>NZ_KK037166.1:5820837-5847965 GCF_000568255.1 Kutzneria sp. 744
CCGGCGAGCTCGTCGACGGCGATGGACTCCAGGTCACACACCACGGCGTCGGCCCCGGCGTCGCGAAGGTCGTCGACGTGGGCGGGGTTGCGCACCAGCCCGACGGGACTGTCGCCGCGGGCGGAGAGCAGACGTTCGAGCTTGAGGGCGATCTGGCCGTGTCCGCCGGCGATCACTACGCGCATGTGGTCCGACACTAGTTCAGCTGGCGGTGGCCAGCACCTGCTCGTAGACGACCTCGTTGACCCACCGGGTGACGGCGGTCTGCTCCAGGCTGACGTGCTCGGGCGTGCCGGCGAGGTCCATGGAGACGGTGCCGTCGGGGTCGGCGCTGACGATGGACAGGCCGTAGCGGCGTGCCCGCGGCAGGCAGTTGCTCAGGTAGTCGTCGGTGAGGGCGACGGAGGACGGCAGCACCACGGCGGCGTCGCCTTGCAGCGCGAAGGGAACGGCGGAGGCGAGGCCGGTGCGCCAGTGCTTGGCCACGGCCAGGACGCCGACGATGCGCACGGCGGACGGCGGAACCTTGCCGGCCAGCTCGGGCCACACCCAGGTGGCGACGGTGGTGCGGTCGACGACGGGCCCGACACCGAAGCACAGCCGTTCGGCATGCGCGTCGGGCAGGAGCTCGGCGACCACGAAGACCTTCCGGCCCAGCAGGGTGAGCTGCGGCAGCAGCACGCCCTTCCAGCCGAGTCGTTCGACCGCCTTGGCGGCGAGTTCCTCGGGCGGTGCCGGGAGTTCGACGGCGGGGACCGCGCGCGACGGCAGGGTCTTGGCGTTCTTGTGGACTGCTGCCGTGTTGCCAGCGGAGCGGCTCACGAACTTCGCCTCCTCATCAGCCTCGACGACTTCGCCGTCGCGATTTCTTCCGGTTACTGGAGTACCAGGTCTGACCGGCGCGGATTCAGCTGTGCGCCGCGGTGTGCGGTTGGCGGCAACATGCGGTCGGTGACCGGTCGAGAGCCCGGAAAGCGACTTCGGTCCGGCGGTGCTGCCGTTCGTGTGAACGGCTCCGTCGGACGGTCGACGGTCGGCCAGTGGTCTTTCACGGCCCGATGCACGTGCATCTGCGCAGGCATCGGCCCCGATACCGTTCACGCGAGTGGCGGAACACATGCCCCTGACCAGCCGCGCAGGCCGCCGGACGGGTGAACGGCGACCGTTCGTCGCACGGATCCCGGCCCGCCCTGCGACGAACGGTCGGCGTTCGGTCGACCTCGTCCGCGCGGGGCGTGGACAATCCTGGTGACATAACCGGTACAGTCCGTCACTGGCATTCCCGGATGCCTGGTTGGCCGTTCATCCCCGCACCCGGCTTGTGGATGAGAAGTCGCCGAAGGGTCACTTGGGCCTACTGCCAACTCTCCTGTTTGCATTGTGCGGTTCTTGAACTCGACGTCGGTTGCCACGCGCCCTTCGCCGAGCCGGGCGGTGAGGGAGCGAGGTTCCCGAATGCCACACAGACTGTCCTTGGTACGACGCCTGGCGCTGCTGCGCCGCATGTACACGGGCGAGACCGATTCGAGCCTGCTGCCCGCGGTCACCGCGGGCGTGCAGCGACTCACCCCGGACGACCGGGTCCAGCTGCACGAGATCCTGGACAACGACAACGTGGGCCGGCTGTTCGGCCATGACGAGTGGTCCCCACCGCCGCCCCACGTGCGTCGCGAGTTGCTGGCCGACGCCTCGACGGAGGGCCAGCGCGAGCTGGAGTCGGGGATCTTCACCGCCGCCGGCCGCGCGGTGAACTACCTGCACCTGCGCATGCCGGCGGATCTGCTTCGCCCGGCCCGCGTGTTCCGCATGATCCGCCCGCACGCCCACGAGATGGTCCTGCATCTGGACAGCGGCGCCATCGGCCCGCTGCTGGTCGAGTTGCTGCCCCGGATCACCGACCACGAGGTGCTGGGCGTTCCGGGCCTGCGCGCCCGCCTGCATCGCCGCCATGTCGAGCTTTATCTCGTGGACGACGTCTCGGCGACCGTGCACCTCTCGAACGTCTCCTACCGTCAGTGGGTCGCCGCGCTCACCTTTGCCGAGTCCCTGGTCGACCTGGGCGAGCTCCGCTGGCTCGGCAACGACCCGACACCACTGACCGACGCCGAGCGGTCCGCCCTCGACACCCGCCACCGCGCGCCGGGCCCCGCCGCCCTGAACAGCGCGCTGTTGCGCCGCGCCCGCATCTTCGGCGACGCCCTGTGGCTCACCCCGTGGTCTCGCGGCTGCGAGACGACTCACGTCGAGTGGGCCGGGCAGCCGTCACTCGGGCGGGTGGCCCGCCTTCTTCTGCACCCGCTTTTCGGCCTTCCCGGCGATGGACATCACGTCCGCTACTTCGACGCGGCCGGCCTCGTCGTCGCCGATCCGCACGCTCCGCGCTGCCCCATGCACCCAGCGTCGACCGAGCCCGTCCTGGCCCTGCGCCCCGAGCCCGCCCCGGATGGTCCACTCGAGTTGTCCTCGCCGGGTTGGCGAGCCGCCGCCTCCCCCTGGCTCGCCTGGCAGCGCGTCCTGGCCGCCGCCAATCCCCACCTTCCCCAGCAGTCCCCCGCTCGCCAATAAGTGACCGACATCACCCATTAGCAGTACTTCACACCCGCTTTTTAGATAGCGAGTAGCAAGTAATCGGAAAAGCCCATGTCAGGGCCGTGGGAAATGACAGGACGCCCCGGCGGCTCGCGCAGAGCCGCCGGCGCCCACCCCCGGACGACCACGCCCCACCCACGCCACGACCAGCACCTTCACCAGCCAGCACCCCATATTGGGGGGTGCAGGGGGGCGAAGCCTGCCCTGCCTGGGGGTCTGGGGCGCGAGCCTCAGTGTAAAAAACGAGAAAACCCCGTTTCCAGCCTGCTGGAAACGGGGTACCCATTTTCGAGTGGGCGAGGGGGGAGTTGAACCCCCACGTCCTTTCGGACACACGGACCTGAACCGTGCGCGTCTGCCATTCCGCCACTCGCCCTCGGTGACGGGAGAAACACTAGCACGGGTGCGGCTCCGTCTCCTAATTGGGCCGTGTCGCACCTCGCGGGCCCGGATACGATCGAGTCAGGAAGTCCGTAGCGAGAGGAACAGCCGTGGGACGCGTGCAGCGCTTCGAGCGCCGCCTTGAGGGCGCTGTGGGCAACGCCTTCGCACGCGTGTTCGGCGGCAGCGTCGTGCCGCAGGAGGTGGCGCAGGCGCTGCAGCGCGAGGCCGAGCTGAACGTCAAGGAGCTCGCCGGTGACAGGCTGCTAGCGCCGAACAGTTACCGCGTGTTGCTCGGCGCAGCCGACCACGACCGTTTGGCGGGTGCCGAGCAGGACGAACAGCGCATATCGGAGCTGCTCGAGGACTGCGTCCGCGAGCACCTCGCAGAGCACGGATGGGATACCTATGGTGACGTCGTAGTCTCCCTGGAGCGCTCCGACGCGCTGCACACGGGACAGTTCCGAACCAACTCGTCCGTCGACCCTGACGTACGACGGCCAGCACCACCTCGCAACGCAGGAGACCGATCCATGAGCCAGCCACCAGGCCAGTACCCCCCGCAGGACCCCTACGGTCAGCACCAGGGTCAGCAGGGTTACGGCTATGACCAGGGCTACCCGCAGCAGGGCGGCGGTTATCCGCAGCAGCAGCCGCAGCAACCACAGCAGCAGCCGCAGGGCGGGTACGACCAGTACGGCCAGCAGCAGGGCGGCGGTTACGACCCGCAGGGCTACCCGCAGCAGGGTGGGGGCGGCGGTTACGAGCAGGGCTACCCGCAGCAGGGCGGCGGTTATCCGCAGCAGGGTGGTGGCTACGAGCAGGGCTACCCGCAGCAGGGTGGGGGCGGCGGTTACGAGCAGGGCTACCCGCAGCAGGGCGGCGGTTATCCGCAGCAGGGCGGTGGCTACGACCCGTACGGCCAGCAGGGTGGCTACGGTCAGCAGCAGGCCGGTTACGACCAGTACGGCCAGCAGCAGGGCGGCTACGGCCAGCAGGATCCCTACGGCGCCCCTCCCGGGCCGCCGCCGGGCCCGCGTCAGATCACCGCGGTCCTGCAGCTGGACGACGGCTCCAACCGCACGTACAACCTGAAGCAGGGTGGCAACGTGGTGGGCCGCGGCCAGGACGCGGACTTCCGGCTGCCCGACACGGGGGTCTCCAGGAGGCACCTGGAGATCACCTGGGATGGTCAGAGTGCGATGCTCGCGGATCTCGGCTCCACGAACGGCAGCACGGTGAACGGCACCCCGGTGCAGACCTGGCAGCTCGCGGACGGCGACGTCGTCCGGGTCGGCCACTCGTCACTCGTGTTCCGCACGCAGGGCTGAGGCGGTCGCGGGCGGGTACGAGGTCGGGCGGGAGCGGTCACTACAGGTGCCAGAGCTGGTGTTGCAGCTAACCAGAGCAGGGTTTCTCGCCCTGCTCTGGTTGTTCGTGCTGGCCGCGCTGCGCGTGGTCCGATCGGACATCTATGCCGCGTCGGGGTTGAGAGTCGCGGTGCCCGGAGGGTTCCGCAAGGGTGGCAAGCAGTCGGCCAAGGGGAAGACGGCCAGACAGCTTGTGGTCACCCACGGGGCGCTCACGGGCACCCGCATCTCGCTCGACGGCAGACCGATCCTGATCGGCCGGGCCGACGATTCGACCCTTGTGCTCGATGACGATTTCGCGTCGACACGACACGCGAGGCTGTCGCTGCGTGGCAGCGACTGGTACGTGGAGGATCTTGGCTCCACGAACGGAACATACCTAGACCGGGCGAAGGTCACGGCACCCCTCCGGGTCCCGCTCGGTGCCCCGATCCGCATCGGCAAGACAGTGATCGAGCTGCGCACATGACCCTCGTCCTCCGCTACGCCGCCCGCAGTGACCGGGGCCTGGTTCGAGCCAACAACCAGGACTCCGTCTACGCGGGCCCACGACTCCTCGCCCTTGCCGACGGCATGGGCGGCCACGCCGCCGGTGAGGTGGCCAGCAAGGTGGTTGTCGCCGCCCTGGCCCCGCTCGACGACGACGAGCCCGGCGACGACCTGCTCGACCAGCTCCGCGGTGCGGTGCTGGAGGGCAATGGCGCCATCGCCGAGCTGGTGTCGCACGACCCCGACCTCGACGGGATGGGCACCACGCTGACCGCGGTGCTCTTCTCCGGCAACCGGCTCGGGCTGGTGCACGTCGGCGACTCGCGCGCCTACCTCCAGCGCGGCGGCCAGTTCACCCAGATCACGCACGACGACACGTTCGTCCAGTCGCTGATCGACGAGGGCCGCATCACCGAGGAGGAGGCCAACGTGCACCCGCAGCGCTCGCTGCTGCTGCGCGCGTTGACCGGCCACGAGGTGGAGCCGAGCCTGGCCGTCCGGGAGGCCCGCGCCGGCGACCGGTACCTGCTGTGCTCGGACGGCCTGTGCTCCTACGTCAGCCACGAGACGCTGGCCGAGGCCATCCTGATCCCGGACCCGCAGGCCTGCGCGGATCGGATGATCGAGCTGGCGCTCAAGGCCGGCGGCCCGGACAACGTGACGGTGATCATCGCCGACGTGGTCGACGTCGACTACGGCGACGACGCGCCCATCGTGGGCGGGGCGGCCGGGGACGGCAGCAGCGATCAGCCGCCGCCCGACTCGCCGGCGTCCCGGGCCGGCGCGATAACCGCGCCACGGACGCCGCCGCCACAGCCGATGGCGCAGGTAGGACCAACACCGGACCCCAAGGCGAGGAATCGCAAGCGGGTCCGGTTACTCGTCTGGATCGTGGCGATCCTGATCGTGCTGGGGCTGGGCGCGGGCGGCACCGTGTGGTGGGTGCTCGGCCAGTACTACGTGGGCGCCACCGACGACAACCATGTCGCGATCTTCGAGGGGGTGCGCGGGGGCCCGGTGCTGGGCATTCCGCTGCACCGCGTCGCGGAGACGTCGTGCCTCGCCCCGGAGGAGGCCGGCTGCAAGTCGCTGACCCTGGACGAGCTCCAGGAGTCGGCGCGGGAGGACGTGCGCAAGGGCGTGATCCCGGAGAAGCCGGGCATGGACGGCGCGCGGGAGGCGGTGCGGCGGTTGTGGCTGGGCGCGCTGCTGCCCACGTGCACCGCGGATCCGGCGTCCACGGCCACGTCGACGACCGCGACCTCCGCGACGGGCACCAGCGCCTCCGGCGGCGCTGTCGCCGGCAGCACGACCAGCACCACACCCACGCTGACCAGCGCATCGCAGCAGCCGGGCAAGAACTGTAGGAAGGTGGGCTGATGGCCCTCCCGCCCGGTGTGCTGGGCGCGGCGACCACGCACATGAGTGCGCCGGGTTCGTCGTCGTCGCCCGCCACACCGACCCGCCGTGGCACCGAGCTCGCGCTGCTCGGGTTCGGGCTGGGCCTTGTCGTGCTCGCCTTCGTGCTGATCTCGGAGAACCAGTCCCAGAAGCTGAAGCCGGAGATCCTGCTCTACATCGCCGGCTACGCGGTGCTGTTCGGGGTGGCGCACCTGGCGGTGCGCAAGTTCGCGCCGTACGCGGATCCGCTGATCCTGCCGTGCGCGGGGCTGCTCAACGGCCTGAGCATCGCGATGCTGTACCGGCTGGACCCGGCGCTGGCCCAGCTCGCCCTCGAGAGCGGGCACGGCTACTCCAACGCGGCCCCCAAGCAGCTGCTCTGGACCGCGTTGTCGCTGGTCGCGATGGTCGCGGTGCTGTGGGGCGTGAAGGACCACCGGACGCTGTCCCGCTACGGCTACACCTTCGGCCTGGTCGGCCTGGTGCTGCTGGTGCTGCCGGGCGTGCTGCCGTGCAGCATCTCCTGTGTCGGCGGGGCCAAGCTGTGGATCATCATCGGCCCGGTGTCGATCCAGCCCGGCGAGTTCGCCAAGGTGCTGATCATCCTGTTCGTGGCCGCGTTCCTGGTGTCCAAGCGGGACCTGTTCACCATCGCCGGCCGCAAGGTCCTGGGCCTGGAGCTGCCCCGCCCGCGTGACCTCGGCCCGCTGCTGATCGCCTGGGCGATCGCGATCCTGGTCCTGATGATCGAGACCGAGCTGGGCGCCTCGCTGATGTTCTTCGGCACGGTGCTGGCCATGGTCTACCTGGCCACCGAGCGATCCGCGTGGGTGTGGATCGGCATCGTGCTTTTCATGGGCGGCGCCACGCTGGCCGATCGCATGTTCGTCCACGTGCAGCAGCGCGTGGCGAACTGGATCGACCCGTTCGCCGATCGGGGCGACACCGGCTACCAGATGGTCCAGTCGCTGGTGAGCCTGGGCAGCGGCGGCATGGCCGGCGCGGGCCTCGGCGCCGGACACCCGGAACTGGTGCCGGTGGTCAGCAGCGACTTCATCGTCACCGCGTTCGGCGAGGAGCTGGGCTTCATCGGCCTGGCCGCGATGATCGTCATCTACATGCTGCTGGCGCTGCGCGGCCTGCGCAGCGGGCTGGCGGTGCGCGACACCTTCGGCAAGCTGCTGGCCGGCGGCCTGTCCTTCCTGCTGATGTGGCAGATGTTCGTGGTCATCGGCGGCGTCAGCAAGCTCATCCCGGAGACCGGCCTGACCGCGCCGTTCCTGTCCGCCGGCGGCTCGTCCCTGCTGGCCAGCTACGTCATCGTGGCGCTGCTGCTGCGGATCTCCGACGCCGCGCGCCGCCCACAGGCCAGCCGTCCCAAGCCGCAGGCGCCGATCGCCGAGGCAAGCACCGTCCTCGTGGAGCGACCGACGTGAACAAGCCACTTCGCCGGGTCGGCCTCGCCATGATGGTGATGGTCCTGCTCCTGCTGGCCAACCTGACCTACGTGCAGGTGATCAACGCCGACACGTACGCCAACGATCCGAGCAACAACCGCGGCGTGCTGGAGGAGTACGGCCGGCAGCGCGGCCAGATCGTCAGCGCCTCCGGCACCATCCTGGCCAACTCGGTGGAGACCAAGGACGCCCAGCACTACCTGCGCGTCTACAAGAACGGCCCCGAGTACGCCCCGGTCACCGGCTACTACTCGTCGCAGTTCGGCGCCACTGGCATCGAGCGGGCCGAGGACGACGTGCTCAACGGCTCCTCGTCGAAGCTGTTCGTGCGCAGGCTGTCCGACCTGATCACGGGCCGGGACCCGCGCGGCGGCAACGTGCAGCTGACCGTCGACCCCAAGGCCCAGGACGCCGCCTACGCCGGCATGACGGCCAAGAGCTTCAGCGGCGCGGTGGTGGCGATCAAGCCGTCGACCGGCGAGATCCTCGCCATGGTGAGCACGCCGTCGTTCGATCCGAACCCGATGGCCGCGCACGACAACACCACCCAGCGCGACACCATCGCCAAGCTGAACGACGACCCGAACAAGTCGGCGCTGAACCGGGCCACCCAGGAGACGCTGCCGCCGGGCTCCACCTTCAAGCTGGTGGTGGCCTCAGCCGCGCTGGCCAATGGCGTCGACGACGCCATCACCAAGAACCTGCCGGCCGATCCGACGATCACCCTGCCCGGCACCAGCACCACGCTGTCCAACTTCGCCAACGAGACCTGCCCCGAGGCCACCAACGGCCAGGTCTCGGTCTCGATCGCCATCGAGTACTCCTGCAACACCGCGTTCTCCACGCTGGCCGGCAAGGTCGGCAAGGACAACCTGATCCAGCAGGCGGCCAAGTTCGGCATCGGGCAGACCGACCTGACCGTGCCGCTGCCGGTGGCCACCTCGACCGTCGGCTCCATCCCGGACGAGGCGGCGCTGTTCCAGAGCGGCATCGGCCAGCGCGACGTGAAGCTGACCCCGCTCCAGGACGCCATGGTGGCCGCGACCATCGCCAACGGCGGTGTGCGCATGCAGCCGCAGCTGGTGAAGAACATCCTGGCCCCGGACATGTCGTCGATCTCCAGCTTCTCGGCGCAGGAGGCCCCGGGCGGCCCGGCGCTGCCCAAGGACATCGCCGACCAGGTCAAGGCCATGATGCTGCTGTCGGAGCAGCACACCGGGGGCGCCGGCAAGCAGGCCAACATCAAGATCGCCTCGAAGACCGGCACCGCCGAGCACGGCACCGACCCCAAGAACACCCCGCCGCACGCCTGGTACGTGGCGTTCGCGCCGGCCGACAACCCGCAGATCGCCGTGTGCGTAGTGGTGGAGAACGGCGGCGACCGCGGCCTGGCCGCCACCGGCAGTTCCGTGGCCGCCGGCGTCGGCCGTGCGACCATCAACGCCTACCTGGCCGGGGGAGGTTGAGGATGCTCACCACCGGGCAGCTGCTCGCCGACCGGTACCGGTTGGCCCGGCGCATCGCCGTCGGCGGCATGGGCGAGGTGTGGGAGGCGACCGACTCCCGGCTGGACCGCGCCGTCGCGGTGAAGGTGCTCAAGCCCGAGCTGTCCGGCGACCCCGAGTTCCTGCACCGGTTCCGCACGGAGGCGCGGACCACCGCCTCGCTCAACCACCCCGGTATCGCCGCGGTGCACGACTACGGCGAGACGGCGTCGGAGCCGGACGGCCCGGAGGACACCGCCTACCTGGTGATGGAGCTGGTGGCCGGCGAGCCGCTGGCCGCGATCCTGTCCAGCCAGGGCCGGCTGACCCCGGACCGCACGCTCGACCTGCTCCAGCAGTGCGGGGCGGCGCTGCAGGCCGCGCACGAGCGGGGCTACGTGCACCGGGACGTGAAGCCCGGCAACATCCTGGTCGGCCCGAACGGCAAGGTGAAGTTGACCGACTTCGGCATCGCGAAGGCGGCCGACGCCGCGCCGGTGACCCGGTCCGGCATGGTGATGGGCACCGCCCACTACATCGCGCCCGAGCAGGCCGTCGGGCAGGAGGCCGAGCCGGCCAGCGACGTGTACGCGCTGGCCGTCGTCGGCTACGAGTGCCTGGCCGGCCGGCGGCCGTTCCTGTCGGAGAACGCCGTCACGGTCGCGATGATGCACATCCGGGAGGTGCCGCCGCCGCTGCCGCCGGACGTGCCGCCGGGTGTGCGGGCGCTGGTCGAGGCGACGCTGGTGAAGGATCCGCGGCAGCGCTACCGCAACGGCGGCGAGTTCGCCGCGGCGGCGGGCGCGGTGCGCGCCGGGCTGCCGCTGCCGACCCCGTCGGGTCTGGTGATGGCGATACCGATGCAGCAGCACCGGCCGCCGCAGGGCGGTCCGCCGACGTATCCGCCGGGGGCCATTCCGGTGGTTCCACCCCAGGTCCCCCCATCGGGTGCTCCGATGGGGCCGGGCACCGGTACCTTTCTGCTGGGACCGCCGCCGCAGCCCAGACCGAACCGGACCGGGCTGTGGGTCCTGCTGGCGTTGTTGGTGGTGATTCTGGTGAGTCTGCTCGCGGTCTGGGGGATTCGCGAATGGCAGCGCTCGGGTGCGGGGACCGAGGGCACTGGAAGGCCGACCACGGCCGAGCTCACGGGCGACCGCCCGGCACAGGACCGATGTCTGGGGACGGTCATCTGCGCTGGACGGGGTCCCGGTGGCTGAGGCGGGCGGCAGGAGCATGATGGGACGACTGTTGACGAGGAACGAGACGACGCACCGATGAGCACTCCGCGACTGCTCTCCAACCGTTACGAACTGGGCGAGACCCTCGGCTACGGTGGAATGTCGGAGGTCCACAAAGGCCGCGACGTCCGACTCGGCCGGGATGTCGCGGTCAAGGTTCTGCGCGCCGACCTCGCCCGGGATCCGCAGTTCCAGGAGCGCTTCCGCCGCGAGGCGCAGAACGCCGCCGCCCTCAACCACCCCGCGATCGTCGCCGTGTACGACACCGGCGAGACCAAGACCGAGTACGGCCCGCTGCCCTACATCGTCATGGAGTACGTGGACGGGCGCACGCTGCGGGACATCGTCAAGACCCAGGGGCCGCTGTCGGGCAAGCGGGCCATGGAGGTCATGGCCGACGTCTGCGCGGCGCTGGACTTCAGCCACCGGCACGGCATCATCCACCGGGACGTCAAGCCGGCCAACATCATGATCACCAAGACCGGCGCGGTGAAGGTGATGGACTTCGGCATCGCCCGCGCCATCCACGACGGTCAGGCCGCCGTCACGCAGACCGCCGCCGTCATCGGCACCGCGCAGTACCTGTCGCCGGAGCAGGCGCGGGGCGAGGCGGTCGACGCCCGCTCCGACGTGTACGCCGCCGGCTGCGTGCTGTTCGAGCTGATGACCGGCCAGCCGCCCTTCACCGGCGACTCTCCGGTCGCGGTGGCCTACCAGCACGTGCGGGAGGAGCCGCCGTCGCCGTCCTCGGTCAACCCGCAGGTGACGCCGGCGCTGGACTCGATCGTGCTCAAGGCCATGGCCAAGGGCCCGGCCAACCGCTACCAGTCGGCGGCCGAGATGCGGGCCGACCTGGTGCGCGTGCTGTCCGGGCAGCGCCCGTCCGCCCCGGCCGTGATGACGGCCGAGGAGCGGACCGCGTTCATGGGCAACGGCAACGGCGCCCGGACCCAGGTCGTCACCGGCCGCCACCGCCCAGCCCCGGCGTCCGAAGAGCCCGAGTACGACGCGTACGACTTCGAGGCCGATGAGGAGGCCGAGCGCAAGGCCCGCCGCAAGCGGGCGCTGACCATCGCCGGCGTGGTGCTGATCTGCATCGCCGTGCTGGCGCTGGCCGCGTGGCTGACCACAATTTTCCTGGGTGGCAACAACAGCGGCAACAGCAGCGCCAACATCGACGTGCCCAAGGTCGAGGGCATGCAGCTGCCGGCGGCCCAGCAGGCGCTGCGGGACAAGGGCTTCGGCAGCCCGCAGATCGCCTACGTGATCTGTGGCCCCACGACGGACGGCTCGACGCCGCCGTGCACCGCCGACCAGATCGGCAACGTCATCAAGCAGGATCCGGGCGCGGGCCAGAGCGTGGCCAAGACGACCACGATCAAGCTGACGGTGGGCAAGTCGCCGAACACCTTCGCGCTGCCGGACGAGTCGGGCAAGTCGCAGGAGGACGCGACCAAGGACCTGCAGAGCCGCAAGCTCGTGGTCGCGCCGGCCACCACCACCGAGACCGTGGACGACCCGAAGCTCATCGGCAAGGTCAGCTCGACCAACCCGCCGGTCGGCTCGCAGGTCTCCGAGAACGCGACCATCACGCTGGTCATCGGCAAGGGCCCGGACCAGGTGAACGTGCCGGACCAGACCGGCCAGCCCTTCGACGTGGCCAAGAGCAACCTGGAGAAGGCCGGCTTCACCGTCGCGCGGTCGAACAAGTCCAGCCCCCAGACCAAGGACCAGGTGCTGAGCCAGAGCCCGTCCGGTGGCAGCAAGGCCGCCCCGAACAGCACCGTCACGCTGACCGTGTCGCTGGGCGACCAGTTCAAGATGCCCAATCTGACCGGCCTGACCGTCTCCGCCGCTCAGAGCCAGTTGTCGCAGCTCGGCTGGAAGGGCCAGTTCAGCCAGACGACCGACGTGGACATCACCAAGCCGGCCGGCACCATCGAGTCGTTCAGCCCGGATGTGGACCAGGTGGTCGGCATCAACCAGACCATCCAGATCCAGGTCTATCAGCTGACGAGCGGTCCGCCGACGTCGACGACCAACCACTGACACACACGAAAGGGCCCCGGCGCTTGCCGGGGCCCTTTCGTGTGTCCGGGTTCAGCCGGTGGCGGCGGCCGCGGCCAAGCGGCGCATGCCGGCCTCCAGCTCGTTGACGCGCTCGGGCGCGACCGGGAAGCCGGCGGCGCCCATCCAGTTGGCCAGCATGCGGTGCCCGCCGTCGGTCAGCACGGACTCCGGGTGGAACTGCACGCCCTCGATGGGCAGCTCGCGGTGCCGCATGGCCATCACGATGCCGGTCTCGGTGCGGCCGGTGACCTCCAGCTCGGCCGGCACCGTCTCGGGCAGCACGGTCAGCGAGTGGTAGCGGGTCGCGACGAACGGCGACGGCACTCCGTTCAGTACGCCGACGCCGACGTGCTCCACGAGGCTGGTCTTGCCGTGCAGCAGCTCGGGGGCCCGGTCGACGGTGCCGCCGAAGACAACGCCGATGGCCTGGTGCCCGAGGCAGACGCCCAGCACCGGCACGCGCTTCTGCGCGCAGTACCGGATGACGTCCATGCTGGCGCCGGCTCGTTCGGGCGTGCTCGGACCTGGGCTGATGAGCACCCCGTCCGCGGCGTCGACGTCGGACAGCTGCACGACGTCGTTGCGCCGCACGACGCACTCGGCGCCGAGCTGCGCCAGGTACTGCACGAGGTTGTAGACGAAGCTGTCGTAGTTGTCGACGACCAGGACACGCATGATGTGAAACTACCCCGTTGTCACCTGGTTGAAGGGCAGGAGCGGCTCTACCCACGGGAATACGACGAACATCAGCAACGCCACGATGCCCAACACCAGCACGGTGGCCTCCGCGATCTTGGCCGCGGTCGGTCCCGGCAGGTGCCGCCAGATCCAGCCGTACACGTCAGTCGGTCTCCTTCAGCTCCGGCGGGACCTTGTCCGGTTGCTTCGGGTCCTTGGCGTACTGGTTGGTCAGCACGGTGTGCAGGATCAGCCGGTGCGACGCGGAGAACTTCGGCGTGCAGGTGGTCAGCGTCATCAGCGAGGCCTGCTGGCCGGCCGGCAGCTGGAGGTCCTGCTTGTGCGGCACGGGGGCGATGACGTCGCCCTGTGACGGCAGCACCGTCTCCTGACCGACCAGTCCCGCATACGGGCCGCCGAGCGGGGCGACGCCCTTGCACTGCGGCTGCGCGCCCTTGCCGGCGGCCCAGCCGGCGACCTCGTCGGTGGTGGGCAGCATCCGGTAGACGAACCAGTCGGTCTCGGTCTCCACCACGACGGCGTCGCACGAGCTGACCAGGTCCAGGTCGTTGAAGGGCGCGCCCTTGCCGACGCGGTGGCCGGCGACCGCGAAGTCGCCGGGCTGGCCGGGCAGCGCGGAGCCGACGTAGTGGCCGGGGCCGATGTCCAGGTCGGCGTCGGTGGTGCCCTCGACGATGGTGAAGTGGTAGTCGGCGCCGAGCGCCGGCACGTAGATCTTGGCGAAGCCCTTGCCCTCGGCCAGGTCGTAGTGGGTGCCGCGCTGCGGCCCGCCGACCGTGTCCTGGTCCTTCCACTGGGTGTCGAGCGAGGACGTGGCCTGGTTCTGCTTGCCCGCGGAGATCAGGTCGGTCCAGTACACCTCGTAGACCACGAACAGCAGGATCACCATGCCGGCGGTGATGAACAGCTCGCCGAACGAGCGGACGACCGTGCGAGCGGTGTCCTTGGGCGGCGGGGGCGACTCCACCGGGTCGTCGCCGATCTCCGGACCGATCCGGCCGGTGTCGTCCTCTTCCGCCTCGGGGATGAACTGCGTGCCCAACGGTCCCGGGTGAAGAACATCGATCTTCGGGAGGAACGCGGTGGGCTGTTCGGGCGCAGGACGGGGGCGCCAACCGGCCGGACGTCCCGCAGCCGGCGGCGGGTCGTAGCTCACGTGTGCTCCTCCTGTGCCCCTGACCTCAACTAGTGGTTCGCTGGCATCCTCGTTTACGTTAACGTGTTACCCCTGGCAGTGGTTGCCCGCGCAGCCACCGATGCCTCACGCGCGAGGTCAGGCGAGGAAAGATGCCCAAGTCGAAGGTCCGCAAGAAGACCGTCTACACGCCACCGACCGACCGGCGCACGCCGGTCAAGGTGAAGGCAGTCGGCCCGTCCCACCCGGTGTACGTGACGGTCATGCTCGGCATGATGCTGCTCGGCTTGGCGTGGCTGGTGGCGTACTACCTGGTCCCGACCGGTATTCCGGTGATGGAGTCGCTCGGGTCGTGGAACTTCCTGATCGGCTTCGCGCTGATGATCATCGGGCTGCTGATGACGATGCGGTGGCGTTGACCGCCGCTCACCACGCGTGACGACGACCCGGGCGTGACACGTCCGGGTCGTCGTCTGTTACCCCGTCGTTCGCCCAGTTCACCTCATGGTCATCGAACGACACGCGTGTAAGTCATCCCCACTGGGGACAACTCCTGTGGACAACTTTGCGCAATAAAGCACAAGCGCCGGAGCGTGCACATGAGCGAGCCCACGACGACGGAACACCGCTGGGCCCCGCAGGCGCCGCTGGTCGGCATCGGCTGGGTACTGACCGCGATCGCGGCGCTGCTGGTCTTCGTCGGCGAGGACCCGGCCGGCAAGGTGCTGCTGACCGTCGCGGCGCTGATGCTGGCGGCCATCTCGCTGTTCGGCACCGTCGCGCGGCCACGGCTGCGGGCCGACGAGCAGGGCGTGACGGTGCGCGGCTTCCTGTCCAGCCGCAGCTGGACCTGGCCCGAGGTGCGGATCCGGCTGGCCCACGGCCGCCGCCTCGGCCGCGTCACCTCGACGGTCGAGCTGACGGTGCTGCACGACGACGGCCTGATCGTGCTGGGCCAGTTGGACCTCGGCGAGGATCCGGCCGACGTCGTCGAGCAGCTCCAGGCGCTACGACCCTGGACCCAGGGCTGACAGCAGCTGCTGCGCCCTGGTCACGTAGATCAGCACCAACACCACGAACAGCGCCACCAGCGCGCCCGCCTGCCACCAGGTTCGGTTCTTGTCCGGCGTGTAGACCAGCGCGGCCATCGCGATCGCCCCGACGACCAGGCCGCCGAAGTGACCGGTGATCGAGATGCCGGGCAGGCTGAACGTGAGGAACACGTTCAGCGCGAGGGTGATCAGGATGGGACGCGGGTTGAGCTTGAGCCGGACCACGGCGACCAGGTAGCAGCCCATCAGGCCGTAGAGCGCGGTGGAGGCGCCGGCCGCCCCGGTGTCCGGGTCGGAGAACAGCATCACCGCGATCGAGCCGCCGATCAGGGCCAGGAAGTACACCGCGGCGAACCGCACCCGGCCGAGGATCCGCTCCATGTCCCGGCCGATCATCCACAGCGACAGCATGTTCACCGCGATGTGGATGAAGCCGTAGTGCAGGAAGCCGCCGGTGACGACCCGCCACCACTGGCCGTTGAGCGCGGCCGCCCGTGGCCACGTCACCCACTCGGCGAACAGCGGCGAGTCGCTGTTGTTGGCGAAACTTCCGGCCTGCAGCGCGGTGATCACGTAGATGGCCAGGTTGGCCGCGATCAGCGCGTAGACCAGCACCGGCTGGCGGACCAGCCGCGCGCCGGCCACGGTGACCTTCTGGCGCGTGGCCTGGTTGCCTTCGTTCACGCACTCGACGCACTGCTGGCCGACCGAGGCGTCACGAAGGCATTCCGGGCAGGTCGGCCGGTCACACCGGGTGCACCGCAGCCCGGTGTGCCGACCTGGGTGCCGATAGCACGCGGGCAGCGCGTCAGTCGGCTGCCCGTACGGCGCGGTCATGTCAGCCGCGGTCGATCGTGATCTTCTCGATGACGACCTCGGTCAGCGGTCGGTCGCTGCGGTCGGTCGCCGTGTTGCCGATCGCGTCGACGACCTTGCGGGACTCCTCGTCACGCACCTCGCCGAAGATGGTGTGCCGGCGGTTGAGGTGCGGGGTCGGGCCCACGGTGATGAAGAACTGCGAGCCGTTAGTGCCGGGCCCGGCGTTGGCCATGGCCAGCAGGTACGGCTTGTTGAAGACCAGCTCCGAGTGGAACTCGTCCTCGAACTGGTAACCGGGGCCGCCCCGGCCGGTGCCGGTCGGGTCGCCGCCCTGGAGCATGAAGCCGGCGATCACGCGGTGGAACACGGACCCGTCGTAGAACGGCCCCGTCTTCTCGCCGCGAGCGTTCTGGGTGGAGTAGTCCTTGGTGCCCTCGGCCAGCCCGACGAAGTTGCGGACGGTCTTCGGGGCGTGGTTCGGGAAGAGGTAGAGGCGGATGTCGCCCTGCGTGGTGTGCAGGGTCGCCCCGACGATGTCGTTGTCAGCCACGACGCCATCGTGCCATCCACGGCGGGATCGCGGCGGGAGGGGCAGACTGGATCGGTCAGATCGGTACCGATCGGCAGGGCTTGGAGCAGCAGATGGACGAGGTCGAGACCATGACCGAGGCCGGCGCGAAGGCGGGCGAGGCGGTCGGCCGGGCGGTGCGCGCCGCTCGTCGGCAGGCCGCTCGCGCCGGTCAGGCCGGCATCGAGAAGACGCACGAGCTGGTGGATTTCGCCGGCGAGGAGTTCAAGCCGACCCGCAAGGCCGCCCGCAGGATGGCCAAGCAGGCCCGCAGAGACCTCCAGCGCACCGCGGACCAGGCGCGCAAGGATCTCAAGCGGACCACGGGCAAGGCGCGGGCCGAGGCCGTGCGCAACGCCAACCAGATCCGCAAGCAGGCCCGCAAGGTCGCCGAGGACCTGGCCGACACCGTCGACCCGCGGCCGACCAAGCGTCGCCGCCGCTGGCCGTGGCTGGTCGGCCTGGTGGTCGCGGGCGGGGCGACGGCGGTTGTCGTGCTGTCCCGACGGCCGCGCGAGGTGCGGCTGCAGGACGTGCGCGAGGACCCGCCGGGCTCGGTCCACGTGCCCGAGCCGGCCCGCAACGGCCACGAGGCGCCGAAGACCGCGGACAAGAAGTAGGGCCGATGCCGCCCCGACCCCGCTGACCAGCGGGGTCGGGGCGGTTTCCCGTTCCGCCCGGCCCGGTCGCCGTTCGTCGCGGAAACGACACCGTTCCCAGGGCCCGGTCGCCCCGCTGGTCGCTTATGCCCGATTGAGGGCTGCCGATGTGATCTGGATCTCCTAGGTTGCGGCGGGTAACTACCCCCGTCCGGGAGGTTGCCGTGGGCACCACCGAAGACTCCGCCGCCGCGCCGACGCCGGCCGCGACCGACTGGAGCGAGGTACAGGCCAGTCCTGACTTCGCCGAGCTGCGCCGCCGGCTGCGCGGTTTCGTGTTCCCGATGGCCGGGCTGTTCCTGGCCTGGTATCTGCTGTACGTCCTGCTCGCCGACTACGCCCACGGCTTCATGTCGACAAAGCTGTTCGGCAACATCACCGTCGGGCTGCTGTTCGGCCTGCTCCAGTTCGTCTCCACCTTCGTGATCACCGGCCTGTACGTCCGGTTCGCCAACCGGGTCGTGGACCCCGCCGCCGACAAGATCTGGCACGAGATCGAGGGGGAGCAGCCGTGAAGGTGTTGGCCGCGGGCGTCGAGGGCAGCAACCCGACGCTGAACATCTCCATCTTCGCCGTGTTCGTGCTGATCACCCTGGTGATCGTGTTCCGGGCCAGCCGGAGCACCAAGACGGCCACCGACTTCTACGCCGCCGGCCACTCGTTCACCGGCCCGCAGAACGGCATCGCGATCTCCGGCGACTACCTGTCGGCCGCGTCCTTCCTCGGCATCGCCGGCGCGATCGCGATCTACGGCTACGACGGCTTCCTGTACTCCATCGGCTTCCTGGTGGCCTGGCTGGTCGCGCTGCTGCTGGTGGCCGAGCTGCTGCGCAACACCGGCCGGTTCACCATGGCCGACGTGCTCAGCTTCCGGATGAAGCAGGGCCCGGTGCGCACCGCGGCCGCCATCTCCACGCTGGCCGTCTCGTTCTTCTACCTGCTGGCCCAGATGAACGGCGCCGGCGGCCTGGTCGCCCTCCTGCTCGGCGTGTCCGGCACGGCCGGCCAGGCCGTGGTGGTGGCGGTGGTCGGCGTCATCATGATCATCTACGTGCTGGTCGGCGGCATGAAGGGCACCACCTGGGTCCAGATCATCAAGGCGGTGCTGCTCATCGTCGGCGCCTTCGTGATGACCGTCTGGGTGCTCGGCAAATACGGCTTCAACCTGTCGGCGCTGCTCGGCGACGCCGTCGCCCACGGCGGCAAGACCGGCGAAGCGCTGCTCGGCCCGGGCAAGCAGTACGGCGCCACCAGCACCTCGCAGCTGGACTTCCTGTCCCTGGGCATCGCCCTGGTGCTCGGCACCGCCGGCCTGCCGCACGTGCTGATGCGCTTCTACACGGTGCCGACGGCCAAGGAGGCCCGGCGCTCCGTGGTCTGGGCGATCGTGCTGATCGGCATCTTCTACCTGTTCACCCTGGTGCTCGGCTACGGCGCCGGCGCGCTCGTCGGCCCGGAGACGATCAACGGCGCCCCCGGCAAGGTCAACTCGGCCGCCCCGTTGCTGGCCCTGGCGCTGGGCGGGCCGATTCTGCTCGGCCTCATCTCCGCCGTCGCCTTCGCCACGATTCTGGCCGTCGTCGCCGGTCTCACCATCACCGCGTCGGCGTCGTTCGCCCACGACATCTACGTCAACGTGATCAAGAAGGGTGACCGGAGCGCGGCCAAGGCCGAGGTCAAGGTGGCCCGCTGGGCGGCCGTGGTGATCGGTCTGGTCGCCATCGTCGGCGGCATCGCCACCAACGGCCAGAACGTCGCGTTCCTGGTGGCGTTGGCCTTCGCCATCGCCGCGTCGGCCAACCTGCCGACGATTCTCTACACGCTGTTCTGGAAGCGGTTCAACACCACCGGCTCACTGTGGAGCATCTACGGCGGCGTCATCATCACCGTGGGCCTGATCGTCTTCTCCCCGGTCGTCTCCGGCGCGAAGACCTCGATCTTCCCGTCGGCCCACTTCGACTGGTTCCCGCTGAGCAACCCGGGTCTGGTCTCCATCCCGCTGTCGTTCCTGCTCGGCTACCTCGGCACCGTGCTGGGCAAGGACCGGGCCGACGAGGCCAAGTACGCCGAGATGGAGGTCCGCGCCATCACCGGCGCCCACGCCGCCCAGGCCGTCCACCACTAGCAGGCAGCACCCCCGATTGCCGCCCTCACTTCACAACCCGAGGGCGGCAATCGCCTGCTTGGCCACCTGCTTGGCCTTGATCGTCTGCTTCTGGTCCGTGGACACCACCACAGCGGCACCAGCCTTGGACACGGCATACACCGCCCCGCTGCCGGTCGCCTCCGAGCCGCCCGCCCATCCCCCCGGCAGCTCCGCCTTGTCCGAAGTCTCGATCGGCGCCGCCTTGTTGACCAGCGCCGTCGCCGACCCCGCGTCCCCCACGTACACCTGCACCGTCATCTGCTTGTCGTTGCCAAAGCTGTAGAAGAAGCATGCCGGGTGCGGCTTGTCCGCCGACACCATCACCTTCGTGACCTTCTCGCCATTGGCATCTTCAACAAACGTCGAGCTCAGATACGGACACTGCGCAGTGCTGGCCGGCACCGGATCCGCCGGCGCCACCGCACTGGTAGACGTGGGCACAGCCTTGCTGCTGGTCGTAGGCGCCGGCTCCGCCGTCCCCGGCGCGACCTGCGGCGACGAGCACCCCCCCAGCGTCACAGCAGCAGCCAGAACCCCGATGCACCACGCAGCGTTCCTCATAGGTCCGACAGTGTCGACCATGACACCCAGCACCCAGGACCGGGGGTGACCACACACCCCCCGATGCGCAGCGAGCCCCAAAGAGCCCTCACCCACCTGGAGCCCTCACCCACCTTGGGGGGTGCAGGGGGGCGAAGCCCGCCCTGCCTTGGGGTCTGGGGCGCGAGCCCCAGAAGGACAACGAGCGAGGCGGCGCGACGAAGTCGCGCACACCTCGCCCACTCGCGAGTGGAGACAAGGGGAATCGAACCCCTAACCCCGCCTTGCAAAGGCGGTGCTCTGCCAATTGAGCTATGTCCCCGAGGGGTCGCGACCGTCAGGCCGTCGGACCCCGATGTTCGCCCAACCTCAGTCGGTCGGGGCCGTCGCCTCGCGCCACAGGTCGGCCTCAGCCTTCGCGGACCGCTGACGTCGCACGATGAACAGCACGACTCCGGCCACAGCCACGAGCGCGATGAGCTTCTTCACGTCTAGTCGCCTCCTTGGCGCTTCCACACCGCAACACAGGACAGGTAGTCCCCAACATACACGGGCCCCCACCCCGCCCGGCCTTGCTCCAGCCGGAACGCCCACCCCTCGACTCCTCAGAGCCACCAACCAGGAGTGGGGGGTGCAGGGGGGCGAAGCCCGCCCTGCCCGGGGGTCTGGGGCGCGAGCCCCAGAAGGAACCTGAAACGATAAATGCCTGGAAGCAAAGCTTCCAGGCACACGTAACCCATCGTTTCAGTGGGCCCAGGAGGACTTGAACCTCCGACCTCTTCGTTATCAGCGAAGCGCTCTAACCGCCTGAGCTATGGGCCCTTACGAGGGAGAAGATTACCGTACTCCTCTCCCCTGATCCAAACCGGGTCTACTCGCGCTCGGAGAGGGTCACCTCGACGCCTCCGGCCAGGTCAGCGGACACGTTGTAGATGAAGGCGCTGACGGTGGCCATGGCCGTGAACAGGATCACGTTCACGAGCCCGACCACGGCGGCGATGCCGAAGACGCGGCCGGCGCTGATGAGGTCGCCGCCGCTGGTGTCGCCGCCCTGCACGAGGTCGTTGTAGGTGCCGTTGAGCTTGGTCCACACGTTCATGCCGCCGAGCACGCTGTAGAGCACGCCGACGGCGACCATCCAGACCAGGAACATGGCGAAGCCGAGCACCAGCGCCAGCTTGAGCACCGCGGCCTGCTAGTCAGAACATCCCCCACTAACCTAGATACGAACGAAGACTAGACTCCAACCGGAGAACAGTCGCTGCCGGAGCATAGCCGGGACGGCGTGATTGAGACTTTACAACCGGGCAACCGATATCCGATGGATCTTCATGCAATGCAGTCATACGCGCCCTTCTCAGGCCAGGCGAGGTCTTAAATCGATATGCGTGAGTGGCATTAGCTTCTACTTGGTCGGATCTCCCATAGTTCGGCGGTGACCCGCTGCCAGGGCGGCGGGGCCGAGGGGGCCACCGTCTCGGTCGAGACGGTGGCTTCCCCGGGGCTGAACTTGGCAGTCTCCTGCTCGTGACTGACGGCGCCGTTGGTCGCCGGCTCGGCCGCGGCCGCCGGCTGCTCGGGCTGCTCCGGCTCGGGGGCGGGAGCCTCCTCGGTCGCCACGGACTTCTTCTCGACCTCGCCGTCCGGCTGGGTCTTGGCGTCCGGCTGTTCCGGGTTCTCCGGAGTTGTCACGAGCGGTCCTCAGTCAGCTTGTCGGTTGTCCCCGCAGCGCCTTACTCGGCCACGTCCGGGGCGGGGGTCTGGTCGTCGTCCTCTCCGGAGACGTCCGTGGGCTCGTCGGCGTTGCGTGCCACACCCATCAGGGTGCCGCCCTCGTCGAGATTCATCAGCCGCACCCCCTTCGTCTGCCGGCCGGCCTTGCGCACCTGCACCACGCTGGTACGGATCACTCCACCAGAAGACGTGATGGCGTACAACTCGTCGTCCTCGTCCACGATCAGCGCGCCCACCAGCCTGCCACGCTTGCGGTCGTACTGAATGGTCAGCACGCCCTTGCCGCCGCGTCCCTGGATCGGGTAGTCGTCGATCGGCGTCCGCTTGGCGTAGCCGCCGTCGGTGGCGACCAGCACGAACTTGTCGAGCTGCACGACGCCCATGGACAGCAGCTCGTCGCCGTTGTTGAAGCGCATGCCGAGCACGCCGGAGGTGGCCCGGCCCATCGGACGCAGCGTCTCGTCGGTGGCGTGGAACCGGATGGACTGCCCGTCGGCGGAGACCAGCAGCAGGTCGTCGTCGGCCGCGCAGAGCACGGCGCCGACCAGCTCGTCGTCCTCCTTGAGGTTGATGCCGATGAGGCCGCCGGCCCGGTTGGAGTCGAAGTCGGCCAGGCGCGACTTCTTGACCAGGCCGGTCTTGGTGGCCAGCACCAGGTAGGGCGAGACCTCGTAGTTGGGGATCTCGATGACCTGGGCGATCTCCTCGCCCGGCTGGAAGGCCAGCAGGTTGGCCACGTGCTGGCCGCGGGCGTTGCGGTTGGCCTCGGGCAGCTCGTAGGCCTTGGCCCGGTAGACCCGGCCCATGTTGGTGAAGAACAGGATCCAGTCGTGGGTGGAGCACACGAAGAAGTGGGCGATGATGTCGTCCTGCTTGAGCGCCGCGCCCTGCACGCCCTTGCCGCCGCGCTTCTGCGAGCGGTAGAGGTCGGTCTTCGTCCGCTTCGCGTAACCCGTCCGGGTGATCGTGACGACCACGTCCTCGACGGCGATGAGGTCTTCCATGGAGACGTCGCCGTCGAACGGCAGGATCCGGGTCCGCCGGTCGTCGCCGTACTTGCTGACGATCTCCATCAGCTCGTCGCGGACGATGGACCGCTGCCGCTCCGGCCGGGCCAGGATGTCCTGGAGGTCGGCGATCTCGATCTCGATCTCGGCCAGCTGGTCGACGATCTTCTGCCGCTCCAGCGCGGCCAGCCGGCGCAGCTGCATCTCCAGGATGGCGTTGGCCTGGATCTCGTCCACCTCGAGCAGCGCGATCAGGCCGAGACGCGCGTCCTCGACGGTCGGCGACCGGCGGATCAACGCGATGACCTCGTCCAGCTGGTCGAGCGCCTTGACCAGGCCGCGCAGGATGTGGGCCCGCTCCTCGGCCTTGCGCAGTCGGTAGCGCGTCCGCCGGACGATGACCTCGATCTGGTGCTTCACGTAGAGGCGGATCATCTGGTCCAGCCGCAGCGTGCGCGGCACGCCGTCGACCAGGGACACCATGTTCACGCCGAACGTGTGCTGGAGCTGGGTGTGCTTGTAGAGGTTGTTGAGCACGACCTTGGCCACCGCGTCCCGCTTGAGCGTGACCACGATGCGCATGCCGGTCCGGCTGTTGGACTCGTCGGCGATGTTGGCGATGCCGGTGAGCTTGCCGTCGCGGACCAGGGTGGCGATGTTCTCCACCAGGTTGTCCGGGTTGACCTGGAAGGGCAGCTCGGTGGCGACCAGGATGGTGCGCCCCTTGTTGTCCTCCTCGACCTCGACGACGGCGCGCATGCGCACCGAGCCGCGGCCGGTGCGGTAGGCGTCCTCGATGCCGCGGGTGCCCAGGATCAGGCCGTGGGTCGGGAAGTCGGGGCCCTTGATCCGGGCCATCACCGCTTCCAGCGTGTCCTCGTCCGAGCTCTCGGGGTTCTCCAGCGCCCACACCACGGCCGCCGCGACCTCGCGCAGGTTGTGCGGCGGGATGTTGGTGGCCATGCCGACGGCGATGCCGGCGCTGCCGTTGATCAGCAGGTTGGGCACCCGGGACGGCAGGACGATCGGCTCCTGGATGCGGCCGTCGTAGTTGTCCCGGAAGTCGACGGTCTCTTCCTCGATGTCCTGCAGCATGTGCATGGCCAACGGGGTGAGCCGGCACTCGGTGTACCGCATGGCGGCGGCCGGGTCGTTGCCCGACGAGCCGAAGTTGCCCTGGCCGTCGACCAGCGGGTAGCGCAGCGCCCACGGCTGGGCCAGCCGCACCAGCGCGTCATAGATCGACGAGTCGCCGTGCGGGTGGTAGTTGCCCATCACATCGCCGACGACGCGGGCGCACTTGTTGTAGCCGCGGTCCGGCCGGAAGCCCGAGTCGTACATCGAGTACAGCACCCGGACGTGCACCGGCTTGAGGCCGTCGTACACGTTGGGCAGCGCGCGACCGACGATCACGCTCATCGCGTACGCGATGTAGGAGTTCTGCATCTCCTGCTGGATGTCGACCGGCTCGGTCCGCCCGTGGTTGTCGGGCGGCAAGGTTTCGGTCACGACTGGTAGTTCCTTTCAACCAAGGCGAGGAGGCGGTGGGGCCGGGACGTCACACGTCGAGGAACTTGACGTCCTTGGCGTTGCGGGTGATGAAGGACCGCCGGGCCTCGACGTCCTCGCCCATCAGCACGCTGAACAGCTCGTCGGCGGTGGCCGCGTCGTCCATGGTCACCTGGAGCAGCACCCGGTTGCCCGGGTCCATCGTGGTCTCCCACAGCTCCTGCGCGTTCATCTCGCCGAGGCCCTTGTAGCGCTGGATGCTGTCGTCCTTGCCGATCTTCTTGCCGGCGGCCAGGCCGGTCTCGATCAGCCCGTCGCGCTCGCGCTCGGAGTAGGCGTACTCCGGCTCGACGCCGCGCTGCCACTTGATCTTGAACAGCGGCGGCTGGGCCAGGTAGACGTGCCCGTGCTCGATCAGCGGCCGCATGAAGCGGAACAGCAGCGTGAGCAGCAGGGTCCGGATGTGCTGGCCGTCGACGTCGGCGTCGGCCATCAGCACGATCTTGTGGTACTTGAGCTTGGCCAGGTCGAAGTCGTCGTGGATGCCGGTGCCGAAGGCAGTGATCATGCTCTGCACCTCGGTGTTCTTCAGCACGCGGTCGATGCGCGCCTTCTCCACGTTGATGATCTTGCCCCGGATCGGCAGGATCGCCTGGAACATGGAGTCCCGGCCCTCCTTGGCCGAGCCGCCCGCCGAGTCGCCCTCGACGATGTAGATCTCGCACTCCTCGGGGTCCGTCGACCGGCAGTCCTTGAGCTTGCCGGGCAGACCGCCGATGTCCAGCGCGCCCTTGCGGCGCACCAGCTCGCGGGCCTTGCGGGCGGCCAGCCGGGCCTGCGAGGAGGACACCGCCTTGTTGATGATGATCTTGGCCTCGGCCGGGTGCCGGTCGAACCAGTCGGCGATCCACTCGTTGCAGGCCTTCTGCACGAAGGACTTGGCCGAGGTGTTGCCCAGCTTGGTCTTGGTCTGGCCCTCGAACTGGGGCTCCTTGAGCTTGACCGAGACGATGGCGGCCAGGCCCTCGCGGATGTCCTCGCCGGAGAGGTTGCCGTCCTTCTCCTTGACCAGCTTCTTGTCCTTGGCGTACTCGTTCACCACCCGGGTGAGCGCGGCGCGGAAGCCCTCTTCGTGGGTGCCGCCCTCGTGGGTGTTGATCGTGTTGGCGAAGGTGTACACCGACTCCGAGTAGCCGGTGTTCCACTGCATGGCGATCTCGACCTCGAGGTCCTCGCCCTTGGCGTCGAAGGCGACGACCTTCTCGTGCAGGGCCTCGCGGGTCTTGTTGATGTGCCGGACGAAGTCCTCGAGACCCCCGGGGTAGTGGAAGGTCTGCTCCTTGACCCGCGCCACCTGGCCGTCGACGTCCGCCTCGGCGTCGACCTCGGCGACCCGCTCGTCGCGGACCACGATGGTCAGCCCCTTGTTCAGGAACGCCATCTCCTGCAGCCGGCGGGACACCGTCTCCAGGTTGTACTCGGTGGTCTCGAAGATGTTCGGGTCCGCCCAGTACGTGATGATGGTGCCGGACTCGTCGGTCGGCTCGCCCCTTTGCAGGGGGCCGGTCGGCACCGAGTGCTCGTAGGTCTGCGTCCAGACGAAGCCGTCGCGCCGGATCTCCACCTGGAGCTTGCTCGCCAGCGCGTTCACCACGGAGACGCCGACGCCGTGCAGGCCGCCGGAGACCGCGTAGGAGTCGCTGTCGAACTTGCCGCCGGCGTGCAGCGTGGTGAGCACGAGCTCGACCGCCGGCTTCTTCTCCACCGGGTGCTCGTCGACCGGGATGCCGCGACCGTCGTCGATGCACTGCACGCCGCCGTCGGCCCGCAGCACCAGCACCACCTTGGTGGCGTGGCCGGCCATCGCCTCGTCGACGGAGTTGTCCACGACCTCCCAGATGAGGTGGTGCAGACCGCGTTCGCCGGTGGAGCCGATGTACATGCCCGGCCGCTTGCGAACCGCCTCGAGACCCTCGAGCACGGTGATGGACTTGGCGCTGTACTCAGCGTTGTTGTTGGCAGCCACGAGCTTTGCTGTCTCCCTCTGGGACGCCACGCAGGACTGGTGTGCGAGCCTGCGCGGACGGACCCGTCCAGCGCTGCCGTGCTCACATCCTCCGGAAAGTATACCGGGCAACCCCGTCGGAAAGGCGGCTAGGACCCGCCTCAGAACGTCACAGAAGCCCGGAAGTGAACGGACGAGGGTCCGCGGGGCTGCGGATGTCACTCGGTCCGGCTACGTTCGTCTCCGAAAGCCGTGATTTCCCCGCTGCCGTGTTTCACATGAAACATGGCACGTCAGCCGTAGGTGTCGCGTGGCCCTCGACCTGGGGCATGTAGCGGGCCGAATCGCCAATTGGGGGCCGACGGGCCCTGCACCTTGAGCCGCTTGACGACGTTCGGCCCGACGCCCTTGGCGATCTGCTGCAGCAGCTGGCGCTGGAGCAGCCGGAGTTGGGTGGCCCATGCCGTCGACTCGGCCTGCACCACCAGCTCACCCTCACGCAGCGTCACCGGTTTGGCATGCTCGGCCACCTCGGCGCCGACCAGCTGGGCCCACTTCGCGAACACCTGGCCGCCGGACAGCTGCTCGCTCCAGCCCCGGTCCTTGGCCATCCGGGACACCAGGCGGCCGAGCGGCTGCGGGTCCCGATCGTCCGACCCGGACCCCGACCAGCGCCGCCGGCGGCCCCGGTTGACGGCGGCGCCCGCACGCTTGGTCGGCTGTCGGGACTTGGCCGCCGCGCGGGCGGCCGCCAGGGCGGCGCGGGCGAGGTC
>NZ_KK037166.1:5848065-5849611 GCF_000568255.1 Kutzneria sp. 744
GGCTCGGCCCCATCATCGCGCAGCAGGTCGTACGCGCCGAGCCGCAGCGCCAGCGCGAAGGACCATGACTCTCCGTGACTGGCGTAGCCCTTGGCCGGGTTGTCGCCGAGGGCCAGGTCCAGCTCGTCCCGATGCGGACCGACGAGGCAGACCCCGCGCTCCACCTCCTGCGGGCGGACCCGGGCGATCTCGGCGAGTTTTTTCCTCCTCCAGCTCCGCGACATCGGCCCGCTCCCGGGTCGGCAGCGCGTCTCCGAGCGTCGACCGGTACCGTATAGAGATCTGTCGCGACTCCGGGGCCACCCCCGTTTTATTTGGCGGCGACCAGCGGCGCGAGGTCGTCGATCAGGTCGAGCCGGGCCGCGAGCAGCTGCGCGCCCTGCGCGGCCAGGTGGCCGTCCCACACTTCCAACGTGCTCAGGTCGCCCCGACCGCCGGCGCGCCTCGCGGCGCCCGCCGACTTCAGCAGGGCACTGCGCTGCTTGAGCACCCGCTCGTAGTCGGAGCGGACGCCCGCGTACCTCGGCGCCCGCGCGACCAACAGGTCGTCCATGAACTTGCGGCGCTCGCCGGGATCGCCGCGTTTCCAGCGCCATTTTCCTCCGGCGCGAACAACACCGTGTGCAGGATGCCCAGCACCTCGCGCGGGCGGGGCACCGGGCCGCGGTTGATCCGCGCCCGGTTGGCCTTGCCCGGCGTGATCTCCAGTTCGACCAGCAACTCACGGCCGGCATTCACCACCGCGGTGCGAATCACCGCGCGCGGACTGCCGCTGCGAACCAGCGGCGCGTCCGTGGCCACCCGGTGCGAACCCAGGGTGGCCACGTAGCCGATCGCCTCGACCAGGTTCGTCTTGCCCTGGCCGTTGGAGCCGACAAAGACGCTCACGCCCGGGTCGAACGCCAGATCGGCGTGCGCCCACGAGCGGAAGTCGACGACCTGGAGATGCCGGACGTACATCAGGCTTTCTGTACGGCGTGACCGCCGAACTGGTTGCGCAGCGCCGCGACCGCCCGCATCGCCGGCGAGTCGTCCTGGCGGGAGGCGAACCGGGCGAACAGCGCGGCCGAGATGACCGGAGCCGGCACCGAGTGGTTGATCGCCTCCTCGACGGTCCACCGGCCCTCGCCCGAGTCCTCCACGTAGCCGCGCAGGTCGTCCAGCTCGGGGTCGGAGTCCAGGGCGCGGACCAGCAGGTCGAGCAGCCAGGACCGGACAACCGTGCCGCGCTGCCACGCCTTGATGGTCGCCGGCACGTCCGTGACCAGCTCGGACGCCTCCAGCAGCTCGAAGCCCTCGGCGTAGGCCTGCATCAGGCCGTACTCGATGCCGTTGTGCACCATCTTGGAGAAGTGGCCGGCGCCGACCGGGCCGGAGTGCGCGAAGCCCTCCTCGCGCGGGCCCTCGGGGCGCAGCGCGTCGAAGATCGGCATCGCGTGGTCGACGTGCTTCTTGTCGCCGCCGACCATCAGGCCGTAGCCGACGTCCAGGCCCCACACGCCACCGGACACGCCGCAGTCCAGGTAGCCGATGCCCTTCTCGTCCA
>NZ_KK037166.1:5851921-5854962 GCF_000568255.1 Kutzneria sp. 744
TAGCGGGGCCGACGGCCGGCCCAGCTCGGCCGCGGCAGCCCCAGGTCAGGTCTGTTCGGAAGAGCGTCGCGAGTGGGCGCTGTGGCCGGAGCACCCCGTCCACGCGGCGACTTTCTGTCTGGGGTGGGTCGCGCGAGCGGGGGCTCGGTGAGAAAAGTTTGCCGGATCCGGCTGGCGCACCTCTCTGAGCGGTGCGCGACGGCCGGGATCGCCCGACCCTTTCTGACTGAGGCCGGCGGCCGGCCCGGCACCTCAGCCAGAAAGGTTCGCCGCATCGGGCGGGGAGTGATCGGCCGGCGCCCTGCGGCGGCGCGGGGCGAGATCGCCGGTGGCGCGCGTCGACCAGTAAGGTGCGCCGCTCCCGTGCCGGCCCGCCATCTTTCTCACTGACTTGGGCGACCGTCGCCGGGCGGCGGTGAGAAAGGTCGGCCGCCTGGCCGCCCGGCGGCGGAGGGTTTCTCACTGGGGGCGGGGTCGGACCGGGAAGCTCGTCAGAAAGGAATCGGCGCGGGGCGGTAGGGGTCCCGACAGCCGAGAGCGGCCCGCCGGGATCCGGGGGCCGCTCAGGGGTGGGACGGGGTCAGCCGCGGGCGCGCTGCTTGATGCGGGAGGTGAGCTCCTGCACCTGGTCGTAGATGCGGCGGCGCTCGGCCATCTCCTTGCGGATCTTCTTGTCCGCGTGCATGACGGTGGTGTGGTCGCGGCCGCCGAAGGTCTGGCCGATCTTGGGCAGCGAGAGGTCGGTCAGCTCGCGGCACAGATACATGGAGATCTGCCGGGCCTGGGCCAGGGCCTTGGTCTTGCCGGGCCCGCACAGGTCGTCGATGCTCACGCCGAAGAACTCGGCGGTGACGGCCATGATCGTGGGGGCGGTGATCTCCGGGGCGTGCGAGTCCGGGATGAGGTCCCGCAGCACGATCTCGGCCAGCTGCACGTCGACGGGCTGCCGGTTCAGGGAGGCGAAGGCGGTCACGCGGATCAGCGCGCCCTCCAGCTCCCGGATGTTGCGCTCGATCCGGGCGGCGATGAACTCCAGCACCTCGGCCGGCGCGGCCAGGCGGTCCTGGGCGGCCTTCTTGCGCAGGATGGCGATCCGGGTCTCCAGCTCGGGTGGCTGGATGTCGGTGATCAGGCCCCACTCGAACCGCGTGCGCAGCCGGTCCTCCAGGGTCTCCAGCCGCTTGGGCGGCCGGTCGGAGGACACGACGATCTGCTTGTTCGAGTTGTGCAGCGTGTTGAAGGTGTGGAAGAACTCCTCCTGCGTTCCCTCCTTGCCCTCCAGGAACTGGATGTCGTCGACGAGCAGCACGTCGATGTCCCGGTAGCGGCGCTGGAAGGCGATCTTGCGGTCGTCCCGCAGGGAGTTGATGAAGTCGTTGGTGAACTCCTCGGTGGACACGTAGCGAACGCGCATCCCCGGGAACAGGCGCTGGGCGTAGTGCCCGACGGCGTGCAGCAGGTGGGTCTTGCCGAGACCGGACTCGCCCCAGATGAACAGCGGGTTGTACGCGCGCGCCGGCGCCTCGGCCACGGCCACGGCGGCGGCGTGCGCGAAGCGGTTGGACGCGCCGATGACAAAGGTGTCGAAGGTGTACTTCTCGTTCAGCCTGGTCTGCGAGTTGGTCTGGCTCAGCTGCGCGGCCGGCGGCCCGCTGAACGTCGGCCAGATCTCGTGCACGGTGGCCAGCGCCTCGCGCTCCTCGTCCACCTCGTCCTCGGACTCGCCGTCGTCGGACACGGCGATCGCCTGCATCGGCGCGGTCTGCTCGGCGGGAGCGACGGCCGGCGGGCGGGGCACGGGGGTGGTGATCAACGGCTGCGGGGTCGGTGCGGGCGGCGGGACGGCGGTGGTGCGCGGCACCACGGTGTCGACCTTGACAGCCAGCGACACCGGGCGGCCGAGCCGGCGGGACAGCGCGGCGGTGATCGGATCACGCAGCGCCCGCTCGATGGCCTCCTTGGCGAAGTCGCTCGGCGCGCCGAGCAGGACCGTGCCGTCCAGCAGCCCGATCGGCCGGGTCACCCGCATCCAGGCGCGCTGCAACGAGGACAGGGCCCCCGCGGCGAGCAGTTCCTGGACGACCTGGTCCCATACCTGACCGAGGTTGGTCTGGTCGTCGGACACGTTCCTGCTCCCCTCCCTCGCCGGTTTCGCCGACGCCGGGATCAACGTGCGAATGCGCAGCAGCCCCAGAGCGTCACGTCCAGTGGTGCTGTGGACACCCGGACCATGTAGTCCACAGGTTGTCCACAACTGTGCACGAAGGTACGCCGGGACACATCGGCGCCTCGCACTGGGTCGGCCAGCGGCGGGGTCCGGGTTCCGCGCGACTCCTCGGCGCCACGTGGGGGAAGACCCGGGCCGAGCCCGAGGTCGAAACCGCGGAGGAGCACGCTAACAAGGCGTGGCGGCCGCCACAAGACGAACTGACCGGTCACTCCCCCACCGTGGCCCGTCTGTCGCCTGATGGGGTGCGGCGCGGTGGCGCAGCGCAGCCGATTTGAGAACCGGCGCGCAGCTGCGTACTCTCGAATGGTCTCCCGCTGGTAGCGGGCGTCTTCGCGCGCCTGTGCCAATGAGCGCCGGAACATGATCCGGCGCCCACGACATCTCGTCCGGTAGGGCCGCGTAGTGCGGTGACCGTGTGAGTGCGGCTGGGGACACCACCAGACCTGCTTGCAGTGAGCACCGGGAGACCCAGAAGTGAGCAAGGGTAAGCGCACCTTCCAGCCCAACAACCGTCGTCGCGCCAAGACCCATGGGTTCCGGCTGCGGATGCGTACTCGCGCGGGCCGCGCGATCCTGGCCGCTCGCCGGGGCAAGGGCCGCGCCCGCCTCTCCGCCTGACCCTGACGCGCCGTGCTCCCCGCGGCCGCCCGGCTGACCAGTAGCCACGACTTCGGCCTGGTCGTCCGCCGGGGTCGCCGAGCCGGCAGACCCCGGCTCGTCGTGCATGCCCTGACGAGCCCGGCGGACACCTCAGCACCGACGTCGCCCACCCGGACCGAGCTCGCTCGGACCAGGGTGGGCTTCGTCGTGA
>NZ_KK037166.1:5855062-5864034 GCF_000568255.1 Kutzneria sp. 744
CATGACCGTCGCCGCGAAGGTTCTGGTGGCCCCGATACGGGGATATCAGAGGTGGATCTCCCCTCTGTTCCCCCCGAGCTGTCGCTTCTACCCGAGTTGCAGTGCATATGCGGTGGAGGCGCTGACCGTTCATGGTGCGGTGCGTGGCAGCTGGCTGACCGTTCGTCGGCTGCTGCGCTGCGGGCCCTGGCATCCTGGAGGCTTGGACCCCGTGCCGCCACGGCAGCCGCGGACCGGCGCCAGTTCCAACACCGCTGCCGAGGAGTAGCTCAGTGCTCAACTTCATCTATTACCCCGTGTCGGGGATCTTGTGGGTATGGCACAAGGTCTTCGGCGCCATCTTCGGTGACGGGGCCTTCGGCGGCGCGGCCAGCTGGGCGCTCTCGGTGGTGTTCCTCGTGTTCACCCTGCGAGTGATCCTGTTCAAGCCGTTCGTCGCGCAGGTCAAGTCCATGCGCAAGATGGCCGAGTTCCAGCCCGAGATCAAGAAGCTTCAGGCCAAGTACAAGAACGACAAGCAGAAGCTCGCGGCGGAGATGCAGAAGCTCCAGTCCGAGCACGGCGTGAACCCGCTCGCCGGCTGTCTGCCGATCCTGCTCCAGGCGCCTGTCTTCATCGGCCTCAACCACGTGCTGCGGTCGTTCAACCGACCCGGGCTGTCCTACGACCAGAACATCAAGATCCCGAACTACTGGCTGCCGACCGAGGACGTCCAGTCGTTCCTCCAGGCCCGCCTGTTCGGCGCCCCGCTGTCGTCGTACATCGCGATGGCCGACAACGAGCTGAACGCGTTCGTGCCGCACGTCGGCCGCTTCGACGTCATCCTGGTGTCGATCCCGCTGATGATCGTGGCCAGCATCGCGACGCACCTGACCGCCCGGCACAACGTGGCCCGGCAGACCGCCGCGGTGACCGGCAACCCGCAGACCGCGATGATGAACAAGCTGACCCTGTACTTGTTCCCGCTCGGTGTGCTGGCCTTCGGCGCCTTCCTGCAGATCGGTCTGCTCTTCTACTGGCTGAGCAACAACGCCTGGACGCTCGGCCAGCAGTACTTCGTCTATCACCGGATCGACCGGGACGAGGCCGAGGCGAAGGCCAAGAAGGTCGAGCAGCGCAACAACCTCGCGCCCAAGCCCGGGCAGAAGCCGATGCAGCAGGTGCGCAAGGCGGCCAAGCCGGGCGGTGCGGCGGACGCGGCGGACACCACCGACGCGGCCGATGCCGCCGACACCGCGGCGGAGCAGACCGAGTCGAAGTCGAACGGATCGAGCGCGCCGGCCAACGGCAGCGCCGTCAAGAGCGACGAACCCTCGACCAAGGTGCCCGGCCTGGCGCCGAACCAAGCCCGCAAGAAGCAGAGCCGGAAGCGTCGCTGACGCCTCGCTGTTCTGGAGAGGAGAGAACGTGTCGGAGACGTTGCAGGCGGCCGAAGCCGACCAGGAGGCGACCGAGGAGCGGTCGCCGGCCAACGGCGAGGATCTGCTCGTCCAGGAGGGCGACATCGCCGGTGACTACCTGGAGCAGCTGCTGGACGTGCTCGACTACGACGGCGACATCGACCTGGACGTGGAGGCCGGCCGCGCGATCGTGAGCATCGACGGTGGCGAGGAGTTGGAGAAGCTCGTCGGCCCGCGCGGCACCGTGCTGGAGGCGCTGCAGGAACTGACCCGGCTCGCCGTGCAGCAGGAGACCGGCGTGCGCAGCCGGCTCATGCTGGACATCGCCGGGTGGCGCGAGGGTCGTCGGAGTGAGCTTCGCGAGCTCGGCAAGTCGGCGGCCGAGAAGGTGCTGTCGACCGGTGAGAAGGTGCGGCTCCAGCCGATGACCCCGTTCGAGCGCAAGGTGGTGCACGACGCGGTCGCCGCCGTGAAGGGCACCTACAGCGAGAGTGAGGGCGAGGAGCCCCAGCGTCGAGTGGTGGTCTTCAAGGAGCAGTGACCCACCGCTCCCCCAGCGCGGCCCGTTTCACGTGAAACGGGCCGCGCTTTTTTTGTGCGCCGCACGCGGGGGCGTCTGCCGCACGGCGACGCGAGGTGTTCGTTGGTCGCCGTGTTTCACGTGAAACGGGGTCGTCGGGGAAGATGGGTCGGACACGGTTTCACGTGAAACGTGCGGACTGATGGGGAGCGTATGAGCGAGGCGTGGGAGCCGCCGACGGACGTCGTGGAGCGGGTGTTCGGCGACGGGGCATCGGGGGCCATCAAGTTCGCCGCGCTCTTGGCCGACCATGGAGTAGAGCGCGGACTGATCGGGCCGCGTGAGGTCGACCGGCTCTGGGATCGCCATCTGTTCAACTCGGCCGTACTCGCCGAGGTGATTCCCCGGAATTGTCGGGCGGTGGACGTAGGGTCGGGGGCGGGACTTCCCGGCATCCCGTTGGCGATCGTGCGACCGGACATCCGCCTGACGCTGTTGGAACCGATGGCTCGCCGCGTCGCCTGGCTCAAGGAAGTCGTGGACACCCTCGGCCTCGACGTCGAGGTGGTGCGTGGCCGGGCGGAGGAGCCCGAGGTGCGACGGCGGCTCGGTGGCAGCGACATCGTCACCGCCCGCGCGGTCGCCCCGTTGGAGAAGCTGGCGCGGTGGTGCCTGCCGCTCCTGCGGTCCGGCGGGCAGCTGCTGGCGCTCAAGGGGGCCAGCGCGGCCGAGGAACTGGAACGCGATGCGGCAGCGGTGGCGAAGGCGGGCGGCTCCCAGCAGTGGGTGGCCACCTGTGGCGCCGAGGTGCTCGACGTGCCGACGACCGTCGTCGTAGTGGAACGAGACGAACAGGCCGGGCGTCGTGACGGCGGGCGTCGGAGACGGAAGGATGGGTGAGCGTGTACTCGGATCCCCAGATCGGAGCACCGCATGTTCCACGTGAAACACCGAGACACGCACAGGCACACGACGGGCCCGTCGGAGCCGGAGAGGTACTACGCCCGATGAATCCAGCAATGAGCGAGTCGGTCATGGCCGGCGAAGGCGCGACCTGGACTCCGATCGAAGCCGAGGCTCAGCGCGCCGCCAAGGTGCTGCACCCGGATTCGTTGAAGCTCCCCCGACCGACCCACCGTCGCATCATGACCGTGGCCAACCAGAAGGGCGGCGTCGGCAAGACGACCAGCACGGTCAACCTGGCCGCTGCCCTCGCGCTGCACGGACTGAAGACGCTCGTGATCGACCTCGACCCGCAGGGCAACGCCAGCACCGCCCTGGCCATCGAGCACCGGTCCGGCACCCCCTCGGTCTACGAGGTGCTGATCGGCGAGATCTCCATCGCCGACGCGGCGGCGGTCAGCGAGCAGTCCCCCAACCTCTACTGTGTGCCGGCCACTATCGACCTCGCCGGCGCGGAGATCGAGCTCGTCTCCATGGTCGCCCGGGAGTCGCGGCTCAAGGAGGCGCTGTCCGACGAGGCGCTCGACGCGCTCGGCATCGACTACGTCTTCATCGACTGCCCGCCCTCGCTCGGCCTGCTCACGGTCAACGCGCTCGTGGCGGCCAAGGAGGTGCTGATCCCCATCCAGTGCGAGTACTACGCCCTGGAGGGACTCGGCCAGCTGCTCCGCAACATCGACCTCGTCAAGAACCACCTCAACCCGGCCCTGGACGTCTCCACCATCCTGCTCACCATGTACGACGGCCGGACCAAGCTGGCCGACCAGGTGACCAGCGAGGTGCGTGGCCACTTCGGCGACACGTGCCTGCAGACCGTCATCCCCCGCAGCGTGAAGGTCTCGGAGGCGCCCGGCTACGGCCAGACGGTGCTCGCCTATGACCCCGGCTCGCGCGGTGCGATGAGTTACCTGGACGCCGCTCGGGAGATCGCCGACCGCGGCACGGAGATGGAGAGCGCATGACCCCGCCGGAACGTAAGGGCGGTCTGGGCCGCGGTCTAGCGGCGCTCATCCCCCAGGGGCCGCCGCCGGGCGAGAGCAACGGCTCGGGCGTGAAGCTGAGCGGCGTCCCGGACGACGCTCCCCCGGCGGTCGTCGGGGGCAACACGGTGGCCGGTGCGGTGTACCGCGAGGTGCCGATCACCGAGATCAAGCCCAACCCGAAGCAGCCCCGGCAGGTGTTCGACGAGGACGCGCTCGCCGAGCTGGAGCACTCCATCCGCGAGTTCGGCCTCATGCAGCCGATCGTCGTGCGGGAGCTGGGCCGCGGCGCCTACGAGTTGGTCATGGGCGAGCGCCGCTGGCGCGCCTCCCAGCGGGCCGGCCTGGACGTCATCCCGGCCATCGTGCGCCAGACCGCCGACGACGCCATGCTGCGCGACGCCCTGCTGGAGAACATCCACCGGGCCCAGCTGAACCCGCTCGAAGAGGCGGCGGCCTATCAGCAGCTGCTGGACGAGTTCGAGGTGACGCACGAGGAGCTGGCCTCTCGCATCGGCCGCAGCCGGCCGGTCATCACCAACACCATCCGGTTGCTGAAGCTGCCACTGCCGGTCCAGCGTCGCGTCGCCGCCGGTGTGCTCTCCGCCGGCCACGCCCGCGCGCTGCTCGGTCTCGAGGATTCCGGCTCCCAGGAGGACCTGGCCGCGCGGATCGTGGCCGAGGGGCTCTCGGTCCGGGCCACCGAGGAGATGGTGACGCTGGCCAAGAACGAGGCGCCGGCCAAGCCGAAGCCCGCTCCACGCAAGCCGATCCACGCCCCCGGTCTCCAGGACCTCGCCAATCGCTTGTCGGACTCGTTCGACACCCGCGTGAAGGTCGAGCTTGGTCGCCGCAAGGGCCGGATCGTCGTCGAGTTCGGTTCGGTCGACGACCTTGAGCGCATCGTCGGCCTCATCGCGCCGGATGCGACAAATCAGACACGGATCGGGGAGATCCCCTCACCTTGACGACTTACGTCACGGTGACGATGGGCTAAATCGAAGTGGGAGAGGCGCCCGGCGGCCGATGGGAAGCACGCCGGGCGGAGCCGCCCTTCGGTGCGACGGCGGTCGCCGCCGGACCGATGTTTCACGTGAATCCGGCCGACGACGGACGAGGCGTGGGTCAGCGGGGGCCGCGGGTGACGGCGCGTTCGATCAGGGACGCGAAGGTGTCGCCCAGGGAGCGGCCGGCGGCCTCGATGGCCATCGGGAGGAGCGACGTCTCGGTGAGGCCCGGGGAGACGTTGACCTGAAGGAAGTTGACGGTGCCGTCGGGGGCGACGATGGCGGTGGTGCGGGAGACGTCGCGAAGGCCGAGCAGACGGTGGGCGGCCACGGCGAGCTCGCCCACCTCGGCGGTGGCGGCGGGGGTGAGGCGAGCGGGAGTGTGGAACTCCGTGAGCCCGGCGGTGTAGCGGGCCGTGTAGTCGTAGGTGCCGGTGGTGGGGCTGATCTCGACGGCGGGCAGAGCCTCCGGCCCGTCGGTGCCGTCCAGGACTCCGACGGCGACCTCGATGCCCTCGACGAACTGCTCGGCCAGGACGGTGTCGCCGTAGGCCAGGCAGCCGACCATCGCGGCGGGGAGCTCGGAGGCCTCACGGACGACCTGGGTGCCGAGGGCGGAGCCGCCCTGATCGGGCTTGAGGATCAGGGGCAGGCCGACGCGGTCGACGAGGGCATCCAACACGGCCTGGGCGCCGAGCTCACGGAAAGTGCTGTGCGGCAGCACGACCCAGCCGGGCGTGGTGAGGCCGACACGGGCGAGCTCAGCCTTGGCAGTGGGCTTGTCCCACGCCCGACGGCAGGCCCGGGAGTCGGTGCCGACGTAGGGCACGCCGAACATCTCCAGGATGGACTGGATCGAGCCGTTCTCGCCCTCACCGCCGTGCAGGGCGACGACAACGGCGTCGGGACGGTTGCTGCGCAGGCGCTCCAGGAGGCCGGCGTCGGCATCCCACTCCTCGACGGTCAACCCGACCGAGCGAAGGGCGGCCGACAACCGGCGACCCGAGCGCAACGACACGTCCCGCTCGTGCGACAACCCACCCGACAGCACGGCCACCCAGCGATCCGACATGGGAGCCACCGTAGATGACGGTCAGGCGGTGTCCGGCGTCGGCGTCTGCGCGCCGGACAGGCGGCGGTGCTGCACGGTGCCGAAGGTGTGCAGCAGCTCCAGCTCCCCCTCCAGCACGGCGGCGAGCCGCCGAACGCCCTCGCGGATCCGCTCGGGAGTGGGATAGCAGTACGACAGGCGCATCTGCCGGCTGCCGAAGCTGTCGGCGTAGAACGCGGTACCGGGAACGTAGGCCACGCGCTGCGTGACGGCCCGCGGCAGCATGGCCTTGGTGTCCAGACCCTCCGGCACGGTCAGCCACACGTAGAAGCCGCCCTGGGGCTTGGTCCACGTGCACCCGGCGGGCAGCTGCTGCTCCATCGCGGCCAGGGTGGCGTCCCGCCGCTCGCGGTAGGCCTCCCGGTAGGTCTTGATCTGGCCCTTCCAGTCGTGCTGCGACAGGTACCGGCTCACCACGGCCTGGGTGAACGCGGGCGGGCACAGGGTCGCGGACTCGGCGGCCAGCACCAGCTTCTCCCGCACGGCGTGCGGCGCCAGCACCCAGCCGACCCGCAGACCGGGGGCGAAGGTCTTGGAGAACGAGCCGAGATAGACGACATTGGTCGGGTCGGCGGAGCGCAGCGCCGGGTAGGTCTGGCCGTCGAAGCCGAGCAGCCCGTACGGGTTGTCCTCGACCACGAGCACGTCGTGCTGGGCGCAGATCTCCAGGACCTCGGCCCGCCGCTGCACGGACAGCGTGACGCCGGCCGGGTTCTGGAAGTTGGGGATCGTGTAGAGGAACTTCACCCGACGGCCGCCGGCCTTGACCGCGGCCAGGGCCTGGCGCAGCGCCTCGGGCACCAGGCCGGCGTCGTCCATCTCGACGTGCACGACCTGCGCCTGGTAGGCGGAGAAGGTGCCCAGCGCGCCCACGTACGACGGGGCCTCGGCCAACACGACGTCGCCCGGGTCGCAGAACACCCGGGTGACCATGTCCAGCCCCATCTGGGAGCCGACGGTGACCACCACGTCGTCGGGATGCGCGGAGATGCCTTCGAGCGCCATCACGTCGCAGATCTGCTCACGCAGCTCGACGGTGCCCTGTGCGGAGCCGTACTGGAGCGCGACCAGGCCGTCGGCGGCGATCATCTGGCCGACGTCCGCGGCCAGCGACTCCAGCGGAAGTGCGGAAAGATAGGGCATGCCGCCGGCCAGGGAGACAACCTCGGGGCGGCTCGCCACCGCGAAGAGCGCTCGAATCTCAGATGCCGTCATGCCCGCCGTGCGCGCCGCGTAGCGGCCGAGGTGCGGGTCGAGGCTGCGTCCGGCCTGGTGCGCCGGCTGAGATCCGGTGTCGCTCACGCCTGCCTCCCTCAACTTGTGAGGCGTGGTAGATCAGACGAGTGTAACGGGCGTCCCGATCGAGGCTGAGTCCTTCCGACGCTCGTCACACCGGCCTATGCTGGTTCGGTCCCGTGGCGTCACGCGGGGGTCGAATCTGCGCGTGGGAGGTCGGGTGTCGCGGCGCGTTGTGGGCGTCACTCTGGACAACCTGGAGCACCTCCCCAAGCGGTGCCGGAAGTGCGTGTTCTGGGAGCTCGCCCCGCACCTCAAGGAGCAGGCCGAGGAGTACGGCCAGACCGACTTCGAGAAGGAGGCCTGGGTCTCCAGCGTCCTGCTGGAGTGGGGCTCCTGCGGTCGGATCATCTACGTGGACAACGTGCCGGCCGGCTACGCCCTCTACGCCCCGCCCAGCGCGGTGCCCAGGGCCGTCGCCTTCCCCACCGCCCCGGTGTCGGCCGACGCCGTGCTGCTGACCGCGCTGCGGGTGCTGCCCGAGTTCGAGCGGGGCGGCCTGGGCCGGGTGCTGGTGCAGGCGGTGGCCAAGGACCTCACCCGCCGCGGCGTGAAGGCGATCGAGGCCTTCAGCGACGCGTCCATCGACGACGAGTCCAGTTGCGTCATCCCGGCCAACTTCCTGCTGTCCGTCGGCTTCAAGACGGTCCGCCCGCACCCGCGCTGGCCCCGGCTGCGCCTGGAGCTGCGCACGGCGCTGTCGTGGAAGGAAGACGTGGAGGCGGCGCTGGAGCGGCTGCTCGGCACCGTGACGATCACCGGCGTCGGCAGCGCCGAGCCGAGCCTGCGCCCGGCATGAAAAACGCCCCGTGCCGGCAGCACGGGGCGATTTATCGATATCTCGGCTATTCGGCCTTGGCCAGCTCGTGCCGGATCAGGTCCGCGAACGTGAAGGTGCCGGTCGGCTGGTCGTTCTCGCCCAGCAGGTAGAGGCGCTTCACGGCGACCAGGATCCCCTCGGCCACGGTGTCCCGGAAGGCCGGGTCGGCCAGCTTCGAGCGGTCCGACTCGTTGGTCAGGTAGCCGACCTCGACCCGCACCGCCGGGCAGCGGGTGCCGATCAGGATGTCCCAGGTCCGGCCGTGCGTGCGACAGTCGGGCAGCCCGGTCCGGGCCACCAGCTCGCGCTGGATGAAGCCGGCCAGCGTCTCGCCGACGGTGGACGTGGTGGTGCCGTTGCCGGTGCCGTAGTGGAACGTCGAGACGCCGCTGGCCTGCGGCGAGGCGTTGGCGTCGACGTGCATCGACAGGATCAGGTCGGCGCCGGCCTCGTTGGCGAACCGGGCCCGCTCGCGCTCCGGCGGGCACTGGTCGGGCCCGCGGGACAGCAGCGCCTCCATGCCGGTGGCCTGCATGCGGCCCTCCAGCCGCCGGGCCAGGTCCCACACCAGGTCGGCCTCGCTGTGCGTGCCGACGACCACGCCGCGGTCCCGGCCGCCGTGGCCCGGGTCGATCACGATGCGCTTGCCCCGCAGCCGCGGGCCGGCCTTGCGGACCCGCTCCTGCTCACGCAGCAGCACGGGACGGCCGCCGCGGACCTTGGGCGTCAGCTGGCGCAGCGCGCGGACCGTCTCCGCGCCGCAGATGCCGTCCGTGGTCAGGCCGTACTCGCGCTGGAAGTTGCGCAGCGCCAGCTCGGTCTGCTGGTCGAACATGCCGGTGTGGCGGCCGGCGTCGAAGCCCAGCTCCAGCAGG
>NZ_KK037166.1:5864134-5895453 GCF_000568255.1 Kutzneria sp. 744
TGATAGGTGGCGGCGCGCAGGGACGCGTAGGTGGCCGGGCCGACCAGGCCGTCGGTGATCAGGCCCCGCTGCTGTTGGAAGGCACGCACGGCGTGCTCGACCTCGGCGTCGAAGACGATCTCGCCGTCCTGCGGGTTCCCGGACAGCAGCCCCAGCGCGATGAGAGTCGACCTGATCTCGGCAACAGCCGGACCGACGTCACCGCGACGGAGAACCTGCATACACCCTCGCTCGTCTAGGGCGCCGGATACCTCCGGCGCGGTGTGGACGCTTCATTGTGCCCTGTCCGTGACAATGCTCAGAACGGGGCTACTCAGAGCGTTCGGCCCATTACGGAGCTGGTCCGAACGGCCCAGACGAGCGGTGGCCCGTGCGTCAGAGAGTAAGACGCACGGGCCACTCGAAAGGGTTGCCTCTCGGCGTGTCACAGCACGGACGACAGCTCCGCCAGCATCGCGGCCTTCGGCTTGGCGCCCACGATCTGCTTCACCGGCTCGCCGCCCTGGAACAGCATCATGGTCGGCACCGACATGATCTGGTACTTGCGGGCGATCTCAGGGTTGGCGTCGATGTCCAGCTTGGCCACGGTCAGCTTGTCGGCGTGCTCGCCCGCGATCTCCTCGAGCACCGGAGCGACCATCTTGCACGGGCCGCACCACGTCGCCCAGAAGTCGACGAGCACCGGCTTGTCGCTCTTGATGACGTCGGCGTCGAAGGACTTGTCCGTGACGATGACGGTGTTGCCGGCCATGGTGATCTCCTACGGGGTCGAAGGGGGATGTCAGTTGACGGGGACGGCGGTCGCCTCGGGCTCGGCTACGGCGTCGGCGTGCTCGGCCAGCCAGCGTTCAGCGTCGATGGCCGCCGCGCAACCCGAGCCGGAGGCGGTGATGGCCTGCCGGTAGGTGTGGTCGACCAGGTCGCCGGCCGCGAAGACGCCGTCGAGCTTGGTGTAGGTGGACGGCGCCTGGACCTGCACGTAGCCGGCCTCGTCCAGGTCGAGCTGATCGGCGACCAGCGCGCTGCGCGGGTCGTGCCCGATGGCCATGAACAGGCCGGTGACCGGCAGTTCCGACTCGACGCCGGTCTGCGTGTCGCGGACCTTCACGCCGGTGACGGTGGTGTCGCCGAGCACCTCGAGAACCTCGGTGTTCAGCTGCCACTTGATCTTCTCGTTGGCCCGGGCGCGCTCAAGCATGATCCGGGAGGAGCGGAACTCCTCGCGCCGGTGGATGACCGTCACGCTGCGGGCGAAGCGGGTGAGGAAGGTGGCCTCCTCCATCGCCGAGTCGCCGCCGCCGACGACTGCGATGTCCTGGTCGCGGAAGAAGAAGCCGTCACAGGTGGCACAGGCCGACACGCCACGGCCCAGCAGCTTCTGCTCGCCCGGAATGTTCAGGTAGCGAGCGGCCGCGCCCATCGCGAGCACCACCGCACGGGCCGCGTGGCGCACGCCGTTGGCCGTGACGTACTTGATGTCGCCGGTCAGCTCGACCTGTTCCACGTCCTCGGTGCGTAGCTCGGCTCCGAAGCGCTCGGCCTGCGCCCGCATCTGCTCCATGAGGTCGGGACCCATGATGCCGTCACGGAAGCCGGGGTAGTTCTCCACCTCGGTCGTGGTCATCAGGGCGCCGCCGAACTGGGTCCCCTCGAACACCAGGGGCGCCAACTGGGCCCTGGCCGCGTAGACCGCCGCGGTGTAGCCCGCGGGGCCGGACCCGACGATGATCAGGTCCCGCACTTCTGATTCCGCCGCCACTGACACGACCTCCGTATCGCGCTCGCCAGACAATCCCTAGAACGCGATGGTAGGTGCCCGGCATTCCACACCGGAGAGTGACGGCCGGCACCAGGCCGGCCGTCACTCCAAGAAGACAACAACGCTGTGTCAGCCGCCGATGGTCGAGTTGGCGAGCGTCGAGGGCTTGCCGGCGGCGCAGTCCGTGCCGACCACCAGCAGCTGGTAGCGGGCGGCCTTGCCGGTCGGCAGCAGCAGCATCTCGGCCGGCTTGCCGTCGACCGTGGCCTGGCGGCCGAACAGCGGCTTGGCCGCGCCGTCCAGGCCGTTGGCGGTCAGGCAGGCGCTGAGCCTGCCGGCGTCGGCGAACGGCCCGTAGTCCTGGGCCCCGAGCGCCTTGACGCCGGCGCCGGGCAGGTCGGTGCTGTGCAAGGCCAGCGGGCCGTTGTGCGGGTCGGTCTGGATGCTGGTGTTGGGGATGGCCTGCGGCGTGCCGGCGGTGTCGCCGCCGGGCACGGTGACCACCACGATGCCGATGGCCACCGCGGCGGCGGTGACCACGCCACCGGCGATGCCCAACAGACGGTTGCGGCGTTGGCGGGCGTCGGCCAGGTTGACCACGGGCGCGATCGGCGGCTGCGGCGGCGTCATGGGGCCGGCGGCCGGTCGCAAGGGAACAGGGGGCGGCACAGCGGCCAGCGGAATGCCGTGCGGGGGCGTGGCGTCGCTGCGGGCAGCGGCCTCGGCCGCCAGGGCGGCGTCCAGACGGGCGGCGACGTCATCGGGCATGCGCATCGGCGGCAACGAGGCCAGCTCGGCCTGGGTGGCGTCGAGGGCGGCCAGCACCGCGAGGGCGTCGGCGTCGAGACCGGACCGATCGCCACCGTCGGCGTGCAGGTCGGCGAGCAGGTCAACGGACCACGGCTGCCCACCGTGGGGCGAATCCCCGTTCATCGGCCCTCCCAGTGGCGTTGCGGATGCGAACCCGGTGCACTACCTGGGACGTTCGCATCTGCACTTGGGTTCCGCAGGTGCCCGAGAAGTTTCGCCAGCTTCGTCCGGCCCCGTGCGCAGCGGCTTTTCACCGTGCCCTCGGCGATACCCAGCATCTTGGCAGTCTCCGCCACGGAGTATCCCTCGACGTCGACCATGACGATGGGCACGCGCTGCTCGGCGGGCAGCTCGTGCAACGCCTCCTGAACGACCATCCGGGTCTGCAGCTCCGACACGGCGTCGCGGGGGACGCTGGGTTCCTGCCCGCCGGCCTCCGGCAGCGGCACGGTCGGCTTGCGGCGGCGGATCCGGTCGAGGCAGGCGTTGACCACGATGCGGTGCAGCCAGGTCGTCACCTGCGATTCGGCACGGAACGACCCGGCGGCGCGAAACGCCGAGATGAAGGCCTCCTGGAGTGCGTCAGCCGCCTCGTCCGGATCGCGCAGGGTGCGAACGGCCACCGCCCACATCCGATCCCGATGTCGCCTGACCAGCTCCCCGAAAGCGTGCGGATCGCCGGCGGCATGAGCCGCTATCAGGTCGGCGTCCGAGCTGGCGGCTGCGGTCACCCGGTGAGGATATCGGTCCTGCGTTCAGGCCCTTTGACGCGGCCGAACGGGTGATCACCGCGCGCCGATGAACTTCACTTCCGACAGCTGCGAGGCCCAGAGCTTGCCGCTGGGGCTCATGGTGGTGATCCACACGATGACGCGGTCGCTGGGCGAGGCCATCTTCACCGGAATCGTGGTCTCCCCCGCGGTCAGCGTGCCGCTGCCGACGACCAGCGTCTGCTGGAGCTGCGGCTGGGCGCTGGACGCGGTGCGGATCTCGATCTTGGTGTTGGCGCTGGGCGAGGTGATGACGACCTGGGCCAGCTTGACCGGCTGGCTGAAGGTGGCCATCAGGCCGATGCCCGGCTTCAGGGCCGGGAAGTTGTTCAGGTACTTGTCCGTGCGCCACGACGTGTTGGGGTCGCCGTCGATGGCCAGTGCGCCCTTGGTCGGGCTGTCGGGGTCGCTGGCCACGTTGAACACGCTCACGCCGGCCGGCTTCACCGGGCCGGAGGTCGGCGTGGGGGCGTGTTGATGGACTGCTTGTTCTCGCTGGTCGGCACGACCTGGCTGATGACCACGCGGCGGGCCGCCGTCGCCCTTGGTGTTGTTCTCGTTGAGAGCCGACGACCTGCATGGCGACCCAGCCCAGCACCAAATGTTGATACCAGTGTTACGGTATTTTATGAAGGTCCTACCGCTCAGAATGGTTGGGCGGTGGCCCTGATTCCCATCTTCGGACCGTTTCCGATACATTCGGGATTTAGGGAAGGCACCTTGCTGCAGATTTCGTCCGCTATTCCCGCTTAGGGCATCGAAGTCAGGCAAAATTCCCAGATTGCCTCAAAAAGTCGCATCATGTGTATTTTTGCATAGTAGAAATGGCGCGGAACGAGGTCCGTTTGTCCATCATCGCGAGAGGCAACGGATATGTGAGTCGGTTCACGGGAGAGTAGAGCCCCATAGTGCCCTAAAACGGTGAAAAAGATTCCCTTCACGTCGTCACGGGACGTCGCCTCGGCCCGCGGCCCGGGGAAGGCCAGCCGGAGCTGGCCCTCGGGGGTCACGCGGATCCGCTGCGGGTGCTCGGTGCCCAGCACGAGGCCGGCGTGGTGCGCGCCCTCGACGCCGGCGGCCAGCGGCTCCAGCAGGCGGGACGCGGTGGCGGCGGGCAGCGGCCCGTCGGCGATGAGGTCGATCAGGTCGGTGCCGTTGGTCCACTCGGCGACGATGATGCCGAGGATCTGCTCCCGCGGCGTGATGCCGTTGCCGGGGCTGAGCACGTCCAGGATCCGGGACACGCCGGGGTGGGCGTAGCTGGCGGCGTGCATGGCCCGCTCGACGGTCCGTCGAACCCTCGCGGCCGCGCGTGCGTCAGCCTGATTGCCGAGCAACACGGTCAGTGCGACGTCCCGGCCCAGTTGCCCGTCGCGGGCTCGCCACAGCTGCGCGTTGCAGCGGGCGTCCGTGCCGGAGTAGTGGAGCAGCCGGTAGCGGCCGTCGCCGACCATGCCGCCCGGCAGGAGGGCATGGCTGGGCGGCCCGGCAGTTTCTCTGCCGGGCGGGGCCATCTCGGTCGGCCAGGTGCTCACCGCGTGCTTCTCCCGTCCCGCTCGGGGTCGAGGGTACGTGAAACCGGTCGGTCGGGCCCTGGGTGAACCCTCAGGTCCGTCGCACGAATCGGGTGATTCGGCTCAGCGCCGGCTGAAGTTCGTGCACCCTGAGCAAGGTCATCATGCCGAATGCGCAGGCGAGGCCCAGCAGACCGCCGCCGACGACGGTCAACCAAGCGCCACCCGCGCGGTGGATACCCCCGGGAATGTATCGGGTAACCACCAGGGCCACGGCGAGTGCCACCGCGGCGCCCCACACGGAGCTGACGCTGGTCTTGACGTAGGTCTTCACCACACGGCGGCTGCCGAGCTTGCCGAACCGGCGGCGCAGCCACAGCTCCCCCAGCACCATGCCGACGACGTAGGTGAGGCCGTTGACGCAGGCGATGCCGTAGACCACGTCCTGGGCGGGGAGCACGAACGGGCAGGCGAAGGTCAGTGGGACCTGGAAGATCACCATGAACAGGCGCAGCACGGTCGGCGTGCGCGAGTCGTTGAACGCGTAGAACACCCGCAGCTGAAGCAGTGTGACGGCGTAGGGCAGCAGCAGGAAGGCCGACGCCGTCACGCCTAAACCCAGCTCGAAGGCGCCCGTGGACTCCGAGGACTTGATCGAGAACAGCGCCACGCCCATGGCCGGCCCGAGCACGGTCATCAGCGCGCTGATCGGGACCAGCATCACGGCGGTCAGCCGGCTGCCCTGCGACAGGTAGTCCAGCACGCCGGGCACGTCGCCCTCGGCGGCGGCCTGGCTCATCTTCGGCATGATCGCGGTGAGCAGGGACACGCCCAGCACGCCGTAGGGCACCTGGAGCAGGTTCCACGACTGGAGGTAGATCGACAGGCCGCCGCCGGCCGCGCCGGTGGCCACCCGGGTGGTCGCCCACACCGTGACCTGGCTGACCAGCACGTAGCCGAAGGCCCAGCCCATCAGGCCGCCGAACTGGGTGATCCGCTTGTCCCAACCCCACCGCCAGCGCAGCTTGAAGCCGCTGCGCAGCAGCGCCGGCACCAGCACGACGGCCTGCGCGGCCACGCCCAGCGAGCTGCCGATGCCCAGCACCAGGAACTTGGCGTCGGTGAAGTGGAACGGGTTCAGGTCGCGGTCGCCCGGCAGGATCACGTAGGCGGCCAGCGTGCCGAACATGATCACGTTGTTGGCCACCGGGGCCCAGGCCGGCGCCTTGAAGATGTTCTGCGCGTTGAGGATGGCGCTGAACAGGGCGCTGATCCCGTAGAACAGGATCTCCGGCAGCACCAGGTAGCCGAAGGCGGTGACCACCTCGGGCCGGGACTGGCCGGACGAGCTGTCCACGAACACCTGGGTCAGCAGCGGCGCGCAGGCCACCGCCAGCACCGTGACGGCCAGCAGCATGACGGTGCCCATGGTGACCAGGCGCTGGGTGTACGCGACGCCCTTGTCCTCGTCGTCGTGCCTGGCCTTGATCAGCACCGGGATCATCACGCTGGTCAGCACGTTGCCGACGAAAAGCTCGTAGATCATGTTCGGGAAGTTGTTGGCCGCGTTGTAGGCGTCCTGGGTGGCGGTGATGCCCAGCAGCACGGTCAGGGCCAGCCGCCAGCCGAAACCGGTGACCCGGCTGATCAGCGTGGCGACGGCCATCGAACCGCTCGCCTTGGCCAGTGACGGGGTCTGCTCTCCCTGGAGATCCGCCGCTCTGATGACGATGGTCGCCGGCTCGCTCAACTCTCGCTCGACCTTTCGTCGCCGGGCACGCCGGCGGTCAGCTTCTCGGGAACGGGAGCGTGCACCGGCTCGGTGGCCTCGGCGGGGGCCTCCGGCTGCTCCTTGCGCTTGCGGGACGCGGCGATTCGACGGTAGATGCGCCGTCCGGACAGGCCGAACAGCGCCGCGGCGGCGATACCGGTGATCACCAGGTTGACCGTGCCGAACGCGGTGGACGTCAGCTCGATGCGGGCCGGGCCGCCCAGCGCGGTCCGGCCGGAGGTGGTGCTCAGCGAGACCGTCGCGGTGAAGCGGCCGCTGCGGGACACGGTGGAGTTGATCAGCACGTCGCGGGGCAGGCCGGCGGAGATCCACTGGAACGAGGGCGGGGCGGTGACCCCGCTCAGCGACTGGAACTTCACGCTGACCTTCACCCGCACCGGCAGGTTGTTGACCATGCGCACCGGCAGCGGGCTGTCCTCGGAGGCCAGCGTGATGGGGCTGCGCGGCTGCACGACGCCGACCTGGCCCTCGATGCCGGCCAACAGCCCGGCCGACACCGATGCGGCGGCGGCCGCGCCGGCGTCGTTGCCCCGCCAGGCGCCCGAGGCGGCCCGCAGCAGGGCGTCGAACGTGGGCGACATCACCTGCTCAGGTGTGTCGGGACGGGTCGGGTCCTGCTGGAGCGAGTCGTAGACGTCCCACGCGTGGGTGGTCGTCTCGGCCACGTCGCGGGCGGCGACCTCGGACAGCTCAGCGCCCTGCGCGGAGTAGCCGGGGGCGACCTTCGCGCTCGGTGTCGGGCCCGAGGCCAGCGACGCCAGCCCGGCGGCCGACAGGTACTGCTGGTCGACCATCGTCTGGACGCCTTCAAGCAGGGACTGTGCGTCCGCCTTGGAGGCGGTCCACTGGTGCGGCGGGGCGATCACGATCGGCGACGCCGAGCCCGTGTGCAGCTGAAGCGCGGACAGCGCCGCCGCCGGGCCGTTGGCCAGCGCGGCCGTGACCAGGTCGTCGATGCGGATCACACGCGGGCCCTTGTCGCCCAGCTGCGTCGGGTCCGAGCCGGGCACGGTGGCCGACGACAGCAGGACGCTGCTCACCTTGGCGCTCTTGAGCAGGTCGCTGTCCAGCGTCTGCTGCGAGTTGTCGGTGAACGCGGCCAGCGTCTTCGGATCCAGCTGGCCGTCGATCGGCCAGGTCATGCCGGTCAGCGGGGCGACACCCAGCGCCTGACGCAGCACGGTGCCGGCCAGCGCGTACTGCACGAGCGGGGTGCCGCCGGCGCGGGCCAGGGCGTTCAGGTCGGCGTCGGCCCCGGGCAGGGCGAACACGCAGCGGCCCGGCACATCCTGCTTGAGGCGGTCCAGCCAGGCGTGCGCGGCGGCCTGCCCCTTGCCGGCGACCTGCCCGCCCGGCGCCTGCACGTGATAGCCGGCGGCCATCGCCTGCACGGTGGTCACAAGGTCGGGGTCGATGGCCAGGCAGATGGCCTGGGTCAGCCCGAACGACGCCTGCTCGTACGCGCCGAGCAGGCCGTCCAGCCGACCACCCGCGGCCAGCTCGCCGGCCATGTCGTCGTCGGTGAGCACGGCACTGCCGTCGTCGGTCGGACAGCGGCCACAGCACGCTGACCTTGGCCGGCGTCTGCGGCTTGGCCATGCCCTCGCCGCCGGGCAGCGACAGCACCCGGCAGCACGGTGGTGGCCTGGCCGACCTTGGCCAGCCCGCCGAAGTCCGGCACGCCGTTGACGTTGACCATCAGCGGGTACACGCCGGGCGCGTCGATCTCCAGGCTGTTCGCGCTGGGGGCGTGCAGCGTGACGTTGACGGTGAAGGTGGCCGACTGGCCGGGGGCCAACGACGGCGCGGCCGGCTGGAAGTTGCTGAACTTGACGCCGGTCTGGGGCTTGGACAGGGCCGTGCGCAGCCCGTTCTCGTCCAGCCGGTCGCCACGCTCCAGGCGGACCTCGGCCTTGGACACCCGGCGGTCGCCGACGTTGGTCAGCTTGCCGCTGACCGTGATCGCGTCCGGCTGGCCCGAGGTGACGGGCTCAGGTGTGACCTGGCTGATGTCGATCCTGATGCGGTTCTGCTGGTCGGACTCCTGAGCGGTGGCATTCGACGGGGCGAGAGTCAGCGTCGCGATGCCGGCGGCCGCGACCGCGGCCAGCAGCTTTTTCACGCGTTCACCTCGCCAGCGCTCGGCGAACGCCTGAAAGATTTCCCTGTGCTCAATGGTGAGCTCGCAAGCTCGCTCACGCTGTCTCCGCCCCGGAACGCTCGCTGGAGGCTGACCCGTCGGAGAGCAGGTCGAGCGCCAGCCGCACCAGGCGGCGCTCGTCGGCGTAGGCGAGCAAGTCGTCCAGCTCGCCCAGCGGCACCCATGCCACCTCGGTGACCTCCACGTCCTCGTCTGACAGTTCTCCGCCCACCGCTTCGAGCAGGAAGTGGTGGACCGTCTTGTGCACCCGGCGGTCCTCGGCCACGAACCAGTAGTCGATCGTGCCGAGGGTGCGCAGGACCTTGCTCTCGATGCCGGTCTCCTCGCCGACCTCGCGAATCGCGGTCTGCTCGGACGTCTCACCGGCCTCGATGTGCCCCTTGGGCAGCGACCACAGCAGCCGACCGCGCCGGTCGAGCCTGCCAATGATCGCAGCGGCCCCGTGCGCCTCGTCGAGCACCAGCCCACCGGCCGAGGTCTCGTCGACGGTTCGCAGCCGACGGCCCCGGCGCCGGTTGCGGCGCCCCGGCTTGGTTCCGCCGGAACGACCGGTCGACGGGGACATGCACGCGATGGTAGTGGTCAGTCCCGTGTGCTGGCCGTTGCAGGGCGATCGCGCTCCGACACCGGCATGCGCTACCGATACGCTGCCTTGTCGTGCCCGGTTCGAATTCCCCCGACCTGTCCGACTCCGTGCGTGAGAATGCCGTCGTGGAACTGCTGCGCGTCGCCCCCGTCGCCGAGGAGCTGGCCGCCCGTTTCGCGGCCGCGGGCCACCGGCTGTACCTGGTCGGCGGGCCGGTGCGCGACGTGTTGCTCGACCGGATGGGCAATGACCTGGACTTCACCACCGACGCCCGGCCGCAGCAGGTGCTGTCACTCGTTCGGTCCTGGGCGGACGCGGTCTGGGAGACCGGCATCGCCTACGGCACGGTCGGCCTGGCCAAGGACGGCCACCAACTGGAGGTCACCACCTTCCGGGCCGACGCCTACGACCGGGTCAGCCGCAATCCCGAGGTGACCTTCGGCGACTCCATCGAGGCCGACCTGCTGCGCCGCGACTTCACCGTGAACGCGATGGCCGTCGAGCTGACCGAAAGGCGCTTTGTCGACCCGTACGGCGGCATGGACGCGCTCGCGGCCAAGGTGCTGGACACGCCGGCCACCCCGCAGGAGTCCTTCGCCGACGACCCGCTGCGCATGCTGCGGGCCGCCCGCTTCGTCAGCCAACTGGGCTTCACGCCCGCGCCCCGCGTGGTCGAGGCCATGACGTCGATGGCCGACCAGATCACCCGCATCACCGCGGAGCGGGTGCAGACCGAAGTGTCCAAGCTGCTCTGCGGCGCGTACCCGAAGCTGGGCATCGAGCTGCTGGTGCAGACCGGGCTCGCCGCCCACGTGCTGCCCGAGCTGCCGGAGATGCGGCTGGAGATCGACGAGCACCACCAGCACAAGGACGTCTACCAGCACTCGCTGGTCGTGCTGGACCAGGCGATCGCCCAGGAGGAGGACGGCCCGGACCTGATCCTGCGGCTGGCCGCGCTGCTGCACGACATCGGCAAGCCGGCGACGCGGCGGTTCGAGGAGGGCGGCGGCGTCAGCTTCCACCACCACGAGGTGGTCGGGGCGAAGATGGTGCGCAAGCGGTTGCGGGAGCTGAAGTACAGCAAGGAGATCGTCACCGACGTGTCCCAGCTGGTGTTCCTGCACCTGCGCTTCCACGGCTACGGCAAGGGCGAGTGGACCGACTCCGCGGTGCGCCGCTACGTCACCGACGCCGGGCCGCTGCTGTCCCGCCTGCACAAGCTGGTGCGGGCCGACTGCACCACGCGCAACAAGCGCAAGGCGCAGCACCTCCAGCGGACCTACGACGAGCTGGAGGAGCGCATCGCCCGCATCGCGGCCGACGAGGACCTGGCCCGCGTGCGGCCGGACCTGGACGGCAACGAGATCATGCGGCTGCTGAACGTGCCACCGGGCCCGATCGTCGGCAAGGCCTGGACGTTCCTCAAGGACCTCCGCCTCGACCGCGGGCCGCTGGAGCACGACGTGGCCGTGGCCGAGCTGTTCGCGTGGGCCCGGGAGCAGGGCGTCGACGTCCCGGACTGATGTTTCATGTGAAACGTCAACGGGGGCTGTTGGGGTGGGCCCGCAGCACCAGCCGGTAGCCGGCCAGCCCGAGCAGGTACACCGCGGCGGTGCCGATCACCACGCCCGGCGACCGGCCGTCGGGCGGCACGATGGTGGCCACCACCGCGACGCCGACGACCATCGCCGCGTTGAAGACCGTGTCGGAGACCGCGAACACCCGGCCCCGGGACTGGTCGGCCACGTCGCGTTGGATGGCCGCGTCCACGTTCAGCTTCACCGTCTGGCCGCAGAACGTGACGACGAAGGTGGCCACCAGCAGCGACGGCACGGTCATCGGCAGGCCGAACCCGACCAGGCCGATGCAGGCCACCACCAGCCCGGCGCTCACCACGGCCGGCCGGCCGAACCGTCGCACCAGCCCCGGCGTGAAGAAACCGGCTACGACCAGACCGCCGGCGCCGGCGGCCACGGCCTCGGTCAGCCCGCCCGCGCCGGCCCGCATCATGCCGTTGCTGTGCAGCGCGAACTTCATCAGCAACACGATGACCAGCAGGGACGCGCCGTAGGCGATGCGGTGCGCGGTCAGTGCGATGAAGCCCGCCGCCACGCTTGGCACGCGCAGCGCCGCCCGGCCGCCGTCGACCATGCCCTTGGCCACCGCGATGAACGCCACGTTCGACTCGTCGACCTCGTCCGGGCCGAGCACGCCGGCCGCGAACTGGGCCGCGAACAGCGCCGACACCAGCGCGCCGACGATCGCCACGGCCGTCACCTGCGCGGATCCGACGTTGCCCGCGCCGAGCACGTTGCGCAGCCCGAAGGCCGTCGCGCCGCCGATCGCCGCCGCCGCGGAGGCCAACGTCGCCACCATCGAGTTGCCGGTGACCAGATCCCTCGGCTCCACCACGTGCGGCAGCGCCGCCGAAAGGCCCGCGCCGATGAACCGGCTGGCGCCCATCACCAGCAGCGCGGCGGCGTACAGCGGGCCGTTGCTCAGCCCGAAACCGTCGGCCGCGGCCGACAGCATCACCAGAATCACCCGAAGGAAGTTCGCGACGATCAGCAGCCGCCGCCGGTCCCACCGGTCCAGCAGCGCCCCCGCGAACGGGCCGACCACCGAGTACGGGACGAGGATCACCGCGAAGCCGCCGGCGATGGCCAGCGGATCGGCCTGGCGCTCCGGATTGAACAGCACCGCGCCGGCCAGCCCGGCCTGGAACAGGCCGTCGGCCCACTGCGAGGACAGCCGGCAGAACAGCAGCCGCCGGAAGCCCGGATCACCCAGCATCCTGCGCACGGCGTGTCCGTCTGCGACCACGGCAGCAGACTACGTGCCGGACATCGGCGCGGTCCCCGATATGACGCTCCCGCTTAGTGGGATCATGGCGGCGTGCGCCCCGACCGCGATGTCGAGCCCGGTTCACTGCTGGTGGCCTCGCCGAAACTGCTCGACTCCAACTTCCGCCGCACCGTGGTCTACGTCATCGACCACCGGGGCGCGGGCACGCTCGGCGTGGTGCTGAACCGGCCGAGCGAGGTCGCGGTGCACGACGTGCTGCCGGCCTGGGGTCCCTACGTCACCAAGCCGCAGGCCGTTTTCGTCGGCGGACCGGTGGATCAGAAGACCGCGCTGTGCCTGGCCGCGCTCAACACCGGCGAGGACGTCGGCAGCACCGACGGCGTGATCGCGGTGCGGGGCCCGGTGGCCATGGTCGACCTGGACTCCGACCCGGAGTCGCTGGTGTCGAAGGTCCGCGGTTTACGAGTGTTCGCCGGCTACGCCGGCTGGGACGTCGACCAGCTGTCCGGGGAGATCGAGCGCGGCGACTGGTTCGTGGTGGCCGGGCTGCCCGGCGACGTGCTCACGCCGCCGGGCGTCGACCTGTGGGGACGGGTGCTGCGCCGCCAGGGCATGCCGCTGGCGCTGCAGGCCAGCCACCCGGGCGACGTGCTGCGCAACTGATCGTTCGGGCAGGTCGGTGTCAGCCCTTGACCAGGCTGCAGCCACCGCAGGCGCAGCCGGCGCAGCCCGCCGGTAGCGTCGGCTCCGGTTCCGGCAGGGCGTCGGCGGCCCTGGTGCCGGTGGCGGCGCCGGCGACCACGATCGCCAGCATGCCGACGACGCCGACGGCCAGCGGCACGATCGAGTCGTGCAGGGCCAGCGAGGTGGCCGAGCCGATCACACCGACCAGGCCGGCGACCACGGTCGGCAGCCCCGACACGCGGTTGGCGAGGCTGAACGCCTCCTCGCTGCGCATCGCCGCCTCCGTGCGCACGCCGAAGAACCGGTTGCGGCGCAGCGTGCCGCGCAGGCCGAGCCCGCCGACCACGGCGAAGGACACGCCGACGACCAGGACAACCACCGATACCGTCGTGACTGCGAGGTTCACACCATGGAGGGTAGGCGTTATCCCATGGCCACCAGGACTTCACCCCGGTCGTATGTGCTGCACGCCATGTTCAGACGCAGCCTCACCATCGCCACCGTGGCACTGCTGGCGACCGGACTGACCGCGGGCGCCGCGACCGCGAGCCCGTCCCGGGTCCGCCTGCTCGGCGAGCAGATCGTGCCGTTCAACCTGCCGTTCCAGGGCACCACCGTCGGCGGTCTGTCGGCCATCGACCGCGATCCCCGCACCGGCCAGTACGTGCTGATCAGCGACGACCGCTCCGTCTGGCAAGCGCAGCTGGCACCGAGCAGTCAGGTACAACTGTAGCGCTAGACTGCGACATGACCTGGAGTTAGTTTCATGTTTGCCACGAACAGGAAATCGACCGCGATCCCCGCACCGGCCAGTACGTGCTGATCAGCGACGACCGCTCGGCCATCAACCCGGCCCGGTTCTACACCGCCAAGATCGACGTGGACGAGCACGGCGTCAACTCCGTGCAGTTCACCGGGACGCACCCGTTCCTGCGGCCCGACGGCAAGACCTATCCGACGATCAAGGACTGGACCGCGATGCCGTGCACCGCGTCCCGCGAGGTCTGCGACCGGGACGGCACCGTCGACCCGGAGGAGCTCCGTGTCGACCCGTGGACCGGGAACGTGACCTGGAGCCAGGAGGGCGAGCGGATCCTGACCCCGCAGACCACCCTGCTCGACCCGTCGATCCGCCAGGCCCGGCCGGACGGCAGCTACGTCGGCCAGTACCCGCTGCCGGCCAACGAGCGGATGACCACCGACACCATCGGCCCCCGGCAGAACCAGACGCTGGAGGGCATCACCTACGCCGGCGCCGGCACGCTGCTCGTCAGCGAGGTCGAGGACCCGCTGCTCCAGGACGGCCCCGACCCCACCGCGACCTCGGGCGCGCTGACCCGGATCACCGTGCAGAGCCGCTTCGGCCCGGTGCTGGCCCAGTACGCGTACCCGATCGACCCGCTGTTCGCGCCGTCCCCGAGCCCGGCCGACACCAACGGCGTCTCCAGCATGGTCGCCTTCGACCCGATCGACCCGACCCGCTACCTGATGGTCGAGCGGGCCTTCGTCACCGGCGTCGGCAACAAGGTCCGGGTGTACGAGATCGACACCAAGGGCGCCACCAACGTCAAGGACGTGGCCTCGCTGGCCGGCCAGAAGATCAAGCCGGTGAGCAAGAAGCTGCTGGTCGACCTGGACACGTTGGGCCTGCCCAAGGTCGACAACGTCGAGGGCATCACGTGGGGGCCGACGCTGCCCACCGGCGAGCGGTCGCTGCTGCTGGTCAGCGACAACAACTTCAACTCGGGCCAGATCACCCAGGTGATCGCGCTGGCCGTCCGCTAGGCGCTGGCCACCGCGGCCACGCCGTCCATCGTGCCCACGTACGCGTGGTCCTTGGACAGCGACGCCGAGGCGTAGCGCGGTGTGGGGCCGATCTGGACCTGGCCACGCACCGCACCCGTCGCCATGGCCAGGGCGTAGAGGATGCCGCCGGCCGGATCGACCACCCACACCGCGTCGCCGCCTGCCGTCGGGGAGCCGGCCGCGGCGACCGGGGCGGTCCACAGCGGGGTCAGCTGCCCGGCGTTGTCGCAGAGGAACGCCCTCGGGGTGGCGCACGGGATGACCAGCATGTTGTCCAGCGCCACCGCCGAGCCCTGCGACGGGCAGGTGTTGAGCTGCGACGTCACATGCGACAGGTCGGACTGGTCCAGCACGTAGGTGATGCCGCGGTTGCCCGTCACGGCCACGTGCGAGCCGAGCATCACGGGGTTGGTGGCGCCGAGGTCCAGGTTGTTGGCGTTGTCGTCGGCCCAGGCCGGCGGCGTGAAGATGTCGATCCGGTTCAGCTTGTCGACGGCCAGCGCCACCACCGCGTCGCTGTCGTCGTACTGGCCACCGGTCGAGGAGCCGCCGCCGGTCGCGTAGAGCAGGCGCGAGTTGTCCATGACGCCGCCGGCCGGGCCGTCGAAGCCGCCCTTGCGTCGGGTCGGCACGGTGTAGCTGTGCGCGTCGGTGCCGTCGGTTCGTATCGCCATCACCGTGCCGACGTAGTTGCCGCAGTCCCCGGTCAGGCCGCCGTAGGGGATGAAGACCCGGCCGTCGGTCACGGTCAGCGCACCGGCCTGGAGATAGGCGGTGGTGTCCCCGCGCGGCGGATCCACGCTCGCCCGAACCTCGACGGTGCCGGTGTCCAGGTCCAGGCCGACCAGCGTGTGACTGCCGCCCGCGGTCTCGGCCACCGCGTACACCCGGCCGGTGAACCGGTCGTAGGCCATGGCCCCGGTGATGCCCACCGGGTCGATGTCGCCGCAGGGCAGGCCCTTGCGGGGCATCGGGGTGCCTAATCGGGTCTGCCACTGGATCTTGCCCGTGGCCGCGTCCAGCGAGTAGATCGTGTCGCCCTGGGTGGCGGCCAGCACGCGGTCGCCCACGATGAGCGGCTGGCCGTAGACCGCGCCGTCCAGCTTGGTGTGCCAGGCCGAGGACAGCGGACCCGTCGACACGAGGTCGGGCTGAACGCCCTCGCGCTGGTTGGTCCGGTTGAACGTCTGCCAGTCGCCGCTGGGCACCGGCGGCAGCACGGCGTTGACCGTCGTCGAGACGGTGGGCAACGGGGGTGGCGGGGGCGTCGCGGTGCAGGCCGCCACCGACAGAACCAGGCCGATCCAAACCCAGCGCATGAGCTACAGAGTGTGCGCTAAACTTGCCCGGTGAGCACGGTCCATCTGCTCCTTATTCAGCCGCGTTGACCTCCTGACGAAGCGGGTCGGCGCGGCAGCCCTCCATGCCCATCCGGGCTGGAGGGTTTTGTGTTTCCTGGGGCAGGTACGACGAGAGGCACTTGTGATGACCGAGCAGACCGCCGAGGCGGCGCCGGCCCACCGCTACACCGCTGAGCTGGCCGGCGCGTTCGAGCAGCGCTGGCAGCGCTACTGGGACGAGAACGGCACCTTCCACGCGCCGAACCCGGTCGGCAAGCTGAGCGGCGACGCGCCGCTGCCGGCCGACAAGATGTTCGTGCAGGACATGTTCCCGTACCCGTCGGGCGCGGGCCTGCACGTCGGCCACCCCCTGGGCTTCATCGGCACCGACGTGTTCGCCCGGTTCCACCGGATGAACGGCCGCAACGTGCTGCACACCATGGGCTTCGACGCGTTCGGCCTGCCGGCCGAGCAGTACGCCGTGGCCACCGGGCAGCACCCGCGCAAGACGACCGAGGACAACATCGCCACCTACCTGCGGCAGATCCGCCGGGTGGGCCTGGGTCACGACGAGCGCCGCCGGATCTCCACCATCGACCCGGAGTACTACCGCTGGACGCAGTGGATCTTCCTGCGCATCTACAACTCCTGGTACGACACCCAGGCCGGTCGCGCGCGGCCGATCGCCGAGCTGGAGGCGGAGTACGCCAAGGACCCGTCCTGGGCCACGCTGTCGGCCGGCGAGCGGCGTGCCCGCATCGACTCGCAGCGGCTGGCCTACCTGTCCGAGGCGCCGGTGAACTGGTGCCCGGGGCTGGGCACCGTGCTGTCCAACGAGGAGGTCACCGCGGACGGCCGCAGCGAGCGCGGCAACTTCCCGGTGTTCCGGCGCAACCTGCGCCAGTGGATGATGCGCATCACCGCCTACGCCGACCGTCTGGTCGACGACCTGGACCGGCTGGACTGGCCGGACAAGATCAAGTCGATGCAGCGCAACTGGATCGGCCGCTCGCACGGCGCCCGGGTGCGCTTCGCGGCCGGCGCGGACAGCATCGAGGTCTTCACCACCCGGCCCGACACCCTGTTCGGCGCCACCTACCTGGTGCTGGCCCCCGAGCACCCGATGGTGGACGCCCTGACCACGGCCGAGTGGCCGTCCGATGTGGACGCCCGCTGGACCGGCGGCGCGGCCACCCCGGCGGAAGCCGTTGCGGCGTACCGGCTGGCCGCCTCCCGCAAGTCCGAACTGGACCGCCAGGAGAACAAGGACAAGACCGGCGTCTTCACCGGCTCGTACGCGGTCAACCCGGTCAACGGGGCCAGCGTGCCGGTGTTCGTCGCCGACTACGTGCTGATGGGCTACGGCACCGGCGCGATCATGGCCGTGCCGGGCCAGGACACCCGTGACTGGGACTTCGCCGAGGTGTACGGCCTGCCCATCATCCGCACCGTGCAGCCGACGGAAGGCTTCGAGGGCAAGGCCTTCACCGGCGACGGACCGGCGATCAACTCCTCGTTCCTGGACGGCATGGACGTCGTCGAGGCCAAGAAGACGATCACCGAGTGGCTGACCGAGCAGGGCGCCGGCGAGGGCACCGTGCAGTACAAGCTGCGCGACTGGCTGTTCTCCCGACAGCGCTACTGGGGCGAGCCGTTCCCGATCGTCTACGACGAGGACGGCGTGGCCCACGACATCCCCGTGGACCAGCTGCCGGTCGAGCTGCCCGAGGTGGACGACTACTCGCCGCGGACCTTCGACCCCAACGACCCCAACACCGAGCCGTCGCCGCCGCTGTCCCGCGCGACCGAGTGGCTGAACGTCGAGCTGGACCTGGGCGACGGCCCCAAGATGTACCGCCGCGACGCCAACACCATGCCCAACTGGGCCGGCTCCTGCTGGTACCAGCTGCGCTACGTGGACCCCGACAACAGCGACCGCTTCGTCGACCCGGTCAACGAGAAGTACTGGCTGGGCCCGCGCCCGGAGTCTCACGGCCCGACCGACCCGGGCGGCGTCGACCTGTACATCGGCGGCGTCGAGCATGCCGTGCTGCACCTGCTGTACTCCCGGTTCTGGCAGAAGGTCCTGTTCGACCTGGGCGAGGTCAGCTCCGACGAGCCGTACCGCCGCCTGTTCAACCAGGGTTACATCCAGGCCTACGCCTACACCGACGCGCGCGGTGTGTACGTGCCGGCCGACGAGGTGGTCGAGCGGGACGGCAAGTTCTTCTGGCAGGACGAAGAAGTCAACCGCGAGTACGGCAAGATGGGCAAGAGCCTGAAGAACGTCGTCACCCCGGACGAGATGTGCGACAACTACGGGGCCGACACCTTCCGGCTGTACGAGATGTCCATGGGGCCGCTGGAGGTCTCTCGGCCGTGGGCGACCAAGGACGTCGTCGGCGCCCAGCGCTTCCTGCAGCGGCTGTGGCGCAACCTGGTCGACGAGGAGACCGGTGAGCTGCGGGTCACCGACGTCGAGCCGGACGAGGACACCCTGCGGGCCCTGCACAAGGCCATTGCCGGCGTCCGCGAGGACTACGCCGAGATGCGCTACAACACCGCCGGCGCGAAGCTGATCGAGCTGAACAACTTCCTGACCAAGGCCGGCTCCACGCCTCGGTCGGTGGCCGAGTCGCTGGTGCTGATGCTGGCCCCCGCTGTGCCCGCACATCGCCGAGGAGCTGTGGCAGCGCCTGGGCCACCCCGAGTCGCTGGCCCACGGTCCGTTCCCCGTCGCCGAGCAGCGCTACCTGGTCGCCGACACCGTGGAGTACCCGATCCAGGTCAACGGCAAGGTCAAGGCCCGGATCACCGTGCCGTCCGACTCCGACCAGGAGCAGGTCAAGGCGGTCGCGCTGGCCGAGGAGAAGGTGGCCGAGCTGCTGGGCGGCAAGGAGCCGCGCAAGGTCATCGTGGTACCGGGCCGCCTGGTCAACATCGTCGCGTGATGCTGCAGGGTCCGTTCGCGACTGTCGCGAACGGACCCTGCACCGGCGAATTGTCAGACTCGCCGGATAATCTCCGCGAGTGAGATGGCAGACCTTCGTCGGACCTCCGGAACTTCGTGTCTTCCACTTCACTCACGTCGACAACGTGCCGTCGCTGATCGAATCAGGCGCGTTGCTGGCGGACTGCCTGCTCCGGAGGACTGCCCACGCGTTCGCCGAGATCGGCAACCCCGAGATCAAGGCTCGCCGGAGGGCCGTCCGGGTGCCTGTTCCGCCCGGAGGTGTCGTCGGCGACTACGTGCCGTTCTACTTCGCGCCGCAGTCACCGATGCTCTTTCAAGTCGCCGGGCAGCAGGCCGCGTTGGGCGCCAAGGTGCAGGACCATCTGATCTACCTCGTCAGCAAGGTCGCCCTGCTTCGAAACCATGCTCCGTTGGTGGTCACCGACCGCAATGCGGCCAGGGTCACGGCCGAGTTCCGAGCCGATCCTGACGACCTTGCGGAGTCGATCGACTGGCCGCTGATGAGAGCACAGCTGTGGCGCGACACCGAGGCAGAGCTCGACCGGAAGGAACGCAGGATGGCCGAGCTCCTCGTGCATGAACTGGTGCCGCTGGAGGCGATGGTCGGGCTCGTCACGCGGAGCGAGGAGACAGCGAGCACGCTGCGGCGGTACGTCAGCGGCTCGTCCTTGGGCGAGCTACCGTTGCGCTCCTACCCGCAGTGGTACTTCGACAAGCAGGGGTGGTGACAGTGATCCGTTTTGGTCGAGGCAACCTGCTCACCCAGGACGTCGAGGCGCTCGCCAACCCTGTGAACTGTGTCGGGGTGTTGGGCAAGGGACTTGCCCTGCAGTTCAAGCGGGCATTCCCGGAGATGGTCGGACCGTACGAGCGGGCTTGCGCCGCCGGCGAGGTCGCTCCCGGTGTTGTGCACGTCGTTGACCGAGGGATCGGTCTGCGCCCGAGGTGGATCCTGAACGTGCCGACCAAGCGGCACTGGCGCAACCCCAGCCGGCTCGATGACGTCACCGCTGGCGCACGTGCGCTCGCCGACAAGGTCCGCGAGCTGGGCATACGGTCGGTAGCCGTGCCACCTCTCGGTTGCGGCAACGGTGGCCTTGACTGGGCTGACGTGAGGAAGATCCTGCTGACGGAGCTGGGCAGCCTCGACGCCGAGGTGATCCTGTTCGCTCCGGCTGGATCACCGGCTCCGGAGGACATGCCGAACCGAAGCGAAGCCCCCGAGCTCACCGTGGAACGCGCTGAGTTGCTGGTGCTTCTCTCGGCGTTCGTACGCGCGGCGGCGCCTTTCCGCGTAGCGGAACGTGCGGACGCGTTGGCACGTATCGAGATCCAGAAGTTGGCCTACCTGCTGCAGGTCTTCACCGGTGCGGCCACGCACAGGTTCGAGCGGGGTAGGTACGGGCCCTACTCGCACGGTCTGGAGCGCGAACTCAAGGACTGGGAAGGTCATTTCGTCCTCGGCTACGGCGACGCCACGGACAAGGTGCTCGAGCTCCAACCCATCCACCTGATGCCTGACGCCGTGGGGCGCGCCATCGAGGCGGTGCCGGCCGACTACGACAAGGTTGTCGACGCCGTTCTCGACGCGGTCGACGGCTGGGAGAGCACGTACGAGCTGGAGCTCCTGGCCACCACGCTGTTCACCTTCATCGAAGGCACGGCCAGCAGCGCGCAGCAGGCGTACGACGTGATCGCCGGTTGGAGCCACATACCGTCGCATCTGTTCACCGCACGCCACGTGGCCATCGCGTGGGAGCACCTGAGGTCCACGGGATGGCTGTCCGAGCCTGCGCCGGTCGCCTGATCAGGAAGCGTCGGCCAGGCCGATGTCGTCGAACAGCTCGGTCAGCATGGACTCGAACAGCGGCTCCGGGTTGGCCACCGCGAACGGGAAGCGGCCGAAGACCTCCAGCGCGACCTGGCCGTAGAGGCGGACCCAGAACTGCAGCATGAGGTAGACCACGGAGAGGTTGAGCGCCTGCTCCGGCAGCTCGATGCCCTCGTGCTCGATCTGGGCCAGCAGGTGGCCGCGGAAGGCGATCAGGTCGGCCCGGAGGTCGGCGGGCACCTTCTCCTCCTCGGGCACCAGGACCTTGTGGGTGGCCAGGAGCTTGCCGGCCATGTTGAGGAAGATGCGGCCGAACTGGTCCTTGGCCGGGCGCATCATCTTGCCGGTGGACTCGTCGACCTCGCAGTGGGCGGAGTCGTCGGGCGAGGCGAAGACGAGGGTGAACTCCTGTGGGTGGGCCAGGGCCCAGCGGCGGAAGCCGCGGCAGACGGCCAGCACGCCGCCGACGGCGTCGTGCTCGTCGATCCGGGTGAGGTCGGCGGTCAGCTCGGCCCCGAGGTCGAGGCAGATGTCGTCGATCACGCGGCGCAGCAGGTCCTCGCGCGAGTCGTAGTACCGGTAGAGCGCCGGCGCGGTGATGCCCAGCTGACGGGCGATCGCGCGCAGCGTGACGGCCTCCCGGCCCTGCTCCACCAGTAGCCTGCGCGCCTGCTGGCGGATTTCCCGCTCGGTGTCGGCGCGAGGCCGATCACGTCGCGTGGTCTCCGTCATAGTTCACCCCATCGTGTTGTAAACACCGTTAACCGTCCCGTACCGTCGTTCGGGTTAACGGTGTTTACGGATGCCTGTCCTAGGGGAACGGTACAACGAGAGAGGGCTTGATGTTCGCGTCCTGGGGAACGGTGGCGCACCGACGCCGCTGGATCGTGATCATCGCGGTGCTGGTGCTGACCGTGATCGGCGGGGCCTGGGGCTCCGGCGTGAGCAGCAGGCTGACCCAGGGCGGCTACGACGACCCGGACAGCCAGGCCGCGCACGTCGACAAGATCATTGAGGACACCATCGGAAAACAGGGCGGCGATGTCGTCGTGCTGTACACCGCGCCGGCCGGAAAGACGGTCGACGACCCCGATCTCGCGCGCAGGATCAACGATCGGCTGGCGGCGCTGCCCTCCGCGGACGTCAGCAAGGTCGTGTCGTACTGGAACACCCACGTGCCGCAGCTGGCCGACGCCGGCAAGACGCACGGGCTGGCCACCATCACCCTGGCCTCCACCGACCAGACCAGGCAGAGCGAGCAGTACGCGGCCATCGCCGACCAGCTCGTGGTCGACGGCGTGCAGACCCAGATCGGCGGGCAGGCCCCGCTCCAGAAGACGATCACCGACAAGTCGATGACGGACGTCGAGTTCGCCGAGTTCGTGTCGCTGCCGCTGGTGCTCGTGCTGCTGGTGGTGATCTTCGGCAGCGTGGTCGCGGCGTTCATGCCTGTGCTGGTCGGCGGCCTGTCCATCCTCGGCGCGCTCGGTGTGCTGCGGCTGATCTCCCTCGGCCTGGACGTCAACGCCTTCGCCGTCAACGTCGCCTCGCTGCTCGGACTCGGGCTGGCCATCGACTACGGCCTGTTCACGGTCGGCCGGTTCCGCGAGGAGCTCGCCGCCGGCCGGGACACCGCCGAGGCCGTGCGCCGCACCGTGGCCACCGCCGGCCGGACCGTCGCCTTCTCGGCCACGCTGCTGGTGATCGCCCTGGCCGGGCTGATGGTGTTCCCCCTCGACTTCCTCAAGGCCGTCGCCTACGGCGGCATGTCCGCCGTGGCCATCGCCGCCATCGTGTCGCTGACCCTGCTGCCCGCGCTGCTCAGCGTGCTCGGTCCCCGCATCGACAAGCTGTCCGTCCCGTGGCGGCGGGGCAAGACCGCCAACCCCGAGCCGCGGTGGCTCAACCGCGTCGCTGGCACCGTCATGAAGCGACCCGCGCTGTTCGTCGTGCCCATCGTCGCCGTGCTGCTCGTGCTCGGCGCCCCGTTCCTCAACGTCAAGTTCGGCGCCGCCGACGAGAAGCAGCTGCCGCCCAGCGATCCCGGCCGTCAGGCCATCGAGTCCATCACCAAGGCGTTCCCGTCCACCGGCAACTCCGTCGCCTCCATCGTCCTGCGGGGCAAGGCCTTGGACCAGGCCTCGGTCGGCACGTTCGTCGCCGACGCCGGCAAGATCGCCTCCGACGTGCATCCCGTCGGGGCCAAGGGCGATGTGTACGTCTTCACCGGCAACCTGCCCGGCGACCCCCTCGGCGACCAGGCCAAGGACGCCGTGACGTCGCTGCGGGCGCTGCCCCACCCCGACGGCACCGAGGTCCTGGTCGGTGGCTTCACCGCCAAGCTGGCCGACAGCACCCAGTCCATCTTCGACCGGCTGCCCTGGATGGTCGCCATCCTCGTCGGCGCCACGTTGTTGCTGATGTTCCTGGCCTTCGGCTCCGTGCTGCTGCCCGTCAAGGCCGTGGTGATGAGCGCCCTGAGCCTGTCCGCCACCTTCGGCGTGCTGACCTTCGTCTTCCAGGACGGGCACGGCGCCGGCCTGCTCGACGTCACCGCCCAACCCATGCAGGTCGGCGTCATGGTGCTCATCGGCGCCCTGGTGTTCGGCCTGTCCACCGACTACGAGACGTTCCTGCTGTCCCGCATGGTCGAGGCCCGCAACAAGGGCCTGTCCACGGCCGAGGCCGTGCGCACGGGCCTCGTCCGTACCGGTCGCATGATCAGCGCCGCCGCGCTGCTCCTGATCGTGGTCACCGGCGCCTTCGGCCTGTCCAGCATCGTCATCATGCGGTTCATCGGCGTCGGCATGATCGTCGCCCTCGTCCTCGACGCCACCGTCGTGCGGCTCATGCTCGTGCCGGCCGTCCTCCGCCTGCTCGGCAACGCCGCGTGGTGGGCCCCCGGCCCGCTGCGCCGCCTCCAGGAACGTGTCGGCATCCAGGAGTCCGACGACCTCGACGACGACGAGCCCGTCCGCGAGCCTGAGCTGGTGCACTAGCACAATCGAGGGGGGAATACGGGACGGCCGGGGAGAGGTTGGAGACCAAGTGACCACTGAAGTGCTTGTGCACGTGCGGCCGGGGTGCCCGTTCTGCGACATGCTGCGCTCGAACCTGAAGCGGAGTGGGCTGAAGTACCGCGAGTTGGACATCTGGCAGGACCCGGATGCGGCGGCGGCGGTGCGGGCGGCGGCGAACGGGAACGAGACGGTGCCGACGGTGAACGTGGGCAGCACGTGGATGGTCAATCCCTCGATCCACCAGGTGCTGGCGGCCGTGAAGGCGGAGGCGCCGGAGTTGCTGCCGCAGAAGTGACGAACAGCAGGACTCAGCCGGCGACCGCGATGACGGTCGCCGGCTTGCTGTTGTCGGCCAGGTCGATGGTGGCGGTGACCTGACCGGTGCCGTCGACGACGGTGACGGCGTTGCGGCCGGCGAAGTAGACGCTGTGGTCCCGGGGCGAGACGGCGATGCCCCGCACGGTGAGCACGAGGGTCTGCACGACGCGGCGGGTGGTGGTGTCCACAACGGACACCGTGCCGTCCTGGAGGTTGGTGACGTAGAGCCGGTCGCCGCCGACGGCGAGCTCGCAGGCGCCGACGCCGACGGGGATGTGGGCGGCGACCTGGTTGGTGCGGTTGTCGATCACGGTGATGGATCCGTTGGCGCCGGACAGGCTGCTGGTGTGCGAGACGTAGGTGGTGGCCCCGTCGGGACTGACGGCGACGTACTGGGGCAACGTCGACCGGCACGGTGTGAACGACGGTGGCGATGCGGGTGTCGATGACCGTGAGGCTGGCACCCTGGTTGTCGACCACGTACAGGTGCGAGCCGTCGGGGGTGATGGCGGCGCCGGTGGGGGTGGCGCCGACCTGGATGACGGCGGCCAGCGAGTTGGTGGCGGTGTCGAAACCGAGGACGACACCCTGGCCGTTGGCGGTGCCGGTGACGTAGAGGCGCTTGCCGTCGGGCCGCACGACGGCCGAGTCGAGCTCGGCTTTGACCCGGATCCGCTTGATCACCTTGGCCGCGGCCACGTCGACGATGGTGACGGCGCCGGACCAGCCGTTGACGACGTAAGCCGTGCGGCCGTCGGGGCTGAGGGTGAGGCCGGTGACCATGGCCCCGGTGTCGACGACCGCGGTGACCTGGCCGGCGGTGGAGTCGATGATCCGCAGCTCGCCGTTCTCGCCGGCGACGAGGGCGTGCACGGCGGCGGCGCTCGCGGCGGGCCGGATCAGCACTGGCTGCTCGGCCACCACCCCGGCGGTCAGCATCGTCAGCGCGACTCCGGCCGCCACCAAGGCTCGCAGTCGCCGAGCGCCGAACCGACGCTGGCAGCGCGTGGTGGTCACAAGCCGCATGGGAGCATTTTGACCATGGCTCCGGCCAGCCGCGCACCCGGGACGGGTGAACGTTTCCGCTCGGCCGGGAGAACGTAGATGCCCTGGTGCCGGGTCGCTCGGGGGGCTACGCGACCGGCGCCAGGGCACCTCACCGGCGGACGAATCAGCCGGTACACCTCTGTGTATCAGTCCGGCACCTGATTTGTTACGCCTCGCGACTCATCCGTTATGACTCCTCCATGTGCGACCAGCCGGGCGTATCGGGTACCGGCCAGAAGCAGTAGCAGGCCGGCGACGAGGAAGGCGATCACCCGGGCCAGCCCGTCGAGGAACGCCAGGTCGAACAGGATGAGCTTGACGACAGCGGCCCCGACCAGCACCAACCCGACCGCGCGCAGGGCGCCGGAGCGGATTCCGCGCAGCAGCAGGGCGATGGCGGCGACGGTCCACGACACCGTGATCACGGTGTGACCGAACAGGAATCCGGAGCGGTCGGGCGACACGAGCAGGGCGGTGGCCAGCACCGCCCCGGCGGCGCCGTAGAGCATCACGAGGCCGGCGGCGATCCACGGCCCGGCGTTGCGGGTGGGCGACGCGATGACCTTCATCCGGTACGCGACCAGCGGAATCGCGATGGCCACGGCGGTCATGAGCAGCGCGGTCAGCGCCGTGCTGACGGTCAGGTCCACGTCGGACCGGTAGACCACCAGCAGCACGGGGCTGACCACTGTCAGGCCCCACAGCAGCCCGAACACGCTGGTCAGCAGCGAGGCGAGCAGCGCCGCGCGGTGCCGAGCGAGATCGGCGGCCAGGACCAGAACCAAAGATTCACCCAGAAGGGTGATGGCTTGGGTGGGTCCGGACAGCGCCTGCACGGTGGCGTCGACCAGGGCGACCGAACCGACGACCGCGGCGGTGACGGTGGTGGGAGTGGTCAGCCAGCGGTCGCCCAGCACGACGACGAGCATTAGCGCGGCCACGATCGCGGCCAGCCAGGCCGCCTCGGGACGCGTCAGGGCGAACCCGGCGACCAGGGCGGCGACGGGCGAGGTGGCCAGCAGGATCACGGGCGAGGCCAGGTCGCGCTGGTCCCGCAGCGTGATGACCACGGCGATGGCCACGCCGACGATGGTGGAGGCCAGCGCGGTGCCGGCGGTCTGGAACGGGTCGCCCGAGCGCAGATGGATCACGGTGGTGAACAGGCTGGCCAGCACCGGCGGGACGCCGGCGACCAACGCCAGCGACGGCCAGTTCCGCAGCAGCTGCACGGGCATGGCGCCGATCTGCAGCACGACCAGGAACGAGACCAGCAGCGGCGTGAAGCCGTGGGTCAGGAACGGGTCGCACAGCGCGCAGCCGATGATCACCCAGACGGCGATGAACTGGGCGTTCCACCGGGCCGACAGCAGCAGCCCGCCGCCGGCGACCACCAGCGCGATCAACAGGCCGGCCCACTGCGGCATCAGGTTGTAGAGCGAGGTCGCGGCGGCGACGTCCAGGTAGAGGACGGCGATGCCGGTCGCGGCCAGGGCGTAGGCGCCGCTGCGGCCGGCGGGGTTGCGGTGCACCCACAGGCCGCCGGCGATCAGCGCCAGCCCGAGCCCGCCGCCCACGAGGACACGGGGTTCCGGGCCGAGCCAGCCGCGCTGCACGGCCAGCACCATCAGCAGCACGATGCCCAGCAGCGTGACGGAGCCGCCGATCCAGGACACCGCCTTGCTGCCGGCGCCCTCGCGGCCGAGGCGTTCGGGCAGCGGCGGCGGGGGAACGTAGTTGGGTTGGGTCTGGGGCCAGATCGGCGGCGCGGTCTGCTGGCCCGAGGCCTGCTGGGGAGCAGACGACGGCCAGGACATGGACGGCTGGCCCGCCCAGGACGGCTGCCCGGCGGGCGAGGCAGGTTGTTGGGCGAACTGGCCGGAGACCGGCTGGCCTGCGGGTGCCGCTGGTTGCTGCGGGATCTGGCTCGGGTCCGACGGCTGGCCGGCGGGTGAGGCCGGCTGCTGCGGGATCTGGCCGGCGGAGGGCGTCGGTTGCCGGGGAACTTGGCCCAGGACCGGCGGCTGCATGGGCGGCAGGACCGTCGACTGCGGGGCCGGAGCGCCGGCGGGCGGCGGGGCCGGCTGGGCGTGCTGCAACTCCTGGCTGACGACCTGGAGCCGCCGGCCGATGAAGTCCAGCTCGGCGGCCAGTCGAGCCAGTGGTTCCGAGGTGGTCATGCCGACAGGATGAGTCCTGACCTCGCCGAATGGATCCGTAGAGCTACTCACGTGGCAGGGTTGTGATGTGACTGTTGAGGTGGTGGTGGTCGGCTCGGCGAACGCCGACGTGGTGGTGCGGGTGCAGCGCAGGCCGGGGCCGGGCGAGACGGTGCTGGGGTCGGACACGGTGCTGGCGGCGGGCGGCAAGGGGGCCAACGCGGCGGTGGCGGCGGCGTTGCAGGACGCCCAGGTCGCATTGCTGGGGGCGCTGGGCGATGACCAGCACGGGGCGTTGCTGCGGGACTCGATGCGACAGGCCGGAGTGCGGCTGGATCTGGTGCGCACGGCGCAGCGGCCGACCGGGGCCGCCTACATCACGGTCACTCCGGACGGGGAGAACACGATCGTCGTCTCCCCCGGCGCGAACTCGGCGGTGGACGTCGAGCAGGTGGAGGCGGCCAAGGACGTGATCGCCGACGCCAAGGTGCTGCTGGCCTCGCTGGAGGTGCCGCTGCCGGCGATCGAGCGGGCGGTGGCGCTGGCCCGGGAGGCGGGCACGAGGGCGGTCCTGAACCTGTCGCCGGTGGCGAAACTCCAGCCGCAAACGCTTGCCGCGCTGGACCCGCTGGTGGTGAACGAGCATGAGGCGCAGTGGCTGATGGACGGCGGGACGGACCTCAAGAAGCTGCTGGACCTGGGCCCGAGGTCGGCCGTTGTCACGCTGGGCAGCCGCGGCGCGCTGGTGATCGAGCGGGACGGCACGACCGAGGTGTCCTCGCCCGAGGTGACAGCGGTGGACACCACCGGGGCCGGCGACGCGTTCGTCGGGGCGTTGATCACGCGGCTGGCGGCCGGGGACGACCTGGTCGCGGCGGCGGAACGGGCGGTGCGGGTGGCGGCGGTGTCGGTGACCCGGCCGGGCGCGCAGGCGTCGTACCCGACCCGTGGTGAAGTGGATTCGACGGAGGGTATGGTCTAGACCATGTCGAGCGCGCGACTCAAGGGTGTCGGAGTGAGTGCGGGCCGGGCCTCCGGTCCGGTGGTGCGGGTCGCGGACCCGCTACCGGAGCCGGCGGCGACGCCCGCGCCCGCGGACCCGGCGGCCGAGGCGGCCCGAATCCGGCCCGCGGCCAAGGCGGTCGCGGACCGGCTGACCGCGCGCGCCGACGCCGCGACCGGCGAGGCCAAGGCGGTGCTGGAGACGACCGCGGCGATGGCCGCCGACCCGTCGCTGGCCAGCCAGGCCGAGAAGCTCGTCACCGCCAAGTCGCTGCCGGCGGCCCGCGCGGTGTTCGACTCCGCCGAGACGTTCGCGTCCGCGCTGGCCGCGGCCGGTGGCTACATGGCCGAGCGGGTCCGCGACATCCGGGACGTGCGGGACCGCATCGTGGCCGAGCTGATGGGTGTGGAGCCGCCCGGCGTGCCGACGCTGACCGGCCCGACCGTGCTGATCGCCCGCGACCTCGCGCCGGCCGACACCGCGGGCCTCGACCCGAGCAAGGTGCTCGCCCTCGTCACGGAGGAGGGCGGCCCGACCAGCCACACCGCGATCCTGGCCCGCTCGCTGGGCATCCCGGCCGTCGTGGCCACCACCGGCCTGTTGGCGCTGGGCGACATCCGCGGCCTGATCGTGGACGGCGACACCGGCGTGGTCGAGGTGCCGATGGGCCAGGTCCAGGTCCTCGCGGCCAGCGCGGCCAAGGAAGTGCACTGGGACGGCGTCGGCACCACCGCCGACGGCAACCGGTTCAAGATCCTGGCCAACGTGGGCTCCGCCGCCGACGCGACGACCGCCGCGGCCAACGGCGCCGAAGGTGTCGGCCTGTTCCGCACCGAGTTCTGCTACCTGTCGGCGACCAGCGAGCCGACCGTGGCCGAGCAGACCGCCGCCTACGCCGCGGTGCTCAAGCCGTTCGCCGGCAAGCCCGTCACGGTCCGCACGCTGGACGCCGGCGCGGACAAGCCGCTGGCCTTCCTCGCCCCCGAGCCGGAGCCCAACCCGGCGTTGGGCGTGCGCGGTCTGCGGGTGGCGTTCACTCGCACCGAGATCCTGGACCGGCAGTTGGAGGCCATCGCCGCGGCCGCTGCCGAGACCGGCGCGCTGGTGCAGGTCATGGCCCCGATGGTGGCCACCGCCGAGGAGGCGGCCTGGTTCGCGAAGCGCGTCCGCGCGGCCGGCATCGAGAAGGCCGGCGTGATGATCGAGGTGCCGGCGGCCGCGCTGACCGCCCGGGAGATCTTCGACGCCGTCGACTTCGTCAGCCTGGGCACGAACGACTTGGCCCAGTACACCTTCGCCGCGGACCGGCAGGTCGGCGCGGTCGCCGCGCTCAACGACCCGTGGCAGCCGGCCCTGCTGCGCCTGATCGCCCTGGTCGGCAAGGCGGCCGGCGAGGTCGGCAAGCCGGCGGGCGTCTGCGGCGAGGCGGCCGCGGACCCGCACCTGGCGGCGGTGCTGGTCGGCCTCGGCATGACCAGCCTGTCGATGAACGCCGGCGCCCTCAACCGGGTCGGCGGGGGCCTGGCCGAGGTGCACTTCGACCAGTGCCAGCTCGCGGCCAAGGCCGCCCTGGCCACGCACGACCCGGAGCACGCCCGCCTGGCCGCTCGCGCCGCCCTGACCCCGCGCCGCCACCACTAGCCCCCATCCGGCACATGCGGACCGGATGTGCCGAACAGAGGCAAGTACGACGCTCATGTGACGTGAGCTGGGTCAGTGCTGGTCGGCGTCCAGGCCGTGCTCGATGGCGTAGCGGGCCAGCTCAACGCGGTTGTGCAGCTGGAGTTTGCGCAGCGTGGACTGGACGTGGTTCTCCACGGTGCGCGGCGAGATGTCCAGGCGGGTGGCGATGTGCTTGGACGTCATGCCCTTGGCCACCAGGCGCAGGACCTCGGTCTCCCGGCCGGTGAGCTCCGGCGCGGGCTCCCGCCCGGCCGGCTCGGTGGCCATCCGCCGGTACTCGCCCAGCACGAGGCCGGCCAGCCCGGCGGTGAACACGGCCGCGCCCTCGGCGGTGCGGTTGACGGCATTGGCCAGCTCCTCGGCGGAGGCGGACTTCAGCAGGTAGCCGGACGCACCGGCCTTCACCGCCTCCAACACGTCGGCGTGCTCGCCGCTGGCCGACAGCACCAGCACCCGGGTCTCCGGCCGTGCGGCGACGATCTGCTGCGTCGCCTCCACGCCGGTCTGCACGCCGAGGTTGAGGTCCATCAGCACGACGTCCGGCCGCACGGCGTTGGCGATCCGCACCGCGGACGGGGCGTCGCTGGCCGTGGCCACCACCTCGAAACCGCGTTCCTCCAGGTCGCGGGCCACCCCGGCCCGCCACATCGGATGGTCGTCGACGACCATCACCGACACGCTCACGCTTGTCCCCCCGTCGGCACGTGCAGTTCCCACTCGGTGCCCTCGCCGGGCGCCGTCACCAGCTCAACGGTGCCACCCAGGTCGGCGATCCGTCCCCGGATCGACTGCGAGACGCCCAGGTGGCCCTCGGCCTCGGCGATGGCCAGCCGCCCGTCGGCGATGCCGACGCCGTCGTCGCGGATGCTCAGCACCACCTCGCCGCCGAGGTCCTCCAACAGCACCCAGGCCCGCGCGGCCGGGCCGGCATGGCGCTCCACATTGGACAGCGCTTCCCGCACGGCGGCGCTCAGCTCGGCTGCGGCCACCTGCGGCATCAGCACCGGAGTTGCCGGCGCCGCCACGGAAATCGTCGGCGTGGCCATCAGCTGCACCCACTGCCGCAGGTCGGGTCGCCGTCCACAGTGGACTCCAACGGTCCGGAGGCGATCAGCGACCGCAGTGCGATCTCCTGCTCGCCGGCCAGCTCGGCGATCTCCGCCGCCTCGCCGCCGACCTCCAGCCCGCGCTTGCGCACCCGGGCCAGCACCTGCAGCACGCCGTCGTGGATGGACCGGGCCAGCCGCTCCCGCTCGGCGG
>NZ_KK037166.1:5895553-5917464 GCF_000568255.1 Kutzneria sp. 744
GCCCACTCCAGGTCGAAGCTGCCCCGGTCGACCCAGATGCTGGCCAGGGCGAACACCCAGGTCACGATGCGTAGCACGATCACGCCCCGCCAGAACGGCGTGGCCGGATCGTCGTCGGGCGTGATCCCCGGAATGGCTGGTCTGCGGTTCACCACGGCTCCCTCCCCGCGCTCATACTGCCGTGACCGGGTGGTGGCGGGTATCCCTGACCGGTGGACTTCTGCTCGTGTCACGGTGTGTGCGACGCTCAGGACATCGGGTGACGAACGGACTCGTAGTGCGTGACTGGTCGATGTGGACCCTGCCGAGGCCCGCGTTGGTCTACTGGATCGCAGTGGACCTCGCCGCGCTGGTCGTCGGCGGCTGCGTCCTGGCCGCGACCGCCCCGCCCACCCTGGAGGACCTCGGCCGGTTCGGCGCGATCGCGGGCACCGGCCTGGTGGTCGTGGTCATCACGGCGATCGCCACGCAGCTGTCCAACGAGACCCGGCGCAATCCGTGGGCGCTGCACATCTGCTACCTGTCGGCCGGTCTGCTGGTGTTGCCGCCGAACCTGACGCTGCTACTCCTGCTCGGCCCCGCCCTCTACGGCGTGCTCGGCCCGGGCCCGGAGGCGCATCGCTGGCTGTTCACGCTGGCCGCGACCACGCTGTCGGTGTTCGCCGCCCGTGCTGCGCTCGGCTGGACTCGGCCGAGCTGGGACTTCGGCATGCTCGTGCTCGGCGGCATCGTGCTGCTGATGACCCGGGCGGTGCTGGTGGCGGTCGGCCTGCGGCTGCGGGCCCCGTCGGCCGGCTCGGACGAGGTGTTCGGCGAGCCGATCGACGTGGTGCTGGGCATCGTGGCCGTGAGCACCGGCGCGCTGATGGCGGTGTCGGTGCTGACCGACCCGATCCGGGCGTTGCTGGCCGGGCCGCCGATGTTCCTGCTGGAGCGGGCCGCGCAGCTGCCGCAGTGGCGGCGCTCGGCCCAACGAGACGCCAAGACCGGGCTGTCCAACGCCGTGCACTGGGACCTCCAGGCCCGTGACGAGCTGGCCAAGGCCTCCTCGCGGCAGCGGCCGGTCGCGATGATGCTGCTGGACCTCGACCACTTCAAGCGGGTCAACGACCGGGTCGGGCACCTGGCCGGGGACGCGGCGCTGGCCGCGGTCGCCCGTGAGCTGCGGGTCAGCGTGCGGCACGGGGACGTGGTGGGGCGGTTCGGCGGCGAGGAGTTCGTGGTGCTGCTGCCCGACACCGGCCCCGGCGTCGCCGAGTCGGTGGCCGAACGGGTCCGGCACGCCATCTCGCTGCTGCGGGTGGCGACCACCGCGGCCGACGGCCACGCCCACGTGCTGAGCGGCCTCACCGTCAGCATCGGAGTGTCCACTTCGGACCGTTACGGCTACGACGTGTCCACGCTGCTGGTGGCGGCCGACTCGGCACTGTTGTCGGCCAAGGGCTACGGCCGCAACCTGGTAGCCATGGCGTAGTTTTTTGCCGCGCGTTCCGCGCGGGGCGAGGTCGCTCTTAAGCCGAGTTGGCGGCGCCGTCTACTTGGAGGTGCCCGGCTCCACCTTGGGCGGCCGCGTCGGGTCCACTTCGGACGGATCGACGCCCTGGTCGTGCAGCAGCGACCGGATGCCGGAGTTCAGCACGGCCAGGATCGGCACCGACATCAGCGCGCCGGCGATGCCGCCGAAGGTGAAGCCGGCCGCGATCACCAGCACCACGGCCAGCGGGTGCAGCTGCACGGCCCGGCCCAGCAGCAGCGGCTGCAGGATGTGGCTCTCCAGCTGCATCACCAGGATCACGATGCCCAGCACGACCAGCGCCCAGATGAAGCCCTTGGCCACCAGCGCGACCAGCACCGCGACGCTGCCGGCGATGACCGCGCCGATGATCGGGATGAACGCGCCGAGGAACACCAGCGCGGCCAGCGGCACCGCCAGCGGCACGCCGACGATCCCGATGCCGACGCCGATGCCGACCGCGTCCACCACCGCCACCGCGGCGGTGGCCCGCACGTAGCGGACCAGCGAGGCGAAGCCGCGGCGGCCGGCCACGTCCACCCGCGGCCGCACGTCGGCCGGGATGATCCGGACCAGGAACGACCAGATGCCGCCGCCGTCGTGCAGGAAGAAGATCGTGGTGAACAGCACCAGCAGCACGCCGGTGAGCACCTCGGCCAGGCTGGCCGCGGTGCTCAGCGCGCTGGTGGTGATGGTCAGCTGGTTGTCCTGGATCAGCTTGATGATCTGGTTGGGTAGGTCGGTCAGCTGGGCCGGGGACAGGTGCAGCGGCGGGCCCTGCATCCAGGCCTGGATCGTCTTCACCGAGTCGGCCACCTGCTTCTGCAGGTCGGGAAGGCCGCCGACGAACGCGCTGATCACGCCGTAGAGCACGCCGCCGACCACCGCGATGCCGCCGACCACGACCAGCGCGGTGGCCAATCCGCGCGGGACCTTCCAGCGCACCAGCTGGGCCACCGCCGGCGCCAGCAGCGCGGCCAGCAGCAGCGCGATGGCCACCGGGATGATCACCACCGCCAGGTAGCCGACCACCCACGAGATGAGCCAGACGGCGCCGGCCACGGCCAGCAGCCGCCAGCTCAGCGCGGCGCTGACCCGCAGCACCTTGGGCACGGACTGGCTGACGTCCTCGGGACGGCCTGGCCGGGGCGAAGTCACACGATCACCGTAGTCGGGTGGCGGTGGTTAGGCACTGTTCACACGTTCAGGGGATCTTGCGGCGTCAAGGGTGCGCGGCCGGTCCGAAACTGACAATCTCTCGGCGTCGACATCACGGATGCCTCTCGCGTCCCTTCACCGATGACGACGTTTCCCCAGGCGAGCGGAAGAGGATCTTCATTTTGTCGACGGACGGGCACGTGATCACGGGGGGCAGCCGGCTACGCCGGGCACTCACCCGGGCACTGCTGACCGTCGGCGGCGCGGCGGGCCTGACGGCCGCCGCGTGGTGCCTCTCCACCGCCTGCGCGTCCGCGGGAACCCTCGGCGACCACATCGTGGTCAACCCGGTGAACCACGCGGTCGCCACGCACGGCCACTCGCCGGAAACCGCATCAGCGGACAACGGGGTGCACGAGATGGCCCGCGCGGTCGCGACCGCCAGCAAGCCGACCGTGGGTTCGCTCGCCGACGAGCACCAGACCCTGGCGAGTGGGGCGAGCCTGCCCTCCTCCGCCGAATTCGACCGGTTCGCCCACCAGGTCCAGGACGACTTCGTCCAGGTGGGGCGGCACGTGGCAACTCCGGCCCCGTCCGCCCTGGTGGGGGACTCGGTTTCCCTGGTGCGCCACGTGGTCCAGTTTCCCGCTGGCCACGCTGCCGGTGCGGTTGCCGATCTCGGTGATCGGCGAGCTCTCCGGCGCGTCCACGACGACCGACGGCAGGCAGCAGTCCGCCTCCCCGACCGGGCTCGACCCGGCCGGCGCGACCGGCTCCGCCCTGTTCTCGTCCTTCGTCGGCGCGCCTGCCGCCACCGCGCTCACCGCGCGGCACCCGTTGCCGCCGTACCGGAGCTCGGACCTGTCCGGCCCGAGGAACTCCACGCCGATGCCGGCCTTGCCCGCCCAGGCACCGCCGGCCCCGTGCTGCTTCGGAACGGGAGGCTTCGGCTCGGCCGGCGTCCCCAACCCCGAGCAGCTTCCCTTCGGCTCCACCCTCGGCGCCGCTGCGCACTGGTCCGTCGTGGCCACCTCGCAGTCGGTGTCCGTGTTGACCGGCAAGCAAGCCGGCATCACGCCTGACTGATTCCCGCGCGCGGCTGGCGGTCGCAGGGCTTTGAGGCCCGCACCGTTTTCGGTCCGTGCGCATTCTTCTGCGCTCGTCCAGCCGCGCTAACGACCCGGGATGCATCTCCCCCTCAGCTAGGTGCATCCCACTTCCCCGGGTGGCCGTTGCCCCCGGCCACCCGTTAGCCCCGCAAGGGACGAACCCCAAGGAGAAGTAATGCAGACGTGGGCGAAGCGCGGACTACAGGCCGCGCTCCTCACCGGTGGCTTCATCGCCGTCGGCACCGGCATCGCCAACGCCTCCGAGGCCCAGCCGGCTCACCCGCTGGGTGTTCCCGCCGCGGACCTGGTCGACGTCAACGTCAAGGTGCCGATCCACGAGGCCAACAACCAGCTGGGCACCGTGCTCGGCAAGACGGACCTGCCGGCCGTCAGCCACACCGTGAGCACCCGCGAGCTCACGGGCAAGCTGGCTCCGCACCCGCTGGCCACGCAGGCCAAGAACATCCCCGTCGCCGTGCCGCAGAACATCAGCCGGGGCAACACCATCCCGCTCGACGTGTGCGTGCCGGTCGACATCTCCGGCAACGCCATCGGCGCCACCGGCGACGCCGCGACGTTCAACCGCTCGAAGGTCGGCTGCGAGGCCGAGTCGGTCACCCAGACCGACGGCAAGCGCGGCTCGATCGCCGGCAACATCATCGGCGTCGACTACGGCCTGCCGATCCAGCTGGACAACAACGCGATCGCCGCCGCCGGCAACGCGTTCGCCGCCGGCACCGCCGACGCGGCCACCGCCACCGGCACCACGCCGTTCATCAGCAACGGTGACCGCGGCACGCTGGCCGGCAACATCGTCGACGCCGCCCTGGGCACCCCGGTCCAGGTGACCGGCAACGCCATCGGCGTCGGCGGCAACTCGAACACCGTCAACAAGGCCAGCACCGACGTCGCCACCGGCGGCTCGCTGCAGAGCACCGGCAACGGCGGCACGTTGGCCGGCAACCTGATCGGCGTGCCCCTGGGCCTGCCGGTCGAGGCCAACGGCAACGCGATCTCCTGGGTCGGCAACGCCGACGCGCGCAACCACAGCACCGGCGCCGTGCAGGCCGGCGACACCCAGGACGGGTTCTACGCGCTGACCTCGGGCGACCCGAGCACCGTGTCGGGCAACATCGTCCAGGCGCCGATCGTCAGCAAGGTCCTGGTGGCCGGCAACGCCGTCTCCTGGATCGGCAACACCACGGCGCTGGGCGCCACCGAGAACGACCTGAAGTCCGGTGGCATGGCCGGCACGACCGGTGTGAAGTCCACCGGCTCGGGCAACATCGTCGACCCCGAGGTCGCGCTGCCCGTCGAGGTCTTCGGCGACGGCGTCACCTGGATCGGCACCGCCGAGGCCGCTGACATCAACAAGGTCACGGCGCTGGCCGGCGGCAACACCTACACCGACGGCGACAAGTCCACCCTGGGCGGCAACGACGTCGTCGCGCCGATCGCCGGCGCGGTCGACGCGTTCGGCTCGGCCGGCTCGCTGATCGGCAACGCCAGCGGCACCGCCGGCAACGACTCCTCGGTCGTCGACGGCGGCTACAACGGCACGCTCGGCAACGGCGGGGTCGTCGGCGGCAACATCGCCGCCGTGCCCGTGGCCATCCCGGCCGAGATCTTCGGCGCCGGCGCCTCGCTGGCCGGCAACGCCGACGGTCTGTCCAAGGAGGTCAAGGACGTCGAGGCCGGCGACAAGACCAACACCAACGACGACCGCGGCACGGTCAGCAGCAACATCGCCTCGGTGCCGGTCACCGCGCCGGTGCAGCTGTTCGGTGACGCGGCCGGCCTGGTCGCCAACGTCACCGGTGGCGCGCAGTCGCAGACCACCACCACGGCCGGCCACGACGTCGAGGCCGTGGGCGACAAGGGCAGCGCGTCCGGCAACGCCGCGCAGGTCCCGGTCTCGCTGCCCACGCAGCTGTTCGGCGACACCGCCACCGTGGTCGGCAACGGCGACGCGATCGCCAAGGGTGTCACCAGCTCCACCGCCGGCGGCGACGTCGACGCGTCGGGCAAGGGCGGCGCGCTGACCGGCAACATCGCCGATGTGCCGGTGGCCGGCGCGGTGCAGGCCTTCGGGGCTGCCATCGCCGGCGCGGGTGTGGACAACGCCACTGCCGCCAACCTGACCAGCTCCAACGCCGGTGGCACGGACATCACCAACGGCTGGGGCGGCTCGTTCGCCGGCAACGTCGCGCAGGTGCCGCTGGCGCCGGTCGTGGGCGTGCTGGGTGACACCGTCACCGCCGCGGGCGTGGGCAACTCCGTCGCCGACAACAAGGTGTTCGACACCGCCGGCAAGGACGTCCTGACCAACGGCACCGAGGCCGCGGTCTCCGGCAACGTGGCCAAGGTGCCCGCCGCCGCGACCGCCCAGGTCCTGGGCGACGCGGTGACCCTGGGCGGCATCGCCAACGCGCTGGCGCACAGCTACACCGACCCGTCGGCCGGTGGCGACACCAACACCTCCGGCAAGCTGGGCTCGGTCGCCGGCAACGTCGCGCAGGTGCCGGCCGCGGCCAACGCGCAGGTGCTGTCCGACTCCGTCGGCGCGCTGGGCAACGCCGCCAACGAGACCACCTCGTGGACCGGCAACTTCGCCGGTGGCGACACCCACACCACCGGCATGTTCGGCGCCATCTCGGGCAACCTCGCCCAGGTGCCGGCCATCGCCAACGCCGAGGTCCTCGACGACGCCGTCGGCGCGGGTGGCCTGGCGTTCGACAAGAGCTCGACCTCGGTGATCAACACCGCCGGTGGCGAGGCCGACACCTCGGGCGTGTTCGGCTCGGTGGCCGGCAACCTGGCCTCGGTGCCGGTCGTGGCCGACGCGCAGGTGGCGCAGGACGCCGTCTCCGCCGCGGGCCAGGCGTACCACGCGGGCGCCAACAAGGTCGTCGACCTCGCCGGTGGCGACGTCAAGACCAACGGCACCGCCGGTTCCATCTCCGGCGACCTGCTCCAGGTCCCGGTGGCCGCGATCGCCGGTGTGTTCACCGACGCCGTGACCGTCGGCGGCATCTCGGCCACCAAGGGCGTCAACGTCACCGACGTGGCCTCGGGCGGCAGCCAGACCACCGCCGGCGTGACCAAGAAGCTGTCGGGCCTGAACGGCCACCTGCCGATCGGCGCCCTGGTGCAGGTCTTCGACGTGCCGCTGGAGGTGTTCGGCACCGCGCTCGCGCACGGCACGAACGTGACCTCCGCGGTGGTCGGCGAGGAGAAGCCCGCCCTGGACCTGCCGATCACCAGCCGTGGCCTGATGGGCGCCCGCGAGCTGCCGTCGCTGCCGGTGCTGTCGGCGCTGCCGACCACCGCGGGTCTGCCGCTGGCCGGCCTGGGCGTGGACAGCATCATGGGCCTGACCAGCCTGGTTCCCCTGGGTGGCGCGCTGCCGGGTCTGCCCGCGCAGGAGCGCGACCTGCCGTCGCTGTCGGGCGTGCTGCCGACCGACAACCTGCTCCCGGGTGCGCACCTGGCGCAGCTGCCCGCCCTCAAGGGCGTGCAGGTGCAGCCGAACCTGGCCGGTGGCGCTCGCGCGCTGCCCGGCCAGGAGCTGCTGGGTGACCTGGGCTCGATGACCGAGGGCCTGCACATCGGCTGAGCTCGTTGACTAGAAGGAACCCCCGGGCAGCCAGCCCGGGGGTTCTTTTCATGCGGTGCGAAGTCTCTTCTCGACGTGCCCGATCACGGTGTGCGCGGCGGCCGAGCCGTCGCTGGTGGCCCAGCTGATCCGCACCTTCGGATGCAGGCGGACCTTGCCGACGAGCACCGCCCGCTGGGTCAGCTCCCGCACGCGGGCGGCGATCGGCTCGCCCGTGCCGCACGGATGCTCGGCCACCACCGCGAACTCGTCGCCGCCGTAGCGGGCCACGGTGTGATCGTCGCGCAGGCCCTGGCGCAGCCGCCCGGCCAGCACGGTCAGCAGCCCGTCGCCGACGTCGAAGCCGTGCTCGGTGTTGACCTCCGCCAGCTTGCGCACGTCCACCAGCACGAACGTGCTCAGCGAGCCGTTGGTGCGGGACCGGGTCAGCGACTGTTCCAAGCGATCCAGCAGCAGCGCCCGGCTGGGCAGCCCGGTCAGCGGATCGATCAGACCCCGGCTGTGCGGCATGTCGGTGTGCACCGGCTGGAGCAAGGTCAGCACGCTCGGCCGGCCGCGATGGCTCACCGCGTGGAAATCGGCCCACAGCCGCGAGCCGGCGACCCCGTTGCGCACCACCACCATCGGCACGGCCAGCCGCCCGTTGCCCCGCAACACCTGCGCGGCCAGCTCGGCGCCCTGCGGCAGCGGCGCGCCGGAGTCGTCGCAGACCTGCCAGCCCTCGGGCCGGCGATTGCGGAGCAGATCGGCCCGGCTGAGCCCGAGCAGATGCCCGGCCAGGCTGTTGGCGGCCAGCACCGCCCCATGTTCGTCCTGTAGCAGCACCCCGACGGGAAGCTCGGACACCAGCTCGTCCCAGACCGTCCCGGTGGTCGCCGGCGCCGCCGTGTCCACGGCACTCATCCGCCTCGCACCTTCCTGGAGCAGGGAGGTTTCGTCCAAGAGCCTGCCCCCGAGGTGGCTTCTTAACAAGGGGCCCGATCCACCCGTACCGGTGATCTTTGGCCGGTTTCAGGTGATCAGCGTCTCGAACAGGTCGGCCGACACGATGGGCACGCCGTACCGGCGGGCGGCTCGGGCCTTGGTGGACATGGTTTCCGGGTCCGCGGCGACCAGCAGCGCGGTCTGCTTTGTGACATAGCCCGCATTGACCCGCAGTCCCGCCGCGACTGCCCGTTCGACCAGCTCAGCGCGGGGAAGATCGGTCTGTCCGGTGAACACCACGAGGTCCCCGATGCGCAGTGAGGGAACCTCACCTGTCGGTGTCGGCGGCACCCAGCTGCCGCGCCGGTACTCGGCGACCTCGTCCGGCGGCAGCGTCGGCCAGGGCCAGGTTGACGCCGCGGCAAGGAGATCCGTCCACGGCTCGGGCCGGCCGACGCGGCTCAGGTAGTGCGTGAGGAGCCCGGCCGCGGCGTGGGCGTCGTCCAACGCCGAGTGTGCATCTCGCAGATCGACACCGGCCGCATCGCAACTGGCCTTGAGCGATCGTCCGCTGCGCTGCGGGAGATAGGCGGCGCCCAGCGCCATCGTGCACAGGCCGAACTCCGCCGCCACCGGCACCGGCAGGCCCAGCCGGTCGAACTCGGCGGCGAGGAAGCGCGCGTCGAACGACAGGTTGTGCGCCACCATGACCCGGCCGGCCAGTCGGGCCGCCAGCGCCCCCGCCACCTGCGCGAAGGACGGCGCACGGCGAGCATCCCCTGCGCTGATCCGGTGAATGTGCTGGGGCCCGAGATCACGGCCGGGGTTGACCACGGTGCACCACTCGTCGGTGATCACACCGGTCCGGTCCACCCCCACCACGGCCACTTCGACCACTCGATCACGGCCGTTGGCCGCGAATCCCGTCGTCTCGACGTCAACGACCGCATAGCCATCCGACACGCGGCGACGTTACTAGCTGTGCCACGATGGCCCACGTGAGGTGGCTCGAAGCGTCGACGCCGTGGCTGATCGCGGTGATCGTGTTCTGGGTGGCGGCCGGGCTCTTCGAGTTCCTGCTGATCCGCCCGCGCGAGAAGACGGCGTTGGAGGGCAAGGGCTGTCCCTACTGCGGCACGCCGTGGAACGGGCTCAAGGCGTGCGCCAACTGCGGCCGTGATCTCGTCCGCGAGCAGAACCACGTCGTCACCCGGGTGCTGTTCACGCTCGGCGCGCTGGCCACCGGCCCGGTGATCGGCATCGTCGTCGTGCACCTGCTCACCGGGAAGTGATGGTGTACGGCACCTCCTGGCTCGGGCCGCTCTTGTAGGTCCCGGTGGCCACGACGTCGTTGTCGAGGCGGACCTCGAAGGCCGACTCGATGCCGCCGGCGTCGAAGGTTCCCTTGTGCGCCAGCACATAGCTGCCGGGCTTGTCGTCGAAGGAGCCGGTCAGCAGCTCGTAGGCGACGAACGTGCCGGTGCCGTCGGGTCGGTAGTGCAACAGGATCTGGGCCTTGCTCTCGCCGGTCAGCGGGCCCTCGTAGACGAAGTCCACGTCGGCGCGCGCGACCTTGGGGCCGCCCTCCGCCTCGACGACGACCTTCTCATCCCATGTGGTGTATCGGAACGTGCTCATGGGACCAGCCTCGCAGCCATACCTGACAGATCATGTCAGGTTTCGGTAGTGGGACGGCGGGATTCCGTACTGGCCGACGAAGGCCTGCCGCAGCGTCTCGGCCGAGCCGAAGCCGCACCGCCGGGCGATCGCCGCCAGCGGCAGCGCGGTCGAGGTGAGCAGCCGGGCGGCGGCCTCGGCCCTGGTCTCCCGCACGTACCTGGCCGGCGGGCGGCCGATGTGGTCGAGGAACAGCCGGGTCAGGTGGCGCTCGCTGACGCCGGCCCGATCGGCCAGCGCGGTGGCGCCGAGGTCGTGGTCGAGGTGGGCGGCGATGTGCGTGACCAGCTTGCGCACCACCGAGTTCTCCGGCGCGGGGGCCTGCACGTACATGCTGACCTGGGCCTGGTTGCCCGGCCGCTGGAGGTAGGTCACCAGGCTGCGGGCGACCGAGCGGGCCAGCCCCGCGCCGTTGTCCTCCTCGACGAAGGCCAGCGACAGGTCGAGCGCGCTCGTCACGCCCGCGGCCGTGTAGACGTTGCCGTCCTTGATGTACAAGGGTTTCGCGTCGACCTCGATGAGCGGGTAGCGCTCCTGGAGGCCGCGGGCGACGAACCAGTGCGTGGTGCAGCGGCGGCCGTCGAGCAGGCCGGCTGCGGCCAGATAATATTGGGGAAAACGTAAATACCTACTCCGCGGGCCAATGATTAACTCCTACCCCCTAGATAGCGAGGACCAAAAACTCGGCATTCCGCTGATCCCCTACACCACCCGAGAGAAGTCTCTGTTGACTCATGCATCCAGTACATCACAGACCGGAACCAGTGCGTGGGCAGCGGCGGCCGTCGAGCAGGCCGGCTGCGGCCAGCCGCTCGCGCCCGAGCAGACCGAGGACACACGGCGACTTTCCCGGGCGAGCCGTCGGACATGCGCCACCAGCACCGGATCGTCGGCGGCGCGCTCGTGCCCGAGGCCGCCCGACACGACGATCGTGTCCAGCGGACCGGTGATCCGCTCCAGCGCGTGCTGTCCGGCCAGGACCAGGCCCGAGCCGCTGCTGGCCGGCTGCGCGCCGAGCGTGGCGAACTCGATCGAGTACTGCGGATTCGCGCCGTGCCGGTTGGCCGTGTCGAAGGTGTCGGCCACGCAGGCCACGTCGAGCAGCTCCACCTCCGGGTAGCCGACGATCACGATCCTGCGCATGCGGGTGACGATACCCGTCCGAAAGACAGGGATACCAGGATTCAGGACAGGGCTCCCGGACATGATTGCCGGCCGGCGGCGGCCCGGACGAGCCTCAAGGCCATGAAGGACATCGCGTTCGTGCTCTACCCGGGCTTCACGCTGCTGGACATGGCCGGCCCGCTCCAGGTGCTGAGCGCGCTGCCCTCCTTCGACCCCGAGTACCGGGTCGTGGTGCTCGGCGAGGACAAGGCGCCGGTGCCCACGGACACCCCGCTCGGCGTCGCCGCCAGCCACACCTTCGACGAGGTGCCCGCGCCCTACGCGGTGTTCCTGCCGGGCGGCGGCGTGCCGACCATGGCCGCGATGGGCGACGAGAAGCTGCTCGGACGCGTCCGGGACATGGCCGCCCACGCCGAGATCATCGGCTCGGTCTGCACCGGCTCGCTCCTCCTCGGCGCCGTCGGCCTGCTGGAGGGCCGTCGCGCAACGACGCACTGGATGTGCCGGGACCTGCTGGCCAAGTTCGGTGCGACGCCCGTGGTCGAGCGCTGGGTGCGTGACGGCAACGTGCTGACCGGGGCCGGGGTCTCCGCCGGTATCGACCTGGCCCTGCACCTCGTGCAGGAGCTGGCCGGCGAGGAGATCGCCCGCCAGGTGCAGCTGATGATCGAGTACGACCCGCAGCCGCCGCTGGGCGGCATCGAGTGGGCCGGCGTGGACATCGCCGCCCGCCGGCCGCTGGTCGACAGCTGGCTGCGCACGGGACTCGCCGACAATCCGAAGCTGCTCGGCGAGCTGATCGGCTCGTAGTGTTGGGCCATGACCAGGTGGACCACGGCCGACATGCCCGACCAGACCGGGCGCGTCGCCGTGGTGACCGGGGCCAACACCGGGGTCGGCCTGGCCACCGCCCGCGCGCTGGCCAAGGCCGGGGCCACGGTGGTGCTGGCCTGCCGTGACCAGGCGCGGGCCGACGCCGCGGCCGCCGAGACCGGCGGCGAGCCGGTGCTGCTCGACCTGGCCTCGCTGGCCTCGGTGCGGGCCGGCGCGGAGCGGATCGTCGCCGAGCACGCCCGCGTCGACCTGCTGATCAACAACGCCGGCGTGATGATGACGCCGCGCGACCGCACCCAGGACGGCTTCGAGCTCCAGGTCGGCATCAACCACCTCGGCCACTTCGCGCTCACCGGCCTGCTGCTGCCGGCGATGCTGCCGGTGGCCGGGTCGCGCATCGTCACCGTGTCCAGCAACGCCCACCGGGCCGGCGAGATCAACTTCGAGGACCTGAACTCCCGCGACCGCTACCGCCCGATCGCCGCCTACGCCCAGTCCAAGCTGGCCAACCTGCTGTTCGCCTACGAACTCCAGCGGCGGTTGACCGCGGCCAAGGCCCGGCCCATCTCCGTGGCCGTGCACCCCGGCTCGGCCCGCACCGAACTGGCCAGGGAGAACCCGCGCGTGGTGCAGTGGCTGCTGGCCTCGCCGCTGATGTCGTGGATGATGCAGGACAGCGACCAGGCGGCGCTGCCGTCGCTGCGGGCCGCCACCGACCCCGCCGTGCGCGGCGGCGACTACTACGGGCCCGACGGGTGGAACGGGTTCAAGGGACAGCCCGTCCGCACCGCGTCGGCCCCGCGGTCACACGACCCGGGTGTGGCGCGCCGGCTCTGGGAGAAGTCGGAGCGCCTGACCAGCGTGGTCTACCGGTTCACAGATACGGCTGGGTGAGCAGCTCGATGCCGTGCCCGGCCGGGTCGGAGAAGTACACACCCCGGCCGCCGTGATTGGTGTTGATCTCGTCGGGCTGCTTCTGGAACGGATCGGCCCAGGTCTGCACGCCGTTGTCGAGCAGCCGCTGTCGGGCCCGGTCGAACAGCTCGTCGTCGACCAGGAAGGCGTAGTGGTGCATCTGGATGTCCACCGGCGGCTCGGCGAACTGCAGCAGCACGCCGTCGTGCAGCTGGATGTTGGTGAACGGGCCCCAGGACGGCGCCTCGGGCACCTCAAGCAGCTCGCGGTAGAACCGGGCCGAGACCTCGCGGTCCTTGGCTGGGATGATGGTGTGGTTGAACGTCGCTGGCATACGGATGCTCGCTTTCGCTTGTGGTCTCCATGGATCGGGTTGTCGTCCCCGATCAGGAGGTCCACGCGAGCGCCCGGTCAGCGATCCACCGGATCGCCCATCCGTGAATGGCCCATGGCCGGTCCGGTGATCACGCCGTCACTGTAGCCCGTTCTCCGGTGGTGGCAACCAGATAATCCTCGCCCGTGGAGGGCTTGAAGCCGTCCGGCCGATCCTTGAAGTACCGGTCCACGATCTGTTGCCCGGACACGTGTTCCACCGTGGCGAAGCCGGCTGCGGTGGCCATCGCCGCCATCTCCTCGGGACGGTAGAAGCTGACGAACGGGGTGCTCGACCGCGCCGCGCCCTGGGCCGACATGGCCCGCCCGGGACGGTCCTGCTCGGCCACAAGGTCCAGCTCCAGCAGGTACGTCATGACGAAGGTAGATCCCGGCGCGAGCGTGGCGACCTTGGCCAGGGTGGCCGCCGTCGCCTCCTTCGTCAGGTACATCGACACGCCGGTCGACGCCACGACCGCCGGCATGCCCGGGTCGAAACCGTTGTCCACCAAGCGTTGCAGCCAGTCGTCGCCCGCCTCGAAGTCGACCGGGACCCAGTGCGGGGCCGGATGACCGAGCTCGTCCAGCCGCTTTCGTTTCCACGCCTGGGTTTCCGGCTGGTCGATCTCGAAGACCTGCCGTTCCCCCTGGTGGCGTTGGGCGAACGAGTCCAGGCCCGCCCCGAGGATCACGTACTGCTCGGACTCGTGCCCCGCGACCAGGTCCTCGACGAAGCGGGCCCGGCCGACGACCGAGCCGCGAAACCCGGCCGTGGCCCGGGGATCCATGTCCGGTCGTTGCCGCCAGTCCGGGCCGGGATCGGCCAACTCCAGGCCGATGGTGTCCACGAAGACGGGCGGCTGGTCGAACTTGACGTGGAGCGCCCGCCACAGCGCCACCCGGATCGCGGTGTTGTCCGGCTCGGTCATGTCGTCGGCGCCTGCAGCGTCCAGGTCCGGCCGTCCGGGTCGCGGACCACCATTTCCCTGGTGCCGTAGTGGGTGTCCTCGAACGGCGTGACCACCTCGACCGACGGGTCGAGCTGGACCTTCGACTCGTCGGGGACCTTCAGCACCAGCTGCATGCCGGGCTCCCGGTTCGGCACCTCGGCGACGAACACGTGCGGGCCGTCGCCGTTGCGTAGCTGCCCCGAGTTGTGGTCGGTCTCGAAGTCCAGCTGGAAACCCAGCGACTGCAGGAACTTCGCGGTCCGGCCCCAGTTGTGCGTGGTCAGGTAGACCGCGTCGATACCGTCGGTGGTCATGCCGATCCCTCCCCTTCGGATTGTTGTCCGTGGGTGTCGAGGTAGGCGCGCAGCGCGTCGGCGACCAGCGCCGACAGCGAGAGACCCTCCTCGACGGCGTGGTGCTTGACCTGCTTGATCATCTCGACCGGCAGGTACACGTTGAACTGCTTGACGTCCTCACCCACGGCTAGAATGCTAGCATTCTAGCCGTGGGTCGTGAAGACCCTCAGCCCGCGTAGGTCGCCATGATCAGGCCGAGCCCCCGTTCGTCGCCGGTGGTCGTGCCGGCCATCCGGTTCATCGCGTACGCCACCGAGATGTGGGCATCCATGTCGATCAAGGCCAGCGCGCCGCCGTAGCCACCCCAGTAGATGGTGTTGGCATTGGGCAGAAAACCGCCGTTGACGGCGAAGCCGAGACCCCACCGGATCCGCATCGGCAGCACCAGGTCCGTGCCCTCGACCTGTACCTCCAATGCCCGCCGACACCCCGCCTCGGACAGCAGCCGCTTGCCCTTGGCGACACCGCCGTTGGCCAGCAGGGCATGGACCTCGGCGATCGACCGGGCGTTGCCGGTGCCGTTGGCCGCCGGGATCTCCGCGCCCCGCCACTCCCGCGTGCGGGTGATCTCCACCGTCAGGTCGGGATTCTTGGCCGCGTTGGCCTGGAGCTCGGTGACGTCGGAGTCGAAGGGCGAGCCCTCCGGCGGCGGGATCAGGTCCGCCACCCGGCCGTCCTCCGACACCGGCAGCCCGATGTGGAAGTCGGCGCCCAGCGGCTCGGCGATCTCCTCCCGGAACACCGTGCCCAGCGTCCGCCCGGTGATACGGCGGACCACCTCGCCGACCAGGTAGCCCTGGGTCGCCGCGTGATAGCCCGACGCCGAGCCCGGTTCCCAGAACGGCTCCTGCGCGGCCAGCAGCGCCGTCGCCTTCTCCCAGTCGTAGAGGTCGGCCGGCTCGATGGGCTCTCGCCAGCCGGACAGGCCGGCGGAGTGGCTCATCAGGTGGCTGACCTTGACGTTCTCCTTGCCGGCCGCCGCGAACTCCGGCCAGTACTTGGCCACCGGGGCGTCGAAGTCCAGCTCGCCCCGGTCGGCCAGCAGCAGCGCCGTGAGCGCGGTCATCGTCTTGGTCACCGAGTAGACGTTGACGATCGTGTCCCGGTCCCACGGCCGGGTCCGCGCCTCGTCGGCGAACCCGCCCCACAGGTCCACCACCGTCTCGCCCTCGACGGTGACGCAGACCGACGCGCCCACCTCGTCGTTGGCCTCGAACGCCGCTCGCACCGCCGCGTAGTCGTCAGCGGCGAATCCCTCGCTCTTCAGCACATAGCGCAGTGTCGGCCTACGCGGTCGCTTCACTCCAACGGTTTTCAGCCTGCCGCTCGTCAGCCGTGGCCAGCAGTAGGTAGATCGGCGGAAGGGCTGCCTCAAGGGCGGCCAGCACGAGCTGGAACCACTGCGGCGGGCCGTACACCGCCAGCGAGATCAGCCGGCCGGCCGCGCCGAGCCAGAAGATGCCGGCCAGCCAGCGGACGGTGGCGGCGCGGATCGGCTTCTGCCGCGCGGCCCAGACCCACAGCAGGCCGTAGCCGATGAACATCGCGGCGTAGAACCGCTCCCGGCTGTCCACGGTGGCCCCGGCGTCCCACTCGCCGGGCACCGAGACGATGCCCAGCGTGAAGTGGACGACGCCGATCGCCACGTTGGTGAAACCCATGAGCAGCAGGAGGACTTTGAGCAGTTTGGGCATAACGGTCACCCCGGTCCCGTTAGTAGACACGTATCTACTAACGGGACGGTACGGCGGTGGTGTACACGTGTCAACTAGCATTCCGGAGTGCCCCCGAGACGTCGGCTCGACCCGACCCAGCGCCGCGCCGAACTGGTCGCCGTGGGAGCGGAGCTGTTCGCCGCCCGGCCCTACGACGAGGTGCTGATGGAGGAGGTCGCCGCGCGCGCCGGCGTCTCCCGGGCCCTGCTGTACAAGCACTTCCCGTCCAAGCGGGACCTTTTCGAGGCCGTGTACCGCAAGGCGGCCGAGGTGCTGCTGGTCGAGACCGAGTTCGACTCGACCACCCCGGTGATCGAGCAGGTGGCCGCCGGGCTCGACGCCCACTTCGACTACTTCGTCGCCAACCGCAACACGGTGCTGGCGGCCAACCGCACCCTGGCCGGCGACCCGGTGATCCAGGCCGTGATCAACGAGGAGCTGGCGGCCCTGCGGCAGCGGATCATCGACGCGTCCGGCCTGTCCCCGGACTCACTCGGCCTGGTGTCCGCGGCGCTGGCCGGCTGGCTGGTGTTCGTGCGCGTCGTCTGCGTGGAATGGCTTGTGCACCAAGCCTTCTCCCGGGACGAGCTGCGCCAGATGTGCGTCGGAGCGCTGCTCGGGGCCCTGGGCGGGGCGGCAGATCTCAGCGATCCCAGGTGACCGGCAGCTCGTGCACGCCGTAGATCGTCATATCGGTGCGCAGCCGCACCTCGTCGACCGGGACGGCCAGCCGCAGCGACGGGAAACGACGCAGCAGCCCCTCGAACCCGGCCCGCATCTCGATGCGCGCCAGCTGCTGGCCCAGGCACTGGTGCACGCCGTGGCCGAAGGCCATCTGACCTCGGGCCTTGCGGTGCACGTCCAGCTCGTCGGCGTCGTCGAAACGCCGGGGGTCGCGGTTGGCGGCCAGCAGCGACACGACCACGGTCGAGCCCTCGGTGATCGTCTCCCCGGCGATCTCGATGTCCTCGACGGCGTAACGGAAAAACAGGTCGACCACCGACAGGTGCCGCAGCAGTTCCTCGACGGCGTCGGGCAGCAGCTCGGGGGCGGCCCGCAGCTCGGCCAGCTGATCGGGGTGTTCCAGCAACGCGAAAGTGCCCAGCGCCAACATGTTCGCGGTGGTCTCGTGGCCGGCGAACAGCAGCAGGAAGGCGATCCCGACCAGTTCCTCGACGCTCAGGTCCTCGTCGCGGGCCAGGTCGGACAGGATGTCCTCGCCGGGCTCGGCCCGCTTGCCGGTGACCAACTCGCCCAGGTACGTGGTCATCGCGGTGTAGGCGGCGATCTTCGTCTCCAGTTCCTGGTCCTTGACCAGGAACTGGGTGGAGTTGGCCTGGAACGTCTCCCGGTCGGCGTAGGGGACCCCGAGCAGCTCGCAGATCACCAGCGACGGCACCGGCGTCGCGAACTCCTTGACCAGGTCCACCGGCGGGGTCAGGTTCGCCAGCGAATCCAGCTGCTGCTCGACGATCTCGGCGACGCGCTCCTCCAGCGCCTTCATCCGCCGGACGGTGAAAGCCCCGATCAGCTTGCGCCGCAACCGGGAGTGGTCCGGCGGGTCCATCGAGATGAACAGGCCCGGCACCTGCGGCGACGGCTCGTTCGACACGGGCATGCCCGGCGCCTCCCACGGCACGTGGATCGGCCCGATGTCCTGCCGCGAGCTGAAGCGGACGTCGGCCAGCACCTGGCGGACCTCGTCGTAGCCGGTGACCACCCAGCCCTCGTGACCGTCCGGGAAGACCAGCGGGCTGACCGGCCGGGTCTCCCGTAACCGGGAGATGCCGCTGGGCGGGTCGAACGGCCCGGCGTCGCGGTTCATGGGCAGGCTCATCGGGTTTCCTCCCAGCTGACGGGCAGGCTCTGCACGCCGTAGATGTTCTGGTGGTCGGGCCGCAGCGTCGCCTCACCGGCCAGCCGCAGCGTGGGAAATGCCGTGAACAGCGCGGGCATGGCCACCCGCATCTCCACCCGGGCCAGCTGCTGCCCGAGGCACTGGTGGATGCCGTGCCCGAAGGTGAGGTGGCCGATGGCGGTGCGCGTCAGGTCCAGCTCGTCGGGATTGTCGAAGCGCAGCGGATCCCGATTGGCGGCCTGGGTCGACAGGGTGACGGTCTCCCCGGCCCTGATCACCTGCCCGCCCAGCTCGACATCCTCCAGCGCCGTCCGCACCCCGGTGTGCGTGATCGTCAGATAGCGCAGCAGCTCCTCGACGCCCCGGTCGGGATCGGCCAGCAGCAGGGGAATCTGCTCGGGGTGACGCAGCAGCGCGTAGGCGCCGAGCGCGATCTGGTTGGCGGTGGTGTCGAGGCCGGCGGCCAGCAGGAAGGAACCGACGCCGGCCAGTTCCTCGTCGGTGAGATCGCTGGCGGTCAGGTCGCTGAACAGGTCGTCGGTGGGCGCGGATCGCTTGGCCGCCACCAGCTCGGCGACGTACTCCTGCAACCTGGTGATGCCCGCGAACCGCTCCTGCGCCGGCGCGTCGGCGGAGAACAGCAGCGTCACGTGGCGCTGGAAGGTGTCGCGGTCGGCATAAGGCACGCCGAGCAGCTCGCAGATCATCACCGCCGGCACCGGGTGCGCGAAGGCCGCCACCAGATCCACCTCCGGCCCCAGCTCCCTCATGGCCGCCAGGTGCTCGGCCGTCACCTCGGCCACGCGCTCGGTCAGCTGCCGCATCCGGCGAACGGTGAAGCTGCCGACCAGCAGCTTGCGGAAGCGGGTGTGCTCCGGGGCGTCGATGCCGGTCATGTCGCCGACCGCCGCCGGCGGCATCTCGGTCAGCTCCTCCAACCCGGGCAGTGGATAGGGCAGGCGCAGCAGCTCCTGCCGTGAGCTGAAGCGCTGGTCGGCCAGCACGGCGCGGGCCTCGGCGAAGCCGGTGACCACCCAGCCCTCGTGCCCGCCGGGATAGGTCATCCGGGCGACTGGCTCCTCGGCGCGCAGCTCGGTCAGGGCCGCGGGCGGGTCAAACGGACAGCCGGCCGGTCGGGCCAGCGGAAACTCGGTGAGATGCGACATCTTCCGTCCCCCTGTCAGTGAGCGTATTCGCGGTTGAACAGACGCTTGGACCACAGATAGCCGCCGAGGGCGATGACGGCCGACCAGCCCAGCGCGAGCCACAGGTTGCCGCCGAGCGGCCTGTCCATCAGCAGGGCGCGCAGGGTCTCGATGATCGGCGTGAACGGCTGGTACTCGGCGAACCAGCGCAGCACGGTGGGCATCGAGTCGGTGGGCACGAACCCGCTGCCGAGGAAAGGCAGCAGCAGCAACGGCATCGGCAGGTTGCTCGCCGTCTCGACGCTCTTGCTGACCTGGCCCAGCGCGACGGCCAGCCACACCAGCGCGAACGTCACGACGATGAGGAAACCGGCGGTGGCCAGCCATCCCACGAAGCTCGCGGCCGGATGGAAGCCGACCAGCAGGGCCACCCCGATCACCACCGACAGGCAGAGCACCGCCTGGATCAGGCTGCCGAGCACGTGCCCGGTCAGCACGGAGACGCGGGCGATGTGCATGGTGCGGAACCGGGCGATCACCCCCTCGGTCATGTCCATCGCGATGGAGATCGCGGTCCCCTGCACCACCGAGGTGATGGTCATGAAGATGATCGCCGGCGCCACGTAGTCGACGTACGACGAGCGGTCGCCGCCGAGGCCGGCGCCGAGCGTGCCGCCGAAGACGTACACGAACAGCAGTAGGAAGATGACCGGCATCCCGATCAGCATCACCGTCAGCGACGGGTACCGCAGCATGTGCTTGAGGTTGCGGCGCAACATGGTCGCCGAGTCGCGCAGTGGGTGCAACCGCAGGTCGAGTGCGGCGAGCGTGCTCATCGGACGGTCACCTTCTCGTTCTTGGTGGTGCCGGTCAGGGCCAGGAAGACGTCGTCGAGATCGGGCGTGTGCACGGACAGCTCCTCGACCTCGACGGCCCGCCCGTCCAGGCGGTCGATGAGCGTCTTGAGCGAGCCGAGGCTGCCGTCGCTCGGCACCCGCAGCGCCAGCGCGTCGCTGTCCCGGGTGGCGTCGCCCAACAGGCCCAGACAGTCTGAAAGATTCTCACCTTACGGCGGTGATCTAACAAGCTCGTCGCCGTCCCCTCGGCGACGACTTTACGTTGTCCAGCACCGCGATCCGGTCGGCCAGCTCGTCGGCCTCCTCCAGGTACTGCGTCGTCAGGAAGATCGTCACGCCGCCGGCCACCAGGTCGCGCACGATCTGCCACATGTTGCGGCGGCTGCGCGGATCCAGCCCCGTGGTCGGCTCGTCCAGGAAGATCACCCTCGGGCTGCCGACCAGCGTCATGGCCAGGTCCAGCCGGCGCCGCATGCCGCCGGAGTAGGTGGACGCCGGCTTGCGCCCGGCCTCCACCAGGTCGAACTGCTCCAGCAGCTCGGCCGCCCGGCGGCGGCCGTCACGGCGGGCCAGGTGGTCCAGGTCGGCCATGAGGAGCAGGTTCTCCTCGCCGGTGAGCAGGTTGTCCACCGCCGAGAACTGTCCGGTGACACCGATCGCCGCCCGCACCGCGTCCGGCTCGCGGGTCAGGTCGTGGCCGTCGATCCGGGCTTGCCCGGCATCGGCGTTGATCAGCGTGGACAGGATGCGGACGGTGGTGGTCTTGCCGGCGCCGTTGGCCCCCAGCAAGGAGAAGACGGTGCCGCGCGGCACGTCCAGGTCCAGGCCGTCCAGCACGACGTGGTCGCCGTAGGACTTGCGCAGTCCGGTGACGGAGATGGCCGACATGAGAGTCCCCCTCAGGATCTCTTCGGAGCTCAGGAGCGGTGGATGGTGATGGTGCCCATCGAGGTGTTGGCCCGGACCTCGACGGTCTCGTCCGAGTCCTCGGGGCTGGCGGCGTTGTCCAGCTGGTTGCGCACCTGCCCGAAGGAGGTGTTCACGTCCAGCCAGGCCGCGGTGCCGGCGGCGATGCCGATCTCCAGGTCGCCCATGGAGGTGCCCAGCACGACCGAGCCGCGGGCCACCTCGCCGACCTGGATGTTGCCGTTGGAGGTCTTCGCGTCCACGCTGCTGCCGGCGCGCTCCAGCCCGATGGCGCCGTTGGACGCGCGCACCCGCACCGTGCCGTCGGCCGTGCCGATCTCGGTGTCGCCGTTGGAGTTCTTGACCTCCAGCGCGCCCTTGACCTCGCCCAGCTGGATCTTGCCGGAGCTGGAGTGCACGTCGGCGTTGCCGCCGACACTGCCCACGGTGACGTTGCCGATCGACGTGTGCAGCACGACCGCGCCGGTGCGCTCCAACCGGATGCTGCCGGCCGAGGTCTTGAACTCACAGCGCCCCAGACGACCGGTGCCGTTCAGATTGCCCACCGACACGTCGCCGTGCAGGCTGGAGCCGGCCGGCAGCTCGATGGTCACGTCGACGGAGCGGGTCTTGCGGGAGAAGTCGAACATGCGGCCCTTCGGCCCGACCACCTGGAGCGCGCCGTTGGCGTAGTCGACCCGGACCCGCTGCGCGGCCTCCACGTCCGACTCGTCGGAGGGCGCGCTCGGCTGCACGTCGACGATGGTGTCGGTGCGGTCGCCGGCGATGACCTGGACCTGCCCGACGCTCAGTTCGATGGTGACGGAGATGGGCTCGGGCGTGGCGAAAGTAGGCATGGCTGTCCCCTAAAAGTGTGTCTG
>NZ_KK037166.1:5917564-5919926 GCF_000568255.1 Kutzneria sp. 744
GGCACCGACACCACGAACTGCGGGTCTCGGCCGCGCAGCCGCAGCTCCACCGAGCCCGGCGCCAGTTCGCTGGTGATCTCGTCGCTGGCGGCCGACAGGGTCTCCAACAGGGTCATTCGGATCGCCGACTCCAGCGAGCCGGTCAGGCGCTCGACCAACGCACGAGCTTCCTCGCCGTTGGCCTCGGCCAGCGTCGCGAATTCGCGTCCGAGGTTGCTGACGTACGTCGTGAGGTCCATGGCACCACTATGGCACACACATGGCACCACTGCAAGCCATGTTGGCTCAATTTGGCACCAGGGTGGCACCGCTCCTGCTGGCGGGGATGGTGGTCGTGCGCTGTTCTGGCAGGTCAAGTGGCGTTTATGGCCGGGTGCCACCCGGTCGGTCGACGGTGCCAATGTGGCACCACCATGTGCTGGGCCGGCATCCCGGCAGTGCCACCTTGGCTCAGGGGGCGTAGCTGGTCCCGCAGTCCACGAAGCGGTCCTGGACCAGGCCGGTGGTTCGGCTCAGCCCTGGGCGAGGTCGGCGAAGCGGCTGTAGTGCAGCTGGTGGGCCACGGTGATCGTCGCCGTCGGGCCGGCACGGTGCTTGGCCAGGATCAGGTCCGCCTCGCCCGCGCGAGGGTCGTCCCGCTCCCAGGCGTCCGGCCGGTTGATCAGGATGACCGCGTCCGCGTCCTGCTCCAGGGAGCCGGACTCACGCAGGTCGGACAGCATCGGCCGCTTGTCGGTGCGCTGCTCGGGACCACGGTTGAGCTGACTGATCGCGATCACCGGCACCTCCAGCTCCTTGGCCATCAGCTTCAGGTGCCGGGAGAACTCCGAGACTTCCTGCTGCCGGGACTCGGTGCGCTTGCCCGAGGTCATCAGCTGGAGGTAGTCCACCACGATCAGCCGCAGGTCGTTGCGCTGCTTCAGCCGCCGCGCCTTGGCCCGGATCTCCATCATCGTCAGGTTCGGCGAGTCGTCCACGAACAGCGGCGCCTCGCTGATCTCGCTCATCCGCCGCGCCAGCCGCGTCCAGTCGTCATCGGTCATCCGCCCACCGCGCATGTCGCCCAGCCGGATCTTGGCCTCGGCCGACAGCATGCGCATGACGATCTCGGTCTTGCTCATCTCCAGCGAGAAGATGCAGCTGGCCAGCCCGTTGCGAATTGAGCACGACCGCGCGAAATCCAGTCCCAAGGTCGACTTGCCCACGCCGGGTCGGGCGGCGACGATGATCATCTGGCCGGGGTGCAGGCCGTTGGTGACGGCGTCGAGGTCGGTGAAGCCGGTGGGGATGCCCAGGGACTGGCCGCCGCGGGAGGCGATGGCGTCGATCTCGTCCATGGTCGGCTGGAGCATGTCCTCCAGCACCGAGTAGTCCTCGGACGTGCGGCGCTCGGTCACCTCGTAGATGGCGGCCTGGGCACGGTCGACGACCTCGTCGACGTAGAAACACGTCGGCGCCGTTGTAAAAAAGCTGCAAAAATGCGGGTGCCGGCCTCGACCAGGCGGCGCAGGACGGCCTTCTCGGCGACGATCTCGGCGTAGTAGAAAAAAATTGGCCGCGGTGGGCACGGTGGCGATGAGGGTGTGCAGGTACGGCGCGCCGCCCACGCGCATCAGCTCGCCGCGGCGTTCGAGCTCGGCGGAGACGGTGATGGGGTCGGCGGGCTCGCCCCGGCCGTAGAGGTCGAGCACGCAGTCGTACACGGACTGGTGCGCGGGCCGGTAGAAGTCGTTGGGGCTGAGCACCTCGACGACGTCGGCGATGGCGTCCTTGCTCAGCAGCATGCCGCCGAGCACCGACTGCTCGGCGGCCAGGTCCTGGGGCGGCTGCCGTTCGAAGCCGGGCTCGCTCATGCCACGGTCGTCTGCCAACGCCACCGCGAACTCCCCAAGTAGAAGGTTGTCGTGCTCGTTTGTACCCAGCACCCCTGACAGTCCCGGGCGTGCACGCTAGGTCCCCCGTCCGGAGCAGGCAAACCAGCCTGTGGGTGCCGCTGTGGACAACCTGTGGACGGCCGTGCGACAGGAGGGCACAGGCCGGTCGACGGCTGGGGACAAGTTGTGGACAACCGCGGGAGGTTGGCACGGAACCGCAGGTCAGGGCCTGTGGGTAAGGTGTGGAAAAACTCGCAGCGGAACGACACGGCGTGTCGCGTTCGACCGCCTGTTCGGCGTGTCGCGGCCGGCTCGGCGGCGGGGGCTGTCCACAGCCGTTCGGGTCGGCGCTGCGGCAAACGAGCGAAAGCTCCGCCCGAGGGGACCCCGGGCGGAGCTTGTCGGGTGACTCAGGCGGTGGGCACGACCGAGAGGGTCAGCGCCACCGTCACGTCCGGGTGCAGCCGGACGTTGACCGTGTGCTTGCC
>NZ_KK037166.1:5921777-5923170 GCF_000568255.1 Kutzneria sp. 744
AGCGAGAGCTGGCGGTCCAGCTCCTTGACCGCGGCCGGCTCGGCGCTCACGTCGAGCAGCGCGTAGATGCCCTCGGGCTGCTTGTTGATCTCGTACGAGAGGCGGCGCTTGCCCCAGACGTCGACCTTCTCCACGTTGCCGCCGGACGTGCGGATCACGTTGAGAAAGGTGTCCAGAGTCGGAGCGACGGTGCGCTCATCGAGACTGGGGTCCAGGATGACCATCACTTCGTAATGACGCATGGAGACCACTCACCTCCTGTGGACTGGCGCGGCCACGGTCTTTCCGTGGCAGGAGGGCCTGTTGCGTCAGCAACCCAGAGAGGGTAACAGCCGGGGTCCGGTCGGCCGAAATCGCGTCAGGCGACGGCCACTCGGCGTAGCACCCAGGTGCGCACCAGAGCCGCGGTGACGCCGGCCAGCAGAAGCACCGCGATCAGCACCGGGGCGGCCACGCCGCCACCCGAGCCGGAGCCCGGCAGCGCCTGCGCGCGACCGGCGGTCTGCACGCCGTCGGCCGACGAGGTGACGCTGCTGAGGCTGCCGACCTGCGGGGCGTAGCCGGAGACGTTGCCGCCGTAGAGCACGCCGGGCGACGGCGCGAAGTCGCCGGGCACCGCGAACGGCAGGTTGGTGTACGAGAACAGCGGGACCCGGCCGTAGTCGTAGCCCGAGCCGGTGAACTGGTAGAGGTCGACGCCGCCGTTGGTCACGCCGCCGGAGGTGGGGAAGTTCACGCCGCCGCCCGAGCCGGAGCCGCCCGTGGAGCCGCCGCCGGTCGAACCGCCGGTGCCCCCGGTCCCGCCCGTCGAGCCGCCGCCACCCGTGTGCCACCGCCCGTGCCGCCGCCGGTGGACCCGCCGCCGGAGCCGCCGCCGAGCGCGCCGGTGCCGGTCTGGATCGGCGCGGCGGCCGTGTTCACGCCCTGCCGACGACGCCGCAGCCGGCGGTCAGCGCCTGCTGCACGCCGCCGACCAGCAGCCCGAGGACCGGGCCGAGCAGCGGGATGTTCTTGAGCTGGGCGACTACCTGGTTGGCGATGGTGCCGCCGCTGATGACGCCGCTGCCGGTGGGCAACGCGCCGATCGGGATCGGCGGCAGCGCGGTGAAGGCCTTCTGGAACGGCTGGGCCAGCGGCGGGCCGAGCAGCGGGATGGCGCTGAGCACGCTGGTCACGGGCTGCACGACCGCGCTCGGGCTCAGCGACACCGGCTGACCGGGCTCGCCCTGCACGGTGGTGGCGCAGCTGCCGATGACGATGGGCGCCGGGTTCGGCCGTCGCGGCGAAGCCGAGGGAGCTGGTGGCGAGCATGAGCGCCGCCGCCGTCGCCAGCGTGCCGATTCGCCCTCGCATGCCCACCCCGTCCAGCCGGTGACCCGTCGGTAACTTTCAA
>NZ_KK037166.1:5923270-5934545 GCF_000568255.1 Kutzneria sp. 744
GGGCTGGAAGGCGCCGAAGCCGCATCCGCAGACCGAGCAGCTGCTGGCCGGCGACGTCGACGTCTTCGTGCACTCGCCGTACGTCATCAACGTGGCCTCGTCCAACAACCGGATCCGCATCCCGTCGCGCAAGCTGGTCCAGCAGCACGCCACCGCGGCCAAGGCGGTCGGGGCCAAGGGCCTGATCGTGCACGGCGGCCACGTGGCCAAGGGCGAGGACGCCGCCGTCGGCTTCGAGAACTGGCGCAAGCTGTTCGAGCGGCAGGCCGAGTCGGGCGGCTTCGACGTGCCGGTCCTGATCGAGAACACCGCGGGCGGCGACAACGCCATGGCCCGCCGGTTCGACGCGCTGGCCCGGCTGTGGGACGCGGTCGGCGAGTTCGGCGCGGGCTTCTGCCTGGACACCTGCCACGCCTTCGCCGCCGGCGAGGACCTGGTCGGCATCGTGCAGCGGGTCAAGGCGATCACCGGCCGCATCGACCTCGTGCACCTGAACAGCTCGCGCGACGAGTTCAACTCGGCGCGGGACAGGCACGCCAACATCGCCGACGGCACGATCGAGCCGGAGCAGCTGGTCGCGGTGCTGGCCGCCGCGCAGGCGCCGGCCGTGGTCGAGACGCCGGACGAGGGCCAGGCCGCCGACATCGAGTTCCTGCGCGCCAAGCTCGGCGGGTGAGAAAGGCCGGACTGGCCCTGCTGGTCCTGCTGTGCGGCTGCACCCTGGCGCTCGGGTACGCGAACAAGGCCCGCTGCGCCGGGCCCGGTTATGACGCCGAGGGCCGGACCACACCGTCCTATGAGGTGCGTCGGTACCGGGACGTCTGCTACTCCGACATCCAGCACCTGTGGCTGGGGCGGGACATCGACCAGCACGTCTTCCCGTACGTCGACGGCGGCATCGACCCCTACGGCCGGCTGACCGGGGGCGCCGTCGAGTACCCGGTGCTGACCGGGCTGCTGATGTGGGCCGGCGCCTGGTTCGCCGACAACGACGGCCAGTACCTCTTGTTCTCCGCGCTGCTGCTGGCCCCGTTCGGGCTGCTCACCGGGTTTCTGCTGGGCAAGCTGGCGCGGTGGCGGGCGCTGGTGTGGGCGCTGGGCCCGCCGCTGGTGCTGTACGGGTTCCACAACTGGGATCTGCCGGCGGTGGCCTGCTCGGTCGCCGCCTTCTTCTTCGCGCTGCGCAAGGACCGGCCGCTGGTCGCCGCGGCGCTGCTGGGCCTGGGCTTCGCGCTCAAGTTCTATCCGGCGATCTTCGTGCTGCCGCTGGCCCTGTACGTGCTGGGCCGGCGGGGTTCGCTCGACGCCGTGCGGGTGGTGCTGACCTCGGCGGTGGTCGCCGTACTGGTGAACCTGCCGTTCGTCGTCGCGGGACCCGATGGGTGGGCCGCGTCGATCACGTTCCAGTGGATCAGGCCGGTGGACATCACCTCCAACTCCATCTGGTTCTGGTGGTTCCGCCCGCTGTCCGACCCCGGCAACACCGTGTTCCAGTCGGTTGTCGGCGTGGTGTCGCCGGTGTTGATCGTGGTGTCGTTCGCGGTGGCCCTCGCGGTCGGCCGGCGACGGCAAGAATTCCCACTGCTGCCGGTCTGCGGCGCGATGCTGTGCGGATTCCTGTTGCTGTACAAGGTGGATTCCCCGCAGTACACGCTGTGGCTGCTGCCTTTCCTGGTGCTGCTGCCGATCCGCTGGGAGTGGATCGCGGCCTACTTCGCCGTCGACGTCGTGCTCTACCTCGGCGTGTTCCGGTGGTACTACGAGATCGAGAACCGCCTGCCCGACGGCATCTACAACACCGTGGCCGCACAGGCCGTGGTCGCCGGCGTGTGGGGCCGGGCGATCCTGCTGGCCTGTTTGTTCGTGGTTTTCCTCAAGACGGAGCGGACCAGTGTGGCTGTCACGTGAGCGGGGCCCGGTCGTGCTGCTCGGCGCCGCGCTGGTGGCGTTCCTGGCCGTCACGCACCTGAGCTACAACCTCTACGCCGTGCTGGGCTTGGCGGCGTTGGTCGTGGTGCTACTGGCTTTTCTCCCCGGCGGCCGCGTGCCGCGCTGGGCCGTCAGCGCCGCCGCCCTGTTGTCACTGGCGGCGCTGCTGCTGAAGCCGCCGATCGAGAACGTCGTCACGACGCCTTGGCTGAATGTCGGCATCGCCGTCGGGGCCGTGACCGCCGCCGTGGTGGCCGTGCTGCCGTGGCTGCCGGCGCGCTGGTGGTGGGTCGGGCTTGTGGTGCTCGGCGTCGGATATGTGCTGGTCATCCTGGGCGGGCGGCCGCTGATCGACGTGTGGATCATCCTGCGCGACTCCGCCGGCGGCCTGGTGAGCGGGCTCAATCCGTACGAGATGCGCTTCCCCGAGGTGCCGCCGGGGCAGACCGACAACTGCTTCAACTACCTCCCGGCGACCTTCCTGCTCACCGCCCCGGCGCAGTGGCTGTTCGGCGACGTGCGGTGGCTGGAGACCGGCTACCTGTTCGGCGCATGCGCCCTGCTCGGCTGGCACACCCGGCGTTGGCCGCTGGCGCTGCTGGTCGGGGTGCTGCCGGGGACCCTGTTCGTGGTGCAGCAGTCCTGGACCGAACCGCTGCTGCTGCTCGGGCTCGTCGCCGGTTACGTGCTGATCGAGCGGGGCCAGGCCAGCTGGGCGATCGTGCCGCTCGCGCTGGCGTTGGCCACCAAGCAGCACCTGGTCGTGCTGATTCCGCTGTTGGCGTTCTGGCCCCGGTTCGGCTGGCGTCGGGTGCTGGCCACGTTCGGCGGCGCCGCCCTGGTCTGCCTACCGTGGGTGATCGCCGATCCCGGCCGCTTCCGCACCTGCACGGCCGACTTCTACCTGCTCACGCCGCTGATCGGCCGCTCCGTGTCGCTCTACCAGCTGATCCCCGGGGCGCTCGGCACCGTGGTCGTGGTGGCGGTGCTCGCGCTGGCCTACTGGCTCGTCGTGCGGTCCAAGGCCGGCTTCCTGCTCGGGGCCGGCGTCGTGCTCGCGGCGTTCGACCTGGTCAACAAGCAGACGTTCCTGAACCAGTGGGTGTTCGCCGCCGAACTCCTCGTGGCCGGCCTTGTTGTGATCAGCACCACTCCAGTGGGCGATACCCGGGATCCCGTCCCGGAGTGAAGGTGGAGGTCCGCCGCCGCGGAGGGGAGAGCGTGTCATGCCCAGCCGATTCGGACGTATCGCCCTTGCAGTGTTGTTGGCGCTCGGTGTCACCACCGGCCTCGCGGCCGCCGGGACCTTGGACCGCGCCGCCGGGAACTGGGTGGGGACCTGGGAGGCCTCGCCGGCCACCGGCGTCGACAACACCCCCAACGGTTATCCGAACTACTCGATCCGCAATGTCGTGCACACCAGCGTCGGCGGCAGCCAGGCCCGGATACGGCTCAGCAACCGCTACGGGACCTCGCCCGTCACGTTCGGGCACGTCACCGTGGGTGTGCAGGCCCGCGTCGGCACCGCCGACGCCGCCTCCGTGGTCACCGTGAAGTTCCACGGCAGCGTGTCCACCACCGTCGCCGCCGGGCTCGACGTCGTCAGCGACCCCGTTGCGCTGCGGGTCCCGTCCAACTCGAACCTGCTGGTCACGACCTTCGTGCCGACGCCGTCGGGGCCGGTCACCTACCACCCGCTGGCCATGCAGACCTCGTTCTTCACCCGCGACGGCGACCACACCGCCGACACCTGGGGCACCGCCTTCACCGAGAAGACCACGGTGTGGCACTACCTGACCGGCATCGACGTGCTCAATCCCGTGTCCCAGGGCACCGTCGTCACGCTCGGCGACTCCATCACCGACGGCTACGGCTCCACGCCCGACGCCAACCACCGCTGGCCCAACTACCTGTCCGAGCGGCTCGGCCAGCGCTACGGCGTCAACGACGCCGGCATCAGCGCCAACCGGCTGCTGCTCGACGGCGGTGGCGGCGGCGAGGCCGCCATCAAGCGCCTCGACGAGGACGTGCTGTCCCGCACCAACGTGCACAGCATGATCGTGCTGCTCGGCGTCAACGACATCCAGCAGGATCCCCACCAGCTCGACCCCACCAAGATCGAGGGCGCCCTCCAGGACATCGCCCAGCGAGCCCACGCCCGCGGCATCCGCACTATCGCCTCGACCATCCTGCCGTTCAAGGGCTGGGGCGTCTGGACCCCGCAGCTGGAGGCGGTGCGCGCCGCCGTCAACGACTGGATCCGCACCAGCCACGTCTACGACACCGTCCTCGACTTCGACCAGGTCACCCGCGACCCGGCCGACCCGCAGCGCATGCTCCCCCGCTACGACTGCGGCGACCACCTGCACCCCGGTGACGCCGGCTACCAGGCCATGGCCAACGCCATCGACCTCAACTCGCTCTGACCCGGGCGGACGCGGCGCTCGCTCAGCCGAGCGCCGCGTTGGTGTCGGCGCGAGCGCTCACCGACGGGCGCGACCGCGCAGGCCGGACGACGCCATCGGCAGTGAGCTGGTCCAGTGTCGTCGGCCGTCCGACCGGCACGATCAGCGCGATCGGCTTGCCGCGATCGGTGACGGTGAGCGTATGTCCCTGACGAACCTGAGCCAGGTGTCGACTCAGCCTGTCTCGGAGCTCTCGGATTCCGACGTTCATGGCGTACTTGTTTACCGCGGCCACATTGGCGGGTCGAATGTGGCCACAGAAGGGTGACTGTGTCTCACCCGAGCGCCGGGTGCGAGGATCTCGGCATGTTCCAACCGGGTACCTCGGCGTTCGGCGCGTTCCGGCGGCTGGCCCTGTCCGTGTTCTGGCCGTGTGTGCTGTTCGTCGTGGTCGGGCTGGTGATCGTGCTGCCGTCCGCGCCCGCGACGCTCACCCCGTACGCGCTGATCCCGGCGGCGATCGGGGTGGTGGGCGCCTACGCGGTGGGCGTGATCGACAAGCGCAAGGCGCCGGCCAAGCGGCCGGACCGCAAGGCGGTGGTCGAGCTGGCCCGGTCGATGATCTTCGCGCGTCTGTTCACGGGTGAGGTCGTGATCATCGCGGGCCTGGTCGTCGGCATGGTCTTCTGGGACCAGACGCCGCTGCTCGCGGCCCTGGTCGTGACAGTGCTGCTGTACACGTGGTGGCTGCGCACCGACAACTTCCTCGACGCGCTGCACCGGGCCCTCGACCCGGTCGGCGCCGGTCAGCTCACCGACGCCGTCATCAAGCGCTGACGCCTGCGGAACGTGAACTTGTCGGCCGCGCCGTCGAGGAAGCCGCCCATCGGATCGTCGTCCCCGCTGCGGCGCACCAGATCCAGCTCCGGCCGGTAGATCTCGCGGATCACCAGGATGCACAGGCCGATCACCGCCAGATCCCGCAGCACCACGAACGTGAGGAACGGTCCGGCCGGCAGGCCCTTCTTGTCCGTGCCCAGATAGAAGAACATGCGCGGCACCCATACCAGGGCGTCGATGGTCATCCAGGCCAGCAGCGGCTTCCAGCGCGGGATCGCCAGCACCGCCAGCGGCACCAGCCACAGCGAGTACTGCGGGCTCCACACCTTGTTGGTGATCAGGAACGCCGCCACCACCAGCAGGCTGATCTGGGCCAGCCGTGGTCGCATCGGCGCCGACATCGTCACCCAGGTGATGCCCGCGCAGCAGATCAGGAACAGCACCGCACTGACCGTGTTCAGGATCGTCGGCACCTGGTTCTGGGCCAGCGGCCCGTCGAAGCCGAGCCAGCCCGTGAAGTACTGGACGACGTTGTACAGCGTGTCCGGGTCGACGCCGCGCTCGGTGTTGAGGCGGAAGAACTCCCACCAGCCCGGCCGGTAGAGGATGTAGATCGGCGCGTTCACCGCCGCCCACATCAGCACCGCCGACAGCGTGGTGGTCAGGCCCTGCTTCATCTTCCCGCCGCGCCAACACAGCAGCAGCAACGGCCCCAGCAGGAACAGCGGGTACAGCTTCGCCGCCCCGCCCAGGCCGAGCAGGATGCCGGCCAGCACCGGCTTCTTCTTCGCCCAGGCCAGCAGCGCCGCCGTCGCGAACGCCACCGCCAGCGTGTCGAAGTTCGTGAACGCCTGCACGATGACCAGCGGCGACACCGCCACCAGCGCCGCGTCCCACATCCGACGGCCGGCTATTCGCATCACCGACCACACCACCACCAGCCAGGCCAGCGACAGGAAGAAGGAGATGAAGTCGAAGTAGGCCACCACCGTCATCGTGAACGGCAATATGCCGCTGCCCGCGATGGAGATGTAGCCCTGCGCCAGCTTGGCGTTGAACCACTGGAACAGGCCCGTCAGCACCGGGTACTCCATGTACCGGATGTGCGCCTGCGGCGTGCCCTCGCCGTCCACCCAGGACGTGCGGTACGGGAACATGCCCGGCTGGTCCAGCCGCTCCGCCGTGTACAGCGGCACCACGTCCGAGTAGCACATGGCCACGTACTGCCGGTTGCCGCTCCAGTCCAGCTGGAGCACGCCCTTGTCGTCCTTGACCGTCTGCACGCACGGGGACTTCTGCAGCCAGCCCAGCGCCAGGATCACCACCGCCAGCAGCAGGATCACCCGCCCGGCCGTCCAGAACCACTGCCGCCCCACCGACGCGTGCCGGCCGAGCGGGCCGCCGAACGGTCGGCTCAGCGACCGGACCAGCGACTCCGTCCAGGTGGGCGCGACACGCTCGTCCGGCCCCAGCGACTCGGTGTCCTCCAACAGGGAGGTGCCGGTCGGCTGCACGGACTCGATCCCATCCGGTTCACCTGACACCCGGGGCATGCTACGGGCACCCGCGTGTGCACGGAGTCAGCGTCCTCATCAGCGGGTCGTCGGCGTGTGCGGTAGGCCGGTCGCGACCGGTGGGAAGGCCTCGGCCGGGGCGCTGGACGCCTTGAGGTAGGTGTTCATGAAGGACTGCCAGATCCTGCCGGGCAGGCCGCTGCCGACGATGGGGTTGCCGTCCTTGTCGCGGATCGGCTCGTAGCGGTCGGAGCCGACCCAGACGGAGGCGGCCAGCGAGCGGGTGTAGCCGACGGTCCAGGCCTTGGCGTTGTCGTGGCCGTCGAGGGGCTGGGCGCCGGTCTTCACGGCCGTCGGCCACTTGTCGGCGAGGCTGAGGGCGTTCTGCTGCGCGCCGTTGGCCAGGGCGGCGGTGACCGAGTCGGCGATCTGCTGGCTGTTGGTCCCGAACGCGGCGGCCGCGTCGTCGGGGCGCTCGAAGCTGCGGCCGTCGGAGAAGGTGATCTTGCTGATGAAGTGCGGGGACCGGCGCTGGCCGTCGGCGGCCAGCGTGGCGTAGGCGGCGGCCATGTCGATCGGGCGGACCTGGGTGGAGCCACCGCCGTTGGCGATGCTGATGTCCGGATTGCCGCCGTTCTCCCCGGCCAGCAGCTTGGTGCCGTCGACCTCGCCGGGCACGCCGGCCTGGTGCGCGGCGTCGGCGACGGCCTTGGTGCTGACCCGGTTGTAGACGAGGTTCGCGAACTCGGTGCTGATCGAGTACTGGAGCGCCTGGGCCAGCGTGCATACCGCCTTGCACGGATAGGAGCCCTCGGTGTTGGTGATCTGCCGCGCGTCGAAGGTCTGCGGGGAGGCGGAGTTGAACACCGAACTCGTGCCGATGCCCTGTTGCAGCGCGGCGACCAGGTCGAACGGCTGGAAGGCGGTGCCCGGCTGCTGCAGGGTCTGGGCGTTGTCGGTGGTGCCCGGGCCGGAATTGCCCCAGTACGCGGTGATGCCACCGGTTTTCGGGTTCACCGCGACCAGGGCCTGCCGCAGCGAGCGCGGCTGGCCGTTCATCACGGAGTTGACCGCCTGCTCGGCAGCGTCCTGGGCCCTGGGGTCGACCGTGGTGTAGATCTTCACGCCCTGGCGCTCGGCCTGGTCCTCCGTGAGGCCGAAGGGCTGCTGGGCCAGTTCGTCCAGCACCTGGTCCTCGATGGCCTGCCGCGGCCCGGACAGCGACGTCGGCCGCGCCTTGTCCCGGTCGATCAGCGCCGGCGGCGCCGTGAAGTCGGACCGCTCGCTCGTCGACAGCCAGCGCTTGTCGACCATCTGTTGCATCACGTTCTGCCAGCGCCACAACCGGTAGGCGGCGTCCTCGCTCTTGCTCGGCCCCTGGATCATGCCGGCCAGCTGCGCCGCTTCGGACGGGGTGAGCTGATCGAGCTCCTTGCCGAAGTAGGCCTGCGAGCCCGCCCTGACCCCGTACGCGCCGCGTCCGAAGTAGACGGTGTTGAGGTATGCGGTGAGAATGTCCTCTTTGGACCGTTCGTTGTTCATCTTGAACGCCGCCACCAGTTCCGTCCACTTGCGGCCGAGGTTGGGGGCGTCGTCGCCGGTGGCCTGCTTGACGTACTGCTGGGTGATGCCCGAGCCGCCACTGTGCCCGCCGGAAAGCTGGATCCACACCGCCCGCACGATCGACTTCACGTCGAAGCCGGCATTCTCCTCGAACGTCGCGTCCTCGGCGGCGAACACCGCGTGCTTGACCACGTCCGGGATCTGCTCGTAGCTCACCTTCGACCGCGTGCCCTCGGGCGCGATGTCCACCATCTTCGAGCCGTCGGCGTAGTACAGCGACACCGTCTGCGTCTCCTGCGACGCGATCGCGTCCGGATCCGGCACGTCGACCAGGAAGTAGGTGATCACGAACGCCGCCACCGGCACGAGAAAGGCGGCGGACACCAGCACGTAGCACGTGCGTCGGATCCGCCGCCAGTCCCGCTTCTTCTTGTTGTCCCCCTGCTCCGCCACATCAGGTCAGACGCCCATCATGGCGAAGGAGTTGCTCAGCCTCCGCCGCTGCCGAAGCCGCCGCCTCCTGGATCTCCGACGCCATGGTCCTTGGTACTGCTGCTGGTGTCGGTGGGCGAGCAGATTCCGAACGGACACGTGTTGTTGGTCGTCGTGTGCCGCGGGTGCGTCGAGGTCTCGTCCGTGTCCGTCGTGCCCGTCGTCGTGCTCGGCGCGGTGGTGGTGGTCTGGGTCGGCACGGTCGTGGTGGTGAGCCCGCTGAAGTTGCCCTTGCCGCCCAGGTCCTTGAACGCCGAGAACGGCAGCACGGGCTGGCCCTGGAGGTAGGCGGACATGTAGTTCTTCCAGATGTACGCGGGTTCCTCACGGCCGTAGATGGCGTAGTTCTGCGACGGGCCGATGTGGTTGAGGTAGTACCCCTTGATCGGCGCGTAACCGTTGTTGTTGCCGACCCACACCGCGGTGACGACCTGCGGTGTGTAGCCCACCATCCACGCGTTGGCGTTGTCGTTGGTGTCCTTGTACTGGGCCGTTCCGGTCTTGGAGGCGACCGGGCGGGTGCCGATGTTGGCGCACTGGGTGTGGGCCTGGTCGGCACAGGAGCTCTTCGCCACGTCCAGCATGGACTCCGTGACGTTTCGCGCCAGCTGGGCGTTCTTTGTCAAGTCCGTCTTGTCGAACGCAGGGGTCGGCGTCAGCAAGGGGTTGGCCTTGGAGTCGTACGGCGTCTGACCGGCGCTGTCACCGATGGACGTGATGAAGTGCGACGGGATGTACATGCCGTTGTTGGCCAGCGTGGCGTAGCCCTGCGCCTGATCCCGCGGCCGCACTTCGTACTGGCCCAGCGCGATACCGTCGGCCGGCGACTTGCCACCGAGGGCGTCCTGGTCCTCACCGAGGACTTTCTGCGTCTTCGAGATGCCGGCGCCGAAAGCGGCGGCCTGCACGGCCTTCGGGCCGATGTCGTCGGTCATCTTGTAGAAGACAGTGTTGATCGACAGCGTCATCGCCTGCTTGACCGAACAGGGATTGGACGGGCATTCCTCGCCGTCGGAGTTGTTGATGGTGATCTGGCTGCTCGGGTCGTTGCCGAACTTCTGGCCGCTCTTGCCGTTGTACAGCGACTGCAGACCGATCGACGAGTTGGTCTGCATGCCGGCCATGAACACGTACGGCTTGAACGACGAGCCCGGCTGGTTCGGCGTGTCCGCCATGTCGAAGGTGAACGCCTTCGGATCATCGCCGCCGTACCAAGCGACGATGCCACCGGTCCTCGGGTCGATCGAGACCAGCGCCGACGCGATGCTCTTGCTGCGTTCCTTGTCCTTGGCCATCACCGTCTGGTTGGCCTGGACCGCCTGGTCCATGGCCTTCTTGTCGATGGTGGTGTGGATCTGCGCGCCGATCTTCTGCAGGGCCGGGCGGTCCATGCCGATGCCGAACGCCGGGTCAGCCGCCTCCTTCAGGACCTGGCGCACCACGAACACCGTCGGGCCCGGCAGCGCGCCGTCGCCGTCGGTGTTGTTGGCGACCGGCTTGGGCTGGTCCGGGAACTTGGCCCGGTCGGCCGCGCTGAGCCAGCCGTTGGCGACCATCCGGCCCATCGTGTAGGACCAGCGGTCATTGGTCCACTTCGGGTCCTCGTTGTAGGCCGGCACGTTGATGCAGCCGGCCAGGAACGCGGCCTGGGACGGGTCCAGCTTGTCCACGGTGACGCCGAAGTAGGCCTGCGCCGCGGCCTGGATGCCGTAGGCGCCGCGGCCGAAGTAGACCGTGTTCATGTACGCCGCGAGGATCTGGTCCTTGGTCTGCTGCTGGCTCATCTTGATGGACTTGACCAGCTCGGTCCACTTACGCGTGAGGGTGTGGTCCTCCTCGCCGGTGGCCTTCTTCACGTACTGCTGGGTGATGCCGGAACCGCCGCCGCCACCGCCCTTCAGCTGCGAGAACACGGCGCGGCCGATGCCCTTGATGTCGAAGCCGCTGTTGGTCGCGAACGTCTCGTCCTCGGCGGCCTGGACGGCGTGCTGCACGACCATCGGGATCTTGTCGATCGGCAGGATCGTGCGGTCGCCGCCGGTCGACGGGCCGAGCGTGGCCATGACGCTGCCGTCGGCGTAGAAGATGGTCATGGTCTGCTGCTGGTTGAGGACCGACGCGGGGTCCGGCGGCTCGACCATGAAGTACGTGATGATGAACGCGACGATCGGGCCGACGAAGCCGACGGCGGCCAGCACGTACGCGCCACGGCGGACGCGGCGCCAGATGCGCTTCTTGCGCAGCACCGCCTCGTCGTACTCGTTGTCCAGGTACTCGTCGGGCTCGATGTAGTCCCCGCTGGCGCCCGGTGGCAGGTCGTGCTCGCGGTGCGTCATCAGCTCCGGCTCGCGCTGGTACTCCTCGTGCACCGGCGGCAGCATGTCCGTCGGCTGGTTGAACGGAGTGCGCTGCGTCGGCCCGTTGAGGCCGCCGCGCTGGCCGGGGCCGGGCGGACGGCCGCCCATGCCGTTGGGACCGGGACCACCTGGGCCGGGGCGCCCGCCACGGCCCACCGGCGGCGGAGGACCACCG
>NZ_KK037166.1:5934645-5951952 GCF_000568255.1 Kutzneria sp. 744
CCCACCGGGCCCCCGACTCGGCGGCTGCTCACCGGGCCAAGCCGGCTGACCGCCGCCCCGGCGGCCGGGCTGCTCCGATTCGTCGAAGCTCGGCCACTGGGCCTCGTCACCACGCTCGTCACTCACCAAACGGCCTTCCAGATCGGTACCCACCACGTAGGCAACCAGTAGTGCTGGTCCATCGTCTCTACTGCTAGACGCCGCGACTGCGGGCGATGTTCACTCCGCAGCGGTGCGCCGGCGCGGCTTGCGTGCGCGCAAGCCGCCCGTCCCCAGGACGTATGACTGCACCAGGTGGTTCCAACTACATGTGCGGCAAACTTCGACGACGTAGACGGTGAACTCCTCGTACAGGGAGTCCATCCTGTCCAGTTCGTCCGGAGTGCGGGCCGAGCCGGCCACGTGCTTGAGCTCGTCGCCGTAGACCCAGGACACCAAGGTCAGCTGCTCTTTCCGACACACCGGACAGCTCGTCTCCGTCGGCTGTCCGTGGAACTTCGCCGCCCGCACCAGGTAGGGGCTGGCGTCACAGACCTCCATCGTGCCGACCCGGCCCGAGTAGACCTCCGCGAGCAGCGCACGGCGCTGCAACGCGTAGTCCACCACCTGTCTCTGGGTCCGCACACGCAACAGGGTACGTGGCCCCCGTGACGGCCCAATGGGCCGTTCAGGGCAGCGCCCGGCCACGCTGTGTCACCCGCGCCACAGCGGCAGGTCGCGCGCAGCTGGTCATGAGAGGCTGGAAAGCCGGGCTGACCAGCGATGGAACAGCACGTGCGCCGGGCCGCGTTGGCACTGGTACTGCCAATCACACCGAGGAGGAGTCCGGATGAGTGTGCGGGTAGCCGTGGTGGGCGTCGGCAACTGCGCGGCGTCGCTGGTGCAGGGGGTGCACTACTACCGGGACGCCGAGCCGGGGACGCGGGTGCCCGGCCTGATGCACGTCCAGTTCGGCGAGTACCACGTGCGGGACGTGGAGTTCGTCGCCGCGTTCGACGTGGACGCCAAGAAGGTCGGCCTCGACCTGTCCGAGGCCATCCTGACCAGCGAGAACAACACCATCAAGATCGCCGACGTGCCGCCGCTCGGGGTGCCCGTTCAGCGTGGGCACACCCTCGACGGGCTCGGCCGGTACTACCGGGAGACGATCGAGGAGTCCGACGAGGACCCGGTCGACGTGGTCAAGGCCCTGCGGGACGCCCAGGTCGACGTGCTGGTCTCCTACCTCCCGGTCGGCTCCGAGGAGGCGGACCGCTTCTACGCCCAGTGCGCCATCGACGCTCACGTCGCCTTCGTCAACGCGCTGCCGGTGTTCATCGCCTCCGACCCGGCCTGGGCCGCCAAGTTCGCCGAGGCCGGCGTGCCGATCGTCGGTGACGACATCAAGTCGCAGGTCGGGGCGACCATCACGCACCGCGTGCTGGCCAAGCTGTTCGAGGACCGGGGCGTGCTGCTGGACCGGACCATGCAGCTCAACGTCGGCGGCAACATGGACTTCAAGAACATGCTGGAGCGCGACCGGCTGGAGTCGAAGAAGATCTCCAAGACCCAGTCCGTGACCTCGCAGGTCGACCGTGACCTCGGGGCCCGCAACGTGCACATCGGCCCGTCCGACTACGTGCAGTGGCTCGACGACCGCAAGTGGGCCTACGTCCGGCTGGAGGGCCGCGCCTTCGGCGACGTGCCGCTGAACCTGGAGTACAAGCTGGAGGTCTGGGACTCCCCCAACTCCGCCGGCATCATCATCGACGCCGTCCGCGCCGCCAAGATCGCCCTGGACCGCGGCATCGGCGGACCGATCCTGTCCGCCTCCTCCTACTTCATGAAGTCGCCGCCCGAGCAGTACTCCGACTCGGTGGCCCACGACGCCGTGGAGAAGTTCATCCGCGGCGAGCTGGAGCGCTAGAGGTCTCCGTGCGGTGACCGGTCCAAGCAGCAGGTGAACCAGTCGAAGGGTTCGCCGCGGACATCCGTGACGTAGGGAGCAGCCGGTCCATGGTCGGCGTCGAACCATCGCCCGAGCACCACGACGGCGACGCGTTCGGCGCCGGCCAGCCGCAACCGGGCGGCTGCCGACTGGGCGTTCGCACCGCTGGTCCACGTGTCGTCGACGAGCAGCACTCGCCGCCCCCGCAGGTCGTCGGAGGCGCCGAAGCGATCCGGGTGAAATACCCGTTCGCCGAGGTCCGCGCCGATCCGCAGCAGGTCGCGATACCGCGGGCGGGTCTGCCCGATGGTGCGGCTGAGCATTGCGCTCAACGGATGGGGATCAAGGCCCCTCGTGCTCGGCACCGACGTCACGACGTCGAAGTCCGCCACGCCGCATGCAGCGGCGACGCACCGCTCGTGCGCCCGGAGATAGTTCTCCAGCACCACGGCCAGCCGGCGCTGCTTCTCCTTGCGGGCCGCTTCCAGGGGAGACCGCTTGTACTGACGTAGGTCGTGGGCGAACTGCTCGCCGGCGAACGCGATCGATATGGGGACAACCACGTCCGCCAGCTGGTCACCGGCCAGCTCTCGATGCGAGTTGCAGCGGTAGCACTGTCGATGCGGCAGCGGAGCGTCGCGATGACAGGTCGAGCACACGCCAGGGCCGACGGGTGGCACGGGCACGAGAATGTTTCGGTAGCTTTCCGCTACCCAGGTGAGCGGGCTCAGAGCTGGACCAGCTCCGCGGTCAACTCCCCGAGCACCCGGAGCAGGTGCTCCGGCCCCTCCAGAACGGTCGTGTTCGGGCGTCGGGCCAGGTCGATCGCCCATTGGTTGGCCAGCACCTCGGGCAACAGGAAGACATGCCGGCCGTGTTCGACGGCGACGCGTGCCTGGATCCGCGCGCCGCTGTGCTCCCCCGCCTCGACGACAACCGTGGCGATGCTGCAGCCGCTCATGACGGCGTTGCGCATTGGGAACTGGTGTTTGGCCGGGCCGGCGTCGGGCCAGAACTGGGAGAGCACCGCGCCGGTTCGGGCAATCTCGGTGTGGAGCTCCGATTCTCGGCGGGATAGCAGTGTCGCAGGACGGTCCCGACCACCGCGACGGTGCGCGTGCCGGCGTCGATCGCGGCGCGGTGCGCGGCGGTGTCGATGCCGGCGGCGAGGCCGCTCATTACCGTGAATCCGTTGGTGGCCAAGGTGCTGGCCACGACCCTGGCCCGACGCAGCCCGGCCGCGCTCGCCTGCCGGCTGCCTACGACAGAGACAGCGGTGATGTCCTCTGTGTCGAGAATTCCGCGGCAGGTCAGGAACGGCGGCCGTTGGTGCACCAGCATCAACTGCACCGGATAGTCCTGATCCAGGACGGTGACCAGATGAATGCCCTCCGCGCGCCAGCCGTCGATCTCTTCGGCGACCAGCTTCAGGTCACCGTCCAGGTCGCGGGCGACATGGTCCAGAGTCGGCTTGCTCGGGGCGAGCAGGTCGTCAAGGATCTCCAGCGCCGAGCCGGCTTCCTCGACGGCAGCGGTCACCGCGCCCCAGCCACGGTCGCTGTGCCGCAGTGCGAGCAGCAGGGCCGCTTGCTCGAGGTTGGCCGCCACCAGGTCATCCTAGTCGAACGCGGGTTCGATCTGGCTGCCCGGGCGGCCGGACACAGTAACTGGTGTCGCCCATTCGGGTGCTGGCAGGATGCGCGGAGTGCGAATCCTGATGCCCCTGCCGGACAGCGACTTCGACGTCACCGAGGTGGCGGTGCCGTGGCGGCTGCTGACCGACGCCGGGCACCAGGTGGTCTTCGCGACGGAGCGGGCGGGCGTCCGGCCGGCGGCCGATCCGCGGCTGCTCAGCGGGGTGATCTTCGGGCAGCTGGGGGCCGAGCCGGAGCCGAAGCGGTTCTACGACGAGCTGACGGCCGACCCGGGGTTCGCGGCGACGGTGGCGTGGGAGGCGGTCCAGCCGTCGGAGTACGACGGGCTGATCCTGGCCGGCGGCCACGCCCCGGGCATGCGGCAGTACCTGGACAGCGCGGTGCTGCGGACCAAGGTGGCGGAGTTCTGGCGGCTGGAGCGGCCGGTGGGCGCGATCTGCCACGGCGTGATCGTGCTGGCCCGGGCCGGGGTGCTGGCGGAGCGGCGCACGACGTGCCTGCCCAAGTACATGGAGCGCATGGCGTACTACGCGACGGCGTGGAAGCTGGGCCGCTACTACCGGACGTATCCGGCGTACGTGGAGGACGAGGTCCGCGCGACCGGGGCCAGATTCTCCAGAGGCCCGATCTCGACGGTGAGAGGCACGGCCACCGACGACGGCCCGGCGTTCGCGGTGCAGGACGGCAACTACCTCTCGGCCCGCTGGCCGGGGGACGCCTACCTGTTCGCGCGCCGGTTCGATCGACTACTGACGACCTGAGGTGCGCGAGGTCTGGCTCGACCCGGACGACCCGCAGCTGAGCTGGGACGGACTGGTCGACCTTCGACGCGCGGGCGACTGGTGGCAGCCGTGGCGGCTGCCGGCGGACCGGATTCCGACGGCGAGGCTGTCGGAGCTGGCGCGTATGCCGGCCGGGGTCCGGGTGGGCATGCGCACGGACGCGCGCCTGTTATCGATGCCGCTGTTCGGTGATCCGGACTACTCGTCACCGGTGGACGTGCTGGTCGACGGCCAGCTGGCGCACCGGATGGCGGTCAGGCCGGGCGAGCAGGTGCTGACGGTGGCGCTGCCGGGGCAGCCGGCCAACGTCGACGTGTGGCTGCCGAACTACGGGCGGACGAAGATCGGGCGGCTGCGGCTGGCGGCGCACAGCACGGTCCGGGCGATGAGCCGCACCGGCCCGCACTGGGTGGCGTACGGCAGCGCGATCACGCAGTGCCGGCTGGTCGACGGACCGAGCCAGACCTGGCCGGCGGAGGTGGCCCGCCGGCACGGCTGGCGGCTGACCTGCCTGGGGTTCTCCGGCGAGTGCCACCTCGATCCCGTTGTCGCGCGGACGATCCGTGAGCAGGAGCCGGACCTGGTGACGCTGTGCGTCGGCGTGGACATCCATCACGCGGCGAGCTTCAGTCGGCGGACGCTGGGCCCGGCGCTGGAGGGCTTCCTTGAGGTGATCTCCGACCAGCCGGTCGTGGTGATCACGCCGCCGCTGGCGCCGGCCCGTGAGCGGGAGGTCAACGCGGTCGGGCTGACGCTGGCCGACATCCGGGACCTGGTCGCCGCGGCGGCGCGTGGCGTGAGGGTGATCGACGGGCGGGACCTGGTCTACGCGGACCTGGTGGTGGACGGCCTGCACCTCGGCCCCGACGGCTACCAGTCGCTGGCCGAGCGGATCTCGCCGCTGCTGGCGGACGAGCTGGGTCAGAAGCCGGCGGCGGCGTACTCGGCGTAGTTGGTCGGCGGGGCGACATCGACCCGGGCGCATTCGGTGTCGCCGGCCCGGGTTTTCGGCCACTGCGTGAGGTAGTAGATCTGCCGTCCCGTCTTGCGCGTCGCCTGGGCGAAGCCGCTCGCCGCCTCCTTGTCGTTGTAGTACGCCTCGCCGATGATCAGCGGCTGGCTGGTGAAACCCTGCTGTCGCAGGCGATCGTCGTTGTAGACGAACTGCGAGTACTCGTCGCCGTAGATGTGGATGTCCATCATGGACGGTTGGGTGGACCCGTACATCTTGCCCACGTTGAGAACCTGGCCCGGGTCGGTGCCGTTGACGGAGAAGCCGACGGTGTCGGTGCGGCCGAACTTCGCGGTGTACGCCTGCCACAGCTGCTGGTCGTAGCGCAGCACCAGGGACTCGTCGGTCGACGCCGTGAGCTCGCCGCCGAGGTCGAGGTGGAACGGCAGCCCGGCGGCGGCGATGATCGGGTGCAGGGACTGGATCAGCTGCCAGTTCTCCTCGTACATCGAGTCCTGCCAGGACGACCAGGTGCGCGGGTTGTTGCCGTCCGAGGGATGCACCACCACCGTGACCTCGGCGAAACCCGCCTGCTTGATGTCGGCGAGCAGGCCGGCGAGGTTCTCCTGGCCGCGCGGCGCCAGGTGGCCGCCGGTGGAGTCCATCGCCGTGCCGTCGTCCGCGCCGTGGTGGTGGTAGACGCCGATGGACAGCCGGTTCTGGCCGGCCCGCTTCATGCCGGCCAGCTGGTAGGCGATGATCGTCGGCGCTTTGTCGAACGCCGCCGTGACCTGGTAGGGCTGCCGGTAGCAGCCGTCGAGGTAGTAGAAGTCGTAGTTGGAGCCGCCCGAGGCCGCGGGCGCCGGCGCGACCGGATCGGCTCCGGCCGGGACCGCGAGCGTCACCGCGAGCACGATGCCCGCCGCGACGACCAGTGTTCGAGTCACCATGACGGAATCCCTCCCGTCCGGTCGCTTCTGTCGATCTCCGAGCGTCGCACCGCCGCCGGGATTCGACCGGCGGACGGGGGTCGATTTCACCGCTTCGGGTGGGTTTTCGCAGGTTGGACGGCGTGGTTGCACGTGAAACAAGTGTGGTCGGCGTGGGCGCGGTCCGTGCGGGTGTGTCGGTGCTCAGCTCGAACGAGTTAGCTTGGGGATCATGACGTCCCGACCGACCGCCTTGATCACCGGCGCCTCCCGCGGCATCGGCGCCGCCGTGGCCACCGCACTCGCCCCCACCCACGACCTCCTGCTCGGCGGGCGCGATGTCGAGGCCCTCAAGGCCTTCGCCGGTCAGTGCCCCTCCGCCACCCCCTGGCCCGTCGAGCTCTCCGACGCCGTCGCCGTCGCCGAGGCCACCTCCGCCATCGACCGGCTCGACGTCCTCGTGCACAGCGCCGGCGTCGCCACCCTCGGCTTGCTCGCCGAGACCCCCGTCGACGTGTGGCGGACCACCCTGGAGGTCAACGTCGTCGCGGTCGCCGAGCTCACCCGGCTCCTCCTGCCCGCGCTGCGCGCCGCCTCGGGCCAGGTCGTGCTCATCAACTCCGGCGCCGGCCTGCACGCCAACCCCAACTGGGGCGCCTATGCCGCCAGCAAGTTCGCCCTCCGCGCCTACGCCGACGCCCTCCGCGCCGAGGAGCCCGCCCTCCGCGTCACCTCCGTCTACCCCGGCCGCACCGCCACCGACATGCAGCGCGCCATCCGTGAATCCGAGGGTAGCGAGTTCCGTACCAACGACTACCTGACGCCGGAGTCCGTCGCCCAGGCCGTCACCTTCGCCCTGCTCGCGCCCCCGGACGCCCACGTCCCCGACCTCACCGTCCGCCCCCGCCCGCGCTAGCCGCCCGCCCGACATGGGCGTCGAGTAGGTCAAGCAGCCTGACCGCGGCCGGGTGATCGGCGACGGCGTCGCGGACCCGGACCGAGATGCTCCGTCGCGGCGTGGGATTCACGATCGGCACGGCCACGGTCGACTCCGGCAGCGCGCCGAGGCCGAGCCGGGGGATCACGGTGATGCCCATGCCCTCGGCCACGAACTTGATCGCGGTCGGGTAGTCCTGGGTCTCGATGTGGAAGGCCGGGCTGAAGCCCACCGTCGAGCAGGCGTCGAGCACCGCCTGCCGGCAGGCGCCGCGGGCCACGTCGTTGTCCACCCAGGCCTCGTCGCGCAGCTCCACCAGGTCCACCTCGACCCGGTCGGCCAGCGCGGAGCCGCGCGGCACGACGGCGAAGTAGGGCTCGGTGAGCAGCGCGCGCACCCGATATCCCCTGGTGTCGGCGGGTTCCGTGCCGTCTACGAAGATCGCGATGTCCGGCTGGCCCGCGTCCGCGCCGACCAGTTCGATCAGCCGCAGGTCGAGACGGAGCCCGGGGAACTCGCGGGCGAGCGTGGCGACCATGGGCGGGATCCAGACGGCTCCGGCCGAGGCGAAGTAGCTCACCGACAGGGTGCCGACCCGGCCCGCCCGCAGGTCGGAGACCACCAATTCCAGCTCGGCGAGCCGTTCGAAGACCCGGGCCGCGTGGGCCGCCACCGTGCGGCCGGCCACCGTCGGCTCGATGCTCCGGCCGGCGCGTTGCACGAGCGTGAGCCCGGTTTCCTTCTGCAGCGCGGTGATGTGCTGGCTGATCGCCGACGGGGTGTAGCCGAGGCTCGTCGCGGCGCCGCGGATCGAACCGTCCGCCACGACCGCGCGCAGCACGCGGAGCCGGTGAATGTCCATGACCTCGACACTACAGTCGCACTGAACAATCATGCGGTTTTTCTTGCTTGTGCTTACGTTTTCGTCGGGCCATCGTCGACGACATGCCACTCAAGCACCGGGCCCTGGCCGCAGTTGTGACGACTGTGCTGCTCTGGGCGTCCGCCTTTGTCGTCATCCGCGCGGTCGGCGATGACCTGTCCCCCGGCTCGCTCGCCTTCGGACGGTTGACCGTCGGCACGATCGCGCTGGCGGTTGTGGCCCTTCGCTACCGCCGCCCGCTGCCTCGCGGGCGGGCGCTCGCCTTCGTGCTCGGCTACGGCGTGCTCTGGTTCGCCGGCTACACGGTCGTGCTCAACTGGGCCGAACGGCACCTGGACGCCGGCACCGCCGCGCTGCTGGTCAACGTCGCACCGATCCTGGTCGCCGTGGTCGCCGGAGTTGTGTTCCGCGAGGGCTTCCCGCGGCCAGTGGTGATCGGCATGCTCGTCGCCTTCACCGGGGTTCTCGTGATCGCCCTCGGCGGGGACGGCGGCGGTGTGGTCGACACGCTGGGCATCGTGTTGGGCCTGGTCACCGCCGTGCTCTACGCCGCGGGGGTGCTGATGCAGAAGGTCGCGCTGCGCTCGGTCGACGCGGTCACCGCGACCTGGGTCGGCTGTGCCGCCGGCCTGGTCGCCACGCTGCCGTTCGCCCCGCAGGCGGTGGTCGAGCTCGGCCACGCCTCCGGCGCGGCGATCGCCGGCGTCGTGTTCCTGGGCGTCGGACCCACCGCGATCGCCTTCACCACCTGGGCCTACGCCCTGGCCCGCACCGATGCCGGCCGCATGGCCGCCACGACGCTGTGCGTCCCGGGCATTGCCGTGCTCGTGTCGTGGGCGACGCTCGGCGAGACCCCGACCGCCCTCGGCCTGCTCGGCGGTGCCCTGTGCCTGGCCGGCGTGGCCATCAGCCGCCGCAGGCCCAAGCCTCGGGTTGTCGAGACTGCCGCCACGCAGGAGACCTGCGAAGCGGCCGCCTAGGTCAGGCGTCGGCGAGCAGAAAAAAAAGTGACCTTGCGGACCTCGGCGGAGGCGGCGGCGCGGTCGACGTGGGGGGATTGCCGGCGGCGACGACGGCGGAGCCGGCGACCCAGACGTCGCGGACGCGGCGGGAGCCGGCGGCCCAGACGAGGTTGGACAGGAGCTGGGGGTCGGGGACGTCGAGGCCGGCGGCGAAGGCGGGGTCGTCGAGGTCGATGTGCACGAGGTCGGCCCAGTAGCCGGGGGCGAGGGTGCCGAGGTCGGTGCGGCCGATGGCGGAGGCGCCGCCGCGCGTGGCCAGGAGCAGGGCCTGGGCGGCGGTGAGGGCGGCGGCGTCGGCGGAGCCGAGGCGGGCCAGCATGGCGGAGAGCTGGATCTCCTCCCACAGGTCCAGGTCGTCATTGGAGGCGGGACCGTCGGTGCCGAGGCCGACGGCGACGCCGTGGCGGCGCAGGTCCAGCAGCCGGGCGGTGCCGGAGGCGAGCTTGGCGTTGGAGCCGGGGCAGTGGGCGACGCCGACACCGTTCGCGGCGTAGAGCTGGATGTCCACATCGGACAGATGCACGGAGTGGGCGGTGAGGACGCGGCCGCCGAAGACGCCCAGCGAGTTGAGCAGCAAGGGAACGGAGCCGTGGGCCTCGCGCACGTGCTGGTCCTCGGCGAGGGACTCGGCGACGTGGATGTGCAGCAGGGCGCCGCGCTGCTTGGCCTCGGCGGCGACGACGGGGAGGGCCTCGGCGGGCAGGGTGTAGGCGGAGTGGGGCCCGTAACCGAGCTCGATGCGCTCGCCAGGCCCGAAGCGGAGGCCGTCGGCGTCGATCCATGCGCTGATCTGGTCGGTCATATGCAGCCAGCTGCCGAGCCGGTCCCAGCCGGGGGCGGCGATGACGGCGGGGGTGAGCACCATGCGGGAGCCGACCTCCAGCACGGCCTCGACCATCTGCTCGGCGTAGAAGTACATCTCGACGCTGGTGGTGACGCCGTGCCGCAGCATCTCCAGGGCCCCGAGGCGCATGCCGGCCCGCACGTCGTCGCCGTCGAGGCGCCCCTCGGCGGGCCAGATGACGTCCTGCAGCCACGACATCAGCGGCAGGTCGCCGCCCATGCCCCGCAGCACGGTCATGGGGCTGTGGGCGTGGGTGTTGATCAGGCCGGGCAGCAGGATCCCGGACAGCTCCCGCACGGGAACGCCGGCCGGCAGGGCCGGGGCGTTGGAGGCGGGACCGACGTAGCCGAGGCGGCCGTCGGCCAGCACGTCGACGACGGCGTCGCGCACGACGGAGCAGGACGCGTCGCAGGGCAGCACGACGGGGGCATGGAGCCGGAAAGCCTCAGACATGACCGGATTCTGTCATCCGCCCAGCGGCAGCTCGGCCACCACCGTCCAGCCGCTGCCCCCGGTGGGACCGGCGCTGAAGGTGCCGCCGAGCAGCTCGACCCGCTCCCGCATGCCGACGAGCCCGAAACCGCCGGACCCGCCGACGGGGCTGCTGTGCTGACCGGTTCCGTCGTCGGCGACCCGCACCCACACGGCGCCGTCGGAGGTCCGGACGTCCACATCGATCCGGCGGACGCCGGCGGCGTGCTTGCGGGCGTTGGTCAGCGACTCCTGCACGAGCCGGATCACGGACTGGGCCAGCTCGGGCGGCACGGCCTCCGACAGCTGCACATCGAGCCGCACCGGCCCGCCGACCTGATCGACGGTTCGCTTGATCTGGGCGGTCAGCTCGTCGTTGTCACGGCTGGTGGGCACCGCCTCGGTGCCGCGCAGGGTGCCGACGAGGCGGCGCATGGCGGCCAGCGCCTCGTGCCCGCTGGCGGTGATGATCGGCAGCACCTGCCGGGCGGCGTCGGGGTTCTGGTCGGCGATGGCCTCGGCGGCCTGCGAGTGCACGACGATGCCGGTCACGTAGTGCGCGACGACGTCGTGCAGCTCACGGGCCAGGGCCAGCCGCTCGGCCTGCTGGGCGGCGGCGACCGAGGCAGACTCGGATCGGCGGCGTTCCCGGTCGCGGGCCCGGAAGTACAGGCCGGTGCCGACGCCGAGGCCGAAACAGACCACCATGATCGCGACGATGTTGCCGATGCCGGCGGGGTCGCTGTCCTCGGCGTACGTCTGGCGATCGAGGTACGCGGTGACCGCCCACGCGCACGCCAGGGCGGCGGTGCCGATGATCGCCCGCCCGCGCGACGACTGCCGGACCGTGATGGCGGTGATCGCCATGGCGGCGGCCAGCGGCACGATCTCGCCGCCGATCTCCACCAGGCGCAGGCCGTGCAGCAGCAGCGAGCTGCCGGCGATGGCGATCGCGGCGGCCAGCGCGGCGTCGAAGGGACGGCGCGGGCAGACCACGGCCAGCACGCAGACGATCAGGTCGGCCGGCAGCAGCAGCCACATCCCCGGCGCCATGCCGCGCCACGCCACCATCTGAAAGAACAGCAGCAGCACGAGAGCGGTGGCCAGCGGCCACTGCCGACGGGCCAGCGCCCGCCAGCCGAGATACCCGTTCTCCACGTGGGCCACCGTAGGGCGTAGCCGGGGCCGATGCCGTCAGCCTGTGGGCGGGTGCCCGGTCAGACCTGCGGCGTAGCCGAGGTCGATGCGCCAGGCCGACGCCCGATGACGCGCTCGCCGACGACAGTTGAGCCAACGTCGGAGACAAGGGGTGCGGGATGTTCGCAACGGTGATGACCTACAGCGGTGCGGTGGTCGGTCTGCTGGTGCTGGCGGTCATGGTGGTGACCGGGATCCTGGTCGACAGCGAGCAGACGAAGTAGCGCTCAGCCAAGGCGTTTGCGCAGCAGGGCAGCCAGTCGCCCGCCGTGCGGCTCGGTGCTCACGGTGTCGGCGAACCGGGCCGGAGTGCCCTGCCTGGCCCGCTGCGCCGTCGTCGAGTCGATACGGAACGAGGGCCGGTTGCCGCCGGCCCGCTGCCGGGAACGCAGCCAGGCCAAGCGGTGCAGCGCCTCGGCGTGGTGGTCGGTGATGGTCACCTGGGCGGCGTCGAAGGAATGCAGCACTGCCCGGTTGAGCTCGACGGTTGCCCGATCGCGCCACAGCGTCCGCTCGGTGCGGGTGTCCAGCCCGAGCCGCTTGGCGACCTCCCTGGCCACGGCGTACGCGCCCTCGTCGGCCAGGCTGCGGGTGCCGATCTCGGCCCCCACGAACCAGCTGTTGAACGGCGCGGCCGGATAGGTGACGCCGCCGATGACCAGCCGCATGTTGCTGATCACGGGCACGGCGTGCCAGCGCAGCCCCAGCTCGACGAACCACGACAGGTCCGGGTGCTCCAGCGGCACCTCCTGGATTACGTCCCGCGGCACGGTGAACAGCTGCGGCCCCTCGTGCGCGGTCTCCACCACCAGCGGCAGGTGGTCGAAGCGGCCCCGCTGGGTCGGCGGCCGCCAGCCCATGGCGGTGACGGCCTCGGTGAAGTCGACGTAGCGCGGGTCGCCGACGACGCGGCCGGTGGCGTCGCGATAGCCGGCGTAGCGCACCAGCTGCTCATTCCAGATGCACGGCCCGGGCGTGGACGGGGTGTCCGGGGCGAACACGGTCACCAGCGGCTGGATCTGCCCGCTGTTGGTGGACAGCCGCAGGTGCTGCATGCACTCGGCTGCGACGGCGGGCGCGTTGCGCAGCCCGCGCAGGTCACGGACTTTCAGCCGACGCCAGGGCACGCCGCTGGTGCACCAGCCGCTGTCGCGCAGTGCGACCCGCGCGCCGTAGGCGAGTTCCTGCGGCGTGTGCCGATACGTCCCGGTGTCGGCGATCTCGGTCCGCACCTCGGTCAGCCGTTGGCCCACCGGCCCGGCGTCGGGGTGCGCGTCGTGGAACATGCGGAGGAACTCCTCGGCGGCGTCGAGGTCCACGCAGTCGAGAGCAGGGAGGGTTGCCAAAGCCGTCACGGTCGGCAACCGTAACCGCCGCCCGGCCTCACTCGTCACTGCCAGAAGGGGCACACCTCGGACTAGTGGATCTCCGCCCGAACGGGTGAAGGCTCGACCGAGAGTGTTCGACTCGTCGCCACCGGCCCGAGACTTGAGCACTCGGTCGGGTGACCCTAGTCGACCTTGGCGAACATCAGGTCGTGGCTGATCCGGCCCTCCTCGACGGCCCGGTTCTCGAACTTCGTGACGGGCCGCCAGTCGGGTCGGGGCGCCCACCCGCCCGGCTGATCGGCGTGCACGTTGCGCAACCGAGTCTCGGCGCTACAGACAGTCATCATCTGCTCCGCGTACTCCTCCCAGTCGGTGGCCATGTGGAACACGCCGCCGGGCACGAGCCGGGACGCGATCAGCTCGACGAAGGCGGGCTGCACGATGCGCCGCTTGTGGTGCTTGGCCTTCGGCCACGGGTCCGGGAAGAACAGCCGCACGCCGCTGAGCGACTCGGGCTCCAGGTGGTCGGTCAGCACGGTCACGGCGTCGCCGCGCAGCAGCCGCAGGGTGTCGACCCCGAGCACGTCGGCCCGCAGGATGAGCTGGGCCAGGCCCGGCTTGTACACCTCACAGGCGAGGTAGTTGAGCTCCGGCTGCGCGGCGGCGAGCTGCGAGGTGGTCTCGCCCATGCCGGAGCCGATCTCCAGCAGGACGGGGGCCGAGCGGCCGAACCACTCGTCCAGCGCGAGCGGACCGGGCGGCAGCGCCTTGACATCCTGGCCCAGTTGGGGCCACCGGGTGTCCCAGGCCCGCTGCTGGCCGACGGTCATCCGCTCGCCGCGCTGGACGTAGGAAACGATGGAACGGTGGTGCGGTGGACGCTGATCTGTCGGGCTCACGATTGCCAGACTCTTCCAGATCAGGTCGCCTCGATGTCGTCCAGCCTGGTCACCAGGTCGTCCAGGCCGCGCACGGCGATCAACTTCGGCACGTTGCCCCGGTGTGCCGGCAGCACGTCCAGCCAACCGCGATGGCGGGCGGTGAACACCACGGTGGTGGGCACGGTCGGCGCCTCGCCGGCGGCGTAGGCCTCGGACGGCACGTATTCCCAGTAGCCGTCCTCCCAGGGCACGTAGACCCAGCCCGGGCGGGCGGCCAGCAGCTCGCCGACCTCGTCCTCCATGCGGAAGGCGGCCTTGCGGGTGGGCAGCCCGCCGGCGGCCAGCGCCCGCAGCCACCAGGGCGCGGGCAGGTCCGGCTCGAACTTGCCGAGCACCCGGTACAGGCCGACGACCTGCCGCTCGGGGGCCCGATGGATCCATGCGCGCCGGATGTCGGCGGGCCCGGTGGGGTCCTTGGGCATGCCGGCCAACTCGACGGCCTGCGACCACTCCAGCGTGGCCGTCGGCTCCACTCGCACTTGCTTCTTCACGTTCCGACGGGGGTGCGATTCAGTCACCGCCACCGCTCACCTCCAAGGGCTGCCTGACGGGATTAACTCGATACGATCATCTTTGACCGCATTTGGCACGGTGCTGTGCGGGAGTTCACGTGGTTTTCATGCACTTCTTACGCCATTCGTGCCGGCGAACCACCGAACGCGACTTGGTCTGGACCAAACAGGTGATCATCCGGCCTGGTGGTCCGCCGCGTCTCCAGTATGGTGGAGATAGGCCTCTTCGAGCGAGCCCCGACGAGGGCTCAGCTCGTGCAGCACGACGCCGTGCGCGGCGGCCAACTCGCCGATCTGGGCCGCGTCGAGGCCGGTGACGACAAGTGCGCCAGGCTCATGTCGTACCGTCGCGCCTTTGTGGACCAATGCTGTCTGCAATCGTTCCACCTGGGCGGTGCGAACACGAACGGACGACTCCGTCGCCTCGCTGATGAATTGGGCAGTGGGACATTGCGCGATCAACCGCCCGCGGCCGATCACGATCAACTCGTCGGCGGTCTGCGCCATTTCCGCGAGAAGGTGGCTGGACACCAGCACGGTCCGGCCGTTGTCGGCCATCGTGCGCATCAGCTTGCGGATCCAGGCGATGCCCTGTGGATCCAACCCGTTGACCGGCTCGTCGAACAGCAGCACCGACGGGTCGCCGACCAGCGCGGCGGCGATGCCCAGCCGCTGGGCCATGCCGAGCGAGAAGTCGCCGGCCGGACTGCGCGCCACCTTGGTCAGGCCGACCAGGTCGAGCACCTCGTCCACGCGGGTCCTTGGCATGTCGGCGGCTCGGGCCAGCCAACGCAGGTGGTCGCGGGCGGTGCGGTGCGGATGGACCCACGTGGCGTCGAGCAGGCCGCCGATCACGCGTAATGGCCGCCGCAGTTCGCCGAACCGCCGACCGTCGATGAGCACGAAGCCGGTGTCCGACCGGTCGAGGCCGAGCACCAGGCGCATGGCGGTGGACTTGCCGGCGCCGTTGGGCCCGAGAAAGCCGGTGACCACGCCGGGCCGGGCGGTGAAGGACAGATCGTCGACGGCGACGGTCCGGCCGTAGCGTTTGGTCAGCCCCACCGCTTCGATCATGTCCGCATGATCCCAGGGAATCCGGGGGCGCCGAGAATCAGGCGTCGACCTGCGATGCCAGGGATCGATGGTCCGGGCCGCCCCCCGATCGGCGGTCCGGACCATCGTCCGAGCGGGCCCCGATTCCCACTCGTTCCCCAGCCCCTGTACCCGTGTGACGGCACACGTGCGCCGTCATGACGCGGTTCAGGCGTCTCTTTTTTCGACCACCACGAGGGCGGCGACCAGCAGGACCGCGGCCACCGCGGCGAAGTACGCGAGCCCGCCCCACGGGCCGTAGGGCAGGGTCGGGTCGACGGTGCCGGCGAACTGGCTCGCGGCCACGAACGGCATCCAGTCGTGCAGCCGCTCGCCCACCCCCGGGACGATCTCCACCAGCTGTTCGACCAGCAGCGGGAACAGCAGCAGGATGGCCACGGCCGCCGCGCTCTGCCGCAGCAGCGCGCCCACGGCGACGGCCAGCACCGCGGCGACGGCGTAGACCAGGCCCATGCCGGCGATCTCCCGCCACTCGTCGGCGGTGGCGATGTCGGTGTGCGGGCTGCCGGTGATCAGCCGGGCCACGCCCCACGAGCCGAACGACGAGATCTCGCCGACGAAGCCGGCGACCAGCGCCAGCACGGTCGCCTTGGCCAGCAGCGCCCGGGTCCGGCTGGGCACGGCCTGGAAGGTGGCCTTGATCGTGCCGAAGCGGTACTCGGTGGTGACCGACAGCGTGGCCATCACCATGGTGACGGCCAGGCCCAGGATGTAGAGGGTCTGCGTGCTCTCCGGCGACACCCCGTCGCTGTGCCGGGCGTTCAGCCAGACCAGGCCGGCGGTGGCGCCGATGGTCAGCGCCAGCGCGGTGGCGACGCACCACACCGGGGCACGGGTGGAGAAGAGCTTGATCCGCTCGACGGCCAGCAGCGTCATGCCACGGTCACCTCGTCCGCCTGGTACTCGACCGCGTGACCGGTCAACCGCATGAACGCCTCCTCAAGCGAACCCTGCTGCGGGCTCAGCTCGTGCAGCACGACGCCGTGCGTCGCGGCCATCTCGCCGATCTGGTCGCTGCTGCCGCCGCTGATCACCAGCGCGTCATCATCCGTGATACGCACCGACATGCCCCACTGGGTCACCACTTCCGCCAGCTTCGCGGCCTGCGGGCTGCGCACCAGCACGGTCGTCTCGGTCGCCCCGCCGATGAAGGCCGAGGTGCTGCCCTGCGAGATCAGCTGGCCGCGCCCGATGACGATCAGGTCCTCGGCCGTCTGCGCCATCTCCGACAACAGATGGCTGGACACGAGCACCGTGCGGCCCTGCTCGGCCAGGCCCTGCATGAACCGGCGGATCCACAGGATGCCCTCCGGGTCGAGGCCGTTGACCGGCTCGTCGAACAGCAGCACCTGCGGGTCGCCGAGCAGCGCGGCGGCGATGCCCAGCCGCTGGGACATGCCCAGCGAGAAGCCGCCGGCCCGCTTGTCGGCGACGGCCGTCAGCCCGACCTGGGCCAGCACCTCGTCGACCCGGGTCGACGGCAGCCGGGTGGCCTTGGCCAGCCAGCGCAGGTGGTTGCGGGCCGACCGGTTGGGATGCACCCACTTCGCGTCCAGCAGCGCGCCGACCGTGCGCATCGGCGGCCTGAGCTCGTGATACGGCCGGCCGTCGATGAGCACCCGGCCCTCGCTCGGCCGGTCGAGGCCCAGGATCATGCGCATGGTGGTGGACTTGCCGGCGCCGTTGGGCCCCAGGAATCCCGTCACTCGGCCCGGCTGGACCGTGAACGACAGGTCCCGCACCGCCACGGTCCGGCCGTAGCGTTTGGTCAGGCCGATTGCCTCGATCATGGGTCAAGCATGCTGTGCCCATGC
>NZ_KK037166.1:5952052-5971954 GCF_000568255.1 Kutzneria sp. 744
TTGCCGGATTTCGACCGCCGCCAACCGACGCAACCACCCACCCGAGCCGATGCGGCGGGCTAAATCCGGCTAGGGAAGGGAGCCACGAGCGGCCTCGCCCCGCGCGGGACGCGCGGCAATGTTTCAGTGACCGCCCAGGTTCAGGTGCAGGTCGTCGAGGTTCGCGACCTCGTCGGCCGGCGGGGCCTGCACGTCGACCTTGCCGCCCCAGTCGGTGTAGTGGATCTTCGAGGTGTACTTGTCGCCGGCGACGGCGGTCATCTGGAGCGGCAGGTTCTCGCTGTTCAGCCACAGGTCCACGGTCATCGGCTCGACCGCGCCGGACAGCTGCGGCGGCAGGTCGGACTTGGCCTTGGCGGTGTCCACGTCGACGGTGTAGTGGGTGACGGCCTGGCCGTCCAGCGTGGTCTTCTCCGTCTTGGTGACCTTGCCGCCCTGCGAGATCTGGTTGAGGAACGTGGTCGGGTCGCCCTGGGTGGCCAACTGGTCGAGACCGCCGTCGATGAGCTGGGACAGCGAGTCGTCGCCGCCGCCGAGCCGGATCCACGTCTTGTCGGTGCCGAGGTGGGACCGCAGCGCGGCCGGCGGCTGGATGTAGACCACCTTGTCGGCCAGGCGCATCTCCATGGCGCCGGCGGCCGAGCCGACCTGCATGGCCATCTGCGAGGCGTCGCCGCCGAACTGGCCCTGACCGGTCATGGTCACGTGCATGCCGCCGGCGTCGACGGTGGCGTCGATCTTGACGGTGCGGCTCTTCGACGTGCTGTTCTTGGCCATCGCGACCAGCTGCACGGCGTCGGTGGCGGTGGCGGTGTCGCCGATCTTGGCCATCGGCGCGCCCGCCTGCTGCGCGTCGCATCCCCCGAGCACGACCAGAGCGGCGACTCCCACACCCACTAAGGACTTGCGCACTAGCTCATCTCCTCATCGGAAAAGTCGGTCGAGCACGGTCGCCACCCCGTCCTCCGCGACGCTGCCGGTCACCTCGTCGGCGGCCTGTCGAACGTCGGCCGCGGCGCCGCCCATGGCCACGCCCAGTGCGGCCCAGCGGAGCATCGCGATGTCGTTGTGTCCGTCGCCGAAAGCCACGGTGGCGTCCGGGGACACCCCCAGCTCCCTCCGGAGCTGCTCCAGCGCACTCGCCTTGGAGATGCCTTCGGCGACGACGGTCAGCCACGCGTCACTGTGATGGTCGTACGTCCACGTGACGCCCGCAATGGGTGAGACGTCCATCAGCTCGGCGAGTTGCGCCTTGGTGACACCGTTCCAGTAGGCGATCATGCGCGTGGTCGGGGTCGCGCCCAGCTCGTGGTCTTCGACCAGCCGGCGGGTGCCGGAGCCGTCGCCGGGATAGCCGGTGCTGACCCGGTTGCCGACGCCGGGCTCCTCCAGCGAGAAGGTCACGCCGGGCAACATGGCCCGCAGCCGGTCCATCACCGGGGCCGGCTCGAAGGTGGCCAGCGGGATGATTTCGCCGGTGGCCAGGTTGAGCCGCACCGCCCCGTTCGAGCACAGCGCGGTGCCGTCGGTGAAGCCGAGCAGCGTGACGACGGCGCGGACGCCGAGCACGGTGCGGCCGGTGGACAGCACGATGTGAGCTCCGGCGGCCCGGGCTCTGGCTATGGCGGTGTGCACGGCCGGTGAGATGGTCCCGGTCGAGTCCAGGATCGTGCCGTCCACGTCAAGGGCGATGAGAGCAGGGCGCACGACACGGAGCGTAACTACCTCCCCGGGGTGAATCCGCTGTGACCGCCATCACCGAAACGGAAACGAGTCGTTTCGGATAGTGCGCGCCGGCAACGGGGCCGGCGCCTACGGAAGCGGAGGGCGTCCGTGGGTCCTGTCGCACGCTCCTTGGCCGGGCTTGTCCTGGTCACGGCCACGATGATCGTCACAACCTCTGTCGCGTCAGCGAGCGAGTCCGCCGCCGGCCCGGCCCAACCCAGCATCATTTCCGCGGCGGTGTACGCCCTGGCTCATCCGACGGCGTCCCCACCGGGATCGAACGACTTCTCCTGCCGGCCGACCGCGGCCCATCCGCGGCCGGTCGTGCTGTCCAACGGAACCGGGGCCAACGCCTACGACGACTGGGCCGGGCTGTCCGGAGTGCTCAAGCGGGACGGCTACTGCGTCTTCGCGCCCAACCTCGGCGGTCCCGAGGGCGGGATGTTCCAGGCCATCGGCGACATCCCCACCGTGGCCGGCCAGTTCGGCCAGTACGTCGACAAGGTGCTGGCGGCCACCGGCGCGTCCAAAGTGGACATCGTCGGGCACTCCCAGGGCGGCATGATGCCGCGCTACTACCTGAAGTTCCTCGGCGGCGCGGCCAAGGTCGGCACGCTCGTCGGGCTGGCGCCGTCCAATCACGGCACGAACCTGGACGGCCTGGTCGACGCCGTGCGCTCCCTGCCGGGCGGCGGCGACTTCGCCGACGGGGTCGTCGGGGCCGTCTGCCCCGCCTGCGTACAGCAGGAGGTCGGCTCCAGCTTCCTGACCAACCTCAACAGCGGCGGCGACACCATGTCCGGCGTGAACTACACCGTCGTCGCCACCCGCACCGACGAGGTCGTCACGCCCTACACCTCGGCCTACCTGACCGGGTCGACGGTGACCAACCACCGATTGCAGGACTACTGCCTGGTCGACGGCACCGAGCACATCAACATCACCTACGACCACATCGCGATCCAGCTGGTGCGCAACGCCCTTGACCCGGCGCACGCCTGGACGCCCAACTGCCTGACGTAAACAGGGAACCCTGCCCTGGTCCGGCCCGGTCTCACACGTCGCCGGGTCGGACCAGCCCCGTCTCGTAGGCCAGCACCACGGCCTGCACGCGGTCCCGCAGCTCCAGCTTGGCCAGGATGCGGCCGACGTGCGTCTTGACCGTCGCCTCGGACAGGAACAGCGTCTTGGCCAGCTCCGTGTTGGACAGGCCCTTGGCGATCAGCACCAACACCTCGCGCTCACGTTCGGTGAGCACATCCAGCACCGACGCGTCGCGCAGCTCGCCGCCGCCGGACGGGCCGAGGAAGCGGTCCAACAGGCGCTTGGTCACGCTCGGCGACACCACCGCGTCGCCGCTGGCCACCGCCCGCAGCGCGGACACCAGGTCGGCCGGCGGCGTGTCCTTGAGCAGGAAGCCGCTGGCCCCGTTGCGCAGCGCCGACAGGGCGTACTCGTCCATGTCGAAAGTGGTCATCACCAGCACCTTGGCGGTGCCGGCCTCGGCGATCTGCTTGGTCGCCTCGACGCCGTCCAGCCGCGGCATGCGCACGTCCATCAGCACCACGTCGGGCCGCAGCTCATCGGCCAGCCGCACCGCGTCCACACCGTCCGCGGCCTCGCCGATCACCTCCAGGTCCTCCTGCGCGTTGAGCACCATGCGGAAGCCCATCCGCATCAGTTCCTGGTCGTCCACCAGCAGAACTCGGATCACGCACATCAGACTAGGGGGCCCTGCGCGGAGCCCACCGGCAGCACCGCGTGGACGCGCCAGCCGCCGCCGGGGCGGGGCCCGGCCTCCAGGCTGCCGCCGAGCACGCCGGCCCGTTCCCGCATGCCGATCAGCCCGTTGCCGCCGGACATGCCGGCCAGCTCGCGCGGCGTGCCGAAGCCGTCGTCGTCGACGACCACCTCGATCTTGTCGTCGGCCCTGGTCACGAACACGTCGGCCGACGCGCTGCCGCCGGCGTGCTTGAGCGAGTTGGTCAGCGCCTCCTGCACGATCCGGTACACCGACAGGCCGACGCCGGCGGGCAGGTCCTGCACGTCGCCGCGCAGGGTCAGGCTCACCGGCAGGCCCGCGCCCCGGACCTGCTCGGCCAGCTGCGGCAGCGAGCTGGTGTCCGGCTGCGGCAGGCGTTCGGTCTCGCTCTGCGAGTCGTTGCGCATCAGGCCGAGCAGCCGCCGCAGCTCGCCCAGCGCCTGCCGGCCGGTGTCGGAGATCGTGCTCAGCGCCATCTGCGCCATCTGCGGATCCGACTGGAGCGCGTAGCTGGCCCCGTCGGCCTGCACGACCATCACGCTCACCGCGTGCGCGACGACGTCGTGCAGCTCACGGGCGATTCGCGTGCGTTCCTCGGCGACGGCGATGCGGGCCTGCTGGTCCCGTTCGACTTCGAGCAGCTTGAGCCGTTCCAGCAGCTCGGCGTTGAGTTGTCGGCGGGCCCCGACGAACTCCCCGACCGCCCAGCAGAAGCCGAAGATGCAGAAGATCATGAAGAGCGAGAAGACGACGTACTGCGGATCCCGGATCCGCCACACTTCCCACAGGGTGGTGCCCAGCAGCAGCCAGGCCGCGTAGATCAGGCCCTGCCGGCGGCCCACGTAGGCGACCATCGTGTACAGCGCGATGCCCAGCGCGAAGTCGGCCGGCCGCACCGGCACGCCGGTCATCTCGCCGTACGGGCCGTAGTCCACGTTGTGGGTGACCAGCTGCACGAACGCCGCGACCAGGATGATGTTGCTGGTCAGCTTGGGCCGGGCCCGCCGGAAGATCAGCGGGCCCCAGAGGAACAGGCCGACGAGCAGGTACACCCCCCGCGGTGTGCCGGCCAGGTTCTCGACCGTGCTGGCCAGGTCGGGCAGGCCCAGCAGCCCGGCGATCAGGGTGTCCCCGACCACCGGGTGAGCACGCATCCACAGGCTCAGCCGTCGCACGCCCCCAGCCTAGGATCGCCACCTGCCCGTCAGCGTCGCCCTGGGGTATCACGCACAGCTACTACCCCAGAATGAGTGATCCACTGGGCCGCCATGGCACCATCAGCCGGGTGACCTCCTCCCTGGCCGGGCCGCTGTCCGCCGCGGTGGCGCGGCTGGTGCAGACGCTGCGGCCACAGGTCGGTCCGGCCACCGCCGCCGGCTTCGACGAGGTGGGCCGCCGGCTGGCCGCGCCGTTGCAGGTCGCCGTGGCCGGCCGCATCAAGTCGGGCAAGTCCACGCTGGTCAACGCCCTGATCGGGCGGCGGGTGGCGCCGGTCGGTGTCGGCGAGTGCACCCGGCTGGTGACGCGGTTCCAGTACGGCGCGGTGGACCGCATCGAGGTGGTCGGGGTCGACGGCTCGCGGCGGGTGCTGCCGTTCGACGCCGACGGCATGATCCCGGCCGACCTGGACATGGACATCGAGACGGTGTCCCACCTGGAGGCGTATCTCACCAACGACGTGCTGCGGGAACTGACCGTGATCGACACGCCGGGGCTGGGCTCCCTGGACGCCGATTCGGTCGCGCGGACCGAGAAGCTGCTGGACCAGGTGTCGCAGGACGCGGTGGCCGGCGCCGAGGCCGTGCTGTACGTGTTCACGCAGACCGTGCGGGCCGACGACCAGGAGACCTTGCGGGCCTTCACCGCGGCGACCGCCGGCCGCGACGCCGGCCCGGTCAACGCCATCGCCGTGCTGAACAAGGCCGACACCATCCCGTCGGAGTCGGTTGCCGGCTCCGACGGCGACGTCTGGCGGACGGCGGCGATCCTGGCCGGCCGGCAGGCCGTGACGCTGCGGCCCCGTGTGGCCGACGTGCTGCCGGTGATCGGGCTGTTGGCCGAGTCGACCGAGTCGGGGGCGTTCACCTCGGCCGACGCCGACGCGCTGCACGCCTTGGCCGAGCTCGACGAAGCCAGCCGGCAGACCATGCTGATGTCGGCGGACCTGTTCACGACCTGGGAGTGCGAGGTGCCGACCGCGACCCGGGCACGGTTGCTGGCCAAGCTCGACCTGTACGGCATCGACCGCGCCGTGGCGGCCATTCAGGCCGAGCCGGGCATCACCGCCGGGGCCCTGCGCCGGGCGCTGCTCGATGCCTCCGGCCTCGACGCCGTCCGGGCGAAGCTGGACGGCGTGTTCCGGGCTCGGGCCGACGGCATCAAGGCCGCCGCCGCGCTGGCCTCCGTGACGGCGCTGGCGGCCGGCGATCCGGCCGAGCGCAAGCGGGTCAACGACGCCATCGAGCAGCTGCTCGGCCGGCCCGAGGCACACCAGCTGCGGCTGCTGGAGGCGCTGACGTTGATCACCGCCAACGCCGTGGCGATGCCCGAGGACCTTGCCGAGGAAGTGCTGCGGGTCGGCGGCTCCGGCAGCGTTCCCGAGCAGCTGGGCCTGGTCGGCCGTCCGCCGCACGAGCTCGTCGCCTACGCGCTGGAGCGGGCCGGCTGGTGGCGCTCGTTCGCTTCGTTCGGGGCCACTCCCGCCCAAAGCCGGGTCGCGCACGTCGTGCATCGGGCATATTTCCTCATCTGGCAGCAGTTGAGGGGGGCCGGTGGAGGCTGAACAGGCGCTGGACGAGCGCCGGGCACTGATCGGCATGTGCCTGTACGCGCTGGACCGAGCCCGCAGCGCGGGCGTGGTCGAGCGGCTGGAAGCCGGGCTGGCCGAGGTCGGCGTGCGAGCGGTCCGCCCCGACGGCGAGCGGTTCGACCCGTCCGTGCACGAGGCCGGCGGCACCGAGGCCACCGATGATCCGGCGCTGGTCGGGCTGGTCGCCGAGACCGAGGTCCCCGGCTTCGTCGACCGCGGACAGTCTTTGCGGGCCCCGATCGTGATCGTCTACGTCGGGCGGACAGTGTCATTGGGGTCTGGCTCGTGACGCCGACTCCGCAGCTGCCGCAGATGGTGAAGCAGGCCCGGGAGCGGCTGGCCGCCTTGCTGCGTGAGCACGACAAGCGCGCCGCCGACCAGGTCGACAAGCTGCTGGCCGGCCGTGATTCGACGCCGTCGATCGTGGTTGTCGGCGAGACCAACCGGGGCAAGAGCTCCCTGGTCAACGCGTTGATCGCGACGCCGGGGCTGTCCCCGGTGGACGCCGACGTGGCCACCGCAAGCTATCTCGTGCTGCGGCACGGCGAGTCGTGGGCGGCGCGGGCCTGTTACGCCGAGCCGATCGAGTTCCCGATCGAGGACCTCGGCCGCTGGATCACCGGCGTCGAGCAGCAGCCGCCACGGCACGTGGACGTCCAGGCGCCGATTCCGTTGCTCCAGCGCCTGTCCATTGTGGATACTCCGGGTGTCGGCGGGCTCAACTCCATGCATGGGGAACTGGCCGCGGAGGCCGCCGCGACGGCGACGGCGTTGCTGTTCGTGGTGGACGCTTCCTCGCCGTTCACCCGCGGCGAGCTGGATTTCCTTGCCACGGTGGGAGAACGCGTCGAGACGGTGCTGTTCGCGCTGACCAAGGTGGATCAGTTCCGTGGCTGGCGGGAGATCCTGGAGGCCGACCAGAAGCTGCTGGCCGAGCATGCCCCGCGGTTCGCCGGCGCGAAGTTCCACGCCGTGTCGCCGCGGCTGTTCGAGATGGCCGCCAAGGCGCCGAACGCCTCCGCGGCCGCGCTGCTGCGGGAGAAGTCCGGCGTCGGCGAGCTCCAGATCGCTGTGCAGGAGCTGGTCGTCGGCCGGTCGCTGATGCTGGCCGAGGCCAATGCCCTGCGCACGTTGACCACCGCCATCGGCGAGGTCGTGGCGCGGCTGCAGGGATCCGTGCGGGCCCTGGACACCGGGCACGAGGAGGCCGACGCGCTGCGGGCCCGGCGCGACAAGCTGGCCACCGAGCGCAAGTCGTCCACCCGCAGCTGGCAGGTCAAGCTGCGCACCGAGGTCCAGCGGGCGCGGCTGGAGTCCTCGCACGAGGTCAGCCGGCAGATCCGGGATGCCCAGTCGTGGTTCCGGCAGGCCATCGACAGCGCCGGCAAGGACGCCCTGGCCGCCCTGCCGCAGCAGCTCGACGCCGCCTTGCAGGTCATTTCGGCGCGGATCACCGCCGTGCTCACCGATCGTCTCGGCCGGGCCGCCGACGCCGCCCTGGCCTCGTTGTTCTCCGCTGCCGAGCTGGCGGTGATCCGGGCCCAGTTCGCCCGCGGCGCCCATCCCCCGGTGGTTCTCCGTGCGCCGGAGAAGCGGGCCGCGACGGCCGAGGACCGGCTGCTGGTGTTCATGGGCATCTCCGGCGGCATGGGCGCCGGCCGCATCGCCGCGCTGCCTCTCGCCGGCATCGGCGTCGCCGCGTTGAATCCCATCGTGCTGCCCGTGACCATCGTGCTCGGTCTCGGCGCCGGCTACTGGATGGCCCGCACCCGCAAGCACCTGGCCGACAAGCAGCACATGCGGCAGTGGCTGTCCGATGCGCTGGCCGACGCCCGGTCCACCCTCGACCAGCTGGTGTCCGAGCAGCTCATCGACGCCGAGGGGCAGCTGTCGCTCGCCCTCGACGAGGCGCTGACCAGCCGCGTCGAGGCCATCGAGGACGAGCTGCGCGAGGTCGACAAGGCCCTCAAGCTCGACGCCGCCGAGCGCTCCGCCCGCCTCCAGGCCGTCGGCCAGCAGCTGGCCGACGTCGTCTCCGCCCGTGACCGCGGCGAGGCCCTGCTCGGCGCCATCCGTCAGCTCCGCGACCGTGGCTGACTGGTTGTGGGAACCGATCCGCCCTACCGTGAGTCCAACCAGGAACACAGGGCGGATTCGGGGGTAGTGCGGTGTACATCGACAACACTGGCGACGACGGTCACGAGCTGAAGATCGAGATCGACGGCCACGAGTACACCGAAGAGGCCAGCGAGAGCTACCACCACGACGGCGCCATGGACACCGCCGAGGTCGACGGCGACGACGGGCGGGTCGACTACACCGACACCGACCACGACGGCACCGCCGACCTGGCCACCCGGTACGACGACAACGGCCACCAGATCAGCCAGTCCCACTTCGACGCCGCCTCCGGCCAGTGGACTGCGGCCACCGGCGGCTCCGCCCCCGCCGGCTCCATGACCGTCGACACCGCCCATGGCGACCAGAACGTCGGCCCCGCCACCGCCGACACCACCAACAGCGGCCACAACGACACCGCCGTGGTCACCGACGCCTCGGGCAACACGTTCCTCTACACCGACACCGACAGCGACGGCCGGGCCGACTACGCCATGGAGATCGACACCAAGGGCCAGGTGACCATCTCCGAGCACACCGGCGAGCATCAGTGGACCCAGGTCGAGCACGGCCACATCGACGCCGGCGGCAACTACCAGAAGGACACCGCCGAGGGCGTCCTGGAGTTCGGCGCCGACGACCGCTCCTGGGGCGGCGGCAACGACCAGGGCGCCGGCGGCCAGCGCATGATCAGCACCGACTCCACCACCGGCGAGTGGTCCTGACCCGGGGCGTGCGCAAGCGGTAGTGGCGGCGGTCGCAGGTAAGGCAGGACACATCCCCGATACCATCCGGTGTCGGGGATGTCTCGTTTTCTCATCGCATTTCGTGGGGTTGATCCACGTGGTCCGTGATGGTCTGAACCAATAGGTATTCAGAAACGATTCCGGAGTGACCGGCGTTACAGGGTGGAAGCGCTCTCATTGATCGGATTTGGGGGTCTTGGCGTGCTCGAAAAGAGTGCTGAATCGATTCCTTGATCGCTTATGTGAGGTGGCTGACAGGTGAACGGTCGGCCACTCCCGCGTAACCCCGATACAGTTGGGCATCCCCTAAACACCTCACACCCGGACGCCGCCGGGTGTGGTTGCGCATTTCCACCACGGACGCCGTCGTCTGCAACAGGGACAGCGGCGTCCCTGTGCTTTCGTCCGGCACACCCCAGGGCAGGAGACGAGATGACCGCACTGACCATCCCCGGTCTCGACCAGGCACCGACCACCAACGAACGGCTGCTGACCTGGGTGCAGGAGGTGGCCGAGCTGACCACCCCCGAGCGGGTGGTGTGGGTGGACGGCTCCGAGGAGGAGTCGGAGCGCATCAACGCGGCCCTGGTCGACGCGGGCACCTTCGTGCCGCTGAAGAAGAAGCCGAACTCGTACTGGGCGGCCTCGGATCCGACGGACGTCGCTCGCGTCGAGGAGCGGACCTTCATCTGTTCCGTGGACCCGGAAGACGCGGGCGCGACGAACAACTGGATGAACCCGGCCGAGATGAAGGCCATCATGACCGAGCTCTACCGGGGCTGCATGCGTGGTCGCACGATGTACGTGATTCCGTTCTGCATGGGGCCGCTGTCGGCCGAGAAACCCATGCTGGGTGTGGAGATCACCGATTCCGAATACGTGGTGGCCTCGATGCGGATCATGACCCGTATGGGGGCCAAGGCGTTGGCCCGCTTCACCGATGACGCGGAGTACGTGGAGGCGCTGCATTCCGTGGGCGCGCCGCTGGAGCCGGGTCAGGACGACGTGGCGTGGCCGTGCAACGACACGAAGTACATCACGCAGTTCCCGGAGGAGCGCCGCATCTGGTCCTTCGGCTCGGGCTACGGCGGCAACGCCCTGCTGGGCAAGAAGTGCTACTCGCTGCGCATCGCCTCGGCGATGGCCCGCGACGAGGGCTGGCTGGCCGAGCACATGCTGATCCTCAAGCTGATCTCGCCGGAGGACAAGGTCCACTACATCGCGGCCGCCTTCCCGTCGGCCTGCGGCAAGACCAACCTGGCGATGCTGGAGCCGACCATCCCGGGCTGGCGCGTGGAGACGCTGGGCGACGACATCGCGTGGATGCGCTTCGGCGAGGACGGCCGGCTCTACGCGGTCAACCCGGAGTACGGCTTCTTCGGCGTCGCGCCGGGCACCGACTACCACACCAACCCGAACGCGATGCGCACCATCGCCAAGGGCAACTCGATCTTCACCAACGTGGCGCTGACCGACGACGGCGACATCTGGTGGGAGGGCATGGGCGAGAAGCCCGCGCACCTCACCTCGTGGAAGAAGCAGGACTGGACGCCGGAGTCGACGGAGCTCTCGTCGCACCCGAACTCCCGCTACTGCACGCCGATGCAGCAGTGCCCGATCCTCGCGCCGGAGTGGGACGACCCCCAGGGCGTGCCGATCTCGGCCATCTTCTTCGGCGGCCGCCGCGCCACCACGGTGCCGCTGGTCACCGAGTCCCGCGACTGGCAGCACGGCGTGTTCATGGGCGCCACCCTGTCCAGCGAGACCACGGCCGCCGCGGTCGGCCAGGTCGGCGTGGTACGCCGCGACCCGATGGCCATGCTGCCGTTCATCGGCTACAACGCCGGCGACTACTTCAACCACTGGATCCAGCTGGGCAAGAACGCCAACGCGGAGAAGCTGCCCAAGATCTTCTACGTGAACTGGTTCCGTCGCGGCGAGGACAAGGGCTTCCTGTGGCCCGGATTCGGCGAGAACAGCCGCGTGCTGAAGTGGGCCATCGAGCGCCTGGAGGGCACGGCCGCGGCCGAGGAGACGCCGATCGGTTACGTGCCGACGCCGGCCGACCTCGACCTGACCGGCCTGGAGGCCTCGACCGACGAGATCGCCGCCGCGCTGGCCTTCGACGCGCAGGAGTGGCGGGCGGAGCTGCCGCTGATCGAGGAGTGGTTCGCCAAGATCGGCGACAAGCTGCCGACCTCACTGCGTGACGAGTTCGAGGCCCTCAAGCAGCGCCTGGGCTGAGCAGGCACACTTCGGCCGGCGCGGGAGTCCCGACGATGTGACTCCGGCGCCGGCCGTTCTGCTCGGAAGGCGGCATTCCTGGCATTGAACGCCAGGAATGCCGCTTTCCAAGCATCTCCAGGGTGTCCGCCGTACGAGTGAGCAACCGGACACGGGCGTCCGGCGTCCTCCTCTTGAAGGAGGAGGTGCCCAGTGATTTTCGCGGCGCTGGCCATGCTGGTGCTCGCGGCGATCGCCCTACCGATGGCGACCATCGCGCTCTCCAGATCGGCCCAGAAGACCACCGTCGCCGACGGGGAGCAGGACTCCCCGCCGACGACGACAGATCAGCTCGAGCTCGGCAGCGACCCGGCCGCCGCGCGGTAGGCGGCGGCCTTGTCCACCACCGAGACCGGCGCGGCCTGGGCCGGGATCGGCAGCGGCACGCCGGCGCAGGTGCTGTCCCGCGGCGGCACGACGCCGTCGACGATGAACGACTCGACGGTGTTGTCCACACACGTGTTGCCGGTCGAGGCGTAGACGCCGTGATCGCCCTGGCCCTGCACGGTCAGCAGCCGGGAGTTGGCGAACGCCTTGTGCGCCAACACCGCGCCCTCGTACGGCGTGGCCGGATCGTGCGTGTCCTGGACCATCAGGATCGGCGGCAGGCCACGGCCGTCGGGCGTGGGCATGCGCAGGCTGGGCCGGTGCCAGGACAGGCACGGCTGGCTGATCGTGGAGTAGCCGATCAGCGGGTACTTCTTGCCGGACTGCCCGGAATCCCGGATCAGGGACTGCTTGTCGCCGTGCCACGCGGTGTCGTTGCACAGGATCGACGTGAACGTGGACAGGAACGCGTCGGCCGAGATCGGCTGCAGCGACTGGGTGGCGTGCGCGGCGAACGCGCCGCCGCCGACGACCGACTCCAGCACGGCGAAGTTCTGCGCCAGCACCGTGAAGTTGCGGGACGAGTACATGGCGCCGACGATCATGTTGTCCAGCGCGACGCCGTTGTACGTGGTGCCGCCGATGACCGGCGGGGCGGCCGCCATCTTGGCCCGCAGCTGCTCGTACATCTGGTTCACGGCCGCGGCGGTGGCGCCGAGGTGGAAGGTCGAGTCGTACTTGGCCGCCCAGGGCTGGAAGTCCTCCTGGAACCGGCGCTGGAAGCCCAGCGGCTGCCAGGCGAACGAGTCCTGCCAGTCGGTGGTGAAGTTGGTGTTGGAGTCCAGCACGAACCTGCCGACCCGGTTGGGGAAGTAGGTCGCGTAGTAGGCGCCGAGCCAGGTGCCGCCGGAGTAGCCGACCCAGTTGATCTTGTCGCGGCCCAGCAGGGCGCGCAGCAGGTCCAGGTCCTTCACGGTCTGCTCGGTGTTCACGAACGGCCCGAACTCGCCGCCGAACTGCTGGCAGTACTGGGCGGTCAGCCTGGCCGAGTTGATCAGCAGGTTCAGGTTGCCCTGGCTGCGGTCCCGATAGTCCAGGGTGGACCCGATGTCCAGGCCGCCGTTGCAGGTGGTGTTGCTGCTGTCGCCGGTGCCCCGCACGTCGAAGCCGATCAGGTCCTGCCCGGCCGTGAGCTTGGTTCGGCCGAGGAAGGACAGCGGCATGGTCAGGCCGGGGCCACCCGGGCCGCCGGGGTTGAGCAGCACCGAGCCGACGGACGTCCCGGTCGCCGGCAGCTTGCTCACGGCGATGGAGATGTCCGGGTGGGCGCCGGGATGACTCCAGTCCATCGGCGCCGAGAAGGTGCCGCACAGCAGCTTGTCGCTGCCGGCCGGCAGGCCCGGCGGCACCGGGTTGAAGCACGGTTTCCAGGCGATCTGCTGGCTCAGGTACTTGGCCGGCACGCTGGGCGCCGCCGATGCCGGCGAGGCGACCAACAGCGTGGCGCCGGTGGCCGCCGCCAGCGCGACGGCGAGTAAGGATCTACGCACTCGAGCCCCCTTCAGCACGATCAGAAGGGGGCAGCTCATCGCGTCGGGGCCGGGCAACGGCAGGGCCGATGGTCGGATTTGCGGTGACTCTTGACCGGATGCCGCCCGCGAACGGACGGCACCCGGCGACCGATCAGGTGATCAGCGGGTGTGCTCGGCCAGCAGCCGGGTCGGGTCGATCTTGGGGGTGGCGGCCTTGGCCGGGTCCGGCAGCGGGGTCGCGGCGCAGGTCAGGTCGTAGCACGGTGATCAGTCGCGAGCCGGCGAGCGCACGGTGGGCCCGCACCCCACCCTCGTACGGCGCGGCCGGGTTCGTGGTGCCGTGGATCATCAGCATCGGCTGCACCCCGCGCCCGTTCGGCGTGCGGAGGCTGCGGAGAGCACGGCGGCTAGCAAGGTCCTGCGCATACGAGGTCCCCTCAACTCACGGTTCGGAGTGCTCAGCTCACCGTGCGTCGAAGGGTGCTGTCACCGCGGTCAGGCCGGAAGGGGACGGTTTCCGATGTTCTGGAGTCGCGCGCCGACCGGTCGGGCAGCTTCGGCGTAGCAGATGAGGTTGGTGTAGCCCTGCGACCAGGCCTGCCGGGTGTCCGGGGCGCGCCAGGTGTAGGTGATGTCCGACCGCGAATCCGTGCCCAGATAGCTGGTCAGCTCCTGCGAGCACCGGGTGCGGGCGACCTCGTTGATGGTGTCCGCGGCCGGCATCGGATCGGTGGAGCGGCCCAGCGCCTGCACGCCGGGCATGGCCTCGCCGAGGTGCGGCTTGTCGCACGGGCCGAATTTCAGGGTCTGGCTCTGCGACGGCGAGGAGACCGTGCAGGTCTGGTACCGGGCGAAGCCGGCGCCGGTCAGCACGTGCTTGAGCGAGCCGGTGATGGTGATCGGATTGCCGGCGGAGTCGATCTGGGTGGCCGCGCAGACCAGCCAGCGCTCGCCCTGGGTCCAGGCCTCGGCCTGCGGCCAGAACGCCCAGGCCTGGAGGTCGGTGGCGTCGGCGTCGTGGCTGCCGAGGTACTCGGCCAGCGCGTCCCGGCACGGCGGCAGCGCGGCCTTGGTCATGGTGGTGTCGTCGGGCGGCGAGCTGGGCAGCCCGTCGGGCAGGTCGCCGATGAGCGTCACCTCGCCCTGGTGCGGATCGACGCAGGTCACGGTCTTGTGGGCAGCGTCGATGCAGGCCCCGACGGCCGGCAGCGCGTCCCGGCTGACGCCGCCGCTGTCCACCCGCGGCATCGGCAGCGGCGCCGCGCCGCCGGCGTTGTCCGGGGAGCTCGGCGTCGCGCTCGCGGGCTGGGACAGGTCCGTGGCCGGTCTGCCGCAGGCGCCCACCATGCCAACCGATGCCAGCACGATCACCGCCAACCAGCCGCCCCGCACCATGGACCTCCTCGTCCGAATCGCCTATGGGTCGTTCGACCGTACCGGCTCAACCAGCAGGCAAGCTGGCAGTGACCTGAGGGATGCTCCGGGCAGGCAGCATCCCCCAGGTCGGGTTACCCAGTTCAGCTCAAACCACTCACCGCGGCCGTGACCAGTGCCACGGTTTGGTCGGCGATGGCGGTGCGGCGCGCCTCGAAGACCGCGTCGGTCAGCGCGGTCGAACCGGCCGGCTCACCCAGCACAGGCGTGTGCAGGTGCCCGCCACGCACGGCCGTGGCGCCCAGGCCGATGCGCACGCGGTTGGACCGGTACATGCTCTCGTTGGACAGGTAGTCGCCGCCGCCACCCTGCGCGGCGACCTCACCGGGCTTGGGCTGGTCGGTGCGGCAGACCTGCTGGCCGGTGCCGGGGTGCGAGCTGTCCGACCAGACGCAGAACAGCAGGTCGAAGTTGACCTTGTAGCTGCCGGTGGGCGTGGCCTGCATCTGCTGGTACGGCAGCGTGGTCTCGATGAACGAGTCGGTCGGCTGCGGCCAGCCGGCGGCGGCCGGGACGGGGCCGGTGGCGCCGACGTTGTTGTTGTCGGGGAAGCCGCCGCGCCAGCCGCCGGCCCAGCGCTCGATGTCGAACTGGTCGGGGCGGCCCTGGCTGATGGTCATGATCATGTCCGGCCGGCGGGCGGTGTCCTGGATCGCCGTGCCGTAGGCGGCCTCGACGATGCCCTGGTCGAAGTAGCCCCAGACCACCGGGAAGGTGACCGCCTGCACCACGGCCGGGCCGGTGGGTGTGCTGATGGTCAGGCCGTCCAGTTGGAGCGCGGACGCGCCGGCCGGGTTGGAGATGCGCACCCCGGTGCCGTCCAGCTCGAACGGGTCGAAGCCACTGACCATGATCTTCTTGACGCCGCCGCCGGTCGGCAGCTTGTCCGAGTTGAGGCCGCGGGAGCCGTGGTCGAGCGCGGTGAGCAGGGCGGTGCGGTCGGCAGCCGACAGGGCGAAGCGCGGCTGCCACTGCCGCAGGGCCTTGCTCATCTGGAGTCGGGCCCAGTACAGCGGGCGGTCGTCGTGGGGGTCGAGCGTGCCCATGCCGGGGCGGCGGCCCTGGGCGCGGTCGACGGCGGTCTGCCAGAGGTTGTCGCCGGCGGCGGTCACCAGCTGCCGCGCGGCCGACGTGGACTTCGTCGCGCACAGCTTGGTGGTGAGGTCGCCGACCAGCGGGTCGAAGCCGGCCTGGCTGACCAGGGTCGGGCCGACGGCGGGGCCGCCGGCCGGCATGGTCGAGGTCAGCCGCTGCTCCTCGACCGTGAGCTTGGCGTTGGCGTTGAAGCACTGCGCCGCCGGCTCGGCCTGGGCGACAGCGGGACTGAGCAGGGTCAACGCGAGCACTGCCGGGGCTAAGACGTGAATTTTCTTCGTAATCGCCACCTGAACGAGTGTCGTGCATCCGTGCGTAGAGCAACACGGCAAGTAGTCGGGTTTCCGGGCGGAGGTCATGCGTGGCACGCAGAGGCTTGGCCGGCGACGTGGCGATCGTCGGAGTGGCGGTGCTGCTCGCGTCCGGTGTGCTCGTCGCGGTGGCGGCCCCGAACGCCAAAGTGCAAGCGTTTGCCCACGAACTGACCGGCGGTGATGATCCGCCCGCGGTGCCGCTGCCCGGCCCACAGCCGAGGGCCTCCACGGGCGCGCCGACGCCGACCACCGCCGTCCGGGCGCAGATCACCGTGCAGACCGACGCCACCGGCCGGATCGTCGGGCTGCTGCCGCAGACCCCGCTGCCCTCGACCGGCGGCAGCTCCCCGCTGGCCGCCGCCCAGTCCCACCTGCCCGACATCGCCCAGGTCTGGCAGGTCGACCCGGATTCGCTCCAGGTGGCCGACGTGCGGCCGGTGCCGTTCGGCACGGTCGTCCGGTACCAGCAGACGATCAACGGCGTGCCGGTGCTCGGCGGCCAGATCGTCGAGGCGCTGGGCAAGGACGGCTCCCTGGTCAGCGCGGTCGGCAAGACCGCACGGGCCCGGTCCGGCGACTTCCCCGTCGACCCCTCGCGGACCATCCGGGCCGCCGGGCAGAAGGCCGTCACCGCGACCGCCGACGCCAAGAAGCTGCCGGCCAAGAACCTGAACGTGCAGTCGACCGAGCAGTACTGGTGGGATCCGACCCTGGGCGGCGTCACCGGCGCGGCCGTCGCCAAACCGGTCTATGTGGTGCACATCCGGGGCGCCCAGGCCGACCAGCAGTGGTCCATGGTCGTCGGGGCCACCCACACCGACGTCGTGCAGTCCTGGTCGGAGACCCGGGAGGCCACCAACCGGGACGTCTGCGACGCGCGGCGACGGGTGGTCAGCGGCAGCCTGACCTCGATCCGCTGCGGCACGGCGTTCCCGGTCGTCCGCAACGAGGCCGGCGGCAGCGGCGCGGGCGACGTCGGCAACGTATTCAAGTTCTTCGGCGACGCGCAGAACTTCTACGCCCGGTTCACCGGCCTCGACCTGACCACTCTGATCGGCGCCGACTACGGCGACGGCAACGGCAAGGCCATCCGCGGCACGGTCCGGGTCTGCGTCACCGGCGACCGCTGCCCCTTCCTCAACGCCTTCTGGGACGGCGAGCAGATGGCCTTCGGCGAGGGCGTGACCACCGAGGACATCACCGGCCACGAGCTCACCCACGGCGTCACCCAGCACACGTCGGGCCTGCAGGGCGGCCAGGCCGACGCCATCAACGAGGGCATGTCCGACGTGTTCGGCAAGTTCATCGGCATCACCGCCGCCGACCCCAACGACGCCGGCGCCAATCGCTGGTTCATCGGCGCCGGCTCGGCCATCGGCGTCATCCGGGACATGCGCAACCCCCAGCGGTTCCAGCAGCCGGACCGGGTCAACGGCCCGTTCTGGGTGACCGACAACCCCGATGTGCACGCCAACGACGGCGTGGTCAACAAGGCGGCGTTCCTGATCACCGACGGGGCCGCGTTCAACGGCCGGACCGTGCGCGGGCTGGGCGTGACCAAGGCGGTCGAGGTGTGGTTCGGCGTGGAGAACCTGCTCACGCCGCGGTCCACCTTCCAGGACCTGGGCAACGCGCTGAACATCTCGTGCCGGGCCAACCTCGCCTCGGGCGTCGCCGGCATCACCCAGGACGACTGCGCACAGGTGGCGGGCGCGGTCGGTGCCACCCAGCTGGATCAGGCGCCGAGCTGACCGAATCCGTGGTCTCGGCACCTCGACGGTCACAATTCAGACACCTGATCACCTGATCGGGGCGGCCACGATCATCCCGGCTTAACATCCGCTTCATTCACGATGCCGGGAGGAAGCCATGCCGAGTGAACCGCCACCGCGGCGGTGGAACCCGTGGAACCTGTTGCTGCTGGTCCCGCTGCTGATGTTGATCACGCCGTGGTACAACTTCGACGGGCCTCGGGTCTTCGGCCTGCCGTTCTTCTACTGGTACCAGTTCCTGTTCGTGCCGGTGGGCGTCATCTGCGTCGGCGTGGTCTACGCGAAGAGCAAGGGTGAGCGCCGATGAGCACCGATCAGGTTGTGCAGCTCGTCGTGTTCCTGGTGCTGTTCGTGCTGGTCGCCGTGATGGGCTTCATGGCGTCGCGTTGGCAGGCCGGCAGCACCCTCGACCACCTCGACGAGTGGGGCCTGGGCGGCCGCAAGTTCGGCGCCTGGGTCACCTGGTTCCTGGTCGGCGGCGACCTCTACACCGCGTACACCTTCGTCGCGGTGCCCGCCCTGATCTTCGGCGCCGGCGCGCTCGGCTTCTACGCGCTGCCCTACACCGTCGTGCTGTACCCGATCATCTTCCTGCCGCTGCAGCGCATGTGGTCGGTGTCCCGGATGCACGGCTACGTCACGCCGGCCGACTTCGTGCGCGGCCGCTACGGCTCCTCGCTGCTGGCGCTGCTGATCGCCATCACCGGCATCGTCGCCACCATGCCGTACATCGCGTTGCAGCTGGTCGGCCTGGAGTCGGTGCTGCGGACCATGGGCGTCAACGGCAGCGGCCTGCTCGGCCACCTGCCGCTGTTCATCGCCTTCGTGATCCTGGCCGTGTACACCTACCAGTCCGGCCTGCGGGCACCCGCGCTGATCGCCTTCGTCAAGGACGCGCTGATCTACCTGGTGATCATCGTGGCGATCATCTACCTGCCGGCCAAGCTGGGCGGCTGGGGCCACATCTTCGACCAGGCCTCGACCGCGCTGGCCAAGACCAACCCCACCACCGGCAAGCCGTTCGGGTCCACGCTGCTCGGGCCGACCAACCAGCTCCAGTACGCCACGCTGGCCCTGGGCTCCGCGCTGGCGCTGTTCCTGTACCCGCACTCGATCACCGGCATCCTGGCCTCCAAGAGCCGGACCGTGATCAAGAAGAACATGGTCGCGCTGCCGGCCTACTCGCTGGTGCTGGGCCTGCTGGCGCTGCTCGGCTACGTCGCGCTGGTGTCCGGGGCCAAGCCCATCGTCAACCAGGCCACCGGCAAGCCCGACTCCAACACCATCGTGCCCGTGCTGTTCGGGCAGCAGTTCCCCGCGTGGTTCGCCGGCATCGCCTTCGCCGCCATCGGCATCGGCGCCCTGGTGCCCGCCGCGATCATGTCCATCGCCGCGGCCAACCTGTGGACCCGCAACATCTACAAGGAGTACTTCCACCGCAACGCCACCCCCAAGCAGGAGGCCACCCAGGCCAAGCTGGCCTCGCTGGTGGTGAAGTTCGGCGCCGTCGCCTTCGTGCTCTTCGTCGACCCGCAGTTCTCCATCGACCTCCAGCTCATCGGCGGCGTGATCATCCTGCAGACCCTGCCGGCCGTGGCCATCGCGCTCTACACGCGCTGGCTGCACCGCTGGGGCCTGGTCGCCGGCTGGATCGTCGGCATGGGCTGGGGCCTGTACCTGCTCTACACCATCCCCAACCCGGCCAACGGCCACCTGCACTTCGGTGGCTCGGCCCTGGCCGCCGGCAACATCTCGCTGTTCGGCTGGCACCCCTTCGCCGGCTCGACCGTGCAGATCTACGTCGGCGCGGTCGCCCTGGCCGCCAACCTGATCATCGCGGTCGTCGTCACGCTGATCGCCCGCCAGGCCAAGTGGTTCAACGGCCTCGACGCCACCAACAAGGCGGACTACGACGCCGACGACGGCAACCCCAAGCTGAAGGAGATCGCGATCCACTGACCCGAGTTATGCAGGGAAGGACGCCT
>NZ_KK037166.1:5972088-6012184 GCF_000568255.1 Kutzneria sp. 744
GGCGTCGGTGTCGACGGGACCGGCGGAGCCGATGCCGACGGCACTGGGCACAGCGCCGTCCAACACCTCGGTGACCAGGTCGGCGACGGCCTGCCAGGCCAACTCGGCGTCGTGCGCGGGAGTGGGCCGGACGGCCCGGCGCACCACGGAGCCCTGCGCGTCGACGAGCCCGGCGGCGATCTTGGTGCCGCCCACGTCGAGCGCCAGCACGTGGTCGGTCACAGGCCCACCTCGCTAGCGCTCGGCGGGTCTGCGACCCAGGTCCCTGCGCATATTGGTGCCCTCGCAAGCTCGGTCACCGGCCCACCTCGCTAGCGCTCGGCGGGTCTGCGACCCAGGTCCCTGCGCATATTGGTGCCCTCGCAAGCTCGGTCACAGGCCCACCTCGCTAGCGCTCGGCGCGTCTGTGACCCAGGTCCCTGCGCATATCGGTGCCCTCGCAAGCTCGGTCACCGGGATCCTCCCTCAGGCCTTGACTGCTCCCGCCATGCTAAAGCCGCCGCCGAGCCACCGGGACACCACCAGATACAGCCCCAGCACGGGCGCGGTGTACAGGATCGAATAGGCCGCCAGCTGCCCGTAGGCCACGAGCCCGTTCTGGCCGAAGAAGGAGAAGATGCCCACCGAGGCCGGCATCTTGTCCGGGTCGAGCAGCAGCACGAACGGCACGAAGAAGTTGCCCCAGGCCGTGATGAACGTGAAGATCCCGACCACGGCCACGCCCGGGGCCATCAGCGGCAGCACGATCGAGCGCAGCGCCTGCAACGACGAGGCGCCGTCGACCCAGGCCGCCTCCTCCAGGCTGATCGGGATGCCGTCCATGAAGTTCTTGCACATCCAGATGGCCATCGGCAGCGCGGTGGCGGCCAGGAACACCGTGGTCCCCCACAGCGAGTCGACCAGGGACAGCCGGACGAACAGGCCGTACACCGGCACCATGATCGCCGTCACCGGCAGGCCGGTGGTGAACAGGATCGTGTACAGGAACGGCCGCCGGAACCGCAGCTGGAAGCGGGACAGCGGATACGCCGCCAGCACCGCCACCACCACGGCGATGATCGCCGTGCCGGAGCTGATCAACAGGCCGTTGACCAGCGGCCGGCCGCCGACCTCCCAGTTGAGGATCTGGCCGAAGTTGCCCAGGGTGGCCTCCCCCGGCACCTTCGCGGCCAGGCCGCCGTGCGTGTCGAAGGACGCCGTCACCAGCCACAGCAGCGGCGCCACGAACAGCACCGCGACGACCAGCAGAACCAGGTTGACCACCAAGCGGGGGCCGCGCATTCAGACCTCCGCCTTGAGGCTGCGGATGTAGACCAGGGAGAACACCGCGCCGAGCACCAGCAGCACCAGGGCGATCGCGGTGCCGTAGCCGATCTGCCCGAACTTGAAGGCCTGCTCGTACATCAGCAGCGGCAACGTCCGGGTCTTGTTGTCGGGCCCGCCCGCGGTCAGCACGTAGATCAGCCCGAAGACGCCCAGCGTCTGCAGCGTGATCAGCATCAGGTTGGTGACCACGGTCCGGCGGATCACCGGCAGCACCACGTGCCAGAACCGCCGCAGCGGCCCGGCCCCGTCCACCTGCGCCGCCTCGACCAGATCGCTGGGCACCTCGCTCAGCGCCGCCTGGTAGACGAGCATGGAGAACGCGGTGCCGCGCCAGATGTTGGCCAGCACCACGGCCAGCATCGGCGCGGTGTAGAGCCAGTTCTGGCCCATTCCGAACCAGCCGAGCACTTCGTTGAGCGTACCCTGGGCGTTGAGGAAGGCGTAGATGGCAAACGCCGCAACGACTTCCGGCAGCACCCAGGCCGCGACCACCACCGTGCCGACGATGCCCCGCAGCAGCTTTCCGCGCTGCTGAAGGAAAACCGCCAGCAGGATGCCGAGCCCGTTCTGCCCGACCACGGCCGACAGCAGCACGAAGACCACCGTCAGCCACAGCGACGAGGCGACGTCGGAACTGGTGAACGCCGTGGTGAAGTTGTCGATGCCGACGAACTTGGGCCGCCGGGCCGAGATCCCGCTCAGCGCGGAGTTGGTGAAGGCCGCGTAGAAGCACCACAGGATCGGGCCGGCGACGAACAGTCCCAACAGGACGATCGACGGGGCGAGCGGCGGCAGCCACACCCCGAGCCGGGGAGAGCGCCTCAACCGGTCTTCACCTTGTCCGCGCCGACCGCCTTGGACACGTCCTGCGCGAACTGCTGGGCCGCCTTGGCCGGCTCGCCGCCGTTGACCACGGAGTCGCCGGCCACGTCCATGGCGTTGGACACCTGCGGGTACTCGGGCAGCGTCGGCCGGTACCGGGTGAACGACACCAGGCTGCTCCAGAACGGCTCGGTCGGGTCCTTCTGCGCCAGCCGTGAATCGGCCTTCACGTCCTCGCGCACCGGCAGCCACGAGCAGGCCACGTCGATGGCCGCCGAGTTCTCCTTGTTCAGCGCGGTCTGGATGAACTTGACGGAGGCGTCGGCGTTGCCGGTGCTCGCGCCGACCGCCAGCGTCCAGCCGCCGGACAGCGTCACGTTGCCGGGGGCCTGGCCGTTCTGGGTGGGGAACTTGGTGGTGCCCAGGGTCTTGGACCAGTCCGCCCACGGCGCGACGCCGCCGGGCTCCCAGTACCGGGCGTACCAGCCGCCGTCCATCATGAAGCCGATCTTGCCCTGGGACATCAGCAGCGGCATCTGGGTCTGCGCCCACTGCGTGTCCTCGGCCTGCGCGGCCGTCTGGGCCAGGTTCTCCTTCATCACCGTCTGCACGTAGCCGAGCGCGTCCTCGAAGCCCTTGCTGGGCGCGACCCACTTGCCGGCCTTCTCGTCGTACAGGTCCTTGGTCGGCGTGCCGTAGAGCAGCATCTCCAGCGACTGCATGGACATCGCCTCGGCCGCGGGCTTGCCCAGCGGCATGTACATGGGCTCGACGTCCGGCTGCGTCTGCTTGATCTTGCGGGCCGCGTCCAGCACGTCGTTCCAGGTCCTGGGCTGCCAGTCGGTCGGCAGGCCCGCCTTGGCGAAGACGTCCTTGTTGAACCACAGGCCGCGGGAGTCGGTGCCCATCGGCACCGCGTAGGTCTTGCCGTCCACCGCCCGGCCGGCCTGCTTGGTGGTGGGGATGAACTGGCTGTTCCAGTCCGGCCACTTGTTCAGGTAGTCGTCGATCGGCAGCAGGTAGCCGGCGGCGGCGTCCGCGTTGACGTTGAAGCTGTCCTCGAACAGCACGTCCGGCGCGGTCGACGGGGACCGCTGCATCAGCTGGACCTTGGCCAGGTAGTCGCTGTCCAGACTGGACACCGGGGTCAGCTGGGCGGTGATGCCGGGATTGGCCGCCTCGAACTCCTTCTTCACCGACTTCATGAAGGTGTCCATCTGCGGGAAGTCGCTGTAGTTCCGGTAGACGATCTTGATCGTCTTGGCGTCGCCGCTCGCGGCGTCCCCGCCGCCGCAGGCGGCCAGCGGCAGGGTCAGCGCGGCGACGGCCAGGCCGGCGGCGATGGTGCGTGCCCGCATGGGCGTCTCCCCTTGGTCGACTGCGATGTGGACCACGACAGGGGGCGACCGTAAATCCGGTGCTCGAACAAAGTCAACGCACTGTCGCCAGTTAGGCGCTGTTCGTGACAAGAACGGACATGATCACGGGTTGTCACCGGTCGGGTTGAGCACCCGGGCCAGGAACGTCCGCGTCCGCTCCTGCGTCGGCGCCCCGATGACCTGGGCCGGCGGGCCCTGCTCGACGACAACGCCGCCGTCCATGAACAGCACCTTGTCCGCCACCTCGCGGGCGAACTGCATCTCGTGCGTCACGACGAGCATGGTCATGCCCTCGCCGGCCAGCGTGCGCATCACGCCCAGCACGTCCCCGACCAGCTCCGGGTCCAGCGCCGAGGTCGGCTCGTCGAACAGCATCACCTGCGGGTCCATGGACAGCGCCCGGGCGATGGCCGCCCGCTGCTGCTGGCCGCCGGACAGCTGCGAGGGCAGCGACCGCTCGCGGCCGGCCAGGCCCACCTTCTCCAGGTTCTGCCCGGCGATCCGCTCAGCCTCGTCCCGGTTGCGCCCCAACACCTTGCGCTGCGCGATGGTCAGGTTGTCCAGGACGTTGAGGTGGTTGAACAGGTTGAAGCTCTGGAACACCATGCCCAGCCGGCGCCGGGCCCGGTCGATGTCCACGTCCGGGTCGGTCAGCTCGGTGCCGTCGACCACGACCCGGCCGGAGTCGGGCTGCTCCAACAGGTTCACGCAGCGCAGCAGCGTCGACTTGCCCGAGCCGGACGGCCCGATGATGCAGACGACGTCACCGCGCTCGACGGTCAGGTCGATGCCCTTGAGCACCTGGAGCGAGCCGAAAGACTTGTGCAGCCCGGAAATCTCAATGACACTCATGACAACACCTCAAGGCCCTGCTTCGACTCGCCGCTGGTCCGCCGCTCCAGGTAGCGCGACAGATAGGACAGCGGAATGGTGATGATCAGGTAGCACAGGCCGGCCACGATCAGCGGCGTCATCGACTGCACGGTGTTCATGGCGTCCCGGCCGAACTTGGTCAGCTCGTACTCGGATCCGGTCAGGCCGAGCAGGTAGATCAGCGAGGAGTCCTTGGCCAGCAGGATCAACTCGTTGGTCAGCGGCGGCAGCACGATCCGGAAGGCCTGCGGGATGATGATCGACACCATGGCCCGGAGCTGGGACATGCCCAGCGAGCGCGCCGCCTCCATCTGTCCCTTGGGCACGGCCTGGATGCCGGCGCGGATCGTCTCCGCCATGTACGCGGCGCCGACCAGACCCAACGCCACCACCACCGTGCTCAGGGTGGTGAACCGGATGTGGAACGCGATCGGCACGCCGAAGCCGAAGGCCAGGAACACCAGAAGGGCCGGCACACCACGGAAGAACTCGATGTAGACGGTGGCGATCCAGCGGTAGGGCGGCACCGAGGACAGTCGCATCAGCGCCAGGATCAGGCCCAGCACCAGGCCGAACACGAAGCCCAGCACCGTGTACTTGACGGTGTTGACCAGCGCGGTGCTCAACACGTCCGGGAACAGCTGCCGGGCGGCGTCCAGGTCGAAGAAGCCGCGCTGGATGTCACGCCAGTTGGCGGCGAAGGCCACCACCAGGACGACGACCACCAGCACGCCGTACTGCGTGCCGCGGATCGCCGTCCGGCGCTGCCGACGGGTCAGCGCCACCGATTCAGCCCTTGCTCGTGGTGGTCGGCGTGGCCGAGGTCGAGTCGCCCGGCTGCCACGACGGCCGCTTGCCGAACCACTTCTGGTAGGCCTTGGCGTAGCTGCCGTCCGCGGCCGAGGCCTTGATGGCGTCGTTGAGCACCTTCAACAGCGCCGCGTTGCCCTTCTTCACGCCGAAGCCGTACTGCTCGTTGGTGTTGAACTCGGCGCTGACCTGCGTGTCCGGGTTCTTCTTGGCGTAGTCGTAGAGAATGCCGTTGTCGTTGATGGACGCGTCGACCTGGCCGGTCTTGACCGCCGTCTCCAGCAGCGCCGAGTCCTCGAAGGCCACCGCGGTGATCACGCCGCCGTTCTTGGCGTTCCAGCCCTTGATGTAGGCCTCGCCGGTGGTGTCCGACTGCACGCCGACCTTCTTGCCGGCCAGCGACTCCAGCGTCTTGAAGTCGTTGCCGGTCTTGGTCAGCAGCGCCTGGGTGGCCTGGAAGTACGGGATGGTGAAGTCGAAGTTCTGGGCCCGCGTGTCGTTGATGGTGATCGCGCCGGCCACCACGTCGCACTGGTTGGAGTTGAGGTCGGCGCCGGACTTGATGCCGTCGAACGGCGTGTCCACGATCTGCTGCGGCACGTTGAGCTTCTTGGCCGCGAAGTCGACCACGTCCACGTCGAAACCGACCACCTGGTCGCCGTCCTTGTACTGGAACGGCACGTACGGCAGGTGGGCGCAAGTGAGCAGCTTGCCCGACTGGACCAGCTGCACGCCGTCGGCGCCGGGGGCGGACGTGGACGTCGACTCGACGCACCCGCCGGCGACCAGCGCAACGGCGACCGCCGGGATCACGGTCAACACTTTGAGGCGGCCCACGGCGTTCTCCCTCGTCCGGGTACTGGTTGATCGGCAATCCTGCCACCGGACGGGCCCGCTGCCTATTTGAGCGGACAGCCGACCAGCATCCGGAATACGGTTCCGGGCATGAGGGGACTTGCCATACTCGCCGCCGCCGGCCTGGTGCTGGGCGGCGCGACCACCGCGCAGGCGGCGCCGGCCGCCGTCGCGCACGAGCAGTTCACGTTCCAGTTCGGCGACTTCGCCGGGGGCGGCCAGCTGGACTACCCGACCAATGTCGGGCACGCGCCGGTCGTGGTGCTGATCCCGGGCTCCGGGCCGGAGAACCGGGACGCCGACATCCAGGGCAAGTCGACGATCTTCGCCGACCTGTCGGCCGCGCTGACCGCCCGCGGCTTCGCCGTGATGCGCTACGACAAGCGGTACGTCAACCCGGACGGCACGGCCGACTACGCCAGCTTCTACACCAAGCTGGACCTGCCCAAGATGCTCGACGACGCCGGCACCGTGCTGGCCGCCGCCGAGGCCGACGAGCACGTCGACAAGCACAAGGTGTTCCTGTACGGCTGGAGCGAGGGCAGCACCGTCGCCGCCGCGCTGGCCGTGAAGCACCCCGAGCTGGCCGGCGTGGTGTTCCAGGGCCCGGTGACGCAGGACTGGCGGAGCCTGTTCACCGACCAGGCCACCCGCGTCGTCCAGCCCTACCTGCGGACGTTCGGCACGGCGCTGGCGCCGGACGACCTGAAACGGGCCAACACCGGTGGCGGCGGCCTGGTGGCCACGGAGTACATCAGCCTCATCGCGCCCAAGGCGTACCAGGGTGACTTCACCGTCGACCCGAACGTCGACACCAATGGCAACGGCAAGCTGGACGTGGACACCGAGTTCCCGCCCGGCCTGCAGAAGGCGTTCGACGTGCAGTTCGCGCCCGGCGGCTTCTTCAACATCTACGCCCCGGACCGGGCCCTGCCGTCGGTGCTGGACCAGGCCAAGGCCCTGCGCAAGTTCCCGACGCTGATCCTGCAGGGCGGCCGCGACGCCAACGTGCCGCCGACGGGAGCGTTCAGGCTGAACGCCGCCCTGCACGGCTCGTTGCGCTTCTATCCGACGCTGGGGCACTCGCTGGGCCGGACGCCGTCGATGTTCGCCGACGACTTCCAGCCCATCGACCAGCAGCCGCTGACCGACCTGGCCTGCTGGCTGTCAGAGCACCTTCGCCAGAAATGACCTGGTCCGCTCGTGTTGCGGGGCGGCGATCACTTCCCGGGGCGAGCCCTGCTCGACCACCACACCGCCGTCCATGAACACGAGCGAGTCGCCGACCTCGCGCGCGAAGCCCATCTCGTGCGTGACCACGACCATGGTCATGCCGTCGGCGGCGAGCTGGCGCATCACCGCCAGCACGTCGCCGACGAGCTCCGGGTCCAGCGCCGAGGTCGGCTCGTCGAACAGCATCAGCTTGGGCCGCATGGCCAGCGCACGGGCGATCGCCACCCGCTGCTGCTGGCCGCCCGAGAGCTGGCTCGGGTAGGAGCCGGTCTTGTCGGCCAGCCCCACCTGCGTCAGCAGCCGCATGGCGTGGTCGCGGGCCTCCGCCCTGGACTCCCGCTTGACCTGGACCGGCGCCTCCATCACGTTCTCCACCGCCGTCATGTGGGGAAACAGGTTGAAGCGCTGGAAGACCATGCCGATCTCCTGCCGCTTGCGGGCCACCTCCCGGTCGCGCAGCTCGTAGAGCTTGTCGCCCTTCTGGGTGTAGCCGACCAGCTCGCCGTCGACCCACAGCCGGCCCGCGTTGATCTTCTCCAGGTGGTTGACGCAGCGCAGCAGCGTGGACTTGCCCGAGCCGGACGGCCCGATCACGCACATCACCTCGCCCGGACGGACCTCCAGATCGATGCCCTTGAGCACCTCGGTCCGCCCGAAGCTCTTGTGCACCCCCTCGGCCTTGACCATCAGCTCGGTCATCGGGTCGCCACCCCTCGGGCGAAGTGCTTCTCGATCCGGCCCTGGACCACCGTCAGGATCGAGGTCAGCAGCAGGTACCAGATCGCCGCCACGATGAGCAGCGGGATGGTCTGGAAGTTGCGGGAGTAGATCTGCTGCACGGCCGTCATCAGCTCGAAGTAGGCGATCACGATCACCAGCGAGGTCGTCTTCAGCATGGAGATCGTCTCGTTGCCGGTGGGCGGGATGATCACCCGCATGGCCTGCGGCAGCACGATCCGGCGAAGGATCTTGGCCCGGCTCATGCCCAGCGCCTCGGCCGCCTCGGTCTGCCCGTGGTCCACCGACAGGATGCCGCCGCGCACGATCTCCGCCATGTAGGCCGCCTCGTTCAGGCCGAGACCCAGCAGGGCCGCGGTGAACGGCGCGATCAGCGAGTTGGTGTCCACCGACAGGAACGTCGGCCCGAACGGGATGCCCAGGCCCAGCCGCGGATACAGCGCCGCCAGGAAGAACCAGAACAGCAGCTGGGTGATCACCGGCGTGCCGCGGAACAGCCAGATGTAGGCCGCGGCCGTCCAGGACAGCAGCGGATTGGCCGACAGCCGCATCACCGCCAGCAGGATGCCGCCCACGATGCCGATGGCCATCGACAGCACGGTCAGGATCAGGGTGTTCTTCAGCCCGTTGAGGACGTTGGACGCGGTCAGGTACTTGCCGACGACGTCCCAGTGGAAGTTCTCGTTGGTGACCAGGCTGTGCGCCAGCATCGCGGCCAGCACGAGAATCACCGCGCCGGCCAGCCACCGTCCCGGGTGGCGGACCGGCACGGCCTTGATCGGGTTCGACACCGTCCTGGCCTCAGCCGGAGGTCTGCGGGTTCAGTTCGGACTTGGTGACCGCGCCCGCGCCGACGCCCCACTTGTCCAGGATCTTCTTGTACGTGCCGTCGTCGATCAGGGCCTGCACCGCGCCCTGCACGGCCTTGGCCAGGTCGCCCTTGTTCTTGGCCACGCCGATGCCGTACGGGGCGTTGGCGTAGGAGTTGCCGACCTTCTCCAGCTGGCCGGTCTGCTTGATCGCGTAGTCCACCACCGGCGAGTCGGCCAGCATGGCCTCCGCGCGCTTGGAGGTCAGCGCCAGCGTCACGTCGGTCTGGGCCTGGAACTCGGAGACGGTGATGGCCAGCTTGCCGTCGCCCGTGCACTTGGCCGAGCGGGCGGCCAGGTCGTCGGCCTGGGTGGTGCCCTTCTGCGCCGACACGGTGTGCCCGCACAGGGTGTCCAGGGTCAGGCCGCCCGGATTGCCCTTGAGCACGGCCATCGAGGTGCCGGCCGTGAAGTAGCTGACCATGTCCACGGTCTGCAGGCGCTCGGTGTTCACGCTGAAGGAGGACATCGCCAGCTCGAACTTGCCGGCCGAGAGGCCGGCCAGGATGCCGTCGAAGCTGGCGGTCTGGAAGTCGGCGCTCAGGCCCAGCTCCTTGGCGACCGCGTCGCCGAGGTCGATGTCCATGCCGACGTTCTTGTTGTTCTCGTCCACGAACTCGCTGGGCGCGTACGTGGTGTCGGTGCCGATGGTCAGTTTGCCGTCCTTGGCCACGTCCGCCGGCACCATCGCGGCCAGCGCCGCGTTCTTGCCCGGGCCGCTGTCGGCCGTCGTCGAGGAGCCGGCGCTGCCGCTGTCACCGCTGCCGTTGCCGGTGGCGCCACACCCGGCGGCGATCAGCAGAACGATGGGCAGGGCCAGCACGGCTCTTCCTGCGGGTCTGAACAAGGCGGCCTCCGCTCACTGTCGGTTTTGCCGCATCCTGTCACCCGATCGTGTCAGTTGATAGGCCCCCAATGGTTACGTTTTGTCACGACCATGTCCGCCAAGTGGCGGAAAAGTCACCGACGGTAGCTGGGTAGGGCAAGATCGCAGCGGCCATACTGCTGGGGTGTCCACGGCAGTGCTCGAGCAGCCCGGAGCGGACGAACTGCGGTTCGACGTCCCGCTGTACACGCAGGTCGACGCCTCACGGGCGTTGGCCATGCGGGCGAGCACATTTTCCAGTTGGGCTCGTGGTTATCAGCGTCGCCGGGTGGAGCGACCGCCGGTTGTCGGCCGACCGCTGATCACCTCTGTGCCGCCTGCTCGGGCCGGCGACCCGTCCGTTCCCTTCGTCGGACTCGCGGAAGCGGCGTTCTTGGCGTCCCTACGGGCCGCCGGAGTTCCGCTGCAACGGATCCGGCCGGCGCTGGAACTCGTGCGGGATCGGCTCGGCGTCGAACACGCGCTGGCCTCCCAGCAGCTTTACACCGATGGTGCCGACCTGTTGTGGGAAGTGACGGACCGGGACGAGAACACACGGGCCGAGGCGAAGAAACTGGTGGTACTCCGCAACGGCCAGTACGTGTTTCGCAAGGTCGTGCAGGATCGGTTGCGGGGTATCCACTACGCGGCGGACGGGTTCGCCGATGTGCTGGTGCTTCCCGACTACGAGATCGCGAAGGTGATCGCCGACCCGAACATCAACTTCGGTCGGCCCAGTTTCGCCGGCAACGGCGTGCCGGTGGACGCGGTTGTCGGACAGGTTCACGCGGGCGACCCGATCGAGGACGTCGCTGCGGACTTCCGACTCAGCGTGGACGAAGTGACCGAAGCCGTGTTCAGGGCCGAGCGGGTCGGCTGAGAGCTCGGGCGAGGTCGATTTCTGTCGTGTCGAAGCTCTTCTGCGACCGCAGCATCAGCTGGCGCATCGCGACTGCTGTCCGTGAGCTCGGGTTCGAGGTGCAGACGCTGGCAGAGCGCTACGGGGAGCAGCAGGGACAGCTCGTCGCCGACGTGCGATGGATCGCCGAGGCGGCCCGGGACGGCTACGTGTTGCTCGGTGCGGACGGGCGCATTCGACGCAATCCGGCCGAGCGTCGGATGTTGTGCCTGTCCGCCGCGCGTTATCTCGTCTATCCCAATAACAACATCAGCACGGTCGAGAAGTTGGCGCGGATCCAGGATCACCGGGCGGCGATCGAAGCCGCCGCGGAGATCCCGGGCCCCTGGGTGCGTCATCTCACTGCACGGGAACTCACGCCTGTCGCGCTCGATCGTGATTCGGTGTAGCCAGCAGCCGGGCCACCAGGGCCGTCCAACCGGTCTGGTGAGTGGCGCCGAGGCCCTCGCCGGTGTCGCCGTCGAAGTACTCGCTGAAGGTGATGTGGGGTCGCCACAAGGGCGAATCCGTCGCCTCGACCCGCTTGCCGTCGCACGGCCTGCTGCCGTCCCCGGTGGGCAGGAAGATGCTCACCAGCCGGCGGGCCAGCTCGTCGGCGGCCTGACCCGCGGTGACCGCCTGGCCGGAGCCGGTCGGCAGGTCCACGTGGAACTGGCCGTCGTGGAAGTCGTCCACCTGGCGCAGTGCCTCCACGAGCAGGGCGTTGGTGGGGAACCAGATCGGCCCGCGCCAGTTGGAGTTGCCGCCGAACATCGGCGTCATCGACTCGCCCGGCTCGTAGCCGATCATGTGGGCCTGGCCGGCGAACTGCACGTCCAGCCCGTCCCGGTGGGCCGCCGACAGCGAGCGGATGCCGTGCGGGGACAGGAACTCCCCCTCGTCGAACATGCGGCCCAGCACCCGGCCCAGCTTCTTGGCGTCCAGCAGCGCCAGGTTGGCCCGGCGCTCGTCGCCGACCTGCTGCCAGGTGATGAACTGGGCGAACTCGGGCTGCTTGCGCAGCAGGTAGTCCAGCCGGCTGGTGAAACCGTGCAGCTCGGCGAACACCCACGGCTCCAGCACCGCCTGGGCCAGCACCGGCATCAGACCGACCATGGACCGCACGCGGACGTGCTCGGACTCGACGCTGCCGTCGGGCAGTTGCCGGGACACGATGTCGTAGCAGAAGCCGTCCTCGTCGTGCCACAGTCCACGGGTGCTGGACCCGAACTGGTTGAAGGCACGGGCGATGTAGAGGAAGTGCTCGACGAACTTCGTGGCCACGTCCTCGTAGGACTCGTCCTCACGGGCCAGCTCCAGCGCGATCTGCAACAGGTGCAGGCTGAACGCCGCCATCCAGGACGTGGCGTCCGACTGCTCCAGCCGCCAGTCGCCCAGCATCGGCGTGGACCGGTTGACCGGGCCGATGTTGTCCATGCCGAGGAAGCCGCCCTCGAACAGGTCGCTGCCGTCGGCGTCCTTGCGGTTGACCCACCACGAGAAGTTCAGCAGCAGCTTGTGGAACACCTTGGACAGGAACGTGCGGTCCGGCACGGCCTCCGCCCGATACACCTGCAACGCCGCCCACGCGTGCACCGGCGGGTTGGCGTCGCCGAAGTCCCACTCGTAGGCCGGCAGCTGGCCGTTGGGGTGCATCATCCACTCGCGGCACAGCAACAGCAGCTGCTCCTTGGCGAAGGCCGGGTCCACCAGCGCGAACGGCACCGCCTGGAAGGCCAGGTCCCAGGCCGCGAACCAGGGGTACTCCCACTCGTCCGGCATGGAGATCACGTCGGCCACGTCGAAGTGCCGCCAGTGCACGTTGCGGCCGCCGATGCCGCGGCGCAGGTCCGGGGCCGGCGGCTGGGCCGGGTCGCCGGCCAGCCAGTCCCGCACCTTGAAGCGGTAGTGCTGCTTGGTCCACATCAGACCGGCCAGCGACCGTCGCAGCACCTGCTTGCGCTCGTCGTCCAGCTCCGGGGCGATGCTGTCGTGGTACTCGTCTGCCTCGCGCTTACGGTCCTGCACCGCCGTGTGGAAGGTCGCGCCGAACGGGTCGACGTGGCCGTTGCCGGCGATCAGTCGCAACCGGATGATCACCGTCTCGCCGGGGGCCACCGAGTCGAAGCGGTACCAGGCCGCTGCCTTCGTGCCCGGGCGCGACGCGCTGCCGTCGTGGATCACCTGGCACGTGCCGCTCTCGCCCCGCACCACGTGGGCGTCGATGCCGCACTTCGTGTACCGGGTCTCGTTGTTGGCGCTGCCGAACAGCTCCACGTCGTTCGTCTCGTTGTCCGTCACCAGCAGCGTCGGCGCGCCGTCCAGGTGCAGCGTGTACCGGCCCAGCGACGAGTGCTCCGCCACCACCGCGCACCTGCCGTGTACCCGGATCGCCTCCAGCGCCGGCCTCCTGGCATCCCTGCCCCACGCCCAGGTGTTGCGGAACCACAACTGCGGCAACAGATGCAGCGGCGCCGCGTCCGGCCCCTGGTTCGTCGCCGAGATCTCCACGCAGATGTCGTGCGGGCCCGCCTTGGCGTACGTCGTCACCACATCGAAGAACCGGTCCTCCGCCAGCACCCCCGTGTCCGCCAGCTCCGGCTCCCGCCCCTGCCTCCCCGCCGCCTTGGCCATCTCCCGCAGCTGTTGGTACGGGTACTCCGCCTGCGGGTACCGGTAGAGCACGCTCATCCAGGAGTGCGTGGGCGTGCCGTCCTGGATCCACCAGTGCTCCTTGACGTCCTCCCCGTGGTTGCCCTCCTCGTTGGCCAGGCCGAACCACCGTTCCTTGAGGATCGGGTCCTTGCCGTTCCACAGCGCCAGCGCCAGGTTCAGGAAGCCGTGCCGATCGCAGATGCCCGAGATGCCGTCCTCGCCCCACCGGTAGGCGCGCGAGCGGGCGTGGTCGAACGGAAAGAACGACCAGGCGTCCCCACTGGCCGAGTAGTCCTCGCGAACCGTGCCCCACTGCCGCCCGGACAGGTAGGGACCCCAGTGCCGCCACGGGCTGTCCATCTCGTCCGCCTCGGCCAGCCGCGCCCACTCGATCTGCTCGCTCACCCCTCCAGTGTGGGGCACGCCGACTGGCCTTCGGCGGGTTGTCCTCCCGCCCTTGCCCCAGCTCCCGCCCACAAGCAGCGCCGCCGCACGAATATCCCCTCCCACATGCGGGATCACGCACGCAGGCGCTTCGTCAAGTCGGCCCGTGAGATAGGTGGGTCGGGCGGCTCGGAGATCAGGGCCCAGCGCCGCTCGATCCGGTCCTTGTACGCCAGATACAGCGCGACTGCGTCGGAACCGGCGACCCGATGGATGGCTTCGCGTTGCCCCTCGAAGTAGTCGACCCTGTCCTGGATCATGAGATTTCCGCTGGACCGGCAGAACATCGTGCCGCCGCCGTCGGCGAGCGCGCCGATCTCCGCCGATCGGTATCGGATCCGTTTGTCCTGGGTGAGTAACGACCAACCCAGCCGCAGGCCATGCGAAATCCAGTCCGGGTCGGACACGTCCTGGCCATCGTTGGGATAGATCTCGCTGACCATGTGGACCCGCCAACCCAGATTGAGTAGCCGCAGGCCGGTGGTACGGCCGAGGCAGCGGTCCAGGAAGAACTCAGGCTGCGAGTCGGCAGATTGCTTCGACTGCATCACGGGTGAGGCCGTACTCCTCGGCGACGACTTCGAGCGGTTCGCCGGCCCGCCACAGCGCCACGACGGTGTCCACGGAAACCTTGGTGCTGGCAAGCACCGGCGCTCCCCAGCCGAATCGGGGGTCGATGATCACCGGCGCGACGTCCGGGTACTGCCGCAGGCGCAACGTGGCCGGGAAATCGTCGGTGACGTCCCACGAGATGTAGCGCAGATAGCCGTCGATGATCTCGCGTGCCGGTATCTGGCCGTCGTGAGCGCGTGCGAGTTCGTCATTCGCGTACTGCACAAAAATATCAACGCCGTCCGTGGCTATCCGCTTGGTCGCCAATCCGTACGGAGTCTCGAACTCGTGACGCACCGACGCGGCGGCCTTGCGAATCGTTTCCTTGGTCAGTCCGAGCTCACGCAGCGACCGGAGCACGTACGCCTCGACGACGGCGACGAACGGCACTGACGGCCAGCCGTGACGCTGCGGTTCGATGCGGTGCACCAGCGGTGTGCCCGCAGCGTCCTCAGCCAACCAGGAGTACATCGTCGACTCGGGAATCTGCAGGTAGCGAGCCGTCTCCTTGGGGGTGAGCAGTGGATCGTTGAACTTGTCGACCACAGGTGCTCCCCTCCTCTCCTGTCCGGCACGGCTAGATGCTGCGAGCGTGACCCGGTATCGACGGATGCTGCCGGCGTGGCCGCCGTCCGACACTGAGGCCGGACGGCGGCCAGTAGCCCGGAGGTCAGTGTTGGGCGTGGGCGTCGAGCACCTTGGCGATGGCCACGGTGATCTTCTTGGCGTAGTCGATGTGCAGCGACTCGTCCGGCACGTGGGCGTTGCTGCCCCGGGCCGAGCGCGCCGGTGGCGAGGAACTGGGCGTCCGGGTAGATGCCGTTGAGCAACCCCATGAACGGGATGGAACCGCCGACGCCGAGGGTGCGCCACGGGCCGCCGAAGACCTCCTGGCCGGCGCTGTCCAGCGCGGCACGCAGCCACGGCGCGAGCTCGGGGGCGTTCCAGCCGTCAGCGTGCTCAGTCCGGGTGAGCTCCACGTGGGCGCCGTAGGGCACGTCGGCGGTGAGCGCCTTGGTGACGGCCTCCAGGGCGGCGGCCGAGTCGGCGGTGGGCGGCAGCCGGAAGCTGAGGACGAGGGTGGTGAAGGGCCGCAGCACGTTGCCGGCGTCGGCGGGCAGGGGCAGCCCGTCGGCGCCGATGATCGACAGGGTGGGGCCCCAGGTGTTGTTGAGGACCTGCTCGACCTCGTCGCCGGTGACCGGCGCGACGCCGTCGGCGAAGGGGATGCCGGCGCGGGCGAAGCCGGGGGCGGTGGCGACGCTCTCCCGGATCTCGTCCTGCCGCCCGGCGGGCACGTCCACGTGCATCTCGGCGATCTTGATGTGGCCGGTGGCGGAGTCCTCGATGCGGTCGAGCAGCTGCCGCATCACCCGGAACGAGCTGGGCACGATGCCGCTGACCATGCCGGAGTGCTGCCCGGAGTTCAGCACCTTGACGGTGACGGTCACCTGGACCATGCCCCGCAGCGTGGTGGTCAGCCACATGCGCTCGTAGTCGGCGGAGCCGGAGTCGAGGCACACCACCAGCGACACCCGGCCCAGACGGTCGGCGAGGTGCCGGACGTACGGCTCCAGGTCGGGGCTGCCGGACTCCTCGCAGGCCTCCAGCATGATCACGCAGCGGCCGTGCGCGCCGCCGTTGGCCCGCAGGGCCTCGATGGCGGCGATCGCGGCGTAGCCGGCATAACCGTCATCGGCGGCGCCCCGCCCGTACAACCGGCCGTCCCGGATCACGGGCGTCCACGCGTCGAGGCCGTCGGCCCAGCCGCCGACGGGCGGCTGCTTGTCCAGGTGTCCGTAGAGCAGGGCGGTGCCGGCGTCCTCGTGGCCGGGCGTGGCGGGGATGTCGACCAGCAGCAGCGGGGTGCGCCCGGGCAGCTGGACGATCTCGAGCTCGGCGCCGGGCAGACCGCGGTCGGCGATCCAGGCCCTGACGTGCGCGACACCCGCGGCGAGGTGGCCGTTGGCGGCCCAGTCCGGGTCGAACGCGGGCGACACGGCGGGGATCGCGACGAACTCGGACAGGCTGGGCAGGACGGAGTCGTCCCACAGTGCGGTGACGGTGTTGAACAGTGCTGTTGGCTCCACCCGGCCGATACTAGGAGGCGGAACGGCCGAGCGGTTCGGAGTGGCGGCGGCCGGTGCTCGGCGCGTGCGGCATGACCCGCACCTCGTAGGTCTCGCACTCGTGGCAGCCCGAGCACACGCACTTGCGGCGCTCCAGCGTGGCCGAGTCGGTCTGCGTCACCGCGATCGTGGTGAAGCTGTGCTCGCCCAGCGTGCAGCCGCACTCGGTGACGGCCGAGATGAGCGTGGTCGGGAAGTCGCGCTTCTGGAACGGGTACTCACTGCCGTCGATGCGGCGCGTGAGTTTGGTGATGATCGGCATTGGCGGGCCCTTCGGCAGGTCTGGCTGCGTGGGTTGCACCCCTCGCACTCGCCGGCTGCCTCCCCAGGTCCCGACGAATCCCCCAAGATCACTATAGCGAACCCCGCTGGACACGGTGTGCGACGAGTACTGGGCCGGTGTCGCCGGGTACTGCGGCAGCCGTGCCGGTTAGCCTGGGTGAGTCAGGTGTTTCCGCAGTTCACAGTGGTGTAGGTGGTCACGCTTGGTTGACTTTGGTGTGGTGACGCTCACCGGTTCGAGTGAGCCCGTGTCAGGATGGAAGGGAGTTCCGTCAGTGTCGACGGACCACCGTTTCACCCCACCGGGTCGGCGGTGGCCGGCGACGAAGCCGGATCCGGTCCGCCACAAGCGGCCGGTCGGCGTCGTAGACGAGGAGAAGGCGCAATGTCGTCCCCAGAACGATGGACGCAACCGCAGCCGTCGGGAGCCCCAGCCGCCACCGCGGCCCGGCCAACGGCGGAGCAGGTGATCGCGGGTTTGCGGGCCACCAGCGAAGGCGGCCCGGAGCTGGTCCAGTTGCTCACCCCGGAGGGTGAACGGGTCGACCACCCGGACTTCCACATCGACATCACGCCCGAGGAGCTGCGCGGCCTGTACCGGGACATGGTCCTGGTCCGCCGGGCCGACCGTGAGGCGAACGCGCTGCAGCGCCAGGGTCAGCTGGGCCTGTGGGTGCCGCTGCTGGGCCAGGAGGCCGCGCAGATCGGCGCCGGCCGTGCCCTGCGGCCGACCGACATGGCTTTCCCCAGCTATCGCGAGCACGGCGTCGCCTGGTGCCGGGGCATCCACCCCAAGGACATCGTGGGCATGTTCCGCGGCGTCGACCACGGCGCGTGGGACCCTGTGGAGACGCGTTTCCACCCCTACACGATCGTCATCGGCAACCAGTGCCTGAACGCGGCCGGCTACGCCATGGGCCAGCGTTTCGACGGCAAGGTCGGCGACGACAACGGGGAGGCCACCATGGTCTTCTTCGGTGACGGCGCGACCAGCCAGGGTGATGTGCACGAGGCCTTCGTGTGGGCCTCGGTCTACGACGCGCCGCTGGTGTTCTTCTGCCAGAACAACCAGTGGGCCATCTCCGAGCCGACCGAGCGCCAGAGCCGGCTCCCGCTGTACCAGCGGGCCCGCGGCTACGGCTTCCCCGGCATCCGGGTGGACGGCAACGACGTGCTGGCCACGCTGGCCGTCGCCCGCTGGGCCATGGACGAGTGCCGGCACGGCAATGGCCCGGTGCTGATCGAGGCCTTCACCTACCGCATGGACTCGCACACCACCTCGGACGACGCCAGCCGCTACCGGCTGTCCACCGAGCTGGAGGAGTGGAAGCTCAAGGACCCGATCGAACGGGTCAAGGTGCACCTGAGCCGCAACGGCTTCGCCGACCACGACTTCTTCGATGCCGTCCAGGCCGAGGCCGACGAGTTGGCGGCGGTGCTGCGCGAGCACTGCGTCAACTTGCCGGAGCCCCCGCCGGGCCGGATGTTCGACAACGTCTACGCCGAGTCCAGCGCGACCCTTGAGGCGCAGCGGGACGAGTACGAGAACTACCTCGCCGGGTTCGCCGGAGGTGAGCACTGATGGCCGCGCCGACCATGGACCGCTCGACCGACAAGCAGTCGGCCGCGCCGCAGACGATCACCATGATCAAGGGCCTCAACCAGGCCCTGCGCACCGAGATGGAGCGCGACCCCAAGGTCATCGTCATGGGCGAGGACGTGGGCAAGCTCGGCGGCGTCTTCCGCGTCACCGACGGACTGCAGAAGGACTTCGGCGAGCAGCGCGTGCTGGACACGCCGCTGTCCGAGTCCGGCATCATCGGCACCGCGATCGGCCTGGCCATCCGCGGCTACCGGCCGATCTGCGAGATCCAGTTCGACGGCTTCATCTTCCCGGGCTTCGACCAGATCGTCAGCCAGCTGGCCAAGCTGCACTACCGGACCCAGGGCCGGATCAAGCTGCCGATCGTCGTGCGGGTGCCCTTCGGCGGCGGCATCGGCGCCGTGGAGCACCACTCCGAGTCGCCGGAGTCGTACTTCGCCCACACCGCGGGCCTGAAGGTGGTGGCCTGCTCCAACCCGGTCGACGCGTACTGGATGCTGCGCCAGGCCATCGAGTGCGACGACCCGGTGCTGTTCTTCGAGCCCAAGCGCCGCTACCACGAGAAGGCCGAACTCGACCTGTCCGTGGCCCCGCAGCCGCTGTTCACCTCGCGGGTGCTGCGCAAGGGTTCGACGGCGACCATCGCCACCTACGGTCCGATGGTCCGCACCAGCATGGACGCGGCGACCGCCGGCACGGAGGACGGCCTCGACCTCGAGGTCATCGACCTGCGCTCGCTGTCCCCGCTCGACCTCGGCCCGGTCTACGAGTCGGTGCGGCGCACCGGCCGGCTGATCGTGGTCAGCGAGGCCCCGAGCGAGGCGTCCATCACCGGCGAGATCGCGGCCAAGGTCCAGCAGGAGTGCTTCTACTCGCTGGAGGCGCCCGTGCTGCGGGTGACCGGCTTCGACACCCCGTACCCGCCGGCCAAGTTGGAGGAGAACTTCCTGCCCGACCTGGACCGGGTGCTGGCCGCCGTCGACCGCTCGCTCGCCTGGTAAGGGGGATCTCGCAGCCATGCCGCAGTTCAAGCACTTCCCCCTGCCCGACGTCGGCGAGGGGCTGGTCGAGGCGGAGATCCTCACCTGGCACGTCCAGCCGGGCGACACGGTCACCGTCAACCAGATCATCGTGGAGATCGAGACGGCCAAGGCCGCGGTCGAGCTGCCGTGCCCGTTCGCGGGCGTGGTCTCGGAGCTGCTGGTCGAGGCGGGCAAGACCGTCGACGTCGGCACGCCGATCATCGTGATCGACACCGATCCGAACGGGGAGGCGGCGCCGGTCAACGGCTCGGTCGAGCCGGAGCGGGTGCCCAACCTCGTCGGCTACGGCGTCAAGGCGGTCACCGCCAAGCGCCGGGCCCGGGTCGGTGCCCCGGCGGCCGTGCCCGCGTCGGCCGCCGTGTCCGCGGCGGTCGCGCCGGTCACGGTCGTTCCGACGCCTCCGGTCGTTCCGACGCCGCCCGTCATCGCGCCCGAGCCGGAGACCGCCGGCGGTTACGTGCCGCTGGCCAAGCCGCCGGTTCGCAAGCTGGCCAAGGACCTGGGCATCGATCTGGCCGCGCTGGCCGGCAGCGGCCCGGGTGGCGTGATCACCCGTGAGGACGTGGAGCAGGCCGTCGCGCCGGCGGCTGCTCCGGTTGCCGTTGCCGCCAGCCGGGGCGAGCGCCGCGTGCCGGTCAAGGGCGTGCGCAAGGCGACCGCGCAGGCCATGGTCGACAGCGCCTTCAAGGCCCCGCACGTCACGGAGTTCCTGACCATCGACGTGACGCCGATGATGGAGCTGCGGGCCAAGCTCAAGGACAGCCCGGAGTTCCGTGGCGTCAAGCTCACCCCGCTCGTGTTCGCCGCCAAGGCGATGTGCCTCGCGGCGCGCCGCACGCCGGACGTGAACGCGACGTGGGACGAGGCCGCCAACGAGATCGTCTACAAGGACTACGTGCACCTCGGGGTCGCGGCCGCCACGCCGCGGGGCCTGGTCGTGCCCAAGGTCCGTGACGCCGATCAGCTGTCGTTGCGGGGCCTGGCCGAGGCGTTGGAGCAGCTCACCGTGACCGCCCGGGACGGCAAGACCACGCCCGCGGACATGATGAACGGCACCATCACCATCACCAATGTCGGCGTGTTCGGCGTCGACACCGGCACGCCGATCATCAACCCCGGCGAGTCGGCGATCCTGGCCTTCGGCGCCATCCGCGACATGCCGTGGGTGGTGAACGGCCAGGTCGTGCCGCGCAAGGTGTGCCAGCTGGCGCTGAGCTTCGACCACCGCGTGGTTGACGGACAGCAGGGCTCGCAGTACCTGGCCGATGTCGGCGCGCTGCTGGCCGACCCGTCCGTGGCGATCACCTACTGAGGACACCGGCAGGGGCGGAATACGGCCGCCCCTGCCGGCCCCCTTCTGTTAAGCCGTTTCCAGGCTGAACCGCTGCCCGGCGTCGTCGATGGCCAGGATGCGCACCCGCACCCGCTCACCGTCGCTCACGGTCTTGACCTGCGGCAGCAGGCCGTCGAAGCCGTCCACCCGCACGAAAGCGCCGAACGGCAACACCCTGCTCACCGTGCCGTCGACCACGTCGCCGACCGTGTGGCCGGCCAGGAACTCGTTCCAGTTCTCGGACATTCGCCACTCACCTCCTCTCCACCGCGCGTGTCCTGTGTGGACTCAGCTGCGTGTGGAGGCGGGCCGCGGGCCCGCGAGGCGGTCACACCGCGGCCGGGAACCCGATCCGCTGATGGCTCAAGGCCGACCCGGCAGTCACGACGACGAGCCTAGCCGTAAATGCGTTGACCCTCCAGTAGGTGGAGACTTCACCGTTGTGGGCGTGAACGGGGACGACGACCTCTACGGAATCGGGGAACTGGCCAGGCTGACCGGCCTGTCCGTGCGGACCATCCGCTTCTACTCCGACTCCGGTCTGCTGCCCCCGACCGAACGCACCCACGCCGGCTACCGGATGTACGACATCCATGCGCTGACACGGCTGAAGTTCGTTCGCACGCTGCGTGAGCTCGGTGTCGACCTGCCGACGGTGAACCGGGTGCTCTCCCGCGAGGTGAGCATTCCGGAGTTGGCCGCGGAGCACGCCGAAGCTCTCGACGTCCAGATCAGGACGTTGCGGCTGCGACGGTCCGTGTTGCGCGCGGTGGCCAAGCGCGGGTCGAGCCCGAAGGAGCTGGAGATGGTGCACGAACTCGCCCGCATGACTGAGGAGGAGCGGCAGGCGATCCTCGACGACTTCTGGGCCGAGGTCGACGCCGGCCTGCCCGCGACGGAGAACGCGGCCTGGATGCGCAAGGTCCGCGCCGAGCTGCCCGACGACCCGACGCCCGAGCAGGTCGAGGCGTGGATCGAGCTGGTCGAGCTGGTCCGCGATCCCAGCTTCCGCGCCAAGATCCGCACCATGGCCGTCGAGAACGCCCGGATGGTCTCCGAGGGCACCGCGAACCCCTTGTCCAACGCCTGGAACACCGCCATGGAGCAGGCCCTGACCAAGGTCGCCGACGCCATGGCCGCCGGCGAGCAGCCGGAGTCCGACGCCGGCCGTCGCATCGTGCTGGAGATGAACGCCGCCGTCGCCCGTGAGCTCGGCCGCGAGGGCGACGCCGACTTCGACGAGTGGCTCATCAAGCTCAACGACACCTTCGGCGACGACCGGGCCGAGCGGTACTGGAACCTGCTCGGCACGATCAACGGCTGGCCCGCGTACCCCAGTCCCAAGCCGGCCCGGGACTGGCTCACCGCCGCCACCCGGGCGGCCCGGGGATAGCCGGAACGACTTGCCGCCGACCCTGCGAGCGCGGGTCGGCGGCACGTCGCACCTACGCTGACCAGCCAATTCCCGGTTGTTCGCGACCCCCGACTTATCCACAGGCACCTCAGTTTCAAGATCACCCTCAACCCCGCCGCGGTACGATGTCCCAGGGCACGCCACCCCGGGAGCGGTGGGGGATGGAGTGCGACGGCCGCTCAAACGGCGATCGGATTTGTCAGGGGTGGCTGGCAGAGTCGGCGCCATGGCGACGTGGCGGCAGTTCGAACGGGAAGCCCCGAACTTGGCGGCCGAGGTGCGTCGGGTGTTGACGGCACAGGTGAGTCACGTGCTCGCCACCGTGCGCCGAGACGGTTCGCCGCGAGTCAGCGGCACGGAGGTCGCGTTCGACGGCGCGGAGTTGACCATCGGCTCGATGCTCGGCGCGATGAAGGCGCGGGATCTGCTGCGGGACGGCAGGTTCGCGCTGCATTCCTGTCCCGGTCCCGATGGGGACGCCAAACTGTCCGGCATCGCGGTTGCGGATCCGAGCGTCGAGGAACATCACTCGTTTCGTTTCGACCTGCGCCAAGCCGTGTTCACGGGGATCGGCGACGACCGCGAGCACCTACTGATCCAGGTGTGGCGGCCGGGGCGGGGAACCGAGCGAATCCGGCGCTACTGAGTGCCCCGAGTTCGTGCAGAATCGGTGACATGAGCGAACCGACGCCGTCCGTCCCGGTGGTCCGACTGCCGACCCGACGGGTGGTGGCGGGTGTGGTGCTGCTGCTGGCCGGCCTGCTGGCGATCGGCGGGACCTTTGCCAGCCTGTTCGACCTGAACGTGACGGTGTCGCTCGGGCTGTCCTCGTTCGACCACACCTTCGCGGTGACGTCGTGGATCACCAACTACCCCACCTACGGCCTGCCGTTCGGCGAGACGAGCCGCACCAACTACTTCGGCGTGCCGATCATCGTGGCTGGGGTGCTGGCGATCGTGGCGGCCAACCAGCTGCTGCGAGGCCGCGACCTGGCGCGCCGCCTGACCAGGGTCCGGATGTTCGCGGTGGCGGCGACGGCCATGATCGCCGGCTACATCTGGCTCGCTGTCACCAACCTGGTCGACTCGATCGACACGAACTCCGGCGCCACCACCTTCAACTACTCCGCGGGCGCGGGCCTGTGGCTGCTCGTCGCCGCGGCGCTGGTGGGCGCGCTCGGCTCCGTGCTGCTGCTCGGCCTGACGCCGGACGCCGGTCCGGTTCCGGTCGCGACGCCGCCGGTGGACGAGGCGATCGCCTACCAGGTCGACGTCGACACACCGCCGATGGGCTTCGAGGTCCCGGTCAACCTGCCGCCGACCGACACCTACCAGCCGCCGGCCAAGCCCGACCACGACTAGAACACCGGCAGTGCTAGAAGACCGAAAGGCCGCTGGCCGTGGTGAAAGCGTCCAACGCGGCGACGGCCGCCACCGAGTTGCCGGCGGAGTCCAGGGCCGGGCTCCAGGCACAGACCGCGCCCCGGCCGGGGATGATCGCCAGCACCCCGCCGCCGACGCCGCTCTTGCCCGGCAGCCCCACCCGGTAGGCGAACTCGCCGGCCGCGTCGTAGGTGCCACACGTCAACATGACGGCGTTGATCTGCTTGGCCTCGCTGCGGGACAACAGGCGTTCGCCGTCGGCCCGAACTCCATGCCGGGCCAGGAAACGGCCGGCCAGCGCGAGATCACGGCAGCTGGCCTCGATCGCGCAGTGCTCGTAGTACTGCGCCAGCACGGTTTCCACGTCGTTGTCGAGGTTGCCGTGACTGGCGATGAAGTGGGCCAGCGCCGCATTGCGGTGCCCGTGCTCGGCTTCCGACGCGGCGATCGAGACATTCGTTGCCAGCGCAGGGTTTTCGGACTCGGCCCGGAGGAACTGCCGCACTCGCTCGGCCGCGTCGCCGGTCAGGTCGAGCAGCCGGTCCGTCACCACGATCGCGCCGGCGTTGATGAACGGGTTGCGCGGGATACCGTGCTCGGTTTCCAGCTGCACCAACGAGTTGAACGGATTGCCGGACGGTTCGCGGCCCACCCGCCGCCACAGCGCGTCGCCGCCCTCGGCCAGCACCAGCGCGAGCGTGAACAGCTTCGAGATGCTCTGGATCGAGAACGGCGCCTGCGCGTCGCCGGCCTGGAACACCTCGCCGTCGACCGTTGCCAACGCCATGCCGACCGCGTTCGGATCGGCGCACGCCAACGCCGGAATGTAGTCCGCGACTCGCCCATGCCCGAGACGCGTGCGGGCCGCCTCGACGGCGTCGTCGATCAGCTGCTGGTAGTTCACGTCACCATTGTGCTGGTCGGGGCGGATCGCCCCGACCAGCGTCAACGCTATCGGGCGATGTCGACCAGGACCGGTTCGAGCACCGGCGCCGGCTCGGGCCGGCGGCGGCTGACCAGCCACCAGCCCAGGCCGAGCACGCCGATGATGCCGGGGATCGCGTAGAAGGCGATCTGCTCGGCCCCGCCGGCGAAGCCCATCATCACGACGATCAGGCCGAGGAAGGCCAGCGCGATCCAGTTCGTCACCGGTGCGCCCGGCATTCGGTAGCTCGGCCGGACCAGTTCGCCGCGCAGCGCCTTCTTGCGCATCTGCATCTGCGCTATCAGCACCATCGCCCACACCGTCACCACGCCCAGCGACGAGATCGCCGCCACGATGTCGAACGCCTCCGACGGCACGAAGTAGTTCAGCACCACGCCACCGACGTAGACGACCGAGGTGAACAGGACACCGCCGTAGGGCACGTGGTTGCGGCTCATCTTGCCGGCGAAGGCCGGGGCCTCCTTGCGGTCGGCCAGGGAACGCAGCACGCGGCCGGTGGAGTACAGCCCGGAGTTGCAGGAGGACAGGGCCGCGGTCAGCACGATCGCGTTCATCACGTCGGCCACCCACGGCACGCCCAGGTTGGTGAACACCGTGACGAACGGGCTCACACCGTTGGCGTACACCGAACTCGGCAGCAGCATGGCCAGCAGCAGCACCGAACCCACGTAGAAGACGCCGATCCGCCAGAGCACGCCGTTGATCGCCTTGGGCATGACCTTGGCCGGATCCTTGGCTTCGCCCGCGGCGATGCCGACCAGCTCGACGCCGGCGTAGGCGAAGACCACGGCCTGCATGACGATCAGCGTGATGCCGAAGCCGTGCGGGAAGAAGCTGCCGCCGTCGGCCACCAGGTTGGCCGGGCCGGCCGGGTGGCCGCCGACACTGGTCGCGCTGATGACCAGGCCGATGCCGACCAGCAGGAACGCGATGATCGCGGTGACCTTGATGACCGAGAACCAGAACTCCAGCTCGCCGAACAGCTTCACCGACGCCAGGTTCACGGCCAGCAGCGCGCCGAGCGCGATCAGGGCGGTGATCCACTGCGGCAGGTTCGGCAGCCACCGGTGCACGTAGACGCCGACCGCGGTGATCTCCGCGATGCCGGCCATGGCCCAGTTCAGCCAGTACATCCAGCCGGCGGCGAAGCCGGCCCACGGCCCGATGAACTCGCGGGCATACGTGATGAAGCTGCCCGAGGACGGCCGGTAGAGCACCAGCTCACCCAGGGCCCGCATGACAAAAAAGGCGGCGGCGCCGCACAGGGCGTAGGACAGGATCAGGCCGGGGCCGGCGGCGTGCAGGCGGCCACCGGCGCCGAGAAAGAGGCCGACGCCGATGGCGCCACCCATTGCGATCATCTGAACCTGGCGGTTGCCGAGGGTCTTCGCGTAGCCCTCGCCGCCGTGGGAAGAATCCACGGAACGGTTTCCCTTCGGTACTGCGAAAGGCGTCGGAACCGCCCCCGGCTCCGGCGCTGGAGAACTCGACCTGGGTGGGCCGACTTACCCACCCGATGATTGGTGGGACTGTAGTGACGATCTCCGACGCCGTTCCATCACGTTTGATATAGCCTTGACGTGTCGCACATCACACCGCTTCTCACCCTAGGAAAACCTTAATTCTCGGTTGTCTCGCGAGTAGCGAAAACGGGCAGCTTTCGCTGCCCGTCACGTCGCCCCGAGAAGATGAAATCGATTCAGTTCGTATTCGACACCCAGTCCGGGCGGCCGGCATCGGCGGCGTGGTGTCCCCGTACACCCAGGCCCTGACGTAGCCGGTGAGGTCGCGGCCGGACACCCGGTTGGCCACGTCGATGTAGTCCTGCGTGGTGGCCGAGCGCCCGGTGAAGCTGGTGAAGAAGGTCCGCTCGATGTCGCGGAAGGTCTCCTCGCCTACCGGCTGGCGCAGGCCGTAGGGCATCAGGGCACCCGGATTGTCGGTGTCGAACAGCACGCCGATCGGTATCTTCAGGTGCCCCGGCGGTCCCGAATCGGTCCGCCTCTTGGCGTCGATCCCATACAGCTCCTTCATTTTCGTGTCGAGGTTTTCGAAGCCGTGGTCGGCCGCGTACACCCTCTCGTAGTAGCGGGCGTGGCCCTCGCTGATCCACCTGATCCGGGGTTCGCCTTGCCGCATCCGCGACCGCGCTCGGCTGCGCCGCCGACACAAAACTGCGCAGCGGCAGCCAGTACTGGAACGGCCACACCACGCCCGGCGGCACAGTGGTCCCCGGCGGCGGCGGGTTCAGGCTGCGGTCGGCCACGTAGTCCACCTTGACCGCGAACGTCGCTCCCTTGTGGACGTTGGAGTCGACGATCGGCTTCTCTTGCTCCGTAAGGAACTTCGCCGCCCGGCCGTCGACCGTCACCGACGAGTCCATCGTCGTCACGCCCGGCCGGTAGTCGTAGCTCACGTCATAGGACTTTCCTTATGAGGCCAACCTCACCGCCGCCATGTCTTTCCCGTCTCACACGGCGAGGGGGCGCCCGGGTGGGCGCCCCCTCGCCGTCCGAGCTCGTCAGGGGATGTGGATCCCCGAGATGGCGCGGGAGATCACCAGGCGCTGGATCTCGCTCGTGCCCTCGAAAATGGTGAAGATCTTGGCGTCGCGGTGCATGCGCTCCACCGGGTGCTCACGGGTGTAGCCGGCGCCGCCGAGGATCTGGATCGCGCGCTCGGTGGACCAGACGGCGACCTCGCTGGCCTTGAGCTTGGACATGGAGCCCTCGCCCGCCTCGAACGGCACGTTGTTGCGGCCCATCCAGGCGGCCCGCCACACCAGCATGCGGGCGGCGTCGATCTCCATGCGCATGTTGGCCAGGTCGAAGGCGATGGACTGGTTCTCGATGATCTTGCGGCCGAAGGCCTCGCGGTCCTTGGCGTACTCCAGCGAGTACTCGTAGGCGGCGCGGGCCACGCCGACGGCCATCGCGCCGACGGTCGGGCGGGTGGTCTCGAACGTCGCCATCGCGGCCTGGCCGCCGGCCTTCTTGCCCTCGCGGGCCCGCGCCAGCCGGGCCTCGACCCGCTCCTTGCCGCCCAGGATGCAGCGGCCGGGCACCCGCACCTCGTCGAAGAAGACGTCGGCGGTGTGCGACGCGCGCAGGCCGTGCTTCTTGATCTTGCGGGTGCTGGCCACGCCCGGGGTTCCCGGCGGCACGATGAACCCGGCCTGGCCGCGCGCGCCCAGCGCGGGGTCGACCACGGCGGTCACCACGTGCACATTGGCGATCCCGCCGTTGGTGGCCCACGCCTTCTGGCCGTTGATCACCCACTCGTCGGTGGCCTCGTCGTAGCGGGCCCGCGTGCGGTAGCCGCTGACGTCCGAGCCGGCCTGTGGCTCCGAGGCGCAGAAGGCCGCCACCTTCGGGTCGTTCTCGTCGCCGAAGCACTCCGGAACCCACTCGGCCAGCTGCTCGGGCTCGCCGGAGGCGAAGATGCCGGCCACCGCCAGGCCGGTGCCCATGATCGCCAGCGCGATGCCGGCGTCACCCCAGAACAGCTCCTCGGTGGCGATGGGCAGGGACAGTCCGATCGGGTCGGCGAACCAGGTGGCCAGCGACTCGAATCCGTACAGGCCGATCTTGGCGGCCTCCTGGATGACCGGCCACGGGGTCTCTTCGCGCTCGTCCCACTCGGGGGCGGCCGGGCGGATCACGTCCTTGGCGAAGCCGTGCACCCAGTCACGCAGGTCGCGCTGGTCCTCGTTGAGTTCGAGGGAGAAGCCGGCCATCGGGAGTTTCCTCTCACGCCTTGGGGATGTCGAACAGGCTCATGAAGCCGGCCGCGAAACCGAGGTCGCCCTTGACCTTCAGCTTCCCGGTCATGAACAGCACGGGGGCCGACGCGTTGCCGGTGGCCAGCTTGAGGAACTCCAGTGGCGGCAGCGTCACCGTGGCCCGCGGCTCGTCCTGGCCATCCTTGGTGATCTTGCAGGCGCCGTCGTCGATGTGCACCTGGTACCGGTCGAAGTCGTCGCCGTTGGTCAGGCGGAAGTGCACCACCGCCCGCGTCGAGCCGGCCCGCTCCGTGCGGAAGTGCACCTCCATGCGGTGGAACACCTCGTCCAGGATCGGCCCGCGCAGCGCCGGCACGGCCATCACGGCCTCGATCTGCTCCTTGGACGCCCTGGAGATGATGCGCGCGAAGTCCTGCGGCGGCATCGTGCTCAGGTCGAGCTGGACGCCGTCCTGTGCCGCCTCGGTGAAGGAGGACAGCAGCGTGACGAACTCGTCCTTGCTGAGTTTCTTCGGGTCGATCGCTGCCAACTGCTCGATGTCGGCCATAACCCCACCTCCACGTACCTACTGGCCAGTAAGCCTACTGTGTAGTAGGTACCTCGGCAAGCTAGCCTGCATCGGATGCGGACGAATGACGCGGCCGGCCGAGTGAGGGCCAAGCGGCTGCCACGCGAAGTGCGTGAGCGGCAGATCCTCGACGCCGCCGTCGAGGTCTTCTCCCAGCGCGGCTACCACGCCGCGTCGATGGACGAGATCTCCGAGGTCGCCGACATCTCCAAGCCCATGGTCTACGCCTACCTGGGTTCCAAGGAGGACCTCTTCGCCGCCTGCATCCGGCGCGAGGCCACCCGCCTCATGGAGGCCATCGCAGCCGGCGTCAGCGAGGCCGGCGACCGTCCCGACGTGCAGCTCTGGCACGGCCTGCGGGCATTCTTCGGCTTCGTCGGCGAGTACCGCGACAGCTGGCGCGTCCTGCACCGCCAGGCCAGCGCCCAGGGTGGCCCCTTCGCCCAGGAGCTGCTCGACATGCGCCGCCGCGCCATCAGCCTCGTCGCCGCCCTCCTGCTCAACACCTCCGACAGCGACGCCGCCACCCTCCACGCCGACGCCATGGCCGCCGCCCTCGTCGGCGCCGGCGAGTCTCTCGCCGACTGGTGGCTCGACCACCCCGAGGAATCCGCCGGCGCCGTCGCCGCCCGCCTCATGAACCTCGTCTGGATGGGCTTCGGCAACCTCGTCGACGGCCAGATGTGGCAACCGCCTAAGTAGTCACCATCCGGCCAGGATGCGCTTGGCCGCGTGGCGGGCGCCTTGGGCAACGTACTTGTCCTCCGCCGCTTGCTCCAGCGCTTCGCGATACGCGCCCGCCGGGAACCCTGCCTCCAGCCACGCAATGGCCCTCGCCGTCCAGTACGGGCTGGTCTCGAAGGCCGCCTCCAGCATCCGCTCGACTCCCGCCAGGCCGCCCAGCTCTTCCTTCACGTCCGCCATCGGCCGTTCCAGCAGCGGCATCAGCGCCACGGCCCCGGCCCGTGAATCCGTCGTCAGCACGTAAACGCCCGGCTCCCCGACCGCCCACCGCCCGTCGTCGGTCGGCCCGGCCCATGTCCTCCCCAGCTCGACAGCGATCGTCGGCCGCCATCGCACAACCTCATCGGCATCCCGAACCGAATCTGCTCGCCAGCTGGGTTGTTGGTAGTTCACGAGGTCGGGACGAATGCCCCGACGGTGCCCGACAGGTGGGGGCGGCCGGTGCGGGTGTCGTGGACGGCGAACTCCCAGCCGTCGCCGACGGACGTGGCGCTGAAGCCGACCTTGGCCGGCAACAAGACGGGCAGCTTGAAGCGGACATCCACGGTGTAGGCCGAAGGCAGGCGTTCCTCCAGGGCGGCCAGGCTGCGGGCCTTGGTCCACATGCCGTGGGCGATGGCGCGGCGGAAGCCGAAGAGGCGGGCGGCCAAGGGGTTGAGGTGGATGGGGTTGCGGTCGCCGGAGACGGAGGCGTACTGGCGGCCGACGGAGGAGGGCACGGACCAGACGGCGGAGGGCTCGGGCACCGCCGACGAACCAGAGCCGGCGGAGCCGGAGCCGGAACGGCGGAGGTAGGTGCTGACGTCGGTCCACACGACGGCGGAGTCGACGGACAGCTCGCTGACGATGTCGAACTGCTGGCCCCGTTCGTGCGGCCGGAGGTCGACGGCCCGGACGTGGAGGTCGAAGCGCTCGTCGAGGGAAAGGGGGCGGGCCAAGGAGATGCGGTTGCCCACGTGCACGAGACCGGGCAGGGGGAAGGGAAAGCCGCGCGAGGTCATGAGCCGCATCTGCAAGGGGAAGGCCAACACGTGCGGATAGGTGGCGGGCAGCTGGGAGCGTAAGCCGAAGCCGCAAACACGGTTGTACGCGGACAAATGCTCCAGCGACACGGCCATGTCCGAGACGGAAAGGACGTCGGAGGGCAGGCAGGAGCCGCCCCGACGGAAGCTGGTGAGCGCGGCGCGCAGGTACATCAGGCCCCCAGCAGGCTCTGCCCGCACACCCGGACGATGTTGCCGTTGACGCCGGACGAGGCGGGATTGGCGTACCAGGCAATGGTTTCCGCGACGTCGACGGGCAGGCCGCCCTGGGACATGCTGTTCATCAGCCGCCCGGCCTGCCGGATGAACAGCGGCACGGCGGCGGTCATCTTGGTCTCGATGAAACCGGGGGCGACGGCGTTGATGGTGCTGTCCCGGCTGGCCAGTTCGGGGGCGAGGGATCGGACCATGCCGATGACGCCGGCCTTGCTGGTGGCGTAGTTGGTCTGCCCGACATTGCCGGCGATGCCGGCGATGGAGGACACGCCGACGATGCGGCCGTTGCGGCGCAGCGCGCCGGCCTTCAACAACCCGTCGTTGACGCGGAGCTGGCTGGCGAGGTTGACGGAAAGCACGGCATCCCACTGGGATTCGGTCATCCGGGCCAGGGTCTTGTCCCGCGTGATGCCGGCGTTGTGCACGACGATGTCCACGCCCTCGTGCCGCAGCTGGAAGTACTCGACCAACCGGGCGGGGGCGTCGGGCGAGGTGATGTCCATCTGCACGGCGGAGCCGCCGACCCGGTTGGCGACCTCGGACAGCTCGCTGCCCTGGGCGGCGATGTCGAGGCACACGACATGCGCGCCGTCACGGGCGAGCACCTCGGCGATGGCGGCGCCGATGCCCCGTGAGGCGCCGGTGACGAGGGCGACCCGGTCGGCGAGCGGGTGCTCCCAGTCCAGGGGCTCGACGACCTCGGCGGCGCCGACCCGGATGACCTGCCCGGACACGTAGGCGGACTTGGCGCTGAGCAGGAAACGCAGCGTGGACTCGACGTTGGGCTCGGCGCCCTCGGACACGTAGACGAGCTGGGCGGTGCTGCCGGCGCGGAGCTCCTTGGCGGCGGAGCGGACAAAACCCTCCAACGCCCGTTGCGCGACAACGGCCGGCACGCTGGTGAGCTCCTCGGGCGGGGTGCCGAGCACCACGACCCGTCCGCACGGCGCGAGCTGCCGGATCACCGGATTGAAGAAGGAGTGCAGCGCCCGCAGCTGTTCGGGGCTGTCGATGCCGGTGGCGTCGAACACCAGTCCCCCGTACGGCGCGTCCCCGCCGGTGGCGTGCGCCTTGAGCACGGCGTCGAGCCGGCCGGAGCCGCCGGTCAGCACCGGACCCGCCAGCGCGGGCTGCCCCGGTCGGTGCCGCCGCAGGTGGGCGGGCCGAGGCAGGCCTAGTCGACCGGTGACGAACCGCCCGAAGCCGGACTGGGCGAACCGGAGGTACGGATCTGACATACGAGACGCCTCCCTACTCGCTGGTAAGTCTACTCGTAAGTAGGTTATTGTCGAGGCATGACCCCGACCGTTCAGCGCGTGGCCGTGCTCGGCGGCAACCGCATCCCGTTCGCCAGGTCCAACGGCCCGTACGCCATGGCGTCCAACCAGGACATGCTGACCGCCGCGCTGGACGGCCTGGTCAGCCGGTTCGGGCTGCAGGGCGAACGGGTCGGTGAAGTGGTCGCGGGCGCGGTGCTCAAACACAGCCGCGATTTCAACCTAGCCAGGGAAGCCGTTCTCGGCAGCCGACTGTCGGCGCAAACACCCGCTTACGACCTCCAGCAGGCCTGTGGCACGGGCCTGCAGGCGATCATCGCCGCGGCCAACAAGATCGCGCTGGGCCAGATCGACTCGGCCATCGCCGGCGGCGTCGACACCACCAGCGACGCCCCGATCGGCGTGAACGAGGGCCTGCGCCAGGTGTTGCTGGAGTTCAACCGGGCCAAGTCGTTCGGCGCACGGCTGCGCGCGGCGACCAAGCTGCGCCCGACGCACGTGGTGCCGAACATCCCGCGCAACGCCGAACCCCGCACCGGCATGTCCATGGGCGAGCACGCGGCGATCACCGCCAAGGAATGGGGCATCGCCCGCGAGGACCAGGACGAACTCGCGGCCGCCAGCCACCGCAACCTCGCCGCGGCCTATGAGCGTGGCTTCTTCGACGACCTGGTCACGCCCTACCTCGGCCTCACCCGGGACCAGAACCTCCGCGCCGACACCAGCGTGGAGAAGCTGGCCAGGCTCAAGCCGGCCTTCGGCGACACGATGACCGCCGGCAACTCGACGCCGCTCACCGACGGCGCGTCGGTCGTCCTGCTGGCCAGCGAGGAATGGGCCAAGCAGCACCGGATTCCGGTGCTGGCCTACCTGACCTGGACCGAGACCGGCGCGGTCGACTACGTGCACGGCGACGACGGCCTGCTCACGGCCCCGGTCTACGCGGTGCCGAAGATGCTGGAGCGCGCCGGCCTCACGCTGGCCGACTTCGACTTCTACGAGATCCACGAGGCGTTCGCGTCCCAGGTGCTGGCCACGTTGGCGGCCTGGCGCCGCAACGGCGTCGGCGACATCGACCGGGCCAAGCTCAACGTCAACGGCTCCTCGCTCGCCGCGGGCCACCCGTTCGCCGCGACCGGCGGGCGAATCGTGGCCACGCTGGCGAAACTGTTGAACGAGCGGGGTTCCGGTCGCGGTCTGGTCTCGATCTGTGCCGCCGGCGGCCAAGGCGTCACCGCGATCCTGGAGAAGCCCTAGCTTCTTGCCCCGTGACCGAGGGCGACGAGGATGAGAGAGATGCCGGCGGCGAGGTCGACCTGGGGCGCGTGCTCGCGCTCTCGGACGGCGTGTTCGCCATCGCGCTGACGCTGTTGGTGCTGGACATCAGGATTCCCGACGAGGTTCACGGCGCGGACTTCCTGCGAGCGCTGTCCGGCCTGGAACCGGCCATCGCCGGCTACCTGATCAGCTATCTGGTGATCGGGGTGCTGTGGCTGGCCCACCATCGGCTGTTCCGCGAGCTGCGGGTGCGGCACGCGCGGATCATGTCGCTGAACATGGTGCTGCTGGCCTTGGTGGCGCTGCTGCCGTTCCCGTCCTCGCTACTGGCCAAGCACGGCGACGAGGCGGTGTCCTACGCCGTCTACGCCGCCAACGTGGTCGCGGTGTTCGCGGTCCAGACGCTGATCATCGCGGTGTCCCAGCGCAACGGCGACCTCACCCCGAAGCCCGGTCGCTTCCCGCGTTTCGGCTGGTACCTCCAGCCGATCACGGCCAGCTTCGTCTTCGTGGTGTGGGCCGTCGTCGCGGTCTCCGGCCATCCCGGGCAGGCCAACTACGCCTGGTGGCTGCTGGTGCCGCTGGTGCTCGTCTCGCGCCGTCTCAATCAATCTAAGCAAGTATTGCCTCAGCACTAGACAACGGTAGAGAAGCCCAGACGGAAGCGCAGCCGGCACACGACGGCCGCGGTGTTGCGCCCGACGCACCGGGCCACCACCGCCCCACGCCGGTTGCGCAGCATGCGTTCCCACAGCGCGGCCGGCTCGATCTCGCCGATCAGCACCACCACGTGCTCGCCGGTCAGCGACTTCACGTAGCGGGCGATCGGCGGCCCGAGCAGGCGGTGCTCCGAGTCCAGCAGCACGAGCGGCACCTCGGGCCGCCACTCCTGCCAGTCGGCCTGGAACCGCCGGGCCTTCTCCTGCTCGTCGTCGAACGACACGTGCACGGCCACCACCCGGTCGCCCATGGACAAGGCGGTCGACAGGCACTCCGCGGTCAGCTTGGTGATCGCGACGACCGGCACCACCACGACCGAGGCGGTCCGCCGCGGCCGCGCCGGCAGCGTGCCGACGCCGATGTCCCGGCCGATCCGGCCGTAGGCCCGGCGAACCCCGCTGAACAGCAGCACGAAGATCGGGATCACCAGCACGATCAGCCAGGCGCCCTCCAGGAACTTGGGACGCGGTGACGTCGATCAGCGCGGCGATCGTCAGCGCCGCGCCGAACCCGTTCAGCACGGCCTTCGGCACCCATCCCCGACCGCGCTCGGCCCGCCAGTGCCGGACCATGCCGATCTGAGCCAACGCGAAGCCGACAAAAACGCCGATGGCGAACAGCGGCACCAGCACGTCGACCCGGCCCTCGGCGCCGACCAGCAGCGCGCCGGACAGCACGGCCAACACCAGCACGCCGTGCCGGTGCACGAGCCGGTCGGCCCGCAGCCCGAACACGTGCGGCAGGTAGTCGTCGCGCGCCAGCTTCGCGGCCAGCACCGGCAGGCCGCCGAACGACGTGTTGGCGGCCAACGCCAGCAGCAGCACCGTGGACAGCTGGATCACCACGTACAGCCAGCCGTCGCCGACCGAGCCCTCGGTGACCAGCGACAGGATCGTGCGGCCCGCCTCGGGACGCACGTCGGCCCGCTGGATCAGCGCGGCCAGCCCGATCAGCAGCACGCCCAGCACCAGGCCCAGCCCGGCCTCCGCGCGCCGGGCCCGACGGCGCCGCGGCGTACGGAACGACGGCGTGGCGTTGGCGATGGCTTCCACACCGGTCAGCGCCGAACAGCCGTTGCCGAACGCGGCCAGCACCAGCAACACACCCACCCCGCCGACCGTCGTCGACTGCGACGCCGGCGCGGTGACCTCCGGCCGGAACAGCCCGACCACGATCACCACCAGCACCGAGACGACGAACACGGCCGCCGGCAACGCGAACGCCTTGGCGCCGACCACGATGCCGCGCAGGTTCACGCCCGTGACGACCAGCAGCACCAGCACGCACAGCTCGGTCGTCCACGGCAGCAGGGTCGGAAACGCTGACGTCAGCGCGGCCACGCCGGCCGCGACCGACACGGCGACGTTGAGCACGTAGTCGACGACCAGCGACGCGCCCGCGACCAGACCGGCGCGACGGCCCAGGTACCTGGTGGCCACCGTGTAGGCGCCGCCGCCGTCCGGAAAAGCCTGGATGACCTGGCGGTAGCAGGCGATCAGCACGCCCAGCAGCACCACGATCGCCACCGTCACCGGCAGCGTCCAACCGAGACCGGCGGAACCGCCCGCGGCCAGCACCAGCACGATCGCCTCCGGCCCGTAGGCCACCGAGGCGATGGCGTCGAGCCCGAGACCGGCCATCCCGGTCACGGCGGTCAGCCGGTGCCTCTGATCGTCGCCGGCTAATCGAGGCGGCCGGGTCGCAGTTGTCGTCACGACCGCACTGTGCGACTGCTTTCGCTTGCCGTACAGCGGTTTTGACGCGTTCCTAACGTGTGAGCTTGGCCCGCTGCCCGGCGGCCAGTTGGGGCAGCAACTCCCGGATCACCTCCTCGTCCCCGGTCATCGACACGCACACCAGGTAGCGGGCCACCGCCAGCCAGCAGATCCCCACCTTGCCGCCGACCTCCCGGTCCAGCAGGAAGCCGCGGTGCGGATCCATGCCGTCGATCCGGAAGTTGGACGGCGCGAGCGCGCTCAGGATGGCGATCGTGCCCTCGGCGTTGCCCAGCTCCACCAGCATCACGTGCGCGTTCGCGGTCGGCGACGTGAAGCTGCGGAAGTGGCCGCCGAGCAGGCCGTGGCTGCGGAAGGTCAGCGCCTGGCTGTGGTGGCTGCCCCACTCCGCGGCCGGCATGGACACCAGCTGGTAGTTGCTGTCCACCGCGGACTCCCGGCTCAGCCGGAAGCCCTCGGGCACCTCGCTGATCACCAGGTCGGCCCGCTCCCGGTCGCGCTCCCTCGGCTCGTCGGCCAGCAACGCGGCGAAGGCCAGCGGGTCCGCGCCGCCGGTCTCGATGGCGGTCATCATCGAGCGCAGCGCGGCCAGCTCCCCGCGCAACGCCGCCCGGCCGGCCTCGGTGATCGAGATCCAGGTCCGCGGCTTGCGGTCCTCGATCACCTTGTCGGTGGCCACCAGGCGCGCGTCCTCCAGCACCCGAAGATGCCGGCTCAGGCCGCTGTCCGGCTGACCGAGCAGGTCGCGCAGCACCGTGAAGGCCACCCGGGGCTCGCTGCTGAGCACGGTCAGAATGCCCAGGCGCACCCGCTGGTGGACCACGTCGTCGAGCCGCTGCGCCGGGTGGGCGTCCATCCTGTCCCCTCGACTTGTCGCTTCGTTCGCACTTATCAAAGCGCAAGTACTGTGCAGTCCGCAACCGCTAGTGGCGTCTTCCGGTGTATTGAGCCAGCACTAGACACGCCGATACGGTCCGATGATGGATCCGGTGCGCAACCCGTTCGCCCCCGGGGCCGGGCAACGTCCGCCCGAGCTGGCCGGCCGGGACCGCGAGCTCGCGGCCTTCGACGTGGTGCTCGAACGGGTCGCCCGCGGCCGTCCCGAACGCAGCCTCGTGCTCACCGGCCTGCGCGGCGTCGGCAAGACGGTGCTGCTGGGCGAGCTGCGCTCGATGGCCGTCAAGCGCGGCTGGGGCGCCGGCAAGATCGAGGCCCGGCCGGACGCCGAGCTGCGCCGGCCGCTGTCCGCCGCGCTGCACCGCGCGATCCGCGACCTCGCCGTGCGCCACCGCGACCCCGAACGGGTGGAGGCGGTGCTCGGTGTGCTCAAGGCGTTCGCGCTGCGTGCCAACCCGCACGGCGCGAAGCTGCGGGAACGCTGGCAGCCGGGCATCGACGTGCCGGCCGCGCAGGGGCGCGCCGACTCCGGGGACATCGAGATCGACCTGGTCGAGCTGTTCACCGACGTCGCCGAGCTGGCCAAGGACGTGGGCACCGGGGTGGCGCTGCTCATCGACGAGATGCAGGACGTGCAGCCGGACGACATCTCCGCGCTGTGCGCCGCCTGCCACGAGCTGTCCCAGTCCGGCGCGCCCCTGGTGGTGGTCGGCGCCGGCCTGCCGCACCTGCCCGCGCTGCTGTCGGCCAGCAAGTCCTACTCCGAGCGGCTGTTCCGGTACGTGCTGATCGGGCAGCTCGACCGGGAGGACGCCGACCGCGCGGTGCTCGCGCCGGTGGCCCGTGAGGGCGCGGAGATCAGCGCGCACGCCCTGGACGCGCTGTTCGACGCGTCGAGCGGCTATCCCTACTTCGTGCAGGCGTACGCGAAGGCGGCCTGGGACGCGGCGCCGGCGGATCCGATCACCCCGGAGGACGTGGCGATGGCCGCACCCGAGGCCGAGACCGAGCTGGCGGTCGGGTTCTTCGGGTCACGGTACGAGCGCGCCACCCCGGCCGAGCGCGAGTACCTGCGCGCGATGGCCGACCTGACCGAGGGCCGCGACGAGCCGGTGGGCACCACGGATGTGGCCGTCTACCTGGGGAAGAAGCCCTCCTCGCTGTCGCCGGCGCGGGACAACCTGATCAAGAAGGGGCTCGTCTACTCGGCCGAGCGCGGGCGGATCGCGTTCACCGTGCCCCACTTCGGGCGGTTCCTGCTCGGTCGGGAGGAGTAGCTCGTTCGGCGTACCGGGGCAGATCGCCGGATGAACTCGGGGTGACGGTGGGGTAGCTGCCGATGATTCGTCGGCGTGTGCCGCACCTCACCGGACAAAGTTGTGGTTTACGAGGTCGCGCGGGTGCATACTGGTACTACCGCACCAGAAGACAGACCTTGAGAGGGATGCAAACCCCATGAACATCGCCGCGAAGATCCGCGCCCGCCGTGCCGAGACTCGTACTCGCAAGGCCGTGAGCAAGGCGATCGACGCTGCTGCCACGCCCGCCATGCGCCACGAGCTGATGCTGCTCGCCCAGGCGCACATGCAGGGCCTGCGCTGACCCGACTCCTCCAGACCGGCCACCGCAGCCGCGCCCGCTTCGACCCGGGCGTGCCCTCCCAGCTGCGAGCCAGCGCCGGTCGGCGCGGGATGCAGGGCCGCGCCGACCGGCATCACTTCCCGATGCGACTCCTCCGCACCGGGCGATGAACGGTTCACCCTAACGTGACCCAGGTCACACCGCCGGTTCGCTGTAACGCGCTCCGTGACGGAAGCGATGAGCCGAATGACCCCGCAGTGCTGTCGGACCCCCGACCTGGCAGCACTGCGGGGTTTCCCATACTCGGCGAGTGACTGCCGAGACTCGTTCGTTCCGCCGACTGGCCGCCCGCGCCGCCACCGAGGCGTTCGCCCCCGCGGTGGTGGTCGTGGCGATCTGCTTCCTGGTCGGCCTGCACGCCGGCGCCACCATCGGCGCCGGTCTGCTCTGGGGCCTGCTGACCGCGATGTTCGCCAGCGTCCTGCCGTTCGGCGCGATCCTCATCGGCGTTCGCCGTGGCCGGCTGACCGATCACCACGTAGGCGTGCGCGAGCAACGCCGCATCCCGCTGCTCATCGGCCTCGGCTCCGTGCTTGTCGGCCTGGCCGTGCTGGCGCTCGTCGGCGCCCCGCGGGAAATGCTGGCCCTCGTCGCCTCCATGTTCGCCTCCCTCTTGGTCACGATGGCCATCACGCACTGGTGGAAGGTCTCCGCGCACGCGGCCGTGGCCAGCGGCGCCGCCAGCATCGCGGTGTTGTCGCTCGGACTCGGGTGGCTGGCTTCCTTCGTCGCGGTGGCCATCGTCTGTTGGTCACGGGTGGAGCTGCGCGACCACACGGTGAAGCAGGTTCTTGTCGGAACGCTTCTGGGCGTTGTTGTCGGTGGATCGGTGTTCGCCGCACTCCGATGAGCCGCTGTGACCCCCGTCATAGCCGCGCCGTTCCGGGGTTGTTTTAGGGGGGTGCAGGGGGCGCCCACACCGTCCTGACCTGCGCGGATGGATCTTGGGCCGGAGCGCCAGGGGCCCGATTTGGAGACGCCTTGGATCGGCTGCTAATGTTCTCCACGTACCGCAGGGCAGGACGGAAACGGACGCCAGCGGGTCACCGACAAAGCCACTGAGAAAGTCTGGTAGAGTCAGTGACGCCGGGACGAACCCCAGCAAATCGGCAAGAACAAGCCGATTTGACAGGGAGAATCCGGACCGGATAAGCTTCAAACACAAGCAAACGGAAACACCGCAGTGACATTAACTGCAGCCCCTGAGCGCGGCCTGAATGAGCCAAGTGACGGTGTGCGTGTGTTCTTTGAGAACTCAACAGCGTACTGTAATAGCCAGTACTTGAATGAATAAACCCCTTAGTGGGTTCCTTTGAGATGGTTAAAACTGGATTGATGCCAGTTTGTACTAGTCTCGATCAAACAAAACCTTATTGGAGAGTTTGATCCTGGGCTCAGGACGAACGCTGGCGGCGTGCTTGCATCGCGGTGTTGTCGCTCGGACTCGGGTGGCTGGCTTCCTTCGTCGCGGTGGCCATCGTCTGTTGGTCACGGGTGGAGCTGCGCGACCACACGGTGAAGCAGGTTCTTGTCGGAACGCTTCTGGGCGTTGTTGTCGGTGGATCGGTGTTCGCCGCACTCCGATGAGCCGCTGTGACCCCCGTCATAGCCGCGCCGTTCCGGGGTTGTTTTAGGGGGGTGCAGGGGGCGCCCACACCGTCCTGACCTGCGCGGATGGATCTTGGGCCGGAGCGCCAGGGGCCCGATTTGGAGACGCCTTGG
>NZ_KK037166.1:6012595-6014921 GCF_000568255.1 Kutzneria sp. 744
AACACCCGAAGCCCGTGGCCCAACCCGTAAGGGAGGGAGCGGTCGAAGGTGGGACTGGCGATTGGGACGAAGTCGTAACAAGGTAGCCGTACCGGAAGGTGCGGCTGGATCACCTCCTTTCTAAGGAGCACCCAACGCCGGCTCTCGGGTCGAGCGGAGGATCACTTGCTGGAGCGAATGTCTTCAGGAGTGATTGCTCATAGATGTGGATACTGGCTAGAAGCAACAGGACCTGCGGTCTGCATCGCCTAGTACTGCTCGTAAGAGCGTGGAACGGACTGTGGATGGTGAGGTTGGGGTTGTCAGTACGCTGTTGGGTCCTGAGGGAACACGCGTAATGCGGTGTGACTTCTGAACCACAGGGTTTCTTCCGAGTTCAAACCGGCCACACGGGTGTGTGGAGCTAGGTGTCTCAGTAGTGGGGAAGCTTCTGGTTGTTCTTTGAGAACTACACAGTGGATGCGAGCATCTTTGTGGCAAGTTATGAAGAGCACACGGTGGATGTCTTGGCACCAGGAGCCGATGAAGGACGTAGGAGGCTGCGAAAAGCCTCGGGGAGCTGCCAACCGAGCTGTGATCCGAGGGTGTCCGAATGGGGAAACCCGGCCTCAGTCATGTGGGGTCACCCGCGCCTGAATATATAGGGCGTGCGGAGGGAACGTGGGGAAGTGAAACATCTCAGTACCCACAGGAAGAGAAAACAACCGTGATTCCGTGAGTAGTGGCGAGCGAAAGCGGATGAGGCTAAACCATGGACGTGTGATACCTGGCAGGGGTTGCGTTTGTGGGGTCGTGGGACGTTATTTGTCTGGGCTGCTGACCAGGCGGGAAGTCAGAAAACAGTGTGTTAGTGGAATCAGTTTGGGAAACTGGACCGTAGAGGGTGATAGTCCCGTACGCGAAAACATGCTGTCTTCCTTATAATGCTCCCAAGTAGCAGCGAGCTCGTGAAATTTGCTGTGAATCTGGCGGGACCACCCGCTAAGCCTAAATACTCCCTGGTGACCGATAGCGGACTAGTACCGTGAGGGAAAGATGAAAAGTACCCCGGGAGGGGAGTGAAAGAGTACCTGAAACCGTGTGCTTACAATCCGTCAGAGCCTCCTTAGCAGGGGTGATGGCGTGCCTTTTGAAGAATGAGCCTGCGAGTTAGTGGTACGTGGCGAGGTTAACCTGTGTGGGGTAGCCGTAGCGAAAGCGAGTCCGAATAGGGCGTTTTAGTCGCGTGCTCTAGACCCGAAGCGGAGTGATCTAGCCATGGCCAGGGTGAAGCGCGGGTAAGACCGTGTGGAGGCCCGAACCCACCAGGGTTGAAAACCTGGGGGATGAGCTGTGGTTAGGGGTGAAAGGCCAATCAAACTCCGTGATAGCTGGTTCTCCCCGAAATGCATTTAGGTGCAGCGTCGCGTGTTCCTTGGTGGGGGTAGAGCACTGGATGGCCTAGGGGGCCTACAAGCTTACTGAAGTCAACCAAACTCCGAATACCATTAAGCTAGAGCGCGGCAGTGAGACTGCGGGCGATAAGGTTCGTAGTCGAGAGGGAAACAGCCCAGAACACCAGCTAAGGCCCCAAAGTGTGTGCTAAGTGGGAAAGGATGTGGGGTCGCCCAGACAACCAGGAGGTTGGCTTAGAAGCAGCCACCCTTTAAAGAGTGCGTAATAGCTCACTGGTCAAGTGGTCCTGCGCCGACAATGTAGCGGGGCTTAAGCACACCGCCGAAGCTGTGTCATTCACGCATTGATCCGCATGTTCTTCGGAGCGTGTGCAGTCGTGTGGATGGGTAGGGGAGCGTCGTGTGGGGGATGAAGCGGCAGGGGAACCTAGCCGTGGACACTACGCGAGTGAGAATGCAGGCATGAGTAGCGAATGACGAGTGAGAAACTCGTCCGCCGGATGACCAAGGGTTCCTGGGCCAGGCTAATCCGCCCAGGGTAAGTCGGGACCTAAGGCGAGGCCGACAGGCGTAGTCGATGGACAACGGGTTGATATTCCCGTACCCGTGTAAACGCGTCCATGGTGAGGCTAGTGATGCTAACCGCCCGCAAGAGATGGAGTCTTCGGATGATATCTGGAGTGCGCGGGATCCGATCTAGTAGTAGTCAAGCGATGGGGTGACGCAGGAAGGTAGCTCCGCCAGTCAGTGGTAATACTGGTGTAAGCGTGTAGGCCGTCAGGGTAGGCAAATCCGTCCTGACATTAAGGCTGAGACGTGATGCGTAGCCGATTGAGGCGAAGTAGAGTGATCCTATGCTGTCGAGAAAAGCCTCTAGCGAGTGTTTATGCGGCCCGTACCCCAAACCGACACAGGTGGTCAGGTAGAGAATA
>NZ_KK037166.1:6015345-6037698 GCF_000568255.1 Kutzneria sp. 744
TACGTTCGGGAGAGATAACCGCTGAAAGCATCTAAGCGGGAAGCTTGTTCCAAGATGAGATCTCCTACCTCCTTGAGAGGGTAAGGCCTCCTATAGACGATGGGGTTGATAGGCCAGAGATGGAAGCCCTGTAAGGGGTGGAGTTGACTGGTACTAATAGGCCGAGGGCTTGTTTACAAAGACGCTTCGCATCCACTGTGTGGTTCTGAGAGAACCAATCAGGCATCACTTGTAGGGCTTCGGCATGGCGGGTGGGTGTTTGTGGGATTCTTTCATAGTGTTTCGGTGGTGTTAGCGGAGGGGAAACGCCCGGTCCCATTCCGAACCCGGAAGCTAAGCCCTCCAGCGCCGATGGTACTGCACTCGTGAGGGTGTGGGAGAGTAGGACGCCGCCGGACAAAATTTGCCCGATGCGGGTCGAGTTGAGCCTTGAAGGTTCCTCGACCCGCATCGGGCCTTTTTACGTTGTACCTTCATCCCGTGCCAAAGCCACTGCTGGTCATTGACGCCGCCAACGTCGTCGGATCCGTGCCCGACGGCTGGTGGCGCGACCGCGCCGGCGCCACCACCCGCCTGCGTGACTCCCTCGCCGGCCTCGCCGCCACCGGACTCCCCCAGACCGGCTCCCCCATCGACGTGATCCTCGTCGTCGAAGGCAAGGCCCGCACCGTCACCAGCTCCGACACCATCCACGTCCACGTGGCGCCCCACTCCGGCGACGACGCCATCGTCGACCTGGTCGCCGACGAATCCACCAGCGGTCGCCCCATCTACGTCGTCACCGCCGACCGCGGCCTCCAACGCCGGGTCGCTCCCTACGTCGCCGAGATCCTCGGCCCCCACTCCGTGCGCTAGTCACGCCGGCTCGCTCCAGCGGACCAGATAGTCGGGGCCTTCGGGCTGGACGTAACTGTCAAGGTCGGACGCGATGCGTCACTCGGCCTGGAGCACACGCGTGTTGCTGGGCGCGACCCGCCGCGGTTGCACCAGGGCCTGCAACTCCTCATAACGAGCATCGCCGTTCTCGCCGGGATGGGACCCCGGCGTCTCACCGGCGTGGTAGCGGCCGAGCCAGGCGCAGTAGAGCATCCACTACTCCCCTTCTAGGACCAGCGTCTCGTCGTCCAGTGGACGTCGGCGAGCCCTGACAACGGCCGCTGTAACGTTCGATCTCTACGTACACCCGGTCGAACCCTTGCGGAGGAGTTCCTGCGAGGAGTCGTCCATCAGGACAACGCTACCGGGATGGGTGGTTCCGCCAGGTGGACAGGGAAATACCTGATCCGCGATCTGGTGTTGACTCAGGGTGTGACCACTGCGAAGCGTCGTGCACGGGTCCGCGCCCCTGAGCTGGTGGGGCGTGGATGGCTGAACACCGGCGGGAAGGCCGTCACGCTGGCGGAGCTGCGGGGGCGAATCACGCTGCTCGACTTCTGGACGTTCTGCTGCATCAACTGCCTGCACGTGCTGGACGAGCTGCGGCCGCTGGAGGCGGAGTTCGCGGATGTGCTGGTGACGATCGGGGTGCACTCGCCGAAGTTTGTGCACGAGGCGGACCCGGACGCGTTGAAGGCGGCGGTGGAGCGGTACGAGGTGCACCACCCGGTGCTGGACGACCCGCAGCTGACGACGTGGCAGAACTACGCGGTGAAGGCGTGGCCGACGCTGGTCCTGGTCGACCCGGAGGGCTACGTGGTGCACGTGGCGGCGGGTGAAGGACACGTGGAGGCGCTGCGGCGGATCATCGCGGAGCTGATCGACGAGCATGAGGCGAAGGGCACGCTTCGCAGGGGCGACGGACCGTATGTGCCGCCGCAGCAACAGGAAACGGAGCTGAGGTTCCCGGCGAAGATCGCCGTCACGCCACAGGACACGCTCCTCGTGACGGACTCGGCGCACCACAGCGTGGTGGAGCTGGAGGCCGACGGCGAGACGGTCGTCAGGCGCATCGGCACGGGCGAGCGCGGGCGGCAGGACGGCGGCCCGGACGAAGCGACGTTCGCGGAGCCGGCGGGGATTGCCTTGCTGCCCAAGGACATTGCGGAGAGGGTGGGCTACGACGTCGTGGTCGCGGACACGGTGAACCACCTACTGCGCGGCATCAACCTGAGCACCGGCCATGTCACGACGATCGCCGGCACCGGCGAGCAGTGGCGCATGGGCGACACCGGCGGGCCGGCGGACAAGATCGACCTGACGAGTCCCTGGGACGTGGCCTGGTGGGCACCGGCCAACGGCGTTGTTGTTGCCATGTCAGGGAATCACACGCTGAGCCTGTTCGACCCGATCGCCGGGACTGTGAGGCGGTTCGCCGGCACGACGGTGGAGGGTCTGAAGGACGGGCCGGCGCTGGAGGCGTTCTTCGCGCAGACGTCGGGCCTCGCGGCCGACGGCGACAAGCTGTGGCTGGCCGACTCGGAAACATCGGCGCTGCGCTGGATCGACAGCGACTTCGACGTGCACACCGCTGTGGGCCAAGGACTTTTCGACTTCGGCCACCGCGACGGCGCCGCCGACCAGGCCCTGCTGCAACATCCGCTCGGCGTGGCGGTGCTGCCCGACGGCAGCGTGGCCATCGCGGACACGTACAACTCGGCGATTCGGCGCTACGAACCGGAAACCGGCGAGGTGTCGACGCTGGCCACCGATGTCGCCGAGCCGTCCGGCGCGGCCATTGTGGACGGTGAGCTGGTGGTCGTCGCCTCCGCGGCACACCGCCTGGAACGCCCGGTGCCGCCGGGGGTTTCGGCCCGGCTGGTCGCCGGCGACGCCCATCGGGTGCGCCGGCCGCCGTCGGACATCGGCACCGGCGAGCTCGAACTGGCCGTGGTCTTCACGCCGCCGCCCGGCCAGAAGCTGGACGACCGCTACGGCCCGTCCACCCGCCTGGAGATCACCTCCTCGCCGCCCGGGCTGATCGTGCAGGGAGCGGGCGAATCCACCGATCTGACAAGGAAGTTGACCATCGCGGAGGGCTTCGCCGAGGGTGTCCTGCACGTCGTCGCGCAGGCCGCCAGCTGCGACGACGGCCCGGGCGTCGAGCACCCGGTGTGCCGGCTGACCCGGCAGGACTGGGGCGTGCCGGTGCGCGTCCGCACGGGCGGTCCGCGGCGTCTGGCGCTGGTCATGGGCGGGGTCGACGACCAGACGACGTAGAATTCGCCCGTGGCCGACTCCAAGCTCCAGATCCAGATGCTGCACGACCGGGTGCTGGTGAAGATCTCGCCGGAGGACGGTGAGCGCCGCAGCAGCGGCGGCATCGTCATTCCGGCCACCGCTCAGGTCGCCAAGCGGCTCGCCTGGGGCGACGTCCTCGGCGTCGGCGGGCACGTGCGCAACGTCAAGGTGGGCGACCGGGTGCTGTTCAACCCGGAGGACCAGCTGGAGGTCGAGGTGCAGGCCCAGACCTACACGGTGATGCGCGAGCGCGACATCCACGCCATCGCCAACGAGCAGGCCGAGCAGGGCACCGGGCTGTACCTCTAGAGTTCCCGGCCCTTGCGGCGCTGCTCCTCCGCGCGTTCCCGGCACTGCCGCAGGAACTCCGCGTCGTCGTCGGGGTTCCCGGCGACGTGCCGGCCCGGCCGGTCGTACTCCGGGAACCGGGACGTGCCGCGGCTCGGGTAGGTCGCCGTGCGAGGCTTGCCCACGGCCAGCCACAGGATCGAGCCCACCAGCGGCAGCAGAAGAACGACGAGCAGCCACAGCATCTTGGGCAGGTGGCGCGTCACCGACTCGTCGCTGACGATCACGTCGACCAGACAGAAGATCCACAGACAGAAGATGGCCACGCCGACGGCGCCGTCGAAGTAGAGCACCGCTATCACTCCCCCTGAGAGAACCGGACGACGCGCATCTTGGCACGCCCCCCTGACATTCCGGGCGTGAGTCACGAAAAAACCGGCGGCGGCCCCCGCGTGAAGCAGGAACCGCCGCCGGTGTCGGCGGTGAGGCGGGCTCAGAACGCGGACTCGTCCACGTCCATCAGCGAGTTGTCGGTGGTCTCGGCGATCTTGCGGCGCGAGGACAGCTCCGGCAGCACGGTCTTGGCGAAGAACGACGCCACCGCGACCTTGCCCTCGTAGAACGCCTTGTCCTTGGCCGAAGGAGTGCCGCCCAGCGCGGCCAGGGCGACCTCGGCCTGGCGCAGCAGCAGCCAGCCGACGAGCACGTCGCCCGCGGACAGCAGCAGCCGCACGGTGTTCTGGCCGACCTTGTAGACGTTGCGCACGTCCTCCTGGGAGGAGGTGAGGTAGCCGATCATCGTGCCGAGAATGCCCTGGAGGTCCTGCAGGCCCTGGGCCAGCGCGGCCCGCTCCTCCTTGAGCCGGCCGTTGCCGCCCTCGTTGTCCAGGAACTTCTGGATCTCGTTGTTGATGAAGCCCAGCGCCTGGCCCTTGTCCCGGATGATCTTGCGGAAGAAGAAGTCCAGGGACTGGATGGCGGTCGTGCCCTCGTACAGGCTGTCGATCTTGGAGTCGCGGATGTACTGCTCGATCGGGTAGTCCTGCAGGAAGCCCGAGCCGCCCAGGGTCTGCAGCGACTGGGCCAGCTGCTCGTAGGCCCGCTCGGAGCCGACGCCCTTGACGATCGGCAGCAGCAGGTCGTTGATGCCCTCGGCCAGCTTCACGTCGCCGGTGCCGGCCAGGATCTGGTCCTGGAAGGTCGCGGTGTACAGGTACACCGAGCGCAGGCCCTCGGCGTAGGCCTTCTGCAGCATCAGGCTGCGGCGCACGTCCGGGTGGTGGGTGATGGTGACGCGGGGCGCGGTCTTGTCGGTCATCTGCGTCAGGTCGGCGCTCTGCACGCGCTCCTTGGCGTAGGCCAGGGCGTTCAGGTAGCCGGTGGACAGCGTGGCGATGGCCTTGGTGCCGACCATCATCCGGGCGTGCTCGATGACCTGGAACATCTGCGCGATGCCGTCGTGCACGTCGCCCAGCAGCCAGCCCTTGGCCGGCACGCCGTGCTGCCCGAAGGTCAGCTCGCACGTCGTGGAGACCTTGAGGCCCATCTTGTGCTCGACGTTGGTGACGAAGGCGCCGTTGCGCTCGCCCAGCTCGCCGGTCTCGCTGTCGAAGTGGAACTTGGGCACCAGGAACAGGCTCAGGCCCTTGGTGCCCGGCCGCGGCTCGATGCCGGGGCCCTCGGGGCGGGCCAGCACCATGTGCATGATGTTCTCGGTCATGTCCTGGTCGCCGGACGTGATGAACCGCTTCACGCCGTCGAGGTGCCAGGAGCCGTCGGGCTGCAGCACGGCCTTGGTGCGGCCGACGCCGACGTCGGAGCCGGCGTCGGGCTCGGTGAGCACCATCGTGGCGCCCCAGGCGCGGTCGATGGTGATCTGCGCCCAGCGCTTCTGCTCGGCGTTGCCGTTCTTGTGCATGATCGCGGCGAAGCTGGCGCCGGCCATGTACATGAAGGCGGCCGGGTTGGCACCGAGGATGAGCTCGGCCGCGGCCCACTGCACCGACGGTGGGATGCCGAAGCCGCCCAGCTCGACGGGCAGGGACAGGCGGTACCACTCGCCGTCCCACAGCGCCTTGTAGGACTTCTTGAACGACTCGGGCAGCGTGGCCGAGTGCGTCTTGGGGTCGAAGACCGGCGGGTTGCGGTCGGCGTCGGCGAACGACTCGGCCAGCGGCCCGACCGCCAGGTTGTTCAGCTCGCTGAGCACGCCACGAGCCGTGTCCTCGTCGGCCTGCTCGAACGGCCCGGTGCCGAGGCTCTCCTGGACGTTGAACACCTCGAAGAGGTTGAACTCCAGGTCACGCACGTTGCTCTTGTAGTGGCCCATGGCTTCCTTGCTCCCCTACTAGCCGGTAACAACAGGATATTACCTGCCAGTAACACCGGCAAGGGTCTTCCCCCGGTTGTGGCGACACATCAAAGGGCCGCTCGACTGAGGGTGACCATGCGAATACCCAGACCGACCAGCACGAGTCCGCTGACCCGGTCCATCCAGCGCCGCACGAGCGGGCGGCTGAGGACCCGTCGGGCCAGACCGATCGCCAGCACCACGAGCGTGTAGTAGCTGGCCGACAGCGCCATCTGGACGGCCGCGAGCACGAACGTGTCGACCAGCGGGTTGCCGTCCGGCGGCAGGAACTGCGGCAGCAGGGCGAGATAGAGCACAGCGGCCTTGGGATTGGTCACATTGGTCATGAAGCCGGCTCGCAGCGAGGCCAGCGGGCTGCGCTTGGCGGTCTGCTCGGCCTCGGCCAGGCGCGCCGGCTCGCGGCGGGAGCGCAGCAGCGACTGGATGCCCAACCAGCACAGGTAGACCGCGCCGGCGACCTTCAGCACCACGAACGCGATCTCCGACGTGCGCACCAGCGCCGTCAGGCCGAACGCCGACGCCGTGGCCCAGACCACCAGGCCCAGGGTGTTGCCGGCGACCGTGGCCAGCCCGGCCGCGCGCCCGGAGCGCAGCGACTGCGTCAGCATCACGGCCAGCGAGGGTCCGGGGGCGATGATGATCAGCAGGCAGGTGATGACGAAGGCCAGGGAGATCACGGCCCCTAGTTCACCTGTCCGTGCCGGCCACGAGCAACCCGATTCGGTAAGAGATGGCGACGGCGTGTGCCCGATCACGCGCCCCGAGCTTGCGCAGCATCCCCTTGATATGAGTTCTGACTGTCTCCACGGACACGAACAGTGCCGACGCGATGGCCCGGTTCTCCAGGCCGTCGGCGATCAGCTGGAGCACCTCGAACTCGCGCCGGGTGAGCCCGCACGACGCCGGCTGGCCGTCGGCGTCAGCCGCCGCTAGCAGCGGGGCCAGCGTCGGGTCGACGTAGCGGCGGCTGATCGGCGTGTGGTGGATGGCCTGGAGGACCTCGGCCGGCTCGGCCTGCCTCGGCACGACGCCGCGGGCGCCCCGGCGGAACACCCGCTGGGCGCACTCCGCCGTGCAGTGCGCGTCCCGCAGCACCATCAGCACCACCAGGGCCTCGTCCTGCTCGGTCAGCAGCCGCGTGAAGTGCCCGAGCGGGTCCAGGGCCGAGTCGACGAGCAGCACGTCCGGGCGATGGCGCTCGTGCAGCTGGACGGCCGTGCGGTGATCACGGGCGGCGCCGCTCCAGTGCAGGCCGGGCGTGCGGTTGACCAGCGTCGACAGGCCCTCGCGGAACAGTGGGACCTGGTCGAGCAGGGCGACGCCGATCGTGGCCTGGCGTCGCCGCTGCGAAGGGGCGGTCCGCTGGCCAGCGATGCGTGGTGCGGTCATGTCGACGGGACGAGGGCCACACGCACGCCTGACGTGACCGGCGCACGGAGCAGCGGTTTTATCCCCCAAGTGGGGGACGTCGGCGCGTGATGTTCACCTATCTGAAAGTCAGTCACAAATGTGACTCAATCCCCCCGGAAGGGTTCCCCGCGCCGAAATACGCACGTAGGACCTACGTCACACATCCTGAGTGGATGCCGGGTCCGACCGCCGCCGGATCGCGGACTTCCGCACGGACCGACTCGCGCACGGGTCGGCGCAGAGAAACGAGGCGATCTGGCGTGACGCAAACGGAGGGTCTGCCAGCACGGCGGAACATCAACAGAGGAACGCTGTTCTTCTTCGGTGCCCTCGGCGGCATCCTGTTCGGCTACGACCTGGGCGTCATCTCAGGTGTTCTGCTGTTCATCAAGAAGATCTGGAACCTCAGCCCGGTCCAGCAGGGCTTCGTCAACGGCGCGCTGGCGGCCGGCGCGATCATCGGCGCGCTGCTGGTGATCAAGCTGGCCGACTCGCTCGGCCGGCGTAAGACGATCATCGTCGCGGCCAGCGTGTTCGCGGTCGGCACCATCGGCTGCACCTTCGCGCCGACGTTCGAGACGCTGGTGGCGTTCCGGTTCATCGTCGGCATCGCGGTCGGCGCGTCGTCCGCGACGGTGCCGACCTACCTGGCCGAGCTCGCCCCGGGCAAGGTCCGCGGCATGCTCGGCTCGCTGAACCAGCTGATGATCGTCAGCGGCATCCTGATCGCGTACATCGTGGACGACATCCTGGCCGACTCGGCCAACTGGCGGGCCATGATCGCCGCGGCGATCATCCCGGCGGTGATCCTGCTCGTCGGCATGCTCCGGATGCCGGAGTCGCCGCGCTGGCTGCTCAAGAACGGCCGCGACACCGAGGCCCGCGAGGTGCTCGCCAGCACGCTGCAGGGCCAGGGCGTCGACGCGGAGTTCGACGAGATCAAGGAGATCATCCGGCTCGACGGCGAGCAGGCCAAGGGCACGTTCAAGGACCTGACGGCCAAGTGGGCCCGGCCGGCCCTCGTCGTGGCCCTGATCCTGGCCGTCGGCCAGCAGTTCTCCGGCGTCAACGCGGTCAACACCTACGCCCCGATCATGTTCAGCAACCTGGGCTACGGCGCGTCCGCGGCCCTGCTGGCCGCTGTCGCGCTCGGCGTCGTGAAGGTGCTGTTCACGGTGGCCGAGATGTTCGTGGTCGACAAGTGGGGTCGCCGTCCGCTGCTCCAGGTCGGCGGCGCGCTGATGGCCGGCACTCTGATCGTGCTCGGGCTGTGTGTGTCCCTGATCAAGGACACCAACGTCATCGGACCGATCACCCTGGTGCTGCTCATCCTGTTCCTGGCCGGCTACGAGCTCGGCTGGGGCGCGGTGGTGTGGGTCATGATCGGCGAGGTGTTCCCGCTGCGGGTCCGCGGCATCGGCACCGGCACCGCCAGTGTCGTGCTGTGGGCGGCGACGTTCACCATCACCTTCGTGTTCCCGGTGATGTACGGCAACCTCGGCCTGGCCGGCGCGGCGTGGATCTTCGCGGCGGTCTGCATCATCCTGGTGCTGCTGGTGACGAAGTTCGTGCCGGAGACCAAGGGCCGCACGCTGGAGCAGATCGAGCTGGAACTGCGCGATCGCGTGAACGTCTGATTTCTGTCGGACCCCGTCGGTAGCGTGCTGGACATGGCTACCCGACTGGACAACGTGGTCGTCGACGCGGCCGACCCGCTCGCACTCGCGGGCTTCTGGTCGGCCGCGCTCGGCGTCCCGATCAGCTATCACGACGAGAACGAGGTCGACGTCGGCCTGCCCGGCTTCGACCTCGTTTTCGTGCCGGTGGCCGAGCCCAAGGTCGAGCAGAACCGGGTGCACCTGGACCTGGCCAGCCAGTCCGCCGACGACCACGCCGCCATCGTCGCGCGGCTGCTGCTGCTCGGCGCCGAGCACGCCGACATCGGCCAGGGTCCGGAAGTGCCGTGGGTGGTGCTGACCGATCCCGAGGGCAACGAGTTCTGCGTGCTGGAGTACCGCGACGAGTACAGCGGCATCGGGCCCGTCGCCGCCGTTGTCGTCGCCGCCCATGATTCCCTTGCCCAGGCCCGGTTCTGGGCCGAGGCGACCGGCCGGACGGTGACCCGCTCCGGTCCCGACTGGGCGTCGTTGCCCGGGGAGACCGGCGCCTCGCTGGAGTTCGTCCACAGCCCCGCCACCCGGGCCGCCAAGAACCGTGTGCACCTCGACGTCCGGCCGCGGCCCGGTGACGACCAGGGCTCCGACGTCGCCCGCCTGCTCGCCGCCGGCGCCGTGCCGGCCGACATCGGGCAGGGCGACGTGCCGTGGACGGTGCTCGCCGACCCCGAGGGGAACCAGTTCTGTGTGCTCCGCCCGGCGGCGACGTCCATCCGAACGGGGGATTAGGGCCTTACGACTCTGCGGACTGCCGCCGGGCCTGCGTACCGTGCTGATCGCGCGGCGATCCGCGCACGTGTGGAGACCTCGTCCTGCGGACGCCCCCCGACGCAGGACGAGCCATCCGCCGAGTCGCGCTCACCTGCCGGCTCGTCGTTCAGTTCTGATCGTCGAGCCGGGACGGTGACCTCCTCTGGACCTCATCGCCTTCGCCCCCGCCCCCGCCACGGACCTCGCCCGTGCCGTCGACTTCTACGGCTCCGTGCTCGGCCTTGAGCACGTCGAGACCAATCCTTTCGCCGCTGTCTTCCGGGCCGGCCCCGTCATGCTCCGTGTGACCAAGGTGGACGCGTTGGCGCCGCAGCCCTTCACGATCCTCGGCTGGTCCGTTCCCGACATCCGCGTCACCATCGCCGACTTCGCCTCCCGCGGCGTGGAGTTCACCCGCTACGACGGCATGCCCCAGGACTCCCTCGGGGTCTGGACCACTCCGAACGGCGATCAGATCGCCTGGTTCCGCGACCCCGACGGCAACACCCTGTCGCTGACCCAGTTCGTCTAACTTGCATGACTTTTCGTGCATGACTTTTCGTGCACGCGTAGCGTGGTGGCATGCCCGAACCCCGCCCGGCCGACCTCGGCGCCCTCAAGGCGCTGGCGAACCCGTTGCGGCAGCGCATCCTTGAGCAGCTGTCCCGGCACGGGCCGGCCACGTCGACCACGCTCGCCCGGGAGCTCGGCGTCACCAGCGGCGGAACCAGCTACAACCTGCGGGTGCTGGCCGAACACGGCTTCGTCGAGGAGGTGCCGGAGCGGGCGCACGGCCGGGAACGGTGGTGGCGGCACGTGCCGCACGACCTCCGGCTCGGCGCCCGCAGCGCCCAGGACCCCGAGACGCGGACTGTGGCGGAAGAACTGCTGGGGCAGTGGATCGCGGCCGACGTCGAGGAGTTCCGTCGGTTTCAGGCCGCGCGCGACCAACTCGGCGAATGGGCCGACGCTATGCCGTTCTCGCGCGGCTCCATCCTCGTCGACCTCGACGAGCTGAAGTCCTTCTTCGAGGACTACCTGGCGCTGCTGCGGCGCTACTCCCGTGACCCCGGGGAAGCGGCCGCCGGCGCGCGGACCGTGCTCACCCGGTTCCTCGCCTTTCCCGCGCCCACCAGGGAGGAGATGCCCTGACGTCGTAAAAGCCTGGGGCGCCGAGCGGCCACTCGACGCCCCAGAAACGGAAGCCGTAGTCCTCACAACCTCCGAAGCAAGGAGAGCACTCAGTGCTGCCCTTAGGCAAACTGCTGGCCGCCGTCGCGGTCGCCGCCTCGACCCTCGTCGTGCACAACGGCGACGTGTCGCTGCCGGCCAAAGTCATCACGCCCGTCGGATTCCCCGGTCCTCGACCGGCCGTCGTGCTCATCCAGGGCGCCGGTCCACGCGGCGTCGACGCCTACCTGCCCGAGGCGGAAGCCTTTGCCCGGGCCGGGATCGTCACGTTGATCTACCAGAAGCGGATCGTCGGCTACACGCCGTTCAACCGGTCCTTCGCCGATCTCGCCGGAGACGCCCTCGCCGGCGTGCGGCTGCTTCGGGCCCGGCCGGACGTCGATCCCGCCCGGGTCGGCGTCTGGGGCTACAGCGAAGGCGGTTGGGTCGCGCCGCTGGCGGCCACCCTGTCGTCGTCCGTCGCGTTTGTCGTCACCGTCGCGGGGAGCGGGCTGCCGCCGGCTCGGACCCAGGTGTGGAGCAACCGGACCTACCTCAGCCGGGCCGGCGTCCAGGACCGATTCCTCGGGCCGCTCTGCGAGGACTTCACCGACGTCGCCGTCAGCGGCGGACTCTTCGGCGAGGCCTCCCACGACGCCGCGGCGACCCTTCGCAAGGTGCGACAGCCCTTGCTCGGCATCTTCGGCGCCGACGACGGCTCCACCGCCCCCGGCGAGAGCATGTCCGCCTTCGCCGCGTCCCTGACCGACACGCACACCCTTCGGGTCATTCCCGGCGTCGGCCATAGTGTCCGCACCGCCGACGGTGCTTTCCCGCCGGGCTATCTGGACCTGATCATCTCGTGGATCAACGCCCAGCCCTCCACATCGACTGCCGATCCCTTGCCGTCGCAGCAGTTCCAGAGCGCACCGGTCTCGATTCCTTGGTACCGCACCGCTTTCGTGCAGGCTCTCGCCCTTGTGTTGCTGCTGTTGGGCTTCGGGCTCAGCCTCTTGGCCCCGACCCGGGCCTGCGTCGCCCGTTGGGTCTTCGCCGGCGGCTCTCTGCTGTGCCTCGGGGTCGTGGCCTACCTTGGTTCACTCATGAGCACCGGCGGTCTTACGCCAGGTCCGGTTTTCCTTGGCCGGCCCGTCATCTGGCTGGTCCTTCAGCTGCTCGCCGTCGCTGTCCTCGCCGCCGCCGTGGTGTTGTGGCGTCGTCGTCGACCGAGCCGGAGGCAGGCCATTCCGTTGCTCACCACGGTGTTGTTCGCGCCTTGGGTCATCTCGTGGGGCCTGCTGACACCGTGAGTCGTGTCGGGAGCAGCCCTCTTCGCCGGGGCTGCTCCCGCGCCGCGATCAGCCCAGACCGATCTGCTGGTAGAAGTTCGTGTTGTCCCAGAACAGAAACTCTTCGTCCATCGTGCCCTGGCGGTTCCACAGTCCCACCGTGGCCATGTTGATGGAGTAGGAGCGGCCCGTCGGCGCGATGAAGCCGCCCTTGCCGTCGGGCATGGGGCGGCTGAACGTGCCCTTCATGACCCCGGTGACCGCGGTCAGGTTGTCCTTGGCGATGCGCAGCGGGTGGCTGTTGATGTGCGTGTCCGGCGCCCACACGAACATCGCGGCCAGGTCGGCGATGTGCTTGTCGATGCCGTCCGTGTAGTGGCCGTCGGGCCAGTGCACGCGGATCGTGCGGGCGTGGCTCTCGTGCAGCCGCGCCCAGTCGGCCTGGGAGAACACCACGAAGTCCAGTTCGTCGAACTTCTTCAGGTGCTCCCGCTCCTGCGCGGTCAGGTTGCTGGCGAACGGCGGGTTCGGCACCGGGGTCGAGGCCGGGTCGGGCATCAGGTGCGGGTGCGTGCCGGTGTCGGTGGCCGTGGCTGTGCCGTCGGCGACGGCGGACAGGGTCAGCGCGCCGAACACGGCCGCTCCGCCCCGGCCGATGAGAGTGCGGCGGTCGAGCATGGGCTCCTCCTCAGTCGTTCTTTGACGCGCCCATGAAACGACCGCCGCCCACGCCGGGGCCATGACACTCCGTCACCCCATTCATTCGCCACGTTTATGGCATGTTCGCGACCGATAAGCTGGTGCCGTGTCCACCGCCCAGGAGCTGGTCGCACTCCGTTCGTTCCTCGCCGTGTACCGCACCGGCGGCGTCGCCCGTGCCGCCGAGCAGTTGGGCTTGTCACAGCCCGCCGTGTCGCATCACCTGCGTGCCGTCGAGACCTTCACCGGCCGCCCCCTGTTCGCCCGCGCCGGCCGGGGCATCGCCCCCACCGAAGCCGGCCACGCCCTCGCCGCCGAGGTCGCCCCCCACCTCGACGTGCTGGACCTCGTCATCGACGGCCGCCGCGCCGACGCCGTCGACGCCGGCCCCGTTTTCCTCGGCTCCCCCGGCTCGCAGTTCGACCACCACATCGCCGCCGTCCTCGGCCCCCTCGCCGACCAGGGCATCTGCCTGCGCCACCGCATCGGCCTCTCCGACGACCTCGTCGCCGCCCTGCTCGACGACCGCCTCGACATCGCCGTCATCACCAAGATCGAGGGCACCCCCCGCTCCCGCCTGCACCTACGCCACTGGTTCGACGAGGAGTTCGTCCTCGTCGGCCGCCCCGACCAGCCCCCTTTTCACCCCTCCGACCTCCCCCGCCGCCTTTTCATCGGCTATTCCGAGGAAATGCCCATGTTCCGCCGCTACTTCCGCTCCTGCTGGGACCTCCCCGCCCCACCCGCCGCCGTCACCATGCCCGACATGACCTCGATCATCACCTACGTGGCCGCCAGCACCCTGCTGTCCGTGATCCCCCTCCACCATGCCCGCCCCGCCCTCGCTTCCGGCCGCCTCGCCCTCCTCCACCGCCCTTCCACCCCTGTCCTCAACCCCGTCTACCTCGCCACCCGCCGCGGCCGCCAGTCCCGCCCCCACCTCAAAACCCTCTTCGACGCCCTCCTGGCCACCCCCGGCACAAGGTGAGGGAAAGGAAGCAGGGGTGAGGTGGAACAAGCGAGGGTGAGGTTGAGGACGTGGACATCCCGACGCAAGGACCGGAGTGAGGTGGAGAAAGCGAGGGCTGAGGTGGCGGAAGTAAGCACGCCGACGCAAGGGCGCGGTGACGTGGCAGAAGCGAGAGTGATTCGAGAAAGCGAGGGCTGAGGCGAAACCGGGTGCGGCAAGCAAATACCCAGCGCACCGGCCAAACACAGCAGCCCTCACCCGAGGGAACCTTTACAGCGGCGTGGGGGGTGCAGGGGGGCGAAGCCCGCCCTGCCCGGGGGTCTGGGGCGCGAGCCCCAGAAAAACAGCGAGGGCTCCACGGTGCGCGCTTTCCGCGCACACGGAGCCCTCAGCCCGAGCGGGTGACGGGAATCGAACCCGCGTTTACAGCTTGGGAAGCTGTCATTCTACCATTGAACTACACCCGCATGATCGTCCGTAGCTTACACGATGCGGCGGGGGCGTCCAGCGTGTGGGTGGGCGGCTATGGTGTCGGGGTGCTGCTGAGTGACCGGGACCTGCGCAAAGAGATCGACGCCGGACGGCTGGTGTTGGAGCCGCTGGATGTGGATCTTGTTCAGCCGTCGAGCATCGATGTGCGTCTGGACCGGTACTTCCGGGTGTTCAACAACACCAGGTACACGCACATCGACCCGAGCCGTCAGCAGGACGAGCTGACGACGCTGGTGGAGACGGAGGGGGACGAGCCCTTCGTGCTGCACCCGGGGGAGTTCGTGCTGGGGTCGACGTTCGAGCGGGTGAGCCTGCCGGACGACCTGGCGGGGCGGCTGGAGGGCAAGAGCTCGCTGGGCCGGCTGGGTCTGCTGACGCACTCGACGGCGGGGTTCATCGACCCGGGCTTCGAGGGGCACATCACGCTGGAGCTGTCCAACGTCTCGAACCTGCCGATCACGCTGTGGCCGGGCATGAAGATCGGCCAGCTGTGCCTGTTCCGGCTGGAGAGCCCGGCGGAGCACCCGTACGGCTCGAAGCAGGCGGGTTCGAGGTATCAGGGCCAGCGGGGCCCGACGCCGTCGAGGGCGTACCTGAACTTCCAGCGCACGGACACGAAGCGCTGAGCTACTCGGCGACGAACTCCTGCCCGTAGCGGGCGAGGACCCGGGCGCGGAGGCTCTGGTCCTCCCGGGGCACGGGTTCGAGGAAGATCTCGTCGAGGGAGGGGAACTCGGCGTTGAGCTCGGCGGCGATGCGGACGCAGGCGCGTTCGAGGTCGGCGGCACCGAGGTTGTCGTCGAAGTCGAGGCGGGCGCAGAGCAGCACCCGGCTGGTGCCGGTGAGCATGGTGAGCAGGTCGACGACGACCTCGACCTCGGGGGCGGCGGCGAGCCGGGCCCGGAGGGTGCGGACCAAGGCGACGTCGGCCTGGCGGCCGATGAGCAGGCCCCGGTTGGTGCGGCCCAGCACGTAGGCGCAGCCGGCCAACAGGACGGCGATGAGCAGGGACGCGACGCCGTCGTAGACGACGGAGCCGGTGAGCTGGTGCAGCAGCAGGCCGAGGAAGGCCAGCACGAGGCCGATGAGCGCGGCGGCGTCCTCGAAGAACACGGTCTTGGCGGTGGGGTCGTCGATGTCCCGCAGGTACTTCATGATCGACGTGCCGTCCCCGGCGGCCTCCTTGCGGATCTGCACGACGGCGCGGGACAGCGACACGGACTCCAGCACGAAGCCCAACGCCAGCACGATGTAGGCGACGGTCGGGTTGCCCTCCTCGGTGTTGCCGCCGACCAGGGCGTCGTAGCCCTGGATGAGGGCGAACACGGCGCCGGAGGTGAAGATCGACACGGCGGCCAGCAGCGACCAGAAGTAGCGCTCCTTGCCGTAGCCGAAGGGGTGCTTGCGGTCGGCGGGCCGCTCGGACCGGCGCAGCGCGGTGAGCAGCAGGGCCTCGGTGATCGAGTCGGCCACGGAGTGCCCGGCCTCGGCCAGCATGGCGGCGGAGCCGCTGAGCACGCCGGCCACGGCCTTCATCAGGGCGATCCCGATGTTGATGCCGAGCGCCACCAACACGGTGAGTGTGCTTTCGCCACTTCCTTCATCCGCCACGGGAATTACCGTAACCGAGTCGGGACGCAACCGGGCGACAACTTGGCGCGTCCTGTGACGTTCACCTGAACAGTCGATGATGGACAGACGATTTCCGTTGCGGGGCAAGGCAACCAGGGCAACCACTGTGACGTCTTGAGAATATCTGAGACACCACCGCAGGGGGGAAATTTCCGATGAAGCGCTTCGCCGTGGCGGCTCTTGCCGTCGGTCTGCCGCTACTGTCCGTCGCCACCGCGCACGCCTCTTCGCAGTCGTACACCGTGTCGGGTGTCGCCTGGAAGGACCTGAACGGCGACGGCATCCGCCAGTCGAGCGAGCCGTTGCTGCCGGGCATCAAGATCGGCAGCGCCACGACCGACGCCAACGGCCGCTACAAGCTCGAGATGCCGTCCTCGCCCGACGGCGCCGGGTCGCCGCCGATCCAGGCCGGCCGCAGCATCGAGGACGGCCGGTTCGTGCTGACCCGGCCGAGCCAGGGCCCCGCCGGGACCAACTCCGACTTCGACTGGAACAACGGCTGGCTGCAGACGAACGAGGCACCGGTCCAGGGCCTGCTCGACAACATCGACGTGGGCTACATGCCGACCAGGAACGACGCGGGCGTGAAGATCACGCCCAAGCAGACCGGCCCGGTGCACGTGGGCGACGACGTGGTCTACGAGATCGCCATCGACAACAACGCGTTCCCCTCGTACGTCGGCGTGCGGGTGGTCTTCCCCGAAGGCGTGACGTTGGCCCCGTTCAACGGCGTGAGCTCCTGGGCCGACCCGGTGGGCACGACGGGCATGGACATCCGGTTCCTGCGGGCCATCGAGCCGAACGAGACCCGGATCCGTGAGGTCAGCGGCAAGGTGACCAAGCCGATCGACGGCGTGGTGACCGCTGACCTGATCGACCGGGCCAGCGACGTCGACGGGGCCAACGACAAGTCGTCGGCGCCGCTGAAGACGGCCGAGACGTCGACCACGCCGACCTCGACGCCGGTCGCGACACAGCCGACCAGCCCCGCGCCCAACCCCAAGCCGCAGCCGGTCGTCGCCAAGTCGCCGGAGGTCAAGGCGCTGGCCAACACGGGCGCCGACCCGACCTGGCCGCTGATCGGCGGCCTGGTGCTGCTGGCGGCCGGCGTCGGCACGGTGCTGTTCGCCCGCCGCCGCCGGGCCTGACAAACCAAAAAGGGGCGGCGCCGGATGGCGCGGCTCCCTGAAGCTAGCAGTGCTAGCATTGCCAGACCCGAGGGTCGGGGAGCCCCTGGTCAAGAGGCTATTGCCCGATCGTTTAACAGTTATTGTCCAACAATCCAACACATATAAAAGTTGGGCCTGGTTGCCCCTTTCCGTGCCAGAACTAGACGTTCGCGGGCTGTTCCCCACCGCGCTTCACGGCCGCGAGCAGGAGCTGGGCCACGTCCACGACCTCGACGTGCTCGGCGGCGGCCTGCTCGGACTTGCGGGCGGTCAGGCCGTCGCTGAGCATGACCCGGCAGAACGGGCAGCCGGTGGCGATCTTCGTCGGTGCGGTGCCGAGGGCCTCGTCCACGCGCTCGACGTTGATGCGCTTGCCGATCCGCTCCTCCATCCACATGCGCGCGCCGCCGGCGCCGCAGCACATGGAGCGGTCGCCGTGCCGGGGCATCTCCCGCAGTTCGGCCCCGGTGGCCCCGACGAGCTCACGCGGCGCGTCGTAGACCTTGTTGTGCCGACCCAGGTAGCACGGGTCGTGGTAGGTGACGTCCTCGGCGATCGGTGCGACCGGCACCAGCCGCTTCTCCCGCACCAGCTTGTTGAGCAGCTGCGTGTGGTGCACGACCTCGAACGTCCCGCCCAGCTGCGGGTACTCGTTGGCCAGGGTGTTGAAGCAGTGCGCGCAGGTGACGACGATCTTGCGCTTGCCGGGCTCGCGGCCCTCGAAGACGGTGTTGAGCACCTCGACGTTCTGCTGCGCGAGCATCTGGAACAGGAACTCGTTGCCGGCCCGCCGCGCCGGGTCGCCGGTGCAGGTCTCCTCCGGGCCCAGCACGGTGAACCTCACGTCGGCGTTGTGCAGCAGCTCGGCCACGGCCTGCGTGGTCTTCTTCGCCCGGTCCTCGAACGCGCCGGCGCAGCCGACCCAGAACAGGTACTCGACGTCGGCCGCGAGCTCGCCGTCGAACACCGGCACCTCGAACGGCAGACCTTCGGTCCAGGCCAACCGGTCCTTGCCGTTCTGGCCCCAGGGATTGCCCTTGTTCTCCAGGTTCTTGAACATCCCGCCCAGCTCGGTGGGGAAGTTCGACTCGATGAGCACCTGGTAGCGCCGCATGTCGACGATGTGGTCGACGTGCTCGATGTCGACCGGGCACTGCTCGACGCAGGCGCCGCAGCTGGTGCACGACCACAGCACGTCGGGGTCGATGACGCCCATCTCCTCGGCCCCGCCGATCAGCGGCCGGCCGGACTCGACCAGGGCCAGCACGTCGATCTTGGCCAGCCGGGCCTCGGCGTCGTCGCCGACGATGCCGATCTCGTCGCCGGCCATGTCCTTGCGGCCGCCGGCCATCAGGTACGGGGCCTTGGCGTAGGCGTGGTCACGCAGCTGGGTGATGAGCAGCTTGGGGGACAACGGCTTGCCGGTGTTCCAGGACCGGGCAACTGGGACTGGCAGCGGCCGCACTCGGTGCAGGTGCTGAAGTCCAGCCAGCCCTTCCAGCTGAAGTCCTCGATCTGGAACCGCGCCGAAGACGTCCTTCTCCGGGTCGGCCTCCTCGAAGTCCAGCGGCTTGCCGCCGCTCATCATCGGCCGCAGCGCCCCCAGCGCCACGGCGCCGTCGTCCTCGCGCTTGAAGTAGATGTTGAAGAAGGCGCTGAACCGGTGCCAGGCCACGCCCATCGTCAGGTTCTTCGACACGACGGCGAGCCAGATCATGCCGGACAGCAGCTTGATGATCGCCATCACGGAGACCAGGTCCGGGTCGGCCGGCAGCAGGTGGCCGAGCGGCGCGGTGACGAAGTTGGCCCACAGCGGCTGGTTCTCCAGCCCGCTGGCCTCCTTGAACACCTTCACGCCGAGAATGCCGAGGCCCTCGATGATGACGACGGCCTCGACGAAGTAGGCCTGCTTGAAGTTGGAGCCGGCGAACCGGGACAGCCGGTCGGCCCGGCGCGGGTGGTTGAGCTGGCGGATGACCGCCAGCGCCACGCCGCCGACCACGGTGCCGACGCCGAGGACCTCGGTGACGAAGTTCCACACCGCCCAGTCGCCGATGACCGGCCAGTGCCAGGCCGGCACGAAGACCTCGCCGTAGGCCTCGAACAGCACGAGCGAGCCGATCAGGAAGCCCCACATGACCAGCCAGTGCCACGGCGCGACGGTGCGCACCTTGGCCATCCTGGTGTGCGCGGCGAACTCCTTGACCAGGGTCGCCATCCTGGGCAGGAACGGGCCGTTGCGGGTGGGGTCGGGCTGGCCGAGCCGGATGGTGCGCACCTGGCGCAGCACGGCCGCGGCGAACATGCCCCACGCGACGAGGCTGACGGCAACACCGATCACACCGAGCGTGATCTGCAGAGCACCCATTGCTCCCTCGCCCTTCCGTTACGGACAAGTCGTCCGGGAAGCCTAATCGAAGTTACTGGTCAGTAACTACTTGACGTGGCGTGGCTCGCACCACTCCGGGAACACAGGCCCGGGCTCTCGCGTTGGACGAGCAGGAAGCTTGAGCGGACTGGACTCAACTCCGGTCCACCTGGCAAACTTGAGTCGACGCTGCTCAACCGGCAGCGGTGCACCAGTATCGGGAGGCAGTTCAATGGCGCGTGCGGTCGGCATCGACCTGGGGACGACCAACTCCGTCGTCGCCGTCCTTGAGGGCGGTGAGCCGACGGTGATCGCCAACTCCGAGGGTTCGCGTACCACCCCGTCCATCGTCGCCTTCGCCAAGAACGGCGAGGTGCTGACGGGACAGCCGGCGAAGAACCAGGCCGTCACCAACGTGGACCGGACCATCCGTTCGGTCAAGCGACACATCGGCACGTCGTGGACGCAGGAGATCGACGGCAAGGCCTACACCGCGCAGGAGATCTCCGCGCGTGTGCTGATGAAGCTCAAGCGCGACGCGGAGGCGTACCTGGGCGAGGAGATCACCGACGCGGTGATCACCGTCCCGGCCTACTTCGAGGACGCGCAGCGGCAGGCCACCAAGGAGGCCGGCCAGATCGCGGGGCTCAACGTGCTCCGCATCGTCAACGAGCCCACCTCCGCCGCCCTGGCCTACGGCCTGGACAAGGGCGAGAAGGAGCAGACCATCCTGGTCTTCGACCTCGGTGGCGGCACCTTCGACGTCTCGCTGCTGGAGCTGGGCGACGGCGTGGTCGAGGTCCGTGCGACCTCCGGCGACAACCACCTCGGCGGCGACGACTGGGACCAGCGCATCGTCGACTGGCTGGTGGAGAAGTTCAAGACCAGCAGCGGCATCGACCTGACCAAGGACAAGATGGCGCTGCAGCGGATCCGGGAGGCCGCGGAGAAGGCCAAGATCGAGCTGTCCTCCTCCTCGACCGCCAGCATCAACCTGCCCTACATCACCGTGGACAGCGACAAGAACCCGCTGTTCCTGGACGAGACGCTGACCCGCGCCGAGTTCCAGCGGATCACCTCCGACCTGCTCGACCGGTGCCGCGCGCCGTTCAACCACGTGATCAAGGACGCCGGCGTCAAGATCGCCGACATCGACCACGTGGTGCTCGTCGGCGGTTCCACCCGCATGCCGGCCGTGACCGAGCTGGTCAAGGAGCTGACCGGCGGCCGCGAGCCGAACAAGGGCGTCAACCCGGACGAGGTCGTCGCCGTCGGCGCCGCGCTGCAGGCCGGTGTGCTGAAGGGCGAGGTCAAGGACGTCCTGCTGCTCGACGTCACCCCGCTGTCCCTGGGCATCGAGACCAAGGGCGGCATCATGACCAAGCTCATCGAGCGCAACACCACGATCCCGACCAAGCGGTCCGAGATCTTCACCACGGCCGACGACAACCAGCCGTCCGTGCAGATCCAGGTGTTCCAGGGCGAGCGCGAGATCGCGGCCCAGAACAAGAAGCTCGGCATGTTCGAGCTGACCGGCCTGCCGCCGGCCCCGCGTGGCGTGCCGCAGATCGAGGTCACCTTCGACATCGACGCCAACGGCATCGTGCACGTCCAGGCCAAGGACCTCGGCACGGGCAAGGAGCAGTCGATGACGATCACCGGCGGCTCGGCGCTGCCCAAGGACGACATCGACCGCATGATCAAGGACGCCGAGGAGCACGCGGAGGAGGACAAGCGCCGCCGCGAGGAGGCCGAGACCCGCAACCAGGCGGAGACCTTGGTCTACAGCACCGAGAAGTTCATCAAGGACAACGACGACAAGCTGCCGGCCGACACCAAGGAGAAGGTGCAGGCGGCCATCGTCGAGGCCCAGGAGGCCCTCAAGGGCACCGACCTCGGGACGATCAAGTCCGCGGTGGAGAAGCTGGCCACCGAGTCCCAGGCGCTGGGCTCCGCGATGTACGCCAACGCGCCGGGCGCCGAGGGCGCGGCCGCGGGCGACGCCCCGGGCGCGCAGGCCGGCCCGCAGGCCGATGACGTGGTGGACGCCGAGATCGTGGACGAGGACCCGAAGAAGTGAGCGAAAACCAGGAGCAGCCGGTGGTCGTGAACGACCGCCGACGGATCGACCCGGAGACGGGCCAGCTCCGCGACGTGGAGCCGGGCGAGCTGGCCGAGGAGACCGAGTCTCCCGGCCGGCACGCCGCCGAGGAGCCCGTGGCCGACCCGGCCGCGGAGCTCAAGGCGCAGCTGGACGAGCGGACCGCGGACCTCCAGCGTCTGCAGGCCGAGTTCGCCAACTACCGCAAGCGGGTGGAGCGGGACCGCGAGGTCAACGCGCTGGCCGCCAAGGGACAGGTCGTCAACGAGCTGCTGGGCGTGCTCGACGACGTGGAGCGGGCGGGCGCGCACGGCGATCTGACCGGCGCGTTCAAGTCGGTCAGCGACAAGCTGGTGGCGGTGCTCCAGGCGACCGGCCTGGAGTCGTTCGGCCACGAGGGCGAGGAGTTCGACCCCTCGGTGCACGAGGCGGTGCAGCACAACACCTCGGCCGAGGTGACCGGCCCGACCGTGACGGCCGTGCTCCGGCGCGGCTACCGGTTCGGCGAGCGCCTGTTGCGGCCGGCGCTCGTGGCGGTCACCGACCATGAGCCCGCGACCGCTGAGTAGGAACCACACGGAAGGGAGGGACGCCCGGTGAGCGCACGGGACTGGATCGACAAGGATTTCTACGGCGACCTGGGCGTCTCCTCCGACGCCTCGGCCGACGAGATCAAGAAGGCGTACCGGAAGCTGGCCCGGGAGCTGCACCCCGACGCCAACCCCGGCGACGCCAAGGCCGAGGCCCGCTTCAAGTCGGTCTCGCAGGCCTACGGCGTGCTGTCGGACGCG
>NZ_KK037166.1:6037798-6042479 GCF_000568255.1 Kutzneria sp. 744
CCAGGGCGGCATCGGCGACCTGCTGGGCGGCCTGTTCGGCCGTGGTGGCCGGGGCGGGGCGGCGTCGGCGACGCGGGCCCAGCAAAGGCGACGACGTCGAGACCGACGTGCGGATCGACTTCGTGGAGGCGGTCAAGGGCGCGACGGTGCCGCTGCGGCTGTCCAGTCCGGCGGCCTGCGGAACCTGCGGCGGCTCCGGCGCGAGGCCGGGCACCACGCCGCGCACCTGTCCGACCTGCAAGGGCGCCGGGCTGGTCAGCCGGAGCCAGGGCGCGTTCGCGTTCAGCGAGCCGTGCCGCGACTGCCGGGGCACCGGCAAGATCATCGACGACCCGTGTCCGGAGTGCGCCGGCGAGGGCGTGAGCACCAAGGTGCGCACGCTCACCATGCGGATTCCGGCCGGTGTCGACGACGGTCAGCGGATCCGGCTGGCCGCCCAGGGCGAGCCCGGGCGCAACGGCGGCCCCAACGGCGACCTGTTCGTCCGGGTCCACGTGGCGCCGCACGCGGTGTTCGGACGTTCCGGTGACGATCTCACGGTGACGGTCCCGGTGACCTTCCCCGAGCTGGCGCTCGGCACCACACTGACGGTGCCGACGCTGGACTCGACGGTCAACGTGAAGGTGCACCCGGGCACGGCCAGTGGCCGCATCCTGCGGGTGCGCGGCAAGGGCATCGAGCGCAGGGACGGCCGCAAGGGAGACCTGCTGGTGACGCTCCAGGTCGCGGTCCCGTCGCGGTTGGAGGGCAAGGCCGAGGAGGCGCTGAAGGCGTACGCCGAGGCCACCGCCGACCACGACCCGCGGGCGGAGTTGGACGCGCTGCTCGGAAAGGGTGACGCATGATGGGCAACCCGTTCTCGTTCCCGCCGGGCACCAACGAGGACACGCCGGTGTTCGTGATCTCGGTGGCGGCTCAGCTGTCCGGGCTGCACGCCCAGACGCTGCGCAGCTACGACCGGCTCGGCCTGGTGTCGCCGGGCCGGGCCAGCGGCGGCGGGCGGCGCTACTCCGCGCGGGACATCTCGCTGCTGCGTGAGGTGCAGCGGCTGTCCCAGGAGGAGGGCGTCAACCTCGCCGGCATCAAGCGCATCATCGACCTGGAGAACCAGGTGGACGCGCTCAAGGCCCGGCTGACCGAGGTGCTGGAGGAGTTGGCCGCAGCACACGTGGCGGCCGAGCAGGCGGCGGCCGCCGTGCACGCCTCCTACCGGCGGGACCTGGTCCCCATCCGCCATCAGCAGCAGATCGTCGTCTGGAAGCCCAAGCAGTAGTCGGGCACGAAAAAGGGGGGCCGGCCGGCCCCCCCTTTTTTCAGCATCAGTCCAAAGTGAACGGGTCGTAGCGGATGTGGTCGAGCGGGGTGCCGGCCACCAGCATCCGCGAGACCGTCGCGCGGATCATGGCCGGGGAGCCGCAGACCAGGACCTCGCGGTCCGACCACGAGCCGTAGCGGGTGACCACGTCGGCCAGCGACCCGTGCTCGTAGCCCTGCAGGCCCGGCTCGGACTCGACCACCGGCACCACGGTCAGCCACGGGTTGCTCTGGGCGATGCGCTGGAGGTTCTCCAGGTCGTACAGGTCCTCGCGGGTGCGGCCGCCGACGAACAGGTGGACGCGGGGGTTCTCGCCCCACTGGGCCAGGTTGTCCAGGATCGCTCGCATCGGGGAGACGCCGGTGCCGCCGGCGACCATCAGGATGTCCCGCTCGCTCTCGCGATCCACGGTGAGCCGGCCCATCGGGGCACCGAGCCGCCACTGGTCGCCGACCTGCGTGTGGGCCACGATCGAGCGGCTCACCCAGCCGCTGTTGACCGCGCGGATGTGGAACTCGACGGTGCCGTCCTCGCGGGGCGCGTTGGCCGGGCTGTAGTAGCGCCACAGCCGTGGCCGCTGCGGCGTCTCGACGCTGACGTACTGGCCGGGCTGGTAGGGCACCGGGTAGTCGGGCTGCACCCGCACCATGGCCAGACCCCAGCTCAGGCGCTTGTGCTCGACGACAGTGGCCGGCCAGAAGGCGGGGCCCTCGTCGGCGGCCGCGGCCTCCTGCATGGACCGGGCCATGATCGTGTAGGCCTCGGCCCAGGCCCGCTCGACCTGCGGCGTCCATGCCTTGCCGGCGAACTTCTTGATCGCGGCGAGCAGGGCGGTGCCGACGGCCTCGTAGTGGCTGGAGACCACGCCGAACTTGCGGTGGTCACGTCCGAGCTGGCGCAGGAAGGGGATCAGGTCGTCGGGGCGGTCGACCATCTGCACCACGTGCACCAGGGCGCGCAGGAGGCGGCTTCGCTGGACCGACATGTTCACGGGGAACATGTCACGGGTGGTCGGCGCGAGGCTGAACAGCATCCCGTAGAAGAACTTCGCCACTTCCTCGGCGCACGGCTCGACGACCGCGAAGCTCTCGCGAATCATCCGCACCATCGCGGTGACACCTGGTGGCGGTTCGCGTTGAGGGTTGGTCGAAGGCAAGGGATTCAACACGGCGTTGGCTGTCATGGTCCGGGCGCAGTCTCCACGTAGTCAGGGGCACCTGGCAAGGCGCCCCGTGGTCAAGCATCCGTCCCCCGACAGGGTGGACCCTAACTCGACATCGGGTCCTTGTGGGACTTGATGCCACGTTCGAGTGGACTGGGGTAACTAACCGTTGACAGACCTTCCCACGAACGGGCGAAGAATGGTCCGGGGGTGTGCAGAGCGCGGTCGACATGACACGGTGGATCACCGTGACCCCCGTCCACCTTGCTCCGACCGGTACCGCCGGGCCCGAGCTGCTCCAACTGGAGCTGTCGGATGCGCCGTCCCCCGCGGTGACCGACATCACCCTGCACCCCGACGATCCGCTGGGCGCGATGCCCGACGCCGCCGGCTTACCCGGGTCCCGAGGCGAGCACCTGCTGCAAAGAGCCTTCGGCACCGTCGACCGGGCCAACCGCTTCTACCGCGATCAGGTCCTCGACCATCTCAACGACGAGATGCGCGCTTTCGTTACACGCATGGACATGGCCTTCATCGGCACCTCGGACGCGGCCGGCGAGTGCGACGTGTCCTTCCGCGCCGGCCCGGCCGGCTTCGTGCAGGTCCTCGGCGAGCGCTGGCTGGCCTATCCCGAGTACCGCGGCAACGGCGTCATGGCCAGCCTCGGCAACATCAGCGAGAACGCCCACGTGGCGATGTTGATGGTCGACTTCGCCACCGACCTGATCGGCCTGCACGTCAACGGCCGGGCCCGGATCGTGGACGACGCCGAGCTGCGCGCCGTGCACCCCGACCTGCCGACCGAGTTCGACCGCGGCCGCACGCCCGAGCGGTGGGTGGTGCTGGAGGTGGTCGAGGCCTACATTCACTGCCGCAAGCACATCCCGAGGCTGGTCCCGGTCGATCGCACCCGGGACTGGGGCACCGATGACGGTCGCCGCAAGGGCGGGGACTACTTCGGCGTCCGATCGGCCAGAACGGCGGCCCGCTAGCGGGGATCGGACACCCCGACCACTACGGTTTGACGTTCGTGTGACGCGGATGGAGGACCACAGGGTGGACGAGCACGATCAGGCTGACCGCCGGGAGGCAGCCCAGGCCGTGGAGCGGGCCCTCTCGGTGCTGTTCGGCCGGGCCCGCAGCTTCTCCCTCCAGGTCGCCGCGGCCGTCCACCCCGGGTTGGACACCGCCTCCTACGCCCTGCTCGTGCACCTGTACGAGACCGGCCCGGTGCGCGCCGCCGAGATCGTGGAGCGCACCGGACTGGACAAGTCCACGGTGAGCCGGCAGATCGCCCGGCTGGAGGAGCTCGGCCTGCTGGAGCGGGCCGTGGACAGCGCCGACGGCCGGGCCCGCATCGTGCAGCTGACCGCGACCGGCCACGACCGGCTCAGCGCCGTGCGCAGCGACCGCCGCAAGCTGTTGCGGGAGCGGCTCTCGCACTGGTCCAGCGAGGACATGCACACGTTCTCCACCCTGCTCGATCGGTTGAACGAGGTGCTGTGATGGGTCCGTCGGTCGACGAGGCGCTGGAGCTGATCCGCCAGCTGCGGATGCTCAACCAGATCCAGAACGCGGCCCGGACGCGGTTCTGGAACGACGAGTTCGGGCTGCACCCGGCGGCCGGCGCGCTGCTGGCCGACGTGGTGGCCCGCGGCGAGGTCCGGGTGTCCGACCTGGCCGAGCACCGGGTGGTGGACACGTCCGTGGTCAGCCGGCAGATCGCCCAGCTGGAGAAGGTCGGCCTGGTCGAGCGCAGGCCGTCGCCCAGCGACGGCCGGGTGGCACTGATCAGCCCGACCGAGCGGGGGCGGGAGGTGCTGGCCGGCTGGAAGCAGAAGCAGGCCGAGCTGATCCGGGCCGCGTTCGCGGAGTGGGACGACGGGCGCCTGGCGGCGGCCAACGGCGTGCTGCGCGAGCTGATCGCCTCGCTGCGGACGTCCCTGGAAGCGTGACCACCCGGACGGCGCAGTCCTGTGGATCGTCACCTGGGGATTGTGGACAACCGGCCGGGCGCTGGGGACAACCCTGACGCGCATGTGGGTGAAAGCCCGGAAGCGGGCGCTGACCAGCCGTGACAGCGTTGGGTGAGCCGGCTCACTCCGGTATGCTCGTACTTGAGCGGAACAGACTCAACTTTTCTGACGTTGAAGCTGGTGTCCCGACGTCTCGCCCGAAGGTGGGAGATGAACGAGTTCAACCCG
>NZ_KK037166.1:6042579-6081382 GCF_000568255.1 Kutzneria sp. 744
CGCCGCGCTGCTGGCCCAGGGTGACGGTCTGACCGCCCCGCTGCTCACCGCGGTCGGGGCCGATCCGGCGCAGGTGCGCGCCGAGCTGGAGAAGCTCGCGCACTCGCTGCCGTCGGCGACCGGCGCCAGCATGTCCGCCCCCAACCTGTCCCGCGACGGCCTACGCGTGATCACGCACGCCCAGCGCCTGGCCACCGAGATGGGCGACGAGTACGTCTCCACCGAGCACCTGCTGGTGGGATTGGCGGCCGAGGGCGGGCAGGTCGCCGACCTGCTGCGCCGCCACGGCGCCTCCCCGGACGCGCTGCGCGAGGCCTTCACCAAGGTCCGCGGCTCGGCCCGGATCACCAGCCCGGACCCGGAGGGCACCTTCCAGGCGCTGGAGAAGTACGGCGTCGACCTGACCCAGCGCGCCCGCGACGGCGAGCTCGACCCGGTGATCGGCCGCGACGCCGAGATCCGCCGCGTCGTGCAGGTGCTGTCCCGGCGCACCAAGAACAACCCCGTGCTGATCGGCGAGCCCGGCGTCGGCAAGACCGCCATCGTCGAGGGCCTCGCCCAGCGCATCGTCGCCGGCGACGTGCCGGAGTCGTTGCGCGGCAAGCGGGTCATGGCGCTCGACCTGGGTTCCATGATCGCCGGCGCCAAGTACCGCGGCGAGTTCGAGGAGCGGCTCAAGGCCGTGCTCAAGGAGATCACCGACTCCGCCGGGCAGGTCATCACCTTCATCGACGAGCTGCACACCATCGTCGGCGCCGGCGCGACCGGCGAGGGCGCGATGGACGCCGGCAACATGATCAAGCCGATGCTGGCCCGCGGCGAGCTGCGCATGGTCGGCGCGACCACGCTGGACGAGTACCGCCAGCACATCGAGAAGGACCCGGCGCTGGAGCGCCGGTTCCAGCAGGTGCTGGTGGGCGAGCCGAGCGTGGAGGACACGATCGGCATCCTGCGTGGCCTCAAGGAGCGCTACGAGGTGCACCACGGCGTCCGCATCACCGACACCGCGCTGGTGGCCGCCGCGACCCTGTCCGACCGCTACATCACCGCCCGCTTCCTCCCGGACAAGGCCATCGACCTGGTCGACGAGGCCGCCTCCCGGCTGCGGATGGAGATCGACTCCCGGCCCGTCGAGATCGACGAGGTGGAGCGGGCCGTCCGCCGCCTGGAGATCGAGGAGATGGCCCTGGCCAAGGAGTCCGACCTGGCGTCGGTCCAGCGGCTGGAGGCGCTGCGGGCCGAGCTGGCCGAGAAGCGCGAGCAGCTGTCCGCGCTGACCGCCCGGTGGCAGAACGAGAAGGGCTCCATCGAGAAGGTCCGCGAGCTCAAGGAGCAGCTGGAGCAGCTGCGAGGCGAGTCCGAGCGGGCCGAGCGCGACGGCGACCTGGGGCGCGCGGCCGAGCTGCGCTACGGCCGGATCCCGGCGTTGGAGAAGGACCTCGCGGCGGCGACGGCGAGCACGCCGAGCGGCGATGTGATGCTCAAGGAGGAAGTCGGCCCGGACGACGTGGCCGACGTGGTCAGCGCCTGGACCGGCATCCCGGCCGGCCGGCTGCTCGAAGGCGAGACGGCCAAGCTGCTGCGCATGGAGGACGAGCTGGCCAGCCGCGTGGTCGGCCAGGCCGAAGCCGTGCGCGTGGTGTCCGACGCCGTGCGCCGGACCAGGGCCGGCGTCGCCGACCCGGACCGCCCCACCGGCTCGTTCCTGTTCCTCGGCCCGACCGGCGTCGGCAAGACCGAGCTGGCCAAGGCGCTGGCCGAGTTCCTGTTCGACGACGAGCGGGCGATGATCCGCATCGACATGAGCGAGTACGCCGAGAAGCACTCGGTGGCCCGCCTGGTCGGCGCGCCGCCCGGGTACGTCGGCTACGACCAGGGCGGCCAGCTGACCGAGTCGGTGCGCCGCCGTCCCTACGCCGTCGTGCTGCTGGACGAGGTGGAGAAGGCGCACCCGGACGTGTTCGACGTGCTGCTGCAGGTGCTGGACGACGGTCGGTTGACCGACGGCCAGGGCCGCACGGTGGACTTCCGCAACACGATCCTGGTGCTCACCTCCAACCTCGGCTCGCAGGCCATCGCCGACCCGCTGCTGACCGAGCAGCAGCGCAAGGACGCGGTGCTCTCGACCGTGCAGCGGCACTTCAAGCCGGAGTTCCTCAACCGGCTGGACGACCTGGTGGTCTTCCACGCCCTGGCCACCGAGGAGCTGACCGCGATCGTGGACATCCAGGTCGCCCGGCTGGGCAAGCGGCTGGCGCAGCGCCGGCTGACCCTGGAGGTCTCGCCGGCGGCCCGCGACTGGCTGGCGCTCAACGGGTTCGACCCGATCTACGGCGCCCGTCCGCTGCGCCGGCTGGTGCAGTCGGCGATCGGCGACCAGCTGGCCAAGGAGCTGCTGGCCGGCGAGATCCGGGACGGCGACACCGTGGTGGTCGACGCCTGGGAGGACAACTCCGGCCTCATGGTCGGCCGGTCGCTGACCAGCTGACTGTGCCTTTGGCGCCGCCTTCGGCGTCGCGGCGAGGCCGCTCGTGACCGGCGCCTCGCCCTTGCTGGGTTTCGACCGCCGCGTCGGCTCGGTGGTGGGATTGCGTCGGGTGGCGGCGATCGAAATCCAGCAACCGTGCGAAGCACCGGCGCGGCCTCGCGGCTCCCGGATGACCGGCGCGGCCGGTCATCCGGGACAGCCGTCACCCCCTCCGGCGAGAACTGACCCACTAGTGATCTTCGTAATCCGCCGGTCGGCCGCTACCCTGCCTGTTGTGATACCTGCGTGGGTCTGGTTCACGGCGTTCGTCGTCCTGGCGGTGGCCGGGTTGGCACTGCTGGCGACAGACCGCGCCCAACGGACGGCTCGTAACCGAGAGCGACGTCGTTGGGCGGGGTTGCGCGGCTGGCAGTTCGCCGAGACAGACCACGTGCTGCCCACCCGCTGGCACCACGGGGCCATCGCCTACTACGGCAGCGGGGTGGCCCGCGACGTCGTCGCCGGCTCCACCTTCACCGCCGACGGGCGGCGCCAGGTGTACGTGCTCGACCTGGAGAACGGCGGCAAGGTCAACTCGGTGCTGGTCGGCATCCGCTGCCGCCGCACCCACCCCGTCGTGGTCGAGCTGTGGCTGCCCAGCGTCCCCTTCCAGCGGGAACAGATGCCCGACCTGCTCGGCCCGGTCGGCCAGCGCTACGCCTTCGTGTCCGACCTGACCGCCGCCCGCATGCTCATCACGCCCGACCTGGTCGAGGCGGCCGAGGAGATCGGCGGCGACGTCACCGTGGTCTGGCTGGAGGAGGACTGGGTGCTCGCGGCCGCGCCGCCCGGGGCCAGCCCGGCCCGCCTCGAACGGCTGCTGCGCGACGTCGGCGAGCTGGCCGACGTGGTCGACCCTTTCGACGCTGACACGCCCAGTGACGAGGCGTCCGACGACAACCCGGGCGGCGGCGAGGTCTACCGGCCCTCGTTCGGCGGCCGCAACCCGGCCTGACGGCGAGGGATACGCCCGGTGCCGACTCGCCGGTACCGTGCCGGCCATGGCCACCTGTCTCGTCACCGGATCCACCTCTGGGATCGGCGCCGCCTTCGTGCGCCGGTTCGCCTCCGACGGCGACCGCCTCGTGCTGGTCGCCCGCACCGAGTCCCGGCTGGTCGAGCAGGCCGAGGAGCTCAAGCGCCGGTTCGGCGTCGACGCCGAGGTGCTGCCGGCCGACCTGGGCACCGAGGATGGCCGGGCGGCCGTGGAGGCCCGGCTGCGCGACGCCTCCCGCCCGGTCGACGTGCTGGTCAACAACGCCGGCTTCGGCACCTCCGGCGAGTTCTGGACCTCGCCCGTCGAGGACATGCAGCAGCAGTTGGACGTCAACGTGACGGCCGTGATGCGCCTGACCCACGCCGCGCTGGCGACCATGGTCCCGCGCCGCGCCGGGGCGATCATCAACGTGTCCAGCGTCGCCGGCTTCATGCCCGGCCGCGGCTCCACCTACTCGGCCAGCAAGGCGTACGTCACCGCCTTCACCGAGGGGCTGTCCATCGCGCTGACCGGCTCCGGCGTGCGGCTGATCGTGCTGGCCCCCGGCTTCGTGCGCACCGAGTTCCACCAGCGCGCCGGCATCGACATGAGCAAGACGTCCGAGCTGTGGTGGCTCGACGCCGACCAGGTGGTCAGCGAGTGCCTGACCGACCTCGGCCACGGCAAGGCGGTCAGCATTCCCGGCTTCCAGTACAAGGCCGTGGTCGGGCTGTCGCGGCTGGTGCCGCGCGGATTGGTGAGAAGGATCGCCGGGCGGGTCGCCGCCGGACGCGACCGGACATGAGAAGGTGTGGACCCGTGCGAGTGGAATCTCCGGCGAAGTCGAACTGGCCCGTCTTGTCTCTGAGCTGGCCGTCGTGCACGGCCGTGTCACCCTGTCTTCCGGCGCTGAAGCCGACTACTACATCGACCTGCGGCGCGCGACGCTGCAGCACGCGGCAGCCCCGCTGATCGGCAAGCTGCTGCGGCAGCTCACCGCCGACTGGGACTACGTCGCCGCTGGCGGCCTCACCCTCGGTGCCGACCCCGTGGCGTGCGCGATGATGCACGCCGCCGCGGCCGACGGCGACGTGCTCGACGCGTTCGTGGTGCGCAAGGAGACCAAGGCGCACGGCATGCAGCGGCGGATCGAAGGCATCGAGGTCGCCGGGCAGCGGGTGCTGGCCGTCGAGGACACCTCCACCACCGGCGGCAGCGTGCTCACCGCCGTGGAGGCGCTGCGCGAGGCCGGCGCGACGGTGGTCGGCGTGGCCACGGTTGTCGACCGCAACACCGGGGTACGTGAAGCCATCGCGGAGGCCGGTCTGGAGTACCGGTACCTTCTCGATCTCTCGGATCTCGGTCTGTAGGAGACGTCCTTTGCTCGCTGTCCTGGCCGTCGTGGTCGTGCTGCTGGTCGCTGCGCTCGGCGTCTCGTTGAGCCACAACAGATTCACCGCGCAGCGCGGGGCGGTCGAGCGGCAGTGGCAACGGGTGGACCGCGAGCTGCAACGTCGGCACGACCTGATCGGCGGCATCGTCGCCGTGACCAAGGCCGGCGGCGTGAACGTGAGCACCATCGTGCAGGCGCGGTCGATGGCCATGGCCAGCCGCGGCGCCGGGCCGGTCGCGCAGGGCGTGGCCGAGCACCGGCTGCACGAGGAGTTGACCAGCTTCCTGGCCGCTGTGCCGGCGGGGCTGCGTGAGGGCCGGGACTTCGGGCTGTTGTGGGAGCAGATGGGTGAGAGCGACGAGCGGGTGGCGGCGGAATCCCGTGACTACAACGACAGCGTGCACGCGCTGAACAGCCGGATCGTCGCCTTCCCCAGCAACATCGTGGCCGGCGTGGGCAAGGTGGGCCGGGCGCAGTACTTCCTGCCGGGCGGGCGAGCCCGGTGAGCGAGGATTCCTTGCCCGACAGCGAGTTGGGCCCGACCGAGTGGGTGCCGGCCGGCACCGAGGTCGGCGTCGGGCCGTGGGAGGGACCGTGGCCTCCTGACGCCCGCTACGACCCCGAGTTGCTGGCCGAGGGCGACCGGCGCAACGTCGTCGACCACTACCGGTACTGGCGGCGCGAGGAGATCGTCGCCGACCTCGACCGCCGCCGGCACCCGTTCCACGTCGCCATCGAGAACTTCCAGCACGACCACAACATCGGCACCGTCGTCCGCACCGCCAACGCCTTCGCCGCCCAGGCCGTGCACATCGTCGGGCGGCGGCGGTGGAACCGGCGCGGGGCCATGGTCACCGACCGGTACCAGCACCTGCACCATCACGAGGACGTCGAGTCGCTGGTGGCCTTCGCGCGGGCGGAGCGGCTGGAGATCATTGCCGTGGACAACACCCCCGGCTCCGTGCGTATCGAGAACACCGCGCTGCCCCGGCGGTGTGTGCTGCTGTTCGGGCAGGAGGGGCCGGGGCTGTCCGCCGCCGCCCAGGCCTCCGCCGACATGGTCGTGTCGATCGCCCAGTTCGGGTCCACGCGGTCGGTCAACGCCGGTGTCGCCGCCGGCATCGTGATGCACACGTGGGTGGCGCAACACGCCGACCTTCATACGTCCTGGTGATCACGGTGTCTGCGGAATCGATCAAGCGATTTGACCGAAGGGAGCACCGGCACCCGTTCCACGTCGCCATCGAGAACTTCCAGCACGACCACAACATCGGCACCGTCGTCCGCACCGCCAACGCATCGCCGCCAGGCCGTGCACATCGTCGGGCGGCGGCGGTGGAACCGGCGCGGGGCCATGGTCACCGACCGGTACCAGCACCTGCACCATCACGAGGACGTCGAGTCGCTGGTGGCCTTCGCGCGGGCGGAGCGGCTGGAGATCATTGCCGTGGACAACACCCCCGGCTCCGTGCGTATCGAGAACACCGCGCTGCCCCGGCGGTGTGTGCTGCTGTTCGGGCAGGAGGGGCCGGGGCTGTCCGCCGCCGCCCAGGCCTCCGCCGACATAAAAAGTGTCGATCGCCCAGTTCGGGTCCACGCGGTCGGTCAACGCCGGTGTCGCCGCCGGCATCGTGATGCACACGTGGGTGGCGCAACACGCCGACCTTCATACGTCCTGGTGATCACGGTGTCTGCGGAATCGATCAAGCGCGCACCATGGGTCGGTGACGGATTCCCCCGCGCTGTGGGCTGCCCGGGCAGGCATGGCCGAACGGGCCGTGCGGACCAGACACCTTCGGCGCCTGTGGGGCCTTCCCGGCTCCCTCATCGCCGTCACCGGCTGGCCCGCGTGGGGCCGTCGGCTGCACGTGCCCTGGCACTACTGGTGGCAGGCGCACCTGCTCGACTGCCTCGTCGACGCCCAGTTGCGGTCCCCCTCGGACGAGCGGCTGCGTGACATCTCGCGGCTGATCGACACCATCCGGCTGCGCAACGGCCGCCGGTGGCTCAACCGCTACTACGACGACATCGCCTGGCTCGGCCTGGCCCTGTGGCGGGCCGGCGAGGAGCTCGACGTCCGCCGGCCCGAGGCCCTCGACGAGATCCGGCAGCGCCTCCGTGACGGCTGGACCGACCACGGCGGCGGCGGCATCTGGTGGCGTACCAAGGACAATCTCAAGAACGTGCCGGCCAACGGCCCCGCCGCCATGCTGTTCACCCGCCTCGGCGACCGGGCCGACCGCCAGCGCGCCATGTCCATTGTGGACTGGATCGACGAGTGGCTCATCGACCCCGACACCGGTCTCGTCCTCGACGGGCTCCGCGTCGACCCTTCCGGCGAGGTCTCCGGCATCGTCGAATGGGCCTTCACCTACTGCCAGGGCGTCTATCTCGGGGCGTGCGTCGAGCTCTTCCTCGCCACCGGCAACCAGGTGTGGGCCACCCTCGCCCGCCGCACCGTGCTCGCCGTCGCCGAGCACATGGTCGGCGAGGGCGGTGTCCTGCCCGGCAACGGCGGTGGCGACGGCGGCCTGTTCGCCGGCATCCTCGCCCGCTACCTCGCCCACGCCGCCATCGTCCTCGACGACAAGGAAGCCGCCCAGATCGTCTACCTCTCGGCCGACTCCGCCTGGCGCAACCGCGTCGACCTCCGCAGCGGCCCCCTGTTCGGCCCCGAGTGGGTCATGCCCGCCACCCCCGGCCGCCGCCGCCCCGAACGCGACCTCTCCGTCCAACTCTCCGCCTGGATGCTCTTCGAGGCCGCCGCCACCCTGGAACGCAACGACGTGCATCCCAACATCAGTTGACCTCCAGCCTGGTCGAGGTTGCATGGTGGAGCGATCGTCGGCTGAGCAGGGGGAATCATGATCCTGGTGACCGGGGCCACCGGACGGGGTGGCGGCAGTGCGCTGAAGCAGTTGCTGGAGAAGGGCATTGCCGCAAGGGCGGTGGTGCGGGACCCGCAGCGGGCGGCGCTGCCGGTGGGTGTCGACGTGGTGGCGGGGGACCTGGCGGATCCGGGGAGCCTGGGACCGGCGCTGGAGGGTGTGGACGCGGTGTTCCTGGTGTGGCCGACCATCGCCGCCGATCACGCGGCGCCGGCGGTCATCGCGGAGATGGGGAAGCGGGTCCGGAGGGTGGTGTATCTGTCGGCCAACGGTGTCTCCGCCGATGCCACCGAAGGAATCCTCGGTTCGCACGCGATGATGGAGCGGCTGATCGAGGGCGCGGGCGTGGAGTGGACGTTCCTGCGCCCCACGGGGTTTGCGGCGAACACCCTGGGCTGGGCCCCGCAGATCAGGGCCGAGGGGGTGGTCCGCTGGGTGCACGGGGCGGCGCGGCGGGCTCTGATCCACGAGAAGGACATCGCGGCGGTCGGCGTCCGGGCGCTGACGGAGGACGGCCTGGTCGGGGCGCGGCCGGTGCTGACGGGCCCGGCGGCGATCAGCCAGATGGAGCAGGCGCAGGCGATCGGGGCGGCCATCGGACGGCCGGTGCGCTTCGAGGAGATCTCCGACGACGAGGCGCGCAGAGGGATCTTCGCGGGGAGGCCGGCGGCGGTGGTGGACGGGCTGCTGGCGGCGCACGCGGGGTTCGTGGCCTACCCCGAGCTGGTCAACGACACCGTGGAGCGGCTCACGGGCCGGCCGGCCCACACCTTCGCGGAGTGGGCGAAGGACCACGCGGCGGACTTCAGCTGAGGGCCCACGTGAGTGGCTCATTTCGTCCCAGGCGCTACGGGAGCCACTCACGTAGAGCGACAAGCTCAGGCGCAGCCGCAGGACTGGCGGTGCATGAGCTTGGCCGGCAGGCGGACGGTCTGGGGCTCGCGGGAGGGATCCTTGATGCGGGCCAGGAGCATGCGGACGGCGGTGCGGCCGATGTCGGCGATGGGCTGGGCCATGGTGGTCAGGGGTGGGTCGACGAGGTCGGCCCACTCCACGTCGTCGTAGCCGACGACGGCGAGGTCGGTGCCGATCTTGAGCTGACGGCGGCGGGCCTCGTGCAGGACTCCGACCATCATGGCGTTGTTGCCGGCGACGACGGCGCTGGGCGGGGCCGGCAGGGACAGGAGCTGGGACAGGGCCACGGCGCCCTGGACGGAGGTGGACTCGCCGGAGGCGACGAGGTCGGGGTCCCACGCCAGGCCGGCGCGGCCGAGACCGAGGCGGTAGCCCAAGGCCCGTTCGGACGAGGTGGTGAGGCCGGCGGCGCCGCTGATCATGCCGATGCGCCGGTGGCCGAGCTCGCCGAGGTGCTGGACCAGGGCGGACATGGCCTGCACGTTCTCGGGGCCGACCTGGTCGATGGGCTGGTTGCCGGGCAGGCGGTCGACCAGCACGGTGGGGATGTTGAGGCGGCGGAGCTCCGGCAGCACGGTGGCGACGGCGCCGGGCGAGGGGGTGAGCAGCAGGCCGTCCACCCGGCGGGCCCGCAGCATCCGGATGGAGTACTCCTCGGTTTCGGCCTCGTCGTGGGTGTCGACCAGCAGCAGGGTGTAGCCGGCGGCGGTGGCCTCGCTCTCGATGGCCTGCATGAGCTCGGCGAAGTAGGGGTTGGCGACCAGCGAGATGGCCACGCCCAGGGACCGGGTGCCGCCGGTGACCAGCGACCGGGCGATGACGTCGCCGGTGTAGCCGGTCTTGGCCACGGCGTCGAGGACCCGCTCCTTGGTCTCCGCCGCCACCGCCCTGGTGCCGTTCACGACGTGAGACACCGTCGTGATCGACACGCCGGCCAGTTGAGCGACGTCCTTCATGGTGACCATGGCAGCATTCCTTGCGACGCTTCGTGATCGAAACAGGTGCAAGCGTTTGCGCAAACGCTTGCTGTGGACCTTACCCGCAATTAGCGTCGCCGCAACCAGCACCGTCGCTGATCAGGAGGGCCACCATGAGAATGGGCCTGACGATGGGGACTCTCGTCGCCATCCTGGCCGTCACCACCACGGGCTGCACGACGCAACGCTACTGGGGTGGCTCCACCGCCGTCGGGAACAACACGCAGGCGAAGATTGGACTGGTCACCAAGACCGACACCAATCCGTACTTCGTGGCGCTCCGGCAGGCGGCGCAGGCCGAGGCGGGCAAACTCGGCGCACAGTTCACGTCGCTGGCCGGCAAGTTCGACGGCGACAACGACGGCCAGGTGACCGCGATCGAGAACCTGGTGCAACGCGGCGTGAACACGATCCTGATCACGCCGAACAGCGCGACCGGCGTGCTCAGCGCGATCAAGCAGGCACGGGACAAGGGCATCATGGTGATCGCCCTGGACACCGAGACCGATCCGGCCGGCGCGGTCGACGCCACGTACGCGACCGACAACACCGCCGCCGGCCGTCAGGAAGGCCAGTACGTCAAGGCCGTGCTCGGCGACAAGCCGCCGCAGCTGCTGATGCTGGACGGCACGGCCGGCTCCACAGTGGACACGCAGCGGCACACCGGGTTCCTGCAGGGCTTCGGCCTCTCCGACGGTGATCCGGCGATCATCGGCCACCAGTCGGTGAACGGCGACCAGAGCCAGGCCCAGCAGGGTATGGAGAACCTGCTGCAACGGGCCACCACGGTCAACGCCGTCTACACGCTCAACGAGCCGACCGCCCGCGGCGCCTACGCGGCGTTGCAGGCCCGTGGCCTGCTCAACCAGGTCGTGATGGGCTCCATCGACGGCGGCTGCCAGGGCGTGCAGGACGTCAAGGACGGCAAGTACGGCGCGACGGTCATGCAGTTCCCGGCCAAGATGGCCACGCTGGGCGTCGACGCGGCCGTCGAGTACGCCAAGAGCGGCAAGAAGCCCAGCGGCTTCCAGAACACCGGCTCCATGGTCATCACCGACCGGCCGGTGCCCGGAATCCCGTCCCAGGACACCACCTGGGGCCTGCAGAACTGTTGGGGGAAGTGAGATGGCCACCACCGCCAACGGAACCCGGGCCAGCTTCGGCGAGTACGTGCTGCGTACGCCCGCGGTCGGCCCGACCATCGCCCTTGTCGTCGCGGTTGTCGTGTTCTCCTTGTCCACCAGCACTTTCCTGGAACTCGACAACCTCTCGCTGGTCGTCGAGCAGTCGCTGGTGGTCGGCACGATGGCCCTGGGCCAGACGCTGATCATCCTCACCGCCGGCATCGACCTGGCCAACGCGGCCAACACCGTGCTGGCCACGCTGCTGATGGCCAAGCTGGTCGTCGGCGGCGCGCCGGCCTGGCTGGCGCTGATCGTCGGCATCGCCGCGGCCACCCTGATCGGGGCGCTGACCGGCGTGCTCGTCACCAACATCAAGCTGCCGCCGTTCATCGTGACGCTGGGCCTGCTGACCATTCTCACCGCGGTCAGCCGGATCTACACCGGAGAGTCCGTGCCGGTCAGCGACTCGCTGTTGTCCTGGCTGGGCACACGGCGCTACCTGTTCGGCGGCATCGAGGTCACCTACGGCATGACCTTGGCCCTCGTGATGTTCCTCGTCGTCTGGTACGCACTGAACAAAACGGGCTGGGGCAAGCATGTCTACGCCGTGGGCAACGAGCCCGAGGCGGCCCGGCTGTCCGGGATCAACGTGCAGCGCACGGTCATCGGCGTCTACATCATCGCCGGCCTGATCTACGGCATCGCCGCGTGGCAGGCGCTGGGCCGCGTGCCCAACGCCGACCCGAACGCCTACCAGACGGCCAACCTGGACTCGATCACCGCGGTCGTCATCGGCGGCACGAGCCTGTTCGGTGGCCGGGGAAGCGTGCTCGGCACGCTCGTCGGCGCGTTGATCGTCACGGTGCTGCGCAGCGGGCTCACACAGGCCGGCATCGACGACCTGTACCAGAACGTGGCGACCGGCATCCTGGTGATCGCCGCCGTCGCGCTGGACCGGTTCACGCGAGGGAGGCAGCGATGACCGAGCCGATCTTGCAGGCCAGGGGCCTGGTCAAGCGGTACGGGCGCGTGACGGCGATCGACGGCGCCGACTTCGACCTGCTGCCCGGCGAGGTCCTGGCCGTGGTCGGCGACAACGGCGCCGGCAAGTCCAGCCTGATCAAGGCGTTGTCCGGGGCCGTGGTGCCGGATGCCGGCGAGATCAAGGTGGACGGCTCGGCGGTGCACTTCCGGGCCCGCTGGACGCCCGCCGGGCCGGGATCGAGACCGTGTACCAGGATCTGGCCCTCGCGCCGGCACTGGACATCGCCACGAACCTGTTCATGGGCCGAGAGAAGCGGCTCGACGGCTGGCGCGGCCGGTACGGTCATGATTATTTGCTAGGAGAGCAAGAGTGAGTAGGCCCCAAATCTTACTGCCTCCCCTCTTTTACCCGGGTTGGACCATATACGGGATGCTCAGCGTGACATAGCCAGCTGATTTCGTCAAACAGTGCCTGGGTAAAAGCTCGTACAGACGACAATTTAAGTGAGTAGTTTTACGAGGTGACGCCTCAGCCAATAGGCAGAACACTAACTGCCCTGAATGCAGGTGAGTCATCCTGAAGCTCTAGGTGGGATGGCCAGTATTTAATGATCGGGCTATGGCAGAGAGTAATATGATTTCTGGCAAGTACCGGCATTACTCCGCAACTTAATGTATTTGAAAGTCTGCTTAAAGGAGTTGATCGGCCGAAGCAAACTGGTCGTCACCTCACCTGTGTCAACGCCGCGGTCCATACAGGTTGAACGTTCATCCCGGATCGGGTGCTTCCCAATAACGAAAAACGCAACTCTGTGACGAGTCTACTAGGAGGCGTTATTCTCCCATCCCCACTTCAGCGAGAGTTGGTCCAAGCCTCTAGAATTTATGGCGAGCTCTCAAGACCGGATCACGCCCACCGTGCTAGGCCTCCGGGTACTTGTAAACGCTTTGCAGGGATTACCGTTCTAAGTTGTAACCTAACGCTATATTAAAGTTTGATATGTGGTATGAATGCTGATGTTGTCGTAATTCGCAAATATCCTATATGCGAACGAGATGCGCGATGATCCGGGGGCGGTTATAGGAAGTTTCACCTTCGAGCGATCGCCGCTGTCGCGGTGGCCGCCCTCGGCGGCATCCCGACGTTGATCACCGGGCTCGGCGCCCATCCGCTGGCCATGCTGGCCTTGCGGGACCTGGATGATCACGGCGTGACCGTGCTGGATCTGTTGCCGGCCAAGCAGGATCCGCCGACCGTGAGCGCCGTGACGGTGCGGGACCGGGACGGCGAGCGGACCGTGGTGTCGCACAATGCCGCCGGCACAACGATTTCCCCGCCGGTGGAGATCCTGGAGGCCGACGCCGTCCTCGTCGACGGGCACCATCCGGCGCTGGCGTTGCGGGTGGCCCGGGCGACGGCGCCGACCGTGCTCGACGCCGGCAGCCTCAAGGACGTGCACTCCGAACTGCTGCCGCTGGTGGACGTCTGCGCCTGCTCGGCGAATTACCCTTACAGCACAAGGGAATTGCATGACCGTGGCGTGCCGGTCGTGATCCGCACCCATGGCCCCGGCGCCGTCGAATGGTCGTGTGGCGGGAAGACCGGCGTGGTCGAGGCCCAGCGGGTCGCCGCCCGGGACACCTCCGGCGCCGGCGACGTCTGGCACGGGGCGCTGACGTTCGGCATCGGCCGGTTGGGCCGTGTGCCCACCGCCGACGACCTGCCCGGGCTGATCGACCTGGCCAACCGGGTCGCGTCGGTCAAGGTGCGCCACGTCGGCCCGCGCGGCTGGGTGGACGAGGTTCGAGGGGGCAGTTGGTGAAGTTCGACGACCTGGTGGCGCGGGCCGAGCAGTTGATCGACAGCAAGGACCGATCCCTGTTGGGCATCTGCGGCGCGCCCGGCGCCGGCAAGTCCACCCTGGCCGCGCGGCTGGTCGAGGCCCTCGGCGAGGACCGGGCCGTGCTCGTCGGCATGGACGGCTTCCACTTCGCGCAGCGGGAGCTCAACCGCCTCGGCCGGGCCGAGCGCAAGGGCGCGCCCGACACCTTCGACGTCGGCGGCTACGTCGACCTGTTGGAACGGCTGCGGCTGCACGGCGACGACACCGTCTACGCCCCCGAGTTCCGGCGCGAGATCGAGGAGCCCATCGCCTGCGCCGTCCCTGTCTTCCCGTCGGTGCCGCTCGTCGTGACCGAGGGCAACTACCTCCTGCTGCCCGACCGGCCGTGGGACGAGGTGCGGCTGCTGGTGGACGACATCTGGTTCCTCGCCCCGTCCGAGGAGGTCCGGATTGCCCGTCTGATCGCCCGTCACGAGGCGTTCGGCCGCTCCCCCGACCAGGCCCGCGGCCGCGCGTTAGGCTCTGATCAGGCCAACGCGGTGCGGGTCAACGCCACTTCGGGGCGGGCCGACCTCGTCATCGCTGAGGAGGAGCTGACGTGATCAAGGAAATGCTGACCTCGGCCCGCACGATCGCCGTCGTCGGGCTGTCGACCCAGCCCTGGAAGGCCGCGCACTCCGTGCCGGCCTCGCTCAAGGCCGCCGGCTACAAGGTGATCCCGGTGCACCCCACCGCCACCGAGATCCTCGGCGAGAAGGCCTACCGCAGCCTGCTCGACATCCCCGAGCACATCGACATCGTCGACGTGTTCCGCCCGGCCGATGAGACCCCGGCCATCGCCGAGCAGGCCGTCCAGGTCAAGGCCGGCGCCCTCTGGCTCCAGCTGGGCATCGCCAACGACCAGGCCCGCGCCATCGCCGAGGCCGCCGGCCTGCCCTACGTCGAGGACCGCTGCATCGCCGTCGAACGCTCAACGCTCGGGCTGTAGCCGATCGGTCGGCACCGGCAGGGTGAAGTGCCGGTCGAGGCCGCTCTCGTAGCCGACGTTCTTCACCCGCACCGTGTCGGCATCCGCCTCCACCACCTGCACGGCGATCGGCTCCGCGCGGTCCGGCACGGTCAGCAACCACCGGTCGGCCAGGTAGCTCAGGCCCACCGCGTCCAGCACTGCCGCCGCGTCGTCCTCGTCGGACGGCTCCGCCAGCGCGTGGCCGAACACCGTCACCGGCTCGAAGCCGTCGCCGACCGGCCGGAGGTAGCCGAGCAGCTCCCCGTCCTCGTCCCGGTGATGGGCGATCCAGTGGTGAGGGATCATCGGCCGAGTCTGGCGATTCCGTCAGCCGAGCGTCGAGCGGGTTTCGGCCAGCACGTCTTCGGCCAGCCTGGTCCACCGCGCGGCCAGCTCGTCGTCGCGGCCGCTGCCGTACAGGAGCTCGATCTCGAACAGGCCCTCGGTGATCAGGCCGAGGTCGTCGGGGAAGTCCACGGCCCGCAGCAGGGGCCACAGTTCGGCTCCGGCGGCCGGTTCGCCGGCGAGCAAGCGGTGGGCGATGTCGCGGGCCAGGGTCCAGACGGCGGTGACTCCATCGAGGCGGGCGCAGCCCAGCTCGTCCAGCATGGCCACGATGAGCGGTGCGCCGTCGGAGAAGGAGATGTCCGTCGAGGCGGCGGCGAGCTCGGCCACGGCGAGGCCGTCGACGCCGGCGACGAGCAGGTCGCAGGCGAGCCAGACGCAGTCGCTGCCCTTCGCCCGGCCGAGCGCGTACTCGGCGTTGAGCAGGGTGACCCGGCGGCTCAGTTCGGCTGGCAGTTCCACCGCCGAAGTGTCGCCGGACCGTCGAGCGGATTTCAACCGGCGAGGGCCTTGCTCAGCAGGCGCACGAGTGCCCGCTGGTCCGATTCGCTGAGCCGCGACACGGGAGAGGCGGCGGTGAGGGCCTCGATCACCTCGCGGCGGGCGGAGCGGCCGGAGTCGGTGAGGGCGAGGACGCGGTAGCGGCGGTTGGTGGGGTCCTCGGTGCGGGTGACGTAGTCGAGTTTCACCAGGCGGTCGGAGATGAAGGTGAGGCTGGAGGCCGCGCAGCGCAGGCGTTGGGCCATGACGCCCATGGTCGGCGGGTCCTCACCGGGGTCGATGGCCCAGAGGGCGTAGGCGGTGGCGAGGGTGAGGCCGAGGCGGTCGAGGGCGGCATCGGCGGCGTGGGTGGTCTCCATCATGGTTTCCCACACGGCTTCGAGCGCGGTCGACGGCGGGTTGTGCATGGGCCCATGGTACGAGCGCCGAAGGCTTCTATGCCCGTAGCGTGGCGCCGGTGAGGGACTCGGCGGCGGCCCAGAGCCGCGCGGCCAGGTCGATGTCGCGGGCCCGGGCGGGCAGGCGGGCGATGGTGGGCGCGCCGGTGGCCTCGAAGCGTCCGGAGGGACCGTAGTACTCGCCGTTGACGGCGTCGGGGCTGGTCGCGGCGACGAGCAGCGGCTCGACGCCCTCGGCGACGTCCATCTTCGGGAACAGCGACCGCCAGTCGAACCACCTGGTGCGCGGGCGATCCCGGCCGAGGTCGCGGCCCGAGTCGAGGTTGGTCCGGGTGGAGCCGGGATGTGCCACCACGCTCAGCAGCGGCCAGCGGTGGGCCGCGGCGATCCGGGCCAGGTGTTTGGCCATGATCAGATCGGCCAACTTGGACGTCCCGTACGCGCCGAACGGCGAATACCGGCGCTCCGACTGGAGATCGTCGAGGACCAGCCGTCCCTGCACCGCCGCCGCGCTGGACATCGTCGCCACCCGAGGCCGGTCCGCCCGCAGCAGTTGCGGCAGCAGGCCGACGGTCAGCGCGAACGGTCCGAGGAAGTTGGTGCCGAACTGGAGCTCGAAGCCGTCCTTGGTGACCATCCGCTTTGGCGGCGCCAACACGCCCGCGTTGTTGACCAGGAGGTCGATCGGACGGTCGAACCGGTCGGCGAACGGCCGCACGGTGTTCAGATCGGCCAGATCGAGGTGAGCCACGGTCAGCTTCCCGGCCGGTTCCTCCCCGAGGATCCGGTCGCGAACGCCCTCGCCCTTGACGACATCGCGCACCGCCAGCACGACCTCGCCACCGGCCATCGCCAGGCGACGGGCGATCTCCGCCCCGGTGCCACTGGAGGCGCCGGTGACGATCGCCAGCCGGCCGGTCTGGTCGGGAACCGGGTAGGGCGTAGGCCAAGGCATCGCGAACTCCACTCTTCGAGACTCGAACTGTGCCAGCAACGGTACGCTTCGAGACTCGAAGTGTGCAAGGACAGCGCAGGGGGCTGTCCTCGGCCGAGGGGCTACCGGTAGTTGGTCCAGCCGGTGCACATGAAGTGCTGGTTGTCGTCGGTGGCGCAGCCGCGGAACCAGAGCCCGGCGCGCAGGCCGGAGGTCTTGTTGGCGAAGCCCTTGCCGCGGGCGACCCAGCCGGCCCACTGGCCGGGGGCGGGGTTGGGGTGGTCGGCCTGGTCGAGGTAGACGGTCATGTTGTTCTGCTGGCCGTTGCGGAGCAGTTGGACGGCGACACCGTCGTCGCTGCCGCCCCACTGGGCGAAGGCCTCCAGCTGGCCCCAGCCGTTGGTGACCTTGCACCAGGTGAGCTGGCCGCCGCTCAAGGTGCCGTGGCCACACGGGGCCTCGGCCGGGGCCGACGGCGCCGTCAGTGCGGCGGCGGTGAGCAGCGTGGCGAGGGTGGCCATGGTCCGAAGCATCTTGCGCCTCCTGACGGAACGTGCATGGGCGGTCGACCCGAAGTTAGCGTCCGAAGTGGACACTCGCACGGTGAGAAGGCGTCAGGCGTCGACGTGGCCCGTGATCGACTCGGGCTCGACGGGGCGACGGCTGTCCTGCCGGTAGTGGATGATCCCGACGACGGTGGTGGTGACGACCACGCCGACGGCGATCACCAGGGCGGCGGTCTTGAGCCACGGGACCTGGTCGAGCAGGCCGGTGCCGAAGTAGCCGACGGTCATGAACACGCCGACCCAGGCGGCGGTGCTGACCACGGAGGCCAGCAGGAACTTCACGGGGTTCATCCCGGCGGCACCGGCGATGGTGGGCACGACGGTGCGGACCCACGGCACCATGCGCGCGAGGGTGACGGCCCAGAAGCCCCACCCGTCCAACAGGCGCTGGGCCCGCTCCAGGTTGCGCTTGTTGAGGATCTTGCCGTCGCGGCGGGCCACGAACCGGTGCCCGGTCCTGCGGGCGAACAGGTAGCCGAGCTGCCCGCCGCCGACGCCGGCGGCCCAGGCCAGGCCGGCGAAGATCCAGGCCTGGCCGGCCTGGTGCTGCTGGGCGAAGAAGATGCCGGCGGTGAACAGCAGGGAGTCGCCGGGAAACAGCAGGCCGACCAGGAAGCCGCACTCGACGAAAATGCACACGAGGGCGATCACCGTCAGCACTACGGGGCCGACGGCGTCCAGTGAACCGAAGGCCATCTCGTGCGGGTGCACGCCAGACACCCTATGTCGTCAGTGCGGCGGCTGTCCCCGAACCGTGTGAAGGGGACAGCCGCCGCACCGGATGACCTTTACTCCGAGTAGCCCAGCCGCACGTCGTGAACTGCTTCCTGACCTGCGGAAACACGCAGCGCGGCGGCCACCGGCGGGTAGCCGCTGGCGATCACCGTGTAGTCCCCTTCGGACAGATCACCGAAGTTGTACTGCCCGTCCGCACCGGTGGTGGTGGCCGCGACGACCTGCCCGTCCGGCGCGACCAGGGTCACGCGGGCGTCGGACAGCGGGTCGCCGGCGTTGTTGCGGGCGATGCCGGCCAGGGTGGCGCCGCCGGCCAGTTCGACGTCGGCCCGGGTGGTGCCGGTGTCGCCGATGCTGACGGGCATGGCGGCGGGCCGGAACGACTCGGCGCTGACGACGAGGGTGTACTCGCCGCCGACCAGCTCGGCGAACTGGTACGAGCCGCCGCCGTCGGTGGACCGCGAGGCCACGACCTCGCCGCGGACGTCGGCCAGCGTCACGGTGGCCTCGACCACCGGGGCGCCGCCGAGCGCCGAGACGACGCCGACCAGGCCGGCGGTGCCGGTGAGCACCACGTCGAAGCTGACCGGGGCGCCGTTGACCACGACGGTCGAGGCCTGCGGCTGGTGCGAGCCGGCCGACGCGATCAGCACGTAGGTGCCGTTGGCCGGGGCGGCCAGGTCGTAGCCGCCGTCCTGCCCGCTGACGGTCCGCCCGACCTGCTTGCCGTTGAGGTCGATCACGGTCAGCGCGGCGGAGTGCACCGGGCTGCCGTCGGGCCGCCGCACGAAGCCGGTGAGCGGAGTGCCGATCAGGGTGCCGGCCAGGTGTGTGTGACCGTTTCCGTTGCCATTGCCGTTCATGGCGTGCTTGCCGTTGGTGTCGAACGGCTCGGTGGCGCTGGCGACCGCCGCCGGCACGGGCTCATCCGTGGTCAGCACGATGCCGCCTTCCTCGGCGGCCTGCGCCTGGATGCCGGACTGCGTGCGCAGCGGCACCTCCTTGGTGAAGACCGTCAGGATGAAGGCCACGGCGGCCACGATCGCGGCGCCGATGAACACGATGTGCATCGCGTTCGTGAAGCCCTCCTGGAACGGCTGGGCCAGGATCGCCGGGTTGAGCTTCTGGATGAACGACGAGTCCTGCAGCGCCCCGCCCGCGTCGTTGCCGCCCTTGAGCGCGGCGAACAGCATGGCGTTGCTGGGGTCCTGCACGACCGACGGCGTGTGGATGGCGGTCTGGAACGCCTGCGTCGGCACGATGGCCTGGAAGGCGTCGGCGATCTTGCCGCCGACCGTGCTGAACAGCAGCGACAGGAAGACGGCGGTGCCGACGGTGCCGCCCATGGACCGGAAGAAGGTCGCCGACGAGGTGGCCACGCCCATGTCCCGCGGCGGCACCGCGTTCTGGGTGGCCAGGGTCAGCGTCTGCATGCACAGGCCGAGCCCGATGCCGAAGATCGCCATGTAGATGTCGACCTCGACCAGGCTGGTGTCCCAGTGCAGCTGGGTGGCGAACAGCACGGCGCCCGCCCCGAGCAGCACGGTGCCGATGACCGGGAACAGCTTGTAGCGGCCGGTGCGGGACGTGATGATGCCGGACCCGAGGGAGGCGACCATCATCGACAGCACGAACGGCAGCATCAGCAGGCCGGACTGGGTCGGGGTGTTGCCCTTCACGATCTGCAGGTACTGCGGGATCATCGCGATCCCGCCGAACATCGCCACGCCGACCAGCACGCCGGTGACCGAGGTCAGGCTGAACACCGAGCTGCGGAACAGCCGCAGCGGGATCAGGGCGTCGTCCTTGGCGTAGTGCTCGGCGACCACGAAGGCGATCAGGCCCAGGGCGCCGACGATGTAGCAGATCCAGGCGTTCTGCGAGGTCCAGCCCCATTCGCGGCCCTGCTCGGCCACGATCAGCAGCGGCACGAGGCCGATGGTGATGAAGGCCGAACCCAGCCAGTCGATGCGCCGCTTCACGCTGGCGTTGGACGTGACCGGATTGGAATACACGTTTCGTTATATTGTATCGAACGGCGGCTGGCCCCGTAGATGTGCGGAAAAACGTGACTTTCCCGGTGGCGCACACTGCTTGAAATTCAGATACAGTAACCGTCTTGTCAGAGGCGCATCGACGCCCCCCGTACATATGGTCGCTTTCTTGGTTAACCCGTACTCGGGCCAAGGCCGAGCTCTGAATCCAAAACTGTGAATAACGCGAGCGCGCAGCTATTATACTGCCGCAGGCATTCCATTGATCGGCCCCACGTTTACCATTCAGCCACATAAGCGAGTCTATCTGCAAGATCGTTTATAAGACACTATTGGTCAGTCGTTTTACGTATTATCCAGGAGGTAAGCAACCTAAGTATGATCTTAAACGTCCCACCGTGGATCAATAAGGACTTCTACAGACTCCCTTACGAATAATACCGCTCCACCCCTGTTTAAGAATGAACAAACCGTTCCACGCGTAAGTATTGTTGCTGGAGTCACATGCTTTACTAGCAGATATTGAGATGTGTTTAGCCCACCCACTCCCGCGCAAGGCCCATATGACTGGTTTATAAAGCGTTATAGCCTGCGTAATCTCTGAAAGGCCCGGAACGCGGCCAGCTCGTACATCGAGGTGGAGAAGGTGCAGGCCAGCGAGCCGACCACGAAGATGATGATCGCGGCCAGGTAGAACGGCTTGCGGCCGTACATGTCGGACAGCTTGCCGTACAGCGGCGTCGCGATGGTCGAGGTGATCAGGTACGCCGTGGTGGCCCAGGCCTGCTGGTCGAGGCCGTGCAGCTGGTCGGCGATGGTCCTGATCGAGGTGGAGACGATGGTCTGGTCCAGCGCCGCCAGGAACATGCCCAGCATGAGGCCGGACAGGATGGTGAGGATCTGGCGGTGGGTGAAGGTGCCGGGGACGTGCTCTGCCTTGGAAGTAGGCGCCGCCACCGGAGCGGCCGTGCTCGTCATCGTGTTGCCTTTCGCTGCTCGGCGATCGCGGTGGCCATCTGCGGTCGGTAGTTCTCGATATCGGTGTTGAGCGCGTCGAACAGCTCCACGAGCTGCTGACGGCGGTCCAGCGGCCAGGTGGCGAGCATCTGGTCGAGGTGCTGGTTGCGCTTGGTGCGCAGGTCGTCGAAGAGCTGGCGGCCGTCCTCGGTGGCGGCCAGCAGGCACGCGCGGCCGTCCATCGGGTCGGCACGCCGCTCGACGAGGCCGGCGCGGACGAGCTGGGCCACTTGTCGGCTGACCGTGGACGGGTCCGAGTGGACCCCCTCGGCCAGCGTGCTCGTCCGCTTGGGGCCGTTGATCACCAGGTGGGCCATCAGCATGTAGCCGGCCTTCTCGACGCCGTGCGGCTTGTCGGTGAACTGGTGGCTGGCCCGATCCAGCAGCCGAAGGAAGCGGACCAGCTGGAGGCCCAACTGGTCGGCGTTGTCCAGCCGCTCCTGGGTCGTCTCCATGTCCTACCTCCTTCGAAGATCGATGGTTGCTCCAACCAATCAGTTGGATAGTACAAGCATCTGCTCGTTCAGAGTAGTGGGCAAGTCCAATGGTTGTGAAACTCAACACTCGACCGGGTGACTACGGTGAAGTGCATGAACGCTGTCGTTCAGGCCTTGCAGCAGGCGCTCGGCGCCGACTCCGTGCGTGTCGATCCGGATGTCACCGCCACCTACAGCCGGGACATGATGCCGCTGGCCCCGGTCGGGCGGCCGCTGGCCGTGGTGTTCCCGGAGGACGTCGAGCAGGTGCAGGCGGTGGTCCGCATCTGCGGCGAAGCCGGCGTGCCGATCGTGCCACGCGGCGCGGGCAGCGGCCTGTCGGGCGCGGCCAACGCCATCGACGGCTGCGTGATGCTGGTGACCACCCGCATGAACGCCATCCTGGAGATCGACCAGGACAACCGGCTGGCCGTGGTCGAGCCGGGCGTGGTCAACCTGGACCTGCGCGACGCCGTGGAGAAGCACGGCCTGTTCTACCCGCCCGACCCGTCCAGCTACGACTGGTGCTCCATCGGCGGCAACCTGTCCACCAACGCCGGCGGCCTGTGCTGCGTGAAATACGGCGTGACCACGGACTCCGTGCTGGGGCTGGAAGTCGTGCTCGCGGACGGCACGCTGTTGAAGACGGGTCGGCGCACGGTCAAGGGTGTCGCCGGCTACGACCTGACCAAGCTGTTCATCGGCAGCGAGGGCACGCTCGGCGTGATCACCAAGGCGGTGCTGTCGCTGCGGCCGCTGCCGCAGGCCCCGGCCACGCTGGTGGCGGCGTTCAGCACCACCGCGGCGGCCGGCGTCGCCGTGACGAGCATCGTGCGCAGCGGCACCGTGCCGTCGCTGATGGAGATCATGGACGCCGTCTCCATCAAGGCCGTCGAGCAGCACCTGCGGACCGAGGTCGGCCCGCCCGGCTGCGAGGCCCTGCTGCTGTGCCAGTCCGACTCCGGCGGCGAGGTGGCCCGGCTGGAGCTGGAGAAGGTGGAACTGGCCTGCCAGGCCGCCGGCGCGGACATGACCTACGTGACGACGGATCTGGCCGAGGGCAAGATGCTGCTCACCGCCCGGCGGGCCGTGCTGACCGCGCTGGAGGTCTACGGCGCGTGGCTGACCGACGACGTGTGCGTGCCGCGGACCGCCATCGCCGACCTCATCGCCGGCTGCCAGGTCATCGGCGAGCGGAACCGGGTCAAGGTGGCCGTGGTCGGGCACGCCGGCGACGGCAACATGCACCCGACGTTGGTCTACGACCCGGCCGACGCCGAGGAGTTCGCCCGGGCCCGCGTCGCCTTCGACGAGATCCTGGAGCTGGGCCTCGGTCTGGGCGGCACGGTGACCGGCGAACACGGCATCGGCAAGATCAAGCGGGAGTGGCTGGCCCGCGAGATCGGGCCGGTCGGGCTGGCCGTGCACCGCTCCATCAAGCAGGCGCTCGACCCGGGCAACCTGTTCAACCCGGGCTCGATGTTCGCTATGGAGTAGGGCGGAAGCCGACCTGGCGCAGCACCCGGAGCACGTGCTCACCGACGTCGTCGTGCCGGGGCGGCACCAGCATTCGGTAGAACACCGCGCCGATGATGATGTCCACGATCACGTCGGGGTCGGCGTCGGCCGGCAGCATGCCCTCGCGGATGGCCCGCCGCACCAGGCGGACCCCGCCGTCGCGGCGCTTGGCCCCGGACGCCGCCCAGAAGGCGTCGAACAGCTCGGGATGGCTGAAGGTGGAGCCCATCAGCTGGGCCATCAGCGGGGCCAGCCTGCGGTCGGCGATGGAGTCGGCCATCGAGCCGAGCATCCGGGCCATCACCTCTGGGTACGGCAGCGTGTCGTACTCCTCGTCGGTGAGGTCGGGGGCGTTGCGGCCGTAGGCGATGGCCTGGGCCAGCAGCTCCTCCTTGGACGACCAGCGCCGGTAGACGGTCAGCCGGGCCACCCCGGCCCGCTTGGCGATCTGCTCGATGCTGGTGCCGTCCACGCCGCGCTCCGCGAACAGCTCCAGCGCCGCCCGCAGGATCGCCTCGTCGGCCTCGGGGTCGCGGGGCCGGCCCGCGGACTTCAGCTCGTCAGATTTTCCAGCCACGTGGTCAGCCTTGCCGGTGACAGCCGTCCCTGCCAAGCCAGGTGGCCGTCGGGGCGTACCAGCTTCACCGCCGGTCCGGTCTCGACGAGCAGGTCCTCGCCGAGGAAGCGCCGGGCCACGGCCACGTGCGGGTCGTTCTCGGCCGGCGCCACCAGCACCCAGCGACCGTCGGTCCACCGCTCGGCGATCTCCGGGTCGCGGTCCCCGTGCGGGCCCAGCGGACCGCGGCGGTAGGTGAGGGCGAGCTGGCTCCACTGCCCGAACATCTTCTTCTGCACGGCCGGGAGATTCAGCAGCGGCAGGATGACCGTGTCCCGCAGCAGGCGCCGCCAGAATCCGAGGCCCAGCGCGAACGACGTCAGCGCGCTGGTGCCGCTCAGCACCTCCTCGGCGACGCGCCGCCGTTCCCCCTGATAGGTGTCGAGCAGCCGCTCGCCGGCCCGGCCGTTGATCACCATCCCCAGCTTCCACGCCAGGTTCTCGGCGTCGCCGACGCCGGTGTTCATGCCCTGGCCGCTGAACGGGCTGTGCACGTGGGCCGCGTCGCCGGCCAGGAAAACCCGGCCACGGCGGTAGGTTTCGGCCAGCCGCCGGTGGATGGTGAACGAGGAAGTCCAGTCGCAGCCGAGAAAATCGGCCCGCAGGCCGGTCCGCGCCGGCAGCAGCGCCCGGAGCTCGGCCACCACGTCGACCGGGCCGGCGCCGGGCAGGTCGGCCTGCAACCGCCAGAGATCCTTGCCCGGCAACGGAAAAGCCGCGAACATGCCGCCGTCGCTGAGCCAGGTCGTCACGCCGCCGCGGTCCAGCGGCCAGTCCATGTGCACGTCGGCCAGCAGGAACCGTTCCGCCAGCGGCACTCCCGGGAAGTCGATGGCCATCAGCTTGCGGACCGCGCTGTGCGAGCCGTCGCAGCCCAGCAGCCAGTCGCCGCGGATCGGCTCCCCGGCGTGCACGGTGACCTCGTGCTCATCCTGCTCGACGGCGGTGACCGTCCGGCCCCACTCCACCTTGCCGCCCAGCTCGGACAGCCGGTCCCGCAACGACTTCTCGATCTCCGACTGGCCGATCAGCGCCCCCTTGCCCCTCATGTGCTCCAGCCGCAGCGTCATCACCGGCTTGCCGCCGGCCATCGCCTTGACGAAGCCGATGTTCATGCCCCGCTCCGGCAGGTCGCCCAGCGCCCGGACCCGGTTGATCACCTCCGCCCCGCGTGGCTGCAGGCCCAGCGCCCGCGACGTCGTCGCCGGGCCCTCGGCCGCGTCCAGCACCCGCACCGGGACTCCCCGCTGCATGAGCGCGCAGGCCGCCGTCAGTCCGGTCGGGCCCGCGCCCGCGATCAGCACCGTCATGCCCGCTCCTCAAGGGATTAGTAAACAGTACAGCACTGTTTACTAATTGGAGCAGAAGAAACCGCCCCTGTCGAGGGGGCGGCTTGGGGCTACGTGAGTGGCTTACTTACACCTGAGGCACACAGGAGCCACTCACGTGGCGGAGAGGGAGCCCGTCAGCGGATGCGGTCGATGCGCTGGGTGGCGTCCATGTCCTCGCCGCGCATGTCGAACTGCTGGGTGGCGTCCAGGGCCGGAGCCTCGGCCGCGGCGGCCTCGCGGGCGATGCGCTCGCGGCGGCCCTTGATCACCTCGAACACGATCGGGATGACCGACAGCACCGGGATGGCCACCAGGAAGATCTCCAGGTGGTCGTGCACGAGCGGGACCTGGCCCAGGAAGAAGCCGAGCAGCGGCACGACGACGGCCCACAGCACGCCGCCGAGGGCGGAGTACGTGAAGTACTTGCGCGGGTCCATCTTGCTGATGCCGGCGACGGCGGTGATGAACGTGCGCACGATGGGCACGAAGCGGGCCAGGATGATGGCCCGGGCGCCGTACTTCTCGAAGAACTCGTGGGTGTGCTCGATGTGCTTGCGCTTGAAGATCTTGGAATCGGGGTTGCTGAACAGCTTCGGGCCGATCGCGGCCCCGATGTAGTAGCCGGTCACGTTGCCGACGACCGCGCACACCGAGAGGATCACGCAGGCCAGCCAGATCGGCATGTCCACCACGTGCTGGGCGATCAGCAGGCCCAGGGTGAACAGCAGGGTGTCACCCGGGATCAGGAAGCCGATCAGGATGCCGCAGTCGGCGAAGATCAGCAGAGCCACGCCGACGAAGACGTACGGGCCCAGGCCCTGCAGGATGGTGTTGGCGTCGAGCCAACCCGGCAGGGCGACAGTGGTGGTCGTGCTCGCGAGGAACGCGGTGTTCACGATTCCCCAAGGTACAGGTGTTGGCTGAGTGTCCGATTTACAGCATGCTCAGCAGCCCGGCCACGGCCCCGCCGGCCAGCCCCAACACCAGCGCGAACAGCAGGATCAGCCAGCCCGGCACCTGTCCGCGCTCGGTGCGCATCCTGGTCGTCGGCACGGCGTTGGTGGCCGTGGCCCGGGTCGGCAGCTCGGGCAGCAGGTGGTCGAACTCGCCGACCGGCGGCCCGACGGTGCTGCCGACCTCGCTGCCGGAGATCAGCCCGAAGCCGGGACCCGCGCCGACCGGCCCGTACAGGTTCTCCAGCGGCGAGAACCGCTCGGTCTCGTACTGGTGCTGCGAGTTGTTGATGCGGATGGTGGCCAGCTCGCCGGTCATGGGGCCGGAGCTGAGCTCGCGCAGCACCATCTCCTCGGTGAACGCGCCGTCCCCGGACCCGGCGGGCGGCTTCGGGTTGGCCTTGGGCTCCGCCACGGCGGCCGCGGACGCCTCGTCGCCCAGCTTGGAGTCACTCAGCTCGGAGTCGCCCGACTCGGAGTCACTCGGCTCGGAGTCGACCGGCTGCTCGGGGACGACCGGCTGCGCAGGCGCGGCGGCGTCCTGTTCCGGCGACTCGTCCTCGACGGCCGTGTCATCAGGGGCCTCGTCCGCGGCGGCCTCGTCCGAGGCGGCGGTTTCGGGCTGCTCCGGGGCCGGATCGGCGGCCTTGGTCAGCACGGCCGGCAGCGGCGGCATCGTCACCGGCGTGCTCACCGCCTGGGCCCGCAGGGCCTCCGCCAGCAGCCGCTCCGGGTCGTCGGACTTGCTCACGGCGACCACGTTAGTTGCTGCGGAGCACGCCGAGCAGCCGGGTCACCTCGGCGGCGACGGCGGCCCGACCGGGGGCGAGGTACTTGCGGGTGTCCACGACCTGCGGATTGTCGGCCAGATAGGCCCGAACGGCGGCGGTGAACGCGGTGTTCAGATGGGTGGCGATATTGATCTTCGTCATCCCCGCGCCGACCGCACGGGTGAGGTCGGCGTCGGCGACACCCGAGGAACCGTGCAGCACGAGCGGCACGCCGACCTTGTCCCGCAGCAGCCCGATCAGCTCGAAGTCCAGGACGGCGTCCCGGGTCAGCATCGCGTGCGAGCTGCCGACGGCGACGGCCAGCGCATCGACCCCGGTCGCCTCGACGAACTCGCGGGCCTGGTCCGGATCGGTGCGGGCGCCGGGCGCGTGCACGCCGTCCTTGCCGCCGACCTCGCCGAGCTCCGCCTCCACGTGCACGCCCGCGGCGTGGCAGCGCCGGACCACCTCGGCGGTCGTGCGCACGTTCTCCGCGTAGTCCAGTTTGGACGCGTCGAACATGACGCTGGTGAAGCCCAACGCCACCGCCTCGTCCACCAGGTCCGCGCTCTCCGCGTGGTCGAGGTGCACGGCCACGCGGGTCGACGACTGCCGGGCCACGGCCAGCGTCGCCAGCCCGATCGGGGCCAGCGAACCGTGATAGCGCACGGCGTTCTCGCTGATCTGCACCACGACCGGCGCCCCGGCCGCCTCCGCCCCGGCGACCAGCGCCTCGGCGTGCTCCAGCTGGATCACGTTGAACGCGCCGACACCCCGGCCCGCGAGGGCGGCGGCATCGACGATCTCGCCGGTCGGCGTCAGCGTCACGAACGGTCCTCCCGTGAACCCCCGCGGTACACGTCCTGCACCCGCAATTCGTTGTCCAGCACGACAAAATCGGCCCGCAACCCGACGGCGACGGCGCCCACGTTGTCGGCGAGACCCAGCAGCTGCGCGGGACGGCCGGCGGTCGCGGCGACGGCCTCGGCCATCGACAACCCGCACTGCTGCACGAAGTTCCGGAACGCCAGGTCCATGGTCAGGGTGCTGCCGGCCAGCGAGCCGCCGGCCAGGGTCGGCACGCCGTCCTGGACGGTGACCTCCAGCCCGCCGAGGTCGTAGACGCCGTCGCCCATGCCGGCCGCGGCCATCGCATCCGTGATCAGCAGCGTCCGGGACGGGCCGGCGTGGTGCGCGGCCAGCCGGACGGCCGTCGGGTGCAGGTGCACGAGGTCGCAGATCAGCTCGACGCTGACCCGCTCGTCGTCCAGCAGCGCGCCGATCGGGCCGGGCTCGCGGTGGTGCAGCGGCCGCATGCCGTTGAACAGGTGCGTGGCCACCGACGCGCCCGCGTCCACCGCCGGGACGACCTGCGCCTCGGAGGCGTCGGTGTGTCCGATCGCGACGATGACCCCGTTGTCCACCAACAGTTTCGTGGCCTCGACCGCGCCCTCCAGCTCCGGCGCGATGGTCACCATCTTGATCGTGTCTTCGCCGGCCGCCAGCAGCGCGCGCACGGAGTCGAGGTCCGGTGGCCGCAGGACCCGGGGGTCGTGCGCGCCGCAGCGGGCCGCCGACAGGAACGGGCCCTCCAGGTGGATGCCGGCGACGTCCCCGCCGCGCACCAGGTCCCCGAGCTCTTCGATCTGCCGGGCCAGCTCCTTGATCGGCCGGGACACCAGGCTGGCGATCGTGGTGGTGGTGCCGTGCCGGCGGTGCGCCGCGATGGCCAGGCCCGGGTCGTGGCCGGTGAACGCCCGACCGCCGCCGCCGTGGCAGTGCACGTCGACAAAACCCGGCACCAGCCAGCTGCCGCCGAGGTCGACAGTGGCATCGGCTCGCTTGCCGGCGCCGACGGCGTCGATCCGGCCGTTCGCCACCGACACCCAGCCGGGGTCGAGCACGCCGTCGGGTGTGAGCACCCGACCGCCGGCAAGCACCAGGTCACCCACTAGCCCTCCACGGCAGTGTCCATGCCGCCCGTCCCGGGCGGGGCCGTGGACGCCACGAGGCCGGCCTCTTCGGCTCGGACGGCCATGCCACTGAAAAGACGTGTCATGTCCGTCCTTCACCTCCAGAGGCCGGCGCGTCCACGGCATCAATAGCCATCAGTGCGGCTCCCAGACAGCCTGCCTCATCGCCGAGGGCGGCGAGCAGCAAATCGGGCTGCCGTTGGAACACGATCAGTTCCGCCAGCCGCTTGCGCAACGGCTCGATGAGCAGATCACCCGCCAGTGCCAGGCCGCCGCCCAGCACCACGGCCTCCGGCCCGAGCAGCGTGGCGGCGATCAGGATGCCCTTGGCCAGGGCGTCGACGGCGTCGTGCCAGACGGCGACGGCGTCCGGATCGCCGGCCCGCACCAGGTCGGCCACCACCGAGGCCCGGTCGACCTGCTGGCCGGTGCGGGCCGAGTAGCGCCGGGCGATCGCCGCCGAGGAGGCCACGGCCTCCACACAGCCGCGCTGCCCGCAGCCGCACGGCTCGCCGTGGCCGACATCGACGTGCCCCAGCTCGCCGCCGTGGACGTGCAGCCGGCCGCCGATCATCAGCGCGGCGGCGATGCCGGTGCCGATGGGCATGATCACGACGTCGGTCAGGCCGCGGGCGGCGCCGAGCCGGTGCTCGGCCAGCCCGCCGGCCCGCACGTCGTGGCCGAAGCTCACGGGCAGGCCGGTCCGCTCGGCCAGCAGCAGCCGGAACGGGAAGTCCCGCCAGCCGAGATTGGCCGAGAAGACGCCGATGCCCTCGGCCTCGTCCACCACGCCCGGCACGACCACGCCCACGGCGTCGACGGGATGGTCGACGGCCCCGCGCAGCTCGTCCACCAGCTCGACGATCGCGCTGACCACCGCATGCGCGGTGCCCGTGCCGTCCTCACCGCGTGGGGTGACGCGGCGCCTGCTGGTCACCACGGTCGCCGCGGTCGGCGTGCCGGATACCAGGGCGGCCTTCATGTCCGTGCCGCCGACGTCGACGGCCACCACGTACCTAGTGCGAGCCACGAGCGGAGATAAGCATTATTGGTCTACACCTCGCAAGACAACCGAGCGGGTGAGATGCCGCGGCTGGTCCGGGTCGAGGCCCTGGTCCAGGGCGATCGCCACGGCCAGTCGCTGAACGGTCACGAGTTCGGCCATCGGGTCGCGGTCGCCGGCGCGGAACCGGCCACCGGTGGCGGCCACCTGCTCGGGCAGCCCCTCGGGGGCGGTCCCGAACATCCACGCCATCCGGTTGGGGCCGGTGATGCTGATCGGGCCGTGCCGGTACTCCATGGCCGGGTAGGCCTCGGTCCAGGCCCCGGCCGCCTCGCGCATCTTCAGCCCGGCCTCCAGGGCCAGGCCGTTGGTCCAGCCGCGGCCCAGGAACGTGAACTGCTCGACGTCGAACAGCTCCTCGTCCAGCGGCTCGACGACGGCCAGTTCGACGTCGGCGATCGCCCGGCCGAGATCCTCGCCCAGGCTGGCACGCAGCAGGGCCAGCGCGGTCGTGGCGAACCGCGTCTGCACCACCGACCGCTCGTCGGCGAAGTCCAGCACCACCAGCTCGTTCGCCTTGTCGACGATGGGCGTGTCCGGATCGCCGATCAGCGCAAGGGTCGGCGTCTGCCCGCGCAGCCGGTCCAGCGCGTCCAGCACCTCGGTGGTCGTGCCGGAGCGGGTGATGGCCACGACCCGGTCGTAGCGCCGCGAGAACGGGAACTCGGAGGCGGCGAAGGCGTCGGTCTCCCCCTGGCCGGCGGCCTCCCGTAGCTGGGCGTAGGACTGGGCGACGAACCACGACGTGCCGCACCCGATCACCGCGACGCGCTCGCCCGGCGCTGGCAGACTGTCGGGCGCCAGCGTGACGGCCCGCCGCCAGCAGTCCGGCTGCGAGATGATCTCGGTCTCGACGAAGTGCACAGTGCCCCCTCGACTGCTCATAGCTGTCCGAAACACAGGGTACTCGTGCACAAACACGCAATGAAGGGGTCTGTGGATGAATCGGTACGAGCGGCTCACCGCCCTGCTGGAGCTGCTCGCCGAGCGGGGCCGGGTGGAGGTCGACGACATCGCCGAGGAGCTCCAGGTCTCCGCCGCGACCATCCGCCGCGACCTCGACCACCTCGCCGAGCAGCAGCTGCTCACCCGCACCCGCGGCGGTGCGGTCGCCCACGCCGTGTCCTACGACCTGCCGCTGCGCTACAAGACCGCCCGGCACGCCGACGCCAAGCTGCGCATCGCCCGCGCCGCGGCCGCGCTCGTGGAGAAGGGGGCGGTGGTCGGGCTGAACGGCGGCACCACCGCGACCGAGGTGGCGCGGGCCCTGGCCGCCCGGTCCGAGCTGGACCTGACCATCGTCACCAACGCGCTGAACATCGCCAACGAGCTGACCGTCCGGCAGCAGATCAAGCTGGTCGTCACCGGCGGCGTGGTGCGGCCGCAGTCCTACGAGCTGATCGGGCCGCTGGCCCGGCTCATCCCCGACGAGCTGACGCTGGACGTGATCTTCCTCGGCGTCGACCACGTGGACCCCAAGCTCGGCGCGTCGGCCCGCAACGAGGGCGAGGCCGCCATCAACCGGCTGTTGGCCGAGCGGTCCGGGCGTGTCGTGGTGGTGGCCGACTCGTCCAAGCTGGGCGGCTCGGCCTTCGTGCGGATCTGCCCCATCGAGCAGGTCGACGGCCTGATCACCGACACCGAAGCCGACGATGCCGTGGTCGCGCAGTTCCGCGACCACGGCATCGACGTGCAGTTGGTCTAGCAGTTGGTCCAGCTCGGGGTCTAGGGCCTGTTTCAGATGTCAGAGCCACTCGTTGATCGCCGCGATAACGACCGTGGCCTCATACCGGACAGCGAGCTTGTCGTACCGAGTGGCCACGGCCCGGTTCCGCTTGAGTCGGTTGATGCCGCACTCCACAGCATGCCGCCGCTTGTAGATCTCCTTGTCGAACGCCGGCCGACGACCACCACGCGCACCACGGTTCTTGCGATGGAGGATCTGGTCCGCCTTCTCCGGAATCGTGCACCGAACACCCCGCCGCCGCAGGTAGCAGCGATTGGCGCGGGAGCCGTACGCCTTGTCCCCCAAGACCCGATCCGGGCGCGTCCGCGCCCGCCCCCGACCCAGACGGGGCACCCTGATTCGCTCCAACACCGTCTGGAACTGCGGCGAGTCACCCCGCTGCCCGGCCGTGACCACGACCGACAACGGCTTCAGCCCCTGCTCGGTCGCCAGGTGCACCTTCGTGGTCAGCCCGCCCCGGGACCGGCCGATCCCATGGTCATCCGGCTCGGTGTCGACTCCACCCGGAGATTCACGCTGGTCAGCCCCTTTTTACGCGCGCCAGCGGCATGCTGGTGCGCGCGAGCCACAGTGGAGTCGACGCTCACATCCCAGGTGATCAGCCCGGCCGCGTCAGCCTCGGCCTGCAACCGGGTCAGGATCTGTTTCCAAGTCCCGTCGCGCTGCCAGCGTCGGAACAGGCCATACACGGTCTGCCACGGCCCGTACCGGTCCGGCAGGTCTCGCCACTGCACACCCGTCCGCACCCGGAACCGGATCCCGTTGATGAGTTGCCGTTTCGGGTGTTTGGGCGGGCGTCCAGACTTCTTGCCCTTGGGTAGCAAGGGTTCCAGCTTTGCCCACTGCTCGTTCGTCAGATCACCACGACCCACCCGAAGATCATCTCAAACCGAGATCAACTTCTGAAACAGGCCCTAGTTGGCCATCGCCTTCTGCAGGGCGTCCAGCGCGCGGCTGGCCGTGGACTTCACGGTGCCCTTGGAGATGCCGGTGGCGTCGGCGATCTCGGCCTCGGACAGGTCCCCGTAGTAGCGCAGCACGAGCACCTCACGCTGGCGCGGCGGCAGCTTGGACAGGGCGTTGACCACGGCCTGGTGCTCGGCCGTCAGCATCGCCAGGCTCTCCGCCGAGCGGGCGTTGGCGGTGTGCGGCGGGGTGTAGTCGCGGGCGGTCTTGCGGCGGCGCAGCACCGACCGGCTGCCGTTGACCACCGCGGTCCGCAGGTAGCCGACCGCCGCCTGGGCGTCCCGCAGGCCGCCCCAGTTGCGGTGCAGGCCGGTGAAGGCCTCCTGCACCACGTCCTCGGCCGTCGCCGGCTCGTCCACCAGCAGGATCGCCAACCGGACCAACCGCATCCGGTGCTGGCGGTAGAGGTCCTCCAAGGTCAGCGGGGCAGCCGTGGAAGGTTCCGGGCCGTCCACCGCCCGGAGGCTGGAGAGGGTCCGCTCAACGCTGTTCGGCTGCACGTCCACGGCGGCGAGAATACCCAACCGGTGCATTAGTTTGATTGGCGAATGCTCACAAGGGAGGTAACGGTGCCCAAGTACGCCGTCGAGTACAGCTACATCGAGGACGTGCCCCGCCGGCACGCCGTCCGGCCGGAGCACCGCGACTACCTGCGCGCACTGGCCGAGCAGGGCAAGGTGCTGGCCGCCGGGGCGTGGACGGCGGACGACGGCGGGCTGCTGGTCTTCGAGGTCGACGACGAGGCCGAGATGCAGAAGGTGCTCGACAACGACCCGTACAAGGCGGCCGAGGTCATCGCCTCGACCAAGGTGACCGCCTGGACCCCGGTCCTGGGCGTCTGGCTGGACTGAGTTTTACCGGGCGCGCCGGCTCTCGAAACCGGCGGCGCCGCCCGGGCCGACCGGCCGCGAGGCTTCCGCGCCACGGACCTTGATGTCCTCCAGCGCGGCCTGGTCGGCGTCCTTCGCGCCCATCGCCGAGATCGGCAGCGACAGCTGGTTGACGATGCCGCGGAACAGCTTGAGGCCGCCGACCCAGCCCGGCACGTGGATGGCCTTGGCCCGGCGGTTGATGCCCGCGACCACGGCCTTGCCCACGTCGGACACCTGGTAAGTGCGGCCCAGCGGGCCGGGCAGGCGGCTGCGCATCTTGCCGAACACGGGGTGCTGGTCGGCGCTGGTGACCATGTCGGTGGCGATCCAGGAGAAGTACGCGGTGCCCACATCCACGCCGAGATGGCGGACCTCGGCCCGCAGGCTGTCGGAGAAGGCGTCGACGCCGGCCTTGCTGGCTGCGTAGGCGGCCATGCCGGGGGCGTGTGAGATGGCGGCCAGCGAGGACACCACCAGGCAGTAACCGCGGCTGGCGATCAGGTGGGGCAGGCAGACGCGCACGGTCCGCCACACCCCGAGCAGGTTGATCTCGATGGTCCGCTCGAACGCCGCCGGGTCGATGGAGCGGACGAAGCCGGTGGGCGCGATGCCGGCGTTGGCCATCACCACGTCGATCCGCCCGTAGCGCTCCATCACGCCGCCGACCGCGGTTTCCAGGGCTTCCCAGTCGGTGACGTCGGCCTCCCAGGCGCCGGCGTCCGGGCCGCACTCCTCGGCCGTCGCCGCCAGCAGCTCCTTTTCCAGCCCGACCAGGGCGACCTTGGCCCCGAGCGCCGCCAGGCGGCGCGCCGTCTCGGCCCCGATGCCCCGGGCCGCGCCGGTGATCAGCACAACCTTGCCGGCCATGGTGTTCATGCCCACACGCGCCTCCTCGCCGACTGCCTCTAGGGGCACCGTAACGCAACCTACCGTCAGTAAGCTACTGGCGAGTTCAATACGCTGCACGGCGAACGGCCGGGGCGCGCGGGAGTCGGCGGAGGGTGCGGAAGGGAAGTTGGAAGTGGCAAAAAATCGCCCTCGGCCTCGACATATGTCGGGGGTCGGTGAACGATGTTTCCCGGTTCCCCTTCAACCGTTCGAACCCTTCCCGCGGGGCCGTCAAGGTCCGATGTTCCGATCTTCACCGCGATTCGAACATAGTCCTGAACCAGCCCGCGCTGCCGGGCGTGATCGTCCGGGGCAGACCCTTCGGCCCGAACTGCCGGTCACCCCTTTCCGGATCGGCCCTGCGACCGTACGATCACGGAAAGTCAACTGTGAATGATGCGATCGATATCTGAATGAGCTGGGTTGACGGGATAGCGCTGGCTACGGTGAGAGAGGAAGAGCCTGCCAGGGGTGACGGGCTACCGGACGAAACGACAGGAAACGAACTGTCTCCGCTACTGGGAGGGCGGGGTACGGGGGAGACGAGGGGCGCAAGTTGGAGGGGACCGGGCGCGCTGCCAGGTACCGGGACGTTTTCGCCAACGGCGAGTTCCGGGCCTTGTGGCTGGCCGAGCTCGTTTCCACCGCGGGCGATCAGATCGCCCGCGTCGCATTGTCACTTCTTGTGTTCGATCGAACACGCTCCGCTGCACTGGCCGCGCTGACCTTCGCGTTGACCATGCTGCCGGCGTTGTTCGGGCCCCTGCTCGCCGGCCTCGCGGACCGTTATCCGCGGCGCAACGTCATGATGACCGCCGATATCACGCGCGCGGCGCTGATGGCGATCATGGCGGTGCCGGGAGTTTCGCTCATAGCGCTTTTTGCCCTGCTTTTCATCACTCAGCTGCTCGGTTCGCCGTCGAATGCGGCGCGCGGAGCCCTGTTGGCCGATGTTCTTTCGGGTGACGAACTCACCGTGGGGCAAAGCCTGCGGGCGGTGGTCGGCCAGATCTCGCAGGTCGCCGGATTCGCCGGCGGCGGTTTCCTGGTCACCCTGCTGACGCCGTACGGCGCGCTGGCCGCCAACGCGGTGAGCTTCGCCGCCTCGGCGGCCCTGATCATGCTCGGCGTGCGGCCGCGGCCGGCGGTGGGCTCGGGCGGTGAGCAGATGTCGCTGTGGACATCGACCCGCCGGGGAGCCCGACTGGTGTGGGCCGACCGGCAGCTGCGCACGCTGGCCTTGATGATCTGGATGATCGGCCTGCCGGTGGCGGCGGAGGGGCTCGTCGTGCCCTACCTGTCGGCCCTGGGACACACGCCGACGCCGAATCCGGTGGATGTGGGCTGGCTGCTCGCGGCCACGCCGGTCGGCGCCATCGTCGGCGCGCTGATCATCACGCGCGTGCCGCCCGAGCAGCGGCTACGGCTGATCGGTCCGCTGGCGGCCCTGTCGGGGCTGCCGCTGTTCATCTGTGCGCTGGAGCCCGATCTCGTGGTCTCCTGCGTGTTGTTCGCGCTGTCCGGGGTGGCCGCGTCCTACATGGTCGTAGCGCCGCCCGCGTTCATTCAGCGCACACCCGTCGTCGGCAGGGGGCAGGCGATCGGGTTGATGTCCTCGGGAGCGATCGCGGCGCAAGGCGTGGCCGTGGCGCTCGCGGGGGTGCTGGCAGACGGGATGGGGCCGGCCGGCACCATCGCGATCGCGGGCCTGGCGGCAGTGCTCGCCGGGCTCGGGCTCTCCGTCGCCTGGCGGCGGAGCCGGCTTGAAGAGGTCGGTCATGCTGCCTAGGCGGGCCGATCGCAATCGGCCCGCCTCGCCATGGCAGAAGAGCTCTATGAGGGCTCCCAGCCTCTCGGCGGCGACACCGTCATCTGACGCACCCCCTCCCGAGCCGGCATTGCGGGCTTCGCCGCCGTCAGTGTGCACTCCGGCTACGCACTTTGCCAGCCATCTGACTAGCGCCGATGCCTATTCGTGTTCCACCGTCCCGAGGGGGTCTCAATGTCCAGCACTTACGTGAGGTCCATGTTCTCCGGATGGCAACTGTTCCAGGTGCCACGGAGAGCGATCGGTTACTTGCTGGCAGTAGACGCGGTGGCACTACTAATAGTGCTGATATCGACACTCAATGTGACAGTGACAACGGGGGAAATTGTCACTGCGAGTGTGCTTGCCGGTTGTGGCGTGGCCCACACGGAACTCGCGAGCGGTATCGAAAAGGCGCGCCGCGCGGCCGCCGGGCAGGGTCACGTCGATCTTGCCTCGGTCTGGGTGTTCGCCGGCGTGCTGCTGTTGCCGACGCCGCTGATGGCCGCGGTGATCGCCGTGGTCTACGCGCATTACCAGTGGCGCAACCCGTTCGTCGGCTGGCACCGGCGGGTGTTCGGCATCAGCGTCATGATCATCGCCGGCGCGGCCGCGGCGCGGCTGCTCGACCTGGTCGGCGGCCCCGGACACCTGTTCGGCGCGACCGTCGCCCCGCTGACCGTGCTGGTCGTGGTGGCCGCGCTGCTCACGTTCAGTGCCCTGGACGTCGCCATGATCGCCGCCCGCGTGCTGCTCTACGGCACGCCCGGCGTCACCGTGCGCAAGGGCTTCAGCGACCCGTCCAAGCACATGCTGGAGATCTCCACCCTCTTCTACGGCGCGCTGCTGGCCTTCGCGCTGTCCTACAGCCCGGCGCTGGTCGTGCTGGCGCTGCCGCCGGTGCTCATGCTGCACCGCGCTGTGCTGCTCAAGCAGGTCGAGGAGAAGGCGTCCAAGGACGCCAAGACGGGCCTGTTCAACAGCGAGGGCTGGCACAACCGGGCCAGCCGTGAGCGTTCCCGCGCGATGCGCGCGAATGACGGCTTCGGCCTGCTGATGGTCGATCTCGACCATTTCAAGAAGGTGAACGACACCTACGGCCACGTGGCCGGCGACGCGGTTCTCAAGGCGGTCGCCGACGCCATCTCCGCCGAGGTGCGCGACTACGACTCGGTCGGCCGCTTCGGCGGCGAGGAATTCGTGGTTCTCCTACCCGGCATGTCCGAAGATGACGGAGTAGGCGTGGCGGAGCGTATCCGGCACGCGGTGACACAACTCGCGGTGGAAGCCCCGGTGGAGGGGCGCACGACCATCATCCGGAACCTGTCCGCGTCCATCGGAGTTTCGACCTTCCCCAACGCCGGCGACGACATCGAACCACTGCTCCTAGCCGCCGACGCCGCCCTCTACCAGGCCAAGAACAGCGGGCGAAATCGCGTGGTGAGCTGCACGGCCCTGGCTAAACCGGTGCTGGCGGTCGCGGCCTGAAACCGGGCATGTCGCTCGGGCGGCGCTGACTGTATCGTTCCAGCGGGCGCGTCCGCTCGGCGGTTCGCCGCCGGCGGCCGCCTCGTAGGATGGTGCGCGAAAACGTCGAAATCCCGAGGAGTGACGACCGATGCCTATCGCGACCCCCGAGGTCTACGCCGAGATGCTGGACCGGGCGAAGGCGAACGAGTTCGCCTACCCGGCGATCAACGTGACCTCCTCGGAGACGTTGAACGCGGCGCTGCGCGGCTTCGCCGAGGCCGAGAGCGACGGCATCGTCCAGGTCTCCACCGGCGGCGCCGACTTCCTGTCCGGCACCAAGGTCAAGGACATGGTCACCGGCGCGGCGGCGCTGGCCGAGTACGCGCACGTGGTGGCGGCCAAGTACCCGGTCAACATCGCGCTGCACACCGACCACTGCCCCAAGGACAAGCTGGACGGCTTCGTCCGCCCGCTGCTGGCCATCAGCCAGGAGCGCGTGGCCCGCGGCGAGAACCCGCTGTTCCAGTCGCACATGTGGGACGGCTCCGCGGTGCCGCTGGACGAGAACCTGACGATCGCCGCCGAGCTGCTCGACCAGGCGGCCAAGGCCAACATCATTCTCGAGGTGGAGATCGGCGTCGTCGGCGGCGAGGAGGACGGCGTCGCCAACGAGATCAACGACAAGCTCTACACCTCCAACGAGGACTTCCTGAAGACGCTGGCCGCGCTGGGCGCCGGTGAGAAGGGCCGCTACCTGCTGGCCGCCACCTTCGGCAACGTGCACGGCGTCTACAAGCCGGGCAACGTCAAGCTGCGCCCCGAGGTGCTCAAGGCCGGCCAGGACGTGGTGGCCGAGAAGCTGGGCAAGCCCGGCACCAAGCCGTTCGACCTGGTCTTCCACGGCGGCTCGGGCTCGCTGCCGGAGGAGATCGCCGAGGCGGTCAGCTACGGCGTGGTGAAGATGAACATCGACACCGACACCCAGTACGCCTTCACCCGGCCGATCGTCGACCACTTCTTCAAGAACTACGACGGCATGCTGAAGATCGACGGCGAGGTCGGCAACAAGAAGGTCTACGACCCGCGCAGCTACCTCAAGGCGGCCGAGGTCGGCATGGCCGCCCGCATCGCGCAGGCCGCCGAGCACCTCAAGTCCAGCGGTCGCATGATCGCCGGCTGAGTCCGGACTCTCAGCTCTCGTCGAGCGCGTCCAGCAGCCGCTGGAC
>NZ_KK037166.1:6081482-6089039 GCF_000568255.1 Kutzneria sp. 744
GCTCGACCTCGTTCAGGCGGGACTGCGCGGCGTAGGTGCGGCTGGCCTCCAGCCAGCTGCGCCGGGCCCCGTCGGCATCGCCGCTGCGCAGGCTGACCTGGCCGATGTCCACCAGGACGTTGGGCTCCTCGTAGATGTTGCCCATCTCGCGGATCAGGGCCAGCCCCCGCTGGTAGTACTCGCGGGCCGACGCGTAGTCCCCGGCCTCGCGGGCGATGAAGCCCAGGCTGTCGTAGAGCCCGTAGCGGACCTCGGGCTCCCGCTCGCTCGACAGCTCCAGCGCCCGCTCGCAGTGCTGCCGGGCGTGCTCGAAGTCGCCCAGCCGGGCCAAGTACCAGCCGACGGCGTTGTAGGCCTTGGCCGTGCTGGCTTTGGCGCCGAGCTGCTCGAACAGCGTCAGCGCCCGCTGCGCGTTGGCCAGCGCGGCACTGTCGTCGCCATTGCGCTCCCAGTACCAGGCCAGCGTGTGGAACGCCTGCGCCCGCTCGTGCGGGTCGTCGTTCTCGGCTGCGGTCGTCAGCTGCTCCAGCGCCTCCTCGGACAGGCCGAGCCGGGTCAGCGCGCGGCCGAGGAACCGGCGGGCGGTCAGCACATGCTCGCCGATGGCCTCGGTGGCCATCAGCGCCGCCCGCCAGAACGCCAGATCCTCGGTCAGCCGGCTGCGGCGCCAGTGATAGCTGGCCATCGACCAGGCCAGCACCCAGACCGCCTGGTGCCGTCCTTGCTGGGCGGCGGTGCGCAAGGTGGCCAGCAGGTTGGGATATTCCGCGTCGAACCACGCCTTGGCCGCCAGATGGTCGGCCAGCGCGATCGGCTGGGTGCCCGGCTCGGGCGGGGCCAGCTGGATCGGCTGGCCGTGCTCGTACAGCCGCAACTCGCCGGAATGCGCGGTGTGCAGGTAGAAGTCGAGCAGACGGGCCATCGCCGCCCGGCGCGCCGGGCCGGGCAGGACACGCTCGGCGGCGTAACAGCGGACCAGGTCGTGCATCCGGTAGCGGCCGGGCGCGTGCTCGGTCACCAGTTCGCGAATTCTCCAGCTCCCGCAACAGGTTCCGCACCCGCTGCACGGGCAGCCCGGTCAGCGACGCCGCCGCGGGCAGGCCGATGTCTGCCCCCGTGGTCAGGCCGAGCAGGCCGAAGATCTCGGCCGCGGCGCTGCCCAAGGCGTTGTAGGAACTTTTTTAATACGGCGCGGAGGTTGGCCGACAGCTCGCCGGCGTCCAGCGCGTCCAGCCGGGCGTCCATGACCTCCGCGGCCAACGCGGCCAGCGGAAAGTCCGTTTTTTTTGGCCGCACGCGCGGCGACGATGTTGAGAGCCAGCGGCAGACCGGCGCACAGCTCGGCCACTGCGGCCTGCTCGGCGGTCAGCCGCTGCGCGCCGAGCTGGTCCGTCAGCAGCTCCTGGGCCTCGTCCTCGCCGAGCACGTCCAGCGCCACCGGCGTCGCCTGGTGCGCGATGATCACGCCGCTGAGCCGGCTGCGGCTGGTCACCAGGACCGTGCAGCCGGGGCTGCCCGGCAGCAGCGGCTGCACCTGGCTGGAGTCCGACGCGTTGTCCAGCACGATCAGCATTCGCTTGTCCGCCACCAGACTCCGGTACAGCGCGATCTGCGCGTCCGGCTCCGCCGGCATGGACGCGGGCGTCAGGCCGAAGGCCTCCAGGAAGCCGCGGACCGCGGAGGTCGGCAACATCGACGGGCCGGACGGGTCGAAGCCGCGCAGGTTCACGAACAGCTGGCCGTCGGGGAAGCGGTCGATGCGGTCGTGGGCCCAGCGCAGCACCAGGGACGTCTTGCCGAAGCCGCCGCCGGCCGTGATGACGGCGATGCCGGGCCGGCGGTCGAGGAGCTGGTCCAGGGCGCGCAGTTCGGCGGTGCGGCCGACGAAACCGCCGGCAGGCGGAGGCAGCTGGCGCGGCAGCGGCTGGCGGGTGGCCAGCGCGGTCAGGGCGGGGTCGCCGGCCAGCACCTGTCTGTGCAGCTCCACCAGCTCCGGGCCGGGGTCGATGCCGAGCTCCTCGGCCAGTACCCGGCGGACATCCTGGAACGCCTGCAGCGCCTCGCCCTGCCGGCCGCAGCGGTACAGGGCAGTGATGAGCTGAGCCCAGAACCGCTCCCGCAGCGGATTACTCAGGGTGAGATCGCGGAGCTCGCCGATGATCGCGTTGTGCCGGCTCAGCCCCAGCTCGACGTCGACGTGCAGCTCGGTGGCCGACAGCAGCTGCTCGGTCAGCCGGGGCGCCACCTCCCGCCGCAGCGTCTCCGACTGGATGTCGGCCAGCGGATTTCCGCGCCACAGATCCAGGGCCTCGGTCAGCAGCTTGGACGCCAATTCCGGTTCCGCGGCACGGGCCTGTGCGACCAGCTCACGCAACCGCCAGACATCGAGTTCGGACTCGGCGACGGAGATCAGGTAACCATCCGACGCGGTGATGATCGGCGATGTTCCACCGGCTCCGGACAACGTGTTGCGCAGCCGCATCACATAGTTCTGCACCGTGGTCCGCGCACCCGTCGTCGGGTGCTCCTCCCACACGTAGCGCACCAGTTCGTCCAGCGAAACGACCTGGTTGGCCCGCATGAGCAGGACGGCGAGCAGGGTGCGCTGGCGGGCCGAGCCCACCGTGACCGCGATGCCGTCGTAACCGACTTCCAACGGCCCGAGCACCCGGAAATCGAAGCCTGCCATGGCCCCCCGTTCAACGCCGACCTCGCAGTGTAAGGCCGGCGTGACGAATGCGGTGGGTTATGGCGGAACCGATCACGACAAGGACGACAAATCCATAAGAGAAGGCCATGCCGATCAGCGGCTGGTCCTGGAACGTGCTGCCGCCGATGAATCCGATGAGCGCGGCCTGGGTTCCCCACAGCAGCACGCCCACCACTTCCGCGGGCAGGAACCAGGACGGCGAGAAGCCGAGGGCGCCGGCCGTGGCGAGGGTGGCGGCGCGGCCGCCGGGCACGTAGCGGCCGAAGATGATCAGTAACCGTCCGCGACGTTCGAGCTGGCGCTGGGCCCATTCCCGGGCCTGGATGCCACGCTCGCGACGCATGATCCGGTTCAGCACGGCGTTGCCTGTGCCGCGGCCCAAGTAGTAGGCGGCGGTGTCGCCGGCGAAGGCACCGGCGGCGGCGACCAGCACGAGCTGACCGAGGCCGGTGACGCTGGGCGCGATGAGGACGCCGACCAGTACGACCGTGGTCTCGCTGGGGGGTGGCATATCAGCCGATGTGGTAAGCATGGCAGAGTACATTAGACACCTATCTTCCACCGAGTGGCCTTCGGCAGTCTAAATCTTGCTTGGTACCTGTGCAATGCGCGCCGCATCTCGTAACAAGCTAACGCGCTTTACCCTGCGTCTCATCCTGTCCTCTCGCTCAGCCTGAGAGCCCTCAAGAGCCAAGTGCACGATACTGCCGTGTACAAGGAATCAAATGCTTTTGTACGCGAACAAGACATCCGTCGTCAAATTAGTATCGGCGTCTCGAGCCTTAAGTCGTGGTGAGGTTACATAGGGAGACTTAATGTCCTTTGCTATGTAATTACCGCTGGGCTGCCGGGCCCTGACGACCGCCTCGCCGCCGCGGCCAGCTCTCGCCGGTCGCACAAAGGAATGTGCGGTGAGGTGCACGCCGAGATCGGCGGCACGGGCGACCCGGGCCAGTGAGGCGACCAGGGTGTCGTCCCCGACGTACGCCGCGATCGGCGCGCTAACTGATGGTCACCGGACGGACCGGCGCGTCAGCGTCCAGCGCGGCCTGGAACGCGGCCCGCCGGAACACCCCCATTTCCCTGCCACACCAGGTGGTTCCCTCCGGGAAGACGAGAACGGAACACCCCGAACGTAAGACGTGGGCGAGCCGGGCGACAGTAACGGGCAGTGAACGTATGTTGTCACGTTCGATGAAGATCGTCCCGCTTCGCCGGGCCATGCCCCCGATCAGCGGCCAGTCCGCCACCTCGCGCTTGGCCAGCAGCCGCAACGGCTCGACCGCCAGCAGCGCCGGAATGTCCAGCCAGGACACGTGATTGGCCACGACCAGCGTGCCGCGATCGGCGCTGAGCCGGTCCACGGTGGACGTCAGCCGCACGTCCAGGGCCCTGAGCAGACCGGCGGCGTCGCGGCGCACGATCGGGCCGAGGGATTTGATCGCCCGGGCCGCTGCTCGGGCCGGGGACACCGGCGGCGTCGGGGAAGTCGCGCAGCGCGGGGTGCACGGCGAGACAGGCAGCCAGGCGGTCATCCCCGCGCCGCCAGGAAGAACTCCAGGTACCGCGGATGCACCCGGTCCATGGACAGCAGCACGAACAGGTCGGCGGTGCCGAAGTCCGGGTCGTGGGCCGGCGGCCCGCACACCCAGGCGCCGAGCCGCAGGTAGCCCTGGAGCAGCGGCGGAAGCGGCGGCTGACACGAAGGCGGACCTGGTGGCGTCCACGGCTGGTAAGGCCGCACTCGCAGCTCCGGCGGCGACAGATGCTCGGCGGCTCGGGTGCAGGCCGTCGTGGCCAGGTCCGGACCGTCGGCCAGCGACACCGACGCGGAGCCGGCCAGCCAGCGATGCCCGGACAGCAGCACGTACCGGGCCAGCGCGCCCCACAGCAGGGTGATGACCGCGCCGCTCCGGTGGGCAGGATGCACACAGGAGCGACCGGCCTCCACGACATCGGCACGCACCCCTCGCAGCGCGCCGAGGTCGAACTCCCCCTCGGAGTAGAGCCGATCCGTCCGCCCCGGCGGCAGCAGCCGGTAGGTGCCGACGACCTCGCCGCTGTCCGTCGCGCGGACGACGATGTGGTCGCAGAACTCGTCGAACGGATCGATGTCCAGACCGCCGGGGCGGTCTAGCCCGAACACCTCGTTGCGCAGCCGCTGGGCCGCGCGGACGGTGTCCGCGTCATCGGCGACCGCTACCGAGTAGCGCGCCTGCGTTGCTGTTTTCCCCATGCTGCCAGCGTGTCCGTGACCGCGTGGCGCGGACAGGCGGCGTCCACCCGATTCCGACGGGGGTTAACCCCCCGATGCCGGCCAGCGCCAGCAGCAGCGCCGCGACGACCACCGGGCCCGAGCGGAGATCCGACGGCGGCGCCACCAGGAGCACGCTTTGGCCCCACAGAGCCAGATACGCCAGGCCCGGGGCCAGCACCACGGCCGTGAGCGGTGCTCGCAGCAGGTACGCGAGGTCGACGGCGACGCCGATGGCCAGCGCCCAGACCGGCACCGCGTAGGGCGGAAAGCCCATGCCGGCAATGAATCCCAGCGCCAACGTGCGGTAACCGACGTAGGCGGCGGCGATGAGCGTGGCGGTGAACCTCCCACGCAGGAACCGTTTGGCCAGCATCAGCGCGATCGTCGCGGAAAGCACGCACCACACCGGATAGAGCCATTCCGGCAGCCCCAGCGAGAAGTGCTCGACGGCGGCCCGGTCGACCGGGTGGTGGATCTGCGCCGCCGCGAACTGCAACAGCTCCGGCTCGGCATAGGTCTGGCCGCGGTCCCACGCCGCCAGCGACAGCACGCCGTACTCCTGCTGCTCGTTGGGAAACCACAGGTTCTCCATCATGGACAGCCACAGCGCGGCGAAGCCGATCCGGTAGAACCGGTGGGATCGCGGGAACTGCTTGTTCCAGGCCATGATCAGGCCGGCCAGGGTCACGGTGGTGCCGGTGTAGAGCAGCACGTGGGTGACGCTCCACGCGGTCAGGTCGAGGCCGTTGACCGTGTGGTTGACGATGTCCATCGGGATCGTCACCAGGAACGAGCCCATGCCGACCTGGAGGAACCGCAGCGACCGGCGGTCGACGCCGTAGCCGGTGTAGGTGTGGATCAGCACCAGGGCCACCGCGATGCCGGTGCCGAGGAAGTTGACCATGTGGGGCGGGGCGGTGGTGTCCCGGATCCACTTGAAGTGCCAGGCCACGTCCCAGCTGGCGCCCAGCGTCTTGAACGCCAGGGCCACCAGCCAGGACGTGTACAGCGCGACCGTCACGGCCGGCGGCGTGGCCCTCCCCGGCTCGCCGCGCGTCCACAGTGGACCGATGCGCTGCAGTGTTCCCCTCATGCCGACCATCGTCGCGAGGAAGGCGGCCCGCGTGAATAGGTAATGGCCCCCAGTGGGGGTAGGGGAAACCCCCGTGACCTTCAGGGTCGGCTGCTCGAAACCTACATTCGGGGTGCCGGAGAGCGTGACTCGCCGGAAGTCGACGCATGGTTGCCCGAGAGCGGGACTCGCCGGGTGATGAAAGTTGCTGCCAGCCAGAGGAGGGCCAGGAGGGCAGCGCAGAGGGGCGGGGTCCAGTCGGCACGGGGTGGGGCGGCGAGCAGGACCGACTGGGCGAACAACAGGCCGTAGGCCACGGCGGTGACGGCGACGGCCCCGACGAAGGGCCGTAGCCACTTCGACATGGGGATCAGGAACACCAGATCGATCACCACGCCCGCGCCCAGCAGGAAGAACGGCACCGCCGACGGCGGGAACGTGGTGGCCGTCAACACCAGCCACAGCACCGAGCGGAAGCCCACGTACAGGCCGGCCATGGCGGTCGCCGTCCAGCGACGGCCCACGATCTGCCGGCCGATGGCGAACAGCAGCACGCAGACACCCAGGCCCCACACCGGGTACACCCAGTCCGGCATCGGCAGCGAGAAGTGCACGACCCCGGCCCGGCCCATCGGCTGGTGGATCTGGTCCGAGGCGAACTTCAGCAGCTCGTCGTTGGCGTAGGGATGACCCGGATTCGCGTCCCAGGAGGCGATCTCCAGCACGCCGTACTCCTGCTGCTCGTTCGGGAACCAGAAGTCCTCGAACACCAGCGTCAGCAGCACGATCAGACCCGGCGCGAACCAGCGGCCGCGGGCGGCGTAACGGTGCCAGCCCATGGCCACGCCGATGAGCATGCCGGCGGTGCCGATGAACAGCAGCGAGTGCGACGGGCTCCAGGTGGTGATGTCCAACCCGTTCACGGTGTGGTTGACCACGTCGATCGGGATGGCGATGAGGAACAGGCCCGTGCCCCACTGCATCCAGCGCAGCGTGGCCTTGTCGGCGGCGTAGCCGGTGTAGGTGTGGAACAGCACCAGCACCACGGCGATCGCCGTGCCGACGGTGTTCAGGTCGTGCGGCGGCGCGAGATTGTCGCGAATGGTCCAGAAGTGCCAGGAGATGTCCCACGAGCCGCCGAGCAGCTTGAGCGCCAGCGCGATGAACCACCAGGCATACATGATCGAGACCAGCTCGGCCGGGGTCTCCCGGCCCGCGGTCCCCCGCGTCCAGTACAGCGACCACAGCTCGCGCACGCGTGCCACGGACCAGCCCTTGGTGCTCATGGTTCGAGAGCATGAACGCTCGTCAACGCCGATTCCACCGTTTCGGCCGAACCGAGATCAGGCGCATACCACCCGATCGAGTGGGTGAGCCGCATTGCCCGCGCCGGGCCGAGTGGGCAAGGTCACCGGTCTACACCGAGGTACGGGAGTGATCAGAAGTGAACAAGCGTGTCGTCGCGGGCGTTGTCGTCACCGCGCTGGTGCTGGTCACCGGCGGGGTGCTGGTCCGGCT
>NZ_KK037166.1:6089139-6097534 GCF_000568255.1 Kutzneria sp. 744
TACGCCCGCACCGGCTACCACCGCGGCCTCGACCAGCTGCGCCGCAACGGCTGGAAGGGCTTCGGCCCGGTGCCGTGGGCGCACCGCGGCAACCAGGGCTTCCTGCGCGCGCTCGCCGCGCTGGCCAAGGCCGCCGGCGAGATCGGCGAGACCGAGGAGTACGAGCGCTGCCGCACCTTCGTCGCGGACAGCGACCCGCAGGCGGCCGTGGCCCTCGGCCTGGCCTGATCCCCGACGTGCTCGTACGGCTGCGGGCGCAGCTGCGCCGCCGTTTTCGGCGGCTCCAGCGCACTGCCCTGCCCATCGCCCAGGCCGGGCTGGCCGCCGGCGGGTCGTGGCTGGTCGCCACCGACCTCGTCGGCCACGCCCAGCCGTTCTTCGCGCCCGCGGCCGCGGTCACCTGCATCGGCGTCGCCCTGGGCCAGAAGCTGCGCCGGGTCATCGAGCTGGTGGTCGGCGTCAGCGTCGGGGTCGGCGTCGGCGACGTGCTGATCTCCCGCATCGGCGCCGGCACCTGGCAGATCGTGCTGGTGGTCATGCTGGCCATGGCCGCCGCCGTGTTCCTCGACGGCGGTGCGGTGATCGCGCTCCAGTCGGGCACCTCGGCCGTGCTGATCGCCACGCTGGCCCCGCCGACCACCACCGGCGGCTTCGACCGGATGATCGACGCCCTGATCGGCGGGGCCATGGGGCTGATCGCCATCGCTCTGTTCCCGCCCAACCCGCTCACCCTCGCCCACCGGCACGGCCGCGTCGTACTGGGCGAGCTGGCCGGCGTGCTGCGGGCCATCGGCGGGGCCGTGCTGGACCACGACACCGTCGCCGCCGCGGCCGCCCTGAGCCGGGCCCGGGCGTCACAGAAGGTCATCGACGAGTTCAAGACCGCCCTGGTCACCAGCGCCGAGGTGGCGACCATCGCGCCACTGCGCTGGCGGAACCGAGGGGAGCTCGACCGGTACCGCGCCGCCTCCGGGCCGGTCGACCTGGCCGTCCGCAACACGCGCGTGCTGGCCCGGCGGGCCCTGGCCGTGCTGCGGGACGGCGAGGAGGTGCCGGACAAGCTGCCCGCTGTGCTCGACGGCCTGGCCAACGCCGTCGACGCCCTGCGTGACGAGCTGGCCCGCGGCGTCGATCCCGTCCGCACCCGGGCCCTGCTCCGCAGCTCAGCCGCCGAAACCGATCAGCTGCTGTCCGCCGACGACTTCTCGGTGCGGGTCATGGTCGCCCAGCTCCGCTCCATCGTCGTCGACCTGCTCGTCGCCGGCGGCGTCAGCCGCTCCGACGCCCTCTCGGCGCTGCCGCCGCTCTAACGTTTGGAAAGGACCATTCCTCACGTTCAATGCGAGGAATGGCGCTTTCACACCGGCCTCAGCCCTCCGGCCGGTTCAGCACGCCGTGCAGGGCGTTGTGGACCGGCTCGTGGTCCTTGGGGTCGGCCAGCCGGCAGTCGGCGGCCGAGAGGCGGTACCACTCGTCGGCGCCCTCGTAGCGGACCTCGACGGTCACCGCGCCGTCCTCGGCCAGCGTGGTGCGCAGCTCCAGGTCGCCGGTGACGACGCCGACGTCGTCGGTCATCACGCCGCCGGGCCCGGCCTTGAACAGGGAAGTGAGCGTCACAGCAAGCCCCTCGCCAACCTCAGGTCGTCGGAGTTGCGGTACCAGGTCCACTTCGTCACCGGGCGCGGGTGCGGCACGCCGTCCAGCCGCACGATCGCCGGCACGCAGCCGATCTGGCAGGCCCGGCCCTGCGCCGCCGTGGTGCGCTTGACCATCAGCGCCCGCTTGGTCACCTGCACCAGCAGACCGGCGCGGTCCGGGTCCGGACTGACGGTAATGCGGCTGGCCTGACCCCGCAGGACCACGGTCTCGTCGCAGTAGGCCATGCCCCGAACCGGCCCAATCACGCCTCGGCCGACCAGCACACCGCCGCTGTCGTCGCGGATCAGCGGCACCGGATCGGGGTCGCCGGTCAGGGCGATGTCGACGGCCCGTCCGGCGTCGAGTGGCAGATCCCACAGCGAGGCCACCGTCGAGTCCGCCGCGGTCGGCACAAAACCGACCGTCACGTCCTTGAGCAGCTCCTTGCGCAGCAGGCGAAGCGTCACCGCGGCCAGGTCGGCGTCGTCGCCGACCACCACCAGGCGCCGCCCGTCCAGGCCCTTGACCAGGTGATCCACGTCATCCTTGCCGGGGCGCGCCGGGACCCGGTGCAGCTCCACTTCGTCACGGTCGGCAAGAGCTGGTGACTGAGCGTAACCTGCGTCCTTTCCGCAGGCCAGCACTAGTGCACCCATCGCCACCTCCTGGTCTACAGTCGTGCACCGGCATTCGGCCTTTAGTCGTCTAGCACGGGGAGTCTCACATGCCTGCCATCGTCCTCATCGGCGCCCAGTGGGGCGACGAAGGCAAGGGCAAGGCCACCGACCTGCTCGGAGACCGCATCCAGTGGGTCGTCCGCTACCAGGGTGGCAACAACGCCGGCCACACCGTCGTGCTCCCCGACGGCCAGAACTTCGCGCTGCACCTCATCCCGTCCGGCATCCTCACCCCCGGCGTGCGCAACGTGATCGGCAACGGCGTCGTGGTCGACCCCGGCGTGCTGCTGGACGAGCTGGCCGGGCTGGAGGCCCGCGGCGTGGACACCAGCGGCCTGCTGATCTCCGCCGACGCCCATCTGATCATGCCGTACCACGTGGCCATCGATAAGGTCAGCGAGCGCTACCTGGGCAAGGCCAAGATCGGCACCACCGGGCGCGGCATCGGCCCGGCCTACCAGGACAAGGTCTCCCGCGTCGGCGTGCGCGTGCAGGACCTGCTGGACGAGAAGATCCTGCGGCAGAAGATCGAGGCCGCGCTGGACTTCAAGAACCAGCTGCTGGTCAAGGTGTACAACCGCAAGGCCATCGACCCCGAGCAGGTCGTCGACGAGGTGCTCAAGCACGCCGGCGAGTTCGAGCACCGCATCGCCGACACCCGGCTGCTGCTCAACCAGGCCCTCGACCGCGGCGAGAACGTGCTGCTGGAGGGCTCGCAGGGCACCCTGCTCGACGTCGACCACGGCACCTACCCGTTCGTCACGTCGTCCAACCCGACCTCCGGCGGCGCCTCGGCCGGCTCGGGCATCGGCCCGACCCGGATCACCACCGTGATCGGCATCCTCAAGGCCTACACCACCCGCGTCGGCTCGGGGCCGTTCCCGACCGAGCTGAACGACGAGATGGGCGAGCGGCTGCGCAAGACCGGCGGCGAGTTCGGCGTCACCACCGGCCGCTCCCGCCGCACCGGCTGGTTCGACGCCGTCATCGCCCGCTACGCCGCCCGCGTCAACGGCATCACCGACTACTTCCTCACCAAGCTGGACGTGCTGTCCGGCCACGAGACGGTGCCGGTCTGCGTGGCCTACGTTGTGGACGGTCAGCGGGTCGACGAGATGCCCATGACCCAGACCGACGTGCACCACGCCGTGCCGGTGTACGAGGAGCTCCCGGGCTGGTTCGAGGACATCAGCGCCTGCCGGACCTTCGAGGAGCTCCCGGCCAACGCTCGCGCCTACGTCGAGTACCTGGAGTCCATCGCCGGCGCGCGCATCTCGGCCATCGGCGTCGGCCCCGGCCGTGAGCAGACCATCGTCCGCCACCAGTTCGTGAACTGAGCCTCGCAGCACGTGGAGGTCAGAGGCGTGACCTCCACGTGCCGGCGAGCATGGCCTCCTCCAGGTCCAGCTCACGCATCACCTTGCGCATGACGTCGTCGTCCAGGCGACCGGCGGCGCGCTCGGCGACGAGCACTTCCCGTTGCTTGGCCAGCATTTCCCGCCGGACGCGGGTGATCGCGCCCTCCTGGGACGGGTCCTGCTCGATCATCCGGTCCCGCATCTGCATCATCTGGTGCATGCGCTGGCCGAACGCCTTGCGTTGCTCCACAGGGATCTCGGCCGGCATCAGCTCGGACAGCATGGCCTTCGCGGCCTTTGCGGCGGCCTTGCGGGCCCGCTGCTCCTGACCGCTGTCCTCGGGCTGCTGGATCTTCAGGGCCCGGATCAGCCACGGCAGCGAGATCCCTTGCAGCAGCAGGGTTCCGACCGTGATCACGAACGCGGCGAACTGGATGTAGGCCCAACCGGGCGTGTCCTCGGGTATGCCGGCGGCCGCGGCCAGCGTGACGACGCCGCGCATCCCCGTCCACGACAGGACGGCGCTGATCTTCCAGGACGGCCGGCGTCGCCGTCGGCGGACCAACCGCAGCAGGATGTTGCGGCCGAAGACAAAAACGATCCGCACCACGATCACCGCGCCGAGCAGCGCCAGCACGGTCGGCACCACCGTGAAGTCGGAGATTCCCTTGAGCACGAACGGAAGTTCCAGGCCGATCAGCCCGAACACCAGGGATTCCAGCAGAACGTCCACAGTGGTCCAGACCGACTGCTCCTGGAGCCGGGTGGCGTAGCCGGCCTTCGGGGAGTTGTGCCCGAGATACAGCCCGGCGGCGACGACGGCCAGAACGCCGGAGCCGTACAACTCCTCGGCGACGAGGTAGCAGGCGAACGGAACCACCAGGCCCAGCACGGATTCCAGCACCGTGTCGTCCAGATGTGTGCGGGCGAAGTGGGCGACGACGCCGATCGCCAGGCCGACGGCGACGCCCACCACCACGGCGATGACGAACGTCGAAAGCTGGGCGAACAGGCCGGTGCTGGCGCCGGCGATGCCGGCCAGAGCGACCTTGTACAGGGTCAGCGCGGACGCGTCATTGACCAGGGATTCCCCGGTGAGCACGGTCATCGCGCCGCGCGGCAGTCCCAGCTTGCGGCCGATGGCCACGGCGGCGACGGCGTCCGGCGGCGCGACCACGGCCCCCAGCAGCAGCGCGACTTCCCACGGCAGCTCGGGCATCAGCAGGTGCGCGAGCAGCCCGACGGCGAAGGCGGTGATCACCACCAGCACCACGCCGAGCTGGATGATCGGGTCGGCCACCGCCTTGAAGTTCAGGTACGAGCTGTCCAGTGACGCCGAGTACAGCAGCGGTGGCAGCACCACGCCCAACAGGATGTGCGGATCCAGCTGGTAGTCGTCGGCGCCGGGCAGGAACGAGATCGCCAGGCCCACCACGACCAGCAGCAGCGGGGCCGGCAGGTCCCAGCGGCGGGCCGCCGCCGTCACCGCGATCGAGCCGACGACCAGGAGCAGCAACTGGGCTCCGTGCATCCGAAAGCCTCCCTCTCCGACGGACTCCCAGGATCCGGGACCGGCCCCGACCAGCGTTGACACACCGTCGGCGGCTCGCCAAGACTCCCACGCATGGGTGAACGACTGGTCGCACGTCTGCACGTGGACCTCCGCCGGCAGGCCAGCGCGGTCTGTCCGGTTCGCTGACTTCCTTCCACTGGCTGAGAACCCCTCACCTTCGCGCGCCCACCCCCGCCTCGGAGGAATCGTGTCGATTCCCGTCCTGGACCGCCGACCGCACGCATGACGCGCCCGCGGCCATTCCCTCCCGTAAACCCCGCCGCCGCATGCTGTCCGGCGCCTGGCGCTGGCTCAGCCCCGTCGGCCTCCTGCTGTTGTGGCAGATCGCCAGCGGCACCGGCATCCTGTCCGAGGACAAGCTGGCGTCGCCGACAAAGGTGCTGGCTGCCGGCATCGACCTGGCCACGTCCGGGCAGCTCGGCGACGCCTTTGTGGTGTCGCTGCGCCGGGTACTGCTCGGTGTCGCCGTCGGCGCCGTGATCGCGTTGGCCCTCGGCCTCACGGCCGGCCTGTCCCGTTGGGGCGCCGTGCTGGTCGACCCGCCCGTGCAGATGCTGCGCACACTGCCGTTCCTCGGCCTGATCCCGCTGTTCATCATCTGGTTCGGCATCGGCGAGGAGCCCAAGATCGCGCTGGTCGCGCTGGGCTTCGCGTTTCCCTTGTACCTCAACGTGTACGCCGGCATCCGCGACACCGACCCGCAGCTGTTGGAGGCCACCGCGGTCCTCGGCTTCACCCGCTGGGAGCGGCTGCTGCACGTGGTGCTGCCGGCCGCCCTGCCGCAGGCGCTGGTCGGGCTGCGGCAGGGCCTCGGCGTGGCCTGGCTGTCGCTGATCGTCGGCGAGCAGATCAACGCCGACGCCGGCCTGGGCTACCTCATCAACAACGCCCGCGACTTCCTGCGCACGGACCAGGTCGTGGTCGGCCTCGTCGTGTACGCGGGGCTGGGCCTGGCGACCGACGCGCTGGTCCGCGCGCTGGAGAGAAAGGCGCTCCGATGGCGCAACACACCGTGACCGTGCGCGGTCTGGTCCGCCAGTTCGGCGACCGCCGCGTGCTGGACGACCTGGATCTTGTTGTACGGCAAGGAGAATTCGTCGCACTGCTGGGCCGGAGCGGCTCCGGCAAGTCGACCCTGCTGCGAGTGCTGGCCGGTCTCGACCGTGAAGCCGACGGCGAGACCACTGTCAACGGCACGGTCTCCGTCGCCTTCCAACAGCCACGGCTGCTGCCGTGGCGGCGGGTCTGGCGCAACGTTTCCCTTGGCCTGCACGGGGTCGACGCCCGCTCGGTGGCCGACAAGGCGCTGGCCGAGGTGCAGCTCACCGACCATGCCCAGGCGTGGCCGCTGACGTTGTCCGGCGGCGAGGCGCAACGCGTCTCCCTGGCCCGTGCGCTGGTCCGCGAACCCGACCTGCTGCTGCTCGACGAGCCGTTCGGCGCCCTGGACGCGCTGACCCGGCTGGCCATGCACCGGCTGGTCGACGACCTCTGGCAGCGGCACCGCCCGTCGGTGCTGCTGGTGACCCACGACATCGACGAGGCGCTGGCGCTGGCCGATCGGGTTCTCGTGCTTGACGAGGGCCGCATCGTCGCCGAGCACACGCCGCCCGTCGGCCGGCCGCGCCGGCACGCCGACCTGACCGAGCTGCGGACCCGCGTGCTCGCCGACCTGGGAGTGACCCTCGATGAAGCCGCGTAAGGCCCTGTTACCCCTGCTCGCCGTGGCTGCGCTGGCGCTGGCCGGCTGCGGCGGCGCGTCGGCCGCGTCCGGGCCGGTGGTGCTGAAGGTCGGCGACCAGAAGGGCGGCTCGCAGGCGTTGTTGCAGGCCGCCGGGCTGCTCGACGGCGCCCCGTACAAGATCGAGTGGTCCACGTTCACCTCCGGCCCGCCGCTGCTGGAGGCGGCCAACGCCGGCGCGATCGACATCGGCGGCGTCGGCAACACGCCGCCGATCTTCTCCGCCGCGGCCAACGCCAAGATCACCATCGTGCAGGCCGGGCAGCACAAGGGGCCGGGCGACGCCATTCTGGTGCCGGCCGACTCGCCGATCCAGAAACCCGAGCAGCTCAGGGGCAAGACCATCGGAGTGGCGCAGGGCAGCTCGGCCCACGCGCAGCTGCTGTCGGTGCTGAACAAGTTCGGCATCGCGCTGACTGACGTGAAGATCAACTACTTGCAGCCCTCGGACGCCTATGCGGCCTTCACCCAGCACCGCATCGACGCCTGGTCGATCTGGGATCCCTATACCTCGCAGGCCTTGCTGCAGGCGCACGCCCGGTCGATCGTCAACGGCAGCAGCGGCACCGCCAACGGCTACTCCTTCCAGGTGGCGGCGTCCAAGGCGCTGGCCGACCCGGCCAAGGTGACCGCGATCAAGGACTACCTGGCCCGGCTGGCCAAGGCCCAGAAGTGGTCCGACTCGCACAAGGACGACTGGGCCGCCTCGTGGTCGAAGGTCACCGGGTTGGACCCGGCCGTGGCCAAGGCGTCCGTGAACGACGGGGCGACGCTGCCGATCCCGTTGGACGACAAGGTGATCGCCTCCGAGCAGCAGCTGGCCGACGCCTTCACCGCGGCCAAGGTGATTCCGGCGAAGCTGACGTTCGCCACCTTCGTGGACAAGCATTACGAGAGCACGGGGAGCTGACCATGAGTGTTGTCCTGCACTGGTTTCTACCCACCTCGGGCGACGGCCGCACCATCGTCGACCGGTTCCACGGCTCGCAGGAGGCCGGCGCCCCGGCCCAGCGCGGCCCGGACATCGACTACCTGGCCCAGATCGCCCGCGCCGCCGAACAACTCGGCTTCACCGGCGTGCTCACCCCGACCGGCACCTGGTGCGAGGACGCCTGGCTGACCACGGCCGCGCTGATCGCCCAGACCGAGCGGCTGAAGTTCCTCGTAGCCTTCCGTCCCGGCACGATCTCGCCCACGCTGGCCGCCCAGATGGCCGCCACCTACCAGCGCATTTCCCGCGGCCGGCTGCTGCTCAACGTGGTCACCGGCGGCGACGCCATCGAGCAGCAGCGGTTCGGCGACTGGCTGGAGCATGACCAGCGCTACGCCCGCACCGATGAATTCCTGACCATTGTGCGCAAGCTGTGGTCGGGCCAGCCGGTGGACTTCGACGGCCAGCACCTTCGCG
>NZ_KK037166.1:6097981-6103460 GCF_000568255.1 Kutzneria sp. 744
TTGGGCGCAGCTGCGGGCCGTCGACACCACGGAGCTGGCCGTGCTGCCGGACGGCGTCGACTTCGACCGGGCCGCTGCCCTTCCCGTGGCCGCTGTGACGGCTCTGCGGGCCTTGCGGCGCTTCGGCTCCGTGCTCGGCCGTCCGATCCTCGTCACCGGCGCGGCCGGTGGTGTCGGGCGCTTCGCCGTGCAGCTGGCCGCGCAGTCCGGGGCGCACGTCATCGCGTCCGTCGGCAGCGCCGGCCGCGGCGACGGGCTCAAGGAACTCGGTGCGGCGGAAGTCATTGTGGGAGTTGAGGGTCTGACCGGCCCGCTGCACGGCGTGCTGGACAACGTCGGCGGCCCGAACCAGGTCGCCGCGTTCGGCCTGCTGGCCGAGGGTGGCTCCATCCAGTCCATCGGCGCCACTTCCGGCGAGCCCGCGGTGTACCCGCCGTACTCGACCGTCGGCCCGCAGCGTCGGCTGGAGGCGTTCATGATGGGCAGCGGCCTCGGCGAGGACCTCGCGTTCCTCACGTCGTTGGTCGCCGCGGGCAAGCTCGATGTGGAGATCGGGTACCGGGGCAGCTGGGAGAACAGCGAGGACGCCATCGCGGCGCTGCTCGGCCGCAAGGTCGTCGGCAAGGCCGTGCTGGACGTCTCCTGAGACCCGGGCCGCGCTCACTCCCGGGTGAGCGCGGCCTGCTCCAGGTCCAGTTCCCGTTGCACACGGCGGAAAACCTCGTCGTCGATCTCCCGGGCGTCCCGGGCCGCGAGGAAAACCTCCCGCTCCGCCAGCAACATCGTCAGACGCAGCCGCTGCCAGCGCGCCGCCGGCGTCTCACCGATCTCCTCGTCCCCGCGGCCCAGCCGTTCCCAGGCCGCGTTGCCCCGATGCTCGGCCAGCAGCTTCAGCCGTTTCACCACATGCTCCGGCGTCGCCTCGTCGGTCGCGTCGTCGAGGCGTTCGATCGAGGCCTTGGCCGCGTGGTACTTCACCTGCGCCTCGGCCAGGGTGTCGGTGTGCTCGTCGGTGCTGCGGACCCCGAGCACGTGGATCAGGCCGGGCAGCGTGAGTCCCTGCACCATCAGGGTTCCCACCGTCACCACGAACGTGCACAGGATGATCACGTCCCGGCCCGGCATGTCCAGCCGCAGCCCCGAGGCCGCCGCCAGCGACACCACGCCGCGCATGCCCGTCCAGGCCACGATGAACACCCCACGCGGCGACGGCGGTTCCTCCCGTTCGCGGATCTTCCGTGACAACAGGCGGGGCAGGTAGGTGCCCGGGTACACCCAGGCGATCCGCAGCAGGATCGTCGCCAGCAACACCAGCAGCGCCGCCCCGAACAACGGCCACGTCGCGCCGCTGTCCGTCAGCACGAAGCGCAGCTGCAAGCCGATCAGCCCGAACACCCAGGACTCCAGCAGCACGTCCACCGCGCCCCAGACCGCCGTCTCCTGCAACCGGGTCGCGTAACCCGCCCGCGGCGCGTTGTGACCGAGGTACAAGCCGGCCGCCACCACCGCCAGCACGCCCGAAGTGCCCACCGACTCCCCGATCAGGTACGCCCCGAACGGCACCAGCATGCCCAGGCCGCTCTCCAGCACGCTGTCGTGCAGGCGCAGCCGGATCCAGTGCACCACCACGCCGATCAGGTAGCCGATCACCGTGCCGCCGACCGAAGCCAGCAGGAACGTCGCCACCCCCGTGCCCCAGGACATGGCCGTACCTGTCGCGGCCGCCACCGCCACCTTGTAGGCCGTCAGCGCCGTCGCGTCGTTGACCAGGCTCTCGCCCGTCAGCAGCGTCATGATCCGGCGCGGCAGGCCCAGCTTGCGGCCGATCGCCACCGCCGCCACCGCGTCCGGCGGGGCCACGATTGCACCAAGTGCCAGTGACGCAGGCAACGGAAGCGCCGGAATCAGCAGATGCGTCACCAGTCCGACGCCTACCGTTGTGGTCAGCACCAGGCCGATGGCCAGCAGGGCGATCGGCCGGATGTTGCGGCGGATGTTGACGTACGAGGAATCCAGGGCGGACGAGTACAGCAGCGGCGGCAGCACGATCGCCAACACCAGCTCCGGCTCCAGCCGGAAATCCGGCATGCCCGGCACGAACGACGCCGCCAGGCCGACAGCGACCAGCAGCAGCGGGGCCGGCCAGCCCAGACGGCGGGCGACCGCCGTCACCGCGAGCGAGCCGGCCAGCAGCAGAAGGATCTCGACGCCTTGCACGAGCTGAAGGGTATTCAAGATGACCTGTGTTCACGTGCCGGCCACGGCCGCGGTCCCGCCGACTTCGGCCGGTTGCCAGGACTGCCTCGCCCTCGGCGCCCAGCGGTGGGTCCACCTGCGACTGTGCCTGACGTGTGGCCACGTCGGCTGCTGCGACTCCAGCCCCGGCCGACACGCCTCCGCCCACCACCGTGAGACCGGGCATCCCGTCATGCGCTCGCTCGAACCCGGGGAGTCCTGGCGCTGGTGTTTCGTGGACGACCGACTCGTCTGAACCAGCACCTGTACGCTGTTCGGTCGTGCGCGTCCTCGTCATCGGGTCTGGTGCCCGGGAGCATGCCCTCTTGCTGGCATTGTCCAAAGACCCCGCCGTGACCGCCCTGGCCTGCGCCCCCGGCAACGCCGGGACCTCGGCCGTCTCCGAGACCTACGGCGTCGACCTCGCCGACCCCGGCTCCGTCGCCGCGCTGGCCAAGGAGTGGAACGCCGACCTCGTCGTCATCGGGCCCGAGGTGCCGCTGGTCGCCGGGGCCGCCGACCCCGTGCGCGACGCCGGCATCCCCTGCTTCGGGCCGTCCAAGGAGGCCGCCCGGATCGAGGGCTCCAAGGCCTTCGCCAAGGACGTCATGCAGGTCGCCGGCGTGCCCACCGCCCGCAGCGAGATCGTCGACACCCCCGCCCGGCTCGACTCCGCCCTGCACCGCTTCGGGCCCACCTGGGTCGTCAAGGACGACGGTCTGGCCGCCGGCAAGGGCGTCGTCGTCACCAAGGACTACGACGTCGCCCGGGCCCACGCCATGCACCTGCTCGACGGCGGGCACCCCGTGCTGCTCGAGTCCTTCCTCGACGGTCCCGAGGCGTCCCTGTTCTGCATCGTCGACGGCACCACCGTCGTGCCGCTGCTGCCCGCCCAGGACTTCAAGCGGGTCGGCGACAACGACGCCGGCCCCAACACCGGCGGCATGGGCGCGTACAGCCCCCTGCCCTGGGCCCCCGCCGACCTCGTCCCCGACGTCGTCGCCCGCTGCGTGCAGCCCGTCGTCGACGAGCTCGCCGCCCGTGGCGCCACCTTCTCCGGCCTGCTCTACTGCGGCCTGGCGCTGACCTCCGAGGGCCCCCAGGTCATCGAGTTCAACTGCCGCTTCGGCGACCCCGAGACCCAGGTCGTGCTCGCCCTGCTCCGCACCCCCCTCGCCGGCCTCTTCCTCGCCGCCGCCGAGGGTCGCCTCGCCGCCCACCCTCCCCTCGAGTGGGAGGACGGCGCCGCCGTCACCGTCGTCATCGCCGCCGAGGGCTACCCCGGCCGCCCCCGCACCGGCGACGTCATCACCGGCGCCGAGCTCGACGGCGTCCTCCACGCCGGCACCCGCCGCCGCGACGACGGCGCCGTCGTCTCCGCCGGAGGCCGCGTCCTCTCCGTCGTCGGCACCGGCCCCACCCTCTCCGCCGCCCGTGACGAGGCCTACCGCCTCGCCTCCCTCGTCGAGCTCACCGGCTCCCACCACCGCACCGACATCGCCCTTCGTGCCGTCCACGGCGACGTCCACATCCCGTAGGAACCATCCCGCCCCCGCCTTCGTCGAACTCAGGCACGGCACACGCCAACGTTGGTAGCCTGCAAACCGAGTCCGAGTAGTCACCAAGCGTGCGGGGGCGGTCTTGATGGAGAAGATGGAGCGGTTCAGCGCCGATCTGGCCTCTATCAGCGCCATCACGGCGCCGTTCGGGGCCGTCGCCGGCGAGTACGCGGGCATCAGCGGCGGCCAGATCACGGTCAACCACGACACCGTGCTCCAGGCGGGCAAGATCATTCAGCAGCAGGTCGACCAGCTGAACAGCATCACCCGACCGAAGTTGCAGAACCTCTTCACCGGCGTCCTCGGCGGCGACGATGTCAGCCAGGCGGCGACCCTGGAATGGACCAAGATCCTCGTGTCGAACGACGATTCGTACACGAACCGGATCGGCCAGTACATCGACGGTCTCGAGAAGCTGGCGGAGCAGCTCAAGACGGCGGCCCAGCAGTACGGCTTCACCGAGGAACAGATCAAAGACGCGTTTGGAGTCAAGTAGTGCGAGTCGGTACTCGAGTGGGCGTCGCGGTCGCGCTGGTCGCGGTCGCGGCGGCCGGATGCACGACCCGGGACCCGGGTACGGCCGGTCCCGGCACGACCACCACGGCGGCCAGTTCGTCGGCGTCGGTTCCGCCGCGTCCCAAGGATCTGAGCGCCACCGCGGATCCCTGTTCCTTGCTCACCCAGGACCAGATGGCCCAGATGAAGGTGTCGAGCAGCGCGCAGGGACCGGGCTGGGATCAGACGGGCGCCGCGACCAGCTGCACGTACCAGGTCACCGACCCGGTCAAATACACCATGACTGTGCGACTCGACCCGAAGCGCGGCGTCGACTACTGGCTGAACTACACCGGCACCTGGGTCACTCGGTCGGCAACTGTCTCATCCTTTCCCGCCATTCAGATCGTGACCAAGGGTGAGGACTGGAATGCCCCCGCCGGGCATTTGTGCGACACGATCGTGAGCATCGCCGACGGAAAAGAACTGTACGCCGGGGTTCTTCCGCATTCCGGAGACCTCAGCAACACCCAGATGTGCGACCTGTCGAAGCAGCTGGCCAGCCTGGCGTTGGCGACCTTGCAGACGAAGAGCTAGAGCGGAGGCGGACATGGCACCGACACTGGGCGACATCCGGTTCGACGGCTACTCCAACGCGCAGCTCGCAGAGCAGGTGAACAAGCTCAAGCAGGGCGAGGGCGCCGCAGTCATGCAGGCCACGGTCGACACCCTGCACGGTGTCGCGCAAGATCTCGATGCCACCAATCAGATTCTGACCGCGCAGATGGCCAAGATCGGAATCGACTGGCACAGCGTGGCCGGGCAGGGCGGCCATCAGCAGTTGGCCTCGACCGCGAACTACGGCGACGCGTCGCAGTACCACATCGACACTGCTAATTCCGGACTGACGACGCAGGGTGACTCCTACTCCGTGGCCAAGACCGCACCGACGCCGTCGACGGACACGCAGAAGTCGACCGTGGACAACGTGGCCGGGTTCTTCGGATACCAGACGGACCATGCCAAAGAGGTGGAGCAGGCTCAGGCCGATCGGGATCAGGCCATAGCCCAGTTGAACTCCTATCAGTCGAATTCGCAGGACGCTATTGCCAGCACTACGCCGATGAGTGCGCCGCCGAATATCGGGCTGGTGGCGCAGCCCGTGCAGGGCGCGTCGGTGAACTCGGTCG
>NZ_KK037166.1:6103560-6115801 GCF_000568255.1 Kutzneria sp. 744
GCAGCCGGGGGAGAAGGCGAACACGCCGAGCAGGGCGAGTGCGACGGCGGGCGCCATCGACGAGGAGAAGAAAGGCGCAGGCCAGGGCGGCGGAGCGGATCGCTCCGGGCAAGGCGGGGCCGACGGGTGCGGGCGGCCAGCCGGGGGCGGCGGGGCGCAAAAAACAAGAAGGAAGAGGACAGCGTGCTTTAAACGGAAGTACACGGTGGAGGAGGACCTGTTCGGCGACCACCGCATGGTGGCGCCGACGGTGCTCGGCGAGGACCCGCAGGCGTAGCGGGAGATGGAGCCGACGGTCCTGTCCCGCCTGGACTTCGACGTCCTGTGGGAGAACGAGCGATTCCCGCGCCGGCACGTGGCACTGGACGTGCCGAGCCCGGGGATGACGCATACGGAGCGGTCCCGCATCGTCCAGGAGACCTGGCGGTCGCTGGAGCACAGGGGCCTGGCGGAGCGGGGCCGGGCGACGCCGAACATGTCGGACGACCTGGCGCTGCTGGCCTACCCGAGGCGAGCGGTGTACGGCTTCATCTGGGCGCCGGACCGCAAGATCACGCTGCTGGCGGCGTCGAACGGCGGCAGCGCGCTGATGGGCGTGGTGGACGGCGACGAGGTGTGGCTGATCAGGTCGGACGACGGGGCGATCGCCGACGCGGCGGTGTCGGTGGCCGGCGACATGCCGCCGGGCCCGGGCCAGTCGATCAGCCTGCCGACGCAGCTGCTGACGGGGGCGGACGCCCGCGCGAAGGGTGACCCGCAGCGGCTGGTGATGGAGCTGGCGGACGAGAACGTGCCGCTGGGCCAGGCGCAGGCGCTGGTGGGCATGGTCGCGGGCATGACGACCCGGGGCCAGTTCGGCGCGGAGACGGCCAGGGGGGTGGAGCGGCCGAGGCGGGCGGAGCGGGTGATCGCCTTCCACGACACGCCCAACGGCCGCTACCTGCACGTGGTGAAACCGAGCGCCGATCGCACCCAGTGGAGCACGATCACACCGGCGGACAACCGGGTGCTGGTGGCGAGCGTGCGGGAGCTGCTGGACGAGGCCTGATCACCCGTCGGGCTGAAATCGGAACCGGCAGCGGCCGCGGCCCGTCAGAGTTACCGCGAGAAGGGGGGCACCGTGACGGCCACGAAGTACAACTTCGACGCGATCAACACCTGTCGGAGCGCGATGAGCGCGCAGGCCGGCCAGTACGGCGGCGTCGGCGACGGCTTCCAGGGGCGCGGCGACCAGCGCGGACGCGTTCGGCAAGCTGGCGGCCTCGGCCGGTTTCGCGAGCGCGATCGACGGCTTCCAGAGCGCCCTGCACGGCGAGTTGCAGGCGGCGGAGAGCCTGCTGCGCAAGGTGGAGTCCTCGCTGGACTCGATCGAGACGACGTTGCAGGACACGGAGAAGGCCAACGCGAGGGGACTGACGGCGACATGAGCGCGGTCGACGACGTCGCGGGCTTGCCCGGTGGCGGCGAGGTCGCCGACATCGCCCGCAAGGTGGAGAAGGCCCAGCCCTCAGCTGTCCGGGACATCGCGACGCACTGGCGGGACAGCGCGTCCAAATGCGACAACCAGGGCAAGGCGGTCACCTCGGCGGTGAACGCGCTGGACGGCGCCTGGTCGGGCGGCTCGGCCGATGGCTTCACGGCCTACATGGCCAACTTCACCAAGGCCGGCGGCTCGATGTCGGAGGCGCTGAACAACGGCGCGGCGGCACTGGAGTCGGCGGCGTCCGCGCTGGAGCAGGCCAAGTCCGCTGTGGACAGTCGCTGCGAAGGGCTGCTGGGCGAGGTCCGCAGCTGGGACGCGGCGCATCCGCAGCCCAAGGACGGCGAGCGCGAGGCGGCGATCGAGCCCCTGTGCGCCGCGGCCAAGGGCGACGTGCAGAAGACCGTCGCCACGGCCGACAACGAGCTGAGCAATGCTCTCAACCAGCTCAAGGGCGCGACCTTCATCGGCTCCAAGTTCTCCGCGCTGCCCGCGCCGGGCGAGCAGACCTTCGTGCCCGGCCCCGGCCGCACCCTCGACTGGAAGGCCAAGCCCGAGCCCACCCCGACCAACACCGCCACCGAGACCCAGCACGCCGATGGCGGCGGGGGTGGCGGCGGTGGCGGCCATGACGGAGGCGGTGCCGGCGGTGGCGGTGGCGGGGGTGATGGCGGCGGGGGCGGCGGCGGCCTCGGCCCCAGCGGCGGCCCGCCCGGCGGTGGCGGCCCGGCCCCGCAGGGCCAGGTCAAGGAGTGGATCGACGAGGCGATGAAGATCCTCCAGGAGAACGGCGTCGACACCTCGAAGATGAGCGAGAACGACATCTGGGCGATCATCCAGCACGAGTCCGGCGGCAACCCGCAGGCGATCAACCTGTGGGACTCCAACGCCAAGGCGGGCCACCCGTCCAAGGGCCTGATGCAGTGCATCGACTCCACGTTCCAGTCGAACAAGCTGCCCGGCCACGACGACATCTACAACCCGGTGGACAACATCATCGCCGGCGTCCGCTACTCGATCGCCCGCTACGGCTCGGTGTCCAACGTGCCGGGCATCCGGGCCATGTCGCACGGAGGCGCGTACCAGGGCTACTAACCTGGCGGCATGGTCGTCGCCAGGCGCGCGGATGTGCCGCCGTTTCACGTGATGGACGTGGTGTCCGCTGCCGCCGAGCGCCAGCGGACCCACGGTGATGTGTTGTCGCTGGCGGCGGGGCAGCCGTCCACGCCGGCCCCGGCGCCGGTGCTGGCCGCGGCGCACCGGGCCCTGGAGACCCAGCCGTTCGGCTACACCCAGCAGTTGGGCATCCCCGAGCTGCGGGAAGCCATCGCCGGGCACTACAAGAGCCGCTATGACCTGGACGTGGTGCCGGAGTCGGTGATCGTGACGACGGGCTCGTCCGGGGCCTTCCTGTCAGCGTTCCTGGCGGCCTTCGACGCCGGCGACCGGGTGGCGCTGCCGCGGCCGGGTTACCCCGCGTACCGCAACATCCTGGCCGCCCTGGGCTGCGAGGTCGTGGACCTGCCGTGTGGCCCCGAGGTCGACTTCAAGCCCACGGTGGAGATGCTGACAACGCTAGGCCCCATCCAGGGCCTGGTGTTGGCCAGCCCGGCCAACCCGACCGGCACCGTGCTGGACGCGGCCCGGCTGGCGGAGATCGCCACCTGGTGCGAGAACACCGGCGTCCGCCTGATCAGCGACGAGATCTACCACGGCATCAGCTACGGCGAGCCGCTGGAGAGCGCCTGGCGGACCTCCCGCGAGGCGATCGTGGTGAACAGTTTCTCCAAGTACTTCTCGATGACCGGCTGGCGGCTGGGCTGGATGCTGGCCCCGGCGGAGCTGGTCCGGCCGGTCGACCGCCTCACCGGCAACTTCACGCTGTGCCCGCCCGCGCCCAGCCAGTACGCGGCGGTCGAGGCGTTCTCGCCGCAGTCGTACGCTGAGGTGGACGCGCATGTGCAGCGCTACCGGGCCAACCGGGACCTGCTGGTGAAGGGCCTGGCCGACCTGGGCATCGACAAGCTGGCCCCGGCCGACGGCGCGTTCTACGTGTACGCCGACGTCTCGCACCTGACCGACGACTCCATGGCCTGGTGCAAGCGTTTGCTGACCGAGACGGGCCTGGCCATCGTGCCCGGCGTCGACTTCGACCCGGTGCACGGCGACCGGTTCGTCCGGCTCTCCTTCGCCGGCTCCATGCTGGACATGGAGCGGGCCCTCGACCGCCTCGGGAGCTGGCTGCCGGGGTATCACTCAGGGCGACCCTGATCTGTCCCTGATCTAGCTCCGAAAACCCGCCAAGTGTCGGACCCGGATGGCAGGCTTGGGTTCAAGGCAAGCTGATGAAGGAGTCCGTCATGGTGTTCGTTGGCATCATCGCCGTCCTGCTGATCGCGTGGCTCGCGATCACCGTGCTCGGCGCACTGCTCAAGGGTCTGTTCTGGCTGGCGATCATCGGGGGCATCCTGTTCGTCGCCACCGCGGTCTACGGCGCGATCAAGAACAAGTCGCGAACCTGACCAGGGTGTCGGCCAGCTCGTCGGCCGACGTCCAGAGGTGGGCGGCCAGCCCGGCGGCGACCGCACCGTCCACATTGGTCTGACGGTCGTCGACGAACAGGCAGTCCGCCGCCCTGGCCCCCAGTTTGCCGACCAGGGCGGCGTAGATCTCGACATCCGGCTTGGCCATGAACAGGTCGCCGGAGAAGACCAGGTGCGTGAAGCGCTCGGCCCACGGCTGGCGCTCGGCGACCCGGCCGAAGGAGCTGGGGGCGTTGGACAGCAGCGCCAGCCGGGCGCCCGCGCCGGCCAGCCGGTCGAGCAGCTTCACCGTCTTGTCGTCGGTGGGCAGCCAGCCCTCGATGTCCATCCGGGTCAGGTCCGCGGACAGCTTCTCGTCCACGTCCACACCGACGTGTGCGCAGACGGCCCGCCAGTAGTCGAGGTCCGGCTGGCCACGGTCGTAGGCCTCGCGCTCGGACCAGTAGCCCGGCTCGAAGGCCTCGGCCGAGGCGCCGACGTGCGCCGCCATCGCCGGAATGGCCTGCGTGTGCTGGCTGATGACGCCGCCGTAGTCGAAGACGAGCCAGGTCAACTCGCGCTCCCGATCCGGTGCAGGGTCTCCTTGACGTCGGCGGTGCTGACGTCCCGGTGCGTGACGAAGCGGACCTGGCCGGCCATCGGCCCGGTCTGGATGCCCAGCCGTCCCAGCATCTTGACCGCGTTGCGCACATCGGGCACCGCGGCCAGCACGATGTTGGTCTCGGGCTCCCGCACGCTCCAGCCCAGCTCGTTGAGGCCCTCGGCCAGCAGCTTGGCGTTGGAGTGGTCGTCGGCCAGCGCGTCGACGCGGTCCAGCGCGATCAGCCCGGCCGCGGCCAGGATGCCGCCCTGCCGCACGCCGCCGCCCAGCATCTTGCGCACCCGCCGCGCCTCGGTGACGAACTCCTCGGTGCCGGCGACGACCGAGCCGACCGGCGCGCCGAGGCCCTTGCTCAGGCAGACCTGAACGGTGTCGACGCCGACCGTCAGCTCGGACGGCGCGACGCCCAGCGCCACGGAGGCGTTCCACAGCCGGGCACCGTCGAGGTGCACGCGCAGCCGGCACTCCCGCGCGGCCGCGATGAGCTGCATGTGCTCCTCCAGCGGCATCACGGTGCCACCGGCGGCGTTGTGGGTGTTCTCCAGCGACAGCAGCGTGGTGTTCAGGCCGTGGTAGCTCGGCTCGCTGCCGGCGATGTCGTGGATGGCCGCGGCCGACATGCGGCCGGGGCCGGCGTCCCAGTCCATCGGGTGCGGCATGCCGCCGGCGATCCACGCGGCGGTGCCGAGCTCGTTGTCCAGCACGTGAGACCCGTGCGCGGCCAGGAAACGGTCGCCGCGGCGCAGGTGCAGGAACAGCGCGATCAGGTTGCCCATGCTCCCGCTGGGCACCCACAGCGCGGCCTCGGTGTTGAGCAGCCCGGCCACCCGTTCTTCGAGCGCACGCATCGTGGGGTCGCGTTCGAGCACGTCATCGGCCACCTCGGCGGAGGCCATCGCGGCGCGCATCGCCTCGTCCGGCTTGGTCACGGTGTCCGAGCGGAAGTCGAGCAGCGGCTGCTGGGTCACGGTCGGATCACACCACATGCCGGCATGACCTCCTGCACCCACCCGTATGGCGGACGTCACGGCGGGCGTGCAACCGTAGAAGCCGACCTTTCCGTCCGGTAGGTGTCGACACGTTGAGCAGAGAGAGCCCGCGTGGACCAGCGCGACGAGCAGGAGTTCGCGGAGTACTTCGTGGCCCGGCGCGATGCCGTGCGCCGAACCGCGTACCTGATGTGCGGCGACTGGCACCGTGCGGACGATCTCGCCCAGACCGCGTTCGTCGCGCTGCACCGGAAGTGGAACAAGATCAGGGACCGGGAGGCCCTGGACGCCTACGTCCGCCGGACGGTGGTGCGCGCGGTGATCGACGAGTCGCGCCGCCCGTGGCGCCGGGAGCGGTTCACCGACCAGCTGCCCGACACCCCGACGGCCGCGACCGAGATCGGCGACGCGGTCGCCACCAGGCACGTGCTGCTCGACGGGTTGCGCAAGGTGCCCCCGCGCCAGCGGGCGGTGCTGGTGCTGCGGTTCCTGGAGGGACTGGACGTCGCCGCGGCGGCGAAGGTCCTCCGGTGCACCGAGGGCACCGTGAAGTCCCAGACCGCGCGCGGGCTAGAGACGCTGCGGGCGGAGCTGGGGGACGTGCTCGACGATCTGCGGCCGGCGACGTGACCGGGACGGGGAGGTGGATGAACTGATGGATGACAAGCAGCTAGCCGAGAAGTTCCGTGACGCGGTCGGCGACGTGCCACCGCCGTCCTTCGACACCCAGGACGTCCTGGTCGCCTCCAAGCGGGCGACGGCGCATGCCCGCAAGCGCTTGCAGACCGGCGCCGGCGTGGCCATCGGCGTGGTGCTCATCGGCGGCGTGCTGCTGCTGGTCCGGCCGTTCGGCGGCGAGCCGACCACGACCAGCGCCGGCGGCGACGTGGCCTCGCCCAACGCGACCTCCCCGATGTCGTTGAACCCGGGCTTCGACACCAACCACGCCGGCCCCGGCGGCGGCAAGGCCGAGCCGAACAGCACGGAGACCGGCGGCGGCGCCAACTGCGGGCCGGCCGACCAGGCCCTGGCCGCCGCGCTGGTGACCGAGCTGCCGATCATCACGGGCACGGCGGCGCAGGCGGCCGACGTGAGCTGCCCGACCGGCTCCAACGGCGTGGCCTTCGAGCTCACGGACGGCTCCAACTCCGGCAAGCTGGAGCTGGTCCTGGTGCCCTCGACGGTGGCCGACGACCCCAGCACCGGGGCCAAGCCGGCCGTGAAGGTCAGCAAGGGCAACTCGGTCACCGTGAAGACCCACAACGGCGGCGCGCTGACATTGGCCACGCTGCCGATGAACGGCTCGGCGGCCGGACCGTACGTGAACCAGCTCGGCGACATCGCGGCCCGGCTCGCGGCCCGGTACTGAGCACTGGCACCATCGCTGGGCATGACCGCCGCCAGCACTCCCAAGGGGGAGCGCCGCCGCCATGAACTGGTCGCCGCGGCCGCGGCACTGCTCACCGAGGGCGGCTTCGACGCCATCCGGCACCGGGCCGTCGCCGAGCGGGCCGGCCTGCCGCTGGCCTCCACCACGTACTACTTCGACTCGCTCGACGAGCTGATCGAGGCCGCCGTCGAGCACGCGGGCCGGGCCGAGCTGGTCGCCGGCCGCGAGCGGCTGGCCCGAATGCAGGCCGGCGAGCCGGACGACGTCATCGAGTTCGCGCTGGACCTGCTGGTCAAGGACAGCGACATGCAGGCCGTCATGCTGCGCTACGAGCGGCTGGTCGGCACCGGTCGGCGGCCCTACCTGCGGCCGCTGATGCGGCAGATGGGCGGGGAGCTGCACCAGCTGCTGCTGGAGATCCTCACCGCCGGCGGCGTCCGGATGGACGACGAACGGGTCGACCAGCTGATCTCCGTGGTGGACGGGGCCGTGGTCAACGCTCTGATCGAGGTGCATCCCGATCCGCGGGCGGCGGCCCGGCGGATGCTCCTGTCGGTCATGCCGGACCTGGCGGCGCATTAAGCTCTGGATACGTGACGACCAAGCCGCTCATCCCCAACGTGCTCGCCGGCCGCTACGCCTCGGCCCAGCTGGTCGGCCTCTGGTCGCCGGAACACAAGGTCGTGCTGGAGCGCCGCCTGTGGCTGGCCGTGCTCACCGCGCAGTCCGAGCTGGGCATCGACGTGCCGGAGACGGCCGTCGCCGACTACGAGCGGGTGCTGGAGCAGGTCGACCTGGCCTCCATCGCCGAGCGCGAGCGGGTCACCCGGCACGACGTGAAGGCCCGCATCGAGGAGTTCAACGCCCTGGCCGGCCACGAGCAGGTGCACAAGGGCATGACCTCCCGCGACCTCACCGAGAACGTCGAGCAGCTGCAGATCCGGCAGTCCCTGGAGTTCATCCGGGGCAAGGCGGCCGCGCTGCTGGCCCGGCTGGCCCGGCTGGCGGTCGAGCACTCCGACTTGGTGATGGCCGGCCGCTCGCACAACGTGGCCGCGCAGGCCACCACCCTGGGCAAGCGGTTCGCGACCGCCGCCGACGAGCTGCACGTGGCGTTCGGGCGTCTGGACGACCTGCTGGAGCGCTACCCGCTGCGTGGCGTGAAGGGCCCGGTCGGCACCGCTCAGGACATGCTGGACCTGCTGGGCGGGGACGCGGCCAAGCTGGCCGAGCTGGAGCACAAGGTGGCCGAGTTCCTGGGCTTCCGTCGGGTGCTGACCAGCGTCGGCCAGGTCTATCCGCGGTCGCTGGACTTCGACGTGCTGTCCACGCTGGTGCAGCTGGCCGCGGCGCCGTCGAGCCTGGCCAAGACCATCCGGCTGATGGCCGGGCACGAGCTGGTGACCGAGGGCTTCAAGCCGGGCCAGGTCGGCTCCAGCGCGATGCCGCACAAGATGAACACCCGGTCCTGCGAGCGGGTCAACGGCCTGACCGTGATCCTGCGCGGCTACCTGGCGATGACCGGGGAGCTGGCCGGCGACCAGTGGAACGAGGGCGACGTGTCCTGCTCGGTGGTGCGCCGGGTCGCGCTGCCGGACGCGTTCTTCGCGCTGGACGGCCTGCTGGAGACCATGCTGACCGTGCTGGACGAGTTCGGCGCCTACCCGGCCGTCGTCGCCCGTGAACTGGACCGCTACCTGCCGTTCCTGGCCACGACCAAGGTGCTGATGGCCTCGGTGCGGGCCGGTGTCGGCCGGGAGACCGCGCACGAGGCGATCAAGGAGAACGCCGTCGCGGTGGCGCTGGCCATGCGCGAGCAGGGCCTTGAGCGCAACGACCTGCTGGACCGGCTGGCCGCCGACGAGCGCATCCCGCTGGACCGGGCCGGGTTGGTCGAGCTGCTGGCCGACCGGCTGTCGTTCACCGGCGTGGCCGGGGCCCAGGTCGACGCGGTGGCCGCGGAGATCGCCAAGTCGCTGGAGCGGTTCCCGGACGCCACCGGGTACGTGCCGGAGCCGATCCTGTGAGCGAGCTTGCGAGCGAACCATCGAGCACAGCGAGCTTGCTCGCAGACACTCCGAGCGCTAGCGAGGAGGTTCTGTGAGCGTCGAGGTCTCGGCCCTGGTCAGCTACCCGATCAAGGGCTGCGCCGGCACCACGGCCCGCAGCGCCGTCGTCACCCCGACCGGGTTGCGGCACGACCGGGCGTGGATGGTCGTCGACGCCGAGGGCGTGTTCCGCAGCCAGCGCAACGAGCCTCGACTGGCCGTGGTGCATCCCACCGTGGTCGACGGCCAGCTGCGGGTGTCCGCCCCGGACGTCGAGGACCTGGTGCTCGACGTCGTGCCGGAGGGCCAGCGTCGTCCGGTCCGCGTGCACAAGTGGGACGGCGTCGGCGTCGACCAGGGCCAGGCGGCTGCGGACTGGTTCAGCGAGGTGCTGGGCGAGGAGTCCCGGCTGGTCGGCCTGCCCCCGGAGCACGTCCGGCCGTCCGGCGGCGAGACCGAGGGGCTGGTCGGATTCGCCGACGCCCACGCGCTGCTGGTGGCCTCGCTGGCCTCGCTGGACGGCCTCAACGAGCGGATCCTGGCTCGCGGCGCCGAGCCGGTGCCGATGAACCGGTTCCGGCCGAACATCGTGGTCAGCGGCTGGCCCGAGCCGCACACCGAGGACCGGGTGCGCCGGATGAGCATCGGGGACGCCGAGTTCGGCTACGCCAAGATCTGCGTGCGCTGCGCGGTGCCCATGGTCGACCAGGACACCGGCCGCCGCGCCGGGCCCGAGCCGATCCGGTCGCTGGCCCAGTACCGGCGCGACCCCGAGGGCGGGGTCACGTTCGGCATGAAGGCCGTCGTGCTGCGCCCTGGCGTCATCTCGGTCGGCGACGCCGTCGAGGTCGCCCGGTGGTCGGACCTGGCTAGCTACGCAGCAGAACCCGCCTGACCTGGTAGTTCGGGGCCAGCGTCAGCTCCCGGCCGCCGCGCAGCGTGATCCGCACCAGGTCGTCCGGCTCCGGCCTGGTGCGCGCCACCTGCGCGGCCGGCCCGATGCCGCCGTACGGCCGGAACCAGTCGTCCGGCCGAAGTTCCGACGCCGGCGTCGAGTCCAGGTTGACCGCCCGTGAACTTGGCTGCACGTAAAGGATCCACACCTCCCACAGCAGGAAACCGGCTGCCGCGCACGGCAACGGCAGCCACGGCACGTCGATCGGCAGCGCCACCAGGCCCGACCCCAGCGCCGGCCACACCCCGGAGCTGACCGGCACCCGCCCGAACTGCAGCCACCCCGTCGTCCGCACCATCCCGTTGGGACGCAACCCGCGCGGCGTTCGGCCGTCGGGCAGTCGCGCGGTCATGCGGGGTGAATACGCGGACGTCTCACCGCCGTTTCGTGGCGATCGCCGGGTTCACTCGAACGGCCGGGTGACCGTGCACCTAGTCAGTCGCGCAGCTCCACCGGCCGCACCGGGTAGCCCGGCGCCATCGTCAGCTCCCGCCCGCCGTGCAGCCACACCCGCAGCCAGCCATCCGGATCCAGTTGCAGCGCGTCGACCTCGCCGACCGGGCCGGCGGTGCCGTAGAGCCGGAACCACTCGCCGGGCAGCAGCTCCGCCGCCGGCTTGGGCTCCAGGTTCAAGGCCCGGGAAGACGGCCGCACCCACAGGGTCCAGGTCTTCCACGCGGCGAAGGCCAGCGCGGCGAAGAGAAAAGGCAGCCACGGCACCCCGAACGGCACGGTGAGGAAGAGACCGGCCAGCACGGCCCAGAGTCCGGAGCTGATCGGCGTCCCCTCGACCTGGAGCCAGCCGGTGGTGCGCACGATTCCGTTGGGGCACAAGCCTCGCGGCGTGCCGCCGGCGGGGAGTCGCATGGTCATGCCGCCCTCCAGCGAGGTTGACCCGGTCCCTTGCAGACCATGGGTTTTCCGGTCTTGGTCAAGCCGGTCGAACCCTCTGGCTTGCAGAACGCGCCGGGGGTCACGTAGGTGTGGCCACTCGGCGGCGGGGCCGGGGCCTCGGTCGGTGGTGCCGGCGGCGGCTCGTGCGTGACCGGAGGCGGCGGCGCGGGCGCTTCCGTCGTGGTGGTCGGCGGTTCCGTGGTTGTGGTCGTCGACTCGGTGGTCGTGGTCGGCGGGACGCTGCTGACCGTGGTCGTGCTGGTGGTCGTCGCGGTGGTGGTGATGGTGGCGACGACGGGCTGCGGGCTGTCGGGTGGCGACGCGGGCGCGGTGGACCCGAACACGCCGGTGAGGACCACGAGCGCGGCCACACCGCCGCCCAGCGAGGTGACCAGACGCGACCACACCGGTGTCCGCCACCACCAGCGAGCCAGCGCCGAAGGGGCGGGGTCAGCGGGAACACTCATGCGGGATCAATATGCGGCTGCTCCGGACGTGTTAGGGCGGCTGCCCCGGGTTCACTCGAAAGGGCGATGAAGTGAGCACGTAGGCTGCCGGTCGTGCCCGTTCTCACTGACTACGCGCAGATCGCCGCCGGCAAGGTTCGCGAGCTCTACCGGGTGGACGACGAACTGCTGCTGCTGGTGGCGTCCGACCGGATCTCGGCCTACGACTGGGTGCTGCCCACGGAGATCCCGGACAAGGGCGCGGTGCTGACCGCGATGAGCGTGTTCTGGTTCGAGGCGCTGGGCGACATCGTGCCCAACCACCTGGTCTCGGACGACGACAAACGGATCCCGGACGAGGTGCGGGGCCGGGCGCTGCTGGTGCGGAGCCTGGACATGGTGCAGTTCGAGTGCGTGGCCCGCGGCTACCTGACGGGCTCGGGCCTGGTGGACTACAAGAGCACCGGGACGGTGTGCGGCGTCGAGCTGCCGGCGGGGCTGGTCGAGGCGTCGAAGCTGGCGGAGCCGATCTTCACGCCGGCGACCAAGGCGCCGCTGGGCGAGCACGACGAGAACATCACCTTCGAGCAGATGGCCGAGCAGGGCGCGGAGACGGCGGCCGAGCTGCGGGACCTGACGCTGGCGGTGTACCGGCGCGGGGCGGAGATCGCGGAGAAGGCGGGTGTCATCCTCGCGGACACCAAGCTGGAGTTCGGCCGTGACGCGGCGGGGCACATCGTGCTGGGCGACGAGGTGCTCACCCCGGACTCGTCCCGGTACTGGCCGGCGGAGGGCTACGAGGCCGGCCGCGTGCAGCCCTCGTACGACAAGCAGTACGTCCGGGACTGGCTGACCTCGCCGGGAGTCGGGCTGGGGACCGCAAGTCGAACACCCC
>NZ_KK037166.1:6115901-6146658 GCF_000568255.1 Kutzneria sp. 744
CGGCTGGACCTGCGTACCGACTACTTCGCCCCGCCGCGCTGGCTGGCGTCCAACGGCACGCTGATCGCGTTGCGCCGCCACGGTTTCCGGCTCTGCGCGGACGTGACGGCGGTGCGGGACCTGCACAACGGCGTCGTCATCCCGGGCCGGGTGCACGGCCTGGCCCGCACCGAGCGCGGCGAGCAGTGGCTGTGCTGGGCACTGGTGCTCGGCGTGGCGCGGGCGGCCCGCCGCGGCGGACTGGTCCGCATCGCGGTGGACGCCGGCGACCTGGTCCGGCCCGGGCCGCGGCAGGCGGTGCTCGACGCGATCGACATCGCCCTGCACCACGGCGCCGAACCGATGACCTACGCGGGACTACACCTTAGTCGCCTCGCCGTGAGCTAGCTTCACGACCTCGGTGCCCTCCGGCTTGGTCATGTTGAGCCAGTTCAGCACCAGCATGTTGCCGAGGTCGGAGTTCACGCCCTCGTGGATGGGCATGGCCACGCGCGGCTTGACCTCGCGCACGTAGTCCAGCGCCTCGCCCATCTTCAGCCAGGGCGCGGACACCGGCACGCCCAGCACGTCCAGGTCCCGGCCCGGGCGCACCAGCGAGTCGCCCGGGTGCAGGAAAGCGCCGTCGTCGACCAGATAACCGGCGTTGGTGATGCCCGGCTTGCCCTCGTAGATCTCGGCGTGCTCGCCGCCGATCACGTCCACGGTCGTACCGCCGAAGGTCAGCTTGTCGCCCACATTGGCCACGATGTGGTCGAGGCCCAGCTTCTGGACGATGCCGACGGTGTCCGGGTCCACCACGAGCTTGGCGCCCGGGTTGGCCGCGAGCAGGGCCGGCAGCTTGGCCTCGTCGATGTGGTCGGCGTGCTGGTGCGTGATCAGCACCGCGTCCAGGCCCTCGGTCTGCTCGAAGCCGGTGGACAGCGTGCCCGGGTCGATCATGATCCGGGCCGACCCCGTGTCGAGCAGCACGCACGCGTGTCCGAAGTGGACGATATGCATCGATGGCTCCTTCGCTACGTGTCCTGCCAGCCTATGCCTGGAGTCGGTCCAGGATCTCCTTCTCCTGTGTGGGTGTGAGCCCAGCCTTGCGCTCCCGGTCGACGCCCCGCTGCTCCTCCTCGGCCAGCGCCCCGCGCACCTGGTCCTCGAACGACCGGAACGTCAGTCCCGCCGCCTCGGACGCCGCCGTGCCGCGGGCCGTCATGCCGGCGTGGTTCGGCGGCAGCCACAGCGGCAACGACCTCGGGCCGGCCCAGTACTGGACTTCGTTGGCCAGCAACGCTTCCGAGGACGCCGGCGTCACCTCGGTGCCGGCCGGGGCCACGAGTTCCCTGATCCCGTCCAGGACCTCGTCCAGCGGCCGCGACGGCCCGATGGCGTCGTACGTGCCGACGAGGCGGTTCTCGCTGGCCGTCACGATCCATTCCGCCAGGTCCCGGACGTCGATGTGCTGGCTCATCGCCCCCTCACCGGCCGGCTGCAACACCCGGCCGCCGCGGGCGAACCGCCCCGGCCAGTAGCCGAACCGGTCGCTGCCGTCGCCCGGGCCCGTGATCAGACCCGGCCGCACGATGAAGGCCCGGTCCTCCAGGTGCTCGCGGACCTCCCCCTCACTGGCCACCTTGATCCCGCCGTACCGCGCCAAGTCGTCCCGGCCGTCCTCGTACAGCGGCTCCAGCAGGTCCTCGGACACCTTCTCCATGTCCGCGTACACGCTGATCGTCGAGACGAACGTCCAGTGCCCCGCGTTCGGCCCCAGCACCCGCACCGCGTCCCGGACCCACGGATGCGAGATCTTCGCCACGTCCACCACCGCGTCGAAGCGCTCCCCGGCCACCGCCGCCAGCCCGTCCGGCGCGTCCCGCTCCACCGGCGCGAGCTCCGCGCCGTCCGGCACCGCCCCGCTGGTGCCCCGGGCCGCGCACACCACCTCGTGCCCCCTGCGCAGCGCCTCCGCCGCCACCGCATGGCCGACGAACACCGTTCCACCCAGAACCAGAAGTCGCATGGCCCCACCCTCGACCCGCCCCCGCCCCCTCGCCACCCCTCTCGCGCTGGGCGAACGCCGAAGATCTAACCGGTCGATCGATTCAGCTCAAGTCGGACCAAGTCGATCACTGATCGGTGAGTGTGCACGCCTTCGTCGACGAGTCCCGCCGCGGCCAGCGATATCTGCTGGTGGCAGCACTCGTCGATCCTCGTGATCTTGGCCGGACCCGCAAGGTCCTGCGCGCGTTGCTGCTGTCCGGCCAGCACGAGCTGCATTTCAAGAAGGAGACGCCGGCCCGGCGTCGACTGATCGTTTCCAGGATCACGGCCACCGCGGTCGCGGTTCGGGTCTACTCGGCGAGCTGCCGGCAGGGGGAGGAACGCGCTCGGCGGGAATGCCTTTCGCACCTGGTCGCAGACCTGATGGATCTGGGCGGGGGCCGTCTCGTGCTGGACAGCCGGGAGGTCCGCGACGAGCACGACCGGCTGACCATCCGCATCGCCCAGGGTCGTCAGGCGCGGGACACGGGTCTGGTCTACGAGCACGTGAGCAGCACCCAGGAGTCCCTGCTCTGGGTGGCCGACGCGGTTGCCTGGTGTGTCGGGGCCGGCGGCGACTGGCAACGCCGGGTGCAGACGGTGCTGGCAAAAGTGGTGGATGTCTCAGGGAGCCCCTAGACAGCGCGAAACCCGGCCGCCGACCGTCCGGACGGGGACCGGGTTCACTTCCCTGGCTTACGGGCCAAAGCTGACACAAGACTAGCAACAACCAGCAACTACGACCACTTCGTTCCCCCGATAGCGCGATGCCCGGCCGTCGAGGAGTCCGGACGTTGGCTGGGCTCACTTCCTCGGCTTACGGGCCTCGGCGGATGTGACGTTAACCGGGCGTTCGGCGGGTGTCCATCGACTTCACCCAGGTCAGGTAGGCTCTGCGGGTACCGCGACCCCTCCGCACCGGGAGCATCCTCAGTGGCCCGAGTCGTCGTCGACGTCATGCCCAAGCCCGAAATCCTCGACCCGCAGGGTCAGGCGGTGGCCAATGCGCTGCCTCGCCTCGGATTCGCCGGCATCGGCAGCGTTCGCCAAGGCAAGCACTTCGAGCTGGAGGTCGACGACTCGGTCGACGACGCCACGCTCGCCAAGATCGCCGAGACCTTCCTCGCCAACCCGGTCGTCGAGGACTGGGTCGTGCGACGGGTGGAGTCGTGACCGCGCGCATCGGGGTCATCACCTTCCCCGGCACGCTGGATGACACGGACGCGGCCCGGGCGGTGGACCGGTCGGGCGCGCAGTCAGTGGCGCTCTGGCACGCGGACGCCGACCTCAAGGGCGTGGACGCGGTCGTGGTGCCGGGAGGCTTCTCCTACGGCGACTACCTGCGGGCCGGGGCGATCGCCCGGTTCGCGCCGGTGATGTCCGAGGTGATCACGGCGGCCAAGCAGGGCATGCCCGTGCTGGGCATCTGCAACGGCTTCCAGATCCTGTGCGAGGCCGGCCTGCTGCCGGGCGTGCTGATCCGCAACAAGGGCCTGCACTTCGTGTGCCGCGACCAGTGGCTGCGGGTGGACAACAGCACGTCGGCCTGGACGAGCCGGTTCGACCAGGGCGCGGAGATCCTGATCCCGCTGAAGTCGGGCGAGGGCTGCTACGTGGCCGACCAGCACGTGCTGGACGAGCTGGAGGGCGAGGGCCGGGTGGCGTTCCGCTACGTCGGCGGCAACCCGAACGGTGCGCTCAACGACATCGCCGGCATCACCAGCGCCAACGGGCGCGTGGTCGGCCTGATGCCGCACCCCGAGCACGCGATCGACGCGCTGACCGGCCCGTCGGACGACGGCCTGGGCCTGTTCCTGTCCGCTCTCGACACCCTGGTGGCGGCGTGACGACGACTGAGCACTTGATCGACACGGTCGAGCACGCGGCCTCGACGCCGGAGCACGCGCAGCCGTACCGTGAACTGGGCCTGAAGGACGACGAGTACCAGCGCATCCGCGACATCCTCGGCCGCCGGCCGACGGACGCCGAGCTGGCCATGTACTCGGTGATGTGGAGCGAGCACTGCTCGTACAAGTCGTCCAAGATCCACCTCGCCTACTTCGGCAAGACCACCACCGAGGAGATGCGGGCCAAGATGTTGGCCGGCATCGGCGAGAACGCCGGCGTGGTCGACATCGGCGACGGCTGGGCGGTCACCTTCAAGGTGGAGAGCCACAACCACCCGTCCTACGTGGAGCCCTACCAGGGCGCGGCCACCGGCGTCGGCGGCATCGTCCGCGACATCATGGCCATGGGCGCCCGCCCGATCGCCGTGGTCGACCCGCTGCGCTTCGGCCCGGCCGACGCCCCGGACACCCGGCGTGTGCTGCACGGTGTGGTGGCCGGCGTCGGCGGCTACGGCAACTGCCTCGGCCTGCCCAACATCGGCGGCGAGCTGGTCTTCGACGCCAGCTACGCGGGCAACCCGCTGCTCAACGCGGGCTGCATCGGCGCGCTGCGGGTCGAGGACCTGCACCTCGCCCACGCCTCCGGCACCGGCAACAAGGTCATCCTGTTCGGCGCGCGCACCGGCCTCGACGGCATCGGCGGCGTCTCGGTGCTGGCCAGCGACTCGTTCTCGGGCGACGAGGGCGGCGCCGGCCGCAAGAAGCTGCCGAGCGTGCAGGTGGGCGACCCGTTCACCGAGAAGGTGCTCATCGAGTGCTGCCTGGAGCTCTACCGCGAGGGCATCGTGGTCGGCATCCAGGACCTCGGCGGCGCCGGCCTGTCCTGCGCCACCAGTGAGCTGGCCAGCGCCGGCGACGGCGGCATGCACGTCTGGCTGGACCGGGTTCCGTTGCGGGCCACGGGAATGACACCGGCCGAGGTGCTGTCGTCGGAGTCCCAGGAACGCATGATGGCCGTGGTGAAGCCGTCCGATGTGGACGCTTTCATGGCGGTCTGCCGCAAGTGGGACGTCATCGCCACCGAGGTCGGCGAGGTGACCGACGGGGACCGCCTGGTCATCACCTGGCACGACCAGGTCGTGGTGGATGTGCCGCCGCGCACTGTGGCCCATGAGGGCCCGGTCTACCACCGTCCGATCGAGCGTCCGGCCGACCAGGACGCCTTGCAGGCCAACGGTCCCGAGTCGCTGACCCGGCCGCAGAGCGCGGCGGACCTGCGGGCCCTGCTGCTGCGGATGATCTCCTCGCCCAACCTGGCGTCCAAGCGCTGGGTGACCGAGCAGTACGACCGCTACGTGCGGGGAAACACCGTGCTGGCCCAGCCGGCCGACTCGGGCATGGTCCGGGTCGACGAGCAGACCGGCCGCGGCGTGGCGCTGTCCACCGACTGCAACGGCCGGTTCTGCAAGCTGGACCCGTACCAGGGCGCGCAGGGCCCTGGCCGAGGCGTACCGGAACGTGGCCTCGACCGGCGCGACGCCGCTGGCGGTCACCGACTGCCTGAACTTAGGCTCGCCCGAGGACCCGGCCGTGATGTGGCAGTTCGAGCAGGCCATCAAGGGCCTGGCCGACGGCTGCGCGCAGCTGGGCATCCCGGTCACCGGCGGCAACGTCAGCTTCTACAACCAGACCGGCAGCACGGCGATCCTGCCCACGCCGGTGGTCGGCGTGCTCGGCGTGATCGACGACGTCGCCCGGCGCATCCCGACCGGCTTCGGCACGGAGCCGGGCGAGACGCTGCTGCTGCTCGGCGACACCCGCGACGAGTTCGGCGGCTCCGAGTGGGCGCACGTCGAGCACGGCCACCTCGGCGGCCGTCCGCCGCAGGTCGACCTGGAGCGGGAGCGGCTGCTGGCCGAGGTGCTGGTCGCGGGTTCCCGCGACGGCATGCTGTCGGCGGCGCACGACCTGTCCGACGGCGGCCTGGCCCAGGCCATCGTCGAGTCCTGCCTGCTCGGCGAGACCGGCGCGCGGATCATCCTGCCCGAGGGTGTCGACCCGTTCGTGCAGCTGTTCTCCGAGTCGGCCGGCCGTGTCGTGGTCGCCGTGCCGCGCAGCGAGGAGCTCCGCTTCACCGAGATGTGCACCGCGCGGGAGCTGCCGTGGGTGCGCATCGGTGTGGTGGACAAGGAGTCGACCGAGCTGGAGATCCAGGGCCTCGCGACGTACCCCCTTGACGAGCTGCGCACCGCCTGGGAAGGCACCTTGCCCGCCCTGTTCGACTGATTTACGTTCAGCCCCATGCGCTATGGGGCGATGTACGGGCCGGATGTGACGTTTCTCGGCGTTGATCCCTGTGATCTCGCGGAGCCGGCTTCCTTCGCGGAGGCCGATGTTGTTGTCGTGGGTGCGCCCTACGACGGCGGCACGTCACACCGGCCCGGCACTCGTTTCGGGCCGCAGGCCATTCGCACCACGGATTACCTGGGGCACAACGGTTCTCGGCCCAGCCTGGCCCTGCGCGTGGATGCGCTGAAGGACCTGCGGGTGCTCGATGCCGGCGACGTGGAGATGTACGCCGGCGACGAGATGGGCAGCCACGCGGCCATCGAGGCGGCGGTGCACACCATCACGGCCTCCGGTGCGATTCCCGTGGTGCTCGGCGGCGACCACAGCATCGCGCTGCCGGATGCCCGTGGCGTGGCAAGGCATTTCGGCTTCGGGCGCATCTCGATGATCCACTTCGACGCCCACGCCGACACGGGCAACATCGAATTCGGCCATCTTTACGGCCACGGCCAGCCCATGCGTCGGCTGCTGGAGTGCGGTGCCATCCGCGGCGACCGGTTCCTGCAACTCGGGCTGCGGGGTTACTGGCCCGAGCCGGAGACGCTGGACTGGATGGCCCAGCAGCACATGAGGTCGTACGAGATGACGGAGATCGTCACCCGAGGCCTCGACGAGTGCCTGACCGAGGCGTCCGCCATCGCGGTCGACGACTGCGACGGCGTTTACCTCTCCGTGGACGTCGACGTCTGCGATCCCGGGCACGCGCCGGGGACCGGCACCCCCGAGCCCGGCGGCCTCTCCGCCCGCCAGCTGCTCGACGCAGTCCGCCGCCTCTGCTACCAGCTTCCCGTTGTGGGCGTGGAAGTCGTGGAGGTCTCGCCCCCGTACGACCACGCCCAGATCACCGCCGCCCTGGGCAATCGTGTTGTGCTGGAAGCACTTTCCGGCATCGCCCGCCGCCGCAAGGACGCGGCCACCGGCGACACCTGGGACCCGGCCCGCCCGCTGCTGGACGGGCGTTGAGAAATCCCCGGTGGCGCCAGGGGATCCTGCCGCCACCGGGGTCGGGGACGGCTCTTAGCCGTTGGCCAGGGCTTGGAGGCGGTCGTAGGCGCCGTTGAAGACGTCCTGGTCGCCGGGGAAGGTGCCGGAGTCGGCGTACTGCCAGATGGTGTAGAACTCCCAGGCGTAGGGCAGGACGCCGGCGCTGGAGGCGTAGCGGGCGACCCACAGGGGGTTGGTGGAGGTGAAGTCGCCGCCGTTGCCGGTGCAGTCCTGCCACCACTGCTGGGCGGTGTAGATCATGGGCCAGGTCCCGGTGCGGGCGTGGTAGGTGTTGCTGAAGTCGAGGATCCACTGCACCATGGCGCCGGCGGACTTGCCGTAGCACTCGGCGCCGCTGGGGTTCCACTCGATGTCCAGCGCGCCGGGCAGGGTGCGGCCGTCGCCGGACCAGCCGCCGCCGTGGTCGACGAAGTAGTTGGCCTGGGTGGTGCCGTCGGTGGTGTTGGGCGTGGCGAAGTGGTAGGCCCCGCGGATCATGCCGACGTTGTAGGAACCGTTGTACTGCTGGGCGAAGTAGGCGTTCTGGTAGTACGTGCCCTCGGTGGCCTTGATGTAGGCGAACCGCCCGCCGTTGTTCCAGGCGGTCTGCCAGTCGACGTTGCCCTGATAGGAGCTCACGTCCATGCCGTAGACGACGGCGGCGGGCCCGAAGGAGGTGGGCCGCGGGGCGCACCGGTGGCCGAGGTGGCGCGCGACCTGGGAGCCCATGGTGTGGTTGTGAGTGGCGTCCTGCACGGAATCGGGGGGATTTCCACCGCACGCGGTGGTGGTGGCGGCGTCGGCAGGGGTGACGGCGCCGAAGGCCACGGACAGGATCACGGCGGCGATGAGCGCCGCCGCGCGGCGGCCGCGGCCCGCCGGGAGTAACCGAGTGTTCATGGTGGAACCTCTCGATCTGCTCGCAGGGAAGCGGATCACGTGGAATCTCCACGTTGCGTGAAGTGTGAACGAAGATTCACGCTTGGGCTAGATTGACGGTGATTTTCTCACGTATACGGAGTAGCGGTATTACGTCGTCGGGGTGAACACCTTGGCCTGACAGCGTTGTCGCTCGGGGCCGTCAGACGTAGTCTGCGCCACCTGTCAACCCCGGTGTCGCGCATCTGGTTAGTCAGTAACAAAGGGTTCACCCAAGTGTGAACGAGCGCAGCCTGTCCCCGTTGCCGTTGAACCGGTTCTGGTCGCCGGGGAAGGTGCCCTTGTCGGCGAACTGCCAGATGGCCTGGGTGGTCCAGCCGCCGGGCAACGTGCCGACATCGGTGCCGTATCGCGGTATCCACAACGGATTCCGGCTCACCACCGTGGAGTTGCCCGTGCACTTCGTCCACCACGTGTAGCTGGTGTAGATCGTCGGCGGCACGCCGGTGCGGTACCAGATCTGGTCGCTGAAGGCCTTGACCCAGGCCGTCATCTGCTCGGGCGTGAGCTTGTAACAGGTGTCCCCGTAGGGGTTGTACTCGATGTCCAGCGCGGGCGGCAGGGTGCGCCCGTCACGCGACCAGGCGCCGCCGTGGTCGACGAAGAAGTTGGCCTGGGTGGCGCCGTCGGAGACGTCGGGCAGCGCGAAGTGGTAGGCCCCGTGGGTCAGGCCGGCGGCGTAGGAGCCGTTGTACTGCTGGCCGAAGGACGGGTTGGTGTAGGTGATGCCCTCGGTTGCCTTGCTGTAGGCGAACTTGCCGCCGTTGCGGGCCACCGCGGCCCAGTCCACAGTGCCCTGGTAGCTGGCGACGTCCAGGCCGAGCACGTCGTCGTTGGCCCTGACGTCCAGCAGCGGCCCGCCCCCGGTGCCCTCGTGCTTGGCGATCTGGGATCCGGCGTAGTCGTCCTGTGGATGGGCCAGCGGCTGCGCGGACGCGGGCGTGGGGGCGGCGACCATCGCCGTGACGAGGACGCCGGCCAGCAACGCCCGCAGGCTTGTCCGTGGTGTCGACTCCATGGGCGAATTCCTTCCCCGCTGGGGACCGAACGGACTATCACACTAGACCGAACGGATTATTTTCTCGCGCTGAGCGACCCCGCGTGTCCGGGACTAGCGTTGGCAGCCATGGGTCTCAGGCATCCGTCCGACGACAGCGGCCGGCGCACCGACGTCAATCCCGTGTTCACCCGCGAACCGATGAGCATCGCGCGCGATGTGCTGCCGGCGGAGGGAATCGATCCCGAGCTGGCCTACCAGGTGGTGCACGACGAGCTGATGCTCGACGGCAACGCCCGGCTCAACCTGGCCACCTTCGTGTCGACGTGGATGGAGCCGCAGGCGGCGCGGCTGATGTCCGAGACGTTCGACAAGAACATGATCGACAAGGACGAGTACCCGCGCACCGCCGAGCTGGAGTCCCGCTGCGTGCGGATGCTGGCCGCGCTCTGGCACGCCGAGGACCCGGTGCGGGCCGTCGGCTGCTCGACCACGGGCTCCAGCGAGGCCTGCATGCTGGCCGGCCTGGCCTTCAAGCGCCGCTGGCAGCACAAGCGCCGCGCGGACGGCAGGTCCACGGATCGCCCCAACATCGTCATGGGCATCAACGTGCAGATCTGCTGGGAGAAGTTCGCCAACTACTGGGACGTCGAGGCCCGGCTGGTGCCGATGGAGGGCGACCGGTTCACGTTGTCGGCGGCCGAGGCGGTGGCCCGCTGCGACGAGAACACGATCGGCGTGGTGGCCATCCTGGGCTCCACTTTCGACGGCTCGTACGAGCCGGTGGCCGAGATCTGCGCGGCCCTGGACAGGTTCCAGCAGGAGACCGGCCACGACATCCCGGTGCACGTGGACGGGGCCTCAGGCGCGATGGTCGCCCCGTTCTGCGATCCCGGGCTGGAGTGGGACTTCCGGCTGCCCCGGGTGGCCTCGATCAACACCTCCGGCCACAAGTACGGCTTGGTCTACCCGGGTGTCGGCTGGGCGATCTGGCGGGACAGGGACGCGCTGCCCGAGGACCTGGTGTTCCGGGTCAACTACCTGGGCGGCGACATGCCGACCTTCGCGCTGAACTTCTCCCGCCCGGGCTCGCAGGTGATCGCCCAGTACTACAACTTCCTGCGGCTGGGCTTCGACGGCTACCGCCGGGTCCAGCTGACCTGTCGGGAGGTGGCGACCTGGCTGGCCGGCGAGATCGGCAAGCTGGGGCCGTTCCAGCTGCTGACCGCGGGCGACGAGCTGCCGGTGTTCGCCTTCACGCTGTCCGAGGAGGTCACCCGCTACTCGGTGTTCGACGTGTCGGCGGCGCTGCGGCAGGCGGGTTGGCTGGTGCCGGCCTACACCTTCCCCGACAACCGGACGGACCTGGCGGCGCTGCGGGTGGTGGTCCGCAACGGCTTCGGCCGCGACCTCGCGGAGCTGTTCCTGGACGACCTGAGGAGGGCTCTGCCGGTGCTGGAGCGCCTGGAGCGGCCGCTGCACGGTCCGGAGTCGGCGGGCTTCGAGCACGGCCAGCACCATTGACACGTACCTGGATGGCTCCCACTATTAGGAAAGTTTCCTAACTAAGTGGAGCGTGCCGTGGCGGCGGTGGGCAAGCGGTTGCACCTGTTCCTGATCCTCGCGCTGGTCGCCGGTGGCCTGGCGATCGTCCCCAACCTGGTCGGCGGCTGCCTGTGGCGCTGTCCGGGCGACGCGGAGGTCGTGCCCACCGCGGCCACGCCTGCGGTCACCGTCCGTGTCGTGGACGAGGACGGCCGGTCGCTCGGCGAACCGCTGCGGGTGCAGCTGGCCAACGGCCCGGTCATGACGGTTGCTCAGGCCCCCGGCCACATCGCCGAACCGGTGATCCTCGGCCTGGAGGACGCCGGCAGGACCATCGACGTGCGGCTGCTGTCCGACAACGGCGGCAAGCGGTTCGCGGTGAACTCCGCGGGCGATGTGATGTTCGGCCGCCGCTACCAGACCGGCAAGCTCATCCCGGCCAACGACGCCGCCGCTGGTGCACGCTCCGTAGTGGACAGCGTGGCGCCGGCCTTCCGGATGGCCGACCTGAGCACCGTGAACCTGGAGACCGTGGTCAGCGACAAGGCGCCGAGCAGCGCCTACCCGAAGAAGCGGTTCATCCTGAAGTCGCCGCCGTCCAGCATCGACGGCCTGAAGGCGCTGGGCGTCACCGTGCCGCTGCTGGCCAACAACCACACCCGGGACTTCCTCGACGACGGCGTGGCCGACACGCAGAAGGCGCTCACGGGGGCCGGGTTTCCGGTCGTCGGCACCACCGTCGGCGACGAGCCGCAGAAGCCGTTCCAGACCCAGGTGCACGGCACCGGCGTGGCCGTGCTGGCCTACACCAGCGTGGACGGCTCGTACGTCAACGACTCCTACCCCAAGGCCGGCACGCCGACCAGCGATGACGACGCCTGGCAGTACCAGCCGCGTTCCTGGGGCTTCGGCAAGGTCCCGACGCAGGACCGGACCATCGGCCAGGCCTGGGCGGCCTACGAGAAGCTGTCCAAGGCGGACCAGGCCGCGGCCTGGGAGTCGCTGACCCACGTCTACCCGGAGATCCAGGACTGGGTGGCCCGCCGCGGCCACGGCGGCGCGGCCCGCTGGGACAACACCGCGTCGCCGACGCAGATCAAGGCCGTCGCCGCCGAGAACAAGCTGACCATCGTCGAGATGCACTCCGGCTTCCAGTTCCAGTCCGCGAGCGCCAAGGACACCCGGGCGATGGCCCGGGCGGCCATCGACGCCGGCGCGGACATCGTGATCTGCCACCATCCCCACGTGTTGCAGGGTTTCGAGTGGTACAAGGGCCACCTGATCGCCTACAGCATGGGCAATTTCGTGTTCGACCAGGACTTCCTGTCCACGTTCTCGTCGGCCTTCCTGCGCACGGTCTGGGACGGCGACACGCTGGTGGAGGCCCGCCTGGTGCCGATCGAGATCGACGGCTACCGCCCGGAGCCGGCCACGGGCGAGGCGGCGAAGCGGACGGTGCAGGGAGTGTGGGCGGACAGCCGGCGGCCGGTGCAGACGCAGCGGGGCCCCAACGGCGGGGTGCTGACCGTGCCGACGCCGTTCGACGCCGACACGAAGCCCGCTCAGTTCCACGCCGACCACGGCACGGCCGTGATCACCGCCGATCCGCCGAAGCCGACCCCCGTCAAGGTGGCCGTCGGCCCGCACGCGGTCGCCAAGATCGGCTTCAACGGCCTGCTCGACCCCGTGGAGGCCAAGGACATCGACCTCGGGCGGGACCTGTTCGGCTGGGGCGGCTTCGAGGACAACACCGTCGACGGCAAGCCCGACGGCGACACGCACTGGTCCGAGGACGTGGTCGGCAACGGGGCCCCGGGCCAGGCCGGCTACCTCCGGGTGGAAGGCGCGGGCGGGGCGGAGAAGCTGGACCGGCCGGTGGCCCGGATCCCGCTGCCGCGCCATCGCGAGGAGAACGCCGACGGCACGCCCCGCGACCCCGAGCCGACCTACACGCTCCGGGCCAAGGTCCGGGCGGCCAACGGCGCGACCCCGCTGATCCGGGTCACGCCGTACCACTTCGACGACTCCGATCCCACCGAGGACCCGGACTCCACCGCGCTGAAGGACATCAACCGGCAGCTGACGGTGCCGTCCGACGGCCAGTGGCACGACGTCTCCGTCGACCTCAGGCCCCAGGACCTCGGCCCGGACGGCAACATGGTGCTGTTGAAGCTCGGCCTGGCGGCCACCCGCGCGGGATCGGTGGCCGGCCAGGCCGTCGACTTCGACGACGTGTCCTTTGTGGAGTGGCGGCCGGCCGGCACGGTCACGGAAGGCCCTTACGACTTCGTCCGCAACAACTCGCCGGCGCCGGCCGCCCCCACCTTCAGCGGCTACGCCTACTAGGCGGCGTCGAGCCGGCCCATCTCCTCGGGCGTCAGCTGGACGTCGACCGCGGTCACCGAGTCCTGGATGCTCGACGGGCGGCTGGCGCCGGGGATGGGCACGACCACCGGGGACTTGGCCAGCATCCAGGCCAGGGTCAGCACGTGCGCGCTGACGCCCTTCTCGGCGGCGATCTCCGAGAACACCGCGAACCGGTCGCCCAGCTCGGCGGCCCGCCGGATGCCGCCGAAGGGGCTCCACGGCAGGAAGGCGATGCCCAGCTCGTCGCACAGCTCCAGCTCGGGCTCGCTGGACCGGAAGGCCGGCGAGAACTGGTTCTGCACGGAGACCAGCCGGCCGCCGAGGATCTCGTCGGCCAGCTTGATCTGCGCCGGGTTCGCGTTGGAGACGCCGGCGTAGCGGATCTTGCCGGCGTCCAGCAGGTCCCGGATGGCCCCGACGGAGTCGGCGTAGTCGACCTGGGGATCGGGCCGGTGGAACTGGTAGAGGCCGATCACCTCGACGCCGAGGCGCTTGAGCGAGGCCTCGGCCGCCTGCTTGAGGTACTCGGGGCGGCCGTCGAGCGTCCAGCTGCCGTCGCCGGGGCGCAGGTGGCCGCCCTTGGTGGCGATCAGCACGTCGGAGGTGTCGCCACCCCAGCTGGCGACGGCCTCGGCGATCAGCGTCTCGTTGTGCCCGACCTCGGGGCCGCCCAGCGAGTAGGCGTCGGCGGTGTCGAAGAAGGTGATGCCGGCGTCGAGTGCGGCGTGCACGGTGGCGATGCTGCGCGCCTCGTCCGGCCGCCCCTCGATGGACATCGGCATGCCGCCGAGGCCGATCGCGCTGACCTGGGCGTCGCCGATACGGCGAGTCTGCATCGTGGTCCTCTTTCGTAGGTTGTTGACCTGACTCCACCCTCCTGGCACGGTATTAAGCTGTCCAACAGAAGAAAGTGATCCGCCCGATCGCTGCACGTGCTGAATCCGGGGATGCCTGATCGTGGAACTTCGTCAGCTCGAGTACTTCGTCGCGGTGGCCGAGGAATGCCACTTCACCCGGGCCGCCCAGCGCATGCACGTGGCCCAGTCCGGCCTGTCGGCGTCCATCCGCTCGCTCGAACGTGAACTGGGAGCGGCCCTGTTCCTGCGCAGCACGCGGCAGGTGGAGCTGACGGAGGCCGGTCGGGCGCTGTTGGTGGAGGCCCGCCGCGCGCTGACCAATGTGGCCGCCGGCCGCGACGCCGTTGCCGCCGTGCAGGGTCTGCTGCGCGGCCGCCTGGCCGTCGGCACGCTCCAGTGTCTGTGCACAGTGGACCTGCCCGGGATTCTTTCCCGATTCAGCAAGGCTCACCCGGGCGTGGACATCCAGCTCCGCCACGACAGCTCCGGCGCCCTGGTCGAACAGGTCCGCGCCGGACGGCTGGACGTCGCCTTCGTGACCAGGCCGGCCCGCGTCCCCGACGAGGTCATGCTCACCCCGCTGGACACCATGCCGATGATGCTGGCCTGCGGTCCCGAGCACCCCTTCGCCGCCCGTGACCACGTCGACCTGCGGGAACTCGACGGCCTGCCGTTCGTGGACTACCACCCGGACTGGGGCACGCGGGAGACCGTGGACCGGCTGCTGGCCGCCAACTGCCTCGACCGGCACGTGGCGCTGGAGGTCAACGACGTGCACTCGCTGCTCGACCTCGTCGGCAACGGCCTCGGCGTGGCCATCCTGCCCGGCAACTTCGTGCACAAGGGCTCGCGGGCCCGGTTCGTGCCGCTGACCGGCCCGGCGCCTACGTGGGAGACCGCGATCGTCACGCCGGCGTCGCACAGTGCAGCAGCCAGCGTGCTCTTGGACATGGTTGCTCCGCAGGCCCGCCTACAGCCTGTGTGATTGGCCTCATGCTGTCACCATGTCCGCCGAACGAGTGGTGCACTGGATCGCTGCCGTGGCGGCGTCGGGGGGAGGAACCCATGGCACCTGGTTTTCACAGTGAAGGCGGACGGCCCGCCTGTCACCGGGTGTCGGCCGGCCGCAGGGAGAAAACGTGACGTTAGACGCCCGGCGCGCCCGGTCGTATGCTCGCCACCGGTCCTACTCGGGTGGGGAGACACCGAGGACGAGAGGTGGCCGCGTGGAGCGCCCGGAAATCGACCTGCGCAGCGCGAGCGTGGCCAGGATCTTCGACTACTACCTCGGTGGCGCGCACAACTTCGCCGTCGACCGCGTGCTGGCGGACGCCGCCGCGAAGCTGATGCCCGAGCTGCCGCGGATGATGCAGCTGCACCGGCGCTTCCTAGCGCGCGCGATGCGCTACCTGGTCGAGCAGGGTGTCACGCAGTTCCTCGACCTCGGCTCCGGCCTGCCCACCGCCGGCGGCTCGGCCGAGCTGGCCCGGCGGCTGGACCCGTCCAGTCGCGTGGTGCTGGTGGACAACGACCCCGCGGTGATCGCGCACGGCACGCACATGCTCGACTCGGCCAACACCGCCGTGGTGCTGGGCGACATCTGCGAGCCGGACCTGGTGCTCGGCCACCCCGAAACGCGTCGGCTGCTCGACTTCGACCAGCCGGTGGGCCTGCTTCTGGTGGGAGTGCTCGACTTCGTCGGCGACGTCGCCCTGCCCCAGGTGATCGCGCGCTACCGGGACGCCGCCGCGCCCGGCAGCCACATCGTGCTCACCAACTTCTCCGTCGAGGGTGGTCTCGAGGACTACCAGCGGACCGAGCAGCTCTACCGGGACAACACGACCATCGATTTCCACCCCAGGAGCGCGGCGGAGGTGACCGAGTTGTTAGCCGGCTTCGACCTGGCGGAACCTGGAGTCGTGGACATCTCGTTGTGGCGTCCGGAGGCGGTGGAGGACCTGGATGAGCATCCCGAGCGCAGCGCGGCCTACGTGGCGGTGGGGCGTAAGCCATGACGGGGTGGACCAGGCAGGACATTCCCCGGGCCCGGTCGGCCGTGACTGAGCCGGTCGCCGCGGGCATGGAGGCCTTCGCGCAGTCGTGGGCCTCGGCCATCATCGGCACCAGCTACGTGCCGATGACCAAGGCCGAGGTCGTCGAGCACCTGCGCGGGCTGACCGAGCTGCTGGTGGAGGCGCTGCTCGCGGACACCTTCCGCACGTCGGCGGCCCACGAGGTCGGCATCCGGCTGGTGGAGGCCCATTTCACCGGCACCGAGACGCTGGACCGCACCGTGCAGCTGATGGGCGACGAGCTGCTGTCCGAGCTGGGCCGCGACGGCGAGCCGCACCTGCGTTCCCGCATCGCGGCGCTGCAGGGCTCGCTGTCGGCCGGCTACGCGCAGAGCCTGCGGGAGCGGACGTTGGACGAGCAGGAGGCGATCCGGGAGGCCGTGCTGGACGCCCGCGACCACGCCGAGGCGGCGCTGCGGGCCAGCGAGGCCCGGTTCCGCGCGGTGTTCGCGGAGGCGGCCATCGGCATGGGCATCTCGGACACGGACGGCAACATTCTCGAGGTCAACCAGTCGTTGCAGGACATGCTCGGCTATCCGGCCTCGGAGCTGCGGCAGCGCAACCTGCGCTCGCTGATGCACCCGGCCGACGCGGAAAGCGTGTGGGGTTACTACGAGCAGCTGCTGCACGGGGAGCGCGACCACTTCCGGGTGGAGAAGCGCTTCAACCGCCGTGACGGCCAGGCCGTGTGGACGCACCTGACGATCTCGCTGGTCCGCGACGACGACGGGCAGCCGGCCTACCAGGTGGCCATGGTCGAGGACGTGACCGACCGGCACCTGCTGCAGAACCGGCTGCGCTACCAGGCGCTGCACGACCCGCTGACCACGCTGCCCAACCGCGCGCTGTTCCTGGAGCGGCTGAGCAAGGCCTTCGACGGGGCCGCCGGCACCCGCATCGGCCTGTGCTACCTGGACCTCGACGGCTTCAAGGTGATCAACGACAGCCTGGGCCACGACATCGGCGACCAGCTGCTGGTCGCGGTGGCCAACCGGCTGGACGAGTCGGTGGCCGGCGACGGCCGGCTGGTGGCCCGGATGGGCGGCGACGAGTTCGTCATCCTGATCGAGGGCTCCACCGGCACTCAGTCCATTGTGGATATCGCCGACCGGGTGCTGGACTCGCTGACCGCGCCGGTCCGCATCGACGGGCACGAGCTGTCGGTGTCGGCCTCGATCGGCCTGGTGGAGCGGGAGATCAACGGCACCACCTCGGCCGACCTGATGCGCGACTCGGATATCACGCTGTACTGGGCCAAGGCCGACGGCAAGAGCCGGTGGGCGCTCTACGACCCGGAGCGCAACGCCCGCGAGGTCGCGCGGTTCACGCTGTCGGCGACGATGCCGGCGGCGCTGGAGCGCGACGAGTTCTACGTCGACTACCAGCCGCTGGTTCGCCTGGAGGACAGCAAGGTCCTCGGCGTCGAGGCGCTGGTTCGCTGGCAGCACCCGGAGTTCGGGCGGCTGGCGCCGGACCGGTTCATCGAGCTGGCCGAGGAGACCGGGCTGATCGTGCCGCTGGGCCGGTGGGTGCTGCGCAGCGCCTGCCAGCAGGCCCGGCGCTGGATGGACGAGTTCGGCGACGCCACGCCGTTCGTCAGCGTGAACCTGGCCGTGCGGCAGTCGCGGGACCCGGCGCTGGTCAACGACGTGAAGTCCATCCTGGAGGAGTTCGCGCTCCCGCCGCACCTGTTGCAGCTGGAGCTGACCGAGAGCGCCATCATGGGCACCGCCGACGAGCCGCTGGAGGCGCTGCGGCAGCTGTCCGGCATGGGCGTGCGCATCGCCATCGACGACTTCGGCACCGGCTACTCGAACCTGGCCTACCTCAAGCACCTTCCCGTGCACGAGCTGAAGATCGCCGGCTCGTTCATGGAGGGCATGCGGGCCGCCGACGGGGCCGACCCGGTGGACTCGAAGATCGTCAGCACCCTGGTGTCGCTGGCCCACGCGCTCGGGCTGACGGTGACCGCCGAGGGCGTGGAGACGCCGTCCCAGGCCGAACGGCTGCGCAAGATCGGCTGCGACGCCGGCCAGGGCTGGCTGTTCGCCCGGCCCGGCCCGCCCCACCAGATCGAGGTGCTGTTCTAGCCCCGCCCTTTTGGCTCTACGTGAGTGGCTCACTTCGCTTCAGACGCGAAATGAGCCACTCACGTAGAGCCTTTTTCGGCTAGCGATCGAGCTCCACAACCACCTTGATGTCGTCGTGGAGCTCCAGCGCCCGGGGCCAGTCGGACAGCGGCACGCGTCGGGTGATCAGGCGCCGCAGCCAGTCCTGGTCGGCCTTGGCCAGGGCCTGCGCGGCGGTGCGGAAGTGCGCCGGGGCCGAGTTCACGCTGCCGACCACGGCGGCGTTGCCGAACACCAGGGTGTCGTTCAACCTGGCCGGGGCCAACGGGATCGCTGCGTCCGAAGTGGACAGACCGAGCAGTACGGCCACCGCGTTGCGGCCCAGCTTGAGCACCGAGTCGAACATCAGCGGGCCGGCGCCGGTGCACTCGATCACCACATCCACGGTGGGAACAGTGTCCAGGCTCAGGTGGTAGGTCGCCCCCAGCGCCCGCACCAGCTCCGGTTTCACGCCGTGGTCGATGCGGTCCAACACGTGCACCTCAAGCCCCCGCTGCACGCCCAGCATCGCCGCCAGCAGACCGATCGGGCCCGCTCCGGTGATGAGAACCCGTTGCGGCGCATGGAAGGTGCGGCCGCCGATGATGTCGACCTGATCCCATGCCTTGGCCACGATCGACGTGGGCTCGGCCAGCACACCGCAGTCGCCGACCTCCGGCGCCAGCTTCGCCGCGTACTCGACGGGGACGGCCCAGCGCTCCGAGCCGAAGCCGTCCAGCGCGCTGACGCCACGCTCGGTGTAGTTGCCGTTGAGGCAGAAGTCCGACCGTCCGGCGGCACAAGGCGCGCACGGCAAGGGATCCGGCCGCCGCACCACGCCCGCCACCAGGTCACCCGGGGCGAATCCGCTGCCGGCCGGGGCTTCGAGCACCCGACCCAGCGACTCGTGGAACAACACCATCCGGTCCTGGCCCGGCGGCAGGGCGTCGATCCGGCCGTTGATGATCTCCAGATCGGTGTGGCACAACCCGACCAGCAGGCCCTCGACCAGCAACTCTCCCGAGGCGGCAACGGGTTCCGGCCACTCGGAGACGCGCAGGTCGTCCGGCCGGCCCGGGGTGACGGTCGCGGCCCTCATCGCCGGTTCGCCTCGTGCCGGCAGGCGGTGTCGCCGAACAGGACGGCCGCGCTGTTGACCAGCGCCAGATGGCTGAACGCCTGCGGGAAGTTCCCGGTGAACCGCCCGGCCCCGCCGTCGTACTCCTCGGCCAGCAAGCCGATGTCGTTGGCCAACGCGGCCAGCCGCTCGAACATGGCCTCAGCCTCCTGGCGGCGGCCCGACAGCGCAAGGGCGTCGGCGAACCAGAACGAGCAGGCCAGGAACGAGCCCTCGTGGCCGCTCAGGCCGTCCACACTGGACTCGCCGGCCGAGGTGGTGTACCGGTCGACCAGATCGCCGTGCTTCAGCGTCCGCTCGACGGCGGCGATCGTCGACACCACACGGGGATCGTCGCCGGGCAGGAAACCCACGGCCGGGATGAGCAGCGTCGCCGCATCCAGGTCGGTGCCGCCGTAGTACTGGGTGAACGCCCCGAGATCGGCGTTCCAGCCCTTGGCCAGCACCTCCGCGTGCACGGCGTCCCGCAGCTCACGCCAGCGCTCCACCGGCCCCGGCAGCCCGTCCTGCTCCACCGCCCGCACGGCCCGGTCGAACGCCACCCAGATCATCACCCGGGAGTGCGTGAAGAACCGGTCCGGGCCGCGGACCTCCCACAGGCCCTTGTCCGGCTGCTCCCAGATCTCCTCCAGGTGCCGCAGCAGACCCCGTTGCAGCGCCCAGGATTCCGCGCTCTCCTCGACGCCACGCTCGCGGGCCAGGTGCAGGGCGTCCATCACCTCGCCGTACACGTCCAGCTGCAACTGCCGGAACGCGGCGTTGCCCACCCGCACCGGGGTGGCGCCGTGATAGCCGGGCAGCCAGTCGACCTCCCACTCCAGCAGGTGCCGCTCGCCGTCGATGGCGTACATGATCTGGAGATCGGCCGGATCGCCCGCGACCGCGCGCAGCAGCCACGACCGCCAGGCCAGGGCCTCCCTGGTGCAGCCGAAGCTGTCGAAGGCCAGCAGGGTCAGGGTGGCGTCGCGCAGCCAGCAGTAGCGGTAGTCCCAGTTCCGTTCCCCGCCAAGGGCTTCCGGCAGCGAGGTGGTCGGCGCGGCGATGATGCCGCCGGTCGGCGCGTAGGTCAGGGCCTTGAGCGTGGCCAGCGAACGCCGCACCGCTTCCTGATGTGGGCCCTGGTAGGTGATGCGGGCCTGCCAGTCGTGCCAGAACCGCTCGGTGCGGGCGATCTCCTGGTACGGATCCACTGCGGCCGCCGGTGAATCCGGGGTGGTGGTGAACTCCATCGTCCAGGCCAGCCGCTGGCCCTCGGCGACGGTGAACACCGCCTCGTGCGCCCGCTGGCCGTGCACCCGGTACGGCAGCCGATCTCCGCGCAGCACCACGGCATGCGGTCCGGCGACGGCCAGGATGTGCTCGTCGTTGTCGGCCTTGACCCGCCGCACCCAGGGCGTGGAGTCGCCGTAGGCGAACCGCAGCACCCAGCGCAGCCGCATTTCCACGTTGCCGGACACGCCCTCCACGACCCGCACCAGTCGCGGCTCGTCGGCGCTGCCGTCGGCATGCGGCGGCATCGCGTCCACGACCCGCACCACACCGTCGACGGTCTCGAACTCCGTCTCCAGCACCAGGGTGGTGTCCCGGTAACGCCGTTTCACCGACGTCACGGCCGCGGTCGGCGCCAGCAGCCAGCGGCCGGCGTTGTCGTCGCCGAGCAGCCGCGCGAAGCACGACGGGGAGTCGAAGCGGGGCAGGCACAGCCAGTCCACCGAGCCGTCCAGGCCGACCAGCGCCGCCGTGCGCAGATCCGACAGCAGGGCGTAGTCCTCGATGCGGCCGGGGCCGGCGTCGTGATGATCAGGCACCGGCCGACATTAGCCCTGATCAACCACCTTCGGGGGACACGCCCGCCGCCGCCAGCAACGCCTCGGCCGGAATCAGCGCGCCCGGCTTGTGGCCGGGATTGAGCAGCAGCGGGCAGCCGGCCAGCTTGGCCACCAGGTCGCGGCCGGCGACGGCCCGCGCGTGCGGCCACACGTCCGGCACGAACCGCTTGGAGGTGCAGGCGGCGACCAGGATCTGGCCGGTGTTCTGGTCCTGGAAGCCGGCCAGCTCGCGGTCCTCGGGGCCGCGGGCGTACACCAGCAGCGTCGCGTTGAGCACGCCGTCGAGCACGGACTCCTCCGGCTCGTAGCCGGTGCGCGCCTGCTGCATGGCCCGCTCCAGCTGGGTCTCGGGCGCCGGCATGCCGGCCGAGACCGGCGAGGGCCGCCAGTTCGGGTTGGGCTCGAAGCGCTCGTCGATCCGGCCGTCCTCGTCGACCCGGAACGAGCCGATGAAGCCCCACGGCGGCACCTCGTCGTCCGGGCGGAACGCCGGATCCAGGATGTGCAGCCAGGTGTTCGGGTTGGCCTTCGCGTTGTCGCGCATGTCCTGCGTGATGGTCAGCAGGTGGGTGTTCGGTGCAGCCACGGGTTCGCCCCTCGAAAGTGTCCTGCGGGCACTTCACCCTCTCATAACACCGAGGGGGTCACGAACCACTCTTTGTAACTAACATGGGTGACCTTTCCCCGTGTCACTCGACGCGGGGAAAGGCCGCCCACGGGTGCTACCTCGGGGCCGCGGCGACCGTCCTGGCCGCTACGTTGACCCCCGCCACCTGCACGTTCGCCTGGGCGCCGCCCAGCTCGGCGGTGCGGTAGTCGGCCTGGAGGGTCACGGACTCCCCGGGCCAGATCGTGACATAGTCGTCACTCCACGTGATAGGGGCGACCTCGCCGCCGGTCGCCCCCTTGCGGATGGTCGCCCGCAGGAAGAACGCCACCTTGCTGCCGCTGTTGGTCAGCTTCACCGACGTCGTCGAGCGGTCGCCGCTGGTCGTCGTGGAGGCGGCGACGTCGACCTTGCCCGTGCCCAGGTTCTGCAGGCCGGACAGGTCCGCGTAGGCGCTCTGCGGCGTGTCGTACCAGGTGGAGCTGTCGTACTTCAGCGTGTCCGGCTTGGTGGACAGCCAGTACACGTTGCGGTCGACCACGGCGCCGCTGGAGTCCTTCAGCAGCAGCCGCACGAAGTACGTGGCCGACAGCCCACCGGGGTTGGCCACCTTGTCCAGCGTGGTGGACGCGTTGCCCTTGGCGGTGACGCCGGACTGCGTGGTGTCGGACTTGACCGTGCCATCCGTGTTGAAGACCGTGGTCTGCACGGACAGGCCGGACCTGGCGTCGAGCCCGGTGTTCACCAGCGCCACCGAGCGGTCGTCGTAGGAGTACTGGACGTGCAGCGGCCGCAGGCCGGCCTTGGCCCCGAAGTACGAGCCCGACGGCTGCATCGAGTAGTCGTACAGGTGCCAGTACAACGTCGGCCACGGGTTGTTGAGCATCCAGTAGATGACACCGGTGGCGGGCTTGCTGGCCTTGGACTGGTTGCGCCCGAACGCCTCGAACTGGGCCCGGTTGACCTCGTAGTTGGTCATCTGGGCCTTGGACACGAAGTCGTCCAGGCTCTTCGGCGTGCCGTAGCGCTTGCCGAGCGCGGTCAGGAACGACCCCAGCTTGGAGAACTCGCCGCTGGGCGAGAGGTGGTACTGCGCCTTGGAACCGTTCTGCCACAGGTCGGACAGCTCGGCCGGGGACAGGTACTGCTTGAGCGCGTCGGCGTCCGGGATGGTCGGGCCGGGGCCCACCTCGGAGGCGAAGCCGAACGCGCCGCCGAGCTGGTTGCCGTACCAGTAGTTCGGCGGGATGAACCAGTACGGGCCGTCCATCTTGTTGCCGGACGGTCCGGTCTGCGGGCTGGTGGCCTTGGCCGCCGAGGAGATGATCGGGGCCTGCCAGTCGGAGACCTTCAGCCCGTCCAGGTAGTCCTTCTCCACCGCGGCCGGCGGCGCGGTGTCGCTGCCGATGTAGAAGCCCAGGATGCTGGGGTGGTTGCGCAGCCGCAGGCCCTCGGTGACCGCCGAGTCCTTGGCCACGGTGTGGTCGGCGGCCTTCCAGCTGCCGTAGCTCTGCCAGTACGAGCAGCACTCCCAGCCGGGCATGACCATGATGCCCAGCTTGTCGGCGATCTCGTACAGCTCGTCGTTCTCTTCCTTGCCCTCCAGGCGAATGGTGTTCAGTCCGAGGTCGCGGACGTAGTCCATCTGGTCGCCCAGCTTCTGCGCGTCGTAGCGCAGGAACAGGTCGGAGGCCCAGCCGCCGCCGCGCACCAGGAACGGCTTGCCGTTCACGGTGAACGACATGGCGCCGTCCTTCATCGCCGACTTCACGTCGCGCACGCCGAAGTCGGTGGCGGCGCTGTCGGAGACCTTGCCGTCCACGGAAGCGTTGAGCGCCAGGTGGTACAGCGGCTGGTCGCCCATCTCGTACGGCCACCAGACCTTGGGATTGGTCAGGTGCTGGGCGATGCTCACCGTCTTGGTCTGGTTGGCGGCCAGCGAGACCTGCTGCGTGAACGCCGTCTTGTCGACCGTACCGGCGACCGTGGTGGTGACGGCGGCGCCTGTGTTGTTGGTGACCTCGGCCTTGATCGTCAGATCGGCGCTCTTGAGATCACCCGCCACCGACGTGACGACGCGCGTGTTGCGAACCGTCACCGAGCCGGACTCGGCCAGCTGCACATCCCGCCAGATGCCCATGTTGTTGTCCGGCGGCAGCTGCGTCCAGTCCACCCAGGAGATCGACAGCTGCTTCTTCGGGTCGGCCGGCGAGGCCTTGACGGCCAGCGCGTTGGTGCCGGTCTTGAGCGCGCCGGTGACGTCGAACTCGTGCGCCGGGTAGGCCCCGTTGTCGGTGGTGCCGATCTTGGCGCCGTTGAGCCAGATCTCCGAGCCGCCGATGATTCCGTTGGTCAGCCGCAGGAACGTGTGCGAGCCGGCGGCCGGGGTGGCGCTGAACGTCTCCCGATACCACCACGGCACCGAGAAGTCGGACTTGCCGACGTTCTTGAGGTTGGTCGAGTAGTTGAGGTCGCCGTACTTTCCGGCGGCGACCAGACCGCCCATCACGGTGGAGCGGGCCGGCACCGATGTCCATGAGCCGTCGTCATATGTCGGCGAGGACAGGGTCGCGCCGCCCTGCGTGGCGGTCTTGCTGGTCTGGAGCTTCCACCCCGGCACCGTGACGACCTGCCCCGGGGCGGACGGGGCCGCGACTCTGGGCTGCACGCTGGCGTCGGACACGCCGGCCGGCACGACCAGGGCCAGGCCGAGCGCGGTGACCAGCCAGGGAACCTGGCTTCTGCGGAGCATGGACCGCCTCCTCACAGGAGTTCTGGCGGCGGCGGAATAGTAAAGAAGGTTTCCTTATGGAACGTTTACTCGCAATGCTCCAAACGGTCGTAACGCTACGGTGCTGCTGTGCCGTCGCTCGTGGACCCGCGTGACCTGATGGCCGCCGTGCAGGCGGTGCTGCCCTGGCTCGACGGCGTCGAAGACGCCCCTGAGCGGCCGAAACTGGCCGCCGCCGTGAAACTGAGCCTTCGTACGCTGGCCCAGGACGCGCCCGGCAGGAGTGTCGAGGTGCGGGTTCCGCCCTACGCCGCGGTGCAGTGCATCTCGGGCGTTCGTCACACACGCGGCACTCCGCCCAATGTGATCGAGACGGACGCCCGCACCTGGCTCGAACTGGCCACCGGCCGCCTGACCTGGGCCGATGCCGTCGCCGACGATCGGGTCACCGCGTCCGGCAGCCGCGCCGACCTGTCCGCCCAGCTGCCGCTGGTGCGTCCGGTGTCGTGACTGCCCCTTTACCATCGGCTGGGCGGCAAGTAACATTCTCGCGTGTCCGTTTTCGCACGTACGAACGATCTCGGACGAATTGTCCGGGTCGAGGACCGGTGACGAGGATGCGCAGACTCGCGCTCATCGGCACCGGCGTACTGGCGTGCCTCGGACTCGTGGCCGTCGCCACCGCCTTCGTCTGGGGTGTCACCCCGCGCGAGTGGGACGGCAACCTCGACTTCACCGTGGCCCAGTTCTGCCAGTCCGACGGCGGCGAGCCCACCTGCGCGCTGCTGGAGCAGGAGCCGGCCGGGCCCGGCCAGTCGCCGCTGGCCACCGTGGACAAGATCAGTATCGACGCCTGGAACCTGCCGGTCGGCACCCATGTGGGTGATCTCGTGCTGTGCCACGTGCACCAGCAGGACGCGGTCATCGACAGCACCGACACCGTCACCCGCGTCGACAGCTGCCACACCTGAAGGTGGGATGAATACCCCGTCGGTGGCATGGTGCGAGGTCGCGCCGGTGCCTGGACCGCAGGCTCGTGTCGATCGAGTCTTTCCATCGATCGACACGAGACAAGGGAAGGCACCGGCTTAAGAGCGACTCGCCCGCCGAGGCACTCGGCGCACAAGCACTGTGCTGTGTGACACGGTCGTCGGTCACGGACACCCTGTGTTGACCTGTTCGACACTTACACTGTGGTCGGCCCGACGCCGTCACTAGGGAGTTCTCGGTGCCCACCGACCGGTCTGTGCCCGACTCAGTGTCCGCCTCCATCTCCGACGAACCCGAGCGCGAACCGCGTGAGGAATGCGGCGTCTTCGGGGTCTGGGCCCCAGGCGAAGACGTGGCCAAGCTCACCTACTACGGGCTCTACGCCCTCCAGCACCGCGGGCAGGAGGCGGCCGGCATCTCGGTCGCCGACGGCAAGCAGATCGTGGTGTTCAAGGATCTCGGCCTGGTCAGCCAGGTGTTCGACGAGCAGACCCTGTCCTCGCTGCACGGCTACGTCGCCGTCGGCCACTGCCGCTACTCGACCACCGGCTCCACCACGTGGGAGAACGCGCAGCCGGTGTTCCGCACCACCGCCACCGGCAGCGGCATGTCGCTGGGCCACAACGGCAACCTGGTCAACACCGCCGAACTCCTGGCCCGCGCCAAGGACATGGGCGTGGACATGCGCGGCGGCGCCACCACCGACTCCGACCTGATGTCCGGCCTGCTGGCCGCGACCGCGGCCGACAAGGGCCTCGAACAGGCGGCGTTGGAGTTACTGCCCACCCTGCGTGGCGCCTTCTGCCTCGTCTGGTCGGACGAGAACACCCTGTACGCCGCCCGCGACCCGCAGGGTGTGCGTCCGCTGGTGCTGGGCCGGCTGGAGCGCGGCTGGGTCGTGGCCAGCGAGACCGCGGCCCTGGACATCGTCGGCGCGTCCTTCGTGCGCGAGGTCGAGCCCGGCGAGCTGCTGGCCATCGACGCCGACGGCCTGCGGTCGTCCCGGTTCGCCAACCCCGAGCCCAAGGGCTGCATCTTCGAGTACGTCTACCTGGCCCGGCCCGACACCACCATCAGCGGCCGCTCGGTGCACGCCACCCGCGTGGACATCGGCCGCCGGCTGGCCCAGGAGCATCCCGTCGAGGCCGACCTGGTCATCCCGGTGCCGGAGTCCGGCACCCCCGCCGCCATCGGCTACGCCCAGGCCTCCGGCATCCCGTACGGGTCCGGCCTGGTCAAGAACGCCTACGTCGGCCGGACGTTCATCCAGCCGTCGCAGACCATTCGCCAGCTGGGCATCCGACTCAAGCTCAACCCGCTGCGGGACGTCATCCGCGGCAAGCGCCTGGTCGTCGTTGACGACTCCATCGTGCGCGGCAACACGCAGCGGGCCCTGGTCCGCATGCTGCGCGAGGCCGGCGCGATAGAGGTGCACGTGCGGATCGCCTCGCCGCCCGTGCGCTGGCCCTGCTTCTACGGCATCGACTTCGCCTCGCGGGCCGAGCTGGTGGCCAACGGGCTGGACTTCGACGGCATCCGCCGCTCGATCGGCGCCGACTCCCTGGGCTACGTGTCGCTGGAGGCGCTCGTCGCCGCCAGCGAGCAGCCGAAGACCCGGCTGTGCAGCGCCTGCTTCGACGGGGACTACCCGATCCCGCTGCCCGAGGACGCCATGATCGGCAAGCATCTGCTTGAGGGCATCGAGGAGAAGGCCGTCTCGGGCTCCGCCGCACCCACTCTCGTCAACGGGTACGGTGCCGAGGACGCGCTGCGTCGCCCCTGAGTTTCTTCCTACGAGTAACGGAGCTTCTCGACCGTGAGCACGGACACCAACAGCCCGAAGGCCACCTACGCGGCGGCCGGCGTCAGCATCGCCGCGGGCGAGGAGGCGGTCGAGCAGTTCAAGCCGTGGGCCCGCAAGGCCAGCCGGCCCGAGGTGCTGGGCGGCATCGGCGGCTTCGCCGGCCTGTTCAAGCTCAGGCTGGACCGGTGGAAGGAGCCGGTGCTCGCCGCTTCCACCGACGGCGTCGGCACCAAGATCGCGATCGCGCAGGCCATGGACGTCCACGACACGATCGGCGTCGACCTCGTCGCCATGGTCGTGGACGACCTGGTCGTGTGCGGGGCCGAGCCCGTGCTGCTGCAGGACTACATCGCCATCGGCAAGGTGGTGCCGGAGAAGGTCGCCGCCATCGTCAAGGGCATCGCCGAGGGCTGCGTGCAGGCCGGCTGCGCGCTGCTCGGCGGCGAGACGGCCGAGCACCCCGGGCTGATGTCCGACGGCGCGTACGACGTGTCGGCCACCGGCATCGGCGTGGTGGAGGCCGACAAGATCCTCAGCCCCGAGAAGGTCCGGGACGGCGACGTCGTCATCGGCATGGGCTCCACCGGCCTGCACTCCAACGGCTACTCGCTGGCCCGGCACGTGCTGCTGGACATCGCCCGCATGCCGCTGGAGGGGCACGTCGAGGAGTTCGGCCGCACCCTCGGCGAGGAGCTGCTGGAGCCGACCAAGATCTACGCCAAGGACTGCCTGGCCCTGGCCGCCGAGGCCGATGCCCGCACGTTCGCGCACGTCACCGGCGGCGGCCTGGTGTCCAACCTGGCCCGGGTCATCCCCGACGGCCTCACCGCGACCCTGGACCGCGGCACCTGGACCCCGGCCCCGGTGTTCGCGCTGATCGCCCAGCGCGGGCGGGTCGAGCGGGACGAGATGGAGAAGGCCTTCAACATGGGCGTCGGCATGGTCGCCGTCGTGTCGGCCGAGGACGCCGACCGCGCCCTGGCCGTGCTGACCGCCCGCCACGTGCCGGCCTGGGTGCTGGGCGAGATCGGCCCGGCCGGCGAGCAGCGGGTCGTGCTGCGGGGCGACCACCCCCGCTTCTGACGCCGATTTTCGGTGGACGGCCCCCGGTAAATCTTGGGGCCATGGCCGACGAACTCCTGGTGACGCCGTCGCTGGTGATCGCCGGCACGGAACTGCGCGAACGGTTCTCCCGGTCCTCCGGACCGGGAGGACAGGGCGTCAACACCACCGACAGCCGGGTCGAGCTCTCCTTCGACGTCGCGGCGTCACCCTCGATCCCCGATCACCTGCGCCCGCGCATCCTCGCGCGGCTGTCCACCCGCCTGGTCGACGGCGTGCTGACCATCGCCGCCAGCGAGTACCGCTCGCAGCTGGCCAACCGCAACGCCGCCCGCGAGCGCCTGGTGGCAGTCCTGCGCACCGCCTCCGCCCCGCCCCCGGCCCGGCGTCGCCCCACCAAGCCATCCCGCGGCGCCAAGGAGCGCCGCCTGGAGGCCAAGCACCAGCGCAGCGAAGTAAAACGCAACCGCCGCAAAACCTCCGACGACTAACCGCGAGTCCCGCTCTCGGGCAACTAAATGTCGAGTTCCGGAACTCGACACATGGTTGCTGGAGAGCGGGACTTGCGGTTGTCAGCTGCGGGGTTTGACGGAGATGACCTCGATGTGGGCTTCGAGGGTGTCCAGGGCGCCGACGACGTAGCCGAACTGCAGGCCCTCGATGGCGATCTCGGCGACGATGACGTCCGACTCGGGGCCGATCAGGCCGCCGGCGGCGGTGACGAAGTCCCAGGCCGGGTCGGGCTCCAGCTCGAAGGCCCGCTGGATGACCACGCTGAGCTCGTCCAGCGAGGTGGTCGACGCGACCTCGATCTGCTGCTCCCCGTCCGGGAAGACGACCTTGAGCACGTGGGCGGTCTGCTCGACGTCCTCGGGCACCGGCAGCAGGTCGTCGAAGTCGGCCTCCAGGGCCTCCTCGATGTCCCGCAGCGCCACCAGCTCGTCGCTGTCGGCGCGGAACTCCACCAGCTCCGGGTCGTGGTAGGCCTCGGCGAAGCGGGCCAGGATCTCGGGCAGCCGCTCCTCCCACACCACCAGCTGCTCCGGCGTGCAGGTGAAGTGCACCCAGGCGGTGATCGCCTCCGGCAGCAGCGCCAGATCCTCGTCGGAGATCTCGATGTTGGCCGGGACGCTGACGCTGAGCAGGTAGTCCAGGGAGGCGGGCCCGATCTGGCGGACGCGGCGGCCGTTGGACGAGGCCGAGCTGGCGGCCAGCACCGCCCAGGAGCGGGCCAGCTCGACGTCGGGGAACGGCCGCGAGGCCAGGAACTCCTCGACCACCGGCTCGAAGTCCTCGATCTCCGGCAGGTCGTCGGACAGCCCGGCGATCCGGGCCTGGAGCAGGGCGAACTCCATGGCCGGGTTGGTGTCGTCGCCCATCTCCAGCATCTCGCCGTGCACCTCGGGCCCGTCCACCAGGAACAGCCCGAGCGGCCCGTCGATGCGCTCCAGGGCCTCCTCCGCCGTCAGCCGCACCGGCTTGGGCGAGGGATCGATGTTCACGCCCAGTTCCCGGGCCAGCGCCTGACCGTCGGTCTCGGCCCGCTCGACCACGGCGATCTGCGCGATGTGCAGCACCTGCGCGTGGTCGACCAGCACGCCCATCACGATGTCCGGGTAGGCCAGGGTGATCAGCTCGACGTCGCCGAACTGGTCGGCCACCGACCAGGCCTCGACCAGGTCGGGCTGCTTCTGCCGGTACCAGTCCGGCGCGGGCACGCCGGTCGAGGTCAGCTCGGTCGCCGCGTCGAGGAAAAAGCCCTGTTCCTCGTCGAAGCCGACCGACCCCAGCGCCAGCAGCGCGGCCAGCGTGGCCGGGCTGCCCTTCTCCACCAGCCCGTCGACCAGCTGCTCCACCGAGCGGTCCATGGTCTCGTCCGGGTCGCCGTCCCGCTGCCACGCCGCCCGCCAGAACCCGCCGATCAGCCCGGCCGCCCACAGCTGCGCCTCGTACAGCGACTTCATGCCGAGCAGGTCATTGGCGGCGACCACCGCCGCGTCGACGGGCGACTGCGGGCGCGGGCGCTGCCCCTTGCGCTTGGGCTTGCGGTTACGGCTGACCGGGCTCATGCGGCGAATCGTCGCATGAAGCCCGGTCAGCCTCGAAATCAACCGATCAGCGCGCCACCTCGGCGGCCAGCCTCTCCACCTGCGCCGGCGGACACATCAGCACCACGTTGAACGGCACACCCTCGCGCCCCACTGGCCGCGCCCAGTCACGAGCCGACACACGCAACACCCGGAACAGCACCTCACGCTCCGCCGGCTCGTCGGCCAACAGCGGTCCGCATCGCGCGAGCGCCCTCCAGTTCAAGCCGACGTGCTCCGGGAACCGCAGCCCCCCGGTCGAACTGCTCGAACTCCAGTCCGTGTCCAGCGGCCATCGTCCACAGGGGCGCGTCCATCAGCCGTGGGTGGGGAAGCCGAGGTCGATGCCGGACTGGCGGGGCCAGCGGGCGGTGACGGCCTTGGCCCGGGTGTAGAAGCGGACGCCCTCGGCGCCG
>NZ_KK037166.1:6147873-6157825 GCF_000568255.1 Kutzneria sp. 744
TCGCGGCGACGTAACCCTTGCGGCGCAACGAAGCCTGCGAGCCGCCGCCGCCGTCGAGGTGGGCGATGTGCCGGTGGCCGAGCTCGACGAGGTGATCCACGGCCAGTCCGGAGCCAACCTCGCCGTCGTCGTTCACTGTGTCCACAGTGGACAGGCGTGAGCCGCGGGAGACCAACACCAGAGGGGACTGCTCGGCGGCCTTGGCGATGGTCGAGGCCGGCACTACCGGGCCGAGCAGCGCGACCCCGGCCGGCCGGAACGACAGGAGGTTGTCCACCGCGCGGCGCTCACGGGTCGGGCTGCGGCCGCCGGTGTTGATGATGAGGTCGAAGCCCTGCTCCGTGACGGCGGCATCGAAACCGTCCACCACCTCGGCGAAGAAGGCGTTGTTGAGGTCCGACACCATCGCGGCCAGCACCGTCGACGTGGCGCTGGCCAGCGAGCGGGCCATCAGGTGCGGGGAGTAGCCGAGCTCCTCGGCGGCGGCCAGCACGGCGCTGCGCCGCTGCTCGCTGACCTTGGGCGAGCCCCGCATGACCAGCGAGACCAGCGCGCGCGACACCCCGGCCCGCGCCGCCACGTCCTCCATGGTCGGACGGCCCATCCACAACCTCCAGGCTTGACCGATCCAATGGTCACAAGGGTGAAACCGGCCCTTGACATCCGTGTGACGCACCATACAGGGTTGGAGCGCTCCAACCAATAGAGCGCTCTAACGGACGGATGGAGATCCCGCACATGCGCATCGGAGTTGCCGGCGTCGGGCGGATCGGCGCCATGCACGCCGCCAACCTCGCCTCCCTGGACCAGGTGGACGAGGTTGTCCTGTTCGATCCGGTCCCCGGCCGCGCCGCGCAGGCCGCCGCCGAACTGGGGGCCGGCACCAGCCACGTCGACGACCTCGACGCGCTGCTGGCCACGGACGGCGTTCTGCTGGCCACCCCGACGAACACCCACCCCGAGATGCTGCGCCGCAGCATCGGCGCGGGCATCCCGGTGCTCTGTGAGAAGCCCATCGCCAGCGATCTGGCCACCATGCAGGCCCTGGTCGACGAGGTGGAGAAGGTCGGCGCGAACGTGCTGGTCGGCTTCCAGCGCCGGTTCGACCCGTCCATCGTCGAGTTGCACCGCCGGCTGCGGGCCGGTGAGGTGGGCAAGGTGTACCTGGTGCGGGCGCTGGGCAACGACGCCAACCCGCCGGACTTCGGCTATCTGCCGGCATCCGGGGGCATCTTCCGCGATCTTTTCGTGCACGATCTCGACGCCGTGCCGTGGCTGGTCGGGGAGCCGGTGGTCGAGGTCTACGCCTCCGGCTCGGTCCTGGTCGACCAGGCCTTCGCCGACGCCGACGACGTGGACAACGCGGTCATCACCCTCAAGTTCGCCGGTGGGGCGCACGCGCTGATCGCCGGCGGGCGGCACGACCCGCTCGGCTACGACCACCGGATCGAGGTCATGGGCAGCAGGGACTCGCTCACGGTTGGTCTAGACCCCCGCACGCCGCTGACCTCGCTCGAACCGGACGGGCCCAAGGTGTCCATTGACGCCTACCCCGGATTCCCGGAACGATTCCGCAACGCGTACCTCAACGAGATGGCGGTGTTCGTCGACGTGGTGGCCGGTCGTGCCGACAATCCCTCCCCGGTTCGGGACAGCCTGGTCAGCCTGCGTCTGGCGGAGGCCTGCGAGCAGTCGCGCCGCTCGGGCAACCCGGTCCGGCTGCTGTCGGAGGTGTCGGCATGAGCATGATCAAGGTCGCCGGCGCGCCGATCTCCTGGGGCGTGTGCGAGGTCCCTGGCTGGGGCCGGATGCTGCCGCCGGAGCTCGTGTTGTCGCAGATGAGCGAGCTGGGACTGACCGCGACCGAGCTCGGTCCGCCGGCCTATCTGCCCGAGGACCCGGCCGTTCTGCGTGAGACGCTCGGCGGACACCGGCTGACCCTGGTCGGCGGATTCCTGGCCGTCGTCCTGCACGACGCGTCGCGCACTGAGGAAACTCTGAGGGAAGCCGAGCACTCCGCGAAGGTGCTCGCGGCCGGCGGGGCCGAAGTGCTCGTGCTCGCCGCCGCAACGGGTCTCGACGGGTACGACGAACGTCCACAGTTGACAGATGGCGAATGGTCCACCCTGGTCTCCACCTGTGCCGCGATCCGGGAAGTCGCGGCCGGGCACGGCCTGTCGACGGTGCTGCACCCGCACGTGGGCACGCACGTCGAACGCGGCGCCGAGGTCGAGCGGTTCCTCGCCGACTCGGATCTGCCGCTGTGCCTGGACACCGGGCACCTGCTGATCGGTGGCACGGACCCGGTCGAGCTGGCCAAGCGCCATGCCGCCAGGATCAGCCACGTGCACCTCAAGGATGTCCGGGCCGAGATCGCCGACGAGGTTCGGTCGGGTCGGCTCGGCTACGCCGAAGCGGTCGCCCAGGGCATGTACGTGCCGCTGGGCGACGGCGACGTGGAGGTGGCGGCGATCGTGCGCTTCCTCCACGAGGCGGGTTACGGCGGGTGGTACGTCCTGGAGCAGGACACCGCCCTGGCCGAGGATGGCACCGAGGGGGACGCTGCGCCTGACTCGTCGGCAAAACCCCTGCGTGACACCGCTCGGAGCATCGCTTACCTCGACACGGTCGTCCGGGACCTGTAAACCGGCGGCCGCACTTCCCCAGGAGCGACAATGTTGTCCAAGAAGTCCAAGAGGATCCTGCTTGGCATGGCGGCCGCGGCCGGCGCGATCGCGCTGGCCGCGTGCAGTGGGCCCGCCTCGTCTTCGAGCGGCGGCTCGGCCCCGGCGAACGGCTCCGCCACCAGCGGCGGCCCGATGAACGTCGCGGTGGTCACGCACGGCTCGGCCGGCGACTCGTTCTGGAACGTCGTGAAGAACGGCGCCACCGACGCGGGCAAGCAGCTCGGCGTGAACGTCACCTACAACTCCGACGGCGATCCTGGGGCGCAGTCGAAGTTGATCGACAACGCGGTCGCTCAGCACGTCGACGGCCTCGTGGTGTCCATGGCCAACCCGGACGCGCTCAAGACCTCCATCCAGGCCGCGGTCAAGGCCGGCATCCCGGTCATCACCATCAACTCCGGCCAGTCGCAGAGCGCCGCCTTCGGGGCCTTGGCCCATGTCGGCCAGGACGAGGGCATCGCCGGCCAGCAGGCCGGGGCCAAGCTCAAGGCTACCGGCAAGACCAACCTGCTGTGCGTGATCCACGAGGCCGGCAACATCGGCCTGTCGCAGCGTTGCGACGGCGCCAAGCAGGGCTTCGGCAAGACCACCAACCTCCAGGTCGACATCAACAACCCGACCGACGTCGAGGCCAAGATCAAGGGCGCGCTGCAGACCGACTCCTCGATCGACGCGGTGCTCACCCTCAACCCGCAGATCGCGCTGTCCGCGGTGAACGCGGCCAAGGAGGCCAACTCCAAGGCCACCGTCGCCACCTTCGACCTCAACTCGGACGTGGTCAGCGCCATCAAGGCCGGCCAGATCGCCTTCGCGGTCGACCAGCAGCAGTACGAGCAGGGCTACCTGCCGATCGTGATGCTCAAGCTGTACCGCGACAACGCCAACACCGTCGGCGGCGGCCAGCCCGTGCTCACCGGCCCCGGCTTCGTGGACAAGTCCAATGTGGACAAGGTCGCGCAGTACGCGTCACGGGGCACCCGATGAGTGATTTCTCGGGCACGCTGACGACCGACGAGCGCATCGCCAGTCCCGGCCTGCTCACCCGACTGGCCGTCCGGCCGGAGATCGGCGCGCTGATCGGCGCGCTGGTGGTGTTCGTCTTCTTCACGGTGATCACCAGCCAGTTCGTCACGCTGGCTGGCATCTCCACCTGGATGGACACCTCGGCCACCATCGGCATCGTCTCGGTCGCCGTGGCGCTGCTGATGATCGGCGGCGAGTTCGACCTGTCGGCCGGTGTCATGACCGCCTCCACCTCGTTGGTGACGGCCATGCTCTCGGTCAAGCTGGGCGTGAACGTGTGGCTGGCCATCGTGGTGTCGTTGGTGTTCGCGCTGGCCGTCGGCGCGTTCAACGGCTGGCTGGTGATGCGCACGAAGCTGCCCAGCTTCATCGTCACGCTGGGCACCTTCTTCGCGTTGCAGGGCATCAATCTCGGCGTGACCACGCTGGTGACCGGCACCGTCCAGGTGTCGGGCATCGCCACCGCGCCGGGCTACGCCTCGGCCGGCTACCTGTTCGCCTCCACGTTCACGCTGGGCGGCTCGCCGTTCCCGATCTCCATCGTGTGGTGGGTCGTGGTGACGGCGCTGGCCGCCTGGCTGCTGGTGCGGACCCGCTTCGGCAACTGGATCTTCGCCGTCGGCGGCTCCGCGGCCAGCTCCCGCGCGGTCGGCGTGCCGGTGGGCCGCAGCAAGATCCTGCTGTTCATGACCACCGCGGGCGCGGCCTGGCTGGTCGGCACGATCAACATCCTGCGGTTCACCACCGTGCAGGCCAACCAGGGCATCGGCCTGGAGTTCGAGTACATCATCGCGGCGGTCATCGGCGGCTGCCTGCTGACCGGCGGTTTCGGCTCGGCGATCGGCGCCGCCATCGGCGCGCTGATCTTCGGCATGGCCAACCAGGGCATCGTCTACGCGCACTGGAACAGCGACTGGTTCAAGCTGTTCCTCGGCATCATGCTGCTGGCCGCGGTGCTGGTGAACAACGGCTTCCGGGCCAGGGCGGAAAGGGCGCGGCGATGAGTGCACTGCTCGAGGTCCGCGACGTCGGCAAGACGTACGGCAGCGTGATCGCGCTGCGCGATGTGTCCACCGTGGTCAACGCGGGCGAGGTCACCTGCGTGCTCGGCGACAACGGCGCCGGCAAGTCCACGCTGATCAAGATCCTGGCCGGGCTGCACCAGCACGACGCCGGCCAGTTCCTGGTCGACGGCGAGCCGGTGCAGCTGTCCTCGCCGCGCGAGGCCCTGGACCGCGGTATCGCCACCGTGTACCAGGATCTGGCCGTGGTGCCGCTGATGTCGGTGTGGCGCAACTTCTTCCTCGGCTCCGAGCCGACGAAGGGGTTCGGCCCGTTCCGGGTGCTCGACCGGCGCAAGGCCAAGGACGAGACCCGGTGGGCACTGGCCGACATGGGCATCGACCTGCGGGACGCGGAGCAGCCGGTGGGCACGCTGTCCGGCGGCGAGCGGCAGTGCGTGGCCATCGCCCGCGCGGTGCACTTCGGCGCCAAGGTGCTCATCCTGGACGAGCCGACCGCGGCGCTGGGCGTGAAGCAGGCCGGCGTGGTGCTCAAGTACGTCGCCCAGGCCCGCGACCGCGGCCTCGGCGTCGTGCTGATCACGCACAACCCGCACCACGCCTACCCGGTGGGCAACCGGTTCCTGCTGCTCAAGCGGGGCCGCAGCCTGGGTTCCTTCGACAAGAAGGACATCAGCCTGGAGGAGTTGACCAGGCAGATGGCCGGCGGCGCGGAGCTGGAGGCGCTTCAGCACGAACTCCGTGGCGCGGCCCAATGAATCGGCAACTGGAGGCGCTCACGATCGGCCGGGTCGGGGTCGACCTGTACCCGGAGCAGAGCGGCGTGCCGCTCGCCGACGTGAGCACCTTCGCCAAGTCCCTGGGCGGCACGGCCACCAATGTCGCGGTGGCCGCCGCCCGGCTCGGCCGGCGCACGGCCGTGCTGACCAAGGTCGGCCCGGACGGTTTCGGCGAGTACGTCCGCAAGGCGCTGACGGGCTTCGGCGTGTCGCCGGAGTTCGTCGGCACCGCGCCGGACCTGCTGACGCCGGTGGTGTTCTGCGAGCTGAACCCGCCGGCCGATCCGCCGCTGCTGTTCTACCGGCTGCCGGTCGCGCCGGATCTCACGCTGACCGAGGACGATGTGCCGTGGGACGTCGTCGAGGACGTGCCGCTGCTGTGGGTCACGGGCACCGGCGTGTGCCGTGAGCCGGCCCGCTCCACCCAGCGCAAGATCCTGGAGCGTCGGGCCAAGAGCGGGCACACCGTGCTGGATCTGGATTACCGCCCGATGTTCTGGTCCGATGTGGACACCGCGCGGGCCGAGATCGGCTGGATGCTCGACCACGTCACGGTGGCCGTCGGCAACCGGGCCGAGGTCGAGGTGGCGGTGGGCACGTCCGATCCGGACGAGGCCGCGGACCGGCTGCTGGCCAGGGGGATTTCCCTTGCCCTGGTGAAGAAAGGCGCGGACGGCGTGCTCGTCGCCACGCCTTCGGGGCGCGAAACCGTGACGCCGCAACGGGTCGAGGTGGTGTGCGGGCTGGGGGCCGGCGACGCGTTCGGCGGCTCGGTGGTCAACGGCCTGCTGGCCGGTTGGGACCCGGTGACGATCGCCCGGCACGCCAACGCCGCCGGCGCGATCGTGGCCTCGCGGCTGGCCTGCGCCGACGCCATGCCCGACCCGGGCGAGATCGAGGAGTTGCTTTCCCTTGTTGACTGACCAGCAGTGGGCCGGCCTGCTGCACACCAGGGCGACCGACCCGCATGCGGTGGCGGTCGCCTACGCGACGCGGCGGCGCCGTCCCGCACTGCTGTCCGGCACGGGGACGCTGTTCCTGGTCGCCGCCGATCACCCGGCACGAGGGGCGCTGGGTGTCGGTGGCGATCCGCTGGCCATGTCCGACCGCCGTGAGCTGCTGGACCGGCTGCTCACGGCGCTGGCCAATCCCGCGGTGGACGGCCTGCTGGCCACCCCGGACGTCGTCGAGGAGCTGCTGCTGCTCGACGCGCTGCACGACAAGATCGTCATCGGCTCGATGAACCGCGGCGGCCTCGCCGGCGCCGACTGGGAGATCGAGGACCGCTTCACCGGCTACGACGGTCAGTCCATTTCGGACTGTCGGCTGGACGGCGGCAAGATGCTGCTGCGCATCGTGGATTCCGACGCCGGCACCATTCCCACTCTCCAGGGCTGCGCCGACGCGGTGACGGACCTGGCCGGGCAGGGGCTGATGGCCATGGTCGAGCCGCTGCCGTACACGCGGGACGACGCCGGGAAACTGGTGCTGCAGAAGGATGCCGCGTCGCTGGCCCGCGCCGTCACGGTCGCGTCCGCGCTGGGTGTCACCTCGGCGTACACCTGGCTGAAGCTGCCGGCGCCGTCGGACCTGAAGGTGTTGGACACGACCACGTTGCCGGTGGTCGTGCTCGGCGGCGTGCCGTCCGGCAACCCGGCCGACGACCTCGCGGCCTGGGGCAGTGCCCTGGCGCATCCCGTGGTGCGGGGCCTGGTGGTCGGTCGCGCCCTGTTGTATCCGCCCGACGGCGATGTCGCTGCCGCCGTGCAAGCCGCCGCAAAGGTTTTGGAGGCCGCGTCGTGAGTCTGCACCGTCCACTGGGGACGCTCTCGGACGGCGAGGACCCGGTCCGGCTCGCGCCGGAGGACGCCGGCTGGGCGTACACCGGCCTTCGCGTGCTGTTGCTGCACCCGGGCACCTCCCGAGTGATCGAGACCGGCGAGTTCGAGGCGTTCGTGCTGCCGCTGGCCGGCGGCTGCGTGGTCGAGGTCGACGGCCAGCGCTTCGAGCTGGAAGGCCGGGACTCCGTGTTCACCCGGGTCACCGACTTCGCCTACGTGCCAAGGGATGCCACCGTCACGCTGTCCACTCGGGACGGTGTGGAAGTGGCGCTGCCGATGGCCCGCTGCGCCCGGCGGCTTGAGCCCAGGTACGGGCCGGCCGAGGACGTTCCGGTCGAGGCGCGCGGCGCCGGCAACGCGACCCGCCAGGTCACCAACTTCGGCGTGCCCGGCGTGTGGGACCACGCCGACAAGCTCAACGCCTGCGAGCTGATCACGCCCGACGGCAACTGGTCCTCGTACCCGCCGCACAAGCACGACGAGGCGTCCGAGTGCGAGGTCGTCAACGAGGAGATCTACTACTTCCGCATTGCCGGGCGGGACGGCGTGAACACCTCGCGGGAGGGCTTCGGCCTGCACCGCACCTACACCGCCGACGGCGAGATCGACGAGGACGTCGCCGTCCGCGACGGTGATGTTTTCCTTGTCCCGCGCGGTTATCACGGTCCGTGCGTGGCCGCGCCGGGCTATCCGATGTACTACCTGAACGTACTGGCCGGGCCGGCCGACGACCGTTCCATGGCCTTCTGTGACGACCCCGCCCACGGCTGGGTGCGCGACACCTGGGCGACGACGCCGCTCGACCCCCGCTGCCCAATGACATCTGCATCTGGGACCTCCGCGAAGGGACGCGTCCGATGAGGCTGACCACCGCCCAGGCCCTGGTCCGCTGGATGATCGCCCAGCGCACGGAGCTGCACGACCTCACCGAGGCGTCGCTGTTCCCCGGCGTGTTCGCGATTTTCGGGCACGGCAACGTGCTCGGACTCGGCACCGCCCTTGAGGAGCACCGCGACGAGCTTCCGGTGTGGCGCGGGCACAACGAGCAGGGCATGGCCCTGGCCGCAGTCGGCTACGCCAAGGCCACCGACCGCCGGCAGGTCGGCGTGGCCACCACCTCCATCGGTCCCGGCGCCCTGAACCTGGTGACCGCCGCCGGTGTCGCGCACGCCAACCGGCTGCCGCTGCTCCTGCTGCCCGGCGACACCTTCACCAGCCGCGCCCCCGACCCGGTGTTGCAGCAGATCGAGCCCTTCCACGACGGCACCGCCACGGTCAACGACGCCTTCCGGGCCGTCAGCCGGTACTTCGACCGCATCACCCGCCCCGAGCAGTTGCTGGGCGCGTTGCCGCAGGTCGCGCGGGTCCTCACCGACCCGGCCGACTGCGGTCCCGTGACCCTGGCGCTGCCCCAGGACGTGCAGGCCGAGGTCTTCGACTTCCCGGACTCGCTGTTCGAGCCCGTGGTGCACCGCGTCCTGCGCCCGCAGCCCGACGCCCGGTCGGTCGTCGACACCGCCTCGATCATCAGGGAGTCCGTGCGGCCCCTGCTGGTGCTCGGCGGCGGCGTCCGGTACTCCGGGGCCGCCGAGCACGCCATCGGCTTCGCCGAGCGGTACGGCATCCCCATCACCGAGACCACCGCCGGCCGGACCCTGGTCGCGCACGACCACCCCCTGCACGCCGGCCCGCTCGGCGTCACCGGCTCCACCTCCGGCAACGAGCTGGCCGCCGAGGCCGACCTCGTCATCGCCGTCGGCACCCGGCTCCAGGACTTCACCACCGCGTCGTGGTCGGTCTTCTCCCCGGACGTCCGGCTGGTCAGCATCAACGCCGCGCGCTTCGACGCCGTGAAGCACGGCGGCCTGGCCCTCGTCGGCGACGCCCGGGCCACCCTGGCCAACTTCTTCGGCCTCGACGGCTGGTCCGCGCCGGCCGAGTGGACCGCCCGCGCCCAGACCGCCCGTGCGAGCTGGGACGCCCACATCGACAAGCTGCGGACTCCCTCGGAGGAGCTCACGTACGCCCAGGTCGTCGGCATGGTCAACGACCAGTCCGGGCCGGCCGACTACGTGATGACCGCCTCCGGCGGCCTTCCCGGCGAGCTCATCGGCGGCTGGCGGGCGTCCGGGCCGGCGACCATGGACGTCGAGTACGGCTTCTCCTGCATGGGCTACGAGATCGCCGGCGCGTGGGGCGCGGCCATGGCCCGTCCCGAGGGCGTCGTCACCACCATGTTGGGTGACGGTTCCTACCTGATGCTCAACTCCGAGCTGTTCAGCGCCGCCTTCGCCGGCCACGGCTTCGTCGCCGTGGTCTGCGACAACGACGGCTACGCGGTGATCCACCGCCTCCAAACGGGGCAAGGGGCCGCCGGCTACAACAACATGTACGCCGACTGCCGGACCTCCCTGCCGGAGCCGCCGAGGGTGGACTTCGCCGCCCACGCTGCGGCCCTGGGCTGCGCTGTCTTCCCGGCCGACGGCGGTTCCTTCGCCGCCCAGTACGCCGCCGCCCGCTCGGCGGCGACCGAGGGCAAGGTCGCCGTTGTGACCGTTCGCACCCACCCGTCCTCGTGGACCGAGGCCGGCGCCTGGTGG
>NZ_KK037166.1:6157925-6175926 GCF_000568255.1 Kutzneria sp. 744
GCAGTCCTCGCACCGAAAAGAGGTACAAACCGCCCGGGCCGAGCTCGACGAGGCCAAGACCCACCAGGTCCGCTACTTTCTCCAGCCGAGGGGGACGGACGGCCCCGCTCCCGGTCGGGGGGAGCGGGGCCGCCGCTGTCAGATCACGCCGCCAGGATCTCCCACCACTGCTGCGGCTGGAAGTTCTTCTGCCACAGCTGGGCCCGGGCCCCGTTGTCCGGGCCGTTGGTGTCCCGGTCGACGCAGGTGTTGAAGTTGTTCAGGAACCGCCCGTTGTATATGGCCAGGTCGTTGGCGCGGGTCCACCACTGCTGCTGGCTGGTGCTGTTGCACTGCCAGAGCTGCAACACCGTGCCGTTGTTGCCGCCGCCGTTGAGGTCGGCGTCCAGGCACATGCTCTGGAATCGGCCGTTGATGAGGAATCCGTCGTCGGTCGAATACCAGGCCTGCTGGCTCGACCCGTTGCAGGCCCACACCTGGACCCGGGTGCCGTTTCCGCCGTTGGTGGCATCGGCGTCGAGGCACTGGCCCTTGTTGCCGTACAGGCTGTGGATCCGGATCCACGCGGCGGCCGTCGAATGCGGCCGCACGCCCGTGACCGCGGCCTTCAGCGGCACCAGCCCGCCTGGCGCGGCCGGGGCGGCGTCGGCCTGCGAGGTCAGGACGGTGGCGATGAGTGTGAGCGCGATGGCCGCGGCGGCCATCAGCTTTCTGTGCATCACGAGAAACTCCCTCGTTCGAGGAAACAGTTCGATGTGCACAGCCAGATGTAGCGGCGCCGGTTTTGATTAGTTGTGGTTTCGGTTGTTCGCTTACCAAGCTAACAACGAGCATGGTCGCCGTGAACTACTTGTCAATGTGGCCCCGGGTCGACCCGATCCGCTGACGAGCAGCCGGAACCCCGGCGGCGCTGATCAACTGCCGCTATCGTCGGCGACGATGCACCCCTCGCGTGTCCCGGTCCGCTGCCCCGACCACTTCCCCGACGGCTTCCGCCGCCTCGTCGCCCAGATCGCCGACGACCTCGCGGCGGCGCTGCCCCGGCTGCATCCGGAGCTGAGGGTGGAGGTCGGCGATCCCACGGACCGGCCGCTGCTGGCCTGCACGGTGTGGTTCGACCACGTGCGCCGGGCCGCCTTCGGGCTGCCGGTGCGCATGCTGAATGCCGGCGTCGAGCAGCTGCGGCGGAACCTGGCCGAGCGGCTCCAGGACGTGTTCATCGAGGAGTACGGCCGCCCGCTGCCGCCGTGCCCGGGGCACGAGCATCCGCTGGTGCCCGAGGTGCGGGACGCCGCGATGTGGGTATGCCCGAACGACCCGGGTCACTGGTCCTGTCGGATCGGTGACTACCGGGTTGTTGGGTAGGCAAAACGGAGGGCTGGGCGGCCGGTCACCCGGCAGCCCAACCCTCGCCATGTCGCAGACGCGTCAACGACGGTAGTCGTCGTAATCGTCGTCGTACGGGTCGTCCGTAGGCTCATCGTCCGGCGGACCCACAGGGGACTGCTCGCCGCCCGACAGCTCACGCTGCAGCGCGTCGAAGTCCGTGTTGTGGGAGCTGTACTTGAGCTCTCGGGCCACCTTCGTTTGCTTGGCCTTCGCTCGGCCGCGCCCCATGGCTCGACCCCCTCGCACAGGGACGGGGGCGGCCGGGGGAATCGGCGGCCCCACTCGTCACGACAACTGGTTCCTGGTAACTACCGTACCGTGTCGACGGGGTTCGGTGCGACGCGGCTTGCCTGTGGACCGCGCGACACCCCGACGACGCCCGGTCGGGCCGCCGATCGTGGCACGATTCGGGTGTGCCCCGCCCGTTCTCCGCTTACCTGCGAGTGTACGAACCGTTGTCGGCCTTCGACGCTCCGTTGGCCGACCGGCTGCGTCAGGCCGTCACCGACGGCCCGCTGAGCCGGGCCGAGGCCGGCGACCGGGAGCGCGAACTGTGGCTCCGATCACAGCTGGCCACGCCGCCGCGGCTGCTGCCCGGCGAGCTGTCCGACGGCCGCCCCGCCCCCAACGCCCCGGTCGACGTGCTGGTGCTGGATCCGGCCGAGGTGCCGACCAGCGAGAGCGCCACCGTGGGCCCCGGGCCGCTCGTCTGCCCGCTGGACATGCGGCCCCGCTCCGCCGCGGCGCTGGTGGGCTTCCTGAGCACCTCTTCCGGCGTGCTGAAGGCCGCTGCCCTGACCATCCCGGCCGACATCGCCCGCACCCGGGCCGGCGCCGTCATGGCCGAGCTGCACGGGGGCGCGGTGCATGTGGTGTCCACCACGTGGACCGTGCCGCTGCCGTGGTTCTCCCTCGTCGACCCGGACAGCCGGCACATCATCCTGGCGCCCCGCGAGGACGGCGAACGGCAGGTCGCGTGGCGGATCGCCATGGCCGACGCCCGCCGCCGGGTGGCGCGGGCCCACTCCGTGGTCCGGGAGTCGCTCGGCGAGAACGGCCCGGCCCGGGTCCTCAAGGACACCGGCCGCTGGCTGGAGCACTTCCACCCGCACTCGGCCGTCGAGCTCGACTACGGCGGCCTCGTCCAGCTGCTCGACGACCAGGAGCTGCTCGAGGACACCTCGGCTCAGGACGTGCACGCCATCGTCGACGCCATGGAGTCCGGCGACGCCGACGCCGTCGCCTCCCGCTACGAGCAGCTCCGTGACTTCTGGGGCGAGCTCGCCGGCAAGGAACGCCTGGGCTAGGGGCCTACTTATGCAGGGAAGGACGCCTTACCCACGTTCAACGAGGGTAAGGCGTCCTTCCCTGCGTCAAGGTCAGTCCGCCTCGCGGCGGGTCCGCTCGTTGGCCAGCAGCTCGTCCACCGAGGCGCTGCCCCGCTGGTAGCGGCCGGCGATCTCGGCGTTGAGCTTGTCCATCACGATCTGCACCTCGCGGCGGCGGGCCGAGACCGAGGCCTCCTCGGCCACGAAGGCCTGCCGGGCCTGGTCCAGCTTCTCGTCGGTCAGCGACGCCACATCGGACAGGTCCACGTCGGAGACCAGCGCCTCGACGTGCCGCCGGTGCGCCTCCGCCCGTGACGGCTCCATCGTCTGATAGCGGCCGAGACCGGTCGCCGGACCGACGGCGTTCTCGGACAGGATCGAGACCAGGCGGTCCACCACGGAGGCGCCGCCGCCCTCGACTCTGCGTTGCTGCTCCGCCTTCACGATGTCGATTCGGGCGTGGAGCAGCCGACGCAGGTAGGACAGGTCGGTCTCCTCCTGCGCCGTCTCATCGCGCAGCGCGCGGACCTCATCGAGCGGACGCTGCTCGACACCGGCCGTGTAGTCCGGAGCGAGCACCCGGTCGATTCGCCGCCGCCCGCCAGGACGGACCTCGATCACACCGCCATCCTGAAGCACGTGGGCGTCACCCGCCAACACCTAGGAGTCGGTTTCAACCGGACCGTTGCACTCCGAGCAGCTTTCGGACCTCGTCCGCCGGCAGCGGCGGCCGCTGGGCTATCCGGGCGAGGCCACTGGCCCTGGCCACCAGCTGAGCGTTGTCGCGGACCCGCTCGCCCCGTGCGTAGGAGATCGTGTCCTCCATCCCGACACGCAGGTGACCGCCCGCCGAGAGCGCCGCGAACATCACCGGTATGGCGGAGCGTCCGATCCCGGTGGCCGAGAACGTCGCGCCGTCCGGGATCACCCTCAGCGCCGCCGCCAGCGTCTCCGTGTCCCCCGGCATGCCTCCCGGCACACCCATCACCAGGTCCACGTGCACATGCCCACCCGCCGGCAGGCCGTGTTGGTCCAGCAGCCGGCGCAGGCTCGTCAGCTGGCCCAGGTCGAAGATCTCGTACTCCGGCACGATGCCCCGGTCCCGCATCCGCTTGTGCAGCTCGACCACGAACTCCCAGCGGTTCATGAAGACGTCGTCGCCGAAGTTGACCGTGCCCATCGTGCAGGAGGCCGAGTCCGGGCCCGCCTCCAGCACCCGCAGCCGGTTCTCCTCCGGGTCCGTCACCGCGCCGCCCGTCGACAGCTGCACCACCAGGTCCGTCTCCGCCCGCAGCGCCGCCACCGTCGCCTTCAGCAGGCCCAGGTCCAGCGTCGGCTTCGCGTCCGTGCCCCGGATGTGGACGTGGATCATCGACGCCCCCACCCGCTCGCAGTCCTTGGCCGTGCGCACCAGCTCGTCCAGGGTCACCGGCAGGTTGGGCACGTCCGCCTTGGCGTGCTCCGCCCCCGTCGGGGCCACCGTGATGAGCGTGCCGTGCGAACCAGGGCGCTGCGTCGACGCTGACATGCGCCGATCCTCGCACGCAGGGATCGGTGGACGGAAGATTTACGGCCTAACTCTCGGTTGGCCGAAGAATTAGCAGTGTGGCTGGTGGGGCTGCCCCATGCGGCGCGCCTTGCGGTTGACGATGTGCGCCGTGGTTGCTCCGACGCCGGAGCACAACGCGAGTCCGCTGACCGCGACCGCCGCCGCGGCACTGGCCAGCAGTGAGACGGCGACGACCGACGCGGCGAGGATCAACGTCAAGGCGATCAGCCCGTCACGCCGGATCCTCGGGTCGCGCAGCCAGCCGTCGATCATCCGCCACGCGGGCGGGAGTTCCTGGTTCCCCACCGGCTTCTCTCCTTCTGTCGCGGTGAACGCAACGAAGAACGCCATCCGTGGTGGCCATCTGGAACGTATGAGCCCGGCGCTGGGCGGGTGGAGGCCGCCTCCCCACGTCTGAGGCAGCCTCCACCTGTCGATCAGCAGCTGTCCCTGGCCCGCCTTGGTGTCGCGCCAGAGAAAGCGAATCGTTCCGCCGCCCACCCCCCGGTGCGCGGCATGACGATGGCGGCGAGCCGGATTAGGCTAATCAGCTCCGGTAGCCGCCTGACCGATATGTGACACTTTTCGAAAACGTCCACACCTCCTTGCATTTCTGAACCATCATCTCCTCAATGTGCTCCAATACCGTTCACCGCCGAGTGCGGTCGACTACCTGAGCAGGTACCTCACGTGGTCGATCGCGTCTTCGTCACCGAGGTCAGCGGCCTTGCGCCACCACTGTTCCGCCTGATCGAATTCGTGGAGCGCCTCGAGTAGCTCCGCCACGCGGCGCGCACTGTCGGCATCTCCACCCAGCGCCTCTCGTTCGCGCACGACCAACTCCGCGCGTACGAGGTTGGGCGACACCCACTGCTCAATGGGACGAGCAGTCCCCGACGGCGTGGGCATGCCGGCGAGCGCATGCCCGGCCTGCCTCGCGCCGTCCAGACAGGACACCGGGAGGGTCGCGCGAACCGCTCTGACGACTCGCGCGACCTGGTCCCGATGTTCCGCCTGTGGCAGGGAAGGGTTCGGGCACTCACGATTCTGCTGTCGGACGCCCATAGCACCCCTTCCTGAAAATAGATCCTCCGTTAAATCAGATCGGCCAACTTGGCCAAGGCGACCCTTTTTGCGTCGTACACCGTCTGGCGGTCGAGCCCGTACATCTCGGCCACTTCGGCCGGCTTGTACCCGTCGAACACCACCGCCGTGACAACCGAACGCTGACGCTCGGTCAGGTGGCCGAGTAGACTCTGCGTCCGGCTGTCCATCGCGCCGTTGCGCAGTTCGACCTCATAACTCACTTCTGTGAGATCGACATCCGCGCCATCGGCGATGGGAACAGTGTGCTTGCGCCGAGCATCGATGATCACGCTCTTCAGGGCCTTGACGCAGTACGGCGCTGTCCACACTTCGTTGTCGCGAGACTTCGACCAGGTTTTCCACACCTTGAGAAACGTGTCCTGGACGAAGTCGTCGGGGTCTTCCGCCTTGGTGCACCACTGCCGCGCAACCCAGTAGATCCTCGGGTAGATCAGCGCGACGGAGGCCGCGAACTCGTCGCTGTCGACGAAAGAGTGCTGCTTCGTGGTTCGTGCCCCTCCGAAGACGGGCAACGCCCCACGTCCCGGCCTCCTGTCGTGGTGGCGCGCGACGGGAGGCCAGGGATGGGAACGCGTCTTGCGAGAACCGGGCATCGTGCCGGCTCCCTTCTACCTCGGGCACGCCCGACGTGCGTCGAGCGCACGGCGAACGGTTGTGGAGCTATCCCTGGACAACGGCCCAAATGAAGATCATCTGGACCTGGTCGGGAAAACGTGCTCCACGTCACGCGCAGGCCGTGGGCGGGCACCGCGTCGGTTATCGGCCCAGGTTGCGGACGGCCTCGCGGCCGAGGGCGGCGTTGTCCGGGGGCACCGAGTCGGGGTCGATGGAGGCGGCGATGGGCTCCTCGGCAGGGCCGGCGGCCAGCACGGCGTCCAACGGGACCGAGCGCTTGATCAGGGCCAGGGCGATGGGCCCGAGCTCGTGGTGGCGGACGGCGGTGCCGACGCGGCCGACGACCTTGCCGTCCAGGGTGACAGGGTCGCCGGTCTCGGGCAGGGCGTCGAGGGAGCCGTCGAGGTGCAGCAGGAGCAGGCGGCGGGGCGGGCGGCCGACGTTCTCGACCTTGGAGACGGTCTCCTGGCCCCGGTAGCAGCCCTTGTTGAGGTGCACGGCGGTGCCGATCCAGCGGGCCTCGTGCGGGATGGTGCGGTCGTCGGTGTCGACGCCGAGCCGGGGGCGCAGCAGCTCGACACGGAGGGCCTCGAAGGCGAGCGAGCCGGCGGGGCGAGCCCCGGCGTCAACCAATCGAGTGAATTCGGCGTCCTTCGACTCGCGCGGAACGAGCAGGTCGGCGCCCCACGGCATGGGGCGGACCAGGCCGCCGAAGGTGACCAGGGACGGCGCCTGAGGACCGATGACCGACAGAACGGCGATCTCGGCGGTGGCGTCCCGGGGCTCGACCTTGGACCAGAACCGCATCGACTCCAGGTAGGCCAGCAACGCCTTGCCGGTGCCGGGCTCGACGTCCAACCACGCGGTGCCCTCGAAGTCGGTGAGCACGGCGTGGTGCTCGACCCGGCCCTGGATGTCGAGCACCAGCAGCTCGGTGGTCTCGCCGTCACGGAGGTTGAGCACGTGCTGGCTGGTGAGGTTGTGCAGCCAGGTCAGGCGGTCCTCGCCGGGCACGGCGATGACCTCGCGGTTGGAGCGGTCGACCACGGCCGCCGAACGGGCGGCGACGCGCTGCTCGGCGAAGGGGTCGCCGTAGTGCCACGGCACGCCGGCGTCGACGGAACCGGCGGGGGCATCAACGGCGGTCAAGGGGTCTCCTCAGAAGCGGAACAGTTGCGGCAGATGCCAGACAACGCGAGGTGGCTGGCGTCGAGCTGGAAGCCACGGCCACGGCTGAGCCGGGCGGCGAGGTCGTCCAACAGGTCGCACGGCACCTCGTCGACCTGCCCACAGCTGTGGCACACGAGGTGCACGTGCTCGTGCTCCTCGACGGAGTAGGACGGCGCTCCGTGGCCGAGATGGGTGTGCCGGACCAGGCTGAGCTTCTCCAACAGCTCAAGGGTCCGGTAGACGGTGGTGATGTTGACGGTCGGCGTGACGCGTTGCACCCGCTGGCAGATCTGCTCGGGCGTGGCGTGCTCGAGCTCGCGGACGGCGTCCAGCACCAACTGACGCTGAGGGGTCATCCGCAGCCCACGCTCGTGCAACGTGCGGCGCAGCCGCGCGGCCTCCTCGGGGCTCACGGTCTCCACTCCCCCAGGATAGGACGTCGCAGAACCGGACGCGGCGGGCTGAGTAGGCTCGGCCCATGCGCGTGCTGGCCTTCCTGGACGGAACGACCGCGGATCCCGAGGCCCCGCTGCTGCGGGTGGACGACCTGGGGTTGCTCCGCGGCGACGGTGTGTTCGAGACGATCCTGGTGGTCGACGGCAAACCGAGGGAGCTGGCTCCGCACCTGGACCGGCTCGACCGCTCGGCGGCCATGCTCGAACTGCCCGAGCCCGACCGGGCGGGCTGGGAGCGGGCGGTCGACGCCGTGATCAACAACTGGTCCGGCGGCAAGGACATGGCGCTCAAGCTGATCCTGACCCGCGGCAACGAGTACGGCGACGGCACGCCGACGGCGTTCGCGATGGGACTGCCGATCGCCGACAAGGTGCTCAAGCAGCGGGCCGAGGGCATCGCGGCGGTGACGCTGGAGCGCGGCTTCGAGCCGGGCCTGGCCCAGCGGGCCCCGTGGCTGCTGCTGGGGGCCAAGTCGCTGTCGTACGCGGTGAACATGGCGGCCGGCCGCTACGCCGCCCGCGAGGGCGCGGACGACGTGATCTTCACGGCGGCCGACGGCTCGGTGCTGGAGGGCCCGACCTCGACGCTGGTCCTGGTCCGCGACCGCACGCTGGTGACGCCGCCCTCGACGATCGGCATCCTGCCGGGCACGACCCAGGCGGCGCTGTTCCGCGCGGCCGAGCGGGCCGGCTGGTCGATCAAGGTGGAGCCCATCCCGGCCGCCGACCTGGTCGAGGCCGAGGGCCTGTTCCTGGTGTCCAGCGTCCGCTGCGTGACCCGCATCCACACCCTGGACGGCCACCAGCTCAAGGACTCCTCGGCGCTGCTGCGCGAGCTGACCGCCCTCTACGAGTCCGAGTACTGAGAGACGTCAGGAAGGGCCCCTTACTGACGTTGAACGCCAGTAAGGGGCCCTTCCTGACGTTCAAGGTCTGGATCGGTCCCTTGATCTTGGTTACCGAAGGCCACCGTCCACTGCGGACATCAGGGTCCCGGTGTCGCCGGACATCTCCCAGATCATCGCGCCGAGCAGGCCCTTGCTCTTGATGTAGGCCATCTTCTGCGTGATGGACCAGGTGTCGTCGAACGACCACCACTGGTTGCCGTCATATCCATACGTGGCAACGGCCTGGGTGTTGTGATAGACGGTCATGCCGGGCACGGAGCTGATCAGGTTGCTGTAGCCCCGGGTTCCGGCCTCCTCGGGGAACTGTCCCGTCGCGGCCCCGTGCGCGGCCTGCCATTCGCCGTGGGCGCCACCGTCGGTGACGCCCTGCCAACCTCGGCCGTAGAACGGGATTCCCACGGTCATCTTGCGTGGATTGACCCCGGCGGCGAGATAGGTCTGCACGGCCCTGTCCACGCTGAAGTGGAACGAATACGGGTCGTTCGACGCCGGGTACAGGTTGGCCTGGTCGCCGGTCTGGTTGGGCTCCCACGAGTTGTCGCTGCCGGAGCCGTGGAAGTCGTAGCCCTGCACGTTGAACATGTCCAGCGACTTGCCGGTCTGCGGCAGGTCCCAGCCCTCGCTGACCTTGGTCGGGTCGGCCGGGGTGAACGCGGACAGCTGGTACCGCTTGCCGTTCGCGGCGCCCAACGCGTCCAGCTCGGTGCGGAACTCGGCCAGCAAAGCGGTCACGTTGGCCTTGTCGGACGGGCTGTAGTGGTTGCCGGGGTGGCCGTTGGCGTCGCCGGGCCACTCCCAGTCGATGTCGATGCCGTCGAAGATGCCGGCCGCCACACCGGCGCCGCCGGCGCCTTCGGTCTGCGGCAGGTTGCCCTTGATCCAGGTGTCGAGGCAGGAGGCGACGAACTTCTTGCGCGACGCGTCGGTCTTGGCCACGTCGGAGAAGTACTTCGAGTACGTCCAGCCGCCGATGGAGACCAGGATCTTCATGGCGGGGTACAGCGCCTTGAGTTCCTTGAGCTGGTTGAGGTTTCCGCGCAGCGGCGCGAAACCGTCGTCGGCGACGCCGTTGACGGCCTGGGCCGCGGCGAACGGACGGCCGTAGTCGGCGTCGGCGTCGCCGGCCCCGTCACCCTGGTTGGGGTCCTCGGGATCGGCGGTGGTGCCACGGGTGACGCCGGACAGGCAGGTCAGGTTGACCGGGTCGATGTTCTCGAACGCGTACAGCAGATGCGTCAGCTTCGCGGCCGCGCCGGTGGTCACCAGGTTCTTGACGAAGTACTGGCGGCCGTAGATGCCCCACTGCACGAAGTAGCCGACCTTGGCGTAGCCGCTGCCGATGACGTCGGAAGTCGTTGCGGTGACGGCACTGCTGGCCGCGGACACGTTGTCGTAGCCGTCACGGGCGCGCACGGTGAATGTGTACTGAGTGGACGGACTCAGGCCGGTCACGGTCGCCGAAGTGCCAGTGACCGTTGTGGCGACGACAGATCCGTTGAACACGTCGTACGACACCACACCGGTGTTGTCGGTCGACGCCGACCAGCTCAGCGAGATCGTCACGGAATCCTTGCCGGTGACGGCCAGATTTGTTGGGGCAGAAGGAGCCTGGGTGTCGGCCGACGGGTCGTTGGTCGTCACGGTGACCGGTGCGCTGGCCGCCGATGACGTGCCATGAGCGTCCTTGGCCTTGACGGTGAAGGTGTACGACGTCTTCGGCGTCAGGCCGGCGATGGCCGTTGACGTGCCGGTGACCGACGCGGCCAGCGTGGATCCGTTGTACACGTCATAACCGGCGATGGGCAGATCCCCGGCGGTGGCGGCATTCCAGGCCAGCAGCACGGTCTTGGTGGTCTTGGCCGTGGCGTGCAGGTTCGTGGGCGCACTCGGTGGCGCGTCGGCGGAACCGTCGCACTTCAGGTCGTTCACCCGGCACTTCTGCGGGCTGCCCGAACCGCTGACCGTGAACGTCAGGCTGTACGGCTCGGTGCTGCCATGGGCCTTCACCACCGTGTTGTAGTAGGCCGGGGTGGCCACCACATGGGTGCCGGTCTGCGTCACGGTGCCGTTCTGGCCATTGCCGACCGTGGTCCCGCTGGGCAGGTCGAAGGCCAGTGACCACGACTTCAGGTCGGTGTCGGAGTTGTTGGCCACCAAGTACTTCCCGGTCGACCCGGCCTGCGAGTACTGCGCGGTCACGGCGGCCGGCGGCGGCGGGGTCGTTCCGCCCGACCCATCGCAGTTGACCCCGTTGAGCAGGCACGCGGCGGGCGTGGCCGCCGAACTGAGGGAGAAGGACAGACTGTACGGCTCGGTGTTGCCATGGGCGGCAACGGTGTTGATGTAGTACGCCGGCGTGGCCGTCACGTGGGTGCCGGACTGGGTCAGGGTGCCGTTCTGCGGATTGCTCGCGGTGACGCCGGTGGGCAGGTCGAAGGCGATCGACCAGCCGGTGATGGCCGCGGCCGTCGAGTTGGCCACGACGTACTTGCCGCCGCCCGCCGATACGGTGAACGTGGCGGTGAGGCCGGTGGTCGCGGCCGCCTGTGGGGCGAGCGCGACGGCGGCGCCTAACGTCAGCAGGGTTGCCGAGAGCAGTGCAAGCTTGCGCATGGTGCTCCTACGGTCCAGGCGGCGGCCCGTTCTGAACAGTAAAGTGGCCTAGACCACTGCGTCAACGGAGCGGTTGCAGCCGAACGGGTGTTCCCGGCCGGGCCTGCGCCAACCGGGGCAGGGCCTCGGCGGTCACTACGCCGATCACCGGATAGCCGCCCGTGACGGGATGATCGGCCAGGAACAGCACCGGCCGGCCGTTGGCCGGCACCTGAACCGATCCGGTCACCACGCCCTCGCTCGGCAGCTCCCGCGCCTCGAACGCGGCGGCGCGGCGCAGGGCGGTGCCGTCCAGCCGCAGCCCGACCCGGTTGCTCTGCTGGGAAACCGTCCACCGGCCGGCGGCCAGCTGCCCGTGGGGGTCGTCGAACCAGTCCTCACGGGGACCGAGCAGCACCGGCACGACGAGCTCGGCCGGCGCGACCGAAGGCGACAGCACATCCGCGCCTTCCGGCAGGCCGTCGACCGAACCGAGCGGCAGAACATCGTTGGCCCGCAGGGGATCCGGCCCGATGCCGGAGAGAATGTCCGTGGCCCGGCTGGAAAGCTGCAACGGCACGTCGATGCCGCCGGAAACCGCGACGTAGCAACGAAGTCCGCCGACAGGGGCGCCGAGGCCCAGCACGTCGCCCGCCCGCAGATGCACCGGGGCGTGGGAGTCGACGAGGTGATCGCCGACGGAGACCAGCACGCTGGGCCCAGTGACGGCGACCGTGCAGGAACAGTTGGCGCGCAACTGGATCCGGCCCAGCAGGGCCTCGATCCCGGCCGCCGACTCGGGATTGCCCACGAGCCGGTTGGCCAGCGTCAGCGCCGGCACGTCCAGCGCTCCCGACGGCGGCACGCCCAGATGCGCGTTGCCGGGCCGGCCGAGATCCTGGATCAACGTCTGCGGGCCGACCCGGACCACGGTCAGCGAGCGGCTCACGACGCCACCTCGAACCGGACGTGATCGCCGGGCGCGAGCAGCGCCGGGTCCGGGGTTCGCTTGGCGTCGAAGAGAATCGCGCTGGTGCGGCCGATCAGCCGCCAGCCGCCGGGCGAGGCCGTGGGATACGCGCCGGTGAATTCCCCCGCGATGCCAACGGATCCGGCCGGCACCTTGGTCCGGGGATTGTCCAACCTGGCCTGCCGCAACGGTTCCGGCAACCCGACCAGGTAGCCGAAGCCGGGCGCGAAACCGCAGAACGCCACCGTGTACTCCGCGCCGCTGTGCAGCGCGACGACCTCGTCGACGCTCAAACGAGCGGTCGAGGCCACCAATTCCAGATCGGGGCCGTCGTAGACGATCGGCAGCCGGACCTGTCGCGGCGTGCGATCAGGCGGGTGCGACAGATCGGCCGCCTCGACGACGGCGCGCGCCCGGTTCAGACCGTCCGAACCGGGGCGAACGGCGATCAGCACGGTGGTGGCGGCGGGCACGAGCTCGACGACATCGGGCAGATCCGCGACCAGCAGGGCGCCGTGCAGCGCCTCCACCTCGGCCAGCGAGTCCAGCTCGACCAGCATCGCGTGCCGGCCGCACCGCCGCAGGAGCACGTGTCAGCCGACGACGCGGACGAGCTGCGCCGAGACGTGCGGCTGCAGCGCCTCGCCGACCATCGCCCGCTCCTCCACGTAGGCCAGGTCGCCGTTGTTGACCAGCCCGTACAGGCGCTTGGCCGCGACGACCTCCTTGGCCGTCGAGGTCCGCATCACGATGTCGGTGGCCATCTCCCAGGAGGTCTGGGTGAGCGGCGTGCCGTAGTAGATCTCGACGACCCCGGTGGCGTGGGTGACCAGCACCTCGATGGTGTCGTCGGCCTGCGGACGCCAGAAGCCCGACTCGCGGGCGGCCGGCCGGATCACGTTGTCGTCCTCGTCGAGCAGCCAGGACCGGGCCTCGTAGGTGAGGAACGGGCGGCCGTCGTGGGCGAAGGTGATCTGCTGGCCGAACCGGAACGGGCCGTCGATCGTCGGGTAGACGACCTGGCCCTCGCCGCGCCACACGCCGACCAGCGGCAGCAGCGCCAGGCAGGCGTCGTTGAGGTTGGGGCCCAGCCGCAGGTTCGCGGTGTCACCCGGGATCGGGAGATCGTCGAACTGGGGTAGGTTGCGGTCGCGCGTGGACTCCGCGCGCTGGTCGGCGGCGTGGACCGCGGCGTCGCCGCTGCCGAACTGTGGTCCCGTCATGGTCAGCGGTGGTCCTGCAGCAGGCGGTACACCACGTACACCGAGAACCACGCGATGGCGACGCAGACCAGCACCATGAGGATCGTGAAGAAGAGTTCCACGCGCACAGAATAGACGGTGCTGTTGGCCCCAGCCTGGTGGGCTCGCGCCGGTGCCTGGACCGCGGGCTCAGGAAAACCGCGTCTTTCCAGCGGTTTTCCTGAGCCAAGGGAAGGCACCGGCTTGGAGCGAGTCCACTCGCCGCGGAACGCGGCGAGACAAACACTGTGTTTCAGGCCACTGCGACCTGGAGCTGGTGCAGGCCGGGGCCGTCGGCCGTCACCTGCGTCTCGCCGGTGCCGCTGCGGTGCAGCGCGCGCACCGTCCAGGCACCCGGCGCCGCGAAGAAGCGGAAGTCACCCTGCTCCGAGGAGACGACCTCGGCGGTGAACTCGCCGGAGGAGTCCAGCAGGCGCACGAAGGCCCCGCCGACCGGCTGGCCGGCCGCGGAGACCGTGCCGGACAGCACGACCTCCTTGCCCGGGTCGATGTTGGCCGGAAGCGCCGTGCCCTGCTCCGGAGCGCCACATCCTGCTGCGGTCATGTCAGTCCCTCTCATTCACTGCCGAGTGCGACCGGCACGCCGACCAGCGAGCCGTATTCGGTCCAGGAGCCGTCGTAGTTCTTCACGTCCGTGTGGCCGAGCAGCTCGCGCAGCACGAACCAGGTGTGCGAGGAGCGCTCGCCGATGCGGCAGTAGGCGATGGTGGACTTGCCGCCGTCCAGGCCGGCCTCGCCGTAGATCTCGGCCAGCTCGGCGTCGGAGCGGAAGGTGCCGTCCTCGTTCGCGGCCTTGCTCCACGGCACGTTGATCGCGCTGGGGATGTGGCCGGCCCGCTGGGCCTGCTCCTGCGGCAGGTGGGCGGGGGCGAGCAGCTTGCCGCTGAACTCGTCGGGGGAGCGCACGTCGACCAGGTTCTTGACGTTGATCGCGTCCACGACCTCCTGGCGGAAGGCACGCAGCGTCAGGTCCTGTTCCTGGGCCTTGTACTCGGTGGCCGGGCGGCTCACCACGTCCTTGACCAGCGGACGCCCGTCCAGCTCCCACTTCTTGCGGCCGCCGTCGAGCAGCGCCACCTTGTCGTGGCCGTAGAGCTTGAAGTACCAGTACGCGTAGGCCGCGAACCAGTTGTTGTTGCCGCCGTACAGCACGACCTGGTCGTCGTTGCCGATGCCGCGGGCCGAGAGCAGCGCCTCGAAGCCGGCGCGGTCCACGAAGTCCCGGCGGACCTGGTCCTGGAGGTCGGTCTTCCAGTCGATCTTCACGGCGCCGGGGATGTGGCCGCCGTCGTAGGCGCTGGTGTCCTCGTCCACCTCGACAAAAACCACGCCCGCGGTGTCGAGGTTGTCCTCGGCCCACTGCGCCGAGACCAGCACGTTCTCGCGACTCATCGATCGGCTCCTTCGCCGGATTGGGGATGGGGTGTCACTTGCCGGTGGCCGGCGCGAACCGGCGGATGATCAGGTACATCTCGCAGCCCAGGCAGAAGGCGAAGGCCGCGTTGAGGAAGGCAGCGACCAGCGCGAGCGCGGTGGCCACGGTGCCGAGGACGGTCAGCCCGGACACGTATCCGACCGTGCCGACCAGGGCGAAGGCAAAGCCGACCGTCTGCGCGAACTGCGGCGGGGCCGCGTCCTCGCGCTCGTCGGTCGGGCCCAGCCGCGGTGCGACGAAGCGCCGGTAGAGCAGGCCGTACGGGGCGTGCTGGAGTCCGAGGAAGCCGCCGATGGCGAACACGACGGTCTGCGCCGCGAGCAGCGGCCACCAACCGGTGGCCAGCACGACCGCCAGCACGACCGTCGTGATCCAGGCGCCGAAGCGCGGACCTCGGGGATCGATCTGGGATGCGGACACGAAAGACCTCCTGACCGGGGGACCTCTGGGCGTGAGGGTCCAGCGGACGTCAGGCGTAGGGCCTCGGACGTCCGGTCAGAAAGGCCGACACAGGCTGCTGCGCACGCGGCAGAGATCCACCGCGCGTCGCTTCGTCAGCAGCTGGGCCATACGGCGGAGACTACCCGCTGCTCCCTCCTGGTGGGAGGGCTGTCCACCAGATGGAATGATTGGTGAATCGATAAAGCTCGGTCGGCCGAGCCAATCGGTCACGGTGAGGGTGCTCACGGTCATGCCAGATGGGGGCGCAGGGCCTCGACGAGCACGTCGCGCCTGGGCACGCCGCCCACCCGCAACAGCTCGGCCCCGTCCGGTCCGTAGGCGACGGTGGTGGGCGTGCGCAACACCTTCAGCGAGGTGGCGACCTCGGGCATGTCGGTTAGGTCGAGCTCGCGGTGCTCAAGGCCGTCGGTCCTGGACGCGAGGTCGGACAGGATCACGCGGGTGTGCCGGCAGGGGGCGCAGAACGTGGTCGACAGCTGCACCAGCGTCACCGGGGACGCCGGGTCGATCAGGTCCCTGACCTGCGCCGGAAGGTCAGCTGCCGGCTTGCTGCGGCGCACTCGCCCGTCCCGTCCGCGGAGCAGGAAGCCCAGCACGGTGGCGGCCGCCAGCACCGCCAGCACCACCCACACGCCGGTCATCCCAGTCCGCTCCTCCCGCTGCCCAGCTGCACGTTCGTGGCCTTGCCGCTGACCGTGAACGCGTTGTTGTCCACGCCTACCTTGGTCGGCACCACCGTGAACGGCAGCGCCTTGCCCAGGTCCAGCTCGGTGGACAGCGCCGCCACGATCGGCTGCTGAAAGGCCTCCGGAACCTTCAACGCCGTGACCCCGTCCACCAATTCCAGCCGGGTCGGCTGGACCTGGATCTTCGTGCCGGACAGGCCGAGCAGGCCGAAGGCGTTGATCTTCAGCGGGTGGCCGGCCACGGTGACGTTGAACGACAGCCGTACGCCCACGCTGGTGTCGGTGTACGGACTGGTCGTGGGGGTCGGCGTCGGCGTTGGCGTCGGGGTGTCGTAGAGCGTGTCCGGCGAGGTCGGGCCGACGGTCAGGTTGGACACGCCCAGCGCCTGGCCCACGTCGGTGGCGTTGAACGCCCGGTTCACGTCGGCCGCGGTGATCTGGACCTGGCCCTCGACCTGGCTGATCAGCACGGAGTGGGCCGAGCCGGAGACCAGCTCGGACAGCGGCACCTTCACGTCGTAGAGATGGGCCTTGACCTGCAGATCGCGCAGCGTGTCGCCGATCGGGATGCCGTTGGCCTCGATCTCGATGTCCTGGTAGTCGCCGCGGGCCGCCTGCAGCATGAACGGGAAGCCGTGGATGGTCACCGACGGGTCGTCGGCCAGCTTCAGCTCCGTGCGCATCTTCTTGGACACCTGGTACTCGCCGATGGCCGCGAAGGTGAAGTCGGCCGCCACCAGCAGCGCGGCCAGCACCAGCAGGACGGCGACCAGCACCTTCCACCGGCGGCCGCGGCGCGGCCGGGTCGCTGTGGTCATCGGAAAATCTCCCCACCCGTGTTAATTCGTGTGACGCGCGTGTTTCGGCCGGCCGAGGGGCTGGTCACGACAGGTATTCTCCCGGACATCCGCAGGCAACGGGGCCTGGCCACCGTACGCCGCTGTCCCGCCCACTGGTGGCCGGGTCGCGGCGCGAGAGGAGGCGGCTTGCCCATGGGTGTCGATCTGCTGCTGTTGACCGGGGATCCCGACCCGTCGTCGGTTCTGCCCGCGCTTTCCCTGCTTCCGCACGTGGTGCGGCCGCTGGCGCCGGAGGTGTCGGCGCTGCTGGAGGCCGGCCCGCACGACGCCGTCCTGGTGGACGCCCGCGGCGACCTGGCCGGCGCCCGGTCGCTGTGCCGGCTGCTGTCCAGCAGCGGCATCGAGGTGCCGGTTGTGGCGATCGTCACCGAAGGTGGCCTGGTCGCCGTCACCGCCGACTGGGGCGTCGACGAGATCCTGCTGCCGAACTCCGGGCCGGCCGAGGTCGACGCCCGGCTCCGGCTGGTCAGCTCCCGCCGCAAGCCGGAGCAGTCCGGCAACGCCGGCGCGATCCAGCTCGGCGAGCTGCTCATCGACGACGCGACCTACACCGCCCGCCTCAAGGGCCGGCCGCTGGAGCTCACCTACAAGGAGTTCGAGCTGCTCAAGTACCTCGCCCAGCACGCGGGACGGGTGTTCACCCGGGCCCAACTGCTGCAGGAGGTCTGGGGCTACGACTTCTTCGGCGGCACCCGCACGGTCGACGTGCACGTCCGGCGGCTGCGGGCCAAGCTCGGCCCCGAGCACGAGCTGATGATCGGCACTGTGCGCAACGTCGGCTACAAGTTCGTCCGGCCGTCGCGGCCCGGCGCCCGCGCCGCCAGCCACGTCGACCACGACACGCACGACGATTCGGAGTCCGACGCCTTCCGTGCGCTGGCCAACCAGTTCCGCTGACCGCTAGCGTCGGTCGACGTGGCTGAGCTGACTGGGCGGGACCGGCTGACCGCCGTCGAAGTGGACGCGGTGGCCGGCATCTTCGAGGCGGCTCGCCTCGCCGACAACCGCGAGGGCGCCGGCGAACTGCCCTCGTTCGTCGCGAAACCGGGCACCCACGTGCTCGCCGAGGACAACGGGCGCGTGGTCGGCTACGCCCACCTCGACACCGACGGCGATTCCAACGGCCACCCGGTCGGCGAGGCGCTGGTGCATCCCGCCGCCCGCAACCGGGGCGTCGGCACGCGGCTCGTGCGGCAGCTGCTGGCGCTGGCCG
>NZ_KK037166.1:6176026-6183211 GCF_000568255.1 Kutzneria sp. 744
CCGCCGAGCTGGGCCTGAAGCGGGTGCGCGAGATGCGCCGGATGCGGTGGATGACCGGCGACGTGCCCGAGGCACAGCTGCGCGAGGGGGTCCGCGTCCGCACCTTCGTTCCCGGGCAGGACGAGGCGGCGGTCATCGCCGTCAACCGAAAGGCCTTCTCCTGGCACCCCGAGCAGGGGGCGCTGACGGTCGAGGAACTGATGTCCACGGAGCAGGAGAGCTGGTTCGATCCGGCCGGGTTCTTCCTCGCCGTCGACGCCTCCGACCGGCTGCTCGGATTCCACTGGACGAAAGTTCACCCGGGCCCGCCGGAGGCCATCGGCGAGGTCTACGTGGTCGGTGTCGACCCGGACGCGCAGGGCGGCGGCCTCGGCAAGGCGCTCACCGTCATCGGGATGGAGCACCTGCGGGCGGCGGGACTACGCAGCGTGATGCTCTATGTCGAGTCCGACAACGCGCCGGCAGTGGCGGTCTACAGCAAGCTCGGCTTCACTGTGTGGGACGCGGACGTGCAGTACGGGAGCTGATCCGGCGTTACGCTGCGCTGCGTCACGAACTCTCATCGACAGGGTCACGCTGCGGTCGCGATACCACCCCTATGGAGTAGTTGTCGTCACATCGTGTGTCCTGTTCACCTTCCGTTCATTCACTCACGGTCTGACGTCCACCCTGGCTGCCTACGGTCGGCAAACGAGCGGCGGGACCCGTCGCGCTCGAAGTCGAGTCTCCAAACGGAGGATCCAGGTGAACATGAAGCGGCACGGCGTCGCGCTGGGCATCATGGCGGCAGGCGCCCTCCTGCTCACCGCCTGTGGCAGCGACAACAACACCAGCACCGCGACGGGTGGCTCCTCGAACACCAGCTCCACGTCGGCGGCCCCCAAGGTCGACTGCTCGGGCAAGAAGACGCTGAAGGCCAGCGGCTCCACCGCGCAGAAGAACGCGATGGACCTGTTCGTCAAGGCCTACAACGACGCCTGCGACGGCAACGACGTCAACTACACGGCCAACGGCTCCGGCGCCGGCGTGTCCGACTTCACCGGCAAGCAGACCGACTTCGCCGGCTCGGACTCCGCCCTGGACCCGAAGAAGGGCGAGCCGGACAAGGCCGCCGCCTCCTGCGGCAGCCCGGCCTGGGACCTCCCGGTCGTGTTCGGCCCGATCACCCTGGTCTACAACGTGAAGGGCGTGTCCGACCTCAACCTGGACGCCGCCACCGCGTCGAAGATCTTCGACGGTGAGATCAAGACCTGGAACAACGACGCGATCAAGAAGCTCAACCCGAGCGCGACGCTGCCCAGCACCGCCATCAGCGTGGTCTACCGGTCCGACCAGTCCGGCACCACGGACAACTTCCAGCAGTACCTGACCAGCGCGGGCGGTTGGACCAAGGGCGCCGGCAAGACCTTCAACGGCGGCGTGGGCTCCGGCGCGTCCGGCAACCCGGCCGTGGCCACCTCGCTCGGCCAGACCGACGGCGGCATCGCCTACGTCGAGTGGTCCTTCGCGCAGGCCAACAAGCTCAACATCGCCTCCATCGTCACCACCGCGGGCGGCACCCCGGTCAAGGTCAGCGCGGACAGCGTCGGCAAGGCCATCTCCAGCGCCGCGTTCAAGAACCCGAGCGGCAACGACCTCTCGCTCGACCTGAGCTCGATCCACAAGAGCACCGCCGCCGGCGCCTACCCGCTGCTGCTGGCCACCTACGAGATCGTCTGCTCCAAGTACGCGGACCCGGCCACCGGCAAGGCCGTCAAGGCGTTCCTGAGCACGGCCATCAACGCGGGCCAGGCCGAACTCGCCACCAACGGCTACGCCCCGCTGCCCGACTCGCTGAAGGCCAAGCTGACCACCGCCATCGACGCCATCAGCTGACCGCCGTATCCCGATGAGCGACACCCGACCGACGCGCCTCCGCCCCGATCGTCCAGAGTCCGCTCTGGACGATCGGGGCGGTAGCCGCATGATTGGTGCCATGACCTCCGACAGCGGTCAACCAGGTGCCCGGACGGCGGCGACCCCGCGCCGCCCCGGCGACACGATCTTCCGCACGCTGACCACCGGCGCCGGCCTCGCGATCGTGATCGCGATCGCGCTGATCGGGATCTTCCTGCTGATCAAGGCCGTCCCGTCGCTGCTGGCCGACAAGGCGAACTTCCTCTTCAGCGCCGACTTCCTCACCACCGACTCGAACAACCTGATGTTCGGCATCAGGGACCTGCTCATCGTCACCGTGCTGACCTCGCTGGTGGCCCTGGTCATCGCGATGCCGGTGTCGCTGGGCATCGCGTTGTTCCTGACCCAGTACGCCCCGGCCCGGCTGTCCCGCGGCTTCGCGTACCTGGTCGACCTGCTGGCCGCGGTGCCGTCGATCGTCTACGGCCTGTGGGGCATCCTCGTGCTCGGCCCGGCCCTCGAACCCTTCGAGACCTGGCTCAACACCGTGTTCGGCTGGTTCCCGCTGTTCGCCAAGGGCAACATCCCGCTGGCCGGCGCGGGCACCATCTTCACCGTCGGCGTGGTGCTCGCGGTGATGCTGCTGCCGATCGTCACCTCGGTCACCCGCGAAGTGTTCCGGCAGACGCCGGTGATGCAGATCGAGGGCGCGCTGGCGCTGGGCGCCACCAAGTGGGAGGTCATCCGGACCACGGTGCTGCCGTTCGGGCGCAGCGGCTACATCGCGGCGTCCATGCTCGGCCTCGGCCGCGCGCTCGGTGAGACCGTCGCCGTGCTGCTCATCCTGCACGCCTCGCCCAAGCCCTCCGGCTTCAGCCTGTTCGACGGCGGCTACACCTTCGCGTCCAAGATCGCCTCGGCCGCGTCCGAGTTCAGCCAGCCGCTGCCGACCGGCGCCTACATCGCGGCCGGCCTCGTGCTGTTCGTACTGACCTTCGTGGTCAACGCGGTGGCCCGGTCCATCGCGCGCGGGAAGGCGGCGCAATGACCACCACAGCGTCCACTTTGGACCGTCCGGCCACGCCGCCCGCCTTCCAGGCCGTCGGCGGCGCCCGCAAGTTCAAGAACATCCTGGCCACCGTGCTGGTGACGCTGGCCTTCCTGATCGCGCTGGTGCCGCTGGTGTGGCTGCTGGTCACCGTGATCGCCCGCGGCTTCGAGGCCGTGATCACCGCCGACTGGTGGACCCACTCGCTCAAGGGCGTGCTGCCCAAGGAGTTCGCCGGCGGCGCGTACCACGCGATCATCGGCACCCTGCTCCAGACCGTGGTGTGCGCGGTGATCGCGGTGCCGGTCGGCATCCTGGCCGCGATCTACCTCGTCGAGTACGGCCGCGGGCGGCTGGCCCGCACCACCACGTTCATGGTCGACATCCTCTCGGGCGTGCCGTCGATCGTGGCCGCGCTGTTCATCTACGCGCTGCTGCTGAGCACGTTCCAGATGGGCCAGAGCGCGTTCGCCGTGTCGATGGCCCTGGTGCTGCTGATGCTGCCGGTGGTCGTGCGGTCCACCGAGGAGATGCTGCGGCTGGTGCCGCAGGAGCTGCGCGAGGCCTCATACGCGCTGGGCGTGCCCAAGTGGAAGACCATCGTGCGGATCGTGCTGCCGACGGCGCTGTCCGGCGTGGTCACCGGCGTGATGCTGGCGATGGCCAGGGTGATGGGCGAGACCGCGCCGGTGCTGGTGCTGGTCGGCTACTCGAAGTCGATCAACTTCAACATCTTCGACGGCAACATGACCTCGCTGCCGCTGCTGATCTACAGCGAGCTGAACAACCCCAACCCCGCGGGCCAGCTGCGGGTGTGGGGCGCGGCGCTGACCCTGATCATCCTGATCATGCTGTTCAACCTCGTGGCCGCCCTCGTGTCGCGGTTCTCGGCCATCAAGACGAAGTGAGCTGAAAAATGGCCAAGCGGATCGACGTCAAGGACCTGAACATCTTCTACGGCAAGTTCCACGCCGTGGACCGGGTCACCCTCGCCGTGCCGCCGCGCAGCGTCACCGCGTTCATCGGGCCCTCGGGTTGCGGCAAGTCCACCGTGCTGCGCTCGCTCAACCGGATGCACGAGGTCACCCCCGGCGCCCGCGTCGAGGGCAAGGTGCTGCTGGACGGCGAGGACATCTACGCGACCACCGTGGACCCGGTCGAGGTGCGCCGCACCATCGGCATGGTCTTCCAGCGGCCCAACCCGTTCCCCACCATGTCCATTCGGGACAACGTGGTCGCCGGCCTCCGGCTGGGCGGCATGCGGAACCGCAAGCAGCTTGACGAGGTGGCCGAGCGCTCCCTGCGCGGGGCCAACCTCTGGGCCGAGGTCTCCGACCGCCTCGACAAGCCCGGCGGCAGCCTCTCCGGCGGTCAGCAGCAGCGTCTGTGCATCGCCCGGGCCATCGCCGTGCAGCCCGACGTGCTGCTCATGGACGAGCCCTGCTCCGCCCTGGACCCCATCTCCACGCTGGCCATCGAGGACCTCATCGGCGAGCTGAAGAAGGACTTCACCATCGTCATCGTCACCCACAACATGCAGCAGGCCGCCCGGGTGAGCGACCAGACCGCCTTCTTCAACCTGGCCGGCGTCGGCCAGCCCGGCCGCCTGGTCGAGATCGACGACACCGAGAAGATCTTCTCCAACCCCGGCCAGCAGGCCACCGAGGACTACATCTCGGGCCGCTTCGGCTGATCGGACTCGGTGTGGCGCCGGTCGGCGGCAGGGGTCGACCGCGCGCCGCATCGTCCATATAGGACAGTGGGCTCGCCGGAACCTCCGGCGAGCCCACTGTTTTTCTTGGTCTACAGGTCCTCGGCGCCGCTGGCGTAGCCGGGCATGCGGCCGGTGACGACAAAAACGGTGCGCTTGGCCACCGAGACGGCGTGGTCGCCGAAGCGCTCGTAGAAGCGGCCGAGCAGGGTGATGTCGACGGCGGAGGGCACGCCGTGACCCCAGTCCTTGTCCATGATCACGGAGAACAGGTGGCGGTGCAGGTCGTCCATGGCGTCGTCCTCCTCGTCGAGGCGACGGGCCAGCTCCACGTCCTGCGTGCGGATCACCTGCTGGGCCTTGCGGGCCAGGTCGACGGCGATCCGGCCCATCTCGGCGAAGTAGCCGCGCACCTCCTCGGGCAGCACGGCCGCCGGGTGACGACGGCGGGCGGCCTTGGCCACGTGCAGGGCCAGATCGCCCATCCGCTCCAGGCTTTCCGCAGCGTGGATGACCGACAGCACGGTGCGCAGGTCGGTGGCCACGGGGGCCTGTAGCGCGAGCAGCGAGTAGGCGTCCTCCTCGCACTTGGCCCGCGCGTCGTCGATCTTCGCGTCGCCGCCGATCACCCGCTCCGCGATCGCGAGATCCGCGTCCAGCAACGCCTTGGTCGCCTGCTCCATGGCGTCGCCGACCATGGCGCACATGCTCGCCAGCTGGTCAGCGAGGTCGCCGAGCTGGTCATGGTAAGCCTCACGCATGGCCCACAGCCTACGTTCTCGGGGTCGCGCCAGCGGCATCGCCGAGTGAACCCGACGTGAACCACGGGCGACGAAAGGGCATCGTCACTGGCAGGAGCTGTCCGCTCCACTGATCGTGGACACATCCGAGGCCTGCTGGCTGTTCTGCTGCGGCTGCGGCGCCTTGACGTCACCGTTGAAGTCCGGCCCGGTCACCAGCTGCACGGCCCCGGCCAGCGAAGAGTCCTCCACCAGCTTGGAACCCTCCACCGCGGCCGACAGCGTGCGCGCCTGCGCCTCCCGGCCCGGCGCGTAGCGCACCGTGGTGTGGTCCACGGGAGCGGCCGCCTTGTTCACCGACACGACCTGGAAACCCAGGTGCCCCAAGGAGTTCGCGGTGTTGGTGGGCAGCTCGCCCTGGCCGCTTCCGTTGACCACCTGGATCTTCATGGACTTCGGGTCGACCAGCGGACCGCTGGCCGTCGCGCCCTCGGACGGCAGCGGGGTCCCGTTGATCACCGCGTTGAACAAGGACTTCGTGGCCTCCGGCGTGCCGTTGACCGGGACACTGGTGAACACCACCTGGTCCGGCCCGATGCCCTGCACCGACTGGGCCAACGCGGACAGCTGGTCGACGCCCACGTTGTCCCCGGTGGCGTTCTTGGACACCGCGGACAGCAGGCCGTTGAGCTTGGCGGGATCGAGCAGCACCTGGCCCTGCACGGCCGAGCGCAGGATCGCGGCCATCAGCCGCTGCTGCCGCTGGATCTGGCCGAGATCGGGCGACGGGTCGCCGGCCACGCTGCGGGCCTTGATGATCTTCACGGCGGTGTCGCCGTCGACCGGCTGCGGCCCGGTTCCGGTCAGCAGCGCGCCCAACTGCCCGTCCTGCAACGGGTTCTTCACGCACAGCTCGACATTGCCGATGGCGTCGACGATGCCCTTGAGGCCGTCCGAGTTCATCGTCATGAAGTGGTTGATGCGCAGCCCGGAGATCTTCTGCACGTCCTGGGTCACGCACTGCGGGCCGCCGGCCGACAGCGCGCCGGACAGCTTGGCAGGACCGCACGGCGGCTGGCTCAGCTCGAGACCGCTGGGGAAGGACACGAACACGACCCGCTTGTGGTCGGCCGGCACATGCGCGACCAGCACCGTGTCCGAGCCGGCCAGCAGGAAGTTGTCGGTGCCCTGCTGCTTCTCGACGGCCTGGATCGCCGGCGAGTTGGGGTCCAGCGCGTCGACCTGCTTGATGTCCGAGCCGGTCCACTCCTTGACCGAGCCCCACGCGATGCCACAGACGATCAGCACTATCGCGGCGGCGGCGATGGCCACCACCTTGATGGCCAGGCCGATCATCCGACGCTTGGCGCGGGCCCGCTCGATCTCCGCCGCGTCCATGTCGAACTCGGGGTCGTCCTCGGGCTCCTCGGCGGCCGGCGGCGGGGCCTCGGGCGGCGCGCCGTCGTCCGTGTCGATCCACGGCATGTACTTCTTCTGCCGGGTGCGCCGCTTGGCCTCTTCGACGGCCATCTCGTCGTGCACGGCGGAGAAGCGGGCCAGCGTCTGGTCCACCTTGCGGCGGCGCTGCACCTCCTCGCCGATCGGCTCCATCTCGGTGGTCAGCGCGGCCAGCTCGATGTCCTCGCGGCGCTCCGGCCTCGACGGCGCCTCCGCCTCGTCGGCGGGCACGTCGACCAGCGCCTCGTCCGGCGGGGCGATCGTGGTCTGCTCGGCGTCCACGTCGGGCTCGAAGCGCGTGCGCTGGCTGTCCTGCGGTCCCTGGGGGTGCT
>NZ_KK037166.1:6183487-6294451 GCF_000568255.1 Kutzneria sp. 744
CGGCCTGCGGGGCCCGGCGGCGCGGCGGCTGCGCGGCCGGCGGCTCCGGGTCGGGCGGGGTCGGGCGAGGAAGATTCGGCCGCGAACCCGTGTGCCGCTGCACCAGGTCCGACACGCTCAGGCCGCCCGAGGCCTCCATCGACCTGCGCCTGCGGCTCCGGCGTCCGGTGGGCTCCTGGTCGGGGGCCTCGTACGAGTCCGCGGCACCATCGGGACCGGTGCCGCCGAAGCGGGGATCGTCGGGCACCCAGGCTCCCTTCCGGCTCACGGCCCATACGGGCTGTTCATCACGAGTTGACGTCGGTGCGGCCACAGAGGTTGCACATCGCGGCGCGTCACCCAGCGCACGCGATAGTACGGACGACCGCTAGTTCTAGCGACAGGCAGCCGGAATTCTGACACGGTTCGTACTCGAAACCGCCCAGGCCGTTAGGCCAAATGGGCACTTGAGTTGCGGAACATTGCTGTCAGTAGCCCTCGACGCGCTCAGTAATGCCCGGCCACCCGCACATCGGCGATGGCCCGACGCCCCGAGGCCGGCCCGGCCAGCCGCACCCGGCCGTTCTCGCGGTACGCGACCGCGTTGCGTCCGGACTGCTTGGCCGAATACAGCAGGCTGTCGGCCTGCAGCAGCTGGTGCTCGGCCCCGTTCTCGCAGCTGCCGCTGACCTCGTGGGCGACGCCCGCGCTGACCGTGACCCGCAGGCCCGGCGCCATCGCCGACCAGTCGTGCCGCTCCACCCGGTCCCGGGCCGCCTCGGCGATCTCCACCGCCGCCGCCTGGTCGGTGTCCGGCAGCACCAGCACGAACTCCTCGCCGCCGTAGCGGGCGCAGAACGCCGGTTCCGGCAGCTCCACCTGCAGAAGTTCCACGACTTGTTGGAGGACCCGGTCCCCCACCAGGTGCCCATAGCGGTCGTTCACCTGCTTGAACCAGTCCAGGTCGACCAGCGCCACCGCGATCGCCCCGACCTGCTCCGTCAACATCGCCACCAGGCGTTGGTCCAGGTAGCGGCGGTTGTAGCTGGCCGTGAGGCTGTCACGGATGCTCTGCTCGTGGGCCTCGGCGTGCTCACGGCGCAGCCGGTCCACCTCGCGGCGCAGCTGCTCCGGCACCGCCGGCGTGCTGCCGGCGCTGTCCCGGTAGATCAGGTCGAGCGCGGACCGCAGGTGGTCGTACGCCTCGCGCCACTGGCCGCGGGAGGCGAGCAGGCCCGCCAGCTTCTCGTGCAGGTTCACCAGTCCGCCGTCGGCGTGCTCGCCGGTCGGCTCGGAGACATCGGGCTGTGATGACGCGGTCACCGCGCTCACCTCCTCACGAAGGTGGTGTCGTCCTGGCGGCGGCGCGGCTTGAGTCATGGAGGGGTGGCCGGTGTGCTTTTCCCTCTACTGGCTGACCGAACGGTGGCCCAAAACGCTGACCCTGCGTAACACGGATGGGCGTATGTGAGTACCGTCACTGCGCCGGACAGGGGGCGAAGCCGTAAGTCCTTCCCCCGTCAACTACCACGCGCTGCGAACCGATCTGCGTGCCCACCACCGAGTTCCCCTGACGGATGGTGAGCGTCACCGCCACCACATAGACCTGGCCGGTGAGCCGCTTGTCCGAGCCCGGCGGCGTCCACCCCGGGTCCGCCCGCAGCGTCGACAGCGTCGGCGTGGCCGTGATCGTCACGCCGTTCAGGCTGCACACCCGGTCCGCGAAGGCCGGCACCTGCGTCGCCTTGAGGAAGTCCTGCTCCTGCTGCACGCCCTGCGCCGCCGCCGTGTCCAGGTCGTGGAAGTAGTCCGCCACCAGGCCGGGATCCGGCGACGGCTGGGCCTGCCCGGCGACCGTGCAGCCGGTCAGGGCCAGCGCCGCCAGGGCGATGAGCCTTCCGTCAGCCACCGCTGTGCATCATCTCGGCCCCGGCCGGCACGCTGGCGTCCTCCGGGTCGTCCAGCCAGCCCTCCGGCAGCACCACCTTCGCCGCCGAGCCCTGCCGCCCGCGTGGGCCCTCCGCGTCCGCCGGGAACGGCACTTCGTGGTCCAACTGTCCGATCAGGTCGTCCAACTCCGGCAGGCTCGACACCATCGCGAAGCTCCGGCGCAGCGTCGAGCCCACCGGGAAGCCGTGCAGGTACCAGGCCATGTGTTTGCGCAGGTCCCGCAGGCCCTTGTGCTCGTCGTAGTGCTCGGTCAGCAGCTCCGCGTGCCGGCGCAGCACCTGCGCCACTCCGCCCAGCGTCGGTCCTGCCGGCAGCGGCTCGCCCCGGAACGCCGCCTGCAGGTCCCCGAACAGCCACGGCCGCCCCAGGCAGCCCCGGCCCACCACCACACCGTCGCAGCCCGTCGCCGCCACCATGTCCAGCGCGTCCTGGGCCTTGAAGATGTCCCCGTTGCCCAGCACCGGGATCGTCTTCACGGCCTCCTTCAGCCGGGCGATCGCCGACCAGTCCGCCTGCCCCGAGTACCGCTGCGAAGCCGTCCTCGCGTGCAGCGCAACCGCTTGCGCCCCCTCCGCCTCCGCGATCCGGCCCGCGTCCAGGTACGTCAGGTTGTCGTCGTCGATGCCGATGCGGAACTTCACCGTCACCGGAATGCCCGCCGGCTCCGCCGCTCGCACCGCCGCGCCCACGATGTCCCCGAACAGCCGCCGCTTGTACGGCAGCGCCGCGCCCCCGCCCTTGCGCGTCACCTTTGGCACCGGGCACCCGAAGTTCATGTCGACGTGGTCGGCCAGATCCTCGTCCACGATCATCTGGACCGCTTTGCCCATCGTCATCGGATCCACCCCGTACAGCTGCAGCGACCGGGGCCGCTCGTCCGGGTGGAACGTGATCATGTGCATCGTGGTGGCGTCGCGCTCGACCAGCGCCCGGCTGGTGATCATCTCGCAGACGTACAGCCCCGCCCCGTACTGACGGCACAGCTGCCGGAAGGCCGTGTTGGTGATCCCCGCCATCGGCGCGAGCACCACCGGCGGGTCGACCGTGTGCGGGCCGATCCGGAGGGTCTTCGCCGATGTGCTCATGCCTCCATTGTGCGGGACGGTGACCTCGCATCGACAACACCCCGGTGGGGGGTTACCCATTTACCCACACCTTAGGTATCCTTGCCGAGTCGAGAGGGGGCCGCCATGACCATGCTTGACGACTTCCGGCCGGTGGCCGAAGTCACGGCGGACGAACGTGCGCGAGTAGCGGTTGGCAAAGCCGGCGCGCACAAGAACGATCGCTACGCCGTGTCCGTGAACGACGACGGCGCGATCCTGCTGACGCCACTGGCCAGCATCCCGAAGCGAGAGTTGCTGGTGTGGGAGAACGACGAGCTGCGGGCATCCCTGTTCCGCGGTCTCGCCGACGCCGCTGAGGGCAAGGCCCGGTCCCTCGACTGGGTCACGGCCGACGATGAGGACGCAGACGACGAGTGAGTGCTCCACCGTTCCGCCTGCTGTACACCCGGGAAGCCGAGCGCGTGCTCGACGATCTGCGGGCCAAGAAGCAGTACGAGGCGAAGCTCAAGAAGGTCCGCAAAGCACTGCGCCTGTTGCAGGACGCCGGCCCCCGGCACCCGGGGCCGCATTCGCACGACTATCAGTCGGTGCCGGGACCCGGCGGAGCCACGCTGTGGGAGTCCTACGTGGAGAACAAGACCCCTTCGGCGTGGCGGATCTGGTGGATCTACGGGCCGGACGACGCCCAGCTCACGATCGTGACGATCGGCCCCCACCCCTGACAGCCGGTTTCCGGCTGTTCTGCGGCCAAGCGAGCCGGTTGGCCTAGAGAGGGTGTCAGATCCAATCCGGGAAGCAGTCCGCTCTGAATCTCTCGCCAGTCAACGATTGCCGATGTCCGACCTGACCAGGCGCCCGTCACCGGACAGGTGTTGGGAGCTGACCGAAGCCTTTGTCGGGCTGTCCGGTTGGTAGTTCGTGGCTGTGCTGACGGTCGCGATCTACATGCTGGTGCGCCTGGTGATCCACACGACCGCCCCGTCAAGGGGATGACGTTGTCATCCGGGTCCTGCCGCCGCGCATCGAGATCCGCTACCGCGGCCCCGATCAGGACGAGGTCGAGCCGCCGGAGAGCGCTTCGTAGGTCTCCTCGTCGAAGGCCACCAAGCGGATCAGTTCCACCTTCGTCGGGGTGGCGGCGAGCGTCACGCGGGCGATGCGGGCGGCGTCGGGGGTGGGAAAGCCGTAGATGCCGGTGGCGATGGCGGGGAAGGCGATGCTGTGGACGCCGAGGTCGTCGGCCACTTCCAGGCAGCGGCGGTAGCAGGAGGCGAGGAGGTCGGCTTCCCCGTAGGAGCCGCCTTCCCAGACCGGGCCGACGGTGTGGATCACGTGCTTGACCGGAGGGGTGAGGTTGAAGGCGGGAGTGGCCTTGGCGTCGCCGGGATCGCAGGGCGCGATGGCCCCGCCGGCCTGGGCGAGGCGAGGCCCGGCGGCGCGGTGGATGGCGCCGTCGACCCCGCCGCCTCCGAGCAGGGACTCGTTGGCGGCGGTGACGATGGCGTCGACACGTTCCTGGGTGATGTCCCCGAGCACAACCTTGATCACGGCCATGAAGGCATGGTGACGGCTGCCGGACGCCGTGACGGCTGGGTTCGCCGTCGGCGGATCGGCTGTGGGTGAAAAGGATCAGCCCCGCGGTAAACGGCCCCGCTGCGTCGTTGGGCTCGTCGTCAAGGAAACAGCCCCCACCCCATCCCTGGGGTGGCGTCCCACGTCCATTCTACCCAGGCGGCGGGATGTGGATCTTGGTGGCGAATTGCCGCGTTGACTCATTGAAAATGCCCGGGAGGATGAGTCGTTGCCTCACGAAGGAATGCCCGCGGGCGGCGTGGCATCTCACCTTGACCAGCAGCGGTGACTCATCGTGATCGATGGGGTTGACGATGAGCGAACGCGAGGCCGTGACCAGGCAGCTGGCCCGGCGCTACCGATCAGCGTCCAAGACCGACAAAGCCAGGATCTTGGACGAATTGTGCGTGTTGACCGGCTGGCACCGCGACCACGCCCGCAAAGCCCTGCGCACCACACCCAGACCGAAACCCAGTGTTCCGCAACGAAAAACCCGCGAGCCCGTGTACAGCCCCGAGGTGATCACGGCACTACGCAAGGTCTGGGCGATCCTGGACGCGCCCTGCGGCAAACGCCTGGCCCCGTTCCTCCCCGACATCGTCGACCGCCTCCTGGCCTGCGGCGAGCTGTCGATCAGCGACGAGATCCGCTACCAGCTGGCGCGCATGTCCGCGGCCACCATCGACCGCCGCCTAGCCCCCGACCGCGCCCGCTGGCAACCCCACGGCCGCGCCCGAACCAAACCCGGCAGCCTGCTCAAATCCCAGATTCCCATCCGCACCTGGGCCGACTGGGACGAGGACCACCCCGGCTTCGTGGAGATCGACCTGGTCAGCCACGACGGCGGCAACGCCACCGGCGAACACGCCTGGACCCTGACCGTCACCGACATCGCCACCGGCTGGACCGAAAACCGCGCCGTGCGCAACAAGGCCGAGGTCTGGGTCCTAGCCGCCCTCGACCAGATCGTGGCCGGGTTCCCGTTCCCCGTGCTGGGCATCGACTCCGACAACGGCAGCGAGTTCATCAACGCCCACCTACTGACCTACTGCCGCGACCACGAGATCACCTTCACCCGAGCCCGCCCCGGCCACAAAAACGACGGCGCCCACGTCGAACAGAAGAACTGGTCAGTCGTGCGCCAGACCGTCGGCTACCACCGCCACACCGGCGAGACCCAACTCGACCTACTCAACGGCGTCTACGCCCTACTCCGCGACCAGATCAACTTCTTCACCCCGCAACAGAAACTGATCTCCAAAACCCGCCACGGCGCCACCGTCCACAAGAAACACGACACCGCCCAAACCCCCTACCAACGCACCCTGACCCACACCACCGTCGACATCGTCGACACCGACGCCCTGCGCGAGCACTACCAGCGCCTCAACCCCGCCGCCCTCCGCCGCGAGATCGTCGCACTGTGTGACGCCCTGGCCCACGAAGTCCTCGCCCCCGACCTCACCCACCTCGCCACCGCCCTCGCCCACGCGGGCATTCTTCGTGAGGCAACGACTACCCCCAAGCGGGCATCTTGACATGAGGCAACAGGTTGCCTGTGGATGGAGGGAGTCGGCGGGTGGGGGCTGTGGATAACCGGGGTCAGCCGAGGTCGCGGGAGAGGAGGTCGTCCTCGGTCTCGCGGCGGACGAGGAGGCGGGCGGCGCCGTCGCGGACGGAGACGACGGGTGGGCGGCCGACCATGTTGTAGTTGGAGGCCAAGGAGTGGTGGTAGGCGCCGGTGCAGGGGACGGCGAGGAGGTCGCCGGCGCGGAGGTCGGCGGGGAGGGGGACGTCCTCGGCCAGCACGTCGCCGGCCTCGCAGTGGCGGCCGACGACGGTGGCGGGGTGGGAGATCGGGGAGAAGTGGCGGCCGACGGGGCGGACGGAGTAGCGGGCGCCGTAGAGGGAAGGGCGGGGGTTGTCGCTCATGCCGCCGTCGACGGCGACGAAGGTGCGAGAAGTGCCGTGCTTGACGGTGACGACGCGGTAGAGGGTGACGCCGGCGGAGGCGACGATGGCCCGGCCGGGCTCGATGGTGAGGCGGGGAAAGGGAAGACGGTGTGAGGAGCACTCGTAATTGACGGCACGGAGGAGACGGTCGGCGTAGCCGCGGAGGTCGAAGGAAGGGTCGCCGGGGCGGTAGGGGACGGCATGGCCGCCGCCGAGATCGAGCTGGGGCAAGGTGATCCCGTACCTGATCTGAAGGACGGCCAGGAAGCCGACCATGCGGCGGGCGGCCTCCTCGAAGCTGGCGACGCGAGAGACCTGGGAGCCGATGTGGCAGTGCAGGCCGACGAGGCGGAGGCTGGGCTGGGCCCGCACGCGGCCGACGGCGTCGAGGGCGGCGCCGGAAGCGAGGGAGAAGCCGAACTTCTGGTCCTCGACGCCGGTGGCGATGGCCTTGTGGGTGTGGGCGTCGACGCCGGGAGTGACCCGGATCAGGACGTTCTGGGGATACCGGGCGAGCGCGCCGAGTTGCTCGATCTCGTCGAGGGAGTCGACGACGATGCGATCGACGCCGTAGCCGATGGCGGCCTTGAGGTCCTCGGGGGTCTTCACGTTGCCGTGGAAGACGATGCGGGAGGCGGGGAAGGCGATGGAGCGGGCGACGGCGAGCTCGCCGGCCGAGCAGACGTCGAGCGACAGGCCCTCGTCGGCGATCCACCGCAGCACCCCGCGGCTGATCATGGACTTGCCGGCGTAGGCGATCTCGACGTCGGGCAGCGCGGACCGGTAGTCGCGGCAGTGCCGCCGCACGGTCGCCTCGTCGAGCAGGTAGGCGGGCGTGCCGAAGCGGGCGGCGAGCTGGGTGAGCGGGACGCCGCCGAGCAGCAGGTCGCCGTCGACGCCGTGCGCGGTGGACAGCGGCCAGATCCCGGGCTCGAGGCGTCCGCGCAGCGACTCACCCAGCGTGGGTATCAGCTCGGCGAGGGTCATCGTGTCCTCCGGTGCAGATCGGACTGAGCACCCCAAGGACACTCCGGAAACCGCAGGTGGGCAGGGTTGTGTACGCGGTCATGACGCCCGCGGCGGGCACGTTGTCGCGATGGTGACGGCCGGGTGGCCCCGGCCACATAGTTGACACTGACTAGTCATGCATGGATAGTTGATCCTGACCAATTGGAGTGACGGTGAAACGACGCAAGGTGTCCAATCCGCTGGCGCTGGCCGTGCTGGCCGAACTGCTCATCGAGCCCATGCACCCCTACGAGATGGGGCGCCGGCTCAAGGAGCACGGCAAGGACCGGGACATCAAGTACAACCGAGGCTCGCTCTACATGGTGGTGGAGCAGCTGACCAAGGCGGGTTTCATCGTCGAGCACGAAACGGTCCGCGACACCCAGCGGCCTGAGCGGACGTTGTACGCGGTCACCGAGGCCGGGCGGACCGAGCTGTACGACTGGATGCGTGAGCTGGTCACCACGCCGGTGCACGAGTACCCGAGCTTCGGGGTGGCGCTGTCGCTGCTAGTGGTGCTGCCGCCGGCGGAGACGGTGGAACTGCTGGGCCGGCGGCTGGAAACGCTGACGGCCCAGGCGAAGGAGATCGGCGACGCCATCGGCCAGGCCCGGGAGCAGGGCGTGGACTGGTGGTTCCTGATCGAGGAGGAGTACCGGCTCGCGATGCGCGAGGCGGAGCGCGGTTACGTGGCGAGCCTGGCCGAACGGCTGCGGGACCCGCAGTACGACCGGATGTGGCAGGAATACTTCAGGGGGACGACATGAAAGCACTGATCATCGGGGGCGGCATCACCGGTCCGGTCGCGGCGCTCGCGCTGCGCAAGGCCGGCATCGAGGCCGAGATCTTCGAGGCGTACGAACAGAACGCCGACAATGCCGGCGGCTGGCTCATGATCGCGCCGAACGGCGTCAACGCGCTCGGCATCCTCGGGCTGGACGCCGATCTGCGGGCCATCGGACGGCCCAACCAGCGCATGGTGATGACCGACGGCCGGGGCAAGCGGTTCGGCGCGTTCGACGAGCTGGACGCGGACAACCCGAGCCAGCTGGCGATGCGGTCGGACCTGTGCGGACTGCTGGCCGAGCGGGCCGTCGAGGCCGGCATCAAGATCCATCACGGCAAGCGGCTGGTGGACGTCGCCGAGACCGCCGACGGCGTCACGGCCCACTTCGCCGACGGCAGCACCGCCACCGGCGACGTGCTGCTCGGCGCGGACGGCGTGCACTCGACGGTCCGCAAGCTGATCGACCCGAACGCACCGGGGCCGCGCTACACCGGCCTGCTCGGCTTCGGCGGCTCCGTGCCGGGCAACGACTTCGGCCTGGCCGAGGGCGAGTTCTACTTCGCCCAGGGCAAGCGAGGATTTCTCGGCTACGCCCTCACAGCCGAGGGTGACACCGGCTGGTTCACCAACGTGCCCAGCCGCGAGCCGATGACCGGGGCCGAGGCGCGGGCCATCGGCGCGGAGGAATGGCTGCGCCGCATGCGCGAGCTCTACGGCGACGACTACCCGGCGCACGGCATCCTGGCCAAGGCCACCCCGGACGGCATGGTCGTGCTGGGCGGCATGCACATCATGCCCAGCGCGCCACGCTGGCACACCGACCGCATCGTGCTCGTCGGCGACGCCGCGCACGTGCCGTCCAACAGCACCGGCCAGGGCGCCTCGATGTCCATCGAGAGCGCCATCGAGCTGGCCCGCTGCCTGCGCGACCTGCCCGTGCCGCAGGCGTTCGAGGCGTACGAGAAGCTGCGCCGGGCTCGCGTGGAGAAGGTCGCCGAGCAGGGCGAGAAGACCAACCAGGACAAGGTGAACGGCCGCATCGGCCAGGCGGTGATCGGCGTGCTGGCGCCGATCGCGATGAAGCTGTTCATGAAGCCGGAGAAGATGTTCGGCTGGCTGCACCGCCACCGCATCGACTGGGACGCGAAGGTGCACGCCTAGAAGCCCGGGGGAGGGGCTCGGCCGACCAGGCGGCCGAGGATGGGGCTTGTACGTTTTAGTACAGTCCCGGGGCGGTTCGCAGGGGCCCCTCCCCAAGCGAAAGCGAACCGGCCCTTGAAAACCCGCCCTTCTTAACACGGTCTAGTTATAATCGAATGCGCGCCGGGTTCCGGATATGATGCGATTAGCCCGTGTGAGCTTGGCGCCGTCCGGTGCGGATTCGGTCAATCTGTCTGGAAGGCAAAGGTCCCCAACAAACTATCCGCGCTCGATCAGGTGGCCCACGACGTCCGGACCCGGGTGCGGGTGGCCGGAGCCGTCGCGGCGGATGTCCACCTCGGGCAGCTCGACCGACGAGCCGGTGTCGGTGGAGCCGGCCGGGCGGGAACCGATCCAGGCCAGACGCAGACCGGCCTCGCCCTTGAGGAAGCGGTGCGAACGCACGCCGCCGGTGGCCCGGCCCTTGGGCGGGTACTCGGCGAACGGCGTGACCTTGACGGAGTTGCCGGTGGCGGTGACGACCATGGGCTCGCCGTGCTCCTCGTCGTCGGTGCGGACGGCGGCGAAGAACACGGTGTGGGCGTCGCCGGCGAGCTTGATGCCGGCCATGCCGCCGCCCTTGAGGCCCTGCGGCCGAACCAGCGAAGCCTCGTAGCGCAGCAAAGACGAGTCGGACGAGACGAAGACCAGGGTCTCGGCGCCGTCGGAAAGCCAGGTGGCGCCGACGATCTCGTCGCCGTCCTTCAGGCTGATCACCTCGAACTCGTCGGACCGCACGGGCCACTCCGGCGAGCACACCTTGACCACGCCCTGCGCGGTGCCCATGGCCAGACCCGGCGACTCGGTGTCGGTCAGCGGCGCGATGGTGATGACCCGTTCGCCCTTGTCCAGCGGCACGAGCTCACTGGCCGCCATGCCGCCGCTCAGCGACACGGTGCCGACCTGCTCGGGCAACACCGGCAGCGGCAGCACATCCGTCTTGAACGCGCGGCCCTTGCTGGTGACGACCAGGATCTGCCCACGGGCGGTGGTGTGCACCACGGCGGCGACGGCGTCGTTGCGGGCCCGGCCGTTACGCCGCCGTGCCTCCGACGCCTCCTCCGACTCGGCGGCCGTGCGAGCCACCAAACTCGTGGCGGACAACAGAACCTGGCACGGGTCGTCGGCCACCTCCAGGGGACCGGCCGGCTTGGACGCCGCCAGCACCTCCTTGAGGTCGCCGTCGATCAGCGCGGTCCGACGCTCCCAGGTGACGTCCTTGGTCACCTTGGCCAGCTCGGTCGACACGACCTTGCGCAGCACCGCCGGGTCGTCCAGGATCTTGGCCAGCTCGGCGATCTCGCCGGCCAGCTTCTCCTGCTCCGACTCCAGCTCGATCTTGTCGTACTTGGTCAGCCGGCGCAGCGGCGTGTCCAGGATGTACGAGGCCTGGATCTCCGACAGCCTGAACTGCTTCATCAGGCCGTCGCGGGCGGCCTGGGCGTTGTCGCTGTTGCGGATCAGCCGGATCACCTTGTCGATGTCCAGCAGCGCCTTGAGCAGACCCTCGACCAGGTGCAGCCGCTCCTCGCGCTTGCGCTTGCGGTAGCGGGTCCGCCGGGTGACGACCTCGTAGCGGTGCTTGAGGAACACCTCCAGCAGCGCCTTGAGGCCCAGCGTCTGCGGCTGCCCGTCGACCAGCACCAGGTTGTTGATGCCGAAGGACTGCTCCAGCGGCGTCAGCCGGTACAGGTCGGCCAGCAGCGCCTGCGGGTTCACGCCGACCTTGCACTCGATCACCAGCCGGGTGCCGTTCTCCCGGTCGGTCAGGTCCTTCACGTCGGCGATGCCGGTGAGGCGCTTGGACTTGTTCACCTCGTCGGTGATCTTCTCGATGATCTTCTCCGGGCCGACGCCGTACGGCAGCTCGGTCACCGTGATCGCCTGCCGGCCCCGGCTGCCCTCCAGCGGCCCCGTCTCGGCCCTGGCCCGCATCCGCACCACGCCGCGGCCCGTCTCGTACGCCTTGCGCACCTCGTCCAGGCCCAGCAGCATGCCGCCGGTCGGCAGGTCCGGCCCCGGCACGAACTCCATCAGTTTGTCCAGCGAGGCGTCCGGGTGGCTGATCAGCCACCGCGCCGCCGCCACGACCTCGCCCAGGTTGTGCGGGATCATGTTGGTGGCCATGCCCCACCGCGATCCCCGACGTGCCGTTGACCAACAGGTTCGGGAACGCCGCCGGCATCACCGACGGCTCCTCCAGCGACCCGTCGTAGTTGGGCCGGAAGTCGACCGTGTCCTCGCCCAGCTCGCCCACCAACAGCATGGCCTCGTTGGACATCCGCGCCTCGGTGTACCGCGAGGCGGCCGGTCCGTCGTCCGGCGACCCGAAGTTGCCGTGCCCGTCGATCAGCGGCGCGTTCAGCGAGAAGTCCTGCGCCATCCGCACCATGGCGTCGTAGATGGCCAGGTCGCCGTGCGGGTGGTACTTGCCCATGCAGTTGTGCACGACGAAGCCCTCGGTCACGAAGGCGTGCTCGTCGCTGCCGACCTGAATGTCGAAGGTGGTGTCGGAGTCCACCGACGCCACGGATTCGACCGTGAGAAAGGAGAATCCCGCGAGCTCGTCGAGCCGGTCGGTGGTGGAGTTGCCGTGTGGGTCGTTGCCCAGCTCGCCACGAGCGATCTCGGTCAGGCGCCACAGGTCGTCGCGCTTGGAGCCGATCTTCGACCAGCGCAGCAGGAATCGGGCGAGCACGGCGGCGTCACTGCCGGCGACCGAGAGGCCGAACATTGTCCTGTGGCCGGTCGGCTTTGCTTGAGACCAATGGTGGCCGTGGATGCCCATGTCGGCGAGCATCGAGTAGACCTGACGGACCAGGCCTTCGCTGGTGCTGACGTAGACGATCTCGCGGTTGCGCTTGCGTACGTAACCGTCGCCGTCGTACAGCCCGGCGAGGAAGGACGCCCACCGCGACCGGTCGGCCAGCACGCTCGTCGGCACGACCTTGTCGTTGCTGAGCGGAGTCGTGGCATCGAGGAGACCGTCGTGCCGGGCGAAGGTGAGGATGTGCTGGTCCCGGTGTCGCGGGTTCTTCGCCACCCGCTTGCCACGCGAGACATTCAGGTTGGCCTCGATCGCCCAGCCGTGGGCGACGTCGATCGGCTCCGGGTCGCACATGTGGATGCGGACGCGACCGTCCGCGTCGCCGGCACGATCGACCGGGAAGCCCTCGGCGACGAGCAGACCGAGCACGTAGCTGTACGCGTCGCCGCCGGTCGGCTCGTTCGCCGACCGACCGCGGCCGTAGCCGAGCGTCTGCCGGCCGGCCAGGTCCCGCGCGTCCGTCCACTCGACGGTCAGGTCCTCGGCGACGGTGCGGAAACGTTGGCCGGGCGTCACGACCATGCTGTGCCCGTTGGACCACGTGATCCGCACCAGCTCGGAGACCGGATTCTCGTAGGCGGCGACCACGGGCACCGATGCGCCTGAGGCGTCCAGCACCTGCTCGCCGACCTCGATCTCCTCGATGCGGCGCAAGCCCGTCGGCGTGGACACGAGCGTGCCGCGCACGAAGCAGTCGCCGACGACGCGGGAGGACTTCACGTAGGCGTGCGTGGGCCGGTAACCCTGCTCGTGCATGGAGTACAGGATGCGGCGGTGCACGGGCTTGAGGCCGTCGCGCGCGTCGGGCAGCGCGCGGGAGTGGATGACCGAGTAGGCGTACTCCAGGTAGGAGTCCTCGATCTCGTTGGTGACCGGGATGTCCAGCACGGTGGCGCCGGCGCGGTCGAAGGCCGACGGGTCCACCTTGGTCACGGTGCCCTTGCTGCGGCGTGCCATGTCTTGCCTGTTCTCCTAGCTGAGAAGCGGACCGGTCAGATGTCGATCGCGGCCTGGTCGACGCGGCCGGCCGCGTCGACGAGCCAGTTGCGGCGCGGCTCGACCTTCTCGCCCATCAGCAGCTCCAGCGTCTGCTCGGCGGCCTCGACGTCGGTGAGCGTGATCCGACGAACGGAGCGGGTGGCCGGGTTCATGGTGGTGTGCCAGAGCTCGTCGGCGTCCATCTCGCCGAGGCCCTTGAACCGGGGCACGGGCGTGACAACCTGCTTGCCGGCCTTCTCCAGCTCGGAGAGCTTGGTCTCCATCTCCCGCTGGGTGAAGGTGAAGACGGTCTCGCTGTTGCGTCCCTTGGTGGTGAGCTTGTGCAGGGGCGGCATGGCGGCGTACAGCCGGCCGTCCTCGATCACCGGCCGCATGTACTTGGCGAACAGGGTGATCAGCAGGGTGCGGATGTGCGAGCCGTCGACATCGGCGTCGGCCATCAGGATCACCCGGCCGTAGCGCATGGCCGGCAGGTCGAAGGTGCGGCCGGTGCCGGCGCCGAGGACCTGCACGATGGAGGCGATCTCGGCGTTGCGCAGGGTGTCGGCCAGATTGGCCTTCTGCACGTTGAGAATCTTGCCCCGCAGCGGCAGAAGTGCTTGATACTCCGACACTCTGGCCATTCGGGCCGAGCCGAGGGCGGAGTCGCCCTCCACCAGGAACAGCTCGCTGCGGGCGACGCCGGTGGTGCGGCAGTCGACCAGCTTGGGCGGCATGGCCGCGCCCTCCAGCGCGGTCTTGCGCCGGGCGGCGTCCTTCTGGTGCTTCTGGGTCAGCCGAACGCGCGCGGCGTCGACCACCTTCTGCAGCACGGTCTTGGCCTCGGTCTTGGTGCGCTTGTCCTCGGTCCACGCCTTGACGTGCCGCTCGACGACGCCCTGGATCACCTTGGTGATGCCGGCGGTGGACAGCTCGTCCTTGGTCTGCGAGGTGAACTGCGGCTCGGGGATGCGGACGTGGATGACGGCGGTCATGCCCTCCAGCACGTCCTCCAGCGTCGGCATGTCCTCCTTGGGCTTGAGCAGCCCGCGGGTCTTGGAGATGGCGTCCTGCACGGCCTTGGTGACGGCGCGGTCGAAGCCGCGGCGGTGGGTGCCGCCGTGCATGTTGCGGATGGTGTTGGTGAAGCACTCCACGGTGCGCTCGTAGCCGGTTCCCCAGCGCAGCGCCACCTCGACCTCGGCGACACGCTCCACTTTGGACCGCATGACGCCGTTCTCGTCGGCGGCGTTCTCGAAGTAGGTGCCCTCGCCGTTGACCAACAGCGTGCCGGAGACGGGTTTCTCGCCGGACGGGGACAGGAAGTCGACCATGTCCGAGAGCCCGTGCGGGTAGTGGAACGACTCCTCGACGATGGCGCCGTCGGTGGCGTCGCGCAGCACATACGTCACGCCCGGCACGAGGAAAGCGGTGTTGCGCAGCTTGGCCCGCACGGCTTCGACGTCCAGCGCGGCGCCGTTCTCGAAGTACCGAGTGTCGTACCAGTACCGGATGGACGTGCCGCTGGACTCGCCGCGCTTCATCTTGCCGGTGACCTGGAGGCCGGACTGCTGGGTGAACTTCGCCTTGGGACCGGGCGCGTCGAACACGCCGGGCACGCCGTGGGCGAAGGACATCTGGTGCACCTTGCCGAGCTGCTTCACGGTGACGTCGAAGCGGTGCGACAGGGCGTTGACCGCGGACGCGCCGACGCCGTGCAGGCCGCCGGAGGTCTTGTAGCCGGAGCCGCCGAACTTGCCGCCGGCGTGCAGCCGGGTCAGCACCAGCTCGACGCCGGACAGGCCGGACTTGGCGTGCACCCCGGTGGGGATGCCGCGGCCGTCGTCGTCGACCTGGACGCTGCCGTCGGCGTGCAGGGTGACCACGATCCGCGTGGCGAAGCCGCCGATGCCCTCGTCGGTCGAGTTGTCGACCACCTCGGTGAACAGGTGGTTGATGCCCCGGCTGTCGGTGGACCCGATGTACATGCCGGGCCGCTTGCGGACCGCCTCAAGACCCTCCAGGTGCGTCAGGTCGTCGGCCCCGTAAAGAGTCTCAGCGGTCACAGGGTCTTTCTCCCAGATCGTCTCTAGCCCAATGCCCAAACAACGCCGAGGGTAGCCCCCGGCCCTGACAACTCAGTCCAGCAGCGCCAGTTCGGCCACGACCGCCCGGTGATCCGTGCCCGGCAGCAGGTGTTCGCTCGCGGACACCGCGGCCAGTCCGGGACCGTGCAGCACGTGGTCGATCTGGACCAGCGGGAAGTCCGCCGGCCACGTCGGCGCCCAGCCCCGGCCCAGCTCGGCGTGCGTGTCGACCAACCCGGCCGCCAGCAGCGAGCGCAGCGGCGAGTGATCGACGGTGGCGTTGAAGTCGCCGAGCACGATCGCGTCCCGGCCGGCCGCGGCCCGCAGCGCCGACATGTCCTGGGCCCAGAGCCCCGGACCTCCGACAGGATAGTACGTGTGCACGCCCGTTATCGGGATCTCGTGACCCAACACGCTCACGGTGACCTGGGTCTGCGGCCAGGTGGTGGGCAGGTCGGCGGGCCCGCCGCGCACGATCGGCAGCCTGGTGAAGATGGAGGTGTCGTTCTCCGGGTGCAGTTCCCGGAACGGCATGAGCCGGTCCATGCCGGCGGCGTCCAGCGTCTTGATCGCCGGCGCGTCCAGCTCCTCGGCGACCAGCACGTCCAGGTTCTGGGAGCGGGCCAGCGCGACCAGGGCCTTCGGGTCGACCTGGCCGCGATGGGTGTTGACGGTGCCGACCCGGATGCGCGGGGCGCCGTCCGGCACGGGCTGGTGGTCGCGCACGAAACGCGGCACGAACCAGGCGATCTGCAGCACGAGCAGCGCCGCCGCGGCCACCGTCAGCCACCGGCCGCGAACGGCCAGCAACGTCACCAGCAGGGCGGCGGTGAGCAGCCCGGCGTAGGGCAGCAGCGCGATCGGAACGGCCAGGTAGGTGCCGTCGTCGAGGCCGAAGACGCGTGTGACGGCGAGCACGGCGATGCCGGCCAGCATCACGGCGCAGGCGATCAGCGCCGCTCTGCGTCCGACGGTCACCGGGCGGCCTCGACCGATTCGATGTTGGCCACGGCGAACTCCCGCTCGTCCTCGCGCAGGTAGCACCACGAGTCCAGCCAGCCGGTCAGCAGTTGTTCCGGACGAATGCGGCGTACCGTGCGGTTGCCGGTGCGGTCCCGGTATCCGATCACCACGTCCCCCTCGCGGTCGATCGCGTCGGCCAGCAGCGCCAGCTCGACCTGGCTCAAGGTCCGATTCTGCCGGGTGAGGCGGTCGAAGGTGGGACCGCCCTCGATCGGGACGTGCGGCTCGGCGACCAGCCGGGCGGCCAGTTCGTCGGCGCCGAGGGTGTCCCGGTCCGCCGGCGCGGTCGGCACGGCGCGGTGTTCGGCCTTGCGCTCCACCACTACCGCGCCGGCCGGGCTCTCGCCGATCGGCGCGTAGCCGGCCTTTCGCAGCAGCGCCAACACGTTCGCGGGACTGTCCGAACTGGACAGCACGGTCGGGGCCAGCAAGGTGAAGCCGGGCAGCCGATGCGCGATCTCGGCCGCTGTCGCCTCGTCGGCCGTCACGCAGCAGCGGACCTCTCGCACGCGGACGTGCCCGTGCCGCCGGTCCACGTCGTTGATCAGGTATTCCAGCGGCTGCGGCACGGGCCCCAACTCCCGCAGCAGGTCTGCCGCCAGCCAGCCGGCGTCCAACGCGGACCGGACGCTGGCCGCGGTGAACCGCCACACCGCCCCGGCCTCGCGCACGGCAGCGGCTGCGATCGCCGCCGGAGCCTTGCCGGTCACCACGGCCGTGAGATCGGACTGGATGATCACACCGTCGGCCGGTTCGGGCAGCACCACCTCATCGAGACGGCCGATGAGGAATTCGCCCAGCTCGGTGAGGGTGTCGGCGGCCACCGCGCCCAGCAGCTCCGCCTCCCGCCGCGCCGCGCCGACGTCCTGGTCGCCCCGGCTGGGGGCAGAACCAGTCGATCTGCGCGGCGACGGCCCTTGACCGACACGCCGCCGGCCGCCGCCCGTCAGCAGGGCGTGGCGCACCGGGCCGCCCTCGGGCCGCGAATACCACGCCACGGCGAGCTGCGACCACCGCCGGGCCGGACCTCTTTTCCGCCCCCGGGTAGTCCGTGGTGGGCGCGAAGCCCTCGTCGACCGTCCCCAGCAGTCCGGACGCGCCGGCGACGTCGAGCCACAGCGCCACCGATCCCGGCTCGGCCGCGAGTTCGCGGGCCAGCCGGGACAGTTCCCTGGATCCGATGCCACCCTTCTGCAACGCCGTGATCGGCCGGGAGGTTGCCTTGTCCAGCAGCGATGTGACGCCGTCGAGCACGGCCGCCGCGGCCGCTTGGGCCGCTCGGCCCAACGCGTCGGCATCCGCGCTGGTCAGGGGCAGCGCCGGCGGACCCGTCAGCTCGATGCCGTGTCCCTGGTCCTGCGACCAGTGATGGGCCAGCAGCGGCGGCAGGCGCAGGTCCGTGCCCCAGACCAGGCCCAGGGCCTTGAGCTGGGGCAGCACCGTCCGGAACAGCCCCCGGTCGAGCTCGTGCTGCCGGCCGGCGGTGATCGCCTCGCCGGCCACCAGCTGGTCCCGGTTCAGCGTCTGCAACACCGCGACCAGCGACGATGCGCTGGACAGGCGCTGCGCCAACTGGGCAAAGCCGCGTGGCACGGGCTCGACGAGCACGTCCGGCCGGGCCCGGAGCAGCGCGGCCAGCGCCGGCTCGCCCAGACCGGCCAGGTACTCGTCGAACTCCACCCGGCCAACCTACTTGAGCGCGCCGGTCACCAGGTCGAGCCGCCAGTAGCGTTGCAACGAAAGGAACAGCGCGATCACCGGAAGCACCGACAGCAGGGTGCCGGTGATCACCAGGGAGTACAGCGACGCCTCGGCCGCCCCGTGCCGCAGCAGGCTGTACAGCCCGACCGTGAGCGGGAACTTGTCGTCCGAGTTCACCATCACGAACGGCAGCAGGAAGTTGTTCCAGATGGCGATGAACTGCAACAGGAACACGGTGATCAGGCCGGGCCCCATCAGCCGCAGCCCCACGGTGTGGAACAGCTTCCACTCCGAGGCCCCGTCGATCCGGCCGGCCTCCAGCAGCGACTGCGGCACCGAGGAAGCGGCGTAGATGCGGCACAGGTAGATGCCGTACGGGTTGAACAGCTGCGGCAGCAGCACCCCGAGATAGCTGTCGGTCAGGCCCACGTTGGACAGCAGCAGGTACTGCGGGATGGCCAGCACGATCTGCGGCAGCAGCACGCAGGCCAGGATCACGTTGAACACGGTCTTGCGGCCGTGGAACTCGTACAGCGCGATCGCGTAGCCGCAGGCGGCCGACACCAGCGAGGCCAGGACGCCGCCGATCAGGGCGTAGCCGAAGCTGTTGAGCATCCAGTGCCAGAAGATGCCGCCCTGATAGGTCGACAGGTCCACGATGTTGCGCCAGATGCCGTCGCTGAACGACGGCAGATAGGTGGCGGTGGAGAACAGGTCCGTCCTGGACTTGGTGGACGCGATCAGGATCCACAGCGTCGGGACGATGCAGTAGACCGCGCCCAGCAGCAGGGCGGCGCTCGGCAGCAGCCGGATTCGTGTGGTCACCGGTTCACCCTCGACACCGTGCGGGAAGCCACGAACGACACGGCCAGCGCCGCGATCACGAACAGCACCGAGGTGGCCGCCGCCTTGTTCACGTCGGAGTCGACGAAGGCGTCCTGGTAGATCTTCATCAGCGGCACCCACGTCGAGGAGATGGCGTTGGACAGCGGCCGTAAGGTGTTGGGCTCGTTGAACAGCTGGAGCGAGGCCAATGCCGTGAACAAGGTGCACATGGCGATGGCCGGCAGCACCAGCGGAACCTTGATGCGCAAGGCCATCCGCAGCTCGGAGCAGCCGTCGATGCGCGCCGCCTCGTACAGCTCGGACGGCAGGGCCCGCAGCGCCGTGAAGATGACGATCATGTTGAAGCCGACCGAGCCCCACACCGCCACGTTGGCCACCGAGAAGAACACCGTGGTGGAGCCGAAGAAGTCGACGTGGTCGCCGCCGATCGGGCTGGTCGCCGGCAGGTACATGAAGCCCCACATGAGCGAGGCGATCACACCCGGCACCGCGTACGGCAGGAAGATCGCCAGCCGGGTGCTGCGGGCCAGCTTGACCCGCGGCACGTCCAGCAGCAGGGCGAACAGCAGCGCGAAGCCGACCGTGGCCGGGATGAACAGCAGCGCCACCAACAGCATGCGCGCGATGCTCGACCACAGCTCCGGATCGGCCAGCGCCAGGCCGTAGTTGTCCAAGCCGACGAAGACCAGCTTGCTGCCGCCTCCCAGCAGCCCGCCGACGACCTTGCGCGCCTGGAAACTCAGCACGAGGGCGTAGACGCCTGGCGCCACCACGAACAGCGCCAGCAGCGTGACTGCTGGGAGGACGAGCAGGTAGGGCAGCTTGGCCCGGTTGCGCGCGGCCATCAGCTGACCGTGAACCCGAGCTTCTTCATGTCCGCCACGGTCGCGTTCTGGATGTCGTCCAGCGCCGTGGAGAACGAGGTGTTGTTCTGCAGCGCGGCCCCGAACTTGTCGGTGTAGCCGCTGAAGGTCACCGTCACGTTCGGACCCCACATGGAGAAGCTGCGCGAGCTCGGGGCCGCCTGCTTGACCAGGTCGTAGTAGTTGGCCTGGTTGGGGAAGAAGGCCGGCGGCGAGGACAGGATCGGCAGCGAGCGCCCGGAGGTGGCCGCCGGGTAGACGTTGATGTTCTGGATCTGCGCGGTGACGGCCTTGTCGTCGGTGTTCAGCCACGCCGCGAACTGCGCGGCCTGCGCGGCGTGCTTGGAGTCGGCGGTCACCGTCGTGGCCGATCCGCCCCAGATGCCGGTGGTCTTGTCACCCGCGGTCCACGCCGGCAACGGCGCCACCGCCCACTTGCCCTTGGTGTTGGGGGCGATGCCGCCCAGCTGCGCCGGGGCCCAGGCGCCGGAGATCCAGGTGGCGAGCTGGCCCTCGTTCATCTGCTTGTTCCACTGCGGCGAGAACGACGGGTTCTTGGCCACGGTGCCGGCGGTGACCAGGCCCTGCCAGTAGTCGGCGACCTTCTTGGACTGGGCGCTGTTGATGGCGACCTTCCACGTGGTGCCGCTGGCCGACCACCAGTCCGCGCCGCCCTGCTGCATCAGGCCGGTGATCCAGCCCGGGTCGGCGGCGTCGAAGTTGGTCATGGCGACCGACGGGGCCTTGTCGTGCAGCTGCTGCGCGGTCTGCTTGAACTCGTCCCACGTGGTCGGCACCTTCAGACCGTTCTGGTCGAAGATGTCGGTGCGGTAGAACAACATCAGCGGCGCCACGTCCTGTGGCACGCCGTAGACCTTGTCCTCGAACTTGGTCGCCTTCAACGTGGTGGCGTCGAAGTCCTTGGCGGCGTCGCCGGTGTACTGCGTGATGTCGGCGACCACGCCCTTGGCCACCAGCGCCGGCAGCGACTGGTACTCCACCTTGGCGATGTCCGGGCCGTTGCCGGCCTCGTGCGCGGTGATCATCTTGCTGACGAGCTGGTCGCCACCGGCCGGATTGGACAGTGTGACGTGGATGTCGGGGTGGGCCTGGTTCCAGATGTCCACCACCTTGTCCATGTTGGGATCCCAGTCCCAGAAGGTCAGATCGACCTTCCCACCCGCGGCCTGCTGGTCGCTGCCGCCGCCACCGCCGCATCCGGTCACAAGCAGAGCGCCGGCAACAAAAGCGCCGGCGAGTCGCCACTGACTCCGCATAGCCCTGTCTCCGCTCAATCTCACTGAACTACCTGTCGGCTCGCCCAGACCAGACCGCGATGGGTCAATGTGTACACCGCCGGATCCCACAGGTCCTCGGTGCGGTGCCCGATCGCGGAGAAGAAGATCCTGCCCGCGCCCCAGTTCCTCGTCCAGGCCACCGGCATCGTCACGGGCTGCTCCGGCGGCCCGAACTCGGTGGTGGCCAGAACCGTGTTCAGCGCGTCGCTGAGCATCCAGTACTGCTCGGTGTGGACGGTGAAGTCCGGCAGGCCGGCCACGATCGGATGGTCCGACTGAGCCCGCTCCATACGCACCTCGTAGTCCAGGAACTCCGGCGGGTGGTAGAGGAACACGCCGCCGACCATCCGCAGATAGTCCGGGCTGTCCTGGAACGTGGCCACCACACCGCCGTGCCAGCCGGCGAAGCCGGTGCCGGCGCGCACGGCCGACACCAGGCCCTCGCACTGCTCCGGCGTCAGCTTGCCCATCGACCAGCACTGCACGATCAGGTCGGTGGCGGCGAGCTTCTCGGCATCGGTGTAGACGTCCAGATCCTCGGCGATCTCCACGTCGAAACCGGCGTCGGTGAGGCCGGGAATGAACATGTCGGTCGCCTGGACCGGACTGTGTCCTTCCCAGCCGCCGCGCACCACCAGCGCTTTTTTCACCGGCGGCCCGCCCAGTCCGGAATGGACAGCGGCGTGCGCTGCACGCCGATCCACTGGCGCTTGGTGAAGCCGGGCATCTGGTTCTCCGCGCCGTGCCGGGCGTGCGCGTCGTTGACGTGCACCTCGCCGGCCTGGAGCTGCTCAGCCACGTCCATGCCGCGCACGATGTCCTTGGAGAACACGGAGTTCATCAGCATCGGCAGGCCGTTGGTGATCGCGATGGCCTCTTCCTCGGTGTCCACGACCGTGACGGGGACGACCGGGCCGAAGATCTCCTCGCTGAACGCCGGCATGTCCGGGGTGACGTCGGTGAGCACCGTCGGCCGGTAGAACAGGCCGTCGTACTCCGCGCCGGTCAACACCTTCGCGCCCATGTCGATCGACGGCTGCACGATCTTGTGGTGCACCCGGTCGCGCTGGCGTTCGCTGATCAGCGGGCCGAGGTCGGTCTCCGGGTCCATCGGGTCGCCGACCCGGAGCTTGGAAGCCCGGGCCACCAAGGCTTCCAGGTAGGCGTCGGCGACGGCGCGCTGCACGATGTGCCGGCTGGCGCTGATGCAGGTCTGGCCCTGGAACTCGTACGAAGCGATCATCGCGCAGGAGGCGGCCAGCTCGACATCGGCGTCGTCCAGCACGACAAAAGCGTTGCTGCCGCCCAGTTCCAGCCGGATGTTGCGCAGGTCGACGGCCGCCGCGGCGGCGATCTCCAGTCCCACCTCGCGGGAGCCGGTGAAGTCCATCAGGTCGAGGCCGCGGTGCTCGGACAGCGGCTTGCCGGCGTCCAGGCCGTCGCCCGTGACGACGTTGAACACGCCGGGCGGGAAACCGGCCGCGTCGGCGGCCTGGGCCAGCGCGAGGCCGCCGATGAACGGCGTCAGCTCGGCCGGCTTGAGGACCACCGTGTTGCCGAAGGCCAGCGACGGCGCGACCGCCCGCATGGCCAGGTTCATGGGGTAGTTCCACGGCGTGATCAGGCCGACCACGCCCAGCGGCACTGCCCGGGACAGGGACAGCTTGCCGGCCTTGTACGGCTGGAGGATGTCGCCCGCGGTCTGCGTGGCCTGCACGGCCGAGATGGCCAGCTGGCGGATGCTGGTGCCGACCTCGTCCTCGGCCTTGTAGCGGACACCGCCGGTCTCGCGGATGCTCTGCTCGACCAGGTCCTCGAAGTTGGCCTGGAGGTAGTCGGCGAACTTGCGCAGGTAGGCGGCGCGTTCGGCGCCGGCCAGCGCGGCCCAGGCCGGCTGCGCGGCGCGGGCGGCCTCCACGGCCCGGTTCACGTCGACGGCGGTGCCCAGGGCGTAGCTGCCGATCTGGGCGCCCGTCGCCTTCTCGCACACCGGCGCGGTTCTGCCCGACGCGGCCGCACAGAACGATCCACCGACGTAGAGCAGCCCGTCCGCCACTTTATCCATGTCTTAAGGTAAGTCGCGGACGAACGAGGGGTCAATAGTCTGTTCCGGGTCAGCCCCCGTTGGCCAGGAAGCGCATCACCGGCAGCGTGGCCGCGCCCAGCGCGACCGCCTCCGGACCGAGCTGGCCCAGCTCGACCCGCGTGCCGTCGCGCAGGTAGCTCAGCGTGTGCCGGGAGGCCGCGTCCTGCACCGCCTCCAGGATCGTGTGCCCGATGGACAGGCTCACCCAGCCCGACAGCACCACCCGGTCCGGCGTCACCAGGTTCGTCAGGTTGGCGATGCCGATGCCCAGGTACTCGGCCGTGACGGCCATGGTCTCGGCCGCCGGCCCCGGCCGCTCCGCCCGCGCCGCCAGCTCCCGCATCTGGGCCTCGGTGTCCTGCGCCGTGAAGGGCTCACTACCGGGCAGCGCCAGGTAGCGGTCCAGGATGCCCTCGGCCCCGATGTACGCCTCCAGGCAGCCGCGCGAGCCGCAGCGGCAGGGCAGCCCGCCGGCGTGCACGACCGTGTGGCCCCACTCCGTGGTGGAGCTGGAAACGCCCTGGTAGGAGTCGGATTCCACGGCCAGGGCCGCCCCGACGCCCACGCCGAGCAGCGCGATCACCGCCCGCGTCGAGCCCCGGCCCGCGCCCCGCCACATCTCGGCCTGGCCCAGCGTGCGGGCGCAGTTGTCGACGTACAGGGGAGCGTTCACGCCGTCGGCGAGCATCTTGACCAGCGGCACACCCCGCCACCCGAACGTGGGGGCGTGCACCAGCTCGTCGCCGTCCACCGACCCCGGCACGCCGATGCCGACGCCCAGAATCGACACCGGCGACGTGCTGACCTCGGCGATGCCGGCCAGGATCAGCTCCGCGACGTGCGAAGGTTCCAGGTTGCCGTCCATCGGGTAGGTCGCCGTCGCCACCGTGTTCAGCGCGCAGTCGAACAGACCCACCTCGATGTGCGTCTCCCCGATGTCGACGCCGATCACGTGGCCGTAGTCCCGCCGGACCTGGAGCACCGTGCGCGGGCGGCCGCCCTCGGACTCGGCCGAGCCCGCCTCCTCGACCACGCCGTCGGCGATGAGGTCGGAGATCACGTTGCTCACCGTCGACGAGCTCAGCCCGGACGAGTCGACCAGTTCGAGCCTGCTGCCCCGGCCCTGGAGATACAGCCGCGACAGCAGCGCCGACCGGTTGCGTCGGCGCAGCTCACGGGTGGTCTGTTTCGCTGCCACAGTGGGATCTTGCCAAACTTCTCGCCGATAGCGTTCACATCGCACCTGTTGGGCGCAACCGAACAATGCGGGAGAGTGGACCAATGGCTACCCGGGAGCACATCGGCGAGGGCTTCGGCCGCGCCGTGCGCACCCGCCGCGAGGCGCTGGGCTGGTCGTTGACCGACCTCGCCGCCGTGGTCCGCTACGACAAGTCGCTGCTGTCCCGGCTGGAGAACGGCCGCCGCCGCCCGACCGAGCAGCATGCACGTGCACTGGACAGTGCGCTCGGGGCCGAGGGGCAGTTGATCCATCTGGCCCGACGGGCCCTGCCCCGCTCGCCGGCCCAGCTGCCGGCCGCCCCGGCCCGGTTCGTCGGCCGGGATCCCGAGCTCGCCGCGCTGGCCGCCGCCGTGCGCGAGTTCGCCGAAACGGGTGACCCGATCGTGGTGACCATCGACGGGCCGCCGGGGGCCGGCAAGACCGCCCTGGCCCTGCGGTTCGCCCATTCGATCGCGCACGACTATCCCGGCGGGCAGCTCTACACCGACCTGCGGGGCCATTCCTCCCATGACCCGGCCGAGCCGCTGGACGTGCTGGAGGAGCTGCTGACGTCGCTCGGGGTGGAGAACCTCCCGGCGCGGCTGGAGCAGCGGGCCAGCCTGCTGCGGTCGGCGCTGGCCCCGACGCGGACGCTGCTCGTGCTGGACAACGCCTCGGATTCGGACCAGCTGCTGCACCTGCTGCCGGGGGCCGGCGGGTGCGCGGTGGTGATCACCAGCCGGGACCGGCTGTCGGGGCTGGCCATGCGCACCGGGGCCGCGCGGATCACCGTCGCGCCGATGGACTCCGCCGAGTCGGTGCGTCTGCTGTCGACGATCATCGGCAACCGGGGCGTTGTGTCGGACGGCGCGTTGGAGGAGCTGGCCCGGCGCTGTGGCCATCTACCGCTGGCCTTGCGGATCGCCGCCGAGCGGGTGGTGTCTTCGGAGCTGGACGACCTGTTGCTGGAGCTGGACGGTTCCCGGCTGGACGCCCTGGACGTCGCCGACGCCACTCCGGCGCGGACGATCATCTCGTGGTCGTACGGGCGGCTGGACGCCGACACGGCCCGGATGTTTCGGCTGCTCGGGCTGCACCGGGGGCCTTATCTCAGCGTCGCCGCCGCCGCGGCGCTGGCCGGCGTCCGGGTCGGCGCCGCCCGCCGGGCTCTGGACCGGTTGGCCGGGGCGCACCTGATCCACAACCCTCGGCGTGGGCACTGGCGGTTCCACGACCTCGTCGCCGACTATGCCGCTGAGCTGGCCTTTACCGACCCGGAGGCCGATGCCGCGGTGGCCCGGCTGGCCAGCTGGTACCTGCACGGGTATTCCGTCGCCGGCCAGCTGATCGCGCCGTACCGGGACAACTGGCTGGAGATCGCCCCCGTGCGGGAGGGGGTGGAGCCGCCTTCGTTCGAATCCGAACAGGACGCCCTGGCGTGGTGCAAGGCGGAGCTGCCGAACGTGATTCCCGTGCTGCGGCTGGCGCTTCGCCACGGGCAGCGGGAGGTGGCCTGGCATCTGCCGCTGGAACTGTGGAGTTATCTGCTGTTGGCCCAGCCGTGGGGTGCCTGGATCGCCAGCCACAAGCTCGCCCTGGAGGCGTCCGAGGGCAACGACTACGCCCATGGGTGGGTCGCCACCAACCTCGCCGAGGGCTACCGGCGGATCGGCTCCTACGGCGAGGCCGCCCGGTACTACGCGCTCGGCCGGTCGCTGCGGGAGCGCTGCGGGGACCGACCCGGGCTGGCATGGTCGCTGGCCGGGTCGGCGTTGTTGGCCATCGACCTGGGGGAGATCGCCGAGGCCAAGGACTTCTCGGAATCGGCCGTCGAGCTGTTCGCCGAGACCGCCAACTCCGAGGGGCGGGCCCTGCTGCTCGGCGTGCTCGGCAACATGCAGGCCGCCCTCGGCTCGTACGACGCCGCCCTCGTCGCCTTCGGCGAGGCCGCCTCGCTGATGACGTCGCTGGGCAGCCTGCCCGGCGTCGCCCAGATGCTCACCCGCTCCGCCGAGGTCCACCAGACCCTGGGCTCCTTCGACGCCGCCCTGGCCGACTTCGTCGGGGCCACCAACGCCGCCCGCCAGGCCGGCGACGCCATCGCCGAGGTCGCCGCCCTCCGCTCCTACGCCCAGCTCCTCTCCGACGTCGGCCGCCCGTCCGAGGCCCGTCAGGCCTGGACCCAGGCCCTCGCCATCCTCGAGGCCCGCGGCGAAGACGAGGCCACCCAGGCCGCCGACCTCCGAGCCCACCTCACCTAACCCCGCGAGTCACGCTCTCCGGCACACCGAAACACGGTTTCGAGCAGAGGTCAGAACGCCGCCACCTGGCCGTGGTCCTCGCGGAGCGGCGGCAAGACGCCGGCGGCCAGGTCCTCGCCGGTGAAGCGCCAGGTCAGGGCGGTGTTGCGGCGGTCGCCGGTCTGCTCGACGGCCATGCGCAGGGCCCGGGGCTGCCCGACCAAGACGACCATGGCCTTGGCGCGGGTGATGGCGGTGTACAGAAGGTTTCGGCGCAGCAACAACATCCCGGCGCTGGTGCTGAGGGGCACGACGACGTACGGGTATTCGCTGCCCTGGGAGCGGTGGACGGTGATGGCGTAGCCGTGGGCGAGCTCCTCCAGCTCGTCGAAGTCGTACTCGACGGCCTCGCCGTCCTCCAGGGTGACCTCGAGGAGACGGTCCTCCAGGGACAGGGCGGTGACGGTGCCGGCGGTGCCGTTGAAGACGCCGGCCTTGCCCTTGTCGTAGTTGTTGCGGATGGGCATGACCCGGTCGCCGACGCGGAAGGCGCGGTCGTCGGACCAGTACTGGGGGTCGCCCTCGCGGTGGGGGTTGAGCACGTCCTGCAACAGGCGGCCGATGTTGAGGGCGCCGACGTCGCGGGCGCGGCCGGGGCACAGGACCTGGATCCGGCTGGGCTCGATGCCGTACGCGGCGGGCAGCCGGCGGGTGGCGATGTCGACCACGGTCTCGGCGATGTCCTTGGGGTCCTCGGCGGGCACGAACCAGAACTCGGGGTTGTTCACCGGCAACACGCCTTCACGCACATTCACGGCGTTGGCGGTGATGCCGCTGCCGGCGCCCTGCCGGTAGACGCGGCTCAGGTGCGTGCGAGGAATGTCGGGCACGTCAAGGAGATCCCGCAGCACGGAGCCGGGCCCGACGCTGGGCAGCTGATCGACGTCGCCGACCAGCAGCAGATGCGCGCCGGGCGGGATCTTGTCGACCAGCGCGTCGGCGAGGCCGATGTCCAGCATCGAGCTCTCGTCCACCACGATCAGGTCGGCCGACAGCGGGTCGTTCACGTCGAACAGGCTGCCGTCGTCCTCGGGCTCGGCGTTGCGGCCCAGCATTCGGTGCACGGTCATCGCGGGCATCCCGGTCAGCTCGGACAGACGACGCGCGGCGCGGCCGGTCGGGGCGGCCAGGGTGATCTTCGCGCCGGCGGCCTTGGCCGTTTTGGCTATGTGCCGCACGGTGAAGCTCTTGCCGCAGCCGGGGCCGCCGGTCAGGATCGACACGGTGTGCGTCAGGGCCATCTCCACGGCCTGCCGCTGCGTGTCGTCCAACTCCGGGCCGTCCAGCTTGGGCTTGCCGGGCAACGACGAGGGCGTGCTCAACAGGCGGATCACGTTGTCGGCCAACAGGGTTTCCTGCTGGTGCAGGTGCGCCTGGAAGACGACGTCCCGGCCGTTGATCTGCTCCTGCACGACCTTTCGCCTGCGCCGCAACGCATGTAGCGCGGCGCGGATCATCTCCTCGTCCTGCTCGACCATCGCCGTGGTGTGGGTCAGCACCTCGTTCACCGGCAGGAAGCAGTGCCCGCCCATGGTTCTGGCCTGGAGCAACGTGTGCAGCACCGCGGCCTGCATGCGTTCCGGGCTCTGCTCGGGGATGCCGGCGGCCAGGGCGATGGTGTCGGCGGTGGCGAAACCGATGCCCCAGACCTCCTCGACCAGCCGATACGGCTCGTTGCGCACCACCTGCAACGACTGCTCGCCCAGCTTGCGGTGGATGCGCACGGCCAGGGCGGGACTGACGCCGACGCCCTGGAGGAACACCATGACCTCGCGGACCGCGCGCTGGTCGGCCCAGGCGGTGATGATCTTCGCCATCCGGTCGCGGCCGATCTGGTGCACCTCCATCAGGCGCTTCGGGTCGCGGTCGATGACGTCCAGGGTGTCCTCGCCGAACGTGTCCACGATGGCGTCGGCCAGCTTGCGGCCGATGCCCCGGACCAGGCCGGAGCCGAGGTAGCGGCGGATCGCGTGCACCGTCGCCGGCAGCACCCGTTCGCACTCGCCGACCCGGAGCGTGCCGCTGGTGGTCCAGTCGCCGTCGACGCGGACGGTCTCGCCAGGCTGCAGGCCGTGCAGCACCGTGCCGGCGATCTTGGTCTCGCTGCGTTCGCCCGTGGTCAGGACCGCGACCGTGTAGCCGTCCGCCCCCACATATATGAGGCGGTCGACCACACCCTCCGCGACGGTCACGCTCCCCATCGTAGGTGTCAACCCTTGTTGACGGCCTGGTTCTTGTCAACTAATGTTGACAACGTGACCGACATGAACGACCTCGCCGCGGCTGCCAGCGGCGCCGATGCCCGCACCGGCCTGCGGGCGGCACTCGCGCTACGCCGGCTAGCAGAGACGTTGGAAACGCTGCAAGTCGGCAACGCGCGGCGGCAGGGGTGGTCCTGGCAGGAGATCGCCGACGCGCTCGAGGTCACCAAGCAGGCCGTGCACAAGAAGTACGCCAACCTTCAGGAGGAATGATGTTCGAACGGTTCAGCCGCCCCGCGCGGGAGGTTGTCGCGACGGCTCGGCAGGAGGCGGAAGCGCTGGGACACCGGCATTTCGGCACCGAGCACCTGTTGCTGGCCCTGGTCTCCGGCACCGGCGGCGGCCATGACGCCCTGGTTGCGGCCGGTGTGGACCGCGCGCTGGTCGCGGCGGCGATCGCCGACACCACCGTGCTCGGCGCCGCCGACGCCGATGCCTTGAAGTCCGTGGGCATCGACCTGGACGCCGTGCTCTCCCGTATCACCGAGTCCTTCGGGCCCGATGCCTTGCGCAAGGCCGTTCCCGGTCGCCGACGCGGTCGGGTCGGCGTTTCGCCCCGGGTGAAGAAGGTGCTGGAGCTGGCCCTGCGGGAGGCCGTGCACCTGGGCCACCAGGCCATCGGCACCGAGCACATCCTGCTCGGCATTCTCCGTGACGGCTCCGGCCGCGCCTTCACCATCATCACCGGCGCCGGCGTCGATCCGGTCGAGCTCCGGCGCACCGTCGTCGACGGGTTCGGCAAAGCCGCCTGAACCATGCCATGTTCTGTCAGGGTAACCCGGCAGGGTGCCCGGCATGGACGATCTCAAGGGCAAGGTCGCAGTCGTGGCCGGGGCCACCCGTGGCGCCAGCCGGGCCATCGCGGTCGAACTCGGCCGTCGCGGGGCCCACGTGTACGTCACCGGGCGCAGCACCCGGACCGAACGGTCCGAAGTGGACCGTGCCGAGACCATCGAGGACACCGCCGAGCTGATCGAGAAGGCCGGCGGCAGCGCCGTTGCCGTGCGGGTGGACCACCTCGAAGCGGTCGAAGTGCAGGAACTGGCCGCCCGCATCGACCGCGAGCAGGGCCGCCTCGACATCCTCGTCGACGGGCTGTGGGGCGGCGACGGCCTGATGACCTGGGGTGTTCCGGTGTGGGAGCATCCGCTGGCGGAGAGCCTCCGCATGATCCGCCTCGGCATCGACTCGCACGTCATCACCAGCCATTTCCTGCTGCCGCTGGTCATCCGTAATCCGGGCGGCCTCGTCGTCGACATGACCGACGGCACGGCCGAGTACAACGCCCGGTACCGGGAGGGCACCACCCTCGCGTTCTACGTGGCCAAGGCGGCCGCCCACCACCTGGCCATCGGTCAGGCGGCTGAGCTGAAGTCCTTTGACTGCACGGCGATCGCCCTCACACCGGGGTATCTGCGGTCCGAGGCGATGCTTGAGCACTACCGCGTCACCGAGGAGACGTGGCGGGACGCCCTCGTGCGGGAGCCCCATTTCTGCATCTCCGAGTCCCCGGCCTTCGTCGGTCGCGGCCTGGCGGCGCTGGCCGCCGACCCGGCGCGGGCCCGGTTCACCGGTCAGACCCTCAACAGCGGGCAACTGGCCCAGATCTACGACATCGACGACGTCGACGGCAGCCGTCCGGACGGCTGGCGGTACATGATCGAGGTGGCCGGCACCGGCAAGCCGGCCGATCCCACGGGTTACCGGTGAAACGAAGGCGGACTGGCGGCGCATATGCAAAGGAATCACTCTTCAGTGCCATGGAGCCAGCAATCCTGCACGTCATTTGAAGTGCTCGACACCCCGGACTAGGTTGTTCCTGTTAAGCTTGTAAACGGCTGCGACCGAATCACATGCCTAAGTCGAGAGAAACGAGTGGAGTATATCCACCCTAGCAACTACTGTAATGTTAGTAGGCTGGATCCCGCGAAGCAACACAGATTGGTCAAAGTCGAGTTTCTAAAAACACCGCACAGACGCCCAGTAAGTAAGAATAAAAGGGTGATCAATCGACATGCGCCGACGTCGTCACTAATTCAAACGCTGACTGGAAGCGCGCCTCGTCGGCTGCAATCTCCACAGCACTTGCATCCGATAGAACCACGAGGATCTTCGGCAGCGCCCGCATCCCGTACGGGCTGAGCCGGATCCGCACGGGCACGGTCCGCAGCGACTGCTCGAACTGTGCGGAGGACCGCTCCCACCAGGCGACGAGGTCGAAGCCCGGCGGGCGTTCGAAGCGCTGGTCGGTCTCCGCGACGGCTTCGATCCGGGCCACGCGGTAGGTGCGGAGATCCCCGTCGACCTCGGCCACCAGGTACCAGACGCCGGCCTTGAGCACGATCCCCAACGGCTGCAAGGTGCGGTGCACGGTCTTGCCGGACCGGCCGTAGGCGATCTCCACCCGCCGCTGCTCCCACACCGCCCGCGCGATCGCCGCCAGGTGCTCCGTGTCGTCGGCCGGTCGAAACCAGGACGGCGCGTCGAGGTGGAAGCGCTGGGCCATCGCCTGCGCCTGGTCCCGCAGCGCCGGCGGCAAAGTCGCGAAGAGCTTGGCGTGCGCGGCGGACATCGCCGTGCCCAGGCCCAAATCGGCCAGCGCCTGGGGCACGCCCATGGCGAACATCGCCACGGCTTCCCTCGACGTGAGACCGTCCAGGTGCGTGCGCCACCCGTCCACCAGCCGCACGCCGCCGTGCCGCCCCGTCTCCGTCCACAGTGGAACCCCGGCGTCGCGCAGGGCCGCGATGTCCCGGTGCATGGTCCGCTCCGAGACGTCCAACGCCGTGGCTAACTCCGCCACCGTCGCGCTTCTCTTGCTGTACAAGGTGAACAGCAGGGCCACCAGCCGCTCGGCGCGCATCCTAGTGGGGCACACCGGCGGACATCAGCTCCATCTCGGCCGGCGTGATGTCGAGCCGTACCAAAGCGGTGCCGGCCCGGCCGCAGAGGGCGACCTCGCCGGGACGCAGGTCGTCGGCCAAGCCGGCATCGGGCCGATTGCGCAGCGACGACACGGCCTCGCCATGACCAGGGGAGCAGACAACGACAACGTCGGCAGCACGCCAGAACTCGGAGCGGGTGGGCACGCGGGAGGCGACGTGGATGACCGTGCACCAGGGCGCATCGCCGACCCAGTTGGGCGGAGGCTCGGGGGCGTCGAGTACCAGGGCCTGCGGCGCACGGGGACCGGCCGGCACGCCCGGCCACCGCACCGAGCGCTGGGTGAAGGTCATGCGACGGCCGCCGACCTTGGTCCACAGGCCCTGCCAGGACGGCTGTCGCTGGCTGTACACCGTGACCTGGCAGCCGACGGCCAGCAGCCGATGGGCCACGAGCCGGGCGAGGCCGACGCCGTCGACCAGCCCGATGCGCACGGGGTGGGGCTGAATCGCCGGCAGGCAGGCGATGTTGCCGCCGCGGTCGGCCCCGAGCAGCACACCGGCCGCCGGCACGTGCAGGGACAGGGAGATGTCGGCCAGGTTCCGCCATGGCTGGGCCGGCAGTTGAGAGGTGCTCATCGTCGTACCAGTCCAATCGCGCTGGTCAGGTCCCGAGCCCCACCGCCGAGCGGCAGCGTGGCGACGACACCTGCGGCCTGGTTGTCGGTCAGCGGCTCGACCAGCCCGGTGGCGATCAGCGCGGCACGGGCATTGGCGGCGGCGCCGTGGTCGGTGGCGAAAAGCCGTAGCACCGAACGGGTCTGGGCCGAGTGACCGTCGAGTTCGACGGTGACAGACACGACGCAGCGGTCCGCGGCAATGGAGGCGGCGGTCATCAGGAGCTTGCTCCAGTCGCCCGTGACGGCCAGGCAGCAGTGCGCGCCGGCCTGCGTGAGCCAGGCGTCGGGATGGAACCGGCCGTGGTGGCTGGAGTCGCCGACGGCCCCGAGCAGCTCGGTCGCCGCCGCCAATCCGAGCAGGTGAACCTGGAATCCGTTGTCCATCAGGTGCACCCGCAGCCGGGCGGCCGCCGCGACGAGCGCGGTGCGAGCGCCGGCGGCCCCGCCACCACGGCGCTCGGTGGCCTCAGGCGCCCACAGCGGTTCGTGCCGCAGCACCAGCCACACCCGTCGCAGCACGGGCACGGCCGAGGTCGGCAGCCGGCGGTAGACCATCGTCGGCCCGAACCGCTCGGTCACGTCCAGCGGCGGCAGCGGGAACTGCTCGATCAGCATCTGGAACCCGGCCAGCTCCGCCGGATCGGCGGCCACCTGGGCGGCCAGCGTCGCCACGTCCAGCCGCAGATTGCCGGCGATCTCCAACTCCAGCACGGCGGCGAAGCCCTGCCCGTCGCCGATCACGCCGAGCGGCGCCACGCCGCGACCCGTCACCTCGACGACGTGCAGGTCGGGCAGCACTTCCCGGATCACGCCGAATCCTGGGCCGGTCGAGGGTGGCGGTGGCCCCGGCGCGGGCGCGTGCAGCCGGAAGGCCAGGTGCTCGGTGGCCCACTTCCCCTGCCAGAACAGGAAGGCGCCGACCAGCGTGAGGCCGGCCAGCGCCATCAGGGCGATGCCGAAGGGCCCCATGATCGCCACGCCGGCCCCGGCCGTGCCGACGGCGGCCTCGGCGGAGATCCACCGGGCCCGCCCGATCCGCCCCGGCCGTCGGGGTCGCGTGCGTGCGGGACTGTCTGCCACAGATGCAGTATGCCGATAGAGTCCGACTCGGCACGCCCAGTTGGGGAGGGCAGCGATGGTTACCACGCGAGACCAGGTCGAGGCCTACACGTACGAGAGCAGGCGGCAGGTCACCAGCCTGATGCTCGGCGCGGACGAGGCCGTGACCGATCCTCGCCGCCGGCTCAACCGGTCGACCGTGGGCGGCACGGTCATCGCCGTGCTGCTGATGGCGGGCTTCGGCATCGCCGGTTTCCTCGGCGGCGGCAGCGGTCCCGCGCTGCCCGGCTCAGGCGCCGTAACGGTTAGCGGCACCGGCGACCATTACGTGATCGTCGACGGGCAGGTGCACCCGGCGCTGAACCTCGCGTCGGCGCTGCTGGTCGGCGGCGGCTCGCTGACCGAGGTTCGCTCGGAGGTGCTGGCCGGCAAGCCGCGTGGCCTCCCGGTCGGGATCCCCAACGCCCCGGACTCGTTGCCGTCCAAGGACAATCTCACCAACGGCGCCTGGACGGTGTGCGCGCTGCAGTCGGGGTCCGTCTCGGCCCCGTCGCAGATCACGCTGCTGATCGGGGCCGCCCCGAGTCAGGGCACTTTGGACTCCGCCTCGGGCGTGTTGGCCCAGCTGCCGGACGACAGCACGTGGCTGATCAGCAAGGGCCGCCGCTACAAGCTGACCGGCAACACCCGAGCGCTGCTTGGCCTGCAACGCGCCGCCACCGTCCGGCTGCCGGCCGAGGTGCTGGCGGTCGTGCCGGAGGGCGCGGAAATCACCCAACCGAGTGTCACCTCGGGCGGCGCGCCGACCGTGCAGCTGCCGTCCCCGGTCGGCGTCGGCGACGTCATCCAGACCCGGCAGACCGGCGTCCAGGAGCAGTTCTTCGTGGTCGAGCCGGACGGGCTGGCCCCGATCTCCGAGCTGACCTACGCGCTGCTGGCCGCCTCCGGCAGCCGCGTCGACCAGCTCGACGCCAACGTCGCGGTGTCGGCCCCGCAGTCGCACGCCCAGCCGCCGGGCAGCAACACCTGGCCCGACCGCATCCCTCAGCCGGTCGGCCCGCAGCTGGACCAGCCGTTGTGCCTGAGCACCACGCCCGGCCAGGCCCCCGGCGACGCCCCGTGGCAGCTGTCGGTCAGCCTGCCGCCGGCCATGCCCTCGCCCTCCGGGCTGTCCACCGTGACCACCAAGGCCGGGCACGTCACGAACGTCAAGATCGCCGCCGGCTCCGGCGCCGTGGTGAAGGCATCCTCGGCCGCCGGCCAGGACGGCGTGCTGACCCTGGTGACCGACTCCGGCCAGCGGTTCCCCATCCCCAGCGCCGACGCCGCGTCCCGGCTGCACTTCGACCCCAACGCCGCCAAGAACGTGCCGCTGCCCTTCGTCACGCTGCTGCCAGCCGGGCCCACGCTGGATCCGACCGCCGCGGCTGAGGAATTCCCCGGCGGCAACTAGGCCTCGGCCATTACGGTGGGGCCATGGCATCGGTCAGGCAGGTCCAGGTCACCTTCGACTGCGCGGACCCCAAGCGTGTCGCCCTTTTCTGGTGCGAGGTGTTGGGATACCGTGCCGCCGCCCCCGCCGGCTTCGGCAGGGGGACTTCGACCACTCCCTGCCCGCCGACCGCCAGGGCTCGGCCTTCGCCTGCGTCGACCCCAACGGCGTGGGCCCGCGGCTGTACTTCCAGCGTGTGCCCGAAGGCAAGGTCGTCAAGAACCGGGTGCACCTCGACGTGCGGGCCGCCCCCGGCCTCGCCGGCCAGGAGCGCCTCGCCGCCCTCCGCTCCGAGCGCGCACGCCTGGAGGCCCTGGGCGCGGTGTGTCATCTGGAGCAGGTGTCCGACGACTTCAACGAATCCTGCATCACCATGCTGGACGTCGAGGGCAACGAGTTCTGCCTGGACTGATCCTCACTTGTCCACAGCCCCCGACTTATCCACATCTGGATCTTCCCTACCCCTTCGCCGCCCCCAGGCCCGATAGGCTGGGCCTGGGACGCCACCCCAGGGATGGGCGGGGGCTGTTCCCGGTTCAAGGGGTGGGGCCTGATGTGGAGCAGGCACAACGCCTGTGTTGATCATGTGGTTGTCGAAGCCCGTGATCACCGAAGGTTGTGCCCGTCGTGACCGGTCTGCCGCGCGAGCAGGCCGACCCCGCGTGCATCGCCGACTACCTGCGTGGGCACTGGCAGATCGGGAACCGCCTGCACCGGGTCCGAGACGTCACCTACGTCCGCACCGGGCAACAGCCCTTCACACGAGGGATTTGGAGCCTTCGAAGACTAGTCGCTGTGATCAGTGTCTAATGTTGCTTCTCAATCTCCCCAGCTCTGGTGTGAGCGTACATGCTCGGGTAAAGCTACCGATCGATTGTTATGGACATTGGTGGGACGCGACGGTGCGAACAATTAATTTCGTAACAGTCATGGCCATTCTACTTAATTTGCCCCGGCACGACATGCTCCGCCATCGCCGCCGGGCTACGCCACATGGCCCGTGACTGGCATGTTTGCTCGGGATCACGGTCTGACCAGCAAACACCGACTTTGTCGGAACCCTGCCGGGTTGGGCGGGGGCCCGGTTCAAGGGGTGTCTGTGAGGGCGTCCAGGGCGTGGCGGAGTTGGCGGCGCTGGGTGGGGTCGAGGTGGTTGAGCAGGTGACCGCGGACGGCGTCGGCGTGGGCGGGGCGGGCTCGGCGGGCGAGGGGAGTGGCCGGCGTCGGTGAGGTGGACCTCGACGCCGCCGTCGGCCGGGTGGCGGGTGAGAAGGTCGCGCTGTTCCATGCGGCTGAGCTGGTGGGACAGGCGGCTGCGGTGCCAGCCGACGGATTCGGCCAGGGCGTTCTGGCGTAGGCGGCCGCCGCCGAGCTCGGCGACGCGGGTGAGCACGGCGAAGTCGGCGTCGGAGAGGCCGACGGCGGCGGTGATGTCCTCGGCGATGCGGGCCCGGACGGTGTCGGCGGCCGACTTCCAGGCGTGCCAGAGGGCCATCTCGTCGGCGTCCAGTTCGCTCACCCGGTCACGGTAGCGGCCGTGTGTTGACATGACAACAGCAATGGGCGCACGCTGTTGTCATGACAACAGCTGGCAAGGTCGCGCTGGTCACCGGTGCGAACAAGGGGATCGGCAGGGCGATCGTGGCGGGACTGGCGGGACGAGGCTTCACGGTCTACCTCGCCGCTCGTGACGCGGACCGGGGAAAGAAGGCGGCGGAAGAGGTCGAGGGGGACGTCCGGGCGATGACGCTGGACGTCACCTCGGACGACGATGTCCAGGCCGCGGTCGAGCGGATCGAGCACGAGGCGGGCAGCCTCGACGTCCTGGTCAACAACGCCGGCACGCATCCGCTCAACCACCGGAAACTCGATCACCTGCCGACGCCGACCGAGGAGACGGTGGAGGACCTGCGCCACGTCTACGAGACGAACGTCTTCGCGGTCGTGCGCCTGACGAACGCCTTCCTGCCCCTGCTGCGCCGCGCGTCGGCGGCACGGATCGTCAACGTGACCAGCAAACGCGGCTCGATCGGCGAGGACGGCGCCTGGGTCGGGCAGCCGGTCATGTCCTACTCCAGCTCCAAAACGGCCCTGAACGCCATCACGGTCCACTACGCCCGGGCCCTGGCCGACACGCCGATCAAGGTCAACGGGGCGGCCCCGGGACACGTGGCCACGGACTTCAACGACTTCCGCGGCGCCCGCACGCCCGAACAGGGCGCCGACGTGGCGATCCGCCTGGCCGCGCTGCCCGAGGACGGCCCCACCGGCGCGGTGTTCGAGGACGACACGCAACTCGCCTGGTGAACGGCTACAGCAGCTCGACCTCGGTCGGCTCGGGGCTTGCCGGCTTCTCGGGTACGTCGTCCCGGCCGCCCGGACGCCAGCGGCGGAGGGCGGCCCGGCGGAAGGCGATGCCGCCGACCAATGCCAGCAGGCCGGCCAGGGCGAGGCCTCCGGCCCAGGCCAGGGCGGCGCGCAGGACGGGGCCGAAGCCCTCGTCCTCGGCGGGACGGGGGAGCACGGCGACGGTCCCGACAGGACGATCCGATGTGGACGGAGCAACCACGGGCGCGGTCAAGGCGGCGAAGGGATCCACGACGCCGGCCCCGACCTTGTCGTCGCGAGAGCCGGCGACGGGGACGGCAGTGCTGATCAACCGCTGCACAACGGCGGGGCCGGACAGGCCCGGGAACCGGGAGCGGACGAGGGCGGCGACGCCGGAGACGATGGCGGTGGCGAAGCTGGTGCCGGACTGGGTGATGTAGCCGCTGCCGCCGGCGGCGGTGCTGGTCAGATCGGAGCCGGGGGCGGCGATGCCGACCCAGGGGCCCTGGTTGGACTGGGCGATGGGGGCGCCGTTGACGTCGACGGCGGCGACGGCCAGAACCCCGGGATAGGCGGCGGGGTACCAGGTCTGCCCGGGCTGCGACTGCTGCTCGTTGCCGGCGGCGGCGACCACGACGACGTCCCGGGACAGCGCGTACTGGACGGCGTCCCTGATCGAGGGCCGGTCGACGGGCAGCGCGAACGACAGGTTGAGCACGGAGCCGCGGTCGGCCCCGTCGTGGATCGCCTGCGCGATCACCTTGTCCGGCAGGTCGGAAATGGTGCCGACCATGCGGATGGGGGCGATCTTGGCGTCGGGGGCGACGCCGACGACCCGGTCGTCGTCCAGCGGCCGCGCGGCGATCAGGCCGGCGACCATGGTGCCGTGGTTCTGGCAGTCCTCGGCCGTGCCCGGTGAGTCGGCGGCCACCCGGGGATCGTTCACGGCCGCCACGTCGACGCCGGACACCATGGCCGGAGCCAGCTTGGGATGCCGACTGTCCACACCGGAATCGACGACGGCCACGGTGACCCCGGCCCCGGTGCTCAGGTCCTTCACCCGGGACAGGCCGAGCCGGTCGATCATGGGATCACGGCCGGCCGCGGCGGGAATGGGCTGCCCCGCGGCCGGCGGCGGCTGGCACACGGCGAAGGCCATCGGGGCCGGCACGACCACCAAACCTGCTGCCACCAACAGGACCGCAGCGACCCGTATCATGCGCGCAGGTTCAGCAGCGCGGCGTACACATCCCAGACCGCCAGCACCAGCGGCACGACGGCGAGCAGCAGCGCGGTCTCGGTCATGTCCAGCAATCGGACCAGCCGCGGATTGGCCGCACGGCGACCGCTGTTCACGCCGATCAGCCCGGCCAGCAAAGCAAGCCCGACCAGCACGGGCGCGGCGATGCCGAGCATGGCGGTGGTGTCGGCGGCGAAGTGTGTCACCGCAACTCCCGTGCCAGCAACAAAAACCGCCGCCACGGTCACGACAGGAGCCGTCACCTGGGCGCGTTCGCGGAACAGTCGGGAGCGCAGCACGACCAGGATCGTCAGCACGGCGGCGAGCACAGCCGACCAGAGCGTCGCGTCCGCGGCCAGCAGCGCGATGCCGACGCCGACGGTGGCATGACAGCCGGCGATGAGCCCGGTGAACAGCTGACGGGCTCGGGAAACCCGCTGCTGGGTGCGTTCCAGCTCGACCTGTCCCGGCAGATCGGCCAGGTCCTCGGCCGAGCGCGGCAACACCGGCCGTGGCAACCGGGCCGCGCGCAACGCCAACGTCGGCATGACGGTCGTGACGGCCAGTGCCAATGGCGCGATGACACCGGCGGCCCGCCCCGGCCCGACGCCGCCGACCACCGCCAACAACCCGCCGAGCAGCCCGAACAGCCCGAGCACGCCTACCGCCGCAAACACCGCGTCACCACCGCCGACCACCACCGGCCCGAGCCCGGCCACCAGCAGAAACACGGCGCTGGCCAGCAACAGGTGCGCACGGCCCCAGTCGCCGCCGAGCAACACGCCGGCGCCGACGGCCCCGACCGGGGCGGCCAGCGCGGACGTGAGGATTCCGGCCTGGAGATCACCGGCCGCGCGGGCCAGCGCCCCGCCGCCCAACAGCAGCAGAACCGCGGCCACCAAAGCGAGATAGCCGCCGACGAGACCGCCGTGCGCGGCGACAGCGGCGGTCGCCGACAGCACGGCGATGGCCCCCACCACACCACAGGCCAACCGGGTCTGGGCGCTCTCCCACGCCGTGTGCACGCCGCCCGCGCCGATCACCTCGACGACGTCGTCGTACAGCGGTGGCGGAGTGCGTTCCCGCGCCTGGTGCAGCACCAGCACATCGCCGTCGTGGACCGGAGCCGGCCAGGCTCAGCGCGGAATCCAGCCGCGAGCCGTCCGTCTTGCTCACGGCCCAGCCGCCATGGCCGACCCCGCCGTCGTCACCACCGCCGTCGGCGGCGTGCCGCAGCAGTGTCGGCAGCAGGTGCGCCAGCGGATGCCGGCCGGCACCGCGAGGTCGACCCGGGTGCGGGGGCCGGCCACCGGATACGGCAAAAGGCCCCGGTCTCTGCCTGCTCCTTCTCCCCCAAACGGAGTACGCCGTTGCCACGCAGCCCGTCCATATAGATCCGTCGATCGGGAGGTGTCGTGTCAACTGCGCTGTTCCGACGGCCGCCGAGAGCGCCGCGGCCGACGGTCCCCGCCGGTGACGTCCTGCTGCAACCGCCGCCCGAGCTGCCCAAACCCGACACGGGAAACGTGTGGCTGACCGCGTTGCCCGCGCTGTCCGGCCTCGGCTCGGTCGCCTACCTGCTCGGCGGGGCGGCCAACCCGATCACCTACGTGGCGGGCTCGTTCTTCCTGTTCTCCTCGCTGGCCATGGTGGCCGGCTCGCTGCTGCGCTCGAGATCCACCCAGAAGGGTGACTCTCAGCAGATTCGTCGGGACTACCTGCGCTACCTGGGCCGGATGCGCCAGCAGGTGCGCCGGACCGCGGCCGCGCAGCACGAGTCGCTGGGCTGGGGCGCACCCGAGCCGGAGCAGCTGTGGGCGGTCGCGGCCAGCAAACGGCTGTGGGAGCGACGTCCGGCCGACGAGGACTTCGGCGTGGTGCGCGTCGGCCGTGGCCCGCAGTACCTGGCCACGCAGCTGGTGCCGGGCGAGTCCGGCCCGGTCGAGGACCTGGATCCGTTGGCCGCCTTGGCTCTCAAGCGTTTCATCAGCACCCACACGGTGGTGCCGGACCTGCCGGTGCAGGTGTCGCTGCGCCGGTTCGCGGCCATCGGCATCGGCGGCGACCGCGACGCCGCACGGGCCGTGGCGCGCTCGCTGATCTCGCACGTCGCGACCTTCCATCCGCCGCAGGACCTGCGGATCCTCATCTGCACGTCCGAACAGGACGGTCCGGACTGGGGCTGGGCCAAGTGGCTGCCGCACTGCCACCACCCCGACGAGGTGGACTACGCGGGCCCGATGCGGCTGATCAACCCGTCGCTGGTGGCGCTGGAGGACTGGCTGGGCGTGGAGCTGACCCGCCGGCCGCGCTTCAACCGCACCGCCGAGCCGGATCCCGACGTCCCGCACGTGCTGGTGGTCATCGACGGCGGCATGGTGGCCGGCACCGAACTCGTGCTCGGCCACGACGGCCTCCAGGCGGTCACGGTCGTCGACCTGGATGGCCGGGCCGGCGACCTGATCCGGACCCACGGCCTGGAGCTGATCGTCGACGACGGCGAACTGGCCGTGCGCAACGGAAGTCGGCTGGAGGCGCTGGGCACGGCCGACGCGATGCCGGCCCCGGTGGCGGCCGCGCTGGCGCAGCAGCTGGGCGGCCGGCGCCTCGACGTGACCTCGCACGCCGACGACCTGGCCACCACCAGCCAGACCCTGCCCGGCCTGCTCGGCATCACCGACGCCGGCGCGATGGACCTGGACGTGCTGTGGAAGCCCCGCCCCCTGCGCGACCGGCTTCGGGTGCCGATCGGCATCAGCGCCGACGGAACGGTGCTGGACCTGGACATCAAGGAGTCCGCGCAGGACGGCATGGGCCCGCACGGCCTGGTCGTCGGCGCGACCGGCTCCGGCAAGTCGGAGCTGCTGCGCACGCTGGTGCTGGGCATGGCCGCGACTCATCCGCCCGACCAGCTCAACCTCGTGCTGGTGGACTTCAAGGGCGGCGCGACCTTCGCCAAGATGGGCCACCTGCCGCAGGTCGCCGCCGTGATCACCAACCTCGAGGACGATCTGTCCCTTGTGGACCGCATGCAGGAGGCGCTGTCCGGCGAGATGAACCGCCGGCAGGAGATCCTGCGTGACGCCGGCAACCTGGTGTCGGTCCGCGACTACGAGCGGGCCCGGCAGAACGGGGCCGGCCTGCCGCCGCTGCCGAGCCTTTTTGTCGTGGTCGACGAGTTCTCCGAGCTGTTGAGCCAGAAACCCGACTTCGCCGATCTGTTCGTCCAGATCGGACGGTTGGGCCGCTCGCTCGGGCTGCACCTGCTGCTGGCCTCGCAGCGCCTGGAGGAGGGCCGCCTGCGCGGCCTGGAGGCGCACCTGTCGTACCGGATCGGTCTGCGCACGTTCTCGGCGCAGGAGAGCCGCACGGCTATCGGCGTGCCCGACGCCAACGACCTGCCCAACGCCCCCGGGCACGGCTTCCTCAAGACCGACACCGCGACGCTGCGCCGGTTCCGCGCCGCCTACGTGTCCGGCGCCTACCACTCCGCCGAGGACCGCGACGGGCAATCGCTGCTCGGGGTGGGCGATGTGCGGCCGTTCACCGCGCGCTCGCTGCCCGTGCCGGTCGGGCTGGACAATCTCACGCCGACGGCGGCCGACGCCGACGAGGACGACGAGAACCCCAGCCGGCCAACGATTCTGTCCGTGATGGTCGACCAGCTGATCGGCCAGGGCAGCCCCGCTCACCAGGTGTGGCTGCCGCCGCTGGACGCCCCGGACACGTTGGACGCGCTGCTGCCGGGCCTGGCCGTGCGGCCGGGGCGGGGCTTCGGCGCGGCGCCGGAGCTGGCCCCGCTGACCGTGCCGGTGGGCACCGTGGACCGGCCGTACCACCAGCGGCGCGACCCGATGCTGATCGACCTGGCCGGGGCCGGCGGCCACGTGGCCATCGTCGGCGGGCCGCGGTCGGGCAAGTCGACGCTGGTCCGAACCCTGGTCGCCGGGCTCGCGCTGCGGCACACCCCGGCCGAGGTGCAGGTGTACTGCCTGGACTTCAGCGGCACGCTGTTCGCGATGTCCGGGCTCCCGCACGTCGGCCGGGTCGCCGGCCGGCAGGACAACGAGATCGTCCGGCGCACGGTGGCCGAGGTCAGCGCCGTGGTGGAACGCCGCGAGACCCGGTTCCGCGAGCTGGGCGTGGACACCATGGCCGACTACCGGCGGCTGCGGGCCGAGGGCAAGGTGGCCGACGACCCGTTCGGCGACGTCTTCCTGGTGGTGGACGGCTGGTCGGTGCTGCGCCAGGACTACGAGGACCTGGAGGCCTACCTGCTCAACCTGGTCGGCCGGTCGCTGACCTACGGCGTGCACGTGGTGCTGACCGCCAACCGCTGGCTCGATCTGCGGCTGGGGCTGCGTGACCTGGTCGGCGCCAAGATCGAGTTGAAGCTGGGCGACGCGCTGGACTCGGAGATCGACCGCAAGGCCCAGCAGGCCGTGCCGGCCGACCGGCCCGGCCGCGGCGTGACCAGGGAACGCCTGCACTTCCTGGGCGCGGTGCCGCGGGTGGACGGCCGCAGCAGCGCCGACGACCTGGCCACCGGCATCGCCGACCTGATCGCCAAGGTCAACGAGAACTGGTCCGGGCCGCCCGCGCCCGCGGTGCGGCTGCTGCCCCGGATGATCGAGTTCGCCGAGCTGCCGGTCCAGCGTGGACTGGTGATCGGCGTGGAGGGGCAGCGGCTGGAGCCGGTCGTGCTGGCTGACCAAGGCTTGGTGCTGATCGGCGACAGTGAGTCCGGCAAGACCTCGACGCTGCGGGCGATCGCGCGCCAGGTGGTGAACCGCGGCGATGCCAAGGCGGCCAAGGTCGCGCTGATCGACTACCGGATGACCATGCTCGGCGAGTTCGAGGGGCCGGAGATGCTGGCCTACGGCACGACGCCGCAGCAGACGGTGGAGATCGTGGCCGGGCTCGTCGAAGGCTTCACCAAACGGTTGCCGGACACCGATGTCACGCCCGAGCAGCTGCGCAACCGCTCCTGGTGGACCGGCCCCGACGTGCACATCGTGGTCGACGACTATGACCTCGTCGCCAACTCGGTGGGCAATCCGTTGGCCCCGCTGCTGGACTTCCTGCCGCAGGCCCGCAACATCGGGCTACATCTGTATCTGGCCCGGCAGGCCGGCGGTGCGGGTTCGGCGATGCTGGAGCCGGTGCTGCGCCGGATGCGGGAGCTGAGTTTCCCGGCCGTCGTGCTGAGCGCGCCGTCCGACGAGGGCACCCTGTTCGGTGTGCGGCCGGCCCGACTTCCGGCCGGTCGCGGGACGTTGGTGCACCGCCGTCTCGGCGCCGTTCCCGTGCAACTGGCGCGGTTGGACTCGCACCATGGTTGATCTGCTTCTGGTGGCGCACCTGGTGATCGCCGCGATCTGGCTGGGCTCGATGAGCTACAGCCTGACCGTGGTGCAGCCGAAGGTGGACCGTTTCTTCCTGGACGAGGAGCAGCGCGAGGAGTTCCTTGTCCTGCTGGCCCACGGGAATCGGTGGAAGGTCGTCGGTCTCGTTGCCGCGCTCGTGGTGAGTGGCATCGCATTGGTCTTCCTCGTGAGTCCTTGGTATGCGGTTTCCGTTGTGCTGTACGCGATCGCTGCCTCGATTTTCTGGCACGTGTCGTGGCGGCACTGGCCGGCGCGGATCTTCGCCGTGGTCGAGGAACTGGCTTCCTACCGGCGTCGCCTGCGGATTTTGGCTTCCTGCATGGTGGTGCTGGTCGGGGTGGCGTTCGTGTTCGCGTTGGGCGTGACCGTGGTGCGGCCATGAAGGTCGCGATCACCGGCTCCAGCGGCCTGATCGGGACCGCGTTGCGCGAGTCGTACGAGGGCGACGGCCACACCGTGGTTCGGCTGCCTCGGCAGGTGGACCGCTCGCAGGTCGACGGGGTCGATGTGGTGGTGAACCTGGCCGGCGCCGGCATCGGGGCGCGGCGGTGGACGCGGTCGTATCGGGACGTCATTCTGCGTTCCCGGGTCGACACGACGTCGGCGTTGGTGACGGCCATCGGCGAGGCCCGGAGGCCGCCCAAGGCGTTGTTGTCGGCTTCGGGCGTGAGCTACTACGGCGATCGCGGCGACGAGGTGCTGACCGAGGATTCTGTTGGCGGCGCGGGGTTTCTGCCTTCGGTCGTCCGCCAGTGGGAGGCCGCCGCCGCTGCGTCGGACATTCCCGTGTGCCACCTGCGTTTCGGCCTCGTCCTGTCCGCCGCCGGTGGCGTCCTGGCCGAGTTGCTGCCGTTGTTCCGGGCCGGTCTCGGCGCACGCTTCGGCTCTGGGCGGCAGTTCTGGAGCTGGATCTGCCTTGTGGACGCCGTGCGGGCCATCCGGGCGCTGCCCGGCGCGCAGGGGCCGCACAACATCACCGCTCCCGAACCGGTGCGCAACGACGAGTTCACCCGGGTTCTGGCGTCGGCGCTCGGTCGTCGAGCGGTGCTGCGGGTGCCGGGCTGGTCGCTGCGGCTGGCGCTGGGCGGTGTGGCCGGGGATGCGCTGGACAGCCTGCGGGTATTACCGAATCGCCTGGTCGAGGCCGGATTCCGGTTCGAGCACGAGACCGTCGCCACGGCGTTGGAACCGCTCGGGACGCGGTGACGTCGGATGGGGAAGGGAGGTGTCGCGTGACGTTCTCACAGGCTGAACTGGTGGCCCAGGCCGGTGTCGACCCCTGGGCGTTGCGTGACAAGCTGAAGGCGGGCGATCCCGCGCAGATCGAGACGCTCGCCGCCGCCTTCTACGGTGCGGGCGGCGACATGGCCGAATCCAACGCCGCCAAGCGGCAGGCGCAGGTCTACGTCGGCGAGGGCTACACCGTCAACGGCTCGTCGCCGGTCGACTTCGACGCCGAGGCCCGCGGCACCAAGCAGTCGCCCGACCACCTCAACGCCATCGCCAAGGTGCTCACCGGCGTCGCCGGCGACCTCGACCGCCAGACCGGCAGTGCCGTCAAGGAGATCGGCAGCCTGGAGAGCACGCTGTCCGGCATCAACGGCGAGTACACGACGTTCATGCAGGGCGTCGGCCACCACCTGCCGCCCGATGACCAGCAGTCGGCGCGGCAGGAGTTCCTGGACAAGGCCGTCGCCGCCGTGAAATCGAGCGGCACTCAGGTCACCAAGCTGGTGACCGACTACGAAGTGGCGCTGATGGGCTACCTCAAGCGGATGGGCGACCTGGGTTACGTGCCGTCGGCCAACCTGCAGGAGGGCCCGAACGTGCTCGACCTGACGCTGGACAACGCCGACGGCGAGCTCAACGGCGGCATCAACCCCAACCTGCCCACCGACCTCGCGACGTTGCAGAAGTTGTTGGACGCCGCCCGCGCCGACGGGCTCGACCCCAGGCGCTACGCCGCCCTGCTCCAGCAGTACTGGCTGGTCAAGGCGGCCAACGACGCCGGGATCGACCTGAGCAAGTGGGATCCCAAGGCCGGCGTCGACGGCAACCTGGGCAACATCATGAACGTGTACAAGTTCTACGGTCAGCTGTTCCTGGACCATCCCGAGTTGCAGTGGGCCGGCATGGCCAACATGATCGGGCCCTCCTTCGCCGGCGGCTTCATGGACCTGGACAGCATGAAGGACTTCACGCACGGCCTGGCCGACAAGATCAACTCGCTGCCGCCCGAGCTGCGCGCCGCGGTTCCGCAGGAGCTGCGCGACCTGGCGTCGGCCGGGGCCAACCTGACCGCCGGCGAGCTGGGCTGGTTCGAGAACAAGTTCCTGGCCATGCAGAAGCACATCTTCATCGACCAGGGCTCCATGCACGAGGCCTACGTCAACGGCGGCACCGGGGCCATCGACGAGATGCGCCGGGCCGGGCTGATCGACGACCGCGCCGCCAACGCGTGGAGCGACATCGCCAGCGGCGATCCCGGGCGGATCCAGCACGGCAACACCGACCTGCTCTACCGCGAGCAGAACCAGGTCATCGCCAAGCAGTACGACGAGATGTACAACCATGACGGCGTCGTCGGCAAGGCGATGACCTACGGCATGACCGTGGCCGGGCAGGCCTCCATTCCCGGCACCAAGACGCCCGGCGAGTACAAGCCGCTCACCGTCGGCGCCGACGTCACCGTTCCCGGCCTGTTCGCCGACGAAACCGTGGGCGCCCACGTGACAACACCGCTGCCCTCGTTCAACGTGGCCGACCGTGATCACCGGTGGGACTACGTCACCCACGACACGTTGCCGGCGTACCAGAAGCTGTTGGCCGAGCATCCGGATCAGGCGCGGGCCATCGTCGCCTCGTCCGTGCCGGATCGGGTCGCCGACCAGCGGTTGGAGCACCGGTGGCCGCTGCTGGCCGAGCACATGCTCAACGACTGGGACCTCGACGTCGACGCCGACGTCCGCTTCCACTGGCCGTGGTCATGAGGCGGCTGGCCGTTCTTCTCCTTCTCCTGCTTGGAGGTTGCACCGTGAGCACACCCGTCGCGCCGTCCCTGGTGCACGACGACAAGGCGACGATCGACCTCACGCGGAAGCCGACCCGGGCCGACTTCGGCTTCGCCGACGGCCGTAACGACCGGTCGTACCAGCGCGGGTCGGGGGTCGACGCCATCGTCACCACCGTCGTGCTGCCCACCGGCACCTTGCACATTCCCGCTTTCGGCATCACCGCCGACGGCGGCGACTTCGCCGGCGCGGTTTCGCTGCCGCCGCAGCACATAGTCGTGCAGCGCAAGTTCGATCGGGCCGCCCAGGCCCAGCAGAGCCTGCTCGCCGACGCCCCCACCCTCGGTCTGTCCACACAGGACGTCCGTGACCAGCTCTCCCGCGTCACCGGCGCCACCATCGGCTCCAGCGTCGTCGACGGTCTCGTGCGGAACTGGTTGGCCGCCTACGTCGAGGTCATCGGCTACGAGGACGGCGCCGTCGGCGTCAACTACACCTTCACCATCGACCAGTTCCACAACGACGCCATCGACGCCGTTGTGCACGACGGCGTTTTCCCCATCGACCTGACCCATAGGCCGTCCCGCGCCGAGCTCGCCTTCCGCGACGGCTTCCCCACCGCCCGCGTGCAACCGGCATGGAACGCCACCCTGTCGGTTCGGTTGGAGTTGCCCGGCGGCGTCATCCAGCGCCCCGTCCGCAGCGTCGACTCCACCGCCACCCAGACCGTGGTGTCATTGGCCTCCAGCAGCATCGCCGACGCCCAGGCTTTCCTAGCCGCCGACGCTCCCGCTCTCGGCGTGGACCCCGGTTCGGTGTGGGACGGCGCCGGCCACGTCAAGAAGACCCTGCCCGGCCTGCGCACGGCCTTCTACGACGTCTCCGTCACCGTCGACGCCACCCTCGGCCAGCCCGGCTCCTTCGCCGCCTCGCTGTCGTACACCTTCACCTACCACTAGCAGGAGGCATATCCGTCGATCCGCACATATTCGGCCTTGGGCACGGTGACGGTCAGCACCGTGGCATGATCCGATGTCAGCGCCATCTGCGCCGGATCGTCGTCGTTCGACCGCTGGATGAAGCGGATCTCGTCGAGCTTGATCGCCTGATCGGCCGTGGCCAGCACGTTCTGCTCCGCGCTGTACTGGTTCTCCTTGGCCAACTGCGCGATCACCGGCGCCGACCACTTCACCGCCGCCCAGTGAGCGTCCTTGCACTGTCCGATGTAGACGTCCGGGGTGGATGCCAGATAGCCCATCCGCACCAGCGCCTTGCCGAAGGCCTCGATGTCCGATCGTACGGTCGGACGATCGTCCCGGGGCGCCGACTGCCCCGAGCAGCCGACACAGCATGCGAACGCCGTCACGAGGGCGATCACCGTGCGCTTCACTTGCCACCAGCCAAGTTGTATCCGTGGTCGAACCGACCGGCGGCGTTGTTGGCCTGCTCGTACACCGAGGCGCCCTGCCCGAGCGTGCCCTCGGACTCGTTCGCCACGCCGCTCATGTAGTCGTAGTACGCCTTCTTCAGGGTGTCGTCGCTCATGACCTGGGCGACGTTGAGCATGTGCCCGTGGCCGTCGAGCAGTTGCGGCGGAATCTTGTCGGTGCCCGGATAACCGGCCTCCTGCAGGATCGCGGTGCGCTCGTAGTCGCCGACCATGGCCACCTCGTGGCCGTTGTCCTTGAGCGCTTCGAGCTGCTGCTCGGAGCCGGCGGGCGCGCCGTAGACGCTCTCCAGCCCCATGTTCGTGGTGTGCTTCATGGCGTCCCACACCGAATCGGACACCTTGAGGAAGGCGCCGCCGGCCGCCTCGGCCAGCTTGCCGGCCGGGATCATGTCGACGCCCGCGGACAGGATGCCCTTCATGATCTCCTTGGCGTGCTCCTCGCTCTCCACCTGCTCGCCGACGACCTCGACCGCGGCACTGTTCTCCGAGCCGGCCACCGAGCCGTAGGCCTGGGAGACGTCATCGAGGTAGTGCGCGGACTGGTTGTGGTGCAACAGGTCCACGTCGCCTCGCGCGCCGGCGAGCATCGCGTTGTGCGCGGCCTGCCCGGCCGCCGAGTCGAAGATCTTCGTCGCCTCCGGGTTGCCGGCGAAGGTCTTCGCGAACTCCTGGGCCAGCTCCGGCGGCACCTCGAACGCGGCGTTGTCGCCGAGCAGCTTGCCGTTCGCGTCCACGGGCAGGACCTCGTCGCCATGAGTTCGGTAGCCGGCGGCCATCTCCTGCACGTAGGAGCCGCCGATCTTGGCGAAGTTCTGGGCGGCGATCGGCGGCACGTCCTTGCTGTCGTGGGCCATGTCGTTGAACAGGGCCTTGGCGAAGGTGACGGCCTCGGGGCTGTGGCTGCCGTCGGTCTCGTTGTCGGCGCCGGCGGCGGCCTCGAAGGCGGCCCCGTAGCCGTGGGCGATGGAGCCGGTGGAGTCGTCCTTGCCGTACTCGACGAGCTTGTGGATGTTGTCCTGGTAGGCGGCGGTGGGGTCGCCGTGGATGTGCACGTCGGTGCCGGGCTGGCCCATGGTGGCCAGGGCCTCGCGGGCGGCCACGGGGTTGCCGCCGAGGTCCTGGGTCCAGGCGGCGACGACGTCGTCGGGAACGCCTACGTCGTAAGGGAAGGAGCCGGCGGGGCCGCCGCGGAAGCCCATGCCACCGAAGCCCTCGGCGCCGTGCTGGGCGAACTCGTCCAGGGCGTTGGCCCGGGCGGCCTGGGCGAGCCAGTCGGGCGGGAAGTGGCCGTTGGAGGCCATCGCGGCGCGGCTCCATGAGGTGGCTGCCTCGCGAGGCGGCACCAGGAACTGGTCGGCGACGGCCTTCATGCCGGGATCGTCATTGGCATTGCTGACTGCGGTGCCGAAAGCGTGGCTGAACGTTTTGAGATCTTCGGCGGCGGTGTGGCTGCCGCTGGCTTGGAGCATGCTCGGCAGGATCTGGCTGAGCTGCGGCCCGAGTTCGCCGTAGAAGGCGGAGGCGAAATAGGGATCATCCATGTACGGCGCGATCTCACCGGCCACGGTGTGCGCGTTGCGGGCCCAGTTCTCATCGAGCGAGTGGTTGTTCTTGAGATCATCGGCGTACTTCTTGGCCAATGTCTGAAGATTTTTCACGTAAGCGTCGGCATCGGCGCCGAGATCCTCGAGCTGGCTCGGCGGCACATAACCAAGATCGGACATCGTCCGCTGCGCGCCGAAAAGCGTCTCCTCATATCCGGTGAGCAGCTGGTGCACGGCGCCGCCGTGAGCCTTGACCGCGGCCACGGCCTGATTGACGAAATCGTCCCGCGCGGCCTGGCGGTCGTCCGGCGGCAGGTGGTGGCCGGTCTGCTGCATGAAGGCGCCCCACTGCTGCTCGATCGCGGCCAGCTCGCCGTTCAGGCCGTTGACCTCGGACGTCGCCTTGCTGATGGCCCCGTCCAGGTCGCCGGCCACGGTGTCCAGCGTCCTGCCGATCTGCTGGAGGTGCTCCGGACTGGTCTTCGTGCCCGCGGCCTGGGCGTCGAAGTCCACCGGTGAGGCCCCGTTGACCTGGTAGCCCTCGCCGACGTAGTGCTGGGCCTTCTGCTGATAGGAGTTCGACGTGGTCATGTCGCCGCCGGCCTTGTAGAACGCCGCCGCGAGACCCTCCACCTGAGCCGGATCGCCCTTGGCCAGCCGGCCCTGCTCTTTCCACGGGTCGAATCCGGCCTTCTGGGCGAGTTCGTCGTTGGAAATCAGGTCCATGGTCGCGGCCTCTCGTCCCCGAAACTGGTCCGAGGATAGGGGAGGATCCGTCACCTGGCCGCCGATCGGCGCAACCGTCACCCACTGGCACACTGGGTCCCATGGTCAAGACGGCGCAGATGGCAGTGGTCGGCACCGCACTCGTCCTCGGCGGCCTGCTCACCGCCTGCACCGGCGACCCGGGCACGGCCGGCCCCACGTCCACATCGGTCACGACCTCGGCCGCGCCGACCACGACCACGGCGGCCACGACCACGACGACCAGCCGGAACCTGGCCCTGCCGCCCGGCGTCGGCCCGTTCAACAGCGCGGTCTGCGTCGCGAACCTCTACGCCTCCGGCGTGGTCAACGGCCTGATTCCCTACCTCAACCAGGTGAAGAAAGGCCGCCCGATCAGCGATGCGGGCTGGCAGGACATTCAGACGACGCTCCCCGACGCCATCGCCAGCTCCACGCCGCAGCGTGGCCTTCTCCAGCAGTACGGCGTGCCCGCGACCTTTCCCGCCTATCAGGACTCGGACGATCTGCTGGCGGCGATGAACGCGGTGCTCGACGCGGGAAAGGCGAAAGACACCGCCAAGCTGGCCCAAGCCTTTGATCAGCTGCAGACGGCCAGCGCGCTGTTCGGCGAGGACTGCGGCGCCCTCACCCGCGGTTGATCTTTTGAGGGGCTACTCAGAGTAGCGCTCACTCCCCTGAGTTGACGAAAACGACTCCGCCGTTTGCCGAGCCGTTCTACAGTGACTTCACGGGCAAGGGGAACCGCACCCGGCGCTCGGTTCGTCTGACCGACTGCCGTCATGAATGGACAGTGGGGCGGTCTCACCAACGACAGACCAGTACAGGGAGGGTCTCCGTGAGCGGTCCGAAGATCGATCTGGCCACCGTGCAGGCGGCCGAGAACGTCGTGAACAACGCGGTGTCCGAGATGGAGGGCATCACGAAGAAGATTCTCGACCAGGCCGGGCTCAGCCAGGCCGCGATGAAGGCGCCGGCGGGCCAGGTCACCGCGTCCACCTTCGACCAGCTCGGTGGCGGTGGCCGCGCGCTGTCCGAGGTGCTGGGCCAGCTCAAGACCGATCTCGGCCGGCTGCGCGAGACCGCGCTGTCCGGTTCGGACCAGGCCACCCAGGCGGCCAAGGCGGCCTCGCCCGGCGGCCTGAGCACCAGCGTCGCGCAGGGAATGTGAGGGGGATTCGGCTATGACCGACTACATCGAGTTCAACACCGAGCAGATCTCGCAGATCGCCTCGGCCACCCGTGGCCACCAGTCCGACTGGGACGGTGTGTGGGAAGGCGTGCGCAGCAAGCTGTCCAGCACCGTCTCCGAGGCGCTCGACTCGCTGACCGGCTCCTCGCTGCAGGACCGCACCAACGAGTACCACCGCAAGACCGAGCAGTACACGGCGCAGCTCAACTCGCAGCAGCTGGCGGTGGGCAAGGTCGGCGACATCGCCACCGAGACCAACCGGAACATGAGCAACGTCATTCGAGGCTGACCGGGTCGACCCGACGCGGACACCGGGGGCTCCGGTGTCTGGTCGGCGTCCCGCGGGGAGGGTAGGCATCCATGGGGAACCAGCTGTTCGGGTGGTCCGACGACCAGAAGGTCGTGCTCGACCCCGACCTGCTCAACGAGGCGGCCAGCCGGCTCAAGCAGCAGGGGGGTGACGAGCTCGTCAACCAGTTGAGGAACGCGTTGGCGCCACCCGGGGCGTTCGGCCAGATCGACGGCGGTCTGTCCGCGCAGGTGCGACTCACGCACATGTTCACCTCGCTGCAGTCCGAGCTGGCGAAGGTCGGCCTGGACATGCAGGACCTCGCCGCCCGCACGCTGGCCGCGCGGCAGATGGCCATCCAGGCCAACGCCGACACGACGCACGCCGCCAACAACGGCGCCCCGAATGGCGGACGATGATGGCCGACTACGACTTCTACGACGCCTACGACGTCATCCAGAGCGGCCAGCCCTACAGCCTCAAGCAGGTCGCCGACACCTGGCGCAACTTCGCCAGCGCGTGCCTGAGCGCGGCCGACCAGCTCAAGGGCACCAGCGACATGGTGACCGCCCAGCAGGGCACGCCGTACCAGAACTTCGGGGCCCGGGCGACGCCCGTGGCCAACTGGATGAACCAGGTCGCCAACCAGGCCACCACGGTCGGCACCGGGCTGGCCAACGCCGGGGCCGTGGGCAGCAGAGCCCAGATGGAGGCGCACGAGCAGTACGCCACCGTCTCCCAGAAGATCGACAAGATCGTCGGACCGGACGACGCGCTGTCCATGGGCAAAGTCAACGGCATGAAGGCGGCCGAGGCCGAGGGCGCCGCCGTGCTCAATCCCCAGATCGACAAGTGGTCCGCCGCCTACAACGCGTTCAACCCCGGCACCGTGCCGCCCGCGCCGGTCACCAACGGCGGCTCCGGCAGCGGAACCGGCGCCACGACAACGTCCACTTCGGACGGACCGGGATCCACCGGCAAGACCGTCGGCACACCCGTCGACACGCACACGGTGACGACGCCGACCGACGACGGACGCCCCATCGCCACGGACACCACGCAGACGCCGCCGCAGCTGCCCGGCAAGGAGGACTACCCGCACTCCTCGGTGATCGGCTCCGACGGCAAGGACTTCACCGGCTGGGTGAAGGACCCCCGGACCGGTTACCTGATCGACCCCGGCAGCGGCCAGGAGTACGACCCGACCAGCGGCCGCTGGGTGGATCCCGTGACGGGCAAGCCTTTCGGTGACGTCACCCAGTACTCGTCCCGCCTGGAAGGGCTGTCCGGCGGCACGCCCGGCCCGTTGGCGCTGGGCGGCGGCGGTGGGGGCGGCGTCTCCGTCGATCCGCTCTTCTCCCTTGGTGGCAAGCCGTTGTTCGGCGGCACGGTGCCGCCCAGCCTGAACCCCGCCAACCCGGCGTACTCGCAGCTGGCCCAGACCGCAGGCAACTCCATGGCGGCCAAGGCCTACGCGGCCAACGCCCTGGCTCAGCAGGAGGCGCAGCAGGGCGGGCGTCCTTACGTGCCACCGATGCAGGCCGGTGCTGGTGGCGGTATCGGCGGTGGCGCCGGCTCTCGTGCCCGCCGCAATCGCGCCCTGGCCGAGCCGGAGTCCACGTGGACCGGCCGGGCCAAGGCTCGCGCCCGTGCGACGGCCGCGGCCGGTGAGGCCGAAGGCTCTTCCGGGCAGCGCGGCTACGTGCCCGGGATGCAGGCAGGCAAGGGCGAGAAGGACCGCGACAAAACGCGGGAGAACCCCGACTGGCTGGTCGAGGACGACGTGTGGTCCAGCGGTCAGCGGGCCGCCCGCGGCGTCCTCGGAGAGGACAGCTGATGTCGGACATGAAGTACGACTCGGGCGGCCTCCGGGACGGCGCTTCCAAGAACCGCCAGTCCGGCGAGGCCGCCGCCGGGGCCGCCCGCACCCTGAGCGGGGTCTCCGTCGACGCCCATCCGTTCGGTGACGTCAACAACGCCGGCTCCTTCGCCGGCGCCGTCGGCGAGGCCCACCAGCACCACATCGCCGGCGCCCCACGATTCCCGTCCGACATCGAGGGTGGCCGCGCCGACAAGACCGCCACCCTCGGCGACGAGCTGACCTCCGCCACCACCACCGTCGCCGACCAGGCCGCCGTGCGCCGCGTCGCCGACGGTATGTCCTGACCGCTTTCCCCGCACCCGGCCGAGAAAGCAAGGAACCCCATGTCCGACATGAGGTACGACTCCGGCGGGCTCCGGGACGGGGCCGCCGGCGACCGGAAGTCCAGCTCCGCCGCCGCCGGCGCGGCCCGCAAGCTCGGCGGCGAGTCGGTGACCGCGCACCCCTTCGGCGACGTGGCCACCGCGCAGTCGTTCGCGGCCGCCTTGGGCGAGGCCCACGAGCACCACATCAAGGGCGCGACGACCGCCGCGCGGCTTGCCGGCCGTTCGGTGGCTTCAGGTGCGTTGGGCGGTCTTCGGCCGTGAGGCTGCCGACCCGTGTGCGGGGTGCGCACTGCTTCCACTGTGCGGACGGCTGGTGCGGTTCCCGGCAGAGTGGAGCTGAATCAACCCGGAGCCAGAGCCCTCAAGGCACTTGTCAAGGGATGTAACGGCCTGCTGGAGCCGATCGAGCTCGCGCATCACGTCGTGGAGTCCGAGCCCGAGGGGTAAGCGCGGGTTCGACGGCAACGGCCGAGCCGCGCAACGCGCTGACCTGTGACTTCGAGTGGGCCGCCTGGGGCTCGAACCCAGAACCTACGGATTAAAAGGGCTCAACCGAATTTCCTGGGTCTGTCGCGCGATGTCGAACTATGCCCAATCATACGCGAATCCTGGGATTTGTTAAGGCGGGATGCCAAAATGGGTCATCCGGTGCCGATGTCGTTCAGAACTGCCGAGCACACACCGATCACGCCGACTTGTCTCCAACTGTCCGCACCCTGCTCGCCTGACTGACGGAGTCGCGCGAGGTGTGATGGACTGTGTTCCATGAGCCCGAAGAGTCGAGGGCGGCCGGCAGGACGGGGCAAGCCCAAGCGCAAGCGGCTTGGCCCAGTTCGGGCACTGCTTCCTGCTGACAGGATGATGTCCGACGCGCGGAGCATTGTGCAGCTTGCCGACGTGCTTGATGTCGAGCGATGGGTGAGCGGGTGGTTGGGCCAGGCATGGGTCACTGCTCCTCTTGGCGAGCGCGAACCGGAACATGACCTGTGTATGGGCGTAGTCGGGCGTGCGTGCACCAAACCCAGCCCGCATGCGGTGGTTGCGGTCGCGGCGCTGCGGCGGGTGGTGCCGGAGACCGAGCACACGATGCTCGACGAGACGCTGGCGATCCTCGCCGAGACGCAGCCGATGCCTGCGTGGATCGACACGTCGGGGTGGACGCCGGTCGCGGCGTGGCGGGCGGTGGACGTGTGGGAGTCCGAGCGCGTGCTGTTTGTGGAGTTCGACGGGCCGCAGCCGCACACGCTGATGGCGCAGGTCGACACGGTCGGTGGCATCCTGGTCGACAGGGTTGGTCTGCTGCGTGCAGGGGCGGCCTCGCTGTGGGATCAGTTCCGTGACGACGACGAGGTGCCGATGCCACTGACCGCGTATCCGGTTGAGAAGGTCCTGGCTGAGTTCGCCGACGCGCTGCGGTGTACGGATATGACCTGGCCGCGGCAGGACGACCCGGACGTTGTCGAACTGCGGGCACTGGCCTGGGCACGCTGTCGGCCGTATCTGCCCGCGGGGCCGGACTGGGAGCCGCTGGCCGACGCGCAGCGGCAGCGGTTGGTGGAGGACTTCGTGGCCGCAGGCGGCGTACCTGCCGATGGGGTGACCCGGTCGCTTGCGGATCTGTTCCTGGACTACGGCGACGGTCACATCACCGCCGGTCCGCTGTGCTGGAGCCCAGGCGCGGTGGAGTTGTTCCTGGCCGACTGGTTGCCGCGCAAGGCGCTGCTGGATGCCCAGCAGCGCGCTGCGCTGCCTGAGACGCTACGCGGCTGGCTGCGGTTCGCCCTGAACCGTCGCGGCGTGGACGCCGAGTGGATCGAGCCGGTGGTCGCCGCTGTCGACGAGTTCGCGCCCGACTTCGAGGAGTCGTTCGACACGGAGGCCACGTGGGGGCCGGCCAAGCAGATCCTGGCCGAGTTGTCCCGGCGCGGCGTCGACCTGACCGACCAGGAGGAGGTCGAGCGGGCAATGTCGCAGCTCAACGCTGAACGACTGGCCGATCGGTTGCGTGACGACTGACCTTTCGCGGGGCTGGTTGCCGACAGTCGGTAGTTTCTCAGACGCCGTCGGCCACCTGATTCAGCGTCGGTTCACTGTGTCAGGTGTCTGGCGTCCGACGCGAGTTGCGACGCCCTTCGGGTCCGGGATTCGGGCCCGGCGGGCGTCCCCGAAACGCACTCACATGCCGCGAGGAGGGCGTTCGCGGAGACCGCTGAGCCGGCCCCTCGCTGCCCGGCCGCGCGCCGTCATCGCTCACGCTGCCGCCGAAGAAGTGCCACGAAAATGAGATCGATCTTGGGTGACATCGAAGTGAGACAAGCCGAGACCCGAAGGTCGCAGAAGATCAAGATGTCATGCGCCGTAAGATCCTACAAGCTCGTTGTAGGGTCTCAAACCTGACTTCACTTTCTTGCCGTCGACTTCACCTGTGCTTCATTTATGCAATGTGGGCAAGATGTAACAGGGCTGACGGTCGCGGTGTCGGATGGTGGGGTGCGGCATGGGGCAGTGGCCCATTTCCGTCATTGGCGCGACCTTGCCACCCGCTGCTCTCTAATGGATGAGCCTTCGGAGGTAAACTCGCCACTTCCAGTCACGCGGTAGTGGTGTGACACTGTAGTGGTGTATAAAGAATAAGCGGATGGGTCGATTTGCGATGGCCCCGGGAGTTAGCTTGAGCGCTTGGCGGGTGTTCTTCGCGGATCGTGGATGGTTCTTGCCTTCGGTCGGCTCGCGTTCGGCGGGAGAGCACCGCACCCATAGAGCGCCATAGTGGCGCCGTAGTGGAAGGGGGCCGCATGACCACGCCGACCACATCAGCCGGCATCGGCAACACGCCGTACGAAGACCTGGCTGCCGCCCTGCGCGGTGACCTGATCACCCCGGGCGACGCCGAGTACGACCAGGCGCGCGCCGTCTACAACGCCATGATCGACAAGCGGCCGGCGGCTATCGCCCGCTGTCGAGACACCGTCGACGTCATCGCCTGTGTGCGTTTCGGCCGGGAACACGACCTCGAGATCGCCGTGCGAGGTGGCGGTCACAACGCCGCCGGCCTCGGGGTGTGGGATGACGCCCTGGTCATCGACCTTTCCCTGCTGCGCAGCACCACGGTCAACCCCGACAACCATACCGTCCGCGCCGACGCGGGATGCACCTGGGGCGACGTCGACCACGCGACCGTCGGGTTCGGCATGGCGACTCCCTCCGGCTTCCTCGCGTCGACCGGTGTGGGCGGCCTGACGCTCGGAGGCGGCATCGGCTACCTCTCGCGGCGCTTCGGTCTCACCGTCGACAATCTTCTCGCCGCGGATGTGGTGCTCGCCGACGGCACGTTCGTGACGGCTAGCGACAGTTCCCACAGCGACCTGTTCTGGGCTCTGCGCGGCGGCGGCGGGAACTTCGGCGTCGTCACGTCGTTCACCTTCCGTTGCCACGACATCGGGGAACGCGGCATGATCATCGGTGGCCCCGTGCTATACGACCTCGCCGACACGGCCGAGGTGCTGCGCTGGTACCGGGAGCTCCTGCCATCACTGCCGGAGGAGCTCAGCGGCTTCTTCGCGCTGCTGGCCGTCCCACCCGCCGCGCCGTTCCCGGAGGAGCTCTGGGGCCGCAAGTCCTGCGCCATCGTCTGGTGCTACACCGGATCGCACACGCACACCGACGAGGTGCTCGAGCCGATCACGACATACGGCTCGCCGTTGCTGGTCGGCCTGCACGCCATGCCGTTCGCCATGCTGCAGAGCGCGTTCGACGGCCTCTATCCGGCCGGGCTGCAGTGGTACTGGCGGTCGGACTTCTTCACCGAGATCTCCGACGCCGCGATCGACGTGCACTGCAGATACGGCGCGCAGCTGCCGACCGGCCACTCCACCATGCACCTCTACCCCATCGACGGTGCCGCCAGCCGCGTGCCGGACGACGCGACCGCCTTCGCTTACCGGGACGGCGGCTGGGCAGGGGTCATCGTGGGCGTCGACCCGGACCCCGCCAACGCCGGCGTCATCTCCCAATGGACCCGGGATTACTGGCAGGAGCTGCACCCCACCTCGGCTGGCGGCGCCTACGTCAACTTCCTGATGGACGAGGGACAGGACCGGGTCACAGCGTCCTACCGCGGCAACTACAACCGACTCGCCCAGATCAAGGGCCGCTACGACCCAGACAACATGTTCCACATCAACCAGAACATCCAGCCCCCCACAGGAGCCAACCGGTAGGCCCGACGCGGACGACGGCGCCAGCGCGCCCGACGACTACATCGGCGTCGAACGCCGACTCGAGTGCCGCACAAGGATCCTCAAACGGCGATCGCTGACACACGATCACATGGCTATCCACGGAAGCAGGCCGCCGCAACCGACACCTAAAGCCGCCGGCAGTCGATGGTCGCAATTCGGCAGGGGACGTTCGGGCCGAGTGTCAGGGCTGATGTCGCTGGGCTTGGACGGCGAACGCCACGACGACACCGAACCAAATCGGGCCTCCCCCAGCCCTGACGTGGCTTGCGCTGATGGCACTGCCGCTGCTGTTCGTCACCGGTCGCAGCCGTGAGGACACCGGCCACTACGTCGGGTGTGCCCGCTAGTCACCCAGTCGCCGATGCGCATGACCTGGCCGGTGTGGACACCGCCGCTGACCGTCGATGACCTTGAGGTATTACTCACGCACCCCTCGGCGTACCGCCCGATGGCCAGGGCAGCGAACCACGGCTATCTGGAGGAGATCGACGGCGACCCCAGCTTGCTTGAGTCGCCCGGGCTGCTGGACCCGGGGGAACTGGAGGTCAGACGGATCTACTCGGCGTACCGGTGGAAAGGCGCGCACACCCCTCGGCGCTCTCGTCTTCGATCGTGTTGCGTGGGAGAGGCCGGATTAGCGGTCTGTGACCCAGGCACCTGTCTCTCCCCGCCGATCAACCGTTCTCGCGCGTGCCCGCGTTCGGCATTGGGTCGTCTCAGTTCTTGCGGGCCACGCCGGCCCAGACGACCGAGTCATCCGGACTGGCGAACTCAATCGCCGGCGTGTCATCGGTGGACTCCTCCGGGTGCCACAGCGGTGTCCAGGTGGTACCCGGCTCAACCAGTTCCAGGTCACCAAAAAGGGCATCGATCTCCGCCCGTGGCCGCCATACCACCGGCGTGCTGGACCGGTCGTACATCCGGGCGAAGCTCTCCATATCCGACGCGCGCTGCTGCGGCACACCATCGGCAGTGCCATGAGAGATAACCAGGTAGGAACCCGCCGACAGCAGCGTGCGGTAGCGAGCCGCGGTCGCCGCGGTCTGGTCCACCCCATGGGGGTCGAGTTGTTGGACGTGCAGCACCGCGAGCATCAGCAGCGCGATCGGCTCCGCCAGGTCGATCACACCACTGTCGGCGACCTTCTGCCACAGGCCGTCCGGGTCGCGCAGGTCACCGTGGATCGCGGCGTGCCGCGCCGGGTCTCCGTGCTGTTCCAACAGCACCTGGGAGTGCGCGACGGCGACTGGCTCGTTGTCGACGTACACCACCGCCGACTCCGGGTTCACCCGGTCCGCGACCTCATGGGTTGGCCCCATCGTGGGAATGCCCGAACCGACGTCGACGAACTGTCGGATGCCCCGCTCGGCCAGGTAGCGCACCACCCGGTGGAGAAACTGCCGATTCGCCTTGGCAGCCGGACGCACGAACGGGAACGCCGCCAGCGCCTTCTCGCCGAACTCGCGGTCGATCGCCCAGTTCGCGCTTCCACCGAGGTACCAGTCGTACACACGGGCCACACTGGGGTGATCCAGATCGACGCCCTGTGGCGGATACGGATCAGGACGAGGAGACTCGGGCGCTGGGGATTCGGTCACAGTGCGTGTCCTTCGAGCAAGGTCGTTGCGTGTCGCGCATCGTAGCCGAATCGATCAGATTTGTAGCCGTCGGCGCTGGCGCGGCTCGTCGCCCGTCGTCACCGACACCACCGGCGTCACTTGTGTGCTCGCCCAACCGGGCGGTTCTCGGTGGCGCTGGAGGGTGTGCGGCCGGGGTCAGCCTGGTGCGTGGACTCGACGGGCGAGGGCGGACAGGCTGGGCATGGCCGCCTGTTTCGGGGAGGCCAGGAGGTCGCCGACGAGGCGGCGGAGGGCGTTGCGGGTGCGGACTTCGCCGGGGGCGATGCGTTCAGCGGCCAGCAGCGTCTGATAAGCGCGGTCGGGTTTGTCGAATCGTGCCCAAGCTTGCGCTGTGTCGACCAGCAGCCGCGCGCGGCGTTCGGTGGTGGGGATTGCCGCCAGCGGGAGGCGTTGGGCGTGGGCCAACGCGGTTCCGGCGTCGCCGAGCACGTACGTACCGGACACGCGGTGGCTGACCACGTTGCTCTCAGCGCCCGCTGCCGCTGCGGGTCCGCATCGAGCCGGGTGGCGGTCGTGGCCGCCTCGGTGAGCAGGTCGTTCCGCCCGACCGGCAGAAAGGCTCCCGCCGCGATGTCCGCCCCGACGTTTCCCGCCGGTCCCATCGCCGTCGACGCCATTGCCGTCATTAGCTCCTGGCGTGCCAGCCGTGACGGCGACCGGTTGGCACGCCAGGCATCACCGGGAGGTCGTCATGTTCTGGGTGCAAGCCGCTGGCAGCATCGCCGGGTTGCTCCTCGGCGTGGTCGGAGTGGCTGGGGACGGTTACGGAGTGCAGGCCTGGTGGACACAACGCCGACTGGCCCGCTGCCGACGAGCCGATATCGCTCGCCAAGTAGCTGACATCCATGCCCGCCACGAGCGCGCTGGAGCCGGCCACGATCCGCCTTCCCTTGACCGCGTGGGCGGACGAGCCGACCGTGCCCCTGCCCGGTCTCGGCCCACCACCAGCAGAAGGCCACGTCTGCGTTCCGCCCTACGCCGCCGACATCGGCGACATCCAGCAACTTCCCCGTTGCCGACCCGCTGACCTCGACCACCGAACCCCCGGGGCGGGACAGGTTGCGGGTAGCGTCGACAGGCCAAACACGATGGTCGCCGCCCCTGGCCGTGTCCGGGCAGGGCGCGGGACACGCCTCCAGCAGCGAGTGTTGCTCGGTTATCTGCCTCGGGTGCTCGGACTTGAGCGCGGTCCTGCTGCGACAGATCATGTCGAACGCGCGGCGTGCCTCGTGCGTAGTGAGGCCTGACCTCATTGGCCCCATGGACGCACGCTGACGGCTCAGCGATTCGTCCGCGAGACACAGGACCGAGCAGGCACCATGAACGAACCTGACCGGCCACTGCCCGCCGACGGCTCCACCGCCAACCGGTTCGGCAGGAGAACCATGCTCAGGGCGGCGAAACTGGGCAGCGCCGTCGCCGCGTCGATGTCGGTCGGCGCGACCTCCACAGCCACGCCGGCACCGGGCCTGGCGAGCCACAGCGGAAGCGTCGTACTCGACCCGGCAACGATCCCCAAGTACGTCACCCCGTTGCCCATGCTGCCCACGATGCCCCGGTCCTGGGCCACCCGCGATCTCGACGGCTACACGATCAGCGTGCGGCAGTTCAGGCAACAGGTACTTCCCCATGACTTTCCCACTACCACCGTGTGGGGCTACGGATCGGCTGACCACCCGAGGACTTCGCACACCCCGGGCTTCACCATCGAGGCACGCAGCGGGCGAGCGGTGCGGGTCACCTGGGTGAACGACCTCGTCGACGGCCACGGGCACTACCTGCCGCACCTGTTCCCCGTCGACCAGACCCTGCACTGGGCCAACCCACCCGGCGGTCGGTCGGATCGGGACACGCGCCCGATGTTCGCCGCGACGCCATCGGACTACCGAGGCCCTGTACCGATCGTCACCCACCTGCACGGCGCGCACAGCCTCCAGGACAGCGACGGCTACCCCTCGGCCTGGTACCTACCACGGGCACGGGACATCCCGACCGGATACGCGAGAGCCGGCTCCTACTACGAGCCGCACCGCCACCAGGCGACCGAGCGCCTGCGCGTGCGATGGCGTCCCGGAACCGCCGTCTTCCAGTACGCCAACGACCAGGCCGCGACGATGTTGTGGTATCACGACCACACGCTCGGGATGACCAGGCTCAACCAGCACGCCGGGCTGGCTGGCTGCTACGTCGTTCGCGGCGGCCGTCATGACCTGCCGGCCGGAGTCCTGCCCGCCGGCCGCTACGAGATCGTGCTCGTGATCCAGGACCGTTCCTTCACCCCGGACGGCTCGATCTTCTTCCCGCCGACACGGAGTTTCGTCGCCGACATCCCGCCAGACGCGCGGTTCGTGCCGTTCAGCGACGTGCCGCCGCTGTGGAACCCGCAGACGCTCGGCACCACGATGGTGGTCAACGGCCGCAGTTGGCCGGTGCTGACGGTCGAACCCCGCCGCTACCGCTTCCGCGTGCTCAACGCCTGCAACGCGCGCACCCTGGTGCTCAAGATCGTCACCGACCCGCTGGCCGCCCGGCCGGTGCCACCGACGCTGTCCTGCTGGCAGATCGGTGCAGACGGCGGCTTCCTACCCACGCCGGTGCGCCTGGGGCAGGTGCTGTGCGCCCCGGCCGAACGAGCCGACCTGATCGTCGACTTCACCGACGTGCGGGTGGGCAGCGAACTGTACCTGGTCAACGAGGGACCGGACGGGGCGTTCAGCGGGATGCCGGGGGGCGCGGCGGCCGACCCGGCCACCACCGGGCAGGTGATGAAGTTCGTGGTGGTGCCGCGACGTTCACCGGACACCAGTCTGCCCCCGGCGCAGCTGCGCCTGCCCGCCGCACAGCCGCTCGGCGCGGCCGAGCACACCTGGCGGATATCGCTCAACGAGTCGCATTCCCGCTACTACCAGCAGACGATGACCAGCACGATGCTCGGCACCGTCAGGGCGGACGGAACCCCCGAGCCGCTCGGGTGGGGCGCGCCCGTCACCGAGTCACCTGCCGTCGACGCGACACAGGTCTGGGAGCTCACCAATTTCACCCAGGACGCCCACCCCATCCACCTGCACCAGGTGCAGTTCCAGGTCCTCGACCGGCGCCGTGCCAATGGAGCGGCCCGGCCACCGGAGCGTTGGGAGACCGGCCGCAAGGACACCGTGATCGTGTACCCGCACGAGACCACCCGGGTCGCGGCACGGTTCGACCTGCCGGGCCGCTACGTGATGCACTGCCACATCCTGGATCACGAGGACAACGAGATGATGCGACCGATCAAGGTGGTGCCGGGTTAGCGTCGAGCGACATGTGACCTCGCAGGACGACACGTGTCGGTACCGCCGATCGTGTCGTCTGGCGGCTGCGCCCGTTCGGAGCAGGGTGTTGACACCTGGGCGGCGGTTAGGGTGCATCCCCACCAGGTCGGATGATGGACACCTGCAGCAAGGGCGGGGATCTTCGCCTCGTTCACGCTGCGCTGGCCGGTCTTTCAGGCAGCCACGGAATTCCGCCTTGCCCGGCCGTAGTGGTGTCGGGCGCTGAGGGCTCGACACCACTCGCATATGAGATCCACCTTCGGGGCCAGGAGCAAACCCATCCATGGCATCACACAAGCGGGGGCCGCTCGGCGGCGACCGCCGACGACACCGTCGTCCCGCCCGACGGCGCTGCTCGTTGCGGTGTTCGTGCTCACGGCCTTGCTCGGCACCGCGCAATCCGGCTGGCTGAGGTCGAAAACGACTGGCCCGCCATCACTCCGCGCATGCACGCGGCCTGACCCTGGCTCCGCCGGACCGGCCCCTGTCCTTGACCGCACGGGACTGGGCCGGCGGCCAGACCACCCCAGGCACGTCACATGACCTCGGGATTCTCGTCCCCACGCCGGGGCCGCCTGGGGCTCGAACCCAGAACCTACGGATTAACTTGGCGCACTTGTTGTTGTCTGACGTCTTCGCACTTTCCCTTGCGTTGCCAGACAAGCCGCCTAGCTCAAGAGTCTGTAGTGGACGGTCGACTGTGGTCGTTTGTCATCGTTTGGGGAGGGTAACGTGTGGTGTTGATCTTGACCTCGTCGTGTGCCCTGAGACAACGTCCGCGTCACGGTGCGCGCCCCAACCCGTCGGCGACCCGTTCTATTGAGACGGTACTGAGGTGACCGACAGCCGCACGGTACTGATCAAGAACATCCTCGGGTAGGCGACTGCCGTAGGCGCGTCCGATGCGGATGTTGAGTACGGCCAGTTGAGCGACCACGTGTCCGGTCGCCCGTACCAGTTCAGTCGCCTCGCCCGGACTGGGTGGGTCGTCGCTTGCGTGCAGCTCGTTGGCGAGCAGTTGGGCGTCCGCGATGAGCCGCGTCGCCAACTCGCGCCATTGCCGATGGACCACCGCGGCCACCTACCGGGTCACGGGGCGTTCCATGAGCTGCGGCTCTATGTCCCGATAGGGCTCGTCATCCAGTTCCGCAAGCTCCGGTCGCGGTTGGGTCCTGACCAGATACCAGGTGGCCCCCGACAGGTTGGCGCTCACGCAGGCCGCACAGGTGATGGCAAGCAACTCCTGCGAGCCGTGTTCGCTCGTGGTCTCGCGCGCGGTGTACCCGACGACATGCAGCGCGTGCAGGCCCTGCTTGCACGTCGCGGGCATGACCCCGACGAGCCGGTTGATGCCGTCGCGGCGGTAGCGAACCGGTCCGTCCGGCCGCCATGTGCTCCCAACACCGTTCATGCAGGTCACCCTACCGCAGGTTCGAATACACGTTCGAGTTATCCACACTGTGGATAACGTCTGTGGATCGCGCGCCGCCCTGTGGTCGGACCACGCTCGCCAAGATTGTGAAGATCTTGCTGCCGGCAAGGCCTGGCGTTCGAACCTGTGGTTGACCTCCGGTGGAAGCAGGTGTTGATCAGCGTTGTCTTCCATCGTCTACGGACCCTAGACGGCCTGTAGACGGCCTGACGGCTTGGTGTCCGAGCTGGCCTGACCTCGTCGCGCGGCGGACTTGCGGGAGGCGTTCGACGCGGCGGGCTATCCGTGGGTGCCCAGCCACGTCTACCGCAAGACGGTGGCGTCAATGATGGACGACGCCGGCCTCACCGCGCGGGCGGCGGCCGACCAGCTCGGGCACGCGCAGGTGTCGATGACGCAGAACGTCTACTTCAAGCGCAAGGTGGCCAAGACTGGGGGCGGCGGCGCTGCTCGAACAGGTGGGCGAGCCAACATGAGCCGCTGTCGAAGGTGTGGATAAGGTGCGGCCCGCAACCTGAACGAGTCAGCCCTCGTCCTGTTTGGACGGGGGCTGACCTGTGGTTCCGCGGCGACTCAGCTGTACACAAGCAACTGATCACAGGTAGACGTGCCGCCGTGGAGCGATTTATCGCTGTTCAGGACATAGAAAGTCCCGACGAATCCGCTGTTCGTCTTCTTCGGTACCACGATCAACGTTTGATCAACCATTTTTAGGTGCGATTTCTGTACCACATTACGGTACAGTAAGGTGAAGATATTCTGGTCCAGACTGGCGAGAACGAGGGCTCGGTACGTCCGATCTCCCTGAGAGCCGTTGATGGTGACACGATATTTCAGATCAGCCCATTGCGTTGGATTGTCGGTGATATCTCCCGCATTCTCAAGCTCGTGCAAGCGGCGTTGTAAGCTGTCCTGTACTCCCGCCATGTGGATATGTAGCTGATTGAAGCGCCTGGCATCCTGCGAGTTGATCCCAAACCCAATGCTTCGATACTTCACGGGAACTGCCCCGCCAGGCATCGCGTTGTTCCAGGCGTAGTTCCAGTAATGTGGCGCGTCGGCCTCCCATATAAACGGACATTCAATGCCGGTGATTCGGCACGCTGGCAGTAGGAGGTAATTGCGAGTATTCTCGGGTTTGCCGTGTAGTACGACGTATTTTGCGGTCTTGTTCAAACACTCGGGCGGAAGCTGGGGTGGTGGCGGCACTATCCCGTGGATGCAGTACTGGACGTCGTTCCATAGTGGATCGTTTTTATCGTTGGGATCACCGCAGATGTTCTGGAGTGAAGCGGGCGGACAGCTGCTTGCGGCATCGGAAGGGTTTCCGCATAGGGCTGCCTGGGACGCCGCGGCAACATTCCTGTCCGCTTCCGTGTCTGTCAGGAGCGCGGCAACGCCGACGGTGGAAGAGAGTCCGAAAAATTGGCGCCGCGACAGGTGTTCCATATTATCGCTTCCATTCATGACGATCGCTTCCGATGCGATAATCGGGCGGCCGACACTGTCAGCCTCTTTCCATGTACTTCGTGCGACGCGACGGCAGGCGGTGACGCAGAGGCGTCTCCGACATTTCATGGCCACTCGCTAGTGCGATGACCACTAACGATCACCGGTTTGGCGACACGCCGGGTGGGATGCGTGACCTGGGCAATGGACTGGAGAAGGGTTGATCTTGCCGGGTCCAGCGTGGAATCGGGGTGTGTGATGTCCCAGCCCGTCAGAGCCCGCCGCCTCACTCAGGATGAGGGTCATTACCTGTTACGCCTGGTAAGGCGGGGTAAGCACGAGTCGATCCGAGTGCGTCGCGCGTTGATCGTCATGGCTTCGGCGTCGGGCACCATGGTGCCGACGATCGCTCGGCTGGTGGCCGCGGATGAGGACACAGTGCGGGATGTGATCCACGCGTTCAATGCTCAGGGGTTGGCCTGTCTGGACCCTCATTGGGCGGGCGGTCATCCCCGCCGCATCACCGACGCTGACATCACCGTCATCGTCGAGACGGCCACTATCCGCCCGCGCAAGCACGGACTGCCGTTCACGCACTGGAGTATCCGCAAGCTGGCCAGCTACCTGTCCGGCCGGTACGGACGTCGCGATCCGCGGTGGGCACCGGTCCGGATGGTCCGTGTCGGGCGAGAACGGTTACGGCAGATCCTTTCCGCTCGCGGCATCACGTTCCAGCGCACACGGACCTGGAAGGAGTCCCACGACCCCGACCTGGAGGCCAAGTTGGATCGGATCGAGGAGGTCACCGTACGGTTCCCGGACCGGTGTTTCGCCTTCGACCAGTTCGGGCCGCTGTCGATCCGCCCGTGTCACGGCACCTGCTGGGCCGCCCGCTGTCATCCCGACCGACTGCGAGCCACCTACCAGCGCACCCACGGCATCCGGTACTTCCACGGCTGCTAAAGCCTCTCCGAAGACCGGCTGTGGGGTGTCCTGCACGAACACAAAGGCGGCAAATACACCCTGGCCGCGCTCAAATCGATCCGTCAGGCTCGCCCGGACGGCGCTCCGATCTACGTCATCTGCGACAACCTCTCGACCAACACCACACCCGCAATCCGGACCTGGTGTGTCCGCAACAAGGTCGAGCTGTGTCTGACGCCCACCAACGCCTCGTGGTCGAACCCGATCGAGGCACAGTTCGGGCCGTTGCGCCAGTTCACCATGGCCAACTCCGACCACCCCAATCACCCAGCGCTGGCACAGGAAATGCACGCATATCTGCGGTGGCGCAATGCGAACAACCGCCATCCCGACGTAGTGGCCGCGCAACGCCGGGAACGCGCTCGGATACGTAGCGAACGCCATCGCCGGTGGGGCCGTCCTCAACCCCGGGCAGCGTGACCGACTCGGTGATCAATAGTGGTCACCGTCACTAGACTTCGTGTCCGGACCGGCGGCTCGACTCCGACGTCTCCGCTGAAAGGTTCCCAGTGGAGAGGACACGAACGTGAAGTACATGATCATGTTGTCGTTGACCCAGCAGGACCTGGACATGATGGCCAACTGGTCCCCACAGGACGCGGCCGCGCTGCACCAGTTCATGGCGAAGTGGAACAACGACCTGGTCGAGTCCGGTGAGTTCGTCGACGCGCACGGCCTCACCCCGCCCGTCCACGCGCGGCGGGTCTCGCTCAAGGACGGCGTCCCGGTGGTCACCGACGGGCCGTACGCGGAGACCCAGGAGGTGCTCGGCGGATATACCATCGTCGACTGCGTGAGCTATGACCGGGCCACCGAGATCGCCGCCCAACTCGTCAACACGCCCCACCCGGCAGGCGCCACGTTCGTGCATGACTTGCACGTGGACATCCGGCCGATCGCCGGGTCCGCGGCCGAGTCGCTGGAGTGAACGACCGTTTCGCCGAGGTCCTGCTGCGTGAGTTGGCGCCGCAGGTCCTCGGCGCTGTCGTCCGGCGCTACGGCCATTTCGACACCGCCGAGGACGCCGTGCAGGAGGCGTTGATCGCGGCCGCCCAGCAGTGGCCGTCCGAGGGGGTCCCGGACAACCCGAAGGCCTGGCTGATCACGGTCGCGTCGCGCCGGCTCACCGACCTGCTGCGGGCCGAGCAGGCCCGGCACCGCCGTGAACTGGACCAGCGGCCGGTCCCCACCGGACCCGTTGTGGACTTCGACGACACACTGATCCTGCTGTTCCTGTGCTGTCACCCGGCGTTGTCCTCGGCGTCCCAGATCGCGCTGACGCTCCGCGCGGTCGGCGGTCTCACCACGGCTGAGATTGCCCGCGCGTTCCTGGTACCGGAGTCGACGATGACCCGGCGGATCACCCGCGCCAAGCAGGCCGTCAAGGACAGCGGCATCCCGTTCGGCATGCCAGCCGACCGCGGCGAACGGCTCGGCGCCGTCTTGCACGTGCTGTACCTGATCTTCAACGAGGGCTATGCCACCACGGCCGGCCCGGACCTGCACCGCGCCGAGTTGTCCACCGAGGCGATCCGGCTGACCCGGATCGTGCACCGCCTGCTGCCTGAGGACCCCGAGGTCACCGGGCTGCTGGCGCTCATGCTGCTGGTCGACGCCCGCCGGCTGGCCCGCACGGGCCCGGACGGCGGCATGATCCCGATGGACGAACAAGACCGAAGCCTGTGGAACACCGGGTTCATCACCGAGGGCGTCGCGTTGATCAGCGGCGCGCTTCCCCACGGGCCGATCGGCCCGTACCAGTTGCAGGCCGCTATCGCCGCCGTCCACGACGAGGCACCCACGTCCGCGGACACTGACTGGCCGCAGATCAAAGCCCTGTACGAGGTACTGCTGCGAATCAACGACAACGCGGTGGTACGGCTCAACCACGTCGTCGCGGTCGCGATGGCCGACAGTCCCCAGGCCGGGCTGGACCTGCTCGGCCCACTGGAGACAACGCTGGCCAAGGACCACCGGCTGCATTCGGTCCGCGCGCACCTGCTCGAAATGTCCGGCAACCGTGAGGCGGCCCGGGTGTCCTACGAACACGCGGCCCGCCTCACGATGAGCCTGCCTCAGCAGCGTTATCTCCAGGCCCGCGCTACAAGGTGTGCGCGAGACGGTCGGCCAGCGGGCGGGTGAAGCGCGGCGGGTCCTTCAGCTCGCTGCCCTCCGGCCAGCAGGGCCATCCCGTGGATCAGCTCGACTCCCGGTCAGCGACGCGTCGTCCTTACGCCCTCGTACGCCTTCCGTAGGCCGGTGACCAACGGGTGCGTCGGGTTCAGCTCAAGGATCCGCTTGACCGGCGCCAGCCCACCGTCCAAGTCACGCGCACTGCCCGGCGTGTCACCAAACCGGTGATCATTACTGGTCACCGCACTAGCAGTGGCAACCAGGTGTTGGGCGCTGTGTACTGGGCTGGAGCCTGTCGCGGCGCAGTCGGCAGACGATGGTTCAGACCCGGATTCGCGAGTATGTCAATGAACGTTTCCGCGTGACCGTTGGTGACGGTGCGTAGCTGCGGTGTGGCTCAGTCGGGTTGGTGGGCGCTCGACACGCCGAATTGGTTGCCCTACAACAGAAAAACGCAGAACCCCGGTATGAAGTAGGTCCTTCCACAGATCAACTTCATAGAGGTTCTGTGCACGATGAGTGTTGCATACACCGCTGTCCTGGAGGTATCCGAGGACAGCGTTCTGTTCCTGTCCGCGCTGTTGCACGCCGAGCGTGTGCGGCGCGGCACCCGGCAGCGGACCCGCGCGTTGGGGACCTACAAGCAGGCCGTGCTGGTGTTGCGCTGGTTTCTGGATGACACCCGGATGTCCGCGCTGGCCAGGGACTGTTGCCCGGCGTTGAAAATGAGCACCAAGGCGGCGTTGTAGATGAGCATGAACAGGGCGCCGTTCGTGCTCATGGTGACGCCGACGTGCTCATCGTGCCGGTGACCGCCGGACATGCCGGTGACCAACTCCGGGCACACTGATCCCCCGAGATAGGTCTGTTGATCATGGTGGAGCGAGCAGCCGGCCAGCGGCGAACGCGCCGATCACCGTCCACGCCTCAGCGTGTCCGGCGAACCGGCGCCGCCAGGCCAGCACGGCCGCGGCCAGCGCGCACAGCGCATCCCCCAGCGCCGTGGCCTGCGGTACCAAGCCCGCCAGCAGGTCCTGGTCCAGCTCGAACGTCCGCCGCACACCCTGACACCGCAGCCACTCCACCTGATCGCCTCGGGCTGCACGCAGCCAGCGCCGCACCGTGGAGACCGGGCGGCCCAGGTCACGGGCGATCGTGCGGTACCCCTGCCCGCGCGCCTTCGCGACCAACGCGGCCCCGATGACCTCGGCTGCGTCCGCGCGGCGGGGCAGGCACCACGCCGGCACCAGCACCTGCGTGGCCTGGCATCCCGAGCAGCGTGCCCGGCGCGGCCGCACCAGGCGGGACGCGCCGTCGTGTTGCCGGATCCGTCGCGCCGACGCCGAGGACCACGGTCGCAGCACCGCCGAGCAGTGTGGGCAGGTCAACGCGCCCGCCAGCAGGTCGGCCTCGGCCTGCTCGACGTCCAGCACGATGATCACGACGGTGGTCTCCTCGCACGGTGGTGCAGCATGCCTATCACGCTCGCGCCGGTCCAGGGGTCAACTCGTGTTGCTGTCCGTCGCCCTGGATTGTCCACAGTAGACGGACGGCCGCGCTCTGGGCGACCGGCACGATGAACACGACGTGCCGCGGTCGAAAAACACCACGCTGGGCTGGCCCGCGTGGTGTTCATCCTGCCGCCACGCACCAAGCACTCGGTACGTCCTCGCGGTCAGTGCCGTTGACGGGCCTGCACGTCCTCATCAGGAACGCCGGCCAACAAGGGACAACGCGATCGCGGTGTCCACCGCCTACGACTACCGGGACGAAGGCGTCGCGGTGCTCGCCGCGCGCCGGCCCTCGCTGCGCGGAGCGCTGCTGGCGGCCAAGGCCGCCGGCCACTCGCATGTGATCGTGGACGGCACGCTGATCCACACCGACCGGATCGCCACCCCCGGCCCCACGACCGGGGTGGACCTGTGGTGGAGCGGCAAACACCGCCATCACGGCGGCAACGTGCAGGTTGTCTCCGCCCCGGACGGCTGGCCTCTGTGGACCTCCGACGTGCGGCCCGGTCGCGAGCACGATGTGACCGCTGCTCGCGCCGACCCCGACCTGCTGGCTCGGATCGCCGACTGGGTCAGCGATGGCGCTCTCGCGCTGGCCGATCTGGGTTATGAAGGCGAGCCGGAGATCTTCAGGATCCCGTTGAAGAAGCCCCAAGGCGGGCAACTGTCTATTGACCAGCAGTCCTACAACGCAGTCCACGGTGCACTGCGTTGTCTAGGCGAACGCGCTAACTCGCTGCTCAAGACCACCTACAAGGCGCTACGCCGCTACCGGGGCTGCCCGTGGCGCATCGGTGACATCGTCGCGGCCGCTCTGGTCCTGCTCCACCGCGAACAGGGCCGCACCACATGACCGACCGAAGTCAATCACACAACGCCATCAAGGGTTACGCGGAAACACTCATTGACGTGATCTCACCAAGATCGTCGCGTTGAAAATCGAACGAATGCATACGTGCGAGCTGCGTGGGCGGGTAGGTCGCTGACAGACCGAGCCCCGCGAAGATGGCCGGGGAGCCCCTGGTAAGACTGGATTTGCGAAGATCAAGTCCGAACCAGAAGGCTCCCCGTGATCACGTATCCTGCCACACTCGACGTGCCCCGCGAACTGGCCCAGCACCTCGGCCGACTCTTGCAAGCCGAACGCCGCCGACGCGGCACCCGCACCAACTCCAGGGCGCTGACCTGCTTCTGGCACGCGGTATTGGGCCTGCGCTGGTTCCGCCAGAACGCCGACATCACCACACTGGCCCGCGACCACGGCATCTCCCGCGCCACCGGCTACCGCTACCTCGACGAAGTGATCACGGTCCTCGCCGCGCAGGCCCCGGACCTGCACGACGCCCTCCAACAAGCCAAGGACGCGGGCGCGACTCACGTGATCCTGGACGGCAAGGTCTTCTCCTGCGACCGCTACGGCGAGAAAACCCTCAGCGTCAAAGGCGAGCCCATCGACCTGTGGTATTCGGGGAAAGCCCATGAGCACGGCGGCAACATCCAGGCGCTGTCGGCGCCGAACGGCTTCCCGCTGTGGGTCTCGGTTGTCGAGCCGGGCTCGGTCCACGACCTAACCGCGGCCCGGGAACATGTTCTGGGCGCGTTGTACTGGGCCGCCTCGCAACTGGGTCTGCCCACGTTGGCCGACGGCGGCTACGACGGCGCTGGGATCGGCGTGCACACCCCGGTCAAGCAGCCGCCGGCGACCAGGTGCTCGACGCGGACAACTGCGCCTACAACGCGCTCACACGATATACGCCTCAGATACCGCTACCTCGACGAAGTGATCAACGGTCCTCGCCGCGCAGGCCCCGGGACCTGCACGACGCCCTCCAACAAGCCAAGGACGCGGGCGCGACTCACGTGATCCTGGACGGCAAGGTCTTCTCCTGCGACCGCTACGGCGAGAAAACCCTCAGCGTCAAAGGCGAGCCCATCGACCTGTGGTATTCGGGGAAAGCCCATGAGCACGGCGGCAACATCCAGGCGCTGTCGGCGCCGAACGGCTTCCCGCTGTGGGTCTCGGTTGTCGAGCCGGGCTCGGTCCACGACCTAACCGCGGCCCGGGAACATGTTCTGGGCGCGTTGTACTGGGCCGCCTCGCAACTGGGTCTGCCCACGTTGGCCGACGGCGGCTACGACGGCGCTGGGATCGGCGTGCACACCCCGGTCAAGCAGCCCGCCGGCGACCAGGTGCTCGACGCGGACAACTGCGCCTACAACGCGCTGCTACGGGGTCTGCGGTGCCTGGGCGAGCGTGGGTTCGCCGTGCTGACCGGGCGGTGGCGCGCCCTGCGGCACATCACCGCCAGTCCACGCAAGATCGGTGACATCGTCAAAGCCGCACTGGCGCTGACACATTTCGAACATGGCCGGCAGACCTGAAAGTCGCTGAGATCACCTCATTGCACCGCTTTGGGAGGAGGAGCACCACATCGAGATTGCAGTCGCGCAAGTTGATGCGGCTGGGTCGGTTCTTGTCCGCTCGGAACTGCTGTCGTGCTGGCCCTACCGATACGACGAACTCGAAGTCGAGTTGCGCCTGGTCGGACTTCGGACGGAAATGAGCACGTTCAACCCTGAGGCCGAGAACTACATGGTGGTGGCGAGCAAAGTATAGAAATCGGGCTCAACTACCCGGAAAGCCAGTTTCGATCATTCGCTCATCGACAGAAGAGGGCATTCGCGGCAGGAGGAGCTGACGCGCGGGCACCGTTATCGAGAACGTGTTCTAACAACGACGCCGAGCTGCAAGGTGGTCCTATCGCTGGCAACACGGTGGTCCCACGACTCGGCAACTGACGGATCCCCGTGCCACCGCGCCGCGCCGTTCAACGCGCCGTGCCGACGTCGCGGCATGACCAGCACGGTCGCGCCGCCCGACGAACCTACAGCGATCACTGACCGTGCAACTGGCCGCCAGTGGGGATCGAACTGGCCGTCCGTGGGTGGCCGTCCGCGGGGAATTCCGGCTGGCCGCTGACAACGGTCGCCGCTCCACTCGCACCCATCAGCCAATCTCCCAGCACGGTTGGTAGCGCGAAGCGGAGTTCGAAGGCATCCGACCAGCGGCCCGTGCCGCTGTGTGCGCCACACCCTGGCCCCACAGGCCGGACAGCCACGGACTGTCCGCTATTGAGCTGATCCTCGCCGCGCGTCCGTAACAAGGGAACCGCGTCCGCCGCTCTCCACACGTCGGACTGACACGAGGAGAGAAGGGGCGCGCATGTACGACGCGATCGCGGAGGCGCCGCGCTCACCGTCCGACTGCGACGTGTGTGCGCTGGCCGAGCGGATCTTCGCGGACGAGGAGCAACTGGCTGACTCGCCCGAAAGTCTCATCGAGACACTGCACGATGACATTCAACAGATCCTTGCTGTGGTCGGTCAGTCCAACGACCATCACGAGCGCTACCGCGCCGCCTGCTTCCAACTTTGGGGGCGGGAACGGGTCCTCCGACGATGATGAGTGATGAATCGACGATGACGTCCTCGACGGTGCTAGATGCGGCAGCGAGGAAGGTACGCACCAACGTAGATGACGGTCCAGGGCTGGACATTAACTCGCACTTGTGCAGGCTTGAGCGATCGGGAGGTGCTGACATGGTGGGCAACCCAGAACACCCCAGCCGCATCCGCACCTCCAGCGGACGCGGCGTGACCTACCACGAAATCGCGCCACTCTTCGGCGGTGGGAGCGTTGTACTCGTCGTCGGGGCGTTGCGCCCGTCGCCGGTCCAGGAATTGCTGATAGTGAGCGACGACGTCCTCGTCGAAGACGGCGACATAGCCACGAGTGGTTTGCGTGTTGAGGTGACCGAGCAGCGCGGCTCCGATGTGGATCGGCAGGCCGTTGTTGACCAGCTCGGTGGCGAACAGGCGGCGGAAGTCGTGTGGGGCGAAGGTGATGTCGGCGAATTCCGGATGTGTCTGGGCCAAGGCTTTGGTGGCTTTCCGGATGTAGCCCGCGATCGCTTCCATGGACAGGGCTCGACGGCAGGAGTTGCGCAGGCTCTGGAACAGGTAGGGCAGCGGCGGGCTCCAGATTTTTTCGTGGGTGTCGTAGCGCATCGCGACTGGAACGGTGCCGTGGTCGCGGGTGTGTCGGCGGATGATCTGCGCGAGGACGTGGAACAGCTCCGCGGACATCGGGATCACGCGCTCCCGGTCGCTTTTGGACGGCGTGACGACCAGCAGCGCGACGACTTCACCGTTGGGGCGCTGGTAGTTGCGCACGGACAAGTGGGTCAGCTCGGTCAGCTCCTCGACACGCAGTCCCGCCAACCGCAGGGTTTCGACGATGGCCCACTGCCAGAACGCTTGATCTTCCTCATGGGAGAGGCGGATCAGCTCGCCGGTGTCGCGGTTGAGGACTCGGATCGGGGCGTGTTCGGGATTGGTCCATTCACGACGGTCGCGGTCGCTGGCGGTGCGCTGGTAGGTGATGCCCGTGACGGTGAACTGCTCGCCGATGTCGACGGCGCGGGTTGCGTCCAGCAGTGTGCGCATGTTGTTCCAGTGGTCGTTGACGTGGCCGGACAGGATCGGCAGCAGCGGTTGGCGTTCGCGGGTGCGGTGGGCCATCCGTTCCTGCAGCCGTCGGCGCCGAACGGGGAGCTTGCGCAGGTCGGCGTCGCGGATGGGGCTGGGCGCCACCCAGCGTGCCCACCGCTCGGGTTCGGCCGCGGCCCAGGTGTGCAGGTCCAGATACAACGATCGGATAGCCACCATCGGTCCGTCCACGTTCAGTCGGGGGTGACCGTTGGGGAGGGTCCGCAGCCACTGTTTCCAGGTGGCGATGGTGTTCTCGTCCAGCCGCAGGTCGGCCTGGCTGGGGTTGATCGTCTCGATCTGCTTCCAGAACGTGAGGGCCAGATAGCGTGCGAGGTGTTCGGTGGCGGCGTAGTCCATTTCGGTGGCGCGGCGGGTGATGTAGTCGACGAGCAGGTCGCGCACGTCGGTGTTGCGCAGCCGGTGCCGGTCCACCAGTTCGCTGACGCTGCGTTGGCCTTTGGTTATCGCGGCGCGCAGGGTGCGGGGAGCCGCCGCGGGGAACTGCCCCATGTCATAGAGCACCGGCCACGCCTGCGTGGCGGCGAAGGACCCATCGCCAGGACGTGTCCCGCGCGTCAGCCCGTACTTGCGGCACTCGGTGGCGTAGTGCAGCAACGCTTCCGGTGTCAGCTCGGCCAACTCGATGCCGAAGACGGTCTGCGCGCAGCACACGTCGACAGGGCGTCGTGGTGTCGTTCCCGGCTGACGGGCAGTGCTTCAACCCGGCGGCAGAACTCCTCCAGCAAGGGATCTCGCGCGATGGTGCGGAACCACCGGGGATAGCAGGAAAACAGGTAGGACCGGAACGCGCGCAGGCTCGGCTGCACCAGGCGCACCGCGAACGCATGCCCCGCCGCGGCGTTGAGCCGGCGACGCAGCGTGGGACTGACTGTCGTCGCCTGGGCGGTCACCGTGGCACCAGGCTCATTCAGCCCGGCGGACTCCCACCGCTGCTGCCAGGTCTGCCCTGGATAAAGCTCCAGGTGGGTCAGCAAACCCCTTATGCCCCAACGGTTATGGTTACGTGTGTCCGGCGCGCCACCAAGGGCTTCGGTGACCAGCGACGCGACCTCTTCCGCGTTCGCGGTGGTCAACTCGCCCACCGGGGCGGGTGGCTTGACAGGTCGGGGCGGTGGCGCCGGGACGAGCGCAGTCGGGGCGAACCTGTCGTCGTTGGCGTAGACGAACTCGTGCCGGCGGACCCGACCCGTCGCCACCACCCCCACGGTGGCCTCGCCCTGAGCGCCGGCGCCGGGGCTGGCCTCGGTGTCACTGGGCACCGAACACCGCCTCGACATCAGCGGGGTCATAGCCGGGGTTCCACTGCACCGTCGGGCGAGGCCGCTGGTAGTGCTCGGCCAGCTTGTCCACCAGATCCTCGATACCGACCACGGTGTAGAGGGCGGTGGTCGTGATATGCGCGTGTCGCAAGATCGTCTGCACCTCGACCAGCGTCAGCTCCGGGTCACGAGCCAGCCGGGTCGCAGCCGTGTGCCGCAGATCGTGCAAGGTCCAGTTCGCCCCCAGTGCGTCGCTGGCCCGTTGCATGATCCGCCGGGCCGCCCAATACGTCAGCGGCCGAACAACACCCCGACGTGTTCGCCAGACCAGGCCGTTGTCCTCCGGCAGCCCCGCTTCCTCCACATAGGCGGCCAGGTATGCCAACGCCTCCGGCGAGACCGGAACCTGTTGACGGACCCGGCTTCCCTTGGAGACCACCCACAACCGGCCTCCGGACCAGTCCACATCGCCCAGCCTGACTCCCAACAGCTCCGACGCTCGCGCGCCGGAGGAGACGTAACACGCCAGCAACGCCCGATCCCGGGTGCAGCCCATCCGCGCGAACAACGCATCCCACTGCTGATCAGGGATCGCTCGCGGACGGCGAACCGGCATCTTGGGCCGCAGCCGAGCACGACGGAACCGAGGCATGGCCTCGATCGGCGAGTGGTGCGCCAACGCGGCACGACGAGCGTTGTTCTCCGGCACCGGATTGGCTACCGGACCACGCCCGAAGTGCGCATGGAATTCGTAGAACCCACGTACAGCGGTCAGGTTATGGGTGATCGTCGCCGGGGCGTACCCGGCCGCCGGCATCTGCTTGCCCGTCACCGGATTCACCGACCCCGGCGGATGACCACCCTCCTTGCTCCGACGGCGTTGCGGATTACGCGCCGACCGCAGCCAGCCCACCAGCGCCGCCGTCTCCGCCTCGGTGGCCTGTTCCCAGCCGACATCGACCGTCCACAGCACCCGGAACCAGCGCAGCAGGTCGTAGGCGTAGCTGCGGCACGTCAGCGCGCTGGCGTCGCCGAGCATCAAGTCGCGCAGATAGTTGCCGATCGGCACGATCTCCTGGCCGGCGTCGTCGCGCACCAGCCACGGAAAGAGCTCACCCGGGCCAGCCACCACCGCCCCCACCGTGGGCAGAGCGACCCGTCCCTCCATCAACTCTCGATGCACCCGGGAGAACCCGTGATCAGAATCCATGTCCCGACATCGAGCGACTCCAGCCACAGCTTGAGTCCCTCACCCAGTTGGTGCAGTCAACGGAGCAACCCGAAGTACACCGGGTATCAGGTGTGGAACCGTCGGGCGATGAAAGACCCGATCCACCCCGGCAGATGCAATCCGCCCAGCGAGTGGGTCTGGTCCACGCAACCAACGCACCCCACCATCATCGAACTCGCCACGTTCAAGGCCGCTCTTGATGTTGCACCGAAACGTGCGCGCTCCCGCAGCGACGCTATCCCCGGCTCGGCCAACCGGCACCGGCAAACCAAGAACGTCTATCGACTGCGCTCATACATCGTGTGCGAGCTGTGCGGCAAGCGCATGTCCGGCAAAGTGCGGCACGCCAACGTGTACTACAACTGTCAACCGCGCGGAGCGTGTCGGCCAGAGGGGCACCCACCGACGGTCTGGCTTCGGGAACGAGAGCTTCTGGCCGCTGCGACCGACTTCTTCAACACGCACGTCTTCGGCCCTGACCGGCAAGACCTGCTCGCTGCCTCCGTCGCGGCCGCCGATCTCGACCAGACCCGAGCGCACGAGGAGAAGATTGCGGCGGTCGAACGCAGCATCGACGACCTCGGGCTTCGCCAGGAGCGCCTCCTGCGCACGCTCGAGGAGCGCGACGACCCAACCGGTGCCGTCTTCGACCTACTCCAGCAGCGTTTGACCTCTCTGTCCACAGAGCATCGCACCAAGCGCGCCGAGCTGGCCCAGCTACAGAAGTCCGCGCCGCCGCCTCCAGCCAACGCAGTCGACCTCATTCGCTACCTGCCCGAGACCACGCTTGACCTGGCGGCCCTGCCGCACCACCTGCTTCGGCAGCTGTGCGACGCCTTCGCCCTGAGCGTCACCTACAACAAGCACGCCCATCAGGCGCACTTCGCAGTCGACATCGCCGCCCGCACTCTGCCGCACATCCAGCAGATTGTGGGCTCATCCTCGCTGGGTGACGCGGAAATGCTGTCGACCGCGTCATCGGGAGTATCGCCGTCCACGCGCGCAGACGCGCGCATCAGCACCCTGGAGAGCCTGCGGATCGCGGCAACGCTGTCCCTGTAACAGGCGTGCCGAAGTTGCGCGCCGCACGTGACTATGGCGGTGTGAAGCGACCGCAGATGTCTGGGAGTTGTGACCGCACTCCCCGCTCAGCTTCATGATCAATGTCGGTGTGAAGTGTCCGCAGCGCGCACCAACGGTGGTCATCCGCCTCCTGCCAGACTTGTCGGAAGGTCGGCGTAGGCACTGTGGCCGGAGGATGGAAGGGTTGCGAGGTATGGATGACCGCCCCGCACAAGTGTCCCGGTCGGCGAACTTCGTGCGGTGGAAGACAACTCACCGCCACGCCTCCCGGCTGACCGCGTTGGCGGCACGCTGGACCGGCCCGGCCGGGCCGCTCGACCAAGACCAGCGGTGGGCTGATGCGCGACGCCTCCTGCACGATGACGCACTCCCGACCGCTGACCGGGTCGCCGGGCTCCTGGTCTTGCTCTATGCCCAGAAGCTCAGCACGATTTGCGCGTTGACCACCCACCACGTCCGCCATGAAGAAGGCAGGACCCTTCTCGTCTTAGGCAGCAGGCCCATCGCCTTGCCCGTTCCGCTGGACAGCCTCGTCAACGAGTTCACTACCGGCCGCAAGCGACCGAGCGGCAGTCTGATCCATGTCCCGTCAGACTGGCTGTTCTCTGGACGGTGGCCAACACAGCCGCTCACCGAAGGCTCCCTAGCCCGACGACTCCACGCCCACGGGTTGAGGCCACGCCAGAGCCGGAACAACGCGTTGTTCGCGCTGGCCGCCGAAGTCCCGGCCGCGATCCTGGCCAAGACACTGGGCATCCACATCAAAGCTGCCATCCAATGGCAGAGGATCTCAAGCGGAGACTAGACTTCCTACGCCGCCGACGTTAGACGACGCACACTTTCCCATGAACACTGACGAAACCCAGCCCATCGACAGGAGAACACTATGGGCGCCACCTGGATTACGTCCCTCGGCGGCCCGCTGATCCTCATACCCGAATCCGCCTGCCACCTCTGGGGCGGCGCCCCACGCGACTATCCCGACCACGAAGGCGACTACGGCCGCGCCTGTGCCGTCGACGACTACATCGGACTCATCGATGTCGGGCCGACCACAGCACTGGTGCTCGGCGACATGCCTGCCAGAACGACCTTCCTGCCAGAACACGGCGTCATCTTCCGAGAGATCGCGGCCGACGACAGTCTCGCGCCCGCAGCAACTGTCGCCAGGCTCCTGCCCCAGATCGAATGGGAACCCGCGATCAACTGGGAGATCACTGAGCCTGTCATCCTGTTCGACTCGGTCTACGACTACCCACATGTCATCGATGCCGCCGAGGACAGACTGCGCCTCTGCCTTCCGCCAGGCCACTATGACATCCAAGCCGCCTACGTCGAGATCCCCGACGAGGCATACCTCATCCTGGTCCGCCTGCTGACATCCGGGGATGCAGCAGGACGACACTCAAGCAGCACCCATTCCGGTAGTTCCAATAGCTGACCTCACCATTAGAAGGCGCGTGAGCGGGCGCGCCGCAGGTCCGGCAAGTGGCTGACCGGTGGCATCTGTGGCACGGGCTGGCCGGCTACGTTGAGAAGACCGTGGTCCGCCATCGCCACGACCTGCGCGACCTCGACGACGATACGGCGGAAGCCGACAAGATCGTGGATGTCGAGCAGATCGCCGCTACCGCAGAGATCGACCGGGTGGAATCCTGGGCCATCGTGGTTCGCATCCGCGAGCAGCACGCGGCGGTGCACCAGCACCTGGCGGCGGGCGCGTCGATCAGCGCGACCGCGCGCACACTCCGGCTGGATCGCAAGACGGTGCGACGCCTGGCGCGCGCGGCCAGCGCCGATGATCTGTTGGCCAAGCAGCGCGACGGCCGTCCGGGCCCGTTGGAGCGGTTCAAACCGTATCTGCCGACGGTGGAACCAGGGGTGCACCACGGCAACGGTGTTGTTGGCGGAGATTCGCGAGCAGGGCTACATCGGCAGTTACCCGGCTCTGACCCGCTATCTGCGCCTGTTCCGGACGGTCGGCGCCGCGCCACCGGCCACACCGGCGTCGCCGAAGGTTCGCGACGTCACCAGGTGGATCCTGCAGAGCCCCGACATCATCGACGCACAAGACAGCGTGCGCCTCAAGGAGATCCTGTTTCGCAGCCCCGCCCTGGACACGCTGACCGGACATGTCGCCGCGTTCGCGCAGATGATGATCGGACTACGCGGTGAACGCCTCGACGACTGGATCGCCGCAGTGGAGAACGACGACTTCCCTGAACTGCACTCCTTCGCCGCCGGACTCAAACGCGACCACGCAGCAGTCCTTAATGGACTGACTATGCGCCACGGCTCGGGAGCTGTCGAGGTGCCGTCGGACGCTTGAAATCGGTCAAGCGGACCATGTTCGGCCGGGCGAAGTTCGACCTCCTCCGCAAGAAGGTCCTCTGTCGGATCTGATCCCGCCGACAGTTGATCACGCAACCTGCGCCAGGACCACTTTCACAGAGCGCCGTCAGCGTCGAGCAGAGCCCGCACTCGATGCCGGCCAAGACCATCGACATCGGGTTCGACGGCTGGATCTTCCCGCGGTCAGGTGGCATTCGTGTGGGTTTTGGGCAGCGAGGTGGACGCGGCGGCTCAGGCGTCGCAGGCGGTTCATCAGTAGCGGTGTCGATGCCTCAACTCATCGCCTTCCAGTAAGCGACGTTGGCGATTGTGCGCGCAGTGTCAGGATGATCGGGACCCAGCATCTCCAAGCAGTCCGCGAGCAGTTCTTCGAATGCCGACACGGCCGCAGCCGGATCACCGGCTTCTCCACGCCACCTTGCGATGTTGCCGCGGATGATGAACATGTTCGGATGGTGAGGTCCTAGCACGCGGAGATGGTCAATGAGCAGCTCCTCAAACGCCGCCAGAGCGGTGACCGGATCACCGGCTTCCCCGCGCCACCGTGCGATGCTGCCGCGGATGATCAGCGTACCGGGGTGGTCCGGGCCCAGCACACGCAACTGATCGGCCAACACCGCTTCGAACCCCTCGATCCCACCGTCGATGTCGCCGCTGTGCGCACGCCATCGGGCGATGTTACCGCGAGTGATCATAGTGTCGGGGTGATCGGGCCCCAGCACTCTTAGCCTGTCGATCAGAAGCTCTTGGCAGGCAGTCAATGCACCGTGCACATCGCCGCTCTTCCCGCGCCAGTAGGCGATGTAGTGACGGGTCATTAGGACGTCGGGGTCATGTGGGCCAAGAGCCTGTAGTTGGTCGGCAAGCAGTTCCTCACCGGCTGCCAGCGCTCCGGTCACGTCGCCCGTTTTTCCTCGCCAGTAGGCGAGGTCGATGCGCGTGGCCAGCGTACGCGGATGATGTGGTCCGAGGGCCTCCAGCTGATCGAGCAGTAGACTCTCGCACGCGGTCGCCGCGGCGGTCGGATCACCGGCCCGCCCGAGGCATCGAGGGAGGTGACCGCGGATCGCCAGAGTGTCGGCGTGGAGTGGCCCGAGTCTGACGAAAGCGCGGGTCGCGAGTTCCTGGAAGTACCTCGTCGCGTCGCTGACCAACCCGGTCTCGACAAGGCTTTCTCCAGCGCGTAGGAGGAGTTCGTGGGCACCTGACTCCCAGAGGTACTCACCGCAAATCTCGTTCAGCGAGCTGGCATTGGCGCGCAGTACCTGGGCCAAGGTGGTGTCTCGATCGATTGTCGGCCATATGTGGAGCACTGCGGCGACAGCGGCGTGCGCCGCCGCTGCCTTCCGATGCTCGGGTAGGTTATCTCGCGTTGCCCGCTGTACCAACGCGTGTACACGAATCCCCCGTGGGTTGGAGACTCGGTCTGATGTGATCAAGCTGAGCCGTTGCAGGCACCCCAGACCGTCCTGGGCATCCTGCGCGCTCACCTCACGCTGGAGGTGCGTGGCGAGCAGTTGCAGAACCGACGGCGCGCTGAACAGTTCGACTGGGATTCCATTGGAGTCCAGCATGCTGGCCACCGTGAGTAGGACTCCTGCGACGCCGGCTGGCGCTAGCCGATCCGCTTGTTCCACGGACAGGGACCACGTGGCTGCCAAAGTCACCTGATAGTCGTCCGGCAGCGCTTCGTCGTCCGGCAGCAGCGAAGTGAGGAGATTCCGGCGATCGACCCACCGGGCAAGATATTCACTGCACGACAGCTCGCGGTCCAGCATGTACGCAGCGGCCTGAGCCAACGCCAACGGAAGGTGGCCCAGTTCGCTGGCCAGAGCGCTAGCACCCTCCATGAGGTGAGCTCTGTCCACCAGGACTCCGGTCAGATAGCCGAAGGTCTCGGTATCGGTGAACACCTCGATCTCGACGAACTGCCGTCGGTGACCGCGCAGCGCCGCATCACGTCGCCTGGTAGTGACGACAACGCGCCCCCATGGCGCTTCCGGCGGCCACAATCCGTTCAGGTCCGAGGGGCGCTGGAGATCGTCGAGCACAACCAACCATCGGGCCGAAGCGTTCGCCAGCCACTCCAGGAGCCTCCGGGCACCCCGATCACGGTCTTGATCCTCAATCCCCAACAGCACCACTGCCAGCCGCGCGTAGCTTGAGACGATCGCTTCCCGGGATCCCGCACTCACCCAGACCAGCAAGTCGGTCTCGCCCGCAGCCCACGTCCGTTCAGCGAAATCAATGGCAATCTGCGTTTTCCCGACACCGCCCATGCCCGACAGTACTGTGGTCGTGACCGTTTCATCGGTGACGGTTGCCGAGTCACGCGGCATGACGAACATGCCCGGTCTAGCTGTCTGGGAGCGGCGTTGAAACGCCAGTGCCCTGGGAGGAACGATACCCGCCCGATATGGCAGCTCGACCGTTGACCGCGAAGCCGGCCACGGTCCCGACGTCTCTGGTTGCTGATACAGATGCACCTCATGGATGGTGCCCGCCTGCACTGCCATCTCCACAGTACCGCTGATCGTATTCGCCACATCCTCCGGATCAGCCATGCTCCGAGTCTGCCGCCGCCTTTGATCCGGTGAAGGAACACTACACGAACATCACCCTAATGGACTATGAGCCCGGCGCATTCCTCGGAAGGTGTTTGAGATTTTCAGGTAGCAAGGCCGAAGCGGTGTCGCTCCGCACGAACGGCCGGAACACGACGAGCGATACGGGGATGCCCACCGGATGAAAGCTTCGGACGTGGCGAGGTGAGGTTCGTAGTCCCGTGCCAGCCACCGGTAACCGATCAGCCACGCCAACTTCCATTCCACCGCCACCTGCGCGGCGATGACCGAGAACCCCTTCTGATCAGTGGATTGGTGGACGATCTCGATGGTGGTGCTCAGCGTGGTGCGGGCCCATTCCGCCAGCGTCTCGGCGAAGTCACCGTCATCCCCGGTCTGCGCACCACGCCAACTCGCCGCACGTACGCGCGGAACCTGACGGCTGGCGTCGAACTCAAGCTCGTCAACCTTCACGATCCGGGCGGCTCGTCGATCCCGGCCGTGCGCAGCCGGGCGACCACCTCCGCCGTGCGGACAGGGACGCGCTCGCCGGTCCGAGCATCCCACTCCACCACCAGATTGGAGATCTCCAGCACGGCCACGGGTGCACTCTAGTGATCAAGTTCGCGATGAGGCGCCCCCAGCCTTCCGAAGCCGAAGCCGACGACCAGACCGCGGTTTACGGGGATGCCGCCTACGGCGCGGGCGAATTGCCGACACGGCTGGACAACGCATCCATCCACAACGGACTCAAGGTGCAACCGCCGGCCTGGATCAAGGGACTCTTCCCAAAAGACCGCTTCACTTTCGATCGTGACGCCAAGGCCGTCGCCTGCCCGGCCGGGATCACCACAACCATCCGCACCCTGGACCACCGGCGCCACGCCGGGATCGCCGAGTTCGACACCTCTGCACCACATGCTCACTGGCCACTGGCCACCGGATGCTCCCGACTGGAAAGCCGACGACCGGGCCACCCACCCGAAGGTGGAACGCAAGATCGGGCATCTGATGCGACGGCGTCACGACGGACGCCGCGCCCGCGTCAGCGGGCTGGTGAAAGTGACCGCGGACTTCTCATCGCTGGCCGCCGCGGTCAACCTGGCCGGCTCGGGATCGCCTCGGTGACATGAGGATGGGCCACGATCACCGTCTGATCGTGGCCCAGGGCAGGTCCATCACGGCCACCAGCCAGCCCACCACGCCCTGTCGTGCTCGCTGCCGCGCGTCTACCGGACACACTCGACTACCGTCGGCGGCAGCGCTGGCGGCGCTGGACACGTGCCCTCAAGACCCCGTTCGACACCAGCCACCTAGCCCGCCGCTCGACGGCAGTCGCTGAGCACGGGCTCACGCAGACGTTCCACGATCGGGGCCATCCGCTCAATGTAGGCGCAATCGAGCAGGTCCCCTTTGCGCACGTCCTGCGGTGCCTGACCACGGTCGAGGCTCAGGGCGCTCGTGGTCAGCGTTTGCTTCGCCGTCTGGTCGCCGCTGGCGAAGTCCACCGCCAGCACAGGATCGCCAGCGCCGGCGTAGGTCACCCGAACCGTCGCCCGGCCCTCGGCAACGACCGATCCACCGTACTGGATCCATAGATAGCCGCCGACCAGCGCGAGGAGCAGCACTGGCACCAGGATCAAGAACACCCGAAGCGGCATGCCGTCAGTATCCCGTCCGCAGCGCGCCGAGCACGGCCGGATCCCCCTGACCGGTGAGCTCAAGACGCCCCCAGAGCTGGTAGAACAGCGACGACGCGGTAGCGGTCAGGCGCGCGTCCGCGGGTCCGGAGTGTCGTTCGACGGCGGGCACCTCGCCCGGCGTGAACCGAACCAGCCATGCCTCCGGCCCGTCGCTGCAACTGACCAGAGCGGTGCCGACGGTATGGGACGGCACGTCGCCGGTGGTACGGGCAGCGAGGATCGTGCCCAGCGCCTCTTCCACACCGTCGACCGCCTGGTCACGATCGGTCGGCACCAGGGCGACCAGCGCGGCCTGCGCGTCCCACCGACGCAGCGTCAGCTCGTGGGCGACACGGCGCAGCCAGACCCAGGCCAGATCCGGCGCGGCCGGTGAGAACGTCCACACGGGACGGTTCCGCGGCACGGTCGGCAGGATCTCCCCGGCCGCGGCCAACTGCTCGTCGAGGTACGCCAGCGGGTCCGGCTCCGACGGCGGCGGGAGCGGCGGCAGCGGCACGGTGCTGCCACTGGTCAGATACGCAATCGTGGACTCGAGAAACCGGCTGACATGCAGCACCAGCTGAGTGAACGTCCATCCCGGACAGGACGGCACCGGCGCGGTCGGCTCGGCGCGGCCGACGGCTTCCCGGAACATCCTCGACTGTTCGGTGAAGACCGTCACCCAGGGAACTTCCACGGCATGTGCCTCCCAGCTGGCGAATCCGACATACTGACTGTAGTCGGCAGCGTTCGCACGGTGAGGGAGGATGCCGGTGTCCGAGGGGTTCGGCGTCGATCCGGAGGCCCTGCGCACGTCGTCGCAGCAGGTCAAGGCGGGGGCCGATGCGGTGGGCGAGGCAGCGGCGCTGCTGGCTCTGCTCCAGCTGGACGCCGACGCGCTCGGCACGGTGCCGGCCGCCGGCCGTTTCGCCGCGGCCGTGCAGGCGTTCACAAGCACGCACAGCGCGGACCAGGAGCACGGCTCGGCCTGGATCGACGAGGCGTCGGAGAACTTGACCAACACCGCGGGGCTCTACGAAAGCGCGGACAACGACGCCGCAGCCGGAATGCGGAAGGCCGGTGGCCGGTGAGCAACGACCCTGTCGAGCTGTACGCCCAACTGGCAGCGGCCGACGCGGACCGGGTGACGGTGGCGATCGATCCGATCACCGCCTCGATCAGCGCCCTGGACCGGGCGGCCGAGTCCGTGCACACGGGGACCGCCACCGCGACCGGCGCCTGGACCGGCCAGGCGTCGGACGCCTTCGCCGAGCGAGCCCAGCTGACCACGAACGCGATCAACGCGACCAAAGACAATCTGACTGCGGCGACGGCGGTCCTCCGCTCGGTCGCCGCGCACTGCGGCGACGTCCGGGCCGCCGCCGACAGCGCGATGAGCGACTGGTTCAGCAAACCGCCCGGCCTGCCCGGGCCGGAGGTCACGAAGCTGGCCGACCGGATCAACCGTGAGCTGGGGGAACTCGCCCAGCGCCACGAGCAGGCCCTGGACGCGGCCGCCGACCAGCTGAACCGACTCCAGCCCGGATTCGCGCAGAAAGCCGGGACCGCGCCGTCCTGGGCGGCGACCGCGATCCAGTCGGTGGCCCTGCCGCCGCCGGGCACGAGCCCCAAGGACATCGCCCGCTGGTGGGCCGGCCTCACCCCGCAGCAGCGGGATTCCCTGCTGGCCAAGAACTTCGACGAGCTGGGCCGGATGCGCGGCCTGCCCGCCGACGTGCTCAACGCCGCCAACCGCCGCCGCATCGACGTGGACAGGCAGCGCTTCGCCGAGCAACGCGACACCTTGAACACCAGAGTTATCCAACGCGCGGAGCAACTGGGACTAAACCCCAACGACGAGGAGAAGCTGCGCGAAGCGAACGACCCCGAGCTGTCCAGCCTGCTCAACGACCGCCAGGACGCCAATCGCCGCCGGCAGAACGCCGACAACGCCGCCCTACGGCTCGCCGACGCCGACAGCAAGAACAAGGGAGACGGCGTCTACGTGTTGTCCTGGGATCCGGATGGTCCCGGACAGAAACAAGGCACAATGGCGGTGGCCTTCGGCAACCCCGACACCGCCACGAACGTCGCCGTCTGCGTGCCCGGCACGACCGCCACTCTCGGCAAGGACGGCTTCGACCTCGACCGCGCGGCCAACCTCAAAGCGCAGATGGATTCCACCGGCAGCGGCAACTCCGTGATCCAGTGGCTTGGCTACGACGCCCCCGATTCGTTGATAGGCAGCCAGGTCGTCAGCGCCAAGGATGCCGACGACGGCGCGCCGCGCCTCGTCGCCGATGTCGACGGCTACCGAGCCGCCGCCGAGCAAGCCGGCAACCACCAGCACCTCACCGTGATCGGCCACAGCTACGGCAGCACCGTGGTCGGCAAGGCCGGCATGCACGGCCTTGCCGCCGACGACATCGTGTTCGTCGGCTCACCAGGCGTCGGCGCCTCGAATGCGGATCAGCTTTCAGCCGGCGACGGCCACGTGTGGGCCGGCGCGACCCGACACGACCCAGTCGTACAGGCCACCCAGGGCAGTTGGTTCACCGAGGACGGCTCGGGCCGCGGCCCGTACGACAGTTCTTTCGGCGCAAAGCAGTTCGGTGCCGTCGACAATTCCTGGACAGGCAACGCGCACTCCGAGTACTACGAGCCTGGCTCGGAATCGCTGCGCAACCTCGGCGACATCGCCACCGGTCATTACGGCCAGGTCTCCCAGCAACAATGGCAGGACAACCCGCTGCCACCGGAAGCCGCCTCCAGCATCCCGGTCATCGGCAACACGGCAGGCACCCTGTTCAAGGACAGCGCCCAGACCGCCACCGACATCTACCAGGGCGGTCAGCAGACGGCCAACGACATCCCGCAAGGCCACTGGGGCGACGCCGCCGAGCACGCTGCCGGCACTCTCGGTACCGCCGCGGTCGACACGGCCGACACCGCCGCCGATGTCGCGGTCGACACCGCCGGCAGCGTCATCGAGACCGGCCGGGCCGCGGTCGACGGAGTCGGCTGGACCTGGGACCACACGCTGGGATCCTGGTTCTAGCTTGAGTTTTGACCCCCGCATGAACTCGTTCATGGAGCGGTGGGGTGCAGGAGTTGCGCCACGAACTGCTCGATCGCAGCCTGATCTGGAACCACCGCCATCTCCTGCGCGTGCTGGGAGAGTTCGAGGACCACCACAATTGGCACCGTCCCCACCAAGCTATGGATCAGGCAGTGCCGCTTCGTCCGGTTCCACAACCAGTGGCCGATCCGGGCGGGGCCGCAGGCCGGGACGTACGCCGACACGACCGTCTCGGGGGAATCATCCACGAGTACCAGCGGGTTGCCTGACCTGCGCGGACGTAGTTTCTGGCAGGCGCAACCGCCACCACGCACGTGGTCATCGCTGCGATGCGTACGGCTCGAGCGCCCGCGAGACGGGCACATCTGCTGTTGTGAGGCGGGACTTTGGGTCCTGTCCGTCGGCCGAGGCAACCGGCGAATGTCGATGTCGAACAGGCAACGGGCAGGAGGTCATGATGAAGATCGAAGATTTGCTGGACAGCGCGCGTGAGTCGGTCTCGGTGCGACGGGTCTATGGCGAGCCGGTCCAGGACAACGGCCTGATCGTCATCCCCGCGGCCAGTGTGGGTGGCGGTGGTGGCGGCGGCCAGGGCCACGACCAGCGTGGCCAGGACGGCGAAGGCGGCGGCTTCGGCCTCACCGCACGACCCGTGGGCGCGTACGTCATCAAGAACGACAACGTGCGCTGGGTGCCGGCGGTGGACGTCAACCGGCTGGTGGCGACCGTCGGAGCCGTCGCCATCGTGGGCTTGCTGGTGGCTGCCAGGATCGTCAGGGCACAGTCACGCAGGGCAGGACAGCCCGCGTGAGGCAGCCAAGAAGGCGCCGACGGACCGGGACGAAGCCGACGGCCCCGCGGGTCACTCCGGGCCGTCGGTCTCGCACGTCGACTGCGACGATCACCTTTCCCGCTCGGGCTGACCGCGCGAAAGACCTCATCAGTTCCTTGACGCGCGCCTGCCGAGCAACCTGATGCACGTCCGTGTCGTGCTGCCGGAGGTCGGCGACGAACCCTCCGCCGTTGACACACAGCCGGGCCGTGAGACAACCACCAAAGCCTGGGCCGCCGAAGATCGACATGTCGTCAGCGCGAGACCCTACACGGCTGTACTGCTGTTCGACGCCTCCGCAATCATCCGTGGGAAGGCCCCGGACATGCCGCAGTCGTCACCGGACATCGCCCTCGGCGTGGTCGGATATGGCCGTGCTGCGGACGTTCGCCAACCCGTCGGACGGCCTGACAACCGAGACAGTCGGCGACCGTCTCCCGTACCGTCGCGCACGCTGGCGGAGGCTTGTACTTCACCGCGGATGAGTTGGCGCTGCTGAGGCCGGTCCCAACCTTGCTGTGCGGGGCGTTCTCCCATGTGGACGGTCTAGTTGTGCCTTGCGTGCAGGAGCCCCTGTGTCAGCTGCTGGACGGCGAACCGGCCGACCAGGTGGATGCAGGCGTCTTCCTCTCTGGCGAAGGGCACCTCGTCGAACCTGCTGCCGCGCTCGCTCCAGAACACGTGCCAGGTCCCGTCGTCCTCCGCTGTCAGGCACCACCGTTCGTGTGCCTCGCCGCCGATGGCGTACTTGTCGGCCGGTACGCCGAGGAGGTCGAGGAAGCCTCCCACCGTGTCCATCAAGACGACCATCAGATCTCCTTCAAGTAGCCGGCGAGGACCAGGTCCTCAACGGGGTGCGGGGAAAGGTACTGGATCCCGCCGCCCGGGAACCCCATGGCGGGGGCGATCCCACCCATCCACGCCGGGATCTCCTTGACCACTTCGTACCGGTGGTAGCCCTTGTCCAGAGAGTCGCCCGGGATCGCGCGATCGTCGAACGGAGTTCCCGCCGGCGACAGGAAGCGCCCGTTGGGGTCACCGAAGCGGTCGATGACGGTGCCACGTTCGAGCACCACCGGATGTCGATCCTCGGAGCTGGAGAACCCGTCCGGATACTGGTTCTTGTCCGGCCAGTCGTACTTTTCGTATCCGTCCGGCGTCTTGCCGTGGTAGTAGCGGGCGCGCCATTCGTCCTTGCCGAGACTGGCATAGCCGTCCCCACCGTGGAGGAGTTTCTTGACCTCGTCGGAGTCGGCCGGCAGTCCGGCCTTGAACGGCGAATCGCCCGCCGCGCCGCCCTGCGCGAGCTGGGCCTTCTTGAGGGCGGCTTGCGCGAGGTCTCGCTTGTCGACCAGGTCGGCGTCGGGATGGGTGAGATACCGCGTCTGAACCGGACCGTCGGGGCCGTTACGGGCGCCGGTGGGTCCGTTCGAGTAGCGGTACCTCTGCGGATACCGGGGGTCCGTGGTGATGTCACCCCGGCGTCCCGCGGACTTGCCTTCGGAGCTGAAGAGGTCGCCGCTGATCCGCGTCCGCTCGCCCTCCTTGGTACCCGGTAGCCGTGTGGCCGTCCGATCCTTGCCACTCGCGGACCTGGTGGACGGCGACTTCTTGCGCGTGACCCCACCCTGTGGCTCGATCTTGCCTTTGGTTTTCGGGTGCAGCTTCTTCAGCAAACCAGCGCCGTGCTCGTCGGCCTGTTCATGCAGATCGGCGGTGGTGTGCAGGCGTTTGCCCGCCCCCTCGGCGACTCGGCCGCCTTCGCCGAACACCGTGCCCGTGATCTGCAACCCCTTGCCGAACGCCTTGCTGATCACGCTGCCGATCCCGGACCGGTCGCCGCTGGCGTGGGAGAGCAGCCGCTGCCCAGCCGAGTCCAGCTTCTGACCGCCCTCGGCCAGTTTCCCGCCGAAGTCCCCCAGCTTCGTGCCCGACCGGCGCAGGTGCTCAGGATTGGTATGGATCTTGCTCATCGGCGGCTACCCGCCGCTCGCGAGCGCACGGTAGGTCTCGTACAGCTTGGTGGCCAATGTTTGCGGGGTCGCGGGCGCGGCGGTGATCCACACTTCCCGGCTCGTGTTGTGCTGCCGCTGGATGAACCACCGTCCGGACTCGACATCGATCACGTTGAGCGGGAACGCATTCCGGCGTCGACGACCGTTGCGGTCTCGGACCGCGACATGAAACTGGGCACCGCCAGTGCGCGGCTCGTCGGCCAACCGCTTCAGCCGGGTAACCGCTGGATCCGTGCGCGCTTGCCCCGCGAAGACACTGAACTCCTCATCCGCTGGCCGTCCGCTCGGGCCGCCGACCGTCGACGCCGGCACCGTCAGGGACTGCCCGTGCGCGGCCGGCACCGGCGGCAGTTGCCCGATCAACGCCTCAGCAATCGCGTCCGCACGAACCGGATGCAGCGCCAGGGTCGCATCGTCGAGGACCGCCAGCACGCCCCGACCGCCACCGGCTGCGGCCAGCGCCGTGAACGGCTCTCGGTGCTGCTGGTGGGCGAGGTAGCCGTAGAACTCGACCTCGGGCCGAGCCAGCAGACGGAAGGTGTCCAACAGCGCGGGGTGCACCCCACGCTGCCGATCGAACAACCCGAGCTGGGCCAACTCCTCGCACGCCCGCATGGTCGCCTGGGCACGTCGCTGCCGGTCGGCCGTGTCGGGCAGCACGAACAGCACCTCGGACTGGTCGCCGATGCGCTCGCTGGTCCAGGTCAAGGCGTAGGTGGATCGGGACAGCACAATGCTGGTGTCGAGCACGGGTTATCCGCCGATCACGCCGCCGGGCGGCATTGCCGGCGGCAGGTCGCCCACGACCTCGCTGCCGTGTTCCTCGGTGACCAGGTAGGCGGCTGTCTTGTGCTCCTTGTCCTCTTCCTTCTTGCCGCCACGGCCACCGGCACCAGCAGCGCCGGTGCCACCCTGTGCAGCGGCGCCACGGGCCCCAGCGGCGCCGGCGCGTCCGGCCATCGCCTCTTCAGCAGCACTCGCACCAGCGGCGTTGCCGGCACCAGGCGAGCCGGCCCGCCCGCCGGTGGCACCCGCGCCGCTGCCGTACCCGGATCCCGCGCCGCCACCGAACCCGCCGCCGAAGCCACCACCGGCGAACACACTTCCCGACCCGAATCCGCTATCGGAGCTGCCACGCGGCCCGAAGCTGGAGTCGTAGCCGCCGGTCACCGGTGCATTGGGGTTGCCGCTCGGGGTGCCGGTGTAGCCGGCCACGCCGGTCGACGTGGTGCCCGAACCGGGGACGACCGGCGGCTGAGTGACGGGGGATCCGCCCGGTTGCCCGCTGTTGCCGACAGTGGGTGGGGTGTGTTGCTGTATGCCGCTGCCCGGCTGGCTCGTCGTGGTGTGGTGGTCCTGCGACGTGCCGAATCCCGGGCTGTAGGAACGGGGTTCGCTGATCCCCGGTCCGCCGGGCGGCGTCGGTCCCGGCGTGGGATTGCTCTGTCCCGGCGTGACGCTGTCGCCCTTGGGGATCGCGGAGGCATGAGACTGTGTGGGCGGCTGGTAGCTGGAGTACGCCTGCTGGTTGGCCTTCGTACCCTCTTGGTAGGCGGCCGCCGTGACAGCGCCACTGGCCGTGCTGACCACGTCCATCGCCATGGGGTTGGTTGCCGGAGGTGGGTTGTCCGGCATCGCCACCACGGCCTGCTTGGTGCTGTCGAACACGCCGATCTGGTTGCCGTAGGCCGTCTGCTTGGCCGCCATGTGTTGGCTCATGGACTGCGCGATGGTCTGCGACTGCTGCACGCTCTGCAAGCCCTGCTGCGCGGCCTGCCCGCTCCAGCCCTGTTCCATTGTGGACAGGGCTTGGTTGACGCGGGTGCCGTAGTCGTCGTAGTCGCTTTTCAGGGACGCGTTCGTGGCTTCGGCGACACCCCAGGACTTGGTGCCTGGACCGTTGTTGAAGTACTTGTGGATCAGTGCGGGGTTCGTGCCTTGGACGGTGCCGTCGAAGAACACGGCGTCGCTGACGCCGTCGATGTCGTGCTCGATCCGCTGCCCACCGGCCTGGTCACCAGTGACCGTCGAGTAGACCGTCCCCGCCGCTGAACCGACCGCGTGACCGACAGCGTTGCCTACGTGGTCGACGGTGCGTTGGAGATCATCGAGGAGCCCCATCTACGACCCGCCCTTCATCGTGGTCACCATCGCCGTCGCGATCGCCTGTATCCGAGGACACGGGTTAGTCTTGTCCGGTCCACCGTTCACAGTGCCTTCGACATTGATAATCAGTTGGTTGCTTACACCGATGGACACTTTGCAGTCACCTTGAGGGCGAGCGTCATCGGTCATCGCGACAATCGCCGGATATCCGGCAATGTCCGACAGGGGTTCAAAAACTGCGTACTGACTCTTCTGGCCATAGATGCCAGACAATCCGGATCCAGCAGTGGCAATGATGAGGCCGAAATTTATCGTCGACGGCCCTTGGGAGTCCTTCCAGGCACACTCAGGCCCAAGTGGATCGTCCTGAACCTGCACTCCAGTAGCGCCAACATTAAGCTTCGCGAGCTGGGCGGTAGTCAGCGCTGAGCACGGAGCTTTCTGGAATGCCGATGTGTCCAGCGCGTGCGCCACGTTTGGAGTTCCTGGCGGCAGGCTCTCTGCCGACGAGGTGCTACTGGAAGTCGAAGACGCTGTGCCTCCCACGGGCGAACCTGAACATGCCGCCAAAGCCAAGGCCAATCCGGCCGTTGTTGCTACGCACACCGTCAGTCGCTGTCGCACTTAGTCGCCCTTTTTCTTCAGCCCGTCAGCACCGGCTTGGTCGGCACCCGTGTAGTACTTCATCGCTGCCTTAAGGTTAGCGATGTCGCTGACAATCTTCTGCTGCCACGCTTGGAGATCCGCGACATGCTGGTGATGCGATGCCTGCATTGGGTTGTGAAAGCTAGCCGTCACAGGTTCGTTTCCCCAGGCCGGGTTCACTGTGTCCAACAATGTGCGTGCCTTCACGAGCGACTTGCTCTGGATGTCGTCCACGATCGACTGAAGCTTGTCGATCGTCTGCTGGACCAACTCGGGATCGAAGTACGTCCCGCCGCCCGTGTCGATCCTCGCCATGCCACGACCCCCGTCGCTCGCCCCAGTGCCATCCAGACAGACGCAGCCCGCCTCCTGCCGGTTCCCGAGCGTACCGAGGACGTCGACCCCACGTGGGCGAGCTGCGACTATCTGTAATCGACCGAACGAGTGACGCTCAGCACGGGCCCAGGCCGAACGCCGGCCGAGAAACACCAGCCCGACGCGCCAGCGAGACCATCACGTCGTGGTCGAGCGACAACACGGACACCTGTTCGAGGAAGAACTCCTCGACGGAGACCTTGAACCACCGCTGCCGCCCGCCATGGGTGACCAGGACGGTCGTGGCGTGCTCCCCATCGGCCAGGATCGCGTCGTTCGGCCCGGCTCCGTAGGCGTAGACCGACCCGCCGAGCCATTCGGTGCTTCCGACACCATCGATCCGGCTGACGACCAGGCGGCACAGGTCAGCAGCGCTTGCGTAATCCGTCATTTTTGCCTTTCTTCACTGAGAATCAGTACCTGGCGTGGATTGCGTGTCCGCTGCGACGTCGCCGAAGGCATGTCGTGTGCCGGTGAGCGCTCGCACGTCGTCGCGCCCGACGATGACCAACTGCCAGCGCGTTCGGGTCATGCGGACTGCTCAGCTTCGCTGGCGGGGCCTGTGGGGTTCGGTGCGTTGATCACCTGGTGGAACGCCGTCCATGCCGATGTCATGTTCGGGCGCGGAGGGGTTGCCGCGTGGTGGCGTAGCGAGAGGGTGCCGCCGAGGCCGGCGCAATTGAGAACGATCGTGCCGTCGGCAGTCGTGGCGGCATCGAACCGGTCATCGGGCAGGCCGGCGATCGGGTGGGTCAGCATGGCCGCGACCTGGGCCGGTGTGGAGCCGTCGGCCCAGTCGAGGCGAAGACACGTCGAGCCGATCGGCTCGATCGAGATCCAGCTCGCCATCCGGAACAGTCCGAACCGGCGCAACAGAGAGCTCGCCAAGGCGACCGGTCCCGGGGACTGGTCGAGCGCGATCGCGACGTGTTCGAGCTCGGACAACGGGGCCGGTTCGTCGCGGTGGTCGGCGGCGAACCCTCCGGCGGTGGTGGCGAACGCCAACGCCGCGGCGAACTGGCGGTAGGACGTGCTCGCCACGGCCACGTGCACAGTCGGCTCGGCATCGGCCAGAACCAGCTCCAGGTGGCGTCGGTGGAGCCGCCAACGCAGCCCGGCCAGGCCCACGAGGTGTCCGTCGTGGTCGCGCGGCAGGAGCTCGGCGAGCAGCACGGCCAGCGTTTGCGTCGACATGTGCAGGATCAACCCGTCGGTGGTGGGGCGGACCATGCGGCACACCACCTGCTGGGGGAGAGCGGGACCATGGCCGTGATAGGTGTGCACGTGTCCAAGGGCCAGCAGGATGGCGGTTTCCAGTTCCTGCTGGCGATGCACGGCTGTGTCGAGCAGGACGGTGGACCGGATTATGGGATCGACGGCGGGTGTCGGGTCGCCGAGCAGGCGGGCCCTGAAGTCGCTGTCGAGGATGTCCATGACGGCCCGGCGCTGCGCGGTGTCCAGTGCGGTGAGTGTGGCTTGGGCAGCGGGTATCAGGGTGGAGTCGGTTTCGCCGGTGTAGGCGCGGCGCAGCTCGGCGATCCGTTTGGCGAGGGTGGGGCGGCGATACACGAGGTGAGGTCCTTGAAGGTGGGAGAGCGGTGGTTCGGCATGGATCGGTGTCGGCCCGCCATCGTTCCGCGGTCAGGGACCGGCGGGCGGTGCGACGCAGGACAGGACCTCGGCCAGGTCTGCGACGAGGTCGTCGATCTGCGCGCTGGTGTGCAGGATTGCCACGGATCCCGGACCAGCACAGGGAATCCGTGACGCGGTCGCGAGTGCGGCCGCGCCGGCGAACAGCAACATCGTCGCGCCCGCACCGGTGCCGGCATCACCCGCCAGGCCGATCTCGGTGGGTGCGGGGATCACGTAGATCCGTGCGGTGAGGTCGACCACGGGGACCATGTCGTCGCGTCCCTCGCACATCAGGGTGAGGAGCGCGGCGGCTTCCGTAGCTGCAATGGCCAGTGCGGTTGGTTGATCGTCGTGCATCGCGATCACGACGCGCTGGCGGTCGGGTGTGGTCGTGATGGTCGTGGTGCTGGGCGTGCCGTCCAGGTGCGCACCCGGCACGTGACGGCAAGGCGGGTCTGGGTGAGTCACCGCGCTGGCCGTGTCCGCGATGCCGGCCGCGTGAGCGCGGCGTCGAACGCCGTCCACGCCGCTGTCGTGTCGGTGCGCGCTCGGGGCGGCGGGGCTTGGCCGTCCAGGTTGCACAGCACGACGGCCACCGCGGGTTCGTCGTGAGGTCCGTGCGCCATCAGCGAGATGTCGTCGGCGTGGTGGTAGGCGTCGAACCGTTGGGCGGGCAGGCCGCCCAGGGGATGGGTCAGGTGCGCGGCCACGGTGGTGGTCGAGGCGCCGCCCGCCCAGGTGAGGTGGATGGTGAGCCGGTCGTCGTCGATGCCGACCGCGAGCCAGTTGGTGGGGCCGAGCACGCGCAGCCGCCGCAGCAGGGCAGCGGCCATCGGGTTGGTGTAGGCGGCCTTGGCGGGGTCCACGGCCGGCCAGCCGTGGAGGGGCTCGGGGTGCCCTCGACCCATGGGCCAGACGGTGCCGGTCAGCGCGTGGGCGTAGTGGGTCGCGGCGGCCCACTGCCGGTTGCTGATCGCCGCCAGGGACACGCTCGCGACGCTCTCGTCCGCGCGGAGCAGCAGCTCGACGTGGCGTCGGTGGACGACGACCCGCAGCCCCGACACGGTCAGTTCGGCCAGCATCGGCCCGAGGATGGACGCGCGCAGGTGCAGGCCGACCGTGGCCGGGGCGATGGGACGGACGCTGGAGCACACGGGTCCCTGCCGCAGTGGTTCCGGCCGGCGGTGAAGCACGGCGCGGCCCAGTGCGCGCAGGATGGCGGCCTCCAGGCGTTGCTGCACCGGATCACGGGTGTCAGCCAACACCGCGCGCCGAACGTGATCGGGCACCGGCAGCAGCGCGGCGGCGCCGCCGCGGGTGTGGTCGACGCCGTGGGCGAGGATCGCCGCGACGGTGTGCCGGTCTGCGGGTTCCCAGTGCTGGGTGCCGTTGCGCGTCGCCGGCCGTAGTGAGCTGGCGGTCTCGCCGGTGTAGATCTGGCGGAGGTCGGCGAGTCGTCGGGCGGTGGACAGTCGGTGGGGCATGGGAGCGGGCTCCAGGTAGCCGGGGCGTTCAGGGCATGTGGGCGAGGGCGGCGAAGGCGAGTGATTCGGCGTGGTTGGCAGGGAGGTCGGCCATGTGCTCGGGTCGCCATTCGGGGGTGTAGACGACGCCGGGGAACACGAGGTGCTCGAACGGGGCGAGCATGCGGGTGATTTCGGCTCGTGTCCGCAGGTGCGCGCTGTTCTGGGTGTTGCGGTAGATCTCCAGCACCGCGGCCAGCTGCACGGGGTAGTCGGTTGCGGTGGCGTGTGACAAGGCGAGGTAGCTGCCCGACGGGAGCGCATCGGCGTAGGCCTGCACGACACCGGTCGGGTTCTGGTCGTCGGGGACGAAGTGCAGCACGGCGCACGCCAGGACCATCAGCGGTTGCGAGAAGTCGAGCAGCTCCAGCGTTTCGGGGTGGTGCAGCACGCGGTCGGGATTGGTGATGTCTTCCTGGATGCAGGTCGCGTAGGGGTTGTTCTCGAGTAGTTCGAGGCTGTGGGCGACGGCGACGGGTTCGTTGTCGACGTAGATGACGCGGATGTCGGGGATCTGGGCTTGGGCGATCTCGTGCACGTTGCCGGCGGTCGGCAGGCCGGAACCCAGGTCGAGGAATTGCCGGATTCCGTGTTGGACTCCATACCGCACGACCCTGCGGAGGAAGGCGCGGTTCAGGCGGGCGAAGGTGCGGGCCTGCGGTAGGACGGCGAGGACTTCCTTAGCTTTCTCCCGATCGACCTCGAAGTTGTGGGAGCCGCCGAGGTAGTAGTCGTACATGCGGGCGGCACTCGCGCGCTCCACGTCCACGCCGAGGGGCCGCCAGTCGCGGGCGAGGAAGTTCTCGGGGACGCGTTCGTCGGCGGGACCCATGCTGGTGCTCCTGTGGTACAGACAGTCTCAAACCGTCATGTCATTGGTACGCAGGGCGTGTCGGCCGTATCGGTCTGCCTGTGCGGGAATACTCGGCGCAGTGCCGGCGAGGTCGCCTGTCGCAACCTGGTTAGCGAGGTTGGCTCGGATCTCGTTGAGTTCCCGACGGATACCGATGCGTGGAAGAAGTCGCAACCAAACTTCGTCCAGCGGTGCTGAGCTGAAGAACCTGGCGACCTTCGAGATCTGACACGGAGTTCTCCGGCTCGGCCAGCGGAGCCAGCAGCACCTGCTGCGACGCGTAGGCCGGCACCTCCTGCATCTACCCCGATCGTCAACCGGATGCAGCAGGAGGAGCGTGATGAGCGGGCCGAGGGTCCGGAGTTGGATCTCGTCGCGGTCGGTCGTGCCGAACACCGGAAGCTCCTGCACGGCACCGCAGGCGTCGAAGCCGCGCAGCAGTTCCGCGATCTCGTCGATGATGAGTAGTCGGCGGTCCACCGGCGCGTCGCGGGTCATCGAGCACGCTCGATGTGGCTTGCCGCGACGAAGATGTCGACTCGCGTGCCACGACACATTGGGTTCTCCCTCCGTTTAGGGTGCATTCGGATTAGACCGGTGTGTGGATAAATTGGCCAGGTCGTGAATGGGACAGAAATGGGACACGTTGGTGACACGCGTGGCCTTCACCTGCAAGAATGATTGGCGTACCATGGACGTGGTCACACGAAGGGGTGATACATGGCCAGGCGTGCGAGTCCGCTCCGCGAGTTGCGCAAGGCTGTTGGCCTCACACAGGAGGCACTGGCCGAGAAACTTCACGTCGATCGGCGTAGCGTTAATCGATGGGAGGCTGGCAAGTCGTCACCTTTGGCAACCATCGTACCGGTTCTGGCTCGCACCCTCGGCGTCAGCGGAAAAGAGTTGATGACGGTACTCGCTCGTACTGCGGCATGCTCCGAGCAGACTGATCTGAAGTGGTGGTCGGAAGCCGCTGCCTCAAATCGCTTGCCGACGAGGTCCGTCGACCACGTTGACGAGGTCGTCGTGCATCTGCGCGATCAGTGGCACGTTCTTGTGCGGGCGGACAACCTGCTAGGCCCGCGTCGCGCGCTGGCCGGTGTCCTTGAGCAGATCGGCGTGATTGAGGAGCTCTTGCCGGTCGTGCAGGGCCCCGAGCGGGTCGAACTGGTGAAGCTCGGAGCGGCCTACGCGGAGTCGGCAGCCTGGCTCTACGAGGATTCCGGTCGGATGGACGAGTCCGTGCGGTGGGTCGATCGGGCGATGACCTGGTCGCATGAGGCGGATGATCGGAACATGGTGGCTTGGACCTTGTTCCGTCGAAGCCAGCATGCCGCCGCAGACAGAGATGCGCAGGGAACGCTCGGGCTTGCCGCAGCTGCGGGCCGGGAGGCTGTCGGCAGCGGTACTCCCATGCGAGCCGCCATCCTCCAGCAGCAGGCACATGGGCACGCCCTAGCCGGCGATGAGAATCTCATGCACCACATGCTGGACGCCGCCCACAAGTGTGCAGCATCAGAAACGTCCGGAGATGCCCGGCAGGGTCACGGTTCGTTCTGCACGCCGCCGTACCTCGAACTCAAGCGGGCGCAATACTTCGTGGTACTGGGGAAACCCGCGACCGCGGTTGACCTATTCGAGGCCGTTATTCCCGCGCTTCCGCCCATTTACCGTCGGGATCGGGGAGTCGCCTTCAGTCGGCTCGCGCAGGCTCATATCGCGATGAATCATCCGGACCAGGCGGCGGTGTACGGGAGAAAGGCATTGAGTATCGCACGTAGCGTCGGTTCGATCCGCACCGCGCAGGAGGTGGCGAAGTTGGGCAAGCAGCTCAACCGCCACAAGGGGATTCCCGAAGTGCAGGATCTGTTCGCCGACCTGCGTGTTCCGGCATGACGACGTCCGAATTCGAGCTCGACGCGATGCGTCGCGCAATCAGCCTGTCCGCGTTCGGCCTCGGCTCTGCGAGTCCCAATCCACCAGTCGGGTGCGTGATCCTCGACCGTGATGGTCAGCCGGTGGGCGAGGGATTCCACGAGCGCAAAGGGGAGCCGCACGCGGAGGTGAACGCCTTGGCGGCTGCCGGAGAACGAGCTCGCGGTGGCACCGCCGTCGTCACCCTTGAACCCTGCAACCACTTCGGGCGAACACCTCCATGCCACCAGGCCCTCATCGACGCCGGTGTCGTGCGTGTCCTCATCGCGGTGATCGACCCGACCTCGCGTGGCGTCGGCGGTGTGGCACGGATGCGCGAGGCAGGAGTGGAGGTTGAAGTCGGAGTCCTCGCCGAGGAAGCGGAGGTTGTGCTCAGGCCATGGCTTGGGGCGTTGCATAACCGTCGTCCGCGGGTGACCTGGGTGTGCGAGGTCGGCGCAGCAGGTCCTACCGCGATCCGCCGGCAGCAGTTCGACGTTCTTGCCCTCTGTGCCGGCGCCGACGCCGTTCTCGATGATGGTGGCAAGCTAAAGGAAGGCCGTCCTGGACGGCACAGCGCCGACGTGTTCTCGTTGTCCGACGAAGTCGGCGATGATCCTGTGCAGGCGCTGCGGGCGCTTTACGAGGCGGGCGTGCGGACGCTGCTCCTGGACGGCGGTCCTGATCTGGCCGTCCAGTTCGTCGGAGGTGGCGTCCTTGACGAGATCCGTTTGTACGTAGGCGAAACGGCACCGTCAGGAGCACCCCCCACGTCCGGCCCCCTGCTGCCAGGCGGCTTCCGGATCCGGTCCATCAGCCGAGTCGCCGAGGGGATTGTCGTCGTAGCGACGATTCCTTAGCAGCTGGCGCGGAAGCGAGGCGCGGGTGCCCATGATCAATTCCGGCGGCGAGTACGACGTGCTGAGCGCAGCCAACGAGGATCACGACTCCGTAGTTGAGTTGGTCCGCGGCCTCGTCGCGATCCCTAGCAGAGGCGGCATCGACTCCTACGAGCCCATCTTGGCGCACGTGGCCGGGTGGCTGGCTGGTCATGGTCTGGCCGCTGCGACCGTTCGCGACCACGCCGGCGCGGCGCTCGCGCTGGCCTGCGAAGTCGCCGGAGCCCGGCCTGGACCTCGCTGGGTGCTGGACGCCTGTCTGGACACCGCGCCGTTCGGCGACCTCGACGCCTGGAGCCACCCGCCCACCTCGGCACACCTCGCTGACGGCTGGCTGTGGGGGCGCGGTAGCGCCGACTCCAAAGCCGCCGTCGCGATCTTCTGCCATATCGCTGCTCGCCTCGCCGCCGCCCGCGATCGGCTGGCCGGGCGCCTGGTCCTGCTCTTCGACGTCGACGAGCACACCGGCGGTTTCGGCGGCGCCAAGACCTATTTCGCCGGAGCCGACGCTCCCGGAGACGTCGCCGGCGTGATGATCGGCTACCCCGGCATGGACAAACTCGTCGTCGGCGGCCGAGGCGTGCACCGCGCCCAACTCCACGTCCACGGCGTCGCCTCGCACTCCGGCGGCAGCACCGCGACACCCAGCGCCATCGAGAAGGCCGCGCACCTCGTGCGGGCGCTCTCGTCCGCGCAACTCCCCGCTGGCGACAGCCCGGATTTCCCGCTACCCGGGAAGCTGACCGTCACCGCCGTGCACGGCGGGCAAGGCTACTCGGTCACGCCCGACCTCTGCACGGTCAACGTCGACATCCGTATCACACCGAAGTTCGACGACGCGGCCGCCACGCAGCTGGTACAGGAGGTCGTGGCTGAGGTCGACCAAGCCTGGCCCGGCACTCGGCCCACCGACATCCAAGTCGATACCCGGTGGCCGGCATACGCGCTCGCCGAGGACAGCTCGATGCGGGCGGCGCTGATCGACGCGGCTGCTTCGCTCGGCATCGCCGTGAAAGCTCGGATCGCCGGACCCTCCAACATTGGCAACTACCTGGCCGGCCTCGGCATCCCCGCCACAGCTGGCTTCGGCGTTACCTACATCGGTCTGCACGGTACCGACGAGCGCATCCGCATCGACTCCATCCCCATCGTGCAGGCGGTCTACCACGCTGCGGTGTCCACACTGCTCCAGCCATAACGGGCAGGCATTCAGGCTCGACCTCGATGGCGTCGCACGGCTTGCTGGTCGGCGCGGGCGATGAGGGTCTGGTGGCGTTCGCACCAGGTGACGGTCGAGGTGAGTGCGCTGAGCAGTTCGTGGGCGGCGGGCGTGAGCTCGTACTGGACGCTGCGGTCCAGCCCGATGGATTTCTCGTGCCGGAGCACGAGGCCGTCGTCTTCCATGCGACGGAGGGTGTTGAGGAGGATCCGCGGCTGGACGTGCCGGCCACGTTGTGTGCGGGCATCGACGACAGGCGAGGAGCGAATGGCGTCCAGGAGTTCGGTGTAGCGGAGCGGCCCAGACGACAGGGCCAGCAGGACGTCGGGTATCCAGTCGCCGTTGAGCAGGTGGTTGGCGCTGAGCATCCGCTCCAGGAAGACATCCCGGCTCACCGGAACCCAGCTCGGCGGTGCAGGGAACATCGCCGGTGGGGTTGAGTCTTGGTGTTCCATCGTCGGCATAGAGCATCCCTCGGCTTCATCACCTCGACCGGCCACCGGCGCGGTTCACCCACGTACATGAGGGTCGCTTCGGCAGCTTGCACGCTAGTGCATGGAGGCGAGTTTATGCAGGTGACGGCCTTGTATCAACTAGTATCGATGCCTCCACCCGATCGGTTGTCGACGTTGGTGAACGCGCTTAGGAAGGTGGTCAGATGTCGAACAGGCTGGCGGTGACGGTCGGTCGCGGAAACGTCGGCGCTGTCGCCTGACCAGGTGATTTCCACTCTCATCTACGGGCGAGGTGCTCGCTGGGTGTACGTTGGTGCGAGTTCTGGGGTGCTGTACATGAGACGTCCGGAGGTGCGGATGGTCGACTACGCAGGCTCATCGCGGAGCTTCGCCGATCTGCTTAACCACTTGTTCGCCGCGATGACAAAGCCGGACGGCGCCGAGTACAGCAACGATGAAGTCTCCAGCACCCTTCGTGAGCAAGGGGAGCAGATCTCACCCAGCTATCTCTGGCAGCTGCGAAAGTCCAAGAAGGACAATCCCACTCGCCGGCACATGAAGGCCTTGGCCCAGTTCTTCGGCGTTCCGGGTGGCTACTTCCTTGAGGACGAGGTCACCGATCGCGTCGACCGGCAGCTGGAGGAGCTCCGACAGGAGCGGATACGCCTCGCCGCAATCGGCGGTCGAGACGACGTGAAGCTGATGGCGCTGCGCGCTGGTGAGCTCGCGCCGGACCGGTTCCGCTTGGTCCAGGAGCTCGTCGAGGTCGTTTACCAGCAGCAACAGACGGAGCAGGCCGCAGGCAGGAAGTGACGGCTGACCGACACGCCAGGGCTGGGGGCCAGGAATGCGGGAACGGGAACTACGACGGCGGTGCCGCCGGCTGCTGAACAGCCTCGATATCCGGCCACCTCTCGACGTCGTCGATCTGTGCGAAAGGGTTGGTCGCCAGCGGGGCAAGCCCATCCAACTGGTCGAGCACTCGCTGCCGGTGCCGGGTCCATTCGGCGCGTGGATCTCCACGCCGTCGGTAGAGTTCATCTTGTACCAGAAGGAAACCAGCGGTCCCCATCAGAACCACATCATCCTGCACGAACTCGGACACATCCTCGCCGAACACGCCAGCGACGGGCCGGACTCTGTCCTCGTTGACGACCTGCATCCAGGCGACGTACACGAACGGTATCCGGATCTCGATCCCGGGGCGGTGCGGCGCGCGCTACGGCGGACCTCGTACGACACCGCGGACGAACAGGAAGCCGAGTTGGTCGCCACGATCATACTGGAGTGGGCGTCGGTGATCGACGTCGTGGCACCGCGAACCGCGACGGACGAACAGACGAAGAACATCGACAACGCGCTCACCGACCGATTGGGCTGGCTGTGACGCATGCACTGATCATCGGCGGCGGCATCGCCGGCCCGGTGACCGCGATGGCGCTCGGCAAAGCCGGCATGACCGCCACCGTCTACGAGGCATACGCGAGCGGTGCCGACGACATCGGCGCGTTCATGATGATCATGCACAACGGGTTCGACGCCCTTGGGGCCCTGGACGCTCAGCACGCCGTTGTCGCGAACTCGTTCAGCACCACGAAGAACGCCTCCTTCGAGCCAGACGGCACTCCGCTGCCGGTGCGACCGATCGGCACGCAGCGGACCACATTCGCCAGCCCACGCACCTTGAAGCGCGCCGACCTCTATCGAGCGCTACACGATGAACTGGCTCGGCGCGGTGGCATCATCGAGCATGGCAAACGCTTCGTCCACACGACCACCGACCCGTCCGGCACAGTGGTCGCTCATTTCGCCGACGGCAGTACTGCCGAAGGCGATCTGCTCGTCGGCGCGGACGGCATCCGATCGACCGTGCGCAGGATCGTGGACCCATCCTCGCCATCACCGCGCTTTGTCGGGCTGAACGTCATCTTCGGCTACACCGAAGATCGTTCTCTTCCCTTCGCCGACGACGTTATGCGGATGCTCCGTGGAAAGCGAGCTACCCTCGGGCACACCACCTCGCCCGAGGGCGAGCACTTCTGGTACACCCGGCTGCCAGGCGAGGAGATGTCTCAAGCCGAAGCAGCGGCTATGACGGCGAGCGAATGGCGGCAGTTGGCGCTCGACTTCTTCGTCAGCGACGGCAACGTCTTGGCCGCAGACGTCGTCAGCGCGACCGACGACGCCGTGCTCGGGCGCGGCGTGTACGACATGCCGCCGATGCCGACGTGGCACCGATCGTCGGTGGTGCTTGTCGGAGACGCCGCGCACGCCGCGTCCCCGGCCGCCGCGCAAGGCGCGTCGATGGCGATGGAGGACAGCGTCGTGCTGGCCAAGTGCCTGCGCGACCTGCCCGATCTTGACCAAGCCTTCGCGGCGTACGAACTCGTCCGGCGCGAACGCGCCGAACGCTTGGTCGCCTACAGCCGAGGAGATATCCGCACACCCAACGGCGACTGGCTGTACTCGCACAGCATCGACTGGGAGGAACCAGTTCGGCGTGTAGCACAGGAGCGGACGTGACTACGGCGCAGGCGATCCGTGGGATCGCCTACTGGGCGCTGTTCGCGTGGCTGCTCTTCCTCGTAGCCAGGGCGCCGAGAAACGTTCCCCTCAGGGCTATGGCGGTCCTGGTCGGCGGCTGGGCGATCGGGTATCCGTTCGCGCTGGCCGCGAGCCAGGGGCAGGTGTTCCTCGTTGGCGACCCGATGACCTCGAAGCTGATCGGATACCTGCTCTCACTGGTCGGCCAGTACGGACTCGTCTGCTTTCTCCTGTTCATGACCCGTCCTGCGGCGGCCGCACGACGGAATGCCCGGCTGCAAGCCGCACCTGTCGTAGCGGTGGCTGCCATCCTGGTGGCGTCGACGTTGACGACGCCGGTCGGGCTGCGGGCCGCGGCCGCCCGCATGCCCACCGAAGTACTGATGAACGATCATCTCTCCGTGCCGCCGAGCGTTGGTGCGTTCTACTTCTTCGCCAACGCGTACACGCTCTACGCCTACGCCTACGGCATGGTGGTCGCTGCGGGCTACGTGGCTCGCGGCGGTGAGCGGCAGCTCAGGTGGGCGACGGCCTTGATGGCAGCGGGACTTACAGGCCTGACGCTCTGCTTTGCCGTCGCGGTGGTCGCGAACTTGTTCCAGTTGACGGAAAATTCCGCGAAGGTGCCCGCCGTCTTGCTCGTTGCCGCGACGTTCGCGGCGCTGGCGGGCATCCCGATCTTTATCGTCGGGGTCGCGTTCCGTTCGGTCGCCATGCGCCTGGCCGCGGTGGGGGTGTGGTGGCGACACCGACGTGCATACCGACAGCTGGGGCCGTTGTGGGCCGCCTTGCATGAAGAGTTCCCCGAGGACGCTCTTGGCCGGGCGCCTTCGCCGAGCTGGCGCGACCTGCTGACACTGCGGCGGCTACATCGCCGCTACTACCGGCGGGTCATCGAATGCCGCGACGGCCTCGTCCGGATCAGTCCCTATCTCGCCGCCATCGAAGGGAACCTTGATTCCGTCGAGGTGATCGCCAGGCGACTGCCGGCAGCCCTGCGCGCCCACGCCGACGGTATATCGGTGGCGGACCGGGCTTTTCCGGTCGTGCTTCCCGGCATGCAGGGCTTGGATGCCGACGTCGAGCAGCTCATGGCTTTGTCGGTGGCCCTGCGGGAGTCCTGACCCATTGCCGGTTAACTCCAACGGGTGAAGTTGCCGCTGCGGGGTCCGTACTTACCTTGAGGTAAGCACGGGATGGCCGTGTAAACCTGTCCGTAGTGGACGAACGATCCAGTTCTCCTACAGGACAAGGGAGTGATCGTGATTGCAAGCAACGGGATCGCTGTTCGGTCGCTCCCACCGACGTCCGACACCGTGGTCGATCCCCTCTACCTCGGTGCGGACGAGGAGGCGCTGGCCGGCCGACGAAATGCCCCCATTCGACGTCCCGGCCGGCGTCTCGCCCTTGTCAGTCTCGGCCGAACAACGCTTTGCTTGGTAACGGTCATCGCATTCGCCGCCGGGTGCGGCGCCAGTTCGACGGCAACGCCAACAGGCTCTGCTCAGCTCCCGGCGACATCGACCAGCGTTCAGGACACGAGTTCCACCATCGAGCATGCCTACGTCGACTTCTGGACCATCAGCAACAAGTTCGTCCACGACGACCCCGCAGCCTGGAGTTCGGAGCTGGCCGCCGTCGCTGTCGAACCGCAGCTCACACGGATGCTCAACAACCTTGACATCCTGCGCTCACAGAACGTCGCGGTGTACGGAGAGACCCGCGAATACGTGACGAAGGTCGACGTCGACGGCGCTGCCGCGACTGTCACGGAATGCCAGGACGCCAGCGGGTCAGGCCAGGCCGATGCCCGGACCGGCGAGAAGAAGACGATCGGCATAGCCCGTAACCCGGTGACCTCGCACATGCAGCGTGGTGGAGACGGGAAGTGGCGAGTGTCGGAGATTGCGTATCCAGGAGGGACGTGCTGATGAGACGGGGAAGGATGATCGGCATCATGGTACTGACCGGCTCCGTGCTGATGGCATTGCCGGCTGAACACGCCAGTGCCGACGGGCCTGGCGGTCAAATCGTTGTCACACCGGGTGATCAAACCGGCGTCTTCGGTTCGCCTAGTATCGGTGCCGGGGCGAGTAGTTCAGGTTCGCCAGGCTTGTCGGGACATGCAGCTGGTGCCTCCTCCGGACCTGCTACTGCACCGCAGGAGCCTGGTGTTGGCTTCCCGTGCATGTACGACGCCGCAGGAGGGATGGCGGCCTACTACGAGGCTTGCGGCCGTCCGCACGGCGCACAGGACGCGCCGCAGCCGACACCGGGGCAGTTGGCAGCCCAGGCATACCAACTTCTCGTGCTCCCTCGGCCCGCGCCGCATTTCTCACCGAATGTGCGTGCGCACTCTGGGCAAGCCACGATCGTCGGTGAGCACACATGGTTGTGGACAGCCAAGAACGTCTGGGCGCCGCAGGCGAAGCGGGTGCAGGCTGGAGCGGTGTGGGCGGAGGTGACCGCCACGCCAACGACGTTGGTCTTCGCGCCGGGTTCCGGTCGCTTGCTATCGTGTGCCGGCCCAGGCACCGAGTACATCGCCACGGCCGGGTTGCACGCCGCGTCACCGGACTGCGACTACGTCTTCGACCAACCGCGTGATCACGTGAACGCGGTGTTCGCGATCCAGTGGACGGTGCGCTGGACCGGCTCGACCGGTGCGGCGCCGGCCGGCGGCACCCTGCCGGACATGACCTCCCGCACCGCAGTCGGGTTCGCCGTGGCCGAGGTCCAGTCGCTCAACGTCAGCTGAATCGACCACCCTCCTCCAATTCTTGAATTTCTGTTGCAGCACAACCATGTCTGCAGGAGGTTCGCTGAACATGTGCGTCAATCACGGTGAAGGAGAGGTGTGTCATGTTGGTGCTCAAGGGTTTGATGGTCGCGGCGACCGTGGTCAGTCTGATCGTTGGCGCGATTGAGGAAGGGGCGATGTCGATGCCCTCGGATTCCGGAGCCGCTGTACACGTGCACGGAGGACCGAACAGAGCGACGGGTGAGCTGCGGATCGTGCGAAGCGCACTGGCGGGAGCAAGGGTGGCGCGGCCGAGGGTGGACGGTGTGTGCTCGACAATTGTCGGCGACGGCGTTCGTATCCGGTCAGCAGGAGACAAGTCTGGTGCGGTTCTTGGGCTCGCCTACTATCCCGATGTGTTCAAGGTGGTGCAGGTTCCGCCGGGAGATTACGCGGAGGGGACTGACCTACGCACCGGGGTGCATGGATGGGTGGCGCTGGAGTTCGTCAATTTCACCTACCCGCCGTCGTGCTGAAACGCCGATGATCGGTGCCGCCGGTCGATGAGTTCGGCTTCAGTCCAGCTTCGCATCCCGTGATCTTCGAGTTTCTGTTGCAGGACAACCATGTCCGCGACCGGACCGGCTTGGTCACTTTTCGTGTTCAGTGAGGAGAGGTCTGATGTTCATGATGGTCAAGGGCTTGGTGGTCGCGGCCAGCGTCGCCGGTCTTGTCGGTGGTGCGACCGATGCGGCACGGCCGCCGACATACCTGGAACACACCGCCCCAGCTTCAGTACGCGCTGCGGCCGTCCACCGCTGGCCGGCTGCGGCATCGTCGAGCGTGGCCAGCACGTCCGGGCGTCTGCAAGGGCCGCCTCCGCCTCCATTGGGGGGCCACACGTGCGCCCGGATCAACGCCGACGGTGTGCGCGTCCATTCCACGTTCAGCGTGTCCAGTGCTGTTGTCGGCCTGGCCTATAGAGGCGACCTATTCAAGATCGCTGACTTCCCGGGCGGCGGGTGGCAGGAGGGTACGGACATGCGCAACGGCGTGCATGGCTGGGTGGGCAGCGACTTTGTCGATCTCTACATGGTGCACTGCTGAGACCAGCGCTATCGGTCCTTCCTGTTTGTCGGTGCTCGATTTCTGTTGAAACACATCCCGTTTTCGTCGAATTCTGTTGGAGGACAACCATGTCCGTGTCCGGATTCGTCGCTACCACCACCCGTTCCACACCGCCACCGGCTCGTCCCGGCCCGTCGCCGCGGTGCCGCTGGTGGGTGGCCGCTGGTGGGGTGGTGATCCTGGCCGGCTCCATCACCGGCGTGCAGGCCTACGTGTCCGGCCAGAACGCGACGGTGCCGGTCCTGGTGCTGGCCCGCGACGTCGGTTGGGGACATCCGCTCGCCGACGGCGACCTCGCAGTCGCCGCAGCGGTCCCGGACGAGTACGTGCGGACGATCGGTGCCGCCGAGCGGGACCGGGTGGTCGGTCAGGTCGCCGTGCATACGCTGACCGCAGGCACATTGCTCACTCGGGCGGAGTTGACCACCGGGCGGGTGCCGGCGGCTGGGCAGGTGGTGGTCGGGGTGCTGCTTAAGCCCGGCGGCCTGCCGGCCAAAGGCGTGCGCCCGGAGGACCGGGTGCTGCTGACACCGACCCCCGCCAGTTCGACCGCCTCGCCGACGGCGCCCGCCACAGGCATCGTCCTGGACTCGGGCAGCCCGACCGCGGACGGTTCGGTGGTGGTGGACGTCGTGATCGACGGCGCCCTGGATGCCATTGCGGTCCCGGCCGGTGCCGGGCAGGTCGTGTTGTCGCTGCTGGCGTCAAGCGGGCGGTGAGGGGTGATGGCGATCATCTCGATCCTGTCGGCCAAGGCCTGCCCGGGGGTGACGACGACCGCGATCGTGTTGGCGGCGGCCTGGCCCGCGCCGGCGCTGTTGGTGGGTGCGGACCCGGCCGGCGACGACATCATCGGCGGCTATCTGGGCCCGTGGATCGCGCGGAACTGGGTGCACCCGAACAAGGGCCTGGTGTCCTTTGCCACCGCGACCCGGCACGCCGAACCAGGACAGCCCGGCAACCTCGCCGCGCACACTCAGCTACTGCCCGGCGCGCACAACGCCCGCGTCCTGCTCGGCCTGGCCGAGCCGGCGCAGAACGCCGCGGTCG
>NZ_KK037166.1:6294898-6297657 GCF_000568255.1 Kutzneria sp. 744
CGACACCGGCTGGTCAACGCAACCCTGGACACCCTCGTCGCCCATCAGACCCTCGATGAGGGCCTGGCTGACTTCCTGACTGCGGCCGTCCGAGCGGGTCTGCGGATCGTGGTCTCGGGGGAGTGGGGCGCCGGCAAGACCACCCTGCTACGCGCTCTGTGTCACGAGATCCCGCCGTTCGAGCACGTGGTCACGATCGAGGATGACCGTGAGCTCGGTCTGCACACGTGGCCAGCGCGGCATCCGTTGGTGACCTCGATGGAGGCACGGCTCCCCAACGCCGAAGGCGTCGGCGCGATCACGGTGGAGCAGTTGCTGATCCAGGCGTTGCGGCACTCGCCGCGGCGGGTGATCGTCGGCGAGGTCCGCGGCGGCGAGGTCACCACCTTGTTGCGGGCGTTGAGCACCGGCGCGGGTGGGTTGTGCACCCTGCACGCCGAGGCTGGGCACGGGGTGTTCGACAGGATCGCGAACATGGCCCAGCTGGCGGTCCCGCCGCTGCCGGTTGAGTCCGCCTACCGGTGGACCGCGTCTGCGGTCGACCTGATCGTCCACGTCCGCCGCCGCGACCGAGTCGAGGGCGGTCGGTCGGTGCGGGAGCGGTTCATCACCCAGGTGCTGGAGGTTGGCCAGGTCGGCGATGCCGGCCGCCCGGACGCGACCGAGCTGTACGGCCCCGCCCCGCACACTGGGCACGCGCGGCCGGGGTTCCCGCCTAGCCCACGGCTGCGGGAACTGCTGCGTCCGCACGGTCTCGACCTCGACGCGTGGGCAGGTGCGTGATGATCACCGTCCTCTGTGGAATCGGTGCCGCGATTGGTCTGTGCGCCATCGGAGCTGGGCTGCTCGGTCTGCACGTTCCCAGAATTACCTTGTCGAGCAGGAGACTTCGGATCCAGCCAGCGATGGCGGCGGCCGCGTTGGGCGCCGGTGTGGTGGCGTGGACTGCCACCGGCTGGCCGGTCGGCGGGATCGCCGTGGCCGCCGGCGTCTATGCCGGGCCGAAGCTGCTGCACCCATCCGGCGCGCGGCAGGTGATGCAGCGGCGGGAGGCGTTGGCGGAGTGGATCCAGCGCCTGGCCGGGCTGCTCGCGGCCGGAACGGGTGGCATCGAGGACGCCATCGGCCGCTCGGCCCGCACCGCCCCGGCCGCGTTGGCTGATCGCGTCAGCACGCTGGCGTTCCGGATCCGGTCGATGGGTGCGGAGCCGGCGCTGCGCGCGTTTGCCGACGACTTGGCCGACGGCGAGGTCGACGCCCTGGTCGCGAGCCTGATCCTGCGCGTGCGTGACGGCGGTGCCGGGCTGGTGGAGGTGTTGCAGGCGCGGGCGGTGACGCTGCGGCAGCAGGTGCAGGCCGAGCTGGGGCTGGAGGCCGAGCGGCAGCGGCCCCGCACCCAGATGGTGATCATCATGGGCGTTGTCGCCGTCACCGTGGTCGGCCTGCTGGCAGGCTCCCGGCTGCTGGACTCCTACCGCGACCTGGAGGGCCAGCTGTGGGTCGGCGTCGTCGCGGTGATCTGGGCGGCGGCGTTTGCCCTGGCCTACTGGTTGACCCGCCCCGCATGCTCGTCCCGCTTCCTGATCGACGATCGTGCAGGTGGCCGGCGATGACCACCGTGCTGCTGCTCACGGCCGGCGTCGCCGCCGGCCTGATCCTGATCGGCGCCGCGCTGCTGCCGGCGCGATCGGAGCCGTTGGCAGTCACCATCGCCCGCTTCGATGCGATCACCGCCAACCCCGACCCACCAACGCAGCCACCCGCGTGGTGGCAGGGCGGTTTGGAGCGGCTGACCGCGGCCTGCGCGCGGTCCTCGCGGCGCTGGTGGCGCATCCCGACCGCCGACCTGATGGTGCTCGGGCAGACAGCTCAGGCGTTCACCACCCGCCGCCTCGCCGCGGGCGGCATCGGACTGCTCGCCACGACGGCCCTTGTGGTCCCGATCCTGTCGCCGCTTCAGCTGCCGGTTGCGGCGCTGGCCGGCATGGCCATGGGCTGGATGGTGCCCGTGGTGATGGTGACGCGGGCGGCCAAGGTGGCGCGCGGGCAGCTCGTCGCCGCGATCGCTGTGCTGTGCGATCTGACCGCGCAGGAACGCGACGCTGGCCGCGCCCCGGCTCAAGCCGTCGTCGAAGCTACCGCGGTCGCCGACGGTTGGGTCGCCACTTTGGTGCGGGCCCGGCTGCGTAGCGCCCAGCGTCTCGGCCACACGCCCTGGGAGGCGTTGACTGCGCTGGCCGAGCAGGTCCAGGTCCGTGAGGTCGCTGATCTCGCCGAGATCATCGCCACTGCCACCGACGGGGCCGCGATCAGCCGGGCCCTACGCGACAAGGCCACCGCCCTGCGGGCCACCGCGATCCAGACCGACACCGCCACGGCTAACGCCCGCGTGGAGTGGCTGGTGTGGCCGGTCGCGCTGCTGGTGGTCGGCATGGTCCTGCTCGTGGTGCGCGGCATCGCCACCCAAGTCATCACTCCCTGAACCCTTTGCGTAGCAAGGAGAAAGGCCCATGAAGATCGCAAAAATGTGCCGACGAGCGCGTGTTGCGCTGGTGCGGCTGTGGACCGAGGACACCGGTGCGGTGACGGTCGAGTACGCCGTGATCATCGGGGTCGTGCTGATCCTGGCCGCGGTGCTGCTGGGCCCGCACCTCATGCAACTGGTCCAGTCCTTGATCAGCAAATGGCAAGTCCAATGACCAGCCGGATATGTTCCCTGCTGCGCGAGCAGCGCGGGTCGGTGACCGTGGAGGCGGCGC
>NZ_KK037166.1:6297757-6301968 GCF_000568255.1 Kutzneria sp. 744
ACTCCTGATGTGGTGGGCCGCCGTCGACACCTGCTCGGCCGCCGCGCAGGAAGGCCTGGACACCGGCCGTGTCCTGGGCGGCACCCCCGCCGCCGCCCAGCAGGCCGCCGCCTCTTACATGGACCGCGCCGCCGGCATGGCCCGCAACCCGCAGGTCTCCACTACGGGCACCACCGACACAAAGATGCGGGTGTCGGTGTCCGCCGATGTCGTGATGGTCGTGCCGATTCCCGGCTGGCAGTGGCACATCGAGTACGCCGTCACCGGTGTCCGCGAACACCCCACCACGGAGAGGGATTCCTGATGCTGGACACCGGAGTCTTCCCAGGCGGTCCGGAGCCGATGCTGTGGCGTCCCGACCTTGACCAACCCCGACTGCGCCGCGAGGCAGTAATGGAGTCGGTGCTGCCCGAGGCGGCGCCGTTCGCACTCATCGGCACCGCCATCGCCTTCATGACCGGCTCCTGGATCGGCGTCCTGGTCGCGTTGTTGGTGCTGGCGTTGGCCGGGTTGGCCGCGGTGTCGGCCTACCGCTGCTGGGGCCTGGACTGCTCCCGCCCCGGCTGGACCCGCCACCGCCGCGACCGCGGCGCCGGCGAATGGTTCTACCGCCCCAGCGACTTCACCGCCCTCTCCAAGGACTGCCGGGACCAGGTGGACAACGTATTCGCGGCGCTGGGGGTGTTTGACGATCCGCTGGTCCTGGCCTGGCTGGACCCGGCCGACCGACGTGAGGTGCATGTCGTCGCGTGGCAGCTGCTGGACTGCCTGCACGCCACCCTGCCCGCCCGAACCCTGCTGGGCCGGGTCATGCCTGACCTCGCCGATGACGGCGTCGTCACACTCGCGCGCTACGAGCTCGTGCGGCTGGACACCGAGATTTCCGTTGGTGTTGAGGCGTTCTGTGACACCAGTGCGCTGGTGCGTGAGCTCGCCGTCCGGATCACCGCGCCCCGCCGCCGTGTCGCTCTGCATGCCGGCCTGCGCTGCCTTCGCCTGCCTACGGTGCCGGCGGTGGCCGAGTTGCGGGAGGACGTGCGCAGCCGCGTCCGAGCCGTGCAACAGGTCCTCGACCTGGCCGGGACCACCCCATGACAACGATGTTGCGGCGCCTGATCACCGACGAGACCGGCGTCATCACGGCCGAGGTCGCCTTCTACGTGCCGATCGCCGCGCTGATCGTGTGTCTGCTGTGGGCGTTCGGCGCCACCGCGTCGGCTAGCTCCGCCGTGCTGCACGCCGCGCTCGACGCCGCCCGCGCCGCCTCCCATGCCCCCGACGCCGGACACGCCCGAGCCGAGGCTTCCCGTGTCGCGCAGGAGATTCTCCACGAGCACGACCTGCGCTGCCGCACCCTCACTGTCACCGTCGACACCAGCGGCTTCACCATCCCGGTCGGCCAGCCCGCCCAGGTGAGCGTCGAGGTGACCTGCCTGATCACTCTGGCCGACCTGTACGTGCCGGGGGTGCCCGGCGAGAAAGTCCTGCATGAGCACCAGATCAGCGCTCTGGACACTTTTCGGACCCGGACATGAACCGCTTCTTCGCCCGCTTGGTACGGGAGGACACGGGCTCGGTATCGGTCACCATGGCCCTGGGCATGTTCGTCGCGATGCTGATGCTGGCGTTCCTGACCACTGTGCACGGTCTCAACGATGCCCAGTCCCGCGCCGACGCCCTCGCCTCCGAAGCTGCCCGCGCCGCCGAGACCGCCCTCAACACCCGCGGCGCTACCATCACCGTGGACCCCGTGGACGCCCAAACAGCCGCCCGCCACTACCTCGCCGCGGCCAGCGTCACCGGCACCGTCACGATCACCGGCCCCGCCACGGTGACGGTCACCGTCACCGTGGACCGGCCCGCGATGTTCACACTCTTCGGCCCCACCTATCACGCCACCGCGACCAAAAACGCCGTCCTGGTGGTCGGTTCCCATGCGTGAGGCCCGCAGCGCCTTCGCCGCGGTGATCGCGTCGGTCGGGTTCCTGGTCGGCGCGCCGATCGACACCCTCGCCACCGGCGGCACCCCCGACCACCTCCTTCCGCCAGTTGACCGTCCAGGTGGACACCGCCGGTTTCGCCGTGCCAGGCAGCCAACCGGCCAGGCCAGCGTCGACGTGGCGTGCGTGATCAGCCAGGCCTACCTGGCCGCCGACGGCGTCACCGGCACCGTCACGATCACCGGACCCGCCACAGTGCAGATCACCGTCACCGTGGACCGCCCGGCAGTGATGGAGCTGTTCAGCCCGACGTATCACGCCACCGCCACCCAGACCGCCGCGCCCGCGGTCGGCACCTGCGCAGGAGCCACCCCATGACCACCCTCACCCGTCCCCGTGCGGCGCAGGTGGCCACGGCACTGGCTGCGCTGTGCGGGATGGCTGTGTTCGCCGTCGGGCTGCCCATCGCCAACGTCATGACCGGCGGCCAACCGCAGCAGTTGCTGCCCACCACATGGCCGGACCTGTCCGACCCGGACCTGCCCAGCCACATGTGGCAGGCGCTGCGCTGGTTCTACCTGGACGGCCACCTGATCCCGTGGTTGACGCACGTCATGTTGTGGTGCGCGTGGGGAATCGGCGTGTGCTGCATCCTCGCCGACCTCTACACCGTGGCACGCGCCGGCAGCACAGCGCTGCGCCGACGCCTGCAGACCAGCACCCCACGCACCTGGATCACCAGCGTGGTTGCCACCGCACTGATCCTGGCCTCGACCAGCACCGCCCACGCCACACCGGGCAGCGGCGCCCGGCCGGTGGCCACCGCGCCGCAGCATCCGGTACGCGACAACCACAGTCTCGCGCCGGCACTGGTCGCCGACGAGCCGGTTGTCTCGCCGAAGCACAGCCCGTTCTTCCTCGATGACTCCGTCCACCCGAGCAATCCGCGTGTCACGGTCGTGCGTGGCGACACCTACTGGGGACTGGCCGATCACCACCTCGGCGATGGCCGCCGCTACGTCGATATCGAGGCGCTCAACCGCGACCGGGTCCCCGACCCGCGTGTCCTGTTGCCCGGGACGATCCTGCTGTTGCCCCCCGATGCCACCGATCTACCCACCAGAGCGGATGACCCGGGCCCTGGCGCGTATCAGGTCACTGTCCGAGTGGGTCAGAGCCTGGCGGACATCGCTTGCTCCCACCAGGTCACGGGCGGCTGGCAGCGGCTGTGGGAGATCAACCGCAACCGGCTCCAACCCGACGGGCGCGCGCTACGCGCCCCGGCGTTGATACTGCCGGGCTGGCACCTGTGGATCCCCGCACCGCCGCCATCGACCGCACCCGTCGCACCGCCAGTGGTGCCGCCCGCCGCGTCGACGTCTCCACCAGCCCTCGCTCCACCACCGCAGGCGCCCCGTACTACCGGCGGCCCGTCGGCACCGAACGCGACATACGGCCACTCCCCGTCCGACACGGCGTCACCAGGGCATGAGGTGATCACGCTGCCCTCCGGTGGGATCGTCGGTCTTGGGTTCGCGGGCCTGATCACTATCGCGCTCGCGGTGGTACGGCTACGCCGCCGACGCCACCGCCACGTGACCGGCACGCTGCACCCACCCACCCCCACCCCGGCGGTGCCGCCCGCGGTGGCGCTGCTGGACACCGCCTGCCGCGCACCCGACCCCACACAGCCCCCCGACGAGGCCCACACCGACCCCGGCACCCCGCGGCGGTCATGGCCGCCACCCGCCCCGATGCTCACCACGCACGACGACAGCGGCACCACCGCGACGGTCGATCTGACCACGGTGCCCGGTCTCGGGTTGACCGGGCCCGGCGCGTCCGCCGCGGCCCGTGCGGCTCTGATCGCGCTGCTGGCCGCCGACACGCTGCATCCCACCGAGCTCCTGATCGTCGCCGACACCGCCACATTCCTCGCCGACGGCATCGGCACGGCGCCCGCCGCCGACGGTGCGGCGGTAGCCGATCACGTCGCGCTGGGGATGACCTGCGTGCCGACCCTCGATGAGGCCATCGCGATGGTGGAAGCCGAACTGGCGCGCCGCACCCGACTGCTGGATGAGCACACCCTGCACGCGACCAACCCACCCGACACCGCAGGCGAGAACACCGCTGATCCGGACACGCCCGTGGCGGACCGGTTCGCCACCTACCGGGCCAGTGATCCAGGCGAGCCCGTGCCCACCTACCTGGTCATCGCCTCACCCCCACCCGCGATGGCGCCCCGATGGCTGGCCGTGCTGGAGTTGG
>NZ_KK037166.1:6302078-6321259 GCF_000568255.1 Kutzneria sp. 744
CGCTGTGTCGTGCAGGGACTCCCTTGGAAGCGATCACCGGGGCGTGGGCCGAGCCGGTGCGGGAAAGCCTGCGGCAGCAAGCCATCGACGCGCTGGTCCGGCTCGCACGATTGGTCAGCGACAGCGATCCCGACCACGCTGTCGAGGCACTGTCGACCGCGATCGGCCTGGACCCGTATGCCGAGCAGCTGTATCAGCACCTGATGCGCCTGCACGTGCGGGCGGGCCGGCCGCAGGCCGCGCACGCCGCGTACCGGCTGTTGCAGGCTCGGCTGGCCGACATCGACGCCGAACCGGACCCTGCCACCATGGCGTTGCTTCCCGCTGGGCGCAGCACGGACACCGACCACCACGCGCGCCGATCTATGGTTCCATGACAGGGACCACACGACGAACCGGAACTGCGCTCCAGACTTTCTGTGTGACGGCGGACGTTCACCGGCAACGCGTGCTGCTGCCGCCACAAAGACAGCAATCGAGCCGCGGTCGGGGAATCCGGCAGCCGCCCCGTCAGGATGGCCGTCGAGGCGCCGTCTCAAGGACGGGGTAGCACCGGGGCGCTACCGGGGCCCTTACACGCGCGGAACTGGCAGGACAGGGCCGGTCAGCTGAAATCGGGCCGATGAGCCAGACTGATCACGATCTGTCGGGGCTTCACTGGTGGTGTGCGCTGGCATTCTGTGGTGGTCAACGAGTCTGGTGGAACTGGCCTGTCTGATCCTCCGTCTTGGCGTTGTGTCCCCGTCGGACAACTGCCGTGCCTGCTCCGTCCCGGCCGGTCGGGACGGTCACCAGTGTCCGTGTGGCGGCGTGGCCCCCGAAACGGCCTCTGGGGTCACACCGCCTGCGCGGGCAATCGCGTCATCCAACCGGTTGCGTCGCGGCGTCGTCGCCAGCGCGGGTGTAGCGCTTGGGCCGCTCACACGACAAGCGCGCTACCCCGGTGGAGGCCAGTGTCGCGAGCGCGTTGGCCACGGCCCCGGCCGAGCGCCCGCCCAACGCGCGGGCGATCTCGCCAGGGGTGAACTCCATACCCGCGTGCGCGGTCAGGTGATCCTCCACTTTCCCGCGTAGATCACCGGGGCGTAGCCGGGGAACCGTTGTCGTGGACGCCGAGCCGCCGTGGCCGGCGACAGTGGTAGCCGCCGCAGAGGCGTCTACAGAGGACTCACTGGTGGTGGCGGGCTCGGCATCCGCGGCTGGCGAGTGCGTGTCGAGAGGCTGGTCGTCGGCTGCGGATTCCTCCCGACAGTCGACGACGTTGCCCTGGAGGGCGGTCTGGTCGGGTTCCTGGTCTGTGGTCGTCTCGGCGGCGGTATCGGCGGCGTGCCACCGGTCGGCGGTGCGCGGGGTGCCACCGGGTTGGCGAACCGCGCCGCCCTCTTCTGCCAGCCTGGCCAGAATCTTGCGGGCGGTCGAACCGCCGACCCCTGCGGCTACAGCGATCTCGGCGGCAGTAGCGCCACGGGTGGCGTGCAGCGCCTGCCGCACCTTGTCCTCGGCCGTCATGGCTGCCGGCTGGGCGGCTGAGTCGCTGGCGGGCGCGGACATCGTCGGGGTGTGTGGGGTTGTGGGGGTCGTGCTGGGCATGACAGCTACCTCCTTGTCGTGCGAACAGGGATCATGGTCATGCCCCCGGGGGCGGGTGTAGTCCGCCGGTGCGCTGCCGGGCGTGTTCGGGCTACGGGTCCATCCACCCTCCATGCGAGAACGAAGTCAAGGCGAAAACCCCTGCACAGCAAGGATTTTTGTTGCTCAATCGAGTGTGGCTACCCCGATCCGGTGCATCCCGGAGGAGGGCTTGACATGGCCGCGGTGATCGAGCGTGGATGGATCCGCACCGCCCCTCGGATGACACGCGAAACCGGGACATGCGCGGCTGCCGACCCGAATTCACCGGCTGGGCATCCCTATGCCCAGCAACCGAAACAAGGAGCAGATACCTGATGACCACCGACACCCGCGACCCCGCAACTCCTCCACGGCATGCTCCGGTGTGGATGGTCGGGAACGACTACGCCTGGACCGCCAGCGAGTCGCTGGACCGGATCGCCGAGCGGGTACGCATCGACGTCGCCGACGTCCGAGCCGACGGCATGATCCCGGCCCAAGCGGTGTTCACCATCGTCGCCGACATCACTGGACCCGTCGGTGTGCTACGCACGACGATCAACGGACTGCCCCTGGGGATCGACCCCGACCGGATGCGGACCCACGCGGCTATGCGGGTGGCGTTCGAGCTGGCTAGCCACTACAACCGCGTGAACCTGGCGCAACCACAGCAGGCACGGTTTATCCACCAACATCACCGCCACCCACGATGGCGTCGCCTACGCCCACCTGGTGACCACCATGCTCGGCGACGGCGACGCCGTCATCGAACCGGCCCTTGCGGCATCCCGCGCGCCGATCGTGCAGGAGCCGGCACTGGCGCGCTGACCGGCCCAGCTTGTTCGGTTCGTGAAGCGCGATTCGCGCGCTCACAAAGCGGTCTCGGCAGTGTTCAACTCGCACGGTCGCTACTCGGCCATCGACGAGCCGTAGGTGTCGGGCAGCACGGATGTCGGCGTCTCGGCGTTCCCCGTGGATTTCTGTTCTGGAGGTTGACTGTGACCAGTTCCGCGCTCACGCACCGGTGTATTACGGGCAATGATTACCTGCGCGTCGGGGACTCACTCGCCGCGATTGCCGCCAACATCGTCGAGGAGATCGGCGAGTTGCGCGCCGGCGGCGAATTCCCAGACCGCGCCTCGGTCTCGATCACCGTCCGGCCCGGTGAGTCCACGCTGCACACCCAGATCGCAGGGTTGTCCCCGACGACGGACCCCGACGGGGTGCAGACGAGGGCGGCGATCCTGGCTGTGTTCGAGCTGGCCTCCCACTACAACGTCATCGACCTCGACGGTGCCCAGCCTCCGGTGTTCGTCCATCGCATCCTGGCGGTGGACGCCACCGGCACCCCTTATACGGGGTTGATCGGCACGGGCATCGGCGACGTCCACCCTACCCACACCGCCGCCGCTGGCGCAGTTGTGGCGACAGCAGCAGGCGTGCGCACACTCCACTCCTGACGCGACCCAACCGTGCCTCGAGGCTGGCTACGCCCACACCCGGCCCAGCGAGGACATCGCCGAGCAGCTCGCCGCACTGGAAACAGCCGGCTGCCACCGGGTGTTCGCCGACGACGAAGTCCCACGTCGGATGCCGTGGCCACAGCAGGAGCAGCTGCTGGCCGAGCTGCGCGCCGGCGACGTCCTGGTGGTGTGCAAGCTGATCCGGCTCGGCAAGTCCCTGGGCACCTGCTGGACACCATGCGGGACCTGCACCAACGCGGGATCGGGTTCCGCTCGCTGCTCGACGACCTGGACACCACCGTCGACTCGATCGACCAGGAAGTGTTCGGCAACGCGGTGGACGCGCTGGTCGAGACCCGACGCGAGTTCATGTCGATCAGCACCAAGGACGGCATGGCCAAGGCCAGGGACCACGGACACGTGGCCGGCCGGCCACAGGCGCTCAGCCCGGAACTGCTCGTGCGCGCCCAGGAGATGCTGTCCCAGCCCGGCAACACCGTCAGCTCGGTCGCCGACCTGCTCGGCGTGAGCCGGGCAACGCTGTACCAGCACGTGATTCGCCGTCGTCCGTCTGGAGGCGCCACCGGGTCGACGTCGGATACCCGATAGCGTCGCCGACCCGATCTACGACATGCGGCGTTTCGTGCCTCCGACGAGCACCGGCAGCAAGGCGAGCCGGATCTCCCGCGCCTCATCGCCGCTGGCGTGCAGGACGAAGTCGACGCGCTCCTCGGTCTGGAGCGCACCGTCGCGCTTGTAGTTCGGGTGTTCCTTGATCTTCTGGACGGCCTTGGCGGTGACGGTGGTGACATCGGAGTCGCGGACGAACAGCAGCAGCGCCGCCTTGGTGTCGCGCCAGGTGAGGTAGTCGAGCAGCTGGTCAAGCGCGTCGGCGACGACCTTGGGGCCGTCGTAGAACTTGCACTCGCCGATGAACCAGGTGCTATCGCATCAGATGCGAACAGAACACGCCGCTCACATGCGGCGAGGCCCGCGCTCAGCTGACCCGCAAACGCAGGGCTGCCGGATCGACGGGGTGACCGCAAGCCGGATTTGGACACCTCGCACCACCGTCCGCCTGAGCCTGCTTGCGGAGCTCCACGACCAAGGCGGGCGACGCGCACATCGGGCAATCCAACGACCCGTAGCGAGGACCGACTGACGTGGTCCACCCGGTGACTCGCAACGCCACCGGGCGCTCCCCGGCGGCTGGGAGCCGCTCGTAGATGGCGTCAATGTCGTTGCGGTGCTGACGGTGCTGGCGAGCCTGATCGGCAACTCGAGCCTCGAGCCTGCTCACACGGGCGGCCAATCCGTCGCCCTGGTTGTCTAAGTCGTTGAACGTCACCGGCCTATCCTTCCGGTCGTGGAAGCCGCCCCTGATCACGGCACCGCGGTCAGCGTGCGCGCTGGTCAAACAAGGTGATCGCCGCGCTGGTGGACTGGTGGGCGGCAACGGCCAACGGCAGCAACCGGTCGTAACCGGGCGTGAACGCCACCAACGACATGCCGGGCGTGCCCGCGATCGGCGTGGCCGTGGTGTCGGCGTAGCCCAACTGCGACCAGAGTCGGCCATGGGCGTATCCAGAACACAGCCGCCAGGCCAACAACACGTCCATGATCTCGATGCCGACGAAGTCCCTCGTCGCCGTCACGGCCGTAGTGCTGGAGAACCCGTCCCTGACGGATCTCGGATCCAGTCCGTGAGCGACAGCGATCTCCTGGAGTTTGACCTTCCGCTGCTCAAACACCCCGGCGGGGCCGCCTCCGCTCATCGCGCTCTTGCCATCGGAGGCGTCCTTCGAGTACCAGCGCAACGCCCGGTGAACGCGGTCGGCCCTGTCGTCTGATTCGAGGAGCCAGACCACGCTGGACGCCGCCTCCAACGCACCACGGAGAAGACTTGAAGGAGCGTTCGAGTGCAGAAACCCGCTGCACCACAGAAGCCCGTAGAACGCATGCAGATGATCGATCGCGGCGTGCAAGCCCACGCTCACCGCCGTCGAGACCAGGTAAGGATGGACGTGCACATCGTCGTCCGCGACCTCGCTACCCGCCGCGACCTCGAACCCCGGCAGGTTGATCTTCCTGTCCATCCATGCCACGGCGGTGTCGGACATCTTCCGCAGCTGGGACTTCGACTCGTCCTCGTTGAGCATGGTCACGCTCGCATCGAACCACTCGGCCCGGACTGCGGCCTCCGAATTCGCACTGGCTGAACACGTTGCCGGTAAACCAGGTGAGGTCTATTCCAGCGCTTCGGCCGCGGGCTCCGGAAGTGCTGGCGTGCGGCCGGTGGCAAGGTCGTCCTCGGTATCAAGGAGCGACTCATCGGTGCCCGTATTGGGGTCCGGTGGTGTGCGCATGAGCTGGCCCCACTGACCTTCGTGTTGACCAGGGGGGCGATGTCCGTCCAGTGCCTGCACCATCCAACCAGCTGGCCAGACCCTTGCTCGCGCCACCATGTCAGGCACGTCCACTCGAACCCAACACTGCCCCGACTCGTCTAACGGCTCCTCATCTGGTGCGATGTGCTTGAACCCGACGCCCACGGCGAACTTCACTCCATCAAACCAGGCGCGTCCAGCGAACTGCGTCCCGCCGAACCCGGCGTGCTCGGCAAACTGTGTCCCACTGAACCGGGCGTCCCGTGCGAACTGCATCTCGATGAACCTGGCGTTCCCGCCGAACCGCACCCCGACGAACCTGGCGTTCCCGCCGAACCGCACCCCGACGAACCAAGTCTCCCCATCGAACTGTGCCTTGCCGAACTCGGCGTTCCCCACGAGCTGCGCCCCGACGAACCAAGTCCCCCCAGTGAACTGGGCCTCGCCGAACCTGGCGTCTCCGCCGAACCGCGCCCCGGCGAACCCCGAGTCCCCGCCGAACCGCGCCCCGAGGAAGTGGGCGTCCCGTGCGAACTGCGCTTCGCCGAACCAGGCGTCCCTACCGAACCGCGTCCCGCCGAACTCGGCGGTTCCGGTGAACTCCGCCGCGACGAACTCGACATTCTGGGCGAACTGCGTCTGGACAAATCGGGTGACGTCTCCGGTGAACTGCGCTAAGCCGAACGAAGCGTCCCCGCCGAACCGCGCCATACCGAACCCGGCGGTTCCGCCGAACCGCGCCATACCAAACTCGGCGGTTCCGGCGAACTCCGCTTCAACGAACTCGGCGTTCCTGCCGAACCGCGCCATCCCGAACCTGGCGGTTCCGCCGAACACTGCCCCGCCGAACCGGGCGTCCCGTGCGAACTCCGCCTCGCCGAACTGGGCGTTCCCGCCGAACCGCGTCCCGCCGAACTTGGCGGTTCCGGTGAACTTCGTCCCACTGAACCAAGCGTCCTCGGTGAACACTGCCCCGCCGAACTCGGCGTCCTCGGCGAATCTCACCCCGCCGAACCCGGCATGTCCGGTGAACTGCGCATTGGCGAACCGGGCGATATGGAGGTGGCAGTTGCTCAGGTCGAGGTCGATGAGGGTGGCGCCGGTGAGGTCGAGTGATGTGTTGGGCCAGAACGTCGAGTCGGGGTGGTCCGGGTCGGAGCCGGGGCACAGGTGTGTGACCAGGATGCGTTGAGCGGTTAGGCGGACTTCGCGTTCTTGGACGAGGTCGCGATGGTCTTGGCGCTGCTCGCTCGTGGCGTCGGGTTCGGGCACGTCCTTAGGTGGTGTGTAGGGCATGCGCAGGTAGGCGCACAGCACCTGCACGATGGTGGGTCTTTGGTCCTCGTTGTCCTGGGCCAGTCGCTCCAGCGCGTACAGGCCAGCCAGTCGGACCGATGCCTTGTCCGAGCCGAGTTGATCGGCGGCCTTGGTGTACAGCTCGGTAATGCGGCGGGCGGAGGCGTCGGCCTTGGTGTCTGCCGCCACCTGCTCCTTGTACGTGGCATCAGCTGCGGTGCTGACTTCTTGGTGCCATTGCCGGCGAACCGCCAGCAACAGTGCGAACACCCCGCCGGTGCCAGCGGCGATGCTAAGCCCAGTCTTGATCGCCTCGACCTGCGCGGCGGCCGGGTCTTTCGCCGTACTGGCCACCTGCAACAGCCAACTGGTGGCACCCCACGCCACGAGGGCAACCACCGTTACGGCGACCGCGACCATCCACCAACTCAACGGCGGCCGCGCCGCACTGGCGATGGCACCGTTGGCTCGACGTCGGGCCCAGCGGGGCAACAGGCTGGCCCCACGACGTGCCCAGTTGACCAGCAGATCGGCGACGTGACGAGGCAGGACTCGCCAGATCGCCCCGCCGATCAACACCACGACCAGCGCGACCCAGATCAGGCCCACGGTGTGGCGTGTCAGCCACACCCCGGCCACAGGCCAGTCGATCCAACCGGCTGCCGTGGCGGCTCCCACCAACGCCGCAACCAACCCGGACACGCCCCACGGGACGGCCGCCACCACCCTGCGCCGTTTGTCCCTGTCCTGAGTCACGTGGGGCTTGTCGCGCCTCCCCGGCACCGCGCTACACGCCGCGACGCCCGGCCCACGAATTCGCACTGGCCGAACACGCTGCTGTGCCAGTAAACACGTTGCGGTCGTCGACGCGGATGAGGATGTCGGTCTTGCCGTGTCGGTTGAACACCTCGCCGGCAGCCGCGCCTTCGAACTGGGCGTTGAGCAGGAGCAGCAGCAGGTCGCGGATCTGCTCCTCATGCAGCGTGGCGGTCATCGACGGGGTGCGCTCGAAGGCGTTGCGCGCGTTGAGCAGGACGGCCAGGGCCGCCTCGTAGTCGTCGTCGGCCAGCGCCGGCTCGGGAGTGAACCGTTGGGCCGGAGTCCTCGGCGTGGCGCGGACGGTCAGCCTGGTGCGGCGAAGCGGGATCGTGTACGTGTCGGCGTCGCCGCGGCGCTTGACCGGGAAGCCGATGCTGGCGTTGAGCTGCCGGTCGGACAGCAGCTTGGCCCGGCGATCGGCGACCAGCCCGGGCAGCTCGGACTCGATCTCCCACTGGTGGGTGCGGATGTCGCTCCTGGCGAACTCCAGGTACTGCTCGACCTTGGCCACCTCGGCGTTCAGCGCCGCCTTGAGTTGCTCGGCGACCGGCATGGTGATGCCGTCAGTCGTGTAGAACACACTGAGCTCACCTGGGCGAAGGTGGCCGCGGGGTGGCTCGGGTGTCCTGACGCTGGCGCTGAGCTGGAACACCTGCTCGTCGCCTACGAACGGGACGACCAGTGTGTAGCGGGTGACCTGGCGGTCCACGGTCTCGCCGAAGTCTTTGAACGGTCGGATCAGCTCAGTGGGGTGGCCGTCCATGTGAGCCGCCGCTCGATCAAGGACGGGGCACTCGATCAGCGCCTCGGCCTTGAGTACCTCGATGACGTCGGCCTCGGACTGGAGCAGCAGGTCGTCATGATCCCAGCCCTGTAGCCGCTGGTGCACAGCATGGCGTCGTTCCCACAGCACGCGGGCGAGCTCCCCGGGTCCGAACAGCTGCGCGGTCATTCAGCAATGATGCCCCGTAGGTCGGACAACGTCGCCGCGACGACACGGCCAGCAGGGAACATTCATACGGTCCCGCGCGGCCAAGAAGCGCTGCAACTTCTGCGCCATCAACCGGTGCAGCTCACACGGGTGCCCGATCCCGTCCCCGCTGTGCGCGCCTACCGAAGGTGAGAGTTCCACTCCACCCGAGCGAACCCGTCCCACGGGCTGATGGCTGATACTTTGCCAATCGGTCATGTCATGATTAACTGTCTACATGCGCTAGGTGTGGCATGCGAGTATGGAGGTGAACATGGCGGTCCGGTTTAGGCTTGGTAGCTACACGCCGGTGGAGGGGGACCCCCTGGGGCGTTCCTCGGTCGGCTTCTTCCCTCGGATGACCGAGGAAGAGGCATGGAAAGCCGGTCGGGGGTGCTGGAAGATGTCCGCCGAGAAGTTGCCCCGGGTGCGGTTCGCGCTCGTCGTCGCCGAGGGCGCGGTCCGCGCGGTCGCGGAGGTCACGGACTTCACCGCGCACGGGGACCGCGTCGCTCTGGAAGGCAGCCTGCTCGGCGCCGGGCACCCGATGTACGACGCGTACATCGGCCAGCCGGACCCAGTCGACAACGGGTCGATGAACCCGGTCGGCTACGTGGCGCTGCCCGAGGAGCAGCAGTTCCTCATGCGGGCCTGCGCCTGCGGCTGCGGGGCCACCAGCGAACGGGACTTCCTGCCCGGCCACGAGACCCGCGCGATCATGGACCGGGTGCGCGAGCACTTCGACGGCAACCCGCTGAAGTTCGTCCAGTGGATCGACAACACGCTGGCCTCCGCCGCCATCGTCTCGGGACGGCAGCCGTCATGAGCGAGCGCCCGCCTCGGCGGCCCGTCGAGGACAGCGGCGCAGACCCGGACAGGCCCCAGACCTGTCCGCCTACGACACCCAAGCCGACGACGTCTACGAGGGGCTGCTGTCCGACCACCCCTGAGCCCGCACCGGCGGGCGCCCCGCCGCACTGACCAAGACCCAGACTCGCATGGCCCGCCAGATGTACGAATCCGAGGAGCACACCGTGGAGCAGATCGCCGACACCTTCCACACCAGCCGTGCCACTGCCTACCGCGCGCTGGCCAAGCAGGGCGACGTGGCCCTGATCGTCTACCGAGGCAAGGATGTGGCCGGGGTCGACGACGACGGCCGGCCCTACGGGGAGACCAGCCAGGCCGAGGCCGTCCAACTCGACGCCGACCGCAAGTACTGGCCGCTGGCCAACGCGAAGAAGAACGCGCTCAAGGCCATCGTCTACGTGGTCAACGGCAAAGTGAAGCGCATTCGCGCCGTCGACCCGAACGGCAAGTGGATCCCGACCCCAACCGGAACACCGCCACCACCTACTGGGACATCCCCGTCACCGCACCGCTGACCCCCGAGCAGATAGCCGAGCAACTGCCCACACTCGGGCTGAAGCTCGAAGACGAGCTTCCCACCCAGCGCGGCCGGATGCGCCAGCTCGTCAACCTCTGAGGCGATCGCGAAGCGGACCCGTTGCCCCCGATCCCCGCGCGTCCATGGGGCCCCAGGGGGCAACAGCATGCGGCAAAGATCCCACCAAAAGGACGCCGAAGCAGCTCCAGCCGCGCCATGGTGCGGTCGGTCAGGTCCGGGGCGTCAGGGTCGGTGCACACGGCCGGCACGGTAGCGGCCGGGAGGCCGGCCTCCCCGATCGAACGACACCTCGCGCACAGGGCCACACTAGAACTAGATCACCTGGCGTACAGAGGACTTTGGACATCCGTGCAGTCCACTTCGGACATCGACACCAGTGCGTCGTGCTGGTACAGATAGGAAACGGCACGTCGCCGTCCTCGCCAGGATCCCGCCAGGATGCAGGTCCCAGCCGACGACCTCGCCGTCACGCAGGATGCTGTCCTGGCTGCCGCTCTTGGGATTGGCGTATATGCCGCAGCACGTCGCGCCCGCCGACAGTGCCTTCGTCACGCCAGGCATCTCCGGGCCGTAGCCCCCACGGCTGCGCGATCACGCAACCACCCGGAACGTCGTTCCCCACATGGCCAGGATGACGCCCTCGCCGTTGGGGTCGTCCATCCACGCGCCCATCACCCGGTCGCGATCCTCCGACGATCTCGGCGTCAAGCCTGCACACCGCCGCAGTCAGGGCGGCGGCGTCGGTGTAGCCCGCGTTGAACCGCTGATGCAGATACGGCTTGAAGGCATCCAGCAATAAGGGCCGGTTGAGGAGGCTTGGCAGTAACCCCTCCACACCGCTGACACAGAAGAGCGATGAATCTCTCATCTCAAGACCTGGAATATACTTGCCACTGGGTATCAATGCCGTCTCGTCGAGCTTCCGGTCATACTTCGAGTCATTACCGCGCTTGAGTTCTATCGGCGCGACTGGTAGTCGGTCGCGAATAGCGGTCGGCGACCTTGGATAGCCATCTAAAGTAGACATCTAGTTGCTTCCTGCGTCAACCCGTTTCTTCTTGGTTGCTGGGCTCATCCCAATCGACCGAGTTAAAGATCTTCGTTGCTCTCCACTCTTCAATCCATTCGTCATCACGATGATGAGAGGGTGAGATCAAAAATAGGCGCGACCCGGCGATTCGATACCTCGGGGTCATGTTCCTAAGGTATAGAATTTGGTCAGACGGTAGGGTTGGGTCTACCTCGACCAACTCGAGATAGATGGGGGCGTGAATGCGCATTGCTGCGTGAAGGATGGGTATATCTGCGACAGGGAAATCTGAAACAACTAGAGCTGCGACGTTCATCGAGGGGTAACGATCGGCTCTCCCGCGGCGAATGCCAGCCTGATTGAGGGTGAATAGTAGCTCGCTCCCGATCGAGACTGAGAGATTTCGGTTGATTTCTCGAGTCGTCCTCAATAGTGTCGGAAACGACATTCGTTCGATCTGATCGGGTAGAACTGCATCCTCGTTGAAACGAAGGGCAACAGTAGTTTTTTGATCTTCCGGCACTTCGTTAAACGAGATGATGCCAGTTGAGGTTGAATCTGCCAGCCACTTTGGAGGGCGAAAAGCGAAGTCATCCACCCTCGCCGATCGAGGCACATTCTTGGAGTGAGACTCAAGCAAGAGGTTATCGAAGAGTGTCACCTCGTCTGTCATTGGCTTTCCGAATACTAGCGCCGAGAGGCGTATGCTTCCGTCTGTCACACCCACCACTGTGCCGATTCCGGTGTACACTGTATCTTCCTCCTCTGCCATCGAAAGATCGGCGAACGCGGTGTTTGTGGTTAACCAGCGTGGATCGAACCGGATCGACACAAGTTTTCTGTCTAAAGCAAACCTGAGGCTGGGATAAGTAGCCCTCCCCGCTTTTGACGGTGAAAATCCGGCCGAACCTGGAGAGCTTGAGGACCGCATGTTGGCCTCAAACGAGACTAGGCAGCCGGGAACCATCGTTTCGACTGTCTCGGCGTTCAGCGGTATTGCTCGGGTATTCAAGGTTTCAAATATTGGCTGGACTCGTGCTACAAACAGACCACTCCGTGCGCCGTTTTCGAAAAACGACCGCTCGTCATCGATGCCAACATCTTTGGCGACCTCCCAGATGGCTTCTCCGCCGGGTAGTGCTAGTATCCTGGGAAGATTGACAAAATCGACCGTTTGGAAACGTGCATTCCAGGCTTGCCCGGCGGCGCGCAAGGTTGACGCCCAGTTCTCATGACTTACCTTGTATGCGCTTAGTGTAGTTCTAGTGAAGTGATCTGGACTTTTGTCGACCTTATCGTGGCAGTTTGGGCACAGTAGTATCAGATTCGCCAAAGCGTTCTTGTCGCCTTCTGAAAGCGAGTTATCTGATCTGGGGCCAAACTGGCCGAGAGCAACGATGTGGGCAACGTTAGGCCCTGGCGCGCGATATCCTATTCCGGTGCTCAGCTCTGCTTTGCAGATGGCGCACATCCCGTTAGATTGCCGCCAAAGGACTCTGCGTACCGACTCCTTAACTTCGTTGCCTCTGTTGTCAGACATAGAAGCCGTGCCCCCTTATGGTCTACCCTGGTAGTGATCTACCGTACCGTATGCGGAAAGTGGGTGTGGACGTGTTGGCGACACCACCCCGCTGGTTCGACATTAAGTAAGGTTGTGATTCGCAGGCGGAAACCTCACCGTAATGTCGTATACGACACCTGTGTGACGTCGCTTGTGGGATCACGGCATCAGTTTGAGATCTACACGACGAGATTAATGTTGGGTGTGGATAGTGGGGCGGGTAGCCCCGGCATGGCTACCGATCCGGTCCACCCGGACCTGCTGCCCCACATCCGGGGCGTCAATCATCTCGGCGGGCGAGATGACGATGCCGACGTGCGTGATGGTGGTAGTGCTGGTGCCGAAGAAAACCAGGTCGCCGGGCTGGAGTGGTTGGCCTGTAGGCAGTTGCGGACCCGCGCTGTATTGATCTTGGGCGACGCGGGGCAGTGTGATGCCGGCGGCGGCGTAGGCGGCGTGGGTCAGGCCGGAGCAGTCGAAGCCGGGATTACCGTCGCCACCCCAGATGTAGGGCTTACCCACCTGTCGGCAGGCATAGAGCACCGCGTTCAGCGCCGCATTGTTGGATGCCTGAATTGAGTCGCAATCCCTGGCGACGTCAGCGACACCGGTACAGACCACACCGGTCAGCGCGGCGACGATGTCCCGCGCGGCCTGCTCGTGTTGGGCATAGGCACCGGGAAACCCGGAGCGTTGCACGGCTTGCGCGGCGTCGGTGACGCTCATCTGCTGCCAGCCGGGCACGGCGAGCAGATGCTGGTAGAATTGGGTGGCGGCGTAGCTGGGGTTCATGATCTGCGCTGGCGTGCCCCAGCCCTGGGAGGGGCGTTGCTGGAACAGGCCGAGGCTGTCCCGGTCACCGTAGTCGAGATTGTGCAGGCCGGATTCCTGGAGTGCGGCGGCGATGGCCACGACCCAGCCCTGTGGTGGGACGGCGAGTTGTCTGCCGACGGCGACGATCGTCGTGGCGTTGGCGATCTGGTCGTGCTGATAACCGGCCACCGCAGTGGTGGCCCCTGTCGCGGCGCAGTCGGTGATGCTGCCGCCAGCCGGCCGGGAGGCAAGGCCGCCGACCGCGGCGGCGATGAATACCACGGGCAGCAGGAGCACACAGGCGCCGCCGATGACGGCGGCCTTGGTCGTGGAGATGATCTGCACGGCCCTCCCCCTCATGATCGTCCCGTGTGGACAGATGGTTTAGGTTCGGGTGCCGTCGGATTCGGAACGCGAGCGGTGATGCGTGAGCTCGGCCAGGGTCTGCCGCTGGCTGCCGCCGAGTGGCAGCCAGATCTGGGCGGCCGGGCTGTGCAGGTGGGTGTAGTCGGCGTTGGTGGTGGCGATGCCGAACGGGACGACACCGTGCGGTGGATGCGCGAGGGCCTGTCGTGTGGCCAGGTGGGTGCGCAGGTGTGCTTCGCGTTGGGCGGAATGCAGGTGCAGCAGCAGCCAGAACCCGATCGGTGCGGCGTTGTCGGTCTGCTGCTCGTTGTGCGGGGTGAGGTGGGGGCCGCCGGCCAGGGCGAGGTCGAGATAGCCGGGGAGTTTGGCGGTGACCTGGGTGAGTGGTTCGCTGCCGGTGTCGTATTCCAGGCAGAACACCACGCGGCCGTGCGGGTGGTGCCACACGCCGAGCCCGTCGGGGCGGGCCAGGGTGCTGCAGGCGTCGGTGGCCTGCCGCTCGGACAGCCACGCCACCAAGTTGGAGCCGGGTTCGGTGGCGGCATGTGCTGTCAGCGAGGCGAAGAAGCTGTTGATTCCCAGCAGGTGTTCCAATGCGGGGTGGGCGGCCAGGCGCAGCAGTCGTTGGCGCATCACACCGGGGCGGGGTGGGGTGGTGCCGCGCATCGCCGCGACCAGGGCGCCACCGAGGGGGCCGAGTGCGTAGCGCCAGGAGGTGATGGTGCCGTCCCAGCCGGGCCGGCGGAACCGGTCGAGCAGATGTGCGCGAAACAGCCGGACCAGGCGGTGCTGGGCGCGATCGAGTGTGGGAAACCCAGCGAGGGCCGCGATCTGTTCGGTGGTCAGCACCTGGTGGTCGGCCAGCAGTTCCAGTAGGTAGCGGTCGCGGCCGGTGAGCCGCCCGAGCACCGTGATCGGATCGGCCTGGCGGGGGCGGTCGCCGCCCGGCCGCCACACCGACGGGGTTCGCGAGCTGCTGCGGCGGGCATCGGGTTCGGGCAGTGCCATGGGGATCGAGTCCTTTCACACGGTGGGCTACAGGTCGGTTATGGGCACCGTCGGGGTGGGTGCTGCCGGTGTGCGCGCGGCGGCGGTGCGGCGGCGGGTGGCGTGGGCGTGGCGTTGCTGGGCGGACAGACCCTGGCGGCGGGCCGCGACCCGCATCACCTGCGCGCGACCGGGGATCACGGGCGGTGGGGGCAGGGTGCGCAGGGTGAAGCCGGTGGTGTCGGTGTTGCCCACGACCAGGCGGGCGGCGGCGTGGAACGCCGCGAGGTGGTGCAGGTCGTCGGCGGCCAGGTAGGGGCCGACATGTGGGGCGAGGTGGCGCGCGTCGGCTGGGGAGACGCCGAAGAACAGTTTGTTGCGGGCGTTGGCGTCCAGCGCGGTCCGCAACGGGGTGGTGAGTTGGTCGAGGTGCTGGTGGGCCAGTACGAACCCGACGTGATAGCCCCGGGCTTCGGCGAGCGCGTCATCGAGCGGGGTGGGCAGGTGTACGAAGTTCTGGGCTTCGTCGACGTAGATGGTCGCGTCCAGCCGGGACTGCTCGGGGTGGTGGGTGCGGGCCAGGGTGGCCTGCCACAGTGAGGCCACCAGCAGCGAGCCGACCAGCCGTGCGGTGTCTTCCCCGAGTTCGCCTTTGGGTAGGCGGGCGAGCAGGATCCCGCCGTCGAGGATGTCGGCGGGGTGGAAGGAACTGGTGGCGGTGCCGAACAGGTCGGCGACGAACCGGCGTGTGGTCACTGCCCGCAGCTTGGACAGCACCGGTCCGACCGCGGCGGCGACCGCGGAGGGGGTGAGTTGGTCGAAGGCGCGCCAGAACGCGCCCACCCCGGCCGGGTCTTCGGCGCGGACCTGCGCGGTGACCTGCCGCCGAAACACGTCGTTGGTCAGCAGCAGCGGAATGTCGGCCAGCGTCGCCCCGGGCTGGCGGGTCAGGGTGAGGCAGGCGGCGCGCAGGGTGTCCTCGACGCGGGGTCCCCACCAGGCGGAATACAGGCGGTGCAGGGTGGAGACGAGGTACTCGGCGACCGCCTCGCCGCCCTGCCCCGCCGGGTCCAGGACGTTGAGGGAGGCGGGGGCGTGGGTTTCGTCCGGATCGATGAGTACCAGCCGGTCTCCGGCGTCGGCTGGCAGGCGGTCCAGGAGGTCGCGGATCAGGTCGCCGCGGGGTTCGATGACCGCGCACCCCCGGCCTGCGTGGATGTCGCCGAGGGCCATGTTGAGCAGGGCGGTGGATTTCCCGGTGCCGGTCGCGCCGCAGACGTGCAGGTGGTAGCGGGCGTCGGGGACCTGCAGCAGGATCGGGTGGTCGGGGCCGGCGTCGGTGCGGCCCACCACTTTCGGCGCACGCCGTGAGGGTGCGTCGGGTGGTGCGAGGGCCACTCGGCGGGGCCCCGATGGCTCCGGTTGCTCGGTGGGGTGGGTGGAGGCGGGCATGGCAAACCCCCAATGAGGGAAATGGAGAAACGCCGTGCTGTCAGTGGTGCGGGTGGCCGGTGACCTGGTGGGGTGCGGGTACTGGGCGGGTGCGGTTGCCGGACAGTTCGGTGGTGCGGGTGGGTAGGTGGGCCAGGGCGGCGAGTTCGGCGACCGACAGCAGCGCCCCACGGCGCAGCGACCGCCCCGCCACCACGGTGGCCGGATGACGGAGGCGGTGACGGGCCAGGGCGTTGCGGCCAGCGAACAAGGCGAACAGCGCGAACACCCCGTCCGCGACGCCGCGTGCCCGGTCCCGTGACTCGCGTCCGCTGCCGGGGACGGCGGCGGCGTAGCGGAGGGCGACCTCCCACAGCGGCAGGGTCGCTTTGGCGCGGACTTCCCGCAGTTCCTCGGCCTGCTGGGGATCGGTGGGCCGCCACCGCCCCTCCGTGGACGTTGTCGCGTGGTGCGGGCGGCTGCCGATGACGAGATCCAGCATCTCCCGTACCAGCCCGGCGATCAGTGACGTGATGATCGAGGTGCGGGCGGATCGTCCAGTGTGGACACGGCGGACGGTGGCGCGGTAGCGGCGTAGCCGGCGGCCGACCGCGGGCCGGGCCAGAACCTGCACGACCACGCTCTCGCCCGGCCGTAGCGCGGTGGCGAGGGATTCCAGGCTGCGCAGCGGATCCGTGTCAGTGCGGGCGTCCGGCACGCGCAGGGGGAGGTGCTCGGCGCGTTCCGGGCGCACGGTGCCACCGGTGACGGTGCCGGCCGCGTCCAGCGTCGATGGACCTTCGGTGGTGTGGGTGATCAGGGCGCCGGGCCAGGCGGCCCGGATCGCGTTTTCCACCCGGCCCGGCGGCACCGGGCCCGGGATCCACACGCGGACGATGATCTCGTTGGGGGCCAGCCAGTATTCGAGGACGAGGTGGGGTTGGCCGCCGAGCAGACGCCGCCGCCAGGGGTGGGCGATGCCCATCAGATCGGTCCATACCCGCCGCCCGCCGGCCAGTGTGGTCGGGAAGTCCAGGGCGGCGGGGGCGAGGACCTCGACCAGGCGGGCGTGGGCGTGCCAGGAGTCGCGGATCAGCTGCCGGGCTCGCAGCCACCCGAACGCGACGAACACCGCGAGTTGGGCCGCCACGAGGACCAGAGTGGTGTGCTGCTCCCACACCTGCTGACACCACTGAGCGACATGCCTAGCCACGTCGGGCAAGGGCGGAATCTGTTGTGGTGTCATGGGTCGAGCCCATCATCCGTGTCCTGCTCGGGTAGTCCACTATGGACCCGGAGAGCGGTGAGTTCGGCTGGGTCCGTCGTGCACAGCCGGTGCTCGCCGTCGGAGGCGATGGCGTGAAAGGCCACCCGGCTGGAGCCGCTGATCAGCAGCCCGTCCCCTGGTGTCGCGGCCAGCAGATACCCGCGTTCGCCGTCGGAGAGCCGGAATGCCTCCGTGATCGGCTCGATCGCTTGGGCGGCTTGGCGCAGCAGGATCTGGGTGGCGGCGTTGGACACGATCGCCGTGCCCAGATCGGTGGCCAGCACGTCGGCGGGGTCTTGGGAGACGAACGCCAGCCCGGCCCAGTACTTGCGGGCCGCTTTGGCCAGTTTGTAGAGGAACTTCGCGCCCTCCTCCTGTTGCATGATCAGCCAGGCTTCGTCCACGATCACCAGCCGGCGCCGTTGGTGGTGCGGGTTGAGGACTTGGCGCCACACCGCGTCCAGCGCCAGCAGCGTGCCCACGGGTTTGAGTTCGTCGGGCAGGTCCCGCAGGCTGATCGTGACCAGGTGACGGTCCGGGGTGACGGTGGTGGGGCCGTCGAACAGGCCCTGGTAGGAGCCGGACACGAACGGCGTGAGCCGCGCGGCCAGCTCCCGTGCCACCGGATCGGCATCGGCAGCCAGGATGCGGGCCAGGTCGGCCAGGATCGGGGCGGGTCGCCGCCAGGTGCGCGGGTCCGCGGTCAGGCCGACCGAGGCATAGGTGGCGGTGACGGTGCGGTCCAACACGGCCCGCATCTGCGGTGGGAGGGGTTCGCCGAGCAGGACGGCGACCAGGGTGTGGATGAACAGGCTGCGTCGGGTCAACGCGTCCGGGATCGCCTGGGCGCCAGGGGGTAGGTCGAACGGGTTGAGCCGAACACCCTGGGCGCCCAGGTGCAGGTAGGCGCCGCCGACAGCGCGGGTGAGGCGGGTGTATTCGTCTTCGGGGTCGATGATGAACACCTGCACGCCCTCACTGCCGTCGGGGTCGCTGCGGCGCCGGTCGAACAGGGACCGGAGGGCTTCGAGTTTGGTGAAGTAGGACTTGCCGGCGCCGGAGCGGGCCAGGGTGACGGAGTTGTAGTTGTCCTGGGCCCACCGGTCCCACAGCAGCAGGCCGCCGCTGCCGGCGTTGACCCCGTAGAGGATCCCGCCGGGCGCGCTGCTGTCGACGGGGTCGGTGGTGGGCAGGTCGGCGCTGGTGAACGGGAACGCTGCGGCTAGCGCGGCGGTGTCCAGGGTGCGGGTCATCCGCAGGCAGTCCACACCGAGGGGGAGGCTGGTGATCCAGCCTTGCAGGGTGCGGAAGCTGGCTGGCTGCACGTCCAGCAGCAGTGATGCGCACAGCGTGGTGACCTGCTCCACCTCCGCCGCCAACTCCTCGGTGGTGGGGGCGTGGACGGTGAGGTAGATCCCGACGGTGAACAGTTTCGACTCGCCCCGCGCGAGTGCGCCGGCCATGCCGGCGGCGTCCGCGGCGGCGGCGTCGATCTCGGGGTCTTCGAGGCGGTCGCGGGTGGCGCGGGCGCGGCGGGTGGATTCCAGTCGGCCGCGTTGGCGGCGTAGCTGCCCGGCGGCGATCGCGGGTGGGATGGGGGTGATGTGCACGGCGACGTCCAGACGGCCGGGGTAGCACAGAAGGGGCTCGAGCCAGCCGGCGCCGACCTCGGCCGGGTACCCGGTAACCGCCAGGGGTGCGGCGTAGCCGTCGCCGATTTTCAGGTCTAGCCTTTGAGCTCCACCTCCGGCGGCCCCACCACCACACCAGCG
>NZ_KK037166.1:6321359-6362081 GCF_000568255.1 Kutzneria sp. 744
CCTTCGAGGCTGATGGAGTGCGCGGGCAGCTGCAGCGGAGCCGGCAACGCTTCGGGCGCAGCGGTGACCCAGGTGGGTACGCCCGGTATTCCCGCACCGTCGGTGGCGGGAACCAGGCGGCGGGGTGCGTGGCGCTGTTTGAGCGCGGCCATCAGCAGTTCGTCCAACCCGAGTCCGTGCCGGCGGATCAGGACCACCGCGGCGGTCATGCCGGCGACCGGCACCGCGACGGCGGCGAACACCAGGAACGGCAGCAGAGGGCGGGTGGCCTCGAACAGCAGCCACAGTCCCAACCCGACCAGAGTGACCAGGCTGAGGTGGCGGCCGGTGAGACCGAACGCGATCGTGTCGGGCTTGTCCACATTGGCCGGTACGCGGACGGCCATCGGGATTTCCTCATCGCGGCGGGACATCGCTTACTCCTCCGTGCTGGGCGTGGGCGGGTTGCCACGGCGCCGTCTCCGGCGTCGTGGCCGGGGCGGTTCGTCGGCTGGGGTGGCGGGCTGGACGCGGGCCGTGGGCTGGGATGTGGAGATCCGTGGAGGCTCGGCTGCGATTCGCGGTGGTGGGCTGGAGATGCGCTGCGGGGTGACTGCCGTCGACGCCGTGGGCGTCGTGGGTGGTGTCGGGGTGGACAGTCGCGTCGGTGTCGCCGAGATCCGGGCCGGGGTGGCGGCGGCCGGGTCGGCGACCGCTGGTCGGCGTGCCGGGCGGACGGGTGGCGCCGGCGCGGTCGCCGGTGGGGGTGCGGACATCCGCGGCGGGGTGACGGCGCCCGGGGCCGGTGTCCGCGTCTCGGCAGGAGTGGCGGAGATCCGCGCCGGCGGGGTGCTGGTCCGGACCGATGTGCGACTGACCGGCACCGGGGCGGACGCAGTGACCCCAGGAGTGGCTCCGAGCCGATGAGCCGGCTGCGACACCGGTGTGGTGCTGGCCGAGACCCGCTCGGAGGATGCGGTGGGTGCGGTGTAGGCGCGGATCGCGCGTTCCCGCGCCCGGTCTCCCTTGGCCTGCACGTGGGCGAGGGCACGATCCAGGCGCTGTTGCGCTCGCGGCGGAGTCACGGCGAGCGGGGCCGGTTCGAGGTCGGGTGGGTCGGCGGGCATCCGCCACGCGGACTCGGGAATCGGCCCCCACCGCAGCCTGCTGGCCTTGCCGACCGCCGCCCGATGCGCCACCTCCGGCGTGACCGAGCGGCGAGAACCCGACGCGGCCCGAGCACCGGCCGCGGCGCGGTGGCTGCCGCGGCCAAGACCCAGCATCCCGAGGACCTTGCCCATCACGGCGACCTTGACCAGCGAGCCGAGCATGGAGCCGCCGCTGGTGCCCCACACCATGCGGAACACCCAGAACGGAATCTTGATCTCGATGTAGATCAGGACCAGGAACACCAGCAGCGCCATGATCCCGCTGCCCGCCGCGAGCCACCCGCCGCCGCTTTGGGTGGAGTTGGCGGCCTGGAAGAACGCCTTCATCGCCACCACGAGCGTGAGTGCCTGGGCGGCCTGCATGGCCAGCAGACCGATTACCGCGCGCCACCACCATCGGGCCAGGCCGTCGGTGTAGGGGGTGGCGTGACAGGCCAGCAGTATCGGCGCCGCGGTGGTGAGCACGGCGGTGGCGATCATGCGGCCGATCCACACCACCAGCAGCACGATGATCAGCACGTCCAGGATCAGTTCCAGCAGCAGCGTGAAGATCCCGTCGGTGGCGATATGCGCCAACACGACCGCTTTCAGGGCGGTGATGACGTCCTGGGTGCTGGCCGCACCGTTCACTAGCCCTGCCGACAGGGCGTTGGCGAACTGGATGCCTTGGCTGACCAGGCTGAGGCTGACGTTCGCGGCGGCAAAGCCGACCACGATGCGCGGCAGGATCTCCTTGAGCGCGAACCGGGACTGCAGACTCTCGTGGCTCATCACGATGATCCCGCCGGCCAGGATGAACAACACGAACACCGTGTTCGCGATCACCTGCACGCTCGCCCAGGTGCTGGCGATCGCGGGCAGCGTGGTCAGGTCCGGGGTGGACAGGATCGAGTTGGCCAACAAGTCCAGAGTGGACTCCAGCCCGGTTCGCACGAGGTCGCGGAACCAGTCGTTGATGGCCTGGCGGACCTGGCCGCCCAGGTCCCACCACGCCGGATCCGCCCCCGGATCAGCGCCAGGGCTGGTGGTGGTCGGCGCCGTGGTTGCCGGTGTGGCGGGCGTGGTCGGCACGATCTGGATCGGCGGCACCGACGGTCCGGCCGGGACCGTGCTGGTCGGGGGCGGGCCGGCACCCCACTGCTGCGCCGAGGCAACGCTGCGCGGTGCGAAATATGCAGGTCCTCTTGCTCCCCATGCCCCCCAGAGTACCAGTTAGGGTGACTCCGTGTATACTGCGGGTTGCGCCAAAAGACCCGTACGCAGGACAGTGCGAGCCACCACTAGACCTCGCGGACGCCAATCGTATAACGAGCACGCGCGATCGTGCATCAGTGCTGCTTTTCCTGTAAAGATTTGCAGACGGACTTTCGGACTCAGAAGCTTAGGTAGCATATACGTATGGATCCATGAGTTCTGTGGCAGAACACAACTGTTCACCATGGGCTCTGACTAATACACCAGCCGCCCGCAGTCAGGCCATCGATGCCCCTCGCGCCACGAGCCGGTGGGGAACATGGTCAGCCCACCACCGTCTGCAGCAGCGCCAGGATCGCCGGCGCCAGCATCGCCACCCCGTAGCCGATCAGGGCGTTCCGCAGTGACTTCTTCGCCCGCTCGACCTCGCCGGGGTCACCATCGGCGGCCAGGTACCGCACCGCGCCGATGGTGAGAAACAGGGTGGCCAGCCCGACCAGCAAACCGAGCACGACACCGCGCAGTTTGTCGATGACCCCGCCCAGCGTGGGCGCGTCGGCGGCCAACGCCGGTGCCGCGTCGCCGACGGCGAGTAGCAGGACGACCCCACAGAAGGTGACGCAGCGTAGTAGACGGTGGGTGGTGCGGCGGCGCGCGGCAGCGGTGGTGGTGATCTCGGGCATGGCCGCGTCCCCCTTTCAACACATGGCGCGCGACAGCGCAGCGGAAACCGGTCATCGTGATGTGCTGGTGCGGGACACCCGAGCCAGGCGCGAATGCCACCCAAGAGAGGCGGCTATCGCGTCGGTGTTGTCAGAACACTGGGGTCGGCCGGTGATGTCATCGGACCGTGGCCGTGGTATCCCGCATCTGTCTAAAGCGCGGCCGAGGGCCGAAAGTGACAAAAATCGGTCGAGATTTCGTGGGGGCGGTGCCCGGTCAGGTAGAACACCAACCGGTATTCGGCTTGGTCCCGCAGATACCGGGCCCGCCGGTAGGTCCAACCCAGCTGACGGGCCACCTCCGTCAAATGCGCACCGTCGACGTGAATGGCCCCGAGTACCGAGGCTTCCAGGTGGGAGAGCACGCCCTGGGCGACGGCGTCGGCCAGCACTAGGTCCTGGTGCCCGGTCGGTCGCGCCGGGGCCATCGACTCCCGCACCGGCCGATGCCAGCAGCTGCCTTTCCACTCGGCGGCCCGCAGTTTGGCGCCGGCTCGCCCGGCCGCCCACACCAGGCGTGCGGCCAGCATCCCGGCGTCCGGGTCGATGGTGGTCAACCGCTTACAGAACCCGTCCAACACCTCGGCGTCCATATCCGCGACGTCCCCGGTGTAGCCGCGGGCCAGCTCGCCGGCGACGTTGCGCAGCCCGGGCAGCGCGACCCCGGCCGCGCCCACCACCCACGCCGCCCCGTCGGTCTGCGCCGAGCGCACCAGCCGTACCCAGGCCGCCTCCCGCGCGGCACGGGTCGTGGCCGCCTCCAGCAGGAGGTCACGCAACTCGTCCAGCGGAATGGACCGGGCGGGCAGGCCATGACCGAGCCGAGCCCCATCGACGGCCAGCGGCTCCGGGCCGGTGGTCAGCAGCCGAAACGCGGTCTCCACCGCGCCCAGCACCGAGCTGTGGCCCCACGCGCACGGCGCGACCTCCCGCTCGTCACCGCCGACGGGGGCATCGGAGTTGTCCACAGCCTGCGCGGCTGCACCCTCCGGCGATTCGGTCTCGACCGGCGCGGAATCGGTGTTGTCCCACACCTCGCGCTCGGTGTCCCACCGCTGTTCGTTGTATTCAGCCATGACTGGCGTCCTTCCCCATTGCTCGGCCCGTCGCGGCGGTCCGGGTGTGCTGTGGATGCCAGTCATTGAGACCGAACGGTCTTTCAGTTTTCTCACACTCCGCGTTGTGTAAGGCAGCGTAAGAAAGGTGGAAGGTATCCCCGACGGGTCGTGTGACACTGCGCGAGTGTGCCGTGAGCTGCGGCGATAGGTGGCTACTCGAGCTGTAAGGGCGGGGGTCGTGCTGATTGAGGAGTCGGTGGAGAAATATTCGCAGGGATCTTGCCTGCCTCTTGGCGAGTGCGGTCAGGTGCCTCATGGCTTCGGTGTTGGTGCGCTTTGTGTAAGGTATTCCCCGTTGTGTGTAAGCCGTCGTGGGTCGACAGTTGGTGGAAAACACTGATCGGCGGTGGAACACCTGGGTTTGGATTCTGTGCGATCTCGTCGACTGGGCGGCGGCGATACGCAGGTCCTGGACAACTCGGATCCGCCGGTGCCCTGCGATGCCGGCACCGTCCTGCCCTGGCACACGGAGATCTCCGTCCGATGCCGACGCTCGCGCTGGCGTGATCACCGATACTGCTGTCCGCTGGCGGCTGGGCGGCTTCTGACTCTGCCCAACCCAGGGCGGCGAGCCCTCTGGGGCCGGTGCGATCACTCTGCAACGATCGTGTCCCGGCCGGCGCCCCGATTCCCCTCGCCCGCGCCGGTCGGCTGATTCACCGACCGGGTGGGCCAGAGAAATCATCGTGACGAGTTTTGGCACTTTCGGGGTGCCAGCGCGCTTTAGAAGGGAGTCAGAACACCGAAGAGCCAGCCGGGTGAGGAGAACGCCATGCCCACCGTCCACCCGCCCCTCATCACACCCGTTCCGCCGGAACTACCACCGGCCCGGCATCATTCGTTGCGTGCCCCCACGGTTCCGTTGGCGATCTGGCTGTGCGCGCCCACTCCCGCCGAACAAGGCGGCCTGCCACTGCTGGTCGACGGCGTTTCCCGCTCGCTGATTACACGAATCGTCGAGGAATTCTCCCGCCCCGACGACATCGTGGTCGTGACCGGCGTGGACAGCGGACGGATCGCCGCGGTCGCGGCCGCCTCCGGCCAGCGCCGCGCCACCACCTGGCCCCGCCCGGCAACCACCCTGGGTGACCGCACCACGAACGGCGACCACCACCTCGACGCGCCGGCCCGGACCGCTGGCGGTGCGCTGGCGGCCCCGGTGGCACCCCGCTCAGCGGGACTGGTGCTCGCGGTCGAACTGCCCGTCCCGTGGATCACGCCGACCGGCCAGCCCTACCGTGACTGGGCCGGCTTGCTGCGCCCGGGCGGCGTGCTGGCGGTGATCACCGCCAACCCCGCCGGGCCGGGCCGGTTCGCCAACCACACCGGCATGGTCGTGGCCGCCGCCGAGGACGCCGGCCTGGGCTACCTGCAGCACATCGTCGCCGTGCACGCCCACGTCCACGGCGAACGCCTCCTGGTCCCCACCAGCACCGACCACACCCAGCCCGAGCCGGGAACCGCCGAGTACGTGCACGTGCCGGCCCACATCGACTTGGTGATCTTCACCAAGGCTGAGGGAGGTCTGCGGTGAGCCCCCAGCACACCCCGTCCCGCTCCTCCCATGGCCAGCGCGGAAGTGACCTGTTGGGCGAGCTGCCGGTCACGGTGTGGCCGACCGCGCAGCAGATCGCCAAGACCCAGCGTGCCGGCCGCTATGTGCCCGATTCGCACGCACACCCGGCGAAGATGATGCCCGCGATCGCCCGGCACGCCATCGCCACCTTCACCGCGCCCGGGGACCTGGTCGGTGACCCGATGTGCGGGATCGGCACCACCCTGGTCGAGGCGGTGCACGCCGGCCGCGACGCCGTCGGCGTCGAGTACGAGCACCGCTGGGTCCGCGTGGCACAAGCCAATCTCGACCTCGCCGGGTCGCTTGGTGCCCCCGGTGCCGGGCGGGTTGTGCACGGTGATGCCCGCCGCGCCATCGCCGACTTGGGGGAGACCTACGCCGGGCGGGTGGCGCTGGTGTTGACCTCTCCACCGTATGGGCCCAGCGTGCACGGCCACGTCACCAGCGACCGCGCTAATGGCGTGCACAAGGTCAACGACGTCTACGGTCACGACCGCGGCAACCTCGCCCACCACCGGATCCCGGCTCTGCTGGAGGGGTTCACCGAGATCCTGCGCGGCACGATCCCGCTGCTGCGCCCGGGCGGGGTCGTGGCCATCACCACCCGCCCGTTCCGCCACGACGGGCAACTCATCGACTTCCCCTCGCTCACCCTGGACGCGGCGGTCGCCGCCGGCTTGGAGCCGGTGCAGCGGTGCGTGGCGCTGCTGGCCGGCATCCGCGACGGACGCCTCGTACCACGCAGCTCGTTTTTCCAACTGGACTACATCCGCAAACTCCGCGACCGCGGCGTCCCGGCATGGGTGATCGCGCACGAGGACGTGTTGATCCTGAGGCGATCGCCGAACATCCACGCGACGGCAGGCCCACGGACCACCAAGTCCGAGGCGGCCGCCTCCAGGAGGTGCTCACGATGAACCGTCGCGTGTGGACACCAGACCAGATCCGAGCCCTCGGCTCAAGCACCGACCTCGTCACCGCCGGACAGATCCTCGGCATGGGCCGCACCAAAAGCCACGAACTGGCCCGCGCCGGCCGCTTCCCCGTCCCGCTGCTGCGGCACGGCCACCGCTACCGCGTCCCCATCGCCGGCCTGCTCCACATCCTTGGCATCACTGCCAGCCCGGCAACGACCGGATCGGAGGACTGGCCCTCTCCGGGGAGTCGAGCGTCGATCGACCCGACCACGCCAGCGGATTGTGCCCAGGAGTGATCGGCGATGAACGGTACGACCTACAAACGGTGCGGCTGCCGCGACCCCCACACCGGACGCGCCCTCGGCGCGAAGTGCCCACGGCTGCGGCGCCGCAACGGAGCCTGGAGCTCCGACCACGGCATCTGGCACGCCCAGATCGAGCTGCCGCCCCGCGCCGACGGGACACGCCGCCCACTCCGCCGGGGTGGCCATGCCACCCAACGCGACGCCGAGAACACCCTCGCCACGATCCACACCCTGCTGGCCCTGGCCGACCCGAGCGATCCCACCACGCTCACCACGATCGCGGACGCCATCGACGACGCCCACCGCGCCAAACGCGCCTGGCCCACCGTCGCCGAGATCCGCCGCCACCTGCACACCGGCATCCCCACCGACCAACTCCCCACCCTGGCCGACTACCTCGACCAATGGATCGCGGGACGCAAAAGGCTGGCCAAGACCACACGGCGCGCCTACGCCAGCCACATCCGGCTGTACTACAAGCCCCACCTCGGCACCCTGCGCATCGACCGGATCCGCCGCGCCCACATCGTGTCGATGTTCGACTGGATCGAGGAACGCAACGACACCATCCGCACCGCCCGCGCCTCCACCGACCCCACGGTGCGGGCCACGGTCAAGGGCCAGCGGATCACCGGGCCGGCCACGATGCACCGCATCCGCGCCACCCTCCGCAAAGCCCTCAACGACGCCATCCGCGAAGGCCTGATCACCACCAACCCAGCGGTCCTGCTGGAGTTGCCCTCCGGCACGCCACCCAAGCCGGTCATCTGGACCCCTGAACGGGTCAAGCGGTGGCGGCACACCGGGCAGGTCCCGAGCAGTGTCATGGTGTGGACACCGGAGCTGACCGGCGCGTTCCTCGACCATGCAGTCGGCGACGAGCTGTACGCGCTGTACCACCTGGTGGCCACCCGGGGCCTGCGCCGGGGCGAGGCGTGCGGGCTGCCCTGGACCAACGTGGACCTGGACAACGCCGCGATCACTGTGGACACCCAGATCGTCCAGGTCGGCTGGGACACCGAGTTCAGCGACCCCAAATCCGCCGCGTCCAACCGGATCATCCCCTTGGACACCGGCACCGTCGCCGTACTGCGTGCCCATCGCGCGAGGCAACACCAGGACCGGCTCGCGGCCGGACGCGACTGGCAGGACACCGGCCTGGTGTTCACCCATGCAGATGGCAGCCCCTGGCATCCAGCCGTTGTCACCGACCGGTTCCAGGCACTCACCGCCAACGCCGGCCTACCACCGGTCCGGCTGCACGATCTCCGACACGGCGCCGCGACACTTGCCCTGGCCGGTGGGGCGGACATGAAGACCGTCCAGGAGCTTCTCGGTCACGCCTCCTACACCCTGACGGCCAACACCTACACGAGCGTCCTTCCCGACTACGCCCGTACGGCCGCCGAGAAGGCTGCCAACCTCATCCCGCGTGCGGCACCGGCGTGACCAGAGGCAATCTGAAACCCAAGCGTGGCCACCCGAGCAAGTCGACGCGTTGTCAGGCTTGAGGTCCATCATGGACAGATGGACCTCACCGCCTTGCCGACCTGGATCGGCGTCACGCTGGGCGCGATCATCACCGCGACGGTCACCTGGCTCGTCTTCGCCGCGACCCGCCGCAAGGACCACCACCAGCGGCGATGGGAGCGTCAAGTCGAGGTCTACGAACGGGTTCTGCTGGAGGCGGCGGCCTGGACGGCGGACCGCGCCAAGGCGATGCACAGCCTACCGGCCGATGGCGGATCCGCGATCGCGGCGCTTGATGAGGTCGAGCGTCGGCGGACCCGGATCAGGCTTCGGATGTTCGGCCACCAGGAGGTTCGGGACGCGTTCGAGCGCTACGCCGACGCTCATTGGACCTGGGCCGGCATCCACGCCGCACTGAACGAGCTCTACGCGACGCAGCACCAAGTCAACACCGGTGAACTGCCCGCTCACCAGGACATGAGCGAGGAGATCCGTGCCAAGCAGTCCGAGGCCAAGGCAGCCCAGAAACGCGCGGACCAGGCGGAGACCGAGCTGATCGACACCATCGAGCAGGTGCTCAAGCGGGTGCCCAAGTCGATCCGGTGAGACCCGGAATCCTCTGCGCTGGCCGCGCCGGCTCGGCCGCCGAGCACGAGGTTACTCGGATGTCCTCACAGATCGGACAGGGAAGCGGCGGCGCACGGCGGCCGATGAAGTACTCCCACGCACCCGCCGACCTTGGGGTCCTGCTATATCGGTCCGACCTGGCCGATGTCGTCGTCGACTCCGCTGGAATGGCACGTGTAGCCATCGCGGCTACTGGAACAGTGTTACCTAGAGCCGCGTGACAACGTTGCCTACCAGCAATCCGAGGAATACCAACAGGCAGACCTCTCGTCATCGCTGACAGACCAGAATCGGCGGACGGCGGTCGACGAATGAGCTCCTGAAGAACCACCAAGGCATCCGACGCCCGATCCGCTTGCTTCGAACCGCCACGCCCGGATGTAAGCTTTCTTTCCATCGCCGACCATTCCTCTGCGACTGTCGTACCTTACTGGCAATTCTGACGGGAAGTCGCTGGCCCGCGCCCAGTCCTAGTCGGCCGTTAGTACCACATTCCGGACAATCATTGTCGGAGCGCGGAATTTCGCGGATAACTCGACCGGTTGTCTCGGAAGCAGTGGGGTGAAATCTCGTCCAGCGCTCACTGTGAGGCGCCGAGAGGAGTCCGACTGTCGACATGAGGTAGTCGTCCACGGCATGAGCGGCGGCCACCGCGTTGAGCGTGATGACGCTGGGGGCATGGATGTCGGCGTCGTCAACGTAACGCTGCTGGCGATGCTGCTCCGGTGTGAGAGCTTCCTCTTGCAGCTTGTCTGGCTTGATCAGCTCGTTGCACCACAGGCAGCTCAGCCCGGGCGTCAAGGGGCGAACCACGCTGAAGACGTCGGTTACGTTCCCATCCCGATCGAGCTGAACCTTGGCCCCAACCTGAACTGCCGGAATTATGTACTGGTGGACGACCGCATTGACCACCAAGCGCGCCTGCATCGAGTCGGCGGCCAGGAACAGGTAGTCGCAGTCGATGAGGCTGCGGGCGACATCGTCGTGGGTGACGTCGCCCTCAACGGCGTCGAACCTGATCTGCGGGTTGGCTTGGCGGGCGACTCGCCGGGCGACCTTGACCTTGGGCGTAGCCAGCTGCTGCCCGATCCGGCGGATGAAAGCCGGTCGTGTAGGGTCAGTCAGCCAGGGCCGCGCATCGCGTCGCCTGCTCCCGACGACGCGCGGCAGGTTGGACGTCTCGATCAGGTCGGGGTCGATGCTGACGATGTGCCCGACGCCCACGCGGGCCAGGTACTCATTGATCAGCGAGCCGGCGCCGCCGACCCCGATGATGCCAACCTTTTGACCAGCAAGGATCGCCTGACCGCGGTCGCCGAAAAGTCGGCTCTGCCGGTCATAGGTCAGATCTGCTAGCGGCGCCGGCGGAGGAGACGGATGAAGTACACGAGTCGGCTCACCATGCACGACCGCTGACGTGAGCTCGACCCGGTTGCCCTCCTGGAGCCAGATGTCCCCCGCCAAGGAGTCTCGGGCGAGCACAAGGCCACCGACGGGCTGATGCTCCAGGATGTCGAGCAGCGCCGGGTAGCCACGCTCATGAGATGCAAGATCGTCACCAGAGAAGGCGACATAGCTCGCACCGCCGTGGCAGTGCACGGCCAGGTAGGCCAGGCCCTCGTGGTCACAGTCCAGGACGCGATCCCGCACGAAGGTCGCGGCGAGCATGCGGTACCCCCGTCGGCCGGGCACGTAGTCGACGCCGTCGCGGGCGAGGTAGAGACGTCGACCCAACAGGCGGGTTCCGCGACCCGTCTCGACCACGCCGGCCCCGATGACGGCACCGTGCTCGTCGCCGTCCCCGGGAAAGAGGTGGCCCGTCAGCTGCTCCGTCATCGGGGCTGGCAGATGCAGAGTCCACCGGCGAGCTAGCGGGAGCGCAGCCACGTCAGCACCTTCTGCAACTTGATCAGCGCGGTATCGGTTACTGGGTTGAGCCGGCGCGATGCCCGAGAGATCTGAACGGCCGAGCGCTCGGCAAACGTCGTCACCGACATTCCCTCCCCCAGAACGGCACCATCGGTACGGGCGAGGTCACCTCGCACGAAGTGCGGGTACACGTCCGCGTAGGGGTACTGAAAGGTGATACGGAAGCCGATCCAGGTCTCACCCTGCGTATATGGAGGGCCTGGGTCGACCGGGCTGACGAAGACGACCGCGCCTCCGTCAGCCTCCTCAGTGACCTGAACCTCGGCCTGCGGGAATCCGGCTCGGATCTCCTCGATGGCTTGACCAACTTCGGGGGTCATCTGACGGTCACCTGGCTACGAGTTGTCGTCATCGGCGACGGCGGTGAACGTGGAGTGCTTGGTCACCGTCACCACGTCCGCGTCGCCGATGACCTTGCTCTCGCCGGACGGCAGCTCCTCGGAGAGCACGAAGTCCAGCTCGATCTGGACGCCCTGGGCGATGGCGGCCTGCTTGATCTCCAAGCCGGTGACCCGTGGCCCCTTGATGTCGACCGGCTTCTTGTTGACGCGGATCTCCACGGTGTGGCGGACGGTCGGGTTCTCGTCCTGTCCCGCTGGTGCTTCCGAAGGGCTGGGGTAGTGCGTCGCGTCGGGCATCTCTGGCACTCTTTCCGTGCTGACTGTTCTGACAGGTTCGGTTGGCCCACTGGAGACCCTTGCCCTGGCCGGCGAGGGTCTCCGTTGTTTCGAGGGACGTGGTGTCTGCTCGCCGGTTGGCGGACGTCCATCCATCGTCGAGCTTCTGCTGTAAAGACCCAGGTCAGCCGCCTTCCCACGCCGCGCTCGGCGATCGGGTGACAGACCTGGCACCGACCATCCTGGCGCGGTATATTCTATACCTGGTAGGTGAAGAGTATCAGATGATGTACCTGGCAGGTAAACAGCTCCGCGACGTTGGGGACGGTGATGGAGGTCAGCTTCGCCTCGGGGCAGATGGCCAGGACATGCCGCTCGCCTGCACAGATGCGGCGCAGGTGGGGCCGTGAACGAGCCAAGAAGGTCCAACTACGGCTCGACCAGATGATGGCGGCATCCACGCTTGCCGAGCTCATGACACTGCCTCAGGCTCGATGCCATCAGCTCGGAGCGGACCGGGATGAACAGTTCTCGCTGGATCTTGACGGTCCCTACCGCCTGCTCGTGGCGGTCGACGACGACCCAATGCTCCGTCGAGACGATGGCGGCATCGACCTCGAACGAGTGACCCGCCTGCTCGTTCTTGAGATCGATGACACGCATTGACCAGGGCTGAACGGTGGAGCGGTCAAGATGGTCAAGACCACCAAGCGCAAGGGGGGACGTTGGACAGGGAAGGAAGAGGAACGAACCGAAGAGCTAGAGCCAGCACATGGGCGGAACTGCACGGGCCAGGCGCGCTCGTGGCTAGCTTCGCTGGCGGCGGCGGGTCTACCAGTCAAGAGCCGCGCCAGTGCGCGACGCAAGCAACCGCTTCAACAACCAGAACGAGGAGGTGACATCGATGACGACAGCGCACCCCAGCTCTCGTGAGCGCCATCGCTACGAGCCCACCGAGGTCCTGCCGCCAGGCGAGACTCTGCGTGAAACCCTCGACGCCCTGGACATGAGCCAGACCCAGCTGGCTGCCCGTACAGGCTTGTCCGCCAAGCATGTTAATCAGATCATCCAGGGGCAGGCTGTTCTCACGCACGAGACTGCCATTTCTTTGGAGCGTGCTACCGGTGTACCGGCTCGCTTCTGGAACGAACTAGAGTCTCGATATCGCGACCATCTGTCTCGTGCGCAAGAACGAAAGAATCTAGCTGCGCACGTGACTTGGCTAAAGCGGATGCCGATAGCTGCACTTCGAAAGCTCGGCAAAATCACCGCAGACCGCAACGACGAACCGCGAGTGCTACAGCAAGCTCTAGATTTTTTTGGCGTGGCCGGCGTCGAGGCATGGGAGGAGGTGTGGGAAAACCCCGCCGCTAAGTACCTTAAATCGGCCGCATTCAAAGTTGAAACCGGCGCAATGGCGGCCTGGCTTCGCCTGGGCGAGCTTGAAGCAGCAAAGGTCTCATGTGAGCCCTTTGATCGCGTGAGGCTCAAAGCGATTCTGCCCGAACTGCGACAGTTGACCGTTCTAACTCCGACAGAGTTTGAACCGCGTATGAGGCAACTGTGTGCCAGCGCTGGAGTCGCGGTCGTCTTTGTTAATGAGATTACCGGATGCCGTGCAAGCGGTGCCACACGATGGCTTTCACCAACAAAAGCGGTGGTACAGCTAAGCCTTCGCGGCAAGCGCAACGACAAGCTTTGGTTCGCATTCTTTCACGAGCTTGCACACGTACTCCTACATGGCAAACGCAGCGTCTTCATTGAGGCGGAGGATATTGCGAAGCAAGGTACCGGGCCACCACGGGAAGAAGAAGAGGCAAACAATTTTGCCGCAGAACTGCTCGTACCATCCATGTATAATGACGATCTCGCCAAAATCAATCACTGGGCCCCCGGTCAAATCCGAGCTTTCGCGGCTCAGTTGGGGGTAGCGCCAGGCATAGTTGCCGGCCGACTGCAGCACGATCGCAAAGAATACCGACTCGGAAAGGACCTATTTGAGAAGTACGAGCTAAGCGATTGACAAGATTTGCATTTCGTCAGCAGTCCCGGCGGGCCGCTAAACTGGCGGTCGCAGCGATTCCGGAGTTTGGGCTGAAGTTGCGTCCCGCCGCGGACGCGGCCGACAGATCGTCAGTCATGTCGTTCCTCGCCGGCTGGTGCTGGACACCGAAGCGCCACCGTATCCCGTCGAGACCTGGTAGCTCTGCCGAGTCTGCCTTGCCGTGACGTGAGGTCGCGGCAGGGTTTCGTCCTCCACCACAACGGTGAGTTCGAGCGGCCGGGTATCTCCGCGCCGGATGCCGCCAGCGAACCCCGGTTACCCTCACCAGGTGTTGATGACGGGCCTGTCGGCCACGGGTGCCCATATACTTGTCCGAGGCTCTCACTCCGAGTAGCCGCTGGCGATGGCGGGGAGACATCGGTGACGCTGTATGACACCCTCAAGCAGTGCGTCGAGTGGCTGGAACGCCATGGACGTCAGGCGCACCGGATCGGCGAGCAGAACACGAAGGCGAGCCTCATCGAGCCGGTGATCAGCGCTCTTGAATGGGACATCCTCGACCCGGATGAGGTGCACCGGGAGTATCGGAGGAGGACGACCGACAACCCCGTCGACTATGCCTTGCTGATCATGAGGACGCCACGGTTGTTCATCGAGGCGAAGGGTCTCGGCGAAAACCTCGATGATCCCCGCTGGGCGAACCAGACGATCAGCTACGCAGCTGTTGCCGGCGTGGAATGGGTCGCCCTTACCGACGGGGCAGAGTGGCGTATTTATAACGCCCATGCCCCGGTGCCTGTCGAACAGAAGCTGTTCCGTTCGGTTCGTCTTGTGGAAGATGTCGACGAAGCAGTCGATGTTCTCGCATTGCTCAGCAAGAACGATATGCGGGACAACCGCATCCAAGACTTGTGGAAAGGATACTTCGTCGATCGGCAAGTGCGTGGTGCGCTTGCCGATTTGTTTGGTGGTCAAGAGCCTCCGCGCGAGCTTGTTAGTTTGATCGTCAAACAGGTACCGAACCTCAGTCGAGCCGAGGTGAGGGCAAGTCTCATGCGTGCTCGTGCCACCTTTGACTTTCCTGCAACTGCGCCGCTCGTGACCAGTAACTCGCCTCTCAACGCAGGCCAGGCTGTTCGGTCAGGTCGATCCGGACCGAGTGACTTGACTGGGTCGCGATCACCCAAGGCCCCCAGCGCACGAACAAAGGTGAGCGCTGCGGAGCGAGCTCTGACCGTTGCCGACCTGATCGATGCGGGACTCCTGTCAACGCGACGGCCATTGACTGCGGAATGGCGTCGAGAGCAACGCCAAGCTGAACTTCTCTCGGACGGATCACTGCGATTCAACGGGCAGAACTATAAGTCTTTGAGTTCGGCTGGTGAGGCAGTCAAGATGGATATTGCGGGGCTGGACCTCAAAGAATCCACGCGCGCGACTGATGGCTGGGAATTCTGGACCGCGCCCGACCCGACTTCTGGAGAACCGGAACGGCTCAAGGAGCTGCGCCGGAGGCTTGCCGATCAGTCCTGATACCGGACTGCTGTAGGATCTGGCTGTGACGTATTCCTCGGGTTTGGGACGCCCCACCGCTGAGTAACTCCGTTTCCGCAGGCCACCTGTCGTTCTCGGGCGTCCGCGTTCCTACATGCTGCGGGAACCCGTGTTTGACATACTCGGGCAAGGGCTGAACGAGCAACGAACAGTGACCCCGCTGGCCGGTAGCGTACGGTTTCGGTGTGGTGCCCCCGGCGGGGTTCGTCGCAGAACTGTGCAGGTACCTGGATCGCATGTCGTAGAATTGCTCACACCCGTCGCTGACCTGCATCTTTACCATAAACTTCGCCGCTGACCTGGTGGTTCGTGGTTGTTGTTAGTCGCAGTTGGTGGTTGTTCTTCGATGTATGACGGATTGTAGACGGCCTGGGTCGTCCACAATCCGGAAACGGCGGTTGTGACGCAGTGTGACCTCATTCGGGCACTGCTGGTCAGGCGGCGTCATCTTCGGCGAAGGTTTCGGCTTGCCGCAGCACCAGCTCCACAGCGCGGGCTTCTGCATCCGGGGGATATCCATGCCGAGCTAGCAACCGCTTGATCTTGCTACGCAACCGCGCCTGTACCTGCTCACGTACCGACCAGTCCACCGCCCTGTCGGCCCGGACCGCACTTACCAGATCCCGTGCGATCTCGGCAAGGGCGCCGGTGGTCATCTCCCGCACGGCGGACTCGTTGCTTGCGACCGCGTCGTAGAACGCCAACTCATCCTCGGTTAGACCGAGATCCTTAGCCCGGCCCCGGTCCGCGGACACCTCCTTGGCTAGATCCACAAGTGCCGCGATGATCTCGGCCGAGGCCAGGGCGCCATTGGTGTAACGACGCATGGTCTCCAGCAATTTGTCAGAGAACGTGCGTTGCCGGATTAGATTGTGCGGGTGCACCGCACGGATCTCCCGCTCGATGGCGCGTCGTAGCGCCTCCAACGCCAGCTGCGGGCGCTTGCTCTCGCGCAGCCGGGCCACGAACGCCTCATCGAGGTGTGACAGGTCTGGCTTCTCCAGCCCGGCGGCTGCGTAGATATCCACCACCTCGTCCACCGCGACGGCCCCGGCGGTGAGCTGGCGGACCAGGAACTCGACCTCGGCCCGGCCGGAGATGCCCCGCTCGGCGCGTTCCTCGGCATCCCACTTGGCGAGGTAGATCCGAACCGTCTCGAAGAACGCTATGTCGTCGACGAGGTCCGCCAGCTCGCGTGCTTTGGGGCGCAATGCGAACGCGCGCAGCAGGTCATGTGCGGTCTTGGTGAACCGCTGCTGGGCGGTCGGCTGGTTCTCCGGCCGGTCGGGTTCGGGCCGCTTGAGGTAGTTCGCCACGTCCACGGCCGCATCATGGAAAGCCTTCGGCCGTCCGGAATCCCGCACCCTGCGCCAGTCGATGCCGGCCAGTTGTGCGACCAGCACGCCGTGCAGTTCGCGTACAAGATCCAGAATTTCGTTCGTATCCCGGCCGATCGGCTTGTGGTCGCGGTCGGCCACCGTGTACTCGGCCAGCGCGCGGGTCAGGTCATCCGCGATACCGAGGTAGTCCACCACCAGACCGGACGGCTTCTCGCCGAACCGGCGGTTCACCCTGGCCAGCGCCTGCATCAGCGATGCGCCGCGCATCGGCTTGTCCAGATAGAGCGTGTGCAGCGGCGGGGCATCGAATCCGGTCAGCCACAACGACTGGACGATCACCAGTTCCAGGTCATTTTTGGCATCGGTGACCCGCTTCTTGATCGCCTTGAGTTTGGCCGGGGTTCGGACGTGCGTGCCAACCGGCGGCTTCTCGCCAGGTGTGCCCGTGTAGGCGACTTTGATGATCCCCTTGCCGTCGTCTGCCGACGCCCATTTCGGTCGGAGTTTGATGATCTCGTCATAGAGCAGCGCGCAGATCCGCCGGGTGTAGCCGACGATCATCCCCTTGCCAGCAACTCCGGTCAGCTTGATCATCTGCTCCCGGCGGGCCTCCCAGTGCTCCACGATGTCCTCGGCCAGTTTCCGCAGCCGCTCCGGGGCACCGACCACGTCCTCGTAGATCCTGGTTCCCCTGGCGATCTCACGGGCCTCGTCGGAGTCCAGGTCGGCGGTTAGGTCCTCGACCCGTTCGTCGAGATCGGTGACCTTAACGCCTTCGGGCAGGTGCACCGGGATGTGCCGGTTCTCGTAGAACACCGGCACGGTCGCGCCATCGTCCACCGCACGGGTCAGGTCGTAGATATCGATATAGTCACCGAATACGCCTCGAGTGTTCGCCTCGGCGCGGGTGATCGGGGTGCCGGTGAACGCGATGAAACTCGCGTGGGGCAGAGCGTCGTGCAGGGCGCGGGCCAGGCCATCGATGAAGTCGTAGTGACTGCGGTGCGCCTCGTCCACCACCACGATCAGGTTGCGGCGCGACGAAAGCACCGGATGCCTACGGCCGGCTTCCTTTTCGACTTTGGTGAGGCTGAACTTCTGTAGTGTGGAGAAGATGATGCCGCCGCTGGGCCGATCGAGCTCGGTGTGCAACTCGGCGCGAGTGAGGGCCTGCTTGGGCCGCTCCGGCAGGAGAGTGCTTGCCGAGAACGTCTCATACAGCTGGCTGTCCAGGTCGATCCGGTCGGTGAGCATCAGCACCGTGGGGTTCGCCAATGCTGGATGCCGGGCCACCTTCGCGGCATAGAACTCCATCTCCTTGCTCTTGCCCGAGCCCTGGGTATGCCAGACGACACCGGCCCGGCCGTCGGTCGCCACGGCCTGCACGGTCGCCGCGACCGCCTGGTTGACCGCGTGGAACTGGTGCGCCTTGGCCAGCCGCACAATGTCCACCGCACCGCCGTTGTCCGCGGAGAACGAGACGAAGTTGGCGATCAGGTCGAGAAAGCGTTCCGGTGCGAACATCCCGTTGATCAGGACCTCAAGTGCGTTGCCCGCGCGGACGTCTACTCGCTTGCCCTGCTCGTCGACGTTCCACGGCGCCATGTGCTCCCATGGACTGAACGGCGTGCCGGCGCGTGCGGTGATGCCGTCGGAGACGATCGCGACGATCGGCACGGCGAACCCGGTGACTCCGAACTCGCGGCGGTAGGTCTGTAGTTGCCGATAGGCCGTCTCGCTGTTGTCCTCGGTGTCCGCCCTTTTCAGCTCGAACACGGCCAAGGGCAGGCCGTTGACGTAGCAGACGATGTCGAATCGGCGAGTGTGCTTGCGATCAGCGAGTCGGACCTGGTTGACGGCCAGGAATTCGTTGGCGTACGGGTCGTTGAAGTCGATCGCCCACACCGTGGGATGGCGTTCGGTGCCGGCCTCATCGGTGTACGAGATGCGGATGCCACGGGTGAGCAGGCCGTGCATCCGATGGTTCTCGTGCAGGGCGTCCTGTGAGCGGCGGTCGAGCAGTTCGGCGAGCGCGGCATCCAGCGCCGATGCCGGAAGGTCCGGATTGATCCTGCGTAGAGCGGCCCGCAACCGCCTGGTGAGGACCAGCTCGTCCCAGCCGGGACGTTCCCCCGTGCGCGGGGCGACAGCGGAGCCCTCCAGGTGCTGCCAGGACCACTCAGCCAACCCGTCCAGCGCGTGCGCTTCCCAGTCGGCTTCCGACATGCCCGCCATCGCCGCCCCCTCTCAGACCACCTCGGTTACTTGTCGCTCCGCATCCTTGATTCGCAACTCGCCCGACATCAACTTCGGCAGCAGCATGTCCCGAAGTTCGACCAACGCGCGGCTCTCGTCGCCCTTCTTGTCGACAAGCTCAAGCATTGTTCGGGCCAAGGGAGTAAAATTATGGATAGCTTCTGTGTTGGGAATAGCAACTTCGCAGCGCAAGGCAATGTCCCGACTCAATCCTGGTATTGCCGAGTCTCCGACCAATCGTCTCAGATTGGCTCCCTTGAGTAGGAAGTAGATGAACTCTATGGGAAGGCCTGTCCGTGTTCGAATGAAGAATGATGTATCGATCGGCCAGAAGTCGCACTGAGACCATGAGATCGAACCGGCGTTCGCCCCCTTTCTGCCGATGATTACGCCAGGGCCGTTCACTAGTGGCTTATCATGCCACCCGGATATTCCGTTTCCTCCAAAAACCGGCACCGTGCCAATGGTTCGATTCTCCTCTTTGAGGGCCTTTCCGTAGCAAAACTCAACTATTTCGCCAAGCTGGATGGTCCGTTGCGTATTGGCTATCAAGCGGGAAAAATAAGTATCAAGCAACTGATTTGTGGTCGCGGCGATCCGGTCGTTGACCGCGATCTTGTCATCCAGTGCTCCAAGGATGGTGGCCGTAGCACGCTGTTCGTAGATCGAAGGAATTGGTACGCGCAGCGCTTTTATAGTGGCCAGTGGACTGGCGATACCTGGCACGCCTACCGTCGAGGCGTTCGCGAGCAGTGCTTGTTGCCCCTTGGGGGAAGTGAACCAATAGTAGTAGAACTCGGGCAGTGCAACCTGCGTGTTAAGGCGGGCTTTTACTTGGCTCGATGAAAGTATATATCGTTCAAATTTCGAATTTCGCGGTATCATCGAAACCTGTCCGATTGTTCCTCGATGTGTAAATACGAGATCCCCGGGCAGGAGGATGCATGACGAAAGCTCGTCGGCCTTTTGATTGCTAACGTAAACGAACTGTTCGTCAAGGAAGGTTCCGCGCGAAAGATTAACACCTCGTACAACTGGCACGCCAGTCTTGGTGTAGTTGTCCTTAGTGATTCTCGAACCGAAGGGACCAATCGAGAAGCTTGCTGGGTCGAGCGAGGCTAGTGACTGAAATTCCATCACAGGCCAAGCTGGCAACTCAGACATCGAGCCTCCCCAGCTGAGTGCGGACTTCCTGCTCAAGGCAGGTCGACTCGGCGAACTGGGCGTAAAGCTGCTCGGTGAGTCGGGCGATCTTGTCGCCAATCGGTTCGTCGTCTTCCGCTACAGCCGCACTGCCGACATAGCGGCCGGGGGTGAGCACGAAGTCGTTCTGCTTGATCTCGTCCAGATTGGCTGAGTAGCAGAAGCCGGGCTCGTCAGCGTACTCGGCGTCGCGGTCGGTGCCGCGCCAGCGGTGGTAGGTTCCAGCCACCCTCTCGATGTCGGCAGCCGACAGTTCGCGCTCGGTCCGGTTGACCAACTCACCGAGGCCACGCGCGTCGATGAACAGGACCTCGCCGCGTCGGTCGGCCAGCCGCTTGGCCCCCTGTGGGGTCTTGTCTCTGGTCAGGAACCACAGGCACGCGGGGATCTGGGTGGACCGGAACAACTGCGGCGGTAGCGCCACCATGCAGGCCACCAGATCACGCTCCACCATCGTCCGACGGATGTCGCCCTCGCCGGACTGCTTCGACGACATTGACCCATTCGCCAGCACGATCCCGGCACGCCCCTTGGGGCGCAGCTTGAACGCCATGTGCTGCAACCACGCGAAGTTCGCGTTTCCCTTCGGTGGCACGCCGTAGGTCCAGCGCTGGTCGGCGGTAAGCCGGTCGCCGCCCCAATCGGAGATGTTGAACGGCGGATTGGCCAGGACCACATCAGCACGTAGGTCCGGGTGCTGGTCGTCGTGGAAGGTGTCACCCCACCGGTCGCTCAGGTCGGCGCTGATGCCGTGGATGGCCAGGTTCATCTTGGCCAGCCGCCAGGTGTTCTCGTTCAACTCCTGGCCGTACACCGCGATGTCGATGGTTCGCCCGCCGTGACTCTCCACGAACCGCTCGGCCTGCACGAACATGCCGCCGGAGCCACAGCAAGGGTCGTACACGCGCTCGCCCTTGGCCGGTTCCAGCGTCTCGACGAGCAGCTTCACCACACTCGACGGGGTGAAGTATTCACCGCCCCGCCGGCCCTCGGCGAGGGCGAACTTGCCGAGGAAGTACTCGTACACCTCGCCGAGCACATCGCGGGCCTTCTTGGTCCCACCGTCAAGGTCCAATTGTCCGTGGAAGCCGATCCGACCGATCAGGTCGACGAGTTCGCCCAGCCTGCGCAGGTCGACGTTGCTGCGGTTGAACAGCTTCGGCAGCACGCCGCGCAGTTCGGGGTTCTCCTTCTCCACCGCGTCCATCGCGGTGTCGATCAGCTCGCCTACAGACTTGCCACCCGAAGCGGCCTTCGCGCCCTCGGCGATGGCCTCCCAGCGGGCCACCTGCGGAACCCAGAACACCCCATGACCGAGGTACTCGTCGCGGTCCTCGATCAGCCGGGCCGCCCGCTCGCCGGTAATACCGTCAGCAGCCAGCTCCTCGGTTATCTGCTCGCGCCGTTCGTCGAAGGAGTCCGAGACGTACTTCAGGAACACCAGGCCGAGCACGAAATGCTTGTAGTCGGCGGCATCCATGCTGCCACGCAGCTTGTCCGCTGCCTTCCACAGGATCTCCTTCATGTCCGCCGATGTGGTTGGGGCGGATCGTTTAGCCACCTAGTGCTCCTCAGTCCTGCTCGTCCTCGAATTCGCCGACCCTCGTGCGCGGCACGTCCGGCACTGTCGCGACTGCCAGCACACCATCGGCGATACCCGCCGACAACGCACCGTCCAGTCGTGCCAGTGCGTTCATCTTGACGGCCAGCTCCGACCGGCGCCGCTCCAGGTCGACGAAGTAGTCATCCAGGGCGAGGACCTCCGCCTCAGTCAGGACGGGTAGCTCCAGCACTCCCAGGTCGACCCGACGAACCAGTGATCCGCTTTCCCTGCCGGCGTTGCGCGGGGAGGTCAGCAGCTTGGCGAGCAGCGTCGGTCGCATCGGTGGCGAAGGACGGTCGGGACGTTCTGGTCGTAGGCGTACAACCTGAGCGGGGGCCAGCACGAGCTGGCCGCCAGTTCGGTCAACGGTGGCCGACAGCCCTCCCTCGGCGAGCACGATGACGTCGCCTGGTTCGGTTAGTTGCGCGGACTCGTACTTGGCGAGCGCGAGATTGTCGATCCATCGGCTACGCACGGCCAGTCCACCGCGTAGCTCCTCCAGGCCGATCACCGCTGTGCCGCCGGTACCGAGATCGACGTCGGCGATGTCTTCCCGCGAGATGCGATGACCGCCACGAACCGTCGCGATCGCCGCGAGCGGCACGAGTAGTGCCTGCTCACGCGCCTGGGCGACGCCAGGCCAGCGCGCCGTCACCTGATCGGGGAACTGGTCCCGGACAAGTTGGACGGAAGCGATTGCACTTGCGACATGGTCGACTGACGTTCTTTCTGTCGTCAGGCGGTGCGCGGGGAGCAAGCTGCCGCCGGGCATCGTGAGCCGCATTCTGCGACATACCTCCGGGCGTTCCACGGTGCGCGCGCGAACCAATCTGGCAGCCGTCGCGGGCCACCCTTCGTCGGCCTCAGCTATCCGATCGGCGTTGCACAACACGACGTCCTCGCTTGCTTCGCCAAGCGGAGTGAGTTCGAGCACGGCCAATTCAGTGCCGGTGAGGAACGGATGTGCTCGGCGGGGCAGTTGGATCACCGAAGCCAGGATCTTGGCGTCGAGCAGCCGTTGGCGGGCAGCGGGCTTGCGGGTCAGTGTCCAGGTCGGCACGACAACGTAAGCGCGGCCACCCGGGGCGAGATGCCGCGCCGAGAGCATCACCCAGTCCAACGGGCCGAAATCCCGCTCCGTCGCCTTCCGGTCGGTGAACTCGCCGGATATGTACGGGGGGTCGAGCACCACCAGATCGACCTGCCTCTCCGGCCAGCCGGTGGTGCTATCGCTCTGGTTGATTTCCGCGTCGACGCCGTGTGCGAGCAGGCGGTGTCGCAGGATCCGGCACCACGTCGAATGCGACTCCACCGTTGTCACTTGATCGGCAGTGCGGCCGTCAAGCACTCGCAACAGCAGGCTGCCCACGCCGGCTGCGGGATCACAGACGGTGCGGCCGGTGACATCGCCGACGAGTGCGGCGATCAGGTCGGCGATGGGCTTTGGAGTCATCGTCGACCGCAGAGCCGAGTCCACCCGGTCGGCCGAGAAAATGAACTCGTCGATCGCCGCTTCCGGCCCGACCGAGCACGTCAGCTCGTCGACTGTCCTGGCGATGTGGCCGACGAACGCCGAGGGTGTCATCAGGTCGCGGGTGAACAATCCGGCCAGTTCTGGACGCTCCCGTTCGACCCGCCCGGCGAGCGTGGCGATTGCCTCAGGGGTAGCTGGCAGTGGCGTACCCGCGTGTGCCCGAAGCGACACCAACGCGACCGAGAGTCGGAGGACGTCATCGCCGCCAATCGCTCCACCGAACCGGACGATGGCGCGCATGCGGAGGCTGTCACGGAAGACCTGGCCATAGGTACGGTCGTCGTCAATGGGCCGGCGATCCAACCAGAGGGCGATCTCCTCGGCATCGAACAGCGGCGTGGATCCGTTGTCCTTGGCCGGTTTGGGGAAGTCATCGTGCCGCCTGCGCCAGTTGCTCACGGTTGGACGACGGACCCGTGCCAGCTCGGCGATGTCCGTCATCGTCACCACGGTTCGGTCCGTCACGGTCATCACCTCCTAGCTACGTCGACCAGGTCAGAACTGGGGATCGGCGTCGCCATCGCATACGGCGCGGCGGCGCCGCAACACTTGCTCCACCCGATCATGCCGCCGTACAAACTCCACGGCCGGCGGCGAGATGCGCCCGATCAAGTCCAGGATCGTCCCGTGGTCGGCCTTGAGGTGGCGCCGGTGGATCGGCTCGGCGTGCGCTATCCGGTTGCGCAAATACCTCATCGAGTCCAGTTGCTTATGCAGGGGGAGACGTCCGCCCGAGTAGTTCGGGAACGCGTGCCGCAACGCCGGACGCCACAGCGTAGTCTCGTAGTTGCGGCCTTTGCCGAGCAACGCGACCCAGAACCCGAAGTGCAGCTCGGCGACCATCGCGTCAGGCACGGCCGGTTTGCCGCGCTTCGCCAAGTTCGCGGCAGCCTCTGCGAGTAGCCCCTTAGCGACGTCATGCAAATCGACCCGACGATCACGCCACCAGTCGGATCGCCCAACCAACGTGACGAGCTGCTCGTGCAACGCGTTCCGCAGTGCAACTTCAAGGCAGCCCAGCGGGCCGCTGAGCGCGGCCGACACCTCGAGGTTCCATGCGTACAGCCGAAAAGCTTTGGCGACGTCCCCGTTGCAATGCTTGAGGTACGGCTCCATCCGCGCTGCTGAGAACGCTGCCAGGAGGTCCTCGAACTCCCCGTCCATGTAGACCCCCAGCTTCCAGACGCGATGGTGTACAGTGGCTGCGTAAGCCCCGGTGTCAGCCTCTGCTCAGCATGCTGCCCGGGGCGCCGCTTTTTGGTGCGGCTCAGCGTCAGGGGACGAGTCCCGACCTACGCCACTTTGCTCTGTCGCCAGAGTATCTGCCGGGGCATCACCCGTCAAGGTATGCTGATAAGGGCACTTCTCAGCAACCGGCTGCATAGAGGTATGACGACGTGGTTGGCTGCGGGCGAGGCCGGCTGGAATGTCTAGCCGTAGACTGGGGCCCTGGAGGCTTGGCTCTCACTGTGTTGGCTCGACTGTCACACGGTTATCTACAGGGGTGTCGCGACGCTCGGTTCATGCAGTTGTCCTACTTGTGCGCACGCGATGCCGGCGCATCAACGGCGTCCGTCACTGACCGTAGTCTTGGTGAGTGTGTCGGGAGGGGCGTAAGTAGACCCGTTTCCGCTGTTCAGTGCGATGATGGTCAAGTTTCTGACTCTTGCGGCGCAAGACGCGCGGTGGCCCGTCAGCGGAGTGATGGCGGGTCGTGATTTTGCGCCCGGACGGCCTGGTGGAGTGGCCCAATCAGTGTTTCCGCTGGTCAGGCCCCTGTGGCGGCTCCCGGGATCAGGTGTTCAGGTTGCCCCTTGTCCCGCGCGACGGGTTCGTCCTAGATGGACGACTTGAACGGTTCAGACTCGCCCGCTTTGAGTGTAGCCGTCCGGGCGCGTAGCACTCGACGAAGTCGTCCAGATTCTGACGACGAAGAGGGTTCTGCTTGAGGGTGAAGTGTTGGTTGGTGCGCAGGTCTAGACCCAAGGCCGTGAAGTTAAGGGTTGGGCGCGGATGTCCAGCCCGCTGAAAAGGGCAACGGAGTTCCTGCTAGAACGGTGTCGACCAAGATCACCAGACAGCAGAAACTCCGTTGGACACCCAGTCTTCCATCACCCGCGCGATCACCGTGGCCGGGGGCCGATACGCGCCCGGCCACCTCGGTGAACTCACCCAACACCTCCCGTTCGAGATGATCGACGAGGCCCTGACCGCCACCCGCACCACCCAACACCGCCTGCGGGACCTGCCCTCCCGGGTGGTGGTCTACCTGCTCCTGGCCGCCTGCCTGTTCCCCGAGGTCGGATACTCCGGTGTTTGGCGCAAGCTGACCGCCGCCCTGGACGGCCTGCCCACCGCCACCCCCACCGCCAGCGGACTGGCCACCGCCCGCCAGAGGGTCGGTGCCGCACCCCTGCGGTGGCTGTTCGACCTGCTCCGTGGCCCCGCCACCACCGGCCGAGCTCCCGGAACCCGCTGGCGCGGACTGCTGGTCTGCGCGATCGACGGCACCACCCTGACCGTGCCCGACAACCCCCGCATGCTCACCCGGTTCACCAAGCAGCGGGGCAACCACGGCGGCGCCGGCTACCCCCAGATCCGGCTGGTCGCGTTGCTCGCGTGTGGCACCCGCAGCGTGATCGACGCGGTGTTCGGCCCGACCACCATCGGCGAGACCACCTACACACCACAGCTGCTGCGCAGCCTGCACGCCGGCATGATCCTGTTGGGCGACCGCAACTTCGGCGCCGCCGGCCTGCTCGCCCAGATCGCCACCACCGGCGCCGATCTGCTGGTACGCCTGAAAAACGGCCGCACGATGCCGATCCTGACCCGCTACCGAGACGGCTCCTACCTCTCAATCCTGGGCGGCCTGCGAGTGCGCGTCATCGAGTGCGAGATCACCATCGCCACCACCGCCGGCCGGCACACCGGGATCTACCGGCTGACCACCACCCTGCTCGACCCCCACGACTACCCGGCGGCCGAGTTGATCCGGCTCTACCACCAGCGATGGGAGATCGAAACCGCTTACCTGGAGCTGAAATCCACCATCCTGGGTGGCCGGGTGCTCCGCGCCCGCACCCCGGTCGGCATCGAGCAGGAGATCTACGCCCTGCTCGTCACCTACCACCTGCTCCGCACCGCCATGGCCGACGCGACCAGCACCCGACCGGATACCGATCCGGACCGGGCCAGCTTCACCATCGCCTATCAGACCTCCCGCGACCAGGTGATCCAGGCCGCGAACGTCATCGCCGGCACCGTCATCGACCTGGTCGGCACGATCGGCCGGCACGTCCTGGCCCACCTCATGCCGGTCCGACGGCTCCGGGTCTGCCCCCGCATCGTCAAACGCGCCATCTCCAAACACCAGGCCAGAGGACCCAATATCGACCGGACCAGCTATAAGGCCACCCTGAGCATCGACATCCTGACACCGGCAGACGCTTGACGATCACCACAACCGCCTAACTACACGGCCTTGGGTCTAGACCCTGAGCGGCATGCCATACGTGCTGAAGAGGCAGCGCTCGCCGAGCGACTTCGGTGGCGCGCAGGGTGTCACTGTCCGGGCGGTAGCGGTCCTCCGCAGCAGATCACGCGGCGATCACATGTCAAGATCAACTTCGACGTAGGTGATCTTGGTTGGTGGAAACATGCAGGTCAGTTGTGGGCCGCCTGGGGCTCGAACCCAGAACCTACGGATTAAAAGTCCGCAGCTCTACCAATTGAGCTAACGGCCCGTGGGCCACACGATAGCGCCTCCGGCCGGGGCTCGCCGCCGCATTGGGCTGTCGGGCTGGACACAGTGCGTCACAGGCGGGTGATCAGCGGCGATGGCGAGGGATGCTACGTTGGGTAGTCAATCGATAGCGGAGGGTGTGTGCGTTGTCCTTCTGGCCCGGGCGGATCATCCTGGACCTGCGTGCATATGCACGGTCATGGGCGGCCGGGTATCCAGCCGGCGGGGGAGGGCTCTTGACTGGCTGAGGGGGAACGGACCGGCGCGGACGGAGGTTGGCGGTGGACCACCTCGAGAGGCGCCCGCTGGTGGGGAGGGCGGCGGAGCTGGCGCGGCTGGAGGAGGTGGCGGCGCAGGCGAAGACGGCGTTCCGGCTGGTGGAAGTGGTGGGGGAGCCGGGCACGGGCAAGACGAGGCTGCTGGGGGAGTTCACGAGCAAGCGCCTGGTGCTGAAGGGCCGGGCGGTGGAGCAGGAGCGGGAGGCGCCGTTCGCGCCGCTGGTGGATGCCCTGGTGGACCGGGTGGACGCGGGGCTGGCGAGCAGGCTGAGCGAGGCGGAGACGCAGCTGCTGGCGTCGGCGTTTCCGGTGCTGGAGGGAACGGCGCAGGAGGCGGTGGTGAAGCCCCGCCTGTACCGGGCGATGAGGTCGCTGCTGAGGGAGCTGGCGCCGGCGACGGTGGTGCTGGACGACGTGCACTGGGCGGACGAGGCGACGATCGAGCTGGTGGACTACCTGGTGCGCCACCCGCTGCCGGCGCCGATGCTGCTGGTGCTGGCCTACCGGCCGCACCAGGTGTCGTTCCGGCTGTCGAGGGCGCTGGCCGACCAGGCGGTGAAGATCGAGCTGGGCCCGCTGTCGAAGGCGGACGTGGACCAGCTGCTGGGGCCGACGGTGAGCCCGCACGCGAGGAATCGCCTGTACGAGGAGAGCGGCGGGAACCCGTTCTACCTGGACACCCTGGCCCGGGAGCTGCCGGAGTCGGCGAGGGCGACGCTGGCGGGGGAGCTGGCGGGCCTGGGCACGACCGAGGCGCTGGTGGCGAAGGCGGCGGCGGTGGCGGGCGAGAGCTTCGAGCCGTCGGTGATCGCGCACGTGGCTGAGGTGTCGGAACAGGCTGTGCTGCAAGCGTTCGACGACCTGGTGGCCCGGGACGTGCTGCGAGAGGTGGAGGGCTCGGGGCGGTTCAGGTTCCGGCACGGAGTACTCCGCCAGGTGGCCTACGACGGGGCGGCGGCGGGCTGGCGGCACGGGGCCCACACGCGCATCGCGGCGTATCTGGCGAAGGTGGGGGCGCCGGCCACACGGAGGGCGGAACACGTTGTCCGCTCGGCGAAGTACGGCGACGTGGAGGCGAAGGACACGCTCGTCACGGCGGCGAGGGCGATCGCCACGAACCAGCCGGCGAAGGCGGCCAGCTGGTACGAGGCGGCGAGGCAGCTGGCGACCGAGGACGACGTGGACATCCGCACGGAGCTGGCCTTCTGTCACGGCGTGAGCGGCCGGATCATGCCGGCGCTGGAGATGTTCGGGGCCGCGCTGAAGACGATGCCGGAGGACCACGAGAGCCGGGCCCCGGCGGCGGCCTTCGCGGCGCTGCTGGCGCACCTGCGCGGCGAGCACGACTGGGCCCGGCTGCTGCTGACCTCGGAGCTGAACCGCCAGCCGGAGGCGCCGCCGCTGCGGCTGCAACTGGTGCTGGACGCGGCGATGAAGGGCGAGGCCCGCACGGCGAAGCCGTTCCTGGACGCGGCGCCGGACGACGACCGCAACCGCTGGACGGTGCCCTTCGCGGCGCTGAACGCGTACGTGAAAACGGTGGAGGGCAACCGTTTCGACGCGGTCAAGGCGGTCAACGACGCGGCGCGCATGGTGGACGCCAGTGACGATGACGAGTTCCTGACCTGGCTGCCGGCGATCCACATGCTGTCCTGGGCGGAGGTGCTGATCGGTCAGCACCGGCTGGCGCTGCGCCACTTCACGAAGGCGGTGGACCTGGCCCGGGACAACGGCCACCTCTACTTCCTGCCGCAGCTGCTGCACGGCCTGTCCTTCGCCTACGTCGTCGCCGGCCGCACCGCGGACGGCCTCGCCGCGGTGGAGGAGGCGCTGGAGTCGATGCACCCGCAGGCCGGGATCCGGGGCGCGCTGCTCGGGGTGTGGTGCCAGCTGCAGAGCTGGCGCGGCCAGCACGCGACGGCGGTCCGCGCCGGCAGGCGGGCGATCGCGGCGATCGGCGACGCCCATCCGCCGCTGGCCTCGCTGGCCCGCAACCAGCTGCTGCTGGCCCAGGTGCACGCCGGCAACCACGCCAAGGCGGTCGAGGAGATCCGCGAGCACCTGCCGAAGATCGACCCGTACACCCGGCTGGCCAGCTGCTGCCTGCTGGCCAAGGCCGACACGGCCCACGCCAAGCACTGGGCCGAGGAGGCCGACCGCCTGGCCGACGGCCGCCTCGACGTGGACGTCGTCTTCCGCGACATGGCGGCGGCGTACGCCGACAACGACGCCGACAAGGCCCTCAACGCCGCCGCGGCGGCGGAGCGGATCGGCATGCCGCTGTGGGAGGCCACGGCCCGCCTGCACGCCGGCACATGCCTGGCCCGTGACGGCCGCCGCGACGAGGCGCTCAGAGAACTGCAGGCGGCAGCGGCCATGTTCAACGTCTGCGAGGCGTCGGAGCTGCACGCCACGGCGGTGCGGGAACAGCGCAGGCTCGGCGTCCGCGTCCCGCACACGGGCGCGCTCGCCAACACCCTGTCGCCCCGGGAACTGGATGTCGCGGAGCTGGTCTGCGCCGGCAGCACCAACCAGCAGATCGCCGAGAAGCTCGTGCTCAGCGTGCGGACGGTGGAGACGCACCTGACGCACATCTTCGCCAAGCTCGGCGTCACCAACCGGGCTGGCGTGGCCCGGGTGCTGGCCAGCCAGAACGAGGATTGAACTCCTGGCCTCGCTCAGCGGTATCTACCGGCAGGAACGAGGCGAGAAGGAGGTGGGCGGTGCGCAACGCAGATCCCGATCCCGGCTCGCTGGCCGACGACCCGGGAGCCGTGCTCTGGCTGGGCTCACCGGACCAACCCCGCGTGCTGCTGCTGCACGACATGGCGATGACCGGCTCGACCAGCTGGCTCGGCCAGCTGCAGCTGGCCGACGACATGTGCCTCGGCATCGTGGACCGCCCCGGCTACGCCATCACCGACCGGGCCTCGAACGCCGGCTGGACGGCGGACGCCCGCATGCTGCTGGACCTCCTCGACGACAACGGCCCCGCGCATCTGGTCGCGCACGGCTGCTCGGCCGCCGGCGCGCTGCTGGCGGCGCAGCTGGCGCCGACGCTGGTGTCCTCGATCGTCCTGGTGGAGCCGCCCTTGTTCCAACTGGTCGAAGGGAGCTCGCTGGTCGAGGACCTGGCCGGCAAGTTCGTCGAGTTGTACGACCAGGGCTGCCTGTTGGCGGGCGCGGAGTTCCTGCGGGAGTACCAGTTGACGCTGGGATATCTGGAGCCGCCGCCCTGGGACGTGCCGGAGCGCTGCGCCGAGGCGGCCCGCAAGGAGACGCCGGCCTGCCAGGCCCCGCTGGACCTGGAGGCGATCGCCGCGCTGCAGACGATGATGACGGTGGTGGTCGGCGGCCGGGAGGGGCCCGAGCACGACCCGGGCGAGCGCACGGTGTTCGGCGGCGCGCTGTGGAAGACGGCGGAAGCGCTGGTGGAGGCGGCGGACGGCTGGCTGGTGCCGATCGAGCCGGCCGGTCACGTGGTGCAGCGCTGCACGGGCCTGTTCAACGGGGTGCTCCGGCGGCATCTGGACACGTGGTGGAGCACCGAGGACCACAGCCACGCCGCCGCCGGGTAGGCGAGGCCAGCTCAACCGAAGATCGGGAATTCGCTAGTCTCCTCGCGTCCGGTCAGTCGTGGCCGGGATCCCTTGCGAGGCTGGAGATAGGTGAACCGGGTCGTCATCGTGTCCGCCAGCGTCGGCGCCGGCCATGACGGCGCGGCGCGGGAACTCGCGCGCCGGTTGGCCGAACACGGCCACAGGGTGGACATCCACGACTATCTGGACCTGTTGCCGGGCTCGATGGGACGAGCGTTGGGCGCGGCCTACCTGCGCCAGCTGCTGGCCGTGCCGCGCAGCTGGGACGTCCTGCTCAAGGTTCTGCAACGGTCACGCCTGTTCGCCAAGCTGATCTGCCTGCTGTTCAGCGTGACCAGCCGGCCGCTACGCCGAGTGGTGGCCGGGGCCGATCTCGTGGTGTCCACGCATCCCTTGCCCAGCCAGACGTTGAGCCGTTTGCGGTACAAGGGTCGCGTGACCGTTCCGGTCGTGACGTACCTGACCGACATGTCCGTGCACCGCCTCTGGGTGGCTCCGCACGTGGATCTGCACATCGCGTTGCACGAGGTCGCCGCCGAGCAGGCCCGCCAGCTGGGCGCCAAGCGCATCGTCGTCACGGGCCCGGCGGTCGGCCCCGCGTTCCGGCCGGCCGCGAGCAACGCGGAACGCCTGCGGGCACGGCAGAAGTTCGGGCTGCCGGCCGAGGGTCGGCTGGCGCTGGTCGCCGCCGGGTCCTGGGGTGTGGGCGACATTGCCGACACGGCAAGGGAAATCGCCGCGACCGGGGCCGCGACGCCGGTGGTGCTGTGCGGTCAGAACGAGTCGCTGCGCCGCGAGCTGGCCGACGGCATCGCGCTGGGCTGGATCGACGACATGCCGACGCTGATGCGTGCCTGCGACATCGTGGTGCAGAATGCCGGCGGCCTCAGCTCCCTGGAGGCGCTGGCCACCGGGCTGCCGGTGATCACCTACCGCTGCCTGGCCGGCCACGGCCGCACCAATGCCGCTGCGCTGGACGAAGCCGGCCTGGTGCGCTGGATCCGTGACGAGAACGACCTCGCGCGGGCGCTGACCACCAGGCCGACCGAGGCGGCGTTGTCGGCGACCTGCCCGAGCGTGGTGCTGGACGCGGAGATGGGCCACCGGGAGCCGGCCCGCCGCCGGCGCCGGCGGCTCGCGCTGGCCGCCGCGTCCACGGTGGCGGTGCTGTGGCTGGCCACGGTGGGCGTCAGCCTGGCCGTGGCCGGCGGCTTCCAGTCGATCGGGCCGGCCAGCCGCCGCGGCGGCGCGGTCTATGTCCTGGTCGCCGTGGACAGCACAAAACCGATGTCGAAGCAGACCATTCACAAGCTGGCCGTCGCCCACGGCGCAGCGGCCGTGAGCACGACCGTGCTGCGCACCCAGCCGGAAACCGTGCGGGCATTGGCCAAGGCCGGCGTGACGATCGTCAACGCGGCCGACGGAGCCCCTTACGAGACCGGCGTCTTCACCGGCCGCGGCTCGATCGGGCAGGTGGCCACGGGCATCGCCGCGGTCACCGGGCGGTCGCCGCGGCTGATGGTCAGCAACGGCGAGCTGGACGCCGTCGACCTGGGAATCGTTGCCATGCACCGGGAACGCATCATCGTGCCGGCCGCGACGGTGCACTGCGGGGCGGCGATGGGGCACGGCATGCGGGGGGTGATCCTGGTCGAGTCGACCGGCGACTGCGACCTCGGAGCCACCCTGGACGCGCTGGCCGCCTTGGCACACCGGCATTCGGTGCGGCAGGCGTCGATCGAGGAGCTGTCGGCATGATCCGTCCCGTGCTGGCCGGCGCGACCGCCGCGCTCCTGGCGCACGCGCTGCCCTCAGCCCTGGCGTCCGCTCCGTTGCGGCAACGGATCGCGCCGCGGCTCAGCGGTGTCGGTGAGCAGACACGGGTGGCTCTCACCATCGACGACGGCCCGCATCCCGTTGCCACGCCACGGTTTCTTGACGTGTTGGCCCGGCAGAACGTGCACGCCACGTTTTTCCTGCTCGGCCAGGAGCTGGTGCGCAACCCGACGCTGGGCAAGGAGATCGTCGCCGCCGGGCACGAGATCGCCGTGCACGGGTGGGAACATCGGATGTTGGTGCTGCGCGGGCCGTTGGGCACCCGCGACGACATCACCCGCGCCTACGAGTACATCGGCGAGGTCACGGGTGTGGTCCCGCGCTGGTACCGGCCGCCGTACGGGGTGCTGTCCACCACCGCCGCGCTGACCGCCCGCAAACTGGGCCTGACGCCGGTGCTGTGGACGTCCTGGGGCCGGGACTGGGAGAAAAGCGCCAACCCCGACTCCGTCTACGCCACCGTGGCCAAGAGCCTGCGCGGCGGCGGAACCGTCCTGCTGCACGACTCCGACTGCACTTCCGTGCCGGGTTCGTGGGCGGCGACCCTGGGCGCGTTGCCGCGCATCCTCGCCGAGTGCGACCATCGGGGCCTGAAGGTCGGGCCGCTGCGGTCACACCAGGTGAGCTGAGGACGCCCGAAACCGGGGGGTCACCGAGCGGTGCTGACCGTTGACGCGGCAAGGATCGGCGAGCTGCTGTCGTTCGACGTGCTCGTGCCGACCCTGCGCACCGCGTTCGCCCACGGGCAGCGGGCCACCGTCGCGCCGCAGCGGCACCGGCACCGGGTGGACAACGAGCTCGACGCCACCATGCTGATCGGCGCCTCGTGGACGCGCAACTACCTCGGCGTCAGGGTGAGCACCGTCTTTCCGCGCAACGTGGTCGCCGACCTGGAGTCGTACTCCTCGACGTATCTGCTGTCACACGGCCGGACGGGGCATCCGCTGGCTGTGCTGGACGGCGGCGAGCTCACCCGGCGTGCCACGGCCGGTGTCTCCGCCCTCGCGGCCAGTTACCTTGCCCGGCCGGACACGAAAACGCTGCTGGTGATCGGCGAGGACCGCTACGCCCGGGCCGCCGCGCAGGCGTACCAGGCGGTGTTCGACCTCGAACGACTGCTGGTGCTGGGCGAGAGTGCCGGTTTCGTCTGCGACGGCGTGATGGTGGCGGCCGTCACAGATCTGGAGGCGGCCCTGGACGCCGCCGACGCAGTGGTCTGCGCCACAGTCGCGACCTCGACACCGGTGCTGCCCGGCGCGTGGGTGAAACCCGGCACCTTCGTGCATCTCGCGGGGAGCTTCACGCCGTACACAAGGGAAGGCGACGATGCCCTCATCGCCGACGCGTCGGTTTTCCTCGACACATCCACGGCCCTGACCGAATCCGGCGACCTGGCCCAGCCGGCCGCCGCCGGCATCTCGCCCAAGGTCCGCGGCACCCTGTTCGACCTGTGCTCCGGCGCCGTCGCCGGGCGGCTGGACCAGGGCGAGGTCACGCTGTTCAAGTCGGTCGGCACGGCCATTGCCGACCTCGCCACGGCGGCGGTGGTTCACACTTCTGTACCCTCGCGGTGAGAGTCAGTTCACTCCGTCCTCACGACGGGCAGGGGGCGTCCTGCCCGACATGTAGCCTGGCGCATTGCAACCAGCCTGGTCCGGACGGCGTCTGAACAGCATTCGGGGACCGGAAGAGTTCCGGTGGTGCGGGCGTGGGTTCGACGAAGGGGTGGGTTGGTCGCATGGTGGGCACAGGCGCGCGGATAGCCCTCATCGGCGGCAAGAGCGTGCTGGCCGCGGTGTCGGTGCTCGTGCTGGGCACCACGTACTACGGCTGGTCGACGATCTCCAACGCCGAGGCGGGCATCCAGCACGCGGACGTGATCGACACCAAGACCCCGCCGAAGACGCCGGGTCAGGACATGAACATCCTGCTGGTCGGCATGGACAGCCGGACCGACGCGCACGGCGACCCGCTGCCCCAGAACCTGCTCGACTCGCTGCACGCCGGCCCCGACGAGGGCGAGATCCAGACGGACACGCTGATCGTCGTGCACGTGCCGGGCGACGGCACCGCCGCGTCGGCGTTCTCCATCCCGCGCGACTCCTACGTCAACATCGTCGGCGAGCAGGGCAAGGACAAGATCAACGCCGCCTTCGGCTACGGCTACCAGGAGGCCGAGGCCGATCTGCGCAAGCGGGGCGTGACCGACAAGAAGCAGCTCACCCTCGGCTCGATGGACGGCGGCCGGAAGAAGACGCGGCAGACCGTCGAGCAGCTCACCGGCGTGACCATCGACCACTACGCCGAGGTCAACCTGTTCGGCTTCGCGCAGATCAGCGACGCCATTGGCGGCGTGCCGGTGTGCCTGCAGAAGGACACCTACGACGACATGACCGGCGCCCGGTTCAAGGCCGGCCAGCAGACCGTGCAGGGCGTGGCCGCGCTGCAGTTCGTGCGGCAGCGCCACGGCCTGATCAACGAGCTCGACCGCGAGCACCGCCAGCAGGCGTTCCTGGCCTCGCTGGCCCACCAGATGCTGTCCACCGGCGTGCTGACCAACCCGAGCCGGCTCAACACCATCATCCAGGCCGTGCAGAACGCCGTCGTCGTCGACTCCGGCTGGCAGCTGCTGGAGTTCGCCGGCGAGATGCAGGGCCTGTCCGGCGGCAGCATCACCTTCAACACCATGCCGGTGACCAATGTCGACGGCAAGGCCGGCGGGGCCGACGTCGTGATCGTGACGCCGAGCGACGTGCAGGCCTGGGTGAAGGTCCTGTTCAGCAAGGTCGGCAAGCAGGCGACCAGCACCGCGCCGGCCACGACCTCGACCACCACCGCGCCCGGCGCCAACGCGTCGATCACCGTCGACGTGAGCAACGCCAGCACCATGGGCGGCCTGGCCGGCCGGGTGTCGACCTTCATGGTCGGCCAGGGCTACGGCAAGGGCGATGTGCTCACCGCCAACGCGAAGCGGGCGACCTCGCTGGTCGAGTACGCGTCGGGCGACAAGGCCGCCGCGCAGAAGGTGGCGACCGCGCTCGGCGACCTGCCGATGGCCGTCAGCTCCTCGGTGAGCCCCGGGCACGTGCTGGTGCTGCTGGGCAACGCCTACCACGGGCCGGCTTCCGGTGCGGCCGAAGGCGTCGCCGGCAGCCCGCAGTTCAAGATGGCGCCGGGCAGCACCGCCACCACGACGGTGACGCCGGACCGGCCGCAGATCGACGCCAGCGGCGTCACCTGCATCCCTTAATCGGTGGCGCGGCCGCGCTCTCGGCGGTCACTATGACGCTTCGTGACCGTTCTCGACCTGCGCCCTTGGCGGACCTCGCGCGACTACCGCCTGCTGTGGTCGTCGGGTGCGATCTCGGTGCTGGGCAGCTTCATCACCTACGTCACGGTGCCGTTGCAGATCAAGGAGCTCACCGGCTCGTACCTGGCGGTCGGAGCCATGGGCCTGGTCGAGCTGGTGCCGATGATCGTGTTCGGGCTGTACGGCGGGGCGCTGGCCGATGCCATGGACCGCAGCAGGATCGTGCTGCTGTCCGAGGCCGGCCTCGGTGCGGTGTCGTTGGTGCTGCTGGCCAATTCCCTGCTGCCGCACCCGATGCTGTGGTTGATCTACGTGGTGGTGGCGCTGGCCGCCGCGCTCGACGGACTGCAACGGCCGTCGCTGGACGCCCTGCTGCCCCGCATCGTGCCGCGTGATCAGCTGACGGCCGCGATCGCGCTCAGCTCGATGAGGTTCAGCGTCGGCGCGATCGTCGGCCCGGCGATCGGCGGGCTGATCGCCGCGACCTTCGGCGTCTCCATCGCGTACGGCTGCGACCTGGTGTCCTTCGGTATCGCGCTTGTCCTGCTGGCGCAGCTGAAAGCGGTGCCGCCACTGTCCGATGCGGACAAACCGTCGCTGCGTGGCATCCTGGAAGGCCTGCGCTACGCGGGAAGCCGGCCCGATCTGCTGGGCACGTATCTCGTGGACCTGGCCGCCATGATCCTGGCCATGCCCAACGCGCTGTTTCCGTTCCTGGCCGACGAGCTGGGCGCGCAGTGGGCGCTGGGCCTGATGTACGCGGCCACGTCGGTCGGCGCGCTGGCGGTGACCGTGACGAGCGGGTGGACGTCGAAGGTGCACCGGCACGGCCTGATGGTCGTGCTGGCCGCCGGCGTGTGGGGGTTGGCGATGGCCGGCGCCGGCTGGGCGCAACCGGTCTGGCTCGTTCTGTTCTGCCTGGTGATCGCCGGTGCGGCCGACTGCGTCAGCGGGCTTTTCCGCAGCACCATGTGGAATCAGACGATCCCCGACCACCTGCGCGGCCGGCTGGCCGGCATCGAGCTGCTCAGCTACACCGCGGGCCCGCAGCTGTCGCAGATCCGCGCCGGCGGCATGGCCAGCCTGATCGGCGCCCGACCGGCGATCTGGACCGGCGGCCTGGCCTGCGTGGTGGCCGTGATGGGCTCGGTCGGGCTGCGCGGGTTCATCCGCTACGACGATCGTTTGCGACCCAACGGGTAGGAAGTCGGCTGATTTCCGCTCAACCGACGGCAAACAGGCCATTACGGACAGTCCGATAGGGCGGGTTTCGGTCGAACGGGCAGCACCCGGTCGCGCCGTAGTCGATCGGGGGTAGACGCGTGGTCAGGCGGCGGCCGAGGATCGGCACGGTCTCAGACGTAGATGTGGGGCCACGTTGACACTCATTATAGAATCGGTCCGGGGTACTGCATTTATGTTGTGGTCTCCGCGGCCGCCGACGCACAGGCCACCGCGCAGAACGTCATCGTGGTGATGCGCGACCAGCATCCGGATCTCAAGCCCAAGGTGCAGTCCGACCAGCGGTCGGCGGCGGTGACCGGCGACCAGAAGCCCGTGGTGCAGGACCTGTCCGCGCACGGCGCCACCGACGTCAAGCAGTTCAGCACGGTCAGCGCCGTCTCGGCCAAGGTCAAGCCGGCCGAGGCGGATCGCCTGCGCGCCAACCCGAGCGTCGCCGCGGTCGTGCCGGATCTGACGATCAACCGGCCGCGCACCACCGCGGACTTCAAGCCCAGCCAGCAGATCTGCCCGCCCGACCCCGGAAAGCCCTTGCTGGAGCCGGAAGCCCTTGACCTCACGCACACCACGCAGGCCCAGAAGACGGTCACCGGCAAGGGCGTGAAGGTCGCGTTCCTGGCCGACGGCATCGACGTGGACAACCCGGAGTTCATCCGGGCCGACGGCAGCCACGTCATCACCGACTACCAGGACTTCTCCGGTGACGGCGTGAACGACTCCAGCGGCGGCGGTGAGGCCTTCGGCGACGCCAGTTCCCTTGCGGCGCAGGGCTCCCGCACCTACGACCTGTCGACCGAGCTGCCGTTCTCCAGCCTGCCCAAGGGCTGCGACATCCGGATCAAGGGCTTCGCGCCGGACGCGGAACTGGTCGGCATCAAGGTGTTCGGCGAGAACGGCACCTCGACCTCGGCCATCCTGCGCGGCATCGACTACGCCGTGAACCACGACAAGGTGGACATCCTCAGCGAGTCCTTCGGCGGCAACCCGTTCCCGGACCCGACCACCGACCCGATCACGCTGGCCGACGACGCCGCCGTGGCCGCGGGCGTGACCGTGGTGGCCTCCAGCGGTGACTCCGGCATCTCCGGCACCGTCGGCTCGCCGTCCAGCGGCTCGCAGATCATCTCGGTCGGCGGCACCACGGCCGAGCGGCTCAACGCCCAGGCCTACGGCTTCCCCGGCTGGACCAGCAACAACATCGCCGGTCTCTCCTCCGGCGGCCCCACCTTCAACGGCAAGGTGCCCGACCTCGTCGCCCCCGGCGACGGCGGCATGGCCGCGTGCACGGTGGATCCGCGCTGGGACGACTGCACCAGCGCCACCGAGCCCTTCGGCGGCACCAGCCAGTCCGCCCCGTTCGTGGCCGGCTCGGCCGCGCTGGTGATGCAGGCCTACGAGCGGGCTCACTACGGCGCCAAGCCGTCGCCCGACCTGGTCAAGCGCATCCTGACCGGCACCGCCACCGACCTCAACGTGCCTTCCGACCAGCAGGGCGCGGGCCTGGTCGACAGCGACGCCGCGGTCAGGGCCGCGCTCGGGCAGGGCGGTCTCGTGCCGTCGGTGGACCAGATCGACCTGGCCGGCAAGGCCGGCAGCAGCCAGCACACGTCGATCACGTTGACCAACACCGGCTCCAGGCCGCAGGTCGTCACCGACAGCTCGCGGACGGTCGGTGGCACCACGTTCAACGACACCCGAAGCATCGCCATCACGGCACCGTCCTCTTCGGACAAGCTGCCGCCGCAGGGCGCCGCGGCCGCCGCGCCGGTCACCTTCACCGTCCCGCCGGGAACCCCGTTGCTGGACATGACGATGGTCTGGCCGGGCACCCAGGACTCCGGCCAGCTGTCGGTGATCCTGAGCGACCCGAGAGGCCGCTTCGTGCAGCAGTCCTACGACTTCGGCTTCTCGGACAACCAGTTCGTCAGCGTGCACGACCCGGTGCCGGGCAAGTGGACCGCCAGCGTGGTGTGGAGCAACGGCCGTTCGCACCTCCAGGAGCCGCCGCTGACGCCGGGTTCCTTCCGGGGCAACGCCTCCATTCAGTTCGTGGGCAAGAAGTTCACCTCGGCCGGCATCACCGGCACGCCGGTCAAGGTCGTCCCGGCCGGCGGCTCGGCGACGTTCGACTTCACGGTTCCGTTGCCGGCCAAGGCCGGTGACGTGCCGTCGTCCATCCAGTTCGACACCGCCGGCCAGCACCTGAGCGTTCCGGTCAACCGTCGCGCCCTGATCCCCGCGAATCCGGGGCAGGACAACAAGTTCGACGTCACCGTGATCGGCGGCGTCGGCCGTGACGTCGGCGGCGAGAAGGGCTTCTACCTCGACGTGCCGGGCGGCCACCAGAGCCTGAGCGTCGACCTGGCCGCGCCGGACCCCGGCACGCCGATGGAGTTCTACCTGGTCAGCCCGGACGGCCAGATCCTGTCCGGCGACGAGAACGCCGCCGAGTCGGTGTGGAACGACGACGGTTCGAGCAAGGCCACCGGCGGCGGCACGCTGACCGTGAACCAGCCGAAGGCCGGGCGCTGGCAGCTGCTGGTGATCCTGAGCCTTCAGGTCAGCGGCAAGGAGTTCAGCGAGCAGGTGACCGGCAAGGTTCGGTTCGACACCGCTGTCGCGAAGGCCAGTGGCCTGCCCGCCACGGTCAAGGCCGGCCAGAGCGTGACGGCGTCGGTCGACGTGACCAACACCGGGTCGACCGGCCAGTGGTTCTTCCTCGACCCGCGGCTGGCCGGTCAGTCCACTGCGGACCTGAAGCCGGTCGCCGGCGGCTCTGTGGTGGCGCTGCCGGACAACGCCACCGGCTCCAAGCCGCCGACCTGGCTCATCCCGCCGCACACGGCCAAGGTGACCCAGTCGGCGACCGCCTCGCAGCCGGTGGACCTCGACCTGTTCAACACCAAGGGCGCGCCGGAACGGCTGGCCCTGGCCACCAACCGGCCCGACCACGCCGTCTCGGTCAGCGCGTCGGCCGACCAGGTGGCGACCGGCAAGTGGGCCTCGGACATCGACGCCGTGGGGCCGTTCCCCAACGGCGCGCCGTCCGGCACCGGCACGATCACGGCCAGCATCGTCACCGCGCCGTTCGACCCGGCCTTCTCGTCGGACACCGGTGACTTCTGGCAGCAGGGGGTCGGCGGTCCCGCCGCCAAGCCGGTGTTCGTGCCGGCTGGGGCGACCCGCACCATCAAGATCACCATCACGCCGACCGCCGCGGCCGGCGCGAGCGTGCACGGCACCGTGTACGTGGACACCTACAACCCGCTCGTCGGCGAGGGGGCCGAGCTGATCGGCATCCCGTACGGCTACACCGTCAGCTGATGGGGTGAAGTCGCCGCCGCACCGGCCGAACCGGTGCGGCGGCGACCCTAAACTCCGGCCCGTGCTCAACGGCGTCGCCCTGGTGGCCCTCCTGTCCGCGGCGACCCTCGCCCCCGTCCCGGCTCCCCAGACCTGCCGGGATGTGGCCGTGCCCGTGACGATGCCGGTGGCCGGCCGGCAGACCGTCGCCGGCTCCCTGTGCTGGGCCGGGGACAAGCCCTCGGCGACGGTGCAGATCCTGTTGGCCGGGGCCACGTACAACCGCTCGTA
>NZ_KK037166.1:6362181-6405301 GCF_000568255.1 Kutzneria sp. 744
CCGCCCGGCCGGCGCGTTGCTGACCAACGCCACCGAGGCCAGCGCCGTGCACCAGGTGGTGAACGCGGCCAGGCTGGGCACGTTCGGCACCGCCTTCACCCGGGTCCTGCTGGCCGGCCACTCCTACGGCTCCGTCGTCGCCTGGTACGAGGCCGCCACCTACGCCGACGTCGACGCCCTGCTGATCACCGGCATGGCCCACGAGGTGCGGCCCGCCGCCGCGGTCCCGGTCACCACCTCACTGGTCCCGGCGTCGCTCGATCCCACCTACCTGACGACCCGCCCCGGCACCCGCGCGGTGTTCTGGCACGGCCCGCACGACGACCCCGCGGTCATCGCCGCCGACGAGGCGGCCAAGGACACCGTCACCACGTCCGAGCTGGCCGACACCCTTGTCGCGCAAGGCTCCTCGATCACCGACGACATCGCGGTGCCGGTGTTGGTCGCCGAGGGCCAGCAGGATCTCGCCTATGCCGCCGCCCTACACACCGAAGCCGCGCACTACCCCAAGGCGCCGTGCGTCGACACGTACGAGCTGCCCGACGCCGGCCATGACCTCAACCTCGCGCCACACGCCCAGGACTGGTTCGCCCGGGCCGTCCAGTGGGCCGACCGCGTCCTGGGCACCACAGGCGCCCCACCGCACTGCTAGCTGAAGTAGCGCCCAGCGCCGATGTCGCAGCCCAGTTCACGCCACCAGCCGGCCTGCTCCTCCGAGGCGATGCCGTTCACGGCCACGGTGACCCCGGACTCGTGGGCCAGATCCACCAGCTGCGTCAGCGAGCGCTGAACGACGGCGCCGGGACCCCTCGGGCCGCGCCTGCCGCTCCACCAGCCAGCGGGCGATCCGCACCGACCGGAATTCCAGGTCCTCCAGGTACGAGAGGTCCTGCATGCCGACGCCGAACTCCTCGACCACCACGCCGATGCCGTTCTCGGCCAGGAAGCCGACGTTGTCGGCGGCGGCCCCGCCGAGGGAACCGGCCGGCAGGCCCAGCCGCAGCCGTGACGCCGGCAGCCCGCTGTGGCCCAGCTCGCCGAGCACCCGGGCGACCAACTCCTCGTCGTTGGCCAGGCACATCGGCAGGCTGATCTCCACCGGCGTCTCGCTGCCCAGCCCCGCGCCCTGCTCGCAGGCGCTGCGCAGCAGCCAGCTGCCCAGCGGCAGCATCATCCCGGTCTGCTCGGCCAGGTCCACGCACTGCCAGTGGTCGACCACGCCGTGGCCGGGCCGGTCCCACCGGAGTCGAGCCTGCACGGAATGCGTGCGGCCGGTGGCCAGCCGGACCTGGCGGTCGAACACCAGCCGCACCTCGCCGGTCTCCCACGCGCCGGGCAGCGCCGCGGCCATGGCCGAGCGGTCCTGGTCCTCGGCGTCGAGACGGGCGTCGTGCAGCTCCCACGGCGTGCCCTTGCGGCGGGCCCGGCGCAGCGTGAGGTCGGCGGTCTGGAACACGTCCTCCATCGACATGCCGGCCGGTGGCCGGTGCACCACGCCGATGGTCGCCGAGGCGGCGACACCCTGCCCGCCGGCCAGGTAGACCGGCTCGGCCAGCTCTTCGTTGATGCGCTCGACGATCGCCGTGACGCCGGGCGTGGCCGGCGTGTTCTCCACCAGCACGGCGAACTCGTCATGGCCGATGCGCGCGATCATGGCCCGCTCGCCCAGGAACACCGTGCGCAGGCGGTCGGCGACGCTGCACAGCACCTGCTCCCCGGCGCGGCTGCCGAGCCCGTCGGTGATCACCGAGAAGGCGTCCAGGTCGAGCTGGTACAGCGTGGTGCCGGTGCCCTGGTCGACCTGGTTGAGCACGGCCTCCAGCCGGGTGCTCAGGTACTGGCGGTTGGGCAGCCCGGTCAGCACGTCGTGCAGCGACTGGTGTTTGAGCTGGTTCTGCAGCAGCTGGAGCTCGGAGTCGTCGTCGAGGATGACGACCAGCTCCCGCCCGCCGCGGACCGGCGCGATCGACAGCAGCGGCTGAACGGCCTCCTCGCCGGAGAACAACACGGTGCGGCGGTGCCGGATCCGTTCCACGCGGCCGTCGGTGAGCTCGGTGCAGGCAGTGCGGATGCGGGTCGCCTCGGGCGGCGGCATGAGGTCGAACAGCGTCCGCTCGGACAGCTCCGTCTCGCTGACGTCGAGGATCGCGCGCAGCGACTCGTTGCTGCGCAGGAAGCGGCCGGCGTGGTCGACGACGCCGATGCCGCTGGCCGAGGCGCCGCAGACCTCGTCGAACCGGGCCAGCGCCGCCAGCAGGCTCTGCTGGGTCTCGTTGGCCGCGCTGAACAGCGCCTTGGTCAGGTTCTGCTGCTGCTCGTAGATCGACTGCTTGGTGGCGTCGGCGTAGCCTGCGGCCAGCGCGCCCAGCACGGTCACGATGCGCTCGGTCACCTGCCGGCGGCCCCTCAGCTCGGGGTGCAGGAGCAGCCCGCCGCCGAGCACCTCGACGGTGCTGGGCAGGCTGTCCTCGCTGACGCAGTTGAGGGCGACCAGCTGCCGCCCGACGCGGGCCGCGGCCGCGGTGTCCAGCGGCTCCGCCTCGGCCGCCCGGACCAGTTGGTCGAGCATCGTGCCGAAGCGCTCCTCGGCCTCGCCGTGCGAGAGCGGCAGGTAGTTGGACTGCGAGACCAGATAGGCCCACTTCTTGGTGAGCCGGGTCCGCTCGCGCGACCCGATCGGTTGACGAGGCTGCGGGACGCTCATGCCGATCGGCCTGCGCCTGCGCCGCCCCAAGAAGTGTCACAGTTGTGGACTACCGACAGCACTCGGGTTCACCTCGCCGTTGCCATGCCCGCGGTGGCGGAAGCGTACCGGCCGGTTGAACCCGTCCATGACCGCTCGGCCTTGTTCACTCGAACGAGCGAACAAGGCCGAGGGGGACCCACGCAGACTAGCTGCGAACGGTTGCAGCCAGCTTGTCCAGCGTCGCAGTGTGAATACGGCGCAGTCCGAGCGGCGCGAAGGTGCCCTCGAAGAAGCCGGCCACCCCGCCCGCGCCCTGCCACGTCGTCTGCACGTGCACGGCGCTGGACCCCTCGCCCTGCGGCTTGACCGTCCAGGTCGTCACCATGGTCGAGTTGGCGTCGGACTCCACCAGCGTGCCCGGCGCGGGCTCGCTGACCTCCAGCAGGCAGTCCCGCACCCGCTTCTTGGTGGCCTGGAGCTTCCAGTGCACCCTGGTGCCGGCGCCCGTGCCGCCGGCCAGCACCTCGTACTCGCTGTAGTTCTCGGGCAGGATCCCCGCCCGGGTGCCGGCGTAGTCCGCCAGCGCCGCGTAGACCGCGTCCGAGGGCTTGTCGATGACCCGCTCGGCGGTTGCCTTCACCTCTGCCATGGGTCCGATTCTCGCAGCGTCCCCCGGGGCGGGCGCGCTCGCCCGGCCGTGAACATCGATCAACGAGATGCGTCACACAGGTCACGTTCGGTAAAACCGCAGTCACAATGGACCCGGTCGATGCCATCGGACGGGCACAGTGCGTGACTGTGTGTTCACTCGTGCTGGACGCGACCGCGACGGCGCGATAGGAACTGCGCACTGGCAGACAACCTCTGGCGGGAGGTGGCGCACATGCAGATCCGGGTGCTCGGGCAGTTCGAGGTGACCCGCGGCGAGGAGCGCATCACCCCCTCGCAGCCGAAACTGCGCCAGCTGTTCGCCCTGCTCGCCCTCAACACCAACACCGTGGTGCGGGTCGAGCAGCTCATCGAGGAGGTCTGGGGCTCCGAGCCGCCGACCAAGGCGATGGGCACCCTCCAGACCTATATGTCACATCTGCGCCGCCTGCTGGCCGCCGACGACTCCACGGTCTCGGTCCTGCACACCAGGCACGTCGGCTATGCCCTCACGCTGCCGGAACAGGACGTGGACGCCGGTCGGTTCGGACGGCTGGTCGCACGTGGACGGTCCGAGCTGGACAGCGGGCACATCGAGTCGGCGGCCGAGACGCTGCGCGCGGCGCTGGCGGTGTGGCGCGGCTCCGCGCTCAGTGACGTCGACGCCGGTCCGGTGCTGGGGCACCACATCCGTAGCCTGGAGGAGACCAAGGTCGGCGTGATCGACCAGCGCATGGAGGTCGAGCTCATGCTCGGCCACCACCACGAGGTCATCAACGACCTGAGCACGCTGGTCCGCGACTATCCGGCGCACGAGGGCCTGCACGTCAAGCTGATGATGGCCCTGCACCTGCTCGGCCGGCGCTCCGAGGCGCTGCACGTCTTCCAACGCATCCGATCCACGCTCGTCGACGATCTCGGGCTGGAGCCGGGGCAGCAGCTCCAGCAGGTCCACCGGGGCCTGCTGGTCGGCAATCCCCAGCTCGACGCGTTGACGCCGACCGGCGCCATCCGAACCGGGAGTTGGGTGGAGCCGCCGGCGCAGCTGCCGGCCGACCTGCCGGTCTTCGTCGGCCGGACGGTGGAGCTGGCGGCGGCGGAGAGCCAGCTGCAACAGCCGGCCCGGTCCGCCCCGGCCGTGGTCTCCGTGGTCGGTCCGCCGGGCTCGGGCAAGACCGCCTTCTGCACGCACCTCGCGCACCGTGTGCGGGCCCGTTTCCCGCACGGCCAGCTGCACGCCGACCTGGCCGAGCAGACCCCGGTCGAGGCGCTCACCGGCTTCCTCCGGGCCATCCGCGGCGCGGGCGCGCAGCTGCCGGACAGCATCGAGGAGCGCAGCCACCTGCTGCGGGGCTGGACGGCCGAGCGCCGGGTGCTGATCATGATCGACAACGCCGTGAGCACGATCGAGCTGGCGCCGCTGATGCCCAGCGGCGGCGGGTGCGCGGTAATCGTCGGCTGCCGCACGCGGCTGCCGCTGCGGGGCACCAGCCTGGCCGTCGACCTGCAGCCGCCCGCCGAGGACGAGGCGTTGGAACTGCTGGGCTCGGTGATCGGCTGGCGGCGCATGCGGGCCGAACTGCCCCAGGCCCGCAAGCTGATCCGGCTGTTCGAGGCGTCCCCGATGGCCCTGGTGGCCGCGGCCAACCGGCTGGCCATCCGTCCACACTGGACGATCGCGGTGCTGCTGGAACGGCTGCGGCATCGCGAGGACTGGCTCGACGAGCTGGTCAACGCCCGCGTCGACCTGGTCAGCAGCATCGAGCTGAGCTGCCGGTCGCTGTCCCCGACCCACCGCGACGCCTTCTTCCGGCTGGCCGCCGCCGCGGACGAGCCGCTGACCACCCGCGGCGCGTCCGCGCTGCTGGGCTGTGACCAGCGGACCGCCGAGGCCATCCTGGAGTCGCTGGTCGAGCACCAGTTGGCCACGGTCGCGCCGGACACCTTCGGCGGCCAGTTCCACTACCGCTTCGCCCCGCTCGTTCGGGTCGCGGCCAGCTCGCTCAGCCAGTTCGCCGCCGCCTCCGCCCCGCCGGCCGACGCGAACGACCTCTGGATCCGCCGCGCGCCTTCGGTGTAGCCCAGGGGCTTCGGTGATGGCCGTGGTCAACTGCTCTGCCGTGACCCGGCGAACCGCACCCGCACACCGGCGCCGGCGTCGACAACCTGTTGGGCGACAATGGGTTGGTCGTCACGGATGGGGGCGACGACCAGCGGCACGCCGTGGCTCAGCGTCTCGCAGACCGTGTTGTGTCCGGCATGGCAGACGACCACCGCGCACTTCGGCAGCAACGCCAACTGCGGAACCCGGCGCACGTCGGTCACCTCCCCCGTCGGGTCGACGACAATGCCTTGGTAGTCCGGGAGTTCGGCCAGCGCTTCGACAGCCGTCCTGAGGAACTTCTCGCCGGCCTCGGCATTGGCTGTGCCGAGCGAGACCAGAACGACCGGCCGGCCGTCCAGCTCGGGAAACGGTGTGTCGTCGGGCCGCTGGGTGATCGACGGGCCCACGTAGACGATGTGGCCCTTGGTCGGGCCGACCAGCTCTTCCGTGCTGAACGCCAGCACGCCGTGCGGGGAGAACCGCAGGTCGTGGGTGGCTTCCGGCGATCCGTGGCGTTCGCGGAGGCCGTTCAGCAGCTCGTCCAGCCACGCCGCCACCTTCGGCATTTCCGCCAGCGGCTGCATCAGCTCCGCCGACGTCGTGGCCGAGGTGGCGAACGGGATGCCCCGCCTTTCGGCCAGGAGCGCCCCGGCCAGCGCCTGCTGGTCCACCAGCATCGCGTCCGGTCGGAACTCCTCCACGGCCGCCTCGACCAGGGGGGCCATGCCGTCGGCGAGGGGGATGAGGAACTCCTCCCAGAGGAACTTGAGGGAGGCGAAGCCACGCAGCTCCGGCGGCCGGCCGGCGATGGCGAAGTCGGGGAGTGGGCGGTCGGAAGGGTAAAAAGCCGCACCAGAACCAATCAGGGATGCGAATGGGGAAGTCGGACCCACCCAGCCCACTTCGTGGCCTTCCGCGGTGAGGCGCGCCGCCACCCCCACGGTCGGGTTGATGTGCCCGACCAGCGGGGGAACGACGAACAAGATCCGGCTCACGCGATCAGCTCTCGCGCCTCGGCCGCCGCGTTGATCCACGGCACGTCGGTGTGGATCCCGCGCACCCACGGGATCAGCAGCTCCCGCACCTTCCGATGGGCGTCGACCAGCACCGAGTGGTCCTGCCCGGGAATCACGACCGTCCGGCAGTGCGACAACGCCCGTTCGAGGGCGTGCGGATCCCCGCCCTGAAGTCCCTCGCCACCAAGGATGTGCAACACCGGCGTGGGCAGCGCCCGCAGGTCCTCGGCCGACATCAGCCGGCCGCTGGGCACCTCGGTGGTCATGGTGGTGGCGAACAGCTTGGCCGCGGCCTTGCGGGCCAGCTTGGCGTGGTGCGCCCCGTTCTGCGCCTCCAGGTCGAGGAACGTCTGCTCGCTGGACAGCTGCACGACCATGTACTCCATGGCCTGCACCATGCGGTCCGACCACGGCTGCGTCGGCGGCTCGGACTCGATCGACACGATGCTGGCCACCTGCCACGGCCGGGCGAAGGCGTGTCCGAAAGCGACAGTGCCGCCGAAGCTGTTGCCCACCAGGTGAACCGGGCCGCGCAGCTCCAGAACGTCCAGCAGGGCCCCGAGATCGGAGACGAAATGCTGGAACGTGTAGCCCGTGTCGGGGCCGCCGCTGCGACCGTGGCCGCGCAGGTCGTAGGCCAGCACGTTGATCCCGGCCGAGGCGACCGGCGCGGCCAGCGTCAGGTAGAAGCTGGCCAGGCTGTCGGTGCCGAGGCCGTGGATGAACACCACCGTCGGCGCCGTCGCCGGGTCGACGCCCTTGGCCGGCATCCGCTGGTAGTGCGTGTCGATGCCGTTGGCCAGGATCTTGCCCACATCAGCCTCCCGCGCGGGCCAGCGCCCCGGACACGAAGTCGACCAGGTCGCCGACCTTGAGCGCGATGACCTCGTCGAGGTCCTTGTCGGCCAGGAACTCGGCCAGGTTCACCGGCTCGCCCCAGCGCTCGGAGATCAGCGCGGTCAGCGTGACCAGGTCGATGCTCTCCAGCTCCAGGTCCTCGTTGAAGGAGCTCTGCTCGGTGATCTCCGCGTCGTCCACGCCGAGTTCGGCGAGCACCGTGCGCAGCATGTCGGCGATCTCGGTGAAGACGACGTCGCGGGACGCCTCGGTGGTGGTCATGCTTCCTCCTGATCGGCGGGACCGGCGGTCCACGCGACGACGTACTGCCGGGCCGGCAGGTCCGCCGGATTGCTGACGGCCACGCGTTCCAGGCCGTCACCGGGTGCTTCGGTTGCCGGATCCTCGATCGCGATGCGGACCGGCTCACGGCCGAACCGCGCGATCGAGACCCCGAGCTCGTGGGAATGGGCCAGGGAAACGGCGACCTCGGGCAGCGGGAAGCCGTTGTGCCCGGACACCGTCACACGGCCGTCGCTGTCGTCGACAAGGATCTCCGCCGGGAACACCGGACCGGAACCGTTGTCCCACAACAGGTTGCGCACGGCATCCTTGACGGCGATCCGGCCGAGCAGCCAGTGCCGGCGGTTGCGCGGCGGCAGCTGGTCGTAGCAGGCCCGCTCGCGGCCGCTGAGGTACTTGCTCAGGTACAGCTCGCGCGAGGCCAGGTCAGGCCAACGTTCGGCGACCGCCACCCAGCCGCCGGGTTGCCGCCGGGACAAGGCATTGCGCTCCGGGAAACGCCAGGCCTCGTCCAGCTCCATGTGACTGTCGAAGCGGCGGTCGCGCCAGTCGGCGATCTGCGCCCACACGACGCCGTTCACCGTCAGCTGGGCGTCGACCTGGTAGATCCGGTCGCTGACGTCGACCACCTTGATCAGGCAGTCCACGGCCGTGCCCGGCGCCGGGTGCGGGCCGAAGAACTCGATGCGGCCCATCTGCACCGGGAAGGCGATCCGCTTGGTCGTCTGGGTGACCCAGATCCAGTAGCCCAGCAGCTGGCCGACGTTGTCCATCAGGCCGCCGGGCACGTCCGGGCTGGTGATCACGCCGCCGACGTGGTCGGCCCCGACGGTGGTCAGCGCCGTGATCCCTTGCAGCGCCGGGCCGTGGAACATCACGCGCCGCTCGTAGAACTCCCGCGCCGTCATGTCCGGCGTCGTGCGGTTGGCCACCGACCACGCCCGATGCGGCCGCGGGGCCCATTCCGGGGCCAGCTCCACGACCGCCTGCGAGTGATCGCCGACCGCGACCCGAACCCGGTCCGGCCCAGTGGGTTCCACGGTGATGGTCACGTCGACCGCCGGCGCGCCGATGAGCCAGCGCTGCAACCGCACGTCGTGCACGCGCACGGTTTTCAGGCCGGGGGCGGCCTCCTCGGCGGCGTCCATCATCAGCTGGATCAACGTGGTGCCGGGCACGACCGGACGGCGGTCGGCCAGGTCGGGCCAGCCGTCCCGTTGCGGGGCAAAGCAATGGTCCAGCAGGAACGGCATCGAGTCGGTGGAGATGGTCAGCCGCTTGGTCAACGCCCGGATCGCCGGCGCCCGCCGGGCGGCGATCACCTGCGCCGCCGATTCCGCGGTTTCCCGCAGCAGCGCCTCCAACTCCGCCGCGATGGGGAAGTCGGCCGTCAGTTCGTCCAAACGGGACGGTCCGCCTGTGCTGATCGTCGTGTCGACCTTCACCAACGGCGACCCGAGTTGCAGCGTCACCGGCTGACGGGTCGGCTCCAGCAGGGAGAAGTCCGGCGCCGCGCCTTCGACCCACAGGGCCGCGGCTACCAGGCGGAGCTGGTCGACGCCGCCGCGCTGGGTCGAATTCGCGGCCACGGTCAGGTGTTCGGCGCCCTTCAGCGTGTCGTCGATCAGCGACCCCAGCTGCCCGCCGCCGACCTGCACGAACACCTGGACGCCGGCGTCGTGCATGGCCTGCACCGTGGCCCGGAACCGCACGGGCTCAATCAGGTGCCGGACGTACAGCTCTCGCACGCCGTCCGGGTCGGTCGGATACGGCGACGCCGTGGTGGCCGACCAGATCGGCAGCGCAGCACGGCCCATCTCCAGGCGGTCGGCCAGGTCGATGAATGGTTGCAGGTACGGCTTGAGCATCGGCGTGTGGAAGCCGGAGCGGAACGGCAGCACCGCGCTGACCACCGCTTGCTGCCGGAACTCCGCGACCAGCTCGGCAATCTCGGCCGGCGGCCCGCAGACGATCGTCGAGTTCGGCGAATTGTCATGGGACAGAACGATGTTCGGCCGGTTGGTGATGGCATCGGCCACCCGCTCGACCCCGCAGCCCAGGGTGGCGAACTCGACGCCCGGCACCTCGACGGCCGTGGGATCGAACGTGGCCAGCTGGTCATCGACGGCCCGGTCGGAGAACATGCCGCTGACCGACATCGCGGTCCATTCGCCGATGCTGTGCCCGGCCAGCGCCGTCGGCACGATTCCGATGCGCCGCAACGCCGTGTCCAACAGCCGGCCGACCCCGAGCACGCTCATGCCGTGCCGGCCGAGGTCTCCGTTGCCCACGGATCGTTGCCGCAGCCCGAAATGGTCGGCGACATCGTCGACCCGAGGATCGAACTCCGCCTCCAGGCCCGGGAAAACGAAGGCGATGCCGCCCGTGGGCAGCAGCGGTGACGGGCTGAACCAGACGTTGCTCCGCCCGCGCCATGCCACACCCTTGGCGATGACCTTCTCCGACAAGGCGATTCGTTTGACATTCGGGTCCACAATGGCCAGACGCAGCCGACCGGCCTCGTGGTTCTGGCCCTGGTGCAGCCGCCGCAGCAGCTCCTCGGGCGTGTCGGCCGCGATCCGCAGGACCCGCACCGGCTCGTCGACGACGATCGTCGCCGGGGCCGGCTTGGCCGAAGGTGCCTGCTCCAGCACCACATGGGCGTTGATGCCGCCGAACCCGAAGGCGTTCACCCCGGCCCGACGCACCTCGTCGGTCCACACCTCGGCCCGGTCGATCGGCCGGAACCGGGTGGCGTCCAGTGCCGGGTTGGGGTCGTCGCAGTGCAGGGTCGGCAGCAGTACGCCATGGTGCACGGCCAAAGCCGCCTTGATCAGGCCGGCGATGCCGGCCGCCGGCATGGTGTGGCCGATCATCGACTTCACCGAGCCGATCACCGCCTTGTCGCCCCGCGCAACGCCGAACACCGTGGCCACTGTGGACAGTTCGGCCGAGTCGCCGGCCGGTGTCGCCGTGCCGTGCGCTTCCAACAGTCCGATGGAATCCGCTGCCGTCGGATCCAATCCCGCTGCGTCCCAAGCCTTTCGCACCGCGAGGACCTGACCGCCGGGGTCGGGGTTGAACAGGCTGGCGCTGCGGCCGTCGCTGGCCACGCCGGTGCCGCGCACCACCGCGTAGATCCGGTCGCCGTCCCGCTCCGCGTCGGCCAGCCGCTTGAGCACCACGATCCCGGTGCCCTCGCCGATCAGGATCCCGTCCGCGTCGCGGTGGAACGGCCGGATCCGCTGGCTGGTCGACAGGGCCTTGAGCTGCGTGAACACGCTCCAGAAGGTGATGTCGTGGCAGTGGTGCACGCCGCCGGCCAACACCACGTCACAACGCCCGCTGCTCAGTTCGCGCACCGCGTGGTCGACGGCGATCAGCGAGGACGCGCAGGCCGCGTCAACCGTGTAGGCCGGGCCCCGGAGATCGAGGCGGTTGGCCACGCGGGACGCCGCCAGGTTGGGCACCAGGCCGATCGCCGACTCCGGTTGTTCCGGCCCGAGCTGCTCGGTGAACGCCGCCCGCACCCGCTCCAACTCGGCCGCACCGAGGCCCGGCACCAACTCGCCCAGCGTGCGCACCAGCTGCACGGCGGTCCGCACCCGCTGGTCGAGCCGCACCACGCCCGGCGTGAGGTAGCCGCCGCGGCCGAGGATCACGCCGATCCGGTCGCGGGCCGGCAGTCGGTCGTCGCCACCGGCATCGGCGATGGCCGACGCCGCCACCCGCATGGCGATCAGCTGGTCCGGCTCGGCCCCGGCCACCGAGTTCGGCATGATCCCGAACCGCGTCGGGTCCACGTCCGCGTACTCGTCGACGAACCCGCCGCGCCGGCAGTACAGCCGGTCGGCCCGCGCCGGGCCCGCCGGGTCGTAGTAGGCGGGATCCCAGCGCTGCTCGGGCACGTCGGTGATCGCGTCCACGCCGGTGACCAGGTTCCGCCAGTACGTCCGGAGGTCCGGGGCGCCCGGCAGCAGCACCGACATGCCGACGATCGCGACATCGGACATCCGCGTCACCAACCGGAGGCCGTGTAGACCACGGCCCGCACGTCGTGGTCGCCGAACGCGAGCTCCCGCAGCAGGGCCATCGTGCCCTCCTCGGGGTCGATCAGCTCGATGCCACGGCGGCCGTACTCCTGCTGCAACTCGGGCGTCACCATGCCGCCGTGCCGCGGGTCCGGCGCCCACGGTCCCCAGTGGACGGTCAGCGCCCGCGTGCCGGTCTTGGCCGCCCACAGGCAACCCAGCGTCTGCAACGCGTCGTTCGCCGCCGAGTAGTCGATCTGTCCACGGTTGCCCAGCGCCGCCGCGATGCTGCCGAACAGCGTCACGAAACGGGGCGGGGTCGGCAGCTCCTCGACCGCCGACAGCAGGGCCCGGGCCCCGTCGACCTTGGTGTCGAAGACCCGCCGGAACGAGTCGGAGTCCTTGTCGGCGATCAGCTTGTCCTCGATGACGCCGGCCGCGTAGCAGACGCCGTCGATCCGGCCGTGATCCGTGTAGATCTCCTTGACGATGCGGTGCAGCGCCTCCTGATCGCGCACGTCCGCCGAGTGGTAGCCGACCGTGCTGCCCAGCGCCCGCAGCTCGTCCAGCGTTGCCCGCACCTCCCGGGCCGCGAGGATCTTCGCCGACAGCCGCTCGATGTCCGCCGGGTTGCGCTGCCCCTGCGCGATCAACGCCGCCCGCAGCGCCGTCTTGTCCTTCGCCGACGCCGTCGCCGGGTCCTCCGGCTCTGCCGGCAGCTGCGTGCGGCCGATCAGTTCGATGCGGCATCCGGTGGTCGCCGCCAGCTTGGTCGCGAACTGCGCCGTGATGCCCCGGGCCCCGCCGACCAGCAGCACCACCGAGTCACGGTCCAGCCCGATGGCCTGCGCCTCGGCCGTCCCGTCGCCCGCCGGCCCCGCCCCGGTCGTGCCCAGCGAGCCGAGTTCCACCGGCAGCATGTCGATCGTCTTCCGCGTCGCTTCGCCTCGCACGATCACCGGGTGCCGATCGTCGGCCAGCAGCTCCGCCATCAGCCCCTCGGTGGCCGCCGCCGGATCCACCTCGACCAGCTTGGCCGCCGTCTCCGGGTACTCGCGGGAGATGGTCCGGAAGAAGCCCCGCAGGCCCACCACCCGGTCATCCGCTCGCTCGGCCACCGGCGACACCGCGAGCACCCACTGCGGCTCCCGCGCCAGCGCCGCCTTGAACTCCGTGAACGCCCCCGGCAGCACCGGATCGTCACCGGGGGAGAGCGCCCCGAGATAGACCAGGTTGTCCGCGTTGTCGGTCACGGCCGCCCCGTGCAGTCCCAGCGCCGTGCCCACTTCGGCCACCAGCTGCGGATGCCCGCCGATGATGCGGAACTCCTTGCCGGATAAGACGGTCGACTCCAGCAACCGTGCCGGCCCGATCTCGGTCGGCACCATCTCGAAGCGCCGAGGTGCCCGCCCACCCAGGACGGCGACCGGCTCGACCGCGACCGGCTCAGCGGCGGCAATCGGCTTCACTACCGAAACCGGTTCGGCGGCGGCAATCGATTCTAGTGCTGGAACCGGCTCGGCAGCAGCCGGCGTCGCGCCGAACAAATCCGCGATCTGCTGGGCGGTCCTGGCCTTGGTCAGCTCCTCCACGTCCGAGGTCGCCGCCGCGCCCAGCCGGGTGACCAGGGTGCCGGCGATCTCCGTCCGCTTGATGGAGTCGATCGAGAGGTCGGCCTCCAGGTCCAGGGTGGGGTCGATCATGTCGGTGGGGTAGCCGGTCTGCTGGCTGATGACGTCCAGCACGGTGGTCAGCACGTCGACGACAACGGGCGCGGCGGGGGCCGCCACCTCGACCGAGGCCGGAACGGCCTGGGGGATCTCCACGACGGGCGCGGCCACGTGCTCGACGATGCGGGCCGGGGCGTTGGCGGTGCCGCCGAAGTAGGCGAGCAGCACGTCCCGCTGGGCGGCGACCATCTCGCGGCTGGTGCGCAGGTACTCGCTGATCAGCGCGTCCTGCCCGACGCTCGGGGACCCCATCGACAACTCCACTCGTCGGGCGGGCACCAGCCCGCCGGCCAGGTACTGCCCGTCGGCGGTACGGACCAGCTGACCGTCGATCGTCCATCCGGGACGCTTCGGCGGGGTGGAAGTGCTGACGTCCAGGGCATCCCGCCCGTGGAACAGCCAGCTCGTGCGGACATTGACGCAGGAGACGGCCAGCTGGGCCACGGCGGCGAGGAAGCCCGGCACGCCGCCGTCGGTGGTGACGCGGACGTGCGCGCGGTCGCCGAGAATGGCCTCGACCAGCCGGGACAACACCTTGCCCGGCCCGACCTCCACGAACACCCGAGCCCCGGCCGCGTACATCGACTCGACCTGGTCGACGAACAGCACCGGCGACCCGATCTGCGCGGCCAGCCCGGCCCGCACATCGCCCTCGTACGGGGCGGCGGTCCGGTTGGACCACACGGGAAGCTCCGGCTCGCGAATGTCCTGAGTGGACAGAATCGAACCGAACGCCACGCCGGCCCCGGCCACCAGCGGGCTGTGGAACGCGCAGGCAACGGGCAGCTGCTTGCCGGAGATACCCTGTGCCCTCAATGTCTCCACGGCAGCACGGACCTGGGCGGTAGGACCCGAAATCACGGCCTGCTTGGGGGCGTTGTGGTTGGCCAGCACCAACTCCTCGGTCAGCACGGAAGCGATGTCCGCCGCCGGGGCCGTGAACGCCGCCATGGCGCCGGGATCATCCCCGGCCGCACCGAGAATGCTCTCGGCCCGGGCCCGGCTCAACGTCAACAACGTTGCCGGACCGAAGGATCCGGCCGCGCTCAACGCCACTAGCTCGCCGTAGCTGTGACCGGCCAACAGATCCGGCCGAACACCCAACCGACCCAGCAGCTGGTTGACCGCCAGGCCGGCGATGCCCAGCGTCGGCTGCGCGGCCCGAGTGTCGGTGATCCGGTCCTTACGCCGCTGCGCGCCGTCCGGATCGAACGCCGCCGGCGGGAACAGCGCATCGGCCCACTCCCGTCCGAGGTGCAGCAGGTGCTGGATCTCCGGGAACGCCACGAAGAGCTCGGCCAGCATGCCCGGCCGCTGGCTCCCCTGACCGGGGAACAGGAATGCGACCTTGCCCTCGACGCCCTGCGAGACAAAGACTCCGCGCTTCGGGTCAGCCTGCCCCGCCGCGCCGGCTCGAAGCAGCTCCGGCAGCTCGGCCAGATTCCTCGCCACGACGGCGATCTGCACCGGCTCGCTGCGCTGCTCGGCCCGCCGCGACGCCGTCTTGGCCAGATCCCGCAACCGCCAAGGGCCCTTGGCCGCGAGGTCGAGCAGCCACTCCACCGCCCGTGCCGCCGACGCGTGGTCCGCGCCACGGAAGGTGAACAGCTCAGCCGCCCATTCGTCGTTGCTGTGTCGGGGAGTCGGGGCCTTGTCATAGGCGGACAGCACCAGGTGGAAGTTGGTGCCGCCGAAGCCGAACGCGCTGACGGCCGCGATCCGCTCCGCCGCCGGGGCCGCCCACGGAGCAGCCTCGGCGTGCAGGACGAAGGGGTTGCCCTCGGTGTCCCACGCCGCGTTCGGCTGCGTCACGTGTAGCGTCGGCGGCTTGATTCCGTTGTGCAGGGCCAAAGTCGTCTTGATCAGCCCGGCGAGGCCAGCCGCGCACTTGGTGTGCCCGATCTGCGACTTCACCGACCCGATGGCGCAGGTCCCCGGCTGGGCGCCGTGCTCGCTGAACACCTTGGCCAGCGCGCCCAGTTCGGTGCGGTCGCCGACGACCGTGCCCGTGCCGTGGGCCTCGACCAGGCCGACCTGGGCCGGCGACACCCCGGCGTTGCGGTACGCCCGCTCCACCGCGTTGCGCTGGCCCTCCGGCCGAGGGGCCGTCAGCCCCAACGACTTGCCGTCGCTGGCGCTGCCGATGCCCTTGATCACCGCGTAGATCTTGTCGCCGTCCCGCTCGGCGTCGGCCAGCCGCTTCAGCACCACGCAGGCGACACCCTCGCCCAGCGTGGTTCCGTCGGCGCTGCTGTCGAACGTCTTGCAGCGGCCGGACGGCGACAGCGCGCCGACCGAGCTGAACATCAGGTAGTCGTTGATGCCGTTGTGCAGGTCGGCCGCCCCGCACAGCACCATGTCGCTGGTGCCGAGGACGAGCTCCTTGCACGCCACGTCCACCGCCGCCATCGACGACGCACACGCCGCGTCCACCGTGTAGTTCGCGCCGCCGAGATCCAGCCGGTTGGCGATGCGCCCGGCGATGACGTTGGCCAGCACGCCCGGGAACGTGTCCTCGGTCAGCCGCGGCAGCTGGTTGTCCAGCGCCTCGGGCAGCGTGCCCAGATAGGACGGCAACACCGTGCGCAGCGTGGTCGCGCTGGCCATGTCGCTGCCCGACTCCGCGCCGAACACCACGCTGGTCCGGGCCCGGTCGAAGGCCCGGTCGCCGTAACCCGCGTGCATGAGCGATCGCTGCGCGGCCTCCAACGCCAGCAGCTGTACCGGCTCGATGCTGGCCAGCGAGGCCGGCGGAATGCCATAGCGCAACGGGTCGAACGGGATTTCCGGCAGGAAACCGCCCCACTTGGACGGCGTCCGGTCGGTCTCCCCGGCCGCCGAGTAGTAGACGCCGGCATCCCAGCGTTCCGGCGGAACCTCGGTCACGGCGTCGATACCGGCCAGCACATTGGCCCAGAACGTCGGCAGATCGGGGGCTTGCGGGAACATGCAGGCCATGCCGACGATCGCCACGTCCAGCGGCTGCGGCTCGGGCTCGTCGGGGACATCACGGGTGACGCCGAGCTCGGAGGCCCGTGCCGCGTGGAACCGCATGGCGCCGGTGCTCACGCTGTCGTGCAGTGCCGCCACCGTGGTCACGGCGTCCCGCAGCACGGCGACCTGCCCGGCCATGAACATGCCCTCGCCCAGCTGCCGGTCCTCGTCCACGTCGAGCAGCTCGGAGCCGTCGCGCTCCACGCCCTTGCTGGCGATCCGCAGCCGTCCGATGTTGAGCTGCTCCAACCGCTCCCACACCTCGCGGTCCGGCACGCCCTGGCCGCGCAGTTCTTCCCGCAGCGTCAGGAACTCCTCGGCGAACGGGCTGGTCACACACCGCGTGGCGTGGCCGGGGGCCGTCTCCAGCAGCGCCGTACCGGAGGCGTCGATCACCTGCCGCTGGAACAGCGGCTGCACCGCCCCGTCGCGGACGGCCTCCTCGGTGAACAGGTAAGCGGTTCCCATCAGCACGCCGACGTCGCAGCGGTAGGCCCGCAGCGGTGTCGCCAGCGCGCCGACCATCGCCGCCGACCGCTCGTCGTGAATGCCGCCGGCGAACAACACGTCCACCTCGGCTTCCGGATTGGCGCCGAGGAATTCCAGCAATACCCCGAGCTGCGCCTCCCACAAGGGGAAACTCGACCGCGGGCCGACGTGGCCGCCGCATTCCGAGCCCTCGAAGATGAATCTCCGCGCGCCGGCGTCCAGGAACTGCCTGAGCAGCCCGGGCGACGGCACATGGAGGAACGTGGTGATGCCCAGCCGCTCCAGCGCGGCGGCCTGCGCCGGCCGTCCGCCGGCGATGATCGCGTACCGCGGGCGCAGCTCCTCGATGACCTCCAGCTGGCCCGTGCGGACCTCCTCGGCCGCGAAGCCGAGAATGCCGGCGCCCCAGGGGCGATCGCCCAGCCGGTCCATTGTCTCCCGGAGCAAAGCTCGGGTCTGCTCCTTGGTCGCCAGCGCCAACGCCACGAACGGCAGGCCGCCGTTTTCCGCGACGGACGCGGCAAAACCGGCGCGGTCGCTCACCCGGGTCATGGGTCCCTGCGCGATCATGCTTGGGCCAGAAGGCTCTTGCGCCAGCGCCGCGAGCACAGCATCCTTGACCGCCCGCACGACGCGGTCGACGGTGCCGTGCTCGTCGGCGAACCGCGTGGCCAGAAAACCGTCCTGTCCCACGGGAATCCGGGCCTGCGAGGCCCCGCGCCAGACCAGCAGTCGCGCACCGTCCACGATGGTCGTCTCGGAACCATCCATTGGGCGGATTGCGGCGGCGATCTCGTCGTCCACATCGGACTCCGAGAGCAGGGCCAGTTGTGTGTCGAGGACAACGCCGGCCGCGCCGCCGACCACGGCCGCCGCCGCGGTGTGCGCGCCGATGCCGCCCCAGGCCCAAACCGGCAGGTCAACGGCGTCGACAAGCTGTTGCAGCAGGACAAAAGTGCTCAACTCGCCGACCGGGCCGCCGGTCTCCTCGCCGCGGGCGACGATGCCGTGCGCACCCCGTTCGGCGGCTTGCACGGCCTCGGCCCTGCTCGTCACCTCGACCAGAACCCGGTGGTGCGCGGCCAGATCTGGAATAGACCACTTCGCGTCGTGTCCGAGCAGGACGGTGTGCACATGATCACGGGGAAGATCGTCCGGTTGCAGTGCGCAGGCGCCCGTGACCCGCACGCCGAACGGACCACCGGCCCAGCTCAGCAGCAGGTCAAGCGCCTCACGGGCCCGCCGGTCGCCGGCGCCGAGATCGAGGACTCCGAGACCGCCCGCGCGACACACCGCGGAAACCAATCGAGCGTCGGGAACGGTGAACGGGCTGACTCCGAGCACGAGATTCTGTGTGAATCCAGAGCCGGAGGTGTGTGCAACCATCGAGCCTCCGCGGGGATACGCCGACCGGTGGGTGCGCACATCGGTGTAGCCACACCCTAATTGGGTGGATCCGAGCGGAAAGGCTATGGCCGAAGCTGCCATTCCGTCAATTGAGGAACTGGGTAGTTCAGGAAGGTTTGCGTGGGAGTTCAGCGCGGCTCAAGCGCCGGCCTGGGCTGTGCGGCCGGATGACAACCGCGCTGACCTGGCTTGCTGCTCCGATCGGGTCACGACCGATCGAGGTGGCCGGCGCCAGGCCCTGCGGATGTCCGCGTCGTTGCCCGCTCGTATAAAGCAGATGAATTGGCAGGTCAGAAACTTATAGCTCGTCGTACTTGGCCGATTTTCCCCGTGACTTCTCGACCGGGTACCGCAATTCGTTGCGAGCCATCTTGTCCAACGTCGCCTGGGCCAGATCGATGCCGGTCACATCCGCGAAACGGAGCAGATACATGAACACGTCGGCCAGCTCCATTCGGACCCGGTCGCGTCGGTCCTGTTCGGACAGCGCCGCGGCGATCTCCTCGTCGCCGAGCCACTGCAACTCGGCCAGCAGCTCCCCGGCCTCGCCGGCCAGCGCCATCGCGAGGTTCTTGGGCGTGTGGAACCGTTCCCAGGCCCGGGCTTCCGCGAACGCGCGGATCCGGGACATGAGGTCCTCGATGTCCGTCACGGTCGCCACCGTAGCGGCTGAACTCGGGTCATCGGCCGGAATTACCGAGTAGCTGTCAAGTTCGGCCGACTGACGCCGAGATCGGCCTGATCGGCCGCTGCCGTGCCGGCCTGCCAGCCGGCCGTGCTGCCGACCGTGTACGACTTCTTGACGGTGGCCGGATGGAGCTCCTCGAACAGCTCCGACACCGCCTTCTCGCGGTCGGCCAGCACCGGCAGCAGCCGGTCGTCGGCGGCGTGGTCGTCGCTCTCCTCGGCCGCCGCCCGCAGCCGCTGGCCGATGCGAACGGCGTAGGCCAGCAGGAACGACTGCCGGTAGGTGCGGCTGCGGGTGTCGACGCCCGCGCCGGAGGCCACCATCGCCCGCGTCGCCTGCAACAGCAGGGAGGTCGACAGCAGCTCGGTGATCTCCAGGTCGAGGTCGGCCCCGATCAACGCGATGAAGCCGAGCTTCTCGTACACCACGCCCCGCGACCGGTTGGCCGCCGCGACCGCCGCCACCAGTTGCGCCTTGGCCCCCACGTAGGGCGTGTCCAGCCACACCCGACGGGAACTCGCCGTCTGCGCCACGTGTTCGTCGGCGTCGAGCAGCGCCCGCTCGAAGGCGTGCCGGCTCATCAGCTCCTGGGCCTTGGCCGACAACGCCTCGGCCTCCTCCGGAAACTCCGTCGACTCCGCTTTTGCGAGCAACCCTCGGACCTTGGCCAGCACCTTCTGGTCAACGCCCGCGCCCAGCAGCACGTCGGCCACGGAGGAACTGCCCGGCAACGGAAGGATCAACGGCAGCTTGGGTAGGGCCATCAACGTCGCCAGCGCGACGATGACCACCTCCAGCCCCTCCTGCTTGGACAGGATGTGCCGGGCCAGCCACTGCTCGAAGTGCTGCCGGTCGTGCGGCCACCACGGCCGGGCCTCGATCTGCCGGAGCTGGTCGCGCCAGCGCTCGTGCAGCGTCGCCTCGGCGTGCTGGGACATGTCGACGGCGATCACGTCGGTGACGAAGCCGACGGCGAAGCCGTCGCACTCCCGGCTGATCACCTGCACCAGGTCGTAGGGCAGCCAGCCGCTGGGCCACAGGAAGTTCAGCGCCCGGTGGAACACCCCGGCCACGGCGATCCCGAGCTGCCGGTCGTCGGCGTCGGCCAGGTACTCGGCCTCGGCCGCGGCGGTGTGCTTCTGTCCGTACGAGTAGTCGTTCGCCGCGGCCCACAGCCGCCCCGCGATGCCGTTGGCGTCGAGCGACCGTGCGTCGGCGCCGTTGGCCATCCGCTGCGCGTGTCGGGCGCGCGCCTGCTGCTTCGCGGCGCGCCGGGCCCGGTCTGAACTCCCCACGCGAAGAGGTTAGCGACCGAACCCGGCGTCACCGCGTGTTCACTCCACTGTCACGCTTTTCGCCAGGTTCCGTGGGTGATCGACATCGTGCCCGAGCAGCACGGCGGCGTGATAGGCCAGGAGTTGCAAGGGGATGCCCAGCAAGATCGGGTCCAGCTCCGGTTCGGCCTTGGGCACCACGATCGTGTGGTCGGCCAGCGCGCCCGGCAGCTCCCGGTGGGCCAGCGCGAGGATCCGCCCGCCGCGGGCCTTGATCTCGCCCAGCGTGGTGAGGTTCTTGTCGTAGAGCTCGTCGTCCGGGACGATCGCCACGGTCGGCGTCTCCGGGCTGATCAGGGCCAGCGGCCCGTGCTTGAGCTCCGAGGCCGGGTAGGCCTCCGCGTGCACGTACGAGACCTCCTTCAGCTTCAGCGCACCCTCACGGGCGACCGGCCAGCCCCGCACCCGGCCGATGAACATGACGTTGGGACACGTCCCGTACTCCTGGGCCAGACCGGCGATGTGGTCCTCCAGCTTGAGGATCTCCCCGATCTGCGACGGCAGCGCCCGCAGCCCCCGCACGAGCCGCTGGCCGTCGGCCGGCGACAGGTCGCGGACCCGGGCCAGGTGCAGCGCCAGCAGGGCGAAGTCGACGGTGGTCACGGTGAACGCCTTGGTGGAGGTCACCGAGATCTCCGGGCCGGCGTGCAGGTAGATGCCGCCGTCACACTGCCGCGCGATGGAGCTGCCGACGGCGTTGACGACGCCCAGCACCCGGCCGCCCTTGCGCTGGATCTCCTGCACCGTGGCCAGCGTGTCGTAGGTCTCGCCGGACTGGCTGACCGCCACGTACAGCGTGTCCGGGTCGATCAGCGGGTTGCGGTAGCGGAACTCCGACGCCGGCTCGGAGTCCGCCGGCACCCGGGCCAGCTCCTCGATCAGCTGCGCCCCGATCTGGCCGGCGTAGTGGGCCGAGCCGCAGCCGAGGATCTTGACCCGCTTGAACTCGCGGGACTCGCGCGGCGTGAGGTTGAGCCCGCCCAGGTGGGCGGTCCCGAACCGGTCGTCCAGCCGCCCGCGCAGGGTCCGCTCCACGGCCGTCGGCTGGTCGTGGATCTCCTTGCGCATGAAGTGGCCGTAGCCCTCGGCCTGGTAGTCGTCGTCCTCGACGTCCACGGTCGTCGGCGGGCGGGTGGTCACCGTGGCGTCCAGGGTGCGGGTGCTGAAGCCGTCGGCCGTCAGCACCGCGACCTCGCCGTCCTCCAGGTGCACGACCTGCGAGGTGTGCCGGACCAGCGCCATCACGTCGGAGGCGACGAACAGCTCCTTGTCGCCGACGCCGAGGATCACCGGGCTGCCGTTGCGGGCGGCGATGATGCGGTCGGGCTGGCGGGTGTCGACCACGGCGATGCCGTAGGTGCCGACGATCTCCGGCAGCACCTGCCGGACCGCCTCCTCGATGTCGTCCACGTCCACCGCGGCGATCAGGTGGGCCAGCACTTCGGTGTCGGTCTCGGAGACGAGGACCACGCCGTTCGCGGTCAGCTTGGCCCGCAGCTCCTCGGCGTTCTCGATCACGCCGTTGTGCACCACGGCGACCCGACCCGAGCCGTCGACGTGCGGGTGGGCGTTCTCCTCGCTCGGCACGCCGTGGGTGGCCCAACGGGTGTGGCCGATGCCGACCGGCCCGGTCAGGCGGGCCGGCACGTCCTGCGCCAGCTGCCCGACCCGGCCCTTGACCTTGCGCACCCGCAGCTTGCCCCGGCCGACCACGGCCACCCCGGCCGAGTCGTAGCCGCGGTACTCCAGCCGCGCCAGGCTCTCAAGCAGGATCGGCACGCAGTCGCGCGACCCCACGTATCCCACGATTCCGCACATGGTCGTTCCTCACCCGTAGACGATGCGGCGCAGCTGCCGGAGCGACAGCTCCGGCGCCGCGACCCGGCGTTGCGGCAGCTCGGCCGCGATGCGTTCGAAGATCTGCTCGTTGGTCAGCCCGGCCGACTTGAGCTCGGCGTGGCGGCGGCGCACGACCGCCTCCACCGGCTCGTCGAAGTAGGCCAGCACGTCGGCGACCACCCGGGTGGCCTCGCCCGGACCGAGCGCGGTGGTGCGCATCAGGTGCGAAACGAGCTCCCCGAACGGGTGATTGGCGGCGGACACGAGGAGCGACTCTGCCCGGGTTCGGGGGCAAAGGCAACGATCCTGCCCGAAATCGGGCAGGATCGTGTGACCGGGCCGGACAAAGCCAGGGCCGCGCCCCTCCAACGGAGCGCGGCCCTGGACAGTGCGTGTCTGCCGGGTGTGTCTACCGGCGCGGATCAGCCCTTGGCGGCGCTGCCCTTCTGCCAGTCGGCCCAGCTGAGCTCCCAGTCGCCGTAGGTGTCCCACAGCGGCAGCTTGCCGCCGCCGGAGTTGGTCACCTCGACCACGTCGCCCAGGTTGAAGTGGTTGAAGAACCACTGCGCGTTCTCCGGGCTCAGGTTGACGCAGCCGTGCGAGACGTTGGAGCTGCCCTGCTGGTTGACGGTGTTCGGGTTCTCGTGCACGAACTCGCCGTCGTTGGAGATCCGCAGGTCCCAGTACTCGGTGGACTTGTAGTAGCCGGGCGAGCCGGGCATCACGCCGTAGGTCGCCGAGTCCATCACGACCTGCTGCTGCTTGTCGGAGATCACGTGCGGGCCGATCTGGGTCGGCGTCGAGTCCTTGCCCAGGCTGATCGGCATGGTGTTGACCACGGCGCCGTTGTGCAGGATGGCCATCTGCTTGGTGTTGCCGTCGGCCTTGGCGATCCACGAGTCGTGGATGGTGTAGGTGACCGAACGGTCGGTCTTGCCGTACACGCCGCCGCCCAGGTTGACGCCGTACAGGTTGGCGTCCAGCTTGATGGTGGTGCCGGCCTGCCAGTACTCGGCCGGGCGGTAGTGCACGGTCTTGGCGTCGATCCAGTACCAGGAGCCCTGCTGCGCCGGGGTCGAGGTCACGACCAGCGCCTTCTCGGCGGCGGCCTTGTCGGTCACGTTCTTGTCGAACGACACGCCGATGATCTGGCCGACGCCGAAGGTCTGGCCCTGGCCCGGCGGCGCCGGGATCAGCGACGGGTAGGCCTGGTCCTTGGGCGTGAGCGTGGTGTACGTGCTCTTCTGCTCGGTCTGCTTGCCGTCGGCGTTGGTGGCGTCGGCGACCACGGCGTAGCTGGCGCCGTAGCCGAGCGGCTCGGTCGTGGTCCAGGTCAGGCCGTCGGCGGAGAGGTCGCCCTTGACCACGTTGCCCTTGGCCGTGTTGGTCACCACGACGTTGGTGATCTTGCCGCCGGACGCCTTGATGGTGATCGGCGTCGTCGGGCTGACCTGGTCGCCGGCGGTGATCGTGACCTGTGCGGCCGGCGCGGGGGGCTTGACCGATGTGGTCGCCACCGCCGAGCCGTCCGTGCTGGACGAGCAGGCGCTCAGCGCCAGCGCCGCCACGGCGAGCCCGACGACCCCCGCGGACCCCAGGCGCCGACGGCGTCCCGTGCTTCCTCCGACAAGCATGCAGCAACCCTCTTTACTCACGGCCGTGTCTCGGATCAGCCCGGACCCATTCGTGGCCGACCTCGCCCCCCAGAAGAGTAGGCGGCGGCCTCACTACCGATAAGACGTGGTGGGGCCCCCTGCGTTGCCTCGTTCCTTGAGGGGACCCGCGATTCGGTGACAATTTGACTCCCTGGGTCCGCGTGATGCACCCGGCGGACCCGTTCCACGGGAGCTCATATCCCCGGAACGGGGGGTATTGGGCTGTTCGGGTGATCACCGTGCGTGCCAATGGGGTATTTGCTGAAAGTTGGCTCAGAGATTGCTGTCACGTCCTTCCGGTTCGCCGTTTCGGACCGTTCGAAACGTCGCCGGCGGCCCGGCGGGCGGTCGATCGGGCCGAAAACCGGTTCGACCTGCTCAGCAGGGTGAAGTCGATCAGGTGGCGTACGACACTCCCGTGGTCGCCGGATGGGGTGTTCCCCGCCGGTGGGACGGCGGGCGGACCGGTCACCGCGGGCCACCGCCCTGGATCGGTTCCGGCCAGGGCCGCTGACCTGGAGGAATGTTCACCGAAAAGGCGTTTTCGCAGTACAGAGGGGGTACTCCCGTGGTTGTCCCACCCCGACCTGCGCCCGCCCTCACCGTGAACTCCGTGTGAGCCCCGGTTCACCTGGTTGAACTTATTCCGCTCGTCCGGTGTCACTGGAAAGGCTGGCGTAGCGTCACCCACGGGGTTGCCGCGACGCGCCAACAGGCGCGAACGCTGACGAAAGTCGTGGTCAGCGTGCATGATGGCGGTCGAGCAACCCCTCGTCGTGAGAAAGGACCATGAAGTTGGCTCTGCCCACACTGACCCCTGAGCAGCGTGCGGAAGCGCTGGCGAAGGCTGCGGAAGCCCGCAAGGCCCGCACCGCGCTGCTTGCTTCGATCAAGTCCGGTGAGACGACCTTCGGTGAGGTGCTCAAGCGGGCCAAGGACGACAAGACCGTCGGCAAGACGAAGGTCGCCCAGCTGTTGAAGGCCGTGCCCGGGCTCGGCGCCGTCAAGGTCGCCAAGCTGCTCGAGGAGACCGGCATCGACGCCGACCGTCGCGCCGCCGGCCTCGGCGACCGGCAGCGCCAGGCGCTGCTCGACGCGATCGGCTGAGCACGGCCATGTGCTCGAAGACCGATAAAGGTCCGGTTGACCGATATCGAGTCAGTCCGACCCGGCGCAGCTGTCGCGCCGGGTCGGACCGCTTTAGTCACCAGCCCGGATAGCGCTCCAGCCAGGCGTCGTCGGTGGGCGGGTTCGTCCCGAACTCGGCCAGCGCGTCCCTGGTCACGGCCGTGATCGTCGGGCGAAGCTCCAGCCGCTCCAGCCACTCGGCCGGGATCGCGGCCACACCGTGCCACGCCCCGGCCAGGTTGCCGCAGACCGAGCCGGTGGAGTCGCTGTCGCCGGAGTGGTTCACCGAGATCCGCAGCGCCTCGGGCAGGTCGTCGGTCACCAGCGTCGCGTAGACCGCGATCGCCAGCGTCTCCTCGCCGACCCAGCCCCCGCCCAGCTCCTCGGCCATCCGCTCGGGGCTGACCGACCCCTCGTCGGCCAGCCGCACCGCCGCGGTCAGCCGGGCCAGCTGCTCCTCGTGCCCCGGCCACCTCGTCAGCACGGGCGTCAGCGCCGCGATGCAGTCCGGCAGCGAGGTGCCCTTCAGCAGGCCGTGCACCAGGAACGCCAGCGAGGCCGCCGACAGATAGCCGCTCGGATGGCCGTGCGTGAGAGCCGCGGTGGCGGCCCCCAGCGCGAACACCACCTCGGGATCTGTCGACCACAGCGCGACCGGCGCCGCCCGCATGACGCCGCCGCAGCCCTTCGAGTCGTTCAGCGGGTTGGCCATCGAGCCGGCCGGATTGCCGGCGGCGTACACCCGCAGCGCCGTCACGCACGTGTTGCCCGGGGCGCGGCGCGCGAAGAGACCGCGTTCGGTGATCAGCCAGCCGTCCGGCTGCGACCGGCCCTCGGCGAACGGGCCGCCGGCCTGCGGCCAGTCGAAGCCCTGCGTGTGCAGCCAGCGCTGCAGGGCGTGCTGCACCACCGGCACGGGGTCGTCCGCACCGGAGACGCGGTCGCGGACATGGGCCCGGATCAGGCCCTCCAGCGTGAACAGCGTCATCTGGGTGTCGTCGGTGACCGTGCCGTCCGGGCCGCCCGGCCCGAAGCCGGTGACGCCGCGCTCGCCGTGCTGGCGCCGGATCATGTCGATCGGCAGGAACTCGATCGAGGCCCCCAGAGCGTCCCCGATCGCGCCGGCCAGCACGCAGCCCAGCACCCGGTCCGACCAGGTCAGCGTGGGCAGCGGCATCGGGAACTTGCGGCCGCTCTCGTCCAGGCCGATCGGGAAGTCGTGCCGGCCCGGGTCCGACGGCCGCAGCCGCTGATCCACCGGCACGGCCAGGCTGTCCATGTGGAACCGGGTGATCCGGTCGATGTGCTCCTGGTCGGTGCCGGGAGTCCACTCCCACTCGCTCATCGCCATGTCAGCCCAGCTCCTCCAGTGCGATGTCCCAGCCCTTGATGCTCGGGTAGTACCGCTTTCCGGTGACGCGGAACGTCGCCCCCGGCCCGAACACCACCTCGCCGAACTGCTCGCCGTCCTCGGAGATCGCCCCGATCAGCTTGCCGCCGTGCCGGGCGTCGATGGTGTAGCGGACCAGGCCGTCGCCGGTGTAGGCCGGATTGGCCGAGGTGCTCAGGAAGGTCCGCTCGACGATCGTGTCGCCCAGCTGGTACTCGGCCGCGATGGACGCCGCCCGCTCCGGATCCCGCACGCCCAGCACCCGGGTCACCACGCCGGTGTAGGACGGAAGCTTGCTCAGCGCGCTCATCACGTGCTCGATCTGGCTGCCGCTGTCCGACGTCTGGTCGGGCGCCGGCGGGGCCGGGTCCTGGATGGCGACCGGCGTCGGGACGGGTTCCAGCGCCGGCTCGGGGGCCGCGACCGGTTCCGGCTGTTCCGTGAAGTCCGGCTCGGCGAAGGTCGGCTCCGTGAACTGCTTCTGCTCGAACGGCGGCTGCTCGAACTGCTCCTCGGCGAAGAGGGCCTGCTCGGTCGGGTTCGACTCCAGGATCGGCGGCGGCCCGGCGGCGTGCTGCGGCTCCGGCTCTGGTTGCGGCTCCGGCTCAGCCTCCGGTTGTGGGACGTCCTCCGGCTCGGTCGCCTCGGCCCCGACCTGCCGCATCGCCTCGCGCACGGCGTCGGCCACCGCGTCGGCCAGGCTCGCCGGCGTGTGGTGCTCGAACGCGTCGCGGTCGAACGAGAGCCGGCGCAGGCCACCCGCGCCGTCGACGACCACCGTCACCATGCGGTCCGGTGACTGGGCCAGACCCGTGCGCGCCCGCAGATCACGGTTGAGCTGCTGGACATGGGCCAGCTGCTGCTGCGCGCCGGCCAGCAGCTGGCCCATCGAGTCCAGCATCGCGGCGTTGCGCGCCAGCAGCTCCGCCATCTGCTCCGAATCGGTCATCCTCGCCCCTCTGATCGGCAGACAGGACGGTACCCAGCCGATGGGCCGATCACGGGGAAGTTGACGCAACGGCCGGCACAAAGCGGGGTTGAACTGCCCTGATCGGCCCCAGTGACGTACGCCACCGACAGCAACGCCCCCGGAGCGCCGGGCTCCGGGGGCGTTGCTCGTCGAGAAAAAGGTCAGCCGTGCAGCGCCGACTTGGCCAGCCACTGGTCCCAGCCGACGGCCCAGTCGTAGAAGTCGCCGTCCTCCGGGCCGAGCTGCTGGGTGGAGCCGGTGATCTCCACCGGGTCGCCCGGCAGCACCTCGTTGAAGACGACCTGCGCGTTGGCCGGGGCCAGGTTCACGCAGCCGTGCGAGACGTTGGTGTTGCCCTGGGCCCAGATGCTGGGCGCGTAGCCGTGCACGAACTCGCCGTTGTTGGAGATGCGGACCGCCCACGGCACCACCACGTTCTCGTAGTGGTACTTCGGGTTGGTCATGGCGAAGGTCGCGCTCTTGGACATCACGATGTGCGTGCCGCTGTTGGTGACGCGGCCCGGGTCGGAGTCCAGGCCGTAGCTGGCCGGGTAGTCGGCGATCTGCTTGCCGTCCTGGATGACCAGCAGGTGGTGGGTCTGGGTGTTGCCCTGCAGGATCAGGCTGCGGCCCACGTTGAAGGACACCGACATGTCCTCCGCGCCGTACGCGCCGCCGCCGAACGACGTGCCGTACAGCTTGGCCATCAGCGTGACCTTGGTGTTGGCCGGCCAGTAGTCCTTGGTGCGGTAGTGCAGGGTCTCGTTGTCCATCCACGCCCACGAGCCGGTGCTCGGGTTCGAGGTCTGCACGGTCAGCGCCCGCTCGACCGAGGCCTTGTCCTGCACCGGCGAGCTGAAGTTCAGCACGATCGGCTCGGCCACGCCGACGGTGGCGTTGTCGGCGACGTTGATCTGCGCGCTGATCGTGCGGCCCGGGCGCAGCGTGTGGAACGAGCCGCCCAGCGCCACCTTCTTGCCGTCCGCGCCCAGCGCCGAGCCCGACCAAGTGTAGGTGTGGTCGTAGCCGAGCGACTCGGTCGCGGTCCAGCTGTGCTTGTCCGGTGCCACCAGGCCGCCGACCTCGCGGCCCTGGTCGTTGACCAGGTGCACGTCGGTGAGCCCGCCGTCGGCCACGATCACCTGGACCGGGTCGGCCGGCGAGACGTTCTGCGCGGTGTCACCGGGAATCTGCGTGACCTTGGCCGGCTTGGAGACCGCGGCCGGCGAGACCTTCTGCTCGGTCTGGGTCGGCTTGGTCTCCGGCGTGCTGGTCGAGCTGCACGCGGCCAGGCCGAGGACGGTGGCGAACACGCCTAACGTCAATGCCCAGCGAGTTCCTCCGACAGATCGGCGCACGGCCACCCCTTCCCCCGAAATCCCACTTCACCCCTGCACACCCATCGACGCCCCAGGTACAGACCACGTTGACCGAGGTAAACGTGATTCGCATCACACAATTGGGTGACGTGTCGACCGATTCTTGAACGTTACCGCCGGACACCGACGTGAACGCTCTCGATCTGATCAAGGATTGGCCACTGTCCCGGGTGCCGAATCACTGCCCCGAGGAGATGCTGCCGGCCAGGATCTGCCCCAGGCCGCTGCGGGTCGCCACCACCATCAGCCGGTCCCGGGGCACCAGCTGGTGCTCGGCCGAGGGCTGCCAGTCCAGGCGCTGCTCGGTGCGTCGCTGCAGGCCGATGACCCGGACCTCGAAGCGCTGCTCGACCTCCTGGATGGTCAGCCGGTTGAGGCCGGTTCCGTCGCCGACCGGCACCTCGGCGATCAGCAGCACCCGCCGGCCGACCGGGATCGTGCCGATGACCTGCCGTTCCACCATCGCCGCCGCGAAGGCCGGCGCGGCGAGGAAGGACACGCTGCGCGACACGTTGATGTCGAAGCGGCGCTCCACCAGGCGTGCGAAGTCGTTGTCGAACAGGCGCAGGATCACCAGCAGGTCGTCGCGGATGGCGCGGGCGGTCAGCGCCGCCTCCAGGTTGACCACGTCGTGCGAGCTCAGCGTGACCAGCGCCCGGCTGGTGCCGATGTAGGCCGCGCGCAGCGTGTCGTCCCGGCTGGCGTCCCCGATGATCACCGGCAGGCCCAGCCGCTTGGCCAGCGGGATGCCGCGGGCGTTGTCGTTCTTGTCGATGCACACCACCGGCACGCCCAGGTCGTGCAGCTGGGCCACCACCCGCACGCCGACCTGGCCCAGTCCGATGACCACCACGTGATCACGGAACGGGCCCTGCGGTCCGGCCGCCGCCGCCAGCCGCGCGCTGACCACCGCGTCCAGGGCCACCGCCGTGATGATCGGGATGATCGAGATGCCGACGATCGTCACCATCACCTGAGTGATCTTGTTCAGCACCGGCAGGCTGTCCAGCGGCTGCGCCGCCCCGGCCACGTCCAGCGCCGTCTCGTAGATCGCGTTCCACCACGTGTAGCCGCCGAACGTGGCGAACAGCGTGGTGCCGATGGCCAGCAGCACGAGAAGCGCCAGCGCCGCCGCGCCCACCTTGCGGTTGAACACCGATCCGAAGTTCCGGCGCACCGCCGCCATGAACCGCCCGCGCTTGCGGCCGACCGCCCGCACCACGTCCGGGCCGTTGGTGAAGGCCAGCACCAGGTCGCCCGAGTGCGGCTCCGCCGGCAACAGATCGGCGTTCGTGCTGTCGCTCGTGTCGGCCAGGCCGCAGATGATCCGCTCGGCGTCCACCTCGTCGCGCCGCACCACATACAAGGTGCGGCCGCTCACCCGGATGTGCGTCGGCCCCTCGCGCCCCAGCGCCGCCGCCACGAACGACGGTGCCGCCATCGCCGCGTCCGACAGCACCGCGCAGTCCGCGAACAGCGTCCGCACCCGGTGGCCCAGGCTCATGTTGAACTGCCGGAGCACCAGCCGCAGATCCGGGTTGATGTCCTGCGCCAGCAGCGCCGCGTGGATATTGCCCGCGTCATCGCTGCCCAGCAGCGCCAGCGCCCGCGCCGACCCCAGCTTCGCCTGCTGGAACGCCCCGTTGTCCGGCGCCGCCGCCTCGATGACCTTGACCCGGCTCAGCTGGGCGATTCTCGGCCCGTAGTTCTCCTGCTTGGACCGCAGGATGACGGTGACGTCCTCGTCGTACCGGTTGATCAGCTCGTCGACCAGCCGGAAGGCCAGTGGAGAGTCCCCACACACCACCAGATGCCGACGCCGGTCGTTCCTGCGGAGCTGGAGCGTCGGCACCCGTTGATCGTATGCGAGGCCCGCCCGCCCGGTGGGCGGTTGCCGGAGGAGACATCGCCCGTTCGGCGGCCGGGTCGGGTGCGGAAAGCCGAGGCCGACCAGCGGGGCCGGGCAGCACTGTGCGCAACAGGCCGGGCTGGTCGGGCGTGCTGGTCGATGCGTGAGGGGCATCGGCTGGCCAGCGGGGCCGGGTCGGCCGGGGTGGTGCGGCCGGTGGGCCGGACCGGGCTGGTCAGCGGGTGAGGGGGACCGGGCGGGTCAGCTGGGCCGAGTGGCCGCGAGAGGCTGATCAGCGGGGTCCGGGGTGGTCGGCCGAGGGCGGCCGACCGGGGCGAGCGCTCAGTAGCGCCCGTTCTCCTGGTTCTGGGACTCCCAGGCCAGTCGCTGGGTGATCCACTCCTGGGCCAGGGCCTGCGGGGAGGTCTGGTGCACGGCGGCGAGCTCGCGGAGCTGCTCGTTCGCGGTCAGCGTCAGGCGCAGCTGGTAGACCTGCGCGTTGCCGAAGCGGCGGCCGGACCCGGTGGTCTCGACGTCGCCCTCGGGCGCCAGCGCGGCCAGGTAGTTCTCCAGCTCGTGGTCCGGAGCAGCTTCCTGCTGCTCACGGGCGGGTTCGCGGTGTCTAGCGTCTTTTTTCCGTCCAAGCGAGGGAAGAGGCACGCCGAAGAGGATAACGGTTCGGTTGCGGGCCCATGACAGGTGTGTCCCCCGCCACACCCCGCCGGCATGGAGAGGCCCCCGCGCCAGGGGGAGGAACGCGGGGGCCGGAGGGGATCTCCACAGGCGCTGACCGGGGGTATGTCAGCTCAGACGATTGTGACATGGGTCGTTGTCGCGTGCGAGGGTTTCGCAGTGGATTCATGCCCGAATTTCCCCGCTTGAAAACCAGGTAGTCGGGCCGACCCGTGGCGATCATTGCCCACCCCGGCTGAGTGGGGCTGCTCCGGACAGCGCCTTGCGTTCGACAGCGTTCGACCGCTACGGGCGGCGTTGAAACGGTGAAGATGTGAAACCGTCACGACTGCACGGAGTGTGACCGTAACCGTGACTCGTTACTCTTCGTCGCTTTCGCGTGCTACCTCGACTATGTGTCACTGCATTGGCGACTGCGACCGCAAACGACGCTCCGCGCCCCGCATACCCCCTGGCCTGCGGCTACGTCCGTGCCGGACTCGGCAACCTGCCTCTCACTGGAACCGACTTGTTCGCCTGGCCGAACCGAACGGCGTCCCCGTGGCTCACGGTGAGCATCACCCATTGACATTCGTTCAGCAGTGCCTTCCCGAACCGGCTACCCCTCGCCGCCTCGCCCCGCCCGGTGTCCAGCCCGGTGCCGGCTCGAAAGATCGACGAGCGCCCCCGGGGATAGGCGAAGTCTTCCGAACCGTGGAAGGTCACCCGTTTCCGCATTGCGGGATCCGCGATGTAAACCCCCTGTGCGCCCGCCTTCCCGATCGGGCGTTCGGCCCCGCAACTGCGCCATTTCAACGGTGTTCCGATCCGGCTTTGCCGCTGTCCCGCCGCCTCCGCCCGGTGATCCACTCCCGCACGCTCCTCGCCGTCCCCGCCCCGCCCGCTCCGCCACCCGCCCCGTGCCTGCTGCCCCCTGCGTCACATGTGCTCCGCATGCGGCACAGGGAGGCAAGTACGACGCGCATGTGACATCTGGTGTCGTAGGCGCCTGCCGGCTCGCTACGTCACATGCGCTCCATATGTGGCACGGAGTGGCAAGTGGGAAGCGCATGTGACATCCGATGCCGTGGGCGGAGGCTGTGTGCTCAGCCCGTGGCGGGCCGGAGGCCGGTAGGCCCCGGTCGCCCCCAGGAAGAGCGGATCGAACCCGGTCGGCCCAGCCGGGCGGCAGCCTGTCAGGCGGCCCAGCCGCCGGCATCCTGCCCAGCGGTTCCAGCCGACCGGCATCCTGTCCAGCGTTCTCGCGCGACGGGATCCGGCCTGGCAGCGCCGGCGGCGGCTGACCGATTGACGGGCCGAGGCCGGCATCATCGGGCAACTGGCTAGCTTTCCTCATCTTCTGCCCAGGGCGGACAATCAAGATCGACTACCGCCACGGGGTAGCCGTGCGGAGCGGGGACCTGGGGCGCGAGCAGGGGACTGGACCGATACAGGTGTTGGCGCAGTTGATCAGTAACCGGTCCGGTGCATAACTCACGGTCACTCTGCGTCTGAAGGGAATCACTCTCCGGGGGGCTGCAAGGGGCGGCACGGCTCGCTTAGCCTCGCCGCCGAGAGCTGAGTCGGGGAGGCACCATGAGCGGGTCCCTTGAAGTCCGAAAGTTCCTCTGGCAGCACGACGACTCGATGCCGCGAGGCTCGACACACGCATTGTTATGGGCCTCCCACCTTGTTTATATAAGTGCTGACAGGGGATTAAATTTGGGTGGGGGAGACCGGGTAACGAAGACGAACGTTCCCTTTTCTCGGTACTCGGCGAGTGGAAATTGACCTACCAGTGCATACCGGTGATCGTCTGACGCGCGTGGCGAGGTTTACCTAGGCACGTTGACATTGGCAATAGCTCATTGGTACAAGGAGAATATGGGAGGTGACCGCACTTATAAAGGAAGAATAGCGGAAGGATAGAATATTTTTTGCTGAAGTACAGTAGCTGATCCTACTAAGTAACTTCTCATGACGCTTAGATTCGTGCTGATGAAGTCCCCCTCGCGGCGACCTGAGACGGCCCGCTCGAGTCGAATTGACGCTCTTTTACGGGTATGCCGAAAGCACAGGCATACTTAGAGAGATGACTCATGACTATTGCAGACTTATGACGGGGAGTATTTCTCATATCCATCCGCCGTGTCACTCTTCACGACTGCCGCCAGCTGCTGGACATGCTCGGCCTGGCGCCGGGCGACGACGACGGCGTGCCGCCGGTCCGCCGCTGAGGCGGCGAAGCGGGGCACGGACGGCCATCGACCAGGACCGGTCGTCGGGGCCAACGGCGTTCGGGGCGCCGCCCGGCGGTCGGTCATCCTTCAAGCAAACGGGCAGACGCGAGACTTCGTCACCTCCGGTTTCGTGAGGTGTCCTCGCCTGGCCGATCGCCGCCAACAGATCGGGCGGCCCCGGCCAAATGTCGGTACATGGCGACAAGTGGATGCGCGGGTGGTCCATTCGGTCGCTTGCTGACACGAATTTGTCCGGTCGTGAATATCTGACGGCTGACGCCGCGTGAAGAATCATCAGAATTGTCGAACGTGGCGTGTGGGCCGGTGGCGGCGGAGTGTGGCGCAGCCCACTCGAACTGGTCGGGCGGCTCGGCGGGCTCCGGGAGGCCCTGAACAGGGCTTGATCGACCGCCCTGGGCCGCCGTGCGCCGGGAAAGTGCAGGTGGGGGGCCTCTGGGGCATTGGATTTGGAAGTTAACCCCGACCCGTTCTATGCTACTCGTGCTTCCAGCGGACAGCCGTTGGAGGGCCCGGAAGCCAAGGTCCCTCATGACGAGGTCCAAGGAAGACGGAGTCCTCATCGTCTAGCGGCCTAGGACCCCGCCCTTTCAAGGCGGTAGCACGGGTTCGAATCCCGTTGGGGGCACGGCAGTACAACAGTAAGGCCCAGTGGCGCAGTTGGTTAGCGCGTCGCCCTGTCACGGCGAAGGTCGCGGGTTCGAGTCCCGTCTGGGTCGCAAGAGTTCGATCGGGCTTCCGGTCTTCTCTGGCCAGGTAGCTCAGTTGGTACGAGCGACCGCCTGAAAAGCGGTAGGTCGGCGGTTCGACCCCGCCCCTGGCCACTCGCTCAGGGGGCGTGTGTCTGCGGAAAGCGCAGACATCGTCGCTCGTTGTTTGTTCTGGGGGCGACCCCCAGACCCCCGAGGCCGGGCTTCGCCCGGCACGTGGTCGTAGCTGTCAAAGGGCGTGGAACACCAATGGTGTTCTGCGCCCTTTGTGCTATTTGCCGGCCGCGCGTTTCTTCGCTTACTTGTGACCCGCCACCCGCCCGGGTGGCGCAGCCGTGTCCTGCCCACGGATGGGCGTCACGTTCGGTTCAACAAAAGCCGTAACTTTCCCGTATCACCACCCCTATCGAGTTACTCGTCACTCAAGTGGGGGATATTCGGTCATGCCTGTAGAACCGTTCGGCGGTAGAAGGAATAACCTGTCTGCCTAATCGTCATGGTCGTGAGTCGGATATCGTCCACGCCGACCCCGGCCGCCCTTCGAGCACGGCCGTGGGTTCTCGGTGGCTCTCACGCCCCGAATCAGTTGATCTTGGGAGACGGGATGCGGGTTCGGGTGAGACAGCTCAGACGGGGCGACGCCGCCGGCGCGGTGTCGATCCCGGCGCCCCCCGGCGTCCCGCAGCGCCAGCCGGCCGGCAGCAACCAGACCGAGAGCAGGCCGACCGAGAACAGACCCGCTCAGGACATGCCGGCCGAGGCCAGGACCGCAGCGAGCAGGTCGGTCGAGAACAGGACCTCGGCGGTCAAGACGGCCGAGAGCGAGCTGGCCGAGAGCCGAACCGTCCATGACAGACCGGTTGCGAGTAGTCAGACCGAGGGCAGGACCATCGGGGGCTGGCCGACCGAGGACATGGTGGCCGAGAACAGGTCCGTCGAGTTCAGGCCCATCGGCGGACGGCTGGAGCTGGACGAGAACCAGCCGGCCGAGAGCCGGACCGTCCAGGACAGGCCGGCCGCAAACACCCAGACCGAGAACAGGCTCGTCGAGAACCGGCCGGCCCGGAACAACAGGACCGCCCAGAGCTGGTCCGTCCAGAACAGGACCGCCGAGAACGGTTCCGCCGCCAATAGCGCCGCCGACAACAGCGCCGCCGGAGGCCGGCCGGCCGAGGACGGACACGTCAGCGGCAGGCCCGTCGAGAACCGGACAGTCGAGAACAGGCCCGTCGAGGACCGGCCGGTGGCGACGTGGGAGGTCAAGTACCGGCGCGTGGTCATCGCCAGCGACCTCGGCGCGATCCTCGCGGTGGTGGTGCTGGTCGGGGCCATCGTGGCGAACTCGGCGACGGCGGGGGACTTTCCGCAGGTGCTGGTGGCGATGGCCACCGTGGTCACGGTGTTGGCCTCGCTCACGGCGTGCCGGGCCTGGAGCACGGCGGTGCTCGGACAGGAGGCGGAAGAGTTCCGCCGCCTGGGCAAAGCGGTTGTCGCCGCGGCGGTGGTGCTGGCGGTGGTGAGCCTCGGCCTCGGCCTGCCGGGAGTGCGCGGCTGGATCTTCCTGGTGGTGCCGGCGATCGCGGTGGTGGCCTTCCCCCTGCGGTACATCCTGCGCCAACTGCTGCACCAGCGCCGCCGAGCGGGCCGATGCCTATTGCCGGTGCTGGTGGCCGGCAGCGTGGACACGGCGACGGACCTGATCGCCCGAACCCGACGCGAGCCGCACAACGGCTGGCGGGTCGAGGCGGTGTGCGCCAGCGGGACGTCGAAGTGGTTCGGCCCGGGCGATATCGACGGCGTGCCGATCGTGGGCCACCTCGACGAACTCGCCGACCACGTCCGTCGCGGCGGCTACCGAGTCGTCGCCATCACGTCCGATCCGTACTGGACGCCGCTGCGGCTCCAGCGCCTGGCCTGGCAACTAGAGGGAACCTCGGCCGAGATGGTCGTCGCCCCCGTCCTGATGGAGGTCGCCGGCCCGCGCGTGCACGTCACAGGCGTGCTGGGCATGCCGCTGCTCCGCGTGAGCGCGCCGACCTTCACGGGAGCCCGCCGCGTGGTGAAGGAGATCGTCGACAAGATCGGCGCGCTCCTGCTGCTGACGGTGCTCGCCCCGATCCTGATCACCATCGCCGCCGCCATCCGCGTCGGCGACCGCGGACCCGCCCTGTACCGGCAGCAGCGTGTCGGCAAGGACGGAAAACCGTTCACCATCCTCAAGTTCCGCACCATGGTGGTCGACGCCGACCGCCGCCGTGCCACCCTGCTCGGCGGCAACGAAGCCGCCGGGCCGCTGTTCAAGATGCGCCGGGACCCCCGCGTGACGCCGATCGGCGCGGTGCTGCGGCGCTTCTCCATCGACGAGCTGCCCCAGCTGGTCAACGTGTTGCGCGGCACCATGTCCCTGGTCGGGCCGCGGCCGCCGCTGCCCAAGGAGGTCGAGGCCTACGGGCCCGACATGCTGCGGCGGTTGCTGGTCAAGCCGGGCCTGACCGGCCTGTGGCAGGTCAGCGGGCGAAGCGACCTGACGTGGGACGAGTCCGTGCGGCTGGACCTGCGCTACGTCGAGGACTGGTCGCTCGCCCTCGACGCGCTGATCCTCTGGAAGACGGTGCGCGCCGTCGTACGGGGCCAAGGGGCGTACTGATCGTGTCCCCAAGGGAACGGACCGAGGTGTCCTCGTGAAGGTCGTGCTGTTCTGCGGTGGTTACGGCATGCGCATGCGGGGCGGAGCCGCCGACGACATCCCCAAGCCCATGCAGCGGGTGGGCCCGCGGCCGTTGCTGTGGCACGTGATGCGCTACTACGCCCATTTCGGACACACGGACTTCGTGCTGTGCCTGGGTTACGGCGGCCACCACATCAAGGACTTCTTCCTCGACTACCGCGAGACGGCGTCCAACGACTTCGTGCTGAGCAACGGCCGGGTCGAACTGCTCTCGTCGGACATCTCGGAGTGGACGATCACCTTCGCCCACACCGGGATCGACGCCCCGATCGGCGAGCGCCTGCGCCGCGTGCGGCACCTGCTCGACGGCGAGGACATGTTCCTGGCCAACTACGCCGACGTGCTGACCGACGCCCCGCTCGACGACATGGTCGACCGCTTCGCCGGGTCCGAGGCCACCGCGTCGATGATGGTCGTGCCGCCGCAGTCCTCGTTCCACTGCGTGGAACTGGGCGAGCACGGCACAGCGACGGGCATCACGCCCGTGAGCCAGCTGCCGCTGTGGGAGAACGGCGGCTACTTCGTGCTGCGGCAGGAGATCTTCGACCACCTGCCGCCCGGCGGCGACCTGGTCGAGGACGCGTGCGGCGACCTGGCCAAGCGTGGCCGGCTGCGGGCCTATCCGTACCGAGGTTTCTGGCAGCCGGCCGACACCGTGAAGGAACGAGTCGCGCTGGAGCAGGTGTATCGGTCCGGTGATCGCCCGTGGATGCTGTGGGAGCGCGCATGAGACAAACGGAGGACGCGGGACCTTGCCGGATGGAGGACGGTGGCCGACCCTGCACCGGTGATCCCGCCGTCAGCCCAGGAGGTCAGGTGAACCGGAAGTCCACGCCGCCGCTGATCGGCACGGCGAGTGCGTCGGTGTCGGTCGGATTGCCCGTGTACAACGGCGAGCCGTACCTGAGCACCGCGCTGGCCAGCCTGCGCGAGCAGCGCGACGTCGACTTCGAGCTGTGGATCGGGGACAACTGCTCCACCGACGGCACGGAGGAGATCTGCCGCGAGGCCGCCCGTCAGGACAACCGCATCCGCTACCGGCGGCGTGAGCGCAACCTCGGCTCCACCGGCAACCACAACCGCCTGGTGCACGAGGCCACGGGCCGCTACTTCACCTGGGCCGCCGCGGACGACGCGTACGAGCCGGACCGCCTGCGCAAGATGGTCGAGGCGCTGGCCGATCGGCCCGACGCGGTGCTCTCGTTCACCTCGGCCCGTCAGATCGACTCCGCCGGGCAGACGGTCGGTCACTGGGACAACCCGTGCCGCACCGACCACCGCGACCCCGTGGTCCGCATCCGCGACCTGGTCGGCATGGAACACGAGAACTACCACTGCTACGGCCTGTACCGGCGGGACGTGCTGACCAGGACGCACCTGCTGCCGCCGGTGAAGAACAACGACCGGATCCTGATCGCCGAACTGGCGCTGTACGGCCGTTTTGTGGAGATCCGCGAGGAACTTCTGTTGCACCGCCTGCACGATCAGCGGCTCACGCAGTCGGTGTCGCAGCGGGACTGGTACCGCACCCAGCGCACCGACGGCAAACGCCTGGTAATGCCCAATGTGGAGGAAGCGGGCTGGTACCTGAAGGCGATCGCGGGGGCTCCCCTGCGGCGCCGGGAGCGGGTGCTGGCACTGTTGGCGCTGCGGCCGTGGATTCGGGAGAACGCGGCGCCGATGGCCCACAACGTGGTGCGGGCGGCCGTCGACGGGGCCCGCATCGCCGCCTCGGCACTGCGCAAGTGAGATTTCGACCGCGGGCGGCAGCCGGCGGTGTTCGGGTGAGGCGAAAGGGAACACGGACGTGGACGCGTTGGACATCCTGCGAGTGCTGCGACGGCGGTGGAAGATCACCGCGATGGTCGCCGCTGTGCTCGTGGTCCTGGTCGGCGCCGTGGTGTTCCTGGTGCCCCAGCAGTACAAGGTCACCGCGATCAGCCTGATCACGCCGTCGAGCAGCCAGGACGTGCAGAACCCGTACACCGCCGCGGGCCGGGCCGAGTCGCAGATGGCGGCGCTGCTGGTGACCGTGCTGACGTCCTCGGCCGTCACCGACGGCTACGAGGAGAAGGGCGCCACCGGGACCATCGAGGTCACCAACGCCAACGGCGTCACCGACACCTCGCAGACCGACAGCCCGTTCATCACGATCACCGTCACGGACAGGACGCCCGACGGCGCGGTCCGCGGCGCGCAACTGGTGCGGCAGCGGGCGATCGACGAGCTGAAGAACCGTCAGGACGCGGCCAAGGTGGCCGACGCGCAGCGACTGACCATCACCGACGTGCTGCCGGCGGCGAACCCGATCACCACTCGCGCCTCCCAGTACCGGGCCGTCGGCCTGGTCGCCGCGCTCGGGCTGGTGCTGGGTGTGCTCGGCGTGGTCATCGCCGACCGCGTCCTCACCCGCCGCAAGCGTGAAGGTGAGCCGGAGAAGGACAAGGACGGCGACAAGGCCAACGGCGAACGCCGCCAGGGCGTGCTGCCCGAGTTCCTGCCGAGCCCGGCTCCGCCCAGGACTCCGTTGCAGCCCCCGATCGTCGAGCCGTCGACGATCAAGTTCTCACCCGTGCGCAGCGACGAGAAGCAAGGCGGGGGTAGCCGCCGATGACGGTGGCCGCGGCCGGCAGACGGACGCCGGCCACCGCTGTCGCGGCCCACGCGCTGTTCCGCGTCTCCCCGCACGTCATCCTGTCGATCTACGTGCTGCTGCTGGCCTTGCCGCAGAACAACGTGCTGGTCGGCGGCGGTGGCGGGATCACGCCGGCCCGCGTGGTGGCCGGCGGCTGCCTGTTGTGGTGGCTGGTGGCGCGGTTCGCCGGCGGCTTCCGGCTCGCGGTCGGGGAGAGCCCGATCCGCCGGGTGTTGTTGCTGGCGCTGGCTTTGCTCGCCGCGGCGGATGCGGTGGCCTTCATGGGCGGCGTGCAGGACTCGCGGATCGCCAACGCCGATCGCGGCGCGATGCTGTTCGTGCTGGCGGCGGGCGCCGCCCTGCTGGTGTGCGACGGACTGAGCAGCACTCGGGCCCTGCGCGCGGTTTTCGCCGGCGCCGTGGTGGGATTCACCGGCTCGGCCGTGTGCGCCATCCTCCAGTTCGGCACCAGCGTCGATCTGCGCAAACTGACCGTCTTTCCGGGACTGGTCGCGCAGGGGCTCGGCGACCTCGCCCTCGGCCGCGGCGGTCTTGAGCGGTCCATCGGCTTCTCGGGCCATCCCATCGAGCTGGCCGCGACCACCGTCGCGATGCTGCCGCTGGCTCTGCATCTCGCGCGGTACGGGCGATTCAAGCCGTTGTGGTGGATCTGCGCGGTGCTGCTCATCGGCGGCCCGCTGGTGTCGATCTCGCGCACCGGCCTGCTCGGCCTGACCGTGATCGGGATCTTCCTGCTACCCCGCTACGGCCTGGTGCGCTGGCTGTTCGTGGCCGGTGTGCTCAGCAGCGCGGTGTTCGCCGCCGGTGTCGTCTGGCCGCGGCTGCTCGACGTGCTCATCGACACGGTCACCGGGTCCAGCAAGGACTCCAGCATCTGGTCGCGACTGACCAAGTACGACTACGTGTGGTCGCACTTCCTGGCCAAACCGCTTGGCGGGCAGGGCTTCGGCACCTACGTGGCGCCGATCCAGCCCTATCTGGACAACCAGTACCTGCTGATCACGGTCGAGGCGGGGCTGCCGGGCCTGATCGCGTTCATCGCGCTGCTGGCCGTGCCGCTGTGGTGGGCCTTCCGGATCTGGCGGTCCAAGCACATCGACTCGCCGCCCCAGGTGCGGGACGCGGCCTGGGCCGTCGCGGTGGCGCTGCTGGTGTGCACGATCAGCTTCGGCACCTACGACGGGCTGGCTTTCCCCCAGATGGCTGGAATTTCGCTGTTGCTCGTCGGCTGCGCCGGTGCGCTGTACCGGATCGCCCAGCGAACCGAGGTGGCCGTATGACGCGGGTGATGGTCGCGGTCGTGACCTACAACTCCGCCGCCGATCTGCCGAGCCTCGTGGCCAGCCTGCCGGCCGGTCTGGACGGTGTCGACTGGCGGCTTGTCGTGGCGGACAACAACTCTGCCGACGACAGCGTCGACGTGATCCGATGCCTGGCCCCGGCGGCGACGGTGGTGGAGACCGGCGCGAACCTGGGTTATGCCGCCGGCATCAACGCCTGCGCCGAGCTGGCCGAACCGGACGAGGCCCTGTTGGTGTTGAACGCCGACGTTGTCCTCGAACGTGGCTGCGCGCGGGCCCTGCTGGCCGCGTGTGCATCGGGATCGGTCGGTGTGGCCGTCCCGTTTGTCACTCGATCGGATGGACTTGTCGAGCCGACCCTGCGTCGTCGTCCGACGGTTTCACGCGTGCTGGCCGAGGCTTTGCTCGGGGCGCATGCCGGTTCGTTCGGGGAACGCGTGGCCACGCCGGCTCCGCCGCGTGACATCGACGTCGACTGGGCCAACGGCGCCGTGCTGCTGATTCCCGCCGACGTCCGGCGGCGCATCGGCCGGTGGCAGGAGGATTTGTTCCTCTACTCCGAGGAAGTCGACTACTGCCGCCGCGTCGTCGACGCCGGCTGGCGGGTTCGGCAGTGCGCGAATGCCCGCGCCATTCACCGCGGCGGCGATGTCACGGCGTCGCCGGCGCTGTGGGCCCAGCTGATCACCAACAAGGTCGTGCACGTGGCCCGCTGGGAGGGCCGTGCCGCCGCAGAACTCGTGTGGGCCACGTTGTTGCTGGCTCAACTCGTCCGACTACCGTTGCGCCGCGGCACCCATCGCCGCGCGCTGTTCGAACTCCTGCGTGGCCGTCGGGCGTTGCTCGCCGGCCTGCCGACCAATCCGGCCGCGCCGCCGGAGTTCCGCCGCCGCATCCCGGTGACCGGGACGATTGGAGGCCGTGCTTGAAGGACTACGCCCTGCTGCCGAGACCGGTGAAGGACCTGCTCCGCCAGTCGGTCGGCCGCAACGTGGTCGGCGAGAACTGGTGGCGCCTGCGGTTCGCGGCCGAGCGGTTCGACGCCGAGCGGGCCGAGCACACCGAGGTCGTCGCGCTGGCGGCCGCCCTCGGCCGCGCGCCGTCGGCCACGGTCGCCGTGGTCATGCCGACCTATCGCCGTCCGGAGCGCCTGGTCGCCGCGGTCACCAGCGCCCTGAACCAGACGGTGCGGGACGTCGTGGTGATCGTCGTGGACGACGGTGGCGGCGAAGTCCGTGACCTGCCCGACGATCCCCGGATCGTCGCGTTGAGACTGTCGAAGAACCACGGCAGTCCAGGGTTGGCGCGCAATGTGGCCCTGCGGCTGAGCCGCTCGCCGTACGTGGCCTTCCTCGACGACGACAACACGTGGCGGCCGGACCACCTGGAACGGTCGCTGGCCGCGCTGAAATCCGGCGCGGGCATGGTCTACACGGCACTGCGGCGGCTGCGTGAGGACGGCAGCGAGCTCGACGTGCTGAGCCGGCCGTTCAACCGCGCGGCCCACCGCGACGGCGAGTGGGTCGACATCAATGCCGTGGTGCTGCGGCGTTTCCCCGGCGTCAGGTTCGATCCGTGGGCCCGGCCGCGCTGGGTGCATCCCCGTGAGGACTGGGAGTTCGTGCACCGCGTCTCCGGCAAGTTACGGGTCCGCCACATTCCGGTGGCCACTGTGGACTATTCGGTGCACAGTGGCAGCTACTTCACCGACTGGGACGCGACCGCGATCGGAGCCACCACGTGAGCGAGGTCGTCGAGGACCCGCCGGACACCGACCGTGCCCTGTCCGGACAGGTCAAGCTGGGCCTGCGGTTCAGCCTGATCAACACGGTGTTCTCCCGCCTGGCGACCTTCGCCGTCGGCGTGCTGCTGGCCCGGCTGCTGGCGCCGGAGCAGTTCGACAATATACACGACCGCGCTGGTCGTGCAGACGCTGCTGCTCACCTTCAACGACTTCGGCACCGCGACCGCGCTGGTCCGCCACAAGGGCGAAGTGCGGCCGATGCTGCCGACGGTGTGGGCGTTCTCCGTCGGCGGCGCGACCATCGTCTACCTGCTGTGCCTGCTGACGGCCCCGTTCCTGGCCTCAGGCCTCGGCTCGCCACAGGCGGCGGACCTGGTGCGGGTGCTGTCGCTCAATGTGCTGCTCGACGGTTTCGCGGCGGTTCCCGGCGCGTTGCTGACGAGAAACCTGAGACAGGCCAGGCGTCTCATCGCCGACGTCGCCGGACTGGTGGTCAACCTGGCGCTGACCGCCACGTTGGCGGTCACCGGGTTCGGCGCGTGGGCGCTGGTGATCGGCCACGTCAGCGGCACCG
>NZ_KK037166.1:6406791-6433918 GCF_000568255.1 Kutzneria sp. 744
TCAACCTCACCCGCGCCGCTGGCTGCCTGGCTGGCGGACACTGCGCCAAAGCCCGCATCGCCACGCTGCGCCGTCAGCTGATCAACGTTCCCGCCCGCATCGCGCACCGGGCACGCCGGCTGATCCTGCACCTACCCCAGCACTGGCCCTGGGAACCGGCCTGGCTGGCACTGTCGGCAACCGCCCACGCCCCGCCCAGGACTGCCTGATCAGCATCCCGCCTTCTCAAGGCTCGACCGGAGACCCTGTCGTGGAAAGCTGGACAGACCAGCGGTTTCCGGCTGCCCACAGCCGCGAGCAAGATCGCTGACGCAGCCACTTCACGAAACCAAGATCACCAGCAATCTAGACCGGTGGATCGAGGCTAAGTGGACGATGCCCGGTGCACTGTCGTTGACGATCAAGGGATAGGGTCTCGCCCCATGCGATCGGGTATGCCCACGATTACCGTTCTCGGTGTGCCGGTCGCCGCGCTCACCGCGCGGCAGGCGATCAGCGAGGTGTCCGGCCTGCTCGCCGCGCCCGGACCGCAGACCCTGATGTACGTCAACGCGCACTCGATGAACCTGGCCCGCTCCCACCGCCGATACCGAGCCTGCCTCGCCGACGCCGACCTGGTGCTCAACGACGGGTCCGGCCTGGCCATGGCGGCCCGCGTGCGCGGCCGTCGGTTTCCGGCCAACCTCAACGGCACCGACTTCACGCCCGAGGTGCTGCGGCTGGCCGCCCAGGAGGGCCTCAGCGTCTACCTGCTGGGCGGTCGCCCCGGCGTGGCGGCGCGGGCGGCGGATCGGCTTGCCGAGCGCATGCCCGAGCTGAAAATCGTCGGCCATCACCACGGCTACTTCCGTGACGACGAGGGCGTCGCGGTCGCCGCGCGGATCCGGGAGACCGGGGCCGACGTCGTGCTGGTGGCGATGGGCAATCCGCGCCAGGAGCTGTGGCTGTCCGAGCACCTCCCGGCCACCGGGGCGGCGCTGGGTGTGGCGGTCGGAGCCTTCCTCGACTTCGCCGCCGAGCTGGTTCCGCGCGCTCCCCGGTGGATGCGGCAGGCCGGGATCGAGTGGGTGTACCGGCTCGTCCGGGAGCCGATGCGCCTGTTCACCCGTTACGTGGTCGGCAACCCGCTGTTCGTGGCGCGGGTGCTGGCCGACCGGGTCCTCGCGGCCCTTCGCTAGGGAGAAAGCCATGATCTGCTTCGTCACCAGCTATCCGTTGTCCCGTCAGGACCTGGGCGGCAGCGGATGGGTGGACCGGCGGCTGCTCCCCGTGTTCGCCGGCCTGGCCGACGAGGTCGAGGTGCTGTGCGTGACCGGTCCCGAGGGGGAGTGGCGGGAGCGGATCGACGGCGTCGAGGTGACGGCGCGCGCGGCCGGCGACGTGCCGTTGGAGCTGCGGAGCGACCGGCTTTCCCTGGCCCGGGTGGCCGCCGGCATGCTGATCAGCCCGGAGCCCTACCTGGCCCGCAAGTTCACGGTATTTCCCGGTTGGCGCAAGGCAGTCGAGCTGCTGCGCTCCCGCGCCGCCGGCCGGCAGGTGGTGACCAGCGGCTGGCCGGGCCTTGTGCTCGCGGACGCCGCGGGGGTGCCGGTGGCCGCGCACGTGGCGCACAACGTGGAGTCGGTGATCGCCGAGGAGCACTCGCCGCGGCCGCTGCGGATGCTCGGCGAGATCCCGCGCCTGCGCCGGATGGAACGCCGGCTGCTTGCCCTTCCCGACCACGTCTACGCCCTGTCCCGGCAGGACGCTGCGGATCTTCATGCGACGGCGCTGCCGATCCCGCTGTCGCCGGCCGGCGCCCCGGCCGGCCGCACGGTCGGCTTCATAGGCAAGGCGAGCTGGCCGCCCAACGCCCGGGCGCTGGAGGTCCTGCTCGGGCCGGTGCACGACCGGTTGACGGCCATGGGCGTCCATGTGGACTTCGTGCTGGCCGGTAAGGGAACCGAGCAGTTCGCCGCGCATCCCCGGGTGGTCGCCAGCGGGGCCGTGGACGACGTCGCCGACTTCTACCAGCAGGTTGGGGTGGCCGTGGTGCCTCGGTTCGGCGCCAGCACGGGCGTCAGCGTGAAGGTGTTGGAGGCGGCCGAGTTCGGGGTGCCGTCGGTGCTGCCCCGGTCGCTGGCCGAGGCGATCGATCCCGACGGTCCATGGCTGGTCGCCGAGACGGCCGACGAGGTGGCGGAGGCGATTCGACGATGGCGGTCCGGAGAACAGGCCCCCGATGCCGTGGAATGGGCGCGCAAGCAAGACTCCGCTCGTACCGCCGTCCTGCTGCGTGACGTGTTCGTCTGACGATGGAGGGATGCTCACCTAGGTGCCTACGGCCGGGTGGCGTTCTCGCACGGCGAGCGTAACGAAATCGCCCAAAAGGGGCATATAACCCGCGTTGGTGGACTTGGATTGGCGGCGCGACCCGTCCGCTGCAGGATGGTCGTCGCGTCGACGGTGAGGAGGTCAGGTGCCGGGTCTGATCCGTCAGGCGTTGCGTTTCCGGGTGGGCATGCCCAGTTCGATCACGCTCGGCCCCGTCGTGACCAGGGGGAAGGTCGTCGAGCTGCGACCGCCCGTCACCGCCGACGCCGCCGAGTGGTCGCGGCTGGTGCGCCCGGAGCGCGCCCGGCTGGAGCCGCGATGGCCGGAGAGCGACCTCGACTGGCCGACGCGGACCAGCGAGGCTGCCTGGCGGGACCGCTGCGCCGAATTCCGGGGGCTGGCCCGCGCCGGCGCCGCCCTGCCGTTCCTGATCACAGTCGACGGCGAGATCGCCGGCGAGCTCCGCCTGGACCGGATCGACCGTGACCGCGGCTCGGCCGAGGTGCAGGTGTGGATCTCGCAGGAACGCGAGAGAGCCTCGATCGCTGCCTCCGCGCTGCGTTTGCTGCTGCACCACGCCTTCGGCGAGCACGAGCTGCGCCGGCTGACGGCCGCGATCGCCGCTGGCGACCACGGCGCCGCCGCCCTGTTCGGCCGCGCGGGTTTCCGGCGTGAAGGAATTCTCCGTGCCTACCGCAAAAACACCGATTACGAGCTGTGGTCACTACTGGCCACGGACCGGCCTGAAGAGTCCATTTCGGACCTACCTATGGTGTCGGCGATGGACGTTCCCGGTGGCGGCAGGGGCTTCGAGCGGTCCAGCGCGTTGCAGCGTCGGCTGCACGAGCTGGTTCCCGGCGGCGCGCACACCTATGCCCGCGGCTCCGACCAGTATCCCGAGCACATGGCGCCCGTCCTGGTGCGTGGTGACGGCTGCCGGGTCTGGGACGCCGACGGCAACTGCTTCATCGAGTACGGCATGGGCCTGCGCTCGGTCACCCTCGGCCACGGCTACCGGCCGGTGCTCGACGCCGTGCACAAGGCGCTGGCCGACGGCGTCAACTTCTCCCGGCCGACCGAGCTGGAAGTGGCCGCGGCCGAGGACTTCCTGCGCCTGGTGCCCGGCGCGGACATGGTGAAGTTCGCCAAGAACGGCTCGGACGCCACCACCGCCGCCATCCGGCTGGCCCGCGCGGTCACCGGGCGGGACATGATCGCCGTGGCCGACCAGCCCTTCTTCTCGGCCGACGACTGGTTCATCGGCGCGGTGGAGATGAACGCCGGCGTGCCCGAGGCCACCCGTGACCAGACCGTGCGCTTCCAGTTCAACGATCTCGACTCGCTGCGCCTGCGCTTCGCCGAGAACGGCAACCAGATCGCGTGCGTGGTGATGGAGGCCGCGACCGCGCTGGCCGAGCCGGAACCTGGCTTCCTGGAAGGGGTTCGCGCGCTCTGTGACGCCCACGGGTCGCTGTTGGTCTTCGACGAGATGATCACCGGGTTCCGGTGGTCAGCCAGCGGCGCGCAGTCCGTGTACGGGGTGCGGCCCGACCTGTCCTGCTGGGGCAAGGCCATGGGCAACGGCTTCCCGATCTCCGCGCTGGCCGGCCGGCGTGACCTGATGGAGCTGGGCGGGCTGCGCACCGACTCGCCGCGGGTGTTCCTGCTCTCGACCACGCACGGACCGGAAACCGTGTCCCTGGCGGCATTTCGCGCCGTGGTGAAGGCCTACACCGTGACGCCCGCCCCCGGAGTCGTACTTACAAGTGGACAGGGTTAAAGTAAGCGCGTACTCGAACGGGTGAGCTCCAGTTGTCACGGAGTTACTATGGCCCCTGACTATGTCCACGGTGCTCCACCTTTAAACAGGCCGATGCAGTGCGAGCGTGTACGTGGATGGCTAATTGCAAAGCGTTACGGAGTGGCAGCTAGGAGGAATACTGGCCGCGATGTTACACTCGGGGTCGAGGAGTTCGTCGCCGCCATCGGCCGGCCCTCGTGCATGGTGTTCACGACGCGGGGCCCGGACGGTCGGCCGTCGCAGCCGTTCCGCACGCTGTTCCTCCAGGAGATGCTCCGCCGCGGTGTGCTGGGGCAGTCGTTCGTCATCTCGGCCGCCCACACGGTGGCCGACGTCGAGCACACCATCCAGGCCACCCGTGAGGCGCTGGCCGTCTACCGCCGTGCGCTCGAAGACGGTGCCGTGGACCGGTTCCTGATCGGTCGGCCGGTCGCGCCGGCGCTGCGCTCGCTCGCCTCGCCACGTCAACTCTGATCCCGGACATCCGGCCCTGGGCACAAAAAATGAGGACGCTGGCCGATTTCCGACCAGCGTCCTCGGTTGACCACCGGTGAGGGTGCTCCGGCTCTGCCCCTCGTAGTGCCGGGGAGACGATCACCGGTGGCCAAGTTGTGGAGCCCCGACGCCACGGGGGCACGCGACGCCGGGGCGCCAGCCCCCGACCTGACCGGGCGCGGTCGGCAGGTCGGGAAGATCCGGGACATCGGGGGAGGGTCGTCGCCCGCGGCATGACACAACCGGGAGGACGTGCTCGACGCGATTTGCCCTGCGCGGCGGTGACCCACTTGCTTGGGGGCATCCCCGGGCCCGGATCGGCTCGGCGCGGCCGCGAGAGGGCGCAAGGGTGCCCCGCGGCCATGGGCGTCGTCAGTCGGGCGAGGTGCTGGGCAGACCAGGAGCGCCGTCGCTGACGCGCTTGGCGCTGTGTTCCTCGGTCGTCGAGCCGGGGGTGGGACGGAAGCCCGTGCCCGGCGGCGTGAAGCCGGCGATGCCGTTGGCGCCGCCGAGGTCGTGGCTGGCCGTGCCGCCGGTGGACGGGGCCGAGATGGGCTGCGCCGCCGGCTGTTGCAGCGGCAGGTCGATCGGCTGTTGCGGCAGGTCGGGCTGGACGCCGCTGGACGAGCCCATGGACGGCGCGGTGACCTTAAAAAAAAAAACGGCGCGAGGTGGCTCACCGGCGGCGCGGCCTGCTGGACCGGCGGCGCGGGCGGTGGGGCCGGCACGGCCGGAGGCGGGGGCGGGGGCACGGTCGGCTTCGTCGGCACGGTGACGGTCGTGGAACCCGTCCACACGTCGCCGGAGTCGCTGCTGGAGGAGGAGCTCTGCCCGCCGGTGGCGCCGCCGCCATGTCCGCCGGACTGGGGGCCGCCGGGATTGACCGAGCCGGAATCGGTTCCGCCGCCACCGCCCTGGTCGGACGGCGGCTGGATGGCCGACACGCCGCCGAGGCGGTGGTGATGGCCGCCGAGGTTGGTGACCAGGCCGTTGAACAGGTCGGACAGGTCCGACTGGAGTGTGTCGGCGGTGCTGCCGGCGGTGGCGTCGTTCTGGTGCGCGTCCGACGAGGTGGCGGCGTTGGCCACGGCGGCGCCGAACACGAAGGCCAGCAGCGTCAGGCCGCCGGTCACGGCGATGCGGATGACGGCAGCGCGCAGGGCGGCGCCGGCGCACCGCACCTCACTCGCGCTGGCCACTGTCACCACCACCGTCCGCCCTGCCGGCCCACAAACGTTGAAGTTGTCGGATCCGTCGTCGAGACATGTTTAGCATCGCGATGTCGATTTGCACATGTGCTCGTCGCCGACCGCTCGGATAGCGGCACGTCCGGGATCAGTCTCGCACAACGTGGCAACTGTGTGTCGTCATCGGCGGGCCGCCACTCGTTTGAGGGTTTTCGGCCGTGCGGTGGATCCGACCCGGGGCCGGACGCTTCTAACCCGGCGACCAACTCGCCCGCGGGGAGGAACGAGTGGAAGTCGACACAAGACCGGGCGCGGCCGAACTGCTCAGGGCCGCGGAACTCGGGGATCGGGCGGCCTGGCGCGAACTCGTCGCCCGGCACACGCCCACCGTCTGGGCTGTTGCCCGATCGCATCGGCTGGATCGTGCCGACGCCGCCGATGTCGTGCAGAACACCTGGCTGTCCTTGCTGGAAAATATGAATCGAATTCATGATCCGGCGGCGCTGGCGGCCTGGCTGGCCACCACCGCGCGGCGGCACTCGCTGCGCCTGCTGGCCGCTCGCCGCCGCGAGACCCCGGCTGACGAGGCACGATTGGACCTCGCCGAGGCCGATGCCGCCGACGTCGCCGTGCTGCGGGACGTTCGCGACGGCGTGCTGTGGCGGGCATTCACCCAGTTGTCCGAACACTGCCAGCGGGTGTTGCGGGTGGTCGTCCACTCGCCGGAACTGTCCTACCAGCAGGTCGCCACCGCACTCGGCATCCCGATCGGCAGCATTGGGCCGACAAGGGGAAGATGTCTGGCCGAACTCCGCCGAAAGGCATCGTTGTCGGGACTGTTCCGGGAGGATGCGCGATGACGCATGTGTCGGCCTGGGCGCTGGCCGGTGCGCTCGATCGCGCACTTCTCAAGCAACTCAGGGTGCTGCTGTGTGGAATCGACCCCGTTCCGCCCGCGGTCCTGATGGCCGCCTCTTCACTCGGTCAGCGCATTGTGCCGTCTCGGAGGGTAATGGCGAACACGGTGTTGATCGGGTGACTACGACAATGGGGTCCCGAACCTCTCGAGACCCCATTGTTACGGTTTGCCCGCTCAGGCGAGCTTGCGCAGCCGCGCGATCGCCTCGTCGATTACCTCGTCACGCTTGCAGAAAGCAAAACGCACCAGGTGCTGCCACTGCTCGGGATGATCGGTGAACACCTGCACCGGCACGCCCGCGACGCCGATCCGCTCCGGCAGCTGCCGGCACAGCTCGGCGCCGTCGGCGAAGCCCAGCGGCCGCACGTCCGCGCACACGAAGTAGGTGCCCGCGGCCTGCCGCACCGCGAACCCGGCGTCGGCCAGGCCCGCCGACAGCCGGTCGCGCTTGCGGCTCAGGTCGTCACGCAGCCGGTCCACCCAGGCCAGCTCGTTGCGCAGGGCGTAGGCGACGGCCGGCTGGAACGGCGCGCCGCCCACGAACGTGATGAACTGCTTGGCCGCGCGCACCGCCGCCACCAGTTCGGCCGGGCCGCACACCCAGCCGATCTTCCAGCCCGTGGCGTTGAAGGTCTTGCCCGAGCTGGAGATGGCCACCGTGCGCTCGTACATGCCGGGCAGCGCCGACAGCGTCACGTGCTCGCGGCCGTCGTAGAGCAGGTGCTCGTACACCTCGTCGGTGATCGCGATCAGGTCGTGCTCGACGCACAGCTTCGCGACCTCCTCCAGCTCCTGCCGGGTGAAGACCGTGCCCGTCGGGTTGTGCGGCGAGTTGAGCAGCAGCGCCTTCGTGCGGGGCGTCACCGCCGCCCGCAGCGCGTCCACGTCCAGCGCGAACCGGTCGCCGTCCTCGACCAGCGGCACCACCTTGCGGGTCGCCCCGGCCAGCGCCACCGACGCCGCGTACGAGTCGTAGTACGGCTCGACCAGCAGCACCTCGTCGCCCGCCTCGACCAGCGCCAGCAGCGCCGCCGCGATCGCCTCCGTCGCGCCCACCGTGACCAGGACCTGCGTGTCCGGGTCGTACTCCGTGCCGTAGCGACGGCGGTGCTCCGCGATCGCCTGCCGCAGCTCCGGCCGGCCGGGACCCGGCGGGTACTGGTTGACGCCCTCGCCGATCGCCCGCTGGGCCGTCGCGAGCATCTCCGCCGGGCCGTCCGTGTCCGGGAAGCCCTGGCCGAGGTTGACCGCGCCGGTTCGGGTGGCCAGCGCGGTCATCTCCGCGAAGATCGTCGAGGTGAACGGCCGCAGCCGGGGCACGAGAGCAGGTGTACGCACCCTCGGATCCTCGCCGATCCGTCCCCGAGATGTCATCCGCCCGCACCCCGATCTCCGTCACTGATCACGGCGCGTCGCCGCCCGCGCAGGGAGAATGGCCGGTGTGGACCTGGAGAGACTCACCGCGGCGGAGCTGGTCAAGCGGCGCGCGCTGCGCCGGATGAAGGCCGTGGCCGTCGGGCTGCTGGTGTTCGCCGCCATCGTCTACGCGCTCACCGGCGTCTTCGCCGGGCCGGTCTGGGTCGGCTACGTCCATGCCGCCGCCGAGGCCAGCATGGTCGGCGCCCTGGCCGACTGTTCAGCCGTCCCGCCCCTGTTCCGCCGCCCCCTCGGCCTGCCCATCCCGCACACCGCCCTCATTCCCAACCGCAAGAACCTGCTCGGCGCCAGCCTCGGCGACTTCGTCGGCAGCAACTTCCTGTCCGAGCAGGTCGTCCGCGACCGCCTGCACCGGGCCGAGATCAGCAAGCGGGTCGGCGTGTGGCTGTCCCAGCGGGACAACGCCCAGCGCATCACCTCAGAGTTCTCCAACCTCGCCCGCGGCCTGGTCACCGTGCTCCGTGACGAGGACGTCCAGGCCGTCGTCGAGCACGCCGTCGTCCAGCGCCTCATGGCCATTCCCTGGGGGCCGCCCCTGGGCAAGCTGCTCGGCCAGGTCCTGGCGGACGGTTCCCACCACAAGCTCGTCGACCTCATGGCCGACCGGGCCTACGAGTGGGTCCGCGACAACCACGAGGCCATCAAGCGCATCGTCTCCGACCGCTCGCCGTCGTGGTCCCCCAAGTTCGTCGACTCCATCCTCGGCGAACGGATCTACAACGAGATCCTCGCCTTCGCCTGGGCCATGAAGACCGACGTCAACCACCCCATGCGGGACGCCGTCGACCGCTTCCTCATCGACTTCGCCGGCGACCTCCAGACCGATCCCCTCACCATGGAGCGGGCCGAGCAGGTCAAGCACCAGGTGCTCACCCATCCCGAGGTCCAGCACGTCATCGGCACCACCTGGGCCAACGCCAAGCGCATGCTGCTCGACGCCGCCGAGGACCCCTCCAGCGAACTGCGCCGCCGCGTCCTGGACGGCCTCATCTCCCTCGGCGTCCGCCTCGAGTCCGACGACTCCACCCGTTCCAAGGTCGAGGGCTGGATCGAGGGCGGCGCCGCCTACGTCGTCACCCACTACCGCGCCGAGATCCTCACCCTGATCACCGACACCATCGAGCGCTGGGACGCCGAGGAGACCTCCCGCAAGATCGAGCTCCAGGTCGGCCGGGACCTCCAGTTCATCCGCATCAACGGCACCGTCGTCGGCGCCCTGGCCGGCCTGGTCATCTACACCTGCTCACAGCTGCTGTTCTGATCCCGGCCCGGGGCTCCCACCCGCCCGTTGACGGTGCTGGCGTTGAGGGTTCCGTCCGCCTGTCTGTTGTCCTGCCGGCTCTCTGCCGCTGCCACATGCGCTTCCTATGTGGCACCGGGACGCAAGTAGGAAGCGCATGTGGCAGCTGCTCAGGACGCCGTGGCGCGGGCGCGTTCGCGCCAGGCGCGGGCCTTTTCGCGGTTGCCGCAGACGCGCATGGAGCACCAGGTGCGGGAGCGATTGCGGGAGCGGTCGTAGAAGGCGAGGCGGCAGTCGGGGGCGGAGCAGATCTTGAGTCGGTCCCAGTAGCCGAGGACGGCGAGGCGGGCGGCGGCGGCCAGGACGGCGCCGAGGGCGTCGCCGGCGGTGAGGACGGGCACGCCGGCGCTGAGCTCGATGCGGATGGAGCCGTGGGCCACGGCGGGCGGCAGCGGGACGGCGGAGCCGTGGTGGGCTAGGGCGACGGCACGGAGGGCGTCGCGGCTGGACCGGGCCTTGGCGAGGGGGCCGGGGGCGCCCAGGCCGAGCGAGGTGGACCACTGGAGCCAGGAGCGCTCGTCGGAGAGCACGTCGGTGGACTCGGTCATGTTCACGGTGTTCAGGAAGGCGAGCAGCAGTTCGACGTCCCGCTCGGCGTCCCAACCGGTTTCCTGCACGGCGCGGGCGCCGGCGGCCGTACCAGTCACCACTCCACTGTAAGCGGAGAATTCAAGGGGCAAGATCGAAGCAGGTCAAATGCTATGCACCAGGGGTATAGCCCGAAGGTATACACCGGGGGTACAGTGGTGGCCATGTCGATCGGACTCACCCTGCTGGGCCTGCTGGAGACGGGGCCGCGCCACGGCTACGACCTCAAGCGGGCCTACGACGAGCACTTCGGACAGGACCGGCCGCTGCACTACGGCCAGGTCTACTCGACGCTGTCCCGCCTGCTGCGCGACGGCCTGGTCGAGGTGGACGGGGTGGAGGCGGGCGAAGGCCCGGAGCGCAAGCGGTACGCGATCACGGCATCGGGCGTGACGGACGTCCGGGACTGGCTGGTGACGCCGGAACGGCCGGAGCCGTACCTGCACAGCACGCTGTACACGAAGGTGGTGCTGGCCCTGATGTCCGGCCGCAGCGCGGCGGAGGTGCTGGACGTCCAGCGCGGGGCGCACCTGGAGACGATGCGGACGCTGACCCGTCGCAAGCTGACAGGCGACCTCGCGGACCAGCTGATCTGCGACCACGCGCTTTTTCACCTGGAAGCCGACCTGCGCTGGCTGGAACTGACGGCGGCCCGGCTGGACCAGCTGTCGGCGGAGGTGCGGCGATGAGCGGGCCACTGCTGGAAGCCATGGATCTGTACAAGTCCTTCGGCCCCACGCCGGCGCTGGACGGCGCGGGCATGAGCCTGTGGCCGGGCGAGGTCGTGGCGGTGATGGGCCCGTCCGGCTCGGGCAAGTCGACGCTGCTGCACTGCCTGGCCGGCATCCTGCGCCCGGACAGCGGGACGGTCTCCTACAACGGCACGGAGCTGAGCGCGCTGTCTGATGTGGCGCGGAGCGAGCTGCGGCGCACGGAGTTCGGGTTCGTCTTCCAGTTCGGGCAGCTGGTGCCGGAGCTGACGAGCCTGGAGAACGTGGCACTTCCCCTGCGGCTGGGCGGAATGCGCCGCCGCGAGGCGGAGCAGGCGGCGACGGAGTGGTTGGAGCGCCTGGAAGTCGCCGACGTGGCCGGCAAGCGCCCGGGCGAGACGTCCGGTGGCCAGGGGCAGCGGGTCGCGGTGGCACGGGCGCTGGTCACCCGGCCCAAGGTGGTCTTCGCGGACGAGCCGACGGGCGCCCTCGACTCCCTCAACGGCGAGCGCGTGATGCGGCTGCTGGTCGCCGCGGCCAAGGACACCACCGCGGCGGTCGTCCTGGTGACGCACGAGGCCCGCGTCGCGGCGTACTCCGATCGCGAAGTCGTTGTGCGCGACGGCAAGTCCACGCAGGTGGAGCTGATTCCGTGACGATGTTGCGACTGCGGCCGCGACGAAGGCTCCGCCAGTGGTGGATCGACCTGATGCTGGGCATTCGCCTGGCCGTCGGCGGCGGACGGGCGGGCTGGGGGCGGCTGGCGCTGACGGCGGTCGGCGTCGGCCTGGGCGTGACGGTGCTGCTGGCCGCGACCTCGGTCAGCCACATGCTCCAGGCCCGCGACGACCGCGGCTACGCGCGAGCGGTCCCCACCAGCGAGTCGGCGAAGATCCCCGGTGTCGACCCGGTCTACGCCGCCCTGCGTGAGACCACGTTCGACGACCGCGATTTCGAGGGCGTCATCGTCCAGAAGACCGGCCCGAACGCCCCGCTGCCGCCCGGTGTCGACCGGCTGCCGGACGTCGGCGAGGTCGTGCTTTCCCCGGCGCTGCGCCAGTTGCTGGACTCGCCGGAAGGTGAGCTGCTGCGGCCCCGGTTCCCGGAACGTGTTGTGGGAACGGTGGATCCGAGCGGGCTGACCGGTCCGCACGAGCTGTTCTTCTACGTCGGCGTGCCCGATGTGGCCGGGTCGTCCGGCTCGGCCGTCACCTACCACTTCGGCCGGCCGAGCCAACCCCGCTACCTGGACGGCCTGCTGTGGCTGCTGATCGCGCTCGGCTCGGTCGCGCTGCTCATGCCGGTGGTGGTTTTTGTCGCGACGAGCACCAGACTTGCCGCCGCGGCCAGGGATCGGCGGCTGGCGGCGCTGCGGCTGGTCGGCGCGGACGGCGAGCAGGTGCGGCGGATCGCGGCCGGCGAGGCCTTCGTGGGCGCACTGGTCGGACTGGTCGTCGGCGTCGGCCTGTTCGCCCTCGGACGGGCGATCGTGCCGACCCTCGACCCGCCCGCCCTGCGCGGCGGCATCTTCGCCGCAGACGTCCGTCCCGATTGGACACTCGTGGCGCTGATCCTGGTGGTCGTCCCGGTGCTCGCGGTGGTGATCGCGATGTTCTCGTTGCGGCGCGTCATGATCGAGCCGCTGGGCGTGGTGCGGCGGGCCCGCAACCAGCGCCGCCGGCTGTGGTGGCGGCTGGTGCCGCCGGTGGCCGGGGTCGCGCTGCTGGCCAGTCAGGGCGGCCGGCTCAGTCAAAAAACTCGAAAAAAGGCTAGCAACTGCCGGTGACAAAAAAGCATCGTGCTGCTGCTGTCCTCGGTGCCGCTGCTGCTGCCGTGGCTGGTGGACCAACAAAAATAAAACAAGCTGGGCGGCGGCTCCCCGGCCTGGCAGCTGGCGATCCGGCGGCTCCAGCTGGACAGCGGCACACCGGCCCGGGTGGTCGGCGGCGTCGCGGTGGTGCTGGCCGGCGCGATCGCGTTGCAGACGCTGTTCATCCAGGCCGAGGAGGAGTACCTGCCGCCGGGCGGGATGCCGCCAGGCGTGTCGGTGAACATGACCGCGGCGCCGCTCGGTCAGGCGCTGGCTCTGGAGGCGGTGCTGCACAAGGTGCCGAACACGGCGTCGGTCAACGCCTCCGTCACGGTCAACGTGCACGACGCCGCCAACGGGGCCACCATGCGCGTCGGTCCGTGCGAGGAGTTGCTGCGGCTGACCGCGATCAAGCAGTGCCAGGACGGCGACCTGTTCACGTCGGCCAAGCCCCACAGCGGGGCGTTCGCACCGGTCGCCGGTCAGCACGTCATCCTCACCACCTACGGAAACGGGCAGCAGAAGGACGTCGCATGGCAGATGCCGGCCGCCCTGCACACGACGACGCTGCTCACGGACGACACCGGGACCCTGTGGGCCACGCCGGGCGCCCTGGCCGGCCTCGACGCGGCGGTGGTCGATCTGCATGGGACCCTGCAGCCGACGTCGCCCGACGGCAACTACGTGGAGCACGTGCGCAATGCCCTGGCGCCGTTCGGCTGGAACGCCAACGCGTTCTCGGCGACGGACGCCTCCACCAGCACCTTCGTGCTGATCGCCCGGGTGCTGATGGTCGGCTCGGTGATCACGCTGCTGCTGGCCGCGGCGAGCCTGCTGGTGGTGGCGCTGGAGCAGATCCGCGAGCGGCGGCGGGCGCTGGCGGTGCTGGCCGCCAACGGCGTGCAGCGCATCGTGCTGGCCCGGTCGCAGTTGTGGCAGACGGCGGTGCCGATCGCCGTGGCGGTGATCGTGGCCCTGGTGTCGGGTCTGCTGCTGGCCGGTCTGCTGCTGTTCGTCACGAGGCAGCCGCTCGACTTCGACTGGGCCACCATCGGGATCTTCGTGGCGACCGCCGTCGTCGCGGTCCTGATCAGCACCGGCTGCACGCTGCCGGCGCTGTGGCGGGCGGCGAACGCGGAAGGCCTGCGCGACGAGTGAAGCCGTCAGGTCTTGTGCGCCGAATCCTTGGCCAGGTGGTCCTGGATACGCGCGTGCCGGAACTGGTAGCGCGCGCCGACCTGCCGGAGGACGCCCAGCTTGTGGGCGTCCTCCAAGAACTCCAGCAGCCGGTACGGCACCCGCCCTCGCAGCGCCAGCCACGCCCGCGCCACGGTGAACCACCACCAGTTGCGCGACATCACGGCGAGCACAAAACCCAGCAGGGCGCCGGAACTGAAGCCCAGCCACACCATCCCGGTCCGCCCGGCCCCGAACAGCAGTGCCGCCGCCGACCCGACGCCGACCCCGAACACCAGGCACACCAATCCGACCAGAGCCCGATCCCGCGCCATGGTCGCCTCGGGGCTGGGCGGGCGGCTCAACTCCACCGGGCTGCCCAGCGAGAACCGCAGCGCCGTTGCGATGGCCACGCTCAGGCCGGAGATCAGCCCCGGATCAGCGCCGAACATCGCCCCGAACACCAGGCCGACCGCGGTGCCGGCGACCAGGCTCACCACCAGCATGCTGCGCGCGGCCCCGAACCGCATCGAGGCGGAAGCGTTGCGCCCCTTGGACGTCGCGTTGATCAGGGTGCCCACGCTGACCAGGCAGCCGGCGCTGGCCCCGGTCCACGAGGCCACGTCCAGCACGGTCAGCTTGTTCACCAGCGCCACCATCATGCCCACGCTCAGCGCCGTGAGCAGACCGAGCGAGACGGCGTTCAACACCGTCAGCCAGTACCGGTGCACCAGCCGCCGCAGCTCCCACCACGGCAGCTCCCGCTGCTGCATGCGTGCGGCCAGAAACTCCAGCCACACCTTGGCCTGCTCGGGCGGCCAGTGGTCCGAGGTCAGCGGCAGGTACTCGTTGTCCTCCGCCGGGAACAGCGTCGGCACCAGCTCGTCCAGCAGGAACTCCTCGATCGTGGCGCGATCGGGGAAACGGTTGGGGTCCAACAACTCCGTCGGGTTGGTGGCCACGTCCGCGTACTTGGTCCTGGTCAGCCACACCATCAGCGGGCTGCCCAGCGCCGCGGCCAGCGGACCGTTCGGGTCGTGCCGCAGCTGCATCAGCAGCGGCTCCCACCGGGACGCCCCGAACCGGCTCGAACTCCCGCGCAGCACCTCGGCCAGCGTCTCCTCGCCCACCGGCTCCAGCTCGACGACATGGGCGTTGCGCAGCGGGCCGGTCTTGGCCACCGTCGAGGTGTAGGCCCGGCGGCGTGACGTCAGCACGACCGGGGTGGCCGGTGGCATCGCGCGGTCGATGCCTTGCAGCGCCGAGATCCGGAGGTTGGCCGGCACCTCGTCGAAGGCGTCCAGGATCGGCAGCACCCGGCGCTGCTCGATGAGCAGGTCGGCGGCGTAGCTGCCGTACAGCTCGATGTTGCGCAGCGCCGGGTAGTCGTCCCTGAGCCGCTGCGTCATCCACGTGCGCAGGTCGACCCGCGGATTCCACGCCCCCAACGGAAGCACCAGCGGCAAAGGGTCGTTCAACGCGGCGTCGTCCAGCAGCCCCAACGCCAACAGCGTGGCCAGCGACGACTTCCCCGAGCCGGCCGGCCCGAGCACCACCAGCCGACGACCCGGCAGCCGCCGGTACCAGGGCACCAGCTCCTCCAGCGAGCCGTACAGCTGCGCCGGCTGGCACTTCGGGTCGGCCAGCTCCGGCGAAGCCCCCAGCCACCGCACGTTCAGCTGGCACGGCGCCACCAGCTCCCGCCCCTCGGCCTCGGCCCGCAGCTGGGTCGTGGTGGCGGCCGCCAGGGCGCGGGTGGCCGCCGTGAGCTGGGCGGTCGTGCTGGGTCGGTGGCGGTCCCCGCAGCCACGGGTCGAGCAGCCCGATCATCGTTCCCACTCAAAGGCCTTCTGCTTCAAGTCATCGAGGCCAGCAATCCTAGGGTGCAGCTCTTAACAGAGTAAAAATGGGGACCATGACATGTTTTATCACAACACGTTAGCATGAGCCTCACATATAAAACACTAGCTCCCGCACGGGTCTTTTTTGTTGTCGAAGGCCTGTGTTTCGCATAAGTTGCGCTCGCGGTATAACTGCTCGCGTAGTTCGCGAGCCCGTTCATCAACGCATACCTCTGAAACGAATCCCCAGCTTCAATCAGCCTATGGTGGCGGGTCGAGCAGCCCGATCAACACGACGAACAGCAGCACCACCGCGCCCAGCCAGGTGGTGGGGTTGACGCCGTCCTGCGTCCACACCAGGCCGACCGTCGCCAACAGGGCGATCAGCACACAGGCGATGACGACGGCACGCTGCCGGATGAGGGACACGTCAGCATCATGACCGAACGGCCGTTACCGCGCGTCGGGAACCCGTGGCGCGTCGTCACTCCGCATGCCGAATCGTTAACGGATCTCGGCCACGTGGTCGATGCTGGCCAGGTCGTCCTCGTCGTCGGTGACGTCGGCGGCGAACCACGCGTCGAGGATCTCGTCGAGCAGCGGCAGCGAGGTCATCCGCAGGCTCAGCGCCAGCACGTTGGCGTCGTTCCAGCGGCGGGCGCCCTGCGCGGTGTAGGCGTCGGTGCACAGCGCGGCCCGCACGCCGGCCACCTTGTTGGCGGCGATGGACGCGCCGGTGCCGGTCCAGCAGCACACCACGCCCTGCTCGGCGCGGCCCTCGGCGACGTCGCGGGCGGCGGCTTCGCTGGCCCGGGCCCAGTCGCTGGACTCGCCGTCGCTGAGCGCGCCGTGCACCAGGACGTCGTGGCCGCGCTTGCGCAGTTCCTCGGCGATGTCGGCGCCGATCCCGTCGAGCATGTCCGCGGAAACCGAAATCTTCACCCGGCACACGCTACTCACCCAGCCGCCGGCCGGGCACACAAGCGCCCTAGTCCAACGGCCAGCGGTGCGGTGAATCCGGGCTGTCCAGCCAGAACTCCTGCCCGCCGGGCGTGACCGTCAGCCCGAACCGCTCGCGCGGCGGCTGCCCGAGCGCCTCCCACTCCTCGTGCGCGGCCTCCGCGATGCTCCACAGCCGGCGCGGACCGCCCTCGCTCACGCTGTGCCGCGAGTAGCACGCCCACGAGCCGTCGGCATGGGCCAGCCACGTCTGGCTGCGGGTGTCCGACCACGCGCTCACGTGCGGCAGCGCCAGTCCCGCGAAGAACTCGAACCGGCCGGCCGGCCGTAACAGCCGTTTCGGCGTCAACTCGGTCGTACGAGCCGATCCCTGGCTGCCGCGCACCTTGTCGGCCAGCTCGCTCACCCGCGGCCCGCGATGCGCCCGCAGCGGCATGAACCGCCCGTCCGAGGCCAGGACCCGGCCCGTGGCACGGCCGTCGCCGTCCGGCGTGAGCTTGACCAGGCCGGCACCGAGCTGTCGGTTCAGCGTTGTCACGATGTAGCCGCCGGGTGCGGTCTGGGCCAGCCACGCCAAGGGAATCGTCGACACCGAGCAGGTGCCCAGCACTCGGTCGTACGGAGCGTTGGCCGGATAGCCCTCGGCGCCGTCGGCGGCCACGCACGTGGGATGAAACCCCACCGCCGCAAGGTGTTCCGCCGCGCGGGCGGCGATCGCCGGGTCGACGTCGACGGTGGTGACGCGGTCCTGGCCGAGCCGGTGGCACAGCAGCGCCGCGTTGTAGCCGGTGCCGGCCCCGATCTCCAGCACGGCGTCGCCGTCGCGGATGTCCAAGGCGGCCAACATGATTGCCATGATCGAGGGTTCGCTGGAGGAGCAGGTCGGCGTGCCGCGCACCGGTCCGTCCAGTGCCGCCTGCCGCAGCGATTCGTCGCCGTCGAGCTGCGTGATGGCGACTCGGTTGCGATATACGTTGCGCAGCCACGATTCCTCGGCCGAGGTGAGCAGGCTCCACGCCCCGTCGGGCCGCTGCTCGAACAGCCACGGCAGGAACTCGTGCCGTGGCACCGCCGCGAACGCCGCCAGCCAGCCGGCATCCAGCGGCAGGCCCTCCTCGACCAGCTCGTCCACCAGCCGGCCGCGCAGCCTGCGCGCCTCGGATTCCCGCTCGGCACGCATGCTGACCACGGTAGACCGGTGTGACAGCAACCACGCCACAACTGCAAGCACTGCGCTTGCAACTGCTAGCGCCGGCACGTACGGTGGAAGCACGGAAGGAGGCGGGATGGACAGCAAACGCAGCGTCGCCGATCAGGCCGTGGACGCGGTCGCCGACCTGGGGCGAGACATCGGCGACTACATCCGCGAGCAGCGCAGCACCGCGCAGATCTCCCTGCGCCAGCTGGCGAAGCTGGCGGGAGTGTCCAACCCGTACCTGAGCCAGATCGAACGGGGCCTGCGCAAGCCCAGCGCGGAGATCCTGCAACAGATAGCCAAAGGGCTGCGGATCTCGGCCGAGGCGCTGTACGTGCAGGCCGGAATCCTGGAGCAGCGGGTGGGTGGCGCGGTGGTCGACGCCGTGCTCGCCGACACCGAGCTCACCGAGCGGCAGAAGCAGGTGCTGCTCGACGTCTACGAGACCTTCCGGCGGGAGAACGCTGCCAAGCGCCCCGCCGACGCAACCGAGGACACCGAGGAGTGATCCAGATGCCGACCCTTCCCACCACCGAGGACTTCCGCAAGACGGGCGAGACGGTCTCCGCCGCCTTCGTCGCGGTCCTGGAGCAGGCCAAGACCCCGCTGCTGGCCGCCCTCGGCGCCGGCGACCTGGCCGGCAAGGCCCTGACCGACGCCCTGACCAAGGCCCGCACCCAGGTCAACGAGCGCGCCGAGGCCGCCCGTGAGGCCGTCGAGGACCTGCCGGGCCTGCGCGAGAAGCTGGACCCGTCCGAGCTGCGCAAGCTGCTCGACACCTACACCTCCGCCGCCTCCAGCCTGTACGGCTACCTGGCCGAGCACGGCGAGGAGACGCTGAAGACGCTGCGCGAGCAGCCGCAGGTCAAGGTCGTCCTGGAGCAGGTCGGCGACCTGCAGAGCCGGGCCGACGAGGCGCTGGGCAACATCGCCCGCCGCACCCGCTCGACCGGCGAGAAGGTGGCCGAGGACATCGAGGACGCGGCCGAGAACATCGCCGAGGCCGTCGTGGACGCCGGTGGCGAGGCCGCCGCCGAGACCCGCAACGTGACCCGCAAGGCCGCCAACAAGGCGTCCGCGCCGAAGAAGCCGGCCGCCCCGAAGGCCGAGACGCCGGCCGACGAGACCCCCGAGGCCTGAGCCGACGAACCGCGCCGGGGCACATCCTTCACGGGTGTGCCCCGGCACCGGCATTTCCGAGGGTCGCCTCCGGCACGTAGGGTGGGATCGTGACGTACGGGCTCGACTACTGGATCCTGTTCGCGATCTGGTGCGCAGGCATGCCGGTGGGCGCCTTCGCGTTCCTGCACGCGCTGGTCCAGCGCGCGGACGCGTTCACGGTCGCGGAGCGCATGACCAAGCTGGCGTGGTCGCTGATCACGGGTGGCGCCCTGGCCGGGCTCTACCTGTTCCGGCCGTACGGCACCACCTTCATCCTGTGGATGGCGGCGCTGGTCGCGGTGCTCGTCTACATCGTGGACGTCCGGCCGAAGCTCAACGAGGTCCAGCGCGGCGGCAATCGCTGGTGATCGGATCGCTGGCGAGCGGTCTGCGCTGGCAGGGGCACGGCCGGGACCTTCCGGTCACGCTGGTCGCCCCCGGCCTCGGCGCGACGCCCGGCGAGGCCCGCATACCCGCATCCGGTTTGTCCGGTACGCGGGTCGTTGTCACGTTTCCCTCGCACGGCGACGCCGCTGATGCCCCGGCCGGCTATTGGACGTACCCGACGATCGGCGCCGACCTGGAGCGCGTGGCCGACGAGGTCGGAGCCACGCGAGCGGTCGGTGTGTCGATGGGCGCGGGCGGCCTCACCGAGCTGCTGACCCGGCGGCCCGACCGTTTCGACCGGGTTGCCCTGTTGCTGCCCGCGGCGCTGGACAAGCCCCGCGCGACCCCGGCCATGTGGGCGTTCGAGCAGCTGGCCGACGCTGTCGAGGCTGGCGATGTGAATGGCCTGCGGGACCTGGTCGCGGCTGAGGTGCCGGCCGGAATCGCCGTGGGGGAGCACGTTTCCAGCCGTGTCGACGCGCTCATGAGGCTCGGCGACGCGTTGCGCACGTTGCCGGAGCAGGTGCCCGTCGACGACGCTTCGGCCCTGCAAGCCGTGCGGTCAGAGGTCCTGGTCATCGGGGCCGTCGGCGATCCGCTGCACCCCGAGCAGGTAGCCCGCGATGTCGCGGCGGCGCTGCCCAACGGCCGGCTGGAGCTCGTCGACTCGCCCGCGCCCCTGCTCACGCACCGCCGAGAGGTCCGCTCGCTGCTGGTGGAATTCCTCGCTGGCTAGGGTGGCGTCATGGCGTGGAGCATTGCTGGCACCTTGCACGTGGAACCCGTCCTGAGCCGGACCGAGCTGCTGGCCGACCCCGTGCTCGCCGCGATTCGGGCGATGGACGCCGCCGACATCGACCGCATCGGCGTCACGGAGATCGACCCCGACCTCGCCGACACGGCCGCATTCTGCGAGCACTACGGCTCGCCGCTGGACGCGTCCGCCAACTGCGTGGTCGTCGCGGGCAAGCGGGCCGGGGAACTCCGCTACGCGGCCTGCATGATCCTGGCGACGACGCGGGCCGACGTGAACGGCGTGGTCAAGCGCCGCCTCGACGTGCGCAAGGCCTCGTTCGCGCCGATGGACGACGCCGTCGGCATCACCGGCATGCAGTACGGCGGCATCACGCCCATCGGCCTGCCGGCGGACTGGCCGCTGCTTCTCGACGCGCGCGTGGCCGTCGCCCCGGAGCTGGTCATCGGCAGCGGCATTCGCGGCGGCAAGCTGCTCGTGCCCGGCGACCTGCTGGCCAAGCTGGCCGGCGCCGAGGTCATCGAGGGTCTGGCCAGTTAACAGTGCCGAATTAGAAGACCACCGTGCGGTTGCCGTGCACCAGGACGCGGTCCTCCAGGTGCCAGCGCAGCCCGCGGGCCAGCACGACCTTTTCGATGTCGCGGCCCTTGCGGACCATGTCCCGGTCCGAGTCGCTGTGGCTGACCCGGATCACGTCCTGCTCGATGATCGGGCCCGCGTCCAGCTCCGCCGTCACGTAGTGGCAGGTCGCACCGACCAGCTTCACGCCACGGGTGTGGGCCTGGTGGTACGGCTTCGCGCCGACGAAGGACGGCAGGAAGCTGTGGTGGATGTTCACCGCGCGACCCGCCCACGCCATGCATAGCTCGTGCGGCAGCACCTGCATGAACCGCGCCAGCACGATCGCGTGCGGCTGGTGGCTGTCCACCAGCTGCCGCAGCTGCGCGAACGAGGCCGCCTTGCCGTCGGCGTCGCCGACCGGGAACGTCACGTGGTGGAACGGGATGCCGTGGGCCTCGGTGATGCCGGCCAGCTCCCGGTGGTTGCCGATCACCGAGGTGATCTCCACGTCCAGCTCGCCCGAGGAGACCCGGCCGAGCAGGTCGTACAGGCAGTGCCCCTCCCGCGACACGAGGATCACCGCCCGCTTGCGCTCGCCCGTGTCGGTGATCCGCCAGTCCGCCCGCGGCCCCAGCTCCCGGGCCACGCCCGCGAACCGCGCCGACAGCTCCCGCACGTCGAACGGCAGCGAGGAGGCCAGCACCTCCTGCCGCGTGAAGAACCAGTTCGTCGTCGGGTCGGTGTGATAGGCGGCCTCCACGATCCACCCGCCGGAGTCGGCCACGAAGCCGGCGATCTTGGCGACGATGCCGGTGCGGTCGGGACAGCCCAGGCTGATCACGTAGCGGCGTTCGGTGGAGGACACCCCGAAGATTCTGGCAGAGATCACCACACGGCGACGCTGACCGGAAACGACCGGCCGAACCGGCCGCCGACCAAGATCAAGGGACCGATCCTGGCGTTGAGGCCGGCGCGACCGTCGACCAGGGCACCGTGAGCTCGCCCAGCCGCCAGCGCCGCCGGTCGTCCAGCACCGGCCAGCCCCGCTCGGCCACCATCCGGCACGTCTCCACCCAGCGCGCCCGCGGCCCGAACGGCGCGTACGGGGCGGCGGTCGCCCAGCAGTCGTCCAGGGCCGCCAACAGGTCGTGCACCCGCTCGCCGGGCACGTTGCGGTGGATCAAGGCCTTGGGCAGCCGCTCGGCCACGTCGGACGGCGTCTCGAGGTCCGAGGGCTTGCAGGCGACGGTGAACGTCAGCGGACCGGTCTCGTCGAGCAGCACCCAGCAGCACCGACGCCCGATCTCGTCGCACGTGCCCTCGACGAGCAGCCCGCCCGGCGCGAGGCGGCCGCGAAGGCCGTCCCACGCCTGCAGCGCGTCCTCCTCGGAGTACTGCCGCAGCACGTTGAACGCCCGCACCAGCACGGGCCGGAGCCCGGCCAGCTCGAAGCCGCCGCGTCGGAACGCCAGCAGCGGCGGGTCGGCGGCATCCGAGGCCGCCGCCACCCGCTCCTGATCCAGTTCCAGGCCGACCATGCGCAGGTCGGGGCGCACGGTCCGGAGCCGGGCCGCCATCTCGACGGTCGTCACCGGCGTCGCGCCGTAGCCGAGGTCGACGACCAGGGCGCCGGGAACGAGCGCCTCCCGGACGGCGGCGCTGCCGACCATCCAGCGGTCGACCCGCCGCAGCCGGTTCGGGTTGGTGGTGCCTCGGGTCGGCAGCCCCAGCGCGCGGGCGCGGCCGGCCGCCAGCCGTGGTTGCTTGGCCATCAGCTCTGGTGCTCGTCCAACCAGGCCGTGGTGTGCTCGAACTCCTTGGTCAGCAGCTTCACGATCTGGCCGGAGACGACCTCCTCGACCTTGCCGCCGACGAACGGGATGCTCACCGACACCTCGCCGCGCATCTCCATCAGCGACCCGCCGGCCGGCGCCTCGGACAGCCGCATCGCGCCCCGGATGTGACCCGGGACACCCGGGATGCCGGCCTGCACGCGGCCCAGCCAGCCGCCGTCGCCGTTGCGGTCCCACTCCTCTGTGCGCTCGATCACCAGGTCGCCCTTGAGGAACGCGCGCACCGCCGAGGGCAGCTCGGTGGCCGGCACCCCGTGCCGCAGCCGCAAGCTCACTTTCTCCCCGTTGACCTGGTGGTCCAGCAGGGAGGCGTCGGTGCCGCCGAGCTTGCTCAAGCGGTCGCGCAGGTAGGTCGGATCCACCAGGGCGGCGTGGACCTGGTCGGCGGTCCACCGGGTCGTCGCCTGGTGCTCAATGCGGCGTGCCATGCCGCGGAGGCTACCGTTGACGTCCGTGACCACCCCCCTGTCCAGCACCGAAGTTCGCACGTCCGTACCGCTGAGTCGGCACACGACGCTGCGGCTGGGCGGTCCGGCTGCCCGTTTCCTGCCGGCCACCAGCGCATCCGACGTCGTCGACGCGGTGCGGGCCGCCGATCAGGCGGGCGAGTCGCTGCTGCTGCTCGGGGGCGGGTCCAACGTGGTCATCGCCGACGAAGGCTTCGCGGGCCTGGTCGTGCACATCGCGACCGAGGGACGGTCCTTCGACCGGCTGGCCGACGGGCGGGTGGAGCTGACCATCGAGGCCGGCGAGGACTGGGACCGCACGGTCGCCTTCTCCGTGGAGCAGGGTCTCGGCGGGCTGGAGTGCCTGTCCGGCATCCCGGGCCAGGTCGGCGCGACGCCCGTGCAGAACGTCGGCGCGTACGGCGTGGAGATCGCCGACCTGCTGACCTCGGTGGACCTGCTGGACCGCCGCAGCGGCCGGGTGCACCAGGTGCAGGCCGAGGACCTGGGGCTGAGCTACCGGTCCAGCGTGCTCAAGGGCACCGACTCCGCGGTGGTGCTGCGGGCCCGGTTCGCGCTGCAGGACGGCGGCCGGTCCGCCCCCGTCCGGTACGCGGAGCTGGCCCGGGTGCTCGATGTCGAGCTGGGGTCCCGTGTTCCCGTCGCCGACGCCCGCGCGGCCGTGCTGGAGCTGCGCCGGGGCAAGGGCATGGTGCTCGACCCCGAGGACCACGACACGTGGAGCGCGGGATCGTTCTTCACCAACCCGATCGTCGACGACGCCGAGCTGCCGGGCGTGCTGGCCAAGATCGTGGCCCGGGTCGGCGCGGATGCGACGGTGCCTCAGTACCCGGGCGGTCCCGGGCAGACGAAGCTCTCGGCGGCGTGGCTGATCGAGCGGGCCGGCTTCGGCAAGGGCCACCGGGCCGCCGACGGCCGGGTCTCGCTGTCCGGCAAGCACACACTGGCCCTGACCAACCGGGGCGAGGCCTCCACCGGCGACCTGCTGGAGCTGGCCCGCGAGGTGCGCGACGGCGTGCTGACGGCGTTCGGCGTGCGGTTGCTGGCCGAGCCCGTGATGGTCGGCTGCCGGCTCTGACCAGGAACAACCCGTTCGGCCGCCGCTGAACGAGTGACAATGAGTCATCTGACACTCACCCCGCGTGTTTTCATGTTTGAGGGGGACATGCGCTGGCGAGGAGGTCGCGATGACCACTGCGGACGAGCTGGTGCGGGCCGGAATCCGGCCGGTCAAGCGCCGGGTCGAGGTGGATCTGCTGTCCTGCCGGGGAGTCGTCGGCGTGGACATCGGCGAGAAGATCACCGGGGGCCGGCGCACCGGGCAGGTCGGCATCGTGGTGTACGTGCGGCGCAAGCACTCGGCGGTGCGGCCGGCCGACCTGGTGCCGGCCGAGATCGAGGGCATCGCGACCGACGTCGTCGCCGATGACGTCGTGCTGCACCGGGCCCTGCTGGACGCCGAGTTCCCGCCCGCTCGCGGTGCGGAGCGACATCGTCAGGTGCTCGGTGGCATCAGCATGGGTCCGTGGCGGACGGTTCTGCTGTCGCCGCCCGAGGCCCCGCGTCCCGGCGAGTACGCCATCGTGGGCACCCTGGGCGCGGGGACCGACCGGACCGGCAACGGGCAGGTCATGGGGCTGACCACTTTTCACGCCGCGTGCGTGGACGACCCTGGTCGGTCGGCGACGAGATGGTGCATCCGTCCCGTGTGGACAGTGGTGCCAGTCCTCGTGACACGGTCGGTTCACTGTGTCGCGCAGCGCTTTCCGGCTCCGTCGACGGCGCGGCCGTGCTGCTGACGCCCGGACGCGCGTACCGTCCGTCCATTGTGGACATCGGCGCGGTCACGGGAACTGCCGCCGCCGTGCGGGGGACCGTGGTGCGCAAACGCGGTCGCACCACGGGTTTGACCACCGGTCGCATCACGTCCGTCGACGCCACCGTGCTGCTGGACTACCGCGACGGCCTCGGCGTTCGGGTCCTGCGGGACCAGATCCGCATCGAGGCCGTCGGCGGTGTGCTGGGCGACTACGGCGATTCCGGCTCCGCCGTGGTCGATTCCGACAACCGGGTGGTCGGCCTCTACGTGGCCGGCAACCCCTCGGGCACGGTCGCTTTCGCCGGCCCCATCGGGAAAGTCCTCGACCAGCTGGACGTCGACCTGATCACCGACTAGTCGCCCGGTTGTTCAGTCGCGGTGGGATCGCGTGGCCGAGGCCTGGGCCCGCGGCTTCATGACGATCTGGTCCAGGTTCACGTGCGGCGGCCGGGTCACGGCGAAGGCGATGACGTCCGCCACGTCGTCGGCCACCAGCGGCGTCAGGCCCTTGTACACGCCGGCCGCCCGGTCCGCGTCGCCGTCGAAGCGCACGACCGAGAACTCCGTCTCCACCAGGCCCGGCAGGACCTCGGTGAACCGGACCGGCTGCCCCAGCTCCTCGCCGCGCAGCGTGCGGTGCAGGGCCGACTGGGCGTGCTTGGCCGCGGTGTAGCCCGCGCCGCCGTCGTAGATCTCCTGCGCGGCGATCGAGGTGACCGTGACGACGTGGCCGTTGCCGGAGGCGATCAGCTTGGGCAGCAGGGCCTTGGTCAGCCGCAGCGTGCCGATGACGTTGGTCTCCCACATCCGGCGCCAGTTGTCCTCGTCCGCGGCGTCCACGCGTTCGAGGCCGAACGCCCCGCCCGCGTTGTTCACCAGGACGTTCGCCTCGGCGATCTGGTCGGTGAACGCCGCCACGGACTCGACGTCGGTCACGTCCAGCGACAGCGGCGTGCCGTCGATCTCGGCGGCGATCGCCTTGATCCGGTCGAAGCGGCGCGCGCCGAGCACGACGTGGAAGCCCTCGGCGGCCAGGCGGCGGGCGGTGGCCTCGCCGATGCCCGAGCTGGCTCCGGTGACGACTGCGATGGGGGGCTGAGTGCTCACGCCTTCGATCCTCTCGCCTGGGGCTGGATGCCCGCCACCGGTGGCCGGTGAGCAACCTCACAGGCACTTTCCGGTACCGATTCACATGATCAGACGTCGTCTTGATGGGGAGCAACGTGGGAGGCGATGGTGGGTACGGGTGCCCGGGTGAGAGCGGGTCTGGTGGTCGCGGCGGCGTTGGTGCTCGCGGGCTGTTCGGGCGGCGGGGGGCTGACGGCCATCGGCACAACTTCCGCCAAACCGCCTGCGCCACCGGCCAAGCTGACGGCCACGCCGTTCGACGGGACCAAGGGGGTGACCGTCAACACGCCGGTGATCCTTACGGCGGTCGGCGGCACGGTCCGTGACATCAAGCTGGTCGACGCCGGCGGCAAGGCCGTCGAGGGTGTCGCGGCCCCCGACCGCGCGAGCTGGACCAACAGCGCGCCGTTGGACTTCGGACAGACCTACACCTACAGCGGGGAGGCCGTGAACGCCGACGGCAAGGCCACCCCGCTGCACGGCAGCTTCACCACCGTCGCGCCGGGCACGCTGATCCGTGGCTCGCTCAACCTGGACGACGGCGCCACCGTCGGCGTGGCCGCGCCGATCGTGCTCCAGTTCGCCGGGCACGTCGACGAGAAGGCCCGGGCCGCCGTGGAGAAGGCCCTGACCGTGAAGTCCGACCAGGGCGACGTCGGGGCCTGGGGCTGGCTGCCCGACAACGACCAGGGCTCGCGCGCGCACTACCGCACCCAGGAGTACTGGAAGGCCGGCAGCAAGGTCTCCGTGGCCGCCAATCTGTACGGCGTGCCCCTGGGCGACAACAACTACGGCAAGGCCAACCTGACGCTGGGCTTCACCATCGGCCGGTCCCAGATCGTGCGGGCCGACGTGAACTCGCACAAGATGACCGTGATCCGGGACGGCGCCACCGTCGCCACCTACGAGGCCAGCATGGGCTCCGGCGCGAGCCAGGACCGGGTCACCCGGTCCGGCACCCACATCGTGACCGAGAAGTGGCAGGACAAGGACATGTCCAACCCGCCGTACTACGAGCACGCCCACGAGCGCTGGGCGGTGCGGATCTCCAACAACGGCGAGTTCATCCACGCCAACCCCAACACCGTGGGTGAGCAGGGCAACAGCAATGTCACCCACGGCTGCGTCAACCTGTCCACCGCCGACGCCCAGGCCTATTTCGGCACCGCCATGTACGGCGACCCCGTCGAGGTCACGGGCTCGGACGTGGCCCTGTCGGCCGCCGACGGCGACCTCTACGACTGGGCCATGACCTGGGCCGCCTG
>NZ_KK037166.1:6435201-6457918 GCF_000568255.1 Kutzneria sp. 744
CCACCGATGCCCTCCTGGCCGGGTACTCCTCGGCGCGGTGATTTCCTGTCGGAGGTGCGACGACGGGAGGTGACGGTGTGACCGCCACACTGGACGAGCTGGACGCTGTGATCGCTTCCGCTTTGCGGGACAGCGGCATCTCCTACGACCGCCGCGGCCCCGGGCGCTACTTCCTGTCCCTGCCCGGCACCAAGAAGCTCCAGACCAACTGCTGGCTCATCGTCACCGACCACGCCCTGTTGGTCGAGGCCTTCGTCTGCCGCCGCCCCGACGAGTCCTTCGAGGCCGTCTACCGCTTCCTGTTGCGCCGCAACGCCCGTCTCTACGGCGTGCACTACACCCTCGACGACCGCGGCGACATCTACCTCGTCGGCCGCATCGGCCTCCACGCCGTCACCCCCGACGAGCTCGACCGCCTCCTCGGCCAGGTCCTCGAGGCCGCCGACGGCGACTTCAACCCCCTGTTGGAGATCGGCTTCGCCGGCGCCATCCGCCGCGAATGGGACTGGCGCGTCTCCCGCGGCGAGTCCCTGGCCAACCTCAGCGCCTTCCAGCACCTCATCGGCGCCGCCGGCGACCACCCCGCCGTAGCCGACGAGAGCTGACGGGCTGCTTTCTTCCGGGCGAGTCCCGATCGTGACGTTCCGCCCGCAACGCCCCACCCCTCCTCCTCCGTCCCCTGGACGAATCCGAGAAGGGGAGGCGCAGGATGTCCCGTACCCGAAGAACACTGGCCGTTGTCGCTGTCGCTGGAGCATTGCTCGCCGGCACTGTGCTCGCAGGCTGTTCCGCCGGCTCCAGCAGCAACACCGGCATGTCGGCTGTCGCCCCGAACAGCGCCGGGTCGAGCAGCGGCGACTCGGCCAAGGCGCCGCAGGTCAACGGCGCCCAACCCGGCAGCCAGTCCGGCGCCCAGTCCACGGCGCTGCCCGCCGCCGACGGCCGGCAGATCGTCCGCACGGCCACGATCAGCCTCAAGGCCAAGAAGACCGTCACCGAGGCCGTGACCGGCATTCGGCAGGCCGCCACGGCCGCCGGCGGTTACTCCAGCGACGAGAACTCCAGCGACGACCACGGCTCCCTCACCCTCAAGGTGCCCGCCGACAAGCTGGAGTCCGTGCTCGACCAGCTGCGATCCTTCGGCGACATCACCTCACGGGTCGAGCACGCCCAGGACGTCACCGACGAGATGGTCGACGTGACCAGCCGGCTGGCTACCCAGCGTGCCAGCGTGGACCGCGTACGGGCGTTGATGGACAAGGCTTCGTCACTCAGCGACATCACCGCGTTGGAGAGCGAGCTGACCAAGCGCGAGGCCGATCTCGAGTCCCTCGAACAGCGCCACGACTCCCTCGCCGCCCAGGTCGCCATGTCCACCGTGACCGTCGAGGTCAGCCGCACCGACACTCCCGCGCCCCCGCCCGAGGCCCAGGCCAGCTTCCTCAGCGCACTCGCCGGCGGGTGGCACGCCCTGATCGCCACCCTCAACGGGATCGGCGTCGGTCTCGGCGCCCTGCTGCCGTTCGTGCTGGTCATCGGCATTCCCGCTGCCGTGGTGTACCTGGTGATCCGTCGTCGGAAGGCCAGGCCGCAGGCGGCGCCGTGAGAGGTGAACCGTGGGACGGTCCCGGGTCGAAGGGGAGTCGAGGCCCCGGGCCGTCCCACGTCAATTCACCCGCCGCGGCGGCGGTCCTGGGCGAGGGGGTGCCGCAGGGGGCCGTAGCGGGTCGGCGGTTCGACGGGGGGACGAACCGCGCCGCACTCGCCGGATCGGGGAGTGTGAGAGCCGATCCGGTGGGCGAAGACAACTTCGCAGACCGATAATGCCCACCACAAGTAGATTCGCTACTCCATCAGTGTGAATCACGATGGAGTGTCGTAACGACGGTCCTTGCGGGAACAACATCAAGGTCGACTCGCGTGTGGGCTCGCTCACCACCGGTGCGCGTGGCAGGGTCCTCAGGGTCGCAGGTGTCGAAGCGAGCAAGGCAGGGTCGCCATGGTCTTTCGCAGTTCCCATCCCGATGTCGACATCCCCACGCAGCCCGTGCACGAGCTGATCTTCCGGGGCCTGTCCGAGAAGGCCGACCGACCCGCGCTGATCGACGGGATCAGCGGCCTCACCGTCACCTACGGCGAGTTCGCCGCCGCCGTCGACCGCCTGGCCGCCGCGCTGGCCGAGCGGGGCGTCGTCAAGGGCGATGTCATCGGCATCTTCGCCCCCAACAGCCCTGCCTACGCCATCACCCTGCACGGCGTCCTGCGGGCCGGCGCCGTCGCCACCACCGCCAACGCGCTCTACACCGCCGAGGAAGTCGCCGGCCAGCTCACCGACGCCGGCGCGAAGTCGCTGTTCACCGTCTCCGCCTTCCTCGACCGCGCCTCCGCCGCCGCCAAGCTGGCCGGCATCACCGACGTGTTCGTGTTCGACAAGGCCGACGGGCACACCAGCCTCTCCGACCTGCTCGCCAGCACCGCCCCCGCGCCGTCGATCTCCTTCGACACCGCCGAGGACCTCGCCGTGCTGCCCTACTCCTCGGGCACCACCGGCCGGGCCAAGGGCGTCATGCTCACCCACCGGGCCCTGGTCGCCAACATCGTGCAGACCGACGCCATGGTCGACAGCTCCGCCATCAAGCGGGTGCTGGCCGTGCTGCCGTTCTTCCACATCTACGGCATGCAGGTCACCCTCAACCACGCGTTGGCCATCGGCGCCACCGTCGTCACCATGCCCAAGTTCGACCTCGTCGAGTTCCTCCGGGTCATCGCCGAGCACCGCACCGACCGCGTCTACATCGCGCCGCCCGTCGCCGTCGCCCTGGCCAAGCACCCCATCGTCGACTCCTACGACCTGTCGGCCATGAAGGTCCTCTTCTCCGGCGCCGCGCCCTTGGACGAGGAGCTCGCCGAGGCCGTCCACAAGCGCCTGGGCTGCAACATCAAGCAGGGCTACGGCATGACCGAGATGAGCCCCGTCAGCCACATCATCCCCGACACCCGCGACGACATCGCCATCGGAACCGTGGGCCTCATCGTCGCCAACATGGAGAACAAGATCGTCGACCTCGCCACCGGCGACGAACTCGGCCCCGGCGAACGCGGCGAGCTCTGGTGCAAGGGGCCCAACGTCATGAAGGGCTACCTCAACAACCCCGAGGCCACCGCCGCCACCCTCGACGCCGACGGCTTCCTCCACACCGGCGACGTCGCCGTCATCGACGAGAACGGCATCGTCAGCATCGTCGACCGGGTCAAGGAGCTCATCAAGTACAAGGGCTACCAGGTTCCCCCCGCCGAGCTCGAAGCCCTGCTCCTCACCCACCCCCAGATCGCCGACGCCGCCGTCATCGGCGTCCACGACGCCGAGGGCGAGGAGGTCCCCAAGGCCTTCGTCGTCCCCCAGCCCTCCGCCTCCCTCACCGCCGCCGACGTCATGACCTTCGTCGCCGACCGCGTCGCCCCCCACAAGAAGGTCCGCGTCGTCGAATTCCTCGACGCCATCCCCAAATCAGCCTCCGGCAAGATCCTCCGCAAGGACCTCCGCGCCCGGGAATCCGCCCCGAAGTGAGCCGGCCGAGCCCCGGCAAACAGGCCTTCTACCAGCGCAGATGCCCGTCTCAGGTGTGACCGAGTGGGTGTCACCGGGTGCGGCTGAGGCGCACCGGATGCCACGGCTCGCGGAACAGTCGCGGAACGTTCCGCGCGGGGCCTGAGCAGGCCGTAGAACGAGGGACGACCCTCGGACCTGGTCCACAGGTCCGAGGGTCGTCCTCACTCGCTCACCGACGCTATCAGTGCTCATCACGCAGAACCCGGTCGATCTTCCGGTTGATCACCTCGCGGTTCCCGTCGACGCACTTCGCGTAGATCTTGAGCAGCACCGCCACCGAGTGTCCCGCCCGAGCCGCCACCTCCGCCGGATCAGCCCCGCCGTTGAGCCATGTACTGACCGCCGCGTGCCGCAGGTCGTACGGCCGAGCCGCCAGCGACGTACCGACCTGGTGGGGCGCGAGCCCGATTACCCGAGCCTTCTTCCACGCCCGCGTGTAGACCGACACCGGCACGCCCTGCCCCGTCTTCGAACCGCGGAACAGCCGACCGTCCGACGCCGTCCCGTAGACCTCCATGTGCTCCCGCAGGATTACCACCAACTCGGGAGGGATCGGCACCCGCCGAATCTCCCGCCGAGCCCGACGCTTCAACGCCCGCTCCTCATGCACCCGGCCCTCATCGCTGTACCGGGCATTCGACGCCGAGAACGACCGACACAGGACCAGCTCACCCCAGCCCTCATCGGGTAGCACGCAATCCTCACCATGCAGCCCAAGCGCCTCACCAGGCCGCAGACCGCCGAAGTACAGGCAGGCGAAGAACGCGTGCAGCCGCTGGCCCTGATCACGGCTCTGACGATCAGAGACGTAGGTGCAGGCCGCCAACAGTTGCCGTGCCTGACGGGGATTCACCACCGTTCGCGGATCGACCTCGTCCACCGCCACGTCATCACCCATCGAGGCCCGCCCGGTCAGCCCTGCCAGGGGATTGAACGTCAGCACCTCCCGCTCCACGGCGTCCGCCACAAGGCGATGCAACACCAGCCGCCGCTTCTCCACAGTCGACGGCGCAGCCGGCTTCCCCGACATCAACAGCGTCATCGGAGCCGACTCCAGGAGTTGCCGAACTACCGGCCGCGTCGACAACTCCGTGATCGGACGCGAGGCCCGGCCTAGCTCCGCGCCATCCCGTCGACCTCCCCGAGGGCAATCACGCGCGTCAAGGGGGCCGTCCCAGCGTCCGCCGCCGGTCCGGGCGAACGTGCCCCCTTGACACGCGTGATCGGGCACAGCCAGGTCGACGGGATGGCGCGAAGCCCCTCCTTTCGTGGTGATCACCTATCAAGATCGTGTGCTACTAGCCCTGGTCAACAGGGTGGTTTTCCTGAGTGGCATGGCCTCGGGGCCGGACCCCTGCTTACTGATGGCCACGACCGATCAGCAGCTGTAGTGCTGCATGGTCTTGAAAATGTCGACGCCGTTGAAATCCGCCGGGTTAAAAAGGAAGTGAGCACCCCAGTGGTAGCGTGGTGGCGGGTTGCCGCTGTTCATGTGCGGGCTATCGAACGTGCCCACGCCGAACAGGTGGAACCCGGCCGTGGTGTAGAAATCGAAGCTGGAGTGCCAGATGTCACCAAAAACGGTGTGGTAGGTGAGCGTGTCTGCGCTCCAGTCCCCCGTTCCGTCGGAGCGGATGACTATGGTGCCGTTGTCCTGCTGGCAGTCACCCACGTGCAGCTCGTCCCAAACCGCCGACTTCTCGTCGAGCGTGCTCGTGGCGCGCGCAGGGCTGGCGGGGCTGGGGTGTGCCCCGGTCGGAACGCTGGCCTGCGCGGCCGGAACACTGGCCAGCAGCGCTGCGCCAGCAGCAGTGATGGCGAGAACCGCGTTGAGCCCCCAAAAATTGCCCTTCATGAATTCCTCCCCAGATACTAGTGGGAAATGTAAGGTTGCACCTGGTTACTCGGTGTAGAAACTTAGTTTCTCCTTGGTGAACGGTCAGATGAGTTAATCGGGCGAGCTTGCTGCACGGAGAACCTCTCGTGGCAGTGAAACACCGGTAAGGGTTATTTAGGACGCTCATCCTGCTTCGCGTCTCCGCAGGTCAAGGCCGATTTAACATGATCAGCTTGAGGTCCTGACCCTACATTAGGCCTTTAGCGCATCCGACTCCTTTGTTAATCGGCGATACCAGCTTTGCGGGTATGGGGTGGCGCGCCGATAGTCACGCATATGCCTAGACTTAAATGTCACCTAACCTAAGTTAATCTCGATGGTTCCGCTCGACACCCCGGCCCGTTGACCAGGGCGATTGAGTCAACCCCGCGATCGCGCGCGCCTGCGGCCGCTTGCAGTCGGCCTCGGATAGGCGGAGGTCGTAAGCTTGATCATTTTTAGCTAAGCGACTTTTAGCTCAGTGACATTGCATCGATGCGGGGTGTGCTTTGTTGTAGACGTTTGCACATCTTCTTCCTCCTCTGTCTGGCCAGAAGTATGGGCACCCGACATCTGGGCGGTGTCTGTCGCAATTGTCGGTACGCGCAATTGCCAGCACGCATATCCTGCTTACTACTGACAGCCTGCTATGTCGAGACAATCGACTGGCAGGAGTGTGGCAAAGACCAATAATTGCCACCCGCATATTTGCTGTGACACGCATGGGGTGTCGGGTCGAGCTTCAGCCCGGTGTGAGCGAGGAAAGCATCGATCAACTCCGGCTGGTACTGGATCCGCTTGAGCCGGTTCTTCACCACCGCAACCAGCTGATCAGCCTCTTCGACACCACGTCGGTGTCCAGCACGACCGGCGACGCCATTGCTCAGGCGAGGTTCCGACGCCGCTCGGCGTAGGTGAACGCGATGAACTCGTCCACCTCCTCGTCGGTCTCGAAGATGCCATCGCACGCCAGGTCGTCGATGGTCATGGCCGGCTTGCTGTGCAGCAGGTCCTCCAACAGCTCGTCCGTCGTCGGGCGCGCTGCCTGCTGGGCTGGTCGGCACTGCTCGTGGTCATGGCCACCTCCTCGGACCGGCGTACCCAGTGTGCCACCTCGGGCTTGAGCACGCGCCCGCGTGCTGGCGGAACCACCACGGAACAGATCCACCGACTTGCCGACAGTATCCATCTGTTCGACCTGGTCACCGGCTTGCTGAGGTTGGAACACGCAGTTACTCCGCGAGGACCTCCGTGCCCGGGAGACGGCCAAGTAGCCCCTTGCTCGACAGCCCCGGCCCACGTGCCGGCCGGCGGTGGAAGACCTCGGCAACGTCAACTGTCTAGTTGACACCTGCCATCCGTCAACTAGCATGTTGACATGTCTGAGATGCCTGCTCTGCCTGAGCTTGTCGGCTTGGTGCTGCTTGACGGCATCGCGGAGCCGCGCGATCCGGTGCGGCAGATCGCTGCGGCGGAGCGGATTGCCGGTGAGCTCAGCACTCTCGGGGAAAGCCTGGTGGGCTTCTTCGTGGAGATGGCACGGGCCGAGGGGTGTTCGTGGACGGACATCGGCGCGCCCCGCGGACTCAGTAGGCAGGGGGCGCAACAGCGGTACGCGCCGTTGATGGCGCAGCTGACTATCGACGATCTCATCCGCACCGGAGTCCTGGACCGGTTTGACGACGGCGCGCTCGGGTGCCTTCGCCACGCCCAGGGACGCGCCCAGCGGCTGGGCCACGATGCGGTGGACAGCGGGGATCTTCTGCTTGCGGTACTTGATGACCCGGCCGGGTTGGCCGGTGACGTCATCCGTGCGCTCGGTGCCGATCCGGCGGAGGTTCGTGCGGCTCTCGGGCAAGGGGCGGACGATGACGGGCCGGCCGCGGCGGACGGCCTCGCGCGGCCAGCGATCGGCCCGGACGTTCGCCGGGCGATCGATGGTGCGGTCACGGAGGCGCACGGCCACGGCGTTGCCGTGGGGCACCTCTTCCTCGGCCTCCTGCGCGCGCCGGGCAGCCGCGCCGGTCAGGCGCTCACGGCGTACGGCATCACCAGGCAGGCGGCGCTCGCCCAGGTGCTCGGGCTCGCCGGACGTACGACGGGGGACCAGGCATGACGGCCCTGCGGAAGGTCGTCGACGCGCTCGATGCCCTGCCGACCACGGCCTTCCTCGCGCTCGACCGGGGCCGGGTCGTGCTCGATCACGGCGCGACGACTGTGTCGTCGTATCTGGCCTCAGCACGGAAAAGCGTCCTGTCCGTCCTCTATGGACCCGCGGTGGCCGCCGGGACCATCCGGCTCGACGCGACCCTCGACGAGCTCGGCATCGACGACATCGGCGGGCTGTTGCCGCAGGAACGCCGCGCCACGGTGCGTGATCTGCTGACGTCGAGCTCCGGCGTCTATCACCCGCCGGCCACCGTGGCCGGCCCCGAGCGGGACGGGCCGGCTCGGGGCTCGCAGGCGCCGGGAGCGTTGTTCCACTACAACAACTGGGACTTCAACGCCCTCGGCACGATCTACGAGCGGTGCACCGGACGGTCCGTCTTCGACGCGCTCGCCGAGGACCTGGCTGCGCCCCTCGGCTTCGACGACTTCGACCCGGGACGCCAGCGACTGCTGGGCCGCGCGGACGTGTCCGAGCACCTCGCCCACCACTTCTTCCTTTCTGCCCGCGACCTCGGGCGCATCGGCGCGATGATGCTGCAGCACGGTCAATGGGACGGCCGACAGGTGGTGCCCGAGTCATGGGTGGCCGAGAGCACGTCGGTCCAGGTCGACCGCGGCGCCGGGGTGCAACTCGACTACGGCTACCTCTGGTGGCTCCCAAGGTTGTTGGGGCGCGGGTCTTTCCTGGCGATCGGCAACTTCGGCCAGTACCTGCTCTGCGTGCCGCCCGGGCTGGTGATCGTGCACCAGCGGTCCGTGCCCGACGACGTCGTCCTCGCCCGTTCCCAGGGCGCGGAGCCGCCGGCCCCGGTCGACACCGTGAGTCCACAGCAGTTCATGAAGGTGGCACTGATGGTGCGGGCCGCACTATGAGGTGGCGGGCAGAGTCGTCGCTGGGCGGAGCGATACTTCTGTGATGGACAAGCCTGCGTCGTCGGAAAACGTCCAACAGGGCTGGGACAAACCTTGGTATCGCGTCCGCACGGGCCGCTTCGAGGCGTCCTTCCTGCCCGACGGCGAAGAGGATCTGGACGCGGTGTGCAACATCGACGTCGTGGTCGTGCTGGCGGACGGGTCGCGATGGACCGCGACGATGTTCACCCTCGCGGCGGTCGCCCGCCTGATGGAGAGATGGACCCGGACCGGCGAAGCCCTTGGTGGCCGCTACTTCTGGTGCTCCGACGGCGTGATCGTCCGTGAACCCGGCATCGACAACATGGTCCAGGTGATCGGTGGCCTCCTCGACATCGAGGAGTTCGGCGACGTCTTCCGACGGTGCGAAGCCGAGTGATCGACGGCCGCGTCGTTTCGGAAACCCTTGCTGCCAAGGGATTGAGCTCGTTCACCGGGGGACCCACTCGTCTTCCAGGATGCTGAACACCAGGGAGTCGCGCCAGCCGTCGCGGAGCAGGAGGGTGTGGCGGAGGTGGCCTTCGTAGGTCAGGCCCAGTTTGCGGAGGATTGCGGCGGAGCCGAGGTTGCGGGGGTCGCAGGTGGCGCGGATGCGGTGCAGGTGGAGCTGGGAGAAGCCGATGGCCAGCAAGGCATGCCCGACGGAGGTGCCCAGACCACGGCCCCAGAGGTCGGGGTGGATGCCGTAGGCGATCTCGCCCTGACGATGGTCGCGGCTGTGGAGGCGGACCTCGCCGGAGCCGATGGGGTGGCCGTCCGCCAAGGCCATGTACACCCAACGTTCCCGCGGCGTGCGGGACCAAGCGTCGATCGCGGCCTGCACGTGCGCCCGCGACTGCTCCTCGGTATTGGGGCCCCAGGGCTGGAAACGGCAGAACTGCGGCAAGCGGCCCCAGGAATGCACCGCTGGCCAGTCATTGAACGTAACCGGGCGCAGGGTCAACGTGGGGGCGCTCATGACGTGATCAGTCCCAGTGGTTGAAGAGGAGCTCGCCGACGGTGGCGGGGCGCCAGTGGCGGATCTGGCGGTGCTCGGCCTCGTCCAACAGGGAGAGGTCGGCGCGGGCGAGGGGAGTCGCCAGGGCCTCGGCGGTCAGGGTGTCGAAACCGAAGAACGAGGGGGCGAGGTCGGGGCGGGAGAGGAAGGAGCCGTCGAAGGGCACGGGGGCGAAGGCGATCAAGGGCAGCGAGGCGTGGCAGACGACGCTGAGGTCGCCGGAGGGGAGGCGGAGGGTCAAGAGGTGGAAGTTGGGGGTGGGGCCGGCGGGGTGGAAATCGAGGACGTGGCCGACGGAATGACCCCAGGCCTTGAAGGCGCGGAGGTCGACGGTGGCGAGGGGTGGGGAGTCCACATGCCGGAAACCGGTGGCGCCGCGGGGGAGCTGCACGATGCCGACGATAGACACGGGACGACAGAGTGAGCCACCGAGAAAGGCAGCTGAGGAAGGTGGCCGGGTAAAGGGACTGCCCCGGACCAGGGGGGTGGGTTCCGGGGCAGTCGGTGCCCGCCTCCGTCATGGGGGGAGGGACGGGGCGTGCCCCATCAGGGTACGTCCATCGGGCGAGTTTCACCGGATCGGCGGGCAATTGCCGGTATCGCTGCTGATCAACGCGTTGTACCGTGCGGGGCATGGTGTCTGCGATCTGACATGGGCGGCGACGAGGAGAACGAGGAGCTGCTCCCGGACTACCGCGAACCACGCACGGTGTGTCACCTGTGCGGGGGCGTGGGCGAGATCGCGCACCCGGTGCTGGGTGTCCTCGGCGGCGTGCCGAGGACGGTGAACGCGGGACGCGTCTGTTACCTCTGTGAGGGGGACTCGGCGCTGCCGGGGCTGTGCCCGCCGCTGTGACGAAATAAGGAAAACGCCACGGCGTAACCGGTTTCGAGGTCAGCTGACGTCGGCGGGGAACAGCCGAGGGGCGTACTCGGGTGTCGACGAGCCGACGGCGGTGGGCACGCCGCTGACCAGGTCCAGGGACTGGAGCTGGGTGGTGACGGGCTGATGGATGCTCACGGGGTGGCTGTGCCGCAACAGGTAGAGCCGGCCGGGGTGGCGCGCCGAGAATGCGAGGCCGGCGAGGGACGGCAGCGTCACGTCGAGCAGGGAGTAGGTGCGCCGGGCGCCGCCGGCAAGGTCCACGGTGACGACCTGGGTGGGCACGCTGGGCGACGGCGCGGAGACGCCGAAGGCGACGGAGCGGCCGCCCGGTGAGAGAGCGCCGGGGAGGAAAGACCGGCGAACCAGGCGTCGGGGAGCAGGGTGAACTGCCCACGGCGAAGCAGCCAGTAGCCGGCGAAGGTGTGCACGAGGGCGACGCCGTCGGAGCTGAGCTGGAGGCCGTCGGCGATGCTGCCGTCGGGGGCCTGCAAAGGCGAGAACCGGCCGCCGCGAACCGCGGAGACGATGGTGCCGGACTCGGTGTCGGAGTACAGCCGGTCGTCGCCGTAGGCCAGGGGGAAGTAGATGTCGGAGACGCCGAAACGAAGGGCGCCCTCGTACTGCAGGGCCAGCGAACCGAGACCGCCGAGGGCGGCGGGGTAGGTGCCGCGCACACGGGGACGGCCGTGTCCGAACGATGGGTAACCACGGAGGATGTGGTCGCCGGCGACCGACTCCACGGTGATGATCTCGGTGCCGGACGGGTCCAGGTCGACGGGCACCTCGCCGGCGTGCACGGTCAGGTGCAGGGGAACGACCCAGGTGGCCTCGGCGGGACCGATGCCGAGGGTGAGAGTCCTTGTGCCGTCGGCATTGTCGACGTCGAGATCGAGGGCGTCGAACAGGAAGCGCGAGCCGGCGCGGGAGGCGCCGCTGACGAAGGCGGAGGAGCTGACCGAGGACCCGAAGCGCAGGGAGCGGGGCACCCGGTTGTCCTCGACGCAGACGCGGCCGTCGGAGCCGTAGACACGGAGCGTGGTGCCGCCGACCTCGTAGTGCTCGGCGGCGCCGAGCACGTGCTCCACCGACAGGGGCGTCGCCTGAGCGACGCCGGAGCTGATCAGGAGCAGGGCGGCCACGGCCGGCAGGAGCCTCACGGGAGGTGACGGTAGTGGATCACCACAACCGGTCTGGCAGGCTTGCCGCCATGAGCCTTGTCCTGCTTCGTCACGGTGAGAGCATCTGGAACGCCGAGAATCTGTTCACCGGCTGGGTGGACGTCCCCCTGTCCGACAAGGGCCTCGCGGAGGCGAAGCGTGGGGGTGAGCTGCTGAAGGACGCGAACCTGCTGCCGGACGTGCTGCACACCTCGCTGCTGCGCCGCGCGATCGCCACGGCCAACATCGCGCTGGACGGCGCCGACCGGCACTGGATCCCGGTCCGCCGCGACTGGCGCCTCAACGAGCGCCACTACGGCGCCCTCCAGGGCAAGAACAAGAAGCAGACCCTGGAGGAGTACGGCGAGGAGCAGTTCATGCTCTGGCGCCGCTCGTACGACACCCCGCCGCCCGAGATCGAGCTGGGCAGCGAGTTCAGCCAGGACGCGGACCCGCGCTACGCCGACCTCGGCCCGACGGCCCCGCGCACGGAGTGCCTGAAGGACGTCGTCACCCGCCTGCTGCCCTACTGGGAGTCGGCGATCGTGCCCGACCTCACGGCTGGCAAGACGGTCATGGTCGCGGCCCACGGCAACTCGCTGCGTGCCCTGGTCAAGCACCTGGACGGCGTCTCCGACGAGGCGATCGCCAAGCTGAACATCCCGACCGGCATCCCGCTGCGCTATGACCTGGACGAGAACCTGAAGCCGATCACGCCGGGCGGCACCTACCTCGACCCGGACGCGGCCGCGGACGCCATCCAGGCCGTCGCCAACCAGGGTCGCTGACGTTCAGAACGGAACCGCGCAGGGCCGCCAGCGCCGCCGGCCCTGACACTCCTAACGCACGCCCAGGTCACGGGCCCGCAGCCCGGCCTGGAACCGGGAGTCGGCCGCCAGCAGCTCCATCAGCTCGGCCACGCGCCGCCGGTAGGTCCGCAGGGACAGGCCGAGCTTGCGCGCCGAGGCCTCGTCGGTGAGCCCGCTGCCCAGCATCTGCGCCACCTCGCGGTTGCGCTCGTCCAGCGCCGGCCCGTCGAACTCGCCGAGGTCCACGCCGGAATCCCAGGTGGCCTCGAACAGCATGGCCAGCCCGGCGACCACCTCCGGGGCCTGCACGATCGCGTAGTTGCGCACGCCGTCGACGGGCGGACCAGCGGTGATGGCGACCTTGCGGTCGATGATGATCGTCTCGTGGGACATGGGCGTCCGGCAGATCCGGATCCCCACGCCGACGCCGGCCAGCTGAGTCAGCTCGGCGGCCTCGGAGAGCACCTCGGGGTTGTAGACCTTGCGCACCCGCACGCCGGAGGAGATGCGCCGGCGCATCCGCTCGATGAGCCCGGCCCGCACCTCCATCGCGCCCCAGGTGGCCATGTCCCGCGCGGCGCACGTGAACTCGTGCTCGGCCATGAACAGATGCTGTGCCCGGGCCACGAGCTCGCGCTCCCCGTGCAGGACGACGACTTGGTCCACGGGGAAAGTCTCCGCCATCGTGGACACTTCTGGCCAACGGCGGGCGTTCGCCCGGCGCGAAGACGACGCTGGACCCATGACATCGAACATCTCGGCGACGCATGCCGGCCACTGGGACCTCGGCGGCCGCCAGGTGGCGCGGCTCGGGTACGGCACGATGCGGCTCACCGGTCCGGGCATCATGGGCCCGCCGAAGGACCACGACGGAGCGATCGCCGTGCTGCGCCGGGCCGTCGAGCTGGGCGTCAACCACTTCGACACCAGCGACTACTACGGCCCGTACGTGGCCAACGAGCTGCTCCGCGAGGCGCTGCACCCCTACGACGGCCTCGTCCTCGTCACGAAGGTCGGCGCCCGCCGCGACGAGGAGGGCGCCTGGCTGAACGCGTTGGGCGCGGACGAGCTGCGTGAGGCGGTGCACGACAACCTCCGGCGCCTGGGCGTGGAGCGGATCGACGTGGTCAACCTCCGCATGCCGGGATTCGCCGAGCCGGAGGGCACCCCGCTGGAAGAGCAGTTCACGGTGCTGGCCCAGCTCCGCGAGCAGGGCCTGATCGGTGAACTCGGTGTGAGTAACGTCACTCAGGACCAGCTCGCTCAGGCGCAGAAGATCGCGCCGGTGGTCTGCGTGCAGAACCTCTACAACATCAGCCAGCGCCGGGACGAGGAACTGGTCCGCACCTGCGCCGACCAGGGCATCGCCTACGTGCCGTTCTTCCCGCTGGGCGGCTTCGAGCTGGTCGACGACCCGCGCCTGAAGACGATCGCCGAGCACCACCACGCGACGGTTCCGCAGGTCGCGCTGGCCTGGCTGCTCCAGCGCTCGCCCAACCTGCTGGCCATTCCGGGCACGTCGTCGATCGGGCACCTGGAGGAGAACGTCGCCGGGGCGTCGCTGCGCCTGTCGGCCGACGACGTCGCCACGCTCGACGCCATCGCCTGACGTTCACCCCCGCGGGTGACCCCGTTGTCACATGCGCTCCGCACTTGACGCCTGGAGGCACGTGCGGAGCGCATGTGACACCCCAAGGACACGACTGGGTGAACGGGAGCTGACGCGGCGTGGAACAGTGGCGTGCGGAGGTGTCACCGGTGTCACGGTTGCTGGTCGAGGGGTAGGCCGGCAGGCCCCTGACCTGCTTACGATGCGTGGTGTGACCGCATCGGGCTATCTCGCCCTGTCGATCGGCCTACTGGTGATCGGCTTGCTGGTTGGTTCCCTCATCGGCCGCACGCTGGCCAGACGGACCTCATCGCAGCCGGTCGTCCTCACCGTCTCCGATCTCGTCCAGCGCGTGGTGCACTCCTCGCACAACGGCGTCGTCGTGCTCAACCACTTCGGTGACGTCGTCCTGCACAACCCCCGTGCCGCCGCCCTGGGCGTGGTCCGGGGCAGCCAGGTCGACGACCGCGCCCGCAAGGCCGCCGAGCTGGTGGCGGCCTCCGGCGAGGTGATGGAGGTCGACCTGTCGCCGCTCCAGTCGCGCGGCGGCCGGCAGCCGGAGGCGGTGCGCGGCGAGGTCCGGCCGCTGGGCGACGGCTTCACCGTGGTCGACGCCAACGACGAGTCCGAGGCCGTCCGGCTGGAGGCGATCCGCCGCGACTTCGTCGCCAACGTCAGCCACGAGCTCAAGACGCCGGTGGGCGCGCTCGCGCTGCTGGCCGAGGCCGTCCTGGACGCCGCCGACGACCAGGTCGAGGTCCGCCGGTTCAGCAGCAAGATCCTGCACGAGGCGACCCGGCTGGGCCGGCTGGTCACCGAGCTGATCGCGCTGTCCCGGCTGCAGGGCGCCGAGCAGCTGCCGGAGATGACCCCGCTGGCCGTGGACGAGGTCGTGCGCGAGGCGCTGGGTCGCAGCCGGCTGGCCGCCGAGTCCGGCGGCATCGAGATCACCACCGACGACAACAGCGACCTCGTCGTCGACGGGGACCGGACCCTGTTGGTCACGGCCCTGAGCAACCTGCTCGACAACGCCATCGCCTACTCGCAGCCCGGCAGCCCGGTCTCCGTGAGCCGCCGCACCGCGGACGGCTTCGTGGAGATCGCGGTCACCGACCGCGGCATGGGCATCGCCCCCGACCAGCAGCACCGGGTGTTCGAGCGGTTCTACCGGGCCGACCCGGCCCGCTCGCGCATGACCGGCGGCACCGGCCTGGGGCTGGCCATCGTCAAGCATGTCGCCGCCAACCACGGCGGCGAGGTGAAGCTGTGGAGTCTGCCCGGCACCGGGTCGACCTTCACGCTGCGGATCCCGGCCCACGGCGCGCCCGCGCCGCGGTCCGGCGACGAACCGGAAGGAACGCGGCCCGAGCCGGCCGTGAACGACAGGAACAACGGGCACGTCCCGACCGGAGACATCAGGCTCGTCCCGACCGGGGCGGACGGTGTGGACGCCGTCGACGGTGTCGGCAGTCCCGATCATGGAGGAAAACTGTGACCGAGCTTGCGAGGGCACCATTGAGCACAGGGACATCGGTCTCAGACGCGACGAGCGCCAGCGAGGAGGGTCTGTGACCAGGGTGCTTATCGTCGAGGACGAGGAATCCTTCGCCGACCCGCTGGCCTTCCTGCTGCGCAAGGAGGGCTTCACCGCCGCCCTGGCCGGCACCGGCCAGGAGGCGCTGGAGGAGTTCGACCGCAACGGCGCCGACATCGTGCTGCTGGACCTGATGCTGCCCGGCATGAGCGGCACCGACGTGTGCAAGGCGCTGCGCCAGCGCTCGGCCGTGCCGGTGATCATGGTCACGGCCCGGGACAGCGAGATCGACAAGGTGGTCGGCCTGGAGCTGGGCGCCGACGACTACGTCACCAAGCCGTACTCGGCCCGCGAGCTGATCGCCCGCATCCGGGCCGTGCTGCGCCGTGGCGGCGAGTCCGAGGAGCTGCTGCCGCAGGTCCTGGAGGCCGGCCCGGTCCGGATGGACGTGGAGCGGCACGTGGTGACCGTGGACGGCGCCGAGGTGTCGCTGCCGCTCAAGGAGTTCGACCTGCTGGAGTACCTGCTGCGCAACGTGGGCCGGGTGCTGACCAGGGGCCAGCTCATCGACCGGGTGTGGGGCGCGGACTACGTCGGCGACACCAAGACCCTGGACGTGCACGTCAAGCGGCTGCGGTCCAAGATCGAACCGGATCCGTCCGCCCCGCAGCACCTGGTCACCGTGCGCGGGCTCGGCTACAAGTTCGAGTCCTGATCCCGCGCCGTGCCCCATCCGGTGGACGCGCTTCACCGGATGGGGGATTACGGGATTGTCACGCCCGCCAGGTACGGTGCTCCGCGTGCGCCTAGGGGTGCTGGACGTCGGGTCGAACACTGTCCACCTGTTGGTGGTGGACGCGCATCGTGGTGCCCATCCGACGCCGATGTCGTCGGAGAAGTCGGTGCTGCGGCTGGCTGAGCAGCTCACCGGCAGCGGCACGCTGTCCAAGCACGGGGCCGACACGCTGATCAAGGCGGTGGCCGATGGCAAGGCCTCGGCCGTCCAGTTCGGCTGCGAGGACCTGATGGCCTTCGCCACCTCGGCCGTGCGCGAGGCCGGTAACTCCGCCGCCGTGCTCGACCGGGTCCGCAAGGAGACCGGCGTCGAGCTCGAGGTGCTGTCCGGCGAGGACGAGGCCCGCTACACCTTTCTCGCGGTGCGCCGCTGGTACGGCTGGTCGGCCGGCCGGCTGCTCAACCTGGACATCGGCGGCGGCTCGCTGGAGATCGCCGTCGGCCGGGACGAGAACCCCGACCTGGCCTGCTCGATCCCCATGGGCGCGGGCCGGGTGACCCGGACGCGGTTCAAGCACGACCCGCCGAGCCGGCACGAGCTGCGCGACACCGTGGAATGGCTGGACGAGCAGATCGCCCCGGTGGCCAAGCGGGTGCTGCGGCTGGGCGAGCCCGACCTGGTGGCCGCCACCTCGAAGACGTTCCGCACGCTGGCCCGGCTGACCGGCGCCGCCCCGTCCGACCGGGGGCCGCGGGTGCGGCGGGTGCTGACCCACGCCGGCCTGCGCCAGCTGATCGCGTTCATCTCCCGGATGTCCGCCGCGGACCTCGCCGAGCTGGAGGGCGTCAGCGCCGGCCGGTCGGCGCAACTGGTCGCCGGCGCACTCGTGGCGGAGGCCACCATGCGAGCGTTGTCACTCACAGAACTCGAGATCTGCCCCTGGGCGCTGCGCGAAGGTGTCATCCTTCGGCGACTGGACCACACGGACGGCGCGGCGCCGCCCGGCGAGACTGGACGGACGGCGCACTTCGGGGCACGGTGGAATCAATGAGTCGAGAAAGCGGTTCCGAGCGCAGTCAGCGCACGGTCGCGGAGTTGCTCGCCCAGTACGGGGCCAACTCCGAGGACAGTGCGCCCAGACGCCGTCGGCGCCGGGCCGACGAGCCGTCCGACACGTCACCCCAGACGATCATTGAACGGGTGCTGTCGGACAGCGGCGAGATGATGGCCATCCGCGACGACGTCGAGGAGACCACCGTCGGCGCCCAGCCGCCGGTGCGGCCCCAACAGCCGCTCCAGCAGCAGCCCCCACCGCCGGCCCCGCCCGTGGCGACGTCCTCGCAGCAGCTGCCCAAGCGGCCGATCCAGCAGCCGCCGCAGCCGGGGCCGCAGCAGCCGCCGCCCCCCATGCCGCAGTCCGGCCCTCCGCAGCCGCCGGCCGCTTCCCCACAGCAGACCGCCACGGGCATGCGCCCGCCGGTGCGCCCGGCGCACCCGTCGCCGGCCGCCAGACTCCGCCGCCCCCGCCGCCGCGTATCGAGTCGTCCCGCACCAACCTCTCGCGTAACGACCTGATGCGGCAGGGTCCGCAGCAGCCGTCCGCGCAGCAGCAGGGCCCGCAGCAGCAAGGACCCCAGCAACCGGGCCCGCAGCAACAGGGTCCGCAGCAGGGGGGACCGCAGCAAGCGCCCCAGCAGCCCACGCAGCAGCAGCCGTCGCAGGCCACCGGCTTCTACCGGCCGACGCCGCCCGGCACGCCGCCGCCACCGCCGGTGGACGCCACCGCGGACACCACGTACCTGCCGCCGATCACCGCGGACACGCCGCCGCCGAACCCGCTGGTCAACCGACTGTCCGGCGCGCCGCCGCAGGAGGGCGTCACCGATGTGATGCCGCGCATCCCGGCGGCGGTCGGCGAGAGCACCCAGGCCCACCCGGGTCCGCTCCTCGACGACGATGACGGCGGCCCGTTCACCGGCCCCGGCACCCAGGCGCATCCCGGCCCGCTCGTCGATGATGACGACGACTACGAGTACGACTACCAGCAGGAGAACTCGTTCGCGTACGCCGTGGACCACGACGCGGCCCCGGCCGGGGTCGGCAGCGCGCTCGACGTGGACGAGAACGAGGACGAGGAGCAGGCCGAGGGCTCCCCGGCCAAGCAGTGGCTGATGATGATCGCCCAGCTGGCCATCGGCGTCGTCGGCGGCGCCGCCCTCTGGCTGGGCTTCCAGTTCCTGTGGAACTGGCTGCCGGCGGCCGCGCTGGCCGCCGCGGTCGTGGTCATCGTCGCGCTGGTGATCGTCGTGCGGCGCATCCGCAAGGCCGACGACCTCCAGACCATGGTGCTCGCCGTGCTGGTGGGACTGATCGTGACGGTGTCGCCGGCCGCGCTGCGGCTGATCGGCACTAGTTGGCCAGTCGACACATCCCGATCGGGCTGTCCACGGCGTCGGTCTACCCGGAGTCGGCCGCCGCGGCCTTCGAGCTGGCCGGCGAGCTCGGCTACGACGGCGTCGAGGTGATGGTCTGGGCCGACCCGGTCAGCCAGGACATGGACGCCCTGCTCGACCTGTCCGACCGGCACGGGGTGCCGGTGCTGGCCGTGCACGCGCCGTGCCTGCTGATCAGCCAGCGGGTGTGGTCCTCCGACCCGGTGGTCCGGCTGCGCCGCGCGGTGACCGCCGCGCAGGTCCTGGACGCGCCGACCGTGGTCGTGCACCCGCCGTTCCGCTGGCAGCGCCGTTACGCCGAGCGCTTTCCGGAGTTGGTCGATGAGCTCAACGAGAGCAGCGGCGTGCAGATCGCCGTGGAGAACATGTTCCCCGTGCGGCTGCGCGGCACCGAGCTGTCGGCGTTCAAGCCGTCCGTCGACCCGACCGACGCCGGGCACAAGCACTACACGCTGGACCTCTCGCACACCGCCGCCGCGCAGATGGATCCGCTGGCCATGGCTGAGCGCATGGGCGAGGGCCTCGTGCACGTCCACCTCGCCGACGGCAGCGGCGCCGCGCGCGACGAGCACCTCGTGCCCGGTCGTGGCACCGCGCCGTGCGCCACGTTCTGTGAGCAGCTCGCCGCCGCCGACTTCGAGGGACAGGTCGTGCTGGAGGTCAACACCCGCAAGGCCCGCGGTCCGGGCGAGCGGGCGGCGGAACTGGCCGAGGCCTTGCTGTTCGCACGGCTCAATCTGGGGCAGAACTGATCGGTAACTTCGGTAACCGTGATCGTCGGATGGGACGTAGAGTCACGCCGTGCATCCGCTGCGAACCCTGATCCTCGCGGCCGGCGCCAACGATGCCGTCCGCAGGCTCGTGGCGACCGCGCCGGTGAGTCGGGACGTCGTGCGCCGGTTCGTGGCGGGTGAGGGCACCGACGACGTCGTCGGCGTCACCGCGCGGCTGGTGGCCGACGGGCTGTCGGTGTCGCTGGACTACCTCGGCGAGCACACCACCGACGAGCACCTCGCGGAACAGACCGTGCAGGCGTACCTGCGGCTGCTCGACCGCCTGCACGCCGACGGGCTGTCCAGGCATGCCGAGGTGAGCGTGAAGCTCTCGGCCGTGGGACAGGCGCTGGACGAGCGGCTGGCCCTCGACAACGCCTCCCGCATCGCCGCCGCGGCCGAGCAGTGCGGCACCACGATCACGTTGGACATGGAAGACCACACGACCACCGACTCCACCCTTCGGGTGTTGGCCGAGCTGCGGCGGACCTGGCCGTGGGTCGGGGCCGTGCTGCAGGCGTACCTTCGGCGCACGCTCGACGACTGCATGGCGCTGGCGGGCACGGGATCCCGGGTTCGGCTGTGCAAAGGGGCATACGCGGAACCGGTCACGGTGGCTTTTTCCAGCCCCCACGAGGTCGATCTCAGCTACGTACGCTGCGCAAACGCCCTCCTGGCGGGTCGCGGCTACCCCATGTTCGCCACCCACGATCCGAGACTTGTCGCCGTGATCGCCGAACGCGCGCTGTGGTACGGCCGTAAACCAGGTAGCTACGAATATCAGATGCTGTACGGAATCCGACCCGACGAGCAGCGACGGCTCGTCAACTCAGGTGAGGCGGTGCGTGTCTACGTGCCCTACGGCGAACAGTGGTACGGCTACCTGATGCGGCGGCTGGCCGAACGCCCCGCGAACACGGCTTTTTTCCTTCGGTCCCTGGTCGGTCGGTCATGAGCGCCGGACAGGCCTCGGCGATCCGGCCGTTCTCGGCCGCCTCCGCCGTGCGCCCGCTCGGCGACGGCACCGCCATCGCGGACCTGCCGCCGGACTGGACGGTCGGCACCAAGCCCCATGGCGGCTTCCTGCTCGCGCTGCTGGCCCGGGCCGGTGTCCAGGTGGTCGAGAGCACCGGCAGCGAGCTGCTGGACCCCCTCGCGGTCAGCGCCCAGTTCCTGCGCGCCCCGTCGGTCGGGCCGGTGATGCTCAAGACCGACATCCGCAAGGCCGGCCGCACGGTCGTGGTCGTCCGGGTCAGCCTCGAACAGCGGGGTTCCGCCTGCGTCGAGTCCATGGTCACCGTCGGCAAGCTGCCCGAGGAGCGCCCCGCCTGGCGGGACCTCCCCGAGCTGCCCGTGCTGCCGCCGGCCAACGCCATCGACCTGGGCTCCCTGCCCAACGCCGTCGGCGTCTTCAAGCTGGCCCGCGCCTGCGAGGTCCTCGTCGACCCCATCGGCGCCGGCTTCCTCGAACGCCGCACCGGCGACCCCCTCCGGCTGCGCATGTGGGTCCGCCCCCGCGGCGGCGAGCAGCCCGACCCCTTCTTCGCCCTGGTCGCCGGCGACATCGCCATGCCGCTGACCTTCAACCTCGGCCGCTTCGGCTGGTCCCCCACCGTCCAGCTCACCGGCCTCGTCCGCGCCCGCCCCGAGCCCGGCTGGCTCCGCGCCCAGGTCGAGTCCCGCGCCGTCCACGGCCAGTGGTTCGACCAGGACGCCACCATCCTCGACGCCTCCGGCCGCCTGGTCTGCCAGGCCCGCCAGCTGGCCCTGAGCCCCCAGGAGACCAACAGCAGCTGACCCCTGCACGTTGCTGGATTCACCACAGGCTGAGCGGTCCGCGGACGCGCTCGGAAGTGAGCCCGGGATCGTGCCCGCGTTGTCGTGGGACCCCGGGCTTCGCGCTATCCGGAGCACCTGAGCACGTCGATCGCGTGCGCCCGATTCAGCATCCCCCGCCTCCGAGTCGTCGTGCAGCTCGGCACACACACAAGCACCGATCACGAAGTCGGCGATCCAGCTCAGCGGGGCCGATGCCTTGGTCGCGTGATTCAGCCGCAGCGCGCCGGTGACCTGGTGGGAACGCCGCAGCCGGTCCACGGTCCGCCGGTCGTGCTTGTCACCGCCACTGCGCGACTCCAGCACGACCTCGGCGACCTTCTCCACGTGTTCGAAGCGGGGCAGCAGGGCGCGGAGCAGGTGGCAGCGGGCCTTCTCCTGCGCTGTGTTGCTGGTGATCTCTGTGATCACGATGGCCCCGGACAGCGGCAGCGCGGTCAGGGTGTTGGCGATCTTGATCCGACGTTCGGGAGTCTCCGCTACCCGATCGGGTGATTGGCTGCCCCATGAGCCTCGACACGTCAGAGCAGCTGACGTACCCGGGCGGCCTCCCGCGTGAGGTGGTCGCGTTCCGGGACGGTGGTTGCTACCCGGGCGGCCTCGGCGTAGAGGGCGGCGGCCTGGGGGAGGTTGCCGGCGCGTTCGTGGAGGTAGGCGGAGGCGGCGGTGTGGCGGGGGAGGGCAGGGTCGAGGTCGGCGAGGGCCCGCAGCCCGGCCTGGGGGCCGTCGGCCTCGCCGAGGGCGACGGCGCGGTTGAGGCGGACGACGGGGCTGTCGGTGAGGGCCAGGAGCTCGTCGTACCACTCGACGATCTGCACCCAGTCGGTGTCGGAGGTGCTGGGGGCGTCGGCGTGGAGGGCGGCGATGGCGGCCTGGGCCTGGTACTCGCCGAGGCGGTCGCGGGACAGGGCGGCCTGGAGGACGGAGACGCCCTCGGTGATCAGACCGGTGTCCCAGCGGGAGCGGTCCTGGGAGGCGAGGGGGATGAGGCGGCCGCCGGGGCCGGTGCGGGAAGCGCGGCGGGCGTGGTGCAGGAGCATGAGGGCGAGCAGGCCGGAGACCTCGGGCTCGTCGGTCAGCACGAAGAGCTGGCGGGTGAGGCGGATGGCCTCGGCGGCGAGGTCGATGTCGCCGCTGTAGCCCTCGTTGAACACGAGATAGAGCACCCGCAGCACGGTGCCGAGGTCGCCGGGGCGGTCGAGGCGCTGGCCGTCGATCTTCTTCTTGGCCCGGCTGATGCGCTGGGCCATGGTGGCCTCGGGCACCAGGTAGGCGTCGGCGATCTGACGGGTGGTCAGGCCGCCGACGGCACGCAGCGTGAGGGCGACGGCGGCGGCCGGGGGCAGGGAAGGGTTGGCGC
>NZ_KK037166.1:6458018-6477423 GCF_000568255.1 Kutzneria sp. 744
CCGCGGGCACGAGCTCCCGCAGCAGGGATTCGTTCACTCCGTCACCGAGCTGTGCTCGCCGAGGAACGGCCGGACCTCCAGCCACTCGTGGATCGGCTCGCCGTTGGCGCCGGGCGCGGCCGACAGCTCGCCGGCCAGCTCCACGGCACGGTCCCAGGTGTCCACGTCGATGATCATCCAGCCGGCGATGAGGTCCTTGGTCTCGGCGAACGGCCCGTCGGTCACCGGCGGCCTGCCCTCGCCGTCCGAGCGGACCCACGCGCCCTCGGGGGCCAGCGCCTGGCCGTCCACGTACTCGCCGGACTGCTCCAGCTTGGCCGCGAAGTCCCGCATGTACTGGATGTGCGCGTCCACCTCGGCCGGCGTCCACTTGTCCATCGGCACGCAGTTGATCGCCTCGGGGGCGCCGCGGTAGTGCTTGAGCAGCAGGTACTTCATGGCCGTTCTCCTTCGTTCGGTCCGTCCTGTGCCCCTGGGACGGAGCCGTCGCCCCATTCTCGACAACTCCGGGCAGATTTTTTTGACGGCGCTGACGACGAGACCGAAAACGCAGGTCAGACGCCCAGGTTGATGCCCTCGGTGCCGTCGGCGACCCGGCCGACGGCCTCGACGTCGTCGCCACGGCTGCTGGCGGAGAAGTGCCCGATGTTGATGGTCGCCCCGCGGTAGAAGGCCAGCACGACGATGAGCTCGCCGGGGTTGGCGGGGCCCCAGTCGCTGCACTGGCCGGGACGGATGCCGAAGGTCTCCTGGCCGCCGCGGCTGGGCCACTGGAGCACGGCGTCGAAGTCGGCGAACCGGTCGACGCACAGCCGCACGCCGCTGGCGGCGGGCGCCGCGGACGCCACGACCGGGGCCACGAGGCCCAGTCCGACCGCGGCCATCGTCGCCGCGGTCGCCTTGGCCGCCGTTGAAAGCATGTGTCTTCTCCTCAGCTCGGGGTCGTGTGGCACGGCTGCCACGCCGCGAACGTAGGAGCGATGACCAGGCGGCGGGGACGGCCGAGCCGATCTTGGGGAAACCCCTCGGCAACCCCGGTCGCGAATCTCGGTGGCGGCGGCTGGCACGCTGGTGCGCATGACGACGATCGCGGTGCTGGGGGCAGGCAAGATCGGTGAGGCGCTGCTGTCCGGGCTGCTCGACGCCGGCTGGGGGCCGGGCGACCTGATGTTCACGGAGCGCTACGAGGAGCGCTGCCGGGAGCTGACGGAGCGGTACGGGGTGCGGGCGGTCACGGTGGCGGGGGCGGCCGCGACGGCCGAGGTGCTGGTGGTGGCGGTGAAACCGCAGGACATCGACCCGCTGCTGACGGAGCTGAACTCCCTGCTCAGGCCGGGCACGCTGGTGGTGTCGCTGTGCGCGGGCCTGCCGACCGCGCTGTACGAGCGGGAGCTGCCGCAGGGCACGCCGGTGGTGCGGGTGATGCCGAACACGCCGATGCTGGTGGGCCAGGCGATGAGCGCGATCTCGGCCGGCGCGCACGCCACGCCGGAGCACATGGACCTGGTGGACAAGCTGCTGGGCAGCGTGGGCAAGGTGCTGCGGGTGCCGGAGTCGCAGCAGGACGCGGTGACGGCGCTGTCGGGCTCGGGCCCGGCCTACTTCTTCTTCCTGGTCGAGGCCATGATCGACGCCGGCATCCTGCTCGGGCTGCCCCGGGCGGTGGCGGCCCAGCTGATCATCCAGTCGGCGGTCGGCTCGGCGACGATGCTGGCGGACTCCGGGGAGCACCCGGTCACGCTGCGTGAAGCCGTGACCTCGCCGGCGGGCACCACCATCATGGCCATCCGCGAGCTGGAGAAGCACGGGGTGCGGGCGGCGCTGCTGGCGGCGATCGAGGCGGCGCGGGACCGGTCGGCGGAGCTGGGCCGCGCCCACGACGCCTGAGGCGCCGGCCGGTACGACGTGCGCCGATCGGCGAGCGACGCCGCTGGACGGGCTGAATGGTCGAACCGCAGCGGCGGCGTGGTGCGTACGGGTGGATCCCGACACCACTGGGCGCACAGCGCGGCGCGGACGTCGCAGCAGCCCCATGCGTCCCGCTACGCTCGGGTGAGCACGTGCGTGTCGATACCGCCGGTGGGGAAGCCGACGGCGCGACACGTGTTTAAGGACGCGGTGACACATGCCGGCGCAGCAGCAGAAGGAGACACACCCCGGGCTCGCACAGGTGCAGTTCCTCACCATCGCCGAGGTGGCGAAGGTGATGCGGGTCTCGAAGATGACCGTGTACCGCCTGGTGCACTCGGGCGAACTGCCTGCCGTGAGGGTGGGCAAGTCGTTCCGCGTGACGGAAAGCGCGGTGCAGGACTACCTGGAGAACGCGTACTACGACGCGGGCTGAGAAGATCAAAACAGCGCCCGGCTGGTACCTGTGCCAGCCGGGCTCGCCCGTGCGGGTAAAGTGACAGGTCGTTCGTGCTCGGTGCCATGGCCGCGTCCCCACGCGGCGGCAGGGGCTCGGCAGCCCTGGGCAGCACGAGGGCACCACCAAGATCACACCGTCTACACCTAAGGAACCCGTATGGGCTCGGTCATCAAGAAGCGTCGCAAGCGCATGTCGAAGAAGAAGCACCGCAAGCTGCTTCGCAAGACCCGGGTGCAGCGACGCAAGCGCGGCAAGTGAGGCGCTCGGCCTGAAGCCTGTTCGGCACCCGCGCGATCGCGCGGGTGCCGTCCTGCGTTACGGGTGGCTCGCCAGATCCCGCCGATCGGGTGAGCCCGCGGTAAAACCCACGTGACCTGCGTCAATGCGGCGTACCTGGCCCCTGTTTCGGGCGGTCACGACGAGTAGCATCGCTCGGGTCGCCGCCTATGCAGGGAGTCGCATGGCGCCCAACGTCGTCCTCGTCACCGGAGTCAGCCGCTTCCTCGGCGGCCATCTCGCCGCGCGCCTTGCCGCCGATCCGTCGATCGAGCGGGTGCTCGGGGTGGACACCGTGCCGCCGCCACGCGATCTGCTCCGGCGGATGGGCCGGGCGGAGTTCGTCCGCGCCGACATCCGCAACCCCCTGATCACCAAGGTCATCGCCAGCGCCCGGGTCGACACCGTGGTGCACGCCTCCGTCACCGCCAACCCGGCCGGTCCCACCGGCCGCACGGCGATGAAGGAGATGAACGTCATCGGCACCATGCAGCTGCTGGCCGCCTGCCAGCGCTCGCCCGTGGTGCGCAGGCTGGTGGTCAAGTCCACCACCGCCGTGTACGGTGCCAGCTCGCGCGACCCGGCGATGTTCACCGAGGACATGGCGCCCAAGGCGCTGCCGTCCAGCGGCTACGCCAAGGACGCCGTCGAGGTCGAGGGCTACGTGCGCGGCTTCTCCCGGCGCCGCCCCGACGTGGCGGTGACCACGCTGCGTTTCACCAACTTCATCGGCCCGCGCATCGACACCGTGCTGACCAGGTACTTCGCCCTGCCGGTGGTGCCGACGGTGTTCGGCTACGACGCCCGCATGCAGCTGCTGCACTCAGAGGACGCGCTGGCCGTGATGGAGCGGGCCACGCTGCACGACCTGCCCGGCGTGTTCAACGTCGGCGGCGACGGCGTGCTGATGCTGTCCCAGGCGATCCGCCGGGCCGGCCGGATCCCGCTGCCGGTGCCGAGCATGGCGGTGCCGACCGTCGGCCGGCTGGTGCGTAGCGCGCGACTGGTCGACTTCTCACCCGACCAGATGCGGTTCCTGAACTTCGGCCGCGTCGTGGACACCACCCTGCTCCAGCGGGACTTCGGCTTCACGCCGCGCTGGACGACCAAACAGGCGTTCGACGACTACGTCAGCGGCCGGGCGCTGCGCCCGGCGATCGACGTAGACACCCTCGCGGCGGCGGAGCGAGGCATTCTCGACCTCGCCGCGCGCATTCCGATCAGGTGAGTGAGGAGGTGGAACCCATGCCCGACGCACGCGTTATCCCGTTGCACGGCGCCGACCGACCCGCGCCGAGAACGGCGCCGCCGGCGCGACCCCGGATGGAACAGGTGCCGCCACCCGCGGACACCGCACGCGACAAGGCCGTCGAGGCCGGCCCCGAGTGGGAGCGCAGGCTGGCCGACTCGTTGGCGTTCCTGCGTCGCCGCATCACCGGTGACTACCAGGTCGACGAGTTCGGTTTCGACCGGGAGCTGACCGACAACGTGATGATGCCGCTGCTGCGGCCGCTGTACGAGAAGTGGTTCCGGGTGGAGACCATCGGCCTGCACAACGTGCCGGCCGACAGCGGCGCGCTGCTGGTGGCCAACCACTCGGGCACGCTGCCGATGGACTCGGTGATGACCGCCGTGGCCGTGCACGAGCACCACCCGGCCAACCGGCACCTGCGCATGCTCGGCGCCGACCTGGTGTTCCGCACGCCGCTGCTGAGCTCCATCGCCCGCAAGACCGGCCAGACCCTGGCCTGCAACCCGGACGCGGAGCGGCTGCTGCGCGGCGGCGAGCTGGTCGGCGTGTGGCCGGAAGGCTTCAAGGGCGTCGGCAAGCCGTACAAGGACCGCTACAAGCTGCAGCGGTTCGGCCGCGGCGGCTTCGTGTCGGCGGCGCTGCGGACCCGCACGCCGATCATCCCGGTGTCCATCGTGGGCGCCGAGGAGATCTACCCCAAGATCGGCGAGATCAAGCTGATCGCCCGGCTGTTCGGGCTGCCGTACTTCCCGGTGACACCGACCTGGCCGCTGCTCGGGCCGCTGGGCGCGGTGCCGCTGCCGTCCAAGTGGTACATCGAGTTCGGCGAGCCGATCCGCACCGACCACTACGAGCCGGGGGCGGCCGAGGACCCGATGCTGGTGTTCAACCTGACCGACCAGGTCCGGGAGACCATCCAGCAGACCCTCTACCGGCTGCTCACCCAGCGTCGCAACGTCTGGCTGGGCTGACTCACTCGATCGGGTAGTCGACCGGCGCCATCGGGTCGCGGTGCCTACCGTGGTCGGATGGCGCTGTGGTCGCGGAGATCCGCATTGCTCGCGGCGCCGGCGATGGCCGCCGGCGGGCTGGTCGTCGCCGGCGCGTTGCCCGCGTCGGCGGCCACGAGCGACGCGCTGACGTTCGTCGCCTCGCGAGCCACCAGTTCCCCGCTGGACAAGCCCGTCGTCGGCACCACCTTCGGCGCGCTGCTCACGCTGTTCGACGCCAACTCGGCCGCCGCCGGTGACGGCTCGATGATCGGCACCGTGGTCAACGTGACGGTGGACAACCCGGCCAAGCTCATCGTGCAGATGAAGATCGTGCTCCGCCTCAGCGCCGGGGCCAAGGGCGAGCTGCACCTGAGTTCCATGCACGCCATGGTTGTTCCGTCGCCGGTGCAGAACCCGCTGGCCATCGTCGGCGGGACCGGGCAGTATGCCGACGCCCGCGGCGAGGGCACGATCACCTATCCCACGCCGGACCGCATCAACATCACGTTGAACGTGGCGACCTGAGGCGTCAGACCAGTGCTTTGGCCAGGTCGGCCGCTTCCCGGGCGGTGCCCCAGGACAGGGTGACGCCCAGGCCGCCGTGGCCGTAGCAGTGGACGATGGGACGGCCGGCGAGTTCACGGGATTCGAGGCGGATGGCCGCGCGTTCGGGGCGTAGCCCGACCCGGTGTTCGAGGATCGGGGCGCCGGCCAGCCTGGGTTCGACGGCGGCGCAGCGGTCGAGGATGGCGGCGGCGATGGCCGGATCGGGGTCCATGCGCCAGTCGCCGACGGTGGACACGCCGCCGAGCACGACCTGGTCGCCGTGCGGGAAGTAGTGGGTGAACTCGGGCTCGGTGGAGATCTCCACGAAGAACTCCTCGATGCCGGGATTGGCCACCACGACGAGCTGGCCGCGGCTGGCCCGGACGGTCAGGTCGGGGACGAGCCGCCGAGCGCCGACGCCGGTGCAGTTGACCAAAACCGGGGCCTCGTCGATGGCTTCGCTCAGGCGCGTGACGCTGCGGATGTCGAGACGCCCGCCGGCCACGGTCAGGCGGCCGGTGAGGTAGCCGAGATAGCGAGGCATGTCGATCAGGGGCACGCGGGCCCACTGGCCGCTGATGAAGCCGGGCGGAAGTTCGTTGCGGCCACAGGTGATCAGGTCCGGGACCATGGTCACCTGCGGCGGCAGATCGTCCAGGGGCAGCGGGGTGCGGCTGGCCATCCGGCCGCGGGTGAGGCGGACGCCGGTGGCGGGATCCCGGGCCAGCCGGGTGAACTCCTCCAGCCCGACACGACTCCAGCCCAGCGCCCGATCGGCCGGTTCGGCGAACGCCGGGCCCCACATGGCGCCGGCCGTCGCGGAGGTGGTCTGCCGCGGCAGGTCGGTGCTCATCACCCTGGTCCGCACGCCGGCCTCGGCCAGGCACACCGCGGTGGTCAGGCCGACCACCCCGGCCCCGATGACGAGCACGTCGTCACTCACGCTCGTCACGGTAGGGCATCGGGCAGCGAATACCGAGTCCGAAAGGGACAGTGCCGGCTACGATCCGCGACCATGTCCCAGCCAAGCGCACCCCCGCAGTTCCCCATCTTGATCTCGACCATGAACGACGTCCCGGGCTGCCGGGTCACGCACGTCTTCGGCGAGGTCTTCGGCCTCACCGTGCGCAGCCGCGCGATCGGCGTGAACTTCATGGCCGGCATCAAGTCCCTTGGCGGCGGCGAGGTGACCCAGTACACCCAGATGCTGTCCGACTCCCGCAACGAGGCGCTCGGCCGGCTCTGCCAGCAGGCCATGGGCTACGGCGCGAACGCCGTGCTGGCCATGCGCTTCGACTGCAACGAGATCGCCCAGACCATGAGCGAGGTCGCGGCCTACGGCACGGCGGTCTACATCGTGCCCAACGACCAGCCGGCCCAGCAGCACGCCGCCCAGGCCCACCAGCCGCCGGCCGCGCAGCAACAGCAGCAGCAGTACCAGCAGGCCCCGCAGCAGCCACCGACGCAGCAGCCCCAGCGCTGACCCCCGACGGCTTTGTCCTGCGTCCGCCCAATGCAGGGAAGGACGCCTTACCCGCGTTCAACGAGGGTAAGGCGTCCTTCCCTGCACAAGTCGGATCAGGAGGCGCGGCGGCGGTAGGCGATGCCGGCGGCTACGGCGCCGGCCAGGGCGCCGGCGCCGAGGACCGTGGGCACGCCGATGCGGGCGGCCTTGCGGCCGGTGCGGAAGTCACGGATCTCCCAGCCGCGGCGGCGGGCCAGCTCACGCAGGGCGGGGTCGGGGTTGACGGCCACGGCGGTGCCGGCGGTGGACAGCATGGGCACGTCGTTGATGGAGTCCGAGTAGGCGGTGCAGCGCCGCAGGTCGAGGCCCTCACGAGCGGCGAGCGCCCGAACGGCATGGGCCTTGGCCTTGCCGTGCAGCAGATCGCCGACCAGCCGGCCGGTGTAGACGCCGTCCCGGGACTCGGCGACGGTGCCCAGCGCCCCGGTCAGGCCGAGCCGCCGGGCGATGATCGAGGCCAGCTCCACCGGCGTGGCGGTGACGAGCCAGACCCGCTGGCCGGCGTCCTGGTGCATCTGGGCCAGGGCCCGGGTGCCGGACCAGATCTTGGCCGCCATCAGCTCGTCGTAGATCTCCTCGCCGAGGTCGACGAGCTCCTGCACGCTGCGCCCGGCCACGAAGCCCAGCGCCTGCTCGCGGCTGGCCCGCACGCTGTCGGGGTTCTCCTTGCCGCCGAGCCGGAACCGGAGCTGCCGCCAGGCGAAGCTGGCCAGGTCGGTGGTGGTGAAGTACTTCCGGCTGGCCAGGCCGCGGGCGAAGTGGAAGATCGAGGCGCCCATCATCATCGTGTTGTCGACGTCGAAGAACGCGGCGGCGGTCAGGTCCGGCGGCACCGCGAGGGCGGCCTCGAGGTCGGCGGCGGCCGCCACCGCCGCGTCGGCCGACGCCTCGCCGGCCACCTGGGCCATGCGGTCGAGTTCCGCCTGCTCCGCCTCGTCACGCCAGCGTGGCACCGCCGCGCCTCCCGCTTCGCCGCTCCTGCCGGGTCCTCATCGTGCAAGGGTAGCGATCAGCCGCCGAGCACAATGCCCGGTAGTCCGGGCAGCAGCGGCGGCAGGCTGATCACCGGCAGCGGCAGCGGCACGGAGACGTCGGTCGGCTTGGTGCTGGTGGTGGTCGGTCCGGATCCCTTGGACCCGGTGGTCACGGGCGAGGCCACGGTGGGCGTGGTGAAGGTGACGGTCGGCGTCGTGGTGACGGTGCTCGACGAACCGCCGCCGGGCCCGGAGCCGCCCGGCCCGCCGCCGGGATGCGTGGCCGTGGTCGGAAGGGTGCTGTAGCTCTGCTGGACCGGCGGCCGCGTGGCGCAGGCGTCGGTGGCCGGCAGGGCTCCGACGTCGTCGGCGCCGCCGGTGGTGATCGTGTAGCAGTTCAGCCGCGCGATGAGGGCGTCGGCCCGCTCGGTGATGGCGGCCAGCAGGTCGGCGCTGGTGTCGGCGCGCTCGGGCAGCGACGGCCGCAGGGTCTTGAGCCGCTGCGACTGCGACGTGGCCCAGTCGCGCAGGTAGGTCAGGCCGGAGCCGTCGCCGTTGGTGCTGAGCACGGTGAGCAGCCGGGAGCCGGCGGCGGCGTCGGTGTCGAAGTCGGTCAGCGCGGTCAGGTACGAGCCGATGGGGGTGGCGCCGCGGGCGGCCATGCCCTCCATCTCGTCGATCCGCGCGGTGGCGAACTCGAGGTGCTTGCGGGCCTTGGCGGCGTCGTCGAAGGCGAGGCCGAAGGAGGCCGACTCGGCCGAGCGCTTGATCGCGTACAGCGGGTCGCCGGGCAGCGCGTCGCGGCTGAGCAGCAGGCTCATCGCGCCCAGCGAGAGGATCAGGCACAGGGCGGCGGCCAGGGCGACCATCAGGCGGCCGGGTGCGGTGGACCGGGCGGCGGCTAAGTCCCGGACCGGGGCCGGCGGGGACTCGAAGTCCATGGCCTTGAACTCGGCGAGCACCCGCAGTCGCATGCGCTCCCGCTCCCGCGGGGTCGGCGCCAACGCGTCGGCCGAGCGCCGCAGCAGATCTGCGACGCGTTCGTGCTCCATCCGGGTCTCCACCTCACCACCTGTTCGTTCCCAATCCAGGAAACGACGGCGGCACTGCATCGGTTACGCGTAAGAGCATTGCGTCAGCGATTGCGCACAGCTAGCGCAGTTCGGCCGGCAGCAGTTGGGCCAGCCGGCGTACCGCGCGATGCTGCAAAGCCTTGATCGCGCCCTCGTTCCGGCCCATCTGCTCGGCCGTCTCGGCCACCGACAGGCCCTGCAGGAAGCGCAACACGATGCACTCCCGCTGGTCGTCGTTGAGCTCGCTCACGCAGCGCAACAGCTCGGTTGATGTCGCCTCGTCCAGCACGGCCTGCTCGGGACCGGTCGTGACCTGGCGATTGTCGTCCAACTCGGCGGTGGTGACCTCCAGCCGGTACCGGCTCGACTTGACGTGGTCGAGCACGAGGTTGCGGGCGATGGTGACGAACCAGGCGCCGACGTCACGGCCCTGGTAACTGACCGTGGTGATGCGGCGCAGGGCCCGCAGGAACGTCTCGGAGGTCACGTCCTCGGCCAGCGTGCGGTCGCCGACGCGGAACAGCACGTAGCGGAACACCTGGTCCACGTACCGGTCGTAGAGCAGGCCGAACGCCTCCACGTCGCCGCTCTGCGCCTTGTCCACGAGCTGCCACGCCTCGGCGTGCTCGTCGGCGGTGGCCGGCCGGCCGCCTGGCTGTTGGGAACGGGCAGGGCTGCTCATAGGTCCAGCAGCACCTCCCTTGGTCGGCGTAACGGCAGCATACGTGTTGTTACTTGCAAGTAGGTAGCGCTCACGGGCGGACCTTGATGGGACGTCGGGACCAGCTCCTGCATGACGCGGGAGCACCGTGACAAAATCCAGCGGTCGGCTCGATGGGGAGGTCTCGTATGACCGGTGTCAGCAACGTGGCGGATCTGGTCCGCACCGCCGCGGTCCGTGGTCCCGATCACCCCGCGTTCATCGACGCGGCCACCGGAGACACCCTGAGCTGGGCCGAGGTGGACGCCGCGACCGATGTCGAGGCCCACCGCCTGCGCGAGGCCGGCCTCCAGCCGGGCGACCGGGTCGCGGTGCGGCTGCCCACGTCCACGGAGTTCGCGGTGGCCGTGTTCGGCGCGCTGCGGGCCGGCGGCGTGGTGGTGCCGGTCAGCACCGGCGGTCCCATCCGTGAGCTGACCCGCGTGCTCAACGACAGCGACGCCTCGCTGCTCATCGGCGACGGCGACGGCGTGTCGACCAGGACGCTGCCCGCGCCGGTGCTGCGCGTCGACGGCGGCCTCACCGGCGAGTCGGTGCGCGGCGGCGAGGACGTGGCTGTGCTCGCGTACACGTCGGGTACCTCCGGTGTGCCGCGCGGGGCGATGCTGTCGCACCGCGCGTTGCTGGCGAACGTGGCGCAGTGCGCGGCGCTGCGCCCGGCGCCGGTGACCGCCGCCGACCGCGTGCTGCTCGCCTTGCCGCTGTTCCACTCCTACGGGCTTGGACCAGGACTGTTCCAGGTCGCGGCCGCCGGCGCGACCGCTGTTCTGCTGCAACGTTTCGACGCGGAGGCAGCAGTTGACGCCATCGAGCAGCACCGGGTGACGACGTTGGTCGGCGTGCCCCCCATGTATCAGGCGCTGATGCACGTGGACGCCGCTCGCCTGCGTGACGCACTGGTCACGGTCCGGCTGTTGACCTCGGGCGCCGCGCCGCTGAGCCCGTCGCTGCTGGCGGCCGTGCAGCAGGCGACGAGCCTGCCGGTGTTCGAGGGCTACGGACTCACCGAGACGGCCCCGGTGCTGACCTCCACGCTGGTCGGCGGCCAGATCAAGCCGGGCTCGGTCGGCCGCCCGCTGCCGGGCGTCGAGCTGCGGCTGGTGGACACCGACGGCCAGCCGTTCGCCGACGACGAGGAGTTCGTGCTGCCCGACGACGACGCCGGCCTGGTGTCGGTGCGCGGCGAGAACCTGTTCAGCGGCTACTGGCCGGACGGCGCGCACGGCCCCGACGCCGAGGGCTGGTTCCGCACCGGCGACGTCGGCTACCTCGACGACGAGGGCGACCTGCACCTGGTCGACCGGGCCGGCGACCTGATCATCGTGAACGGCTTCAACGTGTACCCGCACGAGGTGGAGCAGGTCATCGCCGAGCTGCCCGGGGTCGCGGAGGCGGCCGTGGTCGGCGTGCCGAGCGAGACGACGGGCGAGGCGGTGAAGGCCGTGCTGGTGCTGGGCCAGGACGCGGAGCTCACCGCGGAGCAGGTGGTCGAGCACTGCGCGGAGCGGCTGGCCAAGTTCAAGGTGCCGGTCACCGTGGAGTTCGCCGAGGTCCTGCCGCACTCGCCGACCGGCAAGCTGGTGCGCAGCCGGCTGCGCCTGCCCCAGGCGTAGATCGCCCCGGGCGTAGGTTGATCCGCGTGAGCCACACCGTGACCGTGATGACGAGGGTCGGCTGCGACCACTGCGTGCAGGCCGAGGCCGATGTCCGGCGCATCTGCGACGAGCTGGGTGTGCCGTGGGCGGCCTCGGACGTGGACACCGATCCGGACCTGCGGGCCGAGTACGGCGACCGGGTGCCGGTGATCCTGGTCGACGGCCGCGAGCACGGCTACTGGAAGGTCGAGGAGCCCCGCCTGCGGGCGGCGCTGGCCGACTGAGCCGAACGGCGGCCCCTCGGGGCAATGGGCAAGCACGGGACGGCCGTTCAGTGCTTGGCTGGGGGCATGACCCGCGAGATGTTCACGGAGCACTACTTCGCTCACGTGCACGAGTTCATGGCCACCGCCCGAGCCGAGGAGCCGGTGTTCCTCACCCGGGCGGTGAACGGCGTCCCGACCTGGGTCGTCACGCGCTACGACGACGTGCGGGCGCTGCTCACCGACGACCGGCTGAGCAAGGACTCCCCGCGGCTGGTCGAGCTGCTGACCGAGAAGCTGATCGCCGCCGGCCGCGAGCCCAAGCTGAACAACCTGTTCGGCAAGCACATGCTGAACTCCGACCCGCCCGACCACACCCGGCTGCGACTGTTGCTGGCCAAGGACTTCACCGCCCGCCGGGTGGCCCTGCTGCGGCCGTTCACCGAGCAGCTGACCGAGAACCTGCTGACCGCGTTGGCCACCGCCGACGGTCCGGTCGACGTGGTCGACGGCTTCTCGGTGGCGCTGCCGGCGATGGTGATCAGCGAGCTGCTGGGCGTGCCGCCCGAGGACCGGCACGAGTTCCAGGCCTGGACCGGCGCGCTGCTGTCCGGCGACCCCGTCCAGTACGTGCCGGCCGACCAGGCGATCAACGCCTACATGAGCAACCTCATCGCGCAGAAGTCGGCCACGCCGGGCGACGACCTGCTGTCGGCCATGACCAGGGCCAGCGAGGAGGGCGACCGGCTGTCCACGGACGAGGTGCTGGCCATGGCCCTGCTGCTGCTGGTGGCCGGGCACGAGACGACCGCGAACCTGATCAGCTCCGGCATCCGGCGGCTGCTCACCACGCCGGGCCTGGCCGAGCAGCTGCTGGCCGACCCGGCGCCGGTGGTGGAGGAGATGCTGCGCGTCGACACCCCGGTGATGCTGGGGACCTCCCGGTTCACCACGGTGGACGTCGAGGTCGGCGGCGTGACCATTCCGGCCGGCGAGATCGTGGCGCTGTCGGTGGGGTCGGCCAACCACGACGAGGAGCGCTTCGCCGACAGCGCCGAGTTCGACCTGGACCGCGGGGCGCGCGGGCACATCGCGTTCGGGCACGGCCTGCACCACTGCCTCGGCGCGCCGCTGGCCCGGCTGGAGGCCGAGGTCGCGCTGACGGCGTTCGCCCGCCAGTTCCCGCAGGCGCGGCTGGCGGTGCCGGTGGAGCAGTTGCCGCACCGTCACGCGGCGATCATGAACGGTCACTCCGAAATGCCCGTTGTGCTGGGCGCGCGGGCGGTCGTCACCAATTCGTAAGGCCGCATCGCTTGAACCTGCGGCCCTCGCGGCACGAAGTTGAAGTGTGGGTGCACCAACGACAGTCGAAGCTCCGCCGCGGCCGACCGAGGCGAGGATCCCGGCCGGCCCGGCGATGCTCATCGGACTGCTGGGCGTGGCGGCCGCGCTGGCCGCCGGCCATCTCGTCGCCGCGTTCATCGATCCGAACGCGTCGCCGTTCCTGGCCGTCGGCAACGCGGCGATCGACCTGACGCCGGCCTGGCTCAAGGAGTTCGCCGTCACGGCGTTCGGCACCGCGGACAAGCTGGTGCTGCTCACCGGCATGGGGGCGTTCCTGGTGGTGGTCGCGGCCGTGGCCGGGCTGCTGTCGCGGCGCAGCCCGATCCCCGGCACGGCGCTGGCGGCGGTGCTCGGCGTGGCCGCGGTCGCCGCCGTGTTCAGCCGTTCCGACCTCGGCCAGCTGGCCAGCCTCGCGCCGCTGGCCAGCCTGGTCGCCGGGGTGATGACCTTCCGACGCCTGCACGCGGCAGCGCTGGGCGTCCAGGAGGCCGACAGCGGGCCACACGGCGTGGAGCGGCGGAAGTTCCTCCAGGGGGCCGTCGGCGTCGCCGTCGGGGCGGGCATCGCCGGCGTGGCCGGCCAGCTCATCGGCACGCGCGTGGACGTGGAGGGCTCGCGGGCCACGGTGACCCGCCGGCTGGCCAAGTTCCGGGACGGGACCACCGTCGCCGGCGCGGACTTCGCCCAGGACGGGACGCCGACGTACCTGACGAAGAACGAGAACTTCTACCGGATCGACACCGCGCTGTCGGTGCCCCGGCTGACCGCCGAGGGCTGGTCGCTGCGCATCCACGGCCTGGTCGGCCGGGAGCTCACGCTGGACTTCGACGACGTCATGGCCATGGACCTGATCACCCGGACCATCACCATGACCTGCGTGTCCGACGACGTCGGCGGCCCCTACATCTCGACCGCGCAGTTCACCGGAGTCCCGCTGCGCGACCTGCTGGCCAAGGTCGGGGTGAAGGACGGCGCCGACCAGGTCTTCTCCACCAGCACCGACGGCTACACGGCGGGCAGCCCGCTGGAAGTGATCATGGATCCGAGCCGCAACGCCATGCTGGCCGTGGGCATGAACGGCGAGGCCCTGCCGCCCGAGCACGGCTTCCCGGCCCGGCTGGTCGTGCCCGGCCTGTACGGCTACGTCTCGGCCACGAAATGGGTCACCGACATCGAGCTGACCACCTTCGGCGCGAAGACCCAGTACTGGGTGCCGCGCGGCTACTCGGAGAAGGCCCCGATCAAGACGGAGTCGCGCATCGACAGCCCCCGCGGCCTGGGCTCGGTGCCGGCCGGCAAGGTCGTCGTGGCCGGCATCGCCTGGGCCCAGACCAAGGGCATCGCCAAGGTGGAGCTTCAGATGGACGGCGGCCCGTGGCAGGAGGCCGACCTCGCCGTGCAGCCGACCAAGGAGGCCTGGCGGATGTGGCGGCGGTCCTACCAGCTGCGGCCGGGCTCGCACACAGTGGTGGTGCGGGCCACCGACGCCACCGGCTACACGCAGACCGCCGACGTGGCCGATCCGGTGCCGGACGGGGCCACCGGCCTGCACTCCGTGGTGTTCACGACGGCCTGAGCAGGGTCGTCTCGCCCGAACGGGCGACGGCTTTCCGCACGCCGAGCCGCCAACTTTGTGCACGCGTTCACAAGCGCTACGGTTGACCCATCACACCAATCGAGGGAGCAACCAGCGTGGGTGCACGGCGGGGTGAGGACGTCGAGGTCGTGGCTGCCCCCGGCCGGCTTCCGGACGAACCGGCCGTGCGCGAGCGGGCCCGGGCCATTCCCGAGGCCGCCGTCGCCCGCCTCGCGGTCTACCTGCGGGTGCTGTCGGGCCTGGCCGAGCAGGGCGTGACGAGCATCGCCAGCGAGGAGCTCTCGGCCGCCGCCGGCGTCAACTCGGCCAAGCTGCGCAAGGACCTGTCCTACATCGGGTCCTACGGCACCCGGGGCGTCGGCTACGAGGTCGAGGTCCTCGTCGACCAGATCGAGCGAATCCTCGGACTTACGCGAAAGCACTCGGTGTGCGTGGTCGGCATCGGTAACCTTGGTCACGCGCTGGCCAACTACGGAGGCTTCCCGGGCCGGGGTTTTCCGGTCTCGGCGCTGTTCGACGTGGACGAGGATCTGATCGGGGTCCCGGTCGGAGGAATCCTGGTCAGCCACGTCGACGACATCGTCCGGGTGTGCTCCGAGCGGGAGATCTCGATAGGGGTGATCGCCACGCCGCCACCCGCCGCCCAGGCGGTCTGCGACCGTTTGGTATCCGGGGGCGTGCAATGCATCCTGAACTTCGCACCCGTCGTGCTCCAGGTTCCCGACCACGTCGAGGTGCGCAAGGTCGACTTGGCGGTGGAGATGCAGATCCTGTCGTTCCACGTGGCACGGCGCGCGGACGAGGCTGCGAACGCGGACGAGAGCGGAATGGTGGTGCCGGGGTGAACTCGAAGGCCGGCTCGACCGTTCTAGCCTGGGGGTGGTCGAAATGAGCCTGCTCGCGGTCGGTGTGTCCCACCGCACGGCCGAGGTGCGCACGCTGGAACGACTGGCGGTGTCCTCGGACAACCTGCCCAAGCTGCTCGACGAGCTGCTGGGCCAGGAGAACGTCACCGAGGTCCTGCTGCTGTCGACGTGCAACCGGATCGAGGTGTACGCGGTCGTCGACGCCTTCCACGGCGGTCTGGCCGACGTCACCAACGTGCTCTCGCGGCACTCGGGCATCGAGGTCAACGAGCTCTGCGAGCACTTCTACGTGCACTACGCGGCGGCGGCGGTCGAGCATCTGTTCTCGGTGGCCGCCGGCCTCGACTCGATGGTCGTCGGCGAGGCCCAGATCCTCGGCCAGCTGCGCGGCGCCTACTCCGAGGCGGACGCGGCCGGCACCGTCGGCAAGACCCTGCACGAGGTCGCTCAGCAGGCCCTGCGGGTCGGCAAGCGCGTGCACAGCGAGACCGGCATCGACCACGCCGGCGCGTCGGTGGTGTCCGAGGCCCTGGCCGACGCCGAGCGCGTGTTGGACGGCCTGGCCGGACGCAGGGCGCTGCTGGTCGGCGCCGGCTCGATGGGTGGCCTGGCCGCCGCGCACCTGCGCCGCGCCGGCATCGGCGAGATCGTCATCGCCAACCGCACCCCGGCCAACGGGGACCGGCTGGCCGCGTCGCTGACCGGCGAGGGCGTGCCCGCCCGCGCGGTCGGGCTCGACCGGCTCGCCGATGAGATCTCCGCCACGGACGTGCTGCTCGCCTGCACCGGCGCGATGGACGTGGTGGTGGACGTCGACCGGTTCGCGCCGGGCGCCCGCCGCGGCCCGCTGGTGGTCTGCGACCTCGGCCTGCCCCGCGACGTCGACCCCGCGGTCGGCGACCTGGACGGCGTCACGCTGGTCGATCTGGAGACGTTGCAGCACCGTCTGGCCACCGCGCCGTCGGCGCTGGACACCGAGCGGGCCCGGCGCATCGTCGCCGACGGCGTGCGCGACTACCTGGCCGGTCAGCGGTCCTCGGCGGTCACCCCGACGGTGACCGCGCTGCGCCGCCGCGCGGCCGAGGTGGTGGACGCCGAACTGTTGCGATTGGACTCGCGGCTCCCGGACCTGGATGATTCCATCCGTGCGGAGCTGGCCAGGACGGTCCGCAGGGTGGTGGACAAGCTGCTGCACACCCCGACCGTCCGCGTCAAGGAACTGGCTTCGTCGCCCGGCGGGGCCGGCTACGCGGACGCTTTGCGGGAGCTCTTCGAGCTCGACCCGCAGGCGCCGAGGGTGGTCAGCACGCCACGCACTGTAGAGACCGAACACGGTGGAGACCGGTGAACCGGACGTTGAGGATCGGAACCCGAGGCAGTGCCCTCGCACTGGCCCAGACCGGCATGATGGCCGAGCGGCTGGAGCGCGCGGGAGCCACGGTGGAGATCGTCACCGTGAGCACCCCGGGCGACCGGTCGAACGCGCCCGTCGCCGAGATCGGCGTCGGCGTGTTCACCTCGGCCCTGCGCGACGCGCTGGCCAACGACGAGGTGGACGTCGCCGTTCATTCGTACAAGGACCTGCCGACGGCGCCGGACCCGCGGCTCGTGCTGGCCGCCGTGCCGACCCGCGAGGACCCCAGGACGCCCTGGTCGCGCGGGACGGCATGGTGCTCGGCGAGCTGCCGGCCGGCAGCCGGGTCGGCACCGGCGCGGCCCGTCGGGTCGCCCAGCTCGAGGCGCTGGGCCTCGGCCTGGAGCTGGTGCCGATCCGCGGCAACGTGGACACCCGCATTCGCAAGGTGTCCGACGGCGAGCTCGACGCCGTCGTGGTCGCCGCGGCGGGCCTGTCCCGGCTCGGCCGGCTCGACGTCGTGACCGAGTTTCTCGACCCGATCCAGATGCTGCCCTCCCCCGCGCAGGGTGCGCTGGCGGTGGAGTGCCGGGTCGACGACGTCGACACCGAACACCTGCTTCGCTCCTGCCTGGATGATCAGGCCAGTAGGGCCGCTGTCACCGCCGAGCGCGCGATGCTTGCCGCGCTCGAGGCCGGGTGCAGCGCGCCCGTCGGCGCACTGGCCGATGTGGTGGAAGACCTCGACGACGACGGCCGCACTGTGTTGCGCCTGTCGTTGCGCGGGGTCGCCGCGACGCCGCAGAACGAGTTGCTGCGCGCTTCGGCCACCGGTGACTTGACCACAGCAGAGCAGTTGGGCCGGGCGCTCGCGGCCGAACTGCTTGATCTCGGCGCCACGGTGCTCAGTGGCCCGGGGAGCAAGTGATGGGGAGTGCCCTGATGACGACCCGCGCACGTAAGACCCCCGGACGCGTCGCGTTCGTGGGTTCCGGCCCCGGCGACGCCGGGCTGCTGACGGTTCGGGCCACGGAGTTGCTGGCCAGGGCAGAGCTGGTGGTGACCGACCCGGACGTGCCGTCCGAGGTCCTCGGCCTGGCCGAGGGCGCCGAGGTGCGCCCGGCCGTCGGCGAGCCGGGAGATGTCGCGAAGGACCTGGTCAACGAGGCCCGCAACGGACGCAGCGTCGTCCGGCTGGTCTCGGGTGACCCGCTGACCCTGGACTCGGTGGTGACCGAGGCCCAGTGCGTGGCGAGGTCCACTGTGGACTTCGATGTGGTGCCCGGAGTTCCCGGCGGCACCGCGGTTCCGGCCTACGCCGGCGTCGCGCTGGGCGCCGTGCACACCGAGGCCGACGTTCGGTCCACTGTGGACTGGGCCGGCCTCGCCGCCGCGCCCGGCACGCTTGTCCTGCACGCCACCGGATCCCACCTCGCCGAGGCCGCGTCCTCGTTGGTGGAGCACGGTTTGGCCCCGCAGACCCCGGTCGCGGTGACCGCCGGCGGCACCGCCTTCGGGCAGCGCACCGTGGACACGTCGCTGGCCGCGCTGGCCACCGACGCCGGTGACCTCTCCGGGCAGCTGGTCGTGACGGTCGGCAGCAGCGTCGCCGGCCGGTCCAAGCTGTCCTGGTGGGAGTCGCGGGCGCTGTACGGCTGGCGGGTTCTGGTGCCGCGCACCAAGGAGCAGGCCGGCGCGATGAGCGAGCGGCTGCGTGAGCACGGGGCGATCCCCGTCGAGGTGCCGACGATCTCCGTCGAGCCGCCGCGCAGCCCGGCCCAGATGGAGCGCTCGGTCAAGGGCCTGGTCGACGGCCGCTACCAGTGGGTCATCTTCACCTCCACCAACGCGGTGCGCGCGGTGTGGGAGAAGTTCCGCGAGTTCGGCCTGGACGCCCGCGCCTTCTCCGGCGTGAAGATCGCCTGCGTCGGGGAGAGCACCGCGGCCAAGGTCCGGTCGTTCGGCATCATTCCCGAGCTGATCCCCTCCGGGGAGCAGTCCAGCGAGGGCCTGCTGGCCGACTTCCCGCCCTACGACGACATCCTGGACCCGGTGGACCGGGTGCTGCTGCCGCGGGCCGACATCGCCACCGAGACGCTGGCGGCCGGTCTGCGCGAGCGCGGCTGGGAGATCGACGACGTGACGGCGTACCGCACCGTGCGGGCCGCGCCGCCGCCCGCCGACACCCGCGAGATGATCAAGTCCGGCGGCTTCGACGCGGTCTGCTTCACGTCCTCGTCCACCGTGCGCAACCTGGTCGGCATCGCCGGCAAGCCGCACACCCGGACGCTGGTCGCCTGCATCGGCCCGCAGACCGCGGAGACCGCCCGCGAGTTCGGCCTGCGCGTCGACGTGCAGCCCGAGTTCGCCACCGTGCCGGCCCTGGTCGACGCGTTGGCCCAGCACGCGGCCCGGCTCCGCGCCGAGGGCGCGCTGCCGCCCCCGCGCAAGACCAAGCGCCTGCGTCGGTCGTGATTTTCTAGCTTGATCGAAGGGGGCGTTCCGGCAACGGGACCGCCACCTTCGCCTTTTTCGCCCCATAGTAGGGAGTACTCGTTCGTGTTCGCCACGCACCGTCTCCTGCGGCTGTTGTATTTATTTTTTTTTTTGGGCCTGTTTGGTCTTGAATGGTTTTTTTTTTTTCTTTTTTTTTTTTTTT
>NZ_KK037166.1:6477523-6512243 GCF_000568255.1 Kutzneria sp. 744
CAAGGCGGCCGTCGAGGCCGTGCAGGCCGGCGTCGGCGGCCTGATGGTGTACGGCGTGCCGCTGACCCACGACGCCGTCGGCTCCGGTGCGACCGACCCCAACGGCATTCTCAACGTGGCCCTGCGCGACCTGCGCAACGAGCTCGGCGACGACACCGTGCTGATGTCCGACCTGTGCCTCGACGAGTTCACCGACCACGGCCACTGCGGCGTGCTCGACTCCGACGGCGCCGTGGACAACGACGCCACCCTGCGCGTCTACGCCGACATGGCCATCGAGCAGGCCCGCTCCGGCGCGCACATGGTCGGCACCAGCGGCATGATGGACGGCCAGGTCGGCGTGGTCCGCGAGGCACTGGACGAGGCCGGCTACCTGGACACCGCGATCCTGGCCTACACCGCCAAGTACGCGTCGGCCTTCTACGGCCCGTTCCGCGAGGCCGTCGGGTCCCAGCTCAAGGGTGATCGCAAGACGTACCAACAGGATCCGGCCAACGCGCGGGAGGCGCTGCGCGAGCTGTCGCTGGACGTGGCCGAGGGCGCGGACATCGTGATGGTCAAGCCGGGCCTGCCGTACCTGGACGTGCTGCGGGTCGTCGCGGACAACTCCGAGGTGCCGGTCGCGGCCTACCAGGTGTCCGGCGAGTACGCGATGGTCGAGGCCGCGGCGGCCAACGGCTGGCTGGACCGGCAGCGCACCATCCTGGAGACGCTGACCTCGTTCCGCCGGGCCGGCGCCGACATGATCCTCACCTACTGGGCCGCCGAGGCCGCGCACTGGCTGTCCGCGTGACCGCTCCTCGTTCGGTCGACGTGGCGCGCTGGCTGTGGGTGGTCAGCGCGCTGCTGTCGGCCGTCCGGTCGCTGGTGGTGCTGGCCGACCGTCAGGGACTGCGCGACCAGGTCCGCGGCGTCGACCCGGCGCTGACCATGCAGCAGGTCGAGGCGGCCGTCAACGGCGAGATCCTTCTCGGCCTGCTGTTCAGCGCGGGCATCGTCGCGCTGTACGTGGTGGTGGCCAACAAGATGCGGGTCGGCAAGGCGTGGGCCCGAGTGCTGCTCACCTTCTTCGGCGTCATCTTCGTGGTGCTGGGCGCGCTGGGCATGGTCGGCCTCGCCGGCGGCCTGGCCGAGTCCCAGGGCCTCACCGTGGACCCGACCGAGGTGGCGCTGTCGGCCCTCGGGCTGGTGGTCGACGTGGCCGCGCTGGTGTCGATGTGGCTGCGCCCGTCCAACGACTACTTCCGGGCCATGGCCGCGCACATCGCGATGCCACAACAACCGCGCCAGGACCAGTTCCCGCGCTGACTGTGCTGGTGGGGCGCGTGTACGGTGCGGCCGTGACCATTGACGAATCGGGCGAGCAGGACGTCGCCCACCGGCCAAGGATCGTCAGCACCGCCGTCGTGCTCTGGTCCCTGTCGGCCGTCGTCTACCTCGGCGGGTCGGCGTGGGTGATGAGCATGCACCAGGCCCAGGTCGACGCGGCGATGGTGAACCTGCCCAAGACCATCACCCGGGACCAGGTCAGCGGGCTGCTGACCGTCGGCGAGTTCAGCGCGCTGATCATCGGAGTGCTGGCCGCGGCCGGCGTGTACCTGCTGATGAAGGCCAACCGCCGGGTGCGCATCCTGCTGACCGTGGTCGTGTTCCTGGAGCTGCTGTCCCAGCTGCTGTTCGGCCTCATCGCCGCCGGCACGCTGCTGGGCGTGCTCGGCCTGCTGCTGCTGTACCTGCCGCGCTCCAACGCCTACTTCGCCGAGCTCAAGCGCCTGGCGGTGTGACCGTTCGCTATGCCGAGCCCGGCTCGTCGTTCTGGCCGGTGCTGTGGGCGCCGGGCTTCGCGCTGCTGGGCCTCGGCGTCGAGGCGATGACCGGCACGGTGCACGTGCTGGGCTGGGCGCTGGCGGCGGTGCTGCTCGCGGGCGTGTGGGCGCTCTGGGTGGCCGCCCGCCGCCGGCTGCGGTCCGTGTCGCTCACGGACGAGGTGCTGCGCCTGGGCGAGGAAGAGCTGCCGGTCGCGGACATCGCCGCCGTCGAGGAGGAGGAGCCCGAGGCGGCCAAGGTGCTCGGCGGCGGCTGGGGCACGCCCAAGGGCACCGGCGCGGTCCCGCTGCGACTGAAGGACGGCAAGATCGTGCTGGCCTGGGCCCGTCGCCCGGACGAGCTGAGGGCGGCGCTACAGGCCATGTTGGCGGCGTGAGACGCTGGTGTGCATGAGCAGCCCCCGGTTGAACCAGCCGTGGCGCGCCGCGGTGGCGGGCGGCCTGGTGGTCGTCGCCGCGCTCGCGGTGCTGGCCGCGGTGTGGAGCTGGCAGCACGGGATCGTCACGTACGACCTCCCGGCCGGCCAGGGCACACCGGAGCTGGTGTCGACCCGCTTCGTCGGCAGCTGGATGGCCGGCGCGGTCGGCCTGGGCACGCTGGCGGCGCTGCTGCTGGTCGGCGCCGGCCGGCAGCTGGTGCTGGCCCTGCGCACCCGTGACAGCAATCCGCTGCCGCCGGTGCAGTCCGCGGAGCCCCCGGCCGCCTAGATCTTGGGCAGCACCGGCGGCGCGGGCAGCACCGGCCAGGTCCGCGGGGTCGACGGCCCGCCGGCCATGCGCAGCGCCAGCTCGATGTAGCGGCGGTGCATCTCGGTCGGCGTGAGCGAACCGTCGTCACGGAACCACTCGCTGATCAGCCCGCACATGTCCAACACCGCCCGCGCGGTGGTGGCCGCGGAGCCGCCGACGAGGTCGAAGACGCCGGCTTCCTGTCCGGCGGTGAGGACATCGGCCAGCTCGTCGCGCAGGCGGCGGCGGCTGGCGTTCACATCCTCCAGCCGGGCGCCGGTGAGCCAGCGGTACTCGTGGTTGCCGACCCGCGAGCGCTCCCGGTACTGCGCGTGGGCGGCGACGTGCACCGCGACCAGGGCGGCGTACTGGTCGACCGGATCGTCGCCGGCGGTGGCGCGGGCCCGGCTGGTGTGCCGTTCGAGCTCGGCGTGGATGTCCAGCACCAGGACGTACAGCAGCTCGTCCTTGGACGGGAAGTGGTTGTACAGCGCGCCCTGGGTGAAGCCGCAGGCCTGGGTGATCTCCTTCACGGAGGTGGCCAGGAAGCCGCGCTCGTAGAACAGCGTGGTGGCCGCGGCCAGCAGTCTGTCGCGGGACCGCAGGGTCTCCACACTCGTCATCGGTCAATAGTCGCCCACTTGACCGCGGCGGCGGACAACCGGTAGGACGTCCCGGGGTATATGAACGGTCATTTACCGTACGAACGTGAAGGGTCCACGTTGTCCTCCACTCGACTTGTCGCCTTGACCGCCGTGCTCGCCCTGGCGCTGACCGCCTGCTCCGGAATGTCGGGCACACCGAAGCCGACCAAGTCCTCGGTGGACTACAGCGCGCAGGCCATGCAGGCCACCCAGGCCGCCATCAGCGGCACCTACCACGAGCCCTCGGCCCAGCCTCGGCCCGCGGCCCCGGGCAAGAAGCTGGCGGTCATCTCCTCCGGCCAGAACGCGATCAGTTCGGTGGTGCCGGCCAACGCCGTGCTGGAGGCGGCCAAGGCGATCGGCTGGGACGCCCAGATCTACGACGGCAAGCTGAACCCGCAGTCCTGGCCCGAGCTGGTGGAGCAGGCGGTGACCAGCGGCGTGTCCGGCATCGTGCTGGTGGCGGTGGACTGCCCGGTGGTGGCCAAGCCGCTGGCCGAGGCCAAGGCCAAGGGCATCAAGGTGGTCGGCATCTTCGCCTTCGACTGCAACGACCCGCTGTTCGGCGGCAACGGCCCGTCGCTGTTCAGCTCGTACGTCGACTTCGGGCCGCCGGTCAACCGCAACATCGACGACTTCTCCGACCTCTACGGCGCCGACCAGGCCAACACCATCATCGCCCAGACCAACGGGTCGGCCAAGGTGGTGCTGGTGACCGACAACGAGTTCACCTCGATCCGGCACGTCATCCAGGGCTTCCGCAACACCATCGCCAAGTGCGCCACCTGTTCCGTCGTCGGCGAGGTGGACATCAAGGCCGCCGACCTGACCGGGCCCAACGCCGAGGCGGAGGTGGAGAAGGCGCTGCGCGACCACCCGGACGCCAACGCCGTGAAGAGCCCGTACACCGCGGCCACGCTGGCCGCGGTGAGCCCGGCGGTGATGAAGGTCAACCGCGCGGCCTCGCTGTACGTCATGGGCGGCGAGGGTTTCGAGCCGGAGCTCGACCTGATCCGCAAGCACCAGGGCGTCTCGGCGGTCACCATCATCCCGTCCGACTGGTACGGCTGGGCCGCGGTCGACACCGTCAACAGCCTGTTCCTCGGCCGGGAGCCGGCCGACTCGGGACTGGGCTGGCAGCTGATCGACGACGAGGTGAACCCGCCGTCCAACAACGCCTACAAGCCGACAATCGACTTCCGCAGCGCATATCGGGCGGCCTGGGGAAAGACCGGCTGAGCCACCTTCAGGCAACTCACAGGCAGCGTCCAGTCTGGTGACAGGGTGAACACAGAAGATCGGAGGTGGACACCGCCCTGGGGCATGGAAGCTGCCGCGCTCCCCCAGGCAGGGAAGCGAGCAGAGTGAGGAACCCGTGTTGTCGAGATTTCGACTGCGCCTGACCAGACGGCGGGTGATCATCATCGTGGCCGCCGTGGTGGTGGCCACCGGCGGTGGCGTGGCGTGGGCCGCGACCAGACCGGCCGCCGACGCCACGACGACGTCCTTCGCCACCGCGACCACCGCGACGCTGAAGCAGACCGTCTCGTCGTCCGGCACCATCCAGCCGGCCCAGCAGCAGAACCTGAACTTCGCCGTCTCCGGCCAGGTCACCGGGGTCACCGCGACCGTGGGCCAGCAGGTGACCGCCGGCCAGGCCCTGGCCACCGTGAACTCCGCGGCGCTGGCCGCGAACGTCGCCGAGGCGCAGGCGACCGTGTCCACCGACCAGGCCCGGCTGAGCTCGGACCAGACGGCCGGCGCCTCCAGCGCGCAGATCGCCGCCGACCAGGCCGCGGTCACCGCCGCGCAGAACTCCCTGACCAACGCCCAGAACGCCCTGGGCGAAGCCACGCTCACCTCGCCCATCGACGGCACGGTCGCATCCGTGAACCTGACGGTGGGTCAACAGGTTTCCGGCGGCAGCACGTCGTCGAACGGCTCGGGCTCGGGCGAACGTACAAATTATTTATAGCACACTCACGTCTATGCATCCGACCTCCTCAACCATACTCAGTTTGCATACAGCCAAGCTTCTCGTAGCTACGTACCCCAGGAATGATAGTATGCGGCATAAAGTATCCACTGGACAACAGAAGGCAAGATTCTCATCCCCTAACACCCGCTGGCCTCCGGCCTAGTATCCCACCCGGGTCTGTCAACCGTTTAGTGGTGTATTGAAAGGTTCCTTCTATCTGATCACTTTGAGCGGCGCTCAAGTTATTTAGCCCGCTCAGTACAGTCAAACCCAAAATATAGACATGTAGCATGACGGGGGTTTTAATTAGTGTAGGGCGCTGACTCTCTGTTCTGCTGCTAACTCACTCAAAGAGCGCGCTGACCTGACTTCATCACCTCGGTGGCGATGCTGGCCAGCTCCTCGGCCACGGTCCCGAGCTACCCGGTGACCATCGCCGTCACCGGCACGCCGACCGGCCTGCACCCGGGGGCCAGCGCGACCGTGGCCATCACGGTCAAGCAGGTCACCGACGCCGTGGTCGTGCCGACGGCCGCGATCCACTACGAGGGCGGCAATGCCGTCGTCTACCAGATGTCCGACGGCAAGCAGGTCTCCAAGCAGGTCACCACCGGCATGACGTCCGGCGGCCAGACCCAGATCGTCAGCGGCCTCAACGACGGCGACCAGATCGTGGCACCCAGCCGTGGCACCGGAACCGGCACCACCCGGGGCGGCACCGGGACCGGCACCGGCGGAACCGGCCGCGGCGGCTTCGGCGGCGGCACGGGCGGTTTCGGGGGCGGGGCCGGCGGCTTCGGCGGTGGAGCCGGTGGTTTCGGTGGCGGCGGACGCGGCGGCGGCGCGACCGGCGGGGCCCCGCAGGGGAACGGCGGCTGAGCCATGAGCCTCGACATGACCACGCCGATCCCACCGGTGATCGGCGGGCCGAAGACGGTCATCGGCATCCAGGACGTCACCAAGATCTACCAGACCGGCTCGGTGGAGGTGGCCGCGCTCGGCGGCGTCTCGCTCCGTATCGACGAGGGCGAGTACGTGGCGATCATGGGGCCCTCGGGCTCCGGCAAGTCCACCCTGATGCACATCATCGGCTGCCTGGACGTGGCCACTGCCGGCAGCTACTTCCTGGCCGGCGAGGACGTGAGCGGGCTGTCCGAGAACGAGCTGGCGGTGATCCGCAACAAGCGCATCGGCTTCGTGTTCCAGCAGTTCAACCTGCTCACCTCGCTCACCGCCTGGCGCAACGTCGAGCTGCCGCTGAGCTACGCCGGCGTGCCCAAGGCCGAGCGCAAGCGGCGGGCCGTCGCCGAGCTGGAGCGAGTGGGCCTCGGCGACCGCGTGGAGCACAAGCCGACCGAGCTCTCCGGCGGCCAGCAGTCCCGCGTGGCGCTGGCCCGGGCCCTGGTCAACGCGCCGTCGCTGATCCTGGCCGACGAGCCGACCGGCGCGCTGGACTCCAAGGCCACCGCCGACGTGCTCAACGTCTTCTCCGACCTGCACCGCGCCGGCCACACCATCGTGCTCATCACGCACGAGGAGGACGTCGCCGCCCGCGCGCAGCGGGTCGTGCGGCTGCGGGACGGGTTCATCGAGTCGGACACCAGCAACCTTGTCGGGGGTGCCTGATGGGATGGCTGGAAACGCTGCGGACCAGTTGGGACGCAATCAGATCGCACCGCCTGCGGTCCGGGCTGACCATGCTCGGCATCCTCATCGGCATCGCGGCCGTGATCCTCACCGTCGGCCTCGGTGAAGGGGCGCAGCAGCAGGTCAGCAGCGCCATCAACGCCCTGGGCACCAACCTGCTCGTCGTCACGCCGGGCAGCTCGACCACCGGCGGCGTGCGCGGCGGCTCCGGCACCTCGGTGTCGCTGACCGCCAGCGACGCGACGGCGTTGGGGGACAAGTCGGTCGCGCCGGACATCCAGGCCGTGGCCCCGAGCAACAGCCGCTCCGAGTCGCTGACCGCCGGCTCCACCAACTGGACGACCTCGGTCGTCGGCACCACCCCGGACTGGCTGGGCGTGCGGGCGCGAACCGTTGACGTGGGACGGTTCCTCACCAATCAGGACATCAGCGGCGAAGCGGCCAACGTCGTGCTCGGCCCGTCGACCGCCCAGGAGCTGTTCGGCGGGGCCGATCCCGTCGGCCGCACGGTGACGATCGGGAACATTCCCTTCACGGTGGTCGGCGTGCTGGCTTCCGAGGGAACCTCGTCCGCGCAGAACCAGGACGACCAGGCCGTGGTGCCGATCAGCACCGCCTCCGACCGGATCTTCGGCGGGTCGACCCGGACCTCCGTACAGTCGATATACGTGGAAGCGACGTCCGCGGACACCCTGTCGGCCGCCTACCAGGAGGCCAACCAGGAGCTGCTGACCCTGCACCACGTGACCGACCCGACCGCCGCCGACTTCACCATCGCCAGCCAGGAGTCGCTGCTGTCCACCGCGACCTCGGTCAGCAAGACGCTGACCATCCTGCTCGGCGGCGTGGCCGCGCTGTCCCTGCTGGTCGGCGGGATCGGGGTCATGAACATCATGCTGGTGTCGGTGACCGAGCGGATCCGCGAGATCGGCCTGCGCAAGGCGCTGGGCGCGAGCCCCACCCTGATCCGCCGGCAGTTCCTGGTCGAGGCGTCCGTGCTCGGCCTGGCCGGCGGCCTGCTGGGCGCGCTGCTGGGGATCGTGGGCGCGCTGGTGCTGCCGGGGCTGATCTCGTCCACCATCACCGTGTCCCCGACCGCGACCGTGCTGGCCATCCTGACCTCGATCGCCATCGGCATGGCCTTCGGCGTGTACCCGGCCAGCCGGGCCGCCCGCCTGGCCCCGATCGACGCACTCCGTAGCGAATGAGCTGGAGCCCAACGATGTCCGTGCAGATCCGCAAGGCCGCCCTCGGCGTTTTGGCCGGTGCGCTGGCGTTCACGCTGGCCGCCTGCGGCGGCTCCTCGCCCGCCGCGCCGGCCGGCAACCCCAGCGGCAAGCAGCAGACCCCGGGCGGCAACCGCAACGGCGGCGCGCCGCCCGGGGTGTTCGGCAGCATCGCCGCGGTGTCCGGCCAGACGCTCCAGGTGCAGAACCCGCAGAGCGGCCAGACCGCCGTCACCTACGACGGCTCCACCAAGATCACCAACTCGGTGGCCGGCACGCTGGCCGACGTCACCTCCGGGGCCTGCGTGAGCGTGGTCGGCACCTCCACCGGCCAGGGGCAGCCGGTCGGCGCCACCGCCGTGACGATCACCCAGGCCGGGGCCGACGGGTGCACCAGAGGCGCCAGTGCCCTCGAACACATTATACAGGGCTAGACAATCCAAGTATAAAATTCTTGTGACTTCCAGCACTCGTTCAGCATCAGGTGCGACTTCAACTCCAAGGACTAAAATGACATTCCTTAGACGCAAGAAATACGACTCACCGCCCTGCGTTGAGTAGCAGCTTGGTACAAGGGTTAGCCAAAGAGCAAGCTTAGGGCGTGGCACCTCTAGACGGCCAGCGTAGTGAGAGCGATGCACGTCATGTGAAGGCACGGAAGGAAAGCTAGTCCGTCGCAACAGTGGAACCATTCATTCGATCCAAAGGGGGTTATCGTCTACTAGTTGAGGTTTATAGCGATCTTAAGACCATAACTATTGCTCCTCCCGTCGACCCCTCTCCGCGTCGTAAATCCGGGTCCCTGGATTAAGCCAGTATCTACTTTCGCTCGCGCTAGGAGGGTTTCTTCAGCGCACGGGGACTGGGTAATGGCCCATATACCCTTCACAGTATGGGACGAACGGGAGCAGCCTGAGAAAATTAGGGAGATTAACGGCCAGTCTGAACAACATAAGGGGCGCATCCCATGACCCAACACCCGCAGCGCACGGGGCATTAGCATTCATTAAACGGGATACTCTGACTACGATAATTCTGATGCCATTAGTGGCCACTTCAGCTGCGCGCTTCCAGCTTCGGCGACGACGTACACCAAGACCGTCACCGCCGATCCCGCCCGCGCTCGTCGTGGGCGCATGCGTTGCGGCGCAAGGGAAGGCCGACGACACCGGCGCGGTGGCGGCGACCTCCATCGCCGTCAGCAAGGCCGGTCCCAACGGCTGCACCGGTGGCTTCCGTGGCGGTCGCGGCGGTTTCGGCGGCGGCCGGGGCGGCGGCAACGGTGGGGGTAACGGCGGCGGCGGTAATGGTGGTGGCAATGGCAACGGCTGAGCCGAAAAGACGAGGGTTCCGCCGCCGGGTGGTGATCGGCATCGTGGTGCTGGTCCTGCTCGGGGCGGGGCGGCGGCCTACGCCGCGACCAGGAGCGACGTCCCCTCGTATCGGACCACCACCGCCGGCCCGGCCAAGGTCACGTCGGTGCTCACCGGCACCGGCACCGTGCAGCCGGTTTCCCAGGCCACGGTGAGCTTCCCGGTCACCGGGCAGGTCGCGACCGTGAGCGTGAAGCAGGGCGACACGGTGACTTCCGGGCAGGTGCTGGCGCAGCTGAACACCACCACCCTGTCGGGCCAGCTCAGCTCGGCCCAGTCCACTTTGGCCACCGCGCAGGCCAAGCTGGCGGCCGACCAGAACAGCCAGACCACGGTCGTGCCGACCCCGTCGACGCCTTCGGGCGGGGGATCGGGCGGGGGCTCGTCGTCCAAGCTCACCCCGTTGCTGAAGTCCATCTCCACCGGGCAGAACGCGGTGCGCGGGGCGCAGCAGAAGGTGGACGCCGACCTCAAGCTGGCCGGCGCGGCGCTGAAGCAGGCGCAGACGACCTGCCCGGACATCATCAAGCAGCTCGGGTCCACTCCGCCTGCGGGGACCACTGATCCGACTTCGACGTCGACCTCCACCCAGCCGACGTCCACCACCCCGCCCCCGCCGGCCGCGCCGCCGGTGAGCGTCACCGACTGCACCGATCTGTTGCAGCAGGTTCAGGACGCGCAGGCCAAGACCGCCGCCGACGAGACCGCGCTCAGCCAGGCCGAGGCGTCGCTGTCGACGGCCCTCGGCCAGGCGGCGACCGCCGTGCAGCAGTCGTCCTCGTCTTCTTCCTCGACCGCAACGAAAACGCCCTCTGGTGGCACCGGCGGCAGCCAAGGCGGATCTCGTGGCGGCTCGTCGACGCCGCCCTCGGCCGACCAGATCGCCGCCGACCAGGCGTCCGTCGACGCGGCCGACGCGCAACTGGCCGCCAACCAGCAGAACCTGGCCGCGGCCAGCCTGGTCAGCCCGATCGACGGCACCGTCGCCCAGGTCGACCTGGCCAGCGGCCAGAGCGCCTCGGCCAACTCGACCACCGCCAAGATCGTGGTCATCGGGACCGGCGGCAACCAGGTCACCACCTCGGTCAACGACAACCAGGTCGGCCAGGTCAAGCCCGGGCAGCCGGCCACCGTCACCCCCGACGGCGCGGGCAAGCCGCTGACCGGCAAGGTCGTCGCCATCGGCGCGCTGGCCAGCACCACCACCGGTGGCGCGTCCGGCTTCCCGGTGACGATCTCCCTGGACGGCGGCGGCACCGGCCTGTTCGCCGGCTCCACCGCGACCGTGGCGATCACGCTCGGCAGCGCCCAGGCCGCCGTCACCGTGCCGACCTCGGCCGTGCACACCCTCGGCGCCACCAGCTTCGTGACGACGCTGGTGGACGGCACGCCGGCCAGCAAGCGGGTCACCGTCGGCGTGATCGGCGCGACCGTCACCCAGATCACCGGCGGCATCAACGCCGGTGACGAGGTCGTGCTGGCCGACCTGAGCCAGGCCCTGCCGTCGGCCACCACCGGCGCCGGCGCCCGCGGCTTGACAGGCGGCGGCGGAGGCTTCCGCCCAGGTGGGACGGGCACTGCGGGTGGCGGCGGCGCGACAGGAGGCCGGGGCGGCAGGTGAAGCCCGACACGCTCGGTTCCGGGGTGGAGCAGTATGTGCCTATGCCCGAGCCAAGCAAGCGCAGCCGGCTGCTCGTCGTCGAGGACGAGCCGAGCATCAGGGAGCTGCTCGCCGCGAGCCTTCGGTTCGCCGGATTCGACGTGGACACCGCGTCCACCGGCACCGACGCGCTGCGCAGCGTCGAGCGGGAGCGGCCGGACCTGATCCTGCTCGACGTGATGCTGCCCGACCGGGACGGCTTCGAGGTCGTGCGGCGGCTGCGCTCGGGCGGGCTGGGCGTGCCGGTGCTGTTCCTGACCGCGCGGGACGGGGCCGAGGACAAGATCACCGGGCTGACCATCGGCGGCGACGACTACGTCACCAAGCCGTTCAGCCTGGAGGAGGTCATCGCCCGGGTCAACGCGGTGCTGCGGCGGACCAAGGCGCAGCCGGAGCCGCCGGACAACCGGCTGCGCTACGCCGATCTGGAGCTGGAGGTGGACAGCCACGAGGTGCGCCGGGCCGGGCGCCTCGTGCAGCTGTCGCCGACCGAGTTCAAGCTGCTGCACTTCCTGCTGCGCAACGCCGGCCGGGTGCTGTCCAAGGCACAGATCCTGGACCAGGTGTGGCACTACGACTTCAACGGCGAGGCCGGCGTGGTCGAGTCGTACATCTCCTACCTGCGCCGCAAGGTGGACGACGTGGAGCCGCGCCTGATCCACACCGTCCGCGGCGTCGGCTACGTGCTGCGGCAGTCCACGACATGACTCGCGTCCTGAAGTGGTTCCGCGGCTACTTCGGCCGCATGCCGCTGCGGGTGCACCTGGTGTCCGGCCTGGTGCTGCTGGTCGCGGTGGCGCTGTTCGGGGCCTGGTTCATCACGTCCAAGGTCCTGGAGAACTACCTCTACGGCCAGATGGACAACCGGCTGCACACCATGCTGGTGTCCACCCAGCGGCAGGCCCAGGACGGCATCGACCGGCCGCGGCCCCCCGGGTTCCGGCCCGGCTTCCGGCTGCCCGGCCGCAGCCTGGTCGTGTTGCGCACACCCACCGACTCCCGCGAGCTGACCACGCCCTCGGACGACGGCAGCTCCCGGCCGGAGCTGCCGCCGATGGGTCAGCTGGCCGAGGGCTCGGCCGTGACGCTGCTGTCGCAGAACGACGGCGGCCCGCGTTGGCGGGTGCAGGCCTCGCGGCAGGGCGACATCGAGATCGTGGTCGCCACCGACCAGCGCGACCTGGACACCGCCGTGACCGACATGCGGATCCGGTCGCTGATGATCTGCCTCGGGGCCCTGGTCCTGGTCGCCGGGCTCGGTTATGCCTTGGTGCGCGGCAGCATGCGGCCGCTGGAGGAGGTCGAGCAGACCGCCGACGTCATCGCCACCGGCGAGCTCTCCCGGCGTGTTCCGGTGCGGCGGCCGGGCAGCGAGGTCGGGCGGCTGGCCAACTCCCTCAACGTGATGCTGGGGCGCATCGAGGAGGCTTTCACCGCCCGGCAGCAGTCCGAGGAGGCCGCCCGCCGCTCGGAGAACCGGATGCGGCAGTTCGTCGCCGACGCCTCGCACGAGCTGCGGACCCCGCTCACCTCCATCCGTGGCTACGCCGAGCTGTACCGGCAGGGCGCGGTCACCTCCACCGCCGAGGTCGCCGAGGTGCTCGGCCGCATCGAGGACCAGGCTGCCCGGATGGGGCTGCTGGTCGAGGACCTCTTACTGCTGGCCCGGCTCGACCAGCAGCGCCCGCTGGAGCAGCGGGTGGTCGACCTGACCGTGATCGCCGTGGATGCCGTGCACGACGCCCGGGTGCTCGACCCCGACCGGAAGATCGGGCTGCACCTCGACGTGGCCATCGATCCCGACGAGGAGGAGGGCAGCGCCCTCACCGTGCTCGGCGACGAGGCCCGGCTCCGCCAGGTGCTCAGCAACCTGGTCAACAACGCCATCACCCACACCCCCGCCGCCACCCCCGTCGACGTCCGCCTGTCCCGCCGCGACGACGCCGGTCGGCCCATGGCCGTCGTCGAGGTCTCCGACCAGGGCCCCGGTCTCACCGGCGAGCAGACCGAGCGCATCTTCGAGCGCTTCTACCGCGCCGACGCCGTCCGCAGCCGCGAGAACGGCGGCACCGGCCTGGGCCTGGCCATCGTCGCCGCCCTGGTCGCCGCCCACGGCGGTCGCGTCGAGCTGGACACCGCCCCCGGCGACGGCGCCACCTTCCGCGTCCTCCTACCCCAACAACCCTGACCCCCGCGAGTCACGCTCTGCGGCACACCGAAATGCGGTTTCGAGCAGATCAGCGGCCTCGCCCCGAGGGGCGGGCCCGGGTGCGGTCGCGCCTTGGCGGCTCAACCACCGCCCGGCCGGGTCGTCCTCGTGGGTATGCGAACCGTCTGGATCACCGCCGCGCTGGTGCCGGCTCCCGGCACCGTCGCCGTGACGGTGTCACCGTGGCGAACCGCCGCCGCGGAACGCGGCGCAACAGCACTGTGACGGCGGCCACGTGGCGTCACCTGTAAGACTGGAGGTCGTGACGATCGAGCAAGCAGCCAGCGTGGACACCTCCCGTGCGCTGTTCGACCGGGCGGCCAAGGCGACGCCGGGCGGGGTCAACTCGCCGGTGCGGGCCTTCCACTCGGTCGGCGGCACGCCCCGATTCATGGTTCGCGGCGAGGGCCCGCACCTGTGGGACGCCGACGGGAACCGGTACGTCGACCTGGTCAGCTCGTGGGGCCCGATGATCCTGGGCCACGCCCACCCTGAGGTCGTGGCGGCGGTGCAGCGGGCGGCGTCGGCGGGCCTGTCCTTCGGCACGCCGACCGAGGGCGAGGTGCTGTTGGCCGAGGAGCTGATCGCCCGCGTCGCGCCGGTGGAGCAGGTGCGCCTGGTCAACTCCGGCACCGAGGCGACGATGAGCGCGATCCGGCTGGCCCGGGGCTTCACCGGCCGCCGCAAGATCGTCAAGTTCGCCGGCTGCTACCACGGTCACGTCGACGCGCTGCTGGCCCAGGCCGGCTCGGGCGTGGCGACGCTGGGCCTGCCGACGACGCCCCGGTGTCACCGGCGCGCAGGCGGCCGACACGATCGTGCTGCCCTACAATGACATCGAGGCCGTCAAGGCGGCGTTCGAGGCCAACGAGGGCGAGATCGCGGCGATCATCACCGAGGCGGCGGCGGGCAACATGGGCGCGGTGGCGCCGGATCCCGGCTTCAACGCGGCCCTGCGCGAGGCCTGCCACACAGGAGGCGCGCTGCTGATCATGGACGAGGTGATGACCGGCTTCCGTGTCTCCAAGGCCGGTTGGTACGGCCTGGAGCACGTGCCGGGCGACCTCTACACGTTCGGCAAGGTGATGTCGGGCGGCCTGCCGGCGGCGGCCTTCGGCGGCCGTGCCGACGTGATGGGCAAGCTGGCCCCGAGCGGCCCGGTCTACCAGGCCGGCACGCTGTCCGGGAACCCGGTGGCGGTGGCCGTCGGCCTGACCCAGCTGCGGCTGGCCGACGACGAGGTCTACCGCAAGCTGGACCGCAACGCCCGGCTGCTGGGCGAGCTGTTCGACGACGCGCTGACCGCCGAGGGCGTGGCCCACCAGGTGCAGTACGCCGGCAACCTGGTCAGCGTCTTCTTCAGCGAGGAGCCGGTCCGCGACTACGCCGGCGCGCAGGCGGCGCAGACCTGGCGCTTCCCGCCGTTCTTCCACGCCCTGCTCGACCGGGGCGTCTACCCGCCGCCGAGCGCCTTCGAGGCGTGGTTCGTCAACGCCGCCATGGACGACGCCGCGTTCGAGGTCATCGAGCAGGCGCTGCCGCACGCCGCGGCGGCCGCCGCCGCGGCCAAGGAGGACGGCCAGTGACTCGCACTCTTGTACACCTCATGCGCCACGGCGAGGTGCACAATCCGACCGGCATCCTGTACGGCCGGCTGCCCGGATTCCGGCTGTCCGCGCAGGGCGAGAAGCAGGCCATCCGGGTCGCCGAGCACTTGGCCGACCGCGACATCGTGCACGTGGTCGCCTCGCCGCTGGAACGGGCCCAGCAGACCGCCGGCCCGATCGTCGCCTCGCACCGCCTCGAACTGGTCACCGACGACCGGCTGATCGAGGCGGACAACCAGTTCGAGGGCCTGAAGGTCTCCGTCGGCGACGGCGCGCTGCGCTCGCCGAAGCACTGGGCCCAAGCTGCGGAACCCGTTCGAGCCGTCCTGGGGCGAGCCGTACCTGAAGATCGCCCACCGGATGCTCGGCGCAGTGCACCGCGCCCGCGCCGCCGCCGCCGGCCACGAGGCCGTCTGCGTGTCGCACCAGCTCCCGGTCTGGACCACGCGTTTGTTCCTGGAGGGCAAGCACATGTGGCACGACCCGCGGAAGCGGCAGTGCTCGCTGGCTTCGCTCACCACGCTCACGTTCGAGGACGAGATGTTGGTGCGGGTCAGCTACTCGGAGCCGGCCGGCAGCACCGACCCGAGGGTCACGGGCGCATGAGCGACAAGGGAGTCGCTCGGTTCAAGCGCGTCGCCGTCGCCGTCGCCGCGATGGCCGCGCTGGCCGCCTGCACCACCGGCAAGGACGCCGTCATCCAGGGCCAGGGCACGTTCCAGTTCACTGCGCCCGGCGGGCAGACCCACATCGACTACACCGGCCAGCAACGCCAGCCGCTCAAGGAGTTGTCCGGCGACAGCCTGCTCCAGGACGGCCAGCAGGTGAAGCTGAGCGAGTACACCGGCAAGATCGTCGTGATCAACATCTGGGGCGCCTGGTGCGGACCGTGCCGCAAGGAGGCTCCGCAGCTCCAGCAGGTCTACGACGAGACCAAGGACCAGGGCGTGCAGGTGCTGGGCGTGGACGTGCGCGACGACAAGTCGGCGGCGCTGGACTTCTACCACAACGCCAAACTGGACTATCCGTCGATTTTCGACCCGCCGGGGCGGTCGCTGCTGGTGCTGCAGGGTTATCCCCGCACCACGACGCCGTCGACGCTGGTGCTCGACCGTCAGCACCGGGTGGCCTGGGTGTCGCTTTTGCCGGTTGAGCGCGACGAATTGCTGTCCAAGGTGAAGCAACTCATCGCCGAGAAGTAGGGCCCAGTTCACCGCACGTTTCCGTTCGTATGACGGGTGTTCCGAACGCTTTCGAGCAATTAACCTCGCGTTCGGTCCCGCCCCACCACGGATGGAGCATGTCCATGGCCGACTCGAACTCCCACCTCACCAGGCGTCGGTTCCTCGGCGCCGCCGTCGGAACGGTCGCGGCGGCCGGTGCGCTCGGCGCGCTGCCGCCCGGCATGGCCGAGGCGCTGGCCGAGCCCCGCCGCCGCGGCCGCATCAGCGATGTGCAGCACGTGGTCGTCCTGATGCAGGAGAACCGCTCCTTCGACCACTACTACGGCACGATGCGCGGCACCCGCGGCTTCGCCGACCGCAGCGCGGTGATCCAGGCAGGCGGCAAGGACATCTACCACCAGTACGACCTGCTGCGCAGCGACGGCAACGCGCTGCTTCCGTTCCATGTGGACACCAAAAAGGTGGACGGTCAGGACCTCGGCGACCTCGGCCACGGCTGGGACGACCAGCACCTGGCCATGAACGGCGGCGCCAACAACTCGTGGATCACCGCCAAGGGCGAGATGACCATGGGCTACTTCACCGAGCAGGACATCCCGTTCCACCGCGCGCTGGCCGACTCCTTCACCCTGTGCGACGCCTACCACTGCTCGGTGCAGGGCCCGACCACGCCCAACCGGCTGTACCTGTTCAGCGGCACCATCGACGCCGACGGCAAGTACGGCGGCCCGGTCAACTACAACCCGGCCGACTACAAGGGCGTGCTGCGCTGGACCACCTACCCCGAGCGGCTGCAGGACGCGGGCGTGTCGTGGAAGGTGTACGCAAACAAGGAGGTCGGCGACGACGGGGCGCACCCGTTCGTCGGCGACTACGGCGACAACCCGCTGTGGCTGTTCGAGCAGTACCACGCCGACTACAACAGCGAGCTGTCCCGGCGGGCCAGCGTGTTCCAGACGTGGGAGCCGGATTCCGGCAAGGGCAAGGACGTCAACCACGTGCTGTCGGACTTCATCGCCGACTGCGCGGCCGGCACGCTGCCCAAGGTGTCCTGGATCGTCGCCCCGTACGGCTACTGCGAGCACCCCGAGGCGCGCCCGGTGGACGGCGCCGCCTACACCCAGGCCGTGCTGAACGCCTTGTGGGCCAACAAGAAGCTCTGGGACAACACCGTGGTCCTGATCGACTACGACGAGAACGACGGCTTCTTCGACCACGTGCCGCCGCCGATGGCCCCGGCCGGCACGGCCGGCGAGTTCATCAGCGGCAAGTCCATCGGCCTCGGCGCCCGCGTGCCGATGACGGTGATCTCGCCGTGGAGCCGTGGCGGCTGGATCAACTCCGAGGTCGCCGACCACACCTCGGTGATCCGCTTCCTTGAGCAGTGGACCGGTGTGCACGAGCCGAACATCACCGACTGGCGTCGGGCCATCTGCGGCGACCTGACCAGCTGCTTCGACTTCGCCACGAAGAACGCCGCGATCCCGCTGCTGCCGGACACGGCCGCGCTGCGCAAGATCGCCGACGACACCGAGACCAAGCTGCCCAAGCCGGCCCCGCCGGCCACCGGCAAGCAGGTCACGCCGCTGCAGGACCAGGGCACGCGCCCGGCCCGGCCGCTGCCCTACCAGCCGGCCGCCACCACGTCGCTCTCGGCCGACAAGGGCACGCTGACCACCACCTTCGCCAACTACGGCGCCGGCGACCTCCAGCTGTGGGCGTTCCGCGCCGACGGCAAGACCGACGGCCCGTGGCAGTACGACGTGCCGGCCGGCCAGCAGGTCAGCGACACGTGGAAGATCTGGAGCTACGGCTACAAGTACAACGTCGCCGTGCACGGCCCGAACCGCTTCCGCTGGCAGTTCGCCGCCGACGTGAACAAGGCCGGCGCCATCGACGCCGTGGCCGGCTACACCTCCGACTTCAAGCTCAAGCTGGCGCTGACCAACCCCAGCGCCGCGGCCGTGAAGTTCACCGTCACGACCAACTACTACGGCAGCGGCAGGCAGAGCTTCTCGGTCGCCGCCGGCCAGACCGTCGAGCACACCTTCGCGCCGGTCGAGGGCTGGTACGACCTGAGCGTGACCATCGACGCCGACCCGGTCTTCCTGCGCCGCTACAGCGGCCACATCGAGAACGGCCGCCCCAGCATCACCGGCTGACCTTCACGCCGCCCCGCCCCCACCTCGCCCAGCCCTTCCCCTTCGCCTCTCTCCCTTTTTCTGCCACATGTGGCCCACATTCGACGCCGGAAGTCGAATGTGGGCCACATGTGGGGTCAGTTGAGGGAGGCGAGGTAGCGGTCGGTGAGGAGGTTCTGCGCCAGGCGGCCGACCGGGCCGCCCAGCTTCGCCAGAAGCGTCGCCGGGCGGGAGAACGCCGTCACCACGAACGACACCGCTCCGTCGTCGGCCCGCTCCACCACGAACGCCTCCTCGCCGCTGACCGGATGCCCCGGCAGCGTCCCGTAGGCGAAGCCCTGCCGGGTCGGCTCGTCGATGACGTGCACCACGCGGCACGGCACCTGGATCGGGCCCAACCGCAGCACCACCACGGCATCCGGCTCCACCCGGGCCGACGACGCCTGCACCCGCAGCCCAGTCGCCACCTGTGGCCGCCAGCCCAACAGCCGGTCCGCGGCCTCGTCGAAGCCGGTGGACAGCCGCACGCGACGGCTGATCGTGCGGTAACCGGCCGGCAGCGCGCCGGCGGTCGCCCCGACCTCGGCGTAGGTGAACGGGGCCGCTTTCAGCTCGGCGGCACGGGCGGCGGACAGCAGTTGGACGGTCACCGGCCCATTGTCCTTCACAAAGATCAGATGCCCCGAGGTCGCGGCCGGCAAACCGGGTAGCACATCGCGCCGAAAACGGGCGGTGACCTGCCCCGGTTGCTCGGTGACCTGGGCCACTACCTACTCTCGGTCGAGTGAACGCGCTGGCCGAGCTAGCCACGTCGGGGCCGCTGTTGCTGGCCGCGGCGGTTGCCTTGCTCGCCGGCGCGGTGTCGTTCGCCTCTCCCTGCTGCCTGCCGCTGGTGCCCGGCTACCTGGCGTACCTGGCCGGCCTGGTCGGCGCGGACGCCCCGGCGGTGAGCGCCGACGAGCCGGCCAAGGCGGGTCGCTGGCGTGTGGTCGGGGCTTCGGGGCTGTTCGTGCTGGGCTTCACCGTGGTGTTCACCATCGGCTCCGTCACGCTGTTCGGGCTGACGGATCTGTTGCTGCTGAACGCGGAGTGGCTGCAGCGCATCGGCGGCGTGGTGACGATCCTGATGGGCCTGGTGTTCGTGGGCCTGGTGCCGATGTTGCAGCGGGATCTGCGCCTGCACCGCAAGCCGCGCGTGGGCCTGCTGGGCGCGCCGGTGCTGGGCGCGGTGTTCGGGCTGGGCTGGACTCCGTGCGTCGGACCGACGCTGGGCGGGGTGCTGTCGCTGACCGCCGGCACACCGGTGGGCCCGATCGCGCTGCGCGGCATCTTCCTCATCCTGATCTTCTGCATCGGCCTGGGCGTGCCGTTCGTGCTGATCGCCATGGGCGCCCGCTGGGCGGTGCGGGTCACCGGCTGGCTGCGCCGGCACGTGCGGGGCGTCCAGCTGGCCGGCGGCGGCCTGCTCATCGTCGTGGGCGTGCTGCTGGTCTTCGGCTGTGGGGCCAGCTGCTCGCGATCATTCAGGACAACTTCGCGACGAATGGCGTCGGTGCCGCTGTGACGAACGCTCTCGCCTACCTCCGCAACACCTGGCGCGGCCTGACGGCGATGCGCACGGCGCTGATCCTGCTGGCGCTGCTGGCCCTTGGCGCGCTGCCCGGGGCGCTGCTGCCGCAGCGGCAGCTGAACGCGGGCAAGGTCAGCGACTACATCACGGAGCACGGCTGGTGGGGCCGGCTGCTGGACACGCTCCAGTTCTACGACGTCTACGCCAGCGTCTGGTTCTCCGCGATCTACGTGCTGCTGTTCATCTCGCTCGTGGGCTGCCTGACGCCGCGCATGTTCGAGTACGCCAAGCAGGCCCGCCAGCAGCCGGTGATCACCCCTCGCAACCTGGCCCGGCTGCCGCACCACGGCACGTCCACTGTGGACGTCGCGGTGGACGACGTGGTCGAGGCCTCCCGCAAGCGCTTGCGGGGCTGGCGCATGGTCGTGCGCGAGGAGGACGACGGCGCCCGCACGATCAGCGCCGAGCGCGGCTACCTGCGCGAGACCGGCAACCTGCTGTTCCACTTCGCGCTGCTGGGCCTGATCGTCGCCTTCGCCTTCGGCAAGCTGTTCGGCTACGCCGGCCAGGTCGCGGTGATCGCCAACGGCTCGCAGTTCTGCAACTCCGGCCTGTTCGCGTACGACAGCTTCACGCCCGGCCTCAAGGTCGACGGCACCGAGCTGGATCCGTTCTGCATCAAGGTGAACGACTTCAAGGCCACCTACCTGCCGGACGGGCAGGCCAACAGCTTCGACACCGGCGTGCAGTACCAGACCGGCGCCGACCTGAACTCGGACCGGTGGGAGCCCTACGACCTGCGGTCCAACCACCCGCTGCGCACCGCGGGCGACCGCGTCTACCTGCTCGGCCACGGCTACGCCCCGCAGTTCACGGTCACCTTCCCGGACGGCCAGACCCGCACCAAGGCCATCCAGTGGAACCCCAGCGACCTGAACACCATGCTCTCCAGCGGCACCACCACGTTCGACCCGCCGAACACCACCGACGAGACCGAGCTGCGCAAGCACCAGATCGCCATCACCGGCCTGTTCGCGCCGACCGCGGTCTTCGACGGCACGCTGATGTCGTCGATCTACCCGGGGGCCAACGACCCGGCCGTCGCGGTCCAGGTCTACGAGGGCGACCTGGGCAACAACTCGGGCTACGCGCACAACCTGTTCACCATCGACCAGTCCATGGTGGAGCAGGGCCGGCTGGTGCAGAAGGCGATGAAGAACCTCAAGCTGGGCCAGGAGATCGCGCTCCCGGACGGCACGAAGATCAAGTTCGACAAGGCGCTGGAGTTCGTCGGCCTCCAGGTCTCGCACGACCCCAGCCAGGACTTCGTGCTGGTGTTCGCGGTGCTCATGCTGGTCGGCCTGATGGGCTCACTGGCCATCAAGCGCCGCCGGCTGTGGCTGCGGGTGACACCTTCGGGTGAAGGTACGGTTGTCGAGGTCGGAGGCCTGGCCCGCACGGACCAGGCCGGGTACGGCGAGGAATTCACCAGGCTTTCCGCCGAACTCCTGACGGGGAAGAAGAGGGACACCTGATGCCGGTCAACGAGACGCTGGCCCGCTACAGCGACTGGAGCTACGTCTCCGCGGTCGTCGTCTACGTCCTGGCCATGGTGTTCTACCTGGTCGAACAGGCCATGACCAAGACCAGGCGGCAGGCCGCGCGCGAGCTGACCGCGGTCGGCGGCGGCAGCGCCGAGGCCGTCGAGGTCCCGGCCGAGTCGGTCGTCGTCACGCGCTCGCCCCGGGCCGACCGCTTCGGCCGCATGGGTTTTTCCCTCAACGTGCTCGGTGTCCTGCTGCACGCCGCCGCGGTGATCCTGCGCGGTGTGGCCACGGACCGCGTGCCGTGGGGCAACATGTACGAGTACGGCTCGGCTGTCTGCCTGTTCGCCGTGGTCGGCTGGCTGGTGCTGGCCAAGCGCTTCGACATCCGCCGCCTGAGCGTGTGGGTGCTGCTGCCGATCGTCGTGCTGCTGTTCCTCGGCGGCACCGCGCTCTACACCCCGGCCGCCCCCGTGCAGCCGGCGCTGCAGTCGTACTGGCTGGCCATCCACGTCACCGCGGTGTCCATCTCCAGCGGCCTGCTGCTGCTGCCCGGCGTGGCCAGCCTGCTGTACCTGTTCCGCGCCGCGTACGAGCGCAACGGTCGGTTCGCCGGCTTCGCCGCCCGGCTGCCCAAGGCCGAGGTGCTCGACCGGCTGGCCTACCGGGTCACCGTGGTCGGCTTCCCGCTGTTCACCTTCGCGATCATCTGCGGCGCGATCTGGGCCGAGTCGGCGTGGGGCCGGTTCTGGGGCTGGGACCCCAAGGAGACCTGCGCGTTCATCGCCTGGGTGATCTACGCCGTCTACCTGCACGCCCGGGCCACCGCCGGCTGGCGCGGCAACCGCGCGGCGGTGATCAACATCCTCGGCTTCGCGTCGATGGTGTTCAACCTGTTCTTCATCAACCTGGTGACGTCGGGCCTGCACTCCTACGCCGGGGTCGCGTGACCCCGTGTCGACCCGGCCGAACGCGCCTACTACCGTCGTCAACGGACGGGGAGGTCTCGATCCGCTAGCGCAGGGAGGACCCCAGCGGTGACCGGTCGTTTTGATGAGTCCGAGGGCTGGAAGGCGCCCGGCCAGGATCAGGCCGTCCAGTCCGGTCCGCACCCCGTAGACCCGTCGTCCTCCGGGTCGTACCAGGTCAGCGGAGGTCAGTCCGGTCCGTATCCCGTGGGTGGCGGCCAGTCCGGCCCCTATCCGGTCGGCGGCGGCCAGTCCGGCCCGTACCCGGTGGACCCGGCCCAGCAGCCGCAGCCGCCCGTGCCGCAACCGCAGCCGGGCTACCAGCAGCAGCCCTACGCCCAGCCGGGTGGTTACCAGCAGCCGCAGTACGGCCAGCCGCCCCAGTACGGGCAGCAGCCCGGCCCCGGCCAGCAGGCGCTGTCCCCGCAGGAGCTGATCAAGCAGAACAAGCGGCCGCCGCAGTCCGGCTGGCGTCGCAGCCTGCACCAGCTCTCCGGCGGGCTGGTCAACCTGGGCGAGAGCCCGGCCGACGTGCGCCGCCGCGAGCTGATCGCCCGTATCAACCAGCCCCAGCGCGGCTGCTACAAGATCGCGATGCTGAGCCTGAAGGGCGGCGTCGGCAAGACCACCACCACGACCACGCTCGGCTCCACCTTCTCCTCGCTGCGCGGCGACCGCGTGATCGCGGTGGACGCCAACCCGGACCGGGGCACGCTCAGCCAGAAGATCCCGCTGGAGACCACCGCCACCGTGCGGCACCTGCTGCGCGACGCCAAGCGGATCACCCGCTACAGCGACGTGCGGGCCTACACCTCACAGGGCCCGAGCCGGCTGGAAGTCCTTGCCAGCGAACAGGATCCGGCCGTCTCGGAGGCGTTCAGCGAGGACGACTACCGGCGCGTCGTCGACCTGCTGGAGCACTTCTACAACATCGTGCTCACCGACTGCGGCACCGGCCTGATGCACTCGGCCATGGCCGGCGTGCTCGACCTGGCCGACTCGCTGGTGATCGTCTCCTCCGGCTCGGTGGACGGCGCCAACAGCGCGTCGGCGACCATCGACTGGCTGGAGGCGCACGGCTACCGGGACCTGATCCGGCGCTCCGTGGCCGTGATCAACTCGGTGCGGCCGCGGGCCGGCAAGGTGGACCTGGACAAGCTGTCCCAGCACTTCGCCAGCCGCTGCCGCGCGGTCGTGCGCATCCCGTTCGACCCGCACCTGGAGGAGGGCGCGGAGATCGAGCTGGAGCGCCTCAGCCCGGACACGCGGCTGGCGCTGCTGGAGCTGGCGGCCACGGTCGCCGACGACTTCCCCACGCGCTGAGCTGAGCTGGTCATGACCGAGCCCTCCTCGTCGGCCGACGAGGAGGTGCAGCTGCGGGGCAGCAGCCTGGAGCTGCGTTGCTGCTGGCCGTGATCTGGTGGATGTGCGGGGCCTACACGTGGCTGACCAACGCCGTGCCGCCGCGCAGGACCTCCACCCGGGCGCTGCTGGTGGTGGCCATGGTCGCCTACCTGGTGATCGTGCTCGTGCACACCGGTCTGTTTCCTGACCGCCCAGGATCCCGGCAGCCGGCACGGCATGCTCCGGTTCCCCACCGGCGTCACCGTGCGGGCTTCACACTTCGTTGAGCGGCACGGGCTGGTGCTGATCATCGCGTTCGGCGAGTCCGTGGTGGCCGTCTGCATCGGCGCGGCCGCATCGCCGTCACACCAGGGCTGATCGTGGCGGCGGCGCTGACCACCGTGAGGCTGGCCGGGCTGGCGCTCGGCGGGGGCGTCGCGCTCTACCTGGTTGGCGACGTGCCGCTGCGGCTGGTGCTGCACCTCGGGTCGAACTGGACCCGCTGCGTCGCCGCGGTCCTTGCCGCGGCCAGCACGGTGGTGGGGGCGACCGGATCGGCCGTCGCCCAGCTCGCCGTGTTGACCGCGGTGGTGCTCCTGCTGGTGGCAGCCGAGCACCTGGGCCGTCAGCCTGGCGGGTTGCCGTCCTCGGGGTGACGCTTGGCCTGCTCGGCCAGCTTGCGCAGGAACTCGGGGTCGTCATCGGGCCCGACACCGCGCTTGGCCTTGCTGCCGACGTGCACCCGGTCGGAGCCGAATGCGCGCCAGAGCAGATAGGCCACGGCTATCGCGCCGATCACCGCGAGCAGGTAGACCATGCGGCACCTCCGGTCAACTGCTCCGAGACTATCTCGTGAACAGTTGGTTCGGGGTGTGCCGCTCAGGCGTTACGCACCGGCTCCGTCGCCTCGGTGGTCAGCTCGGCGAGCAGGGTCTTCACCTCGGACTCGCGGAATCGCCGGTGGCCGCCGGGGGTGCGGATGGAGCCGATCCGGCCCGCCGTCGCCCAGCGGGTGACGGTCTTGGGGTCGACACGGAACAGGGTGGCCACCTCGCCGGGGGTGAGCAGGCGCTCTCCGGCGTGCTGGCGGGGGTGCGGCACGGTCGCGGTCACTCTCGACCTCCCAGTCGCTTGGTTCGGGCGTTCCGGTCGCATCGTGGCATCTCACCCTGCGGGTACTCGAACGCTTGGGTGGAGGTAAAGAGGTAGTAAGGCCCAAAAGGTACAAAAGTGGGCAGCGGTGCATACGTTTGCACAGGCGCCCCCGACAGGGGCGTGGCGGGCCGTGCACCAATGATCACCCGTTCTACGCCGGTCCAGGTGCGGGCTCCGTGAAGTCCTAGGATTCTCGGATGGACGCCCTGGATCGTCAGATCATCGCCGCCCTGCGGGCCAACGGGCGGGCGACCTACGCCGACCTCGGCCGCCAGGTCGGCCTGTCCGCCTCCGCCGTGCACGAGCGGGTCGGCAAGCTGGAGTCCTCCGGCGTGATCACCGGCTACCACGCGGTCGTCGACCCGCGGCTGGTCGGCCTGGACGTGACCTCGCTGGTCGGCATCCACGTGTCCGACACCGGCGACGACGACGAGGTGGCGGCCGCGCTGGCCCGGCTGCCCGAGGTCGAGTCCTGCTACGCGGTGGCCGGCGACGAGGCCTTCGTGGTCAAGGTCCGGGTGGCGACCGTCGACGACCTGGAGCGGGCGCTGCGCCGGCTGCGCAAGATCGACGGCGTGGCCCGGACCAACACCACGGTGGTGCTGTCCACCCGCTTCGAGGGCAGGCCCAACAGCCCCGAGGAGCTCGGTGCCTGGGCCGAGTAGCCTGGGCAGCCGTGGAGACCAGCACTTTCGGCCGTGACATCGCGCTGTACACGGGGGCCCGGATCGGGCTGCTCGTGGTGATCGCGTTCCTGCTCACGCTCGCCCATGTGCCGCTGCTCATCGCCCTCGCGGTCGGGCTCGTGCTGGCCTGGCCGCTGTCCATGGTGCTGCTGCGGCCGCTGAACGCGCGCATCGCCGCCGCGCTCACCGAGCGCCGGGCCGAGCGCCTGAAGATGCGCGCCGAGCTGCGCGGGGAGGCGTCCGAATGAGCGTCGACGCCACCCGATGTTGGGTCCGTGAGGCCGTCCGCATCATCGAGGCCGACGCCAACCGCAGCGCCGACACGCACCTTCTGGCCTTCCCGCTGCCGCGGGAGTGGGGCGTGGACCTCTATCTCAAGGACGAGTCAACTCACCCGACCGGTTCTCTCAAGCACCGCCTGGCCCGATCGCTGTTCCTGTACGCCATCTGCAACGGTTGGGTGACCAAGGGCACACCGGTGATCGAGGCGTCGTCCGGCTCGACCGCCGTCTCCGAGGCCTATTTCGCCCGCCTGCTCGGCCTGCCGTTCATCGCGGTCATGCCCCGGTCCACCAGCCGGGAGAAGATCACCCTCATCGAGCGCCAGGGCGGCACCTGCCACTTCGTCGACGAGCCCGGTGCCATCTACGACGAGTCCCGGCGGCTGGCCGGCGAGCTCAGCGGCCACTACATGGACCAGTTCACCCATGCCGAGCGGGCCACCGACTGGCGGGGCAACAACAACATCGCCGAGTCGATCTTCGACCAGATGGCCTCCGAGCAGCACCCCGAGCCGGCCTGGGTGGTCGTCGGCGCCGGCACCGGCGGCACCAGCGCCACCATCGGCCGCTACGTGCGCTACCGCCGGCTGAGCACCCGCCTGGCCGTCGTCGACCCCGAGATCTCGGTGTTCTACGACGCCTGGCAGTCCGTCTCGCCCACACTGACCGGCTGCAAGGGCTCGCGCATCGAGGGCATCGGCCGTCCCCGCGTCGAGCCCTCCTTCGTCGGCGACGTCATCGACCACATGATCAAGGTCCCGGACGCCGCCTCCATCGCCACCATCCGCTACGTGCGCGACCTGCTCGGCCGCAAGGTCGGCGGCTCCACCGGCACCAACCTGTGGGGCGCCTTCCAGATCATCGCCGGCATGCGCCGCCACGACCGCGCCGGCAGCGTCGTCTCCCTGCTCTGCGACGGCGGCGAGCGCTACGAGAACACCTACTACGACGACGCCTGGGTCGCCGCCCAGGGCCTCGACCTGCGCCCCCACACCCAGACCCTGGAGAAGTTCTTCGCCACCGGCGACTGGGTCGCCTGACCCATGCTGCCCTCACACTCGGCGGCCATTCACGAAGCGATTGCGTCGCGACGCGACGCCAGCCTCGCGGAGGCGTATCTGCTGGCGTGGGAAGAAGGGGAGTGCGACATCTGGGAGGCTGCCGTCGCTGACGGCCCTGCCGATCTGCCGGAGTGACTCCAAGGCGCAGGCCGAACAGGTGCGCGCGGTGTCGACGGATCGACTGCGCGGCCGGATCGGGGAGCTTCCCGCCGAGATGCTGAAGCAGGTGGACGAGGCCCTTCGGCTGCATCTCGCGCTGTAGGGCCTGAGCTACTCCTCCGCGCCTTCGTCGGGGCCGGGGTCGCCGCCCTCGGCGCGGACGAGCAGGCGGTCCAGGTAGTGGTTCCAGCCGATGCCGTGGGACTGGAACAGCTCCAGCGGCAGGCCGCGGTGGGTGAGGGTCAGCACGGTGGCGGCGCCGTCCGGCCGCAGGGTGATGTCCACAGTGGACGAACCGGGTGGCACGGGGTTGCCGGGTGTCTCCCAGCCCCAGGTGAAGGCGATGCGGTGGTAGGGCTCGACGGCGACGAAGCGGCCGGAGGCCACGTTGCCCTCGCGCACGTTCATTCGGAACACGCCGCCGGGCCGCGGATCGATCTCGGCCTCCTCGCCCTGCCACAGCAGCCAGCGGTCGGCGTCGGTGAAGAACGAGAACACGGTCGGCGGCAGGGCGTTGATGCGCCGCTCCACGACCAGTTCCGGGGCCTGCGTCGACGGCTCGGTCATGCCGACCGTCCCTCCTGTTCGGCGTTGTCCCGCTCGACCTGTTCGGCCAGAGCGGCGAGGGTGTCCAGCTCAGCGGTCCACATCGACTCCAGCCACGCGGCCAGCGGCCCGAGCGCGGCGCGGTCGGCGCGGTAGAGCCGCCGGTTGCCGTCCTTGCGCACGCTGACCAGCCCGGCCTTGCGCAGCACGGCGAGGTGCTGCGACACGGCGCCGAACGTCACGTCGAAGTGCGCGGCGACGTCGCCGGCCGAGCGCTCGGCGTCCCATACCAGGCGCAGGATCTCCCTCCGGCGGGGTTCGGCCACCGCGTGCAGCGCGTCCACGTCGGCAGTTTAGCGCCGACTAAAGCTTGCGGACAGTGCCCGTCGGGGCTAACTTTAGCCACGGCTAAAATAGATTCGACGGAGGAGCCCGAGATGACCGTGGACGTGAGCGTGCAGGTGCCGACGAGCGCCGAGGAGACCTACGCCTGGCTGACCGAGCCGGCCCGGCTGCGCCGGTGGCAGATCATCGCCGGCCGCACGGACCCGCGGGTCGGCGGCGAGTTTCGCTGGCTGATCGCCCCCGGCCACACCGCGCTGGGCGCCTTCACGGCGATCGAGCCGGGCCGGCTGGCCTCCACCTGGGGCTGGGAGAACAACGAGGAGGTGCCGCCCGGTTCGTCCACTGTGGAGCTCACGGTCGAGCCGAATGCCGACGGGGCAACGGTTCGGCTCGTGCACGAGGGCCTGCCGTCCGACGCGCAGGCCAAGGGCCATACCGAGGGCTGGGAGCACTTCCTCCAGCGTCTCAAGGGTGTGACCACGACCGGCGACGCCGGCCCCGACGAGTTCTCGGCGATGAGCGAGGAGAGCAGGCTCGACGCGGCCGAGGCGTCGCTGGCGGTCTGCCTCCGTGTGCTGCGGGCCATCGGCACCGACCACGGCACCGACCAGACGCCGTGCGCGAAGTTCACCGTGGACGACCTGCTCGACCACCTGCTCGGTTCGCTTGTCACCCTCGGGGGCATGGCCGGGCGCACGTTCGAGGCCAGCACCGTCGGCACGCCCGAGGAGCGGGTCGCCGACGCCGGCCTGCGCGCGACCGAGGCGTGGCGGGCTCGGGGCCTCGACGGCATGGTCACCAGCCGCGTCGGCGAGATCCCGGCGGAGCTGGGGGCGTCCATCCTGTCGGTCGAACTTCTCGTGCACGCCTGGGATTTCGCCACCGCGACCGGCGTGGCCATCGCCGCCGACGACAAGCTCAGCGCCTACGTCCGGGAGCTGGCCGGCACCCTGATCGCGCCGCAGATGCGCGACGGCGACCAGTTCGCCGCCGAGGTTCCCGTCGGCCCCGATGCGGGCACCCTCGAGAAGCTCATCGCCTATACCGGAAGGGCGGCCTGATGGAGTACACGAACCTGGCCGAGTCCGCCGAGTACCTCAAGGCCCGCGAGGAACTGCGGCTCGCCGAGATAGACCTGATGCGACAACGGGAACGCGTCGCCCAGCAGCGCCGCGACCTCCCGCCCGGGCCCGTGATGCCGAACTACGCCTTCGACAACGGCGCCGTGACGCTGGGCGACCTCGTCACCGACCGGCCGTTGATCGTCTATCACCTGATGTACGGCAAGAAGCAGACCACGCCCTGTCCGATGTGCACGATGTGGCTCGACGGCTTCAACGGCGTCGCCCACCACATCGCCCGCAACGCCGACTTCGCGGTCGTCGCCGCGGCCGAGCCGGATGAGCTCCAGCGCTTCGGACGTGAGCGCGGCTGGGACCAGCTGCGGCTGCTTTCCTGCGGTGACAACACGTTCAAGCGCGATCTGCGCAGCGAGGACGAGGACGGCAACCAGGACTCCACCATCTCCGTGTTCGCCCGTGACGGCGAGGGCGAGATCCGGCACCACTACACGACCCGGCCGCGCATGGGGGAGGACATCCAGGAGCGTGGCATCGACCTGTACGCCCCGGTTTGGCAGCTGCTCGACCTGACGCCATCCGGCCGTGGCGACTGGTATGCCGGTCTCGACTACGGTCGACTCGTCAGCGGGAACCGAACCTGAGACGAGGACACGCGCGGTGAGCAATCCGGTGCGGTGGGGAATCATGGGCACGGGCGGGATCGCGGGGGCGTTCGCGACCGACCTGAAGCTGACCGACTCCGGCACGGTCGTGGCCGTCGGCTCGCGCAGCCAGGCCTCGGCCGACCGGTTCGCCGACGCGATCGGCATCGAGCGCCGGCACGCCAGCTACGAGGACCTGGCCGCCGACCCCGACGTCGACGCCGTCTACGTCGCCACGCCGCACCCGCTGCACCACCCCAACGCGCTGCTGGCCCTGCGCGCGGGCAAGCCGGTCCTGGTGGAGAAGCCGTTCACCATGAACGCCGGCGAGGCCCGCGAGCTGGTGAAAGTGGCCCGGGACAACAACGTCTTCCTCATGGAGGCGATGTGGACGCGGTTCCTGCCCGGCATTCGGCACGTCCGCGAGCTGATCGGCGGCATCGGTGACGTCGTCACCGTCACCGCCGATCACGGGCAGTGGTTCGCCGAGGACGCCGAGCACCGGCTGTTCGCGCCCGCGCTGGGCGGCGGCGCGCTGCTGGACCTGGGCGTGTACGTGGTGTCCTTCGCGTCCATGGTGCTCGGCGCGCCCAGCAAGATCGTGTCCATGGTCGACCCGGCCTTCACCGGCGTCGACGGCCAGACCTCGATGATCCTCGGCTACGGCAGCGGCGCGCAGGCCGTGCTGACCTGCACCCTGCGGGCCAAGAGCCCGACCCGGGCGGCCATCGTCGGCACCGACGGCCGGATCGAGATCGACGGCCCCTTCTACGCCCCGGCCACGGTCACCCTGACCCCGCGCGACGGCGAGCCCACGGTGTTCGAGTCCGTGCACGAGGGCAGCGGCCTGCGCCACGAGGCCGACGAGGTGGCGCTGCGCCTGGCCGCCGGCGACACCGAAAGCCCCCTCATGCCCCTGGACGAGACGATCTCCATCATGGAGACCATGGACACCGTCCTGGCCCAGGCTTAACCCCCACTTTCTTGCCACATGTGGACCACATTCGACTTCCAGAGTCGAATGTGGTCCACATGTGTCGTCAAAGAAAGGGGAGGGGGAGGGAGGGGAGGGCCGGGGTGGGTCAGGAGCCTCCGAGGGCGAGGCCGGCGGCGGTGGCGACGGCCCACACCAGCATGGCCAGGCCCGTGTCCCGCAGCACCGGGATGAGGGCCTTGCCGCTGGCGCCCTTGATCATCTTGCGGGAGCTGGTCAGCAGCAGCGGCAGGGCCAGGAAGCCCAGCAGCAGGTAGCCGTCGCGCAGGCTGCCGACGATGCTGACCAGGAACGGCACCAGGATCAGGCCCAGGTACAGGTTGCGGGTGTCCCGGTCGCCGATCAGCACGGCCAGCGTGCGCTTGCCGGACTCGGTGTCGGTGGGGATGTCCCGCAGGTTGTTGGCCACCAGCACGGCGCTGGAGAAGCAGCCGATGGCCACCGCCCCGCCGATGCCGTAGCCGCTGAACTGCCCGGCCTGCACGTACAGCGTGCCGAGCACGGCGATCAGGCCGAAGCAGATGAACACCGCGACCTCGCCGAGGCCGGCGTAGCCGTAGGGGCGCTTGCCGCCGGTGTAGAACCAGGCCGCCGCGATGCACAGCGCCCCGACCGCGATCAGCCAGTACGAGCCGCTCAGCACGGTCACGGCCAGGCCGGCGACCGCCGCCACGCCGAAGCAGACGAACGCCGCCAGGCGCACCGTCTGGGGCTTGGCGACCTTGGACCCGACCAGCCGCAGCGGGCCGACCCGCACGTCGTCGGTGCCCCGCACGCCGTCGGAGTAGTCGTTGGCGAAGTTCACGCCGATGATCAGGGCCAGCGCGACGACCAGCGTCAGCACGCCCCTCGTCACGTCGAACGCGCCGAGCGCGAGCGCGGCGCCGTTGCCCACCAGCACCGGGGCGATGGCGTTGGGCAGGGTGCGCGGTCGGGCACCCTCGATCCACTGTGCGACCGTGGCCATGCCGTCATCTTCCGACACGGCCACGGCCGCCCGTCAACCAGGGCCTATGTCCACAGGTAGGTGACGGTCACCCAGGCGTTGTCGGTGAGCTTGAGGCCGTCGAGGAAGGTGCCGTCGGCCAGGTCGATGCCGGCCGGGTTGGAGACCTTGCGGCCGAACTGGTCCTTGCCGCCGTTGTAGCCGCTCTGGTACGCCGCCTGCGCCTCGGGCTTGCCCTGCGGCAGGTCCTTCCAGGACTGCCGGCTGGCCTTCGGGTTTCCAGTAGTCGTCCTTGGTGTTCCAGGGGCCGACGTCCCACACCGGGGCCGTCTCGCAGCGGCCGTTGGCCGCGCACACCTTCACCTGGTACGTCTTCTTCCCGTTGGGGGACAAGGACTTTCCGGATGGCAGGGCGACGAAGTGGTCCCGCGACTTGATCTTGTGGCCGTTGGCCGTGGTGCTGCCGACCAGGCCCTCGCGGGTCGCGTACACCTTGTACGACCGCGACGCCAGCGGGGCGACCATGGGCGTCATGGCGGTGCCGGCCGTCAGCGTCAGCTTGCGCGCCTCCAGGCCGGTCGAGCCGGCGGGGGCGGTGAGCATCATTCGGGCCTGCACGGTCGCGCTGGCCTCGGGCAACACGGCCGGTGCGTCCGGGGTCGCCTCCGTCCACTCGGTCCACTGGCCGTCCGCGCGCAGGCCGCGCACGTCGACCGCCAGCTCCGAGTCGGCCGGCACGGTGGCGTCCACAGTGGCCGAGACGGTGTTCGACTTCGCCGGCAGCTGCCGCGGGTCGAACATGATGATGCCGGTCTCCAGGTCCAGCTGGTCGGTCGCGGCGTGGGCCGGGCCGCCGGCCAGGCGGACCAGGCCGTCGGCGTTGGCGATGTTGCTGTTGTCCTCGTTGTGCGACGCCAGATCGGCCGTCCAGGTGGTGCTCGTCGCGGCGGTGGCCGGGGCCGTCGCCGCCAGCGTGAGGGCGGCGGCCGCCGCCAGCAGCAGGGGTGTTGTTCGCATGCACCGAGGGAATCGGTGACTTCGTGACTACTCAACGTGGTACGGCGATGTGCCCGTGAATTGCTCACAACGTCATCGGTCACGTCTGCCGGTCAGCCGAGTGCCTTCCTGAGGGCTGCTCGGTCCACCTTGCCCGGGCCCAGCAGCGGCAGCGCCGGCAGGAACCGGATCACCTTCGGCACCGCCGCGCGACCGGCCCGGGCCCGGACGGCCTCGCGCAGCTGCTGTTCGCTCGGCTCTCCGTCGGCGACCACCGCGGCGGCGACGATCTGGCCCCATTCCGGGTGTGGCAGGCCGACCACGCAGGCATCGGTGACGCCCACGACCGCCGTCAGGGCCCGTTCCACCAGCAGCGGAGCGATTTTCACGCCGCCGGTGTTGATCACGTCGTCGATCCGGCCGATCACCTCGAGACGGCCGTCGTCGGTCCAACGGCCGAGGTCGCTGGTGCGGAACCAGCCGTCCACGAACGGGGACTCGCCGTCGAAGTTGCGATAGCCGTCGGCCAGCATCGGCCCCCTGATGTCGATGCGACCATCGCTCAGCCGGATCTCGACGCCGTCCAGCGGCACGCCGTCGTACACGCAGCCGCTGGCCGTCTCGCTCATGCCGTACGAGGGAACGGCGTTGACGCCTTCCTCTCGGCAGCCCCGAAGCAGGTCCTCGGGCATGGCCGCCCCGCCCATGACGATCGCGTCGAAGCCCCGGAGCGCCTCGAGGGCGCCGCCCTCGGCCATCAGCCGGGTCAACTGGGTCGGCACCAGGGCGGTGTAGTGCCGCCCCGGTGCCTCCAGCGCTGCGAACGCCGCCTTGGTGAAGCTCTCCGCACGGAAACCGTCCGTCAGGTCGTCCACGACCGGCTCCGTGCCCGCGAGCAGCGAGCGGATCAGCACCTGAAGGCCGCCGACGTACCGTGCCGACATCGCCAGCAGCCATGTGCCTGGCCCGCCCAGACGGGCGTGGGTGGCCATGGCGGAGGCCTTGATGGCGTCGGACGACAGCAGAGCGCCCTTCGGTGCCCCCGTCGACCCCGACGTGCCGATGACCAGCGCGATCCGGTCGTCCACCGGCCGGTCCACCTCCAGCGCCGCCGGCAGACCAGGCTCCTGGTCGGTGACCGGCAGCAGCGCCGGGCCGTCGCCGGCCAGCGCCGCCGCCAGGGCCGGCAGCAGCGCCAGCACCTCGGCCGGCCGGGTCGGGACGGGCAGGACCCGCAGCTCGCGAGGCATCAGAAGTAGTACGGGTAGTCGGACCAGTCGGGGTCGCGCTTCTCCAGGAAGGCGTTGCGGCCCTCGACGGCTTCGTCGGTCATGTAGGCCAGGCGCGTGGTCTCGCCGGCGAAGATCTGCTGGCCGACCAGGCCGTCGTCGATCATGTTGAACGCGTACTTGAGCATGCGCTGCGCGGTCGGGGACTTGCCGTTGACCTCGCGGGCCCACTCCAGCGCGGTCTTCTCCAGGTCCTCGTGCGGCACTACCGCGTTGACCATGCCCATCTGGTGGGCCTGCTCGGCGGTGTAGGGGCGGCCGAGGAAGAAGATCTCGCGGGCGAACTTCTGGCCGGTCTGGCGGGCCAGATAGGCCGAGCCGTAGCCGGCGTCGAAGCTGCCGACGTCTTTTTTCGGTCTGCTTGAAGCGGGCGTGCTCGGGGCTGGCCAGGGTGAGATCGCACACCACGTGCAGGCTGTGCCCGCCGCCGGCGGCCCAGCCGGGGGACCACGGCGATGACGACCTTGGGCATGAACCGGATCAGCCGCTGGCACTCCAGGATGTGCAGCCGGCCGGCGCGGGCGCGGTCCACGGTGTCGGCGGTGTCGCCGGTCGCGTACTGGTAGCCGTCGCGGCCGCGGATGCGCTGGTCGCCGCCGGAGCAGAACGCCCAGCCGCCGTCCTTGGGAGACGGTCCGTTGCCGGTGATCAGCACGCAGCCGACGTCGGAGGACATCCGGGCGTGGTCCAGCGCGACGTAGAGCTCGTCCACGGTGTGCGGCCGGAAGGCGTTGCGCACCTCGGGCCGGTTGAACGCGATGCGGACCGTTCCCTGGTCCACGGCGCGGTGATAGGTGATGTCGGTGAAGGTGAAGCCGTCGACGGCGCGCCACGCGCTCGGGTCGAACAAGTCGGACACGTGTTCATCAGGCACACCTGGGAGAATAGG
>NZ_KK037166.1:6515249-6516742 GCF_000568255.1 Kutzneria sp. 744
GGCCCACACCCGCCGGACACCGGCCGCGAAGCACTCCGCCAGCACCGCTCGCGCGGCTTCGCCGGCCAGTCCGCGTCCTCGGCCGTCATGGCGGATCTCGTAGCCGATCTCGGGCTCGTCGGCCCCGGTCCGACCGGCGAAGATCCCGCAGTTGCCGACCAGCCGGCCGCCGTCGCGCAGGCGCAGGCCGTACCAGGCCAGCCCGCTCGTGCGCATGGCCAGCATCCGGCGGTCGATCCACCCGGCGGTCTGCTCGACCGTGGTGAACGGGCCGCTGCCGATCGTGTGCGTCCGGGGATCGCTGAAGATCGCGTGCAGCTCGGCCAGGTCCGCCGGCTCGAAGCAGCGCAACCGCATCCGTGACGTCTCGATGACTCGCCGCACACGGCCCCCGGAGTCTCTGGGACAGTCGATGAAGTGACTTTCACGAAGATACTGGTCACGCCGGCCATGGCGGCCGGCCTGATTACGGGGGAATGCCGGAAACGCCGCAGTGGCAGCCCTGTCCGGACGGCGTGCCGCTGGAGTGCACCTCGGTGCAGGTGCCGCTGGACTACCAGCACCCGGACGGGGCGAAGATCGGCATCGAGGTTTCCCGGCACAAGGCCACGGGCCGGCGGCGCGGCGTGCTGCTGATGAATCCGGGCGGCCCGGGTGCGCCGGGTATCCTGATGCCACTACAGGTCGCGTTGCCGAAGAGCGTGACGGACGAATACGACCTGATCGGCTTCGATCCGCGCGGCACGGGCCACAGCGCGCCGGACGGGTCGATCGCCGATGCGGTCACGGAAGCGAAGATGATCGCGCGGTCTACGCCACGATGTACCCGCAGCGCACGGATCGTGCGGTGCTGGACAGCGTGAACGAGCCGAGTGGCGTGTGGCGCAACACGTTCCGGAACTTCGCCGTCGGCACGGCCGAGCGGTTCCCGGACTTCGAGAGCTGGGCGGCGGCGCAGGACGCGACCTACCACCTCGGCGCGACACCGGACGGCGTGCGGGCGACCTACCTGAAACTGGCCTCCCTGCTGGACGCAACGCCGCTGTCGACCAAGACGGGTCCGTTGTCCGGCAACACTTTCCGTGAGCAGACCCGCGAATAAACGTGACCCGGCGACGCCGATCGAGGGCGCGCTCGCCATGCGCAAAGCGCTGGGCAACCGGGCCCGGATGATCACCGCGAACGAAGGCGGCCACGGGGCCTATCTGTTGACCGGCAACGCCTGTCTCGACGACCTCACGACCAGGTTCCTGACGGACGGCACCAAGCCGGCCGACGACGTGCGCTGCTAGTCGGCGCGCTCAAGGGCGTCCCTGATCGGGATCATCTTGGCGGCCGCCTCGGCGACCTCGGTGTCGGGATCGGAATCCGGGCACGACGCCGCCGCCGGCGAACAGCCGCACCGAGGAATCCGCGACCTGGGCGCACCGCAGCGCAATGCCGACCTCGCCGTCGCCGCTGGCGTCGACCCAGCCGACCGGCCCTGCATAACG
>NZ_KK037166.1:6518192-6531730 GCF_000568255.1 Kutzneria sp. 744
CGTTGGCCCGGGTGCCACGGCCGCGCGCGGCGGCGTAGATCTGCGCCCGGTACGGGTCGGCGACCACGCCGACCACCGGGCCGTGCTCGTCGAGCAGCGCGAGGCTGTAGGCGCACCAGGGGATGCCGGCCACGTAGTTGGTGGTGCCGTCCACCGGGTCCACCACCCAGCGGTACGGCGCGGCGCTGATCCCCTCGTCGGCGCCGTACGCGTCGCCGTGCACGGGGATGCCGGGGAACTCGCTGGCCAGCACGCGGCGGGTGTGGCGTTCCAGGGTGCGATCGGTGTCGGTGACCCAGTCGAACGGGGAGTCCTTGGACTCCGGACGCGCGCCCCGGCCGGCCGTCGCCGTGATCACGTCGGAGGCGTCGTTGGCCAGGCGACCGGCGACCTCCAGTGCCCGGGACAGCAGCCCGGGGTCAACCGGCTGAATCGATCGGGATGACAAGAGGGTCACGCCACCCGAGCGTGAACGCGATGGGTGTCGCCGATGAGAAGCAGAGGTGACGTCCCGGAGATCACCAGATCAAGTCTGCGGGCCGGCCGGTCGCCCGCCAATCCCTGACCTGAGGATTTCGGGCAGCGTTCGCCAACCGGCCACCCTGCGTACGGGATGGGCGCGGACGCTGGGCCTGTGCGCGTCGCGATCGTCACCGAGAGCTTCTTGCCGCAGGTCAACGGGGTGACGAACTCCGTCGTCCAGGTACTGGCGCACCTGCGCCGGCACCGGATCCCGAGCCTGGTCGTCTGCCCCGGCCCCGGCCCCGACCGGCACGAGGACACCCGGGTCGTGCGCCTGCCGGCCGTCGACTTCCCGTTCGTCACGTCGCTGCCCGTCGGCCTGCCGACCCGCAGGGTGCTCACCGCCCTGGCCGACTTCAAGCCGGACCTGGTGCACGTGGCGTCGCCCTTCGTGGTCGGCGCCCGTGGCCTGTCGGCCGCCCGCAAGCTCGGCCTGCCGACGATCGCTGTCTACCAGACCGACATCGCGGGCTTCGCCGGCTCGTACGGATTCGGGCTTGGCGCTCGTACCGCCTGGCGATGGACCAAGCGGCTGCACACACTGGCGACCCGCACGCTCGCCCCGTCGACCTGGGCCGTTCGGGAGCTTCGGGAACGCGGCGTGCCGCGGGTGCACCGGTGGGGCCGGGGCGTGGACGTCGAGCGCTACGACCCGCACAAGCGGGACGACCGGCTGCACCGCGAGCTGGCCCCGAACGGCGAGATGCTCGTCGGCTTCGTGGGACGGCTGGCGCCGGAGAAGCGTGTGGACCGGTTGGCCGCGCTGAACGACGTGCCCGGCGTGCGGGTGGTCGTCGTCGGCGCGGGCCCGGACGAGCCGGCGCTGCGGGACAAGCTGCCCGACGCCGCCTTCCTGGGGCTGACCACCGGCGAGGACCTGGCCAAGGTCTACGCGAGCCTGGACGTCTTCGTGCACACAGGCCCGCACGAGACGTTCTGCCAGACCGTGCAGGAGGCGCTGGCCTCGGGTCTGCCGGCGATCGCCCCCGACGCCGGCGGGCCGTCCGACCTGATCGACGACGGCCGCACCGGCTTCCTGCTGTCGCCGTGGTCGGACGACGAGTTCGCGGCGGGGCTGCGACGAAGCATCGAACTGCTGCGCGATGACGCCACCAGGGCCGCCTTCGGTGCGGCCGCCCGACGGTCCGTGCAGGCCAGGACGTGGTCCGCGATCTGCGACGAGCTGCTCGGGCACTACACCGAACTGCTCGACCAGCCGGAGTCCCGGTGCGCGTAGTCCAGCTCGCCAACTTCTACGGACCACGATCGGGCGGGCTGCGCACCGCCCTGCACCACCTCGGCGCCGGCTACGCGCTGCACGGCCACGACGTGATCCTGGTCGTGCCGGGCCGTCGTCCCGCTTGCGAGGTGCTGCCGTCCGGCGTCAAGCGCATCACCCTCCGTGCCCCGGTCATCCCCGGCACCGGCGGTTATCGCGCCGTCGATCCATGGCGGGTGCGGGTGCTGCTCGACCGGCTCCGGCCCGACCGGCTGGAGGTCTCCGACCGGCTCACGCTGCGAGGCATGGGGCATTGGGCCCGTGAACACGACGTGCCCAGCGTCGTCATCTCGCACGAGCGCCTTGACCGGCTGCTGGAGCAGTTCCTCGTGCCGCGGCGGCCGGCCGTGCGGGGCGCGGACTGGGCGAACCGGCGGATGGCCGCCAGCTACGACACCGTGGTCTGCACCACCGACTTCGCCCGCGCGGAGTTCGACCGCATCGGCGCCACCAACGTCCGCCGCGTCCCCCTCGGCGTCGACCTGCGCGAGTTCACCCCGTGTCGGCGCGACCGGGCCGTCCGGGACGACCTGGCCCGCGGCGCCGGCGCCCTGATGGTCCACTGCGGCCGTCTTTCGCCCGAGAAGCACGTGGAGCGCAGCGTCGACACCGTCGCCGAGCTGCACGAATCCGGCGTCGACGTGCGTCTCGTCATCGCCGGCGACGGCCCCCGCCGCGAGGCCCTCGAACGCCGCGCCGCCGGCCTGCCCGTCACCTTCCTCGGTTTCGTGTCATCCCGACCCCAGGTCGCCACCCTCCTCGCCTCCGCCGACGTGTCCTTGGCGCCCGGCCCGCACGAGACCTTCGGCCTCGCCGCCCTGGAAGCCCTCGCCTCCGGCACCCCCGTTGTCGTCTCCGCCTCCTCCGCCCTGCGGGAGCTCGTCGCCCCCGGCTGCGGCGCCGCCGTCTCCGACCACGCCCCCGCCTTCGCCTCCGCCGTCGAGTCCCTGCTGGCCGACCCCGAGGCCGACCGCCGCGCCGCCGCCCGTGCCCGGGCCGAGGAGTTCCCCTGGCCCGCCGCCGTTGACGGGATGCTGGCCGCCCTGCGCGCGAGGTGACATAGGCTCCCGTCATGTCGCGAGCCGGCTTGGACAAGAACCCGCGCGAGGTCGCCGAGATGTTCGACGGCGTGGCCAAGGGCTACGACCTGACGAACTCCGTCATGACGCTCGGGTTCGACCGGCGGTGGCGCGAGTGGACCCGTCGGGCCCTCGACGCCCGCGCCGGCGAGAAGATCCTCGACCTCGCCGCCGGCACCGCCGTGTCGACCGTCGAGTTCTCCAGCGCCGGCGCCTGGTGCGTGGCCGCCGACTTCTCCCTCGGCATGCTCCGCTCCGGCGCCCGCCGCCCCGTACCCAAGATTGCCGCCGACGCCCTGCACCTGCCCTTCGCCGACGCCTCCTTCGACGCCGCCACCGTCTCCTTCGGCCTGCGCAACTTCCAGGGCACCGTCTCCGCCCTCCGCGAGATGGCCCGCGTCGTCCGTCCCGGCGGCCGCCTCGTGATCTGCGAGCTGTCCAAGCCCACCTGGAAGCCCCTGCGCCAGCTCTACAGCAACGTCGCCCTGCGCTTCCTGCCCGTCATCGCCAAGCCCGTCGCCTCCAACACCGACGCCTACACCTACCTCGCCGACTCCATCCGCGACTGGCACGACCAGCGCACCCTCGCCGAGCTCATCGCCGAGGCCGGCTGGGAAGACGTCGCCTGGATGAACCTCACCGCCGGCATGGCCGCCATCCACCGCGCCACCAAACCCGCCTAGCCGCCCCCGAAGCCCCGCCCCGCCGGCCCCAGCTTCCGCACAGCCCCACCTCCCGCGCCACTTTTTTGCCACATGCGCTTCCCACTTGCGTCCCAGTGACACATAGGAAGCGCATGTGGCATCTCAGGTGTCGCCGGGCGGCGTGCCGAGGTGTCTGGTGTTGCCACATGCGCTTCCTATGTGGCGTTAGGTGCCACATAGGAAGCGCATGTGGCGAAAAATGTGGATAACAGGGCCGAGCCATCCATAGATCAGATGAGTTATCCACAGCTGGGCGAAGGGTGGTGGCGTCGCGCGCGCGTGTGCCCATCATTGGATGGGTGACGAGGCACAGCAGGCTGGATGACGGATGGTTGTTGGCGTTGTTTCCCGATGCCGTGGCGTGTTGGGCGGACCTGGTGCGGATCGGCGTCGACCAGTCGCTGCCGGCGCGTCGGTGCCGGCCTGGGGGTGGCTGGACTCGGTTGTTGACGGGCGTCTACCTGCTCAGCGGCGGTGTGCCCAGCCGGCGGCAGATGGTGCGGGCGGCGTTGCTGCGCGCTGGGCCGGGGGCGGCGGTCACCGGGGTGGAGGCTGTCCGCCGGCACGGCGTCAGCAGGGTTCCGGTCGACGGCCTGGTGCATCTGCTGGTGACGCCGGACAGCCGGCTGGCCAGCCAGTCGTTCATGGTGGTCGAACGGTCGAAACGGCCGTGGTCGACGACGATCGTCGACGGCGTTCCCCTGGCAAGCCCGGCCCGAGCGCTGATTGACGCGGCGCGCAGGGACGGTCGGCTCGACGTGGTGCGGGCGATGCTCGCCGACGGAGTGCAGCGGGGCATCTGCACTGTCAACGACCTGGCCCACGAGTTGGCGCATCGCAGGCTTCGTGGCTCGGCACTGCCCAGGATCGTGCTGGAAGAGGTCGGTGACGGAGTCCGGTCCGCGGCGGAGGCATGGGCCCGCAGGCTCATCCTGCGGAGTCGGCTGCCGGCCCCGGCGTGGAATGTGGAATTGCGCGACAAGCAGGGGCGTCGCCTCGGCATCGTGGACGCGTGGTGGGCGGACGTCGGCCTGGCCTGGGAGATCGACTCCAAGGAGTTCCACCTGGCGCCGGACGACCACGAGCGAACCACCCGCCGGCACTCGGCGTTGACCGCCGCCGGTGTGCTGGTGGTGCACACGGTGCCGTCCCGGCTGCGTAAGGATCCGGCCGGCGTGCTGCGCGATCTGTACGGCGCCTACGGCAGCGTGGCGGGCAGAGCCGTGGCGGCGGGGGTGGCGGCCGGCCACGGTTAGACTCACTTTGACCTGCTAGTGAACGAATTCACGAGGGAGTCCGGCATGAGCACGCCCAGCCGAGGCCAGGCCGGCGATGACGCCGACGTGATCGTGGTGGGGGCCGGGCCCGCGGGCTCGACCGCTGCGACGTACCTGGCGCGGGCCGGGCTGGATGTGCTGCTGCTGGAGAAGAGCACGTTCCCGCGGGAGAAGGTGTGCGGGGACGGCCTGACGCCCCGCGGCGTGAAGCAGCTGATCGACCTGGGCATCGACACCAGGGAAGAGGCGGGCTGGCTGCACAACAAGGGCCTGCGGGTGATCGCGGGCCGCACGAAGCTGGACCTGGCCTGGCCGGAGCTGGCGAGTTTCCCGCCCTACGGGGTGGTGCGCACCCGCAAGGACTTCGACGAGATGCTGGCCCGCAACGCGCAGAAGTCGGGGGCCCGGCTCCGCGAGGCGACGACGGTCACGGAAGCGGTGAAGAACGAGCGGACCGGCCGCGTGGTGGGCGTGAAGTCCAAGGACGGCAAGGAGTTCCACGCGCCGATCGTGCTGGCCTGCGACGGGGTGTCGGCCCGGCTGGCGCTGTCGATGGGCATCGAGAAGCGGGACGACCGGCCGATGGGCGTGGCGGTGCGGCGCTACTACCAGAGCCCCCGCACGCATGACGACTACCTCGAGTCGCACCTGGAGCTGTGGGACCGCTCGAACCCGGCCAATCCGGTGCTGATGCCGGGCTACGGCTGGATCTTCGGCATGGGCGACGGCACGGTCAACGTGGGCTTGGGCATCCTGTCCACCTCGAAGGCGTACGGCCGCACGGACTACCGCGCGCTGATGAAGACGTGGCTGGACGGCACGCCGGAGGAGTGGGGCTTCCGCGACGAGAACGCGCTCGGCAAGGTCGGCGGGGCTGCGCTGCCGATGGGCTTCAACCGCACCCCGCACTACCGCGACGGCGTGCTGCTGGTGGGCGACGCGGGCGGCACGGTGAACCCGTTCAACGGCGAGGGCATCGGCTACGCCATGGAGTCGGCCAAGCTGGCGGCGGAGTGCGTGGTGCAGGCGATGGCCCGCCCGGCCGGCATGTCCCGCGAACACGCCCTGCACGCCTACCCGACCCGCCTGCGCGAGGCGCTGGGCAGCTACTACCGCCTGGGCAACATCTTCTCCAAGCTGATCGGCAACCCGACGATCATGCGCACGGCCACCCGCTACGGCATGCCCCAGGAGACGCTGATGCGGCTGGTGCTGAAGCTGCTGGCCGGCCTGTACGACCAGAAGGACGGCGACGCCATGGACCGGGTGATCACGCTGGCCACGAGGCTCGCGCCCGCGGTCTGAGAGGATGATCACATCGGTGCCGACGATCGGAGTTGATCACGCTCCGTGATATGACGTTTGTGCTGCTCAAGGACCGGAAAAATCCCCTCGCACGAGGGGATTTTTCATTTCCTGGTCATTCTCTGAATTATGACGAAAACACCCGATCGGCGTAGTCATCAGTCACTCGACATGATCTTGAACCGCCCCTGTTGTCAACCCCCTGGGCGACCCCGTGGAGGGGGGCATACACTCGGCTCGCTTGTGAACTGGTTCACAAGCTTGTGAAGAATTTCACAAGGCTGGCAGGCGTCGGCGGTGGGAGGTGTCGGTGAACGCGCAGGTCGGGGCGGTTGAGGTTAGGTCTGCCTTACCCAAGGTGCGGCGAACGTCACCCCTAGGGTTCCGTCACGAGGCCGGTGATCGGCCCCACACGGAGGAGACGAAAAGGTGCTGAACGTCGCTGAAGCCGCAGCGGCCCCCTCGGCTCTGGGGGCCTATGTCCCGCTGGTGTGCCTGTTCGTGCTGGCGGCCGCATTCGCGTTGTTCTCGGTGACGGCGGCGCCGTTCACCGGACCCCGCCGCTACAACAAGGCCAAGCTGGACGCCTACGAGTGCGGCATCGAACCGTCGCCGCAGCCGATCGTCGGCGGCGGCCGGATGCCGGTGGCGTACTACCTCACCGCGATGCTGTTCATCCTGTTCGACATCGAGATGGTCTTCCTCTACCCGTTCGCGGTGAACTCCGACGCCCTGGGGCTGTTCGGGGTCGTGGAGATCGTCCTGTTCATCGCAACCGTCGGGTTCGCCTACGCATACGTGTGGCGCCGCGGCGGGCTGGACTGGAACTGACCTAGGGAGCGGCGAGATGGGTCTTGAGGAGAAGCTCCCCAACGGGATCATGCTGGCCAGCGTGGAAAAGCTGGTCAACTGGACGCGCAAGTCGTCGCTGTGGCCCGCCACCTTCGGGCTGGCCTGCTGCGCGATCGAGATGATGACCACGGGCGCGCCCCGCTACGACCTGGCGCGCTTCGGCATGGAGGTCTTCCGGGCGTCGCCCCGCCAGGCCGACCTGATGATCGTGGCCGGCCGGGTGACCAACAAGATGGCCCCGGTGCTGCGCCAGATCTACGACCAGATGCCGGAGCCGCGCTGGGTGCTGGCGATGGGCGTGTGCGCCTCGTCCGGCGGCATGTTCAACAACTACGCCGTGGTGCAGGGCGTCGACCACGTCGTCCCGGTCGACATGTACCTGCCGGGCTGCCCGCCCCGCCCCGAGATGCTCATCGACGCGATCCTCAAGATCCACCAGAAGATCATGGACGAGCCGCTCGGCGCCAAGCGGGCCGCGCTGCTGGCCGAATCCGGCTACCGCACCCAGCTGGAGCCGTCCTCGGTCCACTACGGCAAGCCGGGCAGCAAGAAGTTCCGCGGCCCGGTCGATCCCAGCCATCGCCACCAGCTCACCGCCGGGGAGTGACGCGTTCCCGTGACTGACAAACCCACCACCCCTGAGACCGGCGGCGAGCAGTCCAGCGCCGACCGTCCGGTCGGCGGACTCGAACCGCGCGGCGCCGAGCCCGCGGGCGGCCCGCTGGTCACCGGCCGGGCCCGCTCCGGCATGTTCCACATCTCCGGCTCCGGCGACACCTCCGGCTTCGGCGGCCTGCGGCTGCCGGCCCACGTGGCCGCGCCCAGCGAGCGCCCCTTCGGCGGTTGGTTCGACGAGGTCGCCGACGAGCTGCTGGCCGCGATCAACGAGAAGGAGCTGCCGGCCGACACCGTGCAGCAGATCACCGTCGACCGCGGCGAGATCACCTTCTACATCCGCCGTGAGCAGCTGCTGGAGGTCGCCCGCATCGTGCGCGACGACCCGGCGCTGCGCTTCGAGCTGTGCAGCTCGGTGTCCGGTGTGGACTACGGCGCGGACGTGCCGCAGCGGCTGCACTCGGTCTACCACCTCACGTCGATGACCTACCGCCGCCGGATTCGGCTGGAGGTCTGCGTCGACGTCGACGACGCGCACATGCCCAGCGTGGTCTCGGTCTACCCGACCGCGGACTGGCAGGAGCGCGAGGCCTGGGACATGTTCGGGATCGTCTACGACGGCCACCCCGCGCTGACCCGAATCCTGATGCCGGACGACTGGGACGGCCACCCGCAGCGCAAGGACTACCCGCTGGGCGGCATCCCGGTCGAGTACAAGGGCGCCGAGATCCCGCCGCCCGACCAGCGGAGGTCGTACTCATGAGCAGCACCGAAGAGGACATCTACGCAAGTTCTCGGGAGACGACCGAGGGCACCGTCTTCAACGTCTTCGGCGGCGACTGGGACGAGGTCGTGGAGGACGCGCTCGGCAACGAGCGCATCGTCATGAACCTCGGCCCCCAGCACCCGTCGACGCACGGCGTGCTGCGGCTGGTGCTGGAGCTGGAGGGCGAGACCGTCACCCAGGGCCGCACCGTCATCGGCTACCTGCACACCGGCATCGAGAAGAACGTCGAGTACCGGAACTGGACCCAGGGCGTCACCTTCGTGACGCGCATGGACTATCTGGCGCCGCTGTTCAACGAGGCCGCCTACTGCATGTCGGTCGAGAAGCTGCTCGGCGTCGAGGTGCCGCAGCGGGCGCAGGTCGGCCGCGTGCTGCTGATGGAGATCAACCGCATCGGCTCGCACCTGGTGGCGCTGGCCACCGGCGGCATGGAGCTGGGCGCGCTGACCGGCATGACGGCCGGTTTCCGCGAGCGCGAGGAAGTCCTGCACCTGCTGGAGTTCCTCACCGGCCTGCGGATGAACCACGCCTACATCCGGCCCGGCGGCCTGGCCCAGGACTTCCCGGTGGACGCGGTCGAGAAGATCACCGACTTCGTCAAGCTGATGAAGAAGCGGCTGCCCGACTACGACAAGCTGCTGACCGGCCAGCCGATCTGGAAGAACCGACTGGCCGGCATCGGCGTGCTGCCGGTGGACGCCTGCCTGGCACTGGGCATGACCGGCCCGATCCTGCGGTCGGCCGGCCTGCCCTGGGACATGCGCAAGGTCGAGCCGTACCTGGGCTACGAGACCTACGACTTCGAGGTGCCCACCTCGACCGACGCCGACTGCTACGCCCGCTACCTGCTGCGCCTGGAGGAGATCCACCAGTCGCTGCGCATCATCGAGCAGGCGGTCAAGCGCCTGGAGCCGGGCCCCGTCATGGTCTCCGACGCCAAGATCGCGTGGCCGGCCCAGCTGACCATCGGCTCGGACGGCATGGGCAACTCCCTGGAGCACGTCCGCAAGATCATGGGGCAGTCGATGGAGTCCCTGATCCACCACTTCAAGCTGGTCACCGAGGGCTTCGCGGTGCCGGCCGGCCAGGTGTACGTGCCGGTGGAGTCGCCGCGCGGCGAGCTGGGCTACCACGTCGTCTCCGACGGCGGCACCCGGCCGTTCCGCGTCCACGTGCGGGACCCAAGTTTCGTGAACCTCCAGTCGATGCCGGCGATGAGCGAGGGCGGCATGGTCGCCGACGTCATCGCGGCGGTGGCCTCGATCGACCCGGTGATGGGTGGGTGTGACCGGTGACCTCTGATCTCTCCGACGAGCTGTTCGGCTCGGACATCGCGGACAAGGCCAAGGCGATCATCGCCCGGTACCCGCGGGCCCGCTCGGCGCTGCTGCCGATGCTGCACCTGGTGCAGTCGGTCGAGGGCTACGTGAGCGTGGACGGCATCGCGTTCTGCGCCGACCAGCTGGACCTGACCACCGCCGAGGTGAGCGCGGTGGCCACGTTCTACACGATGTACAAGCGCAAGCCGTGCGGCGAGCACCTGGTCAGCGTGTGCACGAACACGCTGTGCGCGGCGCTGGGCGGCGACGCGATCTACGACGGGCTGCGCAAGCACCTCGGCCGTGACGGCAAGGCGCTGGGCCACGAGCAGACCTCCGGCGAGCCGGGCGAGCCCGGCTCGATCACGCTGGAGCACGCCGAGTGCCTGGCCGCCTGCGACCTCGCGCCGGTGTTGCAGGTCAACTACGAGTTCTACGACAACCAGACGCCGGAGTCGGCGCTCGACCTGGTCAAGCAGCTGCAGGCCGGCAAGAAGCCGGACCCGACCCGCGGCGCCCCGCTGACCGACTTCCGTCAGGTCGAGTTGCAGCTGGCCGGTTTCCTGGACGGCCGCGAGTCCGATGTGGACGGTCCGTCGGCCGCGCCGGAGACGCTGCGTGGAGCCAAGATCGCGCACGAGAAGGGGTGGACCGCGCCGACGATGCCGGACTCGGTCTCCTTCCCCGCTCTGCCGGAGAAGAAGTGAGGGGGCTGCAGTGAGCGAGCTGGCGAGCGAACCATCGAGCACAGCGAGCTTGCTCGCAGATACTCCGAGCGCTAGCGAGGAGGTTCTGTGAGCAACGACGTCAAACCACTGACCCCGGTGCTGACCAAGCGGTGGCTGTCGCCGAGGTCGTGGACGATCCGGACCTACGAGCAGCTGGAGGGCTACACCGCCCTGCGCAAGGCGTTCGAGGCCCACCCGGACCAGCTCATCCAGCTGTGCAAGGACTCCGGTCTGCGCGGGCGTGGCGGCGCGGGCTTCCCGACCGGCATGAAGTGGGGCTTCATCCCGCAGGGCGACGGCAAGCCGCACTACCTCGTGATCAACGCCGACGAGGGCGAACCGGGCACCTGCAAGGACATCCCGCTGATGATGGCCGACCCGCACTCGCTGGTCGAAGGCATCATCATCACCTCGTACGCGATCAGGGCCAACTTCGCCGCCGTCTATGTGCGCGGCGAGGCGCTGCACTGCATCCGCCGGATGCAGGCCGCGGTGCGCGAGGCCTACGAGGCGGGCTACCTGGGCAAGGACATCCTCGGCTCGGGCTTCGACCTGGACGTGGTGATCCACGCCGGCGCCGGCGCGTACATCTGCGGCGAGGAGACGGCGCTGCTGGACTCGCTGGAGGGCCTGCGCGGCCAGCCGCGGCTCAAGCCGCCGTTCCCGGCGACCTCGGGCCTGTACGAGTCGCCGACCGTGGTCAACAACGTGGAGACCATCGCCAGCGTGCCGTTCATCGTCAACGGCGGCTCGGACTGGTTCCGCACCATGGGCCGGGACCGCTCGCCGGGCCCGAAGATCTACTCGCTGTCCGGGCACGTCACCAATCCCGGCCAGTACGAGGCGCCGATGGGCACCACGCTGCGCGAGCTGCTGGAGCTGGCCGGCGGCATGAAGGACGGCATCCCGCTGAAGTTCTGGACGCCGGGTGGCAGCTCGACCCCGCTGTTCACGGCCGAGCACATGGACGTGCCGCTGGACTTCGAGGGCGCGGCCGAGGCCGGCTCCATGCTGGGCACCACCGCGCTCCAGCTGTTCAACGAGACGGTCTCGGTGCCGTGGGCCGTGATGAAGTGGACCGAGTTCTACAAGCACGAGTCCTGCGGCAAGTGCACCCCGTGCCGGGAGGGCACCTACTGGCTGGTGCAGATCCTGCAGCGGATGGTGCGCGGCGAGGGCACGGCCAGCGACATCGACACGCTGCTGGACATCTGCGACAACGTGCTGGGGCGCTCGTTCTGCGCGCTCGGTGACGGCGCGGTCAGCCCGATCACCAGCGGCATCCAGTACTTCAAGGACGAGTTCCTGGCGCTGTGCGACACCAACGCGGCCAGCACCGGGAAGCACGCACTGGCAGGAGCGCACTGAGACATGACTGTCGCACCTGAAACTGTGTCTAATTCTGGGCATTCCTCCACGGAACTCGCCGTTCCCGAGGGCCACGTCAAGCTCACCATCGACGGCCTGGAAGTGGTGGCTCCCAAGGGAGAGCTGCTGATTCGGACCGCCGAGCGGCTGGGCATCGTGGTGCCGCGGTTCTGCGACCACCCGCTGCTCGAACCGGCGGGCGCCTGCCGGCAGTGCCTGGTCGAGGTGGAGATGGGCGGCCGGCCGATGCCGAAGCCGCAGGCCAGCTGCACCATGACCGTGGCCGACGGCATGGTGGTCAAGACCCAGCACACCTCGCCGGTGGCCGACAAGGCCCAGCAGGGCGTGATGGAGCTGCTGCTCATCAACCACCCGCTGGACTGCCCGATCTGCGACAAGGGCGGCGAGTGCCCGCTGCAGAACCAGGCACTGGCCCACGGCCGCGCGGAGTCCCGGTTCGTCGAGACGAAGCGGACCTTCCCCAAGCCGATCCCGATCTCCAGCCAGGTGCTGCTGGACCGGGAGCGCTGCGTGCTGTGCCAGCGCTGCACCCGGTTCTCCAAGCAGATCGCCGGCGACCCGTTCATCGACCTGCTGGAGCGCGGCTCGCAGCAGCAGATCGGCGTGGCCGAGGAGCAGCCCTTCCAGAGCTACTTCTCCGGCAACACCATCCAGATCTGCCCGGTCGGCGCGCTCACCAGCGCCGCCTACCGGTTCCGCTCCCGCCCGTTCGACCTGGTGTCCACGTCGAGCGTGTGCGAGCACTGCTCGTCCGGGTGCTCGCAGCGTTCGGACTGGCGGCGCGGAAAGGTGACGCGCCGGCTGGCCGGCGACGACGCGGCCGTGAACGAGGAGTGGAACTGCGACAAGGGCCGGTTCGCCTTCCGCTACGCCACCTCGGCCGACCGCATCCTGCGGCCGATGGTGCGTGACGAGGAGACCGGCGAGCTGGTCGAGACCTCCTGGACGGACGCGCTGCGCAAGGCGGCCGACGGCCTGGCCGCGGCCAAGGCCAACGGCGGCGCGGGCGTGCTGGCCGGCGGCCGGGTGACGGTCGAGGACGCCTACGCGTACTCGAAGTTCGCCCGGGTCGCCCTGGGCAGCAACGACGTCGACTTCCGGGCGCGCGCGCATTCCGTGGAGGAACTGGACTTCCTGTCCTCGCACGTGGTCGGCACCTCCCCGGACAACGGCGGCGTCACCTACGCCGACCTGGAGGCCGCGCCCGCCGTGCTGTGCGTGGCCTTCGAGCCGGAGGAGGAGTCGCCGATCGTCTTCCTGCGGCTGCGTAAGGCATCCCGCACCGGCAAGACGAAGGTCTTCCACCTCGGCCAGCACACCAGCGGGGCCGTCGAGAAGACCAACGGCACTCTGCTGCGCTGTGTTCCCGGCGGCGAGCCGGCGGCCATCGAAGGCCTGTTCTTCAACTCCACCACCGCGGGCGCCTTCGAGGCGTTGTCCGGCAGCGGGGCGGTGATCCTGGTCGGCGAGCGTGCCGCCGAGGTCCCCGGCCTGTTCTCGTCGGTGCTGCGGCTGGCCGAGCGCACCGGCGCCCGGGCCGCGTGGATCCCGCGCCGGGCCGGCGAGCGTGGTGCGCTGGAGGCCGGCGCGCTGCCGAACCTGCTGCCCGGGGGGCGTCTGGTCACCGACCCGACGCTGCGGGCCGAGGTCGAGCAGGCCTGGGGCCTCGATGCCGGCGCGCT
>NZ_KK037166.1:6532103-6550832 GCF_000568255.1 Kutzneria sp. 744
ACCGGGTCGGCCCGGCCGGCCTGCTGCAGTCGCTGGCCGACGGCCTGAAGCTGGCGTTCAAGGAGGACATCCGGCCGATCCTGGCCGACAAGTGGGTGTTCTTCCTGGCCCCGGTCATCTCCGCGGTGCCGGCCTTCCTCGCCTTCTCGGTGATGCCGTTCGGCGGCGAAGTGAGCATGTTCGGCCATGACACGGCCATCCAGCTGGCCGACCTGCCGGTCGGCGTCCTGGTGGTGCTGGCCTGCTCGTCCATCGGCGTGTACGGCATCGTGCTGTCCGGCTGGTCGTCGGGCTCGCCCTACCCGCTGCTGGGTGCGCTGCGCTCGGCCGCGCAGGTGATCTCCTACGAGATCGCGATGGGCCTGTCCATCGTCGGCGTGGTCCTGCTGTCGCACTCGCTGTCCACCTCCGAGATCGTGAACTCGCAGCAGGGCCTGTGGTACGTGCTCACGCTGTTCCCGAGCTTCGTGATCTACCTGGTGTCCATGGTCGGCGAGACCAACCGGGCCCCCTTCGACCTGGCCGAGGCCGAGTCGGAGCTGGTCGGCGGCTTCCACACCGAGTACAGCTCGCTCAAGTTCGCGCTGTTCTTCCTGGCCGAGTACATCAACATGGTCACCGTCTCGGCCTTCGCCACGACGCTGTTCCTCGGCGGCTGGCACGCGCCGTTCCCGCTCAACCTCATCGCCGACGGCTATCTCGACACCGGCTGGTGGGGCGTGCTCTGGTTCGTGGGCAAGATGATGGTGCTGCTGTTCATCTTCGTCTGGCTGCGCGGCACCCTGCCCCGCATGCGCTACGACCAGTTCATGCGCATCGGCTGGAAGGCCCTGGTGCCGGTCAGCCTGGTGTGGATCGTGCTGGTGGTCTGCGTCCGCGCGCTCAACGGCCCGCAGAAGGACAGCCTCGGCGTCGGCGGCACGATCGCGCTGTTCGGCATCATGATCGTCGGCATTCTCGTTGTCGTCGCGCTCATTCCCGAGCGCCGCAAGGCCTCCGACCCGGACCGGGTGATGGTCACCGGTGGCGGCTACCCGCTGCCGCCGCTGGACCTCAAGGTCCCCAAGGCGCCCAAGCGCCGCCAGGCCGTGGCGAAGCCGTCCGAATCGCCCGAACCCGCTGCCGTGGCGGCGTCGTCCACCCCGAAGGAGGCCAGCGATGGGGATTCTTGATCCCCTCAAGGGCTTCGGCGTCACCTTCTCGACGATGTTCAAGAAGGTCGTGACCGAGCAGTACCCGGAGGACTACCGGCCGACCGCCGCGCGCTACCACGGCCGGCACCAGCTCAACCGCCACCCGGACGGGCTGGAGAAGTGCGTCGGCTGCGAGCTGTGCGCGTGGGCCTGCCCGGCCGACGCGATCTTCGTCGAGGGCGGCGACAACACCGAGGACGCGCGCTACTCGCCCGGTGAGCGGTACGGCAAGGACTACCAGATCAACTACCTGCGGTGCATCGGCTGCGGCCTGTGCATCGAGGCCTGCCCGACCCGCTCGCTGACCATGACCAACTTCTACGAGTTGGCCGACGACGACCGGCAGCGCCTGATCTTCACCAAGGAAGACCTGATGGCGCCGCTGCTGGCCGGCATGGAGCAGCCGCCGCACCCGATGCGGCTGGGCGAGAACGAGCAGGACTACTACGTCAACGGCCCCGAACTCGCGCGAGGGGAGGCGGCCAAGTGAGCGCGCTCATCCAGTTCGTGATGCAGCAGCAGGAGACCGCGCCGCCCGCGCCGGACGTGGTCACCACGGGCGAGGCCATCGGCTTCTGGATCCTCGGCCCGCTGGCCCTGCTCGGCGGGCTGGGCATGCTGTTCGCCCGCAACGCCGTGCACTCGGCGCTGTTCCTGGTGCTGACCATGCTCAGCCTGGGCGTGCTGTACATGCTGCAGCAGGCGCCGTTCCTGGGCTTCGTGCAGATCATCGTCTACACCGGCGCCGTGATGATGCTGTTCCTGTTCGTGCTGATGCTGGTCGGCCGGGACAGCTCCGACTCCGTGGTGGAAGTGCTGCGCGGGCAGCGGGTCATCGCCGCGATCTTCGGCATCGGCTTCGCCGGTGTCGCGGTCTCGGCGCTGCTGCGGGCCGTGTCGGCGGTGCCGTCGGTCGGGCTGGCCCAGGCCAACCAGGGCGGCAACCTCAACAACGTCGGCAAGCTGATCTTCACCGACTTCCTGTTCCCGTTCGAGCTGACCTCGGCGCTGCTGATCACCGCCGCCGTCGGCGCGATGGTGCTGGCCTTCGTCGGCAAGAGCAAGCAGGCCCTCAAGTCCCAGCGCGAACTGGTGATCGAGCGCTTCCGCGGCAACCGGCCCTCGCCGCTGCCCGGCCCCGGCGTGTTCGCCACGGCCAACTCGGTGGCCACCCCGGCGCTGCTGCCGGACGGCTCCGTGGCCCCCGAGTCGCTGTCCGAGCTGATCGAGGCCACCGCCTCGGAGACGTTCGAGCACGACCGGGCCGAGGTCGCCGGCACCGAGCACCACGCCGACGCGCACGCGCTGACCGGCACGAGCGAGGAGGCGAAGCGATGACGCCGACCTACTACCTGCTGCTGTCCGCGCTGCTGTTCAGCATCGGCGCGATCGGCGTGCTGGTCCGGCGCAACGCCATCGTCGTGTTCATGTGCATCGAGCTGATGCTCAACGCCGTGAACCTGACGCTGGTGACGTTCTCGCGGATCAACGGCCAGCTCGACGGCCAGGTGATGGCGTTCTTCGTGATGGTGGTGGCCGCCGCCGAGGTCGTGGTCGGCCTGGCCATCATCATGGCCATCTTCCGGACCCGTCGCTCGGCCTCGGTCGACGACTCGAACCTGCTCAAGTACTAAGGGGCGACCGGGAAAATGACGGATATCTCCGCGGTCGGGCAGTTCGCCTGGCTGCTGCTCGTGTTGCCCCTGGTCGGCGCGGTCATCCTGCTGCTGGCCGGCAGGGCCGCCAACAAGTGGGGCCATCTGCTCGGCTGCGCGACGGTGCTGGCCGCCTTCGTGTACGGCGTGATCCTGTTCTTCGACATCACCGGGCACGAGGCCGACAAGCGGGTCTCGGAGCTGCACCTGTTCTCGTGGATCCCGGTGAAGTCGCTGGCGATCGACTTCGGGCTGCGGCTGGACCCGCTGTCGGTGACCTTCGTGCTGCTGATCACCGGCGTCGGCGCGTTGATCCACATCTACTCCATCGGCTACATGTCGCACGACGACGGGCGGCGGCGGTTCTTCGCCTACCTCAACCTGTTCGTCGCGGCGATGCTGCTGCTGGTGCTGGGCAACGGCTTCGTGACGCTGTACTTCGGCTGGGAGGGCGTCGGTCTCGCGTCCTACCTGCTGATCGGCTGGTACCAGAACCGGCCGTCCGCGGCGACCGCGGCCAAGAAGGCCTTCCTGATGAACCGGGTCGGCGACGTCGGCCTGGCCATCGCGATCTTCCTGCTGTGGGCCAACCTCGGCACCACGCAGTACACCGAGGTCTTCGCACGGATCCACGAGCTGTCGCCGGGCACCATCCTGGCCATCAGCCTGCTGCTCCTGCTCGGCGCCTGCGGCAAGTCCGGCCAGTTCCCGCTGCAGTCCTGGCTGCCCGACGCGATGGAGGGCCCGACCCCGGTCTCGGCCCTCATCCACGCGGCAACCATGGTCACCGCCGGTGTGTACCTGATCGCCCGGTCCAACCCGATCTACGACCTCACCGAGGACGGGCGGCTGGTCGTCACCATCATCGGCACGATCACGCTGCTGATCGGGTGCATCGTGGGCTGCGCCTACGACGACATCAAGAAGGTGCTGGCCTACTCCACCGTCAGCCAGATCGGGTACATGATCCTCGCGGTCAGCCTCGGCCCGATCGGCTACGCGCTGGGCATCGTGCACCTGCTCACGCACGGCTTCTTCAAGGCGGGGCTGTTCCTCGGGGCCGGTTCGGTCATGCACGGCATGAACGACGAGGTCGACATGCGCAAGTTCGGCGGCCTGTACAAGCGGATGCCGATCACGTTCGTCACCTTCGGCCTCGGCTACCTGGCCCTGATCGGCTTCCCGTTCCTGTCCGGCTACTACTCCAAGGACGCCATCATCGAGGCGGCGTTCTCCGGAGAGGGCTGGCACGCCTGGGTGTTCGGCGGCGCGGCCATGCTCGGCGTGGCGCTGACGGCGTTCTACATGACCCGGCTGATGCTGATGACCTTCTTCGGCAAGGAACGCTGGAAGGACATCAAGTCCGAGGACGGCAAGGACTTCCAGCCGCACGAGTCGCCGGCCGTGATGACCGTGCCGATGATCATCCTGGCCGTCGGCTCCATCGGCGCCGGCTGGTTCCTCACCAGCGGCGACCGCCTGGCGCAGTGGCTGGAGCCGTCCCTCGGCCAGCTCCGCGAGCACGGCGAGGGCCCGATCCCGGGGATCGGCCTGACGGTGATCTCCCTGGCGCTCATGGTGATCGGCGCCGGCGCGGCCTGGTTGTTCGTCGGCCGCAAGGACGTTCCGGTGCAGCGGCCGGAGAAGGTGTCGTGGCCCGTCCGCGCGGCCCGCGCCGACCTGTACGGCAACGCCGTCAACGAGGCGCTGTTCGCCAAGCCGGGCGAGGCCCTCACCCGGGGCCTGGTCGTGCTGGACGACAAGGGCGTCGACGGCGCCGTCACGGGGCTGGCCGGCACCCTAGGCTTCCTGTCCTCGCTGCTGCGGCGCACCCAGACCGGGTTCGTCAGGTCCTACGCGCTGACCATGCTGGGCGGCTCCGTCCTGGTGGTCGCGGCACTGCTGATGGTGAGGTTCTCCTGATGGGAACTGGGTTGCTGATCGCCCTGCTGGTGCTGCCGCTGGTCGGCGCGCTGGTGGTGGCGTTCCTGAAGAACGACGACCGGACCGCCAAGATCGCCGCGCTCGGCGTGACCCTGGCCGAGTTCGTGCTCGCGGTGCTGCTGTGGATCAGCTACGAGCCGGGCGGCGCCCGCATCCAGGCCTCCTCCTCGGTGGACTGGATGTCGCAGCTGGGCGTGCACCTGTCGTTCGGCGTCGACGGCATCGCGCTGGTGATGATCGGCGTGATCGCCCTGCTGGTGCCGATCGTGATCGGCGCCGGCTGGGCCGACAAGCTGCCGGCCGGCCGCTCGGCCGGCGGCTTCCTGTCGCTGATCCTGGTGCAGGAGGCGTTGATGGTCGGCGTGTTCGCCGCCACCGACGTGTTCCTGTTCTACGTGCTGTTCGAGATCATGCTGATCCCGATGTACTTCCTCATCGGCGGTTACGGCGGCGCCCGCCGTCAGTACGCGGCGGTGAAGTTCTTCCTGTACTCGTTCCTCGGCGGCCTGATCATGCTGGCCTCGGCGATCGGCTGCTACTCGCTGGCCGCCGACAAGCTGGGGCACGGCACCTTCGACTGGGCGACGCTGGTGACCGTGGTGCGGGACGCGCCGCTGGGCACCCAGGTGTGGCTGTTCTTCGGCTTCTTCCTGGCCTTCGCCATCAAGGCGCCGCTGGTGCCGCTGCACACCTGGCTGCCCGACGCCGCCGAGCAGGCGCCGATCGGCGTGGCCGTGATCCTCGTCGGCGTGCTGGACAAGGTCGGCACCTTCGGCTTCCTGCGCTACCTGCTGCCGATGTTCCCCGAGGCCAGCAAGGTCCTGGCGCCGCTGGTGCTGGTGCTGGGCGTGATCGGCGTGCTGTACGGCTCGCTGCTCGCGGTCGGGCAGACCGACCTCAAGCGGCTCATCGCGTACGTGTCGATCGCCCACTTCGGCTTCATCGCGATCGGCATCTTCGCCTTCACCTCGCAGTCCGAGGTCGGCGCGGTGTCGTACATGGTCAACCACTCCATCGCGACCGGCATGCTGATCCTGGTGATCGGCATGGTGATCGCCCGCGGCGGGTCGACCAAGATCGCCGACTACGGCGGCATGTCGAAGCTGACCCCGGTGCTGGCCGGCCTGTTCCTGGTGGCCGGCCTGTCCACGCTGTCGCTGCCCGGCACCAACTCCTTCATCTCGGAGTTCCTGGTGCTGCTGGGCTCCTACCCGACGCAACCGGTGTACGCGGTGCTGGCCACCATCGGCATGATCCTGGCCGCGCTGTACGTGCTGTGGCTGTACCAGCGGGTCATGCAGGGTCCGGTGCGGGGCAACGCCCTCGTGGGCGTGTCCGGCGGTCCGGGCGCGGCCACCGACCCCGGCAAGGCCGCGGTGACCGACCTGAACAAGCGTGAGCTGCTCGTGCTGGCGCCGCTGGTGCTGTTGATTCTGGTGCTTGGTGTGTACCCCAAGCCGGTGCTGGACATCGTCGGCCCGTCGGTGTCGGCGACCATGAGCGCAGTGGGCGTGACCGATCCGGTGCCCGCGCAGGAAGGCAAGTGACGTGCTCTCCAATTTCCTCCTGCAGGCCCCGAGCCAGATATCGCCGCCCGATGTGTCGTACGCGGCGATCGCGCCCATCCTGATCATTCTCGGCGCGGCCTGCCTCGGCGTGCTCTTCGAGGCCTTCCTGGCCAAGGAGGCGCGCTGGGCGGCCCAGGTCGCGCTGTGCGTGGTGGCCATCCTGGCCGCCGGCGTCGCGCTGATCCTGTTCATGAACAGCGACGCCGCCAAGGGCGGGGTCGCCGGGCACACCGGCGTGCTGACCCTGGCCAACGTCATCTCCATCGACCAGCCCGCCCTGTTCCTGTGGGGCACGCTGCTGGCGCTGGGCCTGCTGGCCCTGCTCCTGCTGGCCGACCGGACCGTCGACCCGGAGGGCGCGCTCCAGACCGAGGCGTTCCCGCTGTTCCTGTTCGCCCTCGGCGGCATGCTCGTGTTCAGCGCGTCCAACAACCTGCTGACCATGTTCATCGCGCTGGAGGTGCTCAGCCTCCCGCTGTACCTGATGTGCGGCCTGGCCCGTAAGCGCCGGCTCATCTCGCAGGAAGCCGCCGTCAAGTACTTCCTGCTCGGCGCCTTCGCCTCGGCGTTCTTCCTCTACGGCACCGCGCTGCTGTACGGCTACGCCGGCTCCGTGCGGCTCGCCGACATCGCCAACGCCGCCGTCGGCACCGACCGGTCCGACACCCTGCTGTTCGCCGGCCTCGGGCTCCTGGTCGTCGGCCTGCTGTTCAAGGCCGCCGTCGGTCCGTTCCACACCTGGACCCCGGACGTCTACCAGGGCGCCCCCACCCCCGTGACCGCCTACATGGCCGCCTGCACCAAGGTCGCCGCGTTCGGCGGCATCCTGCGGGTGCTCACCGTCGCCTTCCAGTCCACCCAGTGGGAGTGGCGGGGCGTGCTGTGGGCCGTGTGCATCGTGTCCATGGCCATCGGCGCCATCTTCGGTCTCACCCAGACCGACGTGAAGCGCATGATCGCCTACTCCTCGGTGGCCCACGCCGGCTTCCTGCTGGTCGGCGCCATCGCCATCAACGCCGACGGCCTGCAGTCCACCCTGTTCTACCTGGTGGCCTACGGCTTCACCACGATCGCCTCGTTCGGCGTGATCTCCCTGGTGCGCAAGGGCAACGGCGAGGCCTCCGACCTGTCCGAATGGGCCGGCCTGGCCAAGCGGTCGCCCCTGTTGGCCGCGGTGTTCACCTTCCTGCTGTTGGCCCTGGCCGGCATCCCGCTGACCAGCGGCTTCATCGGCAAGTTCGTGGTCTTCTCCGCCGCCCTGCGCGACGGCATGGCCCCCCTCGTCGTCATCGCCCTGATCTTCAGCGCCGTCGCCGCGTTCTTCTACCTGCGCGTCGTCGTCCTGATGTATTTCAGCGAGCCCGCCGAGGACGGCCCCACCGTCACCGTGCCCGGCACCTTCACCATGGTCGCCATCTCCCTCGGCGTCTTCATCACCCTGCTGCTCGGCGTCGTCCCCGGCTTCCTGCTCGACTGGGCCCACGTCGGCTTCCTGGGCTGAGTCCCGTTTTCCACCCGAAAGGGGCGGCCCCATCCGGGACCGCCCCTTTCTCGTCGTCTCAGGCCGCGAGCTTGACCACGAGTTTCGCACCGAGCGCCTGGGCCAGCCGCTCCAGCACCGGAATCGTCGGCACCGTCCCGCCCGCCTCGAACCGCGCCACCGCCGACTGCGTCATGCCGGCCGCCGTTGCCAGCTGCCCCTGGGTCCAGCCCAGCTGCTCACGCCTTTCCCGCACGTCCTTGCCGAGCTCGTAGGCCAGCCGCGCGGCCGCGTAGCCCTCACCTGCCCCGGGCTCGGCCATGCGTCGATCGCGCAGCTCCCTCAAAGTGACAGGTTGGATGCGGTAAGTGACCAAGGGGTGCTGCCGGAGAGGCGACGGTCCGTGATCGGGTGACTGCGGGGCGACGCGACGGAGCTATCCTGGAGTTCTCCGCACCACTACCCAGGCACGACGGATCTCACGGCGATTACGCTGCTGGGGACGTGACACTACTGCTGGGGAAACAGCCAGCAGCCGGGCCGCTGTAGGGGACACATCCACGTGACGGGCAACCAGCACACGCATACCGCCTCGGAGCGGGGCATCCGATTCGACTTCGCCGATCCGGCGCTGGCCGACGCGGTGCAGGACGGCCTGGGCAGAGTCGAGAACCTGCTGCGGTCGGTCGTGCAGAGCGATCTCGACTTCGTCACGGAGACCTCGCTGCACCTGGTGGACGCGGGGGGCAAACGCTTCCGTCCGCTGTTCACGCTGCTGGCGGCGCAGTTCGGGGACGCGGACCGTGAGGACGTGACCAAGGCGGCGGCGGTGGTGGAGCTGATCCACCTGGCCACGCTGTACCACGACGACGTGATGGACGAGGCGACGATGCGCCGCGGCGCGGTCAGCGCCAACGCCCGCTGGGACAACACGATCGCCATCCTGACCGGCGACTTCCTGTTCGCGCACGCCTCGAAGCTGGTGGCCGACCTGGGCACGGAGGCGGGCCACATCATGGCGGCCACCTTCAGCCAGCTGGTCACGGGCCAGATGCGGGAGACGATCGGCCCGGCTGCGGGCCAGGACCCGGTGGCGCACTACCTGAAGGTCATCGACGAGAAGACGGGCTCGCTGATCGCCACGTGCGGCCGGTTCGGCGGCATGTTCGCGGGCGTGGGCCCGGACCAGGTGCGGGCGCTGAGCACGTTCGGCGACGCCTGCGGCTCGGCGTTCCAGATCTCGGACGACATCATCGACATCGCCTCCCCGGCCGTCGAATCGGGCAAGACGCCCGGAACGGATCTACGCGAGGGTGTCCGCACGCTGCCGATGCTGTACGCGCTGACCGATCCGGACCCGCAGGGCGACCGGCTGCGCGAGCTGCTGGCCGGCCCGATCACCGACGACACCCTGGTGGACGAGGCCCTGAAGCTGCTGCGCGAGTCGGCCGGCATGGAGCAGGCCCGGCAGACGCTGAACGGCTACGCGGACCGGGCCCGGGCCGCCCTGGCCGCGCTTCCCGCCGGTCCGGCCCGGGACGCGCTCGACTCGCTGGCCGACTACGTGGTGGCACGCACATACTGAACAGCTCACCCGTTAGTGTCATGCTGCCCTGAACGAGCAAGGCCCCCGAACGGGCCGGCGGCCGTTAGCCTGCCGCAAGGGCCAGCAGGCACTAGGAGGGTGTAGTCCGGTGATGTGGGTGTTCGGGCAGGTGTGGTTGCTCTGCCTGCTTGCGTTCGTGATCGGCGCGGTGTTGGACCACCTGCTGTTCACACGTCCGCTACGCAGGCAGGTCAGGACGCTGGAGATCCAGCTGGCCAAGGCGAAGCGGGCCGAGGCCCTACCACCGCCGGTGCCCGCGGAGACCGACGCCGAGCGGACCGGCATCGTCGACGAGCGCCCGCTGGCCAACGCCGGCTGGGACCAGGACCGGCGGCCCTCCTGGGAGCGGGAGCACGACCAGGAGCAGCGCACGCTGCTCGCGCCGGTCCCCGAGCCGGACGGCTACGCCCCGACGCCCGAGCCGGGCGGTTACGCCCCCACGCACGAGCCGGACCTCGGCTACGCCCAGCCGTATCAGCAGCCGGAGCCGTATCAGCAGCCGGAACCGGTCGAGCCGGCCACGACCTTCGCGGACCGCTCCCGCCTTCGAGCAGCACGACCACCACGCCGAGCCGGAATCGGAGCCCGTCCACGAACCGGTCGCGACGGTCGAGCCGGAGCCCGCCGTCGCGGAGCACGAGCCTGAGCCCGAGCCCGAGGCGGACCCCGAGCCGCAGCCGGCGCCCGAGCAGCCGCAGCCCCCGGCCGACGACCAGCCGACCCAGATCCACGCCCCGGTCCCGGCCGCGCCGCCCATCCCCAACCCCAGCCCGGCCGAGATGACGGCCGCGATCAACCGGCTGGTCGGGGAGGCGAACGCGGCGGAGACCACCAGCATCCTGCCGCCGGCCCGCGACGACCACGAGGACATGGAGCTGGCCGATGTCGGCCCGGCGACCCAGGCCCACGGCCAGCTCGCGCACGCCCCGGCCGACGACCTCGAGGACGAGCCCCTCGTCGACGACATCGCCGAGGAGGAGCTGACCGCGTCCGAGCGGGAGGCGGCCGCCGAGACCACGGGCCCGGTCAAGGTGTCGGTGATCGCCGCGGCGGAGAAGGCCGTGCAGGAGCGGCGGCTGGCCGGCGAGCTGGCCGAGGACGAGCCGGCGGACCAGGAGGAGGAGCAGGCCCCGCGGCACAGCCTGGCCGACAACGAGCCGGCGCACGCCTTCGAGCCGGAGCCGGAACCGGCCTACGCGCCGGAGCCGTTCCAGCTGCCGGAGCCCTTCCAGTCGGCCGAGCCCTACCAGCCGGTCGAGGCCTTTGAGCCGGCTGACGCGTTCCAGCCGGTGACGGCCTACGAGCCGCAGCCGGATGCCAACCTGGCCGACGCCTTCCATCCGGTCCACGCCTACGCGGAGTCCGGTGAGCAGGCGCCCCAGGCCGAGGACGAGGTGCAGCTGGAGGCGTTGGCCGAGCCGATCCGGCTGGACCCCAACCAGTTCGGCAAGCCGATCCCGCCCGGCGCCCTCACCCCGCCCGGCAGCGTGACCCCGCCGGAGCCGGCCGAGTCGGCGTCGCCGCTGCCGACCCGCCCGCAGCCGCAGCCTCGGCCGGAGCCGGCCCCGATGGAGGCGGTGTCGCGGCCTCGCTCCCTGTTCGAGCCGGTGCTGGACCCGGAGGGCGAGGACCCGTACGACGACCTCGACGGCTTCACGCCGATCCAGGAGCCGACGACCCGGTCGTTCTCGTCCACCGACTCGGTGCCGTTCACGCCGATCCTGGCCCCCGAGCTGCTGGCCAACGAGCAGCCGAAGCCGCCGGTGGTCACGTCCACCCCGGCCGGCCTGCCCAAGCGCACGGTGAGCAACTCGTGGCCGCGCGGCGGCAACGGCCTCGGCGTCGGCCCGCAGCCGTTCGACCCGGCCCCGTTCCGGCCTCGGGCGCTGAGCTCGATGCCGCGCAACACCGACGCGGCCCCGATCCGCCGGCCCTCCAGCGGCGGTCCGCGGACCCCGTTCGGGCCCGGCTCGGCGCTGCCCAAGCCGGACGGTTCGGCCCCCTCGGACGACTACAGCGTCAAGGCGGTCATCGGCACGCGCACGTACCACGCGGCCGGCAGCGGCGACTTCGACGCCGTGCTGGCCGAGGTCTGGTTCCGTAGCACCGACGAGGCCGAGCGGGCGGGCTTCACCTCCGGCTCGTAAGCGAAACGACCAACGGCCCCCGGCGAGATCGCCGGGGGCCGTTGTCGTGTGTGAGCCGTCAGTCGGCCAGCACGGTCCAGGTGTCCTTGCCACGCAGCAGACCGGCCAGATCCGCCGGCTTCGCGGCCTTGGCCGTCTCGACCTGGTGTCGGGCCAGGTCGTCGTAGGTGGCCCGCTGGACGTTGCGGAACACGCCGGTGACGGTGTGGTCCAGGTTGTGGTTGCCCAGCCGGGACAGCGCGAACGCATACGACGGGTCCTCAAGGGTGGCGTCGTGCACGACGAGGTTCTCCTCGCCGACCTCGGCCACCTCGACGACCTTCAGCGAGCCCGTCTTCGGGTCGCGGGCCACGCCGTGCTGGCCCTCGGCGCCGAACTTGATCGGCTCGCCGTGCCGCAGCGGCACCAGCCGCTCCTCGCGCTCGCCCGACTCCTTGAGCACGTCGAACGCGCCGTCGTTGAAGATCGGGCAGTTCTGGTAGATCTCGACCAGCGCGGAGCCGCGGTGCTCGGCCGCGGCCCGCAGCACCTCGGTGAGGCCCTTGCGGTCGGAGTCCAGCGCCCGGCCCACGAACGACGCCTCGGCGCCCAGCGCCAGCGACACCGGGTTGAAGGGGTGGTCCAGCGAGCCCATGGGGGTGGACTTGGTGACCTTGCCCTCTTCGGAGGTGGGCGAGTACTGGCCCTTGGTCAGGCCGTAGATCCGGTTGTTGAACAGCAGGATCTTGAGGTTGACGTTGCGGCGCAGCGCGTGGATCAGGTGGTTGCCGCCGATCGACAGCGCGTCGCCGTCGCCGGTGACGACCCAGACCGACAGGTCCTCACGCGAGGTGGCCAGGCCGGTGGCGATGGCCGGGGCACGCCCGTGGATGGAGTGCATGCCGTAGGTGTTCATGTAGTACGGGAAGCGGCTGGAGCAGCCGATGCCCGACACGAACACGATGTTCTCGCGCTTGAGGCCGAGATCCGGCAGGAAGGACTGCACGGCGGCGAGCACGGCGTAGTCGCCGCAGCCCGGGCACCAGCGCACTTCCTGGTCGGTCTTGTACTCCTTGGCCGTCTGCTTGCCCTCGAAGGTCGGCACGCCCGCGAGCCCACCCAGCTGCGGAAGCCCGAGGTCGATCGCGGTCATGCGGCCACCTCGCTTCGCTCGGCGACCGCATGACCGCCAGGCGCGGTGTTGAATGGTGAACTCGCAAGCTCGTTCACGCTGCGTCCAGTCCCTTCACGAAGTCGATCAGCACGTCCTGGAGTTCCTCGGCCTTGAACGGCAGACCCGCGACCTTGGTGTAGGACACCGCGTCGACCAGGTACTTGGCCCGGATCAGCATGGCCAGCTGGCCCAGGTTCATCTCGGGGATGACGACCTTGTCGTAGCGGGCCAGCACCTCGCCCAGGTTGCGCGGGAACGGGTTGAGGCTGCGCAGGTGCACGTGGGCGACGTCCATGCCCAGGCGGCGGACCCGCCGGCAGGCCGCGCCGATCGGGCCGTACGAGGAGCCCCAGCCCAGCACCAGCACGCGGGCCGCGCCGGACGGGTCGTCGATCTCGGCGTCGGCCACCGTGATGCCGTCGATCTTGGCCTGGCGCAGCCGGACCATCTTGTCGTGGTTGTCCGGGTCGTAGGAGATGTTGCCGGTCTTGTCGGCCTTCTCCAGACCGCCGATCCGGTGCTCCAGGCCCGGCGTGCCTGGCACGGCCCACGGGCGGGCCAGCGTCTCCGGGTCGCGCAGGTATGGCCAGAACTCGCCCGAGCCGTCGGTGGCGTTGGGCTCGGTGGCGAACTGCACGGACAGGTCCGGCAGGTCCTCGACGTTCGGGATCATCCACGGCTCGGAGCCGTTGGCGATGTAGCCGTCGGACAGCAGCAGCACCGGCGTGCGGTAGGTCAGCGCGATGCGGGTCGCTTCGAGGGCGGCGTCGAAGCAGTCCGCGGGCGAGCGGGGCGCGATGATCGGCACCGGGGCCTCGCCGTTGCGGCCGAACATGGCCTGCAGCAGGTCGGCCTGCTCGGTCTTGGTCGGCAGGCCGGTGGAGGGGCCACCGCGCTGGACGTCCAGCACGATCAGCGGCATCTCGGTCATCACGGCCAGGCCGATGGTCTCCGACTTCAGCGCGATGCCCGGGCCGGAGGTGGAGGTCACGCCGAGCGCCCCACCGAAGGCGGCCCCCAGCGCCGCGCCGATGCCGGCGATCTCGTCCTCGGCCTGGAACGTGGTCACGCCGAAGTTCTTGTGCTTGGCCAGCTCGTGCAGCACGTCGGAGGCCGGGGTGATCGGGTAGGTGCCGAGGAACACCGGCAGCTTCGAGCACTGCCCGGCCGCGACGATGCCGTAGGCCAGCGCGGTGTTGCCGGTGATCTGGCGGTAGGTGCCGGTGGCCAGCTTGGCCGGGGCGACCTCGTAGGTCACGGCGAAGGACTCGGTGGTCTCGCCGTAGTTCCAGCCGGTGTGGAAGGCCAGGATGTTGGCCTCGGCGATGGCCGGGTTCTTGGCGAACTTCTCGCGCAGGAACCGTTCGGTGCCCTCGGTGGCCCGGTGGTACATCCACGACAGCAGGCCCAGCGCGAACATGTTCTTCGCGCGCTCGGCGTCCTTCTTCGACAGCCCGGTGGGCTCCAGCGCCGCGCGGGTGATGGTGGCCATGGCCACCTGGTGCACGTTGTACTGCGCCAGGGACTCGTCCTCGAGCGGGTTCGCGGCGTAGCCGACCTTGGTCAGGTTGCGCTTGGTGAACTCGTCGGTGTTGACGATCAGCGTGCCGCCGGCCGGGAGGTCCGCGATGTTCGCCTTCAGCGCGGCCGGGTTCATCGCCACGAGCACGTCGGGGCGGTCGCCGGGGGTGAGGATGTCGTAGTCGGCGAAGTGCAGCTGGAAGCTGGACACGCCGGGGAGCGTGCCCTGTGGCGCGCGGATCTCGGCGGGGAAGTTCGGCAGGGTGGCGAGGTCGTTGCCGAAGGCGGCGGCCTCGGACGTGAACCGGTCACCGGTGAGCTGCATGCCGTCACCGGAGTCGCCGGCGAAGCGGATCACAACCCGATCAACCTTGCGGACGTCCGTCGTGCGCGTCCCCCTACCCACGTCAATACTCATGGGTTCGACAGTGCCTTTCTCCTCGGCCACGTCACGCCCTGGCCGACTGGCGGCGCCGGCCCGGCGCTATCTCACGAGCGTAGTCGTCGGGCAACCGGTGTTCTCGCAGTCTTTGGTGATCACTGTTCACCGTCGGCTCGGCGCGGCGCTCCCACCTGCTGTTAACGGTACTTACCGCCGGTAAGGTGAGACTTCGTTCTGCGGCGCACGTCACAGTAATGTGCGTCGCTGTCCGACATGTGGGATTTCCCCTCAATTGCTGCTGATGCGCCGCCGCAGCGCCGCCAGCCGCTCGGCGAAGGCCGGTGAGTCGATCGACTCCAGCTGCGGGCGGATCTCCAATTCCACGGCGTCGGCGTGCGCGTCGGCGGCCGCCGTGGCCCGCATCGTGCGCTTGGTCGCGATCACCAGATCCCGGGGCGCGTCCGCCGCCTTTGCGGCCAGCTGGACCGCCTGTTCGACCACGTCTTCGACGACATCGAGCACCAGGCCTGCCCGCAGCGCCGCCTGCGCGTCGTACACCTGGCTGAACAGCGTCATCGCGGCCGCCTGCTGCGGACCGACGATTCGTTGCAGCATCCACGTCATGCCGCCGCCGGGGTGAATGCCCAGCTGGAGGAACCGGGCGTCGAACTTCGCGCGGGCGCCGGCCAGCCGTACATCGCAGGCCAGCGCCAGGTTCAGGCCCGCGCCCACCGCGGCCCCGTTGACCGCCGCGACCGTCGGCAGCGAGCAGTTCGCCACCGCCAGGAAGCCCGCGTAGATGTCCCGCAGGCCCTGCTCCCGGGCCTCGCCCAGCGCCGTCAGGTCCGCCCCCGCGCAGAACGCCGGCGACGTCCCCGTGACGACGATCGCGCCTGTTTCCTCGTCCGCCTCGCAGGCCCGCACCGCCTCGGCCAGCTCGGTGGCCAGGGCCAGGTTCAGGGCGTTGCGGCGGTCGGGGTCGTGCACCGTCAGGACCGCGACCCGGTCGCGACGGTCGACAAGGATCTGGCTCATGGCCGCAGGCTAGTGCTCCGGGGCCGGCGGGCGATCCAGCAGCGTCGAGAGCACCACCGTGGAGATCGTACGGTCCACGATGTCCAGGCCGCGCAACCGCTCCAGCACCGTCTCCAAGTGGTGGATGTTGGCCGCCCGCAGGTGCACGATCGCATCCGCCGCGCCCGACACCGTGTACGCCGCGACCACCTCGGGCAGCGGCTCCAGCCGGCCGCGGATGTCCGACGGCGGGATGTTGCCCCGGCAGTGCACCTCCACGAAGGCCTCCGTGCCCCAGCCCAGGGCCTCCGGGTCGACCACCGCCGTGAAGCCGCGGAGGACGCCCAGATCGAGCAGTTTGTCCACCCGGCGCTTCACCGCCGGTGCGCTCAGGCCCACCGCGCTGCCGATCTCGGCGTAGCTGGACCGAGCGTCGGTCACCAGGCACGAAACGATTCGCTGGTCGATGGCGTCCATACGCAACATTCTGCACCATTGGACGCAATGCAGCGGCGTTGATCGATGGTCCTCGCACCATTTACATTTCGATCCATGTCCGCCACGCTCGACGCGCCGCTCCCCTCCTCGGAGCAGATCGCCCAGGTCCGGGTGCCGACCACCCGTCGGTACCTGATGTGCCGCCCGGAGTACTTCACCGTCGAGTACTCGATCAACCCGTGGATGGATCCCGCCCGTCCGGTGGACACGCGGGTCGCCGTCGAGCAGTGGACCGCGCTGATGGAGACCTATCAGGCGCTGGGGCACAAGGTCGAGCTCATCGACCCCGAGCCCGGGCTGCCCGACATGGTCTTCGCCGCCAACTCCGGCACCGTCATCGACGGCGTCGTGCTCGGCTCCCGGTTCCGCGCCGAGCAGCGGGCCGCCGAGGCCGACCACTTCCGGCGCTGGTTCCTGCGCAACGGCTACCGCGACGTCACCATGCCCACCTCCGTCAACGAGGCCGAGGGCGACTTCGCGTGGACCGGCACCGTGCTGCTCGCCGGCACCGGCTTCCGCACCGACCCCGGCGCCCACGCCGAGGCCCAGGAAGTCCTCGGCGTCCCCTTCGTCTCCCTGCGACTCGTCGACCCCCGCTACTACCACCTCGACACCGCGCTGTTCGTCCTCGACGACCGCTCCTCGCGGCCCGAGATCTGCTACTACCCCGAGGCCTTCTCGCCCGGTTCCCAGCGGGTGCTCCGCCGCCTGTTCCCCGAGGCCGTCATCGCCACCGCCGCCGACGCCGAGTGCCTCGGCCTCAACGGCGTCTCCGACGGCCACAACGTCGTCCTGCCCGCCGAGGCCACCGCCCTCGGCTCCCGCCTCGCCGCTCGCGGCTACGAGCCCGTCTACGTCGACATCTCCGAGCTCCGCAAGTCCGGCGGCGGCCCCAAGTGCTGCACCATGGAACTCCGGGACTGATCTCCCGGAAGACTCCCGGCCCCGGCGGCGTTGCCTCGTACATGGAGCTCGACGAGGCAACCCGCACCCTGTTGGACGGCAAGAACTTCGCCACCGTCGCCACCCTCGACCGCGATGGCGGCCCCCACACCTCCGTCGTCTGGATAACCACCGACGGCAACGCCGTGCTGTTCTCCGTCACCGCCGACAAGCAGAAGGCCCGCAACCTGGCCCGCGACCCCCGCATCAGCCTCACCGTCTTCGACGCCGCCAATCCCTACCACTCGGTCGACATTCGCGGCACCGTCGAGCTCATCGAGGACCCCGACAAGTCCCTGCCCCGCCGCCTGTCCCAGAAGTACCTCGGCCAGGACCCGCAGCCCGAACCCGCCGACGTGCGCCGGCTGATCGTCCGCATCACCCCGCGCAAGATCACCGGCTTCTCGGCCTGACCGCCGAAAATCGTCAAGCGGGCTGACAAGCTGATCCCATGAGGTTTCGGTTCCGGGATGCGATGCGGCTGATGCGCAAGCACGACCCGCAGCTGCAGGAGGACGGCTTCCATATGCTGCGGCCGCATGCGGCGGAGCACGTCGACGAGCTGATCGCGGAGTTCCGGGCCGAGAAGAAAGATCACGGGCTGCGGTGCTGGCTGGTGGAACTGATCGGCGACGCCCGGTCGGAGGCGGCGCGGCCGCTGCTGACGGAGCTGCGGGACGACGAGGACGAGTCGATCAGGGACTGGGCGAAGCGCGGCCTGGAGATGCTGGGCGGCAAGGAGTCACGCGGCTGAGGGACAACCGGAAGGGCGGGCTCCGCGTCGGCCGGTCATGCGCAAGGTGCTGATCATCTCCGCGGTGGTGCTGCTGGTGCTGGCGGGCGGCGGGGTGGGGCTGTACCTGCTGATGAACGCCCGCACCTTCCAGCTGTTCGGCGGCCTGACGTATCGGGTGGACACGGAGCAGAAGGTGGTGGCGCTGACCTTCGACGACGGGCCGTCGGACAAGGCGGCGTCGATCGAGAAGGCGCTGGCCGACCAGCACGTGCCGGCGACGTTCTTCCTCATCGGCGACGAGATGGAGAAGCACCCGGGAGTGGCCGAACAGCTGGCGGCGCAGGGACATCAGCTGGCCAACCACTCGTACACGCACAGCCGGATGGTGTTCGTCGGGGCCGACTTCGTGGCCTCGGAGATCGAACGGACCGATGCGCTGATCCGCAACGCCGGCTACCAGGGCGACATCGTGTTCCGGCCGCCGTACAGCAAGAAGCTCTTCCAGCTGCCGCGCTACCTGGCCGACCACGACCGCAGGACGGTCACCTGGGACGTGGAGCCGGACTCCGACTCGGGCGACCCGGCGCACGACGACCCGAACGCGATCGTCCGGACGACGCTGGACCAGGTCCGCCCGGGCTCGATCATCCTGCTGCACCCGTGGAACGCCGACCACGACGCCGATCTCGCGGCCCTGCCTCGAATCGTGGACGGCCTGCGGGCCAAGGGGTATCGCTTCGTCACGGTGAACGAGCTGCTGGTCACGCACTGACTGTCGTAAGGACCCGCACGACCGTCGGCCACCGGATTGGTGACCGACGGTCGTGAGTCCACTCTGGACGGTGACCTACGCGGTGACGGCTTCCTGCTCGACGACGCCGATCAGCTCG
>NZ_KK037166.1:6550932-6562145 GCF_000568255.1 Kutzneria sp. 744
CCACTCGGTCCACACGATCGGCCGCTCGACCTCGTGCGTCGGCGACACGGCCTTCACGTTGGCGCCGATGGTGCTGATCCGGTTGTTGTCGGCCGCCGCGACCAGCATGTCCTCGAACTCCATGGAGCCGATGCCGATGTCGTGGCCGGCGACCAGCGCCACCTGCACCAGGGCGATCGGCACCTGCGGCAGCGCGTCCTCGAAGCACGTCATGGCGCCGCCGTAACGGGTGTTGATCTCCGTCGGCCGGAAGCCGTCGGCGGTGGCCACACCGTCCAGGGTGAACGTGCCGCGGTAGCCGACGGTGGTGCGCAGCTGCTCGCCGACCCGGCGGGCCAGGTTGCGCATCTCGTCGCGGATCTGCGCGGGCGGGTCGTAGAAGCTCGCGCACCCGGCGTACAGGAAACGCGCCGACTCGGTGCGCCGCGGCACGACCATCTCGATCGGACGCAGCACGGCAGTGCCGTCCGGGAACACGATCCCGTGCACGGACACCGGAATGCCCTCCAGGAACGGCATCACGCGGATGAAGTCGCACTTGGACGCCAGGTGCCGGAACACCCGCCTGGCCTCGGACCGGGTCCGCACGCGGCGCACGAAGTTGGCCCCGCCGTTGATCGCCGGGCCGTCGCCCGACCACACCACGCCCCAGCCGCTGTCCAGCAGCTTGGACGCCTCCCACAGGGAGCTGAACGACTCGCCCGCGGCGTCGAAGACGGCGGCCGGCGCGTGCGGCACCGACAGGTCCCGCCACAGCGAGTCGATCGTCGTCTTGTTCTCCAGCGCCACCCACTCGCGTTTGCGGCAGTTCAGCACGGGGCGGCCGCCGACCTCGGGCAGCGCCATGTAGTGCGAGCCGATCACCAGCGCGTCGCCCGTCGGGTCGAACTCGCGCAGCGCCCCGGCCAGCTCCGGGGCGGGACTACTCAGCGCTTCCTCAAGGCCCATCTGCTCCGTGGCGATCAGACCGCTGATGCCCAGGGTGAGCCAGGTGGCCACCTGCGGGTCGTACAGCGGGGCGGAATCGTCGGTGCTGATCACGAGCGTGCGGTCGGCGCCGAGGTGGTGCAGTTCCTGCACGCGCCTGGACAGCCGGGTGCCCCCGGCGAGCACGACCTGGCGACCGCCGAACAGACCACGGAGGCGCTCGGAGAGCGCACGAAACTGATGATCCATAGTCATGGACTCACTTAGCTGAAGTGCCTTGAGGCCGGCGAGCGCCGGATGCTCGAAGCATAGAGCCCGCCGCCTGGTCGCCAAAAGCACGGTCTGGCAACGGTATCGGGGCCTCAGCGCGAAATCATGCGGTCCGCCCGCGCGGTCGGCATCAACATCACCATCCGGTTCACGCTGCCGTGTGCCCTGACCCAGGTGCCGGGGTCGGCGAGCACCTCGTCGACCTCGTGGTCGTCCAGTTCGGGGGCCTCGTCGAAGATCGCGTTGCACGGTTCCCTGATCTCGACCAGGTCCCGGTCGATCAGATCCCGCACCACCCGGCGGAAGCGGGGGATCAGCGCCCTGATCGCCTCCTCGTCGGCGCCCGGGATCCAGACCGTACCGCCCCGCTCGGAGTGTCCGAGGAAATCGGAGATCACCCCGTTGAGGTAGGCCTCCTCAATTGTGTTGATCATGACCCAGTACTCTTCGGGCCCGAGTTCCTCCCAGAAGCTCACGCCGCCTCCTTCGTCGGCCGCGTGAGCGCCGCTACTGTGATCGATGGTTCGCTCGCAAGCTCGCTCACGCCGCCCATCTTCGCCGCCGGCACAAGCCCCGCCATTGGCACGTCTAGGCTTGCGCTTCGTGACCACGACGACGTCGACCGTTCGGCTGAACTGGGGCACCCGTTACGAGGTGACGGTGCTCGATCTGGGCCTGGCCTGCTGCGGCGTCGAGGTGATGGCCGCACTGCACGGACGCGGCGAGGACACCCCGGAACCGGTCTCGGCGGACGCCCCTGAGGTCGCCCATGTGCTGGTCGTCTCCGGAACCGTTACCGATGTGATGCTGCCCGCCGTCGTCGCCAGCTACGAGGCGATGCCCTCACCCAAGTACGTGCTCTCGGTCGGCGCGTGCAGCAACACCGGCGGCCCCTACTGGGATTCCTACTGCGTCACCAAGGGAATCGACCAGATGCTGCCGGTGGACGTGGCCGTGCCCGGCTGCCCGCCCCGCCCGGAGGCCCTCCTGGACGGCCTCCGCGCCCTGCACCGCATGGTGACGTCATGACCGCCGCCTCCGCCGAACTCGCCGCGCGAATGGTGGACCTACTGCCATCTGGCGCTACCAAGTCCGCTTTCGCTCAGTCCGTGGTCGCCGTTCCGCTCGCTGATTGGGTGACCGCCGCTCGGCTGGCCCGTGACGAACTCGGCTGCACGCTGTTCGACTGGCTGGGGGCCGAGGACGCCGGCCGCCCCGGCGCCGTGGGCGAGCGGCACACCGTGCTGCTGCACGTGGTTTCCCCGGCCAGCCGCGACGGCCTGCTGCTGCGCACCGAGGTGGGCGTGGGCGAGGAACTGCCCAGCGTCGCCGCGGTGTGGGCCGGTGCCGCCTGGCATGAACGCGAGGCCGCCGAGATGTTCGGCCTCGCGCTCGTCGGCCCCGAGCCCGCGCACCTGTTGCTCTCCGAAACCTTCGCCGGGCACCCGCTTCGCAAGGACTTCGTGCTCGCCTCACGTGTTGTGCGCCCGTGGCCTGGCGCACTGGAGCCCGGCGAGTCCACCGCCGCCCCCAGCCGTCGCCGGCTCGCCCCGCCCGGCGTGCCCGATCCGTCCTGGGGTCCGCGCCGAGAGGAGGAGCAGTCATGACCGACGTCACCGAGGGCGCCCCGCCGCCGCCCCGCACCCGCGGCGTGATCGCGCTGCTTGAGGCCAACTGCACGGTGTGCATGATCTGCGCCCGCGAGTGCCCCGACTGGTGCATCCACATCGATTCGCACACCGAGACCGTGCAGCAGGAGGGCGCGGCCCGGCCCCGCCAGCAGAACGTGCTGGACCGGTTCGCCATCGACTACGGCCAATGCCTGTACTGCGGCATCTGCGTCGAGGTCTGCCCCTTCGACGCGCTGCACTGGGCACCCGAGCACGACTACCCGGGCACCGGCGAGCACGCCGTCGCCGAACTCGTGCACGAACGCTCTGAACTCGGCAAATGGGTCACCCAGGTGCCCCCGCCGCCGCCGCTGGACGCCGCCGCCGAGGCCGCGCCCGAAGCCGCCGCGACGCGCCCGGGCCGGGGCGCCCCCGGAACTGGGACCAGGCCGGGAGCGTTGTCAGGAAGGACGAGACGACCCGGAGGCTGAGTTAGGTGCACAAGCACGTCAACGGGTTGAAGACGGCGGTGCTGCTCGGCGCGCTCAGCGGGCTGATCCTGCTCATCGGCCAGTTCTTCGGCCGTACCGGCCTGCTGATCGGCCTCGTGGTGGCCCTCGGCATGAACGCCTACGCCTACTTCAACTCCGACAAGCTCGCGCTGCGTGCCATGCACGCGCGGCCCGTGTCGCAGGTGGAGCAGCCCGCGATGTACCGGATCGTGCGTGAGCTCGCCACCTCCGCCCGCCAGCCCATGCCCCGGCTCTACATCAGCCCCACCCAGGCCCCCAACGCCTTCGCCACCGGCCGCAATCCCGCCAACGCCGCCGTCTGCTGCACCGTCGGCATCCTCGAGCTGCTCGACGAGCGTGAGATCCGCGCCGTGCTCGGCCACGAGCTCTCCCACGTCTACAACCGCGACATCCTCATCTCCTGCGTCGCCGGAGCCCTGGCCAGCATCGTCTCCGTGCTGGCCAACATCGCCATGTTCGCCGGCATCTTCGGCGGCGACGACGATGACCGGCCCAACCCCCTCGCCCTGCTGCTCATCGCCCTGGTCGCCCCCTTCGCCGCCGGCATCGTCCAGATGTCCGTCAGCCGCTCCCGCGAGTTCCAGGCCGACCAGTCCGGCGCCCAGCTCACCGGCGACCCCTTGGGGCTGGCCTCCGCCCTGCGCAAGCTCGAACACGGCACCCAGGCCGCCCCCCTGCCCCCCGATCCCTCCCTGGTCTCCCAGTCCCACCTCATGATCGCCAGCCCCTTCCGCGCCGGCGAGGCCGGGGCACGCCTGTTCTCCACCCACCCCCCGATCGCCGAGCGCATCCGCCGGCTAGAGGAAATGGCCCGCAACGGCTTCCGCTAGAGCCGACCGCCCTGACGAGTCCGCCTCACCAGCCACCGACCCACTTCCCGGTCGCTGCCGCCAGGGACTGACGGTCCGCCTCGCCACGCGCTGCCGCGCTACCTCCCCGGCGCTATCACCAGGTGCTGTCTTCGCCGCGCGACGTGCCTGCTGCGCTACCTCCCCGGTCGCTGCCACCAGGTGTTGTCTCCGCCGCGCCGCGCGGCTGCCGAGCCGCCTCCCCGGTCGCTATCACCACGTGCTGTCTCCGCCTTGCCACGTGCTGCCGCGCTGCCCCCGGGTCGTTGCCATCAGAGGCCGTCTCCGCCGCCCCGCGTGGCTGCCCGCGCCGCCTTCCCGGTCGCTGCCGCCGGGGCCGTCTCCGGCGCGCCACGCGCCTTATCGGGCCGTCCGCGCCTGCTGCATTCCTTCCACAGCCCCCATCGCCGGGCCCGGAACACAGAACGGCCGCCGGACCCAGTGGGGGCGGCGGCCGCTGTGAGGGGGCGGACGGTCAGGCGGGCGTTGCGCCGGCGGAGACCGCGACCTCCATGACGTACTGGCCGTAGCCGGACTTCGACAGCTTCTGCATCAGAGGAGTTAGTCTATAGAGAGTAATGCTCGATGGCTACGATCCGGAGAAAAGAATTGATTTTTCCAAGCGGCAATGAGGCGGTGTGGCTCCGAATCAATGGGTGGGAGAGTTCTCACTCAAGGAGGGTGCCATATCGTATGTGTGTTATAATTTACCGATTCTTCGAAGATAACTGAGGTGTTCGTTTCTGACCTGAAGGACGAGCTTTCGCACTGAGCCCTGGCCCCCTTGCCGTGCGCTCGTGCGTTTACTGTAAACCAATCCGATTTAGAGGGAACTTGAGAAGAATGATCCATGTTCTCCGTTGTCCTTGCTGAAGTGCCTCCAGCAGCGAGTCGTGCGTGCCGGTGTCCAGCCAGGCGAAGCCGCGGCCCAGGTCGACCAGGCGGGCCTTGTCGCGCTCCAGGTAGATCCGGTTGACGTCGGTGATCTCCAGCTCGCCCCGGGCCGACGGCGCGAGGTTCTTGGAGATCTCCACCACCTCGTTGTCGTAGAAGTAGAGGCCGGTGATCGCCTTGTTGGAGCGGGGCTCGGCCGGCTTCTCCTCGATCGACACCAGCTTGCCGCTGCCGTCGACCTCGCCGACGCCGTAGCGCTCGGGGTCGCGCACCGGGTAGCCGAACAGCACGCAGCCGTCGATGCCGACGGCGTGCTTCTGCAGCATGGACGCGAAGCCCTGGCCGTAGAAGATGTTGTCGCCCAGCACGAGCGCGACGCTGTCGCCGCCGACGAACTCCTCGCCGATGATGAACGCCTCGGCCAGGCCGTTGGGCTGCGCCTGCTCGGCGTAGCTCAGCTGCAGCCCGAACTGGTTGCCGTCGCCCAGCAGCCGACGGAAGCTCGGCAAGTCGGCCGGCGTGGAGATGATCAGCACCTCGCGGATGCCGGCCAGCATCAGCACCGACAACGGGTAGAAGATCATCGGCTTGTCGTAGACCGGCAGCAGCTGCTTCGACACGGCCTGCGTGATCGGATGCAGCCGGGTGCCGCTGCCCCCGGCCAGGACGATGCCCTTCATGACCGTTCCCCCTACCGGTAGTTCGTGAACTGGAGCGCGATCTCGAAGTCCTTGGACTTCAGCAGCGCGATCACCGTCTGCAGGTCGTCCTTCTTCTTCGCCGACACCCGTAGCTGGTCACCCTGGATCTGCGCCTGCACGCCCTTCGGGCCCTCGTCGCGGATGGCCTTGGAGATCTTCTTGGCCTTGTCCGACTCGATGCCCTGCACCAGGGTGCCGGTGACCTTGTAGATCTTGCCGGACACCGCGGGCTCGCCGACCTCGAACGCCTTCAGCGAGATGTTGCGCTTGATCAGCTTCTCCTTGAAGACCTCGACCGCCGCCGTGCAGCGCTCCTCGGTCTCCGCCTGGATCGTGATCGCCTCCTCGCCCGCCCAGGCCACCGACGCTCCGGTGCCCCGGAAGTCGAACCGCGTCGACAACTCCTTGCCGGCCTGGTTCACCGCGTTGTCGACCTCCTGTCGGTCGACCTTGCTCACCACGTCGAACGACGGGTCCGCCACGAGTCCTGCACCTCCGCACACCGGTCCGGTAGACCCACGGAGGCTACCCGTAGGGATACCGGTTGGAGACCGCCCCCACGGGTTATGTATAGTTCTGCCCACGGACGCCACAACGGGTCCGCGAAGCCGAGCCAGGTTGCCCGAGTGGCCAAAGGGAGCTGACTGTAAATCAGCCGCGAAAGCTTCGGAGGTTCAAATCCTTCACCTGGCACGCGCGGGATGGGCGGGGTATGTCTGCGGTAAGCGCAGACGTATCCCGCTCTTCGTGTTTTCTGGGGCTCCCGCCCCAGACCCCGAGGCAGGGCGGGCTTCGCCCCCCTGCACCCCCCGGGTCGGTGGGGTGACGGGGTTGTGTCGTTGAGGGGTGTGGGGTTGGCGGGGGTGGGCGTTGGCCTTCGGCCTCGCCTGGGGTGAGTTTGAGGGCGGTCCACTGAGGACTGTGGTGGGCCCGTGTCGCCTGGCATGGCTACGTGGCTGCCGGCATGACCAGGTCTCGCCTGTCGACGGAATGGTCGGCCAAGTGATGCGGGTGGAGTGTCGTCGGAATGGCCGGATCCCGTACGTTGACGGATTGTCTGGCTGCCTCCATTGGCTTGCCGTAGATAGTTGATCAGGTCTGACGGCGCGGATGGATGCCGTTGTCGGGGCACAGTGCGGCTGAGAGCTACATCACTGATGTCGGTGCTGATCGTGTGCGGGCACGCGCCTGGGGGATGGCGGGGCTGGGCCGGGGTGGAGAGCGCGGGCTTGGTGTGGGATTGCCGCGAAGGGGTGGCTGGTGAGGCCTTTGCGGGGCCAGGCGCTGGCGCGGGGTGTGCTCGTGCTGGGTGGGGGAAGTAGATGGCCGGCGCCTGGGGCTTCCCCTCCCAATGACGCCGGCCACGAGAGGAAGACTAGCACGAGTTCGAACATGAGTTCGAGTGTTGTCATGAGGTTGTGATCTTCCGGCGGGTGGGGTCGTCGGGGTCCAGGGTGAGGTGCAGCAGGCGGGCCTTGATGGCGGCGCGGCTGCGGCCGAAGTGGGTGGCCAGCTGGGGGATCGGGGCCGCGGTGTCCGTCCACAGGCGACGGAGCTCGTCGTCCTGCTCGGCCGACCACGGACTGCCGGCGTTGGCGGGGGCCTCGCGGGACTTCGCCGAGGTGCGGGCGCCGGTGCGGATGGCGGCGAGACCACGGAGGGTGGCCTCGATGAGCTGGCCGGCGGGGACAAGATCGGTGATGGGCAAGATGAAACTGCCCTCGGCGACAACATCGCCGCCCGGCAGCTGGGCCTCGAGTTCGACGGTGACGGACACATCGGTGTCCATCCGGACATGGACCGCATAGCTACGGTCGCCAATGACCTCGTCGCCCCTGATCTGGACAGTGGTGCGCATGGGTGACCTCCTTGCCGGGCCACGCTAGGCGGGAAAGCGCGGTCCCCGCTGGGAGTGCCGGTCCGTGATCTTGCGGCAGGGGTGTATCCGCAGGTGGGGCCCTGTCAAGTCGGGGGCGGAACGCGAGGGCCGAAAGCCGCCAGCGTGGGGGTGTGGGGGCGGCGAGGATCGAGGCATGGGCGCATTTCGGTTCGGGGTGTTGGCGGAGACGGCGCGCAGTGCCGGGGAGGTGGTGGCTACGGCGCGGCGGGCGGAAGAGCTGGGGTACGACACGGTGCTGCTGCGCGACCACTTCGTGGCGGAGCCGTACGGAGAGCAGGTGGCGCCGCTGATCGGGCTGGCGGCGGTGGCGGCCGCGACGACGCGGCTCGGGGTGGGAACCCTGGTGCTGGACAACGACTATCGGCACCCGGTGATGCTCGCGAAAGAGGCGGCGACGCTGCAGGAACTGTCCGGCGGACGGTTCGAACTCGGACTGGGGGCGGGGTGGCTGCGGGTCGAGTACGAGGCGGCGGGCATGGCGTTCGACCGCGCCGGTGTGCGGGTCGGGCGGTTGGAGGAGTCGGTGCGGGTGCTGAAGGAACTGTTCGGAGGTAAGGAAGTTCGGTTCGACGGGGAGCACTACCGGGTTGACGGGGTGACGAACTTTCCGCCGGTCGAGCGGGCGCCGCGGGTGCTGATCGGGGCGGGGAGCCCGCGGATGCTCCGGCTGGCCGGACACGAGGCCGACACGGTGGGAATCCTGGCCAAGGCGCTGCCCGGCGGGACGATTTCGGACGCCATGGAGGAGCGACTTACTACCGCGTTTGCCACGAAGGCGGACTTGGTACGCGCCCAGGGGCGGGACGTGGAGATCAGCTCGGTGGTGTCGGTGGAGCTGTCCGACAACCCCCGCTCGGCGGCGGAACGGTATGCGGCGGAGCGTGGCTGGGGTGCCGGCGGGGCCGACCTGGTCGAGGACATGCCGGCGAAGTTCCTCGGACCGCTCGACCACGTCGTGGAGCTGGCACACCGGCGGCGGGAACGGCTGGGACTGTCCTATTTGGTCGTGTCGGACCGCGAGTTCGAGGCGGCGGTGCCGATGGTGCGGGCGCTGTCGGGCAAGTAGGAGGTGGGAGGGCATGCGCCGGTGGTGTCGGCGGGGGGTGGCGCGGGCCAGGAAATGGTGCGACAGCGGGAAGGGCGCGAGCAGGGTGGTGCCCGGTGGTGGTGTCGTGGAGCGGGGAAGCGCCGCTAGGGGCGGAGGGCGGGGCGGCGGTGCCAGCTGGTCCAAAGAGGACGGTAGCCCTGGACGGACCAGAAGGGCGCGGAGCGGGGGTTGGGGAGGGCGTAGTGCAGCAGGGTGGTGGCGATGTCGGCGGCGTCCAGTTCACGGTGGACGTGGGTGACGAGGGCGGTGCCGATGCCGGTGCCGCGGAGGTCGGCGCGGACGCCGCCGATGCCGAGGTAGGCGGTGGGGGAGGCAGAAGTGCGGTCGGCGACCCAGGCGGAGTGGGGTGGCAGGTCGACGGTGACGATGCCGGCGGGGCGGCCGGAGACCTCGGCGAGCCAGATGCAGGGGCGGTCCCGGTCCATCAGCTCGGTCATGTGCTGGCGCAGGCCGGCCTCGGTGGAGGGGCGTTCGGTGAGGGCGCCGAACTGGGTGTCGTAGCGAACGACTTCCATATCTAGTGCCACACAGGCCGCCAAGTCGGCTTTCGTCGCATGACGGATGGTCGTCTCGGGGGCGGCGGCGGGGAAGACGCCGCTACGGCGGACGGCGGTGACGATGAGCGGGGCGAAGCCGTGGCGGACCAGGGCCGGCACGGCGGCGGTGTCGCGGCTGGGCCAGGTGATCATGGCGACGCAGTCGTCGTCGCCGGGCGTCACGACCCGGGCCAGGTGCTCCTCCCAGCGATCGAGCAGGGGATCGAGGTCGGCGCCGGCCAGGCGGACGGTCAGCGTGTGCCGGCGCAGGGCGCCCCAGGTGGCGTCGAGCGAATCGGGATCGGCCTCGGACGAGGCGGTCAGGCCCAGTGCACCGACAGTGGCGATCAGGTCGCCGGTCAGCGGCGGGTCGGCCGGCAGCAGTGGATCGAGCAGGGCCAGGCGCGCGGCGTGCTGCCGCTCGACATCGATGTCCACGTGGAGACATCCAACTCCGGCGACGGGGCGAAGTCGCGGGAATTACTGAGGGTCATCAACACAGGGTGTGATCGGCGCATCCGAGTGTCCGTTTTGCCGGCGTTTTGTCCGCTTAATCGTTTCAAGAGGCCGGCTGGACGTGCAAATTGCTCTCTCCGACGCCAAACTGTTCACTGGGAGTGTTGCCTTCGTCAACTAGACGGGCCACACTCGCTCAACCGGGGTAAACTGCGCATGAAGGGGTTCCGGAGCGCTCGGGACCCCTCGGTCGTGCCGAGGACACCACCGGCAGGAGTGTCGACGACAGGGGGGAAGGCGCCCTGTCAGCGTGGCCCGACGAGGAGGGTGGATGACCGACCACCGCCGTGCCGTCCAACCCGAGGTGCCACGTCCACCGGTTCGCGCGCAGCTTGATCCGCAGCGTACCCGGCGGTACCGCCTGTTCTCCGCGGCGGTGCTGCTGATCGGCGTCGGCGTCGCGGCGGCCGTGCTGTTCGGCCATGTCGATCACCCGCAACCCGAGCAGCTGCTGATCGCCGGCCCGCTGCTGGCTGTCGGCTTCCTGCTGTCCGAGCAGCTGTCCATCGACTTCGACGTCCGGCAGATCAGCTGGACGATCTCCTTCGCCGAGATCCCGCTCGTGCTCGGCCTGGTCACGGTGCCGTTCGAGGTCGTCCTCGCGGCCTACCTGGTGGCCGGCCTCGGTGTGCAGATCAGCCGGCACAAGATGCGGCACCTGAGCTACCACGCCGGCATCATGTGCCTTGAGGTGGCGATCCCGTACGCCGTCTTCTACCTCCTCACGAGCGACTTCGCCGCGATGCCCGTGTGGGCCGCCGCGGCGCTGGGCGTGCTCACGTCGCCGCTGGTCAGCACCGCCCTGGGCCTGGGCGCCATGCACGTGCTCGGCGGCGAGCTGCGGATGCCGTCGGCGGCGCGGCTCGGACTGCGCTCGCTGGTCGTCTGCCTGATGAACGTGACCGTCGGCCTGGTCGCGTACGTGCTGGTCAACAACGCGCCGTGGGGCTGGCTGCTGGCCGGCCTGCTCGCCGCCTCCATGGTGGCGCTGTACCGGGCCTACTCCGGGCTGCTGCGCGAGCAGCGGGACCTGGAGACGCTGTCCGACGTCAGCCTCAACGTGGCGCGCTCCGGCCAGGACGTGATGAACAAGGCGTCGGTGCTGACCAACGTGCTGCCGCCCGAGGACCCCGCCGACTGGCAGGCCATCGTGGAGCGCATCCGCGACCAGCTCAACGCCAAGCGTGTGGTGCTGCACCTCAAGATGGACTCCGTCGACGAGGTGCGGCGGCTGGTGGCCGGCGTGCCGCTGCCCGACGGCTCCGACGTGGACCGCGACGACCCGATCCTGCAGCTCGCCGGCAACCACGTGCGCTACTTCAAGCTGTCCGACGCCGCCGACGACGTGCAGGAGGCGCTGCGCCGCCGTG
>NZ_KK037166.1:6562245-6581972 GCF_000568255.1 Kutzneria sp. 744
GTCCAGCCACCTCGCCACCGCCATGGACAACCGCCGCCTGGTCGGGCGGCTGCGTCACCACGCGTACCACGACCCGCTCACGGGCCTGCTCAACCGCACCGGCTTCCGCGAGGTCGCCGGCGATCCAGTGCGCGGCGACGAGTCGTGTGTCGTGATGCGCATCGACCTGGACGTGATGTCCGGCGTGGCGGACGCCCTCGGTTACGCGTGGGGCGACCGCATGGTGCTGGCCGCGAGCCGGCGCCTGCGTGACGCCCTCGGCGGCGAGGTGCCGCTGGCCCGGCTGGAGGGTGGCTCCTTCGCCGCGCTGCTGGTCGACCGGACGCACGAGCAGGCGCAGGAGATCGGCGAGAAGCTGCGCGCGGGGCTGTCCATGCCGTACCCGGTGGACAAGCTGACCATCGAGGCCAGCGCGCTGATCGGCTACGTCGCCAACACTGCCGAGGACGGCGACGACACGCTTGACGTCGACACGCTGTTGCAGCGGGCCGACGTGGCGGTGCAGGCCGCGCACAGCGGCAGCGACCCGGTGCGCGGCTACGCGCCGAGCATGGGCCAGATCTTCCTGCGGCGCTTCCAGCTGGTCACGCAGTTCCGTTCGGCGCTGGAGACCGGCCAGGTCACCGTGCACTACCAGCCCAAGATCGCGCTGCCGAGCCGGCAGGTCGTCGGCGTCGAGGCGCTGGTGCGGTGGCGGCACCCGGAGTTCGGGCCGTTGGACCCGGACGAGTTCGTGCCGGCCGTCGAGGCTACCGGCCTCGTCGACGCGCTCACCTCGTTCGTGATGGACCAGGGCCTGCAGCGGGTGCGGTCGTGGCTGGACCGGGGGCTGCGGATGTCCGCCGCGGTCAACCTGTCCGTACGCAACCTCGCCGACGCCAACTTCCCGGACCTGGTGGCCGAGGCGCTGCGCCGCTACGACGTGCCGCCGCAGCTGCTCACCTTCGAGCTGACCGAGTCCGGCGTGATGTCCGACCCCGAGCGGGCGCTGCCGGTGCTGCGCCGGCTGCACGCGATGGGCGTGACGCTGGCCGTGGACGACTTCGGCACCGGCTACTCCTCACTGGCCTACCTGCGACAGCTGCCGGTGGACGAGGTGAAGATCGACAAGTCCTTCGTGCTCGGCATGGGCACCGACCTGTCGGACATGGCCGTGGTGCGGGCCATCGTCGAGCTCGGCCACTCGCTCGGCCTGACCGTGGTGGCCGAGGGCGTCGAGGAGGACTCGGCCCGCGAGCAGCTCGTGAGCATGGGCTGCGACGTCGCGCAGGGCTACCTGATCTCCCGGCCGCTGTCCGAGGAGCGCTTCGAGGCCTGGCTGCGGGCGCGGACGATTCGGGCCCGTGGCCTGCGGGATGAGACGGTTCTCACGTTGGTCAGTTGACGCAGGTCGGCGGCCACCACCCGATTTCGTGATCAGCGGGGTCGTGCGCTAGAGTTCTAATCGCTCCGCAAGAGCAGGCCCCAATAGCTCAGTCGGCAGAGCGTCTCCATGGTAAGGAGAAGGTCTACGGTTCGATTCCGTATTGGGGCTCCAGAGATCGCCGCGGTGCTCAGCTTCATGGCATCGCGGCTGCTCTGCGTGTAGGGCGGTGTAGCTCAGTTGGTAGAGCAAGCGACTCATAATCGCTGTGTCGCCGGTTCAAGTCCGGCCATCGCTACGCGATGGGGTACGTGTGCTCGCGGAGAACGCGAGCCGCGTCGCTCCGCCACCACTCTGGGGCTCGCGCCCCAGACCCCCAGCCAGGGGGCTCGCCCCCTGGACCCCCGGCACGGGGGACTATCGATAGGAGAGGTGCCCCGTGGCTGCGACCGACGTGCGACCGAAGATCACCCTCGCGTGCGAGGAGTGCAAGCACCGCAACTACATCACCAGGAAGAACCGTCGGAACGACCCCGACCGCCTGGAGATCAAGAAGTTCTGCCCGAACTGCAAGACGCACCGTGCGCACAAGGAAACCCGCTGACGGTTTCCCCATGCAGCACCCGAGAGCCCGCCCCGCATGTCGGTGGCGGGCTCTCCGCGTTCTAACCTGGCCCGGTGCCACTGGACCAGTCGTTCACAGGACGCAGCTACCCGCCGGGTGACGTGTACGAGGTAGGCCGCGAGAAGATCCGCGAGTTCGCCGACGCGGTGGGCGCGACCAGCCCGCTGCACCGCGACCCCGAGGCCGCGCGGGCCGCCGGCTACGCCGACGTGATCGCGCCGCCGACCTTCGCCACGATCATCTCCATGAAGGCCACCTCGGTCATCGTCGACGACCCCGAGCTTGGCCTGGACTACAGCCGGGTGGTGCACGGCTCGCAGACCTTCGTCCACCACCGGCCCATGGTCGCCGGCGACCGGCTGGTCTCCACCTCGCACGTGGACGACGTGCAGACCCGCATGGGCAACGACTTCCTCACCATCCGGGCCGAGATCGCCACCGAGGACGGCGAGGCCGTGTGCACGTCGACCGGGCTGCTGGTGGCCCGCGGAGAGGACGCGTGATGAGCAGGCTGCCCGCATCCAAGGCCACCTTGGGCGACGAGCTGCCGGCCAAGCAGGTCCGGGTCAAGCGCGACGACCTGGTCCGCTACGCCGGCGCGTCGCTGGACTTCAACCCCATCCACTGGAACGAGCGCTTCGCCGACGAGGTGGGCCTGCCCGGCGTGATCGCCCACGGCATGCTGACCATGGCCCTGGCCAACGAGCTGGTCAGCGACTGGGTCGGCGACCCGGGCGCCGTGATCGAGACCACCACCAAGTTCACCCGGCCGGTGCCGGTGCCCAACGACGGCGTCGGCGCGCTGCTGGAGATCACCGGCAAGGTCACCGAGGTCCGCGAGGACGGCACCGCCAAGGTGTCGGTCACCGTCACCTTCGAGGGGCAGACCGTGCTCGGCCGCCCCACCGCCACCGTCAAGCTCGGCTAGTCCGACGGTGTGATGCTGGGAAGTTTGGTATACTTAAGACAGCAAGTTTACACGTACCTCCGCGCCTCTTTTCATCGTACTCGCTCCATACAGTTAAGCTCAGGCGTTCTCAATCTATTTTCAGATGACTTGACACTTAAGCCGAGCGGCGTTCAATGCCAGGAAAGCCGCCTTCCAAACAGAACCGCTACTTGGCCTCGCGAAGGAGGTCGCCCATGCGGTTGACGCCGGTGACCAGGTCCTCGTCGCCGAGGGCGTAGGACAGGCGGAAGTAGCCGGGGGTGCCGAAGGCCTCGCCCGGAACCACGGCCACCTCGGCGTGCTCCAGCACCAGGGCGGCCAGCTCGCTGCTGGTCTGCGGCCGCTGGCCGCGGATCTCCTTGCCCAGCAGGCCCTTGACCGACGGGTAGGCGTAGAACGCGCCCTTCGGGGTCGGGCAGTGCACGCCGGGGATGGCCGACAGCAGCTCGACCATGGTCTTGCGGCGGCGGTCGAAGGCCGAGCGCATCGCGTACACGGCGTCCAGTGAGCCGGACACGGCGGCCAGCGCGGCCCGCTGCGACACGTTGGCCACGTTCGAGGTCAGGTGCGACTGCAGGTTGGCGGCGGCCTTGGTCACATCGGCCGGGGAGATCATCCAGCCCACCCGCCAGCCGGTCATCGCGTACGTCTTGGCCACGCCGTTGAGCACCACGGTGGTATCGGCCAGTTCCGGCACCAGCACGGGCAGCGAGTGCGCCTGCGCGCCGTCGTAGACCAGGTGCTCGTAGATCTCGTCGGTGACGACCCAGATGCCGTGCTCCAACGCCCAGCGGCCGATCGCCTCGGTCTGCTCGCGGTCGTAGACGGCGCCGGTCGGGTTGGACGGCGACACGAACAGCAGCACCTTGGTGCGCGGCGTGCGGGCCGCCTCCAGCTGCTCGACGGTGACCAGGTAGTCGGTCGACTCGTCCGCCGTGACCTGCACCGGGACGCCGCCGGCCAGCGCGATCGCCTCGGGGTAGGTGGTCCAGTACGGTGCCGGCAGGATGACCTCGTCGCCGGGGTCGAGCAGGGTCGCGAACGCCTGGTACACGGCCTGCTTGCCGCCGTTGGTGATCAGCACCTGGCTCGGCTGCACCTGGTAGCCGGAGTCGCGCAGCGTCTTGGCCGCCACCGCCTCGCGCAGCTCGGGCAGGCCGGCCGCGGGCGTGTAGCGGTGGTTGCGGGGGTCGCGGGCGGCGGCCGCGGCCACCTCGACGATCGCCTCGGGCGTCGGGAAGTCGGGTTCGCCTGCGCCGAATCCGATCACCGGGCGGCCGGCCGCCTTGAGCGCCTTGGCCTTCGCGTCCACTGCGAGGGTGGCGGACTCGGCGATGCCGCCGATGCGGGCGGAGACGCGGCGGCGGGCCGCGGGGCTGTCAACAGGGGGAGCTTCGGGGGCTGCCATGGCCTTCATGGTGGCAGACGCCACCCACCGAATTTGCGTCCGGGGGGCCCGAACAACGCTGTTGACCAGTGCGGTTGCAGTGACCACCCATTCGTGCCGTAGACTCGTCGAGCCGGGACGTGATGAGGCCTGTTCCCACGAAGCTCGTGGGACGGCTGAAGACGGCCTCAAAGGGGTGTAGCTCAACTGGCAGAGCAGCGGTCTCCAAAACCGCAGGTTGCAGGTTCAAGTCCTGTCGCCCCTGCATCGATGCTTTTGGTGAGCGGAGGATGGCGTGAGCGAGGACCGCGAGCAGGAGCGGGCAGAGAAGCGCGAGGGCGCTGCTCGTCCGGTCACCGCCGCAGCGCGACGCGAGCGTCGCGCCTCCGCCCGCCAGGTCGCGCCGGAGAGCGGCAGCGACCAGACTGAGTCGGCCAAAGCCGACTCGGCCAAGGTTGTCAGCAGCACCGGCAGGACCACGCAATCGAAGCGCGAGCAGGGCGTGGAGACGGCGGCGCGTGACCGCAAGGTCAAGCGCCCCAACGTCTTCAAGCGTCTCGCACGCTTCCTCCGCGAGGTCGTCGCCGAATTGCGCAAGGTCATCTGGCCGACCCGCAAGAACCTGCTGACGTACACGATCGTCGTGCTGGTGTTCGTGGCCGTGATGGTGGCGTTGGTCTTCGGTCTGGACTACGCCTTCTTCCAGGGCGTGGCCTTCCTGTTCGGCAAGTAGTCGAACGGGTGCGGGGCCACCGGTCGCCGGCATGAGCGACCGGACACTGACGCACGAGAGGAAGCGAGACCCAGCTGTGACCTCCGAGAACGGCGCCGCCGCCGGCCAGGAGCTGTCTGACATCGACGAGCAGGAACTCGACGCCGTGACCGGCGACGAGGACGCGGCCGTCGAGTCCGACCTGGACGTGGCCGAGGAGACCGAGGTCGAGCAGGTCGAGCCCGAGGAGTCCGAGGACACCGACGCGCAGGCCGACGAGGCCGCCGCCGAGACCGACGCGGCTGTGAGCGACGCCGCCGAGGGCGACGCGGCCGTCGACGAGAACCTGGACCCCGCCGAGGAGATGCGGGCCGCGCTGCGGCACGCCCCCGGCGACTGGTACGTCGTGCACTCGTACGCCGGGTACGAGAACAAGGTCAAGACCAACCTCGAGACGCGCATCCAGACCCTGGACATGGAGGACTACATCTTCCAGGTCGAGGTGCCGACCGAGGAAGTCACCGAGATCAAGAACGGCCAGCGCAAGCAGGTGCAGCGCAAGGTGCTGCCCGGCTACATCCTGGTCCGGATGGAACTGATCGACTCCTCCTGGAGTGCTGTGCGCAACACCCCCGGTGTCACCGGGTTCGTCGGCGCCACCTCCAAGCCGTCCCCGCTCAGCCTGGACGACGTGCTCAAGTTCCTGCTGCCGCAGGTCGAGCAGGACACGGCCAAGGCCGAGGGCGGCAAGAAGTCCGCCGCCGCGTCCAAGCCCACCGTCGAGGTCGACTTCGAGGTCGGCGAGTCCGTGACCGTCATGGACGGCCCGTTCGCCACGTTGCCCGCTACCATCAGCGAGGTCAACGCGGACGGCCAGAAGCTGAAGGTGCTCGTGTCGATCTTCGGTCGCGAGACGCCGGTCGAGCTGTCGTTCACCCAGGTCTCCAAGATCTGACCGGTTCCCGACAGGGAGCCGAGCAGCCACGCGGGTGGCGGGCAGGGCCTCCGCGCGGAACCACACGAATAACAGGACACACGAAATGCCACCCAAGAAGAAGAAGCTCGCAGCGATCATCAAGCTGCAGATCAAGGCCGGTCTCGCCAACCCCGCGCCGCCCGTCGGCCCGGCGCTCGGCCAGCACGGCGTCAACATCATGGAGTTCTGCAAGGCCTACAACGCCGCGACCGAGTCGCAGCGTGGCACCGTCGTGCCGGTCGAGATCTCCGTGTACGAGGACCGCTCGTTCGACTTCAAGCTCAAGACCCCGCCGGCCGCGAAGCTGCTGCTCAAGGCCGCCGGTGTGGAGAAGGGCAGCGGCGAGCCGCACAAGACCAAGGTCGCCAAGGTCAGCTGGGCCCAGGTGCGAGAGATCGCCCAGACCAAGATGACCGACCTCAACGCCGACGACGTGGACCAGGCGGCGAAGATCATCGCCGGCACCGCGCGCTCCATGGGCATCACGGTCGAAGGCTGACCCACCACACTTTCCGAACGCGTGGGAGAGCTGGGCGCAGCTCGTCACCACTACTGATCCACGAAGGACAGAATTATGCAGCGCAGCAAGGCCTACCGTCAGGCCGCCGAGCTGGTGGACAAGGAGCGGCTGTACTCGCCGCTCGAGGCCGCCACGCTGGCGAAGGAGACCTCCAAGGTCAAGCTGGACGCCACCGTCGAGGTCGCGATCCGTCTTGGTGTCGACCCCCGTAAGGCCGACCAGATGGTTCGTGGCACCGTCAACCTGCCCCACGGCACCGGCAAGACCGCTCGGGTGATCGTGTTCGCGACCGGTGACAAGGCCGCCGAGGCCGAGGCCGCCGGCGCGGACGCCGTCGGCAGCGACGACCTGATCGAGCGCATCCAGGGTGGCTGGCTCGATTTCGACGCCGCGATCGCGACGCCCGACCAGATGGCCAAGGTCGGTCGCATCGCCCGCATCCTCGGCCCCCGTGGCCTGATGCCCAACCCCAAGACCGGCACCGTGACGCCGGCGGTCGCCAAGGCGATCACCGAGATCAAGGGCGGCAAGATCAACTTCCGGGTTGACAAGCAGGCCAACCTGCACCTGGTGATCGGCAAGGCCTCGTTCGACACCGACAAGCTGGTGGAGAACTACGCGGCCGCGCTGGACGAGGTGCTGCGGGCCAAGCCGTCTGCCGCCAAGGGCCGGTACCTGAAGAAGGTCACCTTCTCCACCACCATGGGCCCCGGCATCCCGGTCGACCCGAACCGCACCCGCAACCTGCTGACCGACGAGGCCAGCGTCTGAGTGCGACTCAGCTGAACGAGAGGGCCGCATCCCGCGAGGGGTGCGGCCCTTTTCCGTTGTCCGCCTAGCTTCCGGCCGGCGGGCAGCTGGGCGGGTCGGGCTGGTGATCCAGGACGATCCAGCCGTTGGCCGTGTTGCCGACCTTGAACGTGCCCAGCGACTCGCCGCCGGTGATGGACATGGCGCAGGAGTAGACCGTCGCCGCCGCGGTGCCGTCCTTGTGCACCGCGCCCTGGGGCACCGTGACGCCGGCGTAGGCGTTGCGATCGGTGACCGCCTTGGACGCCTTGTGGATCGCCTCGGCGCAGTTGGCCGCGCCGAGGTCCTTGGCGAAGCTCACGCCGCCGATCCCGCCGAGCACGCTGCTGCACACCAGATCCGGCTCGTCGGCGGCGACCGCCGCGTACGCCGAGACGACGACGAAGTTCGGATCGGCCTCGCCCTTGAGGGGCTGGCCGCCGCCGGCCGCGCCCGAGCCGGTCGAGCCGCCCGGGCCGGTGTCGGCGGGGGCGAAGATGTTGGACAGGTAGTACTGACCGCCGCCGAGCACCGCCAGAATCACGATGCCGGCCGGGAGGTACGCGCGCCGCCGCCGCTCCTTCGCCACCGGTCAAGGCTAGCGTTTTGGAGTAACGGGCACCGGGTTGCTACCCTTGTTCCAGTTCCACCGAAGACCGCTGGTGTCTGGCCTGTCCAGACGAAGGTTCCGCGAGAGCGGACGGCCCGCGCAGGAGGACGAGGCAGCTGTATCTGCGTGAGCAACGCTCGCGCCCATGATCTTGACGCCCCGTGCCGCTCTGCGCAGGGGCGTTTTCTCTTGTCAGGACCTCCTCCAGCGGTCGCCCGCGATGTGTTCGCGGGTCCCCGCTACCAAGCAGAGAGGAGGCGACCATGGCGAAGCCAGGCAAGGTCACCGCCGTTGCTGAGATCTCGGAGAAGTTCCGGGCCAGCTCGGCTGCGGTTGTCACCGAGTACCGCGGGCTGTCCATGGCGCAGCTCACCGTGCTGCGGCGCGCTCTCGGCAAGGGCACCACGTACACCGTCGCGAAGAACACCCTGGTCAAGCGTGCCGCCGAGGACGCTGGCGTCGAGGGGCTGGAGAGCCTGCTCGTCGGCCCGACCGCCATCGCATTTGTCGAGGGCGAGCCGGTCGACGCGGCCAAGGCGCTGCGTGACTTCGCGAAGGACAACAAGGCCCTTGTCATCAAGGGCGGCTACATGGACGGCAAGGCCCTCTCGGTCGCCGAGGTCGCGCAGATCGCTGACCTCGACTCCCGTGAGGTGCTGCTGGCGAAGCTCGCCGGCGCCATGAAGGGCAACCTGTCCAAGGCCGCCGGCCTGTTCCAGGCGCCTGCTTCGCAGGTCGCCCGGTTGGCCGCCGCGTTGCAGGAGAAGAAGGCCGCCGGTGCGCCGGCCGCCGAGGTCGAGGCTGCGGCCGACGCCCCGGCCGAGGCCTGACCAAGCCACATCCCCGCCTGCATGGCGGCCACGTTATTCATGAGGAAGGAACGCCATCATGGCTAAGCTCACCACCGACGAGCTGCTCGACGCCTTCAAGGAGATGACCCTCCTGGAGCTGTCCGCGTTCGTGAAGCAGTTCGAGGAGACCTTCGAGGTCACCGCCGCCGCGCCGGTCGCCGTCGCCGCCGTGGGTGGCGCCGCTGCTCCGGCCGAGGCCGCCGAGGAGCAGGACGAGTTCGACGTCGTGCTGGAGTCGGCCGGCGACAAGAAGATCCAGGTCATCAAGGTCGTCCGCGAGGTCGTCTCGGGCCTGGGCCTGAAGGAGGCCAAGGAGCTGGTCGAGTCCGCTCCGAAGCCGGTCCTGGAGAAGGTCGCCAAGGAGGCCGCCGAGGCCGCCAAGGAGAAGCTCGAGGCCGCTGGCGCCAAGATCTCGCTCAAGTGATCTCGTAGCTCCACAGCTGTTCCCCGCAGAGGCGGTCACCCGTTAGGGTGGCCGCCTCTGCTGCATCTGGACCATAACGGGTCGGCAACGGGTTCCCGATCGGGGGAAACTCGTCAGTAACCTTCGCGGTCCGTGGTCGTTGCACCAGGGTGACGACGTCCCACGGCGTCGCTGCGCTGCGGGGTGCACAATTCGCACTCGGAGTAATTCGGGTCACGAGGAGGTGCGGATGGGCGTCGAGGTGGTCGTCGAGGGGCTGTCGAAGTCCTTCGGCAAGCAGACCATCTGGCGGGACGTGTCGCTGACCCTGCCTCCCGGCGAGATCAGTGTCCTGCTCGGTCCGTCGGGCACCGGCAAGTCGGTTTTCCTCAAGTCCCTGGTCGGTCTGCTCAAGCCCGAACACGGCCGGATCGTCATCACCGGCACCGACATCGTGCGCTGCTCGGAGCACCGGCTCTACGACGTGCGCAAGCTGTTCGGCGTGCTGTTCCAGGACGGCGCGCTGTTCGGCTCGATGGACCTGTTCGACAACATCGCCTTCCCGCTGCGCGAGCACACCAAAAAGGGTGAAGCGGAGATCCGGCGCATCGTGCTGGAGAAGATGGAGATGGTCGGCCTCATCGGGGCCGAGAAGAAGCTGCCCGGCGAGATCTCCGGCGGTATGCGCAAGCGCGCCGGCCTGGCCCGGGCGCTGGTGCTGGACCCCGAGATCATCCTGTTCGACGAGCCAGACTCGGGTCTCGACCCGGTCCGCGTGGCCTACCTGAACCAGCTGATCGTCGACCTGAACGCGCAGATCGACGCCACCTTCCTCATCGTCACGCACGACATCGGCACCGCACGCACCGTGCCGGACAACATCGGCATGCTGTTCCGGCGCGAGCTGGTCATGTTCGGCCCGCGCGAGGTGCTGCTCACCTCGACCGAGCCGGTCGTCGAGCAGTTCCTGATGGGACGGCGCGAAGGCCCGATCGGTATGAGCGAGGAGAAGGACGCCGGCCAGGCCGCCGCCGAGCTGGCGGCGCTGCGGGCCGGCGGGTCCTCCGGCACGCTCGGCGGCCCGAAGGGCGGCGGCGGCACCGGCATCGTGCCGCAGCTGGAGCCGACCGCTGGCCTGCCGATCCGCCGGGCCGTCGAGCGCCGCCGGGACCGCGTGATGCAGATCCTGCACACGCTGCCGGCCACGGCCCAGGACGCGATCATCAACAGCCTGACCCGCGAAGAGCAGGCGCACTACGGTGTGTTCGCCAGCGCGGGCGTGACGCAGGTCCAGCCGCCGGTGCAGACGTCCACGGCGAACCAGGCTCCGACTCCGGCCCCTAGTCCCACACCGCGGCCGACCCCGTACCCGCGCACCGCGAACCTGCCGCAGAGCGAGTGGCAGCCGCAGTCCGGCGCGCTGAACTCCGACGACGCGCCGGCCGCCGCCGTCCCCGAACCGGGGCGCAAGCGGGGCTGGTTGCGTCGGGGCGGTGAGAAGTGACCGCACCGACGACCAATTTCCCGGGCGCCGGCGCGCTGCGGGAGACCGGCAGGCTGTTCGCACTCGGCCTGGACACCACCCGCATGGTGTTCCGCCGTCCGTTCCAGGTCCGCGAGTTCATCCAGCAGTGCTGGTTCATCGCCAGCGTCACCATCCTGCCGACGGCGCTCGTCTCGATTCCGTTCGGCGCGGTGATCGCGCTGCAGCTCGGCTCGCTGACCCGGCAGATCGGCGCACAGTCCTTCACCGGCGCGGCCTCCGTGCTGGCGATCATCCAGCAGGCCAGCCCCATCGTGACCGCGCTGCTGATCGCCGGCGCCGGTGGCTCGGCGATCTGCGCGGACCTCGGTTCCCGCAAGATCCGCGACGAGATCGACGCCATGGAGGTGCTCGGCGTCTCGCCGATCCAGCGCCTCGTGGTGCCGCGTGTGCTCGCGTCCATGCTGATCTCGTTGCTGCTCAACGGAATGGTCAGCGTGGTCGGCGTGCTCGGCGGCTACTTCTTCAACGTGATCCTGCAGGGCGGCACGCCCGGTGCCTATCTGGCCAGCTTCTCGGCCCTGGCCCAGCTGCCGGACCTCTGGATCAGCGAGATCAAGGCGGTCATCTTCGGCTTCCTGGCCGGCATCGTGGCCGCCTACCGCGGGTTGAACCCGGGCAGCGGACCGAAGGGCGTCGGCGACGCGGTGAACCAGTCCGTGGTCATCACGTTCCTGCTGCTGTTCTTCGTGAACTTCGTGCTCACCACGATCTATCTCCAGCTGGTTCCGGCGAAGGGGATGTGACGTGGCCTCGATGCGCCGGGCGGTGAACCGTCCACTTGAGATACTCGACACCTTCGGCGACCAGCTCGCCTTCTACATCAAGGCGTTGGCCTGGACGCCGCGCACGCTCACCCGCTACTTCAAGGAACTGCTGCGGCTGCTGGCCGAGGTGAGCTTCGGCAGCGGGGCGCTGGCGGTCATCGGCGGCACCATCGGCGTGATGGTCGGTCTGTCGGTTTTCACCGGAACCGTTGTCGGCCTTCAGGGTTACGCCGCGCTCAACCAGATCGGCACCTCGGCCTTCGCCGGTTTCGTCTCCGCGTACTTCAACACCCGCGAGATCGCGCCGCTGGTCGCGGGCCTGGCGCTGTCGGCCACCGTCGGCTCCGGCTTCACCGCGCAGCTGGGCGCGATGCGCATCTCCGAGGAGATCGACGCGCTGGAGGTGATGGGCGTGCCGAGCCTGCCGTTCCTGGTCACCACGCGCATCATCGCCGGTTTCATCGCGGTCATCCCGCTGTACGTGATCGGCCTGCTCACCTCGTACGTGGCGGCGCGCACGATCACCGTGGAGGTGTACGGGCAGTCGGCCGGCACCTACGACCACTACTTCAACCTGTTCCTGCCACCGGTCGATGTGCTCTGGTCGTTCGGCAAGGTGCTCGTCTTCAGCGTGGTGATCATTCTGGTGCACTGCTTCTACGGCTACCGGGCCACCGGCGGCCCGGCCGGCGTCGGCGTCGCGGTCGGCCGCGCGGTGCGGACCGCCATCGTGACCACCAGCCTGCTGGACTTCTTCCTGAGCCTGGCCATCTGGGGCACCACCACGACGGTGAGGATCGCCGGATGAGGGTCGCCAGGCGCAGGCTCATGGGCGTCGCGTTCATTGCGGTCATCGCGTTGATCGTGTGGTTCTGCATCGCCGTGTACGCCGGCACGTTCACCAAGTCCGTGACGGTGCTGCTGCGCACCGACCACGTCGGCAACCAGTTGCAGACGCAGTCGGACGTCAAGGTGCGCGGGCTGATCGTCGGCGAGGTCTCGGCCATCACGTCCACAGGGGACGGTGCGCAGCTCGCACTGGCGCTGCAACCGGACAAGGTGGGCCTGATCCCGTCCAACGTGACGGCCCAGCTGCTGCCCAAGACCCTGTTCGGCGAGCGCTACGTGGATCTGGTGCTGCCCAACGATCCCTCGGCCAAGTCCATCGCCGCCGGCGACGTGATCGGGCAGGACCGCAGCAGCTCGGCGATCGAGCTGGAGCGGGTGCTCGACGACCTGATGCCGGTGTTGCAGGCCGTGCAGCCGGAAAAGCTGGCCACCACGCTGACCGCGATCGACCAGGCGCTGTCGGGCCGGGGTGAGCAGCTCGGGAAGACGTTGGTGCAGCTGGATTCCTACCTCGGCCAGCTGACCCCGTCGCTGCCCAACCTGGACGCCGACATCACCAAGCTGGCGTCCCTTTCGGACACCTACAACAAGGCCGCGCCGGATCTGGTCAACGCCCTGTCGGACCTGACCACGACGAGCAAGACCCTGGTGGAGCAGAGGCAGAATCTGTCCACTTTGTACTCATCGGTGACGACGGCCAGCGGCGATCTGACGAACTTCCTGTACGCCAACCGGAACAACCTGATCAACCTGGTGGCGACGGCCAAGCCGACGCTGGACGTGCTGGCCAAGTACGCGCCCGAGTACCAGTGCCTGTTCAAGCAGATCGCCGGCTTCGCGCCGCGCATCGAGCAGGCCTTCGGCAAGGGCACCGACAACCCGGGCCTGCACATCACCCTGGAGATCACCGCCAACCGCGGCAAGTACGTGCCCAACCAGGACGAGCCGCGCTACGCCGACACCCGCGGCCCGCGCTGCTACGACCTGGTCCCCGCGCCCAACCCGTTCCCGCAGTACCCGCCGGACGGCCCGCTCAAGGACGGCTCCAAGGCGCCGACGCCGGCCCGCAGCGTGAACGACGGCATCCTGCCGGCTGGCGCGGCCACGTCCACCATGACCCAGTCGGCGTCGCTCGGCCTGCCCAACTCGACCCAGGAGCTGGACATGCTCTCCCTGCTGCTCGGACCGTCGATGGGCCTGTCGCCCAACGACGTGCCCGGCGCCAGTGGCCTGCTGGTCGGCCCGCTCTACCGGGGTTCGGAGGTGACGCTCAAGTGAGGGGCATCGCCGGGCCGCTGACCAAGCTGGTCATCTTCATGGTGATCACCGTGCTGGCCACCACCCTGCTCGCGCTGACCATCGCCAACATCGACCTGCGCTCGGCCAGCGACTACTCGGCCCGGTTCAGCGACGTCACGTCCCTGAACGTGGGCGACGACGTGCGGATCGCCGGTGTCCGGGTCGGGTCGGTCGACAGCATCCAGGTGGTGGACCGCCGGCAGGCGCAGGTGGCGTTCTCCATCGACGGCGGCCACCGGCTGCCGTCCTCGGTCACCGCGACCATCAAGTACCGCAACCTGGTCGGCCAGCGCTACATCGCGTTGGAGCCGGGCGCGGGCGACCCGAACTCGATGCTGCCGGCGGGCGGCACCATCCCGCTGGACCACACCAAGCCCGCGCTGGATCTGACCGTGCTGTTCAACGGCTTCAAGCCGCTGTTCCAGGCGCTGTCGCCGGACGACGTGAACAAGCTGTCGTACGAGATCATCCAGGTGTTGCAGGGCGAGGGCGGCACCATCGACAGCCTGCTGGCCCACACCGCGTCGCTGACCACCACGATCGCCGACAAGGACAAGGTGATCGGGCAGCTCATCGACAACTTGAACTCGGTGCTGGACACCGTCAACGCGCACGGCGACCAGCTGTCCACGCTGATCTCCCAGTTGCAGCAGCTGGTCACCGGCTTCGCCCAGGAGCGCAAGCCCATCGGCGACTCGATCGCGGCGCTGGGCGACCTGGCCGACAGCACCGCCGGTCTGCTCCAGCAGGGCCGTGAGCCGCTCAAGAACGACATCGCGCAGCTCGGCGTGCTGTCCAAGAACCTGGGCGACAACGACACGCTCAACCAGTTCCTGCAGACGCTGCCCGGCAAGGTGGAGACGATCACCAGGACCGCCACCTACGGCTCCTGGTTCAACTTCTTCCTGTGCAGCGCCAGCGGCACGGTCGCGGTGCCGCCGATCATCTCCCCGGTGACGCTGCCCGTCGCGCCGGTGACCCAGGCGAGGTGCAAGGCGTGAAGCCCTTCCGTGAGCGCAATCCGCTGATCATCGGGGCCGTCGGCCTGACCGTCATCGCGCTGCTGATGCTGGCCGCGTTCTTCGCCGACGACCTGCCCATCATCGGTGGCGGCACGACCTACTCGGCCGACTTCAGCGAGGCCGCCGGGCTGGTGCCGGGCAACGAGGTGCGGGTGGCCGGCGTGAAGGTCGGCAAGGTCCGCTCGGTCAGCCTGGACGGCGACCACGTCAGGATCGACTTCCGGGTGGACGACGCCTGGGTCGGCGACCAGACCACGGCCGCCATCAAGATCAAGACGTTGCTGGGCCAGAAGTACCTGGCGCTGGACCCGCTTGGCGCCAAGGCCCTCGACCCCGGCACGGCCATCCCGCGCAACCACACGCTGTCGCCGTACGACGTGAACGAGGCCTTCAACGGCCTGGCCACCACCGTCGACCAGGTCGACACCAACCAGCTGGCGCAGAGCTTCGAGGTGCTGTCCCAGACCTTCGCCAACACCCCGCAGGACGTGAAGACCGCGCTGAACGGGCTGTCCGCCCTGTCCAAGACGATCTCCTCCCGCGACCAGCAGCTGGCCCAGCTGCTGAGCAACACCAACCAGATCACCAAGACGATCTCGGACCGGGACAAGGAGTTCCAGACGCTGCTCTCGGACGGCAACCTGCTGCTGCAGGAGCTGCGCAACCGGGAGAGCGCCATCACCCAGCTGCTGACCGGAACCAAGGCGCTGTCGGCGCAGCTGTCCGGCCTGGTCAACGACAACCAGGCCCAGCTCCAGCCGGCGCTGCAGCAGCTGGAGAAGGTCACCACGGTGCTGGAACGCAACCAGGCCAACCTGTCCAAGGGCATCGCCGACCTGGCCCCGTTCTACCGGGTGTTCGCCAACACCCTGGGCAGCGGCCGCTGGTTCGACACCTACATCTGCGGGCTGCTGCCGCCCTCCATCGGCCCCATCAATCCCGAGGGGTGCTCGCCATGATGGCCACCAGGACCCGACTCGGCCTGGCGCAGGCGGTCGCCATCGTGTGCGTGCTGGCGCTCGTCGTCGCGACCGCCGTGTGGTGGCTGCTGTCGGCCACCAACCAGAACAGGATCACCGCGTACTTCTCGGCCGCGGTCGGCCTCTACCCGGGCTCCGACGTGCGGGTGCTCGGCGTGCGGGTCGGCAGCATCGACACCGTGACGCCGCAGGGCACCACCGTCAAGGTGGAGCTGTCGGTGGACAAGTCGGTGACCGTGCCGGCCAACGCGCAGGCGGTCGTGGTGTCGCCCAGCGTGGTCAGCGACCGCTACGTGCAGCTGACGCCGGTCTACACCGGTGGCGCGCGGATGGCCGACAACGCGACCATTCCCCGTGAGCGCACGGCCACGCCGGTGGAGCTGGACCAGCTGTACCAGAGCCTGGACAAGCTGACCACGACGTTGGGGCCCAACGGCGCCAACAAGGACGGGGCGCTGTCGGACCTGCTCAACACCGCCGCCGCCAACCTGGCCGGCAACGGGCAGAACCTCAACGACACCATCAAGCAGCTGGGGCAGGCCACGGCGACGCTGTCCGGGTCCAAGGACGACCTGTTCGGCACTGTGGACAACCTGCAGAAGTTCGTGACCACGCTGGCCCAGAGCGACCAGCAGGTGCGGACCTTCAACGACCAGCTGGCCCAGGTTTCGGGCTACCTGGCCGGCGAGCGCACCGACCTCGGTGACGCGCTCAACCAGCTGTCCACCGCGCTGGGCCAGGTGCAGGGCTTCATCAAGGACAACCGGGGCGAGATCAAGTCCAATGTGGACAAGCTCGCCGACGTGACCAAGGTGCTGGTCGACCAGCGGGCCGCGCTGGCCGAGACGCTCGACATCGCGCCGCTGGCCCTGGGCAACCTGCAGAACAGCTACAACGCCGCCTCGGGCACGCTGGACACCCGAGCCGACATCAACGAGCTCACCCAGCCGCCGATCACCATGGTGTGCAACCTGATCAAGCAGACGACGCCGAAGAACGTGCCGCAGATCCTGTCCGACGCCTGCGGGCAGCTGGCCGGCGTGCTGGAGAAGGCGCTGCCACTGCCCTCGGCGGCGCAGGTCATCGAGGCGTTGCAGCAGGGCAAGCTGCCGCCGCTGCCGGTGCCGTTGCTCGGCAAGTCCATCGTCGGGGGTGAGAAGTGAGGCGTCGAATCCCCGCGCTGGCGGTGCTGGCCGTGGCCGCCGTGACCGTGCTCGGCGGGTGCAGCGGCGGCGAGTTCGGCGGCGTCTACGACCTGCCGCTGCCCGGCGGCGCCGACCTCGGCGACCACCCGTACGAGGTGCACATCGAGTTCAAGGACGTGCTGGACCTGGTGCCGCAGGCCGGCGTGAAGGTCAACGACGTGGCCATCGGCAAGGTGGCCAGGGTCGGCCTCGGCCCGGACGGCTGGACCGCCGACGTGACGGTCGAGGTCAACGGCGACGTGAAGCTGCCGGCCAACGCCTCCGCGCAGCTGCGCCAATCCAGCCTGCTCGGCGAGAAGTACGTGGAACTGGTGGCGCCCAACAACCCCACCGGCCGGCTGGCCGGCGGCGCGACCATCCCGTTGGACCGGACCAACCGCAATCCCGAGGTCGAAGAGGTGTTCGGGGCGCTGTCCCTGCTGCTCAACGGCGGCGGCATCGGCCAGATCCAGGACATCTCCAAGGAGCTCAACAGCGCGCTGTCCGGCAACGAGCCGCAGATCCGCCAGCTGCTGACCAACCTGAACACGGTCGTGTCCAATTTGGACGCTCACCGCAACGACATCACGCGGGCGCTCGACGGCCTCAACCGCCTGTCCGGCACGCTGAACACGCAGCGCGACGAGCTGGCGGGGGCGATCGACAACCTCGGGCCGGGGCTCGCGGTGCTGACCCAGCAGCGCGACCAGCTGGTGACGATGCTGAACTCGCTGAGCTCGCTGTCCGGCGTCGCCGTCGACACCGTGAACAAGAGCCAGGCCGACCTCATCGCCGACCTCAAGGACCTCCAGCCGGCGCTGACCCAGCTGGCCGCGTCCGGGCAGAACCTGCCCAAGTCGCTCCAGCTGCTGCTGACCTTCCCGTTCCCGGACGCGACGGTCGCCGGCGTGAAGGGCGACTACACCAACCTGTACGCCGACCTGGACCTCAACCTCGGCGACGTGGTGTCCAATCTGGGCCGGTCCCGGCAGAGCCTGCTGCCCAGCATTCCCGGCCTGACCGGTGGGTCCGGCAACGGCGTTCCGCTGCCGCTGCCCACGCCGCCGGGCGGCTCCAGCTCCGGCGGTCTCGGTGGCCTGCTCGGCGGACTCCTGGGTGGGGGTGGGCACTGATGCTGACTCGCAGGGTGCGGCTCCAGATCGTCGCCTTCGTGGTGATCGCGCTGGTCGGCGTGAGCTACGCCGGCTTCCGCTACGCCGGCGTCGACCGCCTCTTCGGCCCCCGCGGCTACGCGATCAACGTCGCGCTGGCCGACTCCGGCGGCATCTTCACCGGCGCCGAGGTGACCTATCGCGGCGTGACCATCGGCCGGGTCGGGCCGCTCGCGCTGACCAAGGACGGCGTCAGCGTCGAGCTCGACATCGACTCCGACGACACCCGGATCCCGGCCAACTCCGAGGCCGTCGTGGCCGACCGGTCCGCGGTCGGCGAGCAGTACGTCGACCTGCGGCCGAGCACCGACAGCGGGCCCTATCTGGCCTCGGGCGCGACCATCCCGCAGGCCCGCACCCAGACCCCGCCGCCGGTGCAGGGACTGCTGACCAACCTGGACAACCTGGCCGGCTCGGTACCGACGCAGTCGCTGCGCACGGTCGTCGACGAGCTGGACACGGCCTTCCAGGGCACGGGCCCGAACCTGCAGACGCTGCTCGACACCACCAGCAGCTTCACCCAGGCCGCGGCCCAGAACCTGCCGCAGACCACCAAGCTGCTCGCCGACGGCAGCACGGTGCTGCAGACGCAGCTGGACAAGTCCTCGGACATCCTGTCCTTCAGCCACAGCCTGGCCCAGCTCGCGGCCCAGCTGAAGAGCTCCGACGGCGACCTGCGCACGCTGATCGCCAACGCGCCGCAGGCCGCCGACCAGCTCGACGGCGTGCTCCGCGACAGCGGCGTGCCGCTGGGCAACCTGACCGCCAACCTGCTCACGACCTCGCAGATCCTGTTGCCCCGCCGCGACGGCCTCGAGCAGATCCTCGTCACCTACCCGGCGGTGGTCGGCGGCTCGTACACGGTCGTGCCCGGCGACGGCACGGCCCACTTCGGCCTGGCCGTGAACCTGTTCGACCCGCCGCCGTGCACCAAGGGCTACGAGGGCACGGCCCGGCGCGCCGGCGACGTGACCACCCCGGCGGCGCCCAACACGCAGGCGTACTGTGCCGAACCCACGGGCAGCCCGATCGACGTGCGCGGTGCGCAGAACGCCCCGTACGGCGGCAAGCCGGCGACGCCGGTGGCCGGCACGGGTGGCGGCCAGGGACAGCAGTCGCAGTCGGCCGTGTCGGGCCTGGGCCCGCTGGCCGGGTTGCTACCCGGGCTCGGCGGCGCGAACCTGGGTCCGGCGGGCCTGGCCCAGCTGCTCGGCCTACCGGGCTGACCGCGACGAGTAGGCCTACCCTGACCGACGTCGAACCTGGAGAGGCATGGCGAACCAGCAGACAACCGAGGCGAACCGATGGCTGTCGGCGCTGTCCGCGGTGGCGGCGGTGCTGCTGATCGCGGCGCTGATCTTCTGCGGCGTGTCGCTGGTGGGCTGGCTCGGCGCCTCGGGCGACGAGTCGGTGCAGTTCGCCACCGACCGGGACGACGTGCTGCGGGTCGGCAAGCAGGAGCTGATCAACTTCTACACCATCGACTTCAAGGGACCCGGGACGGTCTGATATAAAACAGGCTGGTGCAGTCCTCCACCGGTGACCTGTCCACGGTCATCAAGCAGAACGAGGCCCACTGGAAGGAGCAGCTCGCCGCCGGGAAGACCACCTCGACCGCGAAGGTGACGGACGCCGCGGTGACCGAGCTGGACGACCGGGCCGGCACAAAAGACCATGATCGCCATCGCCGTGGTCGACGTCACGCCGAACAACGGCCAGCAGCCCA
>NZ_KK037166.1:6582072-6583490 GCF_000568255.1 Kutzneria sp. 744
CAGGTGCCCCCACCCCGTCGTAACGCCAATGCCCAGCCACCGATCCGGCGGCCCCGGGTCGCCGGCCTGCGCCGGCCGACGCCCGCCGCCCAGCCCGAGGTTGCCTCCTCCGAGGCCGCGCCGCCCGTGGACGAGCGGGTGTCCGGCCGGCTGCCCGTCGACGAGGCCCCGGCCGAGTCGCAGGTCGAGGTCGTCGCGCCCGCGGTGATCGGCGCCGAGCCGGAGCCGGCCGCCGCGACGGATTCCCGGCCGGATTCCGAGCCGGCGGAGCGCGAGTTCACGAAGGTGTTCCCGGACGACGAGCCCGAGCCGGCGGTCCGGGAACGACGGCCGGTCGGCGAGCGGATGGCCCCGGTCGGCCGCGCGCTGGCCCGGCTGCGGCCGCGGACCGTGCTCGGCCCGATCGTGATGGTGCTGGTGGCCGCGGTGCTGACGGCGGCGGGTTTCTGGTTCCGCGGCGAGGCCGGCATGGTGCTCGACAACGGCTCGGCGGCCAACAAGGCGCTGACCGACACGGGCGCCACCACCGACGTCGTCACCCAGGTCACCCAGGACCTGCAGGCCATCTCATCGTACAAGTACACCGATCTGGCCGGTGCGCAGAAGGCGGGCCAGGCGGCGAGCACCGGTAAGTTCCTCGACGACTACAACAAGCTCTTCGACCAGGTGAAGTCGCAGGCGCCGGCCCAGAAGGCGGTGGTGACCGGGCAGGTCGCCAAGATCGGCGTGCGGGTGTTGCAGGGCGACGACGCGATCCTGCTGGCCTTCATCCAGCAGACGACAACACGGGCCGACACGAACAAGTCCAGCTCGGTCGGACTCGTGTACACGGTCACCGCGCACCGATCGGGTGGAAAATGGCTGGTCAGCGAGCTCACGCCGAGGTGAGCGGGCGGAGCGCGTGTTCGCAAATGCCACGAGTACGGCCGGCGAGCCGCCATTACTCCTCCCTTTCACACCCGCACACTCGGTGAGCTGGTAAATATTGATCAACCGTTCGGGTGGCTGGGGAGGTCGGGTCCGTGATCAAGTGGCATCGGGATGACGGCGCCGTTGTCGGCACCCTGGAGCCCGAACGCGTGGCCTGGCTGCGCAGCAGGCTGGCGGAGTTCCACGCGCTGCTCGACTGGCGGCTGAGCCAGTACACGACGGACTACCCGCTCGGCGAGGTGCTCGGCATCGCGCTGCCCACCGAGCCGACCGACCACCCGCCGCTGCAGGCCGTGCTGCGCATGCACGTGCCGGACAGCGAGCCGGCCGAGGTCCGCCTGTGGTGGGAGCCGGAGCTGATCGGCGGGCTGCGCGCCGCGGTGGCCGACGCCTGGCGCAACCTGCCGACCGAGGGCGGCGTGGTGCGGCTGGCCGACGACCCGCAGCGGCTGCGGGGCCTGGACCCGAGTGTTGCTCAGCCTGCGCAT
>NZ_KK037166.1:6584076-6619946 GCF_000568255.1 Kutzneria sp. 744
GGAGGGCCCGGCCGCGGGCGCGGTGGCCGGCTACGCCGCGGTGCTGCACGTGCGCCCGGCCGCCCCGGTCGGCCCCGGGGAAAGGGTGCTCGACCGGGCGCTCACGGAGGTGCTTGAGCGGCTCGCGACACCCCCTTGCGCGATCTTCACCAGTGCTTCCGGAAGTGACGTTCGCCACACTGTTTCGGCCGTGGTGACCCTGGCGACCCGCCAGGGTGTGCCAACCTCTTTCGAGTGTGATCATCTGCCCGTCCGACCGTCGCCGCTGGTCAGCGCGGTCCAAGCGGGTGGATTTGCTGTCCGCCACTGGAGTGATCGGCCGGTGACACCTTGACTGCGAGCCTGGGCAGGGTCACTCTGTCGGTGAGCACCGCCGTGGGCCTTCCAGGGACCCCTCGACAGTTGCCATTCTCCGGGCTAGACTGCCCCTTTGCGCTGCCCTCTGTCCGTTTGCCCTTCGCCGAGAGCACGGGATTCGGGGAGCCACGCACCCTTGACAGACGCGTTAGTCCCTGCTGACGCGGCTGCCGCCAGTACATCAGTCCCTGGAAGGACGCATCTTGGCAGTCTCCCGCGCGACCAAGGCCACTGCTGCGACCAACTCCACCGGAATTCCCGGAGCACCTCGGCGTGTCTCGTTCGCGAAGATCCGCGAGCCGCTGGCCGCTCCCAACCTCCTCGAACTGCAGACTCATTCGTTCGAGTGGCTCACCGGCAATGAGGCGTGGTTCCAGCGCCGGGTCGACGCCGGTGACGAGGCCCCGACCGGTGGTCTCGAAGAGGTCCTCAACGAGATCTCCCCGATCGAGGACTTCTCGGGCTCCATGTCGTTGTCCTTCTCCGACCCGCGCTTCGACGAGGTCAAGGCCTCCGTCGAGGACTGCAAGGACAAGGACATGACGTACGCGGCCCCGCTGTTCGTCACCGCGGAGTTCACCAACCACACCACTGGCGAGATCAAGAGCCAGACGGTGTTCATGGGTGACTTCCCGATGATGACGGACAAGGGCACGTTCATCATCAACGGCACTGAGCGGGTGGTGGTCTCCCAGCTCGTGCGTTCGCCCGGCGTCTACTACGACACCGCGATCGACAAGACGACCGACAAGGACGTCTTCAACGTCAAGATCATCCCGAGCCGGGGCGCCTGGCTGGAGTTCGACGTCGACAAGCGCGACACCGTCGGCGTGCGCATCGACCGCAAGCGCCGCCAGCCGGTCACCGTGCTGCTCAAGGCCCTCGGCTGGACCACGGAGCAGATCCGCGAGCGCTTCCACTTCAGCGAGACGCTGCTGGCCACGCTGGAGAAGGACCACACGGCCGGGCCGGACGAGGCGCTGCTGGACATCTACCGCAAGCTGCGCCCGGGCGAGCCGCCGACCAAGGAGAGCGCGCAGGCGCTGCTGGAGAACCTGTTCTTCAAGGAGAAGCGCTACGACCTGGCCAAGGTCGGCCGGTACAAGGTCAACAAGAAGCTGGGCCTCGGCTTCCCGGTGTCCACCGGTGTGCTGACCGAGGACGACATCGTCACCACCATCGAGTATCTGGTCCGCCTGCACGCGGGCGACACCGAGATGACGGCCGGCGACACCACGGTGCCGGTCGAGGTCGACGACATCGACCACTTCGGCAACCGCCGCCTGCGCACCGTCGGCGAGCTGATCCAGAACCAGATCCGGGTCGGCCTGTCCCGCATGGAGCGGGTCGTGCGTGAGCGCATGACCACCCAGGACGTCGAGGCGATCACCCCGCAGACCCTGATCAACATCCGGCCCGTCGTGGCCGCGATCAAGGAGTTCTTCGGCACCTCGCAGCTGTCGCAGTTCATGGACCAGACCAACCCGCTGGCCGGTCTGACCCACAAGCGTCGGCTGTCCGCGCTCGGCCCGGGTGGTATCTCCCGTGAGCGCGCCAGCATGGACGTGCGCGACGTGCACCCGTCCCACTACGGCCGGATGTGCCCGATCGAGACGCCGGAAGGCCCGAACATCGGCCTGATCGGCTCGCTGTCCTCGTTCGCGCGGGTCAACCCGTTCGGCTTCATCGAGTCCCCGTACCGCAAGGTCGTCGACGGCCGGGTCACCGACCAGATCGACTACCTGACCGCGGACGAGGAGGACCGCTACGTCAAGGCCCAGGCCAACACCCTGGTCGACGACGAGGGCAACTTCCTCGAGGACCGCGTCATGGTCCGCCGCAAGGGCGGCGAGACCGACCTCGCGGACACCGCGGACGTGGACTACATGGACGTCTCGCCGCGCCAGATGGTGTCGGTGGCGACCGCGATGGTGCCGTTCCTCGAGCACGACGACGCCAACCGCGCGCTCATGGGCGCCAACATGCAGCGTCAGGCGGTGCCGCTGCTGCGCAGCGAGTCCCCGCTGGTCGGCACCGGCATGGAGCTGCGCGCCGCGGTCGACGCGGGCGACGTGGTCATCGCCAAGAAGTCCGGTGTGGTCGAGGAGCTCTCCGCCGACTTCATCACCGTGATGGCCGACGACGGCAGCCGTCAGACCTACGCGATGCACAAGTTCCGCCGGTCCAACCAGGGCACCTGCATCAACCAGAAGCCCATCGTGAACGAGGGCGACCGGGTCGAGCACGGCCAGGTCATCGCGGACGGTCCGTGCACCCAGAACGGCGAGATGGCGCTGGGCAAGAACCTGCTCGTCGCGATCATGCCGTGGGAGGGTCACAACTACGAGGACGCGATCATCCTGAGCCAGCGTCTGGTCCAGGACGACGTGCTCACCTCGATCCACATCGAAGAGCACGAGATCGACGCCCGCGACACCAAGCTCGGCGCCGAGGAGATCACGCGGGACATCCCGAACGTCTCCGAGGAGGTCCTCGCCGACCTCGACGAGCGCGGCATCATCCGGATCGGCGCCGAGGTTCGCGACGGCGACATCCTGGTCGGCAAGGTCACGCCCAAGGGCGAGACCGAGCTGACCCCGGAGGAGCGGCTGCTGCGCGCGATCTTCGGCGAGAAGGCCCGCGAGGTGCGCGACACCTCGCTGAAGGTGCCGCACGGCGAGACCGGCAAGGTCATCGGCATCCGGGTGTTCAGCCGGGAGGACGACGACGAGCTGCCCCCCGGCGTGAACGAGCTGGTCCGCGTCTACGTCGCCCAGAAGCGTCGCATCCAGGACGGCGACAAGCTCGCCGGCCGGCACGGCAACAAGGGCGTCATCGGCAAGATCCTGCCGGTCGAGGACATGCCGTTCATGCCGGATGGCACGCCGGTCGACATCGTGCTGAACACGCACGGTGTGCCCCGTCGTATGAACATCGGCCAGGTGCTGGAGACCCACCTCGGGTGGATCGCCAAGCAGGGCTGGAGCATCGACGGCGACCCGGAGTGGGCGTCCAAGATGCCCGAGGAGCTCTACGAGGTGCCGCCGAACACGAACACCGCGACGCCGGTGTTCGACGGCGCCCGCGAGGAGGAGATCATCGGCCTGCTCGGGTCGACGACCCCGAACCGCGACGGCGAGCGCATGGTCGGCCAGAACGGCAAGGCCACGCTGCTCGACGGGCGCAGCGGCGAGCCGTACCCGTTCCCGGTCGCGGTCGGCTACATGTACATCCTCAAGCTGCTCCACCTGGTCGACGACAAGATCCACGCCCGGTCGACCGGCCCGTACTCGATGATCACGCAGCAGCCGCTGGGTGGTAAGGCGCAGTTCGGTGGCCAGCGCTTCGGTGAGATGGAGTGCTGGGCGATGCAGGCGTACGGCGCCGCATACACCCTCCAGGAACTGCTCACCATCAAGTCCGACGACAAGTTGGGCCGCGTGAAGGTGTACGAGGCCATCGTCAAGGGCCAGAACGTCCCCGAGCCCGGGGTGCCGGAGTCGTTCAAGGTGCTGCTCAAGGAGCTGCAGTCCCTCTGCCTCAACGTGGAGGTGCTCTCCAGCGACGGCGCCGCGATCGAGATGCGTGACGGCGACGACGAGGACCTGGAGAGGGCGGCCGCCAACCTCGGCATCAACCTCTCCCGGAACGAGTCGCCGTCCGTCGACGACGTCGTGAACTGACCTTCGCCGCGCTGACTCCGGTGTTCCCCGAAACGCCGGAGTCGGCGTCCCGACCCCCAGGCAGCAATCAACCCGAAGGGGAGAAGAGCCGACGTGCTCGACGTCAACTTCTTCGATGAGCTCCGCATCGGCCTTGCCACCGCAGACGACATCCGCCAGTGGTCCTACGGCGAGGTCAAGAAGCCCGAGACCATCAACTACCGCACCCTCAAGCCCGAGAAGGACGGACTCTTCTGCGAGAAGATCTTCGGTCCGACCCGGGACTGGGAGTGCTACTGCGGCAAGTACAAGCGCGTCCGCTTCAAGGGCATCATCTGTGAGCGCTGCGGCGTCGAGGTGACCCGCGCCGAGGTGCGCCGTGAGCGGATGGGCCACATCGAACTGGCCGCGCCGGTCACCCACATCTGGTACTTCAAGGGCGTCCCCAGCCGGTTGGGCTATCTGCTCGACCTGGCCCCCAAGGACCTCGAGAAGATCATCTACTTCGCCGCGTACGTCATCACCTCGGTGAACGGCGACCTGCGCCACAACGACCTGCCCACGCTCGAGAGCGAGATGCAGGTCGAGCGCAAGCGCGTCGAGAACCGCCGCGACGCCGACGTGGAGGCCCGCGCCCAGAAGCTCGAGGCCGACCTGGCCGAGCTCGAGGCCGAGGGCGCCAAGAGCGACGTGCGCCGCAAGGTCAAGGAGGGCGGCGAGCGGGAGATGCGCCAGCTCCGCGACCGCGCCCAGCGTGAGCTGGACCGGCTTGACGAGATCTGGACCACCTTCACCAAGCTCGACACCAAGCAGCTGATCGCCGACGAGATGCTCTACCGCGAGCTGATCGACCGCTACGGCGACTACTTCACCGGCTCGATGGGCGCCGAGTCCATCCAGCAGCTGGCGAAGGACTTCGACGTCGACGCCGAGGCCGACTTCCTGCGGGAGACCATCCGCAGCGGCAAGGGCCAGAAGAAGCTGCGCGCGCTCAAGCGGCTCAAGGTCGTCGCGGCGTTCCAGCAGACTCGCAACTCGCCCATGGGCATGGTGCTCGACTGCATCCCGGTGATCCCGCCGGATCTGCGGCCGATGGTTCAGCTCGACGGTGGCCGGTTCGCCACCTCCGACCTGAACGACCTGTACCGCCGCGTGATCAACCGCAACAACCGGTTGAAGCGACTGATCGACCTCGGCGCGCCCGAGATCATCGTCAACAACGAGAAGCGGATGCTGCAGGAGGCCGTCGACGCGCTGTTCGACAACGGCCGCCGCGGCCGGCCGGTCACCGGCCCGGGCAACCGCCCGCTCAAGTCGCTGTCCGACCTGCTCAAGGGCAAGCAGGGCCGGTTCCGCCAGAACCTGCTCGGCAAGCGCGTCGACTACTCCGGCCGTTCGGTCATCGTGGTCGGCCCGCAGCTCAAGCTGCACCAGTGCGGCCTGCCCAAGGCGATGGCCCTGGAGCTGTTCAAGCCGTTCGTGATGAAGCGGCTGGTCGACCTCAACCACGCGCAGAACATCAAGTCGGCCAAGCGCATGGTCGAGCGCGCCCGGCCGGCCGTGTGGGACGTGCTGGAAGAGGTCATCACCGAGCACCCGGTGATGCTCAACCGGGCGCCCACGCTGCACCGCCTCGGCATCCAGGCCTTCGAGCCGCAGCTGGTCGAGGGCAAGGCCATCCAGCTGCACCCGCTGGTCTGTGAGGCGTTCAACGCCGACTTCGACGGCGACCAGATGGCCGTGCACCTGCCGCTGTCGGCCGAGGCCCAGGCCGAGGCCCGCATCCTGATGCTGTCCAGCAACAACATCCTGTCGCCCGCCTCCGGGCGGCCGCTGGCGATGCCGCGTCTGGACATGGTCACCGGTCTGTTCCACCTGACCCGGTTCAAGCCGGAGGCCGAGGGCGCCGGCAAGGCGTTCTCCTCGGTCGCCGAGGCGATCATGGCGTTCGACCGCAAGGTGATCGGCCTGCAGGCGCCGATCAAGGTGCGGCTCAACGACCAGGTGCCGCCGCGGGGCCAGGAGCCCGAGGACTGGGAGCCCGGTCAGCCGTGGCTGGCCGAGACCACCCTCGGCCGGGTGCTGTTCAACGAGCTGCTGCCGCCGGACTACCCGTTCATGAACGAGGAGATGCCGAAGAAGCGGCAGGGTGAGATCGTCAACGACCTCGCCGAGCGGTACCCGATGGTCACCGTGGCGCGGACGCTGGACAAGCTCAAGGACGCCGGCTTCTACTGGGCCACCCGCTCGGGTGTGACGGTCGCCATCTCCGACGTGCTCGTGCCGCCGGAGAAGCAGGCCATCCTCAACGAGTACGAGGGCAAGGCCGAGGCCGTCGAGAAGCGCTACCAGCGCGGTCAGCTCTCGCACGCCGAGCGCAACAACGAGCTGGTCAAGGTGTGGCAGTCGGCGACCGACGAGGTCGCCAAGCTGATGGAGACCGCGTTCCCCGAGGACAACTCCATCCGGATCATCGTCAAGTCCGGCGCGGCCGGCAACATGACGCAGGTCCGGTCGCTGGCCGGTATGCGTGGTCTGGTGACCAACCCGAAGGGTGAGTACATCCCGCGGCCGATCAAGAACTCGTTCCGCGAGGGCCTGTCGGTTCTGGAGTACTTCATCGCCACGCACGGCGCCCGCAAGGGTCTGGCCGACACCGCGCTGAAGACCGCCGACTCGGGTTACCTGACCCGTCGTCTGGTGGACGTCTCGCAGGACGTGATCATCCGTGAGGTCGACTGCGGCACCAACCGCGGCGTCACGATGACCGTCGGCGAGAAGGTCGGCGACAAGGTCGTGATGCACGAGTACGCGCGTACCAGCGTGTACGCGCGCTCGCTGGCCGAGGACATCACCGACTCGGACGGCAACGTGGCGCTCAACCGCGGCGCCGACCTCGGCGACCCGGCTCTGGACACGCTGATCCGGGTGGGCACCATCCGGGTCAAGGTCCGCTCCGTGCTGACCTGTGAGTCGGCTGTCGGCGTGTGCGCCAGCTGCTACGGCCGCTCGATGGCCACCGGCAAGCTGGTGGACGTCGGCGAGGCGGTGGGCATCGTGGCCGCCCAGTCGATCGGTGAGCCCGGCACGCAGCTGACCATGCGTACCTTCCACCAGGGTGGCGCCACCGGCGCGGACGACATCACCCAGGGTCTGCCGCGTGTCCAGGAGCTCTTCGAGGCCCGCGTGCCCAAGGGCAAGGCGCCGATCGCCGACGTCGACGGCCGCGTGCGGATCGAGGACGGCGACCGGTTCTGGAAGATCACCCTGGTGCCGGACGACGGCAGCGAGGAGATCATCTTCGACAAGCTGTCCAAGCGTCAGCGCCTGGCCATCACCCCGGACGGCCCGCTGCAGGACGGCGACCACGTCGCCGTCGGCCAGCAGCTGCTGGAGGGCACCCCGGACCCGCACGAGGTGCTGCGCGTGATGGGCCCCCGCGAGGCCCAGCTGCACCTGGTCAACGAGGTGCAGAAGGTGTACCGGTCGCAGGGTGTGTCCATCCACGACAAGCACATCGAGGTGATCGTGCGGCAGATGCTCCGCCGCGTGATCATCATCGACTCGGGCGCGACGGAGTTCCTGCCGGGAGCCCCGATCGAGCGCAGCGACTTCGAGACGTCCAACCGTCGCGTCGTCGCCGAGGGCAACGAGCCGGCCTCCGGCCGTCCGGTGCTGATGGGTATCACCAAGGCCTCGCTGGCGACGGAGTCGTGGCTCTCGGCGGCCTCCTTCCAGGAGACCACCCGGGTGCTCACCGACGCCGCCATCAACGGCAAGAGCGACAAGCTCATCGGCCTGAAGGAAAACGTCATCATCGGTAAGTTGATTCCGGCCGGCACCGGCATCAACCGCTACCGCAACATCCAGGTGCAGCCGACGGAGGAAGCGCGGGCCGCGGCCTACGCGATCCCGTCCTACGACGACGGCTACTACACGCCGGACGTCTTCGGCACCGGCACGGGTGCGGCGGTTCCGCTGGACGACTACGACTTCGGTCGCGACTATCGGTAAGTGCGATCTGGGCGATCCATGCCTGGGAAGAACTCAGGCATGGATCGCACTTAGCGCCTTCTGGGGGCTGAGCCCCCAGACCCCCACACCGGGGGCAAGCCCCCGGACCCCCGAACGACACATATGGCCCGCCACCCCAAGCCGGGGCGGCGGGCCATATGTCTGTCCTCAGTAGACGGGGCGGTGCTCGGCGGCCTCGCGCTCGTAGTTGGAGCGGCCGCTGCCCACGCTCAGCTCGTCGTCGATGTCGTCGGCCGACTGCTCGGGCTCGGGCAGGTTGTCCATGGTCTCCTTGGCCTTGCCGTAGATCTCCTTGGCCCCGTCCTTGATCTCGCCCTTCCAGTCGAAGCCCTCGTCCTCCTTCTCCCCGGAGGACCCGGCCTCGGCCGCCTTCTCGCTGCTGCCGAGCACGCTCTTGGCGGTGCCGGTGATGTGGTCCCAGTCCTCGCCCAGCTGCTTGACGTCGCCGATCAGGCCCTTGCCGTCGCGGCCGACGACGTGCTCGCCGATGTGGCCGACGGTGGTGCCGGCCTCGTTGACCCGGGAGCCGACCTTGCCGACGTTGGCCCCGATCTCGGTGACCTTCTCGCCGGCCTTGCCGATGCCCTTGCCCATCACCTTGCCCAGCGTGCCCGAGGTCTCCTCGATGCTCTTGCCGACCTCGCCGAGCTTGCCGCCGATCTTCTGGATCTTCGAGGCGAACTTCTTCAGCAGCTCGGCGATCTTGCGGATCATGTCCATGATCTTCTTGATCAGGTTGCCGACCTTCTCGATCAGCTTCTCGACCTTGGAGACCGCGGCGCCGGACTTGCCGATGGCCACGCTGGCCTCGGTGGCGGTGGCCGCGGCCGCCGCGGCGTCGGACAGGCCGGCGGTGAAGAACGTGGCGGCGGCGCCGATGGCCCAGGTGATCAGCATCTGCTCGACGAAGTCGGCCAGGATGCCGATGATGATGTCCTTGGCCGCCTGCATCATCGAGGCGCTGGCCTTGAGCAGCTGGACGATGTAGCCGGCCAGCGTCGCGGTGCCGTGGATGCCGTCCAGGAAGGTGGCCATCTCCTGGTGGGCCACGTCGGAGGCGTCGCCCTCCCAGTGGGCGAAGCCCTGGGTCAGCTCGTCGTGCAGCTGCTGGCCGAGCCGGTCGATGTCGGCCGAGAGCTGCGAGTAGTTCTCGGCCGCCGCGTTCAGCGCGTCCGGGCTGCCGGTGACCAGCTCAAGGGCCTCCTTGACCGGCTCGATGTAGTCGATGACAAAACTGAGGCCCTTGCTGATCAGCGTGTTCAACGGGTCGATGCCGCCGGAGTCGTCGGCCTCGGCCGAGTACTGCTCGATCTCGGTGACGGTGGCGTGCACGTCGTTGCCGGCCCCGTAGATCTCGTCGAGCACGGCGGTGTTGCCGATGGGCAGGGAGGTCATGCCCGCTCCTCAGTGCTGTCCGGGAGCAGCGTGCCGCTCATGTGCTCGTACGACGGGTCCTTCAGCGCCACCTTGGCGTGGCCGGCGTCGTCGGTCCGCGCGTGCACGTCGACGTGCTCGGTCTGGCCGCCGGCCTGCTGGATGTCGCCCTTGACCTCGACGTCCTCGTGGGCCTCGCCGGTCACCTCGACGGTGACGGGGCCGCCGCCCTCCACCTCCACGGTGATCCTGCCGTGCACGTTCTGGTGGCCGTCCTGGCCCAGGTTCGGCGCCATGCCCGGGTCGACCGGGGCATCGGGCACCTTGGGCGGCAGGCCGCCGTGCTCGACCGGCGGATAGGACGGCGCGCCGCCACCGACAGGGCCGCCGTCACCGACCGTGCCGCCGCCGGGGACCCGGGCCGCGCCGCCGTACTGGTCGGTGTTGGTGTTGCGGGGCCCGCCGCCGCCGTCGACCGGGGTGACGTCGGGCGGCCCTCCGGACTGGCCGGGATCGGTCTTGCCCGGGTCCTTGTCGTCGCCGCCGGCCTGATCGATCTGCCGCTTGTGGTACTCGTCGATCTCCCGGTACAGATCCGCGGTGTTGGAAATGCGCTGCCCGGCGTTGTCCAGGCCGGCGGTCATGTTCGACAGGTGATCGGTGAGCTGGTTCTGCAAATCGGCGTACTTGCTGTGGGTCGTCAATTCACCGAGCAGTCCCCAGGACCGGGAAGGAACCTCGGCCGCGCCCGCCCGCCCGTGCAGGGAGTCGGCCTGGCCCGCCATCGACGACACGCGAGAGCCGCACTGGGCCAGTTCCTCGGTGACAACGCTGAATCCCTCGGCCATCAGAACGAGTCCTCCGAGCCGAAGCGGAACTCCTCGTCGTCATCGGCCCGACGCGGCCGGGACGGCGCGGCCGGCGGTGGCGTCGGCCGGTCCTCGTCGTCGGTCATGATGCCCTCCGACAGGGAGTCGTCGACGTACTCCTCGCGGTCGGGACGGGCGTGCTGGGGCACCGCGTGCTGACCGTGCTGGGCCGGCGGGACGGGGGTCTGAACAGGGGCCTGGACCTGGGGTTCCGGCCGTTGCGGGGCGTCGTGCCAACCGTCGGACGGCGGCTCCGGTGGGTTGGCCAGCTCCTCCTGAACCCGGTTGACCCGGGCGGCGATGTCGGTGCGGTCGCCGGCGTAGCGCTGCACCATCTCGGCCTGCTGCCGGGCCGCCTTGGCCACGGCCTGCTGGAACGTGGTCGTGACCAGCCGGGACAGCGCCTGCGCCGACATGCTCATCGCCGACGGGCTGATGGTGATCGACCGCACCGCCCCCGACGGCCCGGCGACCACGGTGACGGCGCCGTCGCGCGAGGTCTCCGTGGATTCGATCGCGGCGATCTCCTGCCGCATCAGCTCGAAGCGGTCGGTGTCCTTTTCCGCCTGCGCCACAGTGCGCCGAAACGCGTCGATGCGCGCGGCGGTGTCCTGATTCATGCCCCAGTTCTCCCCGTGTCGGTGTGTCGAGATAAACACATACCGCATCGCCGTGGTCACCGTCCGCACATCGACCCGGAACGGGCTCGAACACGCGGTCGACTATGCTGTCGACAAGGAATGCCGGGAGGCTTGCCGATCTTCGTGCTCGATCTTGTCGGAGTGCGACACACCACATGCGACACGCGTGTCCGGTCCGCTCCCGACCCCCGTTTTGACCCTCGGGGCGCGGGGAAGGTATCTTTGGTATCCGTGCCCGACCCATGTCGGGCCGCTCCGCGTGCCTGTGGATGGCAGTCTCTGGCTGCGTCGACCTCAGGGCCACGGAAGTCCTCCGGAAACCGTTGGGACAGTTAGTTGGTCTCTCGCGGGTCCCGTGAGCGGGCGACACGCCCGACCTCGGGGGACGGAGGGGCCAAGTACACAGAGTCCACGGCGCCCGCGAGGACGCCAAGACGCGAACGGAAGAAGCAGCCGGTCTATGCCCACGATCCAGCAGCTGGTCCGCAAGGGCCGCCAGGACAAGGTCGCGAAGACCAAGACCGCGGCTCTCAAGGGGAGCCCGCAGCGGCGCGGCGTGTGCACCCGCGTCTACACCACTACGCCCAAGAAGCCGAACTCGGCGCTGCGCAAGGTCGCCCGCGTGAAGCTGACCAGCGGGATCGAGGTCACGGCCTACATCCCCGGTGAGGGTCACAACCTCCAGGAGCACTCGATGGTGCTCGTTCGCGGTGGCCGTGTTAAGGACCTTCCGGGTGTCCGTTACAAGATCATCCGTGGCTCGCTGGACACGCAGGGCGTGAAGAACCGCAAGCAGGCGCGCAGCCGCTACGGCGCGAAGAAGGAGAAGAGCTGATGCCCCGCAAGGGCCCGGCCCCGAAGCGGCCGCTGATCTCTGACCCGGTCTACAGCTCCCCGTTGGTGACGCAGCTCATCAACAAGGTGCTCGTGGACGGCAAGCGCTCGGTCGCCGAGGCGATCGTCTACAAGGCGCTCGAGGGCGCCCGCGAGAAGACCGGCACCGACCCGGTCGTCACGCTCAAGCGCGCGCTGGACAACGTGAAGCCCTCCATCGAGGTGAAGAGCCGCCGCGTCGGTGGCGCCACCTACCAGGTGCCGATCGAGGTCAAGCCCGGCCGCTCGACCACGCTGGCGCTGCGCTGGCTGATCACCTTCTCCCGGCAGCGCCGCGAGAAGACCATGATCGAGCGCCTGATGAACGAGCTGCTGGACGCCAGCAACGGTCTCGGCGCCAGCGTCAAGCGCCGTGAGGACACCCACAAGATGGCCGAGTCCAACAAGGCCTTCGCGCACTACCGCTGGTGATTCGGGCGCGGCCGGCCTTCGAGCCGGCCGCGACGGATCGGCGCCCGCACCGACCACAGTCGCACGGAAGCAAGGAAGAAACCCGTGGCACAGGAAGTGCTCACTGACCTGGCCAAGGTCCGCAACATCGGGATCATGGCCCATATCGACGCGGGAAAGACCACCACCACCGAGCGGATCCTGTTCTACACCGGGATCAACTACAAGATCGGTGAGGTCCACGACGGCGCGGCGACGATGGACTGGATGGAGGAGGAGCAGAAGCGCGGCATCACGATCACGTCCGCCGCGACCACCTGCTTCTGGAACGACCACCAGATCAACATCATCGACACGCCGGGGCACGTCGACTTCACCGTCGAGGTCGAGCGCTCGCTGCGGGTCCTTGACGGCGCGGTTGCGGTGTTCGACGGCAAGGAGGGCGTCGAGCCCCAGTCCGAGCAGGTCTGGCGGCAGGCGACCAAGTACGACGTCCCGCGTATCTGCTTCGTCAACAAGATGGACAAGCTCGGCGCGGACTTCTACTTCACCGTCCGCACCATCCAGGAGCGTCTCGGCGCCAAGCCGCTGCCGATCCAGCTGCCGATCGGCGCCGAGAACGACTTCACCGGCGTCGTCGACCTGGTCGAGATGCGCGCGCTGACCTGGCACGGCGAGGTCCAGAAGGGCGACGACTACACGATCGAGGAGATCCCGGCCGACCTGGCCGAGATCGCCGCGGAGTACCGCGAGAAGCTCGTCGAGGCCGTCGCCGAGACCGACGACGCCCTGATGGAGCTGTACCTCGGCGGCGAGGAGCTGTCGGTCGAGCAGATCAAGCGGGGCATCCGCAAGATCGTGACCGACCGCGTCGCCTACCCGGTGCTGTGCGGCTCGGCGTTCAAGAACAAGGGCGTGCAGCCCATGCTCGACGCCGTCATCGACTACCTGCCGTCGCCGCTGGACGTGCCGCCGGTCGAGGGCACGCTGCTGGACGGCGAGACGCCGGCCTTCCGCAAGCCGTCCTCGGAGGAGCCGTTCTCCGCGCTCGCGTTCAAGATCGCCGCGCACCCGTTCTTCGGCAAGCTGACCTACATCCGGGTCTACTCGGGCAAGCTCAACGCCGGCACCCAGGTCATCAACTCGACCAAGGACCGCAAGGAGCGCATCGGGAAGCTCTTCCAGATGCACTCCAACAAGGAGAACCCGGTCGAGGTGGCCAGCGCCGGCCACATCTACGCGGCCATCGGCCTGAAGGACACCACGACCGGTGACACGCTGTGCGACCCGCAGTCGCCCATCGTGCTCGAGTCGATGACCTTCCCGGACCCGGTCATCTCGGTCGCCATCGAGCCGAAGACCAAGGCCGACCAGGAGAAGCTGGGCACCGCGATCCAGAAGCTGGCCGAGGAGGACCCCACCTTCCAGGTCAAGCAGGACGAGGAGACCGGTCAGACGATCATCGCCGGCATGGGCGAGCTCCACCTCGAGGTGCTCGTCAACCGGATGAAGTCCGACTACAAGGTCGAGGCGAACATCGGTAAGCCGCAGGTGGCCTACCGGGAGACCATCCGCCGCAAGGTGGAGAAGTACTCCTACACGCACAAGAAGCAGACCGGCGGCTCCGGCCAGTTCGCCAAGGTGATCATCGAGATCGAGCCCTTGAAGAGCGAAGACGGCGCGCTGTACGAGTTCGACAACAAGGTCTCGGGTGGCCGCATCCCGCGGGAGTACATCCCCTCGGTCGACGCCGGCGCCCAGGACGCGATGCAGTACGGCGTGCTGGCGGGTTACCCGCTGGTCGGCATCAAGGTGACGCTGCTGGACGGCGCCTACCACGAGGTCGACTCCTCCGAAATGGCCTTCAAGATCGCCGGTTCCATGGCGCTCAAGGAAGCCGCTCGGAAGGCCGACCCGGTGTTGCTGGAGCCGGTGATGGCTGTCGAGGTGACGACGCCCGAGGACTACATGGGCGATGTCATCGGCGACTTGAACTCCCGCCGTGGTCAGATCCAGGCGATGGAGGAGCGCAGCGGTGCCCGTATCGTGAAGGCACTGGTTCCGCTGTCGGAGATGTTCGGGTATGTCGGCGACCTGCGGTCCAAGACCCAGGGTCGGGCGAACTACACGATGCTGTTCGACTCCTACGCCGAGGTTCCGACCAACGTGGCGAAGGAAATCATCGCGAAGGTGAACGGGGAGTAGTCAGTCCCGCCCGCTTTCAACGGTGGCCCGGGAGTCGATCTCGGGTCACCGACCAACCGACCCTGACGTAACCGCCGGGCCGACCACACCAACACCCGGTCCGGCGGAAGCAACACAAGTCCAGGAGGACAATCCAGTGGCGAAGGCGAAGTTCGAGCGGACCAAGCCGCACGTCAACATCGGCACGATCGGTCACGTCGACCACGGCAAGACCACGCTGACGGCGGCGATCACCAAGGTTCTGGCCGACAAGTACCCGACCCTGAACGCCGCGTTCGCGTTCGACCAGATCGACAAGGCGCCGGAAGAGAAGCAGCGCGGCATCACGATCAACATCTCGCACGTCGAGTACCAGACCGAGAAGCGCCACTACGCGCACGTTGACGCCCCCGGTCACGCGGACTACATCAAGAACATGATCACCGGTGCCGCGCAGATGGACGGCGCGATCCTGGTGGTCGCCGCGACCGACGGCCCGATGCCGCAGACCCGTGAGCACGTGCTGCTGGCCCGCCAGGTCGGCGTGCCGTACATCGTTGTCGCCCTGAACAAGGCCGACATGGTGGACGACGAGGAGATCCTGGAGCTCGTCGAGCTCGAGGTCCGCGAGCTGCTCTCGGACCAGGAGTTCCCCGGCGACGACGCGCCGGTCGTGCGCGTGTCCGGCCTCAAGGCGCTCGAGGGCGACGAGAAGTGGGCCGCCACGGTGCTCGAGCTCATGGACGCCGTGGACGAGAACGTCCCGGAGCCGGTCCGTGAGATGGACAAGCCGTTCCTCATGCCCGTCGAGGACGTCTTCACCATCACCGGTCGCGGCACCGTCGTCACCGGCCGCATCGAGCGCGGTGTGGTCAAGGTGAACGAGGAGGTGGAGGTCGTCGGAATCCGCGAGAAGGGGTTCAAGACCACCTGCACCAGCATCGAGATGTTCAAGAAGTTCCTCGACGAGGGCCGCGCCGGTGACAACGCCGCGCTGCTGCTGCGCGGTGTCAAGCGCGAAGACGTCGAGCGCGGCATGGTTGTGATCAAGCCGGGCACCACCACGGTGCACACGGAGTTCTCGGGCAACGTCTACATCCTGTCCAAGGACGAGGGCGGCCGCCACACGCCGTTCTTCAACAACTACCGGCCGCAGTTCTACTTCCGCACCACCGACGTGACCGGCGTGGTGACCCTCCCCGAGGGCACCGAGATGGTCATGCCCGGCGACACCACCTCCATGACCGTGAAGCTGATCCAGCCGATCGCCATGGACGAGGGCCTGCGGTTCGCCATCCGTGAGGGTGGCCGCACCGTCGGCGCCGGCACCGTCGAGAAGATCATCAACTAATTTGGTGGTGGGGCCGGGTGGCAGTCACCTGTTACCTGGCCCTCACTTCGCCGCCCCCGATTTGGACGCCGCACCTGGGTGTGGCATCCTTAACGGGTTGCTCGTTGCAGAGGCGGCTGGCTCGTTCGCGTACCAGCCGCCTCGCTGCGAGAAGCCGGCACCCACACGGGCCTAGATGGCCTGGGTGTACTGGGTCTGACCGGACCCCGCCTACTCGGGACTGAACAAGGACCAGTAGGGCTGGTGTGCGCGTTGGCGCGGTGTCCCTGAAAAGGCGACACGCCCGACCGCGTGGACCGGAGGGCCCCGGCACCTGATGACATTGACTCGTGAATAGGGGAGCGGCACAGCTGGGCCCCGGCCCGTCACGAGTCAGCCCGCAGCGGTACGAGAAGAGGAACGGCAAGCCATCATGGCGGGACAAAAGATCCGCATTCGGCTCAAGGCCTACGACCACGAGGCGATCGACGCGTCCGCGCGCAAGATCGTCGAGACCGTGACGCGCACCGGCGCTCGGGTCGTCGGGCCGGTGCCGCTGCCGACCGAGAAAAACGTCTACTGCGTCATTCGCTCGCCGCACAAGTACAAGGACTCGCGCGAGCACTTCGAGATGCGCACGCACAAGCGGCTGATCGACATTCTCGACCCGACGCCGAAGACGGTTGACGCGCTCATGCGCATCGACCTGCCGGCCAGTGTCGACGTCAACATCCAGTAAGCGCGCGGCGGCGGAGAGTAACGAAACTCATGTCTGACAAGCAGATCAAGGGGATCCTGGGCACCAAGCTCGGCATGACCCAGGTCTTCGACGACAAGAACCGGGTTGTGCCGGTCACGGTCGTCAAGGCTGGGCCCAATGTCGTCACCCAGGTCCGTACGCAGGAGAAGGACGGCTACACCGCCGTCCAGCTGGCCTTCGGCGCCATCGACCCGCGCAAGGTGAACAAGCCCCGCGCCGGTCACTTCGCCAAGGCCGGCGTGACGCCCCGTCGTCACGTCGCCGAGCTGCGCACCGCCGACGCCGACGCCTACGAGGTCGGCCAGGAGATCACCGCCGAGGTGTTCCCGGCGGGCTCCGTCGTCGACGTGGTCGGCACCAGCAAGGGCAAGGGCTACGCCGGTGTCATGAAGCGCCACGGCTTCAAGGGCTTGGGCGCCGGCCACGGCGTGCAGCGCAAGCACCGCTCGCCGGGCTCCATCGGTGGCTGCGCCACCCCGGGTCGTGTGTTCAAGGGTGTGCGCATGGCCGGCCGGATGGGCCACGCCCGCGTCACCACCCAGAACCTGACCGTGCACCAGGTGGAGGCCGAGTCCGGCCTGCTGCTCATCAAGGGCGCCATTCCCGGCCCCAAGGGTGGCCTGGTGTTCGTCAAGACGGCCGCGAAGGGCGAAGCCTGATGACCACTGTGGACATTCGCAACGCCTCCGGTGAGGCCGGCGGCAGTGTCGAACTGCCCGCCGAGATCTTCGACGTGCAGGCGAACATCCCGCTGATGCACCAGGTCGTCGTGGCCCAGCTGGCCGCGGCCCGCCAGGGCACGCACGCCACCAAGACCCGCGGCGACGTCCGCGGCGGTGGCAAGAAGCCGTACCGCCAGAAGGGCACCGGCCGCGCCCGCCAGGGCTCGACCCGGTCGCCGCAGTTCGTCGGCGGTGGCATCTCGCACGGCCCGCAGCCGCGTGACTACTCGCAGCGGACGCCCAAGAAGATGAAGGCCGCCGCTCTGCGTGGCGCCCTGTCCGACCGGGCTCGCGCCGGCCGGCTGCACGTGGTCAGCTCCCTGGTCGAGGGCGACAAGCCGTCCACCAAGGGCGCCCGCCTCGCGCTCGCCGCCATCACGGAGTCGCGCCGCACGCTGGTCGTGATGGGCCGCTTCCAGGAGCAGGACTGGCTGAGCGTGCGCAACCTGACCAACGTGCACCCGATCGCGCCGGACCAGCTGAACACCTACGACGTGCTGGTCAACGACGACGTCGTGTTCACCAAGGACGCGTACGAGCTGTTCATCGCCGGCCCGGCCAAGGGTCGTTCGGTCAAGGCCACGGCCCGCTCGTCCGAGCTGACCGAGGAGGTCTGACCAATGATCCCCGACCACAGGGACATCCTGCTCGCGCCGGTGATCTCCGAGAAGAGCTACGGCCTTCTCGAGGAGAACAAGTACACCTTCCTGGTGGCTCCGGACGCCAACAAGACGCAGATCAAGATCGCGGTCGAGAAGGTCTTCGGCGTCAAGGTCCTGAGCGTCAACACGATCAACCGCCAGGGCAAGCGGAAGCGGACCCGGTCCGGCTTCGGCAAGCGCAAGGACACGAAGCGCGCGATCGTCACGCTCTCCGCGGAGAGCAAGGCGATCGAGATCTTCGGCGGCCCGACCGCCTGATGACTGAGGACTGCTGATCTGACATGGGCATTCGCAAGTACAAGCCGACGACGCCAGGCCGTCGCGGTGCGAGCGTGTCCGACTTCGCCGAGATCACTCGGTCGACGCCGGAGAAGTCGCTCGTGCGTCCGCTGCACGGTCGTGGCGGCCGAAACGCGCACGGCAAGATCACCACTCGGCACAAGGGCGGCGGTCACAAGCGGGCATACCGCCTGATCGACTTCCGTCGGGCCGACAAGGACGGCGTGCCGGCCAAGGTCGCGCACATCGAGTACGACCCCAACCGCACGGCGCGCATCGCGTTGCTGCACTACGCGGACGGCGAGAAGCGCTACATCATCGCGCCGAACCGCCTCTCGCAGGGCGACACCATCGAGAACGGGCCGCGCGCGGACATCAAGCCGGGTAACAACCTCCCGCTGCGCAACATCCCGGTCGGCACCGTGGTGCACGCGATCGAGCTCCGCCCCGGTGGCGGCGCGAAGATCGCTCGCTCCGCCGGCGCGAAGGTGCAGCTCGTGGCCAAGGACGGCCCGTACGCCCAGCTGCGGATGCCCTCGGGCGAGATCCGCAACGTGGACGTGCGCTGCCGCGCCACGGTCGGCGAGGTCGGCAACTCCGAGCACGCCAACATCAACTGGGGCAAGGCCGGCCGCATGCGCTGGAAGGGCCGCAAGCCCACGGTGCGTGGTGTCGCCATGAACCCGGTCGACCACCCGCACGGCGGTGGTGAGGGCAAGACCTCCGGTGGTCGCCACCCGGTGAACCCGGCGGGCAAGCCCGAAGGCCGTACCCGTCGCCGCAAGGCAAGCGACCAGCTCATCGTCCGGCGTCGTCGCACCGGTAAGAAGCGCTGAGCAGGAAGGGAGTGAAGGATGCCACGCAGCCTGAAGAAGGGCCCCTTCGTTGACGACCACCTGCTCAAGAAGGTGGACGCCCTCAACGAGTCGGGCAAGAAGACCGTGATCAAGACCTGGTCCCGCCGGTCGACGATCATCCCCGACATGCTGGGGCACACCATCGCGGTGCACGACGGCCGCAAGCACGTTCCGGTGTTCGTCAGCGAGGCCATGGTCGGTCACAAGTTGGGCGAGTTCGCCCCGACGCGGACCTTCAAGGGTCACATCAAGGACGACCGGAAGTCGCGCCGCCGCTGAGCGGGCACGGACAGGAGCAAGGGGTAACAAGCAATGGCTGACAACGCGACCGGCGCGGAGGAGCTGCCGCGCGCCGTGGCGCGGGCCCGCTACGTCCGCCTGACGGCAATGAAGGCACGCCGTGTGGTCGACCTCATCCGTGGCCGCAACGCCACGGAGGCCCTGGCCGTGCTGCAGTTCGCGCCGCAGGCGGCGAGCGAGCCGGTGGCCAAGGTGCTTGCGAGCGCCATGGCCAACGCCGAGAACAACCTGAGCCTCGACCGCGACACCCTCTGGGTGTCCAGCGCGTACGTGGACGAGGGTCCGACGTTGAAGCGGTTCCGTCCGCGCGCTCAGGGCCGGGCCTACCGGATCCGCAAGCGGACGAGCCACATCACGATCGAGGTCGAGTCCCGCCCGGCGGATAAGAAGGCCGGCAAGTCTCGAGCCAAGAAGGGGGCCCAGTAGTGGGTCAGAAGATCAACCCGCACGGCTTCCGCCTTGGTATCACCACCGACTGGAAGTCCCGCTGGTACGCCGACAAGCAGTACGCGGAGTACGTGGCGGAAGACGTCAAGATCCGCAAGATGCTGAGCAAGGGCATGGAGCGGGCCGGCATCTCCAAGGTGGAGATCGAGCGCACCCGGGACCGGGTTCGCGTCGACATCCACACCGCCCGTCCGGGCATCGTCATCGGTCGCCGCGGCGCCGAGGCCGATCGCATCCGGGGCGAGCTGGAGAAGCTGACCGCCAAGCAGGTCCAGCTCAACATCCTCGAGGTCAAGAACCCCGAGTCGGACGCCCAGCTGGTCGCCCAGGTGACCGCTGAGCAGCTGTCCAACCGCGTGTCGTTCCGGCGCGCGATGCGCAAGGCCATGCAGTCGGCCATGCGCTCGCCGCAGGTCAAGGGCATCCGGGTGCAGTGCGGTGGCCGTCTCGGCGGCGCCGAGATGTCCCGCTCGGAGTTCTACCGCGAGGGTCGCGTCCCGCTGCACACGCTGCGCGCGGACATCGACTACGGCTTCTTCGAGGCCCGCACCACCTTCGGCCGCATCGGCGTGAAGGTGTGGATCTACAAGGGCGACGTGGTCGGCGGCTTCCGCTCGCGCGACACCGCCGCCCCGGCCGGCGGCAACGACCGCCCGCAGCAGCGTCGCGAGCGTCCGAACCGCGCCCGCCGCTCGGGTTCGGCCGGCACCCCGCGACGAGCACCGAGGCCGGCCGCGCGGCCGCCGAGGCGAACGCCGCGACCGCGACCGAGGCTCCGGCCGTCGAGGCCGCCAGCACTGGCAATGGGGAGGGCTGAGTAGTGCTCATCCCGCGTAGGGTCAAGCACCGCAAGCAGCACCACCCGAAGCGGAGTGGTGCGGCCAAGGGTGGCACCCGTGTCACCTTCGGCGAGTTCGGCATCCAGGCGCTGGAGCCGGCCTACGTGACCAACCGGCAGATCGAGTCCGCTCGTATCGCCATCAACCGGCACATCCGTCGTGGCGGCAAGGTCTGGATCAACATCTTCCCGGACCGCCCCCTCACGAAGAAGCCGGCGGAAACCCGCATGGGTTCCGGTAAGGGCTCGCCCGAGTACTGGGTGGCCAACGTCAAGCCCGGCCGGGTGCTCTTCGAGATGAGCTACCCGAACGAGACGGTTGCTCGGGAGGCGCTTCGCCGCGCCATCCACAAGCTGCCGCTGAAGTGCCGGATCGTCACGCGTGAAGGTGGTGACTTCTGATGGCAGCGGGTACCAACGCCGCGGAGATGCGTGAGCTCACCGACGAGGAGCTCGTGCTTCGACTTCGGGAGTCCAAGGAGGAGCTGTTCAACCTCCGGTTCCAGATGGCCACCGGCCAGCTGGACAACAACCGCCGGCTGCGCACGGTCCGTCACGACATCGCCCGCGTCTACACCGTGATGCGGGAGCGGGAGCTCGGTCTTTCCGTGTCGCCCGACGACGTTACGACTGGTGAGGGTGCTGCATGAGTGAGACCAACGAGGCCGCGAGCCGCAACGACCGCAAGGTGCGCGAGGGGCTTGTCGTGTCCAACAAGATGGAGAAGACGATCGTCGTCTCCCTCGAGGACCGCAAGAAGCACCCGCTGTACGGCAAGGTCCTGCGGACCACGACCAAGGTGAAGGCGCACGACGAGGAGAACGCCGCCGGCATCGGCGACCGCGTCCTGCTGATGGAGACCCGTCCGCTGTCGGCCACCAAGCGCTGGCGTCTGGTCGAGGTCCTCGAGAAGGCCAAGTAACAACAAGACCGAGCCTGTCAGGTCGGAAATCTGGCAGGCCATCGATGGTCAGGGAGCTGTAAGTGATTCAGCAGGAGTCGCGACTGCGTGTCGCCGACAACACCGGTGCGAAGGAGATCCTTTGCATCCGCGTGCTCGGCGGCTCGTCGCGTCGCTACGCGGGCATCGGCGACATCATCGTCGCCACCGTGAAGGACGCCATTCCCGGCGCCGGTGTGAAGAAGGGTGACGTGGTCAAGGCCGTCATCGTTCGCACCGTCAAGGAGCGGCGCCGTCCGGACGGCTCGTACATCCGGTTCGACGAGAACGCCGCGGTGCTCATCAAGCCCGACAACGAGCCGCGGGGCACCCGCATCTTCGGCCCGGTCGGCCGCGAGCTGCGCGACAAGAAGTTCATGAAGATCATCTCGCTCGCACCGGAGGTGTTGTGATGAAGGTGCGCAAGGGCGACACGGTCGTGGTCATCGCGGGCAAGGACAAGGGCGCCAAGGGCAAGGTCATCCAGGCCTACCCCGACACCGACCGGGTCCTGGTCGAGGGCGTCAACCGGATCAAGAAGCACACCAGGGTCACGCAGACCCAGCGTGGCGCTCAGTCCGGTGGCATCGTGACCCAGGAGGCGTCGATCCACGTGAGCAACGTGATGGTCGTCGACTCCGACGGCAAGCCGGCCCGCGTCGGCTACCGCTCGAACGACGACGGTCGGCGCGTGCGCGTCTCCCGCCGCAACGGTAAGGACATCTGATCATGACCACTACTGAGAAGGTCCTGCCGCGGCTGAAGACCCGGTACCGCAGCGAGATCGTTCCTGCCCTGCAGGAGCAGTTCACCTACGACAACGTCATGCAGACGCCCGGCGTCGTGAAGGTCGTCGTCAACATGGGCGTCGGCGACGCCGCCCGTGACGGCAAGCTGATCGAGGGCGCGGTCCGCGACCTGGCCACGATCACCGGCCAGCGTCCCGAGGTCCGCAAGGCCCGCAAGTCCATCGCCCAGTTCAAGCTGCGCGAGGGCATGCCGATCGGCGCGCGCGTGACGCTGCGCGGCGACCGCATGTGGGAGTTCCTGGACCGCCTGCTGACCATCGCGCTGCCCCGTATCCGTGACTTCCGCGGCCTGTCGGGCAAGCAGTTCGACGGCAACGGCAACTACACGTTCGGGCTGAACGAGCAGTCGATGTTCCACGAGATCGACCCCGACTCGATCGACCGTCCCCGTGGCATGGACATCACCGTCGTGACCACGGCCACCAACGACGACGAGGGTCGGGCGCTGCTCAAGCACCTCGGCTTCCCGTTCAAGGAGAACTGAGCCGATGGCGAAGAAGGCGCTGATCAACAAGGCGGCCGGCAAGCAGAAGTTCGCCGTGCGTGCCTACACCCGCTGCCAGAAGTGCGGCCGCCCGCACGCCGTGTTCCGCAAGTTCGGCCTGTGCCGGATCTGCCTGCGCCAGATGGCGCACCGCGGCGAGCTGCCCGGCGTGCACAAGTCCAGCTGGTAATTCGTTCGACCCCGCACCACCCCACTTCGCCCCAGGCCTGCACTTGGAACCAGGGCGAGAAAGGTTGACAGGTCACCCATGACGATGACCGACCCGATCGCAGACATGTTGACGCGTCTGCGGAACGCAAACTCGGCATACCACGACGAGGTCGTGATGCCGCACTCGAAGCTCAAGGCGAACATTGCCGAGATCCTCAAGCGCGAGGGCTACATCGCCGGCTACCGCGACGCAGCGGGCGAGAAGGGCAAGAACCTTGTCGTCGAGCTGAAGTACGGCCCGAACCGTGAGCGGAGCATCGCCGGTGTCCGGCGTGTCTCCAAGCCGGGTCTGCGGGTCTACGCGAAGTCGACCAACCTGCCCAAGGTGCTCGGTGGGCTGGGTGTCGCCATCATCTCCACCTCCGGCGGTCTCGTGACCGACCGGCAGGCGGGCAAGCAGGGTGTGGGCGGGGAAGTCCTCGCCTACGTGTGGTGAGGAAGGGGGACTGACGATGTCGCGCATTGGAAGGCTGCCCATCACCGTCCCCTCCGGGGTCGACGTGAACATCGAGGGCCAGGTCGTGAACGTGAAGGGCCCGAAGGGCTCGCTCGTGCACACCGTGGCCGAGCCGATCGCCGTGGAGCGGGCCGAGGACGGCACGCTCCAGGTGACCCGGCCCGACGACGAGCGTCTCTCGCGCTCGCTGCACGGCCTGTCCCGCACGCTGATCAACAACCTGATCATCGGCGTGACGCAGGGCTACGAGAAGAAGATGGAGATCACCGGCGTCGGTTACCGCGTGCAGCTCAAGGGTTCTGACCTTGAGTTCGCGCTCGGCTACAGCCACGCGGTCCCGGTGAAGGCGCCCGCGGGTATCACCTTCGTGGTGGAGACCCCGACCAAGTTCTCCGTCCAGGGCATCGACAAGCAGTTGGTCGGCGAGGTCGCCGCCAACATCCGCAAGCTGCGCAAGCCCGACCCGTACAAGGGCAAGGGTGTGCGGTACGCGGGCGAGAAGATCCGCCGCAAGGTCGGGAAGACGGGTAAGTGATCATGGCTGAGTCCACTGCTACCAAGAGGAAGCCGGTCGGCAAGGACGTGTCGACCCGGCGTCGTGTCGCGCGGGCCCGTCGTCACTTCCGGCTTCGCAAGAAGATCAGCGGCACGTCCGAGCGCCCGCGCATGGTCGTCAACCGCTCCTCGCGGCACATCGTCGTGCAGGTCATCGACGACATCGCCGGCCGCACGCTGGCGTCGGCCTCCAGCCTGGAGGCGGACGTGCGTGGGATGGACGGCGACAAGAAGGCCCGCGCCGTCAAGGTGGGCCAGCTGGTCGCGGCCCGCGCCAAGGAAGCCGGCATCGACAAGGTCGTCTTCGACCGCGGCGGTTACGACTACCACGGCCGTATCGCCGCGCTGGCGGACGCCGCCCGCGAGGCGGGGCTGGAGTTCTGATCATGAACAACACTGGAATTGAGAGGGCCGTCTGATGCCGGGACGCACGCGTCGCGAAGGCGGCGGTGGCGAGCGCGGAGAGCGCCGCGACCGTCGTGACGGTGGCCGCGGCGGGGCGGCTCAGGAGAAGACCCCGCACCTCGAGCGCGTCGTCGCCATCAACCGGGTGGCGAAGGTCGTCAAGGGTGGTCGTCGCTTCAGCTTCACCGCGCTGGTGATCGTCGGCGACGGCGACGGCATGGTGGGCGTCGGCTACGGCAAGGCCAAGGAAGTTCCGGCCGCCATCGCCAAGGGTGTCGAGGAAGCGAAGAAGAACTTCTTCCGCGTGCCTCGCATCGGCGGCACCATCCCGCACCCGATCCAGGGCGAGAAGGCCGCCGGCGTGGTTCTGCTGCGCCCGGCCAGCGCCGGTACCGGTGTTATCGCCGGTGGCCCGGTGCGTGCCGTCCTGGAGTGCGCGGGTGTGCACGACGTGCTGAGCAAGTCGCTGGGCAGCGACAACGCCATCAACATCGTGCACGCCACCGTGGCCGCTCTGAAGGGCCTTCAGCGCCCCGAAGAGGTTGCCGCGCGCCGTGGCCTGCCGCTGGAGGACGTTGCTCCCGCCGGCATGCTGCGCGCCCGTGCCGGCCAGGGGGTGTGACGCCATGGCTCAGCTCAAGGTGACGCAGGTCAAGAGCAGCATCGGTACCAAGCAGAACCACCGCAACTCGTTGCGGACGCTGGGTCTGCGCAAGATCCGCCAGTCGGTCGTGCGTGAGGACAACCCCGTCAACCGGGGTCTGATCCACACCGTGCGCCACCTGGTGGTCGTGGAGGAGGTCAACTCATGACCATCAAGATCCACCACCTCCGCCCCGCCCCCGGCGCCAAGACGGCGAAGACCCGGGTCGGCCGCGGTGAGGGTTCCAAGGGCAAGACCGCGGGTCGCGGCACCAAGGGCACCGGCGCACGCAAGAACGTGCCGGCTCGCTTCGAGGGTGGCAACCTGCCGCTGCACATGCGGCTGCCGAAGCTCAAGGGCTTCCGCAACCCGTTCCGCACCGAGTACCAGGTCGTGAACGTCGCGGACCTGGCCCGCCTGTTCCCGCAGGGTGGCGCCGTCGACGTGGCCGCCCTGGTGGCCGCGGGCGCCGTTCGCAAGAACGAGCTGGTCAAGGTGCTGGGCGACGGTGACATCGCCGGCGTGAAGCTGGACGTCACCGCGCACAAGTTCTCCGGCAGCGCGGTGGAGAAGATCGCCGCCGCTGGTGGCACCGCCACCGTGCTGTAGCGGCGCGACCTCGCAGCTGTGAACTGACGCAGTAACCGCGAAGCGGCCGGCAGGAGCTCCTCTCCTGCCGGCCGCTTCGTTGTCGTGGTCCGGCGGGTTCAAGAGTTCCTCAATAGTCCGGACGGACCAGTCCGCTACCTTTCGGTCGCGTGTCGACGCCACCGCAACCGCCCCAGTGGCAGCAGCCGCCGTATCCGGGGCCGCAGCAACCTCACTGGCAGCAGCCCTATCCGCCGCAGCAGCCGTACCAGCCCTATCCGGGCCAGCAGCAGTACCAGCCCGGACCGCCGATGCCGCCGCCCCCGAACCGCGGCCGCACCGTCCGCCTGGTGATCGTGCTGTGCTGCGCGCTGCTGGTCGTCGGCATCCTCGGTTTCACCTTGCTGCGGCCCATGCTGTTCCCGGGCGGCGGCGCCCAGCAGACCGTGGCCAGGGACGACGGCATGGCCGTGAAGCGGCCCGGACCCGAGGCCGACGGGGACAGCTACGCGGACCCGGCGCCGCTGGCCGAGCAGCCCAATCCCCAGCCGACCAACTACCAGGGCACCGCGGTGGTGCAGGCGTGCAACGTGCTGTCCGTCGCCGACCTGAACAAGCTGGGCCTGCACTACGACCCCAATGCCGAGCCGAACTCGGCGAACTACGAGCGGATCTCCATCGCCGCCGACGGGACGGCGCCGCTGCACACCGACGCCCTCAGTTACGCCAGCGGCAGCGGGTTCGCGCTCAACCGGTGCGAGTACAGCCTTGAGGCCAACGACAAGAGCACCGGCGACTCGGTGCGGATCGCCGTGTCCCAGCAGCCGTACAACCCGGTGAGCGGCTTCGTGGACCGGTACACGCGCGGGCCCGACATCGGCGACATCAGCGTCTACACACTGCTGCGGGACGGCGGCAAGCCCGGCGACACGAGCGGCGACACCGTGTTCAGCGCCAAGGGCATCACCGTGGACATGGACTTCACCCTGAGCAAGGCGGGCTATGCCGGCAAGCTCACCGACCTCACCGCGACCGTCGGCCACAACATGGCCACGCAGATGGCGAGCCCGACGGGGCCGTCGACGGTCACCTACGACAAGGGCGCCTTCCCCAAGAGCTATGCGCAGGCCTGCCCGCTGCTGGCCGGCGGGGTCTTCGACGCCGCGTACCACAAGCCGCTGTCCCCGCTGGTGATCGAATCCCCGGGCACGGCCGTCGGCCAGGTGGCGTTCAGCGACCAGAACGACCACCACCTCTACAACTACGTGGAGATGGAGTGCGAGCGTGGCGGCGGCGAGGCCGACGGGCTGTCCCGCACCAGCCTGGAGCTGCGGGTGACCAGCTACCTGTCGGACCGGCCGGCCCAGCAGAACGTCAACTTCGAGCGGTCCCACCACAACGGCGTGGCCACCAGCGTGCCGATGGGCGACGAGTCGCTGATCATGAACCAGCCGGGGTCGGTGGCCACCGCGGGCGTGCTGCTGATCCGCAAGGGGCGGTTCGTGATCGAGCTGCGGGCCGCGGATCCGGACCACGGCGACCGGGGGCTGTCCCCGCAGGAGGCCGAGTCGATGCTCGTGCCGGCCGGGCAGCTGATCATGAAGAACTTCGGCGACCAGAAGTGATGTCACCGTCCCGACCGGCCCCTTGCGGCCGGGCGGGACGGCGTGAGCAGTGCTTATGTGGCCGGGATTGTCCGGTTCGGGACCCGCCGTCCGGCGGGGCCCGATGATCACCGTGGCTTTCTGCTCCCGGCGGGGTCCGTAGCCCCGGCCGGGCCTGTTACAGTCGTGAGCACGCTTCGGGCCCCACAGGCACGAAGCGTTCCTGGCTTGCTCGCCAGGTCGTCAGCCGGCCTAGAGTCGGACAAGCCGTTCACCGGTCGGAGACCGGTGACGCCGAGGAGGTCACGCGTGCTTGGCGCCTTCCGCTCGGCTCTCGCGACGCCGGACTTGCGCCGCAAGATCCTTTTCACCCTGGGGATCCTTGCGCTGTATCGGCTGGGCTCGCAGCTGCCTTCCCCGGGCGTGAACTTCGCAAACGTTCAGCAGTGCATCTCGGGTATTGACCAGAGCGGCGGGGTCTTCGGCCTCATCAGCCTGTTCAGCGGCGGCGCATTGCTCCAGCTGTCGGTGTTCTCGCTGGGCATCCTCCCGTACATCACGGCGAGCATCATCATCCAGCTGTTGACGGTGGTGATTCCCCGCTTCGAACAGCTGAAGAAGGAAGGCCAGTCCGGCCAGAACAAGCTGACCCAGTACACCCGGTACCTGACGGTCGCGCTGGCCATCCTGCAGTCCACCGGCATCATCGCGCTGGCCACCCGCGGCCAGCTGTTCGGCAACTGCCCGGCCCAGGTCATCCCCGACCAGAGCCTGTTCTCGCTCAGCGTCGTCGTGCTGACCATGACCGCGGGCACCGCGATCATCATGTGGTTCGGCGAGCTCATCACCGAGCGCGGCGTCGGCAACGGCATGTCGATCCTGATGTTCACCTCGATCGCCGCCCGCATCCCGACCGAGGGTCAGCAGATCCTGCAGCAGGGTGGCGGCCTGGTGTTCGCCGCGATCTGCGTGTTCGGCCTGCTGATCATCGGCTTCGTCATCTTCCTTGAGCAGGCTCAGCGCCGTATCCCGGTGCAGTACGCCAAGCGCATGATCGGGCGCCGCATGTACGGCGGCACCTCGACCTACCTGCCGCTGAAGGTCAACCAGGCCGGCGTCATCCCGGTCATCTTCGCCTCGTCGCTGCTCTACCTGCCGCAGCTGATCATCTCGCTGACGTCCAACACGGGCGGCGACGGCGGTTGGCAGCAGTGGGTGCAGAGCTACATCGTCGACCCGAAGAGCTGGGGCCACATCGCGCTGTACTTCGGCCTGATCATCTTCTTCACGTACTTCTACGTCGCCATCACGTTCAACCCCGACGAGCGGGCCGACGAGATGCGCAAGTTCGGCGGCTTCATCCCCGGTATCCGCCCGGGCCGCCCGACTTCGGAGTACCTCTCCTACGTGCTGAACCGGATCACGCTGCCCGGCTCGCTGTACCTGGGCGTGGTGGCCGTGCTGCCGACCTTCTTCCTCAGCGTCACCGGGTCGAGCGGCGCGAACAACAACTTCCCGTTCGGCGGCACCGCTGTGCTGATCATGGTTGGCGTCGGTCTCGACACGATCAAGCAGATCGAGAGCCAGCTCATGCAGCGCAACTACGAAGGGTTCCTGCGCTAGTGAGACTCGTCCTCGTCGGCCCGCCAGGCGCGGGCAAGGGTACTCAGGCAACCGTGCTCAGCGACAAGCTCGGCGTCCCGCACATCTCCACCGGGGACCTGTTCCGGGCCAACATCGCCGATGAGACCCCTCTCGGGCTGGAAGCCAAGAAGTACCTGGACACCGGCGCCCTCGTGCCGGACTCGGTGACCAACGCCATGGTCAAGGACCGGCTCGCGCAGCCGGACGCCCACGCCGGGTTCCTGCTCGACGGCTTCCCGCGCAACACCGCTCAGGCCGATGTGCTGGCCGAGATCCTTGCCGAGTCCGGCGAGACCCTCGACGCCGTGCTCGAACTGGACGTGCCCGAGGACGTGGTCGTCGGGCGGCTGCTCGCGCGGGGCCGGGCCGACGACACCGAGGAGGTCGTGCGGCACCGGCAGGAGGTCTACCGGTCGGCCACGCGGCCGCTGCTGGACTACTACGACAGCATTCTGGTCACCGTCGACGCCGTCGGCGAGATCAGCGAGATCACCGAGCGGGCGCTCAAGGCGCTGCGCGCTGGAGCCTGAGTTGCTCAAGCGAGGTCGCGGTATCGAGATCAAGACGCGCGGTGAGCTGGAGGCGATGCGGGCGGCCGGAATCGTGGTCGCCCGCTCCCTCGCCCTGATGGCCGAGCGGGCCGCCGCCGGCGTCAGCACCGCCGAGCTGGACGAGTTGGCCGAGCAGACCATCCGGGACGCCGGGGCCGTGCCCTCCTTCAAGGGCTACCACGGCTTTCCGGCGTCCATCTGCTCGTCGGTCAACGATCAGGTCGTGCACGGCATCCCGAGCCGCACTCAGGTGCTGGCCGACGGGGACCTCGTCTCCATCGACTGCGGCGCCATCCTCGACGGCTGGCACGGCGACGCCGCCGTGACCGTGCTCGTCGGCGCCTCCGCCGAGGCCGACCGCAAGCTCTCCGAGGCCACCCGCGCCTCCATGCACGCCGGCATCGAGGCCGCCGTCGTCGGCGCCCGCCTCACCGACGTCTCCTTCGCCATCGAGAGCTCCGTCCTGCGTTCCGACGAGGCCGACGGCATCGAGTACGGCATCGTCACCGACTACGGCGGCCATGGCATCGGCACCCAGATGCACATGGAGCCCTTCCTGCCCAACTTCGGCAAGCCCGGCAAGGGTCCCCGCCTCAAGGCCGGCATGGCCATCGCCATCGAGCCCATGCTCACCCTCGGCACCGACCAGACCCGGGAACTCGACGACGGCTGGACCGTCATCACCGCCGACGGCACCCGTGCCGCCCACTGGGAGCACTCCGTCGCCATCACCGACGAAGGCCCCTGGATCCTCACCGCCCCCGAGGACTGATCCCGTAGCGGCGGTAACGGTGTTATCGGAGGCCGCCGGCTGGCAGGATGATGCTGTGGAGCAGCCAGTGCCGTCAGACGCCAAGCGAGTGTCGGATGCCGACCGCGGGATGGTGGCCGGCCAGCTCAAGAAGGCCCATGCGGAGGGCCGCCTCGACCTGAACGAGTTCGACGAGCGCACCCGGCTGGTGTGGGAGGCGCGGACGTTCGGGGAGCTGGCGGCGGTGACGGCGGACCTGCCCGATGTGCGTCAACCGGTGCCGTGGTCGCGGTCGGAGCTGGTGCAGGAGCCGGTGTCGACGAGCGCGCCGACGGCGGAGGTGGCGCGCCGGCCGGAGGCCCGTGGGTCGGCGGTCATGCGGGTGGCGACCGGGGCCTGGTTCGCGGCGAGCCTGGTGAACTTCGTGATCTGGGCCATCGTGGTGTTCACCGAGGGCATGGTCTACCCGTGGTGGATCTGGGTGGCCGGACCGTGGGGAGCCCTGCTGGTCGCGGGCTACATCCTGGGCCTGGGACGCGACAACCGGGGCTGAGTGCAGGCCCTGTCACTGGGGCTGACCGGGCGTGACCTGCGTCTGGATTTGGGCGATGCGGGAAGGCACCGTACACTGGATTGACGGCGCACTCGTCGCGTCGATTCCGTCGTGCCTGCGGTGATCTTGATGTCACCGCGTTCGTGATCTTGGTGGGCGATCGGAGTCGGGGTGTCGCGCGGGCCGCACACCAGTCATACCACCGTCACGAAACGCGGAGGACATGGGCAAGAAGGACGGGGCCATCGAGGTCGAGGGCCGCGTGGTCGAGCCACTCCCCAACGCGATGTTCCGAGTCGAGTTGGAGAACGGCCACAAGGTTCTCGCACACATCAGCGGCAAGATGCGGCAGCACTACATCCGTATCCTGCCGGAGGACCGGGTTGTCGTGGAGCTGTCGCCCTACGACCTGTCCCGCGGCCGAATCGTCTACCGCTACAAGTGAGGGTAGGGATGTGGGGCCGCATGCTTCGCCGGAGCACCCCTACCGGTGCTTTCTGGGGGCCCGGCCCCCCAGACCCCCACGCCGGGGGCAAGCCCCCGGGCCCCCACCTCGGGCGCCGGATTCCGGAGCCCGTACGACTCGCACAGCAGGAGTGCACGACCGTGAAGGTCCAGCCGAGCGTCAAGAAGATCTGCGACAAGTGCAAGGTGATCCGCCGTCACGGCCGGGTCATGGTGATCTGCGACAACCTGCGTCACAAGCAGCGTCAGGGCTGAGCAGAGGGATTGGGTCAGCATGCTTCGCCGCTGACCCTCTGTCAGGTTCTTTCTGAGGGCTCCGCCCCCAGACCCCCGAGCCTGATCACCGGCCAAGTGCTCGTCGCTGATCCACTCAAGTGGACGCGACCACAAGTACACACACCTCCTCGACCCTGCCGAGTGCCACACGCACTCGGCTCACCCCCGGACTCCAGGCCGGGGCTGGGACAGCACCCGCGCGAGCGGGTGCAACGGCACAGCGAGTCGGTCCCGGAACGGACGAGGAGCAGACCTGGAGCGATGAAACAAGTGAGGAGCAGTACGCCGCATGGCACGACTCGCTGGCGTCGACCTCCCCCGCGAAAAGCGGATGGAGATCGCGCTGACTTACATCTTCGGCATTGGCCGGACTCGCTCGAAGGCACTCCTGGCCGCGACGGGCATCAGCCCCGACCTGCGCGCCAAGGACCTGGGCGACGACGACCTGGCCAAGCTGCGTGAGCACATCGAGGCCAACTACAAGGTCGAGGGTGACCTCCGCCGCGAGGTCCAGGCCGACATCCGTCGCAAGATGGAGATCGGCTGCTACGAGGGGCTTCGGCACCGTCGTGGGCTTCCCGTGCGTGGTCAGCGGACGAAGACCAACGCCCGCACCCGCAAGGGCCCGAAGAAGACGGTGGCCGGCAAGAAGAAGGCCGGTAAGAAGTAACCCCCGCTAGCTAGGAGATCTGAAGCAGAAATGCCACCCAAGACTCGCTCCGGCGCCGGGGTCAAGAAGGTCCGGCGCAAGGAGAAGAAGAACGTCTCTCACGGGCACGCCCACATCAAGAGCACGTTCAACAACACGATCGTTTCCATCACGGACCCGACCGGCGCCGTCATCGCGTGGGCCTCGGCCGGCCACGTGGGCTTCAAGGGCTCGCGTAAGTCGACGCCGTTCGCCGCGCAGATGGCCGCCGAGAACGCCGCCCGCAAGGCGGCCGAGCACGGCATGCGCAAGGTCGACGTGTTCGTGAAGGGCCCCGGCTCCGGCCGGGAGACCGCGATCCGCTCGCTGCAGGCGGCGGGCCTCGAGGTCGGAACCATCCAGGACGTGACCCCGCAGCCCCACAACGGCTGCCGCCCGCCCAAGCGGCGCCGGGTCTAGGGTACGGGGAGGAGTAAGCACCGATGGCTCGTTACACCGGCCCCGCGACGCGTATCTCGCGTCGCCTCAAGGTCGACCTTGTCGGCGGCGACCAGGCATTTGAGCGCCGTCCGTATCCGCCCGGCCAGCACGGTCGTGGCCGCATCAAGGAGTCCGAGTACCTCCTGCAGATGCAGGAGAAGCAGAAGGCTCGCTACACCTACGGCGTGCTGGAGCGTCAGTTCCGCCGCTACTACGAGGAAGCGGTTCGCAAGACCGGCAAGACCGGTGAGAACCTGCTGCAGATCCTCGAGTCGCGGCTGGACAACGTCGTCTACCGCGCCGGTCTGGCTCGCACGCGCCGCCAGGCCCGCCAGCTGGTCAGCCACGGTCACTTCATCGTGAACGGCCACAAGGTGAACATCCCCAGCTACCGGGTGTCCAAGTGGGACATCATCGACGTGAAGCCGAAGTCGCTGCCGACGCTGCCTTTCGAGGTCGCCAAGGCCACCTTCGGTGACCGTCCGATCCCGGCTTGGCTCCAGGTGGTTCCGTCCTCCCTGCGTGTTCTGGTGCACCAGCTCCCCGAGCGGGCCCAGATCGACACGCCGGTGTCGGAGCAGCTGATCGTCGAGCTGTACTCGAAGTGATCCTTTCCGGCCTGGCCGCCCTCGGGCGGCCAGGCCGGAACTCGGTCGACGTCAAATAGCGGGCGTCGTACGAAAGAAGGTAAGCAGTGCTCATCTCTCAGCGACCCACGCTCGCCGAGGAGCCCATCAACGACACCCGGTCCCGGTTCGTCATCGAGCCGTTGGAGCCCGGGTTCGGCTACACGTTGGGCAACTCGATCCGGCGCACGCTGCTGTCGTCCATCCCGGGCGCGGCCGTGACGAGCATCCGGATCGACGGCGTGCTGCACGAGTTCACCACGGTTCCCGGGGTGAAGGAGGATGTCACCGACATCATCCTGAACCTCAAGGAGCTGGTCGTGTCCTCCGAGGAGGACGAGCCGGTGACCATGTACCTGCGCAAGCAGGGCCCCGGCGCGGTGACCGCGGGCGACATCGTGCCTCCGGCCGGTGTCACCGTGCACAACCCCGACCTGCACATCGCCACCCTCAACGCCAAGGGCAAGCTGGAGATCGAGCTCGTTGTCGAGCGCGGTCGCGGCTACGTCCCGGCGGTGCAGAACAAGCAGGCCGGCGCCGAGATCGGCCGGATCCCGGTCGACTCGATCTACTCGCCGGTCCTGAAGGTGACGTACAAGGTCGAGGCCACTCGTGTCGAGCAGCGCACCGACTTCGACAAGCTGATCCTGGACGTGGAGACCAAGCCGTCGATCACGCCTCGCGACTCCGTCGCGTCCGCGGGCAAGACGCTGGTCGAGCTCTTCGGGCTGGCCCGTGAGCTCAACACCGACGCTGAGGGCATCGAGATCGGCCCGTCGCCGGCCGAGGCGGACACCATCGCCGCGTTCGCGATGCCGATCGAGGACCTGGACCTCACGGTTCGGTCCTACAACTGCCTCAAGCGTGAGGGCATCCACACCGTCGGCGAACTGGTCTCGCGCAGCGAGGCCGACCTGCTCGACATCCGCAACTTCGGCGCCAAGTCGATCGACGAGGTCAAGCTCAAGCTCGTCGGCCTCGGCCTCGCGCTGAAGGACAGCCCGCCCGGATTCGACCCGTCGGTCGCCGCGACCGACTTCCCGGCCGACGCGGGCTGGTCCGACGCGGGTGTGGACGGACACCACGACGACGGCCAGGACTACGCAGAGACTGAGCAGCTCTGACCCAGCTGTTCTAGACCACAGGAGTAACGGAAATGCCGACCCCCACCAAGGGCGCCCGGCTTGGCGGGTCTCCGGCCCACGAGCGGCTGCTGCTGGCCAACCTGGCCACGGCGCTGTTCACCCACGGGCGGATCAAGACCACCGAGGCCAAGGCGCGCAAGCTGCGTCCGCTCGCCGAGCGGCTGATCAGCAAGGCCAAGCGCGGCGACCTGCACAACCGTCGTGAGGTCCTCAAGACCATCCGCGACAAGGACGTGCTGCACAAGCTGTTCGCCGAGATCGGCCCGCACTTCGCCGACCGCAACGGTGGCTACACCCGCATCGTGAAGACCATGCCCCGCAAGGGCGACAACGCCCCCATGGCCGTGATCGAGCTGATCGCGGAGCAGCTGGTCGCCACCGAGGCCGAGAAGGCCCGCGGCACCAAGTTCGCCAAGGACGAGGCCGCGACCCCGGCCACCGAGGTCGTCGAGACCCCGGCTGCCGAGGAGGCCGTCGCTGACGAGGCCGCCGAGACCGAGGCTGTCGCCGAGGTCGAGGAGACCACCGAGGCTGAGGACAAGAAGTCCGAGTGACTTCGGTTCACGACGAGCCCGCCATTCCCGCTGGGGATGGCGGGCTCGTTCGCGTGCGGCTCGATCTCGGCTACGACGGCACGGACTTCTCCGGCTGGGCCCGCCAGCCCGAGCGGCGCACGGTGTGCGGCGTGCTGGAAGACGCGCTGTCCCAGGTGTTCCGGCAGCCGCTGACGCTGACCGTGGCCGGCCGCACCGACGCCGGCGTGCATGCCGGCGGCCAGGTGGCGCACGTCGACCTGCCGGCGGAGTCCGATGTGGACGGTCTGCCCAAGCGACTGTCCCGCATCCTGCCGGCCGATGTGCGGGTGTTCCGGGCGACCCGGGTGCCCGACGAGTTCGACGCGCGCTTCACCGCGCTGCGCCGGCACTACGAATACCGCGTGGCTGACGCCCCCTTCGGCGCCCATCCGCTGCGCCGGCTGGACACCCTGTCCTGGCCCCGCCCGCTGTCGCTGGCGGCCATGGCCGAGGCGTCCCGGCTGCTGCTCGGCGAACACGACTTCTGCGCCTTCTGCAAACGACGCGAGGGCGCCACCACCATCCGCGAGCTCCAGCGGTTGGAGTGGACGCGAGGCGAGGACGGCGTGCTGACCGCCGCCGTGTCCGCCGACGCCTTCTGCCACTCCATGGTCCGCAGCCTGGTCGGGGCGCTGCTGTCCGTCGGCGAGGGCCGCAAGCCCGTCGACTGGCCCGCCTCCCTGCTGCGCGCCACCGAGCGTTCCAGCTCCGTCAGCGTCGCCCCACCGCACGGCCTGACCCTGGTCCGCGTCGACTACCCGGCCGACGCCGACCTGGCCGCCCGCGCCGCGATCACCCGCAACGTCCGGGTCAGCTCCGCCGGCTGAACCGACGTTTG
>NZ_KK037166.1:6620046-6621501 GCF_000568255.1 Kutzneria sp. 744
TGAGGGTGCTGGCCAGGGCCAGCACGTGCCCGTCGGCGATGGCGATCTTGTTGTCTTATCTGGGGCTGGGCAGCCCGGCCAGCGTCACGGCGAACCAGTGGTGGCCGCCGTCGGTGCTGGCCTGGATGTGCTCGCCGTCCGCGGCGAAGGCGTGCTTGGCGTCGGGCACGGTCAGCGCGACGTGGTTGTGGTTGTCGGGCTTTTTTATCGGCGGGGCGGCCAGCCGGGACCACCGAGCGCCGCCGTCGGTGGTCTCCAGCAGGTAGCCGGTCGTTTCGGCGAGCTTTAGCACGTAGCCGTGCTGCGGCGTGAACCAGGTGCTCGATGCCGGCGCGAATCCGGTCGGCACCGTGGCGGCCGAGGCGGTCGCGGGCACGGCGAGCAGGGCGGTCGCCGCGGCGACCGCCAGCGCCGCACATCGTGTGAACGTCATGATGCGGTGACGGTCGGTGACACGGACGGGTTGCGTCGGATCCGGCCAGAATGTCGGCGAATCAGTCGCCGCGGCGGACCGGCCCGAGGATCTGCTTCTCACGCTCGTTGGTGACCAGGCGGATCGGCACCCACAGGTCCTGGCCCAGCGCCAGCACGTGGTCGTCGCGCAGCTGGGACAGCTCGGTGACCCGGGCCGGGTTGAGCCGCCACATCCGGCCGGCCAGCTGGGCCTGCGCGGCCTGGAGCCGCTGGATCAGCACCAGGTCGGCGTTCATGGCCAGCGCCCCGGCCTGCGGGTGCAGGTAGGGCAGCACGTACATGGTGGTCTGCCAGGGCGTGCGCGGCGGCAGCAGCTCGACCGGGGTGGCGCCGCCGTCATGCACGACCAGCAGCGGGTTGTCCTCGGAGCTGTCGGGCAGCTCGATCGGCGACAGCCTCCGGATGGACACCAGCGGCAGCGGACGCTCGCCTGCCCCGGTGGTGGTGGCCTGGGCCAGCGCCTGCCAGGCCTGCGGGCGGCCGGTGGCGATGATCACCCAGGCGCCCGCGGCCAGCGCCCGCAGCGCGACCTGGCGGGCCAGGTACAGGCCGCCGAGCGCGACCACGCGGGTGGGCATCGGGCGCAGCAGCGAGACGCTCGCCGGCTCGTTGGCCGGGTCGCTGCCGATCAGGGTGCCGCCGCGCTCAGCCGACGGGCTGACGGCGTCCAGCAGCTCGGGCGACACCAGGTACTCGGGGGCGAGCCCGCCGACCTTGCCCATGGTGTCGCGGGACCGGGTCTGACCCGTGCTCATGCCCATCCTCCGAACGGCAGCGTCGCGGCCAGCGCGGCGGTCTGCAGGCCGCGCAGCGGGGTGACGTCGAATCCGAGCTGGTCGGACATCTTCTCCAGCCGGTCCTCGGCGCGGTCCAGCTCGGACGGGGTGCGGGCGCTGATCCGGACCAGCCCGCGCAGCCCGACCTGGCCGTCCTGGCCGCCGGGCGAGATGGCCAGCGCGACCGTGGAGGACAGCGCTCGGA
>NZ_KK037166.1:6621601-6640494 GCF_000568255.1 Kutzneria sp. 744
CCGATGGGCGAGACGAGCAACGGCTCCAGCTCCACCCGCAGCACGGCCGTCCAGACGCCGTCCTGCCACGCCATGCCGACCGGCGCGCGCTCGTGGTCGACGGCGTGCGCGACGACAAGATCCGGCACCGCGAGCCGGAGCAGCGCGACGCGGGCGTCCTCGGCGCCGATGACCTTCGTCTCACCGTCGTCGTCGACGGGGACGGCCACGGCCTCGGCCGGCGAGCTGACCCGGCTGTGCGAGCGGAACAGGTAGCGGACCGTCAGGCCCACCCACTGGGTGAACCAGCGGCCACTCCAGCGGATGAACGTCAGGATGAGGGCCAGGCCGGCGATGCCGCCGGCGACCGGCAGCAGCGAGGTGTTGATCGCGAGCAGGCCGAGGCCGACGGCCACGCCGATCTCCAGCACGACGAGGTTGGCCACCGGCAGGCCGCCGATGCTCGCGCCCGCCTTGCGCCGGCGTGCCGGCGGCACGCGCCGCGGCGGTGGCGCTGCCGGCTGCGCCTGCGGCGGGGGCGCGCCGTTGCTGGGCGGCCCCGGGCGTTGCGTGGTGACGGACATCCGCTCGATCTTCCCCTCGGTGTGCGCTGCGATATCGGGCGATGGCCGATCGGGTCGTCCCGAAGCACACCCGGCCGGCACTGCCTCCCGCTATCCTGCGAAACCGTACCGCGAACAGGAGAGCTGCGAGCCGCGAATGCCTTCGACACCTACGAGCAAGTCCCAGGTCCAGGCGTATCGATTCATGCTGAGGCGGATGGAGTCCGCCTTGGTGCGCAAGGACTCGGTCATGATGCACGACCCGATGGGGTCGCACATGCGCTCGGCCGTGGTGGGCGTGCTGCTCGCCATGGTCGCGGCCATCGGCTTCGTCCTGTTCGCCGTGTTGAGCCCGGCGGGCTCGGTGCCCGAGGCCAACGGCGTCGTGATCGGCAAGCAGTCCGGCGCGGTGTACGCGTTGATCACCGACGGCAGCAACAACAAGCGCCTGGTGCCCACGTTCAATGTGACGTCGGCTCGGCTGATCCTGTTGGCCAACAGCAGCGGCGGCGGTGGCGGGCAGGCCGGGGCCGCCTCGCCCGCGGCGGCCACGCCGGCCGTGGTCGACGACGACGTGCTCAAGGGCCTCCCGCGTGACAAGAAGCAGGGCCTTGTGGACGGTCCGCAGATGCTTCCCGTTGGGCCGCAACGGGTCGGCAACTTCTGGGACGTGTGCGACACGCTGCCCGACAACGCCGACAAGAGCTCGACGCCGACCACGTCGGTGATCGGCGGCGTGGACGGGATCGGCTCGGAGATCAGCCTGTCGCAGCCACTGCTGGTCACCCCGGACCGGGGCAAGTCGTACTACCTGATCTACCGCAAGTCCTCGTTCAGCACGAGCCTCGGGCTGAATCACACGCGAGTGGTCAAGTCCGAAGTGGACCTGGACAGGGACAAGGCCATCGCCAACGCCTACCGGTTGCAGGAGCAGTACGCGCGGCCGATCAGCAGCGCGGTGCTCAACGCGGTCCCGGGCACGGTGCCGCTGAGCCTGCCCGACATTCCCGGCCGCGGCGAGCAGCCGACCAGCTACGAGGCACCGGCCGGCGCGAAGATCGGCGATGTGCTGCACACCGTCGAGGTCGACAACTCCGACCACTACTACGTGCTTGTGGCCGAGGGTCGGCACGAGGTCTCCCCGGTCGCGGCCGAGGCCATCTACGAGAACGGCGGCACCAAGCCGCACAACGTGGAGCCGGGCGACGTGAAGTCGATCCCGCTCATCCACACGCCGTGGGCGCTCGACGAGTTCCCGGTGGAGAAGGTCAATCCGGTCGACTACAACGACTACCCGGCGGTCTGCGCGGCCTGGAGCTATCCGAACAACACCCCGAGCATGACCATGCGCATCCTCGAAGCCGGCAAGCCGCTGCTGCCCAACAACGTCAAGCCGATCAAGCTGGGCACGCCGAGCACCGACGGCACCAAGGTCGCCGACTTCTACCTGCCCACCGGCCAGGCCGCCGTGGTGCGGGACAGCACCTCCACTTCGGACGAACGCACCGGCCCGGTGTACGTGGTCTCCGATCTCGGCGTGCGGTACGGCTTCGCGTCCTCGATCGCCACTATGACCCCGGACCAGGTGGCCGCGGGCGTCGGCCTCGGGGATCCGGCCAGCTACCCGCCGGCCCCGGACGCCATCGTGAAGCTGCTGCCGCAGGGCACCGCGCTCGATCCGGGCGCCGCGCTGCGCACCTACGACACCATGCAGCTGCCGGCCGACGCCGGCAGCTACCCGACCGCGGCGCCCAGCAACAACCAGCAGGCGCCGCCGGCCGGCGGGTCGGGGAACTGAACCGGGCCCGGGCGCGTCGAAGGGGCCGGAGCATTCGACGAGAGGGGACGGCGTGAGCGGCGTGCACATCGATCCGGACTGGATCGCGAGCTATGCCAAGACGGTGTCCCGGTCGGCGTCCGAGCTGGGTTCGGCGCGCGACGCCCTCAAGGGCGCGCCGCTGCCGGCCGACGCCTTCGGCCAGCTCGGGCGCAACACCGGCGCCGACACCGCGTACGCGCAGGCAGCGCAGACGCTGTCCGAGCAGCTGGCCCGTGCGGTCGACGCGCTGACCGCGGCGTCCGAGAGCCTGGCCAAGACCGCCGACCACTACGGCTCGCACGACCAGGACGTGGCGGCCCTGCTGAAGAAGGCGGGCGCCAAGTGAGCGCGTCGCCGGCCCACCTGGACTACCTGTCCCAGATCAGCCGCCAGCTGGGCGTGACCGATCCCGTCGAGGAGTACTACGCGCCGCTGGTCGGCAAGTGGTCCGCGCTGCGGGACGAGGCTGACCGCTGGCGCAAGGCGGCCAAGGTCGCCGGCGAGGTCACCGACACGCTGACCAAGTCCCTGGGTGGGCTGGACGCGTCGTGGCAGGGCAAGGACGCCGACTCGTTCATGGCCTACATGCAGTCCTACGGCCTGTCCGGGCACGACCTCGCCGACGCCATGAACGCCATGGCCGACGCCTTGCAGCAGACCGCCGACGGCGTCGAGCACCTGGTCGACCAGCTCGGCGACACCTTGGCCGAGAGCGCCGACACCGTGTCCGAGGCGCTGTCCGTGCCCGTGCACGGGGAGAAGCGGGCCACCGAGCACCTCGACGACCAGCACGAGCCGACCAAGCAGCTGTTCGAGTCCGAAGGGGATGGGGGATAACCGACTTTGCATAGTAACGGCCCATTGTGGAAAGACCAATCAGCTCCTGTGACTAAGGACCACCGCGTCGTGTCTGTACCATCCGCCCACGCCTGTAATGGGACTATGACAAACCTTTATAGAGCGCCGATAGAGGACAAGACTGGGCCGAGAAACGCGAGGAAGGGGATGGTTCCGTGTCGCCGCGATCACTCCCTATTTCGGCTATTGGACAGTCAAACACACTCCTAAGGGATGAGCTACAATTGATGCAAGCTTGGATAGCACTCTAATGAACTGCTATTACATATCAGCGTGTTTGTTGCTGTGAACATACACACAGCGTACCTAAGATACGGACGCGGATTCAAGAGTGCTTTTATCATCCCTGGCTCTTATAATGACGGGCCCACCCCAGTCCCAGACGTCCACAGCCATTGACGGGATGGGTATTGTAATCCTGCCTGGGGATTGCCGATCTGCGGTGGACACAGTCGCTATTTGGATACGCACGGTGACGCCTCAGTGAGGTGGGAGCATAGTCAGAGGCAATACTGACGTTGCCACACCTCTTGACGGTATTTTCGCCTAAGGCAGGATATCTGTTTGGTGCGCATTCCGCCATTACCACCAGCGCAGTGCCTTGTTCCATGCAGAATGCATCGATACCTTGCTGTGCCTCAGGAATCTCGAATGCGGGAGCGTAAGTCTGGAACAAACACTACGGGCCACTGTGGAACCAAAAACACCGCGCCTATGCAGGTACCTCGATGATGCAGGCATTGAGGTATATCTTGCGATTTCTGTGTTGCGGGGCGGCCGGCCGGTGGTTGCGGCGGGCCCGGTTCGTCGCGTGGACCAGGAACAGGGTGATCAGCAGCAGGGCGACGCCGATGAGCGTGCCGTACATGGCCCACATCATCGGGGACAGGCTCTTGACCTCGGCCACGCCGACGTCCGACGGGATCGACGCGGCCTTGGCCGTGGCCGGCGCGTTGGGCTCACCCGGGACCACGGCGGTCAGCGCGGCCACCGGGTCGACCATGCCGTAGCCGACCTGGTTGTTGCGGCCGGACGGCGTGCCCGGGTGCTGGGCGGTCATCTCGATGCGGTGCATCACCTGGTACGCGTCGAGATTGGGGAACTTGTCCCTGACCAGCGCGGCCAGCCCGGCCACGTACGGTGCGGCGAAGCTGGTGCCCTGCAACGTCTGCATCTGCCCGTTGACGGACTCCTGGTTGGCCAGGCCGGAGGTGCGGCCCGGGTCCAGGGTGATGATGCCGGTGCCCGGGCCGGCGACGCCGACCCACGGCCCCCACATGGAGAAGGCGGACGGCGCGCCCGGGCTGGGGCCGTCGGTGTTGATCGCGCCGACCGACAGCACGTCGCCTGCGAACCAGGCCGGCGACTCGATCCACTTGGGACGGTTGGGATCCGGGTTGTCGTTCTGCGTGTTGCAGGTCGCGCCCTGGCCCAGGTTGCCGGCGGCGGCCACGATGACCACCTTCTTGTCGTTCACCGCGTAGTGCACGATGCGCTGCAACAGCTTCTGCGAGCTCTGGTCGAGCGGGCCCATGTTCAGGGTCAGGCAGGCCGACAGCGAAATGTTGATGACCGTGGCGTGCTTCTCGACGGCGGTCAGGATGGCGTAGGCCAGTGAGGTGGAGTTACCGGCTCCGCGGTCGGTCTGGTCGGTCGGCGTCTTGACCTTGATCGACGGACTGGTCTGCCGGATCGGGAGGATCTTGGCCTTGGGGGCCACGCCCTGGAAGCCGACACCGGTGCCGGTGGTGTCCGCGCCGATGATGCCGGCGACCTCGGTGCCGTGGCCGTCGCAGTCGTCCTTGTTCACGCCGGTGACGCCGCCGAGGTAGTCAACCTTCGGCAGCAGCCGCCCGGTGAACTCGTCGTGCGTGTTCACGCCGGTGTCGATCACGGCCACGGTCTGGCTCTGCCCCGTGGAGTACTGGTGCGCCTCGTCCAGGCGCAGCCAGGTCTGGCCGTTGGGCGGCTCCTTGAGCTGCGCGCCGCCGCCGCTGGAGCTGATGCACTGCTGCTGCTCGGTGAAGGTGCCGTTGGCGACCCCGATGCCCTTGTCCGGCGGCACGTTGGCCGGCGCCCCCGTCTCGGTCAGCGCCGGCGGGGCCCACGCGTCGGAGTCGGCGGCGGGGACGGTGTTCTGGGCCAGCGCGGGCGCCAGGCCGGGGCCGAGCAGCGCGACCAGGACGGTCGCCGCCAGCGCGGTTGTCCGTGTGATCCGCATGATCCCCTCAGAGGTTCAGGTGGCGCAGCGTGCTGTAGAGGTCCATGACGGCCAGCGCCAGCGGCACCACCGAGGCGATGCAGACGGCCTCGAACACGTCGACGGAGCGGCGCAGCACGGGCGAGAACTTGCGGTTGGGGAAGGCGACGCCGAGCACCAGGGCGGCCGCGCCGACCACGACCAGCGTGCCGAACACCCACAGCAGCCGGCCGAACGGGTCGGACAGCGCGATCCAGCCGGCCAGCACACCGGCGCCGGCGACGATGCCGCTGGCCAGCAGGGCGACCGCCTGGCTGCCGTTGGCGTACGTGCGCGAGCGCAGCAGCATCACCAGCGTGACCGCGACGGCGAAGACCGGGCCCCATATGGTGCCGGAGGTGGCGGCCAGCACGGCGGCGACGGCGGAGGTCACGCCGGCGCCGATGATCATGCCGGTCATGTACTCGTGGGCGAGGCCGGCTCGCTTCTCGATCATGGCGTACTCGGGGAAGCCGCCGTCGTCCTTGAGGTCCTCGGCGTTGCTGGGCACGGTCGGCAGCGGCAGCTTGGCCAGCCGGATGGTGAAGCGCGGCAGCCAGGACAGCGCGACCAGCGACACCGCGGCCGCACCGGCGGCGACGCCGGCGATCGGCTGTGTGTCCAGCAGCGCGCCGACCAGGAAGGCCAGCCAACCGAGAGTGGACGCGGTGGCGGCCGCGATGAACACGGTCACGCCCGATCCGACCAGCAGGATGCAGGCCCAGGAAACGATCATCACCAGCAGGCAGGCCAACAACAGGCTCCACCGGGTGAGCTCGCCCGGGATCACGTACAGCCCGGCCACGAAGGCCATCGGCAGCCCGCCCGCGGCGGCGACGATCACGCCCGTCACGGGCACCTGGTAGACCCGGGTCAGCACGGCGCCGACCGCGACGCTGGCGATCATGCCGACACCGGCGGCGATCGCCGCCACCAGGCCGTAGCCGCCGGGCGTCAACGGGCCGGCCAGCAGCACCGCGACGGCCGCGCCGATCAGCGCGACCGTGCCGGCCACGTGGCCGATCCGCCTTGCGGTGTCGGCGGTCCACGGCCGGAAACTGTCCGGATTGGACTCCGCGATGGCGTCGACGACGTCGTCGTACAGCGGCGGCGGCGGATTCTCGGAGCGGCGGCGCAGTTGCAGCAGGTCGCCGTCCACGACGCCGAGCGAGGCCAGCGTGCGGCTCGCGTCCAGCGGCGGATCGCCCAGCTTGGCCAGGCACCAGCCACCGTGGCGCGCGCCGCCGTCCGGCTTGACCTCCTTGGCCATGTGCAACAGCATCGGCATCAGGTCGGCAACCGCGACGTCGGACGGCAACGCGACGTCGATCCGTGTCTGCGGTGCGACCACCGTCACCCGGCTGAACACCGTCGTACCGGTCGCCACCTGGGCCCCCTCGTCTTTCGTCTCGTGTGGACTCACCACCGCCGTGTGCGGTCGTTTCGCATCCGAACTCCGCGAACCGCCCGCGCGCCGTCGGTGGCCGCCCCTAGTATGGCCGCACCGGCGCGGCCGGGAACGGCGGTTCCGGTGAAGACGTTCCCATGGGTTTTCGATCCACCCCCGACCCGAAGAGGTGTGTCCCCGGTGAGCACGCTCCAGTTCAGGCGTTCGCCGCGCCTAGCCGCGCCCCGGCCGCCCGGCGGTGAGGTGCATCTGGAGCCGCCGCCCGAGCTGCCCCGGATCATTCCCGGCAACATCGTGATGAAGGTGCTGCCGGTCGTCATGATCGTCGCCTCGGTCGGCATGATGGGCTACATGTTCACGGCGCCCGGCGCCAAGAACCCGCAGACGATCATGATGGGCGGCTTCTTCCTCATCTCCACCGTCGGCATGATGGCCGGCGGCGCGGGCGGCGGGCGCGGCGGCGGCCAGCGCAAGGCCGAGATGAACGAGGACCGCAAGGACTACCTGCGCTACCTCGGTCAGATGCGGGAGCGCGCCCGGGACGCGGCCGACGAGCAGCGGGCCGCCCTGGAGTGGAACCACCCGGACCCCCAGGCCCTGTGGTCGATGGCCACCACGCGGCGGATGTGGGAGCGCCGGCAGAGCGACCCCGACTTCGGCCACGTGCGCATCGCCCGCGGTTCCCAGCGGCTGGCCACCCGCCTCGTGCCGCCGCAGACCGGCCCCGTCGACGAGCTGGAGCCGATCGCCACCCTGGCGCTGCGCCGCTTCGTGCGCGCCCACTCGATCGTGCCCGACCTGCCGACCATGATCACCATGCGCGGCTTCGCGGCCATCTCGCTGCTGGGCGAGCGGGAGCTCACCCGCGGCCTGGCCCGCGCCATGATCGGCCAGCTGGTCACCTTCCACTCGCCGGAGGACCTGCTGATCGCCGTGGTCAGCACGGGCCGGGCCAAGGACGAGTGGGAATGGTGCAAGTGGCTGCCGCACGCCCAGCACCCCACCGACGTCGACGGCATCGGCCAGCTGCGCCTGATGAGCGGCTCGCTGCAGCAGGTCGAGGACTGGCTGCACGAGCAGACCAAGGACCGCCAGCGCTTCCAGCGCAACGCCCCGCCGCTGACCGACCAACCGCACATCCTGATCATCGTCGACGACGGCGAGATCACCCGCGAGGAGCAGATCATCCTCGACGAGGGCCTCGTCGGCGTGACCCTGCTCGACCTGTCCGACTCGCTCGGCAACCTGGCCGCCCGCCGCGGCCTGCGCCTGGTCGTCGAACCGGAGCGGCTCGGCGCCCGCAGCAACGCCGGCGTGGAGTGGTTCGGCCAGCCCGACACGCTCACCGTGCCGGAGGCCGAGGCGCTGGCCCGACGGCTGTCGCCGTACCGGGTCGGCGGCCAGGAGGCCACCGGCGCCGAGGACCAGCCGCTGCTCAACGCCAACCCGCCCATCCTGGAGCTGCTGGGCATCCCCGGCGACCCGATGACGTTCGAGATCGGGCAGGCCTGGCGGCCGCGGCCCAAGTCGGACCGGTACAAGATCCCGTTCGGTGTCGGCGAGTTCGGCCAGTCCGTCGAGCTGGACATCAAGGAGGCGGCCGAGGGCGGCATGGGCCCGCACGGCCTGTGCATCGGCGCCACCGGTTCCGGCAAGTCCGAGTTCCTGCGGACCCTGGTGCTGGGCCTGCTGGCCACGCACTCGTCCACCGCGCTCAACATGATCCTGGTCGACTTCAAGGGTGGCGCGACGTTCCTCGGCCTGGACGACGCGCCGCACGTGGCCGCGGTCATCACCAACCTGTCCGGCGACCTCACCATGGTCGACCGCATGAAGGACGCGATCGCCGGCGAGGTGTCCCGCCGCCAGGAAGTGCTGGCCAAGGGCAACTACAAGAACGTGTGGGACTACGAGAGCGCCCGCGAGAAGGGCGCCGACCTCGACCCGCTGCCGGCCCTGTTCATCTGCATCGACGAGTTCTCCGAGATGCTGACGGCCAAGCCCGACTTCATCGACATCTTCCTCCAGATCGGCCGCGTCGGCCGGTCGCTGCAGATCCACATGCTGCTGGCCTCGCAGCGGCTGGAGGAGGGCAAGCTCCGCGGCCTGGACACCTACCTGTCCTACCGGATCGGTCTGAAGACGTTCTCCGCCTCCGAGTCCCGCGCGGTGCTCGGCGTGCCCGACGCCTACGAGCTGCCGCCGATCCCGGGCTCGGGCTACCTGGCCGTGCAGGGCGAGCCGATGACCCGGTTCAAGGCCGCCTACGTCTCGGGCCCGTACCGCCCGGCCGGCATGATCGCCGGCCCGGCCACGCCCGCCGGCATCAGCGGCGACCGCAGGCCCAAGTTCTTCGTGCCGGACTTCGTGGAGATCCCCAAGGAGCCGGAGAAGCCGCGCGAGGCGGTCAAGGAGAAGCCCAAGGACGACAAGATCGAGCCCAGCGTGCTCGAGGTCATCGTCGGGCGGCTCAACGGCCAGGGCGCTCCGGCCCACCAGGTGTGGCTGCCGCCGCTGAACGAGCCGCAGTCGCTGGACATGCTGCTGCCGCCGCTGGCCGCGACGCCGGACCGGGGCATCTTCCCGCAGGGCTTCCAGGGCTACCTGCAGATCCCGCTCGGCCTCGTGGACAAGCCGTTCGACCAGCGACGCGACCCGTTCTGGGCCGACTTCTCGGGCGCGGCCGGCCACGGCGCGGTCGTCGGCGGCCCGCAGTCCGGCAAGTCCATGCTGCTGCGCACGCTGATCATGTCGATGGCCGTCACGCACACGCCGGAGGAGGTCCAGTTCTACTGCCTGGACCTCGGCGGCGGCACGCTCTCGCCGCTCGAGGCGCTGCCGCACGTCGGCGGCGTGGCCAGCCGGCTGGAGCCGGACAAGGCCCGGCGCATGGTGGCCGAGCTCAGCGGCCTGATCTCCGACCGGGAGCAGCGCTTCCGCGCCGCCGGCATCGACGGCATGGTGGAGTTCCGCAACCGCAGGCGCCGCGGCGAGATCCAGGACGACCCGTACGGCGACGTGTTCGTGGTCATCGACGGCTGGCTGAACTTCCGGCAGGAGTTCGAGGCGCTGGAGCCGGCCATTCTCAGCCTGGCCGCGCAGGGCCTGTCCTACGGCATCCACGTGATGATCTCGGCCAACCGCTGGGCGGAGATCCGGCCCGCGGTCAAGGACCTGATGGGCACCCGGTTCGAGCTGCGGCTCGGTGACCCCAGCGAGTCCGAGTTCGACCGCAAGGTGGCCGTGAACGTGCCCGTCGGCCGCCCCGGCCGCGGCCTGACCCCGGACCGCCTGCACTTCCTGACCGCGTTGCCGCGCATCGACTCGTCGTCCAACGCGAGCGACGTCGGCGCCGGCGTGCAGGACGCCATCGGCAAGATCACCGCCGCCTGGCGCGGCCCGGTCGCGCCGAAGGTCCGGCTGCTGCCCGAGATGCTGCCCTACGAGCAGATGCCGTCGCCGCAACAGCAGCGCAACCCGCACCTGGTGCCGATCGGCGTCAACGAGGACGGCCTGGCGCCGGTGTTCCTCGACTTCGACAACGACTCGCACTTCTACGCCTTCGCCGAGGGCGAGTCCGGCAAGACCAACCTGCTGCGCACGATCGTGCGGGGCATCATGACCCGCTACACCACCACCGAGGCCGTCATCCTGCTGGTCGACTACCGGCGCACGATGCTCGGCTTCGTCGACACCGACCACCTGCTCAGCTACGTGGTGTCGGCCAACCAGCTCGGCGACACCATCAACGACGTCAAGAACTCGCTCAAGGGCCGGCTGCCCGGCCCCGACGTCACGCAGGAGCAGCTCAAGGCCCGGTCCTGGTGGAAGGGGCCGGAGGTCTTCGTCGTGGTCGACGACTACGACCTGGTGGCCACCCAGAGCGGCAACCCGCTGCAGCCGCTGTCGGAGTTCCTGCCGCAGGCCAAGGACGTCGGCCTGCACATGATCCTGGCCCGCCGCTCCGGCGGCGCCAGCCGGGCGCTGTTCGACCCGGTGATCGGCAAGCTGCGGGAGATCGCCGCGCCCGGCATGGTGATGAGCTGCAGCAAGGACGAGGGCGTGCTGATCGGCACCTACAAGCCGACGGTGCTGCCGCCGGGCCGGGGCATGATCGTCACCCGCAAGCTGGGCCAGCAGCTCATGCAGACCGCGTGGCTGCCGGGCGAGTGAGTTGACGGTCCATGTAGCGGTCGACTTCGGCACGTCGAGCACGTGCGTGGCGGTGGCCGTCGACGGCAAGGAGCCGCAGCTGGTCGTCCTGGAGGGCGGCACGCCGGTGATGCCGTCGGCGGTCTTCGCCGACCGCGGCGGCACGCTGTTCGTGGGGCAGGAGGCGGAGCGGCAGGCGGCGGTGGACCCGTCGCGCTACGAGCCGAATCCCAAGCGCCGCATCGACGAGGGGCAGCTGCTGCTCGGCGACACCGTGCTCAACGTGCTGGACGTGGTGCGGGCGGTGTTGGTGCGGGCCACCAACGAGGCGCGGCGGCTGGTCGGCGGCGCGCGGATCGACCTGCTGGTGCTGACCCATCCCGCCGACTGGGGCGCGGTCCGCACCCGGATCCTGCGCCAGGCCGGGCAGGGGCTGGGGGCGGAGCTGTCGCTGGTGCCGGAACCCGTTGCCGCGGCGGTGTTCCACTCGGCGTCCACGGCGATGCCGGACGGGACCGCGTTGGCCGTGCTGGACTTCGGCGGCGGGACCGTGGACGCGAGCGTGGTGCGCCGGCGCGGGGCCTCGTTCGAGGTGCTGGCCACCCGGGGCGAGCCGAACTTCGGCGGCGCGGACATCGACCAGGCGCTGCTGGAGCACGTCGGCACTCTGGTGTCGGGGTCGGATCCGTCGGCGTGGCAGGCGTTGATGGAAGGCCGGGAGATGGCCGACCGCCGACGCCGCCGGGTGCTGCGGCAGGACGTGCGCGGGGCCAAGGAGACGTTGTCCCGGCACGCCTACACCGATGTGCCGATGCCGCAGCCGTTCCCGGACGCCCACATCACGCGGGCCGACCTGGAACGCCTGATCGGCCCGCAGCTGGGGCGGGCGGCCGATCTGGTCGCCGACACCGTCAAGGCGGCGCGGCTGACCGCCGGCGAGCTGAGCACGGTGTTCCTGGTCGGCGGCTCCAGCCGGATCCCGCTGGTCGCGCGGCTGGTGCACGAGCGCACCGGCGTGCTGCCGACCACCTTGGACCAGCCGGAGACCATCGTGGCCCGCGGCGCGCTGCGGGTGGTGACCCTTGATCCTCATCGGACGGGCGCGTTCCCGGGGGTGCGGCCGCCGAGCGTGATGCAGCAGCCGTTGGAGACGCCGAGCCCGGGCTTCGCGGCGATCCCGGTGGGCGGGGCGGGCCCGATGCCGGCCGGCGCCTCCGACGTGACGCGGTCTTCCGATGTCACCCGGCCGGTGTCGATGAACTTCCCGCAGGTGCCGCAGGCGCCCGTGGCGGCGCGCAAGCGCGGCAAATGGCTGCCGTGGATCGTGGTCGGCTCCGTGGTGGTGGTGCTCGCCGCCGGCGTGGCGGTGTTCCGCCTGGTCACCGGCGGGCCGGACGGCAAGGACGTGGCCCAGTACGACTACCGCTTCACAGCCCCGCCGGGATGGAGCCAGATCGGCGGCGACGCCTCGTTCCGCGAGGTGAAGCTCAAGCCGGACGGCTCGACCGGTAGCGACCTGATCGCCGTGCAGGAGCGGGCGCTGAACTACGACGCCAGCACCCAGCGCGACCTGGCCGTCAGCCAGGTGCGGTCGGCGGTGGCGCAGGCCGGCTCCGAATTCTCCGATTTCTCGGACGCCACCAGCTTCGGCGGCAAGGATGTCCTCTACTACCGCGAGAGTGTCGACGGGGCATCGGTCGACTGGTACGTGGTGCTCAAGGGCAAGGCGCAGGTCAGCGTCGGCTGCCAGTACCCGCCCGGCGACCGCGACGCCGTGCTGGCCGCGTGCCGGCAGGTCGTGAGCACGCTGGCGGTGCAAGCCTGAGGAGGAGACGCCGTGCAGATCGGCGACGCGATGAGCCAGTTCCGGTCCGACGTGGATTCCGCCGTCGCGCGGGGCAGCCGAGCCGCCGGTGAGGCCAGGGCCCGCAGTGCGGCCACCCGGGGACAGACGCGGGAGCTGGTCGGCCGGGTCCGGGCCCGGCAGGCCCAGCCACAGCCGGCCGACCTGACGTCGCCGGGCCTGCGCCGGGCGGCGGCCTCGTTCCGGGCCGACGAGGGGCTGCCGGTGGACCGGCTGCCGGAGGGCACCGAGCTGCTCGCCCCGATGACGGCGACTACTCCCAGTGCCCCGAAGCCCCCTGCCGTGGCGGGTCGACGCCCCCGTCCGAGTGACGACGACGAGGACTTTTCGCAGGAAGGAATCATGTTCCGCGGCTAGTTCCACCCAGACCCGTTTACTTGAGCAACGGTTTGCCAAGAACCCGCGACGGGGTGGAACCGACCGTGGCACTGTCGTCGTCGCAGTAACCGTACGAACCAAGCACGCAGTACTCACCCAGATTGAAGGGGGCCCTCCCAATGTCCGGTGGTATGGGGACGAACTTCGCCGAGATGGCGAGCTGCGCCAAGGACATCGAGAACGTCGAGCAGGAGATCAACGCGACGGTCAACAAGCTCAACGGCGACCTCACCCCGTTGCAGTCCAGCTGGAAGGGGCAGGCCTCGATGGCGTTCCAGCAGCTCCAGGAGCGGCTGATGGAGGACGCCAAGAAGCTGAACCAGGCCCTGAACGACATCTCGACCGCGATGAAGACCGCGTCCGGCACCTACTCGCAGCAGGAGGAGGAAGCCTCGCACGGCATCAGCAACATCTCCAGCCGGCTGGGTGGCTGACCTCTCGTTTCGGCTGCGGCCGGAAAAGCGTCTTCTGCAATAGCGGCTTTGTCAGACTTCATTCAGGGGAGAACAACGTGAGCGACTCCGTTATCAAGGTCACTTTCGCCGAGATCCAGCAGGCGTCCCAGGACGTCACCAACGCGGCGAACACCGTGGGCAGCCACCTGGACACGCTGAAGAGCAAGATCGCGCCCATCGTCGCGGACTGGACCGGCGACGCGGCCGAGGCCTACCAGAACGCCCAGCGCAACTGGGACGCGGCGGCCAAGGACTTCAAGGAGACCCTCGAGGCGATCGGCGTGGCCGTGCGTCAGGCCGGCGACGGCTACGAGAGCGCCGAGGGCTCGGCCAAGAAGCTCTGGGGCTGAGACCTTCGTCACGCCCGCCCGTGCGGTGCCCGTGGACCCCGGGACGACTCGTCCTGGGGTCCACGTATGTGTTCCGACCACCCGTTTTGACCCTGCCGGGTCAGGCCGGGTATCTTCTTTCTTTGTTGTGCGGTAATGCGGCGCGAGGCTTGCTGCCGCGCGTGCACCAGCAGTCCATGACCGCGCTGGCGCGCCCCGCCGCAACGACAGCCCATGACACGAGCGTGGACCTGCGTAGGGTCGCGCCACAGAGTGAGTGACGACGAGGTAGATCCGTGCGCACGTACAGCCCGAAGGCCGGCGAGGTGAACCGCGCCTGGCACGTCATCGACGCCCAGGACGTGGTGCTCGGCCGGCTCGCCACCCAGGCCGCGACGCTGCTGCGTGGCAAGCACAAGCCCATCTACGCCCCGCATGTCGACACCGGTGACTTCGTCGTCATCGTGAACGCCGAGAAGGTGGCGCTCACCGGCAACAAGCGGGACCAGGCGTTCGTGTACCGCCACAGCGGCCACCCGGGCGGCCTGAGCAAGCGCTCCTTCGGCGAGATGCTGGAGAAGCAGCCCGAGCGTCTCCTCGAGCAGGCGATCAAGGGCATGCTGCCGCACACCCGCCTGGGTCGCGCCATGGCCAGCAAGCTCAAGGTCTACGCCGGCCCGGAGCACCCGCACGCGGCGCAGCAGCCGCAGCCGTTCGAGATCACGAAGATCGCCCAGTGACCGAGGAAGTTTCAGTGACCACTCCTGACCACGAGCCCGAGCAGGTCGCCGACGAGGCCGTCGCTGCTGAGGCCGTCGAGACCACCGAGGCTGCCGAGACCACCGAGGCTGTCGCCGAGGCCGAGGCTGCCGAGACCCCCGACGTTGTCGAGGCCGACGCGGCTGCTGCCGATGTCGAGGCCGAGACCACCGAGGCCGACGCCGTCGCCGAGTTCGACGCGGCCGTCGAGGCCGACGGCGACGAGGAGGTCGCTCCCGCCCCCGTCGCGCTGCCCAACCGCCTGATCCAGACCGTCGGCCGCCGCAAGGAGGCCATCGTTCGCGTGCGACTGGTGCCGGGTACCGGCAAGTTCACGCTGAACGGCAAGACGCTGGAGGAGTACTTCCCGAACAAGGTGCATCAGCAGCTCATCAAGGAGCCGCTGGTCACCGTCGAGCGCACCGAGATGTTCGACGTCATCGCCACGCTCGTCGGCGGCGGCATCTCCGGCCAGGCCGGCGCGCTGCGGCTGGGCATCGCCCGTGCCCTGATCGTGTTCGAGATCGACGACCGCCCGGCGCTGAAGAAGGCCGGCTTCCTCACCCGTGACCCGCGGGCCAAGGAGCGCAAGAAGTACGGCCTGAAGAAGGCCCGCAAGGCGCCTCAGTACAGCAAGCGTTGATCTTGTAACGCCCGGAACGGGCGGCGTGTGTCTGCGCTGTGTCCAATTTTTGGGCAGCAGACCACAGCCGCCCGCTCCGAAAAAATCCGGGGGCCGAGCCCCCAGACCCCGCCGGGGGCAAGCCCCCGGACCCCCACCGTGAGCTAGCGGCCACGGCCGGCGAAGCGAAGCAACCCCTCGGGGCCCTCGCGCGCCCTAGCCGTAGTCTGGCCGCCCCGTCGTTCCCCCGCCCCGGAGGTAGCAGCGTCCATGTCCCGTCTGTTCGGCACCGACGGTGTCCGCGGTATGGCCAACGCCGACCTGACCCCGGAGTTGGCGCTCTCGCTGGCCGCGGCGGCGGCCCGGGTGCTGGCCGAGCACGACACCACGCACCGCCCGGTCGCGGTGCTGGGCCGGGACCCGAGGGCCAGCGGCGAGATGCTGGAGGCGGCGGTGACCGCGGGCCTCACGGCGGCCGGCGCGGACGTGCTGCGGCTGGGCGTGCTGCCGACCCCGGCGGTGGCCTTCCTGGTCGCCGAGCTGGACGCGGACCTGGGCGTGATGATCTCCGCCTCGCACAACCCGATGCCCGACAACGGGATCAAGTTCTTCGCCAAGGGCGGCCTGAAGCTGTCCGACGAGCTGGAGGACGAGATCGAGGCCCGGCTCGACCGGACCGAGGGCCGCCCGACCGGCGCGGGCGTCGGCCGGGTCAGCGACGTGCCGGAGGCGGCCAGCCGGTACATCGACCACCTGCTGCTGTCGACCCCGCACGACCTGCACGGCCTGCGCATCGTGGTCGACTGCGCCAACGGCGCCGCCTCCACCACCGCGCCCCAGGCCTACCGCCGGGCCGGGGCCGAGGTGATCGCCATCCACGCCGACCCCAACGGCCTGAACATCAACGACGGCGTCGGCTCCACCCACCTGGACGTGCTCCAGGCCGCGGTCCTCGAACACGGCGCCGACCTGGGCATCGCCCACGACGGCGACGCGGACCGCTGCCTCGCGGTGGACAACACCGGCGCCGAGATCGACGGCGACCAGATCATGGCCGTGCTGGCGCTGGCCCTCAAGGACGCGGGTGAGCTCAAGGAGGACACGCTCGTCGCCACCGTGATGAGCAACCTCGGCCTGCACCTGGCCATGAAGGAGTACGGCGTGCGCCTGCTCACCACCGCGGTGGGCGACCGCTACGTGGTGGAGGAGCTGCGGGCCGGCGGCTACTCGCTGGGCGGCGAGCAGTCCGGCCACGTGATCCTGCCCTCGCACGCCACCACCGGCGACGGCCTGCTGACCGCGCTGCGGCTGATGGCCCGCGTGGCCGCCACCGGCAAGCCGCTGGGCGAGCTGGCCGGCGTGATGCGCCGCCTGCCGCAGGTGCTGATCAACGTGCGGGTGGCCGACAAGACCGCCGTCGCGGCGGCCGAGACCGTCAGCCGGGCCGTCGCCGAGGTGACCGCCGAGCTGGGGGAGACCGGTCGCGTGCTGCTGCGCCCGTCGGGCACCGAGCAGTTGGTGCGGGTGATGGTCGAGGCCCCCAGCCACGACGAGGCCCACGGCGCCGCGACCCGCCTGGCCGAGGTCGTTTCCGCCGTCGGCTGACCGCCGGTCACCACTTCGGTGATAGCGCCCTGCCCTGTCCGGTTTCTGTAATAGTGTGCGACGCATCGGCATGGTCGCGGCGTGGAACCGAATCGCGCCCCGCGGAGTCCGAGTTGTCGTACACAGCAGGGGGCAGGGGAGGACAAAGATCATGTCGGGCAGCGTCAAGGCCGACGGCCAGGCGATCACGACTCTCGGGTCGTACTTCCGAGATCTCGATGAGACGACCGCGGTCGGATATCGCACCACGCTGGACTCGGTGCACGTCACGGGCGACATCACGGGCAAGTCGTGCCCGCAGGCCGGTGACGCGGCCACGAAGGCCGTGCAGACCTTGAGCGCCAACATGAAGGACTTCGGTTCGCACGCGGAGGACATCTGCGCCGGATTGAACGCGACCGCGAAGAACTACGCCGACACCGATTCCTCGAATGCGTCCTCGATCTCGTCCGCGGGGGGTAACGCCTGATGGCCAAAGCAAGCAAGCACTCCCATCATTCGAGCTCGTCGTCGACCCATCACAAGGACGACGGTGGCAACACCAGCACCACCAAGCCCAAGAAGGACGACGAGGACACCGGCGGCACGCATCCCAAGAAGGACGAGGACGGGAAGCGACGCGGCAAAGGCCAGGACGGCCAGGACGGTGAAGACGGGCAGGACGGGCAGAACGGCCGTGGGGGCAACGGCGGCAATGGTGGGAACGGCGGCGATGGGGGCGACGGCGGAGACGGTGGCGATGGCGGGGACGGCGGCGACGGGGGAGAAGGCGGGGACACCAGCGACGGCAGCGGTGGGGACCCCGGCGGCGACCTGAGCGGCCGCTCCGACGACGTCTGCGACGCCCACGCCGACAAGCGCGACGGCTTCAAGCAATGGCTCGACCTCTACAACCTGTACACCGGCAAGAACCTCAACTTCGACACCGACATCGTCAAGCCGTTCGACCAGCCGCGCGGCATCGACTACGGCCAGCTGGCCCAGGCCGCGGACGAGCTCTCGCAGGTGGCGTCGGACTTCGCCAACACCCGTGACGAGATGAACGGCAAGGTCACCGGGGTCGTCGGCAGCTCGTGGCAGGGCGACGCGGCCAACGCGTTCGGCGCCTACATCCAGCAGTTCGGCACCAAGGCCCAGACCATCGACAGCGACCTGGACAAGCTGAGCCAGGCCATCACGTCGAGCACCTCGGCGGCCAAGCAGATCGTCGACGCCTACGGCCAGACGCTGGACCAGATCGACTTCAGCAAGATCCAGTTCGACCCGGTCACGCTGCTTGAGCTGATCGGCATCTACAAGGCCGAGAAGGGCCTTGACGACCTGGTCAACAAGCTCAAGGACGGCGTCGCCGACCTGATCGGCTTCGACTTCCCCGGCGGCTGGGCGCTGGACGCCGCGTGGGCGGTGTGCAGCACGCTGGGCGAGTGCATCCTGTGGATCATGGGCTGGGAAGCCGACATGTTCCTGCAGTTCATCGCCGGCCTGACCCAGAAGGTGATCGACTCCGGCTTCAAGGAGCCGTTCGAGCAGAACCTCCAGCTGCTGCAACAGGGTTCCAAGACCGCGGACACCGGCATCAAGCAGGCCTTCGAGGAGCTGATCTCCGCCGCCGAGGCGGTCAACCAGAGTCCGTTCTCGGGCCTGTCGGCGGTGCCGGAGGGCAAGCCGGAGCAGAAGACCGGCGGCGACCCCAAGGGCCCCGGCCACACCGGGGGCGGTCCCGGCACCGGGACCGGTGGCGGTGGCGGTGGCGGTGGCGTCACGGGTGGCGCCAGAACCGGAGGAGTTGGTTATTTAGGCATCTACCTCGGGTTTTTAATTTGTTGTATTTTTTTTTTTTTTTTTTTTTTTTTTTTTTTTTTT
>NZ_KK037166.1:6640667-6644830 GCF_000568255.1 Kutzneria sp. 744
CGACCCGGCCCAGCTCGGCGAGGAAGGGGACGCGGCGGTGTCGACCGACCCGGCGGGGGCCTGGAGAAGCCGGACCACCCCCCGGCGTCCACCGGCCCGGCCCACGCGCTGCCGGACGACGTGCCGATGCCGGAGCCGGCCTGGACCGCGCCGGCCGCGGCCGACCCGGGCTTCACCTACGCCCCGACCGGCGAGCACGACCAGGGCAGCTTCTCCGGGAGCCTGTTCGACTCCCCGGCGTCCACCAGCGTCGCCGCCGCCTCGTTCACGCCGGCCTCGGCCGACACCGGCGGCTCGTCGGCGTGGACGCTCGGCGATGACGGCGGGCACGGCATGGTCGGCAGCCAGGGCGGCATGCACCACGCCGGCGCCTGGGACACCGCGCACAGCGCCGCGGACCCGGGTCTGGGCGGGCAGGCCTCGACCAACCAGGCCAGTGCGCCCGGCGACGCCGGCTTGGCCCAGCTCGGCGGCGCGCACGCGGCGGCGGCCGGTCAGGCCGGTTCACCCATGGGCGGCGGCATGCCGATGATGGGGGGCATGGGCGGCGGCGGCCACGGTGGCGGCGGCGAGGACCAGGAGCGCAGCACGAACGCGGCCTGGCGCACGCCGAGCGCCGTCTTCGACGACAACGGCTCGGCCTCCGTCAGCCGGATGAACGGCGTGCTCGGTGAGGACGAAGGGAGCCAGCGCCAGTGAGCTATCAGGCGACCGTCGCCGTGAACACTGCCGTCGCGCAGATGCGGGAGCTCCGGGACGACGTCCAGCGTCAGCGCGCGGCGACCGAGAAGAAGTTCGCGGACGCCGTCAAGGAGAACAAGGAAGCCTCCCAGAAGGCGATGGCCGAGGCCAAGGCCAAGCGGGAGGCCGCCGAGAGCGGCCGCCCCGTCGCCCGGCCCGCGCAGGAGGTCCGGGAGGAGAAGTACACGTTCTTCGACAGCGAGGACGAGTACAACCCGCCCGCTGCCCCGTCGTTCCAGATGCCCGACGTCACCCCGCCGCCGCGACCGACGCCCCGGCGGACCGCTCGTCCCGTCTATGACGATGACGACGACTACTCGAACCAGAGCTGGATGGAATAGCTAGCTCTTCGTGCGGGCCGTCGTCGGACGGCCCGCACGCTGGTACGTGACGGGTGCTCGCTTCACGTCGCTGTACAGCAGCGAGTCGTAGGCGTGGTCGCCGTTCAACTGCCGCAACAGAAACGCGGTGATCACGGCCTTGGCGACGGTCTGCGTCTTCGGCTCGCCCCGGCCCGGCAGCAGCAGTTCGCTCCAGTGCCGCCCTTCGGCGAAGCCGAGGTGGTTGGCGCCGGCGATGGTCCGTAGCTGGACCGGCCCGCCCCAGCTCTGCGCGATGGCTTCGGCGTGACCGACCGGCGGCGCGACAAGGTCTTCCTCGGCCGCCAGATGCACGGCCGGCATCAGGCACAGCCGCGCACCGTCCACAGTTTTATTTTTATCGTTTCCGAAGCGGCGACAGTGAAAACGCCGCGGATCCGCTCGTCCTCGGCCGCCGCCAGCACCGCCGCGCCGCCGCCGGCGCCGTGCCCGCCGACGGCCAACTTGCCGGCGTCCACACCGATTTCGCCGTCGCCGAGCCGCACGCCGGACACCACGTCCAGCGCCGTGCGCAGGTCCGCGGCGAACAGCCGGGCCGAGGCCAGCGGGCCGCGATGGGTGGCCGGGGCCGCGACGACGACGCCCCACGACGCGAGGTGCCGGAACAGGCCGAGATAGCGCTGCGGCGGCTGCAGTCAGCCGTGCCCGAAGGCCACCGCCGGCAGGCCGTGCCCGCCGCGCGGGGTGAACAGCGTGCCGGGCAGCCCGACCAGGGCCAGGTCGCCGCGCCGCACGCCGTGCGGACCGGGCCGGCTGAGCTCGGTGAGCGCCTGCTTCGCGGTCAACGGCTTGCGTCGCGCCATACCCGGACCGTACCGGATCACGTGTCGCCCCGAATGATCAGTATTGGTCTACACCAAATCGATTCCGATCATGCCTCTGACCAGGGTGTGACGGGAAACAACCCGGCTGGTCGCAACCGGATGATGGTCTAGCTACCCTGTACCGTCGTGTGTGGAATCGTGGGTTACACCGGCCATCGCCCGGCACTGGACGTCGTACTGGACGGATTGCGCCGGTTGGAGTACCGGGGATACGACTCGGCGGGCGTCGCCGTTCTGGACGGCGACGGCGGGCTGGCGGTCGAGCGCAAGGCCGGCCGGCTGGCCAACCTGGAGGCACGGCTGGACGAGGTCGGCCGGGACAGCCTGACCGGCGGCACCGGCATGGGCCACACCCGGTGGGCCACCCACGGCGCGCCGGTGGACCGCAACTCGCACCCGCACCGGGACACCACCGGCCGGATCGCCGTGGTGCACAACGGGATCATCGAGAACTTCGCGCAGCTGCGGGCCGAGCTGGAGGCCGACGGCATCGAGCTGGCCAGCGACACCGACAGCGAGACGGCGGCCCACCTCGTCTCCCGGATCTACGACGGCGACCTGGCCGCCGCCGTGCGGACCGTGTCCCGCCGGCTGGAGGGCGCGTTCACGCTGGTCGTCACCCACGCCGACGAGCCCGACAAGGTCGTCGCGGCCCGGCGCTCCTCGCCGCTGGTCGTCGGCGTCGGCGAGGGCGAGACCTTCCTCGCCTCCGACGTGGCCGCGTTCATCGAGCACACCCGCAACGCCGTCGAGCTGGGCCAGGACCAGGTCGTCGTGATCACCAAGGACGGCTACGAGGTCACCGACTTCCACGGGGAGCCGGTGCAGGCCAAGCCGTTCGAGGTGAACTGGGACCTGTCGGCCGCCGAGAAGGGCGGCCACGACTACTTCATGCTCAAGGAGATCGAGGAGCAGCCGGAGGCGCTGGCCAACACGCTGCGCGGCCACTTCACCGACGGCCGCATCGTGCTCGACGAGCAGCGGCTGGCCGACCAGGACCTGCGTGACGTGGACAAGGTCTTCGTGGTGGCCTGCGGCACCGCCTACCACTCCGGGCTGGTCGCCAAGTACGCCATCGAGCACTGGACCCGGCTGCCCGTCGAGTGCGAGCTGGCCAGCGAGTTCCGCTACCGCGACCCGGTGCTGGACCGCGACACCCTGGTGGTGGCCATCTCGCAGTCCGGCGAGACCGCCGACACTCTGGAGGCCGTGCGGCACGCCCGTGAGCAGAAGGCCCGCGTGCTGGCCATCTGCAACACCAACGGCGCCCAGATCCCGCGCGAGTCCGACGCCGTGCTGTACACCCACGCCGGCCCGGAGATCGGCGTCGCCGCCACCAAGACGTTCCTGGCCCAGATCGCCACCAACTACCTCGTCGGCCTCGCACTGGCCCAGGCCCGCGGCACCAAGTACCCGGACGAGGTGGCGCGCGAGTTCCACGAGCTGGAGGCCATGCCGGCGGCCGTGCAGCAGGCGCTGGGCACCGTCGGCCAGGTCCGGGAGCTCGCCCACGAGCTGTCCGACTCCAAGGCAATCCTGTTCCTGGGCCGGCACGTCGGCTTCCCCGTCGCCCTCGAAGGCGCGTTGAAGCTGAAGGAGCTGGCGTACATGCACGCCGAGGGCTTCGCCGCCGGCGAGCTCAAGCACGGCCCCATCGCGCTGATCGAGGACCAGCTGCCGGTCGTCGTCGTGATGCCGTCCCCGAAGGGCCGCGCGGTCCTGCACAGCAAGCTGCTGTCCAACATCAGCGAGATCCAGGCCCGTGGCGCGCGCACCATCGTCATCGCCGAGGAGGGCGACGACACGGTGAAGCCCTTCGCGGACCACCTGATCGAGGTACCGGCCGTGCCGACCCTGTTGCAGCCCTTGGTGTCCAGCGTGCCGCTGCAGGTGCTGGCGGCCGAGATCGCCCGCAGTCGCGGGTACGACGTCGACAAGCCGCGTAACCTCGCGAAGTCGGTGACCGTCGAGTAATCGGGGCTGTGTGATGCGGGGCGTGTGGACTGCCGGCCAGGTGCGGGCGGCTGAGCAGCGGGTCTTCACCAGGGTGCCGGAGAGCCGGCTGATGCGGATCGCCGCGTACGCCGTGGCCAACGAGGTGCTCGCGCTGCTGGCCGCGCGGACCGGCGGCACGTCCGGGCGCCGGGTCGGGCTGCTCGTCGGGGCCGGCAACAACGGCGGCGACGCCCTGTGGCCGGCGCTTTCCTGCGCCGGCGCG
>NZ_KK037166.1:6644930-6650437 GCF_000568255.1 Kutzneria sp. 744
GGCCGGGTGCAGGCCTGGGTCGTCGGGCCCGGCCTCGGCACCCGGCAAGGCCGGCCGTGAGGTCCTCGTGGACGTGCTCGCCGCCCGACGTCCCCGTCTGCCCGACGCCGACGCCATCACCCTGCTGGCCGGCGACCCCACCCTGTGGGACGCCCGGGATCCCGAGACCCCCCTCGTGCTCACCCCGCACGACCGTGAGTTCGCCCGCCTCGCCGGCGAGGTCGGCCTCGACCGCATCTCCGCCGCCCGCCGCGCCGCCGCCCGCTTCCACGCCGTGGTGCTGCTCAAGGGCCACTCCACCGTCGTCGCCGCCCCCGACGGCCGCGTGCTGGTCAGCCAGTCCCGCTCCTCCTGGCCCGCCACCGCCGGCTCCGGCGACGTCCTCTCCGGCCTCATCGGCGCCCTGCTGGCCGCCGGCGAGGACCCTTGGCTGGCCGCCGGCTGCGCCGCCTACGTCCACGAGCTCGCCGCCGACCTCGCCGCCGACGGCGCCCCCGCCCCCGCCTCCCACCTCCAGGCCGCCATCTCCGACGCCATCCGCGCTGTGCTTTCTCCGCGCGTCCCGCGCGGGGAGAGGTCGCTGAAGATCCGGTCTCTTCGCCTAGTCCGGAAAAATCGCTGAAAAGACGCGATTTTCCCGGCCCGCGGCTTCAGAGACCGGCGCGACCTCGCGGGCCCCAAACGGGTCACCGCGCGGCACCGGCACCCCGGCTTATGTCACCATGAACGGCGTTATGGCTGATCAGCACAATCCCCTGCCGCGGGCCGAGGTCCGGATCGACCTCGACGCCGTGAAGCACAACGTCGAGCTGCTGACGCGGCTGGCGGGGTCCTCCGGCGCGCAGACGATGGCCGTGGTGAAGGCGGACGGATACGGGCACGGCGCGGTCGCGGTGGGCAACGCGGCGCTGGCGGCGGGGGCGTCGTGGCTGGGGGTGGCCTCGGTCGACGAGGCGCTGGCCCTGCGGGCGGCGGGCATCCAGGGGCGCATCTTCTGCTGGCTGCACACGGTCGACGACAACTTCGGCCCGGCGGTCGAGGCGGGGATCCACCTGTCGGTGTCCTCGCTGCGCCAGCTGTGGGCCGTGAACTCGGCGGCCAGGGCGGTGGGCACGGAGGCGAGGATCCACCTCAAGATCGACACCGGCCTGACCCGGGGCGGCTGCCAGCCGGCGGACTGGCCCACGCTGGTGGAGGCGGCGGCGAGCGCCCACGACGAGGGGACCGTGGAGATCGCGGCGGTGTGGTCGCATCTGGCCAACGCCGACGAGCCCGGGCACCCTTCGATGGACCTCCAGGCGGCCCGCCTGGACGAGGCCTACAAGGTGGCGCTGGAGGCGGGCCTGCACCCGATTCGGCACCTGGCCAACTCGGCGGCCACGCTGAGCCGTCCGGACCTGCACTTCGACCTGGTCCGCCCGGGCATCGCGGTGTACGGCCTGAATCCGCTGCCGGGCGACTCGGACCTGAAACCGGTGATGACGTTCCGCTCCTCGGTGTCGCTGGCCCGCCGGGTGCCGGCCGGTGAATCCGTGTCGTACGGCCACATCTGGACGGCGGAGCGGGACACGAACCTGGCGCTGGTCCCGGTCGGCTACGCGGACGGCGTGCCGCGGGCGTTGTCCGGGAACATGGAGGTCTGGCTGGGCGGCGCCCGCCGGCCGGTGGTGGGCCGGGTCTGCATGGACCAGATCGTGGTGGACTGCGGCGACGACCCGATCACCGACGGGGACGAGGTCGTCCTGTTCGGCCCGGGTGACGAGGGCGAGCCGACGGCCCGGGAGTGGGCCGACAAGACCGGCACGATCGACTACGAGATCGTGACCGGCATGTACCGACCGAGAGTGCGGCGTTTTTTTCTTTCGGCGGCCGTCGGTGAGGCCGTGGATGAAGGCCGCCGGGGTGACCGGCGGCGTGGTGGGTTGGGCGGCGACGGGCCTGGTCCTTTTTTTTTGCGGCGCAGAACGCCCGCATCGCCCGGCAGCGCCGCGACACCGACGACCCGCACGAGGACGAGCCGTTAGGCCAGTTACGCCCGAGTCGTGAATGCACTGTGGCCGCCGACGACGGCGTGCCGATCGCGTGCGAAGAGGTGGACCCCGAAGACGGCGGCGCGCCGGTGATGACCGTGGTGCTGGTGCACGGCTTCGTGCTTGACCGCCGCTGCTGGCACTTCCAGCGCCGCGACCTGGCCAAGATGATCGATCCTCGGGTTCGCCTGGTGCTGTACGACCAGCGCAGCCACGGCCGTTCGGGCCGGGCCACCGCCGAGTCCAGCACCATCGAGCAGCTGGGCCACGACCTCGACTCCGTGCTCCGCGCGCTGGTGCCGAAGGGCCCGCTCGTGCTGGTGGGTCATTCCATGGGCGGCATGACGATCATGGCCCTGGCCGAGCAGCAGCCCGAGCTGTTCGTGGACCGGGTCCGCGGCGTGGCCCTGATCGGCACCTCTGCCGGCGACGTCGGCGCGTCCGGCCTGCCCCGCCCGCTGCTGTCCCGGCACAACCCGGCGACGCGCGGCCTCGGCCTGCTGGCCAACTGGCAGCCCAGCCTGGTCGAGTGGGCCCGCCGGGCCGGCGGCCACATCACCTGGAGCGCCATCCGCGGCCTGGCCTTCGGCGACCGCAAGGTCAGCCCGGCGCTGGTCGACCTCATGGAGACGATGATCGACCGGACCTCCCTGGCGGCCATCACCGACTTCGTCCGTACCCTGGGATCCCACAACCGCTACGCGGCGCTGGCCGGGCTGCGGCACTGCAAGGTGCTCGTGCTCAGCGGAGACGCCGACAGGCTCACGCCGTTCCGGCATGCCGAGGCGATCGCCGCCGAGCTGCCGGACGCCGAGCTGGTCAGGGCCGACGGCGCGGGGCACATGGTGATGCTGGAGGAGGCCGACCTGGTCACCGGTCACCTGGTGGACCTGGTGCGCAGCTGCGCGGACGGCGAGACGACTGGACGGCGATGGTGGAAACGAGCGTGAAGGAACTCCGGCTGCCGGTGGAGGCGGACACGGTCGAGTTCGGCCGGCGGCTGGGCGGTCTACTGCGGGCGGGTGACCTGGTGCTGCTGTCCGGCCCGCTCGGCGCGGGCAAGACGGCCATGACCAGGGGCATCGCCGAAGGCCTCGGCGTGCGGGGCCGAGTCAGCTCGCCGACGTTCGTCATCGCCCGTGAGCATCGGGCCGGCGAGCGCGGCGTCGCCCTTGTGCACGTCGACGCCTACCGCCTGGGTGGGCACCTCGACGAGCTGGACGACCTGGACCTGGACACCGAGCTGGTCGACGCGGCCGTGGTCGTGGAGTGGGGCGAGGGCGTCGCCGAACGCCTCTCCGACGACCACCTGCTGATCCGCCTCACCCGCCTCGACGACGACGTCCGGCTGGCGGAGCTCCACCCGCAGGGTAGCTGGACCACCCGCGACCTCCCCTAGTTTTTGCCACATGCGCTTCCCATTTGCGCCCTGGTGACACATGGGAAGCGCATGTGACAAAAAGGGCGCTTAGGGGAGAGCGCGCTTGGTAACCTTGCCGAGTTCGTTGCGAGGCAAGGAATCGACAAAATTCACCGCTCGCGGCCGCTTGTGCGGGGTGAGCAGCCGAGCCACGTGGTCGATCAGCTCCTGAGCGTCCGGGGCCGACGCGGCCGGCACCACCCAGGCCACGATGCGCTCGCCCAGGTCGTCGTCGGGGCGGCCGGCCACCGCGACCTCGGCCACGCCGGGGTGCTCCAGCAGGGCGTTCTCGATCTCGCCGGCGCCGATCTTGAAGCCGCCGCTCTTGATGATGTCGGTGGCCCGGCGGCCGACGATGCGGATGTAGCCGTCGGCGGCGCGGGTGGCCATGTCGCCGGTGCGGAACCAGCCGTCGTGCATGGCCTCGGCGGTCGCCTCGGGACGGTTGAGGTACTCCAGGAACAGGTTGGGCCCGCGCACCTCGATCTCGCCGATGGTGGCGTCGTCGCTCACCTCGATGACCGAGCCGGCGTCGTCCACGAGCCGCACCTCCACCCTGTCCACCGGCAGACCGACGGTGCCCGGCCGACGCTCGCCCCAGGCCCGGACGCTGCAGTTCATCAGTGTCTCGGTCATGCCGTAGCGCTCCACGATCCGCTGCCCGGTGGCCTGGGAGATGCGCTCGTGCAGGCTGGCCGGCAGCGGGGCGGAACCCGACACCAGCAGCCGGGCCTGCGAGATCTGCTTGGCCAGCCCCGGATCGGCCTCCACGTCGGCGGCGAGCCGGCTGTACATGGTGGGGACGCCGAACATCATCGTCGCCGGGCCGGCCAGCTTGGCCCCGGCCGCCGCCGCGCTGAACTTGCCCATGTGGTGCGAAGATCCGCCGCGCCGCAGCGGCCCGAGCACTCCGACCACAAGCCCGTGCACGTGGAAGATCGGCAGCGCGTGCGTCACGACGTCGGCGGCCGTCCACTCCCACGCCGCCGACAGCGAGTCCAGGTTGGACGCGATCGCCCGGCGTGGCAGGACCACGCCCCTTGGGCGGACCGGTGGTGCCGGAGGTGTAGACGATGAACGCCGGCGCCTCCTCGTCCGGCTCGGGCGGCAGCCCGTCGGAACGTACGGAGAGGTCGACATCCAGCCGCGGCAGCGCGGCCAGGCCGCCGGGCAGCTCGACGCCCGGGGCGGCCAGCACCTGGGCCGGCGCGCTGTCGCCGAGGATGTGCTCAAGCTCGCGTTCGCCGACCTTGGGGTTGATCGGCACCACCGCGGCGCCGGCCGCCAGCGCCCCGACCACCGCCGCGCAGGTCTCCAGCGTCGGCGTCGCCCATACCGCCACCCTGGCCCCGACCAGCCGTTTCGCGATCGCCGCCGCCACGCCGGCGAGCTCGCGGTAGGTCAGTTTTCGGTCGCCGAAGACCAGTGCGTCGGCGTCCGTCGGGTCGGCCAGAGCCGGCAGCAACATCCCATCAACCCCTCGCGTCGAAGTGCCTTCCGATGATGGTCGTACCCTTGACGACCGTGCTAGTGCTTGCGATCGACACCGCGACCCCCGCCGTCACCGCCGGAGTGGGCAGCTCGACGCCGACGCGACGCCGCGCACGCTGGCGCAGCGCATCACCGTCGACGCCAAAGCCCATGGTGAGCTGCTGATTCCCCATCTGCGCGAGGCGCTGGCCGAGGCCGGCAAGACCATGGCCGACGTCGACGCCCTCGTCTGCGGCAGCGGCCCCGGCCCGTTCACCGGCCTCCGTGTCGGCATGGTCACAGCGGCCTCCCTGGGGCAGGCCCTGGGCAAGCCGGTGTACCCGGTGCCCACGGTCGACGCCATCGCCATCGAGGCGCGAACCGGCCACGGCCTGCTCGTCGCCACCGACGCCCGCCGCCGCGAGGTCTACTGGGCGGCCTACGACGCCGAGGGCCGCCGCACCGAGGGCCCGCACGTCGAGAAGCCGGCCGACCTGGTCGAGAAGCTGCCGTCGCTGGGCGTCGCGAGCGCCGCCGGGCAGGGCGCCGAGATGTACGCCGACGTGCTGTACCTGCCGATCGTGCTG
>NZ_KK037166.1:6650537-6681523 GCF_000568255.1 Kutzneria sp. 744
GGCCGCGCGCCCGACTACGAGGGCAGCGTGCAGACCATCGCCGTGGACACCGAATGGCAGGGCCGTGGCGTGGGCAAGGCGCTGTTCGAGGCGCTGCTGGCCCGGGCCGACGAGGTCGCGGCGCCGGTGTTCCTCGAGGTTCGCACCGACAACGACGTGGCCATAGCGTTGTACCGGTCGCGCGGCTTCGAGCAGCTGGGGCTGCGCCGCAGGTACTACCAACCGTCCGGGGCGGACGCGTACACCATGGGCCGCCCCGCGGCGGTCCGACAGGAGGAGAAGTCGTGACCGGCGACCGCATCGTGCTGGGCATCGAGTCCTCGTGCGACGAGACCGGGGTGGGCATCGTCCGGCTCGGCGCGGACGGCTCCATGCAGCTGCTGGCCGACGAGGTGGCCTCCAGCGTCGAGCAGCACGTCCGCTTCGGCGGCGTGGTGCCCGAGGTGGCCAGCCGCGCGCACCTGGAGGCCATGATCCCGACCATGGGCCGGGCGCTGGAGAAGTCCGGACTGACCCTGGCCGACGTGCACTCCATCGCCGTCACCGCCGGGCCCGGCCTGGCCGGCGCGCTGCTGGTCGGCGTCTCCGCCGCCAAGGCCTACGCCGCCGCGCTCGACAAGCCGCTCTACGGCGTCAACCACCTGGCCGGGCACGTCGCCGCCGACACCCTGGAGCACGGCCCGCTGCCGTCGCCCTGCGTCGCGCTGCTGGTCTCCGGCGGGCACTCGCAGCTGCTGCTGGTCGAGGACCTGGCCGGCAAGATCACCGAGATCGGCTCCACCATCGACGACGCCGCCGGCGAGGCCTACGACAAGGTCGCCCGCGTGCTCGACCTGCCCTATCCCGGCGGTCCGCCCATCGACAAGCTGGCCAAGACCGGCAACGGCTGCGCCATCGCCTTCCCGCGCGGCCTGACCGGCCAGCGCGACGCCAAGTACGACTTCTCCTTCTCGGGCCTCAAGACCGCCGTCGCCCGCTGGGTCGAGAACCGCGAGCGGGACGGCCTCGAGGTGCCGCTGGCCGACGTCGCCGCCTCGTTCCAGGAGGCCGTCGCCGACGTGCTCACCGGCAAGGCCATCCGCGCCGTCAAGGACCTCGGCCTCGACACCCTCGTCATCTCCGGCGGCGTCGCCGCCAACTCCCGCCTCTCGGGCCTGGCCGCCGAGCGCTGCGCCGCCGCCGGCATCACCCTGCGCGTGCCTCGCCCCCGCCTCTGCACCGACAACGGCGCCATGATCGCCGCCGTCGGCGCCCACCTGGTGGCCGCCGACGCGGAGCCGTCGGGGCTGGATCTGGCCACCGATCCGGGCCTGCCGGTGTCCCAGGTTCAGATCATGTGACAAGCAGGTGGGTGGGGCCGCGCCGGAGGCGGCTCCAAGGGTGCCAGTTGAAGCGCTGGCACTCGCGTGGGTAGAGTGCTAGTCGCACGGCACCAACTACCGCCCCGGCCCCCGCGACGGCGGGGTGGCAGGCGCCGTCGGTACCTGCCAACGCTTTCGACGACCGTGGAGGTCAACCCGGTGAGCGTGAACATCAAGCCGCTCGAGGACAAGATCCTCGTCCAGGCCAACGAGGCCGAGACGACGACCGCTTCCGGTCTTGTCATCCCGGACACCGCCAAGGAGAAGCCCCAGGAGGGCAAGGTCCTGGCCGTGGGCCCGGGTCGCATTGACGACAAGGGCAACCGTGTCCCGCTGGACGTCGCGGTCGGCGACGTCGTCGTCTACTCGAAGTACGGCGGCACGGAGCTCAAGCACAACGGCGAGGAGTACCTCATCCTCTCCGCGCGCGACGTGCTGGCCGTCATCAACTGACGCTGCTTTCTCCGCTCAGGCGCCCCGGCAGCCCACTCCGGGCCGCTGGGGCGCCTGTGTGCTTAAAACCTGAGAAAGGCTCGTAATGCCCAAGCAGATCAGCTTCGACGAGGACGCTCGTCGGGCTCTGGAGCGCGGCGTCAACAAGCTGGCCGACGCCGTCAAGGTCACCCTCGGCCCGCGCGGCCGGCACGTGGTGCTGGACAAGAAGTTCGGCGGCCCGACCGTCACCCTCGACGGCGTGACCGTGGCCCGCGAGATCGAGCTCGAGGACTCGTTCGAGAACCTCGGCGCCCAGCTGGCCAAGAGCGTCGCCACCAAGACCAACGACATCGCCGGCGACGGCACCACCACCGCGACGGTGCTGGCCCAGGCCCTGGTCCGGGTCGGCCTGCGCAACGTGGCCGCCGGCGCCAACCCCACCTCGCTCGGCCGCGGCATGCAGGCCGCCGTCGACCACGTGGTGGAGTTCCTGAAGAACAAGGCCACCCCGATCAAGGGCCGCGACAACGTCGCCCAGGTCGGCACGGTCTCCTCCCGCGACTCCTCGATCGGCGCGCTGCTCGGCGAGGCCATCGAGAAGGTCGGCGAGGACGGCGTCATCACGATCGAGGAGTCCTCGACGCTGGCCACCGAGCTGGAGATCACCGAGGGTGTCCAGTTCGACAAGGGCTACATCTCCGCCTACTTCGCCACCGACCCGGAGACGCAGGAGGCCGTCTACGACGACGCCTACGTCCTGCTGCACCGCGAGAAGATCTCGGCCCTGGCCGACCTGCTGCCGGTGCTGGAGAAGGTCGCGCAGTCGGGCAAGCCGCTGCTGATCGTGGCCGAGGACCTCGAGGGCGAGGCCCTGTCCACGCTGGTGGTCAACTCGATCCGCAAGACGATCAAGGTCGTCGCGGTGAAGGCCCCCTACTTCGGCGACCGCCGCAAGGCGTTCCTGGACGACCTGGCCACCGTCACCGGCGCCCAGGTCGTGGCGGCCGAGGTCGGCCTGAAGCTGTCCGAGGTGGGCCTGGAGGTGCTGGGCACCGTCCGGCGCGTGCACGTCACCAAGGACAACACCACGATCGTCGACGGCGGCGGCAAGTCCGACGACGTCGCGGGCCGGGTGGAGCAGCTCCGCAAGGAGATCGAGGCCCCGACTCCGACTGGGACCGCGAGAAGCTGCAGGAGCGGCTGGCTAAGCTGTCCGGCGGCGTCGCGGTGATCACGGTCGGCGCCGCCCCCCGAGACCGAGATGAAGGAGCGCAAAGCACCGCATCGAGGACGCGGTCGCCGCCACCAAGGCCGCGGTCGAGGAGGGCATCGTGCCCGGCGGCGGTTCCGCCCTGGTGCACGCGGCCAAGGAGCTGGCCGACAACCTGGGCCTGACCGGCGACGAGGCCACCGGCGTGCGCATCGTGCGTGACGCCCTGTCCGCGCCGCTGTACTGGATCGCCAGCAACGCCGGCCTTGAGGGCGCGGTCGTCACGTCCAAGGTCGCAGACCTGGAGTGGGGCTCCGGCTTCAACGCCGCCACCCTGGAGTACGGCGACCTGCTGGGCGCCGGCGTCATCGACCCGGTGAAGGTGACCCGCTCCGCGATCGCCAACGCCGCCTCCATCGCCCGCATGGTGCTCACCACGGAGAGCGCCGTCGTGGAGAAGAAGGAAGACGAGCCGGCCGACGCGGGCCACGGGCACGGCCACGGCCACGGCCACTGAGATCTGAGGCAGACGAGAAGTGCCCCCTCCCGAGAACGGAGGGGGCACTTTCCATGCTGAGCGCGGCTTCGCGCCGGTGCTTCGCACGGTTGGCACATTTTCGAGCGCCGCCACCTGCGCGCCCCACCACCGAGCCCAATGCGGCGCTCGAAAATGTGGCAAGGGCGAGGCGCCGGATCAGAGCGAAGCCGCCCCGCGCGGAACGCGCGGCAAAGACTCGGCCGGATCCCATTGGGAGCGGTGCTCGCGGCGGCCGACGAGGAACCACATCACGCTGCCGATCAGCGGCATGGCCCAGATCAGCAGGAACCACACGATCTTCATGCCGGCGTTCTGGCGTGACCCGATCACGCCCACCACCGCCAGCACGGCGATCAGCACATGGGCGATGGCCAGCGCGGCCAGCCCGACCAGCGCCACCCCGGCGAACATCTGTCCGAACTGCACTACCGCCGTGCTGGGCATCCCGACCATCCCCTTACGTCCCCGTCGATAGGAACGAAGTTAGGGCGGGCGGCCGTCATCGGGCGTCCACCGCGGAGATGGTCGTCGGGTCATACCTCAGGCCTACGACGTGAGAACGAGCTGACGACGCCTCGACTTCAGGATGGTGTCCCGCTCGGACTCGGACATGCCGCCCCAGATGCCGTACGGCTCCTGGACGGCCAGTGCGTGCCGGCGGCACATGTCCAGCACCGGGCAGCTCTGGCAGACGGCCTTCGCCCGGGCTTCACGCCGGGACCGGGCCGGCCCACGCTCGCCGTCCGGATGAAAAAAGAAGGCGCTGTCCATGCCCCGGCAGTTGCCGTCCAACTGCCAGTCCCACACGTCCGCGTTCGGACCGGGGAGCCTCCGGGTGTCTGCCATCGAGAACCGCCTCCTCGCCGGGTCGGTGCCCATCGTGGTTGCTCCGTATGGCTTAACTGTGATCACCGTAGAACCGCGCCAAAACTTGTTCAAGAGTGTTCGGGCGGGAAGTTGTTCATTCCTGCCGACGAGTGATCAACGCCGTCCACGTCTGGTGGCGCAGGTCACACCGAGTGACGTGAGTTGCCGCTGTGAGAAGGTGCCCGGACCATGTCCACCGTGACGACTCAGCCGGAGCCCGTTCCACGGGAGCGCGCCACCGGCGAACCGATGCTCTCCGTTGCGGCAGTTGCCAGGCGGCTCGGCGTAGCGCCGGCGACGCTGCGCACCTGGGACCGCCGCTACGGCCTCGGCCCGACCGATCACACGACCGGTCGGCACCGCCGGTACGGAGATCGGGACATCGCCCGGTTGGAACTCATGCAGCGGGCGTTGCTGCGCGGAGCGTCACCGGCCGAGGCCGCCCGCTACGCGTTGAGCAGCACGTTGCCCGAGCAAAGGCTGACCGTGCAGCCCCCGCCGGCCGAGTTGCCGGAGCTGATCGTCGGCGGCGACGCGGACGACGGCGAGCAGGTCAGCACCGGCGGCCGGGTGCTGCGGCTGCCGGGTGTGAGCCGGCAGGCGCGCGGCCTCGGCCGGGCCGTGATGGCCATGGACGCCGCAGCCGTGCAGCAGCTGCTGCGGGACGCCCTGGCCGAGTTCGGCGTGCTCGTCACCTGGAACACCATGATCCGGCCCGTGCTCACGGGCATCGCCCAGCGCTGGCGTCACTCGGGCGAGGGCGTCGAGGTTGAGCACCTGTTCACGCAATGTGTCTCCGCCGCGTTGTCGGCGGCCCAGATCGGGGCCCCGGTGCCGGTGAATCCGCGGCCGGTGCTGCTCGCGTGCGTGCCGGAGGAGCAGCACAGCCTCCCGCTGCAGGCCCTGGCCGCCGCGCTGGCGCAGAAGGGCGTCGGCACGATGATGCTCGGGGCGGCGCTGCCGGCCGACGCATTGGGAGCGGCCATCCGGCGGATCGCGCCCGCGGCGGTCTTGCTCTGGGCTCAGCTACCCAGGTACGCCCACTGCACCTTGTTGACGGAGTTGCCACGCACCCGGCAGCGGATCCGGCTGTTCGTCGGCGGCCCCGGCTGGCAGCAGAGCAAGCTGCCGCCGCACGCGGAGCCGCTGGACTCGCTGTCCGCCGCCGTGGACCGCATTTCCTATGTGTTGCTGGGCGCCGATGGATGAGTACCTGAGGGACGCGGCCTTCGGCGGCAGTCCCGGCGCGGACGTCAGCAAGGCCGTCCTGGGCACGCCACGGCAGCGCTGGCTGGCCGCCGTGGTGCTCGGCGGCCAGGGCCGCTACGCCGCCGCCACGGCGTTGCTGACGGAGCTGCGGCACACCTCCGATCCGGTGCTGGCGTCACTGGCCGCGAGCACGCTGGCCTCCCAACGCCGCCAGGTGGGTGGTCACGCCGCCGCCCGGCGGCTGGACGGGGAGGCCCTGGCCCGGCTGGCCGGCGTGGAACCGGTCGCCGACGACCCCGACTGCGTGGACGCCGCCGGGGCCCTCGCGGACGCGCTCACGGGGCTCGCGGCGGATGCGATCGGTGTCGGCGGGCCCGCCCGTCGCCTGCATGTGGTGGCGGCCGACACGGTCGAGCGATTCGGCGGTCACCGCTGGCGGTCGGGGGTGCGGCTGGACTGGGTCCGCGCGGAGATCGAGTTGGCCTCCGGCCGGCCGGAAGAGGCCCTGGAGCCGGCCCAGCGGGCGGTGGACACCGCGACCGCCGCAGGGGCGATCCGGCACCGCGTCAAGTCCCGGATGGTGCTGGCCGCGACGCTCACTAATCTGCACGACGGGGTCTCGAAAGAGCGGGCTGAAGCCCTGTTGGAGTGTGATGTGCGTCACAACGAGGTGCTGGGACTACACCCCCTGGTGTGGCCCTGCGCACTGCTGCTGGCCCACCTGCGACCCGATGGGGCCGATGCCTGGCTCGAACGGGCTAAAGGGGTGCTGAGCTGCGTGTTGCTCCGAGCCGATCCGGCCGCCCGAACGCTCGCGGCGGCCTCCGTCTGGGTGCCGTGAGCCCGCTGCTCCGTTCCGGGGAACCCGGCCTGGCGGACATCCGGGCGAACTACTTGACGGATTAAGCACCGGATCGTGTCAAGGTTCCCGGCCCGGCGTCCGATAGGGGAAGTGGAACGTCACTCGGCTGTCGGAAAGGAGTCCCCGTGACTACGGTCTTGATCTGCGATGACCGCCGCAGCGTGCGGGAGGGGCTGACGCGTGTCATGTCGGCAGTCCCTGGGGTCAGTCGCATCGACTGTGTGGCACACGGTGACGAGTTGTTGGCGCGGTTCTCCCGGCAGCCGGTGGATGTCGTACTGGTGGGAACCCAGCGCGCCGTGCCGACCGGTGTCGAGGCGACCCGCCGGCTGGTCTCGGCCAACCCTCAGGCCAACGTCATCGTTTTCGGAGCGCCGGACGACGCCGGCAGCATCGCCGCCGCCATCGCCGGCGGAGCCCGCGGCTACCTGCGCTGGGACGCGTCCCGGCCGGAGCTGGTCGCCGCCCTCGCTCACACGCTGGCCAGCACCTCGGTGCCGGCGCCCCGCCAGCCGTCCGACCCGGGCGTGCAGCTCACGGAGCGCGAGCTCCAGGTGCTGCGGGGCATGAGCCAGGGCAAGAGCAACGGACAGATCGGCCGCGAGCTGTACCTGTCCGAGGACACCGTCAAGACGCACGCCCGCCGGCTGTTCCGCAAGCTCGGCGTCCGTGACCGCGCCCAGGCCGTCGCGCACGGCTTCCGTCGCGGTCTTGTCTCGTAGGTTCGTCTTTTCGGCCAGCACCGCCGCCAGTGTCGGGGACGCCACAGTCACACCGGGCGTCCCCGGGCGGAGAGCGGGGACCGTGTCTCCCCGCTACTCACGCCGTCACTCATGCCACCCCCATTGGTCCAGCTCAGCGATCCGTTGGGCTGGACTGGTCCGTGTCTACGGTCGGACGCGACTTTCCGTGACCAAGGGTGACCCGTCGCAGCGTTACATCCGTCGGTGTCGCCCGGTACGGTGAGTCCCGACCGGGTTGAGCGACCAACGTCTCGCACGCCGACCGCGTCGGTGTGCCCAGAAGTAACACCAGGGCTGTTGTCTGCGATGAGCACTACGGGGGACGGACTGGACGCCGCAGTGAGCGCTGCCGTTGATGGCGACCGCCAGGCCATCGAGCGTGTCCTGGCGTCTGTCCGCCCTTTGGTGGTGCGGTACTGCCGCGCCCGTGTCGGCAGGCAGGAGAGGTCTTTCGCCTCGGCGGACGACGTCGCCCAGGAGGTGTGTCTCGCGGTGCTCACGGCTCTGCCTGGTTACCGCGACCAAGGCCGACCCTTTCTCGCCTTTGTGTACGGCATCGCCGCGCACAAGGTCGCCGACGCCCATCGGGCGGCTGCCCGCAACCGCTCCGAGCCCGTGCCCGAGGTCCCGGACGCCCCGGAGACCGACGCCGGGCCCGAGCAGCGCGCCATGCACGGCGAGCTGTCCGAGCGGATGGCGCAGCTGTTGCGCATCCTGCCCGCCAAGCAGCGGGAGATCCTGTTGCTCCGGGTGGTCGTCGGGCTCTCGGCCGAGGAGACGGCGGACGCGGTTGGCTCGACCCCGGGCGCGGTGCGCGTCGCGCAGCACCGCGCGTTGGCACGACTACGCAAGACGCTGGCAGCGGAGGAGGTGGTCTGAATGTCCGAGCAGCACGGGCCCGGCAATTCGGGGCCACGCGATACTTAGTTACGTTGTGGACATTCATGTACTTCAGCACATCCCAAAATGAAGTTTAGGTGTGGATACTCCTGTATTATGGTGATCATTGGGCAACTATTGAGATGTTTGCCGAGCCGACAGTCGTGGTCCCGTGCCCAAAGGGGATTGTAGCTTTGCCGTGTCCCGTTTTTCCCTCAGTTTCAGATCGCTCTGGCAAATTTGACTTGTGGGCTGTACAGGTTGGCTGCTCCGTCTGCGCTATATCTTGACCTATCCGTTCAATTCTCGCGCCCCAGCACCCGAGCGTTCGAGGTCAGTGTCAATCCCGCGTGAAACGAATGACCATCGGTGTTGGCTATAGTTTTTACTCAGCGTCCAATTGGTACAACTATGTGCTTGGATACCTTGTTCTCTGCAGCCCGCACTCGAGCAGCACGGGCCCGGCGATGAGGATGCCGCCAAGAGAGAGTGGCCGATGAGAGGCCATTTCTCGGGCAGTCTTGGCGGGAGCAGACCGGTGCTCACCGGTGATGACCCGCTGTACCCCGAATCGATCAACGGGTTCGAGTTCGGCGCCGCCGAGGTGCCGGTCGACCTGGGCGCGGTGCGTGCCGACGACGCGCTGCTGGACGCACTGGGCGGGGGCAATCCCGAACTGAACTCCGCGCTCGCCGGCCACGAGCTGAGCGCGCTGCTGCTGTCCTGGCGCCGCGATGTCGACGGCGAGCCCTTCGGCGAGCTGGTGGACACCGAGACCGCGGCCGAGACGGTGCTCGCCGCGCGGCGGTCCGCGCGCCGCCGACGTCCCCTGCTGGTCCCGCTGGCCACCGCGGCCGCGGTCCTGGCGATCGCCTTCACCGGCGTCAGCCTGGCCGCGCGCGACGCCAGGCCCGGTGACGCCCTCTGGGGGCTGACCCAGATGCTCTACACCGACCACGCGCACTCGGTCGAGGCCGCGGTCGCCGTCGAGTCCGACCTGAACGCCGCCCGCTCGGCGCTCAACCAGGGCCGCATCGGCGACGCCCGCACGGCGCTGGCCAACGCCGGGAGCTCGCTGCCGCTGGTGTCCAACGAGGACGGCCGCACGCAGCTGTCGAAGACCCACGAGAGCCTGGTCAACGAGCTGAACACGAGCACGTCGACGCCTCCGTCCTCGCCGCAGCAGCCCACGTCGCCGTCGCTGACCTCGGTCACCACCACCACGACGACGGTGCCGACGACCACCACGACGTCGCCGACGCCGACCACGACGACCACCACGACCACGACCACCACCACGACGACGACCACGTCGAGCAGCGCGTCGAACAGCGCCGGCAGCGGCAAGAACGACCCGCCCGTGCCGAGCGACGATCCGCCCGGCAGCGGCAACTCGTCGGCCAACAGCACGCCGACCAGCTGACCGATTTCAGCGAAAAGGGCGGTTCCCTCGGGAACCGCCCTTTTCACGTCACACTGTGAGCTTGGTCGCAGTTCAGCGGGCGCTCTCCCGCTCGTTGACGCCGTCGGCGTAGCCCCGGCAGTACTCCCAGCTCACGTAGCAGGCCGGGTCCGGATCGAAGGCCGGCTCGTGCGGCCGCATGTGGCCGTCGTGCAGCAGCTGTTCGAGGCTGGCCTGCAACAGGGCCCAGTCGTGGTAGTGCGGCTCGTCGCAGTCGCCGCAGTCCACCACCACGCCGCGGACCCCGCGCGGCTGGAGGAGGGCCTGGTAGACGGCCAGGTCGCTGAGGTCGTTGATCAGCTCGGCGCGTTCCTCCTCGCCGATCGGATCGTGCTCATGGTCGTGGTCGTCGGCATCGCGCAGCGCCCGAGCGGGGTCGTCGGGGTCGCCCGCGAAGGGGTCTGGAGGCAACGCGTCGTGCGGCACGACCCCGCACGGTACCGCGCCGGTCCACCCCTGGCTCCCGATACCATGGTCAGAGGCGCTCCGCCTGCGAAAATCCACCCTTTGTAGTCAGTGCAGGAAGGCCAGAGGCCCGAATCATGACCGAGCTCCCCGCTCAGGAAACGCCGTCGAAGTTCGCCCTGCTCGGACTGACCTTCGACGACGTGCTGCTGCTGCCCGCCGAGTCCGACGTCATCCCGAGCCAGGTCGACACCTCGACCAAGCTTTCCCGCAACGTGACGCTGCGCATTCCGCTGGTGTCCGCGGCCATGGACACCGTGACCGAGGCCAGGATGGCCATCGCCATGGCCCGCCAGGGCGGCATCGGCGTGCTGCACCGCAACCTGTCGATCGAGGACCAGACCGCGCAGGCCGAGGTGGTCAAGCGGTCCGAGGCCGGCATGGTCACCGACCCGGTGACCTGCGCCCCCGACGCCACGCTGGCCGAGGTCGACCGGCTGTGCGCCAAGTTCCGCATCTCCGGCGTGCCGGTGACCGACCCCGACGGCAAGCTCATCGGCATCATCACCAACCGGGACATGCGGTTCGAGGTGGACCACAGCCGGCCGGTGAGCGAGGTCATGACCAAGGGCCCGCTGGTGACCGCCCAGGTCGGCGTGTCCGCGGAGGCCGCGCTGGGCCTGCTGCGTCGGCACAAGATCGAGAAGCTGCCCATCGTGGACGGCAACGGCAAGCTGCGCGGCCTGATCACCGTCAAGGACTTCGTCAAGACGGAGCAGTACCCGAACGCCACCAAGGACCCGGACGGCCGCCTCATCTGCGGCGCCGCGGTCGGCGTCGGCGAGGACTCCTACAGCCGGGCCATGAGCCTGGCCGAGGCCGGCGTGGACGTGCTGATGGTGGACACCGCGCACGGCCACTCCCGCAGCGTGCTGGAGATGGTCGCGCGGCTGAAGAAGGACCTCGGCGAGACCGTCGACATCGTCGGCGGCAACGTGGCGACCCGGGTCGGCGCGCAGGCCATGGTGGACGCGGGCGCGGACGGCGTGAAGGTCGGCGTCGGCCCCGGCTCGATCTGCACCACCCGCGTCGTCGCCGGCGTCGGCGTGCCGCAGATCAGCGCCGTCTACGAGGCCGACCAGGCCTGCCGCCCGGCCGGCGTGCCGGTGATCGCCGACGGCGGCATCCAGTACTCCGGCGACATCGCCAAGGCCATCGCCGCCGGCGCCAGCGCGGTGATGATCGGCGGCCTGCTCGGCGGCACCGCCGAGGCCCCCGGCGACCTGATCCTGGTCAACGGCAAGCAGTTCAAGATCTACCGCGGCATGGGCTCGCTGGGCGCCATGCAGTCCCGCGGCGAGGCCAAGTCCTACTCCAAGGACCGCTACTTCCAGGACGACGTGCTCAACGAGGACAAGCTGGTCCCCGAGGGCATCGAGGGCCGGGTGCCGTTCCGTGGCCCGCTGTCCCAGGTCACCCACCAGCTCATCGGCGGCCTGCGGGCCGGCATGGGCTACACCGGCTCCAGCTCCGTCGCCGAGCTCCAGACCAAGCAGCTGGTGCGCATCACCGCCGCCGGTCTGAAGGAGTCTCACCCGCACGCAGATGTTAATTGGGTCTGTATCGATACTCCAGTACGTAGTTCCGTATGTTGGAAGTAAGGCTAATCGTCAGCCATAAGGTCCCGCACGAAACTACGCACGAATGAGGACCAGGCATCGCCGCGCCATGACCACAGCTCCAGCGATTTACCGTGAAAATGAATCCATGTAATGCCGAAGCCTTACTACAAAAATCGTCAAGGCCGCTCGTGACCGGTGCCTTCCCTTGCCGGATTTCGATCGCCCGCGTCGGCTTGGTGGTGGGTCGTGTCGGATGGCGGGCGATCGAAATCCGGCGACGGTCCAGGCACCGGCGCGGCCTCGCGGATCAGCGTGTGAGCGGGTCACATATCCTGTGCCGGTTGCCTTGAGGAGGGACTCGCCGTGCGGGACTTGGTCGAAATCGGGATGGGTCGCTCCGCGCGGCGGGCTTACGAGCTGGACGACGTCGAGATCATCCCGTCGCGCCGGACACGGTCGTCCAAGGACGTGTCGACGGCGTGGCAGATCGACGCCTACCGCTTCGACATCCCGCTGATCACGCACCCGTCGGACGCGGTGGTCTCGCCGCGCACGGCGGTCGCGATCGGCGAGCTGGGCGGCATGGGCGTGCTCAACGCCGAGGGCCTCTGGGCCCGGCACAGCGACGTCGAGGACGCCATGTTCCGGCTGACCCGGGCAGCCGAGGAGGACGACCCGCTGGCCGTCACCCGGCTGCTCCAGGAGCTGCACTCGGCGCCGATCCAGGCCGACCTGCTCGCCGAGGCGATCAAGCAGGTGCGGGACTCCGGCGTCACCGTCGCGGTGCGGGTCAGCCCGCAGCGGGCCGCCGAGCTCACGCCGGACCTGCTGGCCGCGGGCGTGGAGATCCTGGTGCTGCAGGGCACGATCGTGTCGGCCGAGCACGTGGCCCGCGACGGCGAGCCGATCAACCTCAAGCAGTTCATCGCCGACCTGGACGTGCCGGTGATCGCCGGCGGCGTCGGCGACTACCGCACCGCCATGCACCTGATGCGCACCGGCGCGGCGGGTGTGATCGTCGGCTACGGGCACTCCAGCGGCGTCACCACCACCGACGCCGTGCTGGGCATCGGCGTGCCGATGGCCACGGCCATCGCCGACGCGGCGGCGGCCCGCCGTGACTACCTCGACGAGACCGGCGGCCGGTACGTGCACGTGATCGCCGACGGCGGCGTGCACTCCAGCGGCGACATCGCCAAGTCCATCGCCTGCGGCGCCGACGCCGTGATGCTGGGCGAGTCGCTGTCGGCCGCCACCGAGGCGCCCGGCCAGGGCCTGTACTGGACCTCGGCCGCCGCGCACCCGTCGGTGCCGCGGTCGCGGGTCACCGTCGGCGCCGAGGCCGAGGTGGACCTGCGGACCCTGCTGTTCGGGCCGTCGGCCGACCCGGACGGCGCCGTGAACCTGTTCGGCGCGCTCAAGCGGGCGATGGCCAAGACCGGCTACTCCGACCTGAAGGAGTTCCAGAAGGTCGGCCTCACGGTGCGCGGGTGACCCTCGTGGAGCGGGACGGCGTCGCGCTGGTCGAGCCGACCCAGGAGGACGTGGACTACGTCCGGGAGCGGTACAACGGCGACTTCGAGCCCGACGACGGCGAGCGGGTGCACGACCTGGTCAAGGTGCAGATCCACCGGCTGCTGGTGGTGGACACCGCCACCCGCGACCGGCTGGGCCTGGTCAGCTGGCATGCCGTGATGTACGGGCCGACCGTCGGCTGTGTGGCCTGGAACATCGGCATCGGGCTGCTGCCGTCGGCCCGTGGTCGTGGTGTCGGCTCGCTCTCGCAGCGGCTGCTGGTGGAGCACCTGTTCGCCACCACGCCGTACGGTCGGATCGAGGCCGGCACCGACGTGGAGAACATCGCCGAGCAGCGGGCGCTGGAGAAGGCCGGCCTGCTCCGCGAGGGCTTGATCCGTGGGGCCCATACCCGCGGCGGTGTCCGCAAGGACATGGTCATGTACGGCGTGCTGCGGACCGATCTCTGAAAGTTCGTGCCGATGGGGTCGGCTACCTATGTAGACCTTCAAGGTCTACATAGGTAGCCTTGCGGCATGCCCGCCCGTCCTGACGCATCTCCGCAGACCCGCGCCGTGCTGGCCGCGCTGCACCGTGACCCGTCGACCTGGCGGCACGGCTACGACATCGCCAAGGAGACCGAGCTGGCCTCCGGCACGCTGTACCCGATCCTGGGCCGCTTGGCCGACCGGGGGCTGCTGGAGACCCGCTGGGAGCCCGACCCGCCGGAGGGGCGGCCGCGCCGGCACCTCTACCGGCTGACTGCCTCGGGTGTGCAGCGGGCGGCCGACGTCGGCCGCGAACCCGTGCGGGCGGCCGTGCCGCGACCGGCGATCGAGGGTGCGTCATGAGGCTGTTGGCGGTCGTCCTCCGGCTGCTGCCGCCGAATCGTCGGGAGTTGGGCCAGGCGCTGCTCGCCGAGTTGCACGCGGTACCGGCCGAACGCCGTGCCGCCTGGATCGCCGGCGGTGTGTGGTTCGTGCTCAGTCAGAGTTGGCTACGCGTCGGCGGCTACCTCGCCGGCGTGGTCGTCGCCGCGTCCGCGGTGGCGACCGTTGACCGGATCGGCACGTCTGACGACGCCGGGCAGGTCGTCCTGGCGGTGCTGCTGCTCGTGGCAACGCTGATGGGCGTCGCCGCGCCCAGGCTGGCGTGGCTGACCGGCCTGGTGGTCGGCGCGGCCGTCGGCGTTGCCCACCTGGGTGGTGACCCGTGGCTGTTCGTGCTCGTGGTGCCGGCGGTTGTCGCTGCTCAGCTGGGCGGCGGGGTGCGCAGGCTGGTGGCCCGCCGGCACTGAAGGGCTGGTGGAACCGGCCGGTTCCACTTAGCCTCGCTGTATGGGCCTACTGACGAGTAGCAACGGTGCTGCTGTCGACTACGACGTCGTGGTGGTCGGCTCCGGCTTCGGCGGCAGCGTCGCCGCACTGCGGCTGACCGAGAAGGGCTACAAGGTCGCCGTGCTGGAGGCGGGGCGGCGGTTCAGCGACGAGGAGTTCGCCAAGACCTCGTGGGACCTGCGCAAGTTCCTGTGGGCCCCGCAGCTGGGCTGCTACGGCATCCAGCGCATCCACACCCTGCGCAACGTCATGGTGCTGGCCGGGGCCGGTGTGGGCGGCGGGTCGCTGGTGTACGCCAACACCCTGTACCGGCCGCTCAAGCCGTTCTTCGCCGATCCGCAGTGGGCCCACATCACGGACTGGGAGGCCGAGCTCTCCCCGTTCTACGACCAGGCCAGCCGCATGCTCGGCGTGGTCACCAACCCCACCACCACGCCGTCCGACCGGGTCATGCAGCAGGTCGCCGCCGACATGGGCATCTCCGACTCGTACCACCCGACCCCGGTCGGCGTGCACTTCGGCGAGCCCGGCAAGACCGTGCCCGACCCCTTCTTCGGCGGCGTCGGCCCTTCGCGCACCGGCTGCACCGAGTGCGGCTCGTGCATGACCGGCTGCCGGGTCGGGGCCAAGAACACCCTGGTCAAGAACTACCTGTACCTGGCCGAGCGGGCCGGGGCGCAGGTGCTGCCCATGACCACCGTGACCGGGCTGCGTGAGCTCTCCGACGGCACCTGGCGGGTCGACACCCGCCGCACCGGCGCCCGCTTCGGCGGCCGCTCCTCGATCACCGCCGGCCAGGTCGTGCTGGCCGCCGGGACCTGGGGCACCCAGAACCTCCTGCACCAGATGCGTGACTCCGGCGCCCTGCCGCGGTTGTCTTCGCGTCTCGGCGAACTCACCCGTACCAACTCCGAGGCCATCATCGGCGCCGGCCGGCTCAGCTTCGACGCCTCGCAGGACTTCAGCCGGGGCGTGGCCATCACGTCGTCCATCCACCCCGACGCCACCACCCACATCGAGCCCGTTCGCTACGGCAAGGGCAGCAACGCCATGGGGCTGCTCCAGACCATCGCCACCGACGGCTCCCTGCCCACTCCCCGCTGGCGTCAGTTCCTCCGCTACGCCGTGCGGCACCCCGTCATCACCGCCCGCATGCTCTCCGTGCACCGGTGGAGCGAGCGGACCGTGATCCTGTTGGTGATGCAGAGCCTCGACAACTCCATCACCACCTACACCCGGCGGGGCAAGCTCACCTCCAAGCAGGGGCACGGCGAGCCCAATCCCGCCTTCATCCCCGCCGGCCACCTCGCCAACCAGCTCGCCGCCAAGCACATCGGCGGCGTCCCCGGCGGCACCTGGGGCGAGCTGGCCAACATCCCCCTCACCGCCCACTTCATCGGCGGCTGCGCCATCGGCACCTCCGCCTCCGACGGCGTCATCGACCCCTACCACCGCGTCTTCGGCCACCCCGGCCTGTCCGTCGTGGACGGCGCCGCCATCTCCGCCAACCTCGGCGTCAACCCGTCCCTGACCATCACCGCCCAGGCCGAGCGCGCCTTCTCCCTCTGGCCCAACAAGGGTGAGCCGGACCAGCGCCCGGCTGCCGGTTCCCAGTACCGCCGGCTGCCCCCCGTCGCCCCCAAACAGCCCGTCGTCCCGGCCGACGCCCCGGGAGCCCTGCGTCTGGGCTAGGTTCTTTCGCGATTCAGTATCATGAGACTAGGCTTCAAGCCTAGGGAGGTGATACTCATGGGCGAAAGAGCGGCCGGCGTGCCCGCCGTGCTGGCGCGTCGAGCCAACCGGGTCGTCCGGCCTCGGGACACCGCTGGCGTGTATGCGCACCCGCACGCCGAGATGGCCAGGTTGGTCGAGAACGGTGTGATCGTCCGACTCGCCACCGGCTACTACGCGGTGAAACCGCTGAACCGGCTCGGGATGGATGCCTGGCGGCCGGAGCTGGAAGCCGTCGCCCTTGGCGTCGCGATCGTCGATTACGGGACCGATGCCGTCGCGCTGATGGGTGTCAGTGCCGCTCGCCACCATGGTGCGGTTCCGCGAGCCGTTGCGGCGGCGACCGTCGCTGTTCCCAAGCAGCGTCCCGTGCTGCACACGGATGTCGGTGAGATCGGCTTCGTCAAGCGAGACACCAATCGCCTCGACGTCGAACGGGTCGAGACCGAACTGGTCACCGGATGGGTGACGACGATCGAACAGACCCTGCTGGACATCGCGGCCCGTCCCCACCGGTTCGGCCCCCATCTCGGTGATTTCGCCGAAACGATGGTGGCGCTGGGACGCCGTGCGGACCTGGCCCTGGTGGCGGAGTTGGCCGAACGGCAGCACCTGCCGTCGGCGCTGCGCCGGATACAGGCCGAATTGGACGTGGACCGTGCTTGAGCCCGAGGAACTCGCCGCCGTGGCGGCCGAGTACGGCGTCGCGGACAGCCAGGTGCGCAGGGATCACCTGATCAGTCACGTGCTGCTGGCGTTGTCGACGATGGATCTGCCGGTGACCTTTTTCGGTGGCACCGCACTGGCCCGCACCTTTCTCACGGATCCGGAGATCGGGGCGCGGCTGTCGGAGGACATCGACCTGTATGCCGTGGACCGGTCCGGTGTCGCGGCCGAGATCGACGAGCGGCTTCCGCGGCTGCTGCGGCGTGAGTTTCCGGGCACGACATGGGACCCACCGTTGCGGTCGGGCCGGTCCGTCGACCCAGGTCAACTGGTGACCGCCGACGGGCTTCGCGTTCGTGTCCAGCTGCTCGACGCGACCAAGCATCGGGCGTTCGCGCAATGGCCGGCTTCGATCCGCGAGGTAAGTCCGCGATATCGGGACATCAACAGACCGATCGAGCTGCGAGTGCCCACGCTGATGTCGTTCGCGGGCATGAAGACCGCCGCATGGTTGGACCGGAGCAAGGCTCGCGACCTGTACGACCTCTGGGGTCTCGCGATGCTCGGCGCGCTCACCGCCGAGACCGCGGACCGGGTCCGACGGATCACCGGCGCGACCGTCGCCCCCTACGGATTTCGATCGTTGCCGTCCGCGCTCGATTGGAATGTGCAGCTGGCACACCAGACCAGAACGCTGCCGGCGGCCGAGGAATGCCTGGCCAAGGTGCGTGGGGCGTACGCGGCAGCGCTCGACTGGCGGCTTCCGCCCGATCCGTTCGCCTAGTGCTCAGCCCGCCGGTGAGATGCGGAGCACGGCAGGTGTCACCGGAGCATGCGGCCAGGACAGCACGTAAAGGCCGGTGAGCGGTCCCGGGCTGTCATACAGCGGCCACGACTGATCGTTGCGAGACTGGGCAACGCGGGCGGTTCCGACGCGTCCTCGGGTCAGGAGGTGTCCAGATGGCGATCAGTCGGCGGGCGTTCATGCAGGTGGCCGGGTTGGGGGCGACGGCGGTCGCGCTGGAGGCGTGCGCGCCGGGCGGGCAGCCGGGCCTGGTGGCGTCGTCGTCGACGACGGTGACGCCGACCACCACGACGAGGCCGCCGGCGGTGCCGCCGGACTGGGCGAAGCTGCGCAGCCAGCTAGCGGGCAAGCTGGTGCTGCCGGAGGACGCGGCGTACGCGACGGCGAAGCTGGCGTACAACCCGCTGTTCGACAGCCGGAAGCCGGCAGCGGTGGTCCAGGTGGCGAACCCGAGCGACGTGCAGGCCTGCGTGGCCCAGGCGTACGCGTCGAGGATCCCGGTCGCGGCCCGCAGCGGCGGCCACAGCTACACCGGATACTCCACACCGGACAGTGGCCTGGTGGTGGATCTCGGTGCCATGAAAGACGTTCAGGTGAAGCCGGACGGCACCGCGACGATCGGGGCCGGTGCGCGGCTGATGGACGTGTACGCGGCGCTGGCGGACGCGGGCCGGTGTCTGCCGGCGGGGTCGTGCCCGACGGTCGGCATCGGCGGCCTCACGCTGGGCGGCGGCGTCGGCGTGCTGACCACGAAGTACGGCCTGACCTGCGACAAGCTGGTGTCGGCGCAGATCGTCACGGGGGACGGCAAGCTGCGCACGGTGTCGGCCTCGCAGGAGCCGGACCTGTTCTGGGCGCTGCGCGGCGGGGGCGGCGGCAACTTCGGCATCGTCACCTCCTTCACCTTCCGGACCGAGGAAGCGCCGCAGCTGACGGTGTTCCAGCTCCAGTTCCCGGGCGGCTCGGTCGCCGATGTGCTCGGCGGCTGGCAGCAATTCATCCCGACGGCCCCCGACGAGCTGTGGACGACGCTGGCCGTCTCCGGCGGCAATCCGCCGACCTGTCACATCACCGGCTGCTTCGTCGGCACGCCGGGCGGGCTGACTCCCTTGCTGAACAAGCTGATCTCGGCCACCGGCACCCAGCCGACCAACCAGTACTCGCTGTCCAAGTCCTATTTGGACGCCATGAAGTACTTCGGCGGCTGCTCCTCGTACAGCACCGCCCAGTGCTCGCCGAGCTGGAACGGAAACGGCGTGCTGAAAAGGGAATCCTTCACGGCGACCTCCCGCGTACTGGCCAAACCGTTGGCCGACACCGGAAAGTTCGCCGAGGTGATGGCCGGCCGCAGCGGCATGGACGTGCTGCTGGACAGCATCGGCGGCGCCGCCGGCCGGGTCGGCCCCTCCGACACCGCCTTCCCGCACCGCGGAGCCCTCGCCACCGCCCAGATCTACCAGGGCTCGACCGCCGCCTCCGCCCGCACCGCCGTCGGCGAGGTCCGCGACAACCTCGGCTCGGTCATCGGTGACGGGGCCTACGTCAACTACATCGACACCGGCCTCGCCAACTGGGGCACCGCCTACTACGGCCCCAACCTCGCCCGGCTGCGCAAGGTCGCCCAGCAGTACGACCCGGACGGCGTGCTGACCTTCGACCAGTCAGTGACCAAGGCGTAGTAACGGGCTAGGCGCCAGCCGCGACCTTCCCGGGGTGGAGGACGAGACTACCGACAACGGCAGCGTGAACAACGACGTCAGCGGGTCGGTCGGCGGCCACGTCTTCCAGGGCCGCAAAGTCGTTGTGAATATCAACAACACGCCCCAGCTACCCAGGCCGCCCAAGCCGAAGGTGTCGGAGTACATACGGTCCTTGTACGACGCCATCGAGAATGCGTTGGACGATCTGGGCGACCAGCCGCTCGTGGTGGTCGGCCCCGATGCGGTCGCGGTGGTTCGGTTCTGGGCCCGTCATGCCGGCGAGGGGCATTTCCGGGGAAAGACGTCAGAGATCGACTTGGAGCCGCGGTCCTGGCGCGAGATCAAGAGGTTGCCGGAGCATCGCACTCTGGTGCTGTTGGTGAACGCGACGACTCTGACCGACGTACGCGAGTGCATCGCACGGCGGATCTGGGCCAAGGGTGCGATGGTCGTGGTCGCGACCCGGCACAACCTGCCGGAAACCGAGGGCATGCGGGTGCTGCGGACCTCGCGGGTGCGGTCTCGAACCGCCAAGTCGGCCGTGCTCCCGTCCAAGCTGCGCTACACCCTCTACCCGGCGAGGTTCGCCATCCCCGCCGCCTTGGCGGACCTGGTGATCGTGGCGAACAACGCCCAGCCTCTGCCGGGCTTCGTGGTAGCCCTGCTTGCCATGCTCACGGCCGGCGTCGCCGCCTTGATCGGGCATGCTTTCGGTCGCCTACGGAGGAGATTCCGCCCACCCACTGGCGGCCGGCTGTCCATCAGCCCGGGCGGCATTCTCCTGTGTCTGGGCTCCGACATTAAAGAATTTCCTTGGCAGGTAATCGAATTCGTCGCGGTGGTGCCGAGGGACGGTGTCCACGCGCTGCTGCTGAAAACCCGGGGTCTTGACCGGCTGGGGCTGGGCGTCGAGGGAATCGTCGGTCTCTGCCTGGTCGGCTTCACCGGACTGTACAGCGATCAGCCGGCGGTGGGCGCCGACCGCCGGGCCCTGTTGAACGCCCTGAGGCTCTACTGGACGGGGCTGGTGCTCGACACCCGCGAAGCTTTGGTGGCCCGGGACAAGAAGCTGGGGGACCGAGTGTGGCCCGGTCCCTGCAGCGCCTAGAACTGCACGTTGGTCAGGACCATCACGCGCTCTTCGGTGAAGTCGGCCATCGCCGAGCGCAGGCCCTCGCGGCCGAAGCCGGAGCCCTTGACGCCGCCGTAAGGCATCTGGTCGGCGCGGTAGGAGGGCACGTCGCCGACGATGAGGCCGCCGACCTCGAGCTCGGAGGCGGCACGGAAGGCCAGTTGGAGGTTGTGGGTGAACAGGCCGGCCTGGAGGCCGTAGGCGGAGTCGTTGACGGCGGCGAGGGCGGCGTCGTCACCGTCCACAACGGACACAGTCAGCACGGGGCCGAACACCTCCTCGGCCCAGACCTTGCTGTCGTGCGGCACATTGGCCAGCACGGTGGGCTCGATGGTGGCCCCGGCCCGGTGACCGCCGGCCAACAGCTCGGCACCGGCGGAGACGGCCTCGTCGACCCAGGAAGCGACCCGCTCGGCGGCGGCGGTGTCGACGAGCGGCCCGACCTCGACGTCGGGGTCGTGCGGGTCGCCGGTGATCAGGTCGCGGACGCTGGCCACCAGGCGCGGCACGAAGTCGTCGGCGATCGAGGCGTCGACGATCACGCGCTGCACGGCGATGCAGGACTGGCCGGCCTGGTAGTTGGCGAACAGGGCGATGCGCTTGGCGGCGAAGTCGAGGTCGGCGTCGGAGTTCCAGTCGCCGGCGACCACGGCGGCGGCGTTGCCGCCCAGCTCCAGCACGACGTGCTTGCGCGGCACCGAGTCCATGATCGACCAGCCGACCGGCCCGGAGCCGGTGAACGACACCACGGGCAGCCGCGGGTCCTTGACCAGTGCGATGGTCTCCTCGTTGCCCACCGGCAGCACGGAGAACGCGCCCTCGGGCAGGTCGGTCTCGGCCAGGATCTCACCCAGGATCAGCGCGGACAGCGGCGTGCGGGGCGCCGGCTTGACGATGATCGGGGAGCCGACCGCCAGCGCCGGCGCGACCTTGTGGGCCACCAGGTTGAGCGGGAAGTTGAACGGCGCGATGCCCAGCACCGGACCCCGGGACACCCGCCGGACCAGGGCCAGCCGGCCGTCGGCCGCCGGGTCGGTGTCCAGCCGCTGCATCTCGCCGGTGAAGCGCCGGGCCTCCTCGGCGGCGAAGCGGAAGGTGGAGATGGCCCGGTTGACCTCGCCGTCGGCCCACTTCAGCGGCTTGCCGTTCTCGGCGGTGATCACCTCGGCGATCTCCTCGCGCCGGGCGGCCAGCTGCTCCGAGACGTGCATCAGCGCCCCGGCCCGCAGGTGGGCGGGCGAGGACCGGAACTTCACGGCCACGTCGGCGGCGGCCTGCACGGCCCGTTCCACCTGCTCGGGCCCGGGCACGGCGACGGAGGCCACCTCGGTGCCGTCGTACGGGTGGCGAACCAGCAGCTCGGTCGCGCCCTGCTCGGCGTGTCCGGCGATCCAGCTCGGGCGGGGCTTGGCCTCGATCGCGTCTTCCATAACCACACGATATGACCACCACAGCCCGTCACGCCGGTGGCCATCAGGTACAACGAGCCAGGTCAACCCCTACAAAGTGTCCTGTGCAGGTCGGGCACAGCCGACGCGTGCGCCCGATACATCACGTTGTGCTGTTCTGCACGCTGCGTGACGAAGCGGGGATCCTGCTCGACCAGCTCGGCCATCCAGATCAGATGCGCCGCCAGGTTGTCGGCCACGCCCAGCCGAGTGGCCGGCGAGGCGTCGTAGGCGTCGCAGAACAGGGCCGCGCCACGCAGCTGCTCCTCCAACGGCCGGTCCAGGTCCATCAGGGCAAAGCGATAGACGCCGTAGGCCACGTCGTACCAGCGCGGAGCCGGCCGGGCCCAGTCGAAGTCGATCACGCCGACGGCAGTGTCCCCGGAGAAGGCCAGGTTGTACTGGGCGAAGTCGCCGTGGCAGAGCACCTCCGCCGGCTCGATGGCCGGGCACTGCCAGCCACCGCCGGCCACGAAGCCGACCGTGGCGTCGTGGTACCGCCGCAGCAGCCGGGCCGAGCTGACCACGGCCTCGTCGCTCATCGGGAAGTGGTGACCAACTTCACCTGAGACGTACGACAGCACTTCTCGGCCGTCACCATCAAAGCCGAACGGCACCGGCGCACCTGAGAAGCCGGCGTCGGAAACGTGGCGCAGCAAGGCATGCACGCGTGATGACCAAGGTCCCGAAGGCCGGTGGACGCGGCCGTCGATCAACCAGACCGTGTTCAGACCGCCGCGCAGTTCCACCCGGTGCACGCTAGCCAGGGTCGGAACTGGGAAGATAGCGAATATCCCCGCTACCAGGAGGTCCGCTGATCGTGAGCCGACCCGTGCTCGTCGTCGACTTCGGCGCGCAGTACGCCCAGCTGATCGCGCGCCGGGTGCGCGAGGCGCAGGTGTACTCCGAGGTCGTTCCGCACACCGCGACCGTCGCAGAACTCGTGGCCAAGGAGCCGGTGGCCATCGTGCTGTCGGGCGGCCCGTCCAGCGTGTACGCCGACAACGCGCCGCAGGTGGACCCCGCCCTGTTCGAGCAGGGCATCCCGGTCTTCGGCATCTGCTACGGCTTCCAGGCGATGGCCCAGGCCCTCGGCGGCGTCGTGGCCCACACGGGCGCCCGTGAGTACGGCCGCACCGACCTGACCGCCGACGGCGGCGTGCTGCACGAGGACCTGCCGGCACACCACCCGGTGTGGATGAGCCACGGCGACAGCGTCACCAAGGCCCCCGAGGGCTTCACCGTGACGGCGAGCAGCGAAGGCGCTCCGGTCGCGGGCTTCGAGAACGTGGACCGGCGCTTCGCCGGCGTGCAGTACCACCCCGAGGTCGGGCATTCGCCGCACGGCCAGGAGGTGCTGCGCCGTTTCCTGCACGACATCGCGGGTATCCGTCCGCAGTGGACAACCGCGTCCATCGTGGACGAGCAGGTCACCCGGATCCGCGAGCAGGTTGGCAACGGCCGGGCCATCTGCGGCCTGTCCGGCGGCGTGGACTCGGCGGTGGCGGCGGCGCTGGTGCAGCGGGCCATCGGTGACCGCCTGACCTGCGTGTTCGTCGACCACGGCCTGTTGCGGGCCGGCGAGCGCACGCAGGTGGAGCGGGACTTCGTCGCGGCGACCGGGGTCAACCTGGTCACCGTGGACGCCCGCGAGCGCTTCCTTTCAGCGCTGGCCGGAGTCAGCGACCCGGAGCAGAAGCGCAAGATCATCGGCCGCGAGTTCATCCGCGTGTTCGAGCAGGCCGCGCAGGACCTCCAGGACAAGGAGCAGTACGACTTCCTGGTCCAGGGCACGCTCTACCCGGACGTGGTGGAGTCGGGCGGCGGCGCGGGCACGGCCAACATCAAGAGCCACCACAACGTCGGTGGCCTGCCCGAGGACCTCCAGTTCAAGCTGGTGGAGCCGCTGCGCGCGCTGTTCAAGGACGAGGTGCGCCGGGTCGGCCTGGAGCTGGGCCTGCCGGAGACCATCGTGCACCGGCAGCCGTTCCCCGGCCCGGGCCTGGGCATCCGCATCATCGGCGAGGTGACGGCCGAGCGCCTGGAGATCCTGCGCGCGGCCGACGCGATCGCCCGCGAGGAGCTCACCTCGGCCGGCCTCGACCGCGACATCTGGCAGTGCCCGGTGGTGCTGCTGGCCGACGTGCGCAGCGTCGGCGTGCAGGGCGACGGCCGCACCTACGGCCACCCGGTGGTGCTGCGGCCGGTGTCCAGTGAGGACGCCATGACGGCGGACTGGACGCGGCTGCCCTACGACGTGCTGGAGCGGATCTCCACCCGGATCACCAACGAGGTGGCCGACGTGAACCGCGTGGTCCTCGACGTGACGAGCAAGCCCCCCGGCACCATCGAGTGGGAGTGACCTGATGCAGGGAAGGACGCCTTACCCGCGTTGAACGAGGGTAAGGCGTCCTTCCCCGCATGAAGAAGGCCCCTGCCTCGGCAAAGGCGGGGGCCTTCTCTCACTTCCGGGCGGATGGTCTGACCGTCCACATGAGAATCAGCAGTCCGACCAGGATGGCCCCGCCGGCGACCAGGCCGGTCACCCCGAACGGCAGGTCGGCCATGCTGCCGTCGGACAGCGCGTAGGCCATGGCGAACAGGCCGCCGATGCCGAACAGCAGGCTCACCAGCCGGGGACCGCCCCGGCGCTCGATGTCAGCCACGGTAGACCTCCACATCTCCGGCGCCCGCGTGCACGTCGAGGTGCAGGGTGCCGACCGCGTTGGGCACGTTGTCCACCACGTGCAGGTCGATGTCGCGCCAGTCCTGGCTGCGGTTGAGGCAGCGCACGTCGCCGACGTCGGCGGTGCAGGTGACGTCCACATTGACGTTGGCCGGCACGATCACCCGGGCCTGGCCGGCGTCGACGCTGACGGTGGTCCGCGCCGGCTTCTCCTTGTCGAACTTGAAGTCCGTCAGATCCAGCCGCACGTCGCCGAACGACCGGGCGTAGCTCGCTTCCAGCGTGTCGGTCGGGTTGGCCCGCAGGTCGCCGAAGCCGGAGCCGCCGCCGTTGGGCGTGTTGGTCAGCGCCACCGCGGCCACCCCGACCAGCACGGTCGGCACGATCAGACCGCGGCCGCCGCGGACGAACGCGCCGATCACCAGGCCGCCGGCCAGCACGCCGGCCACGATGCCCAGGATGTGCGGCAGGGTCAGCCAGCTGGCGCCGAGACCGGCCCGGAAGATGAGCAGGGCGGCGGCGGTCAGCACGGCCAGGCCCATGGTCACGCCGCCGACCGGCGAGTGGCGCTTGCGCGGCCGCACCACGAGGGTCTTGTCCTCGTCGTCGCCGGTGGCGAGCTGCGTGGTCACCGGCGCATTGGGATCGTGCAGGTCCCACTGCAGCGGGGACGCGCCCAGCGGGTCCCACTCGGCCGAGGCGGTGGCGCCAGTCGCATAACTGGGCGCGGTCATCGTTCCCCCTGAAGTCGTTGTCGGCGCGCCCGGCACACCCAGTCCGGCGCGGTTGCGGTGCAACAGGAACAGCCCGGCCAGCAGCGCGGCGGCGCTGAACACACCGCTGAAGAAGCCGAACTGCCCGTTCCACAGCCAGGTGACGGCGGGAATGCACAGCACGGCCAGCAGGATGGTCAGCCCCCGCGACATCGAGCTGCGACCCTGGCCGAGCATGGCTTCCAGACCTGAGGCCTCGTCGTTCTCCTCGGCCAGCGTCAGCCAGGCCAGCAGGTAGAACAGGACGCCGGCGCCGCCCCACACGGTCGCGACGACCAGTGCCACTCGCACGATCACCGGGTCGATGCCGTAACGCCGCCCGATGCCGGCCGCGACACCGGCCACCATCCGACCCTGCCGCGGACGCCTCGGGCGGGTGGCCCAGAAGTCCGCGACCAGGTGCTCGATGTTGATCCCGGAGTGCTTGGTCGTGTTCACGGTGACGAGCATGCGGCCTGGCGACCTCGTGCGGCATCCGGGAGCCCCCTGAATCAAACCCCGGGGCTCGTCCCTGATGGCTACCCGCACCTGTGCGTGTGACCATTCCGGTGTGAGTTCGCAGCAGCTGGTCGAGGAAGAGAACGCGACACCGGAGGTGTTCGCGGACCGCAGGCTGCGCCGCAGTGGCGCCCACAAGATCGCCGGCGGTGTCGCGGGCGGTCTGGCCGAGCACCTGAACGTGCCGGTGATCTGGGTGCGCGCCGGGTTCACGGTGCTGACCGCCATCGGTTTCGTCGGGCCGCTGGCCTACGTGCTGCTCTGGATGTTCGCCGCGCAGGCGCCGCCGGAGGAGCGGGCCTCGGAGATGGACGCCAAGGAACGCCAGCAGGGCATCGCGCTGCTGGCCCTGGGCATCGGCCTGTTCATGGTGATCACGGTGCTCAGCGGATCCCTGGCCCAGTGGTTCATCGTGCCGACCACGGTCGGCATCGGCGGGGCGGCGCTGGTCTGGCGTGAGGCCGACGAGGCGCAGCGGCGCAAATGGCGTGACGGCGCGCGGACCGGCGTGACCGGCTTCTTCGGCGAGGGCAGCGCCAAGGCCCGGCTCCGGATGATCGTCGGCGTCCTGCTGGTGTGCGGCGGTGTGGGGCTGTTCCTGTTCCAGCAGGTCTCGCCGGGGCTGGTGCCGCCGGTGCTGATCGCCATCCTGGCCACACTGGTCGGGGTCGGCGTCATCACCGTGCCGTGGTGGCTGCGTCTGGTCCGCGACCTGGACGACGAGCGCAGCGCCCGCATCCGTGACCAGGAGCGGGAGGAGATCGCCGCCCATCTGCACGACTCGGTGCTGCAGACGCTGGCGCTGATCCAGAAGCAGGCCGAGAGCCCGCGCGAGGTCGTCAAGCTGGCCCGCAGCCAGGAACGGCAGCTGCGGACCTGGCTGTACGGGCCGACCGGCTACGGCCGGGGCCGGGCCGCGGCGGCCGAGGCCAACGAGGCGGCCGACGCCCCGGTCACCTTCGGCACCCTGCACGAGGCCATCGCCGTGGCCTGCGGCGAGGTCGAGGACACCTTCGACGTGTCGGTGGAGCAGGTTGTCGTCGGCGACTGCCCGATGAACGTCCGGCTGACCGCGCTGGTGCAGGCGGCCCGCGAGGCGATCGTCAACTCGGCCAAGCACTCCGGGGTCGGCGAGGTCAGCGTGTACGCCGAGATCGAGCCGGACACGGTCACCGTGTTCGTGCGGGACCGGGGCAAGGGCTTCGACCCCGAGCAGGTGCCCGACGATCGGCACGGCCTGGCCGACTCGATCCGGGGCAGAATGGACCGGCACGGCGGGAAGGTCCGGCTGCGCACGTCGCCGGGGGAGGGCACCGAGGTGCAGCTGGAGATGCCCCGCAAGAAGGAGGCCAAGGCATGACCACGCCCGAGCAGGACCGCAAGCCGGTGCGCGTGTTCCTCGTCGACGACCACGCGCTGTTCCGGGCCGGGGTGCGGGCCGAGCTGGCCGCCCACGGCCAGGATGTGGAGGTGGTCGGCGAGGCCGGCTCGGTCGGCGAGGCCGTCGCCGGCATCGAGCACCACCACCCCGACGTCGTGCTGCTGGACGTGCACATGCCCGACGGCGGCGGCGCCGAGGTGCTGCGCCGGGTCCGCCCGGCCAACCCGTCGGTGGTGTTCCTGGCGCTGTCGGTGTCCGACGCCGCCGAGGACGTCATCGCCGTCATCCGCGGCGGCGCGCGGGGCTACGTCACCAAGACCATCTCCAGCCAGGAGCTGGCCAAGTCTGTGCGCCGGGTGGCCGAGGGCGACGCTGTCTTCTCGCCGCGGCTGGCCGGCTTCGTGCTGGACGCCTTCTCCGAACGGCCCGGCGCCGCCCCCATCGCCGACCCCGAGCTGGACCTGCTGACCCCGCGCGAGCGCGAGGTGCTGCGTCTGCTGGCCCGCGGGTACGCGTACAAGGAGATCGCGTCGGAGCTGTTCATCTCCGTGAAGACCGTGGAGACCCACGTCTCCAGCGTGCTGCGCAAGACTCAGCTGTCGAACAGGTACGAGCTGTCCCGCTGGGCCACCGACCGCCGCTTGGTGTGACGGCCGTACTCCTCCAGCTTCAGCTCCATCTCCAGCGTGTCGATCACGTGCGCCACGGTGTGTGTGCCCTCCGGCCCGCCGCCGCTGTGCACGCCCTTGCCGGGATGCCAGAAGATGGCTAGTCCCGCGACGACCGATGCCCCGATGACCACTGCCCACAGCATGTCCACGCTCCCCGAATCCGTCCCACACCAGCCAACGGATCCGGGGAGCACGCGGTTCAGTGTTTTTGCCGCGCGTTCCGCGCGGGGCGGGTTCGCCTCTAAGCCGGTGCCTTCCCTTGGCTGAGCTCGATCGATGGACAGACTCGATCGAGCTCAGCCCGCGGTCCAGGCACCGGCGCGAACCCGCACTACATGTTGTTAGCGGGCCGTGCTGGGTAGCGGTGCCAGCTCCTTGACTGGCTCGGGCGTGACAACCCTGGCCTTGCGCTTGGTCAGGCCGACGCCGGCCAGCACGATCACCATGCCGGCGACCTCGCGGATGGTCAGCGCCTCGTGCAGGAAGAGCACGCCGAGCAGCACCGACACCACCGGCAGCAGGTAGGCGACCATCGAGGCGGAGGTCGGGCCCTCCTTGGCGATCTGCGCGTGCTGGATGAGGAACGCGAAGCCGGTGCCGAACACGCCGAGCACGACGACCGCCAGCAGCGCCGGCACGTCCCAGCGGATCGGCTGGAGGCCGTCGAAGGGCAGGACCAGGGCGGCCATCACGGTGGCGACGAGCATCTGGGCGGCGGCCAGGCCGCCGGGGGCGACGCCCCTGTTGGCCAGGAACCGTCCGGCGTAGACGACGCCGACGCCGTAGCTGGCCGCGGCGACCAGGCAGACGGCCGCGCCGCCGATGTTGACGCCGGTGGCCTCCCACGGCGAGAAGATCACCAGCACGCCGGCGAAGCCGATCACCACGCCGAGGATCGTGTTGAGGCCGAGCCGGCGCACGCCGGCGCCGAACAGCAGCGTGCACGGCACCGCCCACAGCGGCGTGGTCGAGTTGATGACGCCGGTCAGGCCGGAGTCGATGGTCTGCTCGCCGATGGCAAAAAGCGTGAACGGCAGCACGTTGGCGAAGAAGACGTACACCACGAGATGGCCCCACATGCGGCCGCCGCTGGGCAGCGCGGTGCGCCGGAACAGCGCGATCGCGCCCAGCACCAGCGCGCCCAGCGCGACGCGGGCGAACACCATCTGGCCCGGCGACAGCGCGTCGAGGCCGAGCTTGATCCACAGGAAGCTCGAGCCCCAGATCAGGGCGAGCGAGACCAGTCGAAAGAGGCTTCCCGGAGTTGTCACAGCACTAAGCTTGCGGTCTGTGAAGCATCAGGACAAGTGAAATAAACTTCAGAACGTTTAAGCCGACCTGTAGTGTTGGGGCATGCTCGACGTGCGCAGGATGCAGGTGCTGCGGGCCGTGGTGACCAGCGGGTCCATCACCGCGGCCGCGACCAATCTCGGCTACACGCCGTCCGCGATCAGCCAGCAGATCACCGTGCTGGAGCGGGAGGCCGGGCTGCCGCTGCTGGAGAAGGTCGGCCGGGGCGTGCGACCCACTGCGGCCGGCAAGCTGCTCACCGATCACGCCGGCACCATCGCCGAGAACCTGGCCGAGGCCGAGCGGGCGCTGGCCGACCTGCGCGAGGGCCGCACCGGCCGGCTGCGCGTGCGGTACTTCTACACCGCCGGCGCCGGCCTTGTGCCGCAAGCGGTTGCGGAGTTCCGCAAGGAGCATCCGGCCGTGCAGCTGGACCTGGCCAACGTGGAGCCACTCGACCCGATCCACGAGGCGGCGGCCGGCCGGGCCGATGTGTCCATTGTGGTCCTGGCTGAGGGGAAGATGCCGCAGCTGTCGGGAATCCAGCTCGTCCACCTGCTCGACGACCCGTACACCGCAGTGCTGCCCGAGGGGCATCCGTTGGCCGACAAGGACGTTCTCGACCTGGCCGACCTGGCCGGCGAGCCGTGGGTGGACAACGAGTACTACTCGGAGAGCTGGACCTGCCGGCAGATCCTGCTCGACGCCTGCGCGTGCGCCGGCTTCAGCCCGAGCTTCTCCTTGCAGTGCAACGACTATCAGACCGCGCAGGGCTTCGTCGCCGCCGGCCTGGGCATCAGCATGGTGCCCCGGCTCGGGCTGGGCACCGTCGTCGCGGGCTCCGTGGTCCGCCCGGTCCGCCGGCCCGAGCCCATCCGCCACATCTACGCCGCCGTGCCCGAGTTCACCGCCGACCAGCCGGCCACCGCCAGCCTCCTGCGCTGCCTCCGCACCGCCGCCGAGAAATGGACCCCCTGACGCAGGGAAGGACGCCTTACCCGCGTTCAACGAGGGTAAGGCGTCCTTCCCTGCATAAAGGTCAGTCGGGCAGCGACTGCTTGCTCTGGCTGTCGATGAGCAGCTGGCCGTCCTGCACCACCAGCGTGAAGACGTCGGCTTCCTTGGTGGTGTTGCCGGCCTTGTCCTTGTACGTGACCACCGCGCTGACCTTGTCCTTGCCGGCCGCGGTCACCTTCGTGGCCTTGACCTCGTCGACGCCGGCCCAGAACTGGCGGTAGGAGTCGGCCCCGCCGGAAGCCTGCTGCATGTTCGGCGTGAGGTGCTGGAACGCCTCGGCCGAGTTGTCCGGCAGCAGCTGGTAGTAGCCCTGGACGGCGTGGACCAGATCCGTGGGCGACGGGCCGTCCGGGGTGGTCGTGGTGACTGTCGTGGTGGTGGTGGTCGTGGTGGTCGTCTTTTTCGTCGACGTCGGTGCCGTGGAGACCTCGGTCGGCTGGTTGTCCGTGGTCAGCGAGGGCTGCACGGGCGGGTTCTGCCCGTTGGTGTCGGCCCGGCTGTTGCCGCCGCCGGAGAGGGCGTTGGCCACGAGGATGCCGACGACAGCCGCCGCCACGACGGCCAGCGCGGCCAGCAGCATGGGGCGCTTGCTGGTCTTGCGCGGCGTGGGCGGCATGGACTGCTCACCTGGTCTGAGACCGGGCGGCCGCGTGTTCGGGCCGGAGCCGTTCATCCCGGTGCCCATGGGGCCACCGCCGACCCGGGTCGGCTGCCGGTCGAACGGGCGGTCGTCGAGGCGGGTC
>NZ_KK037166.1:6681623-6685691 GCF_000568255.1 Kutzneria sp. 744
CATGGTCGGGCGCTCCTTGGGGTCGGCGGCCAGCAGGCGCATCAGCAGCGCGTGCAGGGGGCCGGCCTGCCGGGGCGGGTTGACCACGCCGGCCGCCACGAGGTGCAGCAGGGCCAGCGTGTTCTCGTTCAGGCCGAACGGCGGCTCGCCCTCGACGGCGGCGTACACCGTGGAGCCGAGCGAGAAGACGTCCGAGGGCGGCCCGGGGTCGTAGCCCTTGGCCACCTCGGGCGCGAGGTAGGCGGGGGTGCCGGCCAGCATGCCGGTGGCCGTCACCGTCACGTCGCCGGTGGCCCGGGAGATGCCGAAGTCGGTGATCTTCACGACCCCGTCGTTGCCGATCAGGATGTTGCCGGGCTTGATGTCCCGGTGCACGATGCCGGCGGCGTGCGCGGCGTCCAGCGCCATCGCGGCCTGGGCCAGCACGCGGGCGGTCTCCTGGGGCGGCATGGTGCCCCGCTCGGCCAGGACGGCCGACAGGCTCCTGGACGGCAGGTACTCCATGATCAGCCAGGGATTGCCGTCTTCCTCGGCCACGTCGTACACGGCGATCGCGTGCGGGTGCTGCAGGCGGGCGGCGATCCGGCCCTCGCGCATCGCGCGCTGCTTGGCCTCGTGCGACTCGGCCGCGCTCATGCTGCTGTTGAGCAGCAGCTGCTTGACCGCGACCGTGCGCTGCAGCCGCTCGTCGCGGGCGGTCCACACCACGCCCATCGCGCCGCTGCCGATCCGGTTGGTCAGCCGGTACCGGCCAGCGACCAGACGACCGTCGTCAGTCACGGGTGCAGTCTCTCCTCGGTGCGCTGGTCGGCGGCTGGCGTGCGCGGCCCGCCGTCCATCCGGCAGGACAGGTACCCAGGTTAGGGGGTGACCCTGTCAGTCCCCGGTCAATCCGACCGTGCGCTGTGACACGCCACTCAACTCGTCGGCCAGTATTCCACGGCTTCCGCGACGGTCACCCATGTGGAGGAATACCCGCTGGTCAGCCGCCGAGAAGGCCCGTGATCGGGTTGAGCAGGCCGCCGATGAGACCCGAGTCCGAGGTCTGGGTGGGCGGGGCGCTGCTGTTCGGCTGCGACGAGGGCGACGGGTTGGCCGCGGTCTGCGAGGGCGGCGGCGGGTTCGTCGTCGGCGGGTCGCTCGGCGGGGTGTTCGACGCGCTGCTCGGCGGCTGGGTGCTCGTGGTCGTCGGCGTGGCCGAGGAGGACGAGGTGGCGCCGCCGTGCTGCTGCGCCTGCTGGCTGGCCGTCACGTACGGGGCGACACGCGGCGGCTTGGCCTGCTTGTCGGTCGTCGTGGACTTGCCGGCGGTGCTGTTGTCGGGGGTCACCTGCTCAGTGCCGCGGGGCGCCAGCGGGGCGTCGAGGGCCTGGCCGCGCGGGCCGCCGCCGTCGACCACCGTCAGCGGCACGCCGCTGCCGGAGGCGGTGTTCTGGTTGGTGTCCGCCTGCTGCACGTGGACGATGCTCGCGGCCACGGCGCCGCACAGGGCGGCCACACCGGCTGCCGCGGCGGCGATCTTCGGGGCCTGCTTGCGGCGCTGCTCACGGGGCAGCTTGCCCTCGCGGCGCAGCAGCTCGCGGATGTAGATCTCACGGCTGGGCGTGTCGTCGCAGGACGCCGACACGGTGGGCGCCTGGACAGTGGGGGCCTCCGCCGCGATCGCTTCGGCGGCCGCGCGCTCGGCGTCCATGGCCTCGACGTCGATCGGGGCGAGCAGCGTCTGCTCCTCCGGGGCGTGCGGGTTGTCCAGCACCGGCATCGGGAACTGGTCGGTGTCCGCGCTCACCGCCACGAACGGCCGCTCGTCCTCGGCCCGCTCCTCGACGTACTCGTACGCCTCGGAATAACCGGTGGAGGGATACGGTTCGTCGAGGTAATAGTCGTCCTGCACGGCCGGGATGACGTCCGTGGTCTCGCAGGGGGAGGGCTCCTCCCAGACCTGCCGGGTCGGGAACTGCTCGCCTCGATGGCGAGCGAGGAGCTCGGAAACGGGGATCTGCCGGGTGGCCGTGGTCGTGCCCACCCGTGTTGAGTCCTCGTACACCGTCGCGTCACCTCTCCGTCGGATCACTGACCGTGGTTTTGATACCGGATCAGAGGAGAGGCGTCACCAGTTTGGGTTAGAAGGTGCGCAGATTTGAGCTACTTAGTGCAGCCTTGATCCGCCGAATGGCCCAACGGTATGCGGGCGGTTGCCGTTTCGACGCTCACCTGTGACCTCAGGGCTGAAACGCCGGGGGCGGGCGTCGGACGCACGTGCACCTGTCGTCCCAGCGGCCTGGTTCGGTCGGCCGTTTGCCCCGGCCGCCATCCGCAGCAACGGCGCCTTCCGGACGGCGTCGCGAGCCCTTCGCACGGCTTGACCGGAGCGAAGTGGTCACCGCTGTCGTCGATCAGCCCTGCTGGGCCGACAGCACCTGGGCTCCGATGATCTTGGGCTGGTTGCCGCCGTCGACCCGCAGCAGCTGCTCCACGTGCAGCCAGCTGCCATCGGCCTGCTGGATGCCGATCACGCCGAGCACCGTGCCGTCGGACATCGCCTCGACGCGTTCCGGCCGCACGGCCCGCACCGACGACCAGGACCGGATGAATCCGGTCGGGTCGAGGTCGGCCAGCGAGCCGCCCATCATGGCCAGCGCGTCCCGCGGGTTCTGCGCCACTGTGTTGTAGAAGTCCCGCACCACCTCGACCGGGCCCGCCGTGTTGGCCGTCAGCGCCCGCTGGGCGGGGCCGGCGGAGCTCGTGGGCGTGGCGGCCGTGGCCGAGGGCCCGGTGGTCGTGGTGGCGGCGCTCAGCGGCTCGGTGTCGTACTTCTTGCCGGCCACCTCGGTGGCCAGCACGTCCGGCCGCAGCGCGTCGGCCCCGGTGAGGGCCTGCGGCTGCGGGGAGGTCATCACCGCCGCCTTGGCCGGCTTGGGGTCGCCGGTGATCATGGACGCCGCCGCGATGGTGGCGGCCAGCGTGACCGCCCCCATGAGCACGCCCAGCAGCTTCAGTGCCGTGCTGGTGCGCGGGTCACTGTCGTCCGGCAGGCCCTTGCCACCCAGCAGATCGCCCAGCAGGCCGTCGGTGGCGGCCTCCTCGGGCGTCGGGATGCGCACGGAGCCCGGCTGCCGCCGGATCAGGTCGGCCACGCTGACCGAACCGCCTCGACTGTGCCGCCTGCCGCCAGCAGGACGCTCCACGGGCGTTCTCCTCGCCAGTGCCGTTCTTGGACGTGGGGTACCGGTGCACTCGTACCGGGATCGACCCGGTGCGGGCCAGTTCTGGCGCAGAGTTCACCGCTTCGAGGTCGCCCTGGCTAGACACCTTCACTCGAAGGAATGAATCTCGGTGCAGAGGTTTCAGACCGTCACCCGGCGACCGGGGTGTCCTCGCTGATCAGCGGCAACACCCCCGGCGTGAACGCCAGCACGTGCTGCTCGGTCGTCGTGGTGCCGTCCTTGCGGGTGACCAGCACCGTGTTGATGGTGATGCCCTTGCCCGGGTCGATCGTGATGCCTTGCACCTGCACCGAGGACACGTCCTGGTAGCGCTGCTGCAGCGCCGCCTCGCCGTCGGCCTTGAGCGCCCCGGAGGTCAGCTGGTAGGCCTCGCCGACGTTGGACGCCACGGCGGCGAAGAAGTGCTGTGTCTGCTGCGCCACCTTGCCCGGGTCCACCACGGGGCTCGTCACGCCGGTGACGGTCGTGATGGTCGGCTGCGTGGTGTGCGTGGGCGCGCCGCCGCCGTGGGTGCCGCCCGACGACGAGCCGGTCGTCTGCGGCCGGGGGTCGGCGTCGGCGGGGCCCGTCTTGGCCACGGCGCTCGGCACCCCTGGCGGCAACGGCCGCGGCGAAGCCGTGGCCGTGGGCAGCGGCACCTGGAGTGCGTTGCCCGGGAACGACTCGATCTGCGTGCGCATCCTCGACGGACCGACCAGCAGCGCACCGATGACCAGCAGCGCCACCAGCGCCGCCACCGAGGAACCCACGGAGAACCACGCCGCCCGGCGCCAGGTGCGCGGCGGCGTCACCGAGGCCGGGACCGTGCCGTTGTCGAACTTGCGCAGCCCCACCGGATCCG
>NZ_KK037166.1:6685791-6722418 GCF_000568255.1 Kutzneria sp. 744
TTCCAAGACCCTCCCGGGGCTCCACCCTGACGCGGAATTCCGAGCTGGACCGCTCCAGTGGGCTTCACCCGTCAGAAGACCTCAGGGTAGGGCGTGAAACCGCGGCCGGGGCCGCCGATGCCACTGCCGGGCCGGGTTACACCCGGTCGAGTGAGAGCCGGCTACGGGTTGCTGCCGCTGTTCAACTGCTTGCGCGCGTCCTGCAGCCCACGCAGCGCCGTGCCGCCCGCGCCCACCGCGACGATGATCGCGATGATCTCGAAGAACACGTTGCCGCTGGCCATCAGCAGCGCCAGCAGCGCCGCCACGGTGGTGATGCCGGCCTGCGGCCAGCGCGACCGCACCCACTGGGCAATCGTCTCGCCGCCCGCCCTGCGGCTGGCGGCCGACCCGAGCACGAACAGGTATCCGTCGTAGCCGACCGCGGCCACGAGACCGGCCAGGGCGATGATGACGGCGATGAACTCCATGCCCCCAGTGTGCTCGGAGAACGCCGCCGAAGCATCGGTGACATCCCCGAGAACCCCCTGGGTGTTTCGTCACCTTCCGAGCGGGCCGCGACCCATCCTGAGCAGGATCAGCGCGATGTCCTTGCCCTCCGGGCCGAGGCCCTCGCGGTAGCGGGCCAGGATGTCGATCTCCCGGTTGTGCACGATCTTCGTGCCGCCGTTGGCCATCCGCGTCTTGCCGACGATGCCGGACACCTCGGCCCGCCGCCCGATCAGCCGGATGATCTCGGCGTCGAGGTGGTCGATCTCCTCACGCAGCGAGGGGATGTCCGGGGTGGGCTGGTCGCTGACTGGCGTGCTCACTGATCTGTCCTCCGTGCTCGGGTCGGAGATCCGGTGGCCCCGGCAGCACAGAAGCCCCGGGTCCGAGGACTCCGGGGCTTCTGCGGTGGTCGTCTGGCGCTACGCGACCACGGGAGCCGGAGTCCGGATCCCGTAGAAAAACTCGTAGTGGCGCGCGCACATGCCGGGAGTCTCGCACAGCCGGCGGAGTCCAGTCGAGCCCAGGGCTCCGTCGACCCGGCGTGACGGAACTGTCGGTGCCGCCGGGTAGCGTGGTGGGCGATGAGCGCTCTGTTCGATCTGCCCACGAATCCCCCGGCGCGGGCGACCGGTCCCGACGCGTTGCTGGAGGGCCTCAACCCGCAGCAGCGCGACGCGGTCGTGCACGCGGGGTCCCCCCTGTTGGTCGTGGCCGGCGCCGGCTCCGGCAAGACCAAGGTGCTGACCAGCCGCATCGCCTATCTCCTGGCGGCGCGCGGCGTGCACCCCGGCGAGATCATGGCCATCACCTTCACCAACAAGGCCGCGGCCGAGATGAAGGAGCGGGTCTCCGGGCTGGTCGGGCGGCGCGCCAACGCGATGTGGGTGTCGACCTTCCACTCCATGTGCGTGCGGCTGCTGCGCCGTGAGGCCAAGACCCTGGGCATGTCGTCCAACTTCACCATCTACGACAGCGACGACTCGCGTCGGCTGATCACGTTGGTGGCGCGGGATCTCGACCTCGACCCCAAGCGCTATCCGGCGCGCACGCTGGCCGTGCACATCTCCAACCTCAAGAACGAGTTGGTGGACGCGGAGACGGCCAAGGACCGTGCGACCAACGACCTGGAGCGCCGGGTCGCCGAGGTCTACGAGTCCTACCAGCAGCGGCTGGGGCTGGCCAACGCCATGGACTTCGACGACCTGATCATGCGCACGGTCGAGCTGCTCCAGGTGTTCCCGGCGGTGGCCGAGCACTACCGGCGGCGGTTCCGGCACGTGATGGTGGACGAGTACCAGGACACCAACCACGCCCAGTACACCCTGGTGCGCGAGCTGGTCGGCACCGGCGAGGACGGCGTCGCCCCGGGCGAGCTGTGCGTGGTCGGCGACGCGGACCAGTCCATCTACGCCTTCCGCGGCGCGACGATCCGCAACATCGTCGAGTTCGAGCGGGACTACCCGCAGGCGCGCACCATTCTGCTGGAGCAGAACTACCGCTCCACCCAGACCATTCTCAGCGCCGCCAACGCCGTCATCGCGCGCAACCCCGACCGCCGGGACAAGCGGCTGTGGACCGACTCCGGCGAGGGCGAGAAGATCGTCGGCTACGTCGGCGACAACGAGCACGACGAGGCCGGCTTCGTGGCCGGCGAGATCGACCGGCTGGTCGACGCCGGCACGTTCACCAACGGCGACATCGCGGTGTTCTACCGCACCAACAACCAGTCCCGGGTGTTCGAGGAGATCTTCATCCGGCTCGGGCTGCCGTACAAGGTCGTCGGCGGCGTGCGGTTCTACGAGCGCCGCGAGGTCCGGGATGCCTTGGCGTACCTGCGGGTGCTGGCCAATCCCGACGACGCCGTGAGCCTGCGACGGATCCTCAACGTGCCCAAGCGCGGCATCGGCGACCGGGCCGAGGCCTGCGTGTCGGCCCATGCCGAGCAGCAGCGCATCGGCTTCGCCACCGCGCTGCGCGACGCCGCCGCCGGCAAGGTCGCGCTGCTCAATCCGCGCTCCCGCAACGCCATCTCCGGTTTTGTCATCATGTTGGACGAGCTGCACAAGGCCGTCGAGCGCGGCGACGACGTCGGCGACATCCTGGACCAGGTGCTCGACGTCACCGGCTATCGCGGCGAGCTCGAGGCCAGCGACGACCCGCAGGACGCCTCCCGGCTGGACAACCTGACCGAGCTCATCACCGTGGCTCGGGAGTTCACCCAGTTCAACCTGCCCGAGCAGGAAGAGGACGACCCGGTCCCGGTCAACAGCCTCGACGCCTTCCTGGAGCGCGTCTCCCTGGTCGCCGACTCCGACTCCGTGCCCGAGTCCGACGACGGCGTGGTCACCCTGATGACCTTGCACACTGCCAAGGGCCTCGAGTTCCCCGTCGTGTTCTCCACCGGCTGGGAGGACGGCGTCTTCCCGCACTCCCGGGCCCTCGGCGATCCCGCCGAGCTGGCCGAGGAGCGCCGGCTGGCCTACGTCGGCATCACCCGTGCCCGGGAGCGCCTGTACCTGTCGCGGGCCCTCATCCGGTCCGCGTGGGGACAGCCCGCCGCCAACCCCGAATCCCGCTTCCTCGGCGAGATCCCCTCCGACCTCGTCGAGTGGCGCCGCGTCGAGCCCGAGCGGGCCGCCCCCACCGTCACCACCACCTGGGGCCGCCGCTCCTCCTCCTTCGGCGAGGGCTCCTCCCGTGGCACCCCCGCCTTCGCCAAGGGCTGGCAGAACGCCCCCGCCCTTGAGCTCGAGGTCGGCGACCGCGTCACCCACGACAAGTACGGCCTCGGCACCGTCGTCGCCGCTGACGGCTCCGGCCCCCGCGCCACCGCCACCATCGACTTCGGCTCCGCCGGCACCGTCCGCCTCATGCTCATCGGCGGCGTCCCCCTGACCAAGCTCTGACCCGCCTGATACTGAAGGCCGGTTAGGTATCACTCGCTCGATCTGGTGCTACTGAGGTATCACTAGATCGAGCGATGCGCTACCTAACTTGCCTTCAGTATTGTAATGGTATGGATCGGGGGTTTGGTAGCGATGCTCGCTGACGTGTTCGGCGCCGACCAGCGGCGACATGTGGTGCGCAGCGAGCGCGGTTACCTGGCCTTTGTGCCGCCGAAGCTGCCGCCCGACATCGCCTTCGACACCGCGCTGGTGCGCCGACTGTCCATTGCCGACCGCGCGCTGGGCCAGCTCGCCGGCGTCGGCCGCACGCTGCCCAATCCGTACCTGCTGGCCCAGGCCATGGTGCGACGCGAGGCCGTGCTGTCCAGCCGGATCGAGGGCACCGTGGCCACGCTGTCCGACCTGGTGCGTTACGAGGTCGAACCGGCGGCGGCCCGGACCGACGACGTCGGCGAGGTCTACAACTACGTGTCCGCCGTCGAGCACGTGCTCAAGCCGGACCGGCGGCTGCCGCTGAGCCTGTCGCTGCTGCGGGAGGCCCACGAGATCCTGTTGTCCGGCGTGCGCGGCGGCTATGCCACGCCCGGCGAGTTCCGGCGTTCCCAGAACTGGATCGGCCCGCCCGGCTGCGTGCTGGACACCGCCACCTACGTGCCGCCGCCTCCGGACCGGATGTGGGAGTGCCTCGACGCGTTCGAGAAGCACATGCACGTCGAGCACGACCTGCCGCCGCTGATCACCATCGCCTGCCTGCACTACCAGTTCGAGGCCATCCACCCGTTCATCGACGGCAACGGCCGCGTCGGCCGCCTGCTCGTCGCGCTCCTGCTCGTCGAGTGGGGGCTCCTGCCCGCGCCGCTGCTGGACCTGTCCGCCTACCTGGAGCCGCGGCGCGACGAGTACTACGCGCGGCTGCTCGCCGTGAGCATCGACGGCGACTGGTCCGGCTGGCTCTCCTTCTTCCTCGACGTCGTCGCCAACCAGGCCGCCGACGCCCTGCGCCGCGCCCAGGCCTTGCAGACCCTGCGCGAGGAACTCCGGGGCCGCGTCACCAACGTCCGGTCCTCCAGCCTCGCCCCGCGCCTTGTCGACGCCCTTTTCGAGTCGCCGGCGATGACCATCAACCGTGCCGCCGCCATGCTCGGCGTGACCCACCGCGGCGCCACTCTCAACGTCGATCGGCTCGTCGACGTCCGGTGTGCTGACCGAGGTCGCCAGCACCGGCCGGTCTCGTCGCAGCTGTTGACATCGGTTGCCGGGTGTTGGCTGAACGTACTGCGTTCGGTTTCCGCTCACTCACCCGAAGCAAGGTCTCAGATACCCCGCGCGTGAAAAATCATTTTAGAACCACGCGTATGCCCACCACCTGGTCCGGTGGATGCGATCAGTCAACCCGTTCCCATGGCCCTGAGTGGTAGCTTCACTCTGAACGGTGGGGCTACAGCGGTGGGCCTCGCGGACCTGCCAGGCGGGGTCGGCCAGGGCGTCGGCGGCGAGGTGGTGGAGGGTGTCGGCGCCGGAGGCGAGGGCGGCGGCGCGGACGAGGGGTTCGGGGTCGGTGGCCAGCGGCAGCAGGGCGGCCCTGGCGGCCACGTCGGCAATCGACCCCAGGCCCTGGGCCAGCGCCACCCGGACCTCACGCGACGGGTCGGCGGCGGCGGAGGCCAAGGGGGCGGAGGCGTCGAGGGAGACCAGGCCGTGGACGGCCTCGATGCGGACCTCGGGCTCGGCGTCGGCCAATGCGCCGGAGAAGGCGGCCGAGGAGCCGAGGCGCAGGGAACGCAGGAGGTAGAGGGCGGCGGAGCGGACGGCGGGCTCGGCGTTGTGGACGGCACGGAGAAGACGTGCGGTGAAGGGGTCGGTCGCCGACGTGGCCTGGGCCGGCGGCCGACCGGACGGGGCGGCGTTGTCGGCGGAGCCGTGCGCGGGAGTTGATTCGGCGAGGTCCCGCCGATCGGTGCCTGGCACGTCGATTACTTCCACCAATTCCCGCAGACCGGCCGCGGCGGTCTGGCGGACGGCGGGGGCGGGGTCGTCGAAGGACTCGGCGAGGGCCGAGGCGAAGCCGGTGGGGGTGGTCTCGGTGAGCGTGGTGACGGCGGTGAGGCGGACGGCCTCGACGGGGCTCGCGAGGTAGGGGCGGAGGTCGTCGAGGGAGGGGGAAGCCTCGGCCAGGGCCAACAACGCCACTAGGTCGGGGGAGCCGTCGATGGAGGGGGAAGCCTTGGGTGACAACGACACAGTCTCGGCAGCGGTGGGGAAGTAGCGGGCGATGACGGTAGCGGGGCCGCCGGTGGGGGCGGGGAACTCGGGGACGGGGACGAGGTACGGCGCTACGGGGCGGCGGACGAACTCCATGGCGCCGTCGGGGGCGCGGCGGAGGTTGAGGTGGGCGAACCAGGCGGAGTCGTCGCGGGCAGGATGGTCCATGCGGTCGTGGTAGAGGCCCCAACGGGACTCGGTGCGCACAAGAGAGGACCGGGCGGCCATCTCGGCGCAGTCGCGGATGAAGGAGACCTCTGCGCAGCGCATGAGCTCGTGCGGGGTCCGAGCGCCCATGCCGGCGATCTCGGAGCGCATGCGTTCGAAGTGCTCGACGGCGATCTCGAGACGGTTGGAGCTCTTGGGCGGCGCCACGTAGTCGTTGACGAGGCGGCGGAGCTTGTACTCGACCTGGGGCTGGGGAGGACCGTCCGGATTGGACAGTGGACGGTAGATGAGCTCGTGGGCGGCGGAGATCTGGTCCTCGGGCAGGGAAACCAGAGGCGCGTCCACGGAAGCGGCATGGGTGCCGGCGAGGTCGCCGAAGACGAAGGCGCCGATCATGTAGTTGTGGGGCACGCAGGCGAGGTCGCCGGCGGCGTAGAGGCCGGGGACGGTGGTCTGGCCGTGCTCGTCTACCCAGACGCCGGAGGCGGAATGCCCGCCGCACAGGCCGATCTCGGAGATGTGCATCTCGACGTCATGGGTGCGGTAGTCGTGCCCACGCCCGGCATGGAAGGTGCCACGGGTGGGCCGCTCGGTGGTGTGCAGAATGCCCTCCAAGGCCCGCACGGACTCCTCGGGCAGGTGGGAAAGCCGGAGGTAGATGGGGCCCCGCTCGGAATGGATCTCCCGAGCGACCTCGGCCATCATCTGACCGGACCAGTAGTCGCAGTCGACGAAACGATCGCCGGCGGCGTTGGACTGGTAGCCGCCGAAGGGATTGGCGACGTAGGCGCAGGCGGGTCCGTTGTAGTCCTTGATGAGCGGGTTGATCTGGAAGCACTCGATGCCGGACAGCTCGGCCCCGGCGTGGTAGGCCATGGCGTAGCCGTCGCCGGCGTTGGTGGGATTCTCGTACGTGCCATAGAGATAACCGCTGGCCGGCAGGCCCAACCGTCCACAAGGGCCGGTGGCCAGAACAACCGCTTTCGCCGACACGGTGACGAGGTCGCCGCTGCGGGTGTCGAAGCCGACGGCCCCGACGGCCCGGCCGTCAGAAGTGAGAACCCGCACGGGCATGACCCGGTTGGTGATGGTGACCAGGGACCGCATGCGCTTCTCTCGCAACACCCGGTAGAGGACCTTCTTGACGTCCTTGCCCTCGGGCATCGGCAACACGTAGCTGCCGGACCGGTGCACCCGCCGCACCGCGTACTCGCCGTAGGAGTCCTTCTCGAACTTGACGCCGTAACCCTCCAACCGCCGCACCATGTCGTAACCACGGGTGGCGGTCTGCATGATGGTGCGCTGGTCGACGATCCCGTCGTTGGCCCGGGTGATCTCGGCGACGTAGTCCTCGGGGGTGGCCTTGCCCGGGATCACGGCGTTGTTGACGCCGTCCATGCCCATGGCCAACGCCCCGGAGTGCCGTACATGAGCCTTTTCCAGCAGCAGCACGGAGGCGCCGCGCTCGGCGGCGGAGATCGCGGCCATGGTGCCGGCGGTGCCGCCGCCGATCACCAGCACGTCACAGCTCAGCTCACGGCGTTCGGTCACTGCGTGCTCCCCAGTGCGGCAAGGATCTCGGCGCGGGCGGCGGAGTTGTCGCCGCCGCCGCGCGGGAACGGGACGTCCACAATGGACCTGATCGAGGTCGGGCGGCCGCCGAGCACGGCGACCCGGTCGCCGAGGAAGACGGCCTCGTCGACGTCGTGGGTGACAAAAACGATGGTGGTCGGCTGCTGGGACCAGACGTCGACCAACAGCAGCTGCATGGCCCGTCGGGTCTGGGCGTCCAAGGCGCCGAAGGGCTCGTCGGCCAGGATCACCCGCGGTCCGGAAGCCAGGGTCCGGGCCAGCTGAACCCGCTGCCGCATGCCACCGGACAGCTCACGCGGCAGGTGGTCGGCGTAGCCGTCGAGGCCGACACGCTCGATCCACGACAGGGCCTGGGAACGGCGGGAAATCCTTGGCACGCCGCGAATCGCCAGCGGCAGCTCGACATTGCGGCGGACGCTGCGCCACGGCAGCAGGCCGTCCTCCTGGAACACCAGGGCCCGCTCGGCCGAGGTTCGCACGATCGGTCGGCCGTCCAGGGTGATGGCGCCGCCGGACGGTCGGTGCAGACCGGCCAGAGTGCGCAGCACGGTCGACTTGCCGCAGCCGGAACCGCCGACCAGCACCAGGATCTCGCCGGCCTCGATCTTGAGGTCGATCCCGTGCAGCACAGAGGTTTCCCGGTAACCAACGCTGAGGTCCTCGATGAGCATCATCGCGCGATCTCCGCTTCGCGAGGCAGCCAACGGGTCACGCGGCGGCCGACCAGTTCCACCGCGGCGGCGCTGCCGAAGCCCAGCAGGCCGATGCTGAGCATGCCGACGATCACGCCCGGGTAGTCGACCACCGTGTAGGCCTGCCAGGTCCGGTAGCCGACGCCGTACTGGCCGGAGATCATCTCGGCCGAGATCACGCAGATCCACGCCACGCCCATGCCCACCGACAGCCCGGAGAACACGCCCGGCAGCGCGCCGGGAAGCACGACGCTCCACAGCACCCGCCGCCGGTTGCCGCCCATGGTCAGCACGGCTTCCTCCCAGACCACCGGCAGCGCGGCCACGGCGTGCCGGGTGGACACCATGATCGGGAAGAACGCGGCCAGGAACGTGATGAACACGATTCCCTGCTCGTTGCTGGGAAACAGCAGGATGGCGATCGGCACCATCGCGATGGCCGGGATCGGCCGCAGCACCTCCAGCGGCGGCGACACGATGTCGCCGGTCAGCGCCGACCGGCCCACGGCCACGCCGATCGCCACGCCGGCCAGCGCCGCCAGCGCGAAGCCCATCAGGATCCGGCCCAGGCTGTCGCCCAGATCCCGGTAGTACAAAGGAGTCTGTAGCTGGTAGCCCAGATCACGGGCCACGTCGACGACCGTCGGCAGCCGGTCGAAGTGCAGCCAGAAGTCCACGTGCAGGCTCGTCAGCAGTTGCCATAACAGCAGAGCGGCGACCAGGGAACCGCCGCGCAGCAGGTGTTTTCTCATGCCAGCCTCACTGCGGTGGGATAGTCGACGATTCGGGAGCCGGGATGGGAGTTCACGTACGACCGCGCCTCGGTCTCGACGTCGAACGGGCGCAGTCCCTTGTCGTGCACCCAGTACGACTTGTCGGCGAACCAACGGGTGCCGGTGACGGTGTCGTCGACGTACGCGGCGCGGACCTTCTTACCGCTGTCACGGATCAGTCGCAGCAAGGCATCCGGCGACGCGGCGGGAGTAGTCGAAGCATCACCGGCGAACCACACCTCGCCGGCGTTCACCGGCCGCTGAACCGAAGACACCTTGAGCGAAGCGAGCCGAGATCCGTCCACGAAGGAGGAAAGATCCAGCCCCTTGATGCCGCCGATCGACCGGAGAAACGGAATGTCCTTCTGCAAGGCGGAAATCAGGTCCGGTCGCAGCGTCGGATCGAAGGTGACCAGGCCGTTGGGCCCGTTGTAGAGGTACACCACCTCCGGCGCCAGCCCGGTGGCGGCGGCGACCTTCGACGCCGCCTCCATGGGATGGGCGTTGAGAAAGGACGTGGCGTCCAGCTGGGCCTGGAGAAACGCCTGCACCACATCGGGATTGGCCGCCGCGTACTTCTGACGCACGACAACTCCGTGCCAGGTTGGCAGATTCAGCGCGGCCCCGTCGTACAGCAGCCGCGCCTGCCCGGCGAACACCAGCTGCCCCGGCCACGCCACGAACTGCCCCAACGCGTCCACGGCCCCGGCCCGCAGCGCCGATGCCCCGACCGACGGGTCCTGGTTGACCATCTGCACGTCGTTGTCGGGATCGATGCCCAGGCCGGACAGGGCCCGCACGGTGGTGCCGTTGCCGGCCGACCCGATGCTCGACGAGATGCGCTTGCCCCGCAGGTCGCTCAGGGAATGAGCCGGCGACGACGGCGGCACGACCACCATGTTCAGGGCCCCGCGCAGGTTGTAGCCGGTGGCCGAGATCAGCGAGGTGCGCCCGTCGCCGAACTCCTGCGTGCGGGATCCGTTGATGAGCATGGGAAAGTCGCCCATCGACCCGATGTCGATCTTCCCGGCCACCATCTGCGCGGTGATCGGCGCGCCGGTGGAGTAGTCCTGCCACTCCACCCGATACGTCCGACCGGTCCGCCGGCCCAGGGTCGAGAGCCGCTGCTCCAGGTAGCCCTGGGCGCGCAGCAGCGTGCCGGCGGTGACGGTGTTGATGGTCTTGGACTGGTAGCCGACGACGAGGGTCACCACGGTGGACGTCGCTCCGGACGCCACCGAGCAGCCGGTCAGAAGGGCCAGCAGCAGCGCCGGCCACGCCCGTCTCATCGGATCAGGAAGGGCATGTTGACGGTGACCGCGCCGGTGGGGCAGCGCGCGGCGCACGGCCCGCAGTACCAGCACTCGTCCACGTGCATGTAGGCCACGTCGGTCTCGGGGTTGATGGCCAGCGAGTCCAGCGGGCACACGTCGACGCAGAGCCGGCAGCCCTTCACGCACAACGACTCGTCGATCACGACCGGGACGTCCACCCGGTTGGGCACCAAAGCCATGGGAACAGCCCCTCTATCGGTCCAGTACGGCGCGCATGGTGAGCCGGTCCCCGCGGAACCGGATGAACTCCAGGTCGACCGGGCGGCCGTCGGCCAGGTGGGTGAGCCGCTCCACGAGCAGCAGCGCCCCGCCGCGCGGCAGGTCGAGCACCGAGGCCACGTGCGGGTCGGCGTTGACGGCCTCCATGCCGACCTCGGCCCGCCCCAGCGGCTGCCCGCAGATGCGCTCCAGCAGCGTGAAGACGTCGTTGTTGACGAGGTCCTCGGCCAGCAGCGGCTCGCCGATGTCGGCCGGCAGGTAGGTCAGGTCCAGCGACAGCGGCAGGCCGTTCAGCCGGCGCAGCCGCTCGACGCACACGATTGCCGCGCCGACCTCGACACCGAGCCGCTCGGCCAGCACCCCGGAAGCCGTGACGACTCCCGAGGTCCGCACCTCGTTGCTGACCACGCCGTGCTCGTGCAGCGTCTCGGCCAGCCCCATCAGCCGATTCAGCCCGTGCGGGTACTTCCGCGCCACGACCACCGTGCCGATGCCCGGCGATCGCTCGATCAGCCCGTCGGCCCGCAGCAGCTCCAGCGCCTCCCGCACGGCGTTGCGGGTGGCGGCGAACTCACGGCCGAGAAGTCGCTCGTCCGGCAGCACGCCGTCCGTGAAGTCGCCGTCGAGCACCTGCCGGCGCAGCGCGTCGGCGATCTGCCTCGCCCGGTCCGCCCGGGGCCGTCGCGGTTGCGGGTCCATGACGCCGAACGGTCCGGAGAAGCCATTTCCGGTGGATGACAGCCGTGTTTCGCCGGCGTTACGCCACCCGGTCAGGGCCCCTGACCGGCGGCCGGCCGGGGTTTTCGCCACTGCGGGCCGTGTAACCCCGGTTCATATACTGGGATGTTTCTGTCGGAGTTCGACGTATGTTCCACCCCCGTCGCTACACGCTGATTGGCCCCCTGACAAGGGGGCATCGGGCAGCACTTCACGGCATGGAGTCACCGTGAAGAGTTCGAGAAGTGGGGCCCGACACACTCAGCGACAGGAGGGATCACGGGGGTCATCCCAGTAGGAGGAGCAACGGTGGAGCGAGTTCGGGTAGGGGTTCACGCGGGAGACCCGATCACCCTGGCGGGAGTGGCCAGCCACCTGCGCGCACGTCCGGAGTTCCAGCTGGTGGGGGAGCGCCAGTTCGGTGAGGCGGCCGTGCTCGTGGTGTGTGCCGACGTGGTCACGTCGGACGTCATGTCGGCGCTGCGCCGGTTCACCGAGAACTCCTCGGCGCGCTGTGTGCTGGTGACCAACGAGCTGCGCCAGGCGGACCTGCTCGCCGCCGTGGAGTGCCGGGTGGTGAGTGTGTTGCCCAGGGCGGACGCGACCGGTGACCGGCTGGCCGGCGCGGTGGTCGCCGCGGCGAGGGGCCGCGGCGACCTGCCGCCGGATCTGCTGGGCGAGCTGCTGTCGCAGGTGGAGCGGTTGCAGCGGGACGTGCTGGGCCCTCGCGGCCTGACCACGTCGGGGCTGGCCCCGCGCGAGGTGGACGTGCTGCGGCTGATGGCCGAGGGCTGGGACACCGCGGAGATCGCGGAGAAGCTGTCCTATTCGGAGCGGACTGTGAAGAATGTCGTGTATGCCGTGATGAGTCGGCTCGGCTTGCGCAACCGTCCGCACGCGGTCGCCTACGCCTTGCGAGCAGGCGTTATCTGAGCGGTTGCTTGGGCCGATCGGTGGTCACCTGATCACGATGTTTGGCCCTGGGGGTGTCAGGCGGCCACAATCGCTGCGTGCCGAGTACCTCGACCACGAGCGAGCCCCTGCGGTTCACGCTGCTCGGACCGGTCCGGGTGTGGCGTGGCGACCGTGAGCTGACGCTGGGTCCGCCGCAGCGCAAGGCCATCCTCGCGACCCTGCTGCTGCGGGCTGACCAGGTGGTTTCCGCATCCGAGCTCGTCGACGCCGTCTGGGGTGAGTCGGCGCCGGCGAGCGTGCATGGGGTCGTGCAGACGCACGTGTCGATGCTCAGGAGCGTGCTGGAGCCGGAGCGGCCCCGCCGCGGCCAGGCCAGCGTGCTCCGTTCGGTCGGCAACGGCTACTCGGTGGCCGTCGGCGCCGCGACCTACGACCTGCGCGAGTTCGAGAAGACCCTGGAACTGGCCCGCCAGCAGCGGGAAGAGGGCAACGCCCGCGACGCCGTGGAGTGGTACGCCAAGGCGCTGGCCATGTGGCAGGGCGAGCCGCTGTCGGCCATCCCGGGCCCGGGCGCGGTGATCGAACGGGCCCGGCTCAACGAGATCGTGCTCGGCGTCCAGGAGGAACGCCTGGAGCTGATGGTCGCGCTCGGCCGGCACACGGCCGCCGTCACGGAGCTGTCCGCCCTGACCTCGGCCCATCCCGTCCGCGAACGTTTGCGGGCCCTGCACATGAAGGCCCTGTCCCGCTCCGGCCGGCGGGCCGACGCGCTGCAGGTCTACACCGACACCCGCCGGGTGATGGTGGACGAGCTGGGCATCGAGCCCGGCTCCGAGCTGCGGGAACTGCATCACCGCCTGCTGGCCGTGGACGAGCCGCGGCCCACACAGCCGCAGCCGCCGGCGCAGCCCAGCCGCCGGCCGGTCGTGCCCTTCATGGACGAGCCGCTGCCGGCCCCCGTCTCGCCCGCACAGCTCCCCGCCGACGTCGCCGACTTCACGGGGCGCACGGCGCTCGTGAAGAAGCTCACGGCCATGCTGACGCCTCGTACGCACCGAACCGCGCCGCCGCGGGCGCTGGTCGCCGGCATCGGTGGCGTGGGCAAGACGGCGTTAGCGGTGCACGCGGCGCACCAGGTGCGCCAGGACTACCCCGACGGCCAGCTCTACGTGAACCTCCGTGGCGCCGGCCCGGACGCCGCGGACCCGCTCAACGTGCTCAGCGCCTTCCTGCGGGCCTTCGGCGTCTCACCGAACTCGACGCCGGCCGACCTGGACGAGCGGGCCGCCATGTACCGCTCGGTCCTCGCCCAGCGGCGGGTCCTGGTGGTGCTGGACGATGCCGCCGACGCGCGCCAGATCCAGCACCTGCTGCCCGGCTCCGCCACCTGCGCCGTGCTGGTGACCAGCCGTCGCCGTCTGCCCGAGATGCAGTGGGACGAGCAGGCCGAGCTGGAGGGCATGTCCCGCGAGGAAGCCCTGACCCTGTTCAGCCGCACGATCGGCGCGGAGCGGGCCGGCAAGGAGCCCGAGGCCGTGGCCGAGGTGGTGGACGCCTGCGGGCGGCTGCCGCTGGCGCTGCGCATCACGGCGGCCAAGCTGGTCGACCGGCCGCAGTGGACGGTCCGCTCGCTGGCCGACAAGCTCGCACGGGAAAGGGGCAGGCTGTCGGAGTTACGGGTGGGGAGCCTTGAGGTCGAGGCCACCTTTCACCTGGGCTACGGGCAGCTCGACGCCACCTCCGCCCGCGCCTTCAGGCTGATGTCGCTGCCGGAGGGGCCGGGCCTGTCGCTGCCGGCCGCCGCCGCGGTCGTCGGGGAGCCGGAGCCCAGCGCGGAACCGGTGGTGGAGCGGCTGGTCGACCTGAACATGGTGGCCAGCCCAGCGCCGGATCACTACGCGTACCACGACCTGCTGCGTCTTTTCGCACGCCAGCGGGCCGTGCAGACCGACTCCACGCAGGACAGGATCGCCGCCATGGTCCGCCTCGGCGACCACTACCTCGGCACGGCGGCGACCGCCGGCTGGCTGATCCAGGCCCCGGCCCAGCCGCGCGAGAAGTTCTGCGTGAAGCCGTACGCGGGGGGCGTTCACCTCGCCGACCTGAAGTCGGCCTTCACGTGGTTCGAGGACCAGCAGCCGGCGCTGCTGGCGTCGGCGCGGCAGTTCCTCACCGACCCCGACCTGCCCTCGGAGTACGTGGTCGACCTGATCACGTTCCTTGAGCTGTATCTGGCCAACGGCACGCACTTCGGCGAGATCGGGCAGATCGGCGAGCTGGCCGTGCGAGACGCCGAGCGCACCGGGGACCTCAGGGTGGAGGCGTGGGGACGGCGCAAGGTGGGCGAGGCGCACCTGCGGCGGTTCCAGCTGCCCGAGGCCCAGGAGCAGCTGAGCCGGTCCATCGCCGCCGCCGAGAAGGCCGGCGACGCCGTGGCGTTGGCCACAGCGATGGATCTGCTGGGCAGTGTGGAGTTCCGGCTGGGCAACGCCGAGCAGTCGCTGGCGCACCTGGATCAGGCGCTCGCCGTGGCCCACGACGCCGGCGACGTCGTGCGCGAGGCCTACGTGCTGGGCACGATCGGCCGCACCCAGTCCGAGCGCGGCGAGTTCGAGCTGGCCATGATCGCCTGCGAGCGCAGCCGTGACCTGCACGAACAGCTGGGCAACGAGACCGGGCTGGCCCGCACCCTGTTCATGATGGGCCTGGTCTACCAGCGCTTCCGCCGTCTCGTGGAGTCGATCGACCCGCTGGAGGAGTCGCTGGCCGTCTGCCTCGGCATCGAGCAGACCTTCGGCGAGGGCCACAACCTGGTCATGCTGTCGAGGGGCTATCTGGCTGACGGCCGGGCCGAGCAGGCCGCGGCCGCCGCGTCACGGGCCCGGGAGCTGGGCGAGGCCATCGGCGACGCCCACATGCACGCCATGGCCGTGGCCGAACTGGGCAAGGCCCTGCACGCCCTGGGCAAGCACGAACTGGGCGACGAGCACCTGCAGAGCGCCCAGACCCTCTTGACAGAGCTGAACTCGCCCCAGGCGGCGGCGGTTTCTGCCCTCTTGAACAAGAAGTGACGTACCGCAAGCCACCCAATGGGGTGCCAGATTCCCTCGGATGCGGCAGTGTGACGGTGTGCCGATCAGCGACGGGCCCGATGCGGGGGGCGAAGTCATCGAGTTCGACTGCCGTCAGGTGGGATCCGCGCTCGTCGTGTGCTCCCCCAACGGCGCGAGCAAGGCGGCCCGGGTGCTGGCCAACGCCCTGCCCGGGGACCCCGACCGCACGGTCGTGGTGGCCGACTTCCCGCCCGACTCCGGCCCCGAGGTGTGGACCGCGCTGGTGGCCGCGTTGCGCAAACGCGGGCCGATCCGGCTGGCGGTCTCCCGTGCCGGCAGCGGGGAGCTGGGCTCGCCCGCGCAGTGGCTTTCCGACCAGCTGAAGGTCGAGGTCGTCGCGCCGGACGGGGTGCTGCTGCCGGTGCCCGGCGGCTCCGCCTTCGTGATCGACTCGCACGGCGCCGGCTGCTGGTACCGATTCCGGCCCGGACATCCGCCGGACCCGATGGGCAGCCGGTTCCCGGCCCCCGAGTGGGAGCCGATGACGCCGGGCAAACCGTGGGCCTCCGGCCGGGCCGGCGTCGCCGAGCCCATCCCGGCCGGCCTGTGGATGCATGCCATGCCGTCGGTGACCGAGGGCCCGAGCCGTGAGCACGCCCGTCCGGTGTTCGCGCTGCCGTGCCGGCCCGATGTGCTGACGATCGTGCTCGGCGGGCCGGAGGAGCGGCCGGTGCCGCCGGAGGAGATCCGCGCGCTGCTGACCGCCCTGCCGATGCCGGCCCGCACCAAGGTGCGCATCGCGCCGTACGGGGTCGCGCCGCTGGGCACCGCCTACGCCGGCGAGCCGATCGGGCAGATCATCGCCGACCTGGTCGGGGAGCGGATCGCCGTCTACTCGGGGCTGCCGGTGCTGGGCGCGGACGGCATCGACGTCGTGGCCTACGACTCGGCCGGGCAGCCGTCCTGGCGGCCGTTCACCACCGAGCTGGGCTACTGGCCGCGGACCACGCCGAACGCCATGCCGCCCAGCGTGATCGAGCACCGGCCGCCGGTCGGCGGCCTGGTGGCGTTGCGCCCGGGCGTCTACGAGCTGGCCGAGGGCGCGGTCGTGGAGCTGGTCAACAGCGGTCTGTGGATTCGGGATCCGGCGGAGCCGCCGCAGAACAGCCCCGTCCGCACGCTGCCGATGGACCCGCTGTGGGCGCGGATCACGGTGGGAGTGCCGGGCATGCCGACCTCGCCGGAGCTGTTCGCCGCCGCCACCGAGCTGTACTCGCGGCTGGACCCGGACACCCAGCGGGCCGTGCGCTTCGTCTTCAGCGACGCCTCGCAGCTGGTCGAGGACAAGCCGGCCGAGCCGGCGCCCGCGCCGCGGCCGCTGGCCGTGGTGGCGTCGGCCAAGACCGTGCCGCCGACGATCGAGGACACCGACGTCGAGATGGCGCCGGTCATCGACGACGAGGACCTCGAATACGACGACGAGTACGACGACGAACACGGCAAGCACTCCGACGACGGGCCGACGGCGATCGTGCCGCAGCACCTGGTCGCGATGGCCACGCCGCGGGAGGAACCCGAGACAGAGGTGGAGATCACCGCCGTCATCGAGGAGCACTTCGACACAGCGCATAATCCTTCTGGCGCGCCCTTCGACGAGGTCGACCCGGCCGTGGACCTGGGCGCGCCCGAGCCGGTGGCCGAGCCCGAACCGGAGCCGGAACCCGAGCCGATCTGGCACCTGCGCAGCACCCAGGCCGAACGGGACTGGGTGCGGCACACGCTGGGCGCGAACTACGAGGGGCACGCGGCCGCGGTGCTCCGCCTGATCGCCAAGCAGCCTGGCCTGCGCACCGCCGAGGACGCGACGCTGGAGGCGGTGGTCACCGATCTCGTTGCGGCGCAGATGTATCTGGTCGCCTCCGACCAGATGCTCAACTCGGCGCTGCGCTCCGGCGAGCTGGGCCAGCTCATGCCGTTCGTGCGCTGCGTGGTCTCCGGGCTGCGCCGGATGCCGCCGTTCGAGGGCGCGGTTCTCTGCTACGGCAAGGAAACCCTGGACATCGGGGACATCTTCACCGAGAAGTCGTTCCTCAACACGGCGTCCAAACTGGACGCCGAGCTGCCCGGCCCGGTGGAGTATGTGGTGTGGTCGGTCAACGGCCGCAAGGTCGACGGCATCGGCGATGCCGTCGACCGCGTGGTCTTCCTGCCGGACACCAGGTTCCGGGTGGTGTACGCCAGCAAGACCCGGCTGCTGCTGGTCGAGGACGACGTGGCCGAGCAGTCGCTCGGTCGGCTGGAGCGGGCGGTCGCCGACCGGGAAAGCATGTCCACGGTGGACTATCCCGGCGTCGAGTCGCTGGAATGGCCGCTAGGCTTCGGCGCGTAGCTTGGCGAAGTCCTTGAACACCTGCGCGGCGCTCTCCCGGCCGATCCGGCCGTTCTCGCAGCTCTGCCGCTCGTAGCCGGCGAGCGCGCCGAGCTTGTCCTCGTGGCCGTCGCGCACGGCGATCAGCTTGTCCGCCAACAGTTCCGCGTCGATCATGGCCAGGTTGGCGCCGAGGCCGCCGGGCGGCGCGGGGTGCGCGGAGTCGCCGAGCAGCGTGACGGCCCGGGTCGGCCACGGCTCGATCGGATCACCCTCCTTGATCGGCGAGACGCCGCTGTTGTTGACGTCGGCGTGGGCGATCAGGGCCTTGAGATCCGGGTGCCAGTCCGCCATCAGGTCGAGAACCGGTTGCAGGTCAAGGGTTTTCGGCGTGCCCGGCAGCAGCAGCACCCAGCGGATGTAGCTGGGCGTGTCCGGGAGCTTCACGTCCGGCGCCAGCTCGGCCGCCGCTTCCACCGGCGGCCGCTGGAACTTCATCTTGCCCAGCATCAGCTGCACGTTCCTGGCGCTGACCATCGTGCTCCAGCCCGGGATCAGATGCTCGAAGCCGTTGATCGGGGTGCGGCCGATCGCGCCGTACATCGGGAGATCGTGGATGCCGACGTGCGGCAGCAGCTGCCGGCGGACCGTCGAGCCCGCGCCGTCCGCCCCGACCAGCACGTCGGCGTCGTCCGTGGTGCCGTCGGCGAAGTGGGCCCGGACCCGGCCGTCGGGCAGTTCCTCGTAGCGGTCCAGCTTCATGTCGTACCGCAGGTGCTCTTCGAGGCCGGCGATCAGCAGGTGCCGCAGTACGTTCCGGTCGTACATGCGGCCCTCGTCGTCGTCCCGCTCCTTCTCGCCGAGCACGTTGAGCTGGGAGTCGACCGCACGGCCGGTGTTCTCCACCAGGCCGCTGACCGCCTCCAGCAGCGGGTAGAGCCGGGGCTGGACCGCGCCGTAGAGGGCCTTGAGTCCCTCGGCGCCGAAGCCGATCCGGTAGCCCTGGAAGCGGGCCTCGATCGCGCTGTCCCGCTCGTAGACCCGCACGTCGATGTCCGCGTCGAGCAGCCGCTGGGCCAGCGCCAGGCCGCCGAGTCCGGCGCCGATGACCACAACCTTCATGACCGCTCCCCCTCCGAGCCATGTGAACTAAGTTCACGTGAACTTAGTTCACGTCGACCGGGATGGCAAGCTGTTCCGCGTGACATCGCGACGGGACGAGGTGCTGGCGGCCGCGCTTGACCTGCTGGACGAGGTGGGTCTGGACGCGCTGACCACGCGCAAGCTGGCCGAGAAGCTCGGCGTGCAGCCCGGTGCGCTGTACCGGCACTTCGACAGCAAGCGCTCGCTGCTGCACGCCATGGTGGCCCGGCTGACGCTCGACGCCGACACCGGCATCGAGGGGGATGTGCCCGAGGACTGGGCCGGCATGCTCCGATACGCGGCCATCGGCGCACGGGCCACCGTGCTGACCCGCCGCGACGGGGCCCGGCTGATGGCCACCTACCTGGTGCCGGCCGACGAGACCGCGCAGATGTTCTGGCGCCGCCTCGTCGGCGCGCTGTCCGCCGCCGGGTTCGCGGAGTCCGACGCCCTGGTCGCCGTGGACACGACCTTCGCCTATGTCAACGGCTTCGCCATCGAGGAGCAGTCACGCGACGGCCACCCGGCCGAGCCGGGTCAGCGGGCGTTGCGGGACAAGGCGTTCGAGGCCGGCCTCGACCTGATCATCGCCGGGATCACAGCCAGCCGGAGCTGACCGAACAGGTGCGGCGCACCGCCGCCACCACCGCCTGCCACGGCGGCAGCGGCCTGTGCGGCACCGGCCGGTTGATCCAGCGCGCCGTGCCGAGATTGTCGTTGCACGGCAAGGCAATCAGCGACCCCATCGGGAACAGCCCGACCCCCAGCCGGACCAGGTCGGCCAGCACCGTGTTCGAGGTCGAGGTGGCCGACGCCGTCAGGAAGACCCAGCGCTCCGGCGTGCCCGCGTAGGCCACGACCGGCCCGGACAGCATCGCCATCGACAGCATCGAGTTGACCTCCGCGCCCAACCCGGCCCGCATCCCGATCGCCTCGACCGGATCTCCCACGGTCAACACGGATACCGACCAGTCGAGCACAGTCATGGGGTGCGTCCTTCCGCCGAGACGGTACGAGGGCCGGGCAGCACGGTGGGGGGCGTGGAGGAGTCGCACCACCCGGCCGTCGTACCGGCGGTGGATTACCACCGCCCGACCACCACGACGCGTTCGGGAACCGTGTGGTTCAGCGTCTTTCGGCGCCGCCTTCGGCGTCGCGGGCTCGGTTTCATTCCGTTCTCTTAATCTAACCCCGGTGCTTGGGTTAGGGGTCCTCACCACGCGTAATGGGCAATTTTCCCTAGATAAACCGTGATGCGATACTAAGTATACTAATTAAACCGATGTGTGGAGCCGGGGTCGCCGGGAGCCGTCGGCGGCGCGCTTGAACTCGCCCATGAAGCCGATGCCGTCGATGCGCACGGTCAGGTCCGGCGGCACGATGATCCGGATCGCGCCCATGATCGCCGTGGCGGTGATGGTGCACTCGGCGGCCTCGAAGCCGGCGTCCCGCAGGTCCCCCCTTCACCTCGCCCATGAACGCCCGCATGAGCCCGGAGCCAACCGAAGGCGACTGGGGTCCAGGTCTGGGCGCGCCCGGGATTGTCGGGGGCACGGCAGAAAACCGGGTTTCGGTGTGACGCTGGGCGGGACTCGCGGGGGTGGGCCTGAAACCGACATTCGGTGGGTCTGAGGGCGTGACTCGCGGGGGTTAGGCGGCGAGGAGGGCGGCTATCTCGGTGGCGCGGGGGTCGCCGAGCTGGGCGAAGATGGCGGCGGCGGCCAGGTAGGTCTCGCGGGCCGCGGGCAGCTCGCCCCTGGCCTGTAGGGCGGTGCCGCAGGCGTGCAGGGCGCAGGCCTCGCCGTGCCGGTCGCCGAGCTCACGGAACACGCTGCACGCCCAGCGGGCGTTGCTGAGGGTCTCGCCGTAGTTGCCCAGATCGAAGTGGATGCGGGCCAGTTCCAGCCGCCCGAACGCCTCGCAGCGCCGGTCGCCGAGCTCGTGCACGATCTCCAGCGACTGGCGCAGGTGTTCCAGCGCCTGCTCGACCTCGCCGCGGTTGCGGTGGGTGCGGGCCAGCTTGACCAGGGTCATGCCCTCGTAGCGCCGGTCCCCGAGGCCGCTGAAGATCTCCAGCGCCTGTCTGAGGTGCCGCAGCGACTCGTCGCCGAGCCGGGAAGCGGCGCCGATGTCGTACAGCAGGGTCGCGGTGCCCTGCTGGTCGCCGAGCCGCCGGGTGATGCCCAGGCCCTCCTGGAAGCAGCCGATGGCCTCGTCGTACCGGTTGCGCCGCCAGTACGCGTTGCCCAGGCTGCGCAGTGCCAACGCCTCGATCTCGGCGACGTCGAGCGAGCGGGCGGCGGCCACGGCGACCTGCTGGGTGGCGATCCAGTCCTCCCAGTACGAGCGCAGCTCCAGGAAGTACACCAGCGCGGTGGGCAGCTTCCAGCCCGTCTCGTGATCACCGATGCGGCCGGCCTCCAGGCAGGCGGCGACGAGATTGACCCGTTCCTGCTCCAGCCAGGCCAAAGCGTGGTGGTACGCCTCGAAGGCCAGCGGCTCGCAGTGCTCCAGCACCGGCTCCAGCGGAATCGGCCGGTTCTGTGGCATCAGCACGCGATCGGCGGCGGCCGAAGTGTGCAGGTACCAGGACATCAGCCGCCCGGTCGCCGCCGCGCGCTCGGCCGCCGGCTCCTCGGTCAGCGCCCGCTCGGTGGCGTACACGCGCAGCAGGTCGTGCAGCCGGTAGCGGTCGCGGCCGATGGCCTCGACGAGGTGACAGCTGCTCAGGCCGTCCAGCATCCGCCGGGTGGCCACCAGCGGGGCCTCGCTCAGGGCGGCCACGGCCGCGGTGCCGATCTCCGGCCCGGGATGCAGGCCCAGCAGCCGGAACGTGCGCGCCGCCTCGGGCTTCAAGGCGTGGTACGACCACGAGAACACCGCTCGCACCGCGGTCGTCTCGTCGTCGGGGGAGGACAGCACGTCGAGCCGGTCCTGCTCGTGACACAGGGCCTCAGCCAGGTCGTTCACGGTCATGTGCGGCCGGGCCGCGAGGTTGGCGGCGATGATCCGCAGCGCCAGCGGCAGGTGCCCGCAGCGGTCGGCCAGGGTGGCCAGCGCGTCGGGGCAGCCGGTCAGCCGCTCCTCGCCGACGCTGCGCACCAGCAGCTCCCGGGACTCGCCGGCGGACAGCACGTCCAGCGTGATCCGGTACGCGCCGTCCCGCGCCACCAGGCCGCCCAACCGGTTGCGGCTGGTGACCAGCACCATGCACGTCTGCGAGCCGGGCAGCAGCGAGCGCAGCTGATCGGTGCTGGCCGCATTGTCCAGAACGACCAGAATGCGCTTTCCGGCTATCAGGCTGCGATACATGCTGGCCTGTTCCTCGGCCGCCGACGGCACCTGGTGCGCCTCGACGCCGAGGCCGCGCAGCAGCTGGCCCAGCGCGTCGATGGCCGACAGCGGCGGCTGGTTGGGGTCGAAGCCGCGCAGGTTCACGTACAGCTGGCCGTCGGGGAAACGTCCGGCGATGGTGTGCGCGAAATGCACCGCCAGCGCGGTCTTGCCGATGCCCGCGATGCCGTCGATGGCCGCGATCAACACGCCGCGCTCGGTGGTGTCCAGATGCCGGCGCAGCAGCGCGAGTTCCGTGTCGCGGCCGGTGAAGGTGTTGATGTCGTGCGGCAGCTGCGCCGGCACGACAGGCCCGCCGAGCGGCGCCGCCGGGGCGGCGGCCGGGCGGGGCGCGCGGTCGGCGAGATCGGGGTCGTTGGCCAGGATTCGCGCGTGCAGACGGCGAAGCTCCGGCCCGGGCTGGACGCCGAGCTCGTCGGCCAGCGTCCGGCGCGTCTCCGCGTACACCTCAAGGGCCTCGGCCTGCCGCCCGCAGCGGTACAGGCCGCTCATCAGCAGCCCGCGCAGCTTCTCCCGCAACGGATGCTCGTGCACCACCCGCGACAGCTCGGCCACCACGTCGGTGGCCCGGCCGGTGTGCAACATGAGCGAGGCTCGGTGCTCCACGGCGGTCAGGTACAGCTCGGCCAGCCGCGTCCGCTCCAGCTCCGAGAACGGGCCGGGAATGCCCGACAGCGGCGCGCCCCGCCACAGCGAGATGGCGCTTTCCACGTGGGACAGCGCGCATTGCGTGTCGGCCCCGGCCTGGCGCATGGCCGCGATGTGCGTCTCGAACGCCGTCAGGTCGACCTGGTCCTCGGGCAGCCGCAGCAGGTAGCCGGAGCCGGCGCTGGCCAACACCTGGGACGGCGCCCGGTTGGTGCGGTCCGGCTCAAGGGCCCGCCGCAGTCCCGCGATGTAGGTGTGGACGCTGCCCTCGGCGCTGGCCGGCGGGTGCTCGCCCCAGACGGAGTCGATCAGCTCGGTGCGGGACACCGCGCGGCCGGCGTTGCTGGCCAATACCGCGAGCACTGCTCTCTGCCGGGGCGCGCCGAGCTCGATCTCCACGTCCCCGCGCCAGGCGCGCACCGGTCCCAGCACCTCGACCCTGATGGTCGAGCCGGGATCGGTCTCGGGGACGGGCATCTGACCTCCTGTTCGCGCAACCAGTGTGGGCTCGGCCGCTCCGCTCTGCCAGTTCCGGGGCGGTCAACGCGACGGACGGGGTGTCTTGTTCCCACTTACCGCGGCGTTTCCCCGCTCGTCGTATCACACCGTGCCCCACGGGGGGAACGGGTCGATCGTAGCGACAACGGGATCACCACAACCAGAACCGTTGGCGGGTCAGGAAAAGGTGAAAGAGATTCGTACCAGTGGGAATGGCGAAGGGGGCTTTTCTCCACGCTGTGGAGAAAAGCCCCCTTCAAAGGAAACTCTGAGACAGTCAGGCGGGGATGGTGGGGTACAACGGGAAGCGCTCGGTCAACGCCACCACCCGGGCCCGCAGCGCCGCCGCGTCGAAGTCCGGCGTGAGCGCACGCGCGACGATGTCGGCGACCTCGCGGAAGGCCTCGTCGTCGAAGCCGCGCGCGGCCAGCGCCGGGGTCCCGATCCGCAGGCCCGATGTCACCATCGGTGGCCGCGGGTCGAACGGCACCGCGTTGCGGTTGACCGTGATCCCGATGTCGTGCAGGCGGTCCTCGGCCTGCTGCCCGTCCAGTTCGGACTTGCGCAGATCGACCAGCACCAGGTGCACCTGCGTGCCGCCGGTGAGCACGGTCGCGCCCGCCGCCACCACATCGTCACCGAGCAACCGCTCGGCCAGGATGCGAGCGCCGGTCAGGGTGCGCAGCTGCCGCTCCCGGAACGACTCGGACGCCGCCACCTTGAACGCGACCGCTTTCGCGGCGATCACATGCTCAAGCGGACCGCCCTGCTGGCCGGGAAACACCGCGGAGTTGATCTTCTTGGCCAGCGCCTGTTCGCAGAAGATCACGCCGCCGCGCGGGCCGCCCAGCGTCTTGTGCGTGGTCGTGGTGACCACGTGCGCGTGCGGCACGGGGCTCGGGTGCAACCCGGCGGCCACCAGGCCGGCGAAGTGCGCCATGTCCACCATCAGGTACGCGCCCACGGAGTCGGCGATCCGCCGGAACTCGGCGAAGTCCAGCTGCCGCGGGTACGCCGACCAGCCGGCGATGATGAGCTTGGGCCGGTGCTCCTGCGCCAGGCGCTCCACCTCGGCCATGTCCACGTGGTAGTCGGACTCGCTCACGTGATAGGCCACGACGTTGTACAGCTTGCCGGAGAAGTTCAGCCGCATGCCGTGCGTCAGGTGCCCGCCGTGGGCCAGGTCCAGGCCCAGGATGGTGTCGCCCGGGCTCAGCAGCGCCATCATGGCCGCCGCGTTGGCCTGCGCGCCCGAGTGCGGCTGCACGTTGGCGTGCTCGGCCCCGAACAGCGCCTTCACGCGGTCGATGGCCAGCTGCTCGATGACGTCCACGTGCTCGCAGCCGCCGTAGTAGCGCCGGCCCGGGTAGCCCTCGGCGTACTTGTTGGTCAGCACGGAGCCCTGCGCCTCCAGCACCGCGAGCGGCGCGAAGTTCTCGGAGGCGATCATCTCCAGCGTGCCGCGCTGCCGGCCCAGCTCCGCGTCGACCGCCGCCGCGACCTCCGGGTCGAGCTCGTGCAGCGACGCCGTCAGCTCGACCGGCGTCACTCGCCCTCCTTGATCAGGGCGGCGTAGGCGTCGGAGTCCAACAGGTCGTCGGGGTCGCCGTCGACGCGCACGGAGAACAGCCAGCCGTCGCCGTACGGGTCCGAGTTGACCGTCTCCGGGCTTTCCTTGACCGCGTCGTTGACCGCCACGACCTCGCCGCTGACCGGCGAGAACAGGTCGCTGACCGACTTGGTGGACTCCAGCTCGCCGCACGGCTCGCCCGCCGTCACGGCGTCACCCTCGTTGGGCAGCTCCGCGTAGACGATGTCGCCGAGCTGCTCGGCGGCGTACTCGGTGATGCCGATGCGGGCGACGCCGTCGGAGACCGCCACCCACTCGTGCTCGGCGCTGTACCGAAGGTGGTCGGGGATGGTGCTCATGTCGAAGCCTTTCAGGATGAACGACGGTAGAAGGGCAGCTCGACGACGTCGACCGGGGTGATCGTGCCCCGGATGTCGACGGCGAGCGCGGAACCGGGAACGGCCCGGTCGGCGTCGACGTAGGCCATCGCGATCGCGTGGCCCAGCGTCGGCGACGGCGCGCCGCTGGTGACCTCGCCGATCCTCGCACCGTCGGCCGGATCCACCACCGGGTACCCATGCCTCGGCCCGCGCCGGCCGTCGGTGACCAGGCCGACCAGCTTGCGGGCCGGCGTCTCGGCCGAGGCCTTGGCCAGGGCGGCGCGGCCGACGAAGTCGCTGGGCTTGTCCAGCTTCACCACGCGGCCGAGGCCCGCGGCGTACGGCGTGAGTTCGGTGGTCAGCTCGTTGCCGTAGAGCGGCATGCCGGCCTCCAGGCGCAGCGTGTCGCGGCACGACAGTCCACACGGGAGGATCTCGCCCGAGTCGGCGACCGCGGACCACACGGCCTCGGCGTCCGCCGGCGCCACGAACAGCTCGAAGCCGTCCTCGCCGGTGTAGCCGGTGCGGGCCAGCAGCGCGGGCCGGCCGGCGACGGTGGTGGGGTAGGAGGCGTAGTACTTCACGGTCGACAGGTCGGTCGGCGTGAGCGGGGCCAGCAGCGACACCGCGCGCGGGCCCTGCACGGCGATCAGCGCGTACTCGGTGGAGGCGTCGCGGACCTCGGTCTCGAAGTCCTCGGCCCGGTCGAGCAGCTCGCCGGCCACCAGGGCGGCGTTGCTGGCGTTGGCGACGACCATGTAGTCCTGCTCGCCGGTGCGGTAGACGATCAGGTCGTCCAGGATGCCGCCGTCGTCGCCGCAGATCATGGTGTACCGGGCGCGGCCGACGCCGATCGCGGAGGCGTTGCCGACCAGGGCGTAGTCGAGGGCCTGGCCCGCCTGCGGGCCGGAGAGCACGATCTCGCCCATGTGTGTGAGATCGAAGAGGCCGGCGCCGGTGCGCACGGCGTTGTGCTCGGCGACGTCACCGGTGTAGCGCAGGGGCATCTGCCAGCCCGCGAAGTCGGTGAACTTGGCGCCGAGGCGCTCGTGCACGTCGTGCAGCGGCGTGCGGCGTGGATCGGTGCCCATCAGGAGACCCCTCGTGTGGTGGAGTGAGCCTCCCCCTCTGTCATGGGCCTGAGAGTTTCACCGGCGAACCGGCTTTCCCCTTGGGCGAGGCGCGATGGGCACGCCTGCTTTTCAGAGTCGCCTGTCCCGAGCGGTAGGGGTGCCTGAGAGATTCCGGGGAGGATTTGCTCCTTCGGCGCCTGCCCGACCTCGACAGGACTCTCCCGCTCGGTGTGAGCAGCGAAGATGTACTTGTGCCGGCCACCGTATTTGGAGGTGGCCGGCACGGTCAAGATTCAAGCGTCGTACCCCTTCAGATCACACCCGAGCGCATGGCGTACGCGACGGCGTGCGGACGGTTGCGCAGGCCGAGACGGTTCATCACGGCGTAGACGACGTTCTTCACGGTGCGCTCCGAGTAGGAGAGCTTGGTGGCGATCTGGGCGGTGTCCCAGCCCTCGGCCATCAGCCGCAGCACGTCGATCTCCCGCGGGGCGAGCCCGGAGGCGGTGAGGCCGTTGGGCCGCAGCACCTCCTTGTGCAGGCGCTCCACCTGCGCGAGCAGCGAGCCGAGCAGCGTGGGAGGCATGTCCCCCATGCCCCGCTTGGCCGCCAGCACCGCGTGCACGAGACGCTCGCCGCTGGCCGCCGCCTTCGGCAGCACCGCGACCACCCCGCACTCCACGGCCGCCAGCAGATCGGCGTCGTGGAACCGGTCGGTGACGAGCACGATCTTCACGGGCGTGGACTCGGCGGTCCGCCGCAGCAACCCCATCACATCGGCGTTGACCGCGTCGGCGCACACCACGAACACCTGAGCCTCGGACAGTCTGCGCTCCGGCACAACCTGGAGCTCGGCCCGCGCCCGCAGGCAGCTGATCGCGCCGGCCAGGGTGATCGGATCGCCCGCGTGGACGGCTACCCACACTCTGTCCATGGTGTGTCCTCCTCGCTGTGTACCCCCAGGAACACACTGTGCAACGACCTTCTTCAGAGGATCTTCACGACGCCTCCATGTCGTAGAGAAAGTCTTGACCAGCGGTTTTGGCGAAGTCCACTCGATCGGGCGATCGCGACAAGGTAAAAAAGGGCACCGGAACGTCGTGTTCGGGCACACTCTCGGGCCGATGGCCTGGGAAGTTCCTGGTTGGCCTGGGATCGTCTCCAGTAGGCTGACCGCAGTCCCCCGCGCGAGCAGGAGGAGCCTGTTGGTCGTCGAGGATGCCGCCGCCACGCTGTCCCGGACCACCGCCGAACGGGCGCGATTGCCCGAACTCGCCGAGGTCCTCGCCGCCTGCGCCGGCCATCTCTCCGATGAGCTGCTCACCGCCGCCCGGTTCTGGCTGGCCGAGGGCCGCTGTCTGGACGTGGCCCGAGCAGTCGCCTTCGCCGTTGTCCATCTACACGTTCCGGTGACAGCGCACCATCACCGGACCTTGGTCGACGCCTTGGTGACGGGCGGTCATGATCCTGTCGCAGTCCGTGCCGTGGAGCCGGCCCGGTGGCCGGCCGCGCTGCCCTTCACGTTCGTGGACGGCGGCTGGTCCGGCGACGACCGCATGGACGAGGCCGCCGTCGCCGCCGTGGCCGACTATCCCGGCGGGCACGGCGTCTGGCGGGCGTGGCGGATGCCGCTCGACGGCTCGCCGTGGCCGGCGCCCAAGCGCGTCTATCTCATCCAGGCCGGCGAGCAGGTCGACGTGGTCGCGCTGACCGCCCGGACCCAGCAGTCGCTGGCCGCCGCCGGTGAGCCCGCGCCTCAGGTCGAGGCCTACACGGTCGGGTCGCGGCTGGCCGCATATCAGCTGACGGTGCGGCGCAACGGCACGCTGCTGTGGACCTGTCAGTCGCCAAATGTGGACCAAATCACACCTTGACGCGCTGCGTCTGTTCCTTCTCGTGCGTGTACCAGGAAGAATGACGCCGGGGGTACGACCCCGGCCGGACAACCGCCTGGCCGGGCTGGGGAGGAAGCTGGATGTCCGACAACGATGTCCTTGGTTCTGCCCTCCGGGTCGCCCTCCTGGGCCCGGTGCGGGGCTGGGCCGGGGATCGCGAGTTGGAGTTGGGCGCGCCGATGCAGCGCGCGCTGTTCGGCCTGCTCGCACTCAGCCCGAACCGGATGGTCGGTCGGTCGGAGCTCATCACGGCGCTGTGGGGCGAGGCCGCCCCGGCCAGCGCCGAGGGCAGCGTGCACACCTACGTGGCCGGTCTGCGCCGCGCCCTGGAGCCGAACCGGACGCATCGGGCGCCGTCCACGGTGCTCGTCAACGCCGGCCCCGGCTATCTGCTGCGGATGGAACCCGACAATCTGGATGTCACCGCCCTCAACGGACATCGTGAGCGGGCTCGACTGCTGCGCGGCGAAGGACATCCCGAACAGGCCGCGGCCGAGCTGGACTCGGCGCTGGCGCTGTTCCGCGGCACCCCGTTCGACGGCCTGTCCTGTCCTTACGTGGAGCAGGAACGGCCGCGGCTGAACGAGCTGCGGCTGCTGGTGATCGAGGAGCGGGCCAGCCTGATGCTGGACCTCGGCCGGCACAACGACCTCGCCGCCGAGCTGCCCGCCCTGGTCCGCGAGCATCCGCTGTGGGAGCGGTTGCGTGGACTGCTCATGATCACCCTCTACCGGTGCGGCCGGCAGGCGGACGCGCTGGAGGCGTACCAGGACGCCCGCCGGGTGCTGGCCGAGGAGCTGGCCATCGAGCCGTCGCCCGAGCTGCGCCGGCTGCACGGCAAGATCCTGCGCAACGACCCGGAGCTGGCTGCGCCTCAGCCCGTCCGCACGGTCGCCGAGCCGCCCGCCGGTCCCGTACCAGCGCAGCTGCCGCACGACGTGCCCGGCTTCACCGGCCGGGCCGCCGAGATCGCCGAGCTGGACCGGTTCCTCGACGAGACCTGCAACTCCGTGCTGATCTCCGCCATCGACGGCGCCGGCGGCATCGGCAAGACCGCGCTGGCCGTGCACTACGCGCACCGCATCACTGACCGTTTCCCCGACGGACAGCTGTACGTCAACCTGCGTGGCTTCGACCCCAAGCTGCCGCCGCTGATGCCCGTGGACGCACTGGGTTACCTGCTCCGTGGCCTCGGCGTGCCGGCCCGGCAGGTGCCCGCCGACCTTGACGACCAGGCCGGCATGTACCGCAGCCTCGTTGCGGGAAAGCGCATTCTGGTCGTGCTGGACAACGCCGCGAGCACCGATCAGGTTCGGCCGCTGCTGCCCGGATCCCCGTCCTGCGCCGTGATCGTCACCAGCCGCAACCGGCTGTCCGGTTTGGTCGCCCGGGACGGTGCCCGCCGGATCACCCTGGATGTGTTGAGCACCGACGACGCCGTGCGGCTCATGGTCGGCATGCTCGGGCGTCCGCGCGTCGACGCCGAGCCCCAGGCCGTGCAGGACCTCGTCCGGCTGTGCGGCAACCTGCCGCTGGCCCTGCGCATCGCCGGCGACCGCGCCGCCACCCATCCGCACCTGATGATGTCCGACCTGGCCGGCGACCTGTCCAACGAGCGCGACCGGTTGGACGTCCTCGCCCCCGACGACGACGAGTCCACCGCGGTTCGGGCCGTGTTCTCGTGGTCGTACCACGCCTTGAAGCCCGACGCCGCCCGTGTCTTCCGCCTCCTCGGCCTGCACCCCGGCCCCGAGTTCAGCACCCCGGCTGCCGCTGCCCTCACCGGCCTGCCGGTGCCCATGACCCGGCGGCTGCTCACCGACCTGACCGATCGTCACCTCCTCGGCGAGGTCGACCGCGACCGCTACCGTCTGCACGACCTGCTGCGCGTGTACGCCGCCGAGGAGGTCGAGCAGGGTGAGGACGAGCGGGACCGGTCGTTGGCCATGGAGCGCATGACCGACTGGTACCTCTACACCGCCAGCAACGCCGACAACGGTTTGCGGGGGCAGGCCAACGACATGCCCATCGGCACCCCGCCCCGGGAATGCGCCCCCCTGCCCTTCGCCGGCTACCTCCAGGCTCTGCAGTGGTTCGACACCGAGAACGAGAACCTCGGCGCCCTCGACCGCGTCGCCGGCGAGAACGGCCGCCACCTCACCGCCTGGCGCCTCGGCGTCGTCGTGTGGGAGTTCCACCGCCTGCGCCGCGACTTCGACCAGCTCATCGCCTTCTCCCGTGTCTCCGCCCGTGCCGCCCGAGCCATGGCCGACCCCATCGGCGAGGCCCTGTCGCTGAGCTGCATCGCCGCCGCCAGCGCGCATCTGGGCCGCCAGGCCGATGCCGTGGTGGCGTTGCGTCAGATGCCTTCCGTCGAATACGGGCCCGGGGACACTCATCGGGAGATGAGCACCCTGTCCAATCTGGCCGAGGCGTATCGGGGCAGCGGGATGATCGGGGACGCCCTGGCGCACTACCGGCGTGCGTTGGGGTTGGCGCGTATCGCCGGGAGTCGTTGGCACGAAGGCGATCTGCTTCGCGGGCTTGGGGAGACGTACCTGGAGTTGGGGGAGCTCCAGCATGCGTTGGACTGCTGCCGCTCGGCGCTGACGATTTTCCGTCAGCTCGGGGATCTGTACGCGCAGAACACCGTGTTGCAGGACCTCGGTGGGACGCTCTTGGCCATGGGGCGGCAGGACGAGTCCGTCGCCGCCTTTGCCGATGCTGTGGCGATTGCTCGGCGCATCGGGCATCGGCATGCCGTCGACCAGGGACTGCAGGGGTTGGCTGCCGCGAAGGCCGTCGCGTCCTGAGTGGATGTGTGCGGGTGGTGGTTGGCTGGCTTTATCGGGTGGGCGCTTTGTTGGTGTCGGTTCTTGGATTCTGGTGGTGCGTGGGGTGTCCGCACCGCGCGGTTGCCGGCCTCTGTCTGCACAACAGGGATTCTCTCTTCGGCATGCGGTGTTGGGGTGGAGGGTCGCGAGGTGGGTGGGGCGGGCGGGGGTGCGTTGCGCGGCAACGGTTGGGTGGGTGCGTGCGTTTACAGAAGGGTTGGGACGGGTCGGAGGGTAGAGGTTCGACCATGGCAAGGGAGGTGTTGCAAGGGGAAGCGGAAAGCGCTTTCCTGCGAAGGGACTGAAGGTCGCCACGATCGTGTATTTGTTGGTGTGTAACGGAAATTGATCACAAAGGGGGAGTATTATTGAGGCATGTCAGCGAATCCTGAATTCCCTGCCGACACCGAAGGGTGGCAGCACGGCGAACTGGAGCTGTGGCAAGCGGGCAAGGAAGCCGAAGCCCTGTATCGGGCGATCTACATCCAGCAGCTGGATGTGGGTGTGGGAGGTGTGGGACCGGTCGTGCAGGTCGAAGGAGGACCGGACCTCGATCGTGTCGTCGATGGTGCTCCACTGGCGGCTCACCATCAGGGAAGCGCGTGAGCGGCTTCGGTACGCGGAACTGTTCCACAGCGAGGCGCTCCGCGAAGCAGGCCGCGCTGGGGAGTTGGACCGGCAGCACCTGAAGATCATCCACGAGACGCTGAGGACAGCGCCGGCGGTTGAGCGGGACCGGGTTGAGGCATCACTGTTGGAGAATGTCCAGTTCGACGAGGGCGAGTTCAAGAACATCGCGCAGCGGATCCTGTTCCACCTCAACCAGGACGGCAAAGCGCCCGATGACCGGGAGCTGCGGGCACCGAAGCGGGAGTTCCGCTTCGAACGCAAGCTGGACGGCAGCATGGTGTTCTGGGGAATGCTCGATCAGGAGTATGGGGCGAAGATCGCGGCGATGGTGAGCGCGCTGGCCAAGCCCACCTCGGGCAAAGATCCGCGCACGACCGCTGAGCGGCAGGGGGATGCGTTCGCGGAGATCATCGAGCTGGCCTCCCGTAGTGAGGGCTTGCCTGAGCAGGGTGGAGAGCGGCCGCATCTGACGTTGTCGATGTCCTTCAAGGACTTTATGGACAACACGGGTGTGGCGAAGGTCGAGGGCGGCGGTGTGATGAGCGCGGCGGAGGCCCGGCGGATCGCCTGTGACAGCACGGTCATGCGAATGGTGCTCGGGGCCAACGAAGAGATCCTGAACGTGGGACGGCAGCAGCGGACGGCACCGAAGGGAATCCGCAAGGCACTGATCGAGCGGGACGGCACCTGCGCGTTCCCCGGTTGCGCGACGGAACCGGCGCGGTGTCACGCCCACCACGTGGTCGAGTGGGCGAACGGAGGACCTACCAGCCTGGACAATATGGTGCTGCTGTGCGGATCCCACCACCGATTGATTCACCACAGTCGGTGGACGGTGACGATGGTGGACCAGCGGCCGGTGTTCTCGGACGGGCTGGGGGAAACGGGGTAGAGAAGGCCGCGAGCTGAGCGGGACGGAACGACAATCGCCGTGGTCCTAACCGGACCGCTCGGCGTTGGCGACGATTGCGTCGTGGACGTACTGGGACAAGCCCGGGACCATGGCGTCGTAGTTCTGGCCACTGCGCTCGTTGTTGCGGTAGTGCACGGCCAGCTCGCGGTGGGTGGCATGGTCGCAGTCGTGGAACCAGCGGGCGGTGTGCTCGCGGTGCCGCTCGGCGAGGTCCATGGCGAGCGGGGACGTCGGCGGGGTGCCGGAGAGCATGGCCTCGGCCAAAGCGCGGTTGATGGCGGCCAGCTCCTCGCGGAGTTTTGCCCAATCCTGCTGGGAATAGCGGGCGGTGCGCTGCTGGCGCTGGACGAACTCCTTACTGTCGCCCCACTTCTGGGCGGCGGACGTGGCGTGGGCGACGAAGTCCTGGCCGAAGACGGCGCGGCGCTGCTGGGGTGTCAGGCCGATGCCGGCGGCGCGGGCGGACAGCTCGTGGTCGATGACGGAGACCATGGCGGTGAAATGCGAGATGCGCTCGGTCAGGAGTTCTCGTTGGCGCTGAAGGTGGTGCTCGTCGGTGATGTCCCTGTCGGCCAACAGCGAGGCGATCTCGCCGAGTTCGAGGCCGAGCTCGCGGTAGAAGGCGACCCGGGTCAAAGCCTGCACGTCGGTGTCGGAATAGAGGCGGTAGCCGGCGGTGCTGCGCCTACTGGGCTGAACCAAGCCGATCTCGTCGTAGTGGTGCAGGGTGCGGATGGACACTCCGGCCAACTCGGCGGCCGTGCCCACGGTGTACTCGTCGTCTGCCATGAGATCACTGTGGGCCCTGACGTCGCGTGAGGGTCAAATCGTTTGCCACGGGTGCTGACAATGGGCCCATGACCACGCTGACGAAGCCGACGCTGTGCCCCTCCGCTGACGCGGGGCGGGGCCAGCAGCAGCGGCGCGGTCGGGGAGGGTCGACGCCGCCCCGCACGTGAGCGGGGCCCTGGTCGCGGGGCTCGTCGCCGGCTATGGCATTGCCATACCGGTGGGAGCGGTCGGGACCTACCTCATGGCCCTCACGGCCCGGACCTCGCTGCGCACGGGCGCAGCGGCGGCCCTGGGAGTGGCGACGGCGGACGGCCTGTACGCACTGATCTCCACCCTCGGCGGCGCGGTGCTGGTGCCGGTGATCCAACCGATCACGGAGCCGCTGCGCTGGACCTCGGCGGCGGTGCTGACGGCGCTGGCGCTGCGGGGAGCGGTCAAGGCGGTCCGGGACCACAGAAGGCCGCAAGAAGCCAGCACGAGGGAACTGACGGGGCCGGGCCGGGCCTACGTGGCCCTACTGGGCATCACGCTGGTGAACCCGATGACCCTGATCTACTTCACCGCGCTGGTGCTCGGCGGCCCGACGGCCACGGGCGGACCGGTGTTCGTCCTGGCGGCCTTCGCCGCCTCGGCCAGCTGGCAACTGCTGCTGGCCGGCGGCGGCGCGCTGCTGGGCCGGGCGCTGTCGGGGCCGCGAGGGCGGCTGGCGACGGCGCTGGTGTCCAGCGCGGTGATCGTAGGCCTGGCGGTGGGACTGGTCGCTTAGCCGAACGGATCGCGAGGCATGGGCACCGCTACAGGGTGATGCCCCGAGCGTTGAGCCACGGCAGGGGGTTGATCTTCTTGCCGGACGGGTCCCACACCTCGAAGTGCAGGTGCACGCCGGTGGACTCGCCGCGGTCGCCCATCCTGGCGATCTGCTCGCCGGCCTGGACGTGCTGGCCGACGTGGACGGAGAAGGTGTCCATGTGGCCGTAGACGTTGATGCTGCCGTCGGCCAGGCGGACGCGGACCCACAGGCCGAAGCCGGAGGCGGGGCCGGCGTCGATGACGACGCCGTCGGCGGCGGCCACGATGGGGGGTGTCCATGACGTTGGCGATGTCGATGCCGTAGTGGAACGCGCCCCAACGGCCGCCGAAGCCGGAGCTCAACACGCCCTGGGCCGGCTTGACGAACAGCGGCCGGTGGTCGGCCTGCCACTTTGGCGGCGGCCTGGGCGGCGAGGTCGGCGGTGACCTTCTCGGTCGCGGTGAGCTTCTGCGCCTCGGCGGCGGCGTCGCCACCGCGCTGGACGGCACCATAATAGGAGCAGCATGGTGATAAAGGGGATTTATGACACTGCCTCAGTAATTATTGGCCGCACCTACCAGAGTGGAGATGATCAGCGAGTGTTAATAGAAAATAGCACCATCTCCCGTGATAAGAACAGCCTGATACTCGTCTGGAAATGAGGACTCGTTAAGGACGCCATACGTTGTTGCTATACGCAGAAGTGTAAACAAGCGCACATTCTTATCTACCACTTTGATTCATTCCAGGACCCACGTGCTTGAACTTATGTCGGAATCGGCTTTAACTGGTCATCCGACGTATCGTCGATAGTTCTAGGGACAAACCTGTCCTAGGTAAATAGGTTCTCAGCCGCGTGCCCGGCGCTCCTCATTTGGAGTAAAGGCACACTCTCGCGCGTAAATTTGGTACAAGGGTGTTTGCGATTGCCGCCGCCCTTATAATGGCGAACTTGCTGACTGTATCCAGATTTATGGGTAGAGGTATGGATCGTGAAGCCTGCCCTTCCGCCTCGGGAGCCGGACCACTGCGAGCCGGACGGGTTCCCGGGCCGCCGCATTCGGGTGGCGGCAGCGTGTCGCGTACGTGATCAGACCGTGACAACGGACCGCGAGAAGGTAACGAAGTCGATCCCCTAGGGGCAAGCCCTGGCAGGGGGCCTCCCTCGAACGGGTTTCAGCTGGAAAGCTCGGACGAGGCGCTATGACCGTGCGTGATCGGTGATGTGCGCAGGGGGTCGTACTGGCTGGTAGCCCGTTCGGACGGACGGTCGTGCCCGCGAACGAGGCAGCCCGCGACGAGCCGTGATGCACGTGAATCCACGGGCAGTGCCCAGTGACCGACATCACGCAGGCAGTGCTCCTCGATGTCCAGGTCCGGGTGGCTCAGCCGGGCGTTGGACTGCGGCAGCACGATCTGGTCGGCGGGCGTCCACACCGACACGAACCGGGTGCGGCAACCCGGCGCGGGCTCATCCAGCTCGGCCAGTAGCTGCGACCCCGGCCGCAGCTGACGCGCGAGCCCGGTGGGCATCAGATACGCGGCAACGGTGCCCCGGTGCGGCGTGCCCAACGTGACCAGCGTGTCGATCCGCTCGTCGCCGCCGCGGCGCTGCACGTAGTAGCGCGCGATCAGGCCCCCGAGCGAGTGCCCGACCACGTGCACGCGGTCGGCCCCGGTCAGCTCGCAGACCTGTTCGACCTGCTCCCCGAACATCGACGCGGCCGTCCGCACGTCCCCGGTCACGGCGGTCAGCACGCTGTAGTTCACCGCGTGCACCACCCCGAATCCCCGTCGGCGCAGCGCGGCTCCCACACCGCGAAACGGACGGATGTCCCCTATTCCGTGCAGCAGCAGGATCGGGGTGCCCGCCGCGTCCATGGCCGAAACCAACAGTCCGCGGGCTCTTGGGGACATGGCGTCGGTCCGGTAGTGGGCGTACGGCCCGTCCGGGTGGAGGCGTTCCGCCGTTGCCCCCCACGGGTAGAGTGCGGCGTGCGCGGCCAGCCATGCCGATTCGACGGCAACACCCCGGAGGGTGCTGGCCAGTCGACCGAGCACGCCGTTACCCATACGAGTGACGGTAAATTAACTGTGCAACTTTTGCGATACGTATCAGTTCACGATTAGTCATCTCCTCGCTACAGCGTGCCCTTCCGTGTCGCGTTGTAGGGTCGCCCCCGTGAGTGAGCGGCCGAGGTCAACACACCCCCGTCTCGCCGATCGGCGGGCCGCCCGGAGCGGCGAGCCCGAAGTCGATCCAGAACCGCTGGACACGAGCCTGCGACCGGCCATCGCCGTCGCGGCGGCCGGCGCCGTGCTGCAGATCGTGGGGCTGGTCGTCGGCGTGGTCGACGCCCCCGCGGGCTACACGTCCTGGCCGCTGGCCGCCGTGCTGGCCCTGCTGCCGCCGATCGCCGCCGCGATCTTCGTCGGTAACCGCCGCCCGGCCGCCGCCGGCGCGCTGCTGATGGTGTTCGCCGCCGTGTCGGTGGGCCGCGCCATCGCCGCCGTGCAGCTGGCCGTCGACGCCAGCCGCGTGTCGCGGCCGGATCTGGTCGCCGTGGACGGCACGGTCCCGCCCAACGCCTCCTTCGGGTTGTGGCTGCTCATCG
>NZ_KK037166.1:6722518-6726990 GCF_000568255.1 Kutzneria sp. 744
GGCGTGTTCGACTCGCCGGCGTTGGCCCTGGTCGGCGGCCTACTGGTGGCCCTGGTGATGCCGGCGGGGGCAGCCGTCGCGGCGACCTCCGGCGACGCCGACTCGGTCCGTGGCGGCATCGTCGGCGTGGGGCTGGCCGCGCTGGTCGTCGGCCTGCCGCCGGCCGTCGCCGGCTTCGTGATCGACGACCTGCACCCGTCGGCCGGGCCGTGGATCGCCCTGGTCGGCGTCGCGCTGCTGGTGCCGTTCGCCTTCGTCTCGGTGGGGCGGCGGGAGCAGTCCCTCGACGAGGACGTTGACCTGCCGGGGCGGGGCAACCTGCACATCGGGGCCGGCGTCGTCGGCCTGGTCGCCGCCGCGTCCGGGCTGGTCGCCGTGGCGCTGCCGCTGCTGTCCCTGCCGGACGGGGCCGCGGTGCCGGAGAACTACGCGATCCGGCTGCTCACGCCGGCCAGCATCCTGGTGGGCGTGCTCGCCGTCGGGCTGCTGGTGCCGGCCTGGGCGGCGCTGGTGCGGCCGGCGTTCACGGTCGCCTGCGCCGGCATCGCGCTGGCCGTGGCCAGCGGCTTCGACAACGTGCTGTCGGCGACCGGCGTGATCACCAGCAAGGCCACCCCCGGCGCCGGCGTGTGGTTCGGGGCGCTGGCCGTGCTGCTGGCCCTGGTCGCCGTGATCATCGCGACGCTGGCCGGCGCGCTGGAGCGGGAGGACGTCGACCTGTCCGAACTGGCGTCTCGTCCCGTGCTCGGCTGGGTCGCCGCCGTCGCGTCGCTGCTGGCCATCGGCGCCTTCGGGTTTCCGGCCGTCACCGGGCCGGAGTACGAGTCCGCCGGCCTGTGGACGTTCCGCATCGCCTCGACCGGCGCGGTCGTCGCCGTGCTCGCGGTGATCGCCGCCGCCGCGCTGGCCGCCCGATCCCGGCCCTCCCGGGGCGCCGCGCTGCTGTTCGGCGCCGCCGGAGTCGCCGTCGTCCGGGCCTTGGAGTTCGTCTTCACGGGCGCTCGCGCCGCCGGCTCCGTCCCGTCGCTGGGCACCTGGCTGGCCGTCGCCTGCGCTCTGGTCCTGGTTGTCGGCGGGTTCCTGGCGATGTCCGCAAAGGGTGAATCAGCGGGCCTGGACTAGGGAGTCGCGAGGCCGCGCCGGTGCCTGGAGTGGTTGGCGGATTTCGGCCGCCGCCACCCGACGCGCCCCGCCACCCGAGCCGACGCGGCGGGCTAAATCCGGCAAGCGAAGGCACCGGATCTTCAGCGGCCTCGCCCCGCGCGGAACGCGCGGAGACAAGCACGGTGACTGACCTCACTGCCGTTGTAAGGCACCTCACCGCCCCCAGGGCGCGGAGACGTTCCGCAGGCCGATAGGGTCGGGCGAGGCCGTTGTCCAGTGGTTTTCCTCGGGTGTTACCGCCCCATTGACCTAGCGCGCGGCCACGTCCGACACCGACGTCGCAGGAGACCCGAGTGGACCTGTACGAGTACCAGGCGAAGGATCTCTTCGCCGCCCACGGAGTACCGGTGCTGCCGGGCTCCGTGGCCGCCACCCCCGCCGAAGCTCGCGAGATCGCGGCCCAGCTCGGTCAGACCGTCGTCGTCAAGGCGCAGGTCAAGACCGGCGGCCGCGGCAAGGCCGGCGGCGTGAAGCTCGCCGACACCCCCGATGACGCCGAGGCCAAGGCCGAGGCCATCCTGGGCCTGGACATCAAGGGCCACATCACCCGCAAGGTGCTGGTGACGCCCGCCTCGGACATCGCCGAGGAGTACTACGTCTCCTTCCTGCTCGACCGGGCCAACCGCACCTTCCTGGCGATGGCGTCGGCCGAGGGCGGCATGGAGATCGAGCAGCTCGCCGTCGAGCGCCCCGACGCGCTGGCCAAGATCCCGGTCGACGCCATCACGGGCGTCGACAGGGCCAAGGCCGACGAGATCGTCGCCGCCGGCAAGTTCCCGGCCGAGGTCGCCGACCAGGTGGCCGACGTGCTGGTGCAGCTGTGGCAGACCTTCGTCGGCGAGGACGCCACCCTCGTCGAGGTCAACCCGCTGGTGCGCGACCCCGAGGGCAAGATCGTCGCCCTCGACGGCAAGGTCACCCTCGACGAGAACGCGGCCTTCCGCCACGGCACCCACGCCGAGCTGGTCGACCACGCGGCCGAGGACCCGCTGGAGGCCAAGGCCAAGGCCAAGCACCTCAACTACGTGAAGCTGGACGGCCAGGTCGGCATCATCGGCAACGGCGCCGGTCTGGTCATGTCCACGCTGGACGTCGTCGCCTACGCGGGCGAGAAGCACAAGGGCGTCAAGCCGGCCAACTTCCTGGACATCGGCGGCGGCGCCTCGGCCGAGGTCATGGCCAACGGCCTGGAGATCATCCTGGGCGACCCGGACGTGCGCTCGGTGTTCGTCAACGTCTTCGGCGGCATCACCGCCTGCGACGCGGTCGCCAACGGCATCGTCAAGGCGCTGGAGATCCTCGGCGACGAGGCCAGCAAGCCGCTGGTCGTCCGGCTGGACGGCAACAACGTGGACGAGGGTCGTCGCATCCTCGCCGAGGCGAACCACCCGCTCGTGACCGTGGTGGACACGATGGACAACGCGGCCGACAAGGCCGCCGAGCTCGCGGCTGCGGGGGTCTGACCGATGGCTATCTTCCTCACCGCGGACAGCAAGGTCATCGTCCAGGGCATGACCGGCTCCGAGGGCATGAAGCACACGCGGCGCATGCTCGCCTCGGGCACCAACATCGTCGGCGGCGTGAACCCGCGCAAGGCCGGCGAGAAGGTCGACTTCGACGGCCAGGTCGTGCCGGTGTTCGGCACCGTCGCCGAGGCCATCGAGGCCACCGGCGCGGACGTCACCGTCGTGTTCGTGCCGCCGGCCTTCACCAAGGCCGCCGTGATCGAGGCGATCGACGCCCAGATCGGCCTGGCCGTGGTCATCACCGAGGGCATCCCGGTGCACGACACCGCCGCGTTCTGGGCGCACGCCGTGGCCACCGGCAACAAGACCCGGGTCATCGGCCCGAACTGCCCGGGCATCATCAGCCCCGGCAAGTCCAACGCCGGCATCATCCCGGCCGACATCGCTGGCCCCGGCAAGATCGGCCTGGTGTCCAAGTCGGGCACGCTGACCTACCAGATGATGTACGAGCTGCGGGAGTTCGGCTTCTCCAGCGCCATCGGCATCGGCGGCGACCCGGTCATCGGCACCACGCACATCGACGCGCTCGAGGCGTTCCAGAACGACCCCGAGACCGCGGCGATCGTGATGATCGGCGAGATCGGTGGCGACGCCGAGGAGCGGGCCGCGGCCTACATCAAGGCCAACGTCACCAAGCCGGTCGTCGGCTACGTGGCCGGCTTCACCGCGCCCGAGGGCAAGACCATGGGCCACGCGGGCGCGATCGTGTCCGGCTCCGCCGGCACCGCGGCCGCCAAGAAGGAGGCCCTTGAGGCCGCGGGCGTCAAGGTCGGCAAGACGCCGTCCGAGACCGCCCAGCTCATGCGGGAGATCATCGCCGCGCTCTGAGTCGTCGTTCGGGTGAGGCGGTCCGCTGCTGGCGGGCCGCCTCGCTGCTTGTCGGGGCCTCTTCTTCCACAGTGTGTTCTCAGCCGACCAGGAGAACCGGGCATGGTCGGCGTACGTCCTACCGAGTGAATCCGATAGCGTTTTCGTCGACGCGCTGTCCAGACCAAGGGAGAGCACACCCATGACCTTCCCCTCCGGTGGTCCGGCACCGACCCCGGCCGCCAGGCCGGCGGCGACCCAGGAGCTCGACAAGCTCCTGCACATGGCCGCCGCGGGGCTGTCGGTGCTCGTCCTCGTGGCCGGCTTCTTCTCGTTCGCCCCGGCGGCGTCCGCCTACGCCGTGGGCCTGGGCTGGATCCCGGCGCTCTACCTGATCGCCGGCGGCCTGTCGGCCCAGGTGCTGCTGCCCGGCACGCCGGCCAAGCCCGGCTTCCTGCCCGGCCTCGTCGCCGTCGCGGTCACGCTGCCGCTGCTGTTCACGGTGTTCACCGCCGGCGCCACGGCGTTCGGCGCCTACCTGGTCCTCGTCCTCGGCGTGCTGACCGCCGTCGCGGCCGTCGGCGGTTACCTGGTCGAGGCCGGCATCATCAGCGCCCCGGCGCCCAAGCCGCAGCAGCCGCAGCAGCCCGGCCAGTGGAGCCCGCAGACCGGCGGGTTCCCGCAGCCCCAGCCCGGCCAGCCCGGCGGCCCGTTCGCCCAGCCCGGCTACGGCCAGGCCACCCAGGTCGTGCCGCAGCCCCAGCAGCAGCCCGGCGGGCCAGTACGGCGCCCCGCAGCAGCAACAGCAGCAGCAGGCCCCCGCGCCGCAGCCCGACCCAGTTCATGTCCCACCCGGGCCAGTTCAGCCAGCCCGCGCCGCCGCCGTCCGCCCCCGGCGGCCAGCAGCCGCAGCAGCCCGGCACCCCGCCCGGCGGCTTCACCGCCCCGCCGCAGGGCTGATTCTTCGTGTTTGGA
>NZ_KK037166.1:6727279-6730357 GCF_000568255.1 Kutzneria sp. 744
TGTTCCTGCTGACCGTGGCCTACCTGCCCAACGCCATCGTGGCGGCGCTGTCCTTCGCCATGGGGCCCGGCTTCACCATGGGCACCTTCTCCGTCACCCCGCTGCACCTGGCGATCGCCAAGCTGCCGGCGGTGCCGCTGTTCGCCGCGGTCCCCGCCAACCAGAGCCGCACGCTGCTGGGCCTGATGATCGCGCCGCTCGTCGTGGGCCTGTTCCTGGGCTGGACGTGCCGACGGATCGCGCCCCGGCCGCTGGCCCGGCTGCGTGGCGTCGCCGTCGCGGCGGCCGTGGTCGGTGGGACGGCGTTCCTGCTGGCCGCGCTGACCGGTGGACGGCTCGGCGGCGGCGTGTTCAGCCCCGTCACGGTGCCAGCCGGCCTGGTCGGGGCGGTGGCGCTGGGCTGGGTGCTGATCCCGGCCGGGCTGGTGGCCTTCTTCACCGGCCCGAAGCAGGCCCGGAACGTGCGTCCGGTGCCGGTGGCCGTCGAACCCGAGCCCGTCGCCGAGGCCGAGACCGTCATTGAGGCCGACGACGCGGAAGCCGAGGACATCGAGGCGGACGACCTCGAAGGAGACGTCGATCTCGACGAAGAAGACGTCGAGGACGAGGACTTCGAGGACGAGCCCGAGAGCTACGAGTACGACCCCGGCGAAGAAGACCAAGAAGAAGACGAGCTGGACTACGAGGAGCTCGACGAGGCCGAGGAAGAGGCCGAGTTCGAAGACGACGTGATGGCCGAGCTGGAGGCCGAGGCCGACGCCGAACTGGCCGCCGAGGACGAGGCCGCCGAGAGCACGGTGGACGAGGCCGACGGCGATGAGGATCACTCGACGGCGCGGCCCGACGACAAGTAGCCGGACCTGGGCGTGAGCCCCCGGACCCGACCACTTACGCTGGTCATGACCGTGACCCGGCTCGCCAGGAGTTGACCCTGAGCACTCTGCACCGCGCCCGCGTCGTCGTGTTCGTCTCCGGTTCCGGCACCCTGTTGCAGGCCCTGCTGGACGCCGCCGCGAACGACGGCTACCCGGCGGACATCGTCGCCGTCGTCGCCGACCGGGACGGCATCGAGGGGCTGGCCCGCGCCGAGCGAGCCGGCGTGCCCACGCACGTCGTGAAGCTGCGCGACCACGCCGACCGGGCCGCCTGGGACCAGGCCCTGGCCGACCTGGTCGAGTCGCTGCGCCCGGACCTGATCGTGCTGGCCGGCTTCATGAAGCTGCTCGGCCAGCCGTTCATGGACCGCTTCGGCGACAGGGTGATCAACTCCCACCCCGCGCTGTCGCCCGCCTTCCCCGGCGCGCACGCGGTGCGGGACGCGCTGGCCTACGGCGTGCGGGTCACCGGCTGCACGGTGTTCCTGGTGGACAAGGGCGTGGACACCGGGCCGATCCTGGTCCAGGAGGCCGTGCCGGTCGACGTCGGCGACGACGAGGCCGTGCTGCACGAACGCATCAAAAAGGTGGAGCGGCGACTGCTGGTCGACGTGGTCGCCCGACTGGCCCGCGAGGGCTGGACCCTTCACGGACGAAAGGTGAGCATCCCGTGACCGAGGCAGGAACCGCGGCACGCCGTCCCGTGCGCCGCGCGCTGATCGGCGTTTCGGACAAGGCCGGACTGCTGGAGCTGGCCACCGGGTTGCACGAGGCCGGCGTGGAGATCGTCTCCACCGGCGGCACCGCCAAGGCGATCGCCGACGCGGGCGTGCCGGTGGTGCCGGTCGAGCAGGTCACCGGCTTCCCGGAGTCGCTGGAGGGCCGGGTCAAGACGCTGCACCCGAGCGTGCACGCCGGCCTGCTGGCCGACACCCGCAAGCCCGACCACCTCCGGCAGCTCGACGAGCTCGGCATCGCCGCGTTCGACCTGCTCGTGGTGAACCTGTACCCGTTCACCCAGACCGTGGCCTCGGGCGCGAGCCCGGACGAGTGCGTGGAGCAGATCGACATCGGCGGGCCGGCCATGGTGCGGGCCGCCGCCAAGAACCACCCCAGCGTCGCCGTCGTGGTCGACCCCGCCCGCTACGAGTGGGTGCTGGAGAACGTGCGGGCCGGCGGCTTCACGCTGCCCGACCGCCAGCGGCTGGCCGCCGCCGCGTACCGGCACACCGCGTCCTACGACGTGGCCGTGGCGTCCTGGATGGGCAACGTGCTCGCCCCCGACGACGAGGGCTCGGGCTTCCCGGGCTGGGTCGGCGCCACCTGGGAGCGGTCCAACGTGCTGCGGTACGGCGAGAACCCGCACCAGAAGGCCGCGCTGTACGTCTCCGGCGACGGCCGTGGCGGCCTGGCCACCGCGCAGCAGTTGCACGGCAAGGAGATGTCGTACAACAACTACGTGGACGCCGACGCCGCGTGGCGCGCCGCCCACGACCACACCGCCGCGTGTGTGGCGATCATCAAGCACGCCAACCCGTGCGGCATCGCCGTCTCCGGCGACATCGCCGACGCCCACCGCAAGGCCCACGCCTGCGACCCGGTCAGCGCCTTCGGCGGCGTGATCGCGGCCAACCGCGAGGTCACCGTGGAGATGGCCGAGCAGGTGGCGGAGATCTTCACCGAGGTCATCGTCGCACCGTCCTATGCGGACGGCGCGGTGGACGTGTTGGCACGCAAGAAGAATGTCCGGATCCTGGTCGCTCAGCCGCCCGTGCGCGGCGGGGCGGAGTTCCGGGCCGTGTCCGGCGGGCTGCTCATGCAGACCGTCGACACCATCGAGGCCGACGGCGACGACCCGGCCAAGTGGACCCTGGCCACCGGCCCGGCCGTGGACGAGGACACCCTGACCGACCTGCACTTCGCGTGGCGGGCCTGCCGGGCCGTGAAGTCCAACGCCATCCTGCTGGCCCACGACGGCGCCACCGTCGGCGCCGGCATGGGCCAGGTCAACCGCGTCGACGCCGCCCGCCTCGCGGTGGCCCGCGCCGGTGACCGCGCCAAGGGCTCGGTGGCCGCCTCCGACGCCTTCTTCCCCTTCCCCGACGGCCTCCAGGTGCTGCTCGACGCCGGCGTGAAGGCCGTCGTCCAGCCCGGCGGCTCCGTGCGTGACGCCGAGGTCATCGCCGCCGCCGAAGCCGCCGGC
>NZ_KK037166.1:6730457-6746995 GCF_000568255.1 Kutzneria sp. 744
TGGGGCGGGCGTCGGGTGGCGGCGGCCGAAATCCGGCAACCGTGCGAAGCATCGGCGGGGCCTCGCGGTCCGTTGAAGGGGTCTCTTCCGACTTGTCAGGAGAGACCCCTTACTGCATGTCCTTGAGTTCCAGCACGAATTCGGCGGCGCAGGCCGCCGTGCACGGCCATTGCTGGCCGCAGACCACGCAGCCGGCGTCCGTGCACTGGTGTGTGGTGAGCACCTCGGCCGCGTGGCGCCGGTAGCGCGCCAGCGAGTCGTTCCAGGCCTTCCCCGGCGTCGTCGGTGTTGGCTCCATTGCCATCACGACCTCCCACTCAGATGTACTGCAACCAGTGTGCTCCGGGTCACTCCAGGGTGAGTGGATGATCACTCCATAGGCGTGTCCCCGCCGCTTGACGACCTCAGTCGCGGTGGTGTCTACTTAGCCCATCGGTTCGAACGTGAGTTCGAACCGGGAGGTGGACCGGATCGGGGTCCGGCCAGCTCCGAAACCGCCGTCTTCCCCACGGCGGCCCGCAGGTGCAGGGGTGCGCACGCGGCCGTGAAGTGGGTGAGGAGGTGGCTGGTGTCCGGGTCGGCAACGGCGTCGTTGACCGCGCTCAACGGGGTGAGCGCAGCCAACGAGCTGACCCAAGCATCAGTAGGGAAGGCGCTGCCGGTCCTCGACGGACTGGCCGGCCTGTTGCCGTGGGGCGGCCTGCGGCGCGGAAAGCACCGTGGTGGTGCGCGGGTCCACCACGCTGTTGTTTCGCGCTGCTGGCCGCTGCCACGGCCGAAGGTTCCTGGGCGGTCCGTGGTGGGCATGTCCGATCTCGGCCTGGTTGGCCGCGGACGAGCTGGGCGTGGTGGTGCACCGCCTGGCCCTCGTGCCCGCGCCCGGCCCCGAACTCGTCGCCGTGACCGCGGCCCTGCTGGACGGCCTCGACCTGGTCGCCGTGGCCAGGCAGCCGGCGCCGGCCGAGGCGCGACGCCTGTCGGCCCGGGCCCGCAACCGTGGCTCGGTGCTCATCCCCCTCGGCAGCTGGCCCGGCGCAGACCTCGAACTCGACGGCAGTGGCCGTTGGCGGGGCCTCGGCGACGGCCACGGCCGGCTGCGCGGCCGGGAGCTGACCGTGCGATCCCGTGGCCGCGGCGCGGCCGCCCGCGGCAACCAGGTGCGGCTCACGCTGCCCGGCGGCTGGCCGGTCGACCTGCCCACGGACCGGCCGAACGTGGCCGCCGAGTCGTTGTCCCCGGTCGCCGAGCCGGCCCGGCTTCGGTCGGTGACCTCATGACGGCCGTGCGCACGCTCGTGGCCTGGTGCCCGGACTGGCCGGTGCTGGCCGCGACCAAGTCGGCCGGCCTGGCCCCGCACGTGCCGGCGGCGGTGCTGGCCAACAACCGGGTCGTCGCCTGCTCGGCGGTGGCCCGCACGGAGGGCATCCGGCGCGGCGACCGCAAGCGCAGCGCCCAGGGCCGCTGCCCCGAGCTGGTCGTGTTCGAGGAGGACCTCGACCGCGACGCCCGGGTGTTCGAGCCGGTCGCCGCTGCGGTGGAGAGGCTGGCCACCGGCATCGAGGTGGTGCGCCCCGGCATCGTGGCCCTGCCGGTGCGCGGCCCCGCCCGCTACTACGGCTCCGAGGCGGCCGTCGCCGAGCGTCTGATCGACCAGGTGGCGTCCGAATGCGACCTGGAGTGCCAGATCGGCGTGGCCGACGGTCTGTTCGCCGCCACCCTGGCCGCCCGGCGTGGGCTGGTCGTGCCGCCCGGCGGCAGCGCCGAGTTCCTGGCGCCGCTGAGCGCGATGGAGCTCAGCCCGCCCGGCGGACCCGACCGCACCGACTTCGTCGACCTGTTGCGCCGGCTGGGGTTGCGCACCCTCGGCGCGTACGCCGCGTTGAGCGAACGCGACGTTGCCTCCCGTTTCGGCGCCGACGCCGTGGCCACACACCGGCTTGCCCGTGGTCTAGAGGAACGGCCGCCGGCCAGGAGACGAACGCCACCGGAGCTTTCGGTAACGCATTCCCCCGATCCGCCGCTAGACCGCGTGGACGCCGCTGCGTTCGCCGGGCGCGCGCTCGCGGAGCAGCTGCACGAGAAACTCGCGGCTCGGGGGCTGGCCTGCACCCGTCTCGGCGTCCACGCGAGCACGGACAACGGTGAGGAGCTGGGGCGGGTGTGGCGTTGCGCCGAGCCGCTCACCCCCACCGGCATCGCCGACCGGGTGCGCTGGCAGCTCGACGGCTGGCTGCGGGCCGCGCCCGGCAGCAGGCCCAGCGCCGGCATCACCAGGTTGTGGCTCGACCCCGTCGAGGTGGTCGACGCCACCGCGCTGCAGCTCGGGCTGTGGCACGGGGGCAGTGAGGATCCGGGAACCGGGGCCGAGCGGGCCAGCCGGGCCTTGGTCAGGGTGCAGGGGCTGCTCGGTCCCGATGGCGTTGTCACCGGCGTGCTCGGTGGCGGACGCGGGCCATCGGACCGGGTCCGGTTCGTGCCGTGGGGCGAGGAACGCCTCCCCGGGGCCGATCCGGATGCACCGTGGCCGGGCCGGCTGCCGTCGCCGTCCCCGGCGACCGGCCGGCCGAACCGGTGGCTGCAGTGGTGCTCGACGCCGCGGCGGCCCCGGTCGGCGTCAGCGGGCGGCACCGCCTCACCGGCGTCCCCGCCGCCGTGTCCCTGGCCGGCGGGCCTTTCGCGGCCCGTGGTGGCCTGGGCCGGCCCGTGGGCGGCCGAGGAGGCCTGGTGGGAGCCGTCCGGCGGTCGTCGCCGGGCCCGGCTCCAGGTGCTGCTGGACGGAGTCGAACAGACCGCGCTGCTGTTGGTCCGGGAGGGCCGAACGTGGGCGGTGGAAGGGGTGTACGACTAGATGAGCGACGATCAGTGGGAGACCACCGCCTGGGAGTCCCAGGGCGACCCGTGGTTCACCGAGCCCTCATGGCCCACCCGGCAGCCCTCCCTGCCCGCGTGGTCCGCCCTCGAATTCACCCAGCTCATCCCCGCCCCACGCCGCTCGACAGAATACGACCGCCCCTAACCGCCCCCGCGAGTCCCGCTCTCCGGCACACCGAAATACGGTTTCGGGCAGAGCCGGATGTCAGACGGGACAGGAGGACTGGAAGGCCAGGCGGGCGTCGGCGGTGGCGGCGATGCGGGTGAGCTCGTCGTCCAGCGCCATGAACGCCTGCCAGGGCGCACCGGGCAGGCGGGCCACGACCAGCTGCTCCAGGTCCGGCACGCGCTTGGCCTTCCAGGCTTTGTCGGCCAGGCTGACGACCAGGTCCTCGGCGGTGATGTCCGGCGCCGTCCACGAGGCGTGGGTGGCGGCGAAGCGGGCCAGCTCGGCCGGAATTCCGTGGGACAGCAGGAGATCACGGCCGGCCGGCTCGTGGCGGTGGCCGGGGCCGGAGAGCTCGTCGATGTGGATGGCCTTGCCGATGTCGTGGGTGGCCGCTCCAAAGAGGACGGCGTCGGCGTCGAGCGGAAGCCGGCCGTCGAACCAGTCGACGAGCTGAGCCGCGACATCGTGCACGGCGCGAAGGTGGGCGGCCAGTCGGGGCGGGGCATCGAGTTGGAGCAGCAGATCCTCGACGGGGGACGGTAGCGGGCGGAGGTCCGATTCGGTCAGGGCGCGGCGCAGCACACCCTCGAAGATAACCATCCACCCGCCACAATCGGGCGATTGTTCGCGGCGGCGGCGAATGCCAGCCTGGACGCCATGTCGAGCGACTTCCAACGCCGGAAGATCGTCGCCGTCTTCAGCGCCATGGACGTCGACGGTGACGGGTTCCTGACCGAAGGGGACTTCCAGGCCCTGACCGACCGCTGGAACGGGATCCGAGGCTGGCTGCCGGGCACCGAGGGGCACGAGAAGCTGACCGGGATCATGATGGGCTGGTGGCAGACGCTGCTGGCGGCGTCCGACCGCGACCGGGACGGCAAGGTCTCGCTGGACGAGGTGCTGCTCGTGGTGGACGAGCTGCACGAGGAACCGTCGGCGGTCGGGGGCACCGCCAACGCGATGTTCGACGCCGTCGACGAGAACGGCGACGGCGAGATCTCGGCGGCCGAGTACCGGCAGGCCATCGAGGCCTGGACCGGCCGGACCACGGACACCGACGACATCTTCCCGATCCTGGACGGAAACGGCGACGGCCACATGTCCCGCGAGGAGTTCGTGCAGCTGTGGACGGAGTTCTGGGCCGGCAACGACCCGAGCGCCGCCGGCAGCCTGGTGTTCGGCTGGGTCGCCGCCCACTGATCCTTGGCGTGCCAAGGTTTCTACGGCGTGGCCTCTTCGGACAGCGAGGCCGACTGCCAGCCGTAGTCCTGTCGCCACGTCTCACGATGGGCCCAGCTCACGAACAGCGCCGCGACGTCGGCGGGCTCGTCCAGCTCGGTCCACACGTCCTCGCCGTCGCGCCGCTCGATCAGGAACGGGCTGTCCGCCTCGCGCCAGGTCTGGAGGTACACGCCGGGTTCCCGTTCCGCCACCGCGAACCGGTCGCCGACGCCGCCGATCCGCTCCAGCAGGGCGCGCAGCTCGGGCTCGGTGAGACCGGACAGCACGGCGCCGTCCTCGGTGGCCACGGTGATCGGCAGGGGGTCGTTCGCTCGTTCCACCGTCCCATTTTCCCAGCCCTGCGGCCAAAAATCGCCCCTTCCCGGCAAAAAGACCGCTGACCTGCGGTGATCATCCACCGCGCTGGCCCGTCTACTGCACCTGATCGGTCGGGCGCAGCAGGATCTCGTTCACGGAGACGTGGGCGGGCTGGTCTACGGCGTAGAGGACGGCGGCGGCCACGTCGGTGGCGTCGAGGGTGCGCAGGGAGCCGTAGAGGGAAGTGGCCATCGAGCGTATGGCGGGGTCGGAGATGTGGGAGGGGAGCTCGGTGTCGACCATGCCGGGCTCGATGGTGACGACGCGGACGCCGTGGGCGGTGACCTCCTGGCGGAGGGACTCGGTGAACGCGTTGAGGCCGAACTTGGTGGCGGCGTAGACGCCGCCCATGGCCGATGCCGTGCGGCCGGAGGTGGACGAGATCTGCACGAGGGTTCCCTTGCGCGCCAACAGGTGCGGCAGGGCGGCGTGGGTGACGTACAGGGCGCCGAGCAGATTGGTTCCCACCATGCGGTCCCACTCGGCGGTGTCGGCGTCGAGGATGGGGCCGCTGAGCATGATGCCGGCGCTGTTGACGACGAGATCCAGGCCGCCGAACTCGGCGACCGTGCGGGAGACGGCGTCCTGAACGGACTCCCGCGAGGTGACGTCGAGCTCCAGCGGGAAGAAGTCGCCGAGGCGGGAAACCCGGCGGGCGCCGGCGGCCACGTGCCAGCCGGCGGCGGAGAGCGCGGCGGCGGTGGCGGCGCCGATGCCCGATGAAGCCCCGGTGACCAGGGCGGCCTTGCTTGACATGAAGAGCCTCCGAGAGTTAAGCGGACCGAGCGGTCACCTTGCGAACCGTAGCAGCTAAGCGGACCGGGTGGTCAGGTTATGCTGGTCACATGAGAGCGGACGCGGTGCGCACCCGGAAGCAGCTGCTGGACGCGGCGGCGGAGCTGTTCGCCGAGGGCGGCGCGGAGGTCTCGGTGGCGGAGATCGCGGAGCGGGCCGGCATCGGCAAGGGCACGGTGTTCCGGCACTTCGCCACCAAGGAGGACCTGATCGCGGCGATCGTCGGTGACCTACTCGACGACCTGGTCGACGCGGCCGAAAAACGGGGCAGCCTCAGGGAGTTCATGGTCTACGGCGTCGGGCGGCTGGCCGACAACCGGGCGCTGTGCGACGTGGCGAGCGGTTCGGTGCGGCACCCGGACGTGCAGGCGGGTGTGGAAAGGCTCAACGAAGCGGCGCAGCGGCTCGTCGACCGGGCGGAAACCCGCGAGGGTGTCACGGGCCGGGATGTGGTCCTGCTGATGACCGGCGTGCACCAGGCGGCCGCCCCGCTGCGGGACGCCGAACCCGAGCTGTGGCGGCGCTACCTGGGCTTTCTCCTCGACGGCCTCCTTGACACAGGGAGCTCAGCACCGCATAGTCGAACGTAAGTTCTAAGGAGGTCGGCGCATGGGCTGGAACAATCCACCGATTCGCTGGCGCGACCTCGAACGCACGTTGTCCGGCCGCCCCGGCGTGATCCCGGACGGCGGCGACGCCCCCGGCTACAGCCGCAAGCGCGACGGCTACGAGAAGCCGACGGACATGCCGTCGCAGCTGTCGCCGGAAACCACGGTGTACGGCGAACGCAAGCGCGTGCCGTACGCGGAACTGCACTGCCACTCCAACTTCAGCTTCCTCGACGGCGCGAGCCACCCGGAGGAGCTGATCGAGGCGGCCGGCCGGATGCGGCTGGACGCCATCGCCATCACCGACCACGACGGCATGTACGGCGTGATCCGCTTTGCCGAGGCGGCCAAGGAAGTCGGCATCCGGACCATCTTCGGCTCGGAGCTCAGCCTCGGGCTTTCCATGCCGCAGAACGGGATCGCCGACCCGGAGGGCAACCATCTGCTGGTGCTGGCCCGCAATCCGGAGGGCTATGCGGCGCTGTGCCGGGCGATCACCAAGGCGCAGCTGGACGGCAAGGAGAAGGGCCGGCCGGTCTACGACCTCGACGAGGTGGCGGCCGAGGCCGACGGCAACTGGGCCGTGCTCACCGGCTGCCGCAAGGGAACCGTGCGCACGGCGCTGGCCGCCGAGGGTACCGAGGGCGCCGAACGGGAGATTCGAAGACTGATCTCCTTGTTCGGCAAGAGAAACGTGTTCGTGGAGCTGACCGATCACGGCCTGCCGGAGGACACCGACCGCAACGACGTGCTGGTGGAGCTGGCCCGCAAGTGCGACGTCCTTTACGTGGCCACGAACAACGCGCACTTCGCGACGCCGGCCCGCAGCCACCTGGCCGGCGCGCTGGCGGCGGTGCGGGCCCGGCGCAGCCTCGACGAGATGGCCGGCTGGCTGCCGGCGTCGAGCGCGGCGCATCTGCGCACCGGCGAGGAGATGATGCATCGCTTCCACCGCTACCCGGAAGCCGTGCACAACGCGGCCATCCTGGGTGTGCAGTGCGCCTTCGACCTCGACCTGCTGGCGCCGAAGCTGCCGCCGTTCCCGGTGCAGCCGGGGCACAGCGAGGACAGCTACCTGCGCCTGCTGACCATGCGCGGGGCCCGCAAGAAGTACGGGTCGCCCACCACGAACCCCAAGGCGTACAAGCAGATCGAGCACGAGCTCAAGGTGATCAGGGACCTGAAGTTCCCGGGCTACTTCCTGATCGTCTGGCAGATCGTGGAGTTCTGCCGGCAGGCCGACATCCTCTGTCAGGGCAGGGGATCGGCCGCCAACTCGGCGGTCTGCTACGCGCTGGGCATCACCAATGTCGATGCGGTCAAACACAATCTGCTGTTCGAGCGCTTCCTCGCGCCGGCACGGGACGGGCCGCCGGACATCGACCTGGACATCGAGTCCGACCGCCGCGAGGAGGCCATCCAGTTCGTCTACAAGACCTACGGCCGCACCTGCGCGGCGCAGGTGGCCAACGTGATCTCCTACCGGGCCAAGTTCGCCGTCCGCGACATGGCCCGCGCGCTGGGCTACTCCGCCGGACAGCAGGACGCGTGGACCAAGCAGATCGACCGCTGGGGTCCGTTGAAGACCACGGAGGAGGAGCGCGACCACGACATCCCGGACCTGGTGGTGAACCTGGCCAACCAGCTGGAGGGTTTCCCGCGGCACCTGGGCATCCACTCCGGCGGCATGGTCATCTGCGACCGGCCGGTGAGCGAGGTGTGCCCGGTGGAGTGGGCCCGCATGGAGAACCGGTCGGTGCTCCAGTGGGACAAGGACGACTGCGCGCTGGCCGGCCTGGTCAAGTTCGACCTGCTGGGCCTGGGCATGCTGTCGGCGCTGCACTACGCCGTGGATCTGGTGCAGGACTTCGAGGACGTCACGGTCGATCTGTCCACACTGGACCTGGATGACCAGAAGGTCTACGACATGCTGTGCAAGGCCGACACCGTGGGCGTGTTCCAGGTGGAGAGCCGGGCGCAGATGGCGACGCTGCCCCGGTTGAAGCCGCGCGAGTTCTACGACCTGGTGGTGGAGGTGGCGTTGATCCGCCCCGGCCCGATCCAGGGCGGCTCGGTGCACCCGTACATCCGGCGGCGCAACGGGTTGGAGCCGGTGAAGATCGACCACCCGCTGCTGGAGAAGTCGCTGCGCCGCACCCTCGGCGTGCCGCTGTTCCAGGAGCAGCTGATGCAGATGGCGGTGGACGTGGCCGACTTCAGCCCGGCCGAGGCCGACGAGCTCCGTCGGGCCATGGGGGCCAAGCGGTCCACGCACCGGATGGAGCGGCTGCGGGAGCGCTTCTACGCCGGCACGGCGGCCAACGGCATCACCGGCGAGCTGGCCGACGACATCTTCCGGAAGTTGTTGGCCTTCGCCAACTTCGGCTTTCCGGAGAGTCACGCGCTCAGCTTCGCGCACCTGGTCTTCGCCTCGGCCTACCTGAAACTGAACCACCCGGCGGCGTTCTGCGCTGCGCTGCTGCGGGCCCAGCCGATGGGCTTCTACTCGCCGCAGTCGCTGGTTGCCGACGCCCGTCGGCACGGCGTCACCGTGCACGGGCCGGACATCAACGTCAGCCTGCCGCACGCCACGCTGGAGCTGCCCGGCCCGGCGATCCGGCTCGGCATCGGCACGATCCGCACCATCGGCGACAAGCTGGCCGAGCGGATAGTGGACGAACGCGAGGAGAACGGGCCGTACCGCGGCATGGTCGACCTGGCCGGCCGGATCGGGCTGACCACGCCGCAGCTGGAGGCCTTCGCCACCGCCGGCGCGTTCAAGAGCCTTGGCCTGGAACGTCGCGAGGCGTTGTGGGCGGCCGGTGCGGCGGCTCGGGAACGCACAGGCCGGCTGCCTGGAACCGTGACCGGCACCGACGCGCCGATGCTGCCCGGCATGGACGAGGTGGAGGTCGCGGCCGCGGACGTGTGGGCGACGGGCATCTCGCCCGACAGCTACCCGATCCAATTCGTGCGCCGCAAACTCGACGGTATGGGCGCTATACGGGTGGCCGATCTGTCCACTGTGGAGGACAAGACCCGGGTGCTGGTCGGTGGCGCGATCACCCACCGGCAGCGGCCGGCCACCGCCGGCGGGGTCACGTTCCTCAACGTGGAGGACGAGACCGGCATGCTGAACGTGGTGTGCAGCGAGGGATTGTGGCGGCGCTACCGCCGGGTCGCCCGCACCAGCTCGGCGGTGCTGGTGCGGGGCGTCCTGGAGAAGGCCGAGGGAGTGATCAGCCTGCAGGCCGATCAGTTGCGGAACCTGGACATCAAGGTGCCCTCTACCTCACGGGATTTCCGTTGACCGCATTGAAGGTCTCGCTGCCCGTCCCCTCGACCACCACGGTGTCCCCGTTGTCCACCACCACGATGTCGTCGTAGTGCACCGGCTTGGCGGGCGTGCCGACCGGCAGTTGGAGCGCCGGCGTCGTCCAGCGGCGCCTGGCGTCCGAGCCGGTCGCGAAAACCTGGACTCGCCCCTGGCAATCTTCGACGACGTACAGCGTCCGCACGCCGCCGGCCGTGAGCACGCCGCAGTCGTTGTCCAGCCGGATGGTGCTTTCGTGGTCGTCCGCGTCGATGTACCGGGCCTCGTTCGAATACGCGGTCAGGATTCCCGGCATGCCCGACAGGTAGTCGTTGTGCAACTCCGCCACCGGTCCCGGCCAGTCTTCGGTCGCCAGCATTCGCTGCCAGCGCAACGTTCCGCTGACCGCGTCGAAGGCGAACGCGTCCTCCTCGCCCGCCCGCTGCGCGAGCGCGAAGACGGTGCGGCCGTCGCCGCTGAGCCCGACCGAGGGAAACTTCCAGCCGCGAGCCCAGTAGTGCCAGCGTTCCGCGCCGGTCACGCGGTCGCGGGCCGTGACACCGCTGAACGTCCCGTCGAGTGCCGTGACGGTCACCCCGCCGGACGCGTCGGAGGTGGTGGCGTCGAGGTCTCGGGCCGAGGCGTAGGCCGCGCCGCCGAAACCCGTTGCCACGGCCAGCAAAGCGGCGACCATGACACCGGCGATCGTGGACCACCAGCTGCGGCCGGCCTCGCTGCGAAAAGCCTGCGCGACGGCGAGCACGGCCAGCGCGACTGCGGCGACCAGCGGTCCGGGGCCGGAGTCCAGGCCAGGGTGATCCCGCACCATCACTTGCACCCCGACCGCCGCGCCCAACACTGCCGTCACGGCCGAAGTGCGGCGTGCGGAGAACCCCGCGCTGGCGATGGACACCAGGCCGAGGAGCCCGAAAAGCACGATCTCCAGCCCGGCGCCCGGGCCCGGGGCGCTGAAGCTGAACCAGTACCACATCTCGAAGGCGTGGCCGAGCAGCGGAAACGCTGCCGCGCCGCCCATCCACGGCAGGAACCATGCCACGACAAAGGCGACGGCCGCGCCGGCCGTCGCCCCAGGTCTGATTCCGCGCATGGTGGGATCACAGCACGGTGCGCGCCGGTCACGGGGCCGGTGATGCGCAACCGTGATTCGAGGCCGGCCCGCCGAAGCGGGCCGGCCTCCTGGCATTACGGGTAGCTCACCACGTTGCTGGGCGTGGTCCCGGTCGGCGTGACCGCACCGGTGTCGTTGATGACGTGCGTGATGGTGCCCTGGTAGTTCAGGGAAACGGTGAGCAGGCTGTGGAACCGCACGCCGGAGTTGTTGGGGACTTCGAAGGCGTGGTAGGCGTTCACGGCCGGGTTGACGTTGAAGTAGTTGTAGCTGCCGAGGCCCCAGGCCTCGTGCGAGGTGACGTTGGCGCCGACCTTGTAGGCGGCGTAGCCGTTGACGCCGCTTGGCGCCATCCACGAGGCCTGGTTCGGCACGTCATAGGGCATCTCGTTCTGGAAGAAGATGGTCCGGCCGCCCTGGCCGTTCCACGTCACCTCGTACTTCTGGTAGTGCTCGACGAAGAGCCCGGTGGCCAACACGTTGTTGCCGTTGACGATCACGCCGTTGTCGGCCGTGTTGGTGCCCCAGCCGACGGTGCCGGCGTTGCCGTGGTCGGCCCGCCAGGCCCAGATGTGGTCGATGATTGTGTTGGCGCTGTTGACGATCAGGGACGCGGTGGCCTTGCCGGCAAGCTCGCCGCCGATCCGGAAGAACACGTCCTGGATGGTGGTCGGGTTGCTGGCGTGGCTGGCCGAGGAACCGGACTGGCCGACGGTGAGCAGCGCGGCCGAGTTCGCCGTGCCGGCGTCGAACAGCAGGCCCTTGAGCCGCACACCGTCCACATCAGACACCTGCATGGCGTTGACCCCGTTGTCCGGCACCAGGGTCGGGTAGCCGATGCCCAACACCACAGTGTTGGCCTTGGTGACGTTCAGCGTCTGGTTGAGGTGGTAGACGCCGGGTGTGAAGAACAGGTTGCAGCCGGAGCTCAGCGCCGCGTTGATGGTCGAGGCGGTGTCGCCGGCCTTGACCACATAGAACTGGCTCATCGGAGCGGAGGTGCCGGGGGTGCTGCCGCTGGCCCAGCTCGGGCCGGAGGCGTTGGTGCGCAAGGAAGGCAGGAACACCCGGTACTTGCCGCTGCCGTCGACGTACAGGTACGGCACGTCCCGCGACACCGGCGTAGTGCCCAGGGTCGTCTCCGGCGGGGTGGGGAAGGTGGTGGCCGGCGCGCCGTTCACGCCGGAGAACACCATGTTCCACACGCCGCCGGACCAGCTGCCGAAGGCCGAGTCCCGGGTGTACCACTGCTGCTGGGAGATCGACGCGGTCTGGCCGGAGACCTTGGTGTCGGCGACGTAGCCGCCGCTGGCCCAGCCGTAGCTGGCCGGGTAGAGCTGGAGGTCGCCGCGGATGTCCATGCGACGGAACGGCGCCGCCTGCGCGACGGCCCAGCGGTCGCCGCCGGTGGCGTTGACGGCCATGTTCTCGGCCGAGCGCCAGAAGTTCTGGGTGGCGTTGCCGGCGTCGGAGGCGTTGAAGGCGTCCACGGTGACGTGTCCGTTGATGGTGACGTCGTCGGGGTTCTGGCCGAGGCCGGCGACCGAGGTGTAGAAGCCGACGTTGTCGTTCACGCCGTAGGTGCCGGGCTTGAACAGCTCGGCCACCCGCCGCTCGGCGAACTGCGCGGACTGGGTGTCCTTCTGCGCGTTGAAGTCGGCGTCGAGCTGGGCCTGGATCGTGCCCGCGGACATGCTCGGGTCGAAGACGTGCACGTTGGGCCCGAAGTTGGGCGTGTCCGACTGGGTCGGGCAGGACGTGGGCGTGGTGGTGCCGATGCTGTACACCGCGCTGGCCACCGGCGAGTTGGCCATGCCGGAAGCGACGGCGATGGCGTTCACGGTTCGGCTGGCCGACACCGAGATCGGGCCGGTGTACTGCGGCGAGCTGGTGGTCGGCGTCGAACCGTCCACTGTGTACCGAATGGTCGCGCCCGCGGTGGTGGTGGAGATCGTCACCGTCTGGGCCGAGGTGTAGCTGCCGCCGGGCGGGGTGAACGTCGGCGCGGCGGCGGTGGGCGTGGTGGTGCCGCCCTGGGTGTAGCTGAAGTGCGGGGTGTCGTACTGCGGCCCGCTCTTCTCGTACGTGAACCAGTAGTCGAGCACGTTGCCGCTGGACAGACCGTTGACGGTCCACTGCCAGGTGCCGGCGTTGTTGGTCATGCGGACGTTCTGCTGTCCGACGCCAGGCACGCCGGTGTAGTGCACGTCCACATACATCGAGGGCGTGGTGGGGGTGAAGTCGATGCGGGCCTGACTGGCGCTGGTCGCGGTGACGGCCTGCGTGTAGTCGTCGGCCGCGGCGGCAGGTAGGGCAGACGCCGTGGTCAGGGCTACTGCACCGATTAAGGCTACTAGCAGTCTCTTCATGGGGTTGAGCACCTCCGAGCAGGGGCAGGGCCTACCGGACACGACACTGTGAGAGCGCTCTCAAGCGTGGTGACGATAAACCGCCCCGCCCGGGGTGCGGAAGAGTCAAGCCGGAAATTCAGGCCCCTGGGTCAAAAAACGGCTGGCACCGCACGGGGCTGGACGGGTCAAGGGCGTTGAGCACGAATGACGCCACGTTGGGGTCGACGGCCTGGCCGAGGTGGCCGGTGAAGTCCAGCGAGCAGTGGTCCTGGAGCACGATGTTGGTGGCGTTGGGCGCGGTGAACACGCCGCTGGTGTACGGGGTGACCACGGTGTCGTACTTGGAGACGATGTTGGTGTATGTCGGCCCGGGGACCGCGACGCCGCCGGCGTCGAGCCTGGTCAGGAATTCCGAGCCGGGCAGGTACTCGGCGCAGGAGGCGCAGCCGACGCCGGCCAGGGCCGGGCCGAGGTGCAGCAGGGTGGCCAGTGTGGCCAGGCCGTCCAGGGACGTGCCGGCGTAGTTGGCGCCGAAGCCGACGAAGTGGGTGACCTTGGCCGCACCGCCCAGGAACTTCAGGTAGTAGGCCGGAACCGTGCTGCCTTCGGAGTGGCCCACGATGTCGACCTTGGCCGCGCCGGTGGCCGCCCGCACCCTGTCGACGAAGGCGCCGAGCTCGGCCGCGCTGTCCTCCATCGGCTTGAGGCCGCCGACCGTCGGGCCGAGGATCCCGGTGCCGTAGGTCAGATAGAAGACGCAGTAGCCGTGGCCGGCCAGCGTGGGCGCGAGCGTGGCGAAGTTGAGCGGCCCGTTCGCGCCGAGGCCGTGGACCAGCACGACCGGCTCCGGGTGCTGCGCGCTGGGCGTGCACGAGTAGTCGTTCACGCCGGATGTCGGTGCGGCGCCGGCGGTCGCGGCGCCGGCCAGCAGGCCGACCGCGGCGAGCAGAGGGATCAGGAGCTTGCGCATGGAACCTCCGTGGCAGGGCATCGGTGACCTGGCTCATGTCGAGTACAACACGTCATCTTGTTTCGAACAAGACAGATTTTCCGCAATCGGTTCCGTAGCATCGGCCCATGACGCGCAGCGGCCGCACCGTGCGGGGACTCGATGCCGAGCAGCGCCGGGCCCAGCGGCGGGCCGACCTGCTGGCGGCGGCGCTGACCCTGTTCGGGCGCAAGGGGTTCGCCGCCGTGCCGATCGAGGAGATCTGCCAGACGGCCTACGTCGGCACCAAGAGCTTCTACGAGCTGTTCGACAGCAAGGAGGCCTGCTACCTCGCGCTGTTCGAGCAGCTGGCCGATGACCTGCTGGTTCGGATGCGCACGGCGCTGGCCGAGGCCGGCGGCGGCATCGAGGACCTGATCGAGACCTTCGCGCGGACCCTGGTCGCCGACCCGATGGTGCCGCGCGTGGTGTTCGGGCAGTCGGCCGGCGTCTCGCCCACGGTCGAGCGCCGGCGGCGGGAGAACCGGCGCTGGGCCGCCGGTTTTGTCGAGGCGGTGTGGCGGCAGCACGGCGTGATCGAGCCGGACCGGGAGATCCGGACCATCGCGATCGCCACCGTCGGCGCGCTGTTCGAGCTGATCACCGACTGGCTGTTCGACGGCGGCGAGGACGTGGACGAGCTGATCGGGCAGATGGTGGCCTACCACCGGATCGTGCGAGCCGGCCTTGAGTCCACTGTGGACGGTGTAATCTCGCAGCGGTGACCACCGTTTCGCTGCTGCTGCACGGGGATCCCGACGAGGTCGACGACCAGGCCCGCCTGCTGCGGACCGAGCTGCTCGACCTGGACGTGGACAGCGCCGAGTTCGCCCCCGGAGGGCCGGCGCCGGAGCTGTCCAAGGGCGCCGACGCGGACACCGTCAGCACGATCATTGTGGCGCTGAGCACCTCGCCCGTGCTGCTGCAGCTGGTCCGGGTGCTGCGGGACTGGGTGCGCCGGGACGAGCGCCGCAAGATCGAGCTGCGCGACGGCGAGCGCTCCATGCTGCTCACCAACACCAGCGCCGACGACAACCAGGCGGCCATCGAGGCGTTCTTCCGGCACGAGTCCCAGGACTGACTACGATCCTGGACGTGCCAGAAGACGCTGCCCTACCGGGGTTCGAGATCGGCAAGGACGGGGTCGGCAGCATCGTCGTCGGCGTCGACGGCTCGCCGCCGGCCGTGCACGCGGCCGCCTGGGCGGCCGGACTGGCCCGCCGAGAACGGGCCCGGCTCGTGCTGGTCTACGTGGAACCGCTGGCCAGCGCCGCCTACTGGACGTCCATCGGCATGATCAACGCGGCCGAGGCGGCCAACGACTTCGTGGCCGAGGTGCGGCAGGAGGCGGCCAAGTTCCTCGACCAGTTCGGCATCGAGTGGGACCTGCTGCACCACCGCGGCGACCCGGCCACCGCCCTGGAGCAGATCGCCGAGGAGCTGCGGGCCGACTGCATCGTCGTCGGCCGCTCCCGGCACGGCGGCCACCTGCTCGGCTCCGTGCCGAAGACCCTGGTCACCCGGGCCCAGCGGCCGGTGGTCGTCGTCCCGTGAGCACCGAGACCAACGAGGACTACGCCGACGCCGTGCTCACCGGGCAGACCTGGGAGCGCCGCTCGTTCGAACGCTGCGACTTCACCGACGCCGACCTGCGCGACCTGGTCACCAAGGCCTGCACGTTCACCAACTGCGACTTCACCCGAGCCGACCTGGGTGACAGCAAACACACCGGCACCGCCTTCCGCGGCTGCACCTTCAACCGCACGGTGTTCGCCTCGTCCCGGTTCGAGGGCTGCACCCTGCTCGGCTCCACCTTCACCGACTGCCGGCTGCGGGGCTGCACGATCCGGGACACCGACCTGTCGCTGGCCGGCCTCGGCCGGGTCGACCTGCGCAAGATGGACCTGTCCGGGCTACGGCTGCGTGAGGCCAACCTCGTCGAGGCCGACCTGCGGGAAGCCGACCTGCGTGGCGTGGACCTGTCCGGTGCCCGGCTGCTGCGGACCCGGCTGGAGGACACCGACCTGCGCGGGGCGCGGCTGGACCCGGACGGCCTGCGCCAGGCCCAGCTGACCGGTGCGAAGATCGACCTGGACCAGGCGGTGCGCTTCGCCGCCGCCCACGGCTTGATCGTCGAGAACTGAAAACGGGCCGCGCGGTCGCGCGGCCCGTCTCCCACATCACTGTCCGGTCGGTGGCGGTGTGCCCTGTCGGACCTCGACCAGGGTGCCGTCGGCCAGCAGCTCGTCGATGGACTTCGGCAGCAGGTACGCGGTGCCGCCGCCGGGCTGCCCGAACCACGGCACGGCCACGCCGGCCAGGGCCTGCACGGGCTGCTGCAGCCGGTACACGTGATACGGCCGGCCGATCCACTCCGGCACCAGCGAGCGCAGCGGGAACGGCGTGCCACCGGCGTAGGTGAGGTTGCCGTCCGGCTGCCCGAAGCGGTCCACCTCGACGCCCTGCGGCAGCTCGATGACCCGCTTGCCCCGGAACAGGGTCAGCGGCGGCTCACCCCGCAGCGGCTGGATCGGCCAGTCGTCGCCCCGCTGGGCCTGGCCGTTCTGCGGCGCCTGACCATTCTGCTGGGGCAGCCCGTTCTGGGGCTGGCCGTTCTGCGGCTGACCCATCGGCGGCTGGTTCTGCCCGGGCATCGGCGGTCGGTCGCCGCCCATCGGCGGCTGGCCCAGGGGCGGCGGCATCGGCGACGGCGGC
>NZ_KK037166.1:6747828-6775214 GCF_000568255.1 Kutzneria sp. 744
CGTTGTCGTCGGTGCGCGGGAAGAAGCGCATCTCGTCGGTGTAGGCCATCAGCGGCGGCGGGTTCTGCCACTGCGGCTCGTCGCGGTCGAAGTCAAGGTTGTAGCTGGACGGCCGGTCGAGCTGGTAGCGGGCGTTGAACCAGGTCCCGCGGCCCTCGCGGTACATGCCGGCCCGCAGGCGCGCGAACAGCGACGCGATGTCCGCGGGCGCGGTCCAGGCCCTGCTCTGACCGTCCTGGTCGGTGACCTCTGCGGACAGCTCGAAGTAGCGGCCGGCAGCCCGGTAGTAGGCCCTGACCTGCTCCCAGTCCTGCGGAGCGGCCTTCATCAGGGCCAACCCGATCTGCTTGACCAGCGCGTCCTGTTCGACTGGGTTCAGCGGGGTCGGCTGTGACACACGCTCATCCTCTCGCGTTCCGTTGCGATCTGACACCCGCCTCACACCGGGTGTGGCCCAGACCTCCCTGCTCCTCGTCACGACCAGCATCGATGATTGTCCCTGACGAAGGCCAACGGGGGGCGAATGGCGCAATCGGGCGACGGTGAGTTATGAGCTCGGTGGCCGTGACGTCCGTTACCTGGCCGATGGGGTGGTTCTCGGTCGATCTCGCCCCGCGCGGAACGCGCGGCACAAGCACGGCATGATGAAGGCGTGACCGCCACGATCCTCGACGGCAAGGCCACCCGCGACGCGATCTTCGACGACCTGCGGGTCAGGGTCGCCGCGCTCACCGCCAAGGGGGTGACGCCGGGCCTGGCCACCGTGCTGGTCGGCGACGACCCCGGCTCGCACGCCTACGTGCGCGGCAAGCACGCGGACTGCGCCAAGGTGGGCATCACCTCGATCCGCCGCGACCTGCCGGCCGACATCTCGCAGGCCGACCTGGAAGCCGTGCTGGACGAGCTGAACGCCGACCCGGCCTGCACCGGCTACATCGTGCAGCTCCCGGTGCCCAAGCACCTGGACACGGGCGCGCTGCTGGAGCGGATCGACCCGGCCAAGGACGCCGACGGCCTGCACCCGGTCAGCCTGGGCCGGCTGGTGCTGGGCGAGGCCGGCCCGCTGCCGTGCACGCCGAGCGGCGTCGTGGCGCTGCTGCGCCGCTACGAGGTGCCGATCGCCGGCGCCCAGGTGTGCGTCGTCGGCCGTGGCGTGACGGTCGGCCGGCCGCTGGGCCTGCTGCTGACCCGCCGCAGCGAGAACGCCACCGTGACCCTGTGCCACACGGGCACCAAGGACCTGGCGGCGGAGGTGCGCCGGGCCGACATCGTGGTGGCCGGGGCCGGTGTCGCCGGCCTGATCACCGCCGACATGGTGAAGCCGGGCGCGGCCGTGCTGATGTCGGTATCACTCGGACGGACGAAGGGTTGAGCGGCGACGTGCACCCCGATGTGCGCGAGGTCGCCGGCTACATCGCGCCGATGCCGGGCGGCGTCGGCCCGATGACCCGGGCCATGCTGCTCGCCAACGTGGTGGAGGCCGCCGAGCGCTCGCTCGCGGCTCAGTCGTGATCACCGTGACCGGTCGCCGCCGGTGGACCGAGGAGATCGGCCGCTACACCGCGTTCGGTCTGGTCATGGCGGTCGTGGCGGCCGGGGTGGCGTTGATCTTCCTGTACCACTGGCGGATCGGCTCCGGCCTGATCGGCGGCTCGCTGCTGGTCGGCGCCGGGCTGCGGGCCCTGCTGCCGGAGAACCAGCTGGCCCTGATCGCCGTGCGACGCAAGCTCACCGACATCGTCCTCTACGGGGGGCTCGGCCTCTTGATCATCTTCATCGCCGTCACCATCACCGGCGGCCCGCTGGACTAGCAAGCCCCCGCGAGTCCCGCCCGCAGTCACACCGAAATCCGGAAACGGATTCATACAGTTCGGTGTGACGCCGAGCGGGACTCGCGGGGGTGGTGGTGGCCACGCTGCGACGCTGCTCACCGTGAGCGGTCGGGTGTCGCGGGTGCTTGGTACTGTGCGGCAACCGGGCGACGCGCCCGGTGCGCGGTCCCGGTGCTGAGGCCGCCGGACAGGATTCCTGCCATGGTGGTCGCACCCCGTGGACGTGATGCAGACTGCGGATCGGGAGGATCTTCCCTGTGGCACGCTCCGTCAACGTGACCGTCACCGGTGCGGCTGGCCAGATCGGCTACGCCCTGCTGTTCCGGATCGCCTCGGGTCAACTGCTCGGCCAGGACACCAAGGTTCGGCTGCGCCTGCTGGAGATCCCCCAGGCGGTCAAGGCGGCCGAGGGCACCGCCATGGAGCTGGAGGACTGCGCGTTCCCGCTGCTGGAGGGCATCGACATCACCGACGACGCCAAGACGGCGTTCGACGGCGTGAACGTGGCCCTGCTGGTCGGCGCCCGCCCCCGCACCAAGGGCATGGAGCGCGGCGACCTGCTGGAGGCCAACGGCGGCATCTTCAAGCCGCAGGGTGAGGCCATCAACGCCGGCGCGGCCGACGACGTGCGCGTGCTGGTGGTCGGCAACCCGGCCAACACCAACGCCCTCATCGCCCAGCAGCACGCGCCGGACGTGCCGGCCGAGCGCTTCACCGCGATGACCCGCCTCGACGAGAACCGCGCGTACTCGCAGCTGGCCAACAAGCTCCAGGTGCCGGTGACCGAGATCAAGCGGCTGGTGATCTGGGGCAACCACTCCGCCACCCAGTACCCCGACCTGAGCCACGCCGTCGTCGGCGACCGCAACGCCCTCGAGCTGGTGGACGACCAGGAGTGGGTGGCCAACACCTTCATCCCGACCGTGGCCAAGCGCGGTGCGGCGATCATCGAGGCCCGCGGCGCCTCCTCGGCCGCGTCGGCCGCCAACGCCGCCATCGACCACATCCACGACTGGGTGAACGGCACCGCCGAGGGCCAGTGGGCGTCCATGGCCGTGCCGTCGGACGGCTCCTACGGCGTGCCCGAGGGCCTGATCTCCTCGTTCCCGGTCACCTGCAAGGACGGCAAGTACGAGATCGTCCAGGGCCTGTCGGTCAACGAGTTCTCCCGCGGCAAGATCGCGGCCACCGTGGCCGAGCTCGAAGAGGAGCGCGACGCGGTCCGCAACCTGGGCCTGATCTGATCGCCATCTGAAAAGAAAGGCCCCCGCTCACCGAGCGGGGGCCTTTCTCATGCGTTGATCACCAGGCGACGGGCAGCGTCGCCGTGCCGTACACCACGGACGTCGTGCGCAGCTTCACTTCTTCCGGCTCGACCGCCAGCCGCAGGTTCGGGAACCGGTCGAACAGCTCGCGGAAGGCGATCTGCATCTCGATCCGGGACAGCTGCTGGCCGAGGCACTGGTGGATGCCGTGCCCGAACGCGATGTGCGTGCTGTGCGAGCGGGTGATGTCCAGGATCTCCGGGTTGTCGAAGCGCGCCGGGTCGCGGTTGGCCGCGGCCAGCGAGCAGATCACCGTCTCGCCCTTGCGGAACTGCTGCCCGCCGATCTCGACGTCCTCGATCACGCCGCGCGTGGTGCCGTACTGCACCACCGACAGGTAGCGCAGCAGCTCCTCGACGGCGTTGTTGATCAGGCTCGGGTCCTCGCGCAGCTTGGCCAGCTGGTCCGGCCGCTGCAACAGCAGGAACGTGCCGAGGCCCAGCATGTTGGCGGTGGTCTCGTGGCCGGCGATGAGCAGCAGCAGGCCCATCTCCGCGACCTCGTCGTTCGACAGCGTCGGGTCCGACTCGAACAGGCCGCTGATCATGTCGTCGCCGGGCGCGGTCCGCTTGCGCGCCACCAGGTCGCCGACGTACTCCCGGACCGCCTCGCCGGCCGCGCGGGCCTCCTCGAACGGCCGCGAGGTGTCGAGCATCCGGCCGGTGCGGTGCTGGAACTCGTCGCGCTCCTCGTACGGCACGCCGAGCAGCTCGCAGATCACCAGCGACGGGATCGGCAGCGCGAACTTGTCGACCAGGTCGGCCGAGTCGCCGGCCGCCTCCATGGCGTCCAGGTGGTCGATCACCATCTGCTGGATCCGCGGCTCCAGCGACCGCATGCGCCGCACGGTGAACTGCCCGGTCAGCAGCTTGCGGTAGCGGCCGTGGTCCGGCGGGTCCTGGCCGATGAACATGCCCGGCTGCGCGTCCTGCCGCATCTCCTGCGGGATCACCCGCAGCGGGTTGGTGATGGTGGAGAACTTCGAGCTGAACTGCGGCCCGGACATCACCGCGCGGACCAGCTCGTAGCTGGTCACCAGCCAGCCGAGGGAGCCGTCCGGCATCGCCAACCGGCTCACCGGCTGGTCCTCCCGCAGCTTGCGGTAGTCCTCCGGCGGGTCGAACGGCGTCGGCCTCGTCGTAGGCAACGGTGTCGCCTCGATGGTCACTGTGGTCTCCCCTCAGACAGCGTCGTTTCCAGCCAACCGGGTGCGCCTGACCGCCGTCTCCCACGAAGCTGACGAAAGCCTGACAGTGAAGACGCAGCCTTGGCCCGGACGGGTGACCAGCTCGACCGAGCCGCCGTGCGCGGCCACGATCGAGCGCACGATGCTCAGCCCGAGCCCCGTGCCGCCGGTGCCTGGGCTCCGCGCCTGGTCGGCGCGGAAGAACCGCTCGAACACCCGGTCCGCGGTCGCCTCGTCCAGCCCCGGTCCGTTGTCGGCCACGACCAATTCCACCCTGCCAGACGATCCGGTCACGCGGACATCGACTTCCGTGCCCGAAGGGGTGTGCACCAGGGCATTGCTGATCAGGTTCTGCAACACCTCGCGCAGCCGGTTCTCGTCGCCGGTCACCTCGGTGTCGCCGTCGACCGCGAGCTCGATCCGCCGCTGCGGCGCCGTGACCCGCGCATCGGCCACGGCGTCGGCCGCGAGCACGGCGACGTCGACCGGGTCGGTCGCCGGCTCGTACTGCTGGTCGAGCTGCGCCAGCAACAGCAGATCGCCGACGAGGTCCTGCATCCGGGCCGATTCCTGCTGGATACGGGACATCGACAGCGCGGTCAGCTCCTCGCCGGCCAGCCCGTGCTGGTGCATCTCGGCCCAGCCGCGAATGGTGGTCAGCGGCGTGCGCAGCTCGTGCGAGGCGTCCGCGACGAACCGCCGCAGCCGTTCCTCCGACTGCTGGCGGGCGTCGAACGCCTCGTTCAGCGCCGCCGCGACCTGCCCGACCTCGGAGCGCTCGTTCGGCACCTCGATGCGTTGGTGCAGCTCGCCGGCGGCGATCCGGCGCGCGGTGCGGGCCATGTCCCGCAACGGAAGCAGGCCCACTCGCAGCACGCCGAAGCTCAGCAGCCCGATCCCGGTCAACGCCGCCGCCGTGGCCGCCAGCTCGAAGACGATGAGCCGGTTGAGCGCCTCGGCCGTCGGATCGAGGCTCTCGGCCAGCAGCGCGCTGGCGATCGGCTGCGACTTGCCGCTCGTATCGAGGTAGCGGACATGTGTGCCGACGTTGAACATCTGCGCCCGGTAGTCCGGGCCGCCGGCCGAGGCCAGCGTCGTCGGATTGGCGGCGAAGTCCTTGCCCAGCAAGGCCGGCAGCGTCGGCGGCGCGGCCGGGTTGCCCAACGAGTCCAGCGCCGGCGTGCGGTCCACGATCCGACCGTCCGGGTCGACCAGCGCGACGACGTAGCCCGGCTGGAGCAGCGCCTCCACGCTGTCCTTGGTCAGCACCACCGAGGTGTTGTCGATCTGCTGCGTCACCCGGGCTCGGGTGTTGCCCAGCCACGCGTCCGCGCGATCGCGGAAGTACACCTGAAGGGCGACGATCGAGGCGGCATCCACGATCACCATGCCCAGCGCCGCCAGCACGATCACCGCGCAGACCAGCCGTCCGCGCAACGAGTTCGCGCGGCGCACCTCAGCCCTCCCGCAGGCTGTAGCCGAAGCCGCGCACCGTGTGGATCAGCGGCGCGCCGGTGGCGTCCAGTTTCTGCCGCAGCCGCGAGACCACCTTCTCCACCACGCCGTCGCCGAAGTCGTGCCGCCACACGTGTTCCAGCACCTGGCTCTTCGACACCACCCGGCCGGCGTTGGCCATCAGGTAGCGCAGCAACCGGTATTCGGTCGGGGACAGTTCCACCAGACGGCCGTCCCGGGTCACCTGCCGCGTGCCCTCGTCCATCACGACACCGCCCACGCTCAGCACCGGATCGGCGCTGCGCCGGGCCCGCCGCAGCAGCACCTGCACCCGGGCCAACACCTCCGGGATGCTGAACGGCTTGGTCAGGTAGTCCTCGGCGCCGGTGGTCAGGCCGGTCACCTTGTCCAGCACCGAGTTGCGGGCGGTCAGCAGCAGCACCGGCGGCGCGTCCGGCTGCTCGGACACCCGCCGGCACACCTCGAAGCCGTCCACGTCCGGCAGCATCACGTCCAGGATGACCAGATCCGGCGGCTCGGTCGCGATCAGCCGCAGCGCCTCGCGGCCGGTCGCCGCCGTGCGGACCTGGTAGCCGGCCAGGCCCAGAGTGGTGGCCAGCATCTCGGTGATGCCCGGCTCGTCGTCGACGACCAGCAGGTGCTGGCCCTGTCCGTACACCAGGGGCGGGCGTTCCACGCCGATCCAACGAATCGCGTCAACTCCGCGTTCCGTTGTGACCTGGGTCACCTGGCCGAACCGGGGCTGTGGATCACTCGTGTTCGCGGTGTTCCTTCCTACCTCGCATCTGGGAGACAAACACCATGAACCGTGTGACGGTGGCGCTCGCCCTCGTGACGGCCGCTGTTGGCCTGGCCGCGTGCTCCGCGCCCCAGACCAGCATCAAACCCCTTGCCCAGCAAGAGGTTTCCGCCCCCGACGCGGTCAAGGTCCCGGCCGGCAACACCTTGCTGGCCAGCTACCAGGGCGACGGTGTCCAGACCTACCAGTGCGCCAAGGCCGCCTGGACCCTGCTCGAACCCGCGGCCACCATCTCCGACCACGGCAAACCCGTCGCCCTGCACTTCAAGGGCCCCATCTGGGTGTCGACGGTCGACGGCAGCGAGGTCGGCGCCACCGCCGTGCCCGGCGCCTCGGTCAAGCACACCGACGCCGTCCCGGAGCTGCTGCTCAAGGCGTCGGAGAACCACGGCAAGGGGCAGTTCTCCGACGTCACCTACGTGCAGCGGCTGGCCACCAAGGGCGGCCTCGCCCCCGCCGGCAAGTGCACCGACGACGCCCAGGCCTCCGTGCCCTACTCCGCCACCTACACCTTCTGGGTCAAGGGCTGAGGCCCCGCCGTTATGCAGGGAAGGACGCCTTACCCGCGTTCAACGCGGGTAAGGCGTCCTTCCCTGCATGAGGATCAGCCTGTGCAGATGCGACGCAGGGTGTTGATGCGGTCGGTCTCCTGCTGGGCCCATTTCAGCAGCTCGCCGTTGGTGAGGTGGTCGAGCGCGGCCTCACCGGCGGTCGACGCGGCGTCGCGCAGCGCCTGGGACAGCTCCTGGTCCTGGGTCTGGGCCGAGAGCTTGGTGAACAGGTCGGCCAGCTCCTTGGCGTGGGTGGCGTCCCGCTGGGCAGGCGTCGCCGACCTTTGCGTGGTGTACTTTGCGTTGGAGTATTGACCGGACAGAGCAACATTCCGATACGTCCGTCACTGCCTTCCCGCGGACTGTTCTATGCCCCGCGGTTTGGAATGCCAGGTACTCATCTCGAGACAGATCTCGTCAAGCGCAGGTATTCGATGGTTGGTCTGGCCTGGGTATTTCTTACATGACCAGAGTTGTCCGCACCACACGACATTACCGGCGGTACAACTGGCGTACCACGTCATCTATGTCGGGTTCGATCACCGCCACGTCGTGCACGGGCGACCGCTGGGAGATCATGCTGATCAGGGTCGCCGCGGTCACCGTGTCCCGGCGGAACGACAGCTGCTGGCGCAGGCCGCCGCCCTCCACCTTCACGGTCTGCACCCCGGGCAGCCCGGTCAGCTCCTCGCACGGCCGCTCGAAGTCCACCACCAGCACCCGCTCCGGCGTGACCTCGTCCCGCAGCTCGGCCAACGGCCCGTCGGCCAGCACCCGGCCGCGGTCGATCACCATCATCCGCCGGCACAGCCGTTCGATGTCGTCCAGATCGTGGGTGGTCAGCAGCAGCGTGGTGCCGCGGGTGGTGTTCAGCTCCGACAGGAACTCCCGCAGCCGCTCCTTGGAATCCAGGTCCAGCCCGATCGTCGGCTCGTCCAGCACGAGCAGCTCCGGGCCGTGCAGCAACGCCGCCGTCACCTCGCCCCGCATCCGTTGCCCCAGCGACAACTGCCGGACCGGTGTGTCCAGAAACTCGTGCAGCCCAAGCAGTTCCGCGCATTCCTGCAGACGCTTGGCGTGATCGCCGGCCGGCACCCGGAAGATGTGCCGCAGCAGGTCGAAGCTCTCCCGCAGCGGCAGATCCCACCACAACTGGCTGCGCTGCCCGAAAACCACGCCTATTCGCCGCGCCAGCTCCGCCCGTTGTCGACTCGGATCCAGCCCGCACACCCGCACCCGGCCGGCAGTCGGCACCAGGATCCCGGTCAGCATCTTGATGGTCGTCGACTTGCCCGCCCCGTTCGGCCCGATGTACCCGACGGTCTCGCCCGCCCGGACCTCGAACGACACGCCGCCGACGGCCACCACGTCCTGGCGGGTGCGGCGGAACCGCCCGGCCTTGCGCGTCACGGTGAACGTCCGGCCCAGCTCGCTGACCTCGATCATGATCCCGTTCCTCGGTAGTGGCGGACGGCGGTGCGCCAGATCAGGCCGGCGACCAGGGCGGCCAGCGCGGCCACCGGGGTGTCGAGCCAGCCCAGCCAGCTCGGGCCGCCCAGCGGGTCGGCGCGGTCGAGCAGGGTGAGGCCGGGGTAGTAGGCGACGAAGGCCCCGGGCACGATGTAGGCCATCAACGTGCGCAGCCAGCCCACGTACACGGTGATCGGGTACGAGGTCAGGTAGCTGCCGCCGTAGGTGACGGCGTTGGCCAGCTCTCGGGAGTCGACGAACCAGAACGAGACCGAGTTGGCGGCCACGAAGATGGCGGCGAAGATCGTGGCGCCGGCCAGCGGAGTGAGCACGAGCAGCAGGGCCTTGGCCGGCGTCCAGTGAATGTCCGTTGTGGACAGGACGTAGACCAGGGTGCCGAAAGCCGTGAGCACACGGCCGATGCGGCGCAGCTGGAAGTCGCCGGCGAACAGCTGGAACAGTGTCGCGAGTGGACGCATGAGCACCACGTCGAAGGCGCCGGTGCGGACGTAGGTGGGCAGCCGCTCGATGCTGCCCACCACCATGTCGGCCAGCCCGAACGACATACCGGACAGGGCGTAGAACAGCAGCACGGCCGTGATGTCGAAGCCGCCGAGGGCGGCGACCCGCCCGAACACGACCAGGATCACCAGCAGGTCGTTGCCCTGGGCCAGCGCCTGGCCGAAGCAGTTCATCACGAACGAGCCGCGATAGCTGAGCTGGCCGCGGACCTGGGCCCGGGCCAGCCGGAAGTAGACGGCCAGGTCAGCCACCCTGCACCACCACCTTGTGCATGGCCCGGGCCAGCACGAGCCGGGCGGTCGCGGCGAGCAGGAGCGCCCAGAGCAGCTGCTGGGCCAGCATGGCCAGCACCGGCCCGTCCTGCACGAACACGTTGATGGGGAACTGCAGCATGGACGGGAACGGGGTGAACGACAGCGCGTGCTGGGCCCAGCCGGGGAAGAAGGACAGCGGGATCTCCAACCCGGCAAGGGTGGGGGCGGCGATGCTGTACAGGCTGCGCACGCCACGAGAATCCAGCAGCCAGAACGTGGTCAGACCGAGCAGGAAGCGCAGGTTGAAGCTGACCAGCACGGCCAGCGCGGTGCTGAGCACGAAAGCCGGCGCGACCATGGGGTCGTCCGGCCAGCGGAACGGGAAGAACACGGCCCCCAGCAGCAGTTGGGGGACGAAGCGGGCGATCGCGCTGTAGCCCGCCCGGCCGAGGTCGGTGCACAGCAGCGCGGTCTGGAGGTTCCAGGGGCGGGACAGGTCGACGACGATGTCGCCGGTCCTGATCCGCTCGGCCAGGTCGTCCTCGCTCCAGAGGTCGACGACACCGAGCAGGCCCTGGCCGAGCCAGACGTAGGTAATGGTGGTGGTCAGGTCGTAGCCGCCGATCGAGGCCCCATCGCGCGCCAGAAAAACCCCCGACAGGATGCCGACCTTGATCAGTCCGAAGACGATGTTGGTCGCGGTCCCGGCGAGCACGGCTTGGCGGTAGGTGGAGTACCTGTGGAATCCGGCGAGCGTGATGCGGAGATAACAGCCGATCACTGCGCACACGTCTGTCCACGCTAGGGGTCGTGGCAACCCATTTATCCGGGGATTTCCCCGATCCGGTCCGGGGGCGCCCGCGCCTAGCATCGGTGTCATGGTGAACGGGGTGAGCAACAGGGAGCTTCGCGTCTCGGACGCGGAGCGGGAGCACGTGATCGGGTTGCTGCAGAAGGCGATCGGCATGGGACTGCTGACGCTGGAGGAGTTCACCGACCGCACCGACGTGGCGCTGGCCTCGCGGACCCGGGCCGAGCTGAACGTGGTGCTGGCCGACCTGCCGGGCATGACGCATCCGGAGATGCGCGTCCGGGGTGGACTGTGGGGCGGCCGGCAGTCGTCCGGGCCGCGGCTGCCCGGCGATCCGATGGTGCTGTCCAGCGGCTGCGGCTCCAGCCTCAACCGCAACGGCTACTGGCAGGTGCCGCGGTCGATGGTGGTCCGCTCCAAGTGGGGTTCCGGCGTGAACCTGGACTTCACCGAGGCCGCGTTCGAGCACGAGCAGCTGGACATGCGGCTGGACGTGACCGGCGGCGCCGTGACGCTGCGGCTGCCGGAGGGCGCCAGCGTCACGCTGAACGACCTGAACACGAAAATGGGTTCCTCGGTCACCGACCGGGTCGGCTACCAGGGACGCCAGGGCACGCCGCACATCGCCATCAGCGGCGACCTGAGCATGTCGGCATTGACGATCAAGGGCCCGCGGCGGTAACCAAGATCGAGGGACGGATCCTGACGTTCAACGTCAGGAAGGGGCCCTTCCTGACACGAAGCTAGTCGCGGGGGGCGGCCAGAACGCCGTCGAGCAGGCCGGGGAACAGGGCGTCCAGGTCCTCGCGGCGCAGGCTGTTGACCTTGGACGTGCCGACCGGGCGCTGGTGGATGACGCCGGACTCGCGCAGCACCCGGTAGTGGTGGGTGAGCGTGGACTTGCTGACCGGCAGGTCGAGCACGCCGCAGGCGATCTCGCCGTGGTCGGCGATGGCCCGCACGATACGCAACCGCACCGGGTCGGCCAGCGCCTGGAGCACCCCCTCGATCCGGATGTCCTTCCGGATGGGGTGCTCAAGGGCGGTCGCGGTGCTCATGCCTCCATTGTACGAGCCCGGTCGAAAATCGGCGGTGGTCGAAGAGGGACCGTCAGCGGCCCGCGACGACGGCCGGCACGTGGTGCAGGGTCAGCAGGTCGAACGGGACCCAGGTGGCCACGCCGGTGCGTTGCAGCGAGGCCAGCGACAGCCAGACGCCGAGCACGGTCAGCACCGGCAGCACCATGCCCAGCTCGACCCGGCCGCCGGTGCGCATCCGCATCGGCTTGGGCAACGCCACCGGGTACCACGTCTTGCCGGAGAACGGGATCGGCCAGAAGATCGGGCAGCCCTGTTCCGTGATGGAGTCGCCGAGACAGTGGGCCAGGCAGCCGGCGGCGACCGCTATCGCGCACCACATCGCCTGTTCGGCCGGGCCGACGTCGATCCAGTGCCAGCACAGCACCGTGAGACCCAACGACAGGATCGTCACGCCGAGCACGTGGCCCTTGGGCGTCCACTCGTGCAGCAGCCCGCGGACGGCCAGGGCACAGAACAGGAACAGCAGCGGTAACAGGGCGATCTTGTGGGCCCACTCCACCACCGCATAGGCGCCCGCGCCGGCGGCCGCGGCGAACAGCAGGGTGTGGGTCACGCCCCGGTGGCCGCCGTGCCGATTGGCGTCGCTGCGCAGGCGGGTGCCGCGGTAGACGATGTGGCTGAACCAGTGCACGCCCTTGGACAGCACCCACGTGACCTTGCCGAACGTGTGCGCCACGGTCGCCTCGGGGTGGTCCAGGTCCGGCAGCAGGGCCGCGCCGCTGCACAGGGCTGCCCCCACGACCCAGGTCTGCGGTGTCATCGGCAGGTTGTTGGCGATCGCCGCGATGGACACCCCGCCCCACATCATCAGCCCGCTCATCGCGTGCGTAGGTCCGGTCGACACGACGCCCCCCTGCTTCAAGATCACTTGTGCCGGCAGGGGAGGCTACCTGTCGATGGCTGAAGGATCGGGGTGACATGCCGCGAGGTCGCGCCGGTCTCCGGACCGCAGGCTCAGCTCGATCGAGTCTTTTCATCGATCGAGCTGAGACAAGGGAAGAGACCGGATCAGAGCGACCTCGCCCCGCGCGGCACGTGCGGCACAAGCACAGTGTGCTTGGCCACGCCCCTGAAGCGATCACGAAGAGTTAGCAGTACACTTGTACTGCTTGCATTGTCGCGAGAGGAGAGCCCGGCGCATGGGCAAGATCAAGGTCGAAGGCACCGTCGTCGAGCTCGACGGCGACGAGATGACCCGCATCATCTGGCAGTTCATCAAGGACAAGCTGATCCACCCGTACCTGGACGTCAACCTGGACTACTACGACCTGGGCATCGAGCACCGGGACGCGACCGACGACCAGGTCACGATCGACTCCGCCAACGCCATCAAGAAGCACGGCGTCGGTGTGAAGTGCGCCACCATCACGCCGGACGAGGCGCGGGTCGAGGAGTTCGGCCTGAAGAAGATGTGGCTCTCGCCCAACGGCACGATCCGCAACATCCTCGGCGGCGTCATCTTCCGCGAGCCGATCGTCATCTCCAACATCCCGCGGCTGGTGCCGGGCTGGACCAAGCCGATCATCATCGGCCGCCACGCCCACGGCGACCAGTACAAGGCCACCAACTTCAAGGTGCCCGGCCCGGGCGAGCTGACCATCACCTTCACGCCGGCCGACGGCTCCGAGCCGATCCAGCACGTGGTGGGCAACTACCCCGAGGGCGGCGGCGTCGCCATGGGGATGTACAACTTCCGCAAGTCCATCGAGGACTTCGCGCGCGCCTCCCTGTCCTACGGCCTGCAGCGCGAGTACCCGGTCTACATGTCGACCAAGAACACGATCCTCAAGGCCTACGACGGCATGTTCAAGGACGTGTTCCAGGAGATCTTCGAGGCCGAGTTCAAGGCCGACTTCGACGCCAAGGGCCTGACCTACGAGCACCGCCTGATCGACGACATGGTCGCCGCCGCGATGAAGTGGGAGGGCGGCTACGTCTGGGCGTGCAAGAACTACGACGGCGACGTCCAGTCCGACACCGTCGCGCAGGGCTTCGGCTCGCTGGGCCTGATGACCTCGGTGCTGATGACGCCGGACGGCCGCACCGTCGAGGCCGAGGCCGCGCACGGCACCGTGACCCGGCACTACCGCCAGCACCAGCAGGGCAAGCCCACCTCCACCAACCCGATCGCCTCGATCTTCGCGTGGACCCGTGGCCTGCAGCACCGCGGCAAGCTGGACGGCACGCCGGCCGTGTCCCAGTTCGCCACCGCCCTGGAGGAGGTCGTCATCTCCTCGGTCGAGGCCGGCGCCATGACCAAGGACCTGGCCCTGCTGATCGGCAAGGACCAGCCGTGGCAGACCACCGAGGCGTTCCTCAACACCCTCGACGAGAACCTACAGAAGCGGATGGCGTCCGCCTGAGCGCCATAGCGTGACCAAAAGGGCCCCGTCGGGTGACGGGGCCCTTTTGTGCGCCGGTCACGGTTTACCTTCCGGCGCATGGGGAAAAAGCTCCTGCTCGCGGCCCTGACCGCGATGCTCGGTCTCACGCTCGCCGGCACGGCCTCCGCGGCCGCACAGCCCGGCTACGTCGCCCTCGGCGACTCCTACGCCTCCGGCGTGGGCACTCGGACGTACATCGACGCGACCTGCAAGCGCTCCTCGTACGCGTACGCCGAACTGCTGGCCAGCCGGCTCGGGCTGGCCCTGGACTTCCAGGCGTGCAGCGGCGCGAAGACCGGCGACGTGCTCAGCAAGCAGGTCGGCGCCCTGTCCACCTCGACCCAGTTCGTCACGCTTTCGGTCGGTGGCAACGACATCGGCTTCTCGGGCGTGATCGAGAAGTGCGCGCTGCCGTTCTACGACTGCACCGGCGACATCAACAAGGCGCTCGCGCTGATCTCCAGCACCCTCAACGGGGCCCTGGACAACCTCTACACGCAGATCCACACCCGGGCGCCCAACGCCAAGGTCGTGGTGGTCGGCTACCCGCGTCTGTTCAACGGCGACGAGTGCAACCTGCTGGCCCGGATCAGCTCGACCGAGCAGGGGCAGCTCAACGCCGGCGCGGACCAGCTCGACAACGCCATCAAGGCCCGGGCCGCGGCGCACGGGTTCGTGTTCGAGGACGTGCGGACGGCGTTCACCGGCCACGCCGTGTGCGACAAGGTGGAGTGGCTCAACGGCCTCTCCAACCCCACCACCGAGTCCTACCACCCCAACCGCGACGGCCACGTGGCGTTCGCGAACCTGCTCCAGCCCCTGCTGTGACCGTTGGTGACGGCCTAGCCCGGTAGGGGTCCCGGCCGGGTGGATTCCGGACCGGGTGGTTCTGCCGCGCCCCGTCCTCCGGTACTGCTGAGATGTCTCGCCGAAATGGAATCGGCGGCGTCTTGGCGGGAGGAGGACGGGGTGTTCGGCATTCCGGTGATCAAACTGGCCGTGGTCGGCGGTGTCGGCGTCGTGGCGTTCGCCATGGTCGCGCACCACAACGCCGAGGCGTCGCAGGGCAATCCGCAGTGCGCCTTCACGGTCAACGCCGACGTGCTCAACGTGCGGGCCGGCCCCGTCACCTCGGCCCGGGTCGTCGGACGGCTGGTGCAGAGCCAGCCCGTGACCGCGCAGCCGGTGGTGCAGAACGGTTTCCGCCAACTCGACGGGAGGCGTTGGGCGTCCGCCGACTACTTGGTCGCGGCGGCCGGCAACACCTGCTGAGTCAGCCAGCCCTGGTCGTCCAGGCCGATGTGGTACGGCACGTTGACCACCACCACGCCCGGCGTGAACAGCAGCCTTGCCTTGAGCCGCAAGGCACTCTGGTTGTGCAGCAGGTGCTGCCACCAGCGCCGCACCACGTACTCCGGGATGAAGACGCTGACCACACCGCGCTTGTCCCGGGCGTGGATCCGGGTCACGTGGTCCACGATCGGCTTGCTCACGTCACGGTACGGCGAGGACAGCACAACCAGCGGCACCTTGATGCCCTTGCGCTCCCATTGCTGTTGCAGGTTGCGGGTTTCGTCGTCATCGGCGGCCACCGTGACGGCCTCCAGCCGGTCCGGCCGGGTGGCCTTGGCGAAGGCCAGCGCCTGTAGCGCCGGCTGGTGCAGTCGGGAGACCAGCACCAGCGCGTGCACCGTCGGCGGCAGCGTGGTGCTCGTTTTCACGTTCGCGACCTGCTGCTCGAACCGTCGGTAGTAGCGGCTGATCGCCCGCATCACCACGAAAAGCACCACCATCGCCAGCACCGCGAGCCACGCCCCGTGCACCACCTTGGTGGCGAACACGACAACGAGCACCACCCCGGTCAGCCCGGCGCCGAAGGCGTTGATGGCCTGCGAGCCGCGAATCCTGGCCCGCCGGCCAGGATCGGTTTCCGTGGCCAGCGCCCGCTTCCAGTGCACGACCATGCCGGCCTGGCTGAGCGTGAAGCTGGTGAACACGCCGATGATGTAGAGCTGGATCAGGCTGTCGATGTTGGCGTCGAAGCCGATGATCAGCAGCACCGCGAACGCCGCCAGCAGCAGGATGCCGTTGCTGAACACCAGGCGGTCGCCACGGTTGTGCAGCTGCCGGGGCAGGTAGCGCTCCCGGGCCAGGATCGAGGCCAGGCCGGGGAATCCGTTGAACGCGGTGTTGGCGGCCAGGATCAGGATGCCCGCGGTGGCCGCCTGGAACAGGTAGAACAGGACCGAGCCGCCGCCGAACACACTCGTCGCGACCTGGGAGATCACCGACGGGTTGCCGTCCGGCCGCGCGCGGGCGTTGAGGTTCACGGCCAGCGCCGTGATGCCGGCGAACATGGCCACCGCCATGACGCCCATCATCACCAGCGTCATCGCCGCGTTGTGCGGCTTGGGCTTGCGGAACGACGGCACGCCGTTGCTGATCGCCTCGACGCCCGTCAACGCCGTGCAGCCGGACGCGAAGGCCCGCAGCGCCAGGAAAACCGTGCCGATGCCGGCGAAGCTCTCGGTGGGGTGCAACGGAACAGCGGCCGTCGACGCCTGCGGCAGCGTCCCGTTCAGGCCTCGGACCGCCGCGATGGCGAACATCAGGAACGTCAAGGCGATGAACGCATACGTCGGAACCGCGAACGTCCTGCCGGATTCCTTGACACCGCGCAGGTTCGCCAGCGCGATCACCACGACGAAGCCGACCGAGATGGCCACCGCGTCCGGCGCCAGCTCCGGGATCGCGGAGATGATCGCGACAACGCCGGAGACCACCGACACGGCGACCGTCATCACGTAGTCGACCAACAGCGCGGCCGCCGCCGTCAATGCCGCCGTCTCACCCAGGTTCGCCTTGGCGACGACGAACGCGCCGCCGCCGCTCGGGTAGGCGTAGCAGGTCTGGCGGTAGGAAGCGACCACGACGATCAGCACGATCGCCACCGCCGCCGCGACCGGCGTCGACAGGGACAGGTAGCCCGCGCCGCCGACCGCCAGCGTGAGCAGGATCTGCTCGGTCGCGTAGGCCACCGACGAGATCGGGTCGCTGCAGAAGACCGGCAGCGCCAACCACTTGGGCAACAGCGTGTCACCCAACCGCTCGCTGCGCAGGGGACGGCCGACGAGCAGCCGTTTCACGACGTCGAACACGCTTTCCCTCTCGCCGGTTGCTCGGTTCGAGCGTGCGGGGCCACGATGGCGGCGCGGCCGGCACTGATGCGATCCTTACGCCGGCACGGCGTCCGTTTACGCGTTCCTGATGCCGCTAGGCTCTTGGCCGTGCTGACCGTCTCCACGATCAACGTCAACGGCCTGCGCGCCGCCGCCAAGAAGGGCTTCGTCGAGTGGCTCGCCGCCACCGAGGCGGATGTCGTGTGCCTGCAGGAGACCCGGGCCGAGCCCGGTCAGCTGCCCGCCGAGCTGCTCGAACCGGCCGGCTGGCACACCGTGCTGGCCGAGTCCGAGCTCAAGGGCCGGGCCGGCGTCGCCCTGCTGTCCCGGACCGCCCCCGAGGCCGTCCGCGTCGGCTTCGGCTCCGCCGAGTTCGACCGCAGCGGCCGCTACGTCGAGTTCGAGTTGGCCGACGTGGTGGTGGCCAGCCTCTACCTGCCCAGCGGCGACGCCGGCACCCCCAAACAGGACGAGAAGTACCGCTTCCTCGACGCCTTCTTCGCCCACCTCGTCGAGCTGCGGGCCAAGGCCGAGGCCGACGGCCGCGAGGTGCTGGTCTGCGGTGACTGGAACATCGCGCACCGCCCCGAGGACCTCAAGTCCTGGAAGACCAACCAGCGCTCCGCCGGCTTCCTGCCGGAGGAGCGCTCCTGGCTCGACCGCCTCTACGCCGCCGGCTACGTCGACGTCGTGCGCTCCCTGCACCCCGACACGGCCGGCCCGTACAGCTGGTGGTCCTACCGCGGCAAGGCCTTCGACAACGACTCCGGCTGGCGCATCGACCTCCACGTCGCCAGCGAGGGCCTGGCCGCCAAGGCCGTGTCCGCCGTCACCGAGCGCGCCGCCACCTACGCCGAGCGCTGGTCCGACCACGCCCCCGTGACCGTCCGCTACGACATCTGACCGTCGATCGGGCACAATCGTGCCGGGAGGTAGCGGCATGCACGAGCTCGTGAGGGCCAAGCAGCACGAGATCGCCGAACTGTGCCACCGGCTCGGAGTGCGCAGGCTCGACCTGTTCGGCTCGGCCGTCGGCCCCTCATTCGACGTCGATTCCAGCGACGTCGATGTTCTCGTCGAGTTCGACACCGCGCCGGACTTCGACCACTTCGGCTCGTTCTTCGCGCTCAAGGAGGGCCTGGAGCGGATCCTCGGCCGTCCGGTCGACGTTGTCACCACCACAAGCATCCGCAACCCGTACTTCCGGCAGCAAGTGATGGCCACCAAGGAAACGCTCTATGCGGCGTGATCCGCGTGCCTAGCTGTGGGACGCACTGCGCGGCACCGAGCTGCTCGGTGAGTTCAGCGCCGGCAGGTCGTTCGCGGACTATCAGGCGGATGCCATGGTCCGGTCCGCGGTCGAACGCCAATTCGAGATCATCGGCGAAGCCCTCAACCAGCTCTCGAAGATCGCGCCCGACGTCGCGGCCCGGATTCCAGACCTCCGCCGGATCGTCGCGTTCCGGAACATCCTGATCCACGGCTATGCCAGTGTGGACGACGCGCTCGTCTGGCAAGTGCTCACCGAGAAGCGCCCGGCGCTTGAGTGCACACTCCGTGATCTGCTCGGTGATCCGGCGGAAGAAGCCCCGCCCACGACCACCCGCGCCGACATCTGAACCCCGCGAGTCCCGCCCAGCGTCACACCGAATGCGTGAATCGGTTTCACACACTCGGTGTGACGGTAAGCGGGACTCGCGGGTTTATTCCCGGCCTTCCTGTGAGAGTGGTCTCCCTACGCTGAGCGACGGTCCGAAGGGAAGGCCGACTTACGCTCGCTCGGTGGTCAACGACACTCCGCGCCCGAGCGAGTCGGCCCTCCGCCGGGCACTTCGCCGCGCTGCCAACGGAGTGATTACCCTCTCTGCGGATCTATTGCGTCCGTCCGCTTTGAGTTCACTCCAACTATAGGCTCACGGGCCCTGAGCCTTAAAAACTAATTTAGAATGGGATTTCTGTACGACGACTTGTGCGGTGGTCACCAAACAGAATGCAACGTCATTCCTGACGAAGTGCTGGACATCGCCCGCCAGGCGGCGGCGCAGGGCTGCAAGGAGGCCTTGTTCACGCTGGGTGACCGGCCGGAGGAACGGGGGCCGGCGGCCAGGAGTGGCTGGAGGCCCGGGGAAGCGGCTCGACCCTGGACTACCTGCGTTCGGTGGCGATCGCGGTCCTGGAGGAGACGGGCATGCTGCCCCACCTCAACCCGGGCGTGCTGAGCTGGGAGGAGTTCCAGCGCCTGAAGCCGGTCGCGGCCAGCATGGGCATGATGCTGGAGACGACGGCGACCCGCCTGTGGAGCGAGCCGGGCGGCGCGCACTACGGCAGCCCGGACAAGGACCCCGAGGTCCGCATGCGTGTGCTGACGGACGCGGGCCGGGTGGGTGTGCCGTTCACCAGCGGCATCCTGATCGGCATCGGCGAGAACCTGGACGAGCGGGCGGATTCGCTGCTGGCGCTGCGCGGCGTGGCCCGCCAGTACGGCAACATCCAGGAGATCATCGTCCAGAACTTCCGGGCCAAGCCGGACACCGCCATGCGCGGCATGCCGGACGCGGACCTGCACGAGCTGGCGGCGACGATCGCGGTGGGCCGGCTGCTGATGCCGTCCAACGTGAGCGTGCAGGCCCCGCCGAACCTGGTGGGCGAGGAGTTCGAGCTCATGCTGCGCGCGGGCATCGACGACTGGGGCGGCGTCTCGCCGGTCACGCCGGACCACGTCAACCCGGAGCGGCCGTGGCCGGCGATCGACGAACTCGCGGCCACCACGGCGAAGTCGGGCTTCCAGCTGCGCGAGCGGCTGACCGCCTACCCCCGCTTCGTCAAGGCCGGCCAGCCGTGGATCGACACCCGCATCAGCGCGCACGTGGATGCCCTGGCCGACAACGAAACCGGCCTCGCGAACGAGGAAGCCGTCCTGAGTGGACGGACGTGGCAGGAGCCGGACTACGCCCTGGAGTCCCACGGCCGCACCGACCTGCACGAGACGATCGACACCACGGGCCGCACCGGCGACCGCCGCGGTGACTTCGACAGCGTCTACGGGGACTGGGAGTCGCTGCGCGACCAGCTGCACAACAGCCCGTCGTTCAGCAAGCTGCCCAGCGACGTCCTGAATGGACTGACGATCGCCGCCGAGAATCCCGCGGCCCTGCTGGACGAGGCGAACGCCGACGCGGCGCTGGCCCTGCTGACCGCGGACGGCGAGGCGCTGGAGACGATGACCCGGCTGGCCGACCAGCTGCGGGCCGAGGTCAACGGCGACGACGTCACCTACGTGGTGAACCGGAACATCAACTTCTCCAACGTCTGCTACGTCGGCTGCCGGTTCTGCGCCTTCGCGCAACGGGAACGCGACGCCGACGCCTACCGGCTGACCGTGGAGGACGTCGCCAACCGCGCCGAGGAGGCGTGGGTGCTGGGCGCCACCGAGGTCTGCATCCAGGGCGGCATCGACCCCAAGCTGCCGACCAGCTTCTACGCCGACATGGTGCGGGCGATCAAGACGCGGGTGCCGGGCATGCACGTGCACGCCTTCAGCCCCATGGAGATCGTCACCGGCGCCACCAAGGCCGGCGTGAGCGTCGAGGAGTGGCTGACCGAACTCCGTGACGCCGGCCTGGACACGATTCCCGGCACGGCGGCGGAGATCCTCGACGACGAGGTGCGCTGGGTGCTGACCAAGGGCAAGCTGCCGACCAAGACGTGGCTCGAAGTCGTTGGCACGGCCCACAAGCTGGGCATCCGCTCCTCGTCGACGATGATGTACGGCCACGTCGACCACCCGGGCCACTGGCTCGGCCACCTGCGCACGCTGGCCCGCCTCCAGGACGAGACCGGTGGCTTCACCGAGTTCGTGGGCCTGCCGTTCGTGCACAACAACGCCCCGATCTACCTGGCCGGCGTGGCCCGCCCGGGACCGTCCCGAAGGGACAATCGGGCGGTGCACGCCATGGCCCGGCTGGCATTGCACGGCCGCATCCACAACATCCAGTGCTCGTGGGTGAAGCTGGGCGACGTCGGCACGGCCGAGGTGCTGCGCGGCGGCGCCAACGACCTGGGCGGCACGCTGATGGAGGAGACCATCAGCCGGATGGCCGGCTCGGCGCACGGCTCGGCCCGCACCATCGCCGAGTTGGACGCGATGGCGGGTCTGGCCGGCCGGCACGCTCGTCAGCGAACCACGACCTACGGCCATGTTGCGACAAGTGGACCCGTTCGGGTGAGCCTTTTGGGCCACTGACGTTACGGCGAATGGGTAGCTTCTGAGGTTGCCTCCCAAAGCAACATCGGCCTCGGAAGGACTATCCCGTGCGCAACAGAAAAGCGCTCGCGTTCCCGCTGGCCGTGATGGTGGCCGGGACGATCATCGCCGGTGCCGGGGCCGCCCTGGCCGCGACGCCCAGCGATATCGGCCCGGCCGTCCACACGGCCATCGATCACCAGCGAGGTAACCCGCCGTGCGAGCGGGCCGGCCGGGGCAACCCGCCGACCTGCGACACCACCACGGCTCCGCCCACGTGCGAGCCGGCCGGCGACGGCCGCGGCCTGCCGCCGTGCACGTCGACCACGCCGCCGACGACCACCCGGTCGACGACGACGCCGCCGACGAGCACGACCACCACGACACCGTGCACGACGACGAGCACCACCACGCCGTCGACCACGACGTCCACGACCTACACCACGCCGTCGACGACCACGTCCATGACGACGAGCACGACCTACACCACGTCGTCGACCACGAGCTCGACGACGACAACCACGACGACCCCGTCGACCACCACGTCGACCACGACGGCCCCGCCGTCGACCACGACCACGACGACCGCGCCGCCGGTGACCACGTCCACGTCGCCGGGCACGCAGGAGCTGGCCTACACCGGCACCAGCACCGACACGGGCATGCTGATCGCCATCGGCGTGCTGCTCATCGTCGGCGGCGGCCTGATGCTGATGATCCGTCGGACCCCGAAGGCCCGAGGCTGAGTCGTCCCGTACGCCCCGCCTGCCCGGGGCGTACGGCACGTCACGACGCACGAGACCTGCATCATGGTTGCTCCGGAGCGGGACTCGCGGTGTGAAAGCGCTGGTCCTGATCTTGTGGGACCCGGCGCTGGGGGGAGGCGCGAGCGCCGTTATTCTCGCTCCTCGTGATGGACCGCACAGTCCCCGGAACGGGTGGGGTTGACACGTTCGGTAGTTTTTCGAACGACAGCCACCCTCGTGTTCACTCTTTCGGGGCGACCTCACTGTCGGGAGACGCTGCCTTGCGTAACCAAGTTCGGCACCTGACGCGTTCCACCCTGGCTGCCGCCTGCCTGCTGCCGGCCACGCTGCTGCTCACCGCCGGCCTGGCCGCCGCCGAGACCGACGCCCCCGTCGAGAGCAAGGTCCCGGTCTCCCTGGACGGCTTCGCCCTGATCGCCATCCTGCTGGGCTTCGGCGGCCTCGTTGCCGGCCTGCTGCGCCACCGCCACCGCCTGGCCCGCGAGGCCAAGGCCGCCGCCGCGGCGGCCAAGGCGGTCGTCGAGGAGAGCGCCGCCGCCGTCGTCACCCCCAAGCCGGCCCCGCGGCCCACGCCCAGCCAGCTCTGAGTAGTTCAACGCTCTGCGACGGCCTGCACACACGGTTACCGTAAGCGGGTGGCGGAGAAGGAATCCCTGCTGACCCGGTTGCGCAAGCGTCATGCGTGGCTCGACCATCTGCTGCGCGCGGGCGCGCGGTACACGGAGCGTTACGGTGATCACTACGCCGCGGCGATCACGTACTACAGCGTGCTGTCGCTGATACCCCTGCTCATGCTGGGCTTCTCGGTGGCCGGATTCGTGCTGGCCGGCAACATGGAGCTGCTGGGGCAGATCAAGGCCGGCATCGCCACCGCCGTGCCGGGCGCGCTGGGCGACGAGGTCAACACGATCGTCGGCAAGCTGATCGAGTCCCGGAGCACGGTCGGCGTCTTCGGCCTCCTGGCCGCCCTCTACTCCGGCCTGGGGTGGATGACCAGCCTCCGCGACGCCGTGACGGCCCAGTGGACCCGTGAGCGCCCGCAACTGCCGTTCCTGATCACCGCGGTCAAGGACCTGCTCACGCTGATCGGCCTCGGCCTGGCGCTGGTCGTCTCGTTCGGCATCACCGCGGCCGGCTCGGCGCTGGGCGGGCTGGTGCTGGAGTGGCTGGGCCTGCGGCAGACCGGCTGGGCCGAGGTGCTGCTGTCCCTCGCCTCGATCGTGCTCGGCCTGCTGGCCAACTGGCTGGTGTTCCTGTGGGTGCTGACCAGCCTGCCGCGCTTCCACGTCGGCTGGCGCAGCGCCGTGCGCGGCGCGATCACCGGCGCGATCGGCTTCGAGATCCTCAAGCAGGTCGGCAACGTCTACCTCCAGACGATCAAGGACTCGCCGTCCGGCTCGGTCTTCGGCACGCTGCTGGGCCTGCTGGTCTTCATCAACCTGGTGTCGCGGTTCCTGGTCTTCATCACGGCATGGACGGCGACGGCCCGCGAGAACATGGCCCGCTCGGCCGACCCGGTCGTGGCCCCACAGCCGGTGGTGATCCGGCCGTCGGTGCAGGTGGCCGCCCGCCCGGACGGCGTCCTGGCGGCCGGCCTGCTCAGCGCCGGCGCCCTGGTCGGCGTGACGCTGACCAGGCTGCTGCGCCGGCGCTGAGGGCTCAGAACGCGCCGATGCCGTTCGGGGTGCCCATGCCGGTGGGGGCGTCGTAGCCGGGCTTGCCGTTGCACAGGTAGTCCCCGCCGCAGTCCCGCCCGCCGACGGCGCCGCTGTCGACGTCGTACAGCGCGTTGGCGTGCGCGTAGATGTACGACGCGTCCGGCACGTGCGACCCGTTGCCGGCCAGCGCGATCAGCCCGGCGATGAACGGGGCCGAGGCGCTGGTGCCGCCGATCGTGGCCCAGCCGGGCGCCTGATAGGTGTCGTAGACGGCCAGGTCGTCGGCCACCGCCGAGACGTCCGAGACGGTTCGCATGCCGCAGTTGGCGTCGTGCTGCCACGCAGGCTTGGCCACCCACGCCGAGCAGGCGCTGCCGGCCGAGTTCCACGCCTTCTCGGTCCAGCCCCGGGTGTTGTCGGCGCGGGTCAGCGTGGTCCCGCCGACGGCGATCACCGACGACAGCACGGCCGGGAACTCCGCCGTGGTGAAGCCGTAGTCGCCACTGCTGGCCACGATCGGCACGCCGGGGTGCCGGTACGCGGCGGCGAGTTCGCTCATGTGGCTGCTCTCGTCCAGGCCGTAGCTGTTGGACACCACGTTCGCCCCCTGCGCGACGGCCGTGTTCACCGAGGCGGCGAGGTTGGCGTCGAGCGGGTCATCGCCCTCCACCAGCAGGATTGTGCACGCGGGGCACGCGGCCGAGGCCATGTCCAGGTCGAGGGCGATCTCCATGCCCCAGCCCGGATCGCCCTTCGGCAGCGGGGCGGCCTGGCCGCGCTGGTTGACCTTGCGGAAGCAGCCGTTGGCCGTGGTGCACGGCGGCAGGTCGTAGCGGCTGCGGTAGGCGGCCAGGTCGCTCTCGGCGTTGGGATTGTCGTAGGCGTCCACGATGGCGATGGTCTGCCCCGCGCCGCCGGTGGCCGGCAGGTGATACGCAGCGCGCAGCTCGTCGGCGCCGTGCCCGGCGTCGGCCGAATGCTGCGCGACGCTGAGGCAGTGCGCCATATGAGCATCACTCGAAGAGTGGCAGGACGGCATGGCGGGCTTGGCGATCGCCGGGCCCGCGACCGCGGTCAGCAGGACCGCGGTGATGGCGAGTGCTCGAAACACGGTTGTCTCCCGACGACGTCATTACGAAACGGTCTGCTGCAGGGAATTGCCGGCGGCGTCAGTCGCGCTCACCCGCAGCGCGGCGGGCTTGCCCAGCCACAGTGCCCGGTACTTGCCGTTGCCCAGCGACACCAGCGGTGCCGGCAGCCAGTTCTTGCCGTCGTACGAGATTTCCGCGCCGGCCTTGGTGATCGGGCTGGCGGAAACGCCCGGTGCGTGCGCGAAGCTGATCGTCGATCCCTTGTCTTCCATGGCATAGCGGACGTCCAGCAGCGGCAGCGCCGAGCACTGCGCGACGTCGCCGATCGACTCACAGTCCCAGTTGGCCGGCACGGTCCGAGTGTCGGAGCGCCCCGAGGCGAAGGTCCACTCGGTGTGGCTGGTTGTGCTGTGCGCCAACCACTGCGGGTGCACGGTCGCGTCGAGCGTCAGGTGGTACACGGCCGAGGCCGCCGGCAGGGTCACCCGGCCGGTGTCGGTCGACCGCACGTCGGCGTACACCTTGCCGTTCCCGCTGAGCACCAGGTGCGCGGACGTGATGTCCTTGTCGTCCAACGAAAGCATGTGCTCCGGGTCGCTGTCGGCCGCCGGTAGGACGCCGATGCCGAGCGTGTCGCCGGTGCGGCACGCCGCGCAGCCCCAGCCCCAGCCGGCTGCCGCCGGCGTGGACTGGTCGATGATGGCGTCGGTCGGCTGGACCAGGCCGGGGGCCAACGGTTCCCGCAGCCAGTCGGCCGTTCGCGTGGTGCCGGGTTTGACCGCCCGCGGCCCGTCGAAGACGACCCCGGTCTGCTTGGTGGCGTCGGTGAACAGGTAGTCCTTGGCGATGAGGTCCGGTGCCCCGCCGACGTACTCGGTGCGGCGCAGGGGAGTGGTGATCGGGCGGATGGCCGTGGCCGGGAGGTCCAGGCCCACCGACCAGAGCTCGCGGGCGAAACCGGCGTGCAGACTGCCGAAGTAGTTGGCGTGCACGGTTTGCAGCTGGTCGGCGGCGACCACCTGGTGCTGGTCGGCCAGAATGGCTCCGGCTTCCCGGAACACCACGTCGTAGGTGTACGGATCAGCTTGGCCGGCCGGGGAGTCCAGGTGCGCGGTGATGAACGTGAGGCGCTGCCCGATGGCCGGCGCGGGAGCCGGCTCCAGCAGCACCGGCACGTTCGGCGCGAGGAACGAGTTCTCCGCCGACGCCTTCTTCGCGTCCGTCCACATGGTGTGCACGGCCAGGTCGGCCAAGTCGGCCGGCCGCGGGGTCCGCACCGACACCGGCGCGGTCGCGGCGCGGGCGTCCAGGGTGATCGCCTGGTCGCCGGCGACGACGATGTCCGCGCGGTTGAGCACCCTCAGGTCGGTCAGCTTGTCCCCGGCCATGCCGGGCACGTACGCGGTGAGGCCGTAGTGGCCGTTGGGCACGCTGACCCGGAGCTGGCCGTCCGCGGTCGACGGGAAGTCCCCGTACTGCCGCTCGCTGTCCAGGTTGATCAGGACCAGGTTGGCCGCCGCGGGCTTGCCGTCGGCCCCGAGCACGGTCAGCGCCAGCGTGTGCATCGGGTAGTTGGGCTGCGCGGCCTGCGGCGCCGGCGCTCCGCCCCGAGCCAGCGCGGACACGTCGTACCGGGCCGGATCGCCCTTGGCATCGGTCGGGACGATGTACGTGTCGCCGTTGATCTTCTCGCGGAAGTAGCCGACGCCCGGCCGGGGCGTCAGCACGAACTGGTCGCCGACGGCCAGCACGTGGTCGCCGGTCGGCAGTAACAGGTCGTGCGAGACCAGGCCGTGCGGGCTGGTGGTCGCGGCGGGGGCCGCGGCCGTGGCCCCGAGGGCCAAGCCCGCGGCGGCGGTCACCGCGCCGAGCAGGTAGGTGGTTTTCACCCAGCTGATTGGTCGATGCCGCCCCGCCGCATGACAACATGAGCGGTGCTCGTTACCTAACCGTTATTGGCTTGGGCCGCCAGCCGCCGCGCCCGGGCCGCCCGTGCCCGGCGCTTGCGCACGACCATCAGCCCGAAGCCCAGCACGACCACAAGGGCCAGAATGGTCAGCGGCATGCCGACGTTGCCGAACGCCTGGTACATGGGGCTCCTGTCGGCCGCGTTCTGCACGCCGGCTGCGTCGGTGGTGCTGGTCGTCGACGACGCCGTCGACGACGCCGAGGGCTTCACCGGCGGCGCCTGGTCGACCAGCTGGCCGACCGGGTGGGCGTTGGCCGTGCTCAGCGCGAAGCCCCAGTCCAGCAGCTTGGAGCTCTGCCGGTACATCGCGTACTGCTGCTGCTCGCCGCGCAGCAGCACGGCCACCAGCCGGTGGCCGCTCTTGGCCGCCGAGGACAGGTTCGTGAAGTGCGCGTCGGTGGTGTTGCTGGTCATGGCCGAGATCGCGCCGGTGTAGGTGGTGAGCAGCTGGTCCGCGTTCTTCACGGTCAGGCCGCTCAGCGTCACCGACTTGACCCCGGCCGCCTCGGCGAAGGCCGGCAGCTGCATGGCGTGCCGGTAGATGACCGCCAGGTCGTAGGCCGAGGTGCTCATGCCGGGGCCGTCGAGGCCGCCGGGCGTGGCCACTCGGGTGTCCAGCGCGCCCATCTGCTTGGCCGCCGCGTTCATCAGGTCAAGCGTCTTGGGGATGCCGCCGAGGGTGCGGGCCAGCGCGTGCGGCACGTCGTTGCCGGGCTTGAGCAGCATGGCCTGGACGAGCTGGGCCACGGTCAGCCGGGCGCCGGCCTGC
>NZ_KK037166.1:6776653-6789986 GCF_000568255.1 Kutzneria sp. 744
GGTCGACGTGACCGCTCCGGGCGGTGACCGCGCGCAGATTCCGCCGGCCGGTTCCGGCACCTCGTGCCCGCTGTCCACGCTGCCCGGCGGTGGCTACGGCACCATGTGCGGCACTTCGATGGCATCACCGCATGTGGTCGGGGTGGCGGCGCTGCTGGCCAGCACGCATCCGTGGGCCTCTCCCGCGCAGCTGCGGGGCCTGCTTCGGTCCGAGGCGACGCCGATCGCCTGCCCGGCCGCCACGACGACCTGCACCGGGCCGGCCGGGAACAACTCGTATTACGGGCACGGGCTGGTCAATGCCTTGGCCGCGGTGACCCGATAGCGGGACGACAGTGTGGCACGGGAAGTCCCCGCTTCCCGTGCCCCCCTGCTAAGTCCTCAAGTCTCAGAAGTCGAACTCACCGTTGCGGACGCCGGCCACGAAGGCCGTCCACTCGGCCCGATCGAAAATGTGAGCCGGCAGGCTCGGGTCCTTGGCGTCACGCAGGGCGATGCCGCCCGACGGGAGAGCAGCAACCTCGACGCAACCGCCGTCCTGACAGAAGCTGCTCTTCTTGAAAGTGATTTCCATGGATCGTGTTATCTCTCACTCATAGTTGGTTCTTTGCACCTTCCCGATCAGGTCGAGTGAGGACTTTTGGTCCGGGCACTTCGACAGCAGATTGGTGAAGATGTCTTGGTACTTCTTCACTTCCGACTCCTGGGCGGAGAACCGGTCGCCACCGCTCAGTTCCTGGTAGACAGTGTCCTGATCGGTGTCGTTGTCGAAGGTGAAGATCACGTAGTTGCACTGGATACCGAGATTGTAGCCGCTTGAGTATGGGAAGATTCTTAGATCCACCCTATCGTGTCCGGCTACGTCCAACAAGGAGGCCAGTTGGCGTCGCATGGCCCCTTGTGAGTGAACGACCCGATGTAGTGCGCACTCGTCGATCACGGCGGTGATGGTGAGGTCGCCGAGCCGGTCGAGGACGTATCGCTGGCGTCTGACGCGAATCTCGACGAGCTGGTCGATCTCGCTGTCCGGTGCGCTCGGATAATTGTTTCGGAAGATTTCCCGGCAGTACTCGGGAATCTGGAACAAACCGGAGATCGCGAATCCGCTGAACCACTGCATTCCGCTGGCCGCGGATTCCAGCGAGATGTAGCTGCCCAGATTGGGCGGCCAGGCCTCGGGGTGGTCGGACCACCAGCCCTCGTCCTGGCTGGCGGTGGCCAGGTTCTGCAGCCGGGTGCGCAGCCGGTGGTCGCGGATGTCGTACAGGTCCAGCAGGTCGCGCACGTCGCGCAGCTTGGGCAGGCCCTGGCCGTTCTCCAGACGGCTGACCTTGCTGGGGGAGCATTCGAGGCGCCGGGCGGCGTCGACGAGTTGGAGTCCGGCAGCTTCTCGGAGCTTGCGCAACTCGTGACCGAGGCGGCGGCGCGGGATCAACGGTCCCTGAGAAGGGGGCATCCATACACCTCCTGAACCACCTTGCCCGCGTAGCCGCTGGAGGCGCGTGGCGCCACGCTAGGCCATCGGGGTGACCGTGGCAAGCAATCCACGCATGCAATTGCACGGTGGCATTGCGCTGTGCGCTTTCCTGACGCACTCTACCCCTGAGTCCCGGCCTACTTCCGAGAGGATGAGCTGAGATGAGCAGCTTCGAGCGATCACCTCTGATCTTCCGCCTGACCCACCCGTCGCGGGCCAGGAAAATCACCATCGAGAGTGAGTTGTCGCTGGAGTTCCGCGGCCTGCGCCGCGCCAGCCGCGTCGTCGGGCGCTGGCACCGGCGCGTCGCCCGCACCGTCGATCACGGCATGCGCCTCGGCTACGCCATCGAGCGGCAGTGCCGCCGGGCCGTGGAAGCCGAATCCCGGCCGCGCAAGGTCGGCTCACAGATGCTCACCGCGGCCCAGGCCCGGCGCCAGCTCGACCGCTCACCGTCCGTGGGCACGGCCGCGCTCGGGCGCGTCGTGCTCGCCGCCGACGCGGAACGCCGCCGGCTGCTGCGGTCCGTCGACCACAAGATCGCCGATCTCGGCCGCCTGACGGCGCGGCTGGAGCGCGACAGCGAACGGCTCCAGCACCTGATCGAGCGCTGCTATCTCGGGCCGCAGCGGGACATCCTGCTGGCCCGCTCGCTGGCCGGCGACGAGCAGGCCGACCGGATGCCGGTCATGCGGGCGTTGCCGGACCTGACGTTTCTGGTGCTGGCCATCGGGCGGCTGGAGGCCGTCACGCACGAGGTGTCCGCCTGCCGCGAGGAGGCCCACGGGACCAGGGCGCTGTTCCCGTTCGTGCCGGAACAGCGCCTCGACCCCTCGGTTGCCGTGCGTAACTAACTCTTGGACAGGGCTTGGTCCAGGTCGGTCCAGAGGTCTTCGACGTCCTCCAGGCCGACCGACAGCCGCAGCAGCCGGTCGCCGATGCCGGCGCTTTAGGCTTTTTTTTTGCTGATAATCTGATATGTTACCACATATGTGCACTCCTCACAGCAGCGGATTCTACGAACAGGAACCCATCCTTTTGAGAACTGAATGAATAGCCGGGTTCAACATAGTGGATCGTCCGGCCGATTGCGGATGCAGACAATGATAGGCTATCGGCCCTGTCTTAATGAATAACATCGCTGGGTAAACGTTCCGACGATTAGTAAATCGCAATTTTTTACTTTAGTCATATATTATTAACCCGAACTTCTCAGAAATCCTCATATTTGTAAACGACTTAAGCACCACCCGATTTTGGTCGTCGATTCGGCTCTTGAATCCGCACAATTTACGCTGAGTTCAGGTCAACTCTCTTGTTGGGGTAATGACCTGGCACTACAATTCGTACGGACATCAGACACAGTGTCCTGCTCCCTACCGTCTTACATCCTGCCGTATAACGTTTAGTCTCAACACGAATCTCGATGCGGCAAATTCCGGCATCCTGTTGGACTGGTATCTACTAATCGCATCTAGGTCCCCCGGCCGGTAGACCCTGGCCACGCCGGGATGGTCGCGAGGCGGTGAGCCAACTCTGCGGCCGTCCTTGAGGCGTGGGCGATGCGGATGGGGAGCGTGGACAGGCCCCGCAGCAACAGGTATCCGGCCAGCGGATGCAGGATGCCGCCGGTGGCCATGCGGATCGTCCTGAGCCGGCCGGCGAACTCCTCGTCGCAGGCCACGACCCCGCCCAACACGTCGCCGTGGCCCCCGAGGTACTTGGTCGCGCTGTGCAGCACGATGTCGGCGCCCAGCTCGATCGGCCGTTGCAGGACCGGCGTGGCGAAGGTGTTGTCCACCAGCACCGGCACGTCCACGTCGATGGCCCGGATGTCCACTTCGGACAGTGTCGGGTTGGCCGGCGACTCGACGATCACCAGGCCGGTGTCGTCGCGGATGTCCCGCTTGACCGAGTCCACTGTGGACCAGGTGACCTCGGTGCCGAGCAGGCCCGAGCCGATCACGTGGTCGCTGGTGCCGTAGAGCGGGCGGACGGCGACGATGTGCCGTTTTCCTTGCGCGGCAACGGCCAACAGGCAGGCGCTCAGCGCCGCCATGCCCGTCGCGAAGGCCACCGCCGACTCGGCGCCCTCCAGGTCGGCCAGGGCCCGTTCGAACCGGGCCACCGTCGGATTGCCGACGCGGCCGTAGATCGGGTTGTCGCCCAGCTCCACGCCGGCCGCCGCCCGGTCGAGGCGGGCCGCCTCCTCGCGGCTGTCGCGGGCGGGGTAGGTCGTGGAGAGGTCGATCGGGACCGCGTGCAGCCCCAGATCCGTCAGGTCCTCGCGGCCGGCGTGCACAGCCCTGGTGTTCAGCTCCATGCCGTCCATCCTGGGCCGGTCACGGTGTTTTTCCGGAAATCCCGTACTAAATTCGGCGTATGGCCTCTGACGTGCGTCTCGATCCGGTTGATCTTGCCATTCTGCGGGAGCTTCAGAACGACGCCCGGCTCACCAACAAGGAGCTGGCGGCCCTGGTCGGCATCGCCCCGTCCACCTGCCTCGACCGGGTGGCCCGGCTGCGGTCGGCCGGCATCATCCTCGGCACCGTGCTCCGCGTCGACGCCAGCGCCCTGGGCCGGCCCTTGCAGGCGCTGCTGTTCATCCGCGTGCAGCCCCACCGGGGTGTCCTGGAGCCGTTCGTCAAACACGCCCTGGAGCAGCCCGAGACCCGGGCCGTCTTCCACCTCACCGGCGCCGACGACTTCATGGTCCACGTCGCCGCCGGCGGCGCGACCGACCTCCAGCGCCTGGTGCTCGACCAGTTCACCGCCCGGCCCGAGGTCGCGCTCGTGCACACCACCCTGATCTTCCAGCAGTGGGAGGGCGGTCCGCTGCTGCCGCCTACCACTTCCGGCTGACCCCGCTTCGGCCCTCAGGGCGACGCCCGCTGATCGTGACGATCCCTACCTTCGGTTCGCATGAGGGTTTTGCTCATCACCGCGGCGATCCTGTTGGGCGCGACCGGGACGGCGGCCGCCGCGCCGCCGACGGCCGGGGCCGGCAGCCTGGGAGACCGGCTGTTCCCCGACCTCGGCAACGGCGGCTACGACGCCCAGTCCTATGACATCAGCTACGACTACCAGCCCGGCGTCACCACCATGGCGTCCTCGGTCGTCATGCGGGCCCGGGCCACCCAGGCCCTGTCGTCCTTCAGTCTCGACTCCGCGGTGTCCAAGATCGGATCCGTTGCCGTGGACGGGAAACCGGCGGCTTTCCGCACCGAGGGCGAGAAGCTGTTCGTCACGCCCGCTTCGGCCATCGCCGATCATGCCTCGTTCACCGTGCGGATCTCGTACACCGCGGACCGTTCGCTCGATCCGCTCTCGCCCGCCCTGCACCTGCCGCCCGGCACCGACTGGCCGTTCAAGGCGTGGATCAACACCCCCGACGGCTTCGCCTTCATGGGGCAGCCCGACCGGGCCCACGTTTTCTTCCCCTCCAACGATTATCCCGGCGACAAGGCCCGTTTCACCTTCCGTGTCACCACTCCCAGCTCGCTGACCGCCGTGGCCAACGGCTCCCCGGTGTCCCGGGTCGTGTCCGGCGACCGCGCCACCTCCGTCTGGCGGACCGCGCAGGAGATTCCCACCGACATCACCCAGGTCGCCGTGGGCAGGTTCCGGGAGATCGACCAGACCGGCCCGCACGGGCTGCCCGTGCGCAGCTTCCTCACCGCCGCCCAGTCCGGCGGCGACGACCTGGTTCGCCGCACCCCCGCCGAGCTCTCCTGGCTGGAGAAGACCCTCGGCCTGCCCTTCCCCTTCGAGCGCTACGGCGTCCTCGGCGTCGACAGCCCGTACGACGGTGTCGCCCTGGAGACCGCCTCCCTGTCCACCTACGGCGCCGCCGGCTTCCTCCAGCCCGCCGAGCGGGCCGAGCCGGTCATGGTGCACGAGATGACCCACCAGTCCTTCGGCGACGCCGTCTCCGTCGGCTCGTGGGACGACATGTGGCTCAGCGAGGGCCATGCCACCTACTACCAGATGCTGTTCACCGCCCAGCAGCAGCACATGACCTTCGCCGACGCCATGAAGGGCTTCTACGACATCGACGCCAACCAGCGCGCCACCTGGGGCCCTCCCGCCCACATGAACAAGGCCGCCGCCACCCTCCTCGGCTCCGACGCCGTCGGCGCCCTCTCCCTGTTCGCCCTGCACGAGTTCGTCGGCGACCAGACCTTCCAGCACATCGAGCAGGCCTTCTACCGCCAGTTCCACGGCCGCTCCGCCCGTACCTCCGACTACATCGCCGTCGCCAGCCGCGTCTCCGGCCGTGACCTCACGCCTTTCTTGACGTCTTGGCTCTACGGCACCACCACCCCGCCCATGCCCAACCACCCCGACTGGAAGCCCGGCCAGCCGTAGGCGCAAACGCGTCGAGGCCCCACCGCTTGTGGCAGTGGGGCCTCGACGTGTCTGCCGGTCAGACGCGCTTGAACAGCAAGGCGCGCTTGACCTCCTGGATGGCCTTGGTCACCTGGATGCCGCGGGGGCAGGCGTCGGTGCAGTTGAAGGTGGTGCGGCAGCGCCAGACGCCGTCGACGTCGTTGAGGATGTCGAGACGCTCCTCGGCGCCCTCGTCACGGCTGTCGAAGATGAAGCGGTGGGCGTTGACGATGGCCGCGGGGCCGAAGTAGGAGCCTTCGGTCCAGTACACGGGGCACGAGGTCGTGCAGCAGGCGCACAGGATGCACTTGGTCGTGTCGTCGAACCGGGCGCGGTCGGCGGCGGACTGGATGCGCTCGCGGGTGGGCTCGTGCCCGGTGGTCATCAGGTACGGCTTGACGGCACGGAACGCCTCGAAGAAGGGCTCCATGTCGACGAGCAGGTCCTTGTGCACCGGCAGGCCCTTGATGGGCTCCATGGTGATGGTGGTCGGCTTTCCGTTGCCGGCCATCAGGTCCTTCACCAACACCTTGCACGCCAGGCGGTTGACGCCGTTGATGCGCATGGCGTCGGAGCCGCAGACGCCGTGGGCGCAGGAGCGGCGGAAGGTGACGGAGCCGTCCAGGTACCACTTGATGTAGTGCAGGACGTTGAGCACCCGGTCGGTGGGCAGCGCGGGAACCTCGAAGGACTGCCAGCGCGGCTCGTCCTCGAACTCCGGGTTGAACCGACGGATCTGCACGGTGAGGGTGATCGCACCGGGCGGCACGGGCGGCTGCGAGCCCCGGGAACCCGAGGGCGCGGTTTCGGTCGTCGCGGTCATCAGTACTTGCGCTCCATCGGCTTGTACCGGGTGAAGGTCACCGGCTTGTAGTCAAGGCGGATGTCGGCAGCCAGGCTGTCGCCCTGCTTGTACGCCATGGTGTGGCGCATGAAGTTCGTGTCGTCACGCGTCGGGTAGTCCTCCCGCGCGTGCCCGCCACGGGACTCCTTGCGGGCCAGGGCGCCGACGACCAGGATCTCGGCCAGCTCCAACAGGAAGCCGAGCTCGACGGCCTCCAACAGGTCGGTGTTGAACCGCTTGCCCTTGTCCTGCACGGCGACGTTGCCGTAGCGCTCCTTGAGCTGCTGCACGTCGTGCAGCGCCTGCTTGAGCGTGTCCTCGGTGCGGTACACGGCGGCGTTGGCGTCCATCGTGTTCTGCAACGCGATGCGCAGGTCGGCCACGCGCTCGGAGCCGGTGGAGGAGCGGAGCCCCTCGACCATGGCCTCGACCATGGTGGCCGGGTTCTCCGGCAGGTCCACGTGGTCGTGCACTCCTGCGACGTACTCGGCGGCGGCGAGGCCGGCCCGTCGGCCGAAACACGTTGATGTCCACAGGGAGTTGGTGCCCAGCCGGTTGCGCCGTGCACGAGACGCAGGCGCACTCGCCGGCGGCGTACAGGCCGGGGACGACGTGCTCGTTGTCCCGCAACACCTCGGCGTGGATATTGGTGGGGATGCCGCCCATCGCGTAGTGCGCGGTCGGGTAGACCGGCACCGGCTCGGTCACCGGGTCCACACCCAGGTAGGTGCGGGCGAACTCGGTGATGTCGGGCAGCTTGGTCTCCAGCACCTCGGCCCCGAGGTGCGTGCAGTCCAGCAGCACGTAGTCCTTGTGCGGACCGGCGCCGCGGCCCTCCAGCACCTCCAGCACCATGGACCGGGCGACGATGTCGCGCGGCGCCAGGTCCTTGATGGTGGGGGCGTAGCGCTCCATGAACCGCTCGCCGTCGGCGTTGCGCAGGATCGCGCCCTCGCCGCGGGCGCCCTCGGTGAGCAGGATGCCCAGGCCGGCCAGGCCCGTCGGGTGGAACTGGTAGAACTCCATGTCCTCCAGCGGCAGGCCCTTGCGGAACACGATGCCCATGCCGTCGCCGGTCAGGGTGTGCGCGTTCGAGGTGGTCTTGAAGACCTTGCCGAAGCCGCCGGTGGCGAACACGACCGCCTTGGCCTGGAACACGTGGATCTCGCCGGTGGCCAGCTCCAGCGCGACCGCGCCGGTGCAGACCGGGCCGTTGGCGGTCTCGGTCATGCACACGTCGAGCACGTAGAACTCGTTGAAGAACTCGATGCCGTGCTTGACGCAGTTCTGGTACAGCGTCTGGAGAATCATGTGGCCGGTGCGGTCGGCCGCGTAGCACGCGCGCCGCACGGCGGCCTTGCCGTGGTCGCGGGTGTGGCCGCCGAAGCGCCGCTGGTCGATCCGGCCCTCGGGCGTCCGGTTGAACGGCAGGCCCATCTTCTCCAGGTCGAGGACCGCGTCGATGGCTTCCTTGCACATGATCTCGGCGGCGTCCTGGTCGGTGAGGTAGTCACCGCCCTTGATCGTGTCGAAGGTGTGCCACTCCCAGTTGTCCTCCTCGACGTTGGCCAGCGCGGCGCACATGCCGCCCTGGGCCGCGCCGGTGTGGGAGCGGGTGGGGTAGAGCTTGGTCAGCACCGCGGTGCGGACGCGCTGCCCGGCCTCGATGGCCGCGCGCATCCCGGCGCCGCCGGCGCCGACGATGACCACGTCGTACTTGTGTACCTGCATGTCCGGCGTCTCCCGCGGTTCAGCCGCTGATGTTCGGGTCGAAGGTGAAGATCACGAAGCTGCCCAGCGCCAGGATCAGCGCCATCGACACGTACAGCAGGATCTTCAGCCAGAACCGGGTGGCGTCCTTGCGCGCGTAGTCGTTGATCACGGTGCGCAGGCCGTTGCCGCCGTGCAGCTCGGCCAGCCACAGCATGGACAGGTCCCAGAACTGCCAGAACGGCGAGGACCAGCGGCCGGCGACGAAGGCGAAGTTGATCCGGTGCACGCCGCCGTCGAGGATGTTCATGATGAACAGGTGCCCGAGCACCAGCACGATCAGCAGCAGGCCGGACAGCCGCATGAACAGCCAGCTGTAGAGCTCGAAGTTGCTGCGGCGGGCGGCCGGGCGGCGCGGGCTGCGCGGAGCCGAGATGTTCAGGGTGCTCATGTCAGTTGCCACCGCCGAAGATCATGACAATGTTGCGCTGGAGCATGAAGTACGCGCCGGGGATCATCACGATCACCCAGATCGCGATGATCGCCCACAGCATCGGGCGCTGGAAGCGCGGGCCCTTGGCCCAGAAGTCGACCAGCATGATCCGGATGCCGTTGAGCGCGTGGTAGAGCACCGCGGCGACCAGGCCCAGTTCCAACAGGTTGACGAGCGGGTTCTTGTAGAGCTCGATCACCTTGTCGTAGGCGTTCGGCGAGACACGAACGACCGCGGTGTCCAGAACGTGCGCGAACAGGAAGAAGAAGGTCAGCACCCCGGTGATCCGGTGGGCCACCCAGGACCACATGCCCAGATCGCCGCGGTAGACGGTGCTACCGCGCCGGCTGCTGCCTCCCGTTCCCTCTGCTGCGCCCGTCGGCGGGGCGGTGGTACTGGCCATGGTGCGCGTGGCCTCCAGCGTCAGTGGTGGGCGCGGCCCCAGGCGGCGTCGTGAGTGCGGGGCCTTGACCCTCCGGATGCTAGACCGGGGGCCTGCGGCTGGCCCAACGGCGACGGGCCGTCTGTGATCGATGAGACACGCAACGGTGTGGTCCAGGCCGCTTTAACGATCAAGAACCAGTGCCGCCCTGCACAGATGGTCGGCCCGGCGGGTGGTCTCCGGCTGGCGGTACCTGGGGGCCAGCCGCAGGACCAGGTCGCTCGCGGTGTCCAGATCCGTCCGGTGTCCGATCGAGACGAACAGCGGCTTCACCTCGCGCTGGGTGCGCAGCGCCCGGCCGACCACGTCGTCGCCGTCCCGCAGCTCGGTCCAGTCGCCGCGTTCGGGGCCGGGCGGGTCGTAGTGGCCCATCGGGGTCTTGGCCACGCCGATCGACGGCAGACCGGTGACCACGCCGAGGTGGCTGGCCAGCCCGAACCGGCGCGGATGGGCAACGCCCTGGCCGTCGCAGATCAGCAGATCGGGCGACGTCGTCAGCCGTTCGAGCGCCCTCAGTAGCGCCGGCAGCTCACGGAACGCGAACAGCCCTGGCACGTAAGGGAAATCTGTGACACCCGGCACAACGGCCTGATCCACCGTTTCGAGTGACGCGAGGTCGACCACCACGACCGCCGCGCACAGCCGGTCCTCGGCGTAGGCCACGTCGAGGCCGGCCGCGGTCCGGGGCCGGAAGTCCGCCGGCGGGTGCGGGTCCACCAGCGGGGCCATCCGGAGTTGCAGCGCAACGGCCTCTTCCGGGGTCGACGGCCAGTCGTCGATCATGTGAAGTGCCTCTCCGAAGCCAGGTCGCCGCGCTCGTCGAAGACCCGCTCGCGGGCCAGCCGGCCGTCCGGGTGCCAGTCCCGGGCGACGCCGATGATCACACCGCGCCGGACCGTCAGCTCCGACTTGGGCGTGCCGTCCTCGTACCAGGTGCGCTGCGGGCCGTCCTCAACGCCGTACCGGTAGGTCACCAGCGACGTCACCTCGCCGCTGTAGCCGTGGGTCACCGCCTCGCCGGTGAAGGCGTGGCCGTCGTGCTTGAGCCGTGCGCCGTCGTCCCACTCCACCGTGCTGACCTGGAGGTCGATGCGGGGCAGCGGCGGCTCGTCCGGCGGCGCCTCCCGCTCGTCGAGGAGGAACCCGTTGGCGTCCCAGCGTTGGATCTTGGTGACGGCGCCCTTGGGATCGTGCGCCGTGAGCTCGCGGATGCGCCCGTTGCTGTGCCAGCGCCGCCATTCGCCGACCCGGATGCCCTGCTCGTGCCGGCCCTCCGCGTCCGGCGCCCACCACGGGCCGTCCCTCAGGCCGTCCCGGTAGGACGTGATCCGGTCGCCTTCCTCTAATTGGCCGGTGAAGGGCTTGCCGTCGTGACAGCGCAGGCCGTCGACCTCGGTCGCGTGGTCCCGGTCGACCCTGGTCGTCGGCTCGCCCCGCTCGTCCCAGCGGGTCTCGCCGTCCTCCGCCGGCATTCCGTTGGGATGCCAGCGTTTCCGGCCGTCGCTGCGCAGGATCCCGCTGTCGTACCAGGTCCGGGCCGTCTGCCGGACGCCGTCGCGGTACGTCTCCAGCGACAGCAGGCGATCCCCGTTCTCACGGACCAGTTCCCCCGTGAACGGCTCGCCCCCGTGCACCAGGCGGCCCTGCTCGTCCCGGGTCGGGGCGTCCCCGTACAGCTCGATCCGCTTGGCCCTCGGCGGCAGGAAAGCCCCGTCCAGCACCGCTTCCGTCAGGTCCGCCGTGGACAGGTCCACGTCGTCCAGCATCGCCGCTGTCAGGTCCGCCCCACGCAGGTTCGTGTCCTCGAACACCGCGCCGATCGCCGACACCCGGGTCAGGTTCGCCGCCGCCAGGTTCGCCCCGGTCAGGTTCGCGTCGTCCAGGTTCGCGTCCGGCAGCTGCGCCTCGCCCAGATCGGCGCCTCGCAGATCCGCGCTGGTCAGCTGCGCGCCGTCCAGCTCCGCCTTCCTGAGCCCCACGCCCCGCAGGTCCGCCCCGCTCAGCACCGCGCCACTCAGCGGCGCCCCGGTCAGTTCCGCTCCCCGAAAGTCCAGGCCCGTGAAGTCGCCCAGGCCGTCGTCGAGCCAGTCCTCCAGCGCGACCGCCGCTTCGTCATCGTCCGGCCAGCGGACCGGCAGCCACTCACTCACCCCTCAAACGTACTGTCACCGGACCGCTGCCGACATCCCCGTTCCTCACAGCGGCCCGCCCGTCCTCGTCCCACCGGCTCTCTCCGGCCGGCCGCCCCCGCTCGTCGAACCGCCGCTCCACGGCCAGCCGTCCGTTCGGATGCCACTCCCGGGCCGTCCCCACGGTCCATCCTTTGTGGACCACGGTCACAGCTCGTCGCCGTGCGCGCCGGCGTGGTCGGTGTCCCGGGTGAGATTTCCCTGTGGGTCCCACTCCTGGACCTTGCGCACGTCGCCCCAGCGGTCGAGGAGGGTGAACTCCTTGAGCCGCCCGCCCGGATACCACGTGCGCCATTCGCCGACGGCCGTGCCCATGGCGTACTGGCCCTCGAATTCCTTGCTGCCGTCGGGGAAGTACTCCACGGACGGACCATGCTCAAGGCCGTCCTGGTAGCCGGTCACACCGACCACCCGGCCGTCCTCGGTGTCGACGATCTCGCCGGTGTACGGCACGCCGTCGACACGGACCATCCAGCCGTCCTCGGTGTCCGAGGTTGTGAGCCCACGGTCGATCCGGCGGATCGACGGCCCGCCGGATCGAGTGGAAGGCTCCGCCGTCACAGCTTGCCGTGTCCGCCGATCGGTTGGCCGTCCTCGTCCCACAGGGTCTCCGAGGTGAGCAGCCCGTCCTCGCCGAACCGCTGCTCCTTGGCCAGCTGCCCGTTGGGGTGCCATTCGCGGGCGGTCCCGACGACCCGTCCGTTGTGGACGGTCATCTCCGACTTGGGCTCCTCGCCGTCGTACCACTCCCGCTGCACGCCGTCGCGGAAACCGTCGACATAGGTGGCCAGCGACGTGACCTCGTCGAGCCAGTTGTAGGTGACGGCCTCGCCGGTGAACAGCTCACCCCGGTGCAGCAGCCGCTGGTCGTCGTCCCACGCGACCTCGTCGGTCTGGATGTCGATGCGCTCCATGTGCCTCACTCCGGAATGAATTCGCCGTTGGAAGCGGGGTACTTGGTGAACCGGCCCGCGTTGCTCGGCACGCCGTCCAACGTAACATTGCAGTTCGCGCAACACGGGGCCTGGCGGACCTCGGGGCCGAACGGGAAGTAGTTGTCCACCCGCATCTCGGGCAGGTCGGCCTCGGTCGGCGCGTGGTCCAGCTTGCCCTCGTCGTACAGGTGCTGCCGTTCCCACAGCGAGGCGTTCACGGCCTTCACCTCGGCGTGCCCGAGCGGCTGGTCCGGGTGCATCTCGTTGCCGGGCTCGGTCCGCATCTGCTCGACCCGGTCGTACCGGCTCTGCAGGGCGGGGTGCAGCGGATCGGCGAGCTCGTTGGGATGGCCGTTCGCGCCCTCCCACACCGCGCCGGTGCGGCGGTCCACCGACACCGCGGTGACCTGGCCGACGGTGTTGGCGCTGACGCTCGGCTGCGCCTCCAGCATCTTGGGGGGCTTGGGCTTGTCCAGCGAGCCGATCTCCCGCTGCCGGCCCTCGGCCTTCAGCTGGTCGACCTGACGCTGGTAGTCGGCGCGCTGCTGCTGGTACTCGGCCTTGCGCCGGGCGTTCTCGTCGTCGAGCTGGCTGCGCTGCTGGATCTCGGCCTTCTGCGCGTCGTGGTACTGCTGCGCGCGGCCCTCGCCGACCTCGGTCGTGTACTGCTTGACCGGCTTGCCGTCGACATGGGTGATCAGATCGTCGTCTCCGCGCTTGACCCGGGACTCGTCGATCTGCTCCAGCTTCTTGGTCTGCGAGTTGAGCGGCTTGGAGAAGGGGCCGTCGTCCTTGCCGCCGCCACCTCCACCGCCGCCCCCGCCGCCCCCGCCACCACCACCGCCGCCGGGCGG
>NZ_KK037166.1:6790086-6791773 GCF_000568255.1 Kutzneria sp. 744
GACGCTGCCCGGCCGTGTCGGCGACCCGGCCGCCCTCCTTGAACACCTTGCCGGTGACCTCGACGCCACGGCCCATCGCCTTGGCCACGACGGAGCCGATGCCGGAGCGGTCGTTGCCGGCGTGCTGCACCAGGTTCTGACCGGCGGTGTCCAGCTTCTCGCCGGCGGCGGCCACGGTCTGTCCGAACTTCGACAGGTTGCTGCCCGAACGGCGTAGATGATCAGGATCCGTATGGATCTTGCTCAAGGCGTGGCCTCCCTGTCCCGGTTGCCTCTATGACGCCACCTGACCGACCATGGTTCCCGGTCACGGTGTGTCACCATGTGCCGACAGTTGGTCCGAGCGGGTCAACGATTCGGTTACACGGACCGTGACCGGTGTCGTGGGCCCGGAACCGAGAGGTACCGTTTCGCCCTCGGCGGGACCGACACCGACAACGGGGTCGGGGCATCGCAGCTCGTCGAAGCAGGGAGAGGACGACAAACCGTGCGTCGAATGCGTGGAGTAGCGGTAGCGGCGATCGCGCTGACCAGCGTGGTGTCGTTGGCCGCGTGTGCCAAGGACACCACGTCCAACGGGGGCGGTGGCAGCAACGGCGGGTCGTCATCGGCCAGCGGCTGCAAGCTGGCCACGCCGCCCAACGCCACGGCGGCGGGCACGAGCACCACCGGCAGTTCGACCAAGGTCGACGGCAGCGCGCTCAAGGTCGGCCTGGCCTACGACATCGGCGGCCGTGGCGACGCGTCGTTCAACGACGCGGCGGCGGCGGGCCTGGACCTGGCCAAGTCGCAGCTGGGCATCAAGGCCGACAACATCAAGGAGACCACCGCCGCGCCGAACGAGTCGGACGCGGCGAAGGAGACGCGCCTGCGCCAGCTGGCCCAGGAGGGCTACAACCCGATCGTCACGGTCGGGTTCGCCTACGCCCCGGCGCTGCAGAACGTCGCCAAGGACTTCCCGAACACCAAGTTCGCCATCGTCGACTCCACGGTGGAGAACTCGCCCAACGTCACCCCGCTGACCTTCACCGAGGAGCAGGGCTCCTTCCTGGTCGGCGTGATCGCGGCCTACAAGTCCAAGTCCTGCCACGTGGGCTTCGTCGGCGGCGTGAACGTGCCGCTGATCCAGAAGTTCCAGGCCGGCTTCGACGCGGGCGCCAAGGCGGCCGCGCCGGACATCAAGATCGAGGACAAGTACATCACCCCGGCCGGTGACTTCACCGGCTTCCAGGCCCCGGACAAGGGCCGCCTGGTCGCGCAGGGCGAGCTGAGCGCCGGCGCCGACGTGATCTACCAGGCCGCCGGCAACTCCGGCAAGGGCATCTTCGACGCGGTCAAGGCCAAGGGCGGCGCCTCCGCCATCGGCGTCGACTCCGACCAGTACAAGCAGGCCGGCGTGGCCGACGACAAGGACGTCATCATCTCCTCGATGATGAAGCGCGTCGACACCGCGGTGTACGACTTCCTGCGCGGCGTCGCGTCCAACGACCTGACCGCCATCCCGAAGGTCTTCGACCTCTCGGTCGGCGGCGTGGACTACGCCACCTCCGGCGGCAAGGTGGACGACATCAAGGCCACCGTCGACGCCTACAAGGCGCAGATCATCTCCGGCGCGATCAAGGTCCCCTCGACGCTGCCCGGCAGCTGACACCAGCGGCAAGCACCCCTACCGCGGGCCCGCCAGGAT
>NZ_KK037166.1:6791873-6832809 GCF_000568255.1 Kutzneria sp. 744
CCGACAACCTCACCGTGCAGGAGAACGTCGTGCTGGGCGCGGAGGCGCTGCACGGCATCGGCGGCCGGGCGCGGGCCCGCATCCAGGAGCTGGCCGGGCAGACCGGCCTGCGCGTGGACCCGGGCGTGCTCGTGGAGCAGCTGGGCGTGGCCGACCGGCAGCGGGTGGAGATCCTCAAGGTCCTCTACCGCGGCGCCAGGATCATCATCCTGGACGAGCCGACGGCCGTGCTGGTCCCGCAGGAGGTCGACGAGCTCTTCGACACCCTGCGCGGCATGCGTGAGCAGGGCTTCACCTTCCTGTTCATCTCGCACAAGCTGGACGAGGTGCGCGCGATCGCCGACAGCATCACGGTGATCCGCCGCGGCACCACCGTCGGCACCGTCGACCCGAAGTCCGTGACGTCACGGCAGCTGGCCGAGATGATGGTCGGCTCGGAGCTGCCCAGCCCGGAGACCCGAGAGTCCACGGTCACCGACCGGGCCGTGCTCACGGTCGCCGGCCTCCAGCTGCGGGACAGCGGCGGCCGGGCCATCCTCGACGAGATCGACCTGGCCGTGCACGCGGGGGAGATCCTCGGCATCGCCGGCGTCGAGGGCAACGGCCAGACCGAGCTGGTCGAGGCCATCATGGGCATGCGCAGGACCGACAGCGGCTCGGTGCTGCTGGTCAACACCGACGGCGGCATCTCCGACCTGACCAAGGTCAACACGCTGCACCGGCGCGAGGCCGGCATCGGCTACATCCCCGAGGACCGCCACCGTCACGGCCTGCTGCTCACGCAGTCCCTGTGGTTCAACCGGATCCTCGGCTTCCAGACCCGACGCCCGGTGGTCAACGGGCGCTGGCTGGACGTGGAGGGGGCCCGCGCCGACACCCGGCGCATCGTCGAGCAGTTCGACGTCCGCACGCCCGGCATCGAGGTGCCGGCGGCGGCGCTGTCGGGCGGCAACCAGCAGAAGCTCATCGTCGGCCGCGAGCTGTCCGGCGACCCGGTGCTGCTGATCGCCTCGCATCCCACCCGCGGCGTGGACGTCGGCGCGCAGGCGCTGATCTGGGAGCAGATCAAGCAGGCCCGCGCGGCCGGCCTGGCCGTGCTGCTGGTGTCGGCCGACCTGGACGAGCTGATCGGCCTGTCCGACACGATCAAGGTGATGCTGCGCGGACGGCTGGTGGCGGACGCCGATCCGGCGACGGTCACGCCCGAGGAGCTGGGCAGTGCCATGACCGGCGCGACGACCGGTGGAGAGGAAGAGGTCTGATGCGCTCACTGCGTGGCAAGTTGCTGCCGCCGGTGGCGGCGATCGTGTTCTCGGCCCTGCTGTGCTCGGTGGCGCTGATCATCTCGGGCCGCAACCCGGCCTCGGCGCTGGTCGCGATGGTGGTGCAGGTCGGCCACGGCACCACCGCCGTCGACATCGTCAACAGCGCCAGCGTGTACTACCTGGTCGGCATCGCGGTGGCGATCGGGTTCAAGATGAACCTGTTCAACATCGGCGTCGAGGGCCAGTACCGGATCGGCGCGGTGTTCGCGGCCATCGTCGGCGGCGAGCTGAACCTGCCGCCGGTGCTCGGCCAGATCGTGATCATCGTGGTCGCCATGCTCGGCGGCGCGGTGTTCGCGGCGCTGCCGGCGATCCTCAAGGTCACCCGCGGCGTCAGCGAGGTGATCACCACGATCATGCTGAACGCCATCGCCGGCGGCATCATCGCCCTGCTGATCAAGCCGGGCGCGTTCGGCGTGCTGAGCAACAACAACATCGGCACGCCGACGATCCCGTCGTCCAACTGGATCCCGGGCATCCCGCTCGGTTCGGCCGGCACCGTCTTCGGCTTCGTGGTGATCGCGATCCTGGTCGGCATCGGCTACTGGGTGATGCTCAACCGCACCCGGTTCGGCTTCGAGCTCCAGGCCTCGGGCGAGTCGCCGACCGCGGCCACCGCGGGCGGCGTCGACGCCAAGCGCATGATCGTGATCGCGATGCTGCTGTCCGGCGCGATCGCCGGCCTCACCGCGCTGCCGGAGCTGCTCGGCCGCGACCACACGTACACCCTGATTTCCCCGCAGGGCTACGGATTCACCGGCATCGCGGTCGCGCTGCTCGGCCGCAACAACCCGGGCGGCATCGCCTTCGGCGCGGTGCTGTGGGCGTTCCTCGACCAGGCCGCGGTCTCGCTGGACGTCATCCAGGTGCCGCGCGAGATCGTCACCATCATGCAGGGCGCGATCGTGCTGTCCGTGGTTGTGTCCTACGAGGTGATCCGCCGGCTCGAACTGGCCGCCGAGCAACGCAGGGTCGGCAGCCAACTGGCCGCCGCGACCACCGGGAGCGCGTCGTGATCGACATGAATCCGCCGGCGTCGGTCACCCGTGCCGCCGCCCCGGTCAAGCGCCGGATTCCCGGCTGGGCCAACGGAGTCCTCTGGTCGCTGGCGGCCGTCGTGCTGCTCACGGCGACCGCGGACCTGACCGGCCTGCCCAACATCACCGCCACGTCGACCATCCAGGCCGGACTCCAGCTGGCGGTGCCGCTGCTGCTGGCTGGCCTCGGCGGTCTGTGGGCGGAACGGGCCGGTGTGGTCAACATCGGCCTTGAGGGCATGATGATCCTCGGCACCTGGGGCGCGGCCTGGGCCGGCTACCAGTGGGGGCCGTGGGCCGCCGTGCTGGGCGGCATCGTGTTCGGCGCGCTGGGCGGCCTGCTGCACGCGTTGGCCACCGTCACCTTCGGCGTCAACCACATCGTCTCCGGTGTGGCGATCAACCTGCTCGGCGCCGGTGTCGCCAAGTACCTGTCCACGCTGCTGTTCGCGCCGGTGTCGCACAACCCGCGGCAGTCGCCGAAGGTGCCGTCCTTCGACACGTACTCGGCGCAGCCGGTCGCGGACTGGTTGGCGGACCTGGAGAAGCAGCAGCGGTACGTCGTCTCCGACGTCGCCGGCATCCTGCACGGGGTGCTCAGCGGCGTGTCCCCGCTGACGATGATCACCATCCTGCTGGTGCCGATCAGCTTCGTCGTGTTGTGGCACACCAGGTTCGGCCTGCGGCTGCGGTCGTGCGGCGAGAACCCGGTGGCGGCCGAGTCGCTCGGCGTCAACGTGTACCTGCAGAAGTACATCGCCGTGGTGATCTCCGGCGGCTTCGCCGGCCTGGGCGGCGCGGCGCTGGTGCTGGCCCCCGGCCAGAACGGCTACCTGGAGAACCAGACCAACGGCCGCGGGTACATCGGTCTGGCCGCCATGATCTTCGGCAACTGGCGGCCCGGCGGCCTGCTCGGCGGCGCGGCCCTGTTCGGCTACGCCGACGGCCTCCAGACGCTGACCGACGGCAAGACGGTGCTGGGCCTGTTCTACGGCATCTCCCTGCTGATCTGGGTGATCGCGCTGGTGCAGCTGATCCGTCGCAAGTGGATAGTCGGGCTGATCTCGATCGTGGTCGGCGGCGCGCTGTACCTGCTGTACCTGTCGATCGACTCGCTGCCGCAGGAGCTGACCACCTACCTGCCGCACATCGTGACCATCGTGGTGTTGGCCATGTCGTCGCAACGACTGCGAATGCCCGCGGCCGACGGACTGATATATCGACGAGGACAGGGAAGTTAGTTGTCCACTGTGGACTGGGATGAGCTGCGGCGACAGGCCGTGGCCGCGGCGGCGTCGGCCTACTGCCCCTACTCGGGGTTGCGGGTCGGGGCCGCCGCCCTGTGTGACGACGGTCGTGTCGTGACCGGCTGCAACATCGAGAACGCCGCCTACGGCGTCGCTTTGTGCGCCGAGTGCACGATGGCCGGGCAGCTGCGGCTGACCGGCGGCGGCAGGTTCGTGGCGGTGGCCTGCCGCAGCGGCGAGGGCGAGCTGCTCATGCCGTGCGGACGTTGCCGTCAGATCATCTACGAGCTGGGTGGCCCCGACTGTCTGGTGGACACCCCGCGCGGTGTGCTGACGATGCGGGAAGTTCTGCCAGACGCGTTCGGACCAGAGGACCTGCCGTGAGTCACTTCAACGCTGTCGAGATCATTCGGGCCAAGCGGGACCGGCGGGTGCTGACCGGTCCGGAGATCGACTGGGTGATCGACGCCTACACCCACGGTGTGGTTGCCGACGAGCAGATGTCCGCGCTGGCCATGGCGATTCTGCTCAACGGCATGACGTCCGACGAGACCGCCCGGTGGACGCGGGCCATGGTCGAGTCGGGCGAGCGGCTGTCCCTGGACGTGGACCGGCCGACCGTGGACAAGCACTCCACCGGCGGCGTCGGCGACAAGATCACGCTGCCGCTGGCGCCCCTGGTGGCCGCCTGCGGCGCGGCCGTGCCACAGCTTTCCGGCCGCGGCCTCGGGCACACCGGCGGCACGCTGGACAAGCTGGAGTCCGTTCCCGGCTGGCGGGCCCAGCTGTCCACTGAGGACATTCGCGCCCAGCTCCGGTCCGTGGGCGCGGTGGTCTGCGCCGCAACGGAAGGACTCGCGCCGGCCGACCGCAAGCTGTATGCGCTGCGGGACGTCACCGGGACCGTCGAGTCGGTGCCGCTGATCGCCAGCTCCATCATGAGCAAGAAGATCGCCGAGGGCGCCGGCTCGCTCGTGCTGGACGTCAAGGTCGGCTCGGGCGCGTTCATGAAGAACCTGGCCGACGCCACGGAACTGGCCCGCGCGCTGGTGTCCATCGGCGTGGACCACGGCCTTCGCATCAGCGCCGTGCTGACCGACATGTCCGTGCCATTGGGTTATGCCGTCGGCAATGCCGTCGAGGTCGCCGAGTCGGTCGAGGTGCTCAAGGGCGGCGGCCCGGCCGACGTCGTGGCGCTGACCGTCGCGCTGGCTCAGGAGATGCTCTCGCTGGCCGGACTGTCCGATGTGGACCCGGCCGCGGTGCTGGCGTCCGGCAACGCCTACGAGACGTGGTGCCGGATGATCGCCGCGCAGGGCGGCGACCCGGACGCCCCGCTGCCCGTGGCCAAGCACGTCGAGGTGATCGAGGCGGCCGAGGACGGCGTGCTCACCGGCTTGGACGCCTACGCCGTCGGCGTCGCCGCCTGGCGTCTCGGGGCCGGCCGGGCCCGCAAGGAGGACCCGGTGCAGCACGCCGCCGGTGTGCTGTGCCTGGCCAAGCCCGGCGACACCGTCGAAAAGGGACAGCCGCTGCTGGAACTGCGCACCGACACCCCGGAGCTGCTCGACGCCGGCCGCGACGCCCTGGCCGACGGCATCGTCATCGGAGAGTCCGCCGAGGACCGCACCCCGCTGGTCATCGACACGATCCGCGGCTGACTTTGTCAGGAAGGGCCCCTTACTGACGTTGAACGTCAGTAAGGGGCCCTTCCTGACGTTCAACGAGAGGATCGGTCCCTCGATCTTGAGCGGGCTGCTAGCTGGTGCGCCAGTCGATGCGGCCGTCGGTGGTGGTCTCGGGGCGGCAGTGCCGCACCTTGGTCCGTTCCTCCAGCGCGGTGGCGATCTGCTCCAGCATCTCCGTGATGCTGCGCCATTCCGGCCTGTGCGCCTCGGCCCGCTCGTGGTCCCACTCCAGCACGCAGCCACGCAGCGGGCCCGCCCGCAGGTCGACCACGAGCGCGTCGCCGAGGCCGTCGAAGGCGAAGGGCACCCAGAGCGGGTGGTAGCTGATGCCGGCCGACCCCGCGTCGGGGCCGCACTCCGGCGTGTCCCAGGTGTCGGCCCACAGCTTGCGCTGCACGCGGAAGGAGTCCAGCGCGCCCTGCGGGCCGTGCGGTGTGTAGAACGGCGGGATGATCTCGGCGAACGCCGAGTTCCCGGTGCCGCCGCACACCGACCACCACTCGTGCAGGTCGTCGGGCAGCTCGACACCGATCTCCTGCTCGAGGATCACGACATCTTCCCGGTCCGCCATCGTGCGCAGCACCGACCCGGTCGACGGTGCGAAGAAGGACAGCCAGCGCACGATCCGACCCCACGCGTCGGCCACTGCCATCCGTTCATGATCGAGTAAGAACGGGGGCTCCGGTACCGCTCATCGGAGGACGATCGGGCGAATCCGGTCTCCGGCTGACGGCATCGGGCCCAACGGGTTAACCTGCCCGGACGCGTGCGAGGGAGGCTGCCGTGTCGGACACCGAGACGATGTGGGCGCCCCCGGACGACGGCCGCCCGCCGCGGCGCCCGGAGCGCGGGCCGATGATCGCTTTCCTTGTCGTGCTGGTCATCGCCCTGCTGGCCGCGGCCGTGATGGGCGGCTACCTGCTGGGCCTGCACACCGCGCAGTCCGAACTGGCCGCACAGCCGTCGTCCGTCGCGCCGACCACCACCTCCACGCCGCCGCCGACGACCACCGACACGACGACCACGACCGACACGACCACCGTCACCACCACGACGGCCATCGGCCCCGGCGCCATCCGCAACTCCACCCCGGGCGGCTCGCCGATCGTGCTCAACGTCGGCTACGGCGTGAATCTGGACAGCACCCAGCCCAACTGGGACGTGGTCCAGAACAGCGACCCGGTGTACTTCAACGACCTCCGCTTCGACAACCAGAACACCGTGTACGGCGCCGGCCGTGGCTTCGCGCCGGCCCAGCCCAACGCCGGCTACGCCGACTGCGTGGCGGCCACCGCGTACACGCCGCAGCTGGGCGTGGACCAGATCCTGGCCGGCGGCGCGTACTGCACGACCAGCGCCCAGGGCCGGTTCGCGCTGGTCGTGTTCCATCCGGCGGTCGGTGGGCAGCTCACCTTCGACCTCACCGTGTGGGAGAAGACCCCCTAGTCAACTGTGATGATCGAGCGACCACGTAGGCTCTGCCCCGTTCTCGCAGACAGCGTTGGCCGTGACCGGGAGGTCTCCAGATGGCTCAGGACATCGTCCCGATCGAGCTCGGGCTCCCCCAGGGTGACCTGATCACGTTGTGGGCGCCGCGCTGGCGCGAGGAAGGTGAGGAGTGGGAGGCGTTCCTCGGGCACGAGGAGGACCTCTACGCCTTCCCGGACGCCGCGCGCCTGGCCGCCTTCGTGCGCACCGTCACCGAGCACGACCTGACCGACCACCCCGCGTGGCACGTGCTGCCCGCGCTGTCGGCGGTCGAGCTCGTGCCCGACGAGAACCACCAGTTCGACCTGGTCGGCGTGCCCGAGCTGGTCTCGGAGGACCCGGACACCTGGACCATCGGCGAGCTGGCCGACGTGGTGTCGATCCTGCGGTCCCTCGCCGACGTGTGCGAGCTGGAGAAGGTCAACGAGGTGCTGGACTCGGTGGACGGCTTCGCGCTGCTGCCGCAGGGCACCTTCCCCTTCACCGGCCGCGACGGCGAGCGCCGCTGGACCGAGCTGGCCAAGGTCGTCGTCGAGCGCTGGGACGAGGTGCTGGACGCGATCGACGGCATCGTCACGGTGCCCGAGGTCGACGAGAAGGCCCTGGCCGAGGCCGAGCAGGAGCTGGCCGACGCCGAGGCCCAGCTGGCCGCCGAGACCGACGCCGACGAGGACGCCGAGCGCGCCCCCGACGACGAGCCCGAGGACCTGGGCTTCTGGGGCGAGGTCGGCATCGACCCCGTCAAGATCATCCTCGGCGACAACGAGTACTACACGCTGCGCTGCTACGTCGACGACGAGCCGGTCTTCCTCGGCCACTCCGGCGAGATCGACATCTTCACCTCGGCCAAGGCCCTGGGCCGCTTCCTGGTCAACACCGGCAACGAGCTGGCCGGCAACGACATCACCGAGGTCGCCACCTGGGACGAGGTCGCCACCAAGGCCACCGCCGGCGAGCTCGAGGTCGAGGTGCACGACGACAACGTCTACGTGTTCAACGGCATCGCCGAGGACATCGCCGAAGGCCCCGACTCGATGGACCCGGTCCAGCTGGACCTGGCCGTCGAGCTGCTCGAGGACGCCGCCGCCTGGGCCGGCGACGACTCCGTGGCCGAGGCACTGGCCCAGTCCGAGAGCCTGGGCTGGCTGGTCTCCTTCGTCGTCCGCCCCGACCCCACCCGGCTGGCCCCCAGCGCCCCCTTCAACGCCGAGGTCGAGGCCTGGAAGGCCCTTGTCGAGGGCCTGGACGATTTGCAACCCCCTCTAACCAAAGTGTCGATTAGGGTGGATTCATTATTCATCAGAGCCAGCTGTGATATTAGCACAAATGAGTAAAGGCTAGGGGAGCCCACACCCCGGAAGTTTTTCCCACTTTCTGGATTCTATCGCTGCCCAACAGGCGAACTGCCACCTTAAGCGTAAAGGAGTAACCTCGACACGATTAGAAACGTGGTAATGTATCCGGTGTTAGATCACCACTGACATCCGTAGGCAAATTTTTCTGTTTATATCAATTCCCTGCATCAGGGGGTTTTCGCCTCGGCGCGGAGGTTTTCGGCGGCCACGGGCGTCGCGATGATCGCCAGCAGCGGGAAGATCGCGCCGACGGCAAAGGCGGTGGCGTAGCCGAAGCCGCCGACCAGGGCCCCGAGCAGCGGGGGCGTCAGGGCGGCGGCCACGTTCTGGGCGGTGTTCTGCGCCCCGAGCGCACGGCCCGACCACGCGGTGCCGGCCAGCTCGGCAGTGGCCGTGAAGCCCAAACCGTTGTCCGCCACGGTGATCACGGCCCCGACGGCGATCACCGCCACCGCCAGCCACGGCGCGGCCCGGTCGCCCAGCGCCAGCAGCAGCATCACCACCGTGCTGGCCACCGCCAGCTGTCGCATCGGCCGCAGCCGGCTGCCGACCACGTCGGCCCAGCGCCCGGTGACGATGCGCCCGGCCGCGCCGGCCGCCTGCACCACGCCGAGGAACACCCCGGCCCCGCCCGGCGTCCAGTGCTGCACGCTGACCAGGTACTCCAGGCTGAAAGCCGAGATCACGAACTGCGGCACCACCAGCAGGCTGCTCGCGCCGTGCAGCCGCCACAGCGCAGACGACCCAAGATACGGCGACCTCGTCCGCTCCGACTCCTTGCGCGGCGGCCGTGGCGGATCCTGCACGAGCACGGCGACCAGCACCGCCAGCACGACGCAGAGGCCGGCCGGGAACAGCAGCGCCGCCCGATAACCGAAGGCCTGTCCCAAAAACGGCAGCGTCAGCGCCGCGATGCCGACCCCGACCGGCTGCGCCGTCTGCCGAATCCCCATGGCCAGGCCCCGCTCGCGTGGCCCGAACCAGCCCATCACCACCCGCCCGCTGGCGGCGTTCACCGACGCGCTGGCCGCGCCCGCCAACAGCAGCACCACTTCCAGCAGCGTGACGCTGTGCGTGCCGAGGCTGCCGGCGGCCAGCAGCACACCGGCCGCCCCCAACCCGAGCGCCATCACCACCCGCTCGCCGTAGCGGTCCGCCGCCGCGCCCCAGGCGATCAGCGTCAGCAGCAGCCCGACCGTCGGGGCCGACACCATCAGGCCCACCTGCGCCAGCGACAGCCCCTCCGCCGCCCGGATGTCCGGCACGAGGAACGGGAGGCCGTACAGAAACGTGCACGCCGCGGCCTGGGCCGCCAGCCCCAGGCTCAGGATCAGCCACCGGCGCGGGTTCTCGGCCACCGACCGCCTCCCAACATGTGGACACCACTGCCTACATGTTGGACGCTAGCCGTGATACTTCGGCTACGGCAACAAATTCCCGGATGCTGAAACTCAGGACAGCAACTCGGCGTAGCCGGGCTTGATCACCTCGTTGATCAGGGCCAGCCGCTCGTCGAAGCCGATGAAGGCCGACTTCATCGCGTTCACGGTGAACCACTGCAGATCGGTCCAGCCGTAGTCGAAGGCCTCGACCAGCGCGCCGAACTCGCTGGACATGGTGCAGCCGCTCATCAGGCGGTTGTCGGTGTTGACGGTGACCCGGAAGCGGAGGTCGGTCAGCAGGCCGATGGGGTGCTCGGCGATGGACTTGGCCGCGCCGGTCTGCACGTTGGAGGAGGGGCACATCTCCAGCGGGATGCGCTTGTCCCGGACGAAGCCGGCCAGCCGTCCGATGTGGACGGAGCCGTCGGCGTCGCGGGTGATGTCGTCGACGATGCGCACGCCGTGGCCGAGCCGGTCGGTGCCGCAGTGCTGGATGGCCTCCCAGATCGACGGCAGCCCGAACGCCTCGCCGGCGTGAATGGTGAAGTGGGCGTTCTGCTGGCGCAGGTACTCGAACGCGTCCAGGCCGCGGGTGGGCGGGAAGCCGGCCTCGGGCCCGGCGATGTCGAAGCCGACCACGCCGGCGTCGCGGTAGCGCACGGCCAGCTCGGCGATGCGCAGCCAGCCCTCGTTCTGCCGCATCGCGCACAGCAGGGTGCCGATCCGGATCTTGTTGCCGGTGTTGCGCTCGCCCAGTCGGAAGCCCTCCTGCACGGCCTCGACGACCTGCTCCAGCGACAGGCCGCTGGGCTCGAAGAGCTCGGGGGCGTAGCGCACCTCGGCGTAGACGACGCCGTCGGCGGCCAGGTCCTCGGCCGCCTCGGCGGCCACGCGGACCAGGGCCTGCTCGGACTGCATCACGCCGCAGGTGTGGGCGAAGGTCTCCAGATAGCGGACGAGCGAGCCGGAGTCGGCCGCGTCGCGGAACCAGGCGCCCAACGCGGCCGGGTCGGTGGTGGGCAGGTCCGTGTAGCCGATCGTGTCGGCCAGTTCGATCACGGTCTTCGGCCGCAACCCGCCGTCCAGGTGGTCGTGCAGGAGCACCTTGGGGGCGCGGCGGATCGCCTCGGGGGTCATCGGCGTAGGCATTGCGACACGGTACCTCCGAGCGGCCGCGTTCCTCGCTGTGGCGATCTTGGAGCGGTATGATCATGGACGGTGTTATCCGTGCCGGTGAATTCCACCCGCTCGTATGGCGAGCCCCGCCGACGAGTGGTATCTCGGCCACGGTGTGCCACCATGTCGGGGTATGGATCACTCATATAGGGGATCTTTGGTTTCAGTCAGCAACCGGATGAAGATCGACTAAGTCCCACACGGCTCTCGGCATGCTCCGAACGACGCAAAACAGAGCACAGCTGCGTCAAGATCCGTGGGGCCGGTTCGTGTCGCCGTGAGTAGCTGGCTAGAGTCGCTGAGTCTCCCCATCCCCATGGACGAAGGCGCCAGCCGTGAACGAGAACAACAACTCCACGATGTCCTTCGATCGGATGCGCAACATGCTCACGCGCGCCGCGGAGATCCGTGAGAGCGAACAGCAGCAGATCTTCGACGCGCTCGACGAGATCCACGCGCGGATGTCCCCGCTCGAGTCGCTGGGTTCCGTTCGCAAGCGCCTGTCGGAGCTGCCGGACCGCACCGAGGTCAGCGTGCTGGCCGAGCGCCTGGACGAGGCGCTGGCCAAGCTGGAGGCGCAGGACGGCGCCATCTCCGAGCTGGGCCGCGCGCTCGAGGGCGTCGTGGACAAGCTGGCCAAGCCCTTCGCGCAGCTGGACGGCCGTCTCGACGGCGTCGGCGGCCGCTTCGAGGGCGTCGCCGGCCGGATGGACGGCCTCGAGGACAAGCTGACCCACATCCACAAGCGCCTCGACGACGTCGACGGCCACCTGGACAAGCAGGACACCAAGGCCGAAGCGCTGCCCGGCGTGCTGCACGCGCCGATCCGCGAGCGCCTCGAGGCGCTGGAGACCGCGCTGCGCAGCCGCATCGACGAGGTCGACGAGGGCGTGCACGAGCACCTCGACGGCACCAAGGAAGCGCTGCAGCGCGCCGTCACCGAGTCCGGCGCCGCCACCGCCGCCAGCATCGGCGACTCCCGCACCTCGCTCGAGGGCAGCGTCGCCGACTCGCGCGCCGTCCTGGAGAGCAAGCTGGCCGACGTTCACGGCACCGTCAACGACCGGATCAGCGCGACGCACGACTCCGTGCACGCCAAGCTGGACGACCTCATGTCCCGCCCGGCCGTCGACCCCACCGACCGCCTCGACGCCCTGGCCCGCCGCCTGGAGCAGGTCTCCAGCCGTCTCGACGAGATCGACACCCGTGTCGACGCCGTCGGCACCGCCACCGGCGAGCGCATCGTCGACCTGGCCGGCACCGTCAACAGCGGCCTGCAGGACGTGCACGGCACCCTGTCCGCCCGCCCCGACGCCGACCGCCTGGTCTCCCTGGTCCGCGGGGCCAACGAGGAGTCCGAGCGCCGCAACGCCAGCCAGTTGGACGAGGCCATGGCCACCTTCGCCGAGCTCATCCTCGGCGGCGGCTCGCCCACCCCGCCCCCGCCGCCCACCGCGCTGCCCCGTCCGCAGCGTCGGGCCCGTGCCCCGAAGAACGCCATCGCCGGCAAGGGCGACAAGGTCGACATCGACGGCATCGACCTGGCCGCCGAAGGCGCCTGACCGCGTCCGATTGAGCAGCTCTGACGGCCGCCCGCGGGATTCCCGCGGGCGGCCGTTTTCTGTGTCAGGGGTTTTGCCACATGCGCTTCCCATTTGCGTCCTGGTGCCACATGGGAAGCGCATGTGAAGAAAAAGTGGTGCGGGGTGGGGTGGCTGTGGCAGACAAGGGGGAGGGGTGACGCCGCTCACCTCAGCGTCCTTCTTTCACGATCGTGAGTCGTAAAATCCAACTCAGCAGGTAGATATCGTTGCTGAGGAGGAGTCATGAGGGACGCCGTCATCGTCGACGCGGTACGGACACCGATCGGCAAGGGCAAGCCGGGCGGGGCGCTGTCCGGGATCCATCCCGTCGACCTGCACGCCCACGCGATCCGGTCGCTGATCGAGCGCACGGGCATCGACCCGGCGCTGGTCGACGACGTGATCAGCGGCGCGGTGGGCCAGATCGGGGAGCAGAGCGGCAACACGGCCCGCTGGGCGGCGCTGGCGGCGGGGCTGCCGGAGTCGGTGCCGGCGGTGACCGTGGACCGCCAGTGCGGCAGCAGCCAGCAGGCCATCCACTTCGCGGCCCAGGGCGTGATCGCCGGCGCGTACGACGTGGTGATCGCCTCCGGCATCGAGTCCATGAGCCACATCCCGATCGGCAGCCAGGCCGCCGGCCAGGACTTCCTCGGCCCGGGCGTCGCCGCCCGCTACCCGGAAGGCCTGGTGCCGCAGGGCATCAGCGCCGAGCTGATCGCCAAGCGTTGGGACCTGTCCCGCGAGCAGCTGGACGCCTTCGCCGCCGAGAGCCACCGCCGGGCCGCCGCCGCGTGGTCCGAGGGCCGGTTCGCGGCCGAGGTCAGCCCGATCAAGGTGGACGCCGCCGAGGTCACCTTCGACGAGACCATCCGTCCGAGCACCACTCCCGAGGTCCTGGCCGGGCTGCGGCCCGCCTTCAAGTCCGACTTCTGGCAGCAGCGCTTCCCCGAGCTGGACTGGCGGGTCACCGCCGGCAACTCCAGCCCCATCAACGACGGCTCCGCCGCCGTCCTCATCACCAGCAGCGAGACCGCCGCCCGCCTCGGCCTGCGCCCCCGGGCCCGGCTGCACTCCTTCGCCGTCGTCGGCGACGACCCGCTCCACATGCTCACCGGCGTCATCCCGGCCACCCGCAAGGTCCTCGACCGGGCCGGCCTCACCCTGGCCGACATCGACGCCTTCGAGGTCAACGAGGCCTTCGCCAGCGTTGTGCTGGCCTGGCAGGCCGAGACCGGCGCCGACCTGGGCAAGGTCAACGTCAACGGCGGCGCCACCGCCATCGGCCACCCCCTCGGCGCCAGCGGCGCCCGCCTGATGACCACCCTGCTCGGCGTCCTGGAGCAGACCGGCGGCCGCTACGGCCTGCAGACCATGTGCGAGGCCGGCGGCCTGGCCAACGCCACCATCATCGAACGCCTCTGAACCGTCGCGATCTGGCGGGCAAGCGGCCGTCGAACGGTGTTCTGAGGTACCATTGGTTGGGGTATTTCAGCAGCTCAGGGCCGGGAGGTGAGCGATGGCCGACGTGCATGACGTAGCGGCAGCCGTGATCGCGAGGACCGGCCCCGAGTCGCCGATGAAGTTGCAGAAACTGCTCTACTACGCGCAGGCGTGGCATCTCGCCGAACACGGTGAGCCGCTGTTCGATGCCGAGATCGAGGCGTGGCGCATGGGGCCTGTCGTGCGATCGGTCTGGGATCGGCACCGACACCAGAACCGAGTGGAAGCATGGGATGAGGGCGACGCGACTGCGCTGACTCCGCGCGAGAGTCAACTGGTGGCGTCGGTTGTGGCTCGGTACGGCGGATTCAACCGCGACGACCTCAGCGCTATGACCCACGACGAGGAGCCGTGGCAGCGTGCGCGCGCTGGCCTGCCCGACTCAGAGCCGAGTAGCGCTCCGCTGTCGCGGGCGGTGATGGCTGCGTACTTCCGCCGACAGGTGACGGATCCTCTTACTGCCGCAGCCGAGGCCCTGGCTTCCGTCCACATCGAGGGACTTCAGGTCTCGGCTGACGCGGTCACGGCGGCCGAGCGGGTGCGCAATGGTGAGCTGTCGACGGATCAAGCTGTGGCGCAACGGATTGAGGCTCTGCGCGGCCGGTGACGTTCGACGACCCCTACCTCGATCAGGCAGCTGGTGTCCTGAGGAACCGGCTCGACATCACCGACGCCGGCAGGCTGTGCCAGGCTGAGGCGGACATGAGCTACCTGCGTGACCAGGAGCTCAAGCAGCGTCCGCTGCCTGGTCGCTACGACTTGGCGCATCTCGCGGCGTTCCACCGCAGGATATTTGGCGACGTGTACGACTGGGCCGGCGAGCTCAGACGGGTCGATGTCGCTCGGACGGCGCCGTTCGCGCACTGGCGGCACATCGAGTCCTACGGCGGCGAGGTACTCACCAAGCTAGCCGACGAGAAGTTGCTCGCGGGTCTGGACCGCGACGTGTTCCTCGACCGGTTCACGCACTACTTCAGCGAGGTCAATGCCCTGCACCCGTTTCGGGAGGGCAACGGTCGGACGCAGCGAGCCTTCTTCCGACAGTTCGGCCTCCAGGCCGGTTGGCGCGTGGACTTCGCGCTTGTCGACCGGGAGGAGTACCTCGACGCTTGCCGGGAGAGCATGACGGGCCCGACCGGTCCACTGCGGTCGGTGTTCGCCCAAGCCCTGGTCGGGCCCGCCTGCTAGCTCTCAGACCCCCATCGGGTGCCAGACGGTCTTGCTCTCCAGGACCGCGCGCATGCGGCTGACGTCGGGTTCGCGGGCCCAGTCGGGCTCGCCGCGGCCGCCGCGGACGAGGCGTTTGACGGTGCCGGCGGCGGCGCGTTCGAGGTCGGCCCTGATGGCCTCGGGGGCGCCGGTGAGGTCGAGGGCGTTGACGTCGGCGTGGGCGGCCAGCCATGGGGCGATCTCGGCGGTGCGGCCGGTGAGCACGTTGACGACGCCGCCGGGCACGTCGGAGGTGGCGAGCACCTCGGACAGGGTGATGGCCGGCAGCGGACGGTCCTGGCTGGCCACGACGACGCAGGTGTTGCCGGCGGCGATGATCGGGGCGACCACGCTGACCAGACCGAGCAGCGACGAGGCCTGCGGCGCGAGCACGGCGACGACGCCGGTGGGCTCGGGCACGGTGAAGGAGAAGTACGGCCCGGCAACGGGATTGGCGGCGCCGAAGACGCTGGCGATCTTGTCGGTCCAGCCGGCGTACCAGACCCAGCGGTCGATGGCGGCGTCCACAATGGACTCACCGCGCTTGGTGCCCTCGCTGGCGGCGACCTCGGCGACGAACTGCTCGCGCCGGCCCTCCAACAGCTCGGCGACCCGGTACAGCACCTGCCCCCGGTTGTAGGCGGTGGCGCCGGACCAGCCGGGGAACGCCTTGCGGGCGGCGCCGACGGCGTCACGGGCGTCCTTGCGCGAACCCTGCGCGGCGTTGGCCAGGAAGCCGCCGCGCGAGTCGTTCACGGGATAGGACCGGCCGGACTCGGAGCGCGGGAACGCGCCGCCGATGTAGAGCTTGTACGTCTTGGCGACGGAAATGCGGTCAGACATCGAGGTACGCCTCCAGCCCGGCGCGGCCGCCCTCGCGGCCGAAGCCCGACTCCTGGTAGCCGCCGAACGGCGCGGTCGGGTCGAAACGGTTGAACGTGTTGGCCCACACCACGCCGGCCCGCATCCGCTGCGCGGCCCACAGGATCCGGGAACCCTTCTCGGTCCAGATGCCGGCCGACAGCCCGTACGGGGTGTTGTTGGCCTTGGCCACGGCCTCGTCGGGAGTGCGGAAGGTGAGCACCGACAGCACCGGCCCGAAGATCTCCTCGCGGGCGATGCGCATGGACTGCTGCACGTCGGAGAACACCGTGGGGGCGAAGAAGAAACCCTTGTCCGGCACGGGAACCGGGCTGGTCCAGCGCTGCGCGCCCTCGGCGTCGCCGGCGGCCACCAGCTCCTGGATCTTCTCCAGCTGGGCGCGGGAGTTGATCGCGCCGACGTCGGTGTTCTTGTCCAGCGAGTCACCGACGCGCAGGGTCGAGACCCGGTGGCGCAGCTTGTCCAGCAGCTCGTCGGCGATCGACTCCTGCACGAGCAGGCGGGAGCCGGCGCAGCAGACGTGGCCCTGGTTGAAGAAGATGCCGTTGACGATGCCCTCGACGGCCTGGTCCAGCGGCGCGTCGTCGAAGACGATGTTGGCCGCCTTGCCGCCGAGCTCCATGGTCATCTTCTTGCCGGAGCCGGCCAGCGCGCGCTGGATCAGCTTGCCGACCTCGGTCGACCCGGTGAACGCCACCTTGTCGACGCCGGCGTGGTTGACCAGCTCCGAGCCCACGTCGCCGGCGCCGGGCAGGATGTTGACCACGCCCGGCGGCAGCTCGGCCTGCTGGCAGATCTCGGCCAGCACCAGCGCGGTCAGCGGGGTCGTCTCAGCCGGCTTGAGCACCACGGTGTTGCCGCAGGCCAGGGCGGGCGCGATCTTCCAGGCGGCCATCATCAGCGGGAAGTTCCACGGGATGACCTGCCCGGCCACGCCCAGCGGCCGCGGATCAGGCCCGTAGCCGGCGTAACCGAGCTTGTCGGCCCAGCCCGCGTGGTAGAAGAAGTGCGCGGCGGCCGTCGGCACGTCGACGTCGCGCGACTCCTTGATTGGCTTGCCGTTGTCCAGGCTCTCCAGCACGGCCAGCTCGCGCGAGCGCTCCTGGATCAGCCGGGCGATGCGGAAGATGTACTTGGCCCGCTCGGCGCCGGGCATCTTGCTCCACACCCGGTCGTAGGCGCGGCGCGCGGCCTTGACCGCGGTGTCCACATCCGACGGCGAGGCCGTGCTGACCTCGGCCAGCACCTCCTCGGTGGCCGGGTTGACGGTCTTGAGCGGATCGCCCGAGCCCTCGACGAACTTGCCGTCGACGAACATGCGGTAGGCCGGCTTCAGGTTCGCGATGTCGCGCGACTCCGGCGCGGGTGCGTACTCCCAATTGCTCATTCGTCAGTCCACCGTCACGTAGTCGGGGCCGCTGTAGTGGCCCTCAAGCTGGGTGCGTCGCTGCATCAACAGGTCGTTGAGCAGGCTGGACGCGCCGAATCGGAACAGCGTCGGCGTCAGCCACTCCTCGCCGGCCACCTCGTGTACCGCGACCAGGTAGCGGATCGCGTCCTTGGTGGTGCGGATGCCGCCCGCGGGCTTCACGCCGCGCAGCTCGCCGGTGCGGTCCCGCCAGTCGCGCACCGCCTGCAGCATCACGTGCGTCACGGGCAGCGTGGCGGCGGGGGAGACCTTGCCGGTGGAGGTCTTGATGAAGTCGCCGCCGGCCAGCAGCGCCAGCCAGGAGGCCCGGCGCACGTTGTCGTACGTCGAGAGCTCGCCGGTCTCCAGGATCACCTTGAGGTGCGCGCCGCCGCAGGCCGCCTTGATCGCCACGATCTCGTCATACACCTGGCCGTAGCGGCCGGACAGGAAGGCGCCCCGGTCGATCACCATGTCGATCTCGGTGGCGCCGGCCTCGACGGCCATCGCGGTGTCGGCCAGCTTGACCGCGCGGTTGGAGCGCCCGGACGGGAAGGCCGTGGCCACGCTGGCCACGCCCACCCCGCTGTCGCCCACGCCGGCCACGGCCGTGGCGACCATGTCCGGGTAGACGCAGACGGCGCCGACGTGCGGCACGTCCGCGTACTCGGGGTCGGGCCTGCGGGCCTTGGCGGCCAGGGTGCGGACCTTGCCAGGCGTGTCGGCGCCCTCCAGCGTGGTCAGGTCGACCATGGAGATCGCGGTGTCGATGGCCCACATCTTGGAGGCCTTCTTGATGCTCCGCGTGCCGAGGGTGGCCGCGCGCTGTTCGACGCCGACCTGGTCCACCCCGGGCAGTCCGTGCAGGAAGCGCCGCAGGGACGCGTCGTCGCGCGTGACCTCCGACAGTTCTGTCTGAGAAGGGGCTGACATGGGATCGAGTCTAAGTGGCCATTGCGTGCGTATGTCCTCATAGACGTGAGGAGGGCGCCGTGACATTGACCCCGGACGAGGTGCACGCAGTCGTTTTCAACCCGCCGCCGCCCGGCCGCCGGGCCTACCACTCGGGCGAGGTGGACGACTTCGTCGACCGCATCGAGGCGACGATGCGCGGCGAGGACACCCTCACCGGCCAGGAGGTGAACAAGGTCAAGTTCCACAAGCCGCCGGCCGGCGAGGAGGGCTATTTCGACTACGAGGTCGACCAGTTCCTGGCCCTGGCCGCCGAGTCGCTCGGCTGCGGCTACGACGTGGTCGACGTCGACGCCTTCCTGGACCGGGTGGTCAACGCCCTGCACGGCACCGAGCGGCTCACCGTCGAGGAGGTCCGGGGCGTGCAGTTCCGGCGGGCCACCGGCGGGGCCGACGGCTACAACGAGGACGGTGTCGACGCCTTCCTGCTGATCATCGCCCGGGTGCTGGAGCGCCTGGGCGGCCGGCCGCGCGCGCTGACCGCCGACGACATCGTCGCCGTCGGCTTCCACACCGCCGAGAAGGGCACCCGGGGCTACAACGAGGACGAGGTCGACAGCTTCCTCGACCGGGTGGAGGCGACCCTGCGCGGCCGTGGCCGCCTCACCGCCGCCCAGGTCCGCGAGGTGACCTTCGGCGAGGCCCTCATCGAGGGCGAGGGCTACGACCAGGAGGAGGTCGACGCCTTCATCGACATGATCGAGGTCCAACTGGCCGCCGCCCACTACCGCCCCGCCATGTGACCCCCGCGAGTCACGCTCTCCGGCACACCGAAACACGGTTTCCGGCACACCGCGAGTCCCGCTCTCGGGCAACCATGAAACCGGTTGGGGACACGTGGGTTCGGCTACGGGACCCAGTTCGCCGTGATGGTGCAGCGGGCCTCCGAGGCGGTGCCGCCCGTGACCGTGAAGCCGAACTGGATGGTCACGTCGCTCGGCGGCTCAGCGCCGTTGCGGAGGTTGGCCAGCGCGGCCTGGAGTGTCGGTCGGACCTTCTCCACCGCCTCGCGCAGCGCGCCGCCGGCCTCGGTTACGAGGTTGCCGGAGCGGTCGAGCGCCCCGTCCACCTCGACCAGCACGTTGTCGCCGTCGTCCAGCGTCAAAGCCACCACGTTCACCATGACGACTCCTGGAGTTGACCCGATGTTCGCCACAGGTTAGATCCGGGATCGCCGGCCAGGCGGGTGAAAACGCCTGGTGTCCCGCCATTGAGGGACAGGCGTGCCGAAACCGTGATTCGGTGGGTCCGAGAGCGTGACTCACGGAAGTCGACACAGGGTTGCCCGAGAGCGGGATTCGCGGTTTTCAGCGGTCCAGTTGGCGGGGGTTGGGTTTGCGGGGGCGGCGTTTGACGGAGACTTCGGCCATCAGGGCCAGGCCGGTGATGCGCAGGACGGGGGAGCCGGGGACGCCGGGGCCGTCGGCGGCGCGCTTGAACTCGCCCATGAAGCCGATGCCGTCGATGCGCACGGTCAGGTCCGGCGGCACGATGATCCGGATCGCGCCCATGATCGCCGTGGCGGTGATGGTGCACTCGGCGGCCTCGAAGCCGGCGTCCCGCAGGTCCAGCTTCACCTCGCCCATGAACGCCGAGGCGGTGTAGTGCGCCGGCACGACCCAGTCGCCACTGCGCACGGTCTGGCTCATGATCGCCATGGACGCCGTCGACGTGGCCGAGCCGCCGACCATCGGCGACAACTGCCCGCCCACGGCCGGCACCAGCGGCATGGGCACGGGCGCGTCCGGCAGGTCACGGGTGAACGGCACCAGCTCACCGAAGGTCTTGGCCTTGTACAGCCCGGCCAGCCGCTCGTCCAGCTCGCTCACGGTCAGCCGACCGTCGGCCATCGCCTTGTGCAGCACCTGCGCCACCCGCTCACGGTCGGCGTCCGAGGCCCGCATGGACATGGGGTCAGGCTGCTCGCTCACGTCGAAAGCCTAGAGCCCCGGCCTACCCCCGCGCAGGCCCATTGGGCGGCCGGCGCGGCACCGGCCGCCGTGACCGGCGCAGGGTGCACGCCCAACATCGGCACGGCACCCCGACGCAGCCCGAATCCGCCATGCCGCACCGCCTCCCGAGACCGCTCCCGACGACGTGAACATCGCCGGGAACCGCGGGAACGCTACGTGAACAGGCCCTGTCCCCAGAACTGTCCCGGCGTGACCCCGGGCGGGCACGCGAACAGCCCGCTGCCGATGTGCTGGATGTACTCGTTGAGCGCGTCGGCGGCCAATGCCTTCTGCACGGTGACGAACTGCTTGGGGTCCTTCATGAAGGCGATGAAGAACAGGCCCCCCAACAGGTTTCCGGTGGAGTCGGTGCCGTCGGTGAACGAGTAACCCCGGCGCAGCAGGTGGATGCCGCCGTTGTGCTCCGGCGAGGCGAGCCGGATGTGGGCGTCGTCGGGGATGTCGGTGCTGCCGAGGTTGGGCGTGTCGAACTCCTCGGCGCCGCCCAGCGGGGCGCCGCTGGTCTTGTAGCGCCCGAACACCTTCTGCTGGTCGCCCAGGTAGTCACGGTCCCAGGTCTCGATGTACATCCGGATCCGCCGGGCCACCAGGTAGCTGCCGCCGCGCAGCCACTCCTGGTCGGTTTCCTGGCCCACCCACACGTTCTGGTCGATCAGGTCGGTCTGCTCCGAGCGCAGGTTGCGGGTGCCGTCCTTGAAGCCCATGAGGTTGCGCGGCGTGGCCTGCGCGCTGGAGGTCGACGCCGTGCGGCCGAATCCGAGCTGCATCCATCGCAGCACAACGGTTCCCGCCCCGAGCCGGGCCAGGTTGCGCACCGCGTGGAAGGTCACCTGCGGGTCGTCGGCGCAGGCCTGGATGCACAGATCACCGTTGGTGTAGGCGGGATCCAGGTCTTCCGGCACGAGTTTCGGCAGCGGTGTCAACGCCTTCGGCCTCTTGGCCGCCAGTCCGAACCGGTCGTCGAACAGCGACGTGCCGAAGCCGATCGTCACAGTCAGGTTGCCGGGCTTGAGACCGTCGGCCTCGCCGGTGTCGGCCGGCGGCGCCTGGAGATCGGCCGCGCCGCCCGGCACCAGGTGGCCCTTGGTCATCGCCTCGGCCGCGGCGGTCCACGTCTTCAGCACGCGGACCAGCTCGTCACGGTCCTTGGTGATCACGTCGAACGCCGCGAACGTGAGCCGATCCTGTTGCGGCGTGGTGATTCCGGCCTGGTGCTCGGCGTTGAACGGCACCACCTGGGTGGCGTTGGCCGCGCTGACCGACGTCGCCATGGCGTCGGCCGCGACGAGACCGCCGATGCCGACCGCGCCCAACCCGGAGAGCAACCGGCGGCGGGACAGACTCGGCGTCACTGCGCGACCTTCCCGGCCACCTGCGACATCGCCTCACCCAACGCGTTCACGGCCTGGGACAACACCTTCTGCTGGTCCTTGGTCACCGTCGAGTAGTCGACGTAGCCGGTGTTGAGGTAGCCGGGGCTCTGCTCGTACGGCTTGAGTGCCGCCGACACCGCAGCGGCCCGGTCCTGCACCGTCTTGGCCACGTCGGGCGCATTGCGCTGCAACGCCGGAAGCAGCACGCTGAAGGCCTCCATGGAGCCGTCCAGGTTGCCCTTGAAGTCCACCAGGTCGATGTGCGAGTAGCGCTCCTCCTCGCCGGTGACCTTGGACTTCTGGATCTCGTCGACCAGCTCGGTGGCGCCGTTGGCGATCTCGGCCGGCTGGTAGCCCGCCTTGGCCACCAGCTGCTGCAGCTTGGTCACGTTGGCGACGAGCTCGTCGGCCATCGGGCCCATGCCGTCGAGCTTCTTGGCCTCGAAGACGGCCTGCTCGATCTTGTGGAAGCCCTTGAAGTCGGCGGGGTTGTCGAAGTCGTCGGCGCGGCCGTCGATGTTCTTGTCGAGGTCGCCCCAGATCTCCGCGACCGGCTCGACCTTCTCGTAGAACACGCGGGCCGGGCCGTAGGTCACACCGGCCTTGGCGATGTCGCCGGCCTTGACCGCGTCGGCGAACGTCTGCGTGCTGGTGACCAGCTGGTTGACCTGGTCGAGGACCCACTTGCCGTAGTCGGTGGTCGCCGTGACCAGGGCCGGGTTGTCCTTCCACGACTTGCTGGCCTGGCCGGTCACGTGGAAGTCCCACTTCTCCTGCTTGGCCCCGGGGCAGTAGATCTGGTAGTCGCCCTTGGCCAGCTCCAGGGAGAAGCCGCCGTCGAGGCCGGGCGTGAGGTTCTCCTGCTCGCCGAGCATCTGCGTGCCGGACATCAGCTCGGCCTCGGTGACGGCGCCCGCGTCCTTGTTGGACACCTTGAAGTTCACCGTGCCGCTGGAGATCGACGAGGGCGTCGGCTGGCAGCCGTCGGCCGTGATCGCCACCGTGACGTCGCCACCTTCGCCTGCGGGCGCGTTGTTCTGCGGGGCGCTTCCGCTGGTGCTGCTGCCCCCACAGGCGGTGAGGGCCAGGGTCGCCGCCGCCGCGATCGCGGTCAGGCCGATGGTGCTTCTCACGGGTTGCTCGCTCCAATCAGCTTCTTCTTCGCGGCCGTCCTCGGCCACAACACGTACGCGAGCATCGGGACGGCGTAGACCAGCCAGCCCGTCAGCTCGATCACCGTCGGGTAGGGCTGCACGCCCAGCACGCCGCTGAACAGCGAGTACAGCGGGGTTCCCTGCACCACCAGCCACGACAGGTTCAGCGCCCGCTCCTGGCCGAACGTGAGCCAGTGCGCCTCGAACGCCGTGTGCAGCGTGGACATCACCAGGCCGGCGGCGACGATCACCAGGACGATGCCGGTGATGCGGAAGAACCGGCTCAGGTTGAGCCGCACGCCGCCCTTGTAGATGCCGTACCCGATGGCCGCGGCGACCAGGATGCCCAGCAGCGCGCCGAGGAACGACAGCGTGGCGTTGCCGCTGGCCTGGGTCAGCGCCAGCAGGAACACCGCCGTCTCGAAGCCTTCGCGCAGCACCGCCAGGAACGCCATGACGACCAGCGCCATGGTGGAGCCCTGGGCCAGCGCGCTGGCGGCGGCGCCCTCGAGTTCCTTCTTCAGGCCGCGGGAGTGCTTGGCCATCCACAGCACCATGTACGTGACCATGACCACGGCCAGCGCGCCGACCACGGTCTCCAGGCCTTCCTGGCCCTGCTGCGGCAGCTCCTGGGAGACGATCCGGAGGGTGACGCCGATGACGACGCACAGCGCCACCGCGATGCCGACGCCGATCCAGACCTGCCGCAGCGTGTCCTTGCGGCCCTGTTGGGCCAGGAACGCGGCGATGATCCCGACGATCAGCGAGGCCTCCAGGCCTTCGCGCAGTCCGATCACGAACGTGGGCAGCATCAGGTCTCCCAATAGGCGTGCCTAACCTGTAGGTAAGGCGAGGCTATCTAAAACAGCCCGTGGCGCACTGTCAACCAGATGGGGGACCTGTCACGCGAAAGCCGGACATCCGGCGGCTAACGTGACCACCCATGGACGTCCTCGTCGTCGATCACCCGCTGGCCAGGGCCCGCCTGACCACCATGCGGGACGCGCGCACCGACAGCGCCGCGTTCCGGGCCGCCCTGCACGAGCTGACTGTGATGCTCGTCTACGAGGCGACCCGGGAGGCCCCCGTGGCCACCGAGCGGATCCACACGCCCGTCGCCCGCACCGACGGCTACCGGCTGAGCAACCCGCCCCTGCTCGTGCCGGTGCTGCGGGCCGGCCTGGGCATGGCCGACCAGGCGCACAAGCTCATTCCCGACGCCCAGATGGGCTTCGTCGGGCTGGCCCGGGACGAGCAGACCCTGCAGCCGACGCCGTACATGGAGTCGCTGCCCGAGTCGCTGGCCGGCCGGCCCGTGCTGGTGCTCGACCCGATGCTGGCCACCGGCGGGTCCATGGTCCACACGATCAATCTGCTCACCGAGCGTGGCGCCACCGACGTCACCGCCGTGTGCGCCCTGGCCGCGCCCGAGGGCATCCGTCGGCTGGAGGAGTCCGGCCTGCCGGTGCGGGTTGTCACGGCGAGCATCGACGAGCGGCTCAACGAGTCCGGCTTCATCGTGCCGGGTCTCGGCGACGCCGGCGACCGTCAGTACGGGGCGGTCTGAGAAAAGCTTTACATCTAACGTTTGCCAGTTTTCCGGCTGCGTCTTTCGAGTGTCCGCACTGGTCTAGACCTTGACGAAAGGTGGTCTGGACCACATTATTCGAGGGGCGAGGCCCGGGGAGGTCACGTGGCGGCCACTTCCCCGGGCCTCGTTTCGTGTCCGCGGACCCGGCGCCAGCCGTCGACGTGCGCCCGGACCGCCCGCTCGAAGGCCGGGTCCATCAGCTCCCGCGGCGGCAGATTCCCTTGCAGCTCCAGTGATGACAGCCCGTGCACGATGCCCCAGGCGGCCATCGCGATGAGGTCCGGGTTCTCGTCGACGAAAACGCCTCGGTCGACGCCCCGCAGCACGGTGTCGCGCAGCACGCGAAAGGCCGAGCCCGACACCTCGGCCAGCAGCACGTCCTGGTTGATGTGCGCCCGCGCGGCGTCGGTGAACAGCAGCGCATAGAGGTGGGGCTGGGCCAGCGCGTACCGGCGATAGGCCAGGCCGAGCTGGATCAGGTCCTCGGCCGGATCGTCGGAGACCGGCGTCTCCCGCAGCTCCCGCGAGAAGCCCTCGAACGCCTCCAGGTAGACGGTTCTGATCAGGCCGGGCTTGCCGCCGAACAGCGAGTACACCGCCGTCGTCGACGTGTTCACGTCGGCCGCCAGCTTGCGCAGGCTCAGCGCGTCCACCCCGTCCAGGGAGATCAGTTCCGCCGCGCAGGTCAGCAGTCGGCCGCGCAGGGCCTCGTCGTGGGTCTTCGGTCGTGGCACTTGACGAGTGTATCCGAAACGGTGTTTTATAACGGCGTCACAAATCGCGGGGAGGGGTCAGAGATGGTTTTCGACGGACGATGGACGGGACGGCTGCCGGCCGAGGGCGGTGCGGTCTTCCTGATCGGCATGCGGGTCAACAAGCCGTGGCGGGTGGACAAGTGGCTGCCGGTGGCCTCGGCCATGCCGCGCATGCTCGTGCACCTCGGCAAGCACCCCGAGCTGGGCTTTCTCGGCGGGCACTCGTGGTTCGGGCGCACCACGATCCTCATGTCGTACTGGCGCAGCGCCGAGGACCTCATCAACTTCGCCGCGGCCAAGGAGGCGCCGCACCTGGAGGCGTGGAAGGCCTACAACCGGGCCGTCGGCGCGGACGGCACCGTCGGCGTCTGGCACGAGACCTACGTCGTGAAGCCGGGGCAGGCCGAGGTCGTCTACGCCAACATGCCGGCCTTCGGCCTCGGCGCGGCCTTCACGCACGAGCAGATCACCAAGGACAGCAACAGCTCGCGCAAGCGCCTGGCGACCGCTGGACCCGCCTGATACCAGATTGGTACCGTGGCCGCGTGGCGATGACTCTGCGGTTGAGCGAAGAGGAGAACCGCCAGCTCGACGCGCTGGCGGCGGCCGAGGGGCGCTCCAAGCAGGAGATCATGCGGCTCGCGCTGGCCGAGCGCTGGGCCCGGCTGCAGAAGGAAGAGCAGCTGGGCGAGGTGCTCGGCCGGGTCCTGCCCCGGTACCAGGGCCTGCTCGAACGGCTCGGTTCCGCCTGAGTTGACCGAGTACCTCGACGCCGGCGACCTTCTGGTGCTGGCCACCGCCGTCACCGGCGGCGACCTGGTGGTCCGCGATCTCGGGCTGCTCGACTCCGCCGCCTACCGTCCCCGCGCCACCGTGCTCGGCGTGGAGGCCTACAACACCCTGTGGCTCAAGGCCGCCGCCGTCCTGCATTCCGTGGTCCGCACCCGGCCGCTGGCCGAGGGCAACTGGCGTCTGGGCTGGGTCGCAGCCGTCGCCCTGTGCGACATCAACGGCTGGTGGATCGACGCCGACGAGGACGAGGCCCTCGGCGTCGTCCGCGCCGTCGCCCACGGCCGCCTCGACGTCACGGACCTGGCTACTCGGTTCGAGAACTGGTCCCTGCCGAAAACCTGATCGCCGCTCGCTCGATCTCCGCCCGCCGCTCCTGCCAGAACGCCGCATCCCGCCGCGGGGCCGCCGTCACGCCGTCGAGCTGCTCGCGCAGGATGTCCGCGTGCCCGGCGTGCCGGCTCGTCTCGGTGAGCATGTGGACCAGGACGTTGAACAGCATCACGTCCGGCCGCGGCCACCACGGCACGTGCCCGGCGGCGTCCACGGCCAGGGCGTCGATCGTCGCGTCCGAATGCGCGCACACGCGCCGGTAGCGGTCGACGATCTCCCCACGGGTCTCGTGCTCGGTGGCCCACAGGTCCTTGCCGCGCTCCGCGAGGTCGTCCCACCTCGGCATGGGGTCCGGGCACGGCCGGCCGAACACCTCGCCGAAGTACCGGGCCTCCGACAGCGTCAGATGCTTGACCAGGCCGAGCAGGTTGGTCCCGGTCACGGTCAGTGGCCGCCGGATGTCGTATTCGCCCAGTCCGTCCAGCTTGCCGAGGAGCTCGGCCCGGACCTCGCGCAGGTCGCCGTGCAGATACTCCTTCGCGAATTCGTCGATCATGGATCCGAGCCTGCCACAATCGGACCAGCAAACGTTTGCGGCACCCGGTCGGGCCTTTGCGCTTGACCTGGAGCGCACTCCAGCTTCTACGGTCGGTGTCGTGACTTACTCGATCGCCCAGGCAGCGGAACGAAGCGGGTTGTCCATCGACACCCTCCGCTACTACGAACGAATCGGGCTGGTCGATCCGCCGGCCCGGGACTCCGGGGGACGTCGCTCGTACTCGGACGAGGACCTCAGCTGGCTGGAGTTCCTCACCAAGCTGCGCACCACCGGCATGCCGATCCGGATGATGCGGGAGTACGCCCAGCTCCGGCACAAGGGGCTGGCCACCGCCGGCCGTCGCAAGCAGCTGCTGCACGACCACCGGACCGACGTTCGGCAGCGCATCGCCGAACTGCAGGCGTGCCTGGCCATCCTCGACTACAAGATCACCAACTACGCCGAGGTCGAGGCCAAGCTGGCCGGCCAGACCCTGGTCCAGGAGGTGTCGGCGTGAGGCGGCTCGGCCAGCTGGAGGTCGGCCCGCAGGGCCTGGGCTGCATGGGCATGAGCCAGTCCTACGGCCAGGGCGACGAGGCCGAGTCGGTGGCCACCATCCACCGGGCCGTCGAGCTGGGCGTGACCCTGTTCGACACGGCCGACCAGTACGGCCTCGGCGCGAACGAGGAGCTGGTGGGACGGGCCCTCAAGGGACGCCGTGACCAGGTGGCGATCGCGACGAAGTTCGGGTTCGTGCCCGGTGACGGCGGCGGGCCCGCGGTCCGCGGCGACCGTGCCTACGTGCACGAGGCGGTGGACCGCTCGCTGGCCCGGCTCGGCGTGGACCACATCGACCTCTACTACCAGCACCGCGTGGACGAGAACGTGCCGATCGAGGAGACGATCGGGGCGATGGCCGAGCTGGTGCAGGCCGGCAAGGTCCGATTCCTGGGGATGTCGGAGGCCGGCGCGGAGACGATCCGCCGGGCCCACGCCGTGCACCCGATCACGGCGCTGCAGAGCGAATGGTCGCTGTGGACCAGGGACATCGAGGCGGAGGTCCGGCCGACCTGCCGCGAGCTGGGCATCGGCATCGTGCCGTTCTCCCCGCTCGGCCGGGGTTTCCTGACCGGCAACGTGACCTCGGTCGAGACCCTGGCCGCGGACGACATGCGCCGCAGCCTGCCGCGGTTCGAGGGCGAGAACTTCGACCGCAACCTCGCGATCGTGCAGCGGCTCAACACCCTGGCCGCCGAGCGTGGGGTGACGGCCGGCCAGCTGGCCCTGGCCTGGGTCCAGCACCAGGGCGACGACGTGGTGCCGATCCCGGGCACCAAGCGCCGCAAGTACCTCGAAGAGAACGTCGCCGCCGCCGAGCTGGAGCTCACGGCCGACGACCTGGCGGCCATCGCCGGCACCGTGGACGCGGTCGCCGGCGAGCGGTACCGGCCCGAAATGCAGAAGCTCGTAGGACGCTGAGAAGGAGACAGATGGAATCGCGCAAGCTCGGCGACCTTGAGGTGTCCGCTCAGGGCCTCGGTTGCATGGGGATGAGCGAGTTCTACGGACAGGGCGACGACACCGAGTCGATCGCGACCGTCCACCGCGCGATCGACCTCGGCGTCACCCTGTTCGACACCGCCGACATGTACGGCATAGGCGCCAACGAGGAGCTGGTCGGGCGGGCCCTCAAGGACCGTCGCGACCAGGTCGTGCTGGCCACCAAGTTCGGTTTCGTCCGCGACCCCGACGACCCGAGCGTGCGGGGTGTCCGCGGCGACGCGGCCTACGTGCGTGCGGCCGTCGACAAGTCGCTGGCCCGGCTCGGCCTGGACCACATCGACCTCTACTACCAGCACCGCGTCGACCCGAGCGTGCCGATCGAGGAGACCGTCGGGGCGATGGCCGAGCTGGTGCGGGCCGGCAAGGTCCGCCACCTGGGCCTGTCCGAGGCCGGCCCGCAGACGATCCGCCGCGCCGTCGCCGTGCACCCGATCGCCGCGGTGCAGACGGAGTGGTCGCTGTGGTCGCGGGACATCGAGGACGAGATCGTCCCGACCTGCCGTGAGCTGGGCGTCGGCGTCGTCGCCTACTCGCCGCTGGGCCGCGGCTTCCTCACCGGCCGCTTCACCTCCACCGACTCGTTCGGCGAGGGCGACTTCCGGGCCACCGCGCAGCCGCGGTTCAGCGAGGAGAACCTGGCCAAGAACCAGGCCATCGTCGAGGCGCTGAAGGCCGTCGCCGCCGAGCGCGGCGTCACTCCCGGCCAGCTCGCCCTGGCCTGGGTGCAGCACCGGGGCCAGGACGTCGTGCCGATCCCCGGCACGAAGCGGATCAAGTACCTGGAGGAGAACGTCGCCGCGGCCGGTCTGGAGCTGTCCGCCGACGACCTCGCCGCCATCGAGGCCGCGGTTCCGCTCGACGCGGTCGCCGGCGCGCGCTACCCCGAGGCGGGCATGCGCTCCCTCAGCAAGTAGCTCCACAAAGCCGCCGGCCGTCGGGGGGTCGGCGGCTTTGTCATGCCATCAGACCGGCGGCCACGGTCGCGCCGAGCTCCCAGCACGCCTGGAGGTCGTCCTTGGACGGCGTCGCGGTGACCAGCACGTGCTCGGCGACGCGGTTCCAGCCGAGGCCCTTGGTGATGCCCTCCACGCTGCGCACAGCCCCGGACATGTCGCTGTTGCCGTGCACGTACAGGCCGTAGGGGCGGCCCTGCGTCGCGTCCAGGCACGGGTAGTAGACGAGGTCGAAAAACACCTTCAGCGCGCCGGACATATAGCCCAAAGAGGCGGGCGTGCCCAGGATCAGGCCGTCTGCTTCGAGGACGTCGACGGCGGTGGCGGCCAGCGCCGGTTTGCGGACGACCTCGACGCCCTCGATCTCCGGGGTTGTGGCTCCGGCCACAGTTGACTCGAACATCGCCTGCAGGTTCGGCGACGGAGTGTGGTGCACGATCAGCAGTCGGGGCACCGGTAGGACGATGCCGAGCGGCCGCCGGGAGCGCAACCGGTCGACGGTGCGTAGTCGCCGAACCGGGCGAAAACCGGGCTGCCAGCACGATTCCGGCGGAGCGTGTCCGATCGGGTGACGCAGTGTGGCGCACGGATGTGCCGGCGGGTCAAGGAAAAACGGTGCGGGAAACAGGCAACCGCACCGCCACCCCGGCCGTCTCACAAAGAGGAAACGCTGGTATAGATGGAAGAACTGTGGACGTCACAACTACTCTCCTGTCCGGCAGCCGGCGCAAGCGTGTCATCTACGCGGGCTGGCTCGCCGTAGGCATCGGCCTGATCGGTGCACCCCTGGTGGTCCTGTCGCTGTGGCCCGGCATCGACCACACCCCCTACTCGGCCAACACGGTCCTGCTCGCCTTCGGACTGTGCCTGAGCACCATCGCCTACGCGTTCGGCCGCGCGGCCGTCGCGGGCATGACGGAAGACCGGCCCCGACCGGTGTCGGGACCGGGCAACCTGCCCTACCTGCTGGCCGGCGGATTCCTGGCGATCGCGGTGGTCTCACTGGTCATCGCGGCCGCCTGAGCCGCCTACTCGAACAGCGCATTATTCGAACAGGGCAGCCACCTCGCCGCGCAGCGCGGCCAGCCGGGCCACGGCCCGCTCCCGCGCGGTGGCCAGCCGGTCCTTGTCCGGTACCGGTTCCACGCTCTCCAGGTACGCCTTGAGCTTCGGCTCAGTGCCGGAGGGCCGGATCAACACCCGCACCCCCTCGCCGCGCAGCGCCAGCACGTCGGCTCGCGGCCGGAGATCCTCGGCAGTCACCGAAACGCCCGCCAGCGCCGTCGGCGGATCGGTGCGCAGCTTGGCCATCAGCTCGCCGATGCGGCTCAGATCGGTCACCCGCAGCGAAACCTGGTCGGTCAGGTGCCAGCCATGGGCGACGGCCAGGTCGTCCAGCACGTCCAGCAGCGAGCGGCCCTCGGCCTTCAGCCCGGCGGCCAGGTCGCAGGCCAGCACCGCGGCCGAGATGCCGTCCTTGTCCCGCACGTGGTCCGGGTCGACGCAGTGCCCGAGCGCCTCCTCGTACGCGTAGACGAGACCGGTTCCGGCGCCGTCCCCGGCCCGCACGAGCCACTTGAAGCCGGTCAGCGTCTCGTCGTAGCGGGCGCCGTGCGCGGCCGCGACCTTGGACAGCAGCGAGGACGACACGATGGTGGTCGCCACCAAGGCGTCGGTGGAGTCCATTGTGGACAGAACGTGCTCGCCGAGCAGCACGCCCGTCTCGTCGCCGCGCAGCATGCGCCACGAGCCGTCGCGGTCGCGGACGCCCAGCGCGCACCGGTCGGCGTCCGGGTCCAGGGCGATCGCCAGGTCGGCGTCGACCTCGGCGGCCAGGGCCAGCAGCAGGTCCGTCGCGCCCGGCTCCTCCGGGTTCGGGAACGAGACCGTCGGGAAGTCGGCGTCCGGATCCTGCTGCTGCGTGACGAAGTGCACATCGGTGAAGCCGGCGGCGGTCAGCACCTCGGCCAGCGTGACGGCCCCGACACCGTGCATCGGCGTCGCGGCCACCCGCAGCTCTCGAACGCCGCCGACCGGCAGGCTCGCCGCCCGCGTCACGTACTGGCCGACCTCGGCCTCCGTGACGGTGGTCCAGGTCTCGGCCCTCGGCACCGACACGGCGGCCGGCACCTGGGCGATCGCGGCCTCGATCTGGCGGTCGGTCGGCGGCACGATCTGGGCGCCATGCTCGATGTACAGCTTGTAGCCGTTGTCCGCGGGCGGGTTGTGCGACGCCGTGATCTGCACGCCGGCGACCGCGTTCAGCTGCCGCACCAGGAACGCCGTCACCGGCGTCGGCAGCGGCCGGTCCAGGACCCGCACGTCGAACCCGGCGGCCGCCAGCACGCCCGCGACGGCCCGGTGGAACTGCTCCGATCCATGCCGCGCATCCCGGCCGACGACCACCACGCCGCCGCCATGACCGTTGCGGCGCAACCAGTCCGCCAGGCCCGCGGTCGTCCGCACCACCACGGCCTCGTTCATGCCGTTCGCGCCGGCCCGCACCGGGCCACGCAGCCCGGCCGTGCCGAAGGTCAGCGGCCCGGACATCCGATCGGCCAGCTCGTCGATCGCCCCCTGGTCACCGGCCATCGCCTTGGCCACGACGCCCTGGAGCTCGGCCCGTGTGGCCTGGTCGGGGTCGTCGGCGATCCACCGGAACGCGGCGTCACGAGCAGACGGCGCCAGGCTCACGCCTTCGCCACCAGGTCACGCAGCAGGGTGCCCATGTCGGTGGCGGCCAGGCGGCCGGCCTCCAGGACCTCTTCGTGGTTGAGCGGCTCGCCCGTGATGCCGGCGGCCAGGTTCGTCACGAGCGACAGGCCGAACACCTCGGCGCCGGCCGCGCGGGCGGCGATCGCCTCCAGCGCCGTCGACATGCCGACCAGGTCCGCGCCCATCGTGCGCAGCATCCGGATCTCGGCCGGCGTCTCGAAGTGCGGGCCGGGCAGCGCCGCGTACACGCCGTCCTCAAGATCGGGGCGGATCGTCCGGGCCACGTCACGCAGCCGGGCCGAGTAGAGGTCGGTCAGGTCCACGAAACGGGCCCCGACCAGCGGCGAGCGGGCCGTCAGGTTCAGGTGGTCGCTGATCAGCACCGGCTGGCCGACGGTCATGCCCTGCCGCAGGCCGCCGGCCGCGTTGGTCAGGATCACGGTGCGGACGCCGGCCGCGGTGGCGGTGCGCACGTTGTGCACCACCGGGTCGATGCCGAAGCCCTCGTACAGGTGGGTCCGGCCGAGCATCACCAGGACGCGGTTGTCGCCCAGCTTCAGCGAACGGATCGTGCCGCCGTGCCCGACCGCGGTCGGCGCGCGGAATCCCGGCAACTCCGACATCGGCACCTCGTGCTCGGCCGCGCCGATCACGTCGGCCGCCGGCCGCCAGCCGGAGCCGAGGACGACGGCGACGTCGTGCTGGTCGACGCCGGTGCGCTCGACGAGCGCCGCCGCGGCGGCCGTCGCCAGCGCGTCGGGGGAAATGGAGTCTTCGCTGATACCGGTCACACCGGCGAGCCTAAAACACCCTCAGCCGGTGACCTCGAACTGCGGGTAGATCTGGTTGAACAGGTTGCGGGCCGAGGCGTCGGCGTTGCTGTTGCCGCCGGTCGTGCCCTTCACCGCCACCACCCACAGGTCGTTGCCCTTCACCAGCGCCGCCGCGACCGTCTGCGGCAGCAGCGAGCCGCCGGTGTCCTGCTTGTAGTCGAGCAGCTGGCCGTTGGTGAAGCCGGGCACCGACGCCGGCTGCACCGGCGACACGTTGACGTTGGGCAGCGCCCGGACCGCGTCCAGGTAGGCGTCCGGCTTGGGGAAGTTGGTGAAGTGCTGCACGGACAGCTCCTGAGTGCCGTCCTTGCTGAGGAAGAACACCTGGGCCCGTGCCGGCAGCGAGTCGGTGGCCGGCCGGTTCTGGGTGAACTGCTGCCAGTCGTTGGGCACGTCCACCGCGAAGTCGCTGGCGCCGTCGCCGACCTTCACGATCGCCTTCGCGCGGATCCGGGTCGTCGGCACCTTGGCCACGGTGGCCGAGGTGGGCATCGAGCTCGGCGTGCTGCCGAACGCCACCGTCGTCGGCAGCAGCACCTGGCCGCCGAGGTAGCGGGTGAGGACGAACCCGCCGGCCATGGACACCACCACGATCGCCGCCGCGACCAGCGCCAGCACCGCCGTGGCGACCTTGCCGCGCCGCCGCCGCTGCTTCGTGGCCGGTGTTGTCGGGACCGCGGGCGCCGCCGGGTTGGTCACCATGAACGGCAGCGGGCCCGGGTCGCTGGCCAGCGGCGTGTCGGTCGGCGGGGGCGGGGCCTTCGGCGGCGCGAACTGCTGGGACAGCGAACGGCGCTTCGGCGGCGGCGCCACCGGCGGGGTGTCCGCGTGCGGCACCGGGAACAGCACCGTGCCCGGCTCCGGCAGCAGCGGGCGCAGCCGCCGGCGCATCTCGGCCAGCGTCATGCGGGAATCCGGGTCCTTCACCATCAGGCCCGTGATCACCGGCTCCAGCGGGCCGGCCGAGGTCGGCGTCGGCACGTCGCCGTGCACCACCTCGGTCACCGTGGCCAGCGGGTCGTCGTCCGCGTCGTACGGCGGCACGCCCTCCACCACCGCGAACAGCGTCGCCCCCAGGCTCCACAGGTCCGCCGCCGGCGTCACCTCCTGGCCCGAGGCCACCTCCGGCGCGATGTAGGCCGGCGAGCCCAGCATGATGCCCGTGCTGGTCATCGTGTTCTCGGCGACGTTGCGGGCGATGCCGAAGTCCGTCAGCTTGATCTGGCCGCTGTCCCCGACCAGCACGTTGCCCGGCTTCACGTCACGGTGCGTGATGCCGGCCCGGTGCGCCGCCTCCAGTCCCGCCGCCACCGCGTCGGCCACCGCCGCCGTCTGCTGCGTGTTCAGCGGGCCCTGCTGGCGCACCACCTCCGCCAGGCTGCGCGAGGGCACCAGCTCCATCACCACGAACGGCTCGCCGTCATGGCGGGCGATGTCGTGCAGCGTCACCACGTTGGGGTGCGACAGCACCGCGATCGCCCGCGCCTCCCGCAGCGTCCGCTCCCGCAGCGCGTCCGCCTCTCCCGCCGGGATGCCCGGCGGGAGCAGCACCTCCTTGACCGCCACCTTGCGTTGGAGGAACTCGTCATAGGCCGCCCACACCGTGCCCATCGACCCGTTGCCCAGCACGTGTTCGAGCCGGTACCGGCCGGCGATCACGCGGGACCGGGCGGGCGGTGGAGTTTCCGGCGTGGACATGCGGCCATTCTCCACGAGTCGCGTCCGCCCGGTTTTCGCAGACCCCCGGGTGTTGTCGGCCCCCGGCGTCAGCCCTGGGGCTCCCGCCAGATCGGGAAGAACCGCGGCCCGCCGGGCAGACCGAACGGCTCGCCGGCGTCGACGAAACCGTGCCGCCGCCAGAGCCGGGCGCTGTCGGGGTTGCTGGCCTCGCCGGCGCATGGGATGCCCTCGGCGTCGATCCGCCGGAAATGCTGGCGGGCGATGGCGCTGCCGAGGCCATGACGCTGGGACGTGGGCACAACGCCGCAGAACTGCCAGTGCAGGTGCGGCTCGGGGCCCATGTGGGCGCCGAGCAGCTCGGTGACGGCGACAAGGCGGGCGAAGTCCTCGGCGTCGAGGGCGGCGAACCGGTCCAGGAACTCCTCGGGACTCTCGCCGCCCTCGCTGCGGAACCAGAGCGACGCGGCGGAGTGGTCGTGGGCCAGGTACACCTCGCCGTCGGCGAAGGCGGCCTCGGTGAAGGCCTTGAAGAACACGGGATGCGCCGAGCGCCGGTGCTCGGCGCCGGGGAACACCCACGCGTTGACCGGATCGTCCTGGAAGGACTCGGACAGGATGCGGGCCACGATGTCCACTTCGGACCGTGAGGCGGGCCGGACGACGTCGTCCATCACTCCACCTTCCCGATGCCGGCGTAGACCTCGGGCTTGCGGCGGCGCAGGATCGAGCCGCGCACGAGGCCGATCACGGCGGCCAGCAGCAGGATGCCGGGCAGGATCCAGCGCAGCGGCGAATCCCCGGCGGTGCCGAGAAGCACGTCGAAGTTCCAGAGAATGAGCACCAGGATCACCAGCAGAGCCACGGCGGCCAGCGTGGGCGCGATGGTGTGCCGCCACGCGGGCTCGTCGTGTTCCCGTTTGCGGAAGAAGCCGATGACCGACACGGACACCGCGGCCAGCACGAAAACGACGCCGGTCGAGGCCATCGTGCCGAGCCAGCTGAACAATTCGGTGAACGGGTCCCGGCCGGCGATGGCGAACACGGCCACCACGATCAGGCCCAGCGCGGTCTGCAATCCGGACCCGGCGGCGGGCGCGCCGGTGCGGCGATTGGTGCGCGCCAAAGCCTCGGGCAGCACGCCTTCGCGGCCCAAAGCGAAGAAGTAGCGGGCGATCGAGTTGTGGAAGCTGAGCAGCGACGCGAATTGGCTCGTGAGGAAAAGGACATAGGAGACGTCCGAGAACAGGCTGCCGAGCCGTTGCGCGTTGAGCCCGAACAACAGGCCGGGCCCCTGGGCCTGCGCGGCGCCGACGACATTGGCGGGACCGGCGGCGTCGGCCATGGCCAGTGCGGACAGGGTGTACAGCACTGCGGTCAGGGCCACCGCGAGGTAGGTCGCGCGAGCCACGGTCCGCCGGGGATCCCGCACCTCTTCGCTGTACGAGGCCGCGCCCTCGAAGCCCGTGAACACGGCGACGGAGAAGGCGAAAACCGCGCCGACACCGGTCGTGAACAGGCTGCTCGGCGCGAGCGGCGCGAGTGACGGCGCGCCGCCGCCGGCGGGCGAGCCGAGCAGCGCGATGTCGGTCACGACGATCACCGCGCACTCCAGCAGGAGCACAACGCCCAGCACCTTGGCGTTGATGTCCACGCGAAGCACGCCGAGCACGCCGATGACCAGCGCGATCGCCAGGCCCCACAGCCACCACGGCGTGTCCAGCCCGAGTAGCGGGTTGATCCAGTTCGACAGCGACCAGCCGAACAGGCCGTACACGCTGATCTGGATCGCGTTGTAGGCGACGAGCGCCACGAACGAGATCGCCACGCCGGCGGGCCGGCCCAGGCCGTTCACCACGTACGGATAGAACGCGCCCGCGCCGGTGATGTACCGGCTCATGGCCGCGTAGCCGACGGCGAACAGCGCGAGCACCGGCGCCAGCAGCACGAAGGACAGCGGCACGCCGACGACACCGGTCACCGCATAGGTCGCGGTGACGCCGCCGGCGATCGCGTACAGCGGGCCGGACGCGGCGACGACGAAGAACAGAATTTGCGCGACACCGAGACGAGGTCGGGCGAGGCCGCGTTCACGCAGCGGCGTACGAGTGGCCACCTTTGTTACTCCCCCAGGAGTCGTCCCACCATTTCCGGGCAACCCTAGCCATTCGACACCGCTTCCCGCAGCGGCTACGTTTCCGGCACGTGGCCCACACGAACTCCCGGCTGCCCCTTGCGGAGGCGCTGTTCTTCCTCGCGCACGACGAGTTCACGGGAAAAGCCCAGGTGGCGCGGGCGTCGCTGGAAATATGTTTGTCGGGCGCAATTATCTGCGACCTATTGTTCACCGGGCGGATATCGGTCAACGACGGCTGTCCCGAGGCCACGGGAAAGGCCGCGCGCGGCGACCGGGCATCCGCCGAAGTGCTGGCCGAGATCGCCGCCGAGCCGACTGGATACCCGCTGCGGGAGTGGATCGACCACCTGCGGCCGGTCGTCGTGGACAAGGTCGTCACCCAGCTCGCCGACGCCGGTCTGGTCACGCCGATCGCCGAGCGGAGCCTCCTTCGCCGCACGCACCGCTATCCGCCGGTCGACCTGCTGGTGGCGGCCGGCGGCCGGGCCGAGATCCGGGCCGCGGTGCTGGGGCCGGGCAAACCGGACGTCTACAACGTGAGCCTGGCGCTGCTGGCCTGGCACCTGGGCCTGGACGACCTGTGCGAGCCGCAGCTGGACCGACGGATGCTGCGGGCGTGGCTGGACCGCGCCGCGAAGCCGATGCCGCCGGCGGCGAGCGAGGTGTTGGCGGCGGTGGAGTCGGCGATCGCGGCCTCGGTCTACGGCGGCGAGCGGCGCTGAAGCCTTCCGCACGGCCCGCTGCTCCGGTTGGATCGACGCCGTGACCTTGGTGATCGGTGTCGACTCGTCGACGCAGTCGACAAAAGCGCTGGTGGTCGTGGCCGAGACGGGCCGTGTCGTGGGCGAGGGCCGGCAGCCGCACCCGGACGGCACCGAGGTCGATCCCCGGGCCTGGCAGGTCGCCTGCGACCGGGCGATCGCCGAGGCGCGGGCCGGTGTGTCGGAGCCGATCGCCGCGATCGCGGTCGCCGGCCAGCAGCACGGCATGGTCACCGTGGACGCCGACGGCGAGCCGGTGCGTCCGGCGCTGCTGTGGAACGACACCAGGTCTGCGGCGGAAACCGAGCAGTTCGTCGCGAAGCACGGTGCCGACCGGCTGGCCGAGCTGACCGGCTCGGTCCCGGTGCCCAGCTTCACCGTGACCAAGCTGGCCTGGCTGGCCGAGCACGAGCCGGCCGCCGCGGACCGGGTCGACCGCGTGATGCTGCCGCACGACTGGGTGAGCTGGGCGCTGGCCGAGCCGGGCACGGAACCGGCGACCGACCGTGGCGACGCGTCCGGCACCGGCTACTTCTCGCCTCGTACCGGCGAATGGCTGCCCGACCTGCTCTCCGAGGCCTTCGGCGGCCGCACGCCCAGGCTGCCCCGGCTGCTCGGGCCGGCCGAGGTCACCGGACGTACCGCCGACGGTGTTCTGGTCGCCGCCGGCACGGGCGACAACATGGGCGCGGCCCTGGCCCTCAACGCCGGACCGGGCGATGTCGTCGTCTCGCTCGGCACCTCCGGCACGGTCTTCGCCGTCACGGAGGAGGGCACCGCCGACCCGACCGGCTTCGTCGCCGGCTTCTGCGACGCGACCGGCCGCTACCTGCCGCTGGTCTGCACGCTCAACGCCGCGCGGGTGCTGACCACGACCGCCGCGCTGCTGGGCACCGACCTCGCCGGCCTCGACGAGCTGGCCCTGCGGGCCGAACCCGGATCGGGCGGCCTGGTCTTCGTGCCCTATCTCGACGGCGAGCGCACGCCGAACCTGCCGGACGCGTCGGGCACCCTGACCGGCATCCGGCGCGGCAACCTCACGCCCGAGAACCTGGCCCGGTCGGCGGTCGAGGGCATGCTGTGCGGCCTGGCCGACGGGCTCGCCGAACTGCGTCGAGTCGGCGTGCAGGCGCGACGGGTGCTGTTGATCGGCGGCGCCGCGCGGTCGGCTGCGGTGCAGGCGGTCGCGTCTGGCCTGTTCGACGCGCCGGTTGAGGTCCCCGAGCCCGCCGAGTACGTGGCGCTGGGCGCGGCACGGCAGGCCGCGTGGGCTTTGTCCGGCGCGGCGGAACCGGCCGAGTGGTCGATGCGGGCCGAGGCGATCGGGCGGAGCGAGGGCGGCGCGCGGTGCGCACCGCCTACACGGCGGCTGTCGCCCAGATCCACGGCCACGTAGGCTTGTGATCAACAGGAGGAGGCGGTTCATGGCCCGGGTGACTGCGTTCGTCACCGTGCTGGTGTTCGGCGTGCTGTTCGCGGGCCCGGCCTGGGCGCAGACCACCACACCGCCGCCCGGACCGTCGCTCAACCCGCCGCAGAACCAGAGCCTCAGCGACGACGCCCGACAGCGCGTGATCATCTTCGTGGTGGTCGTCGTGCTGTTCGCGATCGTCTGGTACGGCCGCCGGGTGCGCAAGAAGCGCCAGAAGGCCAGCTGATCCCCTGTCTCACTATGTGGGACAGTTGACCGCCTGTCGCCGATTTCATGATCATCGGCCGGGCACCCGCTACAGCCAGGCATAACTTCCACGGGTCGGTTGCGCCGTTCGTCGCAATATGGCTGCCGGCTAGCCCTGGAAGGGCGAAAGTCGAGCGAGCCCCCAGCACGCTTGGTGCAGGATGAACAGGGTGAGCCACCCCAAGGCGACCTGCCGTTCATCCGTTGAGCGGTACGCGGACGCCCTCGTGGGACTCTCCCGGAGCATCCACGCCGAGCCCGAACTGGCCTATCGGGAGCACCGCAGCGCCGCCAAGGTCGCCGATCTGGCCGAGCGCGAGGGCTTCCAGGTCGAGCGGGGCGTCGCCGGCCTCGAGACCGCGTTCACCGCCACCTACGGCTCGGGCGACCTGGTCGTCGGCCTGTGCGCCGAGTACGACGCGCTGCCCGAGGTCGGCCACGCCTGTGGACATAACATCATCGCCGCCGCGTCGACCGGGGCCGCCATCGCGCTGCGCGATGTGGCGGACGATCTAGGTGTGACGGTCAAACTGGTGGGCACCCCCGCTGAGGAATCCGGCGGCGGCAAGGTCCAACTGTTGGAACACGGAGTGTTCGACGGCGTCGGGCTGGCGATGATGGTGCACCCGGCGCCGTGGGAGGCGGTCGCCTCGCCGTCGCTGGCCATCGTCGACCTGGAGGTCGAGTACTCCGGCCGGGCCTCGCACGCCGCCGCCGCCCCCGAGCTGGGCGTGAACGCGGCCGACGCGCTGACCATCGCGCAGGTCGCGATCGGCCTGGCCAGGCAGCACTTGGAGCCCAAGCAGATGGTGCACGGCATAGTCACGCACGGCGGGGCCGCCCCGAACATCGTCCCGTGACGGCCGCCGGCCAGTTCTACCTGCGCGCGGCCGATCACGAATCCCTTGAGCGCCTGGTCCACCGGATCCAGGGCTGCTTCACCGCCGGCGCCGTCGGCACCGGGTGCACGCACGAGGTCAGGGCGATCTCGGCGGAGTACACCGAGCTGGCGCCCGACCCTTGGCTGGCCTCCGCGTACCGCGAGGCCGTGACGGAACTCGGCCGCGCGCCGATGAGTCACGAAGACGAGCTGCTCCGCCTGACCGGCAGCACCGACATGGGCAACGTCACCCGAGCGCTGCCCGGTATCCACCCGTCAATATCGATCGACTGCGGAGACGCGGTGAACCACCAGCCGGAGTTCGCCGCCGCCTGCGCCACGCCGACCGGGGACCGAGCCGTGCTGGACGGCGCGCTCGCCCTGGCGTGGACGGCGGTGGCCGCGGCGACCGACCCCGTACAGCGGGAGCGGTTGCTGACCGGCGCTGGACACCGCGTGGCACGCGCTGGAGGTGCGGCGTGACCGTGCTGGATTCGCGGCCCGAACTGCCCATGGAGGGCGACGGCCGCCGGCACGACGAGGCGTCCGACGTGCTGATCACCGATTCCGGGGTCAGCATGTCCGACGTGGTGGACATGGGCGCCGGGCGCGGCCCGGCCTGGCTCGACGAGTGGCTGACATCGGGAGCGGCCGACGTCGTGGCCTGGCGACGGCACATCCATGCCCACCCTGAGGTGTCCCGGCAGGAACACGAGACGACGGAGCTGATCGCCGGCGTGCTCCGGTCCGTGGGCCTGCACCCCGAGATCCTGCCCGGCGGCACCGGCCTGATCTGCGACATCGGCTCCGGCGAGCGCTGCGTGGCGCTGCGTGCGGACATCGACGCGCTGCCGCTGACCGAGAACACCGGCCTGCCGTTCTCGTCCACCAACGAGGGTGCCTGCCACGCCTGCGGGCATGACGCCCACACGGCCGTGCTGCTCGGCGCGGCGATGGCCCTGGCCTCCGCGCCGGAGCTGC
>NZ_KK037166.1:6832909-6845186 GCF_000568255.1 Kutzneria sp. 744
CCCTGCGTACCGGCGACCACCACGTGTGGAACGAGCTGGAGCCGCTGGTCAAGGACCTCGTGCAGTCCCTGCTGTGGCCCACCGGCGTCGGCTTCGAGCTGGAGCACCGCCGGGGTGTGCCGCCGGTGGTCAACGACGCCGAGAGCACCGCGGTGCTGCGCGCCGGCATCGAGGCCGCCCTGGGCGAGGACGCCCTGGCCGGCACCGAGCAGTCGTCCGGCGGCGAGGACTTCGGCTGGTACCTGGAGCACATCTCCGGCTCCTTCGCCCGCCTCGGCGTCTGGTCCGGCCAGGACCGCCAGTACGACCTCCACCAACCCACCTTCATCCTGGACGAACGCGCCCTCCTGGTAGGCGTCCGCGTAATGGTCCACGCAGCCCTAACCGCCCTCGCCTAACCCCCGCGAGTCACGCTCTCAGGCACACCGAATGTAGGTTTCGGGCAGTTATCCACAGTTTGCGGGAGTTATCCACAGTCTGTGGAATGGGCTTCCGGGCACAGCGCTGCCGGGGGCACCGTGGATCCATGATTGAGCTACCGAACGGACTCCACGGTGCCTACCGGCGGTGTGACCTCATCGCCGCCTTCGGCCGCCACGCGATCCGCACCGCGGTCAGGCAGGGCCAACTGGTCACCTTCCACCGACAGGTGCTGTTGCGTCGGGAAGTGACAACTCAACTGCGCACGCGTGCCGCTGCCGCACTGCTGCTCGCCGGCGAACGTGCCGTGCTGACCAGACACACCGCAGCCCGAATGTATGGCTGCACCGCTGCTGATTTCGCGCCGATCGACATTCTGGTGCCCTATGCGCGGCGCATTGAGCGGGCTCCGGGTGTTGTGGTGCACAACGGGACCTTCACCGAGGATGACATCGCAGAAATCGATGGACTGCGGCTGCTCGCCCCTGAACAGGTCCTGGCCGATCTGCTGTGCCGCGCGCGCCGTCCGACCGCGCTGGCCTGCGCCGATCAAATGCTGGCCGGCCTGCCCGCCGCGCAGCGGCCGGGGTTTCGCGATGCCGTGCTCCGGGCGATCAGCGCCCGCGCTGATATTCGAGGCACCAGACAGGCGCGGGTGATGTTCGATCTGGCGACCGGATTGCCGGAATCACCCTTCGAGAGCCAGCTGCTGCTGATGTTCTATGACCGTGAGCTGCCCGTGCCGACCCCACAGCATTCGATCACCACGATCGATGGCCGCGAGCTCTACCGCCTCGACTTCGCCTGGCCAGAGTTTCGGATCGCTGTCGAATACGACGGCTATGCGGCGCACGCCGAGCGTCATGATCAGGACCGCCGGCGCGACGAAGACCTCGCCGCTCGGGGCTGGATCGTCATTCATGCCACGATCGACGACCTCATGGCCCCGTCGCGGCTGGTCAGCGCGGTGCGCGAGGCATTGCAGGCCCGCAGGCTGACTGCCTGAAACCTACATTCGGTGTGCCCGAGAGCGTGACTCGCGGGGGTGGGTTAGCCGGTTATGCCTCGGCAGGGTTTTGTTCTCAGGTCGTTGACGTAGTCGTCGGGGGCGCCGGCGGCTTCGGCGGCGTCGGCCACCACGCCGAGGTAGCGGGCGGAGGGCAGGCCGCCCTCGTAGGCGTCGAGGACGTAGAGCCAGGCGACGACGGTGCCCTCAAGGGTCTGGGCCCGCAGCCTGATCTTCTTGTACAGGCCGAGCGAGCCCTCCCACCGATCCAGGCGGGCCTCGTCACGGGGGCTGACGTCGTAGAGGACGACGAAGACCTGCGAGTCGGGCTCCTCGACGATGGTCGCCAGCGAGCCCTCCCAGCCGAGATCCTCGCCGCCGAACGACAGGCGCCAACCGGCGAGCCACCCGGTCCCCGCCATCGGGGAATGCGGGGCTCGCTCCATCATCTGGTTCGGATCCATGTTGGAGCCGTACGCGGCGTAGAGCGGCACGACTGACAGCCTAGCGACCGATGTGATCAGGAGTCGGGACGCCGAGCACTCGGCGCGTGAGGATGTAAGTTCTAGACGCCCGCGTACAGGTCTGCTTGGAGGAACCCGGTGACCCGGATCGTGATCATGGGCGGTGGCCCGGCCGGCTACGAGGCGGCGCTGGTCGCCGCGCCGCACGGGGCCGACGTGACCGTGGTCGAGCGGGACGGCCTCGGCGGCGCCTGCGTGCTCTACGACTGCGTGCCGTCCAAGACCTACATCGCCTCCGCCGGCGCCCGCTCCGCCTTCCGCAACGCCGGTGAGCTGGGCATACGCACCGAGAACTCGGAAGCGGCCGTGGACGTCCCGGTCGTGCACGGACGGGTGAAGGGCCTGGCGCTGGCCCAGTCCGCGGACGTGCGGGCCAAGCTCCAGCGCGAGGGCGTGCGCATCATCACCGGCACCGCCCGCTTCTGCGACGACGCGACGGGCCTGGCCCAGCACCGTGTCATCGCCCACACTGCCGACGGCGGCACCGAGGTGCTGCCGGCCGATGTGGTGTTGATCGCCACCGGCGCCACGCCGCGAGTGCTGCCGGGCGCGGTGCCCGACGGCGAGCGCATCCTGGACTGGCGGCAGATCTACGACCTCACCGAGCTGCCCGAGCACCTGATCGTCATCGGCTCCGGCGTCACCGGAGCCGAGTTCGCGTCGGCCTACACCGAGATCGGCGTCAAGGTCACGCTGGTGTCCAGCCGGGACCGCGTGCTGCCGCACGAGGACGCCGACGCGGCGGCCGTGCTGGAGGACGTGTTCACCGAGCGCGGCAGCGAGATGGCCAAGCACGGCCGCGCCTCCCGGGTGGAGCGCACCGAGAAGGGCGTCAAGGTCTACCTGGAGGACGGTCGCACGGTCGAGGGAAGCCACGCCCTGATGACAGTCGGCTCCGTGCCCAACACCGCCGACATCGGCCTGGACCGGATCGGCATCGACGCCGGCAAGGGCGGCTTCATCCCGGTCGACCGGGTGTCCCGCACCTCGGTCAGCGGCGTGTACGCGGCCGGCGACTGCACCGGCGTGCTGATGCTGGCCTCGGTGGCCGCCATGCAGGGCCGCATCGCCATGTGGCACGCGCTGGGCGAGGGCGTGCAGCCGATCCGCCTCAAGACCGTGGCCGCGAACGTGTTCACCAACCCGGAGATCGCCACCGTCGGCATCAGCCAGCAGGCGATCGACTCGGGCGAGGTGCCGGCCCGCACGATCATGCTGCCGCTGGCCACCAACCCGCGGGCCAAGATGGAGGGCCTGCGGCGGGGCTTCGTGAAGCTGTTCTGCCGCCCGGCGACCGGCGTGGTCATCGGCGGCGTGGTGGTGGCCCCGTCGGCCAGCGAGCTGATCCTGCCGATCGCGCTGGCCGTGCAGAACCAGCTCACCGTCGAGCACCTGGCCCACACGTTCTCGGTGTACCCGTCGCTGTCGGGCTCGATCACCGACGCCGGCCGCCAGCTGATGCGGCACGACGACCTGGACTGAGCGCAACGCTGGAAACCCCGAAAAGGTTGCCCCAGGTCAGGGGCAACTAGACCCGATGGGGCGACGTCTTGTTGTCGTTCGAGTCGGAAAGCACGGGGGGATCCCAGCCATGTTTGTCAAGACCATCATCGGCGGCGCTGTCGCCGCCACCGCTCTGCTCGCCGTCGCGCCGGCGGCCTTCGCCACCGACTACTCGGTGACGCAGCTCAACGACGGCGCGACCACGAACGTCTACCAGCTCACCGGCGCCAACACGGCGTCCGGCCACTGCCCGGGCGAGGGCCACTTCGTGTCGTCGGAGCTGACGTTCAGCGATTATCACTACAACCAGTCCAACCACTTCTACATCACCATGTCGGCGACCGCGACGGTGAAGCCGGGCGTCGCGCCCGGCGCCTACTCGCTGTCGGTGGACTGCGAGAACGGCTCGGGCTCGGCCAGCTTCACGGTGCCGGCCGCGTCGACCACGACCACCACCACGCCGGCCCCGCCCGCGTACGAGGACCCGACCGTGCAGCTCAACGCCGACACTCCGGCGCTGCCCGGCCGCACGAACATCTACCAGTTCAACGAGGCCAACGTGGCTTATGGCGTCTGCCTGGACGGCAAGGCCACGTTCTCGTCCTCGGCCCTGACGTTCGGCGCCCTCCAGTACGTGTCGCCGGCCGACATGGCCGCGAACGTCTCCGCCCCCGCGAAGCTCAAGCCCGGCATCGTGGCCGGCGCCTACAAGCTGACGATGACCTGCGGCGACAAGACCGTCAGCACCACCTTCAAGGTGCCGGGCAAGGCCGTCGTGAAGCCGGTCGGCGCCCCGCAGACCGGTGGCGGCGGCGCGGCGACGCTGTTCGTGTGACATCCCGAGCAAAATTTCCGCCTGTCAGGCAACCTGCCCAGGGCCGGTTTACGTCCGGTCGGTGATGGCTAGCCCATCACCGGTCGCGCCGTCGCGGCTTTCGTTTTGCAGGGGTGCACGAAATCCACGGCGGCGCGACCAACATCAGGAGTGATGGTGAAGAAGACACTCGTCGGCCTGCTGCTTCTCGCGGGCCTGCTCACGGCCGGCTGCGGCGCCCAGCCGCCGGCGGCCGGACCTGCGCCTACGCAGGTCACGACCTCGATCGGCGCCACCAGCTCGGAGGCCCCCGCGTCGCCGTCGATGGCGGCCTCGACCCCGGTGTCGGTGGACATCCCCAAGATCGGCGCGCATTCCTCGCTGGTCCAGCTGGGGCTCAACCCCGACAAGACCGTCGAGGTGCCGCCGGTCAGCGCCCCGATGCAGGCCGGCTGGTACAAGCTCGGCCCCACGCCGGGCGAGATCGGCCCGGCGGTCATCCTCGGCCACGTCGACGGCAACAAGCAGGCCGGCATCTTCTTCCGCCTGCACGAGCTGGCCGCCGGCGACAAGATCACCGTCGGCCGCCAGGACGGCAGCACGGCCCACTTCACCGTGCAGAAGGTGGAGAAGGACAGCAAGGACGCCTTCCCCACCGACGCCGTCTACGGCGACACCTCCACCGCCGACCTGCGGGTCATCACCTGCGGCGGGGCATTCGACACCAAGGCCCACAGCTACGTGGACAACATCATCGTGTTCGCGACGCTGGACAAGGCCTGAGCGGCAACCACAAAGGGGCCGGTCCTGAAGGACCGGCCCCTTTGTGCTGTCACTCCACCCAGTCGAAGGTCTTGGTGACGGCCTTCTTCCAGTTGGCGTACTCCGAGGCGCGGCGGTCCTCGTCCATGGACGGGGTCCACTCCTTGTCCTTGGCCCAGTTCTGCCGGATGTCGTCCTCGCTCTTCCAGAAGCCGACGGCCAGGCCGGCGGCGTAGGCGGCGCCCAGGGCGGTGGTCTCGGCGACGACGGGGCGGATGACCGGGACGCCGAGGATGTCGGACTGGAACTGCATGAGCAGCTCGTTGACGACCATGCCGCCGTCGACCTTCAACGACGTCAGGGGCACGCCGGAGTCGGCGTTCATGGCGTCGATGACCTCACGCGTCTGGAAGGCGGTGGCCTCCAGCACAGCACGGGCGAGGTGGCCTCGGTTGACGAAGCGGGTGAGGCCGACGATGGCGCCGCGGGCGTCGGAGCGCCAGTACGGGGCGAACAGCCCCGAGAAGGCGGGCACGAAGTAACAGCCGCCGTTGTCCTCGACGGAACGGGCGTGCTCCTCGATCTCGGCGGCGGTGCTGATCATGCCGAGGTTGTCGCGGATCCACTGCACCAGCGAGCCCGTGACGGCGATGGAGCCCTCCAGCGCGTACACCGTGTCGTTGGAGCCGATCTTGTAGCAGACGGTGGTGAGCAGCCCGTTCTCGCTGAGCACCTTCTCGGTGCCGGTGTTGAGCAGCACGAAGTTGCCGGTGCCGTAGGTGTTCTTGGCCTCGCCGGGGGACAGGCAGGCCTGCCCGAAGGTGGCGGCCTGCTGGTCGCCGAGGATGCCGGCGATGGGCACGCCGGCCAGGGCCCCGCGCTCGCGGACGTGGCCGTACTCCTCGGACGAGGAGCGGATCTCCGGCAGCATCGACAGCGGGATGCCCATGTCGGCGGCGATCGAGGTGTCCCAGGCCAGGGTCTCCAGGTCCATCAGCATGGTCCGGGAGGCGTTGGTCGGGTCGGTGACGTGCACGCCGCCGTCGACGCCGCCGGTCATGTTCCACAGCACCCAGGTGTCCATGTTGCCGAAGATCAGGTCGCCGGCCTCGGCCTTGGCCCGGGCGCCCTCGACGTTGTCGAGGATCCAGCGGATCTTGGGCCCGGAGAAGTAGGTGGCCAGCGGCAGGCCGACCTTGGCCTTGTACCGGTCGGCCCCGACGTCGCCGGCCAGCGCGTCGACGATGGCCTGGGTCCGGGTGTCCTGCCAGACGATGGCGTTGTACACGGGCTTGCCGGTGGTCCGGTCCCACACCACGGCGGTCTCGCGCTGGTTGGTGATGCCGACCGCGGCGATGTCGGTGACGTGCAGGTCGGCCTTGGCCACGGCGCCGGCGGCGACCTCTCTGGTGTTGGCCCACACCTCTTCCGGGTCGTGCTCGACCCAGCCGGCCTTGGGGAAGATCTGCCGGTGCTCCTTCTGGTCGACCGCGACCACCCGGCCCGAGTGGTCGAAGATCATGCAGCGGGTGGACGTCGTGCCCTGGTCGATGGCGGCCACATAGGAGGACATGAATTCGCCTTTCACGGACTGTCGCGAGACGTCAGGAAGCGGGCAGGACCAGCGCGAGCAGCGCCGCGAGCGAGCCGCCGACCAGCGGGCCGACGACCGGCACCCAGGAGTAGCCCCAGTTGCCGTCGCCCTTGCCCTTGATCGGCATCAGGAACGCGTACGCCAGGCGCGGGCCCAGGTCGCGGGCGGGGTTGATGGCGTAGCCGGTCGGGCCGCCGAGCGAGGTGCCGATGACCAGCACCACGAAGGCGACGCCGGCGTAGCCCAGCGCCGAGTTGCCGAACTGCGGGACGCCGTCGCTGCCGGCCTTGACCGTCGGGCTCTCCAGGATCCAGATCAGCAGCACGAAGGTGCCGATGATCTCGGTGACCAGGTTCCACAGCACGCCGGGGATGCGCGGCGCGGTGGAGAAGATGCCCAGCGTGTTCTGCGGCTCGTCGTGCTTGTCGAACTGGAGCTTGTAGGTCGCCCAGCACAGCATCGCGCCGATGATGGCGCCGGCCATCTCGCCGGCGAAGTAGAAGGGGACCTTGTCCCAGCTGACCTTCTTGGCGATGGCCAGTCCGAGGGTCACCGCCGGATTCAGGTGAGCACCACTCGGATTGGCGACACTCGCGCCGGTGAACACCGCGAAACCCCAGCCGACGTTGATGAACAACGTGCCGCCGTTGTTGCCGTTGGTGTTCTTCAGCACCGCGTTGGCCACCACACCGGTGCCCAACAGGATCAGCAGCGCGGTGCCGATCGTCTCCCAGACGAAGATCGCGCCATAGCCCATACACACCTCCACGCCCGTCGACGCCGTTGGAACGGGAGTCCGGACGTTACTGAGGGGTACCGGCCCTGTCCATGGCTGGACGGCTCCACTGCCCGCCGGAGGCTCGCAGCCGGTAGCGTGATGATCCGTCGGAACCCAGGCAGTCAACAGGCGGGAGGCGAGTGGCGTGGCCACCCGGAAACCAGCAGCAGCCTCGCAGACCCCGACACGCGGCTCGGCCGAGACCGGCCGGCTCGGTGTGCCGGAACGGGAACGTGACTGGCAGCGCCTGGGTTCGGAGACCTTCGACGTCGTGGTGATCGGCGGTGGTGTGGTCGGCGTGGGCACCGCGCTCGACGCGGCCACCCGCGGCCTGCGGGTGGCGCTGGTCGAGGCCCGTGACCTGGCGTCAGGCACGTCCAGCCGGTCCAGCAAGCTGTTCCACGGCGGCCTGCGCTACCTGGAGCAGCTGGAGTTCGGCCTGGTGCGCGAGGCGCTGCGTGAGCGGGAGCTGATGCTCACCCGGATCGCCCCGCACCTGGTCAAGCCGGTCAGTTTTCTCTACCCGCTCAGCCATCGCGTCTGGGAGCGCCCGTACACCGCGGCCGGCCTGCTGATGTACGACACCATGGGCGGCGCCAGCTCGGTGCCGGGGCAGAAGCACCTGACCAGGGCCGGCGCGCTGCGCATGTTCCCGGCGCTGAAGCGGTCCGCGCTGATCGGCGGCATCCGCTACTACGACGCGCAGGCCGACGACGCCCGCCACACCATGACCGTCGGTCGCACCGCCGCCCACTACGGGGCCGTGGTGCGGACCTCCACCCAGGTCGTCGGCTTCCTGCGGGAGGCCGACCGCATCTCCGGCGTGCAGGTGCGTGACGCCGAGGACGGGCGGGAGACCGAGGTCAAGGCCAACGCCGTGATCAACTGCACCGGCGTGTGGACCGACGAGCTGCAGCGCCTGTCCGGCAGCCGCGGCCGGTTCCGGGTGCGGGCCAGCAAGGGCGTGCACATCGTCGTGCCGCGGGACCGGATCGTCGCCGAGTCCGGCCTCATCCTGCGCACCGAGAAGTCCGTGCTGTTCGTCATCCCGTGGCGCAACCACTGGATCGTCGGCACCACCGACACCGACTGGAACCTCGACCTCGCGCACCCGGCCGCCACCAAGGCCGACATCGACTACATCCTCGGCCACGTCAACACCGTGCTGGCCACGCCGCTCACGCACGACGACATCGAGGGCGTGTACGCCGGCCTGCGGCCGCTGCTGGCCGGGGAGAACGAGTCCACGTCCAAGCTGTCCCGTGAGCACGCCGTCGCCCGGGTCTCGCCCGGTCTGGTGGCCATCGCCGGCGGCAAGTACACGACGTACCGCGTGATGGCCGCCGACGCCGTCGACGCGGCCGGGGCCGACCTGACCGGACGGTTGCAGCCGTCCATCACCGACAAGGTGCCGCTGCTCGGGGCCGACGGCTACTACGCCCTGGTCAACCAGGCCGACCAGCTCGCCACCCGGCACGGGCTGCACCCGTACCGCGTGCGGCACCTGCTCGACCGCTACGGCTCGATGGTGCACGAGGTCCTGGCCGTCGCCGACGGCGACCCCGACCTGCTGCGCCCCCTGCCGGCCGCGCCCGACTATCTCCAGGTGGAGATCGTCTACGCCGCCTCGCACGAGGGCGCGCTGCACCTGGAGGACGCCCTCACCCGACGGACTCGCATCTCCATCGAGACGCGTTGTACAATTATTCGCTAGCGTCGTGGAATGAGATGGTGCGGAGATTTTGACCGTAACAAATAGTTACTGTCCTTCGTACCCGGTCTTGTTGGAAGTATGTGAAGACCGCCCGCGTGCAGGCCGAGCGGGACTCCCAGTCCGAGCCCAACGACGAGGCCGCCGACGCCAGGCGGATCAGCGCCCCCGAGGCGCGAGACCTGCGGGACCCGGTGGGCTGACTTGGCGCCACATGCGCTTCCTATGTGGCGCTGAATGCCACATAGGAAGCGCATGTGGGGCTACGACCGCTCGTAGTGGTAGCGGCATGCGGCGATACGGATCTCATCGCCCGCGAGTTTGTAGACCAGCCGGTGCTCGTCAGTGATCCGACGCGACCAGTAACGCTGGAAGCCGTGCTTGAGCGCCTCGGGCTTGCCGATGCCTTCGTTGCCGTTCCGCTCGATGTCCTTGATCAAAGCGTTGACGCGTCGAGGATCTTGCGGTCCTCGGACTGCCGCAAGACGTAGTCCGCCCAGGCCAGCTCGTCCCAGACCAGCTTCATTCGGCCAACTCGTGGTGTTCGCCGCCGCCTGATTCGAGACGCTCGATGGCCGTGATCAGTCGCCGCGCGTTCTCCGGGCTGCGCAGCAGATAGACCGTCTCCTTGAGTGACTGGTAGTCGTCAAGCGAGACGATCATCACCGGCTCGTGCCCGGCCCGGGTGATCACGACTTCCTCGCGGTCGTTCACCACCGCGTCGAGCGTCTCGGCGTATTTCGCGCGAGACTCGGAATAGCTCATCGTCCTCATACGGCACCTCCCCAGGTCCGGAATCTTGTACGTGGCTGGTCGGTCGAAGCCACAGGTCATCCGAAGGTGAGCTGGACGGCGTCGTTCAGGAGGTCGGTGATGTGCTGGCCGAGGCGGCGCTCGTCGGCGGGGGCGATGGTGCTCCAGGCGACGCCGCCGGGTTTGGCTCGGCGGAGCTGGACGTAGCGGCCGCGCGGGGTGTCGAAGAAGCCGATGACGCGGTCGGGGCGGTGGCGGCGACCGTAGCGGTCGCGGGCGGCGGCGCCGAACTGGCCGCGGCGACGGACGTTGCCGACCATGGCGGCGAGCTCGTCGGCCTCGCCGGGGGACACGCCATGGTCGCGGAGGATCCACGCGAGCTCGTCGGCGGTCTCGGCTTCGGCGGCGGCGGCGTCGAGTTCGGCGCTGGGCACGGTGATGGAGTGGCCGGGGCCGGCGGCCAGCTCGGGCAACAGCGACAGGGCGGCCCGGGGCAGCGCGTCGATGTCGACGGGGCTCAAGGTCAGGCGCCCGTCGGACAGCCGCGCCAGCACGGCGTCGTGGCCCTTGGCGGCGATCAGGGCCCGCACGCCGCCATCGAGCCAGAGCCGGGCGTCCAGTTCGTAGTCGGCACCGTCCAACAGGCCGAGCAGGTCGACGAGCTCCTGATCGATGCCGAGGGCGCCGCCGACCAGCCCACGCTCGGCCAGGGTGTCCCACACGGCCTTGGCGACGACCTCGCGCTCGACATGGGTCTTGCCGGGGGAGGCGACCTTGATCGCGAGCGGCATCTCGGCCAGCCGGAGGTGCTCCCAGAGCACGTCGAACTCCAGCTCGGACAGGGTGAGCAAAGTCAGTACCCGCGCTGGCTCGGCACGACGGGACCGGTCACGACGGGCACGGGGTCGAAGGCCCGCAGCGAGGCGGTGTTGGCCGCGGTGTTGGTCTCATACGTGCTCATCACCTCGAACGCCCTGGTCGCGGCGGCGTCCTGGGCGGACTCGATGATCTCGGCGTCGATCTGCCCGACGAACAGCGACACCAGGTCCCCGAGCCAGCCGGACGGCCCGGGGTCGGGGGCCTTGACCGGCATCGGCATGTCGGCCCGCGCGCGCATGACGTAGTCGGCCTGGGCTTCGGTGCTGGTGCGCACGGATTCGGCGCTGGTGTGGGCGTCGGCGGCCCACCGGGCCAGCTGCGCGATGCCGTGCAGCGCGGAGTCGGAGGCGGCCCCGTGCCAGTGCTGGGCGGTGGCGCCGATGGCGGCGCTCAGGTCGCCGCTGATCTCGTGCAGCGCGCCGGAGATCCCGCCCCAGCACGCGGCCGGGTGGGCGGACGCGGCCGCGCCGGGCCCGGAGTTGATGGCGTCGTAGAGCTCCTGGTGCGTGTAGCCGCGCCAGCGGACGTCGGCCGGCATCAGCAGCCGCCCTGCTGCTGGATGAGCAGGGTGTTGTCCTGCTCGACGGTGTGATAGCCCTGCTCGACCTCGCTCAACGCGTCCAGTGCGCCCTTGAGCTGGCGTTGGTAGCGCAGCAGGGCGTCGAGCGCGGAGTCGACGCCGAGGGTGTGGTCGTTGATGTCGTCGGCGGCCTGCTGGCTGACGGGGTCGCCGGCCCAGGGCCGGATCCGCACGTCGGAGACGGCCATCTCGATCTGCTTGTCCAGCTTCACCAGCGCGGCGGTGAACGTCCGGCGCAGGGCGGGCATGGCTGCCGGGTCCACCCGGAACCCGCCGGCGGCGACCGCGGCCGGGTCGGGGGTCGTGGTCCGCTGCGGCACGAGTGACCTCCGGGTGTCGGCGCCAGCACACTCTAGCGACCCAGCGCATCCTAGCGACACTGTGTGACGGTGGGCAGTGGTCAGGGTGACATCCACCCCGCCGGGCCTGTCAATCCGCCATCAGTGGCCGCCGGACAGGCTGGCCATGGCCGCCTCCGCGACCCGTTGCGCGCCAAGACAAAGATCATCTTGGGTGAGCGGGGTGGCGCTGCCGCCGTCGCGGAAGAGCACGTCGAGGAATTCACCCTTGGCCACGTCCACCTCGACGTTACAGAGCGTGTCCAAGCCGGGGGTGCGGATCTCCAGCGCGGGGAAGCCGACGACGGTGGTCACCTTGGCGGTGTTCTGGGCCTCGTCGGAGATCCACAGCTCGGCGCCCTCTTCGGTGACCAGCGCGAGCCGCGCGACCTGGCCGCTGTAGGTCCCCCGCATGGTGCACGCCCGTGCCTTGAGCTCGGTGTCGTTGTACGGGGCGGGCGTGGTGTCCAGGCTCAGCTGCGCCCGCTGGTCCTTGGTCAGGATGGTGCACGGGTTGACCTTGTCCAGCGAATCTCCCGCGGACGCGGCGGCAGCGTGAGGCTGGTTGTCGTCGTGGTGGGTCTGCGCGGGTGGCGCCCGAGGACTGCGTCTGGT
>NZ_KK037166.1:6845286-6890217 GCF_000568255.1 Kutzneria sp. 744
CGGCGGCCGTGCCGCCGTCGAGGTTCAGGTCCTTCAACCCGACCTCGCCCAGCAACTCCCCGCTGTTCTGGTCGGCCACCGCCCACGAGCACCGCTCGTCGTCGGCCCACTGCCGGGCGCGCAGCGCCACGTAGTCGCCGGCCCCGGCCAGGTCGAGGATCCGGTGGCTGATCCAGCGGCGGCTGATGGGATCGGTGAACGCGTCCAGGATCGACGGCCGGTCGTCGATCCGGTCGTCGGCGCGCAGCTGCCGCAGGTAGTACCTGCCGGCGTTGATCTCGACCGGTTCCACGGCGGCCAACCTAGTTGATGCTGGTCACGAACCCGTCGGCCAGGTCGGCCAGTCCCGCCAGATACTCCTCGTGGCCGCTCGCGGGCGTGCCGTCCGGGGCAGTGGCCAGCTCGATCAGCCAGTCGGCGTCCTCGGCGTCGTCCTCGCCGGCCAACAGCTCCTTGTGCACGGCGCACGGCAGCCAGCCCAGCTCGGCCAGCTCGCCGGCGACCCGCTCGGCGTCCTCGCGGTCGGGCAGCACGATGAGCATGCCGTCCACTGTGGACCTAGTCGCGTCCACGCAGTTCCCGGCGGCGGCGGTGGATGTCGTCGTGCATGGCGCGGCGCTCCTCGCGGAAACGGTCGCGCTCGCGACGGCCGTGGTCGCGGTCGTCGTGGTGGCCACGGCCGCCGAACAGCGAGCCGATGAACCAGCTCAGCAGGAACGGGATCGCCATCACGATCCACTTCTCGGTGAGCAGGCCGATCGCGATGCACACCGGCCAGCTGGCGGCGGCGATCGCCGCCATGGAGATGCGCGGCGCGTTGCTGCGCTTCTCCACCTTGGCCTCGGGCGCCGTGACCGGCAGCTGCGCGGTGGTGGCCGCCGATTGCGGCCGGGGCACGGCCCCCGGCTTCGGGTCGGGCAGGTCGGTGAACAGCTCCAGCAGCTCGCCGCGGGTGCGGGCGGCCGTCACCTTGGCCGACCGCTCGCCGTACTCGTCGATGGTCAGCCGACCGGCGCTCATGTGTTCCCCGAGCGCGGCGAGCGCCTGCTCGCGTTCGGTGTCACCGATCCGCATTTCGGGGGACTCGTTCACGTCGCCAATCGTACGGCGCACCAACGGTCCCCCGTCATGACATCCGTCAGTTAGTCCTTGATCTCCAGCAGCACGGAGCCCTGCGTGACCGTTTCGCCCGGAGTGGCGGCCAGCCCGGTCACGGTGCCGGCCTTGTGCGCGGTCACCGGGTTCTCCATCTTCATGGCCTCCAGCACGACCAGCAGCTCACCGGCCTCGACCGTCTGGCCGTCGGCCACCGCGACCTTGACGATGGTGCCCTGCATCGGCGCGGCCACGGCGTCGCCGGAGACAGCCGCCGAGTTCTTGCCCGCCCGCTTGCGCGGCTTGGCCTTCGCGGCGGCCGGGGCGGCCGTGCCGACCGACAAGGTCGACGGCAGCGACACCTCCAGCCGACGCCCGCCGACCTCGACCACCACGGTCTGGCGCGAGCCCTCTTCCTCCTCGGCCACGGCCGGGTCGGTGAAGGGCGGGATGGTGTTGTCGAACTCCGTCTCGATCCACCGGGTGTGCACGGTGAAGCCGTCCTCGGCGGTGAACGCCGGATCCCGCACGACCGCACGGTGGAAGGGCAGCACGGTGGCCATGCCCTCGACGACCATCTCGTCCAGCGCGCGACGGGCCCGGGCCAGCGCCTGCTCGCGGGTCTCGCCGGTGACGATCAGCTTGGCCAGCAACGAGTCGAACTGCCCGCCGATCACGTCGCCGGACCGCACGCCGGCGTCCACGCGGACGCCGGGGCCCGACGGCTCGACGAACGTGGCGACCAGGCCGGGAGCCGGCAGGAAGTTGCGGCCGGCGTCCTCGCCGTTGATGCGGAACTCGATCGAGTGGCCGCGTGGGGTCGGGTCCTCGGTGAAGCGCAGCTTCTCGTTGGCGGCGATGCGGAACTGCTCCAGCACCAGGTCGATGCCGGAGGTCTCCTCGCTGACCGGGTGCTCCACCTGAAGGCGGGTGTTGACCTCCAGGAAGGAGATCGACCCGTCCAGGCCGACCAGGTACTCGACGGTGCCGGCGCCGTAGTAGCCGGCCTCGGCGCAGATGGCCTTGGCCGACGAGTGGATCCGGGCCCGCTGGTCGTCGGTGAGGAACGGGGCCGGGGCCTCCTCGACCAGCTTCTGGTGCCGGCGTTGCAGCGAGCAGTCGCGCGTGCCGACGACGATGACGTTGCCGTGCTTGTCCGCCACGACCTGGGCCTCGACGTGACGCGGCTTGTCCAGGTAGCGCTCGACGAAGCACTCCCCGCGCCCGAACGCCGACACGGCCTCGCGGACCGCGGAGTCGAACAGCTCGGGGATCTCCTCCAGCGTGCGGGCGACCTTCAGGCCGCGGCCGCCGCCGCCGAAGGCGGCCTTGATCGCCACGGGCAGCCCGTGTTCCTCCGCGAACGCGACGATCTCGTCGGGACCGTTCACCGGGTCCTTGGTGCCGGGCACCAGCGGAGCTCCGGCGCGCATGGCGATGTGCCGCGCGGTGACCTTGTCGCCGAGGTCGCGGATGGACTGCGGGGAGGGGCCGATCCAGATCAGGCCGGCGTCCAGCACGGCCTGGGCGAAGTCGGCGTTCTCGGACAGGAAGCCGTAGCCCGGGTGCACGGCGTCGGCGCCGGACCGCTTGGCCACGTCCAGCAGCTTGTCGATGACCAGGTAGCTCTCGCCCGGGGTGGAGCCGCCGAGGGCGAAGGCCTCGTCGGCCATCCGCGCGAACGGCGCGTCCCGGTCGGGGTCCGCGTACACGGCGACGCTGGCCAGGCCGGCGTCACGGCAGGCGCGGATCACCCGCACGGCGATCTCACCCCGGTTGGCGACCAGGACCTTGTGCAGCGTGACGGGTCCCAGGTCTGCGGCCGACTCTGGCACGCCATACCTCCTCGTACGACTTCCAGCGGAACGCGCGCGTTTCGCAGCAGTCTACGGACGAGTAACCCGGCGCGGGAGGAGACCATGCTCACGACACGACGAGCGCTGGACCCGGGTTGACGTGCAGACTCATGCTGGAGCGGTCGAGACGGGAAGGAGGGCCGGCGCGTGAGCAGGGCGTCGAGACCGGTGTACGTCGCGGTGGTGGTCGCGGTGTTGGTGCTGGTCGCCGCCATCGGCGCCACGGTGGTCATGCGGCAGCTGCGTGACGCCGCGGCGACGCCGTCCACCGGGACCCAGCCGACCGCGCCGACGGCCCCGACCGGGCCGGTGCAGCTGTGCGGCGAGACGCCGTGCGTGAAGCTGACCAGCGTGTCGATGCCCCAGTTCAAGGAGACCGTGGACCTGCTGGCCGACGGCAAGGGCCACGACGCCCGGCTGCGCATCACCTCCGAGCGCGGTGCGGTCCTGTTCAGCTCGCAGATCGCCACCGTGGACGCGAAGGCGATCACGTGCGAGGAGGGCAAGACCTCGGTCTGCCTGCTCCAGGGCAAGGACGGCGACGACCTGATCGGCGAGGTGTTCACCGACGACCGCGGCACCTGGCGGCAGACGCAGCCCCCGTTCAGCTCGGACGCCGGCTACCTGGCGCTGCGCGACGTCGACGGCGACGCGATCCCCGACGTGGTCACGACGCAGAGCCGCTGCGGCGGCAACACGCCCGCCTCCTGCACAAAGGTCGCGGTGGCCGTCTTCCAGGCGACGGGCGAGGAGATCGGCTGCACCAACAGCTATGCCAACTCGCAGCAGCTGCCCGGCTGGCCGGTCGTCACGCCCCAGCCGATGCAGCTGGTCGAGTGCCCGTCATGACCACAGGTCGATCACACTGACGCCGACCTCGGCCAGCAGCCGCCGGGTCAGCGGCAGGCTGATGCCGATCACGCTGGAGTGGTCGCCGTCGATGCCGTCGACGAACCAGCCGCCCATGCCGTCCAGGGTGAAGCCGCCGGCCACGGCCAGCGGCTCCCCGGTGGCGATGTAGGCGTCGAGCTCACGGTCGCTGGGCGTGCCGAAACGGACGGTGGTGGTCTCCGCGCCCGATGCCGTGCGGTCGACAACGCCTTGGGACAGCCGCAGAATCGCGTGCCCGGTGAGCAGTTCGCCGGTCTTGCCGGCCATCTCCTGCCAGCGGGCCCGCGCCACCTCGGGCGTGCCGGGCTTGCCGACCATGCGGCCGTTGATGGACAGCATCGAGTCGCAGCCGATCACCACTGCCTCTTTAAGAAGCTCTGTGGGCAGCTCGCCGGCCAGCGCCTCGACCACGGCGTGGGCCTTGGCCTCGGCCAGCGCCGTGACGAGTTCGGCCGGTCGGGGATCGGTCAGCGCGGCCGCCACCGCGTCCTCGTCCACACCGGACACCCGGACCACCGGGTCGATACCGGCTTGGCGCAGCACGTTGAGGCGGGCGGGGGACTGGGATCCGAGCACGAGTCGCACGGCTGCGAACCCTAGGCCACGGGCGGCCGACACCGCCCGTGGCCCAGGGGCTTCTACGGCAGCGAGCCCACCAACGGGACCTGGATGGCGGTCCTGGTCAGGTCCAGGGTGATCTTCGGCTTGGCGCTGCCGGCGTTGATCCAGCCGTTGTCGGTGCCGCCCACGATCAGCGCCAGCCGGTGCCCGGCCGCCAGCTGGTGGTCGGTCGGGGCCAGCTTGAACGTCATCGTGTACGACTTGCCCGGCGTCAGCGTGGCCTTGCTGTTGAGCGAGGCGTAGTGGCCGAGATCGGCCCAGCCGCGGGAGATCACCTGGGCGTTGGTGCTGACGGTGTCGGCCTGGGTGTCCAGGAAGCAGCCGGTGTCGCCGGTGGTGCCGGAACCGAAGCAGGACTTGGTGGTCAGCGTGGTGATGCCCTCCTCCTGCCCGGCGAAGTCGCGCACGGTCTCCGGCCCGAGGTCGACGAGCACCGCCGACACCTGACCGCTGCTGGCCGAGGACGAGGCCGTCACGGTGATCGTGCTGGTGCCGGACACCGTCACCGGGGTGGCCAGCGTGCCGCTGCTGAAAACGACCCGGGCGCTGTTGGCCGTGTCCGGGTTGGTGGCCCAGTTGGTCTCGCTCGGGCTCGGGTTGTCGGTGAACGACTCGACGGCGCCGGCCTTGGGCGCGGTGCTGCCGAGCTTGCCGAGGCCGTTCGTGGTGGTGGCGCTCAACTTCAGGCCCGACGCGGCGGACGCCTCGGGGAACTGGGCCGCGTCGACCCAGTTGTCCGGGGTGCGCTCGACCGACAGCTGCGGGCCGTTCTGGATGCCGTTGTCCACGCCCATCAGGTAGTGGTCGAACCACTGGTGCAGCGTGTCCACCCACTGGGCGCGGCGGTAGTCGAACGGGTCGACGTGGCTGGTCTGCGACAGCCAGATCTTGCGCTCGACGCCGTGCGCGGCCAGCGCGTCCCACCACTGCCCGAAGTTGATGGGCTTGACGTTGTCGTCCTCCATGCCGTGCGCGACGAACACGCTGGCGTGCACGTTGGCGGCCTGCGCGTAGTAGTTGCGCTGGTCCCACCAGGACGTGTAGTTGCCGTTGGTCGGCGAGCCGGCGTCGATGGCCGACTGCACGCTGCGGCAGCCGCTCTGCGCGGCCGAGGTCTCCACCAGCGTCGACAGCCCGGACGGCTGGCCGGCGGCCAGGTCCGCGCCGTTGGCCCGGTAGTAGTCGTACCAGGAGGAGATGGCCGAGATCGGCACGATCGTCTTGAGCCCGGCGACCCCGGTGGCGGCCACGCCGTTGGCGATGGTGCCGTCCCAGGACTTGCCGATCATGCCGACGTTGCCGCTGGTCCAACCGGCCTTCACGGTGGTCGACCCGGTCGCGGAGGTGTACCCGGTCTTGCGGCCGTTGAGCCAGTCGATCACGGCCTTGGCCGAGCCGATGTCCGACGGGCCGCCGATGTCCACGCAGCCGTTGGACCGGTTGGTGCCGGCCAGGTCGACCAGCACGATGGCGTAGCCGCGCGGCACGAAGTAGTTGTCGTAGTACAGCGGGAACTGCACCGGCTTGCCGGCCGAGTCGTAGGTCTTGAGCTGGCTCTCGTTGCCACGCCCGCAGCAGGCGTAGTACGGGCTGGCATCCATGATCACCGGCACGTTGGCGGTCAGCTCGGACGGCCGGATGATGTCCGCGGCGACCCGGACCGCCTTGCCGGCCGGGTCTTTCAACCCGGTGTCGACCCACGCGGTCTCACGGATCGCGTTGGCGTAGTTGTACGTCGGCTGGCTGCCGCTGTCGTGCGGGGCGGCGCCGGCTGATGCCGGGGCGACGAGCAGAGTTACCCCGGCGATCAGGACGGTCAGCAGGGTGGATAACCGTGTCACCTTCACCGGAACGACGTTACGAACCGGCCGTCGCCATCCAGTAGAGCCGATAGACGGGTCTCAGGTCAGCGGAAGGAGTACCGCCACGCGCCGGGCCCCGGCCGCAGAGGCTGCCGCACCTGGGGTGCGCCCCATCGGGACGGCACAACGGGTTCGTCCGTTTGGACCGGTGCGGCGGCGACGGCGGCCACCACCGCGGTCAGCACGGCCAGCTCCGTGTCGTCCGGATTGCCCCGGACGACCCTCAGCAGCGGCTGCTCGGCGCCCACAGTTTCGCCGCTCACAGCGGGATGTTCCCATGCTTCTTGGGCGGCAGGGCTTCCCGCTTCTCGCGCAACGTGCGCAGCGCGCGGGCGACGTAGCCGCGGGTGTAGGAGGGTGGGATCACCGAGTCGACGTACCCGCGCTCGGCGGCCACGTACGGGTTGCAGAGCGTGTCCTCGTACTCCTGGATCAGCTTGGCGCGCAACGCTTCCACGTCCTCGCCGCGCTCCTTGGCCTCGGCGAGGGTGCGCCGGTGCACGATGTTGGCCGCGCCCTGAGCGCCCATCACGGCGATCTGCGCGGTCGGCCAGGCCAGGTTCAGGTCCGCGCCGAGGTGCTTGGAGCCCATCACGTCGTACGCGCCGCCGTAGGCCTTGCGGGTGATCACGGTGACCAGCGGGACCGTGGCCTCGGCGTAGGCGTAGATCAGCTTGGCCCCGCGCCGGATGATGCCGTTCCACTCCTGGTCGGTGCCCGGCAGGAAGCCCGGCACGTCCACGAAGGTCAGCACCGGGATGTTGAAGGCGTCGCAGGTGCGCACGAAGCGGGCGGCCTTCTCGCTGGCGTCGATGTCCAGGCAGCCGGCGAACTGCGTGGGCTGGTTGGCCACCACGCCCACCGCGTGGCCCTCGACCCGGCCGAAGCCGACCACGATGTTGGGCGCGAACAGCTGGTGCACCTCGAGGAACTCGCCGTCGTCGACGACGCGGGAGATCACCTCGTGGATGTCGTAGGGCTGGTTGGCCGAGTCCGGGATCAGCGTGTCCAGCTCGCGGTCGGTGTCGCTGAGCACCTCGGCCACCGAGCCGTCCTCCTCCAGGCCGGGGAAGACCGGCGGCTCGGCGAGGTTGTTGGACGGCAGGTAGGACAGCAGCTCCTTGACGTAGGCGATCGCGTCCTGCTCGTCGCTGCCCAGGTAGTGCGCGTTGCCCGACTTGGTGTTGTGCGTGCGGCCGCCGCCGAGCTCCTCGAAGCCCACGTCCTCGCCCGTGACGGTCTTGATCACGTCCGGGCCGGTGATGAACATGTGCGAGGTCTTGTCCACCATGACGGTGAAGTCGGTCAGCGCCGGCGAGTACACGTGGCCGCCGGCGGCCGAGCCCATGATCAGCGAGATCTGCGGGATCACGCCGGAGGCGTGGGTGTTGCGGCGGAAGATCTCCCCGTACAGGCCGAGCGAGACCACGCCCTCCTGGATGCGCGCGCCGCCGCCCTCGTTGATGCCGACGATCGGGCTGCCGGTCTTCATGGCCAGGTCCATGATCTTGACGATCTTCTCGCCGTAGACCTCGCCCAGCGAGCCGCCGAAGATGGTCACGTCCTGGCTGAACACGCACACCCGCCGGCCGTCGACGGTGCCGTAGCCGGTGACCACGCCGTCGCCGTAGGGGCGGTTGCGCTCCTGGCCGAAGTTGGTCGACCGGTGCCGGGCGTGCTCGTCCAGCTCGATGAAGGAGCCGGGGTCGAGCAGCAGATCGATCCGCTCCCGGGCGGTGAGCTTGCCCTTGGCGTGCTGCTTCTCGATCGCACGCTCGGAGCCGGCGTGCACCGCCTCGTCGTTGCGGCGGTAGAGGTCGGCCAGCTTGCCGGCGGTGGTGTGGATGTCCGGCTCGTCAGACGGCGCCACACCCACGGGCTCGGTCGCACTGCTCATGCCGAGGCACTCTAACCAGGTCCGGAACCGGAGGTTACTGACACGTAGCCCATGTCACGTGCCCCGGCGTGGCAGCGGCACCGCATCCTCGTCGATTTCGTCGGCCGACGACGCGGTGACGGATTCGCCGTCCAGCCGCGAGCAGACCCGGCACAGCGCGACCGCCAGCTCCCGGGCGGTGTGGCCCAGCTCGGCCAGGTTCGGCTCCTGGTCGGGCGGGGTCCAGCCGCGCACCAGGATCCTGATCAGCCTGGTGTTGTCCTCCAGCTGCCTGGCCAGGTCGTGGACCTGCCTGCTCAGCGTGCCCGACAGCAGGCGTTCGGCCTGGCGTCTGCGGATCCGGTAGGCCTGCTGCCGGCAGCGGACCGAGCAGTACCGGGCCGGGCGGCCCACCGACCGGGGGCGCAGCGGCCCGCCGCACCGCTCACAGCCCGCCGGATTGCCCGTGAATTCTTCCGTCACTTTTTCGTCTCCGTCTTGTGAATATGAAACGCGCGACCCTTCGCGTCAATTGTTGCGCCACTGGGCCGAAAGGGAACTCCCTTTCGATCGAAAGAGTGATGGCGTGCGGTCTTGACGGCCGCCATCGTCGGTCGTCTACTGGATGGGCGGCCAATTCGGGGCCATCGCTAATCGGGAGGTTTTACAAATGACCGGAACGACGTACACGCTCACCGTCGTGAACAATTCGTCGCACTTCGCGGATTTCTGCGTCTATCAGCGCAGCCCCGATCTCGGCGTGCGGGACGCGCTGTCGCTGGCCTGGCTGGCGGTGCCGCTGTGGCCGACGACGGTGGAGGTGTTCACCTGGCAGATCGACTACTCGTTCGTCTGGTCGCAGACGGGAGTGCTGAAACCGGGCGTGCGGTTCGGCGCCTCGCAGGCGTGGCCGGCCGATCCCGGCGACACCAACGCCAACCAGGTGCTGTTCGACTACCAGCAGGGCGCCTTCACGTTCCAGCCCGGCGCGGCCGCGGGCACCCCGCAGCGCGGCGGCCTGTACGTCCGGGAGCTGGCCGACATCCCGGCCGACACCGCCTCGGTCGGCATCGGCATGTCCGGGTCCGGCACGTTCGCGGTGCAGGCCCAGCCCAACGAGAACCTGGTGTTCACGCCGCATCCCACCTACTGGGTGGCGGCCGGCACCTTCGAGCAGGGCGTCGCGCTGGACGTCGAGGAGATCAGCAACACCGCCCAGGTGCCGTTCGACTCGACGTTCGCGATGACCGCCGTGCTCGACGCCCGCAACAACTGGACCGTGCGCGCCAGCTGAAAGGAGTGGTCATGATTCTCGCGGTGTGCACCGACGACGACAACGGAACGCTGCACGTGGGCCAGGCCCAGTCGGCGGCCAATCCCCAGGTCTACGGCGCCTGCCACGCGGTCTTCGCGACCCGCGTGCCCGCGCTGGGCGTCTCGGAGAACCTGTTCGTCATCGCCCACGGGGCCGCGGTCGGCGACGACGGCGGCCCGGTGATCGGCGACGAGCACCACGATTTCTGGGTGAATCCGGCCGACCTGTGGAACAACGCCGAGAACATCTTCCCGGCCGGCTATTACGGCAACGTCTACATCTCGGCCTGTGAATCGGCCGACACGCCGAACGGCACGTGCAGCTTCACCGAGCTTTTCTCCTCGGTCCTGCGGCATCACCGGCCGAATGCGGGCACGGTGTACGGCCAGCACGGAGCCGTGCACGGAAACATTCCGCTGCCGACCGATCAGAGTTGGGTGCCGGCGGTCTGACCCCGGCCCGATATTTCCCCGGTCGGCGCCGACCGGGGAAATACCCTTTCGGCCCATCGCCTACGCTCGATCGGTGACCGCAGATCGGGTAGCGCTCGACGTCGACAGGTTGCGGGCCGCGTTGATCGGCCCGTACGCCCGCGTCGACGTGGTTGCGAGCACCGGCTCCACCAACGCCGACCTCCGCGCCGCGGCCCAGGCCGGCGGCGCGGACCGGACCGTGTTGTTCGCCGAGGAGCAGACCGCGGGCCAGGGCCGCCGGGCCCGTAACTGGGTGTCGCCCCCCTACACCGGCCTGTACGTGAGCGTCCTGCTCCGCCCGGCCGTGCCGGCGCACCGCATCCCGTGGATCACGCTGCTGGCCGGGATCGCCCTGGCCCGCACGGCCCGCGGTCTTGGCGTCGACGCCGTCCTGAAGTGGCCGAACGACCTGCTGGCCAACGGCTCGAAGTGCGCGGGGGTGCTGGCCGAGGCCGACGGCGCCATCGTGCTGGGCATGGGCCTGAACGTGGCGGCCCTGCCGGACGACGTCCCGCCGGGCGCGGGCGGCCTGCCGGCGACGTCCCTGGAGCAGCAGGGGGCGACCACCACGGACCGCACGGAAATCGCCGTCGAACTGCTGAAACACCTCGCCGATCTCGACAACACGTGGCGTGAGAACCAGGGCGACCCGATCGCCTCCGGCCTGCACGCCGAGTACCGGCAGCACTGCTCGACGCTGGGCCTGCGGGTGCGGATCGAGCTGCCGGGCGACCGGGAGCTGGTCGGCACGGCGGTGGAGATCGACACCGACGGGCAGCTCGTGGTGCGGGCCGACGACGGGTCGCGACACAGCGTCCACGCAGGTGACGTGGTGCACCTCCGATCGGCCGCCGGCTGACCACCGGTACCGTGGCGGCGTCACCAGCTTCGGGAGGAATCGCCGTGGCCTATCCAGACGACCTGCTCGGCGACGACGAGCACGTCGTGATCCACAAGCACCCGCACTGGAAGATGCTGTTCTGGCCGATCGTGATCTTCCTGATCACCGTCGCCGCCGGCGCCTACCTCGCGGCGCTGGTCAGCAACCAGAGCTGGCATCTCTACGCCTGGATCGCGATCGGGGCGATCGCCCTCATCGTGATCATCTGGATCCTGCTCGGCCCGCTCATCCGCTGGCGGACCACGCACTTCGTGCTCACCACCCACCGGGTGATGGTGCGCGAGGGCGTGCTCACCCGCACCGGCATCGACATCCCGATGTCCCGGATCAACAGCGTGCAGTTCCGGCACGGCCTGCTGGACCGGCTGGTCGGCGCGGGCACGCTGATCATCGAGTCGGCCTCGGACGAGCCGCTGGAGTTCGACGACATCCCCCAGGTGGAGTACGTGCACTCGCTGCTCTACCGGGAGATCAACGACGACCCGAACGACGACTTCCACCCCGGGCACCCGGCGCGGGGCGAGCGATGACGGCCCGGTCGGTCGGCCTGCCCAGCACGGTGCGCGGCGAGGGCCTGCCGGAGCGGGTGACGATCTGGGAGGTCGGCGCGCGCGACGGCCTGCAGAACGAGTCGTCCGTGGTCGACGTGGCCGTGAAGCTGGAGTTCCTGGACCGGCTGGCCGACGCCGGCCTGTCGGTGCTGGAGGCGACCAGCTTCGTGCACCCGAAGTGGGTGCCGCAGCTGGCCGACGCCGAGCAGCTGCTGGCCGGCCTCCAGCAACGTGAGGGCGTCTCATATCCGGTGCTGGTGCCCAACGAGCGCGGCCTCGACCGCGCGCTCGCGGCCGGCGTCCGGCACATCGCGATCTTCGGCAGCGCCACCGAGACCTTCGCGTCCAAGAACCTCAACCGCACCCTGGACGAGCAGTTCGCCATGTTCGAGCCGGTCGTCGCCCGGGCCCGCAAGGAGGGCCTGGACGTCCGTGCGTACGTGTCGATGTGCTTCGGCGACCCCTGGGAGGGGCACGTCGAGCCGGCCCAGGTGGTGTCGGTCGGCGCCCGGCTGCTGGACATGGGCTGCTCGCAGCTGTCGTTGGGCGACACCATCGGCGTCGCCACGCCGGGGCAGGTCGAGGCGGTCGTCGGCGGCTTCCCGACCACTGACAACCTGGCTGTGCACTTCCACGACACCTACGGCCAGGCGCTGTCCAACACCCTGGCCGCGCTGCGCTGCGGCGTGACCACAGTGGACTCCTCGGCCGGCGGCCTCGGCGGCTGCCCGTACGCCGAGTCGGCGACCGGCAACCTCGCCACCGAGGACCTGGTGTGGATGCTGGACGGCCTCGGCATCGAGCACGGGGTCGACCTGGACAAGCTGGTCGGCACCAGCGCGTGGATGGCCGAGCGGCTGGGGCGGCCGAGCCCGTCCCGGGTCGTGCGGGCACTGGCCGGATGAGTGCTGGCACCGGCCTCGACGTCACCGTTGTCCCCCTGACCGAGGAGAACTGGCCCGCGCTGCAGGAGCTGCTCGGGCCGCAGGGCGGCGCTAGCGGCTGCTGGTGCATGTGGTTCCGGCGCACGGCCAACGACTTCAAGCGCAACAAGGGCGAGCCCAACCGGGAAGCGTTGGGGGAGCTCGTCAGCGCCGGCGAGCCCGTCGGGCTGCTGGCCCTGGACGCCGGCGGCAGGGCCGTCGGCTGGGCCGCCGTCGCGCCCCGCCTGGCGCACATCCGCCTGGACCGGTCCGCCGTCGCCGCGCCGCCCGATCCCCGTGAGGACCTGTCGGACGTGTGGTCGGTGACGTGCTTCTTCGTCGCCGCCACGGCCCGCGGCACCGGCGTCACCCGCTCGCTGCTCGACGCCGCCGTGACGTACGCGGCCGAGAACGGGGCCCGGTGCATCGAGGGCTACCCCACCGACACCGAAGGCGAACGCAAGCAGGTCAGCACCCTGTACCACGGAACACTGTCGATGTTCGTGGACGCCGGCTTCGAGCTCATCGGCCGCCGCGGCATCAAACGGGCCCTGGTGCGCCGAGAACTCCGGTGATCGTCGCCTACGTCGACTCGTTACCCGTGCTCGTGTGGCGTTTCGACCCACCCCGGCTGACCATCTCCTCCGCGCCCTTCGGCGGCGGCGTCGGGGAGCGCGGCTGGGTGCTCAACGCGACCGTGCCGGACGGCTACGACCGCCTCGACCCCGACCAGCACGTCGCCGAGATCGCGGCCGAGCTCCGGCTGACCGGGCCCGGGACCGGCCTGCTGACCGCCGTCGACGTGCGCAAGGTCGTCTCCGTGACCGAACGCGGCGTGACCGCCGAGGTCACCACCGGGGTCGGCGTGCCGACCTGGGCCGCCGCTCCCGATGTCGCCGGGGAACGCATCGGCACCATCAACGCCGTGTGCCGGCTGCCGGTCCGGTTGGGCCCGGCGGCGCTGGTGAACGCCGTCGCCACCGTCACGGAAGCCAAGTCCCAGGCCCTTTTCGAGGCCGGCGTCGACGGCACCGGCACCGCCACCGACGCGATTGTCCTGCTGTGCCCCACTTCCGGGCCCGCCGAACCGTACGGCGGGCCCCGCTCCCGTGTCGGCTCCGCGCTGGCCCGTGCCGTGCACGAAGCCGTCAGCTCCGGTTTGCGCTGAACATCGCGCACACCGCGGCGTCGGCCAGCGCCTTGTAGGCCGCCGTCAGTTGCGGCTCGGCGTCGAACTCGCTGAAGAACTCCGTCGACATCAGCACCGATGCCGTGCGGTCCCCGGCCGCGTCGGTGAAGTTGGCGCTGAGGTAGCCCGGGAGTCCGCCGTCGTGATGCCACACCGTGCCGCACGGCGTCTTCAGGGTGTCGATGCCCAGCCCGTAGCCCGGGCCGTCCGGCTGGTCCGGGAACACCGGCACCGTGTCACGCATCTGCGCCAACTGCTTGGGCGGCAACAGCTTCCCGCCCATCAACGCGTGGTAGAAACGCGACCAGTCCTCGGCGTTCGATACGATCGCCCCGGCCGCGCCGCCCCAGCTCGGGCTGCTGCCCGAGACATCCACATGGCCGTCACGCCTGGGGCCGGCCAGATCCCGGACCTCGGGCGGCACCTCCTGCGGCATGTGCGCGGCATCCGGCTCGTAGCCGTGGGCGTGCGGACCGAACCACGTTGCGTCGTAGGCGAAGTAGGTGTGCGTCAGGCCCAGCGGCCGGGCGATGTGGTCCCGCACCAGATCGGCCAGCGTACGCCCGGTGACCCGCTCCAGCACCGCGCCGATCGCCGCGTAGTTCGTGTTGCTGTACTCCCATTTGGCGCCCGGCGGGAACTTCGGTGGGTTCGACACCCCGATGGCCAGCAGCTCCTCCGACGTCCACCGGTGCGGGTCCTTCCCCAGCACCGACGGCAGCAGCCGCTCGTCGTTCGTGTAGTCGAACAGCCCGCTGGTGTGCTGCAACAGCATCTTCAGCGTGATCGCGTCGCCGTTGGGCACCCTGCCTGGCAACCACTTCTCCACCGGGTCGGTCAACGCGAGCCGGCCGGCCGCCACCAGTTGCAGCACCAGCGTCGACATCATGGTCTTGGTGTTGGAGCCCATCCGGAAGCCGTCGTCCGCGTCCAGCCGATGGTCCCGCTTCGTCCACTCCGCCTGCTCCGCGATCTCCACCGGCCGCCCGTGCCCGTCGTCCACGCGCACGATCACCCCCGGCGCCCCCGCCTTGAGCAACTCGCCGGCCAGCCGCTGGAGTTGGGACTGCTCCGGCGGGCACAGCACCGTGCCCGCCGCCACCGCCACCGCCGTGACCAGATGCAGCCAACGCATGGGCGCTCCCCCTAGAGCTGTCGTGGACATCCGTGTCGAACGCAATCACGTGACCACGACCGGGCTCAAGCACCAACGGGTGCCCGTCAGGGCCGGGTGGCGAACATGCCCGTGAACGTGGACCGCAGCACCGGCTGCCCGTCGCGGTCGCCCTGGGCGCGGATCTCCACCAGGCCGAGGTTGGGCCGGCTCCTGGACAGCCGTGCGGACAGCACTTCCAGCGAGAAGTCCAGTTTGTCGCCGGGGAAAACCGGCGCCGGCCACAGCAGGTCCTTGCCGCCGGGCGAGCCCTGCGAGGTGGAGTCGGCCAGCACGTGGTCCACGTACGCGCGCATCCACAGGCTCATGGTGAACCAGCCGGAGGCGCACAGGCCGCCCAGCACGGAGTTCCTGCCGGCCTCTTCGTCCAGGTGGAACGGCTGCGGGTCGAAGCGGGCGGCGAAGGCCAGCATCTCGTCCTTGTCGACGACGGCGCTGCCGAGCTCGATCACACGGCCGGTGGGAAGGTCCTCATAGGCGATCACTGCTCATTCCTACCCGATGGAGTGGAACCGAACGGGCCGAACGGGCGTCCGAAGCACTGACGTGCTCACCAGCGTGGAGGGATCGGCGTGCCAGTTGACCACCAGGGCGAAGTCGACCAGCTGATGGCCGACTACCGGCGCAGTCGGGAGCAGTTGGTAGCGGTGCAGCGGGGCATGGCCGCCATCCGCGAAACCGCGACCAGCCACGACGAACTGGTCACGGTCACGGTCGGGCCCAGAGGCACGCTGATCGACCTGGTCATCGACGAGCAGGCCTACCGGCGGCTGCGGCCGTCGGAGCTGGCCGAGCTGATCGTGCGCACCACCGACGTCGCGGTCGCGGGGGCGACCAAGCGCATGCACGAGCAGCTGGCCCCGGTGCTGCCGGCCGACGCCGACCCGGAGGCCGTGCTGTCCGGTCGGGCCGACGTCAGCGAGTCGGAGGTGGCGCAGGAGCCGGAGCGGCCCGTGCGAAAGTCTCGTGAGGACGACAGCTTCGAGAACCGCAACTGGCTGAGCGACGGGAGCCACATGTGAACACCGGCGGTTTCAGCACCGACGTCGACCGCGTCCTGGACCGGGCCGGTCAGCTCGACGGCCTGTCCGGCACCGCGCAGTCGATCTTCACCGAGCTGTCCGACGCGCTGGCCGCGGCCGGCGAGTGCTGGGGGAGCGACCAGGTCGGGCAGAGCTTCGCCCGCGGCTACACCGAGGCCGCCGAGGCGACGTTCGAGCTGGTCAAGGCGTTCCCGGGGCAGCTGACGGACGTCGGCGGGCGGCTGACCGAGCACGCGCACATCCACCGGGCGGTCGACACGGCCATCGCCACCGGACGTTCGGACTGAGGGGACTCAACCAGTCATGGGGATCACCCTGCCGGCCGACCTGGCCGAGATCGCCGGGCAGGTCGGCGTGCAGTGGCCGCAGGCCGACGAGACGGCGATGCACGCCGCCGCCCAGGCCTGGCGGACCGCGGCCACCAAGCTGACGACGCTGGCCAAGGACGCCGACCGGACCGCCAGCGACGCGTTCGGGGCGATGAGCGGCCAGGCCGCGGACGCCGCCGACGACTTCTGGGGCAGGTTCGTGCATGGCGAGAACGCCAAGTTCACGCAGGCCGTGAAGGGCTGTCTGGTCCGCCGCCGACCGGCTGGAGCAGGCCGCGCAGAAGATCGGCGCGGCCAAGGTGGACATCGTCCGCAAGCTGACGGCGGTGTCGCAGCACGCCGGGGCGGCCAACGCCGCGCCCGGCGACGTGTCGAAGGCCGGCCTGAACACGCTCCTGTCCGGGGCCGGGGCGGACATCAACGGCATTCTCGGCACCCTGACCTCCGACGTGAATCCCGCCGTGCTGGCTGCGCCCGTGGTGTCGGCCGATGCGCCGGCGGCCCTCACCGGCAAGGACAAGACGGTCGGGCCGGACGGCGGCCTGCTGGGGTTGTCCGCCGGCTTGCCGGACGTCGACTCGATCACGCCGGGCGCCCAGGTCGACCCGTCGCAGGTGCAGTACGACCCGTCGACCGGTCACTATGTCGACAAAACCACCGGCAACGTGATCGACCCGAAGACCGGTCTGCCGATGCTGCCGGGATCGGACGACGACTCGCCGACCGGCCAGTTCCCGGTCAAGACCGGGCAGTTCCCGGTCAACACCGGCCCGGCCGGGGCACCGCCGCCGGACAACTCGGCCGCGCCGACCGGGCCCGTGCCGCGGCACGTCATCGACGCCGCCGCGCCTGCTCCGAACTACGGCGGCGGGTATTCGCCGCCGCCCGTCTACTCGGATCCCACGCCGACCGGGCCGGTGCACGTGCCGCCGCCACACGCGCCGCAGGGGACGACCGTGCAGTCCGCCGCCGCGCCCGTCTACTCGCCCGCCGGCGCCCGAGGCGCCCACGTACCAGCCGCCATCTACCGGTGGCGGGGGCAGTTATTGGACGCCGCCGGCCGCGGACAACTCGCCCAGCATCGGCTCGGGGCCGGCACAGAGTGCGCCGCCGCCGGGGATGCCGGTGACCCGAGGGACCGTGCCGCCGGCCTTCGGTCAGCCGGGCGTTCCCGGGGCTCCGGGGCAGCCCGCGGTGATCCAGCCTGGCGCTCCCGGTGGTGCTGTTCCGGGCGGTCCTGTGGCCGGCGGGCCTGCTGTCGGGGGTTCGGTCGCCGGCGGCGCTGGGGGTGCCGCCGGTGGTGTTGTCGCTGGTCAGCCCGGTGCCGGCCAGTCCGGCGCTGGTGCTGGCTATGCGCAGCAGCCCGGAAACGCCGCCGGGGCCGCTGCCGTCGTGAACACGACGCGGCGTCCCGGCGACGTCGCCGGCGTCTACATCGACGACCATCGCGCCGCGGCCGCGGCCGTGATGAAGCCTGTGGTGAGGAAGCCGACCGTCGCGCCCGGGCTGTTCCTGGTCTACATGTTCCCTATCGGGCACATGCCCAATAAAAGCTCGCGACCCGCGCGCCAGCTGCCGCCACCGGCGGCCGAGGTCGACTACGCCGCTGGCCTGCGGTTTCCGCCGCACGACCACCCCGAGTCCGGGCTCATCCAGGCCCTCGGCTCGACGCGGGCCGAGGCGCCCGAACCGCGTGACGGCGACGAGCTGGCCGAGGGCTACGACCCGCTCGGCGGCGAGAACGAACGTGACTGGGACCGCCGGTTCCTCGTCCGCGCCGGCGCGGAGGACCGCCGCGCCGAGTACGCGTGGCCGCCCGGCGAGCTGTTCCCCGAGGGCGGCTGCGACGCCGGCGAGGCCGTGGTGCTCGAACCCGGCGTGGTCATCGATCGCTTCGGCACGCCCGAGGGACGCGTCTTCGGCGCCGAGGGCACCCCGTTCACCCAGCGCTCGCTGCCGCCCGAGCACCTCGATGCCGGCTACCGCCGGTACCGGGTGCTCGCCCCGCTGCCCATGTGGCAGACCATCAGCGCCGCCTGGTTCGGCCAGACCGGCGGCGGCGTCCGCTACCGGTCCGTCTATCCCGCCGCCGACCTCGTCGCGCTGGGCTTTCTGGAGGCTGTCGCATGAACGTCGAGTCGATCACCACGTGGCTCGAGACCGTCGGCGTGCCCGCCGAGGTGATCTCCGTCGGCACCGAGGCCGACAACGCCTGGTGCCTGCTGCGCGAGGAGCCCGTCGGCGAGGACAACGCCGTCACCTGGGAGGTGTTCTGGCGTGAGCAGGGCAATCGCTACGACTGGGCCCGCTTCACCAACGAGCAGGTGGCGTGCCACTACCTGTTCGGCCGCCTGACCTGGGCCCAGGTCGCCCGAGGGGCTGTGGGCGTGCTGCCGGCCGTGGCCGAGGCGGCGCCCGCTGCCGAGCAGGCGCCGCCCACTCCGGCCTAGCGAGCCAGCAGCCGCAGCGCGTCGTCGTGCAGAACGCCGTTCGTGCTCAGCGCCGAGCCGGCCGAATAGTCCGGCTTGCCCGACAGGTCGGTGAAGCGGCCACCCGCCTCGGTGACCAGGATCTGCGCGAACGCCACGTCCCACGGATTGACGATGGCCTCCGCGGCGACGTCCATCACGCCCTCGGCGACCAGGCAGTGCGACCAGAAGTCGCCGAACGCCCGGCTCTCCCAGCAGGCGTCGGCCAGCCGCAGGTAGGCCTCCCGCGAGTGGTACTGCGTCCACGCGCCGAGGTCCGTCGTCGTCAGATAGGCGTCGGCCAGGTCCGACACGCCCGAGACGGAGATCTTTCGCGGCTCGGCCAGCGGGTCCGACGTCCACGCGCCCTCGCCCGCCGCCGCCCACCAGCGGCGGCCCAGCGCCGGCGCGCTGCACAGGCCGACCTGCGGCAGGCCGTCCACCACCAGCGCGATCAGCGTGCCCCAGACCGGCACCCCGCGCAGGAAGTTCTTGGTGCCGTCGATCGGGTCCAGCACCCACGTCCGCCCAGGTCCGGCGCTGCCGCCGCGCTCCTCGCCCAGGATCGCGTCGTCCGGGCGCTCAGCGGCGAGCAGCTCCCGCACCGCGTCCTCGACGGCGATATCCGCGTCGGTCACCGGCGTTCGGTCCGGTTTGCGCTCTACGCGCAGGTCCCGAGCCCGGAACCGGGACAGTGTTATCGCATCGGCCGCGTCCGCCAGGCGCAACGCCAGCGCCAAATCAGCACCAAAGGTTGACACGGGTTGGATGTTGTCACGCCTAGGCTGAGCACGTGAGCGTGGTACTGCTGGCCGAGGACGACCCGGCGATCGCCGATCCGCTGTCGCGTGCCCTCAACCGCGAGGGCTACGCCGTGCACGTCGTCGGGGACGGGCCGGCAGCGCTGGACGCGGCCACCGCCGGCGGCGTGGACCTGCTCGTGCTGGACCTGGGGCTGCCCGGCATGGACGGGCTGGAGGTGTGCCGGAGACTGCGTGCCGGCGGCCGCAGCGTGCCGGTGCTGATGCTGACCGCCCGGGCCGACGAGGTCGACTTCGTGGTCGGGCTCGACGCCGGCGCCGACGACTACGTGGCCAAGCCGTTCCGGTTGGCCGAGCTGCTGGCCCGGATCCGGGCCCTGCTGCGCCGCCGCGCCCCCGGCACCGTCGAGGTCAACGGCGTGCGCATGGACCTGGCCGCCCGGCGCGTCACCGTGGACGGGCGTGAGCTCCAGCTGGCCAACAAGGAGTTCGAGCTGCTGCGGGTGCTCATGCAGCACGCCGGCCAGGTCGTGACCAGGGAGGACATCCTCTCCGACGTCTGGAGCGGGCCCGAGCTGAAGAGCAGCAAGACCCTCGACATGCACATGTCGTGGCTGCGCCGGAAGCTGGGCGACGGCTCGCCCAAGGCCGCCGAGCGCCGGATCGCCACCGTGCGCGGCGTCGGGTTCCGCTTCAACTCCGAGTAGCCGCATGCGCAAGAAGATCCTCCAGGCGATCCTGCTCGCGGTCGCCGTCACCGGGCTCGCGCTGGGCGGCCCGCTGGTCTACACGACCGTGCTGCTCGTCGAGGGCAACGCGCGGGCCCAGGTGCAGGAGAACGCCGCCCGCGTCGCCGACCTGCTCGACGAGCAGTGGGCCAAGTCGCGGGCGTTCGACCTCAAGGCGATCGAGATCGCCGTGCAGAAACAGGCCTACGTGCGGCTGACCGGCCCCGACGGCAAGGTCAGCACCCTGCGCTCGCCCATCAGCGGGGGCCAGATCTCGGCGTCCTCCAGCATCGTGCCGGCCGGCACCGTCGAACTGTCCATCTCGGACAGCGACATGCGCAGCACCCAGCTCAGCGAGGGCGGGCTGGTGCTGCTGCTGCTCGTGCTGTCCGTCAGCATCGGCACCGTCGTCGCCACCCTCACCGCCCGGCGACTGGCCGAGCCCCTCCAGCACGTAGCCGAGCGGGCCACCCGCCTCGGCGCCGGCGACTTCCGCCCCGACGCCCGCCGCCACGGCGTGCAGGAGCTCGACGCCCTCGCCGAGGCCCTCGACACCTCCGCCGCCGCCCTCGCGCAGCTCGTCACCCGTGAGCGTGAACTCGTCGGCGACGTCTCCCACCAGCTGCGCAGCCGGCTCACCGCCCTCCAGCTGCGGTTGGAGGCCCTGGCCATGCACCCCGACCAGGAGACCGCCGCCGAGGCCGGCGCCGCGCTTGAGCAGGCCGACCGCCTGGCCGAGGTCCTCGACGAGCTCCTCGCCGCCGCCCGCGCCGCCCGTGCCCTCGGCGCCGAGCCCCTCGACCTGGCCACCGAGCTGCCCACCATCGTCGAGGAGTGGCGTCAGCGCCTCCGGGCCGACGGCCGCTTCCTGCGCATGAAGGTGCCCGACACCCTCGTCGTCCGGGCCACCCCCGCCCGCCTGCGCGAGGCCATCGGCGTCCTGCTCGACAACGCCCTCCAGCACGGCGGCGGCACCGTCACCCTCACCGCCCGCACCGGCGAGGGCACCGCCGTCATCGAGGTCACCGACAACGGCTCCGGCGTCCCCGACGAGCTCGCCAGCCACATCTTCGAACGCGGCGTCTCCGGCCACGGCTCCACCGGCGTCGGCCTGGCCCTCGCCCGTGCCCTCGTCGACGCCGACGGTGGTCGCATGCAGCTGGCCACCCCCCGCCCCGCCACCTTCCTGATCTTCCTCCCCGTCCCCAAACCCGACGACGTCCTGGCCGGCGTAGGCTGGCGCGCCGACCCCGGCCCCCGCTGACCCCCGCGAGTCACGCTCTCCGGCACACCGAAATACGGTTTCGGGCAGGGACTTGAGCACATTGGCCCGAAAGATGTTGTCGGTTAGTCCGTTTAGCCTCATCGGGTGTCCGTCGCCCTGACCGCGTTCGCGGACGAGTCCTTCCAGGAGGACCCCGTCCACGGCTTCTACGTGCTCGCCGCCGCCGTCTTCCCGCCCGCCATCCATGACCAGGTGCGCGAGACCATGCTGGAACTACGGAGCAGGCTGCGTAGCCGCCGAGCCACGGACAAGCTGCATTGGAACCATCTCGATCCGTACCAGCAGGAAGCCGCGGCCAAGCAGGTCGCCGACATCGAGGGCTTCCACGTGGTCACGGTCGGCACGCCCGTGCCGCAGCGGCGGCAGGAACGGGCCCGTGCGATCTGCCTGACCCGGCTGGTCGGTGAACTACACAGCCTCGGCGTGACCGAGCTGGTCATGGAGGCCCGCGAGGCGGAGCTGAACCGGCGCGACGTGCATACGGTGATCGGCGCTCGCTACGGCTTGACCGACCGCCCCGAGTTCCGGGTCAGCCACCGGTTCGGCGCGGTGGATCCGCTGCTGTGGGCCGCCGACATGGTGGCCGGCGCGGTCCGCGCCCATCGACTGGGCCGGCCGGCTCCGCGTGACCTGCTGGACAACTGCCTGTACGAGATCACGATCGACACCGGGTGCGGACATGCGTAGAGCCAGGCTCCCGGTATGCCCCAGGTCACCTGGCTCTGCGTCTCGCCCGACGCCCAAGACGTCGAACTCCCACCCCCGACAATACCCCAAACGCCCTAGTCCTTCACCAACCGAGGGCGGGCGTTGGCGTCGGGGAAGACGAACTTCTTGAAGGCCCACCAGCGGAAGGCCATGGCCAGCAGGGTGCCGACGATCTGGGCGCTGACGAAGTCGGCGACCTGGACGCCGAAGGGGGTGAGGTGGTTGTGGTCGAGCAGCAGGACGTAGCGGGACACCCACAGGGGCACCGAGTTGAGGGCCACGCCGACGCCGCTGACCAGGAAGAACAGGGCGGCCTCGTGCGGGCGCTCGCGGCCGCCTCGGGTGCGGAAGGACCACTCGCGGTTGAGGATGTACGACACGATGGTGGCGATCAGCGTGGCGATGATCTTCGCGGTGACCGGGTGGGTCGCCAGGACGGTGGTCTTGAGCCCCAGGAAGATCGCCGTGTCGATGACAAAGCAGGTGCCGCCGACCACGGCGAACTTCACCAGCTCGCGGTGCTTGAGCGCGAACGACCGGAACGGCTCCGGCACGCGCCTGATGAGGGTTTCGCCTAGGGACACGTCGCCGAGTGTAGGGACGAAAACCGCAGGTGTCCGCCCGACCGGGCTAGGCCACCTGCGACGACCGGCCGTCCTCGTCGTCCTTGACGGCACGCAGGTGCGCGACGCCGCCGCCCCGCTCGGGGCGCACGTCGGCGTCGGGGAAGACGAACTTCTTCAGCGCCCACCAGCGGAACACCATGGCCAGCAGGGTGCCGACGATGGAGCCGAAGAAGAAGTCGGACAGCTCCTGCACCGGCATGCTGACGGCCGGCACCTGGAGCCCGAACACGTAGCGGGAGACCAGGGTCGGCATCAGGTTGATGCCCACGCAGATGGCGCTGACCAGGAAGAACAGGGCGGCCTCGTGGGCTCCCTCACGTCCGCCGCGGGTCTGGAAGGACCACTCGCGACTGAGCACGTACGACACGATCGTGGCGACCACGATGCCGATGGCCTGCGCGGTGATCGGCTTGGTGTCCAGCACGGTCAGCTTGAGGCCGTACCAGACCACGTTGGTGATGACGAACGTGGTGCCGCCGACGATGGCGAAGCGCACCATCTCGCGGTGCTTGATGATCAACGCGCGCAGGGGCGCCGGGAAGAACTTGAACACGAACCGCACGACGGACGACACGACCGCAGTGTACGAACAGCCGCCTGAGAGGGTTCATCCGGTCACCCTCAGTGCCCGATTGAGGCCGTTTGGGCAGGCTGTCGGCGTGCTGTCGGACCCGTCCGTCAGCAGTACGGCCACCGTGGGTCGAGCAGCGGCAGACACAGCCCGGGATCGCTGCGCGGAGGCGGCGGCGTGCTGGATGACGGGCTCGTCGTCTCCGGCGGCGGCGTGGTGGTCGTCGTCCGGGGCGGCGGCACGGTGGTCTGAGACGGCGGCGGCGACGGCTTGGTCGTCTGTGTGGGCGGCTTGGTGGTCGTCGGCGACTTGGTGGTCGTCGACGGGATCGTCGGCAGCGTCATGGACGTCGTCGGCGTCACCGGGTCGCCGGGCGGCAGCGGCACCGGCGGCAGCTCGCCACCGGGGTCGCAGTTCAGCGGCACGCTGATCACCTTGTGCGCGCTGCCCAGCGACGCGGCGATCTCCAGGGCGTCGTCGCGGTGGTGCCAGCGGAACACCCACACGCTGAACCGCGTGGTCTGCCCCCGCGCCAGGTCGAACTGGCAGTTGATCTGCTCGCCGTCCTGCTTGCACGGAGCGAGCGTGAACAGCCAGCCGTCCTTCGGCGCGTTCACGGTCACGGTGGCGGCGCCGGCGTGCGTGCTCCGGTTGGTCACGGACACGTCCACCCGCGGCGACCAGAAGTCGTGGTGCCACACCTGCGCCGTGAGGTCCAGGTCGTCGAGCTGACGGACCTGCACGACCACGTCGGTGAGCTGGATGGCCATGCCGGTGCCGGCCATGATCGAGCCGGTGATCTGGCCGCCGGTGGCGTCGAGCCCGGCGCTGAGCTGGAACCGGAAGGTCACGGTCTCGCCCGGCGCCAGCCCGGCGGCCGTGGCGCAGCTGATGGTGCCGGTGCCGCCGGTGCAGCTGATGGATTGCTTGCCGTCGGCGGCGAGCAGGTCCCTGGCCGCGAACGACTGCGGGCCGCCGGGCGCGGCGGTGACGCCGGGCGGCAGGTTCAGCGTCGCCGTGACCGGGTCGGACGGGCCGTTGCCGTTGTTGGTCACGGTGACCGGCAGCTCGACGGACGGCCCGCCTGGCACGAGGCTGATCGGCTGCCCGGGGACGGACGGAACGAGGTCCGCCTTCGGTGCGGGAGTCGTCGTGGTCGGCGGCGGAACGACCGGAGGCGGCGACGACGGACTGCTGGGCGTTGTCGAAGACGGCGGCGGCGACGTGGTCGACGACGGCGGCGGAGGCGGCGGCTGCTGAGTCGGCGAGACCGGCGCGGTCGTCGCAGTCGGGGGAAACCGGCGGTGACGAGGCGTTGGCGGTGATGGGCGTGCTCTGCCCCGACGTCAACGCCAGCACGACAACCGCGACCAGCGCGGCGGCGGAGGCGCCGACACCGATCATCTGACGCGGCACGGAGCTCGCAGCACCGGCAGCGCCGCCCGCACCAGCAGCGCCGGCACCGGCGGCGAGCACGGTCGCGGCCTTTGCCGTGGAGGCGCCGATGGTGGCGAGGTAGCCGGCGGCGCCGACGCCCAGCACCAGCGGCGCGATGACCGCGCGCAGGGCACCGTTCACATCGGCCAGCTCGGCGGCGAGGGCACGGCACCGTTCGCACTCGTCCAGGTGCGTCTCCACCTGGGCCGTCTCACGCTTCGACAGGCCGCCACGCGTCCACGCGCCGAGGCGGTCGACGGTCGCGCGGCACCGGTCGGCAGTGCTCTCCGCGAGGTGCACCTGGAGGTACGCCTGCCGCAGGCCCTCACGCGCCCGGTACGCCAGCGCGGACACGCCGTTCGCGGTCAGCCCCAGCAGCGGGGCGACGTCCGCGGGCGACATGCCCTCGATCTCGGTGTGCCACAGCACGGCCTGCCAGCGCTCGGGCAGCCGGGCGAACGCCTTCGCGGCGAGCGAGCGCTCCAGCCCGGACACGGCGGTGTCCTTGAACTGCACGCTGATGGCCTCGGGGCTGGCCACCGTGGTGACGTCCTCGGCCAGCTCCAGCTTGCGGTCCCGCCGCGTCTTGTCGTAAGCCGTGTGCCGCAGGGCGGTCAGCAGGTAGGCGCGAAACGCCGAATCGGGGCCGCGGCCGTCTCGCAGCGTGTCCAGCACCTTGGCGAACGCCTCGGCCACCAGGTCGTCCGCTTCTGCCGTCGAACGGGTGAGCTGGCGGGCCAGGTTGTAGGCAGCGCCGACGTGCCGCTCGTACAGCGAGCCGTACGCCTCCGTGTTCCCGCCGCGGACCGAGTCGATCAGTTCCGCGTCGCTGGGACCAGGCACATTCAGAGGAGCTGTTGCCACCGGTCCCCGCCTCCATCCCTGCTGAGGGGACACAGTGTGACGGAATCCCGGGCCCGCCGTCACGCCGGGAACCAATTCGGGTGAGGGGAACCGCGTCATGCCCCGGTTCGCGGACCGTCACAACATCGGGTCGACGGACGACCCGTCCGGAGTAGAGAGGAGCGCGGCGAGTGGTTGCGCGTTCTGCTGCCTCGTCACTGATCGGCCGAGACGATCACCGTGACGCGCTGTGCACACTACGGTCCCGGTGGCGCTCCGCGAGCCTGGCGTCCGGGTGGCCGTTCCCGAGCGACTGGGCGTTGGCCGAGGTCGACGAGGTGTGCGCGGCGGTGGTGACCGGGGCCGACCTGATCGAGGTGGCGCCGGCGCTCGGCCGGGCCCGGGCCAAGTCCGGGGCCGGTCTGGACGAGACGCTGCTCGACCTGGCCGCGCTGCACGCCGTGCTCACGTCCAGGGAGGCGTTGGTCTCTCCCGACCCCGATGCCACCCCGTCCAAGTTGCTGCGGGCGACCGCGCTCGGCTGGGCCGACGCCGCCGCCGACCAGCTCGGCACCCGCGAGGCCGTCGACGCCATGACCGGCATGACCACCACCTGCTACCTGCGTACCCGCCTCGGTGAGGTGTACCGCGACGACGCCGCCGACGACCACGTGCTCCTCTTGGTCGGTCTTGACCTGTCCGCCGTCGAGGGCTGGACCCGGTCGGTGGCGATGGTGCTGGTGGCCCAGGTGCTGCGCGAGGTCTTCCCCGGCGGCGAGACCGTGTCGCTGATCGGTCCCTCGGTGGCGGGCGTGCTGGCCCGGCGCGACGGGCGGATGAACACCCGCCTGGCCAGAGTGCGCTGGTTACTGGCCCGAAGACTGTCCGTCGACCCGCACCTGCACGAGGTCGGAACCCCCAGCGTGTGGCCGGAGATGCTGCCCGAGTGCCATCTCGAGGCCGGTGAGCTGCTCGCCCACCTGGGCGGCTGAAAGGCCCCGCGCGACCGGACGTCAAGCTCCCTGTCACGTCCGGTCGCGTGGTCCCTGGCACGTCCCAGCCCGGCTCGGCCCTCGGCCGAGCCGGGTTTTCTGCGCGCCCAAGCGTGTTAGTGTGTTAGTCGAGTGACACAATATCGGGCACGAGGGGATGCGACGTGGTCGAGTTCCGGGTGGACCGGGGCAGTGGCCTGCCGGCGTACCTCCAGATCGCGCAGCAGGTGCGTGAGGCGCTGCGGCTGGGCTGGCTGGCGCCGGGCGACCGGCTGCCCGCGGTCCGCGAGGTGGTCGCCACCAGCGGGGTGAACCCGAACACGGTGCTCAAGGCGTATCGCGAGCTGGAGTTCGCCGGGCTGGTGGAGGCCCGGCAGGGCGCCGGCACATTCGTCAAGGCCGGTCTGGGCACGGGCGACCGCGAGGCGCTCGGCCAGCTCTACGAGGAGCTGGCCGGGTGGCTGAGCCGGGCCCGCCAGGCCGGGTTGGAGGACGAGGACGTGTACGCGCTGCTGCGTACCGCTCTGGACCCGGACAGGGAGAGGGAATGACCGACGGCCTCGCGCTGGCCGCCCACGGGCTTGGCAAGCGCTACCGCGCCACATGGGCGCTGCGGGACTGTTCGTTCGAGCTGCCCGAGGGGCGGGTGGCGGCGCTGGTCGGCACCAACGGCGCCGGCAAGACGACGCTGCTCACCATGATCGCCGGGCTGCTCCAGCCGACCGAGGGCGAGGTGCGGCTGCCCCGCGGTGGCCGCGTCGCGTTCGTGGCGCAGGACAAGCCGCTCTACCGCAACTTCACGCCGCTGGACATGCTTCGCGTCGGCGCCAAGCTGAACCGCCAGTGGGACCAGGGGCGCGCGATCGACTGGCTGACCCGCTTCGACGTGCCGCCGGGCCGGCCCTGCGGCAAGTTGTCCGGCGGGCAGCAGGCGCAGGTGGCGTTCGCGGTGGCGGTCGGCTCCCGGCCCTCGCTGCTGGTGCTGGACGAGCCACTGTCCGATCTGGACCCGTTGGCCCGTCGCGCCGTCATCAACGAGCTGTTGACCGAGGTCGCGGACACCGGCATGACGATGGTGATGTCCACGCACGTGGTGGCCGAGCTCAGCGGCGTCGCCGATCACCTGCTGCTGCTCGCGGACGGCGCGCTGCTGATGTCCGGCGACGTCGACGACCTGTTGGCCGAGCATCGCGTCTATATCGGGCCGCGGTCGCCGGAGCCGCCGGTGCCGGGCCGGATCGTGCAGGCCAGCCACGCCGGCGGCCAGTCCACGTTCGTGCTGCAGGGCGACGCGCCCGTGGACGAGCCGTGGACGGTTCGGCCGGCCACGCTGGAGGAAGTGGTGCTGGCCCGGCTGTCCGCCGGCTGGACGGTGGCGGCATGACCTGGCTGACGTGGCGGATCGAGCGCGTCAAGGTGCTCGTCGGCGCGGCGCTGGTGCTGATCGCCGCGGCCGTGCTGCTGACCCTGAACGTGAACGGCCCGGTCACCATGACCGGCGCGCGGGTGGCCCTCACGCTCGGCCCGCCGGCCTTTGCCGTTGTGGTGGCGGTGTTCTGGGGCGCGCCGCTGGTGGCGCGTGAATACGAGCAACGCACACACCTTGTGCTGTGGTCCCAGGATCGCCCGGCGACGCGGTGGTTGGCGTTGCGCGTGGCACACCTGCTGCTTCCGGTAGTGGTGCTCATGTTCGTCGTGAACGTGGTGGCGCGGCTGACGCTGGATCGCATGCGTGGCACGGCAATCCAGGCCATGCCCGACTACGACCTGTGGCTGCCGTTGCAGCTGGCCACCGTGATCGCCGGGTTCGCGCTCGGGGTGCTCGTCGGCGTGTTGACGCGGAACGTGGTGCTGTCGATGGGAATCACGCTCGTCGCCTACGCCGCGCTGCGGCTGTACGTCGGCGTGATCGCCCGGCCCCATCTGCTGCCGCCGTTGCGGCTGCTCGACAAGGTGCGGCCGCTGGACGTGATGTTCGTGGCGGGCGGATACCTCGACCGTGACGGCAACGAGCTGGCGGCGTCGGCCGTGCAGTCGGTGTGCGTCGGCGAGCATCCGGTGATCGCCGCGCAGGACCAGTGCCTGGTGGCGCACGGCATCGTGCGCTCGTTCGTCGACATCCAGCCGGCGAGCCGGCTCACCGACCTCCGGCTCGTCGAGTTCGGGGGCTACGCGGTGCTTGCCATTGCGCTGCTGGCGGCGGCCTGGCTGGTGCTGCGCCGACGGGAGACCACCCGATGACCTGGCTCACCTGGCGTCAGCACCGGGCCGCGTTGATCGGCGCGGCGGTGTTCGTGGTCGCGCTGGGGCTGCTGATGATCACGTTCTGGTCGTCCGTGCAGGAGCTCAACGCCGCATGCGGCGAGCACGACTGCTGGATCGGCGTGGCTGGCGCGCTCGGCGGCCAGTTGGGGCACATCGACAGCGTGCTCACCTACGGGCCGCCGGTCCTGGCCGGGCTGGTCGCCGTGTTCTGGGGCGCGCCGATGCTCTCCCGTGAGTACGAGCAGCGCACCTATCTCGTCGCGTGGGGCCAGGACGTGTCGCCCGAGCGGTGGCTCGGCAGCCGCGCCGCGCTGCTCACCGGGGCGACGTTGCTGCTGGCCGTGCCGCTCGCGGCGATCAGCTGGCTGCTGGTCGGGGCCATGCGGGTGAGCGGCGTGTGGGGCAACGTCGGCCCGTACCAGACGCTTGAGCTGTGGCCGCCGATCCAGGTCATGCACGCGCTGTTCGGGCTGGCCCTGGGCGCGGCAGTCGGCGTGCTGCTGCGCCGGACGCTGCTGGCCATGGGCACCACGCTGGCCCTGTTCCTGGTGGTCCGGCTGGCCATCGCCACCACGGTGCTGCGGTGGCTGCCGGCGGAGCGGATGGTCGTGGGCATCGGGGACGCCGCGGCCCTGCCGTCGGGTGCGGGCCAGGTGTCGAACGGCTACCTGGACGCCGCCGGCAACCCGATCACGCCGTCCGTGGTCTGCGGCGATCAGCAGTGTCTGACCGAGCACGGCGCGCAGCACAGTTACGTCGACTACCAGCCTTTCGACCGGCTCGGCACGCTCAAGTGGGCGGAGGTGATCGCCTACGCGGTGCTGACCGTCGGACTGGCCGGACTGGCCTGGGCACGAGTGCGCCGCACCACACGGGTAGGCTGACCAAACCGTGGACTCTCGCACCGGTCTCCCCGTCGTCGGCATGGTGGGCGGCGGCCAGCTCGCCAGGATGACGCACCAAGCCGCGATCCCGCTCGGCCAGGCACTGCGTGTGCTCTCGGTCACCGCGGACGAACCGGCCCCGCTGGTCACGCCGGACGTCATGCTCGGCCATCACACCGATCTCCAAGCGCTCCGCGAGTTCGCCAAGGGCTGCGACGTGCTCACCTTCGACCACGAGCACGTGCCTACCGAGCACCTGCGCGTCCTGGTGGCCGAGGGCGTCAAGGTGTTCCCGGGCCCGGACGCCCTGGTGCACGCCCAGGACAAGCTGGTGATGCGCCGCAAGCTGGCCGAGCTGGAGCTGCCGATCCCGCCGTTCGCCGAGGTCAACTCGGTCGGCGACGTGCTGAGCTTCGGCGCGGCGCACGGCTGGCCCTGCGTGCTCAAGGCAGCCCGCGGCGGCTACGACGGCCGCGGCGTGTGGATGCTCAACCAGCCGCAGAGCGCCCACAACGTGGTGCCCGAGCTGCTGGAGGCCGGCACGCCGCTGCTGGTCGAGCAGTGCGTGCCGATGCGCCGGGAGTTCGCCGCGCTGGTCGCCCGCTCCCCGTTCGGGCAGGGCGCGACCTGGCCGCTGGTGCAGACCGTGCAGTCCGACGGCATCTGCGTCGAGGTGCTGGCCCCCGCGCCGGACGTGCCGGTCGAGGAGTCCGAGGCCGCCCAGGAGCTGGCCCTGCGCATCGCCGACGCGCTCGGCGTGGTCGGGGTGCTGGCCGTCGAGCTGTTCGACACCCGTGACGGCGTGCTCGTCAACGAGCTGGCGATGCGCCCGCACAACTCCGGCCACTGGACCATCGAGGGCGCCCGGACCTCGCAGTTCGAGCAGCACCTGCGGGCCGTGCTGGACTACCCGCTGGGCGCGACCGACAACGTCGCCCCGGCCGTGGTGATGGCCAACGTGCTGGGCGCGGCCGCCGCACCCAAGATGGGCGTCGACGAGCGGCTGCACCACCTGTTCGCGCGGTTCCGGGACGTGCACGTCCACCTGTACGGCAAGGCCGAGCGGCCGGGCCGCAAGGTCGGGCACGTGACCGTGCTCGGCGACGACATGACCGAGTGCCGGCGGCGGGCGACGCTGGCCGCCGGCTGGCTGGCCGAGGCCGAGTGGGCCGACGGGTACGACATCCACGGAGGTAAGTAGCGGTGGCGCTGGTTGGCGTGATCATGGGCAGCGACTCGGACTGGCCCGTCATGGAGGCCGCGACGCAGGCGCTGGCCGAGTTCGACGTGCCCTACGAGGTCAGCGTCGTGTCCGCGCACCGGACGCCGCAGCGCATGCTCGACTACGCCCGCGACGCCGCGGGCCGTGGTCTGCGGGTCGTCATCGCCGGCGCCGGCGGCGCCGCGCACCTGCCCGGCATGGTCGCCTCCGCGACCGTGCTGCCGGTGATCGGCGTGCCCGTGCCGCTGAAGTACCTCGATGGGATGGACTCGCTGCTGTCCATCGTGCAGATGCCGGCCGGTGTGCCGGTGGCCACCGTCTCCGTGGGCGGCGCGCGCAACGCCGGCCTGCTCGCGGTGCGGATCCTGGCCGCCGCCGACCCCGCGCTGCAGGCCCGGATGGCCAGGTTCCAGGCCGACCTGGAGCAGCTCGTGCTGGAGAAGGACGACGCGCTGCGACGCAAGGCACAGGCGCAGCTAGGTGAATGACCGCTAACATGCCTGTCAGCAACGTTGCTACTCGTTGGTAACAGGAGGCGTGCGGTGAACCCCGACTTCGGCACCTACCAGTTGGCCGAGGAGCACGAGGAGCTGCGACAGGCGATCCGTGCCCTGGCGGACAAGGAGATCGCGCCGTTCGCGGCCGAGGTCGACGACCAGGAGCGGTTCCCGCGCGAGGCGCTCGGCGCCCTGGTCAAGTCCGGCTTCGCCGCCGTGCACGTGCCCGAGGAGTACGACGGGCAGGGCGCCGACTCGGTCGCCACCTGCATCGTCATCGAGGAGGTCGCCCGCGTCTGCGCCTCGTCCTCGCTGATCCCGGCCGTGAACAAGCTCGGCACCATGCCGATCATCCTGGCCGCGTCCGACGAGCTCAAGCGCCAGGTGCTGCCCTCGATCGCCAGCGGCGAGGCCATGGCCTCCTACGCGCTGAGCGAGCGCGAGGCCGGCAGCGACACCGCGTCCATGAAGACCCGGGCCCGGCTCGACGGCGACCACTGGGTGCTCAACGGCACCAAGTGCTGGATCACCAACGCCGGCGAGTCCACCTGGTACACCGTCATGGCCGTGACCGACCCCGACGCCGCCAAGCCGTCCAACGGCATCTCGGCCTTCGTCGTGCACAAGGACGACCCCGGCTTCTCGGTCGGCACCAAGGAGCGCAAGCTCGGCATCAAGGGCTCGCCCACGCGGGAGATCTACTTCGAGGACTGCTCCATTCCCGCCGACCGGATCATCGGCGAGCCCGGCACCGGCCTCAAGACCGCGCTGCGGACCCTCGACCACACCCGCCCCACCATCGGCGCCCAGGCCGTCGGCATCGCCCAGGGCGCACTTGAGGCCGCCATCGGCTATGTCAAGGAACGCAAGCAGTTCGGCAAGGCCATCGGCGACTTCCAGGGTGTGCAGTTCATGCTGGCCGACATGGCCATGAAGATCGAAGCCGCCCGGCACATGGTCTACGTCGCCGCCGCCAAGGCCGAGCGGGGCGAGCCCAACATCGGCTTCATCACCGCCGCCGCCAAGTGCTACGCCTCCGACGTCGCCATGGAGGTCACCACCGACGCCGTCCAGCTCTTCGGCGGCGCCGGCTACACCCGTGACTTCCCGGTCGAGCGCATGATGCGCGACGCCAAGATCACCCAGATCTACGAGGGCACCAACCAGATCCAGCGCGTCGTCATGTCCCGCGCCCTCCTGCGCGGCTGATCCATCCTTTCGTGGCGCCTGCCCGGTCCCGGACGACCGGGCGGGCGTCGCTTCACTCCCGAGGGGCTCCTCGGGCCAGCTCGCCCGCGCAACCCAGGCAGCCCTCGGCCACCCCCTCCACCATGGCTCGACGGTAGGTACCGGGACGCCGGGCGACGGGGCGTTTGGGAGAATTCGGGCCGCTCGGTGTTCACTCAGCGCGCCCTTGAAGGTTCATCAGAGTCATCGGCTGAACGTTGCAAGGGTGGTGACGACGCTGGTGTCCTGGTTACGAGGGGTCATCACCAACTCGTAAGGAGTCCACTGTGGAACACGGGCGCAACATCGCCGGACTGCTGGCCCGCGTCGCCGTCGGAATCGTGCTGATCATGCACGGCTGGCAGAAGTTCTTCGAGTACGGCATCTCCGGCACGACCGCGAGCTTCGTGCAGATGGGCGTGCCGCTGCCGGGCGTCTCGGCGGTCTTCGCGGCGACGGTGGAGGTGGTCGGCGGCGCGGCGCTGATCGTGGGCATCGGCCTGCCGGTGGTGGGCCTGCTGATCGCGATCGACATGGCCGGCGCGTTCGTGTTCGCCAAGATGGGGGCGCCGCTGATCTCGCCGGCCGGCGGCCAGCTGGAGCTGGTGCTGCTGGTGGGCGGCCTGCTGGCCGGCTTCGCGGGCGGCGCCTACAGCCTGGACCGGTTCTTGTTCCGTGCCAAGGAGAAGGACGCCGTCACGCTGGAGCCGGCCTCGGCCTGACCGGCTGCTACTGCTTGATCAGGTCGATCGTGGTGCGCTCGGACTCGCGGCGCTTGGGCAGGGCGGCGACATCGAGGTTGCTGCACTGCACGAGCGAGGCACCGGCCGACAGTACCGACAACAGGCCGTCGACCAGCCCGTCCGAAGTGGACCAGTCCAGAGTGGACAGCACGCGGTCCTCGGGGCCGATCCCCAGTGCGGCAGCACGATCGGCGGCCGCGGCGACGAGTTCGTCCACGGTGGAGCCGTGGAAGGCCGGGGCGTCGCCGGAGACCTTGTCGTACGCGATGAAGTCGTCGCCGAAGATGCGGGACTCGACGAGGTAGTCCAGGCCGCCGTTGGGCGCGTCGCCGGAAAGCCCACGCCCCAAGGGATCCAGGGCGACAACGGCCACGGCATCGGCACCGGCGGCGGAACCCTCCGGACCGACGAAGGCGACGGCGGCGCCCTCGGACGAGCCGACGATGTGGGCCCCGCACCACCAAGCGCCGAGCAGGACGCCGATGGTCTGCCAATGTGCCGGCAGGTCAACGGAAACGGGGCTGCCGACCTCGACGTCCAGCTCGTCCCGCAGCCAGTTCGCGGTCTTGGCCGCCCAGTTCGCCGCGGTCGCCCGGGACAGCTCGATCCGGCTGCCGAGCGCGTCGTCGTAGTGGGTGACCAGCGGCTTGGCCGGCATCGACAGCAGCGGGGCGAACAGCCGTTCTGTGACGCTCATGTCCGCCAGCCTAGTTCACGCAGCGGGTGCCGTTCACGGTGATCGGAGCAGGCTCGGCGGCGTTCAACCGCACCGGCCCACGGGCGGCGAAACCGGACGGCGAACCGGACGCCAATCCGGCGACGAAGCGCTTCACGGCATCGCGGTCGACGACCACGACGCTCTGCCCGCGCTCGTTGCGGCCGTTGGAATTGACCACCGGGATCGTCACGAACTCGACGTTGCCGCCGGTGAGGCTCTGCGCCTGCTGCACGAAGCCCAGCACGTCCCAGCCCTGGTCGATCACCACCGACTTCTGCACGGCGGCGGTCAGCGCACCCATCCGGTCGGGGTCGAGCAGCGTGCCGGCCGACAGCACCTTCTTGGCCGCCGAGGCCAGGAACACCTGCTGCCGCACGATCCGGTCCAGGTCGCCGTGCGGCAGGTTCTCCCGCTGCCGCACGAACGACAGCGCGTTGCCGCCGGACACGTTCTGCGCCCCGGCCCGGAAACTGGCCCCGGAGTTGGGATCGCTGGTCGCGTGCAGCAGGCACACGGGCACGCCGCCGATGGCCTGGCTGAGCAGGTAGAAGCCGTAGAGGCTGACCTCGGCGTAGTGGTCGACGGTCAGCCCGGTCAGCTGCTGCACGCTGGTCACCAGCGCCTGCCGCCCGGCGGCGTCGGAATCCCGCTCGACCTTGGCCTCGTCGTGCTCGCCGGCCGCCCGCAACCGTTGCGCCGTAAGGTATTTCACCGCGCCGTAGGCGGAATTGATCTTGTCGGTGCGGTAGCCCTCGATCGGCACCTCGGTGTCACGCGGGATCGACACCGCGTAGCTGCGGCTGCCGTCCTTGGGAATGCGCAACAGGATCAGCGTGTCGGTGCTGAAACCGTCGTTGGCCTCGGTGCGCAGCTGACGCAGGATGTAGGCGGGCAGCGGATTGCCCTGGAGATCGGTCCGCCGGTCGTCGCCGACGAGCAGGATGTCGGTGGCGCCGTCGTCCTTGGGCGGGGCGTTGGTGGCCGTGGCGACCTGCGACAGCACCGGCGTCGTGGTCATGCCTTGCTGCACTTGGTCATGCGCGTTGCGGGCGACCGCCGCCGCGGCCAATACCAAGGCGGACGCGAGCGCCACAGACGTGCGACCGCACACCAGTGCGATCTTGCGTCCACGGCTGCCCATGCGGTCAGACTAGTTGACGCAGGGCACGCCCCCGGCGGTAATCGACGGACTGGTGGGGGTGGTGACGGCTGTCGTCGGGATCACGTACCTGGGCGCCATGCCGAAACCCTGCGCCCCGGGACCGGTGTAGTCCTGGCCCAAATACACCCGGATGTGTCCGGCCGGCACCGCGGAATCCGGCTCGGTGACGACCTTTCCGCCCAGCGCGGACGCGACCTTGTCGGCGTCGGCGGACGCGCCCGGGCCGTAGTGCACGGCCGAGATGGGCATGGTGGCGATGGTCAGGCTCTCGCCGCGGCGGAAACCATCGCGCACCAGCTCGTCCAGCACGGAGGCACCGAGGTTGGGGGCGCCCGCGCCGTCCCGCATGTCCACAGTGATCCGGTCGTTGCCGGGGGTAGTGGCGGCCGTGCCGGAGGTGGTGGTCTTCGACGACCCGCCGGCCCCGATCAGGCCGGTGACGAAGTCACGCACCGAATCCGGGTCGACCACGGTGACCGACTGGCCCTCCGCGGAGATCACGTTCTGCCCGGTGGGAATGGTCTCGAAACGCACGCTGCCGCCGACGATGCCCTGCAGCTGCTGCATGAACGTCAGCAGGTCCCAGCCGGAGCTGATCACCACCGACTTCTTGATCGCCTCGATCAGCGCGTTGAGCTTGGACGGGTTGACCAGGGTGTCGGCCGACAGCACCTTCTGCACCATGCCGGACAGGAAGGCCTGCTGCCGCACGATGCGGTCCAGGTCGCCGCGCGGCAGGTCGTAGCGCTGCCGTACGAAGGCCAGCGCCTGCCCGCCGCTGATCACCTGCTGCCCGGCCGGCAGGTCGATGCCGGAGCGGTACTCCTTGACCGGCTGGTTCAGGCACACCGTGACGCCGCCGATGGCCTGGCTGATCTCGTAGAAGCTGGCCAGGTTGACCTCGGCGTAGCGGTTGATCGTGACCGCGCCGCCGGTGAGGTCCTCAACGGTCTTGATCAGGTTCTTGCGGCCGGCCACCGCGGCCTGCTGCTCCAGGTCCGCGCCCTTCACGCCCTGGGCCGACAGGTCCGAGTAGGCGTCGTTGCGGGCGTAGGCGTAGGCCGAGTTGAGCTTGTGCTTGCCGTAGCCGCCGGCCAGCTGCACGTACGAGTCGCGGGGGAAGGAGATCGCCACCGCGCTGCGGCCGTCGGCCGGGATGTGCAGCAGGATCATGGTGTCGGTGTTGAGCTCGCCGTCGTTGGAACCGGCGTGCAGCTGGTCGAGCACGGCCTGCGGCAGCGGGTTGCCCTGGGCGTCGGTGCGGCTGTCCAGGCCGACGACGAGGATGTCCTGCGGGCCGTCCAGTCCGGGCACGGCCGTGGTGGTCGTGGCCGAGCCGGCCAGCGGCTGGTGCGACCCGAACACGTCGGTGGTGGTGATGCCGTTGCGGACCTTGTTGACCTCGACCCAGCCGTAGCCGCTGGCGGCCAGCACGACCGTGGACAACAGTGCGACGAGGGTCCGGCCGGTGATCTTTCCGGCCGTTGCCGCGCGCGATCTGTCCGCCGGCTCACGCATCGCGATCCTCCCCAATGCCGGAGATCGACATTAGCCGGACCTGCGTCGGCTCGCCGTGAACCGCCCACGGACGGGTGTATGTATCACAGATGCAAAGATTCTTAGAGACTGAGACGTACCTCCTCATGGCCTTCGAGCGGCCCCTTGTACTGTGGGCGGCATGCGAATCCTGGTCACAGGCGGGGCCGGCTTCATCGGGTCCAACTACGTGCGCAAGGTGCTCGGCGGCCAGTACCCGGCCTACGCCGACGCCGAGGTCGTCGTGCTGGACAAGCTGACCTACGCCGGCAACGAGGCGAACCTCGCCCCCGTCGCCGACAGCCCGCGACTGCGGTTCGTCCGCGGCGACATCTGCGACGCGGAGCTGGTCGGCAAGCTGATGGCCGGCACCGACGTGGTGGTCCACTTCGCCGCCGAGTCGCACGTCGACCGCTCCATCCTGGGCTCGGCCGACTTCGTGCTGACCAACGTGCTGGGCACGCAGACCCTGCTGCAGGGCGCGCTGGAGGCCGGCGTCGGCAAGTTCGTGCACATCTCCACCGACGAGGTGTACGGCACCATCGACGAGGGCTCCTGGCCCGAGACGTTCCCGCTGGAGCCGAACTCGCCGTACTCCGCGGCCAAGGCCGGCTCCGACCTGATCGCCCGCTCCTACCACCGCACGCACGGCCTGCCGGTCTGCATCACGCGGTGCTCGAACAACTACGGGCCGTACCACTTCCCGGAGAAGGTCATCCCGCTGTTCGTCACCAACCTGATCGACGGCAAGAAGGTGCCGCTGTACGGCGACGGCCTCAACGTGCGCGACTGGCTGCACGTCGACGACCACTGCCGGGGCATCCAGCTGGTGGCCGAGTCCGGCCGCGCGGGGGAGATCTACAACATCGGCGGCGGCACCGAGCTGACCAACAAGGAGCTCACCGAGCAGCTCATCGAGGCCACCGGCCGCGACTGGAGCTACGTGGAGCACGTGGCCGACCGCAAGGGCCACGACCGCCGCTACTCGGTGGACATCACCAAGATCTCCACCGAGCTGGGCTACGCCCCGCAGGTGCCGTTCGAGCAGGGCCTGGCCGACGTGGTGGCCTGGTACCGCGAGAACCGCGCCTGGTGGGAGCCGCTCAAGGCCCGCGCCGCCCTCCCGACGGGCTGAGCCGGTGACCCGCCTCGCCCTGCTGGTGCCCGGCGGCCGCGGCCAGCTGGGCAGTGACCTGGCCGCGCTGGCCGACCGGGTCGGGCTGCTGCATGCCCCCGGCTCGGCCGAGCTCGACGTCACCGACGTCGGCGCGGTCGACGACGCCGTGTCCTCCTTCGCCCTCGCGGCGCGGGACGCCGGCCTGAAGCCGGTGCTGGTCAACGCCTCCGCGCACACCGCCGTGGACGCGGCCGAGGGCGAGCCGGAGCGGGCCTACGCCATCAACGCCACCGGGGCCGGGCAGCTGGCCAAGGCGGCGGTGGCCAACGGCGTGCCGATGCTGCACGTGTCCACCGACTACGTGTTCCCGGGCGACGGCACCCGGCCGTACGAGCCGGGCGACCCCACCGGGCCGAAGTCGGTGTACGGCAAGAGCAAGCTGGCCGGCGAGCAGGAAGTGCTCGGGGCCGGCGAGCAGACGTGGGTGATCCGCACCGCGTGGGTGTACGGCGCGACCGGCGGCAACTTCGTCAAGACCATGGCCAGGCTGGAGGGGCAGCGGGAGACGCTGTCCGTCGTGGACGATCAGCGCGGCTCGCCGACCTGGTCCGCCGACCTCGCGGCCGGCCTGCTGGAGCTGGCGTCGGCCGTCGTCGGCGACAACGCGCCGTCGCAGCGGGTGCTGCACGGCACCAACGCCGGCAAACCGTTATGTTGGGAAAGTGTTACCGTTTTTTAACTTCGGCCATTATATTGGGGAAATTTGGGGGACCCATGCAGCACCTATGTCGTGCGCTAACGAGTCGTAATGCTTGTACCTGTGAAAGTAGAGGGCTCATCTCGTCAGCCTATGGAGGGCGACAGTCCAGCCCGTATTGAACAATGACAGGGGTGATACTGGCTCAAAAGCAACATAACAGTTATCAGCGCTAGTCTTGTCTTCAACAAGCTCATACAGTGAGGGCACAGAGCATCAAGAGTTATTAATTTCTGTCTTTACTGGTCATGGAACTAAGCACAAGTGGACCTCTTTCGCCGTTGTACAAACCCCCAATGAATAGGTCACGCTCCCCCTCGTGTATAATTGTTGTCAGTAACGTTTCAAACGTTCTGCACAGAAAACCGACGGTGCGTCTTGCGCTCTACACAACAAGCTTTCCGTGCGTACCCTGGGCCCTTCCTGACGTTCAACAAGAGGAAAGGTCCCTTCACAGCTTCAGCGGTGGGCGGCCTGGCGGTAGGCGGTGAGGGTGCGCTCGGCACAGTTGCGCCAGGTGAAGGCGGAGGCGTGGGTGCGGCGGGCGGCCGACACGTCGGGGGACGGCGGGTCCTCCAGCGCCGTGACCAGGGCGGCGGACAGGGCCTCGGAGTCGCCGACCGGCACCAGGTGGGCCTGGTCGCCGGCGACCTCGCGCAGGGCCGGCACGTCGGAGCAGACCACGGGCACGTTGCAGGCCAAGGCTTCCAGCACCGGCAGCCCGAAGCCCTCGTCCCGGGAGGGCAGGACCAGGGCGGCGGCGCCGGCGACGACGCTGCGAAGGTCCACATCGGACAGGTAGCCGGTGGTCCGCACCCGGTCCCCGTCGGCGTGGTGCCCGGGGCCGACCAGCAGCAGCGGGGGGAGCGACGGAGTGGCGGCGTGGGCCGCCAGCAGCGTCGGCAAACCCTTGCGAGGACCGTCGGCGCCGACAAAAAGCAGGTACTCGGAGGGCAGCTTCAAGCGGGTCTGGAGGGAGTCGCTCGGCGGCCGGGCGGCGAACCAAGCGGGGTCGACACCAAGTGGCGTCACGACAATGCGGTCGGCCGGCACGCCGAGGCGCTCGGTGACGACGTTGGCGACGGCCTGGGTGGGCGTGCACACGACGGCGGCCCGGCGGGCGCACTTCCGCACCAGCTCGGGGAGTTCGCGGTCGCTCGGCGGCAACTCGTCGACGGCGTCGAGGAAATCCAGGTCGTGCACGGTCATCACGCCGCCGGCGATCAACGCGGGCGGCAGCACGAAGTTGGTGCCGTGCACCACGTCCGCGAGCCCGGCGTAGATCTCCACCGGTGGGAACGAGGACCTGAGCCAGCTCTTGCGCAGCAGCCGGGCCGACACGGGCATGCCCCGGGCCCGAACTCCGTGCGGCAGCACGGATCGCAGCCCACGCCAGCCGCGGAACGTGTACGCCACGGCACGCACGTCCACCTCGTCCGGCATGGAGGCGAGCTCCTCGGCCAGCGCCGAGGTGTAGCGGCCGATCCCGGTGCGCTGCCCGAGCAGCGGCGTGCCGTCCAGCAGCACCTTGAGTCGGTCAGCCACGGGTCAACCGGATCACTCGGCCGGCCGCGCGGCGAGCCAGCTCGACCGGCCCGCCCGCGTTCAGGTACTCCCGCACCAACCCGATGTCCCTACGCAGCGTGCCGACCGCGCCCAGCGGCTCCTCCCGCACCAGCGGACCGGCGGCGACGAGCCGGTCGGCGGCCGGTCGCGGCGCGCGGCAGAACTCCACCAGCGGCGCCAACACCACATCCCACGTGTACCGCTCCCGCACCACCGCTATCCGCTCCCGACACCCGTCCGCGAACTCCTCGTCGTAGAGCACACGTTCCAGGGCCTCGGACAGTTCACCCGGATCCTCCGGCGACACCACCACACCGAGCCGTTCCCGCCTGATGAGATCGGCGAAGGAGTCGCCGTCGGTGGTGACGATCGGCAGCCCGGCCCACAGGTAGTCCAGCACCCGCGTGCGGAACGCGAAGGTGGTCTCCACGTGCTCGAAGTGCGTGGTCACGCCGCAGTCGCCGTCCAGCAGCCAGTTCTGCCGGTCGGCGTAGGGCACCCACTGCTCGTTGAAGAACACGTGCGTGCCGACCAGACCGAGCCGGGCGGCGAGGCTGCGGGTGCGGCCGGCGATGCCCATGTCGGGCACCTCCGGATTGGGGTGGCGCATGCCCAGGAAGAACAGACGCACGTTGTCGTGCCGGGCCCGCAGCTGGTCGACGGCGTGCACGAGGGTCAGCGGGTCGAACCAGTTGTAGACCCCGCCGCCCCACACGATCACCTTGTCCTGCTGGGAGATTCCGCCGACCACGCCCTTGATCGCCGGCGCGGTGCGCTGCGCGGGCTTGGCCGGCAGCCCGAACGGGACCTCGGCGATCAGCGAGCGGGTGGTCGGGTCGGCGTCATAGACCTGCGGGGTGAGCCGGCCCAGCGCGGCCAGGTGGCCGAGCCAGAAGTGGCGCTGCCGGTCGGAGGCGCACAGGAAGAAGTCGCCCCGCTTGAGCTGGTTGTTGAGCACGGCCGTGACGCCGACGACGTCCTTGGCCCGCTTCTCGTCGTTGCCGCCCTTGGCCTGCTCCAGCAGTTCCAGGTGCATCGGGTCGTAGACGTCGCAGACGACGATCTTGGGCGAGCGCGGGTGCTTGAGGCTCTGCACCATCTCCAGCACGTGGCCCTGCAACACGATCACGTCGGCCCAGTCGACGTGATCGAGCAGGCCGCGCACCGTGGACTGGGCGACAGGGAAGGGGGCGGCCGGCGGGTCGCAGCGCTTGTTGGTGGAGACCAGCCGCACATCGTGCTCGCCGGCCAGGGTCTCGGCCATGTGCCAGGCCCGGATGGCCGGGCCGGCCATCTGCTCGGACAGCGCGTCGCCGGTGATCACCAGCACCCGCCGCGGCCGGCCGAACGGCTCGTCAAGGCCGAACGCGTCGACCAGCGCCTCGTGCGCGGCGAGGTAGCGCGGCAGCGGGTAGGCCGGCTCCATTGCCTTGCGCATCAACGGAACCAGGTCCTTGTCGGTGCGCACGCGGGCGGCCTGCTCGACCTTGCGGGACTCGGCCAGCGCGGGCAGCAGCTCCACGAACTGGTCGATGGCCAGCAGGCCGGCGAGCGTTTCCCGAGGCACGGCAACGGGTTCCGCGTCCTGTGCGCGGTCGGCCGGGCGCTTGGTGATCTCCAGCTGGGTGGCGTCGATGTCGCCGCGAGCCGTGGCCCGGCGCACGGCCAACGCCATCGCCGCGGGCATCGCCCTGGCCAGGGTCTCGTCCGAGAGGTTCTTGTACATCGCCGCGAGAGCGTTGCGCTCCAACAGGAAGTACTCACGCGAAGTGTCCACGTCGGACATGGAGGCGTGGTGGCGGTGGTAGGCCACCGACCGCGGCTCGTAGCGCACCCGCCAGCCGCGCAGGTTCAGCCGCCAGCCCAGGTCCACGTCCTCGTAGAACATGAAGAAACGCTCGTCGAAGCCGCCCAGCGCGCGGAACAGGTCGGCCCGCACGAACAGCGCCGAGCCGGTGCCGAACAGCACGTCCCGGGCCACGTCGTGGCTGCCGTCGTCGGGTTGGCCGGCGAACCGCTTGTAGCCCATGCCGAACCAGGTCAGGCCGCCGTCGACGAAGTCGATCAGCTTGCCCTCCCAGTCCAGCACCTTGCTGGCGACCGCGCCGACGGTCGGGTGCGCGCGCAGCGTCTCCACCGCGGCGGCGACCCAGTCGGCGTGCGGACGGGCGTCGTTGTTGAGGAAGGCCAGCACCTCGCCGGTCGCGTGCTGGACGCCGAGGTTGCAGCCGCCGGCGAAGCCGAGGTTGTCGGGGGCCTGGACGAACGTCACGCCAGGCTCGTCGCGCAGGCGTTCGGCGCTGCCGTCGCCGGAGTTGTTGTCGACGCAGACCAGCTGGAGGCGGTCGGCCGGGTAGTCCAGCTCCGTGCGCAGCGCGCGCAGGCAGGTCAGGGTGTCCTCGACGCCGCGGTAGTTGACGACGACAACCGACACCGACGGCTGGGTTACCCCCTCCGACACGCTTGTCTCCCTCCGTACGTGAGACACAAGCCTGCACTACGGACCTGTGCGTGCCGAGATCAGGGTAAACCCCGATTGCTCCCCCATGCTCGTCCGAGCTATGTTTTGCTTAGCCGAGCAAGAAGCGGCTCAATCAAGCAAAGGAGGGGTCATGACCAGGGTGATCAACCTGCTGTACGTGAATCTCGGACTCGCGCTGCTCCAGGCCGTGCTGACCTTCGTCTTCTACGCCCAGCTCGTCGCCTACCAGGCGCACGGCAGCGCGGAGGCCTACAGCGTGTTCGAGAACACAACCTGGATCCGCCCGGTGGCGGTGTCCCTGGTGTCGCTGATCTACGTCGGCATCGCCCGCAAGCTGCGGGCCGGCAGCCGCGCCACCTACATCCGCGTGGTGGTCATCGCCGTGGTCGGCTCCCTGGGCCTGGCCTACGCCATCAGCACCGGGCAGTTCCCGCTCTGGATGGAGACGCTGATGGGCGCCCAGGCCGTGGTGCTGGTGGGCTTGTTCGTCGCCGCGATGCAGCCGTCGGTCCGCACCCTGTTCGCTAAGCCTCGATCCACCGGTCTAGATTGCTGGTGATCTTGGTTTCGTGAAGTGGCTGCGTCAGCGATCTTGCTCGCGGCTGTGGGCAGCCGGAAACCGCTGGTCTGTCCAGCTTTCCACGACAGGGTCTCCGGTCGAGCCTTGAGAAGGCGGGATGCTGATCAGGCAGTCCTGGGCGGGGCGTGGGCGGTTGCCGACAGTGCCAGCCAGGCCGGTTCCCAGGGCCAGTGCTGGGGTAGGTGCAGGATCAGCCGGCGTGCCCGGTGCGCGATGCGGGCGGGAACGTTGATCAGCTGACGGCGCAGCGTGGCGATGCGGGCTTTGGCGCAGTGTCCGCCAGCCAGGCAGCCAGCGGCGCGGGTGAGGTTGAACGCGATCGCCGCGCAGGTCAGCCAGGCGGCGTTCGCGGCGAAGCACCCCGACGGGAAGTGCGCCAGCGGGCCGTGTTTGAGGTCGTCGTTGACGTGCTCGATGACCGCGTGCTGGCGGTGGGTTGCTTCGGCCTCGACCAACTCGGCGGTGCTGGTGGTGAAAAAGGCGTGACACCGCCAGACCGGGAACAACGCGTCGAGGTGGTTCTGGTCGCGGACCCGTCGCACCACCAGCCGTCCGACCACCCGGTGCTGCTTGTCCGCGGCGAAGGCGGTGAACGGGGTCTCGGCGATCTCCGCGTCACTGATCCACGCTTGGGTCTGGGCGTCCCACACCGCTTTCGGGTAGCGGATCGGCATCCACGCCGACTCCTGGACTCCGGCGATCGCGGCGACCACCGAGGGGTACTGGTTGATCGTGACCGACACCGCCACGCCCGCCTGCCGGCAGGCGGTGATCAACTCGCCGACGTAGAAGGCCGAATCGCCGCGAAACAGCATCCGTCCCGGTTGGCCGCCACAGCCACGGGCCACACTGATCAGTTCTCGTGCCATGCTGGCCGCGCCCCGTGCCGAGCCGGCGTTGCCCGCTCGCAGCCGGGTGGCGGCGATCACTGGCGCCGCGGTGGGGGTGGACAGCGTGGCGATCAGCGGGTGATAGCCCCGTAACCGCACGACATAGCCGCCCACCTTCGCGTGTCCGAACGCCGCGCCCTGCTTGGCGTGCCCGAACACCTCACCCAACGTCGAATCCGCATCGAGAAACATCATCTGTTCGGCGCCGGGCAGCAGCGGAGTCCGCGAGGCCAGGCCGATGGTGATCTGTCGGGCCACCGACTCCAGTTGCCGGGCGTGTCCCCAGGTGAACGCGCGCAGGAAGGTGCCCACTGTGGACGGTGCGCGTGCTCCGGTGAACAACCGGCCCATCCCGCCGTGCCGGACCACGTCCAGGTCGTCGATGCTGTCGGCGCCGGTGAGCATCCCGGCCACGATCGAGCCGACCTTCGCCGCGGGGTTCGCCCCTGCCGATTCCGGTATCCGCACCCGGTCCTCGACCAGGTCGTGCAGGCCGGCCTGCTCGGCCAGTCGCATCACTGGCACGACACCGGCCGACGCCACCAGATTCGGATCATCGAACACCGCGCCCACTCGCACGGCGCTATGACATAATCGCACCTCGGAGATGCCCTCTCGGTCGGGATGGATCGTTCCTTCAGCAAGACCGATTATCCTCACCTGGAGGGCATTTCCCTGTTCACGCCACACCTCGCGGCCCGAGATCACCAAGATCACCGGTGGATCGAGGCTAAGAAGGTGGCGGCGTGAACCGCCGGAAGCTGCTC
>NZ_KK037166.1:6890317-6910458 GCF_000568255.1 Kutzneria sp. 744
TGTGCAACGCCGTCCCGCATCTGGTGCGGCGGGCGGTGTACGTGTCCGGGTACTGCTGCACGGTGTTGAAGACAGTGGTGGAAGCGTTCCAGAGCAAGGAAAACGCCGACAGCCTGATGCTGAAGTTCCCGCCGACCGCTGACGGCGCGGTAGTGCTGGCCAACCGGTTCAACTGGCGTACCAACGATCCGGTCGTGTTGGCGATGCTGCGTGAGGCGTACATGGCGGACGGCACGGACGCGCAGCTGCGGGCGGCGATCGGCGGGTTGCAGCCGGACGAGCCGTACGGGGTGAGCCTGTCCGACTGCTCGCTCCAGCCATCGACCGGCGGCCGGGTGCCGCGCACCTACGTGCGGTTCACGCAGGACCGGGCGATCCCGCTGGCGTTGCAGGACCGGATGATCAGCGACGCCGGCCGGTTCGACGTGCACGACGTGGCGGCGTCCCACTTCGGCGTGATGACCAAGGCGGTCGAGGTGGCGGCGATCCTGGACTCGCTGTGCTAGCGGCCGGCCCAGGTGCGCCACAGCTCGCGACGGCGAACCGTTGCCGTGGCGGAGATCCGGGCCCGGGCCACCAGCGCCGCCGGCAGCCGCCAGGCGACGTCGGCCAGCACGCCCAACCGCAGCGACACCCGGAAGTTCTTCGCCGGCAGGGGCCTCCGGAACGGCAGCGCCGCCGTGATCGCCACGAACCGGGCCAGCTGCTCCAGCGCCACCAGGAGCGGGGCGCAGCGCACGAGCATCAGCAGGCGGTTGCGCTCGTTCCAGTGGTGGAACTTCGAGGAGCCGAGTCGACTGCTCGCCCCGGCCGGTGCACCACCCGCGCCGGCACGGAAATCACCCGCCAGCCGCGTAGCCGCAGCCGCCACGACGTGTCGGTGTCCTCGTAGTAACAGAAGAAACCCGCCGGCACACCGCCGACCGACCGCAGCGCCGCCGTGCGCATCAGCACTGCGCCGCCGCAGAAGCCGAACACCTCGCGTCCGGCCAACGCGGTGTCGGCACCGTGACCGTCGGCCGTCAATCGCACGCCCACCGACTGCACGGAACCGTCCGGCAGCTCCAGAGACGACGTGACCGCCGCGGCATCGCCGTGGCGGTCTAGTGCGTCCTCCAGCGTGGCGATCCACGACGACACCGGCGCGGCGTCATCGTTGAGCCACGCCACGAACTCCGTGTCCACGCGCGGCAGCGCCGCCGCCAATGCCCCCGCGTAGCCACGATTGCGTGGCAGTCGCAGCACATCGTGACCGGTCAGCAGGTCGGCCGTGCCGTCGTCGGAGGCGTTGTCCACGACCAGCATCTTCGCGACGCGGTCCTGCGCGGCGAGGGCGTCCAGGCACTCACGGACGTGCGCCCGGCCGCGCCAGGTCACCACCACGACGGTCGAACGGGCTTCAGCCACGGCCGCAGACGGTACATGTCACCCTTGGGCGTGCCCGAACTCGTGGTGCTGACCGATCAGCTGCTCGCGCCCGTGCCCGGCGGCACCGGCCGCTACACCAGGGAACTCGCCGCCGCGCTGGCCGCGACCGCCCCCGACGGCTGGACCGTCACCGGCGTCGTGGCGCGCTGCGCGGACCCCTCGGCGGCGCGGATCGAGGGCGTGGAGGGGCCGCGCATGCTGCCGGTGCCACGGCCGGTTCTGGCCCGCCTGTGGCAGCGCGGTGTGCCGCTGTGGCCCGGCGGTGACGCCGTGCACGCACCGACACCGCTGTCGCCGACGGTGGTGAAGCGCGGGCGCACGCTCGTGGCCACGGTGCACGACGCCGTGCCGTGGACGCACCCGGAGACGCTCACGCCGCACGGCGCGCAGTGGCACCGCACAATGGTGTCGAGGCTCATGCACAAGGCCGGTGCGGTCGTCGTGCCGACCGAGGCCGTGGCCAAGGAGCTGGCCGAGCACGCCTCCGGCTCCGCGAACGTGCATGTGATCGGGCACGGCGTCCCCGCCGCGCTCGCCGTGGAGCCGGCGGACGCCTCTGACAACACTGCTGCCGACGCCGTGGCCCAGCGGCTCGCGCTGCCGCCGCGATACGTGCTCGCGGTCGGCACCCTGGAGCCGCGCAAGGGCATCGACGTGCTGATCGCCGCCATGGGGCTGCCCGAAGCGCCCGATCTGCCCGTGCTGCTGGTCGGCGCGACCGGCTGGGGCCAGGTCGACGTTTCCTCCGAACGGGTGAGATCTCTGGGTCCGTTGACCGACGCCGAGCTGGCCGTCGTGTTGCGCCGGGCCACCGTGCTGGCCGCCCCAAGCCTGGCCGAGGGTTTCGGCATGCCCCTGCTGGAGGCCATGGCAGTGGGCGTGCCGGTGGTCCACTCGGACGCGCCGGCCCTGGTCGAGGTGGCCGACGGTGCCGGCTTCGTCGCCCGCCGTGGCGACCCGAATTCGCTGGTCGCGGCGTTGCGCACGGTAGTCGACGACCCGGCGGCCGCTCGGGCCGCCGTCGCCCGTGGACGGGCCCGGGCGGCCGGATTCACCTGGCGCGCGGCCGCCGAGGCGGTCTGGGGCGTGCACCTGGGACTGGGCACGCTCGGTTAGTCCATTCGTCGGCAATGACCATCCGGGCCGCCGTACCCTGCTCCGGTGCCCCATCTCGACCCCAGCGTGCTGATCGATGCCACCGCCGTGCCGGCCGACCGTGGCGGCGTCGGACGGTACGTCGACTCGCTGACGGCCGCGTTGGACGCCGACGGCGCCAGACTGAGCGTCGTCTGCCAGCCACGTGACGCCGCCCTCTACGGGCTGTTGGCGCCGCGCGCGCGGATCGTGCCCGCGCCGGAGTCCGTCGCCGCGCGCACCGCGCGGTTGGTGTGGGAGCAGAGCGGCCTGCCTCGGCTCGCGCGGGCGCTCGGGGTCGACGTCGTGCACTCGCCGCACTACACGATGCCCATGACCAGCCCCGTCGGCTCCGTCGTCACGCTGCACGACGCCACCTTTTTCACCGACCCGTCGCTGCACTCCTCGGTGAAGGCCCGCTTCTTCCGCGCGTGGACGCGTGCGTCCCTGGCCCGCGCCACCGTGTGCATCGTGCCCAGCCGTGCGACCGCCAACGAGCTCACGCGCGTGGCCAACGCCGACCGTCGCCTGTTGCAGGTCGCGCACCACGGCGTGGAGGGCGAGCGGTTCCACCCGCCGTCGCCCGAGGAGGTCACGGCCGTGCGCAAGGCCCTCAACCTCCAGGACACCCTGTACGTGGCGTTCCTCGGCGCGCTGGAGCCCCGCAAGAACGTGCCCGCGCTCATCCGCGGCTTCGCCCGCGCCGGCCAGGGGCGCACGGACCCGCCCGCTCTCGTGCTCGCGGGGCAGCCGGGCTGGGACACGCAGGTGGAGAGCGCCCTCGACGCCGTGCCGCACCGCATTCGCGTCATCCGCGCCGGCTACCTGCCGTTCGAGCAGCTGTCCGGCTTCCTCGGCGGCGCGGTCGTCGTGGCCTACCCCAGCCTCGGCGAGGGCTTCGGGCTGCCGGTGCTGGAGGCCATGGCCAGCGGCGCGTGCGTGCTCACCACGCGGCGCCTGAGCCTGCCCGAGGTCGGCGGCGACACTGTGGCCTACTGCGGCGTCGGCGCGGGCGACATCGCCGCCGGGCTCACCGAGCTGCTCGACGACCCCGCGCGTCGGTCCACCTTGGCCGCGGCGGCCCAGCTGCGGGCCAAGGAGTTCTCGTGGACGGCGTCCGCCACCCTGCACCGGGAGGCCTACGGACGGGCGGCTGTGCTCGCCCGCCGCGCCCGCCACTAGTCTCATCCGGCGTGACGCATTCTTTTTTCGAAGACCTACGGCGACGAAGTAGCGGTCGTGACCATCACCTACTCGCCCGGTGAGGTGCTCGACCGGTTCCTCGACACGCTGGCCAAGGCCAGCACGCGCACCGTCACCGGATCCTCGCGGACAACGGCTCCACCGACGGCGCGCCCGAGAAGGCCGCCGCCGAGCGGGACGAGGTCCGCCTCGTGCGCACCGGCGGCAACATCGGCTACGGCGGCGCCGCCAACCGGGGCGTGGCCGAGCTGCCCGACGACGTCGGCTGGGTCGCCGTCGTGAACCCGGACATCGAGTGGGGCGCCGGCTCCCTCGACACGCTCATCGAGGCTGCCTCACGGTGGCCCCGTGGCGGCTCGTTCGGTCCGCTGATCCGCGAGCCCGACGGCGTCGTCTACCCGTCCGCTCGGCTGCTGCCGTCGATCGGCAAGGGGCTTGGGCACGCCGTGTTCGGCAAGGTGTGGCCCGGCAACCCGTGGACCCGCGAGTACCGGCAGCAGACCACCTCCGTCACCGAGCGCCCCGCCGGCTGGCTGTCCGGGTCGTGCCTGCTGATGCGCCGCACCGCGTTCGACTCCGTCGACGGCTTCGACTCCAGCTACTTCATGTACTTCGAGGACGTCGACCTCGGCGACCGGCTCGGCCGCGCCGGCTGGCTCAACGTGTACGTGCCGTCGGCCGAGGTCGTGCACCTCGGCGGCCACGCCACCGCGCGGGCCTCCGAGCGGATGCTGGCCGCGCACCACACCAGCGCGTACAAGTACCTGTCCGAGCGCAACCGTGGGCCGTGGGCCGCGCCGCTGCGGCTGGCCATCCGGGCCGGTCTCGCGCTGCGGCTGAAGCTGGAGCTCAGGGCTGGTCGGTCTCCGGCAGCGCCCCACTGAGGCGGTCGGTCAGCGAGATGCGGCGGCCCTGGTTCTGCGGGGTCGTCGGGATGATGCCCGGCAGCTGCTTGGTCGGCTGCTCCGAGTCCGGCCGCTGACCCTGCTGCTGTTGCTGACCCTGCTGCTGTTGCTGCTGCGGGTGCAGCTGCTGGGTCGGCTGCACGTGGGGCAGTGGCTGCGACTGCTGGACGTGAGGCAGCGGTTGCGACTGCTGGACGTACGGCAACGGCTGGGACTGCTGGACCGTGGGGAGCGGCTGCGACTGCTGCGTCGCCGGGACCTGCTGCGTCTGCTGGACATGCGGGAGCGGCTGGGACTGGTGGACCTGGCCCTGCTGTTGAGGCGGCACCGGGACCTTCCCCGCAGCGACCGCGCTGGGCAGCGTGATCGTCGTGTCCGGGTCCTGCTCGCGGGGATCGGCCGCGTTCACCACCACCCGCGGAATCTGCACCGTGGGCTTGGCATCCATCGGCGACGTCGCGTTGTCCGGCGTCACCGCCCACCGGTTTCGGGCACTGGCGCGGGCGAGTGCTGCGTCGGCCCGGTCGCGGGGGTCCATCTCCCGACCTCTTCCCTAGTCCGGCGTGCCGGCCACCGGGTCCGATGCCCGGTCGATCCGCCACGTGCAAGAGTATTCCCTCGGTCGCACCCGCGTCAGTGGAGGAGGAAACCCGGCATGTCGTCCAGCGTCGGACAGCAGGTCAGTGGGGTCGACGCCGTTGTGCTCGTCGGCGGCAAGGGCACCAGACTCCGTCCGCTGACACTGTCGGCGCCCAAGCCCATGCTGCCCACCGCGGGGGTGCCGTTCCTGACGCACCTGCTGTCCCGGATCCGGGCCGTCGGCGTCACCCACGTCGTCCTCGGCACCTCGTACAAGGCCGAGGTGTTCGCCGAGTACTTCGGCGACGGCTCCCGCCTCGGGCTGGAGCTGGAGTACGTCGTCGAGTCCGAGCCCCTCGACACCGGCGGCGGCATCCGCAACGTCGGCGACCGGCTCCGTGAGAACGACGTCATGGTCTTCAACGGCGACATCCTCTCCGGCGTCGATCTGGCCGGTGTCGTGGGGACGCACCGTGACAACAACGCCGACGTCACCCTGCACCTCGTGAAGGTTCCCGATCCCCGGGCCTTCGGCTGCGTGCCCACCGACGCCGACGGCCGGGTCACCGCGTTCCTGGAGAAGACCGAGAACCCGCCGACCGACCAGATCAACGCCGGCTGCTACGTCTTCCGCCGCGAGGCCCTGATGACCATCCCCACCGGTCGTCGCGTCTCCGTCGAGCGGGAGACCTTCCCCGACCTGTTGGCCTCCGGCCACCGTCTCCAGGGACACGTCGACTCCTCGTACTGGCTCGACCTCGGCACCCCCGGCGCTTTCGTCCAGGGCTCCGCCGACCTCGTCCGTGGCATCGCCCCCTCGGCGGCGCTCCCCGGCGCTCCCGGTGAGGCCATCGTCCTGCCCGGCGCCGTCGTCGACCCCTCCGCCAAGATCACCGGCGGCTCCACCATCGGCGCCGGCTGCGTCGTCGAAGCCGGCGCCGTCGTCGACGGCTCCGTCCTGTTCGACGGCTCCGTCATCCGCGCCGGCGCCACCGTCTCCAGCTCCCTCATCGGCGCCCGTGCCGTCGTCGGCTCCCACACCACCCTGCGCGACGTCGTCATCGGCGACGACGCCGTCGTCGGCTCCCACAACGAGCTCCTCCACGGCGCCCGTGTCTGGCCCGGCATCCACCTCCCCGACACCGCCGTCCGCTTCTCCACGGACGCCTAGCCATGGCCCCCCGGTTCGACATCACGCGGGTCCGCCTCCGCAACTACAAGAGCATCGAGTCGTGTGATGTCGAACTCGGCCCGCTCACCCTGCTCGTAGGCCCCAACGGCTCCGGCAAGAGCAACTTCCTCGACGCCCTCCAGTTCGTCGCGGACGCCCTCAACACCAACCTGGAGAACGCCATCCAGGAACGCGGCGGATTCGGCCGCGTGAGCCGTTTCGGGGACAGCGAAGTCGAGATCACTCTCGAGGTCCGCCTCGGCGATCGGTTGCAGTCGTACGGAATCGTCCTGACGCCGCTCGGCGACGGCGGTTGCCGGCTGCGAGAGGAGATCCGGCCCACGCCGGATGTTGCCGAGGCGCTGGCGCGACTGCGGGTGTTCACTCTCGTGCCGGACCGGATGAGGGGTACGAGCTCCCCGGCAGAAGACGATCAGCTGTCGCCGGACGGCTCCACCATCTCCGCCGTGCTGGCCAGGATCGAGCGGGAGACTCCCGAAAACAATCGGCGTGCCGAGGACTATCTGAGGGTCGTCGTCGCCGAAGGCGTGTCGGCCGCCGAGTTCGACGCCAGATCTCTGTCGAACGGGACCCTCCATGCGGTGGGCGTGTTCGTCGCGCTGTTCGACGGGACGGCGCCGGTGGCGGTCGAGAACCCCGAAAAGGGCCTGCACCCGGCGGCCGTCGGGGCGCTCATGGATGCGCTGCGCGACGGCGCCGACCGGCGCCAGGTGTTCGTCACCACCCACAGCGCGGACCTGCTTGATGTGCCTGGTCTCGACAGCAGCGCCATCCGGGCGGCTCGACGGTCGGATGGGAGCACCGTTGTCGGTCCGCTCGGGTTCGCGGGCGAGACGTCGTTGCGGGAGTCACTCTTCACGGCGGGGGCGCTGCTGAGGACTGATTGGCTCTGGCCGGCGGGTGTCGGATGACCGCTGCCGTCGAAGGGCTGACCCGGCGCTGGACGCCCGACTACCCGCTGGACATCGGCGCGGTGGTGGGGCCGTTGCGCCGTGGGGCGGGGGATCCAGCGTTCCAGGTCGGGGCGGACGGGGCGGTGTGGCTGACGGGGAACGGCGCCCAGGGGCCGGGGTCGCTGCGGCTGGCGAGGCGGGACGGCGCGGTGGTGGCGCAGGCGTGGGGGGAAGGGGCGGAGGAGCTCCTGGACGGGGTGCCGAGGCTGCTGGGTGCCGAGGACGAGCCGGAGGGGTTCGAGGCGCACCACGAGCTGATCAGGGAGACGAAGCGGCGGAATCCGGGGCTGCGGCTGGGGAAGACGGGGCGGGTGTGGGACAGCCTGGTGCCGGCGATCCTGGAGCAGAAGGTCACGGGCTACGAGGCGCGGAGGTCCTGGCGGGATCTGTGTCGTAGGCACGGGACGACGGCGCCGGGGCCGGCGCCGCTGGGGATGAGGGTGCCGCCGACGCCGAGGGCGATCCTGGCGGTGAAGGACTGGGAGTGGCACAAGGCGGGGGTGGACGGGCAGCGCCGACGGACCCTGCTGAACGCGGCGGCGGCCGCGCATGCCTTGACGAGCAAGGAGAAGCTGCGGCTGATCCCGGGCATCGGGGTGTGGACGACGGCGGAGGTGGCGCAGCGCGTCTGGGGAGATCCGGACGAGGTGAGCGTGGGCGACTTCCACATCCCGAGCGTGGTGGGCTGGGCCCTGGTGGGCCACGCGCTGGACGACGACGGCATGCTCGAAGTGCTTGAGCCGTACCGGCCGCAGCGCCAGCGCGCGGTCCGCTACATCGAGGCGTCTGGCCAAGAAAATCCAGCACTGAGGAAGCCCCGGTTCGCCCCGAGGTTCTCAGCCAGGGACTACCGGGCCATCTAGCGGTACCGGGACAGGGCCAGGTCGACGAGCTCGGGCACGGTGTCGACGTTGGACGGCAGCGCCTCGACGGGCCACCACTGGAGGTCGACGGACTCGGCGCTGCGCACGGGCTTGGCCCCGACGGGGGCCCGCACGAGGAACCGGACGTCGAAGTGCCGGGTGGGCTTGCCGAGCGAGCAGGTGATGCCATGCACGTCGACGTGCAGGGGCGTGGGCTCGATGCGCAGGCCCCGGATCCCGGACTCCTCGGTGGCCTCGCGCAGGGCGGCGTCGACCAAGGTGGCGTCAGAAGGCTCGCAGTGGCCGCCGAGCTGGAGCCACCGCCCGACCCGAGGGTGCAGGGTCAGCAGCACGTTCTCCGCGGTGGCGTCGAGCACGAGGGCGGAGGCGGTGATGTGCCCGGGCTCGCACGACCGCTGGCAGGCGTCCTCGCGGGCGGCCAGGAAGCCCAGGAACGCCTGCCGCAAAGCCTCCTGCGGCTCCGAGGCGGTCTGCCACCGGGTCAATGTCGACACGGCGTCGGCATGGAGGCTCACAGCCCCACCTCGCTAGCGCTCGCCGGGTCTGCGGCCCGGGCTCCTGTGCCCATAGGTGCCCTCGCAAGCTCGGTCACAGCTCCACCAATCCCAGTTCGGTCGGCGCGGGCGGGCGGGGCCCGGAGACGCCGTCGGCCGGATGCCCGACGGCGACGGCGCCGAGCGGGGACCAGTCGGCCGGCAGGTCGAGCACGGCCCGCACGATGTCGGGGCAGAAGATGGTCGACGACACCCAGCACGAAGCCAGGTCCTCGGCGGCCAGGGCGACCAGCAGGCCCTGCACGGCGGCCCCGCCGGCCACGGTGAACATGGTGCGCTCGGCGGCCTGCCGCGCCGGGTCGGGGTAGTCGTGCGCGCCGTCCATGACCATGAACGGCAGCACCAGCTCGGTGGCGCCCCACAGCAGGTCGCCACGGGCGACGCGACGCTCGATGCGGGCCTCGTCCCAGCCGTCGGCCCGGAGATCGGCCCGCCACTGGTCGCGCATGGCCTCCAGCAGCTTGGTCCGCCGGGACCGGTCCCGCACCCACACGAACCGCACGGGACGGGTGTGATGCGGGGCCGGCGCGGTCAGGCCGACGCCGATGGCCCGCCGCAGCACGTCCTCGTCCACCGGCTCGCCGGAGAAGGCGCGCACGGAACGCCGCAGCAGCACGGCTTCCCGCCGCCCCTGCGCGATGGACTCGTTGGTGCCCAGGCGGAACAGGTCTTCCTCGACCGGACGGTTGAGGTCACGCGCGCTGGATCCGTTGTCCGTCAAGGACAGTCCGCGCACCACGGCGACCGGCACCGCGCCGAGCTTGCCCTTGACGAGGTCTCCCGCGGCGGCGATCTCGTCGGCGATGGCGACCTCGGTGACCACGAGCTCGTTGCCCTGGTTGTCGACCTCACCGGCGTAGCTGCGGATCACCGGTAGCCCGGCGGCGCCGATCGCGGCGTCGGTCTGCCCGACCCGCCAGGCCCGGCCCATGGTGTCGGTGATGACCACGGCCACGTCGACCCCGAGCCGGTCGCGCAGCTCCGACCGCAGCTTGCGGGCCGAGGCGTCCGGGTCGAGCGGCAGCAGCGCGATCTCGGCCTGCGACACGTTGGAGTTGTCCACGCCCGACGCGGCCTGCACGATGCCCAGCCGGTTCTGCGTGATCAGCGTGTTCTTCACACGGGCGAGCACCCGCACCGACTCGGAGACGACCAGCTCACGCCGCCGGGCCTCGCGCTCGGCGAGGTCGTCCGGCGCGGGCACCAGCTGACCCTCCACTTTGGACACGATCTTGCTGGTGACCACCAGGACGTCCCCGTCGCGCAGCCACGGTGCGGCCGAGGCGACGGCCGCGGTCAGGTCGTCGCCAGGACGGAACTCGGGCAGCCCGGGCACCGGCAGCAGCTCGACGGAACCCTCGGCGTGATCGGTCAACGTCGGCTCCCGGCTCGGTGATCGTGTAATACGCCAGCGATGCTCACGGCCGTATCCTGCCACGCCCTCCCACGCCGCCGCCCGAGGCGCTGCCCACATCCGCGGTGGTTGGTGAAAAGAAAGCAGTCTACTCGCCGGTCGGCACGCTCGCCACGAAATGCACGAAAGTGTGAAGAGGGCGACGACGTGCATCTGTGAGGTTCCCTCGCACGTCTTCTCTGGTGTCGGGGGACAAGGGGGAATTCCGATGGGGGAACTTCGTAGTGCGACAAAACCGGGGCCGTCGCCGCAGCGGGTGAGGGTGGACGGCTGGCTGGACCGGTACAGCTTTCCGCTGCTCCGTATCACGCTGGGACTGGTGATCTTCGGATTCGGTTTTCTGAAGTATTTCTCGGGGATCAGCCCGGCCCAGGACCTGGTCCTGCACGCCAACCGGATCCTGACGTTCGGCCTGGTCCCGGACCAGGTGGCGCTGCCGGCGCTGGCCACGGTCGAGTGCCTGCTCGGCCTGTCGTTGATCACCGGACGGGGGCTGCGGCTGCTCGTGTATCCGCTCACGGCGTGGGCGATCGCGATTCTGTCGCCGCTGCTGCTGTTTCCGGCGGAGTTGTTCAGCGGGCCGGACCACGCGCCGACGCTGGCCGGTCAGTACGTGCTGAAGGACATCATTCTGCTCGCCGCCTGCTTTGTCGTCATGGCGCGGGTACGCACCAACACACGGGGGTTGTGAACAATGGCTACTGTTTTCCGGGCGAGTGCGCCCGTCGCCCAGGCCGGGCCCGACCTGGGTCCGCTGCTGGAGCTGCCGGGCACCTGGGTCGGCAATGGCTTCAACCTGATCTCGCGGCCCGACCAGCACGACAACAAGCCGTTCTTCCTGGAGCTCAACGCGACCAGGGAGACGTTGTCGTTCACGCCGATCGGCTCGCCGATCCCGAACCGGGGCAGCGGCCAGGACGACATCTTCTTCCTGGGCGTGCACTATCTCCAGCAGGTCAGCGACGCGGCGACCAACGGGGCGCTGCACCTGGAACCGGGGATGTGGCTGAACATTCCGGCGACCACCGATCCGGCCGCGCCGGCCAGCGTGGTCCGCATGGCCACCATTCCGCACGGCGACGCGCTGCTGGCGCAGGGCTCGTCGCTGACCGTGGAGGGGCCGCCGCTGATCGACCCGGTCGATTCCACGCCGACGTTCTCCACCGGCCCCAACGCCGGCCAGAAGCTGACCGGCGCCTATCTGGACCCGTTCACCACGACGCCGCCGCCGCCCGGCATCGACGCCGGGGCGATCGCCAATCCGAACGTGGTGCTGACCGAGGCCATCAGCAAGCAGAAGATCGTCGAGACCACGGTGCTGATCATCAGCACCACCACCGACGTCGGCGGGGTCACCGGCGGCATCCAGAACATCCCGTTCGTCGTCAAGAACGCCAACGCGGTGGCCATGAGCGCGATCTTCTGGATCGAGAAGGTGCAGTCCGACGACGGCAGCACGTTCATGCAGCTCCAGTACACCCAGCAGGTGACGCTCGACTTCCTGGGCATCAACTGGCCGCACATTCAGGTGGCCACGCTGGTCAAGCAGTAGACGCCCGTGCGCGGCGGCTCGCCAGAAGATCGACACCGGGGCCGCCGCGCACGGTCACGTCAACCCAGGGTCAACCCAGGGACACGCCCGCCAGGTCCAACGCGGCGCGGACCATGTCGGCGGTGGCGTCCACATCGGACATCAGCAGCGGCACGTTGCGCACGGAGACGCCGTCCACGTCTGCCTTGTCCTCCGGCGCGATCAGCCAGCCGTCCAACACGCCGTCCGCCTTACGCGAGCCGTAGTGCCGGCCGACGGCCTCGGCGCTGGTCTCCACTCCGATCGCGGTCAGGCAGGCGTCGGCCATGCCCCGCACCGGGGCGTTGCCGATGATCGGCGAGACGCCGACCACGCCGGCCGAAGTGGCGCGAATGGCCTCGCGGACGCCGGGGATCGACAGCACGGTGCCGACGCTGACCACGGGATTGGACGGCGCGAACAGCACCGCGTCCGCGCCGGCGATGGCCTCCAGCACGCCCGGCGCCGGCTTGGCCTCGTCCGCGCCGATCGGCACGATCGAGTGCGCCGGCAGTTCGGCGTGGTACCGGATCCACCACTCCTGGAAGTGGATCGCGCGCCGCTCGTCCTCCGAGCCCGGCACGTCCACCACGACGTGCGTCTCCACCTGGTCGTCGGTCATCGGCAGCAGCCGCACGCCGGGCTCCCAGCGCGCGCTCAGCGCCTCCGTGACCGCGGACAGCGGATATCCGGCGCGCAGCATGCGGGTCCGCACCAGGTGTGTGGCGATGTCCCGGTCGCCCAGCCCGAACCACGGTGCCTCGGCCCCGTAGGCGGCCAGCTCCTCCTTGACCCGCCAGGTCTCCCCGGACAGGCCCCATCCGCGCTCGGTGTCGATGCCACCGCCGAGCGTGTACATGCAGGTGTCCAGGTCCGGGCAGATGCGCAGGCCGTGCAGCCACACATCGTCGCCCGTGTTCACCAATGCGGTGATCTCTGCCCCTTCGGGCAGCGCCGCCTTCTTCAGGGCCGCCTTCACACCGAGGAGGAACCGCGCCCCACCGACACCGCCGACCAACACCACGACCTTCACAGGGCGCAATCCTTTCACGCTTGCGGGTGAAACTTCAGCGAGACCAGAAGCGGAAGAAGTAGTCGCCGAGGCTCGCGAGATCCATGTCACCACCGACCAGGCCGAACAGCGCGCGGCCGATGGTGAAGAACACGGCGCTCACCGGACGCACCGCGATGATCAAGGCGAACAACACCAGCGGCGCCCACGGCCGCACCCGCACGGCGACGGCCTGCGCCTCGCGCGACAGCCACGGCGCGATCACGCCGAAGCCGTCGAATCCCGGCACCGGCAGGATGTTGAAGAAGAAGGTGAACACCTGCAGGAAGGCCAGGTAGGAGAAGGCGATCTGCAGGCCGGCCGGCAGCGGCGCGGCCAGCACGACCACGTTGAGCACGAGGCCGATCAGCAGGTTGAACAGGGGGCCGGCGAAGGAGACCAGAGATTCCACAGGTTTCGACCGCAGCGCCCAGTGATTGATGAGCACGGCCCCGCCCGGCAGCGGGATACCTCCGATGATCAGATAGATCAGGGGCAGCAGGATGCTCATCACTGGATCGGTGTAGCGGCGGGGGTCGAGGGTGAGGTAGCCGCGCGCCGCGACCTCGTGGTCGCCGCCGCGGAAGGCCACGATCGCGTGGCCGAACTCGTGCAGGCACAGGGAAACAACCCAGCCGCCGATGACGAAGAGCACGACGCCCACGGTGAGCAGCCAGCTGTTGCTGTACACCTGGGTGGCCGTCGGCAGCGCGCACAGCACCGCACCGATGACTGTCATGCCCAGCAGGCCGAGGAACAGGGGGCTCGGTCGCACCGATGATCGGTTCACAGTCACCAGTGTGCCCGGTGGCGGTGGGTGACCGCGTCCGGTATGACCAGGTGGCAACGCCTGTTCGCCCTGCGTGACGGTGTCCCCCGACGTAAGTACTTCGCTTGACCCCTTGCAACGACACGGGTGTAATCACATTGGTGTCATTCACCGTCGAGGGGGCGGTGGGTGGTGTCCGCCAACCGGGGAGTGCGGAAGGCGAGGAGGCGGACGGACATGGAAATAGAAGGAGGCCGCGTCGTGGAAGCGGCCGAGATCGTCGGCATCGGCGCGCCCGCGCGCGAGTTCAGCCTGCTGGAATCCGGTGAGAGGGATTTCACGGTGCTGGACGGGGTGTTCGACGAGGACGAAGAGCAGGAGTGGCAGGAGCGCGCCCTGTGCGCGCAGACCGATCCCGAGGCGTTCTTCCCCGAGAAGGGCGGCTCCACCCGCGAGGCCAAGCGGATCTGTCAGGGCTGCGAGGTGCGCTCGGAGTGTCTCGAGTACGCACTGGCCCATGACGAGCGCTTCGGCATCTGGGGCGGGCTGTCCGAACGGGAGCGCCGGAAGTTGAAGAAGAGGCCCGCGTAGCAGGCTCAACCCGCCGGGCAGCTGGCCCGATGATCAGTCGTACGGTGTGCTCGACGCGCCGACGATGGGAGTGGCCAGTTGCCCGGTAAGGCCCAGCCGGTCCTGCGCACGGCGCCGGTGCTCGCGGTGCTCGTGTGCCATGACGGCGAGCCGTGGCTGCGGCTGGCCCTGTCCGCGCTGCGGCGCTCGATGCCGCGCCCTCGGCACGTGATCGCGGTGGACACCGGATCCCGTGACCGGACGCCGAAGTTGTTGGCGGAGGCGGCATCCGGTGCCAAGCCGGTGCTGGACGGCGTGCTCACACTGCCGCGTGGAACCGGTTACGGCGACGCGATCCGGGCCGCCGTCGACCACGCCGTGCAGCGCTGGGGCGATCCTGGCCGCTGGCTGTGGCTGCTGCACGACGACAGCGCGCCGGAGCCCGACTGCCTGGCCGATCTGCTGGCCGCGGCCGAGATGTCGCCGGCCGCGGGCGTGCTCGGGCCGCTGTGTCTCGACTGGAACGACCCGAACATCGTGGTGTCGGCCGGGGTCTCCACGGACTCATCCGGTCATCGGCAGACCGGCATCTCCGCGCTGGAGAGCGCCCAGCCCCGGTTTTTCGAGCAGAGCACCGAATCCCTGGCGGTGAGCTCGGCCGGCTCGCTGATCGCCCGTGAGCTGTGGGAGCGGCTCGGCGGCTACGACCCGGCGCTGCCCATGCTGGCCGACGATCTCGATTTCGGTTGGCGGGCAAACAAAGCGGGTAGCCTGGTGTTGTCCGTGCCGACGGCTCGGCTGCGGCACGTCCGCGCCGCCAGCATCGGCGAGCGCCGCCTCGACGCGCTGGCCGCGCCGCCCGGGCCGTTCCTGCGCGGCGTGGAACGGGCCCACGGCGTGCGCACCTTCCTGGTCAACTGCGCACGTTTCTCGTTCCTGATCGGACTTCCCCGGCTAATACTGCTGTGTCTGCTCAGGGCCCTGGGATTTCTGCTGCTGCGGCGGGGCTCGGACGCGCGGGCGGAGATCGGCGCGATCCGCTATCTGGTGAGCGGCCGGGGCCGCCTGCTGTCCGCTCGGGCAGATCGTCGGCGGATTTCTGTCGCGGGGCAAAAAAGTGTGCGCGGATTGTTCACCAGCCGGCTCACACGGTTGCGCAATACGTTCCGTAGCGGCCTGGCCCTGCTGGTCCGCCGCCGCGTCCAGGCCGACGCGGTGCTCGGCCGACTGCCGACGGCGGAAGCGCCGCCGTCGGCGTGGCTGGATCCCGAGGACGCCCGCAACGCCAAGCTCCCCGTCGGACCGCAGGGCCTGCCGGCCGGCGCCCTGCGTGGCGCGCAGCGTGGCCCGGCCGGTCTGCGGCGCCCGGCGGCGGTGGTCGTGCCGGTCGCGGCCCAGGCGCCGGCGGGCCTGCGGCCGAGCCCGCGCCCACGGCCGTCGCCGCGCCGTCGCGACGAGGAGGAGCCGAACCCGCTGGCCCACCTCATGATCGTCGAGGTCGATCGCGGCGAGGTCATCCGGCAGCTGCTGCTGTCGCCGGCGCTGTGGATGCTTGTGGCGCTCTCGCTGCTCGGCGTGGTCGTCAACGCGGGACGGCTCGGCACGGATCTGGTCGGCGGCCGGCTGCTGCCGGTACACGACCTCGCGGCGACCTGGTCGGCGTACCTCGCGACGTGGCATCCGGTCGCCGGCGGCACCGCCGCCCCGGCCCCGGCCGCGTTGGCAGTGCTGGGAAGTCTCGGCGCGGTGCTCGGCGGTCCGAAGGCCGCGGTGGCCGTGCTGCTGTTCGGCGACCTGCCGCTGGCCGGCGTCTCGGCGTACCTGGCGACGCGGCGGATGCGTGTCGCCAGGCCGATTCGCGCGCTCGTCGCCGCCACGTACGCCTTGCTGCCGGCCGCCGCGACCGCGGTGTCGCAGGGCCGGCTGGACGTCGTGATGGTGCACCTGCTGCTACCACTCGTGCTGGCCGGCGCGGCAACTTTGTTGCGGGGCAACGCCCCCGGCACGTGGGTGGCCACCGTGGCCAGCACCTCCATCGGTCTCGCGGTGGTCGGCGCCTTCTCGCCGCTGACCCATCTGCTGGTCCTGGTGGGAATCCTGGTCGGCTTCGTGGCCGTGCCGGGCCACCGCCGTGTGCTCGCGCTGTTCGGAATCGTGTTGCTGCCCTTGGCTTTGCTGCTGCCGTGGCCGGCGGTTGTGTTGCAGCACCCCGATGTTCTGCTGCACGGCATCGGCGCGCGGCTGCCGGACGCCCCGGAGGCGCTGACCCGGATCGTCACCCTTGACCCAGGTGGCCCAGGGGCCCTGCCGGTGGTCGGGGTGTTCGTCGTGGTGGCCGCCGTGAGCGCGGCGGTGCTGCGCGCGAACCGAAACGTGCTGCCCGGGATGACGGTCGCCCTCGGCGGCATGGTGGTGGTCGGGTTCCTGTGGAGCCACCAGATCTGGACCGGCGCGCCGATGCTCGTGCTCGGCGCCGGCCTGCTGCTGATCGTGCTCGGCGCCTGCGTGCCGGCCCCGGTGGTGTGGGTGATCCCGCACCTGCGGTTCGCGTCGATCAGCGCCGCCGTGATGGTGGTCGGGCTGCTGGCCGCGAGCGCGCTGATCGCCGGCCGCCAGGGTCCGCTGCGGGCCGGCGGCGATCCGCGGTTCGTGCCGGCGATCTCCCACGAGCTGGCCACGACCGGTGAGACGGTGCTGGAACTGGCCAATGGCGGACGACCCACCCGGCTGACCGCCGGCGGCCTCGCCGGCTTCGGCGACGACGACCTCGTGCCGGTGCCCGGGGCGGCCGAGCGGCTGGACAGGATCGGCAACGAGCTGATCGGTTCCGACCACGACGCCGCCAAGGCCGCCGTCGCCCAGCTCGCGGTCGCCGGCGTCAGCTACGTCGTGCTGCCCGACGCCGAGGCCGCCGGTCGGCTGCACGACGCCGTCGGCGACCTGGCCTCCGCGTCACCGCCGATGTCCGACGGCCGGCCGGTCGTCCGCGTGCAGCTGGCCAACAGCCACGTCGTGCTGCTGGCTCCGCAGCAGGCCCAGAAGGCCGTCACCGGCGGCACGCCGCCGACCGAGTTGGGAGCGCCCGGCCTCGCGCCGGTCGACGCCTCGCCGCCCGATGTCGCAGTTCGCGTGTCCGACGGGCCCAGCGGGCGGCTGCTGGTGCTGGCCGCCGAGGACGAGCCCGGCTGGCGGGCCACCGTCGACGGCCGTCAGGTGGCCACCGTGCGGGCCTGGGGGCACCTGATCGCCGTCCCCGTGCCCACCACCGCCTCCGACGTCACCGTCGACCAGTCCGGCACCCTGCGCAGCTTCCTGCTCCTGGTCCAGGCCGCCTTCCTACTTTTCACGGCCCTCACAGCCATCCCCGGCCGCACATCAAGCCCCCGCGAGTCACGCTCTCCGGCACACCGAAACACGCTCTCAGGCAGTTCTTAATCGCCTTAGTCGCCGTCGATGACGTCCGGGTCGAGGCCCAGGTAGCTGGCGATCTGCTCGACCAGCACATCGTGCACAAGATCGGCGAGATCCGCCCCGTCCTTGGCCCGCGCCTCCAACGGCCGGCGGTACAGCACGATGCGGGCCCGGGTGGGCACTCCGCGTCGGTCCACCCCCGCCGGCACCAGCCGGGCCAGCGGCACGTTGCCGTCGTCGACGACCCCGTCCTCCCAGCTCAGCTCGTCGTCCGGGCCGACATGCACCTCCGGCACGTCGTCGACCGCGACATCCAACTGGGTCAACTCGGTCCGCCAGCGCGCCTCGATCGGCTCGAGCGCCTCGATCACGAGCGCGTCGAACCGCTCGGCCCGGCTGCGCGCCGCCGGGAGCGTCGCCGGATAGAGCGGTCCGCGCAGGCCACGGCCGTGCCGGTCGCGACTGCGGCGTCCCTGACGCCTGGATCCTCTGGCCATCACCACGGCCAGTCAGCGTACGCGGAGGCGTGTCACCCGCGTGCCTGCACGCCGCCAAGTGTGGGAAGCGCTATCGTCAGCGATCGTGCGGAGCGTGAGGCGGTGCTCGCGAACCGGGTGTACGAACCCGGCAGTCGCCACGCTCACCTACGCCTATGCGGACTCCACCGCGGTCGTCGGACCCCTGGCCACCTACTCCGAACCGCACAGTTACGACCTGTGCGAGGAGCACGCCATGCGGCTCACGGTGCCCCGCGGCTGGGAGGTCGTCAGGCATGAGGGTGAGTTCGCCGCTCCCGAGCCGTCGGTCGACGACCTGACGGCCCTGGCGGAGGCGGTGCGGGAGGCCGGCCGGGCCGACCGACCGGTGGACCGGGTCGACCCGACCCGGATCGACCCGATGGGGGCCCATCGACGGGGCCACCTGCGGGTGTTGCCCGACCCGATCGAGGACTGAACGCGCCGGTAGGCTGGCATCGACCCATCCGAGCTACCCGGGAGAAGGCGTGCCCGACCTGTCTGCGATCGTCAAGGCCTACGACATCCGTGGGGTGGTCGGCGAGCAGCTGGACGCCGCCGTCACCCGTGCGCTGGGCGCGGCGTTCGCCAAGCTCGTCGGCGGCCCGTCCGTGGTGGTCGGGCACGACATGCGCGACTCCTCGCCCGAGCTGTCCGCGGCCTTCGCCGCCGGTGTCACCAGCCAGGGCGTCGACGTGGTGTCCATCGGCCTGGCCAGCACCGACATGCTCTACTTCGCCTCCGGCAAGCTCCAGCTGCCCGGCGCCATGTTCACCGCCAGCCACAACCCGGCCAAGTACAACGGCATCAAGCTGTGCCGGGCCGGCGCGGCGCCGGTCGGGCAGGACAGCGGCCTGGCCGAGATCCGCGAGTGGGCCCAGCAGGGCGTGCCGCCGGTCGACGGCCGTCACGGCAGCGTGAGCGAGCGCAACATGCTCGCCGACTACGCCGACTACCTGCGCGGACTGGTCGACCTGGGCGGCATCCGGCCGCTGAAGATCGCCGTCGACGCCGGCAACGGCATGGGCGGCTACACGGTGCCCGAGGTGTTCGCCGGGCTGCCGATCGAGGTCGTCCCGATGTACTTCGAACTGGACGGCAACTTCCCCAACCACGAGGCCAACCCGCTGGACCCGGCCAACCTGGTCGATCTGCAGCGCAAGGTCGTCGAGGTGGGCGCGGACGCCGGGCTGGCCTTCGACGGCGACGCCGACCGCTGCTTCGTGGTGGACGCCGCCGGCGACCCGGTCTCGCCGAGCGCGGTGACGGCGCTGGTCGCCACCCGCGAGCTGGCCAAGGACCCGGGCGCCACGATCATCCACAACCTGATCACCTCGCGCTGCGTGCCGGAGATCGTCGAGGAGCACGGCGGCAAGCCGGTGCGCACCCGCGTCGGGCACTCGTTCATCAAGCAGCGCATGGCCGAGACCGACGCCATCTTCGGCGGCGAGCACTCCGCCCACTACTACTTCCGCGACTTCTGGCGGGCCGACACCGGCATGCTGGCCGCGATGCACGTGCTGGCCGCGCTGGGCGAGCAGGACCGGCCGCTGGCCGAGCTGACCGCGCAGTTCAGCCGGTACGCGGCGTCCGGCGAGATCAACTCGACCGTGGCCGACCAGGCCGCGTCCACCGAGGCGGTGCGCGCCGCCTACGCCGGCCGCGACGGCGTGACCTTCGACGAGCTGGACGGCATGACCGTCGACCTCGGCGACGGCCGCTGGTTCAACCTGCGCGCCTCCAACACGGAGCCGCTGCTGCGGTTGAACGTGGAGGCACCCGACGCGGGCGCGGTCGCCGCGCTGCGCGACGAGGTGCTGGCCATCGTCCGGCGCTGAGACTTCTTCGCTAGGGAGGAACCCGATGGCCGTCCAGCTCGACCCGCAGCTGCTGGAGATCCTGCGCTGCCCGTCGCCCGACCACGCGCCGCTGCGCACCGGCACCCCGGACGACGCCGACGCGGACATGCTGACCTGCACCGAGTGCGGACGCGGCTACCCCGTCCAGGA
>NZ_KK037166.1:6910558-6928874 GCF_000568255.1 Kutzneria sp. 744
CTGGTGACCCGGCCGGGCATCGGCGTGGCCGCGTATGTGCGGCGGCGCTGCTGACCACGGCCTGTCCGGTGCCGGTGGGCTGGCCGAGGCCGTGCCGAGCTGGATCGGCGCCCTCGACCTGGTCATCGCCCACACCGACGACCCCGGTGACGTGGTGCTGGCCGAGTCCCTCGACCGGGCGACCCGGCGCGGCGCCCGCGTGATCGTGACGGCCCCGCCGGACGGTCCCGTGGCCGCAGCTGCCGCCGGTCGCGGCGTGCTGCTGCCGCCGCGGGTGCCCGTGCCGACCGGGTTCGGCTTCGCCCGAGCCCTGACCGCCGGCCTGGTCGTCGTCGGGGCGCTGGGACTGCTGCGGACCGACATCCCAGAGCTGGCCGACGAGCTCGACCGCGAGGCCGAGCGTGACCACCCCATGCACGAGTCCTTCGTCAACCCGGCCAAGAGCCTGGCGCTACGCGTCGCCGACCGCACCCCGCTGCTGTGGGGCCTGGACCCGGCGGCCACCGCCGTCGCCTGGCACGCCGCGTTCGTGCTGGCCAGCCACGCCGGCGTGGTCAGCGACGTGGCCGGCTACCAGCAGGCCATCGGCCGAGCGGCCCTGCATCGCGCCGCCGTGCAGTCCAGCTCCGGGAACGACCTGTTCGCCGACCCGGACGACGAGCAGCCCACCCAACCTCGGGTGCTGCTGCTGGCCGTCGGCCGTGGCGACGCCGCCGAGGCGACCCGCCGCGCGGCCGAGGCGACCCTCGCCGGCGCCGACGTGATCCGGCTCGACGAGGTCACTGGTGGCGACGCCACCTGCGCCGCCGTGCTTGCCCTGCGTTTCGAGCTGGCCGCCCTCTACCTGGGGCTCGCGGCCGGCACCATCGGTGGCCCCGGCTATTTCGCCTCGGCCGCCGTATGAGGGAGTGACGACGAGTGGAGTTGCTGCACAACGCGGTGCGTCCCTATGCCTGGGGCTCGCGCACCGCGATCGCCGAGCTGCTCGGAAAGCCCGTCCCGGCGCCGCACCCCGAGGCCGAGCTGTGGATGGGGGCGCACCCCGGCGGGCCGTCGCGGCTGGTCGAGCCGGACGGTGACGAGCGCTCCCTGCTCGACGTGCTCGCCGTCGACCCGGACGGCCAGCTCGGGCCGGCCCTGGCCGCGCGGTGGGGCGGGCGGCTGCCGTTCCTGCTCAAGGTGCTGGCCGCCGACGAGCCGCTGAGCCTGCAGGCCCATCCCTCCGCCGAGCAGGCCGCCGAGGGCTATGCCCGCGAGGAGGCCGCCGGCATAGCCCGCGACGCCAAGAACCGCAACTACCCGGACCCCACGGCCAAGCCCGAGCTCATCTGCGCGCTGACCGAATTCCACGCGCTGGCCGGCTTCGCCGACCCCGACCGCACCGTGCGGCTGCTGCGCAGCCTTGATGCGCCGGGGCTGACCCACTACACCGAGCTGCTGGCCGGGCAGCGCGACGCCGACGGCCTGCGCGCGCTGTTCACCACGTGGATCACGCTGCCCCAGCAGGCCCTGGACCAGCTGTTGCCGCAGCTGTTCGACTCGTGCGTGCGGCAGGTCAAGGAGCACGGCGAGTTCGACCTGGAGTGCCGAACCGTGCTGGAGCTCGGCGAGGCCTACCCGGGCGACGCCGGCGTGCTGGCCGTCGTGCTGCTCAACCGGATCGTGCTCCAGCCGGGCGAGGCGATCTACCTGCCGGCCGGCAACCCGCACGCCTACCTGCGGGGCACCGGCATCGAGATCCTGGCCAACTCCGACAACGTGCTGCGCTGTGGGCTCACCCCCAAGCACGTCGACGTGCCCGAGCTGCTGCGGGTGCTGGACTTCTCGTACGGGCAGATGCCGGTGCAGACAGGGGACGAGGTCGCCCCGCACCTTTTCGTCTACCCGACGCCCGCGGCCGAGTTCGAGCTGTCCCGGCTCCAGTGGGCCTCTGGTGATGCCCCGGTGCGGATCGACCACGACGGTCCCCAGGTGCTGATCTGCGTCGAGGGGGCCGTCACGCTGCGCCGAGCCGACGGCGTCGAGCTGCCGCTGCGGCGGGGCGAGTCCGCCTGGCTGGCCGCCGCCGACCCGGTCGTCGAGGTCGTGCCGCTGGACCGGCCGGCCTCGGTGTTCCGGGCCACTGCCGGGGTCGATTCGCCCAACAACTAGGGTTTTGTCCCATGTCAGCAGGGGGCGGTACCAAGGCCATTGTCGCCGCGCTGAGCGCCAACGCCGGCATCGCGGTCGCGAAGTTCGTCGGATTCGCCGTGACGGGGTCGTCGTCGATGCTCGCCGAGGGCGTGCACTCGGTCGCCGACACCGCCAACCAGGGGCTGCTGCTGCTCGGCAAGCGCACCTCGCAGCGCAAGGCCGACGCCGAGCATCCGTTCGGCTACGGCCGTGACCGGTACTTCTACTCGTTCGTCGTGGCGCTGCTGCTGTTCACCCTCGGTGCCATGTTCGCGATGTACGAGGGCATCCACAAGGTGGAGGCCCCCGAGCCGCTGGACAACCCGATCGTCGCGATCGTCATCCTCGCGCTGGCCGTGCTGCTGGAGGGCTACAGCTTCCGCACCGCCATGGCCGAGTCGCGGGAGCTGCGCGGCAGTGCCAGCTGGTGGCAGTTCATCCGACAGGCCAAGGTGCCCGAGCTGCCCATCGTGCTGCTGGAGGACACCGGCGCCCTGTTCGGCCTGGTCTTCGCCCTGTTCGGCGTCGTGCTGTCGCTCGTGACCGGCAATCCCGTGTGGGACGGCATCGCCACCATCGCCATCGGCGCGCTGCTCGGGCTCATCGCCATCGTGCTGATCATCGAGATGAAGAGCCTGCTCATCGGCGAGGGCGCCTCGCCGGAGACGCTGAGGACCATCGTGCGGCAGCTGGAGGCCGGCAACGTGGAGCGGGTGATCCACATCCGCACCCAGTACCTGGGGCCGGAGGAGATCCTGGTCGCCGCCAAGATCGCCTTCTCCGGCACCGAGTCGCTGGTCGAGGTCGCCCGTTCCATCGACGAGGCCGAGATCCGGGTGCGATCCGCCGTCCCCGCGGCCCGACTCATCTATCTGGAACCCGACCTGGACCGCACACCTCGGTAGGGTTTGTCTGGTTCATCGACGACGGCGTCGACGCACTGGGAGGGTGTATGGCGGGCAACGGCCTGTGGCGGACCAAGTCGATCGAGCAGTCGATCGCCGACACCGACGAGCCGGACACCAAGCTCCGCAAGGATCTCACCGCTTGGGACCTGACCGTGTTCGGCGTGGCCGTGGTGATCGGCGCCGGCATCTTCACCGTGACCGCCAGCACCGCCGGCAACGTCGCCGGGCCGTCCGTGGTGCTGTCGTTCATCATCGCCGCCATCGCGTGCGGCCTGGCCGCCCTCTGCTACGCCGAGTTCGCCTCGACCGTGCCCGTGGCCGGGTCCGCCTACACCTTCTCCTACGCCACCTTCGGCGAGTTCGTCGCGTGGATCATCGGCTGGGACCTCGTCCTCGAGTTCGCCCTCGCCGCCGCCGTCGTCGCCAAGGGCTGGTCCGCCTACCTGGCCCAGGTTCTCGGGCTGCTCGGCCTCAACATGCCGACCGTCGTGTCGCTGGGTCCCGTCGACTTCGACTGGGGCACCGTGTTGATCGTGCTCGTGCTGGGCACCCTGCTGGCCGTCGGCACCAAGCTGTCGTCCCGGTTCAGCCAGGTCATCACCGCCATCAAGGTCGCCGTCGTGCTGCTGGTGATCATCGTCGGCATCGGCTACATCAACACCGCCAACTACACGCCCTTCGTGCCGCCCTCCCAGCCGTCCTCCTCCGGCTCCCTGAACCAGTCCCTCTTCTCCCTGATCGCCGGCGGCGGGTCCAGCTCCTTCGGTGTCTTCGGCCTGTTGGCCGCCGCCTCCGTGCTGTTCTTCGCCTTCATCGGCTTCGACATCGTCGCCACCACCGCGGAGGAGACCCGCAACCCCCAGCGGGACGTCCCCCGAGGCATCCTCGGCTCCCTCGCCATCGTCACGGTCCTCTACGTCGCCGTGTCCCTCGTCGTCACCGGCATGGAGCCGTACACCAAGCTCGCCACCGGCGCCGACGGCGTCAAGAAGACCCTCGCCACCGCCTTCGCCGACAACGGCGTGCACTGGGCCGCCGCGATCATCGCGATCGGCGCCCTGGCCGGTCTCACCACCGTCGTCATGGTCCTGCTCCTCGGCCAGACCCGCGTCCTGTTCGCCATGTCCCGCGACGGTCTCATCCCCCGGGGCCTCGCCAGGACCGGCCGCAACGGCACCCCCGTCCGCTCCACCGTCCTCGTTGTCATCGCCGTGGTCATCACCGGCGGCTTCTTCCCCTCCGGCGATCTGGAGGAGATGGTCAACGTCGGCACCCTCTTCGCCTTCGTCCTCGTCTCCCTCGGCGTCATCGTTCTGCGCCGCACCCGTCCCGACCTCCCCCGCGGCTTCCGCACCCCCCTCGTTCCCGTCGTCCCCCTCCTGGCCGTCCTCGCCTGCCTCTGGCTCATGCTCAACCTCGCCGTCTTCACCTGGCTCCGCTTCGTCATCTGGATGGCCATCGGCGTCGCCATCTACTTCGCCTACGGCATCCGGAAATCCACCCTCGCCCCCAAGTCGAAGGTCTGACTTCCCCCATTCAGCCTCGAATTCCGCAGCGGAATTCGCCCTCTGACGCGAGCGGGCCACGGTCCCGGACGCCCCGGCGAACCAGGGCCGTTCGGGTGATCGACAACGGGCCCGACCGACTGATCGGAACCGGTCGCTCGGTCCTACCGTCTCAGGTACCGTGCTGGGTTGAAGTCTGACGAGCGGGAGGGTGGCCCATGCTGGCGCCGGACAGTGGTGGGAGTGGCTTCGGTGGCGCGGCGCTCGGGATCGCCGCCATGGAGCAGAACTACGTGAACCTGAAGGGCGCCGTCGACTCCGGCCAGGTCTCGATCACGCCCGACGCCGCGACCAACGCCGCCAAGGCCTGCCGCGACCAGAAGAACAAGTTCGGGCTGCTCCAGAACCGAGCCCAGGTGCTCTCTCAATACGCGCGGAGCATGAAGACGGGTGATTGCGTCGAGGGGTCCGCGCTGCGGACCACCTTCAGCGAAAAGGCGCAGGGCGGGCAGAACTCGGCATACGACCTGTTCGGCAAGGCTGCCGAGATAATGGAAAACATGGCCCAGACGTACGAGGCCGCAGGCAAGATGTATCACGAGACCGATCAGTCCAACGCGCAGGCGTTCAAGGGAAAGATGTGACAATGCTCGTTCGTGGCGTTTCCGGTCTCGGAATCGTGCTTCTTGCTGTGGTGTCACTGTCCGCGTGCAACGGGCAGCCGACACAGGGACAGGCCGAGCCGACCGGCGCCAGTTCCTCTCAAGGCGCTGGATCCAGTGCCGCGTTGGACAAGGTCGACCCGTGCACGTTGCTGACGACGGACCAGTTGAAGCAGTACAACGTGGAGACGCAGGGCGCGCCGAACAACACGTCTGATGAAACCGGATGTGCTTATCTTGGGTATCCGGACAGTCTGACGCGGGGTATCAATGTCGGGAAGTCCAAGGACTCCGTCGACTCCTTCGCGGAGCGTGCCGACACCTTTGTCAAGTTCACCAAGAACAGTGTGAACGGTCGCAAGGGCGCCCAGACGCAGATCTCCACGTCCAACACCGAGTGCTCGCAGGTCATGGCGGTGGGGTCCGGGACCGTCCGTGTCGGTGTGATCAATGACAAGTCCGGGGATCCGTGCGGGGACGTGCTGAAGATCGCTCAGGTTGTCGAGCCGAAGCTGCCGAAGTAGTAGTAGGGGGAGCGGGGACATGAGTTGGATCGGGGACGCCTGGAACAAGGTCGAGGACGCGGGCGCGTCGGTGCTGGGCATCGACGGGCCGTCGCAGAGCGAGTCCGACCAGCAGAAGCGTGACCAGGCCAACCAGCGGGGGAGCCAGCAGCGCAACGAGTACAACCGGCGCGCCTCGCAGTTGGAGCAGCAGGCCGGTGGCGGCTACGACCCGGCCGGCATCACCAAGCAGACCAACTGGAACTCGATGGGCCACGACCAGATCAAGAAGGTTTCGGACGGTCTTGATCCGGCGGCTATCGGCACCCATGGGAACGACTGGATCCAGCTGGGCAAGGATCTGCAGACCAGCACCGACACGTTCAACACGGCGATCAACAGCGCGCTGAACGGGAACTGGACGGGTGCTGCGGGTGATGCGGCGCTGGCGGCGCCGAAGGGCATCGTGGACTGGAGCAAGGACTTCGGGAACCAGATGCAGGCCACCGGGGCGCAGGCGCAGTCGGTGTCGGCGACGGCGGACCAGGTGAAGTCGACCGTGCCGCCGCCGAAGGATTTCAGCTGGGGCAAGGCGGCTGTGAGCGGGATCCTGGGCGGGCCGTTCGGGGCCGGGGCCAGTGCCTATGCGCAGCATCAGGAGCAGCAGGAGGCGAAGGAGCAGGCGGTTCGGGTGATGAGTTCGGTGTATTCGCCGAACTACATGAACGCGGCGAACTCGATGCCGGCCTTCACCGGGCCGGCGGATCCGACGCAGCCCCCGCCTCCGCCCCCGCCGCCACCGCCGCCGATCTCGGAGTGGCCGCCGAATCCGCCGCCGGGCGGGCACCCGCCGGGTGGGCACACGCAGTACAACCCGAACCAGGTGGGGAATCCGAACCACCAGAACAGCCAGCAGCAGAACCCGCCGCAGCTGCCACCGGATCGGCCGCCGTACGACCCGACGCAGGATCCGAACAACCCGAACAACCCGAACTACCACCGGCCGCCGACGGGCACGACGACGCAGAGCTCGAACTGGCCGGTGGGCACGGACGGGGACGGCAACGTGCCGAACTACCCGGGCTATCCGGGGCAGGGCGGGGGCGGCCGCGGCGGGGGCCAAGGAGGCGGCGGCGGGGGATTCACGCCGCCGATGGGCTCGGGCTTCGGTGGCGGCGGCGGAAGCGGCTACGGCGGAGGCGGCGCGGGCGGAGGCTTCGGCTCGGGCGGGGCGAAGGGCTTCGGCTCGGGGGCGACGTCGGGCGCCGGTGCGCGGGCGGGCGCGGGGGCGACCTCGGGATTCGGCGCGGAGGAAGAAGGCGCGATGCGCGGCGGGGCCATGGGCGGACGGCCCGGGGCTGCGGGTGCGTCGGGAGCGGGCGGCATGGGCGGCGGAGGCCGGGGAGGCAAGAAGGAGGAGGACAAGGAACACAAGTCCGCCGCCTACCTGGTCAACGACGACAACGCGAACGACATCGTGGGCGACCTGCCGCCGACGGTCCCGCCGGTGATCGGCGGCTGACGGACCGATGCAGAGCGTGCGCTGGCGGCTGACGCCGCTGCAGTTCGATTTCGTGTGGGAAGGCCTGGGAGTGGGCGAACTGCCGTTCCCCTTCCAGGTCCGCTCGCACGGCCAGGATGACGTGGAACGCTCGCACCTGCGCCGCCGGGCGGCGCAGGAGCTGAGGCAGATGGGCATGACCAGGGGCGACGACCTGGACCCGGAGCTCGCGGACGCGCTGACGGCGTTGGTGCGCAACGACTATCTGCTGGACTCGGTGTGGCTGCCGCTGGAGCCGGCGGCGGTGTCGCCGGTGCGCACGATCGCGGCCCGCACGGGGCACCGGGCGACGCTGGCGGTGCAGCTGCCGGGGGACAGCGAGCACACGGGCGGAGACGTGCTGCTGGCGGACATCCCGTCGGAGGCGATGGTGCCGGCGGTGGTGGCGGAGCTCCCGCCGGCGCCGCCGGGCCGCCACCCGGCGCTGTCGGTGCCGGTGGCGCAGCGCGACCAGCCCCGCCAGGACGATTACGACGGCGGGGTGATGGTGGCGTCGCATCAGGGCTACGACCGTGCGGGCCGTGAGCGGCAGGCGGTGGAGCAGCTGACCCAGGCCCGGCACCTGCGCGCGGGCGAGCTGGGCGCGACGTTCCGCGACCAGCAGGGCCGCAAGGTCCGCTCGGGCGTGCTGCGCTGGTTCGACAACGTGGACGACGGCCGGTACCTGATGGTGCACGAGCAGGACTACGGCGGCGAGCGCGTGGTCGTGCAGCCGGCCGACGCGAACGCCATCGGCCAGCGGCTGCACAACCTGCGTTAGGCGATCTCCCGCAGCACGGGCCGCAGCGCCCAGCTGAACGCGGCGGTGTTGTCGATGAGGGCGGGGGAGGCCAGCACCTGGTTGAACCCGCGCCGCATCCAGAACTGCCCGCGCACGGGCAGCTCGGTGATCATCAGGTGGAACGGCCGGACGGACCGCTCCAGCTCGGCGCCGACGTCGGAGACGAGGTCGGTGATCCACAGCCGGGAGCTGTCCCGGTGCCGGCCGTGCCGCAGCTCGTGCCGCGTGAGCTGGGCGTCCCACTGCCGGATGGGCTCGATGAGCGCGCCGAGCGCCCGGCACACGGCCGGCCACCGGGCCATCCAGCGGTCGTCGCCGAGCGACATGCCGTCGAGGATGCCGTCGAACCAGTGCAGCCACTCGTCGCAGACGGCCGCGCGGTCGACGCCGGGCGCGGGCAGCACGGGCACCCACGGATCGGTCGGCGGGTAGGGGTCGTGGGGCACGCTCAGCGCGAGCACGTCCCGGAGGAAGAGGGCGGTGCGGACGTCCGGTCGGACCCCGATCTGCAACGTCCAGGTGGGTTGGCGTTCGGCGAGCATGGCTGACCTCCCTCGGGCGGGGAAGGTGATCTTCCACACACAGAATGAGGCAGCGCCCGCTTTCACGCCAGTGCGCGGGCACAACGTAGCTTGTCTGTTATGAGCACGCTGCTGTGCCTGGACATCGGTTCGACGTGGACCAAGGGCGCCATGGTCGACGAGCGCGGGATCCTGGTGGGGACGGCGCAACATCCCACCACTGCGCCGGAAGTGCTGGATGGGATTGCATCCGTCACCACCCGTTTGGACGCTCAAGGTCTGCCGGTGCTGGCCTGTTCCAGCGCCGGCGGGGGCCTGCGGCTGGCCGTGGTCGGCCAGGAACGGCTGGTGAGCGCGGAAGCCGGCTACCGGGTGGCGCTGTCGGCCGGCGCCAAGATCGTCCATGTTGTTGCGGGGCAACTGAATGGCGCGGCGATCCGTGAACTTCGTGCCACCCGGCCGGATCTGGTGCTGCTGGCCGGCGGCACGGACGGCGGCGACCGCAGCGTGCTGCTGCACAACGCCAAGCGCATCGCGGCCAACCGGCTGAAGCCGCCGATCGTGTTGGCGGGCAACGCGGACGCCCGCGCCGAGGCGGAGGCGCTGCTGCGCGAGACCGGCCGCACGGTGGTGGCGACGGACAACGTGCTGCCGGACGTGGGAGAGCTGGCGCCGGGGCCGGCGCGCGCGGCGATCCGGGAACTGTTCCTGCGCCACGTGATCGGCGGCAAGGGGCTGTCCAAAGGCAACACCTTCCGCAACCTGGTCAGGGCGGTGACGCCGGACGCGGTGCTCGGCGGCGTCTCGCGCCTGGCGACGATCCTGGCGGCCCGAGAGGCCGGCGCCGTCCTCGTCGTGGACGTAGGTGGCGCGACGACCGACGTCTACTCGGCAGTGTCCACTGTGGACGAGAACGCCATGCAGCGCACGGTGGCGCTGCCGCCGGATCGCCGCACGGTCGAAGGCGACCTCGGCATGCGCTGGTCGGCACCGGGCATCGTGTCCGAGGCGAAGGTGGAACGCCTTGACACGCAAACAGATCTGGAAGAAGAAGCGCAAAAACGATCGGCCGCTGTGGACTGGATCCCGGAGGACGATCACGGCCGGGACGTGGATGCGACGCTGGCCGGGCTGGCCGCGACGCTGGCGGTGCGCCGACACCTGCGGCTGGTCGACGGACAGCTGGGCCCGAAGGGTGCGGGCCTGCTCGTGCTGTCCGGCGGCGTTTTCCGGCACGCGACACCTGAGCGCCTCCACGCGATCGAAGAACGGCTGCGCGCGGATCCCGTGCTACGGCCGGTGTTGCGCAACGCGGAGATCACCGTCGACCGGCACTACGTGCTGGCGCCGGCTGGCCTGCTGGCCGACGCCGGCCGCGTCGAGACGGCGGATGCCTTGCTGGCCAACCACTTCAGTGCTTGAAGTTCCACAACGTCAGCGGCGGCTCGGCCACATCGAGCCCGGCCGCCGCGGCGATGGCGTGGTCCCACTCCGGATCGGAGGTGTAGTCGCGGTGCCGCAGCACGCCGGGGCTCCACCGACGTCCGGAGATCGGGCCCTGCTGAGGATCGGCCAGCCAGTGGTCGCCGCCGAGCACCAAGGCCCCGTTGGGACTGCGCTCGGCGGCCGGCAAGGCCCCCTCGAAGCCGACGCCCAGTAGCTGCCCGTCGAACGCCTGCCGCTCCCACGTCGTCACGCCGCCGCCGATCGCGTCGGTGCCACGGCACACCGCCCGCCACCGGCCGTTCATCGCTTTGGCCAGCTCCGCCAACGAATCGTGCGACACCACGGCCGGAAACGCCCGTGGGTAAGCCCATTGCAGCGGCGAGCCCGCGGTCACCAGGCCGACGCGTTCACGCTCGTGGGCCGGCAAGGTGTCCAACAGGCGGGCAGCGGCGACGGCGGCGAGCAGGCTGCCCTGGCTGTAACCGGCCAGCACAACCCGGGTTCCCGGGTCGGCGAGGTGTTCTCGCGCCCTGGCAACAAGTTCCGGGATCGCCTTCAGCGCATAACAAGGCGGCACAAGGGGATGCGCCTCACGCGGCCAGAACCCGGCGATGTCGCTGAGCAGACCCAGCTGCCGCGCCGCCCCCGGCGACTTCGTCGCCACGTACACCTGACGCAGCGCCCCTACCGCGAGCGCCCCGAGCGCGGTGATGCCGATACCCGGCATGGGCTGCGCCCACCACGGCAGGTCGACGCCGCGCACCTGCATCAGGAACGACACCAGGGTGCCGGCCGACAGCACGCCGGCGGTGCCGAGAATCGCGTGGTGGGCATGATTCCGCTTCAACCGCGCCGCCCGCCACGCCTGAGCCGCGCGGGCCGCGTCCTCCGGCTTTCCCCCGTGCAGCAGGTCGATCTCGATAGGCTTACGCCCGCGCGGCAACACAAAAATGGCCGCACCAACAGCCCCGACGACCACGGCCAGCACCGCGGCGACGCCCCACAGCGTTGTCACGTAACGATACCCGGGCGGCAGCTGCAGGGAGTCGTCGCCAAGGGCCTTCTGCACGGTGATCGCGACACCGGCCCCGAACCCGCCACCGAGCAGCGCGGCCATCGCCAGAATTGGCGCCGCCATCCAGCCGCCGGCCCACGGCCGCAGCGAGGCCGGCAACTCCGACCAACCGCCCCGAGCCAACAACGCCGCCGGAATCAGCACCAGCCCGAACACGATGCACACCAACCCCAGCACGGCGGCGATCGACTCCACGGTCGGATCCGTGCCGGGCAGGTGCTGCCCATGACCGGGCATCGGCGTCAACGCCGCCGCGCAGACCTCGATCAACGTCACCACGACCAACAACCGGCGGGCCCACGGCTTGAACCACCGGCCCTCGGTCGGTGCGTCCAACGCCAACGTGATCAGGACGCTCAACCCGATCAGCACCCACGCCGCCACCCACGGCACGAACACACGGTCCGACGACGGCCCGAACGGACCGCCCACCGCGAGCAGCGCCGCCGACGCGAGCCCGGCTGTGGCGTGCAACACATGCAGCGCCGGCGCATCTGGATCGGCGGCGATGCGGGCCCCGGGCAGCAGGTCCAGCCGGGGTGCGGGCGACGGCTTGACGACCTTCCAGTCGATGGCCGACAGCTTGTGCAGCAGCGCGACCACGACCAACACGGGCGCCAGCCCGATCGGCGCCCGCCACGGCCGTAGCTGCGTGAACTGGTCCAGCCACTGCCCGGCCACCAGGTCCAGGCTCACCACCGTCAACTGCGTCACCAACAGCATCGTCAGCACCAGCGCCGCCAGCCGTACCAGCGACCGCAGCGTCCCACCGAGCAAGCGACCGGTCGGCGGCAGCATCCAGTGCGTCATGTTGGCCAACGAGAACGGCAGCAGCAGGGCCCACGCGGCCTTGGCCGCGCCGCCGGACGTCATGGCGCTCCACAGGTAGCCCTCGACGGTCCGCGGCACCGGCCGCCCGCCGGCCTGCAGCACCGGCCCCGGCGCGGGGTCTGCGCAGCCGGTCGACCGGCGCACCAGGCGGCCGACGCCGTCGCCCGCCACGTCCACGGCGACGACCGCGTCGACCAGTGATTCCGGTGTGGTCCCCATGACACCGTGCACCCGCAGTTCGATGACACGGGTGTCGGGTCCTGCTATCAGCACCGGGCCATCCTGGGCCATTCGGCCGGCAATGACCCGTGTCCGAGCCTCCGGCGTGGCGGACCGACTAGTGTGCATGGCCGACGACCAATCGGCTCTGGAGGACTCCACGATGACGGCGATCGCCCCGCCGAAGCTGCAAACCCGCAATGGCGTCGACTTCGCCGTCGCGGACCTCTCGCTGGCCGAGTTCGGCCGCAAGGAGATCCGGCTGGCCGAGCACGAGATGCCCGGCCTGATGGCGCTGCGCCGTGAGTACTCGGAGGTCTACCCGCTCAAGGGCGCGCGCATCTCCGGCTCGCTGCACATGACCGTGCAGACCGCGGTCCTGATCGAGACCCTGGTCGCGCTCGGCGCCGAGGTCCGCTGGGCCTCCTGCAACATCTTCTCCACCCAGGACCACGCCGCCTCGGCGATCGTGGTCGGCCCGCACGGGTCGCAGGAGGAGCCCAAGGGCGTGCCGGTCTTCGCCTGGAAGGGCGAGACGCTGCCCGAGTACTGGTGGTGCACCGAGCAGATGCTGACCTGGCCGGACGGCGAGGGCCCGAACATGCTGCTCGACGACGGCGGCGACGCCACGCTGCTGGTGCACAAGGGCACCCAGTACGAGGCCGCGGGCGTCGTGCCGCAGGCCGAGGAGGACGACTCCGAGGAGTGGAAGGTCATCCTCGACGTCCTGCGCAACAGCCTCGAGGTCGACGGCCAGAAGTGGACCAAGACCGGCCGGTCCATCCGCGGCGTGACCGAGGAGACCACCACCGGTGTGCTGCGGCTCACGCAGATGGCCGCCGCCGGTGAGCTGCTGTTCCCGGCGATCAACGTCAACGACTCGGTCACCAAGTCGAAGTTCGACAACAAGTACGGCATCCGCCACTCGCTGATCGACGGCATCAACCGCGGCACCGACGTGCTCATCGGCGGCAAGGTCGCGGTCGTCTGTGGCTACGGCGACGTGGGCAAGGGCGCGGCCGAGTCGCTGGCCGGCCAGGGCGCGCGGGTCATCGTCACCGAGATCGACCCGATCTGCGCGCTGCAGGCGGCGATGGACGGCTACCAGGTGGCCAAGCTGGAGACGGTGCTGCCGATCGCCGACATCGTCATCACCACCACCGGCAACAAGGACGTGGTGATGGCCCACCACATGTCCGAGATGAAGCACCTGGCCATCCTGGGCAACATCGGCCACTTCGACAACGAGCTGGACATGGCCGGCCTGGCCAAGGTCCCGGGCGTGCGGCGCAACAACATCAAGCCGCAGGTCGACGAGTGGGTCTTCCCCAGCGGCAAGGCGATCATCGTGCTGTCCGAGGGCCGCCTGCTCAACCTGGGCAACGCCACCGGCCACCCGAGCTTCGTGATGTCCAACTCCTTCTCGAACCAGACGATCGCGCAGGTCGAGCTGTTCACGAAGTTCAAGGAGTACGACAACGAGGTCTACGTGCTGCCGAAGAACCTCGACGAGAAGGTGGCCAAGATCCACCTGGAGGCGCTGGGCGGCGAGCTGACCAAGCTCACCAAGGAGCAGGCCGAGTACATCGGCGTCGACGTGGAGGGCCCTTTCAAGCCCAACGCGTACCGCTACTGAGTTTTTGGCGCCGCCTTCGGCGTCGCGGCTCGGCCCCTCGTGACCGGTGCCTCGCCCTTGCCGGATTTAGCCCGCCGCATCGGCTCGGGTGGGTGGTTGCGTCGGTTGGCGGCGGTCGAAATCCGGCAACCGTGCGAAGCACCGGCGGGGCCGAGCGGATCTGCTGCTCGGCAGGGGCCCAACCTGGCGTTCAACGCCAGGTTGGGCCCCTTTCTCATGCCGGGCCCCAGTGGACGGTGATGCCGGCGCGGTCGCAGTCCACGGGCTCGAAGTAGGCGCTCACCACGCCGTCGAGGCCGTAGTTGAGCTCCTCGTGCCGGATGTCGTCGCCGTGCTGCTCACGGAAGCACCGGGCCGGCAGGACGCCGCGGTGGAAGCGCAGCTGTAACAGGTAGTTGCCCGCGGCGGACGGGAAGCGGCGCAGGTGCCCGCCGGTCTGCCCGGTGGCGGTGTCGATCACCGTGTAGCTGAACACGAGCGTCTCGCCCGGGGACAGTCGCCGGTCGAAGAGCAGCTCGAACGCCACCGAGCCGTCGGGCCCGCGCTTGCGCATACGGCCGGCGCGGCAGCCCTCCCCGGTGTGCACGGCGGAGTGCTCGACGTGGCCCTGCTCGTCGGCGGGGTGCAGCGCGAGGTACCGGTCGGCGCCGTCGGTGCAGGCGCGCACGACGAGCCGGCTCAGCACCGACCGCCGGGTCCGCGCGGCGTTGACGGTGACGACCTCGTGCAGCGCGAGCACGTCGAGGCAGGCATTGCGCAGGTCGGCCTCGAACTCCTCGGCGGCCAGGTTGGTGGACCGTCCCGAGTGCTCGCCCATCGGCTCGATGAGGCCGAGCAGCGAGTTGGACGGAAGGTCCAGCACCTGTTCCAGCGCCAGCACGGCCTCGGTGGCCCGCGGCATCTCGGGCCGGCGCAGCCCGCGCTGCCAGTAGCTCAGCGTCGACTGGCCGATGTGCGTGCCGGCGTCGTCGAGGGCCGTTCGCAGCCGGGCCAGCGGCAGCCCGCGATGGGTGATCGCCTGGTGCAGGGCCTGATGGAACGGCCCGTCACGCAGCGCAGTGGCTAGCGTGGGCGGCAGTCCGCCAGTCGGGTGCACTTTGTCACTCGGTGCGTCCAGGCTTTCCCCGGCCAACGCGGCACCACCCATCTCCCGGCCCGCCGTGTCTGAAGTGGACGTTAGAGTAGTCACTCGTTTTGGTGATTGATAGCGACCCCTCCGAGTGACCTTCACGGTGCGTCTCTTGCGGCCATCCGTGCGAGTTTTTGACGATCACTTGTCGAGCCGGCGGCAACGGCTCGACACTGCTGGAGACGCTGTCAACGTTGTCACCGTCCTGGGGGTCCGATGCGCCCGCTCGTCGTCTCGCTGCTCGCGTTGGTCCTGCTCAACCCGCCCGCTCTGGCCGGCCAACCGCCGCTGGCCGATCCGGTCGCGGTGACGGACCCCATGATTGGAACCGGTTCCGCAGGCGCGGCCGTAGGCGAGATCAACAACTTTCCCGGCCCGAGCACGCCGTTCGGCATGCTCCAGTGGAGCCCGGACACCGCCGACCACTACGCGGGTTACTCCTACGAGGACAAGACCATCAAGGGCTTCAGCCTCACGCACGCCTCGGTCGGCTGCCGCCAGTTCGGCGACGTCCCGATCCTGCCGGTCAGCGGCGACGTCGGCGCGAGCCCCTGGTCGTTGCAGGAGCCGTTCACGCACTCAGGTGAGCAAGCCTCGCCCGGCTACTACACCGTCACCGCGGGCGGCGTGAAGACCGAGCTGACCACCGCCCTGCGGGCCGGCCAGGGCCGCTTCACCTTCCCGCCCAACGCCCCCGCGCACGTGCTGGTCAAGGCCGGCGGCAGCCTCAACGGCGACACCGACGCCAGTGTCGCCTTCCCCGACGACCACACCGTCACCGGCTCGGCCACCTCGGGCGGATTCTGCGGCCAGGGCAACAAGTACACCGTCCACTACGCGATCACCTTCGATCGGCCGTTCACCGCGAAGAAGTCGTGGGCGGGCAGCGCCCGGGCGGTTCCGAACGTCGTGACGCCGGGGCAGAAGGCCCGCGGCCTGGCCGGCCCGCAGATCGCCGGGCCACAGGTCGGAGCGACCCTCGACTTCGACACGAGCAAGGATGCGACGATACGGGCGAAGGTGGCGATCTCCTTTGTCTCTGTCGATGGGGCGGCAAAGAACATCGCCGCCGACGCTCCGGCGTGGGACTTCGACGGCATGCGGGCGACGACGCAGCAGCGCTGGGCGTCCTATCTCGGCCGCATCGCCATCGGCGGCGGCCAGGCCCCTCAGCTGAAGACGTTCTACGCCGCCCTGTACCACTCGCTCCAGTACCCGGTGACCTTCAACGACGTCGACGGGAACTACCCGGGCTTCGACGGCAAGATCCACAACGCCGGCTCGCGCACCCAGTACGCCAACTTCTCCGGCTGGGACATCTACCGCTGCCAGATCCCGCTGCTGGCCACTCTGGCCCCCGATGAGACCTCGGACATGATGCAGTCCCTGGTCGAGGACGCCGACCAGTACGGCTGGCTGCCGAAGTGGCCGGTCTACAACGACGAGTCCGGCGTGATGAACGGCGACTCCGTCGCGCCGATCATCGCCGGCGCCTACGCCTTCGGCGCGCGGGACTTCGACACCGCCAAGGCCCTGTCCCAGCTGATCAAGGGCGCCACCAAGGACGGCAAGGTCGGCTGGGGCTACGAGGAACGGCCCAATGTCGTGGCCTACCAGCAGCTCGGCTACGTGCCGATGGGCGCGGACGAGAACGTGTCGATGACGCAGGAGTACGCCATCGACGACTTCGCCATCGGGCAGTTGGCCGATGCCCTCGGCGACGACGACACGGCGGCGACTTTCGCCCGGCGCGGCCAGAACTGGCAGCACGTGTTCGATCCGACCACCGGCTACGTCCGCCAGCGCGCCGCCGACGGCGCCTACCCGGCCGGCGAGGTGCTCGTGCCGCCGCCGCCCGGCCAGTTCGCGCCGACGGGCTACTCCGAGGGCAACGCCGCCCAGTACACGTGGATGGTGCCGCAGAACCTGGCCGGCCTGATCGGGGCGATCGGCGGCCGGGACGCGGCGACCAAGCGGCTGGACGACCTGTTCACCAAGCTCAACGTGGGTCCGGTGCAGCCGTACTACTGGGCCGGCAACGAGCCCATGTTCAGCGTGCCGTGGACGTACAACTACCTGGGCCAGCCGTGGAAGACGCAGGACGTGGTGCATCGCGTGCAGACGGAGCTGTTCGCCCCGACGCCCGACGGCGAGCCCGGCAACGACGACCTCGGCGCGCAGTCGGCCTGGTACGTCTGGTCGGCGATGGGCCTGTACCCCGTCACGCCCGGTGCCACCGACCTGGCCGTGAACACGCCGGTGTTCCCGCACGTGGAGATCAAGACCGGCACCGGCCGCAAGATTGTGATCGACACTCAGGGCGTCGGGCCGCATATCCAGGGCATGGCGGTGAACGGCGTCAACTGGAACCGCGGCTGGCTGCCGTCGGATCTGCTGTCGTGGGGCGGCCGCGTCGAGTATCGGCTGGGCGAGGGGACCACGTGGACCGCCGCGCCGCCCAAGTCCTATCGCGACGGTGAGGCGCCGGCGCTGGGCTACCTGACGCCGCTCGGCACGTCGACCCAGAACACGTTCCAGGTCGGCGCCCGCAACATAACCGACCACCCGGTGCAGGTGCCGTGGACGCTGACCGTGGCGCCCGGCGCGACGGCCTCGTTGACGCGAGGACAACTCGTGGTGCCGGCCAACGGGACCGCAACCGCCGCCGTGCAACTGAATGCCGCCGCGAGCGGCATCTACCCGGTGAGCGTCGACTTCGGCGACAAGCAGCGCGCCACGGCCTACTTCGCCGTCGCCGGGACCGATCACACGACCACCGGGTGCAGCACACTCGGCGCCACCAACACCGACTGCGGGCTGACCCAGGTCGAGTACGCCAACGACGGCGCCACCGCGCCGGTCGAGGTCGGCGGCGTGTCGGCGCGGAAGATGGTGCACGCCCACGACTGGGGCGACTACCGGTACCTGTACTTCCAGGCCGACGGGCGCGCCATCCCCGGCACCGGGCCCTACGACGCCACGATCACCGTGCGGTACCTGGACAGCGGCACCGACACCTTCGTCGTCCAGTACGACTCGGTCAACGCCGCCTACGTCGACGCCAAGCGGATCACCAAGACCGGCACCAACACGTGGAAGGACGTGACGATCACGCTCAAGGACGCCAAGTTCGCCCACCGCGAGAACGGCGCCTCCGACTTCCGGATCTCCTCCGACGGCTCCGGCGACGCCAACGCCGAAACCATCGCCTCCGCCACCGTCACGGTCATCGGCCCCGACGTGGTCGCAGTCCGCCAGTGCCCAACCAGCTCGCCCTGACGGTTGCAGCGCCGGCAACCAATCGGATCGCGAGGCCGCGCCGGTGCTTCGCCCGGTTGCTGGATTTCGATCGCTCGCCACCCAACAC
>NZ_KK037166.1:6928974-7002217 GCF_000568255.1 Kutzneria sp. 744
CCGAGCCCCGCCGCGGGACGCGGCGAGACAAGCACAGCACCGGTCACGAGCGGCCTCGCCGCGCTGCCGGAGGCGGCGCCATGTCACTGCTTGACCTGGTCCAGCAGCGTCAAGAACACATCCCGCTCCACCACGGCCGGCTCCTCCGCGAGCCGGGCCCCGACGTGGCGGACGAAGGTCTCCGGGCTGAGCACCTCCAGCGGCATCGAGTCCGGCATCCGGCAGGTCACCAGGCCCGGCTCCTCGGTGTGCACCAGCACGATGCCCTCGACCTGAACCTTCGGCAGCAGCATCTGGTAGGCCGCGACGGTCCGCCCGAGCCGCAGCGACGCGCCGTCGAAGGTCGCGCCGTCGCGAAGCAGGCCGCCGTTGCCGTCGCTGGTGTAATGCCCGGCCGGCCACGTACGGGACTCGATCAGCAGCAGCTTGCGCCCGCACAGGACGGCGTGATCGACCTCGGCCCGTGAGGAGCCGGGCCAGGCCAGGCCGTGGAAGATGCGCGCGGCCGGGATCTGGCCCAGGTAGCCGGACAGCAGGTCCAGCGTCATCCACTCGCTCTGGGTGCAGTCCTTGACCGGCTCGTCCTCGGACGGCAGCAGCCGCGTGCCCGGCGCGCCGAACAGATTGAACGTGCGGAACTCGTGCGTGAAGATCCGCTCGGTCACGCGCGAGGACAGGTACCAGCGGGCCAGCGGCGGCAGCGCGAACACGCCGGCCGCCAGCAGCACCACGGCGATGCCGGACAGCGCTCCGGTGGTGATCGCGTAGCCGCCGAGCGCGGCCATGCCGGCGGCCCAGATGTAGGTGATCACCGCCAGGAACTTCGGCGTCGCCTTGCCCGCGATCGTCACCGCCACGTAGGCGATGGGCACGATCACGATCACCGCGACGAAGGAGAACCCGCTGGCCAGCATCGGCACCACGGTGGCCACCAGCAGCGCCGTCCACACCGCCGCGACGGTGAAGAACCAGCGCTGGGCCCAGCCGAAGCCGGGCCGCCAGTGCACCCGCGCGTCCGGGTTGACCCGCTGCCACCACGGGATCGAGTCGGTCGGGATGGTCCGCAGGCCGGACGGGAAGCCCGCCGGCTTGGGCGGGGGTTCGGGCGGCCGCTCCTCGCGCTCGGCGTCGGCGGCCTCCTCCTGGTACTCCTCCCACGTCTCCCACTCCGGCGTCGCCGGCCGCGGCCGGCGCTGCTCGGGCACGCCTCGGGCCCGGCGCTGGTCGTAGGCGGCGCGCCGGGCCGGGTCGGACAGCGTCTCGTACGCCTCCTGGACCAGCCGGAACATGATCTGGCTGCCGCCGGCGTCCGGATGCAGCACCTTCACCAGCGAACGGTGGGCAGACTTGATCTCGGCCTGGGAGGCGCCAGGCTTGATCTCCAGCAACTCGTAGTAGTCGACTCCGCCCACGGCCCTTCCCATCTGCGGCTACGTCTGGCGCGGGTACGAACACGATAGGTTGCCCAGCCGTCAGAGTCCCGTCCAACCAGGGCCGTTTCATCACCCGATCGGTTAAGTCCGTAGCGTGGACGCCCATGGCGAGGCTTGTCGTGATCGAAGGACTGGACGGCGCGGGCAAGCGGACGCTGTCCGACGCGCTGACCGCGGAGCTGGACAAGCGGGGTGCGACGGCGACCCGGATCGCCTTCCCCCGCTACGGCGAGGACGTGCACGCCGACCTCGTGCGCGACGCCATGTACCTGCGCCTGGGCGACCTGGTGAAGTCCGTGCACGGCATGGCCGTGCTGTTCGCCCTCGACCGCCAGGCGGCCGCGCCGGTGATCGCCAAGGCGCTCGCCGAGCACGACGTCGTGCTGCTGGATCGCTACATCGCGTCCAACGCGGCATACGGGGCGGCGCGGCTCCATGAGGATGTAAACGGCGATTTCGTGCGCTGGGTTCATGACCTTGAGGTCGAGCGCTTCCAGCTCCCGCTGCCCGACCGCCAGCTGCTGCTTCGTGTTCCCGTCGAGGTCGCCGCCGCCCGCGCCGCGGGCCGGGAGCAGACCGAGCGCGAGCGGGACAGCTACGAGACCGACGACGGCCTCCAGGCCCGCTGCGCCGTGGTCTACGACCAGTTCGTCGAGACGGGATGGCTCGCCCCGTGGACCGTGGTCGACGGGGTCGGCGGCGCCGACTTCGCGGCGCTCGCCGACCAGCTCCTGGGCTAGATCGGCTTCTGGGTCAGAGCGCGCCGACCAGGTCGGCGCCCCAGCGCTCGATCTCGGCGTCGATGTCGAGCGGACCCGTGCCGGTCGTGTCCCGCATCGCGTCGGTGACCCGGTCCAGCGGCACCAGCCAGGACACCTCGAACTCGATGCCGTCGGGGTCCTTGGCGTACAGGGCCTTCGTGGTCACGTGGTCGGAGGCGCCGACGAGGGCGCCCGCCTCGCGCAGCCGGTCGGCGTGCGCGGCCAGGTCGGTGAGCGTGGTGACCGACCAGGCCAGGTGGTACAGGCCGACGGTCTCCTTGCCGGCGCCCGACGGCTTGGCGTCCGGGCCGACCTGGAACAGGCCGAGGTCGTGGTCGTTGTCCGAGTCCGGCGCCTGGAGGAACGCGGCGCCGGGGAACTGGTGCACCACCCGGAAGCCGAGCACCTCCGTGTAGAAGGCGACGCTGCGACCGGTGTCGCGCACGTACAGCACCGCGTGGTTGAGCCGGCGGATCGCCATCGCTGCCTCCCGAGGCTTGTTTAAGCTTCAACTATAACCTCGGTAACGAACCGTGAGCGTTACACGCTGTAGCTCGTGAACCCGACGGGGACGAGGGTGGTGATGGCTCATGACCGACCGCTGGAGCACCACGGCGGAGCGCAACGGACCGATCGCAGCCGGTGGTGATCGCTGGGGTGCGCGCGGCCGCCCGGCCAGCAGTGCGACGATGGTAGGCATGAAGGCACGCGTCCTGGTGGTCGATGACGACCCGGCCCTGGCGGAGATGCTCACCATCGTGCTTCGCGGTGAGGGCTTCGACACCGCCGTCGTGGCCGACGGCGCCCGAGCGCTGCCGGCGCTCCGTGAGCTCAAACCCGACATCGTGCTGCTCGACCTGATGCTGCCCGGGATGAACGGCATCGACGTGTGCAAGGCGATCCGCGCCGAGTCCGGCGTGCCGATCGTCATGCTCACCGCCAAGAGCGACACCGTGGACATCGTGCTGGGGCTGGAGTCCGGCGCCGACGACTACGTGGTGAAGCCGTTCAAGCCCAAGGAGCTGGTCGCGCGCATCCGCACCCGGCTGCGGCGCACCGAGTCCGAGCCGGCCGAGGTGCTGGCCATCGGCGACCTGGCGATCGACGTGCCCGGTCACGAGGTCACCCGGGAGGGGCAGGCCATCCAGCTCACGCCGCTGGAGTTCGACCTGCTGGTGGCCCTGGCCCGCAAGCCCCGCCAGGTGTTCACCCGCGAGGTCCTGCTCGAGCAGGTGTGGGGCTACCGGCACGCGGCCGACACCCGGCTGGTCAACGTGCACGTGCAGCGGCTGCGCTCCAAGGTCGAGAAGGATCCGGAGCACCCCGAGGTGGTGCTCACGGTCCGTGGTGTCGGATACAAGGCCGGTCCTCCGTGATCGGGGCCTGACGGATGCGGGTCGACACCAGGCCGGTGACCCGGTGGCTGCAGGAGGCACCGGCCCTGGTGCGGGAGCGCTGGCAACGGGCCAGTGAGCTGTGGCGGCGGTCGTTGCAGCTGCGGGTGGTGGTGAGCACACTCGCGCTGTCCTCGGCCGTCGTCTTCGTGCTGGGTATGGTGCTGCAGTCGCAGATCACCGACCAGATGCTCAGCAGCAAGACGCAGGCCGCGACCGTGCAGATCAAGGCCAGCGTCAAGGCCGTGCAGCACCAGCTGGTCGGCGTCAGCCCCGGCCCGGACAGCCTGGGCAGCCGCTTCAACGCCGCCCTCAACTCCCTGACCAGCAGCGGCTCGGCCAACGTCGACGGCTCCTCGGCCGGCGCGTTCGAGCCCATCCTGGCCGACGCCCGCACCACCGATGCCGCCGGCAACGTCACCGCGACCACGCACTACGCGGACATCCCCGACGATCTCAAACGCTTCGTGCTCAACGACGAGATCGCCAGCCGGATCCACACCGTCATGCGCGACAACGTGCCGACCACGATGCTCATGGTCGGCGCCCAGGTCCCCAGCACCAACCACCCCGTGCAGCTGTACCTGCTGTTCCCGCTCACCCCCGAGCAGCACACCACCGAGGTCGTGCAGAACACCCTGATCGTCGGCGGCATCGCCCTGCTGCTGTTGCTGGCCGGCATCACCAACCTGGTCACCCGGCAGGTGGTCCGCCCCGTGCGGCAGGCCGCCGAGGTGGCCGAGCGGTTCGCCGACGGCAAGCTCGACGACCGGATGCCCGTGGTCGGCGAGGACGACGTGGCCCGGCTGGCCGAGTCGTACAACGAGATGGCCGAGAGCATCCAGGCCCAGATCCGTCAGCTGGAGGAGTTCGGGCTGTTGCAGCGCCGGTTCACCTCCGACGTGTCGCACGAACTTCGTACCCCGCTCACCACCGTCCGCATGGCCGCCGACGTGCTGCATGCCTCCCGCGAGCAGTTCCCCGCCGGTCTCGCCCGCTCCACCGAGCTGCTCGTCGACGAGCTCGACCGCTTCGAGGCCCTGCTCGGCGACCTGTTGGAGATCAGCCGCCTCGACGCCGGCGTCGACGAGCTCGCTGCCGACCTCGTCGACGTGCGCGGCGTCGTCGAGCGCGCCGTCCTCGCCGTCGGCCCCGTCGCCGCCAGCTCCGGCAGCCCCGTCGAGATGTACCTGCCCGACGTCGAGGTGCCCGCCGAGGTCGACGCCCGCCGCGTCGAACGCGTGCTCCGCAACCTGCTCAACAACGCCGTCGACCACGGCGAGGGCCTCCCCGTCCGTGTCCGCGTCGCCGCCGACGAGAACGCTGTGGCCATCGTCGTCCGCGACTTCGGCGTCGGCCTCCGCGACGGTGAGGCCGAGCTCGTGTTCAACCGCTTCTGGCGGGCCGACCCCTCCCGCAACCGCCGCACCGGCGGCACCGGTCTGGGGCTGGCCATCAGCGTCGAGGACGCCCGCCTGCACGGCGGCTGGCTTGAGGCCTGGGGCGCGCTCGGCCAGGGCGCCTGCTTCCGCCTCACCCTGCCCCGCCGCCAGGGCGCCGAGCTCACCGACAGCCCCCTGCCGCTGCCGCCCGACGAGGTCCGCCCCGTCCGCGAGGGCGAGGAGGACGAGGTCAGCCCCCTCGTCGTCACCGAGGTCGACGCCGAGGCCCAGGTCGAGGATATCGCCTGGCAGTCCGCCGACTCCGTCGAACTCGACGAGGCCACCCCCGACCTCCCCATCGCTTGGCACTCCGCCTCCGCGGAGCCCGCGTCGCCCGCCCCCGACCACGGCGAAATCGGCCCCGACCCCGAACTCGACGACGTGCACCGCCCGCCGCCCACCGGCGTGCCCGATCGGGCCGACTCGGCCGTCGTCGGCCACGACCCCGAGTTCGACGACGTGCCCACCTCCGCGCCCATCGGCGTTCCCACGCTGTCGGATCCGTCGGCGGTCGGTCATGATCCTGAGTTCGATGATGTGCCCAGCTCTGCGCCCGAGTCCGGGGATGTGCCCGATCGGGCCGGTTCGGCGGTGATCGGGCATGACCCCGAGTTCGATGACGTGCCTGGCCCGGCATCCGCGTCGGCGGGGGTTGGGCACGATCCGGAGTTCGACGATGTGCCGGGAGGCGGCGGGAGCGAGTTGGCCTCGAAGTCGGCGGGGGAGGCCCGGTGATCCGCAGGTGGCGGCCGGCCGCGGCGGTGATGGCGCTGCTGATGGCACTGGTCGTGGTGGCGGGGTGCGCGGCGATTCCGGACGAGACACCGGCGCAGGGCATAGCGGCGGGCGACGGGGGCGGCAAGGCAGCGCCGGTGCCGGATCCGCCGTCGGGACTGGCGCCGGCGGATCTGGTGCGGGCGTTCCTGGACGCCAACGCGGATTCGACAAGCAGCTACGCCGCCGGCCGTCCGTACCTGACCAAGGCGGCGCAGGGGCGGTGGCAGCCGGCCTCCTCGATCACGATCATCCAGAACACGTACAACACGCTGCCCGAGCAGACCAAGCCCGACCAGGCCAAAGTCCTGTTGACGGCCCAGATCATCGGCCGCCTGGGCTCGGACTTCGCGTTCGTGCCGGCCTCCACGCCCACCACGCTGACCATCGAGCTGGACAAGCAGGACGGCCAGTGGCGGATCAGCTCGCCGCCGCCGGGCGTGTTCATGACGCTCGACCGGTTCAACGAGGTGTACCGGCAGACCCGCGTGTACTTCCTGGACCCGCAGAAGCGCGTGCTCGTGCCCGACCTGCGCTACATCGTGGCCCAGCCGGCCAGCGGTCTGCCGGGGCGCGTGATCGACCGGCTGCTGGCCGGACCGTCCGACGCCATGCAGGGCGCGGTGACCAGCGCGCTCAGCCCCGAGGCGGTGCTGGCGACCGGGGTCACCGAGACCGGTGACGGCGCGGTGCTGGTCAACCTCAGCCATCCCGGCGACACGGGTTCGGCCGGCAACGTGAAGCTGATGATCGCCCAGATCGTGCAGTCGCTGGCCGGTGTGACCAACAACCGCATCCGCGTCGAGGTGGAGGGCGCCGCCCTGTCGTCGGAGCGCCTGGACTGGCGCATCGGCGACCTGCCGGCCTACGACATCGGCACCAGCCCCGGACCCGACCTGACCGGCCTGCTCGTGCACGACGGCCGGGTCAAGCAGCTCGCCGACGGCAAGCCGATCAACGGGCCGGCCGGCAACGGCAGCTACACCGTGCTGACCGCCGCCCAGTCGATCGACGGCACCGAGCTGGCCACGATCAGCAAGCCGGGCGCCAACGCCGAGCTCAGGGTGGGTGGCCTCACCCAGGCCGCGTCCGTGGTCGACCTGACCGCGGGCACCCTGACCCGGCCCACCTGGGTCTCCGCCGACTCGGCCACCGACCCCAGCAACGAGGTCTGGACCGTGGCCGACGGCAGCCGGGTGGCCCGCGTGGTCAAGTCGGCCGACGGCACCTGGGTGGCGCGGTCGGTCAACAGCAACGATCTGAGCCAGCTCGGCACCATCACCGACCTGAGGCTGTCCCGGGACGGCACTCGCGCGGCGGTGATCGCCAACTCGCAGCTGATCGTCTGCGCGGTCGTCCGCACGCCCAACTCGGACACGGTGGCGCTGCGCTCGCCACGGCCGCTGCTGCCGGACGCGCTCACCAGCGTCGTGGGCGTCGACTGGCTGCTCCAGGACCAGCTGGTGGTCGCGACCTCGTCGCCGGAGTCGCCGATCGTGCAGGTCGCCGCCGACGGCGACCCGGTGTTCTCCCGCTACAACGCGGCCAACCTGACCGCGCCGGTCACGGCCGTCACGGCGGCGCCGAGCCGTTCGGTGATCGTGGTGGACGCCGGGGGTATGTGGACCTCCTCGGACTCGGGATCGGTGTGGCGGGTGCAGGGCGGCGTCAACGTCGGCCGCGGATCCTCGGCCGTACCCTTCTACCCGGGCTAACACGTGCTGGTCAGTGCGACTACGGCGGTCACCTCCAGCCCGGCCTCGGTGAGCACCTGGTAGCACGCGGCGGCCGTGGCCCCGGTGGTGATGACGTCGTCGAGCAGCACGACCGGGCTGCCGCGGGGCGGCGTCGCCCGCGGCCGGATCCGCACCCGTCCGGCCAGGTTGGCCTATGGAGAACAGAAAAGCCGAAGTTTCCAACCCGTCTATGATCACTGAAATACGCCGATTTGCTTGCATTAACCCCGGATGCTTTACTCACTTTCGGCTTCGGATGAGTGCGCTGGCGGGACGTCCGCCGGCGCGACGGGGCCGGCACCAGCCACCACACGCCGTCCGGATCCGGCCCCGGTCGTGGCATCCACGGCAGGGCTCGGCCCACCGCCGCTCCCAGCGGCTCGGCCAATTCCCGTCGGCCGCGCTCCTTGTAGGCCAGGACCGCGTCACGGGCCGGGCCGCGATACGCCGCGAGCGCATAGGCCGGCGGCCCGCCGTCCAGGGCCGGCCGCCGCACCGGAATGAGCGCTCCGAATTCGGCCGCGCAGGCGTCGCACCACAGCCGACCATTCGTTCGGCAACCGACGCACCGGACCGGCAGGACAAGATCGAGCAGTTTCGTCGTCACGGGTCGAGCATGCACCTCGAACCTGGCAGTTCCGGGCGGTTGTGTTTATTACCGACGGGTTCGGGTACCGCCCCAAACCTGAAGAGGTTTCGCATGAGTGAGAGAACCTCACACCGACACCTGGGGGTGGACGTGAAGCGAATGTCGGGTTTTTGGCCACGACCTTCGGTGGGACTGACCGGGAGATACCACCCAGTCGGGTGAACTTGAAACCAGGGTCTCGATCACTGTCCCCGGTTCCGGCCGGTCGGGCCAAGATCGGCGCCGCCGCCCGGTCGCGCACCGCGACTACCACCATCGGGGCGACCCGAATCGGTGGCGGCAGATCGCACACGTGACCGGGAACCCCTGAGTGGACTGGCACGTTGCCCCGATATGAGGCCCTTGCTCAGCCCGTTCGCCGCAGTGCCACGGCGAGTGCGGTCGATCGGGGTCCTGCGCCGTCGGAGTGAAGCGGGCTCCACCCGTTCGGTGCGCCCCGTGGGGCGGGCGCGTTCCCGACGCGCGCCCACGACATGTTCGGTCACGCAACGTGGTGGCTTGAACTCCCCTGCAACGGGGTCTGTCGCTACGGCGAATCCGGGGCTAACGTGCTCCGCTATCAGCAATCCCGGCCCGCGGGGAGGAGGCGAACAGCCCATGACCCTGGCGCCGGCGAGCAGCGGCATCTGAGCCGCCTCGGTCACCACCCGGCGCCGAACTCCGTCCCCAGCATTGATGTTCTCGCAGCAGCGAGGGAGGTCGTGTATGGACATCGTCGTGAAGGGCCGCAACGTCGAGGTGCCCGATCACTACCGGGTGCACGTGGCCGACAAGCTGGCCCGTCTTGAGCGCTACGACAAGAAGGTCATCCGATTCGACGTGGAACTGTTCCACGAACCCAACCGCCGTCAGTCCAAGAACTGCCAGCGGGTCGAGATCACAGCCAAGGGGCGGGGCCCCGTGGTGCGTGCCGAGGCATGCGCCGGCGACTTCTACGGAGCGCTCGACTGCGCGGTGACCAAGCTGGAGAACCGGCTGCGCAAGATGCATGATCGTCGCCGTGTGCACTACGGCCGTCGCAGTCCCGCGTCGGTCGCCGAGGCCACTGGCGCTGTCGGCGCCCTGGCTTCCCCCATGGAGGACGGCGCCCAGATGGCCGCGACGGCCGTGCTGGAGATGGCCCCGGCCTACGACCCGGGCCTGGCCGACGTGCCTGCCCAGCGCTGGGACGCCGACGCCGTCGACGAATCGCTCCCCGGACAGGTCGTCCGCGAGAAGGAGCACCCCGCCAAACCGATGACCGTCGACCAGGCCCTCTACGAGATGGAACTGGTCGGACACGACTTCTACCTCTTCCACGACGCCGACAAGCAGTGCGCGAGCGTCGTCTACCGCAGGAAGGGCTTCGATTACGGCGTGATCAGGCTGGGCTGACGCGCACGGGAACCTTGACGGCCGGCTTCCACGTTGTAGTGGGGGCCGGCCGTTACCTGCTGACGGTCGCGCCGCCTACGATGACGGAAAAGGGCGTCCGCACCCAGGGCGCGTGACGAGAACCCGACGAGCGAGGTCCCCCGGATGGTCCTGTCCCGATTGCTCCGCGCCGGCGAAGGCAAGATGCTCAAGCGCCTGCGCAATATCGCGAAGCTCATCAACTCGCTCGAGGACGACGTCGTCGACCTGACCGACGAGGAGCTGAGGGCCCGGACCGAGGAGTTCCGCAAGCGCTACGCCGACGGCGAGAGCCTCGACGAGCTGCTGCCGGAGGCCTTCGCGGTCGTCCGCGAGGGCGCCAAGCGGGTACTGGGCCAGCGCCACTACGACGTGCAGCTGATGGGCGGCGCCGCGCTGCACCTCGGCCAGATCGCCGAGATGCGCACCGGTGAGGGCAAGACCCTGACCTGCGTGCTGCCGGCCTACCTCAACGCCATCTCCGGCGACGGCGTGCACGTCATCACCACCAACGACTACCTGGCCAAGCGCGACGCCGACTGGATGGGCCGGATCCACCGCTTCCTCGGCCTGACCGTCGGCGTGATCATCTCCGACATGACGCCCGAGCAGCGCCGCGCCGCCTACGCCTCGGACATCACGTACGGCACGAACAACGAGTTCGGCTTCGACTACCTGCGCGACAACATGGCGTGGAGCCTGGACGAGTGCGTCCAGCGCGGCCACAACTACGCCATCGTCGACGAGGTGGACTCGATTCTCATCGACGAGGCCCGCACGCCGCTGATCATCTCGGGCCCGGCCGACCAGTCCTCGCGCTGGTACCAGGAGTTCGCCCGGATGGCGCCGCTCATGCGCAACGAGACCCACTACGAGGTGGACGAGCGCAAGCGGACCGTCGGCGTCACCGAGGCCGGCGTGACCTTCATCGAGGACCAGCTGGGCATCGACAACCTGTACGAGGCCGCGAACAGCCCGCTGGTCGGCTACCTGAACAACGCGCTCAAGGCCAAGGAGCTGTACAAGCGCGACAAGGACTACATCGTCCGCGACGGCGAGGTGCTGATCGTCGACGAGTTCACCGGCCGCGTGCTGTCCGGCCGGCGCTACAACGAGGGCATGCACCAGGCGATCGAGGCCAAGGAAGGCGTCGAGATCAAGGCCGAGAACCAGACGCTGGCCACGATCACGCTGCAGAACTTCTTCCGCCTCTACGACAAGCTCGGCGGCATGACCGGCACCGCCGAGACCGAGGCGGCCGAGTTCCACACCACGTACAAGATCGGCGTGGTGCCGATCCCCACCAACAAGCCGATGATCCGTCAGGACAAGCCCGACCTGGTCTACAAGACCGAGGAGGCCAAGTTCGAGGCGGTCGCCGACGACATCGCCGAGCGCAACGAGAAGGGCCAGCCGGTCCTGATCGGCACGACCAGCGTCGAGCGCTCCGAGTACCTGTCGAAGCTGCTGGTCAAGCGCGGCATCCCGCACAACGTGCTGAACGCGAAGAACCACGCCAAGGAGGCGCTGTTCGTCGCGCAGGCCGGGCACAAGGGCGCGGTCACCGTGGCCACCAACATGGCCGGTCGAGGCACCGACATCATGCTCGGCGGCAACCCGGAGTCCATCGCCGAGGAGGTGCTGCGGGCCCGCGGCCTCGACCCGGACGAGACGCCGGACGAGTGGCGCGCCTCGTACGCCTCCGAGCTGGAGGCCGCCAAGGCGCAGGTGAAGTCGGAGGCGGACGAGGTCCGTGAGCTCGGCGGCCTGTACGTGCTCGGCACCGAGCGGCACGAGTCCCGCCGCATCGACAACCAGCTGCGCGGCCGCTCCGGCCGTCAGGGCGACCCGGGCGAGTCCCGGTTCTACCTGTCGCTGGGCGACGAGCTCATGCGGCGGTTCAACGCCTCCATGGTCGAGGTCGTCATGACCCGGCTGCGCGTGCCCGACGACGTGCCGATCGAGCACAAGATGGTCACCCGGGCCATCCGCAGCGCGCAGACCCAGGTCGAGCAGCAGAACTTCGAGATCCGCAAGAACGTCCTCAAGTACGACGAGGTCATGAACCAGCAGCGCAAGGTGATCTACGCCGAGCGCCGGCTGGTGCTGGAGGGCCAGGACCTGCACGACAACGTGCAGGACATGATCACCGACGTGGTCACCGCGTACGTCAACGGCGCCACCGAGGCCGGCTACGCCGAGGACTGGGACCACGAGAAGCTGTGGACCGCGCTCAAGACGCTGTACCCGGTGTCGCTGGACTGGGACGCGCTGACCGAGGACGCCGAGGACCTCACCTCCGAGTTCCTGCTTGAGGCCCTGCTCACCGACGCCCGCAACGCCTACGCCGCGCGTGAGGCCGACATCGACGGCAAGGTCGGCGAGGGCGCCATGCGCGAGCTGGAGCGCCGGGTCGTGCTGTCGGTGCTCGACCGCAAGTGGCGCGAGCACCTCTACGAGATGGACTACCTCAAGGAGGGCATCGGCCTGCGGGCCATGGCGCAGCGCGACCCGCTGGTCGAGTACCAGCGCGAGGGCTTCGACATGTTCAACGGGATGCTGGAGGGCCTCAAGGAGGAGTCCGTCGGCTTCCTGTTCAACCTGCAGGTCGAGGCGGCCGAGCCGGAGCCGGTGCAGGTCGCCGCGTCCGACGTGCCGCCGATCGCCATGCACCAGCAGCAGGGCTCCGTCGCCGCTCCGCCGGCCCCGCCCGCTCCGCCGCAGCCCGCGCCGGCACCCAGGTGCCGCCCGCGCTGCGGGGCAAGGGCCTGGACCACCACGAGCAGCAGCGGCTGTCCTACAGCGGCCCGAACGAGGACGGCGAGGCCAACGCCCGCGAGGACAAGGGCGACGGCGACGCCGGCACGCGTCGTGAGCGCCGCGCCGCCGCCCGCAACCAGTCCAAGCAGGACCGCAAGCGCCCGCGTCGCTGAGGTTTTGTCGCGGAACGAGCGGTGACCCCGAATGGTAACTTTATCCAACACTCCCGTGAAGGCTCGGCACGACGGAATGCGTGGCGGGTCGTATATCAGTATCAGGCGCGGTCTAGGATAATGACAACTTGTAGGTCGTCAGGGCTGCTACTCCTTACTTGTCCATTTTCCGCGTTCCAGCACTCGGAACACCATGCACCGCACCCTTTCCCGCAGCTCGAAGCGAGCCGCGATCGCCCTCGGCCTGGCGTCGATCTCCGCCAGGCCGCACGTCTCCAGCACACCCTCCGACGGCTGGCGCACGTGCAGGCTGAGCAGCCGGCTCCGGCTCGGCGCCGCTCGTCCCCGTGACCTCGTCTCGATCGCGGCGAACGCCTGCGGCGTGCAGTGCGGCCTGAGCTGGCCCACCGGCCGCCGCCCGTCGATCGCCTCCAGCACCTGGTTGACCAGGTGTCGGATCCGGTCCCGCAGCGCCGCCGGCAGCTCCTCCACCGCCGGCGGTGTCCGCGGTGGATCCTCAACCAGCCGCAGCCGCCGCCTTGCCAGCCCGATCGCCGGTCGGCCCGGCTCCGGTTCGTAGCTGGGCAGCGCCCGCACGACTATCGGCGTTTCGATCGTGGTCACGCGCCATGGCTGACCCACTGTTGCCCCCGTCTTCTCGTTCCCCCACACGAGACAGAGCAGCGGGCGCGCGATTTACGGACACCTATAGCCTGATCGGGTGATGAAGGGACTCATCGTCGACTTCGGCGGCGTGCTCACCGACCGCGGTCCCGACGGCGTCGGCGAGCCCCCGCTCATCGGCGCCGTCCGCTCCGCCCGGGCCGCCGGCATCCGCACCGCCCTGCTGTCCAATGCCGACGGTCCCGGCGAGCCCATCCCCTGGCTGGACGCCCTGTTCGACGTCCTCGTCTTCTCCGGCGACGTCGGCGTGGCCAAGCCCGACCCGGCCATCTACCGCCTCACCGTCGAGCGCCTCGGCCTTCAGCCGGGGGAGTGCGCCTTCGTCGACGACCTCGCCGTCAACATCCGCGGCGCCGCCGCGACCGGGCTGGTCGGCATCCACCACACCTCGGTGGCGTCCACCCTGGCCGAGCTCTCCGCCCTGTTCGGCGATTGGTGACCTCGGCTCAGGAGAGTGGGTGGGCTGAGCCTTCAGCGCCACTCGTGGCGAGGGGTGGGCGGGACCTCTGACCGAGGGACGGCTTTGTCGGCGTCCTCGGTTCGGCCATCGTCCAGAGCGCTTTCACCGGGTGAACTACGACGGACTGCCCGAGCCGGGTGAAGACGGTCCGGCCTCGCGGCCACCACGCGACACGGCCGACAAAACAGCCCCAACCACGCAGCTGCCCCCTATGGAGCCGACAAAGACCGCCGCCCACCACTCCCGGGGTGGCGTGCCCTGGACCATCGTACCTGCGGTGGGGCGCGGGTGATCTTGAACAAGGGGGCGCCTGTGGATAACTGGGTCGCTCGGTCGGGGGAACGAGGGCGGAGTGGGGGATGGGCGGGAGGGGGCGGAGCTAGCGTCCGGGGGTATGGACATAGCGGCGCTGGCCTGCGTTTTCACGTTTGCGACCACTGCTCACGGCCAAGCGGTGACGGCTGTGTGCCCGATGCCGGTGTACCGGGTGATCGCGAAGTGCGGGGATGTGGACAGACCGGAGGGCGGGTGGGTGGTGCGGGGGCCGCTGGCCGGGAAGCACGGGTCGACGGCCCGGTGCGAGAACAGCGGGATCATCGACTACGTGGTGCAGACCGCCTGACGAGTTCGAAGCAGAGGACGGCGGCGGCGCTGGCGACGTTGAGGGACTCGACGCCGCCGGACATGGGGATGGACACCCAGCGGTTGATGAGGGGCCGCACGCCGTCGGTGATGCCGGAGGTCTCGCTGCCCATGACGAAGGCGACCTTGGCGGGGAACTCGGCGGTGAAGACGGTGTTGCGCGCGCCGGCGTCCATGGCGATGAGGGTGTAGCCGGCGTCCCGCAACGACGCGGCGGCCTCCTCGGCGGTGAAGCAGCGCAGCACGGGGGCGGTGAAGGCGACACCGGCGGAGGCCTTGACGACGAGGGGGTCGATGGTCGCGACGCCCTTGCGCGGAACCACGATGCCTTCGAGCCCGGCGGCGGTGGCGGTGCGAAGGATCATGCCGACGTTCGCGGGGGTGGTGATGCCGTCGAGCAGCAGCACGGAAGCGGGCGGGCGGCGGTCGCCGAGAGCGGACGCCAGGGTCCGCATGCGAGGGGCGACGACGTCGGCCAAGACGCCCTGGTCCTGCTTGCCGTTGCCGGCGAGCACCTTGACCCGCTGGGCGGACGCCCGCTGGACCTGGACGCCACGGGCCCGCGCGGCGTCGAGGATCTCCCGGGCGGCGGGACCGCGCGCGGTGTCGGCCAGCACGACCTTGTCGACGGACAGCCCGTCGTCGGCCAGGGCCTCCAACACCGGCTTGCGCCCGTACACCGTGACGAAGCGATCCTTCGGGGACACATCGGAGACCTCACGCACGTCGAGCAGGATGGCACAGCGGTACGGATGTGCCAGGATCGGCATATGCCGGACCGCCTCTCGGCGCTGGACGCGTCGTTCCTGTACCTGGAAGACCAGACGACCCCGATGCACGTCGGCGGGATCGCGGTCTTCCGCAAGCCCCGGGCCGGCTTCGACTACGACGGGCTGGTCGCGCTGATCGAGCAGCGCCTGTCGCTGGTCCCCCGCTACCGGCAGAAGGTGGTCCAGGTGCCGGGCCGGCTGGCCCGCCCGGTCTGGGCCGACGACCCCGACTTCGACGTCACCTACCACGTGCGCCGCTCGGCCCTGCCCAAGCCGGGCAGCGACGAGCAGCTCAACGACCTGGCGGCGCGGCTGATGTCCCGGCCGCTGGACCACAGCCGGCCGCTGTGGGAGACGTACCTGGTCGAGGGCCTGGAGCGGAACCGGATCGCGGTGATCACCAAGACCCATCACGCGATGGTCGACGGCATCGGCGCGGTCGAGCTCGGCCAGGTGATCCTGGACGTGTCGGCGACGCCGCGCCCGCCGACCGAGAGCCTGTGGATGCCGCAGCCGGAGCCGGGCATGCCGCAGCTGGTGTTCGACGCGGTGGCCGAGATGGTGCAGCGGCCCGGCGAGCTGGTGGAGAACGCCCGCTCGGCGGCGCTGGACGTGGCGGCGACGGTGCAGAAGGTGGCGGAGGCGGTCACGGGCATCGTGTCGGCGGCGAAGGCGGCGGCCCGGCCGGCGCCGGGCAGCCCGCTGAACGTCCGGATCTCGCACCAGCGCCGCTTCGCCACGACGCGCACCAAGCTGGACGACTTCCGCGCGGTCCGAAAGACGCACGGTGGCACGGTCAACGACGCGGTGCTGGCGACGGTCTCGGGCGCCCTCAGGACGTGGCTGCTCTCCCGCGGCGAGGCGGTGAACTCGTATCACACGATCCGAGCGCTGGTGCCGCTGTCGGTGCGGGACACCGCGTCGGAGAACGGCGTCGGCAGCAAGGTGCAGGCGTACCTGGTGGACCTGCCGGTCGGCGAGCCGAACCCGGTGGTCCGGCTGCACCACATCAGTCACGCCATGCGCGCGCACAAGGAGTCGGGTCAGTCGGTGGCCGCGGACACGCTGGTCCGGGTCGGCGGCATCACACCGCCGACACTGCATGCGTTAGGCGCACGGGCGGCAAGCTCGTTCTCCCGCCGCATCTTCAACGTCGTGGTGACCAACGTGCCGGGCCCGCAGGTCCCGCTGTACGCGGCCGGTGCGAAGATGATCGAGATGTTCCCGATCGTCCCGCTCGCCAAGAACCAGGCGCTGTCCATCGGGGTCACCTCCTACGACGGCGGCGTCTACTTCGGACTGAACGCCGACCGGGACGCGATGTCCGATGTGGACGTCGTGGCGGGAATGGTCGAGGAATCGTTGGAAGAACTCGTGGGAACGGTGGCCACGTCATGAGGGTGTACCTGCCCGCCACGCTCGGCATGCTGCACCAGTTGGTGGCCGACGAGGAGTTTCGGCCGGTCGGCGGCACGGCGTTCGCGCTGACGCCGGCGCTGCGCGAGTCCTACGCCTCGGGCGACGCCGAGGACATGGAGTACATCGCGATGCTGGACGCGGCCCGTGCCTCGCTGCGGCTGCTGGCCGCGGACCTGTCGGAGAATCCGGAGGCGCTGCCGCGGCGCGCGGTGATCGCCGCGGACGTCGACGACGTGAAGCTGCGGCCGGATCTGGACTACTCGGTGGTCAAGGTGCCCGGCATGGTGACGATGAAGATGATCGCCGCCGTGCACGTGGACACGGCCGAGGCGGAGCCGGCGGTCCGGGCGGCCTCGGCCGTGGTCGACGCGGCCGATCTCGGCGACCCGGACGCGGAGTTCACGGTCGGCAGCGCCGAGGATCACGCCCTGGCCTGGTATGCCCCGCAGGAGTTGCCATTCCTGCTGGAGCTGATGTGATGGGGGCATGGACGCGGTCACCTCGGTACCCCAGCCGTACAACGAGCCGGTTCGCTCCTACGCCCCCGGCAGCGCCGAACGCGAGTCGCTGCGGCGGCGCGTCGCCGAACTCGAAGGCGCCAAGCACGAACTGACCATGACGATCGGCGGCCGTCGGCGCATGGCCGGCGGCGAGCCGATCGACGTGGTGCAGCCCCATGATCACGCCCATGTGCTGGGCGTTTCGGGGCAGGCCAGCAAGGACGACGTCGCCGACGCCGTGCAGGCAGCCAAGGACGCCGCGCCGGCCTGGCGCGAGTTGCCGTTCGACGAGCGCGCGGCGGTGCTGCTGCGGGCCGCCGATCTGCTGGCCGGGCCGTGGCGGGACACGCTCAACGCCGCGACGATTCTCGGCCAGTCCAAGTCCGCGCAGCAGGCGGAGATCGACGCCGCCTGTGAGCTGATCGACTTCCTGCGGTTCAACGTGTCCTTCGCCCGGCAGCTGATCGCCGAGCAGCCGCAGTCCAGCCCGGGCGTGTGGAACCGGTTCGACCACCGGCCGCTGGACGGCTTCGTCGTCGCGATCACGCCGTTCAACTTCACGGCCATCGCCGGCAACCTGCCGCTGTCGCCCGCGCTGATGGGCAACACCGTGGTGTGGAAGCCGTCGCCGACGCAGCAGCTGGCCGCGCACTTCACCATGCAGCTGCTGGAGGCGGCCGGTCTGCCGCCGGGCGTGGTCAACATGGTCACGGGCGACGGCGCCGCGGTCACCGAGGTCGCCCTGGCCGACCGGGACTTCGCCGGGCTGCACTTCACCGGCTCCACGGCCACGTTCAAGCGGTTGTGGCGCACCATGGCCGACAACCTCGACCACTACTGGTCGTACCCGCGGATCGTCGGCGAGACCGGCGGCAAGGACTTCGTCGTCGCGCACCCGTCGGCCGAGCCGGATGCCCTGGTCACGGCGCTGGTCCGGGGCGCATTCGAGTACCAGGGCCAGAAGTGCTCGGCGGCGTCACGGGCCTACATCGCCCGCTCGCTGTGGGACGGCGGCGTGCGTGACCGGCTCGCCGACGTGACCCGCAGCCTCAGCTTCGGCGATGTCACCGACTTCTCGCACTTCGGCGGGGCCGTGATCGACTCACGGGCGTTCGGCAAGCACAGCGAGCTGTTCGAGCGGGTGCGCAACGAGCGGTTGGTGGACATCCTGGTCGGCGGCGTCGCCGATGACCGCGTCGGCTACTTCGTGCAGCCGACCGTGCTGGTGGGCCAGGACCCGCGGCACGACGTGTTCACGACCGAGTTCTTCGGGCCGATCCTGTCCGTGCATGTGTACGAGGACAACGACTTCGCCTCGATCCTGGACGTGGTGGACACCTCCACGCCGTACGCGCTGACGGGGGCGATCTTCGCCACCGACCGGGCCGCGATCGAGCAGGCGCACCGGGCGCTTCGCTTCTCCGCCGGCAACTTCTACGTCAACGACAAGCCGACCGGCGCCGTGGTCGGCCAGCAGCCGTTCGGCGGCAGCCGGTCGTCCGGCACCAATGACAAGGCGGGCTCGATCCTCAACCTGACCCGGTGGACCAGTCCCCGCTCGATCAAGGAGACCCTCGTCCCGCCCACGAACCACACCTACCCGCACATGGGCTGAGGCCGATGCAGGGAAGGACGCCTTACCCTCGTTGTACGCAGTGAAGGACGCCTTACCTGCATCCGGCCATGCAGGTAAGGCGTCCTTCCCTGCATAACGGGACGGGGCTAGCCGCCCTTGGGGGCCGGGGAGAGCTGGCTGTCGGGGGGCACCGGCACGTCGACCGGCTGGCCCCAGCCGGAGTAGGTGCGGCTGACGGTCAGGGTGCCCTTGGTGGCGGGGATGTCCAGCTTGGACTCGGAGCGCAGCGGCACGTTGCCGTTGCCGACCCACAGCTCCTCGACCATGCCGCCGAGCTTGGCCTCCAACAACGTCGTGTCCTTCAACGGCCCGTCGGGCAGGGTCTTGGCCATGGCGGCGAGGTCGGTGCGGAACGCGTAGTGCCGGGCGGGAATCAGGCCCACGGGCTGGATCTCGGAGCCGATGAGGGTGGTCGACGAGCCGTCAAGGGGCATGGCCAGCGGCGACAGCGTGGTCTGCTTCAACGACGCGAACAGCGGCGCGAACTCCTTCGAGAAGTCGTCGGTGCCATCGGAGGTGGCCCGCACCCACGGCTTGTCGGCCGGCAGCTTCTGGTCGGCCGGCGGCCGCACATAGACGGCGGCGGGCGTGAGCACGAACGACAGGGTGGTGGCGTCAGGCGACTTCACGGTCATCGTCGCCGTCATCCACAGGCCCTGGTCGTCGCGGCGGAACGCGCCGGTCACCGATGTGACGGAGTGCGCGGCGAGCAGCTCGGTGGTGGAGTCCACGGTGAACTTCGCCGAGCCCTTGCCGGACAGCCTGGCGGTCACCGCCGCCGACAACGCCGAGAGCTCGGCCTGCGCGGGCGGCACGACAGCGGGATCGGACGAGCCGGAACCGTCGACGGCCGACGTGCAGGACGTCAGCGCCAACACCGCGACCGCGGCGACGGTCAGCCCGGCGACACGGCTCACTTCTGAACCACGTAGACCAGCTCGTTGCCGAACTCCAGCTCCTCGACCTGCCACGGCCGCCCCTCGGCGTGCGCGGCGAAGCCGCTGGAATACGTCCGGTACATGCCCTTGGACTTCTGCCCCAGCGTCTTCGTCGGGAAGCTGACCACCACGACCGGCGAGTTGATGGCGTCGATCAGCCCCCACCCGAGCTTCTTCTGCTGCGTCTCGATGCACGGCACGGCCTTGAGCAGCAGCGTCACGTCCGCGGGCTTGGGGTCCGGGCCGGTCAGCAGGTCGTGCACGGCGACCTCGTGCGGCACACCCAGCACGGTCAGCGCCTCGTCCAGGAAGGCCATCAGCCGGCTGTCGATGTCCGATGCCCGGTACAGCACGTCCTCGCCGACCGGCATCCACTCGACGGTCAGCGGGTTCATGCCGCAGGCCAGGTCGGCGATCACCCGCGGCGGCTGCGGCAGCCGCTCGAAGACCGCCGCGTAGAACTCCGTCAGGATGGGCAGGCGCTCCTTGGTGGAGGCGTGCGAGGACATCGTCCGCGACAGGACGTCCCGCCGTTCCTCGACGCTCTGGGCCTCCCGCAGCAGACCGAGCAGCTTGTCGTACCGGGGCGTGCTCGGCAGGTACGCGCCGAAGATCTCGTGCAGCCCGCGCTTGGTGCGCTTGACCGCGTCGTTGACGTCGCCGCGCGCCGCGCTCAGCGAAGCCGTCGCGATGCGGCGCACGGTGTCGTCGGCGACGCTGGCGTAGCGCGAGCTGTCCCGCACCGCCACCAGCACCTTGGCCAGCTTCTCGTCTTCCACCACTGCCTACTCCTCGACCAGCCCCGCCCGCGAGGCCAGCAGCCTACGCAGCGAGCGCAGCCTGCCCTCGGTCGCCAGCCCCTCGGCGACGACCGTGTCCAGCATGCAGTCCGGATCCTCGGGCGGCCCGAGGTGCCCGCAGCCCGACGGGCACTCCTCGGCGGCCTCGGCCATGCCGGGGAACGCCGCCACGATGTCGTCCGGCGTGATGTGCGCCAGGCCGAACGACCGGATGCCGGGGGTGTCCACCACCCAGCCGCCGGCCGGCAGCGGGAACGCCACCGCCGAGCTGGACGTGTGCCGGCCCTTGCCGACGCCGCTCACCGCGCCGGTCGCCCGCTCCGCCGCCGGCACCAGCTTGTTGACCAGCGTCGACTTGCCGACGCCGGAGTGCCCGACCAGCGCGGACACCCGGCCGTCCAGGCGTTCGGCGAGCACCGTCGGCTCCCGGTCCGACCGGGTCACCACGACCACGAGGTCCAGTTCGGCGTACACCCCGAGCAGCTCGTCGGGGCTGGCCAGGTCGGACTTGGTCAGGCACAGCACCGGCGTCAGACCGCCGGCGTAGGCGGCGACCAGACACCGGTCGATGAAGCCGGTCCGCGGCTGCGGATCGGCCAGCGCCGTCACGATTATCAGCTGTTCGGCGTTGGCGACCACGACCCGTTCGAAGGGATCGGTGTCGTCGGCGGTGCGGCGCAGCACGCTGCTGCGCGGCGAGCGCCGCACGATCCGGGACAGCGTGTCGGGGGTGCCCGAGGTGTCGCCGACGATGTCCACCAGGTCGCCGATGACCACCGACGTGCGGCCCATCTCCCTGGCCCGCATCGCGGTCACGAGGTGCTCGGGGTCGCCGTCGACCGCGCAGGTCCACCGGCCGCGGTCGACCGCGACGACCATGCCCGACTCGGCGTCGGAGTGCTCGGGCCGCTTCTTGCTGCGGGGGCGGGAGCCCTTGCCCGGCCGGACCTTGACGTCGGACTCGTCGAGCCGACGCCAGTCGCCGCGCGTCACACCCGCTCCGCCAGCTGCAGCATGGCGTCCCACATGCCCGGGAAGTCCGGGATGGTCTTGGTCGTGGTCTTGATGTCGTCCACGGAGATGCCCGGCACCTTGAGGCCGATGATCGCGCCGGCGGTGGCCATCCGGTGGTCGTGGTAGGCGTGCCAGAGGCCGCCGGTGAGCTTGGCCGGCCGGATGACCAGGCCGTCCTCGGTCTCGTCGGCGTCGCCGCCGATGCCGCGGATCTCCGTGGTCAGCGCGGCGAGGCGGTCCGTCTCGTGGCCACGGATGTGCGCGACGCCGCGGATGTGGGTGGGGCTGTCGGCCAGCACGGCCATCGCCGCCACGGTCGGCGTCAGCTCGGAGGCCTCGTGCAGGTCGACGTCGATGCCGTCGAGGCGCTCCGGCCCGGTGACGGTCAGGCCGTTGTCCGACAGGGACACCTGGCAGCCCATCCGCTCCAGGACGTCGCGCATCTCGTCACCGGGCTGCGTGGTGACCAGCGGCCAGTCCGGAACGATGATCGAGCCGCCGGTGACGGCGCCCGCGGCCAGGAACGCCGCCGCGTTGGACAGGTCCGGCTCGATGTGCCAGTCCCGGGCGCGGATCGGGCCCGGTGCGACGTGCCAGCGGTTGGGCTCGCTGTCGTCCACCTGGACGCCGACGGCCCGCAGCATCTCGATGGTCATCTCGATGTGCGGCAGCGACGGCACCGGCTTGCCGTCGTGCAGCACGGTGACGCCCCGCTCGTAGCGCGCGCCGGACAGCAGCAGCGCCGAGACGAACTGCGAGGAGCCGGAGGCGTCGATCGTGACCTCGCCGCCCCGCACCGCGCCGTTGCCGTGCAGCGTGAACGGCAGCGAGTCGCCGTCGATCGTCACGCCGAGCGAGCGCAGCGCGTCCAGCACCGTGTTCATCGGGCGGACCCGGGCCTGCTCGTCGCCGTCGAAGCGGACGTCCCCGTCGGCCAGCGCCGCGGCCGGCGGCACGAAGCGCATCACCGTGCCCGCGAGGCCGCAGTCCAGGTCGGCGTCGCCCCGCAGCGGACCCGGCGTGACCTCCCACGATCCCTGCCGGCCGTCGGCCACGCGCACGCCCAGCGAGCGCAGCGCCGCGGCCATCAGCTGGGTGTCGCGGCTGCGCAGCGGGAGGTGCACGGTGGAGGGGCCGTCGGCCAGCGCGGCGAGCAACAGGGCACGATTGGTGATCGACTTGGAACCGGGCACGGGCACGGTCGCGCGCACGGGCTGGGTGACGGACGGAGTGGGCCACGGCTGCGTCATGGGGGTGATGATTCCCTACTCGGCCGCTTTGCCTCCTCCTCGGGGGCCGTGACGTGCGACGATGGAATTCGGAGGTGGTCAGGGGTGTGCGGCAGGTATGCCTCCACGAAGGATCCGGCGCAGCTGGCCGTCGAGTTCGACGCGCTGGACGCGTGCGGCTCGGACGCGCCCGGCGCCGACTACAACGTGGCGCCGACCAAACCCGTGCTGGCCATCGTGGCCCGCCATCCGCGTGATGGCGACGGGCAGCCGGACGTGGAGCGGGTCGAGCGCACCATCCGGGTCATGCGCTGGGGACTCATCCCGACCTGGTCGCCGGACCGCAACGTCGGCGTGAAGATGATCAACGCCAGGTCCGAGACCGCCGCGGTCAAGCCGGCCTACCGGGACTCCATGGCCCGCCGGCGCTGCATCCTCCCGGCCGACGGCTGGTTCGAGTGGCGGCGCGAGGCCGGGGCCAAGGAACCCTTCTACGTCACCAGTCCCGACTCCTCCAGCCTGGCCATGGCCGGGTTGTGGACCGCGTGGCGCGACCCCAACGAGCCCCAGTCGCCGTGGCTGGTCACCTGCGCCGTGCTGACCGCCGACGCCTTCGGGCCGTTGGCGTCGATCCACGAGCGCATGCCCATCGTGCTGCCGCGGGAGTCCTACGAGCAGTGGTTGGCCCCCGACCAGGGCAGCGACGACGTCATGGACCTGCTCAAGCCGTCCTCCGACATCGTGTCTCGCTTCGAGATCCGGCCGGTGTCGACGGCCGTGAACAGCATTCGCAACAACGGGCCCTCGCTGTTGGAGCCGCCCGTGCCCGAGCCCGTCGAGCTGGACCTGTTCTCGTGACCAGGACCCAGATCGAAACGCCTTTCGGCCCCGCTCGGGCCGAGCTCCACTGCGCCGCCGAGAGCCGCGCCGCCCTGCTCCTCGGGCACGGCGCCGGCGGTGGCATCGAGGCCCCCGACCTCGTCGCCGCCACCCGTGCCGCCACCGCTGCCGGGGTGCATGTGGCGTTGGTCGAGCAGCCCTACCGCGTCGCCGGTCGCCGTGCCCCTGCCCCCGCCAAGCAGCTCGACACCGCTTGGCTCGCCGTCGTCGAGGACCTCGGCGAGCGCTGGTTCGAAGGCCTGCCGCTGCTGTTCGGCGGCCGCTCTTCCGGTGCTCGGGTGGCCTGCCGGACCGCCGGCGACGGTCAGGCCGTTGCCGTGCTGTGCCTGGCGTTTCCCGTGCATCCGCCCGGCAAGCCGGAGAAGACGCGGCTGCCGGAGCTGGACGGCGTCGAGGTGCCCACCCTGGTCGTGCAGGGGTCTCGGGATCCCTTCGGGATGCCCGGGTCCGCGCATCACCGTGAGGTCGTGGCGCTGGCCGGGGACCATTCGTTGAAGGCCGACGTCAACGGGGTGACCAAGGCCGTCGAGGAGTGGTTGAACCGGGTGCTGCACACCTTGGACGCTTAGTTGCTTCGCCACATGGGCTTCCCATTTGCCGCCTGACGCCGCATGCGCTTCCTATGTGGCATTCGACGCCACATAGGAAGCGCATGTGGCAGTTGTCCACAAGACTTGCCGCCGTCATCCGGTTGTCCACAGCCCAGCCTGTTGCCTCATGTCAAGATGCCCGCTTGGGGGTAGTCGTTGCCTCACGAAGAATGCCCGCGTGGGCGAGGGCGGTGGCGAGGTGGGTGAGGTCGGGGGCGAGGACTTCGTGGGCCAGGGCGTCACACAGTGCGACGATCTCGCGGCGGAGGGCGGCGGGGTTGAGGCGCTGGTAGTGCTCGCGCAGGGCGTCGGTGTCGACGATGTCGACGGTGGTGTGGGTCAGGGTGCGTTGGTAGGGGGTTTGGGCGGTGTCGTGTTTCTTGTGGACGGTGGCGCCGTGGCGGGTTTTGGAGATCAGTTTCTGTTGCGGGGTGAAGAAGTTGATCTGGTCGCGGAGTAGGGCGTAGACGCCGTTGAGTAGGTCGAGTTGGGTCTCGCCGGTGTGGCGGTGGTAGCCGACGGTCTGGCGCACGACTGACCAGTTCTTCTGTTCGACGTGGGCGCCGTCGTTTTTGTGGCCGGGGCGGGCTCGGGTGAAGGTGATCTCGTGGTCGCGGCAGTAGGTCAGTAGGTGGGCGTTGATGAACTCGCTGCCGTTGTCGGAGTCGATGCCCAGCACGGGGAACGGGAACCCGGCCACGATCTGGTCGAGGGCGGCTAGGACCCAGACCTCGGCCTTGTTGCGCACGGCGCGGTTTTCGGTCCAGCCGGTGGCGATGTCGGTGACGGTCAGGGTCCAGGCGTGTTCGCCGGTGGCGTTGCCGCCGTCGTGGCTGACCAGGTCGATCTCCACGAAGCCGGGGTGGTCCTCGTCCCAGTCGGCCCAGGTGCGGATGGGAATCTGGGATTTGAGCAGGCTGCCGGGTTTGGTTCGGGCGCGGCCGTGGGGTTGCCAGCGGGCGCGGTCGGGGGCTAGGCGGCGGTCGATGGTGGCCGCGGACATGCGCGCCAGCTGGTAGCGGATCTCGTCGCTGATCGACAGCTCGCCGCAGGCCAGGAGGCGGTCGACGATGTCGGGGAGGAACGGGGCCAGGCGTTTGCCGCAGGGCGCGTCCAGGATCGCCCAGACCTTGCGTAGTGCCGTGATCACCTCGGGGCTGTACACGGGCTCGCGGGTTTTTCGTTGCGGAACACTGGGTTTCGGTCTGGGTGTGGTGCGCAGGGCTTTGCGGGCGTGGTCGCGGTGCCAGCCGGTCAACACGCACAATTCGTCCAAGATCCTGGCTTTGTCGGTCTTGGACGCTGATCGGTAGCGCCGGGCCAGCTGCCTGGTCACGGCCTCGCGTTCGCTCATCGTCAACCCCATCGATCACGATGAGTCACCGCTGCTGGTCAAGGTGAGATGCCACGCCGCCCGCGGGCATTCCTTCGTGAGGCAACGACTCATCCTCCCGGGCATTTTCAATGAGTCAACGCGCCCAGACCGTTTCAAGATCGACTACGGGTTTGCGCTGGTAGAATGGGCTGGGGGACGCCCCCTGGGATTGGGTGGGCCATGGTTGGGCGGCCATGGCCGGGGCGGGCCATGGTCGGGTGGCGATGGGGCCGGTTGCGGGCGGTGAGTGTGCCTGCCGAGGGGCTGGGACTTCGCCGCTGGCACTGGGGCGGTCCGACAGCAGAGAAGTGGGTGGGCGGAGCCGCCAGGACCACCCATGGCAGCAGGCGGGCCGGGACCGCCGGCCCACGCCGAGCAGCTGCGTCAGCCGGCGATGGGGGCGACGACGGCGCCGGTGAGGTCGGCCAGGGCGGCGGGGGAGAGCTCGACCTCAAGCCCGCGGCGGCCGGCGGAGCAGAAGACGGTGTCGAAGGCGGAGGCGGAGGCGTCGATGACGATGGGGAGCCGCTTGCGCTGGCCCAGCGGGGAGATGCCGCCGGCGACGTAGCCGGTGGCGCGCTCGGCGGCGGCGACCTCGGCCATGCGGGCCTTCTTGCCCTTGAGGGCGGCGGCGAGGGCCTTGAGGTCGAGCTGTCCGGTGACGGGGACGACACCGACCGCGAGTTGGCCGTCGACCTCGGCGACGAGGGTCTTGAAGACCCGGGCGGGGTCGAGGCCGAGCACCTCGGCGGCCTCCAGGCCGAAGGAGTCGTGCCGGGGGTCGTGGTCGTAGCTGTGCAGCGTGTACGGCACCTTGCGCTTGGCCAGCAGCGCGGTCGCCGGGGTTCCCTGTCCTGCCACGGGAAGACCCTATGACGCGGATCTCACCAGGAATGCGCACGGGGGCAGTCGTGTTGAACCCCACGTGGCTACTTCAAGCGCTGTGCTCGGCCGCTCCACGGCCCGACGCGTATCCTCAGGGGCGAACGACACGCTTCCCGCACGGGGAGCGTCGACAGCGTCCGCCCGGCTCGCGCGCCGGCGGGGAGGGAGCCAGGTGCCGGGTAGTTCCGCCCAGGTCAACGACAACAACATCGTCGAGCAGGAGACTGCCGAGCAGCGGGCCGCGCGCTTCGAGCGCGACGCCATGCCGCTGCTCGACCAGCTGTACTCGGCCGCGCTGCGCATGACGCGCAACCCCGCGGACGCCGAGGACCTGGTTCAGGAGACCTACTTGAAGGCCTACAGCGCCTTCGAGTCGTTCACGAGCGGGACGAACCTCAAGGCCTGGCTGTACCGCATCCTGACGAACACCTACATCAACGGCTACCGGCGCAAGCAGCGGCAGCCGATCCAGACCTCCGCGGACGAGATCACCGACTGGCAGATCGCCGCCGCCGAGAGCCACACCTCGCAGGGCCTGCGCTCGGCCGAGGTGGAGGCGATGGACCGGCTCCCCGACGACGACGTCAAGCAGGCGTTGCAGCAGCTGCCCGAGGAGTTCCGCATCGCGGTCTACCTCGCCGACGTCGAGGGCTTCGCGTACAAGGAGATCGCCGAGATCATGGGCACCCCGATCGGGACCGTGATGTCCCGCCTGCATCGTGGCCGCCGCCAGCTCAAGGACCTGCTCACCGACGTCGCCCGGGACCGCGGCTTTCTGCGCTCGGCCCGCGAGCGGGAGGTGACCGGGTCGTGAGCTCCGACGAACTGCACGGCGGCGACTCCGTCAAGGCGGGCTGCCGCGAGGTGCTGGCCGAGGTCTGGGCCTTCCTGGACAACGAGTGCGACCAGAACCAGCGCGAGATCCTGCGCCATCACCTGGACGAGTGCAGCCCGTGCCTTGAGCAGTACGGCATCGAGGAGCACCTGAAGATCCTGTTGGCCCGCAAGTGCGGCGGCGACCACGCCTCGGCCGAGTTCAAGGACCGGCTGCGGGCGTGCATCAAGGAGAAGGTGCTGGAGCGCACGCAGGCGAAGGTCGAGCCCTAGCGCGCAGCTGTCATGCATTGGCCTGAAGACGTTTGAAGGCCCCGGTGACCAGGTCACCGGGGCCTTCGTGCGTCACACGCACGGGTCTCAGGCGTTGGGCCGCTTCCCGTGGTTGGCGCCGCCCTTCTTGCGGTCGCGGCGCTTGCGAGCACGCTTCGACATAGCTGTCTCCCTCATGGCAGTGCCAGATTTTTGGCAGGTATAACTGTCCCCCGATTGTCTCACGTCGGTGGCGGGCTCCCGAATCCGTGGTTCCATGACGGGCATGACCGAGGAGATCCGGGCCGAGATGGTGGCCAACGTGAGCAAGGTCGTGGCGCACGAGGGCGACTCCGTGACCGACGGGGCGGAGATCGTCATCCTGGAGTCGATGAAGATGGAGATTCCGGCGGTCGCCCACCACGCGGGCCGAGTGACCAAGGTCGCGGTCGCCGAGGGTGACGTCGTGCAGGAAGGCGACCTCATCGCCGTCGTCGAGTAAGCGGACCGACTAGCGTCGGCACCGTGTCAACACTCACCGACCTGCTGGCCGAGCACACCGGCCTGCCCGGCGCCGCGGTCGACCACCTCCAGATGGTGGCGGCCGAGTGGCAGTTGCTGTCGGACCTGTCCTTCGCCGACTTCGTGCTCTGGGTCCCGCTGGACGACGACGAGCCGGCCGGCAAGTTCCTGTGCGCCGCGCAGGCCAGGCCGACGACCGGGCCGACGGCCCACCCCGACGACATGGTGGGCAGCACGGTCACCGCGGACGACCATCCGCAGGTGCGCCGAGCCCTGGTCGAGGGCCGGATCTGCCGCGAGGAGGACCCGCGCTGGCACCTGGGCGTGCCGGTGCGCCGCGAGACGATCCCGGTGCGCTTCAACGGCGACACGATCGCGGTGCTGTCCCGGGACACCAACCTGGCGGTGCCGCGGGTGCCGAGCCCGCTGGAGATCGCCTACCTGGGCAGCGCCGCCGACCTGTGCCAGATGATCTCGGACGGCACGTTCCCGGCCATCGAGCCGTCGGCCCGACGTGCACACGAGCCCCCGCGTGGGTGACGGCCTGATCCGCATCGACAGCTCGGGCGCGGTGGTGTTCGCCAGCCCCAACGCGCTGTCGGCGTATCACCGCATGGGTCATGCGGCCGATCTTGTCGGCGTGCACCCTGGCCCCGCTGACCAGGTCGCTCGTGGCGGATCCGTTCGACGCGACGGAGGTGGCGCAGCGGATCCGGACCGCGCTGGACGGCAACCCGAGCATGCGCATCGAGGCGGAGTCCCGGCGCGGCGCGGCGGTGCTGTTCCGTGCGCTGCCGCTGCGGCCATTGGGCAAGGCCGCGGGCGCATTGGTGCTGGTCCGCGACGTCACGGAGGTGAAGCGCCGGGACCGGGCACTGTTGTCCAAGGACGCCACGATCCGCGAGATCCACCACCGCGTGAAGAACAATCTCCAGACAGTGGCGGCGCTGCTGCGGCTGCAGGCCCGGCGGACTAACAATGCCGAGGCCCGGGACGTGCTCCAGGAATCGGTGCGCCGGGTGACCTCGATCGCCCTCGTGCACGAGACGCTGTCCATGTCGGTGGATGAGCGGGCCAATCTGGACGACGTGCTGGACCAGGTGTTCCCGATGCTCTCGGACGTGGCGACGGCGGAGACCGGCGTCAACGTGCGCAAGGAGGGCAAGCTCGGCGTGGTGTCGGCCGAATTGGCGACGCCGCTGGTCATGGTGCTCACCGAGCTCGTGCAGAACGCCCTTGAGCACGCCTATCCGGCTGGTGATTCGGGCGAGGTCGTGGTGCGTGCGGAACGCTCGGCCAAGTATCTGGACGTGGTGGTGTCCGACGAGGGCCGCGGCCTGCCGCCGGGCTTCTCGCTGGAGCGCACCGAGCGCCTGGGCCTGCAGATCGTGCGCACGCTGGTGGAGTCCGAGCTGCGCGGCTCGCTGTCGCTGCGGCGGCGGGACCCGCGCGGGACCGAAGCGATCCTGCGGGTTCCCCTCCGCCGTAGTCGATAGGTCGACAGATGTCTGGCGTAGCGCCGGTATCGATGAGTTAAATGGTCAACAACGTACAAGAGGCCTGGAAACCTCGGGGGAAGGTTCCAGGCCTCTTGCGCGATGAGAAATTGTAAAAGAAATGCTCTCGTCAGGCGTTGCTACGAGCGCGGGTACGAGCGTTGCGACGCTTCAGCGCACGCCTCTCGTCCTCACTCATACCGCCCCACACGCCGGCGTCCTGCCCGCTCTCCAGCGCCCACGACAGGCAACCGGACACAACCGGGCAGCGGCGGCAGACGGTCTTCGCCTCGGCGATCTGCAGCAACGCGGGACCGCTGTTCCCAACGGGGAAGAACAGCTCGGGGTCCTCGTCACGGCAGGCCGCGCGGTGGCGCCAGTCCATTTCTCTAGCTCCTCGCTAAGCGCGCTACGAGCGCACTGTTGTCGTCAGCGGTCGTCGGGGTGCTTGTGAATGCTTTCACGAACTTCGGGGATGTCAAGAGGTCGGCCTCGACTCGGTGAGAGAACTCACCCGAAAGATCGGCGCGTTTGACCCCTGGTGCCGGTCCGTGACCAGCCATGATGCCGTACGTCTCGGCCTCGCGACCAGTCTATTACGCTCCGGTCACGAACGCAGCATGACGCCACGGGCACTTCACACGGCCACCCTCAGCGCCTTCGGCACTGACGTGAACTTTACCTGACGGTGTTCACCGAGGTCGTCGCCGTCCACCTGAAGGCGCACGGGCCGGTCCGCGGTCACCCTGATCTGGGCGACATCGTCGAGTCGCAGCAGGTTCCCCCCGGAGGGTGGGCCCAGCGGCAGCAGGATCTGCGACAGGGTGCGCGCGATGACCGGCGGGGCCAGGCTCTGCAGCGCGAACAGGCCGAGACCGCCGTCGAACGAGCAGTCCGGGTTCATGTGGATCGGCTTGGCGCCCAGGTAGGTCCACGGATCGGTGTTGGAGACGAACGCCAGCCGCGACTTCTGCGTCGTGCCGTCCGGCAGCTCGATCACCAGGTCGGTGGCGGTGAGCATCTGCCTGACGTAGTTGGCCAGCGCGATCGAGGCGTACAGCAGGGGGCTGGCCGTCTTGTCCCGGCGGCGCTCGACCTCGGCCACCACGTCGGCGTCCCAGCCGAGGCCGGCATTGAACGTGAACCAGCGGCTGTCGGCGTCGGCCGGCTCAGCCAGGCCCAGGCCCACCTCGCGGCGGCTGCCCGACTCGATGGCCATCAGCAACCGGTGGGTGGCCTCGACCGGGTCCCTCGGCAGCCCCAGCGCCCGTGCGAACACGTTCGCCGAGCCTCCGGGCACCACACCCAGGGCGGGCGTGTCCGCCGGATCCGGGCACTTCGAGAGCAGCCCGTTGACCACCTCGTTGACGGTGCCGTCACCGCCGTGGGCGACCACCAGGTCCACCCCGTCCGCCACGGCACGCGCGGCGGCGTCGGCCGCGTGCCCCCGGTAGCTGGTCTCCACGATCTCCAGCTGCACGTCGCTGGCCAGCGCGTGGGCCAGCACGTCCCGCCCGGCGGCGGACGTCGCCGTCGCCTGCGGGTTGACCACGAGAAGGGCACGCACACCAGCAGCGTAGGACAGACCGTGACCGGCGACCGGTCCTCCGTCCCCGTACGGGTGGCTGTCGCTCATCGAAAGTGAGGGAGCTCTCCCTTCCGTGCCGACGACGCTTCGGACCCTGCGTTGTCGGCGAGTGCACCCAGACGACCGTCTGCTCTACGACAACACCGGAATCCTCCCCCCTGCGTCGGCGCCGCGGGACCGGCCGTCCGGGTGGCCTACGATCGATCCGTGCGCACGGATCGTGATGTGCGCAGGTAGCAGGTCGAGGAAGGTGTCCGTTGTCACGCGAAATCGCCGCCCCCGGACCCGTTCGCGCTGCCGGCGCGCTGGTCACCGTGCAGGGAATCGCCGCCGTGGTGGTCGCGATCGTCACGGTTGTGCTCGGTCTGTCCGGCGGAGCCCCGGCACTCGTCGCTTTCGGTGAGGCCGGCGTCTATGTGGTGATCGCCGCCGCGTTCCTGGTGCCCGGCATCCTGCTGTGGCGCGGCACGCGCGGCGCCCGCAACGGCGCGGTCTTCCTCCAGCTGCTGGTGCTGGGCGGCATCTGGTGGGGATTCGACCCCATTGACTCGCTGGCCGTGGACATCCTGTTCACGGCCTACTGCCTGGCCGTGCTCGTCCTGCTGCTGTTCCTCGCGTCCTCACGGGCCTGGGCGATGGGCATCACCGAGGAGGACGGGGCTACGCCCGAGCCGCGGCCTTGAGCAGCGGCTCGTCGGCCAGCCGATAGCGGTACCAGTCGTTGACGCGGGCCGCGCCCATCGCCTCGTAGAAGTCGATGGCCGGCTGGTTCCAGTCCAGCACCGACCACTCGAAACGGCCGAGGCCGCGGTCGGCGCATTCCTTGGCCAGGGCCAGGAACAGCGCCCGGCCGAGGCCGCTGCCGCGGTGCTCCGGGCGGACGAACAGGTCCTCCAGGTAGATGCCGTGCGTGCCGGTCCAGGTGGAGAAGCTGAGGAACCACAGGGACATGCCCACGACCTCGCCGTCCACCTCGGCCACGTGGCCGAACAGGGCGGGCGACGGGCCGAACAGGGCCGTGCGCAGCTGCTCGGACGTGAGGTGACACTCCTGCGGCGCCCGTTCGTACTCCGCCAGGTCGTACACGAGTTGCACAACCGCGTCGACATCGGACTCACGGACGCCGCGGATCATCAGATCTCCCCCAGGGGCGGCACGTTCAGGCGTCGGATCTGCGCCTGGCCTCGCTCGTCACCCAACACCGAAATGCCCGCGGGGTCCAACCCGATCCGCACGCCGGCCGCGGGGTCCAGCCCCAGCCAGCGGACCACCAGCACGCGGCTGAAGTGGCCGTGGCCGATCAGCACCACGTCGCCGCGCTCCAGCCCCTTGCGGGCCCGGGCCAGCACCGCGTCCGCGCGGTCGCCGACCTCCTTGGCGGTCTCGCCGTTGGGGATCTCGTGCGTCCACACCGTCCAGTCCGGCGCCGACGCACGGATCTGTTCCGTGGTAAGGCCTTCGTAGTCGCCGTAGTCCCACTCGGCGAGGTCCTCGGTCACCTCGTCCACGGTCAGACCGGCCAGCTGCGCCGTGCGCCCGGCGCGGGAGCGCGGGCTGGCGAGCACGAGTCTGGGTGGGACGGTGGTGCCTCGGAGTTCGGCCAGTACGGCGCCGGCCTTGCGGGCCTGCTGCTCGCCGTGAGCCGTGAGGGGGACGTCCGTGCTGCCGGTGTGCTTGCCGGTCAGCGACCACTCGGTTTCCCCGTGCCTGATGACGTACACGTCTGCCACCCAGCGGATCGTAGCCCCGCGGTGCGCTCACGGCCGGTCGTGTGATCCAACGCACTGCATCGAACAGGCGATCGAACAATTGGGCTGGATGAGGTAAAATTTGGAGGTAGTCCAGGGGGGAGGACGGTGTCGTCGGTGCGTCATCCAAAACTCGGGGTTGTGGTGGACTTCGCCAACTGCGGGCCCGGCTCGCAGACCAGGATCGTGTCCGACCAGCGGCGCATGTATCTCGACGAGGGCCGCCAGCCGTGGGCCTACTACGGTCCTATGGTCGCGGCCATCCGCCGCGCGCTGGCCGATCCGTCGCCGCAGATCGCGTTGGAGCTGGCCGTGGCCAAGGTCGAGGACTCGGCCAAGCGCGGGCACTTCGTCGAGCTGCAGAAGGGTTTCCAGCGCTGGCACGAGGGTTTCCGCGGCACGCTGGTGCCGGTCGGCACGGGCACCTGGGTCGGGTCCGACGCCGTGTTCGACGTCGCCCCGCAGCTCGGCCTGCGGCCGGCCAAGGGCCCCAAGCTGGCCGTCCAGCTCTACATGAAGGAGCCGGAGCTGCGGCCCGAGGCCGCCGCCGTCCCGCTGCACATGATGCGATCCGTGATGGACCAGGTCCTCCCGGACGGCGTGCCGGCGATTCTCGATGTGCGGCGCGGAAAACTCCTGCTCCCCTCCCGCCGCCGCAGCGACAGGCGTCTCGACGCGGACGTCGCCGGCGTCGTCGCCCACTGGTCGGCGATCTGGCGCGCCATCGCGTGAGTCAGTGGTTCTGGGTGAGGAAGGCGATGCCGTTGCGGTCGCAGCCGACCTGGGGGGCGTTGTGGGAATCGGTGTCGGACTCGCAGGTCCAGCCGTTGACGACGAGGCGGCGGGCCGTGCCCTGGGCCTTGCGCGGGGCGTCGCGGTAGTAGGAGCTGAGCACGGAGATGGCCTCGGGGCAGGCGGCGGTGCCGGCGGGAAAGGCAGGGGAGATGAGGGAGCGCTTGCCGGCGGGGCCGCTCACGGGGCCGCAGTCGACCGGTGGCGTGTAGCCGGAGTCGGCGGGCGGCTGGGCGTGGGTGGGGCCGGCGCCGCAGGCAGTGAGCAGGGCAAGGCCGAGCAGTGTCACGACAAGCCGGGCCGGCAGCCAACGCCCCATCGTTCCTCCGTCCGAGTGAACTCGCTGCCCATTGGACGCACGTGGGGTGGCGCGGTTCACTCGTCGGCGAATTTGGCCCGCAGGCGTGCGATGTCGGGCCCGAGGGGGCGGTCGACCAGGACGGGGGGAACGGTCTCGGCGATCCAGGCGTAGGCGCCGCGCAGGCGGGGAGCGCCGGGCAGGCCGCGGAGGTGGTGCGCCTGGGCGATGCCGATGAGCTCGCAGGCGGTGATCGACAACAGGTGGTCGGTCACCTGCCGGAGCTGCTCGCCGGCGGCCCAGGCGTGCGCCTGCACGTCCTCCTGGCCGGCGGAGGTGTCGAGGGAGCCGAGCGTGGCCGGGGCGGCCAGCCGGCGGATCTCGTGCAGCTCGCCGGCGGCCCGTTTGTGGATGGGCGACAGGCCGGCCTGGGGGCCGGGATCGACGGCGAGCTGGGCGTTCAGGCCGGTGAACTGCGTGTCCATGAAGCGGTGCAGCCGCTGCACGCTGATCTCGGCGAGATGGGTCAGCGCGGCGGTGACGGCGTCGAGGCGCAGGCCGATGGTGACGGCGTGGTAGCCGGCGGTGGAGGTGAAGCGCCCATCCAGGAAGGAGGGGGAATCCGTCGGCGCGGCAAGGAGAAGGCCCCGCGCGGCGGTCAGGTCGTCGAGGGTGCGCTGCGCGTGGGCGATGGCCTGCGGGGCGACGCGGAACGACACCGGCGCCTGCACGAGATCGGAGCGGGTGGCGGAATCCGTTGTGCGGGAACGGATGTCATCGAGGACGGCGGCGAGCACGGTGTCGGGGCCGGCCAGCGCGGGGTGGTAGATCGAGCGGGGCGCACCGAGCACGTCGATGGCCATGGCGGCGGCGAGGGTCTGGAGTTCCAGCGCCTGGGCGGCGTCGGCGCCGCGCATGTAGGCGTGCGCCAGGGCCAGCGGGGAACCCTGGATCAGGCTCGCGCCTTCCTTGGGGCCCAAGGCAAACGGCTTCGCCTTGCGGCGCTTCAACGCCTCGGCGGCCGGCTTCTCGACGCCGTCCTCCAGGACCGTGCCGATGCCCACGAAGGTCTGGAAGGCATGGGACAGCGGGATGATCTCGCCGGCGCTGCCCAGCGCGGAGCGTGGCACGGCCGGCACGAAGTTGTCGTTCAGGCGGTCGGCCAGGAACTTGACGAGCTCGGGGCCGGCGGCGGTGGTGGGCGCGAGCAGGCCTTGGAGCTTCACCGCCAGCAGGGCACGGACATCCGGCTCGGGCAGCCACGGCGGTCCGCCGACGGCCCGCCCGATGAGCAGATTCCGTTGGTGCGCGGCCTGTTGCTCGGCGTCGAGGGCGACGCCGGCCAGCCGGCCCATGCCGGTGTTGACGCCGTACACGGGCTTGTCGGCCGCCTCCAGCGCCGCCAGCATGGCCCGCCGGTTGGCGGCGACGTCGTCCAGCGGGCCCAGTTCGACCCGCTGTCCCCTGGCCACGGCCAGGATGTCCAGGTCCCTCACCGGTACGGCAGCATCGTGCCGACGTCGTTCGCCTCGGCCCGGTGCAGGATCATGTTCGCCACCGCGAGGTCCGTTGTGGACAGTCCGCGATGCCAGAACAGGGTGCGTTCCTTGTCGTTCTCGCGGCCGGGCCGGTGGCCGGCCACGATCTGGCCGATCTCGGCGTGAATGCGGTCCTCGGTCAGCAGGCCCGCGTTCAGGTGCGGCCGCAGCGCGCCGAACCTGGGGTTGCCCGACTGCGATTCCCGCCAGTTGTCCACGACGATCTTGTCCACGTCGTCGAGCAGGTCAAGGGCCAGCGCGCTGATCGTCCCGTACGGCACGAGGAAGCTCCCCGGCCGGAGGAACTCCTTGCGCAGCAACGGCTCCGGCTCGTTCAGCCGGGACGCCTCGACCAGCACGTCGGCCCCGTCGAGCGTCTCTTCCCAGGTCGTGGCCACCGTGACCGGCTTGCCCAGATGCTCGCTCAGCCGTTCGGCGAACGGCTCCCGGGACTCCGGCCGGCGGCTGGTCACCCGGATCTCGTCGAAGTCGAAGACCGAGTCCAGCAGCACCACGTTCCACCAGGCCGTGCCGCGGGCTCCCACGTGCCCCAGCACCTTGGCGTCGGCGCGGGCCAGGTACTTCGCCCCCACCGCGGTCATCGCCCCGGTCCGCGCCTCGGTGATCATCGTGCCGTCCACGATCGCCTTGGGCATGCCCGTCTCCGGGTCGAACAGGCTGATCAGCGCCATCTCGCTGGGCAGGCCCCGCTCGTAGTTGGCGACGAAGTCGCCCACCACCTTCACCCCGGCGACGCCCTTGTCGGTCAGGCTGCCCCGGAGCACGTTGAAATGCCCCCGGCCGCCGTTGTCCGGCACCAGGTGGGTCCGTGGCTCGAACACCACGCGGTCGTTGCCGTGGTCGGCCAGCACGTCCTCCACCGCCGCCACGATCTCGGCATCCGTGATGCCCAGCGAGTCGATGTCGGCGCCGGACAGGTAGCGCATCCAGACCGTTGTCACAGGGCCAGCCTAGATCGTCTGCCCCGTCCAGGCCGTGCCGTTCCAGTACCGCTGCATCCCCGACGCGTCCGGGTACCAGCCGGCTGGCGGCGTCGCGTTCATGACGTTGACCTGCACCGATGGCGCCACGGCCAGCGCCATCTGGTCGGCCGAGCAGGCCATCACCAGCGCGATGATCCAGCCGACGAACGTCCAGCCCAGCAGCAGGTTGATCACCGCGACCGACGCCGTGTTGGACTTGCGTCCGCTCGCCGCGATCGCCCACGGCAGCATGTAGCCGACCGTCAGCACCGTCACCACCCAGGCGAACACCACGTGCCCGTCCGAGACGGCCGGCGGCTGGACTGCGGCCCGATAGGGCATCTGATACGTCATGACGGCTCCCCTGCGGCTCGACCGAATGGCCGTACGGCAGAGCATTCGTCCCCGACCGGGTGATCGTTAGCCGGGAACGACAAAACGGCGCCGACCGGCGGAACGCGTCTCCGCTGGTCGGCGCCGTCAGCAGGCGATGGTGCTCAGGCCGCCTTGGTCTCCCAGAAAATCTTGTCGATCTCGGCGATCAGGTCCAGCAGCTCCTGGCCCTTGGCCGGGTCCATGGAGCCCTTGGCGCCCGAGGCGCCGGCCGCCTTGGTGGCCTTGTTGAACAAGGTGTGCAGCTCCGGGTACTTCTCGAAGTGCGGCGCCTTGAAGTAGTCGGTCCACAGCACCCAGAGGTGGTGCTTGACCAGCTCGGCGCGCTGCTCCTTGATCTGGATCGCCCGGGTGCGGAACTCGGGGTCCTCGTTGCCCTGGTACTTCTCCTGGATCGCCTTGACCGACTCGGCCTCGATCCGGGCCTGGGCGGGGTCGTAAACGCCGCACGGAAGGTCGCAGTGCGCCGTCGCCTCGAGGCGTGGGCCGAGGATGCGCGACAGCAGTCGCATGGGTCCTCCCAAACAGTGGATGCTCCGACGTGCGGAACCCTACTCCGGACGGCCGGAGCGGGCAGGTGGAGGTGATCGTTGGCACCGGTGGGAATAGATCTTTGGCCGCTGCGCCGACTGCGGGTGCGCGGCCCGTCGATGGCGCCGACCCTCAAGGACGGGGACGTGCTGCTGGTCAACTTCCGCAGACGGCCGACGGCGGGCGCGATCGTGCTGGTCCGGTGGCGGCAGAGACCGGAGCAGCTGTCGGTGAAGCGCGCGGTCGACCAGCGCGGGGAGCAGTGGTTCGTGGTGGGCGACAACCAGTTCGGCTCGACGGACTCCCGCGACCTGGGACCGGCGGACGTGCTGGGCGTGGCCACCTGGCGACTGTGGCCACGCCCGGGAAGGCTCAGCTGAGGCCGCGCAGCTTGTCCCGGTAGGCGACGCAGTCGTCGTAGCTGGGCAGCAGGCCCGCGGCCTCGGCCTCGGCCAGGGTCGGGGCGTCGCGGTCCTTGTCGGACAGGATCGGCTCGATGTCCGACGGCCAGGGCAGCCCCAGCGCCGGGTCCATCGGCGTGATGCCGTGCTCGGCGCCGGGGTTGAAGCCCTCGGAGCAGATGTAGGCCATGGCGGTGTTCTCGGCCAGCGCGATGAACGCGTGGCCGAGGCCCTCCGACACGTACACGGCGTTGAGCTTCTCGGATTCGAGCAGCACGGAGGTCCACTGCCCGAAGGTCGGGGAGCCGACGCGGATGTCGACGATCACGTCCAGCAGCGAGCCGGCCGGGCAGTAGACGTACTTGGCCTGGCTGGGCGGCACGTCGGCGAAGTGCACGCCGCGGATGGTGCCCAGGCGGGAGACGCTGTGGTTGGTCTGCGCGAGACGCAGCGGGTGGCCGACGGCCTCGGTGAACGCCTGCCCCTGGAACGGGGCGGCGAACCGGCCCCGGTGGTCCGGAAAGGCCGGTGGAGTGAATTCCCAAGAACCTGCGATGTCGAGCTCGCGAACCTGCATGGCGTCGGAGGTTAGCCGCTTGACCGATCGTGAACCGAACTGCCTGCGGAAACTGACCGGTCGGTGCAAGCAATTCGTACGGTCGTCTTGCTGAACCGCCTCTGAGCTGGGCAAAGAATGTGATCCCCGCCGCAGACAGACCGGTGATCGGCTGTCACACTGTGCCAACCCCAGCGTCGTCCGACCACAGTTTCGATACCCGGAACGCGGTGTTCGGACCGACTGCACGACGCGCAGTGATCGACGCGACAGCGTCGATCGCGACCACGCGCGCCCGCCACGCCGCCGTGTCTGATGAGGGACGCCGTGACTGCTGTGAACGAATCCGCCACCGAACTGACCGACACCGAGATATTCGCCGCCCATGAGGGAGGCAAGCTGGGCACCGCCGTGACGGCCCCGCTGGCCGACCCCAAGGCGCTCTCGATCGCCTACACGCCCGGAGTGGCGCGCGTCAGTCGTGCCATCGCCGAGGACCCCTCCCTGGCCGCGAAGTACACCTGGGCGCACCGCCTGGTCGCGGTCGTGAGCGACGGGACCGCGGTGCTCGGCCTCGGCGACATCGGTCCGAGCGCGTCGCTGCCCGTGATGGAGGGTAAGTCCGCGCTGTTCAAGAAGTTCGGCGGCCTTGACTCCATCCCGCTGGTGCTGAGCACCACCGACGTCGACGAGATCGTGGAGACGCTGGTCCGCCTGCGCCCGTCGTTCGGCGCGGTGAACCTGGAGGACATCTCCGCCCCGCGCTGCTTCGAGCTGGAGGCGAAGCTGATCGAGGCGCTGGACTGCCCGGTCATGCACGACGACCAGCACGGCACCGCGATCGTGGTGCTGGCCGCGCTGCGCGGCGCCACCACGGTGCTGAGGCGCGACTTCGCCGACCTGCGGGTGGTCGTGGCCGGCGCCGGCGCGTCCGGCGTGGCCTGCGCGAACATCCTGATGGCCGGCGGCGTGGGCGAGGTGACGATGCTCGACTCGCGCGGCATCGTGCACACCGACCGGGACGACCTGAACCCGATCAAGCGGGAGCTGGCCGGCCGCACCAACGCCTCGGGCCTGCGCGGTGGCGTCGCCGAGGCGCTCAAGGGCGCGGACATGTTCCTCGGCCTGTCCGGCTCGACGGGTGGCGGAGGGACCTGATCGCGACCATGGCCCCGCAGGGCATCGTGTTCGCGCTGTCCAATCCGGACCCGGAGATCCACCCGGTCGTCGCCGCCCGGCACGCCGCGGTGGTGGCCACCGGCCGCAGCGACTTCCCCAACCAGATCAACAACGTGCTGGCGTTCCCGGGCGTGTTCCGCGGCGCGCTGGACGCGGGGGCCCGCCGGATCACCGAGAACATGAAGCTGGCCGCGGCCGACGCGATCTTCCAGGTCGCCACGGACGAGCTGGCGGTGGACCGCATCGTGCCCAGCGCCCTGGACCCGCGGGTGTCCGTCGAGGTCGCGCGGGCCGTCGCCGCGGCCGCTGCGGCGGATGGAGTAGCGTAGTCGCGAACGCGGACCCGCTCGGCCGGCCGATCCGCTTTTTTCATACGTCGCCAGGATATTGGCGGGGACGGCTGTGAGTTCGTCGGTGGACGCGATACCGTCGCTCGCGTCAGGTGCTCCCCCGCCGCGCGTCGTGACCGACGCGCCCCCGGCGCACTGTGATGCAGTCGCCGGCTTGGCCCACCCATGCCGCCCCGGTGGCCGACGCGGAAGGGCGGAGCCGTGGCTGAGCGCAGCGGGCAGGCGGGACGCGCACCTGTCACGCTCGGTGGTGCCCGGCTGCCGAACGCCCGCCGTGGCCCGATCGAGTTGGGCGGGCTGACGCTGTCCGAGCCGCCGACCCTTCGTGTCGACGCGAAGGGCGTGGTCATGCAGGCCAACGCCGCCGCGGCCGCGATGATCGGCGCAACGGACCCCGACCGGCTGGGCGGCGTCGCGCTGCGCGACCTGTTCGCCGGGCAGGAGCCCGATCTCCGGCTCCGTCGTGTGGACGGCAGCGAACTGCCGGTCCGTGTGGTTCAGACGCCGGTGCCCGGCACCGGGTTGCATGCCATCGTGCTGGTCGATGTCTCCGACCTCGCCTCCGCCGCGGCCGAGCTGCGCGAGGAGCAGCGGCGGCTGACCGACGTGCAGCACGTTGCGGGCATCGCCTCCTGGGAGTTCGACCCGGCGACCGGTAAGACGGTGTGGTCGGACAGCCACTACGAGATCCTCGGCATCGAACGCGGCTCCGTGGAGCCGGGCGCGGAGGCCGTGCTGGACCTGGTCCACCCCGACGACGTCGAGATGGTGCGGGACTACTGGAGCAACCACCAGTTCTCGGGCGAGGCCATCGACATCGAGTACCGCATCGTGCGCCCGGACGGGGACGTGCGCTGGCTGCGCGGCGAGGCCCGGTCCACGGTCGGCGTGGACGGCCGGCTCGGCCTGGTCACCGGCTACATCAGGGACATCACCGAGCGGAACCGCACCAACGACGAGCTGGCCCACGAGCGGGCCCGGCTGGTCGAGGCCCAGCGGATGGCCCGCATCGGCAGCTGGACCCTGGACGTGAACACCGGCTACACCTACCGCAGCGAGGTGCTGTGGGAGATGTACGAGCTGGTGGGCGGCTCGGCGACGGACGCGTCGCTGATGCCGGGCGTGCATCCCGACGACCAGCTGCTGATCACCGAGATGCGGGACAAGCTGCTCGCGGCCCAGACCACCGAGCCGCTGGAGGTGGAGATCCGCGACGTCCGCGAGCGCGTGTACATCTGCCGCGCCCGGGCCCAGCTGTCCTCCAACGGCAAGGTCGAACAGCTGCTGGGCACCATCCAGGACGTCACCGAGCAGCGTGCGCTGGAGCGCGAGCTGCGCGACGAGCGCCGCCGGCTCTCCGACGCGCAGCGGGTGGCGAGCCTGGGCACCTGGGAGTGGAACACCGGCACCGACGACTGCAACTGGTCGGGCATGATGCGCGAGCTGCTCGGCGTGGACGAGCAGGAACGCGCCACCTACCAGCGTTATATGAGCCTGGTGCACCCGGACGACCGCGGCTGGGTGGACGAGCTGTGGCAGCAGTTGGCGGTCAATCGCGAGCCGGTGGAGTGCGAGCACCGCATCGTCCGCCCGGACGGCCTGGTCCGCGTGCTGCGCTGTCACGGCGCTTCGGTGCAGGGCGTCGGTCCGGTGCTGGTCGGCACGGCGCAGGACGTCACCGCGCAGCGCACGGCCGAGGCGCGAATGAAGCTGTCCAGCCAGCGTTTCACCGACCTGGTCGCGGTGACGCCGGTCGGCATCGGCCTGTTCGACGAGGCCGAGCGCCTGGTCGACGCCAACGACGCGCTGTGCGACCTGCTCGGTATCGAACTGGAGCAGCTGCGCGGCATGACCGCGAGCAGCATCACGCACCCGGACGAGCCGGTGGGCTGGCTGTCCGCGGCGGCCCGCCTCACGTCCGAGCGCGAGGGCGGATTCAAGGTGCCGCAACGCATTCTGCTCCGTCCGGACGGCGAGCTGGTGTACTGCGAGCTGCACATCGCGATCTCCGTGCAGGACGACGGCCGCCGGTTCTGGCTGGTCGTGTTCCAGGACATCACCGAGCGCCGCCGCGTCGCGGAATCCTTGCGGCATCAGGCCCATCACGACGAGCTCACCGGCCTGCCCAACCGCGCCGCGGTCAAGGAGACGCTGACCCGGCTGCTGGCCGGCGAGGGCGCCGAGAAGATCGCGGTGCTGTTCTGCGACATCGACAACTTCAAGCGGGTCAACGACTCCCTCGGCCACGACGCCGGTGACGAGCTGCTGGTGGCGCTGGCCCGGCGGCTGGAGGGCGGCCTGCCGTCCGGCTGCACGGCGGCGCGCATGTCCGGCGACGAGTACGTGATCATCTGCGACGACATCGACGCGGCCGGCGGGGTCGAGGCCCTCGGCACGCGGGTGGCCAGCCTGCTGCGGGCCGCGGTGCCGGTGCACGGTCAGCTGGTGCGGGTGTCGGCGTCGATCGGCGCCGCGATCCCCAACGGCTCCCGGACCAGCGGGGCCGACCTGCTGCGCTTCGCCGACGCCGCGATGTTCGAGGCCAAGCGGCGTGGCGCCGGGCGGGTGTCGCTGGCCTCGGCGGCGTTGATCGCGTCGGCCGACCGGCAGGTGCACCTGGAGGGGCAGCTGCGTGAGGCGCTGGCCAAGGACGGGCTGACGCTGCACTTCCAGCCGGTGGTCGGCGTGGACGGCACCGTGCAGACGGCCGAGGCGCTGGTCCGCTGGCCGCACCCGGACCGCGGGCTGCTCGCGCCGGACGCGTTCCTGCCGGTGGCCGAGCAGGCCGACATGATGCGTGAGCTGGACAGATGGGTGCTCCGCACCGCGCTGCGCGAGGCTTCGACATGGCCGGTGCCGAACGGCAAGCCCGTCGCCGTCGCTGTAAACCTTTCCGGGCTTGTTCCAGGCGACCCGGACTTCGTGGACGCGGTGTCCAACGCCGTGGCCGAGTCCGGCATCGCGTGGGACCGGGTGGTGCTGGAGCTGGTCGAGACTGCGCTGGTCGACCTGCCGTGCAAGACCATGCAGCAGATGGACATCCTGGTGGCCAAGGGTGTCCGGTTCGCCGTGGACGACTTCGGCACCGGCTACTCCTCGCTGGCCCGGCTCAAGGACCTGCCGGCGCAGATCATCAAGGTGGACCGGCGGTTCGTGTCCGGCGTGGGGAACGACCCGTCCGACTTCGCGGTCGCCCGCGCGGTGGTGGACATGGCCCGCGCGATGGGCCGCAGCTGCGTCGCCGAGGGTGTGGAGACCGCGACCCAGTTCCACGTGCTGCACGGCGTCGGCGTCGACGCCTACCAGGGCTGGCTCTTCTCCCGCCCCGTCCCCCCACGCGAGTTCCGCGCCGTCCTGGCCCTTGGCCCCCTCCACGTCCCCCGCGCCGGCTGACCCTCTCAGGCGACCAGAGCCTCGATCCGGTGCCGCGGCAGGTCGATCAGCCGGAGGTCCGTCTCGCCCGGGATCCTGGCCGCCACGAGCTCCTTGGCCTCACGCTTCGTCAACGTGCCGCCGGACTCGGTGATCATGGCCTCCCGCATCATGTTGCCGAGCTTGCCGTGCACCCGGTCCAACAACCCGGCGCCGCTGCGCGTGGCCACCACGACCGCGTGCTTGCCGTCGGGGGTGCTGCGATGGAACCGCAGCCGGTACTTCGAGGCGACCACAGTGGACAGTGACTTCTGCCCCCGCTCGTCGCGGACGTCCACATGGTTGTTGGGCACCAGCACCGACAGCTTCTCCGCGTTGCAGGCCAACAGAATTCGCAGCAGCCACGGGCCGGGGTCGGCCGAGGCGTCGACCGTGAGGGCACGTCCGGTGATCGGTTGGGTCCAATCCGGTTGCTGCACAACGGAATCCCCGGTGAACGCCAGCAGCGCCGAGTTGTCCATAGTGGACGTGGCCTCGATGGACTGCGGGCCGTGGGTGTAGATGCCGGTGCGCTGCGCCGCCTTGCGGCCGCGAGAGGTCGCCTGGCACACATAGAGATCGGCGGCGCTGCCGATGGCCTGCGCCCCGTCGAACCGGTGGAAGCCCGGCAGGATCGCTTCGAACGCCAGCCCGATGCCGAGCAGTTCCTGCTGCACCTTCTGGCCCAGCGCGGGCGTCCGGTCGCTGAAGCCGTAGGCCAGCAGCAGCCGTCCGGAAGCGGTGTCGCGCAGCGCCTCGATGCCGCGGCCGGCGAACAGCGCCATGCCTTCCGGCGTATAGGGCGGGTCGCTGAAGACCAGATCTGACGATTCCGTTACGGCAGGCGGCAGTCCGAAGCGGAGATCCGCGTGCAGGCAGCGGATGTTGAGGCCCCGCTCCCGCGCGCGGGTGTCGATGTGGGCCAGCACACGGTCGTCCAGGTCGACGACGATCACCGCGGCGGCCGGGTTGACCGCGGCCACCGCCAGCGAGGTCAGGTCGTGGTCGCCGAGGCAGAGCACGGTACGCCCGGACAGTTCATACTGCTCGTTCAGCCACTTCGCCCGCCGCGCCACGGTGTCCGGCGTGGCCTGCACATGGTCGAGCGCGGCCAGCGGCGGCGGCACGGAGTCCACATCGGAACGGATCATGGCGAGATCCGGCTCAACGATCGGGGGAACCGCGAAAGCCTCGGTGTACGAGGCTCTGGCCGAGGCCCGGATCTCGTACGTGTCACGGTTTCGCACCAGGTCACCGTCCAGCGCGGACAGCAACTCCTCGACCCCGCGCCGTGGCAGGGCCGAGTCGCGCACCAGCTCAGCCAGCGAATGCGGGCGCCGGCACAGCATGTCGATCACGCGCCGTGCCGGCCCGGTGCGCGCTCCGTGGCCGGAAATGACCGCGCGGGCCTGGTCGAGTGGGGTCACAATCGGGTAAGCCTACTGGTTCGCACATCGTGGAACGGAGTGCCGCTGTCAGAGCATGCGGCTACTGTCGTCCGCACTACCGCAACGACCGGAAGGACCTCGGGGTGATCGAGTTCCAGGCCGTGACCAAGCGGTTCGATGACGGCACCGTCGCCGTCGACGAACTGAACCTGACCGTGGATCCAGGACGGATCACGGTGTTCGTCGGACCATCGGGCTGCGGGAAGACGACCTCCCTGCGCATGATCAACCGGATGATCGACGCCACCTCGGGCGCCATCCTGGTCGACGGAAAAGACGTGCGCCAGTCGGACCCGCCGCTGCTGCGGCGGGGCATCGGCTACGTGATCCAGCAGGCTGGGCTGTTCCCGCACCGCACGGTGCTGGACAACGTCGCCACCGTGCCGGTGCTGGCCGGCTGGAGCCGGGCCAAGGCCCGCAAGCGGGCCGCGGAGCTGCTGGAGACGGTGGGCCTGCCGGCCACCATGGCCGGCCGCTACCCGGCTCAGCTGTCCGGCGGCCAGCAGCAGCGCGTCGGCGTGGCCCGCGCGCTGGCGGTCGACCCGCCGGTGCTGCTGATGGACGAGCCGTTCAGCGCGGTCGACCCGGTGGTCCGCGAGGACCTCCAGAACGAGCTGCTGCGGCTGCAGGGCGAGCTGGACAAGACGATCGTCTTCGTCACGCACGACATCGACGAGGCCATCAAGCTGGGCGACAAGGTCGCGGTGTTCCGCACCGGCGGCATCCTGGCCCAGTACGACAAGCCCTCGGAGCTGCTGGCCCGCCCGGCCGACGACTTCGTGAGCAACTTCGTCGGGCGCGACCGCGGCTACCGGGCGCTGGGCTTCCTCACCGCGTCCGGGTTGACGGTCGGCGAGATCGCCAGCGTGCAGCTCGGCGACACGGCCGGCGACGCGCGGCGGAAGCTGAGCGACGGCTGGATTGTCGTCGTCGACGAGCGCCGGCACCCGTGCGGCTGGCTGTCGGCCGACCGTCTGTCCGGTGTGGACGAGAACGCCACCGTCGACGCGGATCTGGTGATGTCGGGCGGATCCCTGTACGACACCGAGCACGGCTCACTGCGCAGCGCCCTCGACTCGGCCCTGAGTTCCCCGTCCGCACACGGCGTCGCCGTCAACGGCGGCGGCGAGCTCGTCGGCTCGATCACGGCCGACGAGGTGCTCCGGGCGCTGGCCGCCGCGCGCACCTCCGGCGAGGTCCCGCAATGACGTGGGTGTTCGACCACCTGGGGTTGCTCGGCGACCTCACGGTGACGCACGTCTACCTGTCGGTGCTGCCGGTGGTGATCGGCCTGATCATCGCGATCCCGCTGGGCTGGGCGGCCAGCCGCTGGCGGCCCGCGCGGGCGATTCTGCTGACGGTCAGCGGCCTGCTCTACACGATCCCGTCGCTGGCGTTGATCGTCATCCTGCCCGCGCTGATCAGCACCAAGACGCTCGACCCGGTCAACGTGATCATCACGCTGACCGTGTACACCATCGCGCTGCTGGTCCGGTCCATCGCCGACGCGCTGTCGTCGGTGCCGCCGACCATCGTCGCGGCGGCCACGGCCATCGGCTACCGGCCGCTCAAGCGCTTCGTGGGCGTCGAGTTCCCGCTGGCCATCCCGGTCGTCGTGGCCGGCCTGCGGGTGGCCATGGTGTCCAACATCAGCCTGGTCAGCGTGGGCGCGCTGATCGGCATCGCGGGCTACGGGCAGCTGTTCACCAACGGCTTCCAGCTCCAGTTCGTCACCGAGATCGTCACCGGCATCGTCGCGACGCTGGTGCTGGCCCTGATCGCGGACCTGGTGCTGCAGCTGATCGGGCGGCTCGTGACGCCCTGGACCAGGGTGGGGAGGTAGGCCGTGAACCTGTTGACGAGCTGGCTGTTCGACCCCGCCAACTGGAGCGGCTCGACCGGCGTGCCGGCACGGCTGGTGGAGCACCTCTGGTACACCGCGCTGGCCCTGGTCATCGCCGTCGTGATCGGCTTCCCGCTGGGCGCGATGGTCGGGCACACCAAGCGCGGCGGCTTCGTGCTGGTCGGCGCGGCCAACGTGCTGCGGGCGCTGCCCACCGTCGGCGTGCTGACGCTGGTGGTGCTGCTGGCCGGCATCGGCCTGATCCCGCCGATCGCCGCGCTGACCCTGCTGGCCATCCCGCCGATCATGGCCGGTGCCTACGCCGGCATCGGCGCCGTCGAGCCGGTCGTGGTCGACGCGGCCCGCGGCGTGGGCATGACCGAGCGGGAGATCCTGTTCCAGGTCGAGATCCCCAACGCGATGCCGCTGATCTTCGGCGGCGTGCGCAGCGCCGCCCTGCAGGTGGTGGCCACCGCGACCATCGCCGCCTACGTGGGACTCGGCGGTTTCGGACGGTACGTGTTCGACGGCCTGGCGCTGCACGACTATCCCCAGATGGCGGGCGGCGCGATCCTGGTCGCCGTGCTCGCGGTGCTGGTCGAGCTGGTGCTCACCGGCGTGCAACGGCTGGTTGTCTCACCCGGGTTGCGCCCGGTGAGGACGAGTGGAGGAATCCAGAGATGAAGCGAACCGTAGCCGGCCTGGTCACCGTCCTGGTGGCGGCGCTGGGCCTGACCGCGTGCGGTGGGGGCGGCGGTGGCGACCCGCTCGCCGGCGGCAACAGCGGCTCCCAGTCCCCGTCGGACACGATCACCGTCGGGTCGGCCAACTTCCCGGAGAGCCAGCTGCTCGCCGAGATCTACGCCGCCGCGCTGACCAAGGCCGGCGTGAAGGTCAGCAAGAAGCTGAACATCGGCAGCCGGGAGACCTACATCCCGGCGCTCAAGGACGGCTCCATCGACCTGATCCCGGAGTACAGCGGCGTGCTGCTGCAGTACTTCGACAAGAGCGCCACCGCCACCAGCGCCGAGGACGTGTACACGGCGCTGGGCAAGGCGCTGCCCAGCGGTCTGTCCGTGTTGGACAAGTCGGCGGCCGAGGACAAGGACGCCATCGTCGTCACCAAGGAGACGGCCGACAAGTACAACGCGAAGTCGCTGTCCGACCTCGCGCCGCACTGCGGCGACCTGATCCTCGGCTCCGCGCCGGAGTTCCAGAAGCGCCCCGACGGCGTCCCGGGCCTGCAGAAGACCTACAACTGCACGTTCAAGGACTTCAAGTCGCTGGACGCCGACGGCCCGCTGACCGTGGCCGCCCTGACCCAGGGCACCATCCAGGCCGCCGACATGTTCACCACCGACAGCACCATCGAGAAGAACGGCTGGGTCGTGCTGGAGGACCCGAAGTTCAACTTCGCCGCGCAGAACGTACTGCCGCTGATCAACACCAGCAAGGCCAGCGACACGGTGAAGAAGACGCTCAACGCCATCGCCACCAAGCTCGACACGAAGACGCTGACCGAGCTGAACACCAAGCTCGGTGCCCCCGACAAGCCCGACGCCTCCAAGATCGCCACCGACTGGCTGGCCAGCGCCGGCCTGTAAAAGCTGCACCTGATGCAGGGAAGGACGCCTTACCCTCGTTCAACGCGGGTAAGGCGTCCTTCCCTGCATTGGGGGGCCTACCTGTGGCCGCCGATTCTGAGGGTCAGTTCTTCGGCGGTTCGCCGGACTTCCGCCGCCACCTCAGGCCAGTCGGTGCCGCAAGCGCTTGCATCGGGGCAGACGTGGCGGAAGGTGGTGCTGATGGCGGCGATGGGGCGGCCGCCGTGGTCGAAGACGGGGGCCGCGACCGAGGCGAAATCCGCCGTCACGAAGCCGTCCTCGACGAACCAGCCGCGCTGGCGTTCCGACGACAGGAGCCGACGCAGCGAGGGCAGATCCCGGGGGCCGCGGCCGGTGCGGTCGACGAAGCTGCCCACTCCCGGGAACAGGGCCCTGACCTGGGCGGGGAGCAGAAAAGCCAGCATGGCCCGGCCGGAGGCGGGGAGATGGGCCGGTAGGCGCACACCGACGTCGGAGACGAGGGTGTTGGGCTGCCGGGGCTGCTCCCGCAGCAGGTAGAGCGCCTCGGCCCCGTGCAGGACCCCGAGATGGGCGGTGGCCCCCACTCGGTCGACCAGCCGCCGCAGCAGGGGCCGGGCCAGCCGCTCCAACGGGTCGTGGCGCAGGTACGCCGACCCCAGCTCGAAGGCCGCCACCCCGAGCCCGTAGCGGCGTTCCTCGGGCAGGTGCGTCACGAAGCCCGCGTCGGCCAGCTCGGCCAGCAGGTGGTAGGCCGTCGACCTGGGCAGATCCAACTCGCGGGCGATCGTCGCGGCGGACATCGGCCCCGGCCGGGTGGACAACAGGCGCAGCACGGCCAGTCCTCGGCGCAATGCCGGCACGTCACTGCTGCTACCCACGGGTACACCTCGCGTTGTCTGGTATCTCAGACACTGTCACCCGCCTTGGACTCGTGCAACCGCCCGCCACCAGCTGTGATGAACCCATGGCACACCCGGAGGCAGTGCAGCTCGGCGCGAAGCCGCTGCGGCGTGACGAGGTCGTCGCGGTCGCCCGCGACGGCGTGGCGGTCGAGCTGGAACCGGCCGCGGTCGAGGCCGTCACCACGGCCCGGGCGCACATCGAGGAGCTGGCCAACGCGACGACGCCCACCTACGGCGTGTCGACCGGCTTCGGGGCGCTGGCCGTCCGGCACATCCCGCCGGACCGCCGCGCGCAGCTGCAACGCTCGCTGATCCGCTCGCACGCGGCCGGTGCCGGCCCCGAGGTGGAGCGAGAGGTGATCCGTGCGCTGGCCCTGCTGCGGCTGCGCACGCTCGCCACCGGCCACACCGGCGTCCGGCCGTCCACTGTGGACACGATGGCCCGCATGCTCAACGCCGGCATCACGCCGATCGTGCACGAGTACGGCTCCCTCGGCTGCTCCGGCGACCTGGCCCCGCTGTCCTCGGTCGCGCTGGCCCTGATCGGCGAAGGTCAGGTCCGGGATGCTCAAGGCGAGCTGCGAGACGCCGCCGACGCCCTGGCCGAGGCCGGCATCGAGCCGGTGGCGCTGGCCGAGAAGGAGGGCCTGGCCATGATCAACGGCACCGACGGCATGCTCGGCATGCTGGTGCTGGCGATCACCGACCTGGCCCGCCTGCTGGACATCGCCGACCTCACCGCGGCGATGAGCGTGGAGGCCCTGCTGGGCACCGACCGCGTCTTCGCCGCCGACCTCCAGGCCCTGCGCCCGCATCCCGGGCAGGCCCGGTCGGCCGCCCGCATGACCAAGATCCTGGCCGGCTCCGAGATCATGGAGAGCCACCGCGGCCCGGACTGCACCCGCGTGCAGGACGCGTACTCGCTGCGCTGCTCCCCGCAGGTGCACGGCGCCGCCCGCGACACCCTGGCCCACGCCGAGCTGGTCGCCGACCGCGAGCTGGACTCCGCGATCGACAACCCGGCCGTGCTGGCCGACGGCCGTGTGGAGTCCAACGGCAACTTCCACGGCGCGCCCGTGGCGTACGTGCTGGACTTCCTGGCCATCCCGGTCGCCGACGTGGCCAGCATGGCCGAGCGCCGCACCGACCGGATGCTGGATGTGGCCCGCTCGCACGGCCTGCCGCCGTTCCTGGCCGACGACCCGGGCGTGGACTCCGGCCACATGATCGCCCACTACACGCAGGCGGCCATCGTCTCCGAGCTGAAGCGCCTGGCGGTGCCGGCCAGTGTGGACTCGATCCCGTCCAGTGCCATGCAGGAAGACCACGTGTCGATGGGCTGGTCGGCGGCGCGCAAGCTGCGCAAGGCCGTCGACGGCCTGACCACCGTGCTGTCCATCGAACTTCTCACCGCGGCCCGCGCGCTCGACCTGCGTGCCCCGCTCAAGCCGGCGCCGGCCACCGCCGCCGTCGTCGCGCTGCTCCGGGAGCACGTCCAGGGTCCCGGACCCGACCGTCACCTGGCCCCGGAGATCGCGGCCACCGAAGCGCTCGTCCGAAGTGGACTGATCGCGCGCACCGTCGAGGAGAACTCCTGATGACCGAGATCCGGGCCGCCCGGGGCACCCAGCTCACCGCGCGCAGCTGGCAGACCGAGGCGCCGCTGCGCATGCTGCACAACAACCTGGACCCCGAGGTCGCCGAGCGCCCCGAGGATCTGGTGGTCTACGGCGGCACCGGCAAGGCCGCCCGCGACTGGCCGAGCTTCCACGCCATCTCCCGCGAGCTCACCACGCTGTCCGACGACGAGACGCTGCTGGTGCAGTCCGGCCGTCCGGTCGGCGTGCTGCGCACCCATGAGTGGGCGCCGCGCGTGCTGATCGCCAACTCGAACCTGGTGCCGGACTGGGCCAACTGGCCCGAGTTCCGCCGCCTGGAGGCCGCCGGCCTCACCATGTACGGCCAGATGACCGCCGGCTCGTGGATCTACATCGGCACCCAGGGCATCCTCCAGGGCACCTACGAGACCTTCGCCGCGGTGGCCGAGAAGCGCTTCGGCGGCACGCTCGCCGGCACGCTCACCGTGACCGCCGGCCTCGGTGGCATGGGCGGCGCGCAGCCGCTGGCCGTCACCATGAACGACGGTGTGGCGCTGTGCATCGACGTGGATCCCGTGCGCGCGCAGCGCCGGGTGGAGCACCGCTACCTGGACGAGGTCGCCAATGACCTGGACGACGCCATCCGCCGCGTCGAGGCGGCCAAGCGCGACCGCAAGGCGCTGTCGGTCGGTGTCGTCGGCAACGCCGCCGAGATCCTGCCCGAGTTGCTGCGCCGCGGCGTCGAGATCGACATCGTCACCGACCAGACCTCGGCCCACGACCCGCTGTCGTACCTGCCGATCGGCGTGGATCTGGCTGACTGGCACGACTACGCCGCCAAGAAGCCCGAGGAGTTCACCGAGCGGGCGCGGGCGTCGATGGCCCAGCACGTGGAGGCCATGGTCGGCTTCCAGGACGGCGGCGCCGAGGTCTTCGACTACGGCAACTCGCTGCGCGGCGAGGCCCAGCTCGGCGGCTACGACCGGGCGTTCGCCTTCCCCGGCTTCGTGCCGGCCTACATCCGGCCGCTGTTCTGCGAGGGCAAGGGCCCGTTCCGCTGGGCGGCTCTGTCCGGCGACCCGGCCGACATCGCGGCCACCGACAAGGCCATCCTGGAGCTGTTCCCGGACAACAAGCCGCTCAAGCGCTGGATCAAGATGGCCGGCGAACGCGTTGCCTTCCAAGGGCTTCCGGCCCGCATCTGCTGGCTGGGCTACGGCGAGCGGCACCTGGCCGGCCTGCGCTTCAACGAGATGGTGGCCAGCGGCGAGCTGTCCGCGCCGGTGGTCATCGGCCGCGACCACCTCGACTGCGGCTCGGTCGCGTCCCCGTACCGGGAGACCGAGGGCATGGCCGACGGCTCGGACGCCATCGCCGACTGGCCGCTGCTCAACGCCCTGGTCAACACCGCGTCGGGCGCCACATGGGTGTCCATCCACCACGGCGGCGGCGTCGGCATCGGCCGCTCCATCCACGCCGGCCAGGTCACCGTGGCCGACGGCACCGCGCTGGCCGGGCAGAAGATCGAGCGGGTGCTGACCAACGACCCGGGCATGGGCGTGCTGCGCCACGTCGACGCCGGCTACGAGCTGGCCGACCAGGTGGCGGAGGACAAGGGCGTCAAGATCCCGATGAAGGCCAACTGATGGCGGCTACGGCTACCGGCCTGCTGGCCGCGATTGCCGACGTCGGCGCGGATCGCGCCCGGGGCGGGTACTCCCGCCACGGGTTCGACCGGGTCGAGCTGGAACTGCGGGAGTGGTTCGTCGCCGAGGCCGCCCAGCGGGGCCTGGCCGTGGAGACCGACCGCAACGGCAACATCTGGGCGTGGTGGGGAAACCCCGGCCCGGACGCCGTGATCACCGGCAGCCACCTCGACTCCGTGCCGGGTGGCGGGGCCTTCGACGGCCCGCTGGGCGTGGTGTCGTCGTTGGCGGCGGTGGATGTGTTGCAGGCCAAGGGATTCAAGCCTCGCAAGCCGCTGGCCGTCGTGGTGTTCGTCGAGGAGGAGGGCGGCCGGTTCGGCGTGCCCTGCCTCGGATCCCGACTGATGACCGGGGCCATCGGCGCCGACCAGGCACGGTCGCTGCTCGATCCGGACGGGGTGTCGTTGGCCGACGCGATCGCCAAGGCCGGCGCTGACCCGACGACGCTCGGGCCGGACGAGGAAGCGCTGGCACGCATCGGATGTTTCGTCGAGCTGCACGTGGAGCAGGGCCGTGGCCTCACGGTTCCGGTCGGCGTGGCCTCGTCGATCCTGGCCCACGGCCGGTGGCGGTTCACCTTCACCGGCGAGGGAAACCACGCCGGGGCAACGCTGATGTCCGACCGGCGTGACCCGATGGTACCGGCGGCGTCACTGGTGTTGGCCGCTCGCAAGGCGGCCGTCGGCGACGCGCGGGCGACCGTGGGCCGGATCGTGCCGGTTCCGGGTGGCACCAACGTGATCGCGTCCGAGGTCAACGTCTGGCTGGACGCTCGGGCTTCGGACGATGCCACCACGAAGTCGGTGGTGGCCGAGATCCAAGCCCTGGCAAGACAAGCCGCCGCCGACGAAGGCTGCGGAGTTCGCGTCACGCAGGAGTCGTACGGCGACACCGTGGTGTTCGACCCGGTGCTGCGGGACGATCTGTCCACTGTGCTCGGTGGCGTGCCGGCATTGCCGACCGGTGCCGGGCACGACGCCGGCATCCTGGCCAACCGCGTGCCGACGGCGATGTTGTTCGTGCGCAACCCGACCGGCGTCAGCCATGCGCCGCAGGAGTATGCGGAGCCGGACGACTGCGAGGCCGGGGTCGCCGCGCTGGCCACGACGCTGGAGCACCTGGCGTCGTGAACTACTGGTGTGAGCGGGCCTGGCTGCCCGAAGGTGTGGTCGCCGGCGTGCTGGTGCACGTCGGCGACGACGGCCGGATAACCGAAGTGTCCACTTCGGACTCACCGCCGTTCGGTGCGCAGCGCCTGAACGGCATTGTGTTGCCAGGCTTCGCCAATGCGCATTCGCACGCCTTTCATCGGGCGCTTCGCGGCCGCACCCACGCCGATGGCGGCACGTTCTGGACGTGGCGGCAGGCGATGTACCAGTTGGCCGAGCGGCTGACGCCGGACAGCTACCTCAAGCTGGCGACCGCCGTCTTCGCGGAGATGGCCGTCACCGGCATCTCGTGTGTCGGCGAGTTCCACTACCTGCACCACGGTCCCGGCGGAACCCCGTATGCCGACCCGAACGAGATGGGCCATGTGCTGCGGGAAGCTGCCGCTACGGCAGGTATTCGCATCACGCTGCTCGACACCTGTTACGTGGCCGGGGGAATCGGCACGGAACTCGAAGGAACCCAGCTCCGGTTCAGCGACGGCGACGCGACCCGTTGGGCGGCCCGGGTTTCCGGGCTGAAGTCGGACAACGTGATGCGCGTCGGCGCGGCCATCCACTCGGTGCGTGGCGTGCCCCGCGAGCAGCTGGCCGAGGTCGCCGCGATCGGTGGGCCGCTGCACGTCCACCTTTCCGAACAGCCGGCCGAGAACGAGGCTTGCCTTGCGGCGTACGGAATGACGCCGACCGCGCTGCTGGCCGAGGCCGGCGTGCTGTCGCCGCGGACCACCGCCGTGCACGCCACCCATCTCACCGAGCACGACCGCGCGCTGCTCGGTGGGTCCACCACCACCGCCTGTTTCTGTCCGACCACGGAGGCCGACCTCGCCGACGGCATCGGCCCGGCGCGCGAGCTGTTCGACGCCGGCAGCCCGATTTCCCTTGGCAGCGACCAACATGTCGTGATCGACCCGCTGGCCGAAGCCCGGGCCCTCGAACACGGCGAGCGGCTGCGCACCGGGCAGCGCGGGCGGTTCAGCCCCGAGGAGCTGCTTGCTGCGGCAACCGCGGCCGGCCACGCCTGCCTGGGCTGGCCCGAAGCCGGGCGGATCGCCGTCGGCGCGCCGGCCGATCTCGTCGCGGTCGGCCTGGATTCACTACGAACGGCGGGTAGCCGACCGGAACAGGTTCTGCTGTCCGCGAATTCGTCCGATGTGGACTCGGTAATAGTCGAAGGGCGGGTTGTGGCCACCCGGGGACGTCATGCGACGCTAGGGGAGGTAGGACCTCTTCTCGCGGACGTGATGGGGGAACTGTGGCGGTAGTTATCACCGGCATCGCCGAGCTGACCACCAACGACGCCGAACTGGGCAAGCTGCGCGACGCGGCCGTGGTGCTCGACGGCGACCGGGTGGCCTGGGTCGGGGCCGCCGCCGACGCCCCGGCCGCCGACGAGCGCGTCGACGTCGAGGGTCGCGCGGTGCTGCCGGGCTGGGTGGACAGCCATACCCACCTGGTCTTCGCCGGCGACCGCACCGCCGAGTTCGGGGCCCGCATGTCCGGCCAGCCCTACGCCGCCGGCGGCATCGCCGTCACCGACGATGCCACGCGCGCGGCCAGCGACGAGCAACTCGCCGCGGGGCTGCGCAAGCACGTCGACGAGGCTGTTTCCCAAGGCACCACGTACATCGAGACCAAGACCGGGTACGGGCTGACGGTCGCCGACGAGCTCCGGTCGGCCACGCTGGCCGGCCGGTACGCCGACGAGGTGACCTTCCTCGGCGCGCACCTCGTGCCGCCGGGCACCGACGCCGACGAGTACGTGGACCTGGTGTGCGGGCCCATGCTCGACGCCGTGGCCCCGCACGTGACCTGGGCCGACGTGTTCTGCGAGACCGGGGCCTTCGACGAGGAGCAGTCCCGGGCCGTGCTGACCGCCGCCGGCAAGAAGGGCCTCGGCCTTCGCGTGCACGGCAACCAGCTCGGCCCCGGCCCCGGTGTGCGGCTGGCCGTGGAAATGGACGCCGCCAGCGTCGACCACTGCACCTACCTAACGCCCGCCGACGTCGCCGCGCTGGCCGATTCCGACACCGTCGCCACGCTGCTGCCGGCCTGCGACCTGTCCACCCGGCAGCCGCTGCCCGAGGTCCGCGCCCTGCTCGACGCCGGCGTCACCGTCGCGCTGGCGTCCAACTGCAACCCCGGCTCCTCGTACACGTCCTCGATGGCCTTCTGCGTGACCACGGCCGTGCTCCAGATGCGGATGACCGTGGAGGAGGCCGTGCGCGCCGCCACGCTCGGCGGCGCGCAGGCCCTGCGTCGGGACGACATCGGCGTGCTGCGGCCCGGTTCGCGGGCGGACGTGCACGTGCTCAACGCGCCGTCCACCACGCACCTCGCCTACCGGCCCGGCGTGCCGCTCACCTGGGCGGTGTGGCGCGCGGGCGCTCGACAGCGCTGACCGACCGCAGCTCGGTGACGGTGGCGTAGCCCTGCTCCAGCAGTGCCGCGTCCGAACCCGGCTCCACCTCGTCGTCCAGGATCACCGTGGCCAGCTCGATCCGGTCCTCGTGCTGCTGCACCACCCGGCTCTGCACCCGGCCGTACCGGGTGAGCGTGGCCCAGCGCAGCGGGCCCGGGTCCGGGCGGTTGGGCACGTTCAGGTTGAGCACCGTGCCCGGCTCGATGAGGCCGAGCACGTCCTTCACGTAAGGGTCGACCACGTCCCACAGCGCTGTGCCCGGCGGGTCCCAGGGCACGTCCAGCGACACCGCCAGCGCCGTCACCCCGTTCACGTGCGCCGTCAGCGCCGCGCCCACCGTGCCGGAGTGGATCAGCGCGCGGCCGATGTTCGCGCCGAAGTTGATGCCCGACAGCACCAGGTCCGGCCGGTCCCCGAATGCCCCTCGGCAGGCCAGCAGCGCGATCAGCCCCGGGTGGGAGTCCACGGCGTACGCGGGCACGTCCGGCAGCTCTTCGACGATCCGCCGCGACACCCCCACGCTCCGGTGTCCGCCCGAGGCCGTCAGCCCCGCCCCCGTCCCGCTCGCTTCGACGCTGGGCGCCGCGATGATCGTGTCGTGCCCCAGCTCCACCGCACACCGCGCCAGGGCGATCAGTCCGGGGGAGTCGATGCCGTCGTCATTGGTGACCAGCACGCGCAGAGGAGAGTTCACCCCTCTGTCCTACCGGCGGGAGGGGTCGGATGCCAGCGAGTCGCGGGTTCGCGCCACTGCCTGGACCGCAGGCTCGCGACGATCGAGTCTTTTCATCGATCGTCGCGAGACAAGGGAAGGCAGTGGCTTAGAGGCGAACCCGCCCCGCGCGGAACGCGCGGCAAAAACTCAGTCGATGTCGTCGGTGTCGTCGCGGGCCAGGAAGGTGGCCAGGCGCTCGACGGGGGTTTCGAACTCGGGGTTGAGGTCGACGAAGGCCCGCAGGCGGTCGGCCACCCAGGCCAGGGTGACCTCCTCCTCGCCCCGGCGCTGCTCCAGCTCCTCGATGCCACGGTCGGTGAAGTACAAGGCTTTCCTCCTACGAACAACGGCCGGGTTCCCGCCAGAAGGCGCTGAACCCGGCCGTTGGAAACTACAACGTCAGCTGAAGGCCTTGGTGACCACGGCGCGCTGCTCGACCTCGTGCACCTTGCTGAAGCCCGAGGCCGGGGCGGCCATGGGGCGGCGGGACACGCGGGTGAGCTTGCCCTGCACCTGCGGCAGCGCCTCCGGGATGACCAGGCCCAGGTGCGGCCACGCGCCCTGGTTGGCCGGCTCCTCCTGGACCCAGCGGATGTCGGTGAGGTTGGGGTAGCGGTCCAGCACGGCCTTCAGCTTGCGCTCGGGCAGCGGGTAGAGCTGCTCGATGCGGGCCACGGCCACGTTGGTGGCGCCCAGCTTCTCCTTCTCGGCGGCCAGCTCGTAGTAGATCTTGCCGCTGCACAGCAGCAGCCGGTCGACCTGCTCGGGCGAGGGCTGCGTCGGGTCGTCGATGACCGACATGAACCGCCCGTTGGTGAAGTCCTCCACCGGGCTGGCGGCGGCCTTGAGGCGCAGCATGGACTTCGGCGTGAACACGACCATGGGCCGCTTCACCCCGTCCAACGCGTGCCGGCGCAGCAGGTGGAAGTAGTTGGCCGGGGTGGACGGCACGGCGACGGTCATCGAGCCCTCGGCGCACAGCTGGAGGAACCGTTCGATGCGGCCGGAGCTGTGGTCGGGGCCCTGACCCTCCAGGCCGTGCGGCAGCAGCAGCACGACGTTGCCGCGCTGGCCCCACTTGGCCTCGCCGGAGGAGATGAACTCGTCGATGATCGACTGGGCGCCGTTGACGAAGTCGCCGAACTGCGCCTCCCACAGCACCAGCGCGTCCGGGTTGGCCACCGAGTAGCCGTACTCGAAGCCCACGGCGGCGAACTCGGACAGCGCCGAGTCGTAGACCATGAACTTGCCCTGGCCCTCGGCCAGGTTCTGCAGCGGCGTGTACTCGGCGCTGGTCTTGCGGTCGATGACGACCGAGTGCCGCTGGCCGAAGGTGCCGCGCTGGGAGTCCTGGCCGGACAGGCGGACCGTCTTGCCCTCCATGACCAGCGAGCCGAACGCCAGCAGCTCGCCGAAGCCCCAGTCGATGCCGCCGTCGCGGGCCATCGCGGCCCGTCGCTCCAGCACCGGCTTGACCCGCGGGTGGGCGTTGAAGCCCTCGGGCAGGTCGACCTGGGCCTGGCCGATGTGGGCCACCGTCTCGGCACTGACCGCGGTCGGCACCTTGGCCGGCACCTGCTGCTCGGACTCGACCGAGTTGGTCGGCTTGACCGGGTGCTTCTCCAGCTCGCGCACCTCGTTGAAGACGTGCTCCAGCTGGCTGGCGTAGTCGCGCAGCGCCTTCTCGGCCTCGTCCACGGAGATGTCGCCGCGGCCGATCAGCGACTCGGTGTAGGTCTTTCGCACCGAGCGCTTGGTGTCGATGATGTCGTACATCGCCGGCTGGGTCATCGAGGGGTCGTCGCCCTCGTTGTGGCCGCGGCGGCGGTAGCAGATCATGTCGATGACGACGTCCTTGTGGAACGTCTCGCGGTAGTCGACGGCCAGCTTGGCCACCCAGTAGCAGGCCTCGGGGTCGTCGCCGTTGACGTGGAAGATCGGCGCGCCGATCATCTTGGCCACGTCGGTGCAGTACTTGGACGAGCGCGAGTGCTCCGGGTTGGTGGTGAAGCCGACCTGGTTGTTCACCACGACGTGCACGGTGCCGCCGGTGCGGTAGCCGCGCAGCAGCGCCAGGTTCAGCGTCTCGGCCACCACGCCCTGGCCGGCGAACGCGGCGTCGCCGTGCATCGCCACGGGCAGCACGGTGTAGCCCTCGCCGCCCTTGTCCAGCAGGTCCTGCTTGGCCCGGACCACGCCTTCCAGCACGGGGTCGACGGCTTCGAGGTGGGACGGGTTGGAGGCCAGCGACACCTTGGTCTCGCCGTCGCCGAACATCCGGAAGTACTTGCCCTCGGCGCCGAGGTGGTACTTCACGTCGCCGGAGCCGTGGGCCTGGCCCGGGTCGAGGTTGCCCTCGAACTCGCGGAAGATCTGCGAGATCGGCTTGCCCACGATGTTGGCCAGCACGTTGAGGCGGCCGCGGTGCGGCATGCCGATGACGACCTCGTCCAGCTCGTGCTCGGCCGCCTTGTCCAGCACGGCGTCCAGCAGCGGGATCAGAGTCTCGCCGCCTTCGAGGGAGAACCGACGCTGACCGACGTACTTGGTCTGCAGGAAGGTCTCGAAGGCCTCGGCCGCGTTGAGCTTGGACAGGATGTACTTCTGCACGGTGGCCGGCGGCTTGTCGTGCACGACCTCGACGCGCTCCTGCAGCCAGCGCCGCTCGGCGGGCTCCAGGATGTGCGTGTACTCGACGCCGACGGTGCGGCAGTAGGAGTTGCGCAGCACCCCGAGGATGTCGCGCAGCTTCATCTTCTCCTGGCCGGCGAAGCCGCCGACGGCGAACTCGCGGTCCAGGTCCCACAGGGTCAGGCCGTGCGAGAGCACGTCCAGGTCCTCGTGGCGGCGCTGCCGGTAGTTCAGCGGGTCGGTGTCGGCCATCAGGTGGCCGCGCGAGCGGAACGCGTCGATCAGCTCGATCACCCGGGCGGTCTTGTCGACCGCGCCCTCGGGCAGGTCCTCGACCCAGCGGATCGGCTCGTAGGGCAGCCGCAGCGAGGTGAAGATGTCGTCGTAGAAGCCGTTCTCGCCCAGCAGCAGCTGGTGGATGCGGCGCAGGAACTCACCGGACTCGGCGCCCTGGATGATGCGGTGGTCGTAGGTCGAGGTGAGCGTCATGATCTTGCTGACGCCCATCTCGATCAGGGCCTTCTCGCTGGTGCCCTGGAAGTGCGCGGGGTACTCCATGGCGCCGACGCCGAGGATCGCGCCCTGGCCCGCGGTCAGCCGCGGCACCGAGTGGTTGGTGCCGATGGTGCCCGGGTTGGTCAGCTGGATGGTGCTGCCGGCGAAGTCGTCGGCGGTCAGGCCGCCGCCGCGGGCCTTGCGGATCAGGTCCTCGTAGGCCTGCCAGAACTGCGTGAACGTCATCGTCTCGCAGTGCTTGATGGACGCGACCACGAGCGTGCGCTGGCCGTTCTTGCCGGGCAGGTCGATGGCCAGGCCCAGGTTCACGTGCTCCGGCGTGATGATCGAGGGCTTGCCGTCGACCACGCCGTAGTTGTTGTTCATGTTCGGGTACGACTCGAGCGCCTTGACCAGCGCGTACCCGATGATGTGGGTGAAGGAGACCTTGCCGCCGCGGGTCCGCTTCAGGTGGTTGTTGATGACGATGCGGTTGTCGGCCAGCAGCTTCGCCGGGACCGCGCGCACGGATGTGGCGGTCGGCACGGTGAGCGAGGCGTCCATGTTGCGGGCGATCGCCGCGGCGGCGCCGCGCAGGACCTTCACCTCGGAGCCCGCGGCCGGCTTCACGGGCGCGGCGGTGGCCGCGGCGGCCGGAGTCGGCTTGGTGCTCGGCAGGGTGGTCTGGGCCGGCGTCGGGGTCGCGGCCGGGGCCGGCGGGGCGGCGACGTGGCCGTTGGCCGGCGCGGCCGGGGGCGCGGTGGTCGTCGTCGCGGTCGCGGTGGCGGCGGTGGTGCCGTTGACGGCGGTGGCGCCGGCGGTCGTGCGCTGCGTCGCCTTGTAGTCGGCGAAGAAGTCATGCCACGCCGGGTCGACGGATGACGGGTCGGCGAGGAACTGGTCGTACATCTCCTCGACCAGCCACTCGTTCGGGCCGAACTGCGACGCAGAGCTGGAGCTGGACACGGCTGGCGCTCGCCTCTATCTATCTCGCTATTTGTACTGACTCACTCCGCCAGCAAGGCTAGTACTCCACGCAGGTCGCTTCACACACAGCCGAGCCGGCACAACGTCAGGTGGATCACATGATCAATCCAGATCATCCCACCAGTTCGGGCTTCTGACCGGGGCTGTTGAGGATGGCTTAGGGTACTTGATCGTTCAAGCCATGCACTTGCACCAGTAACGATTGTGTCCGGAACCACGTTTACATGCCGCGCGTCCCGCGCGGGGCTCGGCCCCCGGGTAGCCGATGCCTCGCCCTTGCCGGATTTCGCCCGCCGCATCGGCCCAGGTGGGTGGGCGCGTCGGGTGGCGGCGGGCGAAATCCAGCAACCGGACGAAGCACCGGCGGGGCCTCGCGTTCTCCTGTGTTGGCGGGTTCAGGCGGCTTCCTCATTGAGGTGAGTGCCGGTGCGCCACATGTCGGCGTAGTGGCCGCCGGCCTCCAGCAGCTCGGCGTGGGTGCCCTGCTCGACGATGCGGCCCTGCTCCAGCACCACGATCCGGTCCGCGCGGGCCGCCGTCGCCAGGCGGTGGGCGACGACTAAGGTGGTGCGGCGACCGGCCAGGTGCTCGCTGGCGGCCAGCACGGCGGACTCGGTGGCCGGGTCCAGCGCCGCGGTCGCCTCGTCGAGCAGCAGCACTGCCGGATCCACGAGCTCGGCGCGGGCCAGCGCGACCAGTTGCCGCTGCCCGGCCGACAGGGACTGACCGCGTTCGCCGACCTGTTGGTGCATGGCCTGCGGCAGACCGGCGACCTGCCGCAGCGCCCCGACCGACCGCACCGCCGCCGTCACCTCATCGCGTGACGCCGAAGGCCGGCCGTAGCGGACGTTGTCGGCCACGTCGCCGACGAACAGGTGCGCCTCCTGCGGCACGACGCCGAGTCGGCCGCGGTAGCCGTCCAGGTCGTAGTCACGCACGTCGACACCGTCCACGAGCACGCAACCATCGGTCACGTCGTAGAACCGGGCGACGAGCTTCACCAGCGTCGACTTGGCCGCGCCGGTGCGGCCGACCAGACCAGCGCCCAGGTTCTTCGCCGGGCGCGGACGTGCAGGCTCACACGATCGAGCGCCGGCGTCGCGGCGCCCTCGTAGCGGAAGGTCACGTCACGCAGCTCGATCTCGCCTCGCAGCGTCGACGGCACGGCCACGGGCGCGGACGGCGGCACGATCGACGACCGTGTGGTCAGCAGCTCGCCGATGCGCTTCAGACCGACCATGGCCTGCTGGTAGCCGTCGAACACGCCGGACAGCTGCTGCACCGGCGCGAAGAACAGCCCCAGGTACAGCTGGAACGCCAGCAGCGCGCCGGCGCTCAGGTCGCCGTTGGCCACGCGGTACGCGCCGACCGCCAGCACCGCCGCCTGCGCCACGCCGGAAAGCAGCGCCACGAACGGGAAGTACGTGGCGATGTAGCGCTGCGCGCGCAGCCGCGAGCTCCGGTAGGCCAGACTGCGCTCCCCGAACTCCCGCGCCGAGTGCTGCTCACGCGTGAACGCCTGCGTGACACGCAGCCCGGACACGTTCTCCTGGAGGTCGGCGTTGACCACGCTGACCCGCTCACGCGCCTGGGCGTACGCCTCCGAGGACGCCTTGCGGAAGAAGTAGGTCGCCACGGCCAGGAACGGGATCGCCGTCATCGCCACCAGCGCGAGACCGATGTCGGTGACCAGCAGCGCCACCGCGATGCCCACGATGGTCAGCGCGCTCACCGCCGCCGTCACGAGTCCGGTCTGGAGGAATGTGGACAGGGCGTCGACGTCCGTGGTCATCCGGGTCATGATCCGGCCGGCCAGTTCACGCTCGTAGTAGTCGAGGCCGAGCCGCTGGAGGTGCGTGAAGCTCCGTACGCGCAGCGCGTAGAGCAGGCGCTCGCCCACGCGGGCCGTGAGCACCGTTTCCAGGCGCGCGTTGATCCAGTTCACGACCACGATGCCCGCGCCGAGCCCCGTCGCCACCCACAGCGCGCCCAGTGCGCCACGCGTGACACCGTCGTCGACGCCGAAGCGCACGAGCGCCGGCAGCGCCATCGAGCTGAGGGCGTCGACCGTCACCAGCGCGCCCACGAGCACCAGCGCCCAGCGCACCGGCCGCAGCAGGGACGCCAAGCCGAACTTGCGGCCCGTGCCAATGGTGTCGGGGCTCAGGTCGGGCTGTTCCGTCGCCTCGGACAGCGGCACGAGGTTCGGCACGTCCGGCTCCTCGGGCGCGACCTCGGGCCACAGCTCCGCCGACGCCAAATCGACCGGTGCGGTGTCCTCGATCGCCTCACCGGGGCCGGCCAGCAGCTCACGGAACAGCGCGCAGCGCTCGTTCAGCTCCGCCTCGGTGCCGACGTCGACCACGCCACCGCCGTCCAGCACCGCGATGCGGTCGGCCAGCGCGAGCGTGGAACGCCTGTGCGCCACCAGGAGCGTGGTGCGCTGCGCCGTGACGGCCTTGAGCGTGTCGTGGATCGCCGCCTCGGTGACGGCGTCGACCGCCGATGTCGCGTCGTCCAGCACGAGCACGCGCGGCGCCGACAGCAGCGCGCGGGCCAACGCGATGCGCTGGCGCTGACCGCCGGACAGCGTGAGGCCGCGCTCGCCGACTGTCGTCTCGTAGCCGTCAGGCAGCGCCTGGATGAACTCGTGGGCCTCGGCCGCGCGCGCCGCCTCCTCGACCTCCGCCTCGGTGGCATCCGGTCGCCCGTAGGCGATGTTGCCTCGGATGGTCTCGGAGAACAGGAACGCTTCCTCGAACACCACGCCCACGGCGTTGCGCAGCGAGTGCAGCTTCAGCTGCCGCACATCCACGCCGCCGACCCGGATCGCGCCGTTGTGCACGTCGTAGAAGCGGGGCAGCAGCAGGGACACGGTCGATTTCCCGGATCCGGCCGTGCCCACGAGCGCGAGGGTCTCGCCCGGTTCGACGCTCAGGCTCACGTGAGCCAGCACCGGCTCGCTGCGCGCGTACCCGAAGGTGATGTCGTCCAGCTCCACCGCCAGCGGGCCCTCCGGCACGTCCTCGCCGCCGTCCCGCACATCGGGCTGCGAGTCGATCAGCTCGTCGACCCGGTTCACGCTCGCCTTCGTCACCTGCGCCGTGACCATCGCCGACGCCAGGAACCGGGCCGGGCCCAGCAGACCCGTCACGTAGCTGGCGAACGCGAGGAAGGTGCCCAGCGTGACCTGGCCGTTCATGGCCAGCCAGCCGCCGAGGCCCAGCACCGCGATCTGCCCGAACAACGGCATCGCGCCCAGCGTCGCCGTCGGCCGTGCGGTCAGCCGGGCCGCGCGCATCCGTAACGAGAACAGACGGCGAGCCCGCGCCTCCAGGCCGTTGATCTCCCGGCCCTCCTGGCCGAAGCCCTTCACCACGCGGACGCCCGTGACCGTCTCCTCCACGTGCTGCGCCACGTCGGCCGCCTGCTGCTGCGCGTGCCAGGTCGCCGAGAACAGGGTCTTGCGGCTGCGCAGCGCCACGTACACCACCGCCGGCACCACGATCAGCGCGATCACCGTGAGCAACGGGGACAGCCACAGCATCGCGCCCACCGCCACCAGCACGAAGGCGATGTTGCCCAGCGCGTACGGGACCATCATGACCAGGCCCTGGACCTGGTTCAGGTCGCTGATCGAGCGGGACACCACCTGCCCCGTGCGCAGCTCGTCCTGCTTGCCGCCGTCCAGCCGCTGCACCGCCGCGAACACCTGCCCGCGCAGGTCGTGCTGCACGTCCAGCGCCAGCCGTCCGCCCAGGTAGCGCCGCAGGAACGCCGTCACGAAGGTCAGCACCTCGATGCCCACCAGGGCCCCGATCAGCCAGCCCAGGCGCGTCGTCGTGCCGGCTACCGCGTCGTCCACCGCCAGCCGCACCACCAGCGGCGCCACCGCCTGCTGGCCCACACCCAGCACCGCCGCGCCCAGCGACAGCACCACCACGACCGGATGCCGCCAGCACGCCGCCGCCAGCCGCCGCACCCATCCCTTTTGTTCGGACACAGAAGTAACTTACGGTGCCTTAGCTTGATCATGACGAGCCAAAAACGCCACATGCGCTTCCTATGTGGCGGCTGGTGCCACATAGGAAGCGCATGTGGGGAAAAGGCGGTTACGTCAGGTGATGTCGCGGGTTTTGCTCATGAGCCAGCCACCTACGGCGAAGACGGCGGCCCAGGCGGCGAAGATGAGGCCGCTGATCCACCAGTCGAAGGCGCCGCGGGCGCCGGCGGCGGTGCGGATGAGGTCGGAGAACAGGGTTTGGGCCTCGCCGGTCATGAGGCCGCCGATGTTGGGGACCTTGGCCACCACGAGCTGCGAGGCGACGGAGCCGGTGAGGCCGTCGGCGGAGCCGTTGATCAGGATGCCGGGCCAGTTGTCGGGCAGCAGGGAGCCGATCAGGTTCTCCACCAGCAGGGTGTAGAGCAGCAGGGAGATGATCGACGCGATGGGGCTGCCGAACAGGGCGCCGACGCCCATGCCGAGCAGGGTCCAGAGCATGCACGACACGACGCCGGAGGCGGCGATCTCCAGCCAGCTCACGGCGTCGGGCAGCTGCTCGGGCCGGGAGGCGATGAGCATGCCGATGCTGGCCACGGCGGAGATGACGACGCCGAACACCAGGCCCCACACGGCGTAGGTGATGAGCTTGGCCGTGAGCAGGCTGCCGCGGTTGGGCGCGGTCAGGTAGCTGGTGGTGATGGTCCGCCGGTTGATCTCGCTGGACAGCGCCAGCGCCCCGAACACGATGGGGAAGATGGCGCTGATGTTCACCGTGCGGGCGAAGATCAGGGTGGACCACGGCAGGTGGTTGAAGTCCAGCCGCAGCTGGGCCACCACGGTGTTGTTGTTGATCTGGTCGAGCACGGCGCCGATCAGCGCGTTGCCGCCGATGCTCCACAGGGCGGCCAGCGCCACGGTGGGAATGAGCAGCGCCCACCACATCTTGGTGGTGAGGATCTTGCGGAACTCGGCGGAGATGAGCCGGCCCATCAGGCGTTACCTCCCCAACCGCCGGCGGGCGGCTGCTGCTGGTCCTGGGGCGGCGCATAGGGCTGGCCGCCGTACTGCTGGCCGGGCTGTTGCTGTTGGTACTGCTGAGGATCGACGGGTGGCGCGTAGCCCTGGGGCGGCGTGCCGGGCGCGTAGCCGGGGGCGGCGTAGCCCTGGGGCGGCGTAGCCTGTGGCACGGGGAAACCCTGCGAAGGCTGCTGCGTATAGGCCTGGTTCGGGTCGACGGGTGGCGCGTAGCCCTGGGGCGGCGTGCCGGGCGCGTAACCCGGGGCGGCGTACCCCTGCGGCGGCGGCCCGTAGCCACCGCCGGGCGGCGGTCCGTACCCGGGCGGCGGTGCGCCGTAGCCAGGCTGCTGACCGGTGTACTGCCCCTGAGTCAGCCGGAAGAACAGCTGCTCCAGGTCGACGGTCTCCTGCTGGATGTCGTACAGCGCGATGCCGGCGGCCATGGCCAGGTCGGCGACGGTCTTGCGGTCGACGCCGGTGATGGCGAGGCGGCCGTCGGGCGTCTGCTCGATGGCGTTGACGCCGGCCTCCTGGAGCTTGACGACCAGCGCCTGCGGGTCGGCCGCCTGCACCAGCACCCGGCTCTGCTGCGACTGCCGGAGGTAGTCCAGAGCTAAATTCTAGTTCGGACCTGCGAAGGCTGCTGCGTATAGGCCTGGTTTCGGGTCGACGGGTGGCGCGTAGCCCTGGGGCGGGCGTGCCGGGCGCGTAAACCCGGGGCGGCGTACCCCTGCGGCGGCGGCCCGTAGCCACCGCCGGGCGGCGGTCCGTACCCGGGCGGCGGTGCGCCGTAGCCAGGCTGCTGACCGGTGTACTGCCCCTGAGTCAGCCGGAAGAACAGCTGCTCCAGGTCGACGGTCTCCTGCTGGATGTCGTACAGCGCGATGCCGGCGGCCATGGCCAGGTCGGCGACGGTCTTGCGGTCGACGCCGGTGATGGCGAGGCGGCCGTCGGGCGTCTGCTCGATGGCGTTGACGCCGGCCTCCTGGAGCTTGACGACCAGCGCCTGCGGGTCGGCCGCCTGCACCAGCACCCGGCTCTGCTGCGACTGCCGGAGGTAGTCCAGGGAGCCGTAGTACACGGTCTGCCCGCGGCTGATGATCACGACCTGGTCCACGGTCTGCTCGACTTCGGCCAGCAGGTGGCTGGAGATGAGCACGGTGCGGCCGGTGCGGGCGAAGGACTGGAGGAAGGTCCGCAGCCAGGCGATGCCCTCGGGGTCGAGGCCGTTGGCCGGCTCGTCGAGCACCAGCACCTGGGGGTCGCCGAGCAGCGCGGTGGCCAGGGCCAGCCGTTGCTTCATGCCCAGCGAGAAGCCGCCGGCGCCACGGCGTGCGGCCTCGGACAGGCCGACGAGCTCCAGCACCTGGTCGGCCCGCTGGTCCGGCACGCCCATGGCGGCGGCGTACACACGCAGGTGGTTGCGGGCGGTCCGGGTCGGGTGGAACCCCTGCGCCTCCAGCACGGCCCCGACGACGCGGCCGGGGTTGCCGAGCTGGTCGAACGGCAGGCCGTTGATCGTCGAGCCGCCGGCCGTCGGCCGCACCAGGCCCAGCAGCATGCGCAGGGTGGTGGTCTTGCCGGCCCCGTTCGGCCCGAGGAAGCCGGTCACCGACCCGGGTTCCACGGTGAAGCTGAGGTTGTTGACCGCGGTGATCGGGCCGAACTGCTTGCTCAGGCCCTGCACCACGATCCGGCCACTGCCGTCGTGCACGTGTTCCTCCCGGTGCCGGTGCGTGCCCTGGTCATACCCTATTCGGCGGTCGCTCGCCGTGAGATCGCCAGCTGATCCGTCAGATATGTGACGACGCCGTCATCGTCGTTGGTTCCCGTCACGACCGAGGCCGTCGCCCGCACTTCCGGCTGGGCGTTGGCCGGCGCGATGCGACGGTCGGCGACGGCGAACATGGGCAGGTCGTTGACGTGGTCGCCGCAGACGGTGATCTCGCCGTGCAGATCGAGCCGCTGCCGCAGTTCCAGGATGGCCGCGCCCTTGGTGGCCAACGGGCTCTGCACCACGACCTCGGACCAGCCTGCGCTGTACGAGTTCAGCGCCGTCCACACCCGGGCGCCCTCGCCGACGGCCTCCTGCACCCGCGCCGCCACGGCCGGGGCGTCCTCGTCCGGCACGTACGAGCACAGCATGACGACCTGTTCCCGGTCGGCGACGGCACGCAGGTCGGCGGTCTCGGTCAGCCGCGGGTCGCGGTACCGACGCTTCTCGCCGATGAACCAGCCCGCGCCGGGGTTGAGGTCCGGGCCGAAGTGCACCCGATCGCGTGCACCGTCCCAGGCGGTCACGATGGTGTCGCCGAGCAGCTCCACGGCCCGGCCGGCGATCGCCGGGTCCAGCGCGTTGGTGACGAGGTGCTGCCCGGTGCGCAGATCGGAGATGTACGCCCCGTTGTGCTCGATGACCGGCAGGCCCAGGTCCACGCCGGGCAGCATCGGCCGCATCGCGGCGGTGCTGCGCGCGCTGGCGACCGTCAGCGCGACGCCGGCCGCGACGAGGCGGTTGAGCCCGTCGCGGGCGGCGTCGGACAGTGACGTGTCGGAGCGCAGCAACGTGCCGTCGAGGTCGCAGACGAGCAGATGTCCCGGTGCGGTCAGCCAGTTCACCGGTCCCATCCTGCCCGCGGGCTACTGCACGGTGGTCGACCCCTGCCAGTAGTCCTCGAGCACGCGGCGCATCTCCTCGGTCTCCGCGTCGGGCTCGCCCAGCAGCTCGAACCGGGACGGAATCACGTCGGCGACGACGGTCTCGGACACGATCGTCTCCGACACCATGGTGTCCTCCAGCGGCTGGGTGGCCCGGGCCTGCGGCGGGGCCGGCAGCACGCCGCCGAACGCGCCGATCGGGTCCAGGCTGGCCAGCGCCGGGGCGTCGGGCCGGTCGGCGTACTCGCCGGGCGCGGGCCAGGTCGGGTCGTCCACGATGGCGAACGGCCCGGAGCTGGCGATGGCCGGCGGCGGGCTGGCCGGCGTGATCGGCGTGTAGCTGGGCGCGGGCGGCAACGCGTGGCGCACCACCGGCAGCTCCACGGTCATCTCGGCCGGCACCTCGGGCGGCAGCGTCATGGTCCGCCGCGCCGCCACCGGCAGCGGCGGCGTGCGCACGCCCTGCACCGGCCCGCCGTTGGTCTGCTTGCTGTGCCGGCCGTTGCGTCGGAACAGGCCGCCGAACACCCCGCCGAACATCCCGCTGCGCTGTGGCTGCGGAGGTGGCGTGCCGGCGCCGATCAGGTGCTGGTGGGCCAGCAACCAGACCTTGCACGGCCAGCGCCGCTTGCGCAGCCGGCCGGGACAGGCCCGGCAGCGGCCGTCCTCGTCGGCGGTGTGCACCTCCAGCAGCAGCCGCCAGCCGTCGGCCAGCCGCTGCAGCTCGGCGCGCGCCAGCGGGGCGAGGGTGCCGCCCGCATTGGTCTGCTCGGCCGCCTGGTCCAGCGCGGCCAGCCGGCGCAGCACGGCGCGCCGCATCCCGTCGTCCACAGTGCTCATCAGCTCAACCCCAGATCCCCAGCCGCCCGGTCGAGTGCGTGGTGCAGCCGCCGGGTCTGCTGCGGCGACATCACCGCCGTCTCGCCGGGCGGGGCCACCAGCACCACCTGGTCGTGCTCCACCAGCACTGTCATCGCCCGGTCCCGGCCGAACGGGTCCAGGCAGTCCACCCACCAACGGGGTTCACTCATCAGGCATCTCCGTCAGGCTCCACGGGGTGCCACATGAGTGGGATTCGGGCTGGCGGCACACACCCGTCACACATCGGCCGATCGGGTCAGTTCGCACAGTCTGCGAGGCAGGGTTTCACCCGTTTGCACGCTCGTTCACCCGTTGGAGTGGCGGCGGACAAGATTTTTTCGACGGATCTCGTCCAAACATGAGGCAAATCGGCGTCCGAGACCCTAAGCTGTTCTCGGCGGCCCGCTCCCAGTGACCCCCAGGCTGGTTGAGCGGGCCGCTCTTTGCTGTCCAAACACTGCCATGTCCAGGTTCCGTGATCGGGACCACATCCACAACCTCCTCGACGCGACCTTCGCTTGCCCGCTAAATTGTGGGTACATCCCATCTCTTTCACCTGGGGGGTACCTGATGAGGATCCTGGTCACCGCGTCGCCCGGCCTCGGCCACATGCTGCCGATGGTCCCGATCTCGTGGGCCCTGCGCGCCGCCGGCCACGAGGTGCTGCTGGCCATGTCCGGCCGCAGCCCCGACCACGTGCCGATGCTGGCCGCGTCCGGCCTGCACGTCGTCGAGACGGTCAGGCACGAGCAGTTCGGCAGCATGCTGGACCGCGTCCGCGGCACCGAGGACATCAAGGAGATCCAGCGCCAGATCAAGGAGGCGTCCCGCAGCGGCGAGTTCGACCGGCTCAGCCGGGTCGGGGTCCGGCTGTTCGTGCCGATGTCCGAGGCCGTGGCCGACGCCGTGGTCGAGCTGGCCGACGAATGGCGCCCCGACCTGGTGCTGCACTCGCCGATGGAGGGCGCGGGCCCGCTGGCCGCGGCCAAGCTCGGCATCCCCGCGGTCGAGCAGTCGTTCGGGCTGTCCAGCCCGCTCGACCGGGGCACGCAGTTCGCCGAGGCGCTGGCCGACACCTACCGCCGGCACGGCGCGGACGGCCCGCCGGAGCGGCACGTGCACCTGGACGTCGCGCCGCGCAGCGTGCAGCCGGAGCAGGACGGCTGGCCGATGCGCTACGTGCCGTTCAACGGCGGCGGTCAGCTGCCGGGCTGGCTGACCGCCGCCCGCCCGGGACGGCCGCGCATCGCCGTCACGCTGGGCACGGTGGCGCCGATGATGACCGGCATCGGGCCGGTGGCGCGGATCGCCGCGCTGGCGGAGAAGATCGACGCCGAGTTCGTGGTCGCGCTGGGCAACGCCGACACGTCCTCGCTGGGCGAGCTGCCGGACAACGTGCGGCTGGCCGGCTACGTGCCGCTCGGCCCGCTGCTGGCCACCAGCGCCGCGGTGATCCACCACGGCGGGGCCGGCACCACGCTGACCGCGCTCGATGCCGGCGTGCCGCAGATCATCGTGCCGCAGGGCGCGGACGGGCCGTTCAACGCGGCGGCCGTGGCCGCCGCCGGCAGCGGCCTGAACGTGACCGACGAGGAGCTGGACGCCCAGCTGGTCGAGCGGCTGCTCACCGAGGAGCCGCTGCGGGATGCCGCGGGGCGGATCCGGGCCGAGATGCACGCCATGCCCTCACCGTCCTCAGTGGCCGACCGACTGACTAAGAATTTCGGTGGACAGATCTCTTAGTCTGTGAGTTAAATGGTCGGCACAGGGAGGGAGAACCAGTCATGCGCATTCTGATCACCACGTCCCCCGGTCTGGGACACATCCTGCCGACCATCTCGTTCGCCCACGCCGCACGGGCCGCCGGTCACGAGGTCCTCTACGCGACCGGCGGCTCCGTGGACGCGGTGTCCGACGCGGGCCTGCAGGTCGTGGACGCGTCGCCGGGGACCGACTATCGCGAGATCTTCATGGGCGCCGGCGCTCGCATGGGCGAGCAGATGACGGCCGCGCGGAATGACCTGCAGCGGACCGTCGAGGTCGCGCTGCGCATGTTCGCCAAGGTTTCCGAGCCCACGTTGGAGACCGTGGTCCGGGTGGCCGAGAAGTGGCAGCCGGACGTCATCGTGCACACGCCGATGCAGGCCGCCGGCCAGTTGGCCGCCGGCAAGCTGGGCGTGCCGCTGGTGATGCTGAACCTGGGCATGGGCCAGGACCGTGGCCTGTCCGATATGCGGAAGACCACGTACGAGGAGCTGCACGAGTACTTCGAGCGGCACGGCGTCGCCGAGGCCCCGGCCCCGGCCGTGCGGTTCGACGTCACCCCGCCGAGCGTGCGCGGCGAGGCGGAGCAGCCGGCCGACGTGTGGTCGATGCGGTACGTGCCGTACAACGGCGGTTCCGTGCTGCCGGAGTGGTTGCTGGACAAGCCGGACCGCCGCCGGGTGCTGATCACGCTCGGCACCGTCGTGCCGGGCTTCGGCCTGGGCATGCTGGAGCCGATCGTCGCCGCCGCGAGCAAGGTGGACGCGGAGTTCGTGCTGGCCCTGGGCGATGTGGACATCTCCTCGTTGGGCGAACTTCCGGACAACGTCCGCCCCGTCGGCTACCTGCCGCTCGGCATGCTGTTGTCCTCGTGCGACGCGGCGATCCACCACGGCGGCGCCGGCACCACGATGACCACTGTGGACGCCGGCATCCCGCAGATCGTTGTGCCGCAAGGGGCGGACCAGTTCATCAACGCCGACACCGTGCAGGCCAGCGGGCTCGGGCAGCGGGCCGTGGTGACCGATGTGGACGTCGCGCTGATCGAGCGGCTGCTCGGCGACGAGCAGTGGCAGGCCAACGCCCGGAAGATCCGGTCCGAGCTGCACGCCATGCCGTCGCCGGTGGACGTGGTGGACCGGTTGGCCGGCTTCGTGGGCTGACGGCCTACGCTGGGGGTCCGAGGTTTCCTCCGGGGGGAGAACACTGTGGCGGCCCAACGCCATCCGCAACGCTGGCCGATCCTGGGCGTGCTGTGCCTGGCGCTGCTCACCGTGGTGCTGGACAACACGATCCTCAACGTGGCCGTGCCGACGCTGTCCACGCAGCTGTCGGCCAGCACGTCGGACATCCAGTGGATGATCAACGCCTACGTGCTGGCCCTGGCCGGGTTGCTGGTGACCGCCGGCAGCCTGGCCGATCGCTTCGGGCGCAAGCGGTTCGTGCTGATCGGGCTGGTGGTGTTCGGCGTCGGGTCGCTCGTCGCCGCCTACTCGCAGTCGGCCGGCATGCTGATCGGCGCGCGGGGTTTCATGGGCCTGGGCGCGGCGTGCATGATGCCCGGCACGCTGGCGGTGGTCATGCAGATCTTCGACGAGGAGGAGCGGCCGCGGGCCATCGGCATCTGGACCGCCGCGCTGTCCGTCGGCGTCGCCATCGGGCCGGTGATCGGCGGCTTCCTGCTCCAGCACTTCTTCTGGGGCTCGGTGTTCCTGGTCAACGTGCCGGTGGCGGCGCTCGGTTTCGTCGCCGTTCTGGTGCTGGTGCCGGAATCCCGCGATCCCGCCGGCGGACGCGTCGACGTGCTCGGCGCGGTGCTGTCCACCGTCGCGGTGATCGCGTTGGTGTACGGCGTGATCTCGATCCCCGGGCACGGCTGGGGTTCCGCCGACGTGCTCGGTCCCGCCGCCGTAGGCGTCGTTGCGCTGGCCGTGTTCGCGTGGTGGGAGCTGCGGGTCGCCGCGCCCATGCTGGACCTGACCCTGTTCCGCAACCGCATGTTCAGCGGCGCGGTCGGCGGCTCGGTGCTGGCGGCGTTCGGCAATGCCGGGTCGATGTTCCTGCTCACCCAGTACCTGCAGTTCGTGATGAAGTACGGTCCGCTGGAGGCGGGGCTGCGGCTGGTGCCGTTGCCGGTCAGCATGCTCGTCGTCAGCACGTGGTTGAACGCCCCGCTGGTCAAGCGCCTCGGCGTGCCCCTGGCGCTGACCATC
>NZ_KK037166.1:7002317-7028923 GCF_000568255.1 Kutzneria sp. 744
GACGGTCAGCCAGCTCTGGGGCGCCGCCGCCGTCCTGGCCGGCGGCCTCGTGGCCGGCTTCCTCATCTGGCGCGCCTCTACCGCCAAGACCCCGGTCAACGCCTGACCCAAGATCAAGGGACCAATCCTGACGTTGAACGTCAGGAAGGGCCCCTTACTGACGTTCAACGTCAGTAAGGGGCCCTTCCTGACAAACAGGGTCAGCCCTTGAGGGCGGCGGCGAGCTTGGCGCCGTCGTAGGAGCCCCAGCCGGTGACCTGGTCGTAGCCCTGGCCGGCCTTGAAGGTGCCGTTGCTGCCGGAGGTCACGTCGTGGAAGCCGGTGCCCTTCAGGCCGTACAGGGCCTGGTTGGCCGCGCCGAGCTTGGCGCCGTACAGGGCGGCGAAGCCGGCCCACATGGGGGCGGCGCAGCTGGTGCCGCCGTAGACCTGCCAGCTGCCGGCGGAGTAGATGGCGTAGCCGCTGTTGGGGTCGGCGTCCGACGACACGTCCGGCACGGTGCGCTTGCCGTTGGAGCCGGTCTGCCAGCTCGGGGCGTCGAACTTGGTGGAGGTGCCGCCGCCGGAGCCGTTCCACGCCGACTCGGAGCCGTAGCTGCTGCCGCTGACGGTCAGGTGCGTGCCGCCGACGCCGGTGACGTTGGGGTCGGAGGCGGGGTAGTCGACGGCGTCCGTGCTGCCGCCGGTGGTGCTGCGGGTGCAGTCCTTGGAGCCATCGTCACCGGAGGCGGCGAAGAAGCTGATGCCCTCGGCGGTGGCCTGCTTGATGCCGTTGCTGGTGCCGGTGATGGCCGCGTCGGTGGTGTCGGGCTCGCACGAGCCCCACGAGATGGAGACCACGGACGCCTTGTTGTCGCTGGCGATCTGGCTGGCCATGTCGACCTCGCCCTGATCGCTGTTGGGCGCCTCGTACACCACGGTCGACGCGGCCGGGGCCATCGCGTTGACGATCTCGATGTCCAGCTCGACCTCGCCCTGGCCGCCGCCCGGGCTGGAGTCGTAGCTGGCGCCGTCCACCGACACGGTCTTGGGCGCGGAGGAGTTCAGGCTGAACTGCTTGCTGTACTGGGCGATGTTGGACGCCTGGTAGCCGTCGAACTCCCACAGCGCCACGGTCTGGCCGGAACCGGTGCCGAGCGAGCCGGTGTCATACGCGCCGCGCAGCTGGCTCGGGTTGTAGCCCGAGGGCGCGGCGGGCTTGCGGGACGCGGAGTTCTTGTGCTTGACGGTGTGGTTGTCCAGGCCGACCACGCCCTGCACGACGCCGGCCACGTCGGCCGGCAGCTTGGGAGCGGAGTCGTTGGCGAAGAAGTCGCGGTGCTGCGCGGTGTCGGTGTAGCGGCTCAACGAGGTGCCGAAGGCCGTCTGGAGCTGGGCAGCGCTGCCCTGGACCGTGACGAGCTGGCGGTTGTCGCTGACCTTGGCGACGGAAAGTCCCTGCCCACGAAGGAAGTTGGACACACTGTCCACCGCGGACTGGGTGGGAGCGAAACGGTCCTTGAACTGGGCGGGCGTGAGGAACTGCCCGTGCCGCGGCGAGTGAGGGTTACTCACGTCGGCGATAAATTTGTCCAGTTCGCTGCTGTTGCGCAGTTTGAGGGCGACGGACACCGACATCTTGGCGTTGGCGTCGACCGCGCCGTCGCGCTGGCTGTGCGACAGCGCGGGGGAAACGTTGCCGGGAACGGAGACGAGCGGCTGGGTCTGGGCGGCGGCAGGCCCGGCCAGAGCGGCCGCGGCCAGCAGCGGCAGGGGCGCCGCGGCTAGTGCGAGTGCGCGGAAACGTCGTGACATCTGGTGACTCCTTGGTCCGAGGCAGGGTTCGTGCCCAAGTGGTCACCGACGCTAGACGTGTAACGCTCAGATGTGAACCGACGATATGAGGGGTCTTTCAACAGTCCATCAACAGACGACAGGCCGGCCGCGCTGTTCGCACGACCGGCCTGTTCCCAGAATGCCGAGCTAGGCTCAGATGGTGACGACTTCGCTCAGCGGGGTGTGGGGGAGCTCGTGCGCCACGGCGACGGGCTCGTTGACCAGCTTGCCGTCGTGGACGTTCAGGCCCAGCGAGAGCGTCTTGTCGTCGTGCAGCGCCTGCTGCCAGCCCTTGTCCGCCAACGCGACCGCGTACGGCAGGGTCACGTTGGTCAACGCGTAGGTGGAGGTGTTCGGCACCGCGCCCGGCATGTTGGCCACGCAGTAGAACACCGAGTTGTGCACCTGGTAGGTCGGGTCGTCGTGGGTCGTCGGACGCGAGTCCTCGAAGCAGCCGCCCTGGTCGATGGAGATGTCGACCAGCACCGAGCCCGGCTTCATCCGCGACACCAGCTCGTTGCTGACCAGCTTGGGCGCCTTCGCGCCGGCCACCAGCACCGCGCCGATCACCAGGTCGGCCTCCAGCACGGCCTGCTCCAGCGCGTAGCGGTTGGAGGTGACGGTGCGGACGCGGCCGTGGAACTGCGCGTCGATCTGGCGCAGGCGGTCCACGTTGGTGTCGAGGATCTCCACGTCGGAGCCCATGCCGGCGGCGATGGTCGCCGCGTTCACGCCGGCGACGCCGCCGCCGATGACCACGACGCGGGCCGGGCGGACGCCGGGCACGCCGCCGGGCAGCACACCGCGGCCGCCGGAGGGGCGCATCAGGGAGTAGGCCCCGACCTGCGCGGACAGGCGGCCGGCGACCTCGGACATCGGGGCCAGCAGCGGCAGCGCGCCGTTCGCGGTCTGCACCGTCTCGTAGGCGATCGCCGTGTTGCCGGACGCGATCAACGCGTCGGTCAGCGGGCGGTCGGCCGCCAGGTGCAGGTAGGTGAACAGGGTCTGGCCGGCGCGCAGCTTCGGGTACTCCGGCGCGATCGGCTCCTTGACCTTGAGCACCAGCTCGCCCTCGGCCCACACGTCGTCGGCCGTGGCCAGCACCTTCGCGCCGGCGGCCAGGTAGTCCTCGTCGGGGATGGAGGAACCGGCGCCGGCGCCGGCCTGGACGAACACGTCGTGGCCACGGGTGACCAGCTCGTGCGCGCCGGCCGGGGTCAGCGCGACGCGGTACTCGTGGTTCTTGATCTCGCGGGGGACGGCGATCCGCACGATGTTCGATCCTTTCCGGGCGCACGGCTGCTTGGTGTGTTGCTTACCACGGTGAGCTACGCCAACCGGGGTGTCATCGTGCGCCCGGAAGCATCAAAAGGCCGTCTCGTTGTGCTCGGGGCACAACGGAGGGCTAGGTCTAGACCTGTCAGCTGTCCAGTGTCGAACCCGGGCGGAAGATCATCACGACCGTGACCGCGGCCCACAGCAGGTTGAAGACGCCGGTGTACATCGCCAACTGGGCCGTCGGCGTCGGCGTGCCGTCCAGCACTCGCTGCTGGTACGGCAGTACGAGAAGGCCCAGCACCAGGGCCGCGACGCCGGTCAGCACGATCGAGACGATGATCCACAGGTTGCCGGTGACGTGCATGATGCCGGCGGTGGCGAAGCCGAACACCGGGACCGCGATCGACACCAGCGCGTACACCTTGCAGATCCGGTTGAGCAGCCGCAGCGTGGCCATGTCGGCGTCGTTTCCGCTGGCCAGGGCCTTGCGGGCGGCCGGGGGGAACATGCTGGCGGCCACCGCGACCGGCCCGATGGCGATGATCACGGCGATGATGTGGATGGTCAGCAGGATCTTGGTCACAGGCCCACCTCGCTGACGCTCGGCGGGTCTGCGACCCAGGTCCCTGTGTTGAATGGTGCCCTCGCAAGCTCGGTCACGGCGGCTGCGTCCTCCTCTTGAGCGTCTGCACTCATTCAGCCTTATCATCCGCCGGTCGAGACAGTGGCTGGATCGCCAGGTGTCAACGGATTCTGGCCAGCTACCGTGGGCGGCATGCACACCGTCGCTGTGTTGGCCCTGCCTGGTGTCATCCCGTTCGACCTGGCCACCCCCATCGAGGTGTTCCAGCGGACCCCCGGCTACCGGGTGGTCGTCTGCGCCTCCGAGCCGGAGATCGACGCCGGACTGTTCACGCTGCGGGCGCCGGCCGGGCTGGCGGCCTTGGCCGAGGCCGACACGATCATGCTGCCCGGCTGCTCGGACCTCGACGTGCCGGCCGAGGTCGTGGACGCCTTGCGGTTGGCTGCTTCCCGCGGCGCTCGCCTCGCGTCCATCTGCTCAGGGGCGTTTATCCTTGCCGCCACAGGTCTTCTGGACGGCCTGCGCGCCACCACGCACTGGGTCGCCGCCGCCGAGTTGGCTTCGCGTTATCCGCTCATCGATGTGGATCCCGACGTTCTGTACGTCGACAACGGGCAGTTCCTCACCTCGGCCGGCGCCGCCGCCGGGCTCGACCTCTGCCTGCACCTGATCCGCCGCGACCACGGCTCCGCCGTCGCCGCCTCGGCCGCCCGACTTTCCGTCATGCCGTTGGAGCGCGAGGGCGGTCAGGCGCAGTTCATCGTGCATGACCTGCCGCCAGTGCCGAGGGGCAACGAGCTGGAGAAGTTGTTGGCGTGGATGGAGGAGAACTCCGTGCGGGAGCTCACCCTCGACGAGATCGCCGTGCAGGCCGGCATGAGCGCCCGTACCCTGAATCGCCGTTTCCGTGAGCAGACCGGCACTTCGCCGCTGCGGTGGCTGCACCGGAGTCGGGTTCGGCGGGCACAACATCTGTTGGAGGCGACCGACGAACCCGTGGAACGGATCGCCACGCTCACGGGATTCGGTTCCCCCACGGCGTTTCGCGAGCACTTCAAGCGGATCGTCGGCACCAGCCCGCAGGCCTACCGCGGAGCGTTCACGCCCACTTCAGCGTGACCAGCTGAGTGAGCAGGGCCAGCCGCACGTCGGGGTCGTCCAGATCGACGACCTCCCCGATCTTCTTCATCCGGTACCGGAAGGTGTTCGGGTGGATCCGCAGCGCGCGGCTGGCCTCGCGGGGATCGCCGGGGTGCCGCAGCCACTGGTACAGCGTGTCGAGGTCCATCTCCTTGAGCTGGTTGAGCGGCCCGAGCTCGGCCACGCCGGAGGCGTTCGAGGCCGCCGCCACTCGGTGCAGGACGAGGGACGACCACACCTCCTCGTAGCCGGCCAGGCGGAGCGAGATCAGGCCGTTTCGCAGCAGCGCCAACGTTTCGTCGGCCTGGGAGCGGGACAGGGGAAGGTCCGTGAGATCGACGGCGGCCCCGGCGGCCACCAGCGGCTCGCCGGTGGCGAGGACCGCTCGCAACTGGGTCCAGCCCTTGTCCGGGACCACGGCATAGAGCACGCCGTGCAGCGCGCCAGTGATATCCTCAAAAACGCGCAGAGATGGCCCTCCGTTTAGCAAGCGGACTCCGATCGAACTACGCGGCCTCGGCTAAGTTCACACGAACATAGGTTAGTGATTGAAACCGCAGGAACTAACCCGCAACCTTGGGCTGGTATGTCCATAGTGGTAGTGAGTAAATTGTCGCACATCACACTTCTAGCAGACGAACTCTCACACTACCGCATTGTGTTAGATCAAGCCAGCTCTTCCTAGCCACTTCAGCCTGGGGCTACACTTCACTCGCAGATGATGGGGCTCGGTGGCATGGGGGCATCATTTTCAACTAGACTTCGTGCATTACGTAACATCGTACTGGTGCTCTGAGGGTCAACGCTAACTACTCGTAATACAACTCGACGACGCCCGATTTTGTACTTTTTTAGGGTTATTGACGACGATCTGATCGATTGCGCGGCAGCGTGCCGTCCGGCTGGGCCGGCACGAAGATCACCGCGCGGCCCTTGCTGAGCTGGCGGAACACGCCCCGGCTGCGGAACCGGGCCAGCACGTCGTCCGGCACCCGGCGGCCCATGATCGTCGACACCCGGGCCGGGTCGGTGCGGTCCTGCCGGGTCGAGTAGGCCAGCACGCGGGAGTTGGCGTCCTCGATCGTCACCGGCGCGTCGATCACCGCCGCCACCGCGTCGGCCAGCCGGAACAGGTCGCCGAACTGTTCCACCTCGCCGTCCGACTCGTCGTCGGCGGCCGCGTCCAGCACCGCCCTGAGCAGCCAGACCAGCTGGGCCCAGGCCGCCTCCTGGCGTACCTCGACGATCGCGGTCTGCGCCTCCCCGGCTGCCTTGAGGACCTCCGGATCGCCGAAAATGCGGCTGTTTGAGCAGCACCCCCGCCGCGCCCTTGGAGTGCCTGACCAGGTCGACCGCGTCCCTGCGGCCGCCGACCGCCACGCCCAGCACCAGGTCCCCGGCCGCGATCACGTTCCGGCGGCCAGGCTCCGCGATCACCACGTCCGTCACGCTCTGCGGGGCCGCCGCCGCGTGCACGGCGCGCAGCATCGTCGGCCCCACCCGGTCGACAACCCCCTGCACCGTCACCACAGGCTCATCGTGCCACTGTCTTGTCAAGCCCTCAGTGTTCGGAAAGACCATTCCTGGCGTTGGACGTCAGGAATGGTCCTTTCACACCGCGTCAGCGCCTGCTGATCTTGAAGACCCAGGCGTACTGGCCGGCGGCCACGGCCGCGGCGGGCACGTCGACCACCAGGGAGCCGCCGGTGGTCGTCCAGGTCAGCGGCTTGGCGTAGCCCAGCATGGTCACCTTGTCACCGCTGCGGATGGGCACCGGGGCGCTGACCGTCAGCTTGCTGCCCGGCTTGACCAGGGAGCTGATGTAGAAGGCGTCCGGCTTGGTGGTGAACCGCAGATCACCCAGCTGGGCCTGCCGCGACCAGTACGAGGTGTCGTAGATCGACTCGCCGTTGACCTTGAGCCAGGCGCCGGTCTGCCGCAGCCGGGTCTGCATGATCTCCGGGATGGTGCCGTCCGCCCGCGGGCCGATGTCCAGCAGGAAGTTGCCGTTCTTGCTGACGATGTCGACGAGCGTGTGCACCACCTCCTCCGCCGTCATGTACATCTCGTCCGGGGTCGCGCGGTTGTAGCCGTAGCTGCGTGGATCCAGCCCGCGGCTCGCCTCCCACTTGGCCACCACGGTGTTCGGGTACGTCGTGTACTCCGGCGTGGTGAAGTCGTGCACCGCGATGCCCGACCGGTCGTTGATCGTCACGTCCTTCGGGCGCGGGCGGTCCTTGGCGTGGTTGAAGTACTCGGCCATCAACCGCCGGCTGTCGTTGACGCCGCCGATGTCGCACCAGATCACGTCCGGGTCGTAGCCGTGCACCAGCTCCAGCATCTGCGGCAGCTGGTAGTCCAGCACGAAGTCCCGGCCGCTGGCGTACCCGGTGTAGGGCACGGCCGCGCCGGTGTACGGATTCCTCGGCGGGTGGCCCATCCACGGGTTGTCGGGGTTGAACCACTCCGGCATGGAGAAGTACAAACCGTTGCGCAGCTGGGGAGTGTGCCTTCTCGACGCGTCGAACAGGGCCTTGACCAGATCGCGTTTCGGGCCCAGCTTGGCCGCCGTGCGGCCGGAGACCTGGGAGTCCCAGAGCGCGAAACCCTCGTGGTGCTTGGAAGTCAGCACGTAGTAGCGCGCGCCCGCCTCCACGAACAGGTTCAGCCAGTCGAGCGGATTCCAGTGCTCCGCCTTGAACTGCGGGATGAAGTCGTCGTAGTTGAAGCCCTCGCCGAAGGTCTGGCGGTGGTAGTCGTAGACCGCGTTGGTCGGGTCCTGCATCCAGTTCCAGTACCACTCCGCGTACTGCTTGCCCGGCGGCGACCAGGCCGGCACCGAGTAGACGCCCCAGTGGATGAAGATGCCGAACTTGGCGTCCTGGAACCAGTACGGGGCCTGGTGCGTGGTCAGCGAGGTGTCCGCCGGCTGGTAGTCGGGCACTCCCAGCAGAATCGGGGCGTTCGCGCTGGCCAGAGTGTCCTTTTTGGACTTCGCGGTGACCGTCCCGGTCGCCGTCGTGCCGTCGTCGACACGCTGGTTCTTGCGGATGCCGATCCTGACCTTCGCCTCGTCGCCCGGGGCCAGCCAGGCCACCGTCGCCGGCGTCACCGTGCGGCCGCCCTGGACGTCCACGGAGATCGTCAGCTGGTCCTGCGGGGTGATCCACTCGGTGCCCAGGTTGACCAGCGTCGCCTCCACGGTCTGCGGGCCGGCGTCGGTGAGCAGGCTGGTCGTGGACTTCGTGCTCCTCAGCGTGACCGCCTTGCCGGTCACCACCGGTTGCAGGCTCAGGGCGAACACGTGGAGGCTGGACTTGCCCTCGACGGCGGGACTGGTGGTCGGCAGGGTGATGGCCACCGCGTCCCGGCCGGGGTCGATCCAGGCCTGGGAGGTGCTGATCGAGACCGGGCTCTGGTCGGTGCCGCCGCCCGGTGTGTAGCGGAACGGGGCGACGATCTGGCCGCTGCCGGAGTACCAGTCGGCGCCGCCGAGCTGGGCTTCGCTGGTGCTGCCGTCGGCGTAGTGGACCGTCGCCGTGCCGCCGGTCGCGCCGTAGGAGCAGGCCGTGAGGAACAGGGCCGTGACGTAGCGGCCCTTGGGCAGCGGGATCTGCTGGCCCATGGCGACGATGTTGTTCTTGCCCGCTGCCGTGGGGAAGGTGAACGGGATGCCGTCCACCGTGGTCGGTCCGCTCGGTAAGCCCTCGGCCGGGAAGGTGTAGCCGGATCCGTCGAAGTTGCCGTCGTGCGTGGTCGCGGTGTCGATGCCGTCGTTGTCGAACAGGCCGTCCAGGGGGACGGGGACCGGATTCGGCGCGGTGTCTGCGGCGAAGGCGGTCCCCGTGCCGTCGATCGTGGCCAACACGGTGGCGCCCAGGGCCAGTCCCAGGGCAGTCCGTCTCGGGAAGGTCGTCATCGAGCCCTCCTACGTCGGGCCGCCCGGCGGCGAACAGATCCGATGTGTGGGGGGCTTTGCGGCGGACCGGGGGCCTGAAGCGGGTTAGTCATCGGATGACTGTTGATCCTGGGGTGGCTGGAGTCACACTGTCAAGACCTCGGTCACGCCCCGCGCGCTGAGGTACTCCGGCGTCGTCTCCATCACAACCGCCGGTCGGTGGCCTTCCCTGGCCAGACGCATCCAGGCCTCGAAGAACGCGCCGCCCGGGCCTGAGGAGCTCCGCTTGCCGTCGAAGAACAGCGCCGTGGTCCGCTCCACCGGCTTCGGCAACTCTGCGTGCACGGCCCTCTCGATCGCCCTGGCCAGCGGCTTCGCGTTGCCGTCGGCGTCGAACAGGCCGAGGCCGTACTCCAGCTCCGGGTAGTCGATGAACCTCCGGTTCACGTCGTGAGAGCACCACCAGGTCAGGCCCCAGACGTTCTTGCAGGTCGCGACGTTGCCGATCGTGTGCTCCGCGTACTCCACCGCGTGCTCCACCGGGATGTGCGGGGCCGGCGCGCCCACCTCCTGCACCCAGATCACCCGGTCCGGCGCGCCGTAGGCGCGGGCCAGCTCCGTGCCGTACTCGGCGAGGTGGTGGATCTCCGTCGACTGCGGACCGTAACGACGAGCCGCGTTCAGCGAGAACACCCAGGGATGAACCGTGGTCATGGCGCCCTTGGTCGCGCTGGCCAGCGGCGTGAACGGGTGATCATCGACGTACCAGGCGTCGTCGAAGGCCGAGTGGCAGTGCGGGTGGTCCGGGTCCGCCTCGTTGACCGTCGCCAGCAGCCGGTCCAGCCAGACGTCCACCTCGTCCGCCGTGCACGGGTTGTGCTCGACCAGGTTGTTCATCTCGTTGCCCAGCGTCATGCCCAGGAAGTTCGGCTCCCCGCGCAGCACCGTCGCCAGCGTGCGCAGCAGGAGGATCTGCCCCTCCAGCACATCGGGATCGGTGAAGACGTTGCGGTGGTGCCAGGTCTGCGTCCAGGAGGGGTAGAAGTCGAAGCTGGACAGGTGGCCCTGGATGCCGTCCACCGTGACGTCCAGGCCCGCCGCCGCGCCCATGCGGACCATCTCCAGCAGCTGCTCCACGGCCTTCTCGCGGACCACGCCCCGGTTCGGCTGGAAGACCGACCAGATCGGGAACACCCGCACGTGGTCGAGGCCCAGGCCGGCCAGCTGGTCCAGGTCGCGGCGGATCGAGTCCGGCTCGAAGTCCAGCCAGGAGTGCCACCAGTGCTTGCTTGGCGTGTAGTTCGCGCCGAACCTCATCAGCCGCTCCCCGGTTCGTTTACAGTGAGGGCAACAATTCCACACAGGCCGCGTGCCGAAGGCACACAGCCCGGTCGGGAGAGTCCTCGATGCGTGTCGTCGGGGCGCCGAAGGAGCAAGCCTCCCCGCACACTCTCAGGCATCCCAGACCGGCCGGGCGAGGCAACTCTGGAAAGCAGCGTGCGCGGTCGTGCATGCCCACCCACGGTGCAAGCCGTCGCGGTCGTGACGGCGAAGCTCTCAGGTCCCATGACAGAGGGGGAGCTTCCGTCTTCTCCTATGCCCTGGAGTCCGTCATGGCCATCAGCGTTTTCGATCTCTTCTCCGTGGGCATCGGCCCGTCCAGCTCACACACCGTCGGGCCGATGCGGGCCGCCTTCATGTTCGTCGACCGCCTGCGGTCCGCCGGGGTGTTCGATCGCGTCACCCGGGTGCACGTCGAGCTGTTTGGCTCCCTCGGCGCCACCGGCCATGGCCACGGCAGCCCCAAGGCTGTGATGTTGGGTCTCGAAGGCTCCCAGCCCGAACTCTGCGACCCCACCGACGCCGACTCCCGCGTCGCCCTCATCCGCTCGTCCGGTCGCCTCGCGCTCGGCGGTTCCCGTGAGATCGACTTTGTCGAGGACACCGACCTCATCATGCACCGCCGCAAGCAGCTTCCCTTGCACCCCAACGGGATGAGCTTCGCCGCTTTCGACGCCGAGGGCTCTTCGCTCGACTCCGCCGTCTACTACTCGGTCGGCGGCGGCTTCATCGTCGACGAGACCGCCACCGGCACCGACCGCATCAAGCAGGACTCCACCCCGCTGCCCCACCCGTTTCTGAGCGGCGACGAACTCCTTGCCCGCACACGGGAATCCGGCGTCTCCATCAGCGATGTCATGCTGGCCAACGAGTTGTCCTGGCGTCCCGAGGCCGACGTCCGCTCCGGTCTGCTGCACATCTGGCACGTCATGCAGGAGTGCGTCGAGCGGGGCTGCACCGTCGAGGGCACCCTCCCCGGCGGCCTCAAGGTCCGCCGCCGGGCCGCCGACCTTCGCCGCACCCTCGCCGCCGAGCACTTCGCCACGGATCCGTTGCGGGTCATGGACTGGGTCACCCTGTTCGCCCTCGCCGTCAACGAGGAGAACGCCGCCGGCGGCCGTGTCGTCACCGCCCCCACCAACGGCGCCGCCGGCATCGTCCCCGCCGTCCTGCACTACTACTCCCGCTTCGTCCCCGGCGCCTCCGACGACGGTGTCGTGCGGTTCTTGCTCACCGCCGGCGCCATCGGCGTCCTGTTCAAGGAGAACGCCTCCATCTCCGGCGCCGAGGTCGGCTGCCAGGGCGAGGTCGGCTCCGCCTGCTCCATGGCCGCCGCCGGTCTCGCCGAGGTGCTCGGCGGCACCCCCGAGCAGGTCGAGAACGCCGCCGAGATCGCCATGGAGCACAACCTGGGCCTCACCTGCGACCCCATCGGCGGCCTCGTCCAGATCCCCTGCATCGAGCGCAACGCCCTGGCCTCCATCAAGGCCATCACCGCCGCCCGCATGGCCCTGCGCGGCGACGGCGCCCACTTCGTCTCCCTCGACAAGGTCATCAAGACCATGCGCGAGACCGGCCGTGACATGAAGGACAAGTACAAGGAAACCGCCCGCGGCGGCCTCGCCGTCAACGTCATCGAGTGCTGACCGGCGGCGAGGACGTCTTTGCTGCCAGGGATTCCGTCCCCGCCCGCGTTGTCGTCGCCTTCGGGTGTCAGGGGTGGGCGCTACCGTCGAGTCCGTGGTTGACCTGAACATGCCGGACGGCATGAGCGACGAGGAACGGGTGCGGTGGCTCCGGGAGGCCGGCGAAGCGCTGCGCCGCGAGACGGGTCAGCCGTCCGGCGTCACGGAGAACCAGCCGGGCAAGGACGGTCAGCCGGTCTGGGGCGTCTGGGGGTCTGACGACGAATAGCCCTTTCACCTGCCGGTGAAGGCATCTCTCGCTGCCGCTCGCCATGTGACTAGACTAAACGTCTAAGATTCTGGACGAAGTGTCTACGCGGGGAGGGTGGGGTGGCGGGGTCGGCGGAGGCGGTGTTCGCGGCGTTGGGGCCGGTGGTGGCGGGGATCGCGGAGACGTTCGGGCGGTCGTGCGAGGTGGTGCTGCACGACTACCGGGATGAGGAGCACTCGGTGAGGGCGATCGCGGGGGAGGTGACGGGGCGCAGCGTGGGGGACGCGATGAGCGAGATCGGGCTGCGGGTGCTGGCGGCGGGGGAGGCGGCGAGCAACGAGGTCAACTACATGACCCGCACGGCGGATGGGCGGGTGTTGAAGTGCTCGACGCTGCCGTTGAGGGATGAGGACGGGGCGCTGATCGGGGCGCTGTGTATCAACATCGACGTCACGGCGTTGCAGCGCGCGGGGGCGGTGCTGGCGGAGCTGGCGGGTGGGCCGGTGGCGGAAACGACGACGAACTTCTCGGGGGATCTGGACCAGCTCGTGGACTCGCTGGTGGAGGACGCGGAGCGGACGCATGGGATGTCGGTGGAAGCGATGGGCAAGCAGGGGCGGGTGGGGGTGGTGCGCGCGCTGCACGCGGCGGGGGATCTTTGCCCTGCGCGGAGCGCCGGCCAGGGTGGCGGCGCGGTTGGGGATCTCCCGCGCGGCGCTCTACAACGACCTCGCGACGATCAAGGAGGACGTCTGACATGCGGGTGCTCACGGAGTCCGAGACCGCGGGGCTGATCGATGACGATCTGGCGCTGGCGGCGGCCCGCGAAGCGTTTCTGGCGGTGGGGCAAGGCGTGAACTTCCCCGTCATCATCGGTCACGGCAGTGACCGGGCCAACCGGTTCACGCTGAAGTCGGGTGCGATGGCGGCGGCCGCGGGCGTGAAGATCGGCAGCTACTGGCCGGGCAACGACGCGCACGGGATGCCGCGGCACAGCTCGTCGGTGATCCTGTTCGACCAGTCCACCGGTCGGCTCGGGGCGGTGGTCGAAGCGTCCACGGCGAACGCCTACCGCACGGCCGCGGCCGACGCGCTGGCGGTTCAGGCGCTGGCCCGCCCGGACAGCCGAGTGCTGACCGTGATCGGCACCGGTCACCAGGCGCTGCACGACGCCCGCGCGGTGGCGAGGATCCGTCAGTTCGATACGGTGCTCGTGGCCGGGCGTCGACCGGAGGCCGCGGCCGCGCTGGCCGCGGAGATCCATGCCCAGACGGGACTCGATGCCCGGCCGGAGCAGATGGAGACGGCCTGTCGGGCCGCGGATGTCCTCGTCACGGCCACGACCTCGACCGCGCCGCTGTTCGACGCGGGCTGGATCTCGCCCGGCACCCACGTCTCGGCGATGGGCGCCGACTCGGCCGGCAAGCAGGAACTGCCCGCCGAGCTCTACCCGGGCGCCGCCCTCTTCTGCGACGTGGTCGAGCAGTCGCGCACGATCGGGGAGTTCCAGCATGCCTCGGCCGGCACCGCGATCACGGCGCTGGGCGAGGTCCTCCGTGGGATGGCGTCCGGGCGCACCTCGGCCGAGCAGATCACGGTCTTCGACAGCTCCGGCTTCGCCCTCCAGGACCTCACGCTTGCGACCGCCCTGCTCAAGCGCAGCGACATCGAGCGCCAGGCGGGAGACCACTGATGCCGACTCTCAGCGACACCGACACACCGTTCGCCGTGGTCGACCGGGCCCGGATGGACCGCAACATCGACCGGCTTCGCACGCGGCTGGACACCGTCGGCGTCCCGCTGCGGCTGCACGTCAAGACGACCAAGTCCCTGGACGTCGCCGGGCGTGTGCACCGGGTCGGCCCCGGACCGATCACGGTGTCCACGCTCGCCGAGGCCGAGTACTTCGCCGACGGCGGCTACACCGACATCCTCTACGCGGTCGGCATCGACCCGGGCAAACTCCCGCGCGTCCTCGCGCTGCGCCGTCGCGGCGTGGACCTGGTCGTGCTGCTGGACAGCGTCGCGCAGGCCGAGGCGGTGGGAAGGCGTCGGCCGACGCCGGCGATCCGATCCCGGCGCTGATCGAGATCGACTGCGACGGGCACCGCGGTGGCGTCCAGCCCGACGGTCCGGACCTGCTTGAGATCGGCCGACGCCTCGTCGAGGCCGGTGCCGAGCTGCGCGGGGTGCTCGACCACGCCGGCGAGTCCTACTTCGCCCGCACCACCGAAGCCCAACGCCAAGCGGCCCAACAGGAACGCGACGCAGTCGTGCTCGCCGCGAATCGCCTACGCGAGGAAGGGCTGCCCACGCCCGTGGTCAGCGTCGGGTCCACGCCCACCGCGCACGCCGCCGCCGACCTGTCGGGGATCACCGAGGTCCGTGCCGGCAACTACGTGTTCTTCGATCTGGTCATGGCGGGCATCGGCGTCTGCGACATCGACGACCTGGCCCTCTCCGTGGTGGTGACCGTCATCGGCCACCGCCTCGACAAGGGCTGGATTCTCACCGACGGCGGCTGGATGGCCACCTCCCGGGACCGTGGGACCGCCGTCCAACAGGTCGACCAGGGGTACGGCCTAGTCACCGATCTCGCCGGCCGGGTCATCTCCGACCTCGTCATGACGGGCGCCTCCCAGGAGCACGGGGTCTTGTCCCTGCGTCCCGGAAGTGCCCGCCACCTACCGGACCTGGCCATCGGCAGCCGTGTCCGGATCCTGCCCAACCACGCCTGCGCCACCGCCGCCCAACACCGCGAGTACCACGTCGTTGACGGGCAATCCTCGCTCGCCGTCCAGGCGGTCTGGCCACGGCACAACGGCTGGTGAAATGCCGGGCGGGAACGAGCTTCGAGGGGTGGATCGGGGCGAAGACGTGGGAGAGCCTGGATCGGGACCTGCGGATCGAGGCGGTGTTCCGGAGCAGGGGCCACGTGGAGATGACCTGGGGGCTGGCGCCGTGGCGGGGCAACGATGTCTGGAAGGCGCAGGTGACGTTCGAGATTGAGGCGGGGGAACAGATGCGTGGGCTGGCCGAGGACATGCGGGCACTCCTGGGGTGAGGTCAGGGGGATCCCTGATGTGGGGGCCACCGCCTGGCGTGGAGGCTGAAAGCCATGGAGGGGAACGGGTTCGGCCGGGTGCTGTCGGGGGCGTGCCTGGTGTTGGGGCCGGCGTTGATGGGGGCGTCGACGGCGTTCTGGGAGGGGAACAGCCAAGGCGCGACCGGTGGGGCGCTGGTGGTGCTGGCGACGGGGATATGGTCGTACGGCCTGGTGACGGTGCTGGCGGGGGTGTCGGCACGGCGGCCGAGGTTGGCGGCGGTGGCGACGCTGGTGACGGTGCTGGGCGTGGTCGGGGGCACGGCCTTTGGGGTGCAAGGAATATACGAGGCGGCGCTGGGGATGTCGCACAGCAGGGCGGTCGGGGCGCTGGGGGCGCATCCGTTCGCCGCGGACGTGGCGTTCTGGCTGGCGGGGCCAATGTTTCCGGCGGCGCTGGTGTTGACGGGGGTGGGCCTGCTGCTGGCGAGAGGGGCGCCGCCGTGGGTGGGGGTTCTGGTTTGTGTTGGGGGACTGGCGTTTCCGGCGGGGCAGATCATGAGGCTGGAGTGGGTGGCGAGCGGCGTGGATCTGCTGTTGCTGGCGCCGTTCGCGTACCTGGCGTGGAGGATGGTGCGGGACGAGCCGGTGGCGAACAGACTGGTGGGAACGGCATAACGCCTGACGACATGGTGTTGGCGGCGATGGAAGTCGCGGACGAGGGGATGGCGCAGGGGGAGCTGCCGATCGGCGCGGTGGTGGTGTCGGGGGACGAGATCGTGGCGAGGGCCTACACGAGGGACAGCGAGGGACGACTCAAGCACGCGGACCTGCTGGCGATGATCGAGGCGGACGGGAAGGGCGCGAGGGATCTCCGGTTGGCAGTGAATCTGGAGCCGTGCCTGATGTGTCTGGGGGCGGCGATGTCGTTGGGGGTGAAGGAGATATTCTACGGCCTGGACTCCCCGGGGGACGGTGCGGCGGCCACCGCGCGGAGCTGGGCGCCGGGCCCGGGGATGGGGTGGTACCGGGCGCCGGAGGTGCACGGGGGGATTCGGGCGGGCGAGGTGCGTGAGCAGTTTCGGCGGTACTGCGGGCAAGCGCCGGACACGGCGTTGCGGCGGTGGGCTAATACGCTTGTGACGGGAACCTAGGCTGTAGGGCATGACCAGGATCGCGGTGTTGACGGGGGCGGGGATCTCGACGGACTCGGGCATCCCGGATTACCGTGGCCCGCAAGGGGAATGGACGAAGGACCCGAAGGCGCAGGAGCTGTTCACGTACGAGACCTTCATGGGGGACGAGGGGACGCGAGGGGAGTTCTGGCGGCGGTACGAGCGGCACCCGGCGTGGCAGGCGGAGCCGAACGAGGCGCATCGGGCGATCGCGAAGCTGGCGAACGTGCGGGTGCTGACGCAGAACGTGGACGGCCTGCATCAGAAGGCGGGCATTCCGGCGAGGAAAGTGCTGGAGCTGCACGGAAGCATGCACAAGACGGTGTGCGTGGGGTGTGGAAAGGGCTTCGGCACAAGGGAAATCCTCGGCGGGGACAAGAGGTGCCCGGAGTGCGGCGGCGTCCTGAAGCTGGGGGTGACGCTGTTCGGCGAGAACCTGGACGCGGATGTGTTGGGGCAGGCCATGAACATCGCGGCGGCCAGTGAGGTGTTCCTGGCGATCGGCAGCTCGTTGCGGGTGGAGCCCGCGGCGGCGCTGTGCGCGGTGGCGGTGCGGGCCGGTGCGCGGCTGGTGATCGTGAACCGCGATCCGACGCCGTACGACGAACTGGCGGCGGAGAAGATCACGGAGCCGATCGGGACGGCGGTCCCGAGGCTGTGCAAGGAGTTGGCTTAGCAGGCGAACGGCCCGGCCGGAGTGCCGGGCCGTTCGCGTGCGTCAGAACTTGGCGGCGCAGCCGGGGGTCAGCTTGGCGGCCTCGACGCCGGCCATGATGAACATGCCGGTGCCGTAGTTGCTGGTGGCGGTGGGGCTGATGGGCTGGTACTGGGACGGGTGCGAGGACGGCCCCTGCACGTAGCCGACGACACCGTTGGACTGCAGCGCCTTGGTCTTCAGCCAACCCCAGGCCTTCTGCACGACGGGCAGGTAGGTGGCCGAGTCGAGGTAACCGGCCTGGATTCCCTTGGCCAGCCCGTAGGTGTAGAGGGACGTGCCGCTGGACTCGGGCGCGGGGTAGGCGGCCGGGTGGTCGACGTCGGCGGTCCAGTAGCCGCCGGACTGCTGGGTGGACTTGAGCTTGGCGAACATGTCCTGCAGCAGGCTGATGTAGTGCGCCCGGTGGGTGTCGCCGGCGGGCAGGTTGGCGATGGTGTCGGTGAGGGAGAGCACGATCCAGCCGTTGCCGCGCGACCAGTGCTGGGTGGTGCCGACCCAGCGGGAATCGCGCCACCACAGGGCGTTCTTCTTGTCGTAGATGTGGCTTTCGGGGTACGCGAACAGCTTGGCCATGGCGTCGATGTCGGCGCTGCTCCCGAAGTACGGGAACGCGGAGAGGGCGCCGAGGCGGACGGCGTCGACGTAGTCCATGTCGGAGCTCTTGCCGCCCTCGACCTTCTTGGTCTCCCGGTCGACGTAGGCCTTGGCGTCGGCGACGTCGGAGGCCGGGTGCTTGGGGTCGAGCTTGTAGAGGTCGATGTACTCCTGCGCCGCCTCGGGACCGTCGAGGTTGGGCGTGCCGGTGGGCAGCTTCCACTTGTTGTGCGAGGCCCAGGCGGTGGCGTAGGTGAGGTACTTGGCGTCGCCGGTGAGCTTGTAGGCCTCGATGTCGCCCTTGATGAACAGGGAGTTGAACCAGGTGGAGTCGGCGGGTTTGGCGTTGCCGGCGATCCAGTGGTCGGCGGCGGCCCGGACGGGCGCCTCCTCGGAACAGGCGGTGGGTGCGGCCGAGGCCGCGGTCGGGAGCAGGGCCCCGGCGACGAGAGAGCAGGCGATCGCAAGCGACCACCGGGAACGTGATGCCACCACAACCTCCAGGGGTGTCGGCGCGGCGGCGCACTGGAAACGTTTACATAGTAGGGGTGGCGTCAATCGGGGCTACGGGCGAGGGACGGCTCGGGGCGCTGGAAGCCGCCTGGAGCTGGGAAAAGAGCATGGTGAGCGGGAGAGTCGTCCGCGGTCGGAAAGGCGTGTGGTGGCCGGTCCGCCACGTCGCGGAGCACCATGGGGGCATGAAGCTCAAGCTGGACCTGCACGACATCTACAACCGGGGCGGTGAGATCGACCGGGCGCTGCGGGCGGTGATCGACGAGGCGGTGGCCAAGAAGGCGCCGCTGGTGGAGATCATCCCGGGCAAGGGGTCGGGGGCGCTGAAGAAGCACGTGCTGCGGTTCCTTGAGCGCAAGGAGATCAAGGCGTTGTACCACCGGGTGGAGAAGGACAGCGACAACTTCGGGCGGGTGTTCGTGCACTTCCGCTGGAAGTGAGTCAGTGCGCGTTCTTGATGACGAAGTAGGAGCCGCGGATGGTGCCGGCCAGCTTGGACTTCTGGCGGGCGAACTTGAACGCGGAGAGCTCCGAGGGGATGTCCATGCCGTCGGAGAGCTTGAAGCCGACGGCCCGCTTGCCGCCGTCGGCGAGGGTGTACATGACGTTGATGGACAGGCCGCTCTCGTAGAAGACATAGGCCATCCGGATGCCCTCGACCTCGAACTCCGTCGCCTCCAGCGGGCGGGAGGCGATGACGATGCCGCGCTCGTCGGCCAGGATCCCGTGCACCCAGTCGATGATCGACGCGGCCTTGTCGGCGGGCTCGACGGTGAAGACGTGGTCGTACTTGTTCTTGAAGTAGCGGGCCTCATTGGCCCGCAGGCCGGCCAGCGCGTCGGTGACCGGGGAGGACTCCAGGCCGACGGTCGAGACGGTGGTGAAGTCGACGGCGTAGGTCATGGCGACAGCGTATGCGCTGGTGGTGGCCGTAGGCGAGCCGAAAGTGGCCTCAGTCGGCGCTGCCGCCCACGCCGGTGCCGAGCACGCCGAGACCGGGGCCGGGCAGCTGGACGGGCACGTTGGCCGGGGCCAGGGTGCTGTTGCCGGTGAGCACGCCGCTGGAGCCGTTGAAGGAGCCGGCGAAGCCGGGCCGGACATCGGAGGCGAGGGCGGGCGTCGCCAGCAGGACCAGCAGGGCGACGACCAGGGCGGCTAGGCGCATGAAGATCATTGTCTAAGTAATCGATTCATCCGATGACAGCAACCGTAGGCCTGGACAAGAGTCTTGACGTGGCTGGACCCTCTGCCTACGGTCGGCGGCAGAGCTCCGATGTATAGGTTTTCACATCGACGTGAGGGGCCGACATGGCTGAGCTGTCCCGGAGGAGTCTGCTGGCCGCGAGCGGGGCGCTGCTGGCGACTCCGGCGTTGGCGAGCGGAGGAGCGGACGGCACCGCCGGCGTGAACTGGCGCGGCTTCCTGGCCGGCAGCGACCTGATCTGGAAGCAGCTGCCGAAGAACTGGTACGACGGACCGTTCCTGGGCAACGGCTTCCTGGGCTCGGGCATCTACGCGGAGCCGGGCGCCAACGCGATCCGCTTCACCGTGCAGCACAGCGAGGTCCAGGACCACCGGCCGCAGTTCGGCTCCCTGTACGGCCTGGCCCGCCTGCCGATCGGCTGGTTCACGCTGGAGCCGCAGGGCACGATCACCAAGGTCGACTGGCGGCTGAGCCTCTACGACGCCGAACTGACCGGCACGATCACCACCACGGCCGGCAGCATCGCGATCCGGGCGATCATCCACAATGGACGGGGCGTCCTCGCCGTGCAGGCGAAAGCCACCGACGGGGAGGCGAAGTTCCGCTGGGTGTTCCACCCGGCGGTCGCGGTGAGCCCCCGAACGGACCCGAAGTTCAACAAGCCGGCCCCGGACGGCTACCTGCCCAACCCCAAGCCCGACACGGCGACCAGCGGCGACGCGACGCTGGTCACCCAGCCCCTGCTGTCCGGCGGCGAACACGTCACGGCGTACCAGGAGAAGACCAGGGGCACCACAAGGACCCTCTACGCCACGGTGGCCTGGTCGAACCCGGCCAAGACCGCCGGCGCCACCGCCCTGCACACCCTGCGCTCAGCGGTACAGCCCCTCGACATGCTGGCCCAGGACCACCGTGCCTGGTGGAACGCCTTCTACCGCAAGAGCTTCCTCTCGGTGCCGGACGGCCGCCTGCAGAGCTTCTACTGGATCCAGCTCTACAAGGTGGCCTCGGCGACGAGGAAATCGGCGCCGGTGATGGCCACGACCGGCCCCTGGCTGGAGCCCACGCCCTGGCCGGCCACGTGGTGGAACCTCAACGTGCAGCTGGAGTACTGGCTGATCAACGGCTCCAACCACCTGGAGCTGGACTCGCTGACCCGGGCGATCAGCCAGTACCGGGACAACCTGAGCAGTCAGGTGATCGCGCCGTACAACCAGGACTCCGCCGGCATCCCGCGCAGCACGGACATCACCCTGCGGGGCGGCGGCACGGTCGGCGTGCCGGGCCAGGACCCGCCGACGCCGGAGACCGGGAACCTGACCTGGGCCCTGCACAACGTGTGGCTGACCTACCGCCACACCATGGACACCGCGACCCTGAAGTCCACGGTGTTTCCCCTGCTGCGCAAGGCGATCAACTACTACCTGCACTTCCTGGCCAAGGGTGACGACGGCAAGCTGCACCTGCCGAAGACCTTCTCCCCGGAGTACGGCGTCGACACGCCCGACACCAACTTCGACCTGGCGCTGATCCGCTGGGGCTGCCAGACCCTCCTGGAGTCGGCCAAGATTCTCCACATCAACGACCCGCTGGCCCCGGTGTGGCAGCACACCCTCGACGATCTGACGCCGTATCCCACCGACGCCAACGGGTTCATGATCGGGGCGGGCCAGCCGTTCGCCATGTCCCACCGGCACTACTCGCACATGCTGTCGGTGTACCCGCTGTACCTGGTGAACTGGGAGCAGCCGGAGAACCGGAACCTGATCCAGACCTCGCTCAACCACTGGATCAGCTTCAAGGGGGCGCTGCAGGGCTACAGCTACACGGGTGCGGCCTCGATGGCGGCGCAGATGCTGCGCGGCAACGACTCCGCCCAGTACCTCAGCGACCTGCTGCGGCTCTACGTGCAGCCCAACACCATGTACAAGGAGTCGGGCCCGGTGATCGAGACGCCGCTGTCGGCGGCGCAGTCGATGCACGACATGGTGTGCCAGAGCTGGAACGGGATCATCCGGGTCTTCCCGGCCATCCCCGACTCCTGGGCCGACACCACGATCGACAACTTCCGCACCCAGGGGGCGTTCCTGATCAGCGCGTCCCGACAGAAGGGCGCAACCCGCTGGGTCCGGATCCGCAGCGAGGCCGGCGCGCCGTGCGTCGTCCGACACGGCATCCCGGGTCAGGTCACGGTCCGGGACGCACACGGGCGGCCGTGGAAAACCAAGGAACTCGACGCCACCACGATCCAGATCGACCTGCCGCGCGGCGGCGAGGCGGTGCTCTACCGGGCCGGCGACCGGCCGGACTTCACGGTCGCGCCGGTGACGCCGAACGGGCAGTCCGCGCCATGGGGCCTGCCGGCCTGAGTTTCACAGCATCCTGTAAGGAAAGCCGTAACCGTTCCTCAGGAACAGCTGATGTGATCTGTGTCGCGGGGCCCCCGGCGGAAGTCGGGGGCCCCGACCACTGTCAGAACCGGAACAGGCTCCCGGTCTTGTTGTCACGCTCGCAGCTGTTGGTGTAGCTGTCCTGGAACAGGACGGTCCGGCCCCGCCACAGGCCGGTCGCGCTCACCTTGATCGGTTGGAAGATCATGGGGCAGAAGATGTGCGCCTCGGTGCCGGGCATGTTCGCGATGTCCCCGTCGACCTGGTCGAGCTGCAGGCACGCGAGCTGGGCGTCGGGGTGGGTGCCGGCGACGGGGTCGCAGGTCAGCTCCACGACGTGCGGGGCCTGGCCGCGGGTGGTGGCGGTCAGGGACAGGGTGGAGGGCATCGCGGCCGCGGCGGGGACGGCGGTCACGCAGACGGCGGCAACGCAGAGCGCTGCTGCGCCGGCAAGGATGCGGGGGAGGGCCATGGTTGCCTACCTTTGCGCCGTTCGTGCAGGCAATCGACGTAAAACCGAGTGCTCCACCAGAACGTGTGGCCGCTTTCACCCGTTTGTGGTCCCATGTCGTGACTGAGGGAGGATACCGTGACTCGATCGATTGATCAGGTTCGCAGTTCGTCGGTGCGCAAGGTCGCACTGGCCAGCGCGGCCGGCACGACCATCGAACTCTACGACTTCCTGATCTACGGCCTCGCGTCCGCGGTGGTGCTGCCCAAGCTGTTCTTCCCGACGGGCAACCAGACCGTGAGCACGCTGCTGGCGTTCGCCACCTTCGGGGTCGGCTTTCTCGTCAGACCACTGGGTGCGGCGGTCATCGGCCATTTCGGTGACCGGGTGGGCCGCCGCCCGATGCTGGTGCTGACGCTGACCATGACCGGCCTGTGCACGGCGCTGATCGGCGTGCTGCCCAGCTACGCCACGGCCGGCCTGATCGCGCCCGTCCTGCTGCTCGTTCTCCGTCTGCTGCAAGGGTTCTTCCTCGGCGGCGAGCAGAGCGGCGCGGCGCTGATGGTCGTCGAGCACGCCCCCGAACGGCGCCGAACCTGGTACAGCGGCTGGACCTTCCTCGGCTCCCCGCTGGGACTTTTTGTCGGCACGGCCATGTTCTCGCTGTCCACGGCCGCCTCCGGCGGCGACTTCCTCAGCTGGGGCTGGCGGATTCCCTTCCTGGCCAGCCTGGTGCTGGTGGCGGTCGGCATCTACATGCGGGTGGGCATCGAGGAGAGCCCGGAGTTCAAGGAGCTGCGGGCCGCGCAGCGGGTGACCCGGGTGCCGCTGGCCGAGGTGCTGCGCACCTCGTGGCAGAAGGTGCTGCTCGGTGTGGGCGTGAACCTGGGCTTCAACGCCTTCATCTTCATCCTCGTGACCTTCGTGCTGAACTACTGGACGGCCGTGCACCACCTGCCGCAGCAGCAGGTGCTGACCGCGAGCCTGGTCGGCGGCGCGGCCCAGGTGGTGTCGATCCTGATCGCCTGCCGCGTCGCGGACCGGGTCGGCCGCACGCCGGTGATGCTGACCGGCGCGGTGTTCATCATCGTGTTCGCGTTCCCGCTGTTCTGGCTGATCGACACCGGCTCGGCCGGCCTGCTGATCCTGGCGCTGGCGCTGGCCTACGCGGGTTCCGGCGTCCTGTTCGGCCCGATGGCCTCGTACTTCCCGGTGCTGTTCGAGCCGCGGCTGCGCTACTCCGGCTCGGCGTTCAGCTACCAGCTCGGCGCGACGCTGGGCGGTGGCCTGTCCCCGCTCGTGGCCACCGCCCTGCTGTCGGTCGACCACGCCAAGCCGTGGCCGATCTCGCTGTATCTGGTGCTGGGCGGCGTGATCAGTGCGCTGTGCCTGCTGGGACTGCGTCGACAGGCGCCCGGTCCAGTAGCCGACTGAGCACCGTCTGGAGCGTGCCGGCGGCGTCGGCGACCTCGAAGTCCGTACGCCAGGCCACGATGCCGTCCGGCCGCACCAGGCTCGCGCCGCCGTTGCCGATGCCGTACGCCTCGACCAGGCGGTCCTCCGGGTCGGTGAGATCGGGCCCGAGGCCGACCGTGCGCACGGCGATGCCCAGCCGGTCGGCCACGTGCTTGGCCGCCTCGTGCCACACGCCGCCCTCGGCCCCGGTCAGCAGCACCCAGTCCCGGCCGAAGAAGTCCACAGTGGACACCTCAGCGCCGTCTCGTGCGAGCGTCACGTGCGGGGCGCGGAAACCGGGACGGCCACTCGGCTTGAGCGGATCCTCGACCAGAACCGGGTCCTCGTCGTCGATCAGCACGGCCTCGGAGCGCTGCCGGATGCCGAACACAACCTCCATGTACCCCACCGGTTCGGGCACCGCCTCGCCGCGCAACTGCGGCGCCAGCCGGTCCACGTAGTTGGCCAGCGACTCCGCCACCACGAGTTCGGCCACAGCCCGTCGCTCCGCGTCATAGCTGTCGAGCAGCCCCGGTCCGGCCTGGCCGTTCAGCACGGCGGCCAGCTTCCACGCCACGTCGAACCCGTCGCCGATGGCCGTGTTGCCGCCGAGGCCACCGGTCGGCGGCGTCACCTTCGCCGCGTCGCCGGCCAGGAAAACCCGGCCGCTGCGGAAGGTGTCGGCCACCCGGGCGGCCATTTCCCACGCCTGCACGGTCCGCAGCTCGACCTTCAACGAAGGGTCGTCCAGACCGAGCCGGATCAGCGAGGTGCAGCGTTCCGGCGTGAAGTCGTCGATCGACTCCCCGCGCGCGGGGTCGTACTCGACGGCGAAGATGAACCGGCCGGGCACGTCCGTCGAGCCGAAAACCCCGGTGAACTCCGGATGTTGCAGGTAGTACAGCGAGCCGGTGATGTCGGCCAGCCGCTCCGGGTCGGTGTCGAAGACGACGCCCGCGTGGTGGCTGAGGCTGCCCCAGCCGTGCCGGCCGATGCCCAGCCGCTCGCGGATCGGGCTGCGGTGCCCGTCGGCGGCGACGAGGTAGTCGGCGCGGACCTGGCTGAGCGTGCCGGTCGGGCGGTGCACGAGCCGTGCGGTGACGCCGAGCGTGTCCTGTTCGAAGGAGACGAGTTCGGTGTCGAAGCGGACGCGCGTGCCCAGTTCCTTCGCACGGCCCAACATGATCGGCTCCATTTGGACCTGTGTGGCCATGCCCATCGGCAACGGCGACAGCGAGTCCCACAGCCGCGAGTCGTCGCCGGCCACGATTGTCCTGAACACCGGGCCGCGAGCGCTCGCGGCGATCTTGATCTCGAACGCGCCGCCGCCGGTGAACGGGTTGGCGGCCAGCGTCTGCTCGATGACGCCGGCTGTGCGCAGCAGCTCCATGGTGCGCGGGTTCTGGCCGCTTGCCTTGGGGTGCAAGGAAGTTCCCGGATGCCGCTCGACCACGAGCGACTCGACTCCCCGGTCGGCCAGGAACATCGAGGCTGCCGCGCCGGCGAGTCCGGCCCCCACCACCAGGACCCGTGTTCGTGTCATGTCCATACGTCCCCCCTAAATCTCAATTCAAAAGTATCTTAGCTCCCGAGTGATCTCGGTGACAAGGGGGTTACGAGACGATCTAGGGCCAGCGTTCGGCCTGGACAGTCGTCGGCAGGTGTGCGAGGTTCACCGATCGGAGGTCGATGTGGCTAAGGTGCAGCTGGATATTCCTTCCTACAACCGAGGAATCGGCCTGGTCTCGGCCTGGCCGGACGACTACCGGCTGACCGTGTCGGTCGGGTCCGACGGCAAGGTGAGCATCACCGGCGATCCGGCCGGCCTGACCGGATTGGCCGTGCAGCTGCTGGCGCTCGCCCAGCCGGGCGTGCCGACGGGCTCGTGCGAGGACCTCGACGACTTCCTTCTCGTACTGGACGAAGGATCCTCACCGCTGCGGCTCGAACGCGCCTGAGGGCTGTCCCTTCGCGCCGAAGCGGCGCGAACGCGCGTGACGCCATCGGGGCACTGGCTAGCGTCGTCGGTGTGGACAACGACGAACTGCTCAGCACCACCCGCTCGGTCCGGCTCAAGCTCGACCTGGAGCGGCCGGTCGAACCCGAGGTGATCAACGACTGCCTACGCCTGGCGCTGCAGGCGCCCAGCCCCGGCAATCTCCAGATGTGGCGCTGGATCGTCGTTCGCGACGCCAACAAGCGGGCCGAGCTGGGCCGGCTGTTCCGGGAGGCCGGCAACGAGTACCTGGCCTCGCTGCCCGGCGACATCCCCGAGCACTCCCTGCGCTCCGGCCGGTTCCTGATCGACAACATCGAGCGCGTGCCGGTGTTCGTGATTCCGTGCGTGCTCGGCCGGCCGCCGGCCACGGTGTTCGAGAGCTCCGCCTTCTGGGGCGGCATCTACCCGGCAGTGTGGAGCCTCCAGCTGGCGCTGCGCACCCGTGGCCTCGGCTCGACCATGACCACCTACCACCTGACCCGCGAGGCCGAGGCACGCGAGATCCTCGGCATCCCCGAGGACGTCACGCAGACCTGCCTGCTGCCGATCGCCTACACCACGCAGACGACCTTCAAGCCCGCGCAGCGCAGGCCCCTGAGCGAGGTCGCCTACACCGACCGCTGGGACGGCTGACCCCCAAGATCAAGGGACCGATCCTCTCGTTGAACGTCAGGAAGGGCCCCTTACTGACGTTCAACGTCAGTAAGGGGCCCTTCCTGACAAATCAGCTGCGCTCCTCCGGGAGCGGTTCCAGCAGCGAGCCGGCGTCGTTGAGCAGGCTGGTGGCCGAGCGGAGCTGGTCGGCGATGCGCTCGCGGTAGTCGCGCAGCCGTGCGGCTTCCTGGTTGCTGCGGTTGATCCGGGCGTCGGCGTCGGCGGTCGCGGCCGTGACGCGCTGGTCCAGCTCGGTCATCTGGGAGGCTTCGAGCTCGGCGATGGCGTCCAGCGCGGCCTTGCGCTTGGCGGCGATCTCCTGCGTGAACTCGGCCTCGATCTGACGGCGGCGCTGCTCGGCCTGCTCGTCCAACGTCTTGCGGCGCTGCCCGGCGACGGTGGTCAGCTCGGCGGCCTCGCTGCGGGCCTTCTCCATCAGCGACTGGTGCTCGGCGATGAT
>NZ_KK037166.1:7029023-7129170 GCF_000568255.1 Kutzneria sp. 744
TCACGCGCGGGCGGTGGCGGCGGTGGCGCCTGCCGGACCTGCTCGACCTGGCCCTTGAGCTCCTCGATGCGCGCACGGGCCTGGTCGAGCTGCTTGGCCAGCTCGTCGGCCTGACGCAGCGCGGCATCCCGGTCGGCGGCGAACAGCCGCACTTCCGAGGTGATGCGCTTGAGGTGGGTCTCGACCTCCATACGGTCATAGCCACGCATGGCGACCGTGAAGCTGGGAATCGACTGGGTGATGTCTCGGTTCTCGGCCGGCGCCATGAGGCAAACCTACTCCCTCTTGTCCCACTGGGTGACGGGCCTTCTCGGGTGAACCTGGCCCGTCTAGCGTCGGGCCCATGGCCCTCCTGGTGTCCCGCCGGCACGTGGACTACGTGCGCGTCACCAGCATGGCGTGTCGCGCTCACGGCTGACCTCCCCCACCTCACCCCCTCGCACCGGAGCACACCCATGCCTTCTTCCTGGTCGTTCGAGACCCGTCAGATCCACGCCGGCGCCGCGCCCGATCCCGCCACCGGGGCCCGGGCCACGCCCATCTACCAGACCACCTCCTACGTCTTCAGGGATACGGCCCACGCGGCCGCCCTGTTCAGCCTGGCCGAGGCCGGCAACATCTACACCCGCATCAACAACCCCACCCAGGACGTGCTGGAGCAGCGGATCGCCGCCCTGGAGGGCGGGGTCGCGGCGGTGGCCTTCGCGTCCGGGCAGGCGGCCGAGACGGCCGCGATCCTCAACCTGGCCAGCGCCGGCGACCACTTCGTGTCGAGCGCGTCCCTGTACGGCGGCACGTACAACCTCTTCCACTACACGCTGCCCAAGCTGGGCATCGAGGTCAGCTTCGTCGACGACCCCGACAACCTGGACGAGTGGCGGGCGGCGGTCCGGCCCAACACCAAGCTGTTCTTCGCCGAGACGCTCGGCAACCCGCGTAGCAACGTGCTCGACATCGAGGCCGTCGCCGCCGTCGCGCACGAGGTCGGGGTGCCGCTGGTCATCGACAGCACGGTGACGACGCCGTACCTGGTGCGGCCGCTGGAGCACGGCGCCGACATCGTCGTGCACTCGGCGACCAAGTTCCTCGGCGGCCACGGCACGGCGATCGCCGGCGTGGTGGTGGACGGCGGCAAGTTCGATTTCGGGGCGCACGCGGATCGTTTCCCCGATTACAACGAGCCCGACCCGAGTTATCACGGCCTTCGCTACTGGCCGGCGCTCGGCCACGGGGCGTTCGCGGCCAAGCTGCGGGTGCAGCTGCTGCGCGACACCGGCGCGGCGATCGCGCCGCAGAACAGCTTCCTCATCCTCCAGGGCATCGAGACGCTGTCGCTGCGGATCGAGCGGCACGTGGCCAACGCCCAGGCGCTGGCCGAGTGGCTGGAGCAGCGGGACGAGGTGGAGACCGTGCACTACGCCGGCCTGCCGTCGAGCCCGTGGCACGAGGCGGCGCGCAAGTACCTGCCGGGCGGCGCGGGGGCGATCGTGTCCCTGGAGCTGCGCGGCGGCGCCGAGGCCGGCCGGGCGTTCGTGGACGGCACGGAGTTGTTCAGCCAGCTGGCCAACATCGGCGACGTGCGCAGCCTCATCGTGCATCCGGCCAGCACCACTCATTCCCAGCTGACGCAGGAGGAGCAACTTGTCACCGGCGTGACACCGGGTCTGGTGCGCCTGTCGGTCGGCCTGGAAGGTGTCGAGGATCTCAAGGCGGACCTCGAAGCCGGGTTCCGGGCCGCGAAGGCCGCGCTCTGACTCCCCTCACGGAGAACGATCCGCCCGGCCGGCGGCAGTGGGTGCGGCTGGACCGCCCCCTGCCGCTGGAGCGCGGAGGCGAGCTGCCCGCCGTCCAACTCGCCTATGAGACGTGGGGGGCTCCTGCCCCGGACCGGTCCAACGCCGTCCTCGTCCTGCACGCGCTGACCGGCGACAGCCATGTCGCCGGTCCCGCCGGGCCGGGGCATCCGACCGCCGGCTGGTGGGATTCCCTGGTGCAGCCCGGAGTTCTCGATCCGTCGCGGTACTTCGTAGTGGCGCCCAACGTGTTGGGCGGCTGCCGGGGGAGCACCGGGCCGTCCTCGGTCAGCCCCGACGGAAAGCCCTGGGGCAGCCGGTTTCCGTCGTTGACCGTACGAGATCAGGTCGCCGCCGAGGTGGCCCTGGCCGACGCGTTGGGCATCGACCGGTGGGCCGCCGTGATCGGCGGTTCGATGGGTGGGATGCGGGCGTTGGAGTGGGCGGCTTCCACGCCGGAGCGGGTGGAGTCGTTGCTGCTGCTGGCTTGTCCGGCGCAGTCCTCGGCCGACCAGATCGCGTGGACGTATCCGCAGCTTGAGGCCATTCGGTCCGATCCCGGGTGGCACGGCGGCGACTACTACGGTTGCGGAGAGGGGCCCACCCGCGGACTTGGCGTCGCAAGGCGGATCGCGCACATCACGTATCGGAGCGAGGCCGAGCTGTCGGCTCGGTTCGGCCGCGATTCGCAGGGCGACGGCCGCTTCGCCGTCGAGTCCTATTTGGACCATCATGCCGAGAAGCTGGTGCGGCGCTTCGATGCCGGCAGCTACGTCGTGCTGGCCGAGGCGATGAACTCCCACGACGTCGGTCGCGGGCGTGGTGGCGTGAAGGCCGCTTTAGGTCGTGTGACGGCCCGGACGGTCGTCGGCGGCGTGACCACGGACCGGCTGTATCCGTTGGCGCAGCAGCAGGAACTGGCCGCCGGCATTCCCGGCGCGGACGGCGTGCGGGTGATCGACTCGCCGTACGGGCACGACGCGTTTCTCATCGAGACCGAGCAGATCGCCGCGATGGTGCGGGAGTTGTTCACAGGTAGCGAGTCCCGTGTGGGTTCCCGCTGATCCGGCTCAGGTCCCGGATCACCGCCAGCAGCGGTTCCCGCAGCGCGTCGAGGGCGTTGCGCAGTTCGGCGGTCGGATCCCAGGCCGTGTCGTCGAACTGCGTGCGGTCCTCGTAGCGCCGCAGCGCCGGGTGCCACTCCGACAGGAACGGCCGCAGCACCTCCTCCATCAGGCGCTCCGCGACCTCACCGAAGCGCTGCGACGAATCGGGGCCGCATTCCCGCAGCTGCTCCCGGGTGAACGCGAAGATGCTGTGCAGGGAGGAGATCGCCTCCCGCAGGCCGCCGCCGCCCAGCGGCCGCACGGGAACCCGGTGCGCCAGCTCGACCTGGACCCGGAACGCCGCCGCCCGCTCGCGTTCGTCCACCGCGAAGTCGTCCCGCTCGCGGCGGCCGGCCAGCGCGGCCGCGCTGACCCGCTCGTGCCGCGCCGGATCGGGATCGCTGTGCCGATCACGTGTGCGACCACCGCCGGTACCTCCAACGCGCCTCCGCCGACCAGCCGCACCACAGACTGCCTGGCCAGCCGGTCGACCGCCAGACCGACCGGGCCAAGACCATCCAGAACGGGTAACGGCATCGGCTCCGGCGCGAACGCCGCCACCGCGCGCAGCACGTCAAGACCGGCGTCGCCGGCCGCGTCCACCTCGGCCAGCAGCCGCTTCGCGGTCGCCTCCAACACCGGCCAGTCCCGGGAGAACAGCCGCCGCCGCACCGAGTCCAGGCCCGCCGACCGGGCCGAGCCGGCCAGGTCCAGCAGGGCTCCCGGGTGCCCGCCGACGGCGTCCACCAGCTTGTGCGCCGACTCGCGGTCGCCCGGGGCCAAGGTCTCGACCTGGTTCAGCACGAGCTTGATCGCTTGCGCCGCCGGCAGTTCCGGGACCGGCACGCCCGTGCCGAGCTCGGCGTAGCTGGCGTCGGTCGTGGTGAGCACGCTGGCGGCGGTGGGGTGTGGGGACAGCAGCCGGCGGACTTCGTCCAGTTCGAGCCCGGCCGGCACGCCGTCGACCACCCAGAGGCTGGGTTCCCGGCTCCGGTCCAGGGCCAAGGCCACCCGATCGGCGGCGTGACCATTTCCGTTGGCCCCTAAAGCTTCCGCGATGGCCGTCAGCTGCTCCGGCCACGGATCCCCGGCCGACAGCCAGAACACGCCGCCGGGGAAGGTCGCCCCGAACTGCCGCGCGTACTCCGCGACCAGGGAGGACGTGCCGATGCCGCCGACACCGTGCACCACGGCGACCGGCTCGCCGCCGCCTTCGGTCAACGTCGCCGATTGCGGGTGCAGGGCCGAGTGCAGCCGCCACAGCTCGGCCGTGCGACCGACGAACTTCGGCGGCGGCCGATGGCCCGGGGCCGGCAGCGACAGCGGGACGCGGCCGTGGTCCACGGCGCCGATGGTCGTCGGCAGCTCGTCGACCTTGCGCGTGACGGCCTCGGTGAGATGGCGCAGCTCGGCCGACGGGCTCCAGAATCGGGCGTCCCTCAGCTCGATCGGCTCGATGTGCCCGGTGCCGCGCTCCGGATTGACCACCAGCACCCGCCGCAGCGGATCGCCTTCCCGTTGTCCGGCAAGGAAAGCCGTGATGAGCTCCTGCTGGCAGGCGCGGCGCGTGGGATAGGTCTGGGAGTAGTAGGCGAGCAGCAGTCGGGAGCGGCCCAGCTCGGCCAGGATGGTCCGGGACACCGAGTCGAACCGGTGCACGCCGACCTCGTCCTGGAACACCCGCAGCCCCCGGGCGCGCAGCTCCGCGGCCAGCGCCTCGGCGGGCGTGGTGTCCGACCGGCAGTAGCTCAGGAACACATCGTGGGCCATCCGTCCCGGCCTCCTTCGGTTAACTCCGATGGGGGACAGTGTCGAGCCTGACGGACGGGTGAATCGCAAGCCACCTGCTTGCCATAATTCACGCCGTAGCGCTACTCGGCGTGACGGATCATGGCATGCCGTCACGGTGGGTCGTCGACCTGCTGTCGGCAGTCCTCCACCGTTCGCCGGGGCCGGATCACTGTATGTCGGCTTTCCCTCTTATACGGGATTCGGCTGCGGTGCGTGACTATGGGCAATGCACTTGCACAGGGGCTACGCTCCCGCACTTGACACCGTCAGGGATGGGTGTGTGGTGATAGACCCGTGGGTTGTGGGGCTTTGTGGCGTGACCGTTCTGGCTATATCCAGTGCGGTCGCGATTGCGGCCTACATGCGACCGAAATTTACCGTCGCAACGGCCGGCGGCGGCGCGGACGGACCGTTCGCGGACGCCGACCTGATCGGTCCGGAACTGCGCGACTGGGCCGCCGCCCACTATCGGCGGACCGTGCCCGTGCTGCGGGTCTGGCAGCGCCGGGCCTGGCTGTACGGCGCGGCCCACTTCTATGCCGTCGGCTGGACCGTGCTGATCTCGCTGTCGCTGCCGTTCCTGATTCCGTACGTGACCGACGGCAACGGCTCGCGGCTGCTCGTGCAGGCCCTGTCCGTGTTCGGCGCGGTGGTGTTCGGCCTGCACAGGACCTTCAAGGCCGAGGAGAACTACGGCAAGTACCGCCTGCACGAGTCCAGCGTCTACACCCTGGTCCGCAAGCTCGTCGACGACCCCGACCAGCTCGGCGCCTCCGACGCCGAGCGCCGTCGCCGCTACCTCGCGGAGATCGAGCGGATCAGGGAACGCGCCCGCAACGACGAGATCAACAATCTGCCCAGTCCGTCCTCTCCGCCCCGCACCGGCCCGGTCACGCCCATTCCCGAGCAACGGGTTGACGGTTATCGATCGGCCGCGCACGGGCCTTTGAGTGGAGGAGCTTCTCCGTGAGTCAGCGAAGCCGGGTGAGCGGCGTGTGGACGCCATCACCGAGAGAACGAGAGGCTGCGTGGGAGCTGTATGTCGAGCTCGCCACCAGGATTACGACCGTGGAACAAAAACCGGGGGCCGGAATCGTGAGGGAGGAACTGAACAGCATTTACTCGCTCTTCGCCTGCACCCGGGACATCCTGCGCAAGTACGGTCCCGAGCTCGCCCCGCGCGGCCGCGCCGGCGGCGTCACCTTCGCCGGCATCGCCGTGGAGATGGTCAACACCGTGCTCCGCCCGCTGCTGACCAAGTGGCACCCCGCCCTGGCCGAGTGGGAGGCCGCCCGCCTGCCCGGCGACAGCGTCGTCATGCACGAGCGCGCCTGGGAGCAGGTGGACGTGCTGCGTGCCGAGGTAGCCGACACCCGCCGGGTCCTGCTGGAGCTGGCCGCCGACCTCCACGACGCCATGCAGATCGAGCCCTTGATCGGCGGGACGTGATGACCCGGGACATGGTGTGAAATACCCGCGACATAGGAGAGTGCGAGGCCCCGCCGATGTTTCGCCTGGTTGGCGGATTTCGGCCGCCGCCACCTGACGCGCGCACCCACCTGGGCCGATGCGGCGGGCGAAATCCGGCAAGGGCGAGGCATCGGCTACCCGGGGGCCGAGCCCCGCGCGGAACGCGCGGCGAAAGCTCAGTCCTCGGCGGCCGGGTCCTCGTCCGCTTCGAGGGCCTCGGCGATCCAGGCGGCCACCGGGAGGTCGCGGTTGGTGCACTCGGTGGCCAGCCGGATCGTCCAGCGCAGGGCCTGCATGACCACCGCCGCCACCTCGCTCGGGTCGGCGGTGCTCAGGGCGATGTCGATCTGCGCGCGGGCCGCGTCCTGGTCGCCGTGCACCTCGGCGAGCAGGGTGCGGACCGCGGTGCGCACCGGCGGGTCGGCGTCATCGATGGAGACTTCCTGGCCATCGGCGTCGTAGACCTGCATCTTGACCGGGGTGGCCCCGCCGGAGCCGAGCGCGGCGACCATCTCGCTGCACTCGCGGAACAGCATCAGGACCAGCTCCTTGCCGTCCACATCACCCGCGGGCGACGTGTCGACGAAGGTGGTCAGCAGGCTGATCGCGGCGCCGTCGTCGCCCGCCTGGGCGGCGGCGAGCGCCTCACCCGCCGTGCTGACCATCCGCTGTCGTCGGTCCGGATCCTGTGGGTCCACCGGCCCATCTTGCAACACAACCGCGACCGGCGGTGATCCAATCGGCCGTCCGGGTTCAGGAGTGCTTGAAACGCCAGGTCTTCGAGTCGGTGAGCACGCAGAAGCCGGGCGACATCACGATCACGCGCAGGGTGCCGTCGCGCGTGTCGTAGTCCATGCCCTCGACCTCGAACGTGCCGCTGCACCCGCTCTGCAGGGGCAGCTGACCGAGAGCGCTCACGTGGGCCGTCACGTCGGCGCCGCCCAGCGGGCCGCTCAGATCCAGTTGCAGCAACGGCTTTGTCATGCCGTAGAGCGATCCGTCCGGGTCGTCCGACGCGCACAGCAGCTGGGTGGGGGAGGTGAAGTCGCAGCCCTGGACGTCGCGAATCGGGTGGTCCGGGCGAATCGCGAAGCCGTACGGCAGGTTCTGGCTCGGCGTGGTGAACCGGACGCCGGGCATCGGGTAGACCAGCAGGCGATCCATCGTGCCCCACTCGCCGGACACCAGCCACTGCCCGTCGGGCGAGACCGCGGCGAAGGAGTTGTTCAGCGCCTCCCACGACTCCAGCTTGTGCGTGTACTCCGACCAGCTGCCGTCGGGGGCCTGCACGCGGAACATCTTGGCCCCGTTGTTGTCGCTCTGGTACGGCTCGATGTAGTAGCCGAGCCGGGAACCCGGGTCGCCCACGTGGTTCCAGCCCTTGACCGAGTCCCCGATCGGCACCGTGGACAGGCCGGTGTACTGGATGAAGCTGGAGTTCGGCCGGACCACCGTGGCCAGCCCTTGGCTCTCGTCCAGCGCTCGCGCGTGGTCGGAGCCCTGGATCACCCAGGCCCCGGTGTCGGCGTGCGCGAAGCCCGGCACGATCACCGCGATCGCCACCGCCAGCGCGGCGGCCAGCGTCTTCCTGCCCATGAGCCCAACCCTTCCCTCAGCGGACGGCCGGGCAAGACGTACCAGTTCAGGGCAGGAATCTGAAGAATTTTCGCGATCCTGTCCGTGACGGGACGGATAACTGTGAACGATCCGGGCTTCTCGTGACCGTGGACGCGCTCCTACCCTCGGCTGAGTTAGGGAAGTTTCCTAACCATATATGTGAATCGAGGAGGTGTGCATGACAAGCAAGCTGCTCGCTGCCCTGCTCGGCATCGGCTTGCTCATCGCGGGAGCCGCCCCTGCTGAAGCCAACACCGCCCAAGCTGCCGCTACACCGCACAGCACCACGTACACCATGTACGTGACGCTGTACGGCGCATTGGACAACGACCCGCCCGGCAGCGCCGACATCGCCTATCCGCAGATCCACTCGAAGGCCGGCGGCACGGGCACGTACAGCAACCCGGTCACGTTCGCCACCAGCAGCTCCGAGCTGGCGCCGGGCACCCGGGTGTACTACTCGTACCTGAAGAAGTACTTCATCATGGAGGACAGCTGCGCCGCCTGTATCTCCGACTGGAAGAGCGGCAAGCGCCACATCGACATGTGGGCCGGCAACTCGACCAACTCGGCGATCCTCGGCTGTGAGGACAAGCTGACCCGCAGCGGTTCGGTGATCGTCAACCCGGCGTCCAACCTGACGGTGGACACGACGCCGATCTTCAACACCAGCACGCACAAGTGCTACTCGCCGTGATCGCACGGTGACGCAGCGGTCCGGTAACGCCGCGCCGGACCGCCCGATGTGAGAATTCTCCGCCGTTGAACGCTGTCGCAAAAGGGTTGCAGGTACCAGAATCTTGCCTGTTGTTTTCCCGAGCCTGGAAGAGGCGGCGACATGGCGGACACCCTGCGGCCCGATCGGACCCGACCGCTCGACCGGTCGGAGTGGGCCAGCATCGGCGGCATGGCGGGTTTCGTGCTCGCCCTGCACGTGATCGGCTGGGGTTCGCTGATCTTCCTCATCTCGCCGGCCAACTACCAGATCGGCAACGGCCAGGTCTTCGGCATCGGGCTCGGGCTCACCGCGTACACGCTCGGTCTGCGCCATGCTTTCGACGCCGACCACATCGCCGCCATCGACAACACCACCCGGAAGCTGATGTCCGAGGGCAAGCGCCCTTTGTCGGTCGGTTTCTGGTTCTCTCTCGGTCATTCCTCTGTCGTGTTCGGTCTGTGCGTGTTGCTCGCCTTGGGTGTGCGGGCCTTGGCCGGCGAGGTCTCCGACGACGGTTCTCCCTTGCACAGCTGGACCGGCCTGGTCGGCACCCTCGTCTCCGGCGTCTTCCTCGTGCTCATCGGCGTCATCAACCTGGTGGTGATGGCCCACATCATCAAGGTGTTCCGCAGGATGCGCGGCGGCGAGTTCGACGAGGCCGAGCTGGAGCGCCGCCTCGACGAGCGTGGCTTCATGAACCGCATCCTGCGCGGCCTGACCAAGGCCATCAGCCGCCCGTGGCAGATGTACCCCACCGGCCTCCTGTTCGGCCTCGGCTTCGACACCGCCACCGAGGTCTCCCTGCTGGTCCTGGCCGGCGGCGCCGCCGCGTTTTCCCTGCCCTGGTACGCCATCCTGACGCTGCCCGTCCTCTTCGCCGCCGGCATGAGCCTGTTCGACTCCATCGACGGCTGCTTCATGAACTTCGCCTACGGCTGGGCCTTCGCCAAGCCCGTGCGCAAGGTCTTCTACAACATCACCGTCACCGGCTTGTCCGTCGTGGTCGCCCTCGTCATCGGCCTCATCGAGCTTTTCCAGCTACTGGCCGAGAAGCTGGAGGTCACCACCGGCGTCCTGGGCTGGATCGACACCCTCGACCTCAACGTCGTCGGCTACGTCATCGTCGGTCTCTTCGTGGTCACCTGGCTCGTCGCCCTGGCCGTCTGGCGCTTCGGCCGCATCGAGGAGCGCTGGGAAGTCAAGCCTTCCTAGTGCCGTTCCCCCTTGCCTGAGCCGGGTTTCGCGCCAGCTCTATGCCGTTTCCCCCAGCCCGTCCGAGAACACCGGCCTGTGGTCCACCATCTTCACCGTCCACCGACTGTGGTGAATCAATCGGTGATGCGCCCCGCACAGCAGCACCATGTTGTCCAGGCTGGTCGGCCCTCCGTTAGCCCACTCGACCACGTGGTGGGCGTGACACCGCGCCGGCTCCGCCTGACATCCCGGGAACGCACAAGTGCCGTCCCGCTCGATCAGCGCCTTGCGGATCCCCTTCGGAGCCGTCCGCTGCTGCCGACCCACATTCAGGATCTCCTTACCGGCTCCCAACACCAGGCGCATCACCGTGCTGTCACAGGCGATCCGACGAGCCTCCGCCGCGCTCATCACGCCGCCGCCCTCGACCTTCGCCACACCCGTGTTGTCCATGAAGTCCTGGAAGGACATCGACAACGTCAGATGGGGGCGCTCGCCGCCCTGCTCCGGCAGGCCTTCACTGCGGGAGGCCAGCTCAATGATCTCCGCGAACGCATCTCCCTGCCGCTCGGCGGTGGTTCGGGGGTCTGTGCCCGAGGTGGGCTTGGCCAGCGCACTGAGCATCGCCGCGATCTTCGCCCCGTACTCCTGGTCGAGCCTTCCCCAGAACACCATGCTGCCGTCCAGCTTGCGTTCGAAGCGGAACTCCCGCTTCGGTGCCCGCAGTTCGCGGTCATCCGGGGCTTTGCCGTCCTGGTTGAGGTGGAACAGGATCCGCTGGGCGATGTTCTTGAACTCGCCCTCGTCGAACTGGACGTTCTCCAACAGTGATGCTTCGACCCGGTCCCGCTCGACCGCCGGCGCTGTCCTCAGCGTCTCGTGGATGATCTTCAGATGCTGCCGATCCAACGCCCCGTCGCGACCCGCTTCGCGGATCGCCTCGCTGTGGAACAACTCCGCGAACCGAAGCCGCTCACGCGCTTCCCTGACCGTGAGCCGCCAGTGGAGCACCATCGACGACACGATCGAGGTCCGGTCCTCCTTCGACCTGCACGACCGGTCCCACACCTCCCACACCCGCTCCAGCTGCTGGATGTAGAGCGCCCGATACAGGGCTTCGGCTTCCTTGCCCGCTTGCCACAGCTCCAGTTCGCCGTACTGCCACCCTTCGGTGTCGACAGGGAATTCAGGATTCGCTGACATACCCCCATTCTACTACCCTTATGTGATCGACTTCCGTTACACACCAACCTATACACGATCGTGGCGGCCTTCGGACCCCTCACAGGAAAGCGCCTTCCATCCCTCCGTTACAACGCTTCCTTCACGGAGATCAGTCCCCACCTTCCGGCCCGTCCCAAGCCTTCTGTAAACGCGCGCACCCCACCCAACCCTTGTCGCGCAACGCAACCAGCTCACACGCCCACCTCGTGCCCCTCTACTCCAGCACCGCATGCCGAAGAGAGAATGATTGTTGTATAGGCGGAGACGGCAACCGCGCGGTGCGGACGCCCGACGCACCACCGGGCTCAAGAGCCAGCGACGGTCAGGGAGGGGTGTGGCCACCGATTTCCAGGCGACGGCGGCCGTTTCTCTGCCATACCTGGCCACCAGCCGACCGGCAACCGCGCGGTGCGGACACCCGACGCACCACCACACCACCGCATCAACACCGCGCAACACCAACAACACCAGGTTCAACCACCGCACCCCCAGCCGCCCAGCCCCCCAGCCCTTCAACCTCACCCCCTAAACCCCCACCCTCAACCCCCTACCTCAACGCCGCCCAACCAGCACCACGCACAATCCCTTCCTTGATCAGCGCACCGACTCGCCCCGTGATGACCCTCTCCTTGGGACGGTCCAACGCGTCGACCACCTGCACCAGCCCATCCCGCCGTCCGAGGCTGATGCACTGGATGTGGTACCGGTAACCAAACGCCCGAGGCTCCTGCCCGCGCAGCCGGGCAGCGATGGCCTTGGCGGTGTACTCGGCCATGGGCTCGGCGGTGGCGCAGGCCATGCGCAGTTCCTGCCCGTTCACCCGAACGACCGCGCTGTCCCCGACGGCATAGATGTCAGGATGTGAGACCGACCGCTGAGTGCCGTCGACCACAATCCGTCCACTGTGGTCGGTCTCGACCCCGGCATCGGCAGCCACCGGCGAAACACGGAACCCCGTGGTCCACACGGTAACGTCCGTCGGCAGCTCAACACCGTCCGTCAACACGACGCTGTCGGCCAACACCTTGGCGACGCGGGCGCCGGTGCGGACCTCAATGCCCAGGCGGGCGAACACCCGGCCCAGGTGCTGGCGTCCCCGGGCGGAGAGGCGGCTGCCGGGGGCGTGGCCGGCGACGATGCGGACGTGCAGGTGGGGGTGCTGCTCGGCGAGCTCGGTGGCGGCCTCGATGGCGGTGAGGCCGCCGCCGATGACGGTGACGGTGCCCTTGCGCGGCAACGACTCCCGAAGCCGGGTGGCGTCGGTGTGGTCGGAGACGGTGAACGCGTTCTCGGCGACGCCGGGGATGCCGTGGTCGTCGGCGATGCTGCCGAGGGCGTAGACCAGCGTGTCGTAGCCGATCAGACGGCCGTCGACGTCGACCGTCTTACCAACGGGGTCGAGAGCCTGGACCCGGCCGATGACGAGGTCGATGCCGGTGCCCCGCACGGACTCGGCCAGCGGACGCACGCGAAGGCCCTCGCCTGCGGCGTGCTGGTGAAGGCGGATGCGCTCGACGAAATGCGGCGAAGCGTTGACGAGGGTCACGCGAGCGTCGGTGCGACGGGCCAGGCGGTGGGCGGCGATGAGACCCGAGTAGCCGGCCCCGATGACGACGATGGTGGTCATGTCCAAGTCCCTTCAACTGTGATGACGGGACTTGAACCGGGCAGCGGCCCGATTCCTGACAGGGCGGCTATGTGGGCTGCGTCACCTGCTGCGCGACGTGGGTGAGCTTGTCGGGGTTGACGACGGCGCGGAAGTCGGTGATGAGGCCGTCGACGATCTGGAGGTTGATCACGACCGACAGCTCGCCGTGGATGAGCGCAAGGATGGCGGGCTCGCCGTTGACCTCATCGACGCGGATCTCCAGGCCGTCGACGTTGCCGGCCAGCCAGTTGAGGTACACCGCCGCCCGCTGACGGCCGCGGATGGGCTTGCGTGCGGCCTGCCGCTTGCCGCCGCCGTCGGCCCAGGCGACGACGTTCTCGGCCAGCATGCCTTCCAGCGCGGCCATGTTCCCGCTGCGCGCGGCGACGAGGAAGTTCTTGGTGATGCGGAGCTTCTCGGTGCCGTCGGCGTCGTAGCGGTGCCGGTCCTGGGCCACGCGCTGCTTGGCGCGGTGGTAGAGCTGCTGGCAGTTGGCCTCGGTCAGGTCGAGCACGTCGGCGATCTCGCGGTGGCTGTACTCGAACGCCTCGCGCAGCACGAACACGGCCCGCTCGGCCGGAGTGAGGCGTTCCATCAGCAGCAGGAAGGCCATCGACACTGATTCGCGCAGCTCCAACGGGTCGGCCGGGGTGTATGCGGTGAGCAGCGGCTCGGGCAGCCACGGGCCGACATAGCTCTCACGGCGGGCGCGCGCGGAGGTCAGCCTGGTCAGGCAGAGGTTGGTGAGCACCTTGGTCAGCCACGCGGCGGGCTCGCGGATCTCGTCCTGGACGGCGGCATGCCAGCGGAGGTAGGTGTCCTGCACGGCGTCCTCGGCCTCGGCGGCCGAACCGAGCAGCCGGTAGGCGACCGCGAACAGGCGCGCCCGGTGCTGCTCGAAGTCCGCCACGCGGCCGATTCTAGGCGTGACTTGACCCTCTTGTAGCGAGAATCCCTACTGCTGCGGCTGCAGGAGATCCTGCTGATGCGGCAGCTGGACATGGATCTGCCGACCATCGCCCGGATCCTCGACGGGGAACACGACCGGCTCGCGGCGCTGCGTGACCACCGCGAGCGCCTGCTGGCCCAACGCGAGCACCTGGACGTGCTGGTGCGCACGGTGGCCAGAACCATCAGCGACCTGGAAGGAACGCAGGCCATGCCCGATCACGAGCTGTTCGACGCATGGCCGGCGTCGGCGCGCGGTCGATGATGACGGTGAGCCAGATCCACCGCGTGGAGCCGGTCGCCGACAGCCTCTCGGCCACCCTGTTCCTCCAGTTCCCGGTGGAGCGCACGTGGACCCGGGTGTTCGTGGAGTCCTGGCGGCCCGCCTCGACGGCGACGAGGAGCTTGCGCCGTCCCGAGCCGGTGGAGCTGGCCGGTTGCCTGAGCCGCCTGGCGCTGAGTGTGGCCCGGTGAGTCAGGTCAGGGAGTGCACGGCGGCGTAGGCCATGGCCGCCAGCAGGTCGGACATCTGGGCCCGGTCGAGGTGGGCCGAGTGCGGCGTGGAGTTGATCAGCCCGAACAGGGCGTGCGCGGCGGCGCGGGCGGCGGGCTCGCCGACCTCGGGCCGGGCACGGCGGATGGTGGTGACCCAGACCTCGACGTATCGGCGTTGCAGGGCCCGCACCCGCTGCCGGTCGGCGTCGGCCAGGTTGCCGAGGTCCCGCTCCTGCACGGTGATCAGAGCGGGGTGGTCCAGGGCGAAGTCGACCTGCCAGCGGATGAGCGTGCTGATCGAGTTCTCGGCGTCGGTGGCCTCGCGCACGCGGGCCTGCGCGCCGGACAGCAGCAGCTCGCTGATGGACGTGAGCATCTCGCCGAGCACGGCGTCCTTGCTGCGGAAGTGCCGGTAGAGGGCGGGCCCGGAGATGCCGACGGCCGCGCCGATGTCGTTGATGCCGACGCCGTGGAAGCCGTGCCGGGCGAACAGCTCGGCGGCGGCGGCCAGGATCTGCTCCCGCCGGCTCGGCGGCGCGGTCTGTTCGGCGAACGGCACGCCACCGATGGTAGACGAGCAAGTTAACGATCGCTAACCGCGGTATCGAACGGTGGAGTGACCGGGGGAGTTTCGTGCCCAAAAGGCGAATATGTCATCAACTCTTGACGGAACTCTTCCGGTGGAAACCTTGTTGCTGCAACGATTATCCGGCCCCGGCACACCTCAACGGAGAGGCCTCCCTGCCATGCGCCTGTCTCGTGCCCTCCCCTGCCTTGCGGTCGCCGTCGCGGCCGCACTGTCCACAACAGCCGTCGCCCATGCGGCGCCGGCTGCCGTCAACTACGCCGCCGTCGGCGACTCCTACGCGTCCGGTGTCGGCACCCAGAGCTCGTACGACAACAGCTGCGACCGCAGCAGCAAGGGCTACCCGAGCTTGTGGGCGGCCGCGCACTCGGCGTCCGCGTTCACGGACGTCGCCTGCTCGGGCGCAAAAACCAGCGACGTGATCAGCAGCCAGGTCGGCTCGCTGAGCTCGGCCAACACCGTGGTCACGGTGACCATCGGCGGCAACGACGCGGGCTTCTCCAGCACCATGGAGTCCTGCATCGTCGGCGGCGACTCGGGCTGCAACACGGCGGTCAACAAGGCCAAGGCCTACGTCAGCAGCACCCTGCCCGGCCTGCTGGACAACACCTACAACGCGATCCGCGGCCACGCCCCCAACGCGACGGTCTACGTGGTGGGCTACCCGCGCTTCTACCAGCTCGGCGGCTCGTGCAGCGTGGGCCTGAGCGACACCTCCCGCGGCTACATCAACAGCGGCGCGGACGCCCTGGACACGGCCATCTCGGCCGCAGCGAGCCGGCACGGCTTCCGGTTCGTCGACGTCCGCACCGCGTTCGCCAACCACGGCATCTGCTCGTCGGCGGCGTGGTTGAACAGCGTGACCTGGCCGGTGGTCAACTCCTACCACCCGAACTCGTCGGGCTACGCCAGCGGCTACCTGCCGGCGCTCACGGCCGTGACCGGCTGAGTGGCCTGACTGGACGAAGCTGTTAGCGACCGCTAACCTGGAGACCTGGGTTAACGGTCGCTAACAGCTGAGGAGCGTCATGGTCGCGCCGGCACTGGCCAGCGCCGCGGATCCGACCGATCCGGGCTACCAGCGCAACGTCAAAGAACACGCCGAGCTGGTAGCGCAGTTGCGGTCGCGGCTGGCCGACACCGCGCTGGGCGGCCCCGAGAAGTCGCGCATCCGCCATGTGGAACGGGGCAAGCTGCTGCCGCGCGACCGCGTGGACTCGCTGCTCGACCCCGGCTCGCCGTTCCTGGAGCTCTCCCCGCTGGCCGCCAACGGCATGTACGACGACCAGGCCCCGGCCGCCGGCATCATCACCGGCGTCGGCCGGGTCGAGGGCCGCGAGTGCGTGATCGTCGCCAACGACGCGACGGTCAAGGGTGGCACCTACTACCCGATCACCGTCAAGAAGCACCTGCGCGCCCAGGAAGTGGCGCTGCACAACAACCTTCCGTGCCTCTACCTGGTGGACTCCGGCGGCGCGTTCCTGCCCCGGCAAGACGACGTGTTCCCGGACCGCGAGCACTTCGGCCGGATCTTCTTCAACCAGGCCACCATGTCCGCCCGGGGCATCCCGCAGATCGCCGCCGTGCTGGGCTCCTGCACCGCGGGCGGCGCGTACGTGCCGGCGATGAGCGACGAGGCGATCATCGTGCGCGGCCAGGGCACGATCTTCCTCGGCGGCCCGCCGCTGGTGAAGGCGGCCACCGGCGAGATCGTCACGGCCGAGGAGCTGGGCGGCGGCGAGCTGCACTCGCGCACCTCCGGAGTGACCGACCACCTCGCCGAGGACGACGCGCACGCGCTGCGGATCATGCGGCAGATCGTCGGCACCTTCGGCCCGCGCGTGGCCAAGCCGTGGGAGGTCACGCCGACCGAGGCGCCGGCCGTCGACCCCGAGCAGCTCTACGGCGTGGTCCCGATCGACACCCGCACCCCCTACGACGTGCGCGAGGTCATCGCCCGCGTGGTCGATGGCAGCCGGTTCGCGGAGTTCAAGTCGGAGTACGGCACCACGCTGGTCACCGGGTTCGCCCGGATCCACGGCCACCCGGTCGGCATCATCGCCAACAACGGCATCCTGTTCGGCGAGTCGGCGGTCAAGGGCGCGCACTTCATCGAGCTGTGTGACCAGCGCGGCATCCCGCTGGTGTTCCTGCAGAACATCTCCGGCTTCATGGTCGGCCGCGAGTACGAGGCCGGCGGCATCGCCAAGCACGGCGCGAAGATGGTCACCGCGGTGGCCTGCGCCCGGGTGCCCAAGTTCACGGTGGTCATCGGCGGCTCGTTCGGCGCCGGCAACTACTCGATGTGCGGCCGGGCCTACTCGCCCCGGTTCATGTGGATGTGGCCCAACGCCCGGATCTCGGTCATGGGCGGCGAACAGGCGGCATCCGTGTTGGCCACGGTCCGCCGCGACCAGCTCGGCGACGAATGGTCCATGCAGGACGAAGAGGCGTTCAAGCAGCCGATCCGGGACCAGTACGAGAGCCAGGGCAACCCGTACTACTCGACCGCCCGGCTGTGGGACGACGGCGTGATCGACCCCAAGGACACCAGGACCGTGTTGGGTCTGGCGTTGTCCGCCGCGGCCAACGAGCCGCTGCCTCCCGTCCGCTACGGCGTCTTCAGGATGTGAGCATGTTCGACACCGTACTGATCGCCAACCGCGGCGAGATCGCCGTCCGCGTCACGAACTCCTTGCGACGCATGGGGATTCGCAGCGTCGCCGTGTACAGCGACGCCGACGAGGGCGCCCGGCACGTGCGCGAGGCCGACGTCGCCGTGCGCATCGGGCCGGCCGCCGCGCGCGAGAGCTACCTGTCGATCGAGCGCATCATCGACGCCGCTCTCCGAACCGGGGCCCAGGCCGTGCACCCCGGATATGGCTTCCTGGCCGAGAATGCGGCCTTCGCCCGGGCCTGCGCCGAGGCGGGGCTGGTGTTCGTCGGCCCGCCGCCGTCGGCGATCGACGCCATGGGCGACAAGATCCGCGCCAAGCAGACCGTGACCGCCGCCGGCGTGCCCGTGGTGCCGGGCGCCTTCGGCGACGACATCGAGCACGCGGTGGCCGAGATCGGCTTTCCCGTGCTGCTCAAGCCTTCCGCCGGCGGCGGCGGCAAGGGCATGCGGCTGGTGCACTCGCTCGACGAGCTGCCGGCTGCCATCGAGTCGGCCCAGCGCGAGGCCCGGAACTCCTTCGGCGACGACACGCTGCTGGCCGAGCGCTTCGTGCTCAACCCGCGGCACATCGAGATCCAGGTCCTGGCCGACAACCACGGCACGGTGCTGCATCTGGGCGAGCGGGAGTGCAGCCTCCAGCGCCGGCACCAGAAGATCATCGAAGAGGCGCCCTCGCCGCTCCTGGACGAAAAAACCCGTGCGCGCATGGGGAAGTCGGCCGCCGACGCCGCCGCGTCGGTCGGCTACAGCGGCGCCGGCACCGTGGAGTTCATCGTCTCCGCCGACCGGCCCGACGAGTTCTTCTTCATGGAGATGAACACCCGGCTCCAGGTCGAGCACCCGGTGACCGAGCTGGTCACCGGCGTCGACCTCGTCGAGCAGCAGCTGCGGGTGGCCGCCGGGGAGAAGCTTTCCCTTACACAGGAGGACATCCGGCTCACCGGCCACGCCGTCGAGGCCCGCATCTACGCCGAGGACCCATCTCACGGCTTCCTGCCCACCGGCGGCACGCTGCTGGCGCTGGAGGAGCCGACCGGCCGGATTCGCGTGGATTCCGGGGTTTCCGAGGGCTCGGTCGTCGGCAGCGACTACGACCCCATGCTGGCCAAGCACATCGCGTACGCGTCCACACGAGACGATGCGCTGCGCCGGCTGCGGTCGGCCCTCGGCGACGTCACGATCCAGGGCGTCACCACGAACATCCCGTTCCTGCGGGCCCTGCTGGGTGACGAGGACGTCGTCGCCGGACGCCTCGACACCGGCCTGGTGGAACGCAAGCTGGAAGCCCTCGTCGCCAACCCGATGCCCGAGGACGTGCTCGTCGCGGCGGCCCTGGAGCGGGCGCTGGCGCTGGAGCCGCAGGGTGAAACCGTCGACCCGTGGGACATTCCCGGCGGGTGGCGGATGGGCGAGCCGGCCTGGACGACCTGGCTGATCGGCGCGCCCGGCGACGAGCCGGCGCGCGTACGCCTGCGCGGGCGGGCATCCGACGCCGAAGTCGTCGTCGGCGACGGCGAGCCGGTCAAGGCCGGCGCCTGGCGCGACGGCAATCGTCTCCACGTCCGCTGCGCGGGTGTGACCCGGTCGTACCGGCACGCCCGTGACGGCGAGATCACCTGGATCGGCAACTGGCCGCTCCAGGAGCCGGAACAGCTGTCCCGCAAGGGCGCGGCCGGCGCGGCCGGCGGCGCGGTCACCAGCCCCATGCCGGGCACGGTGCTGCTGCTCAAGGTGGCCGCGGGCGAACGGGTCAACGCCGGCCAGCCGCTGCTGGTCGTCGAGGCCATGAAGATGGAACACACGGTCGTCGCGCCCATCGATGGCGCGGTCGCGGAGCTGGCGGTGCACGCGGGCCAACAGGTTCGGCTCGGTCAGCAGCTCGCGGTGGTTGCACCCCTACAGGAGTGACGAGATGGACACCAGGATCAGCCCCGAGCACGAGGCGCTGCGCAAGACGGTCGAGGAGTTCGCCCGCGAGGAGGTCGCGCCGGTCATCGGCGACTTCTACGAGCGGGAGGAGTTCCCGTACGAGATCGTGGCCAAGATGGGCCGGATGGGCCTGTTCGGCCTGCCGTTCCCCGAGGAGCACGGCGGCATGGGCGGCGACTACTTCGCCCTCTGCCTGGTCCTGGAGGAGCTGGCCCGGGTCGACTCCTCGGTCGCGGTCACGCTGGAGGCCGGCGTCTCGCTGGGCGCCATGCCGATCTTCCGCTTCGGCACCGAGGAGCAGAAGCGGGAGTGGCTGCCCCGCCTGACCTCGGGCGAGGCGCTGGCCGGCTTCGGACTGACCGAGGCCGGCGGCGGCTCCGACGCCGGCGCCACCCGGACCACCGCCAAACTCGACGGCGACACCTGGGTGATCAACGGCTCCAAGTGCTTCATCACCAACTCCGGCACCGACATCACCGCCGCGGTCACGGTCACCGCCGTGACCGGGCAGCGGGCCGACGGCGGCAAGGAGATCTCCTCGATCATCGTGCCGTCCGGGACGCCCGGCTTCACCGTGTCGAAGAAGTACTCCAAGGTCGGCTGGAACGCCTCCGACACCCGTGAGCTGTCCTTCTCCGACGTCCGCGTGCCGGCCGCCAACCTGCTCGGCGAGCGCGGCCGGGGCTACGCCCAGTTCCTGCGCATCCTCGACGAGGGCCGCATCGCCATCGCCGCGCTCGGTGTGGGCCTGGCCCAGGGCTGCGTCGACGAGTGCCTGCGCTACGTCAAGGAGCGCGAGGCGTTCGGCCACAAGATCGGCACCTACCAGGCGATCCAGTTCAAGATCGCCGACATGGAGACCCGGGCCCACACCGCGCGGCTGGCCTACCACCACGCGGCCGACAAGATGCTGCGCGGCGAGCCGTTCAAGCGGGAGGCGTCCATCGCCAAACTGGTGTCGTCCAACGCGGCCATGGACAACTCGCGGGACGCCACCCAGATCTTCGGCGGCTACGGCTTCATGAACGAGTACCCGGTCGGGCGCTTCTACCGTGACGCCAAGATTCTCGAGGTCGGGGAGGGTACGAGCGAGGTGCAGCGCATGCTCATCGCTCGCGATCTGGGCCTGTAGGGTCCGGGGCTCAAGATCCGGTCCTGTAGTCGCCCGACTACGATTGGCGACACTGAGGGTTTCGGTGCGCCGAACCCGGGTACTACAGTGAGGTCGGTACGAAGCTCCCGCCGTGTTCCTCCCCCCTCGACATGGCGGGTTACCCCGGCGCCCCCGCTCACCCCCGTGCGGGGGCGCCGGCTTTTTCCTCCACGGCCGGTTCCCGCTGCTCGGCCACGTGCACCAGCGGCTCTTCGAGCAGGTCGTGCCGGCCGGAGATGAACTCCTGGATGCGGATCTTGAGCAGGATCAGGGGCTGTCGGTAGCGGGCCTCCCGCCGGATCGCCACGCTGAGCTTGCGCGACCCCGCGCGGTAGCGCCAGCGGGCCCACGGCGAGTTCGGGCGGGCCAGCCGCAGCGCGCCGATCTCGGCCAGCGGCGGCAGCAACAGCCCGAGCAGCCCGGTCCAGATCTTGCCCTTGAGCAGGGCGACCACCGCGAAGCCAAGGTCAACCAGCGCCACCAGGCCGGTGGCCACGTGCGGCGGCAGGTTGAAGTCCGGCAGCAGGCCGTAGTCCAGGGGCTTGGCGCCGAGCAGTAACAGTCCCGTCAGGCCGACGGCCAGGAACACGGCGTCCACCGACAGCCGGCCGGCCTGCGTCCAGTAGACGTCACGCAGATGCAGGATGAGCGCGAACTCGTCGAGCACGAGGGCCGTGCCCACGCCGAACAGGCCCGCCGACCACAGTCGCCAGTCGCCGGCGTCGTCCGGGGTGGCCAGGCCGATCACGCCGCCCAGCATCATCGCCACGACGCCGAACACCACGTGGTGGATGTGGGTGCCACCGGACGACACGTTCCCCGGCCACCAGCGCACCTTCGCTCTGATCATCCGCACGCTGATCCTGATCAGCACGAACGCGATGACCAGGCCGAGGAAGAACCAGAGCAGGCGCTCGTGTCCTGGATCCCAGTGGCCCATGTGCCGACCACCCTTCGCCAAGTGGTTGTCGCCGAAGGTTACGCCCGGGGGCCCTGGTCGGTTGCCAGTTTGCGAAGTCCGGGCCGCGGGCGGGTTCCAAAACCAGTACTGGGGTACCCCGTGACGGACAGCACTGGCACTGTCGTGCCTTCACCAGCGTTGAACATGACAAAATCCATGCGGCATCGTGGGCGGCGGCGCGGAGGTCGTGTTTTGCTGTACTGGTTCATGAAACGGGTTGCGGGACGGTTGGGCCGGGCGGTCTACCGCCCCAAGGTCGAGGGTCTGGAGAACATTCCGGCCACCGGCGCGGTGATGCTTGCCAGCAACCACCTGGCGTTCGTGGACAGCATCGTCATCCCGATGGTGGTTCCCCGTCGGGTGAACTTCCTGGCCAAGGCCGAGTACTTCGAGGGCAAGGGCGTCAAGGGCGCGCTGATGCGCGGCTTCTTCGGCGGCCTCGGGCACATCCCCGTCCAGCGCGGCAGCGGCCGCGCGGCGCGGGCGGCCCTGGACACCGCCGAGGAGGTGCTGAACAAGGGCGGCGCCTTCGCCATCTACCCCGAGGGCACCCGCTCGCCGGACGGCCGGCTCTACCGCGGCCACGCCGGCGTGGCCCGGATCGCCCTCGCGACCGGCGCCCCGGTGATCCCCGTCGGCGTGATCGGCACCGACCAGGTCCAGAAGAACGGTCGGGGCCTGCCCCGCATCCGTCCGATGACCATCCGGTTCGGCAAGCCGCTGGACTTCTCCCGCTACGAGGGCATGGCCGAGTCGACCATGATCCACCGTGCCGTCACCGACGAGATCATGTACGCCATCCTGGAGCTCACCGGCCAGGAATACGTGGACAGCTACCGCCCCCACCCAAAAGCCGCGTGACCGACTGAAAGCAGCGTGACCGCCGCCCTCCTTGATGCGGGGAAGGACGCCTTACCCTCGTTCAACGCGGGTAAGGCGTCCTTCCCCGCATCAGGGGGTGCATCAAGGGCCGAGGTCAGGCGTTGACCAGGTACTGGGGCAGGTGGCGCTCCAGGTCGGTGAAGACCGCGGCGTTGTGGCGGTAGGCGATGCGGGACTCCTCGATGACCCGCTCGCGCTCGGCCTCGTCCCACGGGGCGGTGTCGAGCAGCTCGTGGTACCGGGCCTTGAAGGCCTTGCGGTCGGGGATCTGGTCGAAGACGTAGAACCGTGTGCCGGCGTGGTCGACGAGGCCGTGCTGACGCTCGGTGACCGCGCCGACGGCTTGGCCGCCGGAGATGTCGCCGAGGTAGCGGGTGTAGTGGTGGGCCACGAAGCCGCCGGGCCAGGTGAAGGCGACCTCACGCAGCCGGTCGGTGTAGGCGACGGTGGCCGGGCCGGGCTCCACGATGCTCGCCCAGTCCGGGCCGTAGAGATGGGCGAGGTCCTGCTCCAACGAGGGCAGTCGCCTCAGCTCGGGACGGGCGAAGGGACCGGCCACCGGGTCGTCGGCCATCGCGTCGGTGGCCTCTTCCAACACCCGGTAGATGAAGTAGTGCTGAGCCACGAGGGCGGCGAAGCCGGCGAGGCTCAGCTGCTTGTCGAACAGCACGCGCACGAATTCGGCGCCGTTGGCCACCTGGTGGTCGGCCATCGTCTCGGCCCGGAGGGTCGCGGAGAAGGTCACGCCTGCGAGTCTGCTGATGCCGACGCGGTGTCGTCAAGATTGTGACGACAGGTCGTCATAAAAAGCGCCCACTCCGCGTAGCACGAAGCGCACGGTCGACTCGACGGCGTGGTCGAGCTCGGGACCGGACAGCTCGGCGACGGTGCGGCCGCTGATGCAGGCGGTGACCAGCCCGACCAGGGTGTCCACGTCGTCGTCGGGCAGCAGGCCCTCGCGGATGCCGGCGGCCAGGATGCCGCGCAGGATCAGCTCCAGCGCGCTGACGTGCTCGATCATGTGCCGGTAGGTCTGCTCGGACATCAGCGACCGCAGGGCGGTGCCGGGCGGCAGGTGGTTGCGGGCGACGTGCCGCAGCTGGCTGCGCACGTAGGTGGCCAGGCCGTCGACCGGATCGCGCACCCCGGACAGCGCCGAGACCAGCTCGGCCATGTACTGCTCGGTGGCGTGCTCGGCGTAGGCCAGCAGCAGCGACTCCTTGTCGGCGAAGTAGTTGTACATCGCCGTCCGGCCCACCTCGGCCGCCGCCGCGATGTCGGCGAGCGAGATCGCGTCGAAGCCGCGCTGGTACATCAGTGTCGACAGCGCCGCGAAGATCCGTTCCCGGGTGCGTTCCCGGTGTTCGCCCAACGACCTGCCGGTGATCTTCGGCACGACTTCCAGGTTACGGGGTGTCGAGCGGGCAGCCCTGGGGCGGCCGCGGCTCGCCGCCGCTGTCGAACACCGCCACCTGGTACCTGGGCTTGGTGTCGCTGTAGCTGTTGACGGCCAGGGAGGTGATCACGGTGCAGGCGATCTGGTCCACCGCGTGCTTGGACAGCGACTCCCCGGAGGCCGTCTTGACGAACACGGGGACGACGTTGCCCGGGCTCTGGCCCTGGTTCTGGCCGACGGTGGCGAACACGTTGTTCGGCACCTCGCTGGTCATGCCGGCCGCCGCCTCGGTGGCGCTCGGCCCCCGCACGAGCTCGCTGAGCGCCTGTTGCTCGGGCGGCACGTAGGGAATGACCTTGTTGGTGCCGTCCGGGTTCGTCGTCGAGGTCGGCGGCAGCGGCCGGGCCACGGCCCGCAGCGTGCCGTGGTCGATCAGGTAGACGACCAGGCTGGTGATCGCGCCCTGCGGCGCGTCCTGGCCGCGGATCACCGCGGTCGGCCGGATGCCGCAGCCCGCCACGAGCAGGCCGACGACCGCGCCGGTCACCGCCAGCGAGGCCAGGCTGACCAGGCCGTTCCTGCGCGTCACACCGGTTCCTCATCCATCACGCGGGGCAGGCGGAGGGTGAACACCGCGCCTCCTTCCGGACGATTGGCCGCCTCCAGACTGCCATGGAGGTGGCCGACGCTGTGCAGTCGCGCGTTCTCCCAGGCGATGGCCAGGCCCAGGCCGCTGCCCTCGGACCGGGCCCGGGAGAAGTCGGCCTTGTAGAACCGGTCGAACACGTGCGGCAGCACCTCCGGGGGCAGGCCGGGGCCGTTGTCGGCGACCCGCAGCTCGATCCAGTCGTGGTTGGCCCACAGCCGCATCTGCACCGGCGGCGCGCCGTGCTTGAGCGCGTTGCCGACGAGATTGGCCACGATCACGTCCAGCCGGCGCGGGTCGAGCCGGGCGATGACGCCGGCCGGCAGCTCGGCGTGGACCCGGCCCAGCCAGCCCCGCGCCCGTAGCGTCGCCCCGATCGCGCTGGCCACGTCGATGTCGTCCAACGCCAGCTTGGCCGCGCCGGCGTCGAACCGGGAGACCTCCATCAGGTCCTCGACCAGCCGGGTCAGCTTGCGGGTCTCCTGGCTGACCAGCCGCGCCGCCTGCCCGGCGTCGTCGCCGAGCTGCGGGGCCTCCTCGTCCAGCACGTCGGTGACGGCGGTCATCGCGGCCAGCGGCGTGCGCAGCTCATGCGACACGTCAGCGACGAAGCGCCGCGCGTCGGCCTCCATTCGCCGCAGCTGACCGACGTGCTGCTCCAGCGCGGCGGCGGTGTCGTTGAACGTCCGGGCCAGCTCGGCCATCTCGTCGTTGCCGCGCACGGTCAGCCGGGCCGACAGGTCGCCCTCGCCGAGCTGGCGCGCGGTGATGCCCAGCCGGCGGACCGGCCGCAGCACACCACGGGCGGCCACCAGCGCGACGATCACCGCGAACAGGGCGGCCAGCGAGCCGTACAACCAGGCGCTGGTGGCCAGCTCCTCGACGGCCGTCTGCTGGTCGCTCATGCTGACCAGGGCGTAGACCTCAAGGCCGGAGGACTTCCACGTGTTGTCGGTCTGCCAGGCCAGGATCGGGATGCCGACCACCATCATCGGCAGGCCCTTGTAGTCGATGCGCTGCCAGAGCACCGCGTGGCCGTTGCGCATCTCGTCGCGCATCTCCGGCGTGACCGCGGACATGTCGAAGTAGCTGTTCTGGGAGCGCATGTCCTGGTAGATCGCGATGGCGTCGCTGTTGGCGGAGTTGGCCATGCCGTTCAGGTCGTCCTGCCGCGGCGGCAGCTTCTGGTGGGTCCACTGCTTCATCCGGTCGATCATCGGCAGCACCACGGAGTTGGTGGCGTCGGTCTCGATCGTGCGCCGGGCGGCCACGTAGATCGCGCCGGACGCCGCCGCGGCGCTGATGGCGGCGATCAGCACGAACGCGACGACCAGGCGCGGGCGCAGGCCCCACGCCACCCCGAGGAACCGCCGCAGCCGGCTCATACCGGGCCGAACCGGTAGCCGAAGCCGCGCACGGTCTGCACGTAGAGCGGGTCGGCCGCGTTGTCCTCGATCTTGGACCGCAGCCGCTGCACGCAGGCGTCGACCAGGCGGGAGTCGCCCAGGTAGTCGTGCTCCCAGACCGCTTCCAGCAGCTGTTGGCGACTGAGCACGCGGCCCGGCGTGCCGGACAGCTCCAGCAGCAGCCGCAGCTCGGTCGGGGTCAGGCCGATCTGCGCGCCGTCCTTGGTGACCACCAGCGCCGCCCGGTCGATGACCAGTTTTCCGTGCTTCTCCTGCTCGGAGCGCTCGGCGCCGGTGCGACGCAGCACCGCGCGGATGCGGGCGTCCAGCACCCGCGGCTGCACCGGCTTGACCACGTAGTCGTCCGCGCCGGCCTCCAGGCCGCCGACGATGTCGAAGTCGTCGCTGCGTGCGGTCAGCATGATGATCGGGGTGTCGCCCAGCGCCCTGATCCGCCGGCACACCTCGAAGCCGTCGATACCCGGCAGCATCAGGTCGAGCACGACGATGTCCGGCGCCTCCGCCCGCAGCCGGGTGAGACCTTCCTCACCGGACTCGGCGGCGTGGATGGTGTGGCCCTGCCGGCGCAGGGCCAGCTGCAAGCCCTCGCGCACTGCACGGTCGTCCTCTATCAACAGAACCCTGGACACGATCGAAGATTATTCGGTTATGGTCGCGGCGACGCTGGCCGTAAGCCTTTGCCGCGGGCTCTTGTAGCGAAACCATGACGTGCCGAGGACGTGGGAGTGACGTACGTGCGCCGCCGACGTGGGGGCGAGCAACTGGTCGGGCAGATGCCGGTTCGCCGCCGCGATCATGCCTATCGCCACCTGACCGTGCTGGTGGCGACGGTGCTGCTGCCGCTGGCCGCCCTGGTCACCGGCGGCGGCAGAGTGCGCGAACGGGCATGTGAATGGGCCTTTCGGGTGCGGTATCCGTTCGAGGATCTGACCGGACTTACGCCCGGCACCCGGGCGGCGTTCATCGCGGCCCGCTGCGCCGCGCTGTGGCATGACGCCGAGCTCATCGGCCTCACCTCCGGTCACCGAATGTACGCCGAGCAGCGCGAACTGTTCGAGGAAGCGGTGCGCAGCTACGGGTCCGAGAGCGCCGCCCGGCAGTGGGTGCTGCCACCCGAGGAGTCCTCGCATGTGCGGGGCCGGGCACTGGACGTCCGGCCGACCGAGGGCGCCCGCTGGCTGGAGCGCAACGGCGACCGCTTCGGCCTGTATCGGACATATGCCAACGAATGGTGGCACTTCGAGTACTGGCCCGAATACCGCGGCACCGGCCGCCAGCCCCCCATGCGCCCCACCCCGGGCGGCTGAGCCCCCATCGGCTGCGCTCACCACGAACGGCTGCGCCCACCACACGAGCGGCTGAGCCCCCCTCACCTGCGCCTTTCCCCATCCAACCGATAAATCGCCCCACCTGCCCCCTTTCTGCCGTCCGACCAGAGAACCGCTCGGCCCCGCCCCTGCTTCGCCCGGTTGCTGGATTTTTCGAGGCCCGCCACCCAACTCGCCCCACCACCCGAGCCGCTGCGGGCCTCGAAAAATCCAGCAAGGGCGAGGCAGGGGCTTAAGGGGGGCCGAGCCCCCGCCGAAGGCGGGGAAATTAAGCACTGTGACACGGCTGTGACACAGTCAGCATGGGATGCGGACACCGGTCGGCGATCGTTTGGGCCATGCAGCAAACGCAGCTCAGGTCCGTTTCGTCCATCCGACAGCCGCTGACGCTGGAAGACCTGTACCGGCAGCACCGGGTCCGTCTGCTCGGTCTGGCCCGCAAGCTGGTCGACGACATGGCCAGCGCCGAGGACGTCGTCCAGGACGCGTTCGCGGCACTGCACCGCAACTGGGGCGGCCTGCGCGACGAGTCGTCGGCTGCCGCGTACCTGTCGGCCGCCGTGGTCAACGGCAGCCGGTCCATGCTCCGCCGCCGCAAGCGCGCCCGCGACTACGTGCCGCCGCACGAGGTGCCGGCCCGTTCCGCCGAGTCGCTGGCCATGCTGACCACCGACCAGCAGGCCGTGATGGACGCCTTGGCCCAGCTCGCGCCCCGGCAGCGTGAGGTGCTGGTGCTGCGCTACTACGGCGGCATGACCGAGGCTGAGATCGCCCGCGCCACCAGCATCTCCCAGGGCGCCGTGAAGTCCACCGCCAGCCGCGCCCTCGACAAGATGGAGCGCCTCATGGCCGAGCACCGCCCCGTCCACCTCGGCCGAACTGCGTAAACCCCCGCGAGTCCCGCCCAGCGTCACACCGAAACACGCTTTCGCGCACACCCGATCGCCACATGTGCGCCACATTCGACTCCCAGCGCCACATGTGGACCACATGTGGCAAAAAATCGGGGGTGGGGGTGCGTGCGGCAGAGGGCGGCAGCGAGGCCGGCCCGGGCGCGAACCGGGCCTTACGGCTTGCGGGCGACCATGGCGTAGGTGCTGGACTTCTCGGGGTGGTCCTCGACCTCTTCAGGGGAGTCCGGGCGCCAGGACGGCAGGTAGACCACGCCGGGCTCGATCAGCTCCAGGCCGTCGGCCAGGGCGCTGACCTGGGCCTGGTTGCGGGGGTAGAACGGGTTGTCGGTGCGGGTGTAGAGGCGTTCCACCTGCTTGCCCCGCTCGCCGACGACCTCGTGCGTGCCGTGGGAGACCACGAGGTAGCTGCCCGAGGGCACGGCGGCCATGTAGCCCCGCACGGTGTCGCGGGCCAGCTTGTCGGTGTCGACGAAGTGCAGCACCGCGAACATCAGCACACCGACGGGCTCGGCCGGGTCGATGAGCCGGGCGACGGCCTCGTCGGCCAGCACGGACTGCACGTCACGCATGTCGGCCAGCAGCACGGCGGCGCCGGCGTTGCCTTCCAACATCACCTGGCTGTGCGCCACGGCGACGGGGTCCTTGTCCACGTAGACGACGCGTGACTCGGGGGCGGCCCCCTGGGCGATCTCGTGCACGTTGCCGACGGTGGGGATGCCGGAGCCGAGGTCGAGGAACTGCCGGACGCCCTGTGCCACCAGGTGTCGCACGGAGCGCCGCAGGAAGGCCCGGTTGGTGCGCATGATCAGCGGCAGTTCGGGCATGGCGAGCATGGCCTGTTCGGCGAACTCCCGGTCGACGGCGAGGTTGTGGTAGCCGCCGAGGTAGTAGTCGTAGACCCGGGCCGCGCTCGGCCGCTCCAGGTCGACCTCGCCCGGGGCCCACGTAGGCCGCTCCATCCGCCCGCCTCCCAAAAAATCACTCGACCGAGCGACCCTAGTGCAGGGTGGAGACGATCACGGTCGTCGGCTCGCCGTGCACCAGGCCGGATTCGAACGCCTCGCGGCACGCCTGCCGCCGCACCTTGCCGCTGGTGGTCTTCCTGACCAGGCCGTTCAACCCGAGCACCACGGTGTGACAGGCCAGCCGGTGGTCCCCGTACACGGCCCGCCGCACGGCCCGCACCACCTCGTCGATCACGGCCTCGCTCGGCCGCCGCTGCCTGAGCTCGACGAACAGCACCAGGCGTTCCCCGGTGGGCTCGTCCTCCCCGGTGGTCACGGCGAACGCGGCGACGCCACCGGCCCGCACCGCCGCGTGGCAGCCGCGGACGCTGTCCTCGATGTCCTGGGGGTAGTGGTTGAGGCCGTGGACGATGATCAGGTCCTTGAGCCGCCCGGTGACGAAGAGCTCGCCGTCGTGCAGGAAGCCGAGATCGCCGGTGCGCAGGAACTCGCCCTCACTGTCATCGGCCAGGGTGGCCCGGAACGTCTCGGCGGTCTCGTCGGGCAGCTCGTAGTAGCCCAGCGCCTTGCTCGGGCCGTCGACCCAGATCTCCCCGACCCGGTTGGGCGCGCACGGCAGCCGCGTCTCCGGATCGACGATCAGCAGGGTGGTGTCCGGCTTGGTGACGGGACCGCAGCCGACGTAGCGGGCGCTGCGGGTCACCGAGCCCTCGGCCACCGGCACCACCCAGTTGCCGTCCAGGGCGTCCCGGTCGACGCGGAGCACGCTGCCGCCGCCCATGGTGATGCTGCCGGAGTTCTCGGCCAGCCCGTACGCGGGGTAGAAGGCATGGGGCGCAAGGCCGGAGACGGCGAACGCCTTCACGAAAGCGTCCACTGTGGAGGCTCGGATGGGCTCGGCGGCGCACATGGCCACCCGCAGGGCGGACAGGTCCCACGACGCCCGCTGCTGCTCGGTGGTCTTGCGCACGATCAGGTCGTAGGCGAAGTTCGGGGCCGCGGTGTGGGTGGCGCCGACCCGGGACACCACGTCCAGCCACACGGTGGGCCGGTGCAGGAAGGTCAAGGGGGACATCATGTACACGTGCCCGCTGCCGACCAGCGCGCCCAGCGTCATGGAGATCAGGCCCTGGTCGTGGAAGTGCGGCAGCCATGACACCGCCCGGGTGGCCGGGCCGCGCAGGTCGGTGTCGGCCAGGTTCTGGGCCAGCTCGCAGTGCAGGTTTCGGTGGGAGACAAGGACTCCGCGCGGGGAGCCGGTGGAGCCGGAGGTGTAGGTCAGCAGCGCCGGTTTGTCCAGTGTGGACGGTTGGTGCCAGGTGGTCTCGCGGTCGGCCTCGGGTCTGTCCCGGTCCGTTCGGTGCCAGGGCAGCGCCGGCCACAGCTGGCCGGCGCCGACCGTCGTGCGGATCCGGTCGTAGGCCCCGTGGGTCAGCACCGCCCGCGCGCCCGAGCTGCCGGCGATCGCAGTGAACGCCTCCAGGTCGTGCCGCATGGTGAAGGGGTTGGGCGGCGCGGCCGGCACCGGCACCACGCCGGCGGCCAGACAGCCGAGCAGGGTGATCGCGAAGTCGGGGGACGGCAGGTGCACCAGCAGCGCCCGGTCGCCGGGCTCCAGCCCGCGGGCCCGCAGCTCGGCCGCCACCCGGTCGGCCTGGTGGCCCAGCTGGCCGGCGGTCCAGGTCGTCTCGGCCACGCCGTCGTCGGCCACGTAGGTGAGGATCGGCTGGTCGGGGCGCTCACGGCGGATCCGGGTGAAGGCGGCCGCCACCGTCTCGGGTGAGTCGATCCGAATCGTCATCGTGTCCACCGGCCCTCGGGGCGACGCGCTCGGTCCTACTCTGCCATGGTCAGCCCTTGATGCCGGTCTCGGCCACGCCTCGAACGAGGAAGCGCTGCAAGACCACGAAAACCAGCACCAACGGCAGGATGCCCACGGCGGCGGCCACGAAAAGCTCATGGATGTTCACGTTCTGTGCCGTGAGGAACGTGGACATGGCCACCTGGACGGTCCAGGCATCCTCGTCCTGGCCTATCACCAGCGGCCAGAGGAAGGCATTCCAGCTGCCGATGAACTGGATCACCGCCACGGCCGCGAAGAAGCCGCAGGAGTTGGGCACCACGATCCGCCAGTACGTGCCCCAGTAGCCGAGGCCGTCGATGCGGGCGGCCTCCTCCAGCTCACGGGGGAAGGACAGGAAGTACTGCCGGAACATGAACGCCGTGAAGCCGGCGAACAGACCCGGGATCACCAGGCCGCGCAGCGAGCTCACCCAGCCGAGTGACGAGACCAGCACGAAGCTCGGCACGAAGGTCACCGCGGCCGGCACCATGAGCGTGGCCACGATCAGGTAGAAGATCTTGTTCGCGTGCTTGTACGGGATGCGGGCCAGGCCGTAGCCGCACAGCGACCCCAGCAGCAGCTGCCCTCCGGTCTGCAATACGGCGATCACCAGCGAGTTCCACAGCGCGTGGGCCATCGGCACGCTGGGGTCGTCGAACAGCTCGGTGATGTTCTCCCAGTGCAGGGAACTCGGGAACAGGGACCATTCCGGCGAGGTGATATCGGCCTCTGTGGACAGTCCATTGCGGACGATCAGGTAGAACGGCAGCAGGAACAGCAGCGCCGCCACGGTCAGCGCCAGGTACCGCAGCGAGGTGCCGACGACGCCGGGGCGCAGGCCGACCGGTTGCTTGTCCACGCCTCAGGCCTCCTGTCGTCCGAAGCCGAGCAGCCGCCCCTGCGCCAGCGTGACCAGGGCGATCAGCAGCGCCAGGATCAGCGCGCCGGCGCTGCCGTGCCCGTAGTCCTGGGTCTGCCCCAGCGCCAGGTAGTACAGGTAGACCAGCGGCGGCCGGCCGAAGTCGGGGTAGCCGCGGGCGGTGCCGAGCAGGTTGTAGAACTCGTCGAACGCCTGGTACGCGGCGATCAAGCTGAGCAGCAGCACCGCGATGGAGGTGGGCCGCAGCTGCGGGAAGGTGACGTGCCGGAATACCTGCCAGCCCGGTTTGGCCCCGTCCACGAAGGCCGCCTCGTACAGCGAGTCGGGGATGCGCTGGAGGCCGGCGATGAACAGGATCATGTAGAAGCCGACCTGCAGCCACAGCCGGGCCGTCACCAGCACCACCCAGTACCAGGGCGGATCGGGGTTGGACAGCCAGGCCACCGGGTCCTGCCCGAACCAGTCCAGCACGGTGTTGGCCAGCCCGAACCGCACGCCGCTGAACAGCGACAGCTTCCACACCATCGCCGCCACCACGTACGAGCAGGCGGTGGGCAGGAAGAACACCGAGCGGAAGAACGTCCGGGCGAAGCGGATCCGGTTGACCGCCACCGCCAGGCCCAGGGCCAGGGCAAACGTCAGCGGCACGATGAACAGGGCGAACACGCTGAAGGTCAGCAGGCTCTGCGCGAACGGGCCGGTCAGCATGTCCGCGTAGTTGCTCAGGCCGACGAAGGTGTCCGGGGTGACGGTGCCCTGCGCGTCGAAGAAGCTGAGGTAGGCGCTCCAGCCGATCGGGATGTAGTTGAAGATCAGCAACCCGATCAGGAACGGGGCCACGAACAGCCAGAACGCGGCGGATCGCGCCGATGCCTGGAGCCGCAGGCCGGAAAGATCGCTGCCGCGCGGAAGGCGCATGTCGGCACTGTCGAGCGATCTTTCCGGACCAGGCGAAGGCATCGGCTCAGAGCGATCCGCACCCGCGCGGAACGCGCGGAAAAGGCGCTGGCGCCTGGTCATCCGTTGAGTCGCTTCAGCTCGTCCTGGACCTGGGTCACCGTGTTCTTCAGCTCGGTGGTCGCGTTGCCGCCGCTGCGCACGATCTTGTTCAGGGAGTCGCTCAGCGCCAGCTGCATCTTGGCCGTCCACGGCGGCGGGTTGGAAGGCTTGCCCAGGTCCTGCACGAAGCGCACGGCGTCGGCGGCCGGCCCCGACTTGAGCTTGTCGGCCTTGGCCGCCAGGCTCTTGCGGGCCGGGATGTGGAAGCCGTAGCTGAGGTCGAAGTCCTGCTGGTAGTCGCCGCGCTCGATCCACAGCCACTTCACGTAGGCCTTGGCCGCGTCGATCTTCTTGCTCTTGGCGTTGACCATCGACCCGTACGCGCCGAACGGCACCGACGCCTTGCCGGCGCCGTTCAAAGCCGGCCAGGGCAGCACGCCGAAGTCGTCGCCCAGGGCCTTCTGCACGGCCGGCACGGTCCACAGTCCGGTCCACTGCATGGCGGTCAGGCCCTGCGTGAACGCCGACGGGTCCGACCAGTCGGCCGGGGCGCCGAGCAGCAGGCTGTTGCTGGTGAACAGGGTCCGCAGCTTGCCGACGGACTCCGCGGCCAGCGGGTCGTCGAAGCCGACCTTGTTGTCGGGGGTGAGGTAGTCGAGGCCGGCCGACCACAGCGCCGGCCCGGCCAGCACGCCGACGCCGCCGTCGTTGCCGAGGAACAGGCCCTTCACCTTGCCGGTGGTCAGTTTGTGGGCCGCGTCGATCAGCTCGTCCACGCTGCGCGGCGGCTGGAGCCCGGCCTTCTGGAGCAGGCTCTTGCGGTAGAACAGCATCTGCATGTCCACCGCCTGCGGGATGCCGTAGACCTGCCCGTCCACGGTGTGGCTGGCCAGCACCGACTCGGTGAAGTCGCTGCGGGCGTCGCCCAGCAGGTCGTCCAGGGACACGATCTGCTTGCTGCGCACCATGTCCACCCGCAGCGTGGACTCGAACACGTCCGGGCCGCTGCTGGCGGCCAGCGCGCTGGCGATCTTCGAGTCGTAGTCGCCGGGATTCCACTGCACGTGGACCGTGCCCTTGTCGTACGCCTTGGCGTAGCGCTCGACCGCCTGCTGGACCCCGGTCTCGCCGTAGGCGTGGTACCACTGCTCGATCGTGTCGCCGCCGCTTCCGCCGCCGCGTCCCGTGTTCGAACCGCAGGCCGCAAGCAGGCCGGCCGCTGTGACGCCGCCCGCCATCCCGAGGAATCCACGCCGGCTGTACCCGCGCATCACGTCCACCCCTTCGTTGGAATTCCCTTGGCGCACACCGCGTGACAACCCCATCACGCGAGCCCGGACTCCGTCAGCCGATCCCTCGATGTGGAACCGGGCCGCCGGTCACAGTGATTTACTCCATGTTTTGGCCCATGGCGGCCGATCGGTCGTATCGTGGAACGCGTACCGAGACTCCCGCCGCTCCCTCCCCCCTGAGCGGCGGGCCTAGTGCCGGAGCCCCGCTCACCCCCGTGCGGGGCTCCGGTCATTTCTGAGGGAGTCCTGTGATGGCGACCACCTTCCACGAGGCTGCCGACGCCGCTGATCTCGTGGTGGACGTGCTGCTCGACGCTCTGGTTCCGGCCGATGAGGGCACGGCCGAGAGCCGCATCGAGCTGCTGAACGGCCTGGCCCTGGCGGCCGAGGCGCTGCGCGCGGCGGGCCGCGGCGACCAGGCCCTGGCCGACGAGCTGGGCCGCTCGGCCAGCGCCAACTTCGACCGGGTGGACCCGATCGAACTGATGCTGCTGCGCGGCTGACACCCGGCACATCGCCGCGTTACCGCCGGGCCCGGGACAACAGGGTCTGCAGCACCACGACAACCACCAGCACCGCGCCGCTGACCACGTTCTGCATGTTCGAGTTGAACCGCCCGAGCTGGTTGATCAGCTCCTGGATCACGAACAGCAGGGCCACCCCGGCCAGCGTGCCGCTGACCGCGCCGCTGCCGCCGGTCAGCATCGTGCCGCCGATCACCACCGCGGCGATGGCGTTGAGCTCAAGGCCCACCCCGATCACCGTCACGCCGGAGCCCAGCTGTGCGGCGGACATCACGCCGGCGCAGCCGGCCAGCAGCCCGGAGATCACGTACACGCTGATCTTGGTGCGGGCCACCGGCAATCCCATCAGCGAGGCCGCGTCCTCGTTGCCGCCCACCGCGAACAGCCGCATGCCGAACGGTGTGCGTTGCAGCACAAGGCCTCCGACCAGATAGGCGACGACGGCGATCACCACCAGCACGGTGCCGTCGCCCAGCCAGCGGAACGCGGAGCCGGCCGGCACCAGGTAGGTGGTGGAGCCCTCGCTGGTGATCAGCTGGAGCAGGCCGCGGGCGAACAGCAGCCCGCACAGCGTCACGATGAACGGCGCCATCCGCAGCCGCGCGATCAGCGTGCCCTGGATGAGCCCGATCACGGCGCTGACCACCAGCGGCAGGATCAGCGCGCCGGCCAGACCCCAGCGCGTCGAGCCGTACGCCGCCAGCACGCCGGACAGCGCGTACACCGAGCCGACCGACAGGTCGATGCCGCCGCTGATGATCACCAGCGTCATGCCGAGCGCGATCATGGCCAGGAAACTGGCCTGCACGGCCAGGTTGCCCAGCGTGTAGGTGGTGAGGAAGGTGCGGAACAGCAGGCCGCCGAGGGCCAGCAGGATCACGAGCACGACCAGCGCGCCCTGGCGTTGCAGCCGGACGATCACTTCCCGGTCCTCCTTTCCCGCTGCACCAGCACGGCCGCGGCGATCAGCGCCGCCTCCAGCATCTGGGTCACCGAGGCCGGCACGTCGTGCTTGATCAGCGTGGCGGCGATCAGCTGCATCAGCAGCGCGCCGGCCACGGTGCCGATCACCCGCACCCGGCCGCCGGTCAGCGGCGTGCCGCCGACCACGACGGCGGTGATCGCGGAGAGCTCGATCAGCAGGCCGAGGCTGGACGGGTCGCTCGCGGTCAGCCGGGCGCTGGCCAGCACGCCCGCGATTGCCGCGAACACCCCGGATAGCATGTACACCGACAGCAGCGTTCGTTTCACCGGCAGGCCGGCGAACTCCGCCGCCCGGCGGTTGCCGCCCACCGCGACCAACTGCCGGCCGAAGGTCGTGCGCTCGACCAGCAACGCCACGACGACCACCAGCACCAGCGCGACCAGGACGGTCAGCGGGATGCCGACCACCGAGGACGAGCCCAGCGCCAGCAGGTCCGGGTTGTAGAGCTGCTTGAGCTGCCCGTTGGCGATCACCAGCGCCAGCCCTCGTCCGCCGACGAGCAGCGCCAGCGTCGCCACAATCGGTTGCACGCCGGCAAAAGTGACCAGTGATCCGTTCAGGAGCCCGGCCAGGGCACCGGCGATGAGGCAGACCAGGATCGACGCCACCACGCCGTAGCCCAGATAGAGCGGCAGCAGCGCGGCGGCGATCGCCATCACCGAGCCGACCGACAGGTCGATGCCCTCGGTGCCGATCACCAGGGCCATGCCCAGCGCCACCACCAGCGTCGGCACCACCTGCACCAACTGGGTGCGGAGATTGTCGCCGGTCAGGAAGTTGGGGGTGATCACGACGTTGATGACGACCAGGACCAGCAGCGCCAGGTAGACGCCGTAGTCCCGGATGGCGGTTCTTCTGAGCAGGGGGCTAATGGTCATCGGCGATCACCGCCATCACGCCGTCCACCGTGACCTGGTCGCCGGTCAGCTCGGCCACCGACGCCCCTTCCCGCAGCACGATCACCCGGTCCGCGCCCTCCACCAGCTCCTCCAGGTCGCTGGACACCATCACGATGCCCAGGCCCTGCCCGGCCAGCTCGTCCACCAGCGCCTGCACCTCGGCCTTCGCGCCGACGTCGATGCCCCGCGTCGGCTCGTCCAGCAGCAACACCTTGGGGCTCATGGCCAACCAGCGGGCCAGCATCACCTTCTGCTGGTTGCCGCCGGACAGCTCGCCCACCTTCTGCTCGGGGCTGGCGGCCTTGATCCGCAGCCGCCGCATGAACGTGTCGACGATCTCGCGCTGCTTTCGTTTGGACACAATGCCGGCCACCGACAGCCGGGGCAGCGCGGCCAGCACGATGTTCTCCCGCACGGACAGCGTGGGGATGATGCCCTCGGCCTTGCGGTCCTCCGGCACCAGCACCAGGCCGGCCCGGATGGCCGCCGGTGTCGAGCCCGCGCGGATCTTCTTGCCGGCCACCTCGATCTCGCCGGAGTCCAGCGGTTGCAGCCCGACCAGGGCCTTCATCGTCTCGGTGCGGCCGGAGCCCAGCAGGCCGCCCAGGCCGACGACCTCGCCGGGATGCACGGTCAGGTCCACCCCGTCGAGCACGGTCCGGCGGCGCAAATCCTTGCCGCTCAACACCGTCGCCTCGCGGCTGTCGTGCTCGCCGGCGAACACCGTGCGCTCCCCGGACAGCTCGCGGCCGAGCATGGTGGCCACCAGCTCCAGCCGGCCGATCTCGGCCAGCGGTCCACTGTGGACAACGCGGCCGTCACGCAGAACAGTGACGGTGTCGCAGATCTGGTACAGCTCTTCCAGGCGGTGGCTGACGTAGAGCACGGCCACGTCGCGCTCGTGCAGCCGCCGGATCACGTCGAAAAGGGTTTCCACCTCACGGGGTTCGAGCGACGAGCTGGGCTCGTCCATGATCACGACCTTGGCCCTGGCCCGTACCGCCCGGGCCACCGCGATCATCTGCTGCACGCCCAGGCCCAGCGTGCGCAGCGCCCGCCGGGGATCCACGCTGATGCCCAGCTCCGACAGCAGCTGCCTGGCCTGCGCCTGCATGCCCGGGAAGTCGATGAGCCCCACCCGGTTGCGCGGCTCGTGGCCCAGGAACAGGTTCTGCGCCACCGACATCGACGGCACCAGGTTGACCTCCTGGTACACCGTGCTGATGCCGGCCGCCTGCGCGTCCAGCGGACGCCCGAACGCCACCGGCTCGCCGTCCAGCAGCAGCTCGCCGGCATCGGGCTGGTAGACGCCGGTGAGCACCTTGATCAGGGTCGACTTGCCGGCGCCGTTCTCGCCGACCAGGGTGTGCACCTGGCCGGGGCGCAGCTCGAAATCCACCTCCCGCAGCGCCTGCACGCCCGCGAAGTGCTTGCTCACCCCGACTGCCTGCAGCAATCGGACCTCCCTGTAGTAGCCACTGAACGACCGCCAACCCCCAGAGTGCGAGGCCGCGCCGGTGCCTGGACCGTCGCCGCATTTCGATCGCCCGCCACCCGACGCGCGCACTGCGTGAGCTGACGCGGGCGATCGAAATGCGGCCAGGGAAGGCACCGGTCACGAGCGGTCGAGCCGCGACGCCGAAGGCGGCGCCATTCAATACGCGTTGCCGACCTGGGCGGCGGCGTTGGAGCTGTCGTACTCCTTGTCCTGGATGGTGATCGTCTGCGGGATGGCCTTGCCGTCGAGGAAGTCCTTCAGCGTGGACAGGGCCAGCGGGCCGAACCGCGGGTTGGACTCCACGTCCCCGTTGATCGTGCCGCTGACGATGTCCTGCACCACGTTCTTGGTGCCGTCCACCGAGAACACCTTGATGTCGGTGCCGGCCTTCTTGCCGGCGCCGTTGATCGCGGTCACCGCGCCCAGGGCCATCTCGTCGTTCTCGGCGTAGATCGCGGTGATCTCCGGGTGGGCCTGCAGCAGCTGCTCGGTCACCGACTGGCCCTTCTCCCGGGTGAAGTCGCCGGTCTGCTGGGCGACGACCTGCACGTTCGGGGCGTTGGCCTTGAGGTAGTCGGTGAAGCCGCTGGTGCGGTCCGTGGTCACGTTGTTGCCGGTGGCGCCGAGCAGGATCGCCACCTTGGCCGTGCCGTTGGTGGCCTTCACCAGCTGGGTCGCGGCCCGCTTGCCCTGGGTCACGAAGTCCGAGCCGATGAACGTGAGGTAGTCCTTGCAGGCCGTGGCCGAGGACAGCTTGCGGTCGATGGTCACCACCGGCACGTGCTTGTCCCGGGCCGCCTGCAGCGCCGGCTCCAGCCCCTCCGAGTTCAGCGGGGCCACGATGAGCAGGTTCGCGCCCTGCGCCAGCAGGCCCTGGATGTCGGAGATCTGCTGGCTCAGGTTGGAGTTGGCGTTGCGCTTGAGCAGCTGCACGCCCTGCTTCTGGGCCTCGTCGGTGATCGACTGGGTCTCGGTGATCCGGAACGGGTTGGCCTCGGCCTCGGACTGCGAGAAGCCCACGATCGCCTTGCTGAAGTCCACCTTGGTCGCGCCGTAGGCGTCGATCGTGCAGGTGGGTCCGGCCGCGTTGGACGCGGTCTGCTGCCCGCCGCCGGATGTGCTCCCCGGCCCGCCGCTACCGCTGCCCTCCGGGTTGGCACACCCGCTGACCACCAGCAACGCGGCTACCGCGACGGCCGCCCCAAGGGAAGACTTCATCGTCAACACCCTCCTACCCGCTTCGCACCAAACTAACGGAAAACTTCGTTTCGCTGTCAAGCGGTCACGCAATGTTTGTCCGATCAGGTGTCCGACCGGTACAGCTGATCGATCTCCGCCGGTGACAGCGCCCGGTCGTACACGTGCACGGAGTCCAGCGAGCCGTGCCAGAAATCCACCTGCGCCTTGTTGTAGAGGGCGCGCCCGAGCACCGTGTGCCCGGCGGCGGCGCGGCCCGGACAGTACGGCGCGGTGCCCGCGGCCTGGCCGTTCACGTACAGCCTGATCTGCGAGTGCACCGAGTCGTACTCGCCGACCAGGTGGTACCAGACCCCGGTCTGCGGGATCGGCCCCACCGCCCGCACCGTCGGCGTGCTGAAGGCGAACCGGTTGTCCTGGGCCGAGTACTGGAGGAAGAACTCGCTCACGCCGTCGGAGCGGTCCTGGCTGACCGCCGTCGCGAACCGGCCGAGCTGGTCCAGCCGCACCCAGGCCGCCACCGAGTAGTCCGTGGTCGTGTCCAGAATGGACGCATTGGTGTCGGCCCACTGGTTGACGCCGTTGAACTCCAGCGCCTGCCCGCTGTGGCCGGGTGTCCACAACGGACCGTTCTGCAGCGCGACCGAGTGGCCGTGGCCCGAGGTGTATTCACTCCGTGGGTCTCCTTTAGGGCTCTTGGCCGTCGTTAGCGCTTCCGCACATCCTGACCACTTACCACCCCTTGAAAAACATTGACAATCACCGTTTGAGCGGGCTTGAACCGGCTCTTGTCCCGATAACTGATGGGGCGCGTGAGTGTCACGAGCTCCCATTCATCTAGTGCAGCGCCGGAGAAAACCCCGTTAAGGACAGTTGATTGCTCTGAGGGTGCCCGACTAGCCATGTGCGAACACCTCGTACAGAAGTGCGCCGACACCAATTTCTGTAAGCAATACAAATTCACGTTAGCACTACTGAGTGCTGGTAAATTCGACGAGTACTTTGCAGCATTGTGCGACGAGTTTTGAATACCGGTTATGCTAAACATTGGAGAATGTTGCCGCGGTAGTCAGTAACCAGAGTGCCTACCTTGACCTTTGCCTCCGTGAGGCAGTATCACGGCAACGAGCGTTACTCCTTCACTGCGGCGGGGGCGGCGGCTGCGTGGCCTGCCCGGAGGCGGCGATCACGGCCCGGTTGACCGCCCGGACCTGGGCCAGGTCGGGCTTGAGCACCTTGCGGTCGTAGGTGAACAGGCCGTTGACCTCGTTCTCCACGTCGGTGGCCTGGGTGTAGATGGCCGCCGACAGCCCGCACTTGACCTCGCAGTCCTTGACCTGGTTGAGGATCTGCACATAACGGCTGGTCAGCGTGGCCTTGTCCGGTTCCATCTCGTAGCTGCCGCCCTTGCCCGGCTGCCACTCGTGGCCGGGCTCGATCAGGCCGAGGCCGCCGAACTCGCCGTCCACCGCGGCCCGCGTGTCGGTCGGTACGGGGCTGCCGGGGCCGACGTAGGCGTGGTTGTCGTAGACGTCGCCGTTGCCGCCGTCGAACGAGTAGCAGCAGTTCAGGCCGCTGTTGTTGTTGACGAGGCGGCTCGGGTCCCAGGCCTTGACCTGGTCGGCGATGGCCGCCGGGGAGAACTCGCCCCAGCCCTCGTTGAACGGCACCCACTCCACGATCGACGGGTGGCTCAGGTGCTGGGTGATCATGCTGTGCAGCTCGACGGTGAACTGCTGCTGGGCCTCGGGCGTCGGGCGCGGCGTGCTGGGCACCGTCGGCCCGAAGTCGGCGTTCATCGACGGCATGTCCTGCCACACCATCAGGCCCAGCTTGTCGGCCCAGTAGTACCAGCGGTCCGGCTCCACCTTGATGTGCTTGCGGACCGTGTTGAAGCCCAACGACTTCTGCTCGGCCAGGTCGAAGCGCAGCGCGGAATCCGTTGGGGCGGTGTAGATCCCGTCCGGCCAGAAGCCCTGGTCCAGCGTGCCCAGGCTGAACGTGAACTGGCCGTTGAGCAGCGTGCGCAGCTTGCCGTCGGGGCCCTTGCCGATGGACACCGAGCGCATGCCGAAGTAGCTGGTCACGCGGTCGCCGCCGACGCGGACGGACAGGTCGTAGAGGAACGGGTCGTCCGGGCTCCACAGGTGCGGGCGCTTGATCGGGATGGTCAGCTGCGTGTCGGCCGTGCCGGTGGCGCGGGCCACGGTTCGGCCGTGATCACTGGCCTCGACCTGGACCGGCTGCCCCGGCGTGCCGGCGGTGTGCACGGTCAGCTTCAGCGAGTTCGTGGCCAGATCCGGCACGGCGTCCAGCGCGGTGACGTGGGTCGTCGGCACGGGCTCCATCCACACCGACTGCCAGATACCGGAGCTCGGCGTGTACACGATGCTGTTGACCGGATTCACCCGCTGCTTGCCGATCGGCTGGCCGCCGGCCTCGGTGGGATCCACCACGCCGACCACGAGCTCCTGGTCGCCGTGCCGGTTCAGCGCATCCGTCACATCCACGCTGAACGCGTCGTAGCCGCCCTTGTGCGTGGCCAGCTCGTGGCCGTTGACCGAGACCGTGGCCTGGTAGTCGACGGCGCCGAAGTTGAGCACCACGCGCTGTCCGCGCCAGGCCTGCGGCACGGTGAAGGTGCGCCGGTACCACATGGTGCTTTCGTGTCGCATGATGCCGGAGAGGGCGGATTCCACCGGGTACGGCACGAGAATCCGTTCCGGCAGGGAATGTCCGTCCGGCGGTGTGGTCCCGAACTGCCAGACCCCGTTGAGGCTGCGCCAGTCGTGGCGGACCAGCTGCGGCCGCGGGTACTCCGGCAGCGCGTTGTCCGGGCCGACCTGGTTGGTCCACGGCGTCGACAGCGGCGGCGACTTCCGGTGCCAGCCGCCGTCCGGCGCGGCCGCGGCCGGCAGGGTGAAGACCGACAAAGCGGCCAGCAGGACGACGAACACACTAGCGAATCTGCGCATCGGCACTCCTTAGACGCGGGTGCTGGGTGCGCGTTCCCGGGTGGGACCAGCCGTCGTCACGCAGGATGCTAAGGCCGGCACGCTAGGTCATCAACCGCCGTTCGTGCCCCCTGGTGTCCGGTCGCGTCGGCGAACTGGGCTACGGTACGGCCGGAAAATCGCTGGGCTGGGGAGTTCCGGCATCGACAAATCCCGCGTGACTACCTGCTGTGGGCACGCGGGTGGACGCTGAGATCGCCGGGAGGTGGACGCCTGTGGACAGCAATTTCGGGAGCCAGCCGCCCCGACGCCCCGGACCTCCGGCGGGCGCGGGTGGACGCCCGCAACCGCCGCGCCAGCCCGGCGGCCGGCCGCAGCCCCCGCAGCCTCCGCGTGCGGCGGGGCAGCAGCCGCCGGCCCGCAAGCCGGCACCGCCGAGTGCTGCTCAGAAGCCGCCGGCCCCGCAGGCCTCGCCCCCGAAGCCGCCGGCCCAGAAGTCTCCCGGCCGGAATGCCCAGGTGCCGAAGGCTTCCGCTCAGCAGCCGGCCGGTCCGAAGGCCGCCGCTCAGAAGCCCCCGGCCGCCAAGCCGCAGCCGAAGTCGGCCCCGGCCAAGTCCGCTGCCGAGAAGCCGCTCGCTCGTAAGCAAGCCCCGTCGCGCCCCACGCTGGGCGGGGGCACCGTGGCCAAGCGGGCCGGCCTGGTCACGCTCGCCGTCGTGTCCACGGTGGTGTTATTGGTCACCGGCTACGGCTACGCGACCCTGGACAGCCTCACCTCCGGCCTGGCCACCGACAACGTGATCAAGGCCGAGAAGCCGGCCGACGGCGCCATCGACGTGCTGCTGGTCGGCCTGGACAGCCGGACCGACGCGCACGGCAACCCGCTGGACCCCAAGCTGCTGGCCCAGCTCAACGCCGGCGGCGACGACGGCGAGCTGAACACCGACACGCTGATCCTGGTGCACATCCCCAACGACACCAGCAAGCCGGCCGCGCTGCTGTCCATCCCGCGCGACTCCTACGTCGACATCCCCGGCGGCTACGGCAAGCACAAGATCAACTCGGCCTACGCCCGCGCCATGAACGACGAGGCCTCCGACCTGCGCAACAAGGGCGTGACCGACACCAAGCAGATCGCCCAGCAGTCCCAGTCGGCCGGGCGCAAGGAGCTGATCGCCACCATCGAGCAGCTCACCGGGGCCAGCATCGACCACTACGCCGAGATCAACCTGTTCGGCTTCAGCGAGATCACCCAGGCCATCGGCGGCGTCAAGGTGTGCCTCAAGGCGGCCACCAAGGACAGCTTCTCCGGCGCCGACTTCCCGGCCGGCGTGCAGACCGTCTCCGGCGTCAACGCGCTGAAGTTCGTGCGCCAGCGCCACGAGCTGCCCAACGGCGACCTGGACCGGATCAAGCGCCAGCAGGTGTTCATGGCCGGCCTGGCCAGCACCGTGCTGTCCGGCGGCACGCTGACCAACCCCGGCAAGCTGGCCGGCCTGATCAACGCCATCAAGAACGCCGTGGTGCTGGACCAGGGCTGGGACCTGCTCGGTTTCGCCACCCAGCTCAAGGGCATGACCGGCGGTGGCCTGCACTTCCAGACCATTCCCACCGGACGGCCCGACCTGCCCACCCCCAACGACGGCCAGGCCGTCGAGGTGACGCCGTCGGAGGTCAAGGCCTTCGTGCAGCAGCTGACCGGGACCAAGCCCACCGGCTCCGCCGGCGCCCCGACCAGCGGCTCCACCACGGGCAACGGCATCACCGTCGAGGTGCGCAACGCCAACGGCACCCCCGGCCTGGCCGACGCCGTGATGTCGGCGCTGGTGGCCAAGGGCTTCACCCAGGGCGACACCGGCAACGCCACCAAGCGGTCCAAGTCGGTCATCCGGTACCCCAAGGGCGGCGCCGCCGATGCTGAGAAGGTGTCCGCGGCGCTGGGCGGTGGCTACGACACCGAGCAGGACGACGCCGACGGCATCGAGCCCGGCCACGTGCGGCTCTTCGTGTCCACGGCCTACGACGGCCCCGGCGCCCAGGGCTTCACCGGCCCCCACGCCTACGCCCTCGCCCCGACGACCACCCCCGCCGCGCCGGCCAGTGACACGATCACGGCAGATGGCGTGACCTGCGTGAATTAAGCCGGTCCGCGCTTCCGGCCGGCCAGACCATCACCGTCATGAACTCATCACCGGGCTTGGTGCTCGCCGCCGGTGTCGAAGTAGTTGTCCAGATACGCGTCCGGTTTGAGCTCGCTGTCCCGTAACAGCGAGAACACCTCGGTGCCCTGGGTGATCCGGTCCTCCGAGAGCGAGTAGGCCTGCGCGAAGTTCAGCTGCTCGAAGCGGTTGTCCCGGGCGTAGTCGCGGCCCTCGCGCTCGGCGAGCTCGATCGCCTGGGCGGCGGATGCCGCGCGCCACAGGGTGATCCGCTCCTCGTACGGTCGGTGCTCGCGGTCGTTCCAGCGGAACACGCAGCGCACCCCGTACCAGCCGAGCCCGTCGTCGGTCACGGCGTCGATTATCCCCGTCACTCGATCAGGTCCGCGCGAAGTTCCTCGCGCAGCGCCTCCAGTTGCCGGTAGGACCACAGGTCCCGGAACGCGGTGAGCCGGCGGCCGTCGGTGTCGAGCACGAAGTGCGTGCCGCGGCGGGCCATGGTGATCGCCCCGATCCGCTCCCGGTCGATCTTGCTGGTGGGGCCGATCAGCACGTGCACACGCAGCTGGCGGTCGTCCAGTTCGAGCCGGGTCCGGCGCAGGTAGGCCACCGGGATCAGGGCGAAGACGGCGACGATCAGCAGCCAGATCACGATCTGGAGCGGGCCGAGCGTGGTGACCGTGGTGAGTCCGGCGATCAGGGTGGCCAGGGACAACAGTCCCATCAGGACGATCACGGACAACACACGCGGATTGGTCGGCGAGCAGTGGATCACCAGCGGATCGGGCATGACTGCACCCCAGCACGAAAAGGACCCGATCGGGGATAACGCTTTCGTAACGCGCGGCCCGTCGCGCTGGGGGCTCGGCCGGGGTTCGCGATCAACTCTGGCGTCGGTTGCGGGAAAGCGAGGGGACCTCACTGTGAAATCGACCTTGGCGCTGGTCGTTGTCCTGTTGGGCTCGTTGGTCGGGGCCGTGCCGGCATCGGCCGACACACCGTCCACACCCCGCCCCGCCGCCTCCGACAAGGTGTTCACGCATCGCTGCGAGAAGTACCCGCGGTACGACTGCGGCACGATCACCGTGCCGATGGACTACTCGCGGCCGTCCGGTCTCAAACTGACCATCGCGGTGTCCCGGTTCAAGGCCACTGGCAGTGCGCGCCAGGGCGTGATCGTGTTCAACCCCGGCGGTCCCGGCGGCAGCGGTCTGTTCGACGCCGGCGCGGTGCCGGCCAGCGTGCGTGCCGCCTACGACTTCATCGGCTTCGACCCGCGCGGCGTCGGCGAGAGCAGCCCCATCAGCTGCGTCGACCCGTCCTTCTTCGCCACCCCCGCGGCCGATCCCACGCCGGCGACCGAGGCCGCCAAGGTCCCGTTCGTCAAGCGGGCACGGTCCTATGCGGACGGTTGCGCCGCCCGCTCCGGCGCGGAGCTGCCGTACATCAACACCGCCAACACCGCTCGCGACATCGACGAGATCCGCAAGGCCATCGGCGAGACCCGGATCTCGTACTTCGGCGTTTCGTACGGGACCTATCTCGGCGCCGTGTACGGGCAGATGTTCCCGGGCAGCGTGCGGCGGATGATGCTCGACAGCAGCGTCAACGCCGATCCCGCCTCCGTCTGGTACCAGGACAACCTCGACCAGGACGTGGCGTTCCAGAAGCGGACCGACATCTGGTTCGACTGGATCGGGCGCTACGACAGCGTTTTCCACCTCGGTGTCGGCGGACAGGCCGTGTACGCCACCTATCTCAAGGCCCGTTCCGGGCTCGCCGCCAAGGCCGCCGGGCCGGTAGGTCCGGCCGAGCTGGACTCGATCGTCGTGAACTCCGGGTACTACGACATCAACTGGGTCAGCAACGCCAAGGCCCTGAGCGCCTTCGTGACCAAGGGCGACGCTTCCGGTCTCGTGTCGTATACGCGGGCCAACGACCCCGCCACCGCCGACAGTGAGAACGGCAACGCCGTCTACACCGCCGTCGAGTGCAACGACGCCCGGTGGCCGCGCAGTTGGTCGGTGTGGAACCACGACAACATCGCCGTGGCCCGGCAGGCTCCTTTGGAGACTTGGTCCAACGCCTGGATGAACCTGCCCTGCGCCTTCTGGACCTCGTCGCAGTCCTCCGCCATGCGCATCACCGGCGCCGGCCTGCCGCCCATCCTGATGCTCCAGGGCACCCAGGACGCCGCCACCCCGTACCAGGGCGCGCTGCGCACCCACCAGCTCCTGCCCAGCTCGCGGATGATCATCGAGCAGGGCGGCGGCTCCCACGGCCTGTACAACTCCCCGTGGGTCGGCAACACCTGCATCGACGGCTACGCCACCGCGTACTGGCTCAACGGCACCGTCCCCGCCGCCGACGTCAACTGCGCCGGCCACCCCCAGCCCAACCCCACGGCCTCCCGCTCGACGGCCGCCCGCTCCCTGGCCGCCCCGTCGGCTCCTTCAGCTCCATCGGCTCCGCGCACCCTCCTTCGCCCCTGACCGTCACCCTTTCGGCCCAACGGTTTTTCCACATGTGGACCACATTCGACTCTGGGGCCCACATGTGGACCACATGTGGCAAAACCTGGTGGCAGAGAGTGGGGGTGGTGGTGGGGATTCACCAGATGGGGGTAGCCCGGGCGGGGGATTCGGGGCAGTTGACCAGGAGCACGCAGCGGAAGCAGCGCATGCCGTCGGCCGTGTCGAGGATGAGGTCGCGGTGGGCGGAGTGGGAGCAGCGGGCGGCGAGAGTGCGGCTTCCGACCTGGGTGATCTGGGCCAGGGGAAAGGCGTGCACCTGGTCGTCGTAGCGGCTGTGCCACCAGATGAACGGACCGGTCATGCCGCCGAGGCTAAAAGCACGGCGGGGCCTCGTTTCGCCATCGGGCGCACGTCACCTCGCCATCGCACGCACGGATCGCTAGCGTCACGCCTGTGCAGCGCAATGAGCGCCTGGAAGCCATGCAGGAAGCCGCATCGGTGGCCTTCGCGCCGCTTCGACTGACCACAGAGGACTTCGACTTCGACGGGTCTATCCGGTACGCGAGCGCGGGCGGGCTGCTGGTCGCGGACATCACCGGCAACCCGGGCGGGGTGTGGCGGCCTCAGCGGCTGATCACGTCCACCGACAGCGAGCTGTACAAGTTCTCCTTGCACCTGAGCGGATCCTGCGCGCTGGGACAGGACGGCCGGCACGCGGCGATCAACCCCGGCGATCTCGTGGTCTACGACACGACCCGACCGTACGGCCTCGTCTACGGCACCGCTTATCGCACGGTGGTCGTCGGCGTGCCACGGGAACGCCTGGCCGGCCAGGCATCGGCGTTGCGCCAAGCCATCGCGAGGCCGACCCGCACCGACGGCGGCCTGCGGCGAGTGGTCGCCGGCATGCTCAACGGCCTGGCCGAGGACCTTGACGGCACGGTGGCCGAGGGCGGCACGCAGCTGGCCGACGCCTTGCTTTCCTTGCTGGGAAAGGTTTTCACCGGCGACGTCGAGCTGACGGATCCCCGAACGTCCACGCGCGAACGGGTTCTGGCCTACTGCGAGGCCAATCTCGGCGATCCCGGCCTGTCCGTGGAGAGCATCGCCCAGGCACACGGGGTTTCCGCGCGGTACCTGCACAAGGTGTTCGCCGGCACCGGCACCACCATCGCCGCCCTGATCAGAACCCGCCGCCTGCAACGGATTCGCGACGACCTGGCCGACCCGGGGCAGATGACCGTCCCGGTCGCGGTCATCGCCGCACGCTGGGGCGTGCTGGATCCGACGCACGTGAGCCGCCTGTTCCGGGCGGCCTACGGCACGTCGCCGGTGGGCTACCGGCGTCAGTTGCTGCGCTGAACAGGCATCCAGGCGGCGGCCTGCACTCGGGCCAGGCCGCTGCGTACGGCGGCGGCGAAGCGCTGGGCCTGCTCGAAGGGCACGCCGGTGCAGCGGAGTTCGGTGTGCTCGGCCCGGATCGACAGCGCGCCGCCGGACAGCGAATTGCCGGCCGTGGCCACGGACACGACCTCGGTCAACGGAATGTGCATGCCTTCGGCCAGCACACGGAAGTCGGTGGCCACCAGCGTGATGCCGGGGCCGGACAGAACGGCACGCACCTGCTCGGTCGGACCGAGCCGGTCGGTGAACTCGGCGGAAAGCTCAATGGTGTCGGCCATCGGCCCAGGATCCGGTGGCGGGCGGCGATCGTCACTAGCCTGTTGGAGTGAGCGCCTCGGTCACACGCCGTGAGATCGTGAAGCCGAACTTCAAGAACCGTGCAGAAATTATTAATAGAGGTTCGCAGTCGACCGAGGTTAGCTGACTGCGTGGTCACATCCCGGTCAACTCAGGTCGAAACGCCCATCACCGCCGACCGGTCCCGGGAGGGCCTGTGGCTCGCGATCGCCGCGTACGGCATGTGGGGCGTGTTCCCGCTCTACTTCCCGCTGCTCGAACCGGCCGGCGCGGTCGAGATCCTGGCCCAGCGCATCGTCTGGTCGCTGGCCCTGATCCTCGTGATCCTGCTGATTCGCCGCCGTTGGGCGTGGGCCGGCCGGCTCCTGCGCCAACCCCGCCAGCTCGGCATGCTGTCGCTGGCCGCGGTGATGATCGCGGTCAACTGGGGCACCTACATCTACGGCGTGAACTCCGGCGACGTGGTGGAGACCTCGCTCGGCTACTTCATCAACCCGCTGCTGACGATCGCGCTCGGCGTGGTGGTGCTGCGTGAGCGGCTCGGGGCGGCCCAGTGGATCGCGGTCGGCATCGGCCTGGTCGCCGTGCTGGTGCTCACGTTCGGTTACGGCCGGCCGCCGTGGATCGCCCTCGTCCTGGCCGTCGCCTTCGCGATCTACGGCTTCGTCAAGAAGCAGGTCAACCTGCCCGCGCTCGAAGGCCTGGCGGCCGAGACGGCGGTGCTGACCGTGCCGGCGCTGGTGTACCTGGTCGTGCTGGAGGCGATCGGCGTCGGCACGTTCCTCGGTCATGGCGCCGGCCACTCGCTGCTGCTCGTCCTGACCGGTCTGCTCACGGTCGTCCCGCTCGTCTGCTTCGGCGCGTCGGCCACCCGGCTGCCGCTGTCGACGCTGGGCCTGGTGCAGTACCTGGGTCCGGTGCTCCAGTTCCTGGTCGGTGTGGTGATCAACCACGAGCAGATGACCGTGACCCGGTGGGTCGGATTCGGCCTGGTCTGGCTGGCGCTGGCCGTCCTCATGGCGGACGCCGTCCGGCGGTTGTACGATGTGCGTCGTACCAATGTGCGGTGACGGTCGTGCCAACGGGAGGTCGGCGTGGAGCTGGGTCGGGTAGGCATCTGGAACCGGGTGGTCGCGGAGGGGCGGCCGGACTCGGCCGAGGCCGCCGCCGAGCTGGAGGAGCTCGGGTACGGCGCGGTGTGGATCGGCGGCAGCCCGCCGGTGTCCATGGCCGAGAACGTGCTCGCCGCCACCGAACGGATCGTCGTCGGCACGTCCATCCTCAACATCTGGCAGCACGAGCCGGCCGACGTGGCGGCGCAGTCCCAGGCCGCCAACGAGAAGTACAACGACCGCTTCGTGCTGGGCCTCGGCGCCAGCCACGGGCCGGCGGTGGCCAACTACGCCAAGCCGCTGTCCAAGATGCGCGAGTTCCTGGCCGGCCTGGAGGCGGCCGGGCACCCCAGGGAGAAGCGCGTGCTGGCGGCCCTCGGGCCGAAGATGCTGGAGCTGTCGGCCACTGAAGCCGCCGGGGCCGTGCCGTACCTGACCACGCCCGAGCACACCGCCCGGGCCCGCGACATTCTCGGCGCCGGTCCCCTGCTGGTGCCCGAGCTGAAGGTGGCGCTGACCAACGACCCGGCCGAGGGTCGCGAGATCGCCCGCGAGCACCTGTCGATCTATCTGAAGCTGCCGAACTACGTGAACAACCTGCGCACCCTCGGCTTCGACGAGGCCGACCTCACCGACGGTGGCAGCGACCGGTTCGTGAACGGGACCGTGGCCATCGGCGACGAGAACGTCGTCGACGAGTGGGTGCAGCGGCACCTCGACGCCGGCGCCGACCACGTGGCCATCCAGGTGCTCAACGACCCGCTGCCGCGCGCCGAGTGGCGAGCCTTGGCCGGGTTGACCGAGGGTCGTCCCTGACACACGGGCGATCCGCGCTGGTCAGGCCGCACACTGATGCGAGGCCCCGCCGATGCTTCGCCCGGTTGGCGGATTTCGGCCGCCGCCACCTGACGCGCGCACCCACCTGGGCCGATGCGGCGGGCTAAATCCGGCAAGGGCGAGGCGTCGGCTACCCGGGGGCCGAGCCGCGACGCCGAAGGCGGCGCCATGTCACTGTCAAGTGTTCTCGTCCACTGGAAGACGGCTAACGCCCGGGCGGGTGAGCATGCAGACTGGGGACTGCTCTGCCCACCGTCGGCTGGAGGACCATTGGAGCGGACACTGGCCTGGGACGGGGCCGCCGTCGTGGCCGTGGACCAGTGCGCGCTGCCGCACGAGCGGACCGTGCTACGCCTGACGACACCGGACGAGGTCATCGACGCGATCAAGCGCCTGGCCATTCGCGGGGCACCCGCGATCGGGGTGGCCGGGGCGCTGGCGGTCGCGCTGTCGGCACAGCTCAGCGACGGCGACGAGCAGGCCCGTTGAGGACGCCGAGCGCAGCACGCCCCGGACCGACCGCGGTGAACCTGAGCTGGGCGGTGCGCAGAGTCCTGACAAAACTGCCCGGCGGCGCGGGGCGTGCTGGACGAGGCCTCGCGATGCTGGAGGAGGACGAGCAGACCAATCGCGCCATGGCCGCCCGCGCCGCCGATGCCGTGCTCGGGCTCACGAGCCGGCGCCCGCTGCGGATCCTGACCCACTGCAACACCGGGGCCCTGGCCGCGGTGGCGGTGGGCACGGCTTTGGGCGGTATCAAGGAATTGGCCGAGCGTGGACTGGTCGAGTCCGTGCTCGCCGGCGAGACGCGGCCGTTGCTGCAAGGCGCACGGCTGACGGCGTGGGAGCTGACGCAGGCGGGGATTCCGTTCCGGCTGTGCGTCGACTCCGCCGGTCCCGCGGCCATCGCCGCCGGCCTGGTCGACGTGGTGATGGTCGGCGCGGATCGGATCACCGCCAACGGCGACGTGGCCAACAAGGTCGGCACCTACTCGCTGGCCGTTGCCGCGCACCGCAGCGGGATTCCCTTTGTCGTCGTCGCCCCTGAGTCCACTGTGGACGTGTCCATTGCCGACGGTTCACAGATCGTCATCGAGCAGCGGCACGCCGACGAGGTGATCGCCTTCCACGGGCACCCGGTGGCGCCGGCGGAGACGCCGGTGTTCAACCCGGCCTTCGACGTCACGCCGAACGACCTCGTGACGGCGATCGTCACCGAGGACCGCGTGTGGCCGCAGCGGCCGGCCGGGCATCTGGCCGAGGTCGCGCGGGGCCTGTACCAGCGCGGTTGGCTGGACGGCACCGCCGGCAACCTGTCCGTGCGCATCGGGGCCCAGGCGCTGATCACGGCCAGCGGGCGCAGCAAAGGCGAGCTCACCAACGCCGATGTGGTGCTGGTGGAGGCGGAGACCGGGGTGCGGATCTCGGGCCCCAAGCCGTCGGCCGAGACGTCCATCCACGCCGCGATCTACCAGGCATTCCCGGACTGCGGCGCGGTTGTGCACGCACACCCGCCGTATGCCACTGCTGTCGCGGCCAAGGCCATGGCGGCCGGGCAGGACTCCGTGCGCTTCACCGACTTCGAGATCATCAAGGGCTTCGGCGTCGCCGACCCGAGCGCGCTGGACGTGCCCGTCTTCACCAACTGGTCGGACGTGCCCCGCATCGCCGCCGAAGTGGGCAAGCGTCTCGACGGATCGGTGCCCGTGCTGCTGATCGGCCATCACGGCGTCACAGCCTGGGGACCTACGCTGGAGATCGCCCGCAACCGCGTGGAGTGCATCGAGGCCCTCTGCCGGCTGCACCTGCTCACGAACTAGGAGAATCCTGATGACGCTGTTGCAGGTCATGGCCGACGGCGACCGCGACGAGGTGTTGCTGCGCACCACCGACCTCGCGACCATCGCCGCCGAGCTGGCGCCGTTCGACATCACCCTGGAGCAGTGGGACACCGTCGAGCTGTCCGACAGCGCCGGGCAGGACGAGGTCCTGGAGGCGTACAGGGCGGACGTGGAGAAGGTGTCCAAGGAGGGCGACTTCCGGCTGGTCGACGTCGTCCGGATGAAGCCGTCGGACGACCCGGAGTGGAAGGCGTTGGCCAAGGGCGCCAGGGAGAAGTTCCTCAACGAGCACACCCACGACGAGGACGAGGTCCGCTTTTTCGTCGAGGGCAAGGGCTGCTTCTACCTGCACCTGGACGGCAAGGTGTACGCCGTGGTGTGCGAGCGCGGCGACCTGATGTCGGTGCCGGCCGGCACCACGCACTGGTTCGACATGGGCTCGAACCCGGAGTTCTGCGCCATCCGGTTCTTCCAGGAGGAGGACGGCTGGGTCGCCGGCTTCACCGGTGACGGCATCTCCACGCGCATGCCGACCCTGGACGAGCTGGTGTGATCGTCACCGACATCGAGGGCACCACCAGCTCCATCGCCCACGTGCACGACGTGCTGTTCCCGTACTCGCGGGCGCGCATCTCCTCGTGGGTGCGGCGCCCCGAGGCGGCGGCCGTCGTGCGTGAGGTGGCGGCCGACCCGGACGAGGCGGCCTCCGTGCTGGTCGGGTGGATCGACGCCGACGTCAAGGCCACGCCGCTGAAGACGTTGCAGGGCTTGATCTGGGCCGAGGGTTACGCGTCGGGGGAGCTCACCGCGCACGTGTACGACGACGTGCCGCCGGTGCTCGCGCGGTGGTCGGCGGCCGGGGTGCCGGTGTACGTGTACTCGTCGGGATCCGAGCTGGCGCAACGGTTGTGGTTCCGGCACACCCAGCACGGGGACCTGTTGGGGCACTTCGCCGGGCACTTCGACACCGTGACCGCCGGCCCGAAGCGCGAAGTCGCTTCGTACGAGGCGATCGCCGGCAAGATCGGCGTCGCGCCGGGGGAGCTGACGTTCCTGTCTGGCTCCTGTTAGGCCGAGTTGTGCCCTTTTCGATTTCACCATATAGGAATAAGACCCACAGCTACGCATCAAGGCACGTTCTTAGATACTCCTAGCTTTGTCTCAGAGATTAAGCCTTTTTAGGAGCAACGCCAACCCGAGCGGGCGTTGACTTATGTCGAGATGTTCGACTGAAGGTTCGAATCCCTGTGATATAAGTTGAGTGATACGCGGGCCGGACTCAGACAATTAGCGTCGAGGTGAAATAAGTAAATCTCCAACCGTTTGTAAGGCATTACTGGCGCCAGATGCCGTATGGCCGCGCAGACGCTATCGCAAGGTGAGAGCCTTGAAACGTGCCGCGCCCGCATCACCAGGCGTGCGGAGACTTTAAAGTCGTTCTTGTGTGGAAAATCTGACTTGCAGTTCATTGAAGATGGGTAGCACCTAGCGTCCAGTGCTGTTATCCGCTGTATCAGCGGAAGGCGATTCTCTCTATCAGGGCACTCTACTCGACCGGAGCCCGCCACGCAGACGCGATGGTAACGCTAGAGTTGATGATAGTGGCGTCTGCCCTCCGTCTAAGATTTCGTCTCAGTGCAGACTAAGTGGCATATAGATTGCCACCCTTAGGTAAACTCGGAAGCGCGCCCGTTGGCAAAACCGGCGTAACTGGCGATATCGTCCGCATTGCGATGAGTCACGCTCTCCGGCAGTGCGAGTTACAGGTTCGGGCAGCGTTATTCGAAGGTCTCGCCGGCGGCGGCCTTCTTGCGCAGCAGCTCCGGCGGGGCGAACCGGTCGCCGTAGCGCTGGGCCAGCTCCTCGGCCCGGGCGACGAAGCCGTTCAGGCCGCCCTCGTAGCCGTTGATGTACTGGAGCACGCCGCCGGTCCAGGCCGGGAAGCCGATGCCGAAGATGGAGCCGATGTTGGCGTCGGCGACGGCGGTGATCACGCCCTCCTCGACGCACTTCACCGTCTCGATGGCCTCGGCGAACAGCATGCGCTCCTGCATGTCCTTGAAGGGAATGTCATCGCCTTCACGGATGATGCCGGGCTTGCCGAAGTTCTCGACCAGACCCGACCACAGGCCGGCGCGCTTGCCGTCGGCGTAGTCGTAGAAGCCCTTGCCGTAGGCGCGGCCGCCGCGGTCGAAGTCCACCACCATGCGGTCGATGACCTGCTCGGCCGGGTGTGACACCCACGTGCCGCCGGCCGCCTCCACCGCCTTGCGGGACTCGTCGCGGATCTTGCGCGGCAGGGTCAGCGTCAGCTCGTCCATCAGCGACAGCACCGGGGCCGGGTAGCCGGCCTGCATGCTGGCCTGCTCGATGGACGGAGCCGGCAGGCCCTCGCCGAGCATGGCCACGCCCTCGTTGATGAACGTGCCGATGACGCGGCTGGTGAAGAAGCCGCGGCTGTCGTTGACCACGATCGGCGTCTTCTTCAGCTGCAGCACCACGTCGAACGCCTTGGCCAGGGCCTCGTCGCTCGTGTTGGCGCCGCGGATGATCTCCACCAGCGGCATCTTGTCCACCGGCGAGAAGAAGTGCAGGCCCACGAAGTCGGCCTGCCGCTTGACGCCCTCGGCCAGGCCGGTGATCGGCAGCGTGGAGGTGTTGGAGCACAGCAGGGCGTCCGGCTCGACGACGTTCTCGATCTCGGCGAACACCTTGTGCTTGAGCTCGGTGTTCTCGAAGACCGCCTCGATCACCAGGTCGCAGCCGGCCAGGTCGGCGGCGTCCGCGGTGGGCGTGATGCGGGCCAGGATCTCGTCCCGCTTCTCCTGGGTCATCTTGCCGCGGCTGATCGCCTTGTCCAGCAGGCCGACCGAGTAGTTCTTGCCCTTCTCCGCCGCCTCCGCGGAGACGTCCTTGAGCACGACCTGCATGCCCGAGCGGGCCGCGGAGTAGGCGATGCCCGCGCCCATCATGCCGGCGCCCAGCACGGCGACCTTGCGGGCCGTGTACTGCGGCACGCCCTGCGGGCGGCTGCCGCCCTTGTTGATCGTCTGGAGGTCGAAGAAGAACGCCTTGATCATGTTCTTCGAGACCTGGCCGGCCGACAGCTGGAGCATGTAGCGGGACTCGATGCGCAGGGCCGACTCGAAGTCGACCTGGCTGCCCTCGACCGCGGCCGACAGGATCGCCTTCGGCGCCGGCATCGGCGCGCCCTTGAGCTGCTTGCGCAGGTTGGCCGGGAAGGCCGGCAGGTTGGCCGCGAACTTCGGCACCGACGGCGTGCCGCCGGGAATCCGGTAGCCCTTGACGTCCCACGGCTGCACGGCGTCCGGGTTGTCCTTGATCCACTGCTTGGCCCGGGCGACCATCTCCTCCGGCGTCGCCACGATCTCGTCGACGATGCCGGTCTCCTTGGCCGCTGCCGGGGCCAACTGCTGGCCCTGCAACAGCAGCTTCAGCAGCGCGTCGGCGATGCCGAGCATGCGGACCGTGCGCACCACGCCCCCCGCGCCGGGCAGCAGGCCCAGCGTCACCTCGGGGAAACCGAAGCGGGACTTGGGGTTGTCCAGCGCCACCCGGTGGTGGCAGGACAGCGCGATCTCCAGGCCGCCGCCCAGCGCCGAGCCGTTCAGCGCCGCCACGACCGGCCGGCCGAGCGTCTCCAGGCCGCGCAGGGCGGCCTTGGTGCTGGTCAGCGTGGCCATGAAGGTGTCGCCGTCGGCCGGCGTCACGCGGCGCAGGTCGTTCAGGTCGCCGCCGGCGAAGAAGGTCTTCTTGGCCGAGGCCACCACCACGCCCGTGATGTCGTCACGCTCGCGGCGCAGCCGCTCCACGACCTTGGTGACCGCCGCCGTGAACTCCGGGTTCATGGTGTTGGCCGACTGGCCCGGCGCGTCCATCGTCAGCGTGACGATGCCGTCAGAGTCCTTGTCCCACTGGAAGTACTCGCTCATGACCTCGTCCCTCAGATGCGCTCGACGATGGTGGCGAGGCCCATGCCGCCGCCGATGCACAGGGTGACCATTCCGTACCGCAGCTCGCGGCGCTCCAGCTCGTCCACGACCGTGCTCAGGATCATCGCGCCGGTCGCGCCCAGCGGGTGGCCCAGCGCGATCGCGCCGCCGTTGACGTTGACCTTCTCCCACGGGATGTCCATGTCCCGCATGAAGCGCAGCACCACCGCCGCGAACGCCTCGTTCATCTCGACCAGGTCGATGTCGTCCACCGTCAGCCCGGCCTTGGCCAGCGCCTTGCGGCAGGCCGGGGCCGGGCCGGTCAGCATGATCGTCGGGTCCGCGCCGCTGACCGCCGTGGCCACGATGCGGGCCCTCGGCGTGAGGCCGAAGTCCTTGCCGATCTGCTCGCTGCCGATCGCCACCAGCGCCGCGCCGTCCACGATGCCCGAGGAGTTGCCGGCGGTGTGCACGTGGTTGATGCGCTCCACCCAGTGGTACTTCTGCAGCGCCACCGCGTCGAAGCCGCCCATCTCGCCGATGCCCGCGAACGAGGGCTTCAGCTCGCCGAGGCCCTCCAGCGTGGTGCCCGGGCGGATGAACTCGTCGCGCTCCAGCACCGTCAGGCCGTTGTGGTCGCGGACCGGCACCACCGAGCGGTCGAAGTAGCCGTTGCTCTGCGCCTTCGCCGCGCGGGCCTGCGACTCACACGCGTAGGCGTCCACGTCCTCGCGGGAGAAGCCCTCGATCGAGGCGATCAGGTCTGCGCCGATGCCCTGCGGCACGAAGCTCGTGTCATAGGCCGTCTCCGGGTCCATCGCCCAGGCGCCGCCGTCCGAGCCCATCGGGACCCGGGACATCGACTCCACGCCGCCGGCCAGGATCAGGTCGTCCCAGCCCGAGCGCACCTTCTGCGCCGCGATGTTCACCGCCTCCAGGCCCGAGGCGCAGAACCGGTTCAGCTGCACGCCCGCCACCGTGTTCGGCAGGCCCGCGGCCAGCGCCGCCGTCTTGGCGATGTCGGCGCCCTGGTCGCCGACCGGGGTCACACAGCCCAGCACCACGTCGTCGATGCGGGCCGGGTCGAGGTTCGGGTTGCGGGTGCGCAGCTCGTCGATCAGGCCGACGAGCAGGGATACGGGCTTGACCTCGTGCAGCGACCCGGTCTGCTTGCCCTTCCCCCGCGGGGTCCGGACCGCGTCGAACACAAAAGCTTCAGTGCTCATGGCTGTGGCGCCTCCTGGCTCGGGCATCACGGTCGACGGTAGCGCCGCCCCAAGTAACAATCAATCCGGCCTGCATGTATCACATACCGCCCGGAATGTGAGTTGGGTCTCCCCGATCCGGGCTGTGTTCACGTTCCGCGGGTGTCAACAGCCACCAACCGCGTTATCGTGACGATATGGCTGCTCCCGCCCACTTCCCGTACCCCGATCGGTCGGCCGGGGCGCAGCAGCAGTGGGCCGGCGACGAGGAGGCAGCGGCCAGGTTCGGCTCGCCGGCCGCGATCCGCGCCGCGCTGCTGCCCGAGCAGGTGCTCGAGTTCGACGCCGCCTACGACGCGGCACTGACCACGGCGCGCCAGGCGCTGCGCTTGGACCAGCTGCACCAAGTACTGCGGGTCTGGCGACGAGTGGCCTGGCAGACCGAGGCCGACGCCCATGCCGTCAAGGAAATGGCTGACGCCGTTGCCGAGGTCCGGCGCACGGGTAATCCCCGCGAGGGCAGCGTCTCCTGGGACGACCTGAAGGCCGAGCTCGGCGTCTGACGGTTCCGCTCCATGTCCTACGAGCTCGACATCGATCCAAACGCGCGTGCGCAGATTCGGGCGCTGCCGCCGGCGGCGCTCGACGCGTTGGCCGACGCGTTCAAGGTCCTCGCACTCGTGCCAGAACGCGGTGAGCCGCTGCACGCCGACAATCCGGACGGCGGAGTCTTCCAGCTGGTGTTCGGCGGCGGTCCAGGCCTTGTCACGTACCTGTTGCCGGCCGAGCGGCGTCGGGTCGACGTGCTTGTGGTCGACTGGGTGCAGATCGAGCAGCCATAACCCCAAAGCTCAGAGGTATCGGATTTGGAGCCGGCCCTCGCTACTGTCACCGCATGCGCACGCCTGCCGACATCGTGGACTTCCTGATCGGGTTCTCCGGGCGGCAGGCGACGGATGTGATCGAGGTGCCCGGCGGGGTCGCGGTGCGCCACCGGAAGTTCCCCTCCTCGTACAACAACAACCGGGTTCTGGTGCGCGGCCCGGTCGATCCGGGGGAACTGCTGGCCGCGGTGGACGAGGTGATGGCCGACCTGGACTACCGGGTGATCGTGTTCCTCGACGACGAAGCGGGCCGGGCGTTCGCGCCGGCGGCGGTGGAGGCGGGGTACACGCCGCACGAGCTGGTGCCGATGCGGGTTCGAGGGAGCCGTGCCGCCGGCGCCGTCTACCACGGTCCCAGGTTAATAGCCCAGCGTCCATGCCAACAGTAGCGTACCGCATTCGTCGCGGCCATTCGTACCGAACCAAGCGATATCGATACCCGCTCACCAAAGAAGGCGGGACCTCGGCGGACCACTTACCATTCGATTCAAATGATTACAATTCCACCACCGATCTGGGACCATGTGTTCAGCGTTATTCCGAAAGACCAACGAATAAGATCGCGTAGGACACCTTCAATCTATTACGAGGTGGAGCAGCTGGCCACGCGGGATCGCGGTGCGGCGACAGGGCGCGGACGAGGTGCACTTCCTCGGTGTGATGGCCGATGGCCATCCGGTGGCATGGGCGGATCTCTATCTGCACCAAGGAATTGCCCAGATCGAGTACGTGCTGACCGTGCCCGGGCACCAGGGCCGGGGCTACTCCACGGCGATCATGCGCGAGGCGCTGCGACGGGCCCGTGACTGCGACACGGTGTTCCTGTTCGCCGACGGCGAGGACTGGCCCCAGAACTGGTACGGCCGACTGGGGTTCACCCCAGTCGGCCGTTTTCACGAGTACGTCAGGACAGCTACTTGACCCACGGCACCTGCGGGGAGGCGTAGAAGTTCACGCCCTGCGCCTTCCAGCGCGGTCCCTGCGCGGCCAAGCGGTTCTTGAAGGTGTTCCAGTCGTGCGCGGCGGCCTGCGACCAGCCCAGCTCGGCCAGCTCGGCCAGGCGCGGGAACGCCATGTACTGGATGTCGGCCAGCTTGACGATCGTCTCCGTCCACAGAGGACCCTCGACGCCGTTGATCACGTTGGTGTTGACGCCGGTCAGGTACTTGCCCGGATCCCAGTTGTAGGCGGTCTTGGCCTCGATCAGGCCGGCCCAGTCCTGGCCGAGCGGCGTGCTGGAGGTGTACTTCATGTCCAGGTAGGCCAGATTCGCCGGGGACAGCACGAAGTGCGTGCCCTTCTTGGCCGCCGCCTGCACGGCCGCGTTGGTCGGCGTGGTGTCCCAGTACTGGCCGATGGTCGAGGGCAGCAGGGCCGCCTTGCTGATGTCGTGCCAGCCGATGGCGATCTTGCCGTGGTTGGCCACGATCTGCTGCACCTTGCCGACGAACGTCTTGTAGTCGGTGTCGGTGGTGGACTGCGACTCGTCGCCGCCGATGTGGATGTACGGGCCGGGGGTCAGCGCCGCGATCTCGCCGATGACGTCGTCGAGGAACTTGTAGGTGACGTCCTTGGACACGCACAGCGTGCTGAAGCCGACGTCGGTGCCGGTGTAGAGCGGCGGGGCCACGCCGTTGCAGTTCAGCTCCGCGTACGAGGCCAGGGCCGCGTTGGTGTGCCCCGGCATGTCGATCTCCGGGATGATCGTGATGTACCGGCTCGCCGCGTACGCCACGATGTCCTTGTACTGCGCCTGCGTGTAGTAGCCGCCCGCGCCGCCGCCGACCTCGGTGCTGCCGCCGTAGGTGGCCAGCCGCGGCCAGCTGTTGATCTGCAGCCGCCAGCCCTGGTCGTCGCTCAGGTGCAGGTGCAGGGTGTTGACCTTGTAACGGGCGATCTCGTCGATGTAGGTCTTGACCGTGTCCACGCCGAAGAAGTGGCGGGCCACGTCCAGCATCGCGCCGCGGTAGCCGAAGCGGGGGTGGTCGCTGATCTTGCCGCCCTGGATCGTCCAGGGGCCCGGCTGCTTCGTGCTGGCGTCGATGCTCGCCGGCAGCAGCTGGCGCAGCGTCTGCACGCCCTCGAACAGGCCCGCCGGCTTGTTCGCCGTGAGCACCACCGAGGCGCCGTTCACCGTCAGCTGGTAGCCCTCGTCGCCGAGCGAGGCGTTCGGGGCGACCGTCAGCTGGATCGGGTCCACCGCGCGGGCGATGAACGAGTGGTCCACCGGCAGGGCGAAGCCCGTGGCCGGGCGCAGCACGCCGGCCAGGTAGTCGCCGACCGACGCCGCCTGGCCGCCGGCCGCGATCCTGGCGCCGCTGCCCAGCGTGAACGTCGAGCTCGCCTGGGTCGCCGACGCGGGAGCCGGCACCACACTGGCGTACGGCACCGCCTTCGGCTTCACCGGAGCCGCCTGCGCGGCTGCCCCCGTCGTCCCGAGCATCGTGATGGCGGCGGCCGCGACAACCAGCCGCCGGGGGATCGTTGACATGTCTGGGTTGTCCTCCCGAGCGGGGACCTGGACAGGCGGCGGAAGCCCATTGGATACAGCCCCTCAGCGCACTGTCAAGGTATAGACCACTTGGACCGGATTTGTGTCTCGGTGGCAACGCAGGAGAGTGCGAGGCCGCGCCGGTGCCAATCCGGCTAGGGAAGGCACCGGTCACGAGCGGCCTCGCCCCGCGCGGAACGCGCGGAGAAGGCACAGCTCAAGCGCGGACGTGCAGGGCGGAGACGCCGCGCAGGATGAAGTGGTCACGGTAGGCGGGTTGCTCGTCGACGAGTTCGAGCGCGGGCAGGGCGGTGGCGAGGCCGGCGAGGGCGAGCTGGCCCTCCAGGCGGGCCAAGGGGGCGCCGAGGCAGAAGTGGATGCCCTGGCCGAAGGAGACGAGGCGGCCGGACTGGCGGGTGAGGTCGAGGCGGTCGGGGTCGGGGAACGCGGAGGGGTCGCGGTTGGCGGCGCCGAGGATCATGGAGACGATCTCGCCGGCGGCGACGGGGTGGCCGGCGACGGTGGTGTCGGCGAGGGCGACGCGGGAGACGAACTGCACGGGGGAGTCGTAGCGGAGCAACTCCTCGGTGGCGGACGGCGCTAGGGAAGGGTCCTCCCGCAGGAGCTGGAGCTGCGAAGGGTTGCGGAGCAGGGCAAGGGCGCCGTTGCCGATGAGGTTGACGGTGGTCTCGTGCCCGGCGACGAGCAGCAGCGCGAGGATGTCGAGCAGCTCCTGCTCGTCGAGCTTGTCGCCGTCCTGCTCGGCGGCGACGAGGCCGGTCAGCAGGTCGTCGGCGGGCCGGCCGCGGCGGGCGGCGATGAGCTCGCGGAAGTAGTTGTCGAACTCGAGTTTGGCCTGGTCACGGCGGACGAGCTGGTCGGGCGTCTGGAGGAAGTCGGGGTCGATGCCCCGGGCCATCTCCTCGGACCACCCGCTGAACCGGCTCTGGTCCTCGACGGGCACGCCGATGAGCTCGCTGATGACCATCACGGGCAGGGGATAGGCGAAGCCGCTGATCAGGTCGAACTCACCGCCGTCGCGCAGCGGGGCCAGCAGTTCGGTCACCCGCTGCTCGATGCGGGGCCGCAGCTCGCGGATGACCTTGGGCGTGAAGGCCCGGCTGACCAGGCCGCGGAGCCGGGTGTGGTCGGGCGGGTTCAGGGTGAGGAACGACAGGTGGTCGGAGCCGTTGATGCCGTCGCCGTGCCCGAGTTTCTGGTCGCGCAGGGCGGCCTCGCAGTCGGCGTGGCGGGTCAGCGTCCAGATGCCCATGGGGCTGTGGTGCACGGGATCGGTCTCGCGCTGCCGCCGGTAGACGGAGTACGGGTCGGCCCGGAATCCGGGGTTCAGCGGGTCGAAGCCGAACGGCGTCTCGTCCACGGTCAGCGTCATGTCTCCACTGTGGCCCCGCCTCCGGCCCAGAGTCAACACAGTGTCGAAAAAAGTCGTCACGGTGTCTGAAAGGGTAGGATCGGCTGGTGTCCGCACCTGTCCGCCGCAAAGGCCCCAGCAAGGGAGACCGCAAGCAGGAAGCGCTGCTGGAGACGGCGGAGCGGCTGCTGGCGACCAAGCCGCTGGCCGAGATCGGCATCGAGGAGCTGGCCCGTGGCGCCGGCATCTCCCGGTCCAGCTTCTACTTCTACTTCGAGTCCCGGCAGGCGATGCTGCTGGCGCTGCTGTCCCGCGTCTCCGACGACCTGGTGACGCAGGTGGTCGAGTGCTGGCTGGAGCCCCAGTCGGACATGCGCACGACGGTCGGCACGAGCATCGGGCTGGCCGTGCAGATGTGGGACGAGCACGGCGCGGTGCTGCTGGCGGCGCAGAACCCGGACGCCCCGCCGGAGGCCCAGGAGTTCATGGCCGACCTCAACGGCCGGCTGGTCGCGGCGACCGAGGACATGATCGACCGCAATCGCGCGACGGGGGCGGCCCCGGCGGGACCGCCCTCCGCGCACTCGCTGGCCACCATGCTGGTGGGCATGACCGAGCACACCATCTCGCACAACGCGGGAGCGCTGGGCCGGGCCGAGCTCGTGGACACGCTGACCGCGATCTGGCACCGCGCGATCTTCGCCGCTGACTGAGGATCGAGTGCCTAGGCCTCGGTCGGCGCGGCCTGAGTCTGTTGCGCGGCCCGGAGTTCGGCGAACCGGGCCTGTGCGCGGGTGGCGTACCACTTGTTCCACACGGCCAGCAGCACGAACACAGCGATGATCATCACCGTCGACACGGTGACCATGACCTCCACCGGCAGCACGAAAACCAGCGGAATGCGCAGCAGAGCTTCGAAAACCAGCCCGAATCCCCACACCGCCGACATCACGGTGAAGCTGCGCCGGAACTGCGGCATGGTCGCCCACAGCTGCGCGAACTCGGCCTCCCGGGCCGGCTGCATGCGCAGCGCCGCGAAGTAGACGAGCGGCTTGCCCATCAGGCAGCTGACCAGGAAGGCGACACCGGCGACGAAGGTGCCGGCGGACTCCTTCACCAGCAGGAACCGCACATCGCCGGTGACGAAGGACAGCACGAGGCCGACGGTGAACACGCCGACCATCACGGCCGAGAACAGCTCGAACTTGCGGTGCCGGGCCGCCACGAACAGTGTGCGCAGCAGGGCGATCAGCGAGCCGGCCAGCAGAGCCACGAAGTCGCTCGCCCCCAGCCAGTGCGCGACGAAGTAGGTCAGCGCCGGCACCCCCACGTCCACCAGCAGCGACCTGAGGATCGTCAGCACGCCGGGCGCCTTCGTGGACTCGCTCATCGCGACAGTTCTCCGTCCGAGATCCAGGACCCGTGGAAGCCGGCCGGCACCCGACGGGGCAGTTGCACCGAGGCGACCGGCTTGGCCGCCACGTCGGTGGCATCGTGCACGAGCAGTTGGGAGGCGACGGTCGGATCGGTGTTGGTGACGATCGACAGCAGCCAGCCCTCATCCTCCCCGGCGGAGTCCGTGGCCGGGACGAAAACTGCCTCACCGGCCCGCCAGTCTGCCCCGAGTTCGTGCCGGGCGATCTGGCCGCGGTCGCTGTCGTACTTGATGATCGCGTGGTCGGACACCGCGTACAGGTAGCGGTTGGGCAGGCCGACGCGGCGGTCGTCGACGGTCGGGAACTCGGCGCTGCCGTCGTCCAGCTGCTGCTCGGTGACCTTGCCGGTGGCCGGGTCGAGGATCCAGCGGTGCAGCTTGCTCACGGCCGCGGCGGCGGCCTGCTCGGCCTGCGGCGTCGCGCCGCCGGTGCGGGACCAGGTCTTGAACCAGGCCTCGCGGCTGTACCGGATGGCGTCCAGCACGATCCGCCCCTGCTCGTCCTCGCGGGCGTTGCCGACGTGGAAGACATAGCACGGCTCGACCTCGAACCACTGCACGGTCGCGCTGTCCTTGCCCATCACGCCGATCCGTGACGTGTACTTGTCGTTCCACTGGTACGGCATGCCGCGGCCGACCATCTCCCTGTCGAACACGATCGGCAGGTCCAGCCACACGATGTGGTTCTTGGTGACGGCGAAGTCGTGCATCATCGTCGGCCCCGGCACCTGAACCGGGAAGCTGGTGACCAGCTCGCCGTCGGCCGAAAGCCGGTGGTAGGTCAGGAAAGGCGGCCGGACGCTGTAGTCGAACAGGTGCAGCTCGCCGGTCTCCGGGTCTTCCTTGGGGTGGGCGGTCATGCCGGTGGTGAGGCGGCCGCCGAAGTCGCACGGCCCGACCGTGTCGAGCTCGGGCGTCATCTCGTACGGGTAGCTGGTCTCCATCAGCGCGAAGATCTTGCCGCCGTGCTCGATGACGGAGGTGTTGGCGGCGCCGGCGGCCAGGTCGACCGTGCCGTCCGGACGGTGGAAGGGCGCGTTCTTCGTGCGCACCCAACGGTTCCGGTACCACTCGGCCCGGCCCTGGTCGAGGCGGATGCCGTGGATCATGCCGGCCCCGATGAACCAGTGGCCGGGGTCGTCGCCGGGCCGCGGGTTGGGGCCGTTGCGGAAGTAGCGGCCGGTCAGCTCGGTCGGCAGCGCGCCCTCGACGTGCAGGTCGAAGGCCTGGATCTCGTCGTCGACCGGGGCCAGGTGCCCGGTCAGGTAGTTCGGGGTCGGTTCCGTCATATCCCAACGGTGACACGTAGGCCATGACATGTCAATAATGACATGACAAGCCTGAAGGGTGGGCACCGAGCGTCGACTCGACGGGCGGATCCGGTGACGTCGTCAGGTTGGCTGACACCGCCGCCGCCGACCGCTGGCAGAGTGGGGCCGATTCGTCGGCCGGAAGCGGAGGTCCGCCATGCCCGAGGCGAGCGCGTACGCGCGGGGAGTGCCGTGCTGGATCGACCTGTCCTGCACGGACATCAATGCCAGCAAGGAGTTCTACACGGCGCTGTTCGGCTGGGAGTACTTCGTCGGCCCGCCGGAGAGCGGCCACTACACACAGGCGCTGCTCGGCGGGAAGTCCGTCGCCGGGATGATCCAGCAGGCCCCCGACCAGGCCGACATGCCCGTCGCGTGGACGACGTACCTCAAGGCCGACGACGCCGACCTCACGCACAAGGCCATCGTCGAGCACGGCGGCCAGCCGATGACCGAGGTCATCGACGTCATGGGGGAGGGCCGGATGATCGTCGCGGCCGATCCGACCGGCGGCGTGTTCGCCGTCTGGGAGCCCGGCCGGCACATCGGCTCACGCGTGGTGAACGAGCCCGGCAGCGTCATCTGGAACGAGCTGTCGACGCCCAACGCCCCACGGGCGCGGGAGTTCTACTCGGCGGTGTTCGGCCTGGAGATCGGGGATCGGATGCCGGAGTTCGACTTCACGTCGATCAGGGCCGAGGGGCGGGACGTGGGCGGGATCTTCACCGTGCCGGACGCCCAGCCGGAGTGGCGGGTCTACTTCGCCGTGGCCGACACGGACGCCACCGCCGCCATCGCCGACAGCAACGGGGCCACGGTCCTCGTCCAGCCCAAGGACACCCCGTTCGGCCGCATGTCCGTGATCCAGGACCCCCAGGGCGCCGTCTTCGCCCTCATGTCCACCTGAACCCCCCTTGATGCAGGGAAGGACGCCTTACTACTTACTTGCGAGCTAGTTGGGGGAGCCGTTACCTATCACTAACGTATCCATCTAGTCCCCGAACCACGTACCACGGGTCTAGTTGACTTACAGTTTACACTTGGGTATGGTCTGCGAAGGCCATGGGTCAGACTCGAGTAGATACAACGAGGGCATACAATGTGGGTTTGACGTATCTTAGACGCTGTCCCAAAGGGAGGTCAGCAAAAGGTGCACCACACACCCCTACCCATTGATCCCTAGAATTAGAGTTTGAACGACCCGTAGGCAGGAGATAGCTCGAGTACTTCGTCATCTCTGATCACCGCCGGGTAATAACATCAGCGGACCAGCGCCGGGGCGGGCCCGTGGTCGGCGGGGGCGTTGCCGCCGCCGTTGCCGGCGTCGCTGTCGCCGTCGTCGTGGCCGCCGCCACCGCCCAGCAGGCCGCTGAGCAGGCCGGACAGGGAGTCGAGCAGGCCGCTGACCAGGCCCGTCACCGAGTCGAGGATGCCGCTGCGGGGCTGCGGGCCGGCGAGGGCGTCGGCCAGTTGGGAGCGCTGCTGCTCGGCGTGGCCGAGGCACATGGCGACGGCCGGGCTCATGGCCTGGCGGTCGACGTCCTTGCGGACCTGGGCCAGGGCGGGGGCGAGGTCGGTGACGGCGGCGCGCACGGCGTCGACGTCCTTGGCCTGCCAGGCGGCGGCGAGACGGTCGCGGCCCTGCTGAACCTGCTGGGCCAGCGTCGGGGTGCTGGCCTGGGCCAGGCCGGAGACGCCGAGCACGGCGGCTACCAGCGTGGCGGCGATGATCCCGACAACGGTCTTGGGCATCGTTGACCTCTGGGTGGGTGTCGGAACAGGACGCGCTCATAGTTGACCCGTGAAGCACTTTTCGCCCGTTCTAGATCACCCGATCGGGGAACTCCGCCTGGAACAGGGCCAGTAGAGCCGTTGTCTTGACCGCCGTTTCCTCGTACTCACCGTCCGGAATGGACAGTGCGACCACGGCCCCGCCGACGCCGTAGGAGACCTGGCCGGGCGTGACGACGGCGGTGCGGATCACCACGCTGAGGTCCACCGCGCCGCTGAGCGAGAAGTAGCCGACGGCCCCCGAGTAGACACCACGGGCGGAGCCCTCCAGCCGGTCGATGATCTGCATCGTGCGGATCTTGGGCGCGCCGGTCATGGAGCCGGGCGGGAAGGCGGCGCGCACGCAGTCCACGGCCGAGGCATCGGGCCGCAGCCGGGCGGTGATCGTCGACACGAGCTGGTGCACGGTCGCGTAACTCTCCACGTCGAACAGCGTCGGCACGCGGACGCTGCCGACCTCGGCCACTCGGGCCAGGTCGTTGCGCACCAGGTCGACGATCATCAAGCTCTCGGAGCGATCCTTCTCGCTGGTCCGAAGTTCCTCCCGCAGCAACGCATCTCGTTCACGGTCGGCGCTGCGCGGTCGAGTTCCCTTGATGGGTTTGGATTCCACGACACCGTCGGCGTCAATGCGCAGGAATCGTTCCGGTGACGTGCTGAGGATGTGCATGTCACCGAACTTCAGCAGCGCGCCGAAGGGGGCCGGGCTGGTGCGCCGCAGGAATCGGTAAGCCTGCCAAGGATCCACGTCGGCGTCGACGGTGATCCGGTTGGTCAGGTTCACCTCGTACGTCTCGCCTTCGACGATGGCCTGCTGGCAGGCGGTGATGGCGTCAAGGTACTGCTCCCGGTCGTGCCGCAACGAGATCGGTGTCGGATCGAATGCTTCGGCAGGCACGAAGTCCACATTGGACAAATGGTCCAGCAGTGAGAGCTTCGAAGGGTCGAGCCCGAGCATGTACGTGGTGTTCTCGACGTGATCGAAGACCACGGCGTGATCGGCGAACATCATGGCCGCGTCCGGATACGGCGACCGGTGGGTGGCATCGCCGCCGCACTCCGACTTCAGCTCGTAGCCGAGATAGCCGACCCACCCCAGGGTGAAGTCGAACGGCACGTCCGCGATCGCCTTGACACCGCCGAGTTCGGCGGCGAGCCAGTCGAAGAAGGACCCGTCGACATCGGCCGGCGTGACGCAGCGAGACGCGGAGCCCATGATGGAGAACCGGCCGATCCCGTTGCTGTCCAACCAGAACGCGTGCTCGGACTGAAGGAACAGCTGATCGAACACGGACTCCGGGTCCATCAACGTGTCCATCCGGCGCACATGGACGGCCAGTGGCTCGCGCTCCGGCCTCGCAGAAAGAGTCCTGATCACCGGGCGAGGCAGCACGGGCGTCAGGTCGGCGAAGTTGCGCAGCAGCCGGTGCCCGTGCTCGGTGCGGATGGACTCGGGATGGAACTGCACGCCCCACAACGGTTTCGTCCGGTGCCGCAACCCCATCAGCACCCCGTCCGGCGTCCACGCGGTCGGCTCCAACGACTCGGGCAGGTCCGTCACGGCGAGCGAGTGATAGCGCACGGCCCGGAACGGCGACGGCAACCCGGCGAACAGCCCGGTCCCGTTGTGCTCGACCGGCGAGGTCCGCCCGTGCCGGGGCTCGTCGGCCCGCCCGACCTTGGCGCCGTGCAGATGGGCGATCGCCTGATGTCCGAGGCACACGCCGAGCAGGGGCAGCTCGCAGCGGGCGATGAGCTCACGGCACAGGCCCAGGTCGGCCTGGTGTTCGGGCGTGCCGGGCCCGGGCGACACCACGACGTTGTCGCACTCGGCCAGCAGCCCGACGGTGAGGGCGGGATCGTCGTTGCGCAGCACGGTCGGCGCGCACCCGGTGACCTCGGCCAGGTAGTGGGCCAGGTTGTGGGTGAACGAGTCGTAGTTGTCGACCAGCAGCGTCCGCACGCGGCGACGGTAACCGACCAGGCCGGTCGCGGGTACGGATTGTGCGCCACCGAACGGCGGTTATCCCATGGCCGAATGACCGTTCACCACTTCGGGCGACCGATCGAAAACACGCTGTCAGCAAACGGCCCACCAAAGACTGAGCGCAACTCACCAATTAGTGGCTGGGGTATACAAGTCGACGGCCTCGGGAAGGGAGGCGTCGTGCTGCGCAAACCGGCCGCCGCGATCGGCGGTTTCTACGCCACCTCGCTCGACTCGGTCCGGTTCGCGTTCCGCCGTCCCTTCCAGGTCCGCGAATTCGTGCGCCAGTCGTGGTTCATCGCCGGCGTGTGCCTGGCGCCGACCCTGCTGATGTCGATTCCGTTCTGCGTCATCACCGTCTTCCAGCTCAACCAGCTGCTGATCGAACTGGGCGGCGCCGACCTGTCCGGCGCGGGCGCCGGCCTCGGCGTCGTAAGGGAGATCGCGCCGCTGGTCAGCGCCCTGGTCGTGGCCGGGTCCGGGGCCACGGCGATCTGTGCCGACCTCGGCGCGCGCAAGATCCGCGAGGAGATCGACGCGGTTCGCACGCTGGGCCTGCACCCGGTGCACCGCCTGGTCGTGCCGCGCGTGCTGGCCGCGACGGTCGTCGCGCTGTGTCTGAACGGCATGGTGACGCTGGTCGGCCTGCTGGCCGGCTACGTGTTCTCGGTGTACGTCCAGCACGCCAGCCCGGGCCTGTTCATGGCCAACCTCACGCTGCTCGTCGGCCCGAAGGACTTCCTGGTCAGCGAATTCAAGGCCGCCGTGTTCGGGCTGCTGGCCGGGCTGGTGGCCTGTCATCTCGGACTGACGGCCAAGGGCGGCCCGAAAGGCGTCGGCGACGCCGTCAACCAGACCGTGGTGTGCGGATTCCTGCTGCTGTTCCTGGCCAACAGCCTGATCACCGCGTTGTTCCTGAGGAGCTGACGATGCTGGGTTCGATCGGCCGCCAACTGGAATTCCACGGCCGCGTGTACGCGAAAGTGCCGAGTGCGCTGTGCAAGTACCGGCGGGAAGTGCTCCGGCTGCTCGCGGAAACGAGCATGGGCACCGGCGGACTGGCCGTGATCGGCGGGACCGCGGCCGTGGTGGCGTTCATGACAGCGGCCGTCGGCGTGGAGGTCGGCCTCCAGGGCTACGCGGCGCTGAACGACATCGGCGCGGGCGCGCTGGCCGGGTTTCTCTCCTCCTACGCCAACACCCGCGAGGCCGCCCCGCTGATCGCCGGCATCGCCCTGACGGCGACGGTCGGCGCCGGCTTCACCGCGCAGCTGGGGGCGATGCGGGTCAGCGAGGAGATCGACGCCCTGGAGGTGATGGCCATTCCGTCGCTGCCGTTCCTGGTGAGCACGCGGATCATCGCCGGCCTGCTGGCCATCGTGCCGCTGTTCGCGCTGGCCGTGCTGACCTCGTTCACGGCCACCAAGTTCATCGTCACGGTCGGCTTCGGCCAGCCGGCCGGCACCTACCAGCACTACTTCGACGTCTTCCTCAATCCGACGGACCTGTTTTGGGCCTTCGCCAAGGCGCTGATGATGGCGGTCGTCGTCATGTCCGTGCACTGCTACCACGGCTTCACCGCCCGTGGCGGCCCCGCCGGCGTGGGCATCGCGGTCGGCCGGGCCGTGCGAACGTCGCTGGTGGTGGTGCTGCTGGTGGACATGGCGGTCGACTTCACGGTGTTCGGCAACGCCTCGACAGTGCACATAGCCGGATGAGGGCACATAGCCGGATGAACCGCCACAGCGTGCTCGGGGCCGCCTTCGTCGTCGCCGTGCTGGTGGCGTCGGCGCTGGTCGCCGCGCAGTTCCAGGGCGCGCTGGACCGGGTCGTGCCGATCACCGTGCTGGCCGGCCGCGCCGGGCTGCTGATGGATCATGGGGCCCAGGTGAAGGTTCTCGGCGTCACAGTCGGCTCGGTCCGCAGCGTCACACCGTCCGCTGACGGCGCGGAGCTCGGCGTCGGCCTCTACCCGGACGAGGCCGTCAAGGTACCTGCGGACGTCACGGCGAATGTGGTGCCGCTGACCATCTTCGGGGCCAAGTACATCGAGCTGATCCGGCCCGCGCAGCCGTCGCCGCCGATCAAGGCCGGCGCGGTGATCGGCGGCAGCCGCGTGGCGGTGGAGATCAACGAGACGTTCGAGCACGTGCTGGGCCAACTGAAGGCGATCGAGCCGAGCAAGTTCAACCTGGCCCTGACTGCCGTCGCCGATGCCTTGCGGGGCAACGGGGACAAGCTGGGCGAGCTGTCCACCAACCTCGACGGCTACCTCGGCCAGATCGATCCCAGTCTCCCGTCGCTGCACGACGACCTGGTCAAGGCCCCGGCGGTGCTCGACACGTACACGGCGGTCGTGCCTGATGCGATCCGTATCGGCGACAACCTCGGCGCCACCAGCGACACCCTGCTCTCGGCCCCGCTGGCGACCTTCCTGTTGTCCCTGACCAAGTTCGGCAACCAGAGCGGCGACTTCCTCGGCGGGCTGGACCAGCCGCTCACTGAGGCGTTGCAGATCAGCCGGCCGACCGCCGGCCTGCTGGCCGACTACGCCGCCATGTTCCCGTGCTTGTTCCAGGGGCTCGACCTCAACCGGAAGTTGTTGAGCCGCAACAAGGACAGCGGCCTGCACGTCGACATCGCGGTCGGGCCCGGGGCGAAGCCGTACCAGTACCCGCAGGACCTGCCACAGATCCGGCCGGGCACCGGGCCCAGCTGCCATGGAATGGCGGCCGGCCGGTGAAGTTCCTCGTCTTCTTACTCGTCAGCGTCGCCGCCGCAGTCCTGGTCGGCGTCACCTTGAGCGGCCGCGCGCCCGACGGACCGGCCGACGACTACCACGCGATCTTCGCCGACGCCTCGAACCTCGTTGCCGGCGACGAGGTCCGGGTCGCCGGCATCCGCGTCGGCACCGTCGGCGAACTGTCCATCACGGACGGCAACCGGGTCCTGGTCACGTTCTCGGCGCAGCGGACGGTCGCCATGACCACGGGCACCCACGCGGCCGTGAAGTACAAGAACCTGGTCGGCGACCGGTACCTGGAGCTGACCGCCGGCGACGGCCCGGCGCTGGCCCCGGACGGCACTATCCCGGTCGGCCAGACCGCGCCGGCCCTCGACCTGGACGCGTTGTTCAACGGCTTCAAGCCTTTGCTGGCCGCGCTGTCCCCGGAGCAGGTCAACTCCGTGTCCGGCGAGCTGGTGACCGTGTTGCAGGGCGAGGGCGGCACCATCGACGAACTGCTGGCCGCGCTGGCCTCCGTGACGTCCACCTTGGCCGATCGCGACCAGGTGATCGGCGACCTGGTCACGAACCTCGACGCCGTGCTGGCCAAGGTCAACACCACCGAGCTGGGGCAGTTGGTCACCCAGCTGCAACAGCTGGTCGGCGGCCTCGACGCGAATCGGGACGAGATCGGCGACGCCGTCACCCACATCGACGCGCTGACCGGGAAAACGGCCCAGCTGCTGGGAGTTGTCCGAGAGCCGCTGCACGACGATATCGGCCACCTCGGCCAGCTCTCGACCACCCTGAACGCCAACAAGGACAGCCTCACCGCCGCCCTGACCGCGCTCCCGGACGCCTACCAGCGGCTGTCCCGCGGGGCGGCCTGGGGCGGCTATTTCAACGTCTACCTGTGTGGTCTCGGCATCAAGCTCGCGGACCCGATCGCACTGCGCAGCGGCATAGCCCGCTGCCGGCCGACGAAGTGAGGGCGGCATGACAAGGACCTTCGCCGAACGAGATCCGGTCAAGCTGGGCGTGATCGGCACCGTCGGGCTGGTCACGGCGATCGTCGGCGCTTTCGTGGTGCCGACGGCGCTCGGCGGAAGGCACTTCGTCGCGGAGTTCGCCGAGGTCGGCGGCCTGGGCAGCGGCGACCCGGTGGTGGTCTCCGGGCTGAAGGTCGGTTCCGTCGACGGCGTCGACCTGGACGGCGATCACGTCGACGTCACCTTCTCCTTGACGGACAAGAACGTTCGGCTCGGCGACGACACCGCCGCTGCGATCAAGGCCGAGACGGCCCTGGGCCGCAAGGAACTCGCGCTGACGCCGGCCGGATCCGGCGAGCTGCAACGGATCCCCCTCAGCCGCACCACCGTGCCCTATGACGTCACGGATGCGCTGTCGGACGTCACGTCCCAGGTGTCGCAGGTGGACACGGCCAAGGTGTCGAGCGCCCTGGACACGGTGTCGGACACCTTCAAGGACACGCCGCCCGAGGTGAAGGCCGTGCTGGACGGCTTGAGTCGGGTCTCTGAGACCGTCGACTCCAGGGACGCAGCGCTGCGGGATCTGTTGCTGCACGCCAACAACTTCAGCGGCGTGCTGGCCCAGCGCAACGACCAGCTGGTCAAGATCCTCACCCAGGGCTCGACGCTGCTGGCCGAGCTCAACCAGCGCGGGGCGGCGATCCGGTCCCTGCTCACCAACTCCGTCGCGGTGTCCGACCAGCTCAGCGGCCTGGTGGCGGACAACAACGCCCAGCTCGACCCGGCCCTCAAGCAGCTCGACGACCTGTTGACCGTGTTGCAGCAGAACCGGGACCACCTCGACCAGGTCCTTGACCGGACCGGGCCGCTGGTCCGGGAGATCGGCGAGGCCGTCGGATCCGGGCCGTTCGTCGACACCCAGGTCGGCAACCTCGTGCCGACCAATCTGGTGCCGCTGCTGCCGGAACTGCTGGCCAGGGGAGGAAAGTGAACCTGCACCGGCTGACCGTCGCCGCCGTGATCGCGGCCCTGCTGGCCTCGACCGTGTACGTCGTGCTGAATCCAGGCGGTCGGCGGACCGCGACCCTGGAGTTCACGCGGGCGGTCAACCTGCACTCCGGGGACGACGTGCGGGTGCTCGGCGTGCGGATCGGCGAGGTGACGTCGGTGCGGCCGGATGGTGATCACGTCGCCGTGGGCATCGGCTACGACCGGCCGGTTCCGGCCGGGGCCAAGGCGGTCATCGTCACGCCGAGCGTGATCAGCGGCCGCTTCGTGCAGCTCACGCCCGCCTACACCGGCGGCCCGGAGCTCGCCGACGGGGCCGTGGTGCCGAAGGACCGCACGGCCGTTCCGGTCGAGTGGGACGACCTGAAGGACCAGCTGACCAGGCTGTCCACGGCGTTGGCGCAGAACGGATCCTTGCCCAAGGCCATCGACACCGCCGCCGCGAACCTCCAGGGCAACGGCGGTTCCATCCGGCAGACGATCACCGATCTCAGCAAGGCGGCGAGCACCCTGGCGGCCGGCAGCAAGGACCTGTTCGGCACGATCAACAACCTTCAGGTGCTGGTCAGTGCCCTCAACGGCGCCGACGAGCAGGTGCGGCGGTTCAGCACGCAGCTGGCGGCGATCGCCAAGCTGGTGGACGACAGCAAGACCCAGCTGTCGGCGGCGCTGACGGCGTTGGACAAGGCCACCGCCGAGGTCGCGGACTTCGTGGCCCACAACGCCGATCGGCTCGGGGCGACCGTGGGCCGGCTGGCCGACGTGACGAAGATCCTCGCCGACGACCGGGCCCAGCTGTCCGAGATCCTGCACCAGGCCCCGACCACGCTCACCGACACGCTGGCCATGTTCGACCCGACGACCAACACCTTGCAGGCGCGGCTGGCGATCAACAACACCCAGGATCTGGCCGGCTTCACGTGCATCACGCTGTTCTCCCTCGGCGGCACGCCCGAGCAGTGCCGCCAGACGCTGGATCCCTTGCTGCACATGCTGAACATGACCACGGTGCCGGTTGCCCTGAACCCGCCGAGCCTGCCGGCCCTGCTGCTGGGCGGCGGCCGATGAGGATCGTGCTGGCAGTGGCCCTGATGCTCGGCCTGACGGCCTGCGGCGGCGACACGTTCGCCGTGCGGGCGGAGTTCGCCAACGTCGCCAACCTGGTGCCGAACGCCGAGGTCAAGGTGGACGACGTCACCGTCGGCCGGGTCAGCGACGTGCGGTTGGACGGCTGGCACGCCAACGTGACCCTGGAGTTGGACAGCGGCGTGCGGCTGCCGGCCAACGCGACCGCCAAGATCGGCCAGAAGAGCCTGCTCGGGGCCGAGTACATCGAGCTGGACCGGCCTTCCGACGCCCAGGGTCAGCTGCGTGGTGGCGACCTCATTCCGTTGACCAGGACCGATCGCTACCCCGAGACCGAGGAGCTGCTGGCCGGCTTGTCGTTGTGGCTGGGCGGCGGCGGGCTGCAGAACCTGCGCACGATCTACACCGAGGTCGACAAGGCCCTCGGCGGCCGCGAGCAGACCACCCGCGACCTCCTGGACAAGCTCCACACCTTCACCACCAGCCTGGATCACCAGAAGGCCGCCATCGTCGCGACCATCGACGCCCTGGACCGGCTCTCGAAACCCCTGGCCGCGCAACGGGATCAGCTGACCCAGGCGATCGATCACGTCACGCCCGGCATCACGCTGCTGAACCAGCAGCGCGCCAACCTCACCGACGCCCTGCGGTCGCTGACGTCGTTCTCGACCGTCGCGACCAGGGTCATCGACCACACGCGGAACGACCTCCAGGCCGACCTCGCCGACCTCAAGCCGATCCTGGGCAACCTCGTCGCGGCCGGCGACGCCTTGCCGAAGTCCTTCGACGTCGCCGGCACGCTGCTGTTTCCGTTGTCCACGTTCAGGAACAGCTTCCGCGGCGACTTCGTCAACGTGTACGCCTCGGTCGACCTGTCCTTGCAGGCGGTCAACCCGCTGCTGGCCCCGTTGGGCGGTCACTGATGTTCAGCCGCCTGGTCCGCGTCCAGCTCGCCGTCTTCACGGCGCTGACGATCTTCGCCCTGTCGGTGATCGCCGTCGACTACCTCGGCCTGACCGGCGGCAAATACACCATCACCGCGGCGTTTTCCGACGCTTCCGGGCTGTACCAGGGCGCCGAGGTGACCTACCTCGGCGTCCAGGTCGGCAAGGTGGCCTCGATGGATCTCGGCGCGGACGGCGTGCGGGTCGCGATGTCGTTGGACGAGCCGGTTCCGGCCGAGTTGCGGGCCGAGATCCACAGCACGTCGGCGATCGGCGAACAGTACGTGGACCTGTCGCCGACCGGAGACACCGCCAAGAAGGCTGTGGACGGCACCACGATTCCCGTCGATCGCACCAAGCCGATGACACCGACGGACGCGCTGCTGTCCAGTGTGGACTCGTTGGCCAAGGCGGTGCCGACCGACCGGCTCCGGACCGTGCTGACCGAGGTGACCACGGCGTTCCAGGGCTCCCACGACGACCTCCGGCAACTGCTCGACCAGGCGTCCCTGCTCGTCCACGACGCCACGGTCGACGCCGGCCCGACCACGACCCTGATCTCCGGGCTCCGGCCGTTCCTCGACACCCAGCACGACCTCGACGGCCAGATCCGTTCCTACACCAGGGATCTCGCCTCGTTCACCGACCAGCTCCGGCTCAGCGACGACGACCTGCGCCGGCTGGTCGACACCGTGCCGGGCTTCGACGATCAGCTGCTGGGCCTGCAGGACCGGCTCAAGCCGACGCTGCCCATGCTGCTGGGCAACATGATCGCCACCGGCCAGGTCGTGCGCACCTATCTGCCGGGTGTCGAGCAGTTCCTCTCCGACTACCCGGCGACGGTCGCGATCATCCAGAACATGCTGCTCCAACACAACGGCGACATCGCCGCCACGCTGCGGCTGAACATCAACGACCCGCCGCCGTGCACCACCGGCTTCCTGCCCAACCCGCAGCGGCGGGATCCCAGCGACACCACGGACATCGCCGCCCCGCACGACCTGTACTGCAAGGTCGCGCCGGCCGATCCACGGGTGGTGCGCGGCGCGCGGAACACACCGTGCCTGAACGCGCCCGGTCAACGCGGCGCTAGCCCCGAGCAGTGCCAAGAACAGGAGCTCACATGGCAGAAGTTGCTCGTGAAGTAGTGCCGTGGCGCAGACGGATCCTCCAGGCCGCAGCCATGGTGCTGGCGGCCGGGCTCGTCGCCGTCGCGACCCTGTTGCTGCTCAAGCTGAACGACGCCAACGCCGACGAGGACAGCCGCCAGTCGGCGTTGCAGGTGGCCCGCCAGGTCGCCGTCGACCTGACCACGGTCAGCAAGGACACCGCGCAGCAGGACGTGAACCGCCTGATGGGCGCGGCCACCGGCTCGTTCAAGGACCAGTTCGCCCAGCAGGCGGACGTGTTCCGCAAGGTCGTGCAGCAGGCTTCCGTGACCTCCAGGGGAACCGTGGCCGAGGCCGGCGTGAGCAGCGTCGACGGCGACACGGTCACCGTGCTGGCCGCGGTCTCCGCCACCGTGCAGAACGCCGACGCGCCCACCGGCGAGCAGCGTCAGTACCGGATGAAGATGCAGCTGCACCACGAGGGAGACCGCTGGCTGGTCTCGGATCTGGAGTTCGTGCCGTGAGACTCGTCAGATGGATCGCCGCGGCGGCGGTCATCGGCCTGGGGGCCTCGACCTTCCTGCTGTACCAGCGGGTCGAGCAGGCGTCCGAAGTGGACTCGGCCCGGCAGTCCGCGATCGAGGCCGCGCGGACCCGGCTCCCGCAGCTGCTGTCGTACGACTTCCATACGCTGGACCGAGACCTGTCCGGCGCCCGGGCCGGCACCACCGGAGCCTTCCGGGACCAGTTCGCCGAGCTGACCACCAAGGTCGTCGCCCCGGCCGCGCAACAGCAGCAGATCGTCACCAAGACCACCGTGGCCGGCACATCCGTGGTCAGCGCCGACGCGGATCGTGTGGTGTTGCTGGTGTTTCTCGACCAGGTCACGCAGACCAAGGCCGACCCGTCGTCACGGATCGACGGCGCCCGGGTGCGGGCTACCCTGCAACGGCAGGACGGTCAATGGCTGGTTTCCGCGTTGACGCCCGTGTGAGCAGCGCGAAAGCCAGCACGGCGGCGACCGCGACGGCGGTCATCACCATGCCCATCGACACCGCCGTGCTGGCCAGCGGCGCGGCCACGCCGCCGATCAGGAACTGCGCGGTGCCCAGCAGCGCCGAGGCGTTGCCGGCCTTGTCCGGGTGATCGTTCATGGCCAGCGCTGTGGCGTTGGGGAACACCACGCCGACGCTGGCCGCCAGCACGAACAACGCCGGCAGCACGCCCGGCAGCCCGAGGCCGGCTAGCACGGAAACCAGCAGCGCCAACGCCGAGACGACCGTGCCGACGAGGCCGGCGGCCAGCAGCGGCCGGGGCGGGAAGCGGCCCAGCAGCCAGCTGTTGAGCTGGCTCGCGCCCATGATCGCCAGCGAGTTCACGCCGAACACCAGGCTGAACAGCGGCGCCGACAGGCCGTAGGTATCCTGGAGCACGAACGAGGAGCCCGAGATGTACGCGAACAGCGCGGCGAAGGCCAGCGCGCAGGACAGGGCGTAACCCAGGAAAACGCGGTCCACCAACAGGGATCCGATGGACAGGCTGCCCCGATGCCGGCGTTCGCGCGGCAGCGACTCCTTCAGGGACAGCGTGGTCATGACCAGCAGGAGCAGTCCGATCACCGACAGGACCACAAAAACGCCGCGCCAGGTCGTCCAGTGCAGGACCACCGCGCCCAGGGCCGGCGCGACCACCGGGCCGAGGCTGTTGACCAGCATCAGCAGCGAGAAGAACTTGGCCAGCTCGCGGCCGTCGAACAGGTCCCGCGCGACGGCCCGGGAGATCACGATGCCGGCCGCGCCGCCCATGCCCTGCACCAGCCGCAGGATCGTCAGCGTCGTCGCCGACGGAGCGAAGATGCACGCGGCCGAGGCGATCAGGTAGATCACCAGCCCGACCAGCAGCGGCCCGCGCCGGCCGAGCCGGTCCGACAGCGGGCCGGCGATCAGCTGGCCCACGGCCAGGCCGATGGTGCACGCGGTCAGCGTCAGCTGGATGTCCGACGGCGACACCGTCAGCTCGCGCGCCATCGCCGGAAAGGCCGGCAGGTACATGTCGATGGACAGCGGCGCGAACGCCGACAGGCTGCCCAGCACGACCGCCAACCAGGCCGTTTTTCCCTTCGTCACAATTGGGGAGGATACGTCCCCCGAATGGGGTAGCGTCCGATCCATGATGGCCGTCACGTCGATGCTGCCCGTCCACTCGGACTCCGTGCTCGATATCTATCAGCTGGGCATCGACGCTGGTCAGGCTACCTTCGCCACCGAAGCGCCGAGTTGGGCGGAGTTCGATTCGGGGCACCTGCCGGCGCATCGGTTCGTGGCTTTGGACGGGGACCAGGTGCTGGGGTGGATCGCCTGTTCGCCGACGTCCAAGCGGGCTGTGTACGCCGGGGTCGTCGAGGAGAGCGTGTACGTCCATCCGGACGCCAGTGGTCGCGGTGTCGGGCGGGCGCTGCTCAACGCCGTGATCGCCAGCACCGAGGCCGCCGGCGTCTGGACGCTGCGAGCCGGGATCTTCCCGGAGAACGCCGCCAGCCTGGGCCTGCACGAGAAGCTGGGGTTCCGGGTGGTCGGCGTCCTGGAGCGGGTCGGGCAGTTCCGCGACGGTCGCTGGCGTGACGTCGTGCTGCTGGAGCGGCGCAGCACGGTCGTCTGACGGTCCCAAGTGGACCATGACATCTGTCGTGGGTGCCGGGGTGTTCGCGGTGCCAGACTCGGTGTCATGCGAGCCAGGGGAATCAACTACGACACCGGTTTCACGCCCGGCGGCAAGCTCAGCCGGACCGTGTTCGAGCCCGAGCAGGTGCGCCGCGAGCTGCGGATGATCGCCGACGAGCTGCACTGCACCGCCGTCCGGATCAGCGGCGCCGATCCCGCGCGGCTGTCCGTCGCCGCCGAGTACGCGGCCGAGGCCGGGCTCGAAGTGTGGTTCGCGCCTTTCCTCTGTGACCTGACGCCGGACGAGATGATGCCCCTGCTCGTGGACTGCGCCGATCGGGCCGAGGCTCTGCGTCTGACCGGGGCCGAGGTCGTGTTGGTCCTCGGCTGCGAGATCAGCTTGTTCGCCAAGGGTTTCCTGCCCGGCGACGACGTGTATGCGCGCATCGAAGGCATCATGAGCGGCAAACCCGAGACGTACGCCGCCTTCGCCACCGCGCCGGCCGCCGTCACCGCCTTCCTCACCAGCGCCGTCGCCGCCGCTCGTGCGCGCTTCGGCGGGCGGATCACCTACGCCTCCGGTCCGTGGGAGGACATCGACTGGTCGCCGTTCGACATCGTGTCCGTGGATGCGTACCGGGACAAGGACAACGCCGCCACCTTCCGTGACGACCTCGCCTCGCGCCTCAAGCACGGCAAGCCCGTCGCCGCCACCGAGTTCGGCTGCTGCACCTACGTCGGCGCCGGCGAGCGCGGCGGCACCGGTTGGATGATCGTCGACGACAAGACCGATCCGCCCTCCATCAACGGCGACTACGTCCGTGACGAGCAGGAGCAGGTCCGCTACCTCCGGGAGCTCCTGCCCGTCTTCGAGGAGGTCGGCCTCGACGCCGCCTTCTGGTTCACCTTCGCCTCCTACAACTCCCCGCACCGCCCCGATCCTCGGCACGATCTCGACATGGCCGCCTACGGCGTTGTCATGGTCACCGACGAGGGCCTCGTGCCCAAGGCCGTCTTCGCCGCCCTGGCCGAGGCCTACGGCTCCTGACTCTTCGGCCTTCGCCGAACCGTTGCCGCACTACCGTTTCCGTATGGATCTGGACCTGCCCGTGCCCCAGCCCGCCCCGTCGATCGCTTGGCTGCGGGCCATGGTCGCCCGCTTCAGCTCCGGTCCCGACCACGCGCGCCGGCGGGCCCTGGTCGTCGCCGAACTAGCCAAGATCGATCCCGACGCCCTGCGCCGACTCGCCGTCTCCACCACCTGCACTCCCGCCGAGGTTTTGGCCCTGGCCATGGGCGTCGAGGCCGGCGACGCCGTGGCCGATGTTGCCCGCGCCTACCACCCCCACACCGTCCCCGACGCCGCCGCCGACCTCGCCGTCGCTCGCCTGGTAGCCGCTTTCGGTGGCGTCACCGACGAGCTCACCGCCGCGCGGATCAGCCTCCTGGTCCAGGCCTGCGATTCCACCACGGCCTTGGTCGCCAACGCCCGCACCCATTCCAGCGTCGAGGAGACCCTGCTGGTCGATCCACCCTTGCGCTCCACCCGGCGCGTCCGTGATGGTGAGGTCGTGATGGTCAGCCTGGACGGCCATCCCTTCGGCGCCGGCACGCACGAATGCCCCGGCCGCGAACACGCGATTGCCTTGGCCGAGGGCATTCTGTCCCGCCCGCGGCGAGCTTGACTTCTTCGCCGGCAGTCCCCGACATTTCAGGTGCCGCAATGCCCTGCCCAGCTCGCGGGCATCTTCCGGCGATCCGCCACAGTGGTGTCCGGCGCATTCGGCCTTACTTCTTCCCCAACAATCCACCCACATCTCCCAACAACCCACCCATCACAGCACCCAGCACATTCGGCGGTGTCGTCGTGGTCGTGGCGGGTGGCGTGGTGGCGGTTGTGCTCGCCGGCGGAGTAGAAGTCCCAGTGGTGGGTGGCGGGGTTGCGGTGGTGACCGGGGCAGCCGCCAGCACAGCGGGGATGGGGGCGACGCCGCCGGAGTAGGTGGTGATCCACTGGAAGACCTCGGCCAGGTAGGCGCCGGAGTGGTTGTAGCTGAGGACGGCATTGACCAGGTCGCCGTTGAGGGCGAGGTCGCGGCGGTCGGCGCAGAGGTAGTCGGCGGCGGAAGCGGTGGCGTCCCAGACGTTCTGGGGGTCGGCGGTGCCGTCGTGGTTCTCGTCGACGCCCCACCGCGCCCAGGTGGAAGGCAAGAACTGCATGGGACCGACGGCGTGGGTGCCGTCGAGGACCTCGGGACCGAAGATGGGCTCGGTGAACGGTGCCCCGCTCGTCGACCTGGCCGCCACGGGCGTGGTTGGACTCGACCTTGCCGATGGCCGCCAGGACCGGCCAACGCAGGTGGCACGACGGGGTACGGCCGGCGGCGTGCTGGTAGGCGGCGAGCAGGACGGCGGGAATGCGGTTGTCGGTGACGGTGGCGACGGGCCTGAAGGCGACGACGTGGTCCGGCCGGACGACCTGGACGTCGGCCCGCTGGTGGGGAACAGGGGCGGGCGTGACGGGGACGACGCGGTCGGGGACGGTGGCGGCGACCGGATGGGCGTCGACTACGGCGAGCGGCGGGGTGGTGCTGGCCACGCAGGTGACGGCCAGCACTCCGGCCAGCGCGGCCAGGCCGGTCGAGGCACGGCGGGACAAGGCGACAACTCCAATCAGGGGGAGAAAAGGACCGTGGCCCGGCGGGACGACGGGCCGGGCCACGGTGGGTCTTCAGACCGCTCAGAACAGGCGGCCGACCGCCTGCGACACGGACTGCAGTGTGCCGAGCGGAGGCACGCCGAGCAGGGTGAACGTCCAGATGTTGTTGAGGGAACTGGTGTCCGGCTGGTCGACGACGGTCACGCCGTCGGCCAGCGCGGGCGAGGCGGCGCCGATGAAGGCGGCGGCCACCAGGATGGTGGTGACGAGAGCCTTGCGCATGAGGGGAATTCCTTTCCTGGTCAGCCGCTGATGAGCTTCAGCAGGCCGTCGACGGGGGCGAGGGCGGTGGTGGGCAGGCCCACCGTGGGACCGAGCAGCGAGCCGACGTCCACACCCGGCAGGGCCCAGATCGGGAGGGTGTCGGCGGAGGCCGAGCCGGCCCCGACCGCGAGCAGTGCGGCGGTCAGCACGCCGATGACAACAGCCTTCATGGAACTTCCTTTCAGCAAACGGAATCGGTGGGTTTGGGGTTGCCCAGCCCGAACAGCGGGCGCAGGGGCACGCCGACATAGGTGCCGACGATGGCGGCGGCGCCCCAGAGCCAGCCGTGCAGGCTGAAGGAGGCGACGCCGGAGAAGTAGGCGCCGATGTTGCAGCCGCCGGCCATGCGGGCGCCGAAACCCATGAGCATGCCGCCGATGACCGCGCCGACGGCCATCTTCCACGGCACGGCACGGTGCAGGACAAAGGCTCCGGCCAGGGCCGAGGCGATCAGGGCCCCGAGCATGATGCCGAAGTCCATCACCGACACGCGGTCGGCCAGCACGGAGGCGTGCAGCGCGGCGGCGTTCTTCGGCACCGTCCAATAGGGAGTGTTGGAGATGTCGATCCCCATCCAACCAAGGAACTTCGCTCCCCACAAGGCGAAGGCGGCGGTGATTCCCCACGGACTCCCCGACACGAGCAGCGTCACGGCGTTCAGCACCGCGAGCAGGATCGCGCCCACCCAGAGCGGCCACGCGCCCCGCAGCACCCGCGTCCAGCCCCGGGCCACGGGGGCCGGCTCGATCGGCGGCGGGTTGCGACGCCGTTGCAGCAGAAGGGATCCGCCGGCGATCGCGCCGATGATCAGGAACGAGAACAGCACGCCGCCGCCGTAGCCCAGCGGCGTCTCGGCCAGCGACACCGTCGGGCCGAGCGACTGGAGGTACCCGATCCAGTTGGCGGCGAAGGCGCTGCCGATCGAGCCGAGGATGAAGCCGCCCAACGTGTACAGGATCGCCGTCTGTCCACTGCCGACGGCGAAGAGCGTGCCCGACGCGCAGGAGCCGCCGATCTGCATGCCGATGCCGAAGATGAACGCCCCCAGCGCGACGCCGATGCTCGCCGGCAGGATGATTCCCTTGGGAGCGCCGGAAAGCCCGATGCCGGATTGCAGGATCAACGCGAACAGCGCCACCGCGACGGCCAACATCAGCATGTGGGCCCGGATCGCCGCGCCCTGCCCCACCGCGACGATCTGCCGCCACGCCGAGGTGAAACCGAAGCGGGAGTGGAACAACACCAGTCCCAGCGCCAGCCCCACCACGTACAGCAGGGCCAGCTTCCAGCCTGCCGCGTGATAGACGGCAAAGCCCAGTATCGCGGCCAGGGCCGTGCCGACGACGATCACGCCGGATCTGGCCGACGGCGCCTCGACCGCGAGCACGGGCAGTCGCTCATTGGCGACGGACATCTTCCCTCCTAAGATCATGACAGCGGCCCCGAGATCGGGACGATGGTGCCGTTGGGAACCCACTGGCCGGGGTAGGCCATCTCCATGCCGTCCATGGTGTTGTCCATGGGCATGGCGTCGACCTGGGCCGACGCGTACAGCCGCACCGACGGATCCGACCGCTGGCCCTGGGCGGCCAGCCACTCGTCCAGGCCGCCGATCGAACCGGTCTCGCCGGGGAAGGCGTTGGCCAGTGCGACGGTGTAGGCCAGGGTCTGTGGATCCCGGGGGTCGAAGCGCAGCGGGATCGCCGAGCTGACAACGGATTTGAGCAGGGGGGCGGTCAGCAGCCACGGCGCGAGGTAGATGCCGTTGATGAAGGTTGGTTTCCTGGTCTGCTCCACCGCGACCTTGGACAGTTCATCCGCCGCCGTCGACCAGCCGGAGACGACCACGAGGGCGCTGTTGGGCTGCTCGGTGTCGAACACGGGGATGCCGGCCGCGCGGACGGCGGCAGCGGCGGCCTTGGACCGGGCGGAGTCGTCGCCGACGACGGTGATCGCCGAGATCTTGCGGGCGGCCAAGAAGTCCACAAGCTTGTGGACAGCTTCGGCATCGCCTGTGGACAACGCGTCGCTGGGGCAGGACGTCAGCGCGACCCGGCTCCCGCCGATGAGCCCGCCCAACGCGGCGTTCGCGCACTCGGGGTCGACGGTCCGTGCGGTCCCCGAGCCGGTGTCCACCGACAGCGTGGATTCCTTGCCGCCAGAGGAGAGCTGAAGCGTGCTACGCCCCGGCGGCAGGTCGATGTCCGCCCACGCCCCGTTCATTCCGGGCCGGGCCACCGCGCGGACGCCGTTGACCACGGCCTCGCCCGGCAGGTGGACGAGGTTGTGGCCGGGCCGTTGCGGGACAACCAGAACCGGTGCACCGGACGCCGTTCCCAGCAGAGGAACGCCCGGAGTCGGGAGATCCGCCGGCCGCGGGATGGCGCCGAGGGCCGCCCAAGCCAGGTAGGCGACGACCACCAAGAGGGCGCCGACGGGGTAGAGACGCTGGACCGGCAACGTGATCGTCAACGCGGTGACGACGATCGGCAACAGGGCCACGGCCAGCAGCGCCAGCCCGAAGCCGGTGTCGTAGAGCCGGCGGTCGAAGCCGACGCCGGACACAGCGATCTGAAGAACGCCGGCCAGCGCCAATACGACGGCCAAGGTCAAGGCCAGCGGGCGAAGGCGGCCGGTGGACGGGGTCACGAGCGTCAGCCCGAGCCAAGCCACCACGCCGACGGTGTAGCCGGTGTCGGCGAGGAACTCGATCCCCATGTGGCTCAAGGAGATCTCGGAGATCAGCACCACCAGCAGACCGAAGCCGAGGTATGCCGACGGCGAGCGCCAGCGCAGCGTGGCCGGCACCGCAACGGCCAGCAGCAGCTGACCGACGGCAAAGGCCGGATGGGCGTCCAACCACAGCAAGGAGATCACGTCGGCCACGGCCGTGACGGCACCGGCGATCCACGCGATGACGAAGGTGCTGCGCGGCAACGAAACCACGGTTGGGCGCAGCAGTCCGATTCCGGCGACGGCAGCCGTCGCCAACAACAGCACGATCCTGAGCAGCAGTACGGCAGGGGGCACACCGGTGACGGATGCGTCCATGCCCATGTCGGTCATGTTCAAGGCAGTCCCGCTTAGGTAGGAGCGGGTGGCGCCGCGGTCGGGGCGGCGCCACCCGCTCGCCGTTACTTCACGTCCGCGTCAGCGACGACGAACAGCTCCGAGTGCGGCTTCGCGTTGCCGAAGTCGCCGTGCGGCCAGGACTTCCGGTTGAAGTTGATGCCGACCTGCCCCGTGTACTCGTCACGGAAGGCGGTGTCGACGGTCAGCTTGCCGTCCGGGCCGAGGTTCACCATGTTGACTTTGTGGTCGCCGTCGATGCCGGACCGCGCCACGAAGTAGTCCGACACCGCGACCCGTGCCGGGTTGTCGGTCTCGTGGTAGTAGCCGTCCGAGCCGACGGTGAAGTTGTCGTAGGCGCCCCAGTGCGGCCCCTGGCCCGGCGTGCCCGGGTTGATCGCCGCCGCGCCGACCAGTGTCGGGCAGTCCGCGCCGCCGCCGGTCTGCGCCTTGACAATCGTGTCGATGTTGCAGGTGTAGCCCGTGCCGTCGGACAGCAGCTTGCGAATGTCCAATGTGTACACGCCGCCGATGGTTCCGGGGTCGTCGGCCGACAGCGTGCCCTTGGGACGGCCGATCACCGCGTGGTACAGGTAGTGGTCGTCCGGGCTGACCTGCACCCAACCGCCGTTGGTGCCGCCGCCGTTGGCCTCGGTCGCGTTGGGATTGAACGCTTTCGTGGCCGTGCCGTCGTCGAACACCTCACGCCAGTGCGGCTCCGCCGCGGTGATGTCCGGCGTGTAGAAGATCGCGCCGCCCTGCATGGTCTGGGCGAACGCGCCCTTGTGCCCCGGCTGGTTGGTCACGGTGTTCTCCATGGCCGCCCGGCTTTCGGCGTGCAGCGGGTCCGCGGGGTTGGCCCGGGGACCGTCCGGCAGGTAGCTGACCGCGCGCAGCCTGGGGTTGTTGCGGTCGGAGATGTCCCAGGTCCGGATGGTCGGCCGGCGCAGGTACGGCGTCGGCTGCTTGACCGGGTCCAGGATGATGTTGCGCGGCTCGGCGTAGTCGCTGGTGATCATCGTGTTCAGGTCCTCGCGGGCCTGGATGCCGTGCGGGTTGGCACAGGTGGCGCTGCCCAGCTGTGGCAGGTTGTCGCACAGCTTGGAGTCGTCGCCCTGCGGGGTCGCCGCCGGGGACTGAGACAGCACCTTGCCGCTCTGGTCGAAGTGCACGACCTCGCCCGGGCTGCCGGCGAAACCGTTGCCGATCACCGACGAGCCATCGCCGTACAGGTACGGCCCGGGCACCACGGGGCCGCCCATGTAGGTGCCGTAGGCGGTGCCGTCCTTGAGCGTCCAGTACGCGTCCGGCACCGAGCCGCCGAGCGTCTGGCTGGGCAGGCTGATGCCCTTGAGCTTGAGCTGCGGCAACGAGGACACATCGAACGCGTAGGTGGCCGCCGCGAACAGCGCGCCCGCGTAGATGGTGTCGCCCTTGTGCCACACGTACTGCATGTGGTGCGGCTCGTTCTCCACCAGCGGGCCGACGGTCGCGGTGTTGACGACCTTGCCGTATTCCGGCGAGCCCTTGGTGGCGTCGATGACGGCGAGGAAGTCCGGTCCCGGCAACGCGTTGCGCACCTTGGTCAGCCCGCCGCCGAGCGTGCCCGGCAGGTTCTTGATGTCCGGCACGACGGTGTCGGCGATGTTCTCGTCGCCGGCCCAGACCAACAGCCATTCCTTGCGGCTGGCGGACTTCGCGGCGTACTGCGGCACCAGGTGGTTGGTGACGGAGTAGTCCTTGCCGTCCGAGCCGGTCACGTGCTCGGTGCTGACCTGCACGTCGGCGTACGCGGACGTGCCCGCGGCCGGGAAGAACGTGGCGGCGGCGGCGACAACCGCGGCCGCCCCGACGATCCTCGCCCGCCGCCGGCCAGGCGGATGAACAGACATGTGTGCTCCCGATTCGTGAAAGAGAAAATGCGCGCGACTGACCGACCGGACACCATGCCGGTGTTCGGGCAAGCGCTTTCAGCGGCTACCGAACATGTCGGTCACCGACGAATATGAGTTGGCCTCAGCGGCCGAGACAGAGGTCGCTGGCCTGCCTCTGCAGGTCGACGTGCCGGCGAATGGTCAGATAGACCCCGCGCATCATGCGCAAGATGATGGTGCTTTCGGAGTAACTTGTCAATGAGTTCCCCAAGGGCGGGAAATGCCCCCAATTGGGTGAGCGCTATTGACGTGTCGGTGACCGACAAAATGCCGCCTCGTCACCGGCGGCCGTTTTGTTAGTGGACCGGGTCAGCCGAGGAAACGGCCGACCGCGACGAAGGCGGCCAACAGTAGCAGAATTCCGTTGGCGGGCAACGGTTGCCGCTCGTCGCGCCTGAGGTGGACTCGGATCGCGCCGATCTGCACGACAACCAGCCCGACGGCGGCGATCGGCGTCAGGATCAGGGCGATTCCGGTCGGCTCCGGGAGGACCAGGCCGAGTGCGCCCAGTATCTCGACCGCCCCGACGGCCTTCACGCCGGCATCCGAGGTGTCCTTCATCCAGTCGAACCGGCCGGACGCCGCCAGCTGCTCGCGCGGCCGCACCACCTTGATGCCGCCGGCGGCCAGGTAGACCAATGCCAGTAGAACCTGTACGACCCACAGTGCGATGTTCACGGAATTCTCCAATCCTTACCTCTTGTGTGTAGCCTCATGGTGTGTCTGTATGGGCGGCGCTACAAAAGGCACATCGATGTATGTGTCCAGGAAGGGCGGCTCGGCCATGGCGCAGGTCACACGCAAGGGCGACTTCACGCCGCCGATCAAGCACGGCGGCGCCGTCCGCGAGGTGCTCGACCGGATCGGCGACAAGTGGAGCCTGCTGGTCGTCGGCACGCTGCGGGACGGTCCGATGCGCTTCGGCGAGCTGGAGAAGGCGATCGCCGGTATCTCCCAGCGCATGCTCACGCTGACGTTGAAGCATCTCGTCGAGGACGGCCTGATCGCCCGCACCGCCTACGCCGAGGTGCCGCCGCGCGTCGAGTACGAGGTGACCGAGCTGGGCAAGACGTTGGTGCCGCTGGTGATCGCGCTCGCCGAGTGGGCGATGGCCAATCGCGAGCAGATCAACGCCAACCGCAGCTCCTACAGGTAACCGCGGATCCGGTCCCGGAGTGCCTTGCGTCGCAACGCCTCCGTGGCGGCAAGGACCACTTCGGACAGTGGGTGCGGCAGCTCAGCGTCCAGCTCGCGCCCGGCGGCCTCGGTGGCCTCCCAGGCCTGTTCGAGCTTGGGCAGCAGTGTGCGGGCCTGCGGCGTCAGGTCGACAATCCGTTGGCGCGCATCGGTTCCCGGCGACAGGGAGACGAGCCCCTTGCGCTCCATGGCAGCGACGGTCTGGCTGGCAGCGGAGTGGGTGACCTCGACGACCTCGGCCAGCGAGCGGATGGAGCTGGGCCCCAGTGCGGCGAGGGTGCGCAGGAACGGGGCGTAGCGCGGGCGGAAGCCGGTGAGCCCGAGCTCCTCCTCGACGACGGCCACGTCGCCGTCCAACAGCTCGAGTAGGTGGCGCAGTCGTGTGCCCAGTCCCGGTCCCGTCACCGCGGCAATATAACAGTGCTAATGTAACAGCACTGTTGCATCAAGGGGGACCCATGCGCGACATCTACCCGGAGATCGAGCCCTACGACCACGGCCTGCTCGACGTCGGCGACGGCAACCTCGTCTACTGGGAGACCTGCGGCAACCCGGCCGGCAAGCCGGTGCTGTCGGTGCACGGCGGCCCCGGCAGCGGCTGCGGCCCGGGCTCGCGCCGGTACTTCGACCCAGAGCGCTACCGGATCGTGCTGTTCGACCAGCGAAACTGCGGCCGCAGCCGGCCCAGCGCCGCCGACCCGGCGGTAGACCTGTCGGTCAACACCACCAGCCATCTCATTGCCGATATGGAATTGCTGCGCAGGCACCTCGGCATCGACCGCTGGATGCTGTTCGGCGGCTCCTGGGGCTGCGTGCTCAGCCTCGTCTACGCCGAGCGGCACCCCGACCGCGTGACCGAGCTCGTGCAGATGGGCCTGGCCACCGGCCGTAAGGACGACGTCGACCTGCTGACTCGTGGCCTCGGCGGCATCTTCCCGCAGGCGTACGAGAAGTTCGTGGCGCTGCTGCCCGAGGACGAGCGCGACAACGCCCCGGCCGGCTACTCGAAGTTGCTCAACGATCCCGACCCCGCGGTCCGGGACCGGGCCATGCGGGCGTGGTGCGACTGGGAGGACGCGATGCTGCCCTACGCCCCGGCCCGCGCCATGTACGAGCAGGACGAGAAGTTCGCCTACGCCTTCACCCGGCTGGTCACGCACTACTGGAGCCAGGACCACTTCATCGACCCGGACGAGGTGCTGGCCAACGCCCACCGGCTGGCCGACATCCCGACCGTCTTCGTCCAGGGCGTCCTGGACCTCGGCAACCTCGTCGGCACGCCCTGGCTGCTGGCCCAGGCACTGCCGCACGCCGAGCTCGTGATGGTGCCCAACGAGGGCCACAGCGTGAGGTCGGAGGGCATGCGCGACGCCCTGGTCACGGCCACCGACAAGTTCGCGGAAAAAACTTCTGGCAGGGTGTCGATCGAGCCGACGGCCGATCGACGCGTAGGTGAGAAGGCACCCTGAACATGAGGAGACAGCGATGCGTTTCATGGTGATCGTCAAGGCCACCGAGTCGAGCGAGGCCGGCGTGCTGCCCACGCCCGACGAGTTCGAGGCCATGGGCAAGTTCAACGAGGAGCTGGTCGACGCCGGCGTGCTGCTGGGCGCCGACGGCCTGCAGTCCAGCGCCAAGGGCGCCCGGATCTACTTCGACGGCGACAAGAAGACGGTGGTGGACGGGCCGTTCACCGAGGCCAAGGAGCTGATCGCCGGCTACTGGCTGATCGAGGCCAAGTCGCTGGCCGAGTGCGTCGAGCGGTTCAAGCGCTGCCCCAACCCGGCCCCCGGCGTGCAGACCAACATCGAGATCCGCCAGGTCTTCACGGCCGAGGACTTCGGCGAGAACTTCACCCCGGAGCGCCAGGCGGCGGTCGAGGCCCTGCGGGAGCGCGCCGCGGCCCAGCACGACAACTGACGGATTCGCTTGCGGTCGACACGCGCGGTGGGGTAGACGGGGTTTGTGCCCACGGATACCCACCGCGCGATCGACGCTGTCTGGCGGATCGAGGCGCCCCGGCTGATCGCCGGCCTGACCAGGCTCGTCCGTGATATCGGCACGGCCGAGGAGCTGGCCCAGGACGCGCTGGTGGCGGCCCTGGAGCAGTGGCCCAACGAGGGCGTGCCGAAGAATCCGGGCGCCTGGCTGATGACCACGGCCAAGCGCCGGGCGATCGACCAGATCCGTCGCAACGAGACTTATCGGCGCAAGGTCGAGGAGGTCGGCCGCGACCTGGAGGAGTCGACCCCGGACATCGGTGCCATCGTCGCCGAGGACGACGGCATCGGCGACGACCTGCTGCGGCTGGTTTTTGTGTCCTGCCACCCCGTGCTGTCCACCGAGGCCCGCGCCGCCCTGACGCTGCGGCTGCTCGGTGGCCTCACCACGGACGAGATCGCCCGGGCCTTCCTGGTGCCGGAATCGACTGTGGCGCAACGGATCGTGCGGGCGAAGAAGACCTTGGCCAAGGCCGATGTGCCCTTCGAGGTGCCGCAGGGCGAGGAGCTGGCGGCCCGGCTGTCCTCCGTGCTCGAAGTCGTCTACCTGATCTTCAACGAGGGCTATTCGGCTACCGCCGGCGACGACTGGATGCGGCCCGGGTTGTGTGAGGATGCGTTGCGGCTAGGGCGAATCCTGGCCCGGCTGGCCCCGCGCGAGCCCGAGGTGCACGGCCTGGTGGCGCTGATGGAGATCCAGGCCTCCCGCGCCGCCGCCCGCACCGGGCCCGGCGGCGAGCCCATCCTGCTGGCCGACCAGAACCGGGGTCGCTGGGACCAGCTGCTGATCCGCCGTGGGCTGGCCGCGTTGGAACAGGCCGATGCCCTCATCGACGACAAGCCTGGCGCCTACGTGCTCCAGGCCGCCATCGCCGCGTGCCACGCCCAGGCCCGGCGTTTCGAGGACACCGACTGGGAACGCATCGCCTGGCTGTACGAGCGGCTGGCCGAGGCCATGCCCTCGCCCGTGGTCGAGCTGAACCGGGCCGTGGCGCTGTCCATGGCCTTCGGGCCCGGGACCGGCCTCGCGCTGCTGGACCAGCTGATGGAGATCCCGGCGATGCAGAACTACCACCTGCTGCCCAGCGTGCGCGGCGACTTCCTGGCCAAGCTCGGTCGTCTGCCCGAGGCCCGCGCCGAGTTCGAGCGGGCCGCCTCCCTCACCCGCAACGAACGCGAACGCACCCTGCTGCTGGACCGCGCCGCCGCCTGCGGCTAACCCCCCAAGATCAAGGGACCAATCCTGACGTTCAACGTCAGGAAGGGCCCCTTACTGACGTTGAACGTCAGTAAGGGGCCCTTCCTGACAGAAGTCACCCGGCCACCCGGTCCTGGGCGATGACGTGGTTGGCCTTGACCCGCACCAGGATGTTGCCGGCGCGGGCGCTGTACTCGACGAACTGGGCGGCCTGCTCGGCCGGCAGGTAGCGCTCGGCGATGAGCGTCGCGCAGCGGCGCAGCTCGGCCGGGTCGTCGGAGAGTTCGGCGGTGCCCTCGACCGACACGAAGGCGTACGGCGGCTGGTCGTCGTCGACCACCACCGACACCTGGGGGTTGGCCCGCATGGCCTTGCCCTTCACGCTGTCGGCCCCGGTGAACATCACCACGTCCTCGCCGTCGAGGGCGTACCAGATCGGCACGGCGTGCGGCCGGCCCGAGGCCCGCAGCGTCACCAGCACGGCGGTGCGAGTGCCCTCGGACAGGAATTCCTGTTGGCGCGCAACGGTCATCGGCTCAGGCATCGTCACCCAACTCCTTCGGCAGGCCAAGGTCGTCGAACATCCGGGCGTCGAACACGTGGATCTGGGTCACCAGGCCGTCGACCACCCGGAACACGTCCAGCTTGAACGGGCGGAAGCCGACCTCGCCGGGCCGGCGCAGGTAGCTGGCGGCGGCCGGCGTGCGGTTGACGGAGGTGGGCAGCAGCCGCCACTCGCCCATGCCGTCGGGGCCGAACGCGAGGTCGAACAACGGCTTCATGGAGGCGACGCCGAGGTAGGTCATCGGCGCGGGCGGCATGGAGATGCGGATGTCGTCGCGCACCAGCCGGATGAAGTGGTCGATGTCGGCGTGTTCGTGCGCCTCGATCATGCCCGTGAGCAGGGCCTGCTCGTCGCCGCTCGGCCTGGACGGCGTCCACTGGGTGCTGCGCAGCGTGGCGCGGGCCCGTTGCAGGGCGCTGTTGGCCGCCGGCACGGTCAGGTCGAGCAGGCGAGCCGTCTCGGCGGCCGACCAGTCGAGCACGTCACGCAGGATGAGCACGGCCCGCTGCCGCGCCGGCAGCAGCTGGATCGCGGCCAGGTAGGCCAGCTCGATCGTCTCGCGCTCGACCACGATCCGGTCCGGCGACAGCTCGTCGAGCAGCGTGTCGGGATAGGGCTGGAGGTACGGCGCGCGGCGCTTGCGGCTGCGGATGGCGTCGAGGCAGGCGTTGGTGGCGATCTTGTACAGCCACGCCCGCACGCCGTCGTCGCGCACGTCGTCGCGGGCCCGCCAAGCCCGCAGGAAGGTTTCCTGCACCAGGTCGTCGGCGTCCTCGAAGGAGCCGAGCATCCGGTAGCAGTGCACGTGGAGCTCGCGGCGGTGCCGCGCGGTGAGCTCGGTGAAGTCGTCCTGGTCCACTGGGTCCGCAGCATGGCACGGGTCGTGTAGCGCTGTCATGCGAACTACAACGACGGCCAGGAGCAGAACTCATCGGTCCCACTCCCATTCGATCCGGTAGGCCCCGGCCGGCTGGTCCAGCCACACCGCCCGGACGGTGCGGCGGTCGTCGATGAACAACTCGGTGGCGACGCCGCGACCGCCGTCGGTCGGTTCCGAGCTGGACCGGAAGTGTCTCGGAACCGCTTCCGGATGAAAGGTGATCTCCAGAACGTACTGTCGGATCGGGGCCGCGAATCGCCGTTCGCACATCACCGCCCTGTTACCGCCGGGTACAAATTCGAGGCCGTATTCGACAACGGTTCGCTCGCCCTTGCGCAGGTTCTGGTCGAACCACAGTTCGGCGGCCATCAGATGCGACTCGCGGTCGACGCCGACCCGGCCGAGCCGCACCCCGGCCACCGGCACCACCGTGGGCAGTCGGGCGCAGCGGGTGTCGTCCCGGTAGACGGCGATCATGTGCCGGGCCTTCTCGGTCACGGCCTCAAGCACGGCGATGACCCGGCAGTAGTTCTCGCCGCCGCGCTGATCCATCGCGTAGCGCTCGTGGTAACTGATCACTCTTCGGTGCTCGGCCGGCCGCTGGACCTGCGACATCAGCTGGTCGACGGCCTGGCCGAAGTGGCCCCAGAGCTCGCCCGACGGCACCATCCGCTGGCGGTTGCGGCCCCGTCTGACCCGGTCGCCCAGCAGCTCACGCAGCGAGCCCGGCGGCACGCAGAGGATCTCCTCCAGCGCCTTGAGCGCGGCCAGCGACTCCGGACGCTCGGGTCTGCTCCGGCCTCTGGACCAGTAGCTGAGCGTGGCGGTGCTCAGCGCGAATCCCCGCTCGGCGAGTCGGTGGACGATACGGTCCAGGGTCAACCCGCTGGCGGTGATCGCACCGAGCAGGGCGGGCGCGAAGTCGCGGCGTTGCGTCATCGCCGCCGATTGTGACGGAAGAATTCCCGGGGTACCACCCTTCTTTTGGCGCTTGCCGACATCGTGTTAACACTTAAGTTTCGCGCCTTGTGGATGTGAGGCGAAATCGTATTCACTCGGGGTTCGCCCGCGCCGGACCACTCCCTGCATGGCCCGGCGCGGCGACCCTGCGTTCCAGTTTGGACCGATTCCAGGAAGGTCGGCCGTCACTGCCGCGTCACGGAAACGGCACGCAATCACCTGTTGTCCCGGGCGGCCGGCGGCGGTCATGATTCGGGGATGGTGGGATACGACGCGGTCGTCGTCGGCAGCGGCCACAACGCGCTGGTGGCCGCCGCGTACCTGGCGCGGGCCGGCTGGGGTGTGCTGGTCCTTGAGGGCAACGACCGGCCCGGCGGCCTGGTCCGCACCGACCCGCTGACCTTGCCCGGCTTCGTGCACGACAACTTCTCGGCGGCGCACCCGCTGTTCGTGGCGGGCCCGGCGTACGCGGATCTCCGGTCCGAACTGGACATCGACTATCTCAACACGCGATACCCCACCGGGGTGTCGTTGCCCGACGGCCGCAGCTCGGTGGTGTCCACCGATCTCGACGAGAACATCGTCGAGGCCAACCGGCTCGCGCCCGGCGACGGCGACGCGATGGGGGAGATCTTCAAGGAGTTCGGGCCGGCCATCGAGACGGTGTTCGCGCTGTGCTCGGCCGACCTGACAACGCCCAGCTCGGCCGCGGCGATCCAGGGCCTGATGCACACGGCCGACGGTGGTTTCTCCGATTTCGCCCACATGTTCACGCTGAGCGCGCGGGCCCTGCTTGAGCAGCGGTTCCGCTCGCCCGTGCTGCGGGCCATGCTCGCGCCGTGGGCCACGCACCTCGGCCGGGCCGTCGACGACGCCAACAGTGGCACCTGGACCGTGCTGGTGCTGGCCGCGCTGACCATGGTCGGCATGCCCATTCCCCGTGGTGGCAGCGAAGAGCTGGTCAAGGGACTGGTCAAGATCGTCGAGCGCAACGGTGGCGAGGTCCGCTGTGGACAGTGGGTGAAACACGTCCTGGTCGAGGGTGGGCATGCCGTCGGCGTGCGCACCGCCGACGGCGACGTGATCCACGCGCGCCGGGCCGTGATCGCCTCGGTCAATCCGGACCAGCTCTACCTGCGGCTGCTCGACCACGAGCACGGCGCCACCCCGCCCGCGATTCGCAAGCACGCCAAGGACTATCGCTACGGTCTCGGCGCGGTGCAGGTTCATCTCGCGCTGTCCGAGCCGGCCCGGTTCCACGACGAGCGGCTCATGCACGTCGGCCAGCCGCACCTGACCGGTGGCCTCAACGCGATCTCTCGTGCCACCAACGAGGCCCTGCGCGGTTTACTGCCGGTCGAGCCGACGATCTCGTGGGACACACCGTCCACTTTGGACTCTTCCCGCTGCCCGCCCGGTCGAGCCGTGGCGCGGCTGCAAATGCTTGAGGTGCCGGCGATCGTGCACGGCGACGCCGCCGGCACGATCCCCGTCGGCGAGCACGGCTGGACCGAGGACGTCAAGAACGCCTTCGCCGACCGGGTCGTCGACGAGGCCGCCCGGCATGTGTCCGGGCTCAAGGACATCATCCTCGACCGGCACGTGATCAGCCCGCGCGAGCTCGCCGCGTTCAACCCCAACTGCGGCCCCGGAGATCCCTTCGGCGGCAGCCACGACCTGGCCCAGAGCTACGTGTTCAGCCCGCTGCCCGGCCAGCCCAGCCACCGCACCGTCGTGCCCAACCTGTACATGCTCGGCGCCGCCACCTGGCCTGGCCACGGCATCAACGGCGGCTCCGGCTACATCGTGGCCCAGGAGCTGATGGACTGACACCCCCTCACTCGCGCCGCCGTCTTTGACGCTTGGACGGGGGCTTTCCTCTACTCGGAGTTCAGGAACGGCGCTTTCACGCCGCTGAAAGTTGCGCGAAGGCGGCCCAACCGGTAATGGCGAAGTTGCTGCCGTCGTGGGCCACCTCGACCGCCCCGTGCCCGCCGAAGTGCGCCGGCACGACCAGTTCCCGCTCGTCGGCGGCCCGGCCGAGAACACGCAGCCGGGTGGCCTGCGCCTGATTCTGGTCGAGGCAGAAGGTGCTGTTGCACAACGGATCCGTCACCTGGTACGGGCTGTGCAGCATGTCGCCGACGAACACCGCCCGGTCGCTCCCGGACCGCAGCCGCAGCACCGCCGACCCCGGCGTGTGCCCGGGCGCGGCCTCCAGTTCGAGGTTGTCGTCGATGCGGAAACCGTTCTCCCACAACGTGACCAGGTCCATGACCGGGGCGACGCTGTCGTCGTGCACCTCGGTGCCTTTGAAATGCTCGTGGTCGGCGCGGTGGATCAGGTAGGTGGCGTTGGGAAACGTGGGCGCCCACTCGCCGTCGACGTCATGCGTGTTCCAGCCGACGTGATCGGCGTGCACGTGCGTGTTGACCACGACGTTCACATCGGACGGATCGACGACGGCGCTCAGCCGTTCGAGGAAATCCGTGTGCCAGCCGGCAAAAACCGGGTTGGTGCGCACGCGATCGTTGCCGACGCCGGTGTCGACCAGGATCGTGCGGCCGGCGCTGCGCAGTACCCAGGTCTGGGCCGCGGCGATCATGCCGCCGGTCGCCGGGTCGTGGTGGTCGGGGACCAGCCAGGAAGGCGCCGGGTCCGGCACGCCCGGCACGAATGTGCGCAGCGGCCCGAACTCGCCGTGCCGCTCGACGACCCGCGTGATCTCGACCTCGCCCAAGGTGATGGTGTCCATGGGTACAAGTCTGCGGCTCACAGCTGAGCGTTTGAATGCTTGCAAGCATCGGTTCCATGCTTGATACGCTCAGGCCATGGATGTGCTGAGCGATGTTGTCGCCGTGCTGCGGACCGGGCGGCCGTCGTCCAACCGCACCTCGGTGGACGTCCGTTGGCAGGTGCCGTTCGAGGCCTACGACGGCGCCGGCTTCCACATCCTGTTGCGCGGCAACTGCTCGCTGCTCGGCGATTTCGCCGAACCAATCAGGCTCGGCGTCGGCGATGTCGTGCTGTTGCCGCACGGCGCCGCGCATGCGCTGGCCGGCGACGGAACCGAACTGCTGTGCGGCAAGTACCGGCTCGACCGGTCGCGAGCGCATCCCCTGCTCGGCGACCTGCCCGAGATCATCCACCTGCCCGCGACCGTCGGCCGCCACCCCGAGCTGCGCTCGGCCATCGACCTGCTCGGCGCCGAGGTCGAGGCCGACCGCTCGGGGCGTGATGCCGTCGTGTCGGGTCTGCTCGATCTGCTGCTGGTGTACATGCTTCGGGCCTGGCTCGACGACAATCCCGGCGTCGGCTGGTCGGCCGCGCTGGCCGATCCGGCAGTGGCCGGGGCGTTGCACGCCATCCACGATGATCCGGCGCGGCCGTGGACCGTGCCCGAACTGGCCGCACTGGTCGGGCAGTCCCGGGCCACCCTGGCCCGGCGGTTCGCCGCGCTCGTCGGCCAGCCGCCGATGGCCTACCTGACATGGTGGCGGATGACCCGGGCCGCCCGTCTGCTCCGCGACTCCGACGCGCCGCTGTCGGCCATCGCCCGCCAGGTCGGCTACGAGTCGCCGTTCGCCTTCTCCCACGCGTTCAAGCGGCTGTTCGGCCAGTCGCCCAACCAGTACCGGCTTTCGGAGGTCTTGTGATGCTGCGCTGCGCCGTGCTCGACGACTACCAGGACGCGGCCTCGGCCATCGCCGACTGGAGCCGGGTCGACCTCACCGTCTTCCGTGAGCACATGGACACCGAGGACGAGGTCGCCGCCGCGTTGGCCGACTTCGACGTGGTGGTGATCATGCGTGAGCGCACGCCGTTCCCGGCCTCGCTGCTGGCCCGGCTGCCTCGGCTCAAGCTGCTGATCACGTCCGGCATGCGCAACGCGTCGATCGACCTGAAGGCGGCGTCGGCTCAGGGGATCACCGTGTGCGGCACGGCCAGTCGATCCGAGCCGCCGGTCGAGCTGACCTGGGCGTTGATCCTGGGCCTGGCTCGTCACCTCGTGCCCGAAAACGGGGCGTTCCGGGCCGGCGGGGCCTGGCAGAGCACGATCGGCACCGACCTGGCCGGGTCCACGCTCGGCCTGCTCGGACTGGGCAAGATCGGGACCCGGGTGGCGGCCATTGCCCGGGCGTTCGGCATGGAAGTGCTGGCGTGGAGCCAGAATCTGACAGCCGAACGGGCCGAGGCGGCCGGCGCAACGCTGGCGTCGAGCAAGGACGAACTGCTGGCGGGAAGCGACATCGTGTCCATCCACCTGGCGCTCGGCGACCGCACCCGTGGCCTGGTCGACGACGCCGCGCTGGCTTGCATGAAGCCGTCCGCGCTGCTGGTCAACACCTCGCGGGCGGCGATCGTGGACACCGAAGCCATGATCGCCGCCTTGTGCGCCGGGCGGCTGGCCGGGGCCGGGCTCGACGTGTTCGACCTCGAACCGCTGCCGGCCGACCATCCACTTCGGACACTGCCGACAGTGCTGGCCACGCCCCACCTCGGCTACGTCACCCGCGGCAACTACACCCGTTACTTCACCGAGGCCGTCGAGGACATCGACGCCTTCGTGGCGGGGAAGCCGGTGCGGGTGCTGTCCTAACGCAGCCGCGGCCGGAAGCTGTCGAACAGCATCAGGATGTGCTGCGAGTTCACGTCGGCCGCCTCGAACAGGGCCGCGACCCGGTCCGGCACCGGCCGGAACGGATCGTTCTCCCTGGTCGGCGGCAGGCCCTCGGCGTCACCGAGCAGCGACTCCGGCGTGGCCATCGTGGTCAGCTTGTAGTAGCGCCAGCGCGGGGCGGTCGAGTCGGCCACCCACCACCCTCGCGGCCGTTGCGAATGATCACGCTGGCCCGCTTGTCGTTGTACGCCATGGTCACGCACTGCCCCGCCGACCAGCGTCGCGATGCGGGCGGCCGCCCGGCGCGGGTTCTTGAACGTGCCCTTGGAGACCCAGACCCCGTCGATCAGCTCCACATCGAGGCCCGCGCTCTCGAACGCCGCCCGCAGCTCCGCGTGCGGGTCGTCGGCCGAGTCCACCGCCAGTTCGATCACCCAGTCCACGTCCGTGCGGGTGGCGACCCGGGCGTAGGGCTGGTCCGGGTGGTACAGGTAGCGCTCGGCCTGCTCCGCGTCGGCGAAGGCCGCGACCTCGGCCGCCTTGTCCCACGCCGACTTCGCGATCGCGTCGTTCGGGGCGCTGCCGAACAGATCGGCCTCTTGGGTCAGCAGGGCCAGGCACACCGCGATCAGCGAGCTGAGGTACGACTCCAGCTGGCCCGGAGCGCTCTCGCCGTCCCGCAACGGGAGCGTCGAGACGACGTCCCGCAGTTCCGGCCGCCACTGCTCGCCCGACTCCCACACGCCGGCCGCGAGCAGGTCGAGGTAGAGGCGAGCGACCGTCATACGCAGTTCGGGCCAGGGCTGCGGCTCGCTCGTGACGGCGGCGTGCATGGCCCGCAAGCGATTGCGCCACAGGTGGCGCTGATTGGGCGGGATCACCGGCGCGCTGGCCGGTTCCGACGGCAGGACCATGTCCGTGAGCGGCGGGCCGATGGTGCGCGCGACCGCCGCGCGCCACTCGTCCCAGGTGCTCGTGGGGGTGCGGGGCGTCTGCTTGGTCTCGGCCAGCAGGTGGTTCAGATCGCTCGCGAACCGCTGAGACAACGTCTGATCGGCGTATACCTCGGCCATCGCCAGGTGGCGGGCCAGCCTCGGCTGGGGTGGTTCGGTCCCGGTCTCCACGGCGCCCCCTCGGGTGATCGGTGTGTGGTGTCAAACCTACGCAATGCGGCTCAGGGATAGGCCCGATGTAACCAGGGGTCCTGCTCACACTGGCCACAAGGCTCTGGACGTTACATACGTACTGCCTGTATGTTTCTGGCATGGAGATCGAGCTCAGTGCCAGCCGCCTCCGCTACCAGGAGTTCGGCGAGGGCCCGCCCGTCGTTTTCGTGCACGGCCTGCTGGTCAACGGCGACCTGTGGCGCAAGGTCGTGCCCGTCGTCGCCGGCGCCGGATACCGGTGCATCGTCCCGGACTGGCCGCTCGGCGCCCATTCCGTCCCCGTGCCGGACGCCGACCTCACGCCGCCGGGCCTGGCCGCCATGGTCGCCGAGTTCCTGGAGGCCCTCGACCTTTCCGATGTCACCTTGGTCGCCAACGACACCGGCGGAGCCATCACCCAGCTGGTGATGGCCGACCACTCCGCGCGGGTCGGGCGGGTCGTGCTGACCCCGTGCGACTGCTTCGAGGCCTTCTTCCCCTCGGTGTTCGCCCCGCTGCCCCGGCTGGCGCGAATCCCCGGCGCGATATGGCTACTGGTGCAGTCCCTGCGGTTGCGGGCCAC
>NZ_KK037166.1:7129270-7145240 GCF_000568255.1 Kutzneria sp. 744
CACGTTGGCCGCCGCCGAGCGGCTGCGTGATTTTGATAGGCCGGTGCTACTCGCTTGGGCCCGTGAGGACCGGCTGTTCCCCGTCTCCATGGCTACTCGCCTGGCCGCCGTGCTGCCCGATGCCCGACTGGAGTTGATCGACGACAGCTACTCGTTCGTGCCCGAGGACCAGCCGCAGGCCCTCGGCCGGCTCGTGGTGAACTTTCTCGGTGCCACCACGCCGTAGCCAGGAGGAACGCACCCGTTCCACCCGGTCCGCCCTGACCACCGCCGCCCGGGGCCTGTTCACCGAGCGGGGCTACGCCGCCGTGTCCACCGACGAGATCGTGCGGGCCGCCGGCGTCACCCGGGGGGCGCTGTACCACCACTACACCGACAAGCAGGCCCTGTTCCGGGACGTGTTCGAGCAGATCGAGGGCGAGATCAACGACGAGATCGCCACCGTCTTCGCCGACGAGACCGACCACCTCGCCGCCATGGCCGCCGGCGTCGACCGCTTCCTCGACATCTGCCAGCGCCCCGACGTCCTGCACATCGGCCTCACCGACGCCCCCGCCGTGCTCGGCTGGGCCACCTGGCGGGAGATCGAGGCCCGGCACGGCCTCGGCATCATCACCGACCTGCTCACCGGCGCCGTCGCCGCCGGCCTCATCCCCGCCCCCGCCTCCGTGCCCGCCCTCTCCCAGCTCGTGCTCAGCGCCGTCATCGAGTCCGCCCTCATGATCGCCAACGGCGCTCCGCGCGCGGCCGTCCAACAGGCCCTCATGAGCCTGCTGCTCGGGCTGGTCACGAAGTAGGTTGGCGGCGGCGATTCCATGCGGGCGCTTCACCCCGGCATGGGATGCTCTTGGCGGCTTGCGCACCGGCACGGAGAGGCGAGACGAGTGACCACCTGGACCGACGTGATCAACTATGTCCGGACCCGGCACGAAGTGCTGGAGGACACGGGCTCGTGGCTGCGGTTCCGGCTGGAGTGCGAGGGCGACCGCACGCAGCAGGTGGCCGTGCACCACGTCGCCGACCTCGACGGCGCCGAGTGGCTGGAGATCTCCTCGCCCGTCGGCCGGGCCGACGCCATCGACCTGCGCCGGCTGTTGGAGCTGGCCGGCGAGTCCACCATCGGCGGCGCTGCCGTCGTCGACGGCGTGGCCCTGCTCAAGTACGCCGCCCCCCTCGAAGACCTCAGCGTCCTCGACGAGTTCGCCCGACCCCTTGAGCTTCTCGTCGCCCGCGCCGACACCCTGGAGCAGGAGCTCACGCAGTCCGACGAGTTCTGATTCCTTTCTGTCCCTTTGGCCGGTTGACGGCCCGTCCGCGAAACGTGTGTAGTCGTCGGACGGGTTCGAATACTGGAGGGACGCATGCGGAGACTGCTGTCGATTTCCCTGTTATCGCTGGCCATGGTGGCGCCACTCGCGCCGACGGCGCAGGCCGCCGAGCCGGTCGACATCAAGGTGGCGTTACAGGGAATTCCGGGTCTGACGATCGTCAAGGAGGATCCGGCGCCCGCCGGATTCCGGTTCTTCGAGCTGACATTCACGCAACCGGCCGACCACCGCCATCCGTCGGCCGGCACCTTCCAGCAGCGCTTCACCCTGCTCCACCGGGACTTCTCGGCGCCCACCGTGGCCTTCACCAGCGGCTACAACGTCTCGACCGCGCCCAACCGCTCCGAGCCGACACAAATCGTCAACGGCAATCAGCTCTCCATGGAGTATCGCTACTTCACCCCTTCTCGGCCCCAGCCGGAGAACTGGTCACAGCAGCTGACCATCTGGCAGGCCGCCGCCGATGAACACGATGCCGTCCAGGCGTTCAAGGCGATCTATCCCGGCAAGTGGTTGGCCACCGGTGGCAGCAAAGGCGGCATGACCGCTACCTACTATCGTCGGTTCTTTCCGTCCGATGTCGACGCCACCATTCCTTACGTCGCGCCCAACGAGGTCGTGCAGGACGGCAGTTTCAACCGTTTCCTCGCCCGCGTCGGCACCGATCCGGCCTGCCGCGACAGCCTCAAGGCCCTCCAGCGCGACGCCCTCACGCGCCGCTCCGAGCTCGGCGCCCTCGCCGCCGCCGACTCGGCCAAGAAGGGCTACACCTACACCTCCGTCGGCTCCCTCGACGCCGGCCTCGAGTTCTCGGTGATCGACTCCTACTTCGCCTTCTGGCAGTACCAGACCCAGGCCGACTGCGCCACGGTGCCCAAGCCCGGCGCCCCCGCCGCCCAGCTCTACGCCTGGTTCGAGAAGGTCGACAGCCTCACCGGCTACTCCGACCAGGAGCTCTCCGGCTTCGTCCCGTACTACTACCAGGCCGCCGTCCAGCTCAACGCCCCCGAGACCTACGACAGCTACCTCCGGGACCTCCTCCGCTACCCCGGCCAGGACCAGCCCCGCACCTTCGTCCCCCGCTCCGTCAGGATCCCGCCCTTCCAGCCCTTCGCCATGGCCGACATCGACCTCTGGGTCAAGACCCACGCCTCCCAGTTCCTGTTCATCTACGGCGCCAACGACCCTTGGGGCGCCATGCCCTTCTCCGTCGGCCACGGCAGCCGCGACTCCTACCGCTACTTCGTCCCTGCCGGCAACCACGGCTCCCGCATCTCCCAGCTCCCCGCCGCCCAGTCCGCCGCCGCTGTAGCCGCCGTCCGCCGCTGGGCCGGCCTCCCCGCCGCCCCCGCCCTCACCCTCCGCTCCAACACCGCCGGCTTCCCCCTCTTCGACGCCGACCTCTCCCAGCTCGACCACCCCCGCCTCTGACGGCGTCGCCTCCCCGGCCCGGCCTCTTTCCGGCCGGGGAGGCTCGGGTTCACCCAGCCAGCGCCGCCACCACCGCCTCACGCGCCGGCGCCGACCAGGACGATGTCGAACACGCTGATCAATCCGTGCTTTCGTTCCCGCGGCGCCGTTCCGCGTACCACCGCTCCATATACGCGCGTCCCGCCTCGACCATCTTCCGCTCGGTCGCCGGATCCCGCCGCCACGCAGCCGCTGCCTCCACCCCGCGTTCGACGATGAACCCCACCTCGTGGTCGATGTCCCAGCTGCTGATCTCCGTGCCGTCCAGGTACGCCGCCCACGACCCGCCGCCATGGCCCTCGCCCACGCCGCCGAACCCCAGCAGCGCCTGCCACTGCCCCCGATCCGCGTTGATCTCCACCCAGGCCGCCACTCCGTCGAGCACGCCCTCGTAGATCAGCTGCACCCCGCCCATCCCGCCTCGACTCTCCCTGACCAGCTCGAATCCGGCCGAGTCCAGGTGCTCGATCAGCACGCTGACCGACTCGGGTTGGTACGCCATCTGTGTCCTTCCGGTCATGAGTCTGGATCAGGTCCGGGCCATTCCACACGAAGCCAGCTGTGGTGACCATGTTGTCACCGCCACCGGTGATCAGATGGTGGATCGCGATGCCGTCGAGCTCCGCGTACGCGCACCACGCGTGCGGCCGAGGTCAGCATGAGTTCGAAGTCCAAGGCGGACAGCAGGCCGACACCTGCCCGCGGTTGTTGCTATCGACGCCGACGAAGACCTCGTCGAGCAGGATGACGCGCGGCACCGTCGGGTAGTGGGCTGCGAACAGTGGCAGATGCAGCGCGATGGCCTTTTCGTCGCCGGACAACGCGCCTTGCAGCTCCCGGGTGAGCAACACCGAGCCGAGCCGATACAGGCGACGAACACGGTCGTCGACCTGCTCTGCGTCTTGCGGATTCCTTCGGGGACGTGCAGCGAGGATCGTAAGCCAGTAGCAGGTCGCTGCCGCCGACTATGGATGCTGACGACTTCGTGATACGCAGGGTGTCGTGATGCGCGATGATGCTCTTGTGACGCACCGGCTGCTGCGGACTGTGCGTCGCCTGTTCGGACGGCGCGTACGGGGTCGTGCTGGGTGTCCGACACGCATCGTCGAGTGAGCCGCGTAAGGAGTCTTGTGAGCACCCTCGGTAGTTTCGTCTGGTCGATCGCCGACCAGCTTCGGGGTCCCTACCGCCCCAACCAGTACGGCAACGTGATCCTCCCGCTTACGATCCTGCGGCGCCTCGACTGCATCCTCGAGCCCGACCGTGAGACGGTGCGCGCGCTGGCGGCCAGGTACGACAACCCTAACCGGCTCAAGATCGAGGTCAAGAAGGCGACCGGCAGGCCGTTCTACAACACCTCGAACTACTCCTTCGACAACCTTCTCAAAGACGCCGACGGGCTGGCTGACAACCTGGCCGACTACATCGACCGATTCTCGCCCGATGTCGACGTGTTCGAGTACTTCGACTTCAAGAAGGAGATCCTCGCCCTGGAAAAGGCGGAGCTCCTGCGCGAGGTCATCACGTCCTTCAAGGCCGTCGACCTGCATCCGGACGTCGTCTCCAACGCCGACATGGGTGATGCGTTCGAGTACATCATCCGCAAGTTCAACGAGGCCGCGAACGAGACCTCCGGCGACCACTACACCCCGCGGGACGCGATCCGGCTGCTGGTCGACCTGCTCTTCGCCGAGAAGGACGCCGACCTGACCGAGGCCGGCATCGTCCGCACGCTGTACGACCCGACCGCCGGCACCGGCGGCATGCTCGCCCTGGCCGAGGAGCACCTGCTCGCACAGAACCCCGACGCGAAGTTGAGCCTGTACGGCCAGGAGTACAACCCGCAGTCGTACGCGATCTGCAAGTCCGATCTGCTGGCCAAGGGCCACGACGCGACCAACATCGCCTTCGGTAACACGCTGACCGATGACGCGTTCAAGGGCCGCCAGTTCGACTTCTGCATGTCCAATCCGCCGTATGGCGTCGACTGGAAGCAGTACGCCAAAGCAATCACGAAAGAGCACAACGAAGCTGGTCCCTACGGCCGGTTCGCCCCCGGCCTCCCAGCGACCTCAGACGGGCAGATGCTCTTCCTGCTCCACTTGGCCCACAAGATGCGGGCGCCGGAAGACGGCGGTGGCCGGGTCGGGATCGTGATGAACGGCTCGCCGCTCTTCAACGGCGCCGCCGACTCCGGCCCCTCCAACATCCGCAAGTGGCTGCTGGAGAACGACCTGGTCGATGCCATCGTCGCGCTGCCGACGAACATGTTCTTCAACACCGGTATCGCCACCTATATCTGGATCCTCGACAACACCAAGCATCCCGACCGCAAGGGCCTGGTCCAGCTCATCGACGGCACCTCGTTCTGGACCAAGATGCGCAAGAACCTCGGCTCCAAGGGGCGCGAGATCAGCGACGTCGACCGCGCCAAGGTGGTGAAGCTGTACGCCGACTTCACCGACGCCGACCCGGACTACTCGAAGGTGCTGCGCAACGACGAGTTCGGCTACTGGACCATCACCGTCGAGCGTCCCCTGCTCGACGAGTCCGGAAACCCCATAGTCGACCGCAAGGGCAACCCCAAACCGGACCCGAAGAAGCGCGACACCGAGAACGTCCCGTTTGCCTACGGCGGCTCGAACGTCGGCGCGGTCGGCAAGGTCGAGGTCATTCAGGCGTACTTCGACGCTGAGGTGAAGCCGCACGTCCACGATGCCTGGATTGACTGGGCCAAGGTCAAGATCGGCTACGAAGTCCCCTTCACCCGCCACTTCTACAACTACGTCCCACCTCGCCCCCTTGCTGAGATCGACGCCGACCTGGAGAAGCAGGTCGCCAAGATCCTCGACCTGCTTCGTGAGGTTGAGGGATGACCACTGTGCGTTCGACGAGCCCAACAAAGATTGATTGGTTGCAGGGACTCTCGCTTCCCTCCGGCTGGAGTGAGTCAAAGGTGAAGTACGTTGCGCCTGGTATGCAAGCTGGTGAAGCGATCACTGCCGAATCGATCGAGCCAGTCGGCACCTATCCCGTGTACGGCGGCAACGGGCTCCGCGGCTACACCCAGGCAAAGACTCATCACGGCACTCGAATTCTCATCGGGCGCCAAGGTGCGTTGTGCGGCAACGTGCACCTCGTCTCCGGCGAGTTCTGGGCCTCTGAACATGCGATCGTTGCGCGTGCTTCAGACGAGGTCGATCCTCGCTGGCTTGCTTATCTCCTGCGAGTGATGAATCTTGGCCAGTACTCCCAGACGGCTGCGCAGCCGGGCATTGGAACTGCGCAGATCAATGCACTTCCGGTGCCGGTTCCCCCTCACTCGGAGCAGCGCGCCATCGCCGACTACCTCGACCGTGAGACCGCCCGCATCGACACGCTCATCGAGGAGCAGCAGCGCCTGGTCGAGTTGGTTCGCGAGCGACGCGAAGCTGAAGCCGATGCGCTTCTGGGGTCGCCGATCGAGACTCGTCACACAACGGTCAAGCGGGTGCTTCGACCGCTTTCGCGCCCTGCCGCTCCGGGCCTTGGTGTTGTCACTGCCTTCCGCGACGGCGTTGTGACCCTCAGAAGCAATCGTCGGGAGGATGGCTACACGTTCTCCAATACTGAACATGGGTACCAGGAGATCCGTCCTGGCGACCTCGTGTTCCATGCGCTTGACGGATTCGCCGGCGCCGTCGGGATCTCGGACAGCCATGGAAACGCGACGCCCGTCTATCACGTCTGCGAAGCCAGCGCTGGTGACCACTTGCCATACGTCGCTCGACTTCTCCGCTATCTCGGACGCAGTGGATTCCTTGCAACTCAGGCCCCGAATGTGCGAGAGCGGAGCGTTGACTTTCGTAACTGGTCGATGTTTGGTCGGCTGCCCTTGGCGCTGCCTCCAGTTGAGGAGCAGCGCCGGATTGCCGAACACCTCGACGAGCAGACCGCAAAGATCGACACGCTGATCGCTGAGACGGAGCGGTTCATCGAGCTCTCGAAGGAACGCCGGGCGGCGCTGATCACCGCAGCCGTAACTGGTCAGATCGACGTACGGGAGATGGCGTGATGGCGGACCACCACGAGGACGTCTTCGAGGCCGAGATCTGCGCGTACCTGGCTGACCACGGGTGGCTCCACTCAGCAGATGACACCGGGTACGACCGCGAGCGGGCGCTCTTCCCCAGGGATGTGTTCGAGTGGCTGAAGACGACCCAGAAGCCAGCGTACGAAAAGGCCCTGAGGGCGGCGGGGTCGGAGGCGAAGTTCCTCGACGTGCTGGCCACGGCGCTCGACAGGCCCCTGGAGCATGGAGGCGGGACACTCAACATCCTGCGCAACGGGGTGCAGTACATCGGCGGTGGCCGGCTGAAGATGGCGCAGTTCCGCCCCGAGACGAGCCTGAACGCGACCACCAACGAGCAGTACGCGGCCATGCGGGTCCGGGTGATGCAGCAGGTTCACTTCTCCACCGCTGACCAGCGCAGCATCGACCTGCTCTTCTTCATCAACGGGCTCGCAGTCGCCACGGTCGAGCTGAAGACCGACTTCACCCAATCGCTTGATGAGGCGATCAACCAGTACCGCAAAGACCGGCAGCCGCTGACCAAGGGGCGGCCGGAGCCGCTGTTGTCGTTCGGCCATCGGGCGCTGGTGCATTTCGCGGTCTCCAACGACCTAGCCGCGATGACCACCCGGCTCGAGGGCGAGAAGACACACTTCCTGCCGTTCAACGTCGGCCATGACGGTGGCGCGGGCAACCCGCTTGGTGCCGAGGGGAGTTCGGCGACGGCGTACCTGTGGGAGCGGGTCTGGGAGAAGCACGCCTGGCTCAACATCATCGGCCGGCTGATGATCGTGGAGACCAAGGAAGAGTGGGATGTTGCGACCGGGACGTCGGTGCGGCGTACGAGCATGCTCTTCCCACGGTTCCACCAGTGGGAGGCCGTGACGAACATCGTGGCCGCGGTGAGCGAGGAGGGGGTGGGGCATCGCTACCTGATCGAGCACTCGGCAGGGTCGGGGAAGACGAACACCATTGCCTGGACTGCGCACCGGTTGGCGCGGCTGCACGTGAACGACGAGAAGGTCTTCGACTCGGTGATCGTGGTCGTGGACCGCACCGTGCTCGACGGGCAGCTCCAGGAGGCGATCCGGCAGATCGACGGGTCGGGGAAGATCGTGGCCACGATCAGCCCGGAGGACGTCCGCAAGGCGGGGGCGAAGTCGAAATCGGGTTGCTGGCAACCGCTTTGAAGAGCGGGGAGCTGATCATCGCGGTGACGGTGCAGACGTTCCCGTTCGCCCTCGACGAGATCCGGGCCGACAAGGGGTTGAAGGGCAAGCGGTTCGCTGTGATCGCGGACGAGGCGCACTCGTCGCAGTCCGGGCAGGTCTCCTCCAAGCTCAAGGCCGTGTTGACCGCGGAGGAGGTCAAGGAGATCGAGGAGGGCGGTGAGGTCGACGTCGAGGCGATCCTGGCCTCGGAGATGACCGAGCGGGCCGAGTCGGAGAACATCTCCTACTTCGCGTTCACGGCGACGCCGAAGAACAAGACCCTGGAGCTTTTCGGCCGGAAGGGCCCTGACGGGAAGCCGGTCGAGTTCCATCTCTACTCGATGCGGCAGGCGATCGAGGAGGGCTACATCCTCGACGTGCTCAGGGGTTACCAGTCTTACGACACCGCGCTCAAGATCGCCGGCCAGGCCGAGAGCGGCGACGGCGACGAGGTGGTGGACGAGGCCGCAGCGCGCAAAGGTCTGATGCGGTGGGTGAAGCTGCACCCGACCAACATCAGCCAGAAAGTGCAGATCATCGTCGAGCACTTCCACGCCAACGTCGCCCACCTCTTGGAGGGCAAGGCGAAGGCGATGGTTGTGACCGACTCGCGTAAGGCGGCAGTGAAGTACAAGAAGGCGATCGACGCCTATATCACCAAGCGGGCCGCCAAGGACGCCTCGTACAACTACCGCACCCTCGTCGCTTTCTCTGGATCGGTGACCATGGCCGAGAACGAGGAGTGGGTGTCGGACTGGGGGCCGCAGCCGAGCAAGGACGACGAGTTCACCGAGGCCAACCTTAACCCCGGCGCCGGCTCGGACCTGGCCGCCGCTTTCAAGGGCACGACGTACAAGATCATGCTGGTCGCCAACAAGTTCCAGACCGGATTCGACCAGCCGCTGCTCTCGGCCATGTACGTAGACAAGAAGCTCTCCGGGGTTGCTGCCGTGCAGACACTCTCCCGGCTCAACCGCACCCATCGCACTGCGGGCGGGGACCAGAAGCGCAAGACGTTCGTCATCGACTTCGTGAACAAGCCCGAGGACATCCGGGCTGCGTTTGAGCCGTACTTCACCAATGCTACCTTGGAGACCGAGACCGACCCGTACATCGTCGTCCACCTCGCCAACAAGCTCGCGCAGGCCGGGATCTACACGCCCGAGCAGGTGCGCGAGGTCGCCGAACTGTGGGTCACTCGGAAGGGCAACAATGCGCTTTCGGCGGCGATCAGCCCGGCCAAGAACGACTTCGCCCGCCGCTACGCGGCGGCGATCGAGGCCGACGACAACGTCACCCTCACCGCCCTCGACCTGTTCCGCAAGGACGTCTCCACCTACGTCCGGCTCTACGACTTCATGAGCCAGATTATCGACTACGGCGACCCATACATGGAGATGTTGTCGATCTTCCTGCGGCTCCTGGAGAAGGTCATTGCAGACTCATCCTGGGCAGCGGAGGTCGACCTCTCCGATGTGGTCCTGGTCGGGGTCAAGCACGACAAGGGGACCGCGGTCGACATCTCGCTGACCGGTGACGGCGAGCTCAAGGGCATCGGTGCTGCGGGCACCGGCACCCGGAAGGAGCCGAAGTACGTCGCTCTCCAAGTCGTCATCGACAAGATGAACGATCTCTTCGGTGCCGAGTCGTTCTCCGCGTCTCAGGTCCGTGAGTTCGTACAGGGACTGGTGCAGCGGCTGCTCGCCTACCCGGACCTGGTCAACCAGACCAAGGTGAACTCGAAGAAGCAGTTCGTGGAGTCACAGGACTTCCAGGCGGCGGTCACTGAAGCGGTCGTCGACAACCAGGAGGCCCACAACACCATGGCGGACTACTTCTTCAGCGACGGACCTGGCATCAACGCTGTCATCATGGCGCTCGCGGACGCGTTTTACGAGGTAGCGATCGATCAGGAGGCAGGCGTGTGAGCAGCCTGTCCCACGTGACGCTCGACCCTGGGATTTCTTGCAAGGTTGAGGGCTTGATTGCGGCGTCGAGGCGGGCGTGTTCGTGAAGGTGTCGAGTGCGTGTATACCCAGGTTGCTAGCGTGCTTCGCGCGTGCATGGTGACGTTTAACGATGTCGCAGCGCCGTCGTAGTACGGTGCCGAGGGGTGTCGAACTCTGTGCCGCTCAGTTTGCGAGGACCAGCCTCTCGGACAATACCTGGGACTGGGCCAGCAGGCCGAAAATGTAGGTGCAGGCGATGTCTTCGGTTGCGACGACGACGCGGTGGCGCTTTTCACCGCGTTCGTAGAAGAAGACCTCCCACTGGTCGTCCTCGGTGCGCAGGATGCAGTGGTGGTCGTCGGCCAGTCCACCGACGACGACGGTGGTGGCGGGGAGGCCGATGTACTGCAGGTTGGTTGCCAGGTTGCGGGTGTTCATGACTCTCCTCGGTCACTCACCAGTTGTCTCGCGGAGATAGCCGGCCTTGAGCAGGCGATCGACGTCGTACTGCCCAAGGAAGTACTGCGTTGCGCCGCCTGGTTGGTCGAACCAGCCTGCGGCGGGGCCGACCCAGGACGGGAAAGGCTGTGTCACCTCATAGGTGTGATACGGCGATGTGAGGGTGTGGGGCGGCAGCGCGCGCTCGGGCCAGGGAGCGCCTTCGGTGGCCAAGAATGAGCCGTACTCACTTCCGAACCGGTCGATCCGGGTTCCTGGCGGAACCCACTCGGCACGTTTGTCCTGCGGAGTGGCGAAGCCGTTGGGGTGCCCGTACTCCTCGGTGGGGTACTGGTAGTTCTCGAAGCCGCTATTGGGATCCCGCCCCTGCGACCACTTCGAGTTGAAGCGGTCGAGTTCCGTGCCCGTCGGTGGTTGGCGGCCGTGCGTCACTGCCTCGAATTTCGGATCTCCGGGCTTCAACCCTGGATGACGGCGATGCTTGACATCATCGGCATCGGCGAGCCAATCACTGTCGGGCTTGGGTTCCCCGTGCTGCTCACGTAGCCGCCACTGCTCTTCGGCGTGGCTGCCGCCGACCACGGTGTGATGTTTTGGTGTTGTGTGGCCCGGAGTCGTGTTGCTATGCCCACGAGACGTGCTGGGAGATCCGTGTCCGCCCTTGGGTGCAACGTCCTTGGAGTCGGGATGGAACTTTCTGAGCAACCCGGCACCCTTGCCGTCCGCCTCTTCGTAGAGGTCGGCAGTGGCTCCAAGGCGCTTGCCGGCCCCTTCTGCCACCCGGCCGCCTTCGTTGAAGACCTTGCCCGTGACCTGAACGCCTTTGCCCATGGCCTTGGCTACCACGGCCCCGATACCGGACCTGTCGTTGCTGGCGTGTGAGACCAAGTCCTGCCCGGTGCTCTCCAGCTTCTGCCCGCCATCGGCGAGCTTCCCGCCGAATGCGCTGAGTTTCCCGCCGGACTTACGCAGGTGCCCAGGCCGCGTGTTGATCTTGCTCATGGGCGCTGCCCTGCCTCAAGGCCCGGGATATCCATCAGCGCCTCGCCTCGGGAGTCCAGGGGGCGGAGCCCTCCTGGCTTGGGGTCTGGGGCGAGAGCCCCAGAAAAACAAAGCACCCGATCGTGGGCCGCGCTTTTTGCGGCCACGATCGGGCTTGTCGGGTGCCCCCGGCAGGATTCGAACCTGCGCCACCGCCTCCGGAGGGCGGTGCTCTATCCCCTGAGCTACGGGGGCCCGTTGCTCAACGAGGAGAAGCTTACAACACGGCGCCGAGGGGTTTTGCAACGGCCTACGGTCACACGCGTGGGTGACGTGATGACGGGGGATGGCCTGCGGCTGAGGATGTACGAGGACGGTGCCGCCACCAACCCGACGGTGCTGCTGGTGCACGGGTTCCCGGACACGGCGGCGGTGTGGGAGCCGCTGGTCAGGGAGCTGAAAGACAGCTTCAGGGTGGTGAGGTACGACGTCCGTGGGATGGGCGGGTCGGAGGCGCCGGCGACCCGGGAGGGCTACCGGATCGAGCGCCTCAAGGACGACGTGATCCGTGTGGCGGAGGCGGCAGGCGGCAAGGTGCACCTGGTGGGCCACGACTGGGGAGCGGTGCAGGGCTGGCGGGCGGTTCAAGGCCACCCCTTCGAGTCGTTCACGGCGATCTCGGGGCCGGATCTGGGGCACGCGAGCGACTGGTACCGGCGGAACTTCCCCAGTAGGGAGACGGTGAACCAGCTGATCAGGTCCTGGTACATGGCGGCGTTCAAGACCCCGAGGCTGCCGGATCTGATCTTCCCGACCCCAGGGCTGGAGCTGTACCGGGCGAACATCGGGCGGGAGCACGAAGCGAAAAGGATCACCACCAGGACGCTGCAGATCGTGGCTACGAGGGACAGGTTCGTGACGCCGGCGATGGTCCGGGCGGCGGAGCCGTGGTGTGACGACCTGACAGTCAAGATCGTGCCGGCGGGGCACTGGGTGATCAAGACTCACCCGGAGATCACGGCCACCTGGATCAAGGAATTCACCAGGGAAAGTTAGGCATACCTCATTGAGCTTATGCGCATGTGGCTATATGTTGGAGGGGCGGCTGGGGACACGAAGGGAACGAAGCGGCGATGGGGCACGGACACGGGCACGGCAGCGCCTCGGGGCAGCACGTGGGGCGTCTGTGGGCGGCGCTGGGGCTGGGGGCGGCCTTCCTCGCGGTGGAAGCGGCGATTGGCATCAGCACGGGCTCCCTGGCGCTGATCTCGGACGCGGCGCACGTGCTGACGGACGTGGTGGGCATCGGTCTGGCCCTGGCGGCGGTGATCCTGGCCGCCAAGAAGAGCAAGAACCAGGACCGCACCTTCGGCATGTACCGGGCGGAGGTGCTGGCGGCGCTGGCCAACGCGGTGCTGCTGTTCGCGGTCGCTGGCTACGTCCTGTACGAGGCGATCCAGCGCTTTGCGCAGCCGCCGGAGGTGGCGGGCCTGCCGGTGACGATCACGGCGGTCATCGGCATCGGGATCAACGCGACGGCCTTCCTCCTGCTCAAGGAGGGCGCGAAGGAGAGCCTGAACCTCAGGGGCGCCTATCTCGAAGTGCTGTCGGACCTGGTGGGCTCGGTGGGTGTCCTGATCAGCGGACTGATCACGCTGACCACGGGCTGGCGCTACGCGGACCCGGTCATCGCGGTGGCCATCGGCCTGTTCGTCCTGCCCCGCACCTGGGGCCTGGCCAAGAGGGCGCTGCGCATCCTCTTCCAGCACGCGCCCGAACGAGTGGACGTGCGGCAGCTATGTGTTGATCTCACTGCCCTTGACGGTGTGACCGAAGCTCATGACGTGCATGTGTGGACCCTCACATCGGGCAAGGAGGTGGCCTCGGCGCACCTCGCCGTGGCCCCGGGGGCGGAGCCGGCGGATGTGCTGGTCAGGGCCCAGAAACTGCTGGCCGAGGACTACCGGTTGGATCATGCGACGGTGCAGGTCGAACCCTGGGGAGCCACCGCGAAGTGCCGTGACCTGACTTGGTGACGGCACCCGTTCGGGTGTCTTCTGTGAAAACCGCGTGGGTATCCCAGCGGTGCTGCGTCCCACCTCTGTCACGGGTGATGACGTGAGAGAGCGAAGGGGATGGACCACATGGAGAACATGGGCAACGACCGCAAGGTGATCACGTCGAGGGTCGACTTCGGCTTCCTGGCGGCGCACGACTTCCTGGTGCCGCTGGAGGTGGAGCTGCGCTACGACACGCTGGATCCGTTCGCGGTGGTGGCGGCGTTCCGCCCGGGCCGCGAGGACTGTGTCGAGTGGGCGTTCGGCCGGGACCTGCTGGCCGACGGCCTGATCGGCGACGCCGGTGAGGGCGACATCCGGATCAGGCCGTCGGACAGCGACGTGGAGATGGTCGTGGTGGAGCTGCTCTCGCCGTCGGGCCAGGCGGTGTTCGAGGCCCCGGCCGAGGACCTGGCCGAGTTCCTGGACGAGACCTACGAGATCGTGATGCCCGGCAACGAGCACCTGTGGGTGGACATCGACGCGGAGCTCACGCGTCTGACGTCGATGTCGTGAGGTACTCCTCCTTGATCTCCTTCGGACCGAACGGCCAGACCTGCTCGGCCCGGGCGAAGATCAGGAACGCGACCACGCCGATGACCACCCAGGACACCGACAGGATCTGGGACAGCGCGTCGGTGGAGTAGTACAGGAACGCCCAGCCGACGAACGCGATGATCAACGGCACCGGGAACAGCCACATCTTGTACGGCCGAACCAGGCCCGGCTGCCGGCGCCGCAGCACGACCAACGCGGCGATCTGCGCGACCGACTGCACCAGCACGATGACGGCGGTGAGCGCGTTGATCACCACGCCCAGCGGGAACAGCGAGGCGATGGCGGTGATCACACCCATCACCAGCAGGCCCGCGGTGGGGAAGTGCCCCTTCGGGTGCAGCTTGGCGAACACGGGCAGGAACAGCTTGTCCCGCGCGGCCTCGTAGGGAACCCGGGAGCCGCCGAGCAGGCCGGCGAACACCGACGCGAAGGCGGTCACCACGATGAGGGCGGTCACCACGTTGGCGATGCCCGAGCCCCACGCGGTGGACACGGCCAGCGTCGCGATGGACGAGGACTTGGCCACGTCCTGCCACGGCACCGAGCCGAGGATCCCGATCTGCAGCAGCAGGTACAGCGCCATGATGCCGACGATGGACAGGATGATCGACCGCGGCAGGGTCTTACCCGGCTCGCGGACCTCGCCGCCCAGGTAGGCGCTGGTGTTGTAGCCGAGGTAGTCGTACACGGCGATGATCAGGCCCGCGCCCAGACCGGTCCAGAACGCGCCGCCCGAGCCGAACGCGCCCGGCGTGAAGTCGAACGCCAGCGAGGCGCTGAAGTGGCTGTACGCGGCGATGATGACGGCCAGGATGCTCACCAGCATGACGCCGAAGAAGGCCGTGGTGACCTTGGTGATGTCGCCGATCTTGCGGTACAGCAGGACGACCACCAGGCCGGTGATGACCACGCCGACCACGTGCCCGAGCGTGTTGACGGCGCCGGTGTCGTCCACCACCGCCGGCCACAGCACGCCGAGGTACTGCACCAGGCCGATGACGCCCGTGGACATGATCAGCGGGATGAACAGCACCGCGGTCCACACGAACAGGAACGGCATCAGCCGCCCGGTCCGGTACTGGAACGCCTCCCGCAGGTAGATGTAGGTGCCGCCGGCGCCCGGCATCGCCGCGCCGAGCTCGGCCCAGATCAGGCCGTCGGCCAGCACGATGATCGCGCCGATGACCCAGCCGAACATGGCCTGCGGCCCGTTCATCGCCGCGACCATCAGCGGGATCGTGAGGAACGGACCGATCCCGCACATCTGCGTCATGTTGATGGCGGTCGCCTGCCACGGCCCGATGCGCCGTTCGAGGCCCACCTGCCCCTTTTGCGTGCCCGTAGCCACGCCCACCTCCCTGGCTCGAATTAGGAAAGGTTCTTAACATAAAGACGGTGTGGCAGGGAACACGCCGAGGGGGACTGCCGCCGAAGTCGTGACCTGATCTTGCGGGAGACTGGGCCGGTGACGCCGTCCGGACTCTTCCCGGAGTCGTGGCTGCTCGCGTCCGCCGACCAGCGCACCGCGCTGGAGAAACAGCTGGCGGGGGCGGTCGGCGACGACCATCCCCTCGCGGTCACGCCGGTGGCCGCGGTGGCCCGCTGCGCGGGCTGCGGGGTGGTCGTCTACACGGCGGGCCTCGGCCGCGAACTGGTCTGGACCATGGTCTCTTTCGACCAGACGGCCCACGCCGATCCGGGGGTGTCGGTGTATCCGACGTTCGCAGGTCTGCGCCGCGCCATGACGGCTCACGCCCATTGACGCCGTGGCCTCCTACTATGGGGGATCGGCGGGGCCTTGGCCCCTGGACACGGAGGCAGTGGGTGTGAGGGCGCCACAGGTCGGCACGCCCGCGAGCATGCGGGAGCTCAACCAGCGAATCGTGCTGGACCGGCTGCGACGGGG
>NZ_KK037166.1:7145340-7192401 GCF_000568255.1 Kutzneria sp. 744
CTGCGACGGGGCGGCGCCGCGACCCGGCCGAGCCTCGCGCGCGACACCGGACTGTCCAAGCCCACGGTGGGGCAGGCGCTGCTCGATCTTGAGCAGGACGGCCTGGTCCGCCCGGCGGGCCGCACCTCGTCCGGCCCAGGCCGGACGGCGGTGCTGTACGAGGCCGATCCGGCGGCCGGGCACGTGCTGGGCATCGACATCGGCCGCGGCCGGCTGCGGCTGGCGGTGGCCGACCTGGCCGGCACCGTCGTGGCCAAAGTGGACGAACCCAACCGCTGCCGTTCGGCCAGCGCGCTGGTCCGCACGGTGCACGACCTGGCAACGGGTGTGGTGGCGCAGGCCGGCATGACACTGTCCGATGTGGTCAAGACGGTGGTGGGCAGCCCCGGCGTGCCCGACCGCGGCGGCCGCATGCTGCACCTGGCGCCGAACCTGCCCGGCTGGGGCCGTCGCGGCCTGCTGGACGAGCTGGAGGCGGTGCTCGGGCCGGGCCTGTTGGTGGAGAACGACGCCAACCTGGCCGCGGTGGGCGAGCGGGACCAGGGGGCGGCCCGTGGCGTGGACGTTTTCGTCTGCGTGAACGTGGGCACCGGCATCGGCATGGGCATCGTGGTCGACGGGCAGCTGTTCCGCGGCGCGCACGGGGCCGCGGGCGAGGTGGGCTATCTGCCGTACGGCTGGACGGACACCGACTCGGAGGGCTGGACCCCGTCCACGCCAGGCATTCTGGAGCAGGCGGCCGCGGCGAACTCGGTGGTGAAGCTGGCCAAGGAGCACGGCGTGCGCAACGCGAGCTCGGCCCGCGAGGTGTTCCAGTTGGCCCGTCAGGGTGACGCGTGCGCGCGGGCCGTGGTCGAGCAGGAGGCGACGAAGCTGGCCTTCCTGGTGGCCTCGGTGTCGGCGGTGATCGACCCGGAGCTGGTGCTGCTGGTCGGCGGCATCGGCTCGAACACGGACCTGCTGATCGACCCGCTGGAGAAGGCGGTGCGCGAGATCAGCCCGCTGTCGCCCCGGATCGCCCCCGGCGAGCTGGGTGAGGACGCGGTGCTGACCGGCGCCATTGCCACGGCGCTGCGGGCCGCGCAGGACATCGTCTTCGACCGCCGGGGCGAGAATTTGGTGACTCAGCGCAGCGGCGTGAACGCTTGATTTGAACGTTTCACTCGTTTGGCGGAACCCATGCCCGTCTTTGGTGGCATAGCGTGAGCAACACCTCCTCGGAGGGAAAAAGGGTCGCACAGGGGATCATCGAGGCAGGCCGAGACGGGGGTCAGGTCCACCTCAGTTCGGGAAGCGGGCCGCCGCGCCGTTTTCGCCTCTTCCCGAACGACACAAAGGGGCTGTCCCGCAAGGGACAGCCCCTTTTGTCATGCTCATGCGGGGAAGGACGCCTTACCCGCGTTCAACGAGGGTAAGGCGTCCTTCCCTGCATGAAGCCGGGTCAGTTCATGGGCAGGGGCTGGGCGTTGCGGGCGGCCAGCATCTGCTTGATCAGGTCGACCTCGGCGCTCTGGGACTTCAGGATGTTCTCCGCCAGCACACGCACCGCCGGAATGGACGAGTGGTCGGCGACGAACTGTGCCATGGGGGCGCCGCCGAGGTGGTGGCGGAGCATCAGCTGCAGGAAGTAGGTGTCCATGTCCGGCCCGGTCAACGACTGGAGCTTGGAGATCTCCGCGTTGGTGGCGTAGCCGGGCATGTGGTCGACACCGTTGGCCGGCATCTGGTTGCCGTTCATCCCGGGCATGCCGGCCATGCCGTCACTGGGCCCGGCCATCCACGCCATGTAGCGCCCGGTGGGCGTCTGCTCGGGCTGGCCCCACAACATGAGCCAGCCGCGCATCCGCCCCTCCTGGTCCAACTGCGTGGACTGGATGTCGAAGGCCAGCTGCCGGATCTCGGGCACCTGGGTGTGGTCACGGGCCCAGTTGGCCATGGTCACGGCCTGGAGATGGTGCACGCCCATGTCCTGCGCGAAGCCGACCTCGATGGAGCCGGGGCCGGGGTTGCCTGCGGCCGCGTCGCCGCTGCCGGGCAGCTTGATCAGCAGCCCGACGGCGGCGCCGAGCAGCAGGATCGCCACGGCGGCGGCGGTGAGCACGAGCACCCGCGTGGTCGCGGATACCGGCCCCGTGGGCAGGTTCTCCTCCGCGACCTCGTCGAGCTCCTCGGTTTCGGCCATTACTTGGACGCGGTCGTGCTGGTCGGGGCGGCGCCCGAACCGGAAGGCGGCGGGGTGCCGCCCTGCTCGTTGGCGGCGTCCTGCGCGCCGGTGCCGGTCATCGGCACGGCGTCCGGGCCCGGCTTGGACGGGTCGAACGGCGGCGGGTTGGCCGGGTCGAACTGGCCCGGGCCCAGGGCGTCACAGCTGGCGCCGACCTCGGGGTACTCGTACTGGTTGGTGCGCAGCGCGGAGATGAACTCGTCGATCCGCGGGTCCGTGACGCTGTCCACCTTCAGCTGGTGGCCCCAGGACTGCAGGGACACCGCCTTGTCCAGGCCCGGGTACGGCGAGAGCATCATGAACTGCTTGCCCTGCACCTTGTTCTTGAGCGTGGTGAGGTCGCCGCCCTTGATCTTGTCCGGGTTGTAGGCGATCCACACGCTGCCGTGCTCCAGCGCGTGCACCATGTTCTCGCTGCGCACGGCGTTCGGGTACACGATGCCCTGGCAGTCGGCCCAGAAGCCGTCGTGCGGGCCGCCGAAGGGCGGCGACTGGTCGTAGGCCACCCGCTGGGTGGGCTGCACGTGCTGGCCGGACTTGTAGTCCTTGATCACGACGCCCTGGATCTTGGTCGACGGGTCCTTGTTGCTGTCGCTGGGCTGCCACTGCGCCAGCGCGGCCTGCGCGGCGTTCTGGTCGCTGATCCTCGAGTAGGCGTAGCCGAACACGCCGACGGCGAGCACCAGCACGACGACGACCGCGATGATGGTGCCCCAGGGCTTGCCCTTGCCCGGCATCTGTCCGCGTGCCGCGTTGACGGCGCTCTTGCCGCCGCCGCCCTTCTTCTTACCGCCGGCCATCTCCCCGCCCTTGGCGTAGTGAGCTGGACCACACCGGTCCAGACCTTCGGCGGCCAGTGTAGGGACCGGGCATGAGAATTCCGTCAGACCCGGACGGGCGAACACCGCAGACCAGGCGCGTTCCACCCCCCGGGACGTGAGTAACCCCATCGCGACGTGCGGATACGCTCTCCTAGACTGCTGCGGTGACTCCAGCCGCTCTTGCCGACCTCGTCCGCACCACCGCCGTCGATGTGCTCACGTCCCGAGGACTGGACATCGCCGTGCTTCCGGCCGAGGTGACGGTGGAGCGGCCCCGCAATCCGGAGCACGGCGACTACGCCACCAACCTGGCGCTGCAGGTGTCCAAGAAGCTGGGCATCCAGTCCCGGGACTTCGCCGGCTGGCTGGCCGAGGCCCTGGCCAAGCAGGACGGCGTGGCCGCGGCCGAGGTCGCCGGCCCTGGCTTCCTCAACCTGCGGCTGGACGCCGACGCGCAGGGCAGCCTCGTGCGCGAGGTGCTCACGGCCGGCGCGGGCTACGGCCACAACACGCTGCTGGCCGGCAAGAAGATCAACCTCGAGTTCGTCTCGGCCAACCCGACCGGCCCGGTGCACCTGGGCGGCACCCGGTGGGCCGCGGTCGGCGACGCGCTGGGCCGCGTGCTGGAGGCCGAGGGCGGCGAGGTGACGCGGGAGTACTACTTCAACGACGCCGGCGCGCAGATCGACCGGTTCGTCCGGTCCCTGGTCGCCGCGTCCAAGGGCGAGCCCGCCCCCGAGGACGGCTACGCCGGCGGCTACATCAACGACGTCGCGGCCGAGGTGGTCAAGCGCGAGCCGAGCGTGCTCTCGCTGCCCGACGCCGAGCGGGACGAGACGTTCCGGCGGATCGGCGTCGACCTGATGTTCGACGAGATCAAGCAGACCCTGCACGACTTCGGCACCGACTTCGACGTGTACTTCCACGAGAACTCGCTGCACTCCTCGGGCGCGGTCGAGCGGGCCGTCGAGCGGCTCAAGGCCTCCGGCGACCTGTACGAGCAGGACGGCGCCTGGTGGATCCGGTCCAAGGACTTCGGCGACGACAAGGACCGGGTCGTCATCAAGAGCGACGGCGCGCCGGCCTACATCGCCGGTGACATCGCGTACTTCAAGGACAAGCGGGACCGCGGCTTCGACCTGTGCATCTACATGCTGGGCGCGGACCACCACGGCTACATCGGCCGGCTCAAGGCGGCCGCGGCGGCGCTGGGCGACGACCCGGACACCGTCGAGGTGCTGATCGGCCAGATGGTCAACCTGGTCTCGGGCGGCAAGCCGGTGCGGATGAGCAAGCGCGCCGGCACCGTGATCACGCTGGAGGACCTGGTCGACGCCGTCGGCGTGGACGCGGCCCGGTACTCGCTGATCCGGTCGTCGGTGGACTCGGCCGTGGACATCGACCTGGACCTGCTGCGCAAGACCACCGCCGAGAACCCGGTCTACTACGTGCAGTACGCGCACGCCCGGGTGTGCAGCGTGCTGCGCAACGCCGCGGACCTGAAGATCGACCTGGGCGACGCCGCCGACGCCGACCTGAGCCTGCTGACCCTGGACAAGGAGGGTGCGCTGATCCGCACCCTCGGCGAGTTCCCGAAGGCCGTCGCCTCGGCGGCCGAGCTGCGCGAGCCCCACCGGGTGGCGCGGTACCTGGAAGAGCTGGCCGGCACCTTCCACAAGTACTACGACGACAAGGACCCCCTGGCCAAGGTGCTGCCCAAGGGCGACGAGGAGGTGTCGCCGCGGGCGGTTCCGCAGCTGCACCTCTACCTCGCCACGCAACAGGTGTTGCGCAACGGGCTGGCCCTGCTGGGTGTCACTGCACCGGAACGGATGTAGCTGCGATGCGCGCACACCCCGCCGGCCCACGTCACGCCGACGTGTTGGTGCCGGCGAACACCGCGGGAACCCGACCGTCCACTTCGGACGAACTGGACGCGTTGCCGGCCAACGTCTGGCCGCTGGGCGCCCGCCGCCGCGAGGACGGCGTCGTCACGCTGGCCGACGTGGACGTCCGCGACCTCGCGGAGCAGTACGGCACGCCGCTGTTCGTCGTCGACGAGAACGACTTCCGCACGCGCTGCCGCACCTATGCCGACGCCTTCGGCGACCCGACGGCGGTGCACTACGCGTCCAAGGCCTTCCTGTCCGTGGAGATTGCCCGCTGGGTCGCGCAGGAGGGCCTCGGGCTGGACGTGTGCAGTGGCGGCGAGCTGGCCATCGCGCTGCGCGCGGAGTTCCCGCCGGAGCGGATCGCCTTGCACGGCAACAACAAGTCCTCGGCCGAGCTCGACATGGCAGTCGGGGCCGGTGTCGGCGTCGTGGTGCTGGACTCGTTCCTGGAGATCGCCCGGCTCGACGAGATCGCGCGCAGGCGCGGCGTCCGGCAGGCCGTGATGATCCGTGTGACGGTCGGCGTCGAGGCGCACACGCACGAGTTCATCGCCACCGCGCACGAGGACCAGAAGTTCGGCTTCTCGCTGGCCGGTGGCGACGCCGCCGAGGCGGCCCGCCGCGTGCTCAAGGCCGAGGGGCTGACGCTGGTCGGCCTGCACAGCCACATCGGCTCGCAGATCTACGACGCCGACGGCTTCGAGATCGCCGCCCACCGTGTGATCGGCCTGCTTGCCGCGCTGCACAAGGAACACGGGGACGACGCGCTCAGCGACCTGTCCACTGTGGACCTCGGCGGCGGCCTCGGCATCGCCTACATGCCCGACGACGACCCGCCGCCGCCCGCGCAGCTCGCGGAGCAGCTGCGGCAGATCGTCCGCAAGGAGTGCGAGAACGAGGGCCTGCCGGTGCCGCGGGTGGCGGTCGAGCCCGGCCGCGCCATCGCCGGCCCCGGCACCGTCACGGTGTACGAGGTCGGCACGACCAAGGACGTGGTGCTCGGCGGCGGCGCCGTCCGCCGCTACGTCAGCGTCGACGGCGGCATGAGCGACAACATCCGCACCGCCCTGTACGACGCGGCCTACGACTGCCGGCTGGTGTCCCGCCGCGTCGACGAGGACGTGCCGGCGGCGATGTCCCGCGTGGTGGGCAAGCACTGCGAGTCCGGCGACGTCGTGGTGCGCGACTGCTGGCTGCCGGCCGACATCGCGCCGGGCGACCTGCTCGCCCTGGCCGCGACGGGCGCGTACTGCTACGCCATGGCCAACGGCTACAACCGGCTGCCCCGTCCGGCGGTCGTCGCCGTCAAGGACGGTGCGAGTCGGTTGCTGCTGCGCAGGGAGACCGAGGACGACCTGTTCCGCCTGGAGGCATAGTCGTGAAACCCATCAAGGTCGCGATGCTCGGCTGCGGCACCGTCGGCACCGAGGTGGCGCGGCTGCTCACCGACCAGGCGGAGGACTTCGCGGCCCGGATCGGCGCGCCGGTGCGGTTGACCGGCATCGCGGTGCGCCGGCCCAACAAGCACCGCGAGGTGCCGGCCGAGCTGCTCACCACCGACGCCGACTCGCTGGTCGAGTCCGATGTGGACGTCGTCATCGAGGTCATCGGCGGTATCGAACCGGTGCGCTCGCTGCTGCTCAAGGCCCTCAACGCCGGCAAGTCCGTGGTCACGGCCAACAAGGCGCTGCTGGCCGAGCACGGCCCCGAGCTGTATGCGGCGGCCGACGCCTCGGGCGCGGACATCTACTTCGAGGCGGCCGTGGCCGGCGCCATCCCGCTGCTGCGGCCGCTGCGGGAATCCCTTGCCGGGGACCGGATCAACCGCGTCATGGGCATCGTCAACGGCACCACCAACTTCATCTTGTCGGCGATGTCGGCCACGGGCGCCGGCTATGCCGAGACGCTGGAGGAGGCCAGCCGGCTGGGTTACGCCGAGGCGGACCCGACCGCGGACGTGGACGGCTTCGACGCCGCGTCCAAGGCGGCGATCCTGGCCTCGCTGGCCTTCCACACCCGGGTCACCGCCGGGGACGTGCACCGTGAGGGCATCTCCTCGGTCACCTCCGCCGACATCACGGCGGCGCGCGGCCTCGGCCGTACGGTGAAGCTGCTGGCGATCTGCGAGCGGGTCACCGACGCCGACGGCGTGGAGTCCGTCGCCGTCCGCGTGCACCCGGCGATGATCCCCAACAGCCACCCGCTGGCCTCGGTCGGCGGCGCGTTCAACGCGGTGTTCGTGGAAGCGGACGCGGCCGGCCAGTTGATGTTCTACGGCCAGGGCGCGGGCGGTGCCCCGACCGCGAGCGCGGTGCTGGGTGACCTCGTCGCCGTGGCGCGCAATCTCGTCGCCGGCGGCCGTGGGCCGCGCGAGTCGGCCTACGCGGAGCTGCCGGTCCGGCCCATGGGCCAGGCCAGCACCCGCTACCACATCAGCCTGGACGTGGCCGACCGTCCGGGCGTGCTGTCCCAGGTCGCCGCCGTGTTCGCCGAGCACGACGTCAGCATCGCCGTGGTGCGCCAGGAGGGCCGTCCCGTGGACGCGAGCCTCGTGGTGGTCACGCACGCCGCCTCCGACGCAGCGCTGCGCGGAACCGTTGAGAAGATCGCCGGCCTGCCGGTGGTCCGTGAGGTCGTCAGCGTCATGCGGGTCGAAGGGGAAGAGTCATGACCACAGCCACCAGGGCTGGTTGGCCGGGAATCATCGCCGCGTACCGGGACCGGATCCCGGTGCCGGCGGACGCCGAGATCGTCACCCTGCACGAGGGCGGCACGCCGCTCATCGAGGCCAGGCACCTGTCCGAGCTGACCGGCAGCCGCGTCTTCCTGAAGGTGGAGGGCGCGAACCCGACCGGCTCCTTCAAGGACCGCGGCATGACGGCCGCTATCACGCTCGCGGTCGCGCAGGGCTCGAAGGCCGTCATCTGTGCCTCCACGGGCAATACTTCTGCCTCGGCCGCCGCCTACGCCGCCAAGGCCGGGCTCACGTGCGCGGTGCTGGTGCCCAGCGGCAAGATCGCGCTGGGCAAGCTGGCCCAGGCGGTCATGCACGGCTGCCGCATCCTCCAGGTGGACGGCAACTTCGACGACTGCCTGGAACTGGCCCGCAAGACCGCCGTCGAGTACCCGATCACCCTGGTGAACTCGGTCAACCCGATCCGCATCGACGGCCAGAAGACCGCGGCCTTCGAGGTGTGCGACGTGCTCGGGCAGGCGCCTGACATCCACCTGCTGCCGGTCGGCAACGCCGGCAACATCACCGCGTACTGGAAGGGTTACACCGAGTACGCGAAGGACGGCGTGATTGCCGCCCCGCCAAGGATGTTCGGCTTCCAGGCGGCCGGCGCGGCGCCGATCGTGCGGGGCGAGCCGGTGAGGCACCCGGAGACCGTGGCCACCGCGATCCGCATCGGCAACCCGGCCTCGTGGGACGGGGCCGTGGCGGCCCGTAACGACTCGGGCGGCCTGATCGACGCTGTCACCGACGAGCAGATCCTTGCCGCGTACCGGTTGCTGGCCTCCCGCGAGGGCGTGTTCGTGGAGCCCGGCTCCGCGGCCAGCATCGCCGGGCTGCTGATGACGGCCGGGGATGGCAGGCTGCCCAAGGGATCCACGGTCGTCTGCACCGTGACCGGTCACGGGCTGAAGGACCCGGACACCGCGCTCAAGGGCCTGCCGGAGGTCGAGGTGCTGCCGGTGGAGCCCGGTGCGGTCGCGCACGCCCTGGAGCTGGTGTGAGGGCGGTTCACGTCCGGGTTCCCGCCTCCACCGCCAACCTGGGCTCCGGCTTCGACGCCCTGGGCATCGCGTTGGGCCTGTACGACGAGGTGACGGTGGAAGCCGCCGCCTCGGGGCTCGACGTGCGGGTGAAGGGCGAGGGCGCGGGGCAGGTGCCACTGGACTCCGACCATCTGCTGGTACGGGCGATCCGGGCCGTCGACGGAGTGCCCGATGGCCTGATTATCCGGTGCGACAACGCGATCCCGCACTCCCGGGGCCTCGGCTCGTCGGCGGCCGCGGTGGTCGCCGGCGTCGCCGCCGGCTACGCGCTGGCCGGCAGGACGTTGGATGACCGGGCGTTGCAGCTGGCCGCGGAGTTCGAGGGCCACGCCGACAACGCGGCGGCCAGCCTGCTCGGCGGCCTCGTGCTGGCCTGGGGCGAGGGTGACAAGGGGCAGCGTTACCGGGCCGTGCGCCTGGAACCCCACGCCGACCTGCGGGCTCTGGTGTTCATCCCGTCCACGGAGTCGTCCACCAAGACCACCCGCGGCCTGCTGCCGGCGCAGGTGCCGCACGCCGACGCGGCCTTCGCGGCCGGACGGGCAGCGTTGGCGGTGCACGCCGTGACGACCGCGCCCGAGCTGCTGATGCCCGCGACGGAGGATCGGCTGCACCAGGGGTATCGCGAACCGGCCTGGCCGGACACGATCCGTGTTGTCGAAGCGCTGCGCGCGGCCGGCTTCCCGGCCACCGTGTCCGGCGCCGGCCCGACGGTGTTCACGCTGGTCAGTGGCGATCGAGTGGTTCCGGCGGGGCTCGATCTGACCGGTTTCGACGCGCGGGCCCTGAAAATTGACCGGGACGGCGTACAGGTTCGGCCGATCGGTTGATTCTGGAACAAAATGCTGGTGGGGGCGGTTGCACGAGGTTGCGCCACGCCGGGGACCGGTTGTTGCACCATGCCGGCCTGCCGTCTACCCTCAGGGTAGATCAGTCACCGAGCGCACGGGCGCCGGTGTCGTGCCCGGGCACTCGTCCCGGTACGCATCTCCCGATCGGAACGTCTGTAGTCGACGTCTGGCGGGATACCCGGCCGCTGTGGTGACCGACAAGTCCCGAGTTCGCGGGTTTCCGGCCCGCTCACGGGCAACCGCGCCGTTCTGCTCTCTGGGGACGGCGCAGCTGGTCCGAGTAGGAGGCTCGGACCGGTCAGGAAGGACATGTGTGAGCAACACCGATCTCTTGGGCAGCGACGCGGTGTCCGCCGCGCCGGGTTCCCCGCAGGACTCGGCTCCTGCCCCCCGTACCGAATCCAAGGAGACCCCGCTGACCACCACGAAGCGCCGCGCAGGACTGTCCGGCATGGTGCTCGCGGAACTGCGCGAGCTCGCCGGCCAACTCAACATCAGCGGCACCGCGGGCATGCGCAAGGGCGACCTGATCGCCGCCATCAAGGAGCGCCAGGGGTCTTCCGGCGGCCGCGCCGAGACCGCCGAGCTGCCGCTGACCGGGTGTCACCGCGTCCCAAGCCGGCCCGCCGCACCGCTGAGAAGTCCCGCGAGCCCAAGAAGGCCGACGCCCCCAAGGTCGAGAAGGCCGTGGCCGCGCCCGTCGAGGCCGCTCCCGTCGCCGCTGAGGCGCCGGCGGAGACCCCGGCGCCGAGGCAGAGCGACGAGGAGGGCGGCCGTCGCAACAACCGCCGCCGCCGCGCCGCCAGCCGTCCCGCGGGCTCCCCCGAGGGCGGCGCCGAGCAGCCGCAGGCCGACCGGGCCGAGCGCCAGCCGCAGGCCGAGCGCCAGGAGCGCCAGCAGAACGAGCGCCCGGAGCGTCAGGACCGCCAACAGGATCGTCAGCAGGACGGCGAGCGCCCGCAGCGTGACCGCGGCGAGCAGCGCGACCGTGGCGAGCGCAGCGACCGGGGCGACCGCCAGCGTGGCGACCGCAACGACCGCGGCGACCGCAACAACGACCGTGGCGACCGGCAGCAGAACAACCGGCCGGACAACCGCCAGCAGCAGGACGACGACGAGCGCGGCGGCCGTCGCGGCCGTCGGTTCCGTGACCGCAGGCGTGGCCGTGACGGCGACGAGCGCGGCCAGGCCGGCGGTGGCGGTGGCGACACCGAGGTGCGCGACGACGACGTGCTGCTGCCCGTCGCCGGCATCCTGGACGTGCTGGAGAACTACGCCTTCGTGCGCACCTCCGGCTACCTCGCCGGCCCGAACGACGTCTACGTCTCGCTGTCGCTGGTGCGCAAGCACGGCCTGCGCCGCGGCGACAACATCACCGGCGCGGTGCGTCAGCCCCGCGACGGCGAGCAGCAGCGGCAGAAGTTCAACCCGCTGGTGCGCGTGGACACCATCAACGGCCTCGAGCCCGACCAGGTGCGCAACCGGCCCGAGTTCACCAAGCTCACGCCGCTCTACCCGAACGAGCGCCTGCGCCTGGAGACCGAGTCGCACATCCTCACCACCCGCGTCATCGACCTGGTGATGCCGGTCGGCAAGGGGCAGCGCGCGCTCATCGTGTCGCCGCCCAAGGCCGGCAAGACCTCGGTGTTGCAGTCGATCGCCAACGCGATCACGACCAACAACCCGGAGTGCCACCTGATGGTGGTGCTGGTCGACGAGCGTCCGGAAGAGGTCACCGACATGCAGCGGTCGGTGAAGGGCGAGGTCATCGCCTCCACCTTCGACCGCCCGCCGGGCGACCACACCTCCGTGGCCGAGCTGTCCATCGAGCGGGCCAAGCGCCTGGTCGAGATGGGCCACGACGTGGTCGTGCTGCTGGACTCGATCACCCGCCTCGGCCGGGCCTACAACCTGGCCGCGCCGGCGTCGGGCCGCATCCTGTCCGGTGGTGTCGACTCCACGGCGCTGTACCCGCCCAAGCGCTTCCTCGGCGCCGCGCGCAACATCGAGGGTGGCGGCTCGCTGACCATCTTCGCGACCGCGCTGGTCGAGACCGGGTCGACGATGGACACGGTCATCTTCGAGGAGTTCAAGGGCACCGGCAACGCCGAGCTCAAGCTGGACCGGCGCATCGCCGACAAGCGGGTCTTCCCCGCCGTCGACGTCGACCCGTCCGGCACCCGCAAGGAGGAGTTGCTGCTCCCGGCGGACGAGCTGGCCGTCATGCACAAGCTGCGCCGCGTGCTGCACGCCCTGGACAGCCAGCAGGCCATCGACCTGCTGCTGGACCGGCTGCGCAAGTCCCGCACCAACATCGAGTTCCTGATGCAGGTGGCGAAGACCACGCCAGGCGGCAACGGCGACGACAACTGATCGCCCAACGCTGAGAGGGGCCCTTCCCACCCGGGAGTAGTGATAACGACGGACGACGCGGAACTGTATCCAGTCCATTCAAAATTGTTACACCCGGCGTTCGATCCGGGAAAACATCCTTTGGTTTGGCAGCCTAGGCGCAGAAAGACCAAAGGACGGTTGGCGAGTACTCTCCTGCTAAGGTATCCGTACTCGGAATGCCTTTTACAAGACGCTAGAATGGACCGCTCGCGTTTTACCCTCGTTGAACGCGGGTAAGGCGTCCTTCCCTGCATGATGGGGACCCCTTGCGGGGGAGCTGCGGGTCCCCGGACAGGTGGCTTACTGGTGCGGGCGGGCCGCCGGGGTCCAGCCGCGGTAGGCGTTGAAGTAGTTCACGCCGCCCATGGCCTTGGTGACGTGGCCGATCCGGCCGTTGACGCTGGAGGCCCAGAAGCCGCCGGCGCCGTCGGAGATGCCCACGTGGCCGTAGGCGCTGATGTTCCAGTAGACGAACGCCCCCAGCGGCGGGTTCTTGTCGCCGGCGTGCTTGGGGGAGGCGCCGTTCCAGTGCGCGTTGGCCGACGCCCACACGCCGGTGGTGCCGTAGGCGTTCTCCGCGGCCTTCTCGCAGTAGCCCTGGTAGGCGGTGCTGCCGTTGTGCGCCTGGTACCAGGCGACCGCCCCGGCGGCGGTGCCGTCGCCGGACGACATGGGCGCGGCGACGACCGCCGGCGCGGCCGAGGCCACGGCCAGCGGGACGGCGCCGATCGCGGTGACGGACAGGGTGACGGCTAACGCGGCCTTGGCCACGGTCTGCAGAAAACTCTTCACGTCGTGTCCCATCAACAGGTGAGTTCCTGACGAGCTGGGAGCGACGCTATGGGCGTGACCGAGGACACGTCATCGGCGATTGCCGTGACCGGAAACGTGAGCGGTCGGTCACGCCTCGTGGTCAGACGAAAGTTGGTAGTCGGCGCGCACCCACAGGCAGACCGCCACCGCCGCGACCGCGGCCGGTGCCCCGATGGCCATGGCCAGCAGGTCGGACAGGGACAGCCAGCTCAGCCCGATGCCCACGGCCAGCACCAGCACCGGATAGAACAGCGCGATGCGCCGCAGCCGCTGGCGTCGACCCCAGGTCACGCCCGAGTGCAGCGTCGCCGTCACCGCGGCCGCCGCCCCGAACACCGGCGCGGACAACGGCTGCGTGCCGTCGCCCACCTCCAGCGCCAGCAAGGCGGCGCCCTGCAGGCCCAGGACCGTGGCCGTGAAGAGCACGGGCACGACGAGCCACAGCGCGACCGGGAGCGGTCGCGCCGGCGAGCAGGCTTCGAGTGCGCACGACACGGGGCACAGTGTGGCGAATGGGCCATTCGGCGGGCGGGTGAGGTCGGTGTATGGCCCGTCGGGGGCGGTCAGCGGGCCGCGCCGAGCGGCGAGTGGTCGACGGGGAACAAACCGACCCACCGGCCTGTTTCAGCAGGTGTCGGGCCATCTGGCAGAATGGATGGTCGAGTAAGGCTCCGGTTCACCCCACGGGGACCCGGCGGCCGCCGATGAGAGGAAACAGCACATGAGGGCCGGCATTCACCCGGAGTACGTGGAGACCACCGTGACCTGCGGTTGCGGCAACACCTTCACGACCCACAGCACCAAGCGCAACGGCGACATCCACGTCGAGGTCTGCTCCAACTGCCACCCGTTCTACACGGGCAAGCAGAAGATCCTGGACACCGGCGGCCGCGTCGCCCGCTTCGAGGCCCGCTACGGCAAGCGCGCCAAGTAGGTAGGGCCGGCTCCAGGGGACGTGTGTCCGCGGACTGCGCGAACCTGATCGCCCGCTCGTGATATCTGGGGGGCGACCCCCAGACCCCCGAGGCGCGGCTTCGCCGCGCAAGCGTGGGTGACAACGTCTAGAGGGCCCCGTAGCCAGAGGCTGCGGGGCCCTCTCGCGTGAAGACATGGCCCGGATGTGGGTGTGCCCGGGCCCTACCCGCCTGGACTCGGGCGCGTTCGAGCTGGGAATGTGTTTGGTGCGTGGTGCTGGATACGCCGGGACGGCGCCGGCTGGGGGCTACCGACGCCGCCACGGTCTCGCATCGCCCCGTCGGGGGCTCTCCCGGACCCCGGCGAAGTTGACTCCACAAGACTGCACCCGGCGCCCCGTCCGGCTCATCGTCAAAATTGGGTATCCGCCGACCGGCCGGTAACCGGCTCACGGGATGCATGATGTCTCGGTTGCCGACATTCGTACCCGGATACCAGATAACGCGTCCGGCCGCCCGGTCGATAGGCCGGTTGGTTGAAGCATCATCAAGCGGTCGATCTCCCACGACCGCGTCGACGTTGTGGGCAGGGGGCTGCGCATGACAGGGCAGGCTTGGTTGACACGAATACCGGCGGTCCGCATCCCGGTGGTGGTCGTCGTGCTCGCGACGATCGGTGTCAACCTGTCTCCGGCCCGCACGCTGATTCCGGACCAGGCCGGCCAGCTCATGCTGGTCATCGCCGTGGCCGGTGTCACCGCGTGCGGTGTCGTGATGGCCTATTTCCTGGCGGGCATGGACGACAGGAGAGGTATCGCCGGACTGGCCGCCGCCGTAACGGTCTACGCCCTGGTTGCCCTCCCGGCCACCGTCATCGCCTTCACCAGCGTCGACGCCCAGCACCTGATGGCGTTGCTGCGCACCACCGGCGGCTTCTTCTTCCTCGTGCTGATGGCCTTCGCCCTGACGCCGGGCCAGCCGGGGCTGACCACCGGCTGGCGGGGCGGCCTGCTCGGCGTGGTGCTGAGCGTGGCCGTGGCCCTGGTGATCGACTCCACCCCGGCGCTCGACGACCTCGCGACCACCGGCGTGCTGGGCCGGTTCCTCATCGTGGCCTGGAGCGCGGTCACGCTGACCTACATCGCGTACGGCATCCGCAACCGCGTCCCCATGGCCTACGGCATCGGCGCCGGCATGGTGGTGGTGGCGATCGCGCAGATCATGCGCGAGACCGGCAACATGGGCCTCGGTGGCGCCAGCCTGCGGGTCTGCGGCGCGGTCATCATGTGCGCGGCGCTGGCCCGCCGGCTGCGCGAGCGGTTCCAGACCTCGCAGCTGCGGGTGGACCGCATCGCCGAGCTGGACCACGAGCTGCACAACGTGCTGGCCGGGCTGGACGGCATGACCCACGTGCTCAGCCACGCCGGCAAGGACGACCGGGAGCTGCTCAGCGAGGCCGTCCGCGAGGAGATCGGCCGCCTGCGCAACCTGCTCGACCAGCGGGCCGAGCCGGCCGGCTGCGCCGTCGATCCCGTGCTCACGCGGATCGTGACGCTGCGCCGGACCAACGGCCTCGACGTCGAGCTGGACATCGAGCCCGGCCTGCGCACGACCATGCCGGCCGACGCGTTCGCCCAGGTCGTGACCAACCTGCTGGCCAACTGCGAGCGGCACGCGCCCGGGGCGAAGGTGCAGGTCAAGGCCGGGCCAACGGCCGGAGCGTGCACGTCGAGCTTGTTTGCCTGTGCCGCACTGAGCTGCAATGTTGACGTGCACCATAACGACACTTGGCCATTTGAAGAGCTTCATGGTTCTCAGACCCCCACTGTTCACGTGTGGAGATCCAAGAGTTAACGCTAGCGAGGATTACAAGGAGTCGACTCGGCCGCCCGTTGTACGTGCTTGGAGTGGTATAATAAGCCTATAAAGCAGGATTGCTAGGGTTTTAGGGAGGTGCGTTGTTGCCTGGACGGGTGACCCTTATAAGCTTAAGCGGGGAACGGTCGAGCCAAGTAGCGGCCTCGCTCCGGAGGTCCGCGGCAGGCTGTTCCGGCGCGGCGTGCACGACGAGGCCCGCGGCGGCAGCGGGCTCGGGCTGCACCTGAGCCAGCAGCTCGTCGGCGCGTCCGGCGGATCGCTGTCCCTGCGGCCCGCCGACGACGGCCACGGCACCGTCGCGGCGCTGGCCGTGCCTGCGGGCCGCCCGTGAAGCCACCCGTCCTGGTGATCGACGATCACGCGATCGTGGCCACCTCACTGGTGTTGGCGTTGCGGGGACAGGGCATTCCGGCCCGACGGTGCCCGGTGACCTCCGAGGCGGCGATCATCGCCGAGGCGGAGACCGGCGAGCCCGGCCTCGCGCTGCTGGACATGGACCTCGGCCTCGACGTCGACGGCGCCGACCTGGTGATGCCGCTGCGGGCCGCGGGCTGGAAGGTGCTGGTGGTGACCGGGTCGTCCAGCCGCAACCGCATCGCCGCCGCGGTGGTGGCCGGCGCGATCGGCTGGGTGTCCAAGGCCGCGCCGTTCGAGCAGCTCGTCCAGGCCGCGGCGGCCGCGGTCAACGGCCGCTCGATGCTGACCGATCAGGAACGCCGCGAGCTGCACGAACTCAACCGCGGCGACCACGACCGGACCCGCCTGCTCGACCGGCTGACGGCCCGCGAGCGCGAGGTCCTCGACCGTCTTGCCGCAGGTCAGCGCGCCGCCAAGGTGGCCGAGGAGTTCGTCGTGTCGGTGGCCACGGTGCGCAGCCAGATCCGGTCGATCCTGGCCAAGCTGGAGGTCGGCTCGCAGCTGGAGGCCGTCGCGCTGGCCCGATCGGGTGGCAGCTCCGGTCGTTAGGCAGACTAGGGAGTGTGACCAGACCCGTCCCTGAGGCCCTTGAGGCGCTGCTGACCGAGTACGTCGAGCTGGAGGTGCGGCTCGCCGACCCCTCGGTGCACGCCGATCAGGCGACGGCACGCAAGCTCGGACGTCGTTACTCCGAGCTGACGCCGGTGGTGCGCACCATCCGCGAGCTGGAGCAGGTGCGCAACGACATCAGCGCGGCCGAGGAGCTGGCGGGCGAGGACTCGACGTTCGCCGCCGAGGCCGAGGAGCTGCGCGAGCGGATCCCGCAGCTGGAGAACCGGCTGACCGAGCTGCTGCTGCCCCGCGACCCGCACGACGGCTCCGACGTCGTGATGGAGGTCAAGTCGGGGGAGGGCGGCGAGGAGTCCGCGCTGTTCGCCTCCGAGCTGGTGCGCATGTACCTGCGCTACGCCGAGCGGCACGGCTGGAAGGCCGAGATGCTCGACACCACCGACTCGGACCTGGGCGGCTACAAGGACGCCACGCTCGTGATCAAGTCGAAGGCCAACGACCTCGACGGCGTGTGGTCGCGGCTGAAGTTCGAGGGCGGCGTGCACCGCGTGCAGCGCGTGCCGGTGACCGAGTCGCAGGGCCGCATCCACACCTCGGCGGCCGGCGTGCTGGTGTACCCGGAGGTCGAGGACGTCGAGATCGAGATCGACGAGAAGGACCTGCGGGTGGACGTGTTCCGCTCGTCCGGGCACGGCGGCCAGAGCGTCAACACCACCGACTCGGCGGTCCGCATCACCCACATCCCGACCGGCATCGTGGTGTCCTGCCAGAACGAGCGGTCGCAGCTGCAGAACAAGGCCCGGGCCATGGAGGTATTGATGTCCCGGCTGCAGGCGCTGGCCGAGGAGAAGGCCCAGCAGGACGCGTCGGCCAACCGTCGCAGCCAGGTCCGCACGGTGGACCGCTCGGAGCGGATCCGGACGTACAACTACCCGGAGAACCGGATCTCCGACCACCGCATCAACTACAAGGCGCACAACCTGGACCTGGTGCTCGCCGGCGAGCTTGACCCGCTGCTGGACGCGCTGGCCGTGGCCGACCGGGCCGAGCGGCTGGCCTCAGTGGGCAGCAATGGCTGACGTGCGCCACCGCCAGCCCCTGCGGCTGGCCATTCTCGACGCGGAGCGCATCCTGTCCGCGGCCGGCATCGACAGCGCGCGCTGGGACGCCGAGGAGATCGCCGCCCACGTGGTCGGCGTGGAGCGGATGAAGCTGCCGCTGGTGCCGCTGGTCGACCCGCAGGTGATCGACGGCATCGGCAAGCTCGTGCACCAGCGGGCCAAGCGGATTCCCTTGCAGCACCTGCTGGGTTGGGCCCCGCTGGGACCGATCACAGTGGACGTCGGGCCGGGCGTGTTCATCCCGCGGCCGGAGACCGAGTTGCTGTGGGAATGGGGATTGGCTGCGCTGCAAGGAAAGTCCAACCCGGTGGTGATCGACCTGTGCACCGGATCGGCCGCTTTGGCTTTGGCCGTGGCGCATTCCCGGCCCGACGCCGTCGTGCACGCGGTGGAGATGGACCGCTCGGCGCTGGCCTGGGCCCGTCGCAACGCCGACAAACAGGTCGCCGCCGGCGACACTCCGATCCGGCTGCACGCCGCCGACGTGACCACGCCCGGCGTACTGTCCGAACTGGACGGTGCGGTCGACCTCGTGCTGTGCAATCCCCCTTACGTGCCAATGGGAACCGCGGTGCCGCCGGAGGTCGCCGACCACGATCCTGTGCAGGCCGTGTTCTCCGGCGGTGACGGTCTCGACGTCATCCGGCACGTCGTGGCGCTGGCCGCCCGGCTCTTGAAGCCCGGCGGCGGCGTGGCCATCGAGCACGACGACACCCAGGGCGAATCCGTGCCGGCCCTGCTGGCCCAGCGGCGCGTGCTGACCGACGTGGTGGACCACCTGGATCTGCCGGGCACGCCCCGGTTCGCTACCGCACGGCGGAGCTAGCGACCATCTTGTCGAACAGGGGCGACGTCTGCGCCCAGGTGGCCGCCGGGGCCGAGGCGTAGACGTCGTACTGGGTGCCCTTGGCGTTCCAGTACAGGATCTTCACGTGCCGCGGCTGGCCGTTGAGGGCGTAGGTGAACTCCCACAGCACGGCCGGGCTGTCCTGGAGCTTCTGCTGGCTCATCTGGACCCGCTGGTAACCCGGTTGGGTGGACCACGACTGCTTCTCGTAGGCGGTCAGCCAGGTGTAGAGGTCGGCCTCGCCGGCCACGCCCTGGTAGCGCACGAAGCGGCCGCTGGCCCCGCCGTGCTGGGGGTCGTCGGCCTGGAAACCGTTGCGGATGGGGCTGACCGTCCACCCGTCGGGGATCACCGTGACCAGCCCCGATGGGCCGCTGACCTGCTGAAACCCCGCCGGCGGGCCGGCCGGGGCGGTGGTCGACGGGACCGGGGCGGCGGCCGGCGTGCCGGCGACCGCGGTGCTGCCGTGCGCGGCCAGCAGCGTCACGCCGATCAGGCCGCCCGCGACCAGGTAGCCGACCGCCGCGACCAGCGCCAGCTGTAGTGGAGTGCGCACGGCCCTCCCCGTCCGGAAGAATGCGAGCCGAGCAAAGCCTACTGAGCGAGGGCCGCGGATGGGCAACGAGTGGCAGGCCGGCCGGGAGTGGAAGGACATCTCCACCAAGTGGCGGCTGGTGCCGGCGGGGCTGCGTTCGTCGCGTCCGGAAGATCCGTTCGCGCAGGGCTGGCTGGCCCTGGAGACCGGCGACCTCCAGCGGGCCCAGCCGCTGTTCGAGGAGGCGTGCCGGGTCCGCGGCGACGGCAACGACTACGTCGCCCTCGGTGACGTCCACGTGGCCCGTCGGCAGTGGGCCGCCGCCGAAGCCCAGTTCCAGCGGGCCCTGGTCGTAGCCCCCCTGTCCATTCTCGCCGTGCTCGGGCTGGCCCTGGTCCGCGCGGCCACCGGCCAGGGCGAGACCGCCGTCGCCGAGCTGGACGTGCTGGCCCGCACCCGCAAGGGCGATCCCGTCATCGGCTACTACCTGGCCGTGGCCCTGCTGGCCCGCACCGTCGAGGTGCGGACCGAGACCGGCGACGGCCGCCTGCTCATCGGCGACGCCAAGCAGCTGGAGCAGTGCGAGGACCTGGCTCAGCGGGTAGCCCTCTCCGGCACCGACGACCCCGAGCTGCTGTCCGCCGCCCGGGCCCTGCTGGACGAGACCCGGTCCGGCCGCGAGTGGATCTGGACCGCCCCCCGCAACGCCGGCTTCCTCGGCGGCGTCGCCGGGGTCTTCGGCGTGGCCCCCATCATCACCGGCGGCCTGCTCGACAGCTGGCCCCTGGTGCTGGCCGGCCTGCTCATCGGCGCCGCCGCCGTCTTCTACGCCGTGTACCAGTACCGCCGCCAACGCTGGCAACTCCGCGCCCTGAGCCGCTGACCCCATCGCGGACACCCCCACCGCCTCCCCATGGATGAGGCACCCCCACCGCCTCCTCTGTTGATGGGGCACCCCCACTTTTGTCACATGTGGCGCACATGTGCCGCTGGGAGTCGAATGTGGCGCACATGTGGCGCCGCCGGCCCACATGTGGACCGCATGTGGCGCTGGGAGTCGAATGTGGCGCACATGTGGCGTCGGGGTGGGGGTGCGGGACGGGGGCGGCAACGACTCTGCGACGATCCTCGACCGTGAGCACTGTTTATGACTGTTCCCGGCAGGACAGCCGCGAGGCGGGACTGGCGGCGGCGGCCGGCGCGGTCCGCTCGGGCCGTCTGGTGGTGCTGCCCACGGACACGCTGTACGGCATCGGCTGCGACGCGTTCGACGCGGCGGCGGTGCGGTCGCTGCTGGAGGCCAAGGGGCGGGGGCCGGACATGCCGATCCCGGTGCTGGTCGGCTCCTGGCAGACGATCGACGGCCTGGTCTTCTCCGTCCCGACCCAGGCCCGGCAGCTGATCGAGGCGTTCTGGCCGGGCGGCCTGTCGCTCGTGCTCAACCACGCCCCCTCGCTGAACTGGGACCTGGGCGAGACCCGCGGCACGGTGATGCTGCGCATGCCGCTGCACCCGGTGGCGATCGAGCTGCTGCGCGAGGTGGGCCCGATGGCGGTGTCCAGCGCCAACCGCAGCGGCCACGCGCCGGCGACGACGGCGGCGGACGCGCAGGCGCAGCTGGCCGACTCGGTGGCGGTGTACCTGGACGGCGGCGTGGCGGACAAGGGCGTCGCCTCGACGATCCTGGACCTCACCGGCGCGAAGCCGCTGGTGCTGCGCGAAGGCGCGGTCACGGTGGCGGAGCTGAACGAGGTGCTCGGCGAGGACGTCGTCACCACCGCGTGATCAACTAGCCCCCGGACCGGGGGCGACCCGGATGGCGGTAGCGTTGTAGTCGTCTCTTTTCCTTTCGCCGCGAGCAAACAAGGAGCGACAGCACGCCGTGGGCAACCTGCTGCAGACCCCGGCCGCCGGCCTGCTGCCCGTCCGGGAGTACCTCCTCGTCGGGCTCACCGCCGCGGCGGTGACGTTCCTGCTCACCGGGCTCGTTCGCGTCATCGCGATCCGTGTCGGCGCCGCGCACGCACCGCGCGCCCGCGACGTCCACGTCACGCCGATCCCGAAGCTGGGCGGCATGGCGATGTACGCGGGTGTGCTGGCGGCGATGCTGCTGGCGCACCAGCTGCCGGTGCTGCGCGTCGCCTACACGTATTCGCTGGCGCCGTGGGGTGTGGTGCTGGCCGGCCTGCTCATCACGCTGGTCGGCGCCATCGACGACCGCTTCGAGCTGGACTCGCTGACCAAGCTGTCCGGCCAGGTGACCGCGGCCGGTGTGCTGGTGCTGTTCGGCGTGCAGTGGCTGGCGTTCTGGGTGCCGTGGGACGGGTTGAACGGCAGCTACGGCTCGGTGCTGGTGCTCGGCCCCAGCCAGGGCGCGCTGCTGACCATGCTGCTGACCGTCACGATGATCAACGCGATGAACTTCGTCGACGGCCTGGACGGCCTTGCCGCCGGCATCGGCTTCATCGCCGCGGCGGCCACCTGCGCCTTCTCGCTCGGCCTGCTCAGCCAGCGCAACGGCGACGCGCACCTGTACCCGCCGGCGCTCATCTCGGCCGCGCTGGCCGGCGCCTGTCTGGGCTTCCTGCCGCACAACTTCAACCCGGCCAAGATATTCATGGGCGACTCGGGCTCCATGCTGATCGGCCTGATGCTGGCCGCGGCCAGCACCTCGCAGGCCGGCGACCTGAACTACTCGGTGGCCGACCCGCGCGACCTGATCGCGCTGCTGACCCCGCTGATCGTGGTGGCGGCCGTGCTGTTCGTGCCGCTGCTGGACCTGATCATGGCCATCATCCGGCGCACCCGTAAGGGCCTGAGCATCGGCAGCGCCGACAAGATGCACCTGCACCACCGTTTCCTGGAGATCGGCCACTCGCAGCGCCGCGCGGTGCTGCTGATCTACCTGTGGGCCGGGCTGATCGCCTTCGGCGCGGTGGCGCTGGCCTTCGCCCCGGTCGAGGTGGTGATCTTCGGCGTCGCCGCTGGTCTGCTGCTCGCGCTCGGGGTCTCCGCGGTGCCGCGGTTCAAGGCGGCCCGCGCCGCCGCACGCGGCAACTAGGTCCATATCGGGCGAATTGTCAATACTGGCGGGGGAATTAACGAACCCGAGCTTGCCCTCGCGCGTATAGTCCTTGGGGTTGCAGACTCGCTGGACGCACCACGAGCCCGTCTCTTAGGGCCCGTGGCAGTGGCGTCCGTACGCTGTGGTAGCGTTCGCCGTGTCTCCGAACGACGGGGACCTGCCGACCCAGTGACCGCCCGGAACTCCGAGGTCACGGCCGACACAAAGCTCGGACGGCGCCGCTACGACGAGGAGCTGCCCTTGACTGCACGTCATCTCTCCGCGCGCTCTGCCGGATAGCGACAGCCGTCCTGTCATGTCCGCCAACGAGCCCAGTGACGGCCGACCGGAAGCCGGACGGCCGAGCATGTGGAGCCTGATCGGAATGGGCTCCGGTGTCGTGGGTCTTGTCGTCGGCGGGGTCGGACTCGGATGGTGGCTGGATTCCGTCCTTCACACCGTTCCGCTGTTCGTGTTCATCGGCTTGGCCGTCGGCATGGTCAGTGCCTGGGTATTCGCCTACGCCAAGCTCCGCAAGTTCCTGAAACAATGAGGTTCGAGGGGAAAAGCATGTCAGCCGGGGAAGCTGCGTCGCCCACTCCCATCCACGTCCAGCGGATCATCGATCTGAAGCGTCCGCTGTTGATGGCGGCCGCGATGGCGGTGCTGGCGCTCGTCGCGTCGGGCCTGCTGGGCCACATCCTGATGGGTGTCTTCGGCGTCGTCGGCCTCGCGCTCGGCCTGCTCAACACCCGCCTTGTCCAGCGTTCCGTCGGCAAGGTGACGGTCACCGAGAACCCGAACAAGAAGGCGCTGGCCTTCTCCGCGTTGGGCCGGCTCGCCATCATCACCGCGATCGCCATCGGGATCTACTTCCTGGTGCGGCCGGACGGCATCGGGATCTTCCTCGGCCTCGCGGTCTTCCAGCTCATCATGATCGCCAGTACCTCGGCATCGGCAGTGAAGGGGCTTCGCCAGCAATGACGACGCAGAATCTGGCCGCGTCGCAGATCGAGGTCGGACAGCACCTGTTCCGCTTCGAGCTGTTCGGCATGACGTTCAACGGGGACACGTTGCTGGCCAGCGCGGTCGCCGCCGCGGTGCTGATCGTGCTCGCGTTCGTGTTGCGGGCGAAGATCACCTCCGGCGTGCCCGGTGGTGTGCAGCTGTTCTTCGAGACCGTCACCGGCGCCGCGCGCACACAGGTCGAGAACCTGATCGGGCTGAAGGTCGCGCCCTTCGTGCTGCCGCTGTCGATGGCGCTGTTCCTGTACATCCTGATCGCCAACTGGCTGGCCGTGCTGCCGGTGCAGATCGGCGGGCACGACATCATCCCGCCGCCGGCGTCGGACACCAACTTCACCTACGCCCTCGCGCTGCTGGTCTTCGTCTGGTACCACGTCGCCGGCGCCCGGCGCCGCGGCGCCGGCAAGCACCTGGTGCAGCTGGCCAAGGGTCACGTCAGCGCGCTCGCCCCGTTGAACCTCGTCGAGGAGCTGTCCAAGCCGATCTCGCTCTCGCTGCGACTTTTCGGCAACGTCTTCGGCGGCACCATCATGGTGTCCCTGATCATGGGCATGTTCCCGGCGTACATCCTGTGGGCGCCCAACGTGGTCTGGAAGCTCTTCGACCTGTTCGTCGGACTCATCCAGGCATTCATCTTCGCCCTGCTGACTATTCTCTACTTCAGTCAGTCCATGGAGCTGGAGGAGGACCACCACTGATCCCCCCGACAGCTCTCTGCTTGGCTTAGTACGACATTCACCACAGGCATCAAAGAAATATTCGATTAGGAGAGTCATGGCTGACCTCAACAGCGCCATCATCACCGCTGGCGCCTACATCGGTGGCGGTCTCATCCTCGGTGGTGGCGCGATCGGCGCCGGTATCGGTGACGGTATCGCTGGTAGCCAGTTCATCGCCGGTGTTGCCCGCCAGCCGGAGGCCCAGGGCCGCCTGTTCCTCCCGTTCTTCATCACCGTGGGTCTGGTCGAGGCCGCGTACTTCATCAACCTGGCGTTCATGGCCCTCATCGTGTTCTCCCAGCCGGGGGCCTGATCTCCATGCATGACAAGGTTCTCGCGGCTGGGGACAACTTCCTCATTCCCAACGGCACCTTCATCGGCGAGCTCGTCATCTTCGCCATCGTCCTGCTGGTCATTTGGCGCTTCGTGCTGCCGCCGGTGCAGAAGGCGCTGAAGGACCGCGAGGACATGGTCCGCAAGGAGGCGGAGCAGTCGCGTGCGGCTGCCGAGCGCTTCGAGCAGGCCCAGGTGAAGTACAACGAGGCGTTGGCCGAGGCCCGTGCCGAGTCCGCGTCGATCCGGGACGACGCGCGGGCCGAGGGCCAGCGCATCCTGGACGACATGCGGCAGCGGGCGCAGGCCGAGGCCGACCAGATCGTGCAGCGGGGCGACGAGCAGTTGGCCGCGCAGCGCGCTCAGGTCCTCGCCGAGTTGCGGACCCACGTCGGTGAGCTGTCCACGTCGTTGGCCGGTCGGGTCGTCGGCGGCGAACTCGCCCCCGCGACGCGCGGCAACGCCAACGTCGACCGGATTCTCGGCGAGCTGGAGGGGAACAGCTGATGGACGAGGTTCTCGCGTACATCGCTGAGCTCGTCGCGTTCGCGATCATCATCTTCTTCGTCGTGCGGTACATCGTGCCGCCGGCGCGCAAGGCGATGCGGGCTCAGCAGGAGACCATCAAGGCCCAGATCGAGCGGGCCGAGCAGACCGAGAAGCGGCTGGCCGTCGCCGAGGCGAAGTACGCCGACGCGGTGGTCGAGGCCCGCCAGGAGGCGGCGAAGATCCGCGACAACGCGCGGGCCGACGCGCAGCGGATCGTCGAGGAGATGCGCGTTCAGGCCGACCGCGAGGTCGAGCGCATCCGGGTGCGCGGCGAGGAAGAACTCGCCAACCGCCGCCAGCACCTCATGCGCGAGCTGCACGCCTACCTCGGTCAGCGTTCGGTCGAGGTGGCCGACCGCCTGGTCGGGGAGCACCTGGCCGACGCGGGCGCCCGCAGCGCCACCGTCGACCGGTTCCTGGACGAGCTGGACGCGATGTCCGCCCGTGACGAGGCGGCCGAGCGGTCGCTGGTCGCGAGCAAGGGAGAGAGCTGATGCACGCCGCAAGTCGTGAGGCGCTCGCGGCGGCCGAGCTGCGGCTGCTGGACGTCATCGACGGCGCCGACGACCAGGGCCTGGTGGCGCTGGGCGAGGAGCTGTCGCGGTCGTCCGGCTGCTGATCGACGAGCACTGCGCTGCGCCGCGCCGTCTCGGACCCCGCGTCCGAGCCGGCGGCCCGTGAGGGCCTGGTCCGCGGCCTGCTGGCCAGCAAGGTCGGCGAGGGCGCGCTCAAGGTGCTGTCGGCGGCCGTCACGGCCCGCTGGTCCAGCGCCCGCGAGCTGTTGGACGGCCTGGAGTCGCTGGCCCGCACCGCGTTGCTGGTGCGTGCCGAGCGCGGCGACCGGCTGGACGCGGTCGAGGACGAGCTGTTCCGGCTGGGCCGGATCATCGCCGGCCAGATGGCGCTGGCGCAGGTCCTCGGCGGCAGCGGCGGCAGCTCGGCCGGTAAGGCCGCGCTCGTCGACACACTGCTGGCCGGCAAGGTCGAGCCGGTCACCGAAATCCTGGTGCGCCAGCTGGTGACCACGCCGCGCGGCCGCGACATCGTCGCCGGCCTCGAGGAGCTCACCGCGGTCGCCGCCCGGCGCCGCGAGCGCTCCGTCGCCTACGTGCGGTCGGCGGTCGAGCTGACCGCCGCGCAGGTGGACCGGTTGGCGACCGCACTGCAGCGGATCTACGGCCGCCAGGTGATGCCGCACGTCGAGATCGATCCGACGGTGCGCGGCGGACTGGTGGTCAGGGTCGGGGACGAGGTCATCGACGGCAGCGTCGCCGGCCAGCTCGACCTGCTGCGACGCAATCTGGCCGGCTGAGTCGGCTCCAAACGTTAGATGCCCAGAGCGAAGTGAGAGCAGGAACGACATGGCGGAGCTGACGATCTCGTCGGACGAGATCCGCAGTGCGATCGAGAACTACGTCTCCAGCTACTCCCCGGACGTCAACCGGGAAGAGGTCGGCACCGTCACCGCGACGGGTGATGGCATCGCCTTTGTCGAGGGCCTGCCTTCCGCTGTGACCAACGAGCTGCTGGAGTTCCCGGGCGGCGTCCTCGGTGTCGCGCTCAACCTGGACGTGCGCGAGATCGGCACGGTCATCCTCGGCGGCTACGAGTCGATCGAGGAGGGTCAGGAGGTCAAGCGGACCGGCAAGGTTCTCTCGGTGCCGGTCGGCGACGGCTTCCTCGGCCGCGTGGTGAACCCGCTAGGCCAGCCGATCGACGGCCTCGGCGACATCGTCGCCGACGACGAGCGCGTGCTCGAACTGCAGGCCGCGACCGTGATGGAGCGCCAGCCCGTCAAGGAGCCGCTGCAGACCGGCATCAAGTCGATCGACTCGCAGACGCCGATCGGCCGCGGCCAGCGCCAGCTGATCATCGGCGACCGCAAGACCGGCAAGACCACGGTCTGCATCGACACGATCATCAACCAGAAGCAGGCCTGGGAGTCGGGCGACCCCAAGCAGCAGGTTCGCTGCGTGTACGTCGCCATCGGCCAGAAGGGCTCCACCATCGCCGCCGTGAAGACGGCGCTGGAGGACGCGGGCGCGCTGGAGTACACCACCATCGTCGCCGCCCCGGCGTCCGACCCGGCCGGCTTCAAGTGGCTGGCCCCGTACACCGGCTCGGCCATCGGCCAGCACTGGATGTACCAGGGCAAGCACGTCCTGATCGTGTTCGACGACCTGACCAAGCAGGCCGAGGCCTACCGGGCCATCTCGCTGCTGCTGCGCCGTCCGCCGGGCCGCGAGGCCTACCCGGGCGACGTCTTCTACTTGCACTCCCGCCTGCTGGAGCGCTGCGCGAAGCTGTCCGACGAGCTGGGCGCGGGCTCGATGACCGGTCTGCCGATCATCGAGACGAAGGCCAACGACATCTCGGCCTACATCCCGACCAACGTCATCTCGATCACCGACGGCCAGTGCTTCCTGGAGTCCGACCTGTTCAACCAGGGTCAGCGCCCGGCGGTCAACGTCGGTGTGTCGGTCTCCCGGGTCGGCGGTTCGGCCCAGATCAAGGCCATGCGCAAGGTGGCCGGCTCGCTGCGGCTGGACCTGTCCCAGTACCGGGAGCTGGAGGCGTTCGCCGCCTTCGCCTCCGACCTGGACGACGTGTCCAAGGCCCAGCTGGCCCGCGGCGCGCGGCTGTACGAGCTGCTCAAGCAGCCCGCCTACAGCCCGTTCCCGGTCGAGGAGCAGGTCGCGTCGATCTTCCTCGGCACCCGCGGCCACCTGGACTCGGTGCCGATCGAGGACGTCCGCCGCTTCGAGGCCGACTTCCTCGAGCACCTGCGGCACAACGAGGCCGGCATCCTCTCCGAGATCCGCGACACCAGGGACCTCTCCTCGGACAACGAGGAGCGCCTGGTGAAGGCGATCGCCACGTTCAAGAAGGGCTTCACCGCCTCCGACGGCTCCTCGGTCGTCGAGCACCCGGCGGACGCCATGGACGCGGACGAGGTCGGCCACGAGTCCGTTACCGTCAACCGGCCCGCGCCGAAGAAGTGACGTGACCCATGCCAGCTGAGATTCGGATCCTTCGGCAGAAGATCAAGGCGGTCAAGTCCACCCAGAAGATCACTCGTGCCTACGAGCTGATCGCCACCTCGCGCCTGCCCAAGGCGCAGCAGCGGATGGCCGCGGCGCGGCCGTACGCCGAGGAGATCACCCGCGCGCTGACCGAACTCGCCACCGCCTCCACGCTCGACCACCCGCTGCTGGTGGCCCGGCCGGAGCCGAAGCGGGCCGCGGTGCTCGTGGTGACCAGTGACAAGGGCATGTGCGGCGCCTACAACTCCTCGGTGCTCAAGCGGGCCGAGGAACTGCAGTCGCTGCTGCGCGAGCAGGGCAAGACGCCGGTGCTGTACGTGATCGGCCGCAAGGGCATGACGTACTACAACTTCCGCAACCGGGAGTTGACCGGGTCCTGGTACGGCGTGTCCGACCAGCCGACCTACGCCGCGGCGGCCGAGGCCGGCCAGGCGCTGGTCGAGTCGTTCATGTCCGAGGAGGGCGTGGACGAGGTGCACGTGGTGTACACCGAGTTCAAGTCGATGCTGACGCAGACCCCGGTGGCCAAGCAGGTCGCGCCGCTCGAGGTCGAGTACAACGAGGAGCCGACCACGTCGCGCACCTCGTACGAGTTCGAGCCGGAGGCCGAGCAGCTGCTCGGCGCGTTGCTGCCGAAGTACATCAACACGCGCCTGTTCTCGGCGCTGTTGGACGCGGCGGCGTCCGAGCTGGCGTCGCGCCAGCGGGCCATGAAGGCGGCCACGGACAACGCGAACGACCTGCTCCGCGACTACAGCCGCCAGGCCAACGCGGCCCGCCAGGCCCAGATCACCCAGGAGATCAGCGAGATCGTCGGTGGCGCCAACGCCCTGGCGGACGCAGGAAGTGATGAGTGAGATGACTACCGCTACCGCCAGCTCGACCGGGCGCATCGCGCGCGTCCTCGGCGCCGTCGTGGACGTCGAGTTCCCCCGCGGCGCCGTCCCCGAGCTCTTCAACGCCCTGACCGTGCAGGTCGACACCGCCGGCATCAACCGCCTGCTGACCCTGGAGGTCGCCCAGCACCTGGGTGACAACCTGGTCCGCACCATCTCGATGCAGCCCACCGACGGTCTGGTCCGCGGCCACGCCGTGACCGACCTGGGCAAGCCGATCTCGGTGCCGGTCGGCGACGTCGTCAAGGGCCACATCTTCAACGCGCTGGGCCAGTGCCTCGACCAGCCCGGCTACGCGGACGACGCCGAGCACTGGGGCATCCACCGCAAGGCGCCGGCGTTCGACAAGCTCGAAGGCCGCACCGAGATGCTGGAGACCGGCCTCAAGGTGATCGACCTGCTCACCCCGTACGTGCAGGGCGGCAAGATCGGCCTGTTCGGCGGCGCCGGCGTGGGCAAGACGGTGCTCATCAAGGAGATGATCATCCGTGTCGCCCGGAACTTCGGTGGCACCTCGGTGTTCGCCGGTGTCGGCGAGCGCACCCGTGAGGGCAACGACCTCATCCTGGAGATGACCGAGGACGGCGTCATCAACGACACCGCCCTGGTCTTCGGCCAGATGGACGAGCCGCCGGGCACGCGTCTGCGCGTCGCCCTGTCCGCGCTGACCATGGCGGAGTACTTCCGCGATGTGCAGAACCAGGACGTGCTGCTGTTCATCGACAACATCTTCCGGTTCACCCAGGCCGGCTCCGAGGTCTCCACGCTGCTCGGCCGCATGCCGTCCGCCGTGGGTTACCAGCCCACGCTGGCCGACGAGATGGGCGAGCTCCAGGAGCGCATCACCTCGACCCGTGGCCGGTCGATCACCTCGATGCAGGCGATCTACGTGCCCGCCGACGACTACACCGACCCGGCGCCGGCCACCACCTTCGCCCACCTGGACGCCACCACCGAGCTCTCGCGTGTGGTGTTCTCCAAGGGCATCTTCCCCGCGGTGGACCCGCTCGTGTCCACCTCGACCATCCTCAACCCGGCCATCGTCGGCGAGGAGCACTACCGCGTCGCCCGCGAGGTCGTCCGGTTGCTGCAGAAGTACAAGGACCTGCAGGACATCATCGCCATCCTCGGCATCGACGAGCTGTCGGAAGAGGACAAGGTGACGGTGCAGCGGGCCCGGCGCATCGAGCGCTTCCTGTCGCAGAACATGTACTCCGCCGAGCAGTTCACCGGTCAGCCCGGCTCGACCGTGCCGCTCAAGGAGAGCATCGAGGCGTTCGACCGGATCGCCAAGGGCGACTTCGACCACTACCCCGAGCAGGCGTTCTTCATGTGCGGCGGCCTCGAGGACCTGGAGAAGAAGTACAAGGAGCTCACGGGTAAGTGAGTTTCCGCGGCGGGGGTGTCGGGTTGCGAGACCGGCGCCCCCGCCGCGCTCCCCGTGCGGTCGCTGAGAAGGCGCGGCCCGTACGCATTCTGTAACCAGTAGAATCGGTCCTCGAGGTCGACGAAGGAGATGAACGTGGCCGAGATGTCCGTCGAGTTGGTCGCCGTTGAGCGTCGTCTGTGGTCGGGCCAGGCCACGATGGTGCTCGCGCGGACGATCGAGGGCGAGATCGGCATCCTGCCTCGCCACATTCCGCTGCTGGGCCAGCTGGTCGACGGCCACGCCGTGGAGATCCGCACCACGGAGGGCGAGGTAGTGCGCGCCGCCGTGCACGGTGGCTTCATCTCGATCAGCGACCGCGGCGTGAGCATTCTGGCCGAGTCCGCGGAGCTGGCCGACGAGATCGACGTCAACGCGGCCCGAGCGGGACTGGACAGCGACGACGAGTCGGAGCGGACCAGAGCAGCCGCCCAGCTGCGCGCCGCAGGCCAGACGGTCTGAGCCGGGCTGACGGGGCGGGGCCGTGGACATGACTTGGATCGTGGCAGTGGTCCTCGTCGTCACGGCCGGGGGGCTGGGCCTGCTGGCCTGGCGCCGGCTGCGGCTGTTGCGCGCCGGCGGTGTGCACGTGGCCCTGCGGGGCCGCAAGGACGACAGCGGCCGGGGATGGCAGCTGGGTGTCGGCCGCTATCGCGGTGACGAGTTCGTCTGGTACCGGGTGTTGTCGGTGCGCGGCGGCCCGGACAAGGTGATCCGCCGCGACGGCCTGGAGATCGACGCCCGCCGCGAGCCCACCGGCCCGGAGACCTACTCGATGCCCCTGGGCTCCATGGTGATCAGCTGCCACGGCCCCGACGGCACCATAGAGATAGCCATGGGCATAGACGCCATGACCGGCTTCCTGTCCTGGCTGGAGTCCAGCCCACCCGGCAGCGCCATCCCCTGGGCCAGCTAGCGAGTCACGTTCTCAGGCTTGAGAGTTACGTCCTCGGGACACCGCCGCGCGACGCAACCACGCGCACAACGTCCCGAGGGCGTAACTCGCGCTGCCTGAGAGCGTGACTCGCGGGGGTTTACCTAGGCCCGTCAGGCGTTCTCGCCTCGCACCCACAGCACGTCGCCGTCGGGGTTGGCGTAGCGGGCGAGGATGAAGAGCAGGTCGGACAGGCGGTTGAGGTACTTGGCGGCCAGGATGTTGGTCGCCTCCGGCTCGTCCTCCAGCAGGGCCCAGGTGGCCCGCTCGGCCCGCCGGGTGACGGTGCGGGCCTGGTGCAGCAGCGCCGCCCCGGGCGTGCCGCCGTTGAGGATGAACGAGTCCAGCTTGGGCAGGTCGGCGTTGTAGTGGTCGCACCAGCCCTCCAGCCGGTCCACGTACGACTGCGTGATGCGCTGCAGCGGGTACGGCGGATCGGGCACGATGGGCGTGCAGAGGTCGGCTCCGACGTCGAAAAGGTCATTCTGGATCTTGCGGAGCAACCCGGGGAGCTCCTCGGACAACTGACCGAGTGCGATGGCCACCCCGATGGCCGCGTTGGTCTCGTCGACATCGGCGTAGGCGGCCAGCCGGGGCGAGGTCTTCGGCACGCGGCTGAAGTCACCGAGCGCGGTGGTGCCGTCGTCGCCGACACGGGTGTAGATGCGGGTCAGGTGCACGGACATACCCGGACCCTAGGCCCTTTCGCGTTTCCGTACGATGGTCGGCGGCTCTCGCCGGGTCGAAGACGCTAGGAGATACAGGTTGAGCGAGCACTTCAGGGTCCAGGGCGGGGCACGGCTGGTCGGCACGGTCGACGTCGTCGGCGCCAAGAACAGCGTGTTGAAGCTGATGGCCGCGGCCCTGCTGGCCGAGGGCACGACCACGCTCACCAACTGCCCGGAGATCCTCGACGTGCCGCTGATGGCGGACGTGCTGCGGGACCTGGGCTGTGAGGTCGTGGTGGACGGCGCGACCGTCACCATCACCACGCCGGCCCAGCTCAACCACGAGGCCACCTCCCCGTCGGTGGGCAAGCTGCGGGCCTCCGTGTGCGTCCTGGGGCCCCTGGTGGGCCGCTGCAAGCGCGCGGTGGTGGCGCTGCCCGGCGGCGACGCGATCGGCCAGCGGCCGCTGGACATGCACCAGAGCGGCCTGCGCCAGCTCGGCGCGTCCAGCACCATCGAGCACGGCAACGTGGTGGCCGAGGCCGAGGACCTGCGCGGCGCCCAGATCTGGCTGGACTTCCCGAGCGTGGGAGCCACCGAGAACATCCTCATGGCGGCGGTGCTGGCCAACGGCACCACGGTGATCGACAACGCCGCCCGCGAGCCGGAGATGATCGACCTCTGCACGATGCTGGTGCAGATGGGGGCCAAGATCGAGGGCGCCGGCACCTCGACGCTGACCGTGCACGGCGTGACCAAGCTGGAGCCGACCGAGCACCGGGTCATCGGCGACCGGATCGTCGGCGCCACCTGGGGGTTCGCCGCCGCCGTCACCCGGGGCGACATCACCGTACGCGGCGTCGACCCGCACCACCTCGACCTCGTGCTGGAGAAGCTGCGCATGGCCGGCGCGGACGTCTCGCTGGTCGACAACGGCTTCCGCGTGGTGATGGGCCAGCGGCCCAAGGCGGTCGACTTCGTGACCCTGCCCTACCCGGGCTTCGCCACCGACCTCCAGCCCTTCGCCATCGCCATGGCCGCGGTGGCCGACGGCACCTCGATGATCACCGAGAACCTGTTCGAGTCCCGGTTCCGGTTCATCGAGGAGATGGTCCGCATGGGCGCGGACGCCCGCACCGACGGCCACCACGCCGTCGTGCGCGGCCTGGAGCGGCTGTCGGCCGCCCCGGTGTGGGCCTCGGACATCCGCGCCGGCGTGGGCCTGGTGCTGGGCGCGCTGTGCGCCGACGGCGTCACCGACGTGTGGGACGTCTTCCACATCGACCGCGGCTACCCGCAGTTCGTGGAGAACATGCAGCGCCTCGGCGGCAACGTGCAGCGGGTGGCCGCGGCGTCGGAGCAGTAAGCCCCGACGCCGACGGCTGCCGGGTCAGATCTGGTACGCCTTGTCACGGGCCAGGGCCAGCTGCTGGTTCACGGTCAGCGGGAAGGTCTTGTGGAGCGCGCCCACGGGCTCGCCGCCGTCTCGCGACGGCAGGTAGTTGTGGTCCTGCACCAGGACGAGCGTGCCGTCGGCGCGCAGGTTCTCCACGAACCTGGTGGTGGCGGTGCCGCCGGCGGTCTGCTCGTCGTATTCCAGGACGTACGTGTGCGAGCCGTTGGTCTCGTGCACCTGGCTGCACCGGGTCACCTTGTCGCAGCCCTGCTGGAGCGTGCTGATCGTGGTCGGGCCGGAGACCTGGATGTAGACGTTCTCGCCGCCGTTGTCGTCGCTGAACCAGACCTGGCCGCCCAGGTAGCTCTGGCCGCCGAACTGGCTGACCCGGTCGTTGCCGAAGTCGGACAGGTCGACGTCGTGGGCGCCCGGAACCAGCTTCGGGAACACGGCGGCGGTGTGCTCGCGGTTGAGCGTCTGCTGGGCGTAGAGCTGGTCCCAGGTCGGCTGGCCGGCCGGCGCGGCCGACGCCATCGCGGCGGGCACGGTGAGCAGGGCGAACGCGGCGGCGACGGTGGCGGCAGTGCGGACAAACACGGTGATCCCCCTCGGATCGATGATCATTACGTGAGGGGAGACGCCGTGGTTTTCGGCCCGGTTGTCGCGCCCGCTGTGACCGGTTTCGGTTGCACGGCCGGCGTGACCATCTTCATCGATCGTGTGAGGAAGTCCACCGGGTAAACGATGTTACTCACCAGTACGCTGGGTCGACACGACGCCGTGACCGGAGGTGGGCCGTGCCGTACCCGACCGATCGTGACCGCGATCGCCCCTGGGTGATGCGGACGTATGCCGGCCACTCCTCGGCCGCCGCGTCCAACGCGCTCTACCGGCGCAACCTGGCCAAGGGGCAGACCGGCCTGTCGGTGGCGTTCGACCTGCCGACCCAGACCGGCTACGACTCCGACCACGAGCTGGCCCGGGGCGAGGTCGGCAAGGTCGGCGTGCCCATCGCCCACATCGGCGACATGCGCCAGCTGTTCGACCAGATCCCCATGGCCGACGCCAACACGTCCATGACCATCAACGCCACCGCGATGTGGCTGCTGGCCCTGTACGTGAGCGTCGCCCGTGAAGACGGCGCCGATGTGGCCAAGCTGGCCGGCACCACGCAGAACGACATCATCAAGGAGTATTTGTCCCGCGGCACCTACGTGTTCCCGCCCGGGCCGAGCCTGCGGCTGATCACCGACATGGTCGCGTGGACCGTGGCCAACGTGCCGAAGTGGAACCCGATCAACGTCTGCTCGTACCACCTGCAGGAGGCCGGCGCCACGCCCGTGCAGGAGATCGCCTACGCCATGTGCACGGCGATCGCGGTGCTGGACGCGGTCCGCGGCTCCGGGCAGGTGCCGCCCGACCGCATGGGCGACGTGGTCGCCCGCATCTCCTTCTTCGTCAACGCCGGCGTGCGTTTCGTCGAGGAGATGTGCAAGATGCGGGCGTTCGCGGCGCTGTGGGACGAGATCACCCGCGACCGCTACGGCATCGAGGACCCCAAGCAGCGCCGGTTCCGCTACGGCGTGCAGGTCAACTCGCTGGGGCTGACCGAGGCGCAGCCGGAGAACAACGTGCAGCGCATCGTGCTGGAGATGCTGGCGGTGTCGCTGTCCCGCGACGCCCGCGCCCGGGCCATCCAGCTGCCGGCGTGGAACGAGGCGCTCGGGCTGCCGCGGCCGTGGGACCAGCAGTGGGCGCTGCGCATGCAGCAGGTGCTGGCCTACGAGACGGATCTGCTGGAGTACGAGGACATCTTCGACGGCTCGCACGTCGTGCAGGCCAAGGTGGACGAGCTGCTGGCCGGGGCCCGCGAGGAGATCGACCGCGTGCAGGCCATGGGCGGCGCGGTGGCCGCCGTGGAGAGCGGCTACATGAAGTCCTCGCTCGTGAGCTCGCTGGCCGAGCGCCGTCGGCGGCTGGAGGCCGGCGAGGACGTGATCGTCGGCGTGAACAAGTTCGACACCAGCGAACCCTCGCTGTCGAGCCATGGAGCAGATTGCCCCGCCAGCTGTAGCCGCGTATTAAGCGGCTGTTCGAATCTTCGTAGGAGTTGAGGAAGTCAAAGCGGAAAATATATTGATGAAAGTAGCGACTCAAGCTATCGATCTTTTTGGATTCGGAGGAGTGACGGGGCACTCTACAGGGGAACTTTTGGGCTCGTACAGGCGAGCGCACCACACTAACAGAGTCAGCTTTCGCCAAATTAAGCTACTGACGGCATCTGCACTCACACTGAGACTTGACTCTCTACATGACTCGAGCCACCGGATGCGGCGGTTGAGAGGGGGGAGCTTGGAGTGATTTAGGTGACCTCTTACAAAGTAGTTCCTGATCCATCCAAAGTACTTACATTTCACTGATCTGCTGGACGATAAAACGAGAGGGCCATCCATTATTATTCCAGAGCTGCGTGAACCAGGCCATTTTTGGGTACAATTAGTCTATTGGGAGCCAATAAATCCGTCATAATTGCTCACCTAGCCCATGATTACTGTATACCCTCACTAAGGGAACGTTTACTCCTGTGGGCTACCTAAGCCCACCCTGCTGATTCATACGGTCAACCGGAATTGGGTTACTGGTTCGCCCACGAGCGACGACCCGGCGTCGATAACTAATTTGACGTATTATGGTATATGCCTCCTATCAAGGAAAACGCCGCCGCCCTGGCCGCTCAGGGCGTGGCGCGCGTCTTACCCCCAAGGACTACGAGCTCACCCAGATCATGGACGAGATCGTCACCGTGATCCGCCAGGCCCACGGCCTCTGAGCTACCCCCCAATGCAGGGAAGGACGCCTTACCCGCGTTGAACGAGGGTAAGGCGTCCTTCCCTGCATAACTGGGGTCAGCGGGTGGTGGCGTTGGCGGCGGCGATGATCTGGTCGGTGACGGCGTGGGGCTGGGAGACCAGCACGGCGTGCGAGGCGCCCTTGATCTCGACGGTGTGGGCGTGGGCGCGCTGGGCCATCCACTCCTGGGCCTTGACCGGGATGTTCTTGTCGCCGGTGGGGATGATCGACCAGGACGGGATGGTGTGCCAGGCGGCGTCGCCCGAGGGCTCGGTCAGCGCGGCCTGGGTGACCGGGCGCTGGGTGGCGGCCATGAGCTTGGCCTGCGACAGCGGGACGTCGGCGGCGAACTGCTTCGGGAACAGGTCCTGCTTCACGTACAGGTCGGTGTTGCCGTCGGGCAGCGCGACCGTCTGGATGGTGGCGCCCAGCGTGCTGCCGGGGAACTTGTTGGTCAGGTCGAGCGCGGACTCGCCCTTCTCGGGCAGGAACGCGGCCACGTAGACCAGGGCCTTCACGTTGGGCTCGTTGAGCGCGGCGTTGGTGATGACCTGGCCGCCGTAGGAGTGGCCGACGACGATGACGTCGCCCTTGACGCTCTCGATCAGGCCCCGGATGGAGGCCGCGTCGGAGGCGACGCCGCGCAGCGGGTTGGCCGCCGCGATCACCGGGTAGCCGCGGCGTTCCAGCTCGGTGATCTCCCCGTTCCAGCTGGAGGCGTCCGCGAAGGCGCCGTGCACCAGGATCACCGTCGGCTTGGGGCCGTGGTGCTCGGCGGCGTCCGGGGTGGCCTGCGAGGCCGAGGAGGACGGCGCCAGGGACAGCGTCGCGGTCAACGCGACAGCGACGCCGACGGCCAGGGTGCGGGCGATGGTGGCCTTGATGCGCATCTCGGGGGCTCCTTCGTGGTCGTTCTCGATGTCAGGAACCGTAGGCGATTACATCGTGCACAATCAAGTTGTAGACGATGTGACTGCGGTCACGGTAGCTCCGGATCATGCTGTTGCGGCACACGATAAGCGCAGGTCAGGTCGGGTACAGGGGAGTGAGAGGGATCGTGCGGCCGATGCCCGCACCCTGTCCGAACGGGCAACCCGGACAGCAAAAACCCGCGAGGCCCGCCCAGCGTCATACCGAAAGCACGAAACGGATTCGGACTTTCGGTATGACGGAGAGCGGACTCGCGGGGGTTCGGAACTGGTTGTACGGCTGCCCGAGAGCGGGACTCGCGGGTGTCGGGGCCTACTCGGCGGCGGCGGTGGCCTTGTCGGGGGTGGTGGCGACGTTCTCGGGGAAGTGGCAGGCGACCTGCTGGCCGGGGGCGAGCTCCACCAGCGGGGGCTCGACCGTCTTGCACTTGTCCTGGGCCTTCCAGCACCGGGTGTGGAAGCGGCAGGCCGGCGGCGGGTTGATCGGGCTGGGCACGTCCCCGAACAGGCGGATGCGCTCCCGCTTGCCCTTGTTGTCGGGGTCCGGCACCGGCACGGCCGACATCAGCGCCACCGTGTACGGGTGCATCGGCCGCTCGTACAGGGCGTTGCGGTCGGCGATCTCCATGATCTTGCCGAGGTACATCACCGCCACCCGGTCCGACACGTGCCGCACCACCGACAGGTCGTGCGCGATCATCACGTACGTCAGGTCCAGCTCGCTCTGCAGGTCCTCCAGCAGGTTGATCACCTGGGCCTGGATGGACACGTCCAGCGCGGACACCGGCTCGTCGGCCACGATGAGCTTCGGCTTGAGGGCCAGCGTCCGGGCGATGCCGATGCGCTGGCGCTGCCCGCCGGAGAACTCGTGCGGGTAGCGGTTGTAGTGCTCGGGGTTGAGCCCGACCAGCTCCAGCAGCTCCTGCACGGCCTTCTTCACGCCCTGCGGCGTCGACACCTTCTGCAACCGGAACGGGGCGCCGATGATGGTGCCGACGTTGTGCCGCGGGTTGAGCGAAGAGTACGGGTCCTGGAAGATCATCTGCACGTCGCGGCGCAGCGGCCGCATCGCCGCGTTGGACAGGTGCGTGATGTCCCGTCCCTCGAAGACGATCTTGCCCTCGGTCGGTTCGAGCAGCCGCGTCAACAGCCGGCCGGTCGTGGTCTTGCCGCAGCCCGACTCGCCGACCAGGGACAGCGTCTCGCCGGCCCGCACCGAGAACTCGAGCCCGTCGACGGCCTTGACCGCACCGACCTGCCGGCGCAGCAGTCCCCGGCGGATCGGGAAGTGCTTGCGCAGCCCCGAAACCGACAACAGACTGTCCACAGTGGTCTCCATATTCCTAGAGTTTCGGCTGGATCTCGTTGGTCCAGATACGCAGCCGCTGGTCGACGGTCATGTGGCAGGCCACCTTGTGGCCGCCGCCGATGTCGACCAGTTCGGGCACCTGCGACGTGGTGGCCTCGCCGGGCAGGTCCTTGAACGCGCAGCGCGGGTGGAAGGCGCAGCCGCTGGGCACGTTGATCAGGCTGGGCGGGGTGCCCTTGATCGGCAGCAGCCGCTCGGAGCGGTCCCGGTCCAGCCGCGGCATCGAGCCCAGCAGGCCCCAGGTGTACGGGTGCTGCGGCGAGTGGAACACCTCGCGCGCGCTGCCCTGTTCCACCGAGCGCCCGGCGTACATCACCATGATGTCGTCGGCCAGCTCGGCCACCACGCCCAGGTCGTGCGTGATGATGATGACCGCCGAGCCGAACTCCTGCTGGAGGTCCTTGATCAGGTCCAGGATCTGGGCCTGCACGGTGACGTCCAGCGCGGTCGTCGGCTCGTCGGCGATCAAGAGCTCCGGGTCGCAGCTCAGCGCCATGGCGATCATCGCGCGCTGCCGCATGCCGCCCGAGAACTGGTGCGGGTAGTCGTCCACGCGCGAGCTCGGCTGCGGGATGCCGACCCGGTCCAGCATCTCGATGGCGTGCTTGCGGGCCACCGCCTTGGTCACCTTGTGGTGGATCCGGTAGGCCTCGATGATCTGCGCGCCGACCGTGTAGAACGGGTGCATCGCCGACAGCGGGTCCTGGAAGATCATCGCCATCTTCTTGCCCCGCAACGAGCGCACGTGCTCGTCGTCGGCCGAGAGCAGTTCCTCGCCGTCCAGCCAGATCTCGCCCGACATCTTGGCCTTGGCGTAGCGCTGCAGGCCCATCAGGGCCATGCTGCTCACGCTCTTGCCGGAGCCGGACTCGCCGACGATGCCCAGCGTCTTGCCGCGCTCCAGCTTGAACGACAGCCCGTCCACCGACTTGACCACGCCGTCGTCGGTGTTGAAGTGCACCCGGAGGTCGTCGACCTCCAGGAAGCTGCGCTGCGTCGGCGCCTCGTACAGATCGGTCACTAGATACGCACCCTCGGGTCGATGACCACGTACAGAATGTCCACCACCAGGTTGGCCACGATGACGAAGGTGGCGGCCAGGATGGTCACGCCCAGCACCTTCGGCAGGTCGTTGCTGGTGATCGCCTGCAACGCGTACGCGCCGAGGCCGTTGAGCGAGTACGTGTGCTCGGTCAGGATCGAGCTGCCCAGCAGGATGCCGATGTCCAGGCCGAAGATGGTGGTGATCGGGGTCAGGGCGGCCCGCAGGCCGTGCCGGACGACCACGGTCCGCTCCGGCAGGCCCTTGGCCCGCGCGGTGCGGATGAAGTCCTCGCCCATCGTCTCCAGCATGCCGGCCCGGGTCAGCCGGGCGTACGCGGCGGCGTTGAGGAAGGCCAGCGTCACCCACGGCAGGATCAGGTCGTAGGCCCACAGCGCCGGGTTGTCGGTGAAGTTGGTGTAGCTGCCGCCCGCCGGGAACCAGCCGAGGTTGTAGCTGAAGATGTTCAGCGCCAGCAGACCGGTGAAGAAGATCGGCAGTGACACGCCGGCCAGCGCAATGCCCATCGCGGTCCGGTCGAACAGCGAACCCTTGCGCAGCGCGGAGACCACGCCGGCCGAGACGCCGAAGGACAGCCACACGATCGCGCCGCCGACGGCCAGCGACAGCGTCACCGGGAAGCGGTCGAGCAGGTCCGGCAGCACCGGGTTCTGCGTGATGAACGAGTAGCCGAGGCACGGAGCCGGGCAGTGCACGGTCGTCGGGCCGGTGCTGTAGTCGGCGCCGGCGAAGATGCCGGCCAGGAACCGCCCGTACTGGACGTACAGCGGGTCGGTGAACCCGAGCTTCTGCGCCATCAGGTGGATCTGCGCCGCGTCCGCGGTCTTGCCGACGTAGCGCGAGGCCAGGTCGTCCGCGGTCGCGCCACCGATGCGGGGCAGCAGGAAGAAGATCAGGAAGACCGCGATGCTGACGATGAACAGCATCACGATCGCCCCGAGCAGGCGACGAATCAGATATGCGAACACGGGGACGGCTGACAGCAGCCCGGCCGCCGCCGTCGAAACGGACGGCGGCGGCCGGGTGCCCTACGCCTTCACCTACCTTCCCGCTTACTTCTTGACGCCGAGGGCGAGGTAGTCGTACATCTGGTAGCCGTTGCTGACGAACACGTTGGTCAGGTGCGGCGGCCGGTAGAGCAGGCCCTTCGACCAGAGGCCGGGCAGCGTGTAGGCGTCGTCCATGACCTTCTTGTCCACGTCGACCCAGACCTTCTCGCGGGCCGAGGTGTCGGTCGTGGTCAGCGCCTTGTCGATCAGCGCGTCCACGGCGGGGTCCTTGACCGACAGGTTGGTGTTGCCGCCCGAGGCCCGGATGACCCGGCTGTCGACGATCTGGCTGAGGAAGCCGAAGCCGTCCGGCCAGTCGGCGCCCCAGCCGTTGATCATCAGACCGAGGTTGTTGCTCTTGGCGTAGTCCGGCTTGCCGGCGTACAGCTTGTAGTAGTCGCCGGTCGGGAACGGCTTGATGGTCAGCTTGATGCCGGCCTTGGACAGCGACTGCTGCAACGCCTCGGCCGCCGCCTTCTCCTTCGGGCGCTCGGCCCGGTAGGAGATGTTGGTCTCGAAGCCGTCGGCCTTGCCGCAGGCCTGCAGCTCCTGCTTGGCCTTGGCCGGGTCGCCGGCGTTGTTCGGCGTCTCGTAGGTGTTGAACGACTCGGCGCCCGGAATGATCGGGGGCATCATGTTGGTCGCGACCTGGCCGCCGGTCTGGCCGCCGTACGCGGCGAGGTAGCCGGTCTTGTCCGCGGCGTACTCGACCGCCTTGCGGCAGTGGACGTTGTCCAGCGGGGCCACGTCACCGTTGATCGAGGTGTACCAGAGCCGAGCCACCGTCGGGTCGTCCGCGTTGGCCTTCTTGGCCTGGTCGCTCAGGATCTTGCCCTGGGCCGCCGCCTGCACGCCGGAGCCCGCGATGTCGACGTCGAGGTCGCCCGAGAGCAGGCGGTTGTCGATGTCGTCGGCGTTGACGTTGAGCGACACGTCGTACTCGTCCGGCAGCGCCTTGCGCACCGGGTCCGTCTTCTGGTCCCACTGCGGGTTGCGGACCAGCGTGAAGTTCTTGCCGAGGTTGTTTTCCTTGAACATGTACGGGCCGGTGGAGACCACGTGCTCCTTGTACTTGGAGCCGGTGTCCTTGGCCTGCTCGACCGGGATGGTCGAGGGCAGCATCGCGAAGTAGTCGAAGCCGGAGAACGCCGTCTTCAGGTGGAACACGATGGTCGAGTCGTCCGGCGTCTCGATGGCCTTGAGGCCGAGCTTGTCCGGCGTCGGGTCGCTGTAGGGCGTCTTGTAGTCGCCCAGGTCCAGGTAGTCGTTGAAGTACGTCGGACCGTTGGGGAAGACGGTCTTGTCCAGCGAGCGCTCGACGGCGTACTTGACGTCCTTGGACGTGACGGTCTTGCCGTCCTCGAACTTGACGCCGCTGCGGAGCTTGTAGGTCCAGGTCTTGCTGTCATCGCTGGGCTTGCCGAGCGACTCCGCCAGGTCCGGCACGAGCTTCGCGCCCTCGGCGCCCGGCGCCGACTGGAACGTCACCAGGGACCGGCCGTAGAGGCGGACGAAGTTCCAGGAGTAGGCGTAGTACGTGTCGCCCGGGTCCAGCGAGTCCCAGTCGCCGGAGTTCGCCATCTTGATGACGCCGCCCTTGGCGTCCGAGGGGTTGACCACCTTGTCGGCCCCGGCGTTGAACCCGGAGGCGCCGCCCGCGGTGTTGTTCGAACTCGAACCGCCACCGCCGCCACACGCGGTCAGGCCCACGGCGAGCGCGGAGGCGACGGCAACCGCCGCCATGACCCGCTTTCTCTTCATGATCTGGTCAACCCCTCTTCTCGAACTGCTTCCAGACTGGTGGGAAGGCTGTGTCCCGCTAGCGGGCACGTGGGTCGAGCGCGTCGCGCAGACCGTCACCGAACAGGTTGAACGCCAACACGGTGATGAAGATCGCGATACCCGGCACGAGCATGAACTCCGGGTCGATCTGGTAGTACTGCGTGGCGTCGGACAGCATGCCGCCCCAGGTCGGGGTGGGCGGGCGAACGCCGACGCCGAGGTAGGACAGCGCCGACTCGAACAGCACGTTGGTCGGGATCAACAGCGTGGAGTACACCAGGATCGGCGCGGCCAGGTTGGGCAGCAGCTCCCGGAACAGGATGTGCGGAGCCCGCGCGCCGAGGCTGCGCGCGGCGTCGACGAACTCACGCTCGCGCAGCGACAGCGTCTGGCCGCGGATGATCCGGCCGATGTACGACCAGTTGAAGAAGCCGATGATGAAGATCAGCAGGGCGATGCGCAGCGCGTCGCCGGACAGACCGAACGCGTTGTCCGGCACCACACCGGCCAGCGCCAGCGAGAACAGCAGCAGCGGGAACGCCAGGAAGACGTCCATCAGCCGGCTGATCAGCGTGTCGACCCAGCCGCCGAAGAAGCCGGCGATCACGCCGAGCACGGTGCCGATGACCACCGACACCACCGTGGACAGGAAGGCGATCAGCAGCGACACCCAGGACCCGGCGAAGATGCGGGCCAGCAGGTCGCGGCCGTTGACCGGCTCGACGCCCAGCGGGTGGTCGACGCTCAGGCCGCCGAAGACGCCCTTGGGGATCTGCAGGTCGGGGTCGATCAGCGGCTGGTTGAACTGGGTGGTCGGGATGAGGCCGAAGACCCGGTCGAGGACGAACGCCACCGCGGCCGCGACGACCAGGATCACGACGACCACACCGCCGGCCATCGCGACTCGGTCCCGCTTCAGTCGCAACCAGGCGATCTGCCGCAGCGAACGGCCCTCGATCGCCTTGCCCATCCCGGCCAGCACGGCCTCAGGCTCAGCCTGGACCGCGTCGCCCGGAACTTCCATGGGCGCCGTCATCGTCTCACCCCTGCCTTCGGCGGCACGTGCGTCAATTGCTCCCGTTGGGAACTCACCAGTTCCCCCGAGTTCAGCAGACTCTCTTACCTATGGCTGAACGGCGCCAGATTCATCGCCCGTCCGTGGCGGGATTGTGATTGAAATGGCGGCCAGGAGGCCGCCGACGTAACCTGAATGGCCTAAGCAATGCTAGGCCATTTGGGTGGACAGGCTTTGGTGCTCGGTCCAACTTGTCGACAGAGGGTGACGACCGTCGCCGTGACGCCCCGAACGGCGCGCATTGCCCGGAACGAACTCCGGAATTCGCTCACCAATGGTACTCGCGCGATTTCGCCGGAATGCGCTGCGCACGCGTCGGGTGACTGCCTGTGAATGCTTCCGGGCCTGTGGCAGCGTGGTGTCATGGCCTCCTACCAGCACATCCTGCTCGACCGTGCCGGGGCGACGGCACGGATCACCATGAACCGCCCGTCTCGGCGCAATTCGCTGTCCGAAGACCACCTCCGCGAGCTGCTGGACGCCGTCCGGTCGGTGGCCGCCTCCGACGCCACCGGCCTCGTGCTGGCCGCCGCCGGGCCCGTCTTCTCGGCCGGCCACGACTTCGGCGACGTCGCCTCCCGTGACCTCCTCGGCGTCCGCGATCTCCTGACGGTCTGCACCTCGCTGATGCAGGCCCTCCAGTCGGCTCCTCAGGTCGTGATCGCCCGTGTGCACGGCTTGGCGACCGCCGCCGGCTGCCAGCTCGTCGCTTCGTGCGACCTGGCCGTGGCGGCCTCTTCGGCGGCCTTCGCCCTGCCCGGCGGCCATGGCGGCTGGTTCTGCCACACGCCGTCGGTGCCCGTGGCTCGGGCCATCGGCCGCAAGCGGCTGATGGAGATGGCCCTCACCGGCGACCCCAGTCGACGCCGCCACTGCGTTGGAGTGGGGTCTGGTCAACCGCGTCGTGCCGGACGACTCGCTCGATGCCGCGGTGGAGGAGCTGCTGGCCCGGGCGACGCGGGGGAGCCGGGCGTCGAAGGCCCTGGGCAAGCGGACCCTGTACGCCCAGCTGGACCGCCCCGAGGCCGACGCCTACGCCCTGGCCCTGGAGGTCATGGCCGCCGCCTCCCAGCTCGACGACGCCCGTGAAGGCATGGCCGCCTTCCTCGAAAAACGCCACCCCACCTGGTCCTGAACCCCCGCGAGTCACGCTCTCCGGCAGGGTGAAATACGGCTTCGGGCAGAACTGAGCCTTGAGTCTCAATTCTGCCCGAAACCGTATTTCGGTGTGCCCCAGAGCGTGACTCGCGGGGGTGGCTTGCGTTGTTCGTCGCATACTTGCATGAAACTATGGAAAGTTTGCGACTTTCTGATACAGATATTGCAGATTATCGTCTCGTCTTCTTATGGTGGCCGTCACACCAAGGCACCCTGCCCGCCGAAGTGGAGACGACGATGTCTGAGCGATCCCTGCGTTCCTTATTCCTACGACTGGGCGCGGCCGGCCTGGGCGTCGCCACGCTCGTAGGCCTGGCCCTCGCGGCCCCGCACGCGGCGCCGTCGGCGTCGGCCGCGACCGGCGGCCGAGGGGCGAGCGTCCCGTTCACCGAGTACGAGGCCGAAGCGGCCGGCACCAACGGCACCGTGATCGGCCCCAACCGGGCCGCCGGCACGCTGGCCGGCGAGGCCTCGGGCCGCAAGGCGGTCACCCTGTCCGGCAACGGCCGGTACGTCGAGTTCACCCTCACCGCGGCGGCCAACGCCGTGACCCTGCACTACTCCGTGCCCGACGCCGGCGGCGGCGCCGCGTACACGACGCCGATCGCGGTCTACGTCAACGGGGCCAAGAACCGCGACCTGACGCTGACCAACAAGTACAGCTGGTACTACGGCGGCTACCCCTTCACCAACGACCCGGGCGCGGGCAACCAGCACCACCTGTACGACGACGTGCGGACCATGTTCGGCAGCACGCTGGCCGCCGGCACCAAGGTGAAGTTCCAGCTCGACGCCGCCTCGGTCGCGGTCACGCTGGACACCGCCGACTTCGAGAACGTCGCCGCGCCGATCGGCCAGCCGGCCAACTCCCTGTCGGTCACCTCCTACGGCGCCGACCCCAGCGGCGGGGCCGACTCCGGCAGCGCCTTCGTCACCGCCATCGCCGCCGCGTCCTCGCAGGGCAAGGTCCTGTACGTGCCGCAGGGCACCTACACGGTCAACCAGCACCTGACCGTCAACAACGTGACGATCCAGGGCGCGGGCCAGTGGTACACCGTGCTGCACGGCAACCGGGTCGGCGTGTTCGGCCTGGGCGAGCCCAACAGCTGCGGCCAGGGCGGCAACTCCGGCGTCAGCAGCAACGTCAAGCTCTACGACTTCGCGATCATGGGCGAGGTCACCGAGCGCAACGACTGCGACCAGGTCAACGCCATCGGCGGCGCGCTCGGCGGCGGCTCCGTGGTCTCCGGCCTGTGGCTTCAGCACGTGAAGGTCGGGCTCTGGCTGGACGGCCCGTTCGACGGGCTGACCGTGTCCAACAACCGGATCCTCGACACCACCGCCGACGGCCTGAACCTGCACGACGGCATCAGCCACGTCACCGTCACCAACAACTTCCTGCGCAACCTCGGTGACGACGGGCTGGCCATGTGGTCGGAGATCAACGCCGACCACGACAACACCTTCTCCTTCAACACCGTCGAGCTGCCGATGCTGGCCAACAACATCGCCATCTACGGCGGGCACGACAACAGCGTCACCGACAACGTGGTGACCGACACCCAGACCCAGGGCGGCGGCATCCACGTCGCCAACCGGTTCAACTCGGTGCACGTCGCCGGCACGACCACCTTGGCCCGCAACACAACCCTGCGTGCCGGCGTGCTCGATCCCAACTGGCAGTTCGGGGTCGGCGCCATCTGGTTCGACGCGCAGCAGGGCGCCCTGGACGGGACGGTCAACGTCACCGACTCCAACCTGATCGACAGCTCGTACGAGGCGATCCAGACCGTCGAGGGCTCGACCGTCAGCAACGTGCACTTCAGCAACATCACCATCGACGGCACCGGAACCTTTGTGCTGCAACTGCAAGCCGGCGGCTCCGCGAGCTTCGCCAACGTCACGGCCGCGCACGTCGGAGCGTCCAACCCGATCTACAGCTGCCTGGGCGGCAGCTTCACCATCACCCAGGGCAGCGGCAATTCCGGTTGGTACACCGCCACTCCGTACTGCGGCCCGTGGCCGGCGCCGGTCTACACCTACCCCGGCGACGGCGGCCCGACCACGACGACCACCACAACCACCACCACGACAACAACGACGACCACGACCACCACTCCGCCGAGCGGCAACCTGGCGCTGGGCAAGGCGATGTCGGCCAGCAGCTACACCCAGGTCTACGGCCCGGGCAACGCCAACGACAACAACACCGGCAGCTACTGGGAAAGCGCCAACAACGCCTTCCCGCAGTGGCTCCAGGTCGACCTCGGCTCCTCGACGTCGGTGCGCCGCATCGTGCTGACCCTGCCGCCCTCCACCGCGTGGGGCGCCCGCACGGAAACCTTGTCAGTGCAGGGTTCTGCCGACGGCGGCTCGTTCAGCACGGTCGTCGGCTCGGCCGGCTACCGGTTCGACCCGGCCACCGGCAACTCCGTGACGATCACCGTGCCGGCGACGAGCCAGCGTTACCTGCGGCTCAACTTCACCGGCAACGACGGCTGGCCCGCCGGCCAGGTCTCGGAGTTCCAGGTCTACGGATCCTGACGCGATGACGGCCGGATCCCTTGTCACGGCAGGGGATCCGGCCTACGGCTCGGCCAGTGCGGCCAGGGCCGCGGCGATCACGGGCTGGCGCTCGGTGCCGGCCCGCACCACGACCTCGACCTTCCGGTGC
>NZ_KK037166.1:7192501-7217236 GCF_000568255.1 Kutzneria sp. 744
CGCCACCCAGGACTGCTCGCTCAGCGCCGACAGGCCTTCGGTCTCCACCACCTCGCGCAGCTTCTCCGGCACGCAGATCAGGAACGGGTCGTCGCACACCGGCAGCGCCACCAGCCCCGGCGGGAGCTCGGTGCCCAGGTGCCGATAGCGGTAGGCCACCACGAGATCGAGCCGCCGCTGCCGCAGCAGCGCGATGGTCTCCTCTGGCTCGCCCTCGTGGAACCGGTACCTCAGCTGCGGGTGCCGGGCCTGCAACGTCTCGGCCATCGGCATCGCGACCGAGGGGAAGGCGCTGGTGAAGCTGCCCACCGCCAGCTCGCCGTCGATGGTTCCGGCCAGCTCGTTGACCTCGGCCGACGCCCGTTCCAGGGCGGCGAGCACGTCCTCGCAGCGGCGGGCCAGGGCCCGTCCGGCCGAGGTCAGCCGCAGCGTCCGGCCCTCGCGCAGCAGCAGCGGCTTGCCGACCTCGGCCTCCAGCGCCCGCAGCTGCTGCGACACCGCCGATGCCGTCACGTGGTGCACGTCGGCCACCGCCGTCACCGTCTGGTACTCGGCCAGATCCCGCAGCAGCACGAGCCGTCGCACGTCCATCATGTAGACGAGCTTAAGACTTTTCGCCGGACACGTAGCGGATCTACGGCTGTCGGGACTCGTGCAGGAGCAGCAGCATGTACGCGGCGACGGTCTGGGCGTCGCTGATCTCGCCGCGGGCCATCATGGCCTCGAACTCGGCGCGGTGGAACCACGCCGTGCGCATGTCCTGCTCCTCCAGCTCACGCTCGGGCTCGCCCTCCGTCAGCCCCGTGGCCAGGAACACCGTGCCGCGCTGGCTGGACATGCCCGGCGCGACGTCGAGCACGCCCAGCTCCACCATGTGCTCGGCGCGCAGCCCGGTCTCCTCCCGCAGCTCCCGGGCGGCCAGCTCCTTGGCCTCCACGCTGGCCAGGTCGGGCGCCGTGCCCTGGCAGAACTCCCACCGCCGTCGGCCCAGCGGGTACCGGAACTGCTCCACCAGGTGCAGCCGGTCGCCGTCGAGCGGGACGACCAGGGCGTAGTGGGGCTTGTCGATGACGCCGTAGATGCCGGTCGACCCGTCGGGGCGGCGGATGTCGTCCTCGCGAACCGTCATCCAGGCGTTGCGATACACCTCACGTGATTCGATCAATTCCACAGTGCTAGTTTGCCGCGCGTTCCGCGCGGGGCTCGGCCCCCATTAAGCCCCTGCCTCGCCCTTGCTGGATTTTTCGAGGCCCGCGTCGGCTCGGGTGGTGGGGCGAGTTGGGTGGCGGGCCTCAAAAAATCCAGCAACCGGGCGAAGCAGGGGCGGGGCCGAGCGTTCTCCTGGGCTGGGGACAGGCAGGCTCGTGCGGGCGGCGGGACGGAGGCGACACGGCCCCGTGTGCGGGCGGTGGTGATCGCCCGGGTAACTTCGTTCGCCGTGCGTCTTGTGATCGCGCGGTGCCAGGTCGACTACGTCGGCAGGCTGACCGCCCACCTGCCGATGGCCAACCGGCTGCTGCTCATCAAGGCCGACGGGTCGGTGTCGGTGCACTCCGACGACCGCGCCTACAAGCCGCTGAACTGGATGAGCCCGCCGTGCTGGCTGATCGAGGACCCGGGCGTGTGGACCGTGCAGAACAAGGCCGGCGAGAAGCTGGTGATCTCCGTCGAGGAGGTCATGCACGACTCCAAGCACGAGCTGGGCATCGAGCCGGGCCTGGTCAAGGACGGCGTGGAGGCCCACCTCCAGGTGCTGCTGGCCGAGCACGTCACCACATTGGGTGACGGCTGGTCGTTGGTGCGGCGGGAGTTTCCGACGGCGATCGGGCCGGTGGACCTCATGTGCCGCGACCACGACGGCGTGTCGGTGGCGGTGGAGATCAAGCGCCGGGGCGAGATCGACGGCGTCGAGCAGCTGACCCGGTACCTGGAGCTGCTCAACCGGGACCCGCTGCTGGCCCCGGTCAAGGGCGTGTTCGCGGCGCAGCAGATCAAGCCGCAGGCCCGGACCCTGGCCGAGGACCGCGGGATCCGCTGCGTGACGCTGGACTACGACGCGCTCAAGGGCACGGACTCGGACGAGTTCCGCCTGTTCTAGATCGCCGAGGCTGTTCCAGGTGGTCGGCGCGTCTAGATCGTCAGCGCGGCGGCGTCGAAGGTCCCGATGGTGACGCTGCGGTCGGTCGGCCCGGCGGAGCCCGGGGTGGGGGCCTCGTTGGTGTACTGGTGCGCGGCCAGTCGCGGGTGGGTCCAGCCGACGTCGCCGGGGTCGACGCCGAATCGGGCGGCGCAGAGGTAGACGTTGTCGTCGGCCCAGTCGTCGGGGCGCAGCATGCCGCCGAGCCACCAGCTCTGTGAGGCGTACACGCACAGCTTGGGCTGGCCGGTGGCGATGCGCAGGGTGTCGCGGAACGCGGCGATGAAGGCGTTGGCGCTGTCGGCTGTCCAGTTGACGCCGTCGGCGGGGTCGTTCTCGATGTCCAGCAACGGAACCATGGCGCCGTCGGCGAACGCCCCGACCGGGCTGGCCACCGTCACGAAGTGGTCCACATTGGCCGGCACCCCGGGGTTGGGGTCGGCGAAGTGGTACGCGCCGGTGATCAGCCCGGCGGCCGAGGAGCCGGCGAACTGCCCGCCGAACAACGGGTTCGTGTACCCGCTGCCCTGTGTCGCCTTGGCCCACGCCCACGCGTTGCCGCCGGCGCGCACGTCCGGCCAGCTGGTGATGGTGTTGAAGCTGCTGACGTCGATGCCGTAGTCGGCCATGGGGCGACCTCACAGTGGTGTGGCCCCCTTCGGATCAGTACCCGAGGGCCGAGCGGCGGCAAACGCCTACGCCGCAGGCTCAGCCGAACGGATCAAGCCGGTGTCGCTGCGCTGCTCAGGGGGCCGGTGGACGCGGCTCGTTCGGCGGTAGGCGTTGCTCCGGTCGTGATGCTCATCGCTATTGAGTGAACGTTCACTTGACAGCGGTGCGGGGGCGGGCCTAATCTGACTCTAGAAATGAACGTTCACTCAATAAGGGGCGATCATGTCCGAGGTGTGGTTGGTGACGGGCAGTTCCCGTGGTCTGGGCCGGGAAATCGTGCTGGCGGCGCTGGCCGCCGGACATCGGGTGGTGGCCACGGCCCGCCGACCCGAGCAACTGGCCGACCTGGTGGCGCAGCACGGCGACCGGGTGCTGCCGGTGGCCCTGGACGTCGTCGACGCAGAGGCGGCGCGGCGGGCGGTGCAGTCGGCGGTGGACGCCTTCGGCCGCCTGGACGTCGTGGTCAACAACGCCGGATACGCCAACCTGGCCTCGGTCGAGGACATCGAGCCGTCGGACTTCCGGGCCCAGCTGGAGACCAACCTGCTGGGCGTGGTCAACGTGAGCAAGGCGGCCCTGCCGACGCTGCGGGCACAGGGAAGCGGCCGCATCATCCAGGTCTCCTCGGTCGGCGGCCGGGTGGCGACGCCCGGCCTGTCGGCGTACCAGGCGGCGAAATGGGCCGTCGGCGGCTTCTCCGAGGCGCTGGCCCAGGAGGTCGCGCCGCTGGGCATCAAGGTGACGGTGCTGGAGCCGGGCGGCATGCGCACCGACTGGGCCGGTTCTTCCATGCACGTGCCGCCGATCAGCGAGCCGTACCGGCCGACCGTCGGCGCGATGGCCGCCATGCTCGGCAGCAATGAGGTTCAGGCCGCCGGTGATCCGGTCAAGGTGGCGCAGGTCGTGCTGGCGGTGGCTGCGCTGGACGAGCCGCCGGTCCGTCTGCTGCTGGGCAGCGACGCCGTGCAGTACGCCGCGGTGGTGGCGCAGGCTCGGGCCGTCGAGGATGAGAAGTGGCGCTATATCAGCGTTTCCACCGATCACGACGAGGCGACCGCGGCCTCCCTCGATCCGATGAGCGAGGTGCGGTGATGATCGACGTCGAGCCTGGCTTGCTGCGGGAACAGTGGGCGGCCAACAAGGTTTTCGCCGAGGCGCCGCACCCGGACGCCCGCACGGCGGAAGGACTGGCGCTGCTACGCGAGATCAGCTCCCCGCCGCCGCCCGCCACCGTGCTGACGCCGATCGAGCAGCGAATCGTCGGCCCCGGCGGGGAAATCCGGCTGCGGGTGTTCATTCCCGAGGGTGAGCCCAAGGGCGTGGTGATGCGGGTGCACGGCGGCGGCTTTGCCGCGGGGCGGCCCGAGGACGACGACGCCGTGAACGACGTCCTGGCCCGCGCCAGTCAGGTCGTGGTGATCAGCCCGGAGTACCGGCTGGTGCCGGACGTGACGGTGCGGGAGCAGATCGAGGACTGCGTCACGGCCGCGCGGTGGATGATCGAGCGGTATCCGACGCGAAAGTTGTTGCTGGGCGGGATTTCAGCCGGGGCTCACTTGGCCGCGGCGACGCTGATTCGACTCCGGGGAGAGGCTGGATTCGAGCGGATCGTGGGGGCGCAGCTGGACAGCGGGGTGTACGACCTTTCCCAGACGCCGAGCGCGCGTCGGGCCACCGGCGAGACTCCCGTTCTCGGGCGCACGATTCTCGACAGCGTCGTGGAGATCAGCCTGCCGGGGTGGGATTCCGAACGTCGCCGCGATCCGTCGGTGTCGCCGTTGTTCGCCGACCTCGCCGGTATGCCGCCGGCCTTGTTGACGGTGGGCGAACTCGATCCGCTGGTCGATGATTCGGCGTTTCTGGCGGCACGCTGGGAGTTGGCCGGCAACGAGGCCACGCTGGAGATATGGCCCGGCTGCCCGCACGCCTTCACGAACATGGGCGCCCCGCTCGCGATGCCGGCCCTGGCCCGGATCGCGGCGTGGATGGATGCCCGGATCGCGACCTGACAAGGACTTCCAATCCGTTGGTGGATGATGGGTCCGCGCCGGTCGTGACTTCGACGTCGTGGTTGTGCAACAATTGTGCGACGGCGCAACCGCGACCCATTCACTAGGTGGTCCACCGCTTTCGGTTGCGCGGCAGGCGGTTTTCGTCCCGATCGGGACAGATTCCTCGCACCGGCCCGGAATTGCTGGCATAGCTGGACGTGTTCACGTTCCCGTCGGCAGTTCGGAGCCCCGAGGTGATTCAAGCGCTGTCCCGGCTCGCCGCTGTTGCGGCATCGGCCCTGCTGGCTGGATCCGTTCCGGGGGCGGTGCCGCCCGCCCACGTGCAGGCCTCCGCCCCGGTCGAGCACGAGAAGTGCAAGTCGGTGAGCAGGTCCGAGGGCGACCAGTACTCGGCTGCCCAACTGGCCAAGCTGGCCAAGGACGCCGGCTTCACCGGCGACGGGCTGGTCAACGCCGTCGCCGTGGCCCTGGCCGAGAGCAGCGGCTTCACGCATGCCCTGCTCGTCAACGAGAACTGCACCCGTGACCGTGGCCTGTGGCAGATCAACGACTACTGGCACCCCGAGGTCACCGAGCAGCAGGCCTTCGACCCGGTAGAGAACGCCAAGGCCGCCTTCGACATCTCCTCGCAGGGCGCGAACTGGGACCAGTGGTCCACCTGGGAGAGCGGCGCCTACAAGGACTATCTGCCGGACGCCGAGCAGGCGGTGCACACCCCCGCCTGACCGGCGCACCCCCGCGAGTCCCGCTCTCAGACACACCGAAATACGCTTTCGCGCACATCCGACTGTCACATGCGACGTCACGCTTGCCTCCCAGCGGCACATTCGGACCGCATGTGACGACGAGGTGGGCGGACGGAGGACGGGTTTCGGTGTGACGCTGGGCGGGACTCGCGGGGGTTCAGCGGCGCTTGAAGCGCTCCGCCAGGGTGGGGTCGTTCTCCCACCACGGGCGGTCCGAGTCCTCGCCGGCGGCCTCCTGCTCGTCGAGGACCTGGTCGATCTCCTTGGCCTGCTTGGCGTCTTCCTTGGTCATGCGGTTCAGCAGGGCGCCGAGGAACGGCAGCCCGGCCAGGTCGCCGACGATCCACAGCACGCCGGCGCCGAAGGTCTGGTCCAGCCGGAGATCGGGGCCCCACGTGCGGCCGAGGGCCTGGTAGTAGTCCTGGGCCACGATGTGCCCGGAGAACCACAGCGTGAGCCCGAGGGTGGCGTCGCCGACCACCTCGACCAGGGTGATCCACACCGACACCAGGTGGTGGAAGCGCCGCGGCACGGGATCGAGCTGCAAACGGCTCCAAAAGTAAACAAGACCGATCAGAACCAACAGCAGCCGGGTGAGCTCGTCCACCACCGCGGACCGCAGCACGGCGGGGTACCAGGCGGTGAAGTACAGCAGCCACGGCGTGGCGATGAGCAGCACGGACGCGGTGGCCGGGAAGGCGATGACCTTGCCGAAAGGGCTGTGCAGCAAGGAACGCAGGCGCACCACCAGTGCCGCCGGTCCGGTGTCGCGCAGCAGCGTGAAGGGCGCGCCGAGGGCCAAGCCCAAGGGAGCCACCATCAACAGCAGGATGACCTGGGCCGCGCGCATCAGGAACAGGGTGTCCGCGTAGACGCCGATGCTCGACAGCGTGGCGATCGCGTACGACCCGAGCCCGGCGGCGTAGAAGGCGACGACGCGGGCGCGGGGCCACGCCCCGACCCGGCGGACGGACCGCCAGTACCACCCGCCCAGCAGCACGATGACCAGCAGGGACACGGGATCCGCCGTCCACGAGGTGACGGCGGTGACCAGCGTGAGAGGCTCCGGCACCCAGTCAGTCTGACAGTGCCGAAAGGGTGGTTCTCCAGTGTGGACCGGAATTGTGTGTTCTGCGCCATCGTGTCCGGTGCCATGCCGGCGAGCGTGGTGCATGAGGACGAGGACCTGATCGCCTTCTGCGACCTGATGCCGATCAACCGTGGCCACGTGCTCGTCGTCCCCAAGCGTCATGCGACGAACCTGGCCGAGCTGCCGGAGGAGACGGGTGCGCTGATGTTCCCGTTGGCCCAACGATTGGCGGCGCGAATCCGTGACAGCGCGTTGCCGGCCGACGGCATCAACCTGATCTTGGCCGACGGCCGCGCGGCCGGGCAGACCGTCTTCCACGTGCACCTACATGTGATCCCGCGCATGGTCAACGACGGCTTCGCGCTGCACGGTGGCGCACGGGAGGCTACCCGCAGTGATCTTGACCAGGTCGCGGGCCTGCTGCGCGCCAACCCGTGATCGTCTTGTGACCCCGCGTCACCAAGCGGGGTCCCCCATGGTCATTTAGTGTGACCTTCCAACAAAACAACAGCTGGGTTTCGGCCTGTTCACCGCTCCATGCCTGTGCGGTAACGTTCGCTTCCGCCACATGGTGGTGAATGCTGTTCGGTGCTGTTCGATGTGTGGAGGTGAGCCGGTGAACGTCCTGGCGGACGCGAACCTCCGGCTGGACGCCGGGCCCGTGGACTACGTCCTGCTCGGCTTCTACTTCGTCCTGGTGCTGGGCATCGGCGCGCTGGCTCGCCGCTCGGTGTCCTCCAGCCTGGACTTCTTCCTGTCCGGCCGGTCGATGCCGGCCTGGGTGACCGGCCTGGCCTTCATCTCGGCCAACCTGGGCGCGGTCGAGATCTTCGGCATGACGGCCAACGGCGCGCAGTACGGCGTGCCGACGGTGCACTACTACTGGATCGGCGCCATCCCGGCCATGGTCTTCCTCGGCCTGGTCATGATGCCCTTCTACTACGGCTCGAAGGTCCGCAGCGTGCCGGAGTTCCTGCTCCGTCGCTTCGGCCGCTTCGCGCACCTGGTCAACAGCCTCAGCTTCGCGCTGGCCCAGGTGCTCATCGCCGGCGTCAACCTGTTCGCGCTGGCCACCGTGATCAACCTGCTGCTGGGCTGGCCGACCTGGGTGGCGATCATCGTCGCGGCCGCGGTCGTGCTGGCGTACACCACGCTGGGCGGGCTGTCGGCGGCCATCTACAACGAGGTCATGCAGTTCTTCGTGATCGTGGCGATGCTGCTGCCGCTGACCATCGTCGGGCTGTACAAGGTGGGCGGCTGGAACGGCCTGGTGGCCAAGCTGACCGCGGCCAACGCCGACGCCTCGGCCGAGCTGCACTCCTGGCCCGGCTCCAACCTGACCGGCATCGCCAACCCGGTGCTCTCGGTCATCGGCCTGGTGTTCGGCCTCGGCTTCGTGCTGTCCTTCGGCTACTGGACGACCAACTTCGCCGAGGTGCAGCGCGCGCTGTCGGCCAAGAGCATGTCGGCCGCCCGGCGCACGCCGCTGATCGGCGCGTACCCGAAGACGCTGATCGTGCTGCTGATCTTCATCCCGGGCATGATCGCCGCGGTGATCTCGCCCGAGCTGGCCAAGTTCAAGGCCAGCGGCGGCACGCTGGACAACGGCGTCACCTACAACAACACCATCGAGCTGTTGATCCGCGACCTGCTGCCCAACGGCATGCTCGGCGTGGCCATCACCGGCCTGGTGGCGGCGTTCATGGCCGGCATGGCGGCCAGCGTGAGCTCGTTCAACACGGTGTTCACCTACGACCTGTGGCAGACCTACGTAGTCAAGAACAAGCCGGACGACTACTACCTGCGGACCGGCCGGCTGATCACGATCGTCGGCTGCGTCATCGCGATCGGCACCGCGTTCATCGCCGGCCAGTTCAACAACATCATGGACTACCTCCAGACGTTGTTCGGCTTCTTCAACGCCCCGCTGTTCGCGACGTTCCTGCTGGGCATGTTCTGGAAGCGGATGACGCCGATGGCCGGCGGCATCGGCCTGATCGTCGGCACCGCGTCGGCGGTGACCGTCGACATCCTCAACCGGACCGGCGTGTTCGAGCTGTCCGGCCAGGGCGGCGCCTTCGTGGCGGCCAGCGCCGCGTTCATCATGGACATCGTGATCAGCGTCATCGTCACGCTGGTGACGGCGCCCAAGCCGGACTCGGAGCTGGTCGGGCTGGTGTGGTCGCTGACCCCGCGGGACAGCCTCAAGCACTCGGACACCGGCGAGAACGCCGGCTGGTACCGCAAGCCGGTGGTGCTCGGCGTCGGCGTGCTGGTGCTGGCGGCCGTGCTGAACGTCATCTTCTGGTGAGGGAGGACAGACTTCGATGATCGAGCCTGTGAAGAAGCAGCGCGTGGGGCTGTTCGACCTCCGCTACGTGCTGGCCCTGCTTTTCGTGGTGTACGGCGTGGTGCTCACCGTGATGGGCATCGCGTTCACCAGCCAGGCCGGCCTGGACAAGGCGGCCGGCGTCAACATCAACCTGTGGGGCGGAATCGTGATGCTCGTGGTGGGCATCCTGTTCGGCCTCTGGGCCCGGTTGCGGCCCATCGTGGTCACGACGGCCGAGCCCGCCGACGACGCCACTGGCGCCGGCGAGAGCTGATCATCTGCGGCGGTCGGTGCTGAGCAGCAGCTCAGCGCCGGCCGCCGCGGTGCGGGTACACCGGGTTGAACGCCTCGACGGTCCAGGCGTCGAACCGACGAGCCGCCTTGCGGGCCTGCCTACGCAGAACCTTGATCACTTCGTCCCCTTCCAGGTCTTCGTTTCTCCTTGCACCCGGTATGACGTTCTGGCCTTCTGAATCGTTCCCGAAACTCTCGGTGAGACCGATCACGGGATTCACGTCACACGGGTCGCCGCCGGTCGCTACCGTGCACTCGTGCTCCGCCTCGCCTGCGCCGTCGTCGCGGCCGCCGCCCTGCTCACGGCCTGTTCGCCCAACGTCGACACGACCCGTTCGGTGACCGGGCGAACCACCGTCGCCGGCCAGCCCGCCGGGGATCTGGGGCCGGTCGACCCGGCCTTCGCCGAGGCCGGGCTGCGGGCCGTCGACCCGTGCGCGCTGCTCGACGCCAAGCTGCTCAGCACCGTCGGCACACCCGGCGCCAAGCCGGCCGGGGACCCGTTCCAGGGCTGCCGTGCCGAGGTCACCGTGGGCGGCCAGCAGATGACCGTCACCGTCACGCTCGGCGACATCGTGCCGGAGTGGGACCGCGACGCCCTGTCCCTGGCTGGAATGCGGGTGCTGGAGGCCCGGCAGAGCGGCAGTTGCACGGACAAGGCGGTCACGCAGGGTGCCCCCACGCGGGCCGTCGTGGTCCGGACCGAGGCCAAGGGCGGCGAGCCGTGCGCGGTCGCCCGGCAGGTGCTCAGCGGCGTGATCGCCCGCATCCGCACCGCGCCGCCGAAGATCGCGGCCGGCAGCAGTGTGATGGCCGGCACAGATCCGTGTTCGCTGATCGATCGCGACACCGTCGGCAAGATCGTCGGCGACCAGCCCAAGCGGGATTCGGAGTCCCTGTACGACTGCGCGTGGCGGCAGAAGGGGATCACCCTGGAGGTCTACGCCAAGATCGGCGGCGACCCCTCGGTGGCCGGCTTCGACGCCCCGCCCACCCCGGTTGACCTGGGCGGCGTCACCGCCTACCGCAGCGACACCTCCACCTCGTACCCGTCGTGCACGCTGACGTGGTCCGACCGCCCGATGTCCCAGGGGCGCGGCGAGGTCGTGGTGGTCTACGTGGCCAACGGGCAGAAGATCGCCGGCTTCGACCCGTGTGCCCAGGCCGTCGCCGCGGGCAAGATCGTCGCAGCGAATCTGCCCAAATCCTGATTCACCCGCCCGGCGGCACGACACGGCCAGGAGAATGGGTGCTGACGAGTGCGGGTCGCCGTGCGTACTCTTCAGTAACAAGCTGAGTGCCCAATGCCGGGAGGGTCGATGACTCAGACAGCGCCGGAGAGCAGTGCGGTGACCACCTCGGGTGACGGACGGTTCGCCTCACTGGATCCGCGCACCGGAGAGGTCGTCGCCCACCACCCCATCCACAGCCCCAAGCAGGTGGCGGACGCGGTCGCGCAGGCCCGCCGGGCCAGCAACTGGTGGCAGGAACTGGGCTTCGACGGTCGCAAGGAGCGCCTGGACGCCTGGCGGCGGCTGCTGGTCAAACGCGTGGACGAGGCGGCGAGCCTGATCTCCGCCGAGACCGGCAAGCCGGCTGCCGACGCCAAGCTGGAGTTGGTGCTCGTCATCGATCACCTGCACTGGGCGGCCAAGAACGCCGACCGTGTGCTGCGCAAGCGCCGCGTGCCGGCCGGGCTGCTGATGTCCAACCAGGCCGCGACGGTGGAGTACCTGCCGCTCGGTGTCGTCGGCGTGATCGGGCCCTGGAACTACCCGGCGTTCACGCCGATGGGCTCCATCGCCTACGCGCTGGCCGCCGGCAACACCGTGGTGTTCAAGCCGTCCGAGCTGACGCCGGGCGTCGGCACCTGGCTGGCCGACACGCTGGCCGAGGTCGTGCCGGAGCACCCGGTGCTGAGCGTGGTCACCGGCTTCGGCGAGACCGGGGCCGCGCTGTGTCGGTCCGGTGTGGACAAGCTGGCCTTCACCGGCTCGACCGAGACCGGCAAGCGCGTGATGGCCGCCTGCGCCGAGTCGCTGACCCCGGTGCTGGTGGAATGCGGCGGCAAGGACGCGCTGATCGTCGACTACGACGCCGATGTGCAGCTGGCCGCCGACGCGGCCGTGTGGGGCGGCATGTCCAACGCCGGCCAGACCTGTGTCGGCGTCGAGCGTGTGTACGTGCACGAGGACGTCGCCGACGAGTTCACCGCGGCGGTGAAGAAGCTGGCCGGCAAGGTGCGCCCCGGCGGCGACCCCGGCGCGGACCTCGGGCCGATCACCATGCCGGCCCAGGTCGACATCATCCGCAGCCACGTCCAGGACGCCCTCGACAAGGGCGCCAGGGCCTTGGTCGGCGGTGTGGAGTCGGTGCGGCCGCCGTTCGTGGAGCCGGTCGTGCTGGTCGACGTGCCCGAGGACTCGCTGGCCATCACCGACGAGACCTTCGGGCCGACCATCACGATCAACCGGGTACGGGACACCGACGAGGCCATCCGGCTGGCCAACGCCGGCCGCTACGGCCTCGGCGGCACCGTGTTCTCCAAGTCCCGCGGCGAGCAGCTGGCCCGGCGGCTCAAGGCCGGCATGGTGTCGATCAACGGCGTCGTGGCGTTCGCGGCCATCCCCTCGCTGCCCTTCGGCGGCGTCGGCGACTCCGGCTTCGGCCGCATCCACGGCGAGGACGGCCTGCGCGAGTTCGCCCGCCCCCAGGCCGTCGCCCGCCGCAAGTTCAGGCCCCTGCTCAACCCCATGTCCTTCACCCGCGGCGCCGGCACCGTCCGCCAGCTCCTGGCCATCGTCAAACTCCGCTACGGCCGCAAGTGACCCCGGCTTCATGCAGGGAAGTAACCTGAGTGGTCTTCTTTGCGCAACCTAGTAAGGCGTCCTTCCCTGCATAACGTCAGACCCCGAGCGTGGCGCGGAGGTCGGTGAGGACGGAGTCGGCGGCGAGGACGCCGAGGCCGAGGTACCAGGTCTCGTCGGCGACCTTGCGGGCGTGGCCGGACTTCACGGCGCCCAGTGTCGACCACAGGGGGCCGCCGAGCACGCCGGCCTGGCCGGTCTTGTCGGGGGAGCCGTAGGTGCCCCAGAGGATCCAGTCGGCGTCGGCCTTGCCGATCTGCTCGGGGCTGATCTCCACGGCCAGGTCGTCGGCCTGGCCGGATTCGGTGACCGGCAGCCCGGTGTCGGCCAGCACGGTGCCGACGAAGGACTTCTCGGCGTACAGGCGGATCCGGCCGGGCATGAAGCGCAGCATGGAGATCACCGGCAGCTTGCCCAGCTTGGCCTGCGCGTCCTGGCCCAGCTTCTTGGCCGCCGCGGTGTAGTCGGCCAGCAGCTTGTCGGCCTGGTCGGTCTGGTCCAGGGCGGCGGAGTTGAGCAGGAAGTCGCTCTTCCACGGGTAGCCGGGCCGCTCCGAGAAGACGGTGGGGGCGATCTTGGCCAGCAGCGGGTACTGCTTCTCGGCCCGCAGCTTGGAGCCGAGGATCAGGTCCGGCTTGAGGGCGGCGATGGCCTCCAGGTTGAGGGAGTTCTGGGTGCCCACGTTGGCCGGCGTGCCGGCCCTGTCGCCGATGTAGGACGGCATGTTCGGCGAGCCGTCGGGGAAGGCGACGCCGACCGGCTTCACGCCGAGCGCGACCACGTTGTCCAGCTCGCCGGTGTCGAGCACGACGACCCGGGTCGGCTTGTGGTCGAGCGTGGTCTTGCCCATGGCGTGCGTGATGGTGCGCGGGAACACGCCGGGCAGCGCGTCGGTGCCGTACTTGGCCGTGCGCGCGCCGGCGTCCTGGAAGCCGGCGCCGCCGACGGCGACCTCGGAACGGCCGTCGCTGGCCGGGGACTGCCCGCAGGCCGTCAGCACGAGCGCGGCCGCGATCAGCACGGCGATTCCCTGGGGTCTCATGTTAGGTGAGCCTACCCTTGGGAATTCCGCGCTGGCGTGTGATGTGTTCGCGGGGGTAGGAAGGTCGGGCCGGTTGTGTGCCGCGACGAGGGGACACCGCGATGAAGAAGATCATCAACGACCCGTCCACAGTGGTCGATGAGGCCCTCCAGGGCATGGCGTTGGCCCATCCGGACCTGTTGGCGGTGCAACGGGATCCCGCGGTGGTGTGGCGGGCCGACGCGCCGGTGCAGGGCAAGGTGGCGCTGGTTTCCGGCGGTGGAGCCGGGCATGAGCCGATGCACGGCGGCTTTGTCGGCGCGGGCATGTTGGACGCCGCCTGTCCGGGCGCGGTGTTCACGTCGCCGACGCCGGACCAGGTGCAGGCCGCGGTGGAGAAGGTCGACGGCGGCGCGGGGGTGCTGCTGATCGTCAAGAACTACACCGGCGACGTCCTGAACTTCGAGACCGCGGCCGAGCTGCTGGCCATGGACGACGTGGACGTGCGGTCGGTGGTGATCGACGATGACGTGGCGGTGAAGGACTCGCTGTACACCGCCGGTCGACGCGGCGTGGCCGGCACCGTGTTGCTGGAGAAGATCGTCGGCGCGGCGGCCGAGCAGGGGGCGGACCTTGACCGCTGCGAAGCGTTGGCGCACAAGGTGGTGGCCAATGTGCGGTCGCTGGGCCTGGCGCTGACGGCGTGCACGGTGCCCCACGTGGGGCAGCCGAGCTTCGAGCTGGCCGACGACGAGTACGAGCTGGGCATCGGCATCCACGGCGAGCCCGGCCGCGAGCGGCGGACGATGGAGCCGGCGGATGTGTTGGTGCGCAGGCTGATCGAGCCCGTGCTGGAGGACCTGCCGTTCGCCGAGGGTGACAAGGTGCTGCTGTTCACCAACTCCATGGGCGGCACGCCGCTGGTCGAACTGTACCTGGCCCACGGCATCGCGGAGAAGTTGTTGGCGGAGCGGGGAATCGTGGTCGAGCGGCGACTCGTCGGCCCGTACGTGACAAGTCTGGAGATGCAGGGCATGAGCCTGACGCTGCTGAAGCTGGACGACGAGTTGACCGAGCTGTGGGACGCGCCGGTGCGGACCGTGGCCCTGCGCTGGGGGATGTGACGATGGGCTGCTCGACTGCGGATGTGGCGTCGGCGGTGCGCGCGATGGCGGCGGTGGTCGTGGCCCACCGGGACGAGCTGGTCGACCTCGACCGGGTCATCGGCGACGGCGACCACGGCGAGAACCTCAAGCGGGGATTCGACTTCGTGGTGTCCGCACTGGACACGTCCGAAGTGGACAGTCCGGCCGCGGTGCTGAAGCTCGTGGCCAAGACGTTGATCTCCAAGGTCGGCGGCGCGTCGGGGCCGTTGCTGGGCACGGCGTTCCTGCGCGCGGCCTCGGGGCTGGAGGAGGTCGACGGCGCGTCGGTCGCCGCCGCGCTGCGGGCGGCGCTGGACGGCGTCTCGCGCGGGGCAAGGCCGAAGTGGGCGACAAGTCGAGCAGCTTCTTTTTCACAACCAGCAGCGGGAATTAGTATCTTCGCCTAGAGATTTCTGCCGATATTGGATTCCAGCGTCCAGACTCACTACCATCCTGGGCGGACGTAGGCGGGCCCTTCTCTTAGGAATTCCTAATCTATGAAACCAACCTCAATCGATGTAATGATCATGCTGAATGAAAGCGGTGTAGCTCTAATTTTTTAGGCATGCGCACAGGTGAACTATACATTGCATCGCGGCATCGGCCGCCGAAACCGGTGCCGAGTCGACGATTCCGTTGGTGGCGCGCAAGGGTCGGGCGTCGTACCTGGGCGAGCGCTCGGCCGGGCACCTCGACCCCGGCGCCCGCTCCACCTCGCTGCTGCTGCGGTCGCTGGCCGACACGGCCTCGGCGAGCGCGTCATGACCGTCGGGCTGGTGATCGTCTCGCACAGCGTCAAGCTGGCCGAGGGCGTGGCCGAGCTGGCCGGCCAGATGGCCCCGGACGTGACGATCAAGGCGGCCGGCGGCATGGACGACGGCTCGATCGGAACCGATTTCGACCGGGTCTGCGCGGCCCTGGAGCAGGCCGACACCGGCGACGGCGCGGTGCTGCTCTACGACCTCGGCAGCGCCCGGATGATCGCCGACCTCGCCGTCGAGTCGCTCGCGAATCCGTTGCTGGCGATGGTGGTCGACGCCCCGGTGGTGGAGGGCGCGGTCGCGGCGGCCGTGGCCGCGCAGGGCGGCGGCGACCTCGCCGGCGTCGCCCGTGCGGCCGGCGAGCGGCCGCCGGAGTTCGGCGCGCAGGCCACGCCGGCCGTCGGCGAATCCGTCGAACTGGTGCTGCGCAACGAGGTCGGTCTGCACGCGCGGCCGGCCGCCCTGCTGGTCCGCACGATCGCCAGCCTCAAAGCCGATGTGACCGTCTACCACAACGGACAGCAGGCCGACGCCCGCAGCGTGCTGGCGCTGATGGGGCTGTCGGCGGTGGGCGGTGACACGATCAAGGTGGTGGCCGACGGGCCCGACGCGGCCGAGGCGCTGCGCCGGATCGGCAAGCTCGTGGAGATCGAGTTCGAGGAGTAGTCCGAAACGCACTGAACCGGGCGGGCGGCCGCGGGCGTAGTTGGCGGCGATCGTCTCTGCGAGCACGACCGACCGGCCGGCTCAGTGCTTTTCAGGAAGGACTGCTCATGGTTGCCACTCGGGTGATCGCCGCGGGCGCGGCCGTCGCCGCGTTCACGATCGTCGCGGTTGCGCCGGCCGCGTATGCCGACACCAGCAACAACCGGGACAACAACGACAACAACGCGTCACTGAGGATCGACCCGTCGCAGCGCTCCTACCGGGGCGGCGACAAGATCAAGCTCGACGCCCGCTGCGACTCCAACCGGGCCGACATCGCCATCTCGGCCGCCCTGGACAACGTCAAGGAATGGGTCAGGACGGGCCGCAAGGACTTCAACATCCAGGCCACCGCCCGGGTCCGCGACGACGTGAAGTCGGGCAACTTCGAGATCTCCTTCCGCTGCGGCAACCAGAAGATCTCCGTCATGATCAACGTGGACAACGGCAACCGCGGCGGCGGTGGCGGCAACGGCGGCGGCGGGACCACGACGACCAACACCACGACCAACACCACGACTTCGAGCACTGTGGACACTTCCACCACCATGGTCTACCCCAGCGGCGCGCCCCAGACCGGTGGCCAGGGCCCGTCCGACACCGGTTCCGGGCTGCTGCTGGCCGAGCTCGGCGGCGTGGCACTGGTCGGCGCCGCGGGCGTAGGCGTCGCGGTGACCCGCCGGCGCAAGCTCGCCGTCCAGCGCGGCTGAGGGCGGGGCATGGAGCCGACACTGCACATCCCCAGGCCGGGCGGCGCATCCAAGCCGCCGTCCGGCCGGCGCACGATGCTGATCGTCGCCGGCGCACTGGTCGTGGTGGTCGCTGTGGCCGCGTTCGCGCTCGGCCTCGTCCACTCCGCCAAGCCCGAGAACACGGCCCTGACCAGCCCGTCGGTGCCGACCACGAGCCGACCGGTCGCGGCGGCGCCCACCACTTCCGTGGCGCAGCAGGCGCCCGCGCCGCCGGCCGACAACGGGTCGCGCGCCGGCCTGCCCGTCCGCGTTGACGTGGACGCGATCAACGCCCACTCCTCGTTGGTCCAACTTGGACTCAACGCCGACAAGACCGTCCAGGTGCCGCCGGTCAGCCAGCCGTTGCAGGCCGGCTGGTACAAGTTCGGCGTGCGGCCGGGCGAGGTGGGCAAGGCCGTGATCCTCGGGCACGTGGACGGCGGCGGGCAGCTCGGCATCTTCAACAAGCTCAACCAGCTCAAGGCCGGCGACGCCGTCAAGGTGACCGACCAGAGCGGGCAGGTGCTGAACTTCATGGTGCGCCAGGTTCAGCAGGTGCCCAAGGCCCAGTTCCCGACCCAGGCCGTGTACGGGCCGTCCACCCAGCGCGAGCTGCGGCTGATCACCTGCGGCGGCTCGTTCGACAAGGCCAGCGGCAACTACGTGGACAACATCATCGTCTCCGCTGTCCTGGCCTGACCGTCGTCGGCGCCGGGGCGTGTCGATCCTGGGTGACGCGTTCCCGGCGCCGGCCCGCCGTCTCGGCGAGGTCGGGGGAACTTGCACGATTCGGTGGCGAAGCTCACCCGGTCGAGCGGTCGCGGCATGGCAGTATCTCCGCCAAGCTCGGATGTTACTGACGCGTAGCAAGCCAGTGACGCCGCTTCGACGAGCGCCGGAGGTCCGCCGTGACGCGCGAAATCACCACCATCGGGATCGTTGGACTGGGCACCATGGGTGCCGGCATCGCGGAGGTGTGCGCGCGGCGCGGGCTACGGGTGGTGGCCGTCGAGGTGGACGAGGCCGCGATCGCCAAGGGGCGCGGGCACATCGAGCACTCCACGTCCCGCGCGGTGTCCGGCGGCAAGCTGGACGAGGCCGGTCGGGTCGATCTGCTGGGCCGGATCTCTTACGGCACAAGCCTTTCCGACCTGGCCGAGGTCGACCTGGTGGTCGAGGCCGTGCCGGAGAACCTGGCGCTGAAGGCCGAGATCTTCGCGCAGCTGGACAAGATCGTGCGGCCGGACGTCATCCTGGCGTCCAACACGTCCTCGCTGTCCATCACCGAGATCAGCGTGCACACCGGCCGGCCCGGCAAGGTGCTGGGGCTGCACTTCTTCAACCCCGCGCCGGTGCTCAAGCTGGTCGAGGTGGTGCGGACCGTCGTCACCGAGCACGACGTGGTCGACGACGCCGTCGCTTTCCTCGGCGGGCTGGGCAAAACCCCGGTGGTGATCGGCGACCGCGCCGGCTTCATCGCCAACGCGCTGCTGTTCGGCTACCTCAACCATGCCGTGCGAATGTACGAGAGTCGTTACGCCACAAGGGAAGACCTCGACGCCGCGATGCGGTACGGCTGCGGCTACCCGATGGGGCCGTTGGCGCTGCTGGATCTCATCGGCCTCGACACCGCGTACGAGATCCTCGACACGATGTACCACCAGTCCCGCAACAGGTTGCACGCCCCCGCGCCGATTCTGAAGCAGATGATCACCGCCGGCCTGCTGGGCCGGAAGTCCGGGCGCGGCTTCTACACCTACGAGGCCCCCGACTCGCCCGTCGTGGTCGGCGACGCCGTTTCCGTTGCGGTTGCCGGCACTCCGCGTGAGGTGCGCCGGGTCGGCGTGATCGGCACCGGCACCATGGCCACCGGCATCGTCGAGGTTTTTGCCAAGGCCGGCAACGAAGTCGTGCTGCGGGCCCGAGGCGTGGACAAGGCCGAGGCCGCCGTCGCCAAGATCCGCAAGTCCCTCGACAAGGCCGTCGTCCGCGGCAAGCTGGCCGAGGCCGACCGGGACGCCGCGTTGTCCCGCATCCACACCACCGTCGAGTTCGAGGCGCTGGGCGACTGCGACCTGGTCATCGAGGCCGTCGCCGAGGAGCTTTCCGTCAAGCAGGCCGTTTTCGGCGCTCTGGACGAGGTGTGCAAGCCCGGGGCCGTGCTCGCCACCACCACTTCCTCCCTGCCCGTCATCGAATGCGCCGCCGCCACCTCGCGCCCCGGCGATGTCGTCGGGCTGCACTTCTTCAATCCCGCCCAGGTCATGAAGCTCGTGGAGATCGTCTCCACCATCGCCACGGCCCCCGACGTCGTCGCCACTGCCCACGCCGTCTGCACCTCGCTGCGCAAGGAGCCCGTGCACTGCGGCGACCGGGCCGGCTTCATCGTCAACGCCCTGCTTTTCCCGTACCTCAACGACGCCGTGAAGATGCTTGAGGCCCACTACGCCGAGGCCGACGACATCGACACCGCCATGAAGGTCGGCTGCGGCCTGCCCATGGGCCCCTTCGAGCTCCTCGACGTCGTGGGCCTCGACGTCTCCCTGGCCATCGAGCGCACCCTCTACCTGGAGTTCCGCGAGGCCGGCTTCGCCCCCGCCCCCCTGCTGGAGCACCTCGTCACCGCCGGCCGCCTCGGCCGCAAGACCGGCAAGGGGTTCCGCGACTACACCATGTGACGTCCCGCTACGCTGTGCACGTGACGATCATGCGCCTCCTCGGGTTGCCCCCTCGGATCTGCGACACGATCCAGGCCCGAGCCCGAGCCGCCGGCCAGTCCGTCGAGGACTACGTCCGCGGCCACCTGATCGAGCTGGCGTCACAGCGGACACCGGACGAGATGCTGAATGAGATCGAGGCCAGGTTGGCCCGACCACTCTCCCGGCTGTCCTCGAACCACGAGGAACAGACCCATGAAAACGAACATCGGCGTAGCGCTGAATCAGCGCTACCCTGACGAAGTGCCGACCATCCAGATCCGTGACCTCCCTGACGACACGTACCGCACCATCCGACTGCGGGCAGAGGGGGCCGGCCAGTCGATTCAGGCGTACATGCGTGACCAGGTGATCGCGATCGCCGCCAAGAAAACCAAGGAAGAAGTGATCGCGGTGATCGAGGCCGGCCTGGCTGAATCCGGCGGCGCCGACCCCGACAAGATCCTCGCCTACCGGGACGAGGAGCGCCCATGACCGACTTGGTGCTGGACGCCTCGGCATTCGTCTACGCGACTACGGTGTACACAGACGAGTCGCGGGAACTACGTAAGAGGATCGCGGCGTCAACGTGCCACATGCCGCATCTTGCCGACGCTGAGGGTGGGCAGCGTGCTACGCCGTCAGGAACTGGCCGGAGATCTCCCGGCCAGCGACTGCCTGACGGCCCTGCACTCACTCAAGTACCTGGTGGACAACCGATACCCGGCCACTGGGCCTCTCGCTGACGCGGCGTGGCAGCTCCGCGGCTCCGTCACCTACTACGACGCACTCTACGTTGCGCTGGCAGCGAGCTTGGGTGTGCCGCTGGTGACCAAAGATGCTCGGCTGAGCCGAGCGCCGGGTCTGACCTGTGCAGTAGAGGTGATCGGCCAGCCCTAGCTAGCCGCAGCAGCCCCCGCCGCAGCAACCGCCGCCGGCGGCGGGGGCGCTCGCGCCGGTGTTCACGCCGACGGTCGTGAGCAGCTTGACGGTGTCGTCGTGGCCGGCGGGGCAGGCGGCCGGGTCGGCGGCGCTGCTCATGGGCCGGTTCACCTCGAAGGTGTCGCCGCACTGGCGGCACCGGAAGTCGTAGGTCGGCATGGGGCCATTGTCCGGCACGGACGGGGCGGCCGGATAGCCTGGGCACCCGTGCCACGCCGTAACCGACCCCAACGCCCCGGTCCCAAAGGGGAGGACGAGCCCCGCCCGACCACTCACGGATGGGCGAGGGTCGAGTCGGGGCCGGACGGGGACTGGAACGTCCGACCGGTCGGGGCCGGGGACAAGACGTACCGATGCCCGGGCTGCGACCACGAGATCCGACCGGGCACGCCCCACGTGGTGGCCTGGCCGGCGGACGACTACGGCGGCGTGGAAGACCGCCGGCACTGGCACACGGGCTGCTGGAACAGCCGGGGCCGCCGGAGGCCGACGACCCGGCGCTGGTGATCAGCGGAACTCGTGCACGACCTCGATCTCGCCGACGAGGTTGTCGTTGAAGTCGTCGAGCTCCTCGGCGGGAATCCAGTACTCGAGAATGGTCCGGCCGCCGACCTGGTGCACCTCGTGGCGGTCGAGGAACTCGGTGCGCACCGCGAACCTGGTGACGTAGCCGACGCCGGAGTGCGGCACGTTCCAGTCACGGGCGATGCGGATGGCGTAGTCCTCGTTCAGCACGGGATAGAAGATCGGCTGGTCGGGTAGGCGTGGCGGCCAGCGGCGCCAGCCGGCGGCGCGCACGAGCTCCAGCTCGGCGGGGCCGGTCGGCCGCCACAGCGTGGTCGAGGTCATGCCGGCATTGTGCCGTGATCATGGTGTTGACCTGGCACGATTTTCGGTGATGAGCAACGATGTCCGCGCCAACACGATGCTGCCGGCCCGGCGCGAGCCGGTCACGTTGACCACGGCCGACGGGCTGCGCCTGGTGGGGGAGCTGGCGCTGCCGGAAGGGACGCCGAGGGCGACGCTGGTGTGCCTGCATCCGCTGCCGACGCACGGCGGGATGATGGACTCGCACCTGTACCGCAAGGCGGCGTTCCGGCTGCCGGCGTTGGCGGACATCGCGGTGCTGCGCTTCAACACCCGGGGTACGGCGAGCGAGGCGGGGCGCAGCGAAGGGACCTTCGACAACGGCGACGGCGAGCGCCTGGACGTCCAGGCGGCGCTGGAGTTCGTGACGGCGAGGAATCTGTCGAACGTGTGGCTGGTGGGCTGGTCCTTCGGCACGGATCTGGCGCTGCGGCACGGCTGCGCCGACGAGGTGCAGGGGGCGGTGCTGATCTCGCCGCCGCTGCGGTACAGCTCCCCGGAGGACCTCGCGGCGTGGACGAAGCCGCTGGTGTGCCTGGTGCCGGAGTTCGACGACTACCTCCGGCCGCCGCAGGCCCGTGAGCGCTTCAAGCAGGCCCGGATCGAGGAGTTCGCCGGCGCGAAGCACCTGTTCGTCGGCTACACCGAGCAGGTGCTGGACGCCATCGTGGCCACGGTCGCGCCGGAGGTCGAGGTCCCGCTGCCGCGCGTGTGGAACGGCCCGGCCGAGGAGCGCCGGGTCACGATCGTCTGAACTCCAGCCAGAACGGGTCGCTGCCGGCCCGCCGGAAGCCGAGGCGTTCGGCCAGGCGGATGGAGGGCAGGTTGTCCCTGGTCGTGACCACGACGACGGGGGCGCCGGGGCCTTCGCGCTCGGCCCAGTCGACGGCGGCCCGGGCCATCTCCAGGGCGAGGCCGCGACCCCAGGCGGAGGGCCGGAACCGGTAGAACATGTTCAGCGCCGGAGCGCCGTTGTGCTCGCACGGGCGCAGGCCGCCGAGGCCGACGGCCTGCTCGGTGACGGCGTCGACCACGAGCCAGTAGCCGATGCCGTGCTCGGCCCAGTCGGCGATCCAGCAGCGGAGCTGCTGGGCGATCCGGGCCGGGCTGGCGGTGCCGATGGGGTTGTGCCGATTGGCCGCCGGATCGCCCTGGATCTGCACCACGGCGGGCAGGTCGTCGGGCCGTAACCGGCGGAGCAGCAGTCGCTCCGTGCGCAGCTCGGTGAGCATGAGCCGATTGTGCTTGGAGCAAACGATTACAGGTGCTCGATACGGCTCTCGGGGAGCCGTTTCAGTACCTGTTCGACCGTCTCGGCGGCGGTCTGGGTGGAACTGTCGAGCCACAGGCCGAGTCGAGGCGTGTCGCGGTGCACGACGGCGTTGAGCGCGGCCGGCGTCCAGACGTCGTCGTAGGCGATCTTGTCCCGCTCGGCCTCGCGCCGCCGGACGGTGTCCTCGTCCGGCACGAGCACGACCACGTGCAGCGGTCGCGCCGTCAGCGAGCGGACGAAGTCGACCAGGTGGCGGCCGACGACGACGTCCTCGACCACGGTGGCGAAGCCGGCCTCGTGGAACGAGTCGGCCAGCAGCGCGGTCTGCCGGTGGCGCAGGGCGAGCTGGCGCAGCGCCTCGGGCGTGGGCTCGGGGGTCATGTCGACGCGGCCGCCGCGGATCATGGTGCGCACGGCGTCGCCCTCGACGAACGCGCTCGCGGGCAGGGCGTCGGCCAGCAGCCGGCCGACGGTGGTCTTGCCGGCGGCGGAGGTTCCGGTCAGCAGGATGAGTGGATGGTCAGCCACGAGCGTGCACAGTAGCGTCGGCGTCGTGATGCTGGTGCTGCTGCACGCCTTTCCGTTGGATTCCCGCATGTGGGACGGCGTTCGCGACCCGTTGGCCAAACGTTTGCGGCTGGTCACGCCCGACCTCGGCGACGGCCCGCCGGACCTCGACGCCGCCGCCGACCAGATCCTGGCCGGCCTCGGCGACGAGCCCTTCGTGCTCGGCGGCTGCTCCATGGGCGGCTACCTGGCCATGGCCATCCTGCGCCGGGTCCCGTCCCGCGTGGCCGGCCTGCTGTTCGTCGACACGAAGTCAGCTGCCGACACGGGCACCGCTCGGGAGAACCGCCTCGCTGTCGCCGCCCGGGCCGAGGCCGAGGGCGTCAGGGGCTGGTTGGCCGACGCCATGCTGCCCAACCTGGTCAGCTCGGGTGCGAGTGCGGAGGTGCGGGCCAGGCTCCGGTCGTTGATCGACTCCCAGGCCGGCTCGGTCGTCGCTCGGGCCCAGCGGGCCATGGCCGCCCGGCCCGATTCGACGTCGCTGCTGGCCTCGGTGACCGTGCCGACGCTGGTCGTGCGGGGTGCGGAGGATGCGCTCATGGCCCCCGGCGCCGTCGAGGTTCCGGGGGCGCGGGTGGTGGAGCTGGCCGGGTGCGGACACCTGCCACCCGTCGAGGACCCGGACGCGTTCGCGGCGGTGGTCCTCGACTGGTTGACGGATCAGGGTTTCGCGGACTGACCTACGTTCAGGAAGCAGCGAACGGACCATTCCCGAACTCCGAGTAGCGGAATGGTCCGTTCCGAACGTGCAAGGGCGGGTGTCAGCGCTTGGCCGACTGGCGGGGCGGGGTCGGGCGCTGGATCTTCTTGGTCTGCTCGGCGTCCTTGGCCGCGGCCGGCTGCTGAGCAGTGCTCGGCTGGGGCTGCTGCTTGGCCGGCTGGGCGGGCGTCGCGGGGCCGGCGGTGCGGGGCTGCTTCGCCGCCGGACGTCCGGTGCGCTGGGTCGCGGGCTTGGCCGCGGCGGCGGGCTTGGCGGGGACCTGCTGGACCGGCTGCGTGACCTGGTTCGGCGGGGTCCCCGGCTGGGCGGCGGGGTTGGTCGCCGTTAATGGCGCCTGAGCGCCGGCCGACTCCTTGGGCTGTGCGGCCTGCGCCCGGGCGGACTTGTCCTGGGCCGTCTGGGCCTGCGCGAGCGGGGCCTGAGTCGGCTGAGCCGGGGCGGACTGGGACTGCGTCGGCTGGGCCTGTACAGGCTGAGCCGCGGCCGGCTGGGCCGAAGCCTGGCCTGCGGCCGGGCCAGCCGAAGCCTGGCCTGCGGCTTCCGAAGCCGAAGCCGGTGCGCCAGTGGGCTTGGGGGCGGGGATGCCGCCCTCGGGCACCTTCACCTGCACGGTCGGCGACTCGTCGGCGACCTTCTCCTCCGGCAGCCGCTCCAACAGGGGCGCGGCGGCGATGATCAGGCCGCGGGCCTCGGTGAGCTGGCCGGCGATGCGGTTGCGGATCTGGCGGAGGTGCTCGACCCGTCGGGTGGCCTCGCCGACGCGGCGGGAGGACTCGTCGGTGGCCTCGCGGACGCGGCGGTGGGCCTCGTCGGTGGCCTCCTGCAGACGAGCGGTGGCCTCGGCGATGGAGTCGTGCCGGCGGCGGTTGGCCTCCTCGGTGGCCTCCCGAACCCGCTTCTCGGCCTCGTTCTTGCTGGACGCCTCCTGCTCGGCGAGGGTGCGCATCGCGTCCGTCCGCCGGGCGGACATGGCGATCTCGAAGTCCTCCTCGACCTGGGTGCGCTTGGCCAGCGAGTCGGCGTCGGCCTTGGACCGCACGGCGGCGGCGGCCGAGTCGGCATCGTCACGACGGGTGGTGGCCTCGTCGGTGATGCGCCTGGCCTCGGTGTGCGCGGCCTCCATGACGCTCTTGTGCTCGGTCTCCATGGCGGCCCG
>NZ_KK037166.1:7217336-7224086 GCF_000568255.1 Kutzneria sp. 744
CCGGTCGGCGGCGAGCAGCTTCAGGTCGGCGTCCAGCCGTTCCAGGTGGTCTTCCACCTGTGCTTTGTCGTAACCGCGCTTGACGACGTCGAAGCCGGTTCCCAACGGGACGAGATCGCGGTCGCTGCCGAGGGCCATGGCCCCACGCTACCGGTACGAGTGACACCCGTGTGCACGACGCGGGTGCGAACTCCGGTCACACACCGCGGAACCGGTTGATCTCGGACAGGTGGCGGGCCCGCAGTTCCTGATCGCGCACGCCGAGTCCTTCCTCGGGGGCGAGGCACAGCACGCCGACCTTGCCCTGGTGCGCGTTGGACTGCACGTCCCGCGCGGCCTGCCCGGTCTCGGCCAGTGTGTACACCTTGGACAGTGTGGGGTGGATCTTCCCCTTGGCGATCAAGCGGTTCGCCTCCCACGCCTCGCGGTAGTTGGCGAAGTGCGAGCCGATGATCCGCTTGAGGTTCATCCACAGATAGCGGTTGTCGTAGCTGTGCATGAAGCCGCTCGTGGACGCGCACGTGACGATGGTGCCGCCCTTGCGGGCCACGTAGACGCTGGCGCCGAAGGTCTCGCGGCCGGGGTGCTCGAAGACGATGTCGGGGTCGTCGCCGCCGGTCAGCTCGCGGATCCTGGCCCCGAAGCGCTTCCACTCCTTGGGGTCCTGCTCGTGCTCGTCCTTCCAGAACCGGTACCCCTCGGAGCTCCGGTTGATGATCAGCTCCGCCCCCATGCGCCGGCAGATCTCGGCCTTCTCGTCGCTGGACACGACACAGACCGGAATCGCGCCGCCGTTCAACGCGAACTGCGTGGCGTACGAGCCGAGGCCGCCGGACGCGCCCCAGATCAGGACGGTGTCGCCCTGCTTCATGTTGGCGCCGTTGGTGGACACCAGCTGCCGGTACGCGGTGGAGTTGACCAGCCCGGGGGAGGCGGCCTCCTCCCACGACAGGTGCTTGGGCTTGGGCATCAGCTGGTTGGTCTTGACCAGCGCCAACTCGGCCAGCCCGCCGAAGTTGGTCTCGAAGCCCCAGATCCGCTGCTCGGGGTCGAGCATGGTGTCGTTGTGCCCGTCCGGGCTCTCCAGCTCGACCGACAGGCAGTGCGCGACCACCTCGTCGCCCGGCTTCCACGCCTGCACGCCGGGCCCGGTGCGCAGCACGACGCCGGCCAGGTCGGAGCCGACCACGTGGTAGGGCTGGTCGTGCTTGGCGGCCAGCGGCGAGCTCTTGCCGTAGCGCTTGAGGAAGCCGAAGGTGGACATCGGCTCGAAGATCGACGTCCACACGGTGTTGTAGTTGATGGCGCTGGCCATCACGGCCACCAGCGCCTCGCCCGGGCCGAGCTCGGGGGTGGGCACCTCGTCCAGGTGCAGCGACCGGCGCGGGTCCTTGTCGGCGGTCTCCATGCCGTCGAACAGGTTCGCCTCGTCGGCGTGCACGGTCATGCCGCGGTAGGTCTCGGGAACGGCCAGATGCGCGAGCGCGTCGAGCTCGTCGGCGAGGATCGCGTCAAGGATCTTCTGCACGGCGGTGCCTCCGGGGCCTCGAAGTGGTCCTGTCGCAGGTTGGAGGCAGGTTACCCACGAGTAACGATACAGAACTACGGATGTGGCCCGGTTCACCCGTCAGGTCGGCGTGGTCGAGGGTCCGGGAGAAGACGTACTTGGGCCTCGGGCCCCAGATCGGGCGAAGTCGGCCGTCAGCGGCGTCGGACCGGGCAGCGCCGTGATCGCCGGCCAGTCTCTGGCCACGGTACGACCGGGTGCCGACGGTTCGGGATAACACCAGCTCAGGGGCCAGATGTCTACCGAGTCACAAGTATTGACCGGCCGGCCAACCAAGGCGCATGATCAGGGCATCCCACGAGGATGTGGAGGGGTTGGAAATGGCCAAGTCATGGACTAGGTGGCAGGACTGGACCGAGGTCGTCATCGGGGCGCTCGTCGCGCTGTCCCCGATCGTCGTCACGACCTCGACGGCCGCTGCGTGGACGATGGTCGTCCTGGGTGTGCTCGTCGTGCTCGACGGGCTGTGGTCGCTTGCGGCGCCCAGCCAGGTCGCCGGCGAGTGGGTGCAGATCGTCCTCGGCGTGCTGCTTTTCGTGGCACCCTGGGTGATGGGCTACACGGAGTTCTCGGGCGCCTCCTGGGTGTCCTGGGCCGGTGGCGTGCTGACCGTCCTGGCCGGCGCGATCGCCGTGCCGGTGGCGCAGTCCGCGCACCGCGGGCTGGCCGGATCGCACTGACAACTGTGGGGTGAGGGTGGAGGAAGTCCCGGCCAGGGAGCGAATCCTGACGGCGGCGGAGGAGTTGTTCGCCGAGACCGGATTCGAGGCCACCCCCACCTCCCGCATCGCCGAGCGGGCCGGCGTGCCCAAGGGGCTCGTGCACTACTACTTCAAACGCAAGCCGGATCTCCTCGTTGCGCTCGTCGAGCGGTTGCCCGACGAGCGCATCGACATGTCCGGGGTCGTCGTGGACGGCGACGTCGCCGCCAGCCTGCGGGCGCTGCTGGCCGAGCTGGACCGCCGCCGCGTGGAATCGCTGATGCTGAGCAACCTGCTCTACCGCGAGGCCGACACCCACCACACCGTGCGGGACGCGCTGCAGGACCGGTTCCGCAACCTGGTCGGGCTGATCCGCAAGGTGATCATGGCGGCGGGCAGCGCCGTGCAGTGCAAGGCCGACGTGGACAGTGCGGCGGAGCTGCTCGCGCTGGCCGTCAGCTACCAGCATTCCGTGGCCCGGCACGCCACCGAGCCCGAGCTCGGACGCGTGACGATGGAACGGGAGCTGGCGTTCATCTCCGACGCGCTGTCCCTGGGGGCGGGCGGGCCCTAATCCAGTGGGCAGTTCGGGGTGGATCTTCGGACAGATCGGCCGTCAGGCCTTGGTGTTGTTGCGCCGTCAATGGCACATTTCCGGGTATCGAGAGAAAACCGTTTCTACCCGAGGTGCCCGTGAAGCGGCCGACCATCCACGACATCGCCCGCGAAGCCGGGGTGGCCAAGAGCACGGTGTCGTTCGCGCTCAACGGCCAGCCCGGCGTGTCCGAGTCGACCCGGCGGCGCATCCTCGCCGTGGCCCGTGAGCTGGGCTGGCAGCCCAGCCGGGCCGCCCGCGCACTGTCCGCCGCGCAGGCCGAGGTGGTCGGCCTGGTGCTGGCCCGGCCGGCCGGTCTCCTGGAGGTGGAGCCGTTTTTCATGCGGCTGATCGCCGGGGTCGAGGCGGCGCTGGGCGCGGACGACATCGGGCTGCTGCTCCAGGTCGTCGGCGACGACCCCGAACGCGAGATGGACGTCTATCGGCGCTGGTGGGGGCAGCGGCGGGTGGACGGCGTGCTGGTCGTCGACGTCCGCGTGCACGATCAGCGGCTGCCTCTGCTGTCCCAGCTCGGGCTGCCGTGCGTGCTGGTGTCGAGCGAGGTGCCTGGCAGCGGGCTGACCTCCGTCGGTCCTGACACGAAAGCCGCCATGGCTGCGGCCGTCTCGCATCTTCACTCCCTCGGGCACACGCGGATCGCCCGGGTCGCAGGCAACGCCGAGTTCCAGGAGACCGTGCGGCGGGACCAGGCGTTCGTCGAGGCCGCCGGCCCGGACGGGGTGGTCGTGGCGGCCGACTTCACCGGCGAAGGCGGCGCCGCGGCCACCCGTGGCCTGCTGCTTTCCGGCCGGCCGCCGACGGCGATCGTCTACGACAACGACCTCATGGCCGTCAGCGCGGTGGGAGTGGCCGCCGAACTCGGCCTGGACGTGCCCGGCGATTTGTCGATCATCGCCTGGGACGATTCGCCGCTGTGCCGGCTGCCGCATCCGGCGCTGACCGCGATGAGTCGGGACATTTCGGGCTACGGCTCCGCGGCGGCCGCCGCACTGCTGCGGGTCATCGCCGGTGAGGGCGTGCCCGATTCCGTGTTCGGCGTGGCCGAACTGGTGGTGCGGGGCAGCACCGGTCTGGCTTGATTCCCTTTCCTCTTCGGTCGCTGTGAGTGCGGTTCCGGCCCGCGGGCGGAATGATCGGGTCACGCCCGGCCGGTGTGGCGTAATCCGTGGATACGCTCGCGGCCGAGGTGAGGGGCATGAATCGACTGATGGTCGCGGCCTATGCCGAAGACCCGATCACTCTGGGCGGTGTGATCGGCAGCCTCGACGGCCGGCCGGATCTGTGCGTGACGAAATATAGCCGGCACAATCGGCCGGATGTGCTCGTGGTGTGCGTGAATGCTGTCACCGGCGACACATTGGCGATGCTGCGCGGCATAGCCGGCAGTGAGCCGACCAAAGTCGTGGTGGTGACCAACCACCTCCGCGACGTGGACGTGCTGCCGCTGGTGGAATGCGGCGTGGTCGGCATGGTGCCGGTCGCCGCGGCCACCCCCGAGCGGCTGGGCCGGTCCGTGCTCGCAGCCGCCGATGGCCGCGGCGAGATGCCGCCCACGCTCCTCGGGCAGCTGTTGGGCCAGGTCGCCAGCCTGCAACGGGATGTGCTGCGCCCCAAGGGATTGATTCCCTCGGGCATGGCCGACCGCGAGGTCGACGTGCTGCGGCTGCTGGCCGAGGGCCTCGACTCCGGGCAGATCGGCGGCAAGCTCGGCATCAGCGAACGGGGCGTGAAGAACGTGCTGGAGGTGCTGCTGCGCCGGCTCGGGCTGCGCAACCGCCCGCACGCCGTGGCGGCGGCGCTGCGGGCGGGTCTGTTCTAGTCAGTGGCCTTCGGCGGGCTGCACCAGCTCGACCAGCACACCGCCGGCGTCCTTGGGGTGCACGAAGTTCACCCGGCTGTTCGAGGTGCCGCGCTTGGGCTCGTCGAACAGCACCCGCAAACCCTTGGCCCGCAGGGTTTCGCACGCGGCGGCCACATCCGTGACGCGGAACGCCAGTTGCTGAAGGCCCGGGCCGCTGCGGTCGAGGAACTTGGCGATGGTGGAGTCCGGCCGGGACGGGGCCAGCAGCTGGATCGCCGCGCCCGTGGTGTCGTCGGGAGCGCGCAGCATGGCCTCGCGGACGCCCTGCTCCTCGTTGACCTCCTCGTGGCTGACCTCCAGGCCGAAGGTCTCGCGGTGGAAGGCGATCGCGGCGTCCAGGTCCGGCACCGCGATGCCGACATGGTCGACGGCGGTGACCAGCGGGGCGAGCTCAGCGCGCAGGTTCATGACGCAGCAGGGTAGTAGCCTTGACACGATGAAGTGACCTGTGCGGCTACTCACAGCCACAGGAAAAGCTACCGGCCGGTATGGTCCACAAGACCACCGCCCGCACCGTCGCTGGAGGCCGTCGTGTCCGGTTCCGTCATCGTCGCAGGGGCCCGCACCCCGATGGGACGACTGCTCGGCTCGCTCAAGGACTTCTCCGGAGCCCAACTCGGTGGCGTGGCCATCAAGGGCGCCCTGGAGCGGGCCGGGGTGAGCCCCGAGCAGGTCGAGTACGTGATCATGGGTCAGGTGCTGACCGCCGGCGCCGGCCAGATCCCGGCCCGGCAGGCCGCGGTCGCCGCCGGCATCCCGATGGACGTGCCCGCCCTGACCATCAACAAGGTGTGCCTGTCCGGCATCGACGCCATCGCCCTGGCCGACCAGCTGATCCGGGCCGGCGAGTTCGAGATCGTGGTGGCCGGCGGCCAGGAGTCCATGACCCAGGCCCCGCACCTGCTGCCCAAGTCCCGCTCCGGCTTCAAGTACGGCGACGTCACGCTGCAGGACCACATGGCCTACGACGGCCTGTTCTGCGCCTTCGACCAGGTCGCCATGGGCTCGTCCACGGAGAAGTACAACTCCCGCTACGGCCTGACCCGCGAGGAGCAGGACGCTTTCTCGGCCCGGTCGCACCAGCGAGCCGCTGAGGCCGCGAAAAACGGCATCTTCGACGAAGAGGTCGTGCCGGTGGCCATCCCGCAGCGCAAGGGTGACCCGGTGCTGTTCAGCACCGACGAGGGCGTGCGCGGCGACACCACCGTGGAGACGCTGGGCAAGCTGCGCCCGGCCTTCGCCTCCGACGGCACCATCACCGCCGGCTCGGCCTCGCAGATCTCCGACGGCGCCGCCGCGGTGGTCGTGATGAGCAAGGCCAAGGCCGAGGAGCTGGGCCTGACCTGGCTGGCCGAGATCGGTGCGCACGGCGTGGTCGCCGGCCCCGACGCGAGCCTGCACGAGCAGCCGTCCAACGCCATCCGCAAGGCCTGCGCCAAGGAGGGCATCGACCCGGCCGACCTGGACCTGGTCGAGATCAACGAGGCCTTCGCCGCGGTCGGCGTGGTGTCCGCGCGCAAGCTGGGCCTGTCCGAGGACAAGGTCAACGTCAACGGCGGCGCCATCGCGCTGGGCCACCCGATCGGCATGTCCGGGGCCCGCATCGCGCTGCACCTGGCCCTGGAGCTCAAGCGCCGCGGCGGTGGCGTCGGCGCGGCCGCGCTGTGCGGCGGCGGTGGCCAGGGCGACGCCCTGATCGTGCGGGTTCCGCAGTGCTAGTTCGGCTGGGCTAGTGTCCCGCGTTGTCGACGTGCCCGACCTGGTCGCCCGGGCCAGGTCGGGCGAGCCGCGGGCGGTCGCCCGGCTGATCTCGCTCGTCGAGGACGCCAGCCCGCACCTGCGGGACGTGGCCGCCGCGCTCGCCCAAACACACCGGGCGGGCGCGGGTCGTCGGCCTCACCGGCTCGCCCGGCGTCGGCAAGTCCACGATGACCTCGCAGCTTTCACCGCGTTGCGGCGCAAGGAACTCCGCGTCGGCGTGCTCTCCTGACCCCACCTCGCCGTT
>NZ_KK037166.1:7224186-7244048 GCF_000568255.1 Kutzneria sp. 744
GGCGGCCTGTCCTGGGCGACGCCGCAGGCCCTGCGGGTGCTGGACGCCGCCGGCTGCGATGTCGTGCTCATCGAGACCGTCGGCGTCGGCCAGTCCGAGGTCGAGGTGGCCGGGCTGGCCGACACCACAGTGGTAAAAAAAAGCGCCGGGCATGGGGACGGCATCCAGGCGGCCAAGGCCGGCATCCTGGAGATCGCGACGTGTTCGTGGTCAACAAGGCCGACAAACGGGGCCGACCAAACCGTGCGGGAGCTCAAGCACGGGCTCTCCCTCGCCCGCCGCGAACGCCAGGGCCCCATCTGGCGGCCGCCCGTCGTGCGGGCCGTCGCCGCCCGCGGCGAGGGCATCGAGGACCTGGTGGACGCCATCGACTCGCACCGCGCCTGGCTGGTCGACCGCGGCGAGCTCGAACTGCGCCGCCAGGCCCGCGCCGCCGCCGAGGTCGAGGCCATCGCCTTGCAGCAGCTGCGTTCCCGCATCGGCGACCTGCGTGGCGGCACCGCGCTGGACCAGCTGGCCAAGCGCGTCGCCACCGGCGAGGTCGATCCCTACGCCGCCGCCGACGACCTGATCGAGGGCCTGCGGTGAGTCGCCGACGGTGATCCACCCGGTGGTGGCAGGATGTCGGGCGTGACTGGTGCTTCGATCATGCCGGCGACGGTGGCCGCGGCACACCTTGAGGCGTGCGCGGCCGCGCTGGCCGGGGTCGACGTCTCCGACCCGGACGACATCGCGATGATCGTGCCGACCCTCCTGCGGGCGCAGCGGCATCTGGCCCGGGCGCTCAACACCATCTCCCGTCACGCGGTCGGCGGTCAGTCGAGCAGCGTAGAGTTCATGGGCGAGACGCTCGTGTCCACTGAGCTGTCCGCCGTACTGTCTGAGGCAGCCGACGCAGCGGCGTCTACGGCGGAAGCACTAGAGGAAGCCCTGCCGTTCCTGGACGACGTCGAGGACGACGACACCCGTTCGTAGCAGCAGACGCCTCGTTTTCCGCCCTTACCCTGGAAGGCAAGCGTTTTCGCGCGCCACCGAGGTGCTTCCCCCGCCGTCGTGACGTGGCCATCGTCGAGGAGGGGTCGACTTTGCGCAGCTTCTGGAAGGGCAGCATCGGGTTCGGGCTGGTCACCATTCCCGTCAAGGCGTACCGGGCGACCGAGGAGCGGGGTCTCGGGCTGCACCAGGTGCACGCGGCGGACGGCGGCCGGATACGGCTGCGCCGGTACTGCGAGCTCGACGACGCCGAGGTGCCGGCGGACGAGGTGGCGCGGGCGGCGGAGACCGGCGGCGGGGACGTCGTGATGATCACCGACGAGGACCTGGCCACGCTGCCGGTGCCGACCCTGCGGACCATCGCCGTGCACGCCTTCGCCCCGCCGTCGCAGATCGATTCCCTTTACCTGTCCCGAAGTTACTACCTGGAACCCGACGCCGACGGCGTCCGCCCGTACGTGCTGTTCGCCGAGGCCCTGCGCCGCTCGGGGAAGGTGGGGGTGGTGAAGGTGGCCTTCCGGCAGCGGGAGAGCATGGGCGTGCTGCGGGCCCGGGACGGCGTGCTGGTGCTGGAGACCATGGTCTGGCCGGCCGAGCTCCGCACCCCCGACTTTCCTTTCCTGGACGAGGAAGTCGACGTCCGTCTGCCGGAGTTGAAGGCCGCCACCGCGCTGATCGACTGCCTGGCCGGGGATTTCGACCCCTCGGCGCACTCCGACGCCTACCGCGAGGCGTTGGACGAGCTCGTCGAGGCCAAGGCCGCCGGCAACGAGGTCATCCGGCCGGAGGTGCCGATCCAGCCCAACGGCTCGGGTGATCTGCTCACGGCGTTGGAGGCCAGCCTGAAAGCCTTGGAGCCCAAGGGATCCGCAGCGGTGCGGCGGGCGAGGGCGGCGGCCGAGCGGGCCGGCAAGGCCGCCGAGCGGGCCCATCAGGCGGCCCGTCGGGCGGCGAAGTCCCGACGGTAGAACGAAATCCGGCACACACCCGGGATCGGGTGTGTGCCGGAAACCGTGTTTCGGTGTGCCTGACAGCGTGACTCGCGGGGGTTCAGCAGCTCGACTTGTAGAAGTACTTGGACTGCTGGTCCATGTTGTCCTTGGTGATGGACACCAGGTCGGTGGAGATGTTGCGGGTCACCGAGCCGCCGGTCAGCGCGGCCACGGCCTGGTCGACGCCGTCCTTGCCGATGGTGGCCGGGTCCTGGGCGATCAACGCCTGGAAGCTGCCGTCCTTGAGGTCGCTGACCTCCTTGGGGCTGGCGTCGAAGCCGACCAGGTTGACCTGCCCGGTCTTGCCGGCGGTGCGCAAACCGGTCGCGGCGCCCTCACCGGTGTTGAGGTTGGTGGCGAAGATGCCGATCAGGTCCGGCGTGCTGGACAGCGTCGCCGTCACCTTGGACGCGGACTGGGCGGCGTCGTTGTCGGTGTACTGCTGCCCCACGTACTTGATGTTGGGGTACTTGGCGATCTCCTGCTTGAAGCCCTTCTCCCGCGCGTCGGTGGTGGAGGTGCCGGCGGTGGTGTTGAGCACCAGCACCGAGCCCTTCTTGTCCCCGACGAGCTTGGCCAGCGTCTGGGCGGCGAGCTGACCGCCCTGCTCGTTGTTGGAGGAGATGGAGGACTGCGCGACGGAGGTGTCCTGCAGCGAGGTGTCGACCTCGATGACCTTGATGCCGGCGTCCTTGAGCTGCTTCATCGGCCCGGCCAGCGCCTTGTCGTCGGTCGGCGCGATCAGCACCGCCGCCGGCTTGTTGGCCAGGATGCCGGTGACGATGGGCGTCTGGTCGCTCGGGTTGAACTTCTGCGGCGCCTGCGTCTTCACGGTGTAGCCCTTGGCCTTCGCCTCGGCCTCCACCCCGCACTGCATGGAGATGTAGAACGGCTCGGCCGAGACACCGGGGATCAGCACCAGGTTCTTGTTGTCCGGGCTGGACGAACCGGAGGAGCCGCCGGTCTGCCCGACCTGGCCGCCGCACGCGGTGGCCAGCAGCGACACCGCGGCCAGCGCCGCGAGACCGGCGATCTTTCGTGTGTCCGTCATCGTTGAGAGACCTTTCACGTGGACAAAGATCAGCGCTGGTTGCGTGCCCGGCGGCGCACCTGGTCGAACCAGACCGCCGCCACCAGCACGATGGCAACCGCGATGGGCTGCCAGAACACGTTCACCCCGATGATCGTGAAGCCCTTGTTGAGCACCGCGGGGATGAACACGCCGATCACCGTGCCGATGACCGACCCGACACCGCCGAACAGGCTGGTGCCACCGAGCACCACGCCGGCGATCGCGTTCAGGTTGTCCGTGCCGTGGCTGGTCAGCGTGGTGGTGGTGAAGTACGCCAGCGACATGAAACCGGCCAGCCCGGCCAGCACGCCGGACAGCGCGTACACCAGCACCAGGTGCCGGGTCACGCCGATGCCGGTGCGCTGCGCGGCCACCTCGTTCGAGCCGATCGCGTACGTGTAGCGGCCGAAGCGGGTGGTGCTCAGCAGCCACACGCCGATCGCCGCCACCACCGCGGCCACGACCACCATGGTCGGGATGCCGCCGAGCAGCGTGCCCGAGCCCAGCGACCGGGCCAGCGCGGTCGGCATGGTGCGCACGTCGGAGCCGCCGGTGAGCAGCTCGCCCGCGCCCAGCGCCGCGCCGAACGAGCCCAGCGTGACGATCAGCGCCGGGATCTTGGCCCGGGCGATGAGCAGGCCGTTGAGCACGCCCCAGGCCGCGCCGCTGACCAGCGCGACCAGGCCGCCGATGATGATCACGCCCCAGCCGGCGTTGGTGGAGTCGCCGCCGGACAGCGCGTTCATGACCAGGGCCGAGGTGATGCCGGAGAACACCAGCACCGAGCCGACCGACAGGTCGATGCCGGAGGTGATGATCACGAACGTCATGCCGACCGACAGCACCAGCAGCACCGCGGTCTCGATCAGCAGGAACTGGAGGTTGGTGATGTTGAGGATGCCGCTGGGGTCGATCACGCCGAACACGATGATCAGCGCGATCAGCACCAGCGCGATCCACAGCGTGTTGGCGCCGGCCAGCCGCCGGCCGAGCGACTGCTTCTCCAGCGGGGCCACGGAATCGGTAACGGTCGTCACGACAGGTCCTCCTGCACCAGCGCGCCGGTCATCGCGCCGACGAGGTCGGTCAACGAGGCCTCCGAGGCCTTGAACCGGGCGACGCGCTTGCCCAGCCGCAGCACCTCGACGCGGTCGGAGACCGACAGCACCTCGGGCATGTTGTGGCTGATCAGCACCACGCCGATGCCCTGGTCGCGAACCTTGCGGATCACGTCGAGCACCCGCTCGCGCTGCACGACGCCGAGCGCCGCGGTCGGCTCGTCCATGAACACGACCTTGCTGGCCCAGACCACCGACCGTGCCACGGCCACGCTCTGCCGCTGGCCGCCGGACAGGGCTCCGATCGGCACGTCCACGCTCTGCAGCGTGACCCCGAGCCGGCCGAACTCCTCGCTCGCCCGGCGGCGCATCTCCGCCTTGTCCAGCATGCCCAGCGCGCCGAGCAGGCCCTTGCGCCTGATCTCGCGGCCCAGGTACAGGTTCGCCGCCGGATCGAGGTCGGGAGCGACGGCGAGGTCCTGGTACACGGTCTCGATGCCCAGCGCCCGCGCGGTCGTCGGCGAGTCCAGCTGGATCTGCTTGCCTTCCAACAGGATCTCGCCCGAGTCGGGCTGCTCCGCGCCGGACAGGCACTTGATGAAGGTGGACTTGCCGGCGCCGTTGTCGCCGATCAGCGAGACGACCTCGCCCGCGGCCACCTGGAACGACGCGCCGCGCAGCGCCTCGACGCTGCCGTAGTGCTTGACGAGCGACCGCGCCTCCAGCAACGGCGTGCTCACTGCGGCACCTCGCTGGCGCTCGGTGTCCGCGTTCGCGGACGCTCGGCGCTGAATGATTCGCTCGCAAGCTCGCTCATGCCGGCACCTCCGGGGGTAGACACCTCACCGCGACCAGACCACCGTCCAACTTGGACGATCCGGCGGCGTGCGGCAACACGAAGGTGTCGCCGCGGCGCAGCGCGACCGGGTCCCCGCCCTCGGTGTGCAGCCGGCCCTCGCCGTCCAGCACCACCAGCACCGCGAAGGACGGGTCCAGCTCGATGGGCGAGTCGGCGTGCAGCCGCTGGGCGCGGAAGAACTCGCTGCTGGGCAACAGGTCCACGATCGGGTCGTGGTTGTCCGCGGTGTGCTTGACGATCGTGTCCAGCCGCTTGCCGTCCCAGCCGGACATGTCCAGCGCCTTCAGCGCGGTCGCCTGGCCCAGGCCCAGGTGCCACGAGTCGGGGCCGTCCAGGAAGCCTTCCCACTCGATCGTGATGGAGAAGTCGGTCGGCTGCTGGAGCTCGACGATGAACACGCCCTCGCCGATCGCGTGCGGCAGGCCGGCCGGGATGAACACCGTGTCGCCGGCCTTGACCGGGATCGCGTTCAGGGCGTCCAGCATGGCCCTGCGGTCCTGCACGGTGACCCAGTTGTCGACCACGGCCGGGTCGGCGTCGGCCTTGAATCCGATGTGGACGGTCGGGCTCGGCCCGCTGGTGCCGACCACGATCCACGCCTCGGTCTTGCCGTGACGGCAGGACAGGTGGTCGGACGCGAAGGCGTCGGACGGGTGGTAATGCACCGGCAGCCGCTGGCCCGCGTCCAACAGCTTGACCAGCAGCGCCGTGTCGGCACCGTACTCGGCGGCGTGCGCCGCGCCCAGCCACGCCGTCGGGTCCGCGGCCACGGCGTCACGCAGCAGCGTGCCGTCGGGCAGCGGCGACAGGCCGGCCTCCTTGCCGAACTGGGTCGTGATCGAGCCCACCCAGTCCTCGGGGCCGAACTCGGCCGTCGCCGGCATCCCGCGCAGGTCGGCGATCGCCGCGCCGCCCCGGTAGAACTGCCGGGGCTGGTTGGCGGCCAGCCGGACGGGCCGCATGATCTCGCTCAAGGTCGCTTTTCTCCTGATCCACGGGGTACCAAACGCACCGGAAGCACCACCCGCCGCGGCGGGGAGGTGTCCCCGTCCAGGCGGGAGAACAGCAGTTCGGCGGCGGCCTTGCCGATCGCGCTGGCGTCGTGCGCGATCACGGTGACGGGCGGGTCGAGCAGGTCGGCCAGCTCGAAGTCGTCGAAGCCGACCAGGGCCGGGCGTTGCGGCCGGCCGGCCAGCACGCGCAGCAGGTGCACGGTGATCCGGTTGTTGCCGGCCACCACGGCGGTCGCCGGCTGGCGGTGCTCGCCGATGCGGCGCAGCACCTCGGCGATGCCCCGCTCGTCGTGCGGACCCATGGCGACCAGGTCCTCGTCGTAGCGGATGCCGGCGCGCACGCAGCCCTCGCGGAAGCCGCGCAGGCGCTCGTTGGCGGTGAAGATGTCCGGGGCGTCGCCGAGGAAGGCGATGCGGTTGTGGCCGTGGGCGGCGAGGTGGCGCACGGCCAGCACGGTGCCGCCGATGTTGTCCACCAGCACGGTGTCGGCCACGACGTCGCCGGCGGGCCGGTCGAGGAACACCACGGGCATGCCGGCGCGCATCTCCGGCACCAGGTAGCCGTGCTGCATGCCGGCCGGCACCACGAGCATGCCGTCGACGCGGCGGGCGCAGAACTCCAGCGCCAGCTCGCGCTCCCGGCCGGGGTCCTCGTCGGACGAGCCGGTGAGGACCTGGCGCCCGTACTGGCGGGCGACCTCCTCGACAGCCCGGGTGATGCCGGAGTAGAAGGGATTGCCGACGTCCTCCAGCACCATGCCGATGGTGCCGGTGGACGAGCCGCGGCGCAGGTTGCGGGCGCCCAGGTTGCGCCGGAACCCGAGCTGGTCGATGGCCGCCAGCACGCGTTCGGCGGTGGCGGGGTGCACTCCCGGCTCGTCGTTGACGACCCGGGAGACCGTTTTGATGCTGACCCCGGCCAGGCGCGCCACGTCGCTCATGGTTGCGCGGCGGACCCGGCGGGGGCCGAGGCTCGACAACGTTGTCATGATGGCGCGATCTCACCGGATCCACACAGCTCTTGTCAATGGTTGTGAACCGGTCAAGTGGGACGGTGGGAGATAACCGTGACGACCCCGTTTTCGCTGTTCACACTGTGAACGGACCCTGTTGCTGCATACGGAGGACGCCCGTTGTCCGGAAGCGGACAGGCTGGCCGATGACGTCTTGACGCAGATCCAACACTCTCCGCAGTGTTGCCACCGGGTCGAGCGGACCTGCCGGGCGTCGCGACAAGGTTGTCACGCCCGCCGCTCGACGAACGTGTGTTCGAGCCACGGGAGGCGACCGCCAAGATGTTCGGAGTCCCGAGACGGCGCCTGCGCGCCGCGGCCGTGATCGGCACAGCGCTGGCGATGGTGGTGTCACCCCTGGTGGCCACCACCGCGACGGCCGCGCCGACGCCGAAGGCGCAGGACCTGGCCCAATGGGTCGACCCCTACATCGGCACCCAGCCGGGTGACGCAGACATGGGCACGGGCGGCGGGGCCGCCAACACCTTCCCCGGCGCGGACGTGCCGTTCGGCATGGTGCAGTGGAGCCCGGACACCGTGACGCTGCAACACGGCGGGTACTACTACCAGGACAACCGGATCAAGGGTTTCAGCCTCACGCACCTGTCCGGCGCGGGCTGCGACACCTACCAGGACATCCCGTTCATGCCGGTCGTCGGCGACATCACCGACTCGCCCGCGGCCAACCCCATGAAGTACATCTCCACCTTCTCGCACAGCAACGAGAAGGTGACCGCCGGCTCGTACGGCGTGAGCCTGGACAACGGGGCCAAGGTCGAGCTGTCGGCCACCCAGCGCACCGGCGCCGGCCGCTTCACCTGGCCGGTCGGGCCCACCTCGACGCTGCTGGTCAACGTGTCCGGCTCGATCATGGGCACCGACGACGCCTCGGTCACCATCGGCAAGAACTACATCAGCGGTTACGCCGCCAGCGGCCACTTCTGCGGCGCCGACGACCACTACCGCGTGTACTTCTACGCCCAGTTCGACCAGAACTTCGCCAGCACCGGCACCTGGCACAACGGGGCCGTGACGCCGGGCAAGGACGCCGAGCGCGGCATGTCCCTGCCCAAGGCGCCGGTCACCAGCGCGCCCAACACCGCCACCGAGAAGTCGGCCAAGGCCAAGGCCGACGTCAAGTCGCAGTCGGTGAAGCCCCAGGACACCACGGTGTCCGGGCCCGGCAGCGGCGCCTACGTCACCTTCGACAACACGAAGTCCCCGACCGTCAACGTGAAGGTCGGCGTCTCGTTCGTGTCGGTGGACGGCGCGAAGGCGAACATCAAGGCGGAGAACGCCACCAAGTCCTTCGACCAGGTCTCCGCCGCCGCGCGGGCGTCGTGGAACAGCCGGCTCAACCAGATCGCGGTGACCGGCGGCACAGGCGACCAGAAGACCATCTTCTACACCGCGCTGTACCACTCCCTGTTGCAGCCCAACGTGTTCTCCGATTCCGACGGGCAGTATCCGGGCTTCGACGGCCAGATACACAAGGCCGCCAAGGGACACGCGATATACACCAACTTCTCCGGTTGGGACATATACCGATCCGAGGCGCAGCTACTGGCCTTGCTGGCGCCCAGTGAGACCTCGGACATCGCCAACTCGATGGTGCAGTTCGCCGCGCAGGGCGGGTCGTGGGACCGCTGGACGGTGGCCAACGACTATACCGGCGTGATGAACGGCGACCCGTACCACATCATCGTGTCGACGGCGTATGCCTTCGGCGCCAAGGGTTTTGACGCCAACCAGGCGTTGCTGCTGATGGAACGCGGTGCCTCGCAGCCCACCGTCGGCTACGAGGAGCGGCCGGGCCTGGCCAACTACCTCAAGCTCGGCTACGTGCCCGGCGTCGCCTCCGACACGCTGGAGTACACCAGCGCCGACTTCTCCATCGCGCAGCTGGCCCGCCGTCTCGGCGACTCGGCCACGTACAACACGTTCATCAAGCGGGCCCAGAACTGGCAGAACCTGTACAACCCGGCCACCGGCTACCTCCAGCCGCGCAGCGCCAACGGCTCGTTCGGCAGCCCGTTCAACCCGGCCGACCCCGGCGGTTACACCGAGGGCAACGGCGCGCAGTACACGTGGATGGTGCCGTACAACTACAGCGGCCTGATCACGGCGCTGGGCGGCAACGACGCCGTGAACAAGCGGCTGGACGAGTTCTTCACCAAGCTGAACGCCGGCACCAGCGACCCACACGCCTTCCTGGGCAACGAGCCCACGCTGGAGACGCCGTGGATCTACGACTACACCGGCCAGCCCTACAAGGCGCAGGCGCTGGTCAACAACATCCGCCAGCAGATCTGGAAGGCCGGGCCCAACGGCCTGGTCGGCAACGACGACCTCGGCGAGATGTCCTCCTGGTACGTGTGGGCCTCCCTCGGCCTGTACCCGGAGACCCCGGGCCGCGCCGAGCTGACTCTGAACACGCCGGAGTTCACCGGTGCCGTGATCACCCGTCCCGGCGGCCAGAAGATCACCATCAACGCCCCGGGCGCCTCGACTTCGACGCCGTACATCGACTCGCTGAAGCTCAACGGCCAGACGTGGAACAAGCCGTGGCTGCCCGAGTCGTTCGTGAACACCGGTGGCACGCTGGACTTCGCGCTGTCCTCCACGCCCAACACCAGCTGGGGTTCGGCCCACGCCGACGCTCCGCCGTCGTTCACCGACGGCGCCGTCAACCAGAGCACCTTCGTCGACCCGTCCCGGCTCGTCGCCCCGGCGGGCGGCACCGCCACGGCAAACGTTGGTGTGCAAGACCTTTCCGGTCAGGGCACCACCGCGCACTGGACCGCCACCGCGCCGGCCGGTCTGACCATCACGCCGTCCTCCGGTGACCTCACCACCGACCCCGGCGGCAAGGCCAGCGCCCCGGTCACCGTGACCGTCGCCGCCGGCACGGCCGAGGGCACGTACAACATCCCCATCTCGTACACCGTGGGCGGCAAGGCCATCAACGGCTCCACCCTGGCCGTCCTGGTCGCCCAGCCCGGCAGCCTTCGGGCCGCCTTCAACAACATCGGCACCTCGCCCGACGACAACCAGCAGATCGGCAACTACGACGGCGGCGGCTGGAGCTACTCCCGCAACGCCCTGGCGGCCAAGGGCGTCAACCCCGGCTCCACCGTCACCGACTCCGACGGCCTGAAGTTCCTGTGGCCCAACGTCCCCGTCGGTGAGATGGACAACGTCAACGCCGGTGGGGAAACCATCAACGTCGACGCGCCCGCCGGGGCCACCCAGCTGGCCCTGCTCGGCAGCGCCGGCAACGGCAACGCCTCGGGCACCATGGTGATCACCTACACCGACGGCACCACCCAGAACGCCTCCGTCGGCTTCTCCGACTGGGCCCTCGGCGGTGGCGGCGCTCCCGTGGCGTACAACAACCGCACCGTCGTCTCCATGCCCTACCGCAACGCCGGCGGCGGCACCTCCCAGCAGCTCAACGTCTACCTGTTCGCCACCGCCCCGGTCGCCCTGACCGCCGGCAAGCAGGTCAAGTCCATCACGCTGCCCAGCACCGTCCAGGGCGGCACCTTCCACGTGTTCAGCATCGCCACCGGCTGAGCACGCCCAGAACGCTCACGAAGGACGTGGCGGCGGCTTCGTGAGTGACCCGAGGCGGGTCGTTCCCCGGCAATCCGGCGGAACGGCCCGCCTCACCGCTTCAGCAGCTCCCGCACCGGCCAGAGCTTGACCATGCCGTCCCGGGCATAGCTGGCCAGCACCTTGCCATCTGGACTGAAGTCGAGAGACGTCACCGCCTCGAAGTGGCCGACCAGTGTGTGGATCAGCCGCCCGGTCGGGATACTCCACAGTCGGATCTTCTGGTCGACGCCCGCAGCCGCAAGCATCGTGCCATCCGGCCTGAAGTCGAGGGCGAGGATTTCCTTGCGGCTGTCTCGCAGCTGGACGGGGATGCTCCAGTCGTGTGTGTTCCAGACGTCGGCAACTCCGTCGCCACGGCCTGCCACCAGCAGATGGCCGTCAGGTGAGTAGGCAAACGACCGGTAGGCCTTGGCCTTCGGCACCGCCGGGAGGTGGCGGAGCGACTGGCCCGTCCCTGGATCGCAGACCAGCACCCACGGCCCCGGATTCACGGCGACCGACATGCCGTCCGAAGAGAAGCCGGCATCGGCCCACACTGGGTAGTAATCGGCCTTGGCGCTCGCCGCGATCTGCTGCCAAGTGTCTGTGCGCCAGATCCGTACAGTGTCGTTGTCCGCCACCGTCACCAGCTTCCTGCCGTCGTGGCTGAACGCGGCCGAACGCAGGGCACGGATCGGCAGAATCCCCGCCGGTTCCCAGCTGTCCGTATTCCATATGTGGACTCCGGTCTCGCTCACCGCGGCCATCACATGCCCGGCCGGACTGAACACTGCCCGTGTCAGGTATCCCCGCCCGTCGCCGTGCAGCGGGCGCATTTTCCAGTCGTCGGTCGACCAATGCAGCAAGCCGCCGCGGTCGACGACAACCAGCGCGGTGGCGTCCGGGCTGAATGCCACCGACCCGGGCTGGGCGAGGTGGTTGGCGAGTGTCGTGCTCAGGTCCTGTCTACCGAAAGGGCGCCGGAGAGGACGGGCAGCAGTCCAGTCGCGCGGCGGAACGCCCTTGGGCAGCCGCAACTCCGGTGGCTGGGCTGGCAGCTGCCATGGCGGGACGCCGATTCCGCCGACAGGGGCCGGTGGCGTGGGGTCATCCGTTGTGACCTTCGGCATCATTGCGGCCGCTGGTGTTTCGGCAAGGGCGGCGAGGGCTAGCCGGGCCAGGTCTTCGTCGCCGTGCACGCCCAGCCGTGCCAACGAGTCCCGGGCGATTGTGCTGCCGCCGGTGGCGAGCTCGGCCAACTCGTCGATCGCCGCCTGCCGGATCCGGGGTGTCGTGCTGCGCAGGCTCTGGCGAATCTCCTGCGGCAGCGCGGGATCCACCGGCAGGCCCCGGTTGGACTGCGCGATGTGCAGGTCGCCGATCACCTGGTCGTTGCGAGTCGGCGTCTGGTCGGGGGTTGTGCGCTTCACCTCGTCGTATACGTAGCGGTACAGCTCGGCGGCGTCGATGAGGCCGTCGGAGTTGAGGTCGGCGGCGCCGGTGCGCAACCCGCGGACGATGGCGTCGGTGAAGACGGAGGGCTGCGCGGGACCGGTGGCGCGGGGATTGGCGGTGCCCTCAAAGGCGTACTGGATGGCGGTCGACGCGGTCATCACGGCGCAGCCGCGACCGGAGTGGGCGGTGAGCTGGTCGAGCACGTCCACGCTGTCGCCGAATTTCGCCGTGCGACCGGGGGGGAATGCGCCGGAGAAGCAGCAGTCCAGCCACAACGCGGTCCTCCGGGCAGGGCTGCGGTCGATCATGCGCCGTAGGTCCGCCGCGGCCAGCGCGGTGACGTCGATCGCGTCGCGCTCGGTGTCGGTGGTGACCAGGTGCAGGTGCCCGGACTCGTCCTTCATGCCGTGGCCGGACAGATAGCACAACAGCATGTCCTCCCGGTCAGCCGTCCGGAAGAGGCGGAACAACCGCCGGCGCAGCTCGTCGGCCGGCCGGTTGGACAGGATTTCGACGGTGAAGCCGCCGATCCGCGGGTCCCGGAGGACGTCGGCCAGTGCCGCAGCATCGGCCTGTGGCGCCCGGAGCGTGCGGAAGCCCCGGTCGACATGCGTGTCGGTGACGATGAGCAGCGCCGTGCGCCTGCCGACCATGACACCGCCAATCGAGGGACGACTCAGTGTTCGCAATCGATAGCGGATTGTTGGCCAGTTCATTACGTGCCCCACGGAGGTGCACCCGATCGGTCTAATGGGGACCCTGGCATATCTCCGGTCTTGTGGAGATGACCCACCGTTTCAGCCCCCGAGATTTACCGTTGGCGGCCATGAGCAAGGGGAACACGATCGTCGCCGAGGGGCTGCGCAAGCGGTACGGCGACCTGTGGGCGGTCGACGGGGTGTCGTTCACCGTTGGCGAGGGGGAGTTCTTCGGGATCCTCGGACCGAACGGGGCGGGCAAGACGACCACCCTGGAGATCATCGAGGGCCTGCGCAAGCCCGACGAGGGCAGCGTGCGGCTGTTCGGCGAGCAGCCGTGGCCGCGCAACCCGAAGCTGCTGCCGCGCATCGGGGTGCAGCTGCAGGCGTCGTCGTTCTTCGAGAAGCTGACGGCCCGGGAGCAGCTGGAGACGTTCGCCTCGCTGTACGGGGTGAGCACGGGCACGGCCGCCGACATGCTGGAACTGGTCGGCCTGACCGACAAGGCGGACACCAGGGAGAACAAGTTGTCGGGCGGGCAGCGGCAGCGGCTGTCGATCGCCTGCGCGCTGGCCCACGACCCGGACATCGTGTTCCTCGACGAGCCGACGGCGGCGCTGGACCCGCAGGCCCGGCGCAACCTGTGGGACGTGCTGCGGGCGATCAAGGACCGGGGCAAGACCATCGTCTACACCACGCACTACCTGGACGAGGCCGAGATCCTGTGCGACCGCACGGCGATCATGGACAAGGGCAAGATCCTGGCCATGGACGCGCCGGCGACGCTGGTGCGGGGCCTGGACGCGCCGACGCACGTGATGATCGAACGCGGCATCATCGCGTTGGACGACGCGAAGAGCCTTGCCGGCGTTGAGGAAGCCAGTGACGACGGCGTCTCATTGCGACTGTCCACTCGACACCCGGGCAAGCTGTTGTCCACTTTGGCCGAACGCGGCGCGCTGGAGGGCCTCCAGGTCCGCGGCGCGACGCTGGAGGACGTGTTTCTGGAGCTGACCGGAAGGGAGTACCGGGCATGACCGCGTTCAAGAGCCTGTCGGTGGCCATGTTCAAGGGCTTCTTCCGCGAACGGGTGGCGCTGTTCTTCACCTTCCTGATGCCGCTGATGTTCCTGGTCATCTTCGGCCTGATCTTCGGCGGCGCCTCCTCCAGCAAGACGAAGATCGACGTCGTCGGCGACGGCCCGGTGCTGACCGCCCTGAACAGCACCGGCATCGTGGAGTTCCAGCGCGTCGACTCGTTCGACACGGCCGTGCAGGCGGTCAGGAGCGGCGACGTGCCGGCAGCGATCTCCGTGCAGGGCAACAAGGTCGAGCTGCGCTACGCCGCGAGCGACAGCGTGCAGGCCGGCACCGTGCAGGCGGTCATCCGCTCGGTGGTCGACGCCGTCAACATCAAGGCCAGCGGCAAACCGCCGACCGTGACGCTGAACTCGCAGCAGGTGGAGGACTCGTCGCTGAGCGCGATCCAGTACCTCACCCCCGGCATCCTGTCCTGGGGCCTGGCCACCTCGGCGATCTTCGGCTCCGCGCTGACGCTGGTGAACTGGCGCAAGAAGCAGGTGCTGCGGCGGATCCGGCTGGCCCCGGTCAGCACCGGCACGGTGATCTCCTCCCGGCTGCTGGTGACCATCGGAACCTCGGTGCTGCAAGCGATCCTGTTCGTCGCGGTGGCGATGACGCCGGTGTTCGGGCTGAAACTGGCCGGCCAGTGGTGGCTGGCCCTGCCGCTGCTGGTGCTGGGCTCGCTGTCGTTCTTCTCCATCGGCGTGCTGGTCGGCTCGATCGCCAAGTCCGAGGAGGCGGCGACCGGCATCACCAACGTCATCGTGCTGCCGATGGCCTTCCTGTCCGGCACGTTCTTCCCGTTGCAGAACGCCCCGCAGTGGCTGCAGACCGTCTCGGAAGTGTTGCCGCTGCGGCATCTCAATGACGGCATGGTCGACGTTCTGGTGCGCGGCAAGGGAATCGAGGCGCTGGGCGTGCCGGCGCTGGTGCTGCTGGCCTTCACCATCGTGGTCGGGTTCGCGGCCTCGCGCGTGTTCAGCTGGGAGGACAGCTAGGCCCGGTCGGGGCGTGAGCCCGCTCACGCCCCACACTGGGATCCATGTTCGACACTCCGTCAGGCCGGTTCCGTGCCGTCGCGGTGGCCGAGGCGATCTCCTGGGCCGGCCTGCTGATCGGCATGTTCTTCAAGTACGTCGTGGGTTACGAGATCGGCGTGCACATCTTCGGCCCGGTGCACGGCGTCGTGTTCATCGCGTACGTGGTGCTCTCGCTGCTGGCCCGGCGCGCCCTGAACTGGGACAACCGGACCACCGCGTTGGCGCTGATCGCGAGCATCCCGCCGTTCGGCTCGGTGGTGTTCGAGCGGTGGGCGGCCCGCACCGGGCGGCTGGCCCAGCGGGCGGTCGCGATCAGCGCCTGACCTCAGCCGACAAGGTCGGTCGCGGTGAAGCCGCCGCCGGTCTGCGGCGCGCCGACCGGCTTGGTCGGGACCTGGGCCTTGGGCAGCACGGTGAAGGTGGCCGAGACGGTCCGGCTGGGCTTCACGTCCGTGCACTCCATGGTGACCTTGTACCTGCCGGGCTTGACGTCCTTGACCGTCGCCTTGAATCGCTGGGTGTCGGCCGTTCGCGTGCTCTCGGAGAAGAGATCGAGCTCGGCGGTCCCGATGGTGTTCACCTTGAGGCAGTTGGTGTCCAGGTACACGGTGGCGCCCGGCCGAACGGACGACGGCGTGACGTGAAGCCAGATCGACTCGTGCGGCGTGGTGGTCGTGGTCGGCGGCGCGGTCGTGGTGGTCGCCATCGCCGCCGGTGCCAGCAGCATGCCGGCGACTCCCAGCGCGGCCATGGCCCCGATGAGGGCAGTCCTCTTCTCCATGGTGAATCCCCCTACAGTGAGAAACTTTCGATGTGCTCAGGGGACGTTCGCCGCGGAGTTGAGGTTGCCACGCGTGCGGAAATCAGCCGTCGAAGTCGCCGGCGGCCTTGCGCACCTTGGCCAGCAGGTCGGTGAGCTGCTCGGTCTGGCGCTCGGTCAGGCCCTTCAGCCCGAGGTTCACCTCGGACACCGCGGCGGTGGCCGCCTCGCAGAGCTCGCGGCCGGCGGCGCAGATCTCGACCAGGGTGGTCCGCCGATCCGACGGGTGCGGCGTCCGCTTGACCAGGCCGTCGGCCTCCAGCCGGTCCACGATGTTGGTGACGCTGGTCGGGTGCAGCTGCAGCCGCTCGCCCATCACGCGCATCGGCAGGCTGCCCCGCCGCGAGAAGGTCAGCAGCACCAAGGCCTCGAACCGGGCGAAGGTCAGCCCGTGCGGCCGCAGCGCCGCGTCCACCGTGGACTGGAGGATCTGCTGCACCCGCATGACGCTGGTGACCGCGGCCATCGCGCCCGACGGGCCCACCCGCTCCTCCCACGTGCCCGCGGCGCGGGCGATCGGGTCGAACGGCAACGGTTGGGTGGCCATGGCTGTCGACGCTAGCAGTTCACGCGTCGGTGATCACGGGTTGTTGCCGGCGCGACCCGCAGCGGGTTGACTGGCCGGCATCCAGACAGGGAGGGCCGATGCTGGTCGCGTTCAGTGTGTCGCCGCTCGGCGGCGAGTCCGACAGCGTTGCCGAGGCGGTCGCCGACGCCGTGCGGGTGGTGCGGGAATCGGGTCTGCCCAACGAGACCACCAGCATGTTCACCACCATCGAGGGCGACGACTGGGACGAGCTGATGGACGTCGTCAAGCGCGCGGTGAAGGCCGTGCAGGCCCATGCGCCGCGGGTGTCGCTGGTGCTCAAGGCCGACATCCGGCCTGGGCACACCGATCAGCTGCACGCCAAGGTGGAACGGGTGGAGAACTACCTGTCATGAGCGCGCGGCGGATGTGGACGCTGTACGAGCCCTACCACGGTGTCACCTACTTCGCGCCGGAGGCGCGCGCCGAGACCGACGCCCTCGGCTGCCGTGGCGGCTGGATGGGCTACTTCGGCCTGCGCGCCGCGGCGCTCGGGGCCGTGCCGGCCGAGGTTGTCGCCGCCACCTTCTACAACTTCAAGCTGAGCCGGGTCGCCCGTGCGGTTCCCGCCACGTGGGCCGTCGCCACCCCGGCCCGGTTCCTGGAGGCCCGACTGGCCGGCGTCGACGCCGGGCTGCGCGCGATTCTCGGTGACGACGTCGTCGGCGACGACATGATCGAGGCCTCCCAGCTGGCCCAGCGGGCCGCCCTGGCCGCCCCCATCGCCGGCCGGCCGCTGGCCGCCGCCAATGCCGCGCTGCCGTGGCCCGACGCGCCGCATCTCGTGCTGTGGCACGCCACCACCGTGCTGCGCGAGTCCCGAGGCGACGGCCATGTCGCCGCCCTGGTCGCCGGCGGCCTCGATCCCGTCGAGACGCTCGTGGCGTTCTCCGCCGACCGTGACGTTTCCGACCAGGCCGGCTGGGAGGCCTGGCGCGGCTGGACCGCCGAGGACTGGGCCGCCGCCCAACGCCGTCTGCGGGAGCGTGGCTTGCTGGACAAGGAGAACCGCATCACCGCCGACGGCTCGCGGGCCCGACACGACGTCGAGACCCGCACCGACGCCGCCGCCGAGCTGCCGTGGGAGGTGCTGGGCAAGGCCGGCACGGAGCGCCTGGCTGTGCTGCTGACCGGTTTCCTGCGCCGGATCGTCGCCGCCGGCGTCGGCGTGGTCAAGCCGCATCCGATGGGCCTCGATCTGGCCCGCATCGTCGAGGAGTGACATGGACCGCGCATTCGCCGAGAAGTTCGCCGCCGAGTGGGCCGACGCGTGGAACGCCCACGACCTCGACCGCCTGCTCAGTCACTTCGCCGACGACGTCGTGTGGAGCTCGCCCGTGGTCGTCACGTTCAACGGCGAGGAATCCGGGACCCTGCACGGCAAGGCCGCCGTCCGGGACTACTACGCCACCGGCCTGCGCCGGATCCCCGACCTGCGCTTCGAGGTCCTCAGCGTGCGGGTCGGCATGGCCGTGATGGTGATCAACTACCGGAACCAGGACGGCCGCGAGGTCAGCGAGGTGTTGGTGTTGCGGGACGGCCTGGTGGTCGAAGGGCACGGCACGTACGCCTAGGTCAGGGAGAGATCTCCTCCAAGGTCCGCCCCCGGGTCTCCTCCGCGAAGAACGCCGTCGTCGCGGCGGCCAGCATCGCCGCGCCCAACACGGCGAACGCGGCCGGCAGCCCGAGGTTCGCGGCGAAGGCGCCGACGACCAAGGGCCCGGCGATCACGCCGAAGCGGTTCCACACGCCACCGAGGCTGGCCCCGGCGGCCCGCATGGGCGTGGGATAGAGCTCCGGCGCGTACAGGTACAGCCCGAGGTTGACGGCGAACACGAACAGCGCCCCGACGGCCGACAAAGCCAGCAGCTCCAACGCCGATCCGGCCCCCGACGCCGCCAACACGCCGAAGGTCACCGCGGCGAGGGCGCTGCCGCCGGCCAGGCAGGCCCGCCGTCCGATGCGGTCCACCAACAGGGCCACGGCGATGGCCCCGAGCAGGCCGGCGACCGACGTGGCGACGCTGTAGGCCAACGCGGTGGACACCGGCAGCGCGAACACGTCGGTGTAGATGGTCGGCAGCCAGCTGGCGATGCCGTAGTTGGCGAAGTAGCTGAGCAGCCACAGCAGCCCGACGATCACGGTCCGCCGCAGGTAGCGCCGCCGCACGGACGGGGCCCGCGTGATGGCCACGACCGGCGGCAGCGGACGCCCCGTGGAGCGCTGCACGGCGCGTTCGATCCGCTCCATCACGCCCACGGCCCGCTCGCCGCGCCCGGACGCCGCCAGCCACCGCGGCGACTCCGGCACCATGCGCAGGATCGGCCCCACGAGCAGCGCCGGCAGCACGCCGATGCCGTACACCCAGCGCCAGCCCAGCACGGGCACGACCCACGCGGCCACGATGGCCACGGCAGTCAGCCCGGCCGGGAACACCAGCTCGTACAGCAGCACGAACCGCCCGCGCCGGTCGGACTGCGCCAGTTCGCCGATGTACGTCGCCGCGGCCGGCACCTCGCCGCCGATGCCGACGCCCTGGACGAACCGCAGCACCAGGAACCACACGAACCCGGGCGAGATGGCCAGCCCCACGCACGACAGGGCGGTCACCGACAACGCCAGCACGACCACGTTGACCCGGCCGATCCGGTCGGCGACCACCCCCGACACCAGCGCGCCGAGCAGCATTCCGACCGAGCCGCTGGTGATGGCCAGCGCTTGCTGGCCGGTGCTCAGGCCCCACTCCGCGCTCAGCGACGGCAGCGTGTAGGCGATGGCCAGCTGGTCGAAGCCCTCGAAGAAGGTGACGACGCCGATCAGCCAGCGAACCCGCAGGTGCCAACCCGAATCGGGCAGTCGCTCAAGTCGGGCGGGGACGTCCTCGCCACCGGCCACCATGGCCACCCCCAGTGTCCTGACCGGTAACTATGCGTTCACAGTGTCCAGTCAGCCGGACTCGCGGGCAACCGTCGGCCGGTTCGTGCCAGGATGGAACCGTGACAAGGCCAAACCCCCGCCAGAGCGCAGCTCTGTCCGCGGCGCTGTCCGGCGCCGTCGATCTGTCCGGCCTGAAGGCGAAGGCCGACGCGACGACCAGGGCGCCGGCCGCACCGGCCGCGGGCGGACCGCCGGCCGCGGCGACGCCCGCGGGTGAGTTCGTCATCGCCGTCAGCGAGGCCAGCTTCCAGGACGACGTGGTCGAGCGGTCCATGCAGGTCCCGGTCATCGTGGACCTGTGGGCCGAGTGGTGCGGGCCGTGCAAGCAGCTGTCCCCGCTGCTGGAGCGGCTGGCCCAGGCCGCGGGCGGCGCCTGGATCCTGGCCACCGTGGACGTGGACGCCAACCCGCGCATCGCTCAGCTGTTCGGCGTGCAGTCCATCCCGACCGTGGTGGCCATCGCCGGCGGCCAGCCCATCGACGCCTTCGCCGGGGCGCTGCCCGAGCCGGAGATCCGCAAGTGGCTGGACTCCCTGCTGGACGCGCTGCGTGACAAGCTGCCCGGCATCGCGATCGCCGAGCAGGGCAACGCCGGCGCCGAGCCGTACGAGGAGCCCGAGGACCCGCGGTTCACCGCCGCCGAGGAC
>NZ_KK037166.1:7244148-7258900 GCF_000568255.1 Kutzneria sp. 744
CGTGCACTTGGAGCGGCCGAGGAAGTGCTTCTGGCACGCCTGGATCTGGAAGCCGTAGGTCATGCCCGGCTCCGGCCGGTCGAAGACGAAGTGGGTGCGGGCGGCCTCGACGCTGCGCACGCCGGGCCGCCCCACCACCCAGTAGGTGACGTTGTAGGCGTCGGTCCGCTGGAACTTCCAGTCCACCTGGAGGTTCCCGTCGCCGTCCTGCACGACGCTGGTCAGGTACGGCCGGTCCGGCACGTTGCAGTCGGCGGTGTTGAGCGCCGGCTGGTAGTTGCCGGCGGCCACCACCACCGGCTGGTCGGGCCGCTCCAGGACGTAGCCGTGGGCGAAGTTGACGTACCGGTTGCAGCCGTCGAACCGGTCGGTGTCGACGGGATCGCCGAGCAGCGGCCGGTAGCCGACCCACGCGTCGCGCATGGGCGTCGACATGGACAGCAGGCCGCCGACGGTCGGGAACCAGAAGTGGTAGTTGCCGTCCGCGCTCCGGACCCAGGTGATGTCGTCGGTGTGGCGGATGGGGCCGAGGACGCACATGTTGTTGGCGGCGTGGCCCTCGAACACGCCGGGGAAGTGCGGGTCGTACTGCCCGTAGCGCTGGCACACGTACTCGCTGGACGCGGTGTCGGCGGCGGACTGGAGGAACGTCGACAGCGCGGCGACGGCCACCAGCAGCGCGCCGGTCAGGCGCAGTTTGCGGGCGACGACCGATGCCGGACGGGCGTGGGCGCCCTCGGCGCCGGCGATCTCGCGGGCCCACTGCGTCTGCCGCCACGCCATGAAGGCCGTCACGCCGAACGACAGCAGCACCGTGAGCAGCACGGCCACGGTGGCGTCGCCGAGCTCCGACAGCAGGCCGACCTCGGCCACCACGACCACGAGCAGCGCCGCCCCGGCGGCCAGCGCCGTGCGCGCGGCGCGCCACCACCAGGGCGCCACCAGCACCTGCATGGCCCAGGCGCGACCGACTTCGTCGCCGAAACCGGTTCCACCGGTTCTCGCCCGTCGTAGCACGTCTCGACGGCCACGGAATCCGAGTTGCCACCAAGCAACCTGGACGCCGACTATGTCGACAAGGTCCCCCGCCCTCACGTGTATCCACGGTAGGGCCGGATGCTCCAAAGTAGTAGGGCAATCAGCGCGATGGGGGTCGTCGCATGGCCGACGGTGGCGTGACGCGGGCCCACCCCGCGCCGATGCTGCTGATTCTCAGCTTCCGGTGGCTCACCGTGGGGTGGACCGCCGTCATAGCCCTGCTCAGCAACCAGGTGTTGGAGCAGCGTGCGAGCCTGGCGGTGGTGACCCTGGCCGCGATGCTCGGCTGGACCGCCTGGCTGACCGTTGCCGCCGTGCGCCGCACCGGCCGGGTGCTGACCGTCGACCTCCTGCTGGCCATTCTCGTGCTGCTCGTGTCCGGCTGGGTCGGGCCGCAGGGGCAGCTGCTCACCGACCACCCCACCTTCGCCGGCGCCTACCCGATGGCCGCCGTGGCCGCCTGGGCCACCGTCTACGGCGTGCGTGGCGGCGTGCTGGCCGGCCTCGCCGTCGCCCTGTGCCTGCCCGTGGGCTACCACCTCAACGGCTCCTCCCTCTTCCTGGCCGGCTACCTGGACGGCGTGAGCCTGCTCGGCAGCGCGCTGTCGTACGTGGTGCTCGGCGGCGCGATCGGCATCGCCACCGGCCAGTTCGAGCGCGTGTCGGTGCGCCTGGCCGAGGGGCGAGCCGTGGTCGCGAGTCTGCGCGAACGGGAGCGGCTGGCCGCCCACATCCACGACGACGTGCTCCAGCGCCTCGGCCAGATCCGCAAGGACGGCGGCGACCTGGCCGACCGCGGCGGCGTCACCCGGACCGAGCTGCGGGCCCTCATGGCCGATGTGGGACGGCAGGAGGCCAGCCTGCGCCGGCTCGTGCTGGCCCGAGGAGCCCGGCACGCCGTCCGGCACCCGATCTTTGGTCGAGGCCATCGCCGAGGTCGCCGACGGCTTCAAGCAGTGGCCCGTCCGCCTGGTCGACAGCGGCCACATTCTCGTGCCCGCCGACGTCGCCGCCGAGCTGGCTGCGGCCGTCAACGAGCTGCTCGGCAACGTCGTCAAGCACGCCGAGGCCGAACACGTGTGGATCTCGGTGCTGGACGACGGCGCCGTCATCACGGTCGACGTGCGCGACGACGGCGTCGGCTTCACCTACGACGAGCCCGAACTGGCCGCGTCCGGCCGGCTCGGGCTCGCGGTCAGCGTCCGCGCCCGGCTGGAGCGGCTGGGCGGCAAGGTCATCATTCGGAGCCGCCCCGGCCGGGGGCCCGAGGTGCGGCTGGAACTGAGGAGCCCGCCATGACGTCCGTTTCCACTGTCCGTGTGCTCGTCGTCGAGGACCACCCGGTGACCAGGGCGGGCATCCGGTCCAGCCTGGACAGGCACCCCGGCGTCACCGTGGTCGGCGAGGCCGACAACGCCGCCATGGCCCTGCGGCTGCTGGACGTCGAACTCGTCCACGTCGTGCTGGTGGACCTGCGACTAGGCGACGAACAGGGCATGGACCTCATCGAGCATCTGGCCCGGACCCGGCCGCGGACCAGAGTGCTCGTGCTCTCCCAGGCGTCGGCGGGCGAGGTGCTGGCGGCGATGAAGGCCGGCGCGCACGGCTACGTCAGCAAAGCGGCCACCACCGCCGAGCTCACGCACGCCGTGCTGGCCGTGATGGAGGGCCCGGTGCTGCCGCCGGAGCTCGCCGCGCGGCTGGTCGGCGAGTTCCAGCACCAGTCGTCACTGACCGGCCGTGAGCGAGAGGTCCTCGGCTGCCTCGCCCGCGGCTACGACAACCGGGAGATCGCCGAGGAGCTCGGCGTGGCCGTGCGGACGGTCAACCGGCACCTGGAGAACATCCGGGAGAAGCTCGGCAGCCGCCGTCGTTCCGAGCTCATCCGGCTGGCCCGTGAGCTGGACGCCGCCGGCTGACTAGTCGAACTTCTGCATGCAGGTGGAGGCGCCCTGGAGGAAGCCGATCCGGAACGCCTCCACCCGCGAGAAGCCCGAGGCGGCCGCCTTTCCGTTGACGTCGGCGGCGATCAGGCTGTTGGTCGTGAGCAGCTCCGCCACCGCCTCGTCCAGGTCGCCGGCCGCCAGCGACAGGTCGTCGACGCCCTTTTTCATCGCCGCGCCCCAGTAACCGACCAGGCAGGCCGTGCGCAGGCCCGTGTTGGCGTCGTCCAGCGGCAGGTTGTTGGACTTCTGCACCGACAACACGTAGCGCGAGGCCACCTCGCCGAACGCCGCGAAGTCGCCGATGCCCTTGCCCTTCTTGGTGTGCGTGCCGATGATCTTCAGGCTGGCCAGGTCCATCGAGACCGTGTCGGTCGCCGGGCAGTAGGCCGTCGGCGTGGTCGTCTTGGCGTCGCTGCACTGCGCCGGCTTGTCCGTGCTGAGGGTCGGCTTCCCGCCGGTCCGCCCGAACACCTGGTCCAGGGTCCGGCCCATGCGCTGGAGGTTGCCCGTGGTGATCGGCACGTTGCCGTTCTGGGCCGCGTCGGTGTCGTCGCGGAAGGCCGTCTCCGTGATGCGGGCGTTGATCTCCGCCACGTCGATCTGCGCGCAGCGCTTGGGGCCGTCGGTGAAGCCGGTCTGGAACGCGAAGACCCGGTCGAAGGCGTTGCCGTGGGCCGACTGGCCCTTGAAGGAGTGGCCCGGCTGGTCGCGGACGAAAAAGGTCGTCGCCAGCACCTTGTTCAGTCCGTCGCCGGTGGACATCTGGAAATGCTTGGCTTTGTCCTCGGCCACGGCGCGCATGAAGGCGCCGGCATAACAATCCGCTTGTTGCTCAAGGACAATGCTGGGCGTCGCATTGTCGACTCCGGACAACGGGCCCAGCTGCGACTGCACCGCGTGGCCCATCTCGTGGGCCAGAACCATCGTCACCGCCAGCGGGCCGAAACTCTGCACCAGTCCCGGCAGCAGTTCCCCGCGGTCCCAGGAAACGCTGTTGTCGAGGTCGCAGTAGAAGGCGTTCACCACTCCCGCGGTGTCCTCGCGGCCGCCGCAGACGCGCAGGTTCGGGCCGGCCGAGTCGTACGAGGTGAGCTTGGACGCCGGCTTGAACTGCCGCCCGAACACCTTGGGCAGCTGCTCCTTCCAGTAATCGTCCACGTCGGACAGGGTGTTGAGGGCCAGCCGGTCCATCTCGCCGTGATCGCTGTTGGCCACTGCGAGCGTCGCGTCCGGCACATTCGGCCGGGGGCCGCTTGCGCCCGAGTTCACCGGTATGCCGCCCGCCGAGCCCGGATCCAGCTGCCCCAGCGGGCCCGCCGTTCCGGCCACCTTGGCCGAGCAGTTGCTCAGCAGCGTGATCGCGGCCGCCAGCGCCAGAACCGTCGACCCGATGCGCCGACCTGCCGTGCTCATTAGTGTGTTTCCCCTTGCCGCCCTTTGCTACGCCGCGAGCACCCTACTGGCGTAGTGGGCCGCCTGTCCGGCGGTTGGCGATGCGTTTCAGTCGTGATCGGAACGTGAAAATATCTCACCCTGGGGAGTGAATTCTGGGTTTCGACGACCCGTTCGCTTGTGCCGGCCTGTCAGGGGAGTGAGTCTCGTCACGAAGTTACCGACGGGTACTTCGCCTGTTGGAAGGGAGAAAGCCATGCGCGAAGCCGACGACGTCGAGTTCGGCGAGGAGGTCGAACCCGAGGTCGCCCCCGTCCGGGGTCGCACCCGGTGGCTGCGCTTCGCCGGCACGCTCGGCGTGGGTGGCGTGCTGGCCGGTGGCCTGCTCGTCGGCGTGGGCCAGGGCGCGTTCGCCGCCTCGTTCGCGGTGTCCGGCACCAGCTTCGAGGTCACCTCCACCCACCTGCACGGTGAGGGATTCGTCCAGTTCGGTGGCGTCGCGGCCAACGCCGACTCCGCGCACCCCGTGGCGGTCAACGCGTTCAAGAGCGCCGACCTGGACAACTTCTGCCAGTCCGTGTTCCTGCCCAACAACCCGTTCATCGGCGACCTCACGCTGCGGATCACCGCGGACGGGCCCAAGGGCATGCACGCCGACAACATGGTCGTCGACGTCGCGCAGGTGGACGGCGACTTCACCCTGCACACCCCGGACATCGGCGTGGACGCCAGCCAGGTCTCCACCGGTCCGGTCGGCGCGCAGGGCCGTCCCGGCGACTTCGGCATGCAGGCGCAGTCGATCGACATCAACAACTTGAAGCAGGTTGCCTGGGGCACGTCCGCGCAGACCATCTCCTTCAAGGGGATGAGCCTGCGCATCGTGGCCGGCAACAACCAGTGCATCAAGTAGGTCGATCACGCACGGTCGCGGCAGCACATTCCCCCGGGTGCTGCCGCTTCCGTGCATGGAAGGGAGTTTTGTCGTGGTCGGTTCCGTGATCGGCAGGGCCTGGCGTGCCTTCAACCGCTGGCGACGCAGTCGCCCGTTCTGGGCCGGGCTGTTCCTGCTCCTGTCGGGGCTGATCATCCTCTTCCCGCCCTTCGCCTCGCTGAAGCTGGGCTCCATGGCGATCGCCATCCAGACCATCGGCGGGCTGTCCGGGGCGCTCATCGGCGCCCTGCTCGTGGTGTGCGCCCTGACCATGTGGCTTCGGCCCCAGTTCCGGCTGGCCGCCGGCGTCGCGTCGTTGATCCTGTCCCTGACCGCCCTGATCACCACCAACCTCGGCGGCTTCCTGCTGGGCACCCTGTTCGGGCTGCTCGGCTCCGCGCTGGCCCTGTCGTGGACGCCCAAGACCCGCAAGCGCAAGGCCGCCAAGGCCGTTCCCCCGGCCGCCGCTGCCTTCGTGGTGCTGCTCGGTCTGACCGCGCACGGCGTCGGTCAGCCCAGCTACGCCTTCGCCGACCCCACCACCTCTTCGGTCGCTACCTCCACCACGGCTGCGTCCACCACCGCTGGGTCCACCACCACGACCACCGTCGCGCCCACCTCCACGACGTCGCCGTCGTCGTCGAGCAGTGTGACGGCCACCTCCACCACGGCGGCGACCAGCACCACCACCGCCACCCCGTCCCCGCCCGCCCTGCCGGCGGGGACGCGGGTGTGGACCTTGGAGTCCCCCTCCATCGCCATGTCCGGCTTGGCCTACAAGGGCATCGTCTCCACCGTCGTCGGCGGCAAGACCATCAAGGTCCTCAAGTTCACCGCCTCCTCCGTCAAGATCAAGAACCTCGTCCAGACCGCCGACCGCGGCGGCGGCCACAAGATCGTCACCACCGCCGCCCCCGGCTCCACCTCGGCCATCACCGACGGCACCATCACCATGCTCACCGCCGAGATCAAGGGCACCGCCGTCATCAACATCCTCGGCATCCCCGTCCGGCTGCCCATCGACTACACCGCCACCAGCCCGCCCCTGATCACGCCGCCCGACGTCACCTTCGAGAACGTCGTCGTGACCAACACCGACCAGTCCGGCGGCACCCTCACCATCCCCGGCGCCAAGATCGTCGCCACCTGACCCGTCGGGCGGTAATCACTAAAATCGGGGTCGTGCCCGACTCGGATGCCTGGATCAGCGTCTCCACGCCGTACGTGAAGACCCGCGAGGCCGGCGCACCCGACGCGTGGGCGCAGGAGGCGGCTGACCATGGCCACGTCGGCACGCAGCGGCTCCTGCACGTCGGGGAGGTCGTGCCTCCGCCACATGTTGCCGCCGCGCTTCACAGCTCGCCGACCGCGCCCGTGGTCGTACGCCGCCGCCTGGTCCTCCTCGACGACCAGCCGGTCGAGCTCGTCGATTCGTACTACCCGGCCGACATCGCTCGCGGCACCCGCCTGGCCGAGGCGCGGAAGATCCGCGGCGGCGCACCCACGCTCCTCGCCGAGTCGGGCCACGAGCTTCGTCACCTCGACGAGGACGTATCCGTGCGTTTGGCGAATGCCGAGGAAGCCGAACTCCTTGCCCTGCAAGGACCGACGCCCGTGCTCGTGTTGCAACGCACCAGCAGTGCCCGGGGTGGACGCCCGGTCGAGGTCAGCGTCATGACGATGCTTCCCGGACGGCACCTGCGCTACCAGCTCACGATCGAGGCTGTGGAGTGACAAGCATTCCGCTGGAGGGGTCGCCAGTGCTGCGACCGGCAACGCGAGGGGACGTGCCGGGGATAGCCGAGCTCATGCGGCGGTCGGTGCTGGAGGTGTTTCCCCGCCTGCACGACGAGCGCGAGACGGCGGCAGCCGCGCGGTATCTCACCGAGCCTGATCTGGCGCTGATCGACGACGGGACCTACTTCGTCGTCGAGGTGGACGGGCAGTTGGTGGCCTGCGGGGGCTGGAGCAGACGGAACAAGCTGTACGCCGGGTCCGGCGACGCGCCGGGGGACGATCGCCGGCTGGATCCGGCGGCCGAGCCGGCGCGGGTGCGGGCGATGTTCGTACGGGGCGACTGGAACCGCCGCGGCCTCGGGCGAGCGATCCTCACCCGGTGCGCGGAGGCCGCCAAAGCCGAGGGGTTTCGATCGCTGGTCCTGATGGCCACCATGCCGGGCGTGCCGCTGTACCGAGCCTTCGGCTTCCACGAAGTCCGGCGCAGCCACATGCCCCTGCCCAACGGCGTCGTCCTCGACGGATTGTCGATGGAGTACCCGTTGTCCGGCAACGGACCTGCTGGGCACGCCACGTGAGCACGTGATCGACCTGGCGACGGCGTCCGCCGCGCAGCCGTTCTTTTCCTGTTCATGGGCAATGTCTACATCCACGTCGCTGGTGCGGACCTGAGCACCCGGCACGGCAGCCGGCGTAGCGACGCTGAGCTACACGATCGGCCTTGCGGAGGCGGTCCACGAGCTGGCGACCTGGTTCGCGTGTCCGCCACGTGCCGCGAGGGCGTCGGCTGGATCGAGTGGGGTCCTGGCGCTGAGAACGGAAACTGTCAGACCCCGGTGGGATGCTGGCGGGCGTGTACCGGGAGTGGGCGACCGGCGTGGCCGGGGCGGTGGGGTGGAGTCGTGTGGTGGAGCAGCCGCAGACGCATCGGATCCTGCCCGACGGGTGCCTGGACCTGATCTGGTCGGACGGACGGCTGCTGGTGGCCGGGCCGGACACGGTGGCGATGGAGATGCGGAGCCCGGCGGGGCGGGTGTACGCGGGGCTGAGGTTCAGGCCGGGGACGGGGCCGTCGGTGTTCGGGGTGCCGGCGAGTGAGCTGAGGGACAGCAGGGTGGGGCTGGACGAGATCTGGCCGCGGCGGGTGGTGCGGGAGCTGACGGAGCGGGTGGGGGAGGCGCCGGACAAGGTCGGCGGGCTGCTGGCGATCGCACGGCCGCGGATCAGGGTGGACCCGGTGATGGAGGCGGTGGTCGCGGGGCTGCGGGAGGGGCGGCCGGTGGCGGCGGTGGCGGGAGGCGTGGGCCTGAGTGAGCGGCAGCTGCTGAGGAAGAGCTTGCATGCCTTCGGCTACGGACCGAAGACGCTGGCCCGGGTGCTGCGGATGGAAAAGGCGCTGGCGCTGGCGGCGCGAGGGGTGCCGCCAGCGACAGTGGCCGCCAGCGTGGGGTATGCGGATCAAGCGCATCTGTCGAGGGAAGTGAAGGCGCTGGCGGGAGTGCCGCTGACCAGGATGTGAAGGGGGAAGGGAATGATCGACCGGGCGACGGCCACGGGGTGGTTGAAGGCCGTCGAGGGGGACGAGCTCGACAAGGTACTGGCGGAGAAGGGCTTCGGTCGCGCAGCCAGAAGTGCGGGCTACAGCAGGAAAGTAGCGGACGGCCGGCAGTTCCTGATGTCCCCCAACGCAGGGAAGGACGCCTTACCTGCGTGCGGCCGTGCAGGCAAGGCGTCCTTCCCTGCACGACGTGGGGAGGAGCGGCGGGCGTGCGAGGTGGCGCATGGGTGACCGGCCGGATCGGGGGCCGGAGGCCTACGGCCTGCGGTCGGCCTCGGACGAGGAACGCCAACGGTGGGAAGAGGTGGTGGAGCGCGTGCTGGGCGAGCTGAAGCGGGCGGGCCTGCCGGCGAAAAGGGTGGAACCGAACGACATCGGGCCGCCCGGCGCGCTGGTCACCATGGTGCGGCTGGCCAAGGCCGATGGCGGGGGCGTGTTCGTGGTGTGGAAGGTGAGCGAGGAGCTGGACCGGGCCTCGCTGGGACTGCCGCTCGGCGAGCTGGACGACGAGGCGCTGAACGAGGCGGCGAGGCTGCTTCCCTTGCGGGGCAACGATCCGAACCTCGTGCACGCCGGCGCGGTGGCGCGGCGGATGCAGGAGGCGATCATCGGGATCCTGGGCTCGGCGGGCCTGCGGGCCTTCGACCCGGGCAACGAGTACGACCCGTACGGGATTCAGGTCGAGCTGCCCTGAACCGCGCGCCGGTCCGCGCGGTCGGACTGGATCATGCGGGCGACGGTGAGCACGACCGGGATGGCGAGCCAGCACACGAAAGCGTTGGTGGTGAAGAAGGAAACGGGGACGGACACGGCGAACACCGAGGCCAGGCAGATGCTGCGCACCAGGATCGGGGAGAACACCTCCGGTGGGACATCGCCGCGGTAGAGGCGTTCTCGCCGGATCTGCCGGATGATCAGCGCCAGGGTCGCCGAGGCCAGGACCTGCACGATGGCGTACAGGCTGAACCGCGGCGCGAACGCGCCCTCGGCGGTGATCACCCGGGTCGCGAACGGCATCACGACCTGCATGAACAGCCACACCAAGGTGAGGCTGGTCAGGCGGGGGCTCACCGAGCCGACGTGACGGAAGGTGTCGTGGTGGGCGCGCCAGTGGGCGGCGATCACCACGAAGCTGAGCACGAAGGCCAGGTACTCGCCGCGGTGGTCCAGCACCGAAGTCGCCATGGCGGTGACGGTGTCGCCGGTGGGGACGCGGAGATCCAACGCCAGCAGCGTGAGGGCGATGGCGATCACCGCGTCGACGAACATGGTGAGCCGGTCGGCGGAGGCCGAGCCGGATTCCTGGGTGGCCATGAGGAAAGCAGCTCCCGCGGTGTCAGGCGGCGACGGCCGGCTGCGGCTGGGTGGCCAGGCGCTGGGCCCGCACGGCCAGGATGATCATGACGGCCGGAATGAGAATGTCGTTGACGAGGACGCCGCCGGTGTTGCCGGGGGCGTGGTCGCCGTTGGCGAACCACTGGTAGACGTGGCCGACCACGGCGCCCCAGAGGAACATGCCGCCGCCGAGCCCGATGGTGATGCGCTCACGGGGCGAGGCCGAGGCGGCGCGGAAGCCCATGACGGCCAGCCCGAGGTTGGCGAAGGCGATCTCGAACAGGAAGGGCGTCCGGTCGAAGCCGATGGCCGTGGCCATGACGTCCGGGAACGCGAGGAACGCGACCGTCATCCACAGGCTGCCGATGCCGAAGGCGCCGATGGCCCACCAGCGCTGCCAGATCTCCAGGCGTTCCCCCGGCGAGGTGGCGCGGCGAGCCCGAACGTACGCGCCGATGGCCGGCGCCACGATCCAGACCAGGGGGAAGGCCGACTGGGCGAGAAAGCTCGTGTTGTCCATGGCCAGAGTCTTGCATGGTTAATATTAACTAGTCAACACTCGGGTATGCTCGCACCGTGGATGACGGACTGGGAGACCTGTTGCACCGCGTGGTGATGCTGCTGGGCGAGGCGGCCCGGCGGCGGACCGATGACCGTGACGGCCTGACCTACAGCCAGATACGCCTGCTGGGCACGCTGGAGGACATCGAGCCGGCGACCCAGCACCAGCTCGCCCAGGCGCTGTCGGTCTCCGACCCGGCGATCAGCCGCTCGCTGCGGCCGCTGGAGGCCGGTGGGCTGGTGCGGATCACCGTCGACCCCGACCATGCGCGGCGACGGCTCGTGCGTCTGACCGAGGCCGGCCGGAAAGCCTTCCACAGCGCCGGAAAACCGCTCTACGACGAGTTGCGCACCGGCCTTGTCGCCGCCGGCTTCCCGTACGAGCGCTACCTTGAGGACACCCTTCGGCTGGCCGAGATCCTCGAAGGCGCCTGACCCCGGGCAGTAGACGAGCCCGTCACCAGGGGGGAGGGGTGACGGGCTCGACCCCAGTCTACGCGCTCGACGCCCGGTTGCCGGAGCACATCCGCTGGTGTCGGCGCGATTTTGTCGCCATTTTGTCCGCCCTGCCGGCCGCTGCTGGCAAAAAGGCAGGTGGGAACGGGTGCGGCAGGCCGTGGCGCGGTCACGCGGAAGTGGCGCTGAGGGCAGGGGAAAGTGGCAGTGAGGGCAAGGGGAAGTGGTTGTTGGCGGAAGTTCACTCGCCCAGTGGGCAGAAGAGATCCACGCCGTTGCCGTCCGGGTCGTGGACGACGGCGTAGCGCTGCCCCCAGAAGGCGTCCCACGGCGGCAGGTGGCCGTGATGGCCGGCGGAGGTGAGGGCGGCGTAGACGCGGTCGACGTCGGAGGGGGAGGAGCACAGAAACGCCAGGCCGGAGCGGGAGGAGCCGGTCGGAGGCGTCCACGAGGGGTCGAAGGAGCGGACGGTGGCGACGGTGTCCCACATGAGCTGGAGACCGCCGGGCAGAGGGGCGGCGACGTGGGGCTCGGCGTCGGCGGAGGAGGGGATGTCGAGGCCGAGGCGGCGGTAGAAGGCGAGGGACTTGGCCATGTCGTCGACGACGAGGCCGATGACGGCGAGCTGTGGTGTCATGCCGCCGACGCTAGGCGGGGGACACCGGGCCGGTCTTGACGAAATCAGACACCGCAGGCCTTGACGCCGCAGCCGAGGAATCAGACACCGCAGGCCTTGACGCCGCAGCCGAGGAATCACACGCCGCAGGCCTTGGCGCCGCCGGTGAAGCCGGAGCGGAAGGCCAGGACACGGGAGAAGCCGGTGGCGAGGGGCTTGCCGGAGGTGTCGCGGGAGCCATAGTCGTAGGCCAGCAGCACGCCGACGGACTTGTCGAGGTCGCCGGGGGAAAGGCGCAGGGGCTTGCCGCGGGACGGGACGGAGGCGGTGTAGGCGCCGGCGAGGCAGACGGCGGTCTGGCCGGCGGGGGCGGCGTCGACGGGCTTGCCCAACAGGGACAGGGCGGCCAGGGCGTAGCGGGTGGCCAACAGGGTGCCGGCGGCGTAGTCGCCGATGCTGGAGACGAGGGCGGGAATGGTGCCCTTGACCGACAGTAAGACGGACTTGGTGGCGCCGCAGAAGGCCACGGGCCCCTGGTCTCCGGAAGAGCCGGAAGGGCACGACACGGGACCGTCGGACTGGGTGAGACGGGGCGCGGACCAGCGGGAACCGACGAGCTGGCCGAAGTAGGCGTTGAGGTCGGGCTCCATGGCCGCGAGCAGGTCGGGCAGCGGCGCATTCCCGCCCCGGGCCTGGTCGGACAGGCTGGTGAAGGTGCGCTGGGTGAACTGCCGGTTGGCCACGGTCATCCCCGCGCACAGCTTGGGGCCCTGCTGGTAGCCGTCCTGAAAGGCGGAGACGCGGTCGAAGGAGTCGCCGTGGGCGCCCTCCTCGGACGAACTGGTGCCGACGGGGTCGCGGAAGGTGGCGAGGGCGCCGAGGGCCTTGTCGAGCTGCGCGGCGGTGATCCGCAGGTGCGGGGCCTTGCCGTCGACCACGGACCGGACAAAAGCGCCGGAATAGCAGTCGGCCATGGTCTCGATCAGGATCGTCGGGTAGCGGTCGGGGTCGGCGCGGGCCATGTCGGCGGTGGGGGACGTGCGGTCCTGCACGGCATGGCCCATCTCGTGCGCCAGCACGACGACAACGGCGGCGTCGCCGAACTGGTCGCGCAGCACGGGCAGCAGGGCCGCGCGGTCCCAGGCGACGGAATCCTTGTTGGGACAATAAAAGGCGTTGCCCTCGATGTCGGAGGCGGACTCGGTGCACGGCGGCGCCTGGCTCTTGTCGGAGGTGGTGTCGACCGAGTACACGCCTCCGGTCAGGTCGTGCCACTGCTTGCCGAAAACGGACGGGAAGTTCTGCTTCCAGAAGGCCTGCACGTCGCCGATGGTGGAGGCGGCGATGCGGTCGGTGGTGCCGTTGTCGGTGCCCCGCACGAAGGACGGCACGACACCGCCGCCCGCGAGCACGGGATCGGCGGTCACCGGTTCGGCGACGCCGCCGACGGTCGCGCACCCGGCGAGCGTCAGCACAGCCGCCAGGAGAACGAGCCGAGCAGTTGCACGCACTTGCCCAGTCTGCCCGACGCCGCCGGGTATCGTTTCCCGACAAGGGGGTTCACATGGACACCAAGACTCGCGGCGACGGTCCCCTGCTCCTTCTGCTGCACGGGGGCGGCGGCAGCGCGGACAGTTTCGACGCGGTGCTGGACATCCTGGCCGAGCACTACACGGTGGTCACCTACACGCAGCGCGACGGCGGCCCGGCCGAGCGCGCGGACGAAGCGGCCCAGCTGCTCGACGATCTCGGCGCGACCAAGGCGGCGGTGTTCGGCAGCAGCGCGGGCGCGGCGGTCGCGCTGGACCTCGCGGCTCGGCACCCGCGACGCGTGAACCTGGTCATCGCCCACGAGCCGCCGGCGATGGTGCTGCTGCCCGACGCCGAGGAACTGACCCAGGCCTTCCACGACCTGGTCGGCCAGCCCGACGCGGGCCTGCGATTCATCCGGCTCACCCGCATGCTCGGCCCGGTCGACGAGTCCGTCGAGCAGGCCGTCGGCTCGAAGCTCACGGTCGGCGCCGAGGTGAACGACTTCGTCCGGTTCCAGCCCGACGCCGACGCGATCAAGGCCGGCGGCGTCACCGTCGTGCTGGCGGCGGGCAAGGCGGTCGCCGGCACGCCGGCCTTCCGCAGCGCCGAGGCCGTGGCCGACGCGATCGACGCGTCGATGGTGATCTTCCCCGGCAACCACTTCGGCTACGCCCCGATGCCTGGAATCAACGACCCGGCGGCGTTCGGCCGCACGATGCTCGACCTGCTGCGGTCCCGGACTCAGCTGCCCAGGTAGCGCAGCACGGCCAGCACGCGGCGGTGCTCGGTGCTGGTCTTGGGCAGCCCGAGCTTGTTGAAGATGCTGGCCACGTACTTCTCCACGGCCCCCTCGGTGATCACCAGCCCCTCGGCGATGCCGGAGTTGGACCGCCCCTCGGCCATCAGGCTGAAGGCCTGGCGCTCACGGGGCGTCAACGCCGCCAGCGGGTCCTGACGCCGGCTCCGGGCCACGATCTGCGACACGACCTCCGGGTCGAACACGGTGCCGCCGGTCCCGACCCGGTCCAGCGCCGACAGGAACTCCTCCACGTCCGCGACCCGGTCCTTCAGCAGGTAGCCGACGCCGTTCAGGGCCCCGGTGATCAGGTCGGCGGCGTAGCGCTCCTCCACGTACTGCGACAGCACGAGCACCCCGGTCGCCGGCCACTGCTGCCGGATCAACAGGGCCGCCCGCAGCCCCTCGTCGCTGTGCGTGGGCGGCATCCGGACATCCGCCACGCACACGTCGGGCCGGTGGTCGGCCACCGACCGCAGCAGCTTCTCGCCGTCGTCGACGGCGTCCACGACCTCGTGGCCGTTCTCGGTCAGCAGCAGCGTGAGGCCGTGCCGCAGCAGCACGGCGTCCTCGGCGATCACGATTCGCACGGCAGCTCCAGGCTCACGGTCGTCGGCCCACCGGCCGGGCTGGTCACGGTCAACACGCCGTCCACACCGGCGGCCCGGTCGGCCAGGCCGGACAGCCCCGACCCGCCGGCGAACGCACCGCCGATGCCGTCGTCGCCGACCTCGACCCGCAGCCGCCCGCCGACCCGCCGCACGAGCACCCAGGCCCGCGAGGCCCGCGCGTGCTTGACGATGTTGGTCAGCGACTCGGCGATCATGAAGTAGGCGATGGACTCGGCGGTCCG
>NZ_KK037166.1:7259000-7302772 GCF_000568255.1 Kutzneria sp. 744
CAGGCCCCGGGTCAGCTCGCGCAGCTCGACGATGGCGTCCTTGGCGCTGCGGTGGGCCTCCTCCAGCAGCGCCCGGGTGGCCTCGGGGTCGCTGTCGTACTTGCGCTTGGCCCGCCCCAGCAGCATCGCCAACGCCACCAGCTGCTGCTGGGCGCCGTCGTGCAGATCCCGCTCGATGCGCCGCCGCTCGGTCTCGGCCGCGGCCATGGCGTCCTCGCGTCGCTGCTCGACCTCGAACACCCGGGCGGCGAGCTGCTCGGCCGACAGCTGCCCCAGGTAGCGGCGGGCCAGCGCGAGCTGCCACGCCTGCATCCACCGCACGAGGTACGGCACGACCGGGATGAGCAGCGCCAGCAACAGCAGCGGCGCGCCGGCCCACACGTCGCCGTGACGCAGGTACGGACGGTTGATCGACGCCACCGTGAGGTCGACGAAGAACACCGCGGCGATCACGGCCACGACCAGCGGCAATGCCCAGGCGAGCAGCGTCAGTGCGCCGGTGAGCAGCGCGACCGGCAGCCGGACCAGCTGGTACGCCATCAGCCGCCACAGCCGCAGGTCGCGCACCATCCGCCCGAACAGGGGCAGCAGGCGTCCGCGGACCGGCAGCTGGAGCGTGAGCGGGATGTCCACGCCGAGGATCGAGCGGTGCCAGCCGACCTCCAGCCGCGCGCACGCCTCCAGCGCGTACCCCGTGCCGACGAAGCCGAACACACCGACCGGCAGGATCAGCAGCAACAGCAGCAGCACGACGAAACCGCTGGTGGTGACGTTGAACTGGGTCGCGCTGACCATCGCCCCGAAGGTCATCACCGCCGGGATCGGGCACAGCGTGACGATCAGCCCGACCAGCAGCACCAGCGTGTTGCCGACGCTCCAGAACACGCCGCCGAGCAGGTGCAGAGTGGCCCGCCACGTGCGCGCTTCCCCCAGTGGCCGCAGTAGCAGCGCGTGCAGGCTCCCCATCACGTTTTCCCAGGTTACGGACGTCGAGCGGGTCGGGATATCCGGTTAACCCCCGAGATCAGGCGTCGAACAGGGCGCTCACCGACTCGCCGTTGTGGATGCGCCGGATCGCCTCGGCCATGGCCGGCGCGATGGACAGCACGGTCAGCTTGGGGGTGCGCTTCTGGGCCGCGATCGGCACGGTGTCGGTGCAGACGATCTCCGTCACGCCCGGCAGGTCGCCGATGCGCTTGATCGCGCCGTCGGCGAACAGGCCGTGCGTGCAGGCCACCCGGATCGACGCCACGCCCAGCTCGTGCAGCCGCTCGACCAGCTCGACCACGGTGGAGCCGCGGGCGATCTCGTCGTCCAGCACGATCACGTCCTTGCCGGCAACATCGCCGATGATCGAGCTGATGCTGACCTTGTCGTCGGCGAAGCGCTGCTTGGCCCCGGCGGCCACGCCCACGCCGAGCAGCCGGGCGAACGCGGCCGCCGGCTTGGCGTTGCCCAGGTCGGGGGAGACGACCACCGCGTTGGACAGGTCGTTGCCGCGGAAGTGGGCGGCCAGCTCGCGCAGGGCGTGCAGGTGGTCGACCGGCACGCTGAAGAAGCCGTGGACCTGCGGCGAGTGCAGGGTCATGGTCAGGACCCGGTTCGCGCCGGCGGTCAGCAGCAGGTCGGCCACCAGCCGGCCGCCGATGGAGACGCGGGGCATGTCCTTCTTGTCGCTGCGCGCGTACGCGTAGTGCGGCAGCACCACGGTCGTGCGGGCCGCCGAGGCGCCGCGGGCGGCGTCCAGCATCAGCAGCAGCTCGACCAGGTTCTCCTGGGTCGGCGGCACCAGCGGCTGGATCAGGAACACGTCCCGCTCGCGGCAGTTGGCCTGGAGCTGGACCTCGATGCAGTCGTTGGCGAACCGATCGACCCGCACCGGGCGTAGTGGAACACCGAGGTGCGCGCAGATGTCCGCCGCGAGTTCGGGATGGGCACTGCCGCTGAAGACCGCGATCTCATGCACGTGAACGGATGGTACCCGTCGGTGAACCGTTCGCCGGTTTCGTCGGTAGTACCCCGCGAACGTGGTTCAGACCAAGAACGACGACAGGAGACGCCGCAATGTCCTGGATTGCCGATATGAGCCCCAGTCGCAAACGCGCCACCATCCTGGGTGTCGCCGCTGCGCTGGGCGTCGCCGTCGTGCTGGGGGGTGGATTCGCGGTCATCTCGGGGACAAGCCACGCGGCGACCGAGAACTGCCAGGGACTCGACCAGGCGCTGCAGAACAACCTGAACTTCATCGCGCAGCAGAAGGCCAACCCGACCGCGGTGTCCGCGGCCAACATCGCCAACCGCAATGCCGTCGTGGCCCAGATCCAGCAGCGCCGCCAGGCCGCCGGCTGCACCAACAACGTGACGGCCTCGTCCGACGCCAAGAAGAAGAAGGGCAGCGGCGAGGCCTGCGCCGGCCTGCAGAAGGCCTTGCAGAACAACCTGAACTTCATCGCCGACCAGAAGGCGCACCCCGACGCCCAGTCGGCGGCCCGCATCGCCAACCGCCAGGCCGTGGTGGCCCAGATCGAGTCGCGCCTCAAGGCCGCTGCATGTGGTGACAACGGTGGCAACAACGGCTGCCCGACCGCGACCGACACCAACACCCCGCCGGCCACCACCACCGACAACAACGGTGGCATGGGCATGGGTGGCAACGGTATGGGTAATGGCATGGGCACCGACACCAACACCCCGCCGGCCACCACCACGGACAACAACGGCGGCATGGGCATGGGTGGCGACAACGGCATGGGCAACGGTGGCATGGGCACCGACACCACCGCGCCGCCGGCCACCACCACCGACAACAACGGCGGCATGGGCATGGGTGGCGACAACGGCATGGGCAACGCCGGTGGCATGGGCGACGGCGGCATGGGCACCGACACCACCGCTCCGACCACCACCGACAACAACGGCGGCTGCGACAACGGCGGCACCGACACCGCCGCGCCGACCGACACCGCCACCGCCGACCCGACCGACACCAACGCCGGCAACGGAAACGGCTCCGCCGCCGGCACCGCGGCCAACCAGGTCTGCAAGGGCTCCACGGTGACCACGTCCGGCTCGAAGGGCGTCTCCGCGTCCAGCAACCAGTTCCCGCTCGGCACCATGCTCAAGGTGACCAACCTGGACAACAACAAGTCCATCACGGTCCCGGTGACGTCCACCTCCGGCAGCTGCGTGCTGCTCGACAACGACGCCTTCCTCAAGATCCACCAGGACGGCAAGCAGCTCATCCGCAAGGCGCTGATCCAGAAGGTCGGCTGACCGAACCCGTTCACGCGAACGGCCCGAAACCTGGTCCCAGGAGCCAGGTTTCGGGCCGTTCCGCCGTTCTCTAGACCTCGATGCCGGCCCGGCGGAGGATCGTCGTCGCCAGGTTGCCGAAGTGGCCGTAGGCGTCACGGGCCGCCTGGAGATGTCCACCGATCGCACCGTCCGCAGTGGTCAGCGCGAAGATCGGTTTCCTCGCCTCCTGCGCCAAGGACATGAGGCTGTGATAGTGCTTCAGCTGACCGAGGCAGTATGGATCTTCGGCCATCTTCGGGGCGTCCGTGTCGTCGATCCCCAACACCGCCGACTGGAACTCGCCCGGGATCTGGTCCATCCATCGTTGATAAGCCCGAACCGGCCGGTCCAGGCGCACGCCGTGTTGCAGCACAACATAACCAAGCGCGTTCATCGTGCCTGAAGGTGCGGCGGTGACCGATGGTGGCATGCGCTCGAGCCGATCGCGCCACCCGGTTCGCCACGCGTTCAGGGTCGGGCCGAGGTTGCGCAGGCCCTGAAGGCTGAACAGGTCGGCCGCCACCGGCACGACGACATGGCCAGCGGCCAGCAACGCGGCTCGATTGATGGCGCCGAGGCTGGGGCCGACATCCACCAGCACGACTTCGGCATCGTGTTGGTCGGCCGCGCTCTGCGTCAGACGCCAGAACGTCGACATCACCGCGAAGGCGTCCGCCCGGCCTTCCAGACAGCGCGGCCACTCCGTGCTGAGGTTGTCCTCGAAGGTGGCCAGCTGAAGGTCACCGGGCAGGAGGGCCAATCTTGTGTCCGAAGTGGTCACGAGTGGCGCGGTGCCCAGGGGCCCGGTCCGATCCTGGAACGGCTGTATCGCTCCCCAAACGGTTGCCCGCCCGTCAGCCTCCGCCCACAGTTGTTCGATCCTGGTTTCGTCGAGGAATGCTGAAGTGAGATTGGCCTGAGGATCGAGATCGGCCGCCACGACGCGATGGCCCTGGTCGGCCATCATCCACGCGAGGTGGTAGACGAGGGAGGTCTTGCCGACCCCGCCCTTGTTGTTGAAGAAGGCGATAACGGGCGTCGTCACAGTCTGCTCCCGATGGTGACGCCGACGTAGGACGGGTTGACCTCGAAAACCGGAAGCGGGCTGCCGTTGTCCGCGAGGCTCTTCTTGGCGATGGGGATCCCGGCGCCGAAGCGCTGGACGTAGCCGAGACCGCGCATGATCTCGGCGAGTGTCGGGTTTCGATAGTCGGTCAGCCCGCTGCCGAACGGGCCGTTGGCCACGATGCCGAACGGCCCGCCGGGGCTGACGATCTCCACGCGATTCTCGTACCAGGTGATGCGGGTCGGCGAGTTCGTGTGCTCGTAGCTGCGGTGCATGACCGCGTTGCGGACGACCTGCTGCAACGCCGCGAGTGGGTAATCGGGGGTCCGGGCTTCGGTGGCGCTCGATGTGAAGTCGATCGACGTGCTGATGTTGATCGTCAGGATTTCGTCGAGCTGGCGAAGCACCGTCGACAGCGGCCCGTCGACTCTCTTCTCGTCCTTGATCGGCGACGCCAGGTCTTCGCCGTCCACCCTGATGAACTGGACGTACGCGCCGGGAAGCCACTGCAAGGGATCCCGGCCGACGGCGAGCAGCCCGGCCGCGGTCGGCAGGCCATCGGGGGATGTCAGCCGCAGTGCGGCTAGCCGTTGCTCGATGCTTCTCCCGTTTTCCGCGAGCACTGCCGGCGGAACGAGTGAAGGCAGCAGAGTGCTGGTGAACAAGGACAGGTCGAGGTCGTCCGGACCGGCCCCAGGAATGGGGCGTGAATCGAACGGAAGGTCGAGCGACCGACGCCGTTCGTTGAGCCTGCGCTCGTCCTCGGCGTTGGCCACCCCACGGCGCGGGCCGACGCGGACGCAAATCTGTCCCTTGTAGCGGACCGGTGGGCTGTTGCTGGGCTGGACCTCGACGACGGCGACGTGATGGCCGCCGAGCTCGACCTTCCGCACGTCCATCGAGGGCGGCGGAAGGATATTGCCCTGGTCGCGAAAAGAAGCGAGGTTCTGCAGAAGCTTGTCATCGATGTTCGTGTCGGCATGGCTGCCGTCGTCGTTGACACCGATGAACAGCACGCCGGGGGCGGCGTGCCCGGGGAGGTCGTTGGCGAACGCGCACAGGATGTGGCCGACCATGTCCTTGTCGAACAGGCCGGCCTTCCGCTCCACCCGGTCCGACTCCAGGTCGGCGAGCAGGGCACTCAACTCGTCTACGGACAACGCCATGGCGGCGATCTTACGGTGATGCCGCCACGGCGCTGGTTCGACTTAGGCCTCCGGCGCGAGCCAGATCACGCCGGCCGGCGGCAGCTGCACCACGGCCGAGGCGGGGCGGCCGTGCCAGGGCTTGGCGCCCGCGGTGATCTCGCCCTGGTTGCCCCAGCCGGAGCCGCCGTAGACCTCGGCGTCGGTGTTGACGACCTCGCGCCAGGCGCCGGTGGTGGGCAGGCCGATGCGGTAGTTCTCGTGCGGCGAGCCGGAGAAGTTGGCCACACAGGCCAACATCGAGCCGTCCTCGCCCTCACGCAGGAACGACAGCACGTTGCCGGCCGAGTCGTTGGCGTCGATCCAGGAGAAGCCGTCCGGCGAAGTGTCCAAAGTGAACAGTGCCGGCGCCTCGCGGTAGGCGGCGTTGAGGTCGCCGACCAGGCGCTTGATGCCGTTGTGCAGCGGCTCGTCCAGCAGCGGCCAGTCCAGCGAGCGCTTCTCCGACCACTCGTCGATCTGCCCGAACTCGCCGCCCATGAACAGCAGCTGCTTGCCGGGGTGGGCCCACATGAAGGCCAGCAGCGAGCGCAGCCCGGCCGCCTTGTTCCAGTTGTCTCCGGGCATCCGACCCCACAGGGATCCCTTGCCGTGCACCACTTCGTCATGCGACAGCGGCAGCATGAAGTTCTCGCTCCACGCGTACATCAGCGAGAAGGTCATCTCGTTGTGGTGGTACGAGCGGTGCACGGGATTGTGCGACAGGTACCGGAGCGTGTCGTGCATCCAGCCCATGTTCCACTTGAAACCGAAGCCCAGCCCGCCCAGGTGGGTCGGCCGCGTCACGCCCGGCCACGCGGTGGACTCCTCGGCGATCATCATGATCCCGGGGTGCCGCCGGTACACGGTGGCGTTGAGCTCCTGCAGGAACTGCACGGCGTCGAGGTTCTCGCGGCCGCCGTGGATGTTGGGCAGCCACTGCCCCTCGGGCCGCGAGTAGTCCAGGTACAGCATCGAGGCCACGGCGTCGACCCGCAGGCCGTCCACGTGGAACTCCTCGATCCAGTACAGGGCGTTGGCCACCAGGAAGTTGCGGACCTCGTTGCGCCCGAAGTCGAAGACGAACGTGCCCCAGTCGGGCTGCTCGCCCCGGCGCGGGTCGGCGTGCTCGTACAGCGGGCTGCCGTCGAACCGGGCCAGCGCCCAGTCGTCCTTGGGGAAGTGCGCCGGCACCCAGTCCACGATCACGCCGATGCCCCGCTGGTGCAGGTGGTCGACGAAGTACCGGAACTCGTCGGGGGAGCCGAACCGGGGCGTCGGCGCGTAGTACGACGTGACCTGGTAGCCCCAGGACCCGGCGAACGGGTGCCCGGCCACCGGCAGCAGCTCCACGTGGGTGAAGCCGGTCTCCAGCACGTAGTCGCCGAGCTGCTCGGCCAGCTCCCGGTAGTTCAGGCCCTGCCGCCATGAGCCGAGGTGCACCTCGTAGGCGCTGATCGGCCGCTTCGACCAGTCGCTGGCCTCCCGCTCGGTCAGCCACGCCTCGTCGTCCCAGGTGTAGTCCGACTCGTACACGACCGACGCCGTCGCCGGCGGCAGCTCGGTGGCGAAGGCCAGCGGATCGGCCTTCTCGTGCCACGAGCCGTCCTTGCCCAGCAGCCGGAACTTGTAGCGCGAGCCGACCGGCACCTCGGGCAGGAACACCTCCCACACGCCGGTCCCGCCCAGCGAGCGCATCGGCGTGCCGCGGCCGTCCCAGCCGTCGAAGTCGCCGCACACCCGCACGCCCTGCGCGGTCGGCGCCCACACCGCGAACGACGTGCCGTCGACCGGACCGCCGGGGGTGTCGTAGGTGTGCGGATGCGCGCCCAGGACCTCCCACAGCCGCTCGTGCCGGCCCTCGCCGATCAGGTGCAGGTCCAGCTCGCCGATGGTGGGCAGCCAGCGGTACGGGTCGTCGGCGATGACGACGTTGCCGTCGCCGTAGTCGACCTCGTAGCGGTAGTCGCTCGGCGGCTCCGGCACCAGCCCGGCGAACAGGCCGCCCTCGACCGGGTCCAGCTCGAACCGCTTGTCGCCGACGAGCACCGACACCGAGCGGGCGCCGACACGCAGCGCCCTCATGACGGTGCCGCCGGGGTGCGCGTGCGCCCCCAGCACGGAGTGCGGATCATGGTGCGCACCCCCGAGCAGCCGGTCCACCTCGTCCTTGGCCGGTGCGATGCTCGTCACGACGTTCAGTCCTCTCCGGCGGTGATCCTCGCGATGGACGCCAGCGGCACGGTCAGCCAGTCCGGCCGGTTCCCATGCTCGTACGCCACCTCGTACACGGCTTTGTCCAGTTCCAGCGCGCGCAGCAGCGAACCCTGCTCACGGGGGTCGGCGCCGACCTCCGCGTAGCCGTCGCAGAACGCGTCCCGGTTGCGGGCGGTCCACTCCTGCGCCCGCACCTCCAGCTGGTGGTCGGCCGGGTGGCCGACGAGCAGCTGCTGTGCGGCGTAGTCGAACGACCGGAGCATGCCGGCCACATCACGCAGCGGGGAGCGCAGGGCGTTGCGCTCGGCCAGCGGCGCCGCCGGCTCGCCCTCGAAGTCGATCAGCTTCCAGCCGGCCGCCGTCCGCAGCACCTGGCCCAGGTGCAGGTCGCCGTGGATGAACTGCACGTCGACCAGCGACGGCCCACTGCGGGCCTGCTCGAACACGGCTCGTAACGCCGACTCGAACTCGGCCAGCTCCGGCACGTCCGCGAGCACGCTGTCCAGCCGGCGGTGCATGCCCTGCACGGCCTCGTACAGCCGCTCCGGCCCCTCCTGCCCGCCGCCCAGCGCCTTGCGCAGGTCGGCGTGCACCTCGGCCACGGACTGGCCCAGCCGGAACGCCTCGCCGGCGAAGTCGCCGCCGACCTCGGCGGCGTGCAGGTCGGCCTCGGCCATCAGGTCACGCACCGAGGCGGTGGCCATGGCCCAGCCCTCGGCCGCGCCGGACAGGAACTCCTGCAGGATGCCCAGCACCACGAACTGGTCGGTGATCGCGCCCAGCGGCCGGGCGATGTGCTTGGAGCCGACCGACTGCAGCGCCCGGTGCAGCTGGAGGTCCGGGTTCGGGCCCTCCACCACGCGCCGGAACAGCTTGAGGATGTAGTCGGTGCCGTAGACGACGGAGGTGTTGGACTGCTCGGCGCTGACCGGCTTGGCCCGCTGCGTGGGCACGATCACGGCACCTGGCTCGGGCGCGAAGTGGATGCCCTCCACCCAGGTGTCCTCGGCGATCAGCGTCAGCAGCCGGCCCATCAGCTCGGTGTCGTGCACCGCCTCGTAGTAGACGTGTCCGTCGACCTCGCCGATCATCGCGTGCGCGAGGTGCTCCGGCAACTCACGGCGCCGCCCGACCAGCAGCTGGTAGTCCCCGTCCGAGGTGCTCAGCACGGCGTGCACCAGCCGCGGGTCGCCGTCCAGCAGCGTGACGGCGTCCCGCGTGGACACCTCGGCCAGGTCCCGGTTCTTGCCGCCGAACCAGCGCTGCTCGGGCAGCCAGCGCAGCAGCGCGTCGGCCAGTGGAGTCAGTTCCGTCATGGTGCCTCCCCGCCTTCAGTCTCCGGCACAAGCTGGAACCAGTAGAAGCCGTGCCCCGGCAGTGTCAGCAGGTACGGCAGGTCGCCGATCGGCGGGAAGCGCACGCCGCCGGTCATCTCCACCGGCACGAGGTCCCGGTACTCGGACAGGTCCAGCTCGACCGGCTGCGGGAACCGGGACAGGTTGTTGACGCACAGCAGCACGTCGTCGTTCCATCGCCGCAGGTAGGACAGCATGCTCGGGTTGGACGAGCCCAGCTCGGTGAACGCGCCGAAGCCGAACGCCTTGTGCGCGGTGCGCACCTCCAGCATGCGGCGGGTCCAGTTCAGCAGCGAGGACGTGTTGTTGATCTGCGCCTCGACGTTGATGCCCTGGTAGCCGTAGGTGGCGTCGGCGATCACCGGCAGGTAGATCCGGTTCGGATCGCAGCGGGAGAAGCCGGCGTTGCGGTCCGGCGTCCACTGCATGGGCGTGCGGACGGCGTCGCGGTCGCCCAGCCAGATGTTGTCGCCCATGCCGATCTCGTCACCGTAGTACAGAACGGGCGAGCCGGGCAGCGACAGCAGCATCGCGGTGAACAGCTCCTGCTGGTTTCGGTCGTTGTCCAGCAGCGGGGCCAGCCGGCGGCGGATGCCGATGTTGGCCTTCATCCGCGGGTCCTTGGCGTACTCCGCGTACATGTAGTCGCGTTCCTCGTCGGTGACCATCTCCAGCGTCAACTCGTCGTGGTTGCGCAGGAAGATGCCCCACTGGGCGCCCGACGGGATCTCCGGCGTCTGCTCCAGGATCTCCGAGATCGGGAACCGCGACTCCCGCCGCACCGCCATGAACAGGCGCGGCATGAGCGGGAAGTGGAAGGCCATGTGGCACTCGTCGCCGCCCGCGTCGGCGTCGCCGAAGTACTCCACCACGTCGGCCGGCCACTGGTTGGCCTCGGCCAGCAGCACCCGGCCCGGGTACTCCACGTCGACCACCTTGCGGCAGCGGCGCAGAAACTCGTGCGTGCGCGGCAGGTTCTCGCAGTTGGTGCCCTCCTCCTCGAAGAGGTAGGGCACGGCGTCCAGGCGGAAGCCGTCGATGCCGAGGTCCAGCCAGAACCTCAGGACATCGATCATCGCCTCCTGGACCTCGAGGTTCTCGTAGTTCAGGTCCGGCTGGTGGCTGAAGAATCGGTGCCAGTAGAACTGCCCGCGCACCGGGTCGAAGGTCCAGTTGGACGTCTCGGTGTCGACGAAGATGATGCGCGCGTCGGCGTAGCGCTGGTCGTCGTCGCTCCACACGTAGAAGTCGCCGTACGGGCCTTGCGGGTCGGTGCGGGAGGCCTGGAACCAGGCGTGCGCGTCCGAGGTGTGGTTGAGCACCAGGTCGGTGATCACCCGGATGCCCCGGCGGTGGGCCTGGTCCAGCAGGTAGACGAAGTCGTCGACGGTGCCGAACTCGGGCAGGACCTGCCGGAAGTCGCTGATGTCGTAGCCGCCGTCGCGCAGCGGGGACGCGTAGAACGGCGGCAGCCACAGGCAGTCGACGCCCAGCCATTCCAGGTAGTCCAGCTTCTCGGCCAGCCCGCGCAGGTCGCCGGTGCCGTCGCCGTTGGAGTCGGCGAACGCCCGCACCAGCACCTCGTAGAAGACGGCGCTCTTGTACCACTCGGGCTCGCGCGGAGCCTGTCTTGCCGTGCCGAAGTCGTCGCTGCTCGGCTCAACGAGGTGGCCGTCCTCGGTGAACTCCGTCCCCGGGATCTCTGTCCCAAGCTGGGGAGCGTCGGGCATCAGTCGCCACCACCCCTCGTCCATGGTCGGCTAGCCCCGCCACCGGGGACTACCCGAGGCGGAGCCGCGATATTCGTGCTGATCAGGTTTACTTGCGAGAAATACTGATGACGTGCGCGACGGCACGCCAGGGTTCGAGCCGGACGAAGTTGGCCTGACCCCAGTCCCAGGTGTCACCCGTGACCTCGTCGTGAGCGGTGACCCGCTCGTGCCAGTCGAATCCCAGCTCGGGAAGATCCAACCAGAGTGTGCCCTGTTGGGCGTAGTTCGGGTCGAGGGTGACCACCACCAGCACCGTGTCGCCGGTGGTCGGGTCCGTCTTGCTGAAGGCGATCAGCGCGTCGTTGTCGACGTGGTGGAAGTGCAGAGTGCGCAGCTGGTGCAGCGCGGGGTGGTTGCGGCGGACCTGGTTGAGCTTGGTCAGCCACGGCTGCAGCGACCGGCCGTCCAGCAGCGCGGTGTGGTAGTCACGGGGCCGCAGCTGGTACTTCTCGGAGTCCAGGTACTCCTCGGAGCCCTGCCGCACCGGCTCGTGCTCGAACAGCTCGTAGCCGGAGTAGACGCCCCAGGTCGGGGACATCGTCGCGGCCAGCGCGGCCCGGATGGCGAACATCGACGGGCCGCCGTGCTGCAGCGACTCGTGCAGGATGTCCGGCGTGTTGACGAACAGGTTGGGCCGGCCCTCGTCGGCGTGCGCCAGCCAGTCGACCATGAAGTCGATCAGCTCCTGCTTGCCGGTGCGCCAGGTGAAGTAGGTGTAGGACTGGGTGAAGCCGAGCTTGGCCAGGCCGTACTGGCGGGCCGGGCGGGTGAACGCCTCGGCCAGGAACAGCACGTCCGGGTAGCGCCGCTTGACCTCCCAGATCAGCCAGTGCCAGAAGTCCGGCGGCTTGGTGTGCGGGTTGTCCACCCGGAAGATGCGCACGCCCTGCTCGATCCAGTGCGTGATGACCCGGTTGACCTCGGCGTACAGGCTGCGCGGCTCGTTGTCGAAGTTGAGCGGGTAGATGTCCTGGTACTTCTTGGGCGGGTTCTCCGCGTAGGCGATCGTGCCGTCGGGCAGCGTGGTGAACCACTCGGGGTGCTCCTGCACCCAGGGGTGGTCCGGGGCGCACTGGAGCGCGAAGTCCAGCGCCACCTCCATGCCCAGCTCGTCGGCCCGGTGCACGAAGCCCTTGAAGTCGGCCAGCGTGCCCAGCTCGGGGGCGACCGCGTCGTGGCCGCCGTCGCGCGAGCCGATGGCCCACGGCGAGCCCACGTCCTCGGGGCCCGCGTTGAGAGTGTTGTTGGGGCCCTTGCGGTTGACGTGGCCGATCGGGTGGATCGGCGGCAGGTAGACCACGTCGAAGCCCATCTCCGCGACCCGGTCCAGCTCGCGGGTGGCGGTGACGAACGTGCCGTGCACGGGCTTGCCGGTCTCGTCCCAGCCGCCGGTCGAGCGGGGGAAGAACTCGTACCAGGAGCCGTAGAGGGCGCGGGGGCGGTCCACCCACATCTTCTGGACCTTGCCCCGTGTGAGCAGTTCTCGCACCGGGTACTCGTGCATGATCTTGTCGACGTGCTCGGACAGCGCGGCGCCGACCCGGTCCGGCAACGGCCGTTCACCGTCGCGCAACCCGGCGGCCACCGCGAGCAGCAAGTCCTTGTCGTTGCGTCGATCCGGGCGCTTGCCCACCCGTTCCACCAGGCGCGCGCCGAGTTCCAGGTCGTTGGCCAGCTCCGCGGAACCCTGGCCCGCCGCCAGTTTTTTCTCCACCGCCGAGCGCCAGGTCGCCCACGGGTCGCTCCAGGCGTCGATGCGGAACGTCCACGCGCCCTCGGCGTCGGGCACCACCGTGGCGACGAAGCGGTCCAGGCCGATGCCGTGCTCGACCATTCGTGTCTGCCGGGCCACCTTGTCGTTCGGGCCCTTCCACGTCACCGTCGCGGCGACCGCGTCGTGGCCCTCCCGCCACACCGTCGCGCCGACCGGGATGTGTTCTCCCACAACGGCTTTCGCGGCGTATCGGCCACAACTGACCACCGGGGTGATGTCGTCGATGCCCAAACGTCCACTCATCGCCCACGCCCCTAGCTCGCCCGCCGCCCGCCCATAGTGTGCCTTGGACGGCCTGGTTCCAAACCACCGGGTTCGTTCGTGACCATCGGCCGTGACTCAGGCCGTGACCCGGTGTCCGAAGGCTAGCGTCCGAGCGGATCATCAGCCACCGCTGGGAGAATGCTCCGTTATTTTTGCTGTGTTACTTGGCGCCGCCTTCGGCGTCGCGGCTCGGCCCCTCGTGACCCCTGCCTCGCCCTTGCCGGATTTCGCCCGCCGCATCGGCTCGGGTGGGTGGGCGCGTTGGGTGGCGGCGGGCGAAATCCGGCAACCGGGCGAAGCAGGGGCGGGGCCGAGCACTCTGCTGCGTTGGCGGTCAGGCGCTGTCCTACCGGCCGGTAAGGGGGCGGCCTCGTCCTTCGATCCTCAATGGACAGATACAGCCACTTCTCCGACCGGTTGATCAGCACTGGACCGACACCTCGGCCGAAGCGATCAATGCCGCCGGCGGCACCGCCGATGATCGGGTCGTCGTCTGGCACGCCGGCAGTTACCAAGGTGCTGCCGCCGGCGCCGAGCCGGGCCGCAACTGGAGCGGCAACGGCCCCCTCGACCACCCCATCACCTGGACCTGCCGCTGAGGTAGGTCTGCCTGCCCCTCCAACCCCACAGAGCGCTCGGCCCCGCCCCTGCTTCGCCCGGTTGCTGGATTTTTTGAGGTCCGCCACCCAACTCGCCCCACCACCCGAGCCGCTGCGGGCCTCGAAAAATCCAGCAAGGGCGAGGCAGGGGCTTAATGGGGGCCGAGCCGCGACGCCGAAGGCGGCGCCAAACAAGCACTGCAAAGTTTTGCAGAACCCGGGGTGAAAGTTGCAGTAGCCGCGGGGGGCGGTTATAGGGTCGCCCACCGTGAGAGCACTCCGCCGGTTCACCGTCCGCGCCAGTCTGCCCGAGCCGCTCGCCGCGCTCGGCCGGCTGGCGACCAACCTGCGCTGGACGTGGCACCCGCCGACGCAGGAGCTGTTCGCCGCGGTCGACCCGCAGGCGTGGGAGAAGGCCGGCAACGACCCGCTGGCCCTGCTGCGCGACATCCCGGCGGCCCATCTGGAGCGGCTGGCCGCGGACCAGGACTTCCTGGCCAGGGTGCGGGTCACGGCCGACGACCTGGACCATTACCTGACGGCCCCGCGCTGGTACCAGACCCGGGGCGAGCAGGCGGAGCTGCCGGCGACGATCGGCTACTTCTCGATGGAGTTCGGTGTCACCGAGGCGCTGCCGAACTACTCGGGCGGCCTGGGCGTGCTGGCCGGCGACCATCTGAAGGCGGCGTCGGATCTGGGCGTGCCGCTGATCGGCGTGGGCCTGCTGTACCGCTCGGGCTACTTCCGCCAGTCGCTGTCGCTGGACGGCTGGCAGGAGGAGCACTACCCGGTGCTCGACCCCCGCGGCCTGCCGCTGGAGCTCATCACGGACGCGGCCGGCACGCCGGTCCAGGTGCACGTGAGCGTGCCCGGCAACCGCACCCTGCACGCCCGGATCTGGCGGGCGCAGGTGGGCCGGGTGCCGCTGCTGCTGCTCGACTCCAACGTGGACGAGAACGACGAGGACCTGCGCAGCGTCACCGACCGGCTCTACGGCGGCGACCAGGACCACCGCATCCGCCAGGAGATCCTGGCCGGCGTGGGCGGCGTGCGGGCGGTGCGCGTGTACTGCGAGCTGACGGGCACGCCGCAGCCGGAGGTGTTCCACACCAACGAGGGCCACGCCGGCTTCCTCGGCCTGGAGCGCATCCGTGAGCTGGTGACGGGCCAGGGCCTGGAGTTCGACCAGGCGTTGGCGGCGATCCGCGCCGGCACGGTGTTCACCACGCACACCCCGGTCCCGGCCGGCATCGACCGCTTCCCGGTGGACCTGGTGCAGCACTACTTCGGCGGCGACCGGCTGCTGCCGGGCGTGCCGATCGAGCGGGTGCTGGCGCTGGGCGCGGAGGAGAACCCGGGCCTGTTCAACATGGCTCACATGGGCCTGCGGCTGGCCCAGCGGGCCAACGGCGTGTCGCGGCTGCACGGCGAGGTCAGCCGGGGCATGTTCGGGCCGCTGTGGCAGGGCTTCGACGCCAACGAGGTGCCGATCGGCTCGGTCACCAACGGCGTGCACGGCCACACCTGGGCCGCCCCGGAGATGACCAAGCTGGAGCCGGAGCAGCTGACCGACTCCGTGCTGTGGGAGCTGCGCTGCGGTTTGCGCAAGAAGCTGGTGGACGAGGTGCGCCGCCGCGTGCACGCGTCGTGGCTGCAGCGCGGGGCCTCGGCCCTGGAGCTGGGCTGGACCGACTCGGTGTTCGACCCGGACGTGCTGACGGTGGGCTTCGCCCGCCGCGTGCCGACGTACAAGCGGCTGACCCTGATGCTGCGCGACCCGGAGCGGCTGCGGACCCTGCTGCTGCACCCGGACCGCCCGGTGCAGCTGGTGGTGGCCGGCAAGTCGCACCCGGCCGACGACGGCGGCAAGGCCCTGATCCAGCAGATCGTCAAGTTCGCCGACGAGGCGGGCGTGCGGCACCGCATCGTGTTCCTGCCGGACTACGACATGTCGATGGCCCGCTACCTGTACTGGGGCTGCGATGTGTGGCTGAACAACCCGATGCGGCCGCTGGAGGCCTGCGGCACCTCGGGCATGAAGGCGGCCCTGAACGGCGGCCTGAACCTGTCCATCCGCGACGGCTGGTGGGACGAGTTCTACGACGGCAAGAACGGGTGGGCCATTCCCACCGCCGACGGCGTGCCCGACCCGAACCGCCGCGACGACCTGGAGGCGGCGGCACTGTACGAGCTGCTCCAGGCCCAGGTCGCGCCGCTGTTCTACGACCGCGGCGAGGACGGCGTGCCGACGCGCTGGATGTCCCTGGTGCGGCACACGCTGACCGAGATGGGCCCGCAGCTGCAGGCCGAGCGCATGGTCAAGGAGTACGTGGAGACCTACTACGCCCCGGCCGGCTCGTCGGCCACGGCGGTGCGCGCGGGGTCCTTCCAGGGCGCGAAGGAGCTGGCCGTGTACAAGGCGCGGATCCGCTCCGCGTGGAACCGCGTGCAGGTGACGTACACGGACCTCTCGGTCAACGGCTCGCACGCCCCGGTGGTCGGGCAGCCGGTGACGGTCCGGGCCCGGGTCGACCTGAACGGCCTGTCGCCGTCGGACGTGGAGGTCCAGGCGGTCATCGGCCGTGTCGCCGATTCGGGTGAACTCTCCGATGTGGCCACGGCGACCATGAGCCCCGGCGCCGACGGCGCCTACCGGGCCGAGCTGGCCCTGCCCCACGTCGGCTCGGTCGGCTACACGGTCCGGGTCCTCCCGCACCATGAACTCCTGGCCACCCCGGCGGAGCTAGGCCGAGTAATCCTCGCCTAACCCCCTCTTTTTCCGCCACATGTGGACCACATTCGACTCCTGAAGTCGAACGTGGTCCACATGTGGCGTTTGCGGGTGCAAAACGGGGCAGGTTCCCTCGCTTCCCGGGGGCGAGGGAACCTGCCCGCGCCGGGAGCGCCACCGCTCCCGGCCTGAGGCCGCTCAGCCTCGCTTGATGCTGAGCGGGTACACGTTCTGCTCCGCGCGGTCGGCCGCCTGCTCCGCGGACAGCGCCGCCAGCACGGCCAGGCCCTGGTACAGCGGCATGTGGTCGGTGGCGATGCAGGTCTCCGCGCACACCCGCACCGTCACGTGCACGGCCTCGCCCGGCGCGGCCGGCCGGGGGATGGGTGCGTTGGCGACCATCGCCGCCGTCACGGGACGGCCGGACCGGGTGTAGACGCGGGTCCGCACGTGGAAGGCGATCAGGCCGACGACCGCGCACGCCGCCCACCACACCGGCAGGGCGGCCATCTGCTCCCACGGCACCGACCGCGTGAACCCCGCCCCTACACCGGCCTGCATGGAGCCGTACATCGGCAGGAAGCGCACGAGGTCGTTGTCGGAGCCGGTGTTGACCACCGGCGACTCCAGCCCGACGTCGATCAGGCTGATCATGATGATGGCGAACATGCCTTCCAGCTCGCCCTTGAGCAGCACGCCGAGCACGATGCCGATGCCGCCGTAGGTCACGGCCGCGGTGAACATGCCCAGCGCGAACAGCCACGGCTGCTGGGGATGCCAGTAGACCCACACCATCGCCGTCGAGTACGCCGCGACCACCACCGAGCTGGCCGTCAGCGCGGTCACCTTGGCCGCCAGCAGGTGCGGCCGCGGATAGCCGGCCGCCACCAGCCGCCGGTCGAACTGCCCCGAGCGGTAGGTGACGCTGAACATGAGGAAGCCGACGATCAGGGTCACGGCGTTCAGGCCGCCGGAGATGAAGGTCAGGTGCTGCCCGTTGACGCTCAGCTCCTCGCCGGTGCCGCGGTAGCGGAACGGCAGCGGGCTCTCCGACATCATCAGGTCGATCAGCGTGATCCAGACCGGCACGAACACCGCGACCAGGATGATCGCCAAACGATTGCGGGCGTGCTCGATGAGCTCGAACCCGGTGGCCGTGCGGTAGAACTTGCGCCCGATGCTCATCCCGCGTGCGCCTCCACCGGCATGGGCGTGACGACCCCGTTGGCCAGCCGGTAGCCGGTGTCGAGGCGGTCGATGTCGTGGCTGAGGTGGGAGATCACCAGCAGCGAGCGCCCGGTGTCCCGCAGCTCGCCGGCCAGCTCCCAGAAGTGCAGGTAGGTCTCCCAGTCGAAGCCCTGGTACGGCTCGTCCAGCAGCACCACCGACGGGTCGTGCATCAGCGCGATGACCAGGTTCAGCTTCTGCCGGGTGCCGCCGGACAGCGACCTGACCCGGCTGGCCCGGTACTGGGTGAAGTTCAGCCGCTCCACCAGCTCGTGCGCGCGGTGCAGATCCTCCAGTTGGTAGGCCCGCTGGAAGTAGCGCAGGTGCTGGGCCACGGTCAGCGAGTCGTTCAGCACGGTTCGTTGCGGGCAGTAACCGAGCCTACCTCGCGGTATGACCCATCCGTGGTCCGGTTTCAGTTCTCCGGCCAGAATTCGCAACAGAGTGGTCTTGCCGGCGCCGTTTTCGCCGACGATTCCGGCCAGCTCGCCACGCTCCAGTGTGAAGTCCACGCGGTCGAGCACCTGCCTGCGGCCGAACGCCTTGCGCACGTCGGCCACATAGAGCGTGGAGTTCTGCGATGACACGTCCACCACTGTCCGTCCGGGACCGGTTTCCCGCAAGTTGACCTGCGTCGACCGGTCCCCTGTCGGGTGATCTTGGCACGTTGCGGTTGTTGCGCCGTCAACCGCGCCTCATGCTGCATTGAACGGACATCGCATGGCCGTCCGAATTGGTTTCGCTTTTTCCCCGACGGCCGGTCGTGCCAATTCCTGCGAGGGAGTGACCGGCGTGGTGCAGCTCGCGCGTGAACCGATTGCCGTCATCGGTATGTCTTGTAGGTACCCGGGTGGGATCGATTCACCGGAGCGTTTCTGGCAACTGCTCGTGCAGGGCCGCGACGTCATCCGAGAAGGCCCGCACGGTCGCTGGGACGTGGACGCCTTCTACGACCCTGATGTGGACGTGCCCGGGCGCTGCACTTCGCGCTGGGCCGGCTACTTCGACGACATAACCGGCTTCGACGCGGCCTTCTTCGGCATCTCGCCGCGCGAGGCCACGACCATGGACCCGCAGCACCGGCTGATGATCGAGCTGGCCTGGGAGGCCCTGGAACGGGCCGGCCTGCCGCCGCGCGGCCTGGCCGGCAGCCGCACCGGTGTGTTCGCCGGTCTGTGCCACTCCGAGTACATCGGCCGCCTGGCCGGCCGGTACGAGGACATCGACGCCTACATGATGACCGGCAACGGCCATTCCACGGCGGTCGGCCGGATCTCCTACCTGCTCGGTCTGAACGGCCCCAGCGTGGCGGTGGACACCGCCTGCTCCTCGTCGCTGGTGGCGCTGCACCTGGCCTGTCAGAGCCTGGCCGCCGACGAGTCCGACCTGGCGCTGGCCTCGGGCATCAACCTGATGATCAATCCCGAGACGCCGATCAGCTACTCGAAGTGGGGCATGCTGTCGCCGACCGGCCGCTGCCACCCGTTCGACGCCGGAGCGGACGGCTTCGTGCGCGGCGAGGGCGCCGGCGTGGTCGTGCTCAAGCGGCTGTCCGACGCCGAGGCCGACGGCGACGAGGTGCTGGCGGTGATCCGCGCGACCGCGGTCAACCAGGACGGCCGCTCGCAGGGCCTGACCGCGCCGTCGGCCGACGCGCAGCGGGCGCTGTTCTTCGAGGCGGTCGAGAAGGCCGGCATCGACCCGGGTCAGCTCGGCCTGATCGAGACGCACGGCGCCGGCACCCCGATCGGCGATCCGATCGAGTTCGACTCGATGCGCACGGTCTACGGCACCGGCCGCGACCGCTGCGCGCTGGGCGGCGTGAAGTCCAACCTGGGCCACACCGAGGCCGCCGCCGGCGTCTCCGGGCTGATCAAGACCGTGCTCAGCCTGCAGCACGGCATGATCCCGCCGACGCTGAACTTCCAGGGCTGGAACCCGCAGATCCACCCCGAGGACACCCGCTTCTTCGTGCCGACCGAGGTCACGCCGTGGCCCGTGCACGACGCCCCGCGCCTGGCCGGCGTGTCGTCCTTCGGCGTCGGCGGCACGAACTCGCACGTGCTGGTGGAGCAGGCGCCGACCCACGTCTCGTCGGGGCGAACATCCCGGCGAACACCCGAGACGGGCCGACCGACCATGATCCCGGTGTCCGCCACCTCCTTCGAGGTGCTCGGCACCGCCGCCAGCCGCCTCGCGGAATGGTTGCGGGACAGTGCTCATTCATCCGGGAATGTCTCCTTGGCCGACGTGGCGCACACGCTGGCCTCCCGCCGTTCCCACAACCTCGCCCGGCTCGCCGTGACGGCCCGGTCGGTCGACGAGCTGGCCGCCTGCCTGGAGGGCTTCGCCGAGGGCGAGCCGCAGCCGCAGGTCACCTGCACCACCGCCAAGACCTCCGCCGCCAAGGGCAGCGTCTGGGTGTTCTCCGGCCAGGGCTCGCAGTGGCACGGCATGGGCCGGCGGCTGCTGGCCGAGGAGCCCGAGTTCGCCGCGGCCATCGCCGAGATCGAGCCGCTGGTGCTGGCCGAGGCCGGCTTCTCGGTGACCGAGGTGATGTGCGCGCCGGAGATGTCGACGGAGATCGACAGGATCCAGCCGACGCTGTTCGCCATGCAGGTCGGGCTGGCCCGGCTGTGGCGGGCGAACGGCGTCGAGCCGGCCGCCGTGATCGGGCACTCGATGGGGGAGACCGCCGCCGCGGTCGTGGCCGGCGGGTTGTCGCTGGCCGACGGAGTGTTGGTGATCTGCCGCCGGTCCACGCTGATGAAGCGGGCCTCCGGCCTGGGCACGATGGCGTCGGTCGACCTGCCGGCCGAGGACCTGGACCTGTCCGGCACTTCCGTCACCGTCGCCGTGCAGTCCTCGTCACGGTCCACTGTGGTCTCCGGCGACAACGCCGAGGTGGAGCGGCTGGTCGCGCAGTGGCAGGAGCAGGGGCAGATGGCCCGGCTCGTGGCCGTGGACATCGCCGCCCACTCCACCCACATGGACCCGCTGCTCGACGAGATCCGCAGCGGCCTGGCCGGCCTGAAGCCGTTGCGGCCCAACGTTCCCGTGTACTCGACGGTGCTGGAGGACGCCCGCGCGGAGTTCACCTTCGACGCCGAGTACTGGGCGGCCAACCTGCGTCAGCAGGTGCGGTTCGCCAACGCCGTGCAGGCCGCCGGCGAGGACGGCTACGGCGTGTTCATCGAGGTGTCGCCGCATCCCGTGACGACCTACCCGATGAGCGAGACGCTGCCGGAAGCCGTTGTGCTGCCTACCGTCAAGCGCGACTGCTCGTCCGAGTTCTTCGCCGTCCAGTTCGGCGCCCTGTACTGCTCGGGCACGCCGATCGACTGGTCCCGCGCCTACGGCCAGGGCTGGCTGGTGGACGTGCCGACGCTGACCTGGGACCGCAAGCGGCACTGGATCGACCTGCCGCTGCCGCACCCGGACCTCCAGGTGGCCGGATCCGCCGACACGCATCCGCTGCTGGGTGTGCACGTCAAGATGCCCGAGGGCGACGGACGTCATGTGTGGCAGGCGGATCTGGGCACGGCTGTGCTGCCGTGGCTGGCCGATCACGCCGTGGACGACGCGATCGTGCTGCCGGGCGCGGGTTTCAGCGAGATGGTGCTGGCCGCCGGCTCCGAGTTCTTCGGTGTCTCGGCCGAACTCGTCGACGTGACAGGGCTGCGCTTCGACCGGTTGCTGCCGTTGGGCGAGCACACCGAAGTGTCCACCGTGCTCACCGCGCTGGCGCCGGATCGGGCGTCGGTGGCGGTGATGACCAGCACCGAGGACGGCCTGAACTGGGTCACCCACGCCACCGGCGAGGTCCGCCGGCTGGAGTCGCGCATGCCGATGGCCCCGGCCGTGCTGTCGGAACTCGTTGCGGCGCATACGGTTGTCGAGGAGCTGCCCGAGTTCTACGCCGGTCTCCGGGCCGACGGCTACTTCCACGGGCCCGCCTTCGCCGGCCTGACCGAGCTGCGCGTCGAGGACGTCGACGGCGGCACCGTGTTGGGCAAGGTCAAGGTGCCGGCCGCGGCTCGGGCCAGCGCCCGGGGATTCCGGTTCCACCCGGTGCTGTTCGACACGTGCTTGCAGGCCTTGGGCGCCGCGCGGATCAAGGGCCGCCCGGCCGGCGCTCCCCGGCTGCTGCCGGCCGGTGTGGCGACGCTGCGGGTGTTCGGCGATCCGACGCGCGGCGTGTGGTGCGAGGGTCAGGCCGTGCTGGACGACAGCGATGGCTCGTCGGCGTTGGGCTGGATCCGTCTGCTGGACGCCGATGGCGCGGTTCTGGTCGAGGCGCACGACATCAAGCTGGTGTCGCCGCTGCGTGAGCTCGGGCCGCGCCGATTGGACCCGCTGTTCCACGAGATCACCTGGCAGTCCGCGCCGCTGCCCGAGGTTTCGGTGACCGGCAACTGGCAGATCATCGGTTCCGGCCCGCTGGCCGACGAGCTGTCGGCGATGCTGCCTGCCGAGGGTGACGTCACCGGAGTTGTTGTGCTGCCGTCGAATGCCGACGGCATGGAGCAGGTCGTCGACCTGGTCGACGTGATCCGCGAGGCCGGGACCGCCCGGCTGTGGGTCGTCACCCAGGGCGGGCAGGCGGTGACCACCGATGAGGACATCAACCTCGCGCAGGCCGCCCTGCGCGGCATTGGCCGTGTCGCGGGCTACGAGCACGCGGAGCTGCGGCTGACCCTGGTCGATCTCGATCCGGCCGACGCCTCACCGGCTTCGACTCTGGCGCGGGAGCTCACCGCCGACGCCTCCGAGGACGAGGTCGCCTGGCGTAGCGGCGAGCGGTTGGCGGCCCGCCTGATCAAGGCCCCGCTGCACGACGGCACCTGGCAGTACCGTCCACGTCGGACCGTCCACTATGGATCAGATGGCTTCGCCCTTGACCTGGCTCGCCCCGGAAACCTCGACACCATGGGCCTTGTCGTGCGGCCGCGTCGGGATCCGGCCGCCGGCGAGGTGGAAATCCAGGTGCAGGCCGGCGCGCTGAACTTCCGTGATGTCCTGCTGGCCATGGGCCTCTACCCGACCATCGACGGCTCCCAGCCGCCGCTGGGCGGCGACTGCGCCGGCGTCGTGAGCCGGGTCGGGCCCGGCGTCACGGACCTGAAGCCCGGCGATCGGGTGTTCACGCTGGCCAGCGGCTCGTTCGCCACGTATGTGACGACCCCGGCCGACCTTGTGGCGATCGTTCCCGACGGCATGAGCGCCGCCGAGGCCGCCGTGGTCCCGGCCGTGTACCTGACGGCCTGGTACTCGCTCGTGCACCTCGCCCGGCTGATGCCCGGCGAGCGGGTGCTGATCCACTCCGCCACCGGTGGTCTCGGCCTCGCCGCGATCGCCATCGCCCGCAGCCGCGGCGCGGAGATCCTGGCCACCGCCGGCAGCCACGACAAGCGGGAGTACCTGCGGCGCCTCGGCATCTCGGAGGTCATGGACTCGCGGTCGCTCGACTTCGTCGACCAGACCATGGCCGCCACCGACGGCCGCGGCGTCGACGTCGTGCTGAACTCCCTGGCCGGGCCGGCGTTGCGGGCCGGTCTGGACGTGCTGGCCGTCGGCGGCCGGTTCATCGAGCTCGGCAAGCGGGACATCTACGCCGACACCAAGCTCGGCATGTCCCCGTTCAAGCGCAACATCACCATCAGCAGCGTCGACCTGGACCTGGTGCTGCGCACCAAGCCCGACCTGGCCTGCACCCTGCTGTCCGAGGTGGCCGAGGAGCTCACCGCCGGCCGGCTGGACTCGTTGCCCCGCAAGGAGTTCCCACTGGAGCAGGCGGCCGACGCGTTCCGCCTGATGGCCGCGGCCAAGCACATCGGCAAGCTGGTGCTGACCGTGCCGGACACCGGGTCCACGGTGGCCGTGGTGCCCGAGGGCACCGTGCCCGTCGCCCACTCCGACGGCGCCTACGTGATCACCGGCGGCCTCGGCGGTCTCGGTCTGGAGATGGCCAAGTGGCTGGGCGGCCTCGGGGCCGGGCGACTCGTCCTCAATGGACGGTCGGCTCCCTCCGTGCACACCGAAGAGGTCATCGCCGAGCTCCGGGCCGCCGGCACCCAGGTCGAGGTCGTCTGCGGCGACGTCTCCACGGGCGACACGGCGTCACGTCTGGTCGAGGCCTGCGGTCCGTTGCGGCTGCGGGGCATCCTGCACGCCGCCGCCGTCCTCGACGACGGCATGGTGCTCAACATGGACCGCTCGCGCGTGGAGAAGGTCTGGCGTCCCAAGGTCGACGGCGCCTGGCGCCTGCACGAGGCGTCGTCGTCGCATGATCTCGACTGGTTCGTGCTGTTCTCCTCCGGCGCCTCCATGTTCGGCAACCCCGGGCAGGCCAACTACGCCGCCGCCAACGCTTGGCTGGACGCCTTCGCCCAGTGGCGGCACCACCGCGGTCTGCCGGCGTTGGCGGTGAACTGGGGCGCGTGGGGCGAGGCCGGGCGGGCCACCGAGTTCAAGGATCGTGGATTCAGCACTTTGTCGACAAAGGACGGTATCGACGCCCTGGCCACCCTGCTGGACCACGACCGCGTGCGCACCGGCGTCTTCGCGTTCGAGGCCGATCAGTGGTTCGGCATGCTGCCCTCGGTCATGGAGTCGTCCTTCTTCGCCGCCATGCCCCGCTCCGCCCAGGGCGACGCCCCCGCCTCCGGCGGCAAGGTCCGGGCCGAACTCGTCGAGCTCCCCGCCGAGGAACGCCGCCGCTTCATGATCGACTACCTGGCCGTGCAGATCCGGGTGATCCTCGGCCTCAGCTCCGCCGGCGTCGACTCGGACGTGCCGCTGACCAACCTCGGCTTCGACTCCTTGACGGCACTGCAGCTGCGCAACCAGCTGGAGGCCGACCTGGCCCTGAAGATCCCGGCCACGGCCGTGTGGACCCACCCCACCCCTGCGGCCCTCGGCGACCACCTACTGGAGCAACTGGCCCTGTAAGCCCGCTTTGAGCCACATGCGCTTCCTATGTGGCGCTAGATGCCACATGGGAAGCGCATGTGGCAAAATGGTGTGTCGGAGGTCAGGGCAGCAGTAGGGTCTTGCCGACGAAGCGGCGGGCCTCGATGTCGGCGTGGGCGGCAGCGGCCTCCGCCAGCGGATACGTCTGGCCGATGACGGGGGTCAGGCGGCCCTCGGCGACCTCTGCCAGCACGTGCTCGACGCGGCGTGGGGCGTCGGCCCAGAAGGTGGGCAGCTGCGACATGTCCGAGACAGTCAGGCGCTGGCGGTCGGCCGCGCCGACGTGGGTCTCCGCGCCGCTGGCCATGCCGTAGCCGGAGAAGCGGCCTCCGTCGCCGAGCAGGGCCAACGCCGCCGCGCCTGTCTCGCCGCCGACGCCGTCGAACACGACGTCCGGGCGGCCATTGCGAGTAGCCCAGGACGGGGCGGAGTAGTCCACGGCCTCGGCCCCCAGTTCCTTGGCCAGGGCCATCTTCTGCTCGCCGCGCACCGCCGCGACGGCTATCGCGCCTGCGGCGATCACCAGCTGCACCAGCAGGCTCCCCAGGCCGCCCACCCCGGGCGCGACCAGCACGCGGTCGCCGGGCCGGACCGGCGTCCTCTCCAGCAGGGCCAACGCCGTGCTGCCGTCGTCCAGCACGGCCAAGGCGTCACCAAGGTCCACGCTGGCCGGCACGAGGAACGAAGCCTCCGGCGTGGAGATCACGATGTCGGCGTACCCGCCGCCGTAACCGCCCAACGGCCTCGTGACGACGCGAGCGCCCAGCCACCCGACATCCACGCCGGACCCGACCGCGGTGACCGTGCCGGCGACCCCGCCGCCCGGCACGTACGGCGGCGTCACCCCGAACCCCGCGGGAGCCAGACCGCGTCGGATCTGGGCATCCAGCCAGCCCACGCCGACCCGCCCCACCGCAACGCGGAACTGCCCCTCGGCCGGCTCCGGCGTCGGAAGCTCCGCCAGCGCCAACACTTCCGGACCGCCGAACCGGCTCGCCATGATCGCTCGCACGACGCCAGTCTCCGGCCTCCACCTAACTGGAGGTCAAGCGATCAGGCCGACAGGGTGTACTGCTCGCTGCCGAAGCTGCGCATGAGGTAGTCGCGGTCGACCGGCGGGGTGAAGTCGCCGGTCAGGCCCAGGCGGCGCAGGCCGAGGTCGTCGAAGCGGCGGCGGTAGGACATGAACGGCATGAAGGTGCCCATGGTCTGGTAGACCATGGTCTCCCACGGCGTCGGCTGCTGCGGTGCGCTGGGCACGAACCGCCAGGTGATCGGCAGGACGTCCTCGAACAGCTCCTCGAACACCTCGGCGATCAGGGAAACCTGGACGTCACGGGGATGCACGATGTGGTAAGTGTCCACTCGGGACTCCGGCGGCCGGCCGGCCACCTCCACCATCAGCCGCGCGGCCTCGTCCACCGGCAGCATGTTGATCAACGCCTTCGGGTCGCCGGGGATGCGCACGACCAGCCGCTCGCGGGTCTCGCCGGTCATGGCCAGCGTGTTGACCAGCTTGCGGGTCAGCTGCAGCCCCGTGAGCAACGGATGCGTCGGCAGGTGGGGATGCGGCCGCGCGTCGGTGACGAGCACGGACGGCCGGTGCACGACGGCGGGACGGCCGGTGCGCGCGGACCACTCCCGCACGGCGACCTCGGCCAGGAACTTCGACTCCTCGTAGCGCGTGGTGAAGCCGTACGAGTCGTCCAGATCGGGCTCGTAGATCCGGCCCACCGGCCGCCGACCGGCCACGCCGATCGTGCTGACGTGATGCAGCATCGGCTTGCGGGCGCCGGCGTCGGCCAGCTCGATGATCCGGCGCGTGCCGACCGTGTTGGTCAGGTGCAGCCGCTGGGGATCGGAGTTGAGGTCGATCGAGGCCGCCACGTGCCAGATCTCGTCCAGCTCGTCGGCCAGGTTCTGGAAGCGCTGCCGGGTCAGCCCCAGCATCGGCCGCTCCAGTTCGACGACCACCGTGCGCAGGCGCGCGGCGATCCCGGCGATCGCCTCCTCCGGCCGTCCGCTGGCGCGCAGATAGCGCACGATTCGCTCGCGGGCCGGAATGCCGCCGGGCCGGCTCAGCAGGATCACCGAGTCGTGCCGTTCCGCGAGGATCTCCAGCAGCCGGGTGCCCAGCAGCCCGGTCGCACCGGTAATGGCGATCGGCATGGTCGAGCGCTCCTTACTCACGAGGCCCCCTGCGTGGAATATAGATCCGCTCGGCGATCATCACCGGCTGATCTCGCTCGTATTGGTGAATCACCGCCTCTCGGTCGGCGTCTCGGTGTGACCTGGCCTTACTGTGTCCACAGGGCCCGCTGCTGATGCGCCACCCGGATACGGTCGGATCCGGCTGCACGGTTTTCGTGTTCAACCAGCCGTCGCGGGGAATTCGATGCGTGAATTCTCTTCGCGTTCTCCTGGTTGGAAGAAAGCAGGAGAGGACGTCATTCATGCTCAGGAAACTGCTGGTCGTCGTGCCGGCACTGGCAATGGTCGCGGCCACCGTCGGCTCCGCGTCCGCGAGCCCCGCGCCGGCGGCCCCCGGGGCCGCGCCACGGGCCGCGTGCACCGCGGACACCCCCGAAGTCAAGGCCCTGACGAGCTCCATGGCCGACTTCATCGTCGCGATCTCCGCGACGCCGCCCGACACCGCCAAGCTGCAGGCCGTCACCGGCGATCTGATCAATGAGGTGGTCGCCCTGCAAAAGGCCGGCTGCCTGCCGGCCGCCGAGGCGCCAGCGCGTCTCCAGGACCCGCAGGCCTGCCTGACCGACCTGCAGAACGCGGGCGCCGCGCTGTTCTCGATGCTTGCCGCCGCGCTGAAGGTGCCGCCGGACCCGACCGCGATCACCACCGCGACCACCGCGATCGGCGCCGCCATCACCAAGTTCAACAACGACAACTGCCTGCCGATCAAGCTGCCGGTGCCCGGTGCGCCGCCGCTGCCCGGCGGCGGTGGTGTGCCGGCCCCGCCCGGCGGCCTGCCCGCGCCGCCGACCATCCCCGGTACCTGATCGACGCCACTTCATTGGTCACAATGGGTGCGGACTTGGATGTCCAAACCCACCCATTCATAAGAGCGGTACCGCATGTATTGACCTGAATATCCGTCCACCAATGAGTTGGCACGCGTTACGCCTAGTTAAGCTAGCTACCAGGGTCGCAGTTAGTCGGAGACGGACTCTGGGTCTCATGCGATGAAATCTTGAAGGCCGCGCGCAAGGACCTTTGAGAATGGTCGATAGCGAACGCTACCCCATACTGCCTCTGCAGCGAAGTGAGCCACTCACGTGCGTGTCAGGACACGTTGAGCCGGTCGCGGATGCGGGCCACCCGGGGCCACCAGGGCGCGATTCGTTCCGCCTCACCCAGCGTCAGCCGGGCCGTGGCGTTGTCCCCGGCGGCCATCTGGGCCCGGGCCAGCGTGGCCAGGTCGTCGGCCCGGCCCAACGCGTCATTGCCGAGCTCGATGGCGGCACTGGCCAGCGCGATCGCCTTGGACACGTTGCCGCGCAACACTTCCACCAGCGCCTTGGCCCCGTTCAGCTTGTACGCCGGATAGGCCAGCTGCTCGGCGTCGGTGATCGCCCGCTCGGCCCAGCCCAGGCCCAGTTCCAGCTCCAGCTGACCGGCTTCGACCGCCGCCGCGGCCAGCCCCGCCAGGCCGGCGGTGATCAGGGCGAAGTCCCGCTGCGGCAGATCGGGCTCGGCGAGCATGCCCAGCACCAGCTGCAACGCCTCCGCGTACTGGCCGTGCGCCTCCAGCACCACGACCCGGGCCATTGACAGCGACTGCCCCTCGGGCTGAAGCCGGGCCAGCGCGTCGCAGGCTGCCTTGGCCTGGGGAAGATCCCCCGACTGCACGGCTTTCGTCACGGCCGCGACAAGCGGGGCGGCATCGATCTCCGCCGCCTCGCGCGCGTCGAGACGCAGGTAGTGCAGCAGGACCCAGCCGGTCGAGGTTGCCGCCGGGTCGCGTCGTGGCAGCAGGGCGAGGACGACGGCCGCGGCGCTGCCGACGGCCGCGCCGAGCCAGAACGGCCCGGACTCGACGGCGATCAGCGTCGCCGTCACGGCCACGCCGAAGATCGCCGACACCAGGTAGGTGCCCCAGATCCGGGGCCGCACCGGGGCCTTGCCCGGACCGATGGTCACCGACAGCATGATCGGCACGGCCCGTAACGTGATCGTTCGGCCGGGTGACGCCCAATCGCGTAACCGCGGGCCGATCCCGATGACAACGCGAGGCATCCTCGGGCCCAGCGTCAGCCCGCCGAGCAGCACGCCCAGCTGGAGCACCGCGAGGCCGATCAGGGCGCCCACCAGCAGGCCGGGCAGCGCCACCAGGATCGCCGCCGGGGCACGCTCCAGCGCGGCGACGACGAGCACGGAGGCGACGGCCAGTGCCGTCCCGGGACGTACGCGGGGCACGAAACCTACAGACGCTACCCCTTGCCGCGTGGTTCCGTACGAACGCGCCTAAGGTTCACGTATGGCGGTGAAGCGGCCGAACCCGGCGTTGTGGCTCTGGTACTCGCTCGGCGGCCGGCTGCCGCAGTCCTACCGTGAGTGGGTCCTGCGCGATGTGGTCAGCAGGACCTGGCTGCTCCGGCACCTGCTGCGCACGTTCCTGCGGCTGCTGATCCCGCTGGGCATCCTGTACATCGTGTTGTCCCAGTTCGGCGGGCCGCTCTACATCATCCTGATGGCCCTTGGCCTCGGCCTCATCGTCGGCCTGTACTACTCGCTCAGCTACGCCTCCGAGGCCAACGACGCCCGGCTGCGCAAGTACGGCTACCCGTCGGCCTACGGCAGCACCATCCGGGACAACCGGTTCTCGGAGGAGGACCGGCCGCAGTAGTCCGGTTCTACGGCACAGCTGGACGTCCGCCGGCCACCACGGGCAGGCCGGCCTCGGCCCAGCCTCGGAAGCCGCCGACCAGGTCGGTCGCCGTCGTCAGGCCCAGCCGTCGCAGGTCCCGGGCGGCCAGGCTGGAGGCGTAGCCCTCGTTGCAGAGCACGATCACCGCCGTGGCGTCGTCGACCTCCGGCAGGCGGTTCGGGCTGGCCGGGTCCAGGCGCCACTCCAGGTGGATCCGCTCCACCGGCACCGAGCCCGGGATCTCGCCCTCCTCGGCCCGGTTGGCGATCGGCCGGATGTCCACCAGCAGGGCGCCCTCGTCCTGCAGCCGCTTGGCCTCGGCCGGGTCCACCCGGTCCAGCTCGGCGCGGGCCTGGTCGAGGTACTCGTCGACCGTCACTTCACGTCCTCCAGGCTGGCGTACTCGCGGGTCGGCAGCAGCGGCGGCGAGTAGGCGTGCACACTCGCGGCCGGCGCCACCTCGAGATTACGCACCTGGTGGGCGCGGCCGCCGCTGAAGCCCACGGCCTCGCCCAGCTCGCGCCGCATCGTGCGGATCGGGCCGCCCGGGTAGCGGTAGTCCTCGTTCAGCCGCCCCTTGAGCACCGTGAACGAGCCGGCCGCGCCGCCGTGGTCGTGCGGCTGCGTGCCCTGTCCTGGCAGCCAGGACAGCAGCCACACCTCCACCCCGCCGGTCAGCGCCAGCCGCGCCCACCAGCGCTTCGGCTCCTCGAACCGCAGCACGCCCAGCAGCGGCGTGGTCAGCTCGGTGGCGATGGTGCTGGTCAGGTCGCGTAGCTGCGACGGCGTCCACAGCGGACGCGCCGGCTGGATCAGGTCACGCAGCAGCGGCAGGTCGAGGGCGGGGTGGACGTCGAGATCGATGGCGAGAGTCACGGGTTTGGCTCCTGCGGGTCGCGGCACGGGACGAAGGTGCGGACGCGACGGGCCGGCTTACGCAGTGCAGGTGATCAGCGGCCGCGTCGCGTGCGGGTACACCCGCAGGAGGCGACGCGAACGAGGTCGACAACGAGGTCGCACCAGGTCGTCCTTGGCCGGATCATGACCCGATGTTCGCACGCCTCACACTGGCCTGGCGACCGCTTCCACCTGCTGAAATCATGTCGGACACCGACAAATCCCCGCGAGTCGCGCTCTCGGGCAGGGTGAGTTGCGGTTTCGGGCAGTTCTGAGACCCGAGGCGCGGTTCTGCCCGAAACCGTGTTTCGGTGTGCCGGAGAGCGTGACTCGCGGGGGTTCGGGGTGGCTAGCCTCGGGTGTGCCAGCCGCGGTGGCGCTCGGCCAGCTTCTGGGCGTGCGCCGCCACCGTCTCGTCGCCGTAGTGCTCGGCGATCACCAGCAGCACCTCGCACGTCCGCGGCTGGTCCGACCGCCACACCAGGTTCAGGAACTCGATCGTCTGCGCCGTGTCCCCGTGCTCGGCCACCGCGTCCAGCATCCGCGCCACGTTGCCGGCGTCCAACAGTCCCGTCAGCTCGGCCACGTGGGCGTCGGCGATACGCACCGCCGGCACGTCCCCGCCGTCCAAAGCCTTGTGCCGCAACAGCCACAGCAGCGCCGGGCCGTCATGCGGACCGCCGAGCAGCAGCCGCACCGGCGGCACCGTGCGCTTCTCGCCGAACACGTCCCCGCACGCCTGGATCGCCGTCATCACCTCGGCCGTCGGCCGGTCCGGCGTCGCGACCCGGCTGATCAGCTCACGCGCGTTGTGCCGGTCCGTCTGCTCCATGCTCCACTCGCGCACGTCGTCGGCCCACTCGTCACCGGCCGCCGGGATCGCGTCGATCAGCTCGTTCACCGTGGACCACAGGGCGTGCGGCAGCACCCGCACCGGCAGCCCGTTCTCTTCGGCCACGTCCACCAGGATCGGCATCCCGCACGCGGTCAGCCGCGCCTCGCGGCCCAGCGCGAACATCAGGCCGCAGTCCATCAGGAAGTCCACGACCTCGCCCGGCACCGGCACCTCGCGCAGGTCCAGCGACCGGCGTGCGACCGCCGCCTTCACCAGCTCGATGCTCAGCTGCACCAGGCTGCGCCCCGGCAGCTTCGGATGCGCCGCGAACACCTTGCGGATCAGGTTCACCGAATGCTTCTCGACCTTGCGCCACGCCGCCACCTGGACCAGGCGGCCCTTCAACCGCCGCACCGCACCCGCCGCCAGCGCCCACGCCAGCACGCGGGGCAGCTCGGCCGGATCGACGCCCAGCGTGAGGGCGATCTCGTCCGGCAAGGCTTTGTCGACCAGCTCCAGGCCGTCCTCGCCGCACGCCTGGCGCAGCTGCGCGAACCACACGAACACCGACGCCCGCTCCGCCGCGAACCACTGCTCACGCTCGTTCGGCAGCCGCAGCGGGCCTACCGCCCGCTCGTCGATGCCGTCCAGCGCCTTGGCCACCTCGTCCACGGGCATCGTGCGCACCCGGGACACCAGCTCCGCGAACGTCAGCGCCTGGTCGCCCCGCACGTGCTGGAACAGCGCCTTGGCCCGCACGTCGTAGGAGACGCGGTGCTCCGCCGCCTCCCACACCTCCTCGCAGCGGTCGCCCATCTCGTCCGGCAGGTCGCTGTCCGTGGACAACATGCCGTAGCGGGCCAGGAACTCCAGCAGCGGATGCAGCGTGAGCGACCCGTTCGCGCACACCGTCTCCGGCAGGCCCAGCCGGTCCGGCAGGTACTCCAGCAGGAACCGGTCGATGTCGCGGACCGTCCAGCGGAAGTAGCCGTTGGTCGGGCCGAGACTGCTCCAGTCCAGTGCCATGATGGCGTCCTGGACGTGCTCGACCGGCGTGTGCCGGTGCTCGGCCCACTCCAGGAACTGCGCGACCAGGTGGTCGCGAAGCTCGGGGTCGGTGCCCCACGGCTGCTGCATGCCGTCATCGTGTCAGAGGTGACCAGGCCTGTGCGCTGCCCGTGCTCGAACGGTCGCTCCCCGTGAAGAGTGGTTTTTCCCGTCGGAGTTCGCCGACCCGGAACGATGTGTAGGCATGAACCAACCGTCCGGGGTGCGGCCGGACCCGGGGCTCACCCTGCTCGACCTGTACGAACGAGCGCTGCCCCAGGTCTACGGCTACCTGCTGGCCCGGTGCGGGCAGCGGCCGGTCGCCGAGGACCTGACCACCGAGGTGTTCCTCGCCGCCATGGACTCCTGCCGTCGCGGCAACGTCTCCGAGGTCAGCACTAGTTGGCTCATCGGAGTCGCCCGGCACAAACTCGTCGACCACTGGCGCCGCCTCGAACGTGAGCGGCGGGGACTTCGTGTCCTCGGCGGCCTCGCCGCCGGGTGCGAGGACCCGTGGGATGAGCGGCTCGATGCCTTGGTGGCACGGGACGTTCTCGCCGAACTGTCCGCGCAGCACCGCTCCGTGCTCACCCTTCGCTACCTCGACGGCCTGCCCGTGCCCGAGGTGGCCCGGTGCCTCGACCGGACCGTGCACGCCACCGAGGCGCTGCTCGTCCGGGCCCGCGGCGCCTTCCGTGTCCGATACCAGGGCCGAGAGGAGGGCACCCGATGACCGATCCGTTCGAGGACCTGCTCGAGCCCGTCGTGCCGGTCGATCCCGATCCCCGCTTCGCTCGTCGGCTTCGTGCCCTGCTCGACGCCGCCTTCCTGTCTGGAGGAGCCATGCCCGTCACCGCCGTCCAGGGCGATGTCGTCTACGCGTCCGTCTGGTCGCCCGACGCCGCCCGTGCCGCCGCCTTCTACTCGTCCGTGCTCGGCTGGCGCATCTCCGCCGACGGCCGCGCCGTCCAGGGCCTCGGCCAGCACCTCGGCCTGTGGTCCACTCCTTCGCACCGGACCACCTTCCTCAGCCACGCCGTCGCCGACATCTCCGCCGCCGTCGACCGCGTCCGGGCCGCCGGCGGCACCGCCGCGGACGCCGTCCAGGAGCCCTACGGCCTCAGCGCTGAGTGCGTCGACAACCAGGGCCTGCCCTTCGCCCTGCACCAGTCCTCGCCCGGCGCCGCCCAGGAGACCTTCGCCCAGGGCGAGATCGTCTACCTGACCATGTTCGTGCCGTCCTCGCAGGCCGCCCGCGACTTCTACGGCTCCGTCTTCGGCTGGACCTTCACCCCCGGCCAGATCGACGACGGCTGGCAGGTCCAGGGGCCGCACACCATGTTCGGCCTGCACGGCGGGCACCCGTCGTCCGCCGTCCTGCCCATGTACTCCGTCTCCGACGTCCACGCCGCCGTCGCCCGCGTCCGCTCCGCCGGCGGCACCGCCACCGACCCCGTCCAGATGCCCTACGGCATCACCTCGGACTGCGTCGACGACCAGGGCCTGCGCTTCTACCTGGGCCAACTCTGACCCATCCACAGCCTGTGGGCAGCTCTCGGAGTTGTCCACAGGCCGTGGACGGCGGAGATCAACTTCGGGGTACCGCCGATAGGATGGAAGCGGGGGACGCCCCCAGGGTGGGCGGGAATTTGTCCTGGTGCCGTGGGGTGTCCTGGTGCCGTGGAGCGTCTGGGTGTCGTTGTCCTGACGCTGCTGTCCTAATGCCGCCGACCCGACGTCGTTGTCCTGACGCTGCTGTCCTAATGCCGCCGACCCGACGTCGCTGACCTGACGCCGCTGTCCTGATGTCGCTGTCCCGATGGGTGGCGTCTTGGGGCTGGCGTTTGAGGCCGCTGTCCCGATTCCGGCTTGAGCTCGCAGTCCCGATTCCGGCTTGAGGCCGCTGTCCCGATGCCGGTGCCTTGGCGCCGTAATGGTGGTTGGGGGCCTTGGGGGTAATGGGGGCCGCAGGGATGCCACTTCGCGGCGGGGTGGCACCCCGGGACGATGATCCCGCCACGGACCAGCCGGGCGTGCGGCGGAGAAGGGGCCGGGCGTGCTGCCTCGGCTCGGGACGCGGTCGGCGGATGTGAGGATGCCGGGATGTCACCCCGCGCGTCTGCCGTCGACCCGGCGAGGCTTGCCCAGTGGTGCCGGGAGCAGTTGGGCAGTCCGCCGGCGGAGGAGATCTTCAGATCCGGGCACCTCTCCGCGGTGATCGGGCTCCGGCTGGCCGACGACCGTGAGGTCGTGGTCAAGGTTCGCCCGGACTCGGCCCGGACGGCGGCCTGCGTCGAAGTGCAGCGGCGGCTGTTCGAAGCGGGTTACCCGTGCCCGCAGCCGCTTACCGGTGCCGTCCGGTTCGGCGAGGACATCGCCACGGCTGAGGCCCACGTCCCCGGCGGAACCCTGCTCCCGACGGTGGACGACCCGGCGCTGGCCTTCGCGGAAGCGTTCGCACTGCTGATCGGGCTCGCGCCGCGGCCGGCCGAGGTGTCCACGCTGGAGCCGGCGCCGTCGTGGGCGGCATGGCGGCACACGGAGGACGGACTGTGGCCGCGTCCGGAGGACTCCGATGTCGACCTCAATGCGGTGGCTGGTCCGGAGTGGATCGACGACGCCGGGCGCCGTGCCCGTGACCGGCTGCGGGCCGGCGACTCCGACGCCGTGATCGGCCACTGCGACTGGCTGGCCGGCAACCTGCGCTGGAGTGGGGACGCGCTGCTGGTGGTGCACGACTGGGACAGCATGACGGTGGACAGCGAGGCCGTCCTCGCCGGATTTGCCGCAGCGCTGTGTTCGACCGTCACCGCGGACGAACTGGCCGCCGTCGAGGACACCGAGCGGTTCCTCGTCGCGTACTGCCACGAGCGTGGCCGGGAGCTCAGCGCCGACGAAGTCGAAAGGGCGTGGGCGGCCGGCGTCTGGACCAGGGCTTACGACGCCAAGCATCAGCACGCGGTCGGTCGACCCGTCACCTCGCTGACCGAGAACGAGGCCCGTGAACGCCTCCGTCGCGCCGCTACGTGAGTGGCTCATTTCGCGCCTATGGCGAAATGAGCCACTCACGTAGCGAAAGCTACTTCGTGCTGCGAGGCACCCGAAGCAACAGCGTGGTGCGGCCGGGCAGCTGGATCTGGCTGCCGGAGGCCAAAGGTGTCTGATCGACGGGAGTGCCGTCCGGTGTCCCGCTGTCGAGCATGGGCTCGAAGGAGGGGCCGAATTCCACCCGGGGGAGCGTGAATTCGCAGGGGTCGCCGCCGGCGTGCAGGATGAAGAGCCAGGAATGGTCGGAGACGAGCTCGCCGGATTTGGTGCGGGACAGGCAGTTGGCTCCGTCGATCCACACGCCGAGGGTGCGGCGGTCGTCGTCGAACCAGTCGGTCTCGGCCATTTCGGTGCCGTCGGGGCGAACCCACACGAGGTCGGGCTCGCCGCTGGGGGTGATGCGGCCGTCGAAGAACTGGGGCTGCCGCAGGGCGGGGGACGCGGCGCGAAGGCTGACCAGGCGCTGCACGAAGGCCAAGAGCTCGCTGGCGGTGGAATCGAAGGCCCAGTCCACCCAGGACATCTCGTTGTCCTGGTTGTACGCGTTGTTGTTGCCGTCCTGGGTCCGCCACATCTCGTCGCCGGCGGTGATCATCGGAGTGCCCATCGACAACAGCAGACTGGACATCAGGTTGCGGGCCTGCCGAGCGCGCAGCGCCAGCACCTCGGGCTCGGTGGTCTCACCCTCGGCCCCGCAGTTCCAGGAGCGGTTGTCGTTGGTGCCGTCGCGGTTGTCCTCGCCGTTGGCCTCGTTGTGTTTGTCGTTGTACGAGACCATGTCGCGCAGGGTGAAACCGTCGTGCGCGGTGATGAAGTTGATCGACGACCAGGGGCGGCGGCCGTCGTCGGAGTAGAGGTCGCTGGAGCCGGTGAGGCGGTATGCCAGGTCCCGGACACCGACGGCGCCGCGCCAGAAGTCGCGGACGGTGTCGCGGTAGCGGCCGTTCCACTCGGCCCACTGCACGCCGAAGGCGCCGACGCGATAGCCGTCGCCGGTGGCGTCCCAGGGCTCGGCGATGAGCTTGCAGCTGGCCAGCAGCGGATCGCAGGCGATGGCGGTCAGTAGAGCGGCGTTGGGGTCGAAGGCGCCGGCCCCGGGACGGCCGAGAACGGAGGCGAGGTCGAAGCGGAAGCCGTCGACGCCCAGCTCGCCGGCCCAGTACCGGAGCGAATCGGTCACCAGGCGGACGACGGTCGGCGACCCGGCGTCCAGGGTGTTGCCGCAGCCGGTGATGTCCAACCCGCGGCCGCCCTCGCCGTGGGCGTAGTAGGCCGGGGCGTCCAGGCCGCGGAACGACAGCGTCGGACCCTCGAAGCCGGACTCGCAGGTGTGGTTGAACACCACGTCGACGATGACCTCGATGCCGGCGGCGTGCAGGGACGCCACCATGGTCCGGAACTCCTCGACCTCACGGCCGGGCTCGCTGGCGTAGCCGGCGTACGGGGCGAAGAACCCCAGCGGCGAATACCCCCAGTAGTTGTGGCGACCGGCTGTGATCAGCGACGGCTCGTCCACAAAGGTGTGCACGGGCATCAGCTCGACGGCGGTGACACCCAGCCGCACCAGGTGTTCCACCACGGACGGATGCGCAAGCCCCAGGTAGGTGCCGCGCAGGTGGGCGGGCACGTCCGGGTGTTGCGCGGTGTAACCACGCACGTGCAGCTCGTAGAAGACGGACTCCTCGAACGGCACATCGGGCTTCACGCCGGTCGCCGGCCCGCCGAGCGAGGTGACGACCGACAGCGGCACGCTGCCGAGCGAGTCCACGGTGGAGGCCGGCCCGGTCATGGCGTTGTCGACGTAGCCGAGCGTCGCCTCAAGACTGGTCAATTGCCCAGTGATGCGTTTCGCATAAGGGTCGACGAGGAGCTTCGCCGGATTGTGGCGAAGGCCACGTGTCGGGTCGTACGGCCCGTGCACGCGGTACCCGTACTGCTGCCCGGGCAGCACTCCGTGCACGACTCCGTGCCACACGCCGAAGGTGCGTTCGGTCAGCTCGACGCGCCGTTCCGACCCGTTGTCCAGTAAGCAGACCTCCACGGCCTCGGCCGTCGAGGAGGCCACGGCGAAACGCACACCGCCGCCCTCGGGGTGCGACCCGAGGGGGAAGGGACGTCCGGCCAACATCATCGGGTCCGGCGCAGGGTTGGCAACCACGTCGCGATCTTCCCCGACCCGGTGCCCCGGTGCCAGGCCACGTCCGGCGGGTTGTGAACAATGGGCTCGTGACCGAGCCGATCAGTCCGGATGTCGATCTCGTCGTGGCGATGGAGAAGGTCAGCGTGCGACGCGGCAGGACCACCCTGGTGCGCGCCATCGACTGGCGTGTCGAGCTGGACGAGCGGTGGGTGGTGCTCGGCCCGAACGGGGCGGGCAAGACCACCCTGCTGCGCCTGGCCGGCGCCGAGATGCACCCGACCACGGGGTCGGTGCACGTGCTCGGCGAGAAGCTGGGCCGCACCGACGTGTTCGAGCTGCGCCCCAGAATCGGCGTCTGCTCGTCCGCGCTGGCCGGCCGGGTGCCGCCCGAGGAGAAGGTGCTGGACGTGGTGGTCAGCGCCGGCTACGGCGTGATCGGGCGCTGGCGCGAGCAGTACGACACCATGGACACCGGCCGCGCCGAGGAGTTGCTGGCCGCCCTGGGCATCAAGCACCTGGCCGAGCGCATGTTCGGCACGCTGTCGGAGGGCGAGCGCAAGCGGGCGCTGATCTCCCGGGCGCTGATGACCGACCCGGAGATGCTGCTGCTGGACGAGCCGGCGGCGGGCCTGGACCTGGGTGGACGCGAGGACCTGGTGGCCCGGCTGTCGGAGTTCGCCTACGACCCGGACGCCCCGGCCATGGTGCTCGTCACACACCACGTGGAGGAGATCCCGCCGGGCTTCACGCACGCGATGCTGCTGCGTGAGGGCGGCGTGGTGGCGCAGGGCCTGATCGACGACGTGATCACGGCCGAGAACCTGTCGTCGACGTTCGGCCAGGACCTGGAGCTGGACAAGGCCGGCGACCGCTTCTTCGCCCGCCGCCGCACCAGCGCCTGATGCGGGGAAGGACGCCTTACCCGCGCTGAACGAGGGTAAGGCGTCCTTCCCTGCATAACGTCGCCTGCTACTGGGCGGTAGCCTGCCGGGCAGGATGTCTGAGGAGGACAGATGGCTGAGTTCGTCCGGCTAGAGGTGGACGGCGGGATCGGCACGATCCGCCTGGAGCGGCCGCCGATGAACGCGCTGAACATGCAGGTCCAGGAGGAGATCCGGGCCGCGTCGGCCGAGGCGACCCGCCGCGACGACGTGCGCGCGGTGATCGTCTACGGCGGGCAGAAGGTGTTCGCGGCCGGCGCGGACATCAAGGAGATGGCCACGCTGTCGTACGCCGAGATGGCGGCCCGGGCCCAGCAGCTGTCCTCCGCGGTCGGCGCGGTGGCCGAGATCCCCAAGCCGACGGTGGCCGCCGTCACCGGCTACGCGCTGGGCGGCGGCTTCGAGCTGGCCCTGTGCTGCGACCGCCGGATCGCCGGCGACAACGCCAAGGTGGGCCAGCCGGAGATCCTGCTCGGCATCATCCCGGGCATGGGCGGCACGCAGCGCCTGGCCCGGCTGATCGGCCCCAGCAAGGCCAAGGACCTGATCTACACCGGCCGTTTCGTGGCGGCCGACGAGGCGCTGGCACTGGGCATGGTGGACGAGGTCGTCGCCCCCGACGACGTGTACGAGGCGGCCCGGCGCTGGGCGTCGCAGTTCGCCGAGGGCCCGGCCCGTGCGCTGGCGGCGGCCAAGGCGGCCGTCGACGGCGGCCTCGACGGGGACCTGGCCAGCGGCCTGAAGCTGGAGAGCCACCTGTTCGCGGCGCTGTTCGCCACCGAGGACCAGCGCGCGGGCATGCAGTCGTTCATCGAGAACGGTCCGGGAAAGGCGAAGTTCAGTGGCAAGTGACGTGCAGGACCCGGCCCCCAACCCGCACGCCACCGAGGAGCAGGTCCAGGCCGCCTGGGACGACCCCAAGCTGGCCAACGTGCTCTACCACGACTGGGAGGCGGGCACCTACGACGAGAAGTGGTCCATCTCCTACGACGAGCGCTGCATCTCCTACGCCACCGGCCGGTTCCGGGCCGTGGCGGGCGATCGCGGCTGGCCCTACGGCCGGGCGCTGGAGCTGGGCAGCGGCACCGGGTTCTTCCTGCTGAACCTGATGCAGGGCGGGGTGGCGCAGAAGGGCTCGGTGACCGACCTGTCGCCGGGCATGGTGCAGGTGGCCCTGCGCAACGCCGAGAACCTGGGCCTCGACGTGGACGGCCGGGTGGCCGACGCCGAGCGCATCCCGTACGACGACAACACGTTCGACCTGGTCGTCGGGCACGCGGTGCTGCACCACATCCCGGACGTGCAGGCGGCGATGGCCGAGGTGCTGCGCGTGCTCAAGCCGGGCGGGCGCTTCGTGTTCGCCGGCGAGCCGACCAAGGTCGGCGACTTCTACGCCCGCAAGCTGGGCCAGCTCACCTGGTGGCTGACCACCAACATCACCAGGCTGGAGCCGCTGAACTCGTGGCGGCGGCCGCAGGAGGAGCTGGACGAGTCCTCCCGCGCGGCGGCGCTGGAGGCGGTCGTCGACATCCACACCTTCGACCCGGCCGAGCTGGAGCGCACCGCCCGGGCGGCCGGCGCCCGCAACGTCAAGGCGGTCACCGAGGAGCTGTCGGCGGCGCTGTTCGGTTGGCCGGTGCGCACCTTCGAGGCGGCGGTCCCGCGTGAGAAGCTGGGCTGGGGCTGGGCGATGTTCGCCTACAAGGGCTGGCAGCGGCTGTCCTGGCTGGACGAGAACCTGCTGTCCAAGGTGATGCCGCGCGAGCTGTTCTACAACGTGCTGGTGACCGGGACCAAGCCGGGTGGGGTATGAGTTCTCCGCCGCCGACGTCGCTTTCCTGACGTCGGCGGCGGGCCGGTCCGCGCTGGCCGAGGTCGGGGCGCTGCCACTGACCGCGGCCTCGCGGCTGGCCGATGTGGCGGCGGCGCGGCGGATCGTGCCGGAGTACGCCGCGGCCGTGCTGGAAACGGCCGTGCTGCGGCGAAAGGCCGTGGCCAAATTGTCCTCTTCGGACGATTGGCTGTTCACCGACGCCGCCCTCCAGCAGGCGACGCCGTCGCCGGTGGCGGTGCTCCGAGCCGAACGGCTGCGTGGCCGCGATGTGCACGATGTGACGTGCTCGATCGGCGCCGACCTGACCGTGATGGCTCGCGTGGCCAATCGCTGCGTCGGGTCCGATGTGGACGCTGTACGGCTGAAGATGGCCCGCCACAACGCATCCGTGGCCGGCGTCGATCCGCTGCTGATCCGCGCCGACGCGTTGAAACCGTCCACTAGGGACACTGTGGTTGTCGCCGACCCGGCGCGGCGGGACACGTCCGGGCAGCGAAAGTGGCGTGCCGCCGATCTTGTGCCGCCGCTGGACGACCTCGTCGACGTCTACCATGGCCGGGAACTGGCCGTGAAATGCTCACCCGGCATGGACTTCGCGATGGCGCCCTGGGCCGACGAGATCGAACTGGTATCCCTGGACGGCCAGGTGCGCGAGGCCTGCCTGTGGACGGGGTCGCTGGCCTCGGTGTCCAGGCGGGCAACGGTTCTGCGGTCGAACGGTCCGGAGTGGACGATCACCTCCGACGAGCCCGACGACTGCCCGGTCACGCCCGTCGGCGCCTGGATGGTCGACCCGGACGGCGCCGTGGTGCGGGCCGGCCTGGTCCGCCACTACGCTGCCCGGCACGGATTGGCGCAGGTGGACCCGCATATCGCCTACCTGACCGGGGACCGCCCGCCGCCCGGGATCAGGGCGTTCGAAGTGTTGGAACACGGCCACTACAGCGAGAAGGCGCTGCGCGCGGTGCTGCGACGCCACCGGATCGGGCGACTGGAGATCCTCGTCCGAGGCCTTAACGTTGACCCCAACACGCTGCGACCTCGGCTCAAGCTCTCCGGCGACGCCGAGGGCACCGTCGTGCTCACGAGGATCGGTCACACCCCGACCGCCGTGCTCTGTCAGGCACACGCAACCACCTGAGGTGTCACACGTCCTCTCACTGGGTACTCGAAACGCTGAGTACGACTGGAGGCGAATGTCCATGACCAGGTCAATCGGTATCGCGGCGGTCGCTGGCGTCATGGCGGTGGGCTTGCTCACCGCGGCCTGCGGCAGCCCGAGATCGAGCAACGCCTCGTCCGACACCTCGACCACCTCCGCCGCGGCCACGACCACCAGCACCACGGCCAGCTCCGCGCCGTCCGACGGCGCCAACTCGGCCTCCGGCGCCAGTGGCGACGGATCCGGCGGCGCGTCCGAGGCCAACGGCCAGTGCCTGACCGGGAACCTGAAGGTCACGGTCGGCGGCGGCGACGCGGGCGCGGGCCACTCGTTCATCCCGATCGTGTTCACCAACAGCGGCAAGGCGGCGTGCACCATCGCGGCGTACCCGGGAGTGTCCTTTGTGACCGGTGACGACGGCCGTCAGGTCGGCGACCCGGCCACCCGGGTCTCGGCCAGCGCGCCCGCGATCACCCTGCAGCCCGGTCAGGCCGCCTCGGCCGCGCTGAGCATCACCAACCCGGGCATGTACGACCCGGCGCAGTGCAAGCCGGTCGCCGTGCGTGGTCTGCGGGTCTACCCGCCGAACAACACCGCCGCCGCCTTCGTGCCGCTGTCCGGCGACGTGCAGGGCTGCTCCGCTCACGTGCCCAACCAGGAGCCGTTGAAGATCAAGCCGGTCGTTGCCGGCGCGAACGCCCAGTAACCGGGGCCGTTGTTGTCGTGGCGGCGGGACTGCTCGCGGTTCGCGGCAGTCCCCCGACCACGGCCGCGCGCCGGCTGACGTCGGCTGAGCGCCCGGTCAAGCGCCCGACTCTGATGCCCTACCTGCCCTGATCCGCGATCCGGCTCAGCACGAACTCCCCGAGCTGCGCCGTGTCGGCGTCGAGGGCGACGTCGACGAGGCGGCGGGAGGAGTGGGCGGTGGCGCGCTGGTCGATGATGGTGGCGCCGCGGGAGGGGCCGTGGGAGCAGTCGACCTCGACGGGGTAGGGCGTGGTGCGCAGGATGCCGGGGGAGATGGCCTCGGCCAGGGCGATGGCGTCGTGCAGGACCATGCCGTCGACGCCGAGGACGCGGCGGTAGATGGCGCGGTAGAAGGGCGTGAGGGCATTGAGGCCCTGGGCGACGCGGCCGCCGGCAGCGAGGCGGTCGAGCCAGACGGCGTCGACGGCGCAGCGGTGGGTGAGGTCGAGCGGCACGAGGACGGTGGGCACGTCCTCCTCGGCGAGGACGCGGTGCGCGGCCTCTGGATCGCTCCAGATGTTGAATTCGGCGGCGGCAGTGGTGTTGCCGCCCTTGGCGCCGCCGCCCATGGCGACAATGCGACCGATCTTCGGCTTCAGCTCGGGGTGCAGGGCCAGCAGCAGGGCGACGTTGGTCAGCGGCCCGATGGGGGCGATGGTGACGGGCTCGGTGGCCTGGCGCAGGAGGTCGGCCATGAGCTCGACGGCGTGCCGGCCGTCGACGTCGTGCGAGGCGGCGGGCAGGGTGTCGGCAGCGCCGGAAAGGCCGTCATCGCCGTGCACGGTGCTCGCACGGTGGATGGTGGGGTGTACGAGGGGGCGCTCGGCCCCGGCGGCCACGGGCACGTCTGAGCGGCCGCACAGCTCCAGCAGGCGCAGGGCGTTGGCGGTGGTGTGCGACAGCGCCACGTTGCCGAAGACGGTGGTCACCGCGAGCAGGTCGACCTCGGGGCTGCCGGCCGCCAGGGCGATGGCGAAGGCGTCGTCGATGCCTGGGTCGGTGTCGATGATCAGTGGCGTCATAAGGTGCAGCGTATGACGAGCATGTGGGGCGCATCGCTGGCTTCACGGCGTCGCGCCCGCCGCCGCGACCCCGAGCAGGCGCGTTTTCTCACCATGGCGTCGCTGCGATGGATGCTGCGCAACCGCGCCTACACGCCCTGGTACCTGGTGCGGTACTGGCGGCTGCTGCGGTTCCGCCTGGCCAATCCGCACGTGGTGCTGCGGGGCATGGTGTTCTTCGGCAAGAACGTCGAGCTGCACTGCCGGCCCGGCTACGGCCGCCTGGAGGTCGGCCGCTGGGTCCACATCGGCGACGGCAACTCGATCCGCTGCCACGAGGGCTCGCTGCGCATCGGCGACAAGGTGGTGTTCGGCAAGGACAACACCGTCAACTGCTACCTGGACGTCGAGATCGGCGCGGCGACCCTGGTCGCCGACTGGGTGTACGTCTGCGACTTCGACCACGTCGTCGCCGACATCACGCTGCCGATCAAGGACCAGGGCATCGTGAAGTCGCCGGTGCGGATCGGCCCCGACTGCTGGCTGGGCGTCAAGACGAGCGTGCTGCGCGGCACCCGCATCGGCCGCGGCTGCGTCCTCGGCGCCCATGCGGTGGCCCGCGGCGACATCGCCGACTACTCGATCGCGGTCGGCACACCGGCCCGCGTGGTCCGGGACCGCCGCGTCGACTACGACGCCGACGCCGAACGCCGCGCCGCCGTCGCCGACATGGCCCGCAAGGCCGACGAAGCGGTGAAACAAGCCCTCACCGACACCGCC
>NZ_KK037166.1:7302872-7311969 GCF_000568255.1 Kutzneria sp. 744
AGGTTCCGGAACTCGACACATGGTTGCCTGGGAGCGGGACTCGCGGGGGTTAGTGGAAGGCGTTGCCGGTGGCGATTTTGGGGCGGGCGAGGACGCCGTGGTCACGGATGCGGGCGGCCTGGTAGACGCCGACGGTGCCGGAGGCGATGCGACCCCAGTCGAAGTCGGTGCCGAGGCGGGCCTTGGCGGCACGGGCGCGGCGCTGGGCGGCGGCGGGGTCGTCCAGCACGCCCCGTACGGCGGCGGTGAGGCCGTCGACGTCGGCCGGGGCGAACGACAATCCCGTCCTGCCGTTCACGACGACCTCGCCGAGGCCGCCGGCGGTGGAGGCGACTAGCGGTGTGCCGGCGGCGGCGGCCTCCAGGGCGACGATGCCGAATGGTTCGTAGCGGCTGGGCAGCACGACGGCGTCGGCGGCGGAGAGCACGGCCGCCAGTTCACGGTCGGAGAGGTGCCCGGCGAACTCCACGGCCCGCAGCACCCGGTGCTTGCGGGCCTGATCGGCCAGCCACTTGTCGTGGCTGCCGGTGCCGGCGACGACCAACCGGGTGCCGGGGTGGCTGCGCCGGATCCGGGCCAGGCCGGCGATCAGGTCCTGTACGCCCTTCTCCCACTCCAGGCGGCCGAAGAACAGCAGCAGCGGACCCCCGGAAGCCCCGTGCCGTTCCCGCGCCGAGGCGACGTCGGCGGGGCGCACCCGCCACCGTCGCGGCTCGATTCCGTTGTGCTGCACGGTGATCGTGTCCGGGTCCACATCGAACAGATGCGTCACCTCGGCCCGCATCGCCGCCGAGCAGGTGATCAGGCTGTCGGCCCGGTTGGCCAGCCACCACTCCACCGAGTGCACTTGCTGGTTCAGCGGCTGCGACAGCCAACCGCTGTGCCGGCCGGCCTCGGTCGCGTGGATGGTGGCCACCAGCGGCACCTCGGCCGCCTCGCACAGCGCCACGGCCGGATGCGTCACCAGCCAGTCGTGGGCGTGCACCACGTCTGGCCGCCACGTGCGCAGCAGCCGCAGGCCCTCGCGGATCATGCCGTGGCCCATGGCCAGCGTCCACGCCACCAGATCACGCTCGAACACCAGGTGCGGGGGATCCTCGGCGATCCGGATCACCCGCACGCCGTCGGACGTGAAGTCCGAGGTCGGGTTGGTCGCCGCGTCGCTGCCCGTGGGCTGCCGGCACAGCACGACCACCTCGTGGCCCTGCTCGCCCAACATGCGGGCCAGCGCGTGCACGTGCCGGCCCAGCCCGCCGACCACGACCGGCGGGTACTCCCAGGACAGCATCAGGATCCGCATGACCAGGGGATCCTGCCATGTCCGGGCCCGGGGCTACTCGGCGGTAGCCCCGGTTGCCCTCCCGGACCTCGTTAGAACGTGTTCTAGCGCAGTTCGGACACGAACCGGGCCACGTCCAGGGTGCCCACGCCGGTGGCGTGGTCGTAGCCGGGCACCGCCGGGTAGCCGGCGGTCCCGGTCTGCCCGGTGGTCACGTCGACCAGGCCGCGGGCGTGCTGGGCGGACAGCCGGTAGATGTCGTTGTCGATCTGGCCGAGCCGATGGCCGACGGCCTGGTCGGCCAGGGCGACGACGCCGGCGAACAGCGGCGAGGACTGGCTGGTGCCGCCGCCGAGCCACCAGCCGGGCGTGGCGTCGTAGCTGGAGTAGATCCACAGGCCGCCGTCAGGGTCGGCGTCCATGCTGACGTCGGGGCGTGCCCCGCTTGGCGCCGACCACGGACCGGACCGAGTTCTGGTACGAGGGGCGGTCGAACACCTGCGAGACGTAGCCGCCGCTGCCGCTCCAGGCGCTGTCGGCGGAGAGCCGCTTGCCGGCGTTGTCGAGGTTGAGGTGGGTGCCGCCGACGGCCGTGACGAGCGGGTCGGAGGACGGCCAGAAGCCGCCGAGGCCGGGCTGGGCGCCGCCGCCGTCGCCGGAGCTGGCGGTGAGGGTGACGCCGTGCTTGGCGGCGTTCTGGAAGGCGTAGCGCTGCGTGGTCAACGAGGTGTAGTCGCCGACCTCGTAGCCGGGGAAGTGCCGCTCGCCGGTGCCCCAGCTCATCGACACGACGTCGCCCTCGCCGGCGTTGACGAGGTGGTTGACGGCGCTCATCATCTCCGGCACGCCGACCGGGCCGTCGGTCTCGGCGACGCCGGTCTCGACGAGCACGATCTTGGCCCCGGGCGCGATGGCGTGCGCGGACTCGACGTCCAGGGTGCTCTCGCCGGCCCAGCCGGTCTGGTCGGAGTCGGTCGGGTCGAACGGCGGCACCTCGCCCCACTTGAGCACCTCGACCTGGGTGTCGGGCAGCCCGAACTGCTTGTCGAACACCTCCAGGTCGTGCTGGATGGTGGGCGAGCCGAAGGAGTCGACGATGACGATGGTCCGGCCCGTGCCGGTTATTCCCTTGGCGTGCAAGGGTGTCACGTCGTAGGCGGCCTGGAGCTGGGCCGGCGAGTAGCAGTGCCGGGCCAGCTGGGCGACGCACTGGTCGGTGGGCAGCGGCGCGGGCTGCACCGCCATGTGGTGCAACGGAATCATGGGCGTGGCGGCGGCGACCGCCGCGGTGGCGGGCAGGGTCGCGGCGACAAGGGCGGCGGCTAGCACCGCGCGTGCTGATGTGGACACGAACGGTGAACCTAGCGAGAGCGTCGGCCCGTCAACACCGTCTTGCGTCTAGATTTCCGAACACGCCGTTGCGAACCCGCAGCTCGGCGGCGAAATCGACCGCCTTGCCCCGTGCACCCAAACGAATGAGGTCCGCCAGGTGGGAAAAGGCGTCGGCGTGGGTTGACGCGCGGCGCCGGGCGTAGTCGGCCGCCGAGTCCTTGGTGACCATGAAGGCCCAGTCGCTGGACAGCGCCAGCAGCGCCTCGCGCAGCATCTGGTCGGCCACCGGATCGCGAACATCGCTGGGGCGCAAGGTTTCCAGCAGCGTGCGCTGGAGCTGGGCGTTGTCGGCGACCATGTCGGCCACCTGCTCGCCGTCCCAGACCCGCCAGTCCTTGCCCGACCCCCAGGAGGACGCCGGCAGGTCCACCCGGCCGCCCAGATGCCCGGATTCCAGCGCGCCACGCAGCGTCGTGACCCGAACGCCGGCTTCGGGTAACGCGGTCAGCACGGCGTCCAGCCACGCGGGGCCCTCGTGCCACCAGTGGCGAACAGCTCGGTGTCGTACGCGCGACCACGAAGCCCCGGATTCGGCAGCCGAACGCAGCCGCGCACCATCGTTCCCACGAAGTCGGCGGCGTGCCGCTGCACGGCCGCGGCCGCCAGTTCCGGCTCGTACGGCCGTTTCTGGTCCGGCGGCACGTTCTTGCCGGTCACCCGCGACGGCTTCAGCCCGGACGGATGGTCGTAGGTGTGGAAGTCCCGGTACACCGCGTCACCGGGATAGCCGGCCTTGGGGGACCAGACCCGGTACGTGACCTCGAGATCACGGCCGAAGCAGACCACGTCGCTGTCGCCGACGGTGCGCGCTGCGGAGGTGTCGCCGTGCAGGGCCGGACCGTCCACAAGGAACCGTTGCACACCGGCGGCGGCGTAACCCTCTTCCATACCAGGGGAATAACCGCACTCGGGCGCCCAGATGCCTTCCGGTCGGCGGCCGATCCGGTGTTCGGTGTCGGCGAGCCCGGTCTCCAACGCGAAGCGGCGGATCCGCGGATCCAGCAGCGGCTGGAAGGGATGCGTGGCCGGGCCGCCAAGTAGTTCGATCACGCCGTTGTCCACCAAGCCACGAAGGACCGGCGAGAACCCGTGCCGCCACTTGGTTTCGAAGTCGTTCAGCGCCTTGGCCGACGCCCGGTGCTCGGCGGCGGCCAGATCCTTCAGCAGCGGATCCTTCCAGCGGGTCGCCGCGAAGTCGGCCCGCAGCTGCCAGTTGCCGAGCCAGTCGTGAAATGCGCGCAGGCAGTGCGGATCATCCAGCTGGGCGGCCAGCACCGGCGTCACGCCCAGCGTCAGCACATCGCGCTTTCCTTGCGCCGCATAGCGTTCCAGCAGGTCGACCACGGGCAGGTAGGAGTGCGCCCAGGCCTGGTAGAGCCATTCCTCGCCGACCGGCCAGGAGCCGTGGTGGGCCAGCCAGGGCAGATGGCTGTGCACCACCAGGCAGAAAGTGCCCTCCTCGGTCACGGCTTCACCGCCACCGCGACGAGATCGAGGCTGCTGTCCACGTCGTCCTCCGTGATCACGAAGTCGTCCGCGGTGACCGCCTTGACCTCCGTCAACAGCTCGTCCGGCCAGCCGTTGCCGCCGAGGACCACCTCGACCTGCCGGTCGATGATTGCGGCGTCGATGTCCGGGCCGTGCCGCAGTCCTTGCAGGCCTTCAACGCGGAAGCCGGCCCCGCGTAGCAGAGAGTCCAATTCGGATGGTGCGAGTTCCCTGGTATGGAAGGGATTCAGCGGCGTGTCCCGTCCGGGCGAGAACGTGATCCGGTTCGGCGTCGTCACCAGCAGCCGCCCGCCCGGCCGCAACACCCGTCGGCACTCGACGAGAAAGCCGTGCTGGTCCCACAGATGCTCGATCACCTGAAGGTTGGCCACCACGTCCACCGACTCGTCGGCCAGCGGCAGCGTCGCCAGGTTGCCCCGTACGACTCCCACGCGAGGGTAGGCGCGGTGCACGTGCGCCGCCGTCAGTTGGTCGTAGTCCAGCGCCACCACCCGGTCCGCCACCCCGGCCAGCAGATCGGCGCCGTACCCCTCGCCGCAGCCCGCCTCCAGCACCGTCGCCCCCGCGCAGTGCGGCGCCAGCGCCAAGTACGCCGCCTCATGCCGACGGAACCAGTAGTTCTCCTCCGGGATGCCCGGGACGGTTCGTTCCCCGGTCAGGGGCAGCGGCTCGGCTGTCACGCCGCGAACCCTACCTGCCGGTAGGATAGGAGCTGACGCGGAGCACGTTGCCGTCCGGATCGTGCAGCCGCATCTCGTACATTCCCCAGGCCCGCAGCGACGGCGGCTCGGCGATCACCGCGCCCCGTCCGGTCCACTCCTCGAACAGCGCGTCGACCTGGGCCGCGGAGTGCACGTCCAGGTGCAGCCAGGTGGTGTGCTCGCCGGCCTTCTCGGTGAAGATGATCAGCACCTTGTCCCGGCCGACCTGCGCGGTGTCGGACGGCCCGGGCTCGTCGGCGTCGAGGAATCGGCCCAACGCGCCCGACCACCGCCAGCCGACGCGGAAGCCGAGCACGTCGGCGTAGAACCGCAGGCTGGTGGCCACGTCGGCGACCAGCAGGTTCGGCCGGCAGCCGGCCAGCGCCTCGGCGGAATGCGGGTGCATGGCGGCCAGCATTGCTGCTGCTATGGGGCGATGCCAGAGCTGAGACTGCGGGGAATGGGGATGCGCACATCCTTCGCTGAGGCCAGCGGAGTTCCAGACCGAGGGGCGCGGGCAGGGGCATGACCACTCGATGGTCGGCGACGAGATCCGGAACGGCCGGTGGGTGAATCCCGAGACGTTCGCGGCGTTCGCCGCCGGCTTGCAGACCGTGTCGGCCAGCGCGTTGCGGGTTCCGTGCACGACCTGGTGGTGGTGCGAAGGCGACACGTGCTGGAGTTCGTCGGTGAGGGCTACCGGCGGTACTGGGTCACGACCTGAGTAACACCGTCGACGCGCGTGGCGAATCCTCGGGCAAGGGGGGATTCGCCATGCGCGTCCGAGTTGTGTTGATCATCGCGGTGCTGGCCGCGGTCGGGGGCTGTTCGGTCGGGTTCGAGGTGCGGATTCCGGTCGACGCGGGGGCGGCGCCGGTGTCCACGCCGACGGTCCCGAAGGCCCCAGCGAGGCAGCTGACGCCGACACCCGATTCGCTGGCCCCGCACCACACGGTCCGGATGCGGCTGTTCGTCGCCGACCAGTTCCACAGCTCCGTGCTCATCCCGGCCCGGGTCGGCGTGGACGCGATCCGGGACGCCCAGGCGGCCAAGGCGGTGTGGCAGAGCCCGGCGCTGGCCACCGACAAGGCGGCGCAGCAGCGGGCCGTCGACACCATGGACTGCTTCCACGACAACCCGTTGCTCGGCCAGGACGACCCGGCCCTGCCGCTGGCCACCTGCACGCCCGACGACAGCATCGCCGTGCTGGCCCCGGCCCTGCTCACCGCCGACATGATCGCCGGCGCCACCTACGGCGACAGCGACGACCCAGCCCAGGGCGGCACGGTGTGGGTGCAGCTCAACGCGAGCGGTCGCAAGGCCGTGGCCGAGATGGCCCCGAAGAACGCCGACGTGCTGCTGGCCCTGCTGTTCGACGGGAAGTACATGTCCTCCCTGACCGTGACGGCCAAGCTGGCCGACACCCTCGCGTTCCGGTTCGCCGACACCACCGCGGCGGAGGAAGCGGCCTCGGCGATCGTCAACCGCTAGTGGTTGTTGATGGAGGCGGCGAGGTCCCGGGCGGACTGCTCGGTGAAGCCGCCGCTGATCTGGGTGTCGCCGTCGATGCGGCCGTTGATCTTGGGGCTGCTGAGCACCTGGCCGTCGACCAGCATGGCGACGTAGGCGCCCTCGTGCGTGCCGGTGAAGTCGGCCCAGAGCTTGCGGCCGGTGGGGGTGAAGGACAGGTTGATCACCCAGGCGTTCTGGTCGGGATCGTGCAGGTAGCTGGCCTTGTCGACGGCCTTGCCGTCGAGCAGCACGGGGCCGAGCAGCAGCTCCTGGTTGCCGGTGTCGCACGCGGCCAGCGGGAGGGTGGGGTCGTCCTTGCCCTTGAGGGGATCCGGCTTGGAGCAGTCGAGGGAGGCGAACGCGGCCTCCTGAGCGCCGGGGTCGTCGGCCAGTTGGGCGGCCTGGCGGACGTGCGCGGCCTTTGCGGGGTCGGTGATCGGCGCGGGGTTGGAGGTGGACGGTGCGATGTGCGGCTCGCCGATCGCGGGGTCAATCAGCACCGGCCGGAACCGCAACGTCTGGTGCGGGGTGTCGGGACCGGGAGTGGGCGTCGACCCCGAACCCGAGGCCGACGTGGACTGACAGCCCCCCAGAGCTGCCAGCGCCAGAACCAGGCACAGAACGCGTGCGCGCATGACGAGACTTTTCCCCCCGTTCGACCGAAATCTCACGGGAGGCTAGCGGCCTCGGATCACACCGGCGACACAGTTACGCCAAGCGCTCCCGGACCGAGATGCGCGAACACGGCGGAGCTGGCCTGGGTCAGCACGAAGCTGCGCGCACGCGGGATGCGAGCCTTGAGTGTGTCCAGCAGCGGGGCGGCCCGGGCATCCGGGCCGTAGTGCTGCACGGCGACATCCACCTGGTCGTTGCCGGCCCGCTTCACGGCGGCGTCGACCAGCTTCTTGATCGCACGCTCGGTGCCCAGCGCGCGGCCCGACGGGGCCACCTGGCCGTTCTTTATGGTCAACAGCGGTTTCATCGACAACGCGGTGCCCAGCAGCGCCTGCGCGGCCCCTATCCGCCCACCCTTGCGCAGGTACTCCAGGGTGTCCACGTAGATCAGTTCCGTGCCGGTGCTGTAGCGCCGTTGTGCCGCGGCGATCACCTGCCGCACGTCCCACCCGGCGCTGGCGGCCTGTGCGGCGGCCAGCGCGGCGTAGCCGAGGCTCATGCTGATGCACGAGCTGTCCACGACGTGCACGGGCACGCTGGCCTGTGCCGCCGCCTGTCTGGCGACCTCGCAGGTCTGCGACATCTTCTCCGAGATGTGCAGCGACACCACGGCGTCCACGCCCTGCGCGGCCGCGTCCTGGTAGGTCCAGAAGAACGCTCCTGGATCCGGTGGCGAGGTGGACACCGCGCTCCCGGCCTGCATGGCCTTGATCAAGTCCTCTGGCGCGACCCACGCCTCCTCGTCGAACCGATCTCCCACCTGGAGCTGTAACTGAACAACGGCCACTCCCGATGTAGCAGCCAGTTGCGGCGGAAGACAGGCGCTGGAGTCGGTCACTACGGCTACACGACGCCTCATGGGCTAGCAGGCTATCCGGGCTGACGCATGCCTGCATACGGGTGACGTCCATTCGGACGCGCACCCGTTGCCCGCGCACGCCCGCGTAGTGCGAGGATGCCGCGTGAGGACTCTCACGCCACCGGAGTGCTTGCCCGCGTTTGCACCCGTGCTACCCGTCGGTAACATTCTGGTGGTTGAACAGCCCAGCGCTCAGGAGGTCGAAGGAGACCGATGAACATCGTCGTCCTGGTCAAGCAGGTGCCCGACACCTACTCCGAGCGCAAGCTCGCCGACTCCGACCACACCCTGGACCGCGAGTCGGCTGACGCGGTGCTCGATGAGATCAACGAGCGCGCCGTCGAGGAGGCGCTGCAGCTCCAGGCCACGCACGGCGGCGAGGTCACCGTCGTCAGCGTCGGCCCGGACCGCGCCACCGACGCCATCCGCAAGGCGCTGTCCATGGGCGCCGACAAGGCCGTCCACGTCAGCGACGAGGCCCTGCACGGCACGGACGCGATCGGCACGGCCAAGGTTCTGGCCAAGGCCGTCGGCACGGTCGACGGCGTCGACCTGGTGCTGGCCGGCAACGAGGCGACCGACGGCCGCGTCGGCGCGGTGCCCGCGATGGTGGCCGAGCTGCTGGGCCTGCCCGCGCTCACCCACGCCCGCAAGGTCGAGGTCGACGGCACGACCGTGAAGGTCGAGCGCGAGACCGACGAGGGTGTGCAGCACCTGCAGGCCGGCCTGCCCGCCGTGGTCAGCGTGAACGAGAAGATCAACGAGCCGCGCTATCCGTCCTTCAAGGGCATCATGGCCGCCAAGAAGAAGCCGGTCAGCACGCTGACCGTGGCCGACCTTGGTGTGGACGCGGCCGAGCTGGGCATCGCCGGCTCGTGGACCTCCGTGCTGGAGTCCGCGCCGAAGCCGCCGCGCTCGGCCGGCCAGCGCGTCGAGGACGAGGGCGACGGCGGCACGAAGGTCGCCGAGTACCTCGTCGGCCAGAAGCTGATCTGACGAACTGACGAGGAGGAAACAGACATGGCAGAGGTCCTGGTCCTCGTCGACCACGTCGACGGCGAGGTCAAGAAGGTCACCCACGAGCTGCTGACCGCGGCCCGCACCATCGGTGAGGCCAGCGCGGTCGTCGTCGGCGCCCCGGGCACCGCGGCGAAGCTGCGCGACGCCTTG
>NZ_KK037166.1:7312246-7390762 GCF_000568255.1 Kutzneria sp. 744
CCATTAACGTGGGAACCGCCCCCGATTCATATCGGCTTCACGCTGAATTCACATGGACCGGCAATTAGTGCAAGCGTCATTTTCACGTAAACGGACATCCCCTTCGCAGTAGGGGGCGACCCGGGTACACCAGAAGGCATGACGCGGTCGCAACTGCTGGTCAGCAGCCCGGAAACGGCTCCGGGCACGCCTCGTTACTCGCTCCTCGTCGCCCGTGACAACGAGGAGGTGCGCGCCGCGCAACGGCTGCGGCACCTGGTGTTCGCCGAGGAAATGGGCGCCACGCTGCATTCCATCGCCGACGGCGTCGACGCCGACGAGTTCGATGAGCGCTGCGACCACCTGGTCGTCCGGGACGACGAGAGCGGCGAGATCGTCGGCACCTACCGGATGCTGCCGCCTGAGCACGCCGACGGCGGCCTGTATTCCGAGACCGAGTTCGACCTGCGCAACCTGTCCGCGCTGCGGCCGGCGCTGGTCGAGACGGGTCGCTCCTGCGTGCACCCGGACCACCGCAACGGCTCGGTGGTCGGCCTGGTGTGGGCCGGCATCGCCCGCTACATGCTGCTGTCCGGCCACAAGTGGCTGGCCGGCTGCGCCTCCGTGCCGCTGGCCGACGGCGGCTCGTTCGCCGCCGGCGTGTGGAACACCGTGTCGGCCAAGCACCTCGCGCCCCCGGAGTACCGGGTCACGCCGCTCAACCCGTGGCACCCCGAGTCGGTGGAAGCCGCGCCGCGCACGGTGATGCCGCCGCTGCTCAAGGGCTACCTGCGGCTGGGCACCTGGGTCTGCGGGCGTCCCGCGCACGACCCGGACTTCGGCGTCGCCGACCTGTTCGTGCTGCTGTCCATGGACCGGGTCGACCAGCGCTACCTCAAGTTCTTCCTCGGGCAGACGGCATGAGCGAGCTTGCGAGCGAATCATTCAACGCAGAGCGTCCGCGAACGCGGACACCGAGCGCCAGCGAGGTGCCGCAGTGAGCGCACACGCCTGGATGCCGCAGTCGCCCTGCGGCCCGAGCTGCGTCACCGGCGGCACGTTCCGCCGGGTGTCGGCCGTGCGCGTGACGCTGCGGGTGCTGTCGGCGTTGACGGTGCTGCTGTGCGGCCTGCTGGTCGTCGCGGCGAAGCCGGTGCTGCGGGCCAACACCCGGCACGCCGTGCGCCGCTGGTTCGCCTCCCTGGTGCGGGGTTTCGGTGTGCGCATCGAGCTGCACGGCGAGCCCAAGTTCCAGGCCACGCCCGGCCGTGGCGTGCTGGTGGTCAGCAACCACGTGTCCTGGCTGGACTCGCTGGTGCTCAACGCCGTGCAGCCGATGGCCATGGTGGCCAAGCAGGACATCAAGGGCTGGCCGCTGCTCGGCGGCCTGATCTCCGCGGCCGGCTCGGTGTTCATCGACCGCGAGCGGCTGTCCCGACTGCCGAGCACGGTTTCCGACCTGAGCGAGGCGTTGCGGGCCGGTCTGGCCATCGGCACCAATCCCGAGGGCACCACGTGGTGCGGCATCTCGTCCGGGCGGTTCCGCCCGGCGCTGCTCCAGTCCGCCTTGGACGCCGGCGTTCCCGTGCGCCCGGTGGCCATCCGCTACCGCGTCGCCGACGGCACGACCGCCCGTCCTGCCGCATTTGTCGGAACCGAGGACCTGGTCACGGCCATGCGACGGGTGCTCAGGCTCCGCGGCCTGGTCGTCGAGGTGCACGTGCTGCCGGAAATCGCCCCCGGCCGCGCCGACACCCGACGTGAGCTGGCTCTCCTCGCCGAGGCCGAAGTGGCCGCCGCGCTCGGCACGACAGTTGCTTTGCACAAGGAACTGGACTTTCAGCGCGCTTGAGGTTGCAGAGTAGTGCGGTGACCGCTGTAGGGGAGACGACGCGTAAGCCGAGCGTGCTGTGGGCGCCGGACCGTCGAGCAGCCACCACCGGCTTGCTGCTGCTGGTGACGCTGGCCGCATTCGAGCAGATGGGCGTGAGCACGGCGCTGCCGACGCTGGTGCATGACCTGCACGGGGAGTCGCTGTACTCGTGGCCGTTCACCATGTTCCTGGCCACCTCGGTGGTGGGGAACGTGGTGGGTGGCCGGCTGTGCGACCGCCGTGGGCCGGCGCTGGTGCTGCTGATCGGCCCGCTGCTGTTCGCGCTGGGCCTGGTGGTGGCCGGCAGCGCGCAGGAGATGACCCAGCTGTTGATCGGCCGGGCGTTGCAGGGCGTCGGCGGCGGGGCGCAGGTCGTCGCGCTGTACGTGCTGATCGCGCTGGTGTTCCCGGAACGGGACCGGCCGGTGGCGTTCGCGGCGCTGTCCGCGGCGTGGGTGATTCCGTCGCTGATCGGGCCGACCATCGCCGGCCTGGTCACGCAGTACCTGAACTGGCGCTGGATCTTCCTCGGCCTGGCCCCGCTGGTGGTGATCGGCTGGGTGCTGGTGACGATCGTGCTGCGGCGGCTGCCGGCGTTCCAACCGGCGGCATCGGGTGTGCCCCGGCGTGGGCTGACCCTGGCCGCGATCGGCGCCGCGGTCGGGCTGGCGGTGCTGAGCTGGGCCGGCGACAACCCCAGCCTCGTCGGCCTCGCTGTGGTCGTGGTGGCTCTGGCCGTGATCGTGCCGGCGCTGCGCGTGCTGCTGCCCAAGGGCACCCTGACCGTCCGCGCCGGGCTGCCCAGCGTGATTCTGGCCCGGGCCCTGCTGTCCGGGGCGTTCTTCGGCAGCCAGATCTTCCTGCCGCTGGTGTTGCAGCGGGTGCACGGCTTCTCGCCGGCGCTGGCCGGCGTCCCGCTGACCATCGCGGCGCTGGGCTGGTCGGGCGCGTCGTGGTGGCAGGGCCGGCACCCGGACCTCCCCCGGCCGCTGCTGATGCGGCGGGGCTTCGTGCTCATCACGCTGGGCCTGGTCGTGGTGACGTTCGTCGCACCCGTCTGGGGGCCGCCGTGGCTGGCCGCGGTGGCCTGGGTGTTCGCCGGCATGGGCATGGGGCTGGCCGTGTCCAGCGTGTCCGTGCTGGTGCTCAAGCTGTCGTCGGACCAGGACCGGGGCTTCAACTCGGCCGCGCTGCAGCTGTCCGACCTGTTCGGGCAGTCCCTGTTCGTCGGGCTCGGCGGCGTGCTGGTGGCGCAGCTGGGGCCGACCCTGGGCTGGTCGCCGCTCAACGCCGTGCTGGCCGCGTGCACGCTGTTCGGGGCGCTGGTGTTGGCGCGGCGGGCCGCAAGCAATTCGTGAACCGTCACGCGGACGGGCTACTCTTGGTCCCGCGATGGCTTATCTCGACCATGCCGCCACCACTCCCATGCTCCCGCAGGCCGTGGCGGCGATGACCGAGGCGTTGTCCACTCTGGGCAACGCCTCGTCGCTGCACACCTCCGGCCGCCGGGCGCGCCGGGCCGTCGAGGAGGCCCGGGAGGACATCGCCGACGCGCTGGGCGCCCGCCCGTCCGAGGTGATCTTCACCGCCGGCGGGACCGAGAGCGACAACCTGGCCGTCAAGGGCATCTACTGGGCGCGGTCGCTGCCTCGCGTGCTGGCCTCGACCGTGGAGCACCACGCCGTGCTGGACGCCGTGCAGTGGCTCGGCCCGGACGCCGTGGGGTGGCTGGAGGTCGACTCCGTCGGCCGCGTGCGGCCTTCCGTGCTGGCCGAGGCGTTGGACGACAGTGTTGGTCTCGTGACGGTGATGTGGGCCAACAACGAGGTCGGCACCGTCAACCCGATCCGTGAGCTGGCCGAGATCGCCGCCTCGCGCGGGGTGCCGCTGCACACCGACGCCGTGCAGGCGGTCGGGTCGGTGCCGGTGAACTTCGCCGAGTCCGGCGCGTCCGCGCTGACGTTGACCGGGCACAAGCTCGGCGGTCCGTACGGGGTCGGCGCGCTGCTGCTCAAGCGGGACGTCAAGTGCACGCCCCTGCTGCACGGTGGCGGGCAGGAGCGGGACGTGCACTCCGGGACGTTGAACGGGCCGGCGATCATCGGCCTCGCGGCGGCCGTGCGGGCCTCCGTCGAGGACGACTCGGCGCGGGTGCGGGCGTTGCGTGACGAGCTGGTGGCGGCGGTCTTCAAGGCCGTGCCCGACGCGGTGCTCAACGGCGACCCGGTGGACCGGCTGCCCGGCAACGCGCACTTCACGTTCCCCGGCTGCGAGGGCGACAGCCTGCTGATGTTGTTGGACGCCAAGGGAATCGAGTGTTCCACCGGCTCCGCCTGCACGGCCGGCGTCGCCCAGCCCAGCCACGTGCTGCTGGCCATGGGCGTGGAACCGGCGGCCGCCCGTGGCTCGCTGCGCTTCTCGCTCGGGCACACGTCCACCGCCGAAGACGTTGCCGCCCTTGCGGATGCGATCGGGCCGGCGGTGGAGCGGGCCCGCAACGCGGGTATCGCCGGCATGCGGCGACGGTCGGGTTCTTCGGCTTCGGCTTCGGTGAGGATGTGACGATGCGGGTTTTGGCGGCGATGAGCGGCGGCGTGGACTCCGCCGTGGCCGCGGCGCGGGCCGTGGAGGCCGGGCACGAGGTCGTCGGCGTGCACCTGGCGTTGTCGGCCAAGCCCGGCACCCTGCGCACCGGGGCTCGCGGCTGTTGCACCGTCGAGGACGCCCATGACGCCCGCCGCGCCGCCGACGTGCTCGGGATTCCCTTCTACGTCTGGGACTTCGCGGAGCGGTTCACCGAGGACGTGATCGAGGACTTCGTCGCCGAGTACGCCGCCGGGCGGACGCCCAACCCGTGCCTGCGCTGCAACGAGAAGATCAAGTTCGAGGCCCTGCTGGACAAGGCCATCGCGCTCGGTTTCGACGCCGTCTGCACCGGGCACTACGCCCAGCTGTCCACTGTGGATGGACACCCTGAGCTGCGTCGCTCCGTCGACATCGGCAAGGACCAGTCGTACGTCCTGGCCTCGCTGACCGAGGACCAGTTGGCGCACGCCATGTTCCCGCTCGGCGACACCATCAAGGAGCAGGTCCGGCTGGAGGCCTCCGCCCGTGGCCTCGCCGTCGCCGCCAAGCCCGACAGCCACGACATCTGCTTCATCCCCGACGGCGACACCCGCTCCTTCCTCACCAAGCGCCTCGGCGAGCAGGCCGGCTCGCTGGTCGACGCCGAGACCGGCGCGGTGCTCGGCCGGCACACCGGCGTGCACGGCTTCACCGTCGGTCAGCGGCACGGTCTCGGCATCGAGGCCCCCGCCCCCGACGGCCGGCCCCGCTACGTGTTGTCCCTGGAGCCCGTCAGCGGCACCGTCCGCGTCGGCTCCGCCGAGCAGCTCTCCGTCGCCGGCATCGACGCTTCCCGCCCCGTGGTTCACCTTCCGTGGTCCGGTTTGGTCGAGTGCACTGCCCAGGTCCGGGCTCATGGCGGCCTTGCCCCGTGCGTTGCCGAGATCGTCGACGGCTCCGTCGCCGTGACCCTCCGCGAGCCCCTTCGCGGCGTCGCCCCAGGCCAGGCCGTCGTGCTGTACCGCGACGACGTCGTCTTGTGCAGCGCCACCATCACCGGGACCCGTTGATGCGCCGCGTCTGCTTCCTCCTGCGCGTCCGCCCCGACCGCCTCGACGAGTACCGCGAGCGCCACGCCTCCGTCTGGCCCGAGATGCGCCAGGCGTTGCAGGACACCGGCTGGGGCAACTACTCCCTCTTCCTCGCCCCTGACGGCCTCCTCGTCGGCTACCTCGAGACTGACGACTTCGACGCCGCCCGCGCCGGCATGGAGGCCCGCGAGGTCAACGCCCGCTGGCAGGCCGAGATGTCCGAGTTCTTCATCGCCCTCGACGGCTCCCGTCCCGACGAAGCCATGAAACCGCTCGAAGAGGTCTTCCACCTCGACTAACCGCGAGTCCCGCTCTCAGGCAACTGAGTGACGACTTCCGCGCCGCCGTTCGCCCCGAGCCTGCCCTTTCGCTCCGCCGGCCCGGCCGGTTCCCTCTGCCTGCGACTCCGGCCCGCCCGCTGCCATGCATGGCGTACAGGCTCCTGCCCACCCGCTTCCTCCACCAAGCCCGCCAATCGCCGGCGGCAAGCCTGGTGACCTCGACTGATACCGCCAGCTCGGCGGCCCCTTCGTCGTCCCGCTGACGGTGTGCCCGAAACCGTATTTCGGTGTGCCGGAGAGCGTGACTCGCGGGGGTTGGCGGGTGCGTCCTTTCGTGGCTAACCCTGGAGGATTTCGACCGGGCGGTCTAGGGTCTGACCGTGCGGTCTAAAGATGAATCGGGTGGTCGGACGTTCACCGAGCGGGCGAGGCGGGCGCAGTTGGTGGCCTGTGCGGTGGAGCTGATCGCCGAGGTGGGCTACCCGCAGGCGTCGCTGAGCAAGATCGCGGAGCGGGCGGGGGTGGCGAAGAGCGTGGTGCTCTACCACTTCGCGGGCAAGGAAGAGCTGGTCTACACGCTGGCGATGGACAACTTCCGTGCGGCGGCGACGTATCTGGTGCCGGCGGTGCGGGCGCAGGAGACGGCGCGGGACAAGCTGGCGACCTACACCCGGCAGAACGGGCGGTTCATCGACGACCACCGCAGCCAAGCGCTGGCCCTGTTCGACATCTTCACCAGCTACCGCTCGCCGCAGGGCAAACGCGTGGACGAGATGCTGCTGGAGCGGTTCATGGCCGAGCCGCCGGAGCAGGAGCTGACCGAGTTGGACCCGTCGGCGATCTTCGTGCTGGGCCAGCGGACCGGCGAGTTCCGGGACTTCCCGGTGCCGGCGATGACCACGGCCCTGCGGCAGTCGATCGAGGGCGCGGTGCTGCAGACCTCACGAGACAAGGACTTCGACGTGACCGGCTACATCGAGCAGGTCGTCACGATCTTCGATCTGGCCACGAAAAAGGGGGAACCATGAGCACGGTACTGATCGCGGCGCTGGGCACCAGAGGAGACGTGGTGCCGTTCACGGGAGTGGGAAACCGGCTGCAGCGGGCCGGACACCGGGTGGTGATCGCCGCCCAGGACGCGTTCCGGGACCTGGTCGAGGGCGCGGGCCTGGAGTTCCGGCACCTGCCGGGCGACCCGGAGACGGGGGCGCAGAGCAAGGCGTTCAAGCAGTACTTCGAAGAGGGCCACAACCACCGCACGGTCAAGGCGCTGCTGCCGGAGATGGTGGAGTCGCTGCGCCAGGTGGGCCGGCCGCTGATCGACGCGGCCCGGGACGCGGACGTCATCCTGTCGGGCATCGGCGCGGTGGGGCTGGCCTATCACGTGGGCCTGGGCCTGGGCATTCCCACGGCCGGCACGTTCCTGAGCCCGGGCGCCCCGACGGGCGACTTCCCGCCGCCGGCGCTGCCGATGCGGTCGCTGGGGCAACCGCCTGGTCTACCGGGCCGTCGATCTGGGCGAACGCATCTTTCTCAACGGTGTCAACGAGATCCGCCACGAGCTCGGGCTGCCGTCGGTGAAGGCCGGGGCCACTCGCCGCGAGCAGAACCAGCGGCAATGGCCGATCCTGCACGGCTTCAGCGAGCACGTGGTGCCGAGGCCCCGGGACTGGCGGCCCGGGCTGGACGTCACCGGTTACTGGTTTCCCCGTCTGCAAACGGAATGGGAGCTGCCGGAGCAACTGCGAGACTTCCTCGCGGACGGCCCGCCGCCGGTGTACTTCGGTTACGGCAGCGGGAGTTCCAACCAGGGCGGCCGGCTGGCGGAGCTCACCCAGGAGATCGCCCGCAAGGCCGGAGTCCGGGCCGTCGTGTCCGGGCTGGAGGTCGACGGCGACGACATGATCGGCGTCGGTCACGTCGATTTCGACTGGCTGTTCCCACAGATGGCGGCCCTGGTGCACCACGGCGGCGCGGGCACGACGGCGCTCGGGCTGTGGTCGGGCACCCCGGCGGTGACCGTGCCGCTGTTCGTGGACCAGCACTTCTGGGGCCCGCGGCTGGTGAAACTGGGCGCCTCGCCGGACTCGATCCGCTACCAGAAGCTGGACGTCGACCGGCTGGCCACGGCGATCCGACGGGCGATCGACGACCCGTCCTACCGGGCCCGAACCCGGCAGCTCAGCGAGCGGATCCAGGACGAGGACGGCTGCGGCCCCGTGGTGAAGCTGGTGGACCGGCTCGCCTCGGCCCGGGCCGTGCGATGAGCACGCTGGTGATCGTCGCGTTCGCCTCGCGCGGTGGAACCCACCGGCGACTTCCCGGCGGCCATGACCGACCGGTCCTCGCTGGGCCGCCGAGGTGCACCACGCCGGGGCCGGCACCGCGGTGATCCGGCGGGTGATCGACGAGCCGGACTACCGGTCCCGCACCGGGGAGACCGGCGCGAAGCTCCAGGCGGGGGACAGCGTCCGACCCGTGCCAGTCCTGGTCCACCGGCTCACGCCGTAGCCCACTTGTCCCACGTCTCCAGCCACACCTTGGTGTCCTCGGGCCGCCCGTCCAGGGTCACCCGCTCCCACGCCAGCTGGGCGTCCCGGCTGGATACCGGCTGGTTGAGCACGGCGTAGCGAATGGTCTCGTCGACGGCCAGGTCGGCCAGGCGCTTGTCGCCGAACCAGTCGGCCCGGTCGGACAGGCGGGTGAGCTGGTTGACCATGGAGGTCACGGTCCGGTTGGCGGCCTCGCGGGACAGGCGCCCGGTCCGCTCCAGCTCCCGAACGGCCCGCTGCCACATCGGCCCGTACAGCCGGCCGTCGCCGACGCGGCGGCGGGGCAGCCGGCCCTCCCGGGCGGCCTCGCGGTGCCGGGTCTGGAAGCCGAGCAGCTCGGCGATCAGCAGCCGGTAGACGTCGAGGCCGTCGGCGTGCGGCAGCTCGGGCACGGGGCGGCGGCGGTGGGCCTCGATCAGCCGGGCGATCCACTCGCTGCGCCGTTCGAGGTACGGCCGCAGGTCACCGACGGTGACCAGGCGCAGGGCCGTGGGGGCGACGCCGCGGGCGACCACGGTCACCACGACGTCGGCGACGGTGAACCGGGCGGTCCACAGCGGGCCCTCCCGGTAGATGGGGCCGGTGAGCTCGACCTCGTCGACGGTGGTGATGGTGTGGGAGAGCTCGGCCGGCACGTCGTCGGGGTCCTCGACGCCGGCGTGGTCGACGATCCGGTTGTGCTCGTCGTCCAGCATCCGCCGCAGCGCGCCCGTGTCCTCCTCGTCGACCGGCAGCGCGCTGTTGATCGACAGGTGGGGCCCGTCCTGGGACAGCGGGTCGCCGTAGGCGAGCGTGATCTCCTCGGCCGAGGAGTCGCTCAGCGAGGTCAGCACGCCGAGACCGAGCTCCGGCTCGGCCAGGCCGAACACGGGGAAGGACGGCCTGGGCGCGATCTCCTCGGCGTCCCGCAGTGCCGTGCGCCGCAGCCGTGCGATCCACTCCTCGTCCGACTCCATGCGTCCCATCCAACACGCCCGCACGGGCATCCCGCGACGAAAAAGTGGCAATCGTTCGCCGCATCCGCCGAACGGACGCCGAAACGGACGATCGGACACAGGAGAGTCACGATGTGTAAGTCACTGGAGCAAGGTGCTCCCGCCGGAGTGTGAGGAGCGTTACGGTCACTGGTCTGGACCGGTCGGGGCCGGTTCAACCAGGACCAACCGTCCACCTGACCAGCAGGGGGAAGATCTAGATGCCTAACTCATCGGGTTCCGAATTCACCCGACGCCAGCTCATCCAGCGGGCCGCGGCGCTCGCGGTGCTGGCCGGCCCCGCGGCCGGAGTGCTCAGCGCGTGCGCGGGTGGCGGGGGCAGCGCCGCCGGCCCGTCCGGCACCGTGAGCCCGACCAACCCGTTCGGTGTCGCCGAGGACGCTCCGCTCGACGTCGTCATCTTCGACGGCGGCTTCGGCCAGGACTACGCCAAGTACGACATCGGTCTGTACTCGAAGGCGTTCCCGAAGTCGCAGGCGGCGTTCAAGGCCACCCAGAAGATCTCCGACACGCTCCAGCCGCGGTTCGCCAACGGCACCCCGCCGGACGTGATCGACGACTCCGGCGACAACCAGATCAAGGCCGGCACGCTGGTCAACAGCAACGCGCTGACCGACCTGCAGCCGCTGCTGGACGCGGCCAGCTACGACGACCCCAAGGTCAAGGTCAAGGACACCCTGCTGCCGGGCGTGCTCGACGTCGGCACCTACAACGGCAAGGTGTACCTGCTCAACTACGGCTACACCGTGTACGGCCTCTGGTACAACGCCAAGGTCTTCAAGGAGAAGAACTGGACCCCGCCCAAGACGTGGGCCGAGTTCAAGACGCTCGCTCCGCAGATCAAGGCGGCCGGCATCGCGCCGTGGGCCCACGCCGGCAAGTACCCGTACTACATGGGTGTGCCGATCATGGACTGGGTCGGCAAGGTCGGCGGCGACCAGGTCCTGATCGACATCGACAACCTCAAGCCCAACGCCTGGCGGGTGGACGCGGTCAAGGCCTCGCTCAACGCCGTGCTGGAGATGGTGCACAACGGCTGGATGCTGCCGGGCACCGAGGGCATGACGCACATCGAGTCGCAGCAGGCGTTCCTCGACGGCAAGGCCGCGTTCCTGCCCTGCGGCAGCTGGCTCGAGAACGAGATGCGCAAGACGACCCCGGCCGGCACCGAGATGACGCTGCTGCCGATGCCCGACCTGACCGACAAGGACGCCAAGCCCTACGGCACGCTGCGTGCCGAGGCCGGCGAGCCGTTCATCGTGCCGGCCAAGGCCAAGAACCAGGCCGGCGGCCTGGAGTTCCTGCGCATCATGCTGAGCAAGGACGCGGCCCGCAACTTCGCGCAGGCCACCAGCTCGCTGTCCATCGTCAAGGGCTCGGCCGACAGCGTGACCAACTCGACCGCGCTGACCTCGGTCAACAAGGCGGCGACGGCGGCCGGTGACAACCTGCTGCACTACCGCTCGGTCACCGACTGGTACCCGACGATGATCAACGAGTGGGAGGCGGCCACCGGCGAGCTGATGGCCGGCCGCTTCACCGCCGACCAGTGGATCGACAAGGTCCAGGCCGCCGCGGACAAGGTCGCCGCCGACAGCTCGATCCAGAAGTTCCACCGGGACAAGTAGCTGATGAAATTTCGCCGTCTGCCCTTCATCGCGGGCTTCCTGTTCGTGCCCGTTGTGCTGTACGTGATCTACGTCGTCTCGCCGTTCGTGCAGACGGTGTTCTACTCGTTCACGGACTGGGGCGGTTTCTCCAACACGCAGAACTTCATCGGCGTCGGCAACTACGTGCGGCTGCTCCAGGACGACATCTTCCTGAAAGCGGTGCTGCACAACGCGTTCCTGCTGGTGCTGATGCCCGTGGTGACGATCCTGCTCGCGCTGTTCCTCGCGTTCATGCTCAATGTCGGTGGGCGCGGGGACAGCGCGGGCATCCGCGGTGTGCGTGGCTCCAGCGTGTACAAGGTCGTGCTGTTCTTCCCGCAGGTGCTGTCGGTCGCGATCATCGTGGTGCTGTTCCAGTCGGTGTTCCGCACCGACGGGCGCGGCCTGCTCAACGGGTTGCTGATCGCGCTCGGCCTGGTCGACCCGAACAAGCCGGTGCAGTGGTTCAACTCGCCGGACCTGGTGCTGTGGTGCCTGCTCGGCGTCATGGTGTGGAGCGGGGTCGGCTTCTACATGGTGCTGTTCTCGGCGGCCATGCAGTCGATCCCCAAGGAGATCTACGAGGCGGCGCTGCTCGACGGCGCCAGCCGCGGGCCGACCTTCTTCCGCATCACGCTGCCGCTGCTGTGGGAGAACATCTCGGTGGCCTGGGTGTACCTCGGTTTCATCGCGCTGGACGGCTTCGCCCTGGTCACCGGCCTCACCCCGGACTCCGGCGGTGGCGGTCCCGACCACGCCAGCGAGCTGATCTCCAACGTGCTGTACCGAACCGCGTTCACCCAGGGCAAGTTCGGCCTTGCCTGCGCGATGGGCGTTGCCCTGGCGGTGTTCTCGCTGCTGCTGGCCATCGTGCAGCTGCGGATCACCCGACGCGACCGCATCGAGTTCTGAGGGAGGCTGTCGACATGACCCAGCTCGTCACGGCCGCGCCGACGGCGCCCGAGGGGCAGCCGGAGCAGGCCAAACCGCCACGCGGCCAGTTCGGCGTGGTGAACTTCTTCTCGCAGGGCTTCCTGCTGCTGTGGGCGGCGATGGTGGTGCTGCCCCTGCTGTGGGCGGTGATGTCCTCGCTCAAGACGGACAAGGAGATCCTGTCCAGCCCGTGGTCGCTGCCGGCCTCGCCGCAGTTCGACAACTTCGGGCGGGCCTGGAACAGCGGGCACATCGGCACGTTCTTCGTGAACACGGTGATCGTGCTGGCCGGCGGCGTCACGATCACCATGGTGGTCGGGTCGATGGCGGCCTACGTGCTGGCCCGGTACTCGTTCCCGGGCAACAGGGTCATCTACTACGCGTTCGTCGCCGGGCTGACGCTGCCGATCTTCCTGGCCCTGGTGCCGCTGTTCAAGATCGTCGGCAATCTCGGCACGATCCCGGTGATCGGCCCGTACATCGGGCTGAACTCCTACGCCGGGCTGATCCTGGTGTACGTGGCGTTCTCGCTGCCGTTCACGGTGTTCTTCCTGCACTCGTTCTTCCGCACGCTCCCCACGGAGATCGCGGAGGCCGGGCTGCTGGACGGGGCATCGCACACGACGCTGTTCTCCAAGGTGATGCTGCCGATGGCCCGCCCGGGCCTGATCAGCATCGGCATCTTCAACGTCATCGGCCAGTGGAACCAGTACCTGCTGCCGTTGGTGCTGCTCCAGCAGCAGTCCAGCTTCGACTCCGACCACTCGGTGCTCGCGGAGGGCCTGCTCAACCTGGCGGTCACGCAGGGCTACAAGTCCGACTGGTCGGGCCTGTTCGCCGGCATGACCATCGCCATGCTGCCGATGCTGGTGATCTACGTGCTGTTCCAGCGTCAGGTCCAGGCCGGTCTCACGGCTGGAACGCTCAAGTAGCGCTGCCGCCGCGTTGATGCAACCTCAGGGGCTGCCCGCACCGTCCTGGTGACATGCGGGCAGCCTTTGTGGTTCTAGCGATGTCAGCGATCCTCGTCGCCGGCTGCGGCTCGCGCGTGCCGCCGGAGTCGCCACCCCAGCCGCCGCCGACGAGCGGCACACCGAAACCGTGTCCGTCGCCGCACGAGCTTTCCATGGCGGACAACGGACAGACGGTGTGCGTGGCGGCCGGCGACAAGTTCACCGTCAAGCTGCCGGACGACGGCAAGGGGCACTGGACGGCCATCACCAGTGACTCCGACGCGGTGGACGTGCTGCTGCTCACCGGCTCACCGCCGATCAGCGGCACCCAGGCCGACTTCATGGCGCGGCACAAGGGAACCGCGAAGCTCACGTCGAGCCGGCCCGTGTGTCCGTCGCCGGCACCACCGGGCGGCATGAGCTGTCAGGCCATGCAGGCCTTCACCGTCACGGTCACCGTTCCGTAATCCACGCGCTGTTGGCGCCGCACAGCACGATGCACGGCAGCTCCGCCGGCACCCGTCCGGCGAGCCAGGCCGCGAGCGGCGCCGCGGCCGCGGGCTCGACCGCCAGCCGGTACTCCTCCCACAGAAGCTCTTGCGCGACAAGCAGTTCCGCGTCGGAGACGAGCACGGACAGGGTGCGGGGCGAGTTGAGGACCGCGAACGGAAGGTCGCCGACCCGGGTCGCCCCGAGGGCGGAGGCGGCGATGGAGTCGACGTCGGTGTCGACGGGGTGACCGGCCTTCAGCGCCGCGTTCAAGGCGTTGCAGCCCTCGGTTTCCACGGCCACGGTCGTGCGGTCGCCGATGCCCAGCGCGGTGCCGGCCGCCAAGCCGCCACCGCCGACGGCGACCACGACGGCGTCCACCTCGGGCGCGTCGGCGACGATCTCGGCGCCCACAGTGCCCTGGCCGGCGATGACGTCGGGGTGGTCGTAGGCCGGTAGGTACACGTCCTGTGACGTCACCGCGGCCAGGGCGGCCGCGGCGGCCTCGGCGTAGTTCGCGCCGTGACGGATCAGCTGGGCCCCGGTCGCCTCGATGCGCCGGGTCTTGGACTCCGGGGCCGTCCGCGGCACGTACACGGTCGCGGGGACGCCGAGCAGCGTGGCGGCGGTGGCCACGGCCAGCCCGTGGTTGCCGCCGGACGCCGTCACCACCCGGGCCGGATGATCGACGCAGGACAGCGCGTTGATCGCGCCGCGCAGCTTGAAAGAGCCGCCGAGCTGGAGATGTTCGAGCTTGAACAGCACCGGCCGGCCGCGCAGCACCGTGCGCAGCAGGGGCGTGCGCCGGGCGTGCGAACGGATCGTGACGGCCGCGGCGGCTACGTCGGCGGCGGTCGGCAGGCCCACGAACGTCGTCATAAGGCCAACCATGGCGGGCGCGAGTCATAATCACCAGCGAGGATTTCAGAGGCGACTTTAGGAGCGCTTAATGCTTGACCCGGCCCGGCTGCGGGTGCTCGTGGAGATCGGGCACGCCGGCTCCATCACCGCGGCGGCGGCCCGGCTGGCCTTCACGCCGTCGGCGCTGTCGCAGCAGCTGGCCAAGCTGGAACGCGAACTGGGCTGCCGGCTGGTCGAGCGCGGCCCGACCGGCGTCACCCTGACCGCGCAGGGCGAAGTCCTGCTGCGCCACGGCGAACGCGTGCTGGGCGAGCTCCGTGATGCCGAACGGGCCGTGCAGGCCTCGATCGAGGCCGAACCGGAGTCCCTGGCCATCGGGACCTTCTCCTCGGCCGGCAAGGCCCTCGTGCCGGAAGCCCTTGCCGCGCTTCGGGAACGGCACCCGCGGGCCCGACTGTCCCTCGTGGACATCGAGCCGCCCGGAGGCTACGGCCTGGTCACCTCACGAGACCTGGACGTGCTCATCACGCACCGGTATCCGGGCATCAACCTGCCGCCCGACAACGGTTTGCACCGCAGCCGGCTGCTGGCCGACCCGCTGCGGCTGGTGCTGCCGGCCGGGCACGCCATGGCCGGCGGCAAGATCGGCCTGCGGGACCTCAAACACGAGGACTGGATCTCCGGCGCGCACGGCGTGCCGAACCGGGTCTGCCTGGAACTTCTGTTCTCCCAGGCCGACATCCGCCCGCACGTGGCCTACGAGACGGGGGACTACGAGGTGACGCTGGCCCTGGTGGCCGCCGGCCTCGGCATCTCGCTCGTGCCGCAGACCCTGTTGCGGGACGTGGACAGCGAGCGGTTGGCCGTGCGGGCCCTGCCCGGAGCCCGTCCGCAGCGGGAGATCTTCGTGGTGCACCGCAAACGTCCACAAAGGCTGGTGGCGGAGCTGGTCGGACTGCTCACGCCGGGTCGAGCAGGCTGACCACGCGGTTGCGGCCACCGCGTTTCGCCTCGTACAGGGCGGAATCCGCGGCCAGCAGCACCTGCTCCAGCACCGCGCCGGCCATCGGGTGCACCGACACGCCGATGGACGCCGACAGCGCCGACACGGCTGCGCTGCCATCGGTCACGGTCAGGTCCGCGATGGCGGTCCGGATCCGTTCCGCGACGCGGATCGCGTCGGTCAGCGCGGCCCCGGGTAACAGCACCACGAACTCCTCGCCGCCGAAACGGCCCACCGCGTCCACGTCGCGGACCTGGTCGCACAGGGTGTCCGCCACCTCGCGCAGCACCACGTCGCCGACCAGGTGCCCGTGCGTGTCGTTGACCAGCTTGAAATGGTCCAGGTCGATCATCAGCACGCCGAACTCGCTGCCCCGGTCCAGCTCACGGGCGGCCGCGTCGTGCCAGGCCACCGAGTTCAGCACGCCCGTCTTGTGGTCGGTGGTCGCCGCCTCCTGGAACTGTCGCATCAGGACACCCCGGTGCAGCACCACGATCGGCAGCACCACCAGCGGCACCAGGTAGACGTGGGCCATCAGGACGATCGCGGTCAGGCCGCCCAGGCACAGCGTGGCCAGCTCCAGCGCGTTGACGTCCCAGCCGCCGAACAGCTCCCGGATGGTGAGGTCCGGGTAGCGCAGCTTCAGCGCGATGGTCACGAGCGCGCTGTTGGTGACGAAAAAAGCGGCCATGGCCGCCGCGATGGCGACCAGGCCGCGAAGGTCCGGGTCGAGATGGGGAAGGGCACCGGTGACCGCCGACATCACGGGGTGCACCGGAAGGACCGACAGCACCACGGTGGTGGCGGTGTAGATGACCCGGTGCGCGGGCCGGCTGGCCAGCTGCCGCCAGATCCGCTCCCACAGATGGGCGAAGATCACCACGGTCAGCGTGACGGCCAGCCCCAGCGGCAGGTCCACCGCCCCGGCGAAGATCCACACCGAGGTCATGTTCACGTGCACGGTGCTGGCCAGGAAGCGCCGCATCCGCTCCGTCCGCCGGGACAGCTCGGCCTGCGCGACACCGACCACGAGCAGCACCCCGAAACGCAGCCAGTCGCCGCCGGTCGGGGGCCGCCCGGGTAAGAGGAACGGCAGCACCACCGCCACCAGCTCCACCACCACGGTGAACGCGATCAGCGCGGACGGCAGCCGCCGGATGGCCCACTCCGCCGGCCGCACCAGCACCGCCAGCCACCCCCTCGTCGTCCCCCCGGCAGTATCGACCGGGACCGGGCGGCTGTGCCAGCGCCGAACGTGCTCAACCGGCCAGGAGAACGAACAGCAGGGCCAGCGCCCCCGGCAGCACCTGGACCAACAGGATGCGCTTGGTGGCGGTCGCGGCGCCGTACAGGCCGGCGACGATCACGCAGCACAGGAAGAAGATCTCGGCCGGCCGGCTGCCGATGAGGCCCCAGATCAGGCCGGCGGCCAGGAAGCCGTTGTACAGGCCCTGGTTGGCCGCGAGCGCCTTGGTCTGCTCGGCGAGCTCGGCGGACACGCCGAAGGCGGCCCTCGTGCGCGGCGCCGTCCACAGGAACATCTCCAGGACGAGGATGTAGAGGTGAATCAGGGCAACCAGGGCGACCAGGACATCGGAGACGATCAGCATCGGCACAGTCTGCTGGATCACGTTGCCCAAACGCCCGTCAGTGACACGATGGTGGTCAGACGAGGAGGTCATCGATGCACGGGTTGCCCCCGGCCGCCGTCGAGCGACTGAACAGGGCCAAACGCTCCGGCGTGCGCACCTCGCTGTTGTCCGCGCCCTCGGCCGCCGGCATCAAGGCGGTCGGGCTGGAGCCGGTGGGCGAGGTGATGGGCTGCGTCGTGCTCAACACCGTCTCCCGCTACCAGACGTACGCGCCGGGATACGGCTACAACGCCAGCTCGTTCGCCAGGCCGTACCTCCAGGCACTGGACACCGGCTACAACACGGCGCTGGAGCGGCTGCGTGCGGAGGCCCGGGCGCTCGGCGCGGACGGCGTCGTCGACATCCGGCTGAGCCTGAGCTCGCTGGGCCAGGCCGAGGAGTTCCTGGCCATGGGCACCGCCGTCCGAGCCCAGTCCACGACCCGGCCGAAGGCGCTGTTCACCACCGACCTGTCCGGCAGCGACGTGGCCAAGCTGATGCTGGCCGGCTGGGCGCCGGTGCAGGTCGAGTGGGCCGGCGCGGCCAACGCCGTCTACACCGGCGTCGCCACCCAGGCCCAGACCGCGCTGTACGCCGGCAACATCGAGGTCGGCTCGTACACCCGGCTGATCAATCATGTGCGGGCCGATGCCCGGACCCGGTTCCACGACATGGTGCGCAAGGCCGGCGCCGAGGGCGGCATCGTGAACCGGATGTCACTGTCCACCTGGGAGCCCGGCGAGCAGATCGTGGCCGCGCTCGCCTCCGTCTACGGCACCGCCATCGCCAAGTTCCACCGGGGTGCCGCCGCCCCGGCCCGCACGCTGACCGTCATGCCGCTGCGTCGGCAGGGGGAGTGAGATGACCACCGTCGACGGGATTCCCGAGGACGCCATGCGTCGACTGGCCGAGATGAAACCCGGCCAGAAGACCTCGCTGTTCACCTCGGACCTGAGCGTCAACGAGTTCCTGCTGGTGCGCGAGGCCGGCTTCCGGCCGTTGGGCATGGTGTTGGGCTCCAGCATCTACCACGTCGGCTTCCAGTTCGGCCGATGGAGCAAGAACCAGGAGCTCGAGGTCCTGTCCAACGCCATGTACCACGCCCGCGAGCTGGCCATGACCCGCATGGAGGCCGAGGCCGACGTGCTCGGCGCCGACGGCATCGTCGGGGTCCGGCTGGAGATCGAGTTCAAGGAGTTCGGCAGCGACCTGGCCGAGTTCATCGCCGTCGACACCGCCGTCAAGGCCGACGAGCCCGGGCAGTGGCGCAACAACACCGGCAAGCCCTTCACGTCCGATCTGTCCGGGCAGGACTTCTGGACCCTGGTGCAGGCCGGCTACGCGCCGCTGGGCATGGTCATGGGCACCTGCGTCTACCACGTGGCCCACCAGCGGTTCTGGCAGGCGATGGGCAACGTGGGGCAGAACGTGGAGATCCCGCAGTTCACCGAGGCGCTCTACGACGCGCGGGAGCTGGCCATGAGCCGCATGCAGGCCGAGGCCGAGGCGTTGCAGGCCGAGGGCATCGTCGGCGTGCAGCTGCTGTCGCTGCCGCACCGGTGGGGCGGGCACACCACCGAGTTCTTCGCCATCGGCACCGCCGTCAAGCCGCTGCGGGCCGACCACACCATCGCCAAGCCGCAGCTCGTGCTGCCGTTGGTGGACTGATGGCCGACAACATGTGGGACACCCACCTCGTCGTCGCGGCGTTGAAGGCCGACCGCGCCGATGTCGAGTCGTACACCCGCGTCCTGACCGAGACCCTCGGCGACGCCCTGCCCGCCGGCATGGTCGAGGTGGAGCGCAAGCGCGGCCTCTTCGGCCGGGGCCAGGCCGTGTCGGTCGTCGTGCGCACCCCCGACAAGCACCTCGAACTCCGCGCCGGCAAGCACGGCGGCGTCGAGGCCGAGATCCGCCAGGTGGTCCGGGGCGTGGTCATCAGCCGCCGCCCGGTCGGCGTCGACGAGTGGCTCTCGGTGTTCGCCGAGGTCCTCAACGGCCTCGCCGCCCAGGACGCCTCCGCCCGCGAAGCCCTGTCCCGCCTCTTCGGCTCCTGACCAAGATCAAGGGACCGATCCTGACGTTGAACGTCAGGAAGGGCCCCTTACTGACGTTCAACGTCAGTAAGGGGCCCTTCCTGACATGTCAGCCGTTGTAGCCCTTGTAGAGGTTGACGAAGTCGTACAGGCCCTGCGAGATGCCGCTGCACGACGGGGAGACGCCGCCGCTGGGGCAGTTGCCGTTGTCGCGGCCGACCGACCAGAAGGCCAACCGTCCGATGTGGTTGGACTGAGCGAAGCTCAGCACCGCCTGGGCCGCCGCCTTGGTCGTCACCATGCCGCTGTCGTTCACGCCGATCATCGGGGTCAGGCCGATCATCGCCCTGAGCTGAGCGTCCGATGTGGACGGCCAGATCGAGCGCATCTGGCCCAGGGTGGCGTTGGCCACCGAGACCATGGCCTGGCCCCAGTCGCCGGTGTAGCCGAAGTCCATGACCATCGGGTTGACCAGGACGTTCAGGCCCCGGCTGGCGGCGTCCTGGAGGATCGACACCGAGAACGGGTCGATGCCGTAGTCCTGGCCCTGCACCCGCAGCGTGTAGCTGACGGTGGTGCCGCGAGCGCGCTGCACCGCCAGCAGGGCCTGGTTGACCGTGGCGGTCGGGATGGACGCCTCGATGTCCACGTCCAGGCTGTTGCTGCCGACCGCGTCGAGGGCCTTCTCGTACGCCGCCGTCAGCGCGGCCACCGAGCCACAGGTGTTCTCCAGGTACGGTCCAGCCGCGCCGCCGGTGGAGACCGTCACCGCGCCGCCGAGGGCCTTCAGGTCGTTGACCTCGCCGATGATCCTGGCGTCGTTGAGCGGAATCGTGCCGCCCCACGACACGTTGCAGCCGGTCGAGTCGGCCAGCGCGAAGGCCAGGTTGAAGTTCTTCTGGCCCGTCGCCCGGGCCACGTCGGCCAGCGTCGGCGTGGCCGCCGTGATGTCGATGTACGGCGAGAACTTCGCCCCGGTCGGCGGCGGGGTGCCCGTTGTGGTCGTGGTGGTCGTCGTCGTTGTGGTGGTTGTGGTCGTGCTGCTCGGCGGGGTGCTCCCGCCGCCGCAGGGCTGGCCGTTCAGCTTGCAGTTGGTCGGCTGGCCCGATCCGCTGACCAGGAAGCCGAAGCTCGCACTCGCGCCCGCGGCCAGCGAACCGTTGTACTCACGGTTGGTGAACACCTGGTGCTGTGCGCTGGGCGTGTTCACGGCGTCCCAGTAGGAGCCCATGGTCGACCCAGCCGGCAGGTCGAACTCGACCTTCCAGCCCGTGATCGCCGTGCTGCCGGCGGTGATCGTCACCTTCTCCTGGTAGCCGCTGCCCCAGTTCGAGTCGGTGGAGATCACCGCGCCGGCCGGCGTCGCCGCCTCGGTCAGCCCGGCCGCCACGAACAGCCCGACCACCGGCAAAGCGGCGGCCAGTGCGACAAGCATCCGGGCCCGCATCAGCTCACCACCAGGTTCAGCCGCTGGATGCCCCAGTTGTCGGCCTGGTTGCCCGGCAGCCACACGTCCACGATGTCGTCCTTGATCCAGCTGCCGATGTCAGCCGCATAGCAGCTGCCGTAGCCGGGGACGGTGAACCTGGTGCCCCACGGGATGTTGCGGGCGTCGACGGCGCAGAAGCCCGAGCCGGCCAGGTAGCCCAGCGCGGTCTGACCGGTGTCGTTGTAGGAGGTGACCCGGTAGTTGAGGACCGTGCCCTTCGGCAGCGACCACGGCGCGAGCTTGCCGTCCGTGCCGACGCGGTAGGAGGTGGAGATCTGGCCGATCGACGGCTCCGAGCCCGAGGCGTCGCTCATGGCGTAGAGCTGGTAGTTCGCGTTCTGGCAGGGATTGCTGTCGGTCACCGTGAGCGTGGGCTGGCCCCAGTCGCTGATCCACTGGAGGGCCTGGCCGTTGCGGAAGGCCCGGTAGGCGACCGCGCCGGCCACCCGCTTGAACGTGAAGGTGACGGTGCTGCCGGAGGCCCCGCCGCTGACGCCGGACGGGGCGGGGAGCCGGTCGCTGACGTTCACCGGCGGGACGAGGGTGCCGGGGCCGTGTCCGCCGGTCACCGGGCGGTCCGGGATGGGACCCGTGTAGAAGTGCTGACAGGCTGGGTAGGCGGGAGCCGCCGTTGCCGGGGCGGCCGCGACCGTCCCCGAGATGATCATCAGGGCGGCGGCGAGCAGGACGGAGGAGCGCATGGTCAGGGCCTCTCTGCGGCAGGGGAGCGGAGAGTGGTGCACGCGCAGCGGGGTGGTGTGGGGGCGAGGGCGCGTCACGCCCCCACACCACGGCTGTCGCCCACTGGGGGCGACCCTCCGCTTTACGCGGCGGGTGGCCCCGTGGGTTCACGTCGCATTCCGAAGGTAAGTGGCCTAGACCACAACGTCAATGGGTCTAGACCTTTTTCGAGGAGTTCACCAGATGGCGAAGGATTGCTGACCGTGCAGAACTCACCCTGGGCGACCGCCGTCGCGACCGGCATCGGCTCGCTGCCCGGAACCGATCCCGGCGAAGCCGACCGTGTCATCGTCGGCGAGCTGCCCGACCTGCCCCACCTGGCCGAACTCCCGTCACGGGGCGTCGGCGCGGACATGATCGGCCGCACCGCCGGCCTGCTCGTCGACCTCGCCGTCGAGGTGGTGCCGTCCGGTTACCGGGTCGCCTCCCGCCCCGGCCACGACCACCGCCGGGCCGTCGACTTCATGCGCTTCGACCTCGACGCCTTCCAGGACGCCGTCGAGAACGCCAAGCCACCGGTCGTCAAGGTCCAGCTCACCGGCCCGTGGACCCTCGCGTCGCTGATCGAGCTGCCCCGCGGCCACCGGGTCCTCACCGACCCCGGCGCCCTGCGCGAGTTCGCGGCGTCGCTGTCCGAGGGCCTCGCCCTGCACGTCGCCGAGGTCGCCAAGCGAACGGGCGCATCCGTTGTGGTGCAACTGGACGAGCCCATGCTGCCGTCCGTGCTGAGGGGCATGCTGCCCACTCCGTCCAAGCTCGGCTACGTCGCCCCGGTGCCCGAGCCCGACGCCCGGGAGCTGCTGGGCTCGGTCGTCGAGGCCGCCCGTCGGGCCAGCGGGCAGCCGGTCGTCGTGCACTGCTGCGCCGACAAGCCGCCGCTGTCCCTGCTGCGATCGGCCGGCGCCGACGGCCTGGCCTTCGACCTCACCCTGCTGCGCAACGCCTCCGCCGAGGTCCTCGACCAGATCGGCGAGACCTGGGACGACGGCGCCGTGTTGTTCCTCGGCCTCGTTCCCACCGTCGACCCGACCCAGCCTCCCACGCTCAAGGCCCTCGCCCAGCCGGCCTTCGACCTCGTCGACAAGCTCGGCTTCGCCCGCTCCCTCCTGGCCGAGCGCGCCGTGGCCACCCCGACCTGCGGCCTCGCCGGGGCCACCCACACCTGGGCCCGCCGCGCCATGGGCCTGTCGCGGGAGCTGGCCAAGGCCTTCGTCGAGCCGCCCGAGAGCTGGTGAACCGGGCACAACTTTCAACCAGGCATCAGGTGACTTGGAGAGGTGAGTTGCCGGCTCGATTCAGCTGCGGTTTGTCCGGATGATCCCCTTGACCGGGGATGTGACTGTGACGTAGCTTTCATCTCAACAAATTAGGAAACTTTCTTAACTGTTTGGGCTCCACCGCCGCCGGCCCTGCACCGGAGGACCCCATGCGAGTTGGAACAGCGGCGATCGCGACCCTGGCCGCGATCGCCTCGGTCGGCTTTGCCGTGCCCGCCGCGGCGGCCACGACCGCCGAGATCAGGGTGGACCAGGTCGGCTATGCGACCGGGGAGACCAAGGCCGCCTACCTGATGGGCACGACCTCGAGCGCGGGCGCCGCCTTCTCGGTGGTGGATGCCGCCGGCAAGTCGGTGCTGACCGGGAAGGTGGGCGCCAGCACGGGCAAGTGGAGCACCGCCTACAGCGCGGTGTACCCGATCGACCTCACGGCGCTGAAGACGAACGGCGCCTACCAGGTCAAGGTCGGCGCCACCACGTCGCCCACGTTCAAGGTGGACAGTGCCAACGCGCTGTTCTCGCCGATCGCCGACGACGTGGTGAAGTTCTTCCAGGTGCAGCGGGACGGCTCGGACGTGATTCCGGGCGTGCTCAACCGCAAGCCGAGCCACGTGACCGACAAGACGGCCTCGGTCTACGCCGTGCCCACCTTCACCGGTGACGACACGATCAACAGCAAGATGGCCAAGACCGGCGCCACGATCGACGCCTCGGGCGGCTGGTTCGACGCCGGCGACTACCTCAAGTTCACGGTGACCACCTCCTATGCGGTGACGAACCTGTTGCTGTCGGAGCGGTCCCGCCCGAGCACCTCGCTCAACGCCGAGGCGCAGTACGGCCTCGACTTCCTGAGCAAGATGTGGGACGCGAAGACCGGCGTGCTGTACGCGCAGGTCGGTGTGGGCGGCGGCAGCAGCAAGGAGAACTTCGTCGGCGACCACGACGTGTGGCGCCTGCCGGAGGCCGACGACAAGCTGAACGTCAAGGTCGGCGACGAGGACTACTACATCAAGTACCGCCCGGTGTTCGCGGCCAACAAGGCCGGCGCGAAGATCAGCCCGAACCTGGCCGGCCGGGTGGCGGCGGCGTTCGCGGTGGCGGCCCAGAACCTGGCGGCCACCGACAAGACCAAGGCCACCCAGTACCTGACGACCGCGGCCACGATCTACGGCCTGGCCGACACCGCGGGCGGCAGCATCGTCTCGGCCTACCCGCACGGCTACTACCCCGAGTCGTCCTATCTGGACGACCTGGAGCTCGGCGCGTCCGAGCTGGGCCTGGCGGCCAGCGCCCTCGGCGACAGCCGCGCGGCGGCCTTCACGACCGACGCCGGCAAGTGGGCCAAGGCCTACCTGGCCAGCAGCGACCAGGGCACGCTGAACGTCTACGACACCAGCGCACTGGCCCACGCCGACCTGGCCAAGCTGTTGCGCCTGAAGGACGCGCCCAAGGTGGACGTCACCGAGGCCCAGCTGACCGGCGACCTGGCCCGCCAGCTGTCCGACGGCGTCACCGAGGCGGCCAAGAGCCCGTTCCGCACCGGTGCCTCCGTGACCGACTTCGACGTGGCCAGCCACAGCTTCGGCTTCGTGGCCACGGCCCTGCTCTACGACCAGCTGACCGGCAAGCACGACTACGACACCTTCGCCACCCAGCAGCGCGACTTCACGCTGGGCTCGAACGCATGGGGCACCTCTCTGGTGGTCGGTGTGGGGACCACGTTCCCGCACTGCATGCAGCACCAGGTGGCCAACCTCGCCGGCAGCCTCACCGGCGGCGACAAGGTCGCGGTGGGCGCGGTGGTGAACGGGCCGAACAAGGCGAGCCTGTTCAAGAGCATCGACACCCTGCCCGACGGCGGCAAGAAGTGCGGTGTCGCCTCGTTCAAGACCTACGACTCGACCACGTCGCGCTACATGGACGACGCACGCACGTGGCAGAGCTCCGAGCCGGCGCTCGACTTCACCTCGACCGCCGCGCTCGCGTTCAGCCTGACTGCGGCAGGCTGAGGCAGGGAAAGAAGGGCCGCCCGATCCCCGATCGGGCGGCCCTTCGTCGCTGTCAGCACACGGCCTTCGGCGGCACTCCCGTGAGGAAGTACCTGTCCACCAACGGGATCACGCAGGTGTTGCCGGTGGTGTAGAGCTCGTGGCCGGCACCGTCGTGATATATCGACCCGCTGCCCGGCACCCGGGACACCACCCGGTCGGTCGCCGGGAAGTCGCCCCAGGAGCCGACGGCCAGCAGCGGCGGCAGGCCCACGGGCAGCGGTCGCGGCGGGTTGTCGACGGGGCCGGGCCAGTCGAGGCACGCCAGCGTGAACGGGACCATCGTGCCGGCCGCGCCGAGCACGGGGTCGATCCGGCCGAGTCGGGCCACGGTCGCCCGGAGAGCGGCGAAGCTGCGCGGCGTCGGCCACTCGTGGCACTCGGACACCGGATACACCATGCTGGGATGCGGAAACGCCGACTTGTCGCCGGCCGCGGCCTTGGCCAGGTCGGCCGCCAGCTGAGGGAAGTCCTTGCGGTCGCCGCGCACCAACCGGAAGGTCATGGCCAGCTTGGACGACCAGTCGTCCAGCGCGGTCGCCACCACCTTCGGCACGTCCTGGCCGTGCAGGGCGCACGTGGCGTCGGCCGCGCACCACGCCGAGAACCGTTGCAGCCGAACGACGTTGTCCCGGGCGATGGCGTCCTGGCTGCGGTCGAAGTCGCCGCTGTGATCGCCGCTGCCGTCGATCACCATGGTGCGGACCCGGTTCGGGTAGAGGTCGGCGTAGGTCTGGCCGTACACGCCGCCGTAGGAACCCATGTAGAGATTCAGCTGGGCGACACCGAGGGCCCGCCGGATGGCCTCCATGTCGTGGGCGTTGGTCAGCGTGTCCATGTTGTCGAACAGCGCGGGATCCTGCTGCCGGCACACGTCCGCGCTGGTGCGGACGTCCGCCGCGAGCTGGTCGAACTCCGCCTGCGACGTCGGCAACTGCGGCATGCCGTGCAGTGGCACCGAATTCAGGCACGACCAGTCCATGACCGGCGTGCTCCTGCTGCCCATGAGGCCGTAGCCGCGGGGATCCCAGGTGACGATGTCCATGTGCTGCCGCAGTTGGTCGAACGGCTGCGAACTCGGCGACAGAATACCGCCGCCCATGACCTCGATGCCGGCCGCACCGGGGCCGCCGTAGTTGACCAGGACCGTGCCCTGGGACGGACCGGTCGCCTTCAGCCGTCCCACCGCGAGCGTGACCTTGCGGCCGTCGGGACGCTGCCAGTCCAGCGGGACCGTGAGCGTGGTGCACTCCATGCCACCGTCACACGGTGTCCAGGCCAGCGCGGGCGGTGTCAGTGTCGGTGTCAGTGGCACTGTGGCCATGGTGAGCGCCAGGATGAGCGTCTTCATGCCGGCAACGATGGCGGCCTTGGCCCCGGGTTCGCGTCTGTCTGGCGGCCCGTTCGCATCTCTGTCTGTAGGCAGAGGTGCCGGCGGCGCGCATCCACTAGCGTGGCGGTGATGGGCTCACGACGGAGGCTCGTGTTGGGGGACTGCGGGATCGCGGTCGCCTATGTCGCGCTGCTCCTCATGGTCACCGGCATGCACACGGCGGCTCCGGCGTGGCTGCGGGTGCTCATGTTGGCCGCGACCGCGCTGCCGGCGGGGCTGCGTCGGCTGTGGCCGCTGCCGGTGTTCGCGTTCGTGCTGACCTTGACGTGGTTGTCGGTGCTGCTCGGCACCTTGGTGGATCCGTTCCTCGCGGCGGGGTTCTCCCTGTACACGGTTGCGGCCGGCGACACCGGTCGGCGCTGGATGACCGTGCTGGCCATCGGCGGGCTCGGCGCGACGGCGGTGCTGGTCCGACGGAGCGTGACTGGCCCGTTCTGGTCGTTCGACAGTGTCGGCATGGTGGTGTCCGGGGCACTGGTGCTCGGAGGGGCCTGGACGATCGGCCGGCTGGTGCGCCGAAGTCGTTGCCAGGCCGAGAAACTGGCCGAGCAGGCGGTGGTGGGAGAGCGGCTGCGCATCGCCCGCGAGCTGCACGACGTGGTGGCGCACAGCCTCGGCGTCATCGCGGTGAAGGCCGGCGTCGCCAACCACCTGCCCGAATCCGCGCCGGACGCGTTGCGGGTCATCGAGTCGACCAGCCGCGAGGCGCTGGCGGAGATGCGTCGGCTGCTGGGCGTGCTGCGGGCCGAGGAGCCGCTGCGTCCCGCGCCGGGACTGGCCGAGCTGCCGGAACTGGCCGACGTGGCCCGGGAGTTGGGGGTCGAGGTGAGTGTGGACGTGCGTGGCGGGCCGCTGCCCGACGGCGTCGACCTCGCCGTGTACCGGATCGTGCAGGAGGCGCTGACCAACGTGGTCCGGCACGCCGCCCCGACCAGCTGCCAGGTGCTGGTGGACGTCACCGAGACCGCGGTTCGGGTGGACGTCACCAACCAGGGACGCCAGAGCTCGCACGGGCTGGCCGGCATGCGGGAACGCGTCGCGATGTTCGACGGCGCGCTGACCGCCGGGCCGCGACCGGGCGGCGGCTTTGCCGTCTCCGCAAGGGTTCCCTATGGCTAGTGTCCTGATCGCCGACGACCAGGCGCTGCTGCGCGGCACGTTCCGGCTGCTGATCGACAGCGACCCCGTGCTGTGGACCGTCGGCGAAGCCGAGAACGGGGCCGAGGCGGTCGAGCTGGCCCGCGCCTGCCAACCCGACGTGGTGCTGATGGACATCCGCATGCCCGTGCTGGACGGAGTCGAGGCCACGCGCCAGATCTGCGCCGAAATGGCCACGAAGGTCCTCGTGCTGACCATGTTCGACCTCGACCAGCACGTGTTCGCCGCGCTGCGGGCCGGAGCCAGCGGCTTCCTGCTCAAGGACACGCCGCCGGCCGAACTGCTGTCGGCGATCCGGATCGTCGCCGCGGGCGAAGCCCTGCTCTCGCCCTCGGTCACCCGACGCCTGATCGCCGAGTTCGGCCGCACGCCTGAGCTTCTTCGGCCGAGCGACCCGGGCCGGCCGACGCTGACCGGGGTCACGCAGCGGGAGGAGGACGTGCTGCGGCTGGTGGGGCGCGGGTTGTCCAACGCGGAGATCGCCGGCCGGCTGCACCTGGGCGTCGGCACGGTGAAGACACACGTCAGCCACCTGCTCGGCAAGCTCGGCGTGCGTGATCGCGCGCAGCTGGTGGTGATGGCCTACGAATCCGGTCTGATCACGCCGAATTCCGGTTCACTGTGATCATGCGACTCACTCCCGGGTGCGATTCGCCCTGTCTCAACGTCAGCTGTGAACGGCGTCAAGATAGCCTGTGAGCTGCGGTGTTGTGATTCGGTTCACCGTTGTTGAACACGTCACCCTGGCAATCCGGACAGGCAACTCTTAAGGTCTTCACGGTTTGCTCTTCAGCTTCTCCGCAGGTCCGTATACGAGGCTTACCGCATGGGTCGAAATTCGCGCGGTGCGTGGACGCGCCACCGTGTGCTGGTGATGCTCGCGGCCGTTGTGGCCGGCGCCGGGCTGGCCGCCGTCGTGGTCGGCGTGGACGGCAGTGTCGCCGCGTCCCCGGTTGCCGGCAGCGCGCAGCCCAAGCCGCGCTCCGCGGCCGCCACCAACACGTTGACGAAGTCCAGCGCCCCGAAGCCGACCGTCGACGCCACCTCGGTCCCGGCCGCCGACCCGAACGCGGCGCTGGCCGCCGCGATGGCCCCGCTCAGCGCCGAGAAGTCCGGCGACTTCTCCGTCGCCGTGCTCAACCAGGACACCGGCGTCACCTCGGTGTTCAACCCGGACGAGACCTACGCGACCGCCAGCATCGTCAAGGCCGACATTCTGGCCGTGCTGCTCTACCAGTCCCAGCAGCAGGGCACGCCGCTCACCGACGACGAGGACACGGCCGCCACCAAGATGATCGAGGCCAGCGACAACGACTCGGCCACCACGCTGTGGGACGACGTGGGCAGCGCCGCCGGGATGTCCACCGCCAACGCCGCCTTCGGCTTACGCGACACGACGCCCGGCGCGGACGACTACTGGGGCCTGACCACCACCAATGTCGCCGACCAGCTCACCGTGATGAACGTGTTGACCTCGCCGCGGTCGGTGCTGGACGACGCCTCCCGCAAGTACGCCGCCGGGCTTATGCACGAGATCGAGCCCGACCAGGTGTGGGGCGTCTCCGAGGCCGCCGACCCCGGCACCACGCCGGCGCTGAAGAACGGCTGGCTGCCCATCGACTCCGACAACGACCTGTGGGCCGTCAACAGCATCGGCCAGGTCAGCCACGGTGGCCACAGCTACCTGGTGGCCTATCTGTCCAGCTCCCAGCCCGACGAGCAGACGGGCATCGACCAGGCCTCGGCGGTCTGCAAGGCCGCCGTTGCGGCAGTTGCCGGCGGCTGACCAACGCGAATATCGTTCACCTGTTGGGGTGACGTGCCGCGAGACTCGGTGGCCGGCCGAGCCCCGTGCGCGACGCGCGGAAAAAGTGCGGCGAATGGCCGCAATCACTGGCCCGAACGGCCCCAACAGGGCAGACAAAGTCGCGCCGAGGCGGACAATGGCGGGATGAAGTGGTTCCCGTGGCGGCGCCGTCACGCCGAGCACGACACTCCCGTCGTCGAGCCCGACTCCGACCAGGTGGCGGAGTGGCTGGAACCCGCGATCCAGACCCCGCGCTCCCGGGCCGAGCGGTTCTGGGAGCGCTGGTACGAGCTGCTGCCGCAGATCAACTCCGCCCTCGGCGACAGCGAGCCCAAGCGGATCGAGAACCTGCTGTGCGAGGAGGTCGCGGCGATCCACCCGGAGCTGCACTTCTCGGTGGAGCGCGGCCAGCGCGCCGTCTACGCCCTCGTCGTCACCGGTCAGGAGCGGCCCGACCTGCGGCCCTTTACCGACGCCTGGCAGGCCGCCGCGCCGCCCGAGGACATGATCTGGGAGTACCACGACTCGGTGCCGCCGGTGCCGGATCCGACCGAGGTCACCGTCAACATCGGCGCCCACCGCCTGCGGCTGGCCGACGTGCGGGTGGTGGCGCAGGTGGACCGTGACGCCGGCGTCGTCGACGTCGCCGTGCACCATCCCGAGCTGTCGGCGCTGACCGACGAGGCCCGCACCGCCATGACCTTCCTGCCGCTCGACGCCACCCTCGGCGAGCGCCTCGCCGCCGAGCGCCTGCGCCGCGTGGAGACCGCCGAGGCCGCGCCGGAACAGGGCATCACGTTGGTGGAGCTGAGGACCATCGTGCGGAGCCTGGCCGGGCAGGACGCCGACGGCAATCCGATCGGGCACACCACTCCTAGTGGTGACGCTTGACCGACAGCTGCTGACCTCCGGTTCAACGCAGGCGCGAGGTCGCCGTCGACGCCTGGACCGCGGGCTTGTTTCGATCGAGTCTGTCCATCGATCGAAACAAGACAAGGGAAGGCGTCGACCTGGTTGGGCGACCTCGCCCGACGCGGCACGCGGCGCAGCGAAACTGTCGGTGGGTGCCGATAGTCTTAGGGCCGTGACCAGCACCGAAGACGTTCCCGACGACGTTCGAGCGCACTACGGCGAGCTCGCCGAGCAGATCCGCGGCCACCAGTTCCGCTACTACGTCACGGACTCGCCGACGATCACCGACGGCGAGTTCGACTCGTTGCTGCGCGAGCTCCAGGGCATCGAGGACACCTATCCGAGCCTGGTCACGCCCGACTCGCCGACGCAGCGCGTGGGCGGCACCTTCTCCACCGACTTCACCGCGGTCGACCACCTGGAGCGGCTGCTCAGCCTGGACAACGTCTTCAACACCGATGACCTCCAGGCCTGGGCCGAGCGCGTGCACAAGGAGATCGGCGAGGACTCGCACTTCCTGTGCGAGCTCAAGATCGACGGCCTCGCACTGAACCTGCTGTACGAGGACGGCCGCCTGGTCCGGGCGCTGACCCGCGGCGACGGCCGCACCGGCGAGGACGTGACCCTCAACGTCCGCACCATCAGCGACATCCCCGAGGTGCTGACCGGCGGCGACGAGTTCCCGACGCCCAAGCTGGTCGAGGTGCGCGGCGAGGTGTTCTTCCGGGTGGAGGACTTCGAGGAGCTCAACGCCGGCCTGGTCGAGGCGGGCAAGCCGCCGTTCGCCAACCCCCGCAACTCGGCCGCCGGCTCGCTGCGGCAGAAGGACCCGAAGGTCACCGCCAGCCGCCCGCTGCGCTTCATCTGCCACGGCCTGGGCAAGCGCGAGGGCTTCGAGCCGCAGCGCCAGTCCGACGCCTACCGCGCGCTGGCCGCCTGGGGCCTGCCGGTGTCGCCGCACACCAAGCTGGTCAAGGGAATCGGCGAGGTCGAGGCGCACATCGAGTACTGGGGCGAGCACCGCCACGACGCCGTGCACGAGATCGACGGCATCGTGGTCAAGGTGGACGAGGTCGCGTTGCAGCGCCGCCTCGGCTCCACCTCCCGGGCCCCGCGCTGGGCGATCGCGTACAAGTACGCGCCGGAGGAGGCCACCACCACGCTGCTGGACATCCAGGTCGGTGTCGGCCGCACCGGTCGCGTGACGCCGTTCGCGGTGACGAAACCCGTGCTGGTGGCCGGTTCCACGGTCGCGCGGGCGACGTTGCACAACGCGTCCGAGGTGAAGCGCAAGGGCGTGCTGATCGGCGACACGATCGTCATCCGCAAGGCCGGCGACGTGATCCCCGAGGTGCTGGGCCCGGTCGTCGACGCCCGTACCGGCGACGAGCGCGAGTTCGTGATGCCGGTGGACTGCCCCGAGTGCGGCACCACCTTGCGCTACGAGAAGGAGGGCGACGCCGACATCCGTTGCCCCAACCGGCAGTCCTGCCCGGCGCAGCTGCGGGAGCGCCTGTTCTACCTGGCCAGCCGCAAGGCGCTGGACATCGAGGTGCTCGGCTACGAGGCGGCGACCGCGCTGCTGGAGGCCGGCGTCATCGAGGACGAGGGCGACGTGTTCGACCTCGACGAGGAGATGCTGTTGCGCACCGAGCTGTTCCGGGCCCAGGACAAGCGCTCCGAGCTCGGCTACAAGCTGTCGGCCAACGGCGAGCGGCTGCTGGCCAACCTGGCCACGGCCAAGGACCGGGACCTGTGGCGCGTGCTGGTGTCACTGTCCATTCGGCACGTCGGGCCGGCGGCGGCGCGGGCGCTGGCCGTCACGTTCGGCTCCATCGACCGGATCTTCGCGGCCGGCGAGGAGGAGTTGGCCGCCGCCGACGGTGTCGGTCCGACGATCGCCGCCGCCGTGCTGGAGTGGCACGAGTGGGAGTGGCGCCGGGACATCATCGAGAAGTGGCGCGCCGCCGGCGTTCGCATGGAGGAGGAGCAGGACGGCTCGACGCCGCGCGTGCTGGAGGGCCTGTCCATCGTGGTGACGGGCACGCTGCCGACCCTGTCTCGCGACGAGGCCAAGGAGGCGATCATCGTGCGCGGCGGCAAGGCCGTCGGCTCGGTGTCGAAGAAGACCTCGTTCGTGGTGGTCGGCGAGAGCCCGGGATCCAAGTACGACAAGGCCATCCAGCTCAAGGTGCCCGTGTTGGACGAGGACGGCTTCCGGGTGCTGCTGGCCCAGGGGCCGGACGCGGCGATCGAGGTCGCCACGATCGGCGCCGACGAGGAAGCAGCGGCGGCAGAGTCAGCGGACGAATAGGTCGAATACGTTGCCGGCCATGGAGGGCCACTCGGTCATCATCTGGCCGTAGGGGTCACGCGTCGTGGTCGAGGGAACCAGATCCCTCGGCTCCGGCGTGGGCCTCGGCGTCGAGCTCACGGGCGGGGCCGGCACCTCTTTGGTGACCACCAGCACCTTCGTCTGCGGCGCGGGCTGCTGCACGATGATCGTCGTCGGCGGCTGCTGGGTCGGTGTGGCCGTGGCCGTGGTGGTGGTCGGGGTCGGCATCGGGGTCTGACCCGCGTTGCGGACGTCCGTGGCCTGCTCGCTGACGTGCTGCACGGCCATGACGGCGACCACTGCGGCGAAGGTGATGCCGGTGATGCCGGCCGAGACCGCGAGGGCCGCCTCGGGATGCACCACCCGGTGATGGCCTCGCATCACGTCTCCTCGCTTCGTGCCGAGCCTGCGCCCTGGCCGCTGGCGAACGTACTGGAGGAGTCGTCGTCGCTCCAAGCCGTTGTGCGCCAACCCCGCAGTCTTAGCTCGATCGAATGAATCGGCCCCGTTGCCGTTGCGGCTGCGGCAGGGCACGGTCGAGGGATGCTGCAAGCCTGCCTGAACGGGAATCGCCAGCGGGACGCCCATCCCGCGCTGCCGGTCACGCCCCAGGCGCTGGCCGCCGACGCCGCGGCCGTCGCCGAGCTCGGCGTGACCGCGCTGCACGTGCATCCGCGTGACACGGCCGGCGCGGAGGTGCTCGCCGGCCCCGAGGTCGCCACCGCCGTCTCCGTCGTGCGGGCCGCCGTGCCGGGCGTGGAGATCAGCGTCACCACCGGCGCCTGGATCCAGCCCGATCCCGTACGGCGGGCCGAACTCGTCGCCGGCTGGGCCGCACTGGCCGCCGGCCGCCCCGACACCGCTTCCGTGAACGTGCACGAGGACGGTTGGCAGCACACCTGCGCCGCCCTGCACTCCGCCGGCATCGGCATCGAACTCGGCGTCTTCCACGTGCCGGCGGCACAGACCTTGCGGGCCAACGGAGTGCCTCCCGGCTCCGTCCGAGTCCTGGCCGAAGTCCAGCCGGGCGAGTCGCCGGCCGCCCTGCTGGCCGCCCTTTCTTGGTCTGATCTCCCGATCCTGTTGCACGGTCAGGACGACGACGCCTGGCCCGTCTTCGCCGAGGCCGCGCGCCTCGGCCTGTCCACTCGCATGGGCCTGGAGGACGCCCTGCACCGCCCCGACGGCACCCCCACCCTCGGCAACGCCGACCTCATCACCGCCGCCCGAGCAATGCTCGGGACCTAGTCAGAATCGGGTGATGAGCAGGGAGCTCGCTCGGTGCGGGCCCAAGGGCAGGTCAGTGCCGCGATGCGGGTCTCGCGCCACCGGGCGGCAGGTCGGTCGGGCAGTCCCGCGGCGACGCCGGGTCAGTCGGGCAGGACGACGGCGACGATGCCGGCCAGGTGGGCCAGGCGGGCCAACTCGGCGGCACGGAACATGGGGCCGCCGGGGCGGCCGACGAGTAGGACCCGCTCGGGCTTGCCCAGGGGCGTGGCGGCCAGCTCGGTGCCGAGCTCCTGCCAGGTCTCGGGCACCCAGTCCTCCTCGCCGTCCAGGATGGTGGCCCGCGGCAGCGGCATCCACGGCACGGTGACCATCCGGGTCTCGGGGGCGGCGGTGCTGGCGGCGACGCGGTGCACGCCGTCGCCGTCGTGGGTGATGACCACGGCCCAGCCGGCCCGGACGATGCGCGGCACGCCCTCGGCGAAGATGGCCAGGCCCTGCCGGGGCTGAGCGGCGATCTCCTCGACCAGTTCGAGCTCGCGATGGGTGTTGAGCACGCCGGCGTACGGGCGGACGGCGTCGACCTCGACGCCCTCGATCGACTCGGCGGCCGTGATGAGGGCGTCCGGCAGCCGACCGGACGGCAACTCGACCACCAGGTCGTCGATCGCCAGGCCCGGTGCGCGCTCCACCACGTCCACGCTGAGGATGTCAGCCCCGATCTCGCCGAGGGCGGACGCGACCGCTCCCAGCGTGCCGGGTCGGTCCGGGAGCTGCACCCGGATCAGGAAGGACACCGCGGAACGCCTCCATGCCGTGCTCGTGCGCGGGACCTCGCCGCCCGCACCCGGCCGCCGATTGTCGCAGACCGGCGGCGACCGTGAGGATCGTCGTCCGCCAGACGAGACCCGTCAGGCCCGATACCCGCTCGGAGCTGCGCGGGGCTGCGTCCTAGACTCGGTCGGTCATGCACGTTAGCCCCGTTCACGCTTGGAGGAGCACCTCCGCATGCCCAGCATCTCCCGAGACGAGGTCGCGCACCTCGCCCGGCTGGCCAGGTTGGCCGCGACAGACGACGAGCTGGACCTGTTCGCCGGCCAGCTCGACACCATCCTGAACGCGGTGGCCCAGGTCGGCGAGGTCAGCCAGCAGGACGTGCCGCCGACCTCGCACGCCGTGCCGCTGACCAACGTCTTCCGCGAGGACGTGGTCCGCCCGTGCCTGACCCAGCAGCAGGCGCTGTCCGGCGCGCCGTCCGCCGAGGAGGGCCGCTTCCGCGTGCCCCGCATCCTGGGGGAGGAACAGTGAACGAGCTTGCCGAGTTCACCATTCAGCGCAGCGAGCTTCAGCTCGCGACCCCGACGAGCTCTGCGAGGAGGGTGTCGTGAGCGAGCTCATCCGCCTGTCGGCCGCCGATCTGGCCGACAAGATCCACAAGCGTGAGGTCTCCGCGGTCGAGGCCACGCAGGCCCACCTGGACCGGATCGCCGAGGTCGACGGGGCCGTGCACGCGTTCCTGCACGTCAACACCGAGGGCGCGCTGGCCGCCGCGGCCAAGGTCGACGAGCAGATCGCCGTCGGCGAGGTCGCCTCGCCGCTGGCCGGCGTGCCGCTGGCGCTCAAGGACGTCATGACCACGATCGACGCGCCGACCACGGTCGGCTCCAAGATCCTGGAGAACTGGCTGCCGCCGTACGACGCCACCGTGACCGAGCGACTGCGCGCCGCCGGCATCGTGATCCTCGGCAAGACCAACATGGACGAGTTCGCGATGGGCTCCTCCACCGAGAACTCGGCCTACGGCCCGACCCACAACCCGTGGGACCTGGAGCGCATCCCCGGCGGTTCGGGCGGCGGCTCGTCCGCGTCGCTGGCCGCCTTCGAGGCGCCGCTGGCCATCGGCACCGACACCGGCGGCTCGATCCGCCAGCCCGGCGCGGTCACCGGCACCGTCGGCGTCAAGCCGACCTACGGCACCGTGTCCCGCTACGGCCTGGTGGCCTTCTCCTCCTCGCTGGACCAGGCCGGTCCGTGCGCGCGGACGGTGCTCGACGCCGCCCTGCTGCACGAGGTGATCGCCGGCTACGACCCGATGGACTCCACCTCCATCAACCAGCCCGTCCGCCCCGTCGTCGAGGCCGCCCGCCAGGGCGCGACCGGCGACCTCAAGGGCGTCAAGGTCGGCGTGGTGCGCGAGTTCCGCGGCGAGGGCTACCAGCAGGGCGTCATCGACTGCTTCGACGCCGCCGTGCAGCAGCTGCGCGACCTGGGCGCCGAGGTCGTCGAGGTCTCGTGCCCGCACTTCAAGTACGCGCTGGGCGCGTACTACCTGATCGCGCCGAGCGAGGCCTCGTCCAACCTGGCCCGCTTCGACGCCATGCGCTACGGCCTGCGGGTCGACAACGGCGCCCTCGGCGAGCTGTCGGCCGAGCAGGTCATGTCGCTGACCCGGGAGGCCGGCTTCGGGCCCGAGGTCAAGCGCCGCATCATCCTCGGCACGTACGCGCTGTCGGCCGGCTACTACGACGCCTACTACGGCTCGGCGCAGAAGGTCCGCACGCTCATCTCGCGGGACTTCACCTCGGCTTTCGAGCAGGTGGACGTGCTGGTCGCGCCGACGACGCCGACCACCGCGTTCAAGATCGGCGAGCGGATCGACGACCCGCTCGCGATGTACCTCAACGACCTGTGCACCATCCCGTCCAACCTGGCCGGCAACGCCGCGCTGAGCGTGCCGTCCGGGCTGGCCGCGGAGGACGGCCTGCCGGCCGGCCTGCAGGTGATGGCGCCCGCGCTGGCCGACGAGCGGATGTACCGCGTCGCGGCCGCCTACGAGGTCGCCCGCGACGCCGCGCAGGGCGGCCCGCTGATCAACCGCGTGCCCGAACTGGAGGCGATCTCGCGATGAACGTCAACAAGATCCGCCTGGTCATCACCATCGTCGGCTCGGCGATCGGGGTTGTCGCGGCCGGCGCGCAGGCGCGCAAGGCCGTGGCCAAGGGCGACAAGCTGTCCCTGGTGAACGCGCTGGCCAGCGTCCTGGTCGCCGTCACCGGTGGGGCGCTCGCGATCCGTGGCGCACGAAAGGACGGGGAAGCGTGACCGCCGTGGCCGAGGTGATGGACTACGACGAGGTCCTGGAGCGGTTCGACCCCGTGCTCGGGCTCGAGGTGCACGTCGAGCTCAACACCAACACCAAGATGTTCTGCGGCTGCGCCAACGTGTTCGGCGGCGAGCCCAACACGCACGTGTGCCCGGTGTGCCTGGGCATGCCCGGCGCGCTGCCGGCCGTGAACGGCAAGGCCGTCGAGTCGGCCATGCGGATCGGCCTGGCGCTCAACTGCGAGATCGCCGAGTGGTGCCGGTTCGCCCGGAAGAACTACTTCTATCCGGACATGCCGAAGAACTTCCAGACCTCGCAGTACGACGAGCCGATCGCCTTCAACGGCTACCTCGACGTCGAGCTGGACGACGGCAGCATCTTCCGGGTGGACATCGAGCGCGCCCACATGGAGGAGGACACCGGCAAGTCGCTGCACGTCGGCGGGGCCACCGGCCGCATCCACGGCGCCGACTACTCGCTGCTGGACTACAACCGGGCCGGCGTGCCGCTGATCGAGATCGTCACCAAGCCGCTGGTCGGCACCGGGGCCCGGGCCCCCGAGGTGGCCCGCGCCTACGTCGCCGCGCTGCGCGACCTGCTGCGTGGCCTCGACGTCTCCGACGTGCGGATGGACCAGGGCTCCCTGCGCTGCGACGCCAACGTGTCGCTGATGGCCAAGGACGCCACCGAGTTCGGCACCCGCACCGAGACCAAGAACGTCAACTCGCTGCGGTCGGTCGAGCGGGCCGTGCGCTACGAGATGACCCGGCACGCCGCGGTGCTCGTCGGCGGCGGCAAGATCAAGCAGGAGACCCGGCACTTCGACGAGTCCACCGCCACCACCAGGGCCGGCCGGACCAAGGAGACCGCGGAGGACTACCGCTACTTCCCCGAGCCCGACCTGGTGCCCATCGCGCCGTCGCGGGAGTGGGTGGCGGAGCTGAAGGCCGGTCTGCCGCAGCCGCCGTGGGTGCGCCGCAAGCGCCTCCAGGAGGAGTGGGGCCTGAGCGACGCCGAGCTCCGGGACCTCGTCAACGCCGACGCCCTCGACCTGGTCGCCGCCACCGTCGACGCCGGGGCCAAGTCCGACGACGCCCGGTCGTGGTGGGTGTCGTACCTGTCGCAGCAGGCCAAGACCCTGAACAAGGAGCTGGCCGAGCTGCCGATCACGCCGGCTCAGGTCGCCCGGGTCTCCGCGCTGGTGGCCGACGGCAGCCTCACCAACAAGCTGGCCCGCGCCGTCGTCGACGGTGTGCTGGCCGGCGAGGGCGAGCCGGACGCGGTCGTCGAGGCGCGGGGCCTCAAGGTCGTCTCCGACGACTCCGCCCTGACCGCCGCCGTCGACGAGGCCCTGGCCGCCCAGCCGGACGTCGCCGAGAAGATCCGCAGCGGCAAGGTCGCCGCCGCCGGCGCCATCGTCGGCGCCGTCATGAAGGCCACCAAGGGCTCCGCCGACGCCAAGCGCGTCCGCGAGCTGATCATCGAACGCTGCAGCTGAGCGGTGTCAGGAAGGGCCCTTACTGACGTTGAACGTCAGTAAGGGGCCCTTCCTGACGTTCAACGTCAGGTTTGGTCCCTTGATCTTGGCGGTCAGTCCTTGGGCTGGCCGCCGTTGGGCTTGGGGATGATGATCGCCCGGTCGTCGCTGGACAACCGGCTTGCCGCCGTCCTTGTTGACCGTGCCGACCAGCAGCGTGTTCTGGTCGACGACGTCCATCGCGCCGATCAGGCCGTAGCCGCCCTGGCCGTCCAGGATGGTGCTGGGCTTGCCGCTGAAGCCGCCGGTCTTGGCCAGGGACAGGACCTGGATGCCGGCCTTGTGCACCGTCGCCACGCTGACCTCGTCGGTGAACGCCGCGCAGCCCGCCACGCCCGGCTTGTCCGGCCATGACCAGGCCGGGCTGCCCAGCTGGGGCTGACCCGGCGTGATTCGGTACAGCTGGTCCGCGGTGGCCGTCTGGTCGGTCACCCAGGCCGCGCTGCCGTCCGCCGCCGCGCACATGCCGCCTGGGTCCTGCAGGCCGCCGATCACCACCGCCGAGGCCGGGTTCGGGTTGCCCGGCGCCGGGTGGCCCAGGCCGTCGATGCGCAACACCTTGCCCGCCAACGAGTTCGGGTCGATCGCCGCCGCCGCGTTGCCGGCGTCGCCCGTCGCCACCAGCAGCGCGCCGCTGCGGTCGACCGACAGCACGCCCCGGTTGTGCGTCGGGCCCTTGGGGATGCCCGTGAGCACCGGCTTCGGCGTGTCCCCGACCGCGAACCGCATCACCCGGTTGTCCGTGGCCGTCGTGACGTAGGCGTACACCAGTTGGTCCTGCTGGTACGTCGGTGACAGCGCCAGGCCCGTCAGGCCGCCGTCGGTCGCCGCGTCCACCTCGATGGTCGCCACCGGCTTCGGGTCCTGGCCCTTCTGCACCGCCAGCACCCGGCCCGTGGTCCGCTCCGCCGCCAGGCCGCTCGCTCCGCCCGGCAGCGACGCCACCGCGGCCAGCGGCGCCATGCAGGTGCCGATGACGTTCTGGTCGAAGTCCGTGCACCCCTGCGGCGGCGGCACCGGCTTCGGCGTGCCGTTCGGCCCCGGGACCGTGCCCCCGCCGTCCGCGTTCGAGCCTCCCGGCGCATTCGGCTGTGGCCCGGGCGCGTCGGTCAGCTTCGGCTGCGGCTGCCAGTCCTGCACACCCGCGCCGTTCGACTGGTCGGGGAAGCTCGCACACCCTGTGAGCAGCAGACCGAGCGCCACCGTCGAGGCAACAACCCGGCTAGCTCTCCGCATGATGCCCGAGCCTAAGCGGGCCTGCGTGAACCCCAGGTGAGTACCCCATGAGCACGGAGCATGGCAGGGCGGCATCGGGTGACGTGGGATGGAGGCGCCACGAGCCTGGCCGGGCCCGGACGATGAAGGCTTCTGGTCGGACTGATCGGTCACTCGCCGGTGGCGTCGAGGAGAGCCGAGCGCAGGCCCATGACCTCGTCGGCGAGTGCTTCGGACGGATAGGCGCGTGCCTTGCGTGGGAGATGGGTGCGGGTCAGTGTTGCCACCTCCGTCAGCGTCTCGCAGAGCCATGCGCGGTCCGTGTCGGCGTCAGGAAGATCGAGCGGTACGCCGATCCGCACGATGAACCGCCGCTGCGTCCGCCCGACCGGGGACCTCGTTCGGCCAGTGCAGACTGCCCGACCACACGTGCCAGACGCCGCTCTATGCCCGGGGGAAGCCGACCAGAGCCGGCGGCTGGATGGGGCGCGGTCAGTGGGTAGGAGGGTGGGCGTCCCGGCGCAGGTCCCGCTACGGGGCGGGCGGCGACCTCCGGCCAAGAGCACTGCGGCCTGGTCGGCTGCGCGTCGACGCAGACTAGTGTCGTGGCGTGACCGATCACGACACGATCACCGTGCTGGTGCCCGACGAGCACGCGCTCGACGCGTTGTCCGCGATCGAGGGCGTCCGCCCGGTCCGTTACGACGTCGACGGCGAGCTCCCGGCCGAGGCGGCCGAGGCCGAGGTGCTCATCCCGCCGTTCCTGGCCGGCAAACGCGCCGTCCCGCTGCTGGACAAGCTGCCCAAGCTGCGGCTGGTGCAGCTGCTCAGCGCCGGGGCCGAGGTGTGGCTCGGCCACACGCCCGACGGGGTGGCCCTGTCGACCTGCCGGGGCGCGCACGGCGGCAGCACCGCGGAGTGGGTCGTCGGTGTTCTGTTGTCCTTCTACCGTCACCTCCCGTACTTCCTCGACGCCCAGCGCGAGGGCCGCTGGGCGTTCCAGGTCACCGACACGTTGCAGGACAAGCGGGTCCTCATCGTCGGCGCGGGCGACCTGGGCACCCAGCTGGCCCGGCGGCTGGCGCCGTTCGACGTGACGACCACGATCGTCGGCCGCACGGCGCGGGACGGTGTGCACGGCGAGGATGAACTGCCGGCCCTGCTGGGCGAGCACGACGTGGTGGTGCTGGTGGTGCCGCTCACCTCGGACACGACGGGCATGGTCGACGCGGAGTTCCTGTCCCGCATGGCCGACGGCGCGATCCTGGTCAACGCCGCCCGGGGCCCGGTGGTTGACACCGACGCCCTCGTGGCGGAGCTGCGGAACGGCAGGCTCCGGGCCGCGCTGGACGTCACCGAACCGGAGCCGCTGCCGGCCGACCATCCACTGTGGAGCGTCGACGGGCTGCTGCTCACGCCGCACGTGGCCGGCAGCTGCACGGGCCGGGAGAAGCGGGCATACGGCATCGCCGCCGCCGAGGTCGCGCGGTTCGTGAACGGAGAGGAACCGCACAACCTCGTGCGCGGCGAGTACTAGGGGATCAGCAGGACCCGGCCGAGGTTGGCGCGGTCGTCGAGCACCTGGTGCGCCATGGCCACGTCCGACAACGGGAACGCGGCGTGTTGGGCGACCCGGAGCTTGCCGTCGGCGATGAGCCGGGTGGCCCGGGCGATGTCGGCGCGGGCCTCGTCGGGGCGAGCCTCTCGCAAGGTTGTGATGCCGAAGCCGGTGAGGGAACGTAGGCCGAACAGCGAGCGGGCAGGGACCGCGGGGATCTCGCCACTGGCGGCCCCGTAGATGACGGCCCGGCCCAACGGGGCGAGGGTGTCGAGACCACGGGTCAACGAGGAGCCGCCGACGGCATCGAGGACGACGTCGACGGTGGGCCACTCCGCGTCGGCGGTGATGACGTCGTCGGCGCCGAGGGAACGGACGAAGTCGGCCTTGGCGGGCGAGCCGACGACGCCGATTGCCTTGGCGCCCAACAACTTCGTGATCTGGACGGCGAGGTGGCCGACACCGCCGGCGGCGGACTGGATCAACACGGTGTCGCCGGCGGTGACCCGGCCCGCGTGCAGCACGCCGATGGCGACCGGGGCGAGCATGGGCAGCGCGGTGGCCGAGGCGGCGTCGAGGCCGGACGGGACGAGGGCGGCCCAGGCGGCGTCCACGAGGGCGTAGTCCGCATACGCGTTCTCGGCGACCAGGGCGGCCACCCGGTCGCCGACGGTGAAGCCGGTGACGCCGGGGCCGACGGCGGCGACACTGCCGACGACGTCGCCGGTGGGACCGAAGGGCAACGGTCGGACGAAGATCCCGGCGGCGCCGGCGCGGATCTTGGTGTCGGCGAAGTTGACGCCGATGGCCTCGGCCCGGACCAGCAGCTGTCCGGGGCCGGGCGTGGGCACCTCGGCCTCCTCGACGCGGAGCACCTCGGGACCGCCGTGAGCATGGAAGCGAACGAGTCGCACGAACATCCACCCCTTATTGTTGGCGACACCAATGTTGGCCGAACCAACCATAGCCGTGACGGTACGTTGGCGCCATGTCCGAACCGCATCGGCTCAGCGGCACCGTGCTCTGGCTGTTGGGTCGTGCGGCCCAACGCGGCCACGCGCTGGCGCGGGAACGGCTGGAGGCCGGCGGCATCCGCAAGTGGCACTACGCGGTGCTGGCGGCGCTCAAGGAGTTCGGCCAGCAGTCGCAGGCCGAGATCGGCCGCCGGCTCCACCTCGACCGCAGCGACATGGTGGCCGTGCTCAACGATCTCCAGGCGGACGACTACGTCACCCGCGAGCCGGATCCGGCCGACCGCCGGCGCAACGTGGTCACCATCAGTGACACCGGGGCCGCGGCGCTGGCCCGGTTCGACCGTCTGATCGCCGAGGCCGACGACCTGCTGCTGGCCGACCTGTCCGAGGCCGAACGGGACCAACTGGTCGCGATGTTGGAGCGGATCGCCCAGGTCTAGCTGCTCTGTTCGGCGGTCCCGGAGCCGGCGTTTCGGCCCTAACCTGCCGGCGGTGAGCACCTTCGAAACGGGGTTGCACCACCTCGACGACGACGAACCGCCCGAGTACGGCAGCACGCTCGCGTACGAGGAGCCGTCACGGCCGGTGGCGGCCTGGCACGGCGGCGCGGACCTGGGGCTGCTCGGCCTGCGGCTGATACTCGGCGGGCTGGTCGGCGTGCACGGGGCGCAGCGCACGCTCGGCCTGTTCGGCGGCCACGGCCTCGGCGACTTCGCGAAGTCCTTGCAGCAGGCGGGTTTCCGCTATTCGGACATCCTCGCGCCGGTGCTGGGCTACGCCGAGTTCGGCGGCGCGGTGCTGATCGTGCTCGGCCTGTTCACGCCGCTGGCGGCGGCGGCCGTGCTGGCGGTGGTGGGCAACACGATCATCCTCCAGTGGAACGGCGGCCTTGCCGACTACGAGCTGGCGGCGGCGCTGGCCGGCGCGGCCTTCGCGGTGCTGTTCGCCGGCCCGGGTCGGATCTCTCTCGACCGGCGCACGCCCTGGTACCGGCACGCCCTCGCGTACGGCACCTCGCTGTTCTCGCTGGCCGTTATCGCGGTTGCCGCACTGCAGCTGCTGCTGAGATAACTGACCCATGCTCTCCTTGCCGCTGGCCCCGGACGCCGAACTGACCCCGCTCGAACCCTGGCAGGCGGACGAGTTCGCCGAGCACATCGACCGGCATCGCGAGCATCTCGCACCGTGGATCCCGCTGGCCAGCACCGTGACCGACACTGCCAGCGCGCGGGAGCTGCTCCAGCGCTACGCCGACCGCCAGGCCACCGGGGCCGGCCGGCTGCTCGGCATCCGGCTGCGCGGTGAGCTGGTGGGCGCGATCCTGTTCCCGAAGTTCGACGCGGCCTCCGGCAACTGCGAGCTGGGCGTCTGGCTGGCTCCGCACGCCCAGGGCCACGGCCTGATCACCAGGGCGGCCCAGCTGATGATCGACTGGGCCTTCGAGGCGCGGGGCATGCACCGCATCGAGTGGATCACCATCACGTCCAACGAGCGCAGCAAGGCGGCGGCCAAGCGCCTGGGCATGACCCTGGACGGCGTGATGCGCGAGTCCTACCTGTTCGGCGGCCGCCGCCATGACGCCGAGATCTGGTCACTCCTGGTGACCGACCCTCGCCCCTGGAGGTGACCCCCGATGCAGGGAAGGACGCCTTACCCTCGTTGAACGAGGGTAAGGCGTCCTTCCCTGCATAAAGGGTGGTTACAGGGAGGGGTCGCGGACGGCGCCGGTGGCGGCGGAGGTGGTGAGCTTGGCGTAGGCGCGCAGGGCCAGGGTGACCTGGCGCTGGCGGTCGCGCGGCTGCCACGGCCGTTCGCTGGAGTCCATCTTGGCCCGGCGCTCGGCCAGCACCGCCTCGTCGACCAGCAGCTCCAGCTTGCGCTGGTGCACGTCGATGAGGATCTGGTCGCCGTTCTCGACGAGCCCGATGACGCCGCCGTGCGCGGCCTCCGGCGAGACGTGCCCGACGGAGATGCCCGAGGAGCCGCCGGAGAAGCGGCCGTCGGTGATCAGCGCGCACTTCTTGCCGAGGCCGGAGCCCTTGAGGAAGGCGGTCGGGTGCAGCATCTCCTGCATGCCGGGACCGCCGGCCGGGCCCTCGTAGCGGACGACGATGACCTCGCCCGGCTGGACCTCCTTGTTGAGGATGACCGAGACGGCCTCCTCCTGGCTCTCCACGACCCGGGCCGGGCCCTGGAAGCGCCACAGCTCTTCCTCGATGCCGGCCGACTTGATCACGGCGCCGTCCACGGACAGGTTGCCGCGCAGCACCGCGAGGCCACCGTCCTTCGTGTACGCGTGCGCGACGTCGCGGATGCAGCCGCCGGCGGCATCGGTGTCCAGCGACGACCACCGCGCGTCGGTGGAGAACGCCTGCGTGGTGCGAACACCGCCCGGCGCCGCGTGGAAGAGCTCGACGGCCTCTTCCGACGGTGACGAGGCGCGAATGTCCCAGGTGGACAGCCACTCCGACAGCGAGGGGCTGTGCACCGAGTACACGTCCTCGTTGAGCAGGCCGCCCCGCCAGAGTTCGCCCAGCAGCGCGGGAATGCCGCCGGCCCGGTGCACGTCCTCCATGTGGTAGTCGGAGTTCGGAGCCACCTTGGACAGGCAGGGCACGCGGCGGCCGATCGCGTCGATGTCGGCCAGCGTGAAGTCGATCTCGCCCTCGTTGGCGGCGGCGAGAATGTGCAGCACCGTGTTGGTGGAGCCGCCCATGGCCATGTCCAGCGCCATCGCGTTCTCGAACGCCTTGCGGTTGGCGATGGAGCGCGGCAGCGCGGACTCGTCGTCCTCGCCGTACCAGCGGCGGCAGAGCTCGACGACGGTGGTGCCGGCCCGCTCGAACAGCGAGCGCCGGGCCGCGTGGGTGGCCAGCGTGGAGCCGTTGCCGGGCAGCGAGAGGCCCAGGGCCTCGGTGAGGCAGTTCATCGAGTTGGCGGTGAACATGCCCGAGCACGAGCCGCAGGTCGGGCAGGCCGAGCGCTCCACGGCCGCCAATCCGTCGTCGTCGACGTCGGAACTGGCCGAGGCCGAGATGGCGGTGATCAGGTCGGTCGGGGCCTGCGCGACGCCGCCGACGACAACGGCCTTGCCGGCCTCCATCGGCCCGCCCGAGACGAAGACCACGGGGATGTTCAGCCGCAGCGCGGCGTTGAGCATGCCGGGCGTGATCTTGTCGCAGTTGGAGATGCACACCAGCGCGTCGGCCTGGTGGGCGTTGACCATGTACTCGACCGAGTCGGCGATGATCTCGCGGGAGGGCAGCGAGTACAGCATGCCGCTGTGACCCATCGCGATGCCGTCGTCGACGGCGATGGTGTGGAACTCGCGGGGCACGCCGCCGGCGGCGCGCACGCCCTCGGCCACGATGTCGCCGAGGTCGCGAAGGTGCACGTGACCCGGCACGAACTGGGTGTAGGAGTTGGCGATCGCCACGATCGGCTTGCCGAAATCGCTGTCGGTCATGCCGGTGGCCCGCCACAGCGCGCGGGCGCCCGCGGCGTTGCGTCCGTGGGTCGTGGTGCGGGAGCGCAGCTGGGGCACTGCTCCTCCAAAAACTGATTGGCCTTGCGGAAAAGTTGACGTGGACCGGGTCGCGGCTCGCAGACCAGGTTACTCCGCGTCCTCGGCGGCGGCGTTGGGATCGGACAGCCGCCCGCCGGACAGCGCCGCCAGCATCGACAGGTGCCGGGTGCGCACGCCGGGCAGCGGCGCCTGTTCGTCCTTGTCGAGCACGGCGTTGACCCAGCCGCGGCGGGGCAGCCGCAGCGAGCGGATGTCGGCCCAGTTCAGCGTGCGCGCGCCGAACAGGCTGCGGGTGCGCAGCTGCTCGGAGTCGACCACCGTACGCGTGCGCAGGATCCACACCGCGAACACGATCGGGATGAGGTAGAGCAGCGAGAACACCGGTCCGGCGGTGGCCACCACCGGCGTCTCGCAGATGGCGAGCAGGCCCAGCGGAAGCAGGCCGGTCGTCGGCACGCGAAAGATCACTCGTTGGACGGACGGAGGAGCGGACTCAGTCACGCTGCGATCCTCGCACCTGGGCTTTTCGTTCCACCATCCGGGAGCGTTTTCCCGCAGAGTTGACGCCTCGGGCCGGCCGGCAGTACCGTCCCGAGCATGCTGCGTAACACCGGCCTCGTACTTCCGAGGCGCGCCGACGCCTAGGGACCATGAGTCCGCGTCGGCGCGCGACCCTCGTTCGACCACGTCTTCTCCAGTGGTTGGCGGGGGTTTTTTCATGCTTGTTGCACCATGAAACTTCCGCAGGACCACCGACCCCGAGGCAGCCCCGATGACCAGCGCACCCTCGCGACAAGCCCCGGTCCCCGGCGCGACACCGCCGCGCCCCGGCCCGCCCCCGAAACCCGCGCCGCCCGGCGGCGCCCCGGTCCGCGTGACCGGCTCCGCCTCGCTCGTGCGCTCGCTCGAGGCCGTCGGCTGCGAGGTCGTGTTCGGCATTCCCGGCGGCACGATCATGCCGGCCTATGACGCGCTGCTCGACTCGACCACGCTGCGCCACGTGCTCGTCCGCCACGAGCAGGGCGCCGGCCACGCCGCCACCGGATACGCCCAGGCCACCGGCAAGGTCGGTGTGTGCATGGCCACGTCCGGCCCGGGCGCGACCAACCTGGTCACCCCGTTGGCCGACGCGTACATGGACTCCGTGCCGGTCGTGGCCATCACCGGCCAGCAGAGCCGGGCCCTCATCGGCACCGACGCGTTCCAGGAAGCCGACATCTGCGGCATCACCATGCCGATCACCAAGCACAACGTGCTCGTGACCGACCCGGCGGAGATCCCGCGGGCGATCGCCGAGGCGTTCCACATCGCCAGCACCGGCCGACCCGGCCCGGTCCTGGTCGACATCCCCAAGGACGTCCTGCAGGAGACCACCTCCTTCTCCTGGCCGCCGGAGCTGCGCCTGCCGGGCTACCGCCCGACCACGCGCCCGCACGGCAAGCAGGTCCGCGAGGCCGCCAAGCTGATCACCGCCGCGCACCGGCCGGTGCTCTACGTCGGCGGCGGCATCATCAAGTCCGGCGCCACCGCCGAGCTGCTGGAGCTGGCCGAGCTGACCGGCATTCCCGTGGTCACCACGCTGATGGCCCGCGGCGCGTTCCCCGACTCGCACCCGCAGCACCTGGGCATGCCCGGCATGCACGGCACCGTCGCGGCGGTCGCCGCCATGCAGAAGTCCGACCTGCTGATCGCGCTGGGCACGCGGTTCGACGACCGCGTCACCGGCCAGCTCAGCTCGTTCGCGCCGGACGCCCAGGTCGTGCACGCCGACATCGACCCGGCGGAGATCTCCAAGAACCGCCGCGCGGACGTGCCGATCGTGGGCGACTGCAAGGAGATCCTCGGCGACCTGATCGCCGCCGTGAAGTCCGAGCGGGAGCACACCGAGACCGCCGACATCGCGCGATGGGTGACCGAGACCTCGGGCTGGCGGGAGAGCTACCCGCTCGGCTACGACTGGCCGTCGGACGGCGCGCTGGCGCCGCAGTACGTCATCGAGCGCATCGGGCAGATCACCGGCCCGGAGGCCATCTACACCGCGGGCGTCGGCCAGCACCAGATGTGGGCCGCCCAGTTCATCAAGTACGAACGGCCCAGCAGCTGGATCAACTCCGGCGGCCTCGGCACGATGGGCTTCGCCGTGCCGGCCGCGATGGGGGCGAAGTTCGGCTCCCCGGACAAGGTCGTGTGGGCCATCGACGGCGACGGCTGCTTCCAGATGACCAACCAGGAGCTGGCCACCTGCGCCATCGAGGGCGCGCCGATCAAGGTCGCCGTCATCAACAACGGCAACCTGGGCATGGTCCGGCAGTGGCAGAACCTGTTCTACGCCGAGCGGTACTCGCACACCGACCTGGGCACCCACAAGCACCGCATCCCGGACTTCAAGATGCTCGCCGAGGCGCTGGGCTGCGCCGGCCTCCGGTGTGAGAGCAAGGAGGACGTGGACGCCACGATCCAGCAGGCGATGGAGATCAACGACCGTCCGGTCGTGATCGACTTCGTGGTCGGCAAGGACGCGCAGGTGTGGCCGATGGTGGCCGCCGGCACCGGCAACGACCAGATCATGGCCGCCCGCGGCATCCGCCCGTTGTTCGACGAGGACGTGTGATGAGCGAGCTTGCGAGCGAATCATTCAGTACAGCGACCAGCGTCAGCGCCGCGCCGAGCGCTAGCGAGGTGCGGTGATGACCATGACGAAGCACACTCTGTCCGTTCTGGTCGAGAACAAGCCCGGTGTCCTCGCCCGTGTCGCCGGCCTGTTCTCCCGCCGTGGCTTCAACATCGAGTCGCTGGCGGTCGGTCCGACCGAGCATCCCGACATCTCCCGCATGACCATCGTCGTCGGCGTCGACGAGCTCCCCCTGGAGCAGGTCACCAAGCAGCTGAACAAGCTGGTGAACGTCATCAAGATCGTCGAGCTGGAGCCGACCACGGCCGTGCAGCGCGAGTTGCTGCTGGTCAAGGTCCGTGCCGACGCCACCGTGCGCAGCCAGGTGCTGGAGACGGTGCAGCTGTTCCGGGCCAAGGTGGTCGACGTCTCGCCCGAGGCGCTGACCATTGAGGCAACCGGAACGGGCGACAAGCTCGACGCCCTGCTGCGGATGTTGGAGCCCTACGGCCTGCGTGAGATGGTGCAGTCCGGCATGGTCGCCATCGGACGCGGCGCCCGCTCCATCACCGCGACCGCGGCCCGCTGAAAAATCCCGGAAGGAACACAAGGAAAGCCATGACTGTCGAGACCTTCTACGACGACGACGCCGACCTCGGCATCATCCAGGGCCGCAAGGTGGCCGTCATCGGCTACGGCAGCCAGGGCCACGCCCACGCGCTGAGCCTGCGCGATTCCGGTGTGGACGTTCGCATCGGCCTGCCGGAGGGCTCCAAGTCGCGGGCGAAGGCGGAGGAGGAGGGCCTGCGGGTGCTCACCCCCGCCGAGGCGTCCGCCGAGGCCGACCTGATCATGATCCTGGCTCCGGACACCAAGCAGCGCAAGATCTACGCCGACGACATCGCGCCCAACCTCAACGACGGCGACGCGATCTTCTTCGGGCACGGCTTCAACATCCGCTACGGCCTGATCACCCCGCCGGCAGGCGTGGACGTCGCGATGGTCGCCCCCAAGGGCCCCGGCCACCTCGTGCGCCGCCAGTTCGTGGACGGCAAGGGCGTGCCCTGCCTCATCGCCGTGGAGCAGGACGCCACCGGCAACGCGCAGGCGCTCGCCCTGTCCTACGCGAAGGGCATCGGCGGCTCGCGCGCCGGCGTCATCAAGACCACCTTCACCGAGGAGACCGAGACCGACCTGTTCGGTGAGCAGGCCGTGCTCTGCGGCGGCGCCTCCGCTCTGGTGCAGACCGGTTTCGAGGTGCTCACCGAGGCCGGCTACGCCCCGGAGATCGCCTACTTCGAGGTGCTGCACGAGCTGAAGCTGATCGTCGACCTCATGTACGAGGGCGGCATCGCCAAGATGCGCTACTCGATCTCCGACACCGCCGAGTACGGCGACCTGACCCGCGGCCCGCGCGTCATCACCGCGTCGGTCAAGCAGGAGATGCAGAAGATCCTGGGCGAGATCCAGGACGGCACCTTCGCGCGCGAGTGGGTGGCCGAGGACGAGGCCGGCCGTCCCAACTTCACCAAGCTGCAGGACGAGGGCGAGGCTCACCCGATCGAGCAGGTCGGCAAGAAGCTGCGCGGCCTCATGTCGTGGGTGGACCGTCCGATCACCGAGACGGCCTGATCTTTTTCTGGTTGCCGGAAACGGCCGTGGGGCAGCACGCCCCACGGCCGTTTCGTCTTATCGGCAGGGATCGGGGCGCACGATCGGGGCCAGCTGGCCGTTGATCGCGCCGCCGCTGTCGGTCAGCGAGTAGTAGTCGCCCTGGCCGGCCAGGTCCGGGTTCACCTGGTCGGTGTCGTAGGTCCACAGCAGCCAGCCCTGCGCGCCCCGGTCGATGTGACAGGTCTGGATCTGCCGGTCGCGCAGGTCCAAGGCGGCCGAGGTGATGTCGTTGCCGTACACGTCCTTGCGCGCGCCCAGCTCGCCGACGAGATACGGCTTGGCCATCGGCTCCACGCCGGGCCGGCCCAGGTCGGAGCTGGCCAGGTCGCCCGCCGGCGTGTAGCCGGCGCCCCAGGGATAGGTGTGCATGTCGATGAAATCGATGGCACTCCAGTGCGCGATGGCCACCGGGTTGCCCGGTGACAGGGGTCGCGTGTTCGGATCGGCCATCAGGCCGTCGAATCCCGTCCGCCCGACCGCATTGTTGGTGAACATGCCGATCGACACCAGGGCGTCCGGGTCGGCCGCGTGCACGCCCTGGACCGCCTGGTTGACGTACCAGACCAGGCTGGCGTCGGCGGCCTGCTGCCGGTCCGCCGGCGCCGACATGTCGTAGGTGATCCCGTCCACGCCGACCACCGTGCCGGACATGGTCGCGAACGGCGCCTGATCGGTCTGCCAGAACACCTCGTTGTCGATCTCGTACGACAGGATGTCGGTCCGGTTCACGCCGAGCTCGTCCTCCAACGCGGCGGCGATGTTCGTCAGGTACGCCTTCTTGGCCGCGATCATGCCGCGATCCAGGTACCACGAGTTGGTGCCGCCGACGTTCGGATTGCGCGTCCCGCCGGCGATGTCCGCGTAGTGCCGGTTCATCGGCGCGTACTCGAACGTGGGCAGCACGTAGACATGGTCGGCGGCGGCCGCGTCGATGAAGGCCGCCAGATTGTCCACATAGGCCTTGTTGAGCCACGGGGCGTCCGGCGACGGATCGGTGTCCAGCCCGTGGTCGAAGTTCCACGTGCCGGCGTCGACGAACACCCGAACCGTGTTGTAGCCGTCGTGGCTCAACTGGTTCAGCATGCGCTGGGCGTCGGTCGGCGAGTACCGCCCGGGTTCGAAGGTGGAGTGGAAGACGCCGTGGCCGTCATCGGCCAGGCGGATGTAGTTCGCGCCCCTGGGCGTGAACGTCGCGTTCGTCGTGGTGTCGTACAGGCGCGTGCCGTCGGACCGGATCCGGCTGGGACCGGCGTCGGCGGCGTGCGCGGGAGCGAGGCCCGTCAGGGTGCCGACCAGGAGCAGACCGGCTACCACCGCTGTTCGCAGCATGGGAGCAGTGTGCCGTTACCCTGCCCGTATGAGCGACGAGGTTGCGCCCATCTACGACGACAAGAAGCAGGTCCGCGGCAGCCTGGACCTGAGCGGGGCGCAGTGGCAGCGGGGTGACGGGTACAGCACCGGCGAGGATGGGGCAGACGGGGAGCACGTCGAGGTCGCCTTCGTCCCGCACACGGACGGCGTGACCTATGTGGCCATGCGTAATTCGGCGCAGCCGGCGGGCCCCGTTCTGGTCTTCACTCCCGCAGAGTGGGACGCCTTCGTCAAGGGCGCGCGCGACGGCGAGTTCGATGAGCCCTGGTAGTTACGGGGAAGTTAACATCACCCCTTCCATCGGGGCGGCCAACTCGTAGGATGCGACGAGGTCCAGCACAACGGGGTGCCGGTGGGCCGTCCGTGAAGTCGCGCGCCGAAACCTGGAGCTGTGTCGTGACCAATGCCAGTCGTCCCGTCGTTCTGATCGCCGAGAAGCTCGCACCGTCCGTCATCGAGGTGTTCGGGGACGAGGTGGAGATCCGCCACGTCGACGGCACCGACCGGCCCGCCCTGCTGTCCGCCGTCGCCGACGCGGACGCGCTGCTGGTCCGGTCGGCCACCCAGGTGGACGCCGAGGTGTTCGCGGCCACGAGCAAGCTCAAGGTGGTCGCCCGCGCCGGCGTCGGCCTGGACAACGTGGAGGTGCCGGCCGCCACCAAGCACGGTGTGCTGGTGGTCAACGCGCCCACGTCCAACATCACCTCGGCCGCCGAGCACGCCGTGGGCCTGCTGCTGGCGGTCGCTCGCCGCATCCCGGAGGCCTCGGCCAGCCTGCGTGGCGGCGCCTGGAAGCGCAGCTCGTTCTCGGGCGTGGAGCTGTCGGGCAAGACCGTCGGCGTCGTGGGCCTCGGCAAGATCGGCCAGCTGTTCGCGGCCCGCCTGGCGGCCTTCAACACCACGCTGATCGCCTACGACCCGTACGTCGCGCCGGCCCGCGCCGCGCAGCTGGGCATCGAGCTGGTCACCCTGGACGAGCTGCTGGAGCGGGCCGACGCCATCTCCATCCACCTGCCGAAGACCCCGGAGACCAAGGGCCTGATCGGCAAGGAGGCGCTCGCCCGCACCAAGAAGGGCGTCATCATCGTCAACGCCGCCCGCGGCGGCCTCGTCGACGAGACGGCGCTGGCGGAGTCCATTCGGGACGGTCACGTCGGCGGCGCCGGCATCGACGTCTTCGAGACCGAGCCGACCACGGCTTCGCCGCTGTTCGAGCTGCCCAACGTGGTCGTGACGCCGCACCTGGGCGCCTCGACGGCCGAGGCCCAGGACCGCGCCGGCACCGACGTGGCCCGCTCGGTGCGGCTGGCCCTGCGCGGCGACTTCGTGCCGGACGCGGTGAACGTGGCCAGCGGCGGCGTCGTCAACGACGAGGTCCGCCCGTACCTGCCGCTGACCCAGAAGCTCGGCGTGGTGCTGTCGGCCCTGGCCGGCAAGGCCCCGGCCTCGGTCACCGTCACCGTCCGCGGCGAACTGTCCAACGAGGACGTCTCGGTGCTGCCGTTGGCCGCGCTGCGCGGCGTGTTCTCCGGCATCGTCGACGAGCAGGTCACGTTCGTGAACGCGCCGGCGCTGGCCGAGACCCTCGGCGTGGCCGTGGACCTGGTCAAGGAGCCCGAGAGCGCCAACCACCGCAGCCTGGTCACCGTGAGCGCCGCGCTGCCCGACGGCACGGCCCTGCGCGTCTCGGGCACGCTGTCCGGCCTGGACGCCATTGAGAAGCTGGTGGAGATCAACGGCCGCGGCTTCGACCTGCGGGCCGCCGGCGAGCTGGTGCTGCTGGAGTACCCGGACCGCCCGGGCGTCATGGGCACCGTCGGCACCCTGCTCGGCGAGGCCGGCGTCAACATCGAGGCCGCGCAGATCTCGCAGACCAAGGACGGCTCCGACGCCGTCATGCTGATCCGCGCCGACCGTGCGGTCGACGCCGGCGTGCTGGAGCCGATCGGCGCCGCCGTGGGCGCGCACACCGTGCGGTCCATCTCGCTGATCTGACCCGTTTGTCCGGAAGGGGGCCTTCCCGGCGGTCGTCGCCGGGGAGGTCCCCTTCACCGCATGTTGGGGCCGGTCAGGGGCCCGATGTCACCCGTACGGGTGGCGATTGCGCCATCCGGGTGTCCCGCACTTCGGGAGAGATCACCCCAGAAGCGTGTCCGGACTCCGATTAGTGGGGGAAGTACGGGTAGCCTCACGCAAGAGATGGATGGTCCCGAGCATGGGGACCGTACTCCGGGAGGTGTGTGGATGCGGCTCGCTGTGATCCCAGGTGACGGGATCGGGCCCGAGGTTATTGCCGAGGCGCTGAAGGTGCTCGGCGAGGTGGTTCCGACGGCGGAGATCACCCGGTACGACCTCGGTGCGGCGAGGTGGCACGCCACCGGGGAGCTGCTGCCGGAGTCGGTGCTCGGTGAACTGCGCCAGCACGACGCCATTCTGCTCGGCGCGGTCGGCGACCCGTCGGTGCCCAGCGGCATTCTGGAGCGGGGGCTGCTGCTGCGGCTGCGCTTCGAGCTCGACCATCACGTGAACCTGAGGCCGGCTCGGCTGTACCCGGGCGTGCGCAGCCCGCTCGCCGACCCGTCCGACATCGACATGGTCGTGGTGCGAGAAGGCACTGAGGGTCTGTACGCCGGCAACGGCGGCCTGCTGCGCAAGGACACTCCGCACGAGATCGCCACCGAGGTCAGCATCAACACCTCGTTCGGCGTCGACCGCGTGGTCCGGGACGCCTTCGCCCGTGCGACGGCGCGCCCGCGCAAGCACCTGACCCTCGTGCACAAGACCAACGTGCTGACGCACGCCGGTTCGCTGTGGTCCCGGGTCGTGGAGGAGGTGTCGCTGCTGCACCCCGAGGTGACCGTCAACTACCAGCACGTCGACTCCGCCACCATCCACATGGTGACCGACCCGGGCCGGTTCGACGTCATCGTGACGGACAACCTGTTCGGCGACATCCTCACCGACCTCGCGGCCGCCGTCACCGGTGGCATCGGCCTGGCGGCCAGCGGCAACCTCGACGTGACCCGCCGCAATCCCAGCATGTTCGAGCCGGTGCACGGCAGCGCGCCCGACATCGCCGGCCAGGGCATCGCCGACCCCACCGCCGCCGTGCTCTCGGTCGCGCTGATGCTCGACCACCTCGGCGAGCACGAGTCCGCGCGGCGCATCGAGGCCTCCGTCGCCTTCGATCTCGCCACCCGCGACCACGCCTCGCCCGGCGCCACCTACGCCATCGGCGACCGCCTCGCGGCCCTGGTGTCGTCCAACACCCGCACCACCGCCTGACGCTGTGACATGGGTGCTAGCGTAGTTGGGAATTACTTTCAAGAAACGCGGCTAAAAACGGATGTCCCGGGTTCGCGGTAGGAGTTGCGAGTACACGGGGGAACGTCGTCTTGATCCGGGTAGGTGGTTCCACATATAGTGTTAGCGGGCTACATTGACGTAACATCTCGTGAGCTGATGAGACCGGAAACGTCTACGTGGCAATAATAACGCCGACCGGATGGTAAGAGCCCATTTTCCGATATACTCGTCAGCATGAGACCCATCGACCGAGGTTGTTGATTGTTCCTATACTCGAAGAGTATTTTAGAGGTACACCCATGTTCACGTCTCGGCGCCCCGCGAGTCCCGCCCTGGGGACGCCATGAAACCGGTTCATGAGGTCCCCACAGCGGGACTCGCGGCTGTTCGGCGACGAGTGGATGGAGGAGTGATGGCGACCGTGTACGAAGTGACGGTGAGTCGGGAGGACAACCTCTGGGTTGCGGTCGTCGCGGGCCTTGCGCCGGCGGCGACCGATGTCGAGAACTTCGGGGACCTGGAGACCGAGGTGCGGCGGCGGGAGTGTCCCAGCGGGCCATCGGGACGTGGTGAACCTGTCGCACCAGCGCGTGAACCAGCTGCTGAACCAGTGACGGCGAGCACGGTCGTGCGACCGAGATCCCCGGAACTCGACATTCGGTTGCCTGAGAGCGGGACTCGCGGGGTCAGGGGGAGCCGGTGATGAGGTGGTGGAGGGTGTCGGCGGCCTCCTGGGCGAAGGCGGCGTCGTCGCAGACGATGTGGGGGACGTCGTAGGCGGAGGTGGGGTCGGTGGAGATGACGCCGGCCAGGAAGCCGCTGTCCACAAGGGACGGCAGGGGGCGGCTGTCGGGGACGACCACGACGGCGTAGCCCCAGTGTTCGAGGCGGGGCCGGGTGGCGGAGACGGTGGTGGCCACGAGCGGCCGGGTGTGGCGGGTGGGGTTGTGCCGCCCGGCGTGGTAGCTGCGGGCCATGCCGGTGATGGCGGCGGCGGCGTTGTCGAGGATGCGCTCTGAGACCTGGTCGATGCCGACGATGTCGACGACGGAGTGCATGGTGGTGACGTCGGTGACGCCGCCGTGGGTGTGGTGGTCCCGAGCGGTGACGAGCAGCTTGGGCACGCCGATCGGCAACGCCCGTAGGGCGGCGAAGGCGGGCGAGCCGCCGGTGGGCCCGCCCACGGCTAAAACGCCGTGCAGGCGGCCCTGTTCGTGCAGCTTGACGAGCACATCGGCGGCCCCCGCCCCGTCGAGAGCGACCGGCTCGCAGCCCCCGACGCGGACGCGGTCCATCAACCAGGCGTACTCGGCGCCTTCGGCGTTCGGCGCGCCCAGCAGGACGACTGTGACCACGCAGCCTTCTCCCTTCGACGAAGGCGGCTACCGATAGGCTGCTCCTTTGAACGAAATTGGACCAGTCCAATTTCGGCCAGGTGGACCGGTCATGGGCTGTCTCGGTGAAATTTCCCGACTGGTGGGATATTTCGTCCGACGCTTGGTCATCGCCGGGCGGGTGTGGCAGCATGCGGGTGTGGCTCTCCACACCGTGATCATCATTTCGCAGCGCGCCGGGTAGTGCCCCCGAAGGCACCCGGCGCGCAGACCTCTTGCATTCGCAGGGGGTCTTTTTGCTTTTCTGGGCCACGTCAGCCACCCCCTCGCGAGGAGTAGACCGTTGAGCAGGACAACCCCGGCCGGCACGCCACTGGGCGACGGCTTCCACGTCTTCGACACCACCCTGCGGGACGGCGCCCAGCGCGAGGGCATCACCTACTCGGTGACGGACAAGCTGGCGGTGGCCCGTCTGCTCGACGGCATCGGCGTCGGCTTCATCGAGGGCGGCTGGCCGGGCGCACTGCCCAAGGACACGGAGTTCTTCGCCCGTGCGGCGGCCGGCGAGCTGGAGTTGCAGCACGCGGCGCTGGTGGCCTTCGGCTCGACGCGCAAGGCCGGCGTGAAGGTCGAGGACGACAAGCAGGTGCAGGCCCTGCTCGACTCGAAGGCCCCGGTCGTCACCCTGGTCGCGAAGTCCGACCGCCGGCACATCGAGCGCGCGCTGCGCACCGACGTCGACGAGAACTGCGCCATGGTCCGCGACACGGTCCGGTACCTGGTGGCCAACGGCCGCCGCGTGTTCCTCGACGCGGAGCACTTCTTCGACGGCTACGCCTACGACCCGGAGTGCGCGCTGCGTGTGGTGCAGGCGGCCGGCGAGGCGGGGGCCGACGTGGTGGTGCTGTGCGACACCAACGGCGGCCAGCTGCCGGTGCAGCTCGGGCAGACCGTCACCGAGGTGATGGCCCGCACCGGCCTGCGCGTCGGCATCCACTGCCAGGACGACACGTCCTGCGCGGTGGCCAACACCATCGCGGCGGTCCAGGCCGGCGCGACCCACGTCCAGTGCACGGCCAACGGCTACGGGGAGCGGGCCGGCAACGCCGACCTGTTCGCCGTCATCGGGAACCTCGTGACCAAGCTCGGGATGCCGGTGGTACCCGCCGACTCCGTCGCCGAGCTGACCCGCGTGTCCCATGCCCTCGCCGAGATCGCGAACATCGCCCCCGACACCCACCAGGCCTATGTCGGGGCGTCGGCCTTCGCCCACAAGGCGGGGCTGCACGCGAGCGCGATCAAGGTGGATCCGGATCTCTACAACCACATCGATCCGGCCACCGTCGGCAACGGCATGCGGGTCCTGGTCACCGAGATGGCCGGCCGGGCGAGTCTTGAGCTCAAGGGACGAGAGCTCGGGCTCGACCTGGCCGGCCGGCCCGACGCCGTCGGCAACGCGGTGCGGAAGGTGAAGGAGCTGGAGGCCAAGGGCTGGTCCTTCGAGGCGGCCGACGCCTCGCTGGAACTGCTGCTGCGCAACGAGCTGTCCGAAGTGGACGAGCCTCCGTTCACTTTGGAGTCCTACCGCGTTCTCCTTGACCACCAACAGGACGGCACGATCATGTCCGAGGCCACGGTCAAGGTGCACGTCGGCGGCGAACGCGTGATCGCCACCGCCGAAGGCACCGGCCCCGTGCACGCCCTGGACGCCGCGCTGCGCCAGGCACTGCGGCCCCATCTGTCCTGGATGGACAGTGTCGAGCTGGCCGACTACAAGGTGCGCATCCTGACCGACCACCCCGGCACCGACGCCGTCACGCGCGTGCTGGTGGAGTCCACCGACGGCGAGCACGAGTGGACCACGGTGGGTGTGCACGACAACATCGTCGAGGCCAGCTGGCTCGCCCTGTGCGACGCACTGGCCCACAAGGCGATGCGAGTGCGCGCCCTGGCTTGACCCCCGACGCACGCCTTTCCCGCCAACACAGCAGAGCTGCTCGGCCCCGCCGGTGCTTCGCACGGTTGCCGGATTTCGACCCGCCGCCGCCCGACTTGACCACTCACCCAAGCCGACGCGGCGGGCTAAATCCGGCAAGGGCGAGGCACCGGCTTAGAGGGGGCCGAGCCGCCCCGCCGGAGGCGGGGCAAGATAGCACTGTGCGCTTCGCTCGGATCTCTCACTCAGAAGGGGCGTCCTTCGTCGCCATCGGCGGCGAGCCGGACAGCCTGATCGCTGCGGAACTGTCGACTTCGGTGTTCGAGGACCCGAAGTTCACGGGGCGGACCTGGCCGCTGGCCTCGGTCCAGCTGCTGGCCCCGATCCGCCCGTCCAAGGTGGTGTGCATCGGCAAGAACTACGCCGACCACGCCCGCGAGATGGGCGGGGAGCCGCCGGCCGACCCGGTCATCTTCATCAAGCCGTCGACCTCGGTGATCGGCCCGGACGCGGCCATCGAGGTGCCGGCCGGGCTGGGCCGGGTGGACTACGAGGGCGAGCTGGCGATCGTGATCGGCGGCCTGCCGGTGCGCCGGCTCAAGGCCGAGAACGCCGGCTCGGCCATCCTGGGCTACACCATCGCCAACGATGTCACGGCCCGCGAGCAGCAGAAGGCCGACGGCCAGTGGACGCGGGGCAAGGGCCACGACACGTTCTGCCCGCTGGGGCCGTGGATCGAGACCAACCTCGACCCGTCGGGCCTGGACCTGCGCACGGAGCTGGACGGCGAGCTCAAGCAGGACGGCAACACCAGCGACCTGCTGCACGGCGTGGGCGAGATCCTGGAGTGGATCACGGCCGGCATGACGCTGCTGCCGGGCGACGTGGTGCTGACCGGAACGCCGGCCGGGGTCGGCCCGATGACCGCGGGACAGACGGTCTCGGTGTCCGTCGAGGGGATCGGCACACTCACCAACAAGGTCGTGTCCGTCTAGTCGCCTTGGCCCATGATCGAAGGGCCGGTCGGCGCAACTTCGCGCCGACCGGCCCTTCGACGGCTTCCGCTGCTGAACCATGGCGTGCTATTCCGCGTTGAGCCGATTGCGAGACCAGTGAGGTCAGCAATCCGGCTCGGACCGGTTGGCCGCGGCGCAGCGGAGGTGATCGCATGGTGGTCCCTGACCCCGCAAGGGTGCTGCTGGTCGACGCCTCTCAGCTGATCACCGAGGGTCTGCGCGTCTGTCTGCAGCGCACTCAGCGCTTCCGGGTGGTGGGGGTGGCCCACACCTCGTCCGAGGCGCTGCGCTGCCTGCGCGGGCTGCTCGTCGACCTCGTCGTGACGGATCTGTCGGTGCCGGGCGCTGGTGCGCTGCGCACGGTGCGCGACGTGCGGGCCCAGCGGCCGTCGGCGACCACCGTGGTGGTCAGCGAGATGGACAGCCCGGAGTGGGCCAAGGCGGCGCTGAACCAGGGCGCCGCCGCCTACCTGCTCAAGACGACGCCCCTGCGGGAACTGCTGTCGGTGTTCAGCGAGGTGCTGGCCGGCGCGACGCACGTGCTCGATCCCCGGCTGGGCGGGCAGGTGCAGATGTCCACCGACCTGCCGCCGCACGCCGTGCTGCCGCAGTTGTCGGCCCGCGAGTTCGACGTGCTGGCCGAGATGATCAAGGGCCTGGACAACCAGACCATCGCGCACCACCTGTTCATCAGCACGGACACCGTGAAGACCCATGTGAAGGCCATTCTGCGCAAACTGGGCGCCAAGGACCGGGCACAAGTGGTCGCAATGGTCCTCAGTGGACGAGTGCCCAGATGACACAGAGAGCGCGAGGCCCCGAGGGGCTGAGCCCCGCGCGGAACGCGCGGCATCACCGCCGGGCGAAATCCGGGGCGTGTTCGGGGCGGAAGCCGATGGCCACCAGATAGGCCGGAATCAGGCCGAGCTTCGGGAAGCGGTTCAGCAGTCGCAATGCGAGCGGGGTTCGCTTACTCAGATCGATACGGCCGCTCAACGCGGGACCGACAGCGTTGTCATGCATCAGTCGCTGCATGCCCTGCGTGATGGTGGTGGCCGGCCCGCGACGGCGCTGCACCTTGGCCAGATCGGCGGTCGTGACGGTCCCTCGGCGCAGCGGCGCGGCCAGGATCCGCGCGGTGGCAACGGCATCCTGTACGGCCAGGTTGATGCCGACGCCGCCGACCGGCGACATGGCGTGCGCGGCGTCGCCGATGCACAGCAGGCCGTCGCTGTACCACTTGGTCAGCCGGTCCAGTTTCACGTCCAGCAGCTTGGCGTCGTCCAGCGACTTGATCTCGTCCACACGGTCGGCCAGCCACGGCAGGACACCGGCGAGGCTGTCCCGGAACGACTGCAGGCCGGCCTCGCGCCAGCGCGCGTCCGAGCCCTTCTCGATCAGGAAGGCCAGCTGGAAGTAGTCGCCGCGGTCGATGTAGACGACCATGCGCCCTTCGCCGATCATGCCGCCGATGCCCACCGGGTCGCCCTCGTGCCGCGGCACCCGCAGCCACCAGCAGTCCATCGGCACCCGCCAGCTGCGGATACCCAGCCCCAGCGCGCTGCGCAGGATCGAGCGCCGCCCGTCGCAGGCGACGGTGAGGTCGGCCTGGATCTCACCGGTCTCGCCGTCCTTCGTCCGGTACGTGATGCCGGTGACGCGGCCGTCCTTCGTGGTCAGACCGGTCGCCTCGGTGTTCATGCGCAGGCGGAAGGTCGGCTCGGCCGCCGCCGCGTCGGCGACCATGTCGAGGAAGTCCCACTGCGGCACCATCGCGATGTGCTTGTGCGGGCCGGGCAGCCGGCTCATGTCGATCAGCGCGGTGCTGGTCGGGCCGACCGGCAGCCCCAGCTGGGTCAGCAACCGGTGCGGGACCTTGGCGAACTTCTCGGCCAGGCCCAGCTCGTCCAGCAGCCGCAGCGTCGAGGCGTGCACCGTGTCGCCGCGGAAGTCCCGCAGGAAGTCGCCGTGCTTCTCGAGCACGGTCACGTCCACGCCCGCCCTGGCCAGCAGCAGTCCCAGCATCATCCCGGCCGGGCCGCCGCCCACCACGCAGCACGTCGTGCGTTCCATCGCCATCCCTCTTTTCAACGCTTGTTGAATAACTCAAGGATGCTCGCGGCGGCCGCCCCCGTCAACCCGGTTCACCCGTACAGCTAGACGTGACACGCGGCACCCGGCCCGGTAGCGCCCCGTCACCGATGCGCCACGAGTCGGAGAAACCCGTTGTCGGGTACCGAGAAAGGGGATGTGTCGCACGCACAGCGGAATCGCGGGACGGCGGAGAGTGACCACGATCAAGGGGCAGCTTCACCTTGTTAGCCGAATCGCGGACAAGGGATCCGCACCTAGCCTCTCCTGGTGACGCCAGTTCTCTCCGCATTCACCACCCGCACCACCGTCGAAATCCGTGCCGTTTGCCTGGACATCGACGACACGCTGATTGACTACGACGGATCGGCGAGAACCGCGTTGACCGCCCTTGTCGGACATGACGGCGCATGGCCGGCATGGCAGCGCACCACCGACGAGCATGTCGCCCGCGCCATCTCCGGCGAGTTCGACTACGACACCATGCGCTGGCAGCGCACCAAGGCCTTCTTCGCCGTGCTCGGCGAACACCTCGACGACGCCGAGGTGCGCAGGCGCGAAGACTGCCGCCTCGCCGTCATGGAACGGTCCTGGCGTGTCTTCGACGACACCCTGCCCCTGCTCGACTGGCTGCGCGCCAGCGGCATCAAGGTCGCCGCCGTCACCAACGCCTCCGGCTCCCGGCAGCGCGCCAAGATCGCCGCCGTCGGACTGTCCGAATTCTTCGACCGCGTCGTCATCGCAGGTGAACTGGGCGTCGCCAAGCCCGACCCGGTGATATTCCACACCGCCTGCCTCGACCTCGACGTGCTGCCGGCCGAGACCGTGCACGTCGGCGACCGCCTCGACCTCGACGCCATCGGCGCCCGCGACGCCGGCATGCACGGCGTGTGGCTCAACCGCGACGGCGCCGACCACCAGACCGCGCCCGACGGAGTGTGGACCATCAACAGCCTCGCCGAGCTCCCCGAGCTCCTCGTCTGCGAGCTCACCACCCCCGGCGTCGACGGCCTCTGACCTGCGCGATCGGCCGACCCCCGGGGGCGATTTCGTGATCGGGCCCGTCATGGTCTAGTATTCATTCCGGCAGGGCGGACGGCCTCCAGCTACACCAAAGCTGATCCAGAATGCCAATGGGGTATGGTGTAATTGGCAGCACGACTGATTCTGGTTCAGTTAGTCTAGGTTCGAGTCCTGGTACCCCAGCGTGAGGCACCCAAAGCGATGTGCTAGGGTACCTCCCGGCAAGAAAACTAAGTCCTGGCCCCGTCGTCTAGCGGCCTAGGACGCCGCCCTCTCAAGGCGGTAGCGCGGGTTCGAATCCCGTCGGGGCTACAGATCAGGAGATCCCTGTGCGGTGTGACCGCACAGGGATCTTTCGCTTTTACACTGGGGCTCCCGCCCCGGACCCCGGGGCAGGGCGGGCTTCGCCCCCCTGCACCCCCCGGGCTCGGCTTCGCCGTTGCCCTCTCATCGCTCTCTTACGGCGCAGTGCCCCCACCACGAACGTGGTGGGGGCACTGCGTTGCTAGAGGCGGTTTTGGAGGGCTTCGGCGGCGGCTAGGAGGTCTGCCGCCCAGCGGCCGCCGGGGCGGCGGCCTATGCGGTCTACGGGCCCGGAGACGGAGACGGCGGCGATGACGGTGCCGGAGGAGTCGCGGACGGGGGCGGAGACGGAGGCGACGCCGGGCTCGCGTTCGCCGACGGATTGGGCCCAGCCGCGGCGGCGCACTTCCAGGAGAGTGCGCTCGCCGAAGAGGGCGTCCGTGAGAAGGGCGCGCTGGGTGGGGGAATCGGCCCAGGCGGCAAGGACTTTGGCACCGGAACCTGCCGTCATGGGGAGACGGGCGCCGACGGGGACGGTGTCGCGAAGGCCGGACGGGGGCTCGGCGGCGGCGACGCAGATGCGCTGCATTCCGTCGCGGCGGTAGAGCTGGACGGATTCGCCGGTGATGTCCCGGAGGCGCGGGAGAACCGAGGAAGCGGCGTCCAGGAGGGGATCGGTGGCGCCGCCGGCCAGTTCGGCCAGGGCGGCGCCGGGGCGCCAGCGGCCGTCGGAACCGCGGCGCAGCAAGCGATGCACCTCAAGGCCTACGGCGAGGCGGTGCGCGGTGGCGCGGGGAAGACCGGTGCGGTTACAGAGTTCCGCCAGTCCGCAGGGGTCCTTGGCGACGGCGCTGAGCACCGCCACCGCCTTGTCCAGAACGCCGATCCCGCTATGCTGTCCCACGTCGCGATACTAGCTTCCCGCGATGTGGGAAGTCCAGCCGCGCCACCATCTGAGAATCCCGATCTGACACCGACATCCCCGAAGGGGGAGGAGACCATGGGCCGCACGCTCGCGGAGAAAGTCTGGGACGCGCACCTGGTGCGCAAGGGCGACGGAGCCGAACCGGACCTCATCTACATCGACCTGCACCTGGTGCACGAGGTCACCAGCCCGCAGGCCTTCGACGGACTGCGGCTCGCCGGCCGGAAACTGCGCAGGCCGGACCTGACGATCGCCACCGAGGACCACAATGTTCCTACGGTGGACGTCGAACTTCCCATCGCCGACCCGGTGTCGCGGACCCAGGTGGAGACGCTTCGGCGCAACTGCGCGGAGTTCGGCGTCCGCCTGCACCCGATGGGCGACGCGGAACAGGGCATCGTCCACGTGGTGGGCCCGCAGCTGGGCCTGACCCAGCCGGGCATGACGGTGGTGTGCGGGGACAGCCACACCTCGACCCACGGCGCGTTCGGCTCGATCGCCTTCGGCATCGGCACTTCCGAGGTCGAGCACGTGATGGCCACGCAGACGCTGCCGCTGCGGCCGTTCAAGACGATGGCGGTCAACGTCAACGGCGCGCTGCGCCCGGGCGTCACGTCCAAGGACGTGATCCTGGCGGTGATCGCGAAGATCGGCACCGGCGGCGGGCAGGGCTACATCCTGGAGTACCGGGGCGACACCATCGAAGCGATGTCGATGGAAGCCCGCATGACGGTGTGCAACATGTCGATCGAGGCGGGCGCGCGCGCCGGCATGATCGCGCCGGACGACGTCACCTTCGACTATCTCAAGGGCCGCCAGCACGCGCCGAAGGGCGCGGACTGGGACGCGGCGGTCGAGTACTGGCGTTCCCTGCGCACGGACGAGGACGCGAGCTTCGACTTCGAGGTCGACATCGACGCGGACGCGCTGACGCCGTTCGTCACGTGGGGCACGAATCCGGGACAGGGCCTGCCGCTGGGCGCCTCCGTGCCCGACCCGGAGGACATCGGCGACGAGAACGCGAAGGTGGCGGCGCAGAAGGCGCTGGCGTACATGGGCCTGGAGCCGGGCACGCCGCTGCGCGAGATCCACGTGGACACCGTCTTCCTCGGTTCCTGCACCAACGGCCGCATCGAGGACCTCCGCGCGGCGGCCGACATCCTCAAGGGCCGCAAGGTCGCCTCCGACGTACGCATGCTGGTGGTGCCCGGTTCGATGCGGGTGCGCGCGCAGGCGGAGTCCGAGGGACTGGACAAGGTCTTCACGGAGGCGGGCGCCGAGTGGCGGTCCGCGGGCTGCTCCATGTGCCTTGGCATGAACCCCGATCAGCTCAAGCCGGGCGAGCGCAGCGCGTCGACCTCCAACCGCAACTTCGAGGGCCGCCAGGGCAAGGGCGGCCGAACCCACCTGGTGTCGCCGCTGGTCGCCGCGGCCACCGCGGTGCGCGGCACGCTGTCGGCCCCGGCCGACCTGGACTGAAAAGCAGAGGAGTAGACCGATGGAACCCTTCACCAGCCACACCGGGGTCGGCGTCCCGCTGCGCCGGTCCAACGTGGACACCGACCAGATCATCCCGGCCGTCTACCTCAAGCGGGTCACCCGCACCGGATTCGAGGACGGGCTGTTCGCGGCCTGGCGCGCGGACGAGAACTTCATCCTCAACCACGAGCCCTTCCGCGCCGGCAGTGTTCTGGTCGCGGGCCCCGACTTCGGCACCGGCTCGTCGCGCGAGCACGCCGTCTGGGCGCTGATGGACTACGGCTTCCGGGTGGTGCTCTCGTCCCGGTTCGCCGACATCTTCCGCGGCAACGCGGGCAAGCAGGGCCTCGTGGCGGCGCAGTGTGAGCAGTCCGACATCGAACTGTTGTGGAAGCTGCTCGAGAACGACCCGGGCGCGGAGGTCACGGTCGACCTGAGTGCGAAGACGGTCCGCGCCAAGGACTTCTCGGCCCCCTTCCAGATCGACGACTACACCCGTTGGCGCCTGCTGGAAGGGCTCGACGATATCGGCCTGACCTTGCGAAACGTCGATGCGATCGGGGAATTCGAGGGCGGCCGCCCGACTTGGCTGCCCACAACGAACCCCGTCACCGCGGGCTGATCTGCGGGGCCGCCGGGACGGGTTTCCGGCGGCCCTTGAACCCTCCCTCGCCGCTTCGAAAACCGGGCTTATGTCCCCCGGTGGGGCGGAACCAACGCGCCAGCAACAAAAAAATGGGCGTGGCGCGTGGAAATTCTTGGCGCGTTGGCTTACCGTGTGCCTGAAGTGGCCCAACTACGGGCCGATAGTGTCCTGGGAGGGACTGAAGTGAACAAGGCCCAACTCATTGAGGCTCTGGCCGAGCGTCTCGGCGACAAGAAGGCCGCCAGCTCGGCCGTCGACGGCATCGTCGACATCGTGGTCCGCACCGTCCAAAAGGGCGAGAAGGTCAACGTGACGGGCTTCGGTGTGTTCGAGAAGCGGGCCCGTGCCGCTCGCACCGCTCGCAACCCGCGCACCGGCGAGACCGTGAAGGTCAAGAAGACCAACGTTCCCGCTTTCCGCGCCGGCACGACGTTCAAGGACGTCATCAGCGGCGCCAAGAAGCTGCCGAAGGTTGTCGCCGCCAAGCCGGCCGCTGCCGCCAAGGCGACCACGACCGCTGCTGCCGCCGCGAAGCCGGCCACCACCACGCGTCGCACCGCTGCCGCCAAGCCGGCCGCTGCCGCCGCGAAGCCGGCCACCACGCGTCGCACCGCTGCTGCCGCCAAGCCGGCCGCCGCGGCCGCGAAGCCCGCCACCACGCGGAAGGCCGCTCCGAAGCGCACCACGGCCGCCGCCAAGCCGGCCGCTGCCGCCACCGCTGCCGCGAAGCCGGCCGCGACCAAGGCCGCGCCGAAGAAGGCCGCGCCCGCCGCCGCCAAGAAGGCCGCGCCGAAGAAGGCCGCTGCCGCCAAGAAGTGACCATGCGCGGCCGAGTCACCCGCTCGGCCGGGCGTGTTCTCAAGAAGTAGTCGCGAATCCGGCGCACGACCCGCGCGTGCCGGTTCGGAAGCAGGGGCCCGTGCATCCAGCATGGGCCCCTGATCCATTTGTGGGGCGCGAAGAATAGGGAAAACCCCAGCGCCCCAGGAGTTGTCACCACAACCCCTGGGGGGCAAGGGGTCCCGCAGACCCCAGGGCTAGCGGCCGGAGGGTTTCGGCAGCGGGGTGGGAAAGTAGTCGGCGGCGACCAGTCGCGGCTCCCGGCCGCTGGTCGGCGGCCGGAACGACAGCAGCCAGAAACTGGCCTTCTTGCTGGCGATCTCGTCCAGGCGAACACCGTTCATGTCGGCCAGACGGGCGACGACATCGGGGATGACGCCGCCCTGGCTGCTCACCACGGGAGTGCCGCCGGCGGCCACGATGTCCAGCAACCGGGCCACGCCGGCCGACGGGCTGACCCAGTAGCCCTCCTCGGACAGCAGCGGCTCGCTGCGGATGTCCAGGCCCAGCCCGGCCACTGTGTCCACGCACCGCGTCCTCGGCGCGGCATGGACGCGATCAGCGCCGAACAGAGGCAGAAGCCGAGCCAACGCGTCGGCCTGCCGTTGCCCGGAAGGGCTCAGCGGCCGCAGGTCGTCGTCGCCCTCCCACTCGTCGCGCTTGCCGGCCTTGGCGTGCCGGACCAGCAACAACGTGCTCAGACGCGCGGGCAGCGCGACGAACTCCTTCAGCACCACGCGGTCGTGCTGGTAGCGAAGGAGATCCCCGGCGGCTCGGGGGGAAACCCATTTCAGCCGGTCGACCTCGTCGTTGGCCTCGAACTCGCCGCTGATGAAGCGGGCCGAGAAGTAGTCGACGACCTTCGCCTTGCCGTCCACCGTGTATTCGGCGGACGGCAGACGGCGGCCCAAGGTGATGGAGAAGCCGGTCTCCTCCAGCACTTCTCGAACCGCCGCCGCCGGCGTCGTTTCGTCAGCGTCCAATTTTCCCTTGGGCAGTGACCAATCGTCATATCGTGGTCGATGCACCACAGCCACTTCGACCTGCTCGGTCACACTGCTGGGACGCCACACAACGGCGCCGGCGGCTCGGATAGTCACACCTGCTGTTCCTTCGCACTGTGGAGTTTCATCAGTTCCACCTGGTGATCGCGAACGCGGGAACCGTCCGCGGGGGACGGATCCCAGTTCCCGTCCGAGGTGAGCTCCCAACACCGGGTGGCCGGATCCATCGTCGAATCCAGCACGCTGTCCAACTGCGCGACCAGTTTGCGGTCGGTCACGTTCACCAGCACCTCGACCCGGCGGTCCAGATTGCGGTGCATCATGTCCGGGCTGCCGATCCACAGTTCGTCCGAACCGGCGAACCGCACGATCCGGGAGTGCTCCAGGAAACGTCCCAGGATCGACCGGACCTTGATGTTCTCCGACAGACCGGGCACGCCCGGCTTGAGCGCGCAGATGCCGCGCACGATGACCTCGATCGGCACACCGGCCTGCGACGCGCGATACAGGGCGTCGATGACCTGCTCGTCCACGAGCGAGTTCACCTTGAGCCGCACACCGGCGCGACGACCGGCCCGCTGGTGCTCGATCTCCTGCTCGATCCGCCGCACGATGCCCCGCCGCACGCCGTAGGGCGCGACCATGAGGCTGCGGTAGTTCTCCTGGCGGGCATAGCCGGTCAGCACGTTGAACAGATCCGTGAGGTCGGCGCCGATCGTCGGCTCCGCGGTCAGGATGCCCACGTCCTCGTACAGCCGCGCGGTCTTCGGGTTGTAGTTGCCCGTGCCGATGTGGCAGTAACGCTTGATGGACGAGCCCTCCTGGCGGATCACCAGCGCCGTCTTGCAGTGCGTCTTCAGTCCGACCAGGCCGTAGACCACGTGCACGCCGGCCTTTTCCAGCGCACGGGCCCACTTGATGTTGGCCTCCTCGTCGAACCGCGCCTTCAGCTCGACCAGGGCCACCACCTGCTTGCCGGCCTCGGCCGCGTCCATCAGCGCGTCGACGATCGGCGAGTCGCCGGAGGTGCGGTACAGCGTTTGCTTGATGGCCAGCACGTTCGGGTCGGCGGCCGCCTGCTCGATGAAGCGCTGCACGCTCGTGGAGAAGGAGTCGTAGGGATGGTGCACGAGCACGTCCCCGTCCCGCAGCGTCGCGAAGACGCTGCGCGGCGTCTCCCGCTCGGCGAACGCGGGATGCGTGGCCGGCACGAACGGCGGGTCCTTGAGCTCCTTGCGGTCCACGCCGTACACCTGCCACAGGCACGACAGGTCCAGCAGACCGGGAACCTCGACGACCTCCTCGGGCTCCACCTCCATCTCCCGCAGCAGTAGGCGAAGGACGTGGTCGGTCATGTCGTCGCCGACCTCCAGCCGCACCGGCGGCCCGAAGCGCCGCCGCGCCAGTTCCCGTTCCAGGGCCTTGAGCAGGTCCTCGTCCTGGTCCTCCTCGACCTCCAGGTCGGCGTTGCGGGTGATGCGGAAGACGTGGCACTCGATGATGTCCATGCCGGCGAACAGCTCGCCGAGGTGCGCGGCGATCAGTTCCTCCAGCGGCAGGAACGTCGCGCTGCCGCTGCGCCGGTCGGCCTCGACCCGGATCAGACGCGGCACGTTGTCCGGCACCTTCACGCGGGCGAACTGCTCGGGACCGCCCTCGGGCGAGCGCACGGTGACGGCCAGATTCAGCGACAGGCCCGAGATGTACGGGAACGGGTGCGCCGGGTCGACCGCGAGCGGCGTGAGGACGGGGAAGACCTGTTCGCTGAACAGGTTGGACAGCCGCAGCTGGTCGTTCTCGTCCAGATCGTGCCAGGACACGATGCGCACGTTGTGCTGTTCGAGTCCGGGGCGGATCTCGTTGAGGAACGCCTTGGCGTGCTGGTCGACCAGTTCCTGGCTGCGGGCGGCGATCCGGCTCAGCTGTTCGCTCGGCGTCAGGCCGTCCGCGCTGCGCACGGTCAGGCCGGTCTCGTCGCGGCGCTTCAGTCCGGCCACCCGCACCATGTAGAACTCGTCGAGGTTCGACGCGAAGATCGCGAGGAACTTGGCCCGTTCCAGCAGCGGCTGCGAGGCGTCCTCGGCCAGCGCCAGCACGCGGGCGTTGAAGTCCAGCCACGACAGCTCGCGGTTGAAGTAGCGGTCGTCGGGCAGGTCCGTCTCGTCGATGTCCCGCGTGGCGGCCGGCGGCGTGATGACGCGGGGATGCTGCTGGCCCTCGAAGGGGCGCGGCCGTCGGGTGCGTTCAGCCGGCGGAACCGGCGTCACGACGGCGGGTCTTGTTCTCGGTCAGCGGCGCGATCTCCGCCTTCGCCTCCACCACGGGCGAGACGTGGCGGCGGTGGCACGGGTGAAAAAAAAAATCTGGTCCGTGGCTTCCCGGCCGTGGTTTTGGCGGCGGGCTTAGCGGCAGCCGGCTTGGCTGTAGCTGCCTTCGATGCCGGGGCTTTGGCCGTGGCGGGCTTGGCGGCAGCTGGTGTGGCCGTGGCTGCTTTGGTGGCCTGCGCCTTCGGCTTGGCCGCGGCCGCGGGCTTGGCGGCCGGCTCCTTCGGGGTGGCCTTGGCCCGGCTGCGGGTCGTGCGCGCCGGCGCGGGTTCCGCTTCCGGCTTGGCGGCACGGGACCGTGTCGCGCGGGGTGTGGTCGCCGGCTCGGCCGGGGATTCGGCCTTCGCGGTGCTGCGCCGCCCAGCGGGCGCAGGGGTCTCCGCCGCGGCCTTGGCGGTGGCCGCGGTGCTACGGGTGCTCGCTCGCCTGGGGGTCGCTCGTGGCTGCCGCGCCCCGGCGGTGGCGGGCTTGGTCTGCTCGGCCGTGGCCTCGTCGTTGGTTTCCGTACGCACGGAGGCCATTGTTCCCCAGCGCGAACGAAAAGGCGCTGCCCGCGAGGAACGACACGGTGAACACACAGAGCTACGAGGGGGGCTACCAGGCAGGCTAGGAGGGTGGAAACATCCCGACAATCACACCGTTCTCACGTCGCAGCGTGACCCGCTGCCCAGGCCGGGGCGCACGCCAGCCGCCGGCCGAAACCGCGGCCGCGGGCACGTCGACCAGCAGACCGTCGTCCCGCAGCACGATCGCCGAACCGTCCGGTGTGACGGTGTGCACGGTGGCCTGTTCCACACCGCGCAGCCTAGCGCGGTCCACTGTGGATCAGGCCGACAGCCGGAACCGCCGCCCGGTGCGCTGCCCGAGGCCGAGCCCGGCGGCCACCTCCAGGTCTTCCTCGGTGTCCACGTCGCACTGCAGCGACGGCCAGTCCCCGACGAGCTCGACGGCCCCGGACTCGCGGTGCGCCTGCGCCGATCCGACGCCGAACCGCGGGTCCAGCGGCTGACCGGGCGCGCCGATGAGCAGCGTCGTGCCGGTGCCCTGGCGATCCGCGACGAACGCCCGCTTGTCGTCGGCGGCGGCGATCGCGGCGGCCAGTTCCGCCGATCGCAGCGCCGGAAGGTCGGCCTGCAGCGCCCCGACGTGCCGGCCCAGCATCGACGCCCCGTGCCGGTACGCCTCGTTCAGGCCCGGCTCCGCCTCGGCCACGCACCGAATTCCCTCGGCCCGCAACACCGCCGTCAGCATGGGATCGGACGTGACGACCACCACGTCGCGCACGCCGTCGGCCCCGGACGCGGCGGTGATCGTGTCCAGCACGACCGCCACCACCAGGTCGGCATGGGCCAGCGGGTCGCCGATGCCGCCGTCGGCCGCGCCGACCAGCCGGGACTTGGCCCGGTCCAGCCGCTTCACCGGCACCACGAGGTCGAGGTAGCTCCGCACCCCTCCATCATGCAGACTCGGGCCGACGATTTCGAACGTGAGGGAGAGCGATGCGCAAGGAGAAGGGCGGGCCGTGGATCAGGATGTGCGCCATCGTCCTGTATCCGACGGTGAAGCTGCTCGCCCGTCGGGTGATCAAGGGGCCGAAACTGCCCCGGCACGGCGGCGTGCTGCTGGTGATGAACCACGTCTCGCACCTCGACCCGGTGTTCGACGCCATCCTTGTGCACAACAACGACCGGGTGCCGCGCTTCATGGCCAAGGCCTCGCTGTGGAAGGTCCCGCTGCTGGGCAAGGTGATGGCCGGCGCCGGCCAGATCCCGGTCTTCCGGCCCAGCGGCGAGGCCGCCAAGGAGAGCCTGCGCGCGGCCAAGGACAGCCTGCGTGCCGCCAGTGAGGGCCTGGAGCAGGGCAAGCTGCTGGTGATCTACCCGGAGGGCACGATCACCAAGGACCCGGACGGCTGGCCGATGGCGCCGCGCACCGGCGTGGCCCGGCTGGCGCTGGCCAACGACGTGCCGGTGATCCCGGCCGCCCGCTGGGGCACCCGCGACCTCTACGACGGGTACAGCAAGAAGTTCCGGCCGTTCCCGCGCAAGAAGGTCGTCTCGATCCTCGGCGAGCCGATCGACCTGTCGGCCTACCGGGGCCAGCCGGCCACCGCGCAGGTGCTGCGCGAGGTGACGGATCTGCTGATGGGGAAGGTCAAGGAGCTCGTGGCGGAGGCCCGCGGCGAGCAGGCGCCCGAGGGCTTCTTCTCCCCGGTCAAGGCCGAGAAGAGCGGGGACTGACGTGGAGTTGCAGCGCATCGCGGTGCTGGGGGCCGGGTCGTGGGGGACCACGTTCGCGAAGGTGCTCGCCGACGCGGGCCGCGACGTCGTGCTGTGGGCGCGCCGGCCGGAGGTGGCCGACGAGATCACCGAGCAGCGGCTGAACACCGGCTACCTGCCGGGCATCCGGCTGCCGGAGACCCTGCGGGCGACCGCCGATCCGCTGCTCGCGTTGGATGGTGCGGAGGCGGTCGTGCTGGCGGTGCCGAGCCAGACGCTGCGCGCCAACCTGGCGGCCTGGCGCGGGTCGCTGCCGGCCGGGGTGACGCTGGTCAGCCTGGCCAAGGGCATCGAACTGGGCACCGGCAAGCGGATGAGCGAGGTCGTGGCCGAGGTCGCGCAGGTGCCGGCCGACCAGGTGGCCGTGGTGTCGGGGCCGAACCTGGCGCGGGAGATCGCCGCGCAGCAGCCGACCGCGACCGTCATCGCATGCACGGATCACGAGCGTGCGGTGGCGGTGCAGCGCGCGAGCGCCAACGGCTACTTCCGGCCGTACACCATTACTGATGTCGTCGGCTGCGAACTCGGCGGCGCGTGCAAGAACGTCATCGCCGTGGCGTGCGGCATCGCGCACGGGCTGGGCTTCGGCGACAACACCATGGCCTCGCTGATCACCCGCGGCCTGGCGGAAACCGCTCGCCTGGGCGCGGCGCTCGGCGCGGACCCGCTGACCTTCGCCGGTCTGGCCGGCCTCGGCGACCTGGTGGCCACGTGCGCCTCGCCGCTGTCCCGCAACCGCACCTTCGGCGAGCGCCTCGGCCAGGGCGAAACGCTGGCCCAGGCCCAGGAGGCCACGCACGGGCAGGTGGCCGAGGGCGTGAAGTCGTGCTCCTCGATCAAGGCCCTCGGCGAGCTGCACGGGGTCGACATGCCGATCACCGACGGCGTGCACCGGGTCTGCCACGTCAGCCTGAATCCGCGCCAGATGGCGGCGGAACTGCTGGGACGAGCGCAGAAGGCGGAGCGTTCATGACCGAGTGGGGCGACGGGACGCGGTGCGTGCACGCGGGTGCGGCCGAACCCGTTGCCGGGCAACCGTTCCTGGCCGGGCCGGTGCTCGCCGCCCCGTTCCACCTTGGCGCGGACGACTTCTACGGCCGGGCCGGAAACCCCACCTGGCGCGCGCTGGAGTCGGCCATCGGCGCGCTGGACGGCGGCCTGTGCACGGTGTTCCCGTCCGGCATGGGCGCGATCACCACGCTCCTGCGGACGGTGTTGTCTCCGGGCGATGTAGTAGTCGTCCCCGCCGATGGGTATTACCTCGTGCGGACATTCCTCGCCGAGTTGGACGTCCAGGCGCGCGAGGTGCCGACTGTCGGCCCGTGGACGCCGGAGGTCGTGGCCGGCGCACGGTTGGTGCTGCTGGAAACGCCGTCGAATCCGGGCCTGGACGTGTGCGACATCAAGGCGATCGCCGAGCTGGCCCATGCCGCCGGCGCGCTGGTCGCCGTGGACAACACGACGGCCACGCCCATCGGCCAGCGACCGCTGGAGCTCGGCGCCGACATCTCCGTGGCCAGCGACACCAAGGCCGTCGCCGGCCACAGCGATGTCCTTTTCGGACACATCTCGGTGACCGACGAGGCGCTGTGGGCGCAGTTGCAGCGGCAGCGGTCGGTCAGCGGCGCGATCCCCGGTCCGTTCGAGACGTGGATGGTGCACCGCGGCCTGGGTACGCTGGACGTGCGGCTGGCCCGGCAGGCCGAGAACGCCGCCGCGCTGGTGGCCAAGCTGCGCGGGCACGAGGCCGTGGCCAACGTGCGCTGGCCGGGATCGCCGGAGGACCCCTCCTACGCGATCGCCTCCCGGCAGATGCGGCGGTTCGGCGGCGTCTTCACGTTCGAGCTGGCCTCGGCCGACGTGGTGGCCCGGTTCCTGGCCACCAGCCGGCTGGTGGCCTCGGCGACCAGCTTCGGCGGCCTGCACAGCACCGCCGACCGGCGGGCCCACTGGGGCGACCCGGTGCCGGAGGGACTGCTCCGGTTCTCCGCCGGACTGGAGGATTCCCACGATCTGGTCACCGACGTGGTGGGTGCGCTTGACCGGGCGCTGGAGTCGCCGGTTCAATAGGCGGCATGTTGCTGCGTGCCATGACCGAACGACGGGGTCACATCGACCTCTGTCGGGTCTGTGGCGCGCTGTGTCTTCCTCGGTGATCTGCCCGCGCACTCACCCGCACCCGTAGGAAGACACCAATCTCATGTTCGCTGTTCCGGAAAACACCGTGCTGTCGGCCGCCCGCGTGGCCCCGCAGCAGCCCACCAAGATCCTCCGCGAGGTCCTCGCCGACCGTTCGAGCTGGGCGCATCTGCTGCGCTACGACCCGGTCGAGCGCTGGACCGCGCTGGTGCAGAGCACGTCCCGCTACGAGGTGTGGCTGATGAGCTGGCTGCCCGGGCAGGGTGCCGAGCTGCACGACCACGGCGGCGCCGAGGGCGCGTTCACCGTGGTCCAGGGCGTGCTGACCGAGGTGGTCGGCCGCCCCGGCCACGCCGCGCAGGCGCTGCACGTGCTCAACCAGGGCCAGTCCCGGGTGTTCGGGCCGAACTACGTGCACCAGATGCGCAACGAAGGCATCGACCCCGCGGTGAGCATCCACGTGTTCGGCCCGACCCGGCAGCGCATGACGCCCTACCGCTTCGACCCGGTGCAGGGCCCCGTCACCGATTGAGCACGTGCTCCGGCACGGGCAGGGGTGAGTCCGGCTCGGGCTTGCCCCAGGCCGTGGACAGCGGCAGGACCCCGGCCCAGGCGGTGTTGGCCTCGACGTCGAAGTCCTCGTCGGACGGCGGCGCGTTGCGGATCTTCACCGACGCCTCGGTGAGGTCCAGCGCCAGCACGACGGTGGCGGCCAGCTCCTTCTTGTTGGGCAGCCGCGCGTGGTCCCACGACCCGGGCGCGAGGTGCTCGGTGACGACCTTGAGGCCGCGCAGCTTCTCCTCGGCGTCGTCCACCAGCCGGGTGGTTCCGAGCACGCAGGCGCTGCGGTAGTTCATGGAGTGGTGCATGACCGAGCGGGCGTAGACGATGCCGTCGACGATCGTCACGGTGACGCAGACCGGGCCGGGGCCCATGCTGCGTGATCCGGTGGATCCGTGCAGGTAGAGGGTGTCGCCGTCGCGGCCGTAGCCGGTGGGCAGCACCACCGGCGCGCCGTCGAACAGCACACCGAGGTGGCAGATCAGGCCGGAGTCGAGCACGTCGTCCAGCGCCGCGCGGTCGGTGGCGGCGCGTTCCCGATGTCGGTTGACGACGGTCCGTGGTGTCGGTGACAGTGGTGGTCGGCTCACGTCACCAGCATCGACGGGCAAGTGGCATCATGAAAGAGCCACTGCTTCCCGAATTGAGAAGGCCACTTTGCCGGAGTCGGACGACGCCCTGCTCATCACGCTGGACCGCGAGGCCCGCACCCCGCTGGCCGTGCAGCTGGCCGACGCCCTGCGCGCGGCTGCGGCGGCCGGGCAGCTGCGGGCCGGCGACCGCCTGCCGTCGACCCGGACCATGGCCAGCCACCTCAAGGTCAGCCGCACCGTCACCGCCGCCGCCTACGACCAGCTGCTGGCCGAGGGCTGGATCGTCGGCAAGCACGGCTCCGGCACATATGTGACGACCGCGCCGCCGGGATCCTCGCCCGTGCCGTCCGATCGCCCCCGCACCGACGCCCCGTCGCCGGACCTTATTTCCCTGGAACTGGGCCGGCCCTGGGTCGGCGGCCTCGACCGTGCCGCCTGGCGTCGGGCGTGGCGGGCCGCCGCCGACAACGAGCCGTTGGTACGGCATCATCCGGCCGGGCTGCCCGAATACCGCGAGGCGGTGGCCGAACACCTGCTGCGGCACCGGGGTCTGACGATCCGAGGAGGGCTCGCGACCGAAGCCGTGCTGGCCACCGGCGGCACCAGCGCCGCCGTCGCCGAGTTGGCGGTCAGCGTGTTCCAACCCGGCGACACCGTCGCCGTGGAGGAACCCGGTTACCGGCGAACGGTCGAGGCGTTGAAGGCCGTCGGCGTCCAGGTGCTGCCGGCGCCGCTCGACCGCGACGGCATCCTGGTCGACCAGATCCCGTCCGGCATCCGGGCCGTCTACTGCTCGCCGGCGCACCAGTACCCGCTGGGCAGCCGGCTGCCGGCGGCGCGTCGCGTGGCGCTGGTGGAACGGGCCCGCCGCGAGGGCTGGCTGATCATCGAGGACGACTACGACGGCGAACTCCGCTACGACGTGGCCCCGCTGCCGCTGCTGGCCGCGTTGGCGCCGGACGTCGTCGTGCATCTGGGCACCACCAGCAAGATCCTCACTCCGACGCTCGGCGCCGGCTGGCTCGTCGGGCCGCCGGAGGTCGCCGGCACGCTGCTGGCCTACCGGGAGCGCACCGGCACCGGGCCGGCCCCGGCCGGGCAGCGGGTGCTGGTCGAGTTGGCACGCAACGGAGATCTCGGCCGGCACCTGCGGCGGCTGCGCCGCGAGCTGTCCGAGCGGCGGGTGCTCGTGGTGGAAACCCTTCGTGCGGCCGGGATTCCGGTGCTCGGCGACGACGCCGGCTCGCACGTGGTGGTGCTGCTGCCGTCCATCGAGAAGGAACGTTCCGTGGTGCACCAGGCCACCCGGCTCGGCGTCCGCCTGGACGGCCTCGAACGCCATCACACCGGGCCGTCCCGTTGGCACGGCGTCGCGATCGGCTACACGGCCTGCTCCCGTGACCAGCTCATCAGCGTCCTGCCGCCGCTCATCGACCTCCTCACCACGTAGCCGAGGAGGAACAACAGGCTCAGTGCGGGCATCGGGTAGCCCAGCGCATAGCCGACGGCCAGATCGGCCAGCGGCACCATCGTGATCGCCGCGAACACCCAGCCCGGAGCGGTCGGCAGTTTTGCGTACAGGGGAGTGCGACCCCACGGCTTGGCGACGGAAACCCAGGCCTGGAAGGCGATCGCGCCCGCCATGAGCGCCGCGCCGATCGGCATCAGCACCGTCGGACGGCCCTCGCGCAGCGCCGGCGCCAGCACGAAGATGCCCAGATACAGCTGCACCGTCGAGATGGCGAACTTGGCCAGAACCCACCAGTGCTTGAAGAATCCCCACGCCGTGGCGGCGGCCAGCATGAAACCCGTGAATGTGGACACGTTCGCCGCCTGCGCCAACAAGGTCATGTCCAGCCGGTTGGCCATGGCCACCGCCGCCGGCAGTTGCTCCGGACGGGCCAGCCCGAACGTGAGCAGACTGACCAGCGCCAACGCCTGCGCGAGCCAGCCGACGCCGGACACCACGTGCAGCCACAGCGCCAGCTGCCGCCATCTTTTTGCCGTCATGCCAACAACTCTGGGGCGGGCTGGGGCGTCTGACATCCGTGAGCACCCTTAGGTGGGAGGGCAGCGATGTCGACAGGTGCAGACAGCTCCGGGGATGAATTCACCACGGAGAGCGACAATTTGGTGGCCCAGCGCCACCCTTCGGCCAGCCGGGTATGGTCGCTGCCTATGAACCAGCCCAGGATTCGCGTCGCCGTGGTGTTCGGCGGCCGCAGCACCGAGCACGGCGTGTCGTGCGTGTCCGCCGGCAGCGTGCTCAGGCACCTGGACCGGGAGCGCTACGAGGTGGTTCCCGTCGGCATCACCACCGAGGGCACCTGGGTGCTGGGCTCGGCCGACCAGCTCGCCGTCAGCGGCCGCACGATGCCCGAGGTCGACTCGGGTGCGGAGCTCACGCTGGTCAACCACAACCTGATCGCGCTGGAGCCGGCCCGCGGCGGCGAGGCGCTGGCGCAGGTCGACGTCGTCTTCCCGGTGCTGCACGGCGCCTACGGCGAGGACGGCACCATCCAGGGCCTGCTGGAACTGGCCGACATTCCGTACGTGGGGCCGGGTGTGCTGGCCAGCGCGGTGGCCATGGACAAGGAGTACACCAAGAAGCTCCTGCTGGCCGAGGGGCTGCCGGTCGGTCCGTACGCCGTCGTGCCGCGCCGCGAGAAGACGCTGGCGCAGGCCGAACGCGACCGGCTCGGGCTGCCCGTCTTCGTGAAGCCGGCCCGCGCCGGCTCCTCCACCGGCATCACCAAGGTCACGTCGTGGGACGACCTGGACGCGGCCATCGAGTTCGCGCGGGCCGTCGACCCCAAGGTGTTGGTCGAGGCGGCCATCGTCGGCCGTGAGATCGAGTGCGGCGTCCTCGAGTTCCCCGACGGCCGCGTCGAGGCCTCGCTGCCGGCCGAGATCCGCATGATCAGCGACACCGTCGACTGGTACGACTTCGACTCCAAGTACCTCGACACCGACGAGGCCTGCGAGTTCGACATCCCGGCCAAGCTGGACGACGACGTCACCACCCGGCTGCGGGAGATGGCCGTCAAGGCGTTCACCGCCCTGGACTGCCAGGGCCTGGCCCGGGTCGACTTCTTCGTCACCCCGGACAACCAGCTGGTGATCAACGAGCTGAACACCATGCCCGGCTTCACCAACGTGTCCATGTACCCCAAGATGTGGGCCGTCACCGGCCTCGACTACCCGACCCTGCTGACCACCCTCGTCGAGACCGCCATCGCCCGCGGCACCGGCCTCCGCTGACCCGCTTTGATGTCAGGAAGGGCCCCTTACTGACGTTCAACGTCAGTAAGGGGCCCTTCCTGACGTTCAACGAGAGGATCGGTCCCTTGATCTTGGATCAGCCAGGGTTGGCGGCGACGGGCTGGGGCGGGAGGGTGGCCGTGACGGCGGCGGACACGGCCTGTACCGGACCGGTGCCGGTGTCCTTGGCCTCCGTGAGCGCGACGTACACCGAGCGGTCGACGACGTAGTGGGTCACCGTGCCGGCGTCGCCCACGACGTCCAGCCACTGCACGCCGTTCACGCCGCCCAGCTGTGCGGTCTGCGTCAGCTCGGGTGGACGGCCGATGCCGCAGCGCAGGACGATGGGCTCGTGCTGCGCATCGCCCCAGGCGACGGTGGCCGGCGGGGCGGGCTTGGCCAGCTCACGTCGCGGAACCGTGGCGCCGGCGTCGGTGATCTGCTGCGGCAGCGCCTTGATCAGGTCGCCGCACGCCGGCTTGCCGGCATCGGGCGCGTCGATGGAGACGAGGGCCAGCGGGCCGGTCTTGTCGCTCTGGTCGCCGGACGGCGGCGCCGCGGCCGGCCCGCCGATCACGCCGCTCGCCGCCACGACGACGGCCAGCAGCG
>NZ_KK037166.1:7391014-7423982 GCF_000568255.1 Kutzneria sp. 744
GTAGTGATATCGATTACAGCCCTCGTGACATGCGAGGACTGGCTCCGGTTACCCGTTCGGGCGCCGCCCCCGGCGACGTGCTCGCCGTGTGCGGGCGGCTCGGGTGGGCGGCGGCCGGTCTGGCGGTGCTCGGACGTGGTTTCCGATCGCCGGTGGCGATCGTCGGCGCGCAGCAGGCGCCGGAGCCGCCCTACGGCGCCGGGCCGCAGGCGGCCGAGGCGGGGGCGTCGGCCATGCTCGACGTCTCCGACGGGCTGCTCAGTGACGTCGGCCACATCGCGGAAGCCTCGGGCGTGGCGATCGACATCCGCACCGATCTGCTCCCCGTGCACCAGCGGTTGATCGACGTCGGCTCGGCGCTCGGCGCGAACCCGCGGCACTGGGTGCTCACCGGCGGCGAGGACCACGCCCTGGCCGCCACCTTCCCCGAGCCGGCCGATGTGCCCGACGGCTGGGCCACCATCGGCACCGTGCGCCGCGGCGCGGGCGTGACCGTGGACGGCCGGCCGTACGAGGGCACCTCGGGCTGGGAGCACTGGCGTTGACCCGCGCCAGCGTCGGTAAGGGAAACTGAGCAAAGGAAACTTCCCGGTGGCCATTTACGCGTTGGGTGATCTCGTCCCGTCCGTCCACCCGGACGCCTATGTGCATCCGGACGCCACCGTGATCGGCTCGGTGACCATCGGCGCCGACTCCTCGGTGTGGCCGCACGCCGTGCTGCGCGGCGACTACGGGACGATCACCGTCGGCGAGCGCACCAGCATCCAGGACGGCACGGTGCTGCACTGCACCAAGTTCCACGCCACCACCATCGGCTCCGACTGCGTGGTCGGGCACAACGCACACGTGGAGGGGGCGACGGTCGGCGACCGCTGCCTGATCGCCTCGGGTTCGGTGGTGCTCAACGGTTCCGTGATCGGTGACGGCGCGGTGGTCGGCGCGGGCGCGGTGGTGTCGTTCAACGGAGTCGTGCCGCCGCGGGCGATGGCGCTGGGTGTGCCGGCGCGTGTCCGCGAGGGGCACGAGGTCCCCGAGGACATGACCAAGGGCATCGTCGAGCTTTATGTCGGCAACGCGCGGGCGTATCGCCACGGACTTCGCCGCCTCGACTAGTACCCTTCCGGGGGACACTGGAAAGGGGCGTTGTGGCCACCGCCGAGGACGACGCGTTACCAGATGAGCTGGTTCTGCCGGCCCGCTTCGATGCGCCACCGCCGATCACCCACTCCCGTGTGCCCCTGTGGTTACGCCTCGTCGGCGCGGCCGTTCTCGCCCTGGTGTCCGTGTGGCTGCCGTTGTGGCTGGTCCTGGTCGGGTCCGCCGTCGCCCTCGGCGTGACCGGCCTGTCCCTCATTCGCGGTGACAGCGCCCGCGAACCCCGTCGCAACGAGCTCATCTCCCTGGTGGCGCACCGCGAGCCGCAGCGCCGTGTGTACGCCCAGATGCGGTGGTACAGCCCGGGCGGCCGGGCGCTGCCGGAGATCTCCGTCGCCGCCGACCAGGGCGGCCATGTCGACCAGCTGTTCGGCGTGCCCGACGGCATCGACCTCGGGGCGCTGCGCGTGGACGGCGAGCCCGCGCCCGCGGTGCTGCTCGGTGACGTCGACCATGGCGGGCACTGCGTGCTCGTGCTCGACGGCGACGAGCAGGTGCTGCCGTTGTCTCTGCCGTACCAACCGAAGGGGCGCAAGTTCCTGCGCCCGCGACAGTTCGGCCACGTGTTCCAGGCGCCCGGTCCGACCGCGCCGGTGCTGGTCCCGCTGCGCATGCGGGGCAAGGCCGCCACGGCCACCAAGTGGTTGCAGGACGGTCCTGATTGGACGGACGTGCGGCTGCTGCCCGTCCGGGGCGACTGGACCCGAGTCGTGCTGGCCGATCCGGACGAGGGCACCCTGCTCGCGCACGCCCGGCTGCCGTGGTCCGCGCGCCGGCTGGCCACCCGTCCGCTGGCCGCGCTGGCCGCCGTGCGGCAGAAGTGGCGCATGGATCCCGACGCGCCCGGTGACGTCGAAATACTTCTTTACGGCGCAGATTGGCCGGCCGTTGTGCTCACGCGTGTGAGTGGTCGCCTGCGCTGACACTCCCGGTGCATGTGAGAGTCACTCGGTCGGACTAGGGTGGTGCCGATCGTGCGCGTTTTACCGTGGTTTCCGTTTGCCGCCCTTCTGATCGTGGAGCACGGTAAGTCCAATCGGTGTTCCACCTCACTCACATATTTTACTCAGGTTTTACGTTCGACTTTCCCGGGCTTCCCGACCAGGTCGGAGGCGCGGCGGTCGTTACTGCATAAGAGTGGCATTTGGCTACTGTGAGTGATGCTCACGTGGGATGTTTGCCCGATTGGACGCTGGCTGTCCCGATCCCGGGTCACTACCGTCAAGCTCGACGGTCAAGGTAATGTTCTCTTGACCTTCGCGGTTCGAATGCATCTCACTGTGGGGCAATGAGACGTCTTCGCTCATTCAAAGGGGTTTACGCATGACTTACGGCAGCGCTCTGCGCCGCGATGTGCAAAGCGACAGCATCACGCCGCTGATCGGCGTGTTCGACATGTTCTCCGCGTCGCTGTCCGCGCAACACTACGGCGGCATGTTCGTCTCCGGCTTCGGTTTCGCCGCGTCCTACTACGGGCTGCCGGACATCGGCTTCATCGCGTGGCCGGACATGGTCAACTTCGTGCAGCGGCTGCGGCTGGCCTTCCCCCAGCAGCACCTGCTCGTGGACATCGACGACGGCTACGTCGATCCCGAGGTCGCCTGCCACGTCGTGGAGAACCTGGAGCGCATCGGCGCCTCCGGCGTGATCCTGGAGGACCAGAAGCGGCCGCGCCGCTGCGGTCATGTCGACGGCAAGCAGATCCTCCCGCTTGAGGAGTATCTGGAGAAGCTCAACCTCGTGCTGGAGACCCGCAAGGACCTCGTGGTCGTCGCCCGCACCGACGCCACCGAGGAGTCCGAGATCCTGCGCCGCGCCGAGGCGCTGGCCCAGACCGATGCCGACGTGCTGCTGGTCGACGGCGTGCGCTCCGTCGACCGGATCCGCAAGGTGCGTGCCGTCATCGGCGACAAGCCCCTGCTGTTCAACCAGATCGCCGGCGGCAAGTCGCCGCGCCTGTCCCTCACCGAACTCGAGGACCTCGGCGTCAACGTCGCCATCTACTCCACGCCGTGCCTGTTCGCCGCGCACACCGCCATCGACAACGCCCTGCTGGAGCTGCGGGCCAACGACGGCCGCCTGCCCGAGGTCTCCGAGGGCGACGTCGGCGTCGCCGCCTCCATCGACCTGTTGGAGCGCAACATCTCCCGGCACCACCCCAAGCTGGACCGGCGCGATGTCACGGTTGCGGGTTGACCCCTACATCGTGGCGTTGCTGTTGACGGTGGCCGTCGCCTCGCTGCTCCCGGCGAGCGGGGCGGTGGCCACCGGCTTCGGCCACGCGACCACGATCGCCATCGGCCTGCTGTTCTTCCTCTACGGGGCCAGGCTTTCCACCCGTGAGGCGCTGGACGGCCTCAAGCACTGGCGGCTGCACGGCCTGGTCCTCACGGCCACCTTCGTGCTGTTTCCCCTGCTGGGCCTGCTCTGCAGGCTGCTCGTGCCGTGGGCGCTGCCCCCGGACCTGTGGGCCGGCCTGATGTTCCTGTGCTGCCTGCCCTCCACCGTCCAGTCCTCCATCGCCTTCACCTCCATCGCCCGCGGCAACGTCGCCGCCGCCATCTGCAGCGCCTCCTTCTCCAACCTCATCGGCATCGTGCTCACGCCGCTGCTGGTCACCGTTTTCCTGTTCACCAGCAGCGGCGGCATCTCCTTCGGTGCCGTGCGGGACATCATGATGCAGCTCTTGGCCCCCTTCGTCGCCGGGCAGCTGCTCCGCCGGTGGATCGGCGGCTTCCTCACCCGCCACAAGAAGATCCTCGGCTACGTCGACCGGGGCTCCATCCTCCTGGTCGTCTACGCCGCCTTCAGCGAGGGCGTGGTGGCCGGCATCTGGGGCCGTCTGTCCTGGCTGTCCCTGGTCGTGCTGCTGGCCGTCAACGCCGTCCTGTTGGCCGTCGTCATGCTCGCGACCACCTTCGCCGCCCGCCGGCTGCGCTTCTCCACCGAGGACGAGATCGCCATCGTCTTCTGCGGCTCCAAGAAGTCCCTCGCCAGCGGCCTGCCCATGGGCACGGTGCTCTTCCCCGCCGCCACCGTAGGCCTGGCCGTCCTGCCGCTGATGCTCTTCCACCAGCTGCAACTCATGGTGTGCGCCTGGCTCGCCCGACGGTACGGCGCCCGCAAGGAAGCCGTCGCGCTCGCCCGGGGTGCATGTGAGTGACTCACTTGGCTTCCAAGGCCATCTGAGCCACTCACGTGCTGTCCCGTCCGGCGCGAGACGGCTCAGAGGTTGTCGCGCGTGACTTCTTGCATCGTCCCGTCCGGTCCCATTCGAAACACCTGCGGAGACCCCATCATCTCGCGCAGCCGTGCGTAGTTGGCTTCCCGTGCGGCCTGCTCCTTCGGATCGGTCACTCGGAACCCGTGCAGCGGAACGCTCTCGGTGTCGATGTCGTGCGGGTCGGGGTAACCCTCGATGACGAAGCCGAACAGCGCCCGCAATGCCAGTTCGCCCAGCTCCAAGGGATGGAACGGCAACGGGTACGGCCCCCGGTCGGGCCAGCCCGGCGCGGGCTCGACGGGATGCTCGCCGGCCCAGTACGGCAACTCGAAGTCGAACGGCTCGCCGATGTTCTCCTGGATGCCGCTGTCCGGCGACAGGCTCAGCGAGCGAATCAGCGCGCCGTCCTCCCACACGGCGAAGCCGAGCCAGTCCACCACGGAGTGCATGCCGTGCATGATGATTCGCCGCCCCGCGCCCAGCTCGTGCAAGCGCTCCAGCAGCTCCGACGGCCGGTCGCGCACGAGCCTCCGGTCGCACAAGAGTCGCACCCCGGGCAGCGTGGTGGCGTAGGTGACGTCGTCCGGCGGGTACTCGTGCTCGAACAGCGAGCCCTCCCCGATGGACTCGGTCGAGTAGCCCGGAAACACCCGGCGCACCAGATCTTCGGCCGCTGCCTGCGTCGATCGTGCGCCGGTCGTCAACGCCGGACGGACATCCCCGTCGGCAAACGCCAGTAGCGCTGTCTTCGCGCCCACCCTGATCCTCCACGAAGTCAGATGGTCAAGTGGCCCGCACCGTATCCACGACCCCTGACAACGGCCGCCGCCCCGTCCGGGAGTGTCGGGGGTGCCGGATACAGTTCGCGGCATGGTTTCCCGTCCCTTGAACGAAGTTGTCGAAGCCGGCTGGGCGCAGGCGTTGGAGCCGGTCGCGGAGCGGATAGCCGCGATGGGGGAGTTCCTGCGCGCCGAGGTGGCGGCGGGGCGCACCTACCTGCCGGCGGGGGAGAACGTGCTGCGGGCGTTCAAGCAGCCGTTCGCGGACGTGCGGGTGCTGATCGTGGGGCAGGACCCGTATCCGACGCCGGGGCACGCGGTGGGGCTGAGCTTCTCGGTGGCGCCCGAGGTGCGGCCGGTGCCGCGCAGCCTGGCCAACATCTACACGGAGATGGAGTCGGACCTGGGCCTGCCGCGGCCGTCCAACGGGGATCTCTCGCCGTGGGCTGAGCAGGGAGTGCTGCTGCTCAACCGATCTCTGACGGTGGCGCCGGGACGGCCGAACTCGCACAAGGGCAAGGGCTGGGAGCAGGTCACGGAGCAGGCCATCCGCGCACTGCACGCCCGTCGCACCCCGCTGGTGGCAATCCTGTGGGGCAGCAACGCCCGCAGCCTGGCCCCGTTGCTGCAAGGGGTGCCGTGCATCGAGTCGGCGCACCCGAGTCCGATGTCGGCGGACCGGGGGTTCTTCGGCTCGAAGCCGTTCAGCCGGGCCAACGACCTGCTCACCCGCCAGGGCGCGCAGCCCATCGACTGGAAGTTGCCGTGATTGCCGAGGAACTGCTGAGGCTCGGGCTGACGAACAACGCGGTTGCGGGCTTCGTGGAGGGCAGCGTCTTCCAGGCTGGACAACTGACCATCAACGTCTACGGCTCGGCCTCGGAGTTCCCTTGGGCTGCGGCCCTCGTCGGTGTCATCGTGGGCGGCATCCTCATGTACATATGGATGTCCCGGACGGCACAGGTCTATCCGGAGCCCTGACGCTGTTTGGCCTGTTCCCGACACCCTTCCCTAAGCCTGGCGAGTGATCGACTCGGCTGGCCGGACGGCGCGCCGCGGCGCTGGGGCGCCTTGGCGTCGGGGCGGTGGTTTCGCTGCCGCAGTTCGAGGCTTGGCTGTGTCAGCGTGCGAATCGTTGCGGCAGCCGTGTTGATCACCGGCTGGCGGTATTGAGCCTGTCGGCTCGTACTGCGCCGGATCCGTAGGCGCTAGTGCTGGTGCTGGCCGCGGACCTCCAGGGAGGACAGGAGTTCGGCGGTGGCTGCGGCGACGGCGTCGACGGCCTTGGCGAAGGCCTCGGCGTTGTGGGCGGCGGGGGCGCGGAAGCCGGAGAGCTTGCGCACGTACTGGAGGGCGGCGGCGCGGACGTCGGCGTCGGTCACGTGGTCGGTGAACGGCGGGCGCAGGGTCTTGATGCTTCGGCACATGCGGCCATTGTGCGCGCGAACTCTGACTTATCACGTTTCGTGAACACAGTCAGAGCGGTTAGCGTGTTTCCGAATTGGCGCTCTGCATCGATCCTGGAGACATGCGCCGAATCGACCCCTACATCCTGGCCATCCTCGGCACGGTCGCGCTGGCCTCGCTGTTGCCGGCGCGTGGGCTGTGGGTGCCGGTGTTCGGCGAAGCGACGACGGTGGCGATCGGCCTGCTGTTCTTCCTGTACGGCATCCGCCTGTCGCCGCAGGACGCGCTCGCCGGCATCAGGCACTGGCGGCTGCACGGCATCGTGTTCGCCGCCACCTTCGTGCTGTTCCCGCTGCTCGGGCTGGGCCTGAGGGTGCTGGTGCCCGGCGTGATCTCGCCGGAGCTGTACATCGGCCTGCTCTACGTCTGCTGCCTGCCCTCGACCGTGCAGTCCTCGATCGCCTTCACGTCCATCGCCCGCGGCAACGTGTCGGCGGCGATCTGCGCGGCCTCGTTCTCCAACCTGGTGGGCATCGTGCTCACGCCGCTGCTGGTCGGCACGCTGCTCACCACCCGCGGCGGCGGCTTCTCCAGCCACGCACTGGTCGACATCACGCTCCAGCTGCTGCTGCCGTTCGTGCTCGGTCAGCTGGCCCGACGCTGGCTGGTCGGCTTCGTCACCCGGCACAAGTCGGTGCTGGGCCTGGTCGACCGCGGCTCGGTGCTGCTGGTCGTCTACACGGCGTTCAGCGAGGGCGTCGTCGCCGGCATCTGGGGCCAGCTGTCGATCACGAGCCTGCTCGCGCTGGTCGGCGTGAACATCGCGCTGCTGGGTGTGGTGCTCGCCGTCACCTGGTTCGGCCCGAAGCTGCTCGGCTTCTCCCGCGAGGACCGGATCACGATCATGTTCGCGGGCTCGAAGAAGTCGCTGGCCAGCGGCCTGCCCATGGCCAGTGTGCTGTTCCCGGCGGCCTCGGTCGGCCTGATCGTGCTGCCGCTGATGCTGTTCCACCAGATCCAGCTCATGGTCTGTGCCTGGCTGGCCCAGCGCTTCGCCCGGACTCCCGCGCCCAGCCCGGAACCAGCGCTCGTCGCCTGATCAGGACACAGTGAAGGGCCCCAGGGACGCAATCCCTGGGGCCCTTCGCAGATCTGAGTCTTGGCTTTTGAGATCAAGCACAGAGAATCGAGCACAGAGAAGGGGCCGTGTGAACGAAGTCCACACGGCCCCCACGGTCTCAGACAGCTCAGCCGCGGACGACCTTGCCGGCCTTCAGGCACGAGGTGCACACGTTGACCCGAGCACGCTGGCCGGGCGCGACCTTGGCGCGCACCGACTGGATGTTCGGGTTCCACCGGCGGTTGGTCCGGCGGTGCGAGTGCGAGACCGACATGCCGAAGCCCGGCCCCTTGCCGCAGACGTCGCAGACGGCAGCCATGTCAGACACTCCTTCAAGTAATTTCGGTCCTCAGGTGGCATCCGACTCCAGCGTTGCCACCGGTACGGACGCGCTGATCCGGACCAAGCACGGACCAGAGCAACCAGAACAGGGTAACCGGTGATCCGTCGGGGCTCCAAACCGGCCCCGCTACCCTCGCCGCGGAGGGCTGGGAGAGGAGGGGCCGGACGTGCTTCAGGCGCTGGACGCCGACGCGGTCCGCCGGTGGGCGGCGGCCGGGGTGCGCGCGCTGGACGCGGACCGCGAGGCCATCGACAGCATCAACGTCTACCCCGTCGCCGACGGCGACACCGGCACGAACCTGCTGCACACCATGCGGTCGGCGCTGGACGCCCTGGTCGGTGACCCGGCGGACGCGGTCGGCACGGCGGTGTCGGCGCTGGCCAAGGGGGCCGTGGCGGGCGCGCGGGGCAACTCGGGCGTGATCCTCTCGCAGGTGCTGCGCGGCCTGGCCGAAAGCTGGGAAGGCACTCGTACGGTCAGCGGCGCCGCCCTCAGGGGTGCCCTGCGCCGGGCCGACGAACTGGCCACGGCGGCCGTGGCCAAGCCGGTCGCCGGCACGGTGTTGTCCGTGCTCGCGGCCGCCGCCGACGCTGCCGAGGAATGCCCCTCCGACCTGCTGGACGACGTGGCGCGCGCCGCGGTGAAGGCCGCCACGCAAGCGCTTGCCGACACCCCGCGGCAGCTGGCCGTGCTGGCCGAGCGCGGCGTCGTCGACGCCGGTGGCCGGGGGCTGCTGCTGCTCCTGGACGCCCTGGCGATGGTGGTGTCCGAGCGCCTCGACAGTGACGTCGAACACGACTTGACACCGATAAGCGCACCCAGGACCGCCTTGGTCCACGAGAGCAGCGGCTTCGAGTACGAGGTGATGTACCTGCTCGACGGTCTCGCCGACGAGCAGGTGCTGCGCGAGCGGCTGGCCCGGCTCGGCGACAGCGTCGTGGTGGCCGGCGACGGTCACGGACTGTGGTCGGTCCACGTGCACTGCGACGACGTCGGCGCGGCGATCGAGGTCGGCGTCGAGAACGGGCGCCCGCATCGGATCACCGTCACCCGCTTCGCCGCGCAGCGGGCCCAGTTCGCGCGCGACCGGGCGGTGGTGGCCATCGTCGCCGGCGAGGACGCCGCCGAGCTGTTCCGGGCCGAGGGCGCCTCGGTGCTGATGCTCGCCGACGGCCGCGAACCGGCCGTCGGCGATCTGGTCGACGTGCTGGCCGAGACCGGCGCGGCCCAGGTCGTCGTGCTGCCCAACGACATCGGGTTGGCCGATCTCGTGTCCCAGGCGGCGGAACGGGACGGCCGCGACGTTGTTGTCGTGCCGACCGCTTCGCCGGTGCAGGGCCTCGCCGCGCTCGCCGTCCACGACCCGACGCGGCGTTCCGGCGACGACGTCGTCGCGATGGCCGAGGCCGCCGCGGCGACCAGGCGTGGCGAACTCGTGATCGCGCAACGGGAGGCCATCACCTGGGTCGGCCGCTGCCAGCCCGGCGACGCGCTGGGCATGATCGACGGCGAGGTCGTCCTCATCGAGCCCTCGCCCGCCGATCTGGTCGCCGCCGCCTGCCGCCTGGTGGACCGGATGCTGGACGGCGGGGGCGAGCTGGTGACCGTTTTCGCCGGTACGGACGCTCCGGCGGGCCTCGACGAGGAACTGGGTCGGCACCTGCGGCTGAGCCATCCCGAGGCGGAGCTGACCGGATACGCCGGCGGCCAGCCCGGCACGGTCGCGCTCATCGGCGTCGAATAGTCCCTTGTGGACGGTTCTCTTCGGATCGTCCACAGTGGATTCATCCGGTGACGACGCGATCACCGTGAGCGACCGTCACGGTCGCCCGCGCACGCATCGTCGCCACCGCCTCACGACCCGTTGCGGCGCTGCCTCGACCCCTTGGGTGTCCGGCAGCTGACGCCTCGGTTGCGGTCGGGGCGCGTTGATTGACACATCAGTCAGGTGTCGGGTCAACTGTGCGGTACCTGCATATCCGCACGTCACCAGCGAGGAGGTGGCCCGGTGCGTGAACCCTACCTTCAGGTCACCTGGACCGATCCCGTGACCGGCTGCCACGGCTATCTCGTGATCGACCGGCTGGTGCGTGGCGTGAGCAGTGGCGGACTGCGGATGCGCGCGGGCTGCACCTTGGACGAGGTTCGCGGCCTGGCCGCCGGCATGTCCGTGCGTGAGGCGCTGAACTACGACCCCGCCGGCCGCTACATCCCGTTGGGTGGCGCGAAAGGCGGCATCGACTGGGATCCGTACGACCCTCGGGCCACCGAGGTGCTGCGCCGTTACCTGACCGCGATGCGGCCGTACGTCGAGCAGTTCTGGACCATGGGCGAGGATCTCGGCCTGCGACAGTCCACGATCGACAAGGCGCTGGCCGAACTCGGCTTCTCCTCGTCGATCCAGGCCGTGTACCCCCTGCTCGACGACGAGCGGGCCGCGCGGGCCCGGCTGCGCAAGGCTTCCCAGGTGCGGGTCGGCGGCCTGCGGCTCAAGGAGCTCGTCGGCGGCTGCGGCGTGGCCGAGGCCGCCCTCACCGGCCTGGACCGGCTGGGCCTGCCCGTCCAGGACGTGCGCGCCTTCGTCCAGGGCTTCGGCGCCATCGGCGGCTCCACCGCGCGGTTCCTGTCCGAGGCCGGGGTGAAGGTCGTCGGCATCGCCGACGTGAAGGGCATCGTGGCCAACGAGAACGGTCTCGACGTCGAGCGCCTGCTGCGCGGGCGCGACGCCCACGGCACCGTCGACCGCGACGACCTCGCTCCCGGCGACCACCTCCTGCCCGGCGAGAAGTGGCTCGACGTCGAGGCCGAGGTCCTCGTGCCGGCCGCCGTGTCCTACGCCGTCGACGAGCGCAACGTCGACCAGGTCCGGGCCCGCGTCGTCGTCGAGGCCGCCAACATGCCCGTCCTGCCCGAGGCCGAGCGCCGCCTCGTGCACCGCGGCACCCTCGTCATCCCCGACGTCGTCGCCAACTCGGCCAGCGGCAGCTGGTGGTGGTGGACCCTCTTCGGCGACGTCCAGCCCAACTCCGACAGCGCCTTCACCAAGATCCGCTCCACCATGCGCCGCCTGGTCACCGCCGTCCTCGACGAGGCCGACCACGCCGCCGTCACCCCCCGCGCCGCCGCCGCCCGCATCGCCGACCTGGCCGTCCGCGACATAGACGCCAAGTTCGGCTCCGCGGCGTGAGCGCTCACCAACCTCGGGCGAAGGTCAACAGCTCGTCGACCACTGCCTGCGGGGCGTTGTCGTACAGCTGGCCGATGGCGGCGAAGGGCGCGATGACCCGGCCCCAGGCGTAAAGCCGGTCGCCGTCCAGGCCGCAGGCCGCCGCGATCTGCTCGCAGCGAACGGCGATGCCTTCGTGCCCGGCCCCGGCCACGACGTAGTCGACGGCGTCGTAACAGGGATCGCCCACGCACGCCTTGGGATCGATGGCCACCAAGCCGCGCGGGCCGCCGTCGAGGGCATTGCCCAGGTGCAGATCGCCGTGCAGCAACACCCGCCGGTCCTGAGTGTCCAGCAGCGCCTGGCACCGGCCCTGCGCCCGCTGCCAGACGTCGGTGCTGACATGGGGGCTGATCAGCGGGTCGGAAAGTCGGCGACCGACCCGGACGAAGGATTCGTCGCACCGGCCCTGAAGGTCCCATCGCCACGTTTCCGGCGCCGCCACGCCGTGCAGGGCGGTGACGAGTGCGCCCCATCGTTCGGGCAGGGTGTCGAGCGGCAGCTGCTCGGCCTCGGTGCCGGGCACGATCTCCTCCAGGACCATGGCTCCCAGCGCCGGATCGGCGGCCAGCACGGCCGGCACCCGACCCGATTCGGCGAACAGACCCAGCATCTCGACCTGCCGGCCGAGCAGCGCGTGATCCGGGCTGAGTTTGAGCACCGCGGGCGTGCCGTCCGGCCATTCACACCGCAACACCACCGACGAGGCCCCGCCGGCGAACGTCTCGCCCAGCCGCATTCCCCACCGTGCGGCCAACTGCTCGGCGAGGGCGGGAATCGCGTCGACCCAGGCATCGACCTCGGGACCGAATCGAGCCCTCAGCCATACGGTCACGTCCGGTGTCACTCCACGACGTTAGCGGACGGCCGGCGGGCCAGGACGGTGTCGACGAAGGCCAGGCAGGTGGCGCGCATGCGGCCGGCGGTGAGGGAGTGGGAGCCGGCGAGGACCTGGACGGCGAGGCCGTCGATCATGCCGACGAGCATGTTGGCCAGGACGAAGGGGTCGCCGTCGGCGAGCTGGCCGCGGGACTGGCCGTCGCGGACGACGGCGGCGACGATGCGGCGCCAGTCGCCGTAGAGGCGCTCGTTGAGCTCACGCAGGCGGGGGGAGCGGGGGCTCTCGGCCCACAACTCGACCCAGACCTTCCAGGCCTCGATGGTCTCGGGCGTGCCGGGCACGTAGGAGTCGACGATCTGGCGCAGGCGGGTGAGGGAGTCGGCCCGGGAGTCGAGCAGCCAGCGGCGGCGCTCCAGGGACCGCTCGTAGCAGTCCTCGAAGGCGGCCTGGGCGAGGTCCTGTTTGGTGTCGAAGTAGTAGTGCACGGTGCCGCCGGAGACGCCGGCCAGCCGGGCGACGTCGGAGATGCGCAGGTTGCGCAGCCCGCTCTCGGCGATGACCTGGCAGGTGGCGCGCAGGATCTGGGCCCGCCGCTCGGCCTCGACGCTGGGGCGGGGCATGGGGCAGCTCCTAGGCAAGGGCTCGCAGGGGCGGCCAGATTAGCGGTGTCAGGGGCACGGGGTTGAATAGCACCCGATGACTGCCATCGACGACTCCCTCGAACCGCTGCTGGGCAAGAAGACCGCAGTGGCCCTGGCCGACGGACTGGGCCTGCGCACGGTCGGCGACCTGCTGCGGCACTACCCACGCCGGTACGACGAGCGCGGCCAGCTGACCTCCATCGCCAGCCTGGAGCTGAACGAGCACGTCACGGTGCTGGCCGACGTGGCCAAGATGACGAAAAAGCCGATGCGGGCCCGGCGGGGCACGATGACCGAGGTGATCGTCACCGACGGCACGCGGCCGCTGAGCCTGGTCTTCTTCAGCCAGAAGATCGCCAACCTGAGCAAGCTGGTGCCGGGGGCCCGCGGCCTGTTCGCGGGCAAGGTCAGCAAGTTCAACAAGACGATGCAGCTGGCCCACCCGGAGTTCCAGCTGCTCGACGGCGAAGGCGAGGACGGCGAGCAGGCGATCGCGTCCTTCGCCCGCAAGCTGATCCCGGTCTACCCGGCGGTCCACGGCGTGCCGACCTGGAGCATCGCCCGCTGCGTGGAGCAGGTCCTGAGCATGTGGGACGGCGTGGTCGACCCGCTGCCGGGCGACCTGATCAAGCGGTACGCCCTGCTCGACCTGATGTCGGCGCTGAAGCTGATCCATCTCCCGGACACCCAGGAGGCGATCGACGAGGCCAAGCGCCGCCTGCGGTGGGACGAGGCGCTGTCGATCCAGCTCGCGCTGGCGCAGCGGCGGAAGTCGGCGGCGGCCCGGCCGGCGAAGCCCAGCGCGCGGCGCACGGGTGGCCTGCTGGACGCGTTCGACGAGCGGCTGCCGTTCACGCTGACCAACGGCCAGCGCGAGATCGGCGAAGTGCTGGCCGAGGAACTCGGCGGCACGCACCCGATGAACCGGCTGCTGCAGGGTGAGGTGGGCTCGGGCAAGACGCTCGTGGCGCTGCGCGGCATGCTCCAGGTGGTGGACGCGGGCAAGCAGGCGGCGATGCTGGCGCCGACGGAAGTCCTTGCGGCGCAACATGCCCGCTCGCTGCGTGAGATGCTCGGCGACCTGGCGACGGCCGGCGAGCTGGGCGCGCCGGAGCAGGCGACCCGGATCGTGCTGCTGACGGGGTCGATGAACACCGCTCAGCGGCGGCAGGCGATGTTGGACATCGCCTCCGGCGCGGCCGGCATCGTGGTCGGCACGCACGCGCTGATTCAGGACAAGGTGTCGTTCGCGGAACTGGGGTTCGTCGTCGTCGACGAGCAGCACCGGTTCGGCGTCGAGCAGCGGGACGCCCTGCGCGGCAAGTCCGGCGAGGGCGTCAGCCCGCATGTGCTGGTCATGACGGCGACGCCGATTCCGCGCACGGTGGCCATGACCGTGTACGGCGACCTTGAGGTGTCGGCGCTGCGTGAACTGCCGCAGGGCCGGTCCCCGATCACCAGCTCCGTGGTGCCGGTGGCGGAGCGGCCGGAGTGGCTGCGGCGGGCGTGGGAACGCATCCGCGAGGAGGTCGAGGCCGGGCACCAGGCCTACGTGGTGTGCCCGCGCATCGGCGACGACGAGGACGCCGAACCCAAGGAACCCAAGGGCGGCAACAGCGACCAGCGGCCGCCGCTCGCGGTCACCGACGTGCTGCCCAGGCTCACCGGCGGTCCGCTCAAGGGGCTGCGGGTCGAGATGCTGCACGGCAGGATGCCGCCGGAGGACAAGGACGCCGTGATGCGGGCCTTTGCCGCCAACGACGTCAAGGTCCTGGTGGCCACCACGGTGATCGAGGTCGGTGTCAACGTGCCGAACGCGACCGTCATGGTGATCATGGACGCGGACCGGTTCGGCGTCAGCCAGCTCCACCAGCTGCGCGGCCGCGTCGGCCGGGGCAGCGCCCCCGGCCTGTGCCTGCTGGTCTCCGAGGTGCCGGCCGGCAGCTCCACCATGCAGCGGCTGCAGGCCGTCGCCGACACCCTCGACGGTTTCGAGCTGGCCCAGATGGACCTGGAGCTGCGCCGCGAGGGCGACATCCTCGGCGCGGCCCAGTCCGGCGTGAAGTCCGGCCTGAAGATGCTGTCCCTGCTGGACGATCTCGACGTGATCGAGGAGGCCCGCGCCGAGGCCCAGCGGGTCGTCGGCGAGGACCCCGACCTGGTCGAGCATCCCGGCCTCGCGCAGATGGTGCGGGAGGTCGTCGATGCCTCCCGCGCGGAGTTCCTGGAGAAGAGCTAGCTGTGCGCGGCCAGGTGGTAGAGGGCGGAAGCGCCGGGGCGCAGGGACACGGAGATGCCGCCCGGGTCGCGTTGAGCGGTGACAGTGCGGGAGCGGGTGTCGAACTGGGACACCCGGGCCACGGCCGATGACCGGAGCTTGACGGTGGCCTTGGCGGCGGCGCGGTTGGAGCGGTTGGCCACGAACAGCCAGCGGTCGCCGGCCTTGTCGACGAAGCGGCTGAGCACGACGGCGTCGCCGGAGGCCTCGGTGACGTAGTTGTCGGGGCCGAAGCGGGCGCTGCGGGCCGGCGTCGCGGTCTCGTTGGCGTGCGTGACCGACTCCGAGGTCATGGCCCGCAGCTGGCTGCCGATGCCGGCGAGGATGCTGGAGTTGATGTCCTGCACGTCGTAGTAGTGCTGGGTGCGCCGGCCGAGGGCGTCGATCATGGCGGGCTGGAAGTTGCCGCCGCGCTCGGGCGAGGGCGTCCAGTACGGGAAGTACTGAAGTCCCTTGGCGCCGTAGGCCAGGCTGGTGTTGACCTGCCACGCGATGTCGTCGTAGCTGGGGGAGCGGTGCCCGTCGAAGCCGCAGGTCTGCACGTAGCCCCAGGCGGGCTTGCCGACCTGGTTGGCCACGGCCCGGACGTCGGCCCAGTTGCTGACGAAGCCGGGGTCGGTGGAGCCGTCGGCCATCATGGGATACCGGTCGAACGACAGCATCTGCGCGTTGGTCTGGTTCACGTAGTCGACGAGCGTGGCCTGGTAGCCGGGGCCGGAGCCGGGCGGCAGGTTGCTGTAGCGCAGGTAGTACGGGTTGGCCGAGCGCAGGGCGTTGACCACGGCGTTGAGGTTGCCGTACGTCCAGGGCTCGGTGTCCTCCAGCAGCGAGAAGCCGGCGAAGGACGGGTGCGAGGCGTAGACGCCGAAGGCGCGGGCGGCCATGGCGGCGGCGTCGGCGGTGCTGACCGACATCGGCACCGAGCGATCGTCGGTGATGGTGAACCAGCGCGCGAGGTTGGCGATGTCGTGGTCGTCGCGCACGATCATGTGCATGCCGCCGACGGCGTCGGCCATCCCGAGGGCGCGGGAGACGATGTAGCCGTCGTCCAGGTAGTTGCCGGTGATGAAGAAGTTGAGGCCGGCGTTTTTCATCTCCTGGATCCGGGCCTGCGTGATCTGGTACGGCGGCGGCGGCCAGATCGCGCCGGCCGGGAACTGGTCGCCGTACAGGATCGGGGTCTGGGTGATGACCCGGCCCGGAGGGTGCGGCGGCCCGCTGGGCAGCGGCGGCGGGCTGGCGAACGCGACGCCGGTTCCGGCGGCGACCGCCGGCAGTGTCACCGCGAGGGCGCCGGCAGTGCGCAGCGCGCCGCGCCGGGTGATGCCCGACGGGTCCGATGAAGTGGCCATGTGGTGCTCCCTCCAGCGGCCGACAGGCCGATGTTAAGAGCTGATGACCTTGAAAAGTGATCTCCGCCTCACCGTTCGTGGAAAAAAGACCCGAACGAGTGGTTTGCTTGACGGAATTGACGGGTATACCCGTCGTTTTTCTCGCTGTTGCCAACGGTTTCAGCGGCCGAAGCCGGCCACCACGGTGTCCACGAGTAGACGATGACTCTCCCCGAGGTCCTCCGCCAGTTGAAAACCGCCGGAGATCTCCAGCGAGGCGAAGCCGTGCATGGCGGCCCGCACGCACCGGGTGGCGTGGATCGCCGCCGAGCCCTCCAGCCCGTATCCGCGCAGCACGGCCAGGATCACCTCGATCGCGCGGTCGCCGGCCCTGGCCAGCGCCGGGTCCGACCGGGGCTGCTGCGGCAGCGCGGCGTACCGGTTGGGGTGGGTGACGGCGTAGCCGTGGTAGGCGTTCATCAAGGCCCGCAACGCGTCGTCGGCGCTGCGGCCGAGCACGGCTCGCGCCAGCTCGTCCCCCAGCTCGGTGATCACCCGCAGCTGCACCAGCGTCCGCAGTGCGTCCAAGCTGGACACGTGCTTGTACAGCGACGGAGTGGCGACGCCGGTCCGGCTGGCCACGGCGGCCAGGCTCAGCGCGTCCGGGCCGTCGGCGTCGATCACGGCGACGGCGGCGTCGACGACGGCGTCGGGGGACAGGCCGACCCGGGGCATGTCAGACCTCCTTGAGGAAAGCGGTGATCGCGGCGGCGGTGGTGTCGGGAGTGTCGGTCATCGCGTAGTGCCCGGAGCCGTCGACCATCTCCACGGTGGCCGGGCCGCCAAGGGTGTCGGCGATCCAGCGCGCCTCGGCGGCCGGATCCGGGAAGTCGGAGTCCTTGGTGCCCATGACAACCAACGCCGGGCAGGTCACCCGAGGCACCCTCGCGGCAGTGTCCGCGCGGGACCCGCCCATCATCGCGGCCAGCGCGGCGAGGTGCCCGGGCTGGCGCAGGGAGGCCTTCAACGAGGCGACGTAGGCGTCGAAGTCGGCGGGCTTCCGGGTCGGGTACAGCGTCTTGTAGTAGGCGCCCCACAGCACGGCGCTGCGGGCGACCATCTTGGCGAGCAGGCCCATGACTGGGTTCATCTTGGCGTCCCGCACGAACGCGCCGAGCAGCACCACGCCGCGGACGCGCTCCGGGGCCTCGGTGGCCAGCCAGACGGCCGAGGCGCCGGCGTAGGAGTGGCCGAGCACGACGGCGGGCCGGCCGAGGTGGCGCAGCAGGGCCAGGGCGTCCGCGCCGACGGCCTCGGGCGAGTAGTCGGTGAACTCGGCGGAGGACTCGCCGCAGCCCCGTATGTCGGTGGTCACGACCCGGTATCCGGCCGCCGTCAGCAGCGGCGTCAGCAGCCGGTAGGACCGGCGCGTCTCGCCCAGTCCGTGCAGGCAGAGCACGAGTTGGCCGTCCTCGGGGCCGGTCTCGTCGTACGCGATCCGTCCGCCGTTCACGTCGAGGTACCTGGTGTTCATCGTCGCCTCCTGGCTAACTGGTGTAGCTAAAAAGCTAATGGCATTAGCTTACGGTGTCAAGGGGCAGACTGGCCGCGTGCGCGACTTCGATGTGCTGGTGCTGGGGTCCGGCCCCGGCGGACAGAAGGCCGCCATCGCGACGGCCAAGCTGGGCAAGAGGGCCGCGGTCGTGGAGCGGCGGGACATGGTGGGCGGGGTGTGCATCCAGACCGGCACGATCCCGTCCAAGACACTGCGGGAGGCGGTCCTCTACCTGACCGGACTCAACCAGCGCGAGATGTACGGCGCGAGCTACCAGGTCAAGGAGGACATCACCGTCTCCGACCTGCTGGCCCGCACCAACCACGTGATCGGCCGCGAGGTGGAGGTGATCCGCAGCCAGCTCACCCGCAACCACGTGGCGATGCTGCCGGGCATGGGGCACTTCGTGGACGAGCACACCGTAGAGGTGGTCGACGGCAGCGGCCGCGAGCTCACGGTGACCGCCGACAAGATCGTGATCGCCACCGGCACCGCGCCGGCCCGACCGGCCACAGTGGAGTTCGACGGCAAGACCATCATCGACTCGGACGGCATCCTGGCCCTGGAGCGGGTGCCGCAGTCGATGATCGTGGTCGGCGCCGGCGTGATCGGCATCGAGTACGCGTCCATGTTCGCGGCCCTGGGCACCAAGGTCACCGTCGTCGAGCAGCGCGAGCGGATGCTGGAGTTCTGCGACGGCGAGGTCGTCGAGGCGCTCAAGTACCACCTGCGGGACCTGGCCGTCACCTTCCGGTTCCGCGAGACGGTGGCCGCGGTCGAGCGGCACGAGCGCGGCGCCATCGCCGTGCTGGAGAGCGGCAAGAAGATCCCGGCCGAGGTGGTCATGTACTCGGCCGGCCGGCAGGGCATGACCGAGACGCTCCAGCTGGACAAGGCCGGGCTGCAGGCCGACAAGCGCGGCCGGATCGAGGTCGACGAGTACTTCCGCACCTCGGTGCCGCACATCTACGCGGTCGGCGACGTGATCGGCTTCCCCGCGCTGGCCGCGACCTCGATGGAGCAGGGCCGGCTGGCGGCGTACCACGCGTGCGGCGAGACCGTGCAGGCCATGTCCACGCTGCAGCCGATCGGGATCTACACCATCCCGGAGATCAGCTTCATCGGACGGACCGAGGACCAGCTGACCAACGACCGCATCCCGTTCGAGATCGGCGTGTCCCGCTACCGGGAGCTGGCCCGCGGCCAGATCATCGGCGACTCCTACGGCGTGCTGAAGCTGTTGGTGTCGCCGGAGGACCGGTCCATCCTCGGCGTGCACGTGTTCGGCACCGGCGCCACCGAGCTGATCCACATCGGACAGGCGGTGATGGGCTGCGGCGGCACCGTCGACTACCTGGTCGACGCCGTCTTCAACTACCCCACCCTGGCCGAGTCCTACAAGGTGGCGGCCCTGGACGCCATGAACAAGATCCGCCAGATCGAACGCCTGTCGAGCTGACCCCCGTTGTGCAGGGAAGGACGCCTTACCCTCGTTGAACGCGGGTAAGGCGTCCTTCCCTGCATGGGGGTTACTTCACTTGACCGAGTCGTTGTAGTCCTTGATGGGCTGGGTCAGGGAGGCGGCGGCGTCGGTGAGGGCCTGCTTGGGGTCCTTGCCCTGGAGCACCGCGGCCTGCATGGCGTTCTCCGCGGCCTTGCGGACCTGGGGCATCACGCCGAACAGGCAGCCCTGGGTCGCGGTCGTCAGCTTCGTGTGCTGCAGCTGCGTGATGGCCGTCTGGAACTGCGGCTTGGACGCCACCCACTGCTTGTCCACGTCGGTGTCCAGCGCGGCCTTGCTGACCGGGAAGTAGCCGGTCGAGGTGTGCCAGGTGGCCTGCGAGTCCTTGCTCTCCAGGAACTTCACGAACTCCCAGGACGCCCGCTTGTGGGCGTCGTCCTTGCCCTTGCCGACGATCCACAGCGAGGCGCCGCCGATGATCGGGCCGCCGGAGTCGGAGGCGTTGATCTTCGGGTAGAAGCCGGTGCCGACCTGGAAGCCGGCCTTGGTGAAGTCGCCCAGCGAGCCGGTGGACTCCAGCGTGATGGCGTCCTTGCCGGCGACGAAGGCGGAGTCGCCGTTCTTGGTGTCGCTGTCCAGCTTCAGGGCCAGGCCCTGGTCGACCATGGACTTCCACCAGGTCAGCAGCTTCACGTTGTTGTCCGACGCGAAGTTGGCGGCGGTGGCGCGGCCGCTGCGGCCGTTGTCCGGGTTGCAGTACGAGGCGTTGGCCACCGCGGTCCACTGCTCCAGGAACCAGCCGTAGAGCGAGGCGCCGAAGCCGTACTGGGTGGTGTTGCCGCTGCCGTCCTTGACGGTGAGCTTCTCGGCGTCGGCCTTGATCTCGTCCAGCGTGGTCGGCGGCTTGTTGGGGTCGAGGCCGGCCTTGGTGAACGCGTCCTTGTTGATGTACAGCAGCGGCATCGAGGTGTTGAACGGCATCGAGTACAGCTTGCCGCCGATCGAGTAGTAGCCGGCGATGTTGGGCTGGATGCCGGACACGTCGTAGGAGTCGACGTCGATGAACGACTGCGCCGGCACCGTGGCCTTGGAGTCGATCATGAACTGGGTGCCGACGTCGTACACCTGGAGCAGGTCGGGCAGCTCGCCGCCCTTGAGCGAGTTCTTGTACGCCGACAGCGTGTCGTCGTAGTTGTTCTTGAAGGCCAGGGTCACCTTGACCTTGCCCTGGTTGGCCGCGTTGAACTGGTCGGTGAGCTTCTTGAGCGTCTCGCCGTTGGTGCCGGTCATCGCGTGCCAGAACGTGATGTCGGTTTCGCCCTTGCCGTCCAGCGCGTTGGCGGCCGGCGCGGACAGGGCGTCGCCGCCGGCCCCGGACCCGCCGGAGCTCGCGGCCGAGCTGCACGCGGTGACGGCGGTGGCGGCCGCGACGGCGACGGCCACCAGCCCCAGCTTGGTTCGCCCGAGAGGAGTGGGCACAGCAGTTCTCCCTAGGTAGGTCACTTCACGGCTCCGGCGGTGAAGCCGCGGACCAGCCAGCGCTGGCCGAACAGCACGAGCAGCAGGGTCGGCAGCAGCGTGATCGTGATGCCGGCCAGCAACAGGCCGGGATCGGCGCTGTCGTTGCTGCGCAAGGCGAACACCGCGGTCTGCAGGGTGTTCAGCGAGTTGTTGGTGGACGAGATGATCAGGGGCCAGAAGTACATGTTCCAGCCCTGCAGGAACGACCAGACGGCCAGCGCGGCGATGGCCGGCCGGCAGCCCGGAAGCAGGATCGTGAACAGGAAGCGGAAGTGCCCGCAGCCGTCGATGGTGGCGGCGTCGCGCAGCTCGCCCGGGAACTGCCGGAAGGCCTGCCGCAGCAGGAACACGCCGAACCCGTTGGCCAGGAACGGCAGCACCAGCGCGAAGCGGCTGTCGCCGATGCCGAGGCTGCGCACGAACAGCGCGTTGGGCACCACGATCGCCTCGTACGGAACCATGATCGTGGCCATGAACAGCCAGAACAGCGGGGTCCGCAGCGGCGTGCGCAGGAACACCAGCGCGTAGGCGGCCAGGCACGAGGTGGCCAGGTGCGCGATCATGATCACCAGGCCCACGAACAGCGAGTTGCCGAACGCCGGTAGCAGCGGCACCACGGTCTGCCGCAGCGCGCCGAGATAGCTGTCCACCGTGTAGTGCCCGAGCAGGTTGGGCGGCTGGCGCAGCAGGTCGATCGACGGCAGGAAGCCGCCGAGCACCGTCAGCAGGATCGGGAACAGCAGCACGACCGCCGCCACGATCAGCCAGACATAGGTCAGCGTGCTGGTGACACGCCCCGGACTGTTCAACCGGCTCACCGGTAGTGCACCCGCCTCTCGATGACGCCGAACTGCACGGCGGCCAGCAGCACGCCGACGACCAGCAGGACGAGGCCCTGCGCGCTGGCCAGGCCGTAGTTGCTGTTGTTGTTGTGGAAGGCCTGGTTGAAGATCGAGTAGACCAGCGTGCTGGTCGCCCCGTTCGGCCCGCCGTCGGTCATCACCTGCGGCTGGCCCAGGCTCTGCAGGGCGGTCAGCGTGGTCGTGACGATCACGAAGAACAGGCTCGGCGAGATCATCGGCAGCACGATGCCGGTGAAGTGGCGGACGCCGGAGGCGCCGTCGATGCGGGCCGCCTCCAGCACCTGCTCGTCCAGGCCGGCCAGACCGGCGGCGAGCACCAGCAGGTTGAAGCCGGACACCATCCACACGGTCACGCCCGCGACCGTGACCAGCGCCCAGCCCGAGTCGGTGGTCCAGCCCGGCGCGGTCACGCCGACCAGCTGGAGCAGCCAGTTCACCGGGGACATGGCCGGGTTGAGCATGAGCAGCCACACCACCGACGCCGCCGAGGCCGAGTAGGCGAACGGCAGCGTGAACAGGGTGCGGAAGACCCGCATGCCCGGCAGTCGCTGGCTCAGCGGCACGGCCAGCGCCATCGGCAGCACCACGCCGGCGACCACCACCATCAGGGTGAAGCCGGCCGTGCGGGCCAGCACCGCGCCGAAGTCGGGCGTGAACAGCTCCTCGAAGTGCTGCAGGCCGACGAAGCGGGTGGGGTTGCCGAGGATGTCGCTGCCCATGGTGGCCAGGTACACCGCCTGGAACAGCGGGAAGATCACGAAGGCGCCGAGTCCGACGACCGCGGGGGCCAGGAACAGCACGGTGAGCGACACTTCCCGCGGGTTCCAGCGGTTGATGACTGAGGGTGACACAGGTGCGGAGTCTGTGAGGGTCACTGGGCCGTCCGGGGGACCTTCGGTGAACTCCGCATTGCCGACTGTCGACAGAACGTCGACGTCACGCTCGGTCGAGGGGTCATCACGGGACATGGCCGCAGGCTAGGCGACCGCGGGTGACCGTGCTCACTCCCGGCCCGCCTTGAGAGCCATCCGTTATGTCCATCACGCGGGATGGTTCTCCCATCTGAACGGATGGCCACGGTAGCGTTCCCAGCTGGACGGATCCCCAGGAAAACCACGGAGGAACGCCTGATGTTTCGCAAGGTGCTCGTCGCGAACCGCGGCGAGATCGCCATCCGAGCCTTTCGCGCCGCCTACGAGCTGGGCGCCGGCACGGTCGCGGTGTTCCCCCATGAGGACCGCAACTCGCTGCACCGGCTCAAGGCCGACGAGGCCTACGAGATCGGCGAGGCCGGGCATCCGGTGCGGGCCTACCTGTCGGTCGACGAGATCGTGGAGGCGGCCCGGAAGGCCGGCGCGGACGCCATCTACCCCGGTTACGGCTTCCTGTCCGAGAACCCGGAGCTGGCCTCGGCCTGCGCCGCGGCCGGCATCACCTTCGTCGGCCCGCCGACCGAGGTGCTGGAGCTGACCGGCAACAAGGCGCGGGCGATCGCCGCGGCCAAGGCCGCCGGCCTGCCCACGCTGAAGTCCTCCGAGCCGTCCAGCGACGTGGACGCGCTGGTCGCGGCAGCCGACGAGATCGGCTTCCCGATCTTCGTCAAGGCGGTCGCGGGCGGCGGCGGGCGCGGCATGCGGCGCGTGCTGGAGCCGGCCCAGCTGCGGGAGTCGATCGAGGCCGCGATGCGCGAGGCCGAGTCGGCCTTCGGCGACCCGACCGTGTTCCTGGAGCAGGCGGTCGTGCGGCCCCGCCACATCGAGGTGCAGATCCTGGCCGACGCCGTCGGCAACGTGATCCACCTCTACGAGCGCGACTGCTCGGTGCAGCGGCGGCACCAGAAGGTGATCGAGCTGGCCCCGGCGCCGAACCTGGACCCGCTGGTCCGGGACAAGATCTGCGCCGACGCGGTGGCCTTCGCCAAGCAGATCGGCTACCGCAACGCCGGCACCGTCGAGTTCCTGCTCGACGAGCGCGGCAACCACGTCTTCATCGAGATGAACCCGCGCATCCAGGTCGAGCACACGGTGACCGAGGAGGTCACCGATGTCGACCTGGTGCAGTCGCAGCTGCGCATCGCCTCCGGCGAGACGCTGGGCGACCTGGGCCTGAGCCAGGACGCGATCTACCTGCGCGGCGCGGCGTTGCAGTGCCGGATCACCACCGAGGACCCGGTGAACGGCTTCCGCCCGGACACCGGCGTGATCAGCGCCTACCGCTCGCCCGGCGGCTCGGGCATCCGCCTGGACGGCGGCGCGATCGGCGCCGGCAGCATGGTCGGCGCGCACTTCGACTCGATGCTGGTCAAGCTGACCTGCCGTGGCCGCACCTTCGAGGCGGCGGTGGCCAGGGCCCGGCGCGCCGTGGCCGAGTTCCGTATCCGCGGCGTCTCCACCAACATCCCGTTCCTCCAGGCCGTGCTGGACGACGCGGACTTCCGCGAGGGCCGCGTGACCACGGCGTTCATCGAGGAGCGGCCGGAGCTGCTGACCGCCCGGCACTCGGCCGACCGCGGCACGAAGCTGCTGACCTACCTGGCCGACGTCACGGTGAACAAGCCCAACGGCCCCCGGCCGCAGGTGATCGACCCGTGGGCCAAGCTGCCCAAGCTGGACCTGAACGCGGAGCCGCCCGCCGGCTCCAAGCAGCGGCTGACCGAGCTGGGCCCGGAGGGCTTCGCCGCCTGGCTGCGCAACGAGTCGGGCGTGCTGGTCACCGACACGACCTTCCGTGACGCCCACCAGTCGCTGCTGGCGACCCGGGTCCGGACCAAGGACCTGCTCCAGGTCGCGCCGCACGTGGCGCGGATGACCCCGGAGCTGCTGTCGCTGGAGTGCTGGGGCGGCGCGACCTACGACGTGGCGCTGCGCTTCCTGGCCGAGGACCCGTGGGAGCGGCTGGCGGCGCTGCGCGAGTCGGTGCCGAACCTGTGCCTCCAGATGCTGCTGCGCGGCCGCAACACCGTCGGCTACACGCCGTACCCGGAGGCGGTGACCAGGGCCTTCGTCGAGGAGGCGACCGAGACCGGCATCGACATCTTCCGCATCTTCGACGCCCTCAACGACATCGAGCAGATGCGGCCGGCGATCGAGGCCGTGCGGGAGACCGGCAAGTCCATCGCCGAGGTGTCGCTGTGCTACACCGCCGACCTGTCCGACCCCGGCGAGCAGCTGTACACCCTGGACTACTACCTGAAGCTGGCCGAGCAGATCGTCGGGGCCGGCGCGCACGTGCTGGCGATCAAGGACATGGCCGGGCTGCTGCGCCCGCCGGCCGCCGCGCGGCTGGTCACGGCGCTGCGCAAGGAGTTCGACCTGCCCGTCCACCTGCACACGCACGACACCGCGGGCGGGCAGCTGGCCACCTACCTGGCGGCGATCCAGGCCGGGGTGGACGCCATCGACGGCGCGACCGCGTCGATCGCCGGCACCACCTCGCAGCCGTCGCTGTCGGCCATCGTCGCCGCCACCGACCACTCGGCCCGCACCACCGGCCTTGATCTTCAGGCCGTGTGCGACCTGGAGCCGTACTGGGAGGCCGTGCGCCGGGTGTACGCGCCGTTCGAGGCGGGCCTGCCGTCGCCGACCGGTCGCGTCTACACCCACGAGATCCCCGGCGGGCAGCTGTCCAACCTGCGACAGCAGGCCATCGCGCTGGGCCTGGGCGACCGGTTCGAGGACATCGAGGCCACCTACGCGGCTGCCGACCGCATGCTGGGCCGCCTGGTCAAGGTCACGCCGTCGTCCAAGGTGGTCGGCGACCTGGCGCTGCACCTGGTCGGCGCGGGCGTGGACCCGGCCGAGTTCGAGGCCGACCCGGGCCGCTTCGACATCCCGGACTCGGTGATCGGCTTCCTGCACGGCGAGCTGGGCGACCCGCCCGGCGGCTGGCCGGAGCCGTTCCGCACCAAGGCCCTGAGCGGCCGCACCGCGCCCCGGGCCGTCGCGGACCTCTCCGAGGAGGACACCGAGGGGCTGGCCAGCAACCGGCGGGGCACGCTGAACCGCCTGCTGTTCCCGGCGCCGACCAGGGAGTTCCTCACCCACCGGGACGCCTACGGCGACACCAGCGTGCTGCGCAGCAAGGACTGGCTGTACGGCCTGCGCCCGGGCGAGGAGTACTCGGTGGATCTTGGCCGCGGCGTGCGGCTGTTGATCACGCTGGAGGCCATCGGCGAGGCCGACGAGCGCGGCATGCGCACCGTGATGGCTGTCCTCAATGGACAGTTGCGGCCCATTCAGGTGCGGGACCGCTCGGTCGCCGCCGACGTGCCGGCGGCCGAGAAGGCCGACCGCGGCAACGGCAACCACGTCGCTGCGCCGTTCGCGGGTGTGGTCACCGTCTCCGTCGCCGAGGGTGACAGCGTCCAGGCGGGCCAGACCGTCGCGACGATCGAGGCGATGAAGATGGAGGCGGCGATCACCGCGCCGAAGGCCGGAGTCGTGCAGCGCCTGGCCATTTCCCGTCAGCAGCAGGTGGAAGGCGGCGATCTCCTGATCGTGCTGTCCTGATCCGCTTCGGTGCCCCCGTGCCCTTCCGGCCGGGGGCACCGTTATGTCCACAATGGACGCAACAGTGGCGGCACGGCGACGCTTCACCCGGTAGAGTGACGAGATGTTCCCCGTGTTGCCGTCTGGCGGCGCGATCTCCTTCGCTGGCAAGGTGTGATTCGTGCTGGAGTTGCAGTCCGTGGCCCAGCGGCAGGGCGCGGTCGTCCCGAAGTCCCCGTGGTTGCCCACCGCCTCGTTGGCGCTGGCCGACCTGGCCGGTCGAGTGCTCGGCCTCGACGTGCGCCGGGTGCAGGTGCGCGCCGGCACGTCGAAACTCGTCGGTGGCATCCACAATCGCGAAGTGCTGATGGCCAACCGGGCGTTTCAGGCGCAGGCGCTGCGGCACGCGTCCGGTCCGGTGCTGACCATCGGCGGCGACTGCGGCGTCGAGACCGTGCCGCTCGGCTTCGCCCGCAAGCGGTTCGGGCCGGCGCTGGGCGTGCTGTGGTTCGACGCACACGGCGACCTCAACACCCCGGCCACTTCGCCTTCCGGCGCGTACCACGGCATGGCCTTACGCCACGCCTTCGGCGAGGGCGACCGCGACTTCGTGCTAGACGCCCCGGTCGTGTCCCGGCGGGTCGTGCTGGCCGGCGCGCGGGCGCTGGATCCCGGCGAGCAGGCCATGATCGATCGAGGCTTGGTCCGCCACGTGCCGATCGAACGCGACTACGACGCCTCCTGGGTGGTGGACGCGGTGATCGCCTCCCGCGCCCCTCAGTTCTATCTGCACATCGATCTCGACGTGCTGGACTCCCACCGAGTTCGCCGACGTCACCTGCCCCGTGCCCGGCGGTCTGTTGATCAGCGAACTGGTGGACGCCATCCGCGCCGTCGCCGCGATCCGCCCGATCATCGGGGCCGGCATCACCGAGTGCGCCACCGACAATCCGGACCGGTTACAGGTGCTGGTGCCCATCCTGCGGGCCGTCGGCGCCGCCCTCCACGCCCACTCCACCGCCCTGCCGGCCCAGCCCACCCCGTCCCTGCCCCACGCCGTGCGGTGATTTCCCGGCCACGTGAGTGGCTCATGTGCCCCTGGGCCGCACCTGAGCCACTCGCGTGCGGTTGACCCGCTCCGGCTGTGACTCCCGTTGATCCATTGTCCTGCACGTGACGTCCCCGAGATTCGACATCACTGCCGCGCACCCGGAATTCCTCCGGTTGCGCTCGGCGGCCGGCGCCGGCGACTGGGCGGGCATCGACCAGTTCTTCGCGTCCCTGCCCGATGGCAACGCGGCCGCCGAGGCCACGTGGATCGTGGCCGACATCGTCGGGGTCGAGGAGTTCCTGCGGCGGGTGCCGCCGTCCCGGCTCAGCCGGCTGCTGCTGGCCTGCCAGCACATCGCCCAGGCCTGGGAGATCCGCTCCAGCAAGCGGTCCCAGCACGTCTCCAGCCAGCAGTTCGCCGGCATGCACGAGGCGCTGCGCGAGGAGTTCGCGGCGATCACCGTTCAGGACATGCAGGCGGTGGCGCAGGAGGCGATGTCGACCGGCCTGTTGCAGGTGCCGGAAGGGTTGGCGGCCGACTGGGCCGGGTTCGTTCAGGCGCCGCTGTTCTCGACGATGGCGGTCCACGGCAACGGCCACGCCTCGCGGCAGTACAAGGGGCGCAGCCTGGTGCTCGGTGGCGAAGGCGTCAGCCTGGTGACCGGCGCCGGCACGGTGACTGTGCTGTTCCGGGACTGCGTGGCGATGCGCTGCTGGCCCGACGGCGCGCGGCAGCTGTTCGGCGCGGACGGTTTCAACATCAGCGTCGAGCCGACGATGTACGAGATGCCGCCGACCGCGATCGGCTGGCTCGACGCGCAGGTGCGTCCCGAGGCGCGGATCCCGATGCCGGCCAGGGCCTCCGTGCCGCAGCCGACCTCGCAGCCGACGGCTCAGTCCGTGGCCGCGGTCGCCGCGCCGCGTCGGACCCGTTCCGTCATGAACCGGATCGGGATGGTGCTCTTCGGTCTCGCGGCGGCATTTCGTGCTGCTGGCCGTCTTCGGGACGGCGTCGCTGGCCACCGACGCCCAGTCGGACATGGAGCCGGACGGGGTGATCATCCTGTGGGTGCTGGTCGCGGCGACGGCCGGCCCGTTCGCGCTGCTGTACTTCCGGGGACGGCGGGCATGACCGCGGGGGCACGTCGCGGAACCGATTCCACGGCGTGCCCCGTTACCCGCCCGTAGATGAAGAGTTTTCATCTATTGTCTCGCTGGTGATCAAGCCCTCGGCCCGCCCGTTCGACCAGGCGGCGGCCTTCCCGGAGCTTCTCGGGCTGCGCGAAGCGGTGCGCGCCGCCGACTGGACGGCCATCGAGCTGTTCTTCGCCGGCCTGTCCGACGTCGACATGACGGCCTTCGCCGTGAACGTGGTCGGGGGAGTCGAGGGGGCCGAGGACTTCCTGGCCGCCCTGCCGCCGACGCCGCTGGCCCGCCGCCTGCACGCGTCCCGGCGCATCGCCAAGGCGTGGGAGATCCGGTCCGGCTACCGGGCCGCCCATGTCAGCCGGGACCAGTTCGCGGGCATGCACGAGCAGTTGCGCGTCGCCGAACCGATCCTGATCAAGCTCACCGCGGAGGACCCGTCCGACGCGGTGGCCTGGTGCCTGCGCCTGAACACGGCGCTGGGCCTGCAAATGGGACAGAGCGAGTCCCGCCGCCGCTACGACCGGCTGGCCCGGTCCGCGCCGCACTGCTTCACCGCGCAGGGCCGGCTGCTCCAGCAGCTGTGCCCGAAATGGGGCGGCAACTGGGAAGTCCTGCACGCGTTCGGCCGGGAGTGCATGGACGCGGCGCCGCCGGGCTCGCTGAGCCCGATCGTGCTGGCCGAGGCGCACCTGGAGCACTACTTCGAGCTCGAAGGCCCGGAGGCCGGCCGCTACCTGCGGCAGGTCTCCGTGCAGCGGGAGATCATCGAGTCGGCCGAGAAGTCGGTGCTGCACCCGGACTTCGCCGGCGGCTACCACTGGCCCACCGCGCACGGCGTCTACGCCCTGCTGTTCGGGCGCATGGGCGACCAGGAGCGGGCCAAGGTCCACTTCACCGCCCTCGGCGAGGCGCTCAGCGAATACCCGTGGCAGAGCGCTTCCGGCACACCCGAGGCCCTCTTCCGGCGGATGCGCGACAAGGCCCTCGGCGGTGCGAAGTGATCAAGGAAACCGAGGTCTGCGGCATCAGGACCCTGGTCGCGCCGGGCAACGGGCCGCTCGTCGCGGGGCTGGTGTTCCGGGTCGGCTGCGCGGACGAGCCGCTGTCCCGGCGCGGGCTGACCCACCTGATCGAGCACCTGGCGCTGCACCGGCACGGCCTGATCGAGCACGACGCCAACGCGGCCACCGGCATCACGACCACGCACTTCTACACCAGCGGCAGCGAGCAGGCCGTGGTCACGTACCTGACCAGCGTCTGCGACTCGCTGCGTGACCTGCCGCTGGAGCGGATCGCCACCGAGAAGACGATCCTGCGCACCGAGCAGGCCGGCCGCCCGCACGACAACCTGCTGGTCTGGCGCTACGGCGCGGTCGGCTTCGGCGCGGCGGGCTATCCGGAGTGGGGCCTGGAGGCCATCACCGACGAGGACGTGCGGGACTGGGCGGCGACCCGGTTCACGCGGGAGAACGCGGTGCTGTGGATCTCCGGCGAGGTGCCGGAGGGGCTGAACCTGACGCTGCCGTCCGGATCCCCGCATCCGCTGCCGGAGATCACCTCCGCCCTGCCGGCCACACCGGCCTACTTCGCCGAGGGCGGCGGCAAGATCAGCTTCAGCGCGGTCACCGAGCGGTCGGCCCGGGCGTCGCTGTTCGCGATGGTGTTGGAGCGGGCCCTGTTCCGGGCGCTGCGCACCGAGGACGGCAACTCCTACACCATCGCCGCCGCGTACGTGCCGCGTGACGGCTCGCACGCCACGATCACCGCGATGGCCGACGCGCTGCCGGAGAAGCAGGACGCCGTCCTGGGTGGACTGATCGACGTGCTGGCCGCGTTCCAGGCCGGCCGTTTCGACGCCGACGAGCTGGAAACGGTGCGGGACAAGGCATCCACCTCGCTCGATCGGCCGGAGGCGGCGCGGGCGGTGCTGTTCACCGAGGCCATCGACATCCTCTACGGCCGGACTCGCTACACGCTGGACGAGTTCCGCGCCGAGCTCGCCGCCGTCACCGTCGAGGACCTCGGCGAGGTGGCCGGGCAGCTGATGGACACCCTGTTGTTGCAGGTCCCCCGGGGCAGCCGGGCCGACTGGGCCGGCTTCGCCGAGGCCCCGATGTTCTCGGACAAGGCCGTCGTCGGCGAGCAGTACCCGTCGCTGCAGAACGGCGATTTCGTGCTCGTCCTCGGCCACGACGGCGTGAGTGTGACCTCCCCGCACGGCGTGCTGACCGTGAAGTACCGCGAGTGCGTGCTGATGCAGTGCTGGCCCGACGGCGCCCGGCGGCTGGTCGGCCCGGACGGGATCAGCATCAGCATCGAGCCCACCCTGTACGACATCCCGGAGCAGGCGATCACCCGTCTCGACGGCAAGATCGCCGACGAGCTGATGGTCCGGCAGCCGGCGCGCGCGGCCGACCGGATCCCGCAGCGGCCGGCCCCGGCCGCACCGCCGCCGGTGATGAAGGTCAAGACCCCGCTCAAGGCCAAGCTCGTGCTCGCCCTCGTCGCGCTGTTCTGCCCGGTGCTGGCCCTGGTGGCGACCGCGGCCCTGGTCACCAGCGACAACGTGGGACACGCCCTGCTGCACTTCGCCCTCCCGGCCTGGGGCGCGTTCGCCGCGGGCGCCGCCGCCATCCGGCTGGCCAAAGGCCTGGGCTACCTCGGCGGCACGAAGTCCGATACGTAACCATGGACGCGTGACCAGGATCGTGGCCGGCGCGGCCGGGGGACGTCGGCTGGAGGTGCCGCCCAGCGGCACCCGCCCCACCTCGGACCGCGTGCGGGAGGCACTGTTCAGCGCCCTGGAGGCGGCCGTCGGCCTGAACGGGGCCAAGGTCCTCGACCTGTACGCCGGATCCGGCGCGCTGGGGCTGGAGGCGCTGTCGCGGGGCGCGGTGAAGGCGACCTTCGTGGAGTCCGACCGCCGCGCCGCCGACATCCTGCGCCGCAACACCAAGGCCCTGGGGCTGCCCGGCTCGGACGTGCGGCACGGCACCGTGCAGTCGGTGCTGGCCACCACGCCGGGCGACCGGTACGACGTGATCTTCGTCGACCCGCCCTACGCCCTGGGGGACCAGGAGTTGGCCGAGGTGCTGGAGGCCCTGCGGTCGTGGGCCGCCGAGGACGCGACCCTCGTGGTGGAGCGGTCCACCCGTGGCGAGGATCCCCGCTGGCCCGAGGGCATCGAGCCGACGCGCAGCCGTAAATACGGGGAGACCACCCTGCACTGGGCCGTGATCGCCGCCACGCGGTGATCGGCCGGCATCCCTGTTACGGTCCGCCGTATGAGGCGTGCGGTTTCCCCCGGCTCCTACGACCCGGTGACCAACGGCCACCTGGACATCGTCACCCGGGCCGCCGACGTCTTCGATGAGGTCATCGTCACGGTGATGATCAACAAGAGCAAGAAGACGATGTTCACCGTCGACGAGCGCATGGAGATGATCCGCGACGTCACCGCGCACCTGCCCAACGTGCGCGTCGACTCGTGGCACGGGCTGCTGGTGGACTACTGCCGGGCCAACGACGTCAAGGCGATCGTGAAGGGCCTGCGGGCGATCAGCGACTTCGACTACGAGCTGCAGATGGCCCAGATGAACCACCGGCTGTCCGGGGTGGAGACGCTGTTCATGCCGACCAACCCGGAGTACAGCTTCCTGTCCAGCTCGCTGGTCAAGGAGGTCGCCACGTATCACGGCGACGTCGCCCACCTGCTGCCCGAACTCGTCCACGAACGGCTGACGGCGCGGCTGGCCGAGCGGGCCTGAACGCGCAGAACTGTCAACGGCGCCCGTCGCGTCATCACCGGCTCCGCCGGCGAGCACTTCTGCACCGGCGACCACTACGCGACGTTCTCCCTGGTCAACGTCGACCAGTGAGCCCGCGCCGGCGCCCGGTCGAAAAGATCGGGCGCCGGACACGCCCCGATCTCCCGGCGCGGCGGCGGTGGAGCGGGCAGACTGGAGACTGCCAGCCGTATAGCCGATGAGGAGTGCGACGTGTACCGGGTGTTCGAGGCCCTCGACGAACTCGTCACGATTGTCGAGGAAGCGCGCGGCGTGCCGATGACCTCCGGCTGTGTCGTGCCCCGAGGCGATCTGCTCGAGCTGCTCGACGACATCCGGGACGCCATCCCCCGCGAGCTGGACGACGCGCAGGACGTGCTCGACCACCGCGACAGCATGATCTCCAAGGCCCAGCACGAGAGCGAGAGCGGCGTCGGCAAGGCCCGCGAGGAGTCCGAGCGGATGCTGGCCGAGGCCCGCGCCGAGGCCGAGCGCATGGTGGCCGACGCCCGCGCGCACGCCGAGCGCATGGTCGCCGAGGCCGAGAACGAGGCCGAGCGGGTCGCCGCCGCCGGCCGGCACGAGTACGAGGACCTCACCGGCCGGGCCCGCGCCGAGGCCGACCGCATGGTCCAGGCCGGCCGCGCCTCCTACGAGCGCGCCGTCGAGGACGGCCGCAACGAGCAGCACCGGCTGGTCCAGCAGACCGAGGTCGTGCAGGCCGCCCACGCCGAGTCCGCGCGCGTCCTGGA
>NZ_KK037166.1:7424082-7428054 GCF_000568255.1 Kutzneria sp. 744
CGCGCCGGCGCCTGGAGCGGTTGGCGGATTTCGCCCCCCCGCCACCGGACGTGCCCCGCCACCCGAGCCGACGCGGCGGGCTAAATCTGGCAAGCGAAGGCGCCGGGTTCGAGCGGCCTCGCCCGCGCTGAACGCGTGGTATAGGCACTGACCAGGCGATTTTCCTTCTGGCCATCTTCTTGAGTACTCTTGACCAGCTGGCCACGGTAAGTCACCCCACCAGCGACACAACCACCATGCCTAAGCAACGATCACACGCGCGCACCCAGCAGATGGCCGGCCCATGGGTTATCGACACCAGGGACATCGGCCGCCGACCCGGCTCCAGCCGTAGCTACCACCGAGTGGCTCCGGCACCGGGTGGTTTCGGCTACCCGGACGTCATCGGGGTCGAGGTGGGCAGTGAGGTCGTGCTGGATCTGCTGGTCGAGTCGGTAGTGGAGGGTGTGCTCGCCACCGGGACCGCCACGGCGGAGACGGTCGGGGAGTGCTCGCGGTGTCTTGATCCGTTGTCCGGCACGGTCGAGGTCCGCTTCACCGAGCTGTTCGCCTATCCGGACAGCGCGACCGAGGCGACCACGGACGAAGACGAGATCTCACGGCTCGTCGACGATCTGTTCGACCTGGAGCCGGTGGTGCGCGACGCGGTCGTGCTCGCGCTGCCGCAGGTTCCGCTGTGCTCGCCGGACTGTCGTGGACTGTGCGCCGAGTGCGGCGTCAAGTGGGCCGACCTGGGCCCCGACCACGCGCATGAGACGATTGATCCTCGCTGGGCTGCTCTGCAGGAGAAGTTCGGCGGGACCGAGGAGGAGAGCTAGTCGTGGCCGTCCCGAAGCGGAAGATGTCCCGCTCCAACACCCGTACGCGCCGTGCCCAGTGGAAGGCCGTCGCCCCGAACCTGGTGGCCTGCTCCAACCGCGCCTGCCGCCAGCCCAAGCTGTCGCACATCGCGTGCCCGGCCTGCGGCCAGTACGACGGCCGCCAGGTCGTCCAGCCGGCCTGACCGCCACCTCCCGGCGAGAAGGCTGAGCGCGGTGGGAGGTAAGGGATCACGGGGCCCGGCGCCAGATCGGGCCCTGCTACTTGAGGCACTCGGTGTCGAGTTGGACCCCGAGCTTCTTGTGTTGGCCCTCACTCACAGGTCCTACGCGTACGAGAACGGCGGCCTGCCGCCGAACGAGCGTCTCGAGTTCCTCGGAGACGCCGTCCTCGGACTCGTGGTGACGGACCACCTCTATCGCAGACACCCCGACCTGCCCGAAGGGCAGTTGGCGAAGCTGCGAGCGAGCGTGGTGAACATGATGGCGCTGGCCGGCGTCGCTCGTGACCTCAGCGACGGTGGCCTCGGCGCGCACCTGCTGTTGGGGCGCGGCGAGGAGCTGACCGGTGGCCGGGACAAGGCGAGCATCCTCGCCGACGGTCTCGAAGCCATGATCGGCGCCGTCTACCTTGCCCATGGCATCGACGTTGCCCGGGGCCTAGTGCACCGGTTGTTCGACCCGCTGCTGGAGGCCGCGCCGCTCAAGGGCGCGGGACTGGACTGGAAGACCAGCCTCCAGGAGCTGACCGCCGCCCACGGACTCGGCGTGCCCGAGTACCGGGTGGACGACGAGGGACCCGATCACCGCAAGGAGTTCACCGCCACCGTCTATGTCGGCGGGCGGGGACTGGGTTCCGGCGGCGGCCGAACGAAGAAGGAAGCCGAGCAGAAGGCGGCCGAGGCCGCTTACACCACGCTCAAGGCGGAAGGGCCGCGCGCGCAGGACGCGACCGGCTGATCTGTCGAAGTGGTGCCCGGAAGGGGGCATTCCAGGCGTCTCACGCCAGGAATGCCCCCTTCTGGGTTCTCCTGGGAAGGATGGATATGCCGGAGTTGCCCGAGGTCGAGGTCGTGCGCCGAGGCCTGGACGCCCATGTCACCGGCCGGCGCGTCACCGCCGTCGAGGTGCTCAACCTGCGGGCCGTCCGCCGGCACGAGCCCGGGCCCGTCGACTTCGCCGACCGCCTCGCCGGCCGCTCGATCGTCGCCGCCGGCCGCCGGGGCAAGTACCTGTGGCTGGAGCTCGACGACTCCGAGGCGATCATCGCCCACCTCGGCATGAGCGGTCAGATGCTCGTCCAGCCCGAGGACGCCGTCGACGAGAAGCACCTCCGGGTCCGGCTCCGCTTCGACGACGGCGGCCCCGAGCTCCGCTTCGTCGACCAGCGCACCTTCGGCGGCCTGGCCCTGGCCGACCTCGTCGAGGTCGACGGCGCCTCCCTGCCCGCCCCCGTCGCGCACATCGCCCGCGACCCCATGGATCCCGCTTTCGACCCCGACGCCGCCGTCGCCGCCCTGCGGCGCAAGCGCACCGGCGTCAAGCGCGCCCTGCTCGACCAGACCCTGGTGTCCGGTGTCGGCAACATCTACGCGGACGAGTCCCTGTGGCGCACCAAGCTGCACTGGGCCCGCCCCACCGACAAGCTCACCCGCCCCCAGGCCGCCGCCCTGCTGTCGGCCGCCCCGACGTCATGACCGAGGCCCTCGCCGCCGGCGGCACCTCCTTCGACGCCTTGTACGTCAACGTCAACGGCCAGTCCGGCTACTTCGACCGCGCCCTCGCCGTCTACGGCCAGGAGGGCCGCGCCTGCCGCCGCTGCGGCAGCGTCATCCGCCGTGACCCCTTCATGAACCGCTCCTCCTACTCCTGCCCGAAGTGCCAGCCAATGCCCAAGAATCCCCACATCTAAATGGCGCCGCCTCCGGCGTCGCGACTCCGCCGCCGGTGGTCGCACCATGAGCTACCCGCGATCGGCCAGCCAGCGGTCGAAGTCCGCGGGGGTGCGGACGCCGTCGTCGAGGACGGCGGAGTAGATGGTGTAGCTGCGGACGGTCTTGCCGTAGGCGGGGTTGTCGGCCCACGCGTGCTTGACGGCCAGGATGGCGCGCCGGGTCTCGGGGGTCAGACGGGGCGGCAGCGTCTTGATGTGGTCGAGGTCGGGCGTGCGCGCGGGCGCGTCGACGAACCAGATGTCGAAGTTCCAGCGCTGTCCCTCGGCGGAGCCGTAGCCGAGGCCGAGGTAGAGGCCGTCGGGGTACTGCTCGGGCTCGACGTTCCAGTGGCCGGTGTCGTTGCGGAACTGGACCTTCCAGATCCGCTCGTGCCGGGCGATCTCGGCGCCGAGCCGGGCGACGGCCCCGGTGTCCAGCTTGGGGCAGGCCACGGTGATGTCCACGTCCCGCTTGACCATGAGGCCCAGCACCGAGCTGCCGGTGTGCACCGGGTCGCCGAACTCGGCCAGCAGGGCGTCGATGTTCAGGTCGGTGCACACGGCGTGCGCCTCGAGCTGGAGCTTTTCCTGCTGTACGAACAAGTCCTCGGTCATGCCTGCAGTCTTGCAGCACACCGCGCCGCCCGTGGCCGAAAAGGCTGTGGCGTCGGTGGATCACCGGTGCTAATTTCGGCGCCAGGTCATGAGTGCCAGCGTTCAGCCCCGGCTTGCTGGCCGGCAACCCCGGCGTTCGCGGGCGGGGTGCTCCGGGTGAGGACCGGGCTCGGCGCACCGGCGTCGGGCAAGCCGCGAAGCGACGGAGCTGCTCATGCCCGCTGACCAAAACCCTGCCCTGCAAGGGGAAACTTCGCTGTTCCGCCACGCTGGGGCCACCGATGCCGGCCAGGTCGCGCAGCTCCACGCCGACAGCTGGCGCCGGTTCTACCGTGGCGCCTACGCCGACGCGTACCTCGACGGCGACGTCGTGGCTGATCGCCGCGCCGTGTGGACGACCCGACTGGCCTCGCCCACCAACAGCGAGACCGTGCTCGCCGAGCACGACCACCGCTTGGTGGGCTTCATCCACGTCGTCTTCGACGCCGATCCCCAGTGGGGCAGCCTCGTCGACAACCTCCACGTCCGCCACGACCAGCGCCGCACCGGCCTCGGCACCCAACTCCTGACCCGTGCGGCCGAGGCCGTGGTCGAGCGGGCGTCCGG
>NZ_KK037166.1:7428780-7450385 GCF_000568255.1 Kutzneria sp. 744
CCGGACATCAACGTCCGGACAACGCCGGATGTGAGGAGTCCTCCCGTGCCGGCATCTCCGACTTGCGGAGTAGTGCGCATTGCGTAATAGTGGGCACAGCGCATCACCGGGAGGATCGGTTGGACACCAGCCAGCTGCTCAAGGGCGTCCTTGACCTCGCGGTCCTGGCCGTGCTCCGGGAGGAGGACGGCTACGGTTACGACGTGCTGCGCAGGCTGCGGCATGCCGGCCTGGACGAGGTGGCCGACGCGTCCGTGTACGGCACGCTGCGCCGGCTGTACAAGGCCGACCTGCTCACCTCCTACGTCGTGCCCAGCGAGGAGGGACCGCACCGCAAGTACTACCGCGTCAGCGAGTCGGGACGCGTTCGACTGGAGGAGTCGTGCAGGACGTGGCGGACGTTCGCGAAGACGATGGATCAACTACTGAGCGCTTCCTGACGCGGATGCGGGCTGCCCTGTCCGACCTGCCGGCGGCCGAGGTGGACGAGCTGCTGGAGGACACCGAGGAGCACGTCCGCGAGCTGGCCCGCGAACACGGGGAGGACCAGCTGGAGCTGCGGCTGGGCAACCCGGAGGCGTACGCGGCGGAGCTGCGCTCGGCGGCCGGCTACCCGCCGCCGCCCGAGCCGGAGCAGCCGACGCAGCAGCTGAAGGCCGAGCGCGGCGACGGTGTCGAGGTGCTGGGGCTGGCCGGCCTGACGGTCATGACGGCCAGCGCGATGCTGCTGGCCGGCGCGGTGATCGTCGGTGCCTACCGCGCCCAGGTGCTGGTGCCGCTGTTCGCGCTGTCTGGGCTGATCGGCCTGGCCATCTCGCTGCCGCTGCTGATCCGCGGCTCGGGCGGCATGCGTGCGGTCGCCGAGCTGCCGGCCGTCCGGGCGCTGCTGGAGTTCCGCGAGCCGGACGAGTCCACGGTCTCGGGCAAGGTGCTGGCCTACGTCTACAGCCTGCAGCCGGCCTGGTGGCTGGTGCGGGTGCTGCCGGTGGTCATGCTGACCCGCGCCGGCCTCGTGGGCCTGGTCATCCTGGGCGTGCCGGCGGCGGTGATCTCGATCCTGGTCGGTCACTACAGCCGGGTCGACCGCCGCCTGCTGTGGCTGGTGGTGCCGGCCAACGCCCTGGTCGCCGCGATCCTGCTGACCTACTTCACCGTCTACCTCTGATCGCCGCGCTGGCCGGACAGCCGGTCCAGCAGCGGCACGACGGCCAGCACCTGGGCGGCCTCCTCGGGGATGAGCTCGGCCAGCCGGGCGTCGATGAACTCGGCGTCGCCGTGGGTCACGGAGATGATTGTCTCTCGGCCGGTCTCGGTCAGCATGACCTAGATGGCCCGGCCGTCGGACGGGTCGGGCTCGCGGGCCACCAGGCCCATCGCCTCCAGGTGGCTGACCATGGTGGTCGCGGTGGGTGCGAGCACGGCACCTGCGCGGCCAGCTCGCCGACCCGCATCGGCCCGCCCTGCAACAGCTGGTTCAGCACGATCAGCTGCGTCGGGTAGAGGCCGGCCGGCGCGGCCTGGCGAATGGTGCGCAGCAGCCGGTGCAGCGAGATCAGCAGGTGGAGCGACTGCTGCTGGCCGACCTGGTAATCGGTGGTCAAGGCAGCCTCCACGAACCGGTCACAACGGATGGCCAGGATATCCCCGCGGCCATGGACCCGGTCCGGAAGTGCGCGAATGAGGGGACGATGGCCCACCCAACCCCACGGCGGGTGGACCATCCGTCTTCCCCTCCACCCCATCACCCAGCGTGCCTTTTCGGCCATTGTCACGGCATCCGCGCGATGGCGTAGGCGGTGGCGTAGCCGGGGTCGTTCTAGGGTTGGTCCATGGCGGGAGGATCGCTACCAACCGAGATCAGCTCGTTCGTCGGGCGGCGTGACGATCTCGCGGCGATGCGCCGGCTGCTGACCTCGGCCCACCTGCTGACGGTCACCGGTGTCGGCGGCGTCGGCAAGACCCGCGTCAGCCTACGGCTCGCGCACGAGTTGCGGCGGTCTTTCGCGGACGGCGCCTGGTGGGCCGATCTGTCCACGCTCAACCGCAACGCCGACGCGCAGCAGGTGTGCGAGACGATCGCCAAGGGCCTCGGCGTCCACGACCACTCCACCCGCACCACGCTGGAAGTGCTGATCGATCACGTCCGGGACCGGCGGCTGCTGCTGGTGCTGGACAACTGCGAGCACCTCGTCGACACGGTCGGTGACGTCGTGCGGGCGATGCTGTCGGTGGCGCCGGAGCTGCGGGTGATCGCCACCAGCCGGCAGCCACTGGGCATCGCCGGCGAGCACGTCGTCGAGCTGCGCCCGCTCGCGGCCGAGGCGGTCAACCTGCTGATGGACCGCGTGCAGGCGGCGATGCCCGACTTCACGCCGTCGACCGGCGACCGGGACACGGCGCTGCGGCTGTGCCAGCGGCTGGAGGGCCTGCCGTTGGCGATCGAGCTCGCGGCGGCTCAGCTGCGGTCGATCGGCATGGCCACCCTGCTGGAACGCCTGGACGACCGGTTCAAGCTGCTCAACGGCCTGGCGGCCGCCCTGGACTGGAGTTATCAGCTCTGCACGGAACACCAGCGGCTGCTGTGGGCCCGGCTGTCGGTGTTCGCCGGTGACCTCGACCTGGCCGCCGCCGAGCAGGTGTGCGCCGACGATCGCCTGCCCCGTGAGGACGTCCTCGCCGCGCTGGCCGGCCTGGCCGAGCAATCACTGCTGACGAGCGAGCATCGCGCCGGCCGGGTCCGGTACCGGATGCTGGAGACCATTCGCGAGTACGGAACGCAGCGCCTGGACGACCCTGAGTCGGTGCGCCAACGCCACCGTGACTACTTCCAGCGGCTCGCCCACGACGCCGCCACCAGTTGGTTCGGCCCGGACGAGCTGCGCTGGCTGGAACGCATCCGCGCCGAGCTGCCCAACGTGCTGGCGTCGATGGACTGGAGCCTGCGCACGCCCGGCGAATCGTCGGCCGCGCTGGACATGGCCGTCTCCCTGCTGCGGTCGCACTGCTGGTACGTGGTCGGCGGCCTGGCCGAAGGCCTGCGCTGGCTGCGGATCTCGCTGGCCAGCGGCGAGCCGCAGCCGACGCCGCTGCGGGCCATCGGGCTGGCGTGGGCGTCGATGACCGCGGTGTTCCTGGGCGACCCGACGCTGTCGACCGAGCTGATCGCCGACACCGGTGACGACATCGCCGACGCGACCACGTTGCAGGCCAAGGGAATCCGGGCCTGGATCGTGGAGGCCGACAATGCCGCGGTGGTGCGGAACCTGACGCGGGCTCGCGACCTGTTCGAGCGGGCCGGCGCGCACGGTGACGTCTTCGCGGCGGACATGTGGCTGGCCTACAACAGCGGTGACGGCAACGCCGAGGCCAACTGTCGTGAGCTGGTGGCCAGGGCCGAGCGCCTCCAGGCCGGCTACTCGCTGGCCAACGCCACCTGGGCGTTCGGCGCGCACTTCGTCCGCCGGGATCCGGAGCGGGCGATCACGTTGATCGAGGAGGCGCTGCGGCGGTTCCAGGCGATCGACGACATGTGGGGCTGCGGCTGGACGATGGAGACGCTGTCGTGGGCCTGCGCCGCCGCCGGCCACCACGACCGAGCCGCCCTGCTCATGGGCGCCTCGGCCAAGCTGTGGTCGGACATCGGCCTGCGCCTGTACGAGCCGGGGCCGTTCGCCATGGGGCACGAGGCGGCGGCCGGCCTGCTCAGGGCGGCGCTGGGCGAGCGGGCCTTCGAGGCGGCGATCGCCGAGGGCGCGGAGATCGGCTTCGCCCGCGCGGTGGCGATCGGGGCCCGGGTCGGGCGGTCGATGCACTCGGTGGCGCCGGCCTCGTCCGACCTGACGCCGCGCGAGCGCGAGGTCGCCGAGTTGGTCGCGGCCGGACTGACCAATCCTCAGATCGCGGCGAAGTTGTTCCTGGGCGCTCGAACCGTGCAGACCCACCTGCGCAGCATCATGAACAAGCTGGGCGTCAACAACCGGACCCAGGTCGCCGCGCACATCACCCGGCAGGGCCGCTGAGCGTTGTGTTGTCGGCACTGTACGTAACCATCTTGACGCACATCACGGCCCGGTCACGGCGCTGACTTGCGGCTGCGTCGGTGAACGCCGGGTAAATCAGTCACGCTCCGCGCATCCGCCCCCCTTTCGGGTGGAGACCCGGCTCACCGGTCGCGTCAATTTCGCGTCAATGCCGCGTATGGGGCCGTCAAGACACCATCAGGCGACATCGCGGGCGCTGGCCGCGGATGCACGCTTTGCGCGATCGCGGTTGCCGACGGGGTGACCGCTTCAGGTGAGGGGAGCAGCGCGTCATGGCCGACCTGGCCTACGCCGTGCTGGTGATCGGCGTCTTCGGAGTGCTCGCGCTCATGTTGCGTGGAATGGAGCGGCTGTGATGGACGGGGCCGGTCTGGTGGCGAACGTCCTCGGTGGCGTGCTCGCCCTGCTGTTGCTTGTCTACCTGTTCGTCGCCCTGATCAAGCCGGAGAAGTTCTGATGAGCGATACTCTCGCCGGCCTGTTGCAGGTCGCGCTGCTGCTGGCCGCGCTCGCGGCCGTCTACAAGCCGCTCGGCGACTACATGGCCCGTGCCTACCTGAGCGCGAAGCACTGGCGGGTGGAACGCGCGCTGTACAAGGTGGTCCGCGTCGACGCGGAGTCCGACCAGCGCTGGTCCACCTACGCCTACGGCGTGATCGGGTTCTCCTTCGTCTCCGTTGTGCTGCTGTACCTGTTGCAGCGCCTGCAAACCGTGCTGCCGCTGGGGCTGGGCCGGCCGGAGATCAACCCCGCGACCGCCTTCAACACCGCGATCAGCTTCGTCACCAACACCAACTGGCAGTCCTACGTGCCGGAGCAGGCCTACGGCCACCTGGTGCAGATGGCCGGCCTGACCGTGCAGAACTTCGTGTCGGCGGCGATCGGCATCTGCGTCGCGGTCGCGCTGATCCGCGGCTTCATGCGGGCCGGCACGGACCGGATCGGCAACCTGTGGGTCGACCTGACCCGCACGGTGATCCGCATCCTGCTGCCGATCTCGTTCGTGTTCGCCATCGTGCTGATCGCGCTCGGCGTGGTGGACAGCCTGTCCGGTGGCATCGCCGTGACGGCGCTGGACGGCAGTCAGCACACCATCGCGCTGGCCCCCACGGCTTCCCAGGAGGCCATCAAGGAGCTGGGCACCAACGGCGGCGGCATCTTCAACGCCAACTCCGCGCACCCGTTCGAGAACCCCAACTCCTGGACCAACATCGTCGAGATCTTCCTGCTGCTGGTGATCCCGGTCAGCCTGACCCGCACCTTCGGCGTGATGGTGGCCGACAAGAAGCAGGGCTACACCATCCTGTCGGTGATGGCGTTCCTGTGGGGCGGCATGCTGGCCGTGATCTGGTGGGCCGAGGCGCACCCGAACGGCCCGGCGGCGCTGCTGGCCGGCGCCGGCATGGAGGGCAAGGAGACCCGGTTCGGCATTCCCGGCTCCTCGCTGTTCGCCGACTCGACCACCGGCACGTCCACCGGCGCGGTCAACGCCGCGCACGACAGCCTGTCCGGCCTCGGCGGCGGCGGCGCGATGCTGAACATGCTGCTCAGCGAGATCTCGCCGGGCGGCACCGGCACCGGCATCTACAGCATCCTGGTGTTCGCCATCGTCGCGGTGTTCCTCGCCGGCCTGATGGTCGGCCGCACGCCCGAGTACCTGGGCAAGAAGCTGGGCCGCAACGAGATCACCATGGCCTCCATCGCCATGCTGGCCATGCCGACCCTGGTGCTGGTGCTCGCCGGCATCGCGGTGGTGCTGCCCTCGACCGGCGCGGCGCTGACCAACGGCGGCGCGCACGGCCTGTCCGAGGTGCTCTACGCCTACGCCTCGGCGTCCAACAACAACGGCAGCGCCTTCGGCGGCCTGACGGTGACCAACGACTGGTTCGAGTCCACCCTGGGCGTGGCCATGGCGTTCGGCCGCTTCATCCCCATCCTCGCCGTGCTCTGCCTGGCCGGCGGCCTCGCCGCCCAGAAGAAGGTGCCGCCGTCGGCCGGCACCCTGCCCACCAGCGGACCGCTGTTCGCGTCCATGGTCGGCGGCACCGTACTCCTCGTCGCGGCGCTGACCTTCGTGCCGGCGCTGGCGCTCGCTCCCATCGCGGAGGCTTTGTCATGACCACCACTACCGACCAGTCGCCGCGCTCCGTGGCGGAGGTGGACCGCCACCACGCGGAGAACGCGGGGCGCAAGCTCCAGGCCGGCGCCTTCAACCCGCAGCAGCTGCTGAGCTCGCTGCCGGACGCACTGCGCAAGCTCAATCCGCGCCACCAGATGAAGAACCCGGTCATGTTCGTGGTCTGGGTCGGTTCGGCACTGTCCACAGTGTTCGCCGTCACCAACCCGACGGTGTTCTCCGTCGTGGCCACGTTGTGGCTGTGGTTCACCGTGTTGTTCGCCAACCTGGCCGAGGCGGTCGCCGAGGGCCGGGGCAAGGCGCAGGCGGAGTCGTTGCGCCGCAGCAAGAAGGAGTCCGTCGCACGTCGTCTGCGTGAGGACGGTTCCGAGGAGCGGGTGGCCGGCACCGAGCTGACCATCGGCGACCTGGTCGTCGTGGAGGCGGGCGAGGTGATCCCCGGCGACGGCGACGTGGTCGAGGGCATCGCGACCGTGGACGAGTCGGCCATCACCGGCGAGTCGGCCCCGGTCATCCGGGAGTCCGGCGGCGACCGCAGCGCGGTCACCGGCGGCACCACCGTGCTGTCCGACCGGATCGTCGTCAAGATCACGACGCGGCCCGGCGAGTCCTTCGTGGACCGGATGATCGCGTTGGTGGAAGGCGCTTCCCGGCAGAAGACGCCGAACGAGATCGCGCTGACCATCCTGCTCGCGGTGCTGACCATCATCTTCATGCTCGCGGTCGTCGCGTTGCAGCCGATGGCCATCTACTCCGGCAGCCCGCAGTCGGTGATCGTGCTGACCGCGCTGCTGGTCTGCCTGATCCCCACGACCATCGGCGCGCTGCTGTCGGCGATCGGCATCGCCGGCATGGACCGGCTGGTGCAGCGCAACGTGCTGGCCATGTCCGGCCGCGCGGTCGAGGCCGCCGGCGACGTGGACACGCTGCTGCTGGACAAGACCGGCACCATCACCTTCGGCAACCGGCGGGCCACCGAGCTCATCCCGGTCGGATCGTCCACAAAGGACGATCTGGCCGCCGCGGCCCGGCTGTCCAGCCTGGCCGACGGCACGCCCGAGGGCCGCAGCATCGTCGAGCTGTGCGTCAAGGACTTCGGCCTCGCGGCCGAGCCCAACAATGCCGAGAAGTCGGCCGAATTCGTCCCGTTCACCGCGCAGACCCGGATGTCCGGCATCGACATCGACGGCCGGCAGGTGCGCAAGGGCGCGGCCAGCTCGGTGCGGGCCTGGGTCACCGAGCACAACGGCGTTGTCCCCGACGAGGTGCACGAGGTCGTGGACCGGATCAGCGGCGAGGGCGGCACACCGCTCGTGTGCGCCGAGCTGTCCGGCGGCGTTGCGGTGGTGCGCGGCGTGATCCGACTGTCCGATGTGGTCAAGCCGGGCATGAAGGAGCGCTTCGACGAGCTGCGGGCGATGGGCATCAAGACCGTGATGATCACGGGCGACAACCCGTTGACCGCACGGGCCATCGCCGCCGAGGCCGGCGTGGACGACTTCCTGGCCGAGGCCAAGCCCGAGGACAAGATGGCCCTGATCCGCAAGGAGCAGGAGGGCGGCAAGCTGGTCGCGATGACCGGCGACGGCACCAATGACGCGCCCGCGCTGGCCCAGGCCGACGTCGGCGTGGCGATGAACACCGGCACGTCGGCCGCGAAAGAGGCCGGCAACATGGTCGACCTCGACTCGGACCCGACCAAGCTGATCGAGATCGTGGAGATCGGCAAGCAGCTGCTGATCACCCGTGGCGCGCTGACGACCTTCAGCATCGCCAACGACCTGGCCAAGTACTTCGCCATCCTGCCGGCCATGTTCGCGGCGGTCTACCCGGGCCTGGGCCGGCTGAACATCCTGCACCTGGCCACCCCGACCTCGGCCATCCTGTCCGCGGTCATCTTCAACGCGCTGATCATCGTGCTGCTGATCCCGCTGGCCCTGCGGGGCGTGCGGTATCGGCCGTCCAGCGCGTCCAGCCTGTTGCGCCGCAACCTGCTGATCTACGGCGTCGGCGGCATCATCACGCCGTTCGTCGGCATCTGGCTCATCGACCTCGTGATCCGCCTCATCCCTGGAATCGGGTGATCGCCATGCGTTCAGGACTGGTCAAGCAGACCGCCGCCGGACTTCGGATGCTGCTCCTGATGACGGTGCTGCTCGGCATCGCCTACCCCCTCGTGGTGTGGGGGGTCGGCCAGCTCCCCGGGCTGTCCGCCCAGGCAGGAGGCTCCATCGTGACCGTGGACGGCAAGCCGGTCGGCTCCTCGCTCATCGGGCTCAACCCGGTGGCCAAGGACCCGAACAACGATCCCTACTTCCACACCCGGCCGTCGGCCACCGCCTCGGACTTCTCCGCCACTGACAACACCAAGCTCGGCCTGGCCGACAACGACGCGGCCACCTCGTCCCCGTCCAACCTGTCGGCCGACAACCCGGTGCTGGTGGCGCAGATCAAGGCCCGCAAGGAGGCCATCGCGCAGCGCGAGGGCGTGTCCCCGGACCAGGTGCCGGCCGACGCGGTGACCGCGTCCGGCTCCGGCCTGGACCCGGCGATCAGCCCGGAGTACGCCAAGCTCCAGATCGCCCGGGTGGCCCGGGTGACCGGGCTGTCGGTGGACCAGGTGACCAAGATCGTCGCCGACAACACCAGCGGGCGGGGCGCCGGCTTCCTCGGCGAGCCGGGCGTGAACGTGCAGGCGCTGAACCTGGCCGTCCAGGCAGCGAAGCACTGATCAGGGCAGACTGAACAACGTGCAACCGGACACACCGCGGCGCGGCGAGCTGCGCATCTACCTCGGGGCAGCACCGGGGGTCGGCAAGACCTTCGCGATGCTCGGGGAGGCGCGCCGCCGCGCCGACCGCGGCACCGACGTGGTCGTCGGGCTCGTCGAGACCCACGGCCGAGAGAAGACCGCGCAGCTCGTCGAGGGCCTGGAGGTGGTGCCGCGCAAGCACCTCAGCCACCGCGGCCTCGACTTCGAGGAGATGGACGTCGACGCCGTCCTGGCCCGTAGGCCGGAGGTCGCGCTGGTCGACGAGCTCGCCCACACCAACGTGCCCGGCTCGCGCAACGACAAGCGCTGGCAGGACATCGAGGAGCTGCTCGACGCCGGCATCGACGTGCTGTCCACCGTCAACGTGCAGCACCTGGAGAGCCTCAACGACGTGGTCGAACGCATCACCGGCGTGGCGCAGCACGAGACCGTGCCCGACCAGTTCGTGCGCACCGCCGAGCAGATCGAGCTCGTCGACATCACGCCCGAGGCGCTGCGGCGGCGCCTGGCCCACGGCAACGTCTACCCGGCCCGCAAGATCGATGCCGCGCTGGGCAACTACTTCCGGGTGGGCAACCTGACCGCGCTGCGCGAGCTGGCCCTGCTGTGGGTGGCTGACCAGGTCGACGTGGCGCTGCAACGGTACCGCTCCGAGCAGAAGATCACCGAGACCTGGGAGACCCGGGAACGGGTGGTGGTGGCCATCACCGCCGGGCCGGAGAGCGAGACCCTGATCCGGCGGGCCCGGCGCATCGCCACCCGGGCCGGGGCTGAGCTGCTCGTGCTGCACATCCTGCGCGGCGACGGTCTGCAGGGCGCCCCGGCGGACAAGGTGGCCAAGTACCGGCGGCTGGCCGACGACATGGGCGCGACCTTCCACACCGTGGTCGGCGACGACGTGCCGACCGCGCTGCTGGACTTCGCCCGCGGCGTGAACGCCACGCAACTCGTGCTCGGCACCTCCCGGCGGTCGCGGGTGGCGCGGCTGTTCGAGGAGGGCATCGGCGCCACCGTCGTGCAGGAGTCCGGGCCGATCGACGTGCACATGGTCACCCACAGCGAGGCCAAGCGGGCCTTCAAGTGGAAGTTCGGCCGCAGCCCGCTGACGCCCAGGCGGCAGCTGCTGGGCTGCGCTGTCGATCGTGATCCCGTTGGTCGCCACCGGGATCGGGGTGCTGCTGCACGGCACCATCTCGATCTCCACCGACACCGTCGACTACTTCCTCGCCACGGTGATCGTCGCCCTCGTCGGGTGGCGTCGGGCCCCGCGGTCGTCGCGGCGGCGTTTCGGCCGGGCTGCTGAACTTATTCTTCACGCCGCCGCTGTACTCGCTGACCGTGGCCGACGGAGAGAACGTGATCACCCTCTTCGCCATGGTCATCGTCGCCGTGATGGTGGCCCTGGTCGTCGACCGCGCCGCGCGGCGGGCCGAGCAGGCGGCGCGGGCCCGTACCGAGGCCGCCCTGCTGGCGTCGTACGCGCGAACCGTGCTCACCAGCCCGTATCCGTTGGTGCGGCTGTTGGAGAAGGTGCGGGAGAACTTCGGGCTCACCTCCGTGGCGCTCTTGGAGCACCGGCACGGCAAATGGGAGCGGGTCGCCTGCGTCGGGCCCACGCCGTGCGACGAGCCCGATGAGGCCGATGTGGACGTTCCCGTGACGCCCGAGGTGCATTTGGCATTGCGGGGCAAGGCTTTGGAGGCCGCCGACCGGCGGGCGCTCGAAGCCGCCGCCGGACAGGCGCTGTTGGCCTTGCGGCAGCAGCGAATGGCCGCCCAGACCGCCGACGCCCAGCGTCGGGCCGAGACCACCGAGCTGCGGACCGCACTGCTTTCCGCTGTGGGGCACGACCTTCGTACGCCGCTGACGTCCATCAAGGCCGCCGCCGGCAGCCTGCGCGACCCCGAGCTCCGTCTGTCCGAAGAGGACACCGGCGAGCTCCTCGCCACCGTCGAGGAGTCCGCCGACCGGCTCGCCGGGCTCGTCGACAACCTGCTCGACTCCTCCCGGCTCGCCACCGGGGCCGTGCAGCCGCAGCTGCGGGCCGTGGCGTACGACGAGGTTGTCGCCCTGGCCCTGTCCGGCATCGACGACCGCCGCCACGTGCTGGTCGACGTCGACGAGCGGCTGCCGTTGGTGCTGGCCGACGCCGGCCTGCTCGAAAGGGTGGTGGCCAACGTGATCGACAACGCCTTGCGCCACGGGCGGCCGGGGAGCAGCGTGAACGGCGAGCCCGTCGTCGAGGTCCGGGCCAGCGCGCACGCCTCGCAGGTGGAGCTGCGGGTCGTGGACCGGGGTCGCGGCCTGCCCAAGGGCGCCGGGGACGCGCTGTTCCAGCCGTTCCAGCGGTTGGGGGACCGGGACGCGACCAGCGGGGTCGGACTGGGGTTGAGCGTGGCCAAGGGATTCACCGAGGCCATGGGCGGCGCCATCACCGCCGAGGACACCCCCGGCGGCGGCCTGACCGTGGTGATCTCGTTGCCGGCCAAGGAGGACGCATGACAAAGGTGTTGGTCGTCGACGACGAGCCGCAGATCGTGCGGGCCCTGCGGATCAACCTGTCCGCCCGGGGCTACCAGGTCCTCACCGCCCACGACGGCGCCAGCGCGCTTCGTGCCGCTGCCGAGGCCAAGCCTGACGTCGTGGTGCTGGACCTGGGCCTGCCCGACCTCGACGGCACCGACGTCATCGCCGGCCTTCGCGGCTGGACCACCGTGCCCATCCTCGTTCTGTCCGCCCGCACCGACTCCTCCGACAAGGTCGAGGCCCTCGACGCCGGCGCCGACGACTACGTCACCAAGCCCTTCGGCATGGACGAGCTGCTCGCCCGCCTCCGCGCCGCCGTCCGCCGCTCCGCCTCCTCCGCCGCCGACGGCGAGGAGGCCGTCGTCGAGACCTCGTCCTTCACCGTCGACCTGGCCGCCAAGAAGGTCCACCGCGACGGCTCCGAGGTCCACCTCACCCCCACCGAGTGGGGCGTCCTCGAGGTCCTCGTCCGCAACCGCGGCCGCCTCGTCGCCCAGAAGCAGCTCCTCCAGGACGTCTGGGGCCCCCAGTACGCCACCGAGTCCCACTACCTCCGCGTCTACCTCGCCCAGCTCCGCCGCAAGCTCGAACCCGAGCCCTCCCACCCCCGCCACCTGCTCACCGAACCCGGCATGGGCTACCGCTTCGAGACGTGAGCGCCGAACGGGTTGAGCAGCCGAACACCTGTCGGCTCGACGTCGGCGGTGTTGCGGGTGACCAGGGTCCAGTCCCGGACCAGTGCCGTGGCGGCCAACAGGCCGTCGACGACCGGCAGCCGGTTCGGCACGTTGAGCCGGCCCCACTCCTCGGCGATCTCGGTCGTGATCGGCACGATGCGGTCCTCGTACGCGGCGGTCAACTGCCCGAGCCACTGATCGAAGACGTCCGCCTGCGCGGGATCCTTGCGGGCGAGCCGATCCACGCCCTGGCGGATCTCGCCGATCACCAGCACGCTGACGAACAGCTCGCTCGCCCGCACCGTCGCGAACCAGTCGAGCACCCCGGGGTCCGGCTGCTTCTTCCGTAGTTCCGACAACACGTTGGTGTCAAGGAGATGGCTCACGCGCCATCACCGAGGTCGACACCGCGCGCCGGCTCGCTCGGCCGGTCTATCTCCAACTCCTCCAGCGGCGGCGCCGCGAGCAGGAAGTCCTTGAAGTCCTCGGTCCGGTCGCCCTTGAGCCTGCGGTACTCCGCGATGTCGATGACCACCGCGACTTCCTTGCCATGCCTGGTCACGAACTGCGGCCCGTCGACCTCGACGAACCGGATCAGCTCGCTGAACCGCTGCTTGGCCTCCTGCAGTTGCCAATGATGACTCATATCGCCTCCTGGTCTGTCTAGACAGACCAGATTGTAGTGGAGGTCGACAAGGTGGAACGGGGTGAAGCTGTCGATGTCGACGATCACGCGGGCCACTGATTGTCCTCGGTGTGCTGGAACGGGTTGTGCCCCATGGGCCGCCGGCGTGAATGGGTCGAGCCCATGGCCCGGTGACGGGTCGCCGTTTTCGCGGAGGATGGGGTTCCATGCGGCCATCGGCCTGCGTGATCCGTCAATCGTACGCCCCGTGATCGGATGACCCCGTTCAGCTACGAGTGGACCCCGGCTTGCGCGGCTGCACGTGCAGGTGGCGGTGCGGCCGAACGGAGCTCGGGATGGCCTAGTGACGCCGGATGGGTGATCGACAGCGGTGGGTCATGTTGTTGAGTGGACGACGACCTTTACAAATGGTGACAACTTGTCCTGTTTGCTGACACAACATCACCCGTTCGGACGCAAACTCGGCAGTTAGAGTGCGTAACAACTGCGGTGCGTACACCTATGTTCTACGTGATCGTGCGAGAGGTGCGGCTACCCCCAGGATCCCGGCCGCGACGACCAGCCTCTCGCAGGGAGGAGTTGGCCATGAGCTCACCAGAGGGCCACGAGGTGTCCTGTCTCGGGTTCGGCAAGAAGCGCCGGGCCCTGCGCGTGTGGTCTGCTGGCGACAAGGTGGTGCTGCAGGCGCCACCGGGCGAGGTCGCGTTCCTCTCCGACGAGGAGGTCGACCTGGTCATCTCCGCGTTGCTGGAGGCCCGCAAGCAGGCCAGGCAGACCGGCGGTCAGTGGATCGCCAACAGCGGCGGAGCCGCCTGAGATTCCACACCCGAAAGGGTGAGGGCGAGACCCGGGTCGGCCGTCCGCCAGCGGTCGGCCCGGCACCCGCGTTCGGGTCGCGTCAGGGTTTGCGGCGGCGCGGCCCGCTTCCGTGAACGCGCGCCTACCCTCGGTCGGGTGGGCAAGGTCAAGCACCATCGCCTCGACCGGCTGGCCGACCTGTGCCGCCAGGTCGGAGAGGCCATGCGGCACGCCAGCGTGCGCTGCTCGACGCCGATCCGGCGATGGCGGAAAAGGTCATCACGGGCGACGCCGCACTGGCCCGATCCCGGGGCCGAGTGCGAGGAACAACTGCTGGCGACGACGATCTGCGCGTCGGTCTTGACGTCGGTGCACGCCGTCACCCTGGAGCGCATGGGCGACCTGGCGGTGCACATCGCCCGGGCGGCGCGCCGGCGGTACCCGGCGCACGTATTGCCGGACGAGCTGCGCGTCCCGTTCGCGGACATGGGCCAGCTCGCGATCACCCTGGCCAGCACGGCGGAACAGGTGGTCCGCACGGGCGACCCGGAGCTGGCAGCCTTCCTGGACGCCAGCGACGACATCATGGACAACCTGCACCGAGCGGTGTTCGCCACTGTCACGCGCGAGGACTGGCCCCACGGCGTCGCCACCGCTGTGGATGCCACGGTGCTGAGCCAGAACTACGAGCGCTTCGCCGACTACGCGGTCGCCCTGGCCCGCCGCACGAGTGTCATCGCCCGGCGCGACCTGGCGGCCTGAACAGCCCTAGTTGGTGCCGGGCTGAGCCGGTGGGCTCGTCGACGTCGAGGTCGAAGACGTCGTTGTGGTGGTGGTCGTCGTGGTGGTCGTGGTCGACGAGCTGCCGCCCGTGGTCGGGATCGGGTCGGTGTTGGGCGGCGGGTTGCTGCCGGCCTGCTTCGTCGTGCTCGTGACCGTGGTCGTCTTGGACGCGCTCGTCTTCGACGTGGACGACTTGCTGGTCGATGAGCTGCTGCTGCTCGTGGTGTCGCCGCCGCTGGTGGTGTCGCCGTTGGCGTCGGTGGTCTGCGTCGAACCGCCGAACTGCTGCGAAGCGGGGTCCACGTTCTGGTTCTGGGACTGCGGCGTGGCACTCTGCCCGGCCGCCATAGCCGCCACCGAGGCGAACGCCGTCGCCACGACGACACCGGCCGCGGCCATGATGACCTTGGCCGACGACCGTGACGTGCCGCTCCGCTTCGGCGGGCTCAGCAGTGCCCGCTCGGGCTCACTCACGTGACCTCCTCGTTACCGCCCCGGCCAGAGAATACGGGTCGTGTCGGCGTGAGTGAAAAGCACTCAGTACGGGCGTCACGCGATCCGGTGAACACACTCAACTCCACGCGGTTACCTGCCGAAGTCCTGCACCCAGTACCACCCCTTGGTGGTCACGCCGACCCCGATGGTGGTGAACGAGCAGTCCAGGATGTTGCGGCGGTGCCCGTCGGAGTGCATCCAGCCGTCCATGACGGCCTCGGGGCTGGTGTAGCCCTCGGCGATGTTCTCGCCGCCGGCGTTGGTGTAGCCGGCGTTGCGCTCGCGGTCGACGAACGTCCGCCCGTCCTGCGAGGTGTGCGAGAAGTAACTGTGGGCCGACATGTCGTCGCTGTGGCCCTGGGCGGCGTTGTCCAGCCGCTTGTCCTCGGTCAGGTCCTTGCAGCCGACCTTGGCCCGCTCCACGTTGACCAGCCGGACCACCTCCGCGGCCGACCCGAGGTTGGCCGGCGGCTTGGCGGTGGTGGTCGGGGCCTCGGTGGTGGTGCTCGGCGGCGGCTCCGAGGTGGTCGTGGTGGTGCTGGTCGCCGTGGTCGTGCTGGTGGTCGTGGTGGTCGACGCCGTGGTCGTCTCGGTCGGCTGACCGCCGGTGGACGTGACCAGGCGGCTGTTCTGCTCGTGTCCGGCGGCGTTGCCCAGCTGCTTCGTCGCGGGGGCCGTGGTCAGCGGGCTCGACTGGCCGAGGAGCACTCCGGTCAGGGTCGCGGGCCCGACGGCGACCGACGCGCCACCGGCGCACGCGGCGCCGAGGGTCAGTCCGACGAGCATGCCGGCGGTGGCCGGTCGTCTGCTTCGGGGGCTCACGGCGCGCGACCGTACCACTAATGGGTGACACACGGGCGGGCGAACGGGGTACACCCGGCCACTCGCCACCTCCCGGGGCAGGTGGGAGGCGGTGCGCGAGATCATTGCCAGATGACAGAAGAGAGCGTGCGGCTCACCGTGTGGGTGCACGGCCGTGTGCAGGGCGTCGGCTTCCGCTGGTGGACCCGCAGCCGGGCGCTGGAGCTCGGTCTCGACGGCGCGGCCACCAATCTGGCCGACGGCCGCGTGCAGGTGGTCGCCGAGGGACCCGAGCCGATCTGTCACAAGTTGCTGGTCGCGTTGAACTCGGGTGACACCCCTGGACGTGTGGACTTGGTCGTCGAGAGATGGTCGGAGGCCAAGGGTGTCCGGAAAGGTTTTGAAGAACGCTGAACCGCGCACGACCCGGCCCCGTATTGGACGTTCGTGGGTCAGAGTGCGAAACGTAGTGACGAGTTGGCACGGCAGCTGTACGGCCGCTACCGGCGGCCGCTACTGGGCTACGTGCTGCGGGCGGTGCGCGGCGACTACCAGTACGCCGAGGACATCGTGCAGGAGACGTTGCTGCGCGCATGGAAGCACGCTGACTCGCTGGAACCCGAGCAGGCCGGCCCGTGGCTGTACACGGTCGCGCGCAACCTCATCATCTCTGGTCACCGCCGCAAGGAGGCCAGAGCACCTGAGGTTCCGCTGGAGACCGATGAGCTGCCCTCGGGCTCCGACGAACTGGATCACGTATTGCAGGCCTGGCAGATTGCCGAGGCGATGCGGTCGCTCAGTCATGACCATCGCCAGGTCATCGTGGAGCTGTACTACTGCCGTCGGACCGTCTCCGAGGCTGCAACCGTGCTGGGCGTCCCCGCGGGCACGGTCAAGTCGCGCTGCTTCTACGCGTTGCGCGCGCTTCGGGGAGCATTGGAGGAGCGGGGGGTGACCGAGCTATGAGCTGCCAGCACTCAGTGTCCCTTGGCGTCTATGTGCTTGGCTCCCTCGAACCGGGGGAGCGCTCGCAGATGGAGCGCCATCTCGCCGGATGTCCGTTCTGCCAGCAGGAACTGGTGCGGTTCTCGCCGCTGCCGGGTCTGCTGGGGCGGATCTCCTTGGCCGACTTGGAGGACATCGACGGGTTCGACCTGGACCCGAGTTCCCTCGGACCACCGGGCGATCCCGGTATGCCGGAGCATCCGTCCATGCCGCTGCCCAGGCCGCGGCCGAACAACCGTCCCCAGCCCGACTTCGGCCACATGCCGGACATGGGCCGGATGGCCGACCCGAACCCGGGCCGCCACCTGGTGCCGCCGGTGCCGGAGCAGCCCCGACCGCCCCAGCGGCCGGCCCCGCAGCGTCCGGAACCACCGGCGCAGCAGGCGAAGGCGAAGGGCCCGGCCACTCGCCGTCGCAGCCGGGAGACCGACAAGCGCACCAGCCGGCGCAACTTCCTGACCATGGCGGCGGTTCTGGTCGCGGCGGTGGCGGTGAGCGCCGTGTTCGTGCAGCGCTCGCTGGCCAGCGCCCCGGTCGCCGAGCAGCCGACCGCGGTGTGGCACGCGACCGACCAGACCAGCAAGGTCACGGCCAGTGCCGGCCTGACCAGCAAGGCGTGGGGGACATCGATCATGCTCTCGGTGTCCAACCTGCCCGCCGGCCAGGTGTGCCAGCTGATGGTGCACAACAAGAACGGGTCGACCCAGAGCGCGGGCTGGTGGCGCAACGGGAACGAGACCGAGAGCCAGGTGCCGGTGGCGACGTCGTACTCGATCGGCGACATCGACCGGATGGACGTGGTGACGGTGGACCAGAAGTTCCTGGTGGACCTCACCCCGAAAGCCTGACCCGGCAACGGAAAGGGGCCGACCTCAATGCGAGGTCGGCCCCTTTCCGTGCTTGTGCCGCGCGTTTCGCGCGGGGCGAGGTCGCGCGTCTGCGGAACCTCCGCTCGTTGCTTAGAACGCGGGCAGCAGCTGCACGTCGTCGGCGTTGACGTACTCGACCCGGTGCCCGTACTGGATCTCGTAGTAGCGCATCTTGCCGGTCACCGGCTTGTTCTTGGTGCCGGTGGGATCCCAGACCGTCGGCAGGTACTGCGCCGGCGCGACACCGCCGAACACGTAGCGCTGTCCGGCGCCCAGCACGTACGTCATCGGCACGATGGCCTGCGGCGTCACGCCGGCCGGATAGGCCGAGGCCTCCGGGTAGGCGCGGCCGTAGATCGGCACGGATGCCCGGCCGGGCTTGGGAGCCACCACGACACCGGCCGCGAAGGCGGCGTCGCGGGCGTGGAACCAGCCCTTCTGACCCAGGTACCAGATAGCGACCCAATCGCCCTTGCGGTCGGCGATCGCGTACTGCTGGCCCTCGGACACCCGGCTGCCGACGTCGTTGACGTCCATGGTCTGCGGCGTGCCGGCCGGGTGCAGGCCGATGTCGGTCAGCAGCGGCGAGCTGTCACTGGGCTGCGAGTGCAGCACGACCTCGCTGGAACCCCGCGCGGGGCAAGGGGTTCCGGCCGTGACGCAGCCGGTGAACGGCACGTTGTTGGTGGCCATGTCCGGGTGGATCGTCAGCATGCCGAACGACGGCGCCGACAGTGCCGGGAACCGCGGCGCGCCCAGCAGGCCGAAGTAGTGGTCCCAGTCCCAGTAGGGGCCGGGATCGGTGTGCTGCTTCGGAACGTTGGCCGGGTCGATGCCGGGCACGTTGTCGTGGCCGAGGATGTGCTGGCGGTTCAACGGAATCTGGTACTTGGCGGCCAGGTAGCGCACCAGCTTGGCCGACGAGCGGTACATCGCCTCGGTGTACCAGCCGGTCTGGGCCAGGAAGCCCTCGTGCTCGATGCCGATGGACCGCGCGTTGATGTACCAGTTGGCCGCGTGCCAGGCCACGTTGCGGGCCAGCACGTGCTGGTCGACATGCCCGTCCTGGGACCGGATCGTGTAGTTCCAGCTGACGTACTTGGGATCCTGGATCAGGCCGAGCGTGGTGGCCCAGTCGGCCTCGGTGTCGTGGATGACGATGTAGTCGATCTTCTGCGTGGCCGGGCGGTTCGACGTGTCGTAGTTGCCGTAGTCGTCGACGCCGGGGCCGTACTGCGCGTAGGCGGCCGGATCCAGCTCGCACGACAGGCCGCGCGGGCACTCGGCGCCGTCGGACCTGGTGGTCGTCAGGTGCAGATCGGCCAGCTGGCCGGTGTTCGGCGCCACCGAGGCGTCGGCACGCAGCGTGACCAGCTGTCCGTCGTCCGTGGTCCGGGTCTCACCCTGTTGGATGGTCTGGAAGACCTCGTCCGCGAAATCGGCCGCGGAGCCGCTGAATAACCGCATGAGTTGTATTCACAGGTGTTTTCGCACGGTATAATTGAGTCCCGATGTGTGCCAATCCCGGATCCGAGGACGACAAAGCCCCAGGGCGTAGAGAAGATATTAGAACGTATATGCATTATGGCATAACATAATTACACGGACTGGCTTAGCCGCTCTACTAAACGGGGACGCGCTGGTTCGCTGCGCACCGCCGCGGCGTCGACGCCCGCGAGCTGGGCCGCCTGCTGGACCGTCTGGAGCGCCGCCGCCGGCACGCCAGTCGGGGCGGGGGCGGGGTGCAGCGTCGGACGGCTGTCGTCGCCGCGGCCGTCGCTGTCGTCGAACTCGGCGCCCTTCACGGTGTTCGCTGTGGCGAAGTCCGTGAGGTGCATGGGGCCGTAGCCGGCGGCCACGCTGGGCGTGCCGGCGTAGGTGTTCCACTGGGATTCCAGGTACGACACGCCGAGGAGGACCTCGGCCGGGACGCCGAATTCGGCGGCCGCGGCGTCGTATGCCTGCTGCCTGTCGGATGAGGGCGATGGTGCCGCGGTGGCCGTGCCGGCGGACGGCAGCAGCAGCGCTAGGCTGGCCGCAGTCGCCACCACGGCGAGGATTCTGGACATGGCGGAATTCTCCTGGGTAGCCGGATCACCGCTTACCGTGACGCCGGTCACCATCGCCGTCAAGAACTAACACACAATTGGCCCGGATCAGTTCATTGTTCACCCTTCGGCCCAGCGTGCGACTGGTCCGCCCGCACGCCGGGTACCCTCTGCCGATAACCCGGCCGGAGCAAGCGACTCGACAAGGTAAACCGACGTGCACCTCAAGAGCCTGACGCTGAAGGGCTTCAAGTCCTTCGCCTCGGCGACGACGCTGCGCTTCGAGCCGGGCATCACCTGCGTCGTCGGCCCCAACGGCTCCGGCAAGTCCAACGTGCTGGACGCGCTGCGCTGGGTGATGGGCGAGGGCAGCGCCAAGGGCCTGCGCGGCGGCAAGATGGAGGACGTCATCTTCGCCGGCACCGCCGGCCGCGCCCCGCTCGGCCGGGCCGAGGTGACGCTGACCATCGACAACTCCGACGGCGCGCTGCCCATCGACTACACCGAGGTGTCGATCACCCGCCGGATGTTCCGCGAGGGCGCCACCGAGTACGAGATCAACGGCAGCTCCTGCCGCCTGCTGGACATCCAGGAGCTGCTCAGCGACTCCGGCATCGGCCGCGAGATGCACGTCATCGTCGGCCAGGGCCAGCTCTCGGCGATCCTGGAGTCCAAGCCCGAGGAGCGCCGCGCCTTCATCGAGGAGGCGGCCGGCGTCCTCAAGCACCGCAAGCGCAAGGAGAAGGCGCTCCGCAAGCTGGACGCCATGCAGGCCAACCTGACCCGGTTGACCGACCTGACCGCGGAGCTGCGCCGTCAGCTCAAGCCGCTGGGCAAGCAGGCCGAGATCGCCCGCCGGGCCCAGGCCGTGCAGGCCGAGCTGCGCGACTCCAAGCTGCGCCTGCACGCCGACGACCTGGTCATCCAGCGCGGCGACCTGCACCGCGACGAGGCCGACGAGGCGGCGGCGCGGACCCGGCGCACCGAGGTCGAACAGCTGGTGCAGCAGGCGTCGGCCAAGCAGTCCGAGCTGGAGCAGCTCGTCGCCGAGGACGCGCCGATCCTGCAGCAGGCCCAGGAGACCTGGTACCGGCTGTCGGCGCTGGAGGAGCGGCTGCGCGGCACCGTGCGGCTGGCCGTGGAGCGCGCCCGGCACCTGTCGGCCCCGCCGGAGGCGTCCCGCGGCGGCCGCGACCCCGACGAGCTGGACGCCGAGGCCGAGCAGACCGCCGAGCGTGAAGCCGAGCTGAACGAGGCCGTCACCGAGGCCCGGATCGTGCTGGCCGAGAGCAGCGAGACCCGGGCCGAGCTGGAGCGCACGGTCACCGCCGCCGAGAAGGCCCACCTGGCCGCCGTGCGGCTTATCGCCGACCGCCGCGAGGGCCTGGCCCGGCTGACCGGCCAGGTCGAGGCGCTGCGCAGCAAGAACAACGCCTCCGCCGAGGAGATCGAGCGGCTGTCCACCTCGCTGGCCGAGGCCGGCGAGCGGGCCGAGATCGCCCGTATCGAGCTGGCCGAGCAGCAGGAGGTCACCGGCACCGAGGACGAGGGCGACGCCGGCGTCGAGGAACGGCACCTCCAGGCGGCCGAGGCCGAGAAGATCGCACGGGCCCGGGTCGAGGAGCTGGTCAAGGCCGAGCGCACGGCCGACAAGGAGATCTCGTCCTGGAAGGCCCGCGTCGACGCGTTGTCGCTGGGTCTGACCCGCAAGGACGGCGCCGGGGCGCTGCTGGCCGCCGGCGACCGGCTGCCGGGCCTGCTCGGTTCCGTCGCCGCGCTGTTGACGGTGGAGCCCGGGGCCGAGGTGGCTCTGGCCGCCGCGCTCGGCCCGGTGGCCGACGCCATCGCCGTGAACGGCGGTTCGGACGCCTTCGCCGCGCTGGAACTGCTGCGGTCCTCGGATTCCGGTCGCGCCGGCCTGTTGATCGGCGCCGGCGGTCCCGTGCCGGACCGGTCGACGTGGCCGATGCTGCCGCCGGGTGCGCGCTGGGCCGTGGACTGTGTTCGG
>NZ_KK037166.1:7450485-7463865 GCF_000568255.1 Kutzneria sp. 744
TCAACGAGGCCAAGGTCCGGCGGGCCCGGTCCGGCGAGCGGATCAACCGGCTGCGCCAGGCCGTGCGGTCGGCCGAGGCCGAGGTGGAGCGCATCGGCGGCCAGCGGATCAAGCTGGAGCAGGCCCGCGAGGACGCCGTCGGCAAGCTCGCTGAGCTGGAGGAGCGGCTCGCCGCCGTGCAGGAAGAGGCGGTCGAGGAGGAGCCCGACACCGCCGAGCGCGACGAGGCCGCCAACCAGCTCAACCAGGCCCGGCAGGCCGAGATGGACGCACGGCTGTCGCTGCGCACCGCCGAGGAGCGGGCGCGCGCGTTGCAGGGCAAGGCCGAGCAGCTGCGTCGAGCCGCCCGCGCCGAGCGCGAGGCCCGCGAACGCGCCGAGCGGGCCCGGGCCGCTCGCGTGCGTGGCGCCGTCGTGGCCAACGCCGTGGTCGCCGGTGGTGAGACCGCGCTTCAGCGCATCGCCTCGTCACTGCACCGCGCCGCCACCGACCGTGACGCCGCGCAGGCCCGCCGCGCCGACCGCGAGGCCGCGCTGGGCACCTTCCGCAGTCGTCTCCGTGAACTCACGACCGAGCTGGAGAAGCTGACCGACGCCGTCCACCGCGACGAGGTCGTGCGGGCCGAGCAGCGGCTGCGGCTGGAGCAGCTGGAGACCCGGATCGCCGAGGAGTTCGGCATCGGCCTCGACGACCTGGTCGCCGAGTACGGGCCCGACGCCATGGTGCCGCCCACGCCGACCGAGCTGGCCGAGTACGAGGCGGCCAAGGAGCAGGGCGAGGCCGTCACCGCGCCGCAGCCCATGCCGTACAACCGTGACGTGCAGGCCCGGCGGGCCAAGCGGGCCGAGCGGGACCTGGCCCAGCTGGGCAAGGTCAACCCGCTGGCCCTGGAGGAGTTCGCCGCGCTGGAGGAGCGCTACAAGTTCCTGTCCACCCAGCTGGAGGACCTCAAGGCCACCCGGCGCGACCTGCTGACCGTGGTCAAGGAGGTCGACGACAAGATCCTCGAGGTCTTCACCGAGGCCTACTGGGACGTCGCCCGTGAGTTCGAGATCGTCTTCAAGGTCCTGTTCCCGGGCGGCGACGGCAAGCTCGTGCTCACCGAGCCCGACGACATGCTGACCACCGGCATCGAGCTGGAGGCCCGCCCGCCCGGCAAGAAGGTCAAGCGCCTGTCCCTCCTCTCGGGCGGCGAGAAGTCCCTGGCCGCCGTCGCCATGCTGGTCGCCATCTTCCGCGCCCGCCCCTCGCCCTTCTACGTCATGGACGAGGTCGAGGCCGCGCTCGACGACACCAACCTGCGCCGCCTGATCTCCCTGTTCGAGCAGCTGCGGGAGAAGTCCCAGCTGCTGATCATCACCCACCAGAAGCCCACCATGGAGATCGCCGACGCCCTCTACGGCGTCTCCATGCGCGGCGACGGCATCAGCGCCGTGATCTCCCAGCGCCTGCGCAGCGGCAAGGTCGAGAAGGCCGTCGACAAGCCCGCGCCGACAGTGGAGGAACCGGAGACCCCGGCCGTCGAGGCCGCCCCGGTGATCGAGGACGCGCCGGCAGGCGAAGACCTGTCGGTGGTCGAGGAAACGCCGGTGGTCGAGCCCTCCCCGGCAGTCGAGGACTCCCTGCTGATCGAGGACGCGCCAGCCGCCGAAGACTCCCAGGTGATCGAAGGCTCACCGGCGGGGGAAGACCTGTCGGCAGCCGAAGACCTGTCAGAGGTCGAGGGCGCGCCGGTAGTCGAGGGCGCGCCGGAACTCGTCGAGGATGTTCCGGTCGATGCCGGCGAGCCCACTGTGGACGACTCGGCCGATGTGACCGAGCCCGAACCCACTTCCTGAACACGAGCCGCCCCGAATTAGCCCGGCCCCGCCCCGAAACATGGCCCACCCTGTCCCTGGGGGACCATCCCCGGACCATTCTACCAGCGGAGATCGGTAGTTGATCTTGATGCGGGTGGGGCTGTGGACAACCGGTGGCGGCTGTCAGACCTGGGGACAACCGGGGGCATCGCCGATCGATCTCCGTGCTGGCAAGGGAATTTGCTGAGCTGCGTGGCCGAAAAACCACCCGACAAAGGGATGTTTCGGGCGGGTGGCAAAAGTGGGGCAACCTCGGGTGCCTCAGGGGCGTGACCGGACCAATACCATCGGGACCCGAGGAGGGTCGATGAGCGGCGAGGGCATGCGGTTCCGCCTGCTGGGCCCGGTCGAGCTGGTTCGCGACGGCGGCGAGCCGGTGGCGGTCCGGGCGGGCAAGCACCGGATCGTGCTGGCGACCCTGTTGCTGCACACCGGTCGCACGGTCGGCGCGCAGGAGCTGATCGACAACCTGTGGGACGAGGACCCGCCGGACGGGGCCCGGACCACGTTGCGCGCCTACGTGATGCGGCTGCGGCAGGCGATCGGCGTGCCGGACCTGATCACCACGGTGACCGACGGCTACCGGGTGGACGTGCCGGCGGACGACGTGGACGCGGGACGCTTCGACCGGTTGCTGGCCGAGGCCAGGACGGCGAAGCCGGCGCGGGCGATCGACCTGCTGACGGAGGCGCTCGGCCTGTGGCGCGGCCCGGCGCTGGCCGACGTGCCGAGCACGAACCTGCGTCAGAACGAGGCGTCGGCGCTGGACGAGCGCCGGTTGCAGGCGGCGGAACTGCGCACCGAGGCGCAGCTCCGGCTGGGCCGACACCCGGACCTGATCACGGAGCTGCGCGCGCTGACCACGGCCAACCCGCTGCGGGAGCGGTTCTGGGCCCAGCTGATGCTGGCGCTGTACCGCTCCGACCGGCAGGCCGAGGCGCTGACGATCTACCACCATGTGCGACGGCTGCTGGCCGACGAGCTGGGCGTGGAGCCGTCGGCGGAGCTGCGCGACCTGCACCAGTCGATCCTCACGAGCGACCCGAAGCTGGCCCCGCCGACGTCCGCCCCGAGCATCAGCGCGCAGGCGCCGGTGTTCCGGATGCCGGCTCGCGGCGGCGAGTTCGTCGGCCGTGAGACGGAACTGGCCCGGGTCAAGGCATTGCTGGCGCCGACGGAGCTGGATCTCGCGGTGCCGGTGGTGACGCTGTCGGGCCCGGCTGGCGTCGGCAAGACCGCGTTGGCCGTGCGTGCGGCCGCGGACCTGCGGGAGAGATTCCCGGACGGCCAGCTGTTCGTGCATCTGCGGGGGCAGGCGCCCGCGCATCCGCTCGTGCCGGCCGAGGTGCTTCCGCGGCTGCTGCGCGCGCTGTGCGTTGCGCCGAAACAGATTCCGGCCGACGAAGACGAGCAGATCTCGCTGTACCGCTCGCAGCTGGCCGGCAAGAGGGTGTTGTTGGTGCTGGACAACGCGGTCACGCCGGATCAGGTGCGCCCGCTGCTGCCCGGGGAACCGGGCTGCGCTGTCCTGATCACCAGTCGGAACGCGCTGCGCGGCCTGATCGTGTTGCAGGGCGCGAGCCCGGTGAGCCTGGATGTGTTGGCGGCCAAAGACTCCCGCGCGCTGCTGGCCGTGCTGCTCGGCGAGCGGGCGGTGCGGGCCGAGCCCGAGGCGGCGGCTGAGCTGGCCACGCTGTGCGCGCATCTGCCGGAGGCGCTGCGCATCGCCGCCGGAACGATCACCAACAGCATCGCCGACCATGTGCGACGGCTGCGCAAGGGCGGCCTGATCACCGCGCTGGATGTCGAGCAGGACGAGGAAGCGGCCGTCCACGCGACCTTCGACCTCGCCTACGAGTCGCTGCCGCCGTCGGCCAGACAGATGCTGCGGCTGCTCGGATCCACGCCCGTCCTGGAGTTCGGGGTGATGGCGGCCGCGGCGCTCGCGAACGTCAGCTCGGACGAGGCGGAGGTCCTGCTGGGCGGCCTCGACCGGGCCCACCTGATCGACCAGCACCAGCCCGGCCGCTACCACCTGGACGATCTGGTCCGCCGCTACGCGGGCCAGCACGCCACACCCCAGGAGCGCGAGCCGGCGCTGACCCGGCTGCGGGACAGCTATCTGCACTCCGCGGCAGCGGCTGTCGAGGTGTTGGGCCTCGCGCCGCCGTTCGACATCGGGCTGCCGGCGCCCGCCGGCGGCACGCCGGTGTGCCGGACGTCCAATCGGGACCTGGCGGCCAACTGGCTCGGCGACGAACGGGCCACCCTCGTGGCCCTGGTCCGCGACGCCGCGGACGCGGGGTTGCCGATGGGCTGGCGGCTGGCCGTGGTGCTCAGCCGGTTCCTGATCACCGGCCGGCATTCGGTCGACGCCGTGGCCACGGCCCAGGCCGCCCGCCGACTGGCCGCACAGCTCGGCGACGTCTTCGGTGAGGCCGCCGCGAACTACTGCCTGGCCACGGCCCACGCCGACCTCGGTCAGACCCGGCCGGCCCTGGACCACCTGGAGCAGGCCGTCGAGTTGTTCCGGGAGACGGGATCCACCGCGGGCGAGGCGGCGGCGCTGAGCGCGTTGGCCGCGACCCACGCGGAGTTAGGGGTCACGGAGCGGGCCGCGCCGAACGCGACCGACGCGCTGTCGCTGGCCCGTGCGGCCGGGGCGACCGAGACGGAGGCCAAGACCCTGTCCCGGCTCGGCTACATCTACTTCGACCTCGGCCACTTCGACGAGTCGGTGGCGTTCCTGGAGCAGGCGCTGGACTGCTACCGGCAGATCGGCTCGCGGCCGGGCGAGGCCCTGGTGCGCAACAACATGGCCAACTCCTACCGGGAGCTCGGCCGCTACGCCGACGCCACCACGCAGATGACCGAGTCGCTGCGGATCCGCCGGGAACTGGGCGGCGAGGACGAATTCGACGTTCTGGACACGTGCGCCGGGGTGCACCTGGACATGGGCCGACACGAGCTCGCCCGGCGCGAGGCCGAGGAGTCGCACGAGCTCGCGGTCCGGGTCGGCGCTCGTGGGGCAACTGTGAACGCGCTGAACACGTTGGGCGCGCTCGACCGAGCCGAGGGCCGACCGGAATCGGCACTGCGGCGGCACAGCGAGGCGTTGCAGCTCAGCCGGGGCATCGGGTTCGGCAACGGCGAGCTTCGGTCACAACTCGGCCTGGCCTGGACCAAGCTGGCGCTGGGTGAGCCGCCCTCGGCCCTCGCGCACGCCCGGCAGGCGCTGGACATCGGCGACGCGGCGACCATGCGGTGCGCCGAGGCGGCGACACTGCACGTGATCGCCGAGATTCAGTTGGCGTCGGGTGAGTCGGGCCCGGCCGTCGATCGCGCCGAGGCCGCGGTGGCGCTGGCCGCACGGACGGGCCAGCGCCTCGTCGAGGGAAGGGCGCTGCTCACGGCTGGTCGGGGGCACCGGGCGCGGGGTGCGACCGCGGCGGCCAGGCGGGCGTGGGAACGGGCGGCACAGGTGCTGGGCGCACTCGGGGTGCCCGAGGCGGGGGAGGCCGTCGACCTGCTTCACGGTGACGGAGCGTGAGACGAACGGGGCCATGTCCGTCGGACGGGGACGGGCGCCGGACCGCCGTCTGCGCGAGAATAAGGAGCTCAGCCTTCGCGAGTCGCCATGTCGGTCGCCTCCTCCGGGTACGCGGGACGCACGGCCGACTACGCTGACGGCAGACACGTCGGGTGGTTGTCGATGCGGAGCGGTCGAACTAGAGGGGGTGTCGAGTTCCATTATGGCACTTCTCGGTATCGCCTTGCGCACAAGTATCGCACGTTTCCGTGACATGAGCGCCGCGGTGCCGAACTGGGATGTGTGGAAGCAGGCGACCGGCTGGCTCGCATTCGCACTCGTCTGCGAGTTCGCGGCGGTGGCCCTGCCGATAACCGACGCGGTGCGGTTTCCGCAGCACGGAATGGATTTGTGCTGGCTGGGCGTGCTGCTGGTGCTCGGCATCGGGCAGGCCGAGCTGTCGGCCCGGATCGAGCGGATGCGCCGCTGGATGTCGGGCGAGACGCACATCAACATGACCTCGGTCTGGTACCTGGCCGGCGCGGTGCTGCTGACCCCGGCCATGGTCTCCCTGCTGGCCGCGCTTCTGTATCTCCACCTGTGGATCCGGGTGTGGCGGCACGTGCGGGCCCGCCCGCCGCACCGGGTCGCGGTCAGCACGGCGTGGGCCCTGCTGTCCTGTTTGGCCGCCTCTTCGGTGCTGCGAGTGACCGGTCTCGGCTCGCTGGACGAGGGCGTGCCGGGCGCGTGGCGGGCCGCGGCGATCGTGCTGACAGCCGCTCTGGTGTTCGAATTGGTCAATGCTTGCTTGGCCGCGACCGGAATTTTCCTGTACGGCCGGAAACGGTCGAGACAAGCGTTGTTCGGCACCTGGAGCGACAACGCGCTCGAAACGGTAACGCTGTGTCTCGGTGGTCTTGCGGCGCTGGCTTTGGTCTACCAACCGGTGCTCGTGCTCCTCGTGCTGCCGCCGTTGTTGATGTTGCACAGAAGTGTCCTGGTGAAGCAGTTGGAAGTCGCGGCGAGCACCGACGACAAAACGGGATTGCTTAATGCACTTGCATGGCATGATTCCGCACAACGCGAATACTCCAGGGCGATACGCGAGAATAGAACCTTCGGCGTACTGATGGTCGACCTGGACTACTTCAAACGGGTCAACGACACCTACGGCCACGTGGCCGGCGACGTGGTGCTGAAGGCCGTCGCCGACACCCTGCGCGGGCAGGTCCGCGACTACGACGTGGTCGGCCGGTTCGGCGGCGAGGAGTTCGCCGTGCTGCTGCCCGGCTCCGCCGAGACGGGCGCGCTGACCGCCGGCGAGCGGATCCGGGGCGCGATCGCCGCGATGATCGTCGCCGTGCCGCTGGACGGCACGCAGGCCGAGGTCGACGGCCTGACGGTGTCGATCGGCTGCGCCGTGCACCCGACCGCCGGCGACACCCTGGAGAAGCTTCTGCTGGCCGCGGACACCGCCCTGTACCGGGCGAAAAGTGCTGGCCGAAACCGCGTCGTGAGCAGTACACAGGCTGTGTGAGGGCCTACTACACGGCGGCCACGCTGGCCCGCCTCGGTGACGAGATGGTCGGCCCGGCCCTCGCGGTGTACCTGCTGACCCGCGGCGTCGACACGGCGCTGACCGGCATCACGCTCGCCGCCTACGCCCTGCCGTCCATGCTCACCGGCCCACTGCTCGGGTCCTGGTTGGACGGCACGCGCTACCGCCGGGCCGCCTTGGCCGTCAACCAGTGCGCCCTGGCCGTGGCGATGATCGGCATCGTCGTCACGCCGGGGTGGGCCGCGCCGCCGCTGGCCGCGCTGGCCGGCCTGGCGCTGCCGATGACCAGCGCCGGCTTCTCCGCGATGGTGCCCGGCCTGGCCGGCCCGAAGCGGCTGACCAGGGCCAACTCCATGGACGCCCTGTCCTTCAGCGCCGCCGCGCTGGCCGGCCCGGCCGCCGCCGGCCTGTGCGCCAAGCTGATCACGCCGGCCGGCTCGGTGCTGGCCATCGCCGCCGCCGCGCTGGGCAGCGTCGCCGCGCTGGTGTTCATCGCGCCGGTCCCGCCCAGCCCTCACGGGCGTCAACCTGTGCTCACGGGTCTCCGGCACATGATCCGCACGCCGAGGCTGCGGGCCGTCACGCTGGCCACCACCCTCGGCTGGGGCTCGATGGGCCTGCTGATCGTGGCCCTGACCGAGCGCACCGACCAGTTGGGCGTCGGCGAGGACTCGGCCGGCTTTGTGCTCACGGCATTGGAAATAGGCTGTGTCGTCACGAACGTCGCGTTGATCCGCTTCCAGGACCGCTGGGGGACCGTGCTCATCTCGCTGGCGGCCTACGGCGTCGCGCTGGCCAGCTGGTCCCTGGCCGGCTCGTTCCCCGTCCTGCTGGCGCTGGCCGTAGTCGCAGGCCTCGCCCTGGGTCCGCAGTTCTCGGCCCTGCTGGCCGCGCGCCAGCGGTACAGCCCGCCCGGCCTGCTCAGCCAGGTCGGCGCGACCGGCGCCAGCCTCAAGATCGGCGCCTACGCCCTCGGCGCGGCACTGGTCGGTCCGTTGCGGACGGTCCTCAGCCCGGCCGGCGTCATCGCCGTCGTCGGCCTCATGCAGGTGGTGTCGGCGTTGCTGGGCTGGGCGGTCAGCCGACAGTCTCGGCGACAGCCGGAGCCCGATGCCGTAGCGACAGCAGACCGCCGACGATCAGCGTGATGATCACGCCGGTCAGCGTGTACCAGGGGAAGGCCAGCCCCACCGACTTGCCGCCGACGGTGAACTTCAACGACACGATGACCGCCATCGCCGCCACCGTCACCAGGAAGGCCGTCACCGCGTCGGCCTGAGTGGCCCGCTTGACCAGCAACCCCAACGCGAACGAGCCCAGCAACGCGCCGTAGGTGTAGCCGGTGATGCCGAGGCCGAGCTCGATCACCGGGCCCTTGGTGCTGGAGAACATCGACGCGAACACCACGAAAACCGCCGCCCACACCAGCGTCCAGATCCGCCCGTGCCGCAGCGCCGAGTCCTCGGGCAGCGGCTGCTTGCGGAACCGCTCATACAGGTCGGTGACCGTCGAGGTGGACAGGGCGTTCAGCGCGGAGGCCAGAGCGCCCATGGTGGACGCCAGGATGCCGGCGATCAGCAGCCCGGCCACGCCGACCGGCAGGTCCTCGACGATGAACTTGGAGAAGAAGCCGTCGGTGTTGGTCAGCCCCAGCGAGGCCGGCGCCGCCCCGTGGTACAGCACCCACAGGCCGGCCCCGACCAGCAGGAACAGTCCGAACTGGACGAACACGATGATGCCGCTGCCGATCAGCGCCTTCTGGCCGTCACGCAGGCTGCGGGTGGCCAGAAGTCGTTGCACGATCAGCTGATCCGTGCCGTGCGAGGCCATCGCGAACACCGCGCCGCCGACGATCGCCGTCACGAACGCGTACTGGCTGAACAGCGGATTGGACGTGAAGTCGAAGAACTGCAAGCGGTTTCCGGCCGCGGCCACCGACAACCAGTCGCTGGGCAGCCTCGACGCCAGCACGCCGACCGCCACCAGCGCGCCGCCGAGGTAGAGCGCGAGCTGTACCACGTCCACCCACACCACCGACCGCACGCCGCCGACGTAGGTGTAGATCACGGTGAGCACGGTCAGCCCCAGCACGATGTGCCAGTACGCCGTGTGAATCCCGTAGCTGGCCAGGATCGCCTGGATCGGGATCGCGCCGGCGAACAGCCGCACGCCCTCGGCCAGCAGCCGCGTCACGACGAAGGCCAGTGAGGCCACGCCCTGCGCGGCGGTGCCGAAGCGCTGGCCGAGGAAGGCGTACGCGGTGACGAGATTTCCCTTGAAGTAGCGGGGAAGCAGGATGATCGACACCAGGATCCGGCCGACGATGTAGCCCAGCGCCAGCTGGAGGTACGTGAAACCGGTGCCCCACACCAGACCCGGCGTGCTGATCACCGTCAGCGTCGAGGTTTCCGTTGCCACCACGGACAGGCAGACCGCCCACCACGGCAGGTTCCGGCCGCCGAGGAAGTAGTCCGCGCCGGTGCGCTGCCTTCCCCGCAGCAGCAGCCGATGACTGGCATGGCCGAGCAGGTACAGCGCGATGATGACCAGGGTCAGCCCGGATGCATCGGGCACCTCCACAACGCGCAGCTTGGACACGGGGAACCTCGGGGCGGTGGCGGCGGGCGCAGCGGCCCGCGGCCGGGCGTCACGGAACCGAGCAGGCGGCCGTTTGGCCGGCACGCCCTGCCAGGTCAGGAAGCCGAGCAGGGCCGTCAGATAGCCCTCCTTGGCGTCGCTGGGCAGGCCGAAGTCGTCGCTGACGCACAGCTCCGCCGGCTCCAGGTGGCGTCGGAGGGCCCGCATGAGCGTCGGATTGCGCACGCCGCCGCCGGAGGCCACGACCACGTCCGCGCCGTGCTTGCGGCAGGCGTCGGCCACCGTGATGGCGGTCAGCTCGACCAGCGTGGCCATCACGTCTTTGACGACCCGGTACTCGGTGCCGTCGAGATAGCCGACGTGGAACAGCTCCTTGCCGGTCGACTTCGGCGCCGGCCGCGCGTAGTACGGCTCCCGCAGCAGGAGGTCGAGCAGATCCCGCTGCACGGTCCCGTCGGCGGCCAGCTCGCCGTCCTCGTCCTGGTGGAGGCCGACCCGGCGGGCGACGAGGTCCAGCAGGGCGTTGCCGGGCCCGGTGTCGTAGGCGATGGGCCCGTGGCTTGGCGCGAGGAAAGAGGTGCCGGGCGTGACGACGGTGATGTTGGCGATGCCGCCGATGTTGAGTGCGACCCAGGTCCGGTCGTCACGGCCGCCGAGCCACAGCGCGTCGAGGATCGCCGCCAGCGGCGCGCCGTGACCGCCGCGGGCGACGTCACGGGCCCGGATGTCGGCGACCGTCGGCAGGCCGGTGGCCTCGGCGATCCATGCCGGCTGGCCGAGCTGGAGCGTGCCCTCGCAGCGGTCGCCCTCGACCCAGTGGTAGATGGTCTGGCCGAGCGAGGCGACAAGCTCCAGGTCGGGGCGCCGCGCAAGCGCTTGCGCGGCGGCGTCGGCAAACGCTTGCCCGACCCAGGTGTCGAGCTGGCACAGCTTCGCCGCGGTGCAGTCACGCGGCGGCAGCGCGGCCAGCAGGTCGGCGTGCACGTGCGGGGGATAGGGGAAGGCGTCGGCGTGCAGCGGCGTCAGCTCAATGGTGTCGCCGGTCAGGCGCAGGTCGGCCACGGCGGCGTCGATGCCGTCCATGGACGTGCCGGAGATCAGGCCGAGCACCTTCATGCACGTTTCCTACCAAACCTGACGTCGATGCGTTAGATGTTGGCAAGGGCCCGAATGCGAGGATGGGAGCCGTGATTCCTACCAATCTCATCGTGATCGGCGCCGTCGTGCTGGCGGTCCTGCTCGTCGCCCTGGTGGTCGGGCTCGTGCTGGCCCGCCGTCGGCGCATCGACATGACGAGGAAGGAGGAGCTGGACAAGCCCAAGGCCGGCGGTTACCAGGCCGGCGGCGGGTTCAACCTATCGACCGGCGGCGGGACCGCCACGGCCGAGCCCGTGAAGCATCCCGTCGAGGAACGCACCGAGGTCGACGGCCAGCCCGGCGTCGGCGACGACGCCTCCGTGCCGCGCGATTCGGTGCGGCCCACCCTGGTCGACGTCGACCTGCCCGAGCCCGTCGAGCCTGTTGTCGAGGCGGTCCCCGAGCCTTCGGCGAAGCCGGAGCCTGAGCCCGAGCTCGACGAGATCGCGCCGACCGAGGGCCGCATGGAGCGGCTGCGCGGCCGGCTGGCCCGCTCCCAGACGATGTTCGGCAAGAGCCTGCTCGGCCTGCTCGGCGCCGGCGACCTCGACGAGGACTCCTGGGAGGAGATCGAGGACCAGCTGCTGATGGCCGACCTCGGCGCGGCCACCTCGGCCGAGATCGTCGCCTCGCTGCGCACCAAGATCGTGTCCCAGGGCGTGCGTGACGCCGCCCAGGCCCGGACGCTGCTGCGTGAGGTGCTGATCGAGGCGCTGCACCCCGACATGGAACGGGCCGTGCGGGCGCTGCCCAACGACGGCAAGCCGGCCGTGCTGCTGGTCGTCGGCGTCAACGGCACCGGCAAGACCACCACCACCGGCAAGCTGGCTCGCGTGCTTGTGGCCGACGGGCGGACCGTGCTGCTCGGGGCCGCCGACACCTTCCGTGCCGCCGCCGCCGAGCAGCTGGCCACCTGGGGTTCCCGTGTCGGGGCCGACATCGTGCGGGGCAGGGAAGGCGCCGACCCCGCCGCCGTCGCCTTCGACGCCGTCAAGCAGGGTGTGGACGCCAAGGTCGATGCCGTGCTCGTCGACACCGCCGGCCGCCTGCACACCAAGACCGGCCTGATGGACGAGCTCGGCAAGGTCAAGCGGGTCGTCGAGAAGCAGGCCCCGGTCGACGAGGTGCTGCTCGTGCTGGACGCCACCACCGGCCAGAACGGCCTGACCCAGGCCCGCGTGTTCGGCGAGGTCGTCGACGTCACCGGCGTCGTGCTGACCAAGCTCGACGGCACCGCCAAGGGCGGCATCGTCTTCCAGGTCCAGCGCGAACTCGGCGTCCCGGTCAAGCTGGTCGGCCTCGGCGAGGGCCCCGACGACCTGGCTCCCTTCGAACCCGCCGCCTTCGTCGACGCCCTCCTGGGCTGACTTTCGTCTCCCCGCGGCGAAACGTCCCATCATCATGAGGCTGTTGTGTTACAGCCCGTGGGCAGGTCTTGACACACCGTCGGGTGCGACGTTGGATTCGCGTCAAACCTGGGAAGGGGATTCCGTATAGCGGAATTGCCGAGCTGCTGCGGGGAGGCTCGATGCGACCACGCCACCTGCTGGGCGTGCTGCCGGTGCTGGGAATGCTCGGCGGCGCCTGGTTCGCCGACCGGACCGAGCCGTACGTGCTCGGCCTGCCGTTCATCCTGTTCTGGATGCTGGCCTGGGTCGTGCTGACCTCGGTGATCCTGGCCGTGATCTACAAGCTCGACCCGGCCAACCGGAGCGGCGAGTGACCGCGCTGCTGGTGGTCGCGGCCACCGTGCTGGTCGCGGTGGCGCTGGCGGTGCGGGCCCGCCGCGGCCGGGACATGGACCTGGAGCAGTGGAGCGTCGGCGGCCGGGGCTTCGGCTCGGTCTTCGTGTTCTTGCTGATGGCCGGCGAGATCTACACGACCTTCACCTTCCTCGGCGGCTCGGGCTGGGCCTACGGCAAGGGCGGCCCGGCCTTCTACATCCTCTGTTACGGCTCCATCGCCTTTGTCATGTCGTACTGGCTGCTGCCCACCCTGTGGCGCTACGGCAAGCGCAAGAACCTGCTGTCCCAGGCCGACTTCTTCACGGCCAAGTTCGACAGCCCGGGCCTGGGCGTGCTGGTGTCGCTGGTCGGCGTGGTGGCCCTGGTGCCGTACCTGGTGCTCCAGCTCAAGGGGCTGGGCATCATCGTCTCCGAGACCTCCGGCGGGCGGATCCCGTACGCGGTGTCGATCATCGTCGGGACCGTGGTGCTCGCGGCGTACGTGACGATCTCCGGCGTGCGCGGCTCGGCGTGGACGGCCGCGCTCAAGGACGTGCTGATCCTGGTGGTCGTCGTGTTCCTCGGCATCTACCTGCCGGTGCACTACTTCGGCGGCTTCGGCTCCATGTTCCACGCCATCGACGCCGCCAAGCCGGGCTTCCTCACGCTGCCCTCGAAGGGCATGAGCCCGACCTGGTTCGTGTCCACGGTGCTGCTGTCGGCCTTCGGCTTCTACATGTGGCCGCATTCGTTCGGCGCCGTATACACCGCCCGCGACGAGCGGGTGTTCCGGCGCAACGCGGTCGTGCTGCCGCTCTACCAGCTGATCCTGCTGTTCGTGTTCTTCGCCGGCTTCGCGGCCGTGCTGGTGGTGCCGGGTTTGAAGGGCAGCGACGGCGACCTGTCGCTGCTGCGCATCACCGCCAAGACCTTCGACCCGTGGTTCGTCGGTGTGGTCGGCGGCGCGGGCGTGCT
>NZ_KK037166.1:7463965-7517234 GCF_000568255.1 Kutzneria sp. 744
AGGACCTGAACACGGGCGTGGTCGCGCTGGTGGCCAACGTCCTGGTGCTGGGCCTGGTCACCATGATCACCCGTCGCCACCGTGCGGTACGGGGTGCGCCGACCGAGTCGGTCACCGCGTGAGATCGCCACTGGATCGGGCGACGCACAGCTGTCCGACCGCTGACGGAACGTCACCGAAACCGGACGGGTAGGGCCGCGGAAATGCCCTGTTAACACCGCACCGCCGACAGTTCACGCCCGCGAAACATGAGACGAAGGCCCGCGAAACAGCCGCTGACGAAGCTTCCGTGCAACTGGCGCCCGCACGGGAGGACGATGTGAACACAGGAGACACCGCCTGGGTGTTGGCCAGCGCTGCGCTGGTCATGCTGATGACACCGGGACTCGCCTTCTTCTACGGCGGCATGGTCCGCTCCAAGAGCGTGCTGAACATGCTCATGCTGAACTTCATCGCGCTCGCCGTGGTGACCGTGCTGTGGATGCTGTACGGCTACAGCGAGGCGTTCGGCAACGACGCGTTCTCGGGGCTGTTCGGCAACTTCGACAACGCGGGCCTCGCCGGCACCGTCGGCCAGCTGACCGGGCCGAAGGACCATCAGATCCCGGTGCTGGCCTTCGTCATGTTCCAGCTGATGTTCGCCGTCATCACCCCGGCCCTGATCTCCGGCGCGATCGCCGATCGGACCAAGTTCTGGTCCTGGGTGATCTTCCTGGGCGTCTGGGTCACCATCGTGTACTTCCCGGTGGCGCACTGGGTGTTCGCCTTCGACTCGGCCGACGGCTCGGTGCTCGGCGGCTGGCTGGCCAACAAGGTCAAGGCGCTCGACTTCGCCGGCGGCACCGCGGTCCATATCAATGCCGGCGCCGCGGGCCTGGCGCTGGCGCTGCTTCTCGGCCGCCGCAAGGGCTGGCCGAAGGAGCCGATGCGTCCTCACAACGTGCCGTTCGTGCTGCTGGGCGCCAGTCTGCTGTGGTTCGGCTGGTACGGCTTCAACGCCGGCTCCGCGTTGGGGGCCAGCGACCTCGCCGCCGTCGCCTTCACCACGACCACCGTCGCCACGGCCGCCGCCGTCCTCGGCTGGCTGATCACCGAGCAGGTCCGTGACGGCAAACCCACAACACTGGGCGCTGCTTCCGGCGCGGTGGCCGGACTGGTGGCCATCACACCAGCCTGTGCCTTCGTCAACCCACTGGGCGCGGCGGCCATCGGCCTCATCGCCGGCGTGGTCTGCGCCCTGGCCGTGGGCCTCAAGTTCCGCCTCGGCTTCGACGACTCCCTCGACGTGGTCGGCGTGCACCTGGTCGGCGGCATCATCGGCACCCTGCTCATCGGCTTCTTCGGCACCACCAGCGTCAACTCGGCCGGGGCCGACGGCCTGTTCTACGGCGGCGGGTTCACCCAGTTGGGCAGGCAGGCCATCGGCGCGTTCTCGGTGCTGGCCTACTCTTTCGTGATCACCTTCGCCATCGGCTGGGTCATCAAGAAGACGATCGGGTTCCGCGTCGAGGCCGAGGCCGAGGTCACCGGCATCGACGAGAGCGAGCACGCCGAGACCGCCTACGAGTTCGGCGGCATCTCCGGCGGCGGCCGGAGCGCGGGCAAGGCCCTGGGTGTCGGCACGGTCCTGGAGGGAAGCAAGTCATGAAGCTGGTGACGGCGATCATCAAGCCGTTCGTGCTGGACGACGTCAAGGCGTCGCTGGAACGGCTGGGCGTGCTGGGCATGACGGTCAGCGAGGTGCAGGGCTTCGGCCGGCAGAAGGGGCACACCGAGGTCTACCGCGGCGCCGAGTACGCCGTGGACTTCGTGCCCAAGCTGCGCGTCGAGGTGCTCATCGACGACCTGACCGCGGACAAGGTGGTGGACGCCGTGGTCGAGGCGGCCCGCACCGGCAAGATCGGCGACGGCAAGGTCTGGGTCGTGCCGGTGGAGACCGTGGTCAGGGTGCGGACCGGGGAACGCGGCAACGACGCGCTGTGAAAGGTCTGGCATGACGGATCTGGGGGCTGTCACGGCCGATGACCTGGTGCGGGCACGGGATCTCCTGCTCAAGCCCGCACCCGGTCATCGCCGGCTACCGGCCGACGCCTTGCGTGAGGCGCTGGTCGACCTGCACGAATTCTGGCTCACTGCCCACGCCGGCGCCGCCGGCGTGGGCAGCGGGGCCGCGCTGGTGGCGGTCGGGGCGTTGGGGCGCAGGGACTTCGTGCCCGGCTCGGACCTCGACCTCGTCCTCGTCCACAATGGACGCAAGGACATCGACACCGTCGCCGAGAAGCTGTGGTACCCGCTGTGGAACTCCGGCATCGGCCTCGACCACTCGGTGCGGACCGTCGGCGAGGCGCTGCGCGTCGCCGGCAGCGACCTGCGGGTGGCGCTGGGCCTGCTGGAGGCCCGATTCCTGGCCGGCGACCAGGAAGTGGCCGATCGGCTGATCAGCTCCGCCCGGCAGCAGTGGCGGGCCGGCATCCGCGATCGCCTCGACGAGCTCACCGACCAGGCCAAGCGGCGCTGGGCGACGTCGGGCGAGGTGGCTCACCGGGTCGAGCCGGATCTCAAGCACGGCCGCGGCGGGCTGCGCGACGTTCAGCTCGTGGATGCCCTGGCCGTGGCCCAGGTCATCGACCGCCCCGGCACGGATGTCGAGCAGGCACGGGAACTGCTGCTCGATGTGCGTACGGAACTGCGGCGTGCCAGTGGAAAACCCCGTGACGTGCTCCATGCGCAGGAGGGCGACGAGGTCGCCGCCGCGCTGTCCATGGGAGACCGTTTCGGCCTCGCCCGGGCCTTGTCGTCGGCCGGGCGGACTGTTGTCTACTCCGTGGATGTCGCCCTCCGATCGGCCCGGGCTGCCGCCCCCCGCAAGGGAATCGGCGCTTTCGGCCGTTCCGCGCTGCGGCGTGGCCCGTCCCGGCGGCCGTTGGACGACGGCGTTGTCCTGCACGGCAACGAAGTTGCCCTGGCCCGCGACGCCATCCCCAGCCGTGACCCTGGGCTGCTGCTCCGTGTTGCCGGTGCGGCCGCCCGGGCCAACACCCCCATCGCGCCCGGCACCTTGACCCGGCTCGCCGATTCCTCCCCCGAGCTTCGCAAGCCGTGGCCGCGGGAGGCCCGGGAGGAGCTGCTCGGCCTGCTGGGCACCGGTCCCGGCTTGATCGACGTCGTCGAGGCGTACGACCGGACCGGCCTGTGGGGCCGGCTTTTCCCGGAGTGGGGCGCCGTTCGGGACCTGCCGCCGCGGGACCTCGCGCACACCTGGACCGTCGACCGGCACCTCGTGCAGGCCACCGCCCAGGCCGCCCGCCTGGCCACCACCGTCTCCCGGCCCGACCTGTTGCTGCTGGCCGCACTGCTGCACGACATCGGCAAGGGCCGCGACGCCGACCACTCCGAGGTCGGGGCCGCACTGGCCACCCAGATCGGCGAGCGACTCGGCCTGTGGCCCAACGACGTCCAGCTGCTGTCCTCCGCCGTCCGGCACCACTTGTTGTTGCCGCACACCGCAACCCGCCGTGACGTCGAGGACGACGCCACCGTCGCCCGCGTCGTCGAGACGCTCGGCGGCGACCCGGCCCTGTTGGAGATCCTGCACGCCCTGGCCGAGGCCGACTCCCTCGCCACCGGCCCCGGCGTGTGGACCGACTGGAAGTCCGGGCTCATCGCCGACCTCGTCCGGCGCTGCCGCTCCGCCATGGCCGGCGAGCCCTCGCCCCGGCCCGAGCCCCTCGACGCCTCCCAACAGTCCTTGGCGCAGAACGTCTCCCTGTCCGGCAAGCCCGACGTGCTCATCACCGCCGACGGTCAGTCCGCCACCGTCACCGTCGTCGCCCCGGATCGCCCCGGCCTGCTCTCCCGCGCCGCCGGCGTCCTGGCTCTGAACTCCCTGGAAGTCCACTCCGCCGCCCTGCGCTCCCACTCCGACGTCGCCGTCGACGTCTTCTCCGTCTCCCCGCGCTTCGGCTCCCTGCCCGACCCCGGCCTCATCCGCGAGCAGCTCACCCGCGCCATCGCCGGCGAGCTCCCCCTGGCCGACCGCCTCGCCGCCAAGGAACGCGACTACGGCGGTCCTCCCACCGACCCCCCACCCCCTCGCGTCCTCTGGTTCGACGACGAGGCCTCCTCCGCCATCGTCATGGAGCTCCGCGCCGCCGACCGGATCGGCCTGCTCCACCGCCTCGCCGCCACCCTCGAAGCCGCCAAGCTCGACATCCGCTGGGCCAAGGTCGCCACCCTCGGCGGCACCGTCGTCGACTCCTTCTGCCTCGTCCCCCAGGACGGCGACCGCCTTCAACCCGCCCGCCGCCGCGAGATCGAACGCGCCGTCCTGGCCGCCGCCCGAGGCTGACCCGGCCTGTCAACCCCAGGACGTTCGTAAAGGACCATTCCTCTCGTTCACCGTGAGGAATGGTCCTTTCACAACGGTCAGACCACCAGTCCCGGCGCGTCGAGACGGTCGCGGAGCCGGGCCGCCAGTTCGGCGTGCCCGAAGGTGTCGAGCGTCTTGGCGAGCTGGTCGCCGAGCAGGGCCCGGTTCCACTCGTCGAGCGGTCCGAACAGCTGCTCGCTCGCGGCCAGCAGCCGGTCCTCGGGCGACGTGGCGGCCGGTGCAGTCGCCGGCCGGCCGTGGATGGTCGAGCTGAGCTGCCGGAGCGGCTCGACCATGTCGAGCGCCTGCGCGACGTGCTGTGGATTGCGCGACAACCACCACGCCACGGCCCGCTCCGGCTCGCGCAGCATCTCGGCGACGAAGTCGCGCTCACGCCGTTCCATCTCCTTCTGGTGCTGCCACACGAGAAGGTCCCGTTCGAGCTCCCGCTGCCGTTGCACGGCCTTGAGATCGGCCTCGTCCGGCAGCGCGACCACCTCGACCGCCCACACCCGGAGCAGGCCGTTCAACTCCAGGCGGGCCGTGCCGAGCATGGCGGCGAGCTGGGTCTGGAGGGCCATGTAGTCGGGCAGCTGAACGCCGGCCGCCACCCCCGCCGCCTGCTGCGCGACGGCGTGCCGGGCGACCTCGTGCGTGGCCGGATGCGGCTCCGCGCCGGGCCGGGTCTGTTGGTAGTACACGAGGCAGGACAGGCGAAAGTCGTAGCCCGGGCTGGCGCTGTGGATCGGCAGCCGGTCCACGCGAATCTCCCGCACCAGCGGGATGATGTGGGACTGGGCGTTCCCGAACAGTTCCTTGAACATGACGTCATTCCTCCCGTCCGGACGCGGTGCGCGCCCGGCCCATCGCCGAGTCGATCCTCACGTCCAGCAGCAGACCGACCCGCCGCCGGCCGGCGTGGTCCTCCGCGACCCACGCCGCCGCGACCGCCCGCAGCCGGGCCAGCCGCGCGACCCCGCCGTCACACGCGTCGACCAGCAGGTCCAGCACTTCCTCCGTCCCGGTGGACAGCCAGGTCCGCAGCAACGAAACCGCTTCGGGCCGGCTCATCGCACCGTGCCAGGCGATCAGCACGGTCTCCCGGTCCGGGGGCAGCCGATCGGGGTCGACGAGGCGCCCCAACAACTCGACGTCACGGCCGCCATCGCGGTCGTTGAGCCGCATTGCGACTTCCTGGAGCACCAACACCCGCGTCTGTGGTTCGCCGGCCAGCCGCATCACCGCCTCGATGGCCGCCTCGCCGACGGTGTCGTCCCGGTGGGCCGTCAGGTGGTGCAGCCGGGTCATCGCCACCCCCGGATATGCCGGCCACAGAACGTTTTCGCACACGGTGACCAGCACACCGGCCAGCCGCGGCGGCAACCCGGGATCCCGCGCCCACTGGTAGATCCGGCCGCGGGCCTGCCAGCCGTGGCGGGAATCCAGCACGGCGGCGCCCAGCACCTGCACTGCCAGCGCCGTGGTCCGCGTGTCGCCGGTGGCCCAGTCGCGCACCGCGGCCAGCACATCCGTCACGCCGGTGTGCCGCAGCGACAGGTCGGCGAACCGCTCCGCCACGGCCGCGCGGTCACCGTCGGACAGGCCGGTCCTCGCCAGCCGGGGCACCCGTTGCACCCATTCGGCCAGCTTCGGCCGCAGGCCGGGGAAGTTGCGCCACACGTAGGTCAGCACGGCGTCGCCGTAGCGGGGGCGGGTGAACCGGACCCGGCCGTCGACCATCTCGCCGCCGACGTCGGCCAGCCGTGCGGTCAGCCCGGCGCGGGCGAGCGGATGCTCCTCGGACTCCGGGAAGTCCAGCAACCGCAACAAAGCCTGGTCCGCCGCGAACACCGCGTCTCCCGGGCCGCCGTCCAGCAGCGCCACCGACACGAGCAGGCTGCGCCACACGGCGTCCGGGTGCTTGGCGAACAGCTCCGTCAGCTCCGTGAACCGGTCGGACAGCTCGTCCAGCGCCGTCGACAGAGCCTCCGGCCACGGCAGGTCCTCCGACCGGACGATGAGGTCGGCCAGCTCGGCCAGTTCACCGGCCCGTGGGGTGGCGAACATCGCCGCCAAGGCGGGATTCGCCGCCCCGACGGTCGCGCCACGTGCTTGCAGATGATGCTCGAAGACACGCTTGGCCAGTTCTGGTGTCAGGGACAGCTCCACCCGCAGCCCCCGCACGACGGCGTCGGGCACCTGCCGCTCGTAGTCCGGCAGCACCACCGCGAGCAGGCTGCCGACCTCCGTGACCCGGCTCATCAGCAGACCCAACTCCGCCGCCACACGGAGAAAGACCGGAAGGTCCACAGTGGACAGATCGAGCAGCAGCGACTCTCCTTCGCGCACCTGGTCGGCGTCGAGCACCGACTGGTCCTCGCCGCTCAGGTCGACGTCGACCTGGCGGATCTTGCTCGTGCCGCCCACCCGCAGCAGCAGCATCGCCGCCGCGGTGGCCCGACCGGCCCCGGCCGGACCGGCCAGCAGCACCGACTGCTTGTCCGCCAGCACGGCCTGCGCGTGGGCGAAACCCGTCGGCTCCACGAAACAACGGGCCAACTCGGTCAGGTGCTGAGGGGAGAACCACTGGCGGGCTCGCACCCGCTTGCCGGTCTGCTGGCCGGCGATCTGGAGCAGGTACATCGTCTCCACGGACAGGGTGTTGCTGCCGATGACCACACCCTGGTTCCGGTCGACGTCACCGATCTCCACCGTCTCGGTCATCGCGGGCCGCCGAACGTGAAGCCCCCGCTGTTCGTGCCGACGACGACACCGCTGTTGTTGTCCACGTTGCCGATCCGCACCGATGCCGGCTTCTCGGCGACCTCCTCGACGGCGGCCGGCCGCTGGGGCGTGAAGCCGGTGGCCAGCAGCTCGCCGGACGGCACCGGCACGTGCAGGTACGCCGTGCCCTCGTACGACTTCACCTCCACCGGGGCGGCCACGAAGCTCTCGGCCCGCAGGCTGCTGTAGCCGCCGACGACCACGTCCTCGTAGACCCGGGCGGAGATGATCGCGGCCACCAGCGTCACCTCGGGATTGGACCGGGTGAGCAGGTCCCGCACCGGCTGCGAGTCGAGCAGGCGGTGGGTCTCGATCCGTGCCGCCCCCTGGCCGTCACGGATCGAGGGGCCCTCCTTGTCGGTCAGCGGGCCGACGCTGACGCTGACCCGCATCCGTTGCGGGCGGGTGCCGTTGCGCCGCGCGCGGTCGACCAGTTCCGCCTGGAGCGTGGCGGGGAACAGGTCCAGCAGGGTGGGCAGCACGCGGGTGCGAAAGCCCATCGCGCAGCCGTCGCCGGTGTGGTCGAAGAACTTCGCTTCGCTGTGCAGGTAGCCGTGTCCCATGCGCTGGAACGTGTCGCGCAGCAGGACCGGGATGTCGGCGCCGATCCGTCCCTGGTCGACGGCCTCGACGCCGCTGAAGTCCTTCAGGTCGACGGCGAGCATCGCGCGGTAGGGCGGCAGGGGAGTGCTGTGCTGGGCGGGCATGGTGTCGGCCTCCTCGAATCCGTTGCCGTCGACTCTTCGCCGGACGGCCGGAGGCCGGTGTCCACGCGTGGACACCTGGAAAGTGACTCAGGTCACAGTTGAGGTGCGGTTGAGCAGCCCGTCGCGGTCGAGCACGGTCAGCCGAGGCCCTGGACCGAGCACCGCGTCCCGCCGCAGGTCGGCGACCACCGCGGCGACGGAGCTGCGGGACAGGCCGAGCGCGTCGGCGATCTCCTGCTGCGACAACGGGATCAGCCGCGGGTCGGCCAGCTCCGGGCCGGCCAGGGCGATCAGTTCGGCCAACAGGCGGGCCACCTTCTGCGGCGGCGTGAAGTGGGCCAGCTGCACCCGTACCGGCAGGTGTTGGTTGATCTTGCTGACGATGTAGTCCGGCAGCAGCGCCGCCGCCGACAGCCGGTCGAACGCCGCGACCGGCACCCGCTGCGCGTGGCACTGGTCGACCGCGACCACGGTCGCATTGCGCACGCCGGAGCCGCGCGCGGCCATCTCGCCGATCAGGTCGCCGGCCGCACGCACCTCCAGCAGCAGCCGGCTGCCGTCGGCCTCGGTGCGAAGCACCTGCACGCGTCCGGTCCGCAGCACGAGCACGAAGCCACCGGGATCGCCCTGGCGCACCAACTCGTCGCCCGGGCAGTAGCCGCGGGGGATGCCGGCATCCAGCAACGCCGACCACTGCTCGTCCGACAACAGCGTCCTGAATCCCCCGACCGGCACGTCCTGTGTCTCTACACCCCGTTCGGCGTCAACACCAGGCGGATGGGGTCGTTGACCTTCTCGGCCAGCTGGCGCACGGCCTCGGCGGCGTCCTCGAAACGGAAGGTGCCGCTGATCGAGCTGGAGAAGTCCAGGCGGCCGTGGCCGGCGAGCTTGATGAGATCCTCAAGGTGCACGGGAAGGCCGCCGTAGTGGCCGAGCAGGCGGTGGCGGGCGGAGCTGAAGGCGGTGTCGTTGGCGATGCTCAGGGCCTGCCCGGACAGGCCGACGAGGACCAGGGCGCCGTTGCGGGCCAGGACGCTGTCGGCCTGGGTGCGCACGGCGGGCACGCCGGCGAAGTCGAAGGCGTAGTCGAGCCCGAGGCCGTCGGTGGCGGCGAGGACCCGCTCACGGAAGTCGGGGGCCATGGGGTCGAGGGCGACGTCGGCGCCGAGCTTGAGGGCGCGGTCACGAGCGTGCGGCAGGGGGTCGACGGCGACGATGGGGGCGGCGCCGGCGAAGCGCAGCAGCTGCACGCCGTGGGCGCCGAGGCCACCGACGCCCCAGATGCCGGCGGACTGGGCGGGGCGCAGGCCGGCGGTGTGCGTGATGGCGGCGTACGGGGTGGAGACGGCGTCGGGGATGATCGCGGCCTGCTCGATGGGCAGGTTGTCGGGGATCGCGTACAGGGTCTCGACCCGGGCCAGCGTGTAGTGCGCCCAACCGCCGTCGAACTGGACGCCACGGGTCAGCCCGTTGAGGCAGCCGGGCCGCCGCCGCACGCAGTTGGCGCACCGCCCGCAGGCCATGCCGGCCAGCAGCAGCACCCGCTGCCCCTCCCGGTACACGTCCGGCACCCCTTCGCCCAGTTCGGCGATGGAGCCGGCCACCTCGTGCCCGAGGGTGACCTTCTCCAGCTCGTTGCCGGGCAGCCGCAGCGTGCCGTCGATCAAGTGGATGTCGGACAGGCAGACGCCCGCGGCCTCGACCTTCACCAGCACCTCGCCGCGGCCGGGCGTGGGCACCGCAACCTCCTCGACGGCGAACTCGAGGGTGCGGAGGTTGAGCCGTCCGGCCGGCATCGTGGCGCTCATGAGACTCGTGGGTACCGCTCCGGCTACCCTCGACGCAACACCACCGTCTAGTAACGAGGTCGTGCGGACTGTGTTCGACACCCTTTCTGACCGGCTCTCGTCGGTATTGGCGAACCTGCGTGGCAAGGGTCGCCTGTCCGACGCGGACATCGACGCCACCTGCCGGGAGATCCGGATCGCCCTGCTGGAGGCGGACGTCGCGCTGCCGGTGGTGCGCGCGTTCATCGCCGGCATCAAGGAGCGGGCCAAGGGCGCGGAGGTCTCCGGCGCGCTGAACCCGGCCCAGCAGGTCGTCAAGATCGTCAACGAGGAGCTCATCGGCATCCTCGGCGGCGAGACGCGACGGCTCAACCTGGCCAAGACGCCGCCCACGGTGATCATGCTCGCCGGCCTCCAGGGCGCCGGCAAGACGACCCTGGCCGGCAAGCTGGCGGCGTGGCTGCGCAAGCAGGGCCACACCCCGATGCTGGTCGCCTGCGACCTCCAGCGCCCCAACGCCGTCACCCAGCTCCAGGTCGTCGGCGAGCGCGCCGGCGTGCCGGTGTTCGCGCCCGAGCCGGGCAACGGCGTCGGCAACCCGGTGAAGGTGGCCAAGGCCGGCCTCGACGAGGCCAGGCGGGCCCAGCACGACGTGGTCGTCGTCGACACCGCCGGCCGCCTCGGCATCGACGAGGAGCTGATGCGGCAGGCCGCCGACATCAAGGACGCCGTGCAGCCCGACGAGGTGCTGTTCGTGGTCGACGCGATGATCGGCCAGGACGCGGTGACCACCGCCGAGGCGTTCCGCGACGGCGTCGGCTTCACCGGCGTCGTGCTGACCAAGCTCGACGGCGACGCCCGAGGCGGCGCCGCGCTGTCCGTGCGCGAGGTCACCGGCCAGCCCATCCTGTTCGCCTCCAACGGCGAGAAGCTCGACGACTTCGACGTCTTCCACCCGGACCGGATGGCCAGCCGGATCCTGGGCATGGGCGACCTGCTCACCCTCATCGAGCAGGCCGAGCAGCACTTCGACCAGGAGAAGGCGCAGGCCACCGCGGCCAAGCTGGGCACCGGCGAGCTGACGCTGGAGGACTTCCTGGAGCAGATGCTGGCGGTCCGCAAGATGGGCCCGATCGCCAACCTGCTGGGCATGCTGCCCGGCGCCGGCCAGATGAAGGACCAGCTGGCCAACTTCGACGAGCGCAAGCTGGACCGGCTGCAGGCCATCATCCGCGGCATGACGCCGGCCGAGCGGGCCGACCCGAAGATGATCAACGGCTCCCGCCGCCTGCGCATCTCCAAGGGCTCCGGCGTGTCCGTGAGCGAGGTCAACGACCTGGTCACCCGCTTCTTCGAGGCCCGCAAGATGATGAAGCAGATGGCCGGCCGGATGGGCTTCGGCGGCGGTGGCGGCAGCAGCCGCAAGGGCAAGAAGGGCAAGAAGGGCAAGGGCGGCCGCGGGCCGACCCCGCCCAAGATGCGCGGCGGCTTCCCCGGCCTGCCGGGCGGTCTGCCCGCGGGTATGCCCGACCTGTCCGGCATGCCGCCGGGCCCAGGAGCTGCCGCCCGGGCTGGCCGGCCTGGACCAGCTGCCGCCCGGCTTCGATCCGAAGAAGTTCAAGTTCGGCAAGGACCAATGACCGGCTTTCACCTGCGCGGCGTCGTCCTCCCGGACGGCGAGGAACGTGATTTCTGGGTCGTCAACGGGCGGGTGCGCACCAAGCCGGTGCCGGGCGCGGAGACCATCGTGGACGGTGGTTTCCTGCTGCCCGGCATGGTCGACGCGCACTGCCACGTCGGCCTCGGCCCGGAGGGCGCCACCACCCTGGACGAGGCGGCCACGCAGGCCGAGCTCGACCGGGACAACGGCACGCTGCTGATCCGCGACTGCGGCGTGCCGATCGACACCCGCCCGCTGCAGGAGCGGCTCGACCTGCCCCGGATCGTGCGGGCCGGCCGGCACCTGTCCCGGCCGAGGCGCTACATCAAGCACCTCGGCGTCGAGCTGGAGGACCCGTCGCTGCTGCCGGCCGCGGTGGCCGAGCAGGTGGCGTACGGCGACGGCTGGGTGAAGCTGGTCGGCGACTGGATCGACCGCGACCTTGGCGACCTGGCCCCGCTGTGGCCGGACGAGGTGCTCAAGGAAGCGATCGACGTCGCGCACGCGGCCGGGGCCAAGGTCACCGCGCACACGTTCGGCGAGGACGCGCTGCCGGGCCTGATCAACGCCGGCATCGACTGCATCGAGCACGGCACGGGCCTGACCGACGACACCATCGCCGAGATGGCCCGCCGCGGCACGGCGCTGGTGCCGACCCTGATCAACATCGAGCTGTTCCCGTCCATTGCGGACGGTGCCGACAAGTTCCCGGTCTACGCCGCCCACATGCGTGAACTGCACGCCCGTGTGCGACACACCGTGAGCAGCGCGGTGGAGGCCGGCGTGCCGGTCTACGCGGGCACCGACGCGGGCGGCGGCGTCAAGCACGGCCGGCTGGTCGACGAGGTGATTGCCCTGCACGAGGCCGGCATGAGCCGCGAGCAGGCGCTGGCCTCGGCCTCGTGGGCGGCCCGGTCCTGGCTGGGTTGGCCGGGACTGACCGAGGGATCACCCGCTGACCTGCTGGTATTCGCCGACGACCCACGAGATGATCTCCAGGTGCTGCGTGATCCGTCCATGATCATGCTGCGTGGACGGGTGGTTCGCTAGCGACTGGGGAGTGCCGGTGGACGAGCAGCGACAACAGGATCCGCCGGCCGGCCAGGCCTGGGGGCTGCCCGCGTTCCTGCTCGGCTTCGGCCTGTACTACGTGGTCTCGCTGCTGATCGTCGGCTTCCTGCCGGCCCCCGACGGGCCCCGCTCCGGCGTTCGACTGCTGGTGCCGTTCGTCGCCAACCTGTTCCTGGGCCTGGTGCCGTGGTGGTTCTCGCGGCGCCGCGGCCGGGGCGTGGTCGCCGACTTCGGCTTCCTGCCCAACCGCCGTGACTTCTCGGTCGGGCTGAGCTGCGGCGTCATCTCCGTCATCGTCGGCCTGGTGATCTCGATGGCGGTCTCGCGGATCATCCCGCCCGCGGCCTCGCCCGTGACCTCGCACGTCGACGGGTGGCTCATCGGCTTCGTGGCATTCCTGGTGATCGGCGCCCCGATCACCGAGGAGCTGCTGGTGCGCGGGGCGCTGTGGGGCGCGCTGGCCCACTACGGGGTGCCGCGGCTGACCGTGCTGCTGCTCACCGCCCTGGTCTTCGCCTTCCTGCACCTCGACCCGAGCCGCCTGGCGTCGCTGTTCGCGCAGGGCGTGGCCATCGGGGCCGCCCGCATGGTCACCGGGCGGGTCGGCGCGAGCATGATCGCCCACGCCACCAACAACTTGCTGCCAGGGATCTTCACGCTCGCGGGGATCTGACGCCACGTTGACTACGCTCGTCAGCCGTCGTACCGAGGAGGCCCGGTGACGCCACCGACAACACAGGTCGACTCGCCGCCGGCCCACAGATGGGGCTTCGGCGCGTTCGTGCTCGCCGAGCTGGTGCTCATCCTGTCCGCGGTGTTCCTGTCCGCGGCCGCCGGCCCGGTCGGCGTGGACGAGCCCATCCCGCCGATCGTCATCGTCGTCGTCACGGCCCTGCCGACCATGCTCGCCGCGGGCGTGGCCGTGCTGGCCACCCTGCTGCGCGGCAACGGGCCCGTGATCGACCTGCGGCTGCGGTGGAGCTGGCCGGACGTGCGAGCCGGGCTCAAGCTCGGCCTGGCCGGTCTGGTGCTGACCGCCGTCGCCGGCGTCATCTGGGCCAGGACCGTCGGCAAGCTCGACCCGTCCTCGGCGCTGGCCTCGGTCGTCGACGCCCAGCCCATGCCCGTCGCGCTGGGCATCGTGATGTTCGTCTACACCTGGCTGGTCGGCCCGGCCTGCGAGGAGATGATCTACCGCGGCCTGCTGTGGGGGGCCATCGAGCGGCTGCGCTGGAGCCGCTGGGCCGCGTTCACCCTCAGCACCGCGATCTTCGCCGTCAGCCACCTCGAACCGCTGCGCACCTCGCTGCTGCTGGTCATCGCCATCCCCATCGGCTGGGCCCGCCTGGTCACCGGCCGCCTCCCCGCCAGCATCGTCGCCCACCAGATCAACAACTTCGTCCCGGCCCTGGGCATCTTGCTGATGTCCCTGGGCCTCTGGAGGTGAGACCCCGGCGAGTCACGCTCTCGGGCACCCCGAACGACGGGTTCAGGCAGGGGCCGATTGGTGTCCGCCCGTCCCCGTCTGGCAGAATGGACGGCTGTCCGCCATTGCCGGTCCCTCTCGCTGTGCCGTGGCGTCCTGAAACCTGAGTTCGACCTCCGTGTCCCCACGCGGCCGGCCGTGCTCGACCCGGAGCAACGAGAGCCTGAGGAGTACCACCACCCGTGGCCGTCAAGATCAAGCTGCAGCGGCTCGGCAAGATCCGCCAGCCCCAGTACCGGATCATTGTCGCCGACTCGCGCGCCCGCCGTAGCGGCAAGGCGATCGAGACGATCGGCAAGTACCACCCGCTGCAGGAGCCCAGCTTCATCGAGGTCGACACCGAGCGGGCGCAGTACTGGCTGGGTGTCGGCGCGCAGCCGACCGAGCCGGTGCAGCGCATCCTGGAGATCACCGGCGACTGGCAGAAGTTCAAGGGCCTGCCGGGCGCCGAGGGCACGCTGAAGCACCGCGCGCCCAAGCCCGACAAGCTCGAGCTGTTCAACGCCGCGCTGGCCGCCGCGGGCGAGGAGCCCACGACCGAGGCCACCACGCCGAAGAAGAAGGCGTCCGCCAAGAAGGCCGAGTCCAAGGACGAGGCCGCCGCTGAGGAGAAGTCTGAGGGCGGCGAGGCGTGAGTTTGCTCGCGGACGCGCTCGAGCACCTCGTCCGGGGCATCGTCGATCACCCCGACGATGTTCGGGTCAACCTGCTGACCACCCGCCGCGGTCGCACCCTTGAGGTGCACGTCCACCCGGACGACCTCGGCAAGGTGATCGGCCGGGGCGGCCGGACCGCCACCGCGCTGCGCACCGTGATGGCCGGTATCGGCGGTCGCGGCGTGCGCGTGGACGTGGTGGACACCGACCGTTGAGCAGTCCCGACGTTCGTGTTGTCGGACGAGTCGTCAAGCCGCACGGCATTCGCGGCGAGCTCGTCGTCGACGTGCACACCGACTCGCCCGAGGAGCGCTTCACGCCGGGGGCCGTGCTGGCCACCCGGGCCCGTGACGGCGCATCCGGAACAGTCACCATCGCAGCCGTCCGGCCTCACACCGGACGGCTGCTGGTGACGTTCCAGGACGTCGCCGGACGGGACGCGGCCGAGGCGCTGCGCGGCCTGCTGCTGCTGGTCGACGCGGCCGAGCTGACGCCGTCCGACGATCCCGAGGAGTTCTACGACCACGAGCTGGAAGGGCTTGAGGTCGTGGACGTGAGGGGCGATCGGATCGGCGTGGTCGCCGAGGTCCTGCACACCGCGGCCAGCGAGCTGCTGGCCGTGCGCAGGGACGACGGCAGCGAGGTGCTGGTGCCGTTCGTCACAGAAATCGTGCCGACCGTGGATGTCGCGGCCGGCCGCGTGGTCGTCGACCCGCCCGAGGGACTGCTGGACGCGTGATGCGCATCGACGTGCTCACCATCTTCCCGGAGTATCTCGAGCCGCTGCGGGCGGCGCTGCTCGGCAAGGCCATCGACAAGAAGCTGATCAGCGTCGACGTGCACGACCTGCGTGACTACACGCATGACGTGCACAAGGCGGTGGACGACAGCCCCTACGGCGGCGGCCCCGGCATGGTCATGAAGCCCCAGGTCTGGGGCGAGGCGCTGGACGCCGTGTGCCGGCCGGACGCCGACGGCACGCTGCCCCGGCTGGTCGTGCCGACGCCCGCGGGCCGGCCGTTCACCCAGGAAATGGCCCGCGAGTACGCCACGCTGCCGTGGCTGGCCTTCGCCTGCGGCCGCTACGAGGGCATCGACCAGCGGGTCGTGGACGACTCCGCCGGCCGGATGCGGGTCGACGAGGTCTCCATCGGCGACTACGTGCTGGTCGGCGGCGAGGTCGCGGTGCTGGTCATGGTCGAGGCCGTGGCCCGGCTGCTGCCCGGCGTGCTGGGCAATCCGGCCTCCGCCGAGCAGGACTCGTTCTCCGACGGCCTGCTGGAGGGCCCCAGCTACACGCGGCCCGAGGTGTGGCGCGACCTTCCCGTGCCGGGCGTGCTGCGCTCGGGCAACCACAAGCTGATCGACCGCTGGCGGCGGGACCAGGCGCTGGAGCGCACCTTCCACCGCCGGCCCGAGCTGCTCGACCGCCTGGCGGACGACCAGCTCGACAAGCACGACCGGGCGCTGCTGGACCGCCTGCGCGACCCGGACCACCCCTAACCCCCCGATTTGGGCCTGCCGACCGCGTCTGGCACACTGGACAGGTTGCTGCACCCGGCCGCCTAGGCCGGCGTGCGCCAGTTGGGCCAGACCCCCAGGCAGGACCAGCACCCGGATTCCGGCAGTGGAGTTCGTTCGTGCGTTTCGCGGGGGTTGTACGACAGACACCCGAAGGACGAGGACGGACCACCGATGAACACCCTGGACGCTCTGGACGCTCAGTCGCTGCGTTCCGACATCCCGGACTTCCGTCCGGGCGACACCCTGAAGGTCCACGTCCGCGTCATCGAGGGTTCGCGTGAGCGCGTCCAGGTGTTCCAGGGCGTTGTGATCCGCCGGCAGAACGGCGGCATCCGCGAGACCTTCACCGTGCGCAAGATCTCGTTCGGCGTCGGCGTCGAGCGCACCTTCCCGGTGCACTCCCCGAACATCGCCGAGATCGAGCGCGTGACCCGCGGTGACGTGCGTCGCGCCAAGCTGTACTACCTGCGCGACCTGCGCGGCAAGGCCGCCAAGATCAAGGAGAAGCGGGACGCGCTCCCGGCCAAGGCCACCTCCTGATCGAACGCTTTTTTTCGCCCCGGTGAGCACCGACGAGGCCCGGGACGAGCACGACGACGCCGAACGGCCCTTGCCGCCATCGAAAGATGGCGGCAAGGGCCGTCAGCGCACCGGCTCCTTTCTCAGGGAGACGGCGATCCTGATCGGGATCGCCCTCGTGCTGACCGTCCTGATCCAGACCTTCCTGGCCAAGGTCTACGTCATCCCGTCCGGCTCCATGGAGCAGACGCTGCACGGCTGCGCCGGCTGCGCCGACGACCGCGTGCTGGTCGACAAGGTGATCTACCGGTTCCGCGACCCCTCGCCCGGCGACGTCGTGGTGTTCCGCGGCCCGGAAGCGTGGACGCACAACGACTTCACCGCCGAGCACACCGACAATCCGGTCGTGGCCGCGGTCCAGTGGCTCGGCTCGCTCATCGGGCTGGCGCAGGTCGACGAGCGCGACTTCGTCAAGCGGGTCATCGCCGTCGGCGGCCAGACCATCCGGTGCTGCGACGCGCGGAACCGCGTGCTGGTGGACGGCAAGCCGTTGGACGAGCCCTACATCTACTACGTGCCGGGGCGCGAGCCGAAGACCGAGAACTTCGGTCCGGTCACGGTGCCCGCGGGGCGGCTGTTCGTGATGGGCGACAGCCGGCTCAACTCCAACGACTCCCGGTTCCAGGGCGGCGGCGGGGTGAACGGCACCATCGCCGTCACCGACGTGATCGGCAAGGCCCGCGTGATCGTGCTGCCGCCGGGCCGCTGGGGCTTCATCTCCGACCACGATCCGCAGCTCGCCGCGGGTGGTCTGGCCCTGCTGTGGTGGCGTCGTCGGGATTGGGCGGATTCGTCACTACCCGTGTAGGGGACCGTACGGCCAGCTGTACCTCGACCCCACCAGCGCTAGCGTAACCTGGCCCGGTGACCGACGTCGTGCCCTCGCAGAACCAGCAGAGCAACCCGGACCCGGAGGAGCCCAAGCCGATCTCTTCCGAGTCCGAGCAGGCCGAGTCGGAGCCGGGTCTTCTCGCGGGCGCCGCCACGTCGCGCACGCGCCGTCGCCGCGGGCCCGAGAAGAAACGCTCGTTCTGGAAGGAACTGCCGATCCTGATCGTCACCGCGCTGGTGCTGACGATCCTGATCCAGACCTTCCTGGCACGCGTCTACGTCATCCCGTCCGAGTCGATGGAGATGACCCTCGTCGGCTGCGACGGCTGCACCGACGACCGGGTCCTCGTCGACAAGCTGACCTACGACTTCGCGAACGTGTCGCCCGGCGACGTGATCGTGTTCAAGGCGCCGGACAACTGGGACAAGAGCGAGTTCCAGGCCCAGCAGTCGGACAATCCGATCGTGCGGGGCTTCGAGAACGCCGCCTCGGCCATCTCGCTGTACCCGCCCAACGAGTACGACCTGATCAAGCGCGTCGTCGCGGTCGGCGGTCAGACCGTGCAGTGCTGCGACAACAACCGGGTCGTCGTCGACGGCAAGCCGCTCAACGAGCCCTACATCTACTGGCGGCCCGACTATCCGCCGACGCAGATGACGTTCGGGCCGGTGAAGGTGCCGGACGGCAAGCTGTGGGTGATGGGCGACAACCGCAACAACTCCGACGACTCCCGACTGCAGGGTCACGGCGACCTGCTGGCCGGCGCGGTCCCGGTGGCCAACGTGATCGGCAAGGCGCGGCTGATCGTGTTGCCGCCGCAGCGATGGGGCGGCGTGACCACCGTCGACCCGCAGGCCCAGGCCTCCGCGATCGGCGCGCCCGCCTGGCAGGAAGGGTTGCCGGCCGGCGTCGGCCTCGCCGCGGCCTTCCCGACCCTGTGGATCGGCCGCCGGATACGCCGCAAGATGTTCGGACTTTTCGCCAGGAGCGACAGCTGAGGTGGTAGTCGCGGGCAACGAGCTCCGGCCGCAGCGGGCGGTCATCCGGGGCAGCACGGGCAACTGGGCTTTGCAGTCGGCGCTGGACCGACGTGGTTTAGGACCCGTCGCCGGCGTTGACGAGGCCGGCCGGGGCGCCTGCGCGGGGCCGCTGGTCGTCGCGTCGTGCGTGCTGCGGCCCGGCGACGCCCGCAGGCTGGAGGGGCTCACCGACTCCAAGCTGCTCACCGAGAACGCCCGTGAGCGGATGTACGACCTGGTGCTGGCCCGCGCGCTGGACTTCGCCGTCATCGTCATCCCGCCGGCCGAGGTCGACCGCATCGGCGTGCACGTGGCCAACATCGAGGGCATGCGGCGCGCGGTGGCCCAGCTCACCACCCATCCGGGTTATGTTCTGGTCGACGGCTTCAAGGTGCCGGGCCTCACCGCGCCCAGCACCGCCGTCATCAAGGGGGATCAGGTGGTGGCCTGCGTGGCCGCCGCCTCGGTGCTCGCCAAGGTGACCAGGGACCGGATCATGACGGAATTGCACCAGGAGCTGCCGCGTTACGGCTTTGACGTGCACAAGGGCTACTGCACCGCCGAGCACACCGCCGCGTTGAACGAGCACGGCCCGACCGCCGAGCACCGCTGGTCGTACGTGAACGTCGCCGCGGCCGGTCGATCGCACAACATGTGCCCTCCGCACGAGGTGGCACGCCGCGTGGTTCAGAATGGAGCGTCCCCGGAGGTCGGGGTACCTGGCTCACGACGAGGAGGGACGCGGGTCCGATGAGCGCGGAGGATCTCGAGAAGTACGAGACCGAGATGGAGCTTCAGCTCTACAAGGAGTACCGCGACATCGTCGGTCAGTTCTCCTACGTTGTGGAGACCGAGCGCCGGTTCTACCTGGCCAATGCCGTCGACGTCCAGGTGCGCAACGCCGAGGGCGAGGTCTACTTCGAGGTGCGGATGTCCGACGCCTGGGTGTGGGACATGTACCGCCCGGCGCGCTTCGTCAAGAACGTCCGGGTGATCACCTTCAAGGACGTCAACGTCGAGGAGCTGGACAAGCCCGATCTCCGTCTGCCCGAGGACGGCCCCTTCGGCGCCGGCGGCGGCCCCGCCACCTGACGGTCGTGTCGCGAAGAGGGGCTCCACCCTGCGGGTGGAGCCCCTTTCCACACCTGCCGCACCCCCGCGAGTCCCGCCCAGCGTCACACCGAACCCCGGAAAATTCTTCATCTGTCGGCCGGGGCGTGCCCGCCTTCTCGGTTTGCCGCGCGCACTCGGCCCCGCCCCACCCAACCACACGATCCTGGCGTGCGGCCGACTTCGACCACAGCCTGTGGACAACTTCCGAGTTGTCCACAACGGCGCGGACGGCGTAGCGACTACTGCGCCGTTCGGCGCACTGTCGACGCATGACCCGCGATCAGTGCAGTGCAGTCAGCCCGGCCCAGCTGGGCAGGATGGGCGAGGAGCTGGCGGCCCTTTTCCTGGAGGGCCAAGGCCTGGTGGTGCTGTCCAGGAACTGGCGATGTCCCGAGGGTGAGCTGGACATCGTCGCCGTGGACCGCCGCACGGGCCTGCTCGTGGTGTGCGAGGTGAAGACCCGCTCGGGCACGGCCTACGGCAAGCCGGCCGAGGCGGTCGACTACATGAAGGCGACCCGGATCCGCCGGCTCACGCATCGATGGCGGGCGGCGTACCGGATCGCCTACTGCGACACGCGTTTCGACATCATCTCCATCCTCTGGCCGGGCCACGGGCCGGCCCGCGTGGAGCACCTGCGGGGAGCCTTCTGATGCCGCTGTCGCGCACGTGGTCGGTCGCGCTGCTCGGCGTGGACGGGGTGCCCGTGGAGATCGAGGCCGACGTCAGCCACGGCAAACCCAAGGTGCAGCTGTTGGGCCTGCCCGACACGGCGCTGAACGAGTCCAAGGACCGCGTGCGGGCCGCGGTCCGGAACTCCGGCCTGGAGTGGCCGGACCAGGTCATGCTGGCGCTGTCCCCGGCCGACCTGCCCAAGGGCGGTTCCGGCTACGACCTCGGCCTGGCGTGTGCCGTGCTCGCCGGCGCCGGCAGCGTGCCGCAGACGAAGCTGGTCGGCACGGTGATGATCGGCGAACTGGCCCTGGACGGTCGGGTCAGGCCGGTCCGCGGTGTGCTGCCACGACTGCTCGCCGCCCGGCGGGCCGGTCTGAAGTGCGCCGTCGTGCCGGAGGAGTCGCTGGCCGAGGCCGCGCTCGTCGCCGGTATCCAGGCGCTCGGCGCCCATCGCCTCGCCGACGTGTTGTCCTGGCTGAAGGACGAGGAGTCGGGCCTGGTCACACCCCGTCCGCCCGTTCCGGCCGTCATGGCCCCGGGCCTGGATCTCGCCGACGTCGTCGGCCAGCCCGAGGCTCGGTGGGCGCTCGAGGTCTCCGCCGCCGGGGCGCACAACCCTGCTCGTCGGACCGCCGGGCACCGGCAAAACCATGCTGGCCGAACGCATCACCGGGCTGTTGCCGCCGCTCACGCCGAACGAGGCGCTGGAGGTGACGGCCATCCACTCCATCGCCGGCACGCTGTCTCCCAAAGTGCCGCTCATGACGGTGCCGACGCTCATCGCCCCACACCACTCGGCGTCCATGGCGTCCCTCATCGGCGGCGGCGTCGGCATGGCCCGACCCGGCGCGATCAGCCTGGCCCATCGCGGCGTGCTCTTCTTGGACGAAGCCTGCGAATTCGGCGGATCCCAGTTGGAGGCGCTGCGGACCGCCGTCGAGGAGGGCGAGATCCGGATCGCCCGCCGCGACGGCGTCGCGCGCTACCCCGCCCGATTCCAGTTGGTGCTGGCCACGAACCCGTGCCCCTGCGCGCCGATCCGAGACGTCGACTGCAAATGCTCGCCGTACGAGCGGCGGCGGTACTTCTCGCGCCTGTCCGGGCCGCTGCTGGACCGCATCGACATCCGCACCCGGATGCGGCCCATCCACGCCATGGACAACGCCGACCTCGGGCCGCCGGAGAGTTCTGCGACGGTGCGGGAGCGGGTCACCAAGGCTCGGGTGCGAGCGGCCGAGCGGTGGGCCGAGCACGGCTGGCAGACCAACGCCGAGGTGCCCGGACCGGCTCTGCGCCGCCATTTTCGACTGCCGGCCAAGGCCATGCGGCTGCTCGATCGAGGACTCGAGACGGGCTTCGTCAGCGCCCGTGGCGCGGACCGGTGCCTCCGCATCGCCTGGACGCTTGCCGACCTGGCCGAGAAGGACCGCCCGGACGGCGACGACGTCGGGGCCGCACTGGAGTTCCGGGACCGGAGGGCGGCGTGACGACCGACGATGCCCGGCTGGCCAGGGCTTATCTGCTCCGCGTGGCGGAGCCGCCGGCGCCCGACATGGTGTCTCTGGTGGCCGGCGTCGGACCGGTCCGGGCGGCCGAGATGGTCCGGTCCGGCGAGGTCGACACCGATGAGACAGCGGCGCGACGACACCTTGACTTCGCCGCGCGTGACCTGGAGGAGGCCGCGGGCCGGCAGACCCGCTTGGTGATCCCTGAGGACGAGGAGTGGCCGGCCTGGCAGTTGTTGGCCCTGGCCAACGCCGCCGCCCGAGACGTGCCGGGCATGACCGAGCCGTTGGGTCTCTGGGTGCGAGGGCGGGCCCGGCTCGACGAACTCGTCCAGGAGGCGGTCGCCGTGGTCGGCGCCAGGGCGGCCACCAGCTACGGCGAGCGAGTCGCCGCGGAGATCGCCTACGACCTCGCCCGGCAGTCCGTGACGATCGTTTCCGGCGCGGCATACGGAATCGACGGCAGTGCGCACCGCGGAGCTCTCCGGGCCGACGGCCGTACGGTCGCGGTGCTGGCCTGCGGCGTCGATGTGGCCTATCCGGCGGGGCATACCGACCTGCTGGCCCGGATCGCGGCCACGGGGGCGGTGGTCAGCGAGTACCCGCCGGGCACCCGGCCGGCCAGACATCGTTTCCTGGTGCGGAATCGGCTCATCGCCGCGCTGGCCGCGGGCACGGTCGTGGTGGAGGCGGGCCGTCGAAGCGGTTCGAGAAACACCGCTGCGACAACAAGTGAGCTCGGCCGGCCGCTGATGGCGGTGCCCGGTCCGGTCACGTCGGCGATGTCGGTCGGCTGCCACGACCTGTTGCGCACGGCCGGGGCGAGCGCGGTGTGCTCCGCGGAGGACGTGTTGGCCGATGCCGGACGGATCGGTGTTGACGCAACTACTCGATCGGATGAACCCGCGCGGGCAACTGATGGTCTCGATCGGGTGATGCTGCGCGTGCACGAGGAGTTGCCAACTCGGGGCGGCGTGAGCGCCGAGCAGATCGCCGTCGGTTCCGGCGTGCCATTGTCGCGGGTCAGAGCGTTGCTGCCGGAACTGGAGTTGTTGGGGCTAGTCCAAAAGTGTGAGTCGGGGTGGTGCCGCGGACGGGGATGAACGGGCAGAGGCCACTCCAACGGGTGTGGCGATGCTTGACCACGAACGGGTTGCGGCGCACCGTGTTGGGCTATGTGCCGTCACACGAGGGTCATCCACGCGGGTGGACATCACAGGATCGGACGGGTCGGCTCGCTGAGGCCGCACGTCGCCTCGCCGCTCGCGGGGATGTGACACGCGTTCGATGCCCTCTTCACGACGGCCGGCTGTGCAGGAGCTGATCCGGCTCCGCCAGCGGCTGCCCGCTGACGTCGAGGCGGTGCTCTCGGACTACGAGCGCCACCTCCGGCTGGAACGCAACCTCTCCGAGCACACCGTGCGCGCCTACCTCGGCGACGTGGTGTCCCTGCTGGGACACCTGGCCCCACCCCCGCCGAACGGCGACGCCGACCCCCCAACCACCCACGCCGCCGCCGATGCCGCCGACGATCGGCACCGTGCTGCCGGCGACCACGCTGTCGGCGACGGCGCTGCCGATGGCCAGGCTCGCGATGCTGGCGACCGGACTGGCAACGCCGATGGCCGGGGCCGCGACGCCGGCGAGGAGCCGCTGGCGGTCGCGGTGGCCGATATCGACCTGGCCGGGCTGCGCGGCTGGCTCGGGAGGCTCCGTGCCGCTGGGTCGAGCCGGTCGACGCTGGCCAGGCGGTCGGCGGCGGCCCGGACCTTTACCGCCTGGGCCCGTCGGCGCGGTCATCTGGCGGCCGATCCGGGGCAGCTGCTGATGGCTCCGCGACCGCAGCGGACGCTGCCGGGAGTGCTCCGCAAGGAGCAGGCCGCGGCGATGCTGGATGCCGCCGAAAGCGGGGCGGCGGAAGGCGCGGCGGTTGCTCTGCGTGACCAAACTCTGTTGGAGCTGCTCTACGCCACGGGCGTCCGGGTGTCCGAGGCGTGCGGCCTCGACCTGGGCGACGTGGACTACTCCAGCCGAGTGATTCGCGTGCTCGGCAAGGGCGGCCGCGAGCGTGTCGTGCCGTTCGGCGCACCGGCCGAACGGGCGCTGCGCCGCTGGCTCGCCGAGGGGCGATCTGCCCTGGTCAGGCCCGGTTCGCCGGCCGCGCTGCTGCTCGGCGCACGGGGCGGAAGACTCGATCAGCGGACGGCTCGCAAGATCGTGCACGGGGCCGTCGGTGCGGTACCCGGAGCAGTCGACACGGGGCCGCACGGCCTAAGGCACTCGGCCGCCACGCACCTGCTGGAAGGGGGAGCGGACCTGCGGACCGTCCAAGAGCTGCTCGGTCACGCTACGCTAGCCACCACGCAGCTCTACACCCACGTCACCGTCGAACGGCTTAAGGCGATCCATGAGCGAACCCACCCCCGTTCCTGAGGACGCCGGGGGAGGTTCCCGCACGGCAACCGTGCCCTCCCTGGAGACACGCGCCCCGGAGACGACAACGATGCGCAACGGCAGCCACGGTCCGGCCGCCGGAGGCTCGCGGGGCTCGTATGGTGCGGGCCAGCCCGACGGGGTCCTTCCCGGTGACCAGCGCACGGCCGACGACGTCGAAGCCGGCATCGTCGCGCTGTGGCGCAGCTACGGCGCGAGCCGGGTCCAGGAGTTGCGGGACCGACTCGTGCTGCACTACGCGCCGCTGGTCAAGTACGTCGCCGGCCGCGTCGGCACCGGCCTGCCCGCCCATGTCGACGTGGGCGACCTGATCCAGTCGGGCATCTTCGGCCTGGTCGACGCCATCGAGAAGTTCGAGCCCGAGCGCGGCCTCAAGTTCGAGACCTACGCCATGCAGCGCATTCGCGGCGCCATCCTCGACGACCTGCGCTCCCAGGACTGGGTTCCCCGCTCCGTGCGCAGCCGCGCCCGCGACGTCGAGCGTGCTCTCGAACGCCTCGGCGGACGCCTACAGCGCACTCCCACCGACTCCGAGCTGGCCAACGAGCTGTCGATCACCATCAGCGAGCTGCGGGAGCTCTACGCCCAGCTCCAGCTGACCAGCGTCGTCGCCCTCGACGAGCTCATCGCCGCCGGCCGCGGCACCGCCTCCCTGGCCGAGACCCTGCCCGACGACTACGCCGAGGACCCCGTCGCCAACCTCGTCGACCAGGACAGCCGCCGCCAACTCGCCGACGCCATCGCCCAGTTGGCCGAACGGGACCGCATCGTCGTCACCCTCTATTACTTCGAGAACCTGACCCTGGCCGAGATCGGCCGCGTTCTCGGCGTCACCGAGTCCCGTGTCTGCCAACTCCACACCCGCGCCGTCCTCCGCCTGCGCACCAAGCTCGCCGAGCAGTCCGAGAGCTGACCCGTCCCCGGTCCACGACCGAACAGCTGGAATGGATGCGCTCCCCGCGCACACTGCCCAGCTGACTCCGCTCAGTTCGCGGCGTTGATCGTGATCGAGGTGACCGAGGCGTTGTCCACGCCGATGCGGGGGACCGGGACGCCGGGCGTGGGTGGCTCGGCGGTGGAGGCCATGCGGACCGGGCCGCCGTGGGTGACCAGCACGATGTCGAGGCCCGGCCGAGCGTCGGCGTGACGCTGGAAGGCGCGGTGCACCCGGTCGTACATGTCGGCGATGCTCTCGCCGGCGTCGGGGCGCAGGAAGGGCTCGCGCCACAGGCGGTCGACGGTGTCCTGCGCGGTCGGGTCGTCGGCGAAGGGCGAGTCGAGCCGATGACCTTCCAGGACGCCGAGATTCTGTTCGCGGATCTCGGGATCGAACTCCAGCGCGAGATCAAGGCGGGCGGCGATGATCTCGGCCGTCTCGCGGGCCCGGGGCAGGTCGCTGGCGATGACGGCGGCGGGCCGCGGCCGCTCGGCCAGAAGCTCGGCGGTGAGCCGAGCCTGGGCCCGACCGGCGGCGGTGAGGCCGCCGGCCTCGGGCGACTGGCCCTGGATGCGGCCGGCGAGGTTCCAGGTGCTCTCGCCGTGCCGGACCAGGTGCAGGACGCAGCGGCGGGTCGTCACGTCCGTCATCAGTACTGCATGCGGGGGTCGTCGTAGTTCTTGAACTCGATCACGTTGCTCGACGGATCGGCCAGGAACAGCGTCCGGTGCTGCTCGGCCGTGCCCTCGAAGCGGATCTCCGGCCCCGAGAGCACCCGCAGCTTGCGGTGCTCCACCAGCCGCACCAGCCGATCGAAGTCCTCCGCCTGGGCGAAGCTCACCCCGAAGTGCCGCGGATAGGCCACGGCCTCGGCGGGCACGTCCTCGCACAGGTGGCAGACCAGTTGGTCCCCGAAGAAGTCCAGCGTGATCCGGTCCTCGTACCGTCGGGCCAGCTTCGCGCCCAGCCCGAACACGTAGTACTCCAGCGCCTCGTCCAGATCCCGGGCCGGGACAGCGATGTGGCAGGCGTCGAACTGGTTGCGCATCCTCGTCTTTCCTTTGTCGTGTCAGGGTTTCAGGTGGGAGATGGAGCGGTGGCAGAGATGGTTGGGAGGGAGAAATGGGTGGTTTCGATCGAGTGGTGAGAGGGGGCGGAGGCGGTGCGGTGGTCATGGCGGGGAGCGGGGCGGAAGCGGGGTGGCTAGTTGGAGTGGGTGAGGGTGCGGGCGGTGGCGACGCCTGTGGTGAGGGAGAGCAGGGTGTCGCCGCGCAGGCCTCGGCGGAGGGTCTCCACGCCGACGACGTCGTGGGTGGCGATGTTGCCGAGGTTGACGTGGGGGCCGACGGTGCGGATGAGCTCGACCTGGAGGTCCTTGGTGGGGGCCTCGAACATGACGAAGGCGGGGTCGAGCGCGTCGAGGACGGCGGAGAGGACGTCGGAGCGCATGTGGCCGTCGGAGTCGGCGATGCCGCTGCGGCCGCTCTCCCGGGCCTCGGTGATGACCATGGCGGCGCCGGCGTCGAGGTCCTCGCGGAGCGCCTCGACCCAGTCGGAAGGGGTGAGCAGGGCGGAGCGGTCGGCGTCCTTGTAGCCGACCTCGGACAGCACGGGGCGGTGGGCGGACATCCGCCGCACGTAGTCGGCCTTGCTGCGCTGGTCGAGGGGGATGGTGCCGTTGGAGACCTCGATGTGGGTGGCCTGGGTCCGTTCGACCAGGGAGAGGTAGTCGCCGAGCTGGTCGGTCCACACGGCGTGCTCGAAGAGGGTGCCGCCGAAGTAGAAGTCGATGCCGGCCTCGCGCAGCACGGCGGTCTTGCGGTCGATGTCCTTGGTGACCAGGGCGGTGCCCCAGCCGAACTTGACCAGGTCGACGAGGTGCCCGTGGCTGTCGATCACGTCGGTGAAGGCGCCGGTCGGCAGGCCGGGATCGATCATCATGGTGGTGCCGTGCCCGCCGCTGCTCATGTGCTGCCTCCTGGACTGGTGTTCATGGTTCGGTGAAGGCGTGGTCATCGGACGCCTCCGGCGGTGGCCAGCTCGGCCCGCAGCGCGCGGCGCAGGACCTTGCCGGTGGGACCGGTGGGCAGCACGGCGGTCACCTCGATGGTGGTCGGGCGCTTGTACCGAGTGAGGGTCCGCTCGCAGAGTTCGTGCAGGTCACGGGCGAGTTCTTCGGCGCGGGCGCTGGGATCGGCGGTGACGAAGGCGACGGCCACCTGCCCGAGCCGCTCGTGCGGGGCGCCGACGACGGCGGCCGTGCGCACCGCGGGGTGGCCGAGCAGCACGTTCTCGATCTCCAGCGGATGGATCTTCTCGCCGCCGCGGTTGATCACGTCGTCGGCGCGGCCGGACAGGCGCACGAAGCCGGCCTCGTCGCGGACGCCGAGGTCGCCGGTGAGCAGCCAGCCGTTGGCGTCACGGGCGGAGCGGGCCCGCTCGGGCACGTCGGCCGACAGGTCGAGGTAGTGGCTGACCACCTGCCGGCCGCGCAGCGCGACCATGCCCTCCTGGCCGGCGACCGTGGGACGGCCGTCGTGGTCCAGCACGGACAGGCCGATGCCGACGGGCAGGCCGACGGAGCCGATACGGCGCTGGGTGGCCTCGACCGGGTTGGCGGTGATCTGCCCGGCCGCCTCGGTCATGCCGTACGTTTCCAGCACGCCGACGCCGGTGTGCTCGGTGAACGCCCGCAGCGTGTGCTCCGGCAACGGCGCGGACGCGGAGCGGGCGAACCGAACGCCCCGGATCACGCTCTCGCTCGGGGCGGGCGCCGCGGCCAACGACGCGAGGATCGCGGGCACGGCGTTGAGCCAGGTCGGCCGCCACTGCTCGACGCGGTCCCAGTACGCCCGCACGTCGAACCGGCGGTCCACCACCAGCGACGCGCCGCTGACGACGTTGGCCAGCAGACCCATCACCTGGGCGTTCACGTGGAACAGCGGCAGCGGCGTGTAGCCGCGCTGGTCGGGACCGAACCCGTGGTGGCGGGCGACCCGACGCGCCGCGTGCATCAGCTGCCATTCGGACAGCGGAATGCCCTTGGGCGCGCCGGTCGTGCCGGAACTGGCCAGCAATACCGCGGGACGCACGGCCGCGCCCTCGCTCGGGCGGGCGGACGAACTCGCCGGCCGGACGGGAATCGGACCCAATTCGGTAAGTGACCACAATTCGGTTTCGGTGGCGAATGCGTCCGGCGTGTCCGTCGCGACCACGTCGACACGAAGTCGGGCGATCGAATTGGACAGTTCCGACGCGGTGAGCCGGGGATCGAGCGGCACGGCCGTCAGTCCGGCGGCCAGCAGGCCGAGATATGCGGCGGTGAAGGCGAGCGGGTCGGTGGCCACGAGCCCGACCCGGGCCCGTGCCGGCAACGCCGTCGCGTGACTGGCCGCACGCCAGATCTCGGCGTGCGACGCTAGCTCTGACCAGGTGAGCGACCTGCCGTCCGCGCCCGCGACGAACGCGGCGGCCGCCGGTCGCTCCTGCGCTCGTGCGGTCAGCAGTCGGGACACCACCGCCATGCGGCCTCCTCACGATGTGGGATGACCTGATCGATTCTTGACTTGATCGATGTGAGTCGCTTAGGAGCAACTTAAGAACCTGCTGTGTGCGACCGATTTGGGGGAATTGGGCGCCGATCGACAGCAATCGGACAGCGAATTAGGTGGCGTCCGCCGACGGCGGTTCACGCCATGGCAACAGCCGTACGCGCTGGGTGGACAACAGGCGCAACGGATCCAGGTATTCGTCGCCTCGCCGCGCGCCCCAGTGGAGACAGGCCGCCGAGCAGCCTTCGTGACCGGGCATCAGCCGCCCCACCTCCTCGCCGCGGTGGACCCGCTGGCCGGGCCGCACCTCGGGCCGGACCGGCTCGTACGTGGTGCGAAGGCCGCCCGCGTGGGTCACCGCCACCACGCCTCGGGTTGCCACCCAGCCGGCGAAGGAAACCACCCCGTCCGCCGCGGCCAGCACCGGTTCGCCGTCGGCGGCACCCAGGTCGACGCCACGATGGCCGGGTCCGTAGCGAGTGGCCGGCGGCTGGAACGGGCGCAGCACGGGATGCGGCGGCGACAGCGGCCACACATAGCGCGGGGGCGTGCTCGCGGCGGGTGGAGGCAGCGACCAGGCGTGGGAAGAGTCGGTGTGCGGCAACGGGTCCGACGTGGCGAGGAAGGCGGCGGTCAGGGCGAGCACGGCGAGGGCGGTGGGCATGCGTCCAGCGTCGACCTCGCGGGCCGGGGCCGCCACCAGCGATGATCGACATGTGGACAACCCGGCCCGCCGGCCGGAGGCTGTGGACAACCGAGAGCCCGATTCGGGCGTTCAGGGGGTTCGGGCGTACACTTCCCCCGCGACCTGTGTATCGCGGGTCGACTTCGCGTGCCAGCGCTTACCCCTGATCAAAGGGGTACGCCGTCCGGCGGTCCCGGAGGCTGTCATCCCTCGTCGAGGGGCGACGTGGCCGGCGGGTTCGGGCGGCGGCCAGGCACCAGGGCACTGGGTCACCCGACCCTTGCGTCAACCGAACCGCGCGCCCCCCGGCGCGCACGACACCAAGAGGTGCAACCGGCCATGGCCGTCGTCACCATGAGGCAGCTGCTCGACAGCGGCGTCCACTTCGGGCACCAGACCCGGCGCTGGAACCCGAAGATGAAGCGCTTCATCTTCACCGAGCGCAACGGCATCTACATCATCGACCTGCAGCAGACGCTGTCGTACATCGACCGCGCCTACGAGTTCGTCCGCGAGACGGTCGCGCACGGCGGGTCCATCCTGTTCGTCGGCACCAAGAAGCAGGCGCAGGAAGCGATCGCGCACGAGGCGCTGCGGGTCGGCATGCCGTACGTGAACCAGCGCTGGCTGGGCGGCATGCTCACCAACTTCACCACCGTGCACAAGCGCCTCCAGCGCCTCAAGGAGCTGGAGTCGATGGAGCAGACGGGTGGCTTCCAGGGTCTCACCAAGAAGGAGATCCTGATGCTCACCCGTGAGAAGGACAAGCTGGAGAAGACCCTCGGCGGTATCCGCGACATGTCCAAGGTGCCCAGCGCCGTCTGGATCGTGGACACCAAGAAGGAGCACATCGCCGTCGGCGAGGCGCGCAAGCTGAACATCCCGGTCGTGGCCATCCTGGACACGAACTGCGACCCGGACGAGGTCGACTACCCGATTCCGGGCAACGACGACGCGATCCGCTCCGCGACGCTGCTCACCAAGGTCGTCGCCGAGGCGGCCGCCGCCGGCCTGATGGCCCGCTCGGGTGCTCGCACCCAAGGCCGCCGACAAGCCGGGCTCGGTCGAGGAGCCGCTGGCCGAGTGGGGAGCAGGAGCTGCTGGTCGGCGCGAACGCCGAGGCCGCGCCCGCCGCCGCCCCGGCCGCCGAGGCCGCTCCGGCGCCGCCGCGACCGAAGTCACCGCCCAGTCCTGACCGGCGTCACGCCCGCCCGCGCCCCGGCGCGGGCGGGCGTGTGCCCTAGGCACTACCCGCGCGTACCCGAAGAAGGAAACGGACACCGCACGATGGCGAACTACACCGCGGCCGACGTGAAGCGACTCCGCGAGCTCACCGGCTCCGGCATGATGGACTGCAAGAGGGCCCTGGAGGAGTCCGACGGCGACTTCGACAAGGCCGTCGAGATCCTGCGCATCAAGGGCGCCAAGGATGTCGGCAAGCGCGCCGGGCGGGCCACCGCCAACGGCCTGGTCGCGGCCGACGGCGGCGTGATGATCGAGCTCCAGTGCGAGACCGACTTCGTCGCCAAGAACGAGGAGTTCCAGCAGCTGGCCGCCAAGATCGTGGGCGCCGCCAAGGACTCCGGCGCGACCGACGTGGCCTCGCTGACCGCGGCCAAGGTCGGCGACGGCACTGTCGCCGACGCCGTGCAGGCGCTGTCCGCGAAGATCGGCGAGAAGCTGGAGCTGGCCAAGGTCGTCGTTTTCGACGGCCAGGTGAGCACCTACCTGCACCGCCGCTCCGCCGACCTGCCGCCGGCCGTCGGCGTGCTGGTCGAGTTCACCGGCCAGGACGGTGACGCGGTCAAGGGCGTCGGCATGCAGGTCGCCGCCATGAAGGCCAAGTACGTCACCCGCGACGAGGTGCCGGCGGACGTCGTCGAGCACGAGCGCGGCATCGCCGAGGCGACCGCTCGCGAGGAGGGCAAGCCGGAGGCGGCGCTGCCCAAGATCGTCGAGGGTCGCGTCAACGGCTTCTTCAAGGACGTCGTGCTCCTGGAGCAGGCTTCCGTGCAGGAGTCGAAGAAGACCGTGAAGGCCCTGCTGGACGAGGCCGGGGTCACCGTGACTCGCTTCGCTCGCTTCGAGGTGGGCCAGGGCTGAGGCCCGGCGCAAGGCGGGGTCTGCCACAGTACGTGGCGGCCCCGCTTTCGCACGCCAGGACCACAGCGGGCACGCCGAGGACCACAGCGGACGACGAGAGGAAACCGAGCTTCGATGTCGTTGACCCAGGACCGATCGACCAAGGGCGCCCCGAGCGGTGACGGCAATGGCTACCGCAGGGTGCTGCTGAAGCTGGGTGGCGAGATGTTCGGCGGCGGCGCCGTCGGCGTCGACCCCGACGTGGTGCACACCGTGGCCAGCCAGATCGTGGACGTGGTCGCCGGCGGCACCCAGGTGGCCGTGGTCATCGGGGGCGGCAACTTCTTCCGCGGCGCCGAGCTCAGCCAGCGCGGCATGGACCGGGACCGGGCCGACTACATGGCGATGCTCGGCACCGTCATGAACTGCCTCGCGCTCCAGGACTTCCTGGAGAAGAAGGGCATCGACACCCGCGTGCAGACCGCCATCACCATGGGCCAGGTCGCCGAGCCCTACATCCCGCGCCGCGCCGAGCGGCACCTGGAGAAGGGCCGCGTGGTGATCTTCGCCGCCGGCGTCGGCATGCCGTACTTCTCCACCGACACCGCGGCCGCCCAGCGCGCGCTGGAGATCGGCTGCGACGTGGTGCTGATGGCCAAGGCGGTGGACGGCGTCTACGACTCCGACCCCCGGCGCAACCCCGACGCCAGCAAGTTCGACAGCATCACCCACCAGGAGGTGCTCGAACGCGGCCTCGAGGTGGCGGATGCGACGGCGTTCGCGCTGTGCAAGGACAACAACATGCCCATCATCGTGTTCAACCTGCTCACCGAGGGGAACATCGCGCGTGCGGTGCGCGGTGAGAAGATCGGCACCGTGGTGAGCACCCCCTGACGACAGGCCCTGCGCCTGACGCTGGGATCGTGAGCACCGTCAAAGTCACAACCGGCCAGCAGCATCGTTAAGGAGCAGCCGTGATCGACGAGACCCTTCTCGACGCCGAGGAGAAGATGGAAACCGCGGTGTCCGTGGCCAAGGACCATCTCGCCTCGGTCCGCACCGGGCGCGCCAACGCCGCCATGTTCCAGGGCATCGTCGTCGACTACTACGGCTCGCCGACGCCGCTCAACCAGCTCGCCGGCATCACCATCCCGGAGGCTCGGATGGCCGTCGTCAAGCCGTACGACGTCAGCCAGCTCCGCGAGATCGAGAAGGCCATCCGCGACTCGGACCTGGGCGTGAACCCGAGCAACGACGGCACGATCATCCGCGTGCTGATCCCGGCGCTGACCGAGGAGCGCCGCCGGGAGATGGTCAAGGTCGCCAAGAGCAAGGGCGAGGACTCCAAGGTCGCGGTGCGCAACATCCGCCGCAAGTCCAAGGAGGAGCTCGACCGCATCGGCAAGGACGGCGAGGCCGGCGAGGACGAGGTGGCCCGGGCCGAGAAGGAGCTCCAGCAGCTCACCGACCGGTACGTGGCGCAGATCGACCAGCTCGTCAAGCACAAGGAAGCCGAGCTGCTGGAGGTCTGAGGACCTGCCGGCAGGGGAGAGTTCGACGGACGTGACTTCCACACGTGGCCGGCGGGACGATCAGGACTCGTCCGCCGACGACCCCGGCGACCAGCCGCCGGCAAAAGCATCGCGCGCGGGCCGCAACCTGTGGGCCGCCGTCGCGGTCGGCTGCGGTCTGGGCGCCGTCATTCTGGTGTGCCTGTTCACCGTGCCGCAGACGTTCGTGGGGATCGTGGCCATCGCGGTCGCGATCTCCACGATCGAGCTGTCCGGCGCGATGCGCCGGGCCGGCGGCATCAAGGTCGCCCTGGTCCCCGTCCTCGTCGGCGGGCAGGCCATGGTGTGGCTGTCCTGGCCGTTCGAGCGGGTCGGGCTGCTCGCCGCGTTCGTGGTGACGATTCTCGGCTGCCTGATCTGGCGGTTCCGGGACGGCGTCTCCGGCTACGTGCGTGACGTGACCAGCTCCGTCTTCGTCGCCGCCTACGTGCCGCTGTTCGCCTCGTTCGCCGCCATGCTCGTGGTGCCCGCCGACGGCGTGTACCGGGTCCTCTGCTTCCTCATCGGCGTCGTCTGCTCCGACACCGGCGGCTACGCGGCCGGCGTGCTGTTCGGCAAGCACCCCATGGCCCCGCTCATCAGCCCCAAGAAGTCCTGGGAGGGCTTCGCCGGCTCGATGATCACGGGCATGGTCGGCGGCGCACTGACGGTGACCCTGCTGCTGCACGGCCAGTGGTGGCAGGGTGTGCTGCTCGGCGCCGCGCTGGTGGTCACCTCCACCGTCGGCGACCTCGTCGAGTCGTTGATCAAGCGCGACCTGGGCATCAAGGACATGGGCAACCTCCTGCCCGGCCACGGCGGTCTGATGGACCGCATGGATTCCCTGCTGCCGTCGGCCGTGGTGGCCTGGCTGCTGCTGCGCCTGTTCATCCCGGCCTAGCAAAATCCGTTGACCGGCCCGGGACGCTGGGGTCGTGGCAGTTCTGTGGCTGTGCGGCCCGCCCGGTGTCGGCAAGACGACTGCCGCCTGGCTGCTGTACACCCAGCTGGTCGAGTCCGGCGTCCGGACCGGTTTCGTCGACATCGACCAGCTGGGCATGTGCTATCCCGCGCCGGCGTCGGATCCCGAGCGATACGGGATGAAGGCGCGCAATCTCGGTGCGGTCGTGGCGAATCTTGATGCCGGCCACGTTGTCGTCTCCGGCGTCACCGACCCCGTTCAGGGCGTGCCCCGGATCCCCGGGACGGCGTTGACGATGTGTCGTCTCCGCGCCGACGAGGGGCAGCTTCGCGCGCGGCTGGAACGGCGTGGTTGGCCGGCCGAGCAGATCGAGGCCGTGCGGCAGGAGGCCGAGATCCTCGACGCCACGGGCGGGATCTGCGTCGACACCACGGGGTTGACGGTGGCCGAGGTCGTGCGGCGCGTGCGGGAGCGCACAGGCTGGCCCGACCCGGCCGGTCGCGACAAGCCCGCTGTCGAGGAGCCGGTCGGCGCCGTGGACGGTGAGATCCTGTGGCTGTGCGGCGCCACCGGTGTCGGCAAGTCGGCCGTTGGTTTTGCCGTCTACCAACGGATCCTGCGCGCCGGCCGGACGGCGGCCTACGTCGATCTGGATCAACTGGGCTTCCGCGGGCCGACGCCCGCCGGCCATGGCGTGCGGGCGCGCAACCTGGCTGCGCTGTGGCGGACCTACCGCGCGGCCGGGGCTCAGCAGCTGGTTGTCGTCGGTCCGGCCGAGAGCGAGGCGGTCGTCGCGACGTACGCAGACGCCCTGCCCAGCGCGAAGATCACTCTATGCCGGCTGCACGCCGGGTCGGGTCGGCTGATGGAGCGGATCATGCTGCGCGGTCGGGGCCAGGGCTGGGCACAACCCGGCGATCCGTTGCTGGGCCGACCGATCGCCTACCTACGCCAGGTCGCCGACCGCGCCGCCGCCGAGGCCGACGCGCTCGAACGGGTCTGCCTCGGACGGCGCGTCGACGCCGGGCCGGGAACCGTCGAGCAGGTGGCCGACGCGGTGCTGGCCTAGTCGTCGTAGGGGTCGACGGGTTCCTCTTCCTCCTCGTGCGGCTCGATCACCGAGAACGGCGCGCCCTGGGGGTCGCACAGCACGGCGGCGCGGCCGTAGGCGGAGTCGAATGGTTCCACCACAACGGTTCCTGACAGGCGGCGGACGCAGCGTGCGGCCTCATCCGTGTCGGTGACACGGAAGAAGACCATCCAGTGCGGGGCGGTGTCGGCCGGGAACTCGGCGTCCATGCGGTAGCGGCCGAGCACGGCCTCGCCGTTGAGCCACCAGACAGTGTAGTCCACGTCGACGCCGTCGCCGACCTGACCCTGGCTGTAGCCGAAGAGCCCACGGAAGAACTTGTCGGCCAGGTGGCCGTCCCGCGTGTTCAGGTCGGCCCACTCGAAGCAGCCGTGAAGTCCGTACGCCAGCGAGATATCCGGTCGCTGCGCGCTCAGGGCGATGACGCCGCCGCTGGGGTCCTCGGCGATGACGGTGCGCCCCTCCAGCGGACCCCGCACGACGCGACCCCCGTGCTGGCGCACGCGTTCCGAGGCGATCCAGGGGTTGCGGATCGCCAGGTGCAGTCGCCATTCGTGGCGCCGCCCGGGATCGATGCCGGCGGCCACCTCGTCCCGGCCGACGTGCGCGAGCGCGCCCCCGCGTCTGTCCACTGTGTACCGCCAGCCGAGCAGGGCGGCGTAGAAGTCGCGACTGGCCGGCGGATCCGTGCTGTCGAGGCTGACCCAGCACGGCGTTCCGGAGAGGATGCCGGTGGTGTGCGTCATCGGGGCACCTCCTCGCGTTCACGGCGTGTAGTCAATGGTCAACGCAGCATCATCCCCATGGCAAGCCGCCACATGATTGGCTTGTGGACATGGGAATGGCATGGGTGCCGCAGCTCGCGGCCCGGATGAGGGCCAGAATGACGGCCGTGCACGTGCTTCCCAGCCCCAACATCTGGCAGTGGCCCGAGCTGTACGAGGTGGAGAACCGCGCTCAGGACAGCACCGGCGAGATCTGGCGTGCCCTGCGCGCCGAATGCGACTGGACGGGCCTGGATGTTGTCGACGTCGGTTGCGGCGACGGATACCACCTGCCGGTATTCGCAAACGGCGCGGCGAGCGTCACCGGCGTGGAACCGCATCCGCCGCTGGTGGAGCGAGCCAAGGCGCGCACCCGCGACGTCGACAACATCCGTGTGGTGGAAGGCGGGGCGCAGCGGCTGCCGCTGCCGGACGGCTGCGCGGATCTGGTGCACGCGCGGACGGCGTACTTCTTCGGGCCCGGCTGCGAACCCGGCCTGATGGCGGCGGATCGAGTGCTACGACCCGGCGGCGCCCTGGCGATCGTCGATCTCGACGGCGCCGCGATGCCGTACGGACGATGGCTGTGCGATGACGTCCGTGGCTACGATCCCGTTGCGGTGCAACGGTTCTTCGACGAGCAGGGCTTCAGCACCCGGCACGTGGAGACGGTGTGGCGGTTCGAGCGCCGGGCCGACCTGGAGGCCGTGCTGGGCATCGAGTTCTCGGCGAAGGTGGCCGCGAGGGCGATCGCCGAGACCGCCGGCACGGAGATCCCGGTCGGCTACCGACTGCATGTGCGCCGGAAGCCGACCGGGATCATCCTGCCCGGCTGATCACTTCGCCCATCAGATCGACTCAGTCTCGTCGACGTCCTCGGCCAGCACGCCGTAGATCCGGCGCTTGGCCTCGTTGATCGCGTCGACGGCCCGCGACTTCTGGTCGTCGGTGCCGGCCTGGGTGACCTGGTCCACGGCCATGAACAGCTGGTGCAGGGCCGTGTGCAGCTCCCGGACCTCGTCGGCCTCGCCGATCGCCTCGGCCCAGGGCTTGGTGTCGCCCAGCTTGGCCGCCTCGGCCCGGCCGGTCTCGGTCAGCGTGAACAGCTTCTTGCCGCTGGCGGCGTCGGCCGTGATCAGGCCTTCGTCGTCGAGCATCTGCAGCGTCGGGTAGACCGAGCCGGGGCTGGGCCGCCAGATGCCGTTCGTGCGCTGGCTGAGCTCCTGGATCATCTCGTAGCCGTGCATCGGACGCTCCGCGAGCAGGGTGAGCACCGCCGCGCGGACGTTGCCGCGACGCTGGCGCCGCCCGCCGCCGCGGCGACCGCCACGGAAGCCGGCCATCGCGCCGAGGGCGCCGGGCCAGGGGCCGCCGGCCGCGAAGGGCATCGGGCCCATCGGCGGTTCCGGTCGGTTGGGCGGGGTGTGGTGCGGGAAGTGGCCCGGCAGCGAGCCGAAGCCGTGTTCGCGCTGGAAGTGAGAGTGGTGGCTGCGCATGATGCGCTCCCTTCGGGTTGTGGTGTCTCTCTGACGTCACTAACGATATATCGCTGATGTATCGCGATACAACGTCCGATAGAGTGACGGTAGTCACACCCATCGACATGGGAGAATGGACGGGTTATGACTGCGCTCCCCCTTGTCTTCGATGCCCCCCGCCGTGCCATGCCGCCCCGGCACCTGGCCGACATGTCCGCGTCCGAACGTGCCCAGGCCGTCGCCGACCTGGGGGAGAAGCCGTTCCGCGCCAAGCAGCTGTCCAACCACTACTTCTCCCGGCTGACCGTCGACCCCGACGCGATGACCGACATCCCGGCCGCGACCCGGGAACGGCTCGTGGGTCAGCTGATGCCGAGCCTGCTCACCGAGGTCCGCAAGCTCAGCTGCGACGACGGCACCACCCGCAAGACGCTGTGGCGGGCGCACGACGGGACGCTCGTGGAGAGCGTGCTCATGCGCTACCCCGAGCGGGCCACGCTGTGCATCTCCAGCCAGGCCGGCTGCGGCATGGCCTGCCCGTTCTGCGCCACCGGGCAGGGAGGGCTCACCCGCAACCTGTCCACCGCCGAGATCGTCGACCAGGTCCGCTCCGCCGCTGCCGCCATGCGTGACGGCGAGCTGCCCGGCGGTCCCGGCCGGCTGTCCAACATCGTGTTCATGGGCATGGGCGAGCCGCTCGCCAACTACCGCCGCGTGATCGACGCCGTGCACCGCATCTGCGACCCCGCCCCCGACGGCCTCGGCATCTCCCAGCGCTCCGTCACCGTGTCGACCGTCGGTCTCGTGCCGGCGATTCGCAAGCTGACCGAGGAGGGCCTGCACGTCCGCCTCGCGGTGTCCCTGCACACCCCCGACGACGAGCTCCGCGACACCCTCGTGCCCGTCAACACGCGGTGGAAGGTGTCCGAGGTCCTCCAGGCCGCTCGCGCCTACGCCGACAAGACCGGGCGGCGGGTGTCCATCGAGTACGCGCTGATCCGTGACGTCAACGACCAGGGCTGGCGGGCCGACATGCTCGGCAAGAAGCTGCACAAGCACCTCGGCCAGTACGCGCACGTGAACCTGATCCCTTTGAACCCGACCCCGGGGTCCGAATGGGATGCCTCCCCGAAGCCCGTGCAGGACGAGTTCGTGCGGCGGGTCAAGGACCAGGGCGTGGAGTGCACTGTCCGCGACACCCGAGGCCAGGAGATCGCCGCCGCCTGCGGGCAACTCGCCGCCGAGGGGTGACCGTCGTCAGCCGGCCTTCTTCGTGTTGGCCGGCTTTCGGGGTCTTTTGGCCTTCTCCTTCGGCGGCTCCGGCGGGGCGGTGTGTTTGACGAACCCGAAGCTGACGGGAACGCTCATGAGCCGGTCGAGCGCCTTGATGTTGCGGGCCAGACTGATGCGGGAGAAGAGCGGCAGATTGAGCGACTTCTGGCCGGGGTCCTTGCGGGTGATGATCGCGAAGACGACTTCGTAGTCGTTCTTCTCGATGGGAGAGGCGAGTTCGCCGGCCCTGCCCTCGATCGTCTTTTCGATCAGCGCCACCAGTCGTTGTGGCGCGTCGTCGTCGCCTTTCAGTAGTTCGACCGAGTTGGCGCCCTGGTTGAAGAGGTGGCTCAGCAGGCTCGAACCGGTGGAGATCTTGACGTGGATCAGGGTGGCTCGACCGCTGCGAACCGTGTAGAGGTCGCACGGCTCGATCCGGGTCTGTTTGGCCGGGCTCACGTTGGTCTTGTCGAGGCACACGAAATCCGGCGCGCTGCCCACCGACTCGTTGTAGTCGCCCTCGTGCTTGAACGCGCATTCCGGTAGGTAATCGAGTTCGGACCAGAACGGATCGATCCTGGTCTGCAAGCTGGTGACGTAGTCGCGATCGACCTCGTACCAGTTTCCTTCGTTGAGGTAATAGGTCGATCCGCCCTCCTGTGGCGTCGTGTCGTAGATGAGGGACTTGAAGACGCTGTGGCTGTCGCGGGCGTCGCCGAACTCGTTTGTCAAGTTCAACCGGTGCGTCTTCAGTCGTTCGATCGTCACGGTGGCGCCAGGGACTGCTGACCTGTCGAGATATTCGTAGTAGTGGTCGATCGACGTGTCCGAGTAGAGCAGGCTCGATCCCGCTCCGCTGAACTTCACGTAGAGGCTGTCGTTGTTGTGTGAGTAGTCGACCATGTCCGGCACGGCGAGGCGCACATTCTCGCTCCGCGTGCGGACGTCCTTGACGAGCGCGTCGTTGAGGACGGCGATTTGGTCCGGATCGCGAACGGGTGTGATCTTCTGAATGTTGGGGAAGGTGGTGAGATACGACACTTCTTTGTAGATTGCCAGCAGGCGGGTGCAGAGGTCCAACAGTTCGTCCGCCCTGGCCGGAGTGCTGATCCGCAGGCTGCTCGCGCCGGTCACCTGCTTGACCAGGTCGGCGTGCTCGGGTTTCACCTTTCCGGTGAGGCTCTTCAGCACGGAGCTGTCCGTGTCGACGTCGAAGTAGGTGAGCTCGGATTCGATCGCGAGCTGGGTGCGCCGCCGGCGCGACGAACCGGGTTCCACCGTGTCGGTGTTCTTCAGTTTTGACGGATCCACGCAGTTCAACGTCGTCCTGATGCCGAAGTCGTACTCGTACGACTCATCCTTGAGGTTGTGGGACACGTGGCCGAAACACAGGGCGAAGACGCGTCCGTCGGCCGGCAGGAACAGCAGTGCGCCCTTGGTCGCCTGGAGTAGGTCCTGCTGGATGTCGAAATAACCCTTCCACCATGGCGGGCGCGGGTGGGCGTCGAGGACGAACAGCGTCGCATCCGGAGGCAGGTTGTCCGTGGCGGCGGCCGGCAGCAGCGGGTTCTCGTCCTCGAGGGCGTTGTCGGCGTCGAACGACTCCTTGAGCAGGAAGATCGAGAACGAGTGGCTGGCTGCCATGACCTTCCTCCGCTCCGTCGAGTGCGCAACGCAGCGTCCGACACCGGTGTGGATGGTTGGTGGACGCGTTGTGGCAGCGGCAGAGCATGAGCCGCGCTTGCGAGGGCGAGCACCTCTCACGGTACGGAGTGGACGGTCAGACGACCTCGGTGAGCTTGCCGGGGCTGGCAAGGAAAGAGACGCACGAAGGCCGCGCCCCGGAGGAGGAGCGCGGCCTAGTGACAGGCTTTGTCGAACCGGCGGACGCGGTGGCTCAGCCGGAAGGCTTGCAGCGGCGTCCCGACCCTGCCGTCGGTGAACCCCGGCCGTGAGCCGGCAAGGGCGTCAGCAGGTGGTCAGCGGCGCCATGCGGTGCGGCTGCGGATGCGGTCCCAGATGAGGGCCAGCACGATGGCCGCGGCGACGCCGATGAGGTAGATGTCCTCGATGTGCCCGCGGTGGTTGCCGATGAGCATGAGCAGCAGCGCGATGGCGGTGAGCCAGCCGGCGATGCGGGTGGCCTTGGGGAACGTGCCGTGCCAGCCCCACTCGGCCGACGGCTCGTCATGCGGGTCGACCGCGTTGGCCGGACGCTTCTCCAACTCCGAGGACGCCACGATCGCTCCTGGTCTGACTAGGGTTCCCGACCTGCTCATGGTCGCACACGGGGGTGACAAGGCGCCCAGGCGGGTGGCCGCCCGGGCGCCCCGTCGGGGAACGGCCTATGCGCGGGATCTACGGCCCGTCACCAGCCGGAAGATGCCCAGCACGACAACAGCGCCGAGGATGGCGAGCAGCCACGTGCGCAGATCGAAGAAGCCGCCGAGGTCGACGCCGAAGATGGCCTTGCCGATGATGCCGCCGAGGAAGCCGCCGACGATGCCGAGCACCGCGGTCAGGATGATGCCGCCGCCGTCGCGGCCGGGCATGATCGCCTTGGCGATGATGCCGACGATCAGGCCGAGCACGATCCACGCGATGATGCCCACAGGGTCACGCTCCTTGTTCGGGTGACGGTCCGGCGGGTCCGGTCCGTTTCACGCACGACAGATGTACCCACACCGACGATCATCACGCACCTTTTACCAACTCGTTATCATCCGACTGCGCTGTCCGCGGCCGCCCCGGATCGGCGAGAATGGCCGTGATGGACACCGCGAACCCGCGGGTGCTCGTGCTCGGCTCGACCGGCTCGATCGGCACCCAGGCCCTTGACGTCATCGCCGCCAACCGAGACCGCTTCCGCCTCGCCGGCATCTCGGCCGGCGGCTCCGACCCGGCCCTGCTCGCCCGCCAGGCCCTCGACCACGGCGTCGAGGCGGTGGCGGTGACCAGGGCGACGGCGGCGGAGGACGTCCAGCTCGCCCTGTACGCCGAGGCCCAGCGCCGCGGCTACGACCGGGGCGACTTCCGGGTGCCGCGCCTGCTGGCCGGCCCGGCGTCGAACGAGGAGCTGATCGACTCCACGCCGGCCGACGTGATCCTCAACGGCCTGCCGGGCTCGCAGGGCCTCCACCCCTCGCTGAAGGCGCTGGCCACGGGGGCCCGCCTGGCCCTGGCCAACAAGGAGTCGCTGATCGCCGGCGGCCCGCTGGTGCTGAAGGCGGCCAAGCCGGGCCAGCTGGTCTCGGTGGACTCCGAGCACTCGGCCCTGGCCCAGTGCCTGCGCGGCGGCACCGAGGAGGAGGTCGCCCGCCTGGTGCTGACCGCCTCGGGCGGCCCGTTCCGAGGGAAGAAGCGCGCGGATCTGGCCGACGTCACCGTCGAGCAGGCGATGGCCCACCCCACCTGGTCGATGGGCCCGCTGATCACCACGAACTCGGCCACCCTGATCAACAAGGGCCTGGAGCTGATCGAGGCCCACCTGCTGTTCGACGTGCCCTACGACCGCATCGACGTGGTGGTGCACCCGCAGTCCATCATTCACTCGATGGTGACCTTCGTGGACGGCTCGACGCTGGCCCAGGCCAGCCCGCCGGACATGCGGCTGCCGATCTCGATGGCCCTGGGCTGGCCGGCCCGGGTGCCCGGCGCGGCCAGCGCCTGCGACTGGACGAAGGCGGCCAGCTGGACGTTCGAGCCGCTGGACAACGCCACGTTCCCGGCGGTGGAGCTGGCCCGCGCGGCCGGCACGGGCGGCGGCTGCCTGCCGGCCGTCTACAACGCGGCGAACGAGGAGTCGGTGGCGGCCTTCCTGGCGGGCAACGCTGCCTTCACCTCCATCGTGGACACTGTTGAGCGGGTGCTCACCGAAGCCGACCAGTGGCGCGGGGAACCCGCCGATGTGGCCGAGGTGCTGGCCGCCGAGGACTGGGCCCGCGGGCGAGCGCGCGAGCTGGTCGCACGGCCGGTCGGTTCGGGAAGGGACTAACAACGGTGGTCAACGTCCTGGGTGTGGTGCTGTTCGCGTTGGGCATCGGAATCTCCGTTGCCCTGCACGAGTTCGGCCACCTGCTGACGGCCAAGGCCTTCGGCATGAAGGTGACCAGGTACTTCATCGGCTTCGGCCCGAAGATCTGGTCGTTCCGCCGCGGTGAGACCGAGTACGGCCTCAAGGCCATCCCGGCCGGCGGGTTCTGCGAGATCGTGGGCATGACCGCGCTGGACGAGGTCCCGGCCGAGGACGCGCCCCGCGCGTTCTACCGGCAGAAGACCTGGAAGCGCGTCATCGTGCTGTCCGCGGGCTCGATCACCCACTTCATCCTCGGCCTGCTCATCATCTACGTGGCGGCGATCTCGCTGGGCCTGCCCAACCAGAAGAGCCTGCCGGTGGTGGGCGAGATCGCCCAGTGCGCGCAGGCCACGCAGGATCCGGCGACCGGCAAGTACAGCGCCTGCACGGCGAGCGACCCGGCCCCGGCCAAGGCGGCCGGCCTCCAACCCGGCGACCAGATCCTCTCGGTCGGCGGCAAGGCCACGCCGACCTACCTGGACATGGTGAACGTCACGCGGGTGGCCAAGGGCCCGACGCCGTTCGTGATCGACCGCAACGGCCAGCAGCTGACGCTGACCGTGGACGTCGCGACCGTGCAGCGCATCCTCGACCCGACCAAGCCGCTCAACGCCAGCAACCCCACCGGCCCGGTCGGCGCGATCGGCATGTCGCCGTCGCAGACCATCAGCTATGGGGCGGTCGCCGCGTTCGGCGCCACGGGCGCGTTCACCGGCCAGCTGTTCGTGGGCGTGTGGGACGGCCTGAAGGCGCTGCCGACGAAGATCCCGGCGCTGATCACGGCCATCGGCGGCGGCGAGCGCGACCCGAACACGCCGGTCAGTGTGGTCGGCGCCAGCCTGATCGGCGGCCAGGCGGCCGATCTCGGGCTGTGGTGGTTCTTCGTGATCCTGCTGGCCAACCTGAACTTCTTCGTCGGCGTGTTCAACCTGCTGCCGCTGCTGCCGTTGGACGGCGGGCACATCGCGGTCAACCTGTACGAGCGGGTGCGGGACGCGGTGCGCAAGTGGCGGGGCAAGCCGGCCGGTCTGCCGGTCGACTACGTGAAGTTGCTGCCGCTGACCTATCTCCTGGTGCTGTTGGGTGGCGCGTACACCCTGTTGGCCATCACCGCCGACATCGTGAACCCGGTCAAGCTGGGGTGACCTCGCTGGGTCGACCGAGGGTTGACACTGTGTAATGGTCCGTCGCATCACGTAGCCGTGGTGCGCGTCCTGGACCGTTCAGACGGTAAGTTGGTGGCGTAGAAGGCCCCCACGATCTGAATGGATCAGCATGGTTGTCAGCCTTGGTATGCCTGCGACGCCTCCTCCCGTGTTGAGCGAGCGGCGGCCGACCCGGCAGCTGCACGTCGGCTCGGTCGGCGTCGGCAGTGACTACCCGGTTTCCATCCAGTCCATGACCACCACCCTGACCTCCGACGTGAACTCCACGTTGCAGCAGATCGCGGAGCTGACCGCGGCCGGCTGCGACATCGTGCGCGTGGCCTGCCCGTCGCAGGACGACGCGGACGCGCTGCCGGCGATCGCCAGGAAGTCCTCGATCCCGGTGATCGCCGACATCCACTTCCAGCCCAAGTACGTGTTCGCCGCGATCGAGGCCGGCTGCGCGGCGGTGCGGGTGAACCCGGGCAACATCAAGAAGTTCGACGACAAGGTCCGCGAGATCGCCCAGGCGGCCAAGGACCACGGCACGCCGATCCGGATCGGCGTCAACGCCGGCTCGCTGGACCCGCGGCTGCTGCAGAAGCACGGCAAGGCCACGCCGGAGGCCCTGGTCGAGTCGGCGCTGTGGGAAGCCAGCCTGTTCGCCGAGCACGACTTCTACGACGTGAAGATCTCGGTCAAGCACAACGACCCGGTGGTGATGGTCCGGGCCTACGAGCTGCTGGCCGAGTCCTGCGACTACCCGCTGCACCTGGGCGTGACCGAGGCCGGCCCGGCGTTCCAGGGCACGATCAAGTCCGCGGTGGCCTTCGGCGCGCTGCTGCGCCAGGGCATCGGCGACACGATCCGGGTCTCGCTGTCGGCCCCGCCGGTGGAGGAGATCAAGGTCGGCACGCAGATCCTGCAGTCGCTGAACCTGCGCCCGCGCAAGCTGGAGATCGTGTCCTGCCCGTCGTGTGGCCGCGCGCAGGTCGACGTGTACAAGCTGGCCGAGGAGGTCACCGCCGGCCTGGAGGGCATGGAGGTGCCGCTGCGGGTCGCGGTCATGGGCTGCGTGGTGAACGGCCCCGGCGAGGCCCGCGAGGCCGACCTGGGCGTGGCCTCGGGCAATGGCAAGGGCCAGATCTTCGTCAAGGGCCAGGTCGTGAAGACCGTGCCGGAGGCGCAGATCGTGGAGACCCTGATCGAAGAGGCCATGCGCATCGCCGAGGACATGGAGCCGGTCGACGGCGCGTCCCCGGTGGTCACCGCCTCCTGAGCGTGGGATTGCGGCACGAGCCGGGCGGCGACGCCCGGCTCGTGCCATCAGGTGCCTAAGATCCGCTAAGTGGGTGCTCATGCGCGCAGGTTGCCTGCGTTATCTGGCAGGCTGGGAAGCGTGTTGAGGCTTGCCGGGGCACGGGTGCTCGACGACCGGGATGTGTCGTCGGTGCGGGCCGTGCTCGACGAGGACCCGGTCGCGTCCTGCATGGTCGCCGCGCGCGTGGAAGTGGCCGGCGCCGACCCGTGGCGGCTGGGCGGCGAGCTGTGGGGTCTGGAGGGCCGCCCGGCCCGGAGCGGCCGGCTGAACGGTCTGTGCTTTTCCGGCCCGAACATGATCCCGCTGTCCGGCAACCGGGCCGCGCTGCGGCACTTCGCCGACCGCGCGCTGCGCAGGCACCGCATGTGCTCCTCTCTGGTCGGCCCGGCCGACCTGGTGATGGGCCTGTGGCAGGAGCTGGAGCCGGTGTGGGGCCCGGCCCGCGAGGTGCGGCCGCACCAGCCGCTGCTGGCCATGGGCGGCTCGCCGACGATCCGTCCGGACGCGCTGGTCCGCCCGGTGCGGCCGGACGAGCTGGACATCTACCTGCCGGCCGCGGTGGCCATGTTCACCGAGGAGGTGGGCATCGACCCGCGGCTGGACGACGGGGGCGCCGGCTACCGGGCCCGGGTGGCGGAGCTGATCGCCGGCGGCCGCGCGTTCGCCCGGTTCGAGGCGGGCGAGGTCGTCTAACTCCTCGGCCTGCGTAATGGTGTGTGTTCGGAGAAAGGTCGGGCAGATCCAGGGCGTGTGGGTGCGGCCGGACCGCCGTGGCCAGGGCCTGGGCGCGAGCGGCACGGCGGCGGTGGCCGACCGGCTGGTGCGGGGGATGGGCCGCACGGCCAGCCTCTACGTCAACGGGTTCAACGCGCCCGCGCGTGCGGCCTATCGCCGGATCGGCTTCTCGGAGGTCGGCCGGTACGCCACCGTGTTGTTCTGACCGCACGTACGGCCATATCACGCGAATTTGTCGGGCCCGGTTGGCATACTGCGGCCGTGCCGAGAAAGCTGTCGCTGGTCATCGCGTTCACGCTCGTTCTGCCGCTGGGGGCGTGCGGCCTGTTCGAGTCGAAGCCGAGCCAGGACGACATCGCCAGGACCTTCCTCGCCGACTTCGCGGGCGGTGACACCGCCGGGGCGGCCCAGCTCACCGACGACGCGAACACGTCCAAGGCGCTCATGGACAAGGTCAGGGCGGGCGCTCAAACCGACCGCGTTGAAGCTGGACGCGACGGCCTCGCAGCCGCCCAGCGGCGACACCGCCACCGTGCCGTTCAACGCCAACTGGAACCTGGACAAGGGCCGCACCTGGACGTACCAGGGCTCGCTGGCCATGACCAAGGCCAGCGGCGACTGGCGGGTGCACTGGCAGCCCGAGGACGTGCACCCCAAGCTGTCGGCGCAGCAGTCGCTCGCGCTGACGGTGGTGCAGCCGGATCCGGCCCCGGTGCTGGACCGCGACGGCGCCCCGCTGCTCGCGCCGACCCCGGTGATCGGCATCGCGGTCGACCGCAAGCAGACCCCGGACCTCAACGCCGTGGCCACGGCGCTGGCGGCGGCGCTGAACAAGTTCGACAACTCGATCACCGCCCAGTCGATCATCGACGGCGCCACCAAGACGCCGGACGGCCAGGCGTACTCGGTGGTGAACCTGCGTGACTCGGACTACCAGTCGGTCAAGGCGCAGATCCACGAGCTGCCGGGTGTCACGTTCGCCACTCAGTCGCAGCTGTTGGCGCAGAACAAGTCCCTCGGCCCGCAGTTCCTGTCCACGCTGCGCACCGCGGTGAACGCCCAGGTGGCCGGCGCGGCCGGCTGGCACGTGGTGACCAAGGACGCGGCCGGCACCACCGTGGCCGACCTGGCCGGCAAGGACCCACAGCCGGCGACGTCGCTGACCACCACGATCGGCACCGGCATCCAGGCCGCCGCGCAGAACGCGATCGCCGGCGTGCAGCAGCCGGCGGCGATCGTGGCGATGCAGCCCTCGACGGGCGAGATCCTGGCCGTGGCGCAGAACGCGCCGGCCGACGCGCAGGGCCTGATCGCGCTGACCGGGCAGTTCCCGCCCGGCTCCACGTTCAAGATCGTCACGGGCGTCTCGGCGCTGGAGGCCGGCAAGGTGACCCTGGACGGGCCGCTGCCGTGCCCGGGCAAGACCACCATCGACGGCCGCGTCATCCCCAACGAGAACGAGTTCGACCTGGGCACGGTGCCGCTGCGCACCGCGTTCGCGCAGTCCTGCAACACCACGTTCTCGCAGATCGCGGCCGGTTCGCTGACCAGCCAGCAGCTGGCCGACACGGCCAAGCAGATGGGCATCGGGGCGGACTTCACCGTGCCGGGCGTGGTCACCGTGACCGGGTCCGTGCCGGTGCCGACCTCCACGGTGGAGCGGGCCGAGGACGGCTTCGGTCAGGGCAAGGACCAGGTCAGCCCGTTCGGCATGGCGTTGGTGGCCTCGACCGTGGTCAAGGGCTCGATCCCGACGCCGACGCTGATCCGCGGCACCGAGACCAAGGTCAACACCCCGGCCCAGCAGCCGGTGCCCGGCCCGGTGCTGGACTCGATGCGGCAGATGATGCGCGCCGTGGTGACGGACGGCACCGCCAAGGCCATTCGGGACATCCCCGACGTGGCCGGCAAGACCGGCACCGCGGAGTTCGGCGACGGCAAGAACTCGCACGGCTGGTTCGTCGGCTACCGCGGGGACCTCGCGTTCGCGGTGCTGCTGGTCGGCGCGGGCACCTCGTCGCCGGCCGTGGTGGTGGGCGGCAACTTCCTCCGCGCCGTCAAGTGACTCAGTAGATCCGGGTGGACGTGTAGAGCAGGTCGAAGGCGGCGTCGGCGAGCGCGCCGGTGGCGGTGTAGCAGCCGACGTAGATCTTGGTGTTGTCCTTGAAGCTGTAGTCGTTGAGCAGCGCGATGTCGCAGTAGCGGCCGTCACCTTCGGCGGTGACGTGCACGGTGCTCGGGAAGTAGCCGTTGGTGAACGTCACGTGGTACTGCCCGGCCGAGGGATGGTCGACCGAGGGGCCGCTGGCCCACTGCGTGCTCGGGTCGCCGTTGGTCACGAGGTAGTCGCCGACGGGCTTTCGCTTGTCGTCCAAGAAGTTCTGGTTGTCGGCGACGCTGGCGGCGAAGGCCGTGTCGACGGCCGCGCCGTGGTTGTCGAAGCACGCCAGGTCGACCGAGTCGCCGTGCCGGCCGACGACCGAGCAGTGCCTCGGGTCTGCGCCGATGGGCGTCAGTTCCACGACACCCGTTGCGGCGCCGGCAAGTCCGGCGGTGTAACGGCCGACGCCGGTTCGCGTGACGTTGCCGGCGTTGCGGGCGTGCTGCCAGTCCGGCACGAAGACACCGGTCGTCGGCTGGTCGTCGACGACGTATGAGCGGGCGCCGCCGCCGGCGATCGGATTGGCGCCGCTGCCGGCGGCGAAGAACACGAAGACCCGCATGGTGGTCGGCGCACCGGCTTTGGTGAAGCAGCGGACGTCGATGAGCTCGTCGCCGCCGCTCTGGCTCCAGCCCGAAGGTTGGCAGAACGCGCCGGCGGTGCCCGTGTCGTAGGCCGTGACGATCACCGTGCCGCCGGGCGTGCCGGCCGCCGGCATGCGGATCCGGTCCCAGCCGGTGGCGAGATGTGTTGCGGTCGGGTGCCCGGCCGGCGGCGACTGCATGTTCCAGATGCCCCACGTCCAGTTGGCCGCGCTGCCCGGGGCGTCGAGCTGGCGGGGCTGGCCGTTGTCGTCCTGCATGTCGTCGCGGACGAAGCCCCAGCTGAGCGTGGTCGGCGGCGGCGAGGTCGACCCGCCGGAGCCGTCGCCGGTGTTCGGGCCGGGGCCGCCGCCACCGGTGGTCGGATCGCCGATCGGCGTGCCGCCGACCGTGGTCGTCGGTCCGGTCGTCGCAGCGCCTGATGTTGTCGGCCCGCCCGGGATTCCCGTTGTCGATGTGGATCTCGGCGCGGTCGTGCCGGCGACGATCAGGTCTCGACCCGGGTCGGCGATCGGGTTCGCGTGCGGGGCCGAAGCCGTGAACAGGCCCGCGACCAGCAACGACACGAGGCCGATCACCGCGGCCGGCACCGCCTGGGGATGGCTGATCAGGAACTGCTGCACCGGATCGGGCAGTCGCGTGACGACCTGCCGGACCAGTCCGAGCAGGCCGGTGATCGGCTCGGTCGGCGGCTCGGGGCGGTAGCCGACCTGGTCGGCCAGGCGGCGGATGCGGTCCGCAGTGGTGTCGTCGACGGTGTCCAGGCCATCGCTGATCAGGGCCACGGCCAGCTCCAACGCCTCTTCCGTCTGGCCGTTGGCGTACTTGCGGGCGGCGATCGAGTACCGGAAGTAGATCTGGTCCCGCACCGACTCCGCGCCGGTCGCCGCCCGGAGCCCCAGTCCCAGCACCCGACCCCAAGCGCCCCAATGCCTTGCCGCCGCGAGCTTCAACGCGGTGACGCGGGCCAAGGTCAGCGCGAGATCGTGGCGGTCGGCGTCCAGGTTCACCCGTAACGCCTGCTCTATGACCGTGATTTCGGCGGCGATCTCTTGCGGGTCAACGGTTTCCGCCACCCAGGCGGTGATCCGCTCGGTGACCGCGACGACGTCGACTTCGAGCTTCCCGACTCCGGCGGCCAGCCGGTAGCGTCCGTCGCCGACGACCAACATGCTGTCCCGCAACGCTTTGGCCGTGGCCTGCGTCGGAATGCCGGCGACGGCGGCGAGCAACGGCCAGCCCCACTCGGCGTTGTCCAAGGCGGCCAAGGCATGCACCGCCGCGCGGCTGTGGTCGTCCAGCCACTCGACCAGCCGCGGCACGATGAGCCTGGCCTCGTCGCTGTCGAGCTTCGGGACCAGCCGCTGCTGCGTGCGGGCGGCGGCCAGGTACGAGCCCAGCCGGATGATGTCGTCTGGGCGATGGCCGTAGCCCTCGCACAGCTCCTCGACGCGCTTGCGGGTCGCGGCCGGCAGCCGGCCGTTGAACCGGGATCGCAGCAGTTGCCGGCCGGCCCGCACCGGAAGGCCGGCCAACAGCACCTCGACGTCGAGGTGGCCGAGGTCGACCCGGTCGGTGGAGACGACGAACCGGCTGTGGGGCATCGCCCCCACCACCGTGGCCAGGTCCTCGGCCGTGCACAACGGATCCTCGACGATCACCAGGGCGCGCAGGCCGGTCAGCGCGTGCCGGAGCACCGGCGACGGGATCGGGCGGTCGGGCGGGAACTCGCAGCACCGGGCCACCACCGCGCGCAGGATCTCGTCGGCGTCAGGCAGCCGCGACGCCGGCCACACCAGCGCCTCGATGTCCGGGATCGTCAGCAGATTTCGGTGCGCGGCGTGCCGGAGCAGCGTGGTCTTGCCGATGCCGGCCGGGCCGATCAGCTGGACGTTCCGGCCCTGCCCCAGCGCTTCGACCAGCCGGGCGCGTTCCTTCTCGCGTCCCACACACTCCGGGTCGCCCGGGTCGAGCGTGCGAGGCAGGTCGGTGCGCAGCCGCACGTCGCCGATGTCCAGCGGCTCCGCGCAGGCCCGCTCCACGTGCACGTAGTCGATGCGGTGGGCCTGCACGAAGTTGCCATGGTTGGTGCCGGTGAACGTGTTCCGCAGGCCGTCCACGGCCGGCACCCCCTTCCGGTCGAGTGATGCATCGCACACCGGGTTGGGCCCGTTACGTCCCGTCAACGCCGGTCCGGCGACCGGTCGAACGGCGGAGTCGTAGGGTGATGGGCATGCCCGTGCGTGCCGCTCTCAAGCCCGGTGAGTTGTCTCCCCGGCGTCCCGTCCCCACCCACATTCCGCGTCCCGAATACGTGGACAAGCCGGCGCCGACGCGCAACACCGACCCGTGGGTGCAGCCGCCGGAGATCATCGAGGCCATGCGGGTGGCCGGCCGCATCGCCGCGCAGGCGCTGCAGGAGGGGGGCAGGGCGGTCGCGCCGGGCGTCACCACCGACCACGTCGACGCCGTCGTGCACGAGTTCCTGTGCGACCACGACGCGTACCCGTCGACGCTGGGCTACCGGAACTTCCCCAAGTCGTGCTGCACCTCGCTCAACGAGGTCATCTGCCACGGCATCCCCGACTCGACGGTGATCGAGGACGGCGACATCGTCAACATCGACGTCACCGCGTTCATCGGCGGCGTGCACGGCGACTGCAACGCCACCTTCCTGGCCGGCGAGGTCAGCGAGGAGGCCGGCTGCTGGTCGAGCGCACGCCCGAGGCCACCATGCGGGCCATCAAGGCCGTGCGGCCCCGGGCGGCAGCTCAACGTCGTGGGCCGGGTCATCGAGGCGTACGCCAACCGCTTCGGCTACGGCGTCGTGCGCGACTTCACCGGCCACGGCATCGCCCGCTCCTTCCACAGCGGCCTGGTCGTGCTGCACTACGACGAGCCCAGCGTCACCACCGTGCTGGAGCCGGGCATGACCTTCACCATCGAGCCGATGATCAACCTCGGCACCATCGAGTACGACATCTGGCCCGACAACTGGACGGTCACCACCAAGGACCGCAAGTGGACCGCCCAGTTCGAGCACACCATCGTGGTGACCGACAGCGGCGCGGAGATCCTCACCCTGCCCTGAGAGGTAGCTGATGAACGGGCCGGATCCCTCGGATCCGGCCCGTTCGCCCGTTGTGCGCCAGGTGGTCCTTGACGCGAGCCAAGACGAACGGTCATTGTAAGACGACCGGTCATTTTGACGAGCCGAGAGAGGGCAAGGGGCCATGAGTGAGATCAACACCAGGTTCCGGACGATCGACGGGCTGTCCATCCGCTACGCCGAGAGCGCGCGGCCGAGGGACGTCGAGGCGCTGCTGTTCGCGCCGTGGCCGGAGAGCCTGTACGCCTACGACGCCGCCTGGTCCAAGCTGGCCGAGCACGCCCACCTGACGGCGGTGGACCTGCCCGGCTTCGGGCACTCGGAGATGCGCAAGGACCTGCTGTCGCCGCAGGCCATGGGCGAGTTCATCGTGCGGGTGGCCGACGAGTTCGGGCTGGCCAAGCCGCACGTCGTCGGGCCGGACATCGGCACCAGCGCGGTGCTGTTCGCGGTGGCCGGCCACCCGGAGCGGTTCCGCAGCGCGACCGTCGGCAGCGGCGGGGCGGCGGTGCCGATCCAGCTCGGCGAGCCGCTGCGGGCCTGGGTCCACGACGAAGACCTGACGCCGTACCGAGCCTTGGGGCAGCGGGACATCCTGAACGTGGCGATGGACGCCATCCAGGGCTACCAACTGCCGGACGAGGTCCGCGAGGACTATCTGGCGGCCTACGTCGGCGAGCGCTTCGCCGACCAGATCCCTTACGTGCAGGCGTATCGGAGCCAACTGCCGGCGCTGGGCGAGAAGCTGGGCGGCATCACCACGCCCGTGCAGATCCTCAACGGCCGCTTCGACCCGGTGGTGCCGCTGGCCAACGCCGAGTACCTCCAGGAGCGGATTCCCGGCAGCCGCCTGGACATCGTCGACAAGGGGCACTTCATCTGGGAGGAAGGCGCGGACGACTATGCGCGCCTGCTCACCGAGTGGTGGGAGAAGAACTGATGTCGCACAAGGAAGAAGTCGTCGACCGGGTGCTGATAGACACCACCGTCTCGGCCGTGGTCGAGGCGCCGCTGGACCGCATCGACCTGGGCACGTGGCTGCGGGGCCTGAGCGACGAGGAGTACCGGCAGTGCGCGGTGCCCGATCACCGCGCCAACGGCTGGAGCACCAACGCCGACGGGCAGCTGGTGAGCATCAACGTGGAGGAGATCGGCGGTGAGCTGATCATCCAGCACTACGTGGCCGAAGTCCTTGCGCCGCACCACACCCGGCTGGTGTCGCTGTCCGAGCTCCAGACGCCCGGCGGCTGGGGGACCGTGGAGGTGGTGTGGGACATCACAGTCACCGCCCTCGGGCCGGATCGGGCCACCTTCACCAACCGGGTCGTCTCGCGGCCGACCCGGTCGCTGCTCAAGGGCCTGGAGGACGCCGGTGTCACCTTCGAGCAGGCGTCGGCGGAGCGGACCGCAGTGGTAGCCGAGCACAACGCCCTGGAGACGCCCAACTACGCCAAGAGCGTGGAACGGGCCGTGCTGGCCGGGAACTAGGCCAGCGCCGCGAGCAGCTCCGTCAGCGCGGCGGCGACGGGAACAGGGTCGGTGGCCGGTGCGAGGTGGTTGGACGCCAGC
>NZ_KK037166.1:7517334-7520021 GCF_000568255.1 Kutzneria sp. 744
CGGCGTAGGCCTCGGTCAGCAGCAGGTAGCCGCTGGGACCCTCCCACTCGGCGGAAGGCCGCTGCTCCTTGAGGAACTCGACGGCGACCTCCGGCTCCTCGTCGGCCATCTCGGCCCGCAGGGCCTCGTCGGAAACCAGCTCCACCAAGGGATTGGGGCTGAACCAGTCCGACCACCGCGGCAGCTGGCCCTCGCGGGCGGAGGCCCGCAGCGCGGCGAAGCGGTCGGGTTCGAGCTCACGGAAGCTGCGGCCGGGGGTCGGCAGCCCGGCGTCCACGTACACCAGGGCGGCGACCAGTTCGTCGAGCTCGGCGGCGAAGGCGGGCAGCAGCGGGCCGGCCCCGCTGTGCCCGACCAGCACGGCCGGCGACGTGAGCTCCACCTCGTCCATGGCGTCGGCGAAAGCGCCGATCAGACGCTGGTGCACGGGGGCGGCGCTGACCGTCACGCGCAGGTCGACGAGACAGGAGTCGATGCCACCGGCGGCTAGTGCGTCGGCCAACGGGCGCAGGCTCGCGGGACCGAGATAGGGGCTGTGCACGAGAACAACGGTGGGCATGACGAGGATGATGGCAGTCCGAGGAACCGGGGAGGGGCGCAGTGGGCGCATTGCTGGTCGCCGGCACGACATCCGATGCCGGCAAGAGCGTGTTGGCGGCCGGCATCTGCCGCTGGCTGGCCCGCCGCGGCGTGCGCGTGGCGCCGTTCAAGGCGCAGAACATGTCCAACAACTCGGCGGTGACGATCGAGGGCGGCGAGATCGGCCGCGCCCAGGCGCTGCAGGCGGCGGCGTGCGGGCTGGAGCCGAGCGTGCGCTTCAACCCGGTGCTGTTGAAGCCCGGCAGCGACCGCAGCTCGCAGGTGGTGGTGCTCGGCAAGGCGGTCGGCGAGGTCAGCGCGATGTCCTATCGGGACCGCAAGCTTGAGCTGTCCGTGATCGCCCAATCGGCCCTTGCGGACCTCCGTTCGGAATTCGAGGTGGTTATCTGTGAAGGCGCAGGTTCACCCACTGAGGTCAATCTGCGGGCCACCGACATTGCCAACATGGGCCTCGCGCGGGCCGCGAACCTGCCCGTGCTGGTGGTCGGGGACATCGACCGGGGCGGCGTGTTCGCCCATCTTTTCGGCACGCTGGCGCTGCTGGAGCCGGAAGACCAGGCGCTGATGGCCGGATTTGTGATCAACAAGTTCCGCGGCGACCCGGCGCTGCTCGAACCGGGACTGCGCCAACTGCGGCGGGTCACCGGCCGTCCGGTGTACGGCGTGTTGCCGTGGCGGGAAGATCTGTGGCTCGACGCCGAGGACTCGCTGTCCTCTGTGGCCGATGGCGTGATCGGCCGTCCGGCCCCGCCGGTGGGCGAGCAGTGGCTGCGGGTGGCGGTTGTGCGGCTGCCTCGCATCTCGAACGCCACCGATGTGGAGGCACTGGCCGGCGAACCCGGTGTGGCCGTTCGTTTTGTCACTGAACCATCTCGGCTGACCGACGCGGATCTGGTCGTGCTGCCGGGATCCAAGGCGACGGTGTCCGATTTGGACTGGTTGCGGCGCAGTGGAATGGCCGATGCTGTTCGATTGCATTCCCGACGCGGGCTGCCGGTGCTGGGCCTGTGCGGCGGCTTCCAGATGCTGGCCCGGACCATTTCCGACGACGTCGAGTCCCGTGCGGGCGAGGTGGCCGGCCTGGGCCTGCTGGACACGGCGATCGGCTTCGCCGCCGACAAGACGCTGATCCGCCCGGCCGGCAAGGCGTTCGGCCACACGGTCACCGGATATGAGATTCACCACGGCCGGGTGCTGAGCCGGGGGGCAAGGCTGGGCGGCCTGATCGAACTGCCCGACGGCGACATCGAGGGCGTCGTCGACGGCCCGGTCATGGGCACGCACTGGCACGGCCTGCTGGAGAACGACGGCTTCCGCCGGGAGTTCCTGCGCTGGGCCGCGACAACGGCCGGCAGGGACGGTTTCACGGCCGCGGAAGGCACTTCGTTCGCGGCGGCCCGGGCAGCCCAGCTGGACCTGCTGGGGGACCTGGTCGAGCAGCACCTGGACACGAACGCGCTGCTGGCCCTGATCGAGCGCGGAGCCCCCGGTGGGCTGCCTGTGCTGCCGCCGGGGGCTCCGCCGCTCGACTGAAACGTGTTTCTGAGCCTCAGTGCGACGTCGAGGTCGCCGTGGGGCTGATGTTCCCGGCGCCGCCGCTGTCCGCGCCGATGACGGCCCGCCCGATGGCCGCGCCGTTGGCGCCGGCGCCGGCCGCGTAGGCGGAGATGATCGCCTGGTCACGGCCCGAGTTGGCGCCGCCCTGGAGCTTCTGCAGGGCCGTCGCGGCGTCCTCGCGCTGCTTGAGCAGCTCGATGATCTGCTTGTCCAGGCTGTCGATGACCTTCTGCTGCTCGGCGATCGACGCGGTCGCGTCGGCCTTCGGCACGGGCGGGGCCTGGCCGGCGGGCAGCGAGGACGCCGCCTCCTTGCTCGGGGAGCACGCCGCCGCGGCAAGCAGGGCCACCCCACCCAGACCGGTCAGCGCGGCCCGGCGGGACAGGCTGGAACTGCGGACGTCCATCGAGAACCTCACATGAGCCAGGTCTTCGGCACGATCATTGCCCTAACGAGCCCGATCGTAGGACCTCGCCCGTCAGGACCTTTCGGCGGTGTGCCGCTCCAGCAGCTCGTCCAGGAAGCTGCCG
>NZ_KK037166.1:7520258-7521514 GCF_000568255.1 Kutzneria sp. 744
CGGGTGTTCGGTGCTTGGCGGCCAGCCGCGCGCCCTCCACCTCCAGGTTTGCGGCGCACCTCCAGCACCTCGCGCAGCTCGTCGCCGACGAGACGGCGGACCGCGCCCGACAGCTCGCTGGTGGCGCGGACGAACGTGCCGTCGCCCTGGCGGACCTCCAGCAGGCCGGCGTGAGCAAGCGCACGCACGGCCTCGCGGACGGTGTTGCGGCCGACGCCGAGCGCGCTGACGAGTTCGGGCTCGGCCGGTATGCGCTGGCCGACGGGCCATTCCCCGGACGAGATCGCCTTCCGCATCTGCTCGATCACCTGGTCGACCAGACCGGTGCGGCGAGTAGTGGCCAACGGCACGGGGTCATCCTCTCGTCCGGACATCCTACGTTTGTCATAGTGTGGCGGTGGCGACCCAGCATCGTGTGCCGGATCGGACTCCGTCGACCGAACAGAGTGCCATCCGAGGCAACCAGACAGCGCATTTACTTGAGCCGGCAATGAAACCGCACTCGCGACACGCCGTGCTGGCCGGAACCACCCTGCTGGCGGTTGCGGTCACGCTGGCGGCGGCCAACCTCCGCATATCCGTCACCAGTCTGTCCTCGGTGCTTGGCGACGTCCAGCGAAGCCTGACCGCGACCTCCGCTTGGGCGAGCGCGGTGACCGCCGCACCGTCGATCTGCTTCGGCCTGGCGGCCCTGGTGTCGCCGTGGCTGGCCCGCCGCATCGGCGGCGGCCCGGCCATCGCGGCTGCGCTGGCGGTGCTCACCATCGGCCTCGGCGTGCGGGTGCTGGCCGGCTCCGGGCTGCTGCTCGTCGGGACGTTCATCGCCTGCGCCGGCATCGCCGTGTGCAACGTGCTCGTGCCGGTCGTGGTCAAGGAGTCGTTCCCGAACCGGATCGGGCTGATCACCGGCGTCTACAGCGCTTCCCTGGCCGGCGGCAGCGCCATCGCCGCCGCCGTGACGCCGCAGCTGGAGACCGCCGCCGGTGGTTGGCGGCCCGCGCTGGCCGCGTGGGCCATCCCGGCCGGGATGGCCCTGGCGGCGTGGCTGGTCGGGGCCCGCAAGGACACCATGGTGTTGGCCGGGGACCAGCCCAAGCACAGCGACCGGAACCTGCTGCGGGTGCCTATGGCCTGGGTGTTCACCCTGCTGTTCGCGGCCCAGTCGATCTTCGCGTACGTGGTCATGGGTTGGCTGCCGGAGATCCTGCGCGACGCCGGTATCGACCGTGACGCCGCCGGCGTGCTGCTGGGCATCA
>NZ_KK037166.1:7521614-7553555 GCF_000568255.1 Kutzneria sp. 744
CGGTGGTGCCCGTTATGCAGGGAAGGACGCCTTACCCGCGTTGAACGAGGGTAAGGCGTCCTTCCCTGCCTGAAGTCATGCGTCCAGCGGGAGTTTCAGGAGGGCGTTCTCGAGGAGCTCGGGCATGGCGGGGTGGATCCAGTACTGGCCGCGGGTCAGGTCGCGGGCGCTGATGCCGAAGCTCATGGCCTGGATGACCAGCTGGATCAGGGTCGGCGCCTGCGGGCCGATGATGTGCGCGCCGAGCAGCTGCCCGGTGGCGGGGTCGGCGATGACCTTGGCGAAGCCGGTGGTGTCCTCCATGGCCCAGCCGTAGGCGATGTCGCCGTAGTCCTGACTGGCCGTCACGTAACGGATGCCGCGCTCGCGGGCCTGCTGCTCGGTCAGGCCGACGGAGCCGATCTGCGGCGAGGAGAACACGCCGTGCGGCACGAAGCGGTGGTCGGCGTCGACCTGCTCGTCGGGGTGGAGCAGGTTGTGCTGCACGACCCGGGCCTCGTGGTTGGCTACGTGCTTGAGCTGGTAGTCGGAGCTGACGTCGCCCAGCGCCCAGATGCCGTCGACCACGGTCCGCTGCTTGTCGTCCACCACGGCCCGGCCGTCGCGGTGCAGGGTGACGCCGGTGGCTTCGACGTTGAGCAGGTCGGTGTTGGGGATCCGGCCCACGGCGGCCAGCAGCACGTCGCCCTCGACGACCTCGGCGCCGCGCGGCGTCTCCAGGTGCAGGCGGATGGTGCCGTCGACCTTTTCGACGCGGACGGCCTTGGAGTTCAGGCGCACGTCCCACTTCTTCGAGGCCAGCTCGGTGAAACGGGTGGCGACGTCCTCGTCCTCGGCCCGCAGCAGCACGCCGGAGCGGGCGACCAGCGTGACCTCGACACCGAAGGAGGCGAAGACGTGGGCGAACTCGGTGGCCACGAAACCGCTGCCCAGCACGATCATGCGGCGGGGCAGCTCGTCGAGGCGCATCACGTCCTCGTTGGTGAGGAAGCCGACGTCCTCGATGCCGGCCACGTCCGGCACGATCGGCCGCGAGCCGGCGGCGATCACGAACCGGTCGGCGGTGATGGTCTCGCCCGTACCCGTGTCGAGGGTCTTGGGGCCGACGAAGTGGGCCTGGCCCTCGTACACGGTGACGTTGGCGTTGCCCTCCATCCGCCAGCGGCGTCCGCCGGCCGCGATGGGGTCGATCCGGCCGAAGACCCGGTCCCGGATCTCGGGCCAGCGCACGCCGAGCAGCTGCTCGTCCACGCCCAGCCGCGCGGCGCCGGCCGGCGTGGCCGCCACGTCCGCGGTGTGCACGAACATCTTGGTGGGGATGCACCCCACGTTCAGGCACGTGCCGCCGAACACGCCCTTCTCGACGATCGCCACGTCCCAGTCGCCGAAGCGCTCGTCGACGATCGAGTTGCCGGATCCGGTGCCGATTACCACCAAGTCGAAGTGCCGCACATACCCATCAAACAGGACGGGTGGCCGGAGGATTCCCCCGGCACCCTCGGCGTAAGGGATTCGTCAGTGTGAGTAGACCGGCGTGATGATCGCCCGGGCCAGCGTGTGGAAGGCCAGGTTGAAGCTGACGAACGCGGGCGAGGCATCCGCCGTGACCCCCAGCTGCTCGACGTCGACGGCGTGCACGACGAAGTAGTAGCGGTGCACCTGGTCGCCCTGCGGCGGGGCCGCGCCGCCGTAGTTGGCGGTGCCGAAGTCGGTCCGGGTGTGGAAGGCGCCGGCCGGCAGCGAGTCGTCGCCCGCGCCCGCGCCGGTGGGCAGCTCCGTCACCGAGGCCGGGATGTCGACCACGAGCCAGTGCCAGAAGCCCGACGGGGTGGGGGCGTCCGGGTCGTAGCAGGTCACCACGAAGCTCTTGGTCTCCGCGGGGAAGCCGGCCCAGCTCAGCTGGGGCGAGACGTTGTCGCCGCTGACGCCGAAGCTGTTGAACACCTGGGCGTCGGGCAACTGCTGGCCGTCCGTGACGTCCTTCGAGGTGACCTCGAACGAGCCGACCGCGGGAAGCAGCTCGTAGGGGTCCGGTGCGACGGGACGATCGAGACTCATGGTGTGGCCTCCGTGACGCGGGGTTGTCATCGCCAACCCTAGTCCCGTCATTTCCCGCCAGCTTGTCGACGCGGAGCAACCTCGACACCCGATGGGGCGTCCCCAATTCGAGTGATTCTCACTTCGGGGTGGAAGGTTCTGTCACGTGCGTGTTGGTCTTGCGGCGGTTGCCGCCATTGTCACGGTTTGTCTGCTGGCCGGCTGTGAAGCGGGCACCGACCGCTCGATCGCGGACATGACTCCCGGCACCACGAGTAGCACTCCGACTCCGACGAGTAGCAGCGCGACGACGACCACGACGACCCTGCCCCCGGCCGCCCAGCCGTACCCGTTCGGCACGGAGCAGGCCAAGGCCCCGGCCACGGTCGCCGGGAAGGCGCCGGTGGTGCGGCACATCGACACCGGCGGCAAGCCGTACGTGTTCATCACCATCGACGACGGCGCCGTGCAGGACCCGCACGCGCTGGACCTGATCAAGCAGTCCGGCGCGCGGCCCACGTTGTTCCTCAACGAGCACTACGTGAAGGGGCACGAGGACTACTTCAAGCAGTTGCAGGACAAGGACGATCTGGTCATCGGCAACCACACGGTGAACCACCCGGACCTGTCCAAGATGTCGTACGCGGCGCAGCGCAAGGAGATCTGCGACGACTCCGACGCCTTCGTCAAGGCCTTCGGCCACCGCCCGACCCTGTTCCGGCCGCCGTTCGGCAGCTTCAACGGCGAGACGGCGCGCGCCGCCGCCGACTGCGGCCTCAAGGCCCTCGTGATGTGGACCGCCGCGGTCAACGACGGCGTCGTCCAGTTCCAGGGCGGCAACAAGCTCAAGGCCGGCGACATCGTGCTCATGCACTTCCGCAAGACCTTCGTGCAGGACTACACGGCCTTCGTCAACCGGGCCAAGCAGGACGGCCTCACGCCGGTCCCGCTGCCGGACTGGCTGGCGTGATCAAGCCTCGCGTGACGGCCTGAGCACGGCGAAGGCCTCGGCCATCAGCGCCGCCGGATCGGCGGCCGGGTCGGCCAGCCACTGCCGGCAGACGACGTCGAACACGGCCAGGGCGGCGCTGGCCAGCACGTCGGCCTCCAGCGCGGGGACCGACCGGCCGTGCAGGGCGTCGACCAGCAGCTTGCGCCAGCTGTCCTGCTTGTCCTGGTGTCGGGCCCGCAGGGTCGGCGTGTCGTGGATGAGGCGGAGCAGCGCCATGGCCTCGTCGCTGCGGTGCAGCATGGGGCCGAGCAGCACCGCGCAGGCGGCGTGCAGCGCCGTCCACGGCGTCTCCTCGGCCGGGCGAGCCGTGACTGCGGCGGCCAGTTCCTCGCCGAGGTCGTAGAGCAGGCCGAAAACGGCGTCTTCCTTGCTGGGGAAGTAGCGGAAGAAGCTGCGCCGGGACAGGCCGGCCGCCTCGGCGATCTCGTCCACCGTGGTCTGCTCGAAGCCGCGCCGGACGAACAGGGCGAAGGCGGTCTCGGCGATCTCGGTGCGCATCGCCAGCCGGGCCCGTGCCCGCAACCCCTCCGTCATGTCCCCTCCCGCATGACCCTGAGTGTAACGGAGGGCATCGGATGACACAGGTGGCACCGAGTGTCATACTCGAGGGACACACGCCCCCCCGCACCAGGAGAGCACGGATGGCACAGCACTGGACCGAAGCGGACATCCCCGACCAGACTGGCCGCACCGCGCTGGTCACCGGCGGCAACACCGGCCTCGGGTTCCTGGAGGCCCTGAACCTGGCCAAGCGCGGCGCGCACGTCTACGTCGCCGCCCGCAACCCGGAGCGCGGGCAGGCGGCCCTGGCCAAGCTGCGCCAGCAGGCCCCGCCCGAGAACCTGGAGCTGGTGTCGCTGGACCTGGCCGACCTGGACTCCGTGCGCAAGCTCGCCACCGAGCTGCCGGCCCTGGATCTGCTGCTGAACAACGCCGGCGTGATGGCCGTGCCCCGCCGGCACACCACCAAGCAGGGCTTCGAACTCCAGCTCGGCACCAACCACCTCGGCCACTTCGCGCTGACCGGGTTGCTGCTGCCGGGGCTGCTGTCCAAGCCCGGCAGCCGGGTCGTCTCGGTCAGCAGCATCGCCGCCCGGATGGGGCGTATCAACTTCGACGACCTCCAGCTGGAGCGGGGCTACGGCGCCAACGTGGCGTACAGCCAGTCGAAGCTGGCCAACTCGATCTTCGCGGTGGAGCTCGACCGTCGGCTCCGGGCCGCCGGCGCGGACGTCGCCAGCATCGGCGCCCACCCCGGCTACAGCGCCACGGAACTCCAGTACAGCGGCCCGCAGCTGGGCGGCGGCGGCCTGTACGCCCAGTTCATGAAGATCGTCACGCCCCTCATCGCGCAGCCGGCCGCCCGCGGCGCGCTGCCGATCCTGCGGGCGGCGGTCGACCCCAACGCCAAGGGCGGCGAGTACTACGGCCCCAACGGCCCCGGCAACGTCCGCGGCTACCCCGTCGCCCAGCCCTTCCTGAAGCCGGCTTACGACCCCGAGGTCGGCCGCCGCCTCTGGGAAGTCTCCGCCGACCTCACGGACGTCACCTACCCCGAAATCACCGCCAAAACCAACTGACCCAACCCCCGCGAGTCACGCTCTCCGGCAGTGCGAAATACGGTTTCGAGCAGTTCCGAGACCCGAGGCGCAGTTCTGCCCGAAACTGTATTTCGGTGGGTCTGAGAGCGTGACTCGCGGGGGTTCCTAGCGGCAGTGGAGTTGGTTCAGTGCGGCGCGGAGGTCGGTTGCCGTGCCCTCGCCCTTGGTGCGCCAGCCGACAAAGCCGTCGGGGCGGACGAGGACGGCTCCGGATTCGTCGATGCCGGCGGCGGAGGCCCAGCCGGCTACGGGGTGGGCCGGGATGCCCAAGGCTGAGGCGGCGGAGAGCCAGCCGGCGGCGTTGGTGCCGGTGATGAGGGTGAAGCCGTTTACCAGGTCCAAAGTGGACGTGCCCGGCGACACCCACAGGTGGGGGATGCGGCTGCCGGGGGAGCCGTCGAGGGTCAGGTCTTCCATGGAGGGCAACGGTTCCGGGTCGATGACGGCGGCGGAGTCGTAGCGGTAGCCGGCGATCACCACCGTCGCGTTGGCCATGCAGACGGCGGCCCGCTCGGCGGCCCGCGCCGGGCTGAGATCCCAGTGCAGTTCCCGGTGTTCGCCGCGGATCAGCGACTGTTCCATGACGAACTGGGCCACCGGCTTGCGTTCCTGCTCGTACGTGTCGAGCAGCGCATCCCCGCCAATGGCCAGCTTCCATGCCAGGTTGTGGCCGTCGGCGACCCCGGTGTTCAGGCCGAAACCACCGGTCGGCGGCACCACGTGGGCGGCGTCGCCGATGAGGAACACGTTGCCCTGCCGGAACTTCTCCGCCACGCGGGCCGTGGAGGCCCACGGCAGCAGGCTGATCACGTCCACGTCGAGGTCGGAAACCCCGGTGGCGGCGCGGATCCGCCGCTGGAACTCCTCGACCGGCATCGCGGGGTCGCCGCCGGGCACGTGGAAGATCCACCGGTCGCCGTCGTCGACCTTCATGAGGATCCCGGTCGACTCCTCGTTGCGCAGCACGGTCATCGAGTACTCGGGCACCGGCAGACCGGGGGCCCGGAACAGCACGTTGAGCATGTGGCCGCCCAGCACGCCGGGGCCGGTCGTCCCGATGCCGAGCAGCTCCCGGACCCGGCTGCGCGCGCCGTCGGCGGCGATCACGTAGTCGGCCTCCACGGTCTCGCCCGACGCCGTGGTCACGTAGCCGTCGCCGACGGCCACCACCTCGGCGCCGAAGTCGACCCGCCCGCCGAGGCTTCGGACCAGCTCCAGCGCCGCCCGGTCGATACGGTGCTGCGGGCAGCCACGGGAAGCCGCCGGCCCGATCTCGGGCAGCTGGAGATGGCCGCTGACCTCGGTGAGCTCGGCCAGGCTGGGGCCGGTGGCCACGCCCGGCTTCCGGTCGTCGACCTCGAACTCGATGCCGGCCCAGCGGGCGATCTAAAGAAAAACCGCGGGTTCAGGCCGAAGGCCCGCGGGTGGTCCGACACCGCCGCCCGGCGCTCCAGCACCCGCACCGAAACACCCTGCCGGGCCAGGAAAACGGCGGTGCACAGGCCGACCGTGCCGCCCCCGACGATCACTGCGTCCATGGCCTCTCCCCCTCATCCGGGAACGTCGTTCCCAACTTGGGAACATCGTACCCACTTAGTAGGGTGAGCGCCATGGCCCCACCGTTCACGCTGGTCTGGACGCGACTCGCGGAGCAGCGCAGGCGTACCGCGCTGAGCGTCGAGCAGATCGTCGCCGTCGCGATCCGGATCGCCGACGCCGAGGGCACGCCGGCGCTGACCATGCGCCGGGTGGCGACCGAGGCCGGCACCGGCACCACCTCGCTCTACCGCTACGTCACCAACAAGGACGAGCTGCTGGAGCTGATGGTCGACGCCGTGCAGGGCGAAGGCGAGCTGCCGGCGGAGCCGTCCGGCGACTGGCGGGCCGATCTGACCCTGGTCGCCGACGGCATGCGGGCCTCGATGCTGCGCCACCCGTGGCTGGCCACCGAGCTGCGCAGCCGGCCGTCGCTAGGCCCGAACGCCTTGCGCCGCTCCGACTTCGCCCTCGCCGCGGCCGGCGGCGCGACCGCAGACATCACGGTCGCCTCGGCTCTGCTGGGGACGGTGGCCAACTACGTGCACGGGGCGGTGCTGGCCGAGCTGTCGGAGCGGGAAGACGTGCGCAGCACGGGAATGACCCAGGACGAGTGGCGTAATGCGGTGTCGCCGTACGTGCGGAAGGTCATCATCGACAGCGGGGACTACCCGTGGGTGGCGCGCCGCATCTTCGAGGCCGAGGACTTCAGCCACGACCAGCAGTTCGCCTTCGGGCTGGACTGTGTGTTGGCGGGCATAGAAAAACGCGTGGCCCGCTGAGGAACAGCGGGCCACGCGATCATTCAGTCGGGCTGGCCGAAGGCAGTTCGGTCAGGCGCTCAGCACCGGCGCGTTGACCGGCTGCAGGGCGATGTCGAGCACCTCGCGCACGTCGGCGACCAGGTGCACCTCCAGCTGCTCACGCACCGAGGCCGGGACGTCGTCCAGGTCGGGCTCGTTCCGCTTGGGCAGCAACACCGTGGTGATGCCGGCCCGGTGCGCCGCCAGCAGCTTCTGCTTGACGCCGCCGATGGGCAGCACCCGCCCGGTCAGCGACACCTCGCCGGTCATGGCCACGTCCGAGCGGATGGGCCGGCCCGACAGCAGCGACGCCAGTGCGGTGGTCATGGTGACACCGGCGCTCGGGCCGTCCTTGGGCACCGCGCCGGCCGGCACGTGGACGTGCACGCCGCGGTCCTTCAGGTCGCGCACCGGCAGCTCCAGCTCGGCCCCGTGGGAACGGAGGTAGCTCAGCGCGATGTGCGCCGACTCCTTCATCACGTCGCCCAGCTGCCCGGTCAGCGACACCCCGGTCGAGCCGGTCTCCGGATCGGCCAGCGAGGCCTCCACGAAGAGAACGTCACCGCCGACGCCGGTGACCGCGAGACCGGTCGCCACACCGGGAACCGCCGTGCGCTCGGCCGACTCCGGCGTGTGCCGCGGCCGTCCGAGGAAATCGGGCAGGTTGGCGTCGTTGACGGTCAGCGGCAGCTTGCTCTCGTCCACGGCCGCCTTGCGCAGCACACGGGCGATGGACCGCTCCAGGTCGCGGACCCCGGCCTCCCGGGTGTACTCCGCGGCCAGCCGGCGCAGCGCCTCGTCCGTGACGGTCACGTCGTCGGTGGTCAGACCGGCGCGTTCCAGCTGGCGGGCCAGCAGGTGGTCGCGGGCGATGGTGACCTTCTCGTCCTCGGTGTAGCCGTCCAGCCGGACCAGCTCCATGCGGTCCAGCAGCGGGCCGGGGATGGAGTCCAGCACGTTGGCCGTGGCCAGGAACAGCACGTCCGACAGGTCCAGCTCGACCTCCAGGTAGTGGTCCCGGAACGTGTGGTTCTGCGCCGGGTCCAGCACCTCCAGCAGGGCCGCCGTCGGGTCGCCGCGGTAGTCGGAGCCGACCTTGTCGACCTCGTCCAGCAGCACGACCGGGTTCATCGAGCCGGCCTCCTTGATGGCCCGCACGATGCGGCCGGGCAGCGCGCCGACATCCTTTTTTTCACAGCGAGCTCGACCTCCAGGTAGTGGTCCCGGAACGTGTGGTTCTGCGCCGGGTCCAGCACCTCCAGCAGGGCCGCCGTCGGGTCGCCGCGGTAGTCGGAGCCGACCTTGTCGACCTCGTCCAGCAGCACGACCGGGTTCATCGAGCCGGCCTCCTTGATGGCCCGCACGATGCGGCCGGGCAGCGCGCCGACGTAGGTGCGCCGGTGGCCGCGGATCTCGGCCTCGTCCCGCACGCCGCCCAGGGCGACCCGGACGAACTTGCGGCCCATGGACCGCGCGACCGACTCACCCAGCGACGTCTTGCCGACGCCGGGCGGGCCGACCAGGGCGAGCACGGCGCCGCTGCGCCGGCCGCCGACGACACCGAGGCCCTTGTCGGCCCGGCGCCGCCGCACCGCGAGGTGCTCGATGATGCGGTCCTTCACGTCGTCCAGGCCCGCGTGGTCGGCGTCCAGCACCGCCCGCGCGCCCGTGATGTCGTAGGCGTCCTCGGTCCGCTCGTTCCACGGGATGTCGAGGACCGTGTCCAGCCAGGTGCGGATCCAGCTGACCTCGGGCGACTGCTCGGAGGTCCGCTCCAGCTTGTCCACCTCGGTCAGCGCGGCGTCGCGCACCTTCTCCGGCAGGTCGGCGGCCTCCACCCGGGCCCGGTAGTCCTGCTCCTCGGAGGCCGGCTTGCCGTCCAGCTCGGCCAGCTCCTTGCGGATGGCCGACAGCTGCTGGCGCAGCAGGAACTCGCGCTGCTGCTTCTCCATGCCTTCCTTGACGTCCTTGCGGATCGTCTCGGCCACGTCCAGCTCGGCCATGTGCTCACGGCCCCAGGCCAGCAGCTTCTCCAGCCGCTCGCGGACGTCCGCGGTCTCCAGCAGCCAGATCTTCTGCTCGTCGGTGATGTACGAGGCGTAGCCGGCCAGGTCGGCCAGCGCCGACGGGTCGTCGACGCCCTGCACCGAGTCGACCACCTGCCACGCGCCCCGCTGCTGCAGGATCGAGGTGACCAGGGTGCGGTACTCCTTGGCCAGCTCGCGGGTGCTCTCGTCGACCGGCGGTTCGTCCTGGACCACGGCCTCGACCCACAGGGCCGCGCCGGGTCCGGTCGTGCCGGTGCCGATCTTCACGCGGTCGGTGCCCCGCACCACGGCCGCGCGCTCGCCGCCGGGCAGGCGGCCGATCTGGGTGATCACGCCCAGCGTGCCCACCTTGGCGTACTTGCCCTCCAGGCGGGGAACCAGCAACACCTTCGACCCGGTGTCGCCGGCCTGCGCGGCCTCGACGGCCGCGCGGATCTCCGCGTCGGCGAGCTTGACCGGCACCACCATGCCGGGCAGCACGACCACGTCGTCCAGCGGGAGCACCGGGAGTGCCAGTGTTTCGCTCACGTCATCCTCCAAGGTTGAGTCGTACTGGCTCAACCAACTGGAGCCGGGAAGTGTTCCCGACCGTCTGTTCGCCGTGAGCGATCCCGGCTTTTCGTCACCCTCCGTCAACTGGTTGACGGCGCGGCACACCTTGTACAACGCCCGGTGACGCGACAAAATCCCTGCGTGTTCGTGACCGCGGCGAGGTGGACAGCCGGTGACCGCGCCCCCACCATTAACACGATCGGGTGAAGTTTGGCGGAAGGGGTCGCGCGGATGCACCGTCCTCGGTGGATACCGGCCGACGTCAACCTGGACCGCCCCAATCCGGCCCGCATCCTCGACTACTTCCTGGGCGGGGCCCACAACTTCGCCGTCGACCGCGCCGCCGCCAAGAAGGCCGTGCAGGCCATGCCCGAGGTGGCCAACGGCATGCGGGCCAGCCGCTCGTTCCTGCGCCGCGCCGTCAACTGCCTGGTCGAGGCCGGCGTCGACCAGTTCCTCGACCTCGGCTCCGGCATTCCGACCGTGGGCAACGTGCACGAGATCGCCCACCGCATCAGTCCCGCCGCCCGCGTGGTGTACGTGGACAACGAGCCCATCGCCGTCGCCCACAGCCGGACCATTCTCGGCAACAACCCCCTGGTCGCGCCCGTGCGGGCCGATCTTCGGCACCCCGATTCCGTGCTCAACCTGCCCCAGGTCCGGGAGATGATCGACTTCTCCCGGCCGGTCGGCCTGATCGCCATCGCCGTCCTGCACTACCTGCCCGACGCCGACGACCCGCACGGCCTGGTCGAGGCCTACCGCGACGCCCTGGCCCCCGGCAGCTACATGGCCATCTCCCACGCCACCGTCGACTTCGTGCCGGAGGGGCAGCTCGGGGCCGTCAGCCAGGTCGAGGGCATCTACCGCCAGATCAGCGCCCAGCTGCACCCCCGCCCGTACGGCGAGGTGGCCAAGTTCTTCACCGGCCTGGAGCTGATCGACCCCGGCGTGGTCCCCGTCCGCCAGTGGCGCTCCGAGTGGAGCGACCAGAACGAGGGCAAGGTGCACCTGTCGTACGGGGGCGTCGCCCGCAAGCCCTGACCATGAGGTGGATCTCGTAGGGCCGGGTCCCGCGCGGGACGCGCGGCATAGACTCAGCCGACCAGACGGCGGTGGGAGCGAGGAACCCGGTGGGAGTCCGGGGCGGTCGCGCCACTGTGAAAGCCAGACACTCCACCACCGGCCGTGATGTCTCTACCCGGGGCGCAGGACCCCGAGGAGGGTACGGCTGATGACTTCGCGCGTCCTGCTGCTCTCGACGGCAGACACGGACCTGTTGGCGGCCAGGGCCAGCGGGGCCGACTACACGGTCGGCAACCCGGCTCGGCTGGAGGTCGACGACCTGCCGGCGCTGCTGGCCGACGCCGACCTGGTGGTGGTGCGGCTGCTGGGCGGCCGAAGGGCCTGGGAGGAGGGCCTGGCGGCAGTCCTGGCCAGCATGAAGCCGACGGTGTGCCTCGGGGGCGAGGCGACGCCGGACGCGGAGCTGATGGCGGCCTCGACGGTGCCGGCGGGCGTGGCCACGCAGGCCCTGGCCTACCTGGTCGAGGGCGGCCCGGCCAACCTGGGGCAGCTGGCCAACTTCCTGTCGGACACGGTGTTGCTGACGGGCGAGGGCTTCGAGGCGCCGGTCCGCACTCCGGTCTACGGCGTGCACGGCGAGCGCCAGCACGTGGAGGGCCGGCCGACGGTGGGCGTCGTGTTCTACCGGGCGCACGCGCTGGCCGGGAACACGGCGTTCGTGGACACGCTGGCCGACGCGGTGGAGGCGGCCGGGGCCAATGTGCTGCCGGTGTTCTGCGGCTCGCTGCGCGGCCTGGCCGACGACGAGTCGGACGCCCTGCTGGAGGTCCTGAGCCGCTGCGACGCAGTGGTGGCGACGGTGCTCGCGGCCGGCGGGGTGGTGGCGGCGGAGGCCAGCGCGGGCGGCGACGAAGACGCCTGGGACGCGGGTGCGCTGGCGAAGCTGGACATCCCGGTGCTGCAAGGGCTTTGCCTCACGTCGTCACGGGCGGCGTGGCGGGAGTCCGACGCGGCACTGTCCCCGATGGACGCGGCGATGCAGGTGGCGATCCCGGAGTTCGACGGCCGGCTGATCGGCGTTCCCTTCTCCTTCAAGGAGAACGGCCCGGACGGCATCCCGGTCTACGTGGCCGACCCGGAGCGGGCGGCCCGCGTGGCCGGCACGGCGGTGGGCCTGGCACGGCTGCGGCATGTGCCGAACAAGGACAAGAAGGTCGCCGTCGTGCTGTCGTCGTACCCGACGAAGCACGCCCGGGTCGGCAACGCGGTCGGCCTGGACACGCCGGCCTCGGCGGTGATTCTCTTGCACCGCATGGCCGAGCAGGGCTACGACCTCGGTGGCCTCGATGTGTCCTCATTGGACGGTGACACGCTGATCCACCGGCTGATCGCGGCCGGCGGGCACGACGTGGACTGGCTGACCGAGGAGCAGATGTCCGGTGCGGCCATCAAGGTCCCGTCGGCCACCTACCGCACGTGGTTCGACGCGCTGCCGGCCGGATTCCGTGATGGCGTCACGGAACACTGGGGCGCGGCGCCGGGGCAGCTCTACGTCACCGACGACGAGATCTACGTGGCCTCGCTCCAGTTCGGCAACGTGATGCTGATGATCCAGCCGCCGCGCGGCTTCGGCGAGAACCCGGTGGCCATCTACCACGACCCGAACCTGCCGCCCTCGCACCAGTATCTGGCCGCCTACCGCTGGCTGGACGAGGAGTTCGGCGCGCACGCGGTGCTGCACCTCGGCAAGCACGGCACGCTGGAGTGGTTGCCGGGCAAGGGATTGGGCCTGGCCGACGACTGCGCCCCGGACGCGGTGCTGGGCAGCCTGCCGCTGATCTACCCGTTCATCGTGAACGACCCGGGCGAGGGCACGCAGGCCAAGCGCCGTGCGCACGCCACCGTGGTGGACCACATGATCCCGCCGATGGCCCGCGCCGACACCTACGGCGACATGGCCAAGCTGGAGCAGCTGCTCGACGAGTACGCCACCGTGCAGGCGCTGGACCCGACCAAGCTGGCCACCGTGCGCGGCCAGATCTGGGAGCTGGTCACCAGCGCCAAGCTGCACCACGACCTGCACCAGTCCGAGGCGCCCGGCGAGGACGACTTCGACGACTTCGTCATGCACATCGACGGCTACCTGTGCGAGATCAAGGATGTGCAGATCCGGGACGGCCTGCACATCCTCGGACGGGCCCCGGAGGGCGAGGAGCTGATCAACGACGTGCTCGCGGTGTTGCGGGCGCGGCAGGTGTTCGGCGGCAAGGTCGGGGCCATCACGGGACTTCGCGCCGCCCTGGCCGTCCACTTCGGACTGGACGAGGAAGCGCTGCTGGCCGATCCCGGCATCCGGGTGGTGAACACCGGCGGACTGTCCGAACTGGTCGAAGGCCCGGCGCAGACCGGCGCCGACGTGATCGACCTGCTGGAGGAGCTGGCCCGCCGGCTGGTGACCGGCGTGCACGACAACGGCTGGGCCACCGACGGCATCACGGAAACCGTGCTGGGGGAACGGGTCGAGGCCGTGGCGGCGGTGCTCGGCTTCGCCTGCGGCGAGGTGGTGCCGCGGCTGGCGCGGACCACCGACGAGATCCGCAACGTGCTGCGGGCCCTGGACGGCCGGTTCATCGAGCCGGGTCCGTCCGGATCTCCGACCCGCGGCCTGGTCTCGGTGCTGCCCACCGGCCGCAACTTCTATTCCGTGGACCCCAAGGCGATCCCGTCCCGCAACGCCTTCGACGTCGGCTCGGCGTTGGCCGATTCGTTGCTGGATCGGCATCGCGCCGACACCGGGGAGTGGCCGCGCAGCGTCGGCCTCACGGTGTGGGGCACCTCGGCGATGCGCACGCAGGGCGACGACATCGCGGAACTGCTGTGGCTGCTGGGAACCAGGCCGGTGTGGGACGACGCGTCGCGCCGGGTCACCGGCTTCGAGATCGTGCCGGTTCCGGAACTCGGGCGTCCCCGGATCGACGTGGTGGTGCGGATATCCGGCTTCTTCCGCGACGCCTTCCCGCACGTGGTCGCCGTGCTGGACGACGCCGTCGCGGCGGTGGCCCGGCTCGATGAGTCCGACGAGGACAACTACGTGGCCGCCCACTTCCGCCGCGACTTGGAAGAACACGGCGACGAGCGTCGGGCCACCACAAGGATCTTCGGCTCCAAGCCCGGCGCCTACGGGGCCGGACTGCTGCCGCTGATCGACTCCCGGAACTGGCGCGACGACGCCGATCTGGCCGAGGTCTACGCCACCTGGGGCGGCTACGCCTACGGCCGCGGCCTCGACGGCGCGCAGGCGCGCGAGGACATGGAGACCGCGTACCGCAGGATCCAGGTGGCGGCCAAGAACGTCGACACGCGCGAGCACGACATCGCCGATTCGGACGACTATTTCCAGTACCACGGTGGCATGGTGGCCATGGTGCGCTCGCTGACCGGCGACAACCCGGCGGCCTACGTCGGCGACTCCGCGGTGCCGCACGCGGTCCGCACGCGCACGCTCGGCGAGGAGACCAAACGGGTGTTCCGGGCCCGGGTTGTCAACCCCCGCTGGATCTCGGCCATGCGTCGACATGGTTACAAAGGGGCGTTCGAGCTGGCGGCCACTGTGGACTATCTGTTCGGTTTCGATGCCACGGCCGGGGTTGTCGACGACTGGATGTACGCGCAACTTGCCGAATCCTACGTTTTTGACAAGGAAGTCCAGGACTTCATGCGCAAGTCCAACCCCTGGGCACTGCGCGGCGTGACCGAGCGTCTGTTGGAAGCAGCCGATCGGGGACTGTGGTCGCAACCGGACGAGACCGTTCTCGACCAACTGCGCACGGTCTATCTGGAACTGGAAGGCCAGTTGGAGGAATAACCCGCGCCGTTTGACCCCAGACCGGTGACTTCACGCGCATTTCCGCGCCGAAGGTCCTTTAATGACAGGTAGCGCACAACGGGTTCGCCGCCGCGGAGACGATGCCGCGGCGGCGAACCCGGGGGCCGTCGGAGCCGTGCCTGATAGCGCGCCGACCGGTCCGTCACTGGGGAAGGGGGTGCGCCGTGCGGGTGGAGTTGGTGGTGTTGTCCGCGATCGCCGGCGGCGGCCTCCTGCTGGGCTGGTGGCTCACTTCGCCCAGGTTCATCGGCTTCCTGGCGGCCCGCCGGCTGCGCCGGCTCAAGGCGGTGGCCCGCTCGCTGTCGCCGATGCTGACCGACGAGCCCGACCCGATGGCCAACGTCGTCGTGATCAACCGGGCCGAGTCGACACCGGTTCCGGCCCAGCGCAGCGCCGAGCTGCCGCCGGGGGACACGATCGACACGCTGACCCAGCCGATCGTCAACTGAACCAAGGAAAGATCAGCTCAGGCCCGGTTCAGCTCAGGCGCAGGGCCGAGTTCAGGCAGTCCAGCGCCGAGCTCTGCCGGCTGGCGTCGGCGAGATCGAACGGTCCACTCCAGAACAGACCGAGCTGGTAGGCCTGGTTGCGGGTCTTCCACACGGCCAGCGCGTTGCGCACGGTGAAGGACGTGTAGGTCGACGAGGGCGCGACCTCGTTGAGCGCCACCAGGTTCCGGACGAAGATCCCCTTGAACTGGGTCTGGTCCACATCGCATCGCTGAGCCTCACACGGCTCATGAAGCACACCGTTCCCATCGGTGAGCTTCGTCATCGCGGCGTTGGCGATGGAGGTGGCCGACTGCAACAGGTCCCGGCGCCCGGTGAGCCGGTACAGATCGGCAAGACCACCCAGGACCACACCCTGGTTGTAGGTCCACGTGGTACGCCCGTTGTTCTTGCAGTCGTCGGTCAGACCGTCGTTGACCAGACCCTGAGCATTGATCATGCCGGTGTGGGCGAACCAGTCCCACTCCAGCAGCGCCCACTGCTTGTAGTTGGCCGCCGCCGCTCCGGAGGTGCGCAGCGCCAGCGCGGCGGCCAGCGACAGGAACAGCTCGTTGGGAATCGCGTTCTTGTAGTCCCGGTTGCGTGACCACCAGATGCCGCCGCCGCAGGCCAGGTCCCAGCCGCCGGCCATGTCGGTGAACAGCGACTCGGCCGCCACCAGGTAGCGCTTCTCGCCGGTCTGGTCGTAGGCCTGCAGCCAGGTCAGGCCCCACCAGCCCTCGTCGTCGTAGTAGTCGTTCCGGAACGAGGTGCCGATGTTCTGGTCGTAGGTGTTGGCCGCGCGCTTCTCGCCGAGGTCGTTGCCGAGCAGGCTGGAGGCGACCAGCTGGGCCTGCAGCGCGTTGGCCGAGTTCCACCAGTTCGTCGTGCGGTAGCGGCCGTCGTCCGGGTTGTACCAGTGGTCCAGTGTCGCGGACGCCTCAGTGATCCACTTGATGGCGGGCGACGGCGCCGTCGGCGCCGCCTGCGCGGTGACAGGCAGCGCCAACAGCGCGACGCAGAGCAGCGCACCGAGACGTGACAACATGACCCTGATCGTGACAGATCAAGATCGGAAGGCCGCGGCGACTCCGAGGAACAGGTCGTTGCCGTCGACCTCGCCGATGGAGATCCGCGCCCCCTCGCCGGCGAACGGCCGCACCATCACGCCCTTGGCCTGCGCGAGCTCCGCGAACTCGGTGGTCCGCTCGCCCAGCCGCAGCCACACGAAGTTGCCCTGCGAGTCCGGCACCGTCCAGCCCTGGTCGCGCAGCGCGTCCAACACCCGCCCGCGCTCCTTGGTGATGTGCTCGACCCGCTCGAACAGCTCGGCCTCGGCCGCCAGCGACGCGATCGCGGCGTCCTGCGCGAGCTGGCTCACGCCGAACGGCACGGCCATCTTGCGCAGCGCGTCGGCCACCGGCTCGTGCGCCACGGCGTACCCGACGCGCAGCCCGGCCAGGCCGTAGGCCTTGGAGAAGGTCCGCAGCACGGCCACGTTCGGGCGGTCGCGGTAGACCTCCAGCCCGTCCGGCACCTCGGGGTCGCGCACGAACTCCCGGTACGCCTCGTCGATCAGCACCAGCACGTCGCTCGGCACCCGGTCCAGGAACGCCTCCAGCTCCGCGCGCCGGATCGCGGTGCCGGTGGGGTTGTTGGGGTTGCACAGGATGATCAGCCGGGTCCGGTCAGTGACCGCCGCGGCGATCGCGTCCAGGTCCTGGTGCTCGTCCGGGGTCAGCGGCACCTCGACCGGGTGCGCGCCGACCATCTTGGTGATGATCGGGTACGCCTCGAACGACCGCCACGGGTAGATGACCTGGTCGCGGTCGTCGCACACGGCCTGCAGCACCTGCTGGATCACGCCGACACCGCCGGTGCCGGTGGCCACGCGCGCCTCCGGCACGCCCAGCCGCGCGGCGATGGCCGGGATCAGGGCCGAGCAGCCCATGTCCGGGTACCGGTTGTGCGAGCGCAGCGCCCGCTCCATGGCCTCGACCACGCCGGGCAGCGGGTCGTGCGGGTTCTCGTTCGACGAGAGCTTGAACGCCGGGGCGCCGTCCGCGCCGACGGCCGGCTTGCCCGGCTTGTAGGTCGGAATGTCGTCCAGCGCGACGCGCAGCTTGGGTCCGGTGCTCATGGCCCTCACTCTACGAGCCGGTCTCGCGAGTGGAGACCCTCCAACCAGTCGACGGTCTCGGACAGGGCCCGCTCCCGGACCGCCTCGGGCGACAGGAACAGGTCGTGCATGCCGCCCTCGACCGACACCACCGTCACGTGCGGGCCGATCTTCGAGGCCCACTTCTGCATGTGGGTCACGTCCAGCACGGTGTCGGCGCGCATCGCCTCCGGGCTCCACGCCTTGGTCTTGAGCAGGCTGTGCGAGGACCGCAGCAGCAGCACCGGGACCCGCACGTCCAGCCCGCGGTGCAGCCGGGCGTGCTGGCGGCGGATCGTGCGCAGCCAGCCGGCCCGCACCGGGAACCCGTTGGTGGGCTTCCAGTCGGTGTTGAACTCCCACTCGCCGTTGTTGTCCCGGTGCAGGCTCAGGCCGTAGGGGCTCTCCAAGCCCTTCTGCACCACGGCGGTCGGGCTGATCCGGCCCAGCACGTCGACCACCCGGGTGCCGACGGTGCGCAGGAACCAGCCCTCGGCCAGGTCCATCCACGGGCTGTTGAGCACCAGCGCGTCCACCACGTTGTCGTCACGCCGCTCGTGGGCCCACATGATGGAGATCAGCCCGCCGGTCGAGTGGCCCATCAACGTCAGCCGGGAGTGGCCGTCCTCGTCGTGGATGATGCGCGCCGCCGCGTCGAGCTCCTCGAAGTGGAAATTGAGGTCGGTGACGAAGTTGGGCAGCTGCCCCGGTTGCAGCGACCGCCCGTAGGCCCTCAGGTCCACGGCGTAGAAGTCGTAGCCGCGGGCCGCGAAGTGCTCGGCGACGTGGGTCTGGAAGAAGTAGTCGGTGAAGCCGTGCACGTAGAGCAGGGCCCCGTTCACGGGCTTGCCGGCGTCCACGCCCTTGGGCCGATAGCGGACCAGGTGGGCGACGTTGTCGCCACCCGGTCCGGCGCCCGCCGGCAGCGCGCCGAGCGGGAGCGTCAACACCTCGTAGTCGTCACCGAGCACATCGCGTTCCACGCCCGACAGTATCGGCCATGAGCTGGCTAAACCGGCCTCACGGCGAGCGGCAGCTTGGTCACGGCGACCATGGCGAACGGGTTGCGCTCCTCGACCCCGTCCTCGACCACCTGGATGTCGGCGTAGCGCTCGAACATGATCTTCAGCGCGACCCTGGCCTCCAGCCGGGCCAAGGGCGCGCCAAGGCAGACGTGGATGCCCCGGCCGAACGACGCGTGGTGGTTGGGCTCCCGGTGCAGGTCGAACCGGCTCGGGTTCGGGAACACCCGCTCGTCCCGGTTGGCCGCGGTCAGCATCGGCAGCACCATCTGCCCGGCCGGGATGGTGACGCCACCGAGCACCGTCTCCTCGTGGGTCACCCGGGCCACCCGCGGGAACGGCGTGCGCAGCCGCAGCACCTCCTCGATCGCCGCCGGCAGCAGCGACAGGTCCCGGCGGACCTCGGCGATGGCGTCCTGGTTCTCGTGGAACGTCAGGATGCTGTTGCCCAGGGTGGCCGTGGTGGTGATGTGGCCGGCCAGCAGCAGCAGGCCGACGAAGCCGACGATCTCGACGTCGTCCAGCCGCTTGCCCTCCTCCTCGACCATGGTGAGCTTGCTGGTCAGGTCGTCGCCCGGGTTGCGGCGGCGCTGCTTGATGAACTCCAGGAAGTAGTCGTTCATCTCCCGCATCACCGGCGCGACCTGCGCGGTGATCTCCTCGCGGATCTGCGCGATCGGCTTGTCCTGCGGGACGTCCCGGTCCAGCAGCGTGTCGGCCCAGCGGCGGAACACCGCCTGGTCCGACAGCGGGATGCCCAGCAGGTTGGCGATGACGATCACGGGCAGCGGGTGGGCCAGCGCGTCGACCAGGTCGAACTCGGCGCCGGCGGCGTCGAGCAGCTCCACGGTCAGGTCGTGGATGGCCGGCTCCATGCCGGCCACGAACCGCGGCGTGAAGGCCCGGCTGACCATGCCCCGCAGCTGCTTGTGCCGCGGGTCGTCCATCTGCACGAAGTTGCCCTTGGCGAACAGGGTGAACTCGTCGGACATCGGCACCAGCTCGGACAGGTCCGAGCCGAACACGCGCGCGTTGTGCAGCACCTCGTCGACCTCGGGCTGGCCCAGCACCATCCAGGCCTGCGTCCGCTCGTCGTGCACGACCTGGCCCTGCGTCCGCAGACCCTCCAGGTAGTCAAGGAAGTCCTGGAGGGTGGGCTTCGCCGTGGTGGTCATGAGAATCCCCCTAGCTTTGACGTTGTGTGCTCAGTCCTCCGGCGAGCTGCCGTGGACCGTGGCCGCGAGTGCGTTGTGGAAGTCCGTCAGCATCGCGAGCACCTTGGGCTGCAGCGCCTCGAGCACCGCCCGGTCGGGCGGGCCGGGTGCGTGCAATGCCTCGCGGACGGTGTGGGCCAGCAGTGCCGCCGTGGCCTCGTCGTCGTGCGTGTTGTATGGCCCCAACATCGGCCCGGCCAGGTAGAACCCGGTCTGCACGGCCGACATCACGTGCCGCTGGGCCTCGATGCTCTGGTCGGTGCGGACCAGCTCGTGCTCGCGCAGCACCTGGAAAAGATCGCCGAACAGGTCGATCTTCACCCGGCGCAGCGGCTGCATGGCCGGGTCCAGCGCGAGGTCGCCGAGGATCTCGATGTTGCGACTGAACATGGCCCGCAGCAACGGCCGCCTCATCACGCCCAGGTAGACCAGCTGCGCCTGCTCGGCCGGCAGCATCATGATCGGGTCCTGCCGGAGCTCGTCGAGCATCTCGCCGGTCAGCAGGACCGACTCCCGCACCAACACGCTCAGGAACAGCTCGCTGCGGTTGCGGAAGTGCAGGTAGACGGTGCCCTTGCCGATGCCGGCCTGTTTGGCCACCTCTTCGATGGTCACGCGCTTGTAGCCCCAGCGCAGGACCAGGTCGGCGGCCGCGTCGAGGATCCGCTCCCCACGCTCGTGCTGCCCCGGCATCGTGCGCCTCCTTGACTCATGACCAGATTTCTTATCCGGTCACGAGTCACGCTAGACCCGCGCCGTCGGGCCGTCAACGCCTATCGTGTGACACCCCGGCGAGTGGGTTTCCTTGTGACGGAGGGCACTGGCCTGTTCCGTTACGGGTATGCGAATCTCCAGGTCGAGCCGCCTGACCGTGGTGGTGGCCGCCGTCTTAGTCGCCCTCGCCGCCGCCGTTCCGGCGGCCGCCACACCCCGCGTCGTCGGCGGCGAACGGGCCAGCATCGTGGAGTACCCGTGGGTCGTCTATCTGACCGACGCCACCGGGTTCCAGTTCTGCGGCGGCACCGTGGTCGCGGCCACCAAGGTGCTCACCGCGGCGCACTGCATGGCCGACCAGCGGGCGGACAACCTGCGGGCCGTCGTCGGCCGCGAGGACAAGCAGAGCACCGACGGGCGGGTCGTCACCGCCAAGTCCATCTGGGTCTCCCCGGACTACAAGGGCGATCCGACCAGCGGCTCCGACTTCGCGGTGATCACGTTGAGCCGTCCGGTCAACGTGCCGCCGCTGCCGCTGGCCAAGGACGCGTCGCTGTACCAGGCCAATGCCGTGGCCACGGTGCTCGGCTGGGGCCGGACGGCGGAGTCCGGCGAAGTGTCGAGGTACCTGATGATGGCTCAGGTGCCGCTGGCCGCGGCCGACGCGTGCGGCAAGTCCTATCCGGAGTTCCGCGCCACGGCGATGGTGTGCGCGGGCTACGCCCAGGGCGGCGTCGACACGTGTCAGGGCGATTCCGGTGGGCCACTGGAGATCGGCGGGGTGCTGATCGGCATCACGTCGTTCGGCGAGGGCTGCGCCCGGCCCGGCTACTACGGCGTCTACACCCGCGTGGCGTCGTACGAGCCGGCGATCGAGGCGCAGCTGGGCGGTTCGGCGCCGCCGACCGGATTCTGACCACTCTGCTGGCCACGGCGCCCGTCCCGGACTTCTCCGGGGCGGGCGCCGTCGTTCAGGCCAGGACCAGTCCCACCGAGATGGTCAGGAACGCGGCCGCCGACACGGCGTCCAGAGTGGTCGTGACGCCCGGCCGCTGCAGCCGCCGCGACATGCGGCCGGCGGCGAGCACGATCGTCGCCTCCCAGCACGCGGCCAGCGCCAGGAAGATGACGCCCAGCACCCCGAGCTGGAGTACGGCGTCACCCGATCCGATGAATTGCGGCAGGAACGCCAGGGAGAACAGCAGCATCTTCGGGTTCATCAGGTTGGACAGGAAGCCCTGCCGGAACGGATGAGCCACGGCGACCGGTTCGTCCGACTCCTGGGGCCGCGGCCTCAGCAGGCCCCGGACGATCTGCGCGGCGAGGAAGGCCAGGTAGGCGGCCCCGAGCCAGCGCAGCACCTGGAGCAACGCGGGGTAACCGGCCAGCAGCGCGCCCAGGCCCGAGACGACGAGGCCGATCTGCACCGCGCTGGCCGTGTGCACGCCGGCCAACGCCCGCAGGCCGGCCCTCGTTCCCGCCCTTAACGACGTCCTGAGCAGCAGGAACGCGTCCATGCCCGGCGTGATGACCACGACCAGGCAGGCGAGCAGGAAGGCGGGCAGGGTGCTGACGTCGAACTTCACGGCAAAACTCCGGTCCAAGCGGGGCGTTGCAGAACAAACGCCCGTCGTCAGGCGTGCTGACAGAGGATTCTTCGTACTTATGAGATTCTAACGGGAGATTTTCCGGCGTTGACACGTTCGGGTGAGTGATCTCGGTCGCGGCCCACCCGGGGTTGTGGATCGGCTACGGTCTGTGGCCTCCCCTCCCTGTAGGAGTGCTTGCCGTGCCCTCTTATGTCCGGCGGTCGGCCGCCGTCCTCGCCTCGCTCCTGCTGTGCTCTGCGCCCGCTTACGGCGCCGGCGCCGGCACGCCCCGCATCGTCGGCGGCGACGAGGCCAGCACCACCACCACGCCGTGGGTCGTCGCCCTGACCACCAGCAACGGCGCCTTCTTCTGCGGCGGCACCCTCGTCGGGCCGACCAAGGTCGTCACCGCCGCGCACTGCGTCACGCAGGCGCTGGCCACCGGCGGCATGACCACCAAGTCGCCGTCCTCGCTGCGGATCGTCGCCGGCCGCACCGACCTGCGCACCAGCGACGGCATGCAGGTCCGGGTCTCGTCGGTGTGGGCCGATCCGAGCTTCCGCGACGTCGGCACCGGGCACGACGTCGCCGTGCTGACGCTGTCCCGCTCCGTGCCGTACCGGACGCTGCCCCTGGTCGCTGCCGGCGACGCCTCCGGCTACGCCCCCGGCGTCGTGGCCACCGTGCTCGGCTGGGGCCGGGTCGGCGAGACCGCCGGGCCTTCGCCCACGCTCCAGTCGGTGCGGGTGCCCGTGGTCTCCGACCAGACCTGCTCCAGCGAGGAATCCGACTACGACGCCACGTCCATGGTGTGCGCCGGCTATCCCAACGGCGGCCGGGACGCCTGCGCCGGCGACTCCGGCGGGCCCATGGTCGTCGACGGCCGACTGGTCGGCGTCGTGTCGTGGGGCGACGGCTGCGCGCGGGCGGGCAAACCCGGCGTGTACACCCGGCTGACCTCGTACGAAGACGAGGTTTCTGCCCAGCTCCACGCGTGATACCAAGTGGCATGACGCTTCACGCCACCCTGCGCCGCGAGTGGGCCGCCGACCTGACGCCGCAGCAGCTCTACGACCTGCTGCGGCTCCGGGTCGACATCTTCGTCGTCGAGCAGAAGTGCCCCTATCCCGAGCTCGACGGCCGGGACCTGGAGCCCTCCACCCGGCACTTCTGGCTGGCCGGGGACGACGGCCGGGTGCTGGCGGTCCTTCGGCTGCTGGAGGAGCGGGACGGCTCCTTCCGTGTCGGCCGCGTCTGCACCGCCGCCGACGCCCGGGGCAACGGCCTGTCCGGCCGGCTCATGGAGGCCGCCGTGGCCGAGATCGGCTCCGCGCCCAGCGTGCTGGACGCCCAGGTGGCCGTGAAGTCCTTCTACGCCCGCTTCGGCTACGTGACCGAGGGTGAGGAGTTCCTGGAGGACGGCATCCCGCACGTTGTCATGCGCCGCAACGGCTAGCTCGATATGACGGTTCGTCATATCGACGGGTGAGCCCTCTGACGCTCCGTCATCTACTGACGAGCCTCTTGTGCGATCCCGCGCGGGTTTTCCGCTCACTAGCGTCCATCCGTGGATTCCCCTTCGAGCTCTTGGAGGTTCCCCGGATGACGCCCAGATTCACGGCCGTGTCGGCGGTGCTCGCCGCCGGCATGGCCGCGCTCGCCCTCGTTCCGCCCGCCTATGCCGGTGCGGTGCGCACCCCGCCCAACCATCCCGATTGGGCTGCTCGGCCAACTCCGTGGCCAACCCCTACTTCAAGTCACCGTCCACCCCGAGGACTGCTCACCTGCGATGTCACGGAGGTCGGGCGTCAGCGGGAATGCCCGGCCTTCCCCGCCCTCCCGCGCCCGAACCTCAGCGTGTGGGGGCCCCGACTTCCTTCACCCATCTAACCCACGCCAGACCCCGGGAATCTACAAAGACCGTCTGCGGCGGCACCCACCCCGCCGGCGAGCGTGGGGGGCCAGTTTCCGCGGCGACGCCTGGGAGCTCTGCTTGACCAGTTGACGCGAATGGTTTGCGCCATCACGCGCCCGCGTTCGGCCCTTGGGGCCTACTGGCGGTGCGTGCGGTGATGAGTCGACCGCGCGGTCGACGTCGTCGGCGCGGGCGGTCAGGCGCAGGCGGGCGGGAGATCTGGTCGGGGGTCGACGGCGGGCGGAAGCAGCCGACCACGACGCCAGCGGTCCGGCAGTCGTTGGCCCAGGCCACGGCGGCCTCGGGGGACGGGGCCCGCACGGAGACGACGGCGGCGGTCGGGGTGCTGACCTGGAGGCCGGCGGCGGTGAGGCGCTCGGTGAGTTCGAAGGCGTTCTGGCGGGCCTGGCCGGCCAGCTGCGGCTCCTCCTTGAGGACGCGCAGGGCGGTCAGGGCCGCGGCGACGCTGCCGGGGGCGAGGCCGGTGTCGAAGATGAAGCTGCGGGCGTGGTCGACCATGTGCTTGATCACCCGGCGCGGGCCGAGGATGGCGCCGCCCTGGGCGCCGAGGGACTTGGACAGGGTCAGCGTCATCACCACGTTCGGCGAACCGGCCAGGCCGGCGTCGTGCACCGCGCCCTTGCCGGCCTCCCCGATCACGCCGAAGCCGTGGGCGTCGTCCACCAGCAGCGCCGCCCCGTGCTTGCCACACGCATGGGCCAGCGGCGCCAGCGGCGCGAGGTCCCCGTCCACGGAGAAGACGGAGTCGGTGACCACCAGCGCCCGCTCGTGCTTGCGCTTGGCCAGCGCATTGGTCACGCCGGCCACGTCGCAGTGGCCCATGACCGCCACGTCGGCCTTGGACAGCCGCGTCCCGTCGATCAGCGAGGCGTGGATCAGCTTGTCGGCCACGATCGCCGTGCCCGGCCCGGTCAGCGCCGACACCGCGGCCAGGTTGGCCATGAAGCCCGAGGAGAACACCAGCGCCGCCTGCATGCCGCAGAACGACGCGAGCTCCAGCTCCAGCTCCGTGTGCAGCTCCGTCGAGCCCGTCACCAGGCGTGACCCCGTCGACCCGGCCCCCCACTTCAGCGCCGCCGCCGCGGCCGCCCCGGCCACCCGCTTGTCCCGGGCCAGACCCAGGTAGTCGTTGCTGGCCAGATCCAGCGCGTCCGACCCGGCCGCCCGCGGCCGCAGCTGGCGGGCCAGCCCCGCCTCCTGCCGGGCCTGCGCCCGGACGTCGATCCAGTCGAACACCTCGTCGGGCGCGGGAAGCGGGTTACCAGCGGTCACGCCCGCCAGTCTCGCATCAGGCGCCTGGCCCGCTGCCAGGACGGTCCTGGTCAGGCGCCGACCTCGGTGTATTCCTGGATGCGGTGCATGTCGCGGCCGGGGGGCTCGCCGAACAGGCGCCGGTACTCGCGGCTGAACTGGGAGGGGCTGTCGTAGCCGACGGCGTAACCGACGGCGGCGACATCGTCGGGGGCGGCCATGAGGCGCAGGCGGGCCTGCTGGAGGCGGAGCTGCTTCTGGTACTGGAGCGGGCTCATGGCCGTGACGGCGCGGAAGTGGCGGTTGAGGGTGGCGACGCTGACTCCGATCTCGTCGGCCAGGTCGGCGATGCGGATGGTGCGGTCGAAGTGGCGGGAGATCCACTGGGTGGCCCGTCCGACCAGGGACACGCGGCTGTCCTCCATGCCGATGCGGCGGACCGCGGCGCCACGGGGACCGTTCATGAGGTGCCAGTGGATCTCGCGTTCGACGCCGGGACCGAGCACGGTGAAGTCGGCGGGGCGGTCCAGCAGCCGCAGCAGGCGGACGACGGCGTCCAGGAGCTCCTCGTCGGCGTCGGCGGTGACGATGCCGCTGCCGGCGTCGTCATCGGCGCGACTGCCGCCGCCGGTCTCCAGCAGCAGCTCGGTGATCACCTCCCTACGTAGGGGCAGTCCCAGCCCGATGAAGGGCTCGGCGGCGCTGGCCCGGGTGATCCGACCGGTCACCGGCAGCTCCAGCGACGCGATCAGGTACTGCCCGGCCCGGTAGTCGTAGACCCGGTCGGCCAGGGTCGTCTGCTTCGCGCCCTGGGCGACCAGCGCCAGCACGGGTCGGGTGAGACCGCCCATCCCGGCGGAGGTCGTGGTGCTGACATTCACCCGCAGGCCGTCGAGCCACACCGGGTGAGTGGGGCTCGCATGCAGCCGGGCGATCCGCCCGGCCAGTTCCCGCATCGTCGTCAGCACGCCCCCATCGCACCAAAGTTGCGCAGATCGTGCAACCAGTGGAGTTGATCGTTCTAGGAGAGATGCGGATCCGCTGGTCAACTAGAAGGAGCAAGTGATCGGATCAGACAACAGGAGCGTGTGTCATGTCGCTGGACTCGTACGTCACCCTCGGACAGTCCGGCCTGCGGGTCAGCCCCTTCACCCTGGGCACCATGACCTTCGGCGAGGACTTCGGCTGGGGCAGCAGCCCCGAGGTGTCGGCCGACATCCTCGCCGCCTACCTCGACCGGGGCGGCAACTCGATCGACACGGCCAACCTCTACACCGCGGGCCACTCCGAACGCATCATCGGCGACTACTTCGCCGCCCACCCCGGCGTGCGCGACGGCGTGGTGCTGGGCACCAAGTTCTTCTGCAACCTCCGTCCCGGCGACCCCAACGGCGGTGGCATCGGCCGCAAGGCGATCATCCAGCAGCTGGAGAACTCGCTGCGCCGGCTCCGGACCGACTACGTGGACATGTACTGGGTGCACAACTACGACGGCTACATGCCGATCGAGGAGACCATGCGCACCCTGGACGACCTGGTCACCGCGGGCAAGATCCGCTACGTCGGCCTGTCCGACGTGCCGGCGTGGAAGGTGGCCGAGGCCGTGGTCACCGCCAAGTTCCGCTCGTGGGTGTCGGTCACCGCGATGCAGCTGGAGTACTCGCTGCTGGAGCGGACCTCGGAGGGCGAGATGATCCCGGCGGCCAGGGAGCTGGGCATCGGCGTCATGCCGTGGAGCCCGCTGAAGAACGGCTTCCTCTCCGGCAAGTACTCCAGCGGCCAACCGGCGACCTCGGCCCGCGGCAACAACGGCTTCTTCCAGCCGCCGACCACCGCCGAGTACGAGGTGATCGACGCCGTTAACGAGATCGCCAAGGAGATCGGCGCCAGCTCGGCCGCGGTGGCGCTGTCCTGGGTGCAGGGCCGGCCCGGTGTCACCTCGACGATCATCGGCGCCCGCACCATGGAGCAGTTCCGGTCCAACATCACCGCGCTGGACATCACGCTCAGCCCGGAGCAGCGCGCCCGCCTGGACAAGCTGTCCGAGCCGAAGCTGGCCTTCCCGGCCAGTGCCAACCGGCACGCGCCGGCGCTCGAGTTCGGCGGCATGACCGTGGATGGTGTGACCTACCCGGCGCACCCGGCGGTGGGCGCGGCGTCCGACCAGCGCTGAGCCGACGTCACGGCACTAGGACCAGCTTGCCGACCGAGCTCCTCTCCTCCAGCGCGCGGTGGGCCTTGGCCGCCTCGGCCAGGGGTAAGACCTCGCCGATGACGGGCTTGAGCTCGCCGGCCAGCTCGAACGCCCGCAGCGTGTAGTCGGGCAGCAGGGCGGCGTCGTAGGTGAGGCTGAACGGGATGAGCTCGGCGCCGCCGGTGAAGACGTCGGTGGTGGTGATGGCGGCGGGCTCGCCGGAGGCGTAGCCGTACAACACCATGCGGCCGAACGGCGAGAGCAGCCGGAAGGCCTCGGCGGCGGTCTGGCCGCCCACGGCCTCCAGCACCACGGTGACTGGGCCGACCCCCTCGGTCCAGCCATCGCGGCTGTAGTCCACCACCCGGTCCGCGCCCAGGCTGCGGGCGAGATCGAGCTTGCTGGCGCTGGAGGCGGCGGCGATGACGGTGGCGCCTGTGCGCTTGGCCAGCTGGACCAACAGCGAACCGACGCCACCTGCCGCGGCCTCCACCAGCACCGTGTCGGCGGCGGTGAGGCGGGCGACGTCGATCACGCCGACGGCGGTGGCCCCCTGGGCGAACAGGGCCAGGGCCTGGTGGTCGTCCAGGTCGTCGGGAATGGGGATGGGAGACTCTTCCCGCGTACTTCAATCTATTCTCGGGCTTCGTTGGCATAATGCGAGGTGTCGAGATTTATCTAGCTAATCGACGTCTGCTGGCCTAGTCATTGACATGCGTAAAGATTAGCATAGTGCTGGGCCCTTAGACTCTAGACCTGACTCCTAGCAAACCAAGGGGCGTTGAAGACTGATCGGTCAGGTATGCTATTGTGGATTGCATCCACACAGACTCGTCCTCTATTTGCCGGAGGTCGCCCGTGGTTATTCTCAAACCAGATTACTCTCGCGTTTCTTGACCGAGGATAAGTCTGCGGCGTCGCATGGCCCAGTAGCTAAGGAACTTTTTTCCGGCGCAAGGATCACAAGTGAAACATTCGATTAAACGGTGATCAATACCGCGACGGAGCGAGTGCCCACAAAGGTGCCAGGTACATAGCTGCACACACTACCAAACCTTACATAACCCTTGCCGAGCTTCTACTGACCCGACACGGGCGCGTAGCCGTTGAAGACATTATCTGCGAAATGCTGGTCCTGGATGCACATCAAAAGAGACGTTGAAATGGTGTGGAACATGAAGTCCGTCCAGTCACCTTGATGCCACGTGTCGAAGTAGGGGCCTACGTTTGGGAGAGGCAGATATTCGTAATAAACCGACCCTCAATGCCGGGGATGACGGGAAAACCGCCCGGTGGGCGGAAGCGCTCGTCGGGCTCGTGGGACCGCAGCATGGTGTCGGCGTAGTTGACCCCGGCCGCCGCCACCCGGACGAGCAGCTCGCCGGGGCCCGGCGTGGGATCCGGCACGTCCTCCAGCACGAGGACCTCCGGGCCGCCGTGGCGGTGGTGACGCACTGCCTTCATGATTCCCCCTGACTCGCGGACCGGCGGTCCGCTTGTGACGTCGACTATACGGACCGCCGGTCCGGTCGTGTCAAGGGGCAAGATGGGAACCATGCGAGTCGACGCCGTGCGCAACCACCGGGTGATCATTCAGGTGGCCGGCGACCTGCTGTGCCACCACGGCCCGGGGGTCTCCATGGACGCCATCGCGTCCGCCGCCGGCGTCGGCAAGGGCACCCTGTTCCGTCGCTTCGGCGATCGTGACGGCCTGGTCCGGGCGGTGGTCGACGAGCGGACCGCGCAGTGGTGGATCGCGGCCAACGAGCGGGCCGCGGACGTGGCCGTGCCGGCCCGGGAGCGGGCGATCCGCCTGGTCGACGAGATGTTCGAGCTGATCGTGCTGCGGCTGCGGCCGCTGATGGCGGCGATGGAGCGGACCGAGTGCACCGGTGGCGGCGCCTCGCTGCCGCGCTGGGGCGTCCAGCTGGCCGAGCTGATCGCCGAGGTCCGGCCCGAGGCCGACGGCGAGTTCCTGGCCAAGGTGATCATCGGCAGCATGCGCAGCGAGATGGTGGAGCCGGGACAGGAGGACACACTCAGGGTGAACGTGCTGGCCCTGACATCGAGCGTGTTGGGTGATTGACCCACGCTAGGCCGATCCGACCACACTGAGCGGTCGATTCGCTGCTCAGCGTGGAGGAGCCATGACCCTGCGCCGCGTGCTCACGGCTGCGGTTGTTGTCGTCACGTCACTCGTCACCGTGGGAGCCGGGGCCGCCACCGCGGCCACGCCCGCCTACGCCCGCTATGTCGCCCTCGGCGACTCCTACACCTCGGGCCCGTTCATCCCGTTCATGCGCCTCGACCCGCTCGGGTGCGCGCGCTCCACCAACAACTACCCGGCGCTGCTGGCCGCGACCCTTCGCGTGGACAGCTACCGGGACGCCAGCTGCGGCGGCGCGGACACCACCGACATGACCGCCTCGCAGAGCGTTCCGCTGGGCAGCAATGCCCCGCAGTTCAACGCCCTGCGCGCAGACACGGACCTGGTCACGCTGGGCATCGGCGGCAATGACGACGGCGTGTTCGGCAACGTCGTCGGCACCTGCCCCGACCTGCGCGACTCGGACCCGCACGGCGCGCCGTGCAAGGCGCACTTCACCGTGAACGGGCAGGACACGCTGCTGACCAGCATCGCCGCCACGCAGGACAAGGTGACGGCCGTGCTGCAGGGCATCCACCAGCGGTCGCCGCACGCGAAGGTGCTGGTCATCGGCTACCCGCGCATCGCGCCGCCCACCGGCACGTGCCCGGACGTGCTGCCGTTCGCCGACGGCGACTACCCGTACCTGGACAGCATCGAGCGCGCCCTCAACACCGCCGTGTCCAACGCGGCAAGCGCCGCCGACGCGACCTACGTCGACACCTACACGCCGTCGCTCGGGCACGACGCCTGCGCCGGCAGCAACGCCTGGATCCAGGGCAAGAACTTCAACCTGTTCGCCGCGTTCCCGTACCACCCGCGCAAGGCGGGCATGGTCGGTGAGGCGGCGGTCATCGCCAAGGCCCTCGGCGTGAGCCGCAGCGTGACGTCCGCGGCGCCGCACGGGTCCGTCGCGAGTGTGAGCACCCTCACGCAGCTGGCCCAGGCCCTGCTCAAGGGCTGATTCGACCCCCCGCTGTCGGCGGCCGTCCAACTAGACTGCCCGCCGACAGCGAGGTGTGCGCGAGGAACCCGGTGTGAGCCCGGGACGGTCCCGCCACTGTGACCTGGCCGCAGTTCATCGACTGCGGCCCGGGAGTCAGGAACTCGGCCCCTCGCCCGACCGGACCCGGGCGTGGACACCCGAGGAAGGACCTGGCATGGCACCTCGTTTCCCGTTCTCCGCAGTAGTGGGGCACGACGACCTACGGCTGTCCCTGTTGCTCAACGCCGTGCACCCGGCCATCGGCGGTGTGCTGGTGCGCGGCGAGAAGGGCACCGCGAAGTCGACGATCGTGCGCGCGCTGGCCGCGCTGCTGCCGGAGTTGGACGTGGTGCCGGACTGTCGGTTCGCGTGCGACCCGGCCAACCCCGACCCCGACTGCCCGGACGGCCCGCACGCCGTGGGCGACGACCGTAGGCCGTCACGGCTGGTGGAGCTGCCGGTCGGTGCGACCGAGGACCGCCTCGTCGGCTCGCTGGACCTGGAGCGCGCGTTGACCGAGGGGGTCCGCGCGTACCAGCCGGGCCTGCTCGCGGCGGCGCACCGCGGCGTCCTGTACGTGGATGAGGTCAACCTCCTGCACGACCACCTCGTGGACCTGCTGCTGGACGCGGCGGCGATGGGGCGGGCACACGTGGAGCGCGAGGGCGTCTCCGTGTCGCACGCGGCGTCGTTCCTGCTCGTGGGCACGATGAACCCCGAGGAGGGGGAACTGCGGCCGCAGCTGCTGGACCGCTTCGGTCTCACGGTGCAGGTGCTGGCCTCACGCGACGTGTCGACGCGCACGGAGGTCGTGCGCCGCCGCCTCGCCTACGAGGCCGACCCTGCGGGCTTCGCGGCCGACTGGGCCGAGGCCGACGCCGAACTGGCGGTGCGCATCGTGAAGGCGCGCGAGGAGCTGCCGAACGTGGTGCTGCCGGACACAGAGCTGCGCCGCATCGCCGCCGTGTGCGCGGCGTTCGAGGTGGATGGCATGCGCGCCGACCTGGTCGTCGCACGCACCTCCATCGCGCACTGCGTATGGCGCGGCGCGAACACCGTGACGGAGGAGGACGTGGAGGCCGCGGTCCGGCTCGCGCTGCCGCACCGTCGCCGTCGCGACCCGTTCGACGAGCCCGGCGTGGACGAGCAGCAGCTCCAGGACGCCATGCAGCAGGCCGCCGCCGAGCTTGAAGAACCCGACAACGACCCCGACGACGACCCGAACGGCGGCGAGGCTCCACCAGATTCCCGTGGGCCAGATTCCCAAGCCCCGCAACAGCAACCGCAGCCGGGCGAGGGCAAGGCCCCGAAGGACCAGGCCCCGGCCGCCCCCTCGTCGGCGTTCAAGGCGCGGCTGTTGCAGGTCCCCGGCGTCGGCGAAGGCGCTCCCGGCCGGCGATCCAGGGCCCGCGCTGCCGGTGGTCGCACGGTTCGGTCGTCCATTGTGGACGGACACGGCCTGCACCTCGTCGGCACGGTCACGGCGGCGGCCCCGCACCAGAAGGCGCGCGGCCGTGACGGCGCGGGCCTCAGGCTCAAGGGCGAGGACCTGCGCCTCGCCGTCCGTGAAGGCAAAGAGGGCAACCTGGTCCTGTTCGCCGTCGACGCCTCCGGCTCGATGGCCGCGCGCCAGCGCATGTCGGCCGTGAGCGGCGCGGTGCTGTCCCTGCTCCGCGACGCCTACCAACGCCGCGACAAGGTCGGCGTCGTGACGTTCCGCGGCACCGAGGCCCAGGTGGCGCT
>NZ_KK037166.1:7553655-7557116 GCF_000568255.1 Kutzneria sp. 744
CCGGCAGCGCCGCAACCGGCCGCTGCTGGTGGTGCACACGGGCGTGATGAAGGGCAAGTCCACCGCCGCCTTCGGGTTGGCGCTGCGAGGCTGGAACCAAGGCTGGTCGATCGGCGTGTTCCAGTTCGTGAAGTCGGCGAAGTGGAAGGTCGGCGAGGAGGCCGCGTTCAAGGCGCTGGGCGAGGTGCACGAGCGCACCGGCCAGGGCGGGCCCGTGCAGTGGCACAAGATGGGCGAGGGCTGGTCGTGGACCCGCAAGCCGGGTTCGGACTCCGACCACGCCGCCGCCGCGCTGGAGGGCTGGCGCGAGATCCAGCGCCGGCTCGCCGCCGAGGAGCACGGGCTGTACGTGCTGGACGAGTTCACGTACCCGATGAAGTGGGGCTGGGTGGACGTCGACGAGGTGGTGGCCACGCTGCGCGACCGCCCCGGCTTCCAGCACGTCGTGATCACCGGCCGGGACGCGCCGAAGGCCCTGGTCGACGCGGCCGACCTCGTGGTGGAGATGACCAAGGTCAAGCACCCGATGGACGCCGGACAGAAGGGCCAGCGGGGGATCGAGTGGTAGCCAGGCTGGTGATCGCGGCCCCCGCCTCGGGCAGCGGCAAGACCACCGTCGCCACCGGGCTGATGGCCGCGCTGCGCAAAAGGGGCGACCGGGTCGCGCCATTCAAGGTCGGCCCCGACTACATCGACCCGGGCTATCACGCGCTGGCCGCCGGCCGTCCGGGGCGCAACCTCGATCCGGTGCTGGTCGGCGAGGAGCGGATCGCGCCGCTGTTCCGGCACGGCTCTCACGACACGGACATCGCCGTGATCGAGGGCGTGATGGGCCTGTTCGACGGCCGCATCGGCACCGACGGCTTCGGTTCCACCGCCCATGTCGCAACGGTGTTGGAAGCCCCGGTCGTGCTCGTGGTCGACGGCCGGGGCCAGGGTCGGAGCCTTGCTGCCCTGCTGCACGGATTTCGCAGCTATGACGCCAAGATCCGGCTGGCCGGGGTGATCCTGAACCAGGTCGGCTCCGAGCGGCACGAAGAGGTGCTCCGGGACGCCTGCGACGAGATCGGCCTGGACGTGCTGGGCGTGGTCCGCCGCGGCACCGGCCTGGCGGTGCCTTCCCGGCATCTCGGGCTCGTCACGGCGGCGGAGCACGGATCCGTTGCCGTGCAAGCGGTCGAGGCGATGGCCGACGCCGTCACGGCGGGGGTGGACCTGCCGGCGGTCAAGGCCCTTGCCGCCACCGCGTCGGAACTGGCCGCCGAACCGTGGCGGCCGGACGTGGAACCGGTCGCCGGCCGGCCGGTGGTGGCGGTGGCCGGGGGATCGGCCTTCACGTTCGGTTACGCCGAACACGTGGAGCTGCTCAAGGCCGCCGGAGCCGAGGTGGTGACCCTGGATCCGTTGCGGGACAAGCAACTCCCCGACAACACGGCCGGACTTGTGCTGCCCGGCGGCTTCCCCGAGCAGCATGCCGCCGAACTGTCGGCCAACGAGCCGCTCCGGCAGGACGTCGCGGAGTTGGCCCGCCGAGGAGCTCCCGTGCATGCCGAATGCGGCGGCCTGCTGTACCTGGCCCGGGAGCTGGATGGCCTGCCGATGTGCGGCGTGCTCGACGCCACGGCCACCATGACTTCCCGACTGACCCTCGGCTACCGCGACGCTCTAGCCCCGGTCGAGTCAACATTGCACTCGATCGGGGACCGGGTGACGGGGCACGAGTTCCACCGCACCGCTGTCACGCCCCGGCACGGCGCCGAGTCGGCCTGGCGCTGGCGCGGGGCCGAGCCCGAGGGCTTCGTGCACGGCGGGGTGCACGCTTCCTACCTGCACACACATCCGGCCGGCGCCCCGCTCGCCATCCGGCGGTTCGTCGAAAGGTGCGCACAGTGAGACTGGTCGGACTCGGGGTCGGACCGGGTGACCCGGAGCTGCTCACGCTGGCCGGGCTCCGGGAGCTCAAGGCCGCGGGCCGGGTGTTCGTGCCGGTGATGTCGGCGGACGAGGAGGGCCGTTCCGAGGCCGTGGTCCGCGCGCACCTGCCGGCCGACGCCCCGGTCGAGCGGCTCACGTTCGCATTGAACGACGACGTGCGCGGTTCACAACAACGTCGTAACGAACTGTGGGACGCCGCGGGCGCACAGGTGGCCGAACACCTTCGTGAGCACGGCGGCACGGCGGTGTTCGCGACCATCGGCGACCCGATGATCTACTCCACTTTCACCTATCTCGCGGCCACCGTTCGGCGGTTGCTGCCCGCGGTGGAAGTGGTGCTCAGTCCCGGAATCACGGCGATGCAGGCGGCGGCCAGCGCGGCCGGACTCCATCTGGTGGAAGGCACGGAGTCGCTGACCCTGGTGCCGGTGACCCGTGAGGTGACCGGGCTGCGGGCGGCCTTGCGGGGTGGCGGTACCGTCGTCGCCTACAAGGGCGGCCGACGACTCGACGAGCTGCGCGCCGAGATCGAGGCCGCCGGGGCGCTGGACCGCTCGGTGTACGCCGAGCATCTCGGCACACAACGGGCACGGGTGCTCCCCTTGTCCCAAGTGGACGGGTCGGTTGCTGCGCCGTACTTGTCCACTGTCGTGATACTTCCGCCACGTGGCGGGAGAGGAGAGCAACTGTGAAGTCGGGGTTGGTGTCCTTCGTCGGCGCGGGTCCGGGCGCCGCCGACCTGATCACACTGCGCGGCGCGCGCCGGCTGGCCGCCGCGGACGTGGTCGTCTGGGCCCCGAGCCTGGTGGACGCCGAGTGCATTCGCGAGCACGTCCGCGAGGACGCCGAGCTGATCGACCTGTCCCGGTCGGCCACCGAAGACCTGGTGGAGCTGTTCCGCCGGGCCGCGCGGGACAAGCTCCAGGTGGTCCGGATGATCACCGGCGACCCGGTGCTGTGGGGCGCGGTCCGCGACCAGGTGGACGCCTGCCGCCGGATCGGCGTCGAGACGGAGATCGTGCCCGGCGTGTCGCAGGTGTCGGCGGCGGTGTCCGCGGTCGGCCGCGAGCTGACCGACGCCGACCAGTCGCTGATCCTGACCCGGGTGGACGCCACGGCGCTGCCCGACGCCACCCAGATCCGCCAGTTCGCCGAGCACGGCGCGACCATGGGCGTGTTCGTGGCGGCGGCCCGCACCGGGCAGCTGGTCGAGGAGCTGACCGAGGGCGGCTACGCCGCGGACACCCCGGTCGTGGTGGCGTACAAGACGACCTGGCCGGACGAGCTGCTGCTGACCACCACGCTGGGCGAGCTGGAGGCGGCCGTCAAGCAGCGCAAGCTGTGGCGGCACACGCTGTTCCTGGTCGGCAAGGCGATGGCCCCGGGCACTAAAGCCCGATACCGCCGTGCCGAGACCACCGCCGAGCCGGTCGAGGAGGCCGTCGACGCGACGGGGGAGCGCGCCGCGCGCCGCACGTGGTGGTCGGCCCGCGCCGGACGCACCAACCGGATCGCCGCCGCCCGCC
>NZ_KK037166.1:7557481-7560392 GCF_000568255.1 Kutzneria sp. 744
GCTGCCCGGCACCGCCGGCTGGGCGCTGTCGGAGGACGACTTCGCCCACCGGGACGGCATGGTCACCAAGGCCGAGGTCCGGGCAATCGCGCTGGCCAAGCTGGCCCCCGCGCCGGGCACGCTGATCTGGGACGTGGGCGCGGGATCCGGCTCCGTTGCGGTGGAATGCGCCCGGTTCGGCGCGGCGGTGGTCGCCGTGGAACGCGATCCGGTGCAGTGCGTGCGCATCATCGCCAACGTCACGACGCACGGCGTGGAAGTGCGCGTGGTGGAGGCGGAGTTCCTGGCCGCGGTACACGGTTTGCCGCAGCCCGACGCGATTTTCGTCGGGGGCGGCGGCACGAAGGTGGTACGGGCGGCGGCGAGCGTCGGCGCGCCGCGCATGGTGGTTTCGCTGGCGGCGGTCGACCGGATCGCGCCGGCGCGGGATGCGTTGCGGGAGAGCGGTTACCGGGTCGAGGGCGTGCAGATGTCCGCGTCCCGGCTCGCCGATCTGCCCGACGGGTCGAGCCGGTTGTCGGCGGTGAACCCGGTGACGGTGTTGTGGGGGGTGCGGTCGTGATCGGGTTGTTCGCCATCGACGCGGAGCAGCGCAAGCTGGCTGTGGAGCTGTCGGCGATGCTGGGCCGGGACACCGTCGTCGCGGACGGCGCGGTGCATCAGGCGGTGCACCGGATGTGGACCAAGATGGGCGCGGCGGTGCTGCTGATGCCGACCGGCGCGGCGGTGCGGACCATCGCGCCGATGCTGGTGCAGGACGAGTCCTCGCCGGCGGTCGTGTGCGTGACCGAGGGCTTTGTGGTGGTGCTGGCCGGCGGCAGCTCGGGCGGGGCCAACGCCCTGGCCGACCGCGTCGCCGAGGTGCTGGGCCTGACCATGGTGCAGTCCAGCGGCAGCGACAACACCGGCGACACCGTGCTGGAGCAGCTGGTCGACCGGCTCGACGCCACTGTGGACGGTGACCTTGCCGAGTGCGCGGCCGCGATGCTCGACGGGGAGCCGATCCGACTGCTCAACCCGATGGGCTTCGAGCTGCCGCCGATGCCGGACAACGTGGGCCAGACCAACGGCGCCCGCTGGACGATCGTGATCGACGACCGGCTGGGGCAGCCCGTGCCCGACGGCGGCGAGATGCTGCGCATCGTGCCCCGCACGCTGGTGGTCGGGCTGGGCGCGTCCAAGGGCGTGTCCGGCGACGAGGTCACCTCCGTGCTGTCCATGCTGGAGTGGGACTTCGGGCTGGACCTGCGGGCGGTGCGGGCGTTTGCCAGCATCGACCTGAAGGCCCGCGAGGAAGGCGTGCTGCAGGCGCTGGAGGACTGGAACTTCTGGCACGGCCAGGGCAGCGTCGGCGAGGACCCGCCGACCCTGCTGACCTATCCGGCCGAGATTCTGTCCACAGTGGACGTTCCCAATCCGAGTCCGGTGGTGGAGCGGGAAACCGGCACGGCCAGCGTCGCCGAGGCGGCGGCGCTGTTCGCGGCGGGGGAGATGGCCGAGGGCCGGACCGTGGAGCTTGTGGTGCCGAAGGCCAAGAGCGAGAACGTGACGGTGGCGGCGGCGCGCATCAAGCCCCAGTAGTGGGTCGCACAGGCGGGTGAACTCCTCGCCAGCCTGTGCCGGAACGCGCCCGTCGGCGAGCACAATCGAGGGTGTGCGTCCCTGGACCCGGTACTGGCTGACCGCCGCCGTCGCCGTACCCGCTGTGTTGGCGGTGGTCGGCATCGCGGTGCAGGGCAACGACATCGAGCGCCAGATCTCCGCCGAGTCGACGAAGGCCCTGAGCGGCTCGGGCGACGTGGTGGTGAGCGGCCGGGACGTGACGCTGGTCGGCGTGCCCTACGAGCGCATCCCGGACGCCAAGAAGGCCGTGCAGGCGTTGCCGGGAGTGCGGGCGGTGAGCGCACGGGATCCTGCGCTGGGGCCGCTGACGATTTCCGTCGACGACAAGCAGGTCGTCATCACCGGGACCACGCAGCAGGACGCGTGGCGCAAGCAGTTCCTGCACGTGATCGGGGAATACGCGCACGGCCGCGCCCTCGTCGACCACACCTCGACCAGCCCCGGCACCGACTTCGCCATGACCACCACCGCCGCCGCGGCCCTGGTTTCCGTGCTGACGCTGGAACCCGGCTCGGACGTGAAGGTGTCGGTCGTGGACGGTCAGGTCGTGCTGGACGGCGTGCTGGCCGATGCCGCGCGCAAGGCCAACACCATCGCGCTGCTGGAGCGGCTGTTCGGCAAGGGCGTGGTCGTGGACAAGACCAGGAGTGCGTGATGTTGTGGTTGTTCAGCCAGGTTTTTGTGCTGTGCCTGGTGTCCTTCGTGGCCGGTTCGGCGATGACCGCCGTGGTGTTCGTGATGCAGCGCCGGCTGGCGCCGCCGCCCGCGGTCGAGCCGACCGGGGAGCGTCAGCTCGTCGAGATGGAGGCGGAGTGAAGACCCTGTTGGTGGCCGCCCTGATGCTGGCCACGGCCGGCGTCGCCTCGGCCCAGTCCGTCTCAGTTCAGGCTGTTCCGGCTGTTCCGCGTGACACCGGCCTGCACGACTGCGGCACCCGGCTCGACGCGACCTCCGCCGTCGGCTGGTGCCACGGCACCGGCCGTTTCCGGATGGACGTGCTGTGCGCGGACGGCTCGATCGAGCACAGCGGCACGGTGGCCATCGTCGACGGCTACGGCCTGGTCAGCGCCTCCTGCTTCAACCGGCCCCAGGCCGCTCGGATCGTCATGAAATCCTGAGCCATGTGACCGACCAGCTCTCCGTCCTGCGGTCCCGGGTGGACACCGGGCACCTGCCGCCGCTCACCCGCGCCGTGGTGGAGCGGGTGATGCTCACCACGGCCGACCCGACCTGGCTCGGCGACCTCGTGCTGGACGAGGCGGCGCTGGCCGCCGGGCGAGACGCGCTG
>NZ_KK037166.1:7561096-7583770 GCF_000568255.1 Kutzneria sp. 744
CCTTCGGTGTGCCGGCGGTGGCCGGGGTGCCGGTGACGCATCGCGGCGTGGCCCACGAGGTGGTGGTCGTCTCCGGCCATGTCGCCCCGGACGACCCGCGCTCCCTGGTCGACTGGGCCGCGCTGGCTCGGCTTCGCGGCACCCTGGTGCTGCTCATGGGTGTGGAACGCATCCGCGCCTTCGCCGACGCCCTGCTCGAAGGCCGCCCCGCCGACACCCCGGTCGCGGTCATCCAGGAGGGCACCACCCGCTCCCAGCGCATCCTCCGCACGACGTTGTCCGAGGTAGCCGACCAGGTCCTCGCCGAGGAGATCCGCCCCCCAGCCATCATCGTCTTCGGCCCGGTAGCCGCCCTGGGCGACCACCTCCACTGACCCCCCATGTTTTTCCACATGTGGCCCACAGTCCGGGTCTGGAGTCGAATGTGGTCCACATGTGGGGAAAAGGTGGGGCGGGGAGGCGGGGCAGAAATGCGTGTGGCGCCTGCCCCAGCGGGGCAGGCGCCACATCGTGTTACTGATCAGTGATTGAAGCTGCGACGGCGTTCGCCGCCGTAGCTGCGACCCTCGGTGCGGGGACCGCCGGTGGCGTGACCGCCACGACCGCCACGCTCGCCGCCGTAGCTGCGGCCGCCACGCTCGGCGGAGGAACGCTCGCCGCCGCGGTCGCCCCAGCTGCGACGCTGGCCGCCGCCGGCGCCACCCGGGCGCGGGGTGCGCACCTTGGGGATGAACTCCGGAATCGGCTCGCCGCTGGGCACGCGGGCACCGGTGATGCGAACCAGGTCCTCGTCGCCGGGACGCACGTTGGTGCTGGTCGGCTTGACGCCGGCCCGCGAGGTCAGGCCGTGCACCGCGCGCCGCTGGTCGTGCGTGACCAGGGTGACGACGGTGCCGGACTGCCCGGCGCGGGCGGTGCGGCCGGCCCGGTGCAGGTAGTCCTTCGGGTCGGCCGGCGGGTCCACGTGCACGACCAGGCTGACGTCGTCGACGTGGATGCCGCGGGCGGCGACGTCGGTGGCGACCAGCACCGGGGTGGTGCCGTCACGGAACTCGGCCAGCACCCGGGTACGGGCGTTCTGCGCCTTGCCGCCGTGCAGCGCGCCGGCGTTGACGCCGATGGAGCGCAGCTTCTTGGCCAGGCGGTCGACGTGGTGCTTGGTCCGCACGAACATGATCGTGCGGCCATCGCGGGCGGCGACCTCGTTGATCACGTCGGGCTTGTCGTCGTTGGAGACCATCAGCAGGTGGTGCTCCATGGTGGTGACGCTGCCGGTGGGCGGCGACACCGAGTGCACGACGGGGTTGTTCAGGTACTCGCGGACCAGCTTGTCCACGTCGCGGTCCAGCGTGGCCGAGAACAGCAGCTTCTGGCCGCCGGGGGCGACCAGGTCCAGGATGGCCCGGACCTGGGGCATGAAGCCCATGTCGGCCATCTGGTCGGCCTCGTCCAGCGCGGTGAACTCCACGTCGGACAGCACGCAGGTGCCCTGCCGCACGTGGTCGGACAGCCGGCCCGGGGTGGCGATCAGCAGATCGACGCCGCGGCGCAGCTGGTCGGCCTGGCGGGTGAACGAGGTGCCGCCGACGACCGTGCGGCACCACAGGCCCAGCGACCGCGCGTACGGCGTCAGGGCGTCGCTGACCTGCATGGCCAGCTCACGGGTGGGCACGAGCACGATGGCCCGCGGGTGCAGCGGCTTGGCGTGGCCGCCGTTGAGCCGGCTCAGCAGCGCCAAGCCGAAGGCCAGCGTCTTGCCGGAGCCGGTCTGGCCGCGGCCGAGCACGTCCCGGCCGGCCATGGTGTCGGGCAGCGTGGCGGCCTGGATCGGGAAGGGCTCGGCGATGCCGTTGGCGATCAGCGCCTCCAGCAGCGGCTTGGCCAGGCCCAGCTCCTCGAACGAGGGCATCGGGCCCTCGGGCAGCGTCGAGGGAAGGTCCTCGGCGATGCTGGGGGCGTAGACCTCGACGGGCTTGCTGCTGCGGCGGCGGTTGGGCCTGCCGCCGCGGTAGCCCCCGCTGCCGCGGGAAGAAGAGGAAGAAGAAGAGTTGCCGTAACGGCGGTCGGACGATGGTGCGGGCACAAAAAACCTTCCGGAACGTGGCACGTCACGGGGAAGGGCGCCGCGAGAAGCCGCGGAGATTCACAAGGACGGGCCCGGCGCGGTTGGTCGCGCCGACGGTGGGTGGGGCGCACCGCAGAACCAGTCTCAGGTGGCAGTGGCGCCACAGCGATGCTCGGTAACTATAACTGATCACAGAGCCGGTCTGTTCCCACCGCCCAGTGACCTCAGTTACCAGGCGCGACCGCCCCGGTGGGACGGCCGCGCCCGGCGCCCGGCTCAGGTCATGCCGGCCTCGGCCAGCAGCTCGCCGATCAGGCCTTCCGCGTTCGCCAGCTCCACGGGCAGGCCCTTGCCCGCGAACCAGGACGTGACGTTGCGCACGTCTCGGGCCAGGAACTCGGGCCCGCGCGGGTTGGCCACCACGTCGACCACCTGGGGCAGGTCGATCAGCATCAGGCGGCCGTCGTGGACCAGCAGGTTGTACGCGGACAGGTCGCCGTGGGCCAGGCCCATCGACGCCATCGACCGCAGCGCCTCCACCAGCTGGTACCAGAGCTCCCGCAGCTCCGCGCCGACCGGCCGCAGCTGGGCCAGCCGGGGCGCGGCCGCGCCGTCGGCGTCGCCGAGGAACTCCAGCAGCAGTTCCGTGCCGGTGCGCTGCACCGGGTACGGCACCGGCGCGCCGACCGTCCACAGGCGACTCAACGCGGCGAACTCCGCGACCGCCCACTGCTCGGCGATCAGGTTGCGGCCGAAGGTGGTGCGCGTGGCGATGGCCCGCATCTCGCGGGACTTGCGCAGCCGTCGGCCCTCCAGGTAGCCGGCGTCCCGGTGGAACATCCGGTGCTCGTTGCTGCGGTACCGCTTGGCCGCCAGCAGCGTGGACCGGCCCGAGCCGGGCAAAGATCGGCGCAACAGGAACACGTCGGCCTCTTTGCCGGTCTTCACCGGTCCGAGCTCATGGTCGACCGCGGCGGCCTCGGTGATCAGCCAGTCCGGTCGGGGCTCCGGCCCCAGGTCGCCGTCGCCCCACGTGGACCAGCGGTCGGCCCCGTCGGGCAGCGCCGTCGCCACTGCGTCCGCCGCGTCGGAGCGCGCCTGAGCGAGGAGCCCCCTGGCCTCCTCGGTCAGGCGGCCCCGGCGGGCGGGGCGGGTTTCCTCGTCGTCGAAACGGCGCTTGCCGCGCCGCCGTTCGGGCATGGAAAAGTCGGAATCGTGCTCGCGCACTGGTGAGGTCTCCTCAAGAAAGAACTGGGAAGACGCCCCACCGAGCAGGTACTCGCCGCGCGGACCTCAGATCCAGCGCTGTGCTGACCTCAGCGGGACGCCGGGACGGGTGCAGGCCACGCCCCGAACGACAGTCGTTGCCATGAGGGCACCTCCTCCGGTCGATCCACGCTCTACTTGAACGATCGGCGGCATCATGCCGCCGACCGTCGAAGCCCCGCAACCGAATTACGGCTTGCGGCCGACCGCCGCGTAGACGGCCGAGTCCTGCGGCCGTTCGCCGACGTCCTCGGGCGACTCCGGGTGCCACTGCGGCGTGAACACCACGCCCGGCTCCACCAGATCGAATCCGTCGAACATAGCCGTGAACTGAGCCTTGGTCCGCGGCGTCACCGGGTTCTGGCTGGCCCGCATCAGGTCGACCAGCTGCCGGACCTGGTCGCCCATCGAGTCCTCGGTCACGTGCGACAGCGCGAGAAAACTGCCGCCGGGCAGGGCGGCGCGGTAACGGGCGGCCAGCGCGAGCGGGTCGTCCGCCTCCGGGATGAAGTGGTAGACGGCGACCGAGAGCAGCCCGATCGGGCGGTCGAAGTCCAGCATCTTCCGGGTCTTGTCGTGCCCCAGAATGCTGTCCGGGTCACGCAGGTCGGCCTCGAAGGCCACCGCGTTGGGGTTGTTCTCCAGCAGCAGCTCGCTGTGCGCGACGGCCACCGGCTCGTTGTCCACGTAGACGACCTTGGCCTCCGGGTTGGCCCGCTGCGCGATCTCGTGCACGTTGCCGGCGGTCGGGGATGCCCGAGCCGATGTCCAGGAACTGGTCGATGCCCTGCCCGGCACAGATGGCGCACGGCCCGACGCAAGAAGGACCGGTTGAGCCGGGTGAACTCGTAGACGCCGGGCGCGGCCGCGCCAGCTTGCGGCCCAGCTCCCGGTCCACCTCGAAGTTGTAGCTGCCGCCCAGGAAGAAGTCGTACAGCCGCGCGGCGCTGGCCTTGTCGATGTCGACGTTCTTCGGCGCCCAGTCCGGCCGTTCCACCCGCACCCCTTCCCTGCGTCACCAGTCCGCGTCGACGGTGCCCGCGATGATCATCGGTTCCACCTCGAAGGGCAGCGACGGCGGCCCGAAGTGGTCGCCCTGCCCGAGTTCCACGCCCAGCTCCCGCAGCGCCGTGGCGTGCCGCTCGTGGTTCACGCCGACCGCGTACACAGGCAGTTCCGCCAACCGCGCCGCCGACACCACGTCGCCGATCGCCCGCTCGGCCGTCGGCTCCGGCTTGTCGTCCTCGCCCAGCGTGGCCACGAACTCCGGCGCCAGCTTCACGCCGTGCACCGGCAGACCGGTCAGCCCGTGCGGGCAGCCGGTGGCCGTCATACCCGTCACCAGCAGCCGGAAACCCAGCTCCTGGAACACATCCAGCACCTCGGCCGGATCGCCGTCGGCGTCACGCAGCACGCTGTTGTCGACCTCCAGAGCGAGCTGGTCGTACCGCGCGCCGCTGGCTTCGACCACGGTTCGCAGCAGCGCCACGATGTCCTGGTCGTGGACCATGCGGTTGGGCAGCGCCACCGACACCGGCGGCGTCCGGTCGCCGTGCTCGTCGTGCCACTGCCTGGCCTGCTCGCAGGCCTGCCGAATGGCCCAGCTGCCCAGCGGCAGCATGTGCCCGGTCCGCTCGGCCAGGTGGAGAAAGTCCTTGGCGGACAACACACCCTGCTCCGGGTGATCCCAGGACACGATCGTCGAGAAGCCGGCCAGGCCGCGGTCGCCGATGCGGGCGATCGGCTCGAACTCCACGGTGAACTGGTCGCCGCGCAGGGCCGCCGGCAGCTGCGCCGCCAACTCGAAGTCGCGGCGCTGGCGGCTGCCCCGGTCGGCCTCGAACAGCGCCCACTGCGCCCGGCCGTCCTGCTTGGCCCAGTGCAGGGCCAGCTCGGCGTCGGCCCAGCAGCTGCGCCGGATCCGAGCCCGGCGGCGGCCCGCTCCACGATGCCCACGCTGGCCGTCACCGAGTACTCGCGGCCCTCGGCCACCACCGGATCGGCGATCCGGGCCATCGCCCGCTCCACCACGCCGATCATGTCGGGGGTGGTCGACCGCACCGTGAGCAGCGCGAAGCGGTCGCCGTCGACCCGGCCCAGCAGCCCGTCGTCGTCCTCGATGACGGCCCGCAGCCGGTCCGCGGTGGTCTTGAGGATCTTGTCGCCGACCTGGTCGGACACGCCCGCGTTGATCACCGACATGCCGTCGAGGCCGAAGCAGGCCAGCCCGATCCGGTCGCCCGGGCCGAGTCCGCCCACGGCCGTCTCCACCTTGGACACGAACAGCGCCCGGTTGTGCAGGTTGGTCAGCGGGTCGTGGGCCACCTGGTGGGTCCAGCGGTCCTGGAGCAGGTGCAGATCGGAGATGTCCTCGATCATCACCACGGGGTAGTCCGGCCGGCCGTGCTCGTCCTTGATCAGGGTGACCGCGATGTGCACCCAGATCGGCTCGTTGTCGCTGCGCAGCATCTGCTGCTCGGAGCGCAGCGAGGTGAACTGGCCGTTGATCAGCTTGCGGTAGGCCGTGGACACCTCTTCGGCGTCCTTGCGGGGCATCAGGTCGTACGGCGTGCGCTGGCGCAGCTCGTCGGCCGAGTAGCCGAGCATCTCCTGCATGGCCAGGTTGGAGCTGACGATGTGGCCCTGGATGTCGCCGATGGCGATGCCCACGACAGACTCGGTGAACACGGTGCGGAACCGGCGTTCGCTGGCCCGCAGGGCCTTCTCGGCGGCGTCGCGAGCCCGGAACACCGCCTTCTTCAACGTTTCCTGCTGCTGGAAGATGTGGTCGCGCAAGGAGTCGACGTAGCCGCCGGCCACGGCGCCCAGCAGGTCCACGAGCCGGTCGTCGTCGGCCTCGGGCCGCAGTTGGCGGCCCAGCACCCGGATGGTGGCGTCCAACGCCTTCGGGCCGACCAGCTGGGTGGCGACGAGGCCGCGGCCGACCTCGATAGCCTGCGTGTGGTCGAAGGTGTCGGCGCGCAGCGAGGCGGTCAGCAGCTCGGCGAAACCCGTCAGGATGACCTGGAGTTCGCCCCGCGACAGCGGGACGTTGCTGGTCGGCAGGACCGCGCCGGTCCACAGCCGTGCGAAGTCGGCGAGGCCGGGATACATCGCCCCGCCCTGCTCCGGTTCGCCCGTCATCCCGCCTCTCCAGCCGTGATCAGACGACTGTAGCGCCGACTAGTCGGTCACCACGAGGTCAACCGAGGCGTCCCCGGTCTGCCGCAGCGTCAGCCCCGCCGCCGTGCCCGCGCGGACCAGCCCGGACAGGGTCGTCGGCTCCTTCGGGGCCGTCACCAGGACCCGTGCCAGTCTGCCCTTGTACGCCTTGTTGTGGTGGCTGACCGTCCGGCCGTTGGGCATGATCACCTTCACCGTGACGGCGTGCGGGATCCGGGCCAGCGCCGCGTAGGCGCCGCTGCGCATGTCCACCACCAGCTCGTCGGCCTGGGCCAGCACCGGCTCCAGCTCCGGCCGCCACAGCGAGCTCAGCGTGCCCACCCCGGGCAGCGAGCTGCCGCCGGACAGGCGGTAGGCCGGGATCGGGTCGCCCGCGCGCACCACCCCGAACAGCGCCGACGCCACCGCCAGCCGCCGGTCGGCGCGCGCCTTCTCGGCCCTGGACAGGGTTTTCGCGTCCAGCGCGTCGTAGAGCACGCCCGTGTAGCGGGACAGCGCCGGCGCCGTCGGCGACGTCAGCAGCTCCGCGTTGCGGTGCACCTCGTGGTGCTGGCGCTCGGACAGCTCCAGCGCCCGCAGGCTCGCCGGCATGTCCTCGGCCAGCGTCACCAGCGCGTCCGACAGCTTGCGGCGCAGCGGCGTCAGCTCGGGGAACGACAGCGTGTCCAGGTCGAGCGGGCCGCCGGCGCCGCCGTCGGACTTCGTCTCGGACGGGGGTAGCAGCACCAGCACCCACCGAGATTACCGCGACCGTCGGCGGCGGTCGTGCCAGCGGTTTCCCGGCGGGTCTTGTCCGGCCGACGTGATAGCGCTTACACTCGTTTCGCCTCCGCCGAAAAACCACTTTCCCGTGGTTCCGCTCGCCCTGTGCAATTCCGAGCGGATCCGGGTTGAGGAGGCTGTGCGTGTCTCGAAGGATTCGCATGCTCGGCGGTATTCTGGCCGCCGCATCCCTGCTTCTGCTCGCGCCCAACGCCTATGCCCAGGTCGAAAGCGGCAGCTGGAAGACATGGAGCCCCGGTTACAAGGTCCAAACGGCCGGCTGCGGCGCGGTCAGCGGCTCGACGTTCAAGCTGACCTGCTCCAGCTCCAGCGGCGAGCAGCGGGCCGAGCGCCGCTACGACACCTACAGCAGCGGCACCCACCAGTTCGAGGGCTATTTCAAAATTAACAGCATGGGCGGCAGCCGGATCAGCCTGAAGCAGACGTTCAACGAGAACAACGGGCCGTTCTTCCTGCTCGCCGTCGAGGCCGGCGGCCGGCTCTACAACGTCGAGGGCGGCGCCACCATTTCCAGCGGGGCCACCGTCGGCACCACCGTTCGCGTCAATACCGTGAACCAGGTCGGTTCATCCCATCGCACCTACATCAACGGTTCGCTGAAGAACACCGTCTCCAGTCCGAGCGGCAGCTACTACGACAAGTTCGGCACCTACCGCACCGCCAGCGGCCAGGGGCCGATCTCCGTGACGTGGAGCAACATCAAGTTCTGGACCAAGTGAGCCGGTGACCGTCCGTCCGGGCCCTCACTCGGACGGGCGGTCATCTTCCCCCCTGCGAGGCAACCCCGTGAAACGTGCGCTCGTGCTCTGCTGTGCCGCCGTCGGGGCGGCGCTGACCGCCTGTTCCGCCGCGGCCCAGCCCTTGGCCGGCACCACGCTGGCCGCCACGATGACCTCGCCCGTCGACATCAGGCTGGACTGGACCGGGACCGATCCCGCCGCCGCCGGGCGGATCGTCGAGTTCGCCACCGCGCCGGACGGGCCGTGGACGACGCTGCAGTTCATGCCCGTGCGTCAGGACACCTTCACCCATCCCGACCTGATGCCGCAGACCTCGTTCTACTACCGCCTACGTCCCTACTACGGTCCCGCGTCCTCCGCCGTCTCCGTCACCGTCCCCGGCGGCTCCGCGGGCAACGACACCAAGGACTGGCCTTCCCCCGCCACCCTGCCCGGCGGGCCGGCGGCCACTCACTCCGTGCGCTCCGGCTCCGCTTCCGGCGCCCCGTCCGACCTGAAGGCGAAAGTCCTTCAGTCCAACGGGATTCTCCTCACCTGGACCGACAACGCCAGCGACGAGGAGGGCTACCTGCTGGAGGACAAGCCCGCCGGGGCCACCGACTACAAGGTGGTGGCCGTGGTGGACAAGGACATCAACTCCTTCGGCCTGATCACCCTGCCCGACGAGGACACCGCCTCCTACCGTGTCCGCGCCTTCTACTACGGGCCGTCGTCCAATGTGGTCGCCCGGAAGACCGGAGGGGAGTGAGGTTCGGAAGGGAACCGAGCACCGCCCTGTCGGCCTAGCTTCGGGGTGGTGCTCGGTTCCGCCCTGCTTACGATGCTCAGGCGTCGGCGAACAGGGGCGGCTGTGGCGAACGTGGGCGATGTGCTGCTGGCGCTGGGCGAGGTGGCCGGCGCCGTGGAGCGCGCCGGCAGCGCCGTCAACGATGCGCGCGATGCGCTCGGCCGCGCCCACGCCGCGCTGACCGAGGCCACGGCCGGCAGCAACGACCAGGACGCCGTCGAAGCGCCGGAGCAATTGGCGGTAGCCACCAGCGAGGCCGGCGAGGTGGACGAACTGCTGCACGCCATCCTCGGCAAGGTGAGCGTCATCGTGGGCCACATGGTCAATCCCGACGGGACCCAGGTCCCGTCGGGTACGCGGGCCGCTCGTGCACCGGTCCCGGCAGGGCGCACCCCACGAACACCCCGGCGCCGCCCGTCCCTCGGCGCGACCACGCATGGGCAGCAAAGGTAGGAGCGCAGCTCACGCGATTCGAAGATGGTCGGCCTACCGAGGCATTGGTGTTCGACGCAGCCGGCGCGGACTGGCAGGTCAACAGCGGCGTGGACGCGACGCTGACAGCCGCCGCCGAGACGGTGATCGAAAGCATGATCGCTGACGGCGAGGTGGGCGCGTCGGTGAACTTCGCCACGAACATCGGTGAGCGCACTGCGGTGCGGGACGCGGCCAGCCACGCGGAGACCAAAGCCGCGGTGTGGGCGGCGGCCAACGGCAACCAGTTCGTCGACGTGGTGACGAACAGGGACTTCGTGTGCGGGCAGACCTACCGGCCGGGCGACCGTCTGAATCTGCCCGGGTGCGCGCAGGTCGTCGCGGCTATCCTGCCCGTCGGGCACACGATGCGGGTGTGGCGTCGCGGTGTCCCGACACCATTCGTCATCGCAGGCCGCGGCCAGAAGGGGTAACGGTGGACGTTCAGGTTCTGGGACGTGTCGGGCGTGCGTACTTCGATCGGGGCGAGCGTGTTCTCCACGACCCCGGCCCGGCGGACGTGGCCGACTTGCTGACCGAGCTGTGTGCGCCCAGCGACGACCCTCGATGGTGGACCCATGCCACGCTGGCCCACGGCGGTGCTGTCGACGGGGTGGTTGTGGTGGTGGACCCGCTGACCGGCTACGTGGCGTTGTCGTGGACCGGCACGGCCGAGCGGAGCCTGAACCCGGAGCCGTTCGACGACGCGCCTCTGTTGCCGGAGAACGGGGACAATGACCCGCCGATGTACTGGCCGCGGTCGGCCTACCTGCGGCCGGCCGAGGCCAGGAAGGCGTTGGCAGAACACATTGTGACGGGGGCTCAGCCCACAGGCGTGCGGTGGCAGCCGTGGGGTTTTGAAGTGCAGCAGCTGCCGCACTGGCTCAAGCCGGAGATGCCGGAGTGCAGCGGCTTCCACCTGATCACCGACTGAAGTTGTCCGCGGAAAGTCGGGATACGCTGCCTGTGGTGCCTCGAAACCGTGTGACCGGAGGAAGTTGAATGACGGCAGGGCGAGTGGTGCCCACGCAGGACGACGTGCTCGGGTACTTCGAGACGCTGTCGAACTGGGGGCGGTGGGGGGATGAGGACGAGCGCGGGACGCTGAACCACATCACGGACGACGTGAGGCTGGCGGCGGCGCGGGCGGTGCGGCATGGGCGGAGCGTGTCGTGTGCGTGGGAGGTTGCCGTGCCGGGGGACATGGAGCGGTCGACGACGACGTGCCCGTGCTCCGCGGACATGCCGGGCGCGGAGAACATGCCGGCGGCGTTCCACAACGATCGGCGCTGGGGTTATTCGTCCGAGCGGCTGGGCATCACCTTCCACGGCAACACGCTCACCCACATCGACTCGCCGTGCCACATCTTCTGGGACGGCAAGATGTACAACGGGCGGCCGCACTCGTTGGTCGACGCCGCAACGGGATCGGCGTGGGCGGCCGTCACGGCGGCGGCGAACGGGATCATCACGCGCGGTGTCCTGCTGGACGTCGCACGGGTTCGCGATGTGCCGTGGCTGGAGCCGGGGCAGGGCGTGTTTCCCGAGGACCTCGAAGAGGCCGAGCGCCGCCAGGGTGTGCGGGTCCGCCCGGGCGACGCGGTGCTCCTGCGGACCGGCTACGGCCGCGCCCAGCACGAGGCCGTTGAGGGCGGCGGTTTCGCGCAGGCCGGTTGGCACGCCTCCTGCCTGCCGTGGCTGCACGAGCGCGGGGTCTCGCTGATCGCCGCCGACACGCCCCAGGACGTTCAGCCGTCGGGGTACGACAACGTGTTGATGCCGGTGCACGCCGTCGGCCTCGTCGCGATGGGCCTGTGGCTGGTCGACAACTGCGACCTGGAGGCCTGCGCGACGACCGCCGCCGAACTCGGCCAGTGGGACTTTCACCTCGCCGTCGCGCCGGTCCGCTTCGCCGGCACGTCCGGCAGCCCGGTCAACCCCATCGCCACGTTCTGACCGAGCGAGGACGACGATGCGACAGCCACCGCCCAAAGCGCGGCTGGCGGCGATGCGGACGGGCATTCTCCGCCGCCCGCTGCGAGTGCTGCTGATCGTGGCCATCGCCACAGCCGGGGCGCTGGTCGACCGGTTCCTGATCGGGACCGGTGACATATGGGGAACGCTCGCCGCCTTCGGCGTGGGGTCCTGGCTCGGTAGTGGATGGGTCCAGCAGGAGCTGGTCAGGCGAAGGCCGGGGCGGTCTCCAGCAGGTCCAGAAAGGCCTGCTGGTGGACGGTGAGGTCGTCGCTGGAGTACAAGGCGGGGTTGGCGTCGAAGTCGATGCGGGGGCCGCCGCCTGCCTGGCCGCCGTGGACGGTGATGGCGAGGTCCTCGATGGGGCCGGCCGAGAGGGTGTGGGCGACGGCGGGGGAGCCGTCGAAGGAGAGCTCGTAGCTGATGGGGTTGATGTCGACGACGGGCCCGTAGAGGCGGGGCACGTGGAGTTCGTGGCGGAGGAGTTCGGAGCGGTAGCGCTCGTGGGGCTGGCACACCTTGACCTCCTCAGCGATGTCGCCGGCGAGCTCGGTGAGGGTGGCGCCGGGAGGGGTGAGCACGCGCAGCGGCATGGTGTTGGACGCGGAGCACGGCACGTTGAGGGCGGCGGTGCGGCGGCGGCACATGCGGGGCAGGCCGAGGACGACCTCGGAGGTGCCGGTGACGTGCCGCAGGTAGGCGGCGACGGCGGCGATCACGACGGCGGACCAGCTGGTGCGGCACCGGCTGGCGACCTCGGACCAGTCCTCCAAAGCGGTGCGGGGCAAGGAAACGGTGCGACGGAGCACGCCGGCGGACGGCGCGGCGGTGCCCTCGACGAGGCTGATGGGCATGGGCACGTCGGCGAAGCGGTCGAGCCAGAAGCGGCGGTCCCGGCGCCAACCGGCGGACAGGGCGTAGGCGACGTCCTCGTCGACCACGGGTCGTAAGGGGTCGAACGGTTCGCCCTCGAAGCCGCTGTACAGCTCGGAAACGCGGCGGTCCAACAAAAACAGGCCGTAGCGGTCGAGGGCGACGCGGTGGCTGCGGTGGTACCACAGGGCACGGTCGGGCGACACGGTGATCAACGCCTGCCGGAACAGGGGACCGTCGGCCAGGCTGACGGGCGAGGCGAGGTCGGCCCGCATCCACGACAGGGCGGCGGTGACGGGGTCGGGGGATGAGCTGAAGTCGACGGTCTCCAACCGAAACGGCCGAATGTCGACGACGTCCTGGCAGCCGGTGACGGCGAACCGCATGTGCAGGGCCTCGGCCTCGGCGACGGCCTGCCGGGTGGCGGCCTCGAAGCGGGCGTGGTCGACGGGCCCGGCGATGTCGACGTACTCGGCGACGTTGTGGGCGGCGCCGCCGGCATCGGCCTGGTGGCCGGCGAGGACGCCGTGCTGGGCGGCGGACAGCGGCCACCGGGACGTCGAGAACGCGGTCATGCTCATCCCCCTGAGGTGACGGTGGCCAGCGCCGCGCGAGCCCGGGCCCGTCCGTGTGCGACGACGGTCCTGGCAACGTCCGGGTCGAACCGGGCGAAGCCGGACACCTCGAACTCGTCGGACGGCTCGACCAGCACGAACCGGGGAGCGGCCCCGGGTCTGAGCTCGGCCAGCTGTCGGGTGTGCTCGTAGTCGCGGAGCACGGCGAAGCGGGCGACGTTCTCGAACGCCAGGCCCAGCGCGTCGCCGAGCGAGGCGGGCTCGCCGGACTGCCGCCCGCACGAGGAGGTCACGACGACCACGGTCGACGGCTCGTAGGCCATGGCCGGCCGCAGCGGCGTGTTGGCGACCATGCCGGCGTCGACGTAGCTGCGGCCGTCGATGTGCACGGGCGGGAACAGGATCGGGGCGGCGGCGCCGGCCATCAGGTGGTCGACGGTCAACGCCACCTCGGTGAAGCCCGAGCCGGCGGGCGCGGAGTTGGTGAAGTGCACGACCTCGCCGCTGCACTCCTCGACGGCGGCGATGACGACCCGCACACCGTCCCGAACACGCAGCCGCTCGCCGCCCAGGGCGGCAGCCAGCGTCCGCCGGGCCGGGGCGGTGTCCAACAGCCAGGTCCAGCCGACGGAATCCAGGGCGTAGCCCATCAGGTCGCTGGTGGGCAGCCGAACCAGGCCGGCGGGCCGCAACAGCCGCCAGAGGTCCAGCCGCGGCTTGTAGACGTCATGCCCCTGCAACGACGTCCACAGCTCGACCAGCCGCTCCGGCGAAAGCCCGGCCGCCAGCAGGCCGGCGTTCAACCCGCCGGCCGACGTGCCGGACAGAACCGAGGGGTGCAGCCCCTCGTCGGCGAGGCCCTGGGCGACGCCCGCGCCGAAGTACGCGGCGGAGGCCCCACCGCCGGACATCACCAGCGCGACCTCGTCGCTCACGACGTCAGCCTCGGCCGGTAGACCTGCCACAGCGAACCCAGGAAGAACGTGCCGAAACGCTCGAGAACCCCGGGGCTGACGGCGCGGATCGTCGTCAGCTCACGCAGGAAGTCCAGCCGGCCCAGCGTCATCGTCCCGGCCCCGAGCGTGACCCCGTCGGCCAGCACCTTGGTGTGCAGGGTGGTGGTGTCCGGCCAGATCGACGTCGGCGGCCCGGCCCGCAGCTCCTTGTGCCCCCGCAGCTCCAGCCGGCGGCCGTTGCCGTCGGTGAACGGCAGCCGGTACCGCATGCGGCGGCGGCCGCCGACGGACTCGGTCACCATCAGCTGGACCCGGCCGCGCGAGACCAGCAGCCGACCGCCCAGGGCCTGGCAGTCCAGCCAGCCGGTGGCCCGGGCCTCGTGCCGCGGGTCGGCCAGGAAGACGTCCATGTCGCCGAGCGCCACGGTCACGTGCACCCGCAGCGGTACTGGTCCCTCTCGTTCACCGAGGGTGACCTGGCCGGCCATCTCCTCGGTGAACGAGAGGGCGGCTGCACCGGTCCGACCCCCGCTGAGACGGGCCGGTGCGGCCGGAGTGGCCTGCGTCGTTCCCCCTGAACGGCGCTGACCACCGCGCGCGGGCGACCTCCCCGCCATCCCGCGCGCGAGCAACAGATGATCGCAGAGACGGTCGGCCATCGCGGCGATCGTCAGTGAGGGGTTCGCACCCACCGGCCCCGGCATGGCGGCGCCATTTTTTTTTTTTCAGGCCCGGGTGGCCGAACACCTCACCGTAAGGGTCGCAGACTCCCTCGCCCGGATGGCGGCCGATCGGCGCGCCGCCGAGCGGATGGGCAACCGCGAGGCGCTTGCGGAACCAGAGCGGGTTGTCGACGTACTCCCCGCCCAGGGCCGAGGTGATGTCCTTCATGGTGCCGCGGACCCGGTCGATGTAGGTCCGGCTGGTCTCGGTCGTCCAGGACACGTCCAGCTCGCCGTCGCGCAGCCGCATGACGCCGTCCGGCACGTCGCGGCCCATGCCGAGCAGCGGCAGCGAGCAGTTGGACAGCGAGCCGGAGCCGATCAGCTGGCCGATGCCGTGCTCGAGATGGTCGGGGCCGGCCCAGCGCAGGGCGGCGCGCAGCCGGTTCAGGCTGAATCCGGCCAGACGGGACAGATCGCCCCGCACATCCATGTTCTGCACGATCCAGTCGAGGATCACCGGATAGCCGGAGTCCTGGATGTAGAAGCCCCGGCCGACACTGCCGTCCTCGTCCACCTCGTCGGGGACGCGGATGGTGCTGGTGATGACCGGCCCGCGGCTGGCGTGCATCGTGCGCGGACGGCCGTCGCGGCGGGTGTGCAGGGCGAACGACAGCATGTCGCCGTTGCCGCTGAACCGGCTGCCCAGCGTCGGGCTGAGCCCGGGCAGGTGCGCGCGGTTGCCCAGCAGCAGGCGGGTGGTGCCGAACGAGCCGGCGGCCAGGATGAGCTGCTCGCAGTCGATGCGCTTGGACACCGAGCTGCCGTCCATGGCGTGCAGCAGGTAGCGCACCTGGTAGCCGGGGCCACCCGGGCGGATGGCCTGCACCTCGCACAGCGTGCGCAGGTCGGCCCCGGCCGCCTTGGCCGCGGACAGGTAGGTGTGGTCCAGGCTGTTCTTGGCGCCGTAGTTGCACCCGAAGTCGCACTCGCCGCACAGCCGGCAGGTGAGCCGGGGCTGCCCGTGCAGGTTGCCGTAGGACGGCTCGATCACCGGCAGGCTCAGGCCGGGCTGGCCGCCCGGCTCGGACGCGAAGGCCACCGCCAGCGGCGGCAGCTGCCAGTCCAGCCCGAGCTGGACGGCGGCCTCGCGGAAGGCGTCGGCCTTGGGCACGGTGGCGAACTGCGGGTCGTCGTAGGGATACCGGCTCGGCGTGAGCATGTTCTCGACGGCGTCGTAGTGCGGGTCGAGGTCCTCGCGCGTGATGGGCCAGTGCTCGTAGCCCCCCGGGCAGTTCCGCGTCCTTGACGAACCAGCGCTCGTCCTTGCGCAGCAGCACGTTGGCGTAGATCAGCGAGCCGCCGCCGAGGCCGGCCGAGACCACCGAGTCGAAGCCGCGGAACTCCAGCACGTCGAACAGGCCGTAGTCGCCCTGGTCGGGGTTCCAGAAGTTGTGCTTCATCTCCTCGGGCGTGCGGGCGAAGCTGTCCGGCGGCCAGGCCCGGCCGCGTTCCAGCACGACGACCGACAGGCCGGCGTCGGCCAGCCGGTGCGCGGCGACGGAGCCGCCGAACCCGGAGCCGACGATGACCGCGTCGACGGTCTCGACCCGGGGCATCAGCCGGCCGCCCGCTTGAGGAAGTCCACGATGTGCGGGAAGACCTCGAGGTCGGCGTGCCGGCCGATGAACGGGTCGAGGTGGCCGTAGCCGGGCAGCGTGCGCAGCTCGTGCCGGCCGGGGGCGGCCTCCTCCAGCCGGCGGTGGAACACCTGCTGGGAGTCGACGAACACCCGGTTGTGCGTGCCGGTGAGCAGCAGCAGCGGCGTGCGCACGGCCCCGAGGTCGGCGGTGTAGTCCTCGCCGGTGTCGTAGGCGACGGCCCGTCCGGCGAAGATGATCTTGCGCACGTGCCGGTCGTAGTGCACGCCGGTGGCCTGGCAGATGTCGCCGATCCGCTCATGGGTGACCCGCAGCAGGTTGCGGTGCTCGTACATGGCCGGCCAGCCCGAGCCCCACATGGCGCTGAGCATGTGGCAGGCCGGCACCGAGCACTCCGGGTGCAGCACCGACATCAGCTTGGACACCGCCCAGCCGGTGGTGAACGCCGGCGCCTGGTCCCACTGCGGGTCGAGGTAGGGCTGGTTGAGCCCGTGCTCGACCACGTCCGGGCCGGCGACCAGGCGCATCCGCGACCACAGCGGCACCCGCGGCGTGAGGCCGACGCTGTTGCACACCATGCTCGCGATGTCCCCGATCGAGCCGCTGAACAGGCTCATCAGGAAGGACACGGAGCCGAGGCAGTGCGCGACCACGTGGATCCGCCGCCCCCCGACGTGGCGGCGGAGCTCGGCGAGCGCGGCGGGATAGTCCTGGCGCGCGAGGTCGTCGAGGGTGAAGCGGTGCGCCGACTTGTTGTACGGCAGCCGGTTGCTCATCCGGGAGTCCAGCGTCCACACCTCGCCGAACCCGTTGTCCAGCAGGTGGGTGACCAGGTTGCGGTGCTCGGGCATGACGTACATGTCCATGGACGAGGTGAGTCCGTGCACCAGCAGCACGACGTCGTCGACGTGGTCGCGGCGGAAGCGGGTGAGGGTGAGGCCCAGGCCGTCCATCGTGGTGACCGGGTGAACGCTCGCATCCGCCTCGCGCACACCCTCGAGTGTGTACAGCGGGATCTCCCGGTTCATCGCGCCCCCCAGCGACTCGGTGGATGGTCAACGTCACCCTGACGGACCAGCGTCCCCATTTCCATCGTGGTAAACCACGACATTCGGTGTCCGGCCCGGCCTGACCTGGGTCTGAACGAGGTACGTCCAGGTCGGCGCCCATGTCCGCTGCGTGACCGTTTTTCACGTGGCGGTCTCGTTCGGACAACGCCCCCGGGCCGGGATCGGTTGCCCGTCAGCTCTGGTCGAGATGCGGGCCCAGCACCCGGCCCAGGCCGCCGCGCGCCGGCACGCCGGTCTTGCCGAACACGCGGGTCAGGTGGGTCTCCACCGTTCTCAGGCTCAGCGACAGCCGCTCGGCGATCTGCGCGTTCGTGCGGCCTTCCACGACCAGCCGGGCGACCTCGAACTCCCGTTGCGACAACCCGAAGGGCAGCTCCTGGCGACGGCCCATCCGCGGCACGGGCACGCGGTGGCCGAGCCGCCGCTGCGCCTCGGCGGCCTGGGCGTGCAGCCCGCGGGCCCCGGACGTGGCGAACAGCTCGGCCGCGATGGCCAGCTGCTTCAGACCGGCGGCGCGGTCGCCGGAGGCGGCGAGGCTCTGCCCGGCCCGCAGCCGCGCGCGGCCCTCTTCGAGGCGGTAGTCCAGGCTGGCCAACGTGTCCGCGGACTGCAGGGCCAGCTTGGCCGAGGTCGCCGGATCCGTGCCGCTGAGCGCGTGGGCCCGGATGAGGTCCGCGACCGCCACGTTGACCTCGTGGTCGGGGTGCCGGATCACGTCGGCCCGGTCGGCCAGCGGCAGGCCCGCGCTCGGGTTGCCGGCGATGGCCTCGGCGTGGGCCATGGCCTCCAGGCAGATCAGCAGCAGCGTCTCGTCACGGACGCCGCCGGACTCGAAGGCCTCGCACGCCGCCTCGACCGCGGGACGGCCGGCCGGGAGATCACGGGAGTAGATCAGCACCAGGCTGCGTGCACACTCGGACAGGACGGACCAGTAGACCTTGCTGGGCTGCTGGTTGCACTGCGCGCTCTCGCTCGCGGCTTTGAGCGCCGCCGGGTACTCGCCCGACCAGGCCAGGATCAACGCCTGCGAGGTGAGCGCCATCGTCTGCGCCTCGCCGGAGCCGACCAGCCGCGCGATGTCGCAGCCCTCCTCAGCCACGGGCGCGGCCTCGGCCAGCCGCCCCAGCCGTCCGAGGGCGAAAGCCTTGGCCGCCAACAGATACGCCAGCACGAACTGCTGACCCGTGGACCGGGCGATTTCGATCAACGCGGTCCAGCCGGGTCAGGGCCTGGGCGTGCCGCCGACCATCAGCTCGGCCCAGCACAACCACGCGGTGGTGTCCATCCACGGCGTGATCTCCGCGATGGTCAGCTGGGCCATCAGCCGGTCGACCTCGTCCAGCAGATCCAGGGCGCCCGGGATGTCCCCGGCGATGTAGGCCGGCATCACGCCCAGCGCCGCCGTGGCGAACGCCGTGGCCGGATCGAGGTGGTCCAGCTTGCCCATCTCGCTCAGCATCCGCGCGCACTCCGCGGCCTGACCCGTGCCGATGTACTCGACGGCCAGCCGCAGGTACAGCGGCGCGGCCTCGACCACCAGCGGATTCGGCAGCTTGCGCAACTCCGTGAGCAGGATCGCCTTGGCGGCCTCCCGCGAGCCCAGCATCCGCTCCATCGTGGCGCACAGCCGGGCCGCGATGGCCCGCCGCGCCAGATCCTCGGCCGGCAGCAGTTGCAGGGCCTCGCGCGCGGCCTCACGGCCCTCGCGGAGCTGACCGCTGCTCAGTTGGGCGTTGGCCAGCTCTAGCAACAGATTGCAGCGCGTCGGGCGCGTGGCGTCGTTGTCCGGCAGCAGCCGCAGCGCGTTGCCCAGCCAGTGCGCGGCCGTCGCCGGCGCGCGTGAGACCACGGCCCGCGCGGCCGAGGCAAGCTCACCCACGGAGGCGAGGTCGCCGAACGGGGCCGAGTTCACGACATGGTGCGCGAGCATCTGCGGCTGCGCGCCCTTGCCCCGCAAGAAGTGTGCCGCGCGGCCGTGCGCGCCCATCCGCCAGCCGGCCTTGGCCGAGGCGTAGGCGGCGTTGCGCACCAACGGATGCCGGAACCGGAAGCGCGCGGCGTCGGGGCGCACGACGTCCCGCGCCACCAGCTCGTCCAGCGCGGTCAGGGCGTCGGCCTCGGCGATCTCGCCGGCCGCCGCCACCGCCGCCGGCTCGAACTCGTCACCGACGACGGCGGCCGCCTTGGCCACCAGCTGCCCGTGCTCACTCAGGCTCGTCAGCTCCATCAGCAGCGCGGCGCGCACCGTGTCCGGCACCTCGGCCGTCATCGACGGGATCGCCGCGCTCAGGGTGTCCCGCTGCGCCGGCACGCTGCCACCCATGCGGGACAGCGCCTCCAGATAGAACGGGTTGCCGCCGCTGGCCTCGTACAGCTCCTGCCGACGCGTGCGGTTGACGTCCGGGCCGAGCAGCTCGTCGGCCTCCTGCTCGGTCAGCGGCACCACGTCCAGCCGCACCCGGCGGGTCGGCTGGGCCAGCGCCAGGGCGGCGCTCAGTTGCGGCGAGGCCTGGCCAGGGCGGTAGGCCACCGCCACCACGATCCGGCCGCGCGGTGCGTGCCGCAGCAGGTGGTCCAGCAGCTCCACCGAGCTCTCGTCGGCCCAGTGCACGTCGTCGAGCACCAGCATCAGGCCGCCCGACTCGGCCAGCAGCTCCAGCAGGTTGCGCACCGCGCGGAACAGGCGGTAGCGGTCGGCCGCCTCGGCCGGCACGTCCGTGAGGATGCCGGCGAACACCGAGCCCAGCACCCGGCGCTCGCTGTCCGACAGCCGGGTCAGCTGCCGCTCCGACAGCGTCTCCAGGTGGTCGTCCAGGGCGTCGGCCAGCGCGGCCAGCGGCGCGTCCCGCTCGAACTCCGAGGCCCGGCCCATCAGCGTCAGCATCGCCTTGCCGCGGGCCGTCGCGACGGCCTCGGCCAGCAGCCTCGACTTGCCCACCCCGGGCTCGCCCACCAGCTCCAACAGCTGGAAGGCGCCCTTGCCGGCCCGGTCCAGCGTCTTGTCCACCAGGCGCAGCGCTTCGACGCGTCCGACCAGCGGCGTTCGGCCGGGGTCCTCCGCTGTCCCCCGGGTGCGTTCGCGCCGGCCGGTCACGGCACCTCGCAAGGGTGGGGTACGAGAATGGACATCGGCGTCAAGGGTGCCAGTCCTGGGCCGTTTCGGGCAAGAGACGGAAAGGCCGGGTTAACCAGCAATGCGAATTCACCGGACAATTCCGATGCCGCGTGATTCGTATCACCCTCGTATGGGGGAGAAGACGTTCGGCGTCAACCCCTGATCATGGAGAACCGGACGGATCGGACCGGGTTGTCCACATTTGTGTCGACCAGGCAGATAGACTGCCAGGTGCCCAGCGCCAGCCGCCCGGCCAGCACCGGGATCGTCGCGTACGGCGGCAGAAGCGCAGGTAGAACGTGGTCCCGGCCGTGACCCGGCGTGCCGTGACGGTGCCGCCACGCCTCGTCACGGGGCAGCAGCTTCTCCAAGGCGGTCAACAGGTCGTCGTCACTGCCCGCGCCCGTCTCCAGCACCGCCAGCCCGGCCGTCGCGTGCGGCACCCAGACGTGCAGCAACCCGTCGACCGCTCCTTCCTCAGCCAAAAATCGCTCGCAGTCGCCGGTCAGGTCGTACACGACCTCGGCCGATCCGGTCCTGATCTGAATTTCCACACTCCGCACAGCAGTGAACGGTACTTTCGCCGCGCGTGCCGCGCGGCGCGACCTCGCATCCTCTGCGTGCCGGGCGTCGTAGGTTGGCGGTGTGCGCGAAGCCTTCGGCCAGACCTTCGACACCCCTGCCGGCTATCTCAACACCGCGAGCATCGGGGTCCCGCCCACCGCCGTCGCCGACGCCGTCTCCGCGGCGGTGGAGCGCTGGCGGGGCGGCGTGGACGTGCCGCCCGGATTCGACGTCGATGTGGCGGCCGCGAGGGCGGCCTTCGCGGCGCTGGTCGGCACGGATGCCGCCCACGTGGCCATCGGGGCCAGCGCGGCGCAGCTGGTGCCATCGCCGCCGCGTCCGTGCCCGACGGATCGCGTTGCTGGGCCGGCCGGCAAATACACCAGCACCACGTTCCCGTTCGCGGCGCAGGCGCACCGTGGGATCAAGATCACCGAGGTGCCGCTGGCCGAGATCCCGGACGCCATGCGGGACCACGACGTGCTCACCGCCTCCGTGGTGCAGTCCAGCGACGGCGCGTTGCTCGACCTGGCGGCCGTGCGTCGCAACAGCGAGGGCGTCACCGTCGTGCTCGACGTGACGCAGGCGCTGGGCTGGCTGCCGCTGAGCGACCTGGGCTGGGCCGACTACGTGATCGGCGCGAGCTACAAGTGGCTGATGGCGCCCCGCGGCGCGGCCTGGATGGCAGTTCACCCGGACGTGCTCGACCGCTCCCGGCCCATCAACGCCAACTGGTACGCCGGCGAGGACCCGTGGCAGACCGTCTACGGCCTGCCGCTGCGGCTGGCCGGCGACGCCCGCCGCCTGGACCTCTCGCCCACCTGGTTCGCCCAGGTCGGCGCGGCCGTGGCCCTGCCGTGGCTGGCGGCGCTGGACATGGAGGCCGTCCGCCGGCACAACGTCGGACTGGCCAACGACTTCCTCGCCCGCCTCGGCCTGCCGCCCGGCGACTCCGCCATCGTCTCCGTCGACGCCGACCCCGAACGCCTCGCCGCCGCCGGCGTCCGCCACTCGCTGCGAGCCGGCCGCGTCCGGCTGTCCTTCGCGCTGAGTAACACCCCCGACGACGTCGACCTCGTCGGCCAGGCGCTGATTCGGTGACGCGCGGTAATCCCGGCCTCCGAATCGTGTGGGAATCGGTCACCCGTTACGGTGCTGGATGTGTCGGAGTCGTACCCCCAAGATCAGGCGACCTGGCGGACCGCCCCCGTGACGGCCGGGCCGGCTGACACCTCGCCGTTCCAGCTGCCTCCGGAGTTCTACGACGCGGAGCCCGCCGGCGGCGGCCCCACCCCGCCCGACCGGCGCAACAAGCTGCTGCTCCAGGGCCTGGGGCTGGTCGCCGTCGCGGTGCTGTCCGGGCTCGTGTTCTGGGGCGTTCAGCCCTCCCACGTCGCCGGCGTGGCCGAGGCCGCCTCCGGCCAGGTCAACAGCGCCGGCAAGTACACCTTCACCCGGGTCGCCGGTCCCGCCACCGACACCAACTGCGCCCAGCACGCCTTCAGCCAGACCCAGAAGTTCCTCCAGGAACACCCCTGCCAGCAGCTGATCCGGTCCCTGTACTCGACCGTCCTGCCCGACGGCACCGCCGCCGTGGTGTCCATCGTCGACGTGAAGATGCCCGACGGCGCCGGCGCCGAGCAGCTCCGGCGGATCACCAGCAGCGACAACACCGGCAACGTCTACGACCTGCTCAAGGACGGCGGCGTCGCGGTGCCCGGCATGCCCACCACCGCCCAGCTCCAGGACGGTGGCTACGCCGCCGCCACCAACGGCGACGTCACCACCATCGCGCTGACCGCCGTCGTCAACGGCCACCAGGACAAGCCCAAGCTCAAGGAGATCAGCACCGACGCCCTCCGCCTCGCCGGCAAGTGATCCGGCAAGTGATGCAGGGAAGGACGCCTTACCCTCGTTGAACGCAGGGAA
>NZ_KK037166.1:7583870-7587110 GCF_000568255.1 Kutzneria sp. 744
CCTGCATCAGGGCTGGCCGGGGAGCGGTGGGGTGGAGGGGGTCTGGCCGGCGGTCTGGCGCCAGGTCATGGCGCGGACGGCGGCGTCGGTGAGGGCGTCCAGGGCGGTCTTGCGCAGCGCCGGGTCGGTGGTGTGCTCCAGCACCGAACGCCAGGCTGCTGCGGCGTCCGCCTCGGCCGACACCAGCAGCACGAAGGCCGAGGACTGGTTGGTCAGCGGCTGGGGCGTCGAGTAGCCGGGCTCGGCCGACTTCGGGGTGGCGCCGGCCTTCTTGACCAGGGTGATGGTGGCGTCGCGGCGGGCGGTGTGGGCCTCGGAGCCCTTGGCCAGCGCGGGGTCGGAGGCGGGCGGCAGGAAGGCGCCGGCCAGGCCGTAGGCCCAGATCGCGGCGTGCTCGGCGGCCAGGGCCTGCTGGAGGGAGTCGGTCGCCTGGTCGGGCGAAGGGGACGTCACGAGAGCAGCTCCTTCAGGCAGGCGCAGCCGGCGACGACGGAGCCGACGAGCCCGGCGCGGTAGGTCGGGGCGGTCAGCGCGACCTGGCTGGCGGCGTCCTGGGCGGCCCCGAGCGAGGCGGCCATACCGGCGACGCCGGCGGCCTGGTCGGGATAGCTGGTGCCCTGAGGAGGGCTCGACGGGGCCGTGGACGAGGTGGTCGGCGGCGGCGTGGCCCGGTCGATCTCCTTGCGCAGAGCGACGGCCTGGGCGTCCCGGTTGGTGGCGATGAGCTGGAACTTGGCGGCCAGCGCGGGGAACTTGCCGGCCAGCCCGCGGGCGGTGGCGGCGTCCTGCGCGGCGGCGTCGGCCAGTGCGGCCAGCGGGTCCGGCGGTGGCGGCGTGGTCGGCGTCGGGGTGCACGCGGCGACGGCGGGCGCGGCCAGGACCGTGAGCGCGCCGAGGCGCAGAAGGGCCCGGCGGCCGAGCTGAGGGGTCACGGTGAGTCATCTTGCCAGCAATCACCCGACCCACTCCGGTCCGCGTGCGTCTGGACGGCTCAGCGACGAGATACGCTTGGCGACCACGACCGGCGAACGGCATCGCCGGTCGATGTCGTCACGTCCGCGTGGCGACCGAGCAACAACGACCAGGGGAGTGAGAACGTGTCCAGCGCGCCGCGCGGGGAGATAACCGCGCAGCTCGAACCGGTCGTCCGGGATGCAGTCTCGGCGATCGGCTTCGATCTCGAGCTGCTCGACGTGCAGCAGGCTGGGCGTCGCCGACTGGTCAAGGTGGTGGTCGACGGCGAGCAGGGCGTCGGACTCGACGAGATCGCCGAGGCCAGCCGCGCCGTCGCGGCCGCGCTCGACGAGCACGACCACGTGCTCGCGGGCCCGTACACCCTAGAGGTGACCTCGCCCGGCATCGACCGGCCGCTGACCGCGCCGCGCCACTGGCGGCGGGCGAAGTTCCGGCTGGTCAAGGTGCGGCAGACCGACGGGGCCGAGTTCCTCGGCCGGGTCGGCCGGGTCACCGACGAGACGGTCCAGCTGCTGGTCGACGGCCAGCTGCGGGTGCTCGCCCACGGAACCGTCGAACGGGCCGTGGTGGAAGTGGAGTTCCGGCAGCCGCCGGTCGAGGATTTGGCGCTGCTGGAGCGCGGCTGTCAGGAGGAGTCCGAATGAACGTCGACATCGCCGCACTCCGGACCATCGAGCGGGACAAGGACATCCCGTTCGAGACCGTCATCGAGGCCATCGAGACCGCACTGCTGACCGCCTACAAGCACACCGAGGGCCACCGGCCGCACGCTCGGGTGGACATCGACCGCAAGTCCGGCCTGGTCCGGGTGCTGGCGCAGGACATCGGCCCGGACGGCGCGGTCGAACAGGAGTGGGACGACACCCCGGAGGGCTTCGGGCGTATCGCGGCCACCACCGCCCGCCAGGTCATCCTCCAGCGTCTGCGCGACGCGGAGCACGAGCGCACCTTCGGCGAGTTCGCGGCCAAGGAGGGCGAGATCATCGCCGGCGTCGTGCAGCGGGACGCCCGCGCCAACTCGCGCGGCATGGTCGTCGTCCAGATCGGCGACACCGAGGGCGTGCTGCCCCCGGCCGAGCAGGTCCCGGGCGAGCGCTACGAGCACGGCGAGCGCGTCAAGTGCTACGTGGTCGGCGTGTCCCGCGGCGCCCGCGGCCCGCAGATCACCCTTTCGCGCACGCACCCCAACCTCGTGCGCCGGCTTTTCGCGCTCGAAGTGCCCGAGATCGCCGACGGCACGGTCGAGATCCCGGCGGTGGCACGTGAGGCGGGTCACCGTTCGAAGATCGCGGTGCGGTCCACGGTGCCCGGCGTGAACGCCAAGGGCGCCTGCATCGGCCCCATGGGCGCGCGCGTTCGCAACGTGATGAGCGAGCTGGCCGGCGAGAAGATCGACATCATCGACTTCTCGGAGGACTCGGCCACGTTCGTCGGGAATGCCTTGTCCCCGGCCAAGGTTGTCTCGGTGCGGGTGCTCGACGAGCGGGCCAAGACGGCCCGGGTCGTGGTGCCGGACTTCCAGCTCTCCCTGGCCATCGGCAAGGAGGGCCAGAACGCCCGGCTGGCGGCCCGGCTGACCGGCTGGCGCATCGACATCAAGTCCGACGCCGAGGTGGTCGCGCCGACCGGTCAGGTATCCGGTTCGGCAGAGTGAGTCCGAGGGGATAGAATCTTCTGTGGTTCGTCGTTCAGAACCGGCACCCCCGTCCACCGGTCCCATCCGGACGTGCGTGGGATGCCGCGCGAGGGCGTCGGACTCCGAGCTGCTGCGCGCGGTGGTCAGGGACGAGACGGTGGTCCCCGATCCGAGGCGCAGGCTGCCTGGCCGGGGCGCGTGGTTGCACCCCGATCCGGCGTGCCTGCGCGCCGCCGAGCGACGTCGGGCGTTCCCCAGGGCCCTCCGGGTCACGGTGGCGCTCGATCTCGCGGTTCTGACCGCTCACATCGAGTCGGTCGCGGCTGGGGGATGTGCGTCGCGGGACGACCCCGCGGTGGATGAGTAGAGAAGGCAGGTCGACCCGTCATGAGTCAGCCGTGAAGCTGAAGACATGATCGCGCGACGATAGGACGAGGTCGAGCGGGACTTTGCCGCCCGGCCTCCCTAGACGAGGAGAGCAGTGGCAGGCAAGGCCCGAGTGCACGAGCTCGCGAAGGAGCTCGGCGTCACGAGCAAGGAAGTGCTCAACAAGCTCGCCGAACAGGGCGAGTACGTGAAGTCCGCGTCCTCGACGGTGGAGGCCCCCGTGGCCCGCCGGCTGCGGGACG
>NZ_KK037166.1:7587665-7590533 GCF_000568255.1 Kutzneria sp. 744
GGTGGCGGCGGTCGTCCGGGTGGTCCCCGGCGGTCGCGGCGGCGCCGCGGGCGCGTTCGGCCGTCCCGGCGGTCCCGCGCGTCGTGGTCGCAAGTCCAAGCGCCAGAAGCGTCAAGAGTTCGACAACATGCAGGCGCCCAGCGTCGGCGGTGTCCGTCTGCCCAAGGGCAACGGCGAGGCCATCCGGCTGCCGCGCGGCGCGTCGCTGACCGACTTCGCGGAGAAGATCAACGCGAACCCGGCGGCGTTGGTGCAGGTGTTGTTCCACCTCGGTGAGATGGTCACCGCCACCCAGTCAGTCTCCGACGAGATCCTGGAGCTGCTGGGCGGGGAGATGAACTACGTGGTCAACGTGGTCTCTCCCGAGGAGGAGGACCGCGAGCTGCTGGAGACCTTCGACATCACCTACGGCGGTGACGCCGGCGACGAGGACGACCTCGTCGTCCGTCCGCCGGTGGTGACCGTCATGGGTCACGTCGACCACGGCAAGACCCGCCTGCTCGACACGATTCGCAAGGCGAACGTGCACGAGGGCGAGGCCGGCGGCATCACCCAGCACATCGGCGCCTACCAGGTCATGACGCACCTGGAAGGCAACGAGCGCCTCATCACCTTCATCGACACCCCGGGTCACGAGGCGTTCACCGCCATGCGAGCCCGTGGCGCCAACTCCACCGACATCGCGGTCATCGTCGTCGCCGCTGACGACGGCGTCATGCCGCAGACGGTGGAGGCCATCAACCACGCCCAGGCGGCCGGCGCGCCGATCGTGGTCGCGGTGAACAAGATCGACAAGGAAGGCGCGAACCCGCAGAAGATCCGCCAGCAGCTGACCGAGTACAACCTGGTGGCCGAGGAGTACGGCGGCGACACCATGTTCGTCGACATCTCGGCCAAGCAGGGTCTGCACATCGACCAGCTGCTCGAGGCGATCCTGCTGACCGCGGACGCCGCGCTCGACCTGCGGGCCAACCCCAACATGGAGGCCCAGGGCGTCGCGATCGAGGCACACCTGGACCGCGGTCGCGGCCCGGTGGCCACGGTCCTGGTGCAGCGCGGCACGCTGCGGGTGGGCGACTCGATCGTCGCCGGCGGGGCCTACGGCCGCGTCCGGCGCATGGTCGACGAGCACAACGAGGACGTCATCGAGGCGACGCCGTCCCGTCCGGTGCAGGTGATCGGTCTGACCTCGTTCCGCGGGGCCGGCGACACCTTCCTGGTCGTGGACGAGGACCGGGTGGCACGGCAGATCGCCGAGCGCCGCCAGGCCCGCACCCGCAACGCCCTCAACGCGTCCCGCCGCAAGCGCGTCAGCCTGGAGGACCTGGACGCCGCGCTGAAGGAGACCAGCCAGCTCAACCTGGTCATCAAGGGCGACAACTCCGGCACCGTCGAGGCGCTGGAAGCCGCGTTGATGAACATCGAGGTCGGCGACGACGTCGAGCTGCACGTGGTGCACCGCGGCGTCGGTGGTGTCACGGAGAGCGACATCAACCTCGCCACCGCGACGGACAACACCATCGTGCTCGGCTTCAACGTCCGTGCGGAGGGCCGGGCCACCGAGCTCGCCAACCGCGAGGGCGTCGAGGTCCGGTACTACACGGTGATCTACCAGGCGATCGACGAGATCGAGCAGGCCCTCAAGGGCTTGCTCAAGCCGGAGTACGAGGAGGTGCAGCTCGGCCGGGCCGAGGTGCGCGACGTCTTCAAGTCCTCCAAGGTCGGCACCATCGCCGGCTGCCTGGTGATGTCCGGCGAGCTCAAGCGCAACACCAAGGCGCGTCTCATCCGCGACAACGTCGTGGTGCAGGAGAGCCTCACGCTCACCTCGCTGCGTCGCTTCAAGGACGACGTGACCGAGGTCCGCGAGGGCTTCGAGTGCGGTCTGACCCTCGGCAGCTACGGCGACCTGCGGGTCGGCGACACCGTCGAGACGTACGAGATGCGGGAGAAGCCCCGCAACTGATCAAGCGGCGTGCGGCGGGGGCCGGCTTCCGGCCGGCCCCCGTCGGCGTCCAACCATGGTGATGCGCATGTTCGTCGGTGCCCTCGAGTTGGACGTGCTGCTGGGCGACGTCCGCTCGCTCAAGGAGAAGCGTTCCGTGGTCCGGCCCGTGCTGGCCGAGATCCGGCGCAAGTACGAGGTCTCGGTCGCCGAGGCCGGTCATCGGACCTGCACCGCCGCGCCCTGTTCGGGGTGTCGGTGGTCGCCGCCGACGCGGGACACGTCAAGGATGTGCTCGACGCGTGCGAGCGGCTGGTGTCGTCCCGGCCCGAGCTGCAGGTCCTGTCCGCTCGGCAGCGGTTCCTCGGCCCCGAGGACGACTAGTTCCAACTGTCACTACTCATGAGGAGGAGCGCCGTGGCCGACCAGGCCCGCGCCCGCAGGCTCGCCAAGCGGATCGCCCAGATCGTGGCGTCCGCGCTGGAACACGAGGTGAAGGACCCCCGGCTGGCCCGGGTCACCATCACCGACGCCAGGGTCACCCCCGACCTGCACGACGCGACCGTGTACTACACCGTGCTCGGCGACAGTCTGGAGTCCGCTCCCGACCACGCCGGCGTCACGGCCGCGCTGACCAGCGCGACCGGGGTGCTGCGCACCATGGTGGGGCAGCAGACCGGCGTCCGGTTCACGCCGACGCTGGCCTTCGTCGCCGACACCGTGCCGACCGACTCCAAGCGGATCGAGGAGCTGTTGGCCATCGCCCGTGAGTCGGACGCCGAGGTGGCGCAGCTGGCCTCCGGCGCGCAGCCGGCCGGCGAGGCCGACCCGTACAAGGCTCCCCGCGAGGAGGAGTCCGACGCGGAGTGACGTAGCTTGCCTCGTGTGAGCTCATCCGATCAGGTCGATGTCGCGGCCGCCGC
>NZ_KK037166.1:7590633-7604360 GCF_000568255.1 Kutzneria sp. 744
GACGTCACGCTGCTGGCCCACGTCAATCCCGACGCCGACGCTCTGGGCAGCGCCATGGCCCTCGGCCTCGCGCTGCGGCGGCGTGGCGCAACCGTGCGGGTGTCCTTCGGCTCACCGTCGGCGGTGCCGGAGTCGTTGCGGATGCTGGACTCCGGCGACCTGTTCGTGCCGGCCGCCGAGGTTCCGCTCCGCTGCGACCTCCTGGTCGCCCTGGACACCGGCAGCATCGACCGGCTCGGTCCGCTCGGCGACCGCGTGGCCGCCGCCGGCGCCTCGCTCGTCGTCGACCACCACGTCTCCAACACCCGCTTCGGCCGCCATAACCTGGTCGACGACCGGGCCGAGGCCACCGCCGTGATCGTCGCCCGGCTGCTGGACGAGCTCGGCGTCGAGCTCGACGAGCCCATCGCCCGCTGCCTGTACGCCGGCGTCGCCACCGACACCGTGTCCTTCCGCTTCGCCAAGCCCGAGACCCACCGCTTGACCGCCCGGCTGCTGGAGGCCGGCGTCGACGGTCCCGGGCTCATCCGCTCGCTCATGGACAGCCACCCCTTCGCCTGGCTGGGCATGCTCTCCTCGGTGCTGGCCGCCGCCCAGCTGGAGCCCGATGCCGCGCAGGGCCTCGGTTTTGTCCACGCCGTCGTCCGGCGCACCGACGCCGCCGGCCTTCGCGCCGAGGAGATCGAGAGCGTCATCGACGTAGTGCGCTCCACGTCGGAGGCCGAAGTTGCCGCAGTCCTGAAAGAAACCCCGGCCGGCGCGTGGACCGTCTCCATGCGGGCCGTCGGCCGCCTCGACGTCCGCTCCGTCGCCGTCCGCTTCGGTGGTGGCGGCCACCGCCTGGCCGCCGGCTTCACCGCCACCGGCACCCCCGACGAGGTCATCGCCGGCATCCGCGAAGCCCTCGCCGAAGCCCCCACCGCCACCTGACACTTCCCGCCTCTTTCGCCACATGCGCTTCCTATGTGGCACCGGACGCCACATAGGAAGCGCATGTGGCATTCCCGGCGTCAGTGATCATGGCTGGAAAGGAGCAGGCGGCGGTGGGTTTCGAACCGTCGGACCACGTGTGCCGCCGTGCCGGTGTGTTGCCGTCGCCGGTGGCGCCCGCTGACAAGCTCGGCGTTTCACGGCAGGCGCTGTCCGGCGAATGGCCGCTCAACGGCGTGCGCCTTCGCGAGGACGGAACGTGCGGCTGGTACGTCTGGTCGGGCCGAACCCTGTCGCACGATCCGGACTTCTTCGTCCCGCTGCACGTCGAGCATCTGGTCGAGGCTCGGCCCGAGGTCGCGCCGTATCTCGGCCTGCCGCCGGGGTGGCGGTTCCTGTTGGCGCCGGACCACGAGGACGTCTGGTTCGACGGAAGTGTGCTCGACGGTCCGAATCTGGTCTAGACCACCTCGGGGGGCGCGGGTATCGTCGGGTGTCCGGCCGCCGCCACCCTTCGACGATGGGAGCTGGCCATGTTCGGTCGGATATCGCGGACCCTGACGGCAGTGCTTGCCGCCGCGCTAGCCGTTCCGGCGCTCGGTCTGGCCTCCGCCACGGCGACCCCTGCGTCGCCGCAAGCGGACACCTGCGCCGTCAAATCGAGGCCCGCGGGCAAGGTCCTGCAGGGCTACTGGGAGAACTGGGACGGGGCGGCCAACGGCGTGCACCCGGGGCTGGGCTGGATACCGATCACCGACAGCCGGATCGCGCAGCACGGCTACAACGTGATCAACGCGGCCTTCCCGGTGATCCGCTCCGACGGCACGGCGCTGTGGCAGGACGGCATGGACGCCGGCGTCAAGGTGTCGACGCCGGCCGAGATGTGCGCGGCCAAGGCCGCCGGCGCCACCCTGCTGCTGTCCATCGGCGGCGCGGCCGCCGGCATCGACCTGAGCTCCAGCACGGTCGCCGACCGGTTCGTCAACACGATCGTGCCGATCCTGAAGACCTACAACTTCGACGGCATCGACATCGACATCGAGACCGGCCTCACCGACACCGGCAACATCAAGACGCTGTCGGCGTCCCAGTCCAACCTGATCCGCATCATCGACGGCGTGCTGGCCAAGATGCCGTCCAACTTCGGTCTCACCATGGCCCCGGAGACCGCCTACGTCACCGGCGGCTCCATCACCTACGGCTCCATCTGGGGCGCGTACCTGCCGATCATCAAGAAGTACGCCGACAACGGCCGCCTGTGGTGGCTGAACATGCAGTACTACAACGGTTCCATGTACGGCTGCAAGGGCGACTCCTACTCGGCCGGCACGGTGCAGGGCTTCACCGTGCAGACCCAGTGCCTCAACAACGGCCTCGTCGTGCAGGGCACCACCATCAAGGTTCCCTACGACAAGCAGGTTCCCGGCCTGCCGGCCCAGTCCGGGGCCGGCGGCGGCTACATGTCGACCAGCCTGGTGTCGCAGGCCTACCGCAGCGTCAGCGGCATCAAGGGCCTGATGACGTGGTCGGTCAACTGGGACGGCTCGAAGAACTGGACCTTCGGCAACAACGTGAAGTCGCTAGAGGGCCGGTAGCACGAACACCGCCCAGCCGTCGGCGTCGGGATGCCTGGTCATCCCGGCGCCGACGGCCAGGCGGATCGACGGCACGTTGTCCGGCCGGGTCTCCACCAGCACCGGCCAGCTCGGGTGTAGTTCCCTCGCCACGGCGATGGCCTTGGCCGCCATCTCCGTCGCGATTCCCTTGCCGCGCAGGTCCGGCCACATCCGGTAGTACAGGTTCCACACCGGCTTTCCGTGCCACGTCCTCGGTTTCACGCCGCCGTAGCCGGCGGTCCGGCCCTCGAACTCGATCCGCCAGTAGCCGTGCTCGCCGCCCTCCCAGACCGCGCAGAAGTCCTGGAGCAGCTTGGTGATCAGCTCCGGCGGCCGGCGGCTTTCCAAGGCGTGCAGGGCAAGGAAGTCGTCCAGGTCGTCCATGGTGACCCGGTGCAGCAGAAGCCGTTGCGTGGCACGGCGTTTCACTGGGAGCCAGGACGAGAGCCGTGGGACGAGGTCGGCGACGAGGTCCGGGCCGAACACGCAGAGGGTGTGTTCCCAGGGATGGCCGAAGGTTCCCTGGCTCATGTCCTCGGTGAGGAAGGCGTGGTAATCGCCGTTGGGGAACGGCAATACCGGCGTGGTCGGGCTCTGTGGCGGCAGCCGATAGGTGGTGTGCTGCCAGTCCAGCACGATCAGGTCCTCGGTGAAGACGCGGCGGAACGCGCCGAGCACCTCGTCGTCGAGCCGGCGTTCGCCCGCGTCGAAGGCCTCCTGGCCGTCGGCGTCGAAGACCGGCGACAGGTCGAAGGTGACGGCGCCGGCCGGTTCATGAATCGCCGGGCCGTCGCCACGGTGGTGTTCGAGCCGGAACCGGAAGTCGCGCTCGAACCGCTGCCACAGTGACTCGTCGTCCGGAACAGGTTGCCACGCCTGGGAATTCACACCAGCACCTCCCTCAGCACGTGACGGGACAGGGCGGCCAGCCCGGGATTTGTCGTGCGGTAGTAGGGCAATTGGATCAGGGCGATGGACATGGCCCAGGCCCGGCCCCGTTCCCAGGTCTCGTCGTCGACGTCCAGGGCGGCACGGAAGACCTCACGCGCGTCGCCGGTCAGCAGGTTCCACGCCACGACGAGGTCGACGGTGGGATCGCCGACTCCCACGCCGCCGAAGTCGATGACGGCGGTGAGACGGCCGTCGCGAACGAGGATGTTGCCGGGGGAGAGATCGCCATGGGACCAGAAGGGGCCGTCGGGCGGATCGGGCAGCGCGATGGCCCGATCCCAGATCGCCAAGGCCCGCGCGGTATCGATGTCGTTGTGCAGCTGGGAAATGGCGTCACGGGTCCAGGAATCCCGCTTGGGAGTGCCGAGCGGAACGCCACGCTCCTGTTTTGGACCGCCGGTGGGATCGATCTTGCGTAGGGCCTGGATGAACGTGGCGAGGTCGAGGGCCAGCTCGGCGGACCCGACAACGGGATTGGCGCCGGGGATCCAACGGCAGACCGACCACGGCAGGGGAAAGCCCTCACCCGGTTCGCCCCGGCCGACGGGCTCGGGGACGGCGAAAGGGAGCTGGGGGGCGAGGAAAGGCAGCCAGCGCTGTTCGCGGTGCACGTTGTCCTCGGCCCGAGGCAGGCGGGGGAGGCGGACGGCCAACGAGTCGCCGACGCGGTACATGGCGTTGTCGGTGCCGGCGGATTCGACCCGTTCGACCGGCAGTTCGGCCCACTGGGGGAACTGGGCGGCCAGCAGCCGCCGGACCAGGTCGGGGGAGGTGTCGATCTCGTCGACGTGCATCCGCATGGCCACATACTGGGACACCGCATCCGTAAGTGCCATCACATAACTCGCGGGCCGAGCGACGCTCGGTGCACATTAGGCGGGTGACGGTGCGCGCGGGTTCGGCTCGGCAGGTGTTCGCCCTGGCGGTTCCGGCCCTGGGTGTGCTCGCGGCCGAGCCGCTGTACGTGCTCGTCGACACGGCTGTGGTGGGCCACCTCGGCGCGCTGCCGCTGGCCGGGCTGGCGCTGGGTGGCCTGCTGTTCTCCCAGGTGTCGAGCGCGCTGACGTTCCTCTCGTACGGCACGACGTCGCGCACGGCCCGCCTGCACGGCGCGGGGCGGCGCGGGGACGCCGTGGAGGAAGGCGTGCAGGCGACGTGGCTGGCCGTCGGAGTCGGCCTCGCTGTGCTGATTCTGGGCCAGCTGCTGGCCACGCCGGTGGCGGAACTGTTGGCGGGCAAGGGACCCATCGCGGACGCCGGCGTGAGCTGGCTGCGTATCGCGCTGTTCGGCGCGCCGATGGTGCTGATCACGATGGCCGGCAACGGCTGGATGCGCGGCGTCCAGGACACCAAACGTCCGCTGGTGTACGTGCTGCTGGGCAACGGGTTGTCCGTGATCCTCAACCCGATCCTGGTCTACGGGCTGGGCTGGGGCCTGGAGGGTTCGGCCGTGGCCAATGTGTTTGCGCAAACGGTGGCGGCCACGCTGTTCGTCTCCGCGCTGGTCAAGGAGAAGGTGCCGCTGAAGCCGGTGCCGAGGCTGATCAGGGCCCAGCTGGGGCTCGGCCGCGACCTGGTGATCCGGACGCTGGCCTTCCAGCTGTCGTTCATCTCGGCGCTGTCGGTGGCCTCGCGGACCTCGACGGACGCGGTCGGCGCGCACCAGATCGTGTTACAGCTGTGGAGTTTCCTCGCGCTGGTACTGGATTCCCTGGCCATCGCGGCGCAGTCGCTGGTCGGCGCGGCGCTGGGCGCGGGCCGTGACGGCGAGGCGAAGTCCTTGGCCTGGCAGGTGACCCGCTACGGCCTGGTGTTCGGCATCGCGCTGGGGGTGGTGTTCGCCGCGCTGTACAGCGTTCTTCCGCGGGTGTTCACCTCGGCGCCCGGTGTGCTGGCGGAAATCCCGCACGCCTGGTGGCTTTTCGTGCTGTTGCAACCGATCGCCGGCGTGGTGTTCGCCCTGGACGGGGTGCTGCTCGGTGCGGGAGACGCGAAGTTCCTGCGTACGGCCACAGTGGCCAGCGCGCTGCTCGGGTTCGTGCCGTTGGTGTGGTTGTCGCTGGTGTTCGACTGGGGACTGCTCGGGATCTGGACCGGACTGTCCACTTTCATGGTGTTCCGGCTGATCGCCGTGGTGCTGCGCACTAAGTCGGGCCGCTGGGCCGTCACCGGCGTGTGACCGAGTCCACGTCTGAAGCGGTTAACACGACGCTGACCAGCGGCGATCATAGGTATGGACATCCCACGTTTTCCACCCCCCTTGGAAGGACAGCCGTGCCGGCCTCGCGCGCCACCCGTCAAGCCTGGGTGGTCTGGATCACCGCCGTCGTCGTTTACCTCTTCGCCGTGTTCCACCGATCGTCGCTCGGCGTGGCCGGGCTGGCCGCCGCCGACCGGTTCGGTGTCGGCCCCGCCGCGCTCAGCACGTTCACCGTGCTCCAGGTTTTCGTCTATGCCGCCATGCAGGTGCCGACGGGCCTGCTGGTCGACCGCTTCGGCCCGCGCAAGCTGCTCACCGCGGCCGCGATCTTCATGGGCCTCGGCCAGATTCTGTTCGCCGTCGCCGACAGCTACCCGCTGGGCCTGCTGGCCCGCGGCGTGCTCGGCCTGGGCGACGCCATGACGTGGGTCAGCGTCCTGCGCCTGATCGGCGGGCACTTCCCGGCCCGCAAGTACGCCGTGGTCATGTCGCTGTCGGCCATGATCGGCTCGGCCGGCAACCTCGTCGCCACCGTGCCGCTCACGCTCCTGCTGCACAACGCCGGCTGGACGATGACCTTCCTCGTCGCCGGCGCCGCCACCGCCGTCTACGCCACCGTCGCCGCGACCCGGCTGCGTGATCTGCCCCACGGCGTGCCCGCGCCGGTCGTCGAGCGCGTCACCCCGCGCGAGGTCGTGCGCAGCATCGCCCGCGCGTGGCGCACCCCCGGCACCCGTCTCGGTTTCTGGGTGCACTTCAGCACGATGGTCGCGCCGACCACCCTCGGCCTGCTCTGGGGCGTGCCGTATCTGGTGCAGGCGCAGGGGCTCAGCGTCGAGACCGCCGGCTCCGTGCTGAGCCTGCTGGTCATCGGCGGCCTGATCCTCAGCCCGGTCGTCGGCACGCTGATCAGCCGCAACCCCGAGCTGCGCGTGCCGCTGGCCGCCGCCTACCTGGCGACCTCCGGCGTGCTGTGGACGCTGCTGCTGGCCCTGCCGGGCCGGATCCCGTTGTGGCTGCTGGTGATCGCCTTCGCGCTGTTCGCCGTCGGCGGCCCGGCGTCGTCCGTGGGCTTCGCCCTGGCCAAGGACTACAACCCGAACCGCATCGTGGGCACCGCGACCGGCGTGGTCAACGTCGGCGGCTTCGTGGCCACGACCATCGCCGCCCTCGCGGTCGGCGTGCTGCTCAGCCTGACCGAGGGCCTGGGCTCGCAGAACGCCTTCCGCATCGCCTTCGTGGCCATCCTGGTCGTGCAGTCGCTGGGCACCTGGCGGATGGCCATCTGGTGGCGTCGGGCCCGGGCAGTCGTGCTGCACGCCGCCGCGCGTGGCGAGGAGGTTCCGGTGCAGCTCCGTCGCCGTCGGTGGGACGACGTCATCGAACCCGCGGCAGCGTGAAGATCATCGCGGCGTGACAGAATCTTTGGCTGTGTCACAACCGCTTCGCTCCCGACGTCCCCAGAACCGACAGCGCACGCCCGGCACCACGGCCAACGCCGGCCTGGTGGTCGTGGACAAGCCTGCCGGCCTGACCTCGCACGACGTGGTCGCCCGCGCGCGCCGCATCCTCGGCACCCGCAAGGTCGGGCACGCCGGCACGCTGGACCCGATGGCGACCGGCGTGCTGGTGCTCGGCGTCGAACGAGCCACCAAGCTGCTGGGGCACCTGGCCATGGACACCAAGGCCTACCTGGCCACCATCCGGCTCGGCGCCGCCACCACCACCGACGACGCCCACTCCCCAAGCAGGAGTCCAGCACGTGAAGCGTCTCATGTTGATTGCGGTACGAGGGTGCGATGATGATTTATCCATCCCCTGTCTTAACGATTTTATCGTCGGGAGCTCGCGGTAGCGTCGAAGTCCTTACGCTAAAGGTTCCTCCGTTGCTAGCACACAGCGCGCCCGACTTTACGTGTCGGAAAGAGTGATATAGATGCCGCCATGCTACGCCTCGGCACCGGGATTGTTCCGAGCTGTCCGGCGACATCCAGCAGGTGCCCAGCTCCGTCAGCGCCGTCAAGGTCGACGGCAAGCGGGCCTACGCCCGGGTCCGCGCCGGCGAGGAGGTCGAGCTCGCCGCCCGGCCCGTCACGGTCAGCCGCTTCGACCTGCTCCTGCTGCGCCGCGACGAGACCGCCACCGAGCTGGACGTCATGGTCGAGTGCTCCTCCGGCACCTACGTCCGGGCCCTGGCCCGCGACCTCGGCCGGCGGCTCGGCGTCGGCGGCCACCTGGTGGCCCTGCGCCGGACCCGGGTCGGCCCGTTCGACCTGCGCACGGCCCGCACCCTGGAGCAGCTCGAGGAGGAGCCCGGGCTGTCCCTGGACCTGGGCGAGGCCGTCAACACGGCCTTCCCGCGCCACGACATCGACCTGCCGTCCGCGGCCGCGCTGTCCCACGGCCGCAAGCTCCCGGCGGCCGGGATCGAGGGCCCGTACGGGGTGTTCGGACCGGACGGTCGGGCGCTGGCCCTGGCGGTGGACACCGACGGGGTGGCAAAGCCCTTGGTGTTGTTGGCAGTGGATTAGCAGCCTCCAGCACCGGAGAGTGCTCGGCCGCGCCGGTGCCTGGAGCGGTTGGCAGATTTCGACCGCCGCCACCCGACGCGCCCCGCTACGGGTGCCGATGCGGCGGGCTAAATCTGGCAAGCGAAGGCACCGGCTTAGAGCGGCCGCGCCGCGCGCGGAACGCGCGCCAAAGGCACAGCCGAGCCGCGCTGCCGAAGGCGGCGCTAATCTCACACCGTGCAGCGCTGGCGTGGGCTTGAGCATCTTCCTAGCGGCTGGGGCCGCTGCGTCCTGACGATCGGTGTGTTCGACGGGGTGCACCGCGGACACCGTGAGCTGATCAGCCGGGCGGTCGAGCTGGCGGCGAAGCGGGACCTGCCGAGCGTCGTGATGACGTTCGACCCGCACCCGTCCGAGGTGGTCCGCCCGGGCAGCCACCCGGCCCAGCTGACCACGCTCAAGCGGCGCGCCGACCTGGTGGAGGAGCTGGGCGTGGACGTGTTCTGCGTGCTGCCCTTCACCCCGGAGATGTCCCGCATGCCGGCGGACGCGTTCGTGCACGAGCTGCTGGTGGAGCAGCTGCACGTGGCGGCCGTGGTGGTGGGGGAGAACTTCACCTTCGGCCGGGGCGCGCAGGGCGATGTGGCGTTGCTGCGCACCCTGGGCAGCCGCTTCGGTTTCACGGCCGAGGGGGAGGGCCTGGCCGGCGAGGATCACCTGGTCTACTCGTCGACGTACATCAGGGCCTGCATCGACGCCGGCGACGTGGTGGCGGCCGAGCACGCGCTCGGTCGGCCGCACCGGCTGGAGGGCATCGTGGTCCGCGGCGACGGGCGTGGCCGTGACCTGGGCTTCCCGACGGCGAACCTGTCCCACGCCGAAGTTCGCGGCAGTGCCGGCCGACGGCGTGTACGCGTGCCGTTTCCTTCAGGGCGGCCAGGTGCGTAACGCGGCGGTGTCGGTGGGCACGAACCCCACCTTCTCCGGGCGGGAGCGCCGGGTGGAGGCGTTCGTTCTGGACGTGCACGAGGATTTCTACGGCCAGCGGGTGGCGCTGGACTTCGTCGCCCGACTGCGCGGGCAGCTGAAGTTCGACTCCAGCGACGCCCTGGTCGTGCAGATGCACAAGGACGTGGAACAGGCACGGCGGCTGCTGGCCTGAACGGCCTTTTCCACCCCTGGCGATCAGCTACGATCGGTCCCGCGTGCGAATGCAAACCGGACAAGGGGGACCCTTGGAGGACCACAAGATCGTCCAGCGCAACCTGGCGCTGCAACGTGAGTGGTACGGCGAGCCGCTCGGCGACCGGGTCCGCCGGCTCGTGGTGGCCTTCGACATCTCCCAGGCCTATCTCGCCGACGTGCTCGGCATCAGCGCACCCATGCTCAGCCAGGTGATGAGCGGCCGCCGGGCCAAGATCGGCAACCCGGCCGTGCTGGCCCGGCTGATCATGCTGGAGCGCAAGATCCTCACCCCCGGCGTCGCCTCCGGCGACCGGCCCTCCATGCAGCAGGCCCTCGACGACGTGCGGGACTCCCGCCCCACCGTGGACCGCGACGCCCTGCCCGTGCACGACGGCCGCGCCGACGTCGCCGCCGTGCAGGCCCTGCGCCGCGTCGCCCGCCCCGAGGATCTGACCCGCGCCGCCGAGACCGTCCGCGAGCACCACCCGTGGCTGGCCGAGCTCCTGCGCCGGGCGGCCTTCCCCCAGGTATGAGGTTGTTCACCTCGCTCGTCCCGTCGCAGGACGCGGTCGAGCACCTGGCGACGGCACTGGCCACAGTCGACGGTCCTCAGTGGAACGACCGGGACAAGTGGCACATCGGCGGGTTGCCCGCAGGGACGTCTCTATCAATTGTTTCCAGTAAGCCATATTGCGCCTTCACAAGCCGGCTGATGCCAAAGCAATTCTGCCAGGGTTAGTAATGCGAACGTCCAGTATGCTGCGGCATTGACGACAACAAAGGCTGCGATTATTCTCGGGTTTCATTTACCGGTAAGCGTTTTACGATGTGGGTCAGCCCGGGCAGCGGGTGCCCGGCTGCGCGAGCGGGCTTCGACCCTGCGGCCGATCCGGCTGCGGCTGGCCTCGGCCGGCGTCTTCGGCGAGGTGCTGTGGATCGGCGTGGAGTCGGACGACGCGCTGGCCGAGGCGGCCGCCGCGGTCCGCGATCACGCGCCCGGCCACGTCGAGCGGCACGGCTTCACCCCGCACCTCACCGTCGCCCGGGGCAAATCGCTCGACGTCGTCCCACTTCTGGGTTACAAAGGACCTTGGTGGACGTCGAGCGAGCTGGTGCTCTTCAGGAGCGAGCGGACCTCAGCCGGGTACCGTTGTTCGACGCTCGCCACTTTCCCACTTTTGGGTTAACCCGGTCACAGGTGGGCCTCGTCGACCTGGTGGTCGTCCGAAGATCGCTCGGCGCCGCCCCTGCTTCGCCCGGTTGCTGGATTTTTCGAGGCCCGCCACCCGAGTCGGCCCACCGCACAGCCGGATGCGGGCCTCGAAAAATGCGGCAAGGGCGAGGCAGGGGTCACGAGGGGCCGAGCCGCGACGCCGGAGGCGGCGCAAGACAAGCACGGCCACCTGCTAACCTCGGTGTTTGGGTCCGGCTGCGGTCCGTGGCGGCCGGTACCGACAACCCCCTGCTCAACGGGGGCCGCACGGTCAACCGCGACAGAGATGAGAGCACCACAGTGGCACTGTCCACCGAGCAGAAGAAGACCATCCTCGCCGAGTACGGCTTGAAGGATGGGGACACGGGATCTCCCGAGGCGCAGATCGCGATGCTGAGCAAGCGCATCAGCGACCTCACCGAGCACCTGCGTTTCCACAAGCACGACCACCACTCGCGTCGTGGTCTGCTGCTGATGGTCGGCCGCCGTCGCCGGCTGCTGAACTACCTGACCAAGACCGACATCCAGCGCTACCGGTCGCTGATCCAGCGGCTCGGCCTGCGTCGATGAGCAGCGAGGGGGAGCGGCCGACGGTCGCTCCCCCTCTCCGCAAGTAAGCAAGTAACCGAAAACAAAGAGAACAACGGGACACGCGCAGCGGCGCACGGCGAGTACGGGTACGCCGGTCCTCGGTAGTGGTCCCCGGGAACAATCCCCGTGGACTTCGATCGAAGACCGGCCTCGTCGCCAGGGACCGCGGGCGTCTCCCAGTGACGAGGAGAACCAACTACATGACCGATTTCGAGGTCCACGAGACCACCGCCGTGATCGACAACGGCGCGTTCGGCCAGCGCACGGTGCGCTTCGAGACGGGCCGGCTGGCCCGCCAGGCCGCCGGCAGCGTCGTCGCCTACCTGGACGACGAGACCATGCTGCTGAGCGCCACCACGGCGTCCAAGCACCCGAAGGACCAGTTCGACTTCTTCCCGCTGACGGTGGACGTCGAGGAGCGGATGTACGCCGTCGGGCGCATCCCCGGCGCCTTCTTCCGCCGCGAGGGCCGTCCCTCCACGGACGCCATCCTCACCTGCCGCCTGATCGACCGTCCGCTGCGCCCGTCCTTCGTGGACGGTCTGCGCAACGAGATCCAGGTCGTCATCACGGTGCAGAGCCTGAACCCGGCCGACCTGTACGACGTGGTCGCGATCAACGCCGCGTCCGCCTCCACCCAGCTGGCCGGCCTGCCGTTCTCCGGCCCGATCGGCGGTGTCCGCGTCGCGCTGATCGACGGCCAGTGGGTCGCCTTCCCGACCTACGAGCTGCTGGAGCGGGCCACCTTCGACATGGTGGTCGCCGGCCGCATCGTCGGTGACGACGTCGCGATCATGATGGTCGAGGCCGAGGCCACCGAGAACGTGATCGACCTGATCGCGGGCGGCGCGAGCGCGCCGAACGAGCAGGTCGTCGCCTCCGGCCTGGAGGCTGCGAAGCCGTTCATCCGCGCCCTGTGCGTGGCCCAGCAGGAGCTGGCCGAGAAGGCCGCCAAGCCGACCGGTGAGTTCCCGCAGTACCTGGCCTACCAGGCGGACGCCTTCGAGGCCGTCGAGGCCGCGGTGAGCGGCGAGCTGGCCCAGGCGCTGACCATCGCCGGCAAGCAGGAGCGCGAGGGCCGGCTGGACGAGGTCAAGGCCGCGGCGCTGGAGAAGCTCGCCGAGCAGTTCGAGGGTCGCGAGAAGGAGATCGGCGCCGCCTTCCGGTCGCTGACCAAGAAGCTGGTCCGCCAGCGCGTGCTGCGCGACAAGATCCGCATCGACGGCCGCGGCCTGACCGACATCCGGCAGCTGTCGGCCGAGGTCGCGCTCATCCCGCGGGCCCACGGCTCGGCGCTGTTCGAGCGCGGCGAGACCCAGATCCTGGGTGTCACCACGCTGAACATGCTGCGCATGGAGCAGCAGATCGACTCGCTGTCCCCGGAGACGCGCAAGCGCTACATGCACCACTACAACTTCCCGCCCTTCTCCACCGGTGAGACGGGCCGGGTCGGCTCGCCCAAGCGGCGCGAGATCGGCCACGGCGCGCTGGCCGAGCGGGCGCTGGTGCCGGTGCTGCCCAAGCGCGACGAGTTCCCGTACACGATCCGCCAGGTCTCCGAGGCGCTGGGCTCCAACGGCTCCACCTCGATGGGCTCGGTCTGCGCCTCGACCATGTCGCTGCTCAACGCCGGTGTGCCGCTGAAGGCCCCGGTCGCCGGCATCGCCATGGGCCTGGTGTCCGACGAGGTCGACGGCGAGACCCGCTACGTCGCGCTGACCGACATCCTCGGCGCCGAGGACGCGTTCGGCGACATGGACTTCAAGGTCGCCGGCACCAAGGACTTCGTGACGGCGCTGCAGCTGGACACCAAGCTGGACGGCATCCCGTCCGAGGTGCTGGCCCAGGCGCTCGGTCAGGCCCGCGACGCGCGCCTGACCATTCTCGAGGTCATCGAGGAGGCCATCGACCGCCCGGACGAGATGTCCCCGTTCGCCCCGCGCGTGACGGCCATCAACATCCCGGTCGACAAGATCGGCGAGGTCATCGGCCCGAAGGGCAAGATGATCAACTCGATCACCGAGCAGACCGGCGCCGACATCTCCATCGAGGACGACGGCACGATCTACGTCGGCGCGGCCGACGGCCCGTCGGCCGAGGCGGCCATCGGCCTGATCAACGCGATCGCCAACCCGCAGCTGCCCAAGGTGGGCGAGCGCTTCCTGGGCACGGTCGTCAAGACCGCCGCCTTCGGCGCGTTCGTCTCGCTGCTGCCGGGCCGCGACGGCCTGGTGCACATCTCCAAGCTGGGCCAGGGCAAGCGCATCAACAAGGTCGAGGACGTCGTCAAGGTCGGTGACAAGCTCCGCGTGGAGATCGCCGACATCGACAACCGCGGCAAGATCAGCCTGGTCCTCGTGTCCGAGGAGGACGCGGCGGCCGCCGAGGCCCCCAAGGCCGACACCACTGCTGAGCAGCCGGAGCCGGCCGCCCAGTGAGTGAGCGCACTTCAAGGACGGCCGCGGGGGTTTCCCGCGGCCGTCCTGGCTATCGGCAACGTCCGGGCAGCACGCTGACCCTGGAGCGCACCG
>NZ_KK037166.1:7604460-7618057 GCF_000568255.1 Kutzneria sp. 744
ACCTGGAGCACCTGCTGTTCAAGGGCACCGACCGGCGCACCTCGGCCGGCATCTCCGAGGAGATCGACGCGGTCGGCGGCGAGCTGAACGCGTTCACCTCCAAGGAGCACACCTGCTTCTACGCGCACGTGCTCGACGAGGACCTGCCGCTGGCGCTGGACCTGGTCAGCGACGTCGTGTTCCACGCGGTGTGTGCCGAGAAGGACATGGAGACCGAGCGCAGCGTCGTGCTCGAAGAGATCGCCATGCGTGACGACGATCCCGAGGACCTGCTGCACGAGGCGTTCTGCGAGGCCCTGATGGGCGATCACCCGCTGGGCCGGCCGGTGCTGGGCACCGAGCAGTCCATCGGGGCGATGAGCCGGGACGCGCTGTTCAACTTCTACAAGAAGCGCTACACACTGCCCCGCATGGTGTTGGCGGTGGCCGGCAACGTGGAGCACGCGCAGGTGCTGCGGCAGACCCGCAAGCTGCTGGGGGACCGCCTCAAGGGCGAGGTCCTGCCGGTCGCGCCGCGGGCCGGCCGGGCCCGCATCCCGGTGCGGCGCGAGCTGGTGCTCAACCCGGACGACACCGAGCAGGCGCACCTGATGCTGGGCATGCGCGCCCTGGACCGGCATGACGACCGCCGGTTCGTGCTGGGCGTGCTCAACGCGGCCCTGGGCGGCGGCATGAGCTCGCGGCTGTTCCAGGAGGTCCGTGAGCGCCGTGGCCTGGCGTACCAGGTGTATTCCTCCACGGCTGCGTACGCCGACACGGGCAACCTGTGCGTGTACGCGGGCTGCACCCCGGACAAGCTCGGCGAGGTCGCCGGCGTGGTCCGCAGCGTGCTGGACGACGTGGCGCACAACGGTTTGAGCGCGGCCGAGGTGGCCCGCGGCAAGGGCCAGCTGCGCGGCGGCCTGGTGCTGGGCCTGGAGGACACCAGCTCCCGGATGTCCCGCATCGGCAAGGGCGAGCTCAACTACGGCGACCACCTGACCGTGGAGGAGACGCTGGCCCGGATCGACTCGGTCACCGAGGAAGAGGTCGCCAAGCTGGCCAAGGAGCTGCTGCGCCGCCCCGTCTCGGGCTCCGTGGTCGGACCTTACGATCACAAGGACGACCTGCCTTCCGAGGTGCACGAGGTGATTCAGTGAGGGAGCTTGCGAGCTCACCATTCAACACAGCGACTCCGTTTTTGCTCTCGCTTTCTCCGAGCGTCAGCGAGGAGGAAGCGTGAGCCGGGACCACGCCGTCGATCCGCTGCGGGTCGGCGTGCTCGGGGCCAAGGGCAAGATGGGCGCCGAGGTCTGCAACGCCGTGGAGCGGGCCGACGACACCACGCTGGTGGCGGCCATCGACCAGGGCGACAAGCTGGAGACCCTGACCGACGCCGGGGTCGAGGTCGTCGTCGACTTCACCCACCCCGACGTGGTGATGGGCAACCTCGAGTTCGCGGTCAACTGCGGCATCCACTGCGTGGTCGGCACCACCGGCTTCACGCCGGAGCGGCTGGCCACCCTGCGCGGCTGGCTGGACGTCTCGCCCGGGCTGGGCGTGCTGATTGCTCCGAACTTCGCCATCGGCGCCGTGCTGACGATGAAGTTCTCGGCGATCGCGGCCAAGTACTACGAGTCGGTCGAGATCATCGAGCTGCACCACCCGCGCAAGGCCGACGCCCCCTCGGGCACGGCCATGCGGACCGCCCAGGTGATCGCCGCCGCGCGGGCCGAGGCCGGCCTGCCGGCCAGTCCGGACGCCACCAGCCAGGAGGTCGACGGCGCCCGCGGTGCGCTGGTCGACGACGTCCGCGTGCACGCGGTCCGGCTGTCCGGCCTGATCGCGCACGAGGAGGTGCTGTTCGGGGCGGACGGCGAGACGCTGACGATTCGGCACGACTCGATGGACCGCAAGTCGTTCATGCCGGGTGTGCTGCTGGCCGTGCGCAACGTGCCGCGGCTGCCGGGGCTGACCGTCGGCCTGGATTCGCTGCTCGGGCTATGAAAGCACTGTGATGAAGGCTTTGGGGACGGCGATCGTCCTGACGGCCGCGCTGGTCGTCTACCTGGTCCTGTTGGCCGACCGCGCCGTGCTGCTGATCCAGGCGGGCGGCGTGGTCGGCATCGGGCTCGGGGTCGCCGTGCTCGTGCTGCCGCTGATCGGCGTCTGGTTCGTCGTGGCGCAGTGGCGGAACGGGATCAAGATCAACGGGCTGGCCCGGCGCCTGGAGTCCGAGGGCGGGCTGCCCGACGTCTCCGGGCTGCCGCGCCGCCCGTCCGGACGGGTCGACCGGGACGCCGCCGACGAGTGGTTCGCGCAGCGCAAGGTCGAGGTCGAGCAGTCCCCCGAGGACTGGCGCGCCTGGTTCCGGCTGGCCCACGCCTACGACGTGGCCGGCGACCGGGGGCGGGCGCGGGAGGCCATGCGCAGGGCGATCGAGCTCGGTGGCTGATCGTCGTTTCCGGTAAGGTCGACGCGGGGGCAGAGAGTCGTGGGGCCACTGTGGGATTACGGAGTTGGGTACCGGCCGAGGTGGATGTCACCAAGCCGAGTGCCGCACGCGTGTACGACGCCTTTCTCGGCGGCGGCCACAACTTCGCCGCCGACCGCGAGTTCGCTCGCCGCGCCGAAGAGGTGTTGCCGGGCGTCACGCTGTCCAGCCGGGCCAACCGGAAGTTCCTGCGCCGCGTCGTGACGTACGCGGCCGAGCAGGGCATCCGGCAGTTCCTGGACATCGGCTCGGGCATTCCGACCGCCGGCAACGTGCACGAGATCGCGCTGCAGGTCAGCCCCGAGAGCCGCACCGTCTACGTGGACAACGAGGCCGTCGCCGTCGCGCACAGCGAGCTCATGCTGGCCGACGTCCCGCAGGCCTCGGTGATCGACGCCGACCTCCGCTCGCCCGGCGAGGTGCTCAACCACCCCGTGGTGCGCGAGACCATCGACTTCGACCAGCCCGTGCTGCTGCTCATGCTGGCCGTGCTGCACTTCGTGCCCGAGCCCGCCGACCTCACCCCGCTGATCGACCGCTACCGGGCCAAGCTTTCTCCCGGCAGCATGCTGGCCATCACCCACGCCACCGGTGACCACCGGCCCAAGGAGCAGGAGGAGGGCCTGGTGAATCTGTACTCGAAAAGCACCAACACCGCTTTCAACCGCTCCCGCGCCCAGATCACCGCGCTGTTCGGCGACTTCGCCCTCATCCCGCCCGGGGCCGTCTACGTCCCCGAATGGCGTCCCGACGACGGCGAAGCCGAAGACCACCCCGAACGCTTCCTCTTCTTCGGCGGCGTAGGCCTCAAGCCCTGACCCCGCGAGTCCCGTTCTCAGGCAACCATGTGTCGAGGTTCCGTAACTCGACATTCAGTTGCCCGAGAGCGGGACTCGCCGGTTCAGGTGAGCTGGCGGGGGCGGACGTGCCTGAGCAGGGTTTGCTGCTGGCCCTTGAGCTGGCCGTACACCTGTGAAATGTGTTCCCGGTACTCCTGTGGAAAGCGCATCGGCGAGTTGAGCACGGAGAAGTCCCCGATCGACCACCTGAACAGGATCACCTCGTAGGCGGCGACATGGGCGCAGAAGGCGACGAACTCCTCGGGGAATGCGTCGCCGACGAGCAGGTGCGACCGGGAGATGATCAACTCGTGCATGCGCCGGTTCATCGGCATGAAGACGGACGCCATCCAGCGACGCCACTCTTCCTTCTGGGTGTCGGTCAGATCGAGATTGAAGACGTACTCGTCGCCGGGGACGACCTGGTTCCGGAACTCGCGCCACGTGGCCTCACCGGCTTGAGACAGCGAGAAGAGCGGGCCGTAGAACTCGCCGAGCTGGGCGTTGATCCACTTGAGCCGTTCCTGCGACCGGTGCATACGGCCGTTGTTGAGGTAGGCAAGCAGTGCGGCGACCACCGCGGCGAAGACGGTCGCACTGGGAGCGATCCAGGAAATCATGGCGATCTCCTTCCGGCCCGGGCCTGACGCAAGGCTAGGTCGGCTGCCGGCGCGGGCGGAGGTCGTGCCGCGAACGCAAGACAAGTGAGCCGGTTCTGAGACAACGGAGGCCGCCGCTCCCGAGTTGGGAGCAGCGGCCTGCGTTGTCGCGGGCTGTCAGGTCAGCGCCAGACCTTGATGAGTTTGGCGGAGTGCGGGGCTAGGTTCGCGGAGAAGGAGTTGGTGTAGCTGCCCAACTGCTTGTGGGACCAGACGTCGCGGACGGCGGCCCGGCCATGGAAGCCGAAGTCGGACCAGTTGGCGGTCACGGTGGCGGGCTTGGTGTCCAGGTTGAACAGGGCCACGGTGTAGGAGCCGTCGGCGTTGCGGACCCACCAGGTCTGCTGCGGGGTGTGCGCGACGACGGGCTTGGCGGCCCGGCCGGCCTGGTCGATGGCGATGACCTCGTCGTTGGTCAGCAGGGACAGGCCGTAGGAGTCGAGCTTGGTGAGGTCGTCGCCGGTGTAGAGCGGGGCGGCCTCGATGGCCCACAGCGTCATGTAGAGCTGGCGCTCGTCATTGGTCAGGCCGTCCATCGGCCCGCTGCCGACGTCGAGCGAGTCGAGGTTGTTCCAGCCGCCGCGGCCGGTGTCGGGGATCCACTGCACGACGTCGTCGAAGCGGCGGGCCAGGGAGTTCTGCCAGCTCACGAGGGTGTCGCAGTAGCACTCGACGTCGGTGTCGATGCGCCAGCCGTTGGTGTAGCGCTGCCAGGTGTCGATGTTGTCGTGGTCCAGCGACCAGGACACCAGGAACTGGATGTTGCGGCCGGTGTGCACCAGGGACTTGGACCACGCGGCGACGTCGGCGGTGTTGTCGTAGTTGGGGCCGGTCTTGTCCGAGCCGGGGCCGACGCCGTCCAGCTTGAGGAAGTCGATGCCCCACTTGGCGAACATCTGCGCGATGGAGTCGATCCACCTGGCGGCGCAGGGATTGGCGAAGTTCAGCTTGTACGAGCTGTCCCAGCCGTTGGTGGTGCGCAGGTCGGGGTAGACGACGTCACGGGTGAAGCAGCCGGGGGCGCCGTAGATCGGGGAGTTGCCGCCGTTGTAGGCCTCCTTCTCCATGCCGACGGGCATGTAGGTGCCGGCCTTCAGGCCCATGGCGTGGATCTTGCGCACGGTGTCGGCCATGCCGCTGGGGAAGCGGGCGGCGTCGGTCAGCGGCCGGGCGTACTGGTCGTACTCGGGCGTCCAGTCCCACTTGCGCCACCAGCCGGCGTCGATGTTGACGTACTCGTAGCCGTGCGAGCGCAGCTTGGTCGACATGACCTTGGCCTGCTCCAGCACGTGCTGCTCGGTCAGCCAGCTGTAGTCACCCTGCGTGTTCACCCCGGGGTACTTGGTCGACTGCAGGCTCCAGCTGCTCCACCCCATGTACGGTGTGTTCGCCGTGGGTTTGCTCGGTGTTCTCGCAGCTTGCGCGGGTGTGAGGCCGGCGAGCAGCGTGCACAGCGCGGCGAGCAGGACGATCATGCGGGAACGACGCATGGCGGCGCACTCCTGTCGGAAGGGGCACTCATGGCGGCGGCGGGTTGCTGGCATGAAACTCCGCGTCCGATCGGGTGTCAAGGTCGTTAATTTCTGAGGGAAATAATGTTTGCTATGGTCAACGTCGTGTCCGCCGCGGTCCAGGTGTTCGCCGTGGTGCTGAGGCACGGCCCGATCTCGCGCGTCGAGGTCACCGCCCGCACCGGCCTGTCGCCGGCCGCGGTGACCAAGGCGGTGCGCCCGCTGGTGGACGCCGGTTACCTCACCGAGCGCCCCGACGAGCGCGCGCCCTCCCGCCTCGGCCGGCCGGCGATGCCCGTGCACGTCGTCGCCGATCGGGCGTTTTTCGTCGGCGTGAAGCTGACCGCCGACGAGGTGATCGCGGTCCGCACCGATCTCTGCGGCGTCACCCGGGACGTGGTGCACCGGCCGCTGACTTCCCCCGACGTCGCCGACGTCATCGAGGTGGTGGCCGACGTCGTGCACGGGCTGGCCCTGGGTTGCGAGGTGGCGTGCCTGGGTGTGTCGCTGGCCGGGGACGTGCTGCGGGACAGCGGCATGGTCCGCTTCTCGCCCTTCCTGAACTGGCGCAACGTGCCGCTGGCCGAGCTGGTCTCCGCCGCCACCGGGCTGCCGACGCTGATCGAGAACGACGTCCGGGCGCTGACCGTGGCCGAGCACTGGTTCGGCGCCGGCGTCGGCGTGTCGTCGTTCGCCCTGGTCACGGCCGGCACCGGCATCGGCTGCGGGCTCGTGGTCAACGACGTGCTGCTGCCGGCCGGCGAGCTCGGCCACGTGGCGATCGATGTCGACGGGCCCGAGTGCTACTGCGGCGGCCGGGGCTGCGTGGAGGCCCTCGCGGCCGACCGGGTGGTGCTGGCGGGATGCTCAGCGGTCGTCGGACGGGACTTGACCATGCCGGAGGCGATCGAGCTGGGCCGGAGCGGCGATGCGGCCGTGCACGCCGTGTTCGAGCGGGCCGGTCGGGCCCTCGGGCTGGCGCTGGCCGCCGTGGCCAACCTGGTCGGCCCGGAGCGGATCGTGCTCACCGGCGAGGCCGTCGGCGGCTACGACCTCTACGCCGAGCAGATCCGGCAGGCGCTGGCCGCGCAGGCCTTCGGCGCCGCGGCGACGTGCGAGCTGGTGGTGCGGCCGCTGCCGTTCGACGAGTGGGCGCGGGGCGCCGCCGTCGTCGGCATCCAGGACCTGATCACGCGAAGTGGGGCAGCACGTGGGTCAACAGGTTCGGTGACGCTGCCAGTGCGGTGAACCGGATGAACCGGCCGGCCAGCGTGGTCACCACGAACGCCATCACCGACATCCGGGCCACTCCGGCCAGCACGGTCGTCGCCATGAACGGCGGCATGCCCACCACCGAGCTCACGCCGGTGGTGGCGATCATCAGCTTCGGGTGCTTCTCGCAGTGGCGGCGCAGGCTGTTGAACCACATGGTCACCTTGGCCCAGGCCAGGGTCAGCCAGGTCACCCGGCGCGGCTTGTCCTTGGGCTGCAACCACTTCGGCAGCGTGATGTGCCCGCGGGCGGCGAAGAAGTAGAGCAGCTTGCCCACCACCTGGCCGATCGCGATCACGCCGCCCAGGACCCAGCAGGCGATCGGCGGGTGGTGCCCGCCGACGACCATGCCGATCAGGAACAGTTCCACGCTGATCAGCGGGCACAGGGCCGAGCCCACCGCGACACCGAGGGAAAGCGCCAGCCACAGCAGCACGGCGTTTCCCCTCCCCGGCCGGATGATCTCTACCGGTTCGAGGCTACCGGAGCCGCACTGGCGTTTGAGTCGTGCTAGGGGCCCATTCCCGGTGGGCTTTTGTCCACCCCTGGGATTACTTCCGGATGTCGCTGACGTAGCTGTAGAGCACGTGGTTCAGGTTCGAGTCGTAACCGCCGGTCATGCCCAGCAGGGCCCGGTTGCCCTTGCCGTCGGGCGGGGTGGCGAACATGTTGGCCGCGGTGGTCACTCCGTTGTAGTCGATCATCGACCAGGCCCACCACTTCGGCACGTCCGCGCCGCTGATCGAGCTCTTGAACGGGGTGAACTGGCGGACCGGCGCGATCGTGGTGTCGCCGTTGTTCCAGAAGTTGTCGCTCTGCGGCTGGGCCCGCCAGATCACCTGGCCGTTCTGGAGGATCTCGGAGACCTCGTAGGGTTGGTTGTACTGGTAGCCGTTGCCCATCGAGCTCATCGCCGCCGCCGCCCGCAGCGGCGTGGTGGCCAGCGCCCTGGTGCCGGGGATGTAGTCGATGCCGGCGTCCTGGTAGTGGTCGGTAGGAACGACGCTGCCCAGCGCCTTCTCCACGTCGTCGCCGAGCGGGCCGGCCGCCGAGAAGGCGTCGTTGAAGCCCTGCTTGAGATAGTCGGGGCCGCCGTAGAAACCGAGCACTGCTCCGGTCTTGTCGTCCACGGACGCCATCCCGATGTGCACGTTGCGGTCCTGCGGCTTGTTAGAGTCCAAAGTGGACATCCGCTCGTCCACGGAGTTCTTGGCCGCCTGCATGTAGTCCTGGCGGAACGTGGTGACCACGGTGTAGCCGCCGCGGCCGACCGCGTTGGAGTCCGGCACCGACGGGTCCTTCTCGTGCAGCCGGTCCAGGTTCTGCATGGCCGCGTCCACCATGTAGCCGTTCATGCCGCCCATGTCGTCCGGCTCGTACTTGATCGGCGTCGGGAACTGCAGCGTGGCCCGTTGCTGCGCGGACAGCTCGTGCTCCGCGACCATGCCGTCCAGCACGTACTTCCACCGGTCCTGCAACGCCTTCAGCGCCTTCGGGTCCTTGTCGGCGGTCGCGTAGTAGTAGGGCGACTGGATGACCGCGGCGATGTAGGCGGCCTTGGCCGGATCGGTCAGCTGCGTGATGTCCAAGCCGAAGTAGGCCAGCGACGCGGACTCGATGCCGTAGGCGCCGCGGGCGAAGAAGATGGTGTTCAGGTAGTCGGTGAGGATGACGTCCTTGGACTCCACCTGGTCGAGCTTCACCGCCACCAGGATCTCGTTCAGCTTGCGGGAGAACGTCTGCTGCTGGTTGAGGTAGTAGTTCTTGACGAACTGCTGGGTGATCGTCGAGCCGCCCTGCAGATTGCCGCCGCCGCTGCTGGTCAGGTCGTTCTTCAGGGCGCGCAGCAGGCCCATCGGGGAGACGCCCGGGTCGCTGTAGAACGTGCGGTCCTCGGCCGCCAGCACCGCCTGGCGCATCACCAGGGGAATCTGGTCGAAGGTGACCGGGCGGCGGTTGGTGCCGATATGGGTGATCTGGGTGGACGCGTCGGCGTAGGTGAAGATCGTCGCCTGCTGCAGGGCGTCCTCGTTGGGCTTGGGGATCTCGACCGTGGCCACCGCCACGACGAAGCCGGCGACCAGACCCACGACCAGCGTCGCCGAGGTCCCCAGCGCCAGCTTCCACGAGGGCAGCCAGCGGCGCACACCCCGCTTGTTCTGCCGCGGGTAGTCGATGAGGCGCACTCGGTTGTCCTTCCCCAAGCCCGATCAGTGTCGGGGGGTACGACTCCGAAGACGCCGGGAAGGTTGTCCCTGGTTCAGGAAATGATCAATTTCAGGTCGGTGGGGCCGGTCACCCGGGCCTCGCGGAACGGCCGCCCGCCCGCGTCCAGCGTGCGGACCACGCCGTCGGTCTCCCAGCCCGCCGAGTGGTAGAAGCCCAGCGACGCGCCGTCCGCCTCCGGTACCCAGCTCACGCCCCGGGTCGCCCCCAGGCCCCGCAGCGTCTCCGCCCCCGCCGCGAGCAGCCGCCCGCCATGACCCCGGCGACCCCAGCGCGGCTCCACCAGCAGCGTCGCCACCAGCCCCGTCGTGGCCGCGTCCTCGGGCAGGCGCCCGTCCGCCTCCGCGACCTCGCTGTCCGGGGCCGGGCCCACCACACAGAAGCCGACCGTCCACTCGCCCTCGATCGCCACGTGCACCGTCGCCGTGCCCGCCTCGACCAGCTCACGCATCGCGTCCACGTTGTCCAGGCCGGCCAGGACGTCCTCGGGCAGCAGTTCCCGGTACGCCGCGCGCCACGTGTCGCGCTGGATCCGGGCGATCTCCTCGACGTCGGCGGGGACGGCAGGACGAACAGACGCTTCAGCCACCCGCAGACGGTATCGGGTTGCAAAGTCCGCCAAGACAGCAGAGTGCGAGGCATCGGCTACCCGGGGGCCGAGCCCGCGACGCCGAAGGCGGCGCAATCAGAACTGTCAGGGGTGCGTGGCAGCATCTTGTTCGTGCTCAAGATGTCCTCGTTGGCGGCTCGTCGGACCGCCCTGGCCGCGCAGGGGTTCGCCCAGGCCCGGCCGTCCGGCGTGGTGACCAGGCGACACCTGCAGGGGGTGCTCGCCCGGACCCAGCTGCTGCAGCTCGACTCCGTGAACGTCGCGGTGCGGGCCCACTACGTGCCGATCTTCAGCCGGCTGGGCAGCTACCCGATGGAGCTGCTGGAGGAGGCGGCCTGGTCGAACAGCGTCCGCAGGCCGCGGCTGCTGGTCGAGTACTGGGCGCACGAGGCGAGCCTGGTGCCGGTGGCGGACTGGCCGCTGCTGCGGTGGCGGATGCGTCAGCACAAGGAGCATCCGAGCAAGTACTGGCAGAGCTCCGGCGGGCATCACCTGGCCGACGAGGTGGTGACGGCGGTGAAGGAGCTCGGCCCGATCACGGCCGGCGCCCTGGAGGAGCAGATGGGCCTGAAGGTCGCGCGGGAGCGGGCGCCCGGCGGCTGGTGGCACCGGTCGGACGTGAAGCGGGCCTGCGAGTACCTGTTCGCGACGGGGGAGCTGACGACCGGCACGCGGCGGGGTTTCGAGCGGCACTACGACATCAGCGAGCGTGTGCTGCCGCCAGAGGTGCTGGCCGCGCCGGAGTTGTCGCAGCAGGAGGCGTCACGGCAGTTGATCGCCAAGTCGGCGGTGGCGCTGGGGGTCGCCACCGAGCCCGACCTGCGGGACTACTACCGGCTCAAGCCCGAGTGGTCGCGGGCGGCGGTGGCCGAGCTGGTGGCGGAGGGGGTGCTGGAGCCCGTCGAGGTGGAGGGCTGGCGGCACCAGGCGTATCGGCACGTCGACGCCCGCACGCCGCGTCGGGTGCAGCGCGAGCGCTGCTGTGCCCGTCGATCGCTGATCTGGAGCGGCCGCACGAGCGCTGTCGACTCTCTACGCATCGAGATCTACGTGCCGAGCCAAGCGGGTGCACGGCTACTACGTGTTCCGTTCCTGCTGAGCGAGGACCTGGTGGCCCGCGTCGACGTCAAGGCCGACCGCTTGGCCGGGGTGCTGCGCGTGCCCGGGGCCTTCGCCGAGCTCGGGGTGGACCACGCCGAGGTGGCGCGGGAGCTGGCCGTGGAGCTGCGGCTGATGGCCGACTGGCTCGGGCTCGACGGTGTTGTCGTGGGAAAGCGGGGTGATCTGGCCTCGCGCCTCGGGGCCCTGGTCTGACCCCCGACCGAGTCGGGCGGATTTCCCGGCCGTCACCGACTCGCCGGCGCGTGCGCTGGCCCTGCTGTTCGAGGGCGGCCCTCCGACCAAGAACATCACCACCGGCCGCGAGGGTGATCCGCCTGGCCCGTTCGGGCCGACGCCGATCCGGCCGCGAACCCGAGCGGCAACTTGCGTGCGCCGGGGCCGGTCACTCTGGCGCGTGGAAGCATTGCGGTGTAGGAATGTCTGTGCAGGGGGAGGGGAGACACAGCCTCGGGGCCGCCCACCTTCATGGACGACCCCGAGGCTGTGGACTAGCTCCAAGGCCGTGAAGTTTGGCGGTTGTGGTGATCGTCAAGGGTCTGACGGGACGAGGATGTCGATGCTCAGGGTGGCCTGGTAGCTGGTCCGGTCGATGTTCGAGCCTCTGGCCTGGTACTTGGAGATTGCGCGTTTGACGATGCGGGGGCAGACCCGTAGCCGTCGGGTGGGCAGCAGGTCGGCCAGGACGTGGCGGCCGATCGTGCCGACCAGATCGATGACGCTGCCGGCGATCACGTTCGCTGCCTGGACGAGCTGGTCCCGGGCGGCCTGCCAGGCGATAGCGAAGCTGGCACGGTCTGGATCGATGTCGGGTCGGGTGATCACTATGTCGGCGATCGTGGTGCGGAGGAGTTGGTAGGTCACCATCAGGGCGTAGACCTCCTGCTCGATCCCGGCGGGGGTGCGGGCGCGCAGGACCCGGCCACCGAGGATGCTGGATTTCAGCTCCAGGTAGGCGGTCTCGATCTCCCACCGCTCGTGGTAGAGCCGGATCAACTCGGCCGCCGGGTGGTGGTGCGGGTCGAGCAGGGTGGTGGCCAGCCGGTAGACGCCGGTGTGGCGTCCGGCGGTGGTGGCGATGGTGATCTCGCACTCGATGACGCGCACCCGCAAGCCGCCGAGCATCGACAGGTAGGAGCCGTCGGGGTAGCGGGCCAGGACGGGGATCTTGCGACCGTTTTTCAGGCGCACCAGCAGGTGGGCTCCGGTCGCGGCGATCTGGGCCAGGAGGCCGGCGGCGCCGAAGTTGCGGTCGGCCAGCAGGATCATTCCCGCGTGCAGGCTGGGCAGCAGGCGTGGTGTGTAGGTAGTTTCTCCGGCGGTGGTGGGACCGAACACCGCGTCGATCAGGGTGCGGGTGCCGCAGGCGAGCAACGCGACCAGCCGTATCTGGGGGTAGCCGGTGCTGCCGTGGTTGCAGCGCTGTTTGGTGAACCGGGCACGTGTTCTGGGGTTGTCGGGCACGGTCAGGGTGGTGCCGTCGATTGCGCAGACCAGCAGGCCCTGCCACCGGATTCCTTGCCTTGGGCCGGTGGCGGCGGGGCCGCGCAGGAGGTCGAACAGCCAGCGCAGTGGTGCCGCGCCCACGCGGTGGCGGGCTTGGCCCAGCCCGCCGGCGGTGGGGGACGCGGTGGGGATGCCCGCCAGCCCGGCGGTGAGTTTGCGCCACACCGTCGGGTAGCCGACCTCGGGGAACAGGCAGGCGGCCAGCAGCAGGTAGACCACGACCCGGGAGGGCAGATCGCGTAACCGGGATTGGGTGGTGCGGGTCGCGGTCAGTGCCGCGTCGACCATCTCGAAGGGCAGGTGTTGGGTGAGTTCACCGAGGTGGCCGGGGGCGAAGCGGCCCCCGGCCACGGTGATGGTGCGTGTGATGACAGACTGGGTATCCAACGGAGTTCTTGCTGTTTGGTGATCTTGGTCGACACCGTTCTAGCAAGGACTCCGTTGCCTGTTTCACCCGGTTGGACAGCCGCACCCCACCCTTAACTTCACGGCATTGGGACTAGTAGATTGTCGCGGCTAACTCTTGGGGTATAGGTGGCGGAGTTTGACGCGTGCGTCGTCGGTGGTGAACTGCCAGCGGACCTGGCGTTGCTCGGTGTTGATGGCGTGTTGCCAGGCGGCGAGTTCGGCGTTGAGCGTGTCGAGGTCGTTGATGCGGCGGTCGAGGCATTGCCGCGACAGCGTGGACAACTCGATCTCGGCGATGTTGAGCCAGGACCCGTGTTTGGGGGTGTGGTGAATCTCCAGGCGCTGGGCCAGGGCGAAGGCCTCGTCGGGTGCGAAGGCCTCGTAGAGCGAGGCGATGCCGTGGGTGTTGAGATTGTCCATGACCAGCACCACGGTCTCGGCGTCGGGATAGTCGACGGTCAGTAGTTGTTTGAGCTGCTCAGCCCAATCGATCTTGGTCCGCCGGGCCAGGGCGTGGACACGGCGCCACCCTTGCAGGGGCTCGACCCACACGAAGATCGAGCAGGTGCCACAGCGGACGTATTCGCTGTCCTCGCAAGCGTTCTGGCCTGGCCGGGCGGGGAGCGGGTCGCGGACGTGGCCAAGTAGCTGGAAGGGTTTCTCGTCCATGCACACGACCGGGCGGGCGGGGTCGTGCGGCCGGGCGTAGACCGCCAGCACGTCCTCCATGCGGGCGGCGAACTCCGCGTTCGCCCGTGGCGGGATGTTCCAGCACTTCCTCAGATGAGGGCGCAGTTCCGTTTTTTTAGGACCCGGCCGATGGTGGAGTGATCCAGGTTCGGGATGTCCTCGGTGAGTTCGACGTGTTTTTCCAGCAGCCGCAACGACCACCGGGCATGCCCCGCGGGCGGCTGGGAGCACGCCAGGGCAATCAGCCGGGCCTCCACCTCGCCGGTCACCGGGGACGGCACCGG
>NZ_KK037166.1:7622753-7626811 GCF_000568255.1 Kutzneria sp. 744
GCCATGTCCGCCATCGGCGGCGGCGTGAGCTTCGCCAAGACCGCTCTGCGGCTGACCGGCGTCGAGGTGGGCGATCCGCGGCTGCCGCTGCCGGCCGCGACCCCCGAACAGACCGAAACGCTCGCCGACGTGCTGCGCGCCGTCGGCCTGGAGGTGTCCGCGTGACCGACGTGATCATCCCGTCGCGGCCGAGCAACAACCCGCCGCCGCTGGCCGACGGTGGCCTGCGCATCGTCGCGCTCGGCGGCATCGGCGAGGTCGGCCGGAACATGACCGTCTTCGAGCACGCCGGCCGGCTGCTCGTCGTGGACTGCGGCGTGCTGTTCCCCGAGGACATGCAGCCCGGCGTCGACCTGATCCTGCCCGACTTCCGGGCCATCGAGGACCGCCTCGACGACATCGAGGCCATCGTGCTCACGCACGGCCACGAGGACCACATCGGGGCCGCGCCGTTCCTGCTGCGCAACCGGCCCGACGTACCGGTGATCGGCTCCAAGTTCACGCTCGCGCTGCTGGCCGCCAAGTGCCGGGAGCACCGCCTCACCCCGGTGCTGCACGAGGTGGTCGAGGGCGAGCGCACCCAGCACGGGCCGTTCGAGCTGGAGTACTTCGCCGTCAACCACTCGATCCCGGACGCGCTGGCCATCGCCATTCGCACCGCGGCCGGCCTGGTGCTGCACACCGGCGACATCAAGCTGGACCAGCTGCCGCTGGACGGCCGCCTCACCGACCTGGCCGGCTTCCACCGGCTCGGCGACGAGGGCGTCGACCTGTTCCTGGTCGACTCCACCAACGCCGAGGTGCCCGGCTTCGTCACGCCCGAGCGCGAGATCGGCCCCGTGCTGGACCAGGTGATCCGCAAGGCCACCCAGCGCGTCATCGTGGCCTGCTTCGCCAGCCACGTGCACCGGGTGCAGCAGATCCTCGACGTCGCCGTGAAGCACGGCCGCAAGGTCGCCCTGGTCGGCCGGTCCATGGTCCGCAACATGGGCATCGCCGCCGACCTGGGGCTGCTGCACGTGCCCGACGGGCTGTTCGTCGACCTGGACGCGGCGATGCTGATGCCCGAGGGCGAGGTGCTGTTCGTCTCCACCGAGTCGCAGGGCGAGCCGCTGTCGGCGCTGTCCCGGATGGCCCGCGGCGAGCACCGCCAGATCTCCATCCGCTCCGGCGACACCGTCGTGCTGGCCAGCTCCATGATCCCCGGCAACGAGACCGCGGTGTTCGGCGTGGTCAACGGCCTGGTCCGGCTCGGCGCCAACGTAATGCACCAGGGCAACGCCAAGGTGCACGTGTCCGGCCACGCCGCCGCCGGCGAGCTGCTGTTTCTGTACAACGCGGTGCGGCCCAGCAACGTCATGCCCGTGCACGGCGAGTGGAAGCACCTGCGGGCCAACGCCGAGCTGGCCATCCGCACCGGCGTGGCCGCCGAGCAGGTGATCATCGCCGAGGACGGCGTGGTCGTCGACCTGATCGACGGCAAGGCCGCCATCTCCGGCCGGGTCGAGGTCGGGCACGTGTACGTCGACGGCCTGTCCGTCGGCGACGTCGGCGAGTCCACCCTGTCCGACCGGCTCGTGCTGGGCGAGGGCGGCTTCATCAGCATCACCGTCGCCGTGGAGACCGCCACCGGCCGCGCCGTCGCCCCGCCGACCATCTCCGGCCGCGGCTTCTCCGACGACCCCAAGGCGCTCGACCAGGTCGTGCCGCTGGTGGAGATGGAGCTGTCCCGGACGGAGTCGGAGGGCATCACCGACACCCACCGCATCGCCCAGTCCGTCCGCCGCGTCGTCGGCCGCTGGGTCGCCGAGACCTACCGTCGCCGCCCGATGATCATCCCCACCGTCATCCCGGTCTGACGTTCATGCAGGGATACGAAGGTTGGCAGCTACGTACGATGACGCCAATCAGTACCAAACTAACCATCATCTGAGCCGTAGTACACAGATACTACTTTAAAAACGTCCTTTATTACAACGAATTAGGGGTTTGATATGCGTTACGTACAAGATCACTTGGAGTCAAGAGCGGAAACGTGTACTGCCGAGTGTCGGTGAGTACCTCCGGGAAGTCTAGGCGCTACACCGTAGCTTAGGCGTAGGTGCGTACCTTTACCATGCGAAAGAGATCCTAAGAACAGGTCCTCGGCCACGTCCACTAAAATAAACTAAATTGAACCTGATATACTAGTATTTGCTAGCCCGGCGAGAACCGGTTGTAGAACCTCGCTCGGTTGGCTATCGCTTTGTTTCGATTCCAGACTTACGGGGCCCGGATTTGAGCGGCGGATTAACCGGTAAAGGCGGACGAACTTATAGTTGCTCGCCCTGCGTAACTTAACCCTGCAATCAAGCAACGTAGCGCAAAGGGTCGTGAACGCGGGTAAGGCGTCCTTCCCTGCATGACGGGGGGTCACAGCGTCGGCGGGGTGTCGGGTTCGATGCGGCGGCCGGCGGCGATCTGCACGATGGCGGCGCCGGCCAGCAACACAGCCGCGCCGACGATCTGCACGACGTTGAGCACCTGGTCGAGGATCAGCCACGCCGCCAACGTGGCGACCAGCGGCTCCACCAGGCCCAGCACGGAGGCGGCCGCCGACGGCAGGTGACGTAGCGCCAGGATGCCGGCGATGTAGGCGAAAGCCGTGCTGACCACGGCCAACAGCAGCAGGGCCAGCCACACCGGGCCGAGCGCCGTCGGTGTCGCCATGGCATGCCACGGCCACGCCCGCGGCGGGCTGACCAGGCTGATCAGCACCGCGCCGACGACCATGCCGCCCGTGGTCAGGGCCATCGGATCGCCGTCGCGGGCGGCGTGCTCGCCCAGCAGGTAGTACGCCGCCGTGCCGACGGCCGCGCCCAGGCCGGCCAGGGTGCCGACCAGGTCGAAGCTGACGCCGTCGAAGAGCTGGGCGATCATCGCCAGGCCGATCAGGGCCAGCACGGTGCCCCACCACATCGACGCCGGCAGCCGCGTCCGCCGCACGAACCGGATCCACAGCGCCACCAGCACGGGCGCGAGGAACTCCAGCACCATCGCCACACCGACCGGGATCCGCGACACCGCCACGAAGTACAGCAGCGGGCTGCCGATCACGCCGAGGAGCGCGTACCCCAGGACCAGCCGCCACTCGGTCAGCTTGGGCAGGCCGGCGAACGGGACCACGAAGGCCAGCAGCACGATCGCCGTCAGCACGATGCGCACCGCGGTGACCTGGAGCGGCGTGAAACCGGCGTCGTAGGCGACCTTGGCCGGCAGGCCGGAGAAGCCGAAGGCGACGGCCGAGAGCAGGCTGGCGATGGTGGCACGGAGTCGGGCAGTCGTCACCGGGCCAGTGTTGATCAGCGACTTGCCCCGCCGTGACGTATGTGACGGAAGTGAAAGGGCTACCGTAGGGGGCATGGCCGGCCGGACGACGACTTCGAAGCGGACCCCAGCGCGCGGGAGAAGCACGTCCAAGCCCCGCCCCGCCAGCAAGCCGAGGGGCAAGGCCCCCGCGTCACGCAGGTCAGGCTCCGCGCCGGCGAAGGTCGGCTGGGGCTTCTTCGCCAAGGGCATCGGGGGGCTGGCCCGCACCGTCGGCCGAACCAAGGAGCTCGATCCCGCGCACCGCCGTGACGGCCTCGGACTGGTGATGATCGGCCTCGGCGTGATCTTCGCCGCCGGCGTCTGGTGGCAGGCCGGGGGGCCCGTCGGCGGCTGGCTCGACCTGGCCGTGCGCAGCGTCATCGGCGGTGCCGCCTACGTGCTGCCGCTCGTGCTGCTGTTCATCGGCATCGTGCTCATGCGCTCCGACCCGCTGCCCGAGGCCCGGCCGCGCATCGTCTTCGGCATGATCCTGCTCGGGGTGGCCGTGCTCGGGCTGCTGCACCTGTTCTTCGGCGCGCCGGAACTCGCTTCGGAGAGCGGCAGTGCCGGCGGCGCGATCGGCTGGCTGGCCGGGCATTTCCTGGCTCAGGGCCTCACCGGCTGGGTCGCCGTGCCGCTGCTCGGGCTCGTCGCCGTGTACGGCAGTGCTGCTGCTGACCGGCACGCCCATCCGCGAGGTGCCCAACCGG
>NZ_KK037166.1:7626911-7635792 GCF_000568255.1 Kutzneria sp. 744
GCCTCCGCGCCCCGCGCCCAAGCCACGCAAGGCTCCAGCCGCTGCTGAGGACAAGCCCGTCGCGCCGAGGGCCGTCGAGGGCGACTACACCTTGCCGTCGCTGGACGTCCTGCAGGACGGCGATCCGCCGAAGTCCCGGAGCCGGGCCAACGACACCATGATCGAGGCCATCACCGGGGTGCTGGAGCAGTTCTCCATCGACGCCCAGGTCACCGGCTTCACCCGCGGCCCGACCGTCACGCGGTACGAGGTGGAGCTCGGCCCCGGCGTCAAGGTCGAGAAGATCACGGCACTGACCAAGAACATCGCCTACGCCGTCGCCACCGACAACGTCCGCCTGCTGGCCCCGATCCCCGGCAAGTCCGCCGTCGGCATCGAGGTGCCCAACAGCGACCGCGAGATGGTGCGCCTCGGCGACGTGCTGCGCGCGCCCACCACCATTGCCGACGAGCACCCGCTCGTCGTCGGTCTGGGCAAGGACATCGAGGGCCACTTCGTCACCGCCAACCTGGCCAAGATGCCCCACCTCCTGGTGGCCGGCTCCACGGGCTCCGGCAAGTCCAGCTTCGTCAACTCCATGCTGGTGTCGCTGCTGGCCCGGGCCACTCCCGACGAGTGCCGGATGATCCTCATCGACCCCAAGATGGTCGAGCTCACGCCGTACGAGGGCATTCCGCACCTGATCACGCCCATCATCACGCAGCCCAAGAAGGCCGCCGCCGCGCTGGCCTGGCTGGTGGAGGAGATGGAGCAGCGGTATCAGGACATGCAGGTCAACAAGGTCCGCCACATCGACGACTTCAACCGCAAGGTCCGGTCCGGTGAGATCACCGCGCCCCCCGGCTCCGAGCGTGAATACCGGCCCAGGCCCTACATCCTGGCCATCGTCGACGAGCTGGCCGACCTCATGATGACCGCTCCCCGTGACGTCGAGGACGCCATCGTCCGCATCACCCAGAAGGCCCGCGCCGCCGGCATCCACCTCGTCCTGGCAACGCAGCGCCCCTCCGTCGACGTCGTCACCGGCCTCATCAAGACCAACGTGCCGTCCCGCCTGGCCTTCGCGACCTCGTCGTTGACCGACTCCCGCGTCATCCTCGACCAGCCCGGCGCCGAGAAGCTCATCGGCATGGGCGACGGTCTCTACCTCCCCATGGGCGCCGCCAAGCCCGTGCGCATCCAGGGCGCCTACGTCGGCGACGACGAGATCAACGCCATCGTCTCCTTCACCCGGGACCAGGCCCAGCCCGACTACACCGACGGCGTCACCGCCGCCAAGGCCGGCGAGAAGAAGGAGATCGACGCCGACATCGGCGAGGACCTCGACCTCCTGTTGCAGGCCACCGAGCTCATCGTCACCAGCCAGTTCGGCTCCACCTCCATGCTCCAGCGCAAGCTCCGCGTCGGCTTCGCCAAGGCCGGCCGCCTCATGGACCTCCTGGAGACCCGCGGCGTCGTCGGCCCCTCCGAGGGCTCCAAGGCCCGCGAGGTCCTCATCAAGCCCGATGAGCTCGACGGCGTCCTCTACACCATCCGCGGCGGCGGCGCGTCCCCCGAGCCCGAAGAGGACGACGAGGAGTAACCCTCAGCGCTGCAACGGAACCTTGGCCAGCGCTTCCCGAATCGTCGTGGCCAGATCCGGCACGATCATCCCCAGCTCCCGGAGCCGATCCACGACCTGCGTGATGTGCTGCCCCAGTCGCCGGCTGACGGACACCAGGTGGGCCAACGGAACCGGCTTGTCCGGATCGAGGAATCCGCCGTCGTGTCGGGCATCGCGCAGCAGGGTCAGGTCGCGGAATTCCGGGTAGTACGGCAGATTCTCCGACGGCACGGTGAATCCCAGCTCGGCCAGCCGGTCCGCCGCCCAGAACGGCGACTGGTTCAGCCTGGCGTGGGCTTTTATCAGGTGGTGCAGCCGCACCGGCCGTCGGACATCCAGCCACGGCGCGGAACCGTTGAGCCGCACGCTCATCAGCTGGACATCCTCCGGCGACGTCTTCGTCGGCAGGTCGGGCGGGGTCAGCCCTGCGGCGCGACACCGCTCCATCGCCTGTGCCGTCGGAACACCGAGGTGGTTGATCATCCGGAGCATGGCGCCGGGCGGGATCGGCGCGGACGGTGTCTCCATGTCGGCGCACAGGCTCTCCCACAACGCGGGCAGCCACTCCGGCAGTGCGTCGTCGGTGAGTACTTCCGGGCGAATTTCCAGCTCGATCGATGCCCGCACCAGCTCGGGCAGCGAGGCGTAGCTCTTCTTGGCGGCCTTGCCGCCCGGGGCGACCGTGAACCCGTACGACGACAGGATGTCGGTGGCCTCGGCGATGGAGATGTGTTCCTGGCTCGCGGCCGCTCGGGCCTGGCCCATCCAGACGGTCTCCCCTGGCAGTCGCCACGGTTCCGAGCGGTCGTGATTGCGGCTGAGCAGAGACAGTTCTGTGCTGTACGACTGCCAGCGGCCGGCGGGGAACCGGTCGGGCTCCATGCCGTCGATGCCCAGGTCGGACAGGCGGCGCGCGGTCGAGCGGGGGGAAAGGCCCGCGATGGACGCGATGGAGAAGATGTGTCCGGGGGTGGCAAGCTGCTCGGCCGATCCCCACCTCAGCGAATATCCCCGACCCGCGCACAGCAGGTGCACATCAGAGGGCTTCGCCGCGAGCAGTGGGCCCGCCTCCGCGAGCTCGGCGGCGAGTCCCGTCAGCTCGACGGCGTCGTTGCGGGCCAGCAGGCGCCACAGGAAGATGTGGTCCAGCGGATAGCCATCGATCTGCCTGTGTGGGGGCATCGGCCATGATTCCCCGACCAGCGCCTTGTCGGCCGGAAAAATAGGGTGGCCCGGCGATTGCTCCGCGATCATGTCGGCCACTGCCGGGTTGTCGAACCCCAGGCGGCTGAGCCATTCCTCGGTCAGCAGCGTGCCCGCGCAGATCAGGTCCGGTATCGCCGCCCGCTGCAATTCGTGCACGACGGGTGCGACATCGCTCAGGATCGTCGTTCGGTCGACGGACAGGCGAGGGGCATTGTGTCCGGTGAGGTTCACGAAGGCGCCGAGAGTGTCGCCGTGGCGTGGTCCCGTGTGCAGTCCGTCGACGAGCAGTCCACCGCCGGACTCGCACCACACGACCTGGCCGGTCGCGTCGGTGACGGTGATTTCCCTGGTGTAGCCACCTTCGAAGAAGATCCCGGCCGGCCAGTGGGAGTGCTCGCAGCCATGCTGGGCGGTGGTGTCGAATTCGGCGATGGCCAACAGCCGGCCGAGGGTCTCGACGCAGGATTCCTCGATGCCGGAACGGAGGTGGAGGCGGATCGTCGTGCCGGGAGTGCCCTGGGTCGGCAGCTCCTTGATCTCGAAGAGGTGGCCGGGGCCGGTGATGGTCACCTGATACACCGGGCCGGGGTGGCCGGTGTATCTCGACATGCGGCAGGTGGTGATGGTGATTTCGTCGGCGAGCATGAAGTAGCTCAACACCCCGATGCCGAAGCGGCTGTTGGGGTGGAGCTCGATGGGGGGATCGAGGCGGGACCAGTCGACCTGCTCGTCGCGGAACTCGGCGAGGTCGGCGAAGCGGGCGCCGGCGCGGGCGAAGACGCCGGTGAGCTCGGAGAGGCCCATGCCCACGCCGTTGTCGGTGCAGTCGAGGTAGGGGCGGCCATCTGAAGAGATGCCCTGGGAGAAGGTGATCTGGCCGGACCAGGAGGAAGAACGGCCGGTGGTGCGGCGGAGGTACTCCTCGCGAGCGCGGCGGTAGCGGCAGGCGTCGAGGGCGTTCTGGTAGAGCTCGCGAATGGCGAGACTGCGGTCCCGGTAGAGCTGCTCGCCCATGAGGAGCTCCTGCACCCGCTGCTCGTCCATACGGAAGCGAGACCAGCCGGAGAAGACGGGCTTGCGGTCGGGGCCGAGGGCGGGACGAACCTCGTCGGACGAGGCGCGCTCGGGGAGGGAGCGCAGGGGAGCGAGGACCTGGTGGGTGTCGGCGGCCTGACGGACGGCGTGCAACAGGGCATCCAGGCGGACGGTGTGCTCGCGCAGGGCCTCGACGACGGAAGCGTGGTGGCAGACGGCGGACAGCACGGGACAGTCGGCGCGAGACTCCCAGCTGGCGGAGGCGATGGTCTCGTGCAGGTGCGAGAAATCCACGGGGGTGTGCCAGACGATGATGTCGGACAGTGCCGTGATGTCGATGGCCATGCTGTACGCCACGGCCAGCAGGAGGCCGAGCAGCGGGGTGCGGACGCGCTCCTCGTCGTCGGTGCCGCCGAACAGGGTCTCCTGGGGGCGCATCTCGACCAGACGTTGCTTGCCGCACAGGACGTTCGGCTCGATGCGCAGGCCCTGCAACAGGCCGCTGACCCGGTCGGCGGTGAGCACGGGCGGCAGGTCGGCGCCGGTCAGCAACCCGGCGATGGACTCGGGCTTGAGCACCTCGGCCCGGAGCCACAGCCAGCGGTGGAACAGCCACCAGCGAACCTCGTCGTGCCCGTCCATCCGGGCGGCGAGACGGCCGTGGTCCCGGTAGAACTCCGGGGGCGGCCCGTCGAGGCGCTCGGCGGCGGCGCGGGTCCACAACACCTGATGCAGCAAGGGAATCAGGGTGAGCAGCGTCGCCTCGGCCGCGTCGAACTCGATGCCCAGCTTGAGGGTCAGCCAGCTCACCCGCTTGGTGAACCGCTCGGCCAGGCCGCGGTCGAGCCACGGATCTCCAGGCAGGTCAAGGCAAACGCCGGCGAGGTGCGAGGCCACGGCGACGGCGGAAGTGCGGTCCTGGCCGCTGCGCCACGCCTTTGAGTCGTCAACCAACCGGGCCCACGGCTCCAGCGGCGGCTCCACCGCCGGCGCGGACACGTGCACGCCGCCGTTGAGGGTGCCGACCTGGAAGATCACCGAGTGGAAAGGATTGCCGGAGAACGTGTTGTCCGTGCCACCGCTGGCCATCCGAGCAGACTAGCGGCGCCGGTGCGGGGTCGGCGGGAGCTCCACCGGATCGGGCCCCGGCGACCACGGCTGGGTGCGTCATCCCCCCTGGTGACGACGCACCCAGCCGGTCATTCCTCCCCCGCGAGGAATCCTTCGATGTCCGGCTCCTCGGTGCCGGGCTCGGTGAGGCGCTCGGCGAGGGTGGGGACGGGTTCCTGGAGCCAGGCCGGGTCGTCCTCCAGGAGGCCGTGCTTGGCGGCGAACTGCTCGGTGGCGTCGCGGATGGACTCACGGAGAGCGCCGACGACGACGGACTCGGCGGTGCTGGTCAGCTCGATGAGCAGGGAGCGGACCTTGTCGAGCTGGTCGGCCTGGCCGGAGGTCTCGGCGATGGCGGGCCAGAGGTGGCGCTCGAAGACGTCGACGAAGTCGGCGGCCACGCGGTCGGTGGCGTCGCGGAGACGCTCGTACTGGGAGAGGACTTCCTGCGGCCCGATGGTGAGCTGGCAGAGGCGGGCGCCGCTCTCCAGGGCCCAACGGCGGGTGTGAGGGCGGCCATGGCGCCATTTGACGAGACCGAGCTGGGTGGCGCGGCGGAGCAGGGAGGGGCGGAGCTCACGGACGGAGACGAGGGCGCGGATCTCGTTGATGCCGATGGGAATCCAGTCCTCGGGGCCATCGGGAGCCAGGCCGAGGACGTCGGCGACGGATTCGCCGCGGTCGCGGGCCTCCAGCAGCTGGCCGATGGCGGGCAGGGAGAAGCCCCGGTCCTGGAGCCGCTGCACGAGCCGGAGCCGCTGCACGTGGCTGACGTCGTAGCGGGCGGTGCGGCCGACACGGCGGGGCGCATGCAGCAGACCCTTGGTCTGGTACATGCGGATCGTGCTGGTCGGCAGGCCGACCTCGGCGGCGAGCTCCTCCACGGACACGCCACGATCCTCGCGCGCGGCGAGGGGGCCAGTCAATACTCTTCTAGTTGTAATTAGAAGAGTTGCAGCAGCATTCGGCTGTTGCCGAGTGTGTTCGGCTTCACGTACGTGAGGTCGAGGAACTCGGCGACGCCCTCGTCGAACGAGCGCAGCATCTCGTCGTAGACCTCGGGCGACACCGGGGTGCCCTCGATCTCCACGAAGCCGTGCCGGGTGAAGAACTTGGTCTCGAAGGTCAGCACGAAGATGCGAGCCAGCCCCAGCTCACGGGCCAGGGCGACGAGCTGGCCGACGATGGCGTGCCCGATGCCGCGGCCGGCCACCATCGGGTCGACGGCGACGGTTCGGATCTCGGCCAGGTCCTCCCACAGCACGTGCAGCGCCCCGCAGCCGACGACCTTGCCGTCCAGCTCGGCCACCCAGAACTCCTGCACGGACTCGAACAGGGTGACCAGCTGCTTGGTCAGCAGCACCTTGCCCGCGTAGTGATCGACGAGCGCCTTGATCGCGCGCACGTCGGCGATGCGAGCCCGCCGCACGAGAAGACCGGTTTCCACGGCAGACAACCTAGTCCGTGGCCGCCGCACACCACCGCCCCGGTGAACCGGCGTCGCCGTAAGCTGCCAGGCGACGACAGCCGGCGGAGGGGGAGCGATGACGGGCGCGGGGTGGGACCCGTTCGCGGAGGCCGAGCGGGCGGCCGCGATGGGACGCACAACCGTGCTGACCACCGCGGACGGCGCGTGGTGGCTGCTCAACCCGGGCCAGCCGTGGCTGTGGTGGCGTGGCGTCGGCCAGTGGCGGCCGATGATGCCGCCGCCGGACCCGGCATTCCGCGCCACGGCCCGTCCGTCGCAGCTCCCGGGCGGTCAGGGCCCGCAGCAACCGGCACCTCAGCCCACGCCGCAGTCCGTGCCGCAGCCGGGATCGCTGTACCCGGAGCCGCCGGGCCCGCAGCAGCAGCCGGTGTCGCAGCCCTTCCCGGCCCAGCAGCAATTCCCCGCCCAGCAGCAATTCCCCGCCCAGCAGCAATTCCCCGCCCAGCAGCAATTCGCCAACCCGCAGCAATTCCCCGCGCAGCAGGGGTTTCCGAGCCAGCCGTTCCCGGTGCAGCACCCCTTCCCGCAACCGGCCTCGCATCCCCTGCCGCAACAGCCGCCGCCGCTGCCGCACCAGGCCGAGCAGACCCAGGCCTACGTCGAGCCGCTGTACGGGGGCGGGCACTTCGTCCGCACCGGTGAGCCGGTCGCCGCCTTCTTCGACAAGGCGAAGCGGGTGATCCTGTGGGCGGACGGCATCCGCCACGCGGAGAACACGGCCGGCCAGGCCAATCCGGTGATCCTGCTGATCGGCCAGCAGCACAGCGGCCAGCGCCGCCTGGTGCGCTCGTTCGCGCCGTTCATGAAGGCCACGGAGGCGATCACCGAGCCGGAGCCGGTGATCAAGACGGCGGCCGGCCTGATCCTGTCGGCCAAGGAACAGGAAAAATCACTCGAAGCGGTGGTGCGCGGGGCCATCACCTCGGCGTACGAGAAGACGCCGGTGCTGATGATCGAGAACGCCGACGCGCTGCTGGCCGACGCCGGTGACAAGGGCAGCATCGTCGACGTCGTGGTCGAGGTGGCGCACGACCAGGAGGAGTGCGGCGTCCTCGTCCTGTGCGGCACCCCGGCGTTCCTCAAGCAGCTCACGGACGCGGCTCCGGCCGTGGGCCAGCGCTCCCTGATCTACCACCTGCCGGACTTCGAGCAGCGCCCGGCGGCCGAGGCGCTGCTGGACGTGCTCGCCGCGGAACGCCAGGCCGCCGTGAGCCCGCAGGCCCGCGCCGGCCTGGCCGACCTGATCACCGGCGGCCGCACCCACCGCACGATGGGTGGCGCCCGCCGCGTCGAGGCGGTGATCGAGACGGCCTGCCAGAGCGCGATCATGCGCAGCGGCATGGCCCGCGTCGACGTCCAGGACCTGGCCGAGCTGCGCCAGGCCGCCGGCAACAGCGACCGCAAGTCGGCGGCCGAGCTGCTGGCCGAGCTCAACGCCATGGTCGGCCTGGACTCGGTGAAGCGCCAGGTCAACAACCTGGTGTCCGAGATGCAGGTGGACGAGCGCCGCCGCGCCGCCGGCCTGCCCATCCCGCAGCGCAGCCGCCACCTCGTCTTCACCGGCAACCCCGGCACCGCCAAGACCACCATGGCCCGGGTCATCGCCGAGCTGTACAAGGAACTGGGCGTGCTCACCGGCGGCCAGCTCGTCGAGTGCATGCGGGCCGACCTGGTCGGCGAGTACATCGGCGAGACCTCGGGCAAGACCCGCAAGCTGATCGAGCAGGCCTACGGCGGCGTGCTGTTCATCGACGAGGCCTACAACCTGGTGCAGGGCGGCGACGAGGACTACGGCCCGGAGGCGGTGGCGGAACTCCTGGCCCAGATGGAGAACCACCGCGACGACCTGATCGTCATCGTGGCCGGCTACCCGCGCGAGATGAGCACCTTCCTGGACTCCAACCCGGGCCTGCGCTCGCGGTTCCAGACCCGCATCGAGTTCCCCGACTACAGCAACGAGGAACTGGCCCGGATCTTCCAGCTGATGGCCAAGGCGCAGGGGTACGAGCTGGCCCCCGACCTCGTCGGCGCGCTGCCGGTGCGGATGAGCCGGATCAGCCGTGGCAAGGGTTTCGCCAACGGCCGGTCGTCACGGCAGCTGCTGGAGGCCACCATCAGCCGGCAGTCGGCCCGGCTGGCGGCCGACCCCAACTCGGACGTCGCCTCGCTCAACCGCCTGATCGCCACCGACATCCCGGCCCCGGGCGACACCGGGGTGCGGATGGGAGACGGTGGGGCGCAACGGGGTCTGCCCGATCTGCTGTCCGAATTGGACGGAATGATCGGTCTGGAGCCGGTGAAGCAGCGCGTCCGCTCGATGGTCGCGGAGATGGACGTCGACAAGCAGCGCCGCGCCCAGGGCCTGCCGGTGTCGCCGCGCAGCCGTCACCTGGTCTTCACCGGAAACCCTGGCACCGCAAAGACGACCGTGGCCCGGC
>NZ_KK037166.1:7635892-7648432 GCF_000568255.1 Kutzneria sp. 744
CTGATCCCGCGCGCCGGGGCTTCGCCAACGGCCGCGCCGCCCGTCAGCTGCTGGAGGCCACGCTCACCCAGCAGTCGGCGCGGCTGGCCGGAATCCACAACGCCGACGCGGCGACCCTGAACGCGCTGACCGCCGCCGACCTGCCCGCCCCGGACGAAGCCGGTGTGGTGCAGGGAAGTGGCGGCCCTCGCAAGACGCTGCCCGAGTTGCTGTCCGAATTGGACACGATGCTCGGCCTGGCGCCGGTGAAGCAGCGGGTCCGCGCGATGGTCGCCGAGATGGACATCGACCGCAAGCGCCGCGCCGCCGGCATGAAAACCGCGGAACGCAGCCGGCATCTCGTCTTCACGGGAAATCCCGGCACGGCCAAGACCACCGTGGCGCGGCTGCTGGCCCAGATCTACCGCGAGCTCGGGGTGGTCAGTTCCGGCCACGTCGTCGAGGCGCAGCGGTCCGACCTCGTCGCCGAGTTCCTCGGCCAGACCGCGCCGAAGACCCGTGCCGTCTGCGAGAGCGCCATCGGCGGCATCCTGTTCATCGACGAGGCGTACACGCTGACGGAAGGCGACTACGCGGCCGAAGCCGTCGCGGAGCTCCTTACCCAGATGGAGAACCGCCGCGACGACCTGGTGGTGATCGTCGCCGGCTATCCCAAGGAGATGGACGAGTTCATGGAGGCCAACCCCGGCCTCCGGTCCCGCTTCGCCAACCGTGTCGAGTTCCCCGACTACAGCAACGAGGAACTGGCCGGCATCTTCCGGATCATGGCTCGCGGGCAAGGGTACGAGCTGGCCGAGGACCTGGAAACCGCGCTGCCGCAACGGATCACGCGCATCCCGCGCGGCCGGGGCTTCGCCAACGGGCGGTCGGCCCGGCAGCTGCTGGAGGCCACGATCACCCGGCAGTCCGGCCGGTTGGCCACGATGGGTGACATCGCGCCGGAAGCGCTGAATCTGTTGGTGGCCAACGACCTGCCGGCCCCGGAGGACAGCGGCGTGCAGCAGGGCGACGGCGGCGCCCGGCGCAGCCTGGCCGAGCTGATGGCGGAGCTCGACGGCATGATCGGCCTGGCCCCGGTCAAGGACCAGGTCCGAACGCTCGTGGCCGAGACGAGGGTCGACGCCCGCCGCCGGTCCGCCGGCCTGAAGGTCGCGGCCCGCAGCCGGCACCTCGTCTTCACCGGAAACCCCGGCACGGCCAAGACAACCGTGGCCCGCCTGATCGCCCAGCTGTTCCGGGAACTGGGCGTGCTGTCGTCCGGGCATCTCGTGGAGACCAGCCGCCCCGACCTGATCGGCGAGTACATCGGCACCACCGCCCCGAAGACCCGGGCCGTGATCGAGAAGGCCATCGGCGGCGTGTTGTTCATCGACGAGGCGTACACCCTCGTCGGCGACAGCCCGTCCGACTACGGGCCGGAGGCCGTCGCGGAACTCCTGGTGCAGATGGAGAACCGCCGCGACGACCTGCTCGTGATCGCCGCCGGCTACCCGGCCGACATGGACCGCTTCCTCGACGCCAACTCCGGCCTGCGCTCCCGCTTCGGCGCGACGGTCACCTTCCCCGACTACAGCGACGAGGAACTGGCCGGCATCTTCGAGATCATGGCCCGCAGCCAGAACTACCTGCTCTCCCACGACCTGCGCCAGGCCCTGCCCGCGGCCATCGCCGGCATCGATCGCACGGTCGGCTTCGCCAACGGCCGCTCCGCCCGTCAGCTGCTGGAACGCACCATCGCCCGGCAGGCCGTGCGGCTGGCCGCGCCGGATGTCGACCTCGACGCGCTGCCCGACGAGGAGTTGCAGACCCTGCACGTCGGCGACCTCCCCGTGGCCTGAAAAACGGCGATGTTGCGACGAACGCAGGCGTACCAAGGGGCAGCGGGCGCACCATTCGGCCGAACAGTTCACGACGATCGGCGGAAGATGCTCTTTATGTCCGATTGAGATCGTCTTGTGTGAAAGGTGTGCTTCGGTGGCGTTGTCCCCCAGGAAGGGATTTCCCCCGTGACAGCCCATCTCAGACGCCGGGCCGGTGCGATCGCGCTGGCCGGCGTGCTCGGCGTGAGCTCCTTGGCGTTGGCCACCCCTGCTGCCAGCGCCCAGGACACGCCCCCGAGCTCCGCCAAGCAGCTCGACAAGCAGGACCGCGAGCTGGTCGCCGAGGCCGAGCGGGCCGGCAAACCGACCGTGACGCTGGTCGTCGCGGCCGAGCGAGGCCGCACCGACCAGGCCGTGCAGGAGCTGCAGAGCCTCGGCGGCAAGGTCGAGACCGCGGCCAAGGACGTCGACTACATCAAGGTCGAGGTGCCGCGCGACAAGGCCGAGAAGGCCGCGAAGCTGGGCGCCGTCCGGTCCGTCGACGTCGACGGCCTGATCAAGCGGGACGAGCCGAAGCCCGAGGGCAGCAGCCCGGCGCTGCCGCAGAAGCCGCCGGGCAAGGACACGCCGCGGGTCAACCCGTACATGCCGACCGGCGACACCGGGGCCGCGCAGTTCGCACAGCAGGTGCCGCAGTGGGACGGCCGCGGCACCACCGTCGCCATCCTCGACTCCGGCATCGACCTGGACACGGCGGCGCTGGCCAAGACCTCCACCGGCGAGCGCAAGATCGTCGACTGGTACGACGCGAACGACCCGGTCGAGTCGGGCGACGGCACCTGGGTCGCGATGTCCAAGACCCGCTACACCGGCAGGTTCACCGCCGGCGGCCGCACCTGGACCGCGCCGGCCACCGGCGGCCCGTACACGATCGCCACGCTGGCCGAGACGGCCGGCGACCTGCGCGGCGGCGAGCTGGCCGGCGACCTCGACCGTGACGGCGACAAGACCGACTCCTTCGGCATCCTCCAGGACGTCACCACCAAGGAGGTCCGGGTCGACGTCGACGGGGACGGGGACTTCACCAACAACACCCGGATGATCGACTACCGGTTCAAGCAGGACGTCGGCCACTTCGGCACGGTCCCGTTCGTGGTGCAGACCGACAAGTCGAACTACTCCGGCGGGGCGACCGCGTACGTCAACATCGGCATCGCCGGCGCCGCCCACGGCACGCACGTCTCCGGCATCGTGGCCGGCAACTCCTTGTTCGGCGGCAAGATGGCCGGCGCGGCCCCGGGCGCGAAGCTGATGGCGGTCAAGGTCTGCCTGACCTCCTCCTCGTGCACCAACAGCGGCCTGATCGACGGCCTGCTCTACGCCGCGCGCAACGGCGCCGACGCGATCAACATCTCGATCGGCGGCCTGCCCGCCCTCAACGACGGCAACAACGCGCGGGCCGACCTCTACAACCGGACCATCGCCGAGTTCAACGTGCAGCTGTTCATCTCCGCCGGCAACAGCGGCGCGGGCATGAACACCGTCGGCGACCCGTCCGTGGCCACCGACGCGATCATTAAGCCTACAGACCCCTGAAAAGACAACATTAGGGAAGCATCGTCGATCTCTTCATTACTAACGCTGTTACTTTTCCACCATTTCTCAAACCGCTGACCTACTCGGATTCCACTCCGAGGCTCACCAACTTGTACGGGCGTCTAAAGAGTACCTTAACAGTGAACGATTTTGAGCACGTCCACATCACCCCGAGACGAAAGAAACGATCTTAATACAGTGATGGTTCGCTTGGCTCCAAAGTTGTCGCGTTCTGCAGCGGACGCAGAAGAATTGACGGCATCTGTTCTACATATATATTGAGGGTCTCGAAACTAATAGAAAGAGAACGATGGAGCTGACGATAAACGTCCTCGACCTCACGTCCTACTTCCCCACCACGGCCAGCGGCCGTCGGTGGCGGCGCTGCGTGAGGCGATCAAGTCCACCGCCAAGTTCGTGCCGGGCGTCGGCGCGTACGAGCAGGGCGCCGGTCTGTTCGACGTCCAGGCGGCGTTCCATCGCTTGCAGGACAACGTCTCCCCGGTCTCGGTGACCGCCAGCGTGCCGGTGAACACCGTGCTCGGCGGGCAGCTGAAGCCCACGGCCAACGTCGGCGTCGGCATCTACGACCACGAGGGCGTCACCCCCGGCAAGGCGTACACCCGCACGTACACGCTGACCCGGACCAGCGGCCCCAACCGCAACACCCGCTACGACGTGCAGTGGACCGGCAACGACGGCACCTTCAGGTCGGCCGGCTCCGTGGTGCTGCCGCTGAACAAGCCGGTGTCGTTCGAGGTCAAGGTCAACCCGCGCAGCGCCGGCATCCACTCGGCGGTGCTCAAGGTGGCCGGCACCAGCCTGCTCACCATGAACACCGTGGTCGCGGTGACGGACTTCGCCCAGGCCAACGCGTACACGTTGTCCAACAATGCAAGCGTGGGCCGCAACGAGAGCACGAGCGTGTTCGTGCGGGTGCCGGCCGGCGCTTCCGCGCTCAAGGTCGACATGGCCGCGAGCACCGGGCAGATCCGGTTCCTGCGCAACGACCCGAGCGGCGTTCCGTTGGACTCCAACACGTCCACCAACTGCTATTCGCCCGACGCGGGCGCGGGCTGTGCCGGCGGCTCGCCGATCAGCCGCACGGTGGTCAACCCGATGCCGGGCGTGTGGGAGATCGCCGTCGAGTCGCGGCGCACCTCCGACGCGCTGCACACGCCGTTCACCATCACGTCCTCGCTGATCGGCACCAAGATCAGCCCGGACCCGGACACCATCGCCTCGGCCACCCTCGGCGTGCCGGTCGCCCGTGAGTACAGCGTGGCCAACCAGCTGGCCGCGTTCACCGGCAAGCTGGTCGGCGGCACCCTGGGCAGCCGGGCCACGTCCCGGCCGACCATCGCCACCGGCGACGTCCAGAAGATCGACGTGACCGTGCCGGCCGGCATGTCCAGCTTCAGCGCCAAGATCGGCAACCCGGCCGACCGCGGCGCCGACCTGGACATGATCGTCTACGACTGCACGAGCGGTGCCTGCGTGCAGGCCGGCACCAGCGGCGGGTCCACCGCCGAGGAGCAGGTCACCATCGCCAACCCGGCTGCCGGCCACTGGCAGGTCGAGATCGACGGCTTCGACGTGCCCGCCGGCACGACCGCCTACGACTACAGCGACATCTACGTCTCGCCGTCGCTGGGCAGCGTGGCCGTGAACGACAGCAACGCCGGCCGGGCCTCCGGCAGCACCTGGGTCGTCCCCGGCACGGTCACCGCGCTGGCCGCCCCCGGCGCCGGCCGGGTGCTCGTCGGCGAGCTCCACCTCGTCGCCGAGGACGGCTCCGTCGTCGGCCGCTCGTCGGTGGTGGTGCAGTCCGTCAGCTGAGGCTCATGCTGACTCGGTGAGCAGCGGAGGCGGGTCCCGGTCGGGGCCCGCCTCCGTGCCGATAAGTCGACAAATCAGCCGAGGATGCATGCCATGATCGCCGACCGCGTCCGCGCCGCCCTGTCCGCCGCCGACCCCGCCGAGCTCGCCGCCCTCCTGCACCCCGACGCCCGCTGGGGCGAGAGCTGCCGCAACCGTGACGAGGTCCTCGCCTGGTACCGGGGCCTGCTCGACCAGGGCGTCCGCTTCACCGTCCGGGACGTCCGGGCCGACGGCGACGTCCTGCGCCTCACCCTCGAGGTCGCCGGCCCCGACGGCTCCTGGACCGCCCACCCGGTGGTTCGGCTGGACGGCGACCTGGTGATCGACATCCGGCCCGAGGAGCCCTGAGGCCCTCCTGTGTTGAGCTTCGGGTCGATTCGCGCGGTTTTCTCGCACAGATCGGCTCGAAGCTCACGAATCTGGGGTGTCAGGAGTGCTACGGAGCTTTCGGGTGGCCAACCACCGGTCGATCCGGGACGAGCAGGAGTTCCTACTGCTGCCCGTCTACGGCGACGGCTGGGCCGTCCCCGTCACGGCGGTCTACGGCGCGAACGCGGCCGGCAAGTCCAACCTGTTCGACGCCATGGACTTCATGGCCTCGGCCGTGCGCGACTCGTTCGGCCGCTGGACGCCGGACGGCGGCGTGCCGCGGCGGCCGTTCGAGCTCGATCCGGAGGCGGCCGCGAAGCCGTCGGGGTTCGTCGCCGAATTCGTCGCCGAGGACGTGCGCTACACGTACGGATTCGTCGTGGCCAGCCGGATCGTGCGCGAAGAATGGCTGTACAGCTACCCGGAGAAGCGCAAGCGGGTCATCTTCGAACGCGAGGACGGCGCCATCAAGGTCGGCAGCACGGTCGGCGACCTGCGCGGAAAGATGGACGTGCTCAAGGCGCTGGTCCGGCCGAACGCGCTTTTCCTGAGCGTCGCCGCGCAGTCCAATGTGGGGCCGGTCGCGCCGGCCCACCGGTTCCTGGTGGAGAACCTGGCCTTCCGGGCCCGCAGCTCGCGGCAGCAGGATCTCGACCGGGTGACCCGGGTGCTCGGCGATCCGGCCGCGCGGGACCGCTTGGTGAGCCTCGTCCGGTGCGCGGACATGGGCATCGTCGGCATCGAGGTCTCGCCCCGGTCCCGGGCCGAGGTGATGCTGCGCGACCTGCTCGTGCGCGAAGGCGGACCGGCCCTGCCCGTCAGCGAGGAGATCCGGTTCGCCCACGCGGGAGGCGCCCGGACGCTCTCCTTCGACAACCAGTCGGCCGGCACGCAGTCCTGGGTCCGGCTCCTGCCCGCGGTGCTCGACGCGCTCGACGAGGGGCGCACCCTGCTGGTCGACGAGCTCGACACCAGCCTGCATCCGCTGCTGACGGCCCAGCTGATCCGGCTGTTCCAGAAGCCGGAGACGAACCCGCGGCACGCGCAGTTGGTGTTCACCACACACGAGGCCTCGCTGCTGCGAAGCGCGCAGGACGACGAGGTGCTCCGGCGCGACCAGGTGTGGTTCGTGGAGAAGGGGTCCGACGGCGCGAGCAGGCTTTCCTCGTTGGCGGAGTTCCGTCCACGCAAGGGGGAGAGCGCGGAACGGCGTTACCTGAGCGGCAGCTACGACGGCGTGCCGATGCTGTTCGAGCGCGAGTTCGAGGACTCACTGCTCAGCCGCTATGCGTCGTGACAACACCGGGCAAGGGGAGCGCGCCCGATCACCTCGTCCGACACGCGAAACGCGTCCCCCGCCGAGTTCGACATCGCCAAGGCCGCGCGCCTGGTGGACGAGCTGGGCGTGCGGCTCGTCGTCTCCAAGTTGATCAGACAAGTGCCCGGTTACGACAAGTCACGGGTCGACTTCGGCCGGTATGACGGGGGCGTCGAGGACGCGGTCGGGCGGGCCGAAGGGCTCGATCCGAGTGGGCGGGACCATGGGCGGAATCCGTCCACAGGGGTGTGGAAAGTAGTTCGACAGGTCCTCCCGGGCTGAAGCACGCCCGCGGGCGGATACCCTTGGGCACGTGTCTTCCCCCTCCACGTCCCGTCGTGTCGCCCTGCTCACCCTCGGTTGCGCCCGTAATGAGGTCGACTCCGAGGAGATGGCCGGCCGGCTGACGGCCGACGGCTGGCAGCTGGTCGACCCCGACGAGGGCGGCGCGGACGTCGTGCTGGTGAACACGTGCGGCTTCGTGGAGTCGGCGAAGAAGGACTCGGTGGACACGCTGCTGGCGGCGTCGGACTCGGGCGCGAAGGTGGTGGCGGTGGGCTGCCTGGCCGAGCGCTACGGCGCGGAGCTGGCCGAGAGCCTGCCGGAGGCCGACGCGGTGCTGGGCTTCGACCACTACCCGCAGCTGGGCGAGCGGCTGGACGAGATCCTCAGGGCCGCAAGGTGGAGGGCACAAGCCGGTCGACCGCCGCACGCTGCTGCCGATCAGCCCGGTGCAGCGGCCGCAGAAGGCGCCGGAGGTGGCGCTTGCCGGGCCATGGCACGGCCTGGGGCCCGCAGGTGCTCCGCACCCGCCTGGACGACGCGCCGGTGGCGCCGCTGAAGATCGCCTCGGGCTGCGACCGGCGGTGCTCGTTCTGCGCGATCCCGAGCTTCCGCGGGGCCTTCGTGTCCCGCAGCGCGGAGGACATCCTGGGCGAGGCGGCGTGGCTGGCCGAGCACGGGGTCCGCGAGCTGTTCCTGGTCAGCGAGAACTCCACCTCCTACGGCAAGGACCTGGGCGACGTCCGGGCACTGGAGACGCTGATCCCGCAGCTGGCGCAGGTGCCGGGCATCGACCGGGTCCGCGTCTCCTACCTCCAGCCGGCCGAGACGCGTCCGGGCCTGGTCAAGGTCATCGCGACGACGCCGGGTGTGGCCGACTACTTCGACCTGTCCTTCCAGCACTCCAGCGAGGCGGTGCTGCGCCGGATGCGCCGGTTCGGGTCGACGGACTCGTTCCTGGCGCTGATCAAGCAGATCCGGGAGCTGAGCCCGGAGGCCGGCATCCGCACCAACGTGATCGTGGGCTTCCCCGGCGAGACCGAGGACGACCTCAAGGAGCTGGAGCGCTTCCTGACCGAGGGCCGCCTCGACGCCGTGGGCGTGTTCGGCTACTCGGACGAGGACGGCACCGAGGCGCTGACCCTGGACGGCAAGCTGGACGCCGACACGGTGGCGGAGCGGGTGGCCCGCTTCTCGGCGCTGGTCGAGGAGCTCACCAACCAGCGCGCCGAGGACCGGATCGGCCAGCAGGTGGTGGTCCTCGTCGAGCACGAGGAGGATGACGACAGCGACTGCGTCGGCCGGGCCGCCCACCAGGCGCCCGAGGTCGACGGGGAGTGCGTGCTGGTCGAGGCCGACGGGCTCAAGGTCGGCGACCTGGTCCGCGCCGAGGTCGTCGACAGCGAGGGGGTGGACCTCATCGTTCGCCCGATCGAAGTGCTGCCGCGATGAGCGAGGGGGACGAGCCCGCGGCCCCGGTGCCGCTGCTCAACATCGCCAACGTGTTGACGGTGTCGCGGCTGGTCATGGTGCCGTTCTTCCTGCTCGCCCTGTTCACCGGCGGCGGCCAGGACCTGCTGTGGCGGCTGGTGGCGTTCGGCCTGTTCGTGATCGCCTCGATCACCGACCGCATCGACGGCGACCTGGCCCGCAAGCGCGGCCTGGTCACCGACTTCGGCAAGATCGCCGACCCGATCGCCGACAAGGCGCTGACCGGCTCGGCGCTGGTCGGCCTCTCGGTGCTGGGCGACCTGCCGTGGTGGGTGACGATCGTGATCGCGGCCCGCGAGATCGGCGTGACCGTGCTCCGGTTCTGGGTGATCCGCCACGGCGTCATCCCGGCCAGCCGCGGCGGCAAGGCCAAGACCCTGATGCAGATCATCGCGATCGGCTTCTACCTGCTGCCGCTGCCGCCGTTCCTGATCTTCGTGCGCTGGGTGACGATGGGCGTGGCGCTGCTGCTCACCGTCGTGACCGGCGCGGACTACGTGGTCCGGGCGTTCCGGCTGCGCGCGGTCGCAGAGACACCGTGACGCCGGAGCAAGGGACCGCTGACCTGGTCGCTCAGCTGCGGGAGCTGGGGCAGACGGTCGCGACGGCGGAGTCGCTGACGGCGGGCATGGTGGCGGCCGAGCTGACCTCGGTCGCCGGTTCGAGCGCGGTGCTGCGCGGCGGCCTGATCGTGTATGCGACGGACCTGAAAGCCCAGCTCGCGGGGGTCGACCGGGAACTGCTGGCCCAGCACGGCGCGGTGCATCACGACGTCGCCGCACAGCTGGCCCAGGGCGCCCGTGAGCGCTGCGGGGCGACCTGGGGCCTCGGCCTGACGGGCGTCGCCGGCCCGGATCCGCAGGACGGCATCGCCCCCGGCACCGTGTACGTCGCGGTGGCCGGCCCGCCCGGCGTGGAGGTGCGCCGACTGGGCCTTTCGGGTGGACGGCAGGAGGTCCGCACGGGCAGTGTCGTCGCCGTGCTTGACCTGCTGCGGGATTGCCTGAGGTGAACCGCGGGTAGCCGAACTTGCCCGAATCCCCCGTGCGCAAGTGTGGCGAGCCGCTCGATCGTGTGGTGAACCATCTCCGCCCGCGACGCGTTGGCAAGATCGGGTGAGGATCACTCTGGAGCCGCTCTGGCCCAGGTCAAGGCCGTGCCGCGGATCTTGCCTGGTCACCGCGGCCCGGGGAACATCCAGGTTGATTCACTCGTTCGCCTTGGGCGTACGTGGTGAGAAGTCGGTGCCAGCGGGGGTGCCGTCTGGGTAACGTGGTCGGTACGGGCCCGGCTGGAAGGAGGCGCGCGATGACAGTGCTGCTTCGCGAGGCGATCGGTGATCGGCTTCGCCACACTCGCACCACCCAACACCGCACGCTGCGTGAGGTGTCCCGGTCCGCACGGGTCAGCCTCGGTTACCTGTCGGAGGTGGAGCGCGGCCGCAAGGAGGCGTCCAGCGAGCTGCTGGCCGCCATCTGTGACGCGCTGGACCTGCCGATGGCCGATCTGCTGCACACCGTCGCCTCCGACATGAGCGCGCTGGCCGCCGTGGCCAACGCGCCGACCGCGGGCGAGGCCGCCAAGCCGCGTGAGCACGCGGAGGCCAAGTACGAGGGCGGCCGGCTGCTGCCCGATTCCGTCGGGGACAGCCTCAGCGACATCCGGCTCCAGCCGGTGCTCACGCACCGTCTGCCCACCCTCACCCCGCCGCGGGGAGAGGTCGTGGTCGCCGCGTAAGGACGGACAGGAGGCGCTCCACCCTGGACGAGTTCGAGCTGGTGGCGCTGCTGGTGGCCCTGGTGCTGCTGGCCGTCGCCGCCGGATCGCTGTTGGTGCTCACCCGGCGCAGGCCCGTCGCCCGGGCGGGTTCACCGGCACGTGATCGGTCGAACGATCTCCGCTGGGTGGAGCGAGCCGAATTGGCGGCCGGACAGCTTCACCCGTACGACGACGCCGCCGGCGTGCTCGCCGAGCTGCGGGCGGCCGAGGCCGACGTCGATGCCATCAATCGCGCCCTGGCGGCGCTGCGCGCCTCCCAGCTGCGCCGGACCCGTGACCGTCTGGCGGCCCGCCTCGCCCCGGACGGCGCCGGCGCCCCCGAGCTGACCTCGGCCTTCCGCGCGGTGAGTGATCGTCTGGCTACCGCCGAGCGGCTCCGCGCGGCCAGGGACGCCCTGACGACACGCATGCACGCGTGCGTCACCGGGTTGGAACGTGTTCGTGATTCCGGCCACTCCGTGGGAACCGAGCGGGCCGTTGAGCTGGTCGAACTCCGGGTGAACCTGGCCGAGGTCCGGGTGCTGGCCAGGGGGTTGCCCGAGGTTCCGGCTCGGGGGCGACCCTGATATTCGGCGGGGTCGGTGGTAGCGGTCCGGCTCACCTGACACGATGGAACCTGCACCGCCACCGGCTCGTTGGCCTGGTCGCGGCGTTCTCGTACATCCAGGAGTAGGCAGAAGGCAGGCGGAGGAGATGGCCAACCCTTTCGTGAAGGCTTGGAAGTACCTGATGGCGGCGTTCTCCGCCAAGATTGACGAGAACGCCGATCCCAAGGTGCAGATCCAACAGGCCATCGAAGAGGCCCAGAAGCAGCACCAGGCGCTGTCCCAGCAGGCCGCGGCCGTGATCGGCAACCAGCGGCAGTTGGAGATGAAGCTCAACCGGCAGCTCGGCGAGGTGGAGAAGCTGCAGGCCTCGGCCCGGCAGTCGCTCGTCCTGGCCGACGAGTCCCGTGGCAAGGGGGACGAGGCCAAGGCCCAGCAGTTCGAGCAGGCGGCACAGTCCTTCGCCACCCAGCTGGTCACGGCCGAGCAGAACATCGAGGACCTCAAGACCCTGCACGACCAGGCCCTCCAGGCCGCCGGTCAGGCCAAGGGGGCCGTCGAGCGCAACGCCATGATGCTCCAGCAGAAGCTGGCCGAGCGCACCAAGCTGCTCAGCCAGCTGGAGCAGGCCAAGATGCAGGAGCAGGTGGCGAAGTCGCTCAACCAGATGAGCGAGCTGGCCGCGCCCGGCAACGTGCCGTCGCTGGAGGAGGTCCGCGACAAGATCGAGAAGCGGTACTCGACCGCGCTGGGTTCCGCGGAGCTGGCCAGCAACTCGGTGCAGGGCCGCATGCTTGAGGTGCAGGCCTCCACCACCGAGATGGCCGGCAACGCCCGGCTGGAGCAGATCCGCGCCTCGCTGGGCGGCGGCTCGGTGGCCGGACAGGTCACCAGCGGGTCGGCCCCGGCCAGCCCGGGCGCGAACATCCAGGCGGAGATCGCGCAGCGGGTCGCGCAGGAGAAGCAGGCCTGACCGGGTAGACGCGGGGGAGTGGGACGATGGCGGCCGGACCGCGCAAGCGTGACCTGGGCGAACTGATCAAGATCGGTCAGTCGGTCAGCGAGCAGCTGCGTGGCCCGGTCGCCGACACCGTCCGCACCAAGGTGCACGGCTGGCGTGATCCCCGCGCCAAGATGCTGCGCCGCCGTCGCCGGGCCAAGCGCGCCACGGTCGGCTGGTCCGGCGCCACTGTGCTCGGCGGCGTCTGGATCGGCGTCGAGCACGCCGCGCTGCTGAGCTTCGCCGGGGTCACGGCGATGATCGTGACCGCCCTGTTCCTCTACTGCCTCATCGGTTCCGCGCGCAAGACGATCGCGCTGCACCGCCAGGCGCTGCCCGCCGCCACGCCGCCGCCCGTGCGGCTGCCGCCCGGCGGCTCGATCGCCCGCGAGCCGATGCGTCGGTTGGCCGAGGCCGAGGCCGGCCTGGCCGAACTGCTCGTCCAACTCGGCACGCCCC
>NZ_KK037166.1:7648532-7656148 GCF_000568255.1 Kutzneria sp. 744
CCAGGAGTCCGCGCAGGAGGCCGCCACCGCCCTGCGGGCCGTCGCCGCCCAGCTGACGGCCGTGGAGCGGGCCCGAGACATCGCGCCGCTGGCCCAGCGCGGGCCGCTGGAGCTGGGCATCACCGATCTCAGCCGCCGCCTCGAAGAGGGCCTGGACGGCTATGTCGCGCTCATCGGAACGGCCGGGCAGGCGGTCATCGCCAGCAACCCGGTGTCGCCCAACGAGGCCCTGCTCGACGCCAGCGACCGGCTGTCCGGCCTGGCCTCGGCGCTGCGGGAGCTGTCCGGGCCCAGCAGCGCCGGCTGAGCGGGATGACCGGCGGCTCCGCTGATCGGTTCCCCCCGCCGTTGCGCCGTCCGGGCGGACACTCCCTCGCCTTCGCGTGCTCTGTGACTCTATGTGACACATCTGCCGACACATTGTGCGGGCCGGTGGAGATTCTTCAGGCAAATGTGTGATTATCAGTTTGTTATCTAGCCGAGACCGCTACCCGCCGTGGCAGTATCGGGGCGGCAGTGTAGCCGAGCCTTCGGGCGAGCCAGGGGCCCACGGGGAGGTCTGACGTGGCGTTGTGGACCGTGCACGGCGACGGCCGCCGCGTGTCGGACGGCGAGGTGGTGGCCCCGGACGAGCGGCTCAGCTGGCCGCTGACCGTCGGGTTCGGCCTCCAGCACGTCGCCGCCATGTTCGGCGCCACCGTGCTCGTGCCGGCCAGCACCGGCTTCCCGGTCTCCACCACGCTGCTGTTCTCCGGCCTTGGCACCCTGCTGTTCCTGCTGGTCACGCGCAACCGGGTGCCCAGCTACCTCGGCTCCTCGTTCGCGTTCATCTCACCGCTGGCCGCCTCCCGGCTGGAGGGCCTGCCGGCCCAGCTCGGCGGCGTGCTGGCCACCGGCGTGCTGCTGGTGTTCGTCGGCGTCGCGGTCAAGGCGCTGGGCGTACGGCTGCTGGAGTCGCTGATGCCGCCGGTGGTCACCGGTGCCGTCGTGATGCTGATCGGGCTGAACCTCGCCCCGTCGGCCACCCACAACTTCCAGGACCAGCCCGGGCTCGCGGTGTTCACGCTGGCCGTGATCCTGCTCTGCGGGGTGCTCGGTCGCGGCCTGCTCTCGCGGGCGTCGGTGCTGATCGGCGTGCTCGCCGGCTGGATCGTGGCGGCGCTGACCGGCGGGCTGAGCGCGGCCCGGCTGGACGACGTCGCCAACGCCGCCTGGTTCGGCTTCCCCCAGCTGACCGGCCCGGAACTGCGGCCCAACGTGGTGCTCATGGTGCTGCCGGTGGTGATCGTTCTGGTGGCCGAGAACGTCGGCCACGTCAAGGCGGTCGCCTCCGTGACCGGACGCAATCTCGACGGCAGCGTCGGCGACGCGTTGATCGCCAACGGGCTGTCGACCGCACTCGCGGGAATCGGCGGCGGTTCCGGCACCACGACGTACGCGGAGAACATCGGCGTCATGTCGGCGACGAAGGTCTACTCCACCGCCGCCTATGCCGTGGCCGGCGTGAGCGCGATCGTATTGTCGTTTTGTCCGAAATTCGGGACATTGCTCAACACGATGCCCACCGGCGTGCTCGGCGGCGCGATGGTTCTGCTCTACGGCCTGATCGCGTTGGTCGGCGTGCGGATCTGGCTCGACAATCGGGTTGATCTTTCCAATCCCGTGAACCTGATGATCGCGGGCGCCGCGCTCGTCGCCGGGGTCGGCAACCTGACCGTCGCCATCGGCGGCGTCGCGCTGGGCGGCATAGCCTGGGGCTCATTGCTCATCGTGGTGGGACACCCCTTGCTCCGAATGCTGAAGTCCGCAAGGGCCTGACGAAACCGGTTCTGTTAAAAACCGCGATCACATTGAAAATCTCCCTGTTTCCTCAGCTTCTGCTCAGGGTTAGCCTTCTCGGCACCCGGTGTGGGGGTTGCGGGACCCGAATGCCGCGCCGGGGCTGAAATCTACGCCCGTGACTTTTTGCCACGGGGACTTCAGAAGGGGCGAAATTCGTGCGAAGAACTCCAGCGATGCTGCTTGCGCTGGCGATGGTCGGGGCCGGCTTCACCAGCCTCGCGCCGTCCGCCGCCGCGGCGGGCCAGTCCGCCATCCCGGACTCGCACCCGTCGTGGGCCAACCCGAACGCCAAGGTCGGCAACGCCGACACGGCGAGCAAGCTGACCTTCCGGGTGTACCTCAAGCTGGCCGACCAGGCCGGTCTCGAGGCCGCGGCCACCGCCGTGTCCGACCCGAACAGCGCGTCGTACAAGAAGTTCCTCAGCACCGACGAGGTGCGAACCCGCTTCGCGCCGACCGCGGCCGCGGTCTCCGCGGTCCGCAGTTGGCTGAGCTCCGCCGGCTTCAGCGCCGGTGACGTGCCCAGCAACAACGCCTACGTCTCGGCCACCGGCACCGTCGACCAGGTGCAGAAGACCTTCGGCGTCACCCTCGGCGAGTACAAGGTCAAGGGCAAGACGCTGCGTTCGCAGGACCGGGCGCTGTCCGTGCCGACCTCCGTCGCGTCCCTGGTGTCCGGCGTCGTGAACATCGACCAGGCCACCGCGCTGCTGCAGCCGCAGCACGTCGGCGCGGCCGGCGACGCCACGCCGAACGCCGTCGCGCAGCCGAAGGCCAAGACCGCGTCCCCGGCGGTCTCGCCGCCGCCGGCCGGCTTCGTCAACGCCACGCCGTGCTCGGACTACTTCGGTCAGAAGACCGACACCACCGACCCGGCCTACGCGGGCAAGCAGCTGCCCTACGCGGTCTGCGGCTACACCCCGAGCCAGCTCCGCGCGGCCAGCCAGCTCGACGTCGCCGCCCGGGCCGGGCTCGACGGCCGCGGCACCACCGTCGCGATCGTGGACGCGTTCGGCTCGCCGACGCTCTACCAGGACGCCGCCGAGTACGCCAAGCGCAACGACCCGTCGCACCCGCTGACCAAGTCCCAGTTCAGCCAGTTCGTCTACCCGCCCACCCCCGGCTCCGAGGACCCGTCGCAGTGCGACGCCTCCGGCTGGTACGGCGAGCAGAGCCTGGACGTCGAGGCCGTGCACGCGATGGCCCCCGGCGCGAAGATCCTCTACGTCGGCGGCGCCGACTGCTCCTCGCTCGACGAGGCCCTCAACCGCATCGTCGCCGGCAACCAGGCGCAGATCGTCTCCAACTCCTACGGCGACCAGGGCGAGGACATCCCGGCCGACGAGGTGCAGGCGTTCGAGTCGATCGCCAAGCAGGCCGCGGCCGAGGGCATCGGCCTCTACTTCTCCTCCGGTGACAGCGGCGACGAGAGCCACGCCCTGCCCAAGCCGTCCGCGGACTTCTCCGCCTCCAGCCCGTGGGTGACCGCGGTCGGCGGCACCAGCCTGGGCATCGGCCGCAACGGCAGCAAGGTGCTGGAGACCGGTTGGTCCACCGGCAAGTCCACGCTGACCGCCGGCGCCTGGAGCCCGGCCGCGCCGGGTGCGTGGCTGTACGGCGCGGGTGGCGGCACCTCGGTGCTGTTCCCGGAGCCGAACTACCAGAAGGGCGTCGTGCCCGACGCGCTGGCCAAGCAGAACCAGACCGGCGCCAACCGCGGCCGCGTCGTGCCGGACATCTCGATGGACGCCGACCCGACCACCGGCATGCTGATCGGCATCACCCAGACGTTCCCGGACGGCGTTCGCTACGGCCAGTACCGCATCGGCGGCACCAGCCTCGCGTCCCCGCTGATGGCCGGCCTGATGGCTGTCGCCGACCAGTTCGGCGGCCGGCACGGCTTCATCAACCCGTGGCTGTACAAGGCCGTGTCGCACACCCCCGCGGTGTCCGACGTCAAGCCGGTCACCGGCGCCGGTGAGGTCCGGGTGGACTTCGTCAACGGCACCGACGCCTCCGGCGGCTACGTTCGCAGCGTCCGGTCGTTCAACAACACCGACCAGACGATCCAGACGACCCGTGGCTACGACAACGTCACCGGCCTCGGCACGCCCAACGGCCTGCTCTTCCTGGGCCTGATTTAGTCCTTCGCACACGAACGGCGCCTGCCCTCCTCTCCTGGGGCAGGCGCCGTTCGCATGATCAAGGGACCGATCCTGACGTTCAACGTCAGGAAGGGCCCCTTCCTGACGTCAGCGCAGGGAGCGGTTGATCCGGCGGATCAGGCCGGGGCCCTCGTAGATGAAGCCGGTGTAGACCTGCACGAGGTCGGCGCCGGCGTCGATCATGCGCTGGGCCGAGTCGGGGTCGAAGATGCCGCCGACGCCGATGATGGGCATGCGGCCGCCGGTCTCCTTGTGCACCAAGCGAACCACCTCCAGCGCCCGGCCGGCCAGCGGCCGACCGGACAGGCCGCCGGTCTCCTCGGCCCGGGCCTGGTCGGCGGGCTTCAGGCCGTCACGGCCGAGCGTGGTGTTGGTGGCGATGACGCCGCTGATGTCGTGCTCGCCGCAGACCTCCAGCAGCTCGGCGATGGCGCTGTCGGTGAGGTCGGGGGCGATCTTCACCAGCAGCGGCCGGTGGTCGGAGTTCTCCTCCTGCACGCCGGCCAGCAGCTCGTTGAGGGCCGCCCGGTCCTGGAGCGAGCGCAGGCCGGGGGTGTTGGGGGAGCTGATGTTCACGGCGAAGTAGTCGCCGTGCCGGCCGAGGACCCGCATCGAGTGCCGGTAGTCCTCGACGGCCCGCTCGACCGGCGTGACCTTGGACTTGCCCAGGCTGATGCCCAGCGGCACGGGCAGCGCCCCCAGCCGGTCGAGGCGGTCGGCAAGCGCTTGCGCCCCCCGGTTGTTGAAGCCCATCCGGTTGATCACGGCCTCGCTGTCGGGCAGCCGGAACAGCCGCGGTCGGTCGTTGCCGGGCTGCGCGTGCCGGGTCACGGTGCCGACCTCGACGAAGCCGAAGCCCAACGCCGGCCACGCCGGCAGCGCCACACCGTCCTTGTCCATGCCCGCGGCCAGCCCCACCGGGTTCGGGAACTGCACGCCGAACACCGTGCGCGGCGCCACCACGCCGTACCGGGCGCGCATCGCCGACAGCACGGGCGGCATCGCGGCGACCCGCCGCAGCACGTTCATCGTGCGCTCGTGGGCCACCTCGGGGTCGCCCCCGCCGAACCGGAACAACGTCCTGCGGACCAGCTGCTTGTACACCACGGCCCCTATCGTGCCTGGTCACGGCCGGCACACGGACAGCCACCACCGGTGGTGTGACGCACGTGACGCCGGGAGTAGGCTCGATCGACGTGACTGGGGGGCGTGGACGACTGCTTTCACGGCAACGCCCGCGACGTCGTCCAGTTCCGGGACTTCATTCTGACCACGGGCGAGAAGCTGCCGGTTCCGCGCCGGTTGACCGCGCGACGCGGTGACGGCGTAGGTCGAGCCCCTGGTGATCGCCGACAATCGGCTGACGGAACGCCAGGCGGAGCGCAAACTGTCCGATGACGGTGCCGCGCTCAAGCTGATGGCCAGGGAAGGCAGGGCGATCTACGAAGTGTCGTACCAGAATCTGCCGCCCGCCGCGGCGCGCCTGTACCGGCTGCTGGCCATGCATCCCGGCGCCGACTTCGCCGGCGAGCTGGCCGATGCGCTCGACCCGGACGGCGCGGAGCTGCTCGACAGCCTGGAGGACGCCGGGCTGCTGCGGGCCGCGCACGGCGACCGCTACTCGTTCAACTCGCTGGCCCTCGGGCACGCCTTGCAGCAGCTGCACCGCACCGACAGCGCGGCCGAGCAGCTGGAGGCCCTGCGGGCCATGGTGTGGTGGTACGTCGACCGGGCCGTCGCCGCCGACCAGGCGATTTCGCCGCTGCGGTGGCGGTTGAGCCCGCGGTACGGGCAGGTGCCGGCCCTCGACGGCGACGACGCCGAGGCGATGGACCTGCTGGAGCCGGACCGGGCCAACTTCGTGCAGGTGGCGACCTCGGCGTACGAGTCCGAAATGGACGATGCCGTGCTGGCGCTGGCGGAAGCGTTGTGGGGCCTGTACTTCCACCGCAAGCTCTACACCGACTGGAAGACCGTCAACGAGGTCGCCGTGCGGGCGGCGGTGCGGCGCGGGGACAAGCGGGCCGAGGCGCGGATGCGGTGCCAGCTCGGGTTCCGTCACTACGAGCTGGACGATTTCGCGGCGGCCAAAGAGGAATTCGCCGCCGCGGTGGCGGCCGAGCCGGCCGATCACCACCAGGGCCTGGCCACCGACCTGGAGTCGTTGGCCCTGGCCCACTACGGATTGGGCGGGTACGCCGAGGCGCTGGACTGCATCGAGCGGGCGATTCCCCTTGCCACGCAGGACCAGCAGCTGGCGCTGCTCGGGCATCACCGGGCCCGCTTCCTGTCGGCGCTGGGCCGCTACGACGAGGCCTTCGCCGGTCTCGGCGAGGCGTTGAAGCACATGCAGAACAAGGGGGACCGCTACAACGAGGGCCGAGTGTTCACCAGCATCGGCGAGACCTTCCTGCGCTCCGGCCAGCCGACGAAGGCGTTGGCCGAGCTGACTCGGGCGCTGGAGGTGATGGTCGAGATGCGCCGCATGTTCCAGGAGGCCGTCGTTCGCGGCCTGCTCAGCCAGGCCCAGGAGCAGCTCGGCGACCGTGACGCCGCGTTGGCCGAGGCCCGCAAGGCCCACGCCATCCTGCACGTGTTGGAGCACCCGCGCGAACCCGTTGCGCGGCAACGGGTCGACGACCTCAGCTGACGATCACCTTCGCCGCCGGCACCCGGCCCGCATCGTGCCAGGCCAGGGATCCCCGGCCGTCTCCGCCGCCTCGGGGCAGGAGCGTGACAGCCGGGCCAGTTGTTTGTCATGGGTGAGCACCAGCGCCCTCGCGGCGACGGCGGATACTTGTTGAACCCCATGCCATGGCCGACGATGACCAGCGGGGCCGCGTATCTCGTGCAGGTCGCCGCCGAGACTGGCCGAGATCGCCAGGTCGAACCGCAGCTCCAGGCACCCACACCCGGGGCGGTTCGACCATGCCTCGCTCAGTTGCGACCGAAGTTGATGTCGCCCTTGATGTTGCCGCTCTGCACGACATTGCCGCTGGCGGTGCCGCTGAAGCTGTTGTTGACGCCGCCCCTGCCCGCGGTCTGCGTGATGGTGTTGACGGTGGCGGTGATCTCCGCCTTCGCCGGGCCCCACAGCTCCCGCAGCTCGGCGCCGAAGGCCGGATCCGCCTTCTCGGCGCCCTCCAGCACCCGGGCCAGCAGGTCCACCGCCTTGGGGTCGTCCGGGTTGTCCTGCGCGGAGGCCAGCACCACCTCGGAGCCGACGTCCTTGGCGAACTTCTCCTTCACCCGCTGCAGCAGCTTGCCGAGGGCCTTGCCACCGATGGTCACGGCCTCCTTGGCCAACGCCCCGGCGATCGCAGTCAGGATCGGATCCATACCTCACCCCTCGTCACGGCAACCGCCCCACGGTAGCAGCGGGACGGGGAGGCGAGACGCGGTGTTGCTGTCCTCGCCTCCCCGTCACCCGCTCAGCTCACCGCGATCCCCTGCGCGCTGAGAGGCACGTCCAGCGAGGCCACCTGGGTCAGGCCGGCGTCGTCCTCCACGTGATAGCCGACGACCTTGCCCTCCGCCGCCAGCTGCACGTACAGGAACCGCTCATCCCGGGTGACCGCCATGTCGGCCGGGAACCCGCCGGTCGCGGTC
>NZ_KK037166.1:7656248-7659880 GCF_000568255.1 Kutzneria sp. 744
CGCCTTGCCGTCCGGCTGGTCGCACGGGGGGCCTGCCGTGGCGTTGCGTGTACGTGGTCGCCGGGGGGAGGGATCGGTCACCGCCAGCCGGCCGTAGCCGTCGAAGGTGAAGCCGAAGGGCGCGGGCGTGCCGGCCGGGTTGGCCACGAACTCCTCCGACGGCCGACCGTCCGCGCCGATGGCGAAGACGTCCAGCAGACCGCCGCCGCCGTTCTTGGTGGCGATCACCAGCGAGCGGCCGTCCGGCGAGAACTGCAGCTGGGCCGGGCTGACCACGTTCTGCCCCGGCCCGCTCGCCGGCGTCAGCTCCAGCGACCGCGTCGAGTCCTCGATCGCGTGCAGCTGGCCGCCGGCGACGCGGTAGCCGGTGATCGAGCTGCCGGCGTGCGCGTTGAGCACGTACAGCATCGTTGTGCAGCGCCGGCTGACCGGAAGCACGCCGCCCGACGGCACGACCTGCCGCAGGTGCGGATGCGGGCCGGTGCCGCCGAGCACGGACACCGTGTTACTGCCGGCGTTCACCGCGAACAACAGCCGGTGCCGCCGGTCGTACACCAGCGATCCCTGCGAATCCAGCGGATCGGAGGTGAGGCCGTCGTGCGCGCCGCCGTCGCCGTCGGTGTCGAGCGTGGCGACGACCTCGATCGCGCCGTCGTCGTCGATGTCGCACACCAGAACCTGGTTGCCGGCCAGGGTGTTGGTCTGCACGAAGAGCTGGTCCATGCCCCGGCCCCTCAGTCCGCGACCACGCCGGCGAAAGCGGAGCAGCTCGGCCATGCCGAACCGGCCCTCGCTGTTCGGCCAGCGTCGGCGTCCAGATCGGGTACGTGGAGCGGTACGAATCGGGTCCGCGTCCAGCAGGCCGATCAGCACCTCGCTGACGATGACGCGCCGACCGAGCCCAGCCGGCCGCCACGGTGGCGCAGCTCGGCCTACTGAGGATGTAGTACCAGAGGTAGGCCGGCCCGGAGATGCCCAGCTCGGCCTCGGTCAGCGGCACCTGCCCGATCTTGCGGGAGATGTCCTGGCCCGACGGGAGCTGCTGCACCTCGCTGCGCAACAGGTTGCGCACCACCAGGGACCGCAGCTGGCGGCCGATCTCCGCCGGCACGTCGGTGATCGGCGGCAGGTCCAGCAGCCGCACGTTCAGCTTGGCCTCGATGCGCTTGGCCCGCTGCGGCCGCGAGCCGTCGATGGTGAAGAAGTGCCGGAAGTCCAGCGCGAACTCCGGCGCCACCGCCCCGCCCCGCAGATCGGCCCGGTCATGCGGGTCCTCCGGTGCGGGGTCGTCGAAGTTCAGCGGGAACAGCGGCAGCGTGTGCTTGTCGTTGATGGTGTAGTCGGACCGGATCGTCGGGTGCATGAACCGGAACCCGGCGACCGCGAACTCCACCGGGATGAACGGGTTTCCGGCCGGGTCGAAGAACTGCAGGCCGTCCCGGTCGATGGTGTCCACGCTGTCCTGCCCGCAGACCAGCGGCAGGTACTCGTGCACGATGATCCACTGGTAGTGCCAGCGCACGACCTGCTGCGCCGCCGCGAACAGGTCGTCCCAGTACGTGCGCACGCTGAGCAGATCGGCGATTGAGGCGTTGGCCGGCGGATTCGGGTTGGGATCCGCGGGCGGCGGCGGGAACCTGTTGCCGAACACATCGGTGATCTCGCCGCTCATCAGCCCGTCGACCACCCGGTTGTGGAACTTGATGAACGCCAGGTGCACCTGGTTGAGCAGCAGGTTCTCGTCGTTGCGCGGATCGCCGATCAGCGCCACGCCGCCGGCCGTGCGGGCCAGGTCCACGCCATCCGGCGAGACCAGCAGTTTCGTGTTGTGCCACCGCGTGTCGTACAGCAACGGGCTGGCGAACGGGCCCGAGCCGTACAGGTGGTCGAGGTCGAGCATGGGCGGCCGGAAGTTCGTCGTGGCCTCCGGATCCACCTGCCGGCCCAGGTTGCCGGTGGCGTCGAAGGTGATGTTGTGGTCGATGAACTGGCCCAGGAAGGTGAAACCCGCGTCCAGTGTCGGGCTGTCCTGCTGGGTGGTGGTGTCGCCGCCGTCCATCAGGCCGCCCGGCAGCCCCAGCCGCTCGGCCAGCGGCAACCCCGTCGCCGGGCGCGCCGGCAGGGTCGGGAACATCCGGCCGAACCGCCCGGTGGGCGGGGCGGCGCCCCGCGGCACGTCAAGACCGCGGATCTCGAAGCCGTGCTTGGTCGTCGTCACTGAACCCCCTCAGTGCAAGCGCCGACGGCCGCTCTCCCCAGAGCGTGCGCCATCGGCGTGTGTGCGAACTCGGTGTCGCGGACCTAGCGGCCGGTCACCCCCGTGGTCATCGGCCGTGCAGGAAAGATCCCCCGTGAGGTCAAGTGTACGCGCGGCGCCGGTGGATACATGAGTAATCGCTGAGAACGCCGGGGCGTACAATGCTTGCCGCTACAGGGAAGTCATGTCGTGGGGCCCGGCTGACAGTTCGGGCAGTACCAGGTCGGCCTTTGCTGCACACCGCTGCCCTGCGTCGCCCGGACGACCGCGTGGCCGCAGCGCAGGCAGCGTTTGCCCTGCCGTTCGTACACCCAGTGCTGCCGGCCGCGGGCCAGGTCGCCGGTGGTGGACTGCTCGGGGCGCCACGCGTTGCGGAGCAACAGCTTGTGGCTGAGCTCGACGGCTCGGGCCGCATCGGCGGCCGAGACCGGCGACCAGGGGGAGACGCCGAGCAGGAAGCACACCTCGGCCTTGTACAGATTGCCGACGCCGGCCATCACCCGTTGATCGAGCAATGCGAGGCCGATCTGCCGGGACGGGTCGGCGGTGAGCCGGCCGACGGCCTCCGCGGCCATCGCGGCGTCCCACTCCGGGTGCAGCAGGTCCGGGCCGAGGTGGCCGACCAGGCGCGACTCCTCGGCCGTCGGCAGCAACTCCAGGTCGTGCAGCAGAAAACCGACGGCCGAACGGTCCGAAGTGGACAGAATGGCCCGGATCTGGTGCGACGGCCGGCGCCAGTGCTCGCCGGCGCGGTACAGGTGCCAGCTGCCGTCCATGCGGAGATGGCTGTGCAGGCTGAGGCCGTCGTCGAAGCGGGTGAACAGGTGCTTGCCCACCGAGCCGACGCCGGCCACCACGCGGCCCTTTAGGTCCACAGTGGACAGATTGGGGTGGCGGATCTCCCCGCGCGTCACCGTGTTGCCGGCCAGCGCGTCGTCAAGCCGGTGTGCGGTGAGGAAAACCGTGTCGCCCTCGGGCATCAGGGCAGGTGCGGTTCCATGAACTGCGGCCGTCCGATGGGGCCGGCGTCCGGCGGCGCGTGCTCGTCGACCGCCGGCTCTTCTTCGGCCGCGGCCTGCTCGACGTCCGCCTCCTCGGCCTGGTCGGCCTCGGTCTCCTCGTACGTCTCCTCGGGCTCCTCGGACTGCGCGAATACCGACCGCGTCCGTCGGCTCCGCGACCGCAGTACCCGGGCCAGCAGCAGGTTGAACGCCAGCGCCACCTCGCGGGCCCCCGGCGTGTTCCACATGTGGATCGGCATGCACGCGCCCTGAGCCTGCTGCACCGCCAGCCGGTCCGGCAGCGCCACCGGCATCACCAGCGGGCCGAAGATGTCCCGCAGCTCGTCGATGCGGAACTGGTGCTCGTGCGAGCG
>NZ_KK037166.1:7659980-7665900 GCF_000568255.1 Kutzneria sp. 744
GGTCGACCACCAGGGTGCGCACCCCCCGGCGCAACGCCGCCGAGGCCAGCCCCAAGGCAACCGTCGTCTTGCCGACACCGCCCTTGAGGCTCAACACCGCAACCGTATGCACACGGGCAGCCTACGGTCTCCGACAAGCCGCGCAGATCACGACACCGGCACACCCATAGACTCGGGCCCATGCGACCCGATGCCGTCCGTCTGGCGCTCGACACCGAGCTGGCCGCGGTCCGCCGCCGGCACGCCGAGCCCCCTCGCGTCGTCGACGTCGGCGGCGGCTCCGGCGTCTGGGCCGTGCCCCTGGCCGCCGCCGGCTGCCTGGTCACCGTCGTCGATCCCAGCCCGAACGCCCTGGCCACGCTCCAGCGCCGGGCCGTCGAGGCCGGTGTCGCCGACCACGTCACCGCCGTGCAGGGCGACAGCGACCTGCTGGCCGACCTCGTCCCCGCCGGCAGCGCCGACCTCGTCCTCGGCCACGGCGTCCTGGAGTTCGTCGACGACCTCCCCGCCGCCCTCTCCCAGCTCGCCGGCGCCGCCCGGTCCGGCGGCGCGGTGTCCGTCCTGGTCGCCAACCGTTACTCCGCCTTGATCAACCGCGTGCTGGCCGGCCGCCTCGTCGACGCCCGCCAGCTGCTCGACGACCCCGAGGGCCAGCTGCCCGGCGACTCCCTCAAGCGCCGCTTCGACGTCGACAGCCTCCGCTCCGCCCTCGCCGCCGCCGGCCTCGACGTCGAGCTCCTCCAGGGCTAAAGAACGTCGTCGCCGACCTAGAACCCCGGCGCCGTCCTCGACCCCGGCGCCGCCGACGCCCTCGCCCAGCTCGAGGTCGCCGCCGCCACCCAGCCCCCGCTCCGCGACGTCGCCTCCCGCCTGCACGCCCTGGCCCGCCGCCCCTGACCGTGCTCGGGCCGGCCACTGTCGGGCTGGCACTGCCCGTCACCCCACAAGCACACAGCCCGGCCACTCCATGCAACGGGCAGCCCCCACCGCTCCCAGGGGAGGCCGCCCCGAAGCCATTCTATCGCCGCGTGCCGGTAGTTGATCTTCGCGACGTGGTGCCTGTGGACTAGACGTTGTTGATCACGGCGTGCTTGTCGCCTGTGGACAATCGCCTGGTGAGAGGCGAAGTGCCCTGTGGACAGCGCCGTGATGGCCCTCAGCACCGTGACCGGCGTGCGCCCCGACATCCCGTGGTCCGCCGCCCCATGGTTCGGCGATGACCGCTTCCTCGACACCGTAAGCGCCGACGCATTGGCCGAGGCGGCCATGCGGACCATGGATTACGGCCGCGACCTCGATCCCGAGCTGCTCGGGCCTTGGTTCCACGCCATCGAGGCAGTCGCGGCTCGTAATCCGCTGCCGGAGCCGATGGCCAAGATGGCGATCATGCTCCGAGCCTGCGGTCGTACCGACGTGTCGTTGGAGCTGTGCGACCAGACCGACGCCGTGCAGCGGATCATGTTCACGGAGGTCGTGCAGGCCGGCACCTGGCGGGCCCTGGGCGATCCGGTGCGGACGGCGGCGGCCTTCGAACGCGCGCTTGCCCTGGAGCCGGACAACTGGTCGCTCTACCTCGATCTGGCCGACCTGCACGCCGAGCAGGGCGACTTCGCCGCAGCCGCCGAGTCGGTGGAGAGGGGGCTGCGCCATGCCCCGGAGGAGCCCACGCTCCGCGCGGCCGGCGCCGCCTACCGGGCCCGGCGCACCGGATCCGCCGCCGACCTCCGTGAGCTCATCGACCTTGCGCCGCAGGTGCCCAATGCCTCGTACCGGCGGGCGCTGATCGACTACGCCTGCGCTGGGCCCGGACTGCCGGACGACCTCGTCGAGGCGGCCCGCCGCCTCTGACTCCGGCGACCGCACTGCTGGCACAGCCGGCCGGCGGGTCCACAGGGGACCCGCCGGCCGGTGCGGTCAGAAGCCGGTGGTGCCGTTGGGGGTGCCCAGGCCGGTGGGGCCGTCGTAGCCGGCGACGGCGGTGCAGAGATACGTGCCGCCGCAGCTGCCGTTGGAGCCGGTGGTGACGTCGTTGAGGCCGGAGGTGTGGGCGTACGGGTAGGAGCCGGCATTGACGGAGGTGCCGGCGAGGGCGTAGACGCTGGCGATGATGGGGGAGGACAGGCTGGTGCCGCCGACCTGGACCCAGCCGTCGGCGCCCTGGGCGAGGCCGAGTGCGATGAGGAAGTCGCAGAAGGAGCTGGTGCCGCAGCTGTTGTACGTGTCGTAGATGCCGAGACCGGAGGCGGGGTCGGCGTCGGCGGAGACGTCGGCGACGGTGCGGTTGGCGCAGGCGGTGTCGTGCTGCCAGGCGGGCTTGGGCTCGATGGTCGAGCAGCCGGAGCCGGCGCCGGACCAGGCCTTCTCGGTCCAGCCGCGAGGGGTGCCGGCGGCCTTGGTGAGGGTGGTGCCGCCGACGGCGGTGACGTAGGGCGAGGAGGCGGGCCAGCTGACGCCGTAGCCGGAGTCGCCGGAGGAGGCGGTGACGGCGATGCCCGGGTGGTTGAGGTGCGCGTCGGCGGCGGTGATGGTGCCGTCCTCGGCGCCGCCGTAGCTGTTGGAGACGGCCACGACGCCGGGGGTGCTGGCGGCGGTGTCGACGGCGGTCATCAACGGGTCGGTGTCGGCGGAATTGGCCTCCACCAACAGGATGTGGCAGTCGGGACAGGTGGCGGACACGGCGTCGAGGTCGAGGCTGATCTCCTCGGCCCAGCCGAAGTCGCCGGCCGGGAGGGGGCTGGCCGCGCCGTTCTGGTTCACCTTCTTGAAGCAGCCGTTGGCCGTGGTGCACGGGGTGAGCCCGCGCTTGCTGCGGAACACGGCGAGGTCGGCCTCGGCGGTGGGGGCGTCCATGGCGTCGACGATGGCCACGGTGCGGCCGGCGGCCGACTTGCCGGCGAGGCCGTAGGCGGCCTGGATGTCGGCCGGCGCGAGGCCGACGGGGTTGGTGACGGTCATCGGGCCGGGGCCGTCGGGCGACTTGATGGCCTTGCCCAGGCAGTGGAAGCGAGCATGGCTCGTGGCGCAGCCCAGGTCGACCAGGCCACCGGACAGCAGGGGCGTGGCCTGGGCCACGGGGGCGGTGAACGCCAGGGGTAGCAGCGCGGCGGCGGCCAACGCGAGAACGGTGAGGACTCGGGAACGGCAGGGTGACATTCCGCCTCCTAGGTGACTCACGTCACGAATCGGGACTGGATCGTCCCGTGCCACCCGCACGGGTGACACTCCCCCAAACGACTGGCCGCACTCACAGTTACGACTGCCCTCGCCTGGGTCGATCAACGCGGAGTGGGCGGAAGTCGCCGGTCAGCCCGCCGACGCGAGGGCGTCCTTGATCGTTCGGGCGTCGCGGTCGAGGAGCGACCTCTCGCGCTCCTTCGACTCCGTGGTGATGTTCCAGCCGTCCCCGGCGTGGCGCACAACGGCGCAGAAGAGGCACCCCTGCTCCGCCGATGTCGTGTTCTGCGTCATTGCGCCGATGGTGCCAGGTGCTACTCAGTTGGCTGAACGTGTTTTCCTTGGGAGGGACGGAAATGCGCCGGATCACCGGTTACCGAGCCGGCCCCGGCTGGGACCCCGTCACTGGTTGGGGGAGCCCGAACGCGGCCGTGCTCGTGCCGCTGCTCGGACGGGCGGTGCGTCCGGCCGACGGGACCGCCGAATAGCTCTAACCCTGGTCGGCTTGTTTGGCCGAGCGCTCCAGCCGGTTCCGGTAGTCCTCCCACCATGCCTGGTCGCCCGGCGCCATGTTGTCGTTGTCCTCCCGCAGCCCGGCGGCGCCGTCGACGAGCTCCCGGACGATGTCGGCGTGTCCGCCGTGCCGGTTGGTCTCGGCGATCATGTGCACCAGGATCTGGTGCAGCGTCACCTCGCGCCGGTCCTCGGGCCACCAGGGAACCTGGCCGGTCGCGTCCAGCGCCAGTGCGTCGATCGTCGCGTCCGCGTGAGCCCATGACCGGTGGTACAGCCCGATGATCTCCTCGCGCGACTCGTCGGCGGTGGCCCACATGTCCGCGTTCGGCTCGGCGTCGTCGTCGAGCCAGGGCAGCGGGTGGTCGAACGGCCGTCCGAACACCTCGCCGAAGTACCCCGCTTCGGTGCTGGCCACATGTTTGACCAGCCCCAACAAGTTGGTTCCGGTCGCCGTCAGCGGGCGGCGGACGTCGTACTCCGACAGCCCGTCGAGCTTCCACAGCAGGGCTGCGCGGGCCTGCCGCAGGTAGCGATGGAGATCCGACTTCGGTCCCTGTCCGGTCATGCCGGGCAGTCTGACATCCCTCGATCAGCTGCCGGTGTCACAGCGAGAAGTGTCAGGGGGCGCGGCTAGACTCGGCGGGGTCCGAGTCGAACGTGTGAGCGAGGGGTGCGGCATGGGGCGCAGCGGAAACCTGCCCCGCGGCCTGGTGGAACGGTTCCGGGTGTCGGACACCGTCTGGCCCGACGACACCGCCTGCCCGATCCTGCACGTCGACATGGACGCCTTCTACGCGTCGGTGGAGATCCGGGAACGGCCGGAGCTCAAGGACAAACCGGTCATCGTGGGCGGCACCGGCAACCGGGGTGTGGTGTCCTCGGCCAACTACATCGCCCGCGGTTTCGGGGTGCGCTCGGCCATGCCGACCACGCGGGCCCGCCGGCTGTGCCCGCACGCGGTGTTCATCTCGCCCACCTTCGGCCTCTACACGGAGGCGTCCCGCACGGTCATGAACCTGTTCCGGGAGATCACGCCGCTGGTCGAGCCGCTCAGCCTGGACGAGGCCTTCCTCGACGTCTCCGGCGCGCTGCGCAGGCTGCGCACGACGCCGTCACGCATCGGCGCGCAGCTGCGCGTGGACGTGCTGGAGCGCACCGGCGTGGACTGCTCGGTCGGGGTGGCCTCGACCAAGTTCATCGCCAAGCTGGCCTCGGGCCTGGCCAAGCCGGACGGCATGGTGGTGGTGCCCAAGGAGCAGACGCTGGAGTTCCTGCACCCGCTGCCGGTGTCGGCCCTGTGGGGAGTCGGCGGCCGCACGGCGGAAGCGTTGGAGCGCATCGACTTGCAGACTGTCGGCGACGTGGCGGCGGCCCCGGTGGCCCGGCTGCGGCGCGTGGTCGGCAACGCGGCGGCCGAGCACCTGTACACGCTGGCCAACGGCTTCGACGCCCGGCCGGTGGTGCCGGGCTCGGCGGAGAAGTCGATCGGCGCGGAGGAGACCTTCGAGGTCGACCACCACGACCGGGAGCTGCTCAAGCGGGAGCTGCTGCACCTGGCCGAGCGGACGGCGGTCTCGTTGCGGGCCCGCGGCCTGCGGGGTCGGACCGTGTCGATCAAGGTGCGGTTCGAGGACTTCACCACGATCACCCGGTCGAAAACCCTCCCGGTGGCCACCGATGTCACCCGAGAGGTCTATCAAGCGGCCGTGAAACTGCTCGTCGAGAACGTTCCGTATGGTGCCGTTCGGCTGATCGGTGTACGCGTCGAGCAATTGGCGCAGGCGTCCGAGATCGGCGAACAACTGTTCATCGACGCCCCCGAACGGGGCTGGCGGGAAGCGGACCAGGCCGCCGACTCGGCACGTTCCCGATTCGGCGGCGCGGCCGTGCGCCCAGCCTCATTGCTGGGGCGAACAACTCGTCAAGACCCGGGGTGAATTGGCGGCTTATTCGTAGGGCGTGCCGATGGCGGGCGCCGCCGCACCGGTCGTCTGGTGCGGGGTTGCCGCGCCGGCGACAGCGCCGGCACCAGCGAAGACAGCGAGCGCGAGCGCCACGACGGCCAGGGTGAAGCGCATTGTTCCTCCGCGATGATTACGCATCAGTACACAGGTGGTGCGCGATTCGACACCCAGGGTGGCAGTCGTCGGGATGCGCCCTAACCAGCGGCGAATGAACAATGGGCAGCAAATACCCCACGTTCACCTTGAATGGTTCCCGTAAACAGAAA
>NZ_KK037166.1:7666000-7668307 GCF_000568255.1 Kutzneria sp. 744
TTCTGGCGCGCATGCTGATCGGGCGGAGTCGTGAGCTGGCCCGGCTGACCGTCCGAGTGCGTGAACTCGCCGGTGGCCGCGGTGGCGCGACGCTGGTCGACGGCGAGCCCGGCATCGGCAAGACCACGCTGCTGCGCGCCGTGTGCGACACCGCCCTGGAAAGCGGCTGCCGCGTGCACTGGGGCGCCGGCGACGAACTGGGCCGGTTGCTGCCCCTGTTGCCGCTGCTTGAGGCCCTGCGCGCGGAGCGTTCCGACGAGGGACAGGCGGTGCTGCGGCTGCTGCGCGGCGAGGTCCCGACGGTCGTCGACCCGACCGCGGTGGCCGCGGAACGCGTGCTGGGCATGGTCGAGGAGCTCTGCGCGGACGGTCCGCTGGTGCTCGCGCTCGACGATCTCCAGTGGGCGGACAAGGTGACCGTCGCGGTGTTCAGCCGGCTGGTGCGACTGGTGGACCAGCTGCCGCTGCTGCTGATCGGCACGCTGCGCCCGGTCCCGGTCCGCGACGACCTGTCGGCGTTGTGGCGGCAGCTCGGCGCCGACGGCCAGGTCAGCCTGGGTCCGCTGCCGGCGGACGCGATCGGCGAGCTGGTCGCGCAGCTGGTCGGCACGCAGCCGACCGACGAGCTGCTCCGGCACGCCGAGGGTGCGGCCGGAAACCCTTTGTACACAACGGAACTTGTCAGCGCGGTGGCCGGTGGCGCGGACCGGCCGGGCTCGCTGGCCGCGGCGATCGACCACCGGCTGGACTTCCTGTCCGACCAGACCCGGCACGTGCTGCGGGCCGCGACCCTGATCGGTGTGGTGTTCTCCGTCGCCGATCTCGGCGTCGTGCTCGGCCGCTCCGTGGTCGAGCTGCTGCCCGCGCTGGATCAGGCCGCGGCGGCCGGCGTGCTCGTCGAGGCGGGGGACGGTCTGTCGTTCCGGCATGCGCTGGTGCGATCCGCGGTGTACGAACGCATGTCGCCGCCGGTGCGGACCGCGTGGCACCTCGAAGCCGCACGGCTGCTGGCCGACGCCGGCTCCCCGGTCGAACGGGTGGCCAAGCAGCTGCTGGTCGCCTCCGGCTCCGACGAGTGGACCGTGGACTGGTTGTCCGACAACGTCGGCGCGCTCATCGGCCAGTCCCCGTCGGCGGCCGTCGACCTGCTCCGGCAGGTGCTCGCCACGCCCAGCTGGGACGCGCGGCGGCTGGCGCTGGCCAGCCGGTTCGCCGACGCGCTGTACCGCACCGGCGACTTCGACGAGGCCGAGCAGGTCGCCACCCGTGCCCTCGCGCTGTCCGCCGACCCGGTCCAGATCGTGTGGCTGCACCACGTGTTGTGGCAGTGCCGCAACATCGGCGGCCGCAACGCGCAGTCGCTGGTCGAGCTGGACCGCGCGCTGTCGGACCCGAACACCACCGGCCGGGTGCGGGCGCGGCTGCTCGTGCTGACCGCCCGCGCCCATTTCAATCACGGAGACACCGACGCGGCGGAGAAGGCCGCGCTCGACGCCGCCGATGCCGCGCCCGACGACGAATGGGCCGTGGGCTGGTCGATGCACGTGCGCAGCATCGTGTTGATCCAGCGCGGGCACATGGCCGCCGCGCTGGAGTTGCTCGATCGTGCCGTGCGGGTGATCGGCCGAGACGGCGGAACCGCCGAGTTGAGCCTGCTGCTGCGGATCAACCGGGCCGTGGCGCTGGGCGGCGTCGACCGTTGCGACGAGGCGGTGACCGCCGCGCTGGACGTTCGCCAGCTGGCCGAGCACGTCGGCAACACGGTGCGGGCGGGGCAGGCGCAGAGTGCCCTCGTACAACTGTCGTACGACTCGGGCCACTGGGACGACGCGTTGGTCGATGTCGACCTCGTGGCCAACGAGCTGAAGGACGCGGTGGTGGCGGCCAGCGACCACGGCATCGGTGCGCTGATCCACCTGCATCGCGGCGATCACGTTGCCGCGCAACGGCATCTCGACATCGCTCGGTCGGCGCAGGTCGGCGGCCGGTCCGTGCTGCACCTGGTGCTGGTCACGAGCCTGGGGCTGGAGCAGGACGGCGATCCGGCCGGGGCGCTGGCCGCGCTGCGCACCTCCGACTCCGACGACGTGCTGCCCGAGATCGTCCGGCTCGCGACGGCTATAGGGTGATCTCGACGCCGCGCGGGCGACGACCGAGCGTGTTGTCGCCCTGGCCGCCGGTTCCGATGTGGGGCACCGCATCGCCGCCGCGGCCTACTGCCGTGGGCTGGTCGACGGCGACGGCGAGGAACTGCTGCGGGCGGCGACGTCGTACCGGGAATGCGGGCGACCGCTGTCCCGGGCCAAG
>NZ_KK037166.1:7668681-7700577 GCF_000568255.1 Kutzneria sp. 744
CGCGGGGGCGATCAGCAGCGCCGTCGCCGCCGCGCCGAGCACCAGGCTGGCGACGAAGGCGCCCCGGTCGAACTCGCCCAGCGCGCCGAACCGTGGCGTGAAGGCCAGGGACAGCAGGAACGCCAGCAGCAGCTGGACGCCGGTCTGGGCGACCCGGATCTCCTGGAGCAACTCCGCGTAGTTGCGATCCAGCCGCTGGGTCGGTGTCTCCCCGCGGGCCGCGAAGTTCCAGCTGTCATGGGTCTCGTGGTGACTACGGGCCGTGGCTGGAAGGTGCGTCATGACTGGATCCGTTCATCGCGGGGACACCGGGAGTTCAACAGTCGCGCACAGTGCGTGAGGAGTCATCGGAGAGGTGACGTATGTTGGCGGGCGAACCGTCACCCGATCGAGAGGCGTACGTCTTCCCGTGACCGTCACCCGAGCCGACCTGCCGTCACTGACCGGAATGCGCTGGGCCGCCGCTTTGCTGGTGTTCGGCCTGCACATCGTCGTCGCGTCGATGCTCGATCCGGCCAGCGCCGGCTCGAAGGTGGCGTCGGTGGTGTTCGGCGGGGGTGAGATCGGGGTCTCGTTCTTCTTCGTGCTGTCCGGGTTCGTGCTGATGTGGTCGGCCCGGCCGGGGGACAGCCCGCTGCGGTTCTGGCGGCGTCGGCTGGCCCGGATCTACCCGGTGCACGTCGTCACGGCGTTGCTGACGGTGGTGCTCGGGGCGACCCTCGGGCACTGGGCCCGGCCGGACGTCTTCTACGGCGTGCCGGAGTTCGGCGTATTCCTGGCCAACATGTTCCTGGTCCACTCGTGGGTCCCGGAATTGCAGCAGTCGCTGAACACGGTCAGCTGGACGCTGGCGTGCGAGGTGTTCTTCTACCTGACGTTCCCGATCTGGGGCGCGTTGGCGCGACGGCTTTCCGCCCGTGGCGCCTGGGTTTTCGCGCTGGTCAGCGTGGGCCTGGTGCTCCTGCCGGCGGTCATCCAGGGCGAGTTTCCGGCGGCGCACTGGCTCCAGTCGTTCCCGGCCGCCCGGCTCGGCGAGTTCACGCTCGGCGTCGCCCTGGCCCGGCTCGTCGCGCTGGAGGCCTGGCGCGGCCCACGGCTGGAGATCGCCGTTGGCGTGATGCTGGTCAGCTACTTCCTGGTGCCGGTGTGGCCGCGGGAGTACGCCTTCTCGGTCGCCACGATCATCGGCTTCGGCGTGCTCATCCCGGCCGCCGCGGTGGCCGACCTGCGCAACGACCACTCGTTCTGGCGGTCCCGGACCATGGTCCGGCTCGGCGAGCTCTCGTTCGCGTTCTACATGATCCACCTGCTGGTGATCCGCGTGGTCCGGCGGGCTGAGCCGGGCTTGATGCGGCTGCACAGCACCCCGGAGTTGTTCGTGGTGGCCGGCATCTTCGCGGTGTCACTGGGGTTGGCGTGGGTGCTGTACGAGTACGTGGAGACGCCGTGCCGGCGGTTCCTGACCCGGCCGCGGCGCAAGCAGCAGGAGCTGGCGACAGTCTGACCGCGTCGCCGCTCAGTGCCGGCCGCCACCGTGACCAGCCTTGCTCAACTTCAGCGTCCAGTCATGTGCAGGAGCCGACCCACCGCTTGTGACGTGCGCTCGTAGTCGTGGGCGTTGTCGATCTCGCCGACCAGCTGGTGGTCGCGCATGACCAGCACGCGGTCGGCCAGCGTGACCATTTCGGGCAGGTCGGAGGAGATGAGCAGGATGGCCAGGCCGTCGGTGGCGAGGCCGACGATCAGCTCGTGGAAGGCGGCCTTGGTGCGCACGTCGATGCCGACGGTGGGCTCGTCGATGACCAGGATGTCGCAGTCGGCGGCCAGCCACTTGGCCAGGCTGACCTTCTGCTGGTTGCCGCCGGAGAGCTGCCCGGCCAGCTGCGCGGGGCCGGACAGGCGCATGCCGAGGCGCTCCTGGTAGGTCGAGACCAGGGCGTTCTCGTCGCGGGAGCGGACGAGGCCGAAGCGGGCCAGGCGCCGCCACACCGTGACGGCGATGTTGCGGCTGATCGGCTGCTCCAGGAAAACGCCTTCCTCCTTGCGGTTCTCGGTGACGTATCCCATGCGGTAGCGGCGAAGGGCCTCGCCGACGTCCCGGATCCGCGCCCGCTCGCCGCGAATCTTCACGGCGCCGGCGGTAATCGTGTCGAGGCCGAGGACCGCGCGGGCCAGCTCGCTGCGGCCGGCGCCGACCAGGCCGTACAGACCGACGATCTCGCCGGGACGCACCGTGAGCGACACGTCCCGGTGGCCGTCGGCGGTGCTGACGTTGTCGAGTTCCAGCGCCGGCACGGCATCGCGGTCGACCGGCGTGCGGGCCAGCTCCAGCACCGCGTGGGCGCGGCCGACCATGAGGTCGACGATCTCGTCGTGGCCGAAGTCGGCCAGCGGCTGCGCCTCGGCGACGCTGCGGCCGTCGCGCAGCACCGTGACCGTGTCGGCAATGGCGAAGACCTCGTCGAGCTTGTGGCTGACCAGCACGATGGCGTGGCCCTGATCCCGCAACGCGCGCATCACCGTGAACAGGCGCTGGGCTTCGTCGGACGTCAGCGACGCCGTCGGCTCGTCGAGCAGCAACACCTGGGAGTCCACCGCCAGCGCCTTGGCGATCTCCACCAACTGCATCTGCGCCACCGACAGCGAGGAGACCGGCCGGTCCACGTCCAGCTCGACCTGGAGCTGATCGAGGCAGCGCTTGGCGATTGCCCGCGTGGTTTTCCTTTCCACGAAGCCAAATCGCTGCGGCACGGCCGACAGTGCGATGTTCTCCGCCACCGAGAACGCCGGGATCAGGTTCCGTTCCTGGTGCACCACACCGATTCCGGCCCGTTGGGCGTCGTGCGGGCCGCCGAAGTGCGCATCGCCGCCGTCGGCCAGCACGATGCGGCCGCCGTCCGGGCGCAGCACACCCGTCATGATCTTGATCAGCGTGCTCTTGCCGGCCCCGTTCTCACCCAGCAGCGCATGCACGCTGCCCGGCTCCAGCCGCAGCGTCGCCTCGTCCAGCGCCCGCACGCCCGGGAACACCTTGACGAGTTTCTCCGCCGTGACGGTCATTTCGCCGCCCTTCCCCGCAGCTGCGTGATCAGCACCGCGCCCAGCACCACGGCGCCGACGATCAGGTCCACCCAGTCCGGGTTGATCGAGTACTGCGCCTGCGCCACGTCCACCAGCCGCACGATCAGCGCCGCCAGGCAGGTGCCGACCACGCTCACCACGCCACCGGCCAGCGCCACCCCGCCGATGATCGGCGCCGCGAAGCTCGGCAGCAGCAGGTCGTCGCCGATCGTCGCGTTCACCGAGCCGCTCAGCGCCACCACGATCACCCCCGCCACGCCGGCCAGCAGCCCCGACAGCAGGTGGGCCAGCACCAGCGACCGGTCGTTCGACACCCCGGAAAGCCTTGCCGCCAGCGGGTTTCCGCCGCTGGCCAGCAGTCGCCGTCCCGCCGCCATACGCCGGAAGAACACCGCGACCGCGATCGCCACCAGTACCGCCACCAGGAACACCGTTGGCACGCCCAGGATCGCGCCCTGGCCCAGCTTGGTCAGCCCTGGCGAGTAGCCCTGGTACGTCGCCGTGCCGTGCACGCCGTACCGCAGGCCGTCGATGACTGTCATGGTCGCCAGCGTCACGATGAACCCGTTGATCCTGGTCAGCACCACGATCAGCCCGTTCGCCAGCCCGATCATGGCCCCCGTCGCCATGCCCGCCACCAGCGCCAGCCATGCCGGCAGGCCCACGTCCACCATCAGCCAGGCCGTCACCATCGCGCAGAACCCCGTGACCACGCCCACGCTCAGGTTCATCTGCCCCACGCCCAGCACCACCATCTGCGCCAGCCCGATCACCACGGGAACGGCGAGGAACTGGAAGATCGCGGTGAGCGTGTCGGCATGCAGCACGCTGCCGTGGGTGGTCAGCGCCAGCACGATGTAGGCCACCACGGCGAGCACAGCGAGGGTGAATTCGGTGCTGCGAAGAGAAATTGCGGGGCGAACGCGGTCGGTCGGCCCGGATTCGATGGTCGGTCGCGTGGAAGTCATGCCGCACCGCCCGAGTGCTCCGCCGGCACGGGATCGGCTGCCGGGCGCGGCGCCGCGGTGCCTCCGCTCCTTCTTTCCGCCAACACGTGCCGGAGCCGGTCCAGCGACAGCGCCACCAGCAACACGATCCCGATGTATATCTTGAACTTCTCCACCTCGAACTGGAGCAGGTTCAAGCCGGTCTGGATCACCTCGGTCAGCGCGGCCCCGAACACCGTGCCCAACACGCTCACCGCGCCGCCGGCCAACAAGGTGCCGCCGAGCACGGGCCCGAGGAAGGAGGGCAGCAGGAACGAGCCGCCGATGTCGGCGGAGAACGCCCCGTTGTTGACGGCCAGCAGGAACCCGGCCAGGGCGGCCAACAAGCCGGACAGCATGTGGGCCTGGATGACACGCCGGCGGGTGGGGATGCCGGAGAGCCGGGCGGCCTGGAGGTTGGAGCCGGTCATCAGGATCTCCCGGCCCAACCTCGAATTACGGAAGAACACGCCGACGGCCAAGGCCGCCACCAAGGCGATGGGCACCACCAGCGGAATGGGCGGCCCGCAGAGGTCGCCCATGCAGTAGTCGGCGAAGGTGTCGCCGCGCAGGATGTCGAGCCCGGCGGGGGCGACGTGGAAGGCAACGCCGTCGCTGAACGTGCTGTACAGCAACGAGACCAGGCCGATCAGGGCGAAGTCGAGGGCCAGGGTGACCACGAACGAGTTCACGCCGGTGGCCGCGATGGTCCAGCCGGCGGCGGCGCCGACCAGTGCGCCGACGGCGAGGCCGATGAGGAGTCCGACGGGCAGGGGAACGTCGAGCTTGTCGTAGGCCCAGCCGGAGGCGAAGGCGGAGACGGCGGCCATGCGGCCGACGGCGAGATTCATGTGCCCCAACGAGAGCACGGCCAGCTGGGCGAGGCCGACCACGACAAAGACCGTGAGGTCGGACTGCATGGGCACGATGGTCAGGCCCACGTCGAGGAAGGCCGGCCGCAGTGCGGTGAACACGGCGACCAGCACGACGATGACGACCAGCAGGCCCAGGCGCGGGTTGGCCCAGAACGGAATCCTCATGAGCAGATCAGGTACTTGTCGTCGAAGTCCTTGCGCAGCTGCGAAGTCTGCTGCTGGCGCTGCGTGTCGTAGGTGTCCACGTTGTCCAAGGTGGCGACGAACGAGCCGGAGTCGATGACCTGGCCGGACGTCTTCATCGTGCAGCCACCGGCCAGTTTGGACAGTGCGTACGAGCCGATGTAGGCCTGGCCCACCGGGTTCTGCACCACGGACGCCGCCACGGAGCCGTCCTTGATGTCGCCGAGAATGGTCGGGTCGTCGTCGATGGCCACGACCTTGACCGGCAGCCCGGCCGACTTCACCGCCGCCGCCGAGGCCACGGCCGGGTTGTACGCGGTGGTGACGATCCCGTTGATCTGCGAGCCCTTGGCCGCGATCAGGTCGGCCACGGCCTTCTGCGCGGTCTGGAGGTCGGTGTCGATATCGGTGACGGTCTGGATGAGCTTGACCTTGCCGCCGGTCTCGTCGATGGCCTGCTGCACGCCCTGGATCCGGCGGGTGGTGTTGGAGTCCGTCTTGTTCCCGGTCAGGTGCACCAGGTTCCCGGCGCCGCCCATGGCCTCGATCGCCGACTTGGCCGCCTTGTAGGCCGCCTGCCGCACGTCGGTGGCCAGGCAGAAGTCGGCGTTGTCGGTGTCGCCGGCCGGGCAGGAACCCAGCGACGCCAGGTGGAATCCCTGCTTGCGCAGGTCGCCGAAGGTGGAGTTGATCGTGTCCGGTGACACCCCGAACACACCGAAGGCATTGAAACCCTGCGCCGCCAAGGACTTCAGCACCGAGTTCTGCGTGGTCTGGTTCCACGCCGAGGTCTCGTTGAACGTCACGTCGCCGAGCTTGAAGTCGGTTTTGGCCTGCTGCATGGCGTTCTTCCACGGCTGGAAGTACGGGTGCGGCCCGCCCGGCACGAGCGCGACCTTCACCTGCCCGGGGGCGAGCTTCGACTGGTCACTGTGGACGGTGTTGCGGCTACAACCGACCACGCACAGCGCGATCGCCAGCACCGCAACGGTCAGTGGTGGGGTGCGCATGGTGTCTTACCTCTCTGTAGGCACCTCGACGTACGGCTCCAGCTCGGCCGGGTAGTCCAGGCCGGCCGGCAGCGCGATGCCCGGCCCGGTCGGGGCGTGCACGAACCCCTCGGCGTCGATCTCCGCCTTGGGGCGCACCGGATTCGCGGTGACCAGCGACTCGTAGAAGGTGGTGTTGGAGATGGCCATCGCGAGGTGCCGGCTCGGGATCTCGTCGCCGAGCACCTCCGCACGCAGCCGATAGGAGTCGGCCAGGTGCGCGGTCCGCATCGCCCCGGTGATGCCGGCCCGCATCGTCGCGCTGGCCCGCACCCCGAAGGTGGCGGCGCCGGCGGCGATGAAGTCGGCGGTGTTCATGTGCGCGCCGTCCGAGGTTTCCGCCACCAGCAACGGAATCCGCACCGCCCGGGCCAGCTGCCCGTACGCGGTGACGTTGAACTCGCGCATCGGCTCCTCGTACCAGAGGAAACCGGCGTCGTGCAGGGCATGCCCCAGGTAGGTCGCGTCCGGCAGGTCGAAACCGGCCGAGCCGTCGTACATCAGCGGCACGGCGTCGCCGACGTGCGCGCGCAGCTTGTGCCCCAGGTCGGCGTCGGCCCGGGCGTCGCCCCACGCGTGCAGCTTGATGGCCTGGTAGCCCAGGTCGAGGCATTGCGTGGCGACGTCGAGGTACTCGTCGACGTCGCGGAAGGTGACGGTCGAGGCGTAGGCCGGGATCTTGGTCCGGAAACCTCCGAGGACCTGCCACGCCGGTTGGCCGCTCAGCCGGCCGGCCAGATCCCACAGGGCGATGTCGACCAGGCCGAGCACCGGCAGCGGGAACTCCTCGGTCCGGTCCAGCTCCCACATCCGGTGCCACAGGAACTCACGCTGCAACGGATCGTGGCCGGTCAGGGCCTCGCGCAGCACTCGTTCGACGATGTCCGGCACCGCTGCCGCCAGACCCGGCCGGGTCGCGATGGCCACCCCGGTCACGCCTTCGTCGGTGCCGATGCGCAGCACCGCGGCCTCGCCGTCCGGGCTGGAGCCCAGCAGACCCCGCCGCCACACGAAGGCGGGCTTCGCGCCGGGGAGCGGGATGCGGAACGTGGCCACGTCGGTGATGCGCACGGCGGCAACATAATTCGTAATACGAATGTCGTCAAGGGTATGATCGCGGCGACTTCTCCCCGACGGAACGGACCGCCGTGAGCCTCGACGAGCAGACCGCGCAGCCGCTGCCCGGCTGGCCGCGCCGGCCCCGCCGCCTGGCCACCGCCGTGGTCGAGGACCTGGTCGACCGCATCGTCGGCGGCGAGATCTCGCCCGGCAGCGCGCTGCCCATCGAGCCCGTGCTGTGCGAGATGTTCTCCGTCAGCCGCACCGTGATCCGCGAGGCCGTGAAGTCGCTGGAGGGCATGCGGCTGGTCAAGGTGCAGCAGGGGCAGGGCACCACCGTCCGCGAGACCGAGGACTGGGACCTGCTCGACCCCGTGGTGCTGGCCGCCAGCATCCGTCACGACGCCGAGCTGTCGATCCTGGAGGACTTGGTCGACGTGCGGCGGGCCCTGGAGTCACAGATGGCCGGCCAGGCCGCCGCCCGCGCCGACGCCGAGCACCTGCGCCGCATCGGCACCGCTTTGCGGCACGTCACCGACGAGGTCGCCGACGCCTCCCGCTTCTACCGCGCCGACCTGGAGTTCCACGACGAGATCATGGCCGCCTCCGGCAATCGCCTGGCCCGCGCCGTGATCCGCACCGTCAACGCCGAGGCCTTCCGCAGCCTGCGCTACATCGGCGACCCCACCCTGGCCGACCTGGAGCAGTCCAACCGCGAGCACCGCGCCATCTACGAGCGCCTCATCGCCAAGGACGTCGAAGGCGCCGCCGCCGAGATGGACGACCACATCGGCCGTTCCTGGCAGAAGCGCCGCCCCCGCCGCCGCTGAGCGGAGTCGATGTCAGTCGGTGATCAGGTGGAAGCCGCTGTACTCCGGCATGTCCGGCTTGAGCCAGCCCGGCAGCTGCCGCACCTCGAAGCCCCACGGCTGCCACTGCACACCGGTGGGCTGAGCACCCGTCACAATGTGTTCTGCGAGGGCCTTCTTGGCTTCGGCCGGCGGCAGGTAGGCCGACCGCGGCCAGTACAGCATCGGGTCGTCATCCCCGCTGACCGGCAGAAGCGGCGCGTCGGCAAAGGGATTCGGGTTCAGGCTGCGCTGCCCGTTCCCGGTCCACGACAACGCCACGTAGCCGGTCAGGGGGGCCACCATGAACTCCACCCCGTCGTTGGCGTCGGATCGTCCGACAACGCCGTGGTTCCACCACTCCGGATCCTCGTCCGGCCGGCACAGCTCGTCCAGCAGATCCGCGACCTCGGCCGGGCCGGGCTGGCGGAGTACGCGGTCGCCTGGGCGGTAGTACTGTCGCCCGACCCGCCGCAAGACCTCGATGTCCACCCTGGTCAGCCCTTCCTGCCTCGGCCCGTGATCACGAGAGGGGCCGCCACGCCGCGACGCCACACCCGCATCCGAGACCCGACAGGCAGAATAGCCGCGACCGCTTGTACGCAGCCGGGTGGATTCCGCCGGTCACCCGGCTTGTACGTGTCCCCGCACACGTAGTCCCTGTTGAGCACCACGTCCGCGAACCGCTTGCCGCCGCCCACACCGCCGCCTTCGTCTCGGCATGGTCGGCCGCGTACCGTATCGCCGTCCGCTCACCGCTGTTGGTGGCCACGTTGGCCGATGCCCCCACCTCGCCATTGGCGATCATGGTCTCGATCGCCTCCTCCGCGGCTGCCGTCAACTCGGCGTCCACACCGCTGTTGACCTGCCAGTCCTGCCCGGCCGTGTCGAACACCAGCGCTTCGGTGGACCGGCCTTGCTTCCACACCGTGAGCTGGTCGCGGATCCGGGCAGCCCACTCGTGGTCACGTTCGCTCGGCGGCGGCACGGGTGTGTGCGTCGGATGCGTGCGCCCAGCAACCGGGGCCCGTGCCGCCCTCGCACCGGAGGGGATCGGGGGGCCGCCCGGGGCGACGATCCGCTCCACCATGGTGCCCACTGCGGTCGAGATCGCGCGCAGCAGCGCCTCCACCCCGGTGGTCGTGTTGATGGCAATGGCCATGTGCTCCGTTGCCTGACCGGCCTCCGGGGCGCTGCTGCCACCCAGGGCTTCGGTCAGCGTGGCACCGGCCGAGCTGAGGGTTGTGGTGGCCTCGTTGACATGGGCGCCGGCACTCTCGACCGTCACGGCGACCTGGCCCAGTGCGGTCAGGACGTCCCCCAGGTTCGCCACAACTGCCCCCATTTGCCGGTGCCGCAGCATCGTAAGCACGGTCGGCGACGATCTGGGGCGGGCCAGGTCGTTGACAGGGTCTTGCGCGTGTTGTCCACTACTTGCGAGTTACATCATACGTCCGATGATTGCTGTCCTCACCTGTCAAAGGAGACATGGTGGCCACCAGCAGCCGCTTACGAGTCGTCCTCGTGGCGACCACCCTGACCGTAGCCGGACTGACAATCCCGATCCAGGCCCAGGCCGCGACGTTGACCACGGCGTGGCAGAACGGGGCCTTCCAGATCGATCGCCACGCCGTGGTGAGCCGCTCGAACATCGTGCTCGCAGCGCCGAACGGAGCCGCGACCCAGTCCCTGCCCCTGGGGAACGGCACGCTGGGCGCGGCGGTGTGGGCGGCCGGCGGGTTCACGGCGCAGCTCAACCGGGACGACACGTTCCCGGACCGCAGATCCCCGGGCCAGGTTACGATTCCGGGCCTGAGCAAGCTGACGGCGGCGGCGGACTTCGCCGCTCACCTCGACCTGTACGACGGGGTGCTCACGGAGACCGGAGGCGGCCTGACGGCCCGGATCTTCGTCCGGGCCGACAAGGACGAGCTGGTGGTCGACGTCAAAGGCGCGGACCCCAACAGCGCCCAGACCGTGCAGGGAAACCTGTGGTCGGGGCGATCGCCGCAGGCCCAGGCGGCCGGCGCGGTGGGCACGCTGGCCGAGACGTGGGTGGACAACCCGACCGGCGGCTCCAGCCAGACCTTCGGCAGCCTGCTCGCCGTCACGGCCGGCGGCCGCAACGTGAACGCCTCCGTGGTCAACGGCCAGACGGTGCGAACCTCCTTCAATCCCAACGCGGACGGCAGCTTCCGGGTGGTCGTCGGGGCGCCGCACTGGACCGGCGGCAACGCCCAGGCCACCGCCACGCAGCTGTTCGGCAACGACGCGACGGCGTCCACAGTGGACGCCAACCATCTGGGCTGGTGGCACGGCTTCTGGTCGACCGCCAACCTGATGGAGGTCAACTCCGCCGACGGATCCGGGCAGTACCTGGAGAATCTGCGGACGATCTACCTCTACCAGGAGGCCAGCCTCAACCGCGGCCAATACCCGGGGACACAGGCCGGTGTGGCCGACCTCTTCGCGTTCTCCCAGGACAAGCAGGACTGGGTGCCGGCGGACTACTGGTTCTGGAACCTGCGCATGCAGCTGGCCGCCAACCTCAGCTCGGGCGTGCCGACACTGAACACCGGCTTCGTCAACCTGTACACCTCCAACCTGGCCAACATCCAAGCCTGGACGCAACAGCACGTGCCGGGCACGACGGGCGCCTGTGTGCCGGAAACCATGCGGTTCAACGGAAACGGCTACTATGGCGGCGGCAGCGCGGCCAACAACGCCTCCTGCGACTCGACGATCGCGCCCACCTACAACTCGTTGGACCTGTCCACGGGCGCGGAGGTGAGCCTGTGGATCTGGCAGACGTACCAACAGAACCGCAGCCAGTCCTTCCTGCAGAACGGCTATCCGCTGATGAAGGCGGCGGCGCAGTTCCTGCTGTCCTACGCGAAGCAGGGCTCCGACGGCCTGTTGCACACCACGGCGAACGCCCATGAGACGCAGTGGAACGTCACGGATCCGGTCACGGACATCCTGGCCATGCAGGCGTTGTTCCCGGTGGTGATCTCGGCGGCGCAGACGCTGAACACCGACCAGGCCTTCGTGACCCAGGTGCAGGCGGCGCAGAAGAAGATCCCGCCGCTGCCGCGAACCGACTCGGCCACGCACAAGCAGGTCCTCACGGCCGACGCCGACGCGGGCGGCCAGGACGTGATCGCCTTCTCCACGCAGCCGGTGGCGGAGCTGCACAACGGGGAGAACCTCGACCTGGAGGCGACCTTCTCGTACGGCCTGATCGGCGACGACGGCCCGCTCACCGCGCTGGCCAAGCGCTCCTACAACGCCCGGCTGTTCCAGAACAACGCGGACTGGGACTACGACGCCCTGTACGCGGCCCGGCTGGGCCTGGCCGGCGAGGTCAAGGCCAACCTGGTCAACAACGTCAAGAAGTACCAGCTGTACGTGTCGGGCATGGCCAGCCTGTTCGGCACGGTCGGCGACGAGCCGTACAACGAGGAGACCGGCATCGTCGCGGCGAGCATGAACGAGGCGCTGGCCCAGGACTATGACGGCGTGCTGCGGATCGCGCCGGCCTGGCCGTCGGACTGGGACGGCGACGGCACGGTTTCGGTGCAGCACAACAGCAAGGTCGACGTCCAGGTGCGTGGCGGTGTGCCGGTGACGGTGGTGCTGGAGGCCGGCGACAACGCCGCGATGGCCGTCCGCAGCCCGTGGCCGGGGCAGTCGGTGCAGGTGGTCGACGCCAACACCGGGGCGACCGTGAGCACCACGACCAACAACCAGTTCACGGTGAACACGACCTCGGGCCACAAGTACCTGATCGAGAAGGCCGCGGATCCGTTCACGAATCTGCCGTTCGTGTCGGTCACGGGCACGGCGGCCAACTCGGCCAAGCACTTCGGGCCGGTGCAGATCGGCCTGGACAAGGCCACCGTCGCCAACTCGCTTTCGGCCACCTACAACAACATCGGCGTCACCGCCGACAACAACACCAACCCCGGCAACCTGGACGGCGGCGGGGCCAGCATGTCCGCGACCGCGCTGGCCAACGCCGGCGCTCGGGCCGGCGGCACCCTCAGCCACGGCGGCTTGACCTTCACCTGGCCGTCGCAGGCCGGCAGCGGGTCGGCGGACAACACCGTCTCCAATGGACAGACGATCGCCCTGACGGGATCCGGCAACACCCTGGGATTCCTGGTGACCGCCACCTACGGCACGGCCGGCGGCACCGGCACGGTCACCTACACCGACGGCAGCACGCAGGACTTCGCCCTGTCCAGCTCCGACTGGTGGGGCGGCGGCGGTGACGTGGCGGTCGAGGCGTCGTACCAGAACCGGCCGGGCAACACGACCTATCAGCACACGTCCGACGTGTTCTACGTCGGCGTGCCGCTCCAGGCCGGCAAGGCGGCCAAGACCGTGCGGCTACCGGCCGTGAGCGGGTCGGCTACCGCCGGCACACCCTCCCTGCATGTGTTCGCCCTGGCGAGGGGCTGAACGGGCATACCCTGCCGGCAATCGGGGTCACGGGGCTGCAAGTTATTGACACGATGACGCAGAATTGCCGCCAACGAGCCGCAAATAAGGCAGATTGGTAGCCCCTGATGCTCCTCAGCAGAGTACTGCCCGCGCTGGCCGCGGCCGGACTGCTCCTCACGAGCGGTCCGGCCGTGGTCGCGTCCGCGGCGGACGCCACCAACTTGGCCCTCGGCAAGCCGATCACCGCCTCCTCGGTGATCGGCAACTTCGCCGCCGGCAACGCCGACGACGGCGACCCCACGACGTACTGGGAAGCCGCCGGCAACAGCTTCCCCAACACCCTCACCGTGTCGCTGGGCTCCAACGCTGACGTCACGTCGATCGTGTTGCGGCTCAACCCCTCCACCGACTGGGGCGCCCGCACCCAGACCATCGAAGTCCTCGGCCGCGACCAGGACGCCGCCGGCTTCACCAGCCTCGCCGCGGCCACCCCGTACGTCTTCGACCCAGCCACCGGCAACACCGTGACGATCCCGGTCACCGCCCGCGTCGCCGACGTGCAGCTGAAGATCACCTCCAACACCGGCTCCGGCGGCGGCCAGATCAGCGAGTTCGGCGTCTTCGGCACGCCCTCGCCCAATCCCGACCTCACCGTCACCGGCGCGGCGTGGACGCCAGGCACACCAAGCGAAACCGACGCCGTCACGGCCAGCGCCACCGTCCGGAACGTCGGGCAGTTGGACACCAGCGCCACCACCAACGTCACCTTCTACCTGGGCACGACCAAGGTCGGCACCACCCAGGTCGGGCCGCTGGCCATCGGCGCGTCGGCCACCGTCGCCGCGAACATCGGCCGTCACGACGCCGGCTCGTACCAGCTGACCGCTAAGGTCGACGAGGCCAACCGGATCATCGAGAAGGACGAGGCCAACAACGCCTTCGCCGACCCGTCGCCGCTGGTCGTCGCACCGGTGGCCAGCTCGGACCTGGTCGCCACGGTCAATCCCACGCCCTCGGCGCCAGCCGCCGGAGATCTTGTCAACTTCGTCGCCACGCTGAAGAACCAGGGCACCAAAGCCTCCTCCGCCGGCCACAGCGTCAAGGCCACGATCGCCGACACCTACACCGGCCGGTTCCAGACCGTCCTGATCGGCGTGCAGATCGGTGTGCTGGCCCCCGGTGCCTCGACGACCGTGCGTCTCGGCCAGTGGCGGGCCGCCGCCGACGGCCGCTACACCGTGAAGACGGAACTTTCCAACGACGGCAACGAAGTCGCCATCAAGCGGGCCAACAACGTCTCCAGTCAGGACCTCTACGTCGGTCGCGGGTCGGTCATGCCGTACCGCACGTACGAGGCCGAAAGTGGTGTCCTGCGCGGCGGTGCGGCGGTCGTCGGTCCTAATCGGACGATCGGCGACCTCGCCGGCGAGGCCTCCGGCCGGCAGGCCGTGATCCTGAACCAGACCGGCGCCTCGGTGGAGTTCACCACCAAGGAACCGACCAACACCCTGGTCACCCGGTTCTCCGTGCCCGACGGCGCTCAGTCCACTCTGGACGTCTACGTGAACGGCCGCTTCCTCAAGCCGATCACCTTGAACCCCAAGTATGCCTGGCTCTATGGCCCCGAGGCGTCGCCGAGCAACGACCCGGCCGCCGGTCCGGCGCGGCACATCTACGACGAGGCCAACCTGTTGCTGGGCGCCACCGTGCCGGCCGGCAGCAAGATCCGCCTCCAGAAGGACACCGCCAACACCGGAACCTTCGCCGTCGACTTCGTGAGCCTGGAACAGGTTTCGCCGCTGGCCAACCCCGATCCCGCGCACCTGGTCACGCCCGCCGGCTTCGGCCAGCAGGACGTGCAGGCCGCGCTGGACAAGGTCCGCACCGACATCACCGGCGCCTACACCGGCGTCTACCTGCCGGCCGGCGACTACCAGACCACCGACAAGTTCACCGTCACCGGCACGGCCGTTCGCATTGTCGGCGCCGGCCCATGGTTTACCCGGTTCCTCGCCCCACAGGACCGGACCAATGTCGACGTCGGCTTCCGGATCGACAGCTCCGCCAACGGTTCCAGCTTCGCCGGCCTGTCCTACTTCGGCGACTACGACACGCGCCTGGACGGCCAGGGCCGGGTCTTCGACCTGGCAGGAGTGTCCGACCTGAGCATCGACGACGTGTGGGTCGAGCACAGTGTGGTCATGGTGTGGGGCACCAACGTGCACAACCTCACCGTGTCCGACTCGCGGGCCCGGGACCTGATGGCCGACGGCATCAACCTGACCAACGGCAGCACCGGCAACCACGTCGTCAACGACGAGGCGCGCAGCACCGGCGACGACAGCTTCGCGCTGTGGGCCGCCACCGACCTGCACAACGGCGACCAGCGCGACAATCTCTTCGAGCACCTCACCGCGCTCACCCCGTGGCGGGCCGCCGGCGTCGCCGTATACGGCGGTCAGGCCGACACCTTCCGGGACGTGCTCGTCGCCGACACCCTCGCCGGCAGCGGCGTCACCATCAGCTCGCTGAACTTCGGCGTCACCATGCGGGACTTCGGCCCCGACCCCACCGCGCTGCACAACTTCTCCGTCGTGCGCTCCGGCGGCCACTTCTGGGGCGGGCAGACCTTCCCGGCGATCTGGGTCTTCTCCGCCACCAACGCCTTCCGGGCCATCCGCGTGTCCGATGTGGACATCGTCGACCCCACCTACAGCGGCATCATGTTCCAGACCGACTACATCGGCGGCCAGCCCGCCTATCCTGTCACCGACACCGTCTTCGACCGTGTCACCATCTCCGGCGCCCACCGCAGCGGTGACGCCTTCGACGCCAAGTCCGGCTTCGGCCTGTGGGCCAACGAGTTCCCCGAGCCCGGCCAGGGCCCGGCCGTCGGCTCGGTGACGTTCCACGACCTGAAGCTGTGCGACAACGCGCAGGACGTCAGGAACACCACGAGCACGTTCACTATCAACATCAGCAAGTAGTCCGACTGAACACAACGCCGCGCCGGGCTCGTCCCGGCGCGGCGTTGTCCTTTGTCAGCCCCGGAAGCAGCGACCGTTCTGGTACAGGTCTCCCGGCGACACGGCCAAACCCGCGGGCGGGTTGAGCTGATACGGGCGGGAGCCCTCGCGCGTCAGGGAGTCCTCGCAGCGGACGATGCCGCGGTCGTTGGCCGAGCCGGCCCACAGGTCGATGTGGGGGCCCGAGCAGCTGGCGCAGATGTCCTCAAGGATGAAGTACCGCCGCACGTCGGGCACGTAGATCTTGGTGCCGGGAGAGAAGCGACCCTGCTGGGCGGCGAAGGTGAGGGGGTCGTCGAAGGTGCCGGCGCCGCCGGCCTGGCCGTGCATGACGTTGGGGAAGGCGATCTCGCGGCTGCCGGGGGGATCGTTGTCGGCCGCGCCGTAGAAGGTGATCGGCCCGGAGGCGTTGGGGCTGGCGTTCTGCGGCGGGGCGGCGGGCGGGGGAGCGGCCGGGGGCGGCGGCGCGATGTTGGCGGTGGAGTGGGGCTTCGACGCCGAGGACGACGACGAGGTGCCGGGGGCGGTGGTGGTCGTGCTGGGTGGGGCGCTGCCCGACGGGGTGACATAGGTTGCGCCGCCGATGATCGGCGGCCCGGCCACGGGGACTGACGTGCCCGCGATCTGCCGGGGCGGCGAGAACAGGTACACGGCGCCGCCGATCACGAGCAGGGCGGCGACGGCCGCCGCTGCGACGACAATTCTCGTCCGCATAAGTAAAGGTCCTTGACGTTCAACGACAATGCCCGGAACCTATCGGCCGGTTGATCATCGTCAAGGGTCGAAGGTCCCTAGTCCCAGTCGACGGCGATGCCCGCGAGTCCCCGCCCCACGCGGGAGAAGTAGGCGCTGGCGACGCCGCCGATGCCGCACACGAGGTCCTCGGACTGGGTGGGCTCGGTGTCGTCGCGCAGCCGGAAGTAGCTGGTGCACCGGGCGGGCATCGCCTTGCGGTGGAAGGCGATCTGCAACAGGTACTCCCCGGAGGGCTCCCGGAACGTGCGGTTGGTGCCAGGTGTGGGACGGGCGGGCTCGTCGTGCAGGCTGAAACAGAAGACGTGCCGCTCGCCCTCGGTGAGCCGCCGGTCGAACAACAGCTCAGCGACCATGGTGGCCGACTCCACGTGCCGCCGGATCCTGCCGGTGCGGCAACCTTCGGCCGTCCGCACCACGCACGACTCCACCGAACTGGCGTCGTCCGCGTGGTACATGGCGATGTAGCGATCGGGGCCGGCGGTGGTGGCCTGCACGACCATGCGCGTCGTCGACGAGCGCTGCGACCGGTGCTGGTCGATGGTGATCATGTCGTGCACGGAGAGCATGCTCAGCTCGCCGTTGCACTGGGTCGCCTCGTCCGGCACGTCCAGCTCGCTCAGCAGCGCGGCGGAGCCGGACCACATCGCGCCGAACTCGACGAACGAGCCGACGACCTGGCGGTCGGGGACCGGCCGGGTGCGGGGACCGACGAGAACCACCAGGGAGTCCGGCGGTAACACCAGGACCCGCTCCAGCGCCCGTAAGGCGGACAGTGCCCGCGGCACCTCGGGATGGCGCAGGCCGCGCTGCCAGTAGCTGAGGGTGGACTGGCCGACGTGCACGCCCATCCGGTCCAGGTGCGCGCCGAGCCGGGCCAGCGACAGGCCCCGGTGGGCGATGGCGGTGCGCAGCGCCCGGGGGAACGGGCCGTAGCGCAGGGCCTCGACGAGGGTCGCGTCGAGTTCAGGTGAGGGTGCTGTCGACTCGGTGCTCATCCGTCCCGGGGCGTTCGCAGGGTGTGAACGGGGTGTGAATGTTCACGGTAGGTGGCCGCGGTGCACGGCGGAAGGCCCTGATCGACGGGGAACGCTCCGCCCGGTCACCGGACACTCTTGTCCGCCACCGTAGGGTCACGGACAGTCATCACCGGCCGTCGGTCGCGGTGCCCTGCACCCCGCGACCGGCGCGCCATCGAACTCCTTACCCCCTGCCAGGAGGTCGAGACCGTGTTCGCACTCGTGGCCGCCGCCGTCGCGGCGGCGCTGGTCGCCGCGCCCGCCGCGGCGACGCCCGCTCACGCCACCCGGTCGTACCAACAATCCCTCGAAGGGCGGAAGGGTGCGGTGGCGCTCCCGTCCTCGGTGACACAGAGATACCTGCTCACGCTGCCCGGATCGCCACCGAGGGGCACGGGTCTTCACGCCAGCTACGCCGACCGCGACAATCCCACCCCCGCGGGCGACTCGGAGCCGCCCGGGCCGGGCGTGATCGTGCTGCTCACCCTGTTGGCGCTGGTGGGAGCGGGTGTGCTGCTGGCGGCGCCGCGCTGGATGAGGTGGCGATGAACAGCCGTCGGGGGCGGGCCGGAAGTGACCGGCCGCTACCCCTAGTGGATGATCGTGCCTGACGCCACCGCTTCCGGCGGCCCGACCGGCTAGTGGACAAGCCTCGCGGATCGTATCCTGGTTGGTGACGCCCCAAAGTGGGTGTCCGCCAGGTTCGGCGGCAACCGAGGTCCTGGCGCCCGCGACCCCACCTGTGCCGGAGGAGGAGTCATGCCACTCTCCGAGCACGAGCAGCGACTGCTCGACCAGATCGAGCGTGCGCTCTACGCTGAGGACCCGAAGTTCGCCTCCACTGTGCGTGGTGCCCGTCTGCGTCGACCGTCCCGACGGCGCAGGCTCTACGGCATTGTCGCCTTCCTTGTTGGTGTGGCTTTGCTCGTATTCGGTGTGATCGTGCCGCTCAAGCTCGCCAGCATCCCGATCGTCAGCGTGCTCGGCTTCCTGGTCATGTTCGTCGGTGCTCTGCTGACCCTGACAACGCTGACCAAGGGCCACGGCGCCTCCGCCGAGGGTTCCGGGCAATCCGGCGGGACCCCGCACCGCTCCGGCTTCGCGCAGCGCATGGAAGATCGTTTCCGCAAGCGCTTCGAAGAGGAGTGACCCCGACTCATCCCTTCGACACCCACCCCGCTCAAAGAGCCCCCTCCCCGAGGGGGCTCTTAGCGTTTGTGGTCGGCACGTGAGTGGCTCATTTTCGCTCCAGCCCCACCTAAGCCACTCATGTGCGCCAGGGGCCAGGGGCCAGGGGTCAGGGGCCAGGGGGCGGGGTCAGGGGCACGTGAGTGGCTTAGGTGCGCCCTGGAGGCAAATGAACCACTCACGTGCGGCCGCGGGGGTTGACATAACGGACATATCGGATAGCGTCGGTGGTGATCATGATGCTTGGGGGTGCGCATGACCGCTGCTCGACGGATCGCGCTGATCGGGGCGGCCGCGCTGGCGGGTGGGGTGGTGTTCACCGGCACGGCGGCGGCCAACAGCCCGGACTGCCGGGACTGGTGGACGGTCGACGACACCGCCAGGACGGTGTTCACCGACGCCACCCAGTCGGTGAAGGTCTGGGGCCACCGCAGCTGCGGCGGGACGACGACGCCGGTGTACTGGGAGGCCCCGTACCGCCCGGACGAGCCGAGCGACTACGGCTGGGACGCCATGAAGAAGCTGCACGGCAACGATCCGGGCTCGGTGGCCTACGGCTTCGAGCTGCACAAAGCCCCTAAGGGCTGGATCGCCACCGGCTTCGCCTCCGCGCACGGCTGAGGCCCTTACGCTGCCGGCCATGACCGAGCAGTTCGCCGACGCCGGCCGCATCCGGCTCTGCTACGAGCGGTTCGGCGATCCGGACGACCCGCCGGTGCTGCTGATCATGGGGGCCAACGCCCAGATGATCGGCTGGCCCGAGGGCTTCTGTGAGGAGCTGACCGATCACGGCCTGCACGTGATCCGGTTCGACAACCGGGACGCGGGCCGCTCGACGCACTTCGAGGGCGGCTCGCCGGCGGCGGTGATGGCGGCGCTGGAGGGCCACTTCACCGGCGCCGCCTACACGCTCAAGGACATGGTCGACGACACGGTGGGCCTGCTCGACACGCTGAACATCGACAGCGCCCATCTGGTCGGGGCCTCGATGGGCGGCTTCATCGCCCAGCTCACGGCCATCGAGCACCCGAACCGGGTCCGCTCGCTGACGTCGATGATGTCCACCACCGGCGACCGAGCCGTCGGCCAGGCCGATCCCCAGGTCTTCGCGGAGATGCGGCCGCAGCCCAACGGCGAGCGCCAGAACTACATCGACTGGTACCTGCGCGCGCTGCCGGTCTTCGGCTCACCGGCCTTCCCACAGGACGAAGACGAGGTCGCCGAGCGGGCGGGGCGGCACTTCGACCGCGGCTACGACCCGTTGGCGATGATGCGCCATGGTGTGGCCACGGTGGCGGCCGGTGACCTCACGCCCCGACTGCAAAGCCTCAAGACGCCGACCCTCGTGATCCACGGCAACGCCGACCGCATGTGCGACGTCAGCGGCGGCAAGGCCACCGCCGCGGCCATCCCCGGCGCGAAGCTGGCGATCATCGACGGCATGGGGCACAACGTGCCCAGGCAGCTGTGGTCGGAGCTGGCCACGCTCATCTCCGACCACATCCACCACGTCAGCGCCGGTTGACCACCGAGCGGGGCAGCATCCGGGCCGTGAACGCCAGCGGCGCGGTCCGGTGCATGCTGGCCCGCAGCTCGGCCACGGCCGACACCAGCGCCGGATCGGCGGTCTCACGGCCGCCGTACCACGAGCCCTCGACGGCCGTGATGACCTGACGCAGCGCCTCCCGGCCGGGCTCGTCCAACTCGTGATCACGGGCCAGCCGCCGGCCCGCGGCCCGGACGGTCTCGGTCGGCGGCACGACAGTGCCCCGGTCCACCGACTCCGCCAGCACCTCGGCCCACGCGGCGTTGGCCGCCTCGGCCCCGAGCGCGGCGATCTGGTGCAGCCGCCGTCGCCGTCGCCACGCCCGGATCGCCGACGGCGCGGCGACGGCCATGAGCACCAGCACGATGCCCGTGAGCCCCACGACAGGTAGGACGTCAGGAGCAGCAGGACAACCGCCCAGCCGATGACCACCGACACCACCAGCCACCTGGGCAGCAGCCAGCGCGGCAACACCAACCGCGCCGCCGCGCCGCCGATGGTCAGCAGGAGCAGCGCGTCAACACGATTGCCAGCAGGAGGAGCGCGATGGTCAGCCACAGCGGCGGCGCGCTCGGGTTGAAGATCGACGTCGAGGCGTCGGCCTGGGTGTTCACGGGGGCGGCCGAGGTGTCCGACGGCGGCTTGACCGCGGCGCTGCTGGTCGGGCCGGACGAGCCGGTGTTGCTGGGCTGGGTGTCGTCGCTGCCGGCCGTGGAGTTGTCGTTCATGTACGGCGGCGGGATCACCCGCGGCTCGGCCGGCGTCGGGTCGAACCGGGTCCAGCCGTAGTCCGGGAAGTTGACCTCGACCCAGGCGTGCGCGTCGCCGCCGGTGATCGTGCGGACGTTGGGGTCGCCGTTGTACGGCACGCCGGGCGTGAAGCCGATCGCCACCCGGGTCGGGATGCCCATCGAGCGGGTCATCGCGGCCAGCGCGGACGCGTACTGCTCGCAGAACCCCCGCCGGGTGTTGAACAGGAAGTCGTCCAGCTTGGGCGCCTTGGGGTCCTGCGGGGTCGCGTCCAGGCTGTACTTGAAGCCGTTCTCGCCGCTGTTGAGGTACCGGGTCAGCGCCCGCACCTTGTCGAACGTCGAGGCCTGCCCGCCGGTGACCTGGTTGATCAGGCTCTTGACCTTGGCGTCCACCTGGGCCGGCTGCCGGTAGCGCGCGTCCACTTTGGACTCGTCGACCACGCCCTCGGCCCGCAGCTGCTCTGCGGTGGGCGAGGCCAGCTGCGCGTGCTCCACGTAGCTGCCGTACTGCTGTGTGCCCGGCGCCCACACGGTGTCGGCGGTCGGGTCCCAGCGCCACTCCGAGCCCAGCCCGCTGACCGACACCGGCTGGCCGAACACCGGAGCCCACTGCTCCTGGAACTGGTTGGGCTGGATGGTGATGGTGCTGACCTTGCCGTCGCCGATCGGCTTGGTGTCCAGCACGTGCTGGCCGAGCGGGTCGCCGCCGGTGATCTGGGCGCCGACCTGCCAGCCCTCGCTGTCCACGAACTTGTCCAGGGTGACCAGCCGCAGGTACTCCTCCGACTTCAGGCCGGTGACGCGGAAGAACTCCACGTTGACCTGGCCGGTCAGCAGGCCCTCCAGCTTCGTGTACGGCTTGAGCCCGAACGGCCCGCCGGCCACGCCGCCACCGCCCCCGCCGGGCAGCCGCCCGACGGTGCCGACGACCGTGAAGGTGGAGCCGATGATCAGCGCCAGCACCACCGAGATGATCACCACGCTGCTGGCCTCGTGGCTGGGCGCGCCCTGCGAGTAGCCGGGCAGGCCGGTCCGCCGTCCGCGCCAGGCCTTGTGCTTGGCCCGGCCGTCGACCGCGAGCAGCGTGGCGAAGGCGGCCGCGCCCATCACGAAGCTCCACCACGGCAGCATCTCGTCGGCCAGCGACGCCGGCACCGCGTAGACGCACAGCAGCACCAGCCCGGACGCGGCCGGCGCCTTGGCCTCCACGGTGAGCATGTCCACGACCACCGCGACCAGGCCGATCGCGATCACGATCAGGCACAGGATCGGCGCCTCGGCCGGCACCGGCGGCACCTCGGTCTGCACCGCCGTCACCGACTGGCCCAGCACGTCGGCCAGGTCGCGCAGCGCCGCCGGGCCGGGCAGGATCAGCAGGATCCCGTTGGTGCTGAACGACATCGTCACCAGGCACAGCAGCGCGAACAGCTCGCCCAGCGCCACCAGCGGCGGGGACAGCCGCAGCGAGCGCAGCAGCATCCCGGTGCCGACGATCAGGCCGATGGCGATCAGCAGGTAGAACAGCCACAGGGTGCCCTGCACGACCCCGGACAGCGCCGTGGCCGCGGCCAGCACGGCGAAGCCGGCGGCGATCGGCGTCATCGGCAGCGTCCACACCGGGTCGGCCGGTGGCGGCTGCGGCGGACGGTTGGTGGGCCGCGGCGGTTGCACGTCCGCCATCGTCATGAGGAGACTCCCCCTTCGCCGACGGTGAGCGTGCCGCCGCGGGTGCCGGCACGGCACAGCTCCGACCACACCGCGCCCATCGGCATGTCCGGCTTGGCGATCACCACGCCCCACCCCGAGCCGCGCAGCAGCCGCGTCGCGTCGGCCAGCTCGGTGGCCGTCGTGGTGTCGGCGCCCGGCGCCCACGTCGTCACGTCCAGCAACACGGCGAGGCTGCGCGTGACGCGCGGCCGGTGCCGCATCAGTTCGGTGGCGGCCACCGGGTTGGCGGCGCCGAGAATCGCGATCAGCTCCTGCCCGTTGCCGGGGTCGCCGCCGCACACCAGGTCCCGCTGGTGCGACGAGTGCAGCGACGCCAGGGCGTCCAGCACCACCACGTCGCTGTGCCCGGCGTCGGTGTACCCGCCGGCGAGCACCTTGCCGTCCTCGGTGACCAGCCGCACTTGGTGCCCCTGGCGGTGCAGGTGCAGGCAGACGCTGGCAGTCAGCGAAATGGCCCACTCCAGGCTGCTGGTGGGGCCGGTGCCGCGGTGGGCCGCGGAGCGGTGGTCGAGCAGCACGGTCGTGCCGCCGCGCCACGGCTTCTCCTCCAGCCGCACCATGAGCTCGTCGCGGCGGGCCGAGGACCGCCAGTGCACCTTGCGCAGGTCGTCGCCGTGTCGGTACTGCCGCACCACGGCGTCGTCCTCGCCCTGCCCCGAGCGCAGCCGGACCGCGCCCTCCTCGCCCGCGCCGAGGCCGGCGCCGCTGGGCAGCCCGGTCAGCTGGTGCACGCGCGGCACGACGACTAGGCGGGTGTTACCGGCCAGCTCGCGGTCGAACTCCGCCATGCCGAACGGGTCGGTAATGCGGCCCAGCAGCGGACCCACGTGCTGCACGCCGCGCAGCACCGGCCGCAGCTGATAGCGCAGCGGCACCTGGTGGTGCCGCGGCAGGCGCTCCAGCACGAAGCGAGGCCGCGCGCCGAGGGCGTACGGGACGCCGTCCTCCAGCAGAAGGCCGCCGGTGGGCAGCCGACCGTCGCTGCGGATGTCGATGCGGACCTCTGCGGTGGAGCCGACCGGCACGCGGTCGGGCACCACGGTTCGCGTGGCCGACAGGCCGACCCGTGAGCGCGCGGTGAGAATCGCGGCCAGCACGGGCAGCGCCACCACGAACACCGCGATGCGCAGCAGGTCACGTTCGTTGAGCACCAGGGAGCAGACGCCCGCCGCCAGTCCCGCCGCCATCAGGCAGCGTCCGCGGGTCGTCAGTCCGGAGAGCACCTTCATCAACGCCCTTGCCGAGTCCCGAACCACCGGCCGTTGGGCGTGGCCATCGGTTGGGAGGCTTGTTGGCCGTTGGCGCCGCCGTGCGGGATCACCACGCGCTGGAGCACGCTGCGGATCAGGTCGGCGGGGGAGCGCCGCGCGGCCAGCGCCTCGGCCGTGAGCACGAGGCGGTGCGCCAACACCGGCACCGCGACCGCGTGCACGTCGTCCGGCACCACGAACTCGCGGCCGGCCAACGCCGCCTGCGCCCGCGCCGCGCGCACCAGGTGCAGCGTGGACCGCGGCGAGGCGCCCAGCCGCAGCTCCGGCAGCCGCCGCGTGGCCGAGACCAGCTCGACGGCGTAGCGCTTGATCTCGGGGGACAGGTGCACGCCGCGGACCGTGGCCACCAGCTGCTTGATCTGCTCGGCGTCCGAGACGGGCTGGAGGTCCTCCAGCGGGTCGCGGCCGGCGTGCTCGTCGACCATGGCCAGCTCGGCCTGCGGGTCCGGGTAGCCGATCGAGACGCGGCAGGTGAAGCGGTCCCGCTGCGCCTCCGGGAGGGCGTAGGTGCCCTCCATCTCGATCGGGTTCTGGGTGGCGATGACCATGAACGGGGAGCCGAGCGGGTAGGTGTGCCCGTCCACGGTGACCTGGTGCTCCTCCATGCACTCCAGCAGCGCCGACTGCGTCTTGGGGGAGGCGCGGTTGATCTCGTCGCCGACCACGATGTTGGCGAACACCGGGCCCGGCCGGAACTCGAAGTCGCTGGTGTTGCGGTTGAAGATGGAGACGCCGGTGATGTCGCTGGGCAGCAGGTCCGGCGTGAACTGCACGCGGCTGACCGTGCAGTCGATGGAGCGGGCCAGCGCCTTGGCCAGCGATGTCTTGCCGACGCCGGGCACGTCCTCCACCAGCAGGTGACCCTCGGCCAGCAGGGTGACCAGCGCGATCCGCACCACCTCGGGCTTGCCCACCAGCACGTGCTCGACGTTGGCCGCGATCCGCTGCACGGTGTCGTGCAGCCGGCCGAGCGTCGACGACTGCTCAGGCACACCGGCCTGAGTGGTAGGCGGGGTACTCGACGTCAACTTCGCCCTCCAAAGGCCACCGCGATGTGCTCGCGTGGCGTCAGCGTTCTCAGCAGTGTGTCAAATCGCGGCGAAGTGCCCCAAGGAATCCGCGCATTCCTCTTCAGGCGGCTTTGCTCGGCCTTCCCCACCATGCCCCACTCGGACCATCCACTGCGCCCCACCCTCGCGTCCGAAGGGCCCTGAGAGGGCTCCCCGGACGATCACGGAGGTGTCGCCGGGTGGAGTGAGCCCCATCCCGCCCCACTCCTGCCCCCACCGCGTCTACCTGCGGAAACCGTCGAGAAAAACGAATCCGGCCGGGCCTGTCGCCGTTGACTGTGGCGGAAAGTGGGGTAGTGTGGCGGCCGGTGGGGCGAACGGGGGTCCCATCGCCGGTCCGGTCCCTGTCCGGGGTCCTGGTTCGGGTTGGAGGTGGGCGTGAGGTGTTCCTCGGCACGCACACCCCCAAGCTGGACGACAAGGGCCGGCTGACGCTGCCGGCGAAGTTTCGGGACGCGCTCGCAGGGGGTCTCATGGTCACCAAGGGCCAGGACCACTGCCTCTACGTGTTCCCACGCGCGGAGTTCGAGCAGATGGCCCGCAAGGTGGCGGAGGCTCCCCTGACCAATGAGGCGGTCCGGGCATACCAGCGCTACCTGTTCGCGGGCACCGACGAACAGCGGCCCGACAGCCAGGGGCGCGTCTCCATCGTCCCCGAACTGCGCCGCTACGCCGGACTGGCCAAGGACTGCGTGGTGATCGGCGCGATCACCCGCCTGGAGATCTGGGACGCGCAGGCCTGGCAGCGCTACCTGGACGAGCACGAGGACGACTACGCGCAGGCCCGGGAGGAGGTTCTCCCCGGACTGTTCTGAGAAATGGGTCATGACCGACCCGGGTGCCGTTTGGCCTCGGTCCGCTCGGCTATCGGCCCTGGCGCACCTTCCCCGGCGCCAGGTTCGACGGGCGGGCGGGGACCTGACTGCATCCGATTCCGGTTCGACCCGGCCACCGACCTGAGAGAGGGGAGTGAGCGGCAACCGCGTGTGGAAGGGGGTTGGCCGTGACCGACATGTCCGACCAGCCGAGGGCGAAGCACGTGCCCGTCCTGCTCGACCGCATCGTGGAGCTGTTCGCCCCCGCGTTGTCCGGCAAGCCCGCCGTGATGGTGGACTGCACGCTCGGACTCGGCGGCCACTCGCACGCGCTGCTGTCCGCCTACCCGGAACTCACCGTGATCGGGTTGGACCGCGACCCCGAGGCCCTCGCCCTGGCCGGGCGACGCCTGGCCGGGTTCGGCGACCGGGTGCGTTACGTGCATGCCGTCTACGACGAGTTGCCGACGGTGTTGGTTCAGCTTGGCGTGGCTGAAGTGAACGGTGTTCTGTTCGACCTCGGCGTCTCCTCGCTCCAGCTGGACGTGGCCGAGCGCGGTTTCGCCTACTCCAAGGACGCCCCGCTCGACATGCGGATGGACCCGACCACGGGCCAGACCGCCGCCGACATCCTGAACAGCTACGCCTTTCCCGACCTGGCCCGCATCCTGCGCGAGTACGGCGAGGAGAAGTTCGCCGGCAAGATCGCCAAGGCGATCATCGCCGAGCGCGACAAGGAGCCGTTCACCACCAGCCCGCGCCTGGTGCAGCTGCTGCACGACGTCATGCCGGCGGCCAGCAAGCGCACCGGCGGGCACCCGGCCAAGCGCACTTTCCAGGCCCTGCGCATCGAGGTCAACGGCGAGCTGGAGGTGCTGCGCCGCGCCGTGCCGGCCGCGCTGTCGGTCCTGGCCGTCGGCGGCCGCATCGTCGTCGAGTCGTACCACTCGCTGGAGGACCGGCTGGTCAAGCGGGCGCTGACGGACCTGTCCGTGTCCACCAGCCCGCTGGACCTGCCGGTGGAGCTGCCCGGGCACAGCCCGGAGCTGAAGCTGGTCACCCGCGGCGCGGAGATGGCCGGCGAGCAGGAGATCGCCGACAACCCACGGTCGGCGTCCGTGCGGCTGCGTGCCGCGGAACGGATCCGGAGGGCGTCATGAGCGCACCCGCACGGGTGGGCGCGCCGGCGCCCCGCACCCGCACCGCGCGTCGCAGCAGCGAGCGCAAGATCGAGCGCGAGCCGGAGCAGCCCGGGACCAGGGCCACCCGCGGCCGGACCACCGCCGCCCAGCGCGCCTACGCCCGCAAGGCCAGCCGCAAGAAGCGCTGGCTGCGGCTGTCGCCGTCCGGGCTGCCCAAGCTGGCCCCGCGCACGCCGTTCGTGCTGCTGGTGATGGCCCTGCTGGCGGCCGGCGTGCTGGCCACCCTGTTCCTGTCCATCTCCGCGGTCTCCGACTCGTACCGCCTCGAGGACGCCAAGAAGAAGACCACCGACCTGACCAGCCGGGTCGAGCAGCTCAAGGCCGACGTGGCCAAGGGCGAGTCGCCCGAGGTGCTCTACGACGAGGCCCGCAAGCTCGGCATGGTGCCGGCCCCGGACCCGGCCCGGATCAAGGTCAACCAGGACGGCTCGGTCAGCGTCACCGGCAGCGCCGTGGCCGCCACCACGACCACCACGCCGCCGCCCTCGTCCTCCACGTCCTCGCCGCCGCCCTCGGGCCAGGCGACCTCGGGGACCAGTCAGCCGCCAGCCTCAGGGGGAGGCCACTAGATGCCCGCCAACCGCACCGCCGGCGGACGTCCGGCCACCCGGCCGCGTCCCGTCGCCCGTGGCGGGCCCGCGCCGCGTCCGGCGGCCCGCAAGTCCAGCCGCGGGGCCGCCGCCGGCGTCGGCAACCACCCCCGGCGGATCGTGCTCAGCCGGATCCTCATGGTCGCCGTGCTGGTGATCGCCGCCGTGCGGCTGGTGCAGGTGCAGGGCGTGCAGGCCGACGAGCTGTCGGCCAAGGCCGAGCGGCAGCGGGCCACCCTGACCGTGCAGCAGGCGCTGCGCGGCCAGATCCTCGACCGCAACGGCACCCAGCTGGCGTTCAGCGTGGAGACACGGTCGCTGGCGATCAACCCCAGGGAACTGAAGAGCGACTGGGCCACGCACACCGCCGACTTCAAGGCGCTGGGCCTCGGCGACACGTACGAGCAGTACACCCAGGGCATGGCCGACTTCTTCCACCAGCAGCTCGGCGACCAGGCCAAGGCCGCCGACATGCTGACCAAGATCCGGGACGACAGCACCACGTACCAGCTGCTGGTCCGCGACGCCGACCCGGTCAAGGCCGGCGCCATCACCAAGCGCTACGCGTCCATCGCCCCGGCCGCGCGGCAGCAGCGGGTGTACCCGGACGGCACCGTGGCGTCCAACATCATCGGCTACGCCAACTGGCGTGAGGACGCCAAGACGCCGCAGGGCCTGATCGGGCTGGAGAACTCGTACGACGACACCCTCAAGGGCGTCAACGGCACCACCACCGTCGACACCGCCAACGGCAACGACAGCCTGGAGCTGCCCGGCACCGTGCGGGACAGCACGCCGGCCGTGCCCGGCTCCAACGTGCAGCTCACCCTGGACGCCGACGTGCAGTACCAGGCCCAGAAGATGCTGGACGCCTACAAGACCGCCAGCGGCGCCGCCGACGGGTCCATGGTCGTGATGGACTCCAAGACCGGCGAGGTCTACGCGCTGGCCGTCACCGACGGCTTCAACCCCAACAACTACGGCGACTACAAGCTGGACCAGCTCGGCAACGCCGCCGTCAGCACGCCGTACGAGCCGGGGTCGGTGAACAAGGTCGTCACCGCCGCCGGGGCCATCGAGTACGGCATCGAGCAGCCCGACTCCGTCGTGGACGTGGCGCCGTCGTTCAAGATGGCCGACCGCACCGTCACCGACGCGTGGGGGCACGGCCAGGTGCAGATGAGCTTCGCCGGCGTGATCGGCAAGTCCTCCAACATCGGCACCCTCGAGGTCGCGCAGAAGATCGGCCCCGACCGCTTCGTCGACCTGCTGACCAAGTTCGGGCTCGGCCAGAAGACCGGCATCGGCCTGCCCGGCGAGAGCGCCGGCATGGTGCCGCCGCGCAGCACCTGGTCCGGCTCCACCTTCGCCAACCTGCCCATCGGCCAGGGCCTGTCCATGACCCTGCTGCAGATGGCCGGCATGTACCAGGCCATCGCCAACGACGGCGTGCGCATGCCGCCCCGGATCATCAAGTCCGTCACCAAGCCCGACGGCACCGTGGTCAACGAGCCCCGGCCCGACCCCGTGCCCGTCGTCAGCCCCCAGACCGCCAGGACCGTGCGGGACATGATGCGGGCCGTCATGCAGAAGGACCCCAAGGACTCCCTGCAGAACGGCACCGGCTACCCCGCTGCCATCGCCGGCTACCAGCTGTCCGGCAAGACCGGCACCGCCCAGCAGCCCGACCCGGCGCTGGGCGGCAACTACAGCCAGACCAAGTACTGGATCACCTTCGCCGGCATCCTGCCCGCCGACAACCCCCGCCTGGTCGTCGGCATCATGCTCGACAAGCCCAAGTACGGCACCCAGCTCGGCTCCTCGGCGGCCCCCCTGTTCCACCAGTTCGGCACCTACCTGGTCCAGCACTTCCAGATCCCGATGTCCCCCACCGCCGCCCCCGTCGTGCAGCTCCAGCTGCCGTAGCTGCTTTCGCTGCCACATGCGCTTCCCACTTGCGTCCTGGTGCCACATAGGAAGCGCATGTGACACCAGGACGCCCGGTCAGCTGCCGTACGGTTCGTCGAGCGGGCGGCGGAGTTGGTCGATGACCGCCATGTTGATCTCGGCGAGCTCGCCGTCGGCCACATAGCGCTGGGTGCGGGCATGGCCGATGGATCGGACGAGGCCATGCTGTCGCATCCGTTGGAGGTCCCGAACGGACTGGTCGCGGGTCAGGTTCTCGTCCTTCGCGTAGGTGGCGCGGCGCAGCTCGCCGACGGCTGCGGCATACAACGCCGACACCATGCGCTCGTCGAGCTCGTGTTCCACGACGACGGCTTCCAGCGCGCTCCACAGCATCGAGGCGCGGTCGACCCGCCGCTGCACCGATTGCGCCTGCTGGTGGTGGGCTCGGAGGCAGAACCGCATCCACTGATGCGCGTCGGCGACCTCGGGCTCCCAGGTCGGGCGCGTGGTTTGCAGGGCGCGGTAGTAGTCCTGGGTATTGAGAGGATCGCCGAGCCACTCCTCGATCGAGGAGAACTCCGGGGCCAACATCTTGTCCTGCGCCAGCACGAGCGTGTGCAGGCAGCGGGACATTCGGCCGTTGCCGTCCCGCCAGGGGTGGATGCTCACCAGGTTGAGGTGGGCCATCGAGGCTCGGACCAGCGCCGGCGACTCCAGGTCGCCGTTGTTCAGCCAGTCGACCATCTCGGCCATCAGCCCGGGAACCAGGTCGGGGTCGGGGCCGGTGTAGGCAGGGGTCAGCGGGTCGCGCCCGGTGACCCAGATGTTGCCCTCGCGATAGCGGCCGGGCCATTTGCGCAGCTCGTACTTCTGGATCATGAAGTGCAGCGTGCTCAGCATCATCTCGTGGTAGCTGAAGTTCTTCATCTCGGCCGACTGCTGCACCCAGGTGAGCGCGTCGCAGTAGCCCTCCACCGCACGCCGGGTCTGGTCGTCCACATCGGCCGACATGTCCTGGCGCTCGACCAGCGCGGCGGCGTTCTCCGAGCTGACGTGGATGCCCTCGATGGAGTTGGAGCCCTGAATGGCGTTAGCGACGAGGCTGCGCCGGAGCTGCCCCTCCCACTTGCGGTGCTCTCGTACCTGAAAGCGCAGCTTCTGGCGGTATTCCTCGATCTCTTCGAGCACGCGCAGGTCATCAGCGTCGAGTTTGGGTGTCGCGATGAGCATGCCTTGATGCTACCAAAGACGTAGCATTGCAGGCTTGACGTCTGGGCTTATCGGGTGACAGGCGTCGGCTCCTTGACGGGGCGTCAGGTACGAAGGGATGCCGGGCGTGGGGAGGTGCGGATGGTCTGCGAGCAACAGTCGGCGCGGTATTCGGACGTGTTCGTCATCCGGGAGTTCCGTGCGGTGTTCGCGGCCCAGCTGCTGTCGGTGGTCGGGGACCAGTTCGCGCGGGTGGGGCTGTCGGTGCTGGTGTTCAACCGCACGCAGTCGCCCGGACTGACGGCGCTGGCCTACGCCCTGACGTACCTGCCGGACCTGTTCGCGGGGCCGCTGCTGGCGGGCATCGCCGACCGGTACCCGAGGCGCACGGTGATGGTGGCGACGGATTTGGCCCGCGCGGTGCTGGTGGCGCTCATGGCCTTGCCGGGGGTGCCGCTGACGCTGGTGTGCGGGCTGCTGGTGGGCGTGCACGCGCTGGGGGCGCCGTTCAGCGCGGCGAGGGCGGCGACGCTGGCCTCGATCCTCACGGGCGATCGGTACGTGCTGGGCACGGGTGCGGCGGACATGGTGGACCAGCTGGCGCAGGTGCTGGGCTTCGCGGTCGGCGGCCTGGTGATCGTGGGCCTCGGCGCGGACCGTGGCCTCCAGATCGACGCGGCGACGTTCCTGGTGTCGGCGGTGATCGTGCGGCTGGGCGTGCACGACCGCCCGGTGCCGGCGTTCCCGACCGTGCGCGACCCGGTACAGCCGTGGTGGCCGTCGCTGGTCACGGGAGCGGTGACGGTGTGGACGACACCGAAGCTGCGGGCCCTGGTGCTGCTGGCCTGTGTCGCCGGCTTCTACGTGACGATCGAGGCGCTGGCCGTCCCGTACTCGATGGACGTGACGGGCTCGGAGGGCGGCGTCGGACTGCTGCTGGCCGCCGGCCCGGCGGGCACGATCCTGGGCATGTGGGCGATCAGCCGGCTGCTGCCCGGCCGCCGCCTGAAACTGATCGGGCCGCTGGCCATGGCGGCCTGCTTCCCGTTGGCGCTGAGCGCCTTGCGCCCGTCCGTACCGGTGATGGTTGCCCTTCTGGTCGTGTCCGGTATCGGCTCCGCGTACCACATGGTGGCCCGGTCGGCCTTTGTCCAGTCGGTGCCCGATCACGGCCGTGGCCAGGCATTCGGGCTCGCCGTGACGGCGCTGCGCACCGCCCAGGGCACCGGCCTGCTGCTCGCGGGCGTGTGCGCGGAGGAGTTCGGCGCGCCGACGGTGTTGTCCGGTGCCGG
>NZ_KK037166.1:7700987-7706962 GCF_000568255.1 Kutzneria sp. 744
CACCGAGGCCTTCGCCGCCCTCTCCCAGCGCGTGCCGCGACGCACTGCCGCCGCTGTTCGAGATGGTGTCTGCCTTGCCGTACACCGAGTTGCAGAAGATGCTCGACGGCATCGGCTTCCGCGGCAACTTCGCCTACGAGAAGGCCATCTACTCCGACGATCTCAGCGACGGGCTCATCGACGTGCTGGTGAACACCTTGCCCGCCAAGGCTTCTCCCATGTCCGCCACGCCCATCGCCCTCGTCGGCGGCGCCTACGCCGAGGTTCCCGACCACGCCACCGCCTTCGGCGGCCCCCGCCGCACCTCCTTCGTCGTCGGCCTCACCGCCATCTGCCCCGTGCCCGAGCTCCTGCCGACCGACCGCGCCTGGGTCCGGTCCACCTGGGAGCGGCTGCTGCCGTACGCCAGCAACACCGGCGGCTACGTGAACTTCATGGCCGACTACGAGCAGGACCGCGTCCGCGTCACCTACGGCCCCGCCAAGTACGACCGCCTCGCCCGCATCAAGGCCGCCTACGACCCCGAGAACGTCTTCCACCACAACGGCAACATCAAGCCGCGTTAAATGGCGCCGCTGTGCTTGTTGCCGCGCGTTCCGCGCGGGGGCTCGGCCCCTTCGGGGCCGATGCCTCGCCCTTGCCGGATTTCGGCCGCCGCGTCGGTTTGGGTGGGTGGCCGCGGCTGGTGGCGGCGACGAAAATCCGCAAACCGGTGCGAGGCATCCGGCGGGGGCCGGAGTCGACCCTGGCGGTTGGCGGCCCATGGAGATGAATGCCGGGGATCCGGGGCCGACTGGCGATGGACCCTCGGGTGGGGCGTGATCCATTTCACGGCAGAGCAACCCTTGGCCGCCAAGACAACCGAGTGCGAGACCCCGCCGGTAACTCGACTTCGCGAGGCCGCGCCGGTGCCTGGACCGTCGCCGGATTTCACCCGCCGCCACCCGACGCAACCACCCACCCGAGCTGATGCGGCGGGTTAAATCCGGCCAGGGAAGGCACCGGTCACGAGCGGCCGAGCCCGCCCTGCCGAAGGCGGGGCAGATAAGCACAGTAGCCTTCCGCGCGTGCCTGCCAACTCACTACCGGGCAAGGTCGCGACCGCCCCGCCACGCCCGTCCAAGATCGAGCCGACCGCGCCCGAGCGGCTGGCGGCGTCGATCGGCGCGCGGCTGGAGCGGGCCGACGCCGCGAAGCCCGTCACGGGTGTGACGCTGCGCGCGCAGCATGTGCAAAGAGGGGACCTGTTCGCGGCGCTGCCGGGATCGAGGGCGCACGGCGCGGACTTCGCGCACGAGGCGTTGCGCGCGGGCGCGGTGGCGGTGCTGACGGATCCGGCGGGGGCGGAGCGAGAGTCCCTCAAGGACGTCCCGGTGCTGGTCCACGAGGACCCCCGAGCGGTGCTCGGCGCGGCGGCGGCGGAGGTGTACGGCAACCCGTCGCAAAGGCTGAAGGTCCTGGGCGTCACGGGCACGTCGGGCAAGACGACGACGACCTACATGCTGGAGGCGGGCCTGGCGGCCGCCGGCCTGCGCACCGGCCTGGTGGGCGGTGTGGAGATGCGCATCGCGGGCCGTCGGATCGAGAGCGCGCTGACGACGCCGGAGGCGCCGGATCTCCAGGCGCTGTTCGCGGTGATGCTGGAGCAGGGCGTCACGCACGTGCCGATGGAGGTCTCCAGCCACGCCCTGGCCCTGGGCCGGGTCGGCGGCACGCACTACGCGGCGGGGGCCTTCACCAACCTCTCGCAGGACCACCTGGACTTCCACCCGGACATGGAGGACTACTTCCGCACGAAGGCGAAGCTGTTCGACGGCCGCGCCGATGTCGAGGTGGTCTGCACGGACACGCCGTGGGGCGAGCGGCTGATCAAGCCCGCCACCATCACGGTCTCCCCGCGCACGAGGCGACGTGGACGGCCAGCGACATCGTGGTCTCCCGCAGCGGCTCGCAGACCTTCTACGCCCACGGCCACGGCCGCAAGCTGGCGGTGGAGATCCTGCTGGCCGGCTCGTACAACGTGGCCTATTTCGCTGACCGCCATCGCGATGCTGGACGCCATCGGCATCGACGAGAAGGCCATCGTGGCCGGGCTGGCCAAGGTGCAGGTGCCGGGCCGGATGGAACGGGTCGACCTCGGCCAGGACTTCACGGCGGTCGTGGACTACTCGCACAAGCCGGCGGCGGTGGCCCTGGCGCTGGACGCGGTGCGGGCCCGCGCCGACGGCCGCGTCATCGTGGTGCTGGGCTGCGGCGGCGACCGCGACGCGGCCAAGCGCCCGCTGATGGGCGAGGCGGCGGCGGTCCGCGCGGACCTGACGATCGTCACAGACGACAACCCCCGCAGCGAACAGGCGTCTGACATCAGGGCACAGATGCTCGCGGGCGTGCCGGCCGACCGACGGGACACGGTGGTGGAGATCGCCGACCGGCGGGAGGCCATCCGGTACGCCGTGGGGCATGCCCGCACCGGCGACGTCGTGGTCGTCGCCGGCAAGGGACACGAGACCGGCCAGGAGGTCGCAGGAGTGATCCACCCGTTCTCCGATCGGGACGAGCTGACGGCGGCCATCGGCGAGGCCGCCCGGTGATCGAACCGACCCTGCGCGAGATCGCCGACCCGTCGGCGGCCGCCTGCACAACTGCATGGGTGTGTAAAGCGTCACCGGTTCCGTCGAGTTCGACTCACGCAAGATCGGCCCGGGCGCCCTGTTCGTCGCCTTCCCGGGTGAGCGGGTCGACGGCCATGACTTCGCCAAGGCCGCCGTCGACCAGGGCGCCGTCGGCGTGCTGGCGGCCAGGGAGATCGACGCGCCCTCGGTGATCTGTCCGCCGGTCCCCGGCGGTTCCGGCCGCCCCTACGTGCTCGCGGGCGACACCGACGGCTCCGGCGCCGCGGTGCTGGCCGCGCTGGCCAAGCTGTTTCCGCGCTTTTGGTCGACCGGCTGCCGAACCTGAAGATCGTCGGGGTCACCGGCTCGTCCGGCAAGACCTCGACCAAGGACCTGATCGCTCAGGTGCTGGCCCCGATGGGGCCCACGGTCGCGCCGCCCGGCTCCTTCAACAACGAGCTCGGCCACCCGTGGACGGTCCTGCGGGCCGACGAGAACACCCGGCACCTGGTGCTGGAGCTGTCCGCCCGCGGCCCCGGCCACATCGCGCACCTGTGCCAGGTCGCCCCGCCGCACATCGGCGTGGTGCTCAACGTCGGGAGCGCTCACCTCGGGGAGTTCGGCTCCCGCGAGGGCATCGCCCAGGCCAAGGGCGAGCTGGTCGAGGCGCTGTCCGAGGACGGCGTCGCGGTGCTCAACGCCGACGACCCGCTGGTGGCGGGCATGGCCGGCCGCACCAAGGCCCGCGTGGTTCTGGTCGGCGAGGACTCAACCGCCGAGCTCAGGGCCACCGACATCGAGCTGGACGAGCAGGCCCGGGCCAGCTTCAAGGTCAACGGCGTGCCGGTGACGCTCGGCGTGCACGGCGAGCACCAGGTCGGCAACGCGCTCTCGGCCGTCGCGGTGGCGATGGAGCTGGGCGCGACCCTGGAGCAGGCGCTGGAAGCCCTGTCGCAGGCCCGCAGCGTGTCGGCCCGGCGCATGGACGTCACGACCCGGGCCGACGGGGTCACGGTCGTCAACGACGCCTACAACGCCAACCCGGAGTCGGTGCGGGCCGCGCTGAAGAGTCTGGCCTCGATGGCGCGGGCCGGCGGCCGCCGGTCGTGGGCCGTGCTGGGCACCATGGCCGAACTGGGCGACACCCACGTGAGCGCGCACGACGAGATCGGGCGGCTGGCCGTGCGGCTGGACATCAGCCGGCTGGTCGTGGTCGGCGACGCGGCCCGGCCGATGCACCAGGGCGCGCATCTGGAAGGCTCATGGGGTCAGGAGTCCGTGCTCGTGCCGGACGCCGACGCGGCCGTGGCGCTGCTGCGTGACGAACTGCAACCCGGTGACGTCGTGCTGGTCAAGGCGTCCAATTCCGAGGCCCTGTGGCGGGTCGCCGAGGAGCTGCTCAACACATGAAGAACATCCTGGTCGCGGCGGCCGTCGCGCTGGTCGTGTCCATCCTGCTCACGCCGTACCTGATCCGGGTGTTCTCCCGGCAGGGCTTCGGCCAGGAGATCCGCGAGGAGGGGCCCGAGAGCCACCAGAAGAAGCGCGGCACGCCCACCATGGGCGGCGTCGCCATCCTGGTCGCGATGTGGGCCGGCTACCTGGTCTCCCACCTGTACAGCTACATGGCCCGCAGCTCCAGCCAGGCCGACGTGCCGATCAGCATCACCGGCCTGCTGATCCTGTTCCTGACCTCGGCGCTGGGCCTGGTCGGCTTCCTCGACGACTTCATCAAGATCCGCAAGCAGCGCAACCTGGGCCTGAACGCGACGGCCAAGCTGGTCGGCCAGTTCGTCGCCACCATCACGTTCGCGCTGCTGGCCATCCAGTTCGCCAACCGGGACGGCATCTCGCCGGCCTCGGTGAACTTGTCGTTCGTGCGCGACATCTCGGTGATCTCGTTCGGCACGATCGGCTTCATCGTCTTCTGCTACGGCGTGGTCAGCGCCTGGTCCAACGCGGTCAACCTGACCGACGGCCTGGACGGCCTGGCCGGCGGCTCGACGGCGATGGTGCTCGGCTCGTACGTGATCATCTCGTTCTGGCAGTTCCGCTGGAACTGCGCGACGGTGTCCTCGCTGGGCTGCTACATCGTGCGCGACCCGCTGGACGTGGCCCTGGTGGCCGCCTCGGCGATGGCCGGCTGCATCGGCTTCCTGTGGTGGAACGCGGCCCCGGCCAAGATCTTCATGGGTGACACCGGCTCGCTGGCCCTGGGCGGCCTGGTGGCCGGCCTGTCGATGGTCACCCGCACCGAGCTGCTCATGATCATCATCGGCGGCCTGTTCGTGGTCGAGGTGGTCTCGGTGAGCAGCCAGATCGCGGTGTTCCGCACGACCAGGCGCCGCCTGTTCCGAATGGCCCCGTTCCACCACCACTTCGAGCTCGCGGGCTGGGCAGAAACCACGGTCATCATCAGGTTCTGGCTGCTCGCCGGGATCTGCTGCATGTTCGGCCTGGGCCTGTTCTACAGCGACTGGCTGAGCCTGAGTGGCTGACGGCATGCGGGTTCTGGTCGCGGGGGCCGGTGTCACCGGTCCCTCGGTGGTGCGCGCGCTGCTGCGTGACGGTGCGCAGGTCACGGTCACCGACGGCAACGCCGATCGCCTGGCCAAGTTGGCCGGCAGTGTCGATGGATTTGGGGAAGCGGAGCTCATCGCCGGCCTGACCGAGCCGCCGGCCGGCACCGACCTCGTGGTCACGGCCCCGGGCTGGAAGCCGACCGCGCCGCTGCTGGTGGCGGCGGCCGAGGCCGGCATCGAGGTCATCGGCGACGTCGAGCTGGCCTGGCGGCTGTGCCAGCGACAGCGTCAATTGAGTGGGCCGATGGCCGAGCCGCCGGCCTGGCTGGTCGTCACCGGCACGAACGGCAAGACCACCACCGTCGGCATGCTGGAGTCGATTCTCCAGGCCGCCGGTCTGGACGCGGTGGCCTGCGGAAACATCGGCCTGCCGGTGCTGGAGGCGTTGGAGGGCAACCCGAAGGTGCTGGCCGTGGAGCTGTCGAGCTTCCAGCTGCACTGGGCGCCCTCGGTCCGTCCGGCCGTCGGTGCGCTGCTCAACATCGCCGAGGACCACCTGGACTGGCACGGCTCGCTGGAGGCCTACGCCCAGGCCAAGGCCCGGGCCCTGACCGGCGACGTGGCGATCGGCGGCGTCGACGACCCGTACGTGGCCAAGCTGCTGATCAACTCCCCGGCCCCGCGCAAGGTCGGCGCCACGCTGGACGAGCCGATCGAGGACCAGCTCGGCATCGAGGACGGCAAGCTGGTCGACCGCGCCTTCGGCACCGAGGACCTCATCGACGCCGCCGAGGTCACCCCCGGCGGCCCGCCCGGCCTGACCGACGCCCTCGTGGCGGCG
>NZ_KK037166.1:7707062-7747219 GCF_000568255.1 Kutzneria sp. 744
GTGGTGCTGATCGGGCAGGACCGCGACGTGATCGCGGCCGCGCTGGCGCGACACGCGCCGGATGTCCCGGTCACCCAGGTGGCCTCGGGAGACGATGACGCCATGACCAGAGCGGTTGACCTGGCCGGCGCTATCGCACATCCGGGTGATGTCGTGCTGTTGGCGCCGGCGGCGGCGTCCATGGACATGTTCACCGACTACGGGCATCGGGGGCGGGCATTCGCCGAGGCGGTGCTGAACCGTCTCGGGCTGCCGACATGACCGCGTCCGTGGAACGGCCGGCCCGCTCGTCCCGCCGCAAGGCCAAGGGCGGCCTGCTGGCCGGCGTGCGGCAGGGCCTGACCGCGTGGCTGAGCCGTCCGCTGGCGTCGTTCCACCTGCTGCTGGCCGTGTTCGGCCTGCTGGCGGTGATCGGCCTGGTGATGGTGCTGTCCGCGTCGGCGGTGCAGGACGCGCAGAAGACCACGCTGTCCAGCTTCGGCAAGCCGATGCTGCTGGACTCGTTGGGCCTGATCGGGTTCTACCTCGGGCTGCGCGTCCCGCTTCGCTGGCTGCGCCAGTTCAGCCCCACCCTGCTGCTGATCGCCGGCGGCCTGCTGGCGTTGGTGCTGACGCCGCTGGGCTCCGGCGCCAACGGCCGTGACCACTCCTGGTTCACGCTGGGCTCGCTGTCGTTCCAGCCGGTCGAGCTGGCCAAGGTGGCGCTGGCGCTGTGGGGGGCGCACGTGCTCGTCACCAAGCGCGCGCTGCTGAGCCAGTACCGGCACCTGCTGGTGCCGCTGGTGCCGGTGTCCATGGTGCTGTTCGCGCTGATCATGTTGCAGCCCGACCTGGGCAGCACCGTGAGCCTGGGCATCGTGCTGCTGGCCCTGCTCTGGTACGTCGGCGCGCCGGCCCGGCTGTTCGCGGTCGTGCTGACCAGCGCCACCGCCGCGGTGATCGTGTCCTCGATCGGCAGCGGCTACCGCAGCGACCGCCTGACCGTGTTCCTCAACCCCGGCTCGGACCCGCTCGGCGCCGGCCAGCAGCCGCTGCAGGCGCTGTACGCGCTGGCCGACGGCGGCCTGTTCGGCCGCGGCCTCGGGCAGGGCGCGGCCAAGTTCGACTACCTGTCCAACGTGCAGAACGACTTCATCTTCGCCCTCATCGGCGAGGAGCTCGGCTTCATCGGCGCGATCGTGGTGCTCGGGCTGTTCGCCATGCTCGCCGTCGTCGGCCTGCGCATCGCCGCCCGCAACACCGACCCGTGGATCCGGCTGGTGGCCGCCGCGCTGACCGCCTGGGTCGTCGGCCAGGCCGCCATCAACGTCGGCTACGTCATCGGGTTGCTTTCCGGTTCACGGGGCATCACACTGCCGCTCATCTGGGCGGGGCGGCACGTCAATCGTGAATAACCATGATGGCGTTCGGAGATCCTCGCCAACTGCGCCCGCAAAGAGCCGGACGCGGTGGCAGCAAAAAAACTAAACACGGCCCCGGCCGGGTCGGCGGCCTGCTGCGCCTGCCGGCGCCCGAGCCGTACCGGCCGCCGGCCCAAAACAAACCGGTGCGACCATCGACACCGCCGCGCGGAGCCGCGCGCACCGGTGGCAGCCGGGCCGCCGCGCCCTCGCCCGAGGAGCGGCGACGGGTGCACCGCTCTGCGCCGCCGACCGAGTACCGGCGACGGAGCGCCTGGCACTCCGGACACGGACGTTCGACAGAAGGAGGACGGCGTTGACCGCCCCAGACCGGATGGGCCCCTGCGTTGTCGTCGCGGGCGGCGGCACCGCCGGACACATCGAGCCGGCGCTGGCGCTGGCCGACGCCGTGATGCGGGCCCGGCCCGACGCCCGGGTGGTCGCGCTGGGCACCGCGCGCGGCCTGGAGAGCAAGATCGTGCCGGCCCGCGGCTACCCGCTGGAGATGATCCCGCCGGTGCCGATGCCCCGTAAGCCCTCGCCCGACCTGCTCAAGATGCCGCTCAAGGTCCGGGACGCGATCAAGCAGACCCGGGCCGTGCTGGACCGGGTCGGCGCGGACGTGGTGGTCGGCTTCGGCGGCTACGTGTCGCTGCCGGCCTACCTGGCCGCCCGCGGCAAGGTGCCGATCGTCGTGCACGAGGCCAACGCCCGCGCGGGCCTGGCCAACAAGGTGGGCGCGAAATTCGCCGCCAAGGTCGCCGCCGCGGTGCCCGGGTCCGGGCTGCCGGACGCGCAGGTGATCGGCATCCCGCTGCGCTACTCGATAAAAAAAAATGGACCGCGCGGCGCTGCGCGCGCAGGCCCGCCAGTACTTCGGCCTGCACCCGACGGCCCCGGTGCTGTTCGTGTCCGGTGGCTCGCAGGGCGCCCAAAAAGCTGAACAACGCCGTGTCCAACGCCGCCGCCGCGTTCGCCCGCGCCGGCGTTAGCGTGCTACACGCCCACGGCCCCAAGAACTCGCTCGTGGTGCAGCAGGTGCCGGGCGCGCCGCCGTACGTGGCGGTGCCGTACGTGGAGCGGATGGACCTCGCCTACGCGGCGGCCGATCTGATGCTGTGCCGTTCCGGCGCGATGACCGTGGCCGAGGTGTCCGCGGTCGGCCTGCCGGCGGTGTTCGTGCCGCTGCCGCACGGCAACGGCGAGCAGTCGCTCAACGCGCTGCCGATCGTGGAGGCCGGCGGCGGCCTGCTCATCCCGGACGAGGAGCTCACGCCCGAGCGGGTCGTGGAGGAAGTGCTGCCGCTGGCGGGCGACCGCACGCGGTTGGCCGTGATGAGCAACGCCGCCCGCTCCGGCGGTCACCGCGTCGCCGCGGACGTGTTGGCGCAGATGGTTCTCTCGGTGGTGAACAAGTGATCCCTCCCATCCACTTCGTCGGCATCGGTGGCGCCGGCATGAGCGGCATCGCCCGCATCCTGCTGGCCCGCGGCGTCGAGGTGTCCGGCTCGGACGCCAAGGACTCGCGCACGGTGCTCGCGCTGCGGGCCCAGGGCGCGCGTATCGAGCTGGGGCACGCGGCGTCGCACCTCGGCAACGCGCAGACGCTCGTGATCTCCACCGCCATCAAGCAGGACAACCCGGAGCTGGTCGAGGCCAAGGCGCGCGGCATCACCGTGCTGCATCGGTCGCAGGCGCTGGCGTCGCTGATGGTTGGTCGCCGTGCGGCGTGCATCGCCGGCACGCACGGCAAGACGTCCACGACGTCCATGCTCACGGTGGCGTTGCAGCACTGCGGCGTCGACCCGTCCTTCGCCATCGGTGGCGACCTCAACGAGTCCGGGGCCAACGCCCACCACGGCAGCGGCGACGTCTTCGTGGCCGAGGCCGACGAGAGCGACGGCTCCTTCCTGGTGTTCTCGCCGTCGGTCGCGGTCGTCACCAACGTCGAGGCCGATCACCTGGACCACCACGGCACCGTCGAGGCGTACGTGGGGGTCTTCGACTCCTTCGTGCAGCGCATCGAGCCCGACGGCGTGCTGATCGCGTGCTCCGACGACCCGGGCTCGGCGGCTTTGGCCGACCGTGCGGAGAAGCTCGGCGTGCGGGTCCGGCGCTACGGCGCCGACGGCCCCGACGCGCGGATCCTGTCGTACGAGCCGGTGGAGACCGGTGGCCTGGCCGTCGTGGAGATCGAGGGCGCGCAGGTCGAGGTCCACACCGCCGTTCCCGGCGCGCACATGGCTTCCAACGCCGTCGCCGCACTGCTGGCCGGCCTGGAACTCGGCGCTCCGTTGGAGGGGTTGCTGGCCGGGCTCGCCGCCTTCGGCGGTGTGCGGCGGCGGTTCGAGTTCAAGGGCGTCGTCAGCGGCGTCCGCCTCTACGACGACTACGCGCATCACCCCACCGAGGTCGCCGCCGCTCTCAAGGCCGCCCGGCCGGTGGCCGGCGACGGTCGGCTGCTGGTGATCTTCCAGCCGCACCTGTACTCGCGGACCCGGGAGTTCTCCACCCAGTTCGGCGAGGCCCTCGGCCTGGCCGACGAGGTTGTGGTGCTGGACGTCTACGGCGCTCGCGAGGACCCCATGCCCGGCGTGACCGGGGTTCTGGTCGCCGACGCCGTGAGCCTGCCCGAGGGGGCGGTGCACTACGAGCCGTCGTTCGACCGGATTCCGGCGCTGATCGCCGGTGTCGTCAAGCCCGGGGACCTGGTGCTGACCATGGGCGCCGGCGACGTGACCATGCTCGGTCCCGAGATCCTCGCGGCCCTATGAGCGAAGAGGACCCGACCCGCCGCCGCCCCGACCCCGGGGCGGGCTCCGACGTGCCCGCCTCCGGCGCTTCCGGCTCCGGCCGGCCGGAGCCGGGCCGCTCGGGCTCGGGGCAGGCTGGTTCTGGGGACGCCCGCTCGGATCGTGGCGGCGCTGATCGTGGCGGCGCTGATCGGTCGGGTTCCTCGCGAGCGGGCGCCGACCCGCGGTCCGACTCCGCTCGGACCGGTTCGCGGGACTCGCGTGCGGACCGGTCTCGCTCGGGCCGGGTCGGCTCCGGCGGCGCCCGCCCCGGCCGGGGCGGTTCCACCCGCTCCTCCTCCGAGCGTTCCAGCGGCGAGCGTGTCGTCTCCGACCGGGCCCGGCGCACCACCCGCACCCGTTCTCGCCGTCGCGACCCCCGCCGCGGCAAGATCATCCGCCGCCGCATCGTCGCCCTCGTGGTCGTGTTCGGCACGCTCGGGCTGCTGTACGGCGTCTACTTCACGCCGCTGCTCGGCGTGCGGTCCGTGGAGGTGCTGGGCACCAAGGACCTCACCAAGCCCCAGGTCCTCGACGCCGCCGCCGTGCCGTCGGGCAATCCCATGCTGACCATCGACCTGGCCGCCATCCGCGACCGGGTCGCCGCCCTCAACCGGGTCGCCTCCGTCAACGTCTCCCGGTCCTGGCCCGCCACCGTCCGCATCGACGTCGCCGAGCGCGTCGCCGTCGGCGTGATCAAGACTCCCGGCGGCGCGCACCTGATCGACCACACCGCCAAGGACTTCGCCACCGTCCCCTCGGCCCCCGCCGGCCTGCCCGAGCTGCAGCTGACCAGCTCCGCCATCACCGACCCGACCGCCGTCGCCGTCGTCCAGGTGCTCATGGCCGTGCCCGAGAAGATCCGCGCCGAGGTCCTGTCCGTGTCCGCCAAGTCCCCCAACTCGGTCGTCCTGGCGCTGTCCGCCGGCCGCCAGGTCCGCTGGGGCGGCACCGCCGACTCCCCCCGCAAGGCCGCCGTCCTCGCCGCCCTGATGTCCCAGCCCGGCAAGGTCTACGACGTCTCCAGCCCCCAGCTGGCCACCATCTCCAACCCGTAGACCCCGGCGCGTGGCAAGGCGGAAACGCCCGCCGCCCAACCCCACCGCGCCCCCAGCAACGCGAGTCCCGCTCTCGGGCGGGAGAGTTCTGTCCTCGGGCCCACCCACCCGACGCGACCACGCTGGAAAATGCCCGAGGGCGGAACTCGCCCTGGCGCCCGAGAACGTGACTCGCGGGGGTCTGCCTAGAAGCGCATTTCGGTGTGACGCTAAGCGTGACTCGCCGGGGTCCACCCGGTCTTCAGCCCCGCGCCCGACAGCGGCACCACAACCTCACCCCACGCCCCGTCCTCCGCGGCCACCGCCGCGGCCCAGCACACCGCCGCCGTGTCCTCCACGTACCACCCGCGCCGCGCCAGCTCTTCCCGGCCGGACAGCACCTGGTCCTCCGTCACGGTCACGATCTCGTCCACCGCCGCCAGAATCTCCGCTCCCCGAGCCGGCGCCGAGATGGCGATCCCCTCGGCGATGGTGGCGGAAGCCTCCACCGGGAGCGGCTCGGCCGAACCCGCGCGCCAAGCGGCAGCCAAGGGTGCACAGTTCGCTGCCTGTACGGCCACGATGCGAGGGGCCGACGGGATCAGTCCGGCGGCGAGCAACCCTGCCACCGCTCGGGTGACTCCGAGCACCAAAGTGCCGTTCCCCACCGGCAGCACGAAGGTGTCGGGCAGCCGTCCGCCCAACTGCTCCCAGACCTCGAACGCATACGTCGCGGTGCCGAGGTGGAACACCGGGTTGTAGACGTGGCTCGCGTAGAAGGCGTCGCCCTGCTCCACGGCCGCGATGGCCGCGGCGGCGGTCGCCTCGCGGTTGCCGGGCACCAGGTTGATGACCGCGCCGTGCGCCCTGACCTGGGCGATCTTCTTCGGCGAGGTGGACTCCGGCACGAAGATCTCGGCCGGCAGACCGACCCGGGCCGAGTAGGCCGCGACGGCGGTGCCGGCGTTTCCGCTGGAGTCGGCGATCACCTTCGACGCCCCGGCAGCCAAGGCCTGCGCCACCAGCAGGACCACGCCGCGGTCCTTGAACGACAGGGTCGGGCTCGCGTACTCGACCTTGACGGAAATGCCGTCGCCGGCGGACAGCAGTGGCGTGATTCCCTCACCGAGCGTGGCCGTCTGCCACAGCTGCGCCGGCACGCCGAGGGCCTCGGCGTATCGCCAGGTCGTCAGGGGGCGACCGGCCAACTCGGCCAGCGGCACGGGCGCCGCGGGCGGCGCGGCCAGCCGCATCGGCACGCCACAGCAGCGCCACGCCGGATCGATGAACTCGAACTGTCGACCGCACTCGGGGCACATGCGCACAGGGCCAGTCACGCCTCCACCGTAGTGGCTACCCACCGTGACCGCGGCCGGGTCGGAGGTGATCTCCGTCAACGGGGCCGCCGCGCCTTGTTCCACAAGTGAGGCCCCGGTGTCCGGGAACGCGCCGGACCTCGCCCCGCGCCACACGGGTGACGGCCGCACAGACTACGCTCTGCATTGCGTGGTTCGGCTTGGATGCCGTACTCGGGGACATGCCTGAAAGAGGTGCGGCCGGTGCTCGGCCGTCGAAGACCTGGGTCCGTGTTCGGCGTGGCTGCTGGACCGTCGCACCTGTGGTGCATACCGTCCACCCCAATGTCGGGGTTGACATAACTCGAAGCCTCTGGTTGAGGTTGAGAGTTTGACCGGAGCCTGGCCGGGGGCGGCCAGGACGGGAAGGTGACCACCGCAGGACGAGAGCTCGGTACCACGATCAGGAAGGCGGATCCGATGACGCCCCCGCACAACTACCTCGCGGTGATCAAGGTCGTCGGCATCGGCGGCGGCGGCGTCAACGCCGTCAACCGCATGATCGAGGTCGGGCTCAAGGGCGTCGAGTTCATCGCGGTGAACACCGACGCGCAGGCCCTGCTGATGTCCGATGCGGACGTCAAGCTGGACATCGGCCGCGAGCTGACACGCGGCCTCGGCGCCGGGGCCAACCCCGAGGTCGGACACAAGGCCGCCGAAGACCACCGTGAGGAGATCGAGGAGGTCCTCAAGGGGGCCGACATGGTCTTCGTGACGGCCGGCGAGGGCGGCGGCACGGGCACCGGCGGTGCGCCGGTGGTCGCCTCCATCGCCCGCAAGCTCGGCGCGCTCACCATCGGCGTGGTCACGCGGCCGTTCAGCTTCGAGGGCAAGCGCCGTGCGAAGCAGGCCGACGACGGCATCACGCAGCTGCGCAACGAGTGCGACACCCTGATCGTCATTCCCAACGACCGGCTGCTCCAGCTCGGCGACGTGGGCGTGAGCCTGATGGACGCCTTCCGCTCCGCGGACGAGGTGCTGCTGTCCGGTGTCCAGGGCATCACCGACCTGATCACCACGCCCGGTCTGATCAACCTGGACTTCGCCGACGTGAAGAGCGTCATGTCCGGGGCCGGCAGCGCGCTCATGGGCATCGGCTCGGCACGGGGTGAGGGCCGGGCGGTGCAGGCCGCCCAGAAGGCGATCAACTCGCCCCTGCTGGAGGCGTCCATGGACGGCGCGCACGGCGTGCTGCTGGCCATCGCAGGCGGCTCCGACCTGGGCCTGTTCGAGATCAACGAGTCCGCGTCGCTGGTTCAGGAGGCGGCGCACCCGGACGCCAACATCATCTTCGGCACGGTCATCGACGACTCGCTCGGCGACGAGGTTCGGGTCACGGTGATCGCCGCGGGTTTTGACAGTGGCGGGCCGACGCACAAGAAGCTGGAGCCAACCGCGCTGACCTCGCCCCCGCGGTCAAGCACGGCCACTGCCGTCGCCGAGTCGGGCCAGATCAGCAACCCGGTGCCGCAGCAGCAGGTTCAGCCGTCGTCCCCGCCGCCAGTCCAGCACCACCACGCGCCGCCCGTGACACACACCCCGCAGCCGTCCAACGGCTACACCGCGGTACCGCCGGCCAACACGGGCTACCAGCCGCAGAACACCGCGGGCCAGGGCAACTCGGGCCTGCCGCCGGTCAGCCGCCCCACCCAGGGCAACGGCTACTCGACGGAGCGCCCCGGCTCGCTCCCCTCCCGCGGCGTCCCGCTGCCCGAGGACCCCGACGACGAGGTCGACGTGCCGCCCTTCATGCGGCGCTGACATCGGCGCGCGTTCCGCGCGCGACCGACCTTTTGTGCAGGGGAAGGACGCCTTAAGCCGCGTTGGAACGCGGGTAAGGCGTCCTTCCCTGCATCACGTCCGGCGCCTGGAAGAATCGCCCCATGCGTGTTCGTCGAGTCGTCACGACCAGGGCCGGTGGCCGGTCCGCAGCCCCCTACGAGTCGTTCAACCTGGGTGATCACGTCGGCGACGACCCGGTGGCGGTGCGGGCCAACCGCGACCGCCTGGCCGAGGGCGTGGGCCTGAGCGCCGACCGCCTGGTGTGGATGGAGCAGGTGCACGGCCGGACCGTCACGACGGTGGACGGCCCGCTCGACGTCCCGGCCGAGGCGACGGATGCCCTGGTCACCAACCGGCCGGGTCTGGCGCTGGTGGCGCTGGTGGCCGACTGCGTGCCGGTGCTGCTGGCCGATCCCGACAACGGCGTGATCGCCGCCGTGCACGCGGGCCGTGTGGGGGCACGGGTCGGTGTGGTGCCAGCCGCCGTGAACGCCATGGTCGAGGCCGGCGCCAAGGCCGACCGGATCGAGGTGCTGCTGGGCCCGAGCGTCTGCGGCGAGTGCTACGAGGTGCCGGCCGCGATGCGGGACGACGTCGAGGCGCGCCTGCCGGGCAGCGCCGCCAAGTCCCGCAAGGGCACGCCGGCCCTGGACCTGCGGGCCGGCCTGTGGAACCAGTTGGCCGGGCTGGGCGTGGCCAAGGTCGGCGTGGACCCGCGCTGCACGGTCGAGGACAAGACCCTGTTCAGCCACCGCCGGGACGGAAAGACCGGCCGGCTGGCCGCCGTGACCTGGATCGAGGCATGACCGAGGAGCGCCGCCGGCAGATCGCCGAGAACCTGGCGGCCGTGCGGGAGCAGATCGCCGACGCCTGCCGGGCCGCCGGGCGGTCCACCGATGAGGTGAAGCTGCTCGCCGTCACCAAGACCTTCCCGGCCTCCGACGCCATCCTGCTGGCCGGCCTGGGCGTCACCGACTTCGCCGAGAACCGGGACCAGGAGGCGGCTCCCAAGGCCGTCGAGGTGGCGCTGGGGCTGCCGGACACGCCCGTCCGGTGGCACATGGTGGGCCGGATGCAGCGCAACAAGGCTCGCTCGATCGTGGGCTGGGCGGACGAGGTCCAGTCCGTGGACTCGCCCAGGCTGGCCGCTGCGCTCGCGAAGGCCGTCGCGGGGGCCCGGACCAGGGGGACCCGCTCGGAGCCGCTCAGCGTGCTGATCCAGGCCAGCCTGGACGGTGACACCGAACGCGGTGGCGTTGCGCTGTCCGGACTCATGGAGCTGGCCGACGAGATAGGCCGATCGAGTGAACTGATCTTGCGCGGTGTGATGGGAGTCGCACCATTGTCGGTGGATCCAGCGGCGGCCTTCGAACTCCTGTCCAAGGCAGCAGCGAGGGTTCGGGCCGATCATCCGACGGCTGTCGAGCTCTCCGCCGGCATGACGGGCGATCTAGCTGCGGCTATCGGACAGGGATCCACGTGCGTGCGTGTCGGAACGGGCCTGTTGGGGTACAGAGGTCTAGCCTCGCCGTAGGCGGCGGGGAACCAGGGCGCGTCGCCGCGCGTCCAGGTCGTCGGGGAGTCGCGGAGGAAGGGCTGGCATGAGTGCGCTTCAGAAGCTGAAGGCCTACTTCGGGATGGTGCCGGCCGAAGACCTCGACGGCTACGACGAGGACGGCCGCTACGTCGCCGACTACCGGGACGACTACGACGACCGCAACCGCGATGATCGTTCCGCCGTCGGAGCCGACTACGATCGCTACCCGAGCGGTCGGCGACGCTCGTCCGACAGCGTGCTGTCGGCCCGCTCGTCCTACCGCGCCGATTACGACGAGGACGGCTACGAGCTGCCCGAGGACCGGCCCCGTGGCCGCCGCAGCTGGGCGACCGAGGCGCCGACCCACGGCGCGCTCGCGGTCGAGCCCAAGCACGAGCCGGTCACGCGACTGCGACCGGCCCAGGATCCGGTGGCACACCCCTTGGCCAAGATCATCACCCTGCATCCGCGCAGCTACACCGAGGCGCGGACCATCGGCGAGCACTACCGGGACGGCACGCCGGTGATCATCAACCTGACCGACATGGACAACGCGGACGCCAAGCGGCTCGTCGACTTCGCGGCCGGGCTGGCCTTCGCCCTGCGGGGCAGCATGGACAAGGTCACCAACAAGGTGTTCCTTCTCTCACCGCCGAACACCGACGTCACCGCCGAGGACCGCAGGAGGCTCGCGGAGGGTGGCTTCCTCCCCAAGTCATGACGGATGGCACAGTGGTGGCGTGCAACCGGTCTTCGTGGTCGTCTACTACGTGCTGTTCTTCTTCTGGCTGCTGCTCTCGGCACGCCTGGTCGTGGAGTACGTCCGGGCGTTCTCCCGGGAGTGGCGGCCAGCCGGTGGGGTTGCGGTCACGCTGGAGACCATCTACACAGTGACAGACCCCCCGGTCCGGTTGGCCCGTCGCGTGATACCGATGGTACGAATCGGGGGCGTCGGGCTGGACCTATCGATTATGGTCGTGTTCCTGGTTGTGTACATACTGATGCAACTGAGCCTGCAACTGACGCATACATACTGATGCGGCTGTCGCAGCCCGGGTGACGGGGATCCCGGCGCTGCTGCGGTCGTGACTGCCGTGAGGTGATCTGATGCCGTTGACCCCCGCTGACGTGCACAACGTCGCGTTCAGCAAGCCTCCTATCGGGAAGCGGGGCTACAACGAGGACGAGGTTGACGCCTTCCTCGACCTGGTTGAGGGCGAGCTGGCCCGTCTGATCGAGGAGAACTCCGACCTGCGCGCCCAGGTCGAGCAGCTGGACTCCCAGCTGGAGGCCGCGCGCGCCGACCTGGACGACGCTCGGAGCAAGGTGGGCTCCGGCCCGATGCCGGGCCGCGAGGAACCCCGTCGCCTCGCTTCCGTCCCGCCGCCGTCGGTGATGGAGCAGACCACGCCCGGTGGCGACCACCACGTGCAGGCGGCCAAGGTCCTGGGTCTCGCCCAGGAGATGGCCGACCGGCTCACCGGTGAGGCCAAGGGCGAGGCGGACTCGATGCTGGCCGAGGCCCGCACCAAGTCCGAGCAGCTGCTCTCCGAGGCGCGGGCGAAGGCCGACACCATGGTCAACGAGGCGCGCACGCGTGCCGAGACCATGCTCAACGACGCCAGGACCCGGTCCGAGACCCTGGAGCGCAACGCCAGGGAGAAGGCCGCGGCGCTGGACCGCGACGCGCAGCGCAAGCACGCCGAGGTGATGGGCAACATCACCCAGGAGAAGAACGCGCTGGAGAAGAAGATCGACATGCTCCGCACCATGGAGCGTGAGTACCGGACCCGCCTCAAGAGCCTGCTCGAGTCGCAGCTGGCCGAACTCAACGACCGCACCTCGGCCGCCCCCAGCGAGGGACGCCAGAGCGGTGGTTACACGTTCGGCGCCCGCGCCGAAGCCGGCTGATCGCTGCGGCAGGGGACGTGTGCTCGCCCAGTGCTCGATTTTCTGGGCAGCTCGCCCCAGGTCGCGCGATCGTGCCTTGTGGGGGCCGAGCCCCCACACCCCACGCCGGGGGCAAGCCCCCGGACCCCCGGTCTGAGCCGTGACGGCGAGGATCGGGGAAAGACGGCAGGCCCGCTGGCTGGGTCTGTCCGCGATGGCACGCGCCACCGAATCAGCACGCGTCATTGCGCCGTGGACAGCGGCGGGTTGACGTAGGGTCGCTGCGTGTCGTCGAATAACACAGCGTCGTCCGGCGGTTCCGGAAGGTCTTCCGGGCTGCTGTACGTCGTGCTGCTGTGCGTGCTGGCCGCGTTCGCGCTGCTGGTGGTCGCCCTCGTGTCCACCCTGACCCTGTGGGCGTGGGGCTCCGTCGCGCTCAGCATCGTCGGCGCCGTGGTGCTGCTGGTTGACTGGCAGCGCCGCCGGCGCGTCGACGCGCGCCCGTCTACGGGTGGGGTGGCTGTCGCCGGGAAGACCGTCGACGGCGGTGACGACGATGATGCGGACCCCCAGGAAGACGAGGGTGGACCGGGTGATTCGCAGGCTACAGGTGATCTTGAAGGCGTTGCCACTTTTGTGTGTCCGGATCGGCACGAATCGTGATGATCAGCAAGAACCGGCCGAGGAGGACACCGACGCGGCCGACGCGCTGGTCGTCTCCGAGCTGACCGACGAGGTGCTCGTGCTCGACGAGCGCCCCCGCTACCACCTCGCCGCCTGCGACTGGGTCGGCGAGCGCCCGACCATCCCGCTGCCGGTCAACGAGGCCCGGCAACTGGGCTTCACCCCCTGCGCCGTGTGCGCCCCCGACGCCACCCTCGCCGCCGCCACCCGCCACCCGTGATGCCACATGCGCTTCCTATGTGGCATCAGAGCGCAAGTGGGAAGCGCATGTGGCACTGGCCGGGAAGCGATTTGGCAGCCCGCGTTACCCTTGACACAGCACAGGCGTTGATCCGGCCATCACCGGGGAGCCTCCGGAAGAACGGGCGCGAGCCTCAGTAGAACCGGACGGGTGGGCCCGTCACAGCCCGCAAACGAGTGGCCGCCTCGGCGGCAATCGGGGTGGTACCGCGGTGCGCCGGAAGGTGTGTCGTCCCCGTCAGGACTGACGACGGGACCGCGAGGAGCAGCACCGATGGCCTATCCACTCGAATCGTTCACCGAGGGCGGCGTGCCCGCGCAACCCTCGTTCCCCAAGCTGGAGACCGCGGTCCTCGACTACTGGGGCAAAGACCGCACCTTCCAGGCCAGTGTGGACGGTCGCCCGGCCGGCGAGAACGGCAGCAACGAGTACGTCTTCTACGACGGCCCGCCCTTCGCCAACGGCCTGCCGCACTACGGCCACCTGCTGACCGGCTACGCCAAGGACGTCGTCCCGCGCTACCACGCCATGCGCGGCAAGCACGTCGAGCGCCGCTTCGGCTGGGACTGTCACGGCCTGCCGGCCGAGGTCCGGGCCGAGAAGGAGCTGGGCATCTCCTCCAAGGCGGAGATCGAGGCGCTGGGCGTCGACAAGTTCAACGACGCGTGCCGCACCTCCGTGCTGCGCTACACCGACGAGTGGCGCGACTACGTCACCCGCCAGGCCCGCTGGGTCGACTTCGACAACGACTACAAGACGCTCGACCTCGACTACATGGAAAGCGTCATGTGGGCGTTCAAGACCTTGTGGGACAAGGGTCTTGTCTACGAGGGCTTCCGCGTCCTGTGGTACTGCTGGCGCTGCGAGACGCCGCTGTCCAACTCCGAGACGAAGATGGACGACACCTACCGCGACCGGCAGGACCCGGCCGTCACGGTGGGCATGCGCCTCGACTCCGGTGAACTGGCGCTGATCTGGACCACCACGCCGTGGACGCTGCCGTCCAACCTGGCCATCGCCGTGCACCCGGATGTCGACTACGTGTCGGTCGAGGCCAATGGCGAGAAGTACGTGCTGGCCGAGGCCCGCCTGAGCGCATACGCCCGCGAGCTGGGCGAGGAGCCGACGGTGCTGGCCCGCTTCAAGGGCACCGAGCTGCTGGGCCGCCGCTACACGCCGGTGTTCGACTTCTTCGCCGGGCGGCGCAACGCGCACCAGGTCCTGCCGGCCGACTACGTCACCACCGAGGACGGCACCGGGCTCGTGCACATCGCGCCGGCCTTCGGTGAGGAGGACAAGGTCGTCACCGACGCCGCGGACATCGAGCCCGTGGTGCCGGTGGACGCGCGCGGCCGGTTCACCGCCGACGTGCCGCCGTACGCCGACGTGCAGGTGTTCGAGGCCAGCAAGCAGATCATCAAGGACCTGCGCGAGCGGGGCGTGCTGCTGCGGCACGAGACGTACAACCACTCCTACCCGCACTGCTGGCGCTGCGACACGCCGCTGATCCAGCGGGCGGTGTCGTCCTGGTTCGTCGCGGTGACCAAGTTCCGCGACCGCATGGTCGAGCTCAACCAGGGCATCAACTGGGTGCCCGACCACGTCCGCGACGGCCAGATGGGCAAGTGGCTGGCAGGAGCCCGCGACTGGAACATCTCCCGCAACCGGTTCTGGGGCTCGCCGATCCCGGTGTGGATGTCCGACGACCCGGCCTACCCGCGGACCGACGTCTACGGCTCGCTGGACGAGCTGGAGCGGGACTTCGGCGTGCGCCCGAACGACCTGCACCGCCCGGTCATCGACGAGCTGACCCGGCCCAACCCGGACGACCCGACCGGCAAGTCCACCATGCGTCGGGTGCCCGAGGTGCTGGACTGCTGGTTCGAGTCCGGCTCGATGCCGTTCGCCCAGGTCCACTACCCGTTCGACAGCTCCAATACGGGACACCCGCACCCGGGACCAGACTGGTTCGAGCACCACTACCCCGGCGACTTCATCGTCGAGTACAGCGCGCAGACCCGCGGCTGGTTCTACAACATGCACGTGCTGGCCACGGCCCTGTTCGACCGGCCGGCGTTCCGCAACTGCATCGCGCACGGCATCGTGCTCGGCGACGACGGCCAGAAGATGTCCAAGTCGCTCAACAACTATCCGGACGTCAACGAGGTGTTCGAGCGCGACGGCTCGGACGCCATGCGCTGGTTCCTGATGTCCAGCCCCATCCTGCGCGGCGGCAACCTGGTCGTCACCGAACGCGGCATCCGCGACTCGGTGCGCCAGGCCGTGCTGCCGCTGTGGAACTCCTGGTACTTCCTCGCGCTGTACGCCAACGCGGCCGGCGTGCAGGGCGCCTGGCGGGTCGACAGCGAGCACGTGCTCGACCGGTACGTGCTGGCCAAGACCCACGACCTGGTGGCCGAGGTGTCCACGGCCCTGGACGACTACGACCTGGCCGGCGCGTGCTTCGCTGTCCGGGACTTCCTCGAAGTGCTGACCAACTGGTACGTCCGCCGCTCGCGCGACCGGTTCTGGGCCGGCGAGCAGGACGCGATCGACACCCTGCACACGGTGCTGGAGCTGGTGAGCCGGGTGGCGGCGCCGCTGCTGCCGCTGACCACGGAGTCGGTGTGGCGCGGCCTGACCGGCGGCCGGTCGGTGCACCTGACCGACTTCCCCAAGGTCGACGAGGTGCCCGCCGACGCGGCCCTGGTGTCGGCGATGGACGAGGTGCGGCAGGTCTGCTCGGCGGCGCTGTCCCTGCGCAAGGCCAACAAGCTGCGGGTGCGGCTGCCGCTGGCCAAGCTCGTGGTGGCCACGCCGGACGCCGAGGCGCTGCGGCCCTTCGTCGGCCTCATCGGCGACGAGGTCAACGTGAAGTCGGTCGAGCTGACCACGGATGTGGCCGCGCACGGCCAGTTCCAGCTCACGGTCAACGCCAGGGCCTGCGGCCCGCGGCTCGGCGCGGCCGTGCAGAAGGTGATCAAGGCGGTGAAGGCCGGCGAGTGGACCGCCGCCGAGGACGGCTCGGTGTCCGCGGCCGGCATCGACCTGCTGCCCGGCGAGTACGAGCAGCGTCTGGTCGCCACCGACCCGGCCGCCACGGCGGCGCTGCCCGGCGGCTCCGGCCTGGTCGTGCTGGACACCGTGGTCACCGACGAGCTGGCGGCCGAGGGCGTCGCGCGGGACGTGGTCCGCGTGGTGCAGCAGGCCCGCCGCGACGCCGGTCTCGACGTGTCGGACCGGATCACCCTCACCATCTCGGCGGCCGACGACGTGGTGGCCGCGGTGCGCGTGCACGAAGCGTTCCTGGCCTCGGAGACCCTGGCCGACGCCTTGTACTCTCTAGCCCGTCACCCCTCCTATAAGATGGCCGGCGATCACCTGCCGGGGTCGCCACCGGCTGTTGCGGCTCGCACGGGAGTTCCGTACGCGGCCGTACGGATCCCGGTTCCATACGGTAGCGTATGGAACCGTGGCCGGGAAGCGCCGGACGAAGGACGACTGGGTCGCAGCCGCCCTCGTGATGATTGCCGAGAAGGGCGTGAGCGCCCTCGCCGTCGAACCGCTCGCGCAGCGGCTCGGCGCCACCAAGGGCAGCGCGTACTGGCACTTTCCCAGTCGCGAGGCGCTGTTACAGGCGGCGCTGGACCGGTGGACCGACGACATCCTCAGCGGCATGGCCGCGTTCGCCGCGGTCGAGCGGCCGCCGGAGGAGCAGCTGTGGCTGATCTTCAGCCGGGTGGTGGTCGACCGTCCCGAGAACGATCTCGAGTTCGCCATGATCGCCGCGACCGACGACCCGCAGGTGGCCGCGGCGATGCGGCGCCTGAGCGATGGACGGCTGGCGCTCGTGGAGTCGCGGCTGGCGGAGCTGGGATTCACCGCGGCCACCGCCCGTGAGCGGGCCCTGCAGATGCACACGTTTCTGCTCGGGCACGTGCAGATGGTGCGGCGCGGCGTGGAGATCAGCGACCCCGTCGAGTACGCGCGCGACGCCTTCCGGCTGCTGACAGCGCCGTAGGATTCAATTCGTGAAGTTCGCTGTGCGCGTAAAACCCGGTGCGCGGCGGGAGGCCGTCGGCGGCGTGTGGGGCGACGGGGCGCTGATCGTGGCCGTCGCCGCGCCGGCCGTGGAGGGCAAGGCGAACGAGGCCGTGCGCAAGGCGCTGGCCGGCGCATTCGGGATCCGCCGTCAGGACGTGCTCATCGTGTCCGGCGAGCGCAGCCGGGACAAACTCGTGGAGCTGCCGGACGCCTACGACCGGTTGCGCGAACTTCTAGGATAACACCGAGTTGCACTGTCCACTGTGGACATCCACAGTGGCCGATTAGTACTTTTCCGTGATCGTCACGCACACTGTTCACGCCGACAGGTGACATCCGGGAGGTGGGATGCCTACTCTTTCGACAGCGCTCGGTATAGGTGCGGCGGTACTCCTGCTCTCCGTGTTCGCCGTGCGCGTATCGGTTCGCCTCGGTCTGCCCTCGCTCCTGCTGTACCTGGGCATCGGCCTGCTCATCGGCGAGGCCGGCTTCGGGATCCGCTTCGACAACGCCGCGCTCACCCAGTCGCTGGGCATCGCCGCGCTGGTGCTGATCCTGGCCGAGGGCGGGCTCACCACGCGGTGGTCGGCCGTGAAAAGCTCGCTGGGACAGGGAATCGCACTGTCCACAGTGGCGGTCGCGGTCAGCATCGCCGTCACCGGCTTCGCGTTACACCTGTTGCTGGGCCTCGACTGGCGAATGGCCCTGCTGTGGGGCGCCGTGCTGTCCTCCACCGACGCCGCCGCCGTGTTCAGCGTGCTGCGCGGGGTCGGCGTCTCCAAGCGGCTGGTCGGCGCGCTGGAGCTGGAATCCGGCCTTAACGACGCGCCCGTGTTCATCGCCGTCGTGCTGCTCGTCGCCGCCGATCCGGTGGGCTGGACCACGCCGCTGCTCCTCGTCTACGAGCTCGGCATCGGTGCCGCCGTCGGCATTCTCGTCGGCTGGCTCGGCGCTTTCGGGCTGAGACGCGCGGCCCTGCCGGCGACCGGCCTCTATCCCGTCGCCACCGTCGCCATGTGTGTGCTGGCCTATGCGTTCGGTGACCTCGTGCACGCCTCCGGCCTGCTGGCCACGTACGTCACCGGCCTGGTGCTCGGCAATTCCCGGCTGCCGCACCGTTCCGACACCCTCTCCTTCGCCGAGGGACTCGGCTGGCTGGCCCAGATCGGCCTGTTCGTCTTGCTGGGCCTGTTCGCCTCACCCGCCCGGCTGCTGAGCGCCCTCGTGCCGGCCCTGGTCGCCGGGGCCGTGTTGTTGCTGCTGGCCCGGCCCTTGTCCGTGCTGCTGTCCATGACCCCGTTCCGCGTGAAGTGGCGGGAACAGGTCTTCCTGTCGTGGTCCGGGCTTCGCGGCGCCGTGCCCATCGTGCTGGCCCTGATTCCGTTGACCCAGGGCGTTCCTGGCGCTCAGCACCTGGTCGACGCGGTGTTCGTGCTCGTGGTCGTGCTGACCCTGATCCAGGGCGGCACCCTGCCCCTGGTCGCCCGATGGCTCGGTCTCGTCAAAACCGGTGACACACAGGAGATCGAAGTCGACTCCGCGCCACTGGACACCCTGGGCGCCGAGCTCTTGCAGGTGCGGGTGCAGCCCGGATCCAAGCTCCACGGCGTGTATCTCTCGGAGCTCCGGCTGCCGGTGGGGGCCACCATCAGCCTCATCGTCCGTGGCGAGGCCGGTTTCACACCCAAGTCGACCACGCGGCTCCAGGAGGAGGACCAGCTCCTCGTCGTGGCCACCGATGACGCCCGCGACGCCACCGAGCGCCGCATCCGCGCCGTCGACCGCGCAGGCCGTTTCGCCCGTTGGAAGGGCGAATCGGGGCAAGACTGAACCCCCGCGAGTCACGCTCTCCGGCACACCGAAATACGGTTTCGCGCACACCTGCGAGGTAACCCCGGGCGGCGCGGGAGCGACAAACGAGCATGGCCGTCGACGTCCGGACCGAGATCGTCATCGACGCCCCGCTCGCGCGGGTCGCCGACTACGCGGCCGACCCGGGCAATGCCCCGGAGTGGTACGTCAACATCCGCTCCGTGCGCTGGGAGACCGAGCCGCCGCTGGCCGTCGGCTCGCGGGTGGCCTTCGTCGCACGGTTCTTCGGCCGGGAACTGGCCTACACCTACGAGATCGTCGAACATGAGCCCGGTTCACGGCTGGTCATGCAGACCGCCCAGGGGCCGTTCCCGATGCGGACGACCTACACCTGGGAGGCGGTCGGGCCCACACGGACACGGATGACGCTGCGTAACAGCGGGTCGCCGTCCGGCTTCGCCGCCGTGGCCGCGCCGGTGATGGCGATGGAGATGCGCCGGGCCAACCGCAAGGACCTGGCCAACCTGAAGACCCTGCTGGAGCCCTGACGCGGGATCAGCTCAGGGTGCCGGCGAACAGTGCGCGGTGCACCGCCAGGTAGGCGGGGCACGGGAACACCGGGCGGGGCTGCCACCAGTGGTCGGGGCGGCAGGCGCCGCAGCGGCCGGCCGGGTCGGGGGAGTGCTCGCTGAGCAGGGTGGCGACGGCGTCGACGACGCGGGGGAGCTGGGCCCGGGTGACGCCGCTGACGATGCGGTCGTCGGGATCGAGGGCGAGGTCGGCGAGCATCGCCAGATGGCGACTGAGCTCGTCGTCGAGCTCGCGGAACATGACTACCTCCGGGCGGTCGGCCACACGTGGTGCGCCGCCGAGTCTGCGCCGGGCCGGCGAGGAATGGACCGGGCCTTCACCCCTCCGGGAACAGAAACACCCGTTAGTGACGGCTCTCACGATGTGAGAGGACGTCTCGACGGATCCGCGCACGGTCGGTTACCGTGGTCGACGTTAGGTCATGAGTGCCAGCGTCAAGCCCCGGCTTGCTGGCCGGCAACCCTCCTCCGCGGTGGGGTGCCCCGGGTGAGGACCAGGCCCTGTCGCACCAGGCGACAAGGGCAAGCGCGGACCCGGTGCAGTGCGGGTCCCTGACCCGAGGAGCACCCCCGTGACCATCGCGATCCCGCCGGCCCGCAACACGGACAAGACCGCTGCGACTGCCATCCCCACCGTGCCGGCCGTGGTCGGGGCCCGCCTGTCGGTGCCGCTGGTGACCGGAGACCGCGTCACGTACGCCAATCTCGACCACGCGGCCAGCGCCCCGTGTCTGGAGCAGGTGCGCGACGCGGTGGACGAACTGCTGCCCTGGTACGCGAGTGTGCACCGTGGCGCGGGATTCGCCTCGCAGGTGTCCACAAAGGTCTATGAGCAGGCTCGGGAACACGTTGCGGCGCTTCGTGGGGCGTCCGCAGCAGCGACACGGTGGTGTTCACCCGCAACACCACGGACGCCCTCAACCTGCTGGCGAAGTCGTTGCCGCGCCGCACTTCCGTGGTGCTGTTCGACACCGAGCACCACGCGGCGCTGCTGCCCTGGCGCGGCCCGAACGTCCGTCGCATTCAGACTCCGGAGTCGGTGGCCGCGGCCGTGCCGGCGCTGGAGGCGGCGCTGAAGCTGTGCCCGGAGGGCCCGCGCCTGGTCGTGGTCACGGGCGCCTCGAACGTCACGGGCGAGCTGTGGCCGGTGGCCGAGCTGGCCCAGGTGGCCCGGCGCTTCGGGGCGCGCATCGCCCTGGACGCCGCGCAGCTCGCGCCCCACCGCCCGGTGGACATCAAGGCCCTTGACGTCGACTACGCCGTGCTGTCGGGCCACAAGCTGTACGCCCCCTACGGCGCCGGCGCGCTGATCGGCCGGGCCGACTGGCTGCAGGCGGCCGAGCCGTACCTGGTCGGCGGCGGCGCCACCAAGAGCGTCGTCGACTGGGGCGACCACCTCGGCGTCGCGTGGTCGGCCGTGCCGGAGCGGCATGAGGCGGGGTCGCCCAACGTCGTCGGCGTGCACGCGCTGGCCGCGGCCTGCGACACGATCACCCGCCACGGCTGGGACCGCATCGTCGCCCACGAGCAGGCGCTGCTGACCCGGCTGCGTGAGGGCCTCAAGACCGTCCCCGGCCTGCACGAGCTGGCCATCTTCCAGGGCGACAACGACCGCGTCGGCGTCGTCAGCTTCACCGTCCACGGCCACGAGGCCGGCCTGATCGCCGCCGCGCTGTCCGCGGAGTACGGCATCGGCGTCCGTGACGGCGCCTTCTGCGCGCACGTGGCGACCCGGCGCCTGCTGGAGCGCGTGGAAGCCACCGAGCAGCGCGCGCTGCGGGCCAGCCTGGGCCTCGGCAGCACCGTGGAGCACGTGGACCGCCTCGTCACCGCGTTGCGTGAACTCGTCACCAACGGGCCGAAGTGGACGTACGTGCAGGAGGACGGCCGGTGGGTGCCGGCCGACGACAACCGGCCGCTGCCGCCCTTCGTCGCCGCCTGAGGGACAATGGCCCGGTGAGCACCGAGCCCAACACCGAACCGGTCGCGGCGCAGCGGCTGCTGCCCCGCCGGATCGGCATGCTGGTGACAGCGGCTGTCGTCGCCCTGGCGCTGGACATCGTCACCAAGGCACTGGTCGTCGCGAAGCTCGAGGGCAAGCCGCCGCTCGAACTCGCCGGCGGCCTGGTCTACCTGGACGTGATCCGAAACCCGTACGCCGCGTTCTCGCTCGGCGTGACGGGCATGACGTGGGTGTTCAGCGTGATCTGCGTCGGCGTGCTGGCCGCGATCGTCTGGGTCGCGCCCCGGCTGCGCTCGCGCGGCTGGGCCGTCGGACTCGGCTTCGTGTTCGGTGGCGCCCTCGGCAACCTGCTGGACCGCATCTTCCGGGCCCCCGGCGCGCTGCAGGGGCACGTCGTCGACTTCATCTCCGTGTTCGGGCCCAACGCCCAGTACTTCCCCGTGTTCAACTTCGCCGACTCGGCCATCTGCGTCGGCGGCGCGCTCATCGTGCTGATGGCCATCCTGGGCCGCGACTACGACGGCCGCTCCACGCGAGAGGCCAAGACCAGTGAGTGACCTTCGCGAGCTGCCCGTGCCCGACGGCCTCGACGGCATGCGCGTCGACGCCGGCCTGTCCAAGCTGCTCGGCCTGTCCCGCACCACCGTCGCCACCCTCGCCGACTCCGGCGACGTCGTGGTCGACGGCCGCGCCGTCGGCAAGTCCGACCGCCTGATCGCCGGCTCGTGGCTGGAGGTGACGCTGCCCGCGCCCGCGCAGCCCATCACCGTGCAGGCCATTCCCGTCGAGGGCCTCGTCGTGCTGCACGAGGACGACGACGTGGTCGTGGTGGACAAGCCCGTCGGCGTCGCCGTGCACCCCAGCCCCGGTTGGAACGGCCCCACCGTCGTCGGCGGCCTGGCCGCCGCCGGCATCCGGATCTCCACCTCCGGCGCCGCCGAGCGGCAGGGCGTCGTGCACCGGCTCGACGTCGGCACCACCGGCGTGATGGTCGTGGCCAAGAGCGAGCACGCCTACACCGTGCTGAAGCGGGCGTTCAAGGAACGCACCGTGGACAAGGTCTACCACGCGCTGGTCCAGGGCCATCCCGACCCGACCCGCGGCACCATCGACGCGCCCATCGACCGGCACCCCAAGCACGACTACAAGTGGGCCGTCGTGGCCACCGGCCGGCCCAGCGTCACGCACTACGAGATGCTGGAGGCCTTCCGCGCCGCCTCGCTGCTGGAAGTGCACCTGGAGACCGGCCGCACGCACCAGATCCGCGTGCACTTCTCGGCCCTGCACCACCCCTGCGTCGGCGACCTGACCTACGGCGCCGACCCCGTGCTGGCCAAGCGCCTCCACCTCACCCGCCAGTGGCTCCAGGCCAAGTCCCTGTCCTTCCACCACCCGGCCGACGGCCAGTGGGTGACCTTCGAGAGCCAGTACCCGGACGACCTGCGCATCGCGCTGGAGCGTATCCGCGCGGAGAGCTGACACCCCAGCTTTTTGTCACATGCGCTTCCCACTTGGCGCCAGATGCCATATGGGAAGCGCATGTGACAAAAAGCGAAACGCGGAGGGTTAGAGCTCGATCTCCCAGGTGAGGGAGTGGGCGGGGTCGTCAGGGCGGGGGCTCCAGCGGACGGAGGTGAGCTCCGTGGAGTCCGGCAGCACGTAGACGGTGTGGCCGCCGGCGGTCTCGCCCGGCTGGACGCCGATGCGGTGGGGCGGGCGGGAGGACAGGGACACCGGGGCCTTGGGGACGGTCTGGCCGTCGGCGGCGATCAGCAGCAGGTAGAGGTCGGGCAGCGAGGAGAACGGCACGGTGCCGCGGTTGGTGAGCTCGGTGTGCACGACCACGGCCCGCTCGCCCTCCTGGAGGCGGTAGCCGGCGGCGGTGAAGAGGAAATCGGCGGGGTCGACGACCTCGACGAGCTGGATGGACAGCTGCTCGCCCTCCAGGCCCACGGTCTGCTGCGAGGTGCCCACGGTGAACTTGGGCGGGGGCACGGGCTCGGCCTTGACGGTCTGCTCGTCGCCACGGGCCCACGCCGAGGTCTGCGGCGGACCCCAGGTGCCCCCGGCGGGCTGCGGTGGCACGGGGGCCGCCGGCTGCGCGGGCGTGGGCACAGCGGCGGGCTGCTGCGCGGGGAACGGCACGCTCTGCGGCGGCGGCAAAAACTGGGGCGGCGGGGCTTACTGCGGCTGGGGCTGCTGCTGCTGGTACTGGGGCTGGGGCAAGTGCTGCTATTGCGGCGCGTATTGAGGCTGCTGTTGGGGCTGCTGCTGGGGATAGCCCTGCGGCCACTGCTGCTGCGGCCGGCTCGCGGCGGCCAGCGCGGCCCGGATGCCGTTGGGGTCGCACTCCACGCCGACCAACAGCGGCATGCCCTGCGCGGACAGCGCCACCAGGCGCGCGGCGGCTTCCCGTGGGTCCATGCCCAGGCGTGCGGCGACGTCGTGCACCGCGGCCCGACCCATCTCGGCGATCAGGGAGAGCAGACGGAAGTCGACAGGATCCGGCACGGCCACGCCTGGCACGCTACCCGGTCGACCCGCGCACCGTCCGTCCCGGTGCGTCGCATCCGCGAAGATCACCTGCCCGGTGGGGGTAACAGCGCCGGAACCTGGACGTAAAAGGGGCTTCCTACCGTCGGGTGCCATGACCATCACCGCGCCGAAGACCGGGCCCAAGCGCCGTTACGCGTGGCTCGCGGCCAACGAGGGCAGCGAGGACTTCTCGCTGCGCTACGCCGCCCAGTCCTTCCGCCGCTGGTCCCCGTTCGCGGTGGCCGGCACGGCGCTGGGCGGCATCGCCTACCTGGCCGACTTCGCCATCGGGGCCAGCATCGTGATGCTGCACGGCTTCTCCTCGGCGGCGCTGGCCATCGGCATCGCGGCGGTGGTCATCTTCCTGACCGGCATCCCGATCGCCACCGCCTGCGCCCGCTACGGCGTGGACATGGACCTGCTGACCCGGGGCGCCGGCTTCGGCTACTTCGGGTCCACGCTGACCTCGCTGATCTACGCCAGCTTCACGGTGATCTTCTTCTCGCTGGAGGGGTCGATCATGGCCCAGGCGTTCCAGCTGGCCTTCGGGCTGCCGCTGGCGCTGGGCTACCTGCTGACCACGCTGATCGTGCTGCCGTTCGTGCTGTTCGGGATGCGGGCGCTGGCCCGGCTGCAGGCGTGGACGCAGCCGGTGTGGCTGGCCGGCCTGGTGCTGCCGTTCGTCGTCGTGCTGGCCACCCACCCCGAGCGGTTCGGCCAGTTCACGACGTTCGGCGGCGGCCTGTCGCTGACCGGGGTCGGTCTCGGGGCCGGCGTGGCGCTGTCGCTGATCGGGCAGATCGGTGAGCAGGCCGACTACCTGCGGTTCATGCCGGCCAGGACCGAGGCCAACCGACGGGCCTGGTGGGCGGCCGTGATCGCCGCCGGGCCCGGCTGGGTGGTGCTGGGGGCGCTCAAGCAGCTGGGCGGCGCGTTCCTGGCGTTCTGCGCGTTGGGGGCGATCGGACAGTCCGCCGTCCTGGAGCCGATCGCCCCCTACGTGGAGGCCGTGCGCCCGGTGCTCGGGGCCGTCACGCTGCCGCTGGCCGCGCTGTTCGTGGTCGTTTCCCAGATCAAGATCAACACGACCAACGCCTACTCCGGGTCGCTGTCGTTCGCCAACTTCTTCTCCCGCGTCCTGCACCGCCACCCCGGCCGCGCCTGGTACGTGCTGGTCAACTGCGGCATCGCGCTGGCCCTCATGGAGTTCGGGGCGTTCGCGTTCCTGAACAACATCCTCGGCTTCTACTCCAACGTGGCCATCGCGTGGATCGGGGCCGTCGTCGCCGACCTGGTGATCTGCAAGCCGCTGGGCTGGAGCCCGCCGTACATCGAGTTCAAGCGGGCCTACCTGTACGCCGTGAACCCCGTCGGCTTCGGCTCCATGGTGCTGGCCTCGCTCGTCTCCGTCGTCGCCTACTTCGGCGCTTTCGGGCCGGTCGCCGCCGCGTGGAGCCCGTTCATCGCGCTGGCGCTGGCCATGGTCGCGGTGCCGGTGATGGCCAAGCTGACCGGCGGCAAGTACTACCTCGCGCGCCCGAACCTGGTGTCCGGCCCCGAATCCGGTGCGGTCGACCTCGCCGTCACGCACGTGTGCGAGGTGTGCGAGGACCCCTTCGAGCTGCCGGACATCGTCGACTGCGTGCACCACGGCGGCGCCGTCTGCTCCCTGTGCTGCACGCTGGAGAGCGCCTGCGGCCAGGCCTGCCAGCAGTCCGGCCCGGTGCTCGTGCCGCTCAGTGTTCCAGCGCCGCGAGATTCCGCGCCGTGACGGTGACGCTGTGGTGGTCGGCGGGGTAGACGCGTTGGAACACCTGTAAAGCCTGGCGGTACAGGTCCTTCGCCTCGTCGAACCGCCGCTGGCCCACCAACAGCGACGCCAGCGCCGCGCGGTCGGCCGCCACGATGGGGTGATCGGGGCCCAACGCCCGTTCCCGCAAGGCGACCGACCGCCGCGCGTGGGGCTCGCCCTCGGCGTGCCGGCCGCGTGAGTGCTCGATGCCGCCCAGGTTGTGCCACACGGCGGCGGCCTCGGGCTCGCCCGGGCCGATGAGCGCCAGCGCCTCCCGGTACACCCGCTCCGCGTCGTCGTAACGGCCCGCGCACTTGTGCACGATGCCGAGGCCGCACAGCAGGCTCGCGGTGTCCTCCTCGGCCAGCGCCAGCGCCGACAGGTACAGCCCCTCGGCCTCGTCGAGACGGTCGCGGATGCGCGCCATCACCGCCAGACTGGCCAGCGCGTGCACCCGCAACCGGCCGTGCGGCGGCATGTCGGTGAGCGCTACCGCTTGCCGCGCATGGTGTTCCGCCTCGTCATGCTGCGAGAGCCGCTCGTGGATCGCGCTCAACGCCACGTGGATGTTGGCCGCCTGCGCGGAGCCCGGCTCCGCCTCGGCCAGCGCCCGCCGCGCCGGCTCCAGCGCTGCCACGGCGTCCCCCGCGTCGAACCTCCGCCGCGCCGTGGCCAGGAGATCGTCCATGGCCGGCATGCTCACCGAGACCGCACCCGGGCGGAAGGGGGCAGGCCCCCAGACGCCCGGGACTTCCTGTTCGCCGACAGTCGCGAATGCCCGATGCTGAGCTGGGACTTTCTGTCCAGTGGAAGTAGCGGAGAGTAGTCCGTGTGTCCGATGCCGGCGGGGCGGGGGTGAGGAGGCAAGATAGGCGGGCACGTCGCTGAGCCCAGGGGAGGCCGTCACCAATGTCCGACTCGTTCGTGCACCTGCACGTGCACACCGAGTACTCGATGCTCGACGGAGCCGCCAAGCTCAAGGACATGTTCGCCGAGTGCACTCGGCTGGGCATGCCCGCGGCGGCGATCACCGACCACGGCAACATGTACGGGGCCTACGACTTCTTCAGGCAGGCCACCGCCGCCGGGGTGAAGCCGATCGTCGGCATCGAGGCGTACATGGCGCCGGGCTCCCGACATGACAAGCGGCGCATCACCTGGGGCGAGCCGCACCAGAAGAACGACGACGTGTCGGCCAGCGGCGCCTACACGCACCAGACGATCTGGGCGGCCAGCAACGAGGGCCTGCACAACCTGATGCGCGCCTCCAGCTACGCCAGCCTCGAAGGCCAGCTGGGCAAGTGGCCGCGGATGGACCGGGAGCTGCTGGCGGCCAACTCCAAGGGCCTGATGGCCACCACCGGCTGCCCGTCGGGCGAGGTGCAGACCCGGCTGCGGCTGGGCCAGGACAAGGAGGCCCTACAGGCCGCCTCGGACTGGAAGGACATCTACGGCGAGGGCAACTTCTTCGTGGAGCTGATGGACCACGGCATCGAGATCGAGAGCCGGGTCCGCGACGGCCTGGTCAACGTGGCCCGGCAGCTGAAGCTGCCGTTCGTGGTGACGAACGACTCGCACTACACCTACGACACGGACCGGGACGCCCACGGCGTGCTGCTGTGCGTGCAGACCGGCAAGACCCTCCAGGACCCGACCCGGTTCAAGTTCGACGGCACCGGCTACTACCTGAAGTCGCCGGAGGAGATGCGGGCGATCGACTCCTCCGACGCCTGGCAGGAGGGGTGCCGCAACACGCTGTTGGTGGCCGAGAAGGTCGACACCACCGACATGTTCAAGTTCCACAACCTGATGCCGCGGTTCCCGATCCCCGAGGGCATGACCGAGGACGAGTACTTCAAGCAGCAGGTGTGGGCCGGCATGGAGCGCCGGTTCCCGGGCGGCATCGACGAGGAGCACCGCAAGCAGGTCGAGTTCGAGATCGGCGTCATCCTGCAGATGGGCTTCCCGGCCTACTTCCTGGTGGTCGCCGACTTCATCATGTGGGCCAAGAACAACGGCATCCGGGTCGGCCCGGGCCGTGGCTCCGCGGCCGGCGCGCTGATCGCCTACGCGATGGGCATCACCGACCTCGACCCGCTGGCCCACGGCCTGATCTTCGAGCGCTTCCTCAACCCCGACCGCGTCAGCCCGCCCGACATCGACATCGACTTCGACGAGCGCCGGCGCGGCGACGTCATCCGGTACGTGACCGAGAAGTGGGGCGAGGACAAGGTCGCCCAGGTGATCACCTTCGGCACCATCAAGGCCAAGGCGGCCATCAAGGACTCGGCCCGGGTGCTCTACGGCCAGCCCGGCTACGCGGTGGCCGACCGGATCTCCAAGGCCTACCCGCCGGCCGTGATGGCCAAGGACATCCCGCTCAACGGCCTGTTCGACCCGCAGCACAAGCGCTACGGCGAGGCCACCGAGATCCGCGCGCTCTACGAGCAGGACCCGCAGGTCAAGGAGATCATCGACACCGGCCGCGGCCTGGAGGGCCTGATCCGCAACGCCGGCGTGCACGCCTGCGCGGTGATCATGTCCGCGGAGACGCTGACCGACCACATCCCGGTGTGGAAGCGGCCGCAGGACGGCTCGATCATCACGCAGTTCGACTACCCGACCTGCGAGACGCTCGGCCTGCTGAAGATGGACTTCCTCGGCCTGCGCAACCTCACGGTCATCGACGACACGATGAAGAACATCACGCTCAACGGCAAGACCCCGCCCGACCTGGACACCCTGGCGCTGGACGACAAGAAGACCTACGAGCTGCTCGGCCGGGGCGACACGCTGGGCGTGTTCCAGCTGGACGGCGGGCCCATGCGGGACCTGCTGCGCCTGATGCGCCCGGACAACTTCGAGGACATCTCCGCGGTCGGCGCGCTCTACCGGCCGGGCCCGATGGGCGCCAAGTCGCACACGAACTACGCGCTGCGCAAGAACAAGCAGCAGGAGATCACGCCGATCCACCCGTCGCTGGCGGAGCCGCTCAAGGACATCCTCGGCACGACCTACGGCCTGATCGTGTACCAGGAGCAGGTCATGGCCATCGCGCAGAAGCTGGCCGGCTACACGCTGGGACAGGCCGACCTGCTGCGCCGCGCGATGGGCAAGAAGAAGAAGGAGATCCTGGACAAGGAGTACGCCGGCTTCGAGAAGGGCATGCTGGACAACGGCTACCCCCAGGACGCCGTCAAGACCCTCTGGGAGATCCTGGTCCCGTTCGCCGACTACGCCTTCAACAAGGCCCACTCGGCCGCGTACGGCCTGGTGTCGTACTGGACGGCGTACCTCAAGGCGAACTTCCCGGCCGAGTACATGGCCGGCCTGCTCACCTCGGTCGGCGACGACAAGGACAAGGCCGCGATCTACCTGGCCGAGTGCCGCAAGATGGGCATCACCGTGCTGCCGCCGGACGTCAACGACTCGATGCGCGAGTTCGCGCCGGTCGGCGAGAACATCCGGTTCGGCCTCGGCGCCATCCGCAACGTCGGCGCCAACGTGGTCGACTCGATCGTCGCGGCCCGCACCCAGAAGGGCGCGTTCACCGACTTCTCCGACTACCTGCGCAAGGTGGATGTCAACGCCTGCAACAAGAAGGTCATCGAATCGCTGATCAAGGCCGGCGCGTTCGACTCGCTCGGCCACCCGCGCAAGGGCCTGCACATGGTCCACATCGACGCGGTCGACGCGATGATGGTCACCAAGAAGGCCGAGGCGGACAACCAGTTCGACCTGTTCGGCGGCGGGGGCGAGGACGACCTGGCCGGCGGCGTGTTCGACGTGAAGGTGCCCGACGAGCAGTGGGACTCCAAGCACCAGCTGACGCTGGAGCGGGAGATGCTGGGCCTGTACGTGTCCGGCCACCCGCTCAACGGCGTGGAGCGGGTGCTGGAGGCCCAGGCCGACACCGCGATCGCGACGATCCTGGAAGGCAACCTGCCCGACGGCGCGCAGGTCACCGTCGGCGGCATCCTGGCCACGGTGACCAGGCGCATCAACAAGTCCGGCGAGTCCTGGGCGTCCGCGCAGCTGGAGGACCTGGCCGGCGGCATCGAGGTGCTGTTCTTCCCGAAGACCTACTCGGTGGTCGGGATGAGCGTGGCCGAGGACGCCATCGTGCTGGTCAAGGCCCGCATCGCCCGGCGCGACGACCGGATCTCGCTGATCGCCAACGACCTGGCCCTGCCGGACCTGGAGATGGCGGCCAGCGGCATGCCGATCAAGCTGACCATGCACGCCGCCAAGTGCACGCGGCCGCTGGTGGCCCAGCTCAAGGACGTGCTCAAGTCGCACCCCGGCTCGACCGAGGTGCATCTGAACCTGATGAACGGCCGGCGCGGCACCATGCTGCGGCTGGACGACGGGCTGCGGGTGGATCCCTCACCGTCACTGATGGGCGACCTCAAGGCCCTGTTGGGACCGGGTTGCCTGGGCTGAAACGGCTGTGAGCCCGGGCACATTCATCGATAATGGGTGCGCCCGGGGGTGCACGTGGGCACACTGTTGTAAACGGGGTTAACCTATCGTTGGTGAACACCAATTACGTGGCATGGTTAGGGGAAGGCCCATGACGAACACCGAGACGGCGCCTGCCAGCTTCTTCACGCCGGAGTTCTTCCAGGACCCGCAGCGTTACCAGGCCGAGCTGCGGGCCGACGCGCCCGCCCGGCTGGTGGTCACCCCCAACGGCTTCAAGGTGTGGGTGGTCAGCCGGTTCGAGGAGGCCAGGGCCGTGCTGGCCGACCCGACCGTGCGCAAGAGCAGCGCCGGGATGGGCGAGGTCTCGGCCCGCAACCGGGTCGACGACAGCGAGAGCCGGCCGTTCGCCGACGACCTGAACGCGCACATGCTGTCCATGGACCCGCCGGACCACACCCGCCTGCGCCGCCTCGTCACGAAGGCCTTCACCGCGCGGCGCATCGAGCAGATGCGGCCCCGGATCGAGGAGATCACCGCCGAGCTGCTGGGCAAGCTGGCCTCCGGCGACCGCGTCGACCTGCTGGACGTGTTCGCCTTCCCGCTGCCCATCACCGTGATCAGCGAGCTGCTCGGCGTGGACGACGAGGACCGCGAAACCTTCCGCGTCAACTCCAACGTGCTGATCTCCAGCGCCGGCGGCGACGCGGTCGGCGCGGCCGGCATGTGGATGGTCCAGTACTTCAGCAAGCTGATCGCCGAGAAGCGGGCCAACCTCGGCGACGACCTGCTGTCGGCGCTGATCGAGACCAGCGAGGACGACGACCGGTTCAGCGAGCGTGAACTGGTGTCCATGGCGTTCCTGCTGCTGATCGCCGGGCACGAGACCACGGTCAACCTGATCGGCAACGGCGTGCTGGCCCTGCTGACCAACCCCGACCAGCTGGAGCGGCTCAAGGCCGACCCGTCGCTGATGGCCACCGCCATCGACGAGTTCCTGCGCTACCGCAGCCCGGTCAACATGTCCACGTTCCGGTACACCACCGAGCCCGTCGTGCTCGGCGACGTGACCATCCCGGCCGAGCAGCTCGTGCTCGTCGGCCTCGGCTCGGCCAACCGGGACGAGAACCACTTCGAGAACGCCGACCAGCTCGACATCTCCCGCCCGGTGGGTGGACACCTGGCCTTCGGCCACGGCATCCACTACTGCCTCGGCGCGCCGCTGGCCCGGCTGGAGGGCGAGATCGCCTTCCGCGGCCTGCTCGCCGCGTTCCCGGACCTGAAGCTCGCCGTGCCCACCGAGGAGCTCCAGTGGCGCTTCAGCATGCTGATGCACGGACTTGAGGAGCTGCCGGTGGTCCTGTGACCGAGCTTGCGAGGGCACCATTGAGCACAGGGACCTGGGTCGCAGACCCGCCGAGCGCCAGCGATGTGGGTCTGTGACCATCGGGGCATGCCAGCACGCGTAGTCCTAGCCGGAAGCACTCGCCCGGCGGCCCACGGCTTCACCCCGGCCGGCACGCTCGACCCGTCGACCGAAGTCACCGCCACGGTGGTGCTTCGGCGGCGGGCCGCGCTGCCGGCCGGTCTCGTGTCCGGGCCCTCCGTGATCGGCCGTCAGGAGCTGGCCGACCGCTACGGGGCCGATCCCGCCGACGTGCTCCGGGTCCGGACCGTCCTGAGTGGACTCGGCGTCTCCGTGGTGGCCGAGGACCCGGCGTCGCGGCGCCTGTCCGTCCGAGGTGATCTGGCCGCCCTGCACCGGGCGTTCGGCGTGTCGTTGGAGGCCGTGTCCCTCGGGGACACCCGGATGCGGCATCGGGTCGGGGCGTTGGAGGTGCCGGCCGAGCTGGACGGTGTCGTGCAGGCCGTGCTGGGCTTGGACGACCGGCCTCAGGCCCGCCGACCGGCTGCCGATGCGGCGGAGTCCAAAGTGGGCTACACCCCGCCCGCGCTGGGCAGGATCTACTCCTTTCCGCCGGCGGTCGACGGGGTGGCGTCGACTGTCGCCGTGATCGAGCTCGGTGGCGGCTACACCGATGCCGAGCTGGCGACGTACTTCCAAGGGCTCGCTGTGGGCCCGGTGGCCGTCCGGGCGGTGAGCGTGGATGGGGGTGCCAACACGCCCAACTCCGGCGTGGATGACGAGGTGCTGCTGGATATCGAGGTGATCGGCGGGCTGGCGCCGGAGGTGCAGCAGCTCGTCTACTTCGCCCCGAACACCGATCAGGGCTTTGTGGACGCGGTCAGCACGGCGGTGCACGCCTCGCCGACACCGGCGGCGGTGAGCATCAGCTGGGGCGCGGCCGAGGAGCTGTGGACCGAGCAGACCCGCACGGCCCTGGACGACGCCTTCGCCGATGCCGCGGCCCTCGGCGTCACCGTCGTCGCTTCCAGCGGCGACTGGGGCGCCGCCGACGAGCAGACCGACGGCAAGCAGCACGTCGACTTTCCGGCATCGAGCCCGCATGTGTTGGCCTGTGGTGGAACCTCCCTCCGCGCCGATCCCGCGACCGGCGTCATCGGCAGTGAGACGGTGTGGAACAACGGCGTCGGCGACCACGCCACCGGCGGCGGGGTCAGCGCCTTCTTCCCCCGTCCCGACTACCAATCTGCTTGCGGCGTCCCGGATTCCGGCCGTGGCGTGCCCGACGTCGCCGCCGTCGCCGACCCCAACACCGGCTACATGGTCCTGGTGCACGGCAAGAGCTACCCCGCCGGCGGCACCAGCGCCGTCGCCCCGCTCTGGTCCGCCCTCGTCGCCCGCCTCGTCCAGCACCTCGGCCGGCCCCTCGGGTTGCTGCAACCCTTGCTGTACAAGGATTCCCAGCCCGGTGTGCTCACCTCCGGCTTCCGGGACGTCACCGCCGGCGACAACCAGGGCTACCCGGCCTCTCCGGGCTGGGATCCGTGCACCGGCCTCGGTTCCCCCGACGGCAACGCCTTGCTGGCGGTGCTGCGCCAGCGGCTCACCGGACAGTGATGAGGACCGGCCGGCTGGCCGTCACCGAGCAACTGGACGCCCTCCGCGCGGCGCTGAACCGCAACGAACTGTTGGTGGAGGTGCTGAACCGCGCCACGGAGTTCGACCTTCCCGGCTGGTATCTGACCGGTGGGTGCCTGTTCCAGACCGTGTGGAACGTGGTCACCGGTCGGCCGCCGGCCGATGGGATCAAGGACTACGACCTGTTCTACTTCGACGACTCGGACCTCAGCCGTGAAGCCGAGAACGCGGTTGTCGAGGCCGGTGCCCAACTGTTCGGCGACCTGCCGGCTGTGGTGGAGATCTGCAACGAAGCGCGGGTCCACCTGTGGTATCAGGACAGCTTCGCTGTGTCGTGTGAACCCCATTCGTCGACCGAGGCGGCCATCGACTCGTTCGCGGCGACGACCTGTTGTCTGGGCGTTCGCCGGACCGGGGCCGGTGACTGGCGTATCTATGCGCCTCACGGGCTCGCCGACGTGTTCAACCTCGTTGTGCGGCCCAATCCGGTGCTGGCACCGCGCCACGTCTATGAGACGAAGACCCGGCGCTGGCGCGAGAAGTGGCCGGAGCTGGCGGTGTTGCCCTGGCCCGACGAGGACCGCTAGTTGAACCGCACCTCCGGGTGATGGCGATGGCGCGGTCGGGGTGGAGGACGACCTTTGTTGTCCTGGCGGCGTAACCGGTGGGGTGTCGTCCCACCGCACGTCGCCGGCAGTGGTGTTCGCGTATGAGACCGGACTGGTCCGCCCGGGTTAGGGTGCTCGCTCGTGACTCCCGACGAGCTCAGCGCCCTCGACCGCGCCCACGTCTGGCACCCGTACGCGCCCATGCCGGGCCGGATCGATCCGCTGGTGGTCACCGGGGCCGAGGGGGTGCGGCTGCGGCTGGCCGACGGGCGGGAGCTGGTCGACGGCATGGCCTCCTGGTGGTCGGCGATCCACGGCTACCGGCACCCTGTGCTGGACGCGGCCGTGACGGAGCAGCTGGGCCGGATGAGCCACGTGATGTTCGGCGGCCTCACCCACGAGCCGGCGGTCCGCCTGGCCACGAAGCTGGTGGAGATCACGCCGGAGCCGTTGCAGCACGTGTTCCTGGCCGACTCGGGCTCCGTGTCGGTGGAGGTCGCGATCAAGATGTGCCTGCAGTACTGGCGGTCGCTCGGGAAGCCGGGCAAGCGACGGCTGCTGACGTGGCGACGCGGGTATCACGGCGACACCTTCCACCCGATGAGCGTCTGCGACCCCGAGGGCGGCATGCACTCGCTGTGGGCCGGGGTCCTGCCGGAGCAGGTCTTCGCCGACGCCCCGCCGGCCGAGTTCGAGCACGACTACGTGCAGCACCTCGTGGACCTGGTCGAACAGCACGCCGACGAGCTCGCGGCGATCGTCGTCGAGCCGGTCGTGCAGAACGCCGGCGGCATGCGTTTCCACGACCCCCGCTACCTGCACGTGCTGCGGGAGGTCAGCCTGGCCAACGACGTGCTGCTGGTGTTCGACGAGATCGCCACCGGCTTCGGCCGCACGGGCGAGCTGTTCGCCGCCGACCACGCGGGTATCAGCCCGGACGTCATGTGCGTCGGCAAGGCCATGACCGGCGGATACATGACCATGTCGGCCGCGCTGTGCACGTCCCGCGTGGCCGACGGCATCTCCAGGGGCGAGGTCCCGGTGCTGGCCCACGGGCCGACGTACATGGGCAACCCGCTGTCCTCGGCCGTGGCCAACGCGTCCATCGACCTGCTGCTGGGGCAGGACTGGCGGGCGGAGATCAAGCGCATCGAGACCGGCCTGCACGCCCTGGACGCCGCGCGGCAGGTCCCGGGCGTGCTGGACGTGCGGATCCTCGGCGCGATCGGGGCCGTTCAGCTCGACCACCCGGTCGACATGGCCGCCGCGCAGCGGGTCGCCGTCGATCACGGAGTGTGGCTGCGGCCGTTCAACGACCTCATCTACACCATGCCGCCGTACGTGATTTCCGACGAGGACCTGTCTCAGGTCTGCAACGCGATAGTCGCGGCCGCGACGGTCGGCTGAGAGCGGGGCGGAGCGAACCACTAACCTGATGGGTCGTGAACATCCTCGTGATCACCGGCACCGGCACCGGTGTCGGCAAGACCATGGTCACCGCGGCCTGCGCGGCCCTCGCGGTGGACAACGGCCAGCGGGTCGCCGTGGTCAAGCCCGCGCAGACGGGCGTCGGCCCGCAGGAGCCGGGTGACCTGGACGAGGTCGCGAGGTTCGCCGGCAAGATCACGACGCGTGAGCTGCGCCGCTTCCCGGAACCGCTGGCCCCGGACACCGCCGCCGCCCGCGCCGGCATGCCACAGGTGCACCCCGGCGAGATCGCCTCCGTGGTCGCCGAGCTGGCCGCCGAGCACGACCTGGTGCTGGTCGAGGGCGCGGGCGGGCTGCTCGTCCGGTTCGACGACGAGGGCGCGACCCTGGCCGACGTGGCCTGGGCGCTCAACGCGCTGGTCCTGATCGTCTCCCAGGCCGGCCTGGGCACGCTCAACCACACCGCCCTGACGGCCGAGGTGCTGCTCAAGCGGGGCATCGAGTGCGCGGGCGTGGTGATCGGCAGCTGGCCGTCCGAGCCGGACCTGGCGTCGCGCTGCAACCTCGTCGACCTACCAGAGGCGGCCGGTGGTCCGCTGCTCGGCGCGCTGCCCGAGGGCGCAGGACTGTTGGACCCCTCAGACTTTCTTGAGGTCGCTCGGGCCGCCATGTCACCGTGGCTCGGCGGCACGTTCGACCCGGACGTGTTCGCCGAGCAGTTCACCGCGTGAGACTCGTAACACGATGTAGCCCGATGTGACGAGGTCGCGTGAGGCAGACTGCTGGCCAGCGTCACCCCGAGCAAGGAGAGTTGCCAGTGACCGAGCCTGCGAGGGCACCATCCAGCACAGGGACCTGGGTCGCAGACCCGCCGAGCGCTAGCGAGGTGGGCCTGTGACCGCCGTCGACACCGACATCCTCGCCGTCGCCCGTGAGCAGGTGCTAGAGCGTGGCGAAGGACTGGGCCAGGAGCAGCTGCTGGCAGTGCTGCTGCTCGGCGACGACCGGCTGGAGGAGCTGCTCCAGCTGGCCCACGAGGTGCGGATGCGCTGGTGCGGGCCGGAGGTCGAGGTCGAGGGCATCGTCAGCCTGAAGACCGGCGGCTGCCCCGAGGACTGCCACTTCTGCTCCCAGTCCGGCCGCTTCCCGTCGCCGGTGCGCTCGGCCTGGCTGGACGTCCCCGGCCTGGTGCGCAGCGCCCGTGAGACCCGCGACACCGGGGCCACCGAGTTCTGCATCGTGGCCGCCGTGCGCGGGCCGGACGCCCGGCTGCTCTCGCAGGTACGCGAGGGGATCAAGGCCATCCGCGAGGACGGCAACGACATCCAGATCGCCTGCTCGCTGGGCATGCTCACGCAGGAGCAGGTGGACGAGCTCGTCGCGATGGGCGTGCACCGCTACAACCACAACCTGGAGACCGCCCGCTCGCACTTCCCGAACGTGGTCACCACGCACACGTGGGAAGAGCGCTGGGAGACCCTGCGCATGATCCGCGCGGCGGGCATGGAGGTCTGCTGCGGCGGCATCATCGGCATGGGCGAGAGCGTCGAGCAGCGGGCCGAGTTCGCGGCCCAGCTGGCCGAGCTGGGGCCGGACGAGTGCACGATGAACTTCCTCATCCCGCAGCCGGGCACCCCGTACGAGCAGTACGAGATCGTCGAGGGCCGAGACGCGCTGCGCACCGTCGCCGCGTTCCGGCTGGCCATGCCGCGGCCGCTGCTGCGCTTCTCCGGCGGCCGTGAGCTGACGTTCGGCGACCTGGGCACCAAGCAGGGCATGCTGGGCGGCATCAACGCCATCATCGTCGGCAACTACCTGACCAACCTCGGCCGCCCGGCGGCCCAGGACCTGGAGATGCTGGACGACCTGAAGATGCCGGTCAAGGCGCTGAACCAGTCGCTATGAGCACCGAGTTCTGCGCCCGCTGCGGGCGGGTCGAGGCCGACGGCGACCACACGCGCTGCGCGGTCCTGCTCGCCTCCATCGACCCGCCCCGGTTCTGCGCCGACTGCGGGCGGCGCATGGTCGTGCAGGTGACGCCCGCCGGATGGGTGGCGAATTGCAGCCGACACGGCGAGCGAACGTCGACGTCACCCTCGGTGGACTAGGGTCGCTCGAATGTCGGAGCAAGCGGGCGAGCGGGCCGAGCCGATGCGCATCCCGCCGGTGACCGAGAAGGACCCGGAGCCGGCTTCGTCGGCGGCGCCCTCATCATCGGCTGCGCCCGCCACGGACGTCCGGACGCCGTCGGTGGCCGAGATCATGGCCATGCTGCCGCAGCCCAGCCGTCCCCACGTGGTGATCAAGCGGGACCTGCTGCCGGCGGTCAGCGTGCTGTCCACGGTGGCCCTGACCGGGCTGCTGGTCGGCTGGCTGTGGTCGATCCTGGCGCCGGCGCAGCGCGTGATCCTGGTGGACGGACAGCAGCTGCCGCTGCTGGACGAGAGCTACCACCGGTTCGACGACCTGATCCTGTTCGTGCTCATGGGCATGGGCATGGGCCTGGTCGTCGGCGGCGTGGTGTGGCTGCTGCGGGAACGCCGCGGCCCGGTGATCATGATCGCCGCCGTGCTGGGGTCGGCGCTGGGCGCGTGGCTGGCCATGAAGGTCGGCGTCTCCTGGGCCGGCAGCCACTACGCCCTGTCCGGCACGCCGGCCAACCGCTCGGTGTTCGAGCAGGCCCCGGTTCTGGAGTCCACGTGGGTCATCCTGGCCCAGCCGCTGGCCACCGCCCTGGCCTACGGCACCCTCACGGCCTGGAACGGCATGGACGACCTGGGCCGCCGCCTCGGCTGAGCCCCGCTTGTGTCAGGAAAGGCCCCTTCCTGACGTTGAACGTCAGTATCGGTCCCTTGATCTTGGCCGTGATGTCAGGAAGGGCCCCTTCCTGACGTTGAACGCCAGTATCGGTCCCTTGATCTTGGCCGTGATGTCAGGAAGGGGTCCTTCCTGACGTTCAACGCGAGGATCGGTCCCTTGATCTTGTCAGTTCGTGCTGGGGCGGACGGAGAACTCCGACAGGGCGGCGGGGATGGCGCGGAGTTCGCGGAGGATGCCGGTCTCGCGGTTGAGGACGCGGCGGACCATTCGCAGGCGTCGCAAGGGGTTGCGCTCCTCCAGCAGGCCCTGGCGGTCCTCAATGGTCAGCAGGCAGTCGGCGGCCAGCAGGTGGGCCAGGGTCCCGGTGTCGGCGCCGATCTCGGGCTCCGACCAGTCCTCACGGTGCCAGGCGGCGTTGCAGTAGCGGCGATGCGCGGCCCGGGCCGACTCGGACAGCTGCGGCGCGGCGGTCACGCCGGCGCCGGCGACTTCCGCGTCGGGCAGCCATTCCACGCTGCCCAGCAGGTAGGGCGCGCTGGCGGAGTCCAGGTCCAGCAGGCGAAACCGGCGCTCGCCGCGCGTGACGATGTCGAACCGGCCGTCCGGCAGTCGGTTGACCTGGCGCAGCGTGGCCGAGCAGCCGACGTCGTGCAGCTGGGAAAGCTCGTCCACATCGGTGACCCAGCCCTGTCTCATCGCGACCACGCCGAAGCTGCGCCCGGTCACCGCGCCCGTCACCAGGTCCACGGTGAGCTGACGGTAGCGCGGCTCGAAGATGTGCAACGGCAAGGACGCTCCGGGCAACAGCACTGTGCCCAGCGGGAAGATCGGGAGCGTCTCGGCCACGGGGTCTACCGTACGTCGGAGGCTGCCCCCCTGCTGGGTGGTCGCAGCACGGCGAAGGGGTCCGTGACGAGCATTCCGTGCCCCGTGAAGCGGAACAGCGCAGCTGGGCGGCCTCCGGACGGTCCCGGCGGGGAAGTGTGACCGGTGGCCTCGAGAAGTCCGCGCCGGGACAGGACACGCTGGAGGTTGGTCGCCGCGACCCGGTAGCCCAGCGCCGCCGAGTACAGGCCGCGCAGGGCCGAGATGGTGAACTCCGGCGGCGCCAGGGCGAAGCCGAGGTTGGTGTACGAGAGCTTGGCCCGCAGCCGGCCCTGGGCCCGCCGCACGATCGCCTCATGGTCGAAGGCGGTGTCCGGCAGGCCGTCGACCGGGTACCAGGCGGTGTCGGCCGGCACCTCGGGGTCGACGTCGCACGGGATCAGCCCGACGAAGGCGGTGGCCACGATCCGGCCCCCGGGCACCCGGTCCGGGGCGCTGAACACGGCGAGCTGCTCGACATGTGCCAGCTTCCTGACGTCCACCTTCTCGGCCAGCTGCCGGCGGATCGACGCCTCCACGTCCTCGTCCTCACGCAGTCGCCCGCCGGGCAGTGACCAGCGGCGAGCGTGCGGTTCCTGAGCGCGCTGCCAGAGCAGGACCTGGAGTGATTCCCGCCTCACTTGCAGCACTGCCGCCAGGACTTCATTGCCGGTTAACCCGGGGCGGCTGATAGGATCAGGCACGTTTTCGATTGTAAGGCGAAAACCGGGGGACCGCAAACCGAGGAGGAACCATGGCCGCTACCGCGCAGTTGGAGCGGACCGAGGACGGCTGGACCGGGGTCCAGCCGGACGCCGCCTGGCGGGAGGAGGTCCGACGACTGGCCGACAAGCACGACGCCGTCCTGCTCGCGCACAACTACCAGCTGCCCGAGATCCAGGACATCGCCGACCACACCGGCGACTCGCTGGCGCTGAGCCGCATCGCGGCCAGCAGCAGCGCGTCGACCATCGTGTTCTGCGGCGTGCACTTCATGGCCGAGACGGCGAAGATCCTCAGTCCGGACAAGCGGGTGCTCATCCCGGACGCCCGGGCCGGCTGCTCGCTGGCCGACTCCATCACCGGCGCACAGCTGCGTGAGTGGAAGGCCCAGCACCCGGGGGCCGTCGTCGTCTCGTACGTGAACACGACGGCCGAGGTCAAGGCCGAGACCGACATCTGCTGCACGTCCTCCAACGCCGTCGACGTGGTCGCCTCCATCCCGGCCGACCGCGAGGTGCTGTTCTGCCCGGACCAGTTCCTCGGCGCCCACGTGCGCCGGGAGACCGGCCGGGACAACGTGCACGTGTGGGCCGGCGAGTGCCACGTGCACGCCGGCATCAACGGCCCCGAGCTGGCCGACCGGGCCGCCGCCAACCCGGACGCGGACCTGTTCATCCACCCGGAGTGCGGCTGCGCCACCTCGGCGCTGTACCTGGCCGGCGAGGGCGCGGTGCCGGCCGAGAAGGTCAAGATCCTGTCGACCGGCGACATGCTGACCGCCGCCCGGTCGACCAACGCCCGCAGCGTGCTGGTGGCCACCGAGGTCGGCATGCT
>NZ_KK037166.1:7747319-7748818 GCF_000568255.1 Kutzneria sp. 744
GCAAGGCCGCGCCGGAGATCGACTTCCAGGCGGTCAACGAGCGGGCCTCGTGCCGGTACATGAAGATGATCACCCCGGCGGCGCTGCTGCGCTGCCTGCGCGACGAGGCCGACGAGGTCTTCGTGGACGCCGACACGGCCGCCCGGGCCCGCGGCGCGGTGCAGCGGATGATCGAGATCGGCCAGCCCGGCGGTGCCGAGTGAAGCCCCGCTGGGAGGCCTCCGCCGACCTCGTCGTCGTCGGAACCGGCGTGGCGGGGTTGACCGCCGCGCTGGACGCCCAGGCCCTGGGCCTGCGGGTTCTCGTCGTCACCAAGGCCGCTCTCGGTGACGGCAACACCCGCTGGGCGCAGGGTGGCGTGGCCGTGGTGCTGCCCGGCGAGCACGAGGAGGGAGACACCGTCGACCGGCACGTCAGCGACACGCTGACCGCCGGGGCGGGGCTGTGTGACGCCGCGGCGGTGGAGGCGATCGTCGGCGGCGGGCCGGCGGCGGTGAGCCGGCTGCGGCAGTGGGGCGCGGTGTTCGACCAGGGTTCGGACGGCAAGCTGGCGCGTACCCGGGAAGGCGGCCACACGGCGTTCCGTGTGGTGCACGCCGGCGGCGACGCGACCGGGGCCGAGGTCGAGCGTGCATTGCTGACGCAGGCCCGTGACGGCCGAATCGCCATGCTGGACAACCACGTTGCCGTCGAGGCGCTGCGGACGCCGTCCGGGGCCGTTGGTGGTTTGCTTGTGCTGGACGGGAAAGGCGTTCCCGGCGTGCTGCGGGCGCCGGCCGTGCTGCTGGCGACCGGTGGTGTCGGCCAGATGTACCAGGTGACGTCGAACCCCGAGGTCGCCACGGCCGACGGCATCGCACTGGCCCTGCGGGCCGGCGCCGTCGTCGCGGACCTGGAGTTCGTGCAGTTCCACCCGACCGTCCTGTACACGGGTTCGGGCGCCCGCGGGCGGTGCCCGCTGGTGACCGAGGCCGTTCGGGGCGAGGGCGCGGTTCTGGTCGACGCCAACGGTTCCCGGGTGATGGTCGGCGTGCATCCGCTGGCCGACCTGGCTCCCCGGGACGTGGTGTCGGCGGCGATCACCCGTCGCATGAACGAGACCGACACCGATCACATGTTCCTGGACGCCACCCACCTGGACGGGGAGGCGTTCCGCCGCCGCTTCCCGACCGTGCACGCGGCCTGCGCCGCCATCGGTGTCGACCCCTCGGTGGACCCGATTCCCGTTGCCCCGGCGGCTCATTTCTCGTGTGGCGGCGTTATGGCCACTGTGGACGGTCGGACCGCGGTGACCGGGTTGTACGCCGCCGGCGAGGTCGCCCGTTCCGGGCTGCACGGGGCGAACCGCCTGGCCTCCAACAGCTTGCTGGAAGGTCTGGTGGTCGGTTCCCGTGCCGCTCGGGCGGTGGCCGCCGACCGGGCCGCCGGCCTGCTCGACGATCCGCGCCGGGCGGAGCTGCCGCTCGGGCCGCTGGCCGCGGCCGTGACGGAGCGGGATG
>NZ_KK037166.1:7748918-7763223 GCF_000568255.1 Kutzneria sp. 744
CACGCCGCGATCGGGCGTACCGTCGAGGGTCTGGCCGTCGCGGCCGCCGTGCTGGAGAAGTCGACCGTCGTCCGTCCACTGGGGACGCGTGAGGCGGTCGAGGACGCCGCGCTGACCATGGCCGCCGATATCCTGCTGGCCGTGGCCGCGGAGCGCACGGAGTCCCGCGGCTGCCATGTTCGCACCGACTACCCGGGCCGCAACGACGGCTCGTGGCAGCGGTCCATCCCTGTTCGACTGGACGCGGCCGGGCGGCCGTTCCTGTTCGAGCGGGCCTTGCTCGGAGGTGTGGCATGACCGTGGACATCGAGGACATGCGGCGGGTCATCAAGACCGCGCTGGCCGAGGACCTTCGTTACGGGCCGGACGTCACCACGCTGGCCACCGTGCCGTCCGAGTCCATCGCCGTCGGCAGCTTCACGCCGCGCAAAGCCGGGGTGATCGCCGGCGTGCCGGCGGCGCTGGCCGTGCTCGACGAGGTCACCGACTACGAGGTCGTGGCCAAGGTCGAGGACGGTTCCCGGCTGGCCGCCGGAGAGCCGGCGCTGGTCGTGCGGGGGCCCGTCCGAGGCCTCGTCACCGCCGAGCGGACGGCTTTGAACCTGCTGTGCCACCTCTCCGGCATCGCCACCGCCACCGCCGCGTGGGTCGAGGTCATCGCCGGCACCGGTTGTGCCGTGCGGGACTCCCGCAAGACCCTGCCCGGCCTGCGGCTGCTGGAGAAGTACGCGGTCCGGTGCGGCGGCGGCGTCAACCACCGGCTCGGGCTCGGTGACGCCATTCTCATCAAGGACAACCACGTCCAGGCCGCCGGCTCCGTCACCGCCGCCCTGGTGGCCGCCCGGTCCTACGCCCCCGAGCTCACGTGCGAGGTGGAGGTCGACACCCTCGACCAGTTCGACGAGGCCCTGGCCGCCGGCGCCGAACTCGTGCTCCTGGACAACTTCACCCCCGCGGACTGCGCGGAAGCGTTCCGCCGCACCAAGGCCGCCGGCACCGGCACGCTGCTGGAGGCCTCCGGCGGGCTGACCCTCGACGTCGCCCGGGCCTACGCCGAGACCGGCGTCGACTACCTGTCCGTCGGCGGCCTGACGCACTCCTCGCCCGCGCTGGACCTGGGGCTGGACATGTAGGGTTCGCCGGCTCTGGTGCGAGGTCGCGCCGGTCTCTGGAGCCGCGGGCCGGAAAAATCGCAACTTTCCAGCGATTTTTGCGGCCAAGGCGAAGAGACCGGCTTAGAGCGACCTCGCCCCGCGCGGCACGCGCGGCGAAGATACTGTCGGGGTGTGCGTCGACTCCTGCTTCCCGTGTGTCTGCTCACCGCTGCCGTGGCCGTGGCGGCGTGCACGGGCGAGCCGGCGCCGAGTCGGGCCGGGACCGTCGATGACAACACCACCATGACGCTGGCCGACTCCGCCGAGCCCGCCACCCTGAACCCCGTTCAGGGCTTCGCGCCCGAGGGTGGCTCGCGGATGTACGACGGGCTCGTCGGCTACCAGGCGGACCGGACGCTGCGGCCGGTGCTGGCCACCGACCTGCCGCAACCCTCGCCGGACGGCAAGTCGTGGACCGTGAAGCTGCACCAGCGGGTGCGGTTCGCCGACGGCAGCCCGCTCACCGCCGCCGACGTCGTGGCCGAGTACAACGCCGTGCTCGACCCCGCCGGCCGGTCCCCGCTGCGGCCCGACTTCGACATGCTCGCCGGCGTCACCGCCGTGGACGAGCTGACGGTCCGCTTCGACCTGTCGTTCTCGTTCCCGTCCTTCCCCACGCGGCTGGTGCTCGGCGTCATTCCGCACACCGCGCTGGCCAGCCCGCAGCCGCCCGGCACCGGCGCCTACTCCGTCGCCTCGTGGGACAAGGGCAAGCAGTTGCTGCTGGGGCTGAACAAGTACTACTACGGCGTGCCGCCCAAGGTCGTGAAGGTGACCGTCGCCTTCGTGCCCGACGACGCCACCCGGATCCAGCGCCTCCAGTCCGGCGCCTTCGACGGCATCGAGGTGCCGCCGTCCGAGGCGGTCGCCGTGGCCAAATTCGACGGCGTCAAGGTCATCACCGAGGACACCGCCGACTACCGCGCCGTCACCCTGCCGGCCGGCGGCCCCGTGACCGGCGACCGGGCCGTGCGGCTGGCCCTGAACTTCGCCATCGACCGCAAGGAGCTCATCGGCACCGCGCTCGGCGGCAAGGGCACTCCCGCGTACACGCCGATGCCCGACTCGCTGCCCGAGTTCGTCGACCCGCAGGCGACCTACCGCTTCGACTCGACCGCCGCCGGCCGCATCCTCGACCAGGCCGGCTGGGTCGCCGGCGCCGACGGCGTGCGGGCCAAGGCCGGTGTCCGGGCCGCGTTCACCGTCGGCTACCCCGGGGGCGACCTCGAACGCCGCTCCGTCGCGCAAGCGTTTGCCACCCAGGTAGCTACCGCGTCGACGCTGAGGGCAGTACACCCACCTGGTAGTTTGTAATCACTCTCGTTGATTATGACTTATCAGCTTTCCGCGGACTGATATATCGACACTATAGCCCATGTCAGCAACAGAGCGTGGCTCGCGTAACGAGCATTGTACCCCCGGTGGAGCTTACCCTGATGCGTTAGGTTTGCTTGTCCGACCGGGATTGCTGCAAAGGCGTGGTGCAATCCGGCGGCCAATGCAGCTTTGTTTAGCCTTAGTTTTAGCCCGTTTAGGATTGGAGTTCAATATTGAGGAGGCTGCAAGGCATATAAGGCTAACGATATAGGTAGCGGGCGACGTACGTCCCGTCCATCAACACCTGCTCTAAAACCCACCGGGCCACCGACCCGGCCGCCCGCGCCACCGCCTTCCGCTCCGCCCAGCGCGCCTACGTCGGCGATCCCGGCCTGGTCACCCTGGCCTTCGTCACCCACACCTACGCCGTCCACGACAACTGGGCCGGCTCCGTCCCGGTCATCGAGCCCGCCGTGCACGGGCCGTTGACCTGGGGCCCGTGGTGGAACCTGGAGACCTGGACCATTCGCTGAGACGCCGAGGGGCGCGACCTCACGGCCGCGCCCCTTTCCGCCGGCTCGATCACCGTCGGTGGAAGGTGATGGTCTCGCCGTTCTTGGTGAAATTGCCGATGTAGGCGTAGTTGCGGAAGCCGCCGTCGCCCTGGTGCACGAAGGTGCCGTCCTCGAACGTGGCCCAGCGGTAGCGGGACGACTTCGCGATCACGGATTTGCACTCGGTGTACACCGCGGTGCCCGATGCTTCCTGGATCTCGCCGTGCAGGTCGTACGTGGCCGCCGCGGACTCCTTCCACACGATGATGTTGTACTTTCCGGCCGCGTCCCAGGTCTGCATTTCCTTGGCCTTGCCGCTCAGGTCGCAGGTGTTGAGCTCCAGGGCGGAGGCCCCGGCCGAGACGGGCAGTGCCGTGGTGAACGCGACGGCTGCGGCGATGGCGGCGGCGGTGATGGCCGCGGCGCGATGGGTGGACTTCATCGGTTTTCTCGTTCCTTCCGGATCAGGGTTTGCTGAAGTCGACGACGCCGTTGTTCTTCTTGAACCAGCCGACCATGCCCCAGTTCTCGTAGCCGCCCTTGCCCTGGTTCTCGAAATGGCCGTCGTCGAAGACCCAGAGTCCGTAGTAGATGCCCTCCCACCGGATGTTGGCGTAGAGGACCTTGTTGTTCAGCTGCTCCTGGTAGTGCTGGGCCAGGTTCATCATGATCACGTTGTAGTGCTGGCCGGCCAGGTGGAAGGCCTTGTCGATCGAGTCCTTGACCAGCTGGGCCTGGTTGTCCTCGGCCAGCTGGCTGATCGCGCCGCCGATCCGGGGCCCGAGCCCGCCGCCCGTGCGGTCCGAGACGATGTCGACGGTCGGGTTGTGCGTCGTCCGGACCGAGGCCAGCGCCGGGGCGGCGCCGGCGCCCACCAGGGCGAACGCGGTCAGGGTCATCGCGGCGAGCAGCTTGCGCACCACGGCTCAGCCCTTCTTGTGGAAGTCGACGACGCCGGCGTTGCCGGGGCGGTCGAACCAGCCCCGGAAGGCCCAGTTCTCGTAGCCGCCCTTGCCCTGGTTCTCGAACCGGCCGGAGTCGAAGACGTAGATGTGGAAGTCGGGATAGCCGGAATCGTGCGCGACCGCGTCGTAGACCACGTTGTTCAGGGTGAAGTTGAACTTGTTGCCGGTGTTGATCACCATGACGTTGTAGTTCTCGTGCAGTTCCTGGGCGTTGAAGGCGGCCTCCAGCAGGCTCTTCACGTAGCCGGGCCGGTTCTCCTTGAGCTTGTTCGCCGCCTCGATCGCGTCGAGGATGGTCTTGGTGATGTCGAGGACGTGGCTGAACGCGTCCACCCCGATGCCCTGCGCGTTGGCCGCGGCGGCCGGCGCGCTGGGCCGGGCCGGTGCGGCCATCGCGTCGGCGCTGGGCAGCACGACGCCGCCGATGATGGCGGCGCCGACGGCGGCGGCGGTCATTTTCCTGCTCAGGATTCCCATTTTTCACTCCCGGTCGTGCTGGTGTCGCCGCGCGGCCTGGTACGACGGTGCGGCGGATCGAATGTCGTTTCACGGGCGGCCAGCAGCACAACATGAGACAATCTCGGTTCGTTGTGTCGCGGTCTGCCCGAGTTGGGTGCTACGGGGAAAAGGATGCAATTCGGAGGCTTCGGGTGGCAATCGCCTGCTCCGTATTTACCCGTGAAAGTGGCACGTTCACACCCTCTGCTGTTCGGCAATATGAGGTATATTCATGTGTTCGTCCACGTCGTGCAGGAAGTAGGGGGAAAATCGGGCGATCCGGTTGTTCGAGGACAACCGAAATGCGGATGCCGTGCTGCGGCGGTGTCTGACCGGCCGGTGCCGGCCGGGTTGACGGGTGGCGTCGGTACCCTGATGGCCATGCTCAACCGCACCGACCTGCGTGGTCACGTCCCGTCCCCGGCCCAGCTGCGCGTCACCCTGCCGCGCGCCGAGGTTGACGTGGATGTCGTGCTGCATCAGGTGCGGCCGATCGTGGAGGCGGTGCGGGCCCGGGGCGTGCCGGCGGTGCTGGAGTTCGCCGAGCGGTTCGACCGGATCCGGCCGGCGTCGGTGCGCGTGCCGCAGGCCAGGATCGCCCAGGCCCTCCAGGAGCTGGACCCGAAGGTCAGGGCGGCGCTGGAGGAAGCCATCCTCCGGACCCGGAAGGTGCACGCGGACCAGCGCCGGCAGGACAAGACCACCGAGGTCGTGCCGGGCGGCACGGTGACGGAGCGCTGGGTGCCCGTGGACCGGGTGGGCCTGTACGCGCCGGGCGGCGTGGCGGTGTTGGCGTCGAGCGTCGTGATGAACGTGGTGCCGGCGCAGACGGCGGGCGTGGGCTCGCTCGTGGTGTGCTCGCCGCCGCAGGCCGAGCACGGCGGCGTGCCGCACCCGACGGTCCTGGCCGCGTGTGCGCTGCTGGACGTCGACGAGGTGTGGGCGGTCGGCGGCGCGCAGGCGATCGCGCTGCTGACGTACGGGGGCGTGGACACCGACGGCGCGGAGCTGACGGCGGTGGACATGATCACCGGCCCGGGCAACATCTACATGACGGCGGCCAAGCGGCTGCTGCGGGGCATGGTGGGCATCGACTCCGAGGCCGGCCCGACGGAGATCGCGATCCTGGCCGACGACACGGCGGACGCGGTGCACGTGGCGGCCGACCTGATCAGCCAGGCCGAGCACGACACGCTGGCGGCGAGCGTCCTGGTCACGGACTCGGAGCGGCTGGCCGACGCGGTCGACGCCGAGCTGCACCGGCAGGTGGGCGCGACGAAGCACAGCGCTCGGGTGGCGGAAGCGTTGGCGGGCCGGCAGTCCGGCTGCATCCTAGTGTCCACTGTGGACGACGGCCTGAAGGTCGTGAACGCCTACGCGGCCGAGCACCTGGAGATCCAGACGGCCGACTCCCGCGCGGTGGCCGCCCAGGTCCGCAACGCGGGCGCGGTGTTCGTCGGCGCCTACGCGCCGGTCTCGCTCGGCGACTACTGCGCCGGCTCCAACCACGTGCTGCCCACCGCCGGCTGCGCCCGCCATTCCTCCGGCCTGTCCGTGCAGACCTTCCTGCGCGGCATCCACGTCATCGACTACACCGAGGACGCGTTGCGCGACGTCGCCGACAAGGTGGTCGCGCTGGCCAACGCCGAGGACCTGCCCGCTCACGGCCAAGCCGTCACCGCACGCTTCAAGGACGCCTGAATGACCGAACCGATTGGCGCGCGCGTCCAGCTCGCCGACCTGCCGCTGCGTGAGGACCTGCGTGGCCGCACGCCCTACGGGGCGCCGCAGCTGGACGTGCCGATCCGCCTGAACACCAACGAAAACCCCTACCCGCCGCCGCCGGAGCTGGTGGCCGACCTCACCGCCGCGGCGGCGGAGATCGCGACCACCCTGCACCGCTACCCGGACCGCGACGCGATCGCCCTGCGCACGGAGCTGGCGGCCTACCTGGCCGCGTCCACGGGCGTGCCGGTGACCACGGCCAACGTCTGGCGGCAACGGCTCCAACGAAATCCTGCAGCAGCTGTTGCAGCCTTCGGCGGCCCGGGGCGCAGCGCGCTGGGCTTCGAGCCGTCGTACTCGATGCACCCGATCATCGCGGCCGGCACCCGCACCGACTGGGTGCCGACGCCCCGTCGCGCCGATTTCTCCCTGGACACCGAGGAAGCGGCGCGGATCCTCGTCGAGAAGGCGCCGGACCTGGTGTTCATCACCAGCCCGAACAACCCGACCGGCCAGGCCATCCCGCTCGACCAGCTGCGCGAGCTGATCGCCGTGACACCGGGCATCGTCGTCATCGACGAGGCCTACGCGGAGTTCAACGAGCATGCCAGCACGCTGGGCCTGCTGGAGGAGTTCGCCGAGAAGCTGGTCGTCACCCGCACCATGAGCAAGGCGTTCGCCTTCGCCGGCGGCCGCCTCGGCTACCTGGCGGCGGCGCCGGCGCTGGTCGACGCGTTGCAGCTGGTGCGCCTGCCGTACCACCTGTCCTCGCTGACGCAGGCGGCCGCGCTGGCCGCGCTCCGGCACGGCGACCGCACGCTGGAAACGGTGGCCAAGCTGGTCGCCGAACGCCACCGCGTGGTGGATGCCTTGGCCGGCCTGGGTTTCCAGGTCGTGCCCAGCGACGCCAACTTCGTCCTGTTCGGACGGTTCGACGACGCCAAGGCCGCCTGGCAGTCCTATTTGGACCGTGGCGTGCTGATCAGGGACGTCGGCATCGCCCACCACCTCAGGGTCAGCATCGGGACGCCGGATGAGAACGACGCGTTCCTGGCCGCCAGCAAGGAGATCGCGCGATGAGGGAGCTTGCGACCGAATCCGACAAGCACAGGGACTGTCGCAGTTGCGACGAGCCCTGCGAGGAGCTTCTGTGACTCGTATCGGGCGTATTGAGCGCGCCACCAAGGAATCCTCCGTGCTGGTCGAGATCGACCTCGACGGCACGGGCAAGGTGGAGATCGACACCGGCGTGCCGTTCTTCGACCACATGCTGACCGCGTTCGGCGTGCACGGCAGCTTCGACCTGGTGGTGCGGGCGACCGGCGACGTGCACATCGACGCCCACCACACCGTCGAGGACGTGGCGATCGTGCTGGGCCAGGCCATTCGCCAGGCCCTGGGCGACAAGTCGGGCATCCGCCGCTTCGGCGACTGCTGGATCCCGATGGACGAGTCGCTGGCCCACGCGGCGATCGACGCCAGCGGCCGGCCGTACTGCGTGCACGTCGGCGAGCCGGAGTCGATGGAGTCCTTCACCGTCGGCAACAACTACGCGACCGTGCTCAACCGGCACGTGTTCGAGTCGCTGGCCTTCCACGCCCAGATCGCGCTGCACGTCCGCGTGATCCACGGCCGGGACCCGCACCACATCACCGAGGCCGAGTACAAGGCCATCGCCCGCGCGCTGCGGGCGGCCACCGAGCCCGACCCGCGCGTCTCTGGCGTGCCGTCCACCAAGGGGGTGCTGTGATGTCGCAGCATCAGTACATCGCCATCGCGCTGCTGGCCGTGGCCGGTTTCCTGATCGGTGGCGTCTACACGATGGTGAAGCAGGCCTCCAGGATCGCCGCCCTCGTGCTGGGCGTGCTCGCCCTGCTGGCCGCCGGCGGCGCCGTGGCCTGGTTCATGTCGAGCTGAGGTACGTCGCAGGCACGTGCTCGGTGAGCCAGACTCCATTGGCGCTCAACCGGAACACGTGCCCGTCGGCCTGCATGCGGCGAGCGTCCACGGCGAGCACGACCGGCTTGCCGCGGCGCGAGCCCACCTTCACGGCGGTGGGGACATCGGGCGACAGGTGCACGTCGTGGCGGGTCATCGGCCGCAGCCCCTCGGTCATGATGGCGTCGAGGAACTTCGCGACCGTGCCGTGATAGAGCGTGGCCGGCGGGGTGGCCACGGGCAGGTCGAGCTCGACCGGCACGGTGTGGCCCTGGTTGGCGCGGATCCGGGTGCCGGTGTCATCGAAGGCGAAACGCTGCTTGTCATTGCCGGCGACGACCAGTTCGAGCTGCTCACGGGTGATGCCGAGAGCGGTGGTCAGCGCCTTCGTGTCGGTCCAGCCGTCGGGGGAGAGCTGGATGCCGATCTCCTCCGGGGCGTGTCTGAGATAGCGCGACATCCGCCGGGAGATCCGGTTGGTGTTCTTCTCGTTCATGTGCCGGAAGTGTGGGCACAGGGGGACCCGCCGTCCAGCGGAATTCAGGCGGCCAGTTCGAGTTCGTTGAACACGTGGTCGGCCAGCAGCACGTCGGCGCCGGCCAGGCCGGTGGAGCAGAACAGGGTGATCTGGCCCTCGCTGATCCGGCCGGGCAGGTCGCCGGCGATGATGCCGCCGAGATGGGCCAGCTTGCGGCCGGTGAAGAACGGGTTGCCGTAGGCGGCGGCCTGCGCGGGCGAGTCGCTGGCGACGATGGCGGCCACGCTGGCCAGCTCGGGCGGCAGCTCGCTGGCGCCGCGCAGCTTGGGACCGATGGTGTTGACGTGGCAGCCGGGGGCGAACGCGGTGGCCGGCAGGACCGGGCGCGTCGACTTGGTGGCCACCAGCACGACGTCGGCGTCCCGCACGGCCTCGACGGAATCGGCCAGGTCGATGGCGTTGAGCCCGAGATCGTCACGGGCCCGGGCGGCGAACTTGGCCCGGTTCTCGGGAGTCGGCGAGCTCACCCGGACCTCGCTGAAGGTGCGCACGGCGCAGGCGGCCCACAGCTGCGCCCACGACTGCGTGCCGGAACCGATGACGGCGCACACCGAGGCGTCGTGTTTGGCCAACGCGTCGACGGCCGCGCCACCGAGGGCGCCGGTGCGCAGCGCGCCCAGGGCCGTGCCGACGACGACGCCGCGCAGCGTGCCCTTGTTGTCCCACACGGCAACCAGCTGGTCGGCGTGGCCGGGCCACAGGCCGTAGCAGCGGAAACCCACGGTGCCGGCGGCATTTCCGCCGACCGTGAAGACGAGCTCCGTGGAGCCGACGTCGATCCCGGTTCGTGGCGGGGCTTTGAGCGTGCCGCGGTGGGCATCCACGAGGGCGTCTCGCGAAACGCGGACCGCCGCCCCGGCCAACAGGGCGGTGCGCACGTCGGCGTCCGAGATCACCTTCACGTGTCCAGTCTGCGACTGCCGACACCGGCCTTCAAGCACAGTCGGGCAGCTGCATCCTTATGGCGCAACGGTGATCACTGTCCGGCGCGCGTCGCTCTCAGTCGATACCCCCCTCGGCGGCGGCACGCAGCCGGGGCGCTCCCGGACCGTAGCCGGCCATGCGGTCCTGGGGGTTGAGCAGCGTGCACACCCGCAGCGACAGGCAACCGCAGCCGACGCAGCCCTCCAGCCGGTCGCGAAGTCGTTGCAGGGAGTCGATTCTGGCCTCCAGCTCGGTCTTCCACTCCCGCGACAGCCGAGCCCAGTCCGCCTTGGTCGGAGTGCGCTGCTCGGGCAGCGTGGCCAGCGCCGCGCCGATGTCCTCCAGGCTGAGCCCGACTCGTTGCGCCGTGCGGATGAACGCCAGCCGGCGCAACACCGAGCGTGGGTAGCGGCGCTGGTTGCCGCCGGTGCGCTCGGCGGCGATCAGGCCGCGTTCCTCGTAGAACCGCAACGCCGTCTGCGCGACTCCGCTGCGTTCGGACACCTGGCCGATGGACAGCCAGTCGGGGAGTTTCACCACCCGTTGAGCCTAACCTGGAGTTAACTCGAACACTCAGACGCCTCGCTGCCGCGGCACCATCATTAGCCGATCGGGGCGCTCCACCACCGCGACGCACGGCCGCACCCGGCCCAGCGTGGGCAGCAGCTGCCAGCGCTGCGCGATCGTGGCGACCGTGACCGTGAACTCCGTCCACAGGAACGAGCCCCGATCGTCGCACCCGAACGGCACGAAGGCGCCGCGCGGCTGGTGCGCGCAGCGGTCGGCGCGCCAGCGGTCCGGGTCGAACGTCCCGGGATCGGCGTACACCGCCGGATCCCGGTGCAGCGAATGGGGCCGCAGCAGCAGTTCCGCGCCCGGCGACAGCGGGATTCCGCCCAGCCGAACGGGTTTCACCACCGTGCGCATCACCAGCAACACAGGATGCAGGCGCAACACCTCGCTCACGACGCGTCGGGTGTAGCGCAGGTTGGGCAGGTCCGATGCGGTGACGCGCCGGCCCGCGAGCACGGTGTCCACTTCAGCGTGCAACCGCGCCGCCGCGTGCGGATGCGAGGCCAGCTCGTGCCACATCCACGCCAGCGTGGCGGCCACGAAGGCCGTCAGGCAGCCGCGGAGCGGCTCCGCCGCCGGGAAGAAGCGCCGCATCAGCAGCGTGATCGTGGACTGGCCGTCGACCTGGCCGCGGTGCACCGGCTCGTAGCCGGCCATCGCCGCGTTCACGTCCAGCTCGACGCCGGGCCGCCAGCTCAGGGGCAGGTGCCGGGCCCGCTCGGCGACCGTGGCGACCAGGCTGGCCAGGTCGCCGTCGGTCAGCCGCCGGGTCCGTTCGGCCACCACGCCGGCGTAGCGGCGAGGGTCGCCGATCAGCACCGCCCGGACCAGCTCGGGCGCGGTGACCGCGTGCACCAGCCGCGGCCCGATGTACAGCGGGGTCAGGCCGGGGCCGCCCGCGGCCAGCGAACCGAGCAGACCCAGCGGATCACCGGCGACGGCTGCCTCCATATGTCCCATCCTGATGACGCCTATCGGCCGTGGCAATCGTCGCCCGGACACGATGGCCCGGCGGCCCGCGTATCTTCCGACCAGGTGACCGGCCGACCGGGCAGGCGGGGCCTACAGTCGTGGGCAGTGCGGCGGCCCGGACCCGGTTCCGCGTTACGTGCACCCCTGCAAACCGTTACGCAACGGTTTTCATTCAGCCGGTCGACCCCCACAATCACCGGTATGAACCAAGCCATCACCGTGGGAGTCGTCGACTCCGAGGCGCTGGTGCGCGGCGGTATCCGCCGCGTGCTCGAACAGGCGCCGGACGTGCGGGTCGTGGCCGAGGCCGCCAGCGGTCTCGGGGCGGTCGAACTCGCGCGCAAACATGTGCCCAGAGTGCTGCTGATGGACGTGCGGATGCCCGGGATGGACGGCCTCGCGGCCACCGAGCAGGTCCGCGCGCTGTCACCGGCCACCGCCGTCGTGCTGCTCACCTCCGTGGCCGACGACAGCCACATCCGGCGGGCCCTGCGGGCCGGCGCCACCGGCTTCCTGCTCAAGGACGGCAGTCCACGCGAGCTGGTCACCGCCGTGCGGGCCGTCGCCGCCGGGGAGGCGATGCTATCGCCGGCCATCACCCGCCGGGTGCTCGACCGCATCGTCGACATCGATCCCGAACCGGTCGAGCGGGCCCGCACGCTGGTCAACCATCTGACCGGCCGCGAGCGCGAGGTCCTGGGCCTGCTGGCGCAGGGCATGGGCAATCTCCAGATCGCCCGCAAGCTCTACCTCAGCGAGGGCGCCGTGAAGGCCCACGTGAGCCGTCTGCTGACCAAGCTCAGCTGCGACAACCGGGTGCAGGCCGCGATTCTCGCGCACAACGCCCGTCTGGTCAGCGCCTGACGGAAAGCGCATTCCGGTGGCGTCCGCCGCCCACCGGTGCGCTCGGCCGACCGAAGGCTCAGCCGACCGGGCTCTCCGCCGGTGGCGGGCCGGGCGCGGTCCAGGCCACCAGGTCCTCCCGGGTCCGCAGACCGAGCTTGGTCCGGATCCGGTTGAGGCGATACGCGACGGTCCGCACGCTCACGCCCAGCCGCGCGGCGATCTCCGGATTGGTCAGTCCGGCCGACACCAGCGAGGCGACCTCCCGCTCGTCGGGGGCGAGATCCTCGGCCGGTCCGCCGGCCGTCACAGTCCACACATCGTGCAGGGCATAGGCCATCACCTGGTCCCGCGTGAGCCGCCCGACCTCGGCGGCGATGCGGTCGATCTCGTCGTCGTCCGGCACGCCCCAGTCGCCGAGGCTGCCCTCGACCTGACGCCGCCAGGCGGGCTCGGCGTAGAGCCGGTCGCCGCCACGGATGTAGCGGGCCGCGCAGAACAGCCGGATCGCCCGCTCGCCGTCGCCCCGGCCGCCGGCCACCATGGCCAGGCCCTCCAGCGCGAACGGCACCTCCAGCCACGACGCCGGCGCGTTGCGCAGGCTGTCGGCGAAGAACTCCTCGGCCGAGGCCAGCGAGCCGCGACGCAGGGCGATGGTGCCGGCGGTGTGCAGCGCCAGGCTCATGCCGTGGCAGACGGGCCCGGCCCGGAAGCGCCGGAGCGCCGAGGTGATGAGCTCGTCGGCCCGGTCCAGGTCGCCCTGCCAGTGCGCGGTCAGCGCCAGCCGCTCCAGGACCATGGCGACGGCGGTCTCGTCGCGCAGGCCCTCGGCCAGCGCCAGGGCCTCGGCGAAGCGCTCGTGGGCGTCGGTGAGCCGCTCGGTGGCCTGGCACACCGCCCCCATGGTGTACAGCGCCCCGATGAGCGGCACGGGCTCGCCGGTGGAGCGGGCGAGCGCCAGCGCCTCGGCCAGGTGCGTGACGGCCTCTCGGGCATCGCCCTGCACGGCCGCGAGGTAGCCGGCGTAGGTGAGCAGCAGGCAGCGGTGCTCGGGCCGGATCCGAACCCGGTCCAGGGCGGCCCGCAACAGCTTGCGGCCCTCGGTGAGGAAGCCCCGTGGCATCCAGCAGCGGACGGTGGCCATGGTCAGCACCGCGTTGCGCTCGTCGTCGACCGACGCGGTCCAGCGCACCGCCACCATCAAGTTGTCGATCAATCCCTCCAGTCGGCGCTGCGCCGCCAGCGGGAACCACACGGGCTCCCGGACCAGCGGCTGGGCCAGCTCGGTCAGCCAACTCGTCAACCGGTCGTGGGTGGCGGCCCCGTCCTCGGAGGCGTCGAGGCGTTCCCGCGCGTACAACCGGATGGACTCCAGCATCCGCAGCCTCGACGAGCCCGCCGTGGTGATGAGCGAGCCGGCCTGCAGGCGGAAGGCCAGCTCGAACACCTGCTCCGGGCGGAACTCGTCGTCGGCGCAGACCGCGATCGCCGTGTCCAGATCGAACGTACCGGCCAGCACCGACAGCCGGCGGAAGACGACCTGCTCGTCCGGGCCGAGCAGCTGGTGGCTCCAGTCGATGGCCTGCCGAAGGCTGCGTTGACGTGCGGATCCAGTGCGATTCGACGTTGTCAACAGCTCCAGGCGGCCGGCCAGCCGATCATGGATCGCGCCGACCGAGAGCATCGGGATCCGGTGCGCGGCCAGCTCGATGGCCAGCGGGCTGCCGTCCAGCTCGGCGCACACGGCGGCGATCTGCCGCACGGTGCCCTCGTCCAGCCCGAAGTCCTTGTCCCGCTCGCGGGCGCGGTCGACGAACAGCCGCACGGCGTCGCTGCGCAGCGGGTCGGACTCGCCGCTGGGCAGGGTCAGCCCGTCGAGGGAGAACACCAGCTCACCGGGGATGGAGAGCGCTTCCCGGCTGGTGGTGAGCACGCGCAGCCCACGGCAGCGCCGCAGCGCCAGGTCGACGAAGCGGGCGCTGGCGTCGACCAGGTGCTCGCAGTTGTCCAGCACCAGCAGCGTCCGCGTGCCGCGCAGCACGTCGAACAGCGCCTCGGTGATGGTCCGCCCGGGCAGCTCGCGCACGCCGAAGGCGCCGGCGATGACCTGGGTGATGCGGTCGCCGTCGTCGAGGCTGTCCAGCTCGACCAGCACCGCCCGTTGCGGCAGCCGCCCGGCCACCTCCAGCGCCAGCCGCGTCTTGCCGACACCGGCCGGCCCCACGAGTGTGATCAGCCGGCGCTGCCCGAGCAGCGTGCTCAGCCGCTCGATCTCGGGGCGGCGTCCGACGAAGCTGTCGACCA
>NZ_KK037166.1:7763323-7776499 GCF_000568255.1 Kutzneria sp. 744
CCGCGCGGCGGAGGTGGCCCGGCGGCGATAGGCCCGCTGGCGGCAGGCGTTGGAGCAGTAGCGCACGCGGTGCTGGTCGGCGAGCACCTGCCCGCAGACCGCGCAACTCCGCTCCGCCGACGACACCGCCGCCACGCTAGCAGCAGGTGGCCTGGTCAAAATTATGGTCACCCGATCAGCCGGGCCGCCCGGACGGCGTATCCATCGACCAGGGGTTTACGCCCGTTCGACGGAACCGATCGGCCCACGACACGGATGCGCAGCGATTCGGGCACGGCGAGGTGCGGCGCTGACGATCTTGGCAGAATGTGCGCCCGTGACCGCTAGGACGCTCATCTGGACTCCTGTGCCGACCGCCAAGCTGCAGATGCGGCTGCACGAGGAGGGCGAGGGACCGGCGGTGCTGGTCCCCGTGGGCTCCGGCACCGTGGTGCTGCCCGCCCTCACCGCGCGCTTCCCGCGTGCCGTGGCGCTGGCCCGCACCTGCCTGCGCATCGGCGAGCGGGCGCTCGCTGTGCGCTGGGACGACAACGCCGTCACCGCGCACCCCATCTACGAGAAGGCCCTGTACGGCTGGGCGTGGGGCGCGCACCGGGACGTGCTCACGCTGCTGGAGGCGACCAACCCGCGCGGCGGGGCGGCGCGGATCCTGCTGCGCGGCATGTTCCTCGTGCACAGCGACAAGCGGGACCAGCGCAGCCGGCACGACGCCGTGGCGCGGCACTTCGGCGAGACGCTGGACGCCGCCGACCAGGCCATGCTCAACTGTGTGCAGGACTGGCCGTCAGGCGGCCCGCAGGCGTTGGCGGCGCTGTTCACCGCCGCCGGGCGGGACGACGTGGCCCAGGTGGCGTCGCTGGTCGACGCCGGTCACGCCGACGCGTGGCTGGCCAAGCTGCCGGCCGACGCCAGCCGCAGGGCGGTGAAGGAGGCCCCGCTGAACACCGTGCTGCCGGTCGTGCCGGTCACGCAGGGGATGGCGCCGTCTTGACCTTCTTGCGGGAACCGGTGATGAACTTGCGGCCCGGCGTCTCCACGAACGTGAACAGGGCCCAGGACAGGCCCAGGCTGACGCCGAACATGGCCAGCACGACCACCAGCCCGGCCGGCGCGCTGAGGGAGATCGTGCCCGGCAGCAGCGTCTTCACGGCGCCGAGCACCAGCACGTGCACCATGTAGAACGAGAACGACCACTCGCCGAGCCGCTCCATCACCGGCAGCCGCCACACCGAGTGGGTGCCGCGCAGGTCGGCCAGCGCGGCCGCGGGGATCAGCAGGCTGAAGCCCAGCAGCGTGCAGAACGTGTTGCCGAAGGCGCTGGGCAGCGCCGGCACCACGAAGTAGCCGATCAGGGTCACGCCCAGCGCGACGTCGAGGCCCGGGCCGCGCCACCGGCCCAGCATCACCAGGCGGGCCAGCGCGATGCCGAGCGTGAACTCGCCGAGGCGGGCCAGCGGCAGGAAGTAGACCGGCCACGAGACCGGGTGCACGGTGATGGCGATCGGCACCGCGACCACGGCCAGCGCGCTGACCGCCGCGAACACGATCGCGCCGCGGGCCTGCAGGTGCCGGGCCAGCCGCCCGAACAGCGGGAACGTGACGTAGAACAGCAGCTCGCAGACCAGGGACCAGCTGACCGGGTCGAGGCTCTGGTAGTAGAAGTAGTCCGGGATCCACGAGTGCACCAGCAGCACGTTGGCCGCCAGCTGGCCGCCCGTCGGCACCATCTCGGAGCCGATGGTCAGGGCCAGCACCAGCGCCAGCAGCAGGCAGACCAGGTGCACCGGGTAGATGCGGGCGACCCGGCGGCGCAGGAAGCCCAGCGCGGTGTCCTTGGGCCGGGACGACCACATCAGCACGAAGCCCGACAGGATGAAGAAGAACGACACGCCGGTGCCGCCGGCCTGGAACACGGTGGCCATCACGTTGGCCGCCGGGCCGGGGCCGAAGAAGCCGAAGTTGCGGACGTGCATGCCGAACACCAGGAAGGCGCCGGCCCAGCGCAGGCCGGTCAGCGACGGCAGGCGCCCACCCAGTGACTCGGTCCCGGGGCTCGTGGTTCGGCCTGGGGTGGCCAGCTGAGTCAAGGTGCGTCCTTCGATCGGCTCGTCGGCGGCAGCAGCCGGCTACGGTACGACACCGGCCATAGCCCGTAAGACGGACGAGCTACTCGAATAGTTGGTCTGCCGGGGAGAATGCGTTCCGTAGCGTGATGGAGATCACGTTCGTGGTGGCCCTCTAAGCTGTGCGCGTGCCCCGTGTAGTCGTGCTGGATTACGGATCAGGCAACCTCCGCTCGGCCGAGCGCGCGCTGCGCCGCGTCGGCGCCGACGTCGAGGTGACCGCCGACCATCGTGCCGCGCTCGCCGCGGACGCCCTCGTGGTGCCCGGCGTCGGCGCGTACGCGGCGTGCATGACGGGCCTGAACGCCGTGCGCGGCGGCCGCATCATCGGCGAGCGGCTGGCCGGCGGACGGCCCGTGCTGGGCATCTGCGTCGGCATGCAGATCCTGTTCGAGCGTGGCGTCGAGCACGGCATCGAGTCCGCCGGCTGCGGCGAGTGGCCGGGCACCGTGGAACGCCTGCACGCCGACGTGTTGCCGCACATGGGCTGGAACACCGTGCGTGCCGCCGAGGGCTCCGTCCTGTTCGACGGCCTCGACGGCGACGCCCGGTTCTACTTCGTGCACTCCTACGGCGTGCGCAAGTGGGAGCTGGTGCCGGACAGCGACACCCTGAAGGCCCCGATGGTGACGTGGGCCAACCACGGCGAGGACTTCGTGGCCGCGGTGGAGAACGGCGCGCTGTGCGCCACCCAGTTCCACCCGGAGAAGTCCGGCGACGCCGGCGCGCACCTGCTGGAGAACTGGCTGGCCAGCACGCGATAGGGTCCTACCCGTGACGTTCTACCTGCTCCCCGCCGTTGATGTCGCCGACGGCAAGGCTGTCCGGCTGGTCCAGGGCGAGGCCGGCACCGAGACCTCCTACGGCGACCCGCTCGAGGCCGCGCTCGCGTGGCAGAACGACGGCGCCGAGTGGATCCATCTCGTCGACCTCGACGCCGCGTTCGGCCGTGGTTCCAACCGCGAGCTGCTCGCCGGCGTCGTCGGCAAGCTGGACGTGAAGGTGGAGCTGTCCGGCGGCATCCGTGACGACGAGTCGCTGGCCGCCGCGCTGTCCACCGGCTGCACCCGGGTCAACCTCGGCACCGCCGCGCTGGAGAACCCGCAGTGGTGCGCCAAGGCCATCGCCGAGCACGGCGACAAGGTGGCGGTGGGGCTGGACGTCCGGATCACCGAGCGGGGCCACCGGCTGGCCGCCCGCGGCTGGACCAGCGACGGCGGCGACCTGTGGGACGTGCTGGAGCGGCTGGACCGTGACGGCTGCTCCCGCTACGTGGTCACCGACGTGAGCAAGGACGGCACGCTGCGGGGCCCCAACGTCGAGCTGCTGCGCGCGGTCTGCGACCGGACCGACGCCCCCGTGATCGCCTCCGGCGGAGTGTCCAGTGTGGACGATCTCGTCGCGCTCTCGCGCCTGGCCGCGGACGGCGTCGAGGGCGCCATCGTCGGCAAGGCCCTCTACGCCGGCGCTTTCACTCTCCCCGACGCTCTCGCAGCAACTCGCTGAGCTTGGCCACGATGTGGCGCTCCAGCTCCTCGGTGTTCACGCCGAGGCCCGTGAGCACCTTGACGCCGATGCCCTCGCCCTCGGCCATCAGGCCGAGCAGGATGTGCTCGGTGCCGACGAAGTTGTGCTCCAGGCGCAGCGCCTCGCGCACGGCCAGCTCCAGCACCTTGCGCACCCTCGGCGTGAACGGGATGTGCCCGGTGACGGTCTCGCCGCCGGCCGGCGCCGCGACCTTCACCGCGGCGCGGACCTGCTCCTCGGTGAGGCCCTGCGCGATCAGGGCCTTCGCGGCCAGGCCGTCCGACAGCGAGATCAGCGCCAGCAGCACGTGCTCGGTGCCGATGTAGCCGTGGCCGGCGGTCTGGGCCTCGGTCTGGGACTGGGCCACGACCTTGCGGGCGAGGTCGGTGAAGCGGCTGAACGGGCCCCAGTCCAGCGGTTCGTCCTTGGGCACGAAGCGTTTCTGCGCGGCCTGCTTGCTCACGCCCATGCTGCGGCCGATGTCGGTCCAGGTGGAGCCGGCCCGGCGGGCCTGGTCCACGAAGTGGCCGACCAGGTGGTCGGACAGCTCCCCGAGGCGGTCGGCCAGCAGCACCGCCTCGGACAGCCGGTCCAGCGGGTCGCCGTCGGGGTGCAGCGTGGCGACCAGGGTGATCATGTCGTCGAGTCGTGGTGTGGTCATGCCGTCAACGTTAGGTTGACTCTGACGGCATTGTCAACCTTTGGTTGACGATCAGGTCCAGCGGCCCGAGGCCCCGTGCTTCCGCTGTGTTCGGTGCACCGTGGTGTCCGCGATGACCATTGTCGCCGCCAGCAGAATGAGGTCCTTGAGCACGTACTGGCCCTCCAGGGTGGGCATGTGGTCCGGCCCGCTGAACAGTTCCGCCGGCATCAGCGCCAGTGGCAGCAGAATTCCGATCGCCCACAGCGTCATCGGGTAGATCGCGATTCTGAGCCCGATATTCGTGATCAGCGACAGCCCGATCAGGCATTCCACCGTCGCGAACACGTCCATCGTCAGCCGGTCCGGCGCCAGGCCCAGGCTCAGCATCCGGCTCACCGTCTCCACCATGTGCTCCGCCGGGCTCAGGCCGGGGAAGTACTTGAGGAACCCAAAGACCAGAATGATTCCACCCATGCTGATCCGCAGCAGTATTACGCTGTTCCGGCTCAGCCACCGATGTATTCGCAGCTCCAGGTGTGCAATCGTTTGCAGCGTAGTCGACACGCGTGCCTCCGCAGGGAAGAGGATGTGCGGGTATGCGTGACCTCATGGCGGGTCCCGCCGTGCGTAGCGTATTGGTGGCGTGACGGCCGTTGCCATCCCGAGATGAACCTAGGTATGGCCGAAATTACCTAAGTTCACCACGCACGGTGACGACGCCGGCCCGGGAGTGGGTATTCAGCCCTTCCTGGCGAGTGCACTGCACGCTCGGGCGGGGGATGAGCGATCATGGCGTGGCAGGCTGCAAACAGACGTGAGGAGTTACCGAGTGACTGCGTCGTCGAGGGGTTGGCAAGGCCCACCCCAGTTCGATCACCCACTGACGATTGCCGAGTATGAACGCCTGCCTGAAGACACCGAACACCACTGGGAACTCCAGGAGGGCTCACTCGTGATGAGCCCCAGGCCGCGGCCACTTCATGTGTCGGTCCTGTCGGAGCTTCGCGACCAGATGAAGCCACAGTTGACTGGCAGTCTGCGCGCGTATCCGGAGATGGAGGTCAATCTGGAACTCCGTCCGCCGGATGCTCCTGGCAACGCCCGCTGTCCCGATCTGATTGTGGTTGAGTTGGAGGCCGTGCGCCGCGCGCAGTTGGAGGGCAGGCTGGTTCGGGCCTCGGAAGTGTGGCTAGCCGTGGAGATCGTGTCGCCCAGTTCGGTCCGGATGGACAACATCACCAAGCGTGGGGAGTATGCCGACGCTGGTATCCCGCACTACTGGATCATCGACACGGACGATCCGATCTCGTTGGTGGAGTGCCATCTTGCGGGTGAGTTCGGCTACCAGGACAACGGCGGTGTCACCGGCGAGTTCGTCACGTCGGTGCCGTTCCCGGTGACCATCGATCTGGACAGCCTGGACGAGCTCACCACGTAGGGTCGGCCCGGTGGCTGGACTGTTCATTCGGCGGGTGCGGCTCGACGAGCCGTCGACGGGGCGCTACCCCTTCACGCTGCCGGTGGTGCGGTGGCTGTCCGAAGTGGACGGTCTGGACCTCGGGGCGGGCGTGACGTTCCTGATCGGGGAGAACGGGGCGGGCAAGTCCACGTTGGTGGAGGCGATCGCGGTGGCGGCGGGGTTCAACCCGGAAGGGGGGAGCCAGGACTTCCGGTTCGCGACGAGGGCGACGGAGTCGTCGCTGGGGGACTACCTGACGCTGACGAGGGGGATCGGGAAGCCGAGGACGGGGTTCTTCCTGCGCGCGGAGTCGTACTACAACGTGGCGACGGAGATCGAGCGGCTGGGCGGCGACTCGATCCAGCACTACGGGGGACGCTCCCCGCACGAGCGGTCGCACGGGGAGTCCTTTCTGGACCTGGTGACGCACCGGTTCGGGCCCAACGGGCTCTACGTCCTGGACGAGCCGGAGGCGGCGCTGTCGGTGCGGGGGTGCCTGGCGCTGGTGGCGAGGATGGCGGAACTGGTGGAGCAGGACTGCCAGCTGATCGTGGCGACGCACTCGCCGATCCTGTTGTCGCTGCCGGGCGCGGCGATCCTGGAGGTCGGTGAGGACGGCGCGATCGAACGGGTGGAGTTCGACACGGCGCAGCCGGTGCGGCTGACCCGGGAGTTCCTGGCCGACCCGGACCGCTACCTGCGCCACCTGCTGGCCGGCCCGTAGGCTGGGGCCATGTCGGTCGCAGTCCGTGTGATCCCGTGTCTCGACGTCGACCGGGGTCGTGTTGTCAAAGGCGTCAACTTCACCGATCTCCGCGACGCGGGCGACCCGGTGGAGCTGGCGGCGGCCTATGACGCGGCGGGGGCCGACGAGCTGACGTTCCTGGACGTGACGGCCTCGTCGTCGGACCGGGAGACGACCTACGACGTGGTGCGGCGCACGGCGGAGCAGGTGTTCATCCCGCTGACGGTGGGCGGCGGCGTGCGCGCGCCGGAGGACGTGGACCGGCTGCTGCGCGCGGGCGCGGACAAGGTCAGCGTCAACACGGCGGCGATCGCCCGGCCGGAGCTGCTGCAGGAGTGCTCGCAGCGGTTCGGGGCGCAGTGCATCGTGCTGTCGGTGGACGCGCGGCGGGTGCCGGCGGACGGCCGGCCGACGCCGTCGGGCTTCGAGGTGACCACGCACGGCGGCCGTCGCGGCACGGGCATCGACGCCGTCGAGTGGGCGGCCCGCGGGCAGGAGCTGGGGGTCGGCGAGATCCTGCTCAACTCCATGGACGCCGACGGCACCAAGGCGGGCTTCGACCTGGAGCTGATCCGCCTGGTGCGGGCCCGGGTGAGCGTGCCGCTGATCGCCAGCGGCGGCGCCGGCCAGGTCGATCACTTCCCGCCGGCCGTGCAGGCCGGCGCGGACGCGGTGCTGGCGGCGAGCGTGTTCCACTTCGGCACGCTGTCCATCGGCGAGGTGAAGGACGAGCTCAGGGGCGCGGGAGTGGTGATCCGGTGAGACAGGTGCTGCCCGGGTCGTCCGCGCCCGTAGAGATCAAGATCGCGGCGCTGGTGCTGGCCGGCGGGGGACTGCTGTTCCTGCTGACGTTCCTGGTGCTGGGCATCCAGGCCGGCGACCTCGGCTCGATCATCCTGCCGGCGCCGGTGGCGGTGATCAGCCTGGGGCTGGGGGCGGGGCTGCTCGGGGGAATCCGGCCCGTGCGCATCCCGGCTCTACTGTGGACGGTGCTGTGCGCGCTGATCTACGCCTCGTTCACGCTGCTGGCGGTGGACGTCTGGATCGCCGTGCTCTCAGGGATTCTGGCCGCCGCGCACGTGTACTCGATCGTCATGCAGATCACCCTGCCCGCCCGCCGACACATGGGAAGCGCAACGTGACCGACACGCTCGACCCGGCGATTGCCCAGCGCCTCAAGCGAAACGCGGAGGGCCTGGTGTGCGCCGTGGCCCAGCAGCGCGGCACCGGCGAGGTGCTGATGGTGGCGTGGATGGACGACGCCGCGCTGCACCGCACCCTGACCACGCGCGAGGCGACGTACTTCTCCCGCAGCCGCGGGCAGCAGTGGATCAAGGGCGAGACCTCCGGCCACACGCAGCGAGTGCACGAAGTGCGCCTCGACTGCGACGGCGACACGATCCTGCTGGTGGTCGACCAGGAGGGCGGGGCCTGCCACACCGGCGACCGCACCTGTTTCGACGCCGGCAGCATTCTTGGCCCCGCCTCCGGCAGGGCGGGCTCGGCCGCTCGTGACCGGTGCCTTCCCTAGCCGGATTTCGATCGCCCGCGTCGGCTTGAGCGGTCGGTCGCGTCGCGTGGCGGCCGATCGAAATCCGGCGACGGTCCAGGCGCCGGCGCGGCCGAGCGGTCTATTGGGCTGAGGGCGGGCCTACAGGTTGCCGGTGAGGTAGCGCTGGAGGGTGGGGGCGATGGTGCGGACGATGGTCTCCATGTCGGCGGAAGCCAAGGGCTCTAGGCGGATCACGTAGCGGGCCAGGCCGAGGCCGGCCAGCTGGGAGCCGAACAGGCTCAGCCGAAGTTCGGGCTGGTCGACGCCGAGTTCACGGAGTATGCCGCCGAACACGGACGTGATGAACTCCCGCAGCATCTGCGCCGCCGACTCCTGGGTGGCGGCGCTGCGGACCAGTGTGGCGAAGGCCCCGCCGGCGCTGTTGTCCCAGGTCGTCACGAAGGTCCGCACCACCCGGACGGCCACCTGGTCGGCGGGCCCGTTGAGCACGGTCTCCTTGATCCATTCGGGTGTCACGGGCAGCTGCACGGCCGCGGCGAACAGGCCCTGCTTGCCCCCGAACCAGTGGTTGACCATGGCCGCGTCGACCTCGGCCCGGGCGGCGATGGCGCGTACCGTGGCACCGTCGAACCCCTGCTCGGTGAAGACTTCCCGGGCGGCCGCGAGCAAGGCGGCCTTGGTGTCCTCGCCGGCGGGCCGGCGGCCCCGCCGCTTCGGGTCGGTCACAGGCCCACCTCGCTGGCGCTCGGCGGGTCTGCGACCCAGGTCCCAGTGTTGAACGGTTCCCTCGCAAGCTCGGTCACGTCCACTCCTAATTTCAACAACCATTGAAATCTAGGGTCGCGTCGTCACGGCGTCAACCTCATGGAGCAGAATGGCAGTCATGGTCAGTGCCTTCGGGGAGGTCAGTCCCAGCCGCGAGGAGTTCCGCGCGCTGGCGGCGCAGCGCAGGGTCATCCCGGTCGTCCGCCGCCTGCTGGCGGACGCCGAGACGCCGGTGGGGGTGTACCGCAAGCTAGCCGCCGACCGACCGGGCACATTCCTGCTGGAATCGGCCGAGAACGGCCGCTCCTGGTCCCGCTGGTCCTTCGTCGGCGTGCGCAGCCCGGCCGCGCTGACCGTGATCGACGGCGAGGCGGCGTGGACGGGCACGCCCCCGGTCGGCCTGCCAGCCGGCGGGAACCCGATGGAGGCCCTGCGCGCCACCATCGAGATCCTGCGCACGGACCCGCTGCCCGACCTCCCGCCGCTCACCGGCGGCATGGTCGGCTTCATCGGCTACGACGCGGTGCGCCGCCTGGAGCGCCTGCCGGAGCTGGCCGAGAACGACCTCCAGGTGCCCGAGATGGTGATGCTGCTGGCCACCGACCTCGCGGCGCTCGACCACCACTCCGGCTCCATCACGCTGATCGCCAACGCCGTCAACTGGGACGACTCCGAGGAGCGCGTGGACGCGGCGTACGACGACGCCGTGCGCCGCCTGGACCAGATGACCGAGGAGCTGTCCACGGAGGCCCCGCCGACGGCGTCGGTGCTGCGGCCGGCCGAGGTGCGCCTGCGCCGCCGCCGCACGTCCGAGGAGTACGGCGCGGCCGTGGAGACGGCCAAGGAGGCCATCCGCGCGGGCGAGGCGTTCCAGGTGGTGCTGTCGCAGCGGTTCGAGATCGACACGACCGCCGACGCGCTGGACGTCTACCGCGTGTTGCGGACCACCAACCCCAGCCCGTACATGTACCTGCTGCGGCTGGAGGGCTTCGACATCGTCGGCGCCAGCCCGGAGGCCCTGGTCACGGTGCGCGAGGGCAAGGCGACCGCGCACCCGATCGCCGGCACGCGCTGGCGCGGGGCCGACGCCGACGAGGACGCGATGCTGGAGAAGGACCTGCTCTCCGACGCCAAGGAGCGGGCCGAGCACCTGATGCTGGTCGACCTGGGCCGCAACGACCTGGGCCGGGTCTGCCGCCCGGGCTCGGTGCACGTGGTCGACTTCTTCAAGGTCGAGCGGTACAGCCACGTGATGCACATCGTCTCCACGGTCACCGGCGAGCTGGACGAGGGCCGCACCGCCTACGACGCGCTGGCCGCCTGCTTCCCGGCCGGCACGCTGTCGGGCGCGCCCAAGCCGCGGGCCATGGAGCTGATCGAGGAGCTGGAGCCGACCCGGCGCGGCCTGTACGGCGGCATCGTCGGCTACCTGGACTTCGCCGGCGACGGGGACACCGCGATCGCCATCCGCACCGCGCTGGTCCGCGACGGCGTGGCCTACGTGCAGGCCGGCGCGGGCATCGTGGCCGACTCGAACCCGCAGGCCGAGGACACCGAGTGCCTGAACAAGGCGCGCGCGGTGCTGGCCGCCATCGCCACCGCGGAGACGCTGCGGCCGGCCCGCGAGTCGGTGACCGCCGATGTCTGACCGGCGTCCACTCTGGACGGTGGTGGGCCTGCTGGCGCTGGCCGCGCTGCTGCTCTGGGTGTCGTCGCTGATGACGTGGTCCTGGACGCAGCACAGCGACCCGCTGACCGGGGTGGTCACCACCAGGCTCAACGGCTCGGAGCGGGAGACCGCGCTCGTGCCGCTGGCGTGGGCGTCGCTGGCCCTGATCGCCGCCGTGGTGGCGACCGGGGGCCTGGTGCGGCGGATCGCCGGCGGGGTGGTGTTCCTGGTCGGCGTGGGCACGGTGTGGCTGGCCTTCGACGGGGTGGGCGAGGTCTTCGCGACGCACCCGGCCGCCTACCCGTTCTGGACGATCGCGGTCGGTCACGGCGTGGCGGTGCTGGCCGGGCTGGCCGTGACGCTGGCCGGTGTCCTGTTGGTCCGGTCCGGCCACCGGATGCCCCGTCTCGGGGCCAAATACCAGGCCCCGGCCCAGGCCAGGCGGGTGAGCGACCCGGACCGGGAGCTGTGGCAGGCGCTGGACTCGGGCTCGGACCCCACCGCCAGCCAGTGACGGAAGCGGCACGCGGCGTGATTGTTACCGGATAGGGCCTTGACTACCAGGGGGTCTTTCGGTGACCCGCCGTACGTGCCGGATGCGCCGCGGGGTTAGCATCAAATGCGGCGGGAAGGGGAAATGGCGTGTCCGTGCTCGACTCGATCATCGACGGCGTCCGCGCCGATCTGGCCGTGCGCGAGGCCCAGATCCCATTCGAGGTCATGAAGGAACGCTCCCAGACGGCGCCCGCGCCGCGGGACGTGATGACCGCCCTCAACGCGCCCGGCATCGGCGTCATCGCCGAGGTGAAGCGGCGCAGCCCGGCCCGCGGCGAGCTGGCCCCGGTGCTCGATCCTGCCGAGCTGGCAAGGGATTACGCCGCGGCCGGGGCCCGCGTGATCAGCGTGCTCACCGAGCGCCGGCACTTCGGCGGCTCGCTGGACGACCTGGACGCGGTGCGGGCCGCGGTCAGTGTTCCGTTGCTGCGCAAGGACTTCGTGGTCAGCCCCTACCAGGTGCACGAGGCGCGGGCGCACGGCGCCGACATGGTGCTGCTGATCGTCGCCGCGCTGGAGCAGAACGCCCTGGAGGCGTTGCTGGACCGCGTGGAGTCGCTGGGCATGGTCGCGCTCGTCGAGGTGCACAACGCCGAGGAGTGCGACCGGGCGCTGGAGGCCGGCGCGACGGTGCTGGGCGTCAACGCCCGCAACCTGCACACGCTGGAAGTGGACCGGGACGTGTTCTCCCGGCTGGCCCCGGGCCTGCCGTTCGACACCTACAAGGTGGCGGAGTCCGGTGTGCGCAGCCCCGGCGACCTGATGGCGTACGCGGGAGCCGGCGCCGATTCGGTGCTGGTGGGGGAAAGTCTGATCACCAGCGGGGATCCGAAGGCGGCCGTGACGCAGCTGGTCACCGCCGGCTCGCATCCGGCGTGCCCACGCCCGAGTCGCTAACGACCAGGTTCTGGGGAGACATGACCGACAAGCACGACCCGGATCAGCGCGGGTACTTCGGCGCGTACGGCGGCCGGTTCATGCCGGAGGCGCTCATCGCCGCGATGGACGAGCTGACCGCGGTGTACGAGAAGGCCCGGCTGGACCCGGAGTTCATCAACGAGTTCGACCGGCTGCTGCGTGACTACGCGGGGCGGCCCTCGCTGCTGACCGAGGCCAAGCGGTTCGCCGAGCACGCGGGCGGCGCGAAGATCCTGCTCAAGCGCGAGGACCTCAACCACACCGGCTCGCACAAGATCAACAACGTGCTGGGCCAGGCCCTGCTGACCAAGCGCATGGGCAAGAAGCGGGTCATCGCCGAGACCGGCGCCGGCCAGCACGGCGTGGCCACCGCCACCGCGTGCGCGCTGATGGGCCTGGACTGCGTGGTCTACATGGGCGAGGTCGACACCGAGCGGCAGTCGCTCAACGTGGCCCGGATGCGGCTGCTCGGGGCCGAGGTCATCCCGGTCAAGACCGGCTCCCGCACCCTCAAGGACGCCATCAACGAGGCCCTGCGGGACTGGGTGGCCAACGTCGAGGACACGCACTACCTGCTCGGCACCGCGGCCGGCGGCCACCCCTTCCCGGTGATGGTCCGCAACTTCCACCGCATCATCGGCATCGAGGCCCGCCAGCAGTGCCTCGACCTGATCGGCCGGCTGCCGGACGTGGTCGCGGCCTGCGTCGGCGGCGGCTCCAACGCCATCGGCATCTTCCACGGCTTCATCGACGACCCCGAGGTCCGGCTGGTCGGACTGGAGCCCGGCGGGCACGGCATCGACTCCGGCGAGCACGGCGCGACCCTGTCCGAGGGCACGCCCGGCATGCTGCACGGGGCCCGCTCGTACCTGCTGCAGGACGAGGACGGCCAGACCATGGAGGCCTACTCCATCTCGGCCGGCCTGGACTACCCGGGCGTCGGCCCGGAGCACTCGCACCTCAAGGACATCGGCCGCGCCGAGTACCGCCCGGTGACCGACGCCGAGGCCATGGACGCGATGATGCTGCTGTCCCGCACCGAGGGCATCATCCCGGCCATCGAGTCCTCGCACGCGCTGGCCGGCGCCATGGTGCTGGGCCGCGAACTGGGCCCGGACGGCGTGATCCTGGTGAACCTGTCCGGCCGCGGCGACAAGGACATGGGCACCGCCAACGCGTTCTTCAACCTCGTGCCGGAGAGTGATTCCTGATGTCGCTGCTCGCCGAGGGACGGTCCTCGCTGATCGGCTACCTGCCGG
>NZ_KK037166.1:7776599-7814196 GCF_000568255.1 Kutzneria sp. 744
CCGGCTGCGTCACGTGTTCGAGGTCGTCGAGGCGATCTCCGCGGCCGGCGGCAAGGCCGTGGTGATGAGCTACTGGAACCCGATCTACCACTACGGCGTGGACAAGTTCTCGCGTGACCTGGCCGCGGCCGGCGGCCTCGGCATCATCACGCCGGATCTCGTGCCGGACGAGGCCGAGGAGTGGATGGCGGCGTCGCAGGCCCATGGCCTGGACCGCATCTTCCTGGTCGCGCCGTCCTCCACCGAGGAGCGCATCGCCATGACGGCGGCCGCCAGCAGCGGCTTCCTCTACGCGACGTCGGTGATGGGCGTGACCGGCGCCCGGGAGGTCACCAGTTCCCTGGCCCCCGAGCTGGTGGCGCGGGTCCGCACGCACACCGACCTGCCGGTCGGCGTGGGCCTCGGCGTGAAGTCCGGGGCGCAGGCGGCCGAGCTGGCCGGCTTCGCCGACGCGGTCATCGTGGGCTCGGCCTTCGTGACCAGGTCGGCCGAGGGCGAGTCCGGCGTCGCCGCGCTGGCCAAGGAGCTGGCCGAGGGCGTGCGCAACCCGGCGGTCCCCGCTTTGTGACCTGATGCGGACCTGGCCGGGGCACAGCCGTCACACGGGCTCAAGTACGGTGGGCGCGTGGCGACGACCCTGAACCTGGCCAGCTTCCCCAGCCCGCCCCAGGGCGTGTGGCACCTCGGCCCCATCCCGATCCGGGCCTACGCGCTGTGCATCATCGTCGGCATCATCGTGGCGATCGTGTGGGGCGAGAAGCGTTTCCAGGCCCGCGGCGGCCAGAAGGGCTTCATCACCGACCTCGCGGTCTGGGCCGTACCGTTCGGCCTGGTCGGCGGCCGGCTGTACCACCTGGCCACCGACTGGCGGACCTACTTCGGCCCGGGCGGCAACCCGATCGGCGCCCTTGAGGTGTGGAACGGCGGCCTCGGCATCTGGGGCGCCATCGCGCTGGGCGGCGTCGGCGCGCTGATCGGCGCCCGGCGACGCGGTATCCCGCTGCCCGCGGTGGCCGACGCGATCGCGCCGGGCATCGTGCTGGCCCAGGCCATCGGCCGCCTCGGCAACTACTTCAACCAGGAGCTCTACGGCCGCGTCACCGATGTGCCGTGGGCGCTGGAGATCTTCAACCGGGTCGACCCGGCCACCGGTGTCGCCGACCCGATCAACGGCGTCGCGCAGGGCCCGGCCACCGAACTGGTGCACCCGACCTTCCTGTACGAGCTGCTGTGGAACATCGGCGTCGCGCTGCTCGTGGTGTGGGCCGACAAGCGGTTCAAGCTGGGCCATGGCCGGGCGTTCGCGCTCTACGTCGCCGCCTACACCGCGGGCCGGTTCTGGATCGAGCTCATGCGTGACGACACCGCCACGCTGGTGTTCGGCGTCCGCGTCAACGTCTGGGTCGCGGCGCTGGTGTTCATCGGCGCGGTCGTCTACATGGTCCTGGCGCGCAAGCGCGGGCCGCGTGAGGACCTGGTGGCCATTCGCGAGGCGCGCGAGGAAGGTCTGACCGGCGCTGCCGCCTCGGCCGTCGACAGTGACGCCGTTGAGGCCGACGCCGTCGAGGGTGAGGACGCCGAGCCTTCGGAGAAGGCGGTCGACGAGGAGCCCGCCTCGACCGACGAGGCCGAGGGCGACAAGGCCGAAGCCTCCGACGAGGCGACCCGCGTCGAAGAGGCGGCCGAGCGCAAGAGCTGAGGCGGCCTACCATCGCTGTCCATGCGGATCCTCGTCGTCGAGGACGATGACCGGGTGGCGCGGGGCCTGATGACGGCGCTGCGCCACGCCGGCTACGACGTCCATCGCGTGGCCACGGTGGCGGACGCGCTGAGCGCGCCCCCGGCCGACGTCGTGCTGCTCGACATGGGGCTGCCCGACGGGGACGGCATCGAGGTGCTGCGCCGGCTGCGGCGTGACTCGGGCACCGCGGTGATCGCCGTGACCGCCCGTGGCGAGGAACGCGACCGGGTGCTGGGCCTGCGTACCGGGGCCGACGACTACGTGGTGAAGCCCTTCGGCACGGCCGAGCTGCTGGCCCGCATCGAGGCCGTGCTGCGGCGCACGCGGACCGCCCGGGCGGAGGTCGTGGACGCCGAGCTCGTGCGGGTCGGGCCGTTGACGCTGGATGTCGCCACCCGGGCCGTCTCGGTCGGTGGTCGCGAGCTGGCGTTGACCCGCAAGGAGTTCGACCTGCTGTCACTGCTCGCCGCGCGGCCGGGGCAGGTGGTGAGCCGGGACCTGATCATGGACCAGGTGTGGCAGGCGTCGTGGGAGGCGCCGACGCGGACGTTGGACACCCATGTCGCGGCGCTGCGCGGCAAGCTCGGCGGCCGGGTGCGGATCGAGACCGTGCGGGGCGTCGGCTACCGCCTGGTGGGCTGATGCTGCGCCGGCTGCTGTTGGTGCTCGTCCCGCTGATTCTGCTGCTGGGGGCGGCGTTGGGCGTGCCGCTGGGCAATGCCGTCGCGGAGCGGGAGACCCAGACGACCTATCTGGACCGGCTGGCCGACGTGAGCCGGTTCGCGACCCTGGCCGAGACCGCGCTGACCTCCGACCGCACCGAGGCCCTGCAGGACGAGCTGAGCCGCTACGACCAGCTGTACGGCATTCCCGTGGCGCTGGTCCAGCCCGGCGGCAAGGTGTTGTTCGCGTCGCGGCAGCGGCCCGACCTGACCGATCCGGCCGTGGCAGCCGGGCTGACCGCCGCGTTTTCCGGCTATCGGCCCAGTCCGCCCGAGGCCGTGATGCCATGGGTGCCCGCGCCGCTGGTCGTCGTGGAGCCCGTGGGCCGTGACAGCGAAGTGGTGGCAGCGGTGGTGGCCGTGTCGCCGACCGACCGCCTGCGCGCGGACATCCTGTCCCAGTGGGGTTGGCGGGCGCTGCTGGGCATTCTGCCGCTGCTGGCCGTGATCGCCGCCGCCTGGCCGATCTCCCGGTGGATCCTGCGGCCCATCCGGCGGCTGGACGAGGCCACCGCGGCCATCGCCGGCGGTCTCGTCGACACCCACGTCGACGACGTGAGCGGTCCCCCCGAGCTCCGGCGGCTCAGCACTTCCTTCAACACCATGGTGGACGTCGTCAACACGGCCATGCGCCGGCAGCGCGACTTCGTCGCCGACGCCTCCCACCAGTTGCGCAATCCCTTGGCCAGCCTGCGATTGGCCGTCGACAACCTCGAACACCATCTGCCTCCTGGCGAGTCCGCGCGGGAGGCGCACCACGTCGCCGTGGAGGAGGCCCAGGAGATGGGCAACGTCCTCGATGCCCTGCTGGCCGCCACCCGTCTCGACGCCGCCGCCGAGACCGTCGACCTGGCGCTGCTGGTCTCCGTGCACCTGCCCAAGTGGCAGGCCCTCGGAGTCGCGGTGGAGACCGATGTTCCTGAGGGGCAACGGGTTCCGGTGTCCTACGGCAGCGTCCTGGACGAGCTCGTCGCCAACGCCGCCCGCCTTTCCGGCGGCACAACGGTTCGAGTGTTCTTTGTGGACGGTGCGCTGCACGTCGCCGACAACGGCAGCGGGCTGAGCGAGTCCGACCGCAACCTCGCCCTCGGCCGTTTCTGGCGCTCTCCCAAGCATCAGAACGTCAGCGGCACCGGCCTGGGCCTGTCCATCTGCGCCGACCTGGTGGCCGCCGCCGGCGGCACGCTCCGTCTGGACGACGCCGACCCCGGTCTGGACGTGGTGATCGTGCCGGCGGTTCACGCTCAGCCCCCTGGAGCGGTGAACCGGCCGGAGCCCCGGTCAGTAGTCGCTGACGCAGGCGCTGGCCACGTAACCGAAGCCGGCCTGCCGGTAGATCTCGATCCAGCCGTTGGCGTTGGTCTTGCCGCACGCGGTGTACCGGCCGCCGGTGCGCACCGGGTAGCAGCGCAGCACGTCGCCGCCGTGGACCATCGGCGCCTGCGCGGCGTAGTTGGTGCCGGGCCCGGTCCGGACGGTGAGGTTGGTGGTGACGACCCGGACGTCGCCGGAGCCCGAAGTGGGACAGGTGGCCGGGGTCGAGGCCGGTGCGGCGTCGGCGACGCCGCCGGCCAGTGCCGTGGCGCAGATGGCCGCGCCGACGGCGAGGGCGGCGATGGACTTCCTCATGGATTCCCCTCCAGTGGATTTCGAACGGGGTCGATCGTGCGGTGGGCCCGTGTCCGAACGGGGAATTCCGACCGAATCCGAACGCCGCCGAACGGCCGACTGGCTAGCGTGGGGGCCCGAGCCGAAGGGGGACGGCGCCATGGCCGACGAGCTGCCCGATCCGGGCCTCGCGCGCACGCTCGACGACCTGGTCGACGGCCTGCGGCGGCTGAAGGTCTGGGCCGGCGACCCCTCGTACGAGCGCATCACGGCCCGGGTCAACGCGGCCTGGCGGGAGGACGGCCGGCCCGATGGCGAGCTGGCCGGCAAGACCACGGTGGTGGACTGCTTCCGGTCCGGCCGCCGTCGGCTGAACACCGACCTGGTGATGGCGGTCGTGCGGGCGCTGAACCCGGACGTCGGCTACGAGGCACAGTGGCGGCAGGCGCTGCGGGTGGTCGGCGGTGAGGCGAGGGCGGCGGCGCAGGTCCGTGTGCACGCCGAACTGCCGCCGGATCTCGCCGACTTCGTCGGCCGTGGGCCCGAAGTGCGCCGGCTGAGGCAGGTGCTGGCCGAGAGTCGCCGCACCGGCGACGCCGTGGTGATCTCCGCGATCGAGGGCATGGCCGGCATCGGCAAGACCGAGCTGGCCGTGCGCGTCGGGCATCTGATGGCCCGGGACAAGCCGTTCGACCAGGTGCTGTTCGTCGACCTGCGTGGCTTCGACCCGGATCAGCCACCGGCCGATCCGGCCGCCGTACTGGACGGCTTCCTGCGCCTGCTCGGCGTGCCCGGCCACAAGATCGGGAACGGCCTGGCGGCCCGCGCCGCCGCCTACCGGGAACGGCTGGCCGGGGCCGAAGCGCTGGTGATCCTGGACAACGCGGCCGACCGTGAGCAGATCGAGCCCCTGCTGCCGGGGACCGCTGGATGCCTGACGCTGGTCACCAGCCGCCGGCGCCTCGACGGTGTCGCCGCGGTGACGAACGTCGTGCTGAGCCCGTTCACCCTGGACGAGGCGGTGACGTTCCTCGGCCGGATGCTGCCCGACGTGCCCGTGGGCGCGGACCCGACGGCCGCGGCCCGCATCGCCGAGCGCTGCGGCGGCCTGCCGCTGGCCCTCGACCTGATCGCCGGGCACATCCGGGCCACGCCCGGTTGGACGCTCACCGACCACGCCGAGCGGCTCGACGAACGCCACCGCACCCGGCGCATCGACGGCGGCGTCGAGCTCGCGTTCTCCCTGTCCTACCAACGCCTTCCGGCCGATCTGCGCCGGCTGCTCCGGCTCGCCGCGCTGCATCCTGGCCCTGAGCTCGACGTGCACGCGGCGGCCGCGCTGGCCGACATCGAGCCGTCCGCCGCGCAGGCCGGGCTGGACCACCTGCACCGCGACCACCTGCTGCAACGCGACGCGTCCGCCCGCTACACCTGCCATGACCTGGTCCGCTCCTACGCCGCCGCCCGCGCGGCCGACGAGGACCCGCCGGCCGAGCGCCGCGCCGCGCAGACCCGCCTGTTCGACCACTACCTCGGCGCGGCCGCGCTGGCCGTGAACACCCTGTTCCCGGCCGACGCGCTGCGACGGCCTGAAGCGCCTGCCACCCACCTGTCCGCGCTGAGCGCCCCCGACGCCGCCCGGGCCTGGCTGGACACCGAGCGCCCCAACCTGGTCGCGGTGGCGTCGCATACCGCCGACCACGGCTGGCCCAGCCACACGCTCCGGGTTTCCACCATCCTGTGGCGCTATTTCATCCACGGCTATCCCGCGGACGCACTGATCGTGCACGGCCACGCATACCGAACCGCGCGGAACAGCGACGATCCGGCCGCGCGGGCGCAGGCCACGATGGAGCTCGCGGCGGCCCACCTCCAGCTGAGCAATCTGGAGCAGGCGGTCGACCTGCTCGACCAGGTCCTGCCCCTGCTGCGGCAGACCGGCGACGTGGCCGGCCAGGCGCGGGCCCTGACCAATCTCGGCGTGGCCGACACCCGGCTGTGCCGCTACAAAGCGGCCGCCGACCACTACGAGCGGGCGGCGACGCTGTTCCGGCAGGTCGGCGACAAGGTGGGCGAGGCCCGGGTGCTGAACAACCTCGGCGCCGTGGAGGAGCGGCTCGGCCAGCACGAGTCCGCGGTCGAGCACCTGCGGCACGCCCTGGCTCTGTCTCGGGAGTTCGGCGACCGTGACGACGAAGCCTGGGCGTTGACCGGCCTCGCCTCGGTGGAGGTGAGGGCGGGGCACGGAGCTGACGCCGGACGCCATTTCGAGCAGTCGCTGGCGATCTTCCGTGAACTGGGCGATCGCGACGGCGAGGCGTGGGCGGTCGAAGGCACCGGCGCCCTGCACGCCTCGCTGGGCGAGCCGGCGCAGGCCGCCGAGCACTTCCGCCGAGCGCTGACGATCTTCCGCGAGATCGAGGACCGGGACGGCGAGGCCTACGCCCTCAACGGCCTCGGCGAAACCCTGGACGACGTCACGCACCACGCCGAAGCCCTGATCGTGGCGACGGAGATCAGCGCCCCGGACCAGCAGGCCCGAGCCCACGCCGGTCTCGGCCGAGGCCTGAAGTCCCGCGAGCACCTGGAACGGGCGCTGGCCCTGTACGCCGAGCTGGAATCCCCGGCGGCGGAGGACATCCGGCGGCTGCTGGAAACCTAGAGGACGGCCAACAACCGGGCGTAGGTCTCCGCGACGGTTCCGGTGTGGACGGTTAGGGCATGCGGCCGGGTCGGGACCAGCGCCAGCAGCCGGTCGTGCATTGTGGACAGTTCCAGCGGGTCGACGGCCTTGCTGGTATCGTCCCGCTCTTGGAACCGCCGCCGGGTATTCTCCTTGCTGTCCAACAGAATCACCTCGACGAAGTCGACGCCGACCTCGTCGGCCAGTGCCGCCAGCCGGTCGATGAACTCGACCCGGGCCAGGAACTGCGGCACCACGACGTCATGCCCGGACCGCAGATGCGTGCGGGCGGCCGCCACCGCCAGCTCCCGGGCCAGCCGACCGGCGCTGGTCGGATCGTCCTGCCAGCGGCCGAGCTGGGCCCGCAGCAGGTCGATGTCCAGGTTCAGGGCCAGCGGGTGCTCGTCGACGTAGCGAGCGGCCACTGTGGACTTTCCGACCCCGGGCGGGCCGTTGAGCAGCAACAGCATTCAGCGCTTCACGTCCCGGAACCAGCCGGCGGCGCCGGGGTGCAGCGGCACGATGCCGGTGGCGATCCCGGTCCGCACGTTGATGTGACTGGCCTCGGGATGGCCCTTGGTGATCGCGGAGACCTCGGTGAACACGGTCTCCGTCACGATGCGGACCACGTCGTCGCCGAGGTCGTCGCGGGTGAGCAGGAGATTGGGCACGGCCACGGTCTCGCACGGCGGCACATGGGCGTACGTGGTGGTGGGAATGGTCGCCGCCACGTAGGGCCCGGCGTAGTGGTCGGCCAGGAGGGCGGCCTCGGACTTCAGCGACACCAACCGAATGGCGCGCTTGCCGGCGAGATCGGTGATGGCCGGCGTCGGAATTCCGGTCAGGGTGAGCATGGCGTCCAGGGACCGGTCGGCCAGGGCGTCGGCCCCGGCGGCCTGGCTCATCTGACGGGCGATCGGCTTGACGCCGGTCAGCGACAGCAGCCGGTCGGAGGTGAAGCCGGTGCTGGAGCCGGGCGCGCCCAGCGACACGGTGCGGCCGTCGATGTCGGCGAAGGACTTGATCGGCGAGTCGTCCAGCACCACCAGGTGCAGGAAGCTGTCGTAGACGCGGCCGATGGCGCTCAGTCCGGCCGGGGCCTCGCCGGAGCTCTCCACGGCGTCGATGGACGCCAGCCCGAGCTGGCCGGCGCCCTCGCGCAGCAACTGGAGGTTGTCCACGGAGGACCCGGTCTCCCGGGCGGTGATGGTCGTGGTGGGCAGGTGCGGCCGCAGCGCCGACACCAGCGACGCCCCGAGCTCCCGGAACACCGCGCCCGGAGGTCCGGTCAGCATGACCAGTTTTTCCAGCTCGGGGGTGCGCGGCCCGGAGCAGCCGGCCGCCGCGGCGCCGAGACCCAGGGCGGCCAGTCCGCGCAGCAGCGCTCGCCGGTCGAGCATGGCTGGAAGGGTAGCCGTCAACGTCAGGTGAACCCAAAGTTTCGCCGGCCGACCTTGTCGCGCGGTATCTGTGTGCCAAGGATCACTGCAATTCCCACTGACGGGTGAAGGAGTAGGGCAATGTCGACGGTGACCACCGCCCGTAGACCGTGGTACCGCCAGCTGTATTTCTGGGTGATCGCCGCCATCGTGCTGGGCATCATCTTCGGCTTGGCCTTCCCCCACCAGGCGGCCGGCTCGAAATGGCTGGCCGACCTGTTCGTGAACCTGATCAGGATGGTCACCGCGCCGATCATCTTCCTCACCGTCGTGGTGGGCATCTCCAGCCTGGGCAACCTGGCCAAGGCCGGCGGCCTGGCGCTGCGGGCGATCGCCTACTTCATCGTCATGACGCTGGTGGCGCTGGTCATCGGCCTGGTCGTGGTGAACGTGCTGCAGCCGGGCCACGGCCTGAACCTGCACATCGACCCGAAGGTGGCCGACAGCACCCTCAAGCAGGCCGGCGCGGCCAGCGAGGGCGTCACCGAGTTCGTGCTCAGCCTGGTCCCGAGCTCGCTGGTCGGGGCGTTCACCCAGACCCAGCTGATCCAGGTGCTGGTGGTCGCGGTGTTCGTGGCGATCGGTCTGTCCGGCCTCGGCGAGCGCGGCAAGCCGATCCTGCGGGCGCTGGAGTCGTTGCAGGCCCTCATGTTCGGCGTGATCAAGGCGGTCATGTGGGTCGCCCCGATCGGCGCCTTCGGCGGCATCGCCTACACGGTCGGCGCGTTCGGCAGCAAGATCCTGGGCAGCCTGGCCTTCCTGATGGTCGCCTTCTACGTGACCTGCGTGCTGTTCATCGTGGTGGTGCTGGGCCTGATCGCCCGCTGGGTCGGCTTCAACATCTTCAAGTTCATCCGCTACATCAAGGACGAGCTGCTGATCGTGCTGGGCACCTCGTCCAGCGAGACGGTGCTGCCGCGGCTGATGACCAAGCTGGAGGCGGCCGGTGCGAGCCGCTCGGTGGTCGGTCTGACCGTGCCCACCGGCTACTCGTTCAACCTGGACGGCACCTGCATCTACCTGACCATGGGCGCGCTGTTCATCGCCCAGGCCACCGGCCACGACATCGGCATCGGCACCCAGATCGGGCTGCTGCTGTTCATGCTGATCTCCAGCAAGGGCGCCGCCGGCGTGACCGGCGCCGGCCTGGTCACCCTGGCCGCCTCGCTCAGCGCGTTCGGCACGGTCATCCCCGTCGTGGGCATCGCGCTCATCGTCGGCATCGACCGGTTCATGTCCGAGGCCCGGGCGCTGACCAACGTGATCGGCAGCGGCGTCGGCAGCCTGGTGATCGCCCGCTGGCAGGGCGAGCTGGACCGGGACCGCCTCAGGGAGGTCCTGGACAACCCGACCACCGTCGACGTCGAGCGCGAGGCCGAGGCGCTGGCCGGCACCCCGTAGGACACGCGCCGTCGCGGCCGAACCCCCGACTTCGGCCGCGGCGGGGCGATGCCGCGAAGGTCACAGGCAGGACCGGAGCGGCGGCGTGGGTCGTGGTGTCCCGATGCCGCGACCCACGCCTTCCAGACCCGGGTCGGCGGGCCGCCTCCTACAAGGCCCGCCGACCCTTCCCCTTCACTCGGTATCCGGTTCGTACGGGTACATGCAGTTGTAACGTCGGGTTGCTCCGATTGGGTCAAATCCCCTTATGGTCAATAACGCCATACGCCGGCTGCATCGTACTCTTCCGACGAGAGATGTGTTTGACAAATGCTTGACTATGCCGATAAGATCGCCTCAGGTGTTGGTCAGCACCCTATCCCCTTTCAGATGATATAGCATATGCACCTGTCCCCGAAATTTGATCCTGAACGGATCTGCACTTAACAAACGAAGTTCGACGAGAACTGACAAGCTTATCAATAACAGTATGCTCACAGCAGGAGCACTGCTTGAGCTGCGTAACAGTTTGTTCTACCTAGTGCAATTAGAGCTCCAGATACTGTCAATACAGGCATCTGAAATGTAACTCGTACGGGTACTTCCGAAGCGTCGGGTGGTCTCCGGACGGGCCCCCTGTCCCCGCCCGGGGCCATTCTCGGCTCATGCGAAGGCTCTACGTCTGGGTGTTGACGGCCATCGCGCTGGGGGCCGTGTTCGGGTTGGCGTTCCCGAAGCAGGCCGCCGGCTCGAAATGGCTCGCGGACCTCTTCCTCGACCTGGTCAAGGTCGTCACCGCGCCGACCATCTTCCTGACCGTCGTCGTCGGCATCGCCGGGCTGGGCAGCCTGGCCAAGGCCGGCGGCCTGGCGGCGCGGGCGATCGGCTACTTCATGGCCATGACCGCCGTCGCGCTGCTGCTGGGCCTGATCGTCGGCAACGTGCTGCGGCCGGGCGACGGCCTCGACATCGCCGCCGATCCCAATCTGGCCGCGACGACCATCAAGTCGGCCGAAGCCACCAGCACCAGCATCTCCGACTTCATCCTCGGTTTGGTGCCATCGTCGTTCGTCGGCGCTTTCACCGGCGGCCAACCGATCCAGGTGCTGGTGATCGCCGTGCTGGTGGCGACCGCCCTGAGCGGCCTCGGCCAGCGGGCGGCTCCGGTCGTGCGAGCGCTGGAGACGTTGGCACAGCTCATGTTCCAGCTGATCAAGGTCATCATGTACGTGGCCCCGATCGGCGCGTTCGGCGGCATCGCCTACACCGTCGGGGCTTTCGGCGGCCGGGTGCTCGGCAACCTCGCGCTGTTGGTCGTCACGTTCTGGGTCACGTGCATCGTCTTCGTGGTGGTGATCCTGGGCGCGGTGGCCAAGTTCGCCGGCTTCAACATCTTCCGGATGATCCGGTACCTGTCCGACGAGATCCTGATCGTGGTCGGCACCTCCTCCAGCGAGACGGTCCTGCCGCGGCTGATGACCAAGCTGGAGAACGCCGGCGTGAGCCGCTCGGTGGTCGGCATGGTGGTGCCGGCCGGCTACTCGTTCAACCTCGACGGAATATGCGTCTACCTCACGCTGGGCGCGCTGTTCATCGCCCAGGCCACCGGGCACGCGGTGAGCGTGCCGACGCAGATCGGCATGGTGGCGTTCATGCTGATCTCCAGCAAGGGCGCGGCCGGCGTCACCGGGGCCGGCCTGATCACCCTCACGGCGTCGTTGCAGGCCTTCAACAACCCGGCGATTCCCGTTGTGGGCATTGCCCTTCTGGTCGGCGTCGACCGGTTCATGTCCGAGGCCCGGTCCACCATCAACGTGATCAGCAACGGCGTCGCCACCCTGGTGATCGCCCGCTGGCAGGGCGCGCTGGACCGCGACCGGCTACGGGAGGTGCTGACTCACCGCCGGGCCGGTGAGACCACCAGGCTGCCGTCCGGAGCGGTCAGCACGGTCACGGACGCCGCGTAGTGACGGGAGAGGCGGTCGGCGGTCAGCACCTCGGCCGGTGTGCCGACCGCCGCCACCTCGCCGCCGTCGAGCAGCAGCACCCGGTCCGGGTACTGGGCGGCGAGGGTGAGGTCGTGCAGGGTGCTGACCACGGTGGCGCCGTCGGCCTTCCGCAGCTGGTCGACGAGCTCCAGCAGGGACTGGGCGTGACCGATGTCCAACCCGGTCGTCGGCTCGTCCAGCAGGAGCACGCCGGCCTGCTGCGCCAGTACCCGGGCCAGCACGGCCCGCTGCCGCTCGCCGCCGGACAGCGTCCTGAGTGGACGGTCGGCCAGCGCTTCGAGGTCCAGTCGTTGCAGCGCACCGGAAACCAGCTCCAGATCGGCCCGGCCCTCGCGACCCAGCGGCCCGAGGTGCGGGGTCCGGCCCAGCAGCACGTAATCGGTGACGGTCAGGCCCTCGGGCAGCGAAGGCGTCTGCGGGGCGTAGCCGATCAACCGCGCCCGCTCGCGATGTCCCAGCGCCGCAACGGATCGACCGCCGACGAACACGTCACCGGTGGAGGGGACCAGGCCGGCCGCCGCCTTGAGCAGCGTCGACTTGCCGGCCCCGTTCGGCCCGATGATCGCCAGCCAGCTGCCGGCCGGCACGTCCACGCTCACGTCCCGCACGACCGGGCGACCCCGATAGCCGGCGGTCACGGCGGCCAGCCTCAGCGCGGTCACGACTGTCGCCTCCGGAGAACCAGAACGAAGAACGGCGCGCCGGTAAACGCGGTCACGACGCCGACCGGCAATTCCGCCGGGGCCAGCGCGGTGCGGGCGACGATGTCGGCGAGGATGAGGAAAATGGCCCCGCCGGCCAACGACAAAGGAACCACAACGCGGTAGCTGGCCCCGAACAGCAACCGAATCACGTGCGGCACAACGATTCCCACGAAGCCGATCAATCCGCTCACCGATACCGCCGCCGCCGTGGCCAACGACGCCGCGGCGAGCACCACCAGGCGCACCATCCCGGGGCGCACCCCCAGTGACGTGGCCTCCTCGTCGCCCAGCGTCAACACGTCCAGCAGACCCGAACAGGTGCACAGCACGACCAGGGCAACCGCCAGATAGGGCAGCGCGGACAGCACCTGGCCCCATCCGCTGGTGGACAGTCCACCCAGGATCCAGCCGTAGACCTGTTGCAACGTCAGGGTGTTGAGCTGCTGCACGAACGTCTGCACGGCCGTCAGGAATGACGCGACGGCAACCCCGGCCAGCAGCAGCGTGGCCGTGCCGGCGCCCGCGGAGCGGCCGAGTCCCCAGGTCAGGGCCACGCCGCCGAGCGCTCCGACGAACGCCGCCGCCGGCAGGAACGCCACGCCCGCCCCGGGAACGAGCACGACGACGATCGTCACGACCATGCCGGCGCCGGCGGCGGCGCCGAGCAGGTAGGGGTCGGCCAGCGGGTTGCGGAACACCCCCTGGAACGTCGCCCCGGAACAGGCCAGCGCCGCCCCGACCAGGCCGGCCAGCACCACCCGCGGCAGCCGCAGTTGCCACAGGATGGCCGATTCCTGCTCGCTCAGCGGGGAAGCCCCGCCCGGTCAGCTGGGCCCAGACCTCGGCCAGCACCCGCTGCCAGCCGAGGTCGATCGCGCCCAGCAGCACGGCGCCGATCGTCACCGCGACCAGCAGGAGCGCGGTGACGACCAGGTGCCACCAGGCCAGCCGGGTCGGCTTGGCCATGTCGGTCAGGAGACCTTCTGCACGGCGACCGCGACCGCCTTGACCAGGTCGACCACGCGCGGTCCCCAGCGGGAGGCGACGCTGTCGTCCAGCGCGACGACGTTCCCGTTGCGCACGGCTTTCAGCGTCGACCAGCCCGGCCGCGCGGCCACGGTCGCCGCGCTCTGCTGGCAGCACGTGGTGTCGGCCAGGAAGATCAGATCCGGGTCGGCGGCGACGACCTTCTCCGCCGACAGCTGCGGATAGTCGCCGGCCCCGCCCGCGGTGTCGGCCACGTTGCGCAGGCCGAACAGGCCGTACACCTGGCCGTCGAAGGTCTTCGAGGTCACCGTGTAGCCGTCCGCGGACAGCTCGTGGAAGTAGCTCAGCGGCTTCTTCGGCGTCCTGGCCACCACGTCCGCGATCTGCGACTTCATCCCGGCGACCAGCTTGTCGGCCTCGGCGGTGTGCCCGGTGGCCTTGCCCAGCAGCGAGATCTGCCCGTAGGCGTCGTCGAGCGAGTCCGCCGCCTTGAGCAGCAGCACCGGTACCTTGAGCTGCTCCAGCCCGGAAACGACGTTGTTGGTGTCGGAGTAGACGATCACCAGGTCCGGCTTCTTGGCCGCGATGGCCTCGACATTCGGCTTGTACGCGTCGATGTCGCCGCGCGGGGCCGAGGCCGGGTAGTCCGAGAGCTTGTCCACCGCCGCGACCTGCTGACCGGCGCCGATGGCGAACAGGTCCTCGGTGCTGGCCGGGCTCAGCGACACGATGTGGGCCGGCCGGGCGGCGATGGTCACCGCCTTGCCCCCGGTCGGGGTGACGGTGACGGGGAAGGCGGTGCTCGGCGCGTTTGTGCTGGCCGGAGGGTCGCTGTGGGTCGCGCAGCCGGTCAGGGCGAGCGCGGCCGCGACAACGAGGACGGGCATTGTGCGGTTCACAACCGGACGCTATCAAGCGACAACGGACTGTGATCGGAATCACCATGGAACGGGGCGGTTCGCACGGCGGGCATGACGGCCATGTGTCGGCTATGCTTCCCGGACCACGCTTTCTGGTTGAGGTCCGAGGCAATGTCGTCCGGGTAGCCCAGATCGTTACGGACCGTGGTTCGAGATCACCCGTTTGATGGTGCCTCGGCGTTTCGTGACTGTTAAGGTTTTGTCAACCACGGGCCATCGTCGTCCCGAGATGCGCAAGCAAAGGACGACGAGGGAGGTCTCGAACCGTGACGATCTTCTCCGCCCTTCCCGGCCGTCAGGGCCTGTACGACCCGAGCGCGGAACGGGATGCCTGCGGTGTGGCCATGGTGGCCGACATCAAAGGGCGGCGGTCGCACGGCATCGTGGTCGATGCCCTGACCGCGCTGGCCAATCTCGAGCACCGCGGGGCCGCGGGTGCCGAGCCGACCAGTGGCGACGGAGCGGGCATTCTGCTCCAGGTGCCGGACGCCCTGCTGCGGGACGTGTGCGGGTTCGCGTTGCCCAGGGCCGGCGACTACGCCGCCGGGATCGCGTTCCTGCCGGCCGACGCCGAACAGCGGGCCAGGGCCGTCGAGCTGATCGAGCGGATCGCCGCCGAGGAAAGCCTGGATGTGCTGGGCTGGCGCGATGTTCCCGTCAACCCGGACGCCGCCGACGTGGGCCCGACCGCGCGTTCGGTGATGCCGCACTTCGCCATGCTGGTGGTGGCCGGCGTCGCGGACGCCGACGGCAACCGTCCGTCCGATGTGGACCTCGACCGGCTCACCTTCTGCCTGCGCAAGCGGACCGAGCGGGACAGCGTGGTCGCCGGCGTCGGCGCCTACTTCCCGTCGCTGTCGGCGCGCACCCTGGTGTACAAGGGAATGCTGACCACCGGCCAGCTGCCGGCGTTCTTCCCCGACCTGGTCGACGAGCGGCTGACCAGCGCCATCGCCCTGGTGCACAGCCGGTTCTCCACCAACACCTTCCCGTCCTGGCCGCTGGCCCACCCGTTCCGCTACGTGGCCCACAACGGCGAGATCAACACCATTCGCGGCAACCGGAACCGGATGCGCGCCCGGGAGTCGCTGCTGGCCAGCGACCTCATCCCCGGCGACCTGGCCCGGCTGTACCCGATCGTCGACGGCGAGGGCTCCGACTCCGCCTCCCTGGACGAGGTGCTGGAGCTGCTGCACCTCGGCGGCCGGTCGCTGCCGCACGCGGTGCTGATGATGATCCCGGAGGCGTGGGAGAACCACGCCACCATGGATCCCAAGCGCCGCGCCTTCTACCAGTTCCACGCCAGCCTGATGGAGCCGTGGGACGGCCCGGCCTGCGTGACCTTCACCGACGGCACGCTCGTCGGCGCGGTGCTGGACCGCAACGGCCTGCGCCCGGCCCGCTGGTGGCGCACCGACGACGACCGGGTGGTGCTGGCCAGCGAGACCGGCGTGCTGGACCTGCCGCCGCACCGCGTGGTGGCCAAGGGCCGCCTCCAGCCGGGCCGTATGTTCCTCGTGGACACCGAGGCCGGCCGCATCGTGGACGACGACGAGGTCAAGGCCGGGCTGGCCGAGAGGCAGCCGTACGACGAGTGGCTGCACGCCGGCCTGCTGGAGCTGGCCGACCTGCCCAATCGCGAACACGTTGTGCAGAGCCACGAATCGGTGGTGCGCCGGCAGCTCACCTTCGGCTACACCGAGGAAGAGCTGCGCATCCTGCTCGGCCCGATGGCCGAGAACGGCGCCGAGCCGATCGGCTCCATGGGCTCGGACACCCCGATCGCCGCGCTGTCCAAGCGATCCCGGCTGCTCTACGACTACTTCGTGCAGAACTTCGCGCAGGTGACCAACCCGCCGCTGGACGCCATCCGCGAGGAGATCGTCACCTCGGTGTCCCGCGTGATGGGCCCGGAGCAGAACCTGCTCGACCCGGGCCCGGCCTCGTGTCGGCACATCGGGCTGCCGTACCCGGTCATCGACAACGACGAGCTGGCCAAGCTCATCCACGTCAACGACGACGGCAACCTGCCCGGCTTCGCCTGCACCGTCCTGTCCGGACTGTACGAAGTGGACGGTGGCGGCGCCGCGCTGGCCCACGCGATCGAGCGGGTGCGCCGCCAGGCGTCCGAGGCGATCGCCGCCGGCGCGAGGACCTTGGTGCTGTCGGACCGGGACTCCGACCACCGCATGGCCCCGATCCCTTCGCTGCTGCTGGTTTCCTCGGTGCACCACCACCTCGTGCGCACCAAGGAGCGCCTGCGCGTGGCGCTGGTCGTCGAGACCGGCGACTGCCGCGAGGTGCACCATGTGGCGCTGCTGCTGGGTTACGGCGCCGCCGCGGTCAACCCGTACCTGGCCTTCGAGACCATCGAGGACCTGATCAGCCAGCACGCCATCGCCGACCTCGACCCGAGGGTGGCCATCCGGCGCTACATGACCGCGCTGGTCAAGGGCGTGCTGAAGATCATGTCCAAGATGGGCATCTCCACCGTCGGCGCCTACACCGCGGCCCAGGTCTTCGAGGCCGTCGGCATCGCGGAACCGTTGCTGGACGAGTACTTCACCGGCACGCACTCCAAGCTCGGCGGCGTCAGCCTGGACGAGCTGGCCGCCGAGGTCGCCGTCCGGCACCGCCGCGCCTACCCGGACAACCCGGCCGACCGGTCGCACCGGCGCCTCGAGGTCGGCGGCGAGTACGCCTACCGCCGCGAGGGTGAGCTGCACCTGTTCACGCCGGAGACCGTCTTCCTGTTGCAGCACGCGACGAAGACCCGTCGGACCGAGGTGTACAAGGCTTACACCGACGAGGTGGAGCGGCTGGTCCGCGAGGGCGGCGGCCTGCGCGGCCTGTTCAAGTTCGCCTCCGACCGCACCCCGGTGCCGCTGGCCGAGGTGGAGCCGGTCGAGTCGATCCTCAAGCGCTTCAACACCGGCGCCATGTCGTACGGCTCGATCTCGGCCGAGGCGCACGAGACGCTGGCCGTGGCCATGAACCGCATCGGCGGCCGGTCCAACACCGGCGAGGGCGGCGAGGACCCCGAGCGCCTCTACGACCCCGAGCGGCGTTCGGCCATCAAACAGGTCGCCAGTGGGCGGTTCGGCGTCACCAGCGAGTACCTCGTGCACGCCGACGACATCCAGATCAAGATGGCGCAGGGCGCGAAGCCCGGCGAGGGCGGGCAGCTGCCCGCGCACAAGGTGTACCCGTGGATCGCGCGCACCCGGCACTCCACGCCGGGCGTGGGGCTCATCTCCCCGCCGCCGCACCACGACATCTACTCCATCGAGGACCTGGCCCAGCTGATCCACGACCTCAAGAACGCCAACGAGCAGGCCCGCATCCACGTGAAGCTGGTCTCCGAGCTCGGCGTCGGCACGGTCGCCACCGGTGTGGCCAAGGCCCACGCCGATGTGGTGCTGATCTCCGGGCACGACGGCGGCACCGGCGCCTCCCCGCTGAACTCGTTGAAGCACGCGGGAACGCCGTGGGAGATCGGCCTGGCCGAGACCCAGCAGACGTTGATGCTCAACGGTTTGCGCGACCGGATCACCGTGCAGGTCGACGGAGCCATGAAGACCGGCCGCGACGTCATCGTCGCCGCGCTGCTGGGCGCCGAGGAGTACGGCTTCGCCACGGCCCCGCTGGTGGTGGCCGGCTGCGTGATGATGCGCGTGTGCCACCTGGACACCTGCCCGGTCGGCGTCGCGACGCAGAACCCCGTGCTGCGCGAGCGGTACACCGGCAAGCCGGAGTTCGTCGAGCAGTACTTCCGTTTCGTGGCCGAGGAAGTGCGGGAACTCCTGGCGGAGCTCGGATTCCTCACGCTGGACGAGGCCATCGGGCACGCGGAGCTGCTCGACACCGACGAGGCCGTGGAGCACTGGAAGGCCAAGGGGCTCGACCTGTCCCCGGTCTTCGAGGTGCCGACCGCGACCCGCTACGGCTCGGCCCGGCGGCGGCTGCGCGGCCAGGACCACGGCCTTGAGCATGCCCTGGACCGGACGCTGATCCAGCTGGCCGAGGCGGCCCTGGAGGACGCCCACCCGGTGCGGCTGGAACTGCCGGTGCGCAACGTGAACCGCACCGTCGGCACCCTGCTCGGCTCAGAGGTGACGCGGCGCTACGGCGGCGACGGCCTGCCGGAGGACACCATCCACGTCGCGCTGACCGGCTCGGCCGGCCAGTCGCTCGGCGCGTTCCTGCCGCGCGGCGTGACCATGGAGATGGTCGGCGACGCCAACGACTACGTCGGCAAGGGCCTGTCCGGCGGGCGGATCATCGTGCGCCCGCACGAGGACGCGCCGTTCGCCGCCGAGCAGCAGGTGATCGCCGGCAACGTGATCGGCTACGGCGCGACCGGCGGCGAGATCTTCCTGCGCGGCCGGGTCGGCGAGCGGTTCTGCGTGCGCAACTCCGGCATGGTCGCGGTGGCCGAGGGCGTCGGCGACCACGCCTTCGAGTACATGACCGGCGGCCGCGCCGTGGTGCTCGGGCCCACCGGCCGCAACCTCGCGGCCGGCATGTCCGGCGGCATCGCGTACGTGCTCGAACTGGACCCGATGCTGGTCAACGGCGACATGGTCGACCTGCAACGGCCCAGCGGCGACGACCTGGGCTGGCTGCGGGAGACCGTCGAGCGGCACCACAAGCTCACCGGCTCCGCCGTGGCGGCCTCGCTGCTCGGCGACTGGCCGCGGCGTTCGGCCGGCTTCACCAAGGTGATGCCGCGCGACTATCAGCGTGTGCTGGAGGCGATGCGACTGGCCCGCGCCCAGGGCCGCGACGTCGACGAGGCGATCATGGAGGCGTCCCGTGGCTGACCCCAACGGCTTTCTCAAGTTCACCCGCGGCGACGCGCCCAAGCGTCCCGCCGGCGAGCGGATCAACGACTGGGACGAGGTCTACGCCCGCCAGCCCGCCGCCGAGCGGGACCAGCAGGTGCGGACCCAGGCCGGGCGCTGCATGGACTGCGGCATCCCGTTCTGCCACTCCGGGACCGCGGGCTGCCCGCTGGGCAACCTGATCCCCGAGTGGAACGACCTGGTGCGGCGCGGGGACTGGTCGCAGGCCGGGGATCGCCTGCACGCCACCAACAACTTCCCCGAGTTCACCGGCCGGCTGTGCCCCGCCCCGTGCGAGGCCGCCTGCGTGCTGAACGCGACCCCCGCCGCCGGCGGCGCCGTCGCGATCAAGCGGGTCGAGCAGACCATCGCCGACGTGTCGTGGGAGAGCGGCCTGGTGCCGCCGCGGCAGGCCGCCGTCTCCTCCGGCAAGCGGGTCGCCGTCGTCGGCTCCGGCCCCGCCGAGCTGGCCCCCGCCCAGCAGCTGACCCGGGCCGGGCACGACGTCACCGTGTACGAGCGGGACGACCGGCTCGGCGGGCTGCTGCGGTACGGCATTCCCGAGTTCAAGATGGAGAAGAAGGTGCTGGACCGGCGGCTCGCGCAGCTGCGGGCCGAGGGCACCCGGTTCGTCACCAGCTGCGAGGTCGGCGTCGACCTGACCGTCGAGCAGCTGCGTTCTTCCTACGACGCCGTGGTTCTGGCCGTCGGCACCCTGCGCGGGCGGGACGCGCCGGAGATCCCGGGCCGTTCGTTGAGCGGCGTGCACATGGCCATGGAGCACCTCGTGCCGGCCAACCGCGCGTGCGAGGGCGACGGGCCCACGTCGGTCGACGCCGCCGGCAAGCACGTCGTGATCATCGGCGGTGGCGACACCGCCGCCGACTGCCTCGGCACCGCGCACCGTCAGGGCGCTGCTTCCGTCGTGCAGCTGGACCAGTATCCGGAGCCACCGTCCACTCAGGACTTCGCGGTGTCCCCGTGGCCGACCTGGCCGCTGCTCATCCGCAACTACCCGGCCCACGACGAGGGCGGTTCGCGCAAGTTCTCCGTTGCCGTGCAACGCTTCGTCGGCGACGAGGACGGCCACGTCCGCTCCATCGAGCTGCGCCAGGTCCGCGTCGGCCGCGACGCCGACGGCCGCCGCGTCGTCGAGCCCGTCTCCGACGAGGTCGAGGTCATCCCGGCCGACATGGTCCTGCTGGCCATCGGCTTCGAGGGCGTCGAGCACATGCCGCTGCTGGACGGCCTGGGCATCCCCCTGTCCGGTCGCGGCACCCTGTCGGTCGACTCCGCCTGGCAGACCTCCACCCCCGGCGTTTTCGCCTGCGGCGACGCCCACCGTGGGGCCTCTCTGGTGGTGTGGGCCATTGCTGAGGGCCGTTCCGTGGCCAATGCCGTGGACAGCTTTTTGACCGGTTCCTCGGAACTGCCGTCCCCGGTGCAACCCAATCTGCTGCCGCTGGCAGTGGTCTGACCACCGGTTATGCTCGGTTTATGACGTGAATGGGCGGGACCGGAATCCGGTCCCGCCCATTTCGTTGTCGGCCGACAATTCACCGGAATTGTCCTGCCGGCGGTCGGTCTAGCGGTGCCTGGCCCGTGCGGCGGCATGGGTGGCGGCCCCGCCGCCGACCAGAAGGATGACCGCCGTCAGGGCCCAACGGCGCTGTTTCGTGCGTTCCTCATGATTCGCGGAGGCCGCCGGCCTGACCTGTGCCGCCGTCCACGGCTTGGCCTTCGTCGGCACGACTACCGGCCGTTGCGGCGATGGCGGCGGGACCACCACTGCCGAGGTCGGGGCGGGTGACGGCGGTGGCGGAGGCGGTGGCGGGGTGGTTGTCGTGGGCGTCGTCGTGGGCGGAGGGGGTGTGGTCGTCTTGAGGGGAGGCGGTGGCGGCGGGGGAGGCGGCGGTGGCGGAGTGGGCATGCCGAGGCAGCCGGCGGCGTCCGACGTGCCGACCGCCGGCCCGGACGACACCTCGCGGGCCGGGCCGCCGCGGGGGATCGCGAACAGCCGGCTGCGGTGCCCGTCGTCGTTGTCCAGCACGTAGAGCGTGCGGGACGAGTCGATGACGGCGGCCCCGTAGCTGGAGCCGTGCGCCGGCAGGCCGTCGGGCGTGGCCACCACGCGCACGGTGCCGCTGCTCGGGTCGACGCTGACCACGGTCGGCCGGCCGTGCGTGGCGTTGACGCCGTAGAACAGCCCGTCCACCGGGTCGACGGCGAAGTCGTCCAGGCCGTCCGCGCCCGGCCGCATCCGCACCACCCGCGTCACGCTCAGGTATGTCCGGCTCGACGGCGCGACGTCGATTGTGAGCAGCCGGTCGTCCAGGCGGACCACCAGCGTGCCGCCCAGCGCCGCGCCCGCGGTGGCCAGGGCGAGGCCGCCCCGCGGCACCCCGGCCGGATAGCCGAGGTCCCTGATTCCACCCGATCGGTCTATGCGATAGAGGTGGCCGTGGTCCCCGATGCCGTACACCAGATCCTGTGACGAGACGTAACCCACCGCGTTCAACTCGATCGGCGCACTGTGCAGCACCCGTTCGGCGCCACCCGGCAGGCTGACACTCGAAAGGGTGGTGCCGATACCGTGCTCACCCGTACGGACCAGGATTGCCTCACACACGGTGGGCGTTACCGCGTCCGATTGGGGTGTGAACAGCGCCGCTATCGCTAGAACGGGTAATAGCACGCCCGTCATGCGGAGAATCCTGGTCACACCACACCGATTTCCTGTTTCAACGAGTTGGCGGATACGGTCCCCACCGTAGACGGTGCTTGAATCGGCTGTCAGCACATAGGAGAGTGAATGGACATCTACCTGCAAGGGCTGGTGTGGGTCGTCGGCGTGGCCATTGTCGCCGGCGCGCTCACGGTGCTGATACACCGCCTCACCTCCGGTGATGGGAGGTCTGTCAACAATGAGTCGGCCGGCAACGTCTTCGTCATTGTCGGCGGCCTCGTGGCGGTGCTCGTCGCCTTCGTCCTGATCTCCCTGTTCGACACCGTGAACTCGGCCCAGGACAACGCCCAGCAGGAGGCCAACAGCCTGGTCGCGGTCACCTGGGCCGCCGACTCGCTGCCCGAGGCCACCCGGACCGAGATCCACGACCTGGCCCGCAAGTACGCCACCGCCGTGCGCGACCAGGAGTGGCCGCAGATGCAGGCCGGCGACGCCGTCACCGGGCCCGGGCCGCAGTACCTCGACCAGATCCACCAGGCCATCGACCAGGCGCCCGACAATCAGGACGACTGGCTCAAGGACCGCAAGACCGAGGCCTCCAACCAGCTCTGGCAGGTCTACCAGTTCCGGCAGGACCGCCTCGACGCCGCCGACGGCAGCGGGGTCAACGCCGTCACCTGGTTCGCGCTGATCGTCGGCAGCGTGCTGGCGATGGTGTTCACCTACATGTTCGGCGGGCCCAAGCTGATCGCCCACGTGATCATCGTCGGTGTGCTGGCCGCGACCATGACCATGCTGCTGTTCGCCATCTACCAGCTGCAGGACCCGTTCAACGGCGGGGCCAACGTCGGCCCCGACGCCTTCGACTCCGCGCTGGCCCGGCTCACCTGAGCAGGGTCAGCAGCTCCGCCACCAGTTCGAGCGCGTGATCGGTCTCCGGGGCCAGGTAGGACAATTCCACCATCGCCTCCGCGAGGCCGATCCGCTCGTGCACCGCCAGCGTTGCCTCGGCGATCTCCTTTGTGGACACACCGGGGGTTGACCCTCAGCACCACCTCGATCGCCGACGGGTCGCGGCCGCCTCCTCCGCCGCCCTGCGGATCGCCGCCAGCGGCGGTTCCAGGTTCTCTGCCTTCAGCCCGTTCGGCAGGGCGCCCGCCGTCAGCCATCCGTCCGCGCGCCGTCCGATGCGCTTCAGCGCCGCCGGGGCGAAGCCGCCCAGCTGGATCGGCGGCCGCTTGGCCGGCTTGTGGTCGATACGGCTCGGCGGCACCCTCCATAGTGGACTGTCGTGCTCGACCACGTCCGCCGTCCAGGCCTTCTCCAGCACGTCCAGGATCTCGTCCAGCCGTCGGCCCCGCTCCGCGAACGGCACACCCGCCGCCTCGTACTCGTCCGGCGACCAGCCCACCCCGAAGCCCGCCACCAGCCGGCCCCGCTCGCGCGGTCGATCGACGTCAGCGTGCGGGCCAGCGGCACCGGCGAGTAGAACGGCGCGTTCAGCACGTTCGTGCCCAGCCGCACCCGGCTCGTCGCCGTCGCCGCCAGCGTCAGCGCCGTGAACGGGTCGAACACCGTCGCGAACTGCGGCGGGAACGGGCCCGGGCCCGCCATGCCGTAGCCCACCTTCGGTTCCAGCGGGCTCAGCAGCCGGTCGCCCACCCACAGCGCGTCCGCCCCCAGCCGCTCCGCCTCCGCCGCGAACCGCACCAGCTCCGCCGGCCGGTTCGCCACCGGGCCGTTCTGCGGCATCGTGAAGCCGATACGCATCCGTGTCTCCTCTGCTCCGAGGCGCCCGGTCTGCGTCATGCTGTGCCCCATGGCCGATCCCCTCCCGCGGCTGCGCCGCCTGTGTCTCGCCCTGCCCGAGACCACCGAGCGGCTCAGCCATGGCGAGCCCACCTGGTTCGTGCGCGGCAGGAAGACCTTCGTCATGTACTCCGACCACCACCATGACGACCGCCTCGCCTTCGTCTGCGCCGCCGGTGTCGGCGTGCAGGCCGCCCTCATCGCCTCCGACCCCACCCGCTTCTTCCGCCCGCCCTACGTCGGCCACCGCGGCTGGCTCGGCGTCTACCTCGACGTGCCCCAGGACTGGTCCGAACTCGCCGAGCTCGTCACCGACGCCTACCGCACGATCGCCCCCAAGACGCTGGTCAAGATGCTGGACACAGCCGTGGACACTGCCTTGGACAAACCAGGGGGGTGAAATCTAGGATGGATGCGTGGACGAGCGTGACTACGTAGCCGGCCATCCGTGGTTGACCTTCGCCTACCGCATCGAATTCGACGCGAATGCCCAGCTCTGGGCCCGTCTCGGTGAGGCGTTCTCGAAGTGCCAGCACCTGACCGGAGCTCCGCTCACACCGGCCGTCGCTCAGGAGCTGGGTGCCGTCTACCTGGCCAAGGGAGCGCTCGCCACCACCGCGATCGAGGGCAACACGCTGTCCGAGGAGGAGGTCGGCAAGATCATCAGCGGCGGTCTCGTGCTGCCACCGTCCCAGCGCTATCTCCAGCAGGAGGTGGAGAACGTCGTCGCCGCGCTGCGGGCGATCGACGTGGACAGCCGGCACGGCGGCACGGTCATCACCGTCGACTGGATCAAGCAGCAGAACCGCCACGTGCTGGCCGAGCTCGACACCGACGAGCATGTCGCGCCGGGCGAATTCACCACCGCCAACCTTGTCGTCGGAAACTACCGCGGTGCGCCGCCTCAGGACGTGCCGTACCTGATGGACCGGCTGGTGGCGTGGATCGCCGAACTCACCGACGGCACCGATAGCCACCCGGCGAGCGTCCGCTTCTTCGGAGCGTTTCTGGCCGCCACGCTGAGCCATCTCTATCTGGCCTGGATCCATCCCTTCGGCGACGGCAACGGGCGCACGGCGCGGTTGCTGGAGTGCGCGATCCTGACCAACAGCGGGCTGGTGCCGTGGTTGTCCGCGAACCTGTTGTCCGATCACTACAACCGCACGCGGTCCGAGTACTACCGCCGGCTGGCCAACGCCTCTAGCCATGGCGACGTCACCGGCTTCATCTGCTACGCCGCGCAGGGTTTCGTGGACCTGCTGCGTGAGCAGATCGAACTCGTGCAGCGCCAACAACTTCGCGTCTCCTGGGTCAACTTCGTGCACCAGCGCTTCCAGACGCTGCCGAACACCGAAGCCACCGCTCGCCAGCGGACCCTGCTGCTGTCCCTGCCGGACGGTCCGACGCCGCTGGGCACTGTCCGCCGGCTCACCCCGGAGCTGGCCGAGCAGTACGCCGGCCGCAGCGACAAGACCGTCACCCGCGACGTGAACCGCCTGCAGTCGCTCGGACTCGTCGTCCTCGACCGGCACACCATCGAGCCGGCGATCATGCAGATGGCCGCCTTCATTCCCGGACGGGCGAGCTCCTCGCCGCGTGATCGGCGCTAGGTCCTATCGTTGCCGTCGTGAGGTTCCTCGGATTCGGCGAGCACGCCATCGACTTCTACGACGGCCTAGAGGCCGACAACTCCAAGGTCTACTGGGATGCCCACAAGCACCAGTACCTCGACGACGTGCGGGCCCCCATGGAGGCGTTGCTGGCCGAGTTGGAGCCCGAGTTCGGCGGCCTCGGCGAGCCCAAGGTCTTCCGCCCGTACCGGGATGTGCGGTTCTCCAAGGAGAAGACCCCGTACAAGACCCACTGCGGCGGCGTCATCGAGCAGGGCCGTGGCGGCGGCGCCTACTACGTCCAGGTCGGGCCCGAGGGCCTCCGCGTCGGCGGCGGCTGCTTCCACCTCGAGGCCGACCAGCTCGCCCGCTTCCGCACCGCCGTCGACGACCCCCGCCGCGGCTCCGCGTTGGAAAAGATCATCGCCAAGCTCACCCGGGCCGGCTTCACCATCCAGGGCGAGCGGCTCAAGACCAAGCCCCGCGGCTACGAGCTCGACCACCCCCGCATCGACCTCCTGCGCCACAAGTCCTTGTACGCCGCCATCACCTGGCCCCCCGACGACGTCCTCCACGAGCGCGGCTCCTTCGACCGCGTCCGCAAGGCCTGGCGGGCGCTCCGCCCCTTCAACGAATGGGCCGCCGACCACGTCGGCATCAGCGAACGCCCCGCCCGTTGAATCGGACCTTGCGGCGCTGGCCTCGCGATCGTGGGACTTGCTTGGCCAGCAACAACACTTGTCACTCAGGTGGAGGATTGAGCGGGCGTGTGCCGACGGCGATCTCTTGACACATGGGGACACGCAGCGGTGACGAGGGGCGTCGTGCGCCTTCCCGGCCGGGCGCATGCGACGCCGGTGCGGGCACGGGAGGGTGAGGGCCGTGGCGTCCGAGCCGCCGGAAGGCCGAACTCCCGGGTTCTCGCCGGAAATTGCCGGTACGCTGCGCAATGCGGACCGCACGATCCGGATGATGCGCGGGCGGCGGCGCAAGTTGTACAACATGTGGCGCGTCACGATGGCGGGTATCGCGCCGGTCGACAGCTTCTATGTCGCCTTCTACGGTGAAGGCCGTCTACTCGCCGTGCCGTACGTGTTCGACGGCGAGGAGTACGAGCCGCCAGGGCACCAGATGTACGGACCCGACGGTCTTTCGGCGTGGATGAAACGACATGCGAGGCCGTATCTGTACAGCATGGACAACGGCCGGCTGCTGCACATGGGCCATTCCTTCGGAGCGGATGAGCGGCTGTCCCGTGACACGGTGGCGGTTCCGCTTCTCGACCCGACCGCCGACGGTGGTCCGGTCGTCGGCTTGGCCTCGATACAGAGCTACGCGCCCGATGTGTACGGCAGCGAGACCGTTCACGCCTTCGAGTTCCTGGCCCGATCTGTCGTCACCGTTCTCGCCCGGGAGCGGGAAGACGTCGCCAATCGCGCGTCGCTGGACCTTGTCGGCGATGACGAGCCGGATTCTCCGCTGTCCGTCCTGGAGATCGTGGACGGCTTCGTCGAGACGCTGGAGAAGATCCGTGTCGGCCTTGAGGAGTCCATCCATCTCGTGCCGCCGCAGCTGTCCATGCTCAACCGGCGCCTTGTCTCGGTTCGGGAGCTGTGTCGGCAGGCGCAGACCGATGCCGCCGAGGTGATCCTCACGCCGTCGGTGGACCTCCAGGGCATCCTCGAAAGTCTGACGCCGCGAGAACGTGAGATCGCCGAACTCGTGGCGGACGGGCTGGCGAACGAGCGAATCGCCGAGCGGCTGCAGATCTCCGAGGCCACCGTCAAGACACACGTCACCCGCATCCTCAAGAAATTCGGGGCCCGCCAGCGGGCGGCCGTCGCCGCACGCCTTCGCCCGTTCGGCTGACCCGCCCCAGCGTTGCTGATCAGAGCCTCCGTACGACCGAGTCGTACACCGCCCCTCGACGAAGATACCTCTCGGTCTCCTACCGTCACGCCGCCGAATTCGCCACTCTGGTTTTTCCATGAGATTCCCAAGGAGTGGTTCATATGAAGCGTATCCTGACCCAGGTTCTGCTCGGCGCGTTGATGCTGCTCGGCGGCGCGGTGACGGTGACGGTGACGGGGGTGGCGCACGCCGGCGGCGGCGTGGACATCACCGGCTGGTGCCGAAGCTATTACAACAGCTCGGCCTTCAATGAGGTGATCTCAGCGACTTTCAGGTCTGCCGGCCATGTTCGAAATGTGTCAGCGCCAGTGCGGCTTTGACGATGTCACCGATCTTGCGTGGACTGGCGGTGATGTGCCGCAGGGCGCGCCACCGCCCGGTCAGCACGGCGAACCCACGCTCGCCCAGGCACCGCAGACCCCGTAGCAGCGCGTTGTAGGCGCAGTTGTCCGCGTCGAGCACCTGGTCGCCGGCGGGCTGCTTGACCGGGGTGTGCACGCCGATCCCAGCGCCGTCGTAGCCGCCGTCGGCCAACGTGGGCAGACCCAGTTGCGAGGCGGCCCAGTACAACGCGCCCAGAACATGTTCCCGGGCCGCGGTTAGGTCGTGGACCGAGCCCGGCTCGACAACCGAGACCCACAGCGGGAAGCCGTTCGGCGCCGACAGCGCCTGGATGTTGCCGCCGTGCTCATGGGCTTTCCCCGAATACCACAGGTCGATGGGCTCGCCTTTGACGCTGAGGGTTTTCTCGCCGTAGCGGTCGCAGGAGAAGACCTTGCCGTCCAGGATCACGTGAGTCGCGCCCGCGTCCTTGGCTTGTTGGAGGGCGTCGTGCAGGTCCGGGGCCTGCGCGGCGAGGACCGTGATCACTTCGTCGAGGTAGCGGTAGCCGGTGGCGCGGGAGATGCCGTGGTCGCGGGCCAGTGTGGTGATGTCGGCGTTCTGGCGGAACCAGCGCAGGCCCAATACCGCGTGCCAGAAGCAGGTCAGCGCCCTGGAGTTGGTGCGGGTGCCGCGTCGGCGGCGTTCGGCTTGCAAGAGTCGGCCGAGGTGCTGGGCCAGTTCGCGGGGCACGTCGAGTGTGGCAGGATACGTGATCACGGGGAGCCTTCTGGTTCGGACTTGATCTTCGCAAATCCAGTCTTACCAGGGGCTCCCCGGCCATCTTCGCGGGGCTCGGTCTGTCAGCGACCTACCCGCCCACGCAGCTCGCACGTATGCATTCGTTCGATTTTCAACGCGACGATCTTGGTGAGATCACGTCAATGCGATCGTGGTTGTCAACAACGTCTACGGCTGGCGATGCCAGTACGGCTCGGACACCGGAACGCGGCTGAGCGTCGATATGAATGCCGCCTGCGCCTGGAAGTACGGCAATCCCGGCACCGCCCGATTCACGAACTACAGCAATCCCTATTCCTGGTACTGCGTGTAGCGGTGTCGGACGAGTGAGGTTCGGATGCTGCCGAGTGCCGGTCGTCCGACGGGCGCTTGGCGGGGTCCGGCCCGATGGTGTCTGCTGGGCCGGTGATGGATTGGCGATTCTGCCCCCGCTGCGGGACATCCCTGGCGTTCGTCGGCTCCGGCGCCGAACGCCACGCCTCGTGCGGTGACTGCGGCTTCTGGAAATACGACAACCCATTGCCCACCACCATCGGCCTCATCTGCCGCGGGCGGTCGATCCTGTTGCTCCGCCGTGCCCAGCCGCCGGCCATCGGCGCGTGGGACACGGTCGGCGGTTTCCTCACCGCCGGCGAGACCGCGGAGCAGAACCTGGTTCGCGAGGCCCGGGAGGAGATCGGTTGCCCGGTCCTCGATCTCCGCCCCGTCGGCAGCTACGCCTCCGTCTACGGCGACACCGGCATGGCCACCGTCGGCATGGCCTTCACCTGCCGTATCCCCGACGACGCCGTGATCACGTTGTCGGCGGAGAACACCGAGCACCGCTGGTTCGCCTGGGATGAGATCCCGGACCTGGCCTTCACCGACGTGAAGGCGGCGGTCCGGGATCTCGTCGCCGGAACCGGGTGAGCTGTCATCCCGCGCGGACGGGCCGTTCAACCGCGCGTGCGATTCGACGAATTCCGGTCAGCCCTTGAAGAACTCGGTCAGGACGGCGGCGATGACCTCCACGGGGAGGTCGTGGAAGCCGCCGTCGCGGGCGATGTGCTGGCCGTGGGGGAGGGCGGTGGCGGCAGCGGCGGAGGCGGCCTGGAGCCAAGGGGAGGAGCCGGTGCTGCTGAGGATGAGGGCGGGGACGGTGATGTGGGAGAGGGCGGCGGGCACGGCGCCGTCGCCCATGACGGCGTTGTCGTAGGCGAGGGTGGGGGCGATGGCGACGAGGCCGGCCCACATGGGAGTGGCCTTCATCTGGTCGACGACCTCGGCGGGCTGGCCGACGGCGCGGGTCATGAAGTGGGCGACGGCGTCCGCGTTGCGGCCCTCGGCGAGCAGGGAGTCGAGGATCGGGCCGTACGACTCGTCGACGGGAGGGGCGTCGGGGACGCGGTAGGGCGGCTCCATGCCGGAGACCCGCTGGATGGGCAGGTCGGAGGCGGCGGCGTGGAGGACGAGGGCGGCGCCGGAGGACATGCCGTAGACGAAGGAGCCGCCGACGGCGTCGAGCACGGCGGAGAGGTCCTCGAGCTCGCGGTCGACGGCGTAGGGCCGGGTGTCGGTGCTGTCGCCGCGGCCACGGCGGTCGTAGGCGACGACGTCGAAGGCCGGGGCCAAGGCCGCGGCCAGCGGGGCGAAGGACTGGCGGGTCATGAAGGCGCCGCCGACCAGCACGAGGGCGGGGCCCCGGCCGGTCCGCTCGTACGCGATGGAGGTGCCGTCCTTGGAGGTGACTGTCTGCATGCCCATACGTCGAAACAGAACACCGGAATGCGACATCGCGCGACCGCGCTAGACTCGAACACCCGTTCTAAGGCGGCGTGTCGCGGACCGGGGGACGGGGCCCGTTTGTGGCAGACTCCGGCCCCTAGTCCGCACCCGCCACGACGAGAGGAAACACCGGCCATGGGCCAGAAGGTTGTGCGGTTCTCCGACCTGAGCGGCAAGATCGTCGGGGACGGCGAGCTGGTCAAGATCGTCGTCACCCAGCACCCCGCGCTGACGGACGGCCCGGTCGAGATCGAGGCCGCCCCGTCGGAGCTGGCGGACATCGAGGACAAGGCCATCGACGTGGTCAGCTTCGAGGTGTTCGAGGCGGGCGAGGAGCCCCGCCTGGTGGTGATGCCGCTGGCCGAGTTCGACAAGCTGGCCACCGACGACCCGATGGACGTGGTCATCAAGGCGGCCAAGAAGTCCTACGCCAAGCCCGCCCGGGCCAAGTCCACCGGCGAGACCAAGGTCAACTACGGCAGTCTCGAACACGCCGGCAAGCCCCACCGCGGCAAGGTCAACGACGCGGAGAAGCAGATCATCCGCGACCACCTCGACCAGGTGAACGAGCGGCTGGAGTCGGACGGCCTCCGCCTGATCGACCTGGCCGACGCCGAGATCGTGGCCCGGTACGGCCTGGAGGAGCTCGCCGCCGAGCGCGGCGCGGCCGCGATGCCGGCCGAGACGGTGGCAGCCGATGCGAAGGTCGAGTCGGCGGCGAACGCGGACGACGAATCCGACGAATAAATGTGACGGGTGGGGACCGGCGGTCGAGGCGAAAAGTGCGGCCGCCGGGGTGTCCTGAACGTCCCGGCGGTGAACCAACAGTGATGGCCCGGTGACCGTGCGCTGAAATTCGAGGGTGCGGGGAGTGTTTCTAGGCGGTTCCCCAAACGTTACTGCCGGGTAGTTCGGGATCGGTCCAGTGCGTCGGTCTAAGCTGCTGGAACGTGAGCCGACGAGCGAAGATCGTCTGTACCCTCGGGCCAGCGACGTCCACCCCGGAGAAGATGCGCGACCTGGTCGCGGCGGGCATGGATGTGGCCCGGATGAACTTCAGCCACGGCAGCCACGCCGACCACAAGCAGGTGTACGACCTGGTGCGGACCACCGCCGCCGAGTCGGGCCGAGCGGTCGGCATCCTGGCTGACCTGCAGGGCCCCAAGATCCGCCTCGGAACTTTCGCGGGCGGCCCTGTTGAGTGGCGGACGGGCGATGTCGTGCGGGTCACCGTCGACGACGTCGCCGGCACCCATGACCGGGTGTCCACCACGTACAAGAACCTGGCCAAGGACGCCAGGGTCGGCGACCGACTCCTGGTCGACGACGGCAAGGTGGGCCTGGTGGTCACCGCCGTCGAGGGCCAGGACGTGGTCTGCGAGGTGACCGAGGGCGGACCGGTCAGCAACAACAAGGGCCTGTCGCTGCCGGGCATGGACGTGTCCGTGCCGGCGATGAGCGAGAAGGACATCGAGGACCTGGAGTTCGCGCTGGGCCTGGGCGTGGACTTCATCGCCCTGTCCTTCGTGCGCTCCCCGGCCGACATCGACCTGGTGCACCAGGTGATGGACCGGGTCGGCAAGGGCCGGCTGCCGGTGATCGCCAAGGTGGAGAAGCCGGAGGCGGTCGACAACCTCGAAGCCATCGTGCTGGCCTTCGACGGCGTCATGGTGGCCCGCGGCGACCTGGGCGTGGAGCTGCCGCTGGAGCAGGTCCCGCTGGTGCAGAAGCGCGCCATCCAGATCTCCCGCGAGAACGCCAAGCCGGTCATCGTGGCCACGCAGATGCTGGACTCGATGATCACGAACTCCCGGCCGACCCGGGCCGAGGCCTCGGACGTGGCCAACGCGGTGCTGGACGGCGCGGACGCGCTGATGCTGTCCGGCGAGACCAGCGTGGGCCGCTACGCCATCGAGTCCGTGGAGACGATGGCGAAGATCATCATGGCGGTGGAGAACGAGTCCACGGTGGTGCCGCCGCTGACCCACGTGCCGCGCACCAAGCGGGGCGTCATCTCCTACGCGGCCCGCGACATCGGCGAGCGCCTCAACGCCAAGGCCCTGGTGGCGTTCACCCAGTCCGGCGACACGGTGCGTCGCCTGGCCCGCCTGCACACGCACCTGCCGCTGCTGGCCTTCACGCCGGAGCCGGACGTGCTGAGTCAGCTTGCTCTCACCTGGGGCACCGAGACCTTCCTCGTGCCTAAGGTGGAGTCCACCGACCAGATGGTGCGCCAGGTCGACCTGTCGATGCTGTCCATCGGCCGCTACCAGCCCGGTGACCTGGTGGTCATCGTGGCCGGCTCGCCGCCCGGCACCGTAGGGTCGACCAACCTCATCCGGGTGCACCGGTTGGGCGAGGACGACCACGCCTAGGAGAAATCAGTGACTGAAGCGGCTCGCGCCGCGGCCGCCGACCCCGGAGCTGAACAAGCTCCGGGGTCGGTGCCGTTGACGCTCGACGGGGTGCCGCACGGCCAGCCGGTGCTCGACCGCCTGGTCGCGCTGCTGGACCTGGAGCGCATCGAGGAGAACATCTTCCGCGGGGTCAGCCCGGCCGACTCCTCGGTCCGGGTGTTCGGCGGCCAGGTCGCCGGCCAGGCGCTGGTGGCGGCGGGTCGCACCGTGCCGGAGGAGCGCAAGGTGCACTCGCTGCACGCCTACTTCATCCGCCCGGGAGATCCGCGCATCCCGATCGTGTACGAGGTGGACCGCATCCGCGACGGCCGCTCGTTCACCACGCGCCGGGTGGTCGGGGTGCAGCGCGGCAAGGCGATCTTCTCGCTGTCTGCCTCGTTCCAGCTGGTCGAGCCGGGCATGGAGCACGGGGAGCCGATGCCGTCGGTGCCGGACCCGGAGTCGCTCCCGACGTTCGGCGAACGGCTGGCCCAGCTGGGCGCCGACCGCGAGAAGCTGGGCCGGGACCGGCAGCGGCCGATCGACCTGCGCTACGTCTCCGACCCGCCCTGGATCACCCGCGAGAGCGGCCCGCACGAGGCCCGCAACCAGGTGTGGATGCGGGCCGACGGCAAGCTGCCCGACGACGACCTGCTGCACGTGTGCGTGCTGGCCTACGCCTCGGACATGACGCTGCTGGACTCGGTGCTGGCCCGGCACGGCGTGTACTGGGGCACGGACAAGGTGCTCGGGGCCAGCCTGGACCACGCGATGTGGTTCCACCGCCCGTTCCGCGCCGACGAGTGGTTCCTGTACGACTGCACCTCGCCCAGCGCCTCCAACGCCCGTGGCCTGGCCACCGGCCGCTTCTTCACCCGCGACGGCCAGCTGGTCGCCACCGTGGTCCAGGAAGGCCTGCTCAGAGTCCTGCCGTAAACCCCGGCGAGTCCCGCCCACAGTCACACCGAATGCCTGAAACGGATTCAGCATTTCGGTGTGACGCTAAGCGGGACTCGCGGGGGTTACGGGGTGCCGGCGATGAGGAAGTAGGCGAGGGAGCCGAGGCCGGCGATGAGGCAGTACAGGGCGAAGGGCTTGAGGGTCTTGGTCTCGAAGTAGGAGGCCAGGAAGCGGGCCGCGACGTACGCCGCGATGCCGGCGACGACGCTGCCGACCAGGGCCGGGCCCAGGGAGCCGGCCACGGCGGGCTTGAACAGCTCGGGCATCTTGAGCACGCCGGCGCCGAGGATGACCGGGGTGGCCAGCAGGAAGGCGAACCGGGCGGCGTCGTCGTGCCGCAGGCCGCGGGTCAGGCCGGCGACGATGGTGATGCCGGAGCGGCTGATGCCGGGCAGCAGGGCCAGCGCCTGGGCGCCGCCGATCAGCACGGCTTCCTTCCAGGTGAGCTTGGACAGCCGCCGCTCGGACGCCTCGTCGGCGGTCAGCGGCTCGGCGGTGATGGCGTGCAGCGGCGCGGTGTCGCCGGGGTTGAAGGCCGAGGCGGGGATGACCATCGTCTGGTCGGGCGACATCTCCTCGACGGCCTCGCGACGCCGGTGCTGGAGGCGTTCCACGGCGAACAGCACCAAACCGTTGAGCGCCAGGAAAATGGCCGTCGGCACCGGTTTGCCGAGAAAGTTGCGGATCGCGCTTTCCAGCGCGATGCCGGCGATGCCGACCGGAATGGTGCCGATCACGAGCAGCCAGCCCAGCCGCTGCTCGGCGTTGGAGATCTTCCGCGTGACGATGGACGTCCACAGGCCGCGGATGATGCGCACCCAGTCCCGCCAGTAGAAGATCACCAGCGCGATCGCGGTTGCCACGTGCATGGCCACCAGCACGGCCAGGTACGGCGTCTCCTTGCCGCTGAGGCTGAGGTCCTTGGCCCACTGGCCGCCGGCCAGCGCCGGTAGCAGCACGCTGTGGCCCAGGCTGGAGACCGGGAACAGCTCGCTCACCCCCTGGAGCAGCCCGACGGCGATGGCCTCGACGTAGCTCAGGTCCGACATCAATCGCCTTCCGAGGGTGACTGCGGGGGTCCTGCGGCACGGTAGGGGGTGCCGTGCCGAGTTCGGTGAACCCTAGATGAACAAAAGGTGTTTCGGACCTACCGGGTTGCTCATTACGCCTTCACGCCGACGCCGCCGTAACCGGGCGGGAGCTTGGCCGGCAGCTCCTGATCGGCGTCGGGCCGCCACTGGTGCACCAGCGTGACGCCGGGTTCCAGCAGGTCGAAGCCGTGGAAAAGGGCCTCGATCTGCGGCCGGGTCCGCAGCACGACGGGATTGGTCGTGTTCTGGTACACGGCTTTGAAGTCGGCCAGCATGCCGGTTCGGTTGTCCGGCTCCTCTTTCGCGCCGATATGGGACAGCACGAGATGGCTGCCCTCCGGCACGGCGTCGCGATAGCCGGCGACGATCTCGGCGGGACGGGAGGAGTCCGGCACGAAATGCAGCACGGAGGCCATGATCAGGCCGACCGGCTCGGAGAAGTCGATCAGGTCTCGCACCCGGGGGTCGGACAGCACCGCGTCCACGTCCCGCATGTCGGCCTGGAGCACGGTGGCGAGGCGGTTGGGCCGCAGGATCGCCGTGCTGTGCGCCACCGCGACCGGGTCGATGTCCACGTAGACGACGCGCGTTGTCGGGTCCCGGCGCTGCGCGACCTCGTGCACGTTGCCCACGGTGGGGATGCCGGAACCGAGGTCGAGCAGCTGCCGGATGCCGGAGTCGACGAGCAGCCGCACCGCGCGCCGCAGGAAGTCGCGGTTCCCCCTCGCCCCCTGGATCGTGTACGGCATGGCGGCGATGGCCCGTTCGGCGGCGTCGCGGTCGACCTCGAAGTTGTGGGTGCCACCGAGGTAGTAGTCGTACATGCGGGCGGGACTCGGCTTGGTGACGTCCATGGTCGCCGGCACCCAGTCAGGCAGCTCCATGCCGGCGAACCCTAATGTCAGGCGGCCTGGCCCGTCGAGGTCCAGGCCACCACGAGCTCGTCCTTGGCGCCGAAGCGCACCAGGTGGCGCTCGACGACGTCGGCCAGCCGGTCCAACGTCTCGGCGTCGCCCGTGGTGCACGTGATGTGCAGGCCCTCGGGGCGGGTGCGCAGCAGCGCGGTGCCGAAGTCGAAGTACAGCTCGCCCTCGTGCTCGGTCCACACGGTCTGGATCTTGTGGCCGAAGTGCTTGCAGAGCTGCACCAGATAGCGTGACGGCCGGTCGGTCGCGACCAGCGCCTGCGTCGTGAATGATGAGCCTGTCATATAATGAGGCTAGGTCAGTATTAAGCGGCCGGCAACGGGAGGTTCACGTGACCGACGCCACCACAGCACGGCTGGCGGACGTGTTCATGCACGTGGCCAAACGCCTGCGCGGCCGGTGGATGCACCAGCTGGCCCCGCTCGGCCTCACCCCCGGCCAGGGCCGCGCGCTGGCCGTGATCGCCCGCGGCGGCGACGGCATCCGGATGGCCGACCTGGCCGCCAAGCTCGACATCGTGCCCCGCTCGGCCACCTCCGTCGTGGACGGGCTGGAGGAGCAGGGCCTGGTGCTGCGCCGCCCCGATCCGGGCGACCGGCGGTCCATGCTCGTCACGTTCACCGAGGCCGGCCGCCTGTTGGTCAGCCGCATCGAGGACGCCAAGCGCGGCGCCGCCGAGGAGATGTTCGGCACGCTGCCGGCGGCCGAACGCGATCAGCTGCTGGCAGTGCTGCTGCGCCTGGACGCGTGCGGGAAGCACCCCGGATCGATTTAGCCATGTCGGCTGGAGATTGAGCGCCGAGCCAGGCAGGCTGGGTGTATGGCAACTGAACAGAAGGCTCGTATCGGCGTCACGGGCCTGGCCGTGATGGGGAGCAACCTGGCTCGCAACCTGGCTCGTCACGGTTTCCGGGTCGCCGTGCACAACAGGTCCGCCGCGCGCACCAAGGCCCTGGTCGACCAGTACGGCTCCGAGGGCGACTTCGTGGCGGCGGAGACGACCGCCGATTTCGTGCAGTCGCTGCAGAAGCCCCGTCAGGTGATCATCATGGTCAAGGCGGGCGGTCCCACCGACGCCGTGATCGACGAGCTCGCCGAGCTCATGGAGCCCGGCGACATGATCGTCGACGGCGGCAACGCGCACTTCGCCGACACGCGGCGGCGGGAGAAGGCGCTCAAGGAGCGCGGCCTGCACTTCGTCGGCACCGGCATCTCCGGCGGCGAGGAGGGTGCGCTCAACGGCCCCAGCATCATGCCCGGCGGCTCGGCCGAGTCCTACCAGCACCTCGGCCCCGTGCTTGAGGCCATCGCCGCGCAGGTCGACGGCGTGCCGTGCTGCACGCACGTCGGCGAGGACGGCGCGGGCCACTTCGTCAAGATGGTGCACAACGGCATCGAGTACGCCGACATGCAGCTCATCGCCGAGGCTTTCGACCTGCTCAGCAATGTCGCCGGCCTGACGCCGGCCGAGATCGCCGAGGTCTTCCGCGGCTGGAACACCGGCGACCTCGAGTCGTACCTGGTGGAGATCACCGCCGAGGTGCTCGGGCACGTCGACGCGGCCACCGGCAAGCCGTTCGTTGAGATCATCGCCGACCAGGCCGAGCAGAAGGGCACCGGTCGCTGGACCGTTCAGGAGGCCCTGGAGCTGGGCGTGCCGGTCACCGGCATCGCCGAGGCCGTGTTCGCCCGGTCCCTGTCCGGCCATGTCGGCCAGCGCGCGGCCGCCCAGAAGGCGCTGCCCGGCCCGACCTCGAAGCCGGCCATTGCCGACCGCGACGCCTTCGTCGAGGACGTCCGGCAGGCGCTGTACGCCTCCAAGGTCGTCGCCTACGCCCAGGGCTTCGACGAGATCCGCACCGCCGCCGACACCTATGGCTGGCAGATCGACCTCGGCTCGATGGCCACCATCTGGCGGGGCGGCTGCATCATCCGGGCCCGCTTCCTCAACCGGATCAAGGACGCGTACGACAAGGACGCGAACCTGCCGTCGCTGCTCGTCGACGAGTACTTCGCGGACGCCGTGATCAAGGCGCAGGAGGCGTGGCGGCGGGTCGTCGTCGCGGCCACCGGCGCCGGCGTGCCCGCGCCGGGCTTCTCCTCGGCGCTGTCGTACTACGACGCGCTGCGGGCCGAGCGCCTGCCGGCCGCGCTGATCCAGGGCCTGCGCGACTTCTTCGGCGCGCACACCTACCGTCGTGTCGACCGCGGCGACACCAGCTTCCACACCGCGTGGAGCGCCGACCGCACCGAGCACGAAGCCTGATCTAACCGATGTCAGGAAG
>NZ_KK037166.1:7814296-7815775 GCF_000568255.1 Kutzneria sp. 744
CGTGAGGATCGGTCCCTCGATCTTGGGCGGCTGTTCGGGTCTGCAGGGGTCAATTTTGCCTCGGGTCGCAACTTCGGGGTGTGGCTGCCCGTCCTGGGCTCCGTGAGAATCTCTTCGCGAACTATCGCGATCGGCTGCGTCGCGGCCGCCCTGCTCGCGCTGCCGGCGGCGGCCAGCGCGGGCTCGGCCAACGCCACAGCCCTCGGCCACGACCTCGACTCCCTGCTGGCCGGCCCCGAGCTGGCCGGGGCCACGGCCGGACTAGTCGTCCGCGCCGCCGACACCGGCGAGACCCTGTACTCCCACCTCGGCGACAGCCTGCTGGCGCCGGCCTCCAACGAGAAGCTGGTGACCTCGGCGGCGGCGCTGGACCTGCTGGGCGCCGACTACTCGTTCGACACGTACGTCCGCAAGAACGGCACAGTCTCCGGCGGAACGCTCACCGGCGACCTGTACCTGAAGGGTTTCGGCGACCCCAGCACCACGGCGGCCGACTACCAGGCGATGGCCAACCAGGTGAAGCAGGCCGGCATCACCAACGTCACCGGCCACCTCGTCGCCGACGACACCTACTTCGACAGCACGCGGCTGGGCCCCGGCTGGAACTGGGACGACGAGCCGTACTTCTACTCGGCCCAGATCTCCGCGCTGACCGTCTCTCCGGACGGCAACGCCACCTCGGGTTCGGTGACCGTGACGGTCGCGCCCGGCGCGCAGGGCCAGCCGGCCATCGTCACCATGACGCCGGCGAACACGTACATGACGGTCGACAACACCGCCACGACCGGCTCCGGCGGGGGCCTGTCGGTCAACCGCGTGCACGGCACGAACACGATCACCGTCAGCGGCGCCATCGCGGCCGGCGCGGCGGCGGTGGTCAACCAGATGTCGGTGGACAACCCGACCGCGTTCGCGGCGTCGGTCTTTCGCAAGGCGCTGAACGACGCGGGCGTCTCGGTCACCGGCACCACGACGTTCCAGCCGATGCCGACGGGCCTGGCCACGGTGGCCAGCCACACCTCGGCCACCGTCGGCCAGCTGATGTCGCCGCTGCTCAAGCAGAGCAACAACATGCTGGCCGAGACCCTGGTCAAGGCGGCGGGTGTGGAGCGGCTGGGCTCCGGCAGCTTCGGGGGCGGCGTCAACGCGCTCACCACCAAGCTGGGCGCGCTGGGCATCGATCCCAACAAGTACAATCAGTTCGACGGCTCGGGTCTGTCCAGGTTGGACATCGTCAGCCCGGCCGAGATCGCCCAGCTGCTGATCAACGCCAGGTCCCGGCCGTGGTTCCAGACCTGGTACGACGCGCTTCCGGTGGCCGGCAACAGCAATCCGGCCGTCGGCGGCACGCTGGCCGGCCGCATGGGCGGCACGCCCGCCGCCAACAACGTGCACGCCAAGACCGGCTCGATGACCGGTGTCAGCGCCCTGTCCGGCTACGTCACCGCCGCCGATGGTGAGAAGCTGGTGTTCTCCTTG
>NZ_KK037166.1:7816397-7821771 GCF_000568255.1 Kutzneria sp. 744
GCGGGTAAGGCGTCCTTCCCTGCATAACGGGGCCGGGAGAGGGGCGGGCGTGCGGCTGACGTCCGCGCCAACGACTCCCCTGGTCAGACCGTGATGTCCCGCAGGGCGCGGCGGTCCGCGTCGAGCAGGAACACCTTGGCGCTGGAGATCTCGAAGTACATGCCGACCAGTCGCACCTTGCCCGCCGCCACGGCCGCGGCGACGTTGGGGTAGCTGAGCAGGTTCTCCAGCTGCTGCCCGATGTTGGCCAGGCAGAGCCGCTCGTTGGCCGGCAGCTCGGCGTCCTCGCCGGCGGTGGCGGCCAGCCGCAGCAGGCTGGGCTCGGCGTACCGGAGCCAGTCGTGCAGCGCCGACGGCCCGGTCACCGACTGGGCCAGCACGGCCTTCATGGCGCCGCAGTCGGAGTGACCGCAGACCACAATCTCCTGCACACCCAGCACATCGACGGCGTACTCGATGGCCGAGCCGACCGAGGCGTCCTCGCCGAAACCGGGCACGAGGTTGCCGACGTTGCGCAGGCTGAACTGGTCGCCGGGGCCGCTGCTGGTGAACAGGTTGGGCAGCACGCGCGAGTCCGAGCAGGTGATGAACAGCTGCTGCGGCTTCTGGCCATGCTCGGCCAGGTCACTCAGGAACGGGCGGACCAGCGGCGCCGCGTGCTTCTCGAACGCCCGGATGCCGGCGATCAGGTGGTCCTCGTTCTGGGCCTGCGCCGGCAGTTCGACGTCCAGGGGCTCGGTCTGCTGCCAGTGTGACCAGGGCGCGAACCAGCGCGGCGGCACGTTCGGGCGCACCGACTTGCGTCGCGCCGGCCGGCCGCCGATGGCCCGGTGGTACCAGCTGTCCAGCACCTCGTCCACGCGCACCTGGCCGCCGGTGCGCTCGTACCCGATGCGCCAGTCGTTGATCGCCTCGAACACGCCGTGGTCCATGAAGTCGACGTGCAGCTCCAGGACCACGCTCTCGCGCAACGGAATCGCCCGCAGCTCACGGACGAGCCGGCCCGCGCCGAGGAACACCAGCGAGCCCCGGACGCCGACGTACCAGCGGCCGTCCTCGTTCGCGACGTCCACAGTGGAATGAGTGAGGCGGTAGAACGCGCGGACCAGTGCCACGGCCAGGCCGACCAGCACGCCCTCGACCAGGCCGAACGCGATGACACCGAGCAGGGTCGCGGCGTACACGACCATTTCCCGGTGCCGCCACAGCTGCTTCATGTGCGCGACGCTGACCAGCCGGACGCCGATCACGATCAGCACGGCGGCCAGCGCGGCCATCGGGATCTGCCGCAGCACGCTGGCCAGCAGCAACACGGCCAGCAGCATCCACAGGCCGTGCAGAATGGTGGACCAGCGGGACTTCGCGCCCGCGGCCACGTTGGTCGAGCTGCGGACGATCACGCCCGTCACCGGGAGGCCGCCCAGCGCGCCGGACACGGTGTTGGCCACACCCTGCGCGACGAGCTCCTTGTCCAGGTTGGCCCGGGGGCCGTCGTGCAGCTTGTCCACGGCCACGGCCGACAGCAGCGACTCGACACTGGCCACCAGCGCGACGGTGAGCACTCCGCCGATGATCGCCAGCACCGGTCCGCTGGGCAGCTGCGGCAGCACGACCTCGTTGATGATGTCCGACGGCAGCGACACGCGGGCCAGGTCGAGCTGGAAGCCCGCCGCCACGGCCGTGCCCGCGCCCACCGCGATCAGCGGCGCCGGGACGACGTTGACGCGGGGCAGCTTCGGCCACAGCACCATCACCGCGATGGTCAGCGCGCCGACCAGCAGCGCGCCGGGGTGCAGGCCGATGATCTGGCCGGGAAGTTCGATGAGGTTGGTCAGGACGGAGCCCTGGTTGGCGCCGCCCAGCATGACGTGCAGCTGGCCGATGGCGATGGTGACGCCGATGCCGGCCAGCATGCCGTGCACCACGGCCGGCGACAGGGACAGCGCGAGGCGGCCGACCCGGCTCAGGCCGAGCAGGATCTGCACGATGCCGGCGCCGACGGTGATGGCGGCGGTGGCGGCCCAGCCGAACTGGGCGACCAGGCCGGCCACGATGACCGTGAGGCCGGCGGCCGGGCCCGCGACCTGGAGCGGGGCCCCGCTGATCAGGCCGCCGAGAATGCCGCCGACGACGGCGGCGATCAGACCGGCGATGAGCGGCGCGCCGGAGGCGGCCGCGATGCCCAGTGACAGCGGGACCGCCACCAGGAAGACCACGAAGGACGCGGGTAGGTCGAAGCGCAGCACCGAGCGCAGGCTGCCCGCGGGAGGACCCGCGGTCGTGTGCTCACCCGCGTGCGACTTCTTCGAGCGCTCCTCGGAGACGGTCAAGGTGTTACTCCCCAGGAATCGGTGGCTGGTGTTTCCGTGACCTCCATGATGCCGAGAGTTACCCCTAAGCGAGGTCAACGGAATGTAAATATTACTTTACCCTCAGCTCCGCGTGGGGAAGTGGTCACGGTCACGCTCGATCGGGTGAGCATCCGGTCGGGTCTGCCCATATCGCGTCACATCGCGTGATCACCTTGCGGCAACCGGGCGGCGGGTCGTTCCAGGATGTGAACAAGCCTGAGTGTGGCCGAGGTGGAGCTGGCGTGTGTCCAGTGTCGAGTGCGGCTCGGGTAAAGAACCGGAGTTCGAGGAAGGCTCACGTCAGGCCGGTCACGGCCGTGACGGCGGACGGCGCTCGTCGGCGATATGGAACTCGGCGGTGTCGCAACTGAAGTGCGGGATCACCGTGGCCGAAAGCCTCGATGGGTCGCTCGGGTGGCCGGACGGTGTCGACGGCGGGAGCGGCGAGGGCGAACCGGAATCCGTGCTCCGGCAAGGCTTTCTTCACTCGATCGAGTGAAGATCGAGTAGACGCACCCGATCCCCGCCCGGCGATGGATTCTGGGAGTGGGGCGGGGATCGCGTGCGTGTCCCGGGTGGCGCGGGGAGGGGGCGTACGGGGGTGAAGCGCCACCCGGCTCGACCACGGACTCGGGGTCCGTGTCGTCTGGGGGAGTGCTGCCGGCTGACCCTTAACCGGCGCTGCGCAGATGGTTCGGGCGGCGGCCGCTCGTCTCCGACCTGGCCACCCGATCCTCGTCGCGGGTGATCGTCAGGCACAGGTGCGCGGCCAGGTAGGCGCGGCACGGCGAGGGCAGGCGCCGGCTGAAGCGGCGGGTGCGGCAGGTGGGGCAGCGGCCGTTCTCGTCGGGCTGGTGCTCGTCCAGCAACGCCTTGAGCGCGCTCACCATGCGGGGTAGTTCGGTCCGGGCCAGGCCGACCGCGGTACGGTCGTCGGCCTTGGCGGCCAGTCGCATCAGGTCGGACAAATGCTCGTGCAGGGACTTGTCGAGTTGACTGAACACGCTGGTGGGCATGGGGTGGGGTCACCCCACCTTGTTCACGAGCAGGGCGGTTGCCTCCTCGATGGCGCGCTCCAGGCTCTTGCGGAGCTGGGTCGCCTCGGCGATGGACAGGGTGGAGGTCTCGGCGGGCGGTGAGATCATGACGATCCGGCCGGGGCAGGACCACACCTGCACCTGTCGCTTCCGGTCGAGCGCGTCCAGGCAGGCGATGTCCCAACGACGTCCGGTGAACTCGGTCATCCTTGGTCCTTCCACTGTTGGTGGGGTGGCACCCGCTTGACATCCCCGGAGCGGCGTGTTGGCTAGCAGCCTGCGACCGGCCGGAGGGTTTCTGCAAGTTGCACTACACGATTGGATGACAGGTCTTTGCGGCCCCTCAAGTCCCGTTCCACACTGAGGTTCGTGCGAAAGGCGGTTGACAGGTGACCATGCAACCGAGCCCCACGGTTCGCAAGCGTCGTCTCGCCAGTGAGCTGCGCCGGCTGCGAGAGGCGGCCGGGCTGACCATCGAGGACGTCGGCGAGAAGTTGGAGTGCTCGCCGTCCAAGATCAGTCGTATCGAGACGCTGCGGGTCGGGGTAACACCCCGGGACGTGCGCGACATGCTACTGCTCTACGGGGTGCCGGAGGAACAGCGCGAGTATCTCGTGCAGATCGCCCGCGAGGCCAGGATCAAGGGCTGGTGGGAATCCTTCGGCGACGTCGGCCGCGGAGCCTTCCTCGGCTTCGAGGCCGAGGCGGCCATTCTGCGGACCTACAACGCGATGCTGGTGCCCGGACTCGCCCAGAGCGAGGCCTACATCCGGGCGCTGATCGCCGAGGGTGCGCCGGACATGTCGCCGGACGAGGCGGAACGCCGGATCACGATGCGCCTGACGCGCAAGCGGATCCTGGATCGCGACGACCCGCCCCGGGTCTCGTTCGTGCTCGACGAGAGCGTGCTGCGGCGTCCGGTCGGCGGCCCCGACGTCATGCGGACCCAGTTGGAACACCTGGTGGACCTGTCCACCCGACCGAACGTCACCTTCCAGGTGATCCCTTTCGCGCACCGCTCGTACCCCGGTATGGGCGCGTCATTCGTGATCATGGAATTCCCCGATCCCGCCGACCGCGACGTGGTCTACGTCGAAGGCACGGTCGACGGGACGTTCCAGGAGAACGCCGATGAGGTCGACTACTACTCGATGCTGTGGGGGCATCTGGTGGCCGCGGGGCTGAGCCCCAAGGACTCGGTGGCCTTCATCGCGGACGCGGCCGGTCAATTCGACTAGCCCCGGCCGGGCCGTGCGGCAGGCGGCGGGCGAGGGGCTGCAACCAAGGAGTGTGCTGTCGTGATCGAAACCCAGGCCGAGCTGACCTGGCGGAAGAGCAGCTACAGCGGTCCCCGCGACGTGTGCTGCGTGGAGATCGCCTTCGCCGGCGCTGACACGGCCGTCCGAGACTCGAAGAACCCGGCCGGCGGCTCGCTGCTGCTCGGCGAGTCGAGCTGGCGCCGCTTCCTGAGCACCGCGAGCCGCGACGGCTTCCGGCGGGACTGACGACGTAGGCGCCGTGGGACACCGCCCCACGGCGCGCCCAACGGCCTCGGACGAAGGCGCGCGTCCGAGGCCGGTGATGGGGGACGCGAACCGATCGATGTTCCGCCGCCGCGGGCTGTTGCCCTCTGCACATCGATCGGCCCGCGTCGTCTGTGGGGAGCTTGCGGGCTCCGGGTCGTTCTTCCCGAGTGGTTCCATCGGGTGGAACTGGTAACAATGATTACTGAACCGTCCACACATCCTCTGGAGTACCTCTGTAGGCCCGATTAGGCTTCGATCGCCGCACGTGGCGGCATGGAGGGCTGATCGCTTGTCGGATGGTGGATCAACCTGGTGGTTCGAGGTGCTGGGCGCGCTGCGTGCCAGCCGCGACGGCCAGGACGTGGCGCTGGGGGCGCCCAAGCAGCGGGTCGTGTTCGCGGCCCTGGTGCTGGGGCGCAACACAGTCGTGGGCCGGGACCAGATCATCGACGCGCTGTGG
>NZ_KK037166.1:7822809-7896019 GCF_000568255.1 Kutzneria sp. 744
CGAGCCCGGGCGGTTCATGCCGCACGACCTCGTGCGCGCGTACTGCGTGACCTTGGCCGGCGAGGAGTTGAGCGAGGACGAGCGGCGGGCCGTGGCCGGTCGCATGCTCGACTACTACCTGTACTGCGCCGACCTGGCCGACGGGCTGCTGCCGATCACGCGCGGCAACGTCAAGATCTCGCCCTCGCACGTGCCGGCCGAGATTCCCGTGATCGACTCGTCGGCGACGGCCATGGCGTGGTTGGAGGCGGAGCGGGTCAACCTGCTGGCCGCCGCCGCGTACGCCGTCACGCACGGCTGGTCCGTGCACGCGTGGCAGCTGCCGTACACGCTGAGCCGGCTGTTCTGGCTGCTGGCCGACCGTGACTCGTGGCTGACCACGCACGAGGCCGCGACGCCCGTGGTGCGCCGGTTGAAGGATCCGTTGGCGCAGTTCGTCACGCTGCACAACCTCGGCGTGGTGCTGACGCTGCACGAGCGATTCGACGAGGCGCTGGAGGCGGAACGGGAAGCGCTTTCCGTGAGCCGGCGTCAGGGCCACGGGGAATGGCAGGCGCGGGCGTACACCTCGATCGCCAACATCCTCACCTCCACCGGCCGCACGGCCGAGGCCGAGGTGCAGTACCTGCGGGCGGCCGAGATCAGCAAGCGCACCGGCTCCCAGTTCGCCGAGGCCAACAACCTGCACAACCTGGCCTGCCTGTACGCCGGGGAGCAGCGGCACACCGAGGCCGTGCAGCAGCTGCGAGCCGCGATGGAGATCTACCGGGCGCTCGGGGACACCGTCGGCGAGACCGCGGGCCTGAGCACCCTGGCCGAGTCGCTGATCGCGCTGGGGGAGGGCGCCGAGGCGTTGACCGCCGCCAAGCGGGCGCTGGAGGTCGCCGTCGAGGCCAGCAGCGTCTACCACCAGGGCATCGCCCACGACCGCATCGCCCAGGCCCTCGACAACCTCGGCGACCAGCAGGCCCTACCCCACTGGCAGCGCTCCCTGTCGGTCCTGACCGACCTCGGCGCCCCCGAAGCCGACGGCGTCCGCGCGAGGCTCGCCAGAGCCCGGGTCTCTGTGAGAACCCCCGCCTGAACCCCCGCGAGTCACGCTTCTCCGGCACACCGAAATACGGTTTCGAGCAGAACTGAGCCTGCGGTGTCAGGTCTGCTCGAAACCGACATTCGCACTGCCTGAGAGCGTGACTCGCCGGGGTGTAAGGGCCTTACCTCGGGCTTAGGCGGGGTCACGGGGTGCGGGTAAGGGATCGGGTAGGCGTTCGTCCGATGCCCGGGGCCCGGCCTCAGGGCAACTCTCCACCTTGTCGGAAACCGATGAGGAGGAAGCGATGTTGGAGTACAGCGCCCCGGAGTCGATCCGGGCCGAGGTCGAGTACCGGCAGGCGCGGGCCAGGGAGCTGGCGCGGCCGATCGCCGAGCACGCGCCGATCCGGTTGCCCAAGCTGTTCCGGCGGCACCGCGCGAGTGACGACCATGACCCGAAAGCGGCCCGCCACGCGGCCTGAGGTGTGCGACCATGCCCACCGTGCCGCGCCTGGGATCCGGAATTCCGCTGGTGGCACGCAGCGCGGAGATCACCCGCCTGCGTGCCGCCCTCGCGCGGGCCGATCAGGGCCAGGCCGGGGCCGTGCTGGTGTCGGGGGACGCCGGCGTCGGCAAGACCCGGCTGCTGACCGACCTGGCGGCGACGGCCGAGCAGGCCGGCGCCCTGGTCCTCATCGGACGGTGCGTCGGATCCGGGGCCGGCCTGCCGTACCTGCCGTTCGCCGACGTGCTCGCGCAGCTGCGGGGCGACCGCCCGGAGGCCCTGCACAGCCGCCCGGCGTTGGCCCGGCTGCTGCCGGACCTGGCGGTCAAGCCGCTCAGCCGTGAGGACGACGCGGAGCTGGGGCAGCTCCAGCTCTTCGACGCCGTGCACAGCCTGCTGGCCGAGCTTTCCGCCGAGCGCACGGTGTTGCTCACGGTCGAGGACGTGCACTGGGCCGACTCGTCCTCCCGGAACCTGTTGACCTTCCTGCTGTCCCGGTTGAGCTCGCAGCGCCTGCTCGTCGCCGTCACCTATCGTGCCGACGAACTGCACCGACGCCACCCGCTGCGCCCTGTGCTGGCGGAGCTGGTCCGGCTGTCCGCGGTGGAACGCCTTGACCTGACGCCGTTCAACGCCTCCGACGCCACCGCCTTCGTACGGGCGCTGGCCGACGACGACCTCACCGACGTGCAGGTGCAGCGCATCGCGGAACGCTCCGAGGGCAACGCCTTCTTCGCCGAGGAGTTGTTGGCCAGCAGCGTCGACTGCGGCTGCGACGATCCCGGCGTGCCCACGGCGTTGGCCGATGTGCTGCTGGCCCGGATCGAACGCCTCAGCCCGGCGGCGCAGCAGGTGCTGCGGGCCGCTTCCGCCGGCGGCCGGCGGGTTCAGTACGCGCGGCTGCACGAGGTCGCCGGCATGGCCCCGCCGGAGCTGGAGGATGCGCTGCGGGAAGCCGTGCAGCACAACGTGTTGGTCGATGTGAACGAGCACTACGCGTTCCGGCACGCTCTGCTGCGCGAGGCCATCTACACCGATCTCCTTCCGGGGGAACGGGTTCGGCTGCACGCCGCGTACGCCCAGCTGATCAAGACCGAGCCGGGAATGCGTGGCAACGCGGCGAAACTGGCGTACCACAGCATGGAGAGCCACGACCTTCCGCAGGCATTGGCCGCTTCCGTGCAGGCCGCCAGCGAGGCCGACGACGCGGGCGCGCCCTCCGAGGCGTTGCACTACACCGAGCAGGCCCTGAAGATCTGGCCCGCCGTCGCCGATCCCGAGTCCCATGCCGGCGTCACCGAGGTGAAGCTGACCAAGATGGCCAGCATGTTCGCCATCAGCGCCGGCGAGCTGGAGCGGGGCATCGCGTTCGCCCGTCAGGCCGTGCGCATCTCCACCGATGACGCCAAGATCGAATCCCTGCGGCGCCTGGCCCTGGCAGTGGCCAATTTGGACGGTCGCGAGCAGGAGGCCGCCGGCGTCATCGACGAGGCGTGGGAGCTCGTGCACGATCAGCCCGAGTCCGTCAACCGGGCCTGGGTCATGGCCGTTCGGGCCCGCATGATGCGCGCCGTCTGCCGGCCCGGCGCCCGCGCCGCCGCCGAGGACGCCCTCAACTCCGCCGTGCAGACCGGTTCCCGCAGCGCCGAGGCCGACGTTCTGATCACCGTCGCCGTCATGGACGAGAAGGACGGCCTCGTCGACGACGCCTGCTCCCGTCTGATCATCGCCCGGGACCGGGCCATCGAGGCCGGCGCCCTGAACGTCGAGCTGCGGGCCTGGTTCAACCTGGGCGTCAACCGCTACGAGCAAGGGCTCATCGGCGAGGCCGTCAAGGTCTTCTCCGAGGGCCTGCGCCGCTCCGAGAAGAATGGATTGTCCTGGAGCCCTTCGGGTTTCCAGCTTCGTGCGCTGCTGGCCGTCGCTCGCTACGTCGCCGGCGACTGGGCCGGCAGCGCCGAGGCCGCCCGGCTGCCCGGGGACCCCGTCGCCAACCTCGGCACCGCCATCGTCGCCGCCTCCGGCCTGCCCACCGAGGTCGGCGCCGGCCGCCTCGACCAGGCCGAGCTCCTGCTCCAGCGGCTCCGCCCCGAGTGGCGCCGCGACTTCCAGCTGCCCCTGTTCTGCACCGCCGCCGCCGTCGAGCTGCACGGCTGGCGGGGCCGCCCCGACCTGGCCCTCGCCGCCGCCGAGGACGGCATCGACACCCTGGAGTCCATCGAGCCGGGCCTCACCGGCGTGATCCACCTTGCCGCCCTTGGTGTCTCCGCCGCCGCCGACCTCGCCCGCCGCGACCGCCGCCGTCGTGATCCGGAGACCTCCGTGCTCGACTCCGCGGCCCGCTTCGCCGACCTCGGCTCCCTCGCCGCCAAGTCCCGCCCCCGCAGCGGAAAGCTCGGTCCCGAGGGCCTTGCCTGGCAGCTCCGGCTCGCCGCCGAGATCACCCGTCTCGACGACGGCACCGGCGATCCCCAGGCCTGGCGCCGTGTCGTCGACGCCTTCGGCTACGGCCACAGCTACGAGCGCGCCCTCGCCCGGTGGCGCCTCGCCGCCGCTCTCCTCGCCGACGACGCCCGTGACGAGGCCGCCCAGCAGCTCCGCCTCGCCGCCGAGTCCGCCGACCGCCTCGGCGCCATCCCGCTGTCCGCCGCCCTCTCCGACCTCGCCCGCCGCTCCCGCATCCAGCTCGGCGACGCCGTCCCCCGCGACACCGTCGACCTCCTCACCCCTCGCGAGCGCTCCGTTCTCTCCCTCGTCGCCCTGGGCCGCACCAACCGCGAGGTCGGCGAGGAGCTCTACATCAGCGAGAAGACCGTCAGCGTCCACCTCTCCCGCATCATGGCCAAACTCGGCGCCAGCCGCCGCGCCGAAGCCGTCGCCACCGCCTACGACCGCGGCCTCCTCGAATCCTGACAAGCCAGACCGCGGGGCAGAGGCGTTTCCTCTTCGTTCACGAGGGGCCGAAAGACCGGGACGCGCCACCGGCGCCCGGGTTGTACTCCTTCGGGATGACGGGGGTCAGCCCTGAGGACGACGGCGTTTCCCGCCCGCGAGTGGATGTTGGGCGACGGGAGGGGGCCATAGGTTCTGCCTCATCGACTTCCAGGTGAAGGAGCAAGGCACATGTCTGCTGTGGCGTCCGACGTCGGACTCCGGACCGCGGTCCAGGCACGGGAGCTGGTCAAGGTGTACGGCCGGGGCGACACGGCGGTGCGGGCCCTGGACGGCGTGAGCGTGGCGTTCGCGGCCGGGAGGTTCACGGCGATCATGGGGCCGTCGGGCTCGGGCAAGTCGACGCTGATGCACTGCCTGGCCGGACTGGACTCGGTGAACAACGGCCAGGTCTACATCGGACAGACGGACATCACGACGCTGTCGGACCGGGACCTGACGAGGCTGCGCCGGGACCGGGTGGGCTTCGTGTTCCAGTCGTTCAACCTGCTGCCGACGCTGACGGCGGAGCAGAACATCCTGCTGGGCCTGGAGTTGGCCGGCCGGAAGCCGGACAAGGCCTGGTACGACACGATTGTCGACACGATCGGCCTGCGGCAGCGGCTGGGGCACAAGCCGAGCGAGCTGTCGGGCGGCCAGCAGCAGCGGGTGGCGTGCGCGCGGGCCCTGGTGGCGCGGCCGGAGGTGGTGTTCGCGGACGAGCCGACGGGCAACCTGGACTCCCGCTCGGGCGCGGAGGTGCTGGACTTCCTGCGCATGTCGGTCCGCAAGCTGGGCCAGACGGTGATCATGGTGACGCACGACCCGGTGGCCGCCTCGTACGCGGACCGCGTGGTGCTGCTGGCCGACGGCCGGCTCGCGGGTGAGATCAACCAGCCGACCGCCGACTCGGTCCTGTCGGCCCTCAAGCACCTGGGAGCGTGATGTTCCGGGCCACGCTCGCGGGTCTGCGCGCCCGCACGGCGCGGATGGTGCTGTCGTCGATAGCGATCATCCTCGGCGTCGCCTTCGTCAGCGGCACGCTGATCCTGGGCAACGCCCTCAACGCACAGGTGCACGACAACCTGGCCCGCCAGACGCGGGGGAGTGGACGCGTCGGTCACGGTCAACCAGGACAGCGCGGCGATCCGCTCCAACAACCCGCCGAAGCTGACCCAGGACGCGGTGGACACGATCCGCAGGATTCCGGGCGTCGCGGGGGCGGACGGCCGGGGCGGCGGCACGCTGCCGCTGATCAAGTCCAACGGCAAGGCGGTGCAGGCGTTCGCCTCGACCATCGAGACGACGCCGCAGCTGCAGGAGTTCGACCTCGTCGAGGGCGCGTACCCCAAGGCGGACAACGAGATCGCCCTGGACGTCCGCACGGCCAAGTCGACCGGCATCGGCGTCGGCCAGAAGGTGTCGGTGCTGGGCCAGACCGACCAGCCGGTGCCGCTGACGGTGGTGGGCACCTACAGCCAGGGCAGCAACGCTCTGTCGCTGTCGGACCAGCAGGTGCTGCTGACCCCGAGCGGGATCTCCAAGCTGGACAAGCAGTCCGGTGTCTACCAGGTCGTGGCGGCGGCGGCTCCGGGCGTGAGCCAGCAGCAGCTGGTAGACCGGATCTCGGCCCAGCTGGGCGCCGACTACAAGGTGCAGACCGGCGACGCCATCACCCAGGAGACGCTGCAGCACGCCGGCCGCGGCACGGGCGGCCTGACCAACTTCATGCTGATCTTCGCGCTGATCTCGCTCGTGGTCGCGGCGATGGTCATCTACAACACGTTCACGATCCTGGTCGCCCAGCGCACCCGTGAGCTGGCGCTGCTGCGCTGCATCGGCGCGGAACGCCACCAGGTGTTCGGCAGCGTGCTGCTGGAGGCGTTCGTGATGGGCCTGATCGCCTCGGTGCTCGGCCTGGGCGTGGGCATCGGGCTGGCCGCGGTGCTGCAGAAGGCGGTCGCCTGGTTCGACGGCTCGACGGCCGCGGTGAGCCTGCCGATGTCCGGCACGGTGGTGATCGCGGCCTTCGCGATCGGCGTTGTCGTCACGGTGGCGTCGGCGGGCCTGCCGGCCCTGCGCGCGACCAAGGTGGCCCCGCTGGCGGCGCTGCGCAGCCAGCCGGACAGCCACGACGAGGTCCGCCGCACCGGCGTGCTCAGGACGGTCAGCGCGGTGCTGCTGCTGCTCGCCGGCGCCGGCCTGATCGGCCTGGGCATGAACCTGAAGGACCCGGACTCGGCGCTGTTCCCGGTCGGCGGCGGCACGATGGTGATGCTGCTGGGCGTGATCGTGCTCGGCCCGCTCATCGTCGGCCCGATCAACAAGGTGCTCGGGGCGGTTCCCTCGCTGCTGTTCGGCGTGCCGGCCAAGCTGGCCACGGCCAACGCCGGCCGCAACCCGCGCCGCACCGCGGCCACCACGGCGGCGCTGGTCATCGGCGTCACCATCGTCACGATGGTCACGGTGGTCGCCACCAGCGGCAAGCAGGCCGCCGGCGCCGAGGTGGACAAGCGGTTCCCGGCCGACTTCACGGTCGCCTCCTCGGTCTACGACCACCCGCTGCCGGCCACGCTGCCCGGCCAGCTCAAGTCGGTGCCGCAGATCGCGCAGGTCGCCGCGACCACCCAGACCGTCATGACGGTCGCGCAGTCCGGCGACCAGGGCATTCAGGGCATCGACAAGTCGGCGATCGGCACCATGGTCAACCCGAAGCTGGTCAGCGGCGACCTGAGCCAGGTCGGCCCGGGCACGATCGCGCTGAACAAGTCGGCCGTGGGCACGGCCAAGCTGGGCGACCAGCTGCTGGTCAGCACGCCCGACGCCAACAAGATGCTCAAGCTCGTGGCCATCTACGACGCCAACGAGCTGGGCGACGGCCTGGTCACGCTGGACACGTTCGCGGCCATCGCGCCCAAGGTCATCGGCTACACCCAGGTCCTGGTCAAGATGAAGCCGGGCGTCTCGGTCGGCGACGGCCAGAACGCCATGGACAAGGCCACGGCCAACGTCGCGGTGGCCGAGGTGAACAGCGCGGCGGCGACCAAGGAGCAGCTCAACGCGCAGATCGACAGCCTGCTGGCGCTGATGTGGGCGCTGATCGGGCTGGCGGTGGTGATCGCCCTGTTCGGCATCGCCAACACGCTGGGCCTGTCGGTGCTGGAGCGGACGCGGGAGTCGGCGCTGCTGCGGGCGCTGGGCCTGACCAAGGGCCAGCTGCGGTTCATGCTGGTGATCGAGTCGGTGCTGATGGGCGTGATGGGCGCGCTGATGGGCGTGGTCCTGGGCGGCGCGTTCGCCTGGGTGCTGATCCAGGCCATCTCCAGCCCGGATCTCCAGCTCGGCCTGGCGATCCCCGGCGGTCAGCTGGGCGTGCTGCTGCTGGCGGCGATCCTCGCCGCGGTGGTGGCGGCCCTGATGCCGGCCCGCCGGGCGGCCCGCACGTCGATCGTGGCGGGCATGGCAGAAGCCTGATTCTCGCTGGCCGGGTGGCGCTCGTCCCTGGGGGACGAGCGCCATTCGTGTATCCACGACCGGCTGGCGTGCTCCTGAACACCCAGGTGGCGAATGTCCTGGGGGACGTATGGAACTTCGGTTGCTCGGGCCGGTGCAGGCGCGGATCGGGGCGACGGTGGTCGACCTCGGGCCGCGTCAGCGCCGGCTCGTGCTCGCGGTGCTGGCGATGGAGGTCAACCGGCTGGTGTCGGTGGACCGGCTGGTCGAGCTGGTGTGGCCGGTGCGGCCGCCCCGCACGGCCTCGCACGCGGTGCGGGTGTCGGTGTCGAGCATCCGTTCCCTGCTCTCGGAGGCCAAGGCCGACCTGGCGGTGGTGACCCGCGGCTCCGGCTACCAGCTGCGGGCCGATCCGATGCTGATCGACGTGCACCGGTTCCAGGCCCTGGTCGCGCAGGCCCGTGCGGCGGCCGACGATCCGACCCGCCTGGGCCTGCTGGACGAGGCGTTGGCGCTGTGGCGGGGGCCGGCGCTGGTCGACACGGCCGACCCGGAGGTGATCGACCAGCTGGTCGGCGGCGTCACCGAGGCCCGGCTGGTGGCGCTGGAGGACCGGTTCGACGTGCTGCTGCGGCTGGCCCGGCACCAGGATGCGCTGGGCGAGCTGACCACGCTCGTGGACCACCATCCGACCCGCGAACGCCTGGTCGGGCAGCTGATGCTGGCGCTGCACCGCGGCGGCCAGAGCAGCCGGGCGCTGGCGGTGTCGCGGCGGACTCGGACGCTGCTGGCCGGGAGCTGGGCATCGACCCGGGCGAGGAGCTGGCCCGGCTGGAGCTGTCGATCCTGCGCAACGACCAGGCGCTGACGACCAGGTCGAACCAGCCGTCGGTGGCGATGACCGCGCCGGCGCTGCTGCCGCCGGCCATCGGCGACTTCACCGGCCGCGAGGCCCAGTTCGCCACCCTGGACGCCGGCGGCCCGGTGAAGGTCGTCGTCGGCACGGCCGGCGTCGGCAAGACCGCGCTGGCGGTCCAGTGGGGGCACCGGGTCCGGGCGCAGTTCCCGGACGGCCAGCTCTACGTCAACCTCAACGGCTACTCGGTCGGGCCGCCGGTGCAGCCGCTGCACGCGCTGTCCCAGTTCCTGCGGGCCGTCGGCGTGCCGCCGGATCAGGTTCCGGTCGACCTGGCCGAGGCGACGGGCATGTACCGCACGCTGCTGGCCGACCGGAAAGTGTTGGTGCTGCTGGACAATGCGGTCAGCGCGGAGCAGGTGCGGCCGCTGCTGCCGGCCGGCGCCGGCTGCCGGGTGCTGATCACCAGCCGCGATCGCCTCGACGGACTGGTCGCCCTGGAAGGGGCGCAGCGGCTGGCACTGGAGGTGATGTCCCCGGAGGAAGCGCTTTCCCTGCTGCGCCGGATGATCGGCGCGGAGCGGATCGACACCGACCTGGAGGCGGCGGCGGTGCTCGCCAGCACCTGCGCGCATCTGCCGCTGGCGCTGCGGATCACCGCGGCGCAGCTGGCCAATCATCCGTGGCGGCCGATCGCCGATCACGTCGCCGCGCTGACCCAGGGCGACCTGTTGGCGTCGCTGCGAATCGACGGCGACGAGCAGAACGCCGTGCATGCCGCGTTCGACCTGTCGTACTCGGGACTGAAGCCGGAGGCGCAGGAGCTGTTCCGCCGCCTGGGATTGGTGCCCGGACCGGACGTCAGCGCCGAGTCCGCGGCGGCGCTGATCGAGCAAACCCCTTGCAAGACGGCAAGATTGCTGGATCAGCTGGCCGCCGCGCACCTCGTCGACCAACCCGTGCCCGGCCGCTACACCTGCCACGATCTGTTGCGGCACTACGCCCGTGAGCGCTCATACGACGAGGACAGCCCCGAAAAGCGAGCGAATGTGTTGCGGTGGCTGCTCGACGACTACCTGCGGCACACCCGCGCGGCGGTCGGTGTGCTGTACCCGCACATGCTCCAGCTCGTGCCCGCACCGACGTCCAAGGACCTGTTCGTCAACCTGTCGTCGGCACTGGCCTGGCTGGACGCGGAGCGGCCCAGCCTCGTGGCGGCCATTCACCACGCGGCCCGGGCCGGGCTGACGGAACACGCCTTGCATCTGGCCGACGCCATCCGGGCTTACCTTTACCAGCGCGGGGAAATCGCCGACTGGTTCGCGGTGGCTCGCCTGGCCCTCGCACTGTCCACCGAGGACGGCCGGGCCCGGGCGGCGGCCCTGTTCAGCCTCGGCACCGCCAACTACGCCGTGAACCAGTACGCCGAGGCGACCGAGCTCTGGACGTCCGCGCTGACGTTGTTCCGTTCGACCGACTGGGTCCACGGGCAGGCGGCCGTGCTCAACAACCTAGGGCTGGTCAGCGAATCCACCGGCGAGCTGGCGCAGGCCGCCACGCACTACGAGCAGGCGCTGCGGGCCGGGCTGCGGATGGGCAGCCGGTACATCGAGGGCATGACGCTGATCAACCTCGGTGTGCTGTGCCAGCAACGGGGCGAGGTCGACCGGTCCATCGACTTCTGCCGCCGGGCCCTGACCGTGCAGCGGGAGATCAATCCCCGGGCGGAGGGCACCATGCTGACCTTCCTCGGCGGGGCGCTGTACCAGCGGGGCGATCTCGACGAGGCACTGGACAGCTGCACCGCCGGGCTGGCGTGCAGCCGTGAACTCGGCGCGCGCATCGACGAAGCCCAGTCGCAGGCGTACGTCGCGCTGGTTCAGCACGCCGCCGGACGGTCCGAGGAGGCGTTGGCCGCCGCCCGCACGGCGGTGGAGATCGCCGGCGACATCGCCTCCGTGCGCACCGAGGCGTACGTGCTGATCGTGCTGGGAGTGGTCACCGGCGACACCGAGCCGTGCGAGCGGGCGGTGACCCTGGCCCGGGCGATCGGCGCCCGCTACGACGAGTGCTACGGCCTGATCACCATGGCCGCCAACCTGATTCCCACCGGCAGCCTCGCGCACGCCACCGACTACGCCCAGCACGCCCTGAGCCTTGCTCGCGACGTCGGCTACCGGGCGTTGGAGGGGCAGGCCCTGTCCGTGCTGGCCGACGTCGCCCTGTTCGGCCCGCAGCCGGGGCGGGCCGTGGAGTTGGCGGCCGAAGCCCTGTCCGTGCAACGGGAATGCGGGGAGAAGCTGGGCGTGGCCAAGACGTTGTGCGTGCTGGGCATCGCCCTGATGGCCACGGTCGGGTCGGAGGCGGCGCTGCCGCACTGGCGCGAGGCCCGGGACCTCTACGCCCGAAGCCACGCCCCCGAACCCCCCCGCCTCGCCGCCCTGCTCTGACGTGTGGAAAGGACCATTCCTCTCGCTGAACGTGAGGAATGGTCCTTTCACAGCATCAGCAGCTATCGATGGTGGGTTGTGGTGGGGTGGGTCGAGGTTGTGGTGCTGTGGCCGTGCAGCCAGAGGTAGAGGACCACGACCAGCACCGCCAGGCAGGCCAGGGCGAACAGGAAGATCTTCAGCCTGCTGTACGGGCGTTCCCCGTGCACCTCGCCGGTGCGGCCGTTGACCAGGATCTGCCAGGTCTTGCCGCCGTAGAGGTAGCAGGCGATCCAGATGGGCAGCAGCATGAGCTTGAAGGTCAGGGCGGTGTAGTTGGTGTTGACGCCGTCGACCCGCTGCTCGTCACCGCCGATGTCGCGCCGGCAGTCGTCGTGGATGACCGAGGACATCCGCCGCTTGGCTTCGTCGAGGCCGGTCTCGGGCTCGACGTCGTAACGAAGCGAGGTGAAGCCGGCCATGTACTGCGGGGCGAACGGGGCGGCCTCGGGCAGCGGCCACGGGGCGAGCGCGTCGACCTTGGCCGGCGGCACGTTGGTGGTGTTGCCGGGCACCAGCACGTCGTCGAAGAACCGGCTGACCTGACCGGAAACCGGGTACCAGCGGGTCTTCTGCACCTGCCGGGTCTCGGTCCGGCCCTCGCTGTTGGTGAAGGTCTCGGTGACGTAGTAGTGCTCGCCACGCGCCCCGGAGTAGCTGGAGTAGGTCTGCGAGTCGTAGGTCCAGTGCGGCACGTAGGTGCCCTTGGTCGACTCGGCCTCGCTGACCTTCTTCAGCGCGTTGGGCGCGAACCAGCGGGACTTGATCCACTTGCGCAGCGACTCGCGAACCCCGTTGCGGTCCAGCATGAACGGCAGCACGGCCTCGGGCATGATCTGCCCGCTGGCCTGGGGATCGAGCACCAGCGGACTGCCGCAGAACTGGCACAGGGTCGCGGTGTCGTTGCTCTGGGTCTGCGCGGCGCAGCGCTGGCACACGTAGACGTACGCGGCCAGTTGCGCGACGGGCTTGCGCGGCAGGCTCCCGAGCTCGGCTAACGCGTGCTCCTGGATCTGCCGGTCGCCGTGGCTGATCTGCTGCTCGTACCCGCAGTACGGGCAGCGCATGGCGGTCGTGCCGGGCGCGAACTCGACGCGCGCGCCACAGCCGCCACACGGGAAGGCGTTGGGGGACACGGTCCCGCCCGGCGTGAAAGGTCCGGTCATCGGCTCAGCCCTGCGGGGGCAGCGGCGGCGGGGTGGCGCCGAACAGCGTCCCCAGCTCCGGCACCTGCGCGGCCGGCGTCCACTGCGCCATGCCCTGGTGCCACACCAGGGACTGCGGCGTCAGCGTGCCGGAAGCCACCTGCTGGTGCAGGCCGTTCTGGTCGAACGGGCCGAGCTGCTGGCCGTTGGCGCCGACGTACCACTGGGTCTGCTGCGGCAGCGGCGGCGGGCCGGCCGGCGGGGGAGCCTGCTGGTAGCCCTGCTGCTGGTAACCCTGGGGCGGGGTGGCGTAGCCGGGCTGCTGCTGCGGATAAGGCTGCTGGTACTGCTGCCCGACGCGCTGCCCCAGCGCCATGCCGAGGCCGACGCCGAGGCCCTCGCCCGCGCCGCCGGGGTTGTTGGCGGCGTCGCCGATCGCGTTGGCCGTCTGGAACTGGGTGTACTGGTTCAGGTCGCCGACGATGCCCATCTGGGTGCGCTTGTCCAGCGCGGCCTCGACCTCGGGCGGCAGCGAGATGTTCTCGATGACGAACTTGGGGATGGACAGGCCGACCGAGGCCAGCTCCTGGCTCAGCGCCGGAGCCAGCCGGTCGCCGATGGTGCCCTGCTGAGTGGCCAGGTCGAGCATCGGCACGCCGGCCGTGGCCAGGGCGGTGCCCAGCCGGCTGACGATGATGCTCTTGATGTACTCGCCGACCTCTTCGGTGCGGAACTGCGGGTCGGTGCCGGCCAGCTCGCGCAGCAGGGCCGGCGGGTCGACCACCCGCACCGAGAACCCGCCGAAGGCCCGCAGCCGGACCATGCCGAACTCGGGGTCGCGCAGGATGATCGGGTTCTGCGTGCCCCACTTGAAGTCGGTGAACTGCCGCGTGCTGACGAAGTAGACCTCCGCCTTGAACGGCGAGCTGAAGCCGTACTTCCAGCCCTTCAGCGTCGACAGGATCGGCATGTTCTGCGTCTGCAGCGTGTACATGCCGGGCGGGAACGCGTCGGCGATCTGCCCCTCGTTGACGAAGACCGCCGCCTGCGACTCGCGCACGGTCAGCTTGGCGTTCATCTTGATCTCGTTGTCGTGGCGGGGGAACCGCCAGACGATCGTGTCCCGACTGTCGTCGGTCCACTCGATGATGTCGATGAACTCGCCACGAATCTTGTCCATCAGGCCCATGGGTACCCCCGTCTCGAAGCCGGCCCCCGCCGACGCGTGACCCTACCAATGCCGATCAGTCGTCGTCCCGGGAAGCACCGTTCCGGGTGGCCCGCGCCGTCCATCGGACGCTGGTCACCTGCGGCTCCATGCTCAGCCGCGACACCGCGGACTCCATCTGCTTGTCGTCACGGCTGTCGGTGAGCAGGTCGGCGCGCACTTCGACGTAGCCGTCCACGGAGCTGTTACGACTGGACACGGACTGAAGTTGGAACGAAGTGCCGGTCATCGACTGCACCAGGAGCGCCCTGATGTGCGCCTCTGCGTCATCCTTGGTGACGGCCATGAAGGTGTATGAGGTGGTCGTCTCCTCGCCGGAGGCCGGGGTGCGGTCGACCACCCGGCCGACCCAGCGCAGCACCACGTTGGCCACCAGCACCACGACCGTGCCGGCGATCGCCGGCTCGTACAGCCCGGCCCCGGCCAGCGCGCCGACGGCGGCCGAGCACCACAGGGTGGCGGCGGTGTTGAGGCCGCGCACGTTCAGGCCGTCACGCATAATCACGCCGGCGCCGAGGAAGCCGATGCCGGACACGATCTGCGCGGCGACCCGGGTCGGGTCGGCGCTGGCGTGCCCGGGCACGGAGTCGAAGCCGTACCCGGACAGCAGCACGAACAGCGTGGCGCCGGCGGCCACCAGGGCATTGGTCCGCAGGCCGGCCATGCGGGCCCGGTACTGGCGCTCGAAGCCGATCGCCGAGCCCAGGCCGACGCCCGCGAGAAGGCGCAGCGACATCTCCAGGGTGTTCATGAGAATTCCTCAGAGCCAGGTGGCGAACTTGCGGACGTAGCGGGTCTTCACGGCCTGCACGAGCGCGCAGTAGCCCAGGATCACGGCGGCCAGCCACCCGAAGTAGACGGCCGGCAGCTGAACCAGTCCGAACAGTCCCGTGAACGGCAGGGCCAGGCCGACCGCGGCGGTGATCACGGTCGCGACGATCACCGGGCGGCTGGCCATGGAGCGTCGCTGCGTGCGTATGACGTGCACGATCAGCAGCTGGGACAGCAATCCCTCGATGAACCAGCCGCTGTGGAAGGCCGCCGGGCCGTAGTCGCGCATGACGGCGAACAGGACGATGTCGAACAGGGAGCTGAGCGGGCCGACCAGGAGCATGAACCGGGCGAGGTCGCCGCCGGCCCACTTGCGAGGGGAGCTCACCTGCTCACGATCCACGCCATCCCACGGGATCGCCAGTTGAGCAATGTCATAGGCCAGGTTCTGGACGAGCAGTTGCACGGGCAGCATGGGCAGGAACGGCAGGAAGACGGCGGCCGCCAGCACGCTGAGCACGTTGCCGAAGTTGGAGCTGGCGGTCAGCTTCACGTACTTCATGGTGTTGGCGAAGGTCCGCCGGCCGGCCAGCACGCCCCGGGTGAGCACGGTGAGGTCCTTGCGCAGCAGGATGACCTCGGCGGTGTCGCGGGCGACCGGCAGCGCGGCGCCGACGGAGATCGCCAGGTCGGCCTCGCGCAGGGCGGCGGCGTCGTTCACGCCGTCGCCGAGGAAACCCACGGTGTGGCCGGCTTTCTGCAACTCGCGGACGATCTCGGCCTTGCGGGCGGGCGTGGCGCGGGCGTGCACGGTGGCCTCGGGGATGCCGATGTCCCGGCACACCTTGCGGGCCACCGCCTCGTTGTCGCCCGTGACGACGACGATCTCGACGCCCAGCGCCTGGAGCTGCCGGACGGCCTGGCCCGCGGACTCCTTCGGCGGGTCCTGGAAGAAGAGGTGGCCGACGAGCTCGGCGCCGTCCTCGTCGGACAGCTGGTAGATCTCGCGGGCCTCGATCTCCTTGCACCACAAGCCGAGCACGCGGGTTCCACCGGCGGCGGCGTCGTGCTCGACGGCGCCCTTGGTGACCAGCAGGTGCCGGCCCTCGGTGTCGCGGACGATCACCGACATACGGCGGCGGTCGTGGTCGAACGGCAGCTCGTCGACCAGCCGCCAGCCGGCTTCGAGGATCAGCGGGTGCTCCACGGCGGCGATGACGGCCTGGTCGAACGGGTTGCGCAGGCCGGTCTGCAGCGCCGAGTTGAGGTAGGCCAGCTCCAACGTGCGCTCGTCGGTGCGATCGGCCAGCACGATGCGGTCGTCGGTCAGCGTGCCCGTCTTGTCCACGCACAGCACGTCCATCTGCCCGAACTCGTGCACGGCCCGCAGCCGCTTCACGATGACCTGCTGGCGGGACAGCTCGACGGCGCCCCGGGCCAGGTTGGCGGCGACGATCACCGGCAGCATCTCCGGCGTCAGGCCGACCGCCACCGACACCGCGAACAGCGCCGCCTCGGACCAGTCGCCGTGCGTGAGGCCGCTGACCACCAGCACGATCGGGGCCAACACCAGCGTGAACCGGATCAGCGTCCAGCCGACCGAGCGCATCCCGGCGTCGGGGTCGCGGTCGGCGCGGGAAGGCCGCTGCGCCAGCGAGCCGAGGTAGGTGGCCGGGCCGGTGCCGACGACCACCGCCGTGGCCGAGCCACCGACCACAGTGGAGCCGAGGAAGCAGAAAACCGGCGAGTCCAGCACGTTGCCGGCGATCCGGCCGGTCGTCACGGTCTTGCGCACCGGCAACGACTCGCCGGACAGCGTCGCCTGCTCGACGACGAGGTCGGTGGCGACAAGCAGCCGGCAGTCGGCCGGCACCAGGTCGCCGGCCTTGAGGTGCACGATGTCGCCCGGCACCAGCAGCTCCACCGGCAGCTCGGTGGTGACCGAGCCCAGCGGGTCGGCGAACCGCCGCGGCGAGCGGCTGCCCCGCTTCGCGACGGTGGCCGTGGTGGCGACGAGGGCGCGCAAACGCTTGGCGGCCAGGTCGGAGCGGTATTCCTGGGCGAACCGCAGCAGCACGCTGACCAGCACCATCACGCCGACGGTGATGGCCCCGGCGGTGTTGGCGGTCAACGCCAGCACCAGGTCGAGGCCCAGCAGCAGGCCGACGAACGGGCCGCGCAGGCAGCGCAGCAGCCGCACCGTCCAATGGGGACCGTCGGCGCCGGCCACGCGGTTGCGGCCGTGCCGGGCCAGGCGGGCGTTGCGTTCGAGGGTGGTGAGGCCGGCCGGACTGACGCCGAGGTGGCGGACCAGCGTGTCGGCGTCCATGGCGGACAGTTCGGTGAGCGTCGCGGCGACCGCGTGCGTCATCCTGGACATGACGGAACTCCCGGAGCGCGTGGGCGAGGGCCACGCGGCACTGGTCAGACCATGCGCCGGGCGGCCGTGGAACTGCGACTACTTCCGTCGGTACTCACCACGACCACCTCCTCTCGTCACCGTCGGTCATGGTACCGGCTCGGTTGCGACTACCAGCGCTTTCTTGTCAACGCCTTGACAGTGAGCGCAGTCACGGTCATGGTGAGAGCGCTCTCACCCAGTTGGCTGTCGAGGAGGACGGACGATGGGCAGAAGCCGGACGGTCGCCGCCACCGCCGACGGCTGCTGGGACACCTTCGCCGGCTTCGGCCGGCCGGCCTACCGCTTCCCGGTGGCCTGGGCGGGTGTGCAGCCCGAAGGACGTGGCCCCGCGCCTCGCGCGTGCCTGGCGTACTACGACCGCCTTGTCGACAGCCTGCTCGACAAGGGCGTCACCCCGATCGCCACGCTGTACCAGTGGGATCTGCCGCAGTCGCTGGACGAGGCCGGCGGCTGGACGAACCGTGAGACGGCCCTCCGGTTCGCCGACTACACCACGGCCGTGCACGCAGCGCTGGGCGACCGTGTGCGGCTGTGGACCACTCTCGACGAGCCGTCGCGCGCCGCGTTCCTCGGCCACGCGCACGACGCCGTCGACGCTTTGCGCGCCGCGCACCACCTCCTGCTCGCCCACGGCCTCGCCGTCTCCGTCGTCCGCGAGCGCGCCCCCGAGCACGAGGTGTCGATCGTCCTCAACCTCACCACCGTCGTCGTCGACCGCGACGATCACGTGCACACCGCCGCCTTCCGCCGGGTCGACGGCCTGCGCAACCGCTTCTTCCTGGATCCGTTGTTCGGCCGTGGCTACCCCGTCGACGTCCTCGCCGACACCGCCTGGCTCGGGACGTGGGACGACGTGGTGCTGCCCGGCGACCTGGACGTCATCGCCGAGCCGGTCGACTGGTACGGCGTCGCCTACTACGGGCCCGCCCGCGTCATCCCCACCGAGGACCCCCTCGCCGTCACCGGCGGCGGCCACCCCGGCCTGCGTGGCGCGCGGCTGCTGGCCCCGCCGTTCGGCGAGCCCCTCGGCGAGGCCTTCGCCGAGCTCATGCTCCGCCTGAGCATCGACTACCCCGAGCTCCCGCTGATGGTCACCGAGAACACCCACCCGGCGGCCGTCGCCGTCTGAACCCCCGCGAGTCCCGCCCACAGTCACACCGAATGTTGTGAAGGGGAGCCGACCTGGGGTTTTCCGTTTGTGAGCCTCTGCGAGCGTGTGCGAGTCTCGATGAACATCGTGCCTGCTCACCCGGCCTGCGGAAGATCATGTATTGCAGTCTCTGCGAGTGTGGGCGAGTTCAGGTCTGTCCCAGGTGGTGTCCCAGCTTCGGGGCCACCTGGGACCACCCACTGCTCGCGCGTAACGCCCATCGCCACAAGGAGCTTCTCGCGGACGTCGGGCTGGACGTAGGACCAGGCGATTTGGATGTCACTCCAGCCGAACATCCGGGAGAAGTTGAAGATGCTCATGCCCCCTCGGCCGATGCGTGTCGCGGCGCCGCGCCGGACCGGGTAGCCGCTCGCACGCGGCACGCAAGCACGCTGGGAGGCCTTCGCCAGGTGGTAGTTGAAGTTCCATACGCTGATCGGCTTTCCACTGGCCGACCGAAACAGAAGGTCGGAGGCGCACGTCGACCCTCGGGCCACCCGTGAGGAACGGGAGAACGGCGTCGTCGGGAACCTCGACGACCACCAGTCCGGCCTTCAGTATGCCGGGCGTGGAGAGCGTCTCAGCGAGGTTGCTCCTGACCAGCTCGGGATCGTTGAACGCCGCCTGGTCCAGCGTGCAGTCCACGTGCAGCACGGTGGGGGTGTCGCCGTAGGCGTAGACGATGACGGGGAGTCTCACTGTCGATCCTCTCGGTGATGTGCGCTCACAGCAGCGCCGCGTAGAGGCTGAGGCGGGACTGTGCCTCGCGCATCGTGTCCTCGGCCTTCGTCATGGCCTCGCCGACCGTGTTCGCGACGAAGTGCCGGATCTCCTCGAGGTCGGCGCTGCCGTCGCCAGCCATCGCGAGGTCCAGGATGCATTCGTTGAACACGTTCCCGACCAGCAGCAGCTGTTCCATAGGCAGGCGATCGACGATGCCGATCAGCCGGGCCCGGAGGTCCTCGATGCTCACGTGCGGTCCAACCTCAGTTCAGGGCAGGGAGATCCGCCAGGCCGCAGGTGCAGCAGGCGCGGTCCCCACCGCGTCTGAGCGCTGCACCTGGCCTCAGCCCCAGGGTGAAAGGGTCACGGGGTGAGAGGCATTGACGACCCGGCGGAAGATCATTTGTCGGGACTGTCTTCGTCGCCGGCGGGCACCGGGCGCAGTGGGCAACTGCCACAGTCGCAGCGGGCGTCGTGCGACAGCGGCAGCGACCGCAGCGCGTCGAGATCGGGCCGCGGGCGGATGGCCTCGGTGGTGACGGCGGCCATGCGGCCGGCCGCCTCGTAGTCCATAACCAGTCGCACGGCGACCCCTCCATGCTTGGGGGCAAACTCCACCGTCACGTGGAAGTCGCTGACGTCCACAACGGCGATCGACGTCCCGGGCGACGCGACCTCGATGACGTAAGGCTCGCCGGTCTCCCGGTCGCACAGGATCAGCACGACGCACCTCCCGGTTGGTACACGGCGACGGCGCGGTGTCGGGGTCCCTGCGCCACCGCCGCGAGTGGGGGGCCGCCCTGCCCCACCGCGGCACCAGGCAGGGCGGCATCGGCCCGCGTGGCGCCATCTCCGGGGAGGGAGGGCGCCGCCGGTGCTGAGATACCGGTGCGGTGGCCGCCGGCCAGGGCTCCCCTGGTGCAACGCACCCGGGGCCTGCGGGGGGCAATCGACGGCCCCCAGGCCGTCATAACGAGGCGTGATTCGCCCGTCCAGCGCATTACGAATTCCTGCACCCAGTCGGACCAGTAAAGCCGCCGCAGAACGGACATGAGGGGAAGCAGCGAGGCGAGGCCGACCAGGCAGCAGCACGTGATCACAGCGGGCAGCGGGTCGTCCACGATGTCTCCCTCGGCGTCCAGCGGCGGAGACGTAACCCTGCGCCATGTCGAGCAATCAGACAAGCAATTCAAGCAATCAACCCTGCATGTCCACTCGATTGGAGGACACGTGCGCATGCGCGTCGCCTAGTTGAATGGCCAGGACCCGCAGCGGCACCGCCGTATCGACGAAGGAGCCACACACGTGAAGCTGACACACCTGGCCACCGAGTCCGGCAAGAGCGGTTGTCCGTCGTTCTTCACCACGGACCGCGGTACGTACGTGGTGCAAGGCTGGCGAATCGACGACGCCGAAGCTCTGGCCGCGCTCTCCGAGCGAGGCCTGCCGGACCATGAGACGGCCATTGAAATCCCAGCCGCGTTGGTCGCGCGGATCCGCGACCTGGGCTGATGGCGCAGCAGCTTGACCGTTTGGGCTTCCAGGCCCTGCTCGCTCGTTTCGAGCGGTCGGCATGGCGGCTGGAGCTGCGGGGCTGGTACGACGAGCCGGACGAAGGCGAGTTGCTGGCGCAGTGGCTGGCAGACGGTGACCCGCTGCCCACGCTCGACTGGTTCGCGGACTGGCCTGAGTGGATCGCCAAGCAAGTCGCAGCCGGCAAGCGATTCGAGCGCGTGCGGGTGTTGACGGATCCGCTCACCGACTACCTGCGGTGGCAGCTCGACGTGATCACCGAGCCGGCCCTCGCCGCCGGCGAAGACATCCGACTGCTACCTGCGGCGGTCGCCGCGGAACTTGAGCTCGGCGCCGCCGACTTCTACATCCTCGACGATCGCCAGGTCGTCCTGCTCGACTTCGACCAGGGCCGGGTCATCGGTGCTCGGTTGCTCGACGCGGCCGCCGAGCTGGATACCTTCTGCGCAATCCGAGCAACGGCATGGGATCATGCCGTGGAATTCGGGGAGTACGACACCAGAGCGTGATCGAGGGGTACGTGAGCAGTTTCGAGGCCGCCCGGCTTGAGTTCGGCGACAACCTGCGCCGTCTGCGCGAGCGGGGCGGCCTCGACGGTAAGGACCTCGCCAGCCGCCTCGGCTGGCATCCATCGAAGGTGAGCAAGATCGAGCGTGGCAAGCAGACTGCCACCGACTCGGACCTGATCGACATCCTCGGCGCGCTCGCGGTGCCCGATGCGGCGGCGGCCCAGCTCCGCCAGCAGCTGCGCGACCTACGGTTGAAGCAGCTGGCCTGGCGGCGGCAACTCCGCTCCGGCCACCGAGAGCGCCAGCGGCAAGATCTCGTCGACGAGCAGACCGCGACCACAATCCGAATTGTCGACCTCATGGCCGTGCCTGGCCCGCTCCAGACTGACCCCTACGCACGTGCCATCTTCGCCACCCAGGCTGACCTACTTGAAGTCCCTGCCGGCGACATCGACGAGACGGTCGCCGTGCGGATGCAACGGCAGCAGATGCTGTACGACTCCTCGAAGAGGATCGACATCCTGATCGCCGAGGCTGCGCTCTTGCACCCCGTGTGCACGCCGGCGCAGATGGTCGCTCAGGTCGATCGGCTGGTGTCAGCGACCAGCCTTCCCGGTATCCGTATCGGCTTGCTGCCGGCGTACCGGCCGCTGCCACACCTGCTTCCGCACGGCTTCTGGATCGTCGATGACGTTGCCCTCGCAGAGAAGGTCACGGGCGAAGACCGGGAGACGGATCCTGAGCAGGTCGCCATCTATGAGCGGCTCGCCGACCGGTTGTGGTCGGTGGCGATCACAGGTGACGATGCTCGGGCCCTGCTCTTGGCCGTGGGCCGCAGGTGGGCTGAGCAAGCGCGGTAGTTCCGAGGGGCCCCGGGCATATGCACCGGGGCCCTCGCCACTGCCTATATGAGCTCGACGTCGACCACCGTCCCAGATTTGTCCCAGGCCAGGCCATTCCTGCGCTGGTCAGCGCGCTTCCCTGGCGTCACACCGAATGTGTGAAACGGATTCGGCATTTCGGTGTGACGCTGAGCGGGAGCATCTTGCGGGGGGCATGGATTGACCTTGACCCTGGGGCAGGGTTCAGGATGGGGGCATGCGGGGGCTGACCATCGGGCAGGCGGCGGCGTTTGCCGGCGTGACGATCAAGACGGTGCGGCACTACCACAAGCACGGGCTGGTCGAGGAGCCGCGACGGGACAGCTCGGGCTACCGGCGCTACGGCTCGGAGGAGCTGTTGCGGCTGGTGCAGGTGCGGACGCTGGCGGCGGCCGGGGTGGCGCTGGCGGAGATCGGGGCGCTGCTGGCGGCGGACCCGGACCGCTTCGCCGAGGCGCTGGTCGACGTGGAGAAGCAGCTCACCGTGCGGATCGACGACCTGGTCGAACGCCGGGACACGCTGCGCAAGCTGGCCAGCGGGGACCGGCTGCTGCTGCCGGAGCGGGCGTGCGAGCTGCTGGACACGGCGGCCAGCCTGGGCTTCACGGCCGAGGAGGTCGACACCGCCCGCGAGGCCTTCCTACTGGTCCGGGCCCTGGTCCCGGAGAGCTTCGACGACTACATCGCCCAGGTCGAACGCGGCCTGGGCAACCCGCAGTACCTCCGGCTGACCCAGCTCAGCATGCGCACCGGCGACTGGGACCCGGAGGATCCCCGGCTTGAGGCGATCGCCGACGAGCTGGTCGAGCTGCTCAAGACGGATCGGACCCTGCTGCCCAGCCTGCCCGGGCTCCAGGACCGGCCCGACGGCGCCGCCCGGCACCGGGTGCTCACCAGCCACCGCAAGGCGCAGCGGCCGGCCTGGACCCGGCTGACCGAGCTGATCGAACGCAAGATGCGGGCCGCCGGCCTGGAGATCTGAGCAACCCCAGGGACACCAGTGGTTCCCGGGCTGGACGCTGCCCGAAAAACCCCACCACGTAAGGAAAATCCGATGAGCCAGACGATTCCGCAGGGCCTGCCGACCGCGCGTGACGCCGGCCCCTTCAACCCGCCCAGCGACATCACCCGCCTGCGCGAGACCCGGCCCGTGAGCCCGATGGCCTTTCCCGACGGGCACCAGGGCTGGCTCGTCACGGGCTACGAGGAGGTCCGACAACTCATGGCGGACACCAGGTTCAGCTCCCGCGGCGACATCGGCGTGCTGCACGAGCCGTACGAGAACTCGGGCATGCCGATGCCGACCGAGCCCTCGCCGACCCCGCCGGGGCTGTTCATCGCGATGGACCCGCCGGACCACACCCGCCTGCGGCGCAAGCTGATCGGCGCCTTCACCGTGAAGCGGATGAAGATGCTGGAGGAGCGCATCGCCGAGATCGTGCAACGGCAGCTGGACGAGATGGCCCGCCTGACGCCGCCGGTCGACCTGGTCAAGGAGTTCGCGCTGCCGGTGCCGTCGCTCGTGATCTGCGAGCTGCTGGGCGTGCCCTACGCCGACCGGGAGACCTTCCAGGGCAGCTCGGCCCAGTTCCTGGTCCGGGACCAGACGCTGGAGGAGAAGATGGCGGCCTACGGCGCGATGACCGGCTACCTGGCCCAGCTGGTCGTCGGCAAGCGGGCCGAGCCGGGCGAGGACATCCTGTCCGACCTGGCCCGCGACGAGGACCTGTCCATCGAGGAACTGGTCGGCATCGGCTTCCTGCTGCTGCTCGCCGGCCACGAGACCACCGCGAACATGTTGGCACTGGGCACTTTCGCGCTCCTGGAGCACCCCGACCAGCTGGCGGCGTTGCGTGAAGACCCGGAGCTGATGCCCGACGCGGTGGAGGAGCTCCTGCGCTACCTGTCCGTCGGCGACATCTTCTACCGCTACGCCAGTGAGGACCTCGAACTCGGCGGCGAGACCATCCCGCAGGGCTCGACCGTCGTCGTCTCACTGCTGGCCGCCAACCGCGACCCCCGGCACTTCGACAACCCCGACGCCCTCGACCTCCGCCGCCAGGGCCGCGGCCACCTGCCCTTCGGCCACGGCATTCACCAGTGCCTCGGCCAGCAGCTCGCCCGCATCGAGATGCGCGCCGGCTTCAAGGGCCTGCTGCAACGCTTCCCGGGCCTCAAGCTGGCCGTCCCCGCCGACGAGGTGAAGCTGCGGACCAACATGCAGATCTACGGCGTGCACGGCCTGCCGGTCGGCTGGTAGCCCTCCACTGTGGATGTTCCCGCGCCGGCCGGCCAGCGTATTCCCGTGCTCGTCGAGAGGATGGTCGACCACTGCTGAGGCGTGGTCAGGCGGAGTTGCGGTGCACCAGCTCCACGGGCAGGAGCTGGTGCCGCTGCCGGGGTTCCTCGCCGCGGATGAGGGAGAACAGCCGGTCCACCATGGCCTGCACCTGACGGCCTATGTCCTGGCGCACGGAGGTCAGCGGCGGCTCGGTGTGCGGGGCGACGGACTCGTCGTCGTCGAAGCCGACCACGGCGACATCCTGTGGAACGCGCTTTCCCGCCGCCCGCAGGGCGGCCATGGCACCGGCGGCCATGAGGTCGTTGGCCGCGAACACACCGTCGAGATCGGGCACCCGCGCCAGCAGGGCGGTCATAGCCCGCTCGCCGCCCTCACGGCTGAAGGAACCGCCCTCGGTGATCTCGGCCAGCCGGCGGTCGTCGGCCCCGGTGGCGGCGCGGAAGCCGGCCAGGCGGTCGGTGGCGGCGAGCTCGTCGTTGGGGCCGGTGATGCTGACGACCTGGCGGCAGCCCCGCTCGCCGAGGTACCGGGTGGCCATCGCGGCGCCGTTCTCGTTGTCGTTGTCCACGGTGTGCAGGCCGCGCAGGGAGCCCCACGGCCGGCCGCCGAACACCACGGGCAGCGCCAGCTTGCGGACCAGGATCGGCAGCGGGTCGTCCTGGTGCGGGGTGAACAGCAGCGCGCCGTCCACGTGCCCGCCGGCCAGGAAGCGCTGGGCCCGCAGCTGGTCCTCGGGCGTGTGCACGAGCACCAGCACCATCTGCGAGTCGCGGGCCCCCAGCGCCACCGCCGAGTACTTGACCAGCCCGGCGAAGTGGGGGTCGTTGAAGATCTTGGGCTGGGGCTCGGAGATCAACACGGCCACCGCCCCGGTGCGCCGCGTGACGAGCGTGCGGGCCGCCTGGTTGGGCTGGTAGCCCAGCTCCAGCACGGCCGAGTTGACCGACTCCAGCGCAGCCGGGCTCACCTTGGGCGAGCCGTTGAGCACCCGGGACGCGGTCGCCCTGGACACACCGGCCCTGGCCGCCACGTCCTCGAGAGTGGGACGGGCGTTCGGACGCTGCACGACCACGTCTGCTCCTCACGGGCCGCCACGACAGGCGGCGGCTTTCGTCAAGAAGCTTAACGCCGCAGTTGCTCCGTGGAAGCGCTCACACGCCGAACTGAACCGGTTTTGCTGACCGGCATCGCGACTCTGAGCAAACCGTCCTCCACAGACTGTCGCACGTCCAGACCGGCCCGCGCGGCCGTTCGGGGCAGCGCGGCCTCCGTCGGCAGGCACCAGCTGACGAGCTCCTCGTACCCCTCGCCTCGCGCCATGAAAGCCAGCTGCGACAGCAGTGCGGCGCCCACTCCCCGCCGCTGCCAGCCGTCCTCGACGAGCAGCGACACCTCGGCCCGCCGTGGATCGGCCATCCCGATCAGCTGTCCGACGGCGACGACGTCCGAGCCGGCCATCGCCAGCAGGGTGGCGCCACGCGGCGGGCTGAGCAGTCGGTGCAGCCAGCGCCTGGGCACGGTCCTCATGCCGGCGTGGTAGCGGGCGAACAGCGTCCGCATCGAGCACCGCCGGTGCAGGGCGGCGAGGTCGTCGGCATCGGACGGCCGCCCGATCCGCAACACGAGGCCGGCTCCGTCGGACGTGACGACGGCCCGTGGTTCGGCGACAAATCGCCCGGCCGCCTCCAGCGTCTCCAGCAACGAGAAGGCCCGCGCCAACTCGGTGTCGGTGAAAGCTGCCCACGCTCGGCGCACGAGCAGGGCTCCGCCACCCGGAAGGGCGACCACGAACTGGTGATCGTCGATCGCGGACACACCCCAGCCGGTCATTTCCGGGCCGGGCGTCACCGGTTGGACGGAATCCGCGCCCAGTAGCGAACGGAGCGACGCCGCCAACTCCATCGGCTCGGCCAGCACCCGGCCGACCGCGCGCAGGGTGGCGGCCCGCTCATCGACCAGGTCGTGCACGGACGCGGCGGTGATCGACACCTGTCGGCCGCCCTCGGCACGCAGCAGGTCGACGAGATCGGCCGGGCGCAACGCGTCCGGCGCGGTGACGACCAGCTCGTCGACCACGCCGTCGGGCACGGGCAGGACGGTCAGCGCCAGCACGTTGCAGTCCTGCGCGGCCAGCCGGACCGTCAGCCGGGCCAGCACACCCGGGCTGTCGGTCAGCCGCACCCGCAGCCGCCAAGTCGAAGTGGCCATGCGGCCCAGCCTGCCTGCCGGCTGTTTCCGATCGGTTTCCGTCGCGTGAGTGCGAGATCAGCACCAGAGCCAGTGACAGCTCGTGGTGGTCGGGATGGGCAGCCCCGGCGCGGTGGTGGTCGTGGGCGGCGGCTGGGTCGTCCGGGTCGTGGGCGGCGGGCCGGTGTGGGGGGTGGTCTTCGGATGCGACTCGGTCTCGCCGGCCGACGTCGTCGTGGTGGACGACGCGGTCGTCGACGCCGTCACCGTGACGACCAGGGTGGACACTTTCGTGCTCACCGTGGCCGGCACGGACGACACCGTCGACGGCGGCGTCGCCGCGTTCGCGTCCAGCTCGTGAAGGTAGGCGCCGAGTAACACACCGACGATGGCCGAGGCGCCGACCGCGCAGGCCGATGAAGCCACCAACGCGCGTACCACCGATCCTCCTTGCACCCCAGGATTGAGCCGACAGTGCGCCGAGCGGAGTTACCGCTTGGTACGTCACGACTCTCCATAAGCTAGTCGGCCGGTCAAGTCCTGGGCTGAAGGGGCTCAGGCCGAAGCCTGGTCCACGAATTCGGTGGTGTAGGTCTCAGTGAGACGGACGCTGTCCTTCTTGCCCTTGACGTTCGGGGAGAACTGGCTGAGCACGGTGAGCACGTTCTCCGCCCCGGCCGAGGGCATCTTGCCATCGCTGTTGAACATGGACTTGGTGTCGCCGACGGCCTTCTCGTACAGGGCCTTGTCGCTGCCCGCGTAGTCGGCCGGCATCTTGGCGGCGATCTCGGCCCCGGAGTGCGAGGAGATGAACTTCAGGGTCTTGACCAGGGCGTTGGCCAGCTTCTGCACCACCGGCTTGTGCGCCTTGACGTAGTCGCAGCTCATGTACAGCGAGCTGGCCGGATACAGCCCGCCCAGCGCCGCCTTCGTGCCCTCCTCGGTGCGCATGTCCAGCAGCACCTTGCCCTTGCCGGTGGACACCAGCTGGGCCACCGTGGGGTCCGTTGTCATGCCGGCGTCAATTTGGCCGTTTTCCAGCGAGGCGACAAAAGTGCTGCCGGCCCCGGCCTTCACCTCCGTGTAGTCGGTGCCGGCCTTGAGTCCGTGTTGCTGGCCCAGGTACTGGGTGAGGAAGTCGGTGGACGAGCCCAGATCGGTCACGCCCAGCCTGCGCCCCTTGAAGTCGGCCGCCGACCTGATCTCCGCGGCCTTGGTCGGCGAGACCATTTCCACCTCGCCCGGGATGTTGGCCAGCTGCACCACGCTCTCCAGGCACTTGCCCTTGGTCTGCAGGTCGATCGTGTGGTCGTAGAAGCCCACCACCGCCTGCACGTCGCCGGAGATCAGCGAGTTCTCCGCGTTCACTCCGGCCTGCTGGGTGGCCAGGTCGACGGTGATGCCCTGCTCCTTGAAGTAGCCCAGCTGGTCGGCCAGCTTGGCCGGCAGGTAGATGACCTTGTCGATGCCGCCGACCATGATCCGGACATGGTCCGTGCCGCCGGCCGTGGCCGAGTCCGTGCGGGAGTCACGGCACGCCGCCAGGCCGAGCACGGTCGCCGCGGCCAGCACCAGCGTGACAGGGGTACGCAGGTTCACAGTTGGGCTCCTTGCTCGTGGGCCGCGGTCGGCCGCCACTTGAGCAGCCGCTTCTCGAGTGCGGTGAGGATCGCCTCGGCCAGCAGGGCCAGCACGGTGATGACGATCATGCCGGCGTAGATGCCGGGGGTGTCGAAGTTGCCCTGGGAGCGGGAGATCAGCAGGCCGAGGCCGGTCTCGGCGCCGACGACCTCGCCGACGACGGCGCCGATGAGGGCGAAGCCGAAGGCGGAGTGCAGGGAGGCCAGGATCCAGGAGGTGGCGCTGGGCAGCACGATGGTCATGAGCACCTGGAACCGGCTGGCGCCCAGCACCCGGGCGTTGTTGATGAGGTTGCGGTCCACCTCGCGGGCGCCCTGGAAGGCGTTGAAGAACACGGCGAAGAACACCAGGATGAACGCCGTCGCGATCTTGGACTGCATACCGAGGCCGAACCAGATCACGAACAGCGCGGCCAGCACGATGCGGGGCACGGCGTTGAGGGCCTTGATGAACGGCGCGCAGATGTCCGACAGCAGCGGGCTGCGGCCCAGCAGCACACCGAGCACGATGCCGGCCAGCGCGCCGATCAGGAAGCCGATCACGGCCTCCTGCATGGTGGCGGCGATGTTCGTCCAGATCGAGCCCTGGCTGGTGCCGACGGTGAACCAGTCGACCAGCTTGGCCCACACCTCGCTGGGCTTGGAGTAGAAGAACGGGTCGATCCAGTAGGTGGCGGCCAGCTCCCAGCTGCCCAGCCACACGGCCACCAGCACGACCCGGATCGACCACACCTTGAGCCGCCGGTTGCGAGCCGCCCGGGCCGCGCCGGTCAGCTCCCGCGCCGGGATCGCCTCCGTCTCAGCTGGCAACGACACTGCGCTCACGGGCCTTGTCCACCTCTTCCCGCAACGATTCCCAGATCTCCCGGTACACGGACTGGAACTCCGGCGTCATCCGGATCTCCTCCACCAGCCGCGGCCGCGGCAGGTGCACGTCGAACGTGGACTTCACGGTGGCCGGGCTGGCCGTCATGACGATCACCTTGTCCGCCAACGCGATCGCCTCGTCCAGGTCGTGCGTGACGAAGACGACGGCGGCGTTGGTGCCCGACCACAGGCGGAGCAGCTCGTCCTGCATCAGGGCCCGGGTCTGCACGTCCAGGGCGCTGAACGGCTCGTCCATGAGCAGGATCGACGGCTCGTTGACCAGGGTCGCGGCCAGGGCCACGCGCTTGCGCATGCCGCCGGACAGCTGGTGCGGGTAGTAGCCGGCGAACTTGGCCAGCCCGACCTTCTCCACCCAGACCCGGGCCTTCTCCCGGGCCTTGGCCTTGGACGCGCCGCGGTAGCGCGGTCCGGCGGCCACGTTGTCCAGCACCGAGCGCCACGGCTGCACGGCGTCGTTCTGGAACATGTAGCCGATGCCCTCGGGGATGCCCAGCACCGGCTCGCCGCGCACGAGGGCGATGCCGCTGGACGGCGGTTCGAGCCCGGAGACCAGCGACAGGGTCGTGGACTTGCCGCAGCCGGTGGGACCGACCACCGCCACGAACTCGCCGGGCTGCACGGACAGGGTCAGTTCTCGGACGGCGGTGTGCACGCCGCCGGTCGCGCCGCGGAAGCGTTTGGTCGCCGCCCGCAGCTCGATGACGGGTCCGGTCGTCATTGGCCAGCTCCTTATGTCTGCTGGCGCAGGACCGTAGGTGGCCGCGGCCACCGTGCGAAGCCTTGTCGCGCTTGTCCGCCCATCGCGCGTTAACCGTGTTTCGCACGTTCTGCTCACGGGGGTTCGCGGCGTAGGGTCCGGCCATGGCGCCGCCCCGGATGCGGTTCGCCCGGCAGGTGCTGCTGCTTCAGATCGGCGTGGTCGTGCTGGTCGTCGGAGTGGGGTTCGCCCTGGTCGGGTGGCTGCTGTACGACAACCTGACCGGCCAGTACAAAGCACGGGCGCTGGCCGTGGCCCAATCGGTCGCGGCCAACCCCGACGTCGGCGACGCCGTCGCCGCGGCCGACTCCAGCGGCCTGGTGGAGATCCGCGCCGAGGCGGTGCGCATCCGCACCGGGGCGCTGTTCGTGGTGGTCACCGACCGTAAAGGGATCCGCTACGCGCACCCCAACCCGGACGAGGTGGGCGAGCTGGTCAGCACCGACTTCACCGAGGTCGTGGCCGGCAAGGAGGTGGCCAACATGGACACCGGCACGCTCGGCTACTCGGCCCGGGGCAAGGTGCCGCTGCGCGACCACACCGGGGCCATCGTCGGCGAGGTCAGCGTCGGCTTCGACGCCAGCACCATCTGGGACTCCCTGCTGCTCGCGCTGGCGTGGTGCGCGCTCGGGCTGGTCGGCGCCCTGGCCGTGGGCGTGGCGGGGTCGGCGCTCTTGAACCGCCTGCTGAAGCGGCGAACCTTGGGCCTGGAGCCGTCCGAGTTGTCGGAGTTGGTGCAGCAGCGGGAGGCCGTGCTGCACGGGATCGGCGAAGGCGTGCTGGCGGTGGATCCGGCCGGCCGCGTGTCCGTCTGCAACGACGAGGCGGCCCGACTTCTCGGCAGTGCACCGTCTCCGGGCACACCGCTGTCCACTTTGGAGCTGCCGGCCCGCATCGTCGAGGCGGTCTCCGACGGCACACCGGTGGACAATCTCATTGCCGTGGCCGGAGATCGGGTGCTCGTGGCGACCTCACGCCCGGTGCGGCGGGATGACATCAACCTCGGCACGGTGTTGACGCTGCGGGACCGGACCGACCTGGAAACCCTGACCCGGGAACTGGATTCCGTGCACCGGCTGACCGATGCGTTGCGGGCGCAGCAACACGAGTTCGCCAACCGGCTGCACACCCTGTCCGGGCTGCTCCAGACCGGTCACCACAACGAGGCCGTCGACTACCTCCAGGCGTTGTCGACCACGCCGGTGATCCCGCTGGGTCCCGCGGCGGTGCCGGATCCCTATCTTCAGGCCTTCGTGTCGGCGAAAAGCGTTGCGGCGGCCGAGAAGGGTGTGACCTTGGAGGTCGGCGAGGCCAGCTGGGTGCCGACGAAGGTGATCGCCCCGGTCGAGGTCACGACCGTGCTGGGCAACCTCGTCGACAATGCCGTGGAGGCCGCGCGTCTGGGCGCTCGCCGCCCGGCGCGGGTGGAGCTGGACCTCGTCGCCGACGGGTCGACCCTGCACGTGTCGGTGGTCGACAGCGGCGACGGCGTCCCGGAACGCCTGCGGGACACAGCGTTCCTCGAAGGCGTGTCCACTAAGGACACTCCGGGTCACGGCCTCGGGCTGGCGCTGACCCGGCAGGCGGCGCGGGCGCTGGGCGGCGACGTGCGGCTGGCCGATCCCGGCGGCCCCGACCATGGCGCGGTGTTCGCCGCCAACTTGCCGGAGGTGCTGGCGTGAACGGTGTTGTGGAGGTGTCCGGGTGATCCGCGTTCTGGTCGTGGAGGACGATTTCCGCGTCGCCCAGGTGCATTCGGCGTTCACCGACCGGGTGCCCGGCTTCGTGGTGGTCGGCTCCGCCCGCACCGCCGCCGAGGCGTCGGCCATGATCGCCGAGCTGGGGCCGGATCTCGTGCTGCTGGACACCTATCTGCCCGACCGGTCGGGGCTGGAGCTGCTGGTCGAGATCTCCGTCGACACGATCATGCTCACGGCCGCCTCCGACGCCGCCGCGGTGCGGGCCGCGATCACCGCCGGGGCGCTGAACTACCTGGTCAAGCCGTTCACTGCCGAGCAGTTGGGGGAGCGGCTGCTGGCCTACGCCCGCTTCCACAACCAGCTGTCGCCGGCCGGCCGGGCCCTGACCCAGGAGGAGATCGACCGCGCGATCAGGACCCTGCACGACGGCGACCACCCGCACGCCCCCAAAGGCCAGTCACCGGTGACCGCCAAGCTCGTGTCGGACGCTTTGCGGGCCGCCGACGGGCCGTGTTCCGCGGCCGAGATCGCCACCACGCTGGGCATCGCCCGCGCGACCGCCCAGCGCTACTTGGCCGCCTTGGCCCAGGAAGGCACCGCCACGATGAGCCTGCGCTACGGCCTCACCGGACGCCCCGAGCATCAATACGGGTGGAAGGGCTAACGCTCGCCCTCCCACAACTCCACGGCCATGGCGGCGAAGTTCTCGTGCGGGCTGGGGTCCTCGCCGTCGCCCGGCCACCATTCGTACGCGGTCCACTCGCCGTCCCCGGGATGCAGGAACAGGTAGTGCCCGGCGCCGCCGTCGTCGAGGGAGATGAGCAGGCACTGCGCCAGGACTGCCGCGTGGTCGGCGAAGAAGTCCATGTCCGGCGTGGACCAGGCGGCCAGCAGCTCGGGCTCGGTCTCCCGCAGCCAGCCGATCTGTTTGGCCGGCAGCAGGTCGACGGCGAAGACGTCCGCGCTCAAGCCGTTGCTGGCCAACAGGAAGTTCCGGTAACCGGGCGGCAGTCGCACTCCGAGCCGTTGCTCGGCGGCGAGCACGTCCTCCTCGGCGGCCGGCGGGTGTCCGGCGCCGCCCAGGAATTCCGACCACTCGGCGGTGGTCGACGGGTGAGCGAGGTCCATGGCCGGCCACCCTAGTCAACTACGCTGGCCGCCATGAATTCGCTGTCGATGATCGACACCTGGTCGGCCGAGCACGCGGCGGTGGCCGTGGTCGACGCCGACGGCACGGTCCTTGGCTCCTACGGCCCGCTCGACCACGTCTTCCCGCTGGCCTCGGTGACCAAGCCGCTGGTGGCCTACGCGGCGCTGATCGCCGTCGAGGAGGGGGCCGTCGAGCTGGACCAGCCGGCCGGCCCCGAGGGCGCGACGATCCGGCACCTGCTCGCCCACGCCTCCGGCCTGGCCTTCGACGACCACCAGACCGTCGCCGCCCCGGGCACCCGCCGGGTCTACTCCAGCGCCGGCTTCGAGGTGCTGGCTGCCGCCATCCAGGACGCCACCGGCATCGCGTTCCCGCAGTACCTGGCCGAAGCCGTCTTCGAGCCGCTGAAGATGAGCACCGCCAGGCTGGTCGGCCCGGCCGGCTCGGGCGCGGAGGCCAGCTGCGCCGACCTGATCCACTTCGCCACCGAGCTGCAAGCGCCGACGCTCGTCGCGGCGGAGACGCTGGCCGAGGCGACCAGCGTCGTCTTCCCCGGCCTCGACGGCGTGCTGCCCGGCTTCGGCAATCAGCGGCCCAACGACTGGGGGCTCGGCTTCGAGATCCGCTCGGCCAAGTGCCCGCACTGGACCGGCGGCCACAACTCGCCCCGCACCTACGGCCACTTCGGCGCGGCCGGCACCTTCCTCTGGGTCGACCCGGAGGCGCGGCTGGCGGCCGTCGCGCTCACCGACCGGCCCTTCGACCAGTGGGCCACCGAGGTCTGGCCGCCGTTCAACGACGCGATCCTGGCGGAAACCTCCGATCGACGGTAGCGAGCCATGCTCAGCACACGCTGAAGTGGAGTTCCCTGCGAGAGAGGAACTTCCATGCTCAAGTACCTCGCCGCCGTCGCGCTCCTGGCGGCCGCACTGGCCCCGACCGCGCAGGCCGCGCCTGTTGCCGCGGCCGTCGACTTCACCGGCACGGTGAAGCTCAGCAACTGCTCCGGCTCGGTGGTGAAGCCGCCGTCGGCCAGCGTGAACGACAAGGCGCTGGTGCTGTCCAACGGCCACTGCTACGAGGGCGGCTTCCTCGACCCGGGCGAGGTGCTGGTCAACCGGGCCTCCTCGCGGACGTTCAGCCTGCTCTCGGCCAACGGCCAGAGCACGGTGGCGACCCTGCGGGCCAGCAAGCTGGCCTACGCCACCATGACCGACACCGACGTCACGATCTACCAGCTCACCAGCACGTACGCCCAGATCCAGTCCCAGTACGGGATCAAGCCGCTCACCCTGTCGGCCGCGCACCCCACCGCCGGCGCGTCGATCCGGGTCGTCTCCGGCTACTGGAAGAAGATCTACTCCTGCCGGGTCGACGGCTTCGTCACCCAGCTGCACGAGGACAACTGGGTGTGGAAGGACTCCGTGCGCTACAGCACGCCCGGCTGCGAGGTCATCGGCGGCACCTCGGGCTCGCCCGTGGTCGACGCCTCCACCGGCGCGGTCGTGGCCGTGAACAACACGATCAACGAGAGCGGCGAGCGCTGCACCCTGGACAACCCGTGCGAGGTTGACGCCGCCGGCAACGTCACCGTGCACAAGGGTGTCGGCTACGCCGAGGAGACGTACCTGATCAACACCTGCGTCGACACCGGCAACACCATCAACCTCAACAAGGCCGGCTGCGCCCTGCCCAAGCCCTAGTCGTGTTCGGCGGCCAGCAGGCGCTCGCACAACAGCCTGCTGGCCGTCACCACGTCGTCCCGTCGCCGCTCCCACTCGGGGCGTGCCCTCGGCCGCCAGCAGCGCCTTGTGCGCCCTCCACCAGCGAGCCCGTCGCGTCCACCAGCTCCGGACCCTGCCCGGCGCCGACGAGCGTGGCGGCGCGGCGGGGGCCCAGCTCCGTGGCCAGGTCCACCACCTGCCGGGCCAGCGTGTGCAACTTGACGTTGTACTGCTGGGAAAGCTCGACCAGCAGCTGGAAACCCTGCTGCGGCGCGTGCTCCCCGACGGCCGCGAGCAGCCCGGTCGCCTGGGCGATCACGGTCCTGGTGCGCAGCGCGCGCCGCAGGCCGTCGATCTCGCTCTCCAGCTCGGCGACCCGCGCGCGCAGCCGGTCCGAATCCGATGGCGGTGCGACGGTCACGCCCGCCCCACTGTCGATCTCGCCATGTCTGGGTCCCGCACCTCTCGCCGTCGTCAGCACAGCGCGAGGCCGGGAAACGGCCGCCAGCGAGCGCAAGCCCGGGCGCGTTTCCGCGCCTCGCGTGGAGCTTGCGGCTGGTTTCTCAACCGCGATGACGATCACGGTAGTGACATCGGCGGCCCGAACACAACTCAGGGCACGGGGACGGGGGTGCGGCGGGTGAACCAGCTCAGCCGCCGGATCCGCGGCAGCTTCGGCGGCACGGCGGCCACCGGCTCCGGGAACGCCCGCGGCGCGGCGGTCGTGCCGCGTAGCCGCGCGTCCTCGTCGAGCACGTACTCGGGGCGCAGCTGCTCGGTGTCGTAGTAGCGGTGGAACACCGGCGTCAGCGCGCCGGACATCGGCGGCACGATCCAGCTCCAGTCGGCCGGGCACTTGCGGCCGGCGTCCTCCTCCTTGCTCAGGTGGGTCAGGAAGCGGGCGGACTCGGTGTGGTGGTCGGTGATCGTCACCTCGGCCCGGGTGAACGAGTGCAGCACCGCCCGGTTCAGCTCCACCAGCGCCCGGTCCCGCCACAGCGTCTGGTCGTTGGAGGTGTCCAGGCCGAGCCGCTCGGCCACCTCCCCGATCAGGTCGTACCGGTCCTGGTCGGCCAGGTTGCGGGCCCCGATCTCGGTGCCCATGTACCAGCCGTTGAACGGCGCGGCCGGGTACGAGACGCCGCCGATGGCCAGGCGCATGTTGCTGATCGCCGGCACCGAGTGCCAGCGCAGCCCCAGCCCCGCGAACCAGTTGTGCTCGGGATGGCTGAGCTCCACCTCGTGCACAGCGGCCCGCGGCAGCTCGTGCAGCGTGATGCCGTCCTCGGGCGTCTCCACCACCAGCGGCAGCACGTCGAAGCGGGTGCGCTGGGCCGGCTGCTGCCAGCCGAGCCGGGTCACCTCCTCGGTGAACTCCAGGTACCGCGGGTCGCCGATCACCGCGCCGGTCTCGGCGTCCCAGTAGCCGGCGTACCGGATGAGCTGCTCGTTCCAGATCCGCGGGGCCGGCTGCGTCGGCGTGTCCGGCGCGAAGACCGTGACGGTCGGCCGGATCCGGCCGCCGTTGGTGGCCGAGCGCAGGTGCTCCGCGCACTGCGCCGCCACCGTCGCCGCGTCCCGGACCTTGCGCATGTCCCGGACCCGCAGGCTCTGCCAGTACAGCCGCCCGATGCAACGCGCGTTGTTGCGCCACGCCACCCGGGCGCCGAACGCCAGCTCGCCCTCGGTGTGCCGGTACGTGCCGGTCTCGTCGATCTCGGCCAGCACCTGCTGCAGCCGTGGCGCGACGGGACCGGTCTTGGGGTGCTCGCCGTGGAACAGCCGGAGGAACTCCTCGGCCTCGGCCCTGATGTCACCCGGTTCGGAGGCGTGTCCGTCGGCGACCGGGCATCCAGTGGGGGCGGTCATGGCGAGTGAACCTACGGCCCGGTCACGGTCGCGAAGCACCGCCAGAACGGTTACCGATTCGATGCCGGAACATCATTCGATCGGGGGTTCAGTAACACCGCGTACAGCCTCTCGGTCCCTCCCCCGAGCAACTAAATTCCCCCATCGTGCAATTGACAAAACCCCCTGATCACACACGGTTCCGCTGGCCACCCACTCCGTTTCGCCACATGTGCGCCACATTCGGCATCTGGGACCACATGTGGCGCACATGTGGCATCGAAGACGACATGTGGCGCACATGTGGCGTTGGGTGGGGAGAGGGTTAATTCAGAGCGTCGAGGGCCGCTGTCAGGTCGGCGTGGGACAGGATGGCCCACTCGGACTGCTCGGGCGGGAGCGACCAGTGCATGGGGCCGCGTCTGGTCGGGGTCGGCGGGGCGGGAACCCAGGCGCCCTCGCCGCGGATGCGGGCGTTCAGCGCGCCGAGTCGATTGTCGGGCTGTAGTCCGGGGGTCACCCAGAACAGGCGCACGCCGCGCTCCCGCCACACCGCGATCGGGGTGGGTGTGCGGTGCTCGACGAGTGCGTCCTGCACGCGAACCGCGGCCGGCTCGGGAATCTCCACGACATCGAAGATCACGCCGGTCGGCAGCGCGACGGCGAACGAGAAAAGCCGGTACCAGCTGGCCACGACGTCGGCATCGGTGCTGGCGCGCCCCTGCCACAGGCGCCACACGGGATGCGGACCGTCCTGCACGCAGTCCGCCTGCACGCAGGCGTACCGTGTGCCGTCGAAGAAAGCGGCCGGCACAACCGGCCATCCGTGCGCCGCGTAGCACAGCGCGGCCTGCCTGAGAGTCCGCTGCTGCCCGGGATCGGCCGGACGCAGCCGGGACCCGCTCACGACCCGGTCTCGGCGGGACCGGTGCACTCCATGATCATCTCCTGGGGCTGGGCGATACCGTCATGGTCAAGACTCGCCTGATTCCGGCCGCCTGGGTGAGTCCAATTCGGTGAAAGTGGACGACGTTCGTGGACAACCCCAGAATCGACGAGGCCGCGCTGGCCCGGCTGTTGGACGGCTGGTGCACCGACGCGCGCGAGTCGCTGCACCGGCAGCTCGCCGCCGCGCTGACCGCGTTGATCTCCTCCGGCGAACTGCCGCCGGGCACCCTGCTGCCGTCCGAACGGGCACTGGCAAGCACACTCGCGGTCAGTCGCGGCACATTGGTCACCGCGTACACAACGCTGCGTTCCCTCGGTTTACTGGATTCGCGGCAGGGCAGCGGAACCCGTGTGCGCGGCGTGTCCCAGCCGCGCCTGCCCGGCTCGGCCACCCGGCTCAATCCGTTGAGCGGCACGGCCGACCGCTCCATCGCGGACCTGTCGAGCGCGGCGCTGCCCGGGCAGGACTGGGTGGCCGAGGTGGTGGGCTCGGTCAGTCCGGACGATCTGCGCCGCTGGGTTCGTGGCCACGGCTACCATCCCGCCGGCCTGCCGGCGCTGCGCGCGGCGATTGCCCGGCACTGCACCGAGGACGGCCTGGTCTCCGCGCCGGACCAGGTGCTCGTGACGAGCGGTTCGCAGCAGGCGCTGCAACTGATCGCCACCGCGATGCTCGCGCCCGGCGACGAGGTGCTGGTGGAGGATCCGACCAACTGGGGCGCGCTGGACGCGTTCCGGGACCGGGGCGCGCGCCTGCGCACCATCCCGTTGCGCGACGACGGTGTGGATGCCGACGTTCTGGTCCGGCTGCTGCGCAGTCGCCGGCCGCGGCTGCTGTACCTGGCGCCGACCGTGCACAATCCGGTCGGGGTGAACCTGCGTCCCGCGCTGGCCAAGGTGATCGCCGGCGCGGTGGCCGAGACCGGCACCGCGCTGATCGAGGATCTGTCCTCCGTGGACACGCTGTTCACCGGTCCGCCGCCGCCGTCGATGGCCACGCTGGCCCCGGACGCCGCCGTGCTGTCCATCGGCTCGCTGTCCAAGCTGTTCTGGGGCGGCCTCAGGGTCGGCTGGATACGGTCCACAGTGGACTTCGTCAAGCAGCTGGTGACCTACCGTTCCTCGGCCGACATGGGAAGCTCGGTGCCCAGCCAGTTGGCGGCGTTGCGGCTGCTGGAATACGTGCCCCGCGCGCGGCGGACCCGGGCCAGCCAGCTGCGCGCCGGCTACGAGTGGACCGCGGAGCTGCTGTCCACCCATCTGCCCGACTGGGAATGGGTGGAGCCGGACGGCGGCGCGTCGCTGTGGGTGCGGCTGCCCGAGGGCAATGCCCTCGCCGTGGCCGAGGCCGCCCGTCGCGGTGGCGTGCTCATTACGCCGGGGTCGGTGTTCTCCGCGACGGACGGCCAGCTCGACCGGGTGCGGGTGTCCTTCGCCGCCGGCCCGGACACCGTGCTGGAAGGCGTGCAGCGGCTGGCCGGCGTGTGGCGGACCCGGCGCCGCCTGCGCTGACGCTCAGCGAATTCCCTTGCCGCCCAAGGAAATCTCGGAAATTGTTGAGCGCGGATTCGGGCAACGATCGGCCCGTGCCGGCGTCATAGTGGTGTCCGCGACACACCGGGAATTCGGGGGAGTCCGTCATGTCCAAGCGCGCACTGGTGGCTCTGCCCGTGGCCGGCCTCGGCCTGCTCGCCCTGGTGGCGTGCTCGCCGTCGACGCCGGTCTCGGCGCCCAGCACGCCGCCCACCACCGTGTTGATCACCACCGCCTCCCGGGCCACGGCCACCAGCCCGCCGACCACGACGAGTTCCAAGGCCGCCGCCACGCCCGTGACGGACAACGGCTGCAAGGTGAACCCGGTGACCGAGCTGATGCCCACCGCGCCGGACTTCGAGCAGGTGCCGATCCCGGACCAGATGCAGGTGACCCTGAGCGGCGTGCCGTCGGGCACGGTCAAGGTCACCGGAGCCCCGGTCGAGGTGGCCATGACCGTGTGCAACAACTCGCCGGTCAACTATCCGAGCATCGGCTTCGTGCTCGCGCTGGCGCACTGCAGCTGCGCCCCGGGCCCGCAGGGCATGGCCAAGGGCACCGTGCAGCGGTTCGACGCGGCCAGCGGCAGTTGGGTCACCCTGCCCCACCCGGCGATCGGCGGCGGTATGGACTATCTCGGCGGCTACTCCGCCCAGCAGCCGCTGCCCAAGGGCAAGTCGGTGACCGTGCGCTACCGGTTCAGCTACGACCCGAGCATGACCGCCGGCAAGGGCGGACTGGAGGCGGACGTCGTGGTGCCGGAAGGCAACCACCTGGCCGGCGGAACCCGACTGTCCTTCGCCGTCACCCACTGACGGACCTGTGCCTTGCGGCGCACCGTGGATGCCGACCTGCCCTGCTGAGTATCGCTCGCTATGTTGGCCGGTATGAACCTTCTCCGCGCGGTGGTGGCCGCCATTGTCGCGCTCGCTGTGCTGCCGGGCACGGCCGGGGCATCGTCGCCCGGCCGGACGCCCGTGGTGCTGTTTCCGGCGTTCCACCTCACCAAACTCCAGGTGACGGTGCACAACCAGCGCACCGACCCGAAGTGCCCGCGGTCGGGCCGCTTCCAGGACTGGTTCCGCAACGACCAGCCCAGCGCGTTCGGCCAGGTGTGTCAGGACGAGCTGGAAACCCTGCGGTACGACACAAATCCCGCCAAACCGATGCCGCTGCGGTTCTCCGAGCAGGCCGGCGTCACGGTCGAGGTCGTCGACTACGGCCGCACCGACAGCGCCCCGTTCTACGAGCCGCTGTACAAGAAGCTGGAGTCGGCCGGCTACCGGCGGGACAAGGACATCCGGGTGGCCGGCTACGACGCTCGGCTCACGCCCGACCAGGGCGGCTTCTTCGCCCGGGCCAAGCGGCTGGTCGAGCAGACCTACCACGAGAACGGCAACCGGCCGGTGCAGCTGGTCGGGCACTCCAACGGGCCGATCTACATCCAGTACCTGCTCACCCACACCGGCCAGGCCTGGCGGGACACCTACGTCCACGGCTTCACCCCGCTGGCCGGCAACTTCCCCGGTCAGGGCCTGCTCTACTCCGTGCTGTTCACCGGACTGAACGTGACGGACTTCGGCTATCCCAAGACGGTCGAGAACGCCGCGAGCAGCGCTCGGATGTATCTCACCGCACCGTCGACCTACCTGAGCGCGTCGGATCCGAAGATCTTCGGCGACCGGGAAACCGTCATCAAGGACAATTCCACCGGTCGTAGCTACACGCCACGGGACTGGCCCCGGCTGCTGTCCGACGCCGGCCTGTCCGTGGAGGCGCAGATCGCCGAGCACTACATCGGATCCGTCCCGTTCAGCACGCCCCGGTATTTCCCGAATGTGGACGTGACCGCGGAAAAGGGCTCCGGCCTGCCGACCGTTGTCGGCGCCACGCTGCCCGACCTGAAGGTGGGGCAGCTGATCGACCCGGGCCAGTTCATCCTGGCCGGCGGCGACAGCAATCAGGAGGACATCACCAACAACGCCAACCGGGTGTGGGCGGCGATGAAGTGCCACAGCTACGTGCTCAACGACAATCCGGGCGTCGACCACTTCTCATTGCCGAGCACCACGGCCGTGCTCGACCGGTTGATCGACACGCTGAAGGCCCCGCGGCGCCACTGCTAGGCGCCGTAGGTCTTCACCGCGATCGTCTTCCATTCCTGGAGCAGTTGATCGCGGCGGACCGGATCGCCGCCGAGCATGGCGTCCAGGGCCAGGCCCCGGATCAGGTTCACGGTCAGCCACAGCGGCATGTCCTTCTGCGGCTGTTCGGGCTGGTCCGGGGCCACCTGGTCGCCCAGCATCTCGCGGAAGAGCTCCGATGTCCTGCGGGCCAGACCCTTGTCGATCGGGTGCATTGCGGCCCGCAGCTCCGGGTCCGTGCGGGCGGCCACCCACAGCTCCATCACGGCCGTGGACAGCGAGCCCGAGTAGCCCTGCCAGAGCATGTCGATGCCCATGGCCACCCGGTCCGGGCCGGGCAGCGACGACGGCGGGTGCTCGCTCATGCTGGCCAGCAGCTTGGTCACCAGGTGCTCGATGGCGTTGGCCATCAGCTCGGCCTTGGTGGCGAAGTGGTGTTGCTGCGCGCCCCGCGACACGCCGGCCCGGCGGCAGATCTCGTTGGTGGAGGTCCGGGCGTAGCCGAGCTCGACCAGGCAGTCGACGGTGGCGTCCAGCAGTAGCTCACGGGTGCGTTCGGTGCGCTCCTGCTGAGTCAGTCTCGGCCTGGTCACAGGCCCGATGCTAGCGAGGTCTTCACAAACAATCCAGGCTGCCGGTAAGTTTACCGGCAGACCTGATTGTTTCTTCGGGGAGGTCGGCCCGTGGCCAAGCACCGCTCGTCCTGGATGACCGAGGACCTCGACCAGCTGCGCCGGCTGGCCAGGGACGTGTTCGCCAAGGAGCTGACCCCGCACCAGGAGCGCTTCGCCGCGCAACACGCCGTCGACCGGGACCTGTGGCGGCGGCTGGGCGAGCTGGGGCTGATGTGCATCAGCATTCCCGAGGAGTACGGCGGCGGGGGCGGCACCTTCGCGCACGAGGCCGTGCTGCTGGAGGAGCAGGCCCGCGCGCTGGACAGCTCGTGGGGCAACAGCGTGCACAGCGGCATCGTGGCCCACTACGTGCTGAACTACGGCTCCGAGGAGCAGAAACACCGCTGGCTGCCCCGGCTGGCCAGCGGTGACCTGGTCGGGGCCGTGGCCATGAGCGAGCCCGGCGCCGGCTCCGACCTCCAGGCCGTGCGGACCCGGGCCGTGCGCCAGGGCGACGAGTACGTGATCAACGGGGCCAAGACGTTCATCACCAACGGCTCCCAGGCCGACCTGATCATCGTCGTCGCCAAGACCGACGCCGACCAGGGCGCCCACGGCATCTCCCTCGTCGTCGTCGAGACGGCCGAGGTCGAGGGCTTCCGCCGGGGACGCGTGCTGGACAAGCTGGGGCTGGAGGGGCAGGACACCTCCGAGCTCTTCTTCGACGACGTCCGGGTGCCGGCCGGGAACCTGCTGGGGGAGCAGGAGGGGCAGGGCTTCGTCCAGCTCATGCAGCAGCTTCCCCAGGAACGCCTGCTCATCGCCGTCGCCGCGGTCGCCGGCATGGAGGTGGCGCTGGACCTGACCCTGGACTACGTCAAGCAGCGGCAGGCCTTCGGCCGTGAGCTGATCAAGTTCCAGAACACCAAGTTCGAGCTGGCCGAGTGCGCCACCGAGGTCGCGGTGGCCCGGGCCTTCATCGACCAGTGCGTGGACCAGCACCTCGTCGGCGCCCTGGACGTGCCGACCGCCGCCATGGCCAAGATGTGGGGCAGCGAACGGCTGTGCCGCGTCGCCGACCGGTGCCTGCAGCTGTTCGGCGGCTACGGCTACATGAAGGAGTACCCCATCGCCCGCATCTGGGCCGACGCCCGCGTGCAGAAGATCTACGGTGGCACCAACGAGATCATGAAGGAAATCATCGGGCGGTCCCTGTGACCGGGCCTCTCGCCGGCCTTCGGGTGATCGAACTCGCCGGGCTGGCGCCGGGTCCGTTCGGCTGCATGGTGTTGGCCGACATGGGCGCCGAGGTCATCCGCATCGACCGCCCCGGCGCGCCGCCGGCCATGCCCCATGACCCCCTGACCCGGGGCCGTCGCTCCGTCTCACTCGACCTCAAGAAGCCCGCGGCGGTCGAGGCGCTGCTCCGCCTGGTCGAGCGCGGCGACGTCCTGGTGGAGGGATTTCGGCCCGGTGTAACGGAAAGACTGGGCATCGGGCCCAGTGACTGCCAGGCCCGCAACCCCCGTTTGATCTACGCGCGGATGACCGGATGGGGCCAGTCCGGGCCGCTGGCCGACGCCGCCGGGCACGACATCGACTACATCGCCATCGCCGGCGCGCTCGAACCCGTCGGGCAGAACGGGGGTCGGCCCGTTCCGCCGTCGAACCTCATCGGCGACTTCGCCGGCGGCGGGCTGCTCATGGCCACGGGAATCCTTGCCGCACTGTACGAACGCGAGCGCTCCGGCCTCGGTCAGGTGATCGACGCCGCCATGGTCGACGGCGCCGCGCTCGTGGCGACCTTCCTCTACGGGCTCAAGGGCAACGGGGCTCTTTCCCAGCCACGCGGCCACAATCTCCTCGACGGCGGCGCGCCCTACTACGACACCTACGTCACCGCCGACGACAAGTTCGTGGCGATCGGCGCCCTGGAGGAGAAGTTCTACGCCGAACTGGTGACCCTGCTGGACCTCGATCCCGCTGAGTTGCCGTCCAACCGCCACGATCCCGCGAACTGGCCCGAGCTCCGCTCACAGATCGCCGCCGCCGTGCGCCGTCGCACCCGTGACGAATGGGCCGCGCTGTCCGTCGGCAGCGACGCCTGCCTGGCCCCGATCCTGGCCCCCGACGAGGCTCCGCAGCACCCGCACAACAAGGCACGGGAGAACTTCGTCGAGCTGGACGGCATCGTGCAGCCCGCCCCGGCCCCCCGCTTCGACCGCACCCCCTCGGGAACCCCCGGCCCGCCGGCGTTCTCCGGCGAGCACACGGCGGAAGTGTTGGCGGAGCTCGGTTTCTCCGAGGAGGCTATCAAGGCACTCCGCTGACCCCCCGCCTGTTTTGCCACATGCGCTTCCCATTTGCGTTCTAGTGCCACATAGGAAGCGCATGTGGCACTGGACGGGGCGGGCGGGGCTCCGCTGCGCCGCGGTTTCGCCACATGCGCTTCCTATGTGGCGCCTGGGCGCAAGTAGGAAGCGCATGTGGCAAAAAGCGGGGGGCCGGTGGCTGGGCTCGGTTACGCTCTGCTCAGGTGAGCTGGGGGAGGACGTCCTTGACGAGGCGCTCCATCTGCTCGTGCTCGTCGAACAGCGGGTTGAGCAGGATCATCTCGGCGCCGGCGTCCTTGACCTCCTGGAGACCACGGGCCACGTCGTCGGGGGTGCCGTAGACGGCCACCGAGGTCAGGTCGCCGAGGGGGAAGCCGGCGTAGAGGGCGCCGAGGGCCTCGCCGACACGGGTGCGGGCGCGCTCGGCGTCGTCGTCGACGGCCAGGTACACGCGCTTGGCGATCATGAAGTCGGGGCGGTCGAACTCCTCCATGGCGGCCCGGGCGACGGGCACCAACGAGGTGAACGCGGCGGTGGTGGAGGATCCCGCGCCGATGAAGCCGTTGCCGAGCTTGACGGCGCGGCGGACGGCGTTGGGGTGGTTGGCCCCGAACCACACCGGCGGGTGCGGGCGCTGCACCGGCTTGGGCTCCATGGGGGCGTCCTTGAGCTGCCAGAACCGGCCGTCGAAGGTGACCGAGGGCTCGGTCCAGAGCCGCTTCATCAGGTCGAGGCCCTCGGTGAAGCGGGTGACCAGGTGCTCGGGGCTGGAGTCGAACGCGGCGAACGGCCGGAACTTGCCGCCGGTGCCGACGCCGACGTCGATGCGGCCGCCGCTGAGCTGGTCCAGCGAGGTGATGCTCTTGGCCAGGTGCACGGGGTTGCGCAGCGGCGTGACGAACACGGCGCAGCCCAGCCGGATGCGTTCGGTGCACGCGGCGGCGTAGGCCAGCAGCTCCAGCGGGCTGATCACGGGTTTGCTGCCGATGATCTGCTCCTGCGTCCACGCCCCGTCGAAGCCGAGCTCCTCGGCTCGGGCCAGGAACCGGCGCACCTCGCGGGGGTCGACGGCGAACTGCGGGATGGCGACGGAGAAGCGCATTGGCCTACTCATCGGACACCGTCCTCTCGACTGGTTGTCCGCCGAGCCGCACCGCCCGGCTTTCCCCCAGTTCTACCGGCTGGTGGCAGTGCTCGCACACGACTTGGGCGTGCAGGACCTCGCCGCAGCTGTGTTCCCAGACGGTGGGCGGCGGCCCCGGATTGATGTGCCGGTCGCCCCACTCCATCAACGTCAGCAGCACCGTGTGCAGGCTCTTCGCCGCCTCCGTCGGGTGGTACTCGTAGCGCGGCGGGTGCTGCTCGTACTGCCGCCGCTCCAGCAGGCCCGCGTCCACCAGCTTGCGCAGCCGCGTGGCCAGGATGTCCCGGCTCGCCCCGGTCTGCTGCACGATCTGGTCGAACCGCCGGCAGCCCAGCAGCACCTCCCGCAGCGCCAGCAGCGTCCACCGCTCGCCGATCACCTCCAGTGCGTCGGCGATCGAACACGTTCTGGCCATGCCCCACCCTACCCGGTGAGTCCAGTTTTCCAACCCGGTGCATGCAGGGAAGGACGCCTTACCCGCGTTCAACGAGGGTAAGGCGTCCTTCCCTGCGTCAGGCCGTGCCTGAAGATCCCCTGGTTCGCCGGGCTTCCGGTCACCAAATCCGAGATCTGGTTCTGCGCCAGCGGGGCGGGGCTAGCGTCGGGGCTGCGGGCCGGACCACGACACGGGGGCGGTGCGGGATGGGTGACGGCGGCTGGTGGCGGCGGACCCGGTCTTGGCCGTTGTGGCAGCTGCCGGCACCGGCGGTGGCGTACGTGCTGACGGTGGAGACGGCGGCGGTGGCGGCGGGTGCGGCCATCGCGACGGCGGCCCCGGTCGGCGCCGACGACCTGCTGTCCTTCGCGGTGCTGGCGGCGTGTTCGGTGGTGCATCTCCAGGCGTCCCGGCGCATCGAACGGGTCCGGCGGGTCACGGTCGGCGGCCCCCAGGTCGACCTGACGTCCATCTGGCTGGTGGCCGCGGTGTGTTGCTTGCCGCCGCTTCTGGTGCTGGGCATGGTGGTGTTGACGCGAGGTCAACGTTGGCTGGCGTTCGACCGCCCCGCGCACCGGAACTGGTTCTCCGCGGCGGCAATCACGCTGTCGGCCTGCGCGGCCAGCGGGGTGCTGCTGGTGGCCGGGCATCGGCCGCCGCGGCTGACCGATGTGCCGGGTTCGTTGGCGCAGCTGATGGTGCTGGCGGCGGCGACGATCGTGTACTGGGTGGCGCAGGTGTTGTTGGTGGGCGGCGCGATCGCCTTGACGACAACGCGTCCCCGGATCGTCGACCTGGTCGGGGATCTGGAGCTGAACGCCATCGACGTGGCCACGGTGTGCCTGGGCGTCCTCGTTTCCATCGCGTTGACCCACGCGCCGCTGGTGATCCTCTTCGGCGTGCCGGTGGCGGTGGTGCTGCACCGGGCGATCCTGGTGCGCCAGTTCGAGAACGACGCCCGACAGGACGCCAAGACGGGGCTGGCCAACACCGTGCACTGGCGTCAGATCGCCCGCAAGGAGCTGGCGGTGGCCGGGCGTCGCAACGAGGGCGTCGGCCTGCTGATCATCGACCTGGACCACTTCAAGAACCTGAACGACCGCTACGGCCATCTCGCCGGCGACGACGTGCTGCGCGCGGTGGCCGACGCGTTGCGGGCGGAGGTGCCCGACTTCGACTTCGTGGCCCGCTTCGGCGGCGAGGAGTTCAGCATCCTGGTTCCGGGCGTGCACAGCCAGACCTCGTTGCTGCACACCGGTGATCGAATTCGTCGAACGCTGGAACGACTCACCGTGGCGATCACGGGCGACGCCGGCGATCCGGCGGTTGTCGGAGTCACGGCGTCGGTGGGCGCGGCCCTGTTTCCCGATCACGCGCTGAACCTGGACGATCTTCTCCGCACCGCCGACACCGCGTTGTACGCGGCCAAACGAAGTGGGCGGAATCGGACATGTCTGGCGGCGGGGCACCTGGGCGCGCGGCCGGCCTGACGAACGGAAGATCGTTACGGAGAAAGGGCGAGACCCCCGTCCCAGAGGGGGGAGGTGGACGGGGGTCTCGCTAAACCCGCTACCGGGGGGAGGAGTAGCGGGGTGTCTGTGGTTGTCGGCGCCGCGTTCCGGTGACAAGGTTAGAGCAAGATCGTTGTTACTAGAACCGCACCGATTACGACTCTACGTTACTTCGCCGCCGGCTGAAACCCCAACCGCCGAAAGTGTAACGACTTGTTGCCCACGCCCACGTTCTGACCAGGCGATTCCGTCGGCGCATGAGTCACGTTTCGCTCGGATGGCTGTTGAAAGTGAACGTCCGTCGCGCCCCTCACACCGCCACCTTGTCGCCCGTGTTGTCACGCTGACGGGGGAGTGCCCGTTCCTGCTCGGCCGCCACGACCCCGTTCCACGCCAGCATCGCCCGTGCCGCCAGGCGTCCCGGCGTCGCGTCCACCGGCAGCCGGGCCAGCAGCTGGCCGGCGACCGGCGCGCCGTCGGCGTCGCGCAGCGGGAGATGGTGCGGGTCGGGCAGCATCTCCTCGAACACCAGGCCGGATTCCGGGTCGTCGGCAAGGAGTTTGTCCAGTGCCCGCACCGCGGACAGGCTGTCGAGGTCCACCGGCCGGGGCTGGTGTCCACCCTGCGAGCGGGCGAACACCCAGCGGGGGATGCCGGTGCCGATGCGCAGCGCGGCGACGGCTCGGATCCGTTCGCCGGGGGGAAGGTCGGCCGCGGGCAGTTGGTCGCGGGCGATGCGCCACTGGGCCCCGGACAGCACCAGTCCGCCGGCGAGAACCAAGCGTGGCAATCGATTGCGACCGGGCAACGCGGCCAGCGGGTTGCCCAGCGCCACCGGCCCGGCCAGGCGCCGCACGGGCGACGCGGCGGTCAGCAGGGTCACGAGTAAGCCCCAGGGCGCGAGCGGTGCTCGGGCCGAGTGGTACATCGGCCACAGCGCAAGGCCGTCCGGCCCGTCGGCGTCCTCGGCCACGATCCGGTCGCCGACGCGGCGCACGGTGATCCGGTCCAGCGCCAGATAACGCCCGCCGGCCGGCTGGTAGGCCGACGAATCGGCGTCGCCGGTCCACATCGGACAATATCGGGGCCGCCGCACCGCGCCCGCGGCCTGGGAGTCCTGCGGTGGCACCAGGATCTCCACCGTCTCGGCCCCACAACGCCGGCCGAGCTCGTCCAGAAACGTGCGATACGCCGTCACGTGGGGAAGTTCGCCGTGCAGATGTCGAAGCGCTTCGACGAACCGGGCGTCCACCACGCCGGCCGGCGCGGCGCCTTCCAGCACCGCCCCGTGACCGCCGCCGACGCCGATCGGCCGCACCAGGCAGTCGACCGGCCACGCCGGGGTGACGGCCGGCGGCGCGCCGATCTCGTCCAACTGCTGGGGCGTCACGGTGACCTGGTCCGCGTCGGTGTCGAGCAGACCCAACAGCCGCCCGTACGGAGTGTCCACATCGGACGGTGCCGCCGGCCAGCCGGGCCGCTGTCGGGGCAGGCCGCTGTCCCAGGCGTGCAGCGCCGGATCGCGGGAGTCCTCGTGCCGGCCGAGGAACTCGGCCAATACCTCGGTCACCGGCCGCGGCTGCGGGCCGACGAGCCGGAGGATCGGGTGCTCCGGCGTGGGAGGGGCGGCGTCGGCCAGCATCGCGCCGACCCGGCCGGCCTGGGCCAGCAGGCTTTGCAACCGCGAGGCGGCCTCGGTCGGCATGGTGCCGCCCGCCCGGCGGTACACGTCGACGAAGCCGGGCTTCGGCGGCGCGGCGGCGGTCGGCCCCCAGCCCGTCAGCTCGCTCGACGGCGGCGCGGACACGACCAGCACACCGAGCCCGGCCAGGTGCCGCAGGTAACCGCGCATCACGTCCGGGGCGTCGGCCGACAGCCGCATCACGAGCTCGTCGGCCTCGGACGAACCAGCCGACAGCGTGCGCCGGATCGCGTCCAGCGCGGGCGTGCGGCGGATCTTCACCCGCCGCATGGTGCCGCCGTCGACGGCGTCCACCACCCAGCAGCACAGGTGATCGCCGTCGATCCAGTTGAGTCCCGTGAGACTCACGGTCGCGCCGACGAGGTCCGGCAGCGCTCGGTCGCCCCGCGTTGCGGCGACGCGGTTGGCCGCGGACGCACCGAGGCTCGTCCATGCGCCGGCCCGCTGTCCGACGCCCAGCAGCGCCACGTGCCCGAGCCAGTCGCGGGGCGTGGGCTTCGCCGCACCGCGGGCCAGCACCCGCAGCAGGTAGTCGGACCGGTGCCGCAAACGCTTGCTGTCCCACGTCTCGCCGAACGACAGGCGGCGTCGGATGTCGTCCACCATGCCCGGGGCGGCCTCGGTGACCGCGCGCATCGCGAACTCCGACGAGTTCACCAGCCGCCACGGCAGATCGGACAGACGCTCACGTTCCGCCGCCAGGGCCTGCTCGGCCTCCGCCTGCCGGGCCACCATGGCGGTCGACCAGTCGCCGGCGTGGGTGAGGTCGTCGGCCAGCTCCGGCGACAGGCCCACGACGGCGCCGGCCACCCGGTAGCAGTCCTCCTCCGGCACCGGCTCACCGCGGTGCAGCAGCCGTCGCAGGGCCAGTAGCTCGGCCCGCTCCTCGGCTTCGAGGTACGGATGCGGCACCAGCTCCGCGCCCAGCCGCTCGGCCAGGGTGTCGGCAAACCGTGCATACGAGGACTGCTCACACTGTCGTTCCCGTAGCTGGGTGAACAGCTCCGGGTTGCCGACCGCGGTCCACAGCCGGGCCGGCAGGCCGGCGACGCGCAGCAGGCCGCCCGCCCCGACGGTCAAGGCCTCATCCGCCACGGTGACCGACCAGGGAGTCCAGGATCCGCGCCTGCCGCGCCGACCCGAGCTTGGCTCGGTTCCAGTGCTGCACCACGTGGTACGCCACCGCCTCGCGCGGCCCGACCCGGGCCTGGTCGGTGTCGAAGTACTCGGCCCGCCACCGCTCCAGCACCGGCACGACCCGCTGGGCGTGCTGCTCCAGCAGCTCGCGGGTCGGCTCGGGCAGCCGTGACAGCAGCTCGTCCTCGCCCGTCCACCAGCCGGCCGGCTCGTCCGCGCCCGGTCCCGGCTCGCCGCCGACGATGTCCCGCACCCGTGCCCACACGTCGCGGTCCTCCCAGCCGGTGATCTGCAGGCCGTCGAACACGGCGCGCAGCATGCGCAGCGACACCACCCAGGAGGGCGTGTTGTCGCCGATGTCGCTGTGGTGGCGCAGCCAGAACACCGAGTCCACGGTGAACAGCTGATAGGCGTGCCGCATCGAGTCGGGCCCGCCGAACAGGTGCGCCTCCGGCTCGTACACGCCGGGCACCGCCTCGACCACCAGCCCGCGCCGCCGCCAGCGCGCGGCCAGCCGGCGCACCTCGGCCCGCACCGGGACGGCCCGGCCCGGCGCGGCCGGAACCGCACCCTCCTTTATACAATGTGTCGCAGAAGTGAATATCCGAGGGTCGCAGCTCCTATAACCGGTAGGAAGACTATCATTAATTACTTCGCGCGACTCTAGTTCCTACTGTATCAAAACGATGAGGCGGTAACACTTCCGGCAGCTGCAGTTATGTACGCCTTGATCATTGTAATTGACACACAGACGTGCTGTAATCCTTCTACTCGGCGCCAGTAGAATCGGTTGTCAAGTTTTATTATCGCATGTTGCACGTTCCTTAAGTGTTTTCGGCGGAATCGAGACCCACAGAACTTGTGCCTTTACGGCGGCGCGCTACCTCAAGTCCCGCCGCCGTTTATCGCCCTCATAGGATACGTATTTACCGTTCCGTACTATCCATTCGAACTAAGCCCGGACAGCATTCGGGCGGAGACAAAAGGCGTAACGTTGCTAAGAATCTCGCAAACGGTGACCCACTCACCAATGGACGCCGCGCCCTCCAGAAGGACATCCGCGAATATTGATCGTTGGAAACTAGCTGATGCATTATCTTACACTAGCGGATTCATATAGGGCATCATACTGCTTCCTAGTGGTCAGCACAGGTTAATTCTTTTCTAGTCATCCATTCAGGAGGGTAGTAGTCTGGTGGAAGGCCTTCGTTTCGCTTTAAGGAGTTATGGCCCGGTGGCCGGCCGCCTCGTCCGGCCCCAGCCCCGCGCCCAGCCAGTCGGCGACCTCCTCGAACGGGATGCCGACCCGCCACCACTCGCGCAGCTCCGCCACCGGGCGGCGGCCCGACCGGGCCAGCTCGCCGCCCTCGGCCGCGGTCAGGCCCAGCTCGCGCCAGCCCATCGCGTCCGCCGCGTCCACGCCCTGCCGGGCCCACTCCAGGGCCGCGTCGTCCAGCCACTGCCGCAGCAGGTACGAGCTGAGCACCGGCCCCGCCACGCCCGCCTCGCGCCAGCGGTGCACCACCTCGATGTCCGCCGGGTCGTCGGTGCCGTGCGTGCGCTGCGACCACGCCTGCTCCGGCGTGATCCCGCGCGCCCGGAACTCCGCCGCCGCCCGCAGGCCGACACCGAACTCGTGCCAGCGCACCGCGTCCGCCGGGCTGATGCCCGCGTCCCGCCAGCCCGCCACCGTGCTCGGCGTGACGCCCGCGATCGCCCACTGCGCCGCCGTCAGCCCCGTCGTCACGCCGGCCGAGATCCAGGCCCGCGCGGTGGACACCGTGAACCCCCAACGGCGCCAGACAGCGGCTTCCCCCCGGGCGAACCCCGCGTTCACCCAGGCGTTGAGGTCTTCCGGTCGAGGCTCCACAGCAGTCCCATCATCCCCCACACGCGGTCACGGGTTCTGCCGTTTGATCGAGTCGATCGCCCACAGCGCAACCATTTCCGCCGAACGGCCTTGATCAGCGGGCGCTATCCGCTGATCGTTGCGAGGAGACCACCCGAACGGTGCAACACTCCAGTGGTCAGGAGTTCTGCTGCTTGATCGCGTCGATCGCCGACGTGGCGACGGTCTCCGCCGAAGCGCAGGCGCCGTCTCCCTTCGTGTTGGCCATGATTCGCTGCTTGTCCCCGACAACCACCCAAACGGTGCAGCTGCCCTGGCCGCCGACCTCGTAGCCCGGATAGCCGTCGACCGTCTTCTGGTCGCCGCCCTTGGGCGCCGGCGCGTCGAGCTCCACATGGAACAGGATGTTCGAGCCGTTCGAATCCTTCGGATACAGCTGGCAGACGCCCACGTTCGGCGGCGTGGGACGGGGGAACGTCCGGCCGACGCCCAGGCTCGACAGCTGGTCCGCGCCGAACATCGAGCACGGCTTGTCCACATAGGGCTTCAGGTTCAGGTCGGCCGCCTGGGCCGACGAGCAGCCGGCCAGGGCAAGGGTCGCTAGCCCGAACAGCAGGACTCGGCTCACGCGCGCCACGCCGCCGCCTTCTTGCCGGTGGCCAGCTGCTCGCCGGTCAGCACGCGGACCCGCCACGGATCCAGCCGGAGCACGGAGAACGCAGGTGAGGAGGGCCCGTCCCAGCCCGGCACGCCGATGCCGCCGGGGTCGTAGCCCAGCGGCTCGGGGGCGTCGGCGAACAGGTGCCAGACCCGCTCCTTGACCGCCGGGTCCTGCTCCCAGGTGGCCCGGCATTCCGCCAGACAGGTGTCGTGGTTCTGCGCCCAGTAGTTGCACGCCGTGAACGCGCTGTGCTCGAGTTGAGCCTTCTTCGGTCCCGCCTGCATGGTGGCGATCCAGCCGGTCAGGCGGGCGCCGTCCCACTCCCAGAACGGGTGCAGCACGCGGGAGCGGGGCCGGTTGGCGACGTCCACGGTCGACACCGTGCACCACACGATCCGGTGAGCCATCTCCACGAATGCGGGTGCGATCTCACTGAGCGCAAGCATGCCGGCCAGTATCGCAGCTCATTTCCCGCCCGGTGGCCGTCCGCGGGGGCAGCGTGTGTCGAGGATGACAATGGATCGGGTTATTCCGACGTGACGCGGGGCACCTGGGCCAATAGAGTCGGTTGCCGTGGGCAACCAAGCAGGTGGGACGGCGATTTCCGACCGACACGACGCGGACGTGGCGGCGCTGCGGGCGCAGTACGACGCGCTGCCGCCCGGAACGCCGGTGCGGCTGCGCAAGCCGACCTCGAACCTGTTCCGGTTCCGCGACGCCAACGCGCACCCCGGCCTGGACGTGAGCCCGTTCAACCGGGTGCTCAGCGTCGATCCGGCCACGCGCACCGCCCAGGTCGGCGGCATGACGACGTACGAGAACCTGGCCGACGCCACGCTCCGGCACGGCCTGATGCCGCACGTCGTGCCGCAGCTGAAGACGATCACGCTCGGTGGCGCCGTCTCCGGCCTCGGCATCGAGTCCTCCTCCTTCCGCAACGGCCTGCCGCACGAGTCCGTGCGCGAGATGGAGATCCTCACCGGCGACGGCCGGGTCGTCGTCGCCCGCGCCGACAACGAGCACGCGGAGCTGTTCTCCGGCTTCCCCAACTCCTACGGCACGCTCGGCTACTCGCTGCGCCTGGAGATCGACCTCCAGCCGGTCAAGCCGTACGTGCGGCTGCGTCACGTGCGCTTCGACAACGCCCACGACTGCGCCGCCGCGATCGCCCGCATCTGCGCCGAGCGCTCGTACGACGGCGAGGCCGTCGAGTTCATCGACGGCACGGTGTTCAGCCGCGGCGCCATGTTCCTGACGCTGGGCGACTTCGTCGACTCCGCCCCGCACACGAGCGACTACACCGGCCAGCAGATCTACTACAAGTCCATCCCGTTCAAGCAGGTCGACTACCTGACCGTGCGGGACTACCTGTGGCGCTGGGACACCGACTGGTTCTGGTGCTCCAAGGCGCTGGGCGTGCAGGACCCGTGGATCCGCCGGCTGGTGCCGCGCAAGTACCTGCGCTCCGACGTCTACCGCCGGATCGTCGCCATGGACCGGCACTACGGCCTGAGCCGCCGCGTGGAGACGCTGCTGCACGGCTATCCCAGCGAGCCGGTGATCCAGGACATCGAGGTGCCGGTCGACCGGCTGCCCGAGTTCCTGGAGTTCTTCGACTCCGAGATCGGCATCAGCCCGGTGTGGCTGTGCCCGCTCCAGGTCACCGACGGCCGTCCCTGGCCGCTGTACCCGCTCGACCCGAAGACGTTGTACGTCAACGTGGGGTTCTGGTCGGGCGTGCGGCTCGGGTTCGGCGAGGAGGAGGGCGTCTACAACCGGCGCATCGAGCGGGTGGTCGCCGAGCTCGGCGGCCACAAGTCGCTCTACTCCGACTCGTACTACCCGCCGGAGGAGTTCTGGCGGTTCTACAACGGGGACGCGTATCGGCAGCTCAAGCGGGACTACGATCCCGCCAGCCGCCTGCCCGACCTGTACGACAAGTGTGTCCGAGGGCGCTAGCACCCGGGGGCGTGGAAGAGAGGGGTCGCTGATGCGGCTAGCGGAGCTGTTCAGCCGGACGCTCAAGGCGGACAAGATCGAGTTCGTCGGCTACGACGGCAGCCGGTCGGGCCCGGCCGACGCCGAGGTCCGCATCGAGATCAGGTCCCCGTTCGCGCTGTCCTACCTGTCGCGCTATCGCACCGCTTAGGCTGGCGAGGGGTACGTCACCGGGCACCTCGAGGTGGTCGGCGACCTGTACAAGACGTTCCACATGCTCGGCGACATCGAGCTGGGCAAGCTGGACCCCAAGACCACCGTGGAACTGGTCGCGCTGCTGGCCAAGCACCGGTTCTGGTGGCCGGTCAGCCCGCCGCCGCACGAGGCGCGGCCCAAGGGCTGGCGGCACTCCAAGAGCCGCGACGCGCAGGCCATCTCCCACCACTACGACGTGTCCAACCGGTTCTACGAGTGGGTGCTCGGGCCGTCCATGGCCTACACCTGCGCCGTCTACCCGACCGACGACGCCTCGCTGGAGACCGCCCAGTTCACCAAGCACGACCTGGTCGCCCGCAAGCTCGGCCTGACCGAGGGCATGCGGCTGCTCGACGTCGGCTGCGGCTGGGGCGGCATGGTCATGCACGCCGCCGAGCACTACGGTGTCAAGGCCCTGGGCGTCACCCTGTCCCGGTCGCAGGCCGAGTGGGCGCAGAAGGCCATCGTCGAGCGGGGCCTGCAGGACCTGGCCGAGGTCCGGTTCATGGACTACCGCGACGTGCCCGAGAGCGGCTTCGACGCGATCAGCTCCATCGGCCTGACCGAGCACATCGGCGCGGCCAACCTGCCCTCGTACTTCACCAGCCTGTACGAGAAGCTCCGCCCGGGCGGCCGCCTGCTCAACCACTGCATCACCCGGCCCAGCGACGACTTCCCGTTCAAGGCCGGCGGTTTCATCACCCGCTACATCTTCCCGGACGGCGAGCTCGAAGGCCCCGGCTACCTGATGTCGCGGATGAACGACGCCGGCTTCGAGGTGCGGCACTCCGAGAACATCCGCGAGCACTACGCCAAGACCCTCGGCGGCTGGTGCGACAACCTCACCGAGCACTGGGACGAGGCCGTCGAGGAGGTCGGGCTGCCCAAGGCCCGCATCTGGCGCCTCTACCTGGCCGCCTGCCAGTGGGGCTTCGACATCAACAACATCCAGCTGCACCAGATCCTCGGCGTGAAGCTGGACGGCACCGCCTCGCACATGCCCCTCCGCCCCAACTGGGAACCGCCCCAGTCCTGAGGCCTGAGGCCTGAGGACTGAGGCCGCCGTTATGCAGGGAAGGACGCCTTACCCTCGTTCAACGCGGGTAAGGCGTCCTTCCCTGCATGTCCAGGCCCGTCACCGCCTGCCGCTCCGACTGGTCGACGTGGAGGCTGAAGACGTCCGGGCGGGCGTAGTGGCCGACGGCGTCGAAGTCGAAGCGGGCGCGGGGCAGGTCGTCGAGGTCGAGCTCGGCGGTGAGGATGCCCTCGCAGTCCCGCAGCGGGCCGGCCAGCACCTCGCCCAGCGGGGACACGATCACGGAGCCGCCGTTGATCAGCACCGGCCCCATGGCCTCGGTGTGCAGCTCGGCCGGCACCCCGTCCCGGCGCAGGAACTGGTTGGCGCTCAACACGAAGCACCGCCCCTCCAGCGCGATGTGCCGCATGCTGGCCTGCCACTGGTCGCGATCGTCCACGGTGGGCGCGCACCACAGGTCGACGCCCTTGGCGTACATGGTGGTGCGGAACAGCGGCATGTAGTTCTCCCAGCAGATCGCCGACCCCAGGCGCGCGGCGCCGGTGTCGATCACCGGGAGGGTGGAGCCGTCGCCCTGGCCCCACAGGTAGCGCTCGGCGGCCGTCGGCAGCAGCTTGCGGTGCAGGCCGAGGTAGCCGGTCGGCCCGAAGAACAGGGCCACGCAGTACAGCGTCGCGCCCCGGCGCTCGACCGCCCCGACCACGGCGTGGCAGCGCAGGTCGCGGGTGAGAGCGGCCAGGGCGTCGACCTCGGGACCGGGGATCTCGATCGCCGCGGCGTGGTAGCGGCGGAACAGCTCGCGGCCGGCGTCGGTGCGGCGGCCGACCGTGATGTCGAAGTCGAGGCCCTTCGGGTAGCCGCCGAGGAACGCCTCCGGCAGCACCACGACGTCGGCGCGGGCCTCCCGGATGAGCCCCTCGGCGCGGGATAACGCCGCCGGCGTGTCGAACAGCGGTGCGGCGGACTGCACGACGGCGGCGGTCAGCTTGGCCATGACGCGACGCTACCCGTCGATCTACAGTCGAGGCCATGATCGATGTGCCGGACGCTTTCGCCCAGGCCACGGCGCTGCGTGAGGGCGAGGCCGGCCGGTCGTGGCTGCGTTCGCTGCCGGCCATCGTCGACGAGCTGCTGCAACGCTGGTCATGCGTGCCGGCCGGATCGATCAAGCACGGCGCCGTCGGGATCGTGCTGCCGGTGCGCCGCGGCGACCTGGCCGCCGTGATCAAGGTGTCCTTTCCGCATCCCGGCAACGTCGACCAGCCCGCCGCGTTCGCCGCCTGGCGCGGCCGTGGCGCCGTCCGCCTGCACGAGCGTGACGACGCGCGGTTCGCGATGCTGCTGGAGCGGGCCGGGCCCGGCACCCTGGCCGAGGTGGCCGACGACGACCGGGCCGTCGGCATTCTGGGCGAATTGTCCCGGCGATTGGCCGTCCCCGCGCCGCCCGGGCTGCCGCGGATCCGGGACGAGGTCGCCGGCTGGGAGGCGGAGATACTCGCGGCCGGGTCGCTGCCGCCACGCGTCGTGGACGCCGCCGTCGCCGCCCTGCGTGAACTCGACCACCCCGAAACCGTTGTGCACGGGGATCTGCACGATACCAACGTGCTGGCCGCCGAGCGTGAACCGTGGCTGGCCATCGATCCCAAGGGCCTGGTCGGCGATCCCGCCTACGACGCCTTCACGGTGATCCACAGCCCGCGCCTACTGCTCACATCCGGCCACCTGCGCGCGTTGGACATCTTCTGCGAGGCCGCCGGGATCGATCGGGAGCGGGCGCGGCGCTGGGCGCTGGTCCGCACTGTCCGATCGGTGCTGTGGGATCGGCGGCACGGACCATCCTGGCTGGTCGAGGCCGGTCACCGTCTCATCGCAACACTGCTCGACTGAGCACGCGGCGCGCACCCTACTACTGGTGAGCAGTTCTCGCGCGACTTGTACGAAGCCCCTTGCCTCCGTGGTCTAGACCTCGGATACTCGCTGATACCGCCGCCACGGGACCGATCATGAGGGAGCATCGTAAAAGCGATCTGAGAGGTGATCGACTGTGACGCCTTCCCTGCGGCGCTCACGACCACTGCCCGTGCTGGCCGCGCTGTTCGCCATCGCGCTCGCGATGTCGGGAAACGCTGCCGCGGCAACGTTATCCCAGGCCGGGCCGTCCTTCACGGACGACTTCACCGGTCCCGCCGGCTCCGGCGTCGACACCGGCAAGTGGCACTTCGAGACCGGCGACAACGTCAACAACCACGAGCGCGAGTGGTACACGTCCGGCACCGACAACGCGGCCCTTGACGGCAACGGAAACCTCGTCATCACCGCCAAAAAGGAAAATCCCGGCAACTACCAGTGCTGGTACGGGTCGTGTGAGTACACCTCGGCCCGGCTGTCCACGGCCGGCCAGTTCACCCAGGCCTACGGCCACGTCGAGGCGCGCATGAAAATCCCGCGCGGCCAGGGCATGTGGCCCGCCTTCTGGATGCTCGGCGACAACATCGGCAGCGCCGGCTGGCCGCAGTGCGGCGAGATCGACATCATGGAGAACGTCGGCAACGAGCCCAACACCGTGCACGGCACCATCCACGGCCCCGGCTACTCCGGCTCCGCCGGAGTCGGCGCGGCCTACAACGGCCCCGTGTTCGCCGACGACTTCCACACCTACGCCATCGACTGGTCGCCCAACCAGATCAAATGGTCGGTCGACGGCAACGTGTACGAAACCCGCACGCCGGCCGACGTCAACGGCAACCAGTGGGTGTTCGACCACCCCTTCTACATCATTCTCAACCTCGCCGTCGGCGGCTACTGGCCCGGCGACCCGGACGGCAGCACGTCCTTCCCGCAGCAGCTCGTCGTCGACTACGTGCACGTGACGACCGGCTGACCTGTCTCGGCTCCTGTTGATCCCTGCCTACTGGAGAACATTCATGCCCTGCAAGCGTTCCCTGCTCACCGGCGCGCTGGCGCTGGGCCTGGTCGGCCTCGCCGTGCCGGCCGCCCATGCCTCGCCCCACGCCCTGCCCGCCCATTTCGCCGCGCCGTACCTGGAACTCAGCGACTCCAGCGCCGGTCTGCTGGCCGAGGACATGCAGGCCAGCGGCGTCAGCCACTACACGCTGGCGTTCCTCATCCCGCAGAACGGCTGCACCCCGCAGTGGGAGGCCGGCGGTACTCCCGTCGGCGCCTACGCCTCGGAGATCAAGGCGTTGCAGGACAAGGGCGGCGACGTGATCATCTCCTTCGGCGGCGCCCAGGGCGGTGAGCTGGCCCAGACCTGCACCTCCGTGTCCGACCTGACCGCCGCCTACGCCAACGTCGTCAAGACCTACGGTGTCAACCGCCTCGACTTCGACATCGAGGGCGACGTGCTCGGCGACTCCGCTGCCAACGAGCGTCGCAACCAGGCCCTGGCCGCCCTGCAGCAGCAGAATCCCGGCGTCCAGGTCGACTACACCCTCGCCGTCGCGCCCGACGGCCTGCCCGGACAGGAGATGGGCGTGTTGCAGGACGCCAAGGCCAAGGGCGTCGACGTCAGCGCCGTCGACATCATGGCCATGGACTTCGGCGACGGCGAGAACGCCTTGAACGACGCCCTTTCCGCGTCCAAGGCCGCCAGCGGTCAACTCGCCGGGCTGTACGGCATTTCCGGCTCCGAGGCGTACGGGCGGCTCGGTGTCACGCCCATTGCCGGCAAGAACGACGACAACGAGACCTTCAGCCAGGACGACGCCGGTCAGCTGGAGGATTTCGCTTCGTCCAACGGCGTGCAGCTGTTGGCCTTCTGGGAGGTCGCCAGCTACGACAAGGCCGCCGGCTACGCCTACTCGAAGATCTTCAACAAGATCGGCGGCGGTGCGTCGTGAAGCTCTTTCCTGTGGTCGCAGCGCTTTCGGTGTTGGCTTTGACCGCCGCCCCCGCCCATGCCGTCACCGCCGCCGAGTTCGCCCCTTACGTCGACATGACGGCCAGTGATTCCCAGTTGGACACCGCCATCACCCAGCATGGCGTCCGGTCCTTCACCGCCGCCTTCGTCATCGGGTCCGGCTGTGATCAGATCTGGGGCGACACCCTGCCCGTCGGCAACGACCCCGCCACCGACGCCGCCATCAGCAAGGCCAAGTCCGAGGGCTCGTCCGTGATCATCGCCTCCGGCGGCGCCGCCGGCGTGCCGCTCGCGTGGACCTGCACCGACCAGGGAAGGATCGAAGATGGTTACCAGAAGATCATCAGCTCCTACGGCGTGACCTCCCTCGACTTCGACATCGAGGGCGCCGCCATCGCCGACTCCGCTGCCGCCGCCCGACACATGGCCGCCGTCAAATCCCTCAAGGCCCGCAACCCCGGCCTCACCTTCTCCCTCACCCTGCCCGTGCTGCCCTCCGGCCTCACCGCCGACGGCGTCAACCTCATCAAGGCGGCCCATTCCGCCGGCGTCAAGGTCGACAACGTCAACATCATGGCCATGGACTACTACGCCGGTTCCCAGGACATGGGCTCCGCCGCCATCCAGGCCGCCCAGCACACCCTGTCCCAGCTCCAGTCCGTCGATTCCGGCTACAGCTACGCCAACCTCGGCATCACCCCCATGGTCGGCACCAACGACGACAACTCCACCTTCTCGTTGGCCAATGCCCAGGCCGTGAAATCCTGGGCCTCCTCCAACGGCATCGGCCGCTTGGCCTTCTGGTCCATCAACCGCGACCGCTCGTGCTCTGCGTTTTCACCCCAGGCCTCCCCCTCTTGCAGCGGCGTAAGCCAGAGCCCCTTAGCCTACGCCGACGCCTTCAAGTAACCCCTGGGTCGCCACCCGCGGCCACACCGCGGCGAGGTAGCCCGATCGCTCAACCAAGATCGCCGAACAACGAAGCCCGCGAATCAATCCAAGCATACGAACCTGACAATCCCTCCGATTCGAAGATCAACCCGATCCGGACCCGAGGAACTGTCAGACCACCGTGCTTGGATTGATTCGGGGGCTGCTCAATTCGATCATGCCTGCGAACCGTCAGCGCTGGGCGCTAGGCTGGCTTTGGGGGCTGCTCATTCGGATCATGTTCCACGACAGTGCCGGCAACTCGGCCGTCAGCTCGCCGTCCACGACGGAGGCACCGTCGATCCGTCGAGGAAGCACGCGGTCGGGCTCGGCGACGGTGTTGGTCAGGGAACGGTCGTCCGACGACAGCACGACGTGCTCCACCACCGACAATCCAGGCAGGGCGCGGACGTTCGCGGTCAACGCCAGAGAATCCTCGACCGATCGGTTCACGGCGAACAGCACGACCTCGTCCCCGTCCTGAGTGGCCACGGCCTCCAGGAGGGGCACGTCGCCGAATCGGGCGGTGTCGTAACGCGGCGAATCGGGCTCGACGCGCAGCACCCGCCCGCGAGCGTGGCGCGCGGCATGGGCGAACGGGAAGAAGATGGTCTGCCGGCACGAGCCGCCGCCGGGCTCGGTGAGAATCGGCGCGATGACGTTGGCCAGCTGCGCCTGGCAGGCCACGCCGACCCGATCGGCGTGGCGCAGCAAGGTGATCAGCAGCGAGCCGACCACCACGGCGTCGGCCACGTGGTAGTTGTCCTCGATCAGCCGCGGCACCCGCTCCGCGGCGAGGTTCTTCTCGCCGACGAAACGACTCATGTACCAGACGTTCCACTCGTCGAACGAAAGCCGGATCTGCTTGCGGTTGCGCAGCTTCGCGCCGATGTGGTCACAGGTCGCCACCACGGCGTCGATGAACCGGTCCATGTCCACCGCGCTGGCCAGGAAGCTGCCGAGGTCGCCATCATGCTCCTCGTAGTAGGCATGTAGCGAGATGTAGTCGACGTTCCCGTAGGTGTGTTCAAGGACGGTCGCCTCCCACGCCCCGAACGTCGGCATCCCGCTGTTCGAACTCCCGCACGCCACCAGCTCGATGCTCGGATCGACCATGCGCATCGCCTTGGCGGTCTCGTTGGCGAGCCGGCCGTACTCGTGCGCGGTCTTGTGCCCGGTCTGCCACGGCCCGTCCAGCTCGTTTCCGAGACACCACAGGGAAATCCCGTGCGGATCAGGATGCCCGTGCTTGGCCCGCAGGTCGGAAAGCGCGGTGCCGCCGGGAAAATTGCAGTACTCGACCAGATCCGCGGCCTCCCGAACGCCGCGGGTGCCCAGGTTCACGGCCATCATCGGGGCCACGCCCGTCTTGCGTGACCACGTCATGAACTCGTTCAGCCCGAACTCGTTCGTCTCGATCTGCCGCCACGCCAGGTCGAACCGGCTCGGCCGCTCGCCACGCGGCCCCACCCCGTCCTCCCAGCGATAACCGGAGACGAAGTTCCCGCCGGGGTAGCGGACCACCGTCACGCCCAGCTCCCGCACCAGGTCCAGCACGTCGGTGCGGAAGCCGTCCTCGTCGGCGGCCGGATGCCCCGGCTCGTAGACGCCGGTGTACACGCAGCGGCCCATGTGCTCCACGAACGAGCCGAACAGCCGTGGGTCCACCTCGCCGACGGCGAAGCCGGGGTCGAGCGTCAGTCGTGCCTGTCGCACCGTGTCGTCATCCTTTGATCGCGGTCACCAGCTGCCGCTGGAACGCCAGGAACAGGGCCACCAGAGGCAGCCCGCCCAGCAGTGCGGCGGCCAGCACCTGGGCGTACCGGACTCCATACGAACTCTGCACGGTCGTCAGCCCCACCGGGAACGTCATCAGGTGCGGGTCGCTGACGGCCACGAACGGCCACAGGAAGTTGTTCCACGTCGTGACGAAGGTGAAGATGGCCACCGCGGCCAGCGCCGGCCGGGCCAACGGCAGCATCAGGCTCCAGTACACCCTCAGCCGCCCCGCGCCGTCGATCACCGCCGCCTCCTCCAGTTCCCTGGGCACGCCGTCGAAGAACCTCTTCAACACGTACACCATCGCGGGCAACACCACTTGCGGAAGGACCAGTGCCCAGTACGTGTCGGCGAGGCCGAGGCCGACGATTTCCGCGAACAGCGGCACGATCAGGACCTGCGGCGGCACCATGATGCCGGCGACCAGCAAGGCCAGCACGAGCGAGCGGCCGCGGAACCGGGTTCGGGACAGGCCGTAGGCGGCGAGACTGGTCACGGCCACGGTCAGCACCGTGACCGCGACGCCGACCAGCAGGCTGTTGCCCAGCCAGGCCAGCACCTGGCCGTCGGCGAAGACCCGGCCGAACGCGTCGAGGCTCATGCCCGACACGAACCAGCTCACGGGAATCCGCGTGGTTTCCGACTCCGGCTTCAACGCCGTGTCCAGCGCCCACGCCAGCGGCGCCAGCCAGATCACCGCCAGCACGGCGGCCACGACCCTCATCGCTTCGACCCCCTTGCCGCCGTGAGCCGGAAGTGCACCAGGGCGATCACGGCGATCAGCGCGAAGAACACGTACGAGATGGCCGAGGCGTAGCCGACGCGGAAGCGGGTGAAGCCGCTTTCGTAGATGTACTGGACGATGCTGCGCACGCCCGGGATGCCGCCCTGGCCGCTGAGCAGGTAGACCTGGTCGAACACCTTGAGCGAGGCCAGGATCTGCAACACGATCACCAACTGGTGGGTGCGGGACAGCAGCGGCAGCGTGATCCGGCGCAGCTGCTGGAACGGGGTCGCGCCGTCCAGCGCCGAGGCCTCGTAGAGCTGGTGGGGGATCTCCTGCAGCGCCGCCAGGTAGAGCAGGAAACCGAAGCCGGCGGTCCACCACACCGTCGTGATCACGATCGAGGTCATCGCCATGCCGTCGGTGGACAGCCAGCCGACCTCGCCCAGCCCCAGCCGGGTCAGCAGGTCGTTGATCAGTCCGAAACCCGGCTGGTAGAGCCAGTTCCAGATCAGCACGACCACCGACACCGGCAGCAGGTACGGCGCGAAGAACGCCAGCCGGTACAGCCAGCGCTCCGGCACGGCGCGGTCGGCCAGCAGCGCCATGACCAGCCCGACCAGCACGATCACCGGGGTGCTGGTCACCGTGAAGATCAGCGTGTGCCAGAGCGAGCTCCACACGACCGGGTCCTGGAAAAGCTCGCCGTAGTTGGCCGCGCCGACGAACGCGGCGTGCCCCGTGATGCCCTCGTCGGTGACGCTCGCGCCGAGCCCGATCGCCATCGGCACCACCAGGAACGCGACGTAGAGCACCAGGAACGGCGCCACGAACCAGAATCCCGACCGCTTCATGCCGGCCTCGGCGTGTTCTGGAGGCGTACCAAGGTCGCCTTGAGTTCATCCAGCGCACCATCGGGCGATGTCGTGCCGCCCAACACGGCCCCGATCGTCGCGCCGGCCGCGCTCTGCAGATCCGAGGCCGCCCCGGCGAACCACTCCGGCGGATCCAGCTCGACCTCCGCCGCGGCGGACCGGTAGTCGGCCTGCGGCGCCAGCTTCAGATACTCCTGCGAGGTGGCGACCGGCTGGTAGGCCGGAATGTGCCCGCCGCGGGCCCAGGTCAGGCTCTGGCCGATGAGTTCCGCCACGGCCGCGACCGTCTCGGCGGTGCGCTGTGGGTCCCTGCTCCGCTGGTGCGGCAGCACGAACGAATGCGAGTCGGCGTGCACCGCCGGGCGGTCGTAGACCTGCGGGAACGGCGCCACGTCGAACGGCGTGTGCTGCGTCTGGAACGTCGGCAGCTCCCATTCCCCGTTCCAGAAGAAGCCCGCTTGACCGCTGCCGAACAATGCCACCGCCGCGTTGTTGTCGGTGAACCTCGTCGTGGCGCCGATCTTGGCCAGTAATCGCAGGGCGGTCAGCGCCTTTGCGTCGTCGAGCAGGCCCTGGCCGTTCTGCTGGCGGTACAGCGTCCAGAACAGCCGCCAGGGATTCACATCCCTCGCCGCCGCCAGCGCGAGCCCGGCCTTGTCGAACGCCGCCAGGAGCTGTTCGGGGCCGCGGATCGGCTTCAGCCGGCCGTTCTCCAGCAGGCCGGCCCTGGCGCACAGTTCCGTGTTGTAGAAGAGCACCAACGGATGAGTGTCCAGCGGCACCGCGTAGGTCCGGCCGTCGTGGCGGGCGCGATTCCACACCGCCGGCGGGAACCGGTCCGGCGTGAGGCCGTGCGCCGCGAGCAGATCGTTGTCGAACGGGTCGAGCAGGCCCAGCGGCGCGAAGCCCGGCAGCCGTGACAGATGCAGGATCGCCAGGTCCGGGGCGCGACCGCCGGCCGCTGCCATGGCCAGCTTCGTGTAGTACGGCGTGCCCCAGGCCAGCGTGACCGCGTCCAGGCGCGTGTCGATCGCGCCGACCATGTCCATCATGCGGCTGCCGTCGCCGCCGCTGAACAGGTTCCAGTAGCCCAGGCCCGACGGCCCCGAGCAGGCAGCTGTCGCCAGCGCCGCGCCGGCCAGCAGAAACGTGCGACGGTCCACCGGTGGCCTCCTCGGTTTTCAACGTTGGAAACCGGCCTGTCGCGAGGGTAGCCGTACAGTCGGGCAGCAGGGAAGATGACCTCGGCAGGAGGAGGTGCGGGTGGGCGCCAGCCTGAAGGACGTGGCCAAACTGGCTGGGGTCTCGGTCAAGACCGTCTCCAACGTGGTCAACGAGTACCAGCACGTCAGCGAGGCCACCCGCAGCCGCGTCCGCGAGGCCATCGACCAGCTCGGCTACCGGCCCAACCTCACCGCCCGGCACCTGCGCTACGGCCGGTCCGGCATCATCGGCCTGGCCCTGCCCGAGCTGGGCATCCCGTACTTCGCCGAACTGGCCGAGGAGGTCATCGGCGCCGCCGAACGCGAGTCCTGGTCGGTGCTCATCGACCAGACCGACGGCCGTGGCGACCGTGAACGCCTCACCTCCTCCGGGGCCCGGTCCCGGACCATCGACGGCCTGATCATCAGCCCGCTCGCCCTGGACGCCGAATTCCTGGCCGGCATGCGCGCCGACCTGCCGTTGGTGCTGCTGGGGGAGCAGGTCGGCCCCGGCACCGCCGACCTGGTGGCGATCGACAACGTCGCCGCCGCCCGCGAGGCCACCCAGCACCTGCTCAGCCTCGGCCGCCGCCGCATCGCCGCCATCGGCGACCAGCACGTGTCCGCCGCCGGCACTGCCAACGTGCGGCTGCAGGGCTACCGCGACGCGCTGGCCGCGGCCGGCATCGCGTACGACCACGAGCTGGTGGTGCCGGCCGAGTCGTACCACCGACCCGACGGCGCCGCCGCCATGCGCCTGCTGCTGTCCCTGGCCGAGCCGCCGGACGCCGTGTTCTGCTTCAACGACCTGCTGGCCCTCGGCGCCCTGCGCACCCTGCTCGCCGCCGGCCTGCGGGTGCCCGACGACGTCGCCATCGTCGGCGTCGACGACATCGAGGACGGCCGCTTCAGCACACCCACGCTGACCACCATCGCCCCGGACAAGACCCAGATCGCCGAGGCGGCCGTGACCATGCTGCTGGAACGCGTCAACGGCCTCGACGCCCCACCCCGCGAGATCACCGCCCGCCACACCCTCCAGGTCCGCGAGAGCACGAACGCCGGCGGCTCACCCTGCCGCGGGCAGGCCCGCCACGCACCGGGCCCTCACTGCCCGATGTGATGATCCGGCCGCCCACATGGCGGGACACCGCCCGCCGCCCTGGCTAGGGTGATCACCGTGCTTCGCGCGCTGCTCGCCCTGACGCTGGTCGCCGCCCTCGCCGGCTGTTCCGCGGGCTCGACCGCCTACTCGTCGCCGAGCGCCGACTCGATCACCATCGGCTTCTCCGCCGCCCCCGCGAACCTGGACTTCACCCGCACGGACGGCGCCGCGATCCCGCAGGCCCTGCTGGACAACGTCTACCAGGGCCTGGTCCGCCTCGACGCCAACGGCGCGATCGTGCCGCAGCTGGCGACGTCCTGGACCGTCAGCCCGGACCGTCGCACCTACGACTTCCAGCTCCGACCCGGCGTGACGTTCACCGACGGCGAGCCGTTCACCGCCGACACGGTCAAGTTCAGCGTCGACCGCGTCCGCACCGCCTGGACCATCTCGCTGAAGTCGCAGATGGACGTGGTCGACCACGTCGAGGCCGTCGACCCGCTGCACGCCCGCGTGGTGCTGAAGCAGCCCAGCAACGGCTGGCTGTTCTCCATGGCCAGCCGCCTCGGCGCGATGTTCGCGCCGAACGGTGTGGGAAACCTGGCCACCACGCCGATCGGCACCGGCCCGTACCGGCTCGACCGCTTCAACCGCGGCGATTCCCTCGTGCTGAAGGCGAATCCGGGCTACTGGGGCCCGAAGCCCGCCTACGGCCGGGTCGTCCTGAAGTACTTCCAGGACCCGACCGCGCTGAACAACGCCCTGCTGAGCAACGGCATCGACGTGATCAGCTCCGTGCAGGCGCCCGACTCCCTCGCGCAGTTCGCCAGCGACGAGCGGTTCACCACGATCCAGGGCACGACCACCGGCGAGGTGGTGCTGTCCTTCAACAACGCCAAGGCGCCGCTGAACGACAAGCGTGTCCGCCAGGCCCTGACCTACGGCATCGACCGCAAGGCCCTGCTGGACACCGCGTGGGCGGGCAAGGGCCTGCTGATCGGCAGCATGGTCCCACCCTCGGACCCCTGGTACGAGGACCTCGCCGGCGTCCATCCGTACGACCCGGCCAAGGCGAGACAGCTCCTGTCCGACGCCGGCCAACAGCACCTCACGCTCAGGCTGCGTATACCCAACCTCCCTTACGCCGTGGACTCCGCCCAGGTGATCCGCTCCCAGCTCGCCGCGATCGGCGTCACGGTGAGCATCGAGGAGCTGGACTTCCCCGCGGTCTGGCTGAAACAGGTGTTCACCGGCCACGACTTCGACATGTCGATCGTCGCCCACGTCGAGGCCCGCGACATCGTGACGTTCGGAAACCCCAAGTACTACTGGGGTTACACCAACCCGACCGTCACCCAGCTGCTGGCCGCCGCCGACACCGGCACGCCCGAGCAACAGATCGCCGACATGAAGCAGGTCGCGCGCACCATCAACGCCGACGCCGCCGCCGACTGGCTCTTCCTGCTGCCCAACCTGATCGTGGCCAAGAAGGGCATCACCGGCCTACCGCCCAACCAGGTCGGCGAGGCGTTCGACCTGTCCGCCCTGGGTCGATCGTGACGGGGCCGATCCCGACGGGGCTGATCGTGACGGGGGGAAAGTCATGATGGTGATCCTCCGCCGGGCCGGCATCTTCCTGCTCACATTGGCAATCGCCTCCATCGTCGTGTTCGCGTTCATGGCTGTGCTGCCCGGCGATCCCGCGCAGGTGGCCCTGGGTGTCAATGCCACGCCCGAGCTTCTTGCCCAGACCCGGCACGCCTTCGGCATCGACCGGCCGCTGCCGGTGCAGTACCTCGACTGGATCGGCGGCCTGTTCACCGGCGACTTCGGTCGCTCCTACGTCACGGGCGACGCGATCGGCCCCCAGCTGCTCGACCGGTTCGAGGTGACGCTGTGGCTGGTCGGCGCGGCGACGGTGGTGGCGGTGGTGGTCGCCGTCCCACTCGGCACGCTCGCCGCGGCCAAGCACCGCACGGCGTCCGGCACGGTCGTGTCCGGCCTCAGCCAGCTCGGCGCCGCGGTCCCCGCGTTCCTGGCCGGTATCGTCCTGGTCGAGATATTCGCTGTGTCGCTGCGGATCCTCCCGTCCGGTGGGTGGACACCCCCGGACGCTGATCCGGTGGCGTTCCTGAAAGGCCTTGTCCTGCCGGCGCTGTCGCTCGGCCTCGTGCAGGCGGCGGTGCTGACCCGGTACGTCCGCTCGGCCGTGCTGGACGTCCTAGGCGAGGACTACCTCCGCACCGCGAGGGCGAAGGGCCTCAGGCCCACACGGGCCCTGATACGGCACGGGCTTCGCAACGCGGCGGTGCCCGTGGTGACAGTGCTCGGCCTGCAACTGGCGACGCTGCTGATCGGGGCCGTGGTGGTGGAACGGGTGTTCGTCATCCCCGGCCTCGGGAGCATGCTGCTGGACGCCGTCGGCGGTCGTGACCTGATCGTCGTGCAGGACGTGGTGATGGTGCTGGTGGCGGCGGTGCTGGTGGTCAACCTCCTCGTCGATGTGCTCTACACGGTCGTGGACCCGAGGCTGCGGAGGGCGCGGTGAGGAACCTCGTGATCGGGGCGGTGCTGGTCGGTCTCATCGTGCTGGCGGCGCTGATCTCCTTTCTGTGGACGCCGTTCGACCCGACCCAGGTCGACGCGGCGCTTCGGCTGCAGGGCCCGAGCGGCGCCCACTGGCTCGGCACGGACCGCTTCGGTCGCGATCTCGTCAGCCAGCTCATGGTCGGCGCGCGGACCACGCTGTACGTCGGCGTCGTTGCGGTCGGTGTGGCCGCGGTCATCGGCACGCCGCTCGGCGTGTTCGCGGCGGCCGGCCCGCGCTGGCTGGGCGAGATCGTGTTGCGGGCCAACGACATCATGCTCGCGTTCCCGGCACTGCTGCTGGCGATCATGTTCGGGGCGGCGTTCGGGGCCAGCACCCTGACCGCCATGGTCGCCATCGGCATCGCCACCGTGCCGTCGTTCGCGCGCCTGGCCCGTGGCTCCGCCCTGCAGGTGTTGAACACGGAGTACGTGCTGGCGGCGCGATCGGCCGGCCGGACCGGCCTGGCGATCTCGGTGCGGCACGTGCTGCCGAACATCGCCGGCCTGATCATCGTGCAGTGCTCGGTGTCGTTCGGCATCGCGGTGCTGGCCGAGGCGGCGCTGTCCTACCTCGGTCTCGGCACGCAGCCGCCGACGCCGTCCTGGGGTCGCATGTTGCAGGAGTCCCAGGAACTCCTGGCCGTGCAACCGAGGCTGCTGATCGTGCCGGGGGTGGCGATCGCCCTGGCGGTGCTGGGCTTCACGCTCCTCGGCGACGGTCTGCGTGATCGCTTCGACCCCAGGTTGGAGGGCCACCGTGCTCAAGGTTGACGGACTGTGTGTGGCGGCAGGCGAGCTGCCTCTGGTCAGCGATGTCTCCTTCACGGTCGGCAGTGGCGAACGGGTCGGTCTGATCGGTGAGTCGGGCTCGGGCAAGTCGCTGACCGCGTCGGCGGTGTTCGGTCTGCTGCCCGACGACGTCACGGCGGCGGGCTCGGTCCGGCTCGACGGGGTGGCGGAAGACCTTGTGGGGGCATCGGAAAACCTCCTTTCCAGGTTGCGTGGCTCGCGGCTGGCCATGGTGTTCCAGGAGCCGATGACGGCGTTGAATCCATCCATGCGTGTCGTCGACCAGGTCGCGGAAGCCCGGTTGATCCACCGCACGGCAGGGGATCGCGCCGCCGCGCACCGGGATGCCCTGCGGCTGCTGGAACAGGTGCGCCTGCGGGATGTCGCTGAACTGGGAAATGCCTATCCGCACCAACTTTCCGGCGGGCAACGGCAACGCGTGCTGTTGGCCATCGCTCTCGCCAATGACCCGGACGTGCTCATCTGCGACGAGCCTACCACCGCGCTCGACGTCACGGTCCAGGCTCAGCTGCTCGACCTGATTGTCAAGGGAGTAAAGGAAAGGGACGCATCGCTGCTGTTCATCACGCACGATCTCGCCGTGGTGGCAACGGTTTGCGAGCGCGTGCTGGTGATGTACGGCGGACGGATCGTCGAGTCCGGGCTGGTCGCCGAGGTCCTGACCTCGCCGAAACACCGCTACACCAAGGGTTTGCTCGACGCCTCCGACCTGGAGTCCGTCGACGAGCGTGGCCGCCTGCACGCCATCGCCGGCGCGGTTCCGGCCGCCGGACAGTTCCCCAGCGGCTGCGTGTTCCGCAACCGCTGCCCGCGCGCCGACGACCGATGTCGCGTGCAGCCGCCCTGGTTCGGCGAACCGACCGCTGGGCACGCGTGCTGGCACCCGGTCGGAGGCGACGAATGATCAAGGTGGAGAACCTCAGCCGCGTCTACCGGCGGTCGCGGACGTCGCCGCTGCGGCCTCGGGCCGAGGTGCACGCGCTTCGTGACGTCTCGTTCGAGATCGAAGCGGGCCGGCGCTTCGGCATCGTAGGCGAGTCGGGCTCGGGAAAGTCGACGCTGGTCCGGCTGATCGCCGGCCTCGACCAGCCGACCGCCGGCGCCGTCACGTTCGACGGCCAGCGCGTCGACGGCCGGTCCGAACGACGCCTGTCGTTTCTCCGGCGCGATCTCCAGGTCGTGTTCCAGGACCCGACGGGCTCGCTCGATCCTCGCATGCGGGTACGGGACATCATCGCCGAACCGCTTGTCGCGCAGCGGATTCCCGGCCAGGCGGAGCGCGTCGCCGAGCTGCTGGCGGCCGTGGGGCTGCCGGCGGATGCCGGTCGGAGGTTCCCGCACCAGTTCTCCGGCGGCCAGCGGCAACGCATTTCACTGGCCCGGGCCCTGGCCCCCAAGCCTCGTGTCCTCGTGGCCGACGAGCCCGTGAGCGCGCTGGACGTGTCCGTGCGGGCGCAGATCCTGAACCTGTTGTCAGACCTGGTCGAGCAGTTCGCGCTGACGCTGGTCTTCGTCTCCCACGACCTGTCCGTGGTCCGGCACGTCTGCGACACGGTGGCCGTTCTGCGCTCCGGTGAACTGGTCGAAATCGGTGATGTGGAACAGGTTTACCGCGAACCGCGGCATCCGTACACGCGGCAGCTCGTGCAGGCGGCGCCAACGCTGCGGGGCGCGCTGTCCGGCGTCACGGCGGCGGATCTCATCAGCGAACGAAAGCGGCCTTGATTGCGGCAGCGCCAGCAGATACCGCTTTCGTACCGGCCGACCACGAGGTGCCGGCGGGCAGTTCCGTCATGATCGCCACGGCGTAGGGCATCGTCGGACCCAGGCCGACCATGCCGGTGGTGTCGAGCACCGTCGTCGACATCAGCAGCATCCAGCCCTGTTTGATCTCCCACGAGGCGCCCGGCAGGCCGTCCGGGATGCCGAAGTACTGCTGGAACCCGTCGGCCGCGGTGGCGGCGGCCCCGCTCATGCCGGCCGTCAGCACGTCCTGCGCCGGCGCGGGAATCTCGTCCTGGATGAACTCGTAGGTCGTGACGACGTCCTGCGCGGACATCGTCGCCTCGCCCCACTGCGCCGGGTCGTCGGGCGGCTGCGTGCCGGTGAGCCCGATCAGCGAGGCCGTCCGGGTGACGATCGAGTTGCCGCCGTCCTGGTCCCACAGCGCGTTGGCGATGTCGTCGTCGCTGTAGGAGATCATCTGCTCCAGCCGCGCGGCGGTCGCGGCGTCGGGCTGCCAGTTCTGGCTGTGCAGCAGGTCGATGGCGATCAGCAGCTTCACCACGGACGCGGTGTACATCGGCTCGGCCGCGTTGTAACTGGCCACGGGCTGGTCGCTGTCGGTGTCGACCGCCAGCACGCCCACGGTCGTGCCCGGGACGACGCTGTTGACGGCCTTGTCCACGAGCTGGCCGACGGCCTCCGGCGGCACCGCCGGGGTGGTCGGCGCGGGAGTGGTCGTGGTTGTCGTGGTCGTTGCCGTGGTGGTCGTTGCCGTGGTGGTCGTTGCCGTGGTGGTCGTCGTCGTGGGCGGCGGCAAGGTCACGCGCTCGGCGGCCAGCGACGCGGTGACCGGGGTTGACGCCAGCAGCGCGGTGCCCACCGCGACGCTCGCCGCGAGGAGGGCCAAGGTGGCCGGAAGACGTCTCATGCCTGGTCGAACGGGGTGTTGCCGCGGTTCATCCCCGTCGACCGGGAACCGACAGAGTCATTTCACGAAGCTCTTAGCCTCGATCCACCGGTCTAGATTGCTGGTGATCTTGGTTTCGTGAAGTGGCTGCGTCAGCGATCTTGCTCGCGGCTGTGGGCAGCCGGAAACCGCTGGTCTGTCCAGCTTTCCACGACAGGGTCTCCGGTCGAGCCTTGAGAAGGCGGGATGCTGATCAGGCAGTCCTGGGCGGGGCGTGGGCGGTTGCCGACAGTGCCAGCCAGGCCGGTTCCCAGGGCCAGTGCTGGGGTAGGTGCAGGATCAGCCGGCGTGCCCGGTGCGCGATGCGGGCGGGAACGTTGATCAGCTGACGGCGCAGCGTGGCGATGCGGGCTTTGGCGCAGTGTCCGCCAGCCAGGCAGCCAGCGGCGCGGGTGAGGTTGAACGCGATCGCCGCGCAGGTCAGCCAGGCGGCGTTCGCGGCGAAGCACCCCGACGGGAAGTGCGCCAGCGGGCCGTGTTTGAGGTCGTCGTTGACGTGCTCGATGACCGCGTGCTGGCGGTGGGTTGCTTCGGCCTCGACCAACTCGGCGGTGCTGGTGGTGAAAAAGGCGTGACACCGCCAGACCGGGAACAACGCGTCGAGGTGGTTCTGGTCGCGGACCCGTCGCACCACCAGCCGTCCGACCACCCGGTGCTGCTTGTCCGCGGCGAAGGCGGTGAACGGGGTCTCGGCGATCTCCGCGTCACTGATCCACGCTTGGGTCTGGGCGTCCCACACCGCTTTCGGGTAGCGGATCGGCATCCACGCCGACTCCTGGACTCCGGCGATCGCGGCGACCACCGAGGGGTACTGGTTGATCGTGACCGACACCGCCACGCCCGCCTGCCGGCAGGCGGTGATCAACTCGCCGACGTAGAAGGCCGAATCGCCGCGAAACAGCATCCGTCCCGGTTGGCCGCCACAGCCACGGGCCACACCGATCAGTTCTCGTGCCATGCTGGCCGCGCCCCGTGCCGAGCCGGCGTTGCCCGCTCGCAGCCGGGTGGCGGCGATCACTGGCGCCGCGGTGGGGGTGGACAGCGTGGCGATCAGCGGGTGATAGCCCCGTAACCGCACGACATAGCCGCCCACCTTCGCGTGTCCGAACGCCGCGCCCTGCTTGGCGTGCCCGAACACCTCACCCAACGTCGAATCCGCATCGAGAAACATCATCTGTTCGGCGCCGGGCAGCAGCGGAGTCCGCGAGGCCAGGCCGATGGTGATCTGTCGGGCCACCGACTCCAGTTGCCGGGCGTGTCCCCAGGTGAACGCGCGCAGGAAGGTGCCCACTGTGGACGGTGCGCGTGCTCCGGTGAACAACCGGCCCATCCCGCCGTGCCGGACCACGTCCAGGTCGTCGATGCTGTCGGCGCCGGTGAGCATCCCGGCCACGATCGAGCCGACCTTCGCCGCGGGGTTCGCCCCTGCCGATTCCGGTATCCGCACCCGGTCCTCGACCAGGTCGTGCAGGCCGGCCTGCTCGGTCAGTCGCATCACTGGCACGACACCGGCCGACCCCCCCTGATTCGGATCATCGAACACCGCGCCCACTCGCACG
>NZ_KK037166.1:7896119-7901937 GCF_000568255.1 Kutzneria sp. 744
CCGGCCCGGAGCACTCAGCAGCCGGTGGCTCACGGGTGCCAAGGGACAGCGGGCGCGAACGGTGCTGAGCCGGTTCGGCGGCTCCGCGGTGCTGGTCGGGCAGTGGGTGGTCGGGGCGCGGACGCTCGCGCCGCGGTTCGCCGCCGCTGCCGGGCTGCCGTACCGGCGGTTCTTGCCGTGGAACCTGCCGTCGTCGGCTGTCTGGGGCCTGGTGTGGGTGGCCGTCGGCTACGGCGCCAGTGAGGCGTACGAGCGGTGGTCCTGGCTGGCGGTCGTGGTCGCCGTGGCGCTGGTCGGCGGCCTGCTACTGCTCGGCCGCCGCGCGCTCGACCGCATCGATGCCCTTGAGCAGGCCTGACCGGGTCTGCTCCGAACAGAACGCTGCCCGTGCCGCGTTGCGCGCCAGCTCCGCCAGCTCGGGCCGGCCCAGGCCGAACACCTCGTGGGCCAGCAGGTACTCGCGGTTCAGGTTCGTGCCGAACATGCCGGGGTCGTCGGTGTTCAGCGTGACCGTCACGCCCGCGTCCAGCAGCCGGGGCAGCGAGTGCTCGGCCAGCGACGCCACCGCCTTCGTACAGACGTTGGACGTCAGCGACACCTCCAGTGGGATCCCCGTCTCGACCAGGTGCTTGAGGAGCCGGTCGTCGTCCACCGCGCTGACGCCGTGCCCGATCCGCTCCGCGCAGAGGTCCTCCAGCGCCGCCCAGATCTCCTCCGGGCCGGTGGTCTCGCCCGCGTGCGGAAGGCTGCGCAGGCCGGCCGCCCTGGCCTCCTGGAACGCCGCCTTGAAGCCGGCACGCGGGTACGGCGCCTCCAGCCCCGCCAGCCCGAGGCCGACCGTGCCCTCCGGCCGCTGGTCGAGCACGTACTCCAGGGTGCTGTAGCCCTCGCGGAGGTCCGACGGCATCGGCACGTCGAAGATCCACGCCAGCTCGACGCCGTGCTCCGCGAGTGCCCTGCGCCGGCCGTCCACCAGTGCCTCGGACAACGCCTCCGGCCCGGTTCCGTAGGGGAAGTGCGCGATCGCCGACACGGTCACCTCGGCGTACCGCACGTTGTTGGCCGCGAGGTCATGGGCCAGGCCCAGCAGCATCGTCCGCACGTCGTCGGGCGTCGTCACCAGCTTGTTCACGGCGCTGTAGACGTTGATGAAGTGCGGGAAGTCCGTGAACTCGTAGTACCGCGCCAGCTCAGCGCGATCCTTGGGCACAAGGGTCCGTGAGTGCCGGCGCGACAGCTCCAACACCGTGTCCAGCGACGCCGCCCCGACGAGGTGGACGTGCAGTTCGGCCTTCGGCAGGGCCGCGATGAACTCCTCGATGCCCACTCAGTCCGTCACCAGGCCCGTCTTGTAGGCGTAGGCCACCGCCTGCGCGCGGTCACGCAGGTTGGCCTTCGCGAACAGGTGGTTCACGTGCGTCTTCACCGTCGCCTCGCTGACCACCAGCTTGCGGGCGATCTCCGTGTTCGACATGCCCGCCGCGATCAGCCTCAGCACGTCGATCTCCCTCGGCGTCAGCCCGTCCGCCGGCTCCGTGGCCGGCCTGCTCGGCTGGCCGCCGCCCATCGCGGCCTCCACCAGCCGCCGCTGCACCTCGCCGTCCACCGTGGACTGACCCGCCGCGGCCGCGTGCAACGCCCTCGCGATCGCCTCCGCGTCGGCGTCCTTCGTCAGGAATCCCCTGGCCCCCGCGCGCAACGCCGACAACACACTGTCGTCGTCGGTGTACGTGGTCAGCACCACGACTTCGGTTTCCGGGTACTGCTCCCGCACGCGTCGCGTCGCCTCGACGCCGTCACACCGAGGCATCCTCAGGTCCACCAGCAACACGTCCGGCCGCTGCTCGGCCACCAGCGCCACCGCCTGCTCACCGTCGGCCGCAGCCCCCACGACTTCCACGCCCGGCAGCAGCTTCAGCAACGTCGCCAGCCCCTCGCGGACCACCGTCTGGTCGTCCGCCAGCACCACCCGCAGGTCGCTCACTCCGGCACCACCAGGCGCACGCGCCACCCGTCCTTCATTGGCCCCGTCTCCAGTTCTCCACCGATCAGCTCGGCGCGTTCCCGCATCCCCACCAGACCGTAGCCGCCGCTCGTCGCCTGTGCGGGCGGCTTGCCCGGGTGATCGGTGACTGTCAGCACCGTGCGCCCGTCCTCGAAGTCCAGCACCGCGTCCACGGGTGCTCCCGGCGCGTGCTTGCGGGCGTTGGTGAGCGCCTCCTGCGCCGTGCGGTACAGCGCCGAGGCAGCCTCCGCCGGCAGGTCGCGCGGCTCGCCGTTGACGACCAGCTCCGCGGGCGCTCCGGACTCCAGCCGAAATGCCGTGACGAGGTCGGCGATCGCCCGTGCGTCCGGCACTTTGTCGTCACGCAGCGCCGCGACGGCCCGCCGCGCCTCCGTGAGACCGTCCGCGGCCAGCTTCTGCGCCTTGGTCACCTGGTCGATGACCTCCTGCGACGCGTTGTCCCGTTGCAGCATCAGGCGCGTGCCTGCAGCGTCAGCGACAGTCCCGCCAGCGAGTGCGCCAGCACGTCGTGCACCTCACGCGCGATCCGTGCACGCTCGGCCAGCGCGGCCGCGCGGGCGTGTTCCTCGATCACCTGCTGCCGCCGAGCCACCAGCAGCTCCGCCTGCTCCAGGCGTTCCTCGCGGCCCTGGCGGTTGGCCGTGAGGAGGACCAGAGCCAGCACACCGAGCGCGATGCCCAGCGCGGCCAGCCATTGGAAGTCCCTGAGCAGCTGGGGAATCGCCGCGCCGACCATGGACAGGCCGATCACGATGTAGCTCAGCGGCCCGGGACCGCGGTAGCGGACCGCCAGCCGCGCCGTCCAGAACGGCAGCGCGTAGACCACGCCGTTCGGATGCAGCAGCAGGATCCCGCTCGACGCCAACGTGATGGCGATCAGGCCGACCTGCGACACGAGCGGCGACCGCAGCGCCGTCCACGAGAACGGCAGCAGCATCACGTTGCCGGCGATGACGACCAGACTCAGCGCGATCAGCCACGGCAGTTCCTGCGCCACGACCGGCGTGCCGGCCAGCACCCACTTCTGGGGCAGGAACAGCGTCAACGCGAACAGCGACGGCATCACGCGGACCAGCGACAGGGCTCCGTACCTCCGGCCCGGGAGTACGAAGCCCTGATCGTCGACCATGGTCGTCATCATCGCAGGTTCTAGCGGCGGGGCACGGCCATCGCGAGCGGCAGCCGCCGCTGCTGCGCCCGGAAGTAGATCATCGCGTTCTGGGCGGCGATGGTGATGCCGAACAGCATCAGCGCCGAGGCCGCGGTGAGGGCGCCCTCGATGCCGAGCGCGTGCCCGAGGAAACCGGCGCCGACGCGCACCGCGATCGTCGCCAGCCACAACACGATCGTCACCGGCGTGCCCTTCTGGAACAGGTTGCCGTCACGCATGCTGAGGCGGGCGGTGGCGCCGCGGGCCAGGCCCAGTCCCACCACGACCGCCGCGTCGACCAGGAAGAACAGGATCTCGCTCGGCCGGGCGGCGCCGACCGCGGCGACCGCCCCGCCCAGCCCGATGACGATCAGGATGGCGGGCATCAGCACCAGCGACTTCGCGGTGACGAACGACCCCGTCAGCTGCTTGCCCAGCACCCGCAGCACCACCAGCGCGCCGACCAGGACCAACACCAGCGTGGACATGTGCTCTCTCCTCGATCTCCCGCGTGCCGCTCCGGCACGGGTCCAAGACTCGTCCCGGGCGGCGCGGGTTTCTTCGGTCCACAGGTGGGAGCCGGGTTGAATGCGCTATCAACCCAGGGGTGGATACGGGAGGTGCGATGGCGTACGAGCGGTTGAGGGTCGCGGCCTACGCGGTCTGCGTGCGTGACGGCGCGGTGCTGCTGGCCAGGTGGGTCGGGCCCGAGGGCAAGCTGTGGACGCTGCCCGGCGGCGGCATCGACCACGGCGAGGACCCGTTCGATGCCGTGCAGCGCGAGGTCGCCGAGGAGACCGGGTACCGGGCGGAGGTGCAGAGCCTGCTCGGCGTGCACACCATGCGCCGCCGGTACGCCCGCAGGTTCGGCGGCGAGACGGACTTCCACGCGCTACGCGTCGTCTACGAGGCCCGCATCGTCGGCGGCGAGCTGCGCGACGAGATCGACGGCTCGACCGACAAGGCGGCCTGGATCCCGCTGTCGGAGGTGGCCTCACTGGAGCGCGTCGACCTGGTCGACACCGGCCTTGAGCTGCACAGGTCCCGTCCGTCCACCGGTCACCTCGGCGTATAGCACACCGGTAGGGCCCCGATCGGCCCGAAAAGCCTTGCAAAATCCGGCCTGTGGACAATCCGAGTTGTCCACATCTTGATCTTCGCCGCCTTTGTCGCGTTCCCCCACGCGAGCAAGGTGGCCACATGGACACCGCCGCACGCCCCAACCCGGCCCAATCCGACCGGAACCGCATCGTCAAGCTCGCCGACGGCGGCTCGCTCATCGCCGCGATCCCGCCGATGTTGGGTTTCCACCCCCGGGACTCGCTCGTCGTGGTGGCCCTGCAGGACGATCTGATCACCGGCGTCGCACGGATGGATCTGGTGGCGCCGTCGATGCACGGTGCGCTCGCCACCGCCGTGATCAGAGCGACGCGGCAGTACGAGGCGCAGACCGCCGTGCTCGTCGTCGTGTGCGAACGGCCCGATCCACGGCACGACGAGCTCGTGCAGCGCGCGGTCACCGCCCTGGCCGACATCTCCGTGCCCGTGCCGCATGTCCTGTGGGCGCCGTCAACCTCGGGCGGTGTGCCGTGGCGCTGCTACCTGCACCACGACTGCGAGGGCGAGGTGCCCGACAGCGCCGCCAGCGAACTCGCCGCCGAGGTGGCCGCCTCCGGCCTCGTGACCTACGACCGCCGCGAGGACCTGGATCAGCTGTTCCAACCGCCCGACACCAACCGCATGATCAAGCTCAGCAGCCTGATCGACACCACCATCCGCTCCGACCACACCACCAGTGCCGAGCACGTGCAGGTCATTCGCGACGCCGTCAAGTCCGACACCCTGCCCACCACCGACGAGGAGTTCGTCCGCCTCGCCATGGCGCTGTCCGACTACCGGGTGCGCGACCTGTGCCTGCACTACGCGCTCGACGCCCGAATCGCCCTCACCGCCGAGAGACTGTGGCTCGAACTCGCCCGGTGCCTGCCGCCTCCCGAACGCTCCGAGGCCGCCATCCTGGTCGCCGCGTGCGCCTATATGCGTGGTGACGGCGCGTTGGCCAACGTCGCCCTTGAGCAGGCCCGGTCCGCCCTGCCCGGGCACCAGCTCGCCGGTCTGCTCTGCGGCGCGCTGTCCTACGGCATGCCCAGGGCGCACGTGCGGCAGCTCCTCCACGACGCCGCCGTCGACGCCCGTATCGACATCGAGGGCGACTCCGACACCCCGGAGGGTCTCGACATGTCCCCCTGAGCCCTCCTCAGCCCCCTGCCGGTCGCGCGCACCGGCAGGCGCCGCCCCGGAGCCGCGCACGCCCGCGACTGTCGCAGCCAGGTCGCAGCGAACGGCCCGGGGCCGGCCGGGACCCGTCCCCGCCAGACGGGTCCCGGCCCCTCACTCCTCGACACCGCGCTCGGTGTCGAGCCAGTGGCCCGCAGATCGGTTCCACGCCACCGTGTCTCGTGACCGGGCGGCAGTGCGAGCTGGCCTGAATGAGCGATCCTCGGATCGCCCTGGCCGCTGGCGGTAATGCCATCTGTCGGTTGCTCCGCCGGCAGATGCGGCCCCGAACGTGCGGTGGTCGACGCCCCCCACGTCGATCCGCCCGTTTCGGGCCGGCGGGGATCCCGTGACGGTACGGATGC
>NZ_KK037166.1:7902582-7905955 GCF_000568255.1 Kutzneria sp. 744
GTACCAGCCCTCCACGACCTGCGGGCCGGACGCGCCGAGGCCGAGCACGAAACGGCCGCCGGACAGGTGGTCCAGGGTGATCGCGGCCATGCCGGCGGCGGCCGGGGTGCGGGCCGACATCTGCATGATGTTGGTGGCCAGCTTGATGTTCTTGGTCGCCGCGCCCCACCAGGCCAGCGGGGTGAGCGCGTCGGAGCCGTAGGCCTCGGCGGTCCACACCGAGTCGAAACCGAGGCGGTCGGCCTCGATCACGGCCTCGGCGACGCCCGCCGGCGGTCCGGACGACCAGTACCCGGTGTGGTAGCCCAGCTTCACTGCTGACCTCCTGCCTGCGGGGCCGGCACGACGCCGTCGGCGACGAGGCCGGCGAACACGGCCTCGCTGAGCGCCATGGCGGCGGACTGCGGCCGCACCATCACGGTGAACGTGGCGATCCTGCCCTCGTCGTCGAACTGCAGCATGTCGACGCCGTGGATCTGCTTGTCGCCGACCCGGGCGCGGAACACCAGCACGCACGAGTCCGCGTCGCCCTCGAGGTCGCCGGTCAGCTCGCCGACGTAGCGGAAGTCCTCGAACGTGCGCATCAGCACCGCGAACAGGGCGCCGACGGTGGCGATGCCCTCGAACGGGCGGAACTTCACCGGGCTGTGGAAGACGATGTCGTCGCGGAACAGGCCGACGATCGTGGCGTGGTCGCCCTGCTCGACCGCCGCGCGCAGTCGGGCGACCGCCCGCGTCGTCGGCGTGCCCGCGGTCGCGGAGTCGGCGGCCTGGGTCTCGACCGCTGGGGTGGTGGACACGGTGGGGCCTCCCTGAGCGCCGTTCATAGTCATAAAATTGACTAGTCGCAGTCTTGCGTAGGGTGGCCGCGCCGGTCAAGGATCGGAGCGACCGGATCGGAGCGCCGGAAGGGCCGGCCACCCGGGTGACATACCGCCCGGTCGCCGGCAGAGCCGCCCTCGGCAGAGCCAGCCTGGCCGGGACGGCTCGGCCGGGATGGCTTGCTCGGGATGGCCCGGTCGGGAGGGCTCAGTCGGGTGGCGTGTGTGGGCGGGAGACGGGAGGGTGGCCGATGGCGTTGCGGCACGCGGTGCTGGCCGTGCTGCTCGGGGGCGAGTTCAGCGGTTATCAGCTGGCCAAGGTGTTCGACACCGGGGTGGCCAACTTCTGGTACGCCTCGCCGCAGCAGCTGTACGGCGAGCTCGCCAAGTTGGAGCGGGCCGGGCTGGTCGACGGGGAGCTGGTGATCCAGCTCGATCGGCCCAACAAGCGGGTGTACACCGTCACGGAGGCGGGGGTGGCCGAGCTGGTGCGCTTCGCCGAGGCGGAGGCGAAGCCGGCGGTGATTCGGGATGACCTGCTGGTGAAGGTGCACGCCGTGGATCGGACCGACGCCGATGCGGTCGTGGCCCGGCTGGAGGAGCGCGCGGTGCAGGCGGCGGCCAAGGCGGAGCTGTTCGACGGGACCCTGCGGGCCCTGCGCGGAGACCTGGACGAGGACACCTTCCTCGCAACGGGGGAACGTATCGGCCCCTATCTGACCTGCCTGCGGGGGCGGCGGTTCGAGCAGGAGAACGTGGACTGGTGCCGCCGCAGCGCCGGGCTGATCCGGGCCCGTTGGGGTGCGGAGATGCGGGACCCCGGCGTGAGTTAGTCGCTGGGTTGTGGTTGCGTTCGGCTGCGGGGCTGCGGGGCTGCGGGGCTGCGGGGCTGCGGGGCTGCGGCCGGGGCCTGGGATGGCGCGGCGCTGAGGGTGGGTTCAGCCGTTGGGGTGCGGTGAGGGGTAGGGAGGCGTCGGCCTGTGGTTGGGGAGCACCAAGGCCCGCCGGGGCCGGGCGGCGTGGGCCTCTGGCTGGGAAGTGCCAAGGCCCGCCGGGGCCGGGTGGTGTGGGCCTGTGGCTGGGAAGTACCAAGGCCCGCCGGGGGTGGGCCGGCGGGCCTTGTGACTGCTGGGTTTCCGAGTGAACCGCCCCGGGCGGATCAGCCCGGGGCGGGTCAGATGAGGGCGGGGCGTTCCCACTTCTCGCCGAGGACGTGCTCGGCGAGGAAGGCCAGCACGGTCTCGTACCAGACCTTGGAGTTGCCGGGCGTGAGGATCCAGTGGTTCTCGGTGGGGTAGTACAGGAACTTCGAGGGCACGCCGTGGCGGACGAGGTCGAAGTACAGCCGGATGCCCTCGCCGATGGGGACGCGGTAGTCCTTGTCGCCGTGGATGACCAGCATGGGCGTGCTGATGTCGGCGACGCGCAGGTGGGGCGAGTTGGCCAGGATGCGCTCGGTGGAGCGCAGGGGGTCGGTCATCTCCCGCATCCAGTAGTAGGACGCGTCGGTGACGCCGGTGAAGGCTTCGAGGTTCCACAGGGAGGCGTGGGTGACGATGGCGTCGAAGCGGTCGGTCTGGGTGGCTACCCAGTTGGCCATGTAGCCGCCGAAGGAGCCGCCCATGGCGGCGGTGCGGCCCTCGTCGATGTCGGGGCGCTCGACGGTGACGTCGGTGATGGCCATGAGGTCGGTGAAGGGAGCGGCGCCCCAGGCGCCCCAACCGGCCTGGATCATGTCGCGGCCGTAGCCGGTGGACAGGGCGGGGTCGGGCATCAGGACGGCGTAGCCCCGGGCGACCAGGAGCCACGGGTTCCAACGCCAGGACCAGCCGTTGTTGCTCATCATGGGCCCGCCATGGATCCACAGCGTCAACGGCGCGGGGGAGTCGGCGGAGGCGCCGGCGGGCAGGGCGAGCCAGGCCCGGACGGTGCGGCCGTCGGAGACGGTGGTCTCGACCTCGGTGAGGGTGCCGGGCAGCGAGTCGATGACGCCGGGAGCGGGCAGCGGGACGGGGTCCTGCTCGACGGCGACGGGGTCGAGCCGAACGGGCTGAGCGGGGTGGGCGATGGAGTCTCGCAGCGCGTACACGGCGGAGCCGTCGGCAGCGACGCAGACCTCGCTGTAGTGGCCCTCGCCGGTGAGCCGGGTGACCTCGCCGGACGCCAGGTCGACGCGCCACACGGGACGCCGGCCGAGCCGGTCACTGGTGAAGTACACGGACTGCCCGTCGGGCGAGACGACGGGACTCTCGCTCCAGTCGGGGAAGTCGGCCACGAGCTGCCGCACGGCGCCGTCGGCCAGGGTGACGAGCACGATCTCGTAGTGCGGGCACTCCTGCTCGGTGGACTCGGTGGCCCGCATGGCGACGACGCCGGAGGAGTCGGGCAGCCAGACGGCGCCGAAGAAGCCGTAGGCGGGACCGTCGCCGAGGCTGCGGTCGGCGGCGAGCTCGCGGTCGCCCGTGCCGTCGGCGCGCACGACGCGAAGCGTGTCTCGCCGGCCGTAGGCGGCGGAGAGCGCCTCGTCGGCGTTGTAGGCGATCCACTGGCCG
>NZ_KK037166.1:7906278-7907521 GCF_000568255.1 Kutzneria sp. 744
TAGATGCTGTGCCGGCCGGGCTTGGCGTCTTATGGATCACTTTGCGCCTCGGCCAGGTCCAGCACGTGGATGTAGGGGGGACGCAGGTGCCGTCCTCGGTGGGCCAGTCGTCGCCGTACATCTGGACCTTCTCGCGCTGGCCGAGGGCGACCTGGAGCACGATCGGGATGAGGTGCGTCTCCACGGTGTGCCGCTCGCCGAGCTGCTGCACGCCCGGGGCCACGTAGGCGCCGGCCACGTTGAAGTAGCGCAGGCTCACGCCGGCCAGGCCGTGGGCGGCGGCGAACGAGGTGATGGCGAAGTCGATGGCCAGCTTGGTGGCGCCGTAGGTGTTGGTGGGACGGGTCGGCGCCGTCTCGACGATCGGCACCTGCTCGGGCTCGCCGTAGGTGGCGGCGGTGGAGGAGAACACCAGCCGCTGGGTGCCGTTGTCCCGCATCGCTTCGAGCAGCCGCAGCGAGGTGACGACGTTGCCGTTCCAGTACTTGGCCGGGTCCTGCATGGACTCGCCGACCAGCGACTTGGCCGCGCAGTGCAGCACGCCGTCGAAGCCCTCGGCCAGCAGCGGCCCGGCCACCTCGGCGATATCGCCCTCGACGAAGCGCGCCCCCTCGGGGACGGCGTCCGCGTGCCCGGTGGACAGGTCGTCCACCACCACAACCTCGTGGCCGGCCTCGACCAGCCGCGCGGCGCTCACGCTTCCGACATAGCCAGCTCCGCCGGTGACGACCAGCTTCACGCGTTTCCGCCTCTCGATTCAACGTGCATGGAGTGGATCTTGGTGCAGGGGGCCGGGTTCGGATCCGGCCTGGGGCAACTGTGCAGCGGGGCGTGTGGGGTCCGGGTTCGGTTCGGCCGAAGGCCGGGCAGAACCGGGCCGATCGACGGGTGGCTCGGTCGGGAGTCCGGGACCGGCCCGAGACGCGAGGCTCGGGCCGGCACGCGGACCGGGTTCGGCACCCGGGACCGGGACGCTGTGGAGTTGGAAGGGCGGGTTACTCGTCGCGGCCGGCGCCGGGGGAGGGGACGCCGACGAAGAGACGGGGCGGGGTGAGGGAGTGGGCGGCGTAGGCGTCCAGGACGGCCTGCTCGACGGTGGGACGGGAGGTGGCGTGGACCAACGCGATGGCGGAGCCGCCGAAGCCGCCGCCGATCATGCGCGCGCCGAGGGCACCGGCGGAGAGGGCGGCGTCGACGGCGACGTCGAGCTCCAGGCAGGAGACCTGATAGTCGTCGCGGAGGC
>NZ_KK037166.1:7908586-7910796 GCF_000568255.1 Kutzneria sp. 744
TGGGCCAGGCGCTCGGCGATGCGGGCGCGCAGCGGGACCACGCCCTCTTCCTCGAGCTCGTAGATGGTGCGGAGGTACATCTCGGTGGTGTCGATGAGGTCGTTCACCAAGACTCCAATCGGCGGAGGCTGCGGCCTGCAGGCCGGGCAGGAGCCGATCCGATGGTAACTGGCCGCCGGGGCGGCCGGGACTGTCGGTGGCTGTGGTCGATGCGCTTGGGACAGCCGGCCGGGCGGCGTCGCGAACTGGTCATCGGGGCCGCCTCCGTTCCGCTTCTCCGGCGTGGGCGCGCCCCCGTGTCTCCGGGGTCGCGAGGTCGCCACAGTCGTTCCCGCACGTGTGACGTCAATATTAGTAGGTGCCACCGACAAGCACGGCGGCGTATCCGGCGCGTCACCTCGCGGTGGCCCACGGCGACCGGGCAGGATGCGGTCGTGCGTGCCTTGATCTCCACTGCCGAACTGGCCGGGCTCGACCGGACGCCTGTGCTGTTGGACGTGCGCTGGCGGCTGGCCGGCCCGCCGGCCGTCGAGGACTACCGGGCCGGGCACCTGCCGGGCGCCGTGTTCGTGGATCTGGACCGCGACCTGGCGGCCGAGCCGGGCGCGGGCGGCCGTCATCCACTGCCGACCCCGGAGCGGCTCCAGGCGGCGCTGCGGGCCGCGGGCGTGCGGCGAAATCACCCGGTCGTGGCGTACGACGCGGGCGACGGCTCCACGGCGGCGCGGGCGTGGTGGCTGCTGCGATGGGCCGGCCATGAGCAGGTGGCGGTGCTGGACGGCGGCTACGCGGCCTGGACGGCGGAGGGCCGCCCGGTCAGCACCGAGACGCCGAGCCCGGAGGCCGGCGACATCGAGGTCGTCCCGGGCCACATGCCGGTGCTGGACGCCGACGAGGCGGCGGAGCTGGCCCGCACGGGTGTGCTGCTGGACGCCCGCGCGCCGGAGCGGTACCGCGGCGACGTGGAGCCGATCGACCCGAGGGCCGGGCACATCCCGGGCGCGGTGAACGCCCCGTTCGCCGGCCATATCGACCAGGACGGCCGCTGGCACACGCCGGCGGAGCTGGCCGACCGGTTCGTCCGCCTCGGCGTCAAGGAAGGCCAGGTCGGCGCCTACTGCGGGTCGGGCGTGACGGCGTCCTCGGTGGTGCTGGCGCTGGAAGTGGCGGGCCTCGGCCGAGCGCCGCTGTATGCCGGGTCGTGGTCGCACTGGTGCGTGAACCCGGAGTGCCCGGTGGAAACCGGTTGACCTTGTTTTTGCCGCGCGTTCCGCGCGGGGCGAGGTCGCTCGTGACCGGTGCCTCGCCCTTGCTGCATTTCGACCGCCGCATCGGCTCGGGTGGTGGGTTGCCTCGGGTGGCGGCGATCGAAATGCAGCAACCGGGCGAAACACCGGCGCGACCTCGCGTCTCCGGATGGGAAACCGGTTGACCACGTCCGGCACTATGAAGGTGTGAGCGGCCACAAGCGATTTCGATACCCCTCGGTGTCCCGGGGGCGTTGAGTCGCGCGTTCTGACGGGGGAGCCGAGGGGGCTAGCGGCCACCAACCCCAGCTCACGTCGGGACCTGCCATGAAGCTCATGACCGCTGACCAGGTGCGCGCGGCGCTGTCCGTGCGCGACCTCACCGACCCCAACCACGGCCCGCACGCGATGCAGCTGCTGCTCGACGAGATCGAGCGGGCGGTCTCGGACTGGGCCGGAATTCCCGTGCGAAGGCATCGCGGCAGTCCCGTGGTGCCGACGGCGGACAACTACGACCGCCTCGGCTACCCGGCCGACGCGGTGGCCCGGGACGCCCGCTATTCCCGTTACCTGAGGCCGGATCTGATGCTGCGGGCGCACACGACGGCGATGGTGCCGCCGCTGTTGGAAGGCCTCGACGGCGAGGCGCTGCTGAGCTGCCCGGGCATGTGCTACCGCCGTGACGCCATCGACCGCCAGCATGTCGGTCAGCCGCACCAACTGGATCTCTGGCTGGCCCGGGAAGGCTTGGCGGACAAGGATTTCCACGACATGGCCCAGGTGGTCGTGACAGCGGCGATCCCGGGCGCCCGTGCCGAGCTGACGCCGTCCGACCATCCCTACACCGTGCGGGGCAAGGAGATCCGGGGTGGACGGCATGGAGGTCGGCGAAGGTGGACCGGCCCGTCCGGATCTGTGCCACGGCCTGCCATGGGACTGGGCCTGGACCGGCTTCTCATGCTG
>NZ_KK037166.1:7910896-7914176 GCF_000568255.1 Kutzneria sp. 744
CGCCGATGGTGTGCCGGTGGGCCACGGCCAGGCCCACCGGCAGCATCAGCGGACTACTCCTGGACTGACTCGCTCCGTTCGCGGAGGGCCAGCGGCGCGCCCGCCAGGTCCTCCTCGTTGCAGAGCAGCTTGACGTCGTAGTACGGCGCACTGGGCGTGTCGTCGTAGTCCAGGTGGATGGCGATGACGTCGATCGGCTCGCCGAGCCACTGCTGAGCCTGGCGCAGCCAGGACGCGGCCCGCTCCAGTGCCGTTGGAAGGTCGTCGTCCCGGAACTCGACGGGACGGTAGGGGACCCCTTGCACCTGGTCCTTCTGATTGTTCGGGCGGGGCAGGTCGACACCGACTCCGGAGTCATCGAGATCCAGGCGGATCAGTTCCTCACTCACCCCTCAAGAGTCCACCAGTCAGGCATACCCGGGCAACCCCGGCGCGTTACGCCTACCTTGTGGTCATGGGCAAGCTTGCCGGGGTCGTGTGGGACGACACGCTGCTGGGCTACGACATGGGGGCCGAGCATCCGCTCAATCCGATCCGCCTGGACCTGACGATGGGGCTGGCGCGGGCGCTGGGCGTGCTGGAGGGCGTGACGCCGGTGAAGCCGGCCGGAGCCACCGAGGAAGAGGTCTTACGGGTTCACTCGGCCGAGTACATGGCGGCGGTGAAGGCCGCGCCGACCTCGCCGGTGGACGTGGGGCACTGGCCTGGGCACGCCGGACAACCCGGTGTTCGCCGGCATGCACGAGGCGGCGAGCCTGGTGCTGGGATCGTCTGGCGCTGAGCTGCTGTTGTCGGGCGAGACGGACCGCGTGGTCAACATCGGCGGCGGGCTGCACCACGCGATTTGACGGCCGCCGGTTTTTGCGTGTACAACGACTGCGTGGGGGCGATCGACCGGCTGCTGGACCGCGGCGTCGAGCGGGTGGCCTGTACACGGACGTGCACCACGGGGACGGCGTGCAGGCGGCGTTCTACGACGACCCGCGCGTGCTGACGATCTCCCTGCACCAGCACCCGGCGACGCTGTTTCCCGGGACCGGTTACGCCCGTGAGCTGGGCGCCGGCGACGCGTACGGCACATCCGTGAACCTGCCGCTGCCCCCGGGCACCACGGACGAGCACTGGCTGCGCGCGTTCCACGCCGTCGTGCCGTCGCTGCTGCGTGCGTTCCGGCCACAGGTGCTGGTGACGCAGTGCGGCGTGGACACGCACCGGGACGACCCGCTGGCCCATCTCGGGTTGACGGTGGACGGCCACCGCGCGATCTACCAGGCGCTGCGGGAGCTGGCCGTCGAGCACGGCGGCCGCTGGCTGGCCGTGGGCGGTGGCGGTTACCAGCTGCGGCGCGTGGTGCCGCGCTCCTGGACGCACCTGCTGGCCACGGCGCTGGACCGCGACATCCCCGTGAAGACCGAGCTGCCGGGCGAGTGGGCGCAGCGGCTGGGCGTGCCGGACATGACCGACGGCGGCGGCACGGGGTACCAGCGCTGGTCCGGCGGTGGCGGCGACCCGGTGGACATGGCGGTGCTCGGCACGCGTCGCGCGGTGTTCCCGCTGTTCGGGCTCGACCCAGACGACCCGAGAGACTGACGCCGTGGACCCGTACGACTACCCGAGGCACTGGGAAGCCGATGTCGTGCTGTCCGACGGCGGCACGGTCCACCTGAGACCGATCACCCCGGACGACGCGGACCGGCTGCTGGCCTTCCACGGCCGGCTGTCCGAGCGCACGCGCTACTTCCGCTACTTCGGGCCGTATCCGAGGATGCCGCAGCGGGACCTGGAGAGGTTCAGCACGGTCGACCACAGCGACCGCGTGGCGTTCGTGGCCATGCTCGGCCACGACATCGTCGCCGTGGGCCGCTACGACCGCCTGCACGACGGCGAGTCGGCCGAGGTGGCGTTCGTGGTGGAGGACCCGCACCAGGGCCGAGGGCTGGGCTCGATCCTGCTGGAACACCTGGCCGCGGCGGCGCGGGAGAGCGGCCTGACCCGGTTCGTGGCCGAGGTGCTGGCGGAGAACGGCCAGATGGTGCGCGTGTTCCGCGACGCCGGCTACCAGATCGCGCGGTCGTTCGAGGAGGGCACGCTGCACCTGGAGTTCGCGCTGGACCCGACCGCGCAGTCGGTGGCGGTGGCGCGGTCCCGTGAGCAGGCGGCGGAGGCGCGCAGCGTGCGCAACCTGCTCACGCCGCGCTCGGTGGCGTTGATCGGGGCGTCCACGGACCACGCCAAGATCGGGCACGCGGTGTTGACGAACCTGCTGGTGGCCGACTTCGCCGGGCCGGTGTACCCGGTCAACCCGGAGCACCGGTCGGTGCGCGGGGTGCGGGCCTACGCGTCGGTGCTGGACATTCCCGACGACGTCGACCTGGCGGTGGTGGCGATTCCCGCCGCCGGCATCGAGGACGTGCTGGACGCCTGCCTGGCCAAGGGCGTGAAGGCGTTGCTGGTGGTGTCGACGGTGGTGGACCGTGACGCGGAGCGGCGGCTCGTGTCGCAGGCCCGCGCGCACGGGATGCGCGTGGTGGGGCCGAACGCGCTCGGTGTCGTGAACACCGATCCCGAGGTGCGGTTGAACGCCACGCTGGCGCCGAAGCTGCCGGGCCGTGGCCGCACGGGGTTCTTCTGCCAGTCCGGCGCGCTGGGCATCGCGATTCTGGCCACGGCCGCCGAGCGGGGCCTCGGGCTGTCCACGTTCGTGTCGGCCGGCAATCGCGCGGACGTCTCCGGCAACGACCTGTTGCAGTACTGGGCCGACGATCCGGCGACCGATGTCGTGCTGCTGTATCTGGAGTCCTTCGGCAACCCGCGCAAGTTCGCCCGGCTGGCACGGAGGTTGGGGCGGCACAAGCCGATCGTGGCCGTGAAGACGGGGCGGCACGCCGTGAACCCGGGCATGGCCGGCTTCGCCGTGCCGGTGGACGAGGCCAGCGTGCAGTCCCTGTTCGAGCAGACGGGCGTGATCCGCGTCGAGTCGCTGGGGCAGCTGTTCGACACGGCCTTGCTGCTGGCTCACCAGCCGCTGCCGGCGGGGCCGCGGGTGGCGGTCGTCGGCAACTCGAACGCGATCGGGCTGTTGGCCGCGGATGCGTTGCTGTCGCAGGGTTTGGAGCTGGCGCGGGAGCCGGTGGACGTCGGCGCGCACGCGGGGCCGGAGGAGTTCGCGGAGGCGGTCCGGTCGACCGCGCAGTGCACGGACGTGGACGCGTTGGTGGTCGTGTTCGTGCCGCCGATCGCCATGCCGGCCGCCGTGTACGCCAAGGCCTTGCGCGAGGCG
>NZ_KK037166.1:7914565-7922594 GCF_000568255.1 Kutzneria sp. 744
CACCGGCCCCCGCCGCCTCAGGTCGTTGATCAAGGATTACGTCGCGAACCGCACCGGTTTCACGAAGACCGCCGCGCGCCGGTCCTCGGCCATCACCCGGTCGTACTCGTCCAGGTCGTCGTGCCGGCCGCCGGCCGCGTGGTAGACGTCCCGCAGCAGCTGCCGCAGGTCCGTGACGCCGGCCAGCTTGTCGTCCGGGCCGGCGATCTCGGTCGGCCCGGACACCGAGATCCACTCCCAGCCGGCGCGGAACACCAGCGTCGCCTCGCCGTTGGCCCGCAGGTTGGCCAGCTTCGCCGTGTTGCCGCGGGACACGAACGCCACCGTCTGCTCGCCGGTGACCGGATGCGGGAACACCGCCGCGTTGAGCACCGCGACGCTCGGCTTTCCGTTGGCGCGCACGGTGACCAGCACCGCCAGCCAGTTCTCGCGACTGGCCAGCTCGGTGACCCGGCGCAACCCCTCGTTTGTCTCCACACCGGTCACTCTAAGCTCGCAGCGTGCCCACGCCGTCACATCGCGCAGGGGAACCGGTCCGCGCCGGCATCCCGGAGCACGGCCGTGTGCCCCGCTACTACGCGGTCAAGACCCTGCTGCTGGGGCTGATCGAGGAGCTGGGCGAGGGCGTGGCGCTGCCGTCCGAGCGCGAGCTGGCCGAGCGGTTCGAGGTCTCGCGGGTGACGTTCCGGCAGGCGGTGAGCGAGCTCGTGCTGGAGGGGCGGCTGGTGCGCCGGCAGGGCTCCGGCACGTTCGTGGCGCCGCCGAAGCTGATGCAGCCGCTGGCCCTGGTCAGCTACACCGAGGGCATGCGCAGCCAGGGCGTGGAGCCCAGCCGGTACCTGGTCACCGCCGAGCACATGGCCGCCGACGACCGGCTCGCCGCGGACCTGGCCATCCAGCCGGGCGACCCGGCCCTGCACATCGAGCGGGTGCTGCTGGCCGATTCGGAGCGTGTCGGGCTGGAATCGACCTATCTGTCGACTCGTCGCTTTCCCGATCTGCTGTCCGCCTTCGACCCGGCCACATCGTTGTACGCGTATTTGACACACCAGGTCGGTATTGTGCTGGCGCACGCTGAGGAACGGGTGGAGACGGTGCTGGCCACCCCGCGGGAAGCGCTGCTCATCGGCACCAATCCGGCGGTGCCGATGCTGCTGCTGCACCGGCTGACCAGGGACGACGCCGGCGTGCCGGTGGAGCGCGTCCGTTCTCTGTATCGCGGTGACCGTTTCAGCTTCATAACGCAGCTGAATCTGTGACGTCGTTTCCCTGAGGTCGTGGCCAGGACCATAGGGAGAGTTGTGAGCAGAACAAGGACTTCGGCGCCGACCGCACGGGGACGGCGTGTGCCCAAGAACTGGAGGCCGGTCGGCCGGTCGGCGATCGCGGCGTCGGCGCTCATCGCGCTGGTGCTCGTGACCGATGTGCTGGAGACCGTCGCCGACGTGGCCGGCGCGGCCGCGATGGACGACGTGATGCTGTGGACCAATACCGGCTTCTTCGTGCTGGCCGCCGTCGCGTTCATCGTGTGGCTGTGGCGGGTCCGGGCCAATGCCGAACTGTTGGTCGGCCCGCACGGGCAAAGGCTGACCCGTGAGTGGGTCATCGCCGGCTGGATCTGCCCGGTGGTCAACCTCTGGTTCCCGTACCGGGTGGTGGTCGACGTGTGGCGGGCCAGTTCTCCCGACCGCGCCAACGTCCGCGACGGACTGGTCGTGTGGTGGTGGATGGCGTTCGTGGTGTCGTGGCTGTTCACCCGGTTCATCACGTTGGCCGGCATTGTCGACACCGTGCCGCTGATCGCCGCCTGTCTGCTCGACCTGGTGTCCGGGGCGCTGGCGCTGCTGGTCGTGCGCCGCATCACCGAATGGCAGTCGCCGACCCGCGGATAACCGCTTGATCCGTGACCTTCCGTCGGTACTGTCCCCTCCGGGTCGGGGTGTGGAATACCCGGAGGGGGAAGTTGTGGAGTCGAACCACGGTGTGCCGCTGGGCGCGCCGATGTCCGCCGAGTACCGCAGCGGCCATCGCGGTTGGCAGCCGATCGGCGGCCTGGGCGTCGCCGCGTCGGTGCTGATCGGTCTGGTGGCGCTGCTGGGGTCGGTGCGCACCGTCGCCCAGTTGGTCGGGAAGATCGAGCTCGCGCTGCTGTACGAGGTGCTCTACATCCTCGTCCTGGTGGCCGCCGCGGCGGTGTTCATCGTGTGGGTGCGGCGGGCCCGAGCCAACATGCATCTCGTCGCCGGCAAGCGGATGGATCGGCGGCGGGGCAGCGGCAGCCGCTACCTCTGGGCCACGCGGTACGTCAGCGACGTGTGGCGGGCCAGTGGGCCGGCCGGCGCGAAAGGCGAGGGACTGGTGCTGGCCTGGTGGCTGACCTGGCTGGCCAGCAGGGCCGTCCCGGCGATCGACCGGGGCGTCGCCGACCGGTACCCGGTGGCCATCCTGTCCGTCCTGCTGGAGGCCGCGGCCGCGGTGATGGCGGTGCTGATCATCCGCAAGATCAGCCAGTGGCAGTCGGTGCCGCGGGTCTGACCGGCATGATCCCTACGCGGCCGGCCGTGGTCCGGCCGAATCGTGGTCCCGCGGTTGTCGCGCAGATCCTGATCGGCACCACCGCCGCCCTGGAGGTCGCGACCACGGTCATGGCCCGTTGCCGTGTGAGACCGCGCGGCGGTGTCCGCTAGACCGGCTGGTTAACGAGATATTTTCGAACGTCGGGCCGGCACGGGCCGATTTTCGGCGGCGCCGGAGCGGGCCTCGGTTTCGGAATCGGCGCAGGTCAAGGGCGTGTGCGACCGGCCACGAGGTGGGCACTAGCGGCGCACCGCCGAAAAACCACCCCCCATTGGTGGCCTGATCTTCCTACCTTCGTAGGGAGCGTTCACGCGATCGGGTTACGCACACTGCGCATTCAGTCACTTCGGGTGACTGGATCCCTGCGGAGGTGTGTGAGTGTCACGCAATCGAGTTATCACGGGTGCGGTGGTCGCGGGTGCGACCGTCGCCGCCATGACGGCCGGCGCGGTCGTCACGGCGAGCCCGGCCCTCGCGGCCACGGCCATGCTCCAGCAGCCGGCCCAGGCCATGCCGTTCGGCAGCGTCGTCCGGTCGCAGCAGACGATCGCGGGCGTGCCGGTGTTCGGCGGCCAGTTGATCACCGTGCGGGACAAGCAGGGCCAGACGATCGCCACCCACGGCCGGACCACGCTCCGTGCCGAGGGCCAGTTCCCGGCCACCGACGCCGGTGCGACGGCCACCGCGATCGCTGACGTTGCCAAGCGCACCGTTTTTGTCGGCCGCGCAGCTCACCGCCGACGCCCCGCAGGCCTACTGGTACGACGCCACCCTTGGCGGCACGCAGGGCGAGTCCGTCGCGGTGCCGACCTACCAGGTGACGGTGCACGGAGCGTCCCTTGAGGACAAGTGGACCGACGTCGTGAAGGCCGGCACCCAGCAGGTGCTGACCTCGTGGTCGGACGTGCACGAGGCGCTGAACCGCGACGTCTGCGACGCCGCGCGCAAGACGGTGTCCGGCACCAACGCCTCTGTGCGTTGCGGCAGCAGCCGCGCGTTCAAGGTGACGCGCAAGGAGGGCGGCGCCGCGTCGGCCGTCACCGACGTCAACAACGTCTACAACTTCTTCGGCGACGCCCAGAGCTTCTACCAGAAGTCCGTCGGCGTCGACCTGACGTCGCTGATCGGCGCCAACTACAGCGACGGCACCGGCAAGGCGCTGCGCGGCACCGTGCGGGTCTGCGTGCAGGGCGAGGCCTGCCCGTTCCTGAACGCCTTCTGGGACGGCGAGCAGATGGCCTTCGGTGAGGGCGTGACCACCGACGACGTCACCGGGCACGAGCTCACGCACGGCGTCACCCAGCACACCTCCGGACTGGAGGGCGGCCAGGCCGACTCCATCAACGAGGGGCTGTCCGACGTGTTCGGCAAGTTCATCGCGCTGTCCGCGAACGACCCGAACAGCCAGGGCGTCAACCGCTGGAACCTCGGCGCCGGCACCTCGCTCGGCGTCATCCGCAACATGAAGGACCCGCGCTCGTCCAAGAAGGCGCAGCCGGACCGGGTCAACGGCCCCGGCTGGGACACGAACAACCCCGACGTGCACATCAACGACGGCGTGGTCAACAAGACCGACTACCTGATCACCGACGGCGACACCTTCAATGGTCAGACCGTGCGCGGCCTCGGCGTCGACAAGTCCGTCCAGATCTGGTGGGGCGTGGAGAACCTGCTCACGCCGACCGCCACCTTCAAGGACGTGGGCGTCGCCCTGAACTCGTCCTGCACGGCGCTGGCCCGCAGCGGCGCCGCCGGCGTCACCGCCGACGACTGCGCCCAGGTCGCGAAGGCCGTCAAGGCCACGCAGCTGGACCAGACCCCTCGGTAGTCACCGGACGAGCGAGGCCCCATCCGCCGGGTGGGGCCTCGTTGTGGTCCCAACACTTAAGCCTTGACTTGAGTATCTCGGTGGTCAATACTCAAGTGTGTGCTTAACCATGAGCTGGACCGGGTGTTCCAGGCCCTGGCCGACCCCACCAGACGGGGTCTGGTCGACCGCCTGACCCGCGGCCCCGCCTCGGTGAGCGAGCTGGCGGCGCCGCTGCCGATCACGCTCGCCGCGGTGGTGCAGCACCTCCAGGCGCTGGAGGCGTGCGGGCTGGTCCGCACGGAGAAGGTCGGCCGGGTGCGGACCTGCCGCATCGACCCGGCGGGCCTGCGGGCGGCCGAGGACTGGCTGCACGAGCGCCGCACGGCCTGGGAGTTCAAGCTCGACCGGCTCGCCGATGTGTTGGAAGAAGGGACAGCGACATGACTTCTGGGTACATGACCGTCAAGCACTCGACGTTCACCATCGACCGGACCTACCCGCAGCCGCCGGCCAAGGTCTTCGCCGCCTTTGCCGACCCGACGACGAAAGCCAGCTGGCTGATGGCCCCGGGCCACCACCACGAGCTGGACTTCCGGGTCGGTGGCACGGAGATCGCCAGCGGCGGGCAGCTGCGGTTCGAGGCCACCTACCGGGACATCGTCGACGGCGAGCGGATCGTCTACGTGGCCACGCTGCACGACGGGGACAAGCTGTCCACGGTCTCGCAGACCACGGTCGAATTCGTGGCCGAGGGCGAGGGAACCCGGCTGGTGCTGGCCGAGCAGGGCGCCTACCTGGACGACATGGAACAGCCGGAATGGCGCGAGCAGGGCGTCAACTCGCAGCTCGACACGCTGGCGAAGGTGCTGTCCGAGTGAAGCCGGCGTGCCCGTCCTGCTAGGTTTGGATGTGAAAATATGCCAGTTTCTAAGGAATTAAACGCTAACAGCCTCAGGATAACTCTCAGGGCTCCAGACTGGTAATAGCTCATCGAAGCAGCTGGCGGCGACCTACCAACTTCGATTATTAAGGTATTCAAAATGTATAATCGGGATTTTCCACGTGGGCTACCGGGTATCAGGGTATCCGTGCTTAATCTCCTGGCGCTATCGCGCGCGGATGAGAGCCTTGGCTAGCGCCCGCTCGTAGTTCGGAGGCGAGGCGCCTGCTGGCCGCCGCCACCCTTGTTCTGGGCCGGTCCGCCGCGCTCGGGGCTCGTCCTCCAGGCGCAGCGTCAACGAGATGCGCTTGCGCGGGATGTCCACCTCCAGCACCTTCACCCGCACCACGTCGCCGGACTTCACGACGTCACGCGGATCTTTGACGAAGGTGCGCGACAGGGCCGACACGTGCGCCAGGCCGTCCTGGTGCACGCCGATGTCGATGAACGCGCCGAACGCGGCCACGTTGGTGACCACGCCCTCCAGGACCATGCCCGGCTTCAGGTCGCCGATCTTCTCGACGCCGTCGGCGAAGGTCGCCGTCTTGAACGCCGGGCGCGGGTCGCGGCCGGGCTTCTCCAGCTCCTTGAGGATGTCCGTGACGGTCGGCAGGCCGAACCTGTCGTCGACGAACTCGGCCGGCTTGATGGCCTTGAGCTTGGCGCTGTTGCCGATCAGCTCGGTCAGCGCCAGGTTGTTGGACGTCAGGATGCGCCGCACCACCGGATAGGCCTCGGGGTGCACGCTGGAGGAGTCCAGCGGATCGTCCCCGCCGGGGATGCGCAGGAAGCCCGCGCACTGCTCGAACGCCTTGGGGCCCAGCCGGGCGACGCCCTTGAGCGCCTCGCGGGAGCGGAACGGGCCGTTGCTCTCGCGGTGCTGCACGATGTTCTCGGCCAGCCCGGCCCCGATGCCCGACACCCGGGTCAGCAGCGGAGCCGACGCGGTGTTGAGGTCGACGCCGACGGCGTTCACGCAGTCCTCGACCACCGCGTCCAGCGACCGGGACAGCTTGGTCTCGGCCAGGTCGTGCTGGTACTGGCCGACGCCGATGGACTTCGGGTCGATCTTGACCAGCTCGGCCAGCGGGTCCTGCAGGCGCCGCGCGATGGACACCGCGCCGCGCAGCGACACGTCCATGTCCGGCAGTTCGGCCGAGGCGAACGCGGAGGCCGAGTACACCGAGGCGCCGGCCTCGGAGACGACGATCTTGGTCAGCTTCAGCTCGGGCCGCAGCTTGATCAGGTCGGCGGCCAGCTTGTCGGTCTCGCGGGACGCGGTGCCGTTGCCGATCGAGATCAGCTCCACCTTGTGCTGCTCGCACAGCTTGGCCAGGGTGGCCAGCGACTCGTCCCAGCGGTTGGCCGGCTGGTGCGGGTAGATCGCGGTGGTGGCCACGACCTTGCCGGTGGCGTCCACGACCGCGACCTTCACGCCGGTGCGGAAGCCCGGGTCGAGGCCCATGGTGGCGCGGGTGCCGGCCGGGGCGGCCAGCAGCAGGTCGCGCAGGTTGGCCGCGAACACACGCACGGCCTCGTCCTCGGCGTTCTGCCGCAGCCGGGACCGCAGGTCCACCCCGAGGTGCACCAGGATGCGGGTGCGCCAGGCCCAGCGCACGGTGTCGGTCAGCCACTTGTCGGCCGGGCGGCCCTGGTTGTCGATGCCGAACCGGGCGGCGATGCGGATCTCGTAGTCGGACGGCTGGCCCTCGACCGGCTCCTCCGGCTCCAGGCTGAGGTCGAGGACCTCCTCCTTCTCGCCGCGGAACATGGCCAGGATGCGGTGCGACGGAAGCTTGGTGAACGGCTCGGAGAACTCGAAGTAGTCGCTGAACTTGGCCCCGGCCTCCTGCTGGCCGTCGCGGACCTTGGACACCATGGCGCCGCGGGTCCACATCTGCTCGCGCAGCGCGCCGATCAGGTCGGCGTCCTCGCCGAAGCGCTCGACCAGGATGGACCGCGCGCCCTCCAGCGCGGCGGCCGCGTCGGCGACGCCCTTCTCGGCGTCCACGTACTGCCCGGCGGTGGCCTGCGGGTCCAGGGTCGGGTCGGCCAGCAGGCCGTCGGCCAGCGGTTCGAGGCCGGCCTCGCGGGCGATCTGGGCCTTGGTCCGCCGCTTGGGCTTGTACGGCAGGTAGATGTCCTCCAACCGCGCCTTGGAGTCGGCGGTCATGATCTGCTCGCGCAGCGCGTCGTCCAGCTTGCCCTGCTCGGCGACCGACTCCAGGATCGCGGCCCGCCGCTCCTCCATCTCGCGGAGGTAGCGCAGGCGCTCCTCCAGGGTGCGCAGCTGGGCGTCGTCAAGGCCGTCGGTTGCTTCCTTGCGGTAGCGGGCGACGAACGGCACCGTCGCACCGCCGTCGAGCAGACCGACGGCCGCGGCCACCTGCCCGTCCCGCACGCCGAGCTCGTCGGCGATCCTCTGCTCAATGGACATCACGGCGTCGATTCTGCCGTCTGCGCCCTGTCGCCTTCGATCCACCCTTAGGTAACGTGATGGTAACTGCTCTAGTCCATGCTACGGTCGTGGCCGTGCGAGTGGTGGTCGTCGGTGGAGGCGTGCTCGGGACGATGCACGCATGGCAGGCCGTGCAACGCGGCCACGAAGTCCTTCAGATCGAACGAGAACAGCAGGCCAGGGGCGCATCTGTGCGCAACTTCGGCCTGGTCTGGGTCGGCGGGGTTGTGTTCTGAGTCGGAGA
>NZ_KK037166.1:7922694-7965069 GCF_000568255.1 Kutzneria sp. 744
GCCACCGTGGAGCCTCGCGTGGCGCAACCGGCACTGCGGCAACACCTCCTGGCCTCCGGTCGCTACACCTGGCTGCCGGGTCGTGAGGTTCGGGCGTTGCTGCCCCAGGGCGTGCGTGATGATCACGGCGAAGTGCACGGGGCGGATCTGGTCCTGCTGTGCACCGGGGCTGCGTTGGGCGGCCTGGTGCGGGAAATCGTCGGCGAGGTGCCGGTGCGGAGGGTGCGGTTGCAGATGATGCAGACCGATCCGCTGGACGAGCCGCTGACCACGTCGGTGGCCGACGGCGACAGCTTCCGCTACTACCCGGCCTATCGCGGCCCGGCGCTGGACGCCTTGAACCTTCAGCAGCCGCAGCCGCCGGTTCCCCGTGAGCACAAGATGCAACTCCTGATGGTGCAACGGCTTGATGGTTCGCTGACCATCGGCGACACCCACGAGTACGACGAGCCCTTCACCTTCGACGTCGACTCCGCCCCGTACGAGCATCTCGTTTCTGTGGCGGAATCCCTGCTGGGGCGGGCACTTCCGCCGAGTCGGCGGCGGTGGGCCGGCGTGTACGCCCAACACACCGATCCGGCCATGGTCGTGCACCGGGCCGCCGTCGCCGACAACGCCTGGCTGATCACCGGACCGGGCGGCCGGGGCATGACCTGTTCGCCGGCCATCGCCGAGCGCACCGCACTGGAGGCGGGACTCTGATGATCTCCTTGGCAGTACTGGACATGGCCGGCACCACGGTGGCCGACGACGGCCTGGTCGAGCAGGCGTTCTCCGAGGCCATTGGTGCCGTAGGAGTGTCCTGCACGGACGATCGCTTCCCGGCGATGCTGGACCACGTGCGCCGCACCATGGGGCAGTCCAAGATCGTCGTGTTCCGGGCGCTGCTGCCGGAAACCGAGGCGCAGCAGGCCAATCGGGCCTTCGAGGCCGCCTACAGCCGGCTCGTCGAGGCCGGGCACTGCTCGTCGATCCCGGGTGCCGAGCAGGCGATCAAGGACCTGCGGGCTGCCGGCGTGAAGGTCGCGCTGACCACCGGCTTCGCCCGTCCCACCCAGGACGCCATCATCGCCGCCCTCGGCTGGCACGACCTGACCGACATCGCCCTCACCCCAGCCGACGCCGGCCGCGGGCGGCCGTTCCCGGACATGGTGCTCACGGCAGTGCTGCGCCTGGGCATCGACGACGTGCGGGAGGTCGCCGTGGTCGGCGACACCCCGTCCGACGTGGTCAGCGGCCTGCGGGCCGGGGCCGCCATCGCCGCCGGCGTGCTCACCGGGGCCTCGACCCGGGCGGAATTCGAGGCGGTGCAGGCAACTCACGTGCTGGAGTCGGTGCGGGACCTGCCGGCCCTGCTCAGCTGAGGGCCAGTTCCACGGTCTGACGCCAGTTCATGGCCCGGCCCTCGGCGAACAGGGTGTCGTAGGACTGCGCGCCGAGGGAGTCTCGGGCCGTGGCCAGGGCATCGGTGAACAGTCGGGCCACGGACCGGGCGATCATGCCCGGGCTGAACTGGTCGGCATACGTGGAGGCGGCGCCGCCCAGCCGGGCCGACCGGGTCGGGTCGTCCCGGTGCGCGGCGATGACCGCCAGGTAGATCAGCGCGAGCACCATGATCAAGGGCGCGCCGACCGGCTCCAGGATCGCCACCGCCTCCCGGGCCGCCCGCTCGGCTGGCACCCACTCGGCCCGGTGGATCAGCACGGCGGCCCGCCAGGCCAGGATCACGCCCAGGTCCCATGGCGCACCGGCCGGCCGGCGCTCGGCCTCCAGCGCGATCAGGTCGCGTTCGGCCTGCTCGGGCCGGCCCAGCTTGAGCTCCATGCCGGCCCGAATGGCCCGCACGCCGCCGTGGGTGCTCGGCCAGTCCAGCTGGCGCAGCACGATCTCCGCCTCGGTGAACATGGCGTGGGACAGCGCGTAGTCCCTGGTCCAGTTCCCGATGTGGGCCCGGCGGCACAGCGCCGTGGCCAGCGTCTCGGGATCGCCGGTGTCCCGGGCCATGGCGATGGCCTTGTCGGCCAGCCGGCCCACCTCGGCCAGGTCCCGGCCGGTCACCGTGTACGCGTAGTGCGCGAGCACGCCGGCCTGGTCGCTGTCGGCCAGGATCTCCCGGGCCCACTGCTGGTACTCGCGGAAGCTGCCCGCGACCAGCCAGAGCGGGTGGAAGTCGAGGATCGCGGCGCAGCGGGCGAATCGGCCCCGATCGAGCAGCCAGCGCATGGCCGCCCGCAGGTTGTCACGCTCGTCGGTCAACCGCCGGAACCACGTGCGCTGGTCCGGGCCGTCCACGCCGTGTCGCGCCTGCCGCATGAGGCCTTCGACGTGCACGGCGTGGCGTTCCCGGAGGCCGTCGAGGTTTCCCTGGACCCGGGCGAAGGTCCGGACCGTCTCCAGCAGGGCGAACCGCGACTCGCCCTGGCGCACGATCAGGCTGGCGTCCAGCAATCCGCTCAACAGCCTCAGGGTCGTGGTCAGGTCCAGATCGGCGACCTCGGCCGCGGCCGCCGCGGTGCAACCTCCGGCGAACACCGACATTGCCCGCAGCATGGCTTGTTCGTCGGTGGTGAGCAGGTCGTAGCTCCACGCGATGGTGGCCGACAGCGCCTGGTGCCGGGCCGGGAGGTCACGAGCCCCGTCAGTGAGCAGGTCGTGGGACCGTTCGAGCTGGTCTTGCAGTGCCTCGGGGGACAGCAGCCGGGTTCGGGCGGCCGCGAGCTCGACGGCCAGCGGCAGGCGGTCCATCCGCTCGCAGATCGCCTCAACTGTGTCGCTGTCGAGGTCGCCGAGCGCCCCGGCCTGACGCGCGCGTTCGGTGAACAGCTCCATCGCCGCCGGCATGTCCAGCGACTGCACCGGGCGCAGCTGCTCACCGTTCAGCCGTAGTGGAGACCGGCTGGTGACCAGCACCGTGAGCCGGGGCGCGGCGTCGAGCAGCCAGCCGATGTCCGGCGCGGCGTCCAGTAGATGTTCGAGATTGTCCAGCAGCAGCAACGGACTCCGGTCCCGCAGGTGCCGCTGCACGGTGGTGCGCAACGAATCGCCGGCCAGGTCCTTGATGGCCAGGCCGGCGGCGATGGTCGGCAGCACCAGGTTCGGGTCGCGGATCGGGGCCAGCGGCACGACCGTGACGCCGTCGGCAAACCGCGTCTCCAGTTCCCGTGCTGCGGCCAGGGCCAGCCGCGTCTTGCCGACGCCGCCGGGTCCGGTCAGCGTCACCAGCCGCGCCCGGGCGACCCGTTCGACCACGTCCGCGACGTCACGGTCGCGGCCGATCAGCCTCGTGCGATGGGCTGGCAGCGCCGATTCCGGCTCGCGCGGCGGCATCAGGTCGAGGGCGGGATCGTTGCGCAGCACGGCCAGTTCGAGGCGTTGCAGCTCCGCGCCGGGATCGATGCCCAGCTCCTCGGCCAGGTGCGTCCTGGTGCGGCGGGCGATGTCCAGCGCCTTGGTCGACTGGCCGGCGCGGTGCAGGGCCAGCACGAGCTGGCCGATGAGCCGCTCCCGGGTCGGATGGGTGTCGGCGAGCGTGGTGATCTCGCCGAGGATCTCGTTGTGCTGGCCCAGGCGGAGCCGCGCGTCGATCCGGTCCTCCATCGCCACCAGGCGCGTCTCTTCGAGGCCGCCGCACAGCCTTTCGCGGATCTCCGGCGCCGCCACATCGGCCAGCGCCGGCCCGCGCCACAGGCCCAGCGCCTGGTCGAGCAGCACGACCTTGACCCGGTCGTTCGGCGCGAGCCGGGCCCGGGTCACGCCGTTCGAGAAGCGATGCACGTCCACCGCCAGCGGATCGGCCCCGCAACAGGTAGCCGGCGCCCTCGGTGGCGATCCCCATCGCCTCGCCCACGTCGGCCAGGATCGCCCGCAGATTCGACACCTGCACCTTGATCGCATGCGGCGCACTGCGCGGCGGGTCGCCCGGCCACACCCACTCGATCAGCCTCTGCACCGGGACCGTCCGGTTGACCTCCAGCGCCAGCAGGGCCAGCACCAGCCGCTGCTGCCGTGGCCCCAGCGCCACCACGTCGTCGCCCATCCGCGCGCCGACCGGTCCCAGCAGACGAAGCTCCACCGGTCCCAAGGTGGCACAAGTCGAGCCCCCTTTCACGCCAAAGCAGGAGTAACACGTATTTCTCGGCCTCCCGGTGCATCCTGTACGCGTTCGCACGCGAAAGGGGCCGTGATGACAGGGCCGATCCCGCGGCAGCTCCCGGCGCCGGTGCAGAACTTCATTGGACGAGATTCAGAGATCGAGTTACTCAACCAGCTGGTCGGTGGCGAGACACCGGGTGTGATCCAGGTGGTGGGTATGGGCGGTGTCGGCAAGACGGCGTTGGTGGTGCACTGGGCCAACCAAGTGGCCGAAAACTTCCCCTATGGCCAGATCTTCCTCGACATGCGTGGATACTCCGCTGGCGGCGTCCCCGTCGCACCCGCCGTGGCCCTGGCCTCGGTCCTGAGCGCATTCGGCGTCGAGCCCGACCGGATGCCGGACGGCCTTGATGCCCGCTCGGCACTGTTCCGCGAGATGGCCAGCTTCCGGCATATGTTGATCGTGCTCGACAATGTGGCCGCCAGCGAGCAGGTCGCGCCACTGGTACCCGACGACGGCGATTGCCAGTTGGTGATCACGAGTCGCCGCGACTTGAACTTGTCGGCGACCACCTTCACCAGGTTGATCCGGGTCGATCCGCTGGCCGACGACGAATCACGGGAGTTGCTGGCGGAAGTGCTCGGCGGCGAGCGTATGGCTGCCGAACCTGAAGCGGTCAGCCGGCTCATCGACAGCTGTCAGGGGCTGCCGTTGGCCCTGCGTGTAGCTGCCGGGCGCGCACTGCGAAGTCAGCGGCCCCTGTCCGAACTGGCCGACAGCACTCGCGGACTCGAGGACGTGGTTTCTACGGAACACATGCTGTCCTTGACCTACGCCACGCTGTCGTCCGAAGCTGCGCGGCTGCTGCGGCGGCTGGGACTGCACCCGGGCGGTCCGGTGAAGATCGCGGAGGCCGCCGCGCTCGCCGACGTGCCGCCGCAGGCCGCTGCCGCCTTGCTCGAAACCCTCGCGAACGAGAGCATGCTCGATCGGGACGGTGCGGACAGCTACCAGCTGCATTCGTTGATCCATGCCTATGCTCACGAGTTGTTGTTACGAGAGGAAACCGCCGAGGGTCGCGCGGCGGCCGAGACGCGGCTGAGCCGACTCACGCGGGTGCCCCGGCGGAACGTCGAATTCGTGGATGATGCGCCGGCGTGCAAAGATCGGCTGGACCGGGATCTGCTGGCTGAAGACCTGGCGAAGCGGTTGCGGCAGGCGCAGGATCGGCGGCCGGAGGTGTCCTTCCTGCTGCACCTGGATGGACCCTGGGGAGCGGGCAAGACGAGCCTGCTCAACCTGATCGAACACGAGCTGGCCGCATCGGCGCTGGTCGTGACGTTCAATGCCTGGCGGTACGCCCGGGTGGAACCGCCGTGGTGGGCGCTGATCACCTGCCTTCGGGACCAACTGATCCGGGCCCAGCCGCGACGGAACCGACTGTGGTGGCACGTAAAGGAGACGTGGGCGCGGGTGCGCCGGTCGGGAGCCTCCTATCTGCTGGCGATGCTCGTGCTGGCGGTGCTTGTCGCCGCGGTGCTCATGATCTTCCAACCGATTCCGTTGGCGCCCAAGGACTTCGGGGACTTCGCCAAGGCGATCACGGGCGGACTGGGGGTGCTGGCGGCGTTCTGGTCGGTGGGCAAGATCGCGGCCCGGCTGCTGCTGTGGAACTCGGCCAGTGGGGCCCGGCTGCTGGAGCAGTCGCACACCAACCCGATGCGTGAGGTGACGGAGCACTTCGCCTGGCTGGTCGACCACGCGTCCAAACCGGTGGTGCTGTTCATCGACGACCTCGACCGGTGCGACGAGAAGTACGTGGTGGCGATCCTGGAAGCCGTGCAGAACCTGGTTCGCGACGCGCCGGGCGGCACGAAACAGATCCCGCGCGCGGCCAGTTTCGTGGTCGCGGCCGACGGGGCGTGGCTGCGCCGGGCCTACGAGAAGACGTACGAGAACTTCCAGGGCGCCGTGGACGAACCGGGCCGGCCGCTCGGACATCTGTTCCTGGACAAGCTGTTCCAGCTCAGCGTGCCGATGCCGGCCATGGGCGAGGAGGCGCGATCCTGCTACTTCGACACGCTGCTGGGGGTCGCCCCCGACTCTGGCCGTCAGGAGCCGACCGACGAGGTGCACGAGGCGCAGGCCCGGATGGTGAGCAGCCGCACCGAGGGCGAGGTGCTCGACGTCCTCGACAACGCCAGCCCACCGGTTCGGCGGGCGGTCATCGCCGACGCCATCGCCAAGATGTCCACGCCGGAGGTCAGCGCGGCGACCGAGCACGAGCTCCAGAAGTTCGCCCCGCTGCTGCTGGCCAACCCGCGAGGCATGAAGCGCTTCGTCAACACCTACGGCGTGGTGCGCACCCTGCGCACGCTGGAGGGCAACACCGTGGGTTCGGACGCGCTCGCGCTGTGGACGATCATCCGCCTGCGGTGGCCGCTGCTGGCCGAGCACCTCGAACAGGATGCCGACCTGATCGACCGGATCATGGCGGCCGAGGCCGACGACGATCTCCCCGACCAGCTGAAGTGCCTGATCACGGCGCCCGAGGTGCGGCGGTTCTTCAAGGAGTCGCAGCTCACCCCGGCGATGTTCCGGTCCTGCGGCGGCGGCCAGATCGGCTGACTTGTCAGGCCCGCAACAGCGGGACCAGCACCTCGTCGACGATCTCGGCGACGACCTCGTCGGTGATGGGGCCGCCGTGGGTGAGGAAGTGGTCGCGCATCAGCGCGGGGCCGACGGCGGCGACGCGGGGCGTCAGCGCGCCGGGGCGGACCTGCCCGCGGGCGGCGGCGCGGCGTACGAGGTCGAGCATGAGCTGGTTGCGGCGTTCGACGAACCGCTCTCTGTGTCGCAGCATGGCTTTCTGGTCGATGGCGACCTCGGCCAGCACCGACCGCACGGCCTGGCCCAGCGGACTGTTGAGGGCGTCGGCCATGGTGCGCAGGGCGGCGAACAGGTCGGCGCGCAGCTCGCCGGTGTCAGGCAGTTCGCCGACGGTGGGGAAGGCGTGGATGACGGCGTCCATCATCAGCTCGGGCCGGCCGGCCCAGCGCCGGTACAGCGAGGCCTTGCTGGTGCGGGCCCGTTCGGCCACCCGCTCCATGGTCAGCCGCTGGTAGCCGACCTCAACCAGCTCCTCCAGGGCGGCGGTGAAGATCGCCTGGTTGAGCTCGTCGCCGCGTCGTCGCGGCCCCTTGCGGTGATCCACGCCACCCATCCATTCAGCTTAGAGTCCGTTGCGTTCTCTAACGCCCGGGACTACCGTCAGGATAGAAAACGCTTCGTTCTCTATGGGGGAGTCCTCGTGCGTGTTCTCGTAGTTTCGGCCCCCGGTGTGGGCCATGTCTTCCCGATCGTCCCGCTGACCTGGGCTTTACGCGCGGCCGGACACGACGTCCTGGTCGCCACGGCCAGCGCCGGGCTGGTGGTCGCCGGCGCCGGCCTGCCGGTCGTGGACGTGCTGCCCGGTTACGACATGCGGCAGCAGTTCGCGCAGCTCCGTGAGCAGCATCCGCATTTCGCCGAGATGGGCACCCGCCGCGTCCGGGACGTCAAGGAGGTCGGCGAGTTCCTGCCGTTCCTGACCAGGCCGCTGGTGCCGGGCGTGCTGGCCGCCGCCGAGCGGTTCCGCCCGGACGTCATCGTGGAGGGCTCCATGTCCGGCGCGGGCCTGATCGCCGCGGCCCGGCTGGGCGTGCCGCGGGTCGGCCACGGCTTCGGCTTCGTGCGCCCGGCCGGCATGACGGAGATGTTCCGCGAGCACATGGCCGCCGAGTTCGAGCAGCACGGCGTCGGCCTGCCGGAGCGGATGGCGCACGTCGACATCGCGCCGCCCAGCATGATCGCCGGCGAGCCCGAGGGCTGGTCGATGCGGTACGTGCCCTACAACGGCGGCGGCGTGGAACCGGACTCGCTGGGCGAGATTCCCGACCGGCCGCGGGTCGCCGTCACGCTCGGCACCGTCGCCCCGACGATGAACGGCCTCGGCCCGGTCGAGCGGATCATCGCGGCGGCGCCGGACGTGGACGCCGAGTTCGTGCTGGCGCTGGGTGAGAAGGTCGCCCTCGACAGCCTCGGCCCGCTGCCCTCGAACGTCCGCGCCGCGGGCTGGATCCCGCTGAACTCGTTGCTGGCCAGCAGTTCCCTGCTCATCCACCACGGTGGCGCCGGCACCGCGATGACGCCGCTGACGATGGGCGTTCCGCAGCTGGTCGCGCCCAGCGGCGCGGACCGGTACATCAACGCCGACGCGGTGCAGGACCGTGGCATCGGCCTTCAGGTCGAGGAGTCCGAGCTCGACGCGCGGGTGATCAACCAGCTGCTCGACGAGGACAAGTTCCGCACCACCGCGGCCGAGGTCGCCGCCGAGGTCGCGGCCATGCCGTCGCCGGCCGAGGTGGCCGCCCGGGTGATTGATTTCGTTCGGGGTTGAACCGGTCCGCGTCACCGCTCGTGTCACCCACACTTGACGGCAACGGCACGGGGGTGCGCGGGACATGTGTGAGCGACCGACACCGGAGTTACCGGGGATCGTCCCGACGTTGACCGCGGGCGGGGCGAAAGTGTGGCTGGTGACCGGATATCAGGACGTGCGGGCCGGGCTTTCCGACCCGCGCCTGAGCCGGGACACCCGGGCCGCCGGGCACGTCATCGACGGCGACGACCTCGACGGCCAGGCGTTGCGGGCCCTGCCCATGGCTGTGGCGGAACCGTTGCTGTGCAACGAGTCCGCCGACCGGCTGCGCCGGCTCGGGGCCTCGGTGTTCACGGCTGTGAAACGTCGAGCCGCTGCGCCCGCTGGTCACCGAGCTGGTGGCCGGTCTGCTCACGCCGCTGCGTGGACGGCGGTCGGGCGATCTCGTCGCCGAGATCGCCCGGCCGCTGCCCGTGCTGCTCACGTGCGAGCTGCTCGGGCTGCCGGTCGAGGACAGAATCCTTTCGTGGACCGAGATTCTGCTCGCCTTTCACGAACGGGCCGGCGCCGACCTGCCGGCCCATCTCGCCGCCGTCGCCGCCAGCGACCTCGTGTCGTCGTTGGCGGCGTTGAAGGTCACGAACGACGAGATGCTCAACCTGGTGGCCATGCTCGTGGTGGGCGGGGTGGAGATCGCCGGCGGCTTCGTGGCCAACGCCATGTCCGCGCTGCTGGACAGCCCCTGCCGGGTTGCCTTGGCTCGCAACGAACCTGTGCTGATGTCCGACATGATCGCCGAACTGGTCAGCGGCAGCGATCCCTTGCACGTCGGCACCTTCCGGTGCACCACCGAGCCGGTTCGGTTGGGCGGCACCGTGATTCCCGCCGGCGAGGTCGTCATGCTCGCCGGCGCCGACTGCCCGTCCGACCGTCGCTACGCCGGCACCGTCGGCCACGGCGTGCAGCACCGCATCGGCTCCCTGCTCGGCCGGCTGCTGGCCGAGACCGTGCTTGAGCAGCTCGTCGACGAGTTTCCCTTGCTGCGCCTGTCGGTTTCGCCGGCGCGGGTGCCGTGGCAGTTCACTCGCCAGAGCCGGGCCGTCGAAAGCCTGCCCGTGCTGGTCAGCTGAGGGCCTTTCCGGCCCAGTCGGCGAAGGTGTGCCAGCCGATCTCGGGATAGTCGGTCCGCAGGCGCGTGATGTCGACGTCCATGCCGACCCTCTCGAAGTAGGCGAACATCGCCGCCAGATCGGCGGAGTACCGCGCAACATCCTCGACGCTGGCCGCGTCGAACTCGACGTCACGATCGAGCACCGTGCCGAGCGTGCTAGCCATCTCCTTGCCGGTGCGCTCGTCCGAGGCGATGTCGACGCGGCGGCCGAGGAACTCCTTGCGGCGCCCTATGGCCAACGCCGCGAACGCCCCGATGTCCGCCGCCGCGATCAGCTTCAGCGGTGTCCCCGGCGACAGCGGCAGCGAGTACTTGCCCTGCCGCAGCGACCGGCTGGCCCAGCCGCCCGCCACGTTGTCCATGAACGCCGACGGGGCGATCACCGTCCAGTTGTCCGTCGCCTGCGCCAGATGCCGCTCGATGACCCACTTGCTGTCGAAGTGCGGGATGCCCGTGCCCCGGTCCGCGTTGGTCGCCGACGTGAACACGATGTGCCGGACGTCGGCCCGCACCGCCGCGTCGATGGCGTCCACCCCGTGCCGGATCTCCGTGTCTAGGTCCGTGCCGAACGGCGTCGTCACCAGAAAGACCGCATCCGCCCCGGCGAACGCCCGGTCCAGCGACCCCGGATCGTCGAAGTCCGCCCGCACCGCCTCCGCCCCGGGCAGCTCGATCGGCCGCCTGTTCACCGCCCGCACCCGATGTCCGTCGGCCAACAGCGCCCTGGCCGTCGCCCCGCCCTGCGTGCCGCTCGCCCCCGTGACCGCCACCGTCAGCTGTGAATGTTCCATGCACAAAGTTTGACCGTGAAAAGATTCCTCGCGCAAGTCTTTTTGTGGGCCTATGGGGGAGGGGGCGGTGAGGGGTCGGCAACTGTTGACAGCGGAAGTGTTCTGCCGTCAACTTTTGCCATGGCGGATCCCGACCCCCTGCTGGCGTGGCTCTATCTGCAACAGGGCGTGAAGACGATCGAAGAGTCGCTCAGCGCCACCATGGAGGAGCACTGCGGCTGCACGCTGAGCGAGCATTCGACGCTCTACCGCCTCAAGACGGCCAAGGACCAGCGGCTGACCATGGCCGAGCTGTCGGAGCTGCTGTCGATCAGCCCGAGCGGCGTCACACGGCTGGTCGACCGGCTGGTGCGGCGGGGGTGGGTGGAGCGGGTGCAGCCGCCGGACAACCGGCGGACGGTGTGCGCGGTGCCGACGGAGGAGGGCCTGCGGGTGCTCCAGGGCCAGACGATGGTCGTCTACTGGCAGTCGGTGAACCGCCACTTCGAGTCCATTTTGGACGCCGAGGATCTGGCGGCGGCGGCGCGGATCGGCCGCAAGATGCTGGAGGCGAACGGCCGTTGGGACGAGAAGAGGTTCGCCCCCGGGTCGGCGTGATCGAGGTACCGTCCGAACATGAGACGTTATGTCGCGCTGGGGGACAGCCTGACCGAGGGCATCGGCGACTTCGCCGATGACGGTCGCCCGCGTGGCTGGGCGGACCGTTTCGCGCACGGCCTGGCCGCCCGGCGGGGCGAGGTCGAGTACGCCAACCTCGCCGTCCGGGGCCTGACCGCGAGCCAGGTGCTGGCCACGCAGGTGGGGCCGGCCGTCGACCTCGCTCCGGACCTGGTCAGCGTCATCGTCGGCATGAACGACCTGCTACGGCCCCGGTTCGACGTCGGCACGCTGCGCCGCGACCTGGGCGCGATCTACGGCGGCCTGGCCGCGACCGGTGCCGTGGTGTTCACGGCGACGCTGCCCGAGCCGGGCATCGGAGTGCCGCTGCCGGCCCGGATGCGGGCCAGCTTCGTGCGCCGAGGCCGCCGTCTCAACGACGCGGTCCGGCAGGCCGCCGCCGAGCACGGCGTGCGGTGCCTGGACCTGGCCCGGTCGACGCCGACCGATCCGGCGATCTGGAGCTCGGACAAGCTGCATCCCAGCGCGTACGGGCATCAGCTCATCGCCGACGAGTTCCTGGCCTTCCTGCACGGCCAGCCGTCGGCCGCCGACAGCTCGGAGCACGAGAAGGTGTCGGCCGTGCGGCCGGCTGACCAGGTGCGATGGGTGGCCGGACAGGTCGGCCCGTGGCTGTGGCGCCGGCTGACCAGCCGCCCGGCGGGCGAGGGCGTCACGGCCAAGCTGCCGGCCTATCAGCTGCTGCGCGCCTGAGGATTCAGGGCAACCAGCTGCCCGAGTGTTGCCCGATTCGCAGAGAAGTCTGTGAGTTTCTGTCCGGCTCGTGCCGTGGCCGCTACCCTCGTTCGCATCACGAATATCTGTGCGCATCGCGAACAAAGGAGGGCCCTGTGACTTCCCTCGAAGCTCCCGGCCGAGGCTGGGTGCTGCCGCTGTGCTGGTCGGCCGTCCTGTTGGACGGCTTCGACCTGGTCGTGCTGGGCACCGTGCTGCCGGTGCTGCTGCGCGGCAACGTGTGGGGCCTGACCCCCGCGACCGCCACGCTCGTGTCCACCATCGGCCTGGTCGGCATGACCATCGGCGCGCTGGTGCTGGGCACCGTCACCGAGGTCCTCGGCCGCCGCCGGGCGATGATCGTGTCGGTGACGGTGTTCTCCGTGTGCACGCTGCTGTGCGCGGTGGCGCCGTCGGCCCTCCTGTTCGGCGCGCTGCGCTTCATCGCCGGCCTCGGTCTCGGCGGCTGCCTGCCCACGGCCATCACGCTGGTCAGCGAGCACTACGCCCGCACCGGCCGGCCGAGCACGGCGACCACGACCGTGATGACCGGCTACCACGTCGGCGCGATGGCCACCGCCCTGCTGGGCATCGCCCTGATCGAGCCGCTGGGCTGGCAGGCCATGTTCGTGGTGGGCGCGGTGCCGGCGCTCGCGCTGGTGCCGCTGATGATCAAGCACCTGCCCGACTCGGCCACGCCGGTCGAGCACCGCGCCGGCTCGTCGATCAAGCAGGCACTGGCGACCCTCTTCAAGGGCCGCATGGTCGCCGTGACGATCGCGTTCTGGGTCACCTCCTTCATGGGCCTGATCCTGGTGTACGGCCTGAACACCTGGCTGCCGGAGATCATGCGGCAGGCCGGCTACCCCCTCGGCGCGGCGCTGGGCCTGTTGCTGACGCTGAACTTCGGCGGCGTCGTCGGATTGTTGGTGGCCGGCATGGTCGCCGACCGCATCGGCATGAAGCCGGCGACGCTGGGCTGGTTCGTGGTGGCCGCGGTGCTGCTGGCCGTGCTGAGCGTCAAGATGCCCGGATTCGCCTTGTACATCGCGGTTTTCCTGTCCGGGGCGTTCGTCTTCAGCGCCCAGGTCCTGGTCTACGCCTACACCACCCGTGCCTATCCGCCGGAGGCGCGGGCCACCGGGCTCGGCTGGACCGCAGGCATCGGACGTATCGGCGCAATCTGCGGCCCGCTGCTCGGCGGCGTCCTGCTCACCGCCGGGATCGTGTACCCGTGGGGCTTCTACGCATTCGCCGTGGTCGCGGCCCTGGCGGCCGTCGGCGTGGGCGCGCTCAACGCGGCCAGCCAGCTGCCCGTTGACGGCGTTAGCCCAACAGGCGCAAAGGCGGACACCTCCAACCACTAGGTGACTGCCGTCACGTTGCTCCCTCCGGGCCTGCCTGCGATGTTGCCCGAATGACCGCCGCCACGGTCGTTCGGGCATTCAGGCCCTGGAAAGGAGCACAATGCTGCGCGGTCTGGTCCTGGTCACGGCGGCGGCTTCGGCTATCGCCCTGACTACAGCCGGTCCAACGGCAGCCGCCCCGGCGGCCCCGTTATCCCCAACTCCCACAGGCACTTCCGCTTTGGGCGACCTCGTCGGCAGACCGACGGCGCCGGTCACCAAGCAACCCGACTCCGTCATCGTCGTCACCGACGGCACGGCGAAGTTCGGCGCCAACGCCACGGCCGTGGACGGCGTGCCCAACACGACGGTGGTGCACGTCGGCGGCGACGCCGAGAAAGCGGCGCAGGAGCTGCGCAAGCAGCCCGGAGTGCGCTTCGCCGAACCGAACCGCGCCGTCAGCAGCATGAGCTCGGGCCAGATGCCGCTGCCCGACCGGGCCGCGACCCTGCCGGTCACCGGGCCCGACAACTACGGTGTCACCTCGTCCCTGCAAAGCTTTCTCAACGCCGGCGGCGTCAACGCGCTCGGCGCCTACGACACCCTCGGCTCCCGCTACGGCCAGCTCCCCGGCACGGGCGAGATCATCACCAACGTCAGCTCCGGCGACCTGACCGACCAGACAACGGTGGTCAAGGACGGCCAGCGTTACCTGGACATCCCGTCCATGCCGCTGATCCCGACCTATGTGGCCAACGGCAGCGCGCTCGACCCGGTCGGCACCACCACAGGCCAGGACGCGCAGCTGGCCGAGGTGCTGCTGGACTTCGCCGTGATGGCCCCGCTGCCGCATGACAAGCAGCGGCCCGAGGCCCTCGGCAGCCGTTCGACCGACCTGCTCGGCATCGCCCCCGGCGCGCAGTACCGCCTGGTGGTGCCCACGGAGGTCAGCGACGGCGGCATCGCGCAGGCCCTGCTGGCCGCCGCCCGGCAGAACCCGCGCCCCAACGTGATCACCGCCAGTCTCGGCTTCGGCGTCGACCAGTACGGCTTTCCCGGCCGCTACCTGGAGGACGACGCGATCCTCCAGTCGGTGATCTCCACCATCGTCCGCGACTACCGCATCGTCGTCACGATCTCGTCCAACGACGGCACTCGCCTGTACACGCCGGCCGCGGTCGGCCCGGACGGCGGCAGCACGCCGACCGACCTGGCGCGCAAGGCATCCGAGACCACGGACATCAACGACGACAGCTTCTCCACGACCCCGAGCAAGGTCCTGGACAGCGGGGCCATCGCCGTCGGCGGCACCACCCTGGACGACATCCTGTCGCAGCCGGGATCGGCCAACGGGACCTATGCGACCACCCGAGCCAACGGCGGGATGAACTACTCCTCCGGTTTCGGCGACCGCATCGACGTTTCCGCGCCCGGTGACGGCATTCCCGCCTTCATCCACACGGCCGGCGGCAGCCCGCAGGCCGTGACGGCGGTGTTCAACGGCGGCACCTCGGCCTCCGCGCCGGAAGTGGCGGCCGCCGCCGCGGTCGTGTTGCAGGCCGGTCGTCTGGCCGGCAAGCACCTCGACCCGACCGACGTCCGCAAGCTGCTGCAGAAGACCGGCCGTCCGGTGGCGACGCCGCCGCAGATCGACCGGAAGCTCAACGTGGGCAACCAGATCGACGTCACCGCGGCGGTGACCTCGTTGCTGCCCAAGACGTCCAGGACCGAGATCCAGCGAATCTCCGTCGCCCACCGGGTCGTCTTCGGCAACCTCGGCGGCAACTTCACCGAGGCCTCCGACCCCAACCGCATCGACCTCCAGTCCGGCGGCAGCGGCGAGGGCCTGGTCGGCCCGGTGACCATCGGCGCGGACGTCACCGGCGCGCCCGACCGCAAGCTCGACTACGTGGTCACGGTGAACGGCAAGCAGTTCCACGCCGACCACCCGGCGGTCCGGCTCACGCCGACGCAGCTGTTGCAGGCGGCGGGCCTGCCGGTCGTGGACACGAACGACCGGAACGTGGACCTGACGTTCGAGGTGCGCGACGGCCACAAGGTGTTGGCGTCGGCCAAGAAGACGCTGACCGTCGGCCCGACCGACGGCACCTACGCCGAGGCGACCGCCCCGAGCGCCCCGGCCACGGTCAGGGCGGGCGCCCCGGTCACCGTGCACTACGACCTGACCGGCGTCCGCAGCGCCAAGTCGCCGCAGCTGGTGGTGTCCTCGATCGGCCACTGGAACCCTTTGACCGCCCCGATCTTCTCGGCGGCGTACAAGGCTCCGCTGACCGCCACGTCGGGTGACGTCACGATTCCGGCCAGCGCCTTCAACGGCGGTGGCGGCCTCTACGGCATCGGCGTGGTGCAGGACTCGACCAGCCTCCGCCCGGTGTACGGGGAATTCGCGTCGATCCGCGTCGACGGCGGGACGGCTGATCACCGCGCAGCCGCCCCGACCTTCAACGACAACGCGCACAACCTGACCCTCAACCGGACCGCGACCACATTCTCCGTCAACTACGACGTGCGGGGCATTCCCGGCGCGACCGGGGCCGAGCTGGAGTTCTCCGCGCCCGCGCCGACCCTGTTCAACTCCTACAACACCGTCACCAACGCCAACGGCACCCGGCCGGACGACGACGGCATCGACGGCTCGTCCGCGTCGGTCCAGAAACTGCCCGGCCGCAACGGTTCCGTGAAGTTCGACGCCGCCAGGCTCGGCCTCGGGTTCTCCGACTCGTACAACGTGCGGGTGATCGCCCTCGGCCGGGACGGCAAGCCGGTGGGGCAGACCGGCCCGAGCTCGTTCCTCGAACTGGACGACGGCTTCGCCCCGGACAACGCCGTGGTCGTGGACTTCGCCGCGCAGGGCAAGGATTCCGTTGTCGTGACCGATGACGGCAATGGCCACCAGGCCGTTCGCCGGTACGACCCGAGCAACGGCACCTACGGCACGGTTCTGACCACCGGCGGCGGCTTCCGGCTCGTCGGCGTCGACCCGTCGTCGCACCGGGCGGTCGTCCTGCACGGCACGGGCGTCGAGATCTACGACGTGCAAGCGGCAAAACTCGTTGGCACCGAGGCACTCGGGGACTACCTGGCGATCGGCGGCCGGGTCGACACCACCCGACACCGCGCCGCGATCCTGTTGCGTCACAACGGGGACAACGCCGACGCCGTGGTGTCGGTCGACCTCGCCACCGCGACGGCCGGCCAGCCGATCGCGGCCGATCAGGGTGTCGCGCCGGGAACGTACTTCCTGATCGATATCAACCAGAAGACCGGGCAGGTGTTCATCTCCAAGGCCGGCGGCGGGCTGATCTGCTTCGCCGGCGGCAATGCCCTGGTCGCCCGCATCGATCTGGACGCGGCCACCGTCACGCCCGCCGGGCAGTCGGATGGCTGTGCCGGCGCGCTGGCCGTCGACGACGGCACCAACACCGCGTATCAGCTGTCGTACCGGTCGTTCAGCGTCAACATCACCGGCACGACCAACCTGATCCCGGTCGCCGGCGACACCCTGGTGCCGGGCAACGCCGTCGCTGTGCGGAAGCAGTCGTCGCTGACCCTGGCCGTGGACGGCGTGCACCACCTGGCGCTGGTCGCGTTCCAGACGCCGCCGGTGGTGTCGCAGTTCGGCGCGGTCGGCGGATTGCTGTTCGACAACAACGCCACCAGCCAGCTCGCGGTCGTGGATCTGGCCACCGGCAAGGCAGTCGGCACGGTGCGGGGCATGAACTACTCGACCGGCCTCGTCGGCGCGGGCCCCGGCCGGGGCGTGCAGCTCGACCCGGCCACCCGCACCGGCTGGACGTTCTCCGGCGACGCCCGCCAGGTGCAGCAGTTCTCGTACTGAGACAACAGAAAGGGCCCGGCCGTGGTGGCCGGGCCCTTTCCTTTTACTCCCCTACCTCAGCAAGCACCGTTGTCGGTCCACACGTTCTGGCTGTTGGCCCCGGGGGTGTCGCCCTGGGTCCACCACTTCGCCGTCCACTTGTGGCCGCCGTAGGAGACCACCGCACCGCCGTTGTACGGAACCGTTGCGCTCCACGCGGTCGGGCAGTTGCCGCCGCCGGGCGGAGTCGTGCCGCCGCCACAGGGACCGTTGTCCGCCCACACACCCTGGCTGTTGGAGCCGGGGGTGTCGCCCTGCGTCCACCACTTCGCGGTCCACTGGTGGCCGCCGTAGGACACGACCGCGCCGCCGTTGTACGGGGTGGAGGCGTTCCACGCCGCCGCCGTGCAACTACCGGGCGGGGTGGTGGTCGTCGTGGTGGTGGTCGTGGTCGTCGTCGTGGTCGTGGTGGTGGTCGTCGTGGGCGGGCCCGCGCAGCCCGGCGTGCTGGCCGAGAGGCCGTTCACCACGGCGTTGAACAGCGTCGAAGCCGGGTCGAGGTCGTAGAGCGAGAACATCATCGCGCCGGCCAGGCCGTTGCAGTGGATGTAGTCGGTCCGCGCCTTGATCGACTGCGGCGAGGAGCCGCCGTAGAAGTTCGTGCCGTCGTAGAACCAGGCCGACTGCGTGGTCGGGTCGAAGAAGGTGTCGGCCGGGTTGTTGACGACCCCGGTCAGCTCCTTGTACATCGCCACACCCGGCACGTCGCCGCTGAGCGTGTGACCCGGGGACGGGCCGGTCGCGCTCTGGTACAGACCGTGGTTGTTGCCGGCCGGCACACCCGTCCAGCCGCGGTAGTAGAACGGGATGCCCAGTGTCAGCTTGTTCGACGGGAAGCCACCCGGTATGCCGTAGGCGCTGGAACCCTTGGTGTAGGCCTTGAGCACCGAGTCGATGGTGTACTTCTCCGTGCCCGGCGGGATGGCGCCGGACGGGTCGCTCGGCGAGGAGTAGAGCGGGTCCTGGAAGTTCGTCGGACCGGTGGCGTCCCACGCGCCGTGCATGTCGTAGGTCATCGCGTCGGCGAAGTCCATGTACTGACCGATCTTGTCGGTCTGGATCTTCGCGATCTTGTCCTGGCCGCCGGGCAGCGCCGCGGACAGCGAGTAGTGCTTGCCGCCCAACGCGTCCAGCTGCGACCGGAACTCGGCCAGCAGCGCGGTGAAGTTCGCGGTGTCGTTCGGGCTGGTGTGGTTGCCCAGGTGCCCGCCGGCCGCCGCCGGGTACTCCCAGTCGATGTCGAAGCCGTCGAAGATGCCGGCCGCGGTGCCGGGGCCGCCGTAGCCGCCCTGCGAGGGCAGGTTTCCCTTGATGAACATGTCGATGCAGGAGCTGACGAGCTTCTTGCGGGAGGCGTCGGTGGCCGCCGCGTCCGAGAAGTACTTCGAGTACGACCAGCCGCCCAGCGACAGCACGACCTTCAGGTTCGGGTGCCGGGCCTTCAGCTCCTGGAGCTGGTGGAAGTTGCCCACGATCGGCATGCCGAAGGCGTCCGCGGTGCCGTCGACGCTGATGTCCGAGCCGAACGACTTCTGGTAGTCGGCGAACGCGTCGCCCGCGCCGTCGCCGGCGTTCGGGTCGTTCTCCCCGCCCGGGTCCGGCGTGCTGGCCTTGGTCGCCTCGAAGCAGGACAGGCTGGACGGGTCGATGTTCTCGAAGTCGTAGATCAGATAGTCGAGGTTGTTGGCCAGCGAGTCGACGTTCTTCGGGTAGTACGCGTTCTGGTAGATCGACCACTGGTCGTAGTAGGCGATGCGCAGGCCGCCGCTGGACGCCGCGGCGGTCGCCGCCGCCGGGGTCACCGCCAGGGACTGGGGCTGCTGCTGTGCGGAGCCGGCGCCGACAGCGGTGATGCTGCCGACGACCACGGTCGCGGCCGCCGCCGCGATCAGGGCCGTTCTCACGGATGACTTCATCTGCAGGGGGCCTTCCGAGTAGGGGGGATTACGGAAGTGTGGTGTTCGCCGGCGGGTCGGGATCGGGTGCACCGACCCACCGGCGAAAGCGCTGACTCAGCAGGAGCCGTTGTCGGTCCAGACGTTCTGGCTGTTGGCGCCGGGCGTGTCGCCCTGCGTCCACCACTTCGCGGTCCACTTGTGGTTGCCGTAGGAGACGACCGCGCCGCCGTTGTACGGCGTGGTGGCGCTCCAGGCCGCCGGGCAGGTGCCGCCGCCCGGCGGGTTGGTCGTGGTGCCGCCACCGGTGCAGGCGCCGTTGTCGGTCCACACGTTCTGCGAGCCGCCAGGGGTGTCACCCTGCGTCCACCACTTGGCCGTCCACTGGTGGCCGCCGTACGAGACGACCGCCCCGCCGCTGTACGGGGTCGTGGCGTTCCACGCCGCGGCCGAGCAGGTTCCGCCGCCGCCCGGAGTCGTCGTCGTGGTGGTGGTGCTGGGCGGCGGGGACTGCGGCGGCGTCGCGCCGGCGAAGCGGGTGGTGAACTTCGTGAAGTCCCAGTCGTTCTGCGTGATGTTGCTGCAGATCCCGTTGTCGGTGCTGGAGCCGCACTGGCGGTCCCGGTTGACCGACCAGAACGTGAACCGGCCGAGGCCGTGGCTGGTCGCGTAGTCGTAGACGGTCTGGAAGTCGGACTGGGCGAACACCTCGCCGTTGTCCGAGTGGCCGTTCATGCCCGAGAAGCCCTCGTGGGCGTACGCGGTCGTGCTGTCCCAGCCCATGTGGCTCATCAGCAGGCCGTGCAGGCCCTCCAGCGCGGAGGTCTGCGCGGAGCCGCCGGCGAAGCCGCCGTCGAACGGCATGATGGAGAAGTTGTTGGGGGAGAAGCCCAACGCCTTGGACTTGTCCAGCAGTTGGGTGCCGAACCAGCCGGTGCCGGCCGCGGTGCCCGGCATCGTCACGGAGACGAACAGGCCGGGATTGTCGGCCTGCAACGTCTTGGCCGCGCCCAGCTCGTTGTTGACCGCCGCGTCGTTCTCGTACTCCGGCTCTTCGAGGTCGAAGTCGATGGCGTGCAGCGCGTACTTGGTGATGACCTGCTGGTAGGCCGCGGCGGTGGCCGCCACGGTGCCGCAGGTCTGGCCGAGCTTGGTGCCGCCGTAGCCGCCGACCGAGACGGACACGTCGCCGCCGGCCGCGCGGATCCGGCTGATCACGCCGGCCACCGCGGTGTCGGAGGAGACGGCGTTCTTGCCGTCCCAGGTGGGGCTGCACCCGCCCCCGTCGGGGGCGAGGATGAAGGCCAGCTGGAAGGCCTTCTGCCCGGTCGCCGCCATCACGACGGTCGGGTCGGGCGGGTTGTTGCTGACCGGCATGAGGTACGGCGCCGAGGCGTACCAGTTGTTGGACAGGGCGTTCGGGGCCAGCGCGGCGGCGGAAGCGGCCGGCTGGACCTGAGCCGTGCTGGCGTTGGCGGCTACAGCCGCGGCGACGCCCGCCACGGCGACCGCTGCCAACGCGGTCGCGGCGAGTTTGGCTCGCTGCATATGTCCTCCTCGTCGAAGGCACTGCACGTTCGTCTTTCGCCGGGCCCGGTGTTCAGAAATGTGGACTAGACCATTGAAGGTGTCAAGGCTTTGGCCTAGACCAATAGGCAGACTGTGAGGTGACTACTCCGTTCGGCCCCCGCCGTTGGTCGCAAAACGGAACGGGGCCCGCCGAATGCGGGCCCCGTGGTATTGCCTTTGTATCTCAGAGCCATACCGTCAACAGGCGCGATGCGTGCGGCGCGAGCGTGGCCGAGAAGCTGTCGTGGGCCACGCCGAGATTCTTGTGCGTCCAGACGTCTCGGACGAAGGCGATGTGCCAATGGGGTGCTAGATCGGTCCAGTTGGCGGTCACGGTGGCGGGCGCGTCGCCGAGGTTGAACAGGGCGACGGTGTAGCTGCCGTTGTGGTTGTCGCTCACCCAGACCTGCTGCTTGGTCGCCTGCGAGAGCGGGTGCGCGGCCCGGCCGGCCTGGTCGACCGCGATCACCTCGTCATTGGTGATCATCTTGACGTCGTCGGGCACCAGCTTGGTCAGGTCGGTGCCCAGCAGCAGCGGCGAGGCCTCGATCGCCCACAGCGTCATCACCGACTGCTTCTCGTCCGTGCTCAGCCCGTCGGTCGCGCCGTTGCCGATCTCCAGCGAGTCCAGGTCGTTCCAGTGGCCCGGTCCCGCGAACGGCACCCACTTCGGCGCGTCGTCCCAGCGCAGCGAGGCCCGCACGCCCCAGTTGGTCAGGCCGACACAATGTGAGTAGCACTCGATGTCGCCCTCGATGCGCCAGCCGTTGCTGTACTTCTGCCACACCGCCGCGTTCTCGAAGCTCAGCGAGTTCGACAGCTCCAGGTGGATCGGCCGGTGGGTGGCGTCCAGCGCCTTGCGCCACTGCTGCATGTCCGTGCGGTTGTCCGTCGGCACCCGGCCGCCGCCCGGGCCGACGAAGTCCATCTTGATGTAGTCGACTCCCCAGGACGCCAACAGATCGGCCTGCGACTGCACGTAGGCTGCCGCCCCCGGCTTGCTGAAGTCCAGCTTGCCCGCGCCGTCCGCCGCCGTGTTGCCCGGCTGTGTCGGGTCGATGACATCCTGTATGTGGTACGGAGTTCCCTTGATCGGCGAGTTCGCCGCCACCGCCGCCTTGGGCACGCCCGGCACCATGTAGATGCCGAACTTCAGGCCGAGGCCGTGCACGTACTTCGCCACCGCCGGAATCCCGTCGGGGAACTTCGTGGTGTCCCAAGCGCTCCGGCCGTACTGGTCCACGCCGGCCGTCCAGCCCGCGTCGATGTTGACGTACTGGTAGCCGTGTTTCTGCAGCACGTCGTGCTGGACCTTGGCCTGCGCCTCGATGATCGCTTCCGAGATGTTGCCGTGCAGCGAGCTCCAGCTGCTCCACCCCATCGGCGGGGTTCTGGAGATCGTCGGGTGGTGCCCCCGGTCCTCGGAGGTCTGCGGCTGTGCCACCGCCGGCCCGCCCGTCGCGAGCAGTGCCGCCGCGGTGAGCAGGGCAGCGCCGATCCGCCACCTGGTCATGCTTTGCTCCTTCGTCGAAGGTGCCCGGCGGCGGACGGGTCATCGGGTGAATCCTCGCCCCTTCTGCTTGTTTCGGCAAGATGTAGACGGTTACATCCGATGTGTGGCGGTCACGGTGTCGCGCCTCGGCTCTTGATCACCCGCATGGTGAACTGCGAGATGGCCCGGGCGACGCCGGGCAGGCCGGTCAACCGGGTCATGTAGAGCTTTTCGTAGGCGGCCAGGTCTTTGACCCCGACCCAGAGCAGGTAGTCGGGCTGGCCGAACATGCGCCGGCACTCCAGCACCGCCTCGATCCGCACGACCTCGGCCTCGAACGCCTCGATCGTCGACCGCGACTGGTTGGCCATCTCGATGTGCACCAGCACGCTGAAGCCCTGGCCGAGCGCGGTCGGGTCCACGGTCGCGTGATAGCCGGTGATCACGCCGTGGCTCTCCAGGATGCGCACCCGCCGCAGGCACGGGGACGGCGACAGTCCGACCCGGTCGGCCAGTTCGGTGTTGGCCAGCCGCCCGTCCGCCTGGAGCTCGGCGATGATCGCTCGGTCGATCTTGTCCATGGTGAATCATGCTAAGAACGAGGCCGTCTGTGAGCAACTTTGGCATCCTGTGGTGCCCCTAATTGGCTAATTTGACCAGCAAAGCCGATCGATCGAGGTGATTTCCTTGTCCATGAACATCGTGGTCACTCCGGTGCTCGCGCTCACGCCCGAGGACCGGGCCCGTGCGGGTGAACTGCTGCTCACGCTGCTCGACGACTACGAGCGGGGCCTGCCGACCGCGCCGCTCGTTCCGGAGTTCGACGAGGAGGCGCTGACGGATCTGTTGTCGGCGCCCATTTCCCGTGAGGGCATCGGTGTCGAGGGGGTGTTCGCCGAGATCAAGAACAAGATCATTCCCAATTCCACGGCGCTGGCCAGCCCCCGGTTCCTGGCCTACGTGTCGGGCCCGCCCAACGGAATCGCGCCGTACGCGGAGGCGATCGCCGCGGCCATCAACCAGAACTGCAACTTCTGGCAGCTCGGGCCGGCGGCCAGCGTGGTCGAGCGGGCCGTGCTCCGGTGGCTGGCCGAACTCGTCGGCTATCCGCCGGACGCGGGCGGCATTCTCACCGGCGGCGGATCGATCGCCACGCTCAACGCCCTGGTCACCGCCCTCAACGCTTTCGACCCCGACTTCCGGGCCAACGGGCTGCAAGCCCGGTCGGCCCCCGCCGTCGTCTACACCTCGACCGAGGCGCACCGCAGCGTCGACAAGGCCGCGGCGATCCTGGGCATCGGCCTCGACCACGTCCGGCACATCCCGGTCGACGAGCAGCACCGGATGCGGGTCGACGCGCTGGCCGAGGCGATCGCGGCCGACCGGCGGGCCGGGCTGGCGCCGTTCTGCGTGGTCGCCACCTCGGGCACGGTCACCACCGGCTCGGTGGATCCGCTCAACGCCATCGCCGACCTGTGCGAGCGCGAAGAGCTGTGGCTGCACGTGGATGGGGCCTACGGTGCGCTGTTCCGCCTCGGCACGACCACCCGTGACCGGCTGGACGGCATCGAGCGCGCGGACTCGATCACCTTGGACCCGCACAAGATGCTGTTCGCCTCGCTGGAGGCCGGGTGCCTGCTGGTGCGGGACCGCAAGCGATTGCGCGACGCGTTCGCCTTCAACTCGTCCTACCTGACCATTGCCGAGCATCCCGTGATGGTCGACTTCATGGACTACGGCCCGCAGCTGTCCCGCGGCTTCAAGGCGTTGAAGGTGTGGACCGCCTTGCAGGCCTTCGGAACCGATGCCTTCCGTGCCGCCGTGGACCAGACGTTGGAGCTCGCCCAGCACCTCGCCGAGCGCGTCCGCCGCGCCGAGGAGTTGGAGCTCATGGCCCCAGTTCCGCTGACGGCCGTGTGCATCCGCCTTCGCGGCGCCACTGACACCGACCACACGGAGATCCTGGCCCAGCTCGCCCGTGAGGGCACTGCGCTGCTCGGACCGGCCAATGTCAACGGCCGTATGGGAATCCGCGCATGCGTCACCAACTACCGCACTCGCCGTGAGGACATCGACCTTGTCGTGGACCGCCTGTGCGAGTTCGCCAGGTCCGTTGAGTCAGGCCGCCAGGGCCGTTCGCGGCAACAACTCGCTGGCAGCTAACCAAGTGGCGCTGGGCAGGTACAGGCGCATCGGTTGGGGCAGCTAGATGAAGTGATCACTTGACAGCCCGCCTAGGCTGGCGCTGATTCGTGAAACGATTCAACTCGGAATCGGGAGCCCCTGCATGCGAGCCCGAAACACGAAGTCGCACCGCCTCGAGTTATCCCTGATCGCCGCCCTGGTCCTGGTGGCGAGCCTGACCCCGACGGCGACCGCCGCCCCGTCCTGGCGGCAGTACGTCGTCGGACCGACCAGCCGGGACGTCCACCCGGTGCGGGTGCTGTCCGCCACCGGCGACGTCACCAATCCCGACGGTCTGCTCGGCGCCGGCGTCACCACGCTGCGTCGGCCCGGTCCGCCGGCGCGGGCCGCCTGGCCGTCCGGCACGACGGCCAGCGCCTCCAGTTCGCACGCCCCCAACAACGGCAACGACGGCCGGCCCCGCACTTACGACGCTGCCAACGCCGTCGACGGCAGCACCGACACGTTCTGGAACGACGACACCCTCGCCGCCTACCCGGACGTGCTGACCCTGACCACGCCCTCGGCCGTCACCGAATCCGGCATCACGATGCAGTTCAACGCCGACGGCGTGCCGCAGGACTTCACCGTGCAGGACGCGGACGGCGCCACGCTGGCCACCGTCACCGGGAACACCCGGCTCCAGCTGGCGGTCCGTTTCGAGCAACCGGCGACCACGACCGGGTTCCGCATCACCATCACCCGCGACCAGTCCACCGGCAAGGGCGAGTTCACCCGCGTCAACGAGGTCTGGCCGGGCCTGGTCGCCGACCCCGTCGCGCCGTCGGTGGTGGTGGACTTCGGCAAAGTGGTCGTCGGCTATCCGAAGCTGGCCTTCGCCGGAGCTTCGGCCAACCACCCGGGCCTGCGACTGGCGTTCTCCGAGAGCACGCAGTACCTGGGCGACCGGTCCGACTTCACCCGCTCCGACTTCGCTGGCGGACCCGGCACCGACCAACACGCCGTGCCGACCGGGGCCAGCACCTGGACGGACACCGCGGGCTGCCTGGCCGACGGCAAGGTCTGCGCCGACGGCCTGCACGGCTTCCGCTACCTCAAGATCACCCTCGACGCGCTACCCGGCGACGCCCCCGACGCCCAACCCAGCGGCGAGGTCGGCATATCCGGCGTCTCGCTGGACTTCACCGGCTTCATCGGCGACTACACCGGCTGGTTCGAGTCGTCCGACACGCAGCTCAACCAGTACTGGTACGACGCCGCGTACACCAACGAGCTGGTGATCGACACCTTCCGGCCGACCGACATCGAGCCGCGCGGCGCCGACAGCCCGACCCTGGACGGCAAGCTCGTCCTGCACGACGGGGCCAAGCGTGACCGTGACCCGTACGTCGGCGACATCGCGGTGTCCGGCCGCACCACCTACCTCACCCACGATGCCGCCGTCGCCGCCCGCAATGTGCTCGCCGACCTGGCCGACCACCAGCGGGCCGACGGCTGGATTCCGCCGGCCTCGATCAACGGCTACACCCTCCCGCTGTTCGACTATCCACTGTGGTGGGTCACCGCGAGCTGGGACTACGTGCTCTACACCGGCGACACCGGCTACGGCGCCCAGTACTACGCCAGGTTGGCCAAGCTGTTGGACGGCTGGTACCCGTCGGTCACCGACTCGCGCGGCCTGCTGTCCCGCCCCGCCGGCTACGGCGACTACGCGTTCCTGCCCCGCGACGGCGAGGTCACGTACTACAACGCCCTCTACGTGCGGGCGTTGAAGGATGCCGCCCAGTTGGCGAAGTCGTTGGGGCACAACGCCGACGTCACACGGTGGCAGCAGCGGGCGGCCGCCGTGTCGGCGGCGGTCAACGCCACCGCCTGGGACGGCTCCGCCTATGTCGACGCGGCGGGCACGTCCCGGCACGGCCAGGACGGCAACGGCATCGCCATCGTCGCCGGTGTCGCCGACGCCGGCCGGGCCACGACGGCGTTGAACTACCTGGCCGCCCACACGGCACTGCCGTACGGGAACTCGTTCATGGACGACAACACGCTCGTGCCCGACGGCTCGCAGCGGGTGTACGCCTTCACCTCGTACCCGGAGATCGAGGCCAGATTCCTGGCCGGACAGGCGAATTCGGCCATCGACGAGATCAAGCGCCTGTACGGCTGGATGGCCGGCCACGACCCCGGCCACACCGACTGGGAGGGCATCGGCGCCGGCGGCTCGCTCTACGAGGGCGCCTACACCTCGGCCGCGCACGGCTGGTCCACCGGCGTGCTGCCGGCCCTGACCAACGACCTGCTCGGGGCGACGCCGACCAGTCCCGGCTTCGCGACGTGGACCGTCGCACCGCATCCCGGTTCCGTGTCATGGGCCCGCGGCCAGCTGCCCACGCCACACGGGCCGCTGTCCGTCAGCTGGCAGCAGGGCAACGGGTCGATCACCTTGACCGTCACCGCGCCGCCCGGCACCAAGGGCACCGTGCAGCTCGCCGGCCGCACCTTCACGGTCGGCGGCGGCAGCCACACCCTCACCGTCCGATGACCTCAGGCCGCCAGCGCGGTGCGCAGCAGCAGCTCGCTGGCGGCCAGCCAGGTCGGGCTGGGCAGGCTGCCGTGGCGGAAGGCGAACCAGCCGAGGGTGCGCAGCACGTTGTGGGCGGAGTAGGCCCACAGCAGCTCAGGTTCCATGACCCGGCGTAGGTGGCGGCGGAGCTCGGTAGAGGTGCGGGTCTGGTCGGTGCCGATGCGCAGGGCGAACCAGAGGGTGACGAGGTCGGCCCGGCGGTCGCCGGGGCGCCAGCCGTCCCAGTCGATGACGCCGGACAGGCCGCCGGCGAGGAAGAGCATGTTGCCGAGGCCGTAGTCGGTGTGCATGACGTCGTCGCCGGGAAGGCGGGAGAGGTCGAGGCGGGCGGCGAGGACCTCGATGCCGCGAACGAGATCGGCCGCTCGTGGCGAATGTGCGACCAATGCGCGCTTTCGTGGCGTCCAGTGGCCGGGATCGGCCAGGTCGCGGTGGATCTGCTCGCCCCAGGGCAGGGTGGTGCGCGGCGAGGTGAGGCCGCGGGCGGCGCCGGCGTGCAGCTCGACCAGGTCGATGAGCGCCTCCAGCTGATCGACGTCCAGCTCGTCGGAAGGCGAACCCGGCAGCTTCTCCTGCACGTAGAAGGCGATGTCGTCGAGCCGGTCGGCGGCGATCACGCGCGGCACGGGATAGCGCAGCGACCGCAGGCGTGAGGTCACCTCGACCACCTCGCAGTGCGGATGCCACGTCCACTCACACGTACCGCGCGCGCGACGTGCCTCGACGCGCGTGCTCGCGGACACGGCTTGACTCTGCTGAAACCGAGACCGCACGCCTGCGCGATCACCGGCAGCGCGCGGTCGGCATCGGTGCCGCCTCTCATGGGCGCACAGTGTGGACGAAAATACTGAATCGGTCCACCTCCGGCTCGGGGAGCGCCGAAGGTGGACCGACGTGGTGGCCCTCAGTGGCAGAACATCAGGACGCGGGTGTCCAGTAGTCGCCGGCCATCACGATGTAGACGAGCATCTTGATCGTCTCGCCGTAGTAGGTGTCCTGGAACGGGTTGGTGGCCAGGTACTTCCACAGCGCGTCGGTCCACACCTGGTCGCCCGCGGCCATCGCGGCCACGCCCACCGGGTCGTTGGCGCACTCGCACTGGTCACCGGTGTTGCTCGGGGTGCCGTCCAGCTTGGTGTGCGGGTAGATCTTGGCCGGGTTGCCGCCGGCCTTGGCCTTGTAGCTGTTGGACTCGTTGGTGGCCACCGACTTCGCCACCGCGCTGCCGTAGACCAGCGCGTCGGTGCCCATGTGCCACGGCACGCGCACGGAGTTGTAGCCGACGATGTTGTCCGGCTGGCTCTCCTGGTAGTTGGCCGGCGCCGGCTTCGGCGCGCTGCCGTTGGCCCCGACCACGAAGTCCGACAACAGGTTGGCGGTCGCCGAGTACTTGGCGGTGAACGCCTTGATCACGGCCTCGGTGCGGGTGATCACCTTGTTCCAGTCGTGCGCGGTGTCGTAGGCCGCGAACGCCCGCAGGTGGTCCAGCATGAAGTCGGACGGCCGTGTGTCGGTGTTCGGGCCGTCGTCCTCGCACTTGAGATGGCCGTCCGGGGCCACGTCGGCGGCGTAGAACTTGGCCAGCCAGTCCTTGGCCGCCGCGGTGTAGCCGCCCCACTGCTTGTCGGCCAGCATCAGGCCGTAGCCGATGTCCAGGTCGCCGTCGGTGGCGGCGTCGGGAGTGCCGGAGTCCGCGTACTTGCAGGTGGACCCGTTGATCTCCCACATCATCATGCCCTGGCTGTCGCGGTGGTCCTGCACGACCTTCCATAGGCCGTCGAACTCCGCCTTGGCGTCGGCGTCGTAGCCGGCCATCAGCGGCACGATGTTCATGCCGTAGCCCTGGGCCTCGGACACCGTGCCCTTGCCCGGCGCGTCGCCGGTCGCGTAGACGAGGTAGCCGCCACAGGCCGACCGCAGGTACGCCTTCTTCCAGGAGTCGTACTGCTTCTTGACCGCCGCGTCCCGATCGGCCTCGCTGGCCGAGGGCATGACGCCGGTCTTGTACGTGACGTGTGTGGGGAAGGGGTGGCTCACGCCGGCGGCTGCGGCGGGAGCTGCCGTGGAGACCAGCACGGACAGGGAAATCGTCGCGGCAGCGGCGGCCACCGCCGCCAGCCGACCGGATCGATCGCGCATCGCTCGCTCCTGGTTAGGAAAGTTTCTTAACTAATCGGCGGCCTAGCCAGAGTGGCGGCGGTGTCGCTGTCTGTCAAGGGAGGTCTAGACCTCTTGGGGGGTGGGCCGAGGGATCATTCGCCCGAACGGCCCGTGAACCATTGCGACAGGCGCGGGCGTGGTGTCTGCTGAGCGCGTTCATCCGCGTGAACCGGGAGGACAGGAGCACCATGGCCGGGATCTCGCGTCGCCGCCTGCTGGGATCCGCGGCCGGCGTGGCCGGCGCCGGCGCGCTCGCGTCCGTGCTGCCGCCCAATCTCCGCAAGGCCCTGGCCGCCACCGGGACCGGGACCCTGCGGGACATCAAGCACATCGTGGTCCTGATGCAGGAGAACCGGTCGTTCGACCACTACTTCGGCACCATGCCGGGAGTTCGCGGCTTCGACGACCCGGACGCCGTCACGCTGTCCACCGGCCGCTCGGTGTTCTACCAGCCCGACGCCAAGAACCCGGACGGCTACCTGCTGCCGTTCCACCTCGACACCCTGCGCACCAGCTCGCAGGCCATTCCGTCCACCAGTCACGCCTTCGCCGTGCAGCACTCGGCGGTCAACGGCGGCAGGATGGACAACTGGCTGCCCGCCCACCGGGCCGCCGACGGTGACGACAACGGCCCGTACACCATGGGCTACTACACCGAGGACGACATCCCGTTCCAGTGGGCGCTGGCCCGCAACTTCACGGTGTGCGACGCCTACTTCTGCTCGGTGCTCGGCCCCACCTGGCCCAACCGGCTCTACCACTGGAGCGGCACCATCGACCCGGCCGGCCGGCACGGAGGGCCCATCACCAGCAACATCGTGCCGTCCCCGTACACCTGGACCACCTACCCGGAGCGGCTGACCGCCGCCGGCGTCAGCTGGCACGTGTACCAGCAGGAGGACGACTACGGCTGCAACCCCCTGGAGTTCTTCAAGGCCTACCAGGACGCCGGGCCGAACTCCCCGCTGCACCAACACGGTCTGGCCATCGGACCGGCCGACCGGTTCGAGTACGACGCGCTGCACGACCGGCTGCCGACCATCTCGTGGATCATCCCGACCTCGCCGCAGTGCGAGCACCCCGACTACATTCCGGCCGCCGGGGCCGACTTCGTGGCCAGCAAACTCGATGCCATCGCGGCGAATCCCGACGTGTGGGCCAAAACCGTGGTGGTGCTGAACTACGACGAGAACGACGGCCTGTTCGACCACATGGTGCCGCCCATGCCGCCCGCCGGCACACCAGACGAGTTCGTCACCGGTCTGCCCATCGGCGCCGGCATCCGCGTGCCGTGCACCATCGTCTCGCCGTGGACCCGCGGTGGTTACGTTGCCACGGAACCGTTCGACCACACCTCCGTGCTGCGCCTGATCGAAGCCGTCACGGGTGTTCGTGAGACCAACATCAGCGACTGGCGGCGGCGGACCTTCGGCGATCTCACCTCCGCCCTCGGTCTCGGGAACAGCGCCCAACCCCTGCCGCCGCTGCCTCCGACCAAGGCCCCGCTGTGGCAGGCCGAGTACAACGTCAAACACCTGCCGCGGGCCCAGATCCCCGGCGCCGCCCAGACTCCGCCGCACCAGGGCGTTCGCAGCCGTATCGACGAGACCCTCACGACCCATGCCGCCGACTTCCCGCACGGCGTCGCCGGCACCAGCTTCCCCGGCACCCAACTGTTGGCCCGCAACAAGGCCGCCGGCGAGGCCGCGCCGGCCGACAAGCGGGCCTACGTCACCGGCATCGTCGCCTACAGCGTGTCGGTCATCGACACAGCACCGGCAAGCTGCTGTCCACCGTGCAGGGTTCAGTGTAGATAGGTGTGCTTTCCTCGATAGAGCGGAGACCAAAGCATGCGCATGGCCGGGACTCTCGATCCGGTGGTCAAGGCCCTGGCCGGCCGGCATCGCTATACGGCGACCGGCCTGTCTGTCTAGCCCCGGCCTTGAACGTCGGCGGCCCGGTCGATGGAATCTGGACATAATTTTAAGGGATGGACGCTGCATGCCAATTAATTGCCGCGTGTCTGCATGGGGCCACAAGTACGCATGGGTCGATGGGCATACGAATGATACGCGTCAGATGGTCACCGATCAAGCTACTATGTTCAAATGTCCGTCAGCTGGGCCATTCAATCGTAACAGACCACATATGCAACCCGTGGCGGAATCCGGCGCCGACAAGGTGTGTGTGCTCAGCACCCGCACCGGCGGCATCGTCGGCACCATCACCGTCGGCCTGTTCCCGCATGGCATCGCCGCCTCACCCGACGGCCGGTTCCTCTACGTCGCCAACACCGGTCCCGACACCGGCGCGGGCGGCTCCGAGTCGGTGTCCGTGATCGATGCCAAGACCAACACCGTGGTCGGCGAGATCAGCGTCGGCCTTGCGCCCCAGTCGGTTTCCGTCAGCCCTGACAGCTCGATCTTGTACGTCTCGTGCCAGGACGGCCTGTGGATCGTCGACACCGCCTCCCGCCGCGTCCGGGCCTGCCTGCCCGGCCTGGCCAAGGCCCACGGCATCACCGCCTGCCCTGGCGGCCGGCACGTGTACGTGGCCAACACCTGGCACGACAGTGTGTCCCTTGTGGACTCCGCAAGCCATGCCGTGAAGGCCACCATCGACGTCGGCCGCTCGCCGTGGAACATCGCCTTCCGTCCCGACGGCTCCGCCGCCTACGTCACCAACGCCAACTCCGACACCGTCTCGGTGATCGACACCTCCCGCCGCGCCGTCACCGCCACTGTCCAGGTTGGACACATCCCCACCGGCATCACCGCCACCCACGACCAGATCTGGGTCACCAACAACGCCTCCAGCACCGTCAGCAAGATCGACGCGGCAACCCTGAAGGTCGTCGCCACCACGCCGTTGGGTCTGAGCACCGAACCGGCGGCTGTGGTACTGGTGTGACGTGGAAATCGTCCTGGTCCGCCATGCCGAGTCCGTGCACCCGTCACCCGGCGGCCCGGACGACTACCACCGCCCGCTGGCCGAAACTGGCTTGGCCCAGGCGGAGGACCTCGTCGCGGAGCTGGCGCCGGTCAAGCCCGCACTGATCGCCGCCAGCCCGTATCTCCGGGCCATGCAGACGATCCAGCCCCTCGCGCGGGCCCTGGGCCTGCCGGTGCACACCGATCATGAGCTGCGGGAATGGGATTCCGGCCTCGAACCGACCCCGGACTGGGCCCGCCATTACGAGCAGAGCTGGGCCGACCTGGATTTCGCCCGCCCCGGCGGCGAAAGCCTGAACCAGCTCACCGCCCGGGCCACTGCCGTTCTCCGCGAGCTCGGCCGGAGAAGCGCCGTCATTGTCGGCAGCCACGGCACGTTCATCGCCAGAGCCCTCAGCGGCTTCGGCATCGAAGTCGACTGGCCGTTCAGCAAGGCCATGCCGTCCCCGGCGATCTACCGCATCACCGACACTGACATCACCGGGCCGGGGCTGTGAAACAGCCCCGGCCCGGTGCTCCGGGCTAACAGCGCTTGAGCTTCTTTAGAAGCGCAGCCGCCTCCGCGTCTTCGGCACGCGGGATTCGCACCGGCCAGCCTCTGGGGCCGCGCACGGTCTTCGGTCTGGTCTCCTGCCACTCGATGCCTATCCGAGCCTGTTCGGCCTTCAGGACGAGGAAGGAGAGGATGGTGCGCAGGAATGCGGCGGCTGGATCATTATTGACCTGCCAGTTGAGCTTGTTTCTTTCCGTGGCGGTGATCTGGCGAGAGACGGCTCCCCCGAACCGAGTCTGCAACTGCTCCAAGATCATTAGGGAGCAGGGTGTCTTGTTCTGGGTGAGCTGAACCCTGAGCTGGTACCACACCGTGCCGGCCGTGTATATCCCGATGCAGCCTTCACCGTCGAAGAATCCGGCGATGTAGGCATCCGACAGCAGTGTCGAGCCAGGCTCGGGTTGGGTGCGTGTTGTAGTCACCCGACTACATCTACTCCGAGGGTCTGACACTTTGACCCGCCAGTAGGTCAGCCCTTCACGCAGATGACCTGCTTCAACTTGGCCACGACCTCGACCAGATCCGTCTGGTCCGCGATGACCTGGTCGACGTCCTTGTAAGCGGACGGAATCTCGTCGATGACGCCGGTGTCCTTGCGGCACTCGACGCCCTTGGTCTGCTCGATGAGGTCCGTGCGCTTGAACATCTTGCGCGCCTTGGTGCGGGACATCCGGCGGCCGGCGCCGTGCGACGCCGACTCGAAGGAGTCCGGGTTGCCCAGGCCGCGCACGATGTAGGAGCCGGTGCCCATGGAACCCGGGATGATGCCCAGATCCCCGTTGCCGGCCCGGATCGCGCCCTTGCGGGTGACCAGCACGTCCTCGCCGAAGTGCTTCTCCTCCGCCACGTAGTTGTGGTGGCAGCTGATCGGCTCGTCGAAGCGGATGTGCTTGTACCGCTTGCGCAGCACGTCGCTGATCAGGCGCAGCATGACGGAGCGGTTGCGCCGCGCGTACTCCTGCGCCCAGTACAGGTCGTGTCGGTAGGACGCCATCTCCGGCGTGCCGGCCAGGAACACGGCCAGCTCGCGGTCCGGCAGCTCCTCGTTGTGGGCCAGCGTGCGGGCCACCCCGATGTGGTGCTGCGCCAGCTCGTTGCCGATGTTGCGGGAGCCGGAGTGCAGCATCACCCAGACCCGCTTGGACGTGTCCAGGCAGACCTCGATGAAGTGGTTCCCACCGCCCAGCGTGCCGAGCTGGTTGACCGCACGCTCCGCGCGCGCCTTCACCGTCGGTGTCAGGTCCTCGAACCGGGCCCAGAACTGCTTCCAGTCGCCCGCGTCCCGCTCCCCGAACGCCGGCTCCTTGTGCGCGCCGAACCCGACCGGCACCGCCTTCTCGATCTCCGACCGGATGCCCGCCAGGTCGCCGGGCAGGTCGTTGGCCGTCAACGAGGTCCGCACCGCCGTCATGCCGCAGCCGATGTCCACCCCCACCGCCGCCGGCGACACCGCGTCCTTCATCGCGATCACCGAGCCCACGGTCGCCCCCTTGCCCAGGTGGACGTCCGGCATCACGGCGACGTGCTTGACCACCCAGGGCAGGGCCGAGATGTTGCGCAGCTGCTGCAGAGCGGCGGGCTCGACCTCGTCGACCCGCGTCCACATCTTGATGTCCACGTGCTTCCCGGGCACGGTCGTCATCGCCATGCCGCACAGGCTAGGACGATAGGAGCCGGAACGCGATCGAGTTAACTCGCAGAGCCCTCGACCTTGCCAGGCCGAGCTTTGCCAGTGTTGTCAACGAGATTCTCGAACCAGCTATTCTTCCCCGCCCCCCGCCCCCCGCCCCCCGCCCCCCGCCCCCCGCCCCCCGCCCCCTTCCACAGAGGATCGTCAGAAACCGGTTTCACGACAACGAAGAACACCGCGGCGTCAGAGCGGACGACATGAGGGACCAGGCCGTCAGGCGAGCCAAGACGGCGGCTGACCCGGGTCGACGAGAACGATCTTCTCCGGCGCTTCTTCCAGGTGGCCATGCAGGTTCTGGCCCGGACGATCCCGAAATGTCACGATGAGATCGCAGTAGAGGCTGCCCTGCCAGGGTGTCCGGGTCCGGATGTACGGCATGTCAAGCAGATACCCGCTGCCGTCCGATTCGGGATCCACGATCACGGTGAGTTCCGGGATCGACTCGATCGGCGTGCCAGTACCCGGCAAAGCAACCTTGTGGAGCGCTTTCAGCGTGGAGAACTGCGCACTCAGGTCAGCAACAGTGCGTAGGTCTGAGCGCTGGTGATCGGCCGCCTCGGCAAGCCTTAGCACAGCATGCACAAAAGCTTCCTGCTCCGCCGCTGACATCGGGCGGAGCTTCCCACCCTTGGAGTCACGGCCGATGAGTGTGTCGGCGCCGTCCAGATGGACCCTTCGGTGCACCAAGCTGTCACGTAGGTCAGCTGTTTGGTCGTAGGTGAGCGCGACCGCCTGCCACACATCCTGTGGCAGGAACGCTGGGGCACCGACGAAGTCCCTGGCGAGCTTCCGCTTGTGTTTGATGCTGAATCCCCGAGACTGATCAGGCTGCTCCCCGACTTGCCGGAACGCCTCTTCGAGGAAGAGATCGAGAACCTTCCACGCGGCGCCGATCAGCAGCGGACGGATGCGTAGCAGTCCGACGCAACTCTCAGCCGACGGGCCGAGGAAATCCACGACCGAGACTGCGGCGTGTATTTTGCCCGTGGCGATATCCAGCGTGGCCCGGGCGTCACCCGAGCCCCGAGTTGGGACCAGCGGTGCCGCACGCTGGAGTAGATCAAGCTCCAGTGCTGCGTCCGTCTTGAAGTCGGTCCAGCTCATCCTGCCACCTTACGTTTCGTATCACTCCGTTGATGGCAGGCGGTAGTCGGCGCACGTCCAACCGTGGGAAAGTCCTTGCTGCACAAAATCATTGCCTGCTGGAAAGCCGCGTGGTCGACCCGGGAAGGATCGGCCACGCGGCTCGCGTACGGCTAGCGCAGCAGGTAGGCGTCGATGATCGTCTGCTCGACCGAGTTGCCGGCGCGGTCGGCGGCGGTGGCCTTGAGGGAGACGGACTTGGCGTTGTCGGGGTGGTTGAGGACGGCGTAGCCGCCGGCCACGGGGGCGGGCTTCCAGGTGGCGCCCTGGTCGTAGGAGACCTGGAGGGATTGCAGGCGCTGCTCGGACGAAGTGCCGGGCTGGTCCTGGATGGAGACGGGCAGCAGGAAGGGGCCGCGAGGGGCGGCGCCGTTGGCGTCCAGGGTGGGCGTGAACCGCGCGGCGGAGACGGGGTACTGGGACACGCCGGCCTTGGGAGCGCCCTGGAAGGTCCAGGTGGCGCTGACCTTGGTGGCCTGGGCGTGGCCGGTCCGCGTGGCCTCGGTGGTCACGCGGTAGGTGGCCTTGCCGGCGGGGAGGGTGAAGCGGCCGGCACCGGCCTGGGTGGTCTGGCCGAACAGGACGCCGTCGCGGTACAGCTTGGTCGACGCCGAGGTGGTGGCGGAGAAGCCGGCGTAACCGCCGCCGTCGCCGAACAGGGGCGTTGCTACGACCATGAGGTCACCACGCTGCTGCACCCACAGGTCGTCCCGGGTGTCGGGGAAGGCGGGCCCGAAAACGCCGTGGTAGAAGGACTCCGAGTAGGTGTGGCCGGGGGCGTAGGACTTGACCGGGCCCTCGAAGTCCTCGTAGTTGTCGCCGGGCAGGCTCACGCGGCGGGCCCAGTCGGCGTTGTCGCCGCCGAAGAACTCCTTGTGCACGCCGGCCTTGACGGGGAAGGGCTGGTCGTAGCCCCACTCGTTGCGGGCGTTGTGCGGCATGGAGGTCAGCCAGACGTAGGACGGATCGCTGACGTTGCCGACCTCGACGTTGACGGTGGCGAGGTCCTTGGCCTTGACCACCGTGGACAGTCCGGTCTGCGCACCGCCCTTGCGATACCAGGCCAGACCGTAGAAGCCGGTGTCGCCGGCCCAGGTGGTGGCCACCTCGCCGGTGGCCTCGCCGGCTGGGGCGTCCGGGCCGAGCTGCGCAAAGCCGATGTCGCCGATGTAGCCGCTGCGTTCGAGGTTGGTGATGGTCCATCGGTTGGCCCCGGCGACGCGCTGGAACCCGATCTTCAGCTGCGCCAGTTGCGCGCTGGGGTCGGGCATCTTGACGTCGAGCGGCTTGGCCGTGCGGGCGTCGAGGTCGATGGTGATCGGCCCCCGGATGCTCAGGTTGGGCGCGCTGATCACGTCGTAGCCGTTGGTCGACGAGGTCTCGACGGAGCCGGACAGCAGGTACCGGCCGGCCGGCAGGCGCTGAACGACCTTGCCGTCTACGAAGTCGTCCGGGAACACGCCCTCACCGGTGTCCAAATTGGACAGGAAGAAGTTGGCGAAGGACGGTGCGGCGCCGGTGCGGTCGTGGGCGGTGAAGGTGACGTCGTAGCTCTCGACCTCAAGATCGATCTCGACCGCCGTCCGCACGCTCGTGGCGCCGCTGCTGGCGACCACAGCCCCACCGAACTTGCCGCCGGCCGGGGCCTTGCTCACCTCGGCGGTGACGGTGGCCTTGGCCGTGCCGCCGGCCGGGACGACCAGCTTGGCCGGCGAGACGCTGAACACGCCGCCGTTGGTGTCCATCTTCAGGTCGAGCGTCACGGGCGCGGTGCCGGCGTTGGCGTACGTGAGGTCCTTGGTGGCCGCCGGCTTGCCGGTGTGCGGCCACTGCTGGGGCCCGAAGCTGAGACTGACCGGCTGGCTGGTGACGGTCTGGGTGAGCACCTTCGCGGAGTCCACGCGGCCGGCGCCCTGCTCGAACGGGGTCGCGCCCGGGGTGGGAGTGCTCGCCCCGACCAGCAGGGCCTTGAGCTGCGAGCCGTTCAGGTCGGGGTGCTGCTGGGCCAGCAGCGCGGCCGCGCCGGCCACGTGCGGGGTGGCCATGGACGTGCCGGACAGCTTGGTGTAGCCGTCGGCGGCCGGGTCGCCGATGGTGGCGGTCGAGCTCAGGGCCGCGGTGATGTCCACGCCGGGCGCGGTGATGTCGGGCTTGATCACGCCGCCCTCGATGCGCGGGCCGCGGCCGGAGAACTCGGCGATCTTGTTGTCACGGTCGACCGCGCCGACGGTCAGCGCGGCGTCGGCGCTGCCGGGGGAGTCGATGGTGCCGGTGACCGGGCCGTAGTTGCCGGCGGCGACCACAAAAAGCGTGCCGTACTTGGCTGACAGCGTGTTGACGGCCTCCTCGATCGGGTCGATGTCGGGGCCGTTGTCGCTGCCGAGGCTCATGTTGATGACCTTGGCGCCGTTCTCGGCGGCCCACTGCATGCCCTCGATGATGCCCGAGTCGGCCCCGGAACCGTTGTCCCCCAGCACCTTCACGTCAAGAATGCGCGCACCCGGGGCGACGCCCCGGTACTTGCCGCCGGACTTCGCGCCGGTGCCGGCGACGATCGAGGCCACATGCGTGCCGTGGCCGAAGTGGTCCTTGTCGTCGGGGGAGCCGGAGAAGTTCTTCTCGCCGACCTCCTGCGTCGCCAGGTCGGGGTGGGTGTTGTCCACGCCCGTGTCGAGCACGGCCACGGTCACGCCGGTGCCGGTGTAGCCGGCCGCCCACGCCGTCGGCGCGCCGATCTGCGGGACGCTGTGGTCGAGGGTGGCGTGCCGCTGGCCGTCCAGCCAGATCTTGGCGATGCCGCTGCTCTTCAAAGCCGCGTTGCTCCGCAGCGATGACCCGGTCAGGCTGTGCCAGAACGTGGCCGGATCGGCCTTCACGGCCGTGCTGTTGATGCTCGACAGATCCATAGAACCGGCCGTCCGGGCCAGTGCCCGCTGCGACCCCGAGTACTGGACGATCAGCGGCAGCGTGCCGTGGTAGGCCCGCAGCGCGTCGACGTCGAACAGCCGCGGGTCGACGGTCTTGGCCGCCAGCAGCGGCATCGCGTCCTCGGGGATCACGTAGCTGTGGCCCGGGGTCTGGTAGCTGGAGAACCGCACGTTCTCCCGGCCGGGGGCCGGCATCAGCCGGCCGGGGCCGCCGTTCGCCGCCGGCACGACCTTGTCCCCGGTCAGCAGGGTGACCGCCTCGGCCGGCCGCGACGGTGTCGACGATGCCTCGGCTACCGCCGGAAGCCCGGCCATGGCAAGGAAAGCCGCGAGCAAGATGCCACCACGCCGACGGCGCACAGTACCTCCCGGTGAGCAGGGTTTGCCGGAACGTAATGGGCCGGTCATGGGATCCACAAGCGCCGTCCGGGCTACTCTCCACAACTTGTTTTAACTCTTGTAGAAAGTGGTTGATTTTCTGGCCGCCACGGTGGGCCCGGAGCGGGCATTCACATGTTCTTGACACGGCAACGGTGTGCGATCAAGGTGTCCGCATGAGTGACAGTGACGTGGCTCTCATCCGCACCCAGCGGCTGCGCGCCGCGGTCGCCAGCACCATCGGCACATCCATCGAGTGGTACGACTTCTTCCTCTACAACACGGCTGCGGCGCTGATCTTCCCGCACTTGTTCTTCCCCGGCGGCACCCCGTTCGCGGGGACGCTGGCCGCGTTCGGCACCCAGTTCGTCGGCTTCGCGGCGCGGCCGATCGGCGCAGCGCTGTTCGGCCACTTCGGCGACCGGATCGGCCGTCGGGGCACGCTGATCGGCACCCTGCTCACGATGGGCATCGGCACGCTGCTGATCGGCTGCCTGCCCACGGCCGCGTCGATCGGCGTCGCGGCGCCGGTGCTGCTGACGCTTCTGCGCATCGTGCAGGGCGTCGGCGTCGGCGGCGAGTGGGGCGGCTCGGTGCTGCTGGCCATGGAGTGGGGCGACCAGCGCAAGCGCGGCCTGATGGCCAGCCTGCCGCAGTTGGGTGTGCCGATCGGCCTGCTGCTGTCGACCGGTGTGGTGCGGCTGATCTCCAGCTGGACCGGCGACGGGTTCCTGGACTGGGCCTGGCGGATCCCGTTCCTGCTCAGCGTGGTGCTCATCGGGATCGGGCTCTACGTCCGGCTGCGGGTGCTGGAGTCGCCGCAGTTCGAGAGCGTGGTGGCCAAGGCGGCCGTGGTGCGCCAACCGGTCTGGCGCGCGATCGTGGACCACCCGCGGGAGGTCCTGAGCTCCGCGTTCCTGCGGATGGCCGAGCAGGCGCCGTTCTACCTGTTCACGAACTTCGTGCTGACCTACGGCACCAAGCAGCTCAAGCTGAATCAGGACGATCTGCTGGGCTACACCCTGATCGCCGCCGCGGCCGGCGTGGTGTGCGTGCCGCTGTTCGGCTGGCTGTCCGACCGCATCGGCCGAAAACTCATGTACGGCATAGGGATCGGCTGCGTCGGCCTGTTCGCGTTCCCGTACTTCGGGCTGCTGGACACCAAAGTCACCGGCCTGGTGCTGCTGGCCATCGTGGTTTCCCTGGTGTTCCACGCCATGCAGTACGGCCCGCAGGCGGCGCTGATCGCGGAGTCCTTCGGCGCCAACGTGCGGTACTCCGGCGCCGGCCTCGGCTACCAGCTGGCGTCGGTGATCGCCGGCGGCCCGGCGCCCCTGATCGCAACGGCGATCCTGGCCAGCACCGCGTCCAGCACGTGGATCAGCATCTACATCGTCGGCTGTGCCGTGGTGGCGTTCGCGGGCCTGTTCGCGCTGCCGAAGCGGGCGCCGGAGCAAGAGCCGGCGCCCGCCGCATAGCAGCTACTTGGTGCCCAGCACGCCGTCGAAGCGGCGGGGGATGCCGAGCGGGTTGCCGGCCTGGAGCTCCGGCGGGAGCAGCTCCTCGGGCCAGCTCTGGTACGACACCGGCACCAGCCAGCGCCGAATCGCCGTGGAGCCGACGGAGGTGAACAGCGCGTTGGTCGTGGCCGGCCACGGGCCGCCGTGCTGCATGCCCCACGCCACGGCCACGCCGGTCGGCCAGGCGTTGAAGATCAGCCGCCCGGCGACGGCCTGCAGGGCCCCGCCGATCCGGCCGGCCAGCGCGTGCTCGTCGGAAGAGGCGTGCACGGTGGCGGTCAGCGACCCCGGCAGCTGGGGCAGAACGTCCAGCAGCTCCTCGGGATCGGTGTAGGTGACGACCACACCGGCCGGCCCGAAGTGCTCCTCGGACAGGGTGCCCAGGTTGGCGGCGAAGGTCTTCAGCTCGGTGGTGAACAGCTTCGGCGCCACGGAGAAGCCCTCGGCCGGGTCACCGCCCGTCGCCGCCAGCTCGACGAGGTCGCCGGCGGCCAGCGAGTCGACCCCGGACTGGTAGCCCTGCTGCATGCGCTCGTTCAGCATCGGGCCGCCGCTGGACGCCGACACCGCCGCGGCCAGCGCCTCGACCATGGACGCCGGCGCGAAGATCAGGCCCGGGTTGGTGCAGAACTGGCCCACGCCGAGGGTCAGCGACCCGGCGAAGCCGGTGGCGGTCTCCGGGGTCGCCGCGCCCGGCAGGATCACCGTCGGGTTGACACTTCCCAGCTCGCCGTAGAACGGGATCGGGTCGGGACGGCCACTGGCCAGGTCGAACAGGGCCCGCCCACCGCCGGTGGACCCGGTGAAACCGACGGCCTTGACCGACGAGTGCTGGACGAGCCGGGGCCCGGCTTCCAGCCCGTGCACGATGCCGAACACGCCCTCGGGCAGCGCCGCGGCGACGATCCGGGCCGTCTCGGCCGAGGTCGTCGGGTGCGACGGGTGCGCCTTGACGATCACCGGCGACCCGGCGGCCAGCGCCGAGGCGGTGTCGCCACCGGCGACGGAGAAGGCGAACGGGAAGTTGCTCGCGGCGAACACGCCGACGACGCCGATCGGCCGCAGGATGCGGCGCAGCTCGGGCCGCGGCGGCACGGTGGTGGCGTCCGCGGTGTCGAGGGTGGCTTCGAGGTAGCTGCCCTCGCGCAGCACGGAAGCGAACAGCCGCAACTGGTTCGTGGTCCGCTTCAGCTCGCCCGACAGGCGGGGGGTGCCCAGCGCGGTCTCACTGTCCGCAGTGGACACCAGCAGCTCGGATTCCGCGTCCAGCGCGTCGGCGACCCGCTCCAGCGCCTCGGCCCGCTCGGCCGAAGTCGTCGCCGACCAACCGGAAGCGACTGCCTTGGCGACGATCGCGTCCAGCTCCGTGTCCGAAGTGGACGGAATCGCCGGGCCGAAAGCTTCCCCGGTGCGAGGGTTGTACCCTTGCACAGCGGTCATTGCGTTGCCTCCTTGACAGCGGTGTCCCAGGCGGAAGTGACCCAGACGCCGCCAACGTAGTTCAGCTCGGGGCCGTCCGGCGCGGGCATGCCGTGCTCGGCGATGACCTCGTCGGCGTAGCGCTCCGAGTCGTCCTCCGACTGATATCCCAACGCTTTCGCCTCGTCCAGCGATACCCAGCGGCGGGTGTTGTCGGACACGCCCCAGATCACCCGGTAGCCGGGCGAGGGGGTGGCCAGGCACGCCTCCAGCATGCGGGCGCAGTCGGCGGGCGACAGCCAGGTGGACAGCATCCGGACGTCACGCGGCTTCTCGAAGCAGGAGCCGATCCGGATGGCGATCACGTCGAGGCCGTAGCGGTCGGAGTACAGCGCGCCCAGGGCCTCCACGGCGACCTTGCTGACGCCGTAGTAGGTGTCGGGGCGCGGGAAGGCGTAGTCGGGCGTGTCCTCGGCGCCGCGGCGGATGTAGCCCGCGGCGTGGTTGGAGCTGGCCAGGATGACGCGCTTGACGCCGTTGCGCCGCGCGGCCTCCAGGACCGTGTGGGTGCCGTCGATGTTGACGGTCAGGATGTCCTTCCACGGCTGTTCCAGGCTGTGCCCGCCGAGGTGGATGACGGCGTCGACGCCCTTGCAGGCGGCGTCCATCGCGGCCTGGTCGGTCACCGAGCCGGTGAGCAGCTCGACGTTCTCGCCGTCAGCGGCGGCCGGCAGCTCGCCGATGTCCAGCAGCCGCAGGGTCCGGCCGGCGGCGGCGAGCTTCGGCCGCATCAGCGTGCCGACGCCGCCGGCCGCGCCAGTGATCAGGATGCGTTCGG
>NZ_KK037166.1:7965776-7971621 GCF_000568255.1 Kutzneria sp. 744
AAAAAAAAAAAAAAAACAATAGGTTCGTGAAAGGGTGTGGCCCGTGGCTGCTGGCACAACTAGCTTATGCTCCTCGCATACGGCCTTTGTGAGTTACCGCCCTTCTACCTCGAGGAGTTCGCGCGCCCGGTGCGCGTCCCGTAGAGGCGACCGCCGGCCGCGTGCCGGTCTTCGCCGGAGCCGGCGGCTCCCTCCCGATGGCCCGCAAGTTCGCGGCCGCCGCCGAGCGCGCGGGTGCGGACGGCATCCTGCTGCTGCCCCCGTACCTGGTCGGCTGCCCGGCGCCCGGGGTGGCCCGCTACGTCACCGAGGTCGCGGCGTCCACCCAGCTGCCGGTGATCGTCTACCAGCGCAACAACGCCGTCTTCACGCCCGAGGCCGCGGTCGAGGTGGCCAAGCTGTCCAACGTGATCGGCTTCAAGGACGGCATCGGCGACATGGACCTGATGCAGCGCATCGTGCTGTCCGTGCGCGAGGCCGTGGACAAGCCGTTCCAGTTCTTCAACGGCCTGCCCACCGCCGAGATGACCCAGCCGGCCTACCGCGGCATCGGCGTCGAGCTCTACAGCTCCGCCGTGTTCTGCTTCGCGCCGGAGATCTCGCTGGCGTTCTACAAGGCTGTCACGGCCGGTGACAGCGACAAGGTCAACGCCCTGCTGCACGGCTTCTACAAGCCGCTGGTCGAGCTGCGCGACAAGGTGCCGGGCTACGCGGTGTCCCTGGTCAAGGCGGCCGTCTCGCGCGGCGGCCTGGATGTCGGCGGCGTGCGGCCGCCGCTGCTGGACCCGACCGAGGAGCACCTGGCCGAGCTGGACCGGATCATCGAGGCCGGACGGAAGCTGATCGCCGAATGAAGATCACCGAGATCGTCCTGACCCCGATCGCCTTCCGCGATCCGCCGCTGCTGAACTCCGTCGGCGTGCACGAGCCGCTGGCCCTGCGCACGATCGTCGAGATCCACACCGACGAGGGCGTCAGCGGTCTCGGCGAGACCTACGGCGACGCCGGCCACCTGGAGCGCACCCGCGAGGTCGTGCCGGCGCTGATCGGGCTGGACGTCTACGACCTCAACGGCATGCACGCGGCGGTGGCCGCGGCGCTGACCGGCGTGGTCGGCTCGGACAAGCACGGCCTGACCGGGCAGATCTCCGGGATCGGCACCGTGGACCGGGTCTTCTCGCCGTTCGAGGTGGCCTGCCTGGACATCCAGGGCCGCCACCAGGGCCGTCCGGTGGTGGACCTGTTGGGCGGCAAGGTGCGCGACGCCGTGCCGTACAGCGCCTACCTGTTCTACAAGTGGGCCGGTCATCCCGGCGCCGAGCCGGACGAGTGGGGCGAGGCGCTGGACCCGGCCGGCATCGTGGCCCAGGCCCGCAAGCTGATAGACGAGTACGGCTTCGGCTCGATCAAGCTCAAGGGCGGGGTTTTCCCGCCCGAGGAGGAGATCGAGGCCATCCGCGCGCTGCACGAGGCGTTCCCGGACACTCCGCTGCGGCTGGACCCCAACGCGGTGTGGACGCCCGACACCTCCGTGAAGGTGGCCGAGCAGCTCGACGGCGTGCTGGAGTATCTGGAAGACCCGACGGCGAACATCGAAGGCATGGCCGAGGTGGCCAGCCGTATCGACATGCCCTTGGCCACCAACATGTGCGTGGTGTCCTACGACCACCTGCCGCCGGCGATCCGGCAGAACGCCATCCAGGTGCTGCTGTCGGACCACCACTACTGGGGCGGGCTGACCCGGTCGCGGAGCCTCGCGCTGCTGTGCGAGACCTTCGGCATCGGGCTGTCCATGCACTCCAACTCGCACCTGGGCATCAGCCTGGCGGCGATGACGCACCTGGCCGCCGCCACCCCGAACCTGCGCTACGCCTGCGACACACACTATCCGTGGAACAGCGCGGACGACGTCGTGAAGCCGGGCGCACTGTCCTTCGTGGACGGTGCGGTGCCCGTGCCGAGCGGGCCCGGCCTGGGGGTCGAGCTCGATCGGGACGCGCTTGCCGTGGCGCATCAACGTTTCCTGGACACCGATATCCGCAGCCGGGACGACACGGGCTACATGCAGAAGGTCGTGCCGTCGTACGAGAGGAAGAACCCCCGGTGGTGACCACGCTCGCCCACGCCTACACGTGGGACCTGGTCGGCGACGACGCCGCGGCGGAACGCTTCGCCGGTCTCGGTGTCGGCGCGGTCGCCCTGGCGGCTTCGTACCACACCACCCGGGCCGCCACGCCACTGCACCCGCGGCACCGGATGGTCGACGCCCGGCACGCCGCGCTGTACACGCCGGTGCGCTCGGAAGCTTGGCAGGGCAAGCGCCTCGCGCCGGCCGGACCGTCCTGGGTGGACGGTGACTCGTTCGCGGTGGCGGCCGACCGGCTGCGGGCCGTCGGGTTGCCCGTGCACGCCTGGACCGTGCTGACGCACTCCAGCCGGCTCGGCGACGCCAACCCGGATCTGGTCGTGCGGAACGCCTTCGGCGACTCTTATCCGTACGCGCTGTGCCCCGCGCAGGCGGATGTCGTGGAGTACTGCGAGACCTTGGTCTCGGAGATCGTCCACAGTGGACCGTTGGACGGCGTGGTGCTGGAGGCCTGCGGGCCGCTGGGCTTCATGCACGGCGGTCACCACGAGAAGACCGACGGCACCGACTGGTCGCCGGCCCAGACGCAGTTGCTGTCGCTGTGCTTCTGTGTGGCCTGTATCGGGCTTTACGGCGACGCCGGCATCGACGTGGTGGCGTTCCGCAACTCGGTCAAGGCCGGCGTCGACGGCAAGGCCGAGAGCGTCCGCGCGGCGTTGGGGGAGCAGCTCGCCGACACCGTTTCCGGGGTCAGGACCGGGCTTTCCCTTGGCCTGCGGCAGCTTCTGGTCGGCACGATCCGCTCGACGCTGCCGGACGCCAAGATCGTCGCCCACGCCGCGGCCGACGAGTGGGCCACCGGCCCGTTCGCCACCGTGGCCGGCGGGGTCGGGGCTGATGTCGACACCTTGACCTTCACCGCGTGGCCCGGGCCGGACGTCGCCCTGCCCGTGCTGAAGGCCTTGCAGGGCATCACCGACAAGGCCCTCGCCGCCTACGTGCTCGCGTTGCCGCCGCGCCCGGTCGACGGCGCCGCCCTGGCCGCCGAATGGCAGCAGTACCTCGACGCCGGCGCCTCCGAACTGCACGTGTACCACCCCGGCCTGGCCTCCCAGGGCCGTTTGGACGCCATCCGAGACGCCCTCTCCCGCCTGCGACCGCAGTGACCGGGGCCTGATCAGCAGCAACGCGAGGCCCCGCCGGTGCTTCGCACGGTTGCTGGATTTCTCGCCAAGAACACAAAGCAGCACGGACCTCGCTCAGATCTGATCCGTTTTCGGAAAAAGCCAACCCAAAAACGACGGTCACACCTACTGGATGTAAAATGCTTACGACCCGTACTACTGGTATCGTACGTTAGATTAGGCACATTTCGTCTCGTAAAAGCCGAGAAAGCCCACAGCTTGGTTACGTCGTTAGCTGCGGAATAGTAGGCTGCCCATTACCAAGGCAGCGGTCCGAGGGGCCGAGCCGCGACGCCGGAGGCGGCGCCAAAAACGCAGTATCATGGGGTGCCTGGGAGGTGACCGCATGTCCGCTTCGGTCTCGTTCGATCCGCTCGTCGAACTCGCCGGCATGTGGACCACGGAGCTGGCCGAGCGCTACCTCCCGGACCCCGGCCTGCTGCCGAGCAAGTACGAGTGCGTTGACGGGAACCTGATCTTGAGCCCGTACGAGGCAGGCCCGAACGTGTACGCCGCGGACGAGTTGCGCGGCCTGTTCAAGGGGCCGGCCCGGGCCGTCGGCCTGCGCGTGTACACCACCGTCAATCTGCAGATGACCGCGCAGCGGTGGATCCAGCCCGACATCACCGTGATGCGCGCGCCGGTGATGAGCACCTGGGCCCAAGCGGCGGACGCGATCGTGGTCGGTGAGTTCGTGTCGCCCTCCTCGCGCCAGCGCGACCGGCTGGACAAGCCGGCCATGTGCGCCCGCGAGGGCATCCCGTACTACCTGCGCGGCGAGGTCGACCTGCGCACCGAGACCGCCACCCTGTGGTTCTACCGGCTGGCCGACGGCGAGTACCAGGAGGTCGCCGTGGCCCACACCGGCGGCGTCTTCGAGATCACCGAGCCGTTCCCGGTCTCCTTCGACCCCATCCAGCTGCTAGACCTGTGACCGCACCTTCACGGCCCGCTGCTGCGTGATGAAGCGCTGGATGCCCAGCGTCACCGCCAGGTAGAGCACGATCGTCGACGACCCCAGCCCGGCCGGCGCGCCCTGCTGCTCGGACAGGTAGTCGATGCCGAAGTGCAGGCCCACCGCCACCAGCCACAGCACCAGCGTGACCCAGGTGCCCCGCCGCCAGACCTCGTTGTCCTGGATCCACAACTTCGTCGTATATGCCCGAAGTGTGCCGAACACCGCCCCGGACACCAGGCCGGCCAGCAACAGCAGCACCACGACCGTCGTCGGGGGATGACCCGACAGCACCGGGTACGCCTGGAAGACGCCGACCACCAGCAGGATCACCGTGAGCCGCATGGCTCCGTCCTCGCGCACCCGCCGGGGCTGCAGCTGCCGCCACAGCAGCAGGGCCAGGACCGCCAGACCGACCAGCACGTTCACGCCGACGTTCACGCCCCGGATCATGGCCGCGGGGCGGCAGATGCGCTATCCGATTAGGGCGATGCAACCCATCCCGGTGGTCGCTCCGTCCCTGGTGCATGAAGGCTCTGACGACAGTGGTCGGCGCGGGCGCGCTGGTGTTGGCGCTTGCCGCCTGCGGCCAGACCCAGACGACGACCCAGCCCGGCAGCGCCAACGGCATCGCACCCGCCGGCCAGGGCGGCAGCCTCCGCGACGTGCCGTCCACGCAGGTCGACATGGCCAAGCTGCCCCAGGGCTATCCCGCCCGGGTCCAGTTGGACGACAACGGCGCCACCCTGGCCGTGCAGGGTCAGGAGGGCGGGTGCGAGCATTCGAGCGCGGAGCTGGCCGCTCAGGACGCGGATGCCGTGCACGTGCTGCTCATCCGGAACCTCGCCGACGCCAACCGGGTCTGCACCAAGGAGTTGCGGCTCACGCAGCTGACCGTGCAGCTGGACAAGCCACTCGCCGACCGCAAGGTCGTGTTGGAGCAGAGGACGGTGCGGTCATGACCAAGCCAATCCCCGGGCGCCTGGCCGGCTCGCCCCAGCCGGCCGGGCGCCGCCCCCACTCCCGGCGGAGAGCCGCCCTGCCGCAGCTGTCGGGTCACCGCTGGCTGAGAACCGTGGCGCTGGGTGCCGGGCTCTTCGCCCTGGCCGCCTGCGGCTCTCCCACGGCGACGAACGCCGCGCAGACCGGCCCGGACCAGACCAGCACGGTCTCGCCCGCACCGACCACCTCCACTTCCGTGCCAGGGCCGACGACCTCAGGCGCCCCGGCCCCGCCTCCCGCCACCTCGGAGACGCCGCAGCCCAAGGCCACCGGTCCCACCGTGCCGCCCAACCAGGTCAGCTACACCCCGCCCGACGGCGTGCCCCAGACCGTGTGGCAGCAGGACGGCGGCAAGACCCTCGTCGTGATGGTCGAGGAGGGCGGCTGCGTCAAGATCGAGGCCCAGGTGGCCAAGCAGACCGCCGACGAGGTCGACATCACCGTGCTGACCATCGCCCAGACCCACCGCATCTGCCCGCTCTACGTCCGCGACGTCCCCATCGCCGCTCACCTCGACGCACCACTGGGCAGCCGCAAGCTCGTGCTGACCGCCCAAACCGGCACGCAACATTAACGGCGCTGCCGGCGATAGAACCCGCGTGTGGCCCCTTTCCGGCG
>NZ_KK037166.1:7971721-7976511 GCF_000568255.1 Kutzneria sp. 744
CGTGATGGCGGCACGGGTAGCGGGGTGTCTGCTGGTGGCAGGCATGGCGACGCTGGTGGTGCTCATGCTGGTCGCGTCGCCGGACAAGGCGGCCGCGGGCGGCCCGGTCTTCGGCGTGATGCTCGCTGCCTACCTGGCCGCGTACCTGTACGGACGGCCGCGGCTGGCGGCCGTCGCGATCGGGGTTGCCGCTACGGCACTGTTGTTCGGCCTGGTGGCGATTGTCCCGCCGGTGCCCGGCTCCATCGCCCTGGCCGTCGTCTTCGCCGCCGCCGGCGCGGCCGTGGCGCTATGGATCACCCGTGAGCCGGTCATGGCCCTGCACGCGGCCATGTCGTCCGTTCTGCTGACCGCGGCCGTCGCATGGGCGCTGGTCTCCTACGGGCCCGAACGGTTCGTGCCGGACATGGTCGGCTCGGGCACCGCCGCCGCGAATCCGTTGCTGGAGAACCGCATCGAGGCACCCGACCCGTACGTCGGCCTGCTGGCCATCGGCGCGCTGCTGGCCATCGTGATCGTGGCGGCGCAACGGGTTCGGGTCGTGGCGGCCCGCCCCGTCAGTACGTGACCAGACCCGCCGACACAGTGATGTCCTCGCCGGTGATGCCGGGGAGACCCTGTTGACCCGGATACCCGGACGGACCGTGGCCGCCGATCCGGCGACCACGGTCCACGTAGGACCGTCGGCTAGCGGCGGAAGGAGATCTGCAGGGTCGGGGCGGAGGTCTCGGAGAAGAAGTCGTTGCCCTTGTCGTCGACGACGATGAAGGCCGGGAAGTCCTCGACCTCGATCTTCCAGACGGCTTCCATGCCCAACTCGGCGTACTCGAGCACGTCGACCTTGCGGATGCAGTCCTTGGCCAGGCGGGCGGCCGGGCCGCCGATGGAGCCGAGGTAGAAGCCGCCGTGGGACTGGCAGGCGTCGGTGACCTGCTTGGAGCGGTTGCCCTTGGCCAGCATCACCAGGGAGCCGCCGGCGGCCTGGAACTGCTCGACGTAGGAGTCCATGCGGCCGGCGGTGGTGGGGCCGAAGGAGCCGGAGGCGTAGCCCTCGGGCGTCTTGGCCGGGCCGGCGTAGTAGACGGGGTGGTCGCGCAGGTACTGGGGCATGGCCTCGCCGGCGTCCAGGCGTTCCTTGATCTTGGCGTGGGCGATGTCGCGGGCCACGACCAGCGGGCCGGTCAGCGACAGTCGGGTCTTCACCGGTAGCGCCGCCAGGGTGCGCCGGATCTCGTCCATCGGCTGGTTGAGGTCGATGCGCACCACGTCGTCGGACAGCTGCTCGTCGTGCACCTCGGGCAGGAACTGCGCCGGGTCGTGCTCCAGCTGCTCCAGGAAGACGCCCTCGGCGGTGATCTTGGCCTTGGCCTGGCGGTCGGCCGAGCAGGACACCGCGATGCCGACGGGGCAGGAGGCGCCGTGCCGGGGGAGGCGAATGACCCGGACGTCGTGGCAGAAGTACTTGCCGCCGAACTGGGCCCCGATGCCGAACTCGCGGGTCATGGCCAGCACCTGCTGCTCCAGGTCGGTGTCCCGGAACGCGCGGCCGTCGGCGGAGCCCTCGGTGGGCAGGTTGTCCAGGTAGCGGGCCGAGGCCAGCTTGGCCGTCTTCAGGTTGTACTCGGCCGACGTGCCGCCGACGACGATCGCCAGGTGGTACGGCGGGCAGGCGGCCGTGCCCAGGGAGCGCAGCTTCTCGTCCAGGAACCGGGCCAGCCGCGTCGGGTTCAGCAGCGCCTTGGTCTCCTGGTACAGGAACGTCTTGTTGGCGCTGCCGCCGCCCTTGGCCATGAACAGGAACTCGTAGGCCGGTTCCTGGCCCGCCTTGTGGTACAGCTCGATCTGGGCCGGCAGGTTCGTGCCGGTGTTCTTCTCGTCCCAGAACGTGGTCGGCGACATCTGCGAGTAGCGCAGGTTCAGCTGCTGGTAGGCGTCGTAGATGCCCTCCGACAGCGCGGCCTCGTCGTCACCGCCGGTGAGCACCGTCTCGGTCCGCTTGCCCACCACGATCGCCGTGCCCGTGTCCTGGCACATCGGCAGCACCCCGCCCGCCGACACGCAGGCGTTGCGCAGCAGGTCGGTGGCCACGAACCGGTCGTTCCCGCTGGCCTCGGGGTCGTCGATGATGGCCCGCAGCTGCCGTAGGTGGCTGGTGCGCAGCAGGTGCTGGATGTCCTTGATCGCCTCACGGGCCAGCAGCCGCAGCGCCTCGGGCTCCACTTCGAGGAAGCGCCGCCCCGCCACCTCCGTCACCCGGACGCCGTCCGGGCTGACCAGTCGGTATTCGGTGGCGGTGTCCTTGCCCAACGGCAGCGGATCGACGTACTGGAACGAGGTGGTGGTCACGTTCGCGGGCTCCTGTGCTTGTGCCGCGCGTTCCGCGCGGGGCGAGGTCGCTCTGATCCGGTCTCTTCGCCTAGTCCGGGAAATCGCTGAACAGACGCGATTTTCCCGGCCCGCGGCTCCAGAGACCGGCGCGACCTCGCGGGTCGGCAGCTCAGGGCACAGTATCGCCGGACCCCATGCGCCTGCCGCCGTCCCCGGGTGTGACGGCGGACATCACACAAATCAAGAGGCGGGGGCGGCCCCCGGCCGTCCCCGCCTCCTGTGGGATGCGGTCGCGAATCGTCGGTCGCCCGATGGTTCGCACCGCGAAGCTTCTGTGTGCGGTGAACTGTGCCGTGACACAGATCACAAGTCAAGGCGGCTGTTCGGGCGAAGATCCACCCGACGGCCGGTCAGCTGGCGTAGGCCCGCAGCCGCTCGGCCCGGTCGCCCTGGCGGAGCTTGGACATGACCTCACGCTCGATCTGGCGGACGCGCTCGCGGGACAGGCCGAAGCGCTTGCCGATCTGGTCGAGGGTGCGGGGCTGCCCGTCCTCGAGGCCGTAGCGCAGGCGGATGACCGACTGCTCCCGCTCGTCCAGGGTGGCCAGCACGCGGCGCAGGTCGTCGGACAGCAGGCTGGAGATGACGGCGCTCTCGGCGTCGGTGGCCTCGGCGTCCTCGATGAAGTCGCCCAGCGGGGCGTCCTCGTCGGTGCCGACGGGCATGTCCAGGCTCACCGGGTCGCGGGAGTGGTCGAGCAGGTCGGCGATCTTGGACTCGGCGATGCCGGACTCCCGCGCCAGCTCCTCGTGCGTGGCCTCCCGGCCGAGCTGCTGGTGCAGGTCGCGCTTGATCCGGGCCAGCTTGTTCACCTGCTCCACCAGGTGGACGGGCAGCCGAATGGTGCGCCCCTGGTCGGCCATGCCGCGCGTGATGGCCTGGCGGATCCACCACGTGGCGTACGTGGAGAACTTGAAGCCCTTGGTGTAGTCGAACTTCTCGACGGCCCTGATCAGGCCGAGGTTGCCCTCCTGGATCAGGTCGAGCAGCGGCATGCCGCGCCCGGTGTAGCGCTTGGCCAGCGACACCACGAGGCGGAGGTTGGCCTCCAGCAGGTGGTTCTTGGCCCGCTCGCCGTCACGCACCAGGGCGGTCAGCTCGGACTTCCTGGTGGCGTCCAGAACCCTGGCCGTCTCCAGCATGTGGCGGGCGAACACGCCGGCCTCGATTCGCTTGGCCAGCCCCACCTCCTGCTCGGCGGTCAGCAGCTTGGTCTTGCCGATGCCGTTCAGGTACACACGCACCAGGTCGGCGGCGGGCCCCTGGGCGTCGAGATCTGCCTCGGGCCCGAAGTGGTCGATGGTCTGTGGGATGGTCACGGGTGCTCCCTCCCCGGTCGCGGGCTGGTGTGTCGTCGCGTCACACACCGGCGCTGCGTTGCGCGGCGAGCCTTTCGGGCGAGGCACCCGGGTCGGGAATGCCTTGCGCTTGCTGGCTGGACACTGGTGAAAACGCGAGCGATCGCGAAATCGTTCCCGTCTTCTCACCCTTCATGACGTCTCCACGCCCGGAGCGGTTGCCCTGAGAACCTGAGGTTTCCCTGAGAGAGGGCCACCTCCACCCGTTCAGTCGGCAACCGTCCCGGTGAAACGTGAAGTCCATGATGGACAACTGAACCGAATCGCGCGCCTGCACGTTTCCTTCACAAGGAAACCCGCGAATCATCACACTTCGACAAGCACCGTGAACGGACCGTCGTTCACGCTTTCCACCGCCATGTCGGCGCCGAACCGACCGGTGGCCACGGTGGCGCCCCGCGCACGCAGCGCGTCGACGACCGCGTCCACCAGCGGCTCGGCGACCGGACCGGGCGCGGCCTTCGTCCACGATGGACGGCGGCCCTTCCTGGTGTCGCCGTACAGCGTGAACTGGCTCACCACGAGCAGCGGAGCCCCTGTGCTCGCACAGGATTGCTCCTCGTCGAGTATCCGCAGCTCGTGCAGCTTCCGCGCCATGGTGTCGACCTGTTCGGCCCCGTCGGTGTGGGTGATGCCCAACAACACCAACAATCCGGGTTCCTTGATCTCACCGACGACCTCGTCGCCGACGGTGACGCTCGCCCTTGTCACCCGCATGACAACTGCTTTCACGCCGGCACAACCATTCCGTGCCGCACCAGATCGCGCACGATCGGCAACGCGGTGCGTTCGAGGTCGTCGACCGACTGGCCGTGCCCGTACGCCAACAGGTGCAAGAGGTCACCCAGCGGCAACGCCCCGCGACAACCGGCCAGCAGCGCGGCCGCCAACTCGTCGACCTCGTGCTGCCAACCGGGTCCGTCGGTGCGGTGCAGCCGCCGCACGACGGCCTCCCAGCCCTCGTCGCCCGGCTGCGACACCTCTTCCAGCATCACGGTCGGCGGCACCAGGAACCGCGTGGCCAGCAGTTCCTCGGCGGATCCG
>NZ_KK037166.1:7976611-7980039 GCF_000568255.1 Kutzneria sp. 744
GCTCGTTGAGCCGGAAGGTCGCCGAGGCAAGGGAAAGCGCCCGTTCGGACAGGTCGGTGGCGGTGACGCGGTTGGCGTGGCGGGCGGCGTGCAGCGCCTGCACCCCGCAGCCGGTTCCCAGATCCAGCACGGTGTCCACGGGCCGTCGGGCCGTGGCGCGAGCAAGGCTCAGAGACGCGTGTCCGACGCCCAGCACGTGGTCCGGGCCGACGGGTGCGCCGCGCAGGTCGGAGTCCTGGTCCGACACCACCCACCAGGAACCCTGATCGTCTCCGTACGGTCGAACGTCGAGATCCGCGCGCAGGTTCCCGTCGACCTCGCGGAGCAGTCCCTCCGTCACGGCGTCGGCCACGGACAGCGTGCCCAGGGCGGCGGCGGTCTCGGTCGACGACACGGCGTCACCGAGCAGGAACAGGCGGATCAGGCTGCCGAGCGCGCCGGCGTCGGCGCTGGCCCGACGGGCCGGTTCGGGCTCGCCGCGGCCGAGCGCCGCGTGCGCCTGCGCGCCGAGCAGGTCGACGACCGCGTCCGGCTCGTAGCGGGCCTCGCGGAAGGCGTCCCGCAGCTGGTCACAGAACTTGTCGGAAAACACGACCAGAATGTTTGCACGTCCTTGAAGGCGACTAGCATCAACGGGAGGAGGTGGTGTCGTGAAGGGCTCTGACCGGGACGACACACCGGTTCTGATCACCGGGGCCGCGCCCTCGTACGCGGACGAGTCCCGGGCACGCAAGCGCAAGTACACGATCATGATGCTGCTGCGCGTGCCGTGCCTGCTGCTGGCCGTGGCGTTCATCAACGTGTGGTGGCTGGCGCTGTTCTTCCTGGTGCTGTCGATTCCCCTGCCGTGGGTGGCCGTGCTGATCGCCAACGACCGCCCGCCACGCAAGCAGGAGGAGATCAACCGCTACAACGCGGAGAAGGCCGCCCGCCGGGCGCTGGCGCGAGAGGTCTCGCCCGACGCCCAGCAGAACGCCCCGCAGGACGCCCCGAAACCGCCCCCGGCCATCGAGGGCTGAGAGTCGGGATCCTTCGAGCCGGCGGGCGAAGCCGCCGGCTCGCGATTGGGTGAGGTGTGCCCGCGGACCGCGCGGCCATCATCGCTCCCTGTGCCCCGCGGGGGCCGGCCCCCACACCCCCACGCCGGGGCTCCGCCCCGGACCCCGAGCCCAGGTCGCGGCCTTGAACGGCCCGGGCTCGGGGGCCTGATCACACCGGCGGCTGACCGCCCACGCGGGACACCGCCCGCGACCCCGCCGTCACGCCGGCCCTCAGCACCTCCAGCGGCGGTTGCCCGTTCAGCCACGCCGCCAGCAGCCCGGCGTCGAAGGCGTCCCCGGCGCCGGTGGAGTCCACGCAGTCGGCCGCCACGGCCGGCACGTCCCAGCGCCCGACCCGGTCCACCCAGCTGGCCCCGGCCGGCCCGGTCGTCACGGCCACCGCGCCCACGTGGTCCAGCAGCTTGGCGGCGGCGGCCGGATCACGGGAGCCGGTCAGCGCCTCCAACTCCTCGGAGTTGGGCAGCAGCAGGTCCACGCCGGCCACCATGGCCAGAAACGTCTCCGGCCCCTGGTTGACGATGTGCAGCGCCGCCTGCGGGTCCACCGAGGTCGTCAGCCCCGCCCCACGGGCCGCGGCAAGCATCTCCAGCCCGGCGTCGCGCGACTTGGGGTCCAACAGCACGTAACCGGACAGGTGGAGATGACTGGCCGTCTCCAGCACGTGGACGGACAGGTCCGAGCCGGCCAGCCGGGCGTTCGCGCCCCGGTCGGCCAGCATGCTCCGCTGCCCGTCCCCGTCGACCAGGACGACGACGCAGCAGGTCGGGGCGGCCGGATCGGTGGCGAAGGCGCACCGCACCCCGAACACCTCCAGCTCGGCCCGCACCTGGCGGCCGGCCATGTCGTCGCCGACCCGCCCCACCAGCACGGTGTCCACGCCCAGCGACGCCAGCCACGCGGCGGTGTTGGCCCCCGCCCCGCCGACCGCCAGCGCGATGTCCGCCCGGGAGTCGCCGGCGTGGGCGATCGGGCTGTGATGCCGGGCGACGACGTCCATCGCCGCGTCCCCGACCACGATGACCGTCATCGGGCGAGCTCCACCCGCCCCAGCTCAACAGACACAGCGGCGGCCACGCGCGCGTTGGACAGCACCAGCTGCTCGTTGGTGTCCAGGCTCACGCCGCCACTGGCCGAGTGGAAGTGCTCCAGCAGCACCGGCGTCACGTCCTTGCCTCGCACGTTCCGCGTGACCAGCAGCTCAAGGCCCTCGGCCAGCAGGCGGTCGTGCAGCTCGCGGTCCATCTCGTACTCGACCGGCACCGGGTTGGCCAGCAGTACCCCGGACTGCCCCGGGGCGTGCGCCCGGTGCGCCGCGACCACGGCCGCCGCCTGGGCCGGGTCGTCCACCCGCCACGGCACGTCGAAATCGGATTCACGCAGGTAGAACGCCGGGAACCGGTTCGTGCGGTAGCCGAGCACCGGCACCGAGCTGGTCTCCAGCAGCTCCAGCGTGGCGCCGATGTCCAGCACCGACTTCACGCCCGAGCACACCACCAGCACCGGCGTCTCGGCCAGCACGCCCAGGTCGGCCGAGACGTCCCAGCTCTCCGCCGCGCCCCGGTGCACGCCGCCGAGGCCGCCGGTCGCGAACACGCCGACCCCCGCCCTGGCCGCGATGGACGCCGTGCCGGCCACCGTCGTCGCCCCGTCCCGGCCCAGCGCGATCGCCGGCCCCAGGTCCCGCCGCGACAGCTTGACCAGGCCCGACGCCGGGTCGCACACCCGGTCCAGCTGCTTGTCGTCCAGTCCGACGACCGGCCGCCCGTCCAGCACCGCGATCGTCGCCGGCACCGCCCCGGCGTCCCGGACCACTTGCTCCACCCGCGCCGCGACCTCCCGGTTGCGGCCCGGCGGCAGCCCGTGGGCCAGGATCGTGCTCTCCAACGCCACCACGGCCCGGCCCTCGGCCAGCGCGGCCGCCACCTCGGCGTTGATGTCTGGGGCGCTGACCTGCGGTTGTGTACCCATGCTCTCCCGTTCCAACGTCCAGCGTGTATCAGGCATCATGAATGAGTGAGCCCGATGACCCAGACGCTGCCCGAGACCGACACCCGGCGCGACGCCGACGAGACCACCGGCGACGACACGCCGAAGATGTTCCACTACGTCAAGAAGGCGAAGATCGCGGAGAGTGCCGTGATGGGCAATCACGTGGTCGCGCTGTGCGGTGAGGTGTTCCCCGTCACCAAGGCGCCCAAGCCCGGATCGCCCGTGTGCCCGGAGTGCAAGAAGATCTACGAGATGATGGCCGAGTAATTGGCGCCGCCTCCGGCGTCGCGGCTCGGCCCCTCGTGACCCCTGCCTCGCCCTTGCCGGATTTTCCCCCGCCGCATCGGCGTAGGTGGGTGGGCGCGTCGGGCGGCGGCG
>NZ_KK037166.1:7980139-7990344 GCF_000568255.1 Kutzneria sp. 744
CACATCTCCTCGATGGCGCTGTTGAAGTGCGCGCCGACGATGATGGCCATGCCGAGGAAGAACGTGAACAGCAGGAAGGCGATCGGGGTGGCCAGCGCGCCGTAGGTGTAGCCGGTGCTGGTGATCCACGAGATGTAGAGCCGCAACCCGATGCTGGACAACAGGAACATCACCATCGCCAGCCCCGCGCCGGGCAGACCCCGGTGCCACGGCAGCTTCCGCGGCAGCGCGACCTTGAACATCGTGGTCAGCGCCAACACCAGCAGCACGGCCATCACCGGGTAGTAGAACGTGCTCAGCAGCTGCTGCACGATCGGCCGCCACTGCCCGGGCACGACGGCGGCCAGCAGGTCCGGCCCCAGGGCCAGCAGCGGCAGCCCGATCACGGCCAGCACCAGGCCGACGATGTACATGAACAGCGCGAAGATCCGCTGCCACACCGGATGCCGCACGTCGTGCTGGCCGTAGGCGGCGGTGATCGCGTCCACGAACGAGGCCATCGCCGACGAGCCGGCCCACAGCGAGATCAGGAAGCCGATCGAGGCCACCTCGGTGTGCGCGCCGGTGAGGATGCTCACCACCGTGGGGGCGATGATTTGGTCCACGACGTTCGGACTGAATATGGTGTGGCAGAACGAAAGGATCTTGGACTGCACGGCGGTGACGATCTGCGGCCCGAACCAGTCGCCGACGAAGCTCAGGCAGCCGAGCAGACCCAGCAGCAGCGGCGGCAGCGACAGCGTCTGCCAGAACGCGGCCTCCGCGGCCTCCGAGAAGATGTCGCCGAACCAGGCCTTGGTGACCGTGCGCACCGTGAGCCGCCACGGCCCCCGCTTGTCGGGTGCGACCGCGCCGGTCTCCTGCTCAGGCTGCTGACCCATGGCACCCCAAAGCATGCGGCATCACGGGTTCCCCGGCTGGATCACCCCCCGAAACGTCATCTCGTGGTCATCGGCACAGCCCATCGGGCGGTGCCGTCCGGGTCCGTTGGGTAAGGTGGCACCAGCCCTCAGGGAACCCCACCGTGAGGGCATTCGCACGTCATCGGCAGGTTGTCGCAGCTAGGGAGGGTGAACGGCGTTGACGGACACCCTCAACCCGACGACGACCGCCGCACGACCGCTCCGGGCCTGGCAGCGCCGGGCCCTGACCCGGTACCTGACGACCAGGCCGCAGGACTTCCTCGCGGTCGCCACGCCCGGCGCCGGCAAGACCACCTTCGGTCTGCGCGTGGCCGCCGAGCTGCTGGCCGACCGCACGGTCGAGCGGGTCACGATCGTCACGCCGACCGAGCACCTCAAGCACCAGTGGGCCAAGGCGGCGGCCGAGGCCGGCATCGCGATCGACTCCAACTTCCGCAACGGCGCCGGCCAGACCTCCAACGACTACAACGGGGTCGCCGTCACCTACGCCCAGGTCGCGGCCCATCCGACGCTGCACCGCGTGCGCACCGAGAACCGCAAGACGCTGGTGATCCTGGACGAGGTGCACCACGGCGGCGACGCGAAGTCCTGGGGCGACGCCATTCGCGAGGCGTTCACGCCCGCGGTGCGCCGGCTGGCCCTGACCGGCACGCCGTTCCGCAGCGACGACAGCCCGATCCCGTTCGTCAACTACGAGCCCGACGGCGCCGGCCAGATGCGCAGTCGTGCGGATCACTCGTACGGGTACTCCGACGCGTTGCGCGACGGCGTGGTCCGGCCGGTGCTGTTCCTGGCCTACTCGGGTGAGGCGAGCTGGCGGACCGGCGCGGGCGAGGAATTCACCGCCCGACTGGGTGAACCGCTGACCCAGGAGCAGACGGCCCGGGCCTGGCGCACCGCGCTGGACCCGACCGGCGAGTGGATGCCGGCCGTGATCAGCGCCGCCGACCAGCGGCTGAACCAGGTGCGCCAGTCCATCCCGGACGCCGGCGCCATGGTGCTGGCCTCGGACCAGGAGTCGGCCAAGGCCTACGCGGAGATCATCAAGCGGCTGACCGGCGAGGAGCCGACGGTCGTGCTCTCCGACGACCCCAAGGCCACCGGCCGGATCGCCGAGTACTCGGCCGGCCAGGCCCGGTGGCTGGTCGCGGTCCGCATGGTGAGTGAGGGCGTCGACGTGCCGCGCCTGGCCGTCGGCGTGTACGCCACGAGCTCCTCGACGCCGCTGTTCTTCGCGCAGGCGATCGGCCGCTTCGTGCGGTCACGGCGCCCCGGCGAGACGGCCAGCGTGTTCCTGCCCAGCGTCCCCGTGCTGCTCCAGCTGGCCTCCGAGCTGGAGGCCGAGCGCGACCACGTGCTGGGCAAACCGCACCGTGAGAAGGACGGCTGGGACGACGAGCTGCTGGCCGACGCCAACCGGGCCAAGGACGAGGACGGCGAGGAGGAGAAGGGCTACACCTCGCTGGGCGCCTCGGCCGAGCTGGACCAGCTGATCTTCGACGGCTCCTCGTTCGGCACGGCGGCCATGGTCGGCACCGAGGAGGAGCAGGACTACCTGGGCCTGCCCGGCCTGCTCGCCCCCGACCAGGTGCGGGACCTGCTGCGCCAGCGGCAGGCCAAGCAGCTGGCCGACGTGTCGGCGCGCAAGGCGGCCGAGCCGGCCGCTGTGCCGCAGCCGGTCAAGGTGCGCACCACCCAGGAGCGGCTGGCCGAGCTGCGACGTGAGCTGAACACCCTGGTGTCGATGCACCACCACCGGACCAAGAAGCCGCACGGCAAGATCCACAGCGAGCTGCGCGCCTACTGCGGGGGCCCGCCCACCGCGATGGCCTCGGTCGAGCAGCTTGAGGAGCGGATCGCCACGCTGCGTTCGTGGTGACACCCGGTCGAGCGTGCACGGCCGAATGGGCGTAGGGCGCTTGGTAGCGCTCTCATGCCTGTCCGTGATCACGCCCGTGAACCTTTCGCCGCAGGAGAAGCGGCCAACCGTGCAATGAGCGTGCGGCACCTCACCCCGATTTAGTCACAACGCGTAGTTGACAGGCGGCTGTTCGGTGTAGCGGCGGCCTTCCGGTTACCGCGTCGTTGCCGCATCGTGTCGCCAGAACCGAACTTAACCGCTTCAGCTACCTTTCGTAGCGAGGCTCAGGGGCATATGTTCTGCGCCACAACATTTTCGCGGGGCTCTCTCAGTGACCCGCGCCACGATGAAGGGAACAGCCGGATGCGGAGCAGAACTCTCGCCGTGCTCGCCGCGAGCACCGGGCTCGCGCTGGCGGTCACCGGGTGTGGAGCCAACAGCAGCAGCGGTTCCAGCCCGACGTCGGGCAGCAGCGGCGCCAGCAACGGCGCCAAGGTCGGCGTGATCCTGCCCGAGACCACGACGTCCGCCCGCTGGGAGGGTTTCGACCACCCGCTGCTGGAGGCCGCGCTCAAGGCCGAGGGCTTCGACCCGATCATCCAGAACGCGCAGGGCGACGACCAGAAGGTCTCGCAGCTGGCCGACCAGATGCTCAGCCAGGGCGTCAAGGTGCTGATCCTCGCCTCCACCACCGGCGACGTGGGCGCCGCGGTCGAGAAGAAGGCCGAGGCCCAGGGCGTTCCGGTCATCGACTACGACCGCCTCAACGCCGGCGGCAGCGCCGACTACTACGTCTCGTTCGACAACCCCGGCGTGGGCAAGCTCCAGGGCCAGGCCCTCGCCGACGCGCTCAAGAGCAAGCCGGGCGCCCAGGTCATCGAGATCGAGGGCGCGCCGACCGACAACAACGCGACCCTGTTCCACGACGGCCAGGAGCAGGTGCTCAAGCCGCTCTACGACGCCGGCACGCTGAAGCTGGTCAAGAGCCAGTTCATCGACAAGTGGGACAACCAGACCGGTGGCTCCACCTTCGAGAACTTCCTGACCGCCAACGGCGGCAAGGTCGACGGCGTCCTCGCGGCCAACGACGGCCTGGCCGGCGCGGTCATCGCCGTGCTGCAGAAGAACCACCTCAACGGCACGGTCCCGGTGACCGGTCAGGACGCCACCGCCGACGGCCTCAAGGCCATCCTGCGCGGCGACCAGTACATGACCGTCTTCAAGCCGATCGACCAGGAGGCCAAGGCGGCCGCCAAGCTGGCCACCGCGCTGTTGAAGAACAGCAAGGCCGACGCCGACAAGATCGCCACGCAGAAGACCGTGGACCCGAAGACCCAGCGGTCGGTCCCGTCCCTGCTGCTCGACCCGCAGTCGATCACCAAGGACAAGGTCAAGGACGTCATCTCCGCGGGCGCCGTGCCGAAGGCCGACGTCTGCACGGGCGATGTCGCCCCGCTCTGCGCCCAGAACGGCATCAGCTAGTCAGCTGACGGCCTGATGCGAAGGCCGCCGCCGTGGCCGACCCGGACCCCCGACCCGGGCCGGCCGCGGCGGCTTCCCATGCCCGGCACCCCACCGCCACCGGGGCGGGCAGTGACAGTCTGGAGAAGACCCCCATGACCGAGCAGCCGATCCTTGAACTGCGCGGGATCAACAAGAGCTTCGGACCCGTCCACGTGCTGCACGACGTGGACCTCGTGATCCGCCCCGGCGAAGTGACCGCGCTCGTCGGCGACAACGGCGCCGGCAAGTCCACGGTGGTCAAGTGCATCGCCGGCATCCACGGCATCGACTCCGGCGAGGTGCTGTTCAACGGCGAGCCGGTGCACATCTCCGGCCCCCGTGAGGCCGCCGACTACGGCATCGAGGTCGTCTACCAGGACCTCGCGCTGTGCGACAACCTCGACATCGTCCAGAACATGTTCCTCGGCCGCGAGCGCGGCAAGCACGGCCTGCTCGACGAGACCGACATGGAGCAGGCCGCCCGCGAGACGCTGGCCTCGCTGTCGGTCCGCACGGTCAAGTCGGTGCGCACGCTGGTGGCGTCGCTGTCCGGCGGCCAGCGGCAGACCGTGGCCATCGCCAAGGCCGTGCTGTGGGACAGCAAGGTCGTGCTGCTGGACGAGCCGACCGCGGCGCTGGGCGTGGCCCAGACCCGCCAGGTGCTCGACCTGGTGCGCCGGCTGGCCGACCAGGGTCTGGGCGTGGTGCTCATCAGCCACAACATGAACGACGTCTTCGAGGTCGCCGACAACGTGGCGACGCTCTTCCTCGGCCGCATGGTCGCCCAGCTGCCGACCAAGAGCCTGACCAACACGCAGGTCGTCGAGCTGATCACCGCCGGCCGGTCCGGCGACATCGGCCTGGCCAAGCCCGAAGTCGCCACGGTCTGAATCGCAAGGGATCTCCTCCAATGACTGACACACCCGCCGCCGCCCCGCCGTCGGACCAGAAGCAGGCCGCGCAGGACCAGGCCGTCGCCGACTTCGGCATCGACACCACCCGGCGCACCACCGGCCAGGCCGTGCGCGACTACGTCGACCGCGTCCGCGGCGGCGAACTCGGCTCGCTGCCGGCGCTGGCCGGCCTGATCGTGCTGGTGATCCTGTTCGGCCTGTCGTCGAGCACGTTCCTCGGCCTGAACAACATCGCCAACCTGCTCGCGCAGGCCGCCGGCATCACCATCATCGCGATGGGCCTGGTGTTCGTGCTGCTGCTGGGCGAGATCGACCTGTCCGCCGGCACCGGCTCCGGCGTCGCCGCCGCCGTGATGGCGCTGCACTACGTCAAGGGCGGCAACCTCCAGGCCGGCATGGGCGACACCGTCTTCTACGCCTTCGTGATCGGCGGCCTGGTGGCCATCGGCGTCGCGGTCTGGCAGCGGATCTGGTTCGGCGCCGTGCTGTCCGCGGTCGCGGTGCTGATCCTGCTGCTCGGCGTGCCGGCCAACCCGTGGATCGAGATGCTGCTGGCCGTCTGCGTCGGCTCGGTCATCGGCTGCCTCACCGGCGTGATGATCTCCAAGATCGGCATCCCGTCCTTCGTCGTGACCCTGGCCCTGTTCCTGGCCTGGGGCGGCGTGATCCTCAAGCTGATCGGCGACGGCGGCACGCTGTCCATCAGCCAGGACCCGGTGCTGTTCGGCGTGGCCAACAACAACCTGAGCACCGTCGGCAGCTGGCTGCTGTTCGTGATCTTCGCCGGCGGCTACGCGGCCGTGGTGCTGTTCCGCCACTTCGGCCGGGTCCGCCGCGGCCTGGTCGCCCAGCCGACCTCGCTGATGATGATCAAGGTCGGCGCGCTCGTCGTGCTCGGCGCGGTGGCCACCTACCTGCTCACGGTCAACCGCTCGCCCAACCCGGACCGCGTCACCATCGCCGGCGTGCCCTACGTGGTGCCGATCGTGCTGGTGCTGCTGGTCGCCGGCACGTTCGTGCTCGACCGCACCAAGTACGGCCGGCACATCTACGCCGTCGGCGGCAGCGCCGAGGCGGCGCGGCGCGCCGGCATCAACGTGCCCAAGATCCGGATGAGCGTGTTCGTGATCGCCTCCACCGTCTCGGCGGTCGGCGCCATCGTCTACTCGTCCAAGGTCGGCTCGGTCGACCCGAACGCCGGTGGCGGCAACGTGCTGCTGTTCGCGGTCGGCGCCGCGGTCATCGGCGGCACGTCGCTGTTCGGCGGCAAGGGCCGGCTGTCCAACGCCATCATCGGTGGCTTCGTGATCCAGATCGTCAGCAACGGCCTCGGCCTGATCGGCGCGCCCGCGGCCGTGGTCAGCATCGTCACCGGTGCGGTCCTGCTGCTGGCGGCCAGCGTCGACGCGCTGTCCCGTCGACGGGCCAAGGCGACCGGTCACTAGCCGTCCCACAGGGGCACGAGGGGGTGTGCGGTGAGCGGTCCGCCAACCGCGGGTACACGTCCCGACGAGGTCCGCAGGCACAACCGGACCGCCCTGCTGCGCAGGCTGCACGTCGGCGGCCCGTGCACCAGGGCGGAACTGGCCGCCGAGTTGGGGCTCAACCGCAGCACGATCAAGGCGCTGGTGGACGGGCTGGCCGAGGCCGGGGTGGTGGTCGAGCAGGTCTCGGTCAAGCGCACCGGCGCCGGCCGGCCGTCCCTGCTGGTGCTGCCGCAGCCGCGGTCGCTGTGGGTGCTCGCCGTCGACGTCGGCGTCGAGCAGACCACCGTGGCGGCCGTCGGCTTCGGCGGCGAGGTGCTCGGCACCCGGGGCTGGACGCTGCCGCGCGGCTCCGGGTCGCCGGACGACCTGCTGGCCAAGATCGGCGCGGCCGGCCGGCGGCTGGCCGAGCGGATCGGCTCCGAGCCCGTCGGGGTCGGTGTGTCCGTGCCGGGTGTCGTCCGTCGTGACGGCTACGTGCACGAGGCGCCCAACCTGCACTGGGAGGGCGTGCCGGTGGGGGAGCGGCTGTCCGCCGCCCTGAACCGGCCGGTCCTGGTCGGCAACGACGCCGAGCTTGGGGCGCTGGCCGAGCACACCCGCGGCATCGCCACCGAGGCCGCCGACATGGTGTTCGTGTCGGTCGACGTCGGGGTCGGCGGCGGGGTCATCTCCGAGCGGGCAGCGCTGCGCGGCAGCGGCGGCTACGTCGGCGAGCTGGGGCACATGGTGGTTCGGCCCGGCGGCCGTCCCTGCTACTGCGGGTGCCAGGGCTGCTGGGAGACCGAGATCGGCGAGGACGCCCTGTGCCGGGCCCTGGGGCTGCCCGAGGGGTCGCCCCGGGAGGCCGTGGTCGGCGAGCTCCGCTCGCTGGCCGGCGAGGAGCCGCAGGTCGCGTTGACCCGGATGCGGGAGTTCACCGACTGGCTGGGGCTGGGGCTGATCAACGTGGTCAACCTGCTCGGGCCGCAGCTGGTCGTGCTGGGCGATTTACTGGCCGCGCTGCCCGACGCGGTCGTCGACGAGGCCGCCGAGACCGTGCGGGAACGCAGCCTGGTCAGCCGGGCCGTCGGCGGGATCCGGATCGTGGCCTCCCCGCTGGGCAAGGAAGCCAAGATCATCGGCGCCGCCGAGCTGGCCTTCCAACAGGCCCTCTCCGGCTGAGCCGCTCTTCATGCAGGGAACGTGATGCGGGGATGAGCGTAGCTATGAGATATATCTAGTCTCTAACGAACCCGATACCCAGACCTGTGGCCGCCCTACTGGAGCGCGAGAGACGCATGATTTACAATGGGTAGATCGCCCTTTAGGTTGAGCGACGCCGCTTCACCTACCGGAACGAGAACGTAGATACGTGCTCATCGTACACTGCTAGACTTACGAAGAACCTTCAAAGGCCTTGTTGGAACATCATTATACTGTCCCGAGCTAATAGCAACATTCTCGTGGGTAGCGGAAGGGGCGCGGGTCCACACCGGGCCCGCGCCCCTGATCGCTTGGATGTGTTCTCTGGCCCCGTCTCAGCCCTGCTGGATCTCGGCCGCGAGCTCACGCAGCTTGGCGTTGTGCTCGCGGGCGTGGTGGCCGCAGAAGAGGAGTTCGCCTCCGGACGGGAGAATGGCGCGTACCTGAGCGGCCGCGCCGCACCGGTCGCAGCGGTCGACAGCGGTCAGCTCGGGGCGGGTGAGCAAGGTCGTCATGGAAATTCTCCCTCCGTCCCGGCACCGGTGCTCCGGTGCCTACTTACAGCTGCGACCACCTACCTACCGGGTCGCCGCCCGGGGGGCTCGGTGCTCGCTGCCATCACCATTGCAGACGTTCGGCGCCTTCCCGGTGTTCCCCACCGTAGTGGCGACGCCCGTCACGTGAGATGTACCCGGATGTAGCAAGCCACACTCCGTGACATCCCACCCCTGTCGATGGTCCGTTGCCGGGGCCACCCACAGGTGCCGAGTCGGTTACGTTTTGTCGTCAGATCGGGTCTGAACTGACTCACCGCAACGAACTCAGTGACTCAAGCTACGTCAGAGAACCACGACCGGGTTCGTATCACCACCCCTGTTGTGGGATGAGTCACACAACAGAGAGTGATATTCGCTTCTGGCGAACAGTCGTTCAGGCCTTCGTTTCGCCCCCGGTGAGCGTCCAGGCCCCGGCGGGTCCCCAACACCCCGCCGAACGCGTCACGGGCGTCCTACGGGCCAACCAGGGGCCACGAACGGCCGTCGCCGGGGTGAACGCCCCACCCCGAGTGGATCTCCGGTCCGGGTTCGATCACCGGTGGGCACGCTCCGGGCAACACGAACGCCCCGTCCGGCCAGTGGCCGGACGGGGCGTCCGCTCAAGCCTGTCGGCTCAGTCCAGGTAGTCGCGCAGGACCTGGGACCGCGACGGGTGACGCAGCTTCGACATCGTCTTCGACTCGATCTGGCGGATCCGCTCGCGGGTCACGCCGTAGACCTGGCCGATCTCGTCCAGGGTGCGGGGCTGTCCGTCGGTGAGGCCGAAGCGCAGCCGCACCACGCCCGCCTCACGCTCGGACAGGGTGGCCAGCACCGACTGGAGCTGGTCCTGCAGCAGCGTGAACGACACGGCGTCGACCGCGACGACGGCCTCGGAGTCCTCGATGAAGTCGCCGAGCTGGCTGTCGCCCTCGTCGCCGATGGTCTGGTCGAGCGAGATGGGCTCCCGGGCGTACTGCTGGATCTCCAGCACCTTCTCCGGGGTGATGTCCATCTCCTTGGCCAGCTCCTCCGGCGTCGGCTCGCGGCCGAGGTCCTGGAGCAGCTCGCGCTGTATGCGGCCGAGCTTGTTGATGACCTCGACCATGTGCACCGGGATGCGGATGGTGCGGGCCTGGTCGGCCATCGCGCGGGTGATCGCCTGCCGGATCCACCAGGTGGCGTACGTGGAGAACTTGTAGCCCTTGGTGTAGTCGAACTTCTCGACCGCGCGGATCAGGCCCAGGTTGCCCTCCTGGATCAGGTCCAGGAACGCCATGCCACGGCCGGTGTAGCGCTTGGCCAGCGACACCACGAGGCGGAGGTTGGCCTCCAGCAGGTGGTTCTTGGCCCGCTCGCCGTCACGCACGATCCAGCGCAGGTCGCGGCGCATCTGCGGCGGCAGCTTCTCGGTCTCGTCCTCGGCCTTGCGCACCCGCTCGGCGGCGTAGAGCCCGGCCTCGATCCGCTTGGCCAGCTCCACCTCCTCCTCCGCGTTGAGCAGCGCGACCTTGCCGATCTGCTTGAGGTAGGCGCGGACGGAGTCGGCCGAGGCGGTGAGCTCGGCGTCCTTGCGGGCCTGCCGCAGCGCCTCCGACTCCTCCTCGTCCCAGACGAAGTCCGAGCTGTTCTTCGTCTCGGGCTCCTCGTCGGGCTCCTCGACGGCGACGTCCTCGACCACGACGTCCTCGAGCTCGGCGGCGTCGATCTCGACGTCGCCCTCGAGGTCCTCGGGCTCGTCGCCGTCGCCCGCCTTCTTGGCCTTGGCCGGACCGGCCTTGCCGGGGGCGGCCTTCTTG
>NZ_KK037166.1:7990444-8028960 GCF_000568255.1 Kutzneria sp. 744
ACACGGCCGTCACCGGGCCCTTTTTCCGTGTTCCCGCAGGTAGATCGCCGGAACACGATTCGGTCAGTTTTTTCGGGGTACCACTAGTGGCCGATCCCGTGGGCGGCCGCCGCGGCCGCCCCGACGATGCCGGCCTCGTTCTTCAGGGCGGCCGCGACCACCTTGGTGCGCACCTTGAGCAGCGGCAGCCACTTGTCGGCCTTCTTGCTGACGCCGCCGCCGGCGATCACCAGATCCGGCCAGATCAGGTCCTCCAGGGTGGAGAGGTACTTGCTGACCCGGTGGGTCCACTCCTCCCACGACAGGTCCTTCTCCTCCTTCACCGACGCCGCGGCCCGCTTCTCCGCGTCGTGCCCGTCCACCTCGAGGTGGCCGAACTCGGTGTTGGGCAGGAGCTTGCCGTCCAGGAACACGGCGCTGCCGATGCCGGTGCCGAAGGTCAGCAGCACCACGACGCCCTGCTGGTCCTTGCCGGCCCCGTAGCGGACCTCGGCCATGCCGGCCGCGTCGGCGTCGTTGAGCACGACGACCTCGCCGGGCTGGCGGCCGAGCCGCCGGGCGAACAGGCTCGCCGCGTCGGTGTCCACCCAGCCCTTGTCCACATTGGCCGCGGTCAGCGCGACGCCGCGCTTGACCACGCAGGGCAGGGTGACCCCGACCGGGCCGGTCCACCCGAACTTCTCCACGATCTCGGCGACCACCTCGGCCACCGCGTCCGGCGTGGACGGCTGCGGCGTCACGATGCGCAGGCGCTCGCCGTCCAGTTCGCCGGTCTCCAGGTCGACAAGTCCGCCCTTGATGCCGGATCCACCGATGTCGATCCCGAACCCGCGGGTTGTGCCCATCCGTCGGACCCTTCCTACTCGATTCAGTCCGCTGCCAGTCCTCGACCCCGCACGCGGGTCTTCGGGAGTGTGCGCAGACCCTAACGTGTGTGGTTCGGTGAGCGGCGTGCTAGCCGCTGAATCCGAGGAACTCGTCAGGATTGCCGTCACCGTCGGGACCGAAGCCGCCGAGCTGGTCCGCAACGCCCGGAGCCACGCTGTCACCCAGGTCGACACCAAGTCCAGCGAAACCGACGTGGTGACCGCCGCAGATCGCGCGTCCGAACAGCTGGTCCGCGACCGGCTGGCCCACCTGCGCCCCGGCGAGCCCGTGCTGGGCGAGGAGGAGGGCGGGACCGACTCGCTCGACGGCCTGGTCTGGGTGGTCGACCCGATCGACGGCACCGTCAACTACCTCTACGGCCTGCCCTTCTACGCCGTGTCCATCGCCGCCCAGCTGGACGGGGTGTCGGTGGCCGGCGCCGTCGTCGAGCCGGTCTCCGGCCGGATCTGGACGGCCAGCCGGGGCGGCGGCTCCTTCTGCGACGGTCGGCCGCTGCGCGCCGCCGCCACGACCCGCCTGGAGCTGTCCCTGCTGGGCACCGGCTTCTCCTACGACCACGCGCGCCGGTTGCGCCAGGCCGACGCCATCAACCGCATGCTGGGCAAGGTCCGGGACATCCGCCGCTGTGGGGCCGCCTCACTGGACCTGTGCGCCGTCGCCGCAGGCTGGGAGGACGCCTACATCGAGCACGGCCTGCACCGCTGGGACTGGGCCGCCGGCGGCCTCATCGCCGAGGAAGCGGGCGCCGTGTCCGGTTCCCCGGCTCCGACGACGACGGCCTCGGCGAGGCGGCCACCTTCGCCGCCGCCCCCGGCGTAGCCGACCAGCTCGCGCGCCCTCCTAGAAGCGCTTCGGCAGGGTCTAGCCCCTCAGACTCCTTGCCCCCGGCCTAGCCTCGCCGACCACGACCTCAGGTCCGCCGACCACCCGCCCAGGTCCGCTGACCCTCCGCCCCAGCTCCGCCGCTGACCTCCACCCCAGCTCCGCCGCCGACCTCAAACCCAGCTTCGCTGACTGACCACACCGCCCCAGGTCCGCTGACCCTCCAACCCCGGAGAGCGCTCGGCCCCGCCCCTGCTTCGCCCGGTTGCTGGATTTTTCGAGGTCCGCCACCCAACTCGCCCCGCCACCCAAGCCGCTGCGGGCCTCGAAAAATCCAGCAAGGGCGAGGCAGGGGCTTGAAAGGGGCCGAGCCCGCGCCGCCGAAGGCGGCGCCATCAAGCACAGTGCGAGTTGCGGGCGGCGTCGATGAGGTCGGCGCTGACGGGGGGCTGGCCGGTGGGCTGGGCCAGCTGGCCGCCCTGCGGGGGCGGTTGGTTCTTGCCCCACTCGGTCAGCTGCTGGAGCACCTGCTTGGCGCTGGAGTTGACCCGGAACTCGTCGTACTTCTTGCCGACGGCCAGGTCGACGGTGGCGTCCTGGCGTTCGTCGCGGACCAGTTCGGCGCACGGCTCCACGATGCTCAGCGTGCGGGCCCCGGCGGCGCCGTTGGGGCCGAACCGGATCTGGGCCCGGCAGTTCATGTCGCCGGCCAGGTAGATCGGGTCGTTGGTCGGGTCGCCGGCGGTGGCGAAGCCGGCCTGCTCCACGGCGGACTTGACGATGGTGGCCTGGTTGCGGGTCTCGCTGGCGTTGTAGACGCGGACCTGCACCTGGGCGGGGGGCGCGGGCGTGGTCTTGTCCAGGGCGTCGTGGGCCAGCGCGGTGCCCGGCTTGGGCGCGGGCGTCGCGGGCGGCGTCGCCCCGGCCGGCAGCGGGCCCGGCGCGTTGCAGTGCACGGCGGCGTCCACGTCGTCGGTGGTGTTGATGACCTTGACCCAGACGAAGCCTGCGACCACGGCGAGCACTGCGAACAGGACCATGGCGGGCCAGGGCCGCCGCTTCCGGTACAGCGGCTTCGCCTTCCCCCTGACCCCGACTGGCGCAGTCACGTCCCCGCCCTCCTCGACCCTGACCGACCCTGACCCTCACCGACGCCGCGGGTCGTGGCTGGTGAACCCCTGTGTCTGCTCAACCCGGCGCCCGGACCATCGCCTGTGATCAGCCTAGGCGTTACCGCCGACCGGCGTCGGCCGGCATCGCCGTCCGTGTCCGGTCCGTGTCCCGCCGCCGACCGCGATCGCGCCCCGCGATCGACCGTGTGCGCACCGTCAACCCTGCTCGGGCGGAATCGCACCACGCCCGCGCGCCGTCGGCAAGTGGTTTCCCCGCCGAATTCCCCCGACGTCGCCGCTCGTCCCGCCAGCTAGGGCCACGGATGGGTGAGTGTGTGCGTGCAGCCTTGCGCGGTGGGCTATCATCCACGCGCTCCGAGCCACGCGGGTGCGGCTGGAATCGACTGACGATCACTGGGTGGCAGCCGGCGGGGAGCGAGACCACCGTCACTTCCGACGGCGGGCACAAATTGGGGCCCTGGAGCGTTGACCAGCGGCACGAACACAGTCTGAATTGTGACTGCAGGGGTGAAAGAAGTATGGCGACCGACTACGACGCTCCGCGCCGGAGCCAGGACGACGACCTGGCCGAGGACTCCCTCGAGGAGTTGAAGGCGCGGCGCAACGAGACGCAGTCCGGCGTGGTCGACGTCGATGTGGACGCGCCGGATGAGAACTTCGAGCTGCCAGGCGCTGACCTGTCTAACGAGGAACTCACCGTGAAGGTGCTGCCGAAGCAGGCTGACGAGTTCACCTGTTCCAGCTGTTTCCTGGTGCACCACCGGAGTCGACTGGCCGAGGAGCACAACGGGCGGTTGATCTGCAGGGACTGCGCCTGAGCGGACGCGACCGGACGGCGCGCGGGCGAGACAGCCCCGCGCCGTCGGCGCGGCCTTCGGGCGTTCTGGGGGTCAGTTGTGCGTCAACAGGGCGGCCAGCTTGTCCGCGTTGCGGACGCTGAACAGCCAGTAGGGGGTCGGATCCGACGGGTCGTTGAGGTAGACCCGGAGGACCGGCCCAACCCAGCCGCGGTGCGACACGAACGCGGCCGGATCCAGGTCCGGGCCGAGCGCCTTGCGCTTGGCCTTGGCCGGGATCACCTCGACCTCGTCGATCAGGCGCAGCGGCACGTGGGCGTCGCCCACCCACAGCTCGCCGTCGACGACCTTCACCGTGGCCCGGCCCAGCCACAGCATCACGCCGATCACGAGTGGGATGGTGATCAGGTAGGGCAGCCATGCCCGCACGCCCGGGTAGCCCATGTGCACCTCGGCGGCCATCAGCACGGCCGCGACGACGGGCAGCGGCCAGCCCCACCACGACACGTGCAGGCGTTCGAAGAACACCGGCTTGGACTTGGCCTCGGCCTTTGCCACCGCACTCACGCTCTCGGTCACGGGTCCAGGGTAGTGTCACGCGCCGTGTCCAGCGTGCAGGTCCTCCTCTCCCGAATCGATCCCGGTGTCCCGGTGCCGTCCTATGCGACGGCCGGCGACGCGGGCGTCGACCTCGTGACGACCTCGGACGTCGTCATCCGTCCCGGCGAGCGCGCCGTGGTCGGCACCGGCGTGGCCGTGGCGCTGCCGGTGGGCTTCGCCGGCTTCGTGCACCCCCGCTCCGGGCTGGCCGCGCGGGTCGGCCTGTCCGTGGTGAACACCCCCGGCACCATCGACGCGGGCTACCGCGGCGAGATCCGGGTGTGCCTGATCAACCACGACCTCCGCGAGCCGATCACGCTGACCCGGGGGGACCGGATCGCCCAGCTGGTCGTGCAGCGCGTCGAGCACGTGGTCTTCGAGGAGGTCGCCGAGCTGCCCGACTCCGAGCGCGGCACCGGCGGCTACGGATCCACCGGCGGGCACGCGGTGCTCGCGGCCGCGGCTGGCGCCGGGGCCCAGCAGGGGACGAAGGAGTAGCGGAATGTTCGGCAAGCGCGGCAAGCGTGGGCGCCACCACGTCAGCAAGGACAGCGGCCGCCTGGGGGTGCCGGACTACGACGCCGTCGACGAGTCCGTGGACGAGATCGAGTCCACTGCCGGCCCGTTCGACGAGCACGACGCCCCGCAGGACGGCCTGTCCCGCCTCGACCTCGGGTCCGTGCGGGTGCCCGTGCCCGACGGCGCGCAGCTCCAGGTCGAGGTCGACCCCTCCGGCCCGGTTCGGGCCGTGCACCTGGTGACCCCGATCGGGCAGATCACCGTCAGCGCCTACGCCGCGCCCCGTGGCGGCGGCCTGTGGCCCGAGATCTGCGAGGAGCTGGTCACCCAGCTGCGCGGGGACGGGGCCCGGGTGATCAAGGAGGCCGGCGAGTGGGGGACCGAGCTGGCCGCCACCGCCAACAACGTCGTGCTGCGCTTCATCGGCGTCGACGGGCCGCGGTGGATGCTGCGCGGTGTCGTCGCCGGTCCCGGTGAGCACAACGTGGTGGCCTCCGACCTGCTGCGCACCGTCGTGCGGGGCACCGTCGTCGTGCGGGGCGTCGAGCCCCAGCCCGTGCGCACCCCGCTGCCCGTCGAGCTGCCGCCCGCCATCGCCCAGCACATCCAGGCCCAGCAGCAGGGCTGATGTTCCCCTGATGATCTCCGCCGCCACCGCCGACCGGATGCGGGCGCGGTTCGGGCCGGACGCCCAGTCCTGGCTCGACGCCGTGCCCGCCCTGGTGTCCGCGCTCAGCGCCCGGTGGGGTCTTGAGGTCGTCGCCAAGATGACCGGCGGCACCTCCGTCACCTTCCGTTGCCGCCGTTCCGACGGCTCCTTGGCGTATCTGAAGCTCACCCCCGACGCCGAGGTCTTCGCCACCGAAGCCGCCGCCCTGGGGCCTGGGCCTCCTGTCCCGCCGTGGTCTCCCTTCTCGACTCCTCGGTCGAGGACAACGCCCTCCTCATCGAGGCCTTGGAGCCCGGCACACCCCTGGCTTCCTGGCACCCCGCCGCCGACCTCCTCGGGCAGCTCCGTGACGTCCCCGCGCCGACCGGCTTCCCCACCGTGGCCGACCGGGTCGACTTCATGTTCACCCTCGCCGCCCGCCGCAACCCCGGTGTGCCCACCGAGCTGCTCGATGCCTCCCACGCCTCCGCCCGCCGCCTCGCCGACACCGGCACCGTCGTCCGCCTCGTGCACGGCGACCTCCACCCCGGCAACGTCCTCACCTCCGCCCGCGGCCCCGTCGCCATCGACCCCCGCCCCTGCCTCGGCGACCCCGACCTCGACGTCGTCGACTGGGCCTTCCTCGACGTCACCACCGACACCCAGCTCCGCGCCCGCATCGCCGCCCTCAACCCCCTCGACGAGGCCCGGGCCTACGAGTGGTGCCGCTCCCTCGCCGTTTTCCTGCTCATGTCCCACGTCCGCCGCGGCATCGAGGACCCCGCCACCGCCCTGTTCAGGCAGCTGGCCGAAACCCTCGCCTAGACGCCTGCCAGGCGGCGAAGGCGGCGTGGCCGAGGGCGGAGCGGTCGGCGCTGAAGTCGGCGAAGGACAGGGAGCGGACCACGGCGTCGGGGATGGCGGCGGCCCACTGGGCGGCGACGGGGGAGGGGTGCAGGGGGTCGTCCTGCACGGCGGCGATGCCGACGGGGATGGAGAGCGTGGCCAGCTGGGCGAGGGTGGGGGCGGGGCGGTCGGCGGCGGCCAGGAGGGAGTCGACGAGGCCGGGGCCGTGGCGGCGCCAGGCGCGGGAGAGCTCGGCGGCGAGCCAAGGGGGGACGTCGGGGCCGAAGGCGAGGGCCGAGGAGAGGCCGTCACGGCGGACGGCGGCGGCGGAGTAGCGGGCGGCGACGGCGGCGGGGCAGTCGCCGGGGGCGCCGTGCCAGGCGGGCATCGCGAGCAGCAGGCCGGCGCAGCGGGAGGGGTGTGCGCAAGCCCACTCGGCGGCCAGATGGGCGCCGAAGGAGATGCCGCCGGCGAGAACAGGTCCGTGCGCTTCGTACGCGGCGTCGAGGGAAAGCAGGTGCCGGAGGCCCAGATCCGGCCCTGGAACCGGTTTCGGGGCGACGAGGGTCACCCCCGCGGCGGCCGCCGGGGCGGTGAAGACCGAACGGATGAAAACGTCATCCGATCCGGTTCCGGGCAACAGGACGGCCACGTCGGTCACATCGGCAGATCTTGCCGCTTCGGACGCGGTTGTCGGAGCCTCCACGCGGTTACCCTGGCGAGTGAACGGCCCGGCGTGGGGGCCACACGGCGCATTGGAGCGCGGACCATGGCGAGCACAAGGGGCGGCTACTGGAACCGTCTCGTACGCCGACTGACCAGCGACGTCACCGAGTTGGACGCCGACGACCTGTCGCGCGAGGTCGACGCCGTCGGGGCGCAGCGTGCGTGCGACTGCCGTTCCGGCGAAGAGGTCACCGTGCTCGGCCGGCTGCGCAGCGTCGAGCTGTGCCCCCGGGACGCGGCGGCGACGCTGGAGGCGGAGCTCTACGACGGCACCGAGGGCGTGACGCTAGTCTGGCTCGGTCGGCGCCGCATCGCGGGTATCGAGCCGGGGCGCACCATCAAGGCCCGGGGTCGGATCGCGGTCCGCGACGGCCGCAAGGTGCTCTACAACCCCTACTACGAGTTGCAGACGACTTCATGAGCGAACAGCCAGCCCCGGCCGTCGAATCGGCGACCGACGCGAAGCCGGCCGAGGACGACGAGCAGCGCAAGCCCACGCCGACGCTGCTGGAGCAGATGGGCGGCATCAGCGGCCTGATCTACTCCTCGGTGCCGATCGTGGTCTTCGTGCTGGCCAACTACCTGTTCGAGTGGCAGGTCGCGCTGTGGGCGGCGGTCGGCGTGGCGGTGGCCATCGCCGTGCTGCGGCTGGTCCGCCGGGAGCCGATCCAGCCGGCCATCTCGGGCCTGTTCGGCATCGCCGTCGCCGCGTTCATCACCATCCGCACCGGCTCGGCCAAGGGCTTCTTCGCCTTCGGCATCTGGAGCAGCCTGGTCTACTGCGGCGCGTTCCTGGTCTCGGCCCTCGTCCGCTGGCCGCTGGCCGGCGTGATCTGGTCGACGCTGAACAACACCGGCTTCAAGTGGCGCGCGGACCGCTCCGCCCGCCTCTACTACGACATCGCCACGCTGGTCTGGATCCTGGTCTTCGGGTCCAAGTTCGTGGTCCAGCAGTGGCTGTACGACCAGAACAACGTGGGCCTGCTCGGCCTGGCCCGCATCGCGATGGGCTACCCGCTCACGGCGATCGCCATCGCCGTCACGGTGTGGGCGGTGCGTAAGGCCGACAAGCGCCTCGCGCTGCTGGCGGCCGAGGAGACAACACCAGAACCAGAAGCCGCATGACAAAGGCCCCCTCAATGTGAGGGGGCCTTTTTTGTGTCAACCGCTCAGTCCAGGCCGAGCGCGCTCCTGATCTCGTGCTCCACGTCGGCCGAGGCCACGAACAGCAGCTCGTCGCCCTGCTCGAACGGGTCGTCGGCCTGCGGCACGATGACCCGGCCGCCGCGCAGAATGGTCACCAGCGCGCAGTCCCGGGGCAGGTTGAGCTGGCCCACGGCCTGGCCGGCCAGGTTGGTGTCGTCCGGCAGGGTGATCTCCACCAGGTTGGCCTGGCCCTGCCGCAGCGTCATCAGCCGCACGAGGTCGCCGATGTTGACGGCCTCCTCGACCATGGCGGCCAGCATGCGCGGCGTGGACACGGCCACGTCGACGCCCCAGGCCTCGGTGAACAGCCACTCGTTGGCCGGGTCGTTGACCCGGGCCACCACGCGCCGCACCGCGAACTCGGTCTTGGCCAGCAGCGACACCACCAGGTTGACCTTGTCGTCGCCGGTGGCGGCGATGACCACGTCGCACAGCTGGATGCCGGCGTCCTCCAGCGAGGACAGCTCGCACGCGTCGGCGTGCACCCACTCGGCCTGCTCGACCGCGTTGGGCTCGAAGTGCGCCGCGTCCCGCTCGATGAGCATCACCTGGTGGTTGCTGCCGAGCAGCTCCTGGGCGATGGACCGGCCGACGGCCCCGGCGCCCGCGATCGCGACCCGCATCAGTGACTCTCCTCGGGTGCCTGGCCCGCCGCCGCGGTGATTTCGGTGATGGTTCCGGACAGGGCTGCGACATAGATCTCGTCGTCGGCCTGCACGACGGTGCTCGGCTCGGGCAGCACGCCCGTGCCGAAACGCATGATGAAGGCGACCCGGCAGCGCACCGTCTCCTGCAGCTCGGCGATCTTGCGGCCGACCCAGCCCTCGTGCACTGGCAGCAGCATCACCGCCACCGTGCCGGACGGGTCCCGCCACGCCGCGGCCTGCCCCTCGGGCACCAGCATGCGCAGGAAGCGGTCGGTGGCCCAGGGCACGGTCGCCACCGTCGGGATGCCCAGCCGCTCGTAGACGGCCGCCCGCTTGGGGTCGTAGATCCGGGCCACGACGTGCTGCACGCCGAACGTCTCGCGGGCCACCCGGGCCGCGATGATGTTGGAGTTGTCGCCGCTGGACACCGCGGCCAGCGCGCCCGCCCGCTCGATGCCGGCGGCCACCAGGACCTGCCGGTCGAAGCCGTTGCCCACGACCTGCTGGCCGTGGAAATCGCTGCCCAGTCTGCGGAACGCCTGGCCGTTCTTGTCGATGACGGCGACCTGGTTGCCGAGGCGCTCCAGCGCCTTGGCCAGCGATGCCCCCACCCGGCCGCAGCCCATGACCACCACGTGCACGAATCGTCCTCCTCCGCGATGCGGCTGCACCGTACCTGGCGGCGGAGACGGCGATCCCCCGCGACCCCCCAATGCACCAATGGACCGGTTTGTTCCCCAACCTACCGACGGACTGCTCCGAAGTGGTGACGACCTCGCCTACGCTGTGCCGTTGTGTCCAAGATTGCGACCGCGGCCAAACGGCTCGTCCTCGGCCGACCCTTCCGCAGCGACCGGTTGGCGCACACGCTGCTGCCGAAGCGGATCGCCCTGCCGGTGTTCGCGTCCGACGCCCTCTCCTCGGTGGCGTACGCGCCCGAGGAGATCTTCCTGACGCTGAGCGTCGCGGGTCTGTCCGCGTACGGCTTCGCGCCCTGGATCGGCATCGTCGTGGCGCTCGTCATGCTGGTCGTGGTCGCCTCGTACCGGCAGAACGTGCACGCCTATCCCAGCGGCGGCGGCGACTACGAGGTGGCCACCACCAACCTCGGCCGCTACTTCGGGCTGACGGTGGCCAGCGCGCTGCTGGTCGACTACATCCTCACGGTGGCGGTGTCCACGGCGTCGGGCATCGCCAACATCGGCTCGGCCCTGCCGTTCGTCGGCCAGCACAAGGTGGTCTTCTGCCTGCTGGTGATCGGCCTGCTGACCGCCATGAACCTGCGGGGCCTGCGGGAGTCGGGGGCCGCGTTCGCCATCCCGACCTACGGCTTCATGATCGGCATCGTCGGCATGATGATCTGGGGCTTCGTGCGGGCGCTCTCCGGGGCCGACCTGCGGGCCGAGAGCGCCGGCTTCCAGCTGCACGCCGAGACGTCGATGACCGGCGTCGCCTTCGCCTTCCTGATCCTGCGCTCGTTCTCCTCCGGCTGCGCCGCGCTGACCGGCGTGGAGGCGATCAGCAACGGCGTGCCGGCCTTCCGCAAGCCGAAGTCGCGCAACGCGGCGACCACCCTGCTGATGATGGGCCTGGTCGCGGTGGTGATGCTGATCGGCATCATCTCGCTGGCCACGCTGACCCACGTCAACTTCGCCGACGACCCGGCCAGCCAGCTGGTCGGCGCGCCCGCGGACTACCAGCAGAAGACGATCCTGGCCCAGATCGCCGCCGCGGTGTTCAGCAACTTCCCGCCGGCGTTCTACTACATCTCGTTCGTCACCGGCATCATCCTGGTGCTGGCGGCCAACACCGCCTTCAACGGCTTCCCGGTGCTCGGCTCGATCCTGGCCCAGGACCGCTACCTGCCGCGCCAGCTGCACACCCGCGGCGACCGGCTGGCCTTCAGCAACGGCATCATCTTCCTGGCGGCGCTGGCGGTGGTGCTGATCGTCGCGTTCGACGCCGAGGTGACCCGGCTGATCCAGCTGTACATCGTGGGCGTGTTCGTGTCGTTCACGTGCAGCCAGGCCGGCATGATCCGGCACTGGAACCGGTTGCTGGCCACCGAGGAGGACAAGGCCGTGCGGCGCCGGATGCGGCGCTCGCAGACCATCAACACCGTCGGCCTGGTCTGCACCGGCGCGGTGCTGATCGTCGTGCTGATCACGAAGTTCGTGGCCGGCGCGTGGATCGCCATCGCCGCGATGGGCGCGATCTTCGCCCTGATGACGGCCATCCGCAAGCACTACGACACCGTGGCCGCCGAGCTGAGGATGGCTCAGGCCGAGCGGGACAACGCCGTGATGCCGTCCCGCAACCACGCCATCGTGCTGATCTCCAAGCTGCACCTGCCGACGCTGCGGGCGCTGTCCTACGCCAAGGCCACCCGCCCGGACATCCTGGAGGCGGTCACCGTCAACGTGGACGACGTCGACACCCGCGAGCTGGTCGCCGAGTGGGACCGGCAGGCGTTCAAGACGCCGCTGAAGGTGATCGAGTCGCCCTACCGCGAGATCACCAAGCCGGTGTTGGACTACGTGAAGCGGGTCCGCACCGACAACCCCCGCGACGTGGTGACGGTGTTCCTGCCCGAGTACGTCGTCGGGCACTGGTGGGAGCAGCTGCTGCACAATCAGAGCGCACTGCGGCTCAAGGGCCGGCTGCTGTTCCAGCCCGGCGTCATGGTCACGAGCGTGCCGTGGCAGCTGGCGTCGGCCAAGGGCCGCGACGAATCCAACAGCGTGGTCACGCCCGGCCAGATCCGCCGCGGCCTGGACACTCCCGTCGAACGTAGGAAGACTCGAACGTGACGCAGACTCAGCCCTGGACCGGTCGCCGCCTCGAGGTCGAGGTCGGCCCGGTCGCCCACGGCGGCCATTGTGTCGCCCGCGCCGACGGCCGTGTGGTGTTCGTCCGGCACGCGCTGCCGGGGGAGCGGGTCGTCGTCGAAGTCACCGAGGACAAGGGCGGCTCCTTCTGCCGGGCCGACGCCGTCGAGGTGCTGGAGCCGTCGCCGGACCGCGTGGAGCCGCCGTGCCCGGCCGCCCGCCCCGGTGGCTGCGGCGGCTGCGACTGGCAGCACGCGTCCGGTGAGGCGCAGCGGTCGTTGAAGGCGGGCATCGTCGCCGAGCAGCTGCGCCGCCTGGCCGGGCTCGACGTGAACGTGGAGATGGAGGCGCTGCCGGGAGGCTTGGGCGAGTGGCGCACTCGGCTGCGCATGGTCGTCGACGGCAAGGGCCGCGCCGGCTTCCGCGCCCACCGCAGCCACAAGGTCGTGCCCGTGCGCCGCTGCACCATCGCCGCGCCGGACCTCGTGGAGGAGGTCACCGCGCAGCACTGGACGCGTGGGGCGGAGATCGACCTGACCGCCGACTCCATGGGCCGCATGGACATCGTGGAGCGCCCGCAGCGCGGACGCCCGCGCACCGTCACCGGCGACGGCGTCGCCGTGGAGCGGGCCGGCGGGCGTGAGTGGCGCGTCGAGGCCCACGGCTTCTGGCAGGTGCACCCCGAGGCCGCCGACCTGTACGCCGAGATCGTCGCCGAGTGGGCCGCCACGCCCGTCGGCGGCACCGCCTGGGACCTCTACGGCGGCGCCGGCCTGTTCGCCGCCGTGCTGGCCGAGCAGGTCGGTCCCGACGGCTCCGTGGTCGTCGTGGAGTCCTCCCGCCCGGCCGTGGCCGACGGCCGTCGCAACCTCGCCGACCTCCCCCAGGTGCGGTTCAGGACCGGGCTGGTCGAGGAGACCACGCTCAGCGGCCGCCCCGACGTCGTCGTGCTCGACCCGCCCCGCAAGGGCGCCGGCAAGGCCGTCGTCGACACCATCGCCTCCCACGAGCCCACTCGGGTCATCTACGTGTCCTGCGACCCGGCCGCCCTGGCCCGCGACGTCGCCGCCTTCGCCGAGCACGGTTACCGGCTGGACCGCCTCCGGGCGTTCGACGCCTTCCCCATGACCCACCACATGGAGTGCATCGCCCTGCTGGTCCGCTGAGAACGGTCAGGAGCTGTCAAGGCCCTCCGCCGCACTGTGGACAACTCCGTCGCCATCCACAGCCACTCTCTCTTCAAGATCGACGAAGGCCTTGCGGCGATAGAATTTGGCCGAGGCGGTGGCCCCCCTTGGGTGTGGCGGGTAATGGGTGTGGCGGGCGATGGGTGTGCCGGGCGATGAGTGTGGCGGGTGATGAGTGTGGCGGGTGATGAGTGTGGCGGGTGATGAGTGTGGCGGGTGATGGGTGCGGCAGGCAGCGATCGGGCGGCGGCATCTCTAGGGCGACGCCAGTGATATCCGCCGCACGCTGGTCCGCGTGTTCGCCGCCGATCGCTCGGCCCCGCCGGTGCTTCGCCCGGTTGGCGGACTTCGCCCGCCGACCAACGCGACCCACCAGCCAGGCCGCCGCGGCGGGCGGCATCCGGCAGGGGTGAGGCGCCGGTCACGAGGGGCCGAGCCGTGCTGCCGGTGGCGGCGCCGATGGCAGAGTGAGCAATGACTCAACGATGTGGTGATCCTGTGCAGAACACCAACCGGCTCGCACACCGAGCGTCTAATTGAGCGGGGGTCCGACCGGCCGTCGGAGGCGCCGGCTCTGCTGGACGGGCGAGTGACCCCGGGTGGTGACGGCACGGTGCGTCACCACCTCGACAGGTGAAATCCGAAGATCTCCGTAGACTGACGGGCGCCGCCGCGACGGCGACGTCGCGCAGGACACGGCGAGGAACCAACCCCGGCGCCAAAGGCGAGGTGAAGCGGTGACGCTGCTGGAATCCGTGCACGGACCCCATGATGTGAAGCGGATGGAGCAGGGTGAGCTGGAGCAGCTCGCGAACGAGATCCGGTCCTTCCTGGTGGAGAAGGTGGCTCGTTCGGGCGGGCACCTCGGCCCCAACCTGGGCATCGTGGAGCTGACGCTCGCGCTGCACCGGGTGTTCGAATCGCCCAAGGACGCGCTGCTCTACGACGTCGGGCACCAGTGCTACGTGCACAAGATCCTCACGGGCCGGGCCGACGGCTTCGACCTGCTCAAGCAGACCGGCGGGGTGTCCGGCTACCCGAACCGCGCCGAGAGCGAGCACGACTTCATCGAGAACAGCCACGCCTCGACCGCGCTGTCCTACGCCGACGGCATGGCCAAGGCGTTCCAGCTGGCCGGCAGCCGTCGGCACGTGGTCGCGGTGGTCGGCGACGGCGCGCTGACCGGCGGCATGTGCTGGGAGGCGCTGAACAACATCGCCGCCGACCAGACCCGGCCGGTGGTGATCGTCGTCAACGACAACGGCCGCTCGTACTCGCCGACCATCGGCGGCTTCGCCGACCACCTCGCGTCGCTGCGCCTGCAGCCCGGCTACGAGCGGGCCCTGGAGAGCGGCAAGCGCACCCTGCAGCGCACTCCCGTCGTCGGCCCCGCCGTCTATGCCGCGCTGCACGCCGCCAAGCGCGGCATCAAGGACGCGCTGGCCCCGCAGGCCATGTTCGAGGACCTCGGCCTGAAGTACCTCGGCCCGGTCGACGGGCACGACCTGGTGGCGCTGGAGGCCGCCCTGAAGCGGGCCAAGGCGTTCAACGGGCCGGTCATCGTGCACGCCGTGACCCGCAAGGGCAACGGCTACGCGCCGGCCGAGAACGACCCCGCCGACCAGATGCACCAGACCGGCGCCATCGACCCGGTCACCGGCAAGCCGCTCGGGCCGAAGGCGACGTCGTGGACGTCCATCTTCTCCGAGGAGCTGATCCGGGCCGGCGGCGAGCGCAAGGACGTGGTGGCCATCACCGCCGCCATGCTCGGCCCGACCGGCCTGGACAAGTTCGGCAAGGCCTTCCCGGACCGCTGCTTCGACGTGGGCATCGCCGAGCAGCACGCGCTGACCTCGGCCGCCGGCATGGCCATGGCCGGGCTGCACCCGGTGGTGGCGATCTACTCGACGTTCCTCAACCGGGCCTTCGACCAGCTGCTGATGGACGTCGCCCTGCACAAGCAGCCGGTGACGCTGGTGCTGGACCGGGCCGGCATCACCGGCTCCGACGGCCCCAGCCACAACGGCATGTGGGACCTGTCGATCCTCGGCATCATCCCCGGCATCCGGGTCGCCGCGCCGCGGGACGCCGTCACGCTGCGTGAGGAGTTCCGGGAGTCGCTGGAGATCGAGGACGGGCCCTCCGCCCTGCGCTTCTCCAAGGGCGCCGTCGTCGAGCACGTGCCTGCGCTGGAGCGCGTCGGCGCCGTCGACGTGCTCAGCAAGCCCGCCGGCTCCGCCGGTGCCGACGTGCTGCTCGTGGCCGTCGGCGCCTTCGGCGAGCTCGGCGTGGCCGCCGCCCAGCGGCTGGCCGACCAGGGCATCGGCGTCACCGTCGTCGACCCCCGGTGGCTGCTGCCGGTGCCGTCCGAGCTGGTCGAGATGGCCGCCGACCATCGCCTGGTCGTCACGGTCGAGGACAACGGCCGCCACGGCGGCTTCGGCTGGGCCCTGGCCGCCGCGATGCGTGACGCCGGCGTCGACGTGCCCATGCGCGACCTGGCCGTGCCCCAGCAGTTCTTCGAGCACGGCTCCCGCTCCGAGGTCCTGGCCCAGGTCGGCCTGACCGCCCAGGACGTGGCCCGTCGGGTCACGGAGTGGGTCGCCGGCCGCATCGGCGATCCGTCGACGCCGCCGCAGGCCGTCCCGCACGACGTTCCGGCCGAGGAACGCAAGCACGGCTGACCGGGATCGGCCGGGAGACGCGGGTCTCCCGGCCGCCCGCCCACCCCTTGTTCGCCGGGCTGTGGCACGGTGGACAGGTGCGGATCCTGGTAGTCGAGGATGAACAGCCGCTGGCCGAGGCGATTGCCCGGGGCCTGCGGCGTGAGGGTATGGCCGTGGACGTCGCCTTCGACGGCGAGTCCGGCCACGAGAAGGTCACCGTGACCCGGTACGACGTGGTGGTGCTCGACCGCGACCTGCCGAAGATGTCCGGTGACGAGCTGTGCCAGGAGATCGTGCGGTCGGGCGCGCTGACCCGGGTGATCATGCTCACCGCGAGCTCGGCCATCGAGGACCGGGTGGAGGGCCTGTCGCTGGGCGCCGACGACTACCTGGCCAAGCCGTTCGCGTTCGCGGAGCTGGTGGCCCGGGTGCGGGCGCTGGCCCGGCGGGCGACGCCGGCGACGCCGCCGGTGCTGGTGGCGGCGGACGTGGAGCTGGACCCGGCCAAGCGGACCGTGACCCGGTCCGGGCAGCTGGTCGACCTGACCCGCAAGGAGTTCGGCGTGCTGGAGGTCCTGATGGCCGCCGGCGGCACCGTGGTGAGCAGCGAAGAGCTGCTGGAGCGGGTGTGGGACGAGAACGCCGACCCGTTCACGACGACGGTGCGGGTCACCGTGATGACGCTGCGCAAGAAGCTCGGGGAGCCGGGCATCATCGAGACCGTTGTCGGCTCCGGCTACCGTGTGCCTGCCGCCGGCCGGGTCGCCGGGCCGGCACTGGACTCGGCAACGGGAGCCCGACCTGCTGAAAGTTGACGTGCCCGCAGCCTCGCCCCGGCGCCGTGGTCCGGGGTTGAGGCTGCGCATCACCACTGTCGCCGTTGTCATCGTCGCGGCGGTCAGCGCACTGCTGTTGTGGCTCGGTTGGCTGCTTGTCGGCCTCGTCGTGCGCGGGGCGGTGCCGCAGCTGCCGGCCAGCAGCACGATCGTCGTGGACGGCGTCGCCGTCGAGGCCTCGCGGCTCGGTGACGTGCTGGAGCAGCACGCCCGGACCCAGGTCCTCGGGGCCGGTGTCGTCGCCTTCGTGCTGCTGCTCGTCGCCGCCGCGGTGCTGGCCTGGACCTTCACCGGCCGCGCCCTGCGGCCCCTGCACGACGTCACCGCCACCGCCCGCCGGCTCTCCGCCGAGTCCCTCGGCGAGCGCATCGCCCTCGACGGCCCGGACGACGAGGTGGCCGAGCTCGCCGACACCTTCGACGCCATGCTGGACCGTCTCCAGGGCGCCTTCGACGCCCAGCGCCGCTTCGTCGCCAACGCCAGCCACGAGCTGCGGACCCCGCTCGCGGTCATCCGCACCGAGCTCGACGTCACCCTCTCCGACGACCAGGCCGACGTCGAGGAGCTGCGTCGGATGGCCGACGTCGTCGGCACGGCCGCCCTCCGGGCCGAGCAGCTCGTCGAGGCCCTGTTGCTGCTCGCCCGCACCGACGGCATCGGCCTTGTCGTGCACGAGCCGGTCGACCTCGCCGCCGTCGTGTCCTCGGCCTGGCGCTCCGCCGGCCGCGAGGCCGCCGCCCGTGGCGTCCAGGCCCGGTTCGCCACCGCACCGGCCCCCACCGTCGGCGATCCCGCCCTGCTCGAACGCGTCGCCGGCAACCTCCTGGAGAACGCCGTCCGCCACAACCTCCACGGCGGCTGGATCGAGGTCGCCACCGAGAGCTCCACACTGCTGCCATACATAATCATGGCCTGTAGGCATATGCCAGGAATTTTTGCCCGGCGAATCGAAAGCCGGTCGACTTACGAGGTAGAGGCGCCCGTAGCATGAGAACCTGTCGTGCTGAATAGGCTCTGGTACTATAGCGATGATTAGGTCCGTACATTCATTGTCCCGCTTTTTAAAACAGACGACGGTCCACACTAGGCTTGGGTGTGATTTTACCAATTCGGTGAGGTGAAGTGCGAGATGCGTACATGGCACGCACCGGCACCGGCCTCGGCCTGTCCATCGTCCGGGCCGCCGTCCTGGCCCACCGCGGCACCGTCCACGCCGACGCCGTCCCCGGCGGCGGCCTCTCCGTCACCGTCAACCTCCCGGCCGGCCGCGACACCTGACCCGATGTTCGAGTTGCGGGGGTGAGAGGTGGCTCTCAAGGTGGAAGACAGCCGACGGTCGGGCTGTTGCCGAGAGTGACCGTGAATCGAGAAAGTGTGAGGGAAGCGTCTCCTATGCCAGTGGTTCCCACCATCAAGCTCAACAACGGCGTCGAGATCCCGCAGCTGGGGTTCGGGGTGTTCCAGGTGCCCGACGAGGAGACGACGGCGGCCGTCACGGCGGCGCTGGAAGCCGGGTACCGGAGCATCGACACGGCAGCGGCCTACGCCAACGAGCGTGGCGTCGGCGAGGCGATCAAGGCCTCGGGCATCGCCCGTGACGACCTGTTCATCACCACCAAGCTGTGGAACTCCGCGCAGGGCTACGACAACACGCTGCGCGCCTTCGACGAGAGCATGGCGCAGCTGGGCCTGGAGCAGCTGGACCTGTACCTGATCCACTGGCCGGTGCCCAAGGCCGACAAGTACGTCGAGACCTGGAAGGCGTTCGAGAAGCTGCACGCCGACGGCCGGGTCCGGGCGATCGGCGTGTCGAACTTCCAGCCGAAGCACCTGCGCCGCCTGCTCGACGAGGGCCTGACGCTGCCGGCGATCAACCAGGTGGAGCTGCACCCGGCGTTGCAGCAGGCGACGCTGCGCGCGTTCCACACCGAGCACGGCATCGCCACCGAGGCCTGGAGCCCGCTGGCCAAGGGCGAGGTGCTGGACGCCCCGGAGATCACGAAGACCGCGGCCAAGCACGGCAAGTCGCCGGCCCAGGTGATCCTGCGCTGGCACCTGCAGCTGGGCAACGTGGTGATCCCGAAGTCGGTGACCCCCAAGCGCATCCGCGAGAACCTCGAGGTGTTCGACTTCGAGCTCGACGGCGACGACCTCGCGGCCATCGGCGGCCTGGAGCGCGGCTACCGCACCGGCCCGGACCCCGACATCTTCAACGCCGGGGCCTGACACCAGAAAGCCACTACGGCCAGCCGGGTCGACTCGACGTCGTCGGCTTCGGCTTGGCGGCGAGCGTCGTGCAGGCGGCCTTGGCCTGCTGCTGCAACCAGTCCGGCGGCACCGTGCCGCCGGACTGGTGCTTGCGGGCCTCATCGATCAACGCCTGCAACGCCTCGTACTGGTCGCCGTCCAGGCCCATCTCCTGGTAGTCCAGGCCGGTGTCCTTGGCGTTGCCGAGAATGTCCTTGGCCCAGTACACAAGCTGGTTCACGCACACCGCGACCGGGTCCACAGTGGACGTTGTGCTCGCGACCGGCGGAGCCGACGGCCCGCCCGAGCAACCGGCGACCACCACCGCCAAGGCGGCCCCGACGAGCAGGCGTCCGGCCACGGCTAGAACGAGTCCCCGCCGGAGAACTGCTCCTCCAGGGTGTCGACGGTGCCGGCGAGCAGCGTCAGCGGGTCGACGAACTCGTTGATGTCCAGGTTCTCCAGCGGCAGCGAGTGCCGCAGCACCACGTGCTCACCCATGATCGCCACCCCGCCGACCACGGTGGTGTGCCCGACCTCCTTGAGCAGCGCCGCGAGATCGACCTTGGAGGCCAAGCCACACGGCGAGGCGATCTGCACCCAGTCCTCCTTGCCGTCGAGCACCTCGTGGCTGAGCCAGATCACCTGGCTGCGCTCGTCATCGAACTCGACGTGGATGCTCACCTCGTCCGGAGTCTGGTCGATGACCTGGTACTCGGTGCGCACGAACGCCACCAGGTCGCCCCACGTCGCCATGACTCACCCATTTCCGCCGGCTGAACAAGATCACTCGACGATAGGCGTCGGGCCCGGCGGCGGAAAGACCCTCGCGGGTGGTCACACCAGGCGAAGGTGCGCGGTGCGCCCGCCGGGAGTGCGCAGCGCGGTGGACCGGCCGGGCAGGGCGGTGACCACCAGCCCGAACACGATGTTGTTCAGCTCCTGCGTGCTCAACATCAGGTCGGCGGCCAGCTCGTGCGGGGTCATGCCCTGTTCACGCAGCGCCTTGAACACCTTGGCCAGCAGCTGCGAGGACTCCCGGGCCTGGTCGCTGTCGGCGTCGACCCGCGCGAGGTCCACGCACAACGCCCGGTAGACGCCGTCGCCGACCTGCCGCAGCTCCCGCAGACGCCGGGTCAGCGCCAGCGGCGACACCCGCCAGCGCGGACAGGCCCGCAGCACCTGGTCCTTGGACGGATCCTCGGGCACGTAGGTCAGCACGTCGACGTCCGGCATCAGCATCGCGCTGGCGAAGGCGTCGGCCTCCGCCTCCACGTCGACGCCGTCCACCGCCCGCCCGCCGCCGTGCAGGACGAGGTGCCCGAGCTCGTGGGCGGCGTCGAACCGCCCGTGCTCGGCCGACTTGGCGGTGTTGAGGAAGACGTACGGGGTGTCCTCGTGCCAGAACGAGAAGGCGTCCACGTCGGTGTGGTCGACGCCGAGGGAGAACACCCGAACCCCGTGTGCCTCCAACAGGTGCACGAGATTCGGCGCGGGCTTGCTGCCCAGCTGCCACTGCTCGCGCACGGCATCGGCGGCGGCGCTCGGGGTGCCCTGCGAGACAACGGGAACGTCCACCTCGGGCAGCGTGAACCGCCGCTCCAGGAAGGCGTTGAACTCGATGGCCAACCGTCCGGCGGCCAGCGCCCCGGCCCGACGCCGAGCCGGCAGCTTCGGCCGGGCCCGGAACGAGACGACGTCCTCGGTGAGCTCGGCCGGCTCGCCGCCGGCGAAGAACTCCACCGGGAAGCCCAGGGCGCGGGCCAGCGCGGCCAGCTCGGGCTCGGTCGGGACCCGACGGCCGTTCTCGAAGTCCGACACCGACCGCGGGCTCACGTCCAGTTGTCGCGCGAGGGCGGCGGCGGTCAGCTGACGCCGCTGGCGGGCGAGCTTGAGGCGGGCCGGGGTGAACATGGTGAGATCATTCTTCCGGGTGCTCACCCGGTCGACGCAACAGACGTCGCCGAGTGGAGTGATCTCGATTCGGCCTAAATGTGTCAACCCAGCCGGCTGGCCAGCGCCCGGCCCAGTGCCGTTCCGGACAGCCAGGCCGTCTGCACGCGCGAGGGCCCCCAGGCGTCGCCGCACACGCCGACGTTGTCCTCGTCCAGGTGAAACGGGGCGTCGGACGGTGTTTCCGGCCGGGCGTGCGGCCACTCCTGCGCGTAGGCGGTGACCGGCCGCGCCGGCAGGCCGAGCACCTGCTCGACGGCGTCCTCGACGTCGGCGATCACCTGGTCGTGGGCGCCCAGGCGGGTCGCCGTGTAGGCCGCCGTCGTGTAGGCGACCAGGACCGGGGCGCCGTCGCCGCGCCGATCGCCGTCGTCGAAGACCGTGGTCAGCACGTTGTGCCCGTTGACGAACGCGCCGTGGAAGTCCGGCCAGGTCCGCTCGGGGTAGCGCAGCGTCACCGCGAACGAGGGTGCCCAGTTCTGACCGTCGACCGCCGCCCGAGCCGCCCGCAGACACGGATCCAGCACGTCGAGGGCCTGCGGACCGGGCATCGCCAGCACGACCGCGTCCACCGGGACGCCGTCGACCAGCGGCCCGGGCTCCACGGCGGTCACGGCGTGTTGCAGCTTGACCGTCAGCCCCTCGGCCAGATGTCCGGCGAGGCTGCGCAGGCCACCGGGCGCGGCCCAGCGCATCGGCCCCGGCCGCGGCTCCCGGCTGCGGTCCGCCAAGGCGGCGTTCTCCAGGGCGACGAGGGTGTCAGTCCACTCGCGAGCCAGCCCGGCGTCCCGCCAGGCCCGCACGACGGCGTCGAACTCGGGGTCGCTCACCGTGAAGTAGGCGGCCCCCACATCGGCCGGGCGCCCGTCGTAGCGGCGGGTCGCGAGGCGACCGCCGACCACGGGCGTGCGCTCCAGCACGCGGACGTCGATGCCGGCATCGACCAGAACCCGGGCACAGGCCAGGCCGGCGATGCCGGCGCCGACGACCACAACGCTCACGATCTCCACAGTAGGGGCGTCACTCCCAGACCTGGATCGCGCGTACCACGAAAGGCGCATCCGGCACGTAGGTGCCGCCCTTCGGATACGTGGTGAACTCGGCCTCGGTCGAGCAGGTCGCGCCCTCGTACACCGTGACGTCCTTGGTCATCATGTTCACGAGCGACTTGGCCACGAACTTGTCCGGCAGCGCCACGCACTGGCTGGTCGCCGTCGTCTCCAGGCTCAGCCGGACGGCCTTGCCCTTGTAGTTCTCCCCGCTCCAGGCGCAGAACGAGCCGGCATCGCAGGCACTCGACGTCGCCCAGACGGGCGACGCTGTGCCCAACACCACCGCTGCCGCCATGACCGCCGCGAACCCCAGGTTTCGCACCGACATAACGAGTCCTCTCCCTAGTTGTGCCTGCTAGGAGCCTTGCCGCGACTGCCCTGCGCGTCCGGCGAACGGGGCCTCGTCACCCGTCCGTGCAAGCGGTGCACCCGGTGGTGAGCAAGGGCACTTCCCCTGCGTGTTCACCGAAGATCAGAAGGGGGTAAGACAGGGGTTGTGGCTACCACTGTCCTGACCCGTCCCGCCCCGCAGCTCCGTCGTGACCAGCGCGCGCTGGTGGAGGCGATCCGGCGAATGACGGGCTTCGAAGCGGTGGCCGTGCTGCGTGGATTCGACAAGACCAGCCGGGCCACCCGCGACGCCATCAACGAGGTCGTCCGCGAGCAGGGCGGTCACATCATCGACGTGACGCCCGTGCCCGGCCTCGGCGAGCTCGCCTCCGTGCCGGCCGCCGATCTGGTCGTCGCCACCAACCGCTCCCTCGCCGCCGCGGCCGAGCGCTGCGCCGCCTACTGGAACGTGCCCGCTGTCGTCCTCGGTGACGGCGTCGGAGAGCACGGCCGCCTGGTGCGTACCCGGCAGCCCGCCGTGTCCGTCACGCGCGACGGTGGCGGCCAGGACGTTGTCGTCCGGCAGCTGCGGCTGCTCGGCCCGGTCACCTGGTCCGACGGCTCCGCCCCCGCGCGGCCGGCCGAGGAGCTCGTGCTCAAGCCCACCATCGCCGGCATGGTCGTCACCGCCACGTACGCCGGCACCACCGTCACCCGGCCGGCCAGCCGGATGATCGAGGTGGAGATCACCGACGAGGTCGTCGCCGAGATCGACGGCCACGCGGGCCTGGTGAGCTCCGGCCGCTACGAGGCCCGCCCCACCACCCGCCCGGTCTGCCGGGTCGCCGTCAACGGCTGAGGCCGGCCAGCGGCTCATCCAAGGCCGACGCGCTGCGACAGGCCCATGGCGTCGACCGGCGCGCGGACCTTGGCGTCGTTGTCGAAGTACACGTGCACGTCGCCGCGGCGGTGCCACTTGCGGACCTTCTTCGCCCAGCGGTCGAGGGCCTCGTCGGTGTAGCCGCTGACGTACAGCTCCTCGTCCCCGTGCAGGCGGGCGTAGGTGAAGTCCGCGGTCAGCTCCTCGAAGTACGGCCATGTCTTCGCCGTGTCGGCCACCACCATCGCCACGTTGTGGTCCCGCAGCAGGCGCAGGCACTTCTCGTCCTGGAAGCTCACGTGCCGGGGCTCCAGCGCGTGCCGTAGCGGCCGGTCCTCGTCGATCCGCAGCCCCTCGTCGTCCTTGATCCGGTCGTCGTGCCGCGCCCCGAGCTTCGCCGCCGCGGCCGCGCTTTGTGGCAGCAGAGCCAGAAACTCGGCCAGCACCTCCGCGTCGAACCGCAGCGTCCCCGGCAGCTGCCACAGGATCGGACCCAGCTTCTCCTGCAGCCGCAGCACGCCCGACGCCAGGAAGTTGGCCACCGGGATCTCCGCGTCCTTCAGGCGCTTCATGTGCGTGATGAACCTCGGCGCCTTCGTCGCGAACACGAAGCCCACCGGCGTCTGCCCCGCCCATGACACGAAACTCGCCGGCCGTTGCAGCGCGTAGAACGTCCCGTTGATCTCCACCGAGTTCAGCCGCTCGGCCAGGTAGGCCAGCTCCCGCTTCTGCGTCACGCCCTTCGGGTAGAAGCTCCCGCGCCACGGCGGATACACCCAGCCCGACGTCCCGATCCGGATCACCGCCCCATCCTGCGCCGTCAGCCCCGCTCGCGCACCAGCTCGGCCAGCGCCATCGCGTCCCCCGGAGCCCGCCCGTGCATCGTGTTGTCGAAGTACACGAACACGTCCCCCTCGGCCGCCAGCTGCTCCACCCGGGCCGCCCAGCCCCGCAGCGCCTCGTCGCCGTAGCCGCTGATGTACAGCTCCTCGGCCCCGTGCAGCCGGATGTAGTGGAAGTCCGCCGTCGTCACGTCGAACAGCGGCCACTTCCCCTCCGAGTACACGACCGCCACGTTGTGCTCCCGGGCCAGCTCGTAGAACTTCTCGTCCCGGAAGCTCTCGTGCCGCACCTCGAACGCGTGCCTCACCGCGGGATCCAGCAGCGCCAGGAACTCTGCCACCACCCCCGGATCGAACACCGTCCGGTCCGGCAGCTGCCACAGCACCGGCCCCAGCCGCTCGCCCAGCTCCCGCACCCCCGAGTCGAAGAACTTCTTCAGCGGCTCCTCGACCTCACGCAGCCGCCGGACGTGCGTCACCTCCCGCGTGCCCTTCACCGCGAACACGAAGTCCGCCGGCACCTGAGCCGCCCACGACCGGTAGTTCTCCGGCGTCCGCAGCGAGTAGAACGTGCCGTTGATCTCCACGGTGTTCACGTGCCCGGCCAGGAACTCCAGCTCCCGCCGCTGCACCAGGCCCTTCGGATAGAAGCCGCCCCGCCACTCCGGGTACTTCCACCCCGACGTGCCGATCCTGATCATCACTCCATGGTGGGACGCGACGGGAAGCCCCGCACGACGAACAGAGCCGGCCGCCCTGCGGGGGCGACCGGCTCTGTTCGGGGTGAAGCGGATCAGGCGGGGACGGAAGCCACGCCCTGGGCCAGGAAACGCCGGCCGGTGACGCGCTCCGAGACGCCGGCCCGGTCCAGGTACGGCGTGATGCCGCCGAGCCAGAAGGGCCAGCCGGCGCCGAGGATGAGGCACAGGTCGATGTCCTGGGCCTCGGCGACGACGCCCTCGTCGAGCATGAGGCGGATCTCCTGGGCCAGCGCGTCCTCGGCCCGGGTGCGGAGCTCCTCGGCGGTCAGCGGCGATGTGCCGGGCTGCCAGAGGGCGGCGACCTCGGGGTCGACCTGGGGCTTGCCGGTGGCGTCCCAGGTGTAGACCGCGGTCTTCCCGGCGGCGACGAAGCGCTTCATGTTCTCGCTGACGCCGAAGCGGTCCGGGAAGGCCTGGTGCATGGTCTCGGCGACGTGCAGCGCGACGGCGGGGCCGACGAGCTGGAGCAGGATCAGCGGGCTCATGGGCAGGCCCAGCGGGTCCAGCGCCTTGTCGGCGACCTCGAACGGGGTGCCCTCGTCGACGGCCCGGATGACCTCGCCCAGGAAGCGCGTGAGCAGCCGGTTGACGACGAACGCCGGGGCGTCCTTGACCAGCACGCTGGACTTCTTCAGCTGCTTGCTGACCGAGAAGGCGGTGGCCAGCGTGGCGTCGTCGGTCTGGTCGCCGCGGACGATCTCCAGCAGCGGCAGGACGGCGACCGGGTTGAAGAAGTGGAAGCCGACGACCCGCTCGGGGTGCGACAGCTTGGCGGCCATCTCAGTGATCGACAGCGACGAGGTGTTGGTGGCCAGCACGCACTCGGCGGAGACGTGCTCCTCGACCTCGGCGAACACCTGCTGCTTGACCGACAGCTCCTCGAACACGGCCTCGATGACGAAGTCGGCGTCCGAGAAAGCGGCCTTGTCCAGCGAGCCGGAGACCAGTGCCTTCAACCGGTTCGCGGCGTCGGGGGACAGGCGCTTGCGGCCCAGCAGCTTGTCGATCTCGCCGTGCACGTAGCCGACGCCCTTGTCGACGCGAGCCTGGTCGATGTCAGTCATCACGACCGGCACCTTGAGCTGGCGTACGAACAACAGCGCGAGCTGGCTGGCCATCAGGCCGGCGCCGACGATGCCGACCTTGGTGACGGGACGGGCCAGCGACTTGTCGGGCGCGCCCGCGGGCTTGCGGGCCCGCTTCTGCACCAGGTTGAACGAGTACAGCCCGGACCGCAGCTCGTCGGTCATGAGCAGCGAGGCCAGGCCGTCGGTCTCGGCGGCGTAACCGGCGTCGAGGTCGTTGCCCCGGGCCAGCTCCAGCAGCTCAAGGGCCTTGGTCGCGCCCGGGGAGGCGCCGTGGGTCTTGGCCTCGACGAACGCGCGGCCGCGAGCCAGGGCGGCGTCCCAGCCCTCGCCACGGTCGATCTCCTTGCGGGGGACCGAAACCTCGCCGTTGACGACCTTGACCAGCCACGCCAGCGACTGCTCCAGGTAGTCGGCGGAGTCGAAGACCACGTCGACGATGCCCAGCCCGGCGGCCTGCGCCGGCTTGAGCATCTTGTTCTGGTTCAACGCGTTCTCGATGATCACGGTCACCGCGGCGTCGGCGCCGACGAGGTTGGGCAGCAGCTGAGTGCCGCCCCAGCCCGGGAACAGGCCCAGGAACACCTCGGGGAAGGCGATCGCGGCGGCGTTGGAGACCAGCGTCCGGTAGTGGCAGGACAGCGCCAGCTCTAGGCCGCCGCCCATGACCGCGCCGTTGACGAAGGCGAAGGTCGGGATCGACGACTCGGTGAACCGGCGGAACACGTCGTGCCCGGTCTGCGCGATCTGCCGCGCCAGCTCCGGCGACGACAGCTGCTCCACACCGGACAGGTCGGCGCCGACGGCGAACACGAACGGCTTGCCGGTGACGGCGATCGCCGCCGGGGAGGCGGCCAGCGCCTCGTCCAGGGCGGCGTTCAGCGACACCAGGCTCTGCGGCCCGAAGGTGGACGGCCGCGTGTGGTCGAAGCCGTTGTCGATGGTGATCAGCGCGACGGGCTTGGACAGCCCGGGCACCGGAATCACGCGGGTGACGGCCTTGGTCACCACCTCGTCGGGGAAAGCGGCCTTCGCCTGCTCAGCGGAGATGGTCACGCGATCACCTCGCTACGCTCGCCGATCGCGCGACCAAGGTCGCAGTGCTGAATGGTGCCCTCGCGTTGCTCGTTCACGCCTTGCCACCGTCCCAGTTCGGGTTCTCCCAGATCACGGTGCCGCCCATGCCGATGCCGATGCACATGGTGGTGATGCCGTAGCGCACGTCCGGCCGCTCGGCGAACTGGTGCGACAGCTGCGTCATCAGCCGCACGCCGGAGGACGCCAGCGGGTGGCCGGTCGCGATCGCGCCGCCCCACTGGTTGACCCGCGGGTCGTCGTCGGCGATGCCGAAGTGGTCGAGGAAGGCCAGCACCTGCACGGCGAACGCCTCGTTGACCTCGAACAGGCCGATGTCGGAGATGCTCAGGCCGGTGCGGGCCAGCGCCTTCTCGGTCGCCGGCACGGGGCCGACGCCCATGACCTCGGGCTCGACGCCGGCGAACGAGTAGCCCACCAGGCGCATGCCGACGGGCAGGCCCAGCTCGTGGGCGGTGGCCTCGTCGGCCAGCAGACAGCCGGTGGCGCCGTCGTTGAGACCGGCGGCGTTGCCGGCGGTCACCCGGCCGTGCGGGCGGAACGGCGTCTTGAGTGACGCCAGGTCCTGCACGGTGGTGCCGGGACGCGGCGGCTCGTCGGCGGTGGCCAGGCCCCAGCCCTTCTCGGCGGACCGGGTGGCGACCGTGACGAACTCGGGGCCGATCTTGCCGGCCTTCACCGCGGCGTCGTACTTGGCCTGGGAGGCGGCGGCGAACGCGTCCGCCCGGTCCTTGGTGATGCCCGGGAACCGGTCGTGCAGGTTCTCCGCGGTCTGGCCCATGACCAGCGCGGAGGTGTCCACGAGGCGGTCGGCCAGGAACCGCGGGTTGGGGTCGACGCCCTCGCCCATCGGGTGGTGGCCCATGTGCTCGACACCGCCGGCGATCACGACGTCGTAGGCGCCGAAGGCGATGCCGCTGGCCGCGGTGGTCACCGCGGTCATGGCGCCGGCGCACATGCGGTCGACCGCGTAGCCGGGCACCGACTTGGGCAGGCCGGCCAGCAGGGCGGCGGTGCGCCCGATGGTCAGGCCCTGGTCGCCGATCTGGGTGGTGGCCGCGATGGCGACCTCGTCCACCCGCTCCGGCGGGAGCTCGGGGTGTCGGCGCAGGAGCTCGCGGATCACCTTCACGACGAGGTCGTCGGCACGGGTCTCGGCGTAGATGCCCTTGGGCCCGGCCTTGCCGAACGGCGTGCGCACGCCGTCGACGAAGACCACGTTGCGCACGGCCCGTTCCGTCATCGGCGCTACTGGTGCGGCCACGGCGTGCTCCTCCTCAGCTTCGAGTGCGGGTCGGCCGTCCATTACCGGCCGGTAACCCGAACTCTAGTCTGAGTTACTGGCCGGTAACCAGCAGGGTGGCTGAACTCATGCTGCCGCAGCCTTGAGCGACTTGCTCAGCGGCTCCGCGGTGAGCTCGATCTGCCACGACCGGGCATGGCCGGCCCGCAGCACCTCGGCCACCGTGGACGGGTCGAGATCGGCCGGCGGCTCCCAGCAGGTGCGCCGCACCAGGTCCGGCAGCAGCAGGTTCTCCACCGGCAGCTTCAGGCTCTCGGCGATGGACGTCAGCGTGGCCCGGACGGCGGCCAGCCGGGCGGCGGCGTCGGGATCGCGGTCGGACCAGCGGTTCGGCGGCGGCGGGCCGTCGTGGGCGGGGGAGACCTCGGGCAGCTCCTTGCGCTGCAGCGCCCGGGCCTTGGCCAGGGCATCGCCCCACACCTTCACGGTCCGGCGCTGGGAACGACCGCGGAACACCGGCAGCGCCAGCAGGTCGGCCTCGGTCGCCGGATCGGTCACGGCGGCGTCGATGATCGCGCTGTCCGGCAGCACCCGGCCCGGCGCGATGTCCCGCTGGCGGGCCAGCCCGTCCCGGGCCTCCCACAGCGCCCGCACTGCGGCCAGCTGGCGGGGATTGCGCAGGCGGTGAATGCCGGAGGTGCGACGCCACGGCTCGGCCCGCGGCTTGGGCGCGGGCGCCGTGCGCACTGCCTCGAACTCCTCCAGGGCCCAGTCGAGCTTGCCCTGCTCACGCAGCTCGTCCTCGAGCACGTTGCGCAGCGGGACCAGCAGTTCGACGTCGAGGGCCGCGTAGGTCAACCAGTCCTGCGGCAGCGGGCGACGTGACCAGTCGGCGGCGCCGTGGCCCTTCTCCAGGTGGTAGCCGAGCAGGCGTTCCACCATCGAGCCGAGCGCGACCCGGTCGAAGCCGGCGAGCCGTCCGGCCAGTTCGGTGTCGAACAGGACCGCCGGCCGCAGGCCCAGCTCGGCCAGGCACGGCAGGTCCTGGGACGCCGCGTGCAACACCCACTCGGTGTTGGCCAGGGCGTCCACCAGCGGGTCGATCCGGCCGCCCAAAGCGACCGGATCGACCAGCACGGTGCCTGCCTGCTCTCGTCGCAGCTGCACCAGGTAGGCGCGCTGCGAATAGCGGTAGCCCGATGCCCTTTCGGTGTCCACCGCCACCGGACCCGTCCCCTCCGCCAGCGTTGCGGCCGCGCGCCGCAGCGTTGCCGGATCGGACACCACTGGCGGAACCCCCTCAGCGGGTTCGGTCAGCAGCACCGGGGTTTCTCCGGTCGGATCCTTCGGTTCAGAGCAGGGTGCATCCACGGCGGAAGACCCTACGTCCTCCACGCCCCGCGCGGGCGTGGATCACGTTCTGCTCGGTCCTCGCGTCGTCCATCCATAACCGTTTCTCAGCGGATCACGCCGGCCCGCATGGCCAACGCAACCATCTGAGCGCGATCCCCGGTGCCCAGCTTCCGGCCGATCCGCGACAGGTGAGACTTCACCGTGAGCGCGGACAGGTTCAGAGCCTCGCCGATTTCCTTGTTGGACTGTCCATCGGCGACGAGCTGGAGCACCTCGACCTCACGCGCGGACAGTTCCCGCGGCGTGTTGTCGGTTCCGGGGACCCGGGTTCCCGCAGCGAGGACCGGGGCCACGCTCGGGTCCGCGTAGACGCCACCGTCGAGAACTCGACGCACTCCGTCGGTGACCACCATCGGCGACGCGGACTTCAGCAGGTACGCCTGAGCGCCTGCCTGGAAGGCCGAGCGAACCGCATAGGGGTCGTCGGAGGACGCGAGCACCACGATGCGCGGCCAGCCCTGAGCACGGAGTTCCGTGACCAGGTCGATGCCGCTACCGTCAGGCAGCCCGAGATCAAGGATCGCCAGGTCGCACGGCCCCGTGGCCAGGGCTCGCGCCCTCGCCTCGGCCACCGATGCGGCCTCATGCACTGTGCCGGCACCCATCTGGGTCAGCCGAGCCGCTATCGCCTCCCTCAACAGTGGGTGGTCGTCAACCACCAACACTGAAAACAGCTCTTCCCGCGGGTGCGGGACCATGTTTGCCGGCAACGAGCCGGCTGGCGTGGTACGAACGGCCTGACCTAAGCCGACGGCAGCCACGTCACTACCTCCCTGGAGTCGGTCGTGCCCCCCGACCGGCACCGGGACTTTCGTCCAATCAGCCGCGCCACTGATCGACCGAAAGTGGTGTCGACGGGAGGAGCGTAGCCGCCCAAGCGGGTCAGCGGGACGATCAAATGGGTATCTGTCCCGATCGAGTTGTCACCGGAGGCCAGGTTTGTCGCACGATCGAGGGACTCCTGCCGAGGTGGCTAACGCGAGAAGGCTTCATAACGACATGAAGGAGTTGCGGTCGTGACGGACGGTCCGGAACACGCAGATGGACGTGCTTCTGCACGTGCAAACGCCCTACTGCGGCGGGTCCAACTGGCGGATGGTCACAACGACCTGCCGTGGGCCCTGCGCGAACTGGCCGGCGGAGCGGGCTCGCCGGCCGACTGGGCGGCGGCCGATCTGACCACTGTCCGGACAGATCTGCACACGGACCTCGTCCGACTCCGAAAAGGCGCACTGACCATGCAGTTCTGGTCGGTCTACGTGCCCTGCCGGCTGGAAGGTCACAGCGCGGTCACGGCCACGCTGGAGCAGATCGAAGTCGTGTACGAGCTGGTCAACCGCTATCCGGACCATCTTGCGCTGGCGCGCACGGTTGACGCCGCGGAAGCCGCGTTCGCGTCCGGGCGCATCGCCTCGCTGCTGGGCGCCGAGGGCGGCCACAGCATCGCCAACTCGCTCGGAGCGCTGCGTTCGCTGTATCGACTCGGTGTTCGCTACATGACGCTCACGCACAACAACAACACTGAATGGGCCGACTCGGCGACCGATGAGCCAGTGCACAACGGCCTTACCGATTTCGGCCGTGATGTGGTTTGTGAGATGAACCGCCTCGGCATGCTCGTCGATCTCTCGCACGTCGCGCCGGCCACGATGCGCGACGCGCTCGCGGTGAGCGAGGCGCCGGCCATCTTCAGCCACTCCTCCTGCCGCGCGGTCGCCGACCATCCCCGCAACGTCCCCGACGACGTGCTGGTCGAGCTGGCCGCCCAGGGCGGTGTGTGCATGGTCACATTCGTCCCGAGCTTCGTGTCGCAGGCCTACGCCGAGTGGGACGCGCGGCTGCGGGAGGCCATGACCGCGGCGGGCGCCGACCACCGCGACCTTGAGCAGCGGCACACCTTCTCGCAGACCTGGACCGGCGGCGGCCCGAAGCCCGAGGTCACCGTGAACGACGTGGTCAGGCACCTTGAGCACGCCCGCGAGGTCGCCGGCATCGACCACATCGGACTCGGCGGCGACTACGACGGCGTCGCCCAGCTGCCCGTCGGCCTAGAGGACGTCTCCTGTTATCCGCGGCTGTTCACCGAGCTGCTGGAGCGGGGCTGGAGCGAGGCGGACTGCACGAAGCTCGCCGGCGCGAACACGCTCCGCGTGCTGCGGGAGGCCGAGCAGGTCGCCCGCAAACTTCACCCGATCGTGTGATCACCTGAGGGCAGGAACGGGTGGGCACGGGTCCTTCGGGGTTCGTGCCCGCTGCACGTGCACGCGAAAGGCGCAACTACAGGCTGTTCTGGCGCTGACTGAACAGGGTGACCCCGACCGGGGGCAGGCCCACGGTGCTGGACAGCAGCTCGCAGAAGGCCTCGCCATGGGTGGTCAGCTCCGAGTCCAGCGCCGTCCACGACGCCCGCAGCTCCAGGTCGTCGGTGCGGGCCGGGCCCGAGATGTCGCCGAAGCGGGCCGAGGAGTTCTGGGTGACGGTGCCGCCGAGCGCGGTCCACTTGGCCGAGGAGCCCTCCAACGCGTCGGTCAGCCACGACCACGCGACCGCCGGCAGCAGCGGATCCACCGCCAGCTCGGCGTCCAGCTCGGCCCGGACGAAGGCGACCACGCGGAGCACCCCGCCCCACGCCTCCTCGCCCTCCGGGTCGTGCAGCAGCACCAAACGCCCCGTCGCCAACACGTCGGCAGGCCCGTCGGCTTCCGCGCTGTAGGCGAACGACCACGGCGCCAATCGCTGCGGCGCACGGACCTCCGTCAGCTCGACCTCCGGACGAGGACGCACCGACCTGAGCGCTTCCACTGCCTGCCGGAACAGCGCTGGCTCCTCCGACATCCCGGTCACATCAGGTGACCTTACGGGCTCATCCGCGCCGAAGTCCCGCACGACACGACGGATTCCGTTTGCCCGAGACGACTCCGTGACAAACGATTCCGGCCGCGTGGCACCATGGAACGGCCATGACGAACACTGCTCCGGTCTCGGCGCGCCGCGACCTCTCAGACGCTCCCCTGCTGGTCGCGGCCCGGGGCGGCGAGCCCTCCCGGACCCCGGTCTGGTTCATGCGACAGGCCGGCCGCTCGCTGCCCGAGTACAAGAAGGCGCGCGAGGGCACCGCGATGCTGGAGTCCTGTCTCACACCCGACCTGGCCGCCGAGATCACGCTGCAGCCGGTCCGCCGGCACGGCGTGGACGCGGCCATCCTGTACAGCGACATCGTCGTCCCGCTCTACGCGGCCGGCATCGGCGTGGACATCGTGCCCGGCACGGGCCCGGTGGTGGCCAATCCGGTGCGCACCAAGGCCGACGTGGACGCGCTGCCCGATCTGGACGCCGAGCAGGTCGCGCCGGTCGCGGAGACGATCCGGCTGCTGACCGCCGCGCTGGGCGACACGCCGCTGATCGGCTTCGCCGGCGCGCCGTTCACGCTGGCGTCGTACCTGGTCGAGGGCGGTCCCAGCAAGAACCACGAGCGCACCAAGGCGCTCATGCACAGCTCCCCGGACGTGTGGCACGCGCTGCTGGCCAAGCTGGCCGGCATCGCCGCGGAGTTCCTCCGGGTGCAGGTCGAGGCCGGGGTCGACGCTGTGCAGCTGTTCGACTCGTGGGCCGGCGCGCTGTCCGAGCGCGACTACCGCGAGTTCGTGCTGCCGCACTCGACCCGGGTGTTCGACAGTCTCGACGGCGCGGGCTTGCCGCGGATCCACTTCGGCGTCGGCACGGGCGAGCTGCTGGTGGCCATGCGCGACGCCGGGACCGACGTCGTGGGCGTGGACTGGCGGATTCCGCTGGACGAGGCGGTGCGGCGGCTGACCGCGGCCCGTCCCGACGGGCCCGCGCCGGTCGTGCAGGGCAATCTCGACCCGGCGCTGCTGTTCGCCGAGTGGAACGTGCTGGAGAAGGAGGTCCGCCGGATCCTCGCCGAGGGCAAGGCGGCCGCCGGGCACATCTTCAACCTCGGTCACGGCGTGCTGCCGGAGACCGATCCCGCGGTCGTCACCCGAGTGACAGAGCTGGTGCATTCACTGTCATGACCGAGCCCCATGTCGCCGTCGTCGGTGGCGGCGTGTCCGGCCTCGCGGCCGCCTTCCGGCTGCGCAAGCTGCTCGGACCGCTGGCCACGATCACCGTCATCGAGCAGACGGACCGGGTCGGCGGCAAGCTGCGCACGGTCGAGTTGGGCGGCCGCTCCTACGACGTCGGCGCGGAGGCCTTCCTGGCCCGTCGTGCCGAGGCCATCGAGCTGATCACCGAGATCGGCATGGCCGACGACCTGGTGCATCCGACCGACGCCCGGGCCACCGTCCGGGCCGGCGGGCGGATCAACCCGCTGCCCGGGCACACCTTCCAGGGCGTGCCGGCCTCGGCCGACGCCGTGCGCGGTGTGCTGTCCGACGCGGCGGTGGCGCGGGTGGCCCACGAGCCGGCCCTGCCACCGATCCACCTGGACGGCGAGGACGTCTCCGTCGGCAAGCTGCTGCGGGAGCGGTTCGGGCCCGAGGTGACCAACCGGCTGGTCGATCCGCTGCTCGGCGGCGTCTACGCCGGTCACGCCGACGGCCTGAGCCTGCGCGCGACGATGGCGCCGTTAGCGGGGGCGTTGGACCGTGGTGCCGGCTCGCTGGTCGCCGCGGCGTCTGCGCTGGTGCCGGCTCCGCCGCAGCAGGGTGCCAAGCGGCCGGCGGTGTTCGGCACGCTCAAGGACGGCCTCGGCTCGCTGACCGACCGGCTGGCCAAGCTCTCCGACGCCACCATCGAGTTCGGCCACCCGGTCCGTCGGCTGCGGCGGCGGGAGACCGGCTGGACCGTCGAGTTCGGCGAGCACTCCCTGGACGTCGACGGCATCGTGCTGGCCGTGCCGGCCCCGGCCGCGGCCAAGCTGCTGGCCGACGTCGCGCCGGTCGCGGCCGCCGCTTTCGGCGGCATCGAGCTGGCGTCGATGGCCGTCATCTCGCTCGTGCTGCCGGCCGACGTGGCGCTGCCGTGGAACTCCGGCGTGCTCATCGCCGGCGACGACCGCTGGCACGACGGCACGAAGTTCACCGCCAAGGCGTTCACCTTCTCCAGCCGCAAGTGGGCCCACCTGGACGGCGAGGACACGCTGGTCATCCGGGGTTCCGTGGGCAAGGCCGGCGAGACCGCCGCGCTCCAGGTCGACGACGACGAGCTGGTCCGCAACGTGCTGGCCGACCTGGCCGAGCTCACCGGCATCACCGCCGCGCCGACCGACACCGCCGTCACGCGTTGGGGCGGCGGGCTGCCGCAGTACGGCGTCGGGCACCTCAGTCGGGTGACCGCCATCGAGACCGCCGTGGCCGAGCTGCCCGGGCTGGCCGTGGCCGGCGCCAGCCTGCACGGCGTCGGTGTGCCGGCGTGCATCGCGACCTCTCAGGAAGCCGCGGCACGTGTGGCTGCCCACCTCTTGGGGCGACACCGTGGGACCGGTGGGACGATGGGCTCATGGCCCGCTTGAACTACAACGAGTTGAACGACACCATCCGCTACACCATGTGGTCGGTGTTCCGCGCCGAGCCCGGACGCCTCGGCGAGGACCGCGGGCCGGCGGCGGCCGAGGCCCAGGAGTACTTCGACTCCCTGGAGAGCAAGGGCGTCGTGGTGCGCGGCGTGTACGACGTGTCCGGCCTGCGGGCCGACGCCGACTACATGGTCTGGTGGCATTCCGAGGAGATCGAGCAGGTGCAGGCGGCGTACGCGAACTTCCGCCGCAGCACCGCCGTCGGCCGGGCGTCGACGCCCGTGTGGAGCCAGGTCGCGCTGCACCGGCCGGCCGAGTTCAACAAGAGCCACGTCCCGGCCTTCCTGGCCGGCGAGGAGCCCAAGAACTACCTCTGCGTGTACCCCTTCGTGCGGTCCTACGAGTGGTACCTGCTGCCCGACGACGAGCGCCGCAAGATGCTGGCCGACCACGGCAAGGAGGCCCGGGACTACCCGGACGTCCGGGCCAACACCGTCGCCTCGTTCGCGCTCGGCGACTACGAGTGGATCCTGGCCTTCGAGGCCGATGAGCTGCACCGAATCGTCGACCTGATGCGCCACCTGCGCGAGACCGAGGCCCGCCGGCACGTCCGGGTGGAGATCCCGTTCTACACCGGAACGCGGGTGCCGGCGGCCGAGCTGGTGGCCAACCTGCCGTAACGAATTGGGCTGGATACCGACATCCACCGGTATCCAGCCCAACACGGGACCCCTCTTCTGTCCGACGCACAAGATCACTAGCCTTGGTGCGAACGGCTTAGCGAGGTGTCGGTCATGACCAATCCTGGGGGGTTCCCGGCTCGCCCCACCGAGTGCGACCTGGTGATGCAGGGCGGGATCACCAGCGGCGTTGCCTATCCGGCGGCGGTTCTGGAGCTGTACAAGACATTCCGGTTCCGCTCGATCGGCGGCGCGTCCGCCGGCGCGATGGCGGCCGCGGTGACCGCCGCCGCCGAGTACGCCCGTGACAGCGGCGGATTCGAGCGCCTGCAGGTCTTACGCCGGCAACTCCAGGAGCCCGGGCTCATCGTCCGGCAGTTCCGGCCGACCAAGCAGGCCAAGCCGCTGTTCCGGATTCTGCTTGCGGCGCAGGCGAAGCGGACCACCGGCGCCAAGGCCATCACGTATCTGTGGGGGTTACTGCGCTGGCTGTTCCTGCCGTTGCTGTTGTCGGCCGCGGTCGCCTTCGGACTCGGCTGGCTGCTCGTGGCCAGCGCCGGCGGCACGCTCGGCGGCATCGGCTGGAGCGGCTGGGCCGTGTTCGTGGTCGGCATCCTGATCACCGGCGGGCTCGGACTCACCCTGGCACTCGCGTGGTCGGTGGTGCGGCTGGTGCGGGACCTGCCGAAGAACTACTACGGCATGTGCATCGGACACAAGCAGCGGCCGCGTGATCCGGACGCGCTGGCCGACTGGCTGTACCAGCAGATCCAGATCGTCGCCGGCAAGGACCTCGCCGATCCGCTGACCTTCGGCGACCTCAATGCCAAGGGCGTCAACCTGCGGCTGATGACCACCGACGTCACCGGCGGGCGGCCGGTGCGGCTGCCCAACGAGTCGTACTCGGACGTCAACTACCTGTTCAGCCTGGACGAATGGCGCAAGCTGTTCCCGACCGAGGTGCTCGACCACCTGGACCGCATCAGCCCCGTGGTCTATCCCGGCGCCGGCGAGCTCCGCGCACTGCCGACCGACGACCTGCCCGTGCTGGTCGCCACCCGGATGAGCCTCACGTTCCCGGTGCTGCTCTCCGCCGTTCCACTGTGGACGGTCGACGGGAAGACCGTGTCCCGGCACTGGTTCGCCGACGGCGGCATCTCCAGCAACTTCCCCATCCAGTTCTTCGACGCGTGGCTGCCGACCCGGCCCACCTTCGGCCTCTACTTCGGGCCCAAGGTGCCGTCGGCCCAGGGCGAGCAGCCGCCGGTCGACCCCGAGCGCGTCGAGGAGCGGCCCAGCCTGCTCAGCTATCTCGGCGGCATCCTGAGCGCCGGCCTGAACTGGCACGACACCTTGCAGGCCCGGCTGCCCGGCTTCAGCGACCGCGTGCGGGCCATCCGGCTCGCCGACGGAGAGGGCGGCTTCAACCTCACGATGCCGCCACAGACCATCTCGTCCATCGATGCCAAGGGCGCCGCCGCCGGCCGGTCGCTGATCGACTTCGACTTCCAGAAGCACTGGGTCGAGCGGTACCTGATCGCCATGCGCATGCTCCAGCGCAACCTCGTGGCCCCCGACGACGGCCACATCAGCATGCGCGAGGCCTACACCGCCGAGTACCACGCCTGGCTCGCCTCCGGCGAGGCCGTCGGCCCCGGCCACCACGAGGCGTGGTCCGCCGAAGCCGCCGCCGCCACCGCCCAGCTCCTCGACGGCGCCGACGCGTGGCTGCGCTGCGGCGAGACCTTCGTCGACGGCACCGATCCCAAGCCGTCCGTGGCCATGCGGATCACCCCGGACGTCTGAATCGGGCTCAGCCGGTCGTCAGCAGCTGGTCGCGGACGCGGTCGAGGTGTGTGGCCATGACCGCGGCCGCGCGGTCGGCGTCCTGGTCGCCGATGGCCTCGATCAGGACGTCGTGCTCGTCGATGGACGCCTGCTCGTGCGAGAAGGTGAGCTCCTTGGCCGCGCGGAGCAGCACGACGCGCTGCTGGGCCAGCCGGACCTGCTCGGCGACCAGGGGGCTGCGGGCGGCCTCCAACAGGGCGCCATGGAAGGCCAGGTCGAGCCGGTAGGGAAACTCACCGGTGGTGAACGCCGCCCGTGAGGCGGCGCTGACCTCGCGCATCCGGGTCAGGTCGGCATCGGTGCGGCGGGCGGCGGCCAGGCGGGCGGCGGCGCATTCGAGGGCGGAGCGGAGCTCGAACAGGGCATGCACGCCGGTGTTGTCGGCGACGGGGACGTGCGCGCCGCGGTTGGGGGTGAGGACCAGCAGGCCCTCGCTGGCCAGGTGCCGGATGGCCTCGCGCAGCGGCCCGCGGCTGATGCCGAGCCGCTGGGCCAGACCGACCTCGTTGACCCGCTCGCCGGCGGCGATCTCGCCGGTGAGCACCAGCTCCCGCAGCACGGCCACGGTCTGCCCGGCCAAGCCGGTGTGCACCAGGTCGACGCTCATGTGACGAACATCCGCCTTTACAACGTCCGCGAGCAAGTTGTTAACTGTCGACAGTTGGCAGAATCGCCCGTCGAGTCGAGGAGGCCGGTATGCACGAGCTTGTCGCAGAGGTGTGGCGAGGCGACTTCCTCGAATCGGTGCACCACGGGTCGGTGGTCGCGGTGGACGGCGACGGCCGCGTGGTGTTCGGCGTGGGCCAGCCGGCGGAGCTGTCGTACCCGCGCTCGTCCAACAAGCCCTTCCAGGCGCTGGCCATGGTGCGCAGCGGCCTGGACCTCGACGGCGAGCTGTTGGCGCTGGCCTGCGCCAGCCACTCCGGCGAGCCCTTCCACATCGACGGCGTGCGCCGCATCCTCGCCGGCGCCGGCCTCACCGAAGACGCGCTCCAGTGCACCGCCGACCTACCCCTGGGCGAGCAGGCCAAGGCTGACCACCTCGCCGCCGGCGGGCACGCCGCCCCGATCTACATGAACTGCTCCGGCAAGCACGCCGCCATGCTCGCGACCTGTGTGGCCAACGGCTGGCCGACCGAGAACTACCTGGATGCCGACCACCCCCTCCAGTTGGCCGCCCGCGCCGCCCTGGAGGACCTGGCCGGCGAGACCGTCGGCGCGATCGGCGTCGACGGCTGCGGGGCCCGGTGTGAATCCACCA
>NZ_KK037166.1:8029060-8032887 GCF_000568255.1 Kutzneria sp. 744
CGACGGCTCCAACCGGGCCCGCCCCGTGGTGCTGGTCGCGGCGCTGCGCCGGCTCGGCGTGGACGTCCGAGCGGTGGAGGCCGTCGCCGACGTCCCGGTGCTGGGGCACGGGCAGCGCGTCGGTGAGGTACGTCCCGCTTTCGTAATGGCTGTGGCCTGAGCAAACGCTCGCGCGGATCCATAAACTTTCCAGCATGGAACCCGTTGTCGGCACCACCCCCAAGGTCGTCAAGTCGGAGCAGGAGTGGCGGGCCCAGCTCAGCCCGCAGGAGTTCGCCGTGCTGCGCCAGGCCGGCACCGAGCGGCCCTTCGTCGGCGAGTACACCGACACCAAGACCACCGGCGTCTACGAGTGCCGGGCCTGCGGCGCCGAGCTGTTCCGCAGCGACACCAAGTTCGACTCGCACTGCGGCTGGCCCTCGTTCTTCTCGCCGCTGGCCGGCGACAGCGTGATCCTGCGCGAGGACCGGGACCTGGGCATGGTCCGCGTCGAGGTGCTGTGCGCGGCCTGCCACAGCCACCTCGGGCACGTGTTCGAGGGCGAGGGCTACCCCACGCCGACGGACCAGCGCTATTGCATCAACAGCATTTCCCTGCGGCTCGTCCCCCAGACGGACGAAGCCTGACCGCGCCACCCTAAGGCTTCCTCAAGAGGCCTTGCCCGCGCTTTTCCGCGCGCCCACGATATGCGCTACCCGGAGCCGAAAAACGGCGAAGGGGCAACGACATCAACGCCGCCGGCACCTGGGGAGGGGCCGGCGGGACCGGGGGTGTCACCGGGCGCCGCGACTGGCTGGGGGTCGGCCGCGGCGCCCGGTGACCTCGGTGTTCAGCGTATTTCCCCTGACGAGACGCGTTGCGTCCAGGGGAAGGTCGGGTGCGACCGGACGGGGGTGGGGAAATGGGTTCGGAACCGTGGGGACTGTCCGGAGAACAGTTCCTCGAATGGTATTTCATCGGTGTCGGCTGCGCTCTCGTGCTGGCCGTCGTGATCAGATTCCTGCCGAAATTCTTCGGCCGCGGCGGCCAGGTCTTCCGGCCCAGCGCCGAAATGACCGGTTTTCTCGCCGCCGGGCCCGACCGCGCCGTCCAGGCCGTCGCCGCGGACCTGCTGGCGGCCGGCGCGCTGCGGGCCCAGAGCACCGGCCGGGTCCGGCTCACCGGATCGACCGTGCCGTCCAGCCCGCTCGCCGCGCAGTTCCTGACCCGTGCCGCGTCCAGCCATCTGCTGCCGGACATCACCCGTCACCTGCGCAAGCGGTCCGCGCTGTGGAACGTCGGCCACGACCTGGCCGACCTCGGGCTGCTCGTGCCGGAACACGTCGCCTCGCGCTTCCGCTACGCCTCGATCGTGCCGCTGCTGGCCGCGTTCGTCGTCGGTTTCATCCGCTGGTGCAACGGCTTCGCCCTCGGCCGACCGATCGGCTTCCTGACCGCGGCGCTGGCCGGGACGATCGTGCTGCTGTTCGTCGTGCTGAACTTCCAGCGCAAGCGGCACCTGCGCACCGTCGCCGGCGACCGGGCCCTGCGGGAGCTGCGGCGTGCCGGCCTGCACGACGCCGCGACGGCGGTGGCCCTCGGCGGCGTCGGGAAGTACCCGGACGCCCGGGTCGCCGCCGCCCTGCAGAAGTCGATCGAGCCGCCGGCCCGGCGGCGCACGGCCGCGGCCGTGGGGGCGGCCTCCGGCGGCGGCTTCTTCTGGGGCGGAGGCGGCAGCAGCTGCGGCGGCGGTGGTGGGGGAGGATGCGGTGGTGGGGGCGGTGGCTGCGGAGGCGGTGGAGGAGGCGGCGGCGGTGGCTGCGGCGGATGACGGGAAGAACTCCTTTCCCCGGCTCGGGGTCGGCATCGGGTGGCGGCCGGAGATCGACCTGACGGTCGAGCGGCTGCACGGTGTCGACCATGGGGTCGACTTCGTCGAGGTTGTCGCCGAGAACCTCGGTCATGGCGAGCTGCCCGAGTCGTTGCTGCTGCTCCGGGAACGCGGCGTGCCGGTCCTTCCGCACGCCGTTTCCCTGTCGCTGGGCGGGGCCGAGCCCATGGAGATGGCCCGCGTCGAGCATCTGGCCGCCGTGGCCGAGGCGTTGGCGGCGCCGATGGTCAGCGACCACGTGTGCTTCGTTCGGGCCGGTGGTCTCGACGCCGGTCACCTGATGCCGTTGCCTCGCACCCGTGAGGCCATGGATGTGTTGGTGGCCAACGTTCTTGAGGCCCAGCGGGTGTTGCCCGTGCCGCTGGCGCTGGAGAACGTCGCCGCGCTCATCGACTGGCCCGACGCCGAGATGACCGAGGGCCAGTTCCTGGCCGAGCTCGTCGAGCGCACCGACTGCCGGCTGCTGGTCGACGTGGCCAACCTGTATGCCAACGCCCGCAACATCGGCACCGATCCCGCCGAGTTCCTCGCCACGCTTCCCTTGGAGCGCTTGGCTTACGTGCATGTCGCCGGTGGTGTGGAGCGCGAGGGGCTCTACCACGACACGCATGCCCACGCGATGCCCGACGCCGTGCTGGATCTGCTCGGCAACCTGTGTGCCCGGGTCGATCCGCCCGGCGTGCTGCTCGAACGCGACGACGACTATCCGCCCGATGAGGAGCTCGCCGCCGAGCTCGCGGCCATCCGCGCCGTCCTGGCGTGAGCCGCGACCGGCTGGCCGCTCAGCAGGCCGAGCTGCTGCGCTCCTTGCTGGCCGGCGCGCCAACGCCTCCCGGGTTTGATGGCGCGCAGTTGAGGGCTCAGTCTGAAGCCCTGTTGTCCAAGCGTCGTCGCGTCACTTGGCACCTGCGGCCCGATCTGGCCGACGATCTCGGCGAGCGCTTCGGCCCGTTGTTCGCCGAGTATGCCTCAGATCACCCGAAGACCACCGACGTGCGGGCGCGTCAGGACGCCGACCGGTTCGGGGAGTGGTTGGTGGCGCAGGGACATCTCACGCCGCCGCGCCGCCGGTGGTGGCGGCGTTAGCCCAGCCTGCGCAGCTTCTCGTGCAGCTTGCTGGTCACCAGCTGCGGGCCGGCCGGGGCCGCGCTCACCCAGCGTCCGGCGGCCGACGCCGTGGTCTGCGTGAGCCAGCGGCCTTCGGCGGTATCCCGCACGGTGACCGGGTTTTCGGCCTGGTGGAGCCGTCCGTCCGCGCCGCGTGCGGCCACCCACAGCTGGCTGATGCTCAGCACCGGTTCGCCGAGCAGCGCCTTCAGGGCCCGCACGTCGTGCGGCTCGGTCGTGGGGCGGAAGCCGTTCCAGGCCTCTTCGCCTTGGGGGCGCGCGAAGTCCGCCTCGCACACGTTGATCGATCTCCCCTGTGCCGGCGGCCGGGCCGGCAGCTGCGCGACCACCGCCTCGGCCACGTCGTCGGGCTTCACCGGCGACAGCCAGGCCGCGTCGCCCTCGCGGACCACCAGCGCCGCTTCCCCGCCGCCGGCCGCGGCCAGCACTCCCAGCGTGCGCTGCGGGGTGCTGATCCAGCCGAACACCTCGACGTCGGGCCGGGCCAGCACGTGGAAGGTCGCCCGCATCTGCGCCGGCACCCCGCCGCCGGCCAGCAGTCCCCGCCCGGCCAGCTCGGCCAGCACCTGCCGGTCCGCCTCGCGGCGGGTGTCGTCGTCCATCCACTCCACAGTGGACACCAGGACGGACGGCATGCGGTCGTGGCCTTCCCAGCGCCAGAACGCCCGCACCGCGTCCATGGACAACTCGACGCGCTCTCTCAGCACCCCGCCGACCCCCAGTCGGTTCGATCCCTGTTCTCAGCACTCGCCGACCCCCGGTCGGCTCGTCCCTGTCTCAACACTGGCCGAACCGAAGTCGGATCGTTTCTGTCGTCAGTCCAGGCCGA
>NZ_KK037166.1:8032987-8042009 GCF_000568255.1 Kutzneria sp. 744
CGACTTGTGCTCCTGGTCCTCTTCCTTCTTCCCACCGCGTCCGGCCCCGGCGGCCATGCCGCCGTTGCCCGGGGCTCCCGGCGCGCCCGGCCTTCCCGTGGCAATCGCGGCGTTCGCGCCCGGGGCACCCGCGCCGGCCCGGGCACCAGGGCCCGTTTGGCCTTCCGCCGCGTTCACGCCGGGCATGCCGCCGGTTCGGAAGCCCTTGGCTCCGCCCGCGCTGCCTCCGCCGGCCGTGCCGCCTGCGCCGCTTCCGAACCCGCCGCCGGGTGCGCCGAACGGCGTGCCACCGGGGAAGCTGCCTTCGCCGCCGGAGCCCCAGCCTTGGCCGCCACCGCCGCCGGGCGGCGTGGGCCAGCCGCCGCCGGGTCCCGTGCCGGGTCCTGCGCCGGGCGAGGACGGGCCGCCGGGCCAGCCCTGCGTAGTCGTCGATCCCGTCCCCGAGCCCGGCGCACCTTGGCCTGGCCCTGTGCCTTGGACCGGGATGCCGCCGGTTCCCGGTCCCGGTGTGCCGTCGCCGGGCGGAGTCCACGCGGACGACGGGCCGGGTCCGTAGTGGGTGACCAGGTGGTTCGCGCCGCCTTGGCCACCCGGCCCGTCGATCCCGCCCGAGCCGTCCGGCCCGTGGCCGCCCGGCCCCGGCTGCGTCGGCGCCAGCGCGATGTCCGACCCCGATCCGCTTGGATCTCCGTACTCGTTCGGCAGATTGGTCCTGTTGTACGAGCTGGCGTTCGCGTACCCGTTGTACGCCGCCACGTTCGCGTTGGCCTTCTCCGACCAGTCCTGCACCTTGTTCAGGTAGCCGCCCCCGGTGAACATGCTGACGCCGCTGGCATCGCTGAGCATGTCCCCGAACGACGCCGACGGCGGCTCGTTCGGCACGTCGTGCACGCTCGTCTTCGCCACCCCGAACGACTCCGTCTGCCGCCCCATCAGATCCTGATGCGTGCTTAGCGCCCGCTGCCCGTCCCGAAACGCCCTCAGCAACGGCGCCGCCCCCGCCTGCGCCGCCTCCGACGCATCCCCCGTCCAGGCCGACCCCATCTTCATCACCAGCGCCATGGCCTGGCTCTCCCGCTGCTCATGCGTCTGCGCCAGCGAGGTCGACGCCGCCCGCGCGTCCTGAAGGCTGCCAGTGCCCGGCCCCTGAGTCAGGGCATGGTGGATGTCCCCCGGTCCAAGCCTGCCCATCACGAACCTGCCTTCAGATTGGTCATCACCATGTCGGCGACCTTCTTGGCAATCGCACAGGGATCGAACTGCTGGTGTGCGGTGGTCGTGTCGACGCTGACGGTGAACTGAAGCGTGTCGCTGACACCAACCGCGAGGCCGCATCCGGGGTTCGTTTTGTCTTTCCGGTCATCGAGCTGGCCGTACAGAACGGCCGGAAACCCCTGGATCGGATCGACCGGCGCGAAGTAGCCGCCGGCCTTTTTGAGTGATTCCGCCTGAACGTACAGCGAGCTCAGGCCGCCCTTGCTTGCCGTGATGAAACCGGTGCCGATGGTCATGAGCAACGGGATCGTCGAAGTGTCCGACCAATTGCAGCCCGGGCCGGTTGGATCGGTGGTCGGTTTTCCGGTCGCGACAATACCGAGCGACGAGATCTGTGCCTGGGTCAACACGTTGCATGGCGCCGACTGCCCTCGCGTCGTGTCCAGCGGATTTGCCACGTGCGGGGCGCCGGACGGCAACTTTCCATCGGCGGCCACACCGTTGGACTGCGGTCCCGGGGTGCCGACGACCGGCGGCGTCGAGCATCCGGCGGTGACCGCCGCGAGTGCCACGGCGACGAGGCCGATCTTCAAGCTGTGGTGACGCACTGGCAATTCCTCACGCCTTCTTGAGGTGGTCAGCGCCGGTCTGGTCGGCTTCCACATGACCGTCTCGTACGGCCGTCAACTTGGTGATGTATTCGGTGACGAAGGCCTGCTGCGCCTTGTTGGCTTTCAGGTAGGCCGTGCCGGACGCGTTCGCCGCATCGACGAAGGCCTGGCCGGCCTGGTCGAGCGGGCTCCCGGCGGCGGTGAGGCCCACCATTTTTCGGCCAGCAGCGGCGTCTTCCGTCAGCTCCATGAGCAGGTCGTTCCACTGCTTGATGGCGTCGTTGAGTTCGTCTGGGTCCATGGTGAACTTGCCGCCCGTCGGCGGCAGGCCGCCGAAGATGTGCTGGGCGAGGTCCTGGATCGCCTCGCTGCGGGTGAAGCCCTTCACCACGTTCGGCGGCGTCTGCGCCTGCCCGGTTGCCTGGTCGCCCATGGCGTCTCGTGCCCTCTTCCCCTCGTGCCCGCGGCACCCTGCGGAGTTGACGGTGGCGACGACTCGCCGGCCACCCTGACTCCGACGCTGCCCACCGCCGATCCGTTCCCCTTGGCCGTGACGCAGCGCGGTTCGATGGTAGTGGTCCGCATACGGGCTCGGGTCCGAAATCACCCGAGTAGGCCGCCCTCAGAAGGGGAACGGCGAGGTGGCGCGCAGATACGAGACGAACCTCACCGGGTGAGCGTGAGACGGCCGCCGTCGATGACCACGAGGCCGGCGGAGGTGCTGGTGCGGAAGGCGATGCCGTCACCGTCCAGCCATGCGTCGACCAGCAGGACGTCGCCGGGAACGACGGGGGCGGTGAAGCGGCCGGTGATGCCGGTGACGCGGTGGGCGTCGCCGTCGGCGAAGGCGCCGATGAGCAGGCGGCAGGTGATGCCGTAGGTGCACAAGCCGTGCAGGATGGGCCGCTTGAGGCCGCCGCGGGCGGCGTAGACGGGGTCGCTGTGCAAGGGGTTGCGGTCGCCGGACAGGCGGTAGATGAGGGCCTGGTTGGGGGCGGTGGCGAACTCCAGGCGACGGTCGGGGGCGTGAGAGGGCACGGCGGCGCGGGAAGAGGTGCCGCGGGGGCCGCCGAAGCCGCCCTCGCCGAGGAGGAAAGCCGAGGACACGGCGGAGAACAGCGGCCCGGCGTCGTCGACGGCGTCGACGCGGCTGACGATGAGGGCGCCGGAGCCCTTGTCGAAGATGTCGGTGACCTGGCGGCGGACCTCGATGGAGCCGGCGACCGGGAACGGCCGGTGCAGCGCCAAGGACTGCTCGGCGTGCAGGACCCGGGTGTTGTCGACGTCGCCGAAAACCTGGGCGGGCTCGGTGAAATGGGTCAGAGCCAATGCCATGGTGGGCAAGGCCTGCTGGGTGACACCCGAGGAGTTCTCGGTTGTGAAGGGGAGTTCGGAGGCGCCGACGCCGACGGCGTAGCGCAGGGCGTCGTCGGAGGTCCACGACTTGCGCCAAGGACCCTCGACGACGCCCAGGATGCCGAAGTCGATCACCCGAGGTAGCCGCCGACCTTGGCGTGCCCCTTGAGCAGGTTGCGGGCAATGGTGCGGCGCTGGATCTCGTCGGTGCCCTCGTAGATGCGCAGCAGCCGCAGCTCCCGGTACCACCGCTCGACCGGCAGCTCCCGCGTGTAGCCCATGCCGCCGTGGATCTGCAACACCCGGTCGACGATCTCGTTGGCCTTCACGCCGCCGTACAGCTTGGCCATGGACTGCGCCTGCCGGGAGTCGACGCCCTGGTCGACCTGCCACGCGGCGTGCAGCACCAACCAGCGCAACGCCTCGATCTCCACGGCGGAGTCGGTGATCATCCACTGGATGGCCTGCCGCTCAGAGATGGGCTGGCCGAAGGTGACGCGGGTCTTGCTCTGCTCGATGGCCATCTCGACCAGCCGCTCGGTGGCGCCGATGGCCCGCGCCGGCAGCAGGTAGCGGCCCTGGCCGATCCACTGCATGGCCAGCCGGAAGCCCTGGCCGACCTCGCCGAGGATGTTCTCCTCGGGCACGCGCACGTCCTCGAAGATCAGCGACGCCGGGCCCCACTCGCCCATGGTGTCGATGTACTCGGACTTCCAGCCCATGTCACGGTCGGCGAGGAAGCAGGTGACGCCGCCGTCAGCGCCCTTCTCCTTGTCCGTCACGGCGAAGACCATCGTGAAGTCGGCCTCGTTGCCGCCGGTGATGAACGTCTTCTCGCCGTTGATCACCCACTCCGAGCCCTCCTTGCGGGCCGAGGTGCGGATGTTGCGGGCGTCCGAGCCGGCGCCCGGCTCGGTGATCGCGAAGCACGACCTGCGGTCGCCGGCGATGGTCGGGACCAGGTAGCGCTCGCGCTGCTCCTCGTTGGCGTGGAACAGAATGTTGTCCGCCTTGCCGCCCAGGTAGAACGGCACGAAGGAGCGGCCGAGCTCGGCCTCGATCAGGGCGGCGGTGACGGCGTCCATGCCCATGCCGCCGTACTCCTGCGGGGTGAGCACGCCCCAGAAGCCGGCCTCTTTGGCCTTCTGCTGCAGGGCATGGGACTCCTCGGCGGTGAAGCCGCGCTCGCCGGCGCGCTCCCGCCGCAGCACCTCGGGCTCCAGCGGCATGACCTCCTTGCGCACGAAGGTGCGCACCCAGTCCCTGATCTCCCGCTGCTCGTCGCTGAGTGAGAAGTCCACCGCGAGTCCCTTCCCGACTAAACCGAACACTGTTAGTTTTAATGTACGCGCAGGAGGTGGCCATGCCAAGACCGCACACCCCGATCCTCAGTCCCGCCCGCATCCGTGCCACGGCGTTGTCCCTCGTCGACCGTGACGGCCTGGAAGCGCTGTCCATGCGCAAGCTCGCCGCCGAGCTCGGCGTCCAGGCCGCGTCCCTGTACAGCCACGTGGCCACCAAGGACGACCTGCTCCACGACATCGCCAACGACATCATCGGCCGGGTCGACGTCGGCGGCTTCGACGGCGGCTGGCGGGCCGGTCTCGTCCGCTGGGCCCGGAGCTACCGGGCCGTGCTGGCCGAGCACCCCAACATGGTCCCGTTCGTCGCCCGCGGCCCGGCGCGGCGTGACGCCTCGCTGCGGATGGCCGATGCCGTGCACGGCGGCCTGGTCGGTGCCGGCTGGCCCCCGCGCGAGGCCACGATGATCGGGGCCGCGGTGAAGTACATCGTCATCGGGGCGGCGACCAGCTCGTTCGCGGCGGGGTTCTCGGACGACGCGCAGGTGTATGTGGAGCGGTATCCGCACCTGAACCAGGCGCATCTGCTGCGGGAGCACGCGGAAGAGGTGGACGAGGACAGCTTCGAGCTGGTGCTGGAGGCGTTGCTGGTGAGGTTGGACGGGAAGCGTGGGGGGTGAAAGCCCCGGTTGGTCGCTCGGTTGCTGGCGACCAGCCGGTAGCTCGGGGCGAGAAGAAGTCGTGGGCGCGCGGTGGCCGGCATAGGGTGCTGGCGTGGCTGAGGCGATCGAGTTGCGGGTGGGGGAGCGGACGGTTCGGGTGTCCAGCCCGGGCAAGGTGTACTTCCCGGAACGGGGGATCACCAAGCGGCAGGTGGTGGAGTACTACGTGGCGGTGGCGGAGCCGCTGCTGCGGGCGGTGGGGGAGCGGCCGACGACGCTGAAGCGGTATGTGGACGGGGTGGAGGGGGAGGCGTTCTACGCCAAGAGGATCCCGAAGGGGGCGCCGGAGTGGGTGCAGACGGCGAGGATCACCTTTCCCTCGGGGCGCACGGCGGATGAGGTGTGCCCGACGGAGCCGGCAGTGCTGGCGTGGGCGGCGAACCTGGGGACGTTCGACTTCCACCCGTGGCCGGTGCGGCGCAGCGATGTGGACCGGCCGGACGAGCTGAGGATCGACCTGGATCCGCAGCCGGGCACGGACTTCGCGGATGCGGTGGAGGTGGCGCTGACGCTGCGGGAGGTCCTGGAGGAGCTGGGGATCCGGTCCTTCCCGAAGACGTCGGGCGGCCGGGGGATCCATGTGCTGGCGAGGATCCGGCCGGAGTGGGACTTCATCGACGTGCGGCACGCGGTGATCGCGCTGGGGAGGGAGGTCGAGCGGAGGATCCCGGCCCGGGCGACGACGGCGTGGTGGAAGGAAGAGCGCGGCGAGCGGGTGTTCCTGGACTACAACCAGGCGGCGCGGGACCGGACGATCGCCTCGGCCTGGTCGGTTCGGGGCACGCCGAGGGCGACGGTGTCGATGCCGCTGACCTGGGAGAAGCTGCCGACGGTCGACCCGAACGACTTCGACGTGCTGACGGCGCCGGGCTGGCTGGCGGAGCACGGGGACGCGCTGGCGGGCATCGACGAGCAGGCGTACGGGATCGAGCGGCTGCTGGAGTGGTACGCGGGCGACGAGCGGGGCGAGATGCCGTATCCGCCCGATTATCCGAAGATGGCGGGAGAACCGAAGCGGGTGCAGCCGAGCAAGGCCCGACACGACTGAATCACCGCCATGCAATTCCATTGTGGACAATATGTGTCACCGAAGGCGTATCATGTCCGTCTCGACTCTTGACAGTGGGGAACGCCGCCGTTCCGGCCGGTGACCTGCGGCGAAAATGTACTGAGACGGACACGTGATCGGTCTCTGCTTCGGGGTGTCGGCCGTTTATCATGGAGCGGGCGGAAACCCCGAGCAGCCTGGAGGAGGGCCGGCCATGACGATTCCCTATGTGGCGCGCTTCGTCGGCGGCCCGCTCGACGGCCGTGAGGAGATCTGGAGCAGGCCGATGGATGAGCCGCGCCAGACCATCACCCACGTGCACCTGCACGACGGCCCCAAGATCGAGCACCACTACGACCTGCACCACACCGACCAGTTCGGCTGGGAGTACCGCCTCCGCGAGTCGTGATCACCCGCCACATGTGGACCGTACGTGGCTTCAGGTGCCGAATGTGCGCCACATGTGGCAGGGGAGCTGCGGTCAGGGCCGGGGCTTCGAACAGGTGTGCTAATCTCTGCGTCGCCTTCCGGACGGAGCCGGCACGGGGCGCCAGCCCCTACTGCTAGGTTGCCGGGCGGCGGCATGCCGGACAGCCCTCGTCACGGTGTGTGCCACCCCGGTGCCCAGCCCTGCACGCATCGAGGAGAATCAAGATGGCGCAACCAGGCTCGCTGTCCGACGAGGACGTCGAGCATCTTCGTGACGAGCTCGTCCGGGGCCGTGAGCCCACCGTCTGGTTCACGGCCGACGCGGTCGGGGTCGAGACGGGTAAGTCGGCCCGGGTCGTCGCGTTGAACGATCCGGTCGAGGGCGACTACATCCAGGTCCGTCCGGCCGGCTCGCACGATGAGCTGTCCTTCTCGCCGAGCGAGCTGACGCTCGTCCGGCCGGGACGCAAGCGTTCGCCAGCAGAGGTACCAGCGGTATCCCGTCCCTCCATGGAGCAGAGAATGTCGGAGATCGAGAACACCACCACCGAAGCGCCTGAGGAGGTCGCTGCGGGCGACACCGCCGTCGTGGAGGAGGAGTCCACCACCGCCAAGAAGCCACGCCCGGCCAGCACCGCGAAGAAGACCCGCGTCGCCGACGTGGTCATCACCATCAGCGGCAGCGTCGACGGCGACTGGACCGTGGACGTGGTCGCGGCCAAGAAGAAGGCCCTGCGGGCGCTGCCGGTCACCCCGGCGGTCGTCGGCCAGGCCGCCAAGACGCTGCACCCGGACGTCGCCGAGTCGATCGAGGCGATCCTGGAGCAGGCCCGCGAGCAGCAGACGGCCAAGGTCGAGCAGCTGCGCGCCGAGCTCGAGGCGGCGCAGAAGGCGCTCGAGGAGCTGGCCGGCTGATTCGTCGGCATTAGCACAGAGTGGGGATTCCTTTCGGGGGGTCCCCGCTCTTTTTTCGGTCACCTATGGCTATGCGTGAATCGATCGGGACCGCGTTCGGGTGAGGGCCCGGGTCGCTCACGTAGCGGTGTCCCCGACACCGTGCGCGGAAATACCGTCAACCTGCTGGTCCGTTCGATTTCCGGGGAGGTCCTCATGGACGACAAGACGCCTGAGCTGGGTGGCTGCAGCTGTTGTGGAAGCTGCACGGGCCCTGGCTGCGGCTGCTGCTCCAGTTGCAGCTGACACCGCTAGGGAGCGACACTCACGGCGGGCAGGCGGTGCCGTCCGTCGGAACCTGAGCGTCGACCAGGAAGTGCTGCACGGCGGCGGTGGCGCATGGCGACTGAATCAGGGCGCCGTGCCCGCCGCCCTCCCAACTCACCAGCACGCCCGAGGCCAGCTGACGGGCGGTGCGCTGGGTGCCCTCCTCCGGCGTGATCGGGTCGTCGGCCGTGCTCAGCACGAGGATCGGCGGCGCGCTGTGGCCGCTGGGCGTCGGCAGCTGCTGCGCCGGCACCGGCCATGAGCTGCACAGCAGCAGCTGCTGCGCGAACAGGCCGCCGAACAGCGGGGCCTTCGCCTTCCAGTCCGACACCATGCCGCTGATCTGCTCCGGCGGCAGCCGCATCTGCATGTCGTTGCAGCCGGTGATCAACTGCGTGTCCAGCAGCGGCGGATCGTTGTCGACGGCGGTGGACAGCGGGGCCACGTAGGCGGCCAGCGCGTCGATGTCGCCGGCGCGGGCCGCGGTGATCGCGTCCGCCAGCGCCGGCCAGCTGGCCCGGTCGGCCAGCCCCATCAGCAGCGCGTGCACGGCTTCCCCGACCGAGAGCCGGGCCGTCATCGGGTGCTGCCGCAGCTGGTCGAGCAGCGCCAGCGTGGCCTGCTTGGGATCCGGCCCCAGCGAGCAGTTCCGCGCCTTGCACAGTGTGGCGAACGCGTCGAAGGTGGCCTCCGCGCCCAACGCGCCGGCCTGGGCCGCGCTCGGCGGATCCAGGATCGGGTCGGGCGAGCCGTCCAGCACCAGACGGCCGGTGTGGCTGCCGAAGCGGTCGGCGAAGACGGTCAGCACCCGCGAGCCCTCGCCGTGGCCGATGGCGTTGAGCCTGCTCACGCCCAGCGCCTCGCGCAGCTGGTCCAGGTCGCCGGCGGTGCGCCAGCTGTCCAGCGCCTGGAGCCGGTCGTCCAGCTCCAGCACGCATTCCTGGCTGGCCCGCTTGGCCGCGGCCGACAGGTCGTCGAGCTGGGTGCTGTCGGAGTCGTACTCGGTGATCGCGGCCCGCGCCGAGCCCGGGATGCACTGCGCCGGGTCGGACGCGCCGGTGCCGCGGCGGTCCATGCCGATCAAGGGAGAACTTCTTGAGCAGCGGCGCCGGCAGCTTC
>NZ_KK037166.1:8042109-8044919 GCF_000568255.1 Kutzneria sp. 744
CCGGGTCTTCGTCCCGGCGGGCAGTCCGACCAGGCGATCGACGCGTTCTGCGGCGTGTCCAGCGGTGGCAGCTGCCCGGACGGGGTGGGCACGCCGGTGTTGGAGGCCGGGCCGCCGTCGTTGACCGCGATCACCGGGCGCACGGACGGGCCGACCGCGCAGGCGCTGGCCGCCAGCATCAGGACGGGGACCAGCACGCCGAGCGACCGGCCAGACTGGGAATGGCGCGGCAAGCTGCTCCTCGCTCTCGTCTGAGGTCGACCCCGCCAGGAGGTGCGGCAACTAGCGTCGCATGGGCCGGGTGAGGCTCCGGTGAGCGGGGACTGTCAGTACCAGCACCTATTTTGTACGCATGGTCATGGTCTACGTGGACGGCACTTCGGGCCGGTTGCCCCGACGGGGGCCGGGCGAGGTCGCCGGGCGGCTGCTGGGCTCGGCGCCGCCGACCGGCCTGCTGCTGGGCGGCATCATCAGCGTCCAGCTCGGCGCGGCCCTGGCCAAGGGCCTGTTCCCGCTGGTCGGGCCGGCCGGCGCGGCGGGTGTGCGGCTGGGCTTCGCCGCCGTCATGCTGCTGGCCTTCTGGCGGCCCGGCCTGCGGATGTCGGGCCGGGCCTGGCTGGTCGTCCTCGGCTACGGCTCGGTGCTGGGGTTGATGAATCTCTCGATCTACGAGTCGCTCCAGCGCTTACCCCTGGGCATCGCCGTGACGATCGAGTTCCTCGGGCCGCTGGCGATCGCGCTGGCCGGCTCGCGGCGCTGGCTGGACGCGCTGTGGGCGCTGCTGGCCGGCGCCGGCGTGGTCATGCTGGCCGACCTGGGCGGCGGCACCTCGCTGCTCGGCATCCTGTTCGCCCTGGCCGCGGCCGTGTGCTGGGCCAGCTACATCCTGCTCGGCGCCAAGCTCGGCGAGGCCACCTCGGGCGGTTCGGGTCTGGCCATCGCCATGGGCGTCGGCGCGCTGGTCATCGCCCCGTTCGGCGTGGCCGAGGCCGGCTCGGCGCTGCTCGACCCGACGATCCTGGTGGTCGGGGCCGGTGTGGCCCTGCTGTCATCGGTGATCCCGTACTCGTTGGAGCTGGAGGCGCTGCGCAAGATCCCGCCGCGCCTGTTCGGCGTCCTGATGAGCGTGGAGCCGGCCGTGGCCGCGCTGGCCGGCATGGTCATCCTGGGCGAGACCCTGCGGCCGGTGCAGTGGCTGGCCATCATGTGCGTGGTCACGGCCTCGGCCGGCGCGACCTACCTGGCCCGGAGACGCTAGGAGGTGATGTCCTTGCGGGCGAAGCGCCGCGCGGCCAGGACCAGGAACACCGCGCAGTAGGCCAGCGACGAGAACGAGCCGCGGACCATGTCGCCCCAGTCCACGTCCGCGCTGAGCAGGTCGGACCAGGCCGTGGCGTAGTGCGTCGGCAGGTAGTCGCGCAGGTCGCCGAGCGCGGTGATCGAGTCCAGGATCTGCGACACGATCGACACCAGCACGGCCCCGCCGACCGCGCCCAGCGGCGCGTCCGTGGACACCGACAGCAGCAGCGCCAGGCCGGCGATCCACGTCAGGTAGACGATCAGGTACGCGACGGCCAGCGCGATGCGGGCGATGCCGGTGCCGAAGGCCATGGACTCGCCGGTGGTGCTGATCAGGTCGCCGCCGCCGTACCAGATCAGGCCGACGACCAACGCGACCGCGGGCAGCACGATCAGCCCGATCACCGACAGCAGGCCGGAGACGACGGCCTTCTGCCGCAGCAGCCGACCGCGGGGGACCGGGATGGCCAGCAGGTACTTCAGGCTGGACCAGGAGGCCTCGCTGGCGATGGTGTCGCCGAAGAACAGGGCGATCACCACAACCAGCAGGAAGCTGGCCGAGGCGAACAGGGCGAAGATCGCGAAGTTGAGGCCGCTGGAGGTGGCCAGGTCGACGAAGGCCGACGAGGCGGACCGGGTGCTGCTCTGGTTGGGCGCGGCCTTGAAGGCGATCAGCAGCAGGAACGGCAGCACGGCCAGGAAGCCCAGCGCGAACTGCGTGCGGCGGCGCCGCAGCTGGCGGCGCAGCTCCACGCCCAGCCGCAACGTCCGCGAGCCGCGGTACCCGGTGACGGACCCGTCGCCGGCCACCTCGGCGTGCTCGTTCTCGGCCACGGCGACCAGATCGGCGATCGCCGACGGGTCGGTGTGCACCCCGTGCTCGTCGGTCATGACCCCTCCTGTTCGCCGCTCTCCACCAGCTTGAGGAACGCGTCCTCCAGCCGTCGCCGCGGCCCCGCCTGCTCGACCGCGATGCCGGCGTGGACCAGCGCGTCGACCGCCGCCGACCGGGCCGTGGTGCCCAGGTCGGCGTGCACGAGCTGGCCGTCGGCGGTGACCGACGACGTGCCGTTGAGGCCGCGCAGGATCCGGGCGGCGTCGGTGACGCGGTCGACCCGGAACGTCGCCTCGCCGCCGCCGGCGACGATGTCGTCCACGTCGCCGGACGCGACCAGGCGGCCGCGGTGCATCACCACGACGTGGCTGCAGGACTGCTCCACCTCGGACAGCAGGTGGCTGGAGACGACAACGGTGCGACCGGTCGCCGCGTACCGGCGGAGCACGTCCCGCATCTGGTGGATCTGCGGCGGGTCGAGCCCGTTGGTCGGCTCGTCGAGCACCAGCAGGTCGGGCAGGCCGAGCATGGCCTGCGCGATGGCCAGCCGCTGCCGCATGCCCTGGCTGTACGTGCCGACGCGGCGGCGCACGGCGTCGCCGAGCCCGGCGATCTCCAGGGCCTGCTAAAAGGTGCGCCTCCTCCAGCGGGCGCCCCGTCGCGGCCCAGTACAGGC
>NZ_KK037166.1:8045478-8081625 GCF_000568255.1 Kutzneria sp. 744
TGGGCAGGTTGCCGCGCTTGAGATAGAAGTCGAACCAGTCGGCGACCTCGGACCGGACGCTGTCGCCGGGCGCGCCGCCGTCGTGGCCGCCCGGGTACCAGGAGACCCTGACCGGCACGTTGTTCTTGGCCAGCTGCCGGGCCGTGGCGTCGGCCTGGTCCAGCCCGAACAGCGTGTCCTGCTCGCCCTGCACCAGCAGCGTCGGCGCGGCGATCCCGCCGGCCACGCTGACCGGGGAGTTGCGGCGCAGCAGGTCCATGGTGGCCTGGTCGGCCCGGCCGGTGGTGGCGACCTGCGTGTAGGCCGCGCACACGTCGGGCGCGAACCGCCCGCACGAGCTGGGCACGCCGGCGCGGATGCCGGTCAGCGCGGAGCCGAAGAGGTTGCCGGCCCAGGTCTTCTTGAACACGCCGTCGGCGCCGCCGATCCCCGTGGCCGGGGTCGCGCCGTCGACCGGGACGGTGCTGGCGGCGTTGGGCAGCAGGGCCTGCGACAGGTCGTTGTACGTGATCAGGGACGCGACGGCGTCGATCCGCTTGTCCTTGTCCAGGCCGGCCAGCATCAGCGCCAGCGCCCCGCCGTACGAGCCGCCCATCACGCCGACCCGGGGGTCGTCCTGCTTGTCCTGGAGCACTTCCGGCTGCCGCGACAGCCACGCGACCAGCTGGTCGGCGTCGCGCACCTCGTAGTCGGGCGAGTTCAGCTCGATCTGGCCGGTGCTGCGGCCGAAGCCGCGGGCCGAGTAGGCCAGCACCGCGAACCCGCGCCTGGCCAGGTCGTTGGCGTCGTCGGCGAGGTCGGCCTTGGTCTGGCCGAAGCCCGGCGACACGATCACCGACGGCGCGGGCGTGGTCTCGGGCAGGTAGAAGGTGGCGTCGAGCTGGATGGGCTGCTTGGCGTCGTCCGGACCGTCGACCACGTCGATCAGCACGTCACGGTTGGTGACCGAGGGCTCGGGGGCCGGGCGGTTCAGCCACAGCACTCCGGTCACCGCGAGCGCCAGCAGGACGATCAGACCCACCGCGGGCCATAGGCGGGCAGTCAAAGTTCTCCCCGTGCGTCAAGCACCTCGCTGACGTGCTCAACCATCGGCGGGTCGTCGAAGAACTCGCTGACCGCGCTGCGCCAGTTGACGAGATGCTCGGAGTAGTAGAACTGCTGGGTGTGCGACTCGAGCGAGTCCCACTCGGTGATCACCAGATACCGGCACGGGTCCTCCAGGCTGCGGGTCAGCTTGGCCGACCGGCAGCCCGGGCTGGACAGGATGTGCTCGATCGCGCCGCGCGAGGCGGCGACGAAGGCATCCCCGCAGCCGGCCCGCACCCGGATCTCGGCGATCGTGAGGATCACGGGTGAATCGTTGCACGTTGCCCCGAACGAGTGGCGACGGGTTGTGTGAGATCGCCGGCGCAAGAGAGTGCGAGGCCCCGCCGGTGCTTCGCACGGTTGCCGGATTTCGGTCGCCGCCACCCGGCGCGCCCACCCACCTGGGCCGATGCGGCGGGCGAAATCTGGCAAGGGCGAGGCGCCGGCTACCCGGGGGCCGAGCCCCGCGCGGAACGCGCGGCAAATGACACAGACCCCCGACTGGCTTCTGACCGTGCTGATCTGGGACACTGAGGGTGTTGGAGGGGAGTATTCCCTCGCGGCGGCGTCGTCAGCACGGTGTTCAACGACGAGCACCCGGTACCGCCGGTCGACACCCTTGGGGGTCGGCGGAAGAGACCTCCGGTCGGTGGCGCACGCCCTTGGACCGGAGGTTGACTATGATCGTCCCACTGTGGTTGTGGATCGCCACTCTCGGCGGACTCGCCGTTCTTCTCGCGCTCGACCTGGTGATCGTCGACCGGCACCCGCACGTGGTGAAGGTGGGCGAGGCGGCGCGCTGGGTCGTCTTCTACGTCGCCTGCGCCCTGGTCTTCGCCGGCGGGCTCTGGTACTTCGCGGGCTCGGCGCCGGCGGGCGAGTTCATCGCCGGCTATCTCACCGAGTACTCGCTGTCGGTGGACAACCTGTTCGTCTTCGTGATCATCATGACCACGTTCTCCGTGCCCAAGATCCACCAGCACCGGGTGCTGCTGATCGGCGTGGTGCTGGCGCTGGTCATGCGCGGCCTGTTCATCGGTGTCGGCGCGGTGGTGATCAGCCAGTTCAGCGCGGTGTTCTACCTGTTCGGCGCGTTCCTGATCTACACGGCGGTGCAGATGGCCCGCTCGCAGGGCCAGTCGCACGACGACGAGTACAAGGAGAACCTGATGATCAGGCTCTCCCGCAAGGTCCTGCCGGTCACCGAGGACTACCACGGCTCGAAGTCCTTCGTGAAGCACAAGGGCCGCAGCATGGTCACCCCGATGCTGATCGTGATGATCGCCATCGGCACCACCGACCTGCTGTTCGCGCTGGACTCCATCCCGGCCATCTTCGGCCTGACCAAGGAGCCCTACCTGGTCTTCGCGGCCAACGCGTTCGCGCTGATGGGCCTGCGCCAGCTGTACTTCCTCATCGGCGGCCTGCTGGAGCGGCTGGTGTACCTGCCGATCGGGCTGTCGGTGCTGCTGGGCTTCATCGGGCTGAAGCTGATCCTGGAGGCCCTGCACGACAACGAGCTGCCGTTCCTCAACGGCGGCGAGGGCCTGCCGGTGTGGGAGATCAGCACCGGGACCTCGCTGGCGGTGATCGGCGGCGTGCTGGCCATCACCACGGTGGCCAGCCTGATCAAGACCCACGTGACGGGCAAGGCGGACAGCGGCGCCGGCAAGCCGACCGGCAAGGCCAAGCCCGAAGCGGCCTAGAGGTACCGTCGCCGGGTGCGCCCACAAGACGTCGCGCTGCTGCGCGTGCCCGGTTCCGTGTCCCTGCGCGGCGATCTGCTGCTCACCGACGTGGCCCGCCCCGACCTGGAGTCCGACAGCTACCGGGGCGGGCTCGTCCGTGTTCCGACCGACGGTGAGCCGCAGGACTGGACTTACATGACACAAGAGTGACGAGAGCGGCAACTAGTCCTAAGTCGCCGATGCCACTTCCTCTTTGATACAAGTCTACCTGCCTGATCTACACAGTCGGTGCGGGACAGTGTTATAATTTGACCGTACTCAAGGAGCCCGACTGTTCCAGCCCCAATTATGGTTAGAGCTGCGTACTGTGAAAACATAAGTGCCTCAATTCGAAACGAGGCTGTAAACACACTAAGCCGAGAGGCTTTGGTCGCTTTGAGCTCAGGTAGCGTGGTGCATAACGGCAGAAACCAGAGTCCTGTTAAGGATCCCTCAATCTTTGAGGGAAGCTGGACTGCGGCTAGGGCTCAGCAGCCTGAAGGAGCTAATGCGCCCGCACTTTTGGTAGTGTTAACCTCGCCTAGAAACACACATCTTGTTCGCGATGGATAGGACGTTATAATATGAAAACGCCAGTGCCATATAGCTGATTAAATGTGCTTGGGCACGCCAGCCATCATTGGAGAAATTGAAAGAGGTCGTGCGAATCCAGTCACAACTGCCCGACGGCACCGTCGACCTCGACAACCCCGTGTGGACGCCGGACGGCCGGCATGTGCTGGCCGTGGGCGCGCGCCAGGACGGCGGCCCGCAGAACCTGCACGACGACGTGTACGCCGTGCCAGCGGCCGGCGGCGAGCCGTTCGTCGCGGTCCGGGGCGTGGGCATGATCAGCCTGATCGCCGCCGCCGAGGGGCGGATCTACTTCCTCGGCTCCGCCTTCGAGGGGCTGGCCGCCCGGCCGCTGCCCGACGGCCTGTGGGTCGCGGCGTTCGACCCGGCCGCGGAACCGCAGGAGCCGCGGCTGATGACCGACCCGAAGACCGTCGACTGCGAGGGCGTCCCCGGCGGGCTCGTCGTCACCGGCGACGGGGTGTTGGCCCTGGTCCGCAACCGGGGCGCGGTGGAGCTCCGACAGATCCCCCTCGACGCCGACCGGACCCCGCTCGACGAGCTCGCCGTCATCGCGGGCGGTCAGGTCGTCATCAAGGCGTTCGCCGAGGACGCCGGCCGGGTGGCCGTGGTCGTGGCGACGCCCGAGAGCGCGGGCGAGGTCGTCCTCGTCGGCACGGACATCAAGACCGACTTCGGCGCTGAGCTGCGGGAAACCGGGATCCGGCCGCTGCGGGAGATCCATGGCACCGCCCCGGACGGCTACCCCGTGCACGGCTGGGTCGTGCTGCCGGAGGGCGAGGGCCCGCATCCTGTGGTGCTGTCGATCCACGGCGGCCCGTACATGTACTACGGCTGGGGCCTGTTCGACGAGGCCCAGGTCTATGCCTCGGCCGGCTACGCGGTCGTGCTGGCCAACCCGCGCGGCTCCGCCGGCTACGGCCTCGACCACGGCGCCGCCATCGTCAACGCGCTGGGCACTGTGGACGCCGACGACGTGCTGGCACTGCTCGACGCGGCCCTGGAGCTGCCCGAGTGCGACGCCGAGCGGGTGGGTGTGATGGGCGGCTCCTACGGCGGCTTCATGACCAGCTGGCTGGCCGCCCACCACGGGCACCGGTTCAAGGCCGCGTGGAGCGAGCGGGCGGTCAACGCCTGGGACTCGTTCGTCGGCTCCTCGGACATCGGGTGGTGGTTCGCGCAGACTTATTGCGGCGCCGACCCCGACGTGCAGCGGGCCGTGAGTCCGCTCACCTACGCCGACAAGATCGCCATCCCGTTCGCGGTGGTGCACTCCGAGCAGGACTGGCGCTGCCCGCTGGAGCAGGCCCAGCGCATGTTCGTCGCGCTGAAGACCAACGGCACCGAGGCTGAGCTGCTGATATTCCCCGGCGAGGGGCACGAGCTGACCCGGTCCGGCCGGCCGGTGCACCGGAGGCAGCGGTTCGACGCCGTCCTCGAGTGGTGGGGACGCCACCTCGGGGAATCCATTGGCACCGAGACCACCTGATTTGGCAGGCTCCCGTCATGACATGGACGGTGCGACGGGCCGATTCCGGTGACGCCTCCGAGCTGGCCAGGATCAATCAGGAATCCTGGCGAAAAGCCGCTCGCGGCGCGGTGCCGGACGTGTTGCTCGACCGGATGCTGCCGGAGAGCCACCTCAACGGCTGGCGACGATGGGTGTGCCTACCCGATCCCGACGGGATATTCGTCGCCGAGGACAACGAGGGCCGCATAGGCTCCTACTGTGTCGTCGCGGAGGCCCGCGACGACGATGACATGCACGACGACCTGCGTACGGGCGAGCTCGTGGCGGTGCACGCCGACCCCGAGCACCAGGGCACCGGCGCCGGTCGCCTGGTGCACGACGCCGCCCTGGACCACCTGGCCGCCCAGGGCTTCCGCTACGCGGTGCTGTGGGTGCTCCAGGACGACTGGGACACCCGTTCCTTCTACGCCCATCACGGCTGGCGGCACGACGGTGGGTCCAAGGCCCACGTCGTGGGGGAGCATCGGCTCACCCTGGTCCGCTACGGGAGGTTTCTTCCTCGAAGCCGAAGCAAACGACCCCCGTCGGGCTTCCGCCGCCCCGCCTTCGGCTGAGCCGGGGGCTCGGCCCAGCGGTGCTCAGCCCAGCATGATGTAGTTCAGCTCCTCGCAGATCCGGCTCAGCGGCAGGTCGAGGCCCGGATGCTCCAGCGGCAACAGCACGTCGGGAGCATCCGGCATGGCGTTGCCGCCGGGCGGGTCCCACAGGCAGATGGCCGGGTCGCCGGCGTCCATGGAGGACCGGTACCAGAGGCCGTCCAGCTCGGGGTAGGCGGCGCGGATGGTCCGCGCCCAGGCCTGGGTCAGCTCCTTGGGGCCGCTGCTGATCTCCTGCGAGGCCCCGGCCCTGGTCGGCCACAGGCCGGCCAGGTCGAGCAGGCGCAGGGTGCGCTGGGGCCGGAACACCACCAGGTGCGGCCGCCGGGTCTTGCGGTCGACGGTGGACGTGGCCTGGTAGACCTCGGCGATGCTGGTCCGCACCGAGAGCCCGAAGTAGAGGACGCCGCTGCCGGGGTCGTCGGCCGGCGGACCCTCGGGGTGCGGGTCGAACCGGGCGTGCGGCAGCGGGCCGGTGTAGCGGAACGAGTTCCACCGCTGCGGGTGGCTGCCGCCGGCGGTGAAGACGCGGACCAGCCGGGTCGCGCGGTGCACCGCCACCACATCCTCGGCGCGACGCAGCAGCGCCTGGAGCACAGCGGGTGCCGGCGGTGGGGGGAGCCGAGCCATTCAGATACGTCGTTTCCGTTTCGGGGATGGTGCCGGGCCGACCTGTGATGGTGCCGGGTCGCGCCGTATGTCGATCACGCAGGGGGCGTGACCCGCCCGGTCAGGCCGGGGTGCCGAGCATCTTCGCCTGCGCGGCGACGCGCCGGGGGTCGCCGCCGGCCAGCAGCCAGGCCCGGGGCGTGCCGGCGGCGTCGCCGAGCGGGAAGTCGGTCTGGGGCGTGGTCATGAAGCCGGCCAGCACCAGCGGCGGTTGGTCCTCGGGCATGGCGGCCAGCACGACCTCCAGCCCGGGCAGCACGCCGGAGTCGCTGAACTGCCACGCCGGCAGCCGCCAGCTGCCGCGGTCCTTCCAGCCGGCGAGGCGGCCGGCGGCCAGGCGGTGGCGGATGCGGCTGGTGTCGACGTCGAGGACGCGGGCGGCGTCGGTGACGGTGAGCGCGGTGTCGAGCAGCACGGTCTGGGCGGCCAGCGCCCGGGCCCGCGGCTCGAAGTCGTCCTCGCGCAGGCCGCCGAGGTCGAGGCCGACGTCGGTGAGCGCGACCTGTTGCTCGGGGGTGAAGTAGGCCGCGGGCTCGGGGTGGGGTGGCGAGAGCCGCTTGGCGACGTCCTCGACCAGGGTGAGGAACTCGTCGGCGGTGACCCGAAGGCCCGCCTTGGCCAGCACAGTCTCCAACGCCATGGTCATGAGCACAGGGTAGCCTGCGCGTGCGCATTCGTGCGATAGGTGTCACCCGAATCACCGGCGAATTCGACCGACCGCACCCGTGCCACCACTCTACGTAGGAGAATCGGCCGGCATGCCCTTGGGGGATGCCCGCCGAACCGACCCGTTACCCTCATTTTCTTGTGACAGGCCGACTCGTAAGGGACGCGGTGGACGACCAGCCGAACCCCATGTCCGTGCGCAGGTCTCCGCTCGAGTTGATCTTGTGGTCGCTGGCCGCGCTCGTGCTGCTGACGCTGATCGTGCTCAGCACCGTCTACATCGGGACGTACAACCAGCACCATTTCACCGACCTGTACGTCTATCTCGGCGGCGGCGACGCCTGGCGGCACGGGCAGGACCTCTATCAGACGGAAATGGCGACGCCGTTCGCCGGCTTCCTGCTGAAGTTCACCTATCCGCCGCTGGCCGCGGTGCTGTTCGCCGCGCTGGCGATACTCCCGTTGGCCGTGGCCATCGGCATTTTCACCACGGCCACGCTGGTGATCCTCTTCCTGTGCATTCGCGCCGTGCTGACGCGGGCGGCGCCGGCGAAGCTGCTCCGGCGGTTCCCGGTGCCGATCCTGGCCCTTGTCCTCACGCTCGGCGCCGCCTGGCTGGAGCCGGTCAGCGAGACGATCTCGTTCGGGCAGGTCAACATCCTGCTGCTGGGCCTGATCGTGGCCGACTGCCTGGTGGCCAAGCCCTGGTGGCCGCGCGGCCTGCTGATCGGCCTGGCCGCCGCCATCAAGCTCACCCCGGCCGCCTTCGTGCTCTATTTCGTGGCCAAGAAGGAGTGGAAGCCCGCGCTGACCATGATCGGCGGCTTCCTCGGCTTCGGCCTGGTCGGCTTCGCGCTGGCCGCCGGCGACTCGGTCAGCTACTGGTTCCAGGACTTCTTCGACACCAACCGGGTCGGCAACCTCGGCTTCAGCTACAACCAGTCGCTGCGCGGCATGGTGGCCCGGCTGGGCATCCCGGCCAACCTGGAGGGCGCGCTCTGGGTCGTGCTGTGCCTGGGCGTGCTGGTGCTGGCCTGGCTGGTCGTGCGCCGGACCCGGCTGGCCGGCCAGGACCTGCCGGCCATGCTGGCCGTCGGCGTGTTCTCGCTGCTGGTGTCGCCGGTGTCCTGGGCGCATCACTGGGTGTGGGCGGCGTTGGCCCTGGTCTGGGGCCTGGCGATGGCCGTGCGCGCCCGGTCCTGGCTGCTGGGCGCGCTCTGCCTGTTCGCGATCTACCTGTTCTGGCAGGCCCCGTACCACCGGGCTCCCGAGCTGCGGGACCCCGGCCAGTACTGGGACCTCTACAACAACGTCATCGGCAACGCCTACGTGTGGCTGGCCATCGTCGTGCTGGTGGTGATGACCGTGTGGTCGGGGCGGCTGCGCCCGGCCTCAGACCGGCTGGACGCTGCTGTCGCGGAGACCGCGTAGCCGCAGGCCCAGCAGGATCAGCGAGATCCCCCAGATCAGCGCGAAGATCGCGATGGTGGTGACCAGCGCCAGCGCGCCGGCCCCGGGGTTGAGCAGCAGCACGACGCCGAGCACGAGCGTGAGGCCGCCGGTCAGGATCAGGAACCAGGCGTGGGCCATGGCCCGCCGCAGCGCGATGCCGGCGGCGACCTGCACCACGCCGGCGATGATCGCCCAGATGGCGATGATCACCAGCAGCACCACCGCCGTCTCGCCCGGCAGCATGATGGCGACCAGGCCGGCGATGACGCCGACGGCGCCGATCAGCACGTTGGACCAGCGGTGCCCGCGCACCGCCGCGCCCAGTGCGATCGAGCTGATGCCGTCGACCAGCGCGTAGAAGCCCCACAGGAAGATCAGGGCGAGCAGCGTCATGCCGGGCCAGGCCAGCGTGAGGATGCCGAAGATCACGGCCAGCGCGCCCCGCAGGGTCACCAGCCACCAGTTTCGCGTCATCAGTTCGACCACGCGGTCATGGTCGCGGTCGGGACCCTGGTCCGCAACGCGAGAGGTGCTCACGGACGGCGATGTCTGCCGCCACGGTTGGCCTAGTACGAACGTCTGGACACTGGTCTGAATAGGTGAGGCATTCGCGCGACGTTTCTCAGAATTGCCTTGGAAAGCGATGTGAAGACCATCCAGGTGGGCGGCCGATCTCCCTGCTGAGGTGGGAGGACCTAGTGGATTTAACACAGTTACCGAGGAGTGACGTTAACGGTTAAGGGTACCATTGGCGCTGGTGACCTGGCCAGAATCTCCACAGCCGCCCACCCTTACGTGCTTGGAGCGACCATGCGATTTCTGGACCAGGGAAAAGAGTATGTGATCTCTTTGTATCGCATCGTCATCGGGCTGCTGTTCGTGTCACACGGGGCGGCAAGCCTTTTCGGCGTGTTCGGGGCCAAGAAGGCGATCGCCTTCGGCCTCTGGCCGAGCTGGTGGGCCGCGGCGATCCAGCTGGTGGCCGGCGCGCTGGTGCTGGTCGGCCTGTTCACCCGGGTCGCGGCGCTGCTGTGCTCGGGCTCGATGGCCTATGCCTACTTCACCGTGCACATGCCGAAGTCGTTCATCCCCATGATCAATGGCGGCGAGGCGGCGATCCAGTTCTGCTGGGCCTTCCTGCTGGTGGCCTTCCTCGGTTCCGGCGTCTGGTCGATCGACCGGGTGTTGCGCCGAACCGTGGAGATTCGGGTCAACGCCGTTCGGCAACCGGTTACTCAGTGATCCGCTGATCGGACAGCGATGCGGTCGCCGCGAGTTAGTTCGGTGAAGGCGCCGACGTGCTTTCCCGTTGGACCAGCACCGGCACATGGTCCTCCACGTCGGCGCCTTCCGCGCCGTCGAGAACCAGGAGCAGCGACCGTGCCGCGGAGGCGCCGAACGCGAACGTGTCGCGGGTGAGCGCGGTCAGCGGCGGATGCAGCAGCTGGCACAGCGGCGAGTCGTCCCAGGCCACGACCGACAACGACGTCGGCACGGCCACGCCGAGCTCCGTCGCCACGGCCACACCGGCCACGGCCATCACGTCGTTGTCGTAGACGATCGCGGTGGGCGGCAGGGGAGACCGGAGCAGCTGGCGGGTGGCCGCCGCGCCCTGCTCGCCGGAGTAGTCGGTCATCAGGATCGGGGCCACGTCGATGCCGTGCGAGGCCACGGCCGCGCGGAAGGCCTCGGTGCGGCGCTCGGTGTGGAGAAGATCCGGCAGCCCGGCGATGCGCGCGATGCGACGGTGGCCGAGGCCGGCCAGGTGGTCGACGATCGAGGTCATGGCCTTGGCGTCGTCGGCCCACACACTGGGCAGCCGCCCGTGATGGCCGGGACCGCCTATCACCAGCGCCGGCAGGTCCAGCTCCTCCAGCAGGTCGACCCGTGGATCCTGGACGCGCAGGTCGATCAGGATCACCGCGTCCACACGCCGCTCGGACCACCACTGCCGGTAGACGGCGATCTCGGCGTCCAGGTCCTCGACCACCTGGAGCAGCAAGGCGATCCGCCGCCCCGACAGCTCGGCCTGCAGCCCGGAGATGAGCTGGAAGAAGAACGGCTCCACGCCGAGCGTGCGGGCCGGGCGGGCCAGCACCAGGCCGATGGCGTCGGAGCGGGCCGCGGACAGCGCCCGGGCCGCGTTGTTGGGGTGCCAGTCCAGCTCCCGCGCGACCTCCAGGATCCGGCCCCTGGTCGCCTCGGACACGCCCGGCAGGCCGTTGAGCGCCATCGACACCGCGCCCTTGGACACGCCCGCCCGGCGCGCGATGTCCATGATCGTCGGTCGTTTCACGGCTACCCCAAACGGCGAGAGCGCAGCAGCTAAACCGGTTCAGCCTCGTCGCTAAACCGGTTTACCTCTCCCGTAGGATCCGGGCGCGGCTCTGACATGTCAAGGTCTCTACCTGGACAAATTCGACGGTTGACAACGATGGCAGGCCTTTGGCAAATTCGTGCGCGTCACCCGGCGGAGCCCGAAACCCCTTGGACGGTTGTCATGCCGACGAATCCCCTGTCGAGGCGTGGTTTTCTGGTCGGCGTCGCGGCGACAACCGCGCTCGGCGTCACCGGCTGCGGCCTCGGCGGCGGCTCGACGGACGACAACGCCGACAGCGGCCCGGTCACCGGCGAGGTCACCGGGGAGATCAAGTTCCAGACCTGGGCCCTGAAGCCGAAGTACACCGACTACATCAACGGCATGGTCACGGCGTTCCAGAAGCAGCACAACGGCGTCAAGGTCACCTGGATCGACCAGCCGGCCGACGGCTACCTGCAGAAGGTCACCGCCGACGCCGCCGCCGGCAACCTGCCCGACGTGGTCAACGTGCCGCCGGACCTGTCCTACCCGCTGGCCCGCAAGAAGCTGCTGCTCAACATCGACACGGCCATGCCGGATGCCAAGAAGGACTACCTGGACGGCGGCTGGGCCGCCTACGCGCTGCCCGGCCGGCCCGGCTCCTACGGCTTCCCGTGGTACCTCAACACCGGCCCCACCTTCTACAACAAGGCGCTGTTCCGGCAGGTCGGCCTGGACGCCGAGCACCCGCCGACGAGCTACGCCGAGCTGGAGGCGGCCGCGCTGGTGATGGCCCAGCGCAGCAACAAGCAGATCGCCATGCTCGGCCTGACCCCGGTGATCGCCGACTTCGGCCTGTACGGCGTCAAGGTGATGAGCGACGACGGCACCAAGTTCACCTTCAACGAGGCCAAGGGCGTCGAGTTCGTCGAGATGTACAAGCGGCTGTTCGACGCGGGCGCGCTCATCCCCGAGGCGCTGTCGGCCACCTACACCGGCGCCGGCACGAAGTTCATGAACCAGCAGATCGCCTGGGCCCCCGGCTCGGCGTACGACCTGCAGAACTTCAAGACCAACGCGCCCAGCCTGTACGCCAACGTGGGCATCACCAAGACGATCACCAGCACCGGCAAGGCCAACCTGTACGTGCAGGGCCTGTCGGTGCCCTCGGCCAGCAAGAACAAGCCGACCGCGCTGGCCTTCGCCAAGTTCGTCACCAACGCCCAGAACCAGATGGCCTTCGCCAAGCTGACGGCCATCTTCCCCAGCACCAAGGGCTCGATGAGCGACCCGTACTTCTCCCAGGACGGCGGGACCGACGAGGGTCGGGTCCGGGTGGCGGCGGCCAAGCAGCTGGACACCGCGGTCAACTACACGCCGGTGCAGTGGAGCGAGCAGATGACCACGCTGTTGCAGCAGAAGATGTCCGACGCCATGCAGGGCAAGGCCACGCCGAAGCAGGCGCTGGACGACACTGTCGCCCAGTGCAACAAGCTGCTGGCCGGCTAGCGGTGGGAACGGCCGGAGGTGGATCGGGATCGGTTGCGGGCCGGGCCGCCGTGGAGACGGCCGATGGCGGGTCGCGGCCGGGGCCGGCCGGGGTAGCGGCGCCCGGCCCGGATGCGGGCGAGCCCCGCCGGCCGGTGCGGATCGTGCAGCAGCGCTGGTTCACGCCCTGGCTGTTCCTGCTGCCCGGCCTGGCCGTGGTGATCGGCTTCAACCTGTTCCCGTTCCTGAACACGGTGGTGCTGGCCTTCACCGACGCCAAGGTGTTGGGCGGCGGGCATTTCACCGGCGCGGAGAACTTCGTGCGCCTGGTGCAGGACCCGGCTTTCTGGACGGCGGTCGGCAACAGCGCCCTGTACGTCGTGGGCGTGGTGCCGCCGCTGGTGATCCTGCCGCTGCTGCTGGCCCTGCTGGTGGAGCGCAAGCTGCCCGGCATCACGTTCTTCCGCACCGCGTTCTTCACGCCGGTGATCGCCTCGATCGTCGTGGTCGGCCTGATCTGGACCTGGCTGCTCGATTCCCGGGGCCTGGTCAACGACGTGCTGCGGGCGCTCGGCGTGCTGACGAGGCCGATCCCGTTCCTCACCGACGAGTGGCTGCTGCTGGCCAGCGCCATGCTCGTGACGGTGTGGAAGGGCCTGGGCTACTACATGATCATCTACCTGGCCGCGCTGGGCACCGTGCCGAAGGAACTGCACGAGGCCGCGCAGGTGGACGGGGCCGGCTGGTGGCGGCGGCTGTGGTCGGTGACGCTGCCGGCGCTGCGGCCGACCATGGTGCTGGTGGCCGTGCTGTCCGCGGTGGCGGCCTTCCGCGTGTTCTCCGAGGTGTACCTGCTGGCCGGGCCGGCCGGCGGCCCCGGCGGCTCCGACACCACCCTGGTCATGCTCATCCAGCAGGTCGGCACCGGGCTGACCGGCGACCTCGGCTACTCCTCGGCGCTGTCGGTGGTGCTGTTCGTCCTCACGCTCGGGCTGCTGCTGGCCACGAACCGGCTCAACCGCAAGGAGGACCTGTGAGCGAGCTTGCGAGCGAACCATTGAGCACTGCGCCCTTTGCCGCAGGCACGCCGAGCGCTAGCGAGGCGGGTCTGAGGAGCGCGACCGTCGGCCGGTACGCCCTGCTGCTGCTGGTCCTGGCGATCACGGTCGGGCCGTTCCTGTGGCAGCTGTCGACCTCGCTCAAGGGCGTCACCGAGGACATCTACTCGACGCCCCCTCAGCTCTTCCCGCAGCACCCCACGCCCGGCAACTACGCCCGCGTGGCCGACGCGGTGCCGATCTGGTCGTTCGCGCTGAACTCGCTGCTGGTGGCCACGGCCAACGTGGTGGCCAACTGCCTCGGCGCGAGCATGGCCGGCTACGCGCTGGCCCGCCTGAGCTTCCGCGGCCGGGGCGCGGCCATGACGGTGTTCCTGGCCAGCCTGCTCGTCCCGTTCGAGGCGATCATGGTGGCGCTGTTCCTGGTGATGCGCTCGCTGCACCTGAGCAACACCCTGGCCGCCGTGGTGCTGCCCGGCTCCATCGCCGCGCTGAACGTGCTGCTGATGCGCAACGCCTTCCTGGCGCTGCCGGCCGCGGTGGACGAGGCCGCGGTCATCGACGGCGCGAACGCCTGGCAGCGCTTCACCCGCATCGCCCTGCCCTCGGCCCGCGGCACCATCGTCGTGGTCGCCGTGTTCTCGTTCATGTTCAGCTGGGACGACTTCCTGTGGCCGCTGATCGTGCTGAGCGATCCGGCCAAGTACACGCTGACCATAGGGCTGAGCTACCTGCAGGGCACCTTCGTCAACGACCAGCGGCTCGTCGCCGCTGGCACGATGATCGCGGTGGCGCCGCTGGTGCTGCTGTTCGTGGCGGCGCAGAAGTACTTCTTCCGCGGGGTCGGAGAGGGCGCCGTGAAGGGTTAGGACAATGGGGAGCGACCGATGCACGATGATCGCAGCCTGCTCGACGAGCGGCTGACCAGGACCGTCCGCCAGCGCATCCGGCCGGAGGTCTATGGCGCGGCCGTGCCGCTGACGCTGGAGGTCTGGCACGCGCCGGGCGAGCCGGTGCCGGTCGCCGAGGCGCTGGCCGCGTCGTACGAACCGGCGAAGGTCGGCGACGCCTGGGGCGCGCCGTGGGCAACGAGCTGGTTCCGGATGTCCGGCACGGTGCCGGCGGAGTGGGCCGGCCGGCACGTGGAAGCCGTGGTGGACCTGGGATTCACCCATCCCGGCCCGGGTTTCCAGTGCGAGGGCCTCGCGTACACGCCCGAGGGCAAGCCGATCAAGGGCCTGGCCCCGCGCAGCACGCACCTGCCCGTCGGCCCGTCGGTGGCCGGCGGCGAGGACGTCCTGTTCTACGTGGAGGCCGCGGCCAACCCGGTGATCCTGGACATCGTGCCGTTCCAGCCGACCGAGCTGGGCCTGAAGGAGACCGCCGGTGCCGACCCGGTCTACCACGTGGTCAAGGCCGAGCTGGCCGTGTTCCACCGGGACGTCTGGGACCTGCTGCTCGACATCGAGGTCCTCAACAGCCTCAAGAACGAGCTGGACGAGCGGGAGCCGCGGCGCTGGGACATCCAGCGCTCGCTGGACCGGGCGCTGGACCGGCTGGACTTCCAGGACGTGCCCGGAACCGCCGCGCTGGCCCGCGCCGAACTGGTCGACGTGCTGTCCAGGCCGGCCAACGCCAGCGCGCACCGGATCACCGCGGCCGGCCACGCCCACATCGACTCGGCCTGGCTGTGGCCGCTGCGGGAGACCGTCCGCAAGTGCGCCCGCACGTTCTCCAATGTGACGGCGCTGATGGAGGACTACCCCGAGTTCGTGTTCGCCTGCTCGCAGGCCCAGCAGTACGCGTGGATGAAGGAGCACCACCCGGACGTCTGGCAGCGGGTGAAGGACAAGGTCGCCGGCGGGCAGTTCGTGCCGGTCGGCGGCATGTGGGTGGAGTCCGACACCAACATGCCCGGCGGCGAGGCCATGGCCCGGCAGTTCATCCACGGCAAGCGCTTCTTCCTCGACGAGTTCGGCATCGAGACCGAGGAGGTGTGGCTGCCCGACTCCTTCGGTTACAGCGCGGCCATGCCGCAGCTGGTGAAGCTTTCCGGCTCGCGCTGGTTCCTGACCCAGAAGCTGTCGTGGAACCAGATCAACCGGTTCCCGCACCACAGCTTCTACTGGGAGGGCATCGACGGCTCGCAGGTGTTCACCCACTTCCCGCCGGTCGACACGTACAACTCCGACCTGCTGGGCGCCGACCTGGCCCGGGCCAGCCGGCAGTACTCCGAGCACGGCAAGGCCACCCGCTCGCTCGTGCCGTTCGGTTACGGCGACGGCGGTGGCGGCCCCACCCGGGAGATGTTGGAGACGGCCCGTCGGTCCGCCGACCTTGAGGGTTCGCCGCGGGTGACGATCGAGGCTCCGTCGAAGTTCTTCGCGGCGGCCGAGGCCGAGTACGCCGACGCCCCGGTGTGGTCGGGCGAGCTGTACCTGGAGAAGCACCGCGCCACCTACACCACGCAGGCCCGGACCAAGCAGGGCAACCGCCGCAGCGAGCACCTGCTGCGCGAGGCCGAGCTGTGGGCCACCGCCGCTCTGCTCAAGGGCTTCGACTACCCGTACGAGCAGCTCGACCGGCTGTGGAAAACCGTGCTGCTGCACCAGTTCCACGACATCCTGCCCGGCAGCTCCATCGCGTGGGTGCACCGCGAGGCCGAGGCTCGGTACGCCGAGGTGGCTGCTGAGCTGGAATCGATCATCTCGTCGGCGCTTTCGGTGTTGGCCGGCGAGGGTTCGGAGACCGTCGTCTTCAACGCCGCCCCGCACTCCCGTTCCGGCGTGCCCGGACTCGGTGCCGGGGCCGTGGATTCCGGTTCCGCACAGCCGGTTTCCGTCGACGGTTTGCTGCTGGACAACGGTTTGCTCCGGGTCGCCCTCGACTCCCGCGGCCTGATCACGTCCATCCGCGACCTGGTGGCCGACCGCGAGGTGCTGGCCCCGGGGACCGTCGGCAACCTGTTGCAGCTGCACCTCGACATCCCCAACCAGTGGGACGCTTGGGACGTGGATCCCTTCTACCGCAACAATGTCCGCGACCTGGTCGAGGCCGACGAGGTCGTCGCCGTCGACGAGGGCTCCGACGTCGGGGCCATCCGGATCCGCCGCACCTTCGGCGAGTCCACCCTGACCCAGGTGCTGCGGCTGCGGGCCGGCGAGCGGCGGCTGGACGTGTCGACCGAGGTCGACTGGCAGGAGACCGAGAAGTTCCTCAAGGTCGCCTTCCCCGTCGACGTGCACGCCGACCGCTCCACCTCGGAGATCCAGTTCGGGCACCTGCACCGGCCGACCCACGTCAACACCTCGTGGGACGCCGCCAAGTTCGAGATCTGTGCCCACCGCTGGGTGCACGTGGCCGAGCCCGGTTACGGCGTCGCCGTGGTCAACGACTCCACCTACGGCCACGACATCACCCGCAAGGCCCGGCCCGAGGGCGGCACCACCACGACCGTCCGGCTCTCGCTGCTTCGGGCCCCGCGCTTCCCGGATCCCTTGACCGACCAGGGTTTCCACCAGCTGAACTACTCCTTCGTGCCCGGCGCCGCCATCGGCGACGCCGTGCGCGAGGGCTACCGGATCAACCTCCCCGAGCGCCGCGTCCCCGGCGCCGGCCCGGTCGCCCCGGTGTTCACAGTGGACAATCCCGGTGTCGTCGTCGAGGCCGTCAAGGCCGCCGACGACCGCTCCGGCGACATCGTCGTCCGCCTCTACGAGTCCTTGGGCGGCCGGGCAAAGGCCGTCGTCACCCCCTCGTTCGCGGCCACCTCCGTGCGCGAGACCGACCTGCTGGAGCGGACCCTGGCCGACCGTTCCCTGGCGGACAACGGCGTCGAGATCGAGCTGGGCCCTTCCAGGTGCTGACCCTGCGCTTCAGCCGCTCTAATATAACCGGGTGCGTTCTCCGCGCCACCACCGGATTCCTCCGTCACGGCATCGAGTAGGCGCGGGCGCAGTACTGGTCCGAGCTCGCGGAGATCTCTCTGGTGGCCAGGGCGTTCGTGCCCACCAGCTCGCGGATGCGAGCCCTGAGCAGGCCGCCGGCGGCGACGGCGAAGTCGCCTTCCGGGCTGAGGACACCGAGGTCGAAGCCGGATGTCTCCTTGGTCTCGGGGTCTCGAAAGTACACGCGCACGGTGTCGGGACCGATCGTCAGGAAACCGACCGGGTAGATGATCCGCGCCCCCGATGAGGGCGGCTCGGAACTGAAGTGGTGCAGCGTCGAGGCGATGGAGCCGAATATCGCCTCACGCAGCGTTGTCCGGGCCTTCTCGTCGCGCTCGTAGAAGGCGCGCGCGTCGACGATCGGAAATCCGTGGCTGTCCACGTCCCGCTCGACGTCGGCGTCGTCGCCACGAGCGATCGAGCGCACCACCTGCCCCAGCGTCGTGATATGGCGGAAGTGGTCCATCTGTTCGCCGGCGTGGTCGAGCAGCGGGCAGTCGATCCCGACCATGGTGGAGAGATTCGCGCCGTCGAAAACGAACACGCGCGCCGTCGACGCGTGTGTGCGCACGACTCCGGCGACCGAGTGTTCAACTCCCGGCAATGGCGTGGAGACGAACTCCGTCAACCGCTCGACGAGCGTCCAGTAAAGGGAATCCAAAAAGGGCGAGTCGGCCTCGTCGGCCGGCCCGCCCTTCCGGTCGTCGTTCACTGCCATCGGGTCAGTGTAGCAATGTCAGCCCTCGGAGTTGACGATGTCAGGGCATCGGGTGACACCCTCGCAGTAGGCGGTGATCGTGCCGATGTACTTGCCGTCCGGCGTCGTGAATTTACGGTCGTCGGTCGACGTCGCCAACTGGGCGATGGTGTGGATCTGGGCGATGAGCGTGTCGCCGAAGGTCAGGTAGCCCAGGTATTCGTAATGCGCGCCCTGGGTGACGAACGGCCTGCTCCGGTAGGCCGCGCTGATGGCCTTCTGCGAGGTCAGGTTGTGGGGCCCCGCGTAGTGCTGATAGCCGAAGTCGGCGGTGCCGTGCCTGGTCGGGATTTCGATCCCGCTGGGGTCGAAGTCGGTCTGGTCGATGTCGTACCAGTGCTGCGGCGGGTCGAGCGGGGCGCCGGCGAAATGCGCCCCGGGTGGGGCGGCCGCGATGTGCGGATTCTTGGCGCGTTCGACGCCGACCAGGGCGGTGTACTCCTGCTGGGAAAGCCAGCGGAGAGTCGGCTCCGTCGCGGTCGACCGCGAGACGGGCGTCGACGGATCGGCGATCGCGGTCGGCGTCATGGTCGCGACAATGGCCGTCGCGGCCAGGATCGCCCCAATGGCCAGACGTGACATTCGAAGTGTTTTCACGCATCCTCCTGGGCGCACGCGAGAGACGTCATCGCGCGCGGCATTTATTGAGGTATTGGACGCAGGCGTCAGCCATGCGCAGAAAAAGTAGATCCCCCTGTTCATCCCCCTTGGCACAACGGCCGCAATCGACGCTAGCAGGGGACGCCGGGGGCGGATGGAGCAAAATGTCACTACTTTGCGTGACGATGACTGCGTGGAATGCGCATAATGACCGTGATGTCCGATATGCTTGCTCCGTGAGAGGGATGCTCGGCTTTGTCGGACGCTCCGGCCAAGTGCCGCAACGGGTTCAGGCGTAGAGCTGCTCGATGTCGGCGGCGTGGCGCTCGGCGATGGGGCCGCGGCGGAGCTTGAGGGTGTGGGTGAGCTCGGGGCAGCCGGGCTCCCACCAGGTCGGGAGGATGGCGAAGCGCTTGACCTGTTCGACGCGGGAGAGGCGCTGGTTGCCGGCCTCGATGCCGTCGGCGACGGCCTGGCGCACGTCGGGGTGGGCGGCGAGGGCGGAGAGGTCGGCGTCGAGGCCGTGGCCGGCGGCGAAGCCCTTGAGGACCTCGGGTTCCAGGAGCACGAGGGCGACGTTGTACGGGCGGGCGTCGCCGATGACGACGAGCTGGCCGATGAGGGGGCAGCCGGCCTTGATGGTGTTCTCGATGGTGCTGGGCGACATGTTCTTGCCGCTGGAGTTGATGATCAGTTCCTTCTTGCGGTCGATGATGCGGACGTAGCCGTCCGGATCCATCGTCGCCACGTCGCCGGTGTGCAGCCAGCCGTCCTCGTCGAGGGAGGCGGCGGCGTGGGTGACGGCGCCGCGGTAGCCCTTCATCACCAGGGCGCCGCGGACGAGGAGCTCGTTCTCGTCGCCGAGCCGAAGTTCAACGCCGGGGACGGCGGGGCCGCAGGTGCCGAAACGGTTGGCGTGCGGGGGATTCAGCGTCGCCAGGCCGCACACCTCGGACATGCCCCAGCCCTCGGACAGCGGAATGCCCAGCGCGTTGATGAACTCGACGGCGTCGGCGGTGATGGGGGCGGCGCCGCACAGGGCGTAGCGGATCTGGTCGAAGCCGATCATCGCCCGCAGCGGGGCCAGGGTGCGCTCGTCGGCCGTGCGGTAGCGGGTCCGCAGCTGCTCGTCGGGGTCCTCGCTGCGCACGTGTTCGAGACCGACGCGGATGGCCTGGGTCAGCGCGGCCTTGCGGGCCTGGTTGACCTCGCCGGCGATCATCGCCTCGACCCCGGCGCGGATGTTATACCAGACCTGCGGCACGGCGCCGAAGATCGTCGGACGGCACTCCACCAGCGCGGGCAGCACGGCCCGGCGGTTGGCCACGCACGTGACCTGGAGCCCGGTGACGATCTGCGTGTAGTGCGTGCCCCAGCGGTCGGCGACGTGTGCGTGGGGCAGAAAGGAGATGATCCGGTCGTTGTGGTCGGCCGGCAGCACGGACTCGGCGGCGGTGACCGCGGCGATCATGTTCCGGTGGCTGAGTTCCACCCCTTTGGGCGGCCCGGTGGTGCCGGAGGTGTAGATCAGCGTCAGCACGTCGTCCGGTTCGACGGCCCGCCAGGTGGCCTCGAAGTCGAAGTCGGCGGGCGCGGTGGACTCCAGCGAGTCCAGGCCGATGGTGCCGTCGGGGGCGGCGTCGACGCACACCACGTGCTCGACGGCGGTGCCCTCGCGGCCTTCGAGCACGGCCGGCAGGAACTGCTCCTCGCAGATCACGACGCGGTTGGCGGCGTTGCCGACGAGGAACTGGATTTGCTCCGGTGAGGAGGTGTTGTACAGCGAGAACGGGGTGGCGCCGAGGTGGAAGACAGCGGTGTCGACCAGGTGGAACTCGGGCCGGTTGACCATCATCAGGGCCACGGTGTCGCCGCGGCGCACGCCCAGCGCGGCCAGGCCGGCGGCGATCCGGCGCACCCGATCGGCGTACTCGCGCCAGGTGACGGTGACGGCGTCGGCCGGGGTGCGCAGCGCCACCAGGTCGGGGTGCTTGGCCGCCGTCGCCTGGAACAGGGCGCACAGCGTGCTCATTCGGTCCTCCACCCCCTGATCCCTAGGCCACCCCAGAATCGGCTTGACGCTAACAGCTCGCCTGATTGGTGCCAATCAACGCGTCCGGGTGCCGCGAGGGTGGTGACCACGAGGTCGCGGTGATACAAAGAGAGGAAATCGTCTCACCGTTTCGGGAGGCGGCCATGGACCTGGCCGGACCGGGCTCGCTGCACTGGCGGCACGCCGGTGACAACCGGGTGTTGCTGCTGCTCGTGCGGGTCGGCCTGCTGCAGCTGATGCATCCCGGGCTGGGCGCCGGCGTCCACGATCACTCCGACTTCTTCGGCGAGCCGTGGGAGCGGATCATCCGCTCGGTGCCGCAGATCCAGGGCGTCACCTTCGACTGGCCGCGGGCCGCGGCCACCGCCGAGAAGATCACCGCCTATCACCTGGACATCAAGGGCGTGGACGAACGGGGCCGGCGGTATCACGCCCTCGATCCGGAGACCTATTTCTGGGCCCACCTGACGATTTTCGACACGATGATCCGCTCGATCGAGCTGTTCGACCACCGGCTGAGCGACGCCGAGAAGGCCCAGCTGTACGCCGAGACCATGGCCGGCTACCGCCTCTACGGCGTCAGCGACCGCTGCGCGCCGGCGGACTGGGCCGGCTACGAGCGCTACCTGGACCGGATGTGCCGCGAGGTGCTGGAGGTGACGCCGGTGGCCAAGGGGCTGCTGGACTTCGTCGAGCAGCCGCCGGAGCGCTTCCCGCTGGTGCCGGCCCCGATCTACCGCCTGGTCAAGCGCCCGTTAGGCAAGTTCCTGTGGTGGGTCAACCGCGGCACCCTGCACCCGGCGGTCCTGGCGCGGATCGGCGCTCGGTGGACGCCCCGGGACGAACGGCTGCTGCGGGTCTTCGCCAAGGTGATGCACGTGGTGTGGCCGCTGGTGCCGTATCGGCTGCGGTACTCGCCCCGGTCGCGTGAGGCGATGAAGCGGGTCGCCGGTGCCGTTTGACGACGACCTGATCCTCGACGCTGCGGTCGGCGAACTGAGGGACTACGGGTTGCGGCGCACCAGCGTCGACAACGTGGCCCGCCGCGCGGGGCTGTCCCGCGCGACCGTCTACCGGCGGTTCGAGAACAAGAACATGCTGGTCCAGGCGGCCCTGGTGCGGGAGAGCGCGCGGTTCTTCGGCGAGATCGTCGCCGCCGTCGGGCCGCTGCCGACCGCCGAACAGCGCCTGGTCGAGGGCTTTGTCGTGGGGCTGCGCAAGGTTCGCACGGACGCGCTGCTGACCCGGTTGCTGATCAGCGACCCCGAGGAGCTGGTGCCGTACCTGACGCTGCGTGGTGCGGGGGTGATTGCGGCGGCGAGCGAGTTTCTCGTGCAGCAGTACCGGGAAGTGGGCTCCTCGATGAGTCGGGATCCGCGTGTGCTGGCGGAAATGCTGGTAAGGCTGGCCATCTCCTTCACGCTGACGCCGGCCGGCTCGGTCGCCGTGGACGACGACACCGCCATGCGGGACTTCGCCCGTTCCTATCTTGTGCCGTTGATGTCCTGACTGTCCCTGGTGCCGCCGGTGTCCCGGCTGCGAGGCTGTGGGTCGGACCGGAAGGAGAGCCGCATGGCCGAGGTGTGCGTGATCGGGGCCGGGTCGTCGGGCATCGCGGCGTGCCAGGTGTTGCAGGCCCGTGGCATCGACTTCGACTGCTACGAGGTGGGGTCGGAGATCGGCGGCAACTGGCGGTATCTCAACGACAACGGCATGTCGTCGGCCTACCGGTCGCTGCACATCAACACCTCGACCCGGCAGATGCGGTACGCCAGCTTCCCGATGCCGGCCGAGCTGCCCGCGTATCCGGACCATTTCCAGATCGCGCGCTACTTCGACGACTTCGTGGACCACTTCGGCCTCCGCGACAAGATCGCCTTCCGCACCGAGGTGACGTCCGTCGTGCCGGAAGACGGCGTGTACGACGTGACGATCCGTGAACGGGACGGCGTCGAGCGGACCCTGCGCTACCGCTCGGTCATCGTGGCCAACGGGCACCACTGGGATCCGCGGGTGCCGGAGTTCCCAGGGGAGTTCGCCGGCGAGCGGCAGCATTCCCACTACTACAGGACTTTCGAGCCGTACGTCGGCAAGCGTGTTGTGGTGCTGGGCATCGGGAACTCGGCCTGCGACATCGCCGTCGAGCTCTCCCGCGTGGCCGACAAGACGTTCATGGCCATGCGCCGCAGCGCCCACGTGCTGCCGAAGTTCCTGTTCGGCATTCCGACCGACCACCTGACGACATCGCCGCTGGCTCGTGGACCCCTGTGGCTGCAACGACTTTCGCTGCGGGCGATGCTGGCGCTGACCCGGGGCGACGTGACCAGGTACGGCCTGCCCAAGCCGGACCACAAGGTGCTGGCCGCGCATCCCACGGTGTCGGACGACATCCTCACCCGGGTCGGGCACGGCGACGTCACGGTGAAACCGAACATTGCTCGGTTCGACGGCGACGCGGTGGTTTTTGCCGACGGCAGCCGGGAAGAGGTCGACGCCGTCATCTACTGCACCGGCTACCGCATCACGTTCCCGTTCCTGGCCGACGACCTGTTCAACGCCGCCGACAACGAAGTGGCGCTGTACCACCGGGTTGTGCCGCCTGGGCAGCCCGGGCTGTACTTCCTCGGGCTGGTCCAGCCGCTGGGCGCGATCATGCCGCTGGCCGAGGCGCAGGCGCACTGGATCGCCGACCTGATCGAGGGAACCGCCGCGCTGCCGCCGCCGGCCGAGATGAACCGGGGAGATCCCCGCTACCGGGAGCGGATGCGCCGCCGCTACGTGGCCTCGAAACGTCACACGATCGAGGTCGACTTCCAGGAGTACCTGGCCGACCTGAAACGGCTCCACCGTATGTTACCGTCGAGTAAGTTAACGGGCACGGGGAGCTGAGATGGCCGATCTGGACCAGTTGGTGTCGCTGAGCGTCAAGGTGACCGGGCATGTCGCCGAGGTGACCCTGCTCGGGCCGTCCAAGGGCAATGCCATGGGCCCCGACTTCTGGCGTGAGCTCCCGCTCGTCTTCGGCGCTCTGGACGCCGATCCGCAGGTCAGGGCCGTCGTGCTGACCGGGAGCGGGGCCAACTTCTCCTACGGCCTCGACCTGCCCGCGATGATGCCGAGCTGGGCCGAGCTGCTGGGCTCCGACCCGGCGCTGGCCGAGCCGCGGACCCGGTTCCTGCACGACCTTCGCCGCCTCCAGGACGCGGTGACCTCGGTCGCCGCCTGCCGCAAGCCCGTGGTCGCCGCCGTCTCCGGCTGGTGCATCGGCGGCGGTGTCGACGTCATCGCGGCCGCGGACATCCGCCTGGCCAGCGCCGACGCCAAGTTCAGCGTGCGCGAGGTGAAGGTGGCCATCGTCGCCGACCTGGGCAGCCTGCAGCGGCTCGTCGGCATCATCGGCGAGGGCCACCTGCGTGAGCTGGCCTTCTCCGGCCGCGACATCGACGCCCGCCGGGCCGAGAAGATCAACCTCGTCAACGACGTCTACGACACCCAGGACGACGTGCTGGCCGCGGCCCGCACGCTGGCCGAGGAGATCGCGTCCAACCCGCCGCTGGTCGTGCAGGGCGTGAAGGACGTGCTCGACACCGCCCGGGCCCCGCAGATCGCGGCCGGTCTGCGCTACGTCGGCGCCTGGAACTCCGCCTTCCTGCCCAGCAAGGACCTCGGCGAGGCGGCGACCGCCTTCTTCGAGCGCCGCCCCCCGAAGTTCTCCGGAGAGTGAGCACGCAGGGAAGGACGCCTTACCCGCGTTGAACGAGGGTAAGGCGTCCTTCCCTGCGTCACAGGGGACTCAGCCGTTGCGGTCGGGGCCGGCCTTGTCGAGGGTGATCCGGACCAGGACGCGCTGGTCCCGGACCATCGCCGCCCGGTAGTCGTCCCAGTCGGGGTGCTCACCCGAGACCCGGCGGTAGTAGTCGACGAGGCCGTCCATGGCCTCCGGCAGGTGCACGACCGAGGCGGTGCCCTCGACCTGGATCCAGCGGCCGAAGAACTCGTCGGGCAGCACGCACACGGCCACCCTCGGGTTGCGAAGGATGTGCTTGAGCTTGAAGGCCGTCTCCCTGGTGCTGATCACCACGTAGCCCTCGCCGTCCACGTCGACCGTCACCGGCGACATCTGGGTCGAGCCGTCGGCGCGGGTGGTGGCCAGCACCGCGCGGTGCTGGGTCCGGATGACGTCCCTGGCGGCGTCGAGATCCATCGGGTCTCCTCCTCGGTGTCAACCGGTGCAACCCGCGTGTCCCGGGACACATTCCCTCATCCGGACCCGGCCCGCGCGGTGACGCAGCCGGGCGGTGGCCGTCCCCGTTCGGCCCTTGCGGTCAAGGGTGCGGTCGATCGGGCATCGACGGTCGCCGAATACGGGCGATCCAGACTTACGGCGGTTACCCGCGCCCGGTTTCTCCTCTTAGGGTCTACCGGCTCCGGTTCGTCCGTGTGCCGGACTTGGTGGAGGAGGGGTTGCCGATGGGGCAGTTACCGAGACGACAGCTGGTGGTGCTGGCCGCGGGGGCGGTGCTGGCGGGGGTGTTCGTCGCACTGCCGGCCGGAACCGCCGTGGCGGCGCCGAACGTGCTCAACGCCGACCGGTCGGTCACCCGCTCCTGCTTCGCGTCCCTGTTGCCGGCGGGCGCGGCGGGTGCCGATCGGCGCGAGTTCACGTCCACTGTGGACGGCCTGATCCAGGCCCGGCTCAAGCCCGGGACGGGCGCCGAGGGCGACTGGGACCTCGCGGTGTTCGACAAGGCCACCGGCGGTGTGGTCGCGGCGTCGGCGGCGCTGCGCAGCCGCGAGGTCGCGGAGAGCTTCGTCAAGAAGGGGCAGCAGCTGGTCGTGCAGGCCTGCCGCTACAGCGGCTCCGCCCGTACCGTCCAGCTCGGCGTCGACTTCCTGGCCCTGACACCGCAGGGCACCTCGACCCAGACCACGCCGACCCAGACCACGCCGACCCAGACCACGCCGACCCAGACCACGCCGACCCAGACCACGCCGACCCAGACCACGCCGACCCAGACCACGCCGACCCAGACCACGCCGACCCAGACCACGCCGACCCAGACCACGCCGACCCAGACCACGCCGGCCCAGCTCGTCCGGGTGGAAACGCCGACGCGGGCGGACAAGAACCGGCTGAACACGCTGGGCCTCGACGTCACGGAGAAGGGCGACGCCACGAGCGTCGAGGTCGTGCTGGCCGACGGCAAGGACCGCAAGACCCTGTCCGACGCCGGCTTCAAGTCCTCGGTGGTCGAGGCGGATCTGTCCGCGAAGTCGGTGCAGGACGCGGCCACCGACCGCGCCTACGCGGCCAAGACACCGAGCTCGGCGCTACCGTCGGGGCGCACCACCTACCGGCACCTCTACGACTACGAGTTCGAGATCAAGGAACTCGCCCGCAAGTACCCGAACCTGGTGTCCGCCTTCACCATGCCGGAGTCCACCTGGGAGGGTCGCGACGTCGTCGGGCTGGAGATCGCCACCGACGTCAGGAACACCAGCGACGGCAAGCCGGTCGACTTCACCATGGGCGTGCACCACGCCCGCGAGTGGCCGGCCGGTGAGCACGCCATGGAGTGGGCCTACGAGCTCATCAACGGCTACTACCACGACAACACGATCCGCGGGCTGGTCGGCCGCACGCGCAACATCATCGTGCCGATCATCAACCCGGACGGCTTCGACATCTCGCGTGAGGCCGAGCCCAAGGGCGACTTCAGCACGTTCGACTACGAGATGAAACGCAAGAACTGCAACGTGAACGACTCGCCGCCGCAGTACGCGACCGGCGTGTGCAAGGCGGACCCGGCCGGCCGGCTGCGCGGCACCGACCCCAACCGCAACTACGCCGGGTTCTGGGGCGGCGGCGGCGCGGAGACGGCCTGGAGCGGCGACACGTTCCGCGGCTCGGCGCCGTTCTCGGAGCCGGAGACCCGCAACGTGCGCTGGCTGGTGTCGTCACGGCAGGTGACCAACCTGATGACGCTGCACACCGTGGCGGCGCTCGTGCTGCGCGTGCCGGGCATCGCCGACACGCGGCCGCCGTTGGACGAGCCGGCGTACAAGGCGCTGGGCGACAAGATGGCTTCCCGCAACGCCTACACCAGCGAGCCGAGCTGGATGCTCTACGACACCACCGGCACCACCGAGGACTGGTCCTACTGGGCCACCGGCGGTTGGGGCTTCACGATCGAGGTCGGCGGCAACGGCTTCCACGGCCCGTACGCGGACAGCGTCGTCGCCGAGTACGAGGGTCTGGCCCCGGCGGCCGGCGCCGGCAAGGGCGGCAACCGCCAGGCGTTCCTGGACTTCCTGGGCAACACGGCCGACCCGGCGCAGCACTCGACGCTGATCGGCTCGGCCCCGAAGGGCTACCAGCTCAAGCTGCACAAGACGTTTCAGACGCCGTCGTCGCCGGTGGTCCAGCCGGACGGCTCGACCAAGCCGCCGATCTACAACACCGACGACCTGAACTCGACGCTGACCACGACCGGCGGCCGCTTCGCGTGGTCGGTCAACCCGTCGACCCGGCCGTACGTGGCCGGCCGCTACGGGCGTGACCCGCAGGGCCCGGTGCAGCCGGGCTACGCGGTGGCCAACCCGGCGGGTGTGCCGCCGATCAACCAGAACTACCCGGCCGACACCACGGCGGAGAGCTTCGCCTTCCACGTGGACGGCCTGCCCAAGGCCGACAACGGCAAGCTCAGCGTCAACATCAACTGGAAGAACCCGACCACCGACTGGGACCTGTTCGTCTACGACGCGGCGGGCAACCTGGTGACGTCGTCGGCCAACGGGGGCACCACGTCCGAGCACGCGGTGCTGTTCGACCCACCGGCCGGCGACTACAAGGCGGTGGTGGTCAACTATGACCAGACCGATCCCGCCGTGGTGGACGACTGGACCGGCGACGTCTCGTTCGCCTCGCCGATCCCGACGACCTACGGCCCGAAGGAGGCCTACCAGCTGACGTGCACCTCGCCCAAGGGCAAGCTGGTGGGTGTGGCGGACGTGTACGCCGACCGCGGCCAGACGGTCGACGTCGGCGAGGTCTGCACCAGGTCGGCCCACGCGCAGAAGCAGCGCGCCTCGGGCGGCACCCGGTAGGGCAGTGAGCGGGGTGCGGCTACCGCCGCACCCCGCTCAGAACTAGTCGGCCAGGGCCTGGGCGACGACGTCCCGGGCCTCGGACTGGATCCGGGCCAGGTGCTCGGCGCCCTGGAAGCTCTCGGCGTAGATCTTGTAGACGTCCTCGGTGCCGGACGGCCGGGCGGCGAACCACCCCGACTTCGTGGTGACCTTGAGACCGCCGAGGGCGGCGCCGTTGCCGGGGGCGGCGGTGAGCCGCTGCTCGATGGCCTCGCCGGCCAGCTCGGTGGCGGTGACGGCCTCGGGGGAGAGCTTGGCCAGCTTGGCCTTCTCCTCACGGGAGGCCGGCGCGTCCACACGGGCGTAGCTGGGGGCGCCGAACTCGCCCACCAGCTCGGCGTAGCGTTGGCTGGGGCTCTTGCCGGTGGCGGCGGTGATCTCGGCGGCCAGCAGGCACAGCAGCAGGCCGTCCTTGTCGGTGGTCCACACCGAGCCGTCGCGACGCAGGAACGACGCCCCGGCGCTCTCCTCGCCGCCGAAGGCCACGGAGCCGTCCAGCAGGCCCGGCACGAACCACTTGAAGCCCACCGGCACCTCGACCAGACGGCGGCCCAGGCTGGCGGTCACCCGGTCGATCATGGAGGAGCTGACCAGGGTCTTGCCCACGGCGGCGTCGGGCGACCAGCCGTCGCGGTGCCGGTACAGGTAGTCGATGGCCACGGCCAGGAAATGGTTGGGGTTGAGCAGGCCGGCGTCGGGCGTGACGATGCCGTGCCGGTCGGCGTCGGTGTCGTTGCCGGTGGCCAGGTCGAACTCGGCGCTGCGGCCGATCAGCGAGGCCATCGCGTTGGGGGACGAGCAGTCCATCCGGATCTTGCCGTCCCAGTCCAGCGTCATGAACCGGAAGGTGGCGTCCACCAACGGGTTCACCACGGTCATGGCCAGGCCGTAGCGGTCGGCGATCTCGCCCCAGTAGGCCACCGAGGCGCCGCCGAGCGGGTCGGCGCCGATGCGCAGCCCGGACGAGGAGATCACGTCCAGGTCGACCGCCGACGGCAGAGCGCTCACGTAGGCGTCGAGGAAGTCGTACCGGCCGGTGGTCTCCGCGGCGAGGGCTTTTGCGTAGGTCACTCGCTTCACGCCGTCCAGTCCGGTGGCCAACAACTCGTTGGCCCGGTCCTGGATCCAGCGCGTCACATCGGTGTCGGCGGGGCCGCCGTTGGGCGGGTTGTACTTGAAACCGCCATCACGTGGGGGATTGTGCGACGGCGTGATGACCACGCCGTCGGCCCGATCGGCCCCTTGATCCGTGTTGTGGGCGAGGATCGCCCGCGACAGCGCGGGGGTCGGCGTGTAGCCGTCACGGCTGTCGATCAGCACCCGAACGCCGTTGGCCGCGAACACCTCCAGCGCGCTCACGAAAGCGGGCTCCGACAGGGCATGAGTGTCCTTGCCCATGAACAACGGCCCGGTGATGCCCTGCCCGGCCCGGTACTCGCAGATCGCCTGGCTGGTGGCCAGGATGTGGTCCTCGTTGAAGGCCACCGACAGCGCCGAACCGCGGTGCCCGGAGGTGCCGAACGCCACCCGCTGCTCGGGCACGGACGGGTCCGGATGCTCGGCGTAGTAGGCGGTCACGAGCTTGGCCAGGTCGACCAGATCGGACGGCGCTGCGGGCTGTCCGGCCCTGGGATCCACCGACATCCGGGCTCCTCCTCGATAGGCGTGCGCGGCGGTCGGCATTGTCTCACCCTGACGGCGGTGTCACGCCGAGCCCGGATGCAATCAGGTAACTGGGGGGAGCGGGAACGAGGAAGGACGCATGAGCAGACCTGGACGCCGTGGCCGCGCGACCATCGAGGACGTCGCGAAACTGGCAGGGGTGTCGCGGCAGACGGTCTCACGGGCCGTCAACGACATGGCCGAGATAACGCCGTCCACCAAGCAGCGGGTGCTGGAAGCGGTGCGGACCCTGGGCTACCGGCCGAGCCGCTTCGCCCGTGGACTGGTCAAACAGGACACCACCACCATCGGCCTGATCATCTCCGACCTGGTCAACCCGTTCTTCCCGGAGGTCGCGGCCGGCGTGCTGGCGGCGGCCGAGCACCGCGGCTGGCACGTGGTCGTCTGCGACACCCAGTACTCGCAGGAGCGGGAGCTGGCCGCGCTGGAAGTGCTGTCGCACCAGGCCGACGCGATCGTCGGCTACCTGAGCTATCCGGACGACGAGCTGGAGCGGCATGCCGGCGGGGTGCCGCTGGTGCTGCTGGAACGGCCGGGCAGCTCGCCGCGGCTGGGGTCGGTGAGCATCGACATCGAGGGCGGCGTGCTGGCCGGCATGCGGCACCTGGTGTCGTCCGGGCACAACCGGATCGGCATGCTCGACGGCGCCCCCTACCCGTCGGCCAACGGCCGTCGCCAGCACTACCTGTCGGTGTCGCACGAGCTGGGGCTGGCCGTCGACGACGGCTGGGTCTTCGACTGCGACCACTCCGTCGAAGGCGGGGCGTCGGCCATGGAGGCCCTGCTCGGGGCCCATCCGGACGTCACGGCCGTGTTCGCGTTCAACGACCTGGTGGCGGTCGGGGCCGTGCAGGCCGCGCGGGGGCTGGGCCGCCAGGTGCCGGCCGACTGCGCGGTGATCGGCTTCGACGGGTTGCAGCTCGGTGAGCTGGTCGACCCGCCGCTGACCACGCTGCACATCGACAAGCGGCGCATCGGGGAACTGGCCGTGGAGCAGGTCGCGCTCATCCTGTCCGAGCAGACGAACGCGGCCACGCACTGGCCGGTCGTGCGCCCGAGGCTGGTGATCAGGCGCTCGGCCTGACGGCATGTCTTGATCTCGACCGGGCCGCGTAAGGCATAGTCGTGGGCCTATGAGGCACGCGTTCGACGCCGTGCTCGATCGGTTCGCCGCCGCCGATCCGGGCACGCTCCGGCTGAGACAGGCGATCCGCACGGCGGTCAGCGTCGTGCTGGCGATCGCCGTCCTGGCCCTGCTCGGGTTGCCCATCACGACGATCATGCTGGGCACGATCGTGGCGATGATGTCGGCGATGTCGGTCAACGACAAGACCGTGCGGGGCCGGGCCGGCACGTTCCTGCTGCTGCCGGTGTCGGCCGGGGTGTCGATCACCGCGGGCGCGCTGCTGGAGCCGTGGCCGCGGGTCGGCGACGGGGTGTTCCTCGTGATCATCTTCGTGGCCGTCTACCTGCGGCGATACGCCCCGCGCGGGTTCGCCGTCGGCATGGTCGCGTTCATGACGTTCTTCTTCTCGCTGTTCATCCACGCCACGGTCACGCAGCTGCCGACGCTGCTGCTGGCCATCGTGGTGGCGCTGTGCTGCTCGGCGCTGTCGCACTTCGTGCTGGTGCCGCGGCGGCCCCGGCTGTCGCTGCGGCGGATCGTGGTCGCTTTCCGAGCCCGCCTCGGACAGCTGGTCGACGCGGCCGCGCACCTCGTGGAGGACCCGGACGACCGCCGGCACGAGCAGGTGCGCAAGCGGGTGACGCGGCTGCACGAGTGCGCGCTGATGATCGAGACCGAGCTGGTGGAGCTGGTCGAGCCGGCCCAGTTCGACCAGTGGCAGCAGGACGTCGTCGACATCGAGCTCACGGGCGAGCGGCTGGCCCTGGCCGCCCGGCGGCTGGTGGCCGGCGCGGAGCTCACGCCCGAGCTGCGGGACGGGCTGGTGGCCGAGCTGCACGAGCTGCGGCTGCTGGCCGGGCGGGATCCACGGCCGGCGCTGGTCTACGAGGACGACATGTCGATCAGCCGGCTCAGCGAGATCGGCCGGCAGCTCGACGCCATCGACAACCCGCCGCACGTGACCCGGCTGCGGCGGGCGATCCGCGAGCTGGCGGTCAGCATCACCACCGCCCGGGCCGAGCTGGAGTCGGACATGCTCGCCGCCGTCACGCAGGAGCAGCCGGGGCGGCACCGGCGGCCCGACGAGGCCGCCTCCGAGCCGTCGTCCACGCCGCCGGAGGCCCGGTCCGGCCTGCGGCTGACCACGCGGCAGGCCATCCAGGCGGTGATCGGCGCGGGCCTGGCCATCCTGGGCGGGGAGCTGGTGTCGACCCAGCGCTGGTACTGGGCGGTGATCACGGCGTTCCTGGTGTTCGCCAACACGACCTCGCGCGGCGACATCCTGATCCGCGGCTTCCGGCGGACCGTCGGCACCCTGCTGGGCATTCTCGCCGGCATGGTCGCCGCGACCCTGGTGTCCGGCCAGAGCACGCTGATCCTCATCCTGATCATCGGCTGCGTCAGCCTCGGCGTCTACGTCGTGCAGGTCTCGTACGGGCTGATGACGTTCTTCATGACGATGATGCTGGCCCTGCTCTACAGCCTGATCGGCACCTTCACGCCCGAGGTCCTGGTGCTGCGCCTGGAGGAGACGATCATCGGCGCGCTGGGCGGCGGCATCGCGGCCGTGCTGGTGCTGCCGACCAAGACCAGGGCGATCATCAAGGAGGACGTCGCCGCCGTGCTCCAGGCGCTGCGGCAGTTCATCCAGGACGCCGTGGGCCTGTTGCGGGACGCCGATTCGGTGGACCTGATCGACCAGTCCCGTGAGATCGACAAGAAGCTGGCCGAGCTGCGCAAGGCCGCCGAGCCGATGACCCACGCCATCAGCCCCTACCGCAACCAGCGCAGCGAACTGCGGCACGTGCTGGCCATTCTCGCCAGCGCCGCCTACTACGCCCGGACCCTGGCCGCCCACGCCGAACCGGCGCTGCTGACCGCCGATCCCCGGTTGCCACGGACCAGCGGCCGCATCGCCGAGAACCTGAGCCGCCTGATCGGCGTCGTCGGCGGGGACGACGGCGTGCCGGAGCGCAAGGTCGTCGCCGGCGACGCCCTGTCCACCCACGTCCGGCCCCGGCACTTGGCCGAGGGCGGCGTCGAGCCCGAGGACGCCGTCGGCCGGCGGATCATGGCCAGCTTCGACCACCTCGACGAGCTGGTGGTGGCGCTGGCCCGGCCGCTGGGGCTCGGGGACGACACCGAGACCGAGCCGGCCCGAGGAGGTCGACACCGTCACCTCACGGCTGCTGGGGCAGGTGCGGGATGGCTCCGGCGCGCCGGTGGTGGACGCCGCACTGACGCTGGTCGACGGCAAGGGCCGGCAGGTCGGCAAGTCCGCGCCGGCCGACGACGGCCGGTACCGCATCGAGGTGCCGGAGAGCGGCACCTACCTGTTGATCGCCTCCGGTCCCGGCCGGCATCCCAGCGCGGATCTCGTGACCGTGGGGGCGGGCCCGTTGACCAAGGACATCGTGCTGGACGAGGAACGCGACGCCTGGCGCTGAGGTCGTGACAGCTGTCATGGCGTGACCTCTTCCGGGCCGGGCAGACTCCGTCCCATGAATCGACGACAAAGGTGGGGAACCGTCGCATTGGCGGTTGTCGTGGCGGGGGCGATGGCGGTTCCGGCCGAGGCCGCGACGTACGCGCCGCCGCTGACCTTCGGCATCTATCCCGGCGGCTACGCGGGCGGTGGCTCCACCACGGGCAAGCCCGACGATCCGGCGAAGATCAGCGCCGCGCTGGGCACGCTCCAGCACGGACACTCGCCGTTCCTGCTGCGGGACTACATCGGTTGCACCAGCGCGTTTCCGGACGACGAGATGTCCCTGCTGACCCCGGGACGGCGGCTGGACCTGGTGATCTCCTACACCGGCCAGAGCATGGCCGACTGGCTGGCCTGCCTGGGCACGGAGGTGAAGCGCTACGGCCCGGTCACCGACACCATCTCGGTGACGCTGGAGCAGAACATCTACCCCGACCCGGCCGGCCGGGACGCGCTGGCGCAGGGCGTGGTGGCGGCCAAGAAGGCGGCCGAGGCGGACGGCTTCCACCGGCTCCAGATCGGCTTCGACGAGGTCGCCGCGACTTTCCCCGACGCCACCGGCCAGTGGGTGGATCCGTTCCTGTCGTTCTGGACCGACCTCGCCGGCCGGGTCGGGCCGGACTTCGCCCGCTCGGTGGACTTCGTCGGCGTCGACCTCTACCCGGACTCCGGGCTGCCCGGCGTCCCGGACTCGCCCGACGTGGCCGCGGTGACCGACTTCGTGCACCACACGCTGAACGCGGTGCGCACGCAGGAGATGCCGACCGTCGGCCTCGGTCGGAGCGTGCCGATCCGGGTGTCGGAGAACGGGTACTCGACCAACACGCCGGCCCGCTCGGCTGCGGACCAGGCCAAGGTCCTGACCAGCGAGATCCTGGCCGTCAACGCGGATCGCGCGGCCGAGAACGTGGTCAGCTACGAGATGTTCGACCTGCGTGACGACGTGACCGGCTCGCCGAGCGCGTTCGACAACTTCGGCCTGATGACCGACGACTACACGCCCAAACCGATGTTCTGGATCTACAGCGGTCTGATCGCCACGCTCGGCCGGCACTGACCGAGGGGCGCCGGGGTCCTAACCGACCTCCGGCGCCTTCTCACCCCGGGCCAGCTCCAACTGCTCGGTGATGGCGGCGACGATCCGGCGCGTGGTCTCCGTGACGACCTCCCGCGTCGGCTCCAAGCCCAGCAGATCCGACAGGTCGACCGGCGGCCCGGTGCGGATCACCGTGCGCCGGCGGGGAATCAGCCGAGGGAGCCTTCCCTTGGGCGGCAACACGAACTGCGTCCCCCAGTGTCCGATCGGCACCACCGGCGCCCCGGTGGCCAGGGCCAGCCGGGCGATGCCGCTCTTCACCTGCTTCACCGAAGGCCAGCCGTCCGGATCGGCGGTGAAGGTGCCCTCCGGGAACACCAGCACGCATTCGCCGCTCTCCGCGGACTTCACCGCGTCCCGGTAGGCGTCGGTGGCCTTGGACGTCCCGCGGTGCACGGGGATGTGCTTGCCGCCGCTCAACACGCTGCGCAGCACCGGGATCTTCCACAGCCCGGCCTTGGCCAGGTAGCGCGGAATCCGGCCGTGGGCCAGCACGTACGCGGTGACGGTCACGGGGTCGGCGAAGGACACGTGGTTGCTGGCGATCAGCACCGGCCCGTCGGACGGGATGTTCCGGCCGCCGTGCCAGCTCATGCGCGTGCCGAACATGACGAACGGCCACAGCACGTCGATGGCCAGGCCGTACCAGAAGCCGCGCCCCCGCCGTGGGGTGCGGCAGGTGAGCACGATCTTGGCCCACAGGCCGTGCGGGGAGTCGTCGACAGCGTCCGGGATGAGCACGCCGTCCACTCTGGCACGATCAGGTGGCCGAGCGGGCCAGATCGTGATGTGACGAGCCGCTGGCCGCGGCCCGCCCGCCGGTGATCCGGTCGGCGGCCAGCCGCCCCGAGATGAGCACCGGCGGCACGCCGACGCCCGGGGTGGTGCCGCAGCCGGCCAGCACCACGTTGTCGATGCCCCGCAGCAGGTTGCGCGGCCGGAACGGACCGGTCTGCGCAAACGTGTGCGCGGCGGCGAACGGCGTGCCGGCGGCCAGCCCCTGACGGGCCCAGTCGGCCGGCGTCAGCAGCCGCTCCACCGTGACCGACGAGCCCAGCCCGGTCAGCCCGCGGGCTTCCAGCACGTCGACCAGCTCGTCCCGGTAGGCCTCGCCCACCCGGTCCCAGTCGATCGGGGCCAGCTCCAGGTTCGGCGTCGGGGCCAGCACGGACAGCAGCTGCCGGCCCTCCGGGGCCAGCGTCGGATCCGTGGCCGTGGGCCGGGTGATCAGCAGCGACGGATCGCTCATCAGCCGGCCGGTCGAGGTGATCTCCTGGAACGTCCGCTTCCACGCCCCCCCGAACGAGATCGTGTGATGCCCCAACGCATCCCACGACCGGTCCGTGCCGGCGTGCAGCACGAAGGCCGACGGCGACCAGGTCAGCGGCACCACCCGCCGCGGCAGGTGCCCGATCAGCCGGTAGGACGCCGGCAGGTCCGGCGTCAGGACCACTGCGTCGCAAGCGATCCGCTCGCCGTGCGTGGTCCGCACGGCCGCCACCCGCGAGCCGATCCGCTCCAGCCAGGCAACCGTTGTGCCGTAACGGAATTCGGCCCCGGCCCGAGCCGCCGAGGCCGCCATGGCCTCCGGCACGGCCCGCATGCCGCCCCGCGGGAAGTACACGCCGGCAACGGTGTCCATGTAGGCGATCACCGCGTACGCGGCCAGCGCCCGGGCCGGCGGCACACCGGCGTACAGGGCCTGGAAGGAGAAGATCCGGCGCAGCCGGCGGTCCTTCACGAAGCCGCCGACCTTCGCGCCGAGGCTGCCGAACGCCCCCAGGCCGGCCAGGCGGGCCAGCTGCGGGCCGACCAGGTCCAGCGGCGAGTCGAAGTTCGCGCCGATGAACCGGTCCCGCTCGGCGGCGTACAGCTCGGTCAGCCACTTCCGCAGCCGCCGGTAGCCGTCGGCCTCGGTCGGGCCGGCCACCCGCAGCACCTCGGCCTCCATGGCGTCGGCGTCGCTGTGCACGTCGATGGAGCTGCCGTCGGGGAACCGCGCCACGTAGGCGGGATGCAGCGGCACCAGGTCCAGCCGGGACGCCAGCGAGTCGCCGACGGCCGCGAAGGCCTCGTCCAGCA
>NZ_KK037166.1:8081725-8087137 GCF_000568255.1 Kutzneria sp. 744
CGTCACCTGCCGACCCGAGCCGAGCAGGTGCAGCGCCGTGGAGAGCCCGGCCAGCCCGGCCCCGACCACGACGACGTGGTCCGACCGCCCCTTGATGGCCTTCATGTCAGTGGTTGCGGCGGGTCGCGGCGACCGCCAGGCGCGCGAGCTCCGACGCGGCCGGCTCGGCCACCGGCGTCGCGGCCAGCGTCGCCAGGGCGCGGTCGCGCAGCTCGTCGATGCGGGCCTCCACGGCGGCCACGGCGCCCAGGTCCACCAGCAGCGAGCGCACCACGTCCACCGCCGGCTCGTCCAGGTCCGGCCGGCCGATCGCCGACCGCAGCCGGGCGGCGTCGTCGAACCGGCGCTGCTCCTCCGCGTGCCGCAGGCCCAGCGACACCAGCAGCGTCCGCTTGCCCTCACGCAGGTCGTCGCCCGCCGGCTTGCCCGTGACGGCCGGGTCGCCGAACACGCCCAGCAGGTCGTCCCGCAGCTGGAAGGCCAGGCCGATGTCCACGCCGAACTGCCGCAGCCCCTGGATCAGCCCGTCGCCCGCCCCGGCCAGCACGGCGCCGAGGTGCAGCGGCCGCTCCACCGTGTAGGCGGCGGTCTTGAGCCGGTCCACGCGCAGCGCCGCCTCGGCCGACTCGTCGGCGTGGGCCTGCGTCAGCACATCCAGGTACTGCCCGGCGAGCATCTCCGTGCGCATCGCCCGCCACGGCTCCAGCGCGCGGTTCAGCTGGCCCGTGCCGAGGCCGGACTCGCGCAGCATGTCGTCGGCCCAAGCCAGCGCCAGGTCCCCCAGCAGCACCGCCGACGCCTGCCCGAACCGCTCGGCCGTGCCGGCCCAGCGCTCACGGACGTGCAGGTCGGCGAAGGCCACGTGCACGGTCGGCGAGCCCCGGCGCACGGCCGAGGCGTCCATCAGATCGTCATGCACGAGCGCGCACGCCTGGATCAGCTCCAGCGCGCTGACCGCCATCACCACGGCGCCGGTGTCCGCGCCGCGCGGGTCGCCGCCCGCGCCGCGCCAGCCCCACCAGGCGAACGTCGGCCGGATCCGCTTGCCGCCGCCCAGCACGAAGTCGGCCAGCGCGTCCACCGCCACGGCGAAGTTCTCGTCCACCAGCGCGGCCTCGGTGCGGCGGCGGTTGAGGTAGTCGGTCAGCGACCGCTCCACCAGGCCGAGGAAGCCCGTGTCGCAGGGGTGCAACGCCGTGAGGTCGTCGCTGGGCTGGTCCGGCCAAAGCTCGGCCAGAATGCCCGGCTTGCTCATGCCAACCTCCGTCGTGCGCCCAACGCGTGCACGCCAACAGTACGTGGCCCGGCCGCCGGCTCCACTCGGAGGTTGCCCGCCGTAACCTTGGCTCATGACGTCCGTGGTGGAGCGGCTGGGCGGGCCGGACCCGGTGTTCTCGGTGGAGTTCTTCCCACCCCGCGACGCGGCCGATGAGCAGCGGCTTTGGCTCGCGATCAGGCAGCTGGAGGGGCTCGAACCGGCCTTCATGTCGGTCACCTACGGGGCCGGCGGATCCAGCCGGGACCGGACTATCCGGACCACCGGTCGTGTGGTGCAGGAGACGTCGCTGTTGCCGATGGCACACCTGACGGCCATCGACCACTCCGTGGCCGAGCTGCGCAACGTCATCGGCTGGTACGCCGCCGTCGGCGTGCGCAACATCCTCGCCGTGCGCGGCGACCCGCCCGGCGACCCCAACGGGGAGTGGACCCGGCACCCGCAGGGCCTGACCTACGCCGAGGAGCTCGTCACCCTGGTCAAGCAGCTCGGCGACTTCTGCGTCGGGGTCGCGGCCTTCCCGTACGGGCATCCGCGCTCCACCGACCTCGACGCCGACACCGAGAACCTGGTCCGCAAGTTCCGGGCCGGGGCCGGCTTCGCCATCGCCCAGCTGTTCTTCGAGGCCGAGGACTTCCTCCGGCTGCGCGACCGCCTGGCCGCCCGTGGCTGCGACGCCCCGCTGCTGCCCGGGATCCTGCCGTTGACCACGGTCCGGACGCTGAACAAGACCGTCGAGCTGTCCGGCGCCCCCGTGCCGCCGTCCGTCGCCAAGCGCCTCGACCCGTACGCCGACGACCCGAAGGCCTTCCGCGCCGCCGGCATCGAGGTGGTGACCGACCTGGCCCAGCGGCTCATCGACGAGGGCGTGCCGGGCGTGCACTTCTACACGTTCAACAGGTCCAAGGCGACGACGGAAGTGGTGGAACGGCTGGGGCTGCTGCCGGCCCGAGCCTGACGCTGCCTTCGCCATGATCGTTCGGCCGGGTGACGCCCCGCACGCCCCTTTGCCCGGTGTCACGGCTGGTCAGCGCGCGACACGCCGTGCGATCGAACTGTCACTCAATGGGGTCGTCACACGGCGAAGTTGCTCCGAATGGCGGTAGTTTCCTCGCCTGCACGGCTTCGGCGTTTTTTCGCCGGTGCGGTGTCTTCATGAAGAAGCGGTGCAACTCAAGGAGTGTGGAGTCCGTGCTGAAGAAAGCCGGAATGATCGCTGGCGTCGCGGCCGGTCTGATGATCGTCGGCTCGCCGGCGTTCGCGGACGCCCCGAACGACCTGGTCCTGCACGACGGCGGGGACACCCAGGTCACGCACTACGTGCCGATCCAGATCGTGGACAACCACGTGCCGGTCTCCTCCGAGGAGTACGTGGACGGCGACGGCGCGAGCCACACCAACGCCTCCAACGTGCTGGGTGGCGGTGGCGACCTGCAGGAGTCCGACTACCTGCCGGTCCAGATCGCGGGCAACACGCTGCCGATCAGCAGCTACCTCGAGTACCTCGGCTCCAACGCCGACAACAGCTCGAACACCGCCGGCTGATCAGGTCGACGAGAAACGGGGCGCGCCCACTGGGCGCGCCCGTTTTCGTGTGCCCGTCGGTGTCTGCCGGTCGGCCTCGGTGCTTCAGGGCCCGGCTCAGCGCCGGCGGACCCGCAGGCTGCGGCGGTGGGCCCGCAGGGCCAGCACGCTGATCACGCCCACCGTGCCGATCAGCAGCGCGGCCACCAGCACGCTCCAGCGCATCCAGGCCGCGGTGGCCAGCGTGGACAGATCCGACGTCGCCGACAGCGACGTGATCGACCCCGGCCGCGGCGTCCACGTCACCGTGTCCTCGTCGACCGTCCCCGTCGAGCTGGTCACATCGGCCGGGAAGGTGATGCGCAGCTGCACGTCCGCGTGGTCGGCCGGCACCGTGCGCAGGTCGACCGAGCCTGTGAAGTAGACGAGGTCGCCGACCCGCCGCAGCAGCAGCTGGTAGTTGCCGCTGGCCGCGCTCGACCCGCCGACCAGCGCGGTGAACTGGTCGAACTCCATGTTGCTGAACGACAGCTGGGTGCCGACGTAGCCGTCCGCGGCGTACGGCTGGAGCACCACGTCCTCGCCGAGATCGGACGGGATCGACAGCTGCGGGCCGTGATCGGCGGGCGAGGTCGGCACGGTGGCGGCCACCATGGTGCCCGACACCTTGAAGTCCCCGGACACGGTCAGGTCGGCGCGGGCGCGGACACAGCCCGACAACATCGCCGCGGCGGCCGTGAACGCGAGCGTCAGCCCGACGATCCGGCGCGACGGCCTGGCCACAAGCCTCGACAGCACCGGGTCATCCTGCCAGCAGGCACGGCCTTCACGGCGCATCACCGCCCGAAGGAGCTACGGGAGCGTCGGGGTGGCCCGGTAGCGTGCCGGGCATGTCATCCACCCCACGAGGCGTGCATCAGCTGAGCGACGACTTCGTCGCGGACTACGCCGCACTTGACCCGAACGCGGCGACCCACCTCGGCATCACGGGGTACGACGAGGAGCTGACGGACTATTCGCCCGAGGGACACGAGAGCCGGGCCGAGCTGACCGCCCGCGCCCTGCGTGAGATCGGCGCGGCCGAGCCCGCCGACGACTCCGAGCGGGCGGCCAAGGCCGTGTTCCTGGAGCGCAACGGCCTGTCCCAGGAGTTCCACGACGCCGGGCTGGACCTGTCCTCGCTCAACGTGATCGCCAGCCCGGTGCAGGACCTGCGCCAGCTGTTCGACCTCATGCCGACCGAGACCCCCGAGCAGTGGGCGACCATCGCCACCCGCCTGACCAAGGTGCCCGAGGCGCTGGCCGGGCTGCGGGCCTCGCTGGCCAAGGCCGCCGACCGCGGCGTCGTGTCGGCGCTGCGCCAGGTCACCCGCGTCGCCGAGCAGTGCGACACCTGGGCCGGCCTGAGCGGCGGATCCTCCTTCTTCGGCGCGATGATCGCCAACGCCGAAGGCGTCGACGACACGCTGCGCACCCGCCTGGAGGCCGGCGCCAAGGCCGCCGCCCAGGGCTACGCCGACCTGGCCGCCTTCCTGCGTGCGGAACTCGCGCCGAAGGCGCCGGCCAAGGACGCCGTCGGCGAGGACGTCTACCGGCTCAACTCCCGCTACTTCACCGGCGCCCGCCTCGACCTCCAGGAGGCGTACGAGTGGGGCTGGGCCGAGTTCTCCCGCATCGAGGCGGAGATGAAGGAGGTCGCCGGCCGCATCCGTCGCGGGTCCACGCTGGCCGAGGCCGCCGCCCTGCTCGACGCCGACCCGCGCTACCAGCTGCGGGGCCAGGCCGAGCTGCGTGACTGGATGCAGCGGCTGTCCGACAAGGCCCTGGCCGACATGCGGGGCGTGCACTTCGACATCCCCGACCCGCTGATGCAGCTGGACTGCAGGATCGCGCCCCCCGGCGGCGGCGTCGGCGCGTACTACATCGGCCCGACCGACGACTTCAGCCGCCCGGGCGCGATGTGGTGGTCGGTGCCGGCCGATCGTGAGGAGTTCTCGACCTGGCGCGAGACCACCACCGTCTACCACGAGGGCGTGCCCGGCCATCACCTCCAGATCGCCACCGCGGTCTACCGGGCCGACCAGCTCAACCGGTTCCAGCGCCTCATGTGCTGGGTCTCCGGGCACGGCGAGGGCTGGGCCCTGTACGCCGAGCGGCTGGTGCGCGAGCTGGGCTACCTCGACGACGACGGCGACCTGCTGGGCATGCTCGACGGCCACCTGTTCCGGGCCGCCCGCGTCATCATCGACCTGGGCATGCACCTGGAGCTGGAGATCCCGGCCGGCACCGGCTTCCACGAGGGCGAGCGCTGGACGCCCGAGCTGGGCCTGGAGTTCATGCTGACCCGGACCATCACCGACCCGGCCCACGTGCGCGACGAGATCGACCGCTACCTGGGCTGGCCCGGGCAGGCCCCGTCGTACAAGCTCGGCGAGCGCCTGTGGCTGGCCGCCCGCGACGAGGCCCGCGCCCGCCACGGCGACGCCTTCGACCTCAAGGCGTTCCACAAGCAGGCGCTGGAGATGGGCTCCATGGGCCTGGACACCCTCCGCGACCGCCTCACCCAGATCTGAGCCACCCTCCCTTTATGCAGGGAAGGACGCCTTACCCTC
>NZ_KK037166.1:8087237-8093045 GCF_000568255.1 Kutzneria sp. 744
ACAAAAAAAAAAAAAAAGAAAAAAAAAAACAAAAATAAGCCAGACTGCGATGGACCTCGGCAAAGACGTCCTTCCCTGCATCAGGAAGCTTCCAGCGGGAGGATGCGGCCCAGGACGGCGAAGGGGCGCGGGTCGCCGGCGAAGTGGTAGTGGCGCAAGACATCCTGGAACCCGACACGGCGGTAGAGGCGCCACGCGCGGGACGGGCCCTCGGGTGTGGACAGCAGCACCCGCTCGGAGCTCACGGCGTCGAGCAGGCTGCGCAGCAGGCGCTCGCCGATGCCGCGGCCCTGGGCGTCCGGCGACACATGCAGCTCCGTGAGCTCGAAGTAGTCGCGCATCCACTCGTCCACGGCGGTCGGCGTCGACACGGCGGTGAGGCCGCGGCGGACCTGCTCGTGCCACCACTGGCCGGCGGCGCCGCGATAGCCGTAGCAGATGCCGACCAGCGCGCCGTCCTGGTCGAGCGCGCCGACACAGCGCCAGCCCGCCCGGATCATGTGCGCCAACCACATCGGCGCGCGCTGCTGGGCGGTGCCGCTCGGGTAGCGCATCGCCGTGACGTACAGGTTGAGCGCCTCGGGCAGGCGGGCCCGCAACGTCTCGGCGGTGAACTCGACCAGGCGCTCGGTCTGTGGCGAGGCTGTCATCACTGCTCTCCGGCCACGGTCGCAGGGGTTCCGCCGGTCACGGCCACCAGCTCGGCGAACGTGGTCGGGTACACCGCGTTGGGGTGCCCGGCCGCCGCCCAGACGACGTCGTACTCGGCGAGATGCACGTCCACCAGGGTACGGATCTTTTCCGGGTGGCCGACGGGGGAGACGCCGCCGATCACCTGACCGGTGTGCGTGCGCACCGAGTCCGGGTCCGCGCGGCTCACCTTGCGCACGCCGACCAGCTCGGCCAGGCGCTTGGTGTCGGCCCGGTGCGCGCCGGAGGTCAGCACCAGCAGCGGCTGGCCGTCGGCGAGGAAGAACAGGCTGTTGGCGATCGCGCCCACCGGCACCTCGACGGCGTCCGCCGCCGCGGCCGCCGTGCGCACGGCGTCGTCGAGGACACGAATCCCCGCGGCCGCCCCGGTCGCCCCCGCCGCCTGCAGGGCGCCGCGGACCGTGCTCACCCCGGGATGCTCCTGATCGCTCACGTAGGCAATGACACCACGGCTGGGCCGTCCGAGGGGAAGTGACCCCTGTTCCGGCACGGGCTTGAACACCTCGTGGACTACGCGCTATTCTCGAAGTATCGAACAGACGTTCGATACGAGCCGCCGGCTTCCCCACGGCGGAGACGTCGAGCCCACGACGCCGCGAGGAGGCCGCTGATGTCTGTGCCCGTTCGTCTTCCCGAGTCGTTCCTGGTGCCCACTCCGCCCAGGTCCCGACTCCGTGCGGTGCCGTCCCCCGGCGCGTCGCCGTCGGCCCGGACGCTGTTGGCCCAGGCCCGGCAGGGCCTGCTCCAGGCCGAGCACGAGCCCGACGCCGCCGAGCGTTTCGTGCGGGCGCACCTCGCCGCCCTGCGGGCCGCCGCCGCCGTGCTCGCCCTGCGCGGCCGGCCGCACCGGACCCGCACCAAGCCCATGAGCGCCTGGGTGCTGCTGGCCAAGGTGGCGCCCGAGTTCGCCGAGTGGGCCTCGTTCTTCCAGTCGTGCGCGTCCACCCGGCATGCCGTGGAGTCCGGCATCACGCGGCTGGTGTCCCCCCGCAGCGCCGACGACCTCGTCCGCAGGCCGCGCAGTTCGTCGAGCTCGTCGACCGTGCCGTGCACGAGGCGGGGAGGTGACCGGGCGGGCACTCATCGACCACGACCGGCTGCTCGACGTTCTTGTCGCCGAGGGAGAGCTGATGGCCGACACGGCCGACGGCGCCCGGCCGGACCTGCCCATCCCGAGCAAGCCCACCACCAGCCTGGCCGACACCGTCCGCCACGTCGGCGGGGTGTTCCGGATGGTCGCCGCCCGGCTGCGCGGCGGCAACGGCCCCGTGCGGTGGGAGAGCGAGCCGCCGCCCGGCGGCGCCCTGGTGGAGTTCCTGCGGGGTGGGCTGCACGACCTGGTGGATGAGTTGCAGGCCCATCCGGCCGACGAGGTGTGCAGCACCTGGTGGCCTTTGGACCGGACCTACGGCTTCTGGCGCCGTCGCATGGCCCACGAGGCCACCATGCACCGCGTCGACCTCCAGTCCGCCGCCGGCGTGGAGGTCTTCACCGTCGACGACGACGTGGCCGTCGACGGCGTGGACGAGGCCCTGACGCTGTGGTTCGCCCACCGCCTGTCGGTGATAGGCGTCTCCGGCAGCTCCGAGTTCCGCGTCGCCGTCCGCTCCGGCGGCCGGGTCTGGCTGGTGTCGTCCCACGGCGACAACAAGGCCGCTTGGCGCGCTTCCCCCGCCGACGCCACGTCCGTCCAGGCCACAGTCACCGGTGAGCCCATGACCGTGTACCTGTGGCTGTGGGGTCGGCTGCCGTTCACCGCGGTGCGCATCACCGGCGACGTGGATGCCGTCGCCGCGCTGTGGGCCCTGCTTCGCTTGGCCACGCACTGAAGTAGGTCCGGCCGGTCCCGTACCGGCCGGACCTCCTCTTAGGTCACTGGATGCGTTCCACCGCGTCCTTGGCCTCTTTGAGGCCGGCGCCCGTGAGCTCGCGGTAGCGCTTGATCGCTTCGATCTTTCGGCCCGAACGGGCCAGGTTCACCACGTCCTGGTCGACCGCGAGGTCCGGGCCGGTCGGGCCCGGTTGGGGCACGTCCAGGTGGTGCATCAGCAGATCCAGCTTGCGCTCCATGCGGTCGAGCCGGCGCTCCAGCTGCTTGGTCGAGCCCCCTCGGCCCAGCAGGGCGACGAGCAGAACCAGGACCGCGACTCCGACCAGCACCACCGTTGTGGGATCCACCGCTGAACCGTATCCCCTTGACGAAAGCGTTCCGGCAGGTCACGCTACTGAAATGCAATATATTAGTCGCCTGGACCGCCCGCTCCTGCGGGATCGCGCGCTGGCCACCATCCGCCAGGCCATCGTGTCCGGCGACCTCGTGCCCGGCGAGGCCATCCGCGACCTCGACCTCGCCGAGCGCCTCGGCCTGTCCCGCACGCCCGTCCGCGAGGCCCTCAGCCACCTCGCCGACGAGGGCCTCGTCGAGTCCAAGCCGCACAGCTACACCCGGGTCACCCCCATCGACCCCGTCGCCGTCCGGGATGCTCTCCAGGTCGTCCAGGCCATGCACGGCCTCGCCCTCCGCCTCGCCGTGCCGCTGCTCACCCCCGCCGACCTGGCCCGCATGCGTGCCCACAACTCACGCTTCGCCTCCGCCTTGGAGGCCCCCGACATCGCCGGGGCCCTCTCCGCCGACGACGACTTCCACCGCGTCCCCGTTGAGGCGTGCGGCAACTTCGCCGTCACCGCCACCATCCAGCGCTACACCCCCCTCGTGCGACGCCTTGAGTACCAACGCTTCTCCTCCAGCTGCGGCGTGGACTCGGTGGCCATGCACGAGGAGATCGTCACCGCCTGCGAACAGGGCGACGCCGACCTGGCCGGCCGCCTGACGGAGCGCAACTGGGCCACCCTCGCCGACGAGCTGGCCAAGCAGCCCGAGGCGGCGGACTAACCCCACCCACCGATCACGCATTCGACCTCCGCCCGGCACTCACCCGGACCAGCTCCGGCCTTCTGCTCATCCGGCGGCGTGATTCACCAACCCCTTCCTCACCACCAGACCGATTGGAGCTTTCCCATGGCGCTTGAGGACTTTGCGCGGTATCCGCTCACGTTCGGGCCGTCGCCGGTGCACGCGTTGGAGCGGCTCAGCGGGCATCTGGGCGGGGCGCGCGTGTGGGCGAAGCGGGAGGACTGCAACAGCGGGATCGCTTACGGGGGCAACAAGACCCGGAAGCTGGAGTACCTGGTGGCGGAGGCGGTGGCGCAGGGGTGCGACACGCTGGTGTCGATCGGCGGGGTGCAGTCCAACCACACGCGGCAGGTGGCCGGGGCGGCGGCCCGGGCCGGGCTGAAGTGCGTGCTGGTGCAGGAAAGCTGGGTGGAGTGGGAGGACCCGGGCTACGACCGGGTGGGCAACATCCAGCTCAGCCGGCTGATGGGGGCGGACGTCCGGCTGGTGCGGTCGAACTTCGGCATCGAGTTCAAGCAGAGCTGGCAGGACGCGATCGCGGAGATCGAGGCGGCGGGCGGCAAGCCGTACGCGATCCCGGCCGGGGCGTCGGACCATCCCCTCGGCGGCCTGGGTTTCGCCGGCTGGGCCCGTGAGCTGGAGCAGCAGGAACGGGAACTGGGCGTCTTCTTCGACACGATCATCGTCTGCTCGGTGACCGGCAGCACCCAGGCCGGCATGCTCGCGGGCTTCACCAACCGCGACCGCCGGGTCGTCGGCATCGACGCCTCGGCCAAGCCCAAGGAGACCTTCGACCAGGTCGCGCGGATCGCCGAGGCCACCGCCAACCTGATCGGCGGCGAGCCCCTCGACGTGATCCTCGACGACCGCTACCACGCCGGCATCTACGGCGTCCCCGACGAGTCCACTGTGGACGCGATGAGGCTGGCCGCCCGGACCGAAGGCATGATCACGGACCCGGTGTACGAAGGGAAGTCGATGGCGGGGCTGATCGACCTGGTGAGCCGCAAGGAGATCCCGGCGGACAGCACGGTCCTGTACGTCCACCTCGGCGGCCAGCCGGCCCTGAGCGCCTACAGCGGCCTCGACTGACCACGAGTCACGGGGCGCGCCAGCAGTCGGCGGCGATCCGCTCGGCCATCACGGTGTGGCGGCGACCACCGCGCGGGAGCGGTCGGCGGCGATGCGGACGGCCATCACGCCGAGGGCGGTGCCCATGACGTAGCGCTGGACCTTCAGCCAGCCCGGGCGGTCGCCGAGGAAGCGGGAGATCGAGCCGGCGGACATCGCGATCAGGCCGTTCACGGTGATCGCGAGGGTGATCTGGACGAGGCCGAGCGTGAAGCTCTGCGCGGCGACGTCCCCACGGGCCGGGTCGACGAACTGGGGGAGCAGCGAGACGTACATGACGGCGATCTTGGGGTTGAGGAGGTTGGTGACCAGGCCCATGGTGAACAGCTTGCCGGGGCGGTCCGCCGGCAGCTCCCGGGGCGCGAACACCGACTTGCCGCCGGGGCGCAGCGCCTGGAACGCCAGCCACAGCAGGTATGCGGCGCCGGCCAGCTTCAACACGGTGTAGACGGTCGGCACCAGGGCGAAGATGGTGGCCACACCGGCCGTGGCGGCGACAAGGTAGACGAGGAAGCCGCAAGCCACACCGGCCAGAGAGATCAGGCCGGCCCGGCGGCCCTGGGTGACGGACCGCGAGACCAGGTAGATCATGTTCGGGCCGGGGATGAGCACCAGGCCCAGCTCGATCGCGGCGACGCCCAGCACGGCGTTGAGGGTGACCATGACCTCGACCCTAGCCACCCGGGCCGCCCAGCCGGAGCGCATTTCTCCAGCTCGGAGTCAGGCCCGCAGACGCAAACCCTTGGGTGTGGCGCGAAAGCCGACGTCCTGGAGGATCAACGAGAACTTGGACCCCAGGGCGCCCTCGCCGTCGGCCCGCTGCACGGCCAACTGACCGAGCCAGCCCTCGCGGACGGCACGGGCAAGGGCCTCGGCGGCCTGGCGGAGCTCGGGTTCGGACTCGGTGAAGGACAGCAGGGACCGGCCGCCCCGCTCGACGTACAGCACGGGAAGACCGTCGACGAGCACGGCCAGGGCGCCGGCCTTGCGGGCGGGGCGGTGCTTGCCGTCGCCGACGGGCTCGGGCCTCGTCAGGGCGGCGCCGTACGGCT
>NZ_KK037166.1:8093145-8125027 GCF_000568255.1 Kutzneria sp. 744
CTGAAGCCGCCGGAAACGCGCTCGGTGTCCAACGCGCCACGGGTGAGAACCCCGTGTCGCTCAAGGAAAACCTCGGCTCGGGCATGAGCCCGCCGAGTGGGATCGCCCTCACGGGCCGGAACCAGGGACCAACGACCGGAGACGGTCGGAGGCCCGGTGCGGCTGGGCATCGACGCCCGGCCGAGCCGGGCGTAGCGGCCACGAGGTGACGGGCGGCGGGCCTTGTGCGCGGCCCCGCGGCCGGACACCAAGGCCCGCAACGGGGCCAAGGTGTCGTTGGTGACGAGCCCGGCCCACACGAGATCCCACAACGCGGTGACCACATCGGGATCGTCGACGGAGTCCGCAGCGGATACCCGGTCGGTGAGCTGACGGAAGAACAGCGCCCCGCCTTCCAAAGCGGCCAGCACGGCGGAGTGCAGGGGAGACTCCGGCGCCGTCTCCTCCAGGTCGGGCAGCACGAGGTCGGCGACGTCGGTGGGGGCCAACGCGATCCACCCGTCGCCGCCGGCCAACGCCCCGCACCCGGCCCAGGTGACCTCGCCGGTGGCGGTGAGCTCGTCCAACAACGCGGGATAGTAGCCGGGCAGCCGCGAAGGCAGGATCAACGACTCCAGACCGCTGGCCGGCAGCGGCGCGCCGGCCAGCTGCTCGACGACGGACAGCACATCGTCGACGGTCGGCGCGGACCGCAGCCGACGGAGCCCGGGTGCGGGTGTCCCGCAAGACACAGCCCCGTGCCAGCCAGGCAAAAAGCGGCCGTAGGCGGCCTGCTCGACAGGCTCCACCTCGGCCCTGAGCCGGGCCAGGGACCCACGACGCAAACGCCGCAGCACCTCGGCGTCGCAGTACTCGGTCCCCATGCCGCCGGGCCGCAGCTCGCCACGGACCAACCGCCCGGCACCGGCCATCCGATCCAGCACCCCGTGCACCACGGCGACGCCGAGCCCGAACCGCTCGGCCGCCTGCGCGGCGGGGAAAGGACCCCGGGTACGGGCGTAGCGCATCAACAGGTCGCCGATCGGATCGGCCACCGGCTCGGTGAAAACCTCGGGCACGCCAACGGGAAGCGCCGCCCCGAGGGCGTCACGCACCCGGCCGGCGTCCTCGATGGCCAGATACCGCGGCACCCCGGCGATTCGCACCTGGATCGCCCGCCGCTCGGCGACCAACTGCTCCAGCCACTCAGCAGAAGCCCCACGCTCGGCGGCCTCCTCGACGGAGAGATCTCCCAGCAGCCGCAACAGATCGGCGGTCTCCTCGACGTTGCGGGCCCGCCGGTCGGGGGCCAGCCGCTGCAACTGCTGCTCGATCTCCGCCAGCACCTCGGGGTCGAGCAGCTCGCGAATGGCCTCCGAGCCGAGCAGCTCCGCCAGCAACGTGGTGTCCAGCGACAACGCGGCCGCGCGGCGCTCGGCCAGCGGCGTGTCGGTCTCGTAAAGGTACATGCCGACGTACCCGAACAACAGGCTGCGCGCGAACGGCGACGCCTGCGGAGTCTGCACCTCGACGACCCGAACCCGCCGCGCCCGCACATCGCCCATGAGCTCCCGCAGCCCGGGCAGGTCGTAGACGTCCTGCAGGCACTCCCGCATCGCCTCCAGCACGACCGGGAACTGCTCGTACTGGGACGCCACGGCCAGCAGCTGCGCGGACCGCTGCCGCTGCTGCCACAACGGCTGGCGCTTGCGAGGATCCCGGCGCGGCAACAACAACGACCGCGCCGCGCATTCACGGAACCGCGAGGCGAACAGCGCCGAGCCGCCGACCTCGGCCACCACGACCTGCTCCACCTCGTCCGGGTCGAGCAGCATGTCCTCGGCCGAGGGCAGCACGTCGGCCCCGGTGTCGTCGAAGGCCTCGGGCAGCCGCACCACGATGCCGTCGTCGGAGTGCGCGACCTGCGGATCCAGCCCGCGCCGCTCCCGCAGCCGGGCCCCGATGGCCAGCGCCCACGGCGCGTTCACCTGCGCCCCGAACGGCGAGTGCACGACGATCCGCCAGTCGCCCAGCTCGTCGCGGAACCGTTCCACCACAACGGTTCGGTCGTCGGGCACGTGCCGGGTGGCCGACTTCTGCTCGTCCAGATAGGACAGCAGGTTGTCGCACGCCCACTCGTCCAATCCGGCCGAGACCGCCCGCTCCCGCGCCCGGGTGGAGTCCATTGCGGACACTTCGCGCACGAACTTTCCCAGCGCACGGCCGAGTTCCAGCGGACGGCCGACGGTGTCGCCCTTCCAGAACGGCAGCCGGGCCGGCTGGCCGGGGGCCGGCACCACGATCACGCGGTCGTGCGTGATGTCCTCGATGCGCCAGGAACTGGTGCCCAGCAGGATGTTGTCGCCGACCCGCGACTCGTACACCATCTCCTCGTCCAGCTCGCCCACCCGCGACCCCGGCCGGCCGTCCTCGCCGCCCGGCGTCATCACGGTGAACAGCCCGCGGTCGGGGATGGTGCCGCCGGAGGTGACGGCCAGCCGCTGCGCGCCCGGGCGCCCTCGCAGCTCGGCGGCGACGCGGTCCCACACGATCCGCGGCCGCAGCTCGCCGAACTCCTCGCTGGGATAGCGCCCGGCCAGCATGTCCAGCACGGAGTTCAGCGCCGAGTCCGGCAGCCCGGCGAACGGCGCCGCCCGCCGCACCACGGCCGTCAGGTCCGTCACCGACCACGGTTCCATGGCCACCATGGACACGATGTGCTGGGCCAGGACGTCCAACGGGTTGCGCGGATAGCGCACGGACTCGATGGCGCCGACGGCCATCCGCTCCGCCACCACGGCACAGGCCACCAGGTCGCCACGGAACTTCGGGAACACCACGCCCTTGGACACCGCGCCGACCTGGTGCCCGGCCCGGCCGACCCGCTGGAGCCCGGACGCCACCGTCGGCGGAGCCTCGACCTGGACGACGAGGTCCACCGCCCCCATGTCGATGCCCAGCTCCAGCGAGGACGTGGCCACCACGCACGGCAGCCGCCCCGACTTGAGCTCCTCCTCGACCAGGGTGCGCTGGTCCCGTGACATGGAGCCGTGGTGCGCCTTGGCGATCACCGGCAGGGCCCCGGTGGTTATCCCCGAACCACCGACGGCCTCTGCCGGGAATCGCTCCATCTCCGCGGACTGCTCGCCCGCGAGCTCGTTGAGCCGGGCCGTCATCCGCTCGGCCAACCGCCGGGAGTTGGCGAACACGATGGTCGACCGGTGCTCGCGCACCAGCTCCAGCACGCGCTGCTCCACCGACGGCCAGATCGACGTGCGCTGCTCGGGACCGGCCGCCGAGCCGCTGACTTCCCCGGTCGGCTCACCCAGCGTGGCCATGTCCTCCACCGGCACCTCGACGGTGACCTCGATGGTCTTGCTGGCCGGCGGCTGCACGACGCGCACCGGCCGGCCCCCGGCCAGGAACGCGCCGACCTCCTCGACCGGGCGGACGGTGGCCGACAGCCCGATCCGCTGCGCCGGCTTGGGCAGCAGCGCGTCCAGCCGTTCCAGCGACAGCGCCAGGTGCGCCCCGCGCTTGCCGCCGGCGACTGCGTGCACCTCGTCCACGATCACGGTCTCGACGCCGCGCAGCGACTCCCGTGCCTGCGACGTCAGGATCAGGAACAGCGACTCCGGCGTCGTCACGAGGATGTCCGGCGGCGTGCGGTTGAAGGCGCGGCGCTCCTCGGCCGGCGTGTCGCCGGTGCGCATGCCGACGGTGATCGACGGCTCCGGCAGCCCGAGCCGGTGCGTGGCCTGCCGGATGCCGGCCAGCGGCGCGCGCAGGTTGCGCTCCACGTCCACCGCCAGCGCCTTGAGCGGCGACACGTACAGCACGCGGCAACGGTGCTGCTTGTTCTCGGGCGGCGGCTCCGCGGCCAGCCGGTCCAGCGCCCACAGGAAGGCCGCCAGCGTCTTGCCGGAGCCGGTCGGCGCGACCACCAGGGCGTGCTCGCCGGCCGCCACCGCCGACCAGGCGCCCTGCTGGGCGGCGGTGGGCGCGACGAACGCCCCCGTGAACCAGTCCCTGGTCGCGGGGGAGAACACCGACAGCGCCTCCGTCATGTACCCATCATGACAACCGGGTCTGACACTTCCCGCACAACCGGCTTTGACCTGCGGAAACGTGACTTTCTCTTGACCGGGGGAAATGGTCTAGTCCATTGTCTCAACCACGTGTGTGCGTCAACTCGATGCCCAGGCCGCCACCCCTGCGCATGGAGGTAGCAGCTATGTCACGGAAGTGGACACGCTGGTTAGTCGGAGCGGTCGCCGCCGCCACGGTCGTGCTCGGCGCCGCCGCCCCCGCGTCGGCCGCCACGAACCTGCTCGCCAACCCCGGCTTCGAGGCCGGCAACACCAGCGCCTGGACGTGCAGCGGCGCGACGGCCGTCGGCAGCCCGGTGCACAGCGGCTCGTACGCGCTCGCGGCCACCCCTGCCGGCCAGGACTACGCGCAGTGCAGCCAGAGAGTCACCGTGCTGCCCAACTCCGCCTACACGCTGTCCGCGTACGTCCAAGGCAGCTACATCTATCTCGGCGCCACCGGCACGGGCGGCACCGACCCGCAGACCTGGACCGTCTCCGGCAGCTACACGCAGCTGTCGACCAGCTTCACCACCGGCGCCAGCACCACGAGCGTCACCGTGTACATCCACGGCTGGTACGGCCAGCCCACGTACTATGCCGACGACTTCGTGCTCAGCGGCCCCGGCGGAGGTGGCGGCAACCCCACGGCCCCGGCCGCGCCCACCGGCCTGACCTCCCCGAGCACCACGTCGTCGAGCGCGTCGCTGGCCTGGACGGCGTCGTCCGGCGACGTGAGCGGCTACAACGTGTACCAGAACGGCAGCAAGGTCGCGTCGGTGTCGGGCACCTCCTACACCGCGACCGGCCTGGCCGCCTCGACCAGCTACCAGTACGCCGTGACGGCGTACAACTCGGTCGGCGAGTCGCCCAAGTCGAACACCGTCACCGCGACCACCAAGGCCGGCGGCGGCGGCGGCAACCCCGGCGGCTCCCTGCCCGCGCACGTGCTCACCGGCTACTGGCAGAACTTCTACAACGGCGCCAAGGCCCTGAAGCTGGCCGACGTGCCCACCACGTACGACCTGGTCGCGGTGGCCTTCGCCGACGCCACGGGCACCCCCGGCGCGATCTCCTTCACCCTCGACTCGGGGCTGTCCGGCCAGCTCGGCGGCTACACCGACGCGCAGTTCACCGCGGACATCGCCACCCTGCACGCCCGCGGCCAGAAGGTGATCCTGTCGGTCGGCGGCCAGAACGGCACCATCAGCGTCGGCGACTCGGGCGCGGCGGCCAACTTCGCCAACAGCGCGTACTCCATCATCCAGCGCTACGGCTTCGACGGCGTCGACATCGACCTGGAGAACGGCGTCAACGCCACCTACATGGGCCAGGCCCTGCACTCGCTGGCCGGCAAGGTCGGCGCCGGCTTCGTGGTGACGCTGGCCCCGCAGACCATCGACATGCAGTCCACCGGCATGGCGTACTTCCAGCTGGCGCTGAACATCAAGGACATCCTGACCATCGTCAACATGCAGTACTACAACTCGGGCTCGATGAACGGCTGCGACCAGGGCGTCTACTCGCAGGGCACGGAGAACTTCCTGACCGCGCTGGCCTGCATCCAGCTGCAGGGCGGCCTGCGGGCCGACCAGGTCGGCCTGGGCCTGCCGGCCTCCGGCTCGGCCGCGGGCGGCGGCTACATGTCGCCGAGCACGGTGAACGCCGGCCTGGACTGCCTGGCCAAGGGCACGAACTGCGGCAGCTTCCACCCGTCGGCCACCTACCCGACGATCCGCGGGGCGATGACCTGGTCGATCAACTGGGACGCGTCCAACGGCTACGCCTTCGCCACCACGGTGCACGGGCACTTCGGTTCCCTGTAGAAGCGCGACAGTCGACACCGTACTTGCGGTAACCCTTAACTGGTGTCGAGTGTTGGGAAGGGCCCATTCCTCGCGCGGGGAATGGGCCCTTCGTTGTCACTCGATCGAAGTAGTAAGTGCGGGCAATGCCGCAGATTATTGATTACCAATGGGTAGGCAGAAAGGCTTTTCTATCCCTATTGTCAGGGTGGACTACGGCCGGTGTTCGACCGAACGCGTAACGATGACGGGTGGTTGTGACGACAACGGACCGTCGTCACCGGAGCGTGTCCGTCCGGGTGGTCGGGCGCGAAGGTCACGGTTGCGTTTCGTGTTCTCCCTGGTAAGCGGGAGTGCCCGGCGGCCGCCCGCTGCACGTTTTCCTGGTGTGTCTGCACGAGCCACCCTGGACCGACCGGCCGAAGACTGCGTGCTCCTCACGGTCGGTAGTGGCGTGTTCACCAGTGCGGATCCATTCCTGGAAAGTTTCCCAGGGTGCTTGTGAGGGCGGGCACGCAGCGTTAGCGTTCTCCATACGCCAAGGAAGTCGGTGGGACGACAACCGGACGCGCAGCGTTCGATCGGGGCTCTGGGAATGGCGCCGAACGAGCGTGACAGCACGGGGCAAGGGGTGTCGGGGGTGTTCGGGTCGTCGGCCACGGCGGAGACGGCCTGATTTCACCGGCGCGTGGGGTGCACTGACGCTAGAGCCAAAGTGATTCGGCGGCGATTCTCCATCGCCGGGCGGATCATCACCCAATTTCACGTGCGGGGACAGATGAATAACTTGGCACAGGTTCTGCCTGTGGGGACCGCCGCCGCGCCGGTGACGAAGCCGGTGGCCGCGTACGGTCCGCAGGACGAGCAGTTCCGTCAGCTCGTCGACGCCGCTGTTCACGGGAATGCCGTTGCCACGCAACGGGTTCTGGAGTCGATCAGGCCGATCGTGCTGCGTTACTGCCGGGCCCGGATCGGTCGTCTCGACCGGTCGTTCGCCTCGGCCGACGACGTGGTGCAGGAGGTCTGCCTGTCGGTGATCTCGGCGTTGCCCTCCTACCGGGACCAGGGACAGCCGTTCCTGGCGTTCGTGTACGGCATCGCGCAGCACAAGGTGGCCGACGCGCACCGGGCGGCGGCTCGCAACAAGTCGTTGCCGGTGCCCGAGGTGCCGGACCGGCCGGAGACGGTCGCGGGTCCGGAGCAGCGGGTGCTGCAGGACGAGTTGAAGACGTCGATGGACCGGCTGTTGGCGGTCCTGTCCGACAAGCAGCGCGAGATCGTGGTGCTGCGGGTGGTCGTCGGCCTGAGCGCCGAGGAGACCGCCGATCTGGTGGGTTCCACTCCGGGAGCGGTCCGGGTGGCACAGCACCGGGCGCTGACCAGGCTGCGCAAGCTGGTCGGCAGCGCGAAGGAGCTCTGACCATCGGGCACCCGATGGGGTGAGGGAGTGTCATCCCATCGGGCTCGTGACGGGCTTGGTCAACCGGGCATCGGACTCCGTAACCGTGTGGCAGCATCTGCGCGAAGCCAGAGCTAGAGGGGGCACGCGTGCGGGTGTTGTCGATCGACGTGGGGACGTCGAACACGGTCGCGGTGCTCTCGGTGTCCGGGCAGCAACCCCGCGTCGTCGAGGTCGACGGCGCGGCCACCATGCCGTCGGCGGTCTACGCCGACGACCCTCATTTGCTTGGAATGCTGTACCAAGGTCAATCACGAGGAGCTGGTTGGCCTATGCACGCGTGGAGTTACATGTGAACAGACCGGAGGGTTTGTTACCGAGAACTATCAGCCGAAACGGGATAGCCCCGCTACTGCTATGTACGTCCCGCATCCCGCCCGCTGGGGCGCGCCACGGCGCAACACCCTCATGTCGGCCGCGCGGCTCGCCGGCATGACCGGCAACATCGTGCTGGTCCCGGAACCCGTGGCCGCCGCCGCGCACTTCAACCGCCTCGCCCCGGGCAGCTCCCTCGCCGTCTACGACCTCGGCTCCGGCACGTTCGACGTCGCCGTGGTCGCCGCGTCGCCGCAGGGTTTCACCGTGTTGGCGGAGGACGGCCTGCCCGATCTGGGCGGCACCGACATGGACCAGCTGCTGCTGGAGTACGTCGGCCGGCAGGTCTCCAACCGTGACGCCGCGAAGTGGCAGCTGCTGCTGCGGCCGGAGTCCACGGCGGACCGCCGGGCCCAGCGCGCCCTGATCGAGGACGTGCGCGCGGCCAAGGAGGCGCTGTCCCGGCACCCGCAGACCGTGGTGCCGATGCCGGAGCCCTTCGCCGACGTGACGGTCACTCGGCCCGAGCTGGAGGCGCTGATCCGGCCGAACCTCACGCGGACCGTGGAGCTGCTGTCGTCGACCATCGCCGCCAGCGGCGTGCACCCGATGTCGCTGGCCGGCATCTACCTGGTCGGCGGGGCCAGCCGGATGCCGCTGGTGGGGACGTTGATCGGGGAGCGGCTGCGGGTCGCGCCGGCGAGCCTGGACCAGCCGGAGACGGCCGTCGCGCTGGGCGCCCATCTCGTGCCGCGTGACGGCGTGACGATCAGGACCCGCGTGACGGCGGCTCCCGCCGCGCCGCAGTACCCGACCACCGGCGACTTCATGGCCGGGGCGCAGTTCCCTCAGTTGGCTGCCTCAGCTCCCGTGCCTCAGAAGCGCGCATCGAAGGCGACCTTGGTAGCGCTGGGGGCGATCGTTCTCGTCGCCCTAGTCGTGCTCGGCGGCTTCCTGGTGGCCAGTCCGTCGCGGTTCCCCAGTGCCGCCACCTGCGCCGGGACGCCCGGATCGCCCGACGACAAGGGCTTCACCAACTGCACCCGCCAGCTCGCCGGACCCGTCGCCGACCAGGGCGACTGCCACGGCGGCGACGACGGCAGCGGGGTCGCCGTGACGGGGCTCGCCGACGTCACGTGTCACATCGACGGGCAGACCGTGGTCTATACCCAGACAGGGTCGCTCGATGAGGTGAACGTGAAGGTGCGTGCGCTGATGGACGCTTATCCGAACACCACCAGGGTCCGTGCCCAGTGGAAGGGCAACGGGCTGTCCGGCGAGTACCAGGCGGTCGCCGCCAGCGGGGTCGGCGTCGTCGTCTTCACGGTGTCGGACCGCCCGCTCGTCGGCGTGCTCACCGCGCCGGCCACCGGCGATCCGACCTCACTGACCGCAGCCAAAGCGGCTGCGGCGTTCGAACGTTCGGTTCAGCCCGGCACCTGATCGGACGTCAACGACAATGGTCGGGGCGTGTGACGATCGAGTGGTGGACCGCCATCCCGCGCAGCGCAGGGTCATCGGTTTCCTGGTCGGCACCCAGGCCGTCGGCTCGATCGGCGTCGGTGTCGGCATCACGTTGGGTGCTTTGACAGCGACGACGTTGTCCGGCTCGGTGGCCATCGGAGGCCTGGGAGCGACGGCCATCGCCGTCGGCGCGGCGCTGTTGGCCGTGCCGGTGGCCGTGTTCGCGCGCCGGTTCGGGCGGCGGCGGGCGTTGGCCGCCGCGTACGGGGTCGGCGCCGTGGGCGGTGTCGGCTGTGCCGTGGCGACGGCTCTTGGCTCGTGGCCGTTGTTGCTGGTGGCGTTGGTGGCCTTTGGCGGCGGCACCGCGGCGACGTTGGCCGCGCGGTACGCCGCCGCGGATCTGGCGAATCCCGGGCGTCGTGCGGGCGCAATGTCCACAGTGGTCTGGGCGACGACGTTCGGCGTGATCGCGGCGCCCAACCTGGCCGTGCTCATCGGCGCGCCGTTCCTGCTGTCGGCCGGCGCGTTTTTGCTTGCCGGCGTGGGGATTCTGGTGGGGCTGCGGCCGGATCCGTTGCTGGCCGGGCGGGTTGCCGTGGTCGTCGGCGACAGCTGTTGCGGCGTCGGGGCTTCCGAGCTACCTCGTCGACACACACGGGCCGAGGTGTGGCAGGTGATCGGGCCCAACGTCCGGCTAGCGTTGCTAGGTGTGGCCCTGTGCAACACCGCCATGACCGGGATGATGTCGATGATGCCGGTGCAGATGGCCGGCGGCGGGTCGACGCTGGTTGTCGTCGGCATCGTCGTCAGCGTGCACGTCGCCGGCATGTACGCCGCCAGCCCGCTGTTCGGTGTCCTGGCCGACCGCATCGGCCGGGTGCCCGTGCTCGCCCTCGGGGCCGCGCTTGTCGTTGCCGGCGCCGGAGTTTGTGGCATGGCCTCCGCCCACGACGCCCCGCAGATGGCCGTCGGCATGATCATGCTCGGCTGTGGTTGGTCGGCCGGCGTCGTCGCCGGTTCGGCCCTGCTCACCGAGTCCGTGCCGGCCGGTCTGCGGCCGTCGACCCAGGGGCTGGCCGACCTGGTCCTCAACCTCGGCGGCGCCCTGGGCGGTCTGCTGGCCGGTCTCGTGATGAGCGCCTGGTCCTTCACCGTGCTCGGGCTCGTCGTCGGCTTCGCCGCCCTGCCGCTGCTGATGGCGTGCATGGGCAACACTTTGCGGCCGGTGGCCCCTTCGGAGCCACCGGCCGACGTACAGTCGATGAGCAGCGCCTCGCTGTAGCCGTGCCGTCTCGCTGTGGCTGCGCCGCGTTGCTGTAGCCGCGCTGCCTCGCTTAGGCCCTGCCTCGGCTCGCCCTGGCCGCGCTTCAGGAGGTCGCCGACACCGCTCGGATCAGCCGTGTCTCACCCGGTCGCAGCGTGGCGCTGTAGCTGCCCTTGATGGTGCCCTTGGCCTTCTGGGCCCAGAGGTCCGTCACCGCCGCCGCGCCCGTGGTGATGCCGACCTGCGACCAGTTCACCGTGATCGTCTGGTTGCCGGTGGTTCCCGTGTTGAACAGGGCCACGACGTAGGCGCCCGAGGGCTCCTTCTTGGTCCACACCTGGATGTTGCCCGACTTGGTCAGGCGCTTGGCGGCGATGGCGTCCTGGTCGACGCCCAGCACCGAGTCGTTGGTCAGCATCGCCTTGTCGGTGGCGTCCAGGTGGGTCAGGTCGGTGCCCAGCAGCAGCGGGGCAGCGGCCATCGCCCACAGCGTCAGGTGGCTGCGACGCTGGTCGCTGGTCAGGCCGGTGTTGTCGCCGTTGCCGATCTCGACGGAGTCCAGGTCGTTCCAGCCGCCCGGTCCCGCGTACTGCTGCCAGCTGGCCGCCGTGTCGAACCTCGCCGACACGTGTTTCCAGTCCGTCAGCGGGAAACTCGCCCCGTTCGCGCCGCAGTAGCACTCCACGTCGCCCTGGGTGCGCCAGCCGTTCGCGTACTGCCGCCACGTGGTCGCGTCCGCGATGGCCAGGTTGTTGGACAGCTCGTAGTGGATCGGCCGGCCCGTGTTCTTCAGGGCCTGCGACCACGCCTTCACGTCCGGGATGTCCGGGCTGCCCACCCCGTCGATCTTGAGGTAGTCCGCTCCCCAGTCCGCGAACTGCTTGGCCCAGGAGTCGATGTACGCCTGCGCGCCCGGCTTGCTGTAGTCGATGCCGTACATGTGCTTGCAGTTGTAGTTCTTCTCCTGCGTCGTGGTGACCGCGATGTCCTTCGCGTGGTAGCTGGTGCCCGCGATGGGGGAGTTGTTCTTGACCGCGTTCTCCGGTATCCCCGGCGTGACATAGAGCCCGAACTTCAGCCCGTCCGCGTGCACGTGGTCCGCCACGGCCTTCATCCCCTGCGGGAACTTCGCCGTGTCCACCACCCAGCGCCCGTTCCCGTCCACCACCGGCCCGCTGCCGTCGCACTTCATCCAGAAGTCATCGAGGTTGACGTACTGGAACCCGTGCTGCGCCAGCCCCGAGTTCTTGATGGCATCCGCCTGCGCCTCGATCTTGGCCGCCGTCGGCGCCTTCCGGATGAAGCTCCAGCTGCTCCACCCCATCGGCGGCTTGGCCGCCACCCCGTTGTCCTCGGCCTCCGCCACCGGCGTCACCGCTAGAAGCGCGAGCACCGCCAACCCCACCGCCCACCGACGCACAACACCCTCCCACCAAGTCGTGCGGCGGCGGCGCTGCACCGTTGTGGAAACGTTTGCAGTGTAGGTCCCGGCACCCGGTTCGGCTAGCCCTCGGCCTCTTTGATCCGCTTCCGCACGCGGGCAAGGCTGTCGCGGCTGCGCACGGTGTCCGGATGATCTGACCCCAACACTCGAGTCCGGAGTTCGACGACAGCGCGGAGCTCTCGTTCGGCCTCGTCCGGTCGCCCCAGGCCCAGTAGCACGTACGCGAGATCGCCACGACTGGCCAGCGTGTGCGGGTGCTCGGGGCCCGACACTCGGGTGCGGATTTCGAGGACGGTCTGGAACTCACGCTCGGCCTCCAGCAACTGCTTCATGTCACCGAGCACCATGGCGAGGTTGTGGCGGCTGATCAGCGCGAGTGGATGCTCGGACCCCAGCGTGCGAGTCTGGCTGTCGAGAATGGTGCGGTGTTCCCGCTCGGCCTCGTCAAACCGCCCCATGCGCCGAAGTGTCGTGGCTAGGTTGCTACGGCTGATCAATGTTGGTTGATGTTCCGCGCCCCATACGCGTGTGCGGATTTCAATGACAGTGCGAAATTCCTGTTCGGCCTCATCCAATCGGCCCAGGTCCCGCAGGGCGCAGGCGAGGTTGTGGCGACTGGTCAGCGTTTGCCGATCTTCCGGTCCCAAAACGCGGATGCGCAGTTCGAGGACGGCGCGGTGCTCTTCCTCGGCCTTGTCCAGTCGGCCTAGATTATGAAGTGCGAGGGCGAGGCCATTGCGGCTGGTCAGTGTGTCCGGGTGCGCGGGATCGAGATGATCGCCGGCCCAGCGCAGAGCTGCTGAGTGTGCGTCAGCGGCCGCTCCGTAATAGCCCTGGTGGTCTGCCGTCCGCCCGATTGCCAGTGCCTCCTGGCCGGTGGCGTACTGCACCGCCGCCCGCAACACCGACTCCGGCACGAAGGTGTCCGGGGTGGTCTCGCGCTGGGTGACGTCCACCAGGTAGTCGAACACGTCGAAGCCCGTCCTCGGTGTCCCGATCATCAGCGACGTCGTTGCCCGGCGCGGACGCAGCACCCACTCCCAGGCCGCTTCCAGCGATTCCGGTCGCAGCCGGTCGCCGCCGCGTTTCCGCAGATACTCCTCGGCTGTCTCCTCCAACAACCGGCCGGCTAGCGGTGGATTCAGGCCCGCGCGGCGCACATCCACCGCAGCCGCCACCAGCGCCGCACCGCGCGGATGAGCACCGACATCCCAACCATTGCGCCAGTCCCGAAGCAGCTCTGGGCCCGCCGCCAGATACTCCGCTAGACCGTAATCCCCGCTGTGCTGCAAGGCATCGGCGATGTGCGGGTCCCATTTCCGTTCCTCGGCGCGGCTCTGCTCGGCATTGGACAAGCGTCGCTCGACGCGGATTTCCTCGTCGACCAACTCCAGTGCGGCCCGGGCGATGTGCAGACCGTCGCCGGACGACTCGGCGCTGAAGCGGGCCAGCTCGACGGCTCTGATGGTGGCCACCACGATCCGATGTCCCTTGCCGGACAACAATCTCGCCAGCATTTCCCGGCTCACGCCGTCGGAACCGAGATAATGCTCTAGGTCGTTGAGCCACACCACGCAGTTGCTCGCCTGCACCCCACGGTCGACGCTCGCCCACAGCGCGGCGCAATCCTTCGGGGCGATGATCACGTGATCGGGAACGGTGGCGGCGATGGCCTCATAGGCGGCGCGGGTCTTACCGGCGGTGGAATCGCCTACCAGCAACACGAATCCGCCGCGGGCGATTCGGCTGCGGAGCTTGTCGTCGACGTCTCGTGGGACATAGGTGGGCAGGCTGTCGGAGCCAGCGGGGTGCACACCGAGCTGCCGAGGATCTCGAATCCGGCGCACGGTCGGGAAATCGCCCCGAGCGGTGACCAGACAGCCGTTCAGGACGGCGAGATCGGTGTCCTCGTGGCGAGTGGTGAGCCGCTGAAGGCGATCGGTCAAGGGCTTGGCCAACACCGCCAGAACGATTGCGGCGCCGGCGATGAGGCCGGTCCACCACTTGTCCTTGATCCCGGCGGCCGAAAGACCGGCGGGCACGGCGATCATCGCGGTCAGCGTGAGTAAAGCGAACCAAGTCCAGCCCCGCCGGCCCCACCGCTGCACACGCACGACTCATTCATCGCGGAGGCGGGCAGCGCCGCAACCGGGAGTCACCCGAACGTATGCGGATCGTCCAGGGGAAGGCCGGTCTCCCGGAGGGTCCAACGGCCGGGAGCGCCGGTGAGCTGGGTGACGGTCAACGGAGAGACGTCGACGCGCCAGAAGGCCGAAGGCGGTGCCCCTAGCGCTGCTAGGACTGCGGCCCGGACCACGGCGGGCGAGGTGACCACGCCAAGGCGGCCGACGTCGGTTGCGCGGTCCAACCAGGCGGCGACGCGCTTGAGGACGGAGCTGACGGGCTCGCCGCCATGGGGGGCGGCGTCGGGATCGGTCATCCACGCCATCAGGTCGCCCTGGTCGATCTCGGCCAACGACCGGCCGCGCCACGAGCCGTGATCGAGATCGGCCAGGGAGTCGTCGACAGCGGCGTCCCAACCGAGGGCCTCGGCGGTCTGCGCGCAGCGCAGCTCGGGCCCCCGGGCGAGACGGTCCAACCGGGCCGGGCCGGCCACCGCCGACGGCCGTCGCGACAACGGCTCGTCGGCGGGAAAACGGGCCTGCCGCACCGCCTCGGTGGCGGCGTGGCAGACCAGGAAGATCCGGTTCAGGACGCCGCCACCCGCTCGGCCCTGGGCGCCAACAGCCGCTCGGCCAGCGGCGCGAACAGCAGGCCGATGGCGGCCCACATGATCGCCTGCGCGGCGACCGAGTAGAAGCGGAAATCCCACAGCACGTCGGCCGGAAAGCCCGGATAGACGATCTGGCCGGCCGGATTGCGCAGCGGCAGCGGAGTCTCGGTCGCCTGCGGGCCGTAGTCACGGACGTTGGCCGCGAGCTGGCCCAGCGACGGCAGCAGCGCCATCGCCACGCCTGTCACCACGACGAAAGCTAGCGCCGCTAGCAGCGTGGCGTTCCAGTTGCCGAAGCGCTTGGCCAACCGCTTGCCCAGCACCACGGCGCCGACCAGGAACGCCACCGAGCAGACCATCATCACCACGTACAGCGCGCCGCGGACGCCGATGGTCGCCCCGTGGCCGATCGACGGCGGGTTGGCCGGGTACTTCACGAACGGCACCAGGTAGATGCCGAGGAAGCCGCCGCCGGCCACCAGCACCGACAGCGTGCGGGGCCGCAGGTTGCCGACCCGGCCGAGGCAGACCGCGTAGGCGACGGCGAACAGCGCGCCCATGGCCACCCCGAACAGCACGATGCCGACGCCGATGCCGACATTGGCCTGGATCGCCCGGGTGAAGATCTCCGGACCCTCGTCGCCCACCGGCAGGCCGGCGGCCTTGTCCAGGGCGGCCTGCGCCTCGTCGCGCGCGCTCTCGTAGTCGATCGCGGCCTGGATCTGCGGCTCGGCGAAGATCCGGGCGAAGACGAACGCCAGCAGCCCGGCCAGGGCGCCGACCAGCACACCCCGCAGGATGATTCGCTTTTCCATGTTCGGTTGTCCTGCCCGGGAGTTGGTCAGTGGCAGGGGAAACCGAGGAAGTGACGCGCGTCGTGCACGAACTCGTGGATGTACATGTTGTCGCCGAAGACCGAGGTGGCGCCCTGGTCGATGCCGATGAAGTAGTACATCGCCAGCGCCAGCAGGACGGTGCCGCCCAGCCACAGCATCGCCTTGGGCAGCGGCAGGACAACCGGCGTCGGAACGGCGGTGGTCACGGGAATGGTGCTCACGGAGCCTCCTTCGGGGATCGTGCGTCCCGTTCGTTGGGCAGGTGATGGCGTGGTGTCTGGCTTGCCCGGGTCCGAGAACCCGGGCTCACAGTGGCGCGACCGCGCCGGATTTCCACCGGCTTACGCACTCCATCACTCAGCGTGGCACACTACGGACCCCGATCAACGCACGTCAATCCGCCGAGCAGGGCGTATGAGCTCAGCGTGAGGCAGCCGACACGACGTTGCGCAACAGCAGCGCGGTCGTCACCGGGCCGACACCTCCCGGCACCGGCGTGATCGCCTCCGCGATCGGCTCCACCGCGTCGGTGTCCACGTCGCCGACGAGGCCGCCGTCCGTGGTCGGATTGGTGCCGACGTCGATCACCACCGCGCCCGGGCGGATGTGCGCGGCGCCGAGCACGTGCGCGCTGCCGACGCAGGCCACCACGATGTCGGCCCGGCTCGTCTGCACCGCCAGGTCCTTGGTGCGGGAGTGGCACACCGTCACCGTCGCGTTCTCCGCGAGCAGCAGCAGCGCCGCCGGCTTGCCGACCACGGTGCTGCGGCCCACCACCACGACGTCCGCGCCGGCCATCGTCGTGCCGTGCGCGCGCAGCAGTTCCACCACGGCCTGCGCCGTCGCCGGCGCGAACGCCGGCAGGCCCGCCGCCAGCCGTCCGAGGCTGGTGGGGTTGGCGCCGTCCACGTCCTTGGCCGGGTCGATGTGCAGGGCGATCTCGTCCCGCGTGAGGCCTGGCGGCAGCGGCGTCTGGCAGATCACGCCGTGCACCGTCGGGTCCGCCGACAGCTCGTCCAGGCACGGGCCCAGCAGCTCACGCTCGTCCACCACGCGCACCGCCACGCCGACCTTGTCCGCCGTGCGCACGATCGAGCGGACGTACCAGGCCGTGGCCTCGTCGTCGGTGGGGACGACGATCGCCAGCGTCGGGGTGATGCCGCCGTCGCGCAGCCGGGCCGCGTCCGCGGTGACCTGCGTGCGGATGGCAGCGGCCACCGCGCGGCCGTCGATGAGGGTCATGCCAGCTCCTCGATGAACTTCTCGGCCGCGGCGACCTCTTCGCCGATACGGGCCAGTTCCGTCTCCAGTCGGGCTCGGGTGGCTACGTCGGTCATCGACGCCCGGTTCACCGCCACGTTCACCGCCGCCGCCTGCATGGCCGCCCGCGTCGACACCGCGGCCACCGCCACGTCGGACAGCACGTTGACGTTGGCGCCGGGTCGGATCCGCCGGGCCAGCTCCAGGATCTCGGCCGCCAGCGCCGCCGTCCGCAGCGGCACGTCCGCCGCCCGCACCAGCGACTCCTGGATCGCCGCGCTCCGGGCCGCCTTCTCCTCGTCGGTGGCCTTCGGCAGCCGGTACGCGTCCGTCACGCCCGTGAAGGCCTCGGCGTCCGCGTCGGCCAGTTCCACCGCCGTCTGCCGGTGTTCGGTCGCCCGCGCCAGCGCTTCCCGCATCGTCGGCTCGTGTTCCGCGTACTTCGGCCGGCCCACGGTCAGCTCGCACACCATCGACACCAGTGCCGCCGCCATCGCCGCGTGCATCGCCGCCACCGCCCCGCCGCCCGGCGCCGGCGCCCCGGACGCCAGGTCGTCGAGCCAGGCCCCGATCTTCTGCTCCCGCATGGGATCAAGCCTAGAACCGCCGCGCGTCCCCGAAAGCGGCACGAAGAACGGTTTTGTGTGCGACTGACGCCACGAAGGCGGACTTGGTGGCGAACAAACAGCGCCCGAGGCATAAAGAAGCGCCGCAGCCCTGGGGGTCGACTGCGGCGCTCCGCCGTGAGTTTCCAACTGCTGAGGTCGGGGGGATCACGGGCCCACGCCAAGGATAGCGTGTTTCCCGGGGCAGGGAAGCCCTCGGTCCCCACTTTCTGCAATTTGCTGTCGGCGTAGGCTTGGACACGATGCGTATCACTGCCTTCCGGGCCCTGATGGCCGAGGAGTTCGGGCGGGTCCGATCCGAGATGATCGCCCGCGACCACGTGTTTTCCGAGTTGGACGGGTTGACCGTGGACCAGGCGCTGGAGGCCGGCGTGCCGGCCAGGACGATCTGGCGGGCGGTGTGCGAGGCGTTCGACGTGCCGGTCGAGCGGCGCTGAGGAGTGCGGACGGCGTGTCGGTTTTCCCTCGAACAGGTGTTCGGCTAGCCTGGGGATCCGCGGGTCGCCGAAATTGTCAGACCCTCCCCGTAGCGTCCTCGGTGACGACAAACCCGGCGGCGGGCCCTGGGCACACGGGCCGGCCAGACAGACAGAGGTGAACTTCCGATGGCACCAGCAGCACCGGACAAGGACAAGGCGCTCGAACTGGCCCTGGCCCAGATCGACAAGAACTACGGCAAGGGCTCGGTGATGCGCCTCGGTGACGAGGCCAGGGCGCCGATCGAGGTCATCCCCACCGGATCCATCGCGCTGGATGTCGCGCTCGGCATCGGCGGGCTGCCCCGGGGCCGGGTCGTGGAGGTCTACGGCCCGGAGTCCTCCGGTAAGACGACCGTCGCCCTGCACGCCGTGGCCAACGCCCAGCGCCTCGGCGGCATCGCCGCCTTCATCGACGCCGAGCACGCGCTCGACCCCGACTACGCCAAGGCCCTCGGCGTCGACACCGACGCGCTGCTCGTCTCCCAGCCGGACACCGGCGAGCAGGCGCTGGAGATCGCCGACATGCTGGTCCGCTCGGGCGCGCTGGACATCCTGGTGATCGACTCGGTGGCCGCCCTGGTGCCGCGGGCCGAGATCGAGGGCGAGATGGGCGACAACCACGTCGGCCTCCAGGCCCGCCTGATGAGCCAGGCGCTGCGCAAGATGACCAGCGCGCTGAGCAACTCCAACACCACCGCGATCTTCATCAACCAGCTGCGCGAGAAGATCGGCGTCATGTTCGGCTCGCCGGAGACCACGACCGGTGGCAAGGCGCTGAAGTTCTACGCCTCGGTCCGCCTGGACGTGCGCCGCATCGAGACGCTCAAGGACAGCGGCGACGCGGTCGGCAACCGGACCCGGGTCAAGGTCGTCAAGAACAAGGTGGCCCCGCCGTTCAAGCAGGCCGAGTTCGACATCCTGTACGGCCACGGCATCAGCCGCGAGGGCTCGCTCATCGACATGGGTGTCGAGCAGGGAATCCTGCGCAAGTCCGGCGCCTGGTACACCTACGACGGTGACCAGCTGGGGCAGGGCAAGGAGAACGCCCGCAAGTTCCTGCTGGAGAACGTCGACGTCGCCAACGACATCGAGAAGAAGCTCCAGGAGAAGATGGGCATCGGCGCGAAGGTGGACGCCGACGCGACCGCCGCCGCGCCCGTCGACTTCTGAGCACGGTGACGGAGCGGGAGGCGTCCGGCGAGACCCCGGCGGTGCGTGACACGCCGGAGGTGCGCCGGGCGCAGGAGCTCTGCGTGCGACTGCTCGGCGTGCGGGCCCGGTCCCGCACCGAGCTGCGGCAGGCCATGGCGCGCAAGGAGATCGAGGAGGAGGTGGCCGAGCTGGTGCTCGGCCGCCTTGACCGGGCCGGCCTGATCGACGACGAGGCCTTCGCCCACGAGTGGGTGGCCTCCCGCCACAGCCACAAGGGCCTGTCCCGGCGGGCCCTGGTCAACGAGCTGCGCCGCAAGGGCGTCGACGACTCGGTGGCCGCCCAGGCGGCCGCGACCGTCGGCGAGGACAGCGAGCTGGAACGAGCCCGCGAGATCGTCCGCCGCAAGCTGCCCTCGGTCGCCCGCGTCGACGACACCGCCAAGCTCCGCCGCCTGGTCGGTGTGCTGGCCCGCAAGGGCTACAACGAGGGCATGGCCCTGCGCGTCGTCCGCGAGGAACTCAGCCGGGACGGCGCCGCCGGGCTCCCCGACGACGACTTCTAGAGCGTGGCCGGCTCAGGCCGGCGGGTCAGCGCTGCCAGCGGAACTCGTGGATGGCCTGGTGACGGCCGCCGCTCATCGCCGGCATGGCCTCGGCGTCCTGCATCATCTGATCCACGGTCACGCCGAAGAAGCGGGCCTGTGCCTCGATCTCGTCGCCCTCCTCGGGCGGCACGAAGCGATGGAAGCGGATGGTGTCGGGGTCATCGCTGCTCATGTCATTTCTCTACGCGGCCGGAGCCGGATGTGCTCAGCGCCGCCGCGGATCAATTCGATGACAGTCCCGGAGTTCACCCGGAGGGATGAGACACACTGGACGCATGACCGATCCGCGTGAGCTGGCCCGCCGGGAGCTCCGGCTGATCCGCCGCGACGCGCGACAGCCGTGGCGGCGCTGGCCGATGCGGGCGGGTGCCGCGGTCGTGTCCGGGATCGTGCTGGCCGCTCGGGGCACGGCCGGCTTCCTGAAGGACATGCTCGGTGAGGTGATCGCCGAGCTGGTGGTGGTCGGGCTGATCCTGGGCCTGCTCGGCCTCGTGGCCGCGGTCGTGACGGGAGCGATGGGCCTCACGGTGCCGTGAGAGGCCTCCGCGGCGGTCCATTACGTAGGCTGACGCGGTGACAAAGCTGAGGGCACGGCATGTGGTGTGGGACTGGAACGGAACACTCCTGGACGACAACCATGCGGTGTTGGCAGCGGTGAACACGGTGTGCGCGCAGTACGGGAGCCCGGCGGTGACGCTGGACGAGTGGCGCGCGGTGTTCAGTCGACCGATCCTCGCCTGCTACGAGAAGGTGCTGGGCCAGGCGCTCACCCAGGCCGACTGGGACGTTATCGACCAGCGGTACCACACGGCGTACCGGCTGGAGCTGGAGACGTGCGGCCTGGCGGCCGGCGTGCCGGACCTGCTGCACCAGTGGCGCGACGGCGGTCGGACCCAGTCGCTGCTGTCGATGTGGTTTCACGACGAGCTGGTGCCGCTGATCGGAAAACTGAGCCTCACCGACCTGTTCGACCGGGTGGACGGCCTGCGCGGCTACAACATGGGCGGCTCCAAGGCGACGCACCTCGTGGAGCACCTGAAGGCACAGGACCTCGACCCGGCCGAGGTGATCCTGATCGGCGACGTCGTGGACGACGCCGAGGCGGCGGCGCAGGTCGGGGCCCAGTGCGTGCTGGTGACCACCGGCATGATGCCGCGGGACCGGCTGGAGACGGCCGGAGTGCCGGTCACCGACTCGATTCCGGAAGCCCTGGCGCTGATCGACGCCTAGCCCGCTGCCAGGACAGGGCCGCCGGCAGCCCGACGGCCATGCCGCCGAGGCCGGCGAGCCCGATGGTCAGCGGCGTCCCGATCACGTCGGCCAGCACGCCCGCAGCCAGCACACCCAGGCCTTGCACCGTCACCAGTCCGCTGACGACGATGCCCATCACCTGCGCCCGCCCGGCGCTCGGCACCGCTCGCGCCAGCGACGCGGTGTCCTGCGTCTGATACGCCTGCGCCAGCGCGCCCGAAACCCCCAGCGCCGCTAGCGAAACCAGCAATCCCGGCTGGGCCGCGCACGCCAGCAACGGCAGCCCCGCTAGCACCGCTAGCAGTCCGAGCACCTTCGGCCTCGCGCGTTCCGGAACCCACCGCGCGAACACGAAGGCCCCCACCACCGACCCCGCCGGATCCGCCGCCATCAGCAGGCCGACTCCGACCGTGCCGGTGCCGATCGCCGCCGCATAGGGCGCCGCCAGTCCTTCCGGCACCACGTAGAAGCCGGCCAGCCAGCTCAGCACCGCCAGCGCCCGCACCGCCGGGTCGCCGAACACGACCCGGACCCCAGCCAGCACCGAACCTCGTGCCGACGTCGGCTCCGCCGAAGACGTGGGCGGCGAGACCGCGGCCGGGTGGTGGACGCCGGTGCGGACCAGGATCGCCGAGGCCAGGAACGTGAGGGCGTCGACGAACAGGGCCCAGCTCGGGGTCAGGGCGGCGACCAGGACGCCGCCGCAGGCGAAGCCGGCCAGCTGCGCGGACTGGATGGTCATGCCGCGCAGGGCCAGGGCGGAGACGTAGAGGTCGCCGGCCAGGACGTCCGGGAGGAGGGCCTGTTGGGCGGCACGGAAAGGGCCACCCAACAGCGTGACGCCGATGAGGAGGAGATAAAGCACCGGCAACGGCATGCCGGGAACGGCCATGGCCGCGACGAGCAGTGCTCGGGCGAGGTCGCAGGCGACCATGACGGTACGCCGAGCCACCCTGTCCGCGACCCAGCCCAGCAGGGCGCCGCCGATGAGGGTGGGCACGAAGGTCAGGGCGTAGGACAGGGCAGTGAGCGCGGGCGAGGACGTCCGCTGGAACACCAGCACGGCGAGGGCGACCCGGGCCAGCTGATCGCCGGCCTGGGACAGCGCCTCGCCGGCCCACAGCCAGCGGAAGTCCGCGACCGCCAGCACCGAGCGGAACATCAGCCCAACGTAGCGGCATCCGCCCGGCGCTGCGGGATTTCCGCTCAGGTCGCGCTGGTGACTTCCGTCCGGCGGCGGGTGGTCCTGATCAGGACCGCGATGACGACCATCACCACGCACGTCACGATCGCGGTCTGCACGAGGAATTCGTTGAGCGCCCCGGACTGGAGGTAGGAGCCCAGGGCCAGCGCCACCAGCGCGCACACCGCGCGGTCGATGATGGACTCGATGGACAGAAGCGTTGCCCGGTAACGGGAATCCGTGATCGCCGCGTTGAGCAGCGCCCGTTGGATCGGGAACGAGAGCCCACAGGCCAGGGAGAACACGCACAGCGCGATCACCGAGCCCACGATGCCCATCAGCCCGGCCAGGGCCAGCGTCACCGCCATGGCGATCGTCAGCAGGAACACCGACCGCACATCGCTGATCCGCTTGCGCAGCCAGTTCGGCCGCGCCGCCCCCAGGGCTTCGAAGACCGTCATGAGCGCCATCACCACGCCGTAGAGGACCACCGGCGTGCTCTTGCTGTCCAGGATCGGCTGGAACAGGTTGACCGAGCAGATCCGCGCCAGCGTGAAGATCGCCACGCCTTGAACCATGAGCAGCACCAGCAGCCGCGACCCCCGCATCTGTGCGAAAGAACCGCGCAGGGCCACGGAAATAGGCGGTCGTTCGGGACGACCAGCCGGTGCGGCTTTGTCGGAATTGGCTGTGCGGCGGGGGATAGCGGGGAGGATCACCGCCGCGCCCACCGCGATGGCGGCGTTGATGGCGCTGAGCCAGTACGGGGAGGGCATGTTCCACTGCATCAACAGGCCGACCACGGGCCAGCAGACGACCTTGCCGATGAGGCTGTAGGAACGGCCGTAACCCTCGGCCTGGGGATAGGCCTCGCCGGCGCCGGCGGAGTGCATGTACTCGTACAAATAGGCGCTGGCCGCGCCGGAGACCAGGGAGCGGGCGAGGGCGATGAGCAGGAAGTGGATGAGGAAGCCGGTGTAGGAGGACAGGAAGACCGGGGTGAGGTTGGCGCCGATCAGGACCACGCCGCCGGCAACCAGGCAGTGGCGGTAGTCGAAGCGGTCGGCGACCATGCCGGTGGGGATCTCGAGCAGGCAGAAGGCGATGTAGTAGATGCTCTGGATGCCGAAGATCTGGGTGTCGGACAGGCCGATCTGCCGCTGGTACTCGTAGAACACGGGCAGCCACAGCAGAAGGCCGAAGAAGAACTGGAAGGTGTAGCTCAGCCACACCGCACGGCGGACGGCGGGGTTCATGCGCTGTAGGGGCGGAGCTGGACGATGGTGATGCGCTTCTCGTCGGCGATCCACTCGACGTCGACGGGCGAGTCGAAGGTGTAGTCGGGCGAGAAGTGGGCCTGCAGCAGGCGCCCGGCGATGGCGAGGCGCTGAAGCTGTTGGCGCGCGGCGACATCGAGGTCGGCGGGGGCGTCGCCCAGCGACACGGTGCGGCCGTCGCCCTCGACGGTGGAGTAGAGGTACTGGATGGGCAGCTCGGACCCGGACACGACGTCGATGACGGAGTTGACCGACACGTTGACGTACACGTTGCGGAAGTCGTTGCGGTTCAAGGGGTTGGTCGTCACCATGACACCGCCGATGGCGCCGTCGACCTGCTCCTGCACGATCACGCCCATGTAGCTGTCGTCCAACGAGATGCCGGCCTGCTGGCGCAGCCGGACGCTGCGCGGCGACACCAGGGAGGCCCAGACCTCCTTGATGGAGGCGAAGATCCGGTCGGCCGAGGTCACGTGGTTGATCGACTCGTAGATGCCGGCGGCGGAGAAGCCGGCCAGGTCCTCGGCATTGGACGAGCTGCGGACGACGAAGGTGCGCACGCCGCCGAGCTCGGAGACCAGGGCGCTGTCGACGGCCTCGCGCAGATCGTCGGGGATGCGCGTCGAGCGGATCAGCCTTTGCAGTTCGAGGCAGAGCCGGTCGACATCCGGAACATCCAGCTCCAGCGCCATCTTCAGCTTGCCGATGGCCTGCTGCACCCGCGGCGACGACTCCAGGAACCGCCGCTGCACGGAGAACGGCAGCGCGATTCCCCTGGGCACGTCGATGTTGTCGCGCAGCAGTCGGATGGCGGCGTCGTTGAGGTCGGCGTCGACGGGCACGTCCAGCAGCTTGGCCAGGTACGGCAACAGGTTCTCACGCGGCGGCCGCCGCACCTGGTAGAAGCCGAGCAGCCGGCCGGAACCGTTGGCGAGCACGCGGCGGCCGCCGCACCTGGTAGAAGCCGAGCAGCCGGCCGGAACCGTTGGCGAGCACGTGGTGCAGCTCGCCGAGGTTGGCCGCCTTGGTGCCGTAGCGGTGCCGGTCGTGCAGTCGGAGCCGGTCCAGGCTGGTGATCGGCGAGGTCTGGGATTCGGGCTCCTCCAACACGATCCGCTGCGCGTACCAGGCCGGCTTGCGGGTGACGTCGACGGCGTCCTCGGTCGGCGTCAGGGTGATCTCGTCGGAGGCCGGGTCCACCTCGTAGCGAACCCACTGGCCGTTGAGCTGTTCGGCGTCGATGCGGTCGAAAACGCCGAGCTGCACGGCATTGGGCACCTGCCAGCCCGAGGCCAGCACATTGGTGTGGGACAACGGAGTCGTGTGGTGCGCGTTCACTATGCCGGCCAGTCGCGGCACGTCGTCGGGCACCCGGTGCATGACGATGATGTCGTACCACTCAAGGGAGTCGGCCGCGGCGCGGTAGTCGGCCTCGGTGCGGAAGGCTCGCAGCCGGCCGTGCGCGGAACCGGGGTTCAGCGGCACGAAGCGGGCCGAGGAGAACAACTCGTGCGCGCGAATGCGCGGCACCTCGGCGGTGGGGATCTCGGCCAGCAGCTGTTCCTGGCTGTGGTTGGCCGGTTTCACCAGAACCGGCAGCGCCGGATCGACCGCGGCCCGCACGGCCAGGTAGAAGTACGCGAGCATCGGGCCGGACATGGTGTCCACCTCGACCGTCTCCAACGACAGCATCCGCCGGTCGTCGGACGTGTGCAGGGCGAGGATGCCGAGATAGAAACGCCGGTCTTCCGCGTGGTAGATGCTGTGATTGAAGTCATCGATGCCGGCCTCGAGTTCGACCTTGGCGATGCCGAGGATCTCGGCCGCGATGTACTCGGCGTGGAACGAGTACCGGGCGTCGTTGATGAAGTGGATGTGCCCGCCCGGCCGGTCGACGACGACCTTCACGAACGGATAACCGCCGAGTCGGCCGGCTAACTGTGTGAAGGCGGTCATAGTCAACTGAGCATCGATCAGCGCGGCTGATTCCACTTCTTACTCCCCAGGTCTCGGTCGAACGGCCAGCGAACCTACCACGGGGGACGAAAGGGATCCGCCGGTGTAACAAGGGCAATGCTCGATTAGCTCTGAATGTTGCCCCAGGAACACGAGAAACGGGGCCCCACCCGCCCGGGAGGCCCCGTTCCCGCCACCAACGCGCCGCTAGTTCAGCTGCACGTGGAAGATCGAGTCCTTGCTGTTGTTGCCGGTGCTGTCCTTGTCACCGCTGGAGTTGGTCAGCCACAGGCCGCCGTCCGGCGCCGGCTCGACGGTGCGCAGCCGGCCGTAGGTGCCGTTGAAGTAGGCCACCGGCTTGGTCGTGCTGTTGCCGGTGATCTCCATGCGGTACAGCCGTTGCCCGCGCAGCGCCGCCATGAACAGCACGTCGTGCACGATCGCCAGGCCGCTGGGCGAGGCGTTGGCCACCGGCCAGGTCTGGATCGGCTTGATGAACTTGCTGTTGCCGCAACCACTTCCGGAGGTGCCCTCACAGGACGGCCAGCCGTAGTTGCCGCCCTTCTGCACCAGGTTCAGCTCGTCCATGATGGAGTTGCCGAGCTCGGCCTCCCACAGCCGCCCCTGCGAGTCGAAGGCGAGGCCCTCGACGTTGCGGTGGCCGTAGCTCCAGACGTACTTGCCGGTGAACGGGTTGTCTGACGGGACGCTGCCGTCCGGGTTGAGCCGCAGGATCTTTCCGTTGAGGGAGTTGAGGTCCTGCGCGTTGTTGCCGTTCTCGCCGTCGCCGACGCCGGCGTACAGCTTGCCGTCGGGCCCGAAGCGCAGCCGGCCGCCGTTGTGGAACTGGTTGCGCAGGATGCCCTTCAGCAGCACCTGCTGGCTGCCGGTGTCCAGTTTGCCGTCGGTGTACTTGAAGCGGGCGATGCGGTTGTCCGAGGACGTGGTGAAGTAGACGTAGATCCAGTTGTCGGACTTGAAGGACGGCGCGATGTCCAGGCCGAGCAGGCCGCCCTCGCCGTTGGTGCCGGACACCCCGGGAACCGTGCCGGCGGTGGTCTTCGTTCCGGTCTTCGGGTCCAGGTGGATCAGGTTGTGCGTGTCCCGCTCGTTGAACAGGACGGTGCCGTCGGGCAGGGTCACCAGGCCCCAGGGCACGTCCTTGTCGTCGGTCACCTTGGTGACCTGGCCCGGCGTGGTGCTCCCGCCGCCCTCTCCGCCGGAGGTCTTGCCGGTGACCTTGCCGCTGGGCTTGGACACGTTGCCGGCGGCGTCGCGCGCGGTGACCGTGTAGGTGTGCGACGAGTTCGGCGCGAGGCCTTCCACGGTGAAGGAGTTCGTGGTGGCCAGGCCGACCTGTGAGGATCCCTCAAGAACGGTGTAGCCGGTGACGCCGACGTTGTCGGTCGACTTGGTCCACGTCAAGGAGATGGAGTTGGCCGTGGTGCCGGAGACCTTGAGGCCGCCCGGCGCGCTCGGGGGCGTGTTGTCGCTGGACTTCTTGGTCGTCACCTGGACCGTGTTGCTGGCCTGGGAGACGCCGCCCAAGGTGTCGCGGGCGTTGATGTAGAAGCCGTAGCTCGTGTTCTGGGTGAGGCCGGTGACGGTGGCCTTGAGCGTCTTGCCGTCGACGGACTTGGTGAGCTGCCCGTCGTGGTAGATGTCGTACGCCGCGAGGCCGACATCGCTGGTCGAGGCGCTCCAGGACAGGTCGACCGTGGTCTCGGTGACGTTGGCGGCCTTCAGATTCTTCGGCGGCGACGGGACGGCCGCCGGGGCCTGGGTCGAGGCCAGGGCCACCGGGACGGAGCTGACGGTCAGGCCGGCGGCGAGCGCGCCGGCGAGCAGGGCGCCGGCCACGGCCAGCGACCGCCGTGTGCGTGGTGCCACGGATACCTCCCACTGGTTCGGTATCGCGGCGGCGGATCACAAACGTTTTCATAAAGTTGCAGTCGGGTCAACCGTGCTTGTCTGCGCCGCCTTCGGCGTCGCGGCTCGGCCCCCGGGTAGCCGATGCCTCGCCCTAGCCGGATTTCGCCCGCCGCCATCCGGCTCAGTGGTGCGTGCGTCGGGTGGCGGCGACCGAAATCCGGCGTGCGGGCGAAGCATCGGCGGGGCCTCGCGGGGGTCAGCGGAGGTTTGCGGCTGCGGCGGCCAGGGCTTCCACGTGCTGCCAGTCGTTGGCGGCGAGGGCGTCGGCGGGGGTGAGCCAGGAGCCGCCGACGCAGCCGACGTTGGGCAGCGCCAGATACTTGGGCGCCGACTCGACCGTGATGCCGCCGGTGGGGCAGAAGCGGAGACCGGGCAGCGGACCGTAGATCGACTTCAGGTACGGCGCGCCGCCGGCGGCCTCGGCGGGGAAGAACTTCAGCACGGAACAACCCCGCTCCGCCGCCCGCATCGCCTCGCCGACGGTGCTCACGCCGGGCAGGAACGGCAGCCCGGTGGCGGCCACGGCATCCAGCAGCGCCTCGGTGGAACCGGGCGTGACGATGAACCGCGAGCCGGCGTCCAGGGCCTGCTTGGCGTGCTCGGGGGCCGTCACGGTGCCAGCGCCGACCACGAGGTCCGGCACGGCGGCGGCGATCCGCTCGATGGACGCCAGCGCGGCCGGGGTCCGCAGCGTCACCTCGATCACCTTGATGCCGCCGCGCAGCAGCGCCTCCGCCACGGGCACGGCGTGCTCCACGTCGTCCAACACGACAACGGGCATCACGGGGGACAGGTCCAGCAGATCTGCCGGGGTAATCATGGTCCTCACTTCCAGGTCGTCACGGGGACGGCGAACTTCTCCGGGGTGAGCGTGCTGCCGAACACGCTCGCGCCCGCGTCGGCGGGGCCGATGGCGCGGCGCAGCGGCCCGAACAGCTCGCGCCCGGTGCCCATCCACTCCTGCTCGTGCGGCGGCCCGTCCACCAGCCGCCGCCCCATCAGCTCGGCGTCGTCGACGAACACCTCGATGCTGCCACGGTTGGCGTCGAGCCGGATGACGTCCCCGTCACGCACGCGGGCCAGCGGTCCACCGGTCGCGGCCTCCGGTGTCAGCTGGATGGCGGCGGGGATCTTGCCCGACGCCCCGGACATGCGGCCGTCGGTGACCAGCGCGACCCGGTGCCCACGGTCCATCAGCACGCCCATCGCGGGGGTGAGCTTGTGCAGCTCGGGCATGCCGTTGGCCTGCGGCCCCTGGTTGCGCACGACCACCACGACGTCACGGTCGAGCTCGCCGGCCTTGAAGGCGGCCGTGAACGCCTCCTGCGTGGTGAAGACCCGGGCCGGCGCCTGCACGACCCGGTGCTCCGACGCCACGGCCGACACCTTGATCACGGCCCGACCGAGGTTGCCGGCCAGCATGCGCAGCCCGCCGTCGGCCGAGAAGGGGTCGTCGTGAGGCCGCAGTACAGCCGGATCCAGCGACTCGACCGGTCCGTCCCGCCACACCACCTTGTCGCCGTCCAGGAACGGCTCCTTCCGGTAGCGGTTGAGCCCCGGGCCGGCCACCGTCTGGACGTCCTCGTGCAGCATGCCGGCGTCGAGCAGTTGGCCGACGAGGAACGGCACGCCGCCGGCGGCCTGGAAGTGGTTGATGTCGGCGCTGCCGTTGGGGTACACGCGGGCCATCAGCGGCACCACGGCCGACAGCTCGGCGAAGTCGTCCCAGCCCAGCTGGATGCCGGCGGCGGCGGCGATCGCCGGCAGGTGCAGCGTGAGGTTGGTGGAGCCGCCGGTGGCCAGCAGGGCCACCACGCCGTTGACGACCGCCTTCACGTCGACCATCTCGGCCAGCGACGCCGACCGGGCCAGGCCGACGACCCGACGCCCGGCCTCCTCGGTCAGGGCCTTGCGCAGCGGCGTGTTCGGCGGCACGAAGGAGGCGCCGGGCAGGTGCAGGCCCATCACCTCGACGACCATCTGGTTGGAGTTGGCGGTGCCGTAGAAGGTGCAGGTGCCGGGCCCGTGATAGGACGCCGACTCGGCCTCCAGCAGCTCCTCGCGGGTGGCCTTGCCCTCGGCGTAGAGCTGCCGGATCCGGGCCTTCTCCTTGTTCGGCAGCCCCGAGGACATCGGGCCGGCCGGCACCAGGATGGCCGGCTGGTGGCCGAAGGCCAGCGCCCCGATCAGCAGCCCGGGCACGATCTTGTCGCACACGCCCAGCAGCAGCGAGGCGTCGAACATCTCGTGCGACAGGGCGATGCCGGTGGCCATGGCGATGACCTCGCGGCTGAACAGGGACAGCTCCATGCCGGGCTGGCCCTGGGTGATGCCGTCGCACATGGCGGGCACGCCGCCGGCGAACTGGGCGACGCCGCCGGCCTCGCGCACCGAGTCCTTCAGCCACGCCGGGTACTCGTGCAGCGGCTGGTGGGCCGACAGCAGGTCGTTGTACGAGGAGATGATCGCGACGCCGGGTTTGGTCAGCCCCTTCACCGCGAGCCGGTCCTCGCCGGCGCAGGCGGCGAAGCCGTGCGCGAGGTTGCTGCACGCCATGCCGGCCCGGGCGGGCCGATCGCCGGCGGCGGCCCTCATCCGGCGTAAGTACTCGGCGCGGGTGTGCTCACTTCGGGTCGCGATCCGCGCGGTGACCTGGGCAACCACGGGGTGAATCGCCATAGCCGACAACTCCTGTCCTGCTCACGGGCCGCCTCAGCGGCCCGGCGGGACGACGGCACTGGCGTCGCTTCACGGGCAACGTGACGGGTCCCACACTAGGTGATGTCCCCCGAGGGAATCAAAACCGATTCAGTGAAATGCCTAGTCACGGTGATGTTCGCCACTTCTCTAGTCATTTGCTGGTACTCCTCCATGGTCCGCCGCTGGTCCCCGCGAGAGGCGCCGGCGCTGGCAGAACTGGCATGCGGACTTGTTTGCCAAGATCGCGTGTGGCACTTGTCACAGCCCTGTGGTTCAGGCAGAGTGCAATGAGAGGGCGCAGTGTGGCGCCGAACACGTTGACGCCTGATCAAGCTTTTGGAGGTGCCGAGATGCCCAATTCGGAGATCGCGAACCTGCGGCGAGCCATCGGACAGCTTCGGCAGTGCATCACCGCCCTGGAGACCCAGTACGGCGACGCGACAGTGGTGAAGCGCCTGGTCAACGACCTGGAGCGGCTGGACATCGACGCCGAGGACCTCGGCTCGTCCCGCCCGGCGCCGGCGCCGCGCAGCGCCGAGCCGCTGGAGGTCGTTGTGGTCCCCGACACACCCTACGATCCGGCCCTGTGGCATGGTGCTGACGACGAGGGGGTCGGCGGCTACCAGGCTCACCGCGGGTGACCCGCGGCTGAGCCGATCGTTTGGCGCTCGACCCACAACTTCATCGCAAAGAGGCGAAGAGGTCTTCATGACGGCTGGCACCACTGCCCCGGGTCGGGCGCAGATTTCAGCGCGCACACTGCGCACCGACCGGTGGTGGGTCCAGCCCGCCGTCACGGTCGTTGTGCTCGTGGCATTCATCATCTACGCGACCATTCGCGCGTTCGCCAACGACTACTACTACTCGGCGCCGTACATCTCGCCGTTCTACTCACCCTGCCTGGCCACCAGCTGTGTGCCGGGCTCGGGCGAGGTGGCGATCTTCGGCGACTGGTGGAAGCTCTCCCCGGCGCTGATCATCCTGATCTTCCCGCTCGGCTTCCGGCTGACCTGCTACTACTACCGCAAGGCCTACTACCGCGGCTTCTGGTCCTCGCCGCCGGCCTGCGCGGTCGCCGAGCCGCACGGCAAGTACACCGGCGAGCGCCGCTTCCCGTTGGTGCTCAACAACGTGCACCGGTACTTCTTCTACGCCGGCCTCATCTTCAACGTGATCCTCACCTACGACGCCGTGATCGCCTTCCGCGACTCGACCGGCGCGTGGGGACACATGGGGCTGGGCACGCTGGTGCTGCTGGCCAACGCGGCGCTGCTGTGGCTGTACTCGCTGTCCTGCCACTCCTGCCGGCACGTCATGGGCGGCCGGCTCACGCACTTCTCCAAGCATCCGGTGCGCTACAAGGCATGGACCTTCGTGTCCAAGCTCAACACGAGGCACATGGCCTTCGCCTGGGCCTCGCTGATCGGGGTCGCTCTCGCCGACCTCTACGTCGCGCTCGTGGCCGGCGGAACGATCTCCGACCTCCGGTTCTTCTGAGCCCGACAATCGAATAGTGGAGCTTTCATGACCGAGTTGGAACGCCACGACTACGACGTCGTGGTCATCGGCGCGGGCGGTGCGGGCCTGCGGGCGGCCATCGAGGCCCGGCAGCAGGGCAAGCGCGTCGCCGTGGTGTGCAAGTCGTTGTTCGGCAAGGCCCACACCGTCATGGCCGAGGGCGGCATCGCCGCCTCCATGGGCAACGTCAACAGCGACGACAACTGGCAGGTTCACTTCCGCGACACCATGCGCGGCGGCAAGTTCCTGAACAACTGGCGGATGGCCGAGCTGCACGCCAAGGAGGCCCCGGACCGGGTCTGGGAGCTGGAGACCTACGGCGCGCTGTTCGACCGCACCAAGGACGGCAAGATCAGCCAGCGCAACTTCGGCGGGCACGAGTACCCGCGGCTGGCCCACGTCGGCGACCGCACCGGCCTGGAGCTGATCCGCAGCCTGCAGCAGAAGATCGTGTCGCTGCAGCAGGAGGACAAGCGCGAGACCGGCGACTACGAGTCCCGGCTCAAGGTGTTCGCCGAGTGCACGGTGACCGAGCTGCTGATGGACGGCGACCGC
>NZ_KK037166.1:8125127-8145892 GCF_000568255.1 Kutzneria sp. 744
AAGGTGACGTCGAACTCGAATCCGTACACCGGCGACGGGGCACGCGCTCGCCCTGCGCGCGGGGGCCTCGCTGATCAACATGGAGTTCGTCCAGTTCCACCCGACCGGCATGGTCTGGCCGCCGTCGGTGAAGGGCATCCTGGTCACCGAGTCGGTCCGCGGCGACGGCGGCGTGCTGCGCAACAGCGACGGCAAGCGCTTCATGTTCGAGTACATCCCGGACGTGTTCAAGGACAAGTACGCGGACAACGAGGACGAGGCCGACCGCTGGTACACCGACCAGGGCAACAACCGGCGCCCGCCGGAGCTGCTGCCCCGCGACGAGGTGGCCCGGGCGATCAACTCCGAGGTCAAGGCCGGTCGGGGATCGCCCCACGGCGGCGTGTTCCTGGACGTCTCGTCGCGTCTGCCGGCCGAGGAGATCATCCGGCGGCTGCCGTCGATGCACCACCAGTTCAAGGAGCTGGCCGACGTCGACATCACCAAGGAGCCGATGGAGGTCGGCCCGACCTGCCACTACGTGATGGGCGGCGTCGAGGTCGAGCCGGACACCGCGGCCTCCAGCGTGGCCGGGCTGTTCGCGTGCGGCGAGGTGGCCGGCGGCATGCACGGCTCCAACCGGCTGGGCGGCAACTCGCTGTCCGACCTGCTGGTGTTCGGCCGGCGGGCCGGCGCGGGCGCCTGCGCCTACGTGGACTCCCAGGCCGACAAGGCCCCGGTCATCGCGGAGTCCGATGTGGACGCCGCGTCCCGGCGGGCGGTCGCCGTGTTCGAGGGCGGCGAGGCCGGCGCGCAGGAGAACCCGTACAGCGTGCACACCCAGCTGCAGCAGACGATGAACGACCTGGTCGGCATCATCCGCCGCGGCGGCGAGGTGGAGCAGGCGCTGGTGGCCCTGGAGGAGCTCAAGGGCCGGGCCCGCAACATCGTGGTGGAGGGGCACCGGCAGTTCAACCCGGGCTGGCACCTCGCGCTGGACCTGCGCAACATGTTGCTGGTCAGCGAATGCGTGGCCAAGGCGGCGCTGCTGCGCACCGAGAGCCGCGGCGGCCACACCCGGGAGGACCACCCGGGGATGGACGCCGACTGGCGCAAGCAGCTGCTGGTCTGCGCGGTCAACACGGCCGGGGACGGCGTGGACGTGAACTCGAAGGACCAGATCCCCCTGCGGCCCGACCTGATGGGCCTGTTCGAGTACTCGGAGCTGGCGAAGTACTTCACCCCCGGCGAGCTCGCCGACATCCCCGCGAAGGAGAGCTGACATGGGGTACAAGGCGAAGTTCAAGGTGTGGCGCGGCGACGCGTCCGGCGGCGACCTCAAGGACTTCACCGTCGAGGTGAACGAGGGCGAGGTCGTGCTGGACGTGATCCACCGGCTGCAGGCCACGCAGGCCCCGGACATGGCCGTGCGCTGGAACTGCAAGGCCGGCAAGTGCGGCTCGTGCTCGGCCGAGATCAACGGCCGGCCGCGGCTGCTGTGCATGACCCGGATGTCGACGTTCACCGAGGACGAGACCGTCACGGTGACGCCGATGCGGACGTTCCCGGTGATCCGCGACCTGGTCACGGACGTCAGCTACAACTACGAGAAGGCCCGTGAGGTGCCCGCTTTCGCGCCGCCGGAGGGCGTCGCGCCGGGCGAGTACCGCATGCAGCAGATCGACGTCGAGCGCTCGCAGGAGTTCCGCAAGTGCATCGAGTGCTTCCTGTGCCAGAACACCTGCCACGTCGTGCGTGACCACGAGGACAACAAGACCAACTTCTCGGGTCCGCGGTTCCTGATGCGCGTCGCCGAGCTGGACATGCACCCGCTCGACGCGCGGGAGAACCGGGCGAAGGAGGCCAAGACCGATCACGGCCTGGGCTTCTGCAACATCACCAAGTGCTGCACCGAGGTGTGCCCCGAACACATCAAGATCACCGACAACGCCCTGATCCCCATGAAGGAAAGGGTCGCGGACCACTACTACGACCCGATCCTGAAGCTGTTCAAGCGTTCCGCGAAATAGGTTGCTGTGCCCTCTCGGCGCGTTCCGCGCCGAGCGGATTCGCCTCTAAGCCGCTGCCTTCCCTTGGCCGAGTCGGATCGCTGGAAAGATGCGATCCGCCTCGGCCCGCGGTCCAGGCAGCGGCGCGAATCCGCACTCTCCGCAGTACCACGGCTGCTCTCCGGTCGACAGGTTCCGAAACTGTGTGCACGATGGGGTGCGTGAACCAGCGAGCCACCGGCCTCGCCGCGCTGGTGGCGGCGGCGTCGGTGCTGGTCGTCGCCTGCGGCGGCCCCGACGAGCCGGCTCCGACCACGTCCTCGCGGCCGGCCGAGTCGGCGACCCTGAAGCGGATCACCGACCGCGGCAAGATCATCATTGGTCTGCGGGCCGACACCCCCGGCCTGGCCCGCCGCGATCCCGTCTCGGGCGCCTTCGACGGCTTCGAGGTGGAGCTGGGCAAGCTCATCGCCGCCGGCCTCGGTTTGAAGCCCGACCAGATCACCTTCACGCAGCTGACCTCGGACACCGGGCTGCCGTCCGTCGCCGCCGGGACCGTCGACATCTTCCTCGGCGGCGCGACCAAGGCCCAGGTCGGTCAGGCCGGCCTCCTCGCCGCCGGGCCGTACCTGACGGCCGGGCTGGGGCTGCTGTACCGGAAGTCGGGCCCGACCGTCACGGACGCGGCGTCGGCCGCCGGCCGCAAGGTCTGCACGGTGTCGAACTCCCCGGAGCAGGCCATGGCCCGCGACGCCAAGATCACCGACCCCGGCAAGCTGGTGGGCAGCACCTCGGTGCGGGACTGCGTGGACGAGCTGGGCTCCGGCGGCGTGGACGCGGTCGCCGACTACCTGCCGGTGGTGAGCGGCTACGCCTCGGCCGACCCCGGCAACCTGTCTGTGTCGGCGCTGGCGGCCCCGAAACCCGTGGACTACGTCATCGCCCTGCCGGGCGGGGATTCCGGCCTCAGGGACCGTCTCACGCGCATCGTCCGCACTGCCGTCACCGACGGCACCTGGCAACACGACTACGACCAGGCCCTCGGCACCTCCGGCCCGAAACCGGCTCCGCCCAGCATCCCCAGCTAATGCAGGGAATTATCTTCCAAAATGGTGCTAACGCGGGTAAGGCGTCCTCCCCTGCATTACAGGGGGTCGCCGCCGGGGAGGGCGGTCACCGCTACGGCCGAGGGCTTGATCGGTGGGGCGCTGCTGCGGCCGCGGCGGGACATGCGCTGCTCCAGCAGGGCCGCCAGGCGGGTGACCACCCAGTTCACCACCACGTAGATCAGGCCGATGACGATCAGCGTGGGAATGGTGTTGCCGAAGTTGGCCGACAGGATCCGGTAGTTGGACAGCAGGTCCGAGAACGACAGGATCGTGGAGCCCAGCGCGGTGTCCTTCACGACGACCACCAGCTGGCTGACGATGGCCGGCAGCATCACGGTGACGGCCTGCGGCAGCAGGATGGTCAGCATGGTCTGCACCTTGCGCAGCCCCAGCGCGTACGCCGCCTCGGACTGGCCCCGCGGCAGCGAGGAGATGCCGGCCCGGAACACCTCGGCCAGCACCGAGCCGTTGTACAGCACCAGACCCGTCACCACGGCGAACAGCGGCCGGATGTCGGAGTCGATGTCGGTGTACCAGACGTAGAAGAAGTTCGCGAACAGCATGAGCATCAGGACCGGGATGGCCCGGAACAGCTCGACCAGCACGCCGGCCGGCACCCGGATCCACCGGTGCTCGGACAGCCGGGCGATGCCGAAGATCGCGCCGATCGGCAGCGCGATGACGATGGCCAGCACCGCGGCCAGCAGCGTCGTGCCCAGGCCGGGGATCAGGTACACGGTCCAGGTGTCGCCCGACAGGAACGGGCTCCACATCTTCGCCGTGAGCTGGTCCTTGTTGTTCAGCGCGGCCACGACGAGCCAGGCGACGGCGGCCAGCAAGACCAGGAACACCACGCTGTAGACCGTGTTGCGGACCTTGGCCTTGGGGCCGGGCGCGTCGTAGAGGACGGAGGGCGCGCTCATCGCTTGACCGCCACCTTCTGGGACAGCCAGCCCAGGATCAGGCCGACGGGGAGGGTCAGGACCACGAAGCCCAGCGCGAACACCACGAACACCAGCGAACCGGCCTGGCCCTCGTTCTCGAGCATGGTCTTCATCAGCACCGCCGCCTCGGCCACGCCGATGGCGCTGGCGATGGTGGTGTTCTTGGTCAGCGCGATCAGCACGCTGGCCAGCGGCGCCACCACCGAGCGCAGCGCCTGCGGGAGCACGACGATGGTCAGCGTCTGCATGAAGCCCAGGCCCAGCGCGCGGGACGCCTCGGCCTGGCCCACCGGCACGGTGTTGATGCCCGAGCGCACGGCCTCGGACACGAACGTGCCGGTGTAGAGGATGAACGCCAGCACCGACAGCCGGAAGTTGGTGATGTCGATGGACGCGGTGGTGGTGTCGGTGGTCAGCGAGACGCCGAGCGTCTGGTACAGGCCCAGCGACGCGGCCACCACCAGCAGGGTCAGCGGGGTGTTGCGGACGACGTTGACGTACGCGGTGGCGAAGGCCCGCATCAGCCACACCGGGCTGACCCGCATGCCGGCCAGCACCACGCCCCAGATCAGGGCGCCGATCGCCGACCAGAACGTGAGCTGCACGGTGACCCAGAACGCGCCGAGCAGGTCGTAGTTGCTCAGGAAGTCCACGTGAGCAAGCTCCTCGGGTGTGAAACGGGGCGCCGGACACGACTCCGGCGCCCCGAGCTCAAAGGATCACTTCTCGGTGATCGGCGGCTCGGCCGGCACCTTGTAGCTGTCGCCGAAGTTCTTCTTCAGCGCGGCCGACCAGGAGCCGTCCTTCTCCATCTCCTGGATGTAGCCGTCCAGCGCCTGCTGGGTCTTGGTGTCGCCCTTCTTCAGGCCGATGCCGTACGGCTCGTTGGAGAACGGCTTGCCGACGACCTTGAGCTTGCCCTTGTTGGCGTCCGCGTTGGCGTAGCCCTGCAGGATGATGTCGTCGGTGCTCAGGGCGTCGATGGCCCCGTTGAGCAGGCCCGTGACGCACTCCGAGTAGCCGCCGTACTGCTGCAGCGCCACCTTGTTGGCGAACTTGGTCTGGATGTTCTGCGCCGAGGTGGAGCCGGTCACCGAGCAGAGCTTCTTGCCGTTGAGGGTCTCCGGGCCGGTGATGTCCGTGTTCTCGGTCTTCACCAGCAGGTCCTGGCCGGCCACGAAGTACGGGCCGGCGAAGGAGACCTTCTGCTTGCGCTTGTCGTTGATCGTGTACGTGGCGATCACCAGGTCCACGTCGCCCTGGGCGATGAGGTCCTCGCGCTGGGCGGAGGGGGCCTGCTTGAAGACGATGTTCTTCTCGTCCACGCCCAGCTTCTTGGCGATGTACTTGGCCACGTCGACGTCGAAGCCGGTGTAGCCGTCGCCGGTCTTGAGGCCGAGGCCGGGCTGGTCGAACTTGATGCCGACGGTCAGCTTGTTGTCCGCCTTGGCCCGGTCGACCAGCGAGTCGCTGCCTCCGGCCGCCTGCTGGCTCTTCCCACCGCAGGCGGTCACGGCCAGCGCGAGCGTGGCCACCAGCGCGCCTGCGCGCAGAACCGGACTCAACCGCATGATGTCGTTCCTCTCGGACTGTCGATACTTCAGTGGCTGAGGATCTTGCCGAGGAAGTCGCGCGCCCGCTCGGACCTGGGGGCGGTGAAGAACTCCTCGGTGGCGGCGTCCTCGACGATCTCGCCGTCGGCCATGAACACCACGCGGTCGGACGCGCGGCGGGCGAAGCCCATCTCGTGCGTGACCACGAGCATCGTCATGCCGTCGCGGGCCAGCGACGTCATCACGTCCAGCACCTCGTTGACCACCTCGGGGTCCAGCGCCGAGGTCGGCTCGTCGAACAGCATCACCTTGGGCTTCATGTTCAGCGCGCGGGCGATGGCCGCCCGCTGCTGCTGCCCGCCGGACAGCTGCGCCGGGTACTTGTCGGCCTGGTTGGCGATGCCGACCCGCTCCAGCAGCTCCATGCCGTTCTGGCGCGCCTGGGCCGAGGCCACGCCGCGCACCTTCACCGGAGCCAGCATGACGTTCTCGACGATCGTCTTGTGCGCGAACAGGTTGAAAGACTGGAAGACCATGCCCACATCGGCACGCAGCCGGGCCAGCGCCTTGCCCTCGGCGGGGACCGGCTGGCCGTCCACCTCGATCGTGCCGCTGTCGATCGGCTCCAGGCGGTTGATCGTGCGGCACAGCGTGGACTTGCCCGAGCCCGACGGCCCGAGCACCACGACGACCTGCCCCTTGGGCACCTCGAGGTCGATGCCCTTGAGCACGTGCAGCGGACCGAAGAACTTGTCCACGCCCGCCATCCTGATCATCGGCGGCACGTCGCCGGCAGCAGACATCGATCCTCCACGACGACAAGGGGGGCGGGTGTTGGCGGAAACCTAGGGTCCTCCGACAACACCAGTCCAGGCGGCTTGACCAAGACTTAGGGTTGCAGCTCAGTCACGCAGCCTAGCGGCGTCCGGCGGACCGTCCGCCCCGGGTGTGACGGACGCTCGACATCGACCGGCGTGTCCACAGTGGAGGAACGGGCCCGTCGGCTGTCAAGAAGGCGAGTGTAAAGACTTGGCAAATAATTGACCGTCGAATCGATCAGCTTCACTCGTTCGGAGCAACGAGGCCGGGTACCGCCCCGTCGGCGTGTGACCCCAGCCACCTAGAGTTGCCGTCGACCCCGCCGCACCGGCCGGGGAGGACACGCGGGGAGGTGCCACTGGTGCGGGTACTGCTCGTCGAGGACGACGACCGGGTCGCCGAGGCGCTGCTGCCGGCCCTGGCCAGGCGGGGGCTGACGGTGGAGCGGCTGGCCACCGGGCGCGGCGTGCTCGATCGGCTCACCGGCGTCGACGTCGTGCTGCTCGACCTCGGCCTGCCCGACATCGACGGCATCACGCTGTGCCGGCAGATCAGGGCGGCCAGCGACGTGGCGATCATCGTGGTGTCGGCGCGTGGCGAGGTGGACGACCGGATCCTCGGCCTGCACGCGGGCGCCGACGACTACCTGGTCAAGCCGTACGACGTGGGCGAGCTGGTGGCCCGGGTGCACGCGGTGCGGCGCCGGCGCGGCGACGCGGTCCCCGGCGCCGGCGGCGGCACCGCGGGCGTGGTGCAGGTCGGCGACGTGCACATCGACCTCGTGCGGCACCAGGTGATCGTGGCCGAGGAGCCGATCACCCTGTCCCGCAAGGAATTCCAGGTGCTGGCGCTGGTGGTGGGCGCTGGTGGCGCGGTGTGCACGCGGGAGCGGATCATCGCCGAGGTGTGGGGCCGCAGCTGGGCCGGCGCCAACCGGACGCTGGACGTGCACGTGGCCACCCTGCGGACCAAGCTGGGCCGGCCGACGCTGGTGGAGACCGTGCGCGGCGTCGGCTACCGGCTGACCGCCGACGGCCAGGCCGGGGCCGGCTGAGGTGCGCACGCGGCTGCTCGGCAGCTTTGTCATCGTCGTCGCGATCCTGGTGCTGGGCCTGGGGATTCCGCTGGCGCTGACGTTCGCGCAGAACTTCCAGAGCGTGCTGTTCGTCGACCGGGCGGCCGACACCAGCCGGTACGCCTCGCTGTCGCAGCGGCAGCTGGTCAACGGCGGCGAGGACCAGAGCCTGCGGGACCAGCTGACCAGCTACCACGACGCCTACGACATCGCGGTGGCCGTGTTCGACCGGGGCGACCAGGCCCCCGACGGCTCGTTCCAGGTGCTCAGCCAGGCCGGATCGCGCATCGACCCGACCGACGCCGCCGTGCACGACGACCTGGTCAACGCCCGCGCCGGCCGCGGCACCCAGCAGGGCGCCCTGCTGATGCCGTGGAACAGCGCGCCGATGGTCGTCGCCGAGCCCGTGCTGATCAACGGCGAGGTGCGCGGCGTTGTCGTCACGTCCTCGCCTACCGACCACACCCGGACGCTGATCTGGTTGTCCTGGGCGGCAATCCTGGTCGGCGGCGCGCTGTCGGTGGGGTTGGCCGTGCTGGTGGCGCTGCCGCTGGTGCGCTGGATGCTGCGGCCGGTTCTGTTGCTGGACAGCGCGACCGCCGGGCTGCTGCCGTCGATCGTCAACGGGCGCAAGGTGGATCCGGTCGGCAGCGACATCGGGCCGCCCGAGCTGCGGCGGCTCACCCGGTCCTTCGACCAGATGGCCGTCAGCGTCAGCGATGTGCTCGCCGCGCAGCGGGCCTTCGTCGCCGACGCGTCGCACCAGCTGCGCAATCCCCTGACCGCGCTGCGAATCCGTCTGTCCAATCTGGAGGGTCACGTCGATCCCGACGTGCAGGAGCAGCAGGCCGCCGCCCTGGAGGAGGCCGACCGGCTCAACCGCATCCTGGACGAGCTGTTGGCCATGGCCCGCGCGGAATCCTCTTCCGTGGACCCGGTTCCCGTCGATGTGGACCAGGCCGTGAGCGCGCGTCTGCGGGCCTGGCAGGCCGTAGCCACCGCCAAGGGTGTCGCGCTCGTGCTGGACGGCGAGCCCGGCGGCACCGCCCTGGTCCCGCCCCGGGGCCTCGAGACCGTGCTCGATGCGTTGCTGGACAACGCTTTGAAGTTCACCGGCGACGACACGCTGGTGACGGTCGAGGTGCGCCGCGTCGACGGCCGGGTGCGGCTGACCGTGCGCGATCACGGTCCGGGGCTGGAACCCGACGAGCTGGAGCGGGCCACCGACCGCTTCTGGCGCAGCGCCGCCCACCAGAACGTGCGGGGCTCGGGCCTCGGGCTGGCGATCGTGCGGCTGCTGGTGGAGCGGGTCGGCGGCACCGTCGAACTGACCCTGCCCGACGGCGGCGGCCTCCGCGTCTCCTTCGACGTGCCGGCTTTGTAGACCAAGATCAAGGGACCGATCCTGGCGTTGAACGTCAGGAAGGGCCCCTTCCTGACATCACACCTTCGCCGACCGGTAGTACTCCAGCGCGCCCTCGTGCAGCTGGATCGGCCGGGTCTCGATGGCCGAGCGGCGGTCGATCAGCTGGGCGGCCAGCGCCACCACCTGGTCCCGGTCCGTGGCGAGATCGGGCTGGGCGTCGAACAGCGAGCGCACCAGCGCCTGCGCCTCGTCGGCCGGCATGTCCTCGCGGACCATGAGCAGGTTGTGCACGGCCAGCGTGCTCACCGGCTTGTCGCCCTGCTTCAGCTGCGGATAGGCGGTCGCGGGCACCGTCTCCACGTTGTAGTACGTCAGGTTCTTCAGGCTCAGCTTGGACAGGTCGAGCATGCGCAGCTGGTCGCGGTGGTTCTTCATGGTGGCGGTGATGTCCGGCGTGGGCAGGCCGCCGGACCAGAACAGCGCGTCCAGCCGGCCCGCGACCAGGTCGGCCAGCGAGTCGCGCAGGTTCTCCTGCTTGTACGAATCGCTCGACTCGGGCAGCCCGGCCGCCTGGAGCAGATTGCGCGCCACGACCGTGACGCCCGAGTTGAGGCTGCCGATCGACACCGCCCGTCCGCGCAGGTGGGCCAGCTCGGTGATCGGCGAGTCGTCGCGCACGAGGACCTGGATGTAGTCGTCGTAGATGCGGGCCAGCGCGCGCAGGCCGGACGAGCCGCGAGCGGCGGCGTCGGCGGCGACGAAGGCGACGTCCGCGGCGTTGTCGCGCAGGTCGCGCAGGTTGTCCACCGAGCCGTTGGTCTGGAGCACCTTCCTGGCCACGCCGAGCTGCTCCTGCCACACGTCGGCGATGCGGGATCCCAGCGTGAAGTAGACGCCGCCGGGGCCGCCCGTCGCGATGCGCAGCTGCACGCCGGACAGGCTGGAGCCGCAGGCCGCCAGCGTCGGGCCGGCGAGCGTCGCAGCGGCCCCTAGCATGATCAGGGCCCGTCGTGTCAGTGGCACCTGTCCATCCTGCCAGCACGGGGTTCTACCCTGGGACCGAGCGGTCGTCGGGAAGAGGTAGATGCAGTGACACGGAGTTACGAGATTCGCACGTTCGGTTGCCAGATGAACGTGCATGACTCCGAGCGGCTGGCCGGCATGCTCGAGGACGCCGGCTACACGCCCGCGAGCGAGGGCGGCGCGCCCGACCTGGTCGTGTTCAACACGTGCGCGGTCCGCGAGAACGCCGACAACAAGCTGTACGGCACCCTGGGGCACATGCGGCCGATGAAGACCGCCAACCCCGACATGCAGGTGGCCGTCGGCGGCTGCCTCGCGCAGAAGGACCGCAGCGCCATCGTCGAGCGGGCCCCGTGGGTGGACGTCGTGTTCGGCACCCACAACATCGGCTCGCTGCCCACGTTGCTGGACCGCGCCCGGCACAACAACGAGGCCCAGGTCGAGATCCTGGAGTCGCTGGAGACCTTCCCGTCCACGCTGCCGGCCCGCCGCGACTCCGCCTACTCGGGCTGGGTGTCGATCTCCGTGGGTTGCAACAACACCTGCACCTTCTGCATCGTGCCGTCCTTGCGCGGCAAGGAGAAGGACCGCCGGCCGGGCGACGTGCTGGCCGAGGTGCAGGCCCTGGTCGACGAGGGCGTGCTGGAGGTGACGCTGCTGGGGCAGAACGTCAACTCCTACGGCGTCGAGTTCGGCGACCGGCTGGCCTTCGGCAAGCTGCTGCGGGCGGCCGGGGAGATCGACGGGCTGGAGCGGATCCGCTTCACCTCCCCGCACCCCAAGGACTTCACCGACGACGTGATCGCCGCCATGGCCGAGACGCCCGCGGTCTGCCACCAGCTGCACATGCCGCTGCAGTCCGGCTCGGACCGGCTGCTCAAGGAGATGCGCCGGTCGTACCGCACCGAGAAGTACCTGGGCATCCTGGACAAGGTGCGGGCCGCCATGCCCGACGCCGCGATCACCACCGACATCATCGTCGGCTTCCCCGGCGAGACCGAGGAGGACTTCCAGGGCACCCTGGACGTGGTGGCGCGGGCCGGCTTCGCCAGCGCCTTCACGTTCCAGTACTCCAAGCGTCCCGGCACGCCCGCGGCCGAGATGGACGGGCAGCTGCCCAAGGAGGTCGTGCAGGAGCGGTTCGACCGGCTCGTCGCCTTGCAGGAGGCCAACTCCCTGGCCGGCAACCAGGCGCAGGTCGGCCGGGAGATCGAGGTGCTCGTCGCGCAGGGCGAGGGCCGTCGCGACGGGGAGACCCAGCGGCTGAGCGGCCGGGCCCGTGACGGCCGGCTCGTGCACTTCGCCGCCACGCCCGGCGTCCGCGCCGGCGACGTCGTGCGCACCGTCGTCACCTACGCCGCCCCGCACTACCTGGTCGCCGACGGGGCCATCGTCTCCCACCGGCGGACCAGGGCCGGGGACAACACCGAGGCCGGTCTGCGGCCCAAGACCTCGGGGGTCAGCCTCGGGCTGCCCTCGTTCGGCACGCCGGCCCCACTCGCGCCGGCGGGAGGATGTGCGACCCAGTGACTGACGACCTGTCCGACCTTCAGGTAGAGGTGCCCAAGGCCCCTCGCCGCGCGTTCCGCCAGATCGACCCCGGCGCCCGCGCCATGGTCATCGCCGTCTGCGTGATGCTCATGATCGTGTCCGCCCTGCTGCCCTGGGTCGAGGGCGCCAGCGGCTGGCAGGTCCTGTTCGGCCTGTCGCCCAAGGGAACCGTGGTCGGCCTGGTGCCGATCCTGTTCGCCGTCTGCTCGATGCTGTTCGGCGTGCTGCTGTCCGGCGCCGCCCTGGTGACCCGCCTGTGGGCGCTGGCCTTCGTCTCCGCCGCCGGCTGCGGCTTCAGCCTGCTGACGTCCCTGCTGGCCATCTGGTCCCAGCAGTCGACCTCCAGCCACGAGCCGGGCCCCGGCCCGGGCATCGGCATCATCCTGGGGCTGCTGACCCTGGTCGTGCTGACCTTCCAGTGGGTCAAACTGACCTTCAGCCGCGATTGAGGAGTCCACACACGACTGAGGCCCCGCCGATCTTTCGGCGGGGCCTCAGCTTTGTGCTCTGACAACTCGAATCGCTCGGCCGCGCCGGTGCCTGGACCGTCGGCCAGGGAAGGCACCGGTCACGAGCGGCCGAGCCGCGACGCCGAATGCGGCGCCAATGTCACCGCGTGGCTACGGCCTGCTCGGCGGCGGCGAGCCACTCGCGCCACTGGGCGGCCTGGGCCTCGGCCTGCTCGGCGCGGCGCTTGTCGCCGGCCGACCGGGCCTTCTCGGCCTGGGCCTCGAACTGGCTGACGCGCTCACGGAACTGCGCCACCCGGGCCTCGGCCTCCGGGTCGGTGCGGCGCCCTGGGCGTCGACCGCGCCGCGGACCCGCTCCTCGATGGTCCGCAGCCGGCCCTCCAGCTCACGCACCCGCTCGCGCGGCACCTTGCCGACCTGGTCCCAGCGCTCCTGCAGCTTGTACAGGGCGTTGCGGGCCGCCTCGAGGCCGTTGGCCGGGTCGATGGCCTCGGCCTCGGCCAGCAGCTCCTCCTTGAGCTTGGCGTTCGTGCCGAACTCGGCGTCCCGCTCGTCGAAGGCCGCGGACCGGCGCGCGAAGAACTTGTCCTGCGCGGCCCGGAACGCCTGCCACAGGGCGTCGTCGGACTCCTTGGGAGCGCGGCCGGCGGCCTTCCACTCGATCATGAGGTCCTTGTAGCGCCCGGCGGTGACGCCCCAGTCGTCCGAGCCGGCCAGCCGCTCGGCCTCGTCGACCAGCTCCTGCTTGCGGGTCTTGGCCGTCGACCGCTGCCGGTCGAGGTCGGCGAAGTGCGCGCCCCGGCGCCGGTTGAAGGCGTCCCGGGCCTTGGAGAACCGGCGCCACAGCTGCTCGTCGGTCTTCCGGTCGACGCCGCGGATGGTCTTCCACTCGTCGAGGATGGCCCGCAGCCGGTCGCCGGCCGACTTCCACTGGGTCGACTCGTTGGCCAGCGTCTCCGCCTCTTCGACCAGCGTCTGCTTGCGCTGCGCCGACTCGGCGCGGGCCGCGTCGCGGGCCACCTTCGCCTTGTCCACGGCCACGCCGGCGCTGGCGATCACGAAGTCCACCCGGGCCCGCAGCGCCACCAGGTCGCCGACCACGGCCGCGTCGGCCAGGCCGTCGCGCACGTGCTTGGCGCTGGTCAGCGCCTGCTTCGGGTCGCCGGCGCCGGACTTGAGCCGGGCCTCCAGCAGCTCGACCTCGGTGCGCATGTCGTCGAAGCGGCGGGCGAAGTGGGCCAGCCCCTCGGCGGGCTCCCCGGCCTGCCACGAGCCGACCTCGCGCTCACCGGCCCCGGAGGGGTCCTCGGGGACCTTGACGTAGACCTTGCCGGCCTCGTCCACCCGGCCCCACCGGGTCGGATCGTCCGAGGCGACCGGCACCGGCGGCGGAGTGGACCCTGCCGTCCCGGCGCCGCCCGAACTGGCCCCAGTGGGGTTGACCTGCCCCGCCTCGTCCTGCGCCACCGGCGCCACTTCCGTGGCCACCTGGCCCGCAGTCGCCTGCTCAACCCCGTCCACCGGGGCCGTGTCCTGGTCCGTCATCGCCGGCTTCCTCCTCGCCTGCCACCATGAGCCCGTGCCGGGGCACGAGCGCCCCGCACACCGGCGAGGCCCAAACGACCGGGTACTTCGAACGCGTGGTCCGAATACCTTCGCCGGGCATTCAAACAGGTCAGGGCTCGACTGTGTACTCCGAGTCGGCAGGTAGCGTGCCGTATCGTGATCGTAGGCGTTGCCGTGGTGCCCCATCCGCCCCTGCTGGTACCCGAACTGGTGGCCGGCGCGGTGGCCGAGACGGAGGCCGTCAGACGCGCCTGTGTGGCCGCGGGCAAGCGGCTCGCCGCGCTCAGCCGGGACTGGCTGGCGATCGCCGCCGATTCCCGTTTTTGCGGCCTGACCAGCGCGGATGCCGTCGGCACCTTCCGTGGCTACGGCGTCGACAAGATCGTTTCGCTGGCCGAGGGCAATGCCGTCGACGACGTCGAGCCGGGATTGCCGCTGCCCGTTCTGGTCGCCGGCTGGCTGCGGGAGCAGGCCGGGGCGGAGCGCGTCGTCGTCCAGACGATCAATCCTGTGGATTCGGTGAACGACAGTCGGCGAGCGGGTGAACGGCTCGCCCGACAGGACCGTCCGGTCGGCCTGCTGGTGCTGGGGGACGGGTCGAGCCGGCATCCTGGGCCCTCGGGTCACCCCGATGAGCGATCGGTCGACTACGACCGGCGAGTGCGGGACGCCCTGGCTTCCGTGGACCTGGACGCCCTGCTCGGTCTCGACGTGGAGCTGGCGACCGAGCTGGACGTGTCGGGCCGGGCGGCTTGGCAGGCGTTGGCCGGGGCCGCCGCCGGCCGGTCGTGGCGGGCCGAGCTGCTGTACTCCGACGCCCCGTTCGGCGTCGGGTACCACGTCGCTTGCTGGGAGCCGGCGTGAACATGCGGGCCATCGCGGTGGTCGGTCCGACCGCCGCCGGCAAATCCGACCTGGGTGTGGAGCTGGCCCGGCGGTTCGGCGGCGAGGTGATCAACGCCGACGCCCTGCAGTTGTACCGGGGCATGGACATCGGCACCGCCAAGCTGTCCGTGGCCGAGCGCCGTGGCGTGCCCCATCACATGTTGGACGTGCTCGACGTGACCGAGACCGCCTCCGTCGCCGCCTATCAGCGGCAGACCCGGGAGCTGATGGAGCGGCTCATCGCCTCCGGCGTGACGCCCGTCCTCGTCGGCGGCTCCGGGCTCTACGTCCAGGCCGTGCTCGACGAACTGGAGTTCCCCGGCACCGATGCCGCCACCCGTGCCCGCCTTGAGGTCGACCTAGCGGCGCTAGGTTCCGAAGCGCTGCACGCAAAGCTAGCAACGCTAGATCCCCTGGCGGCGACAGCGATCCTGCCGTCCAACGGCCGCCGCGTGGTCCGGGCCCTTGAGGTCATCGAGCTCACTGGCCGTCCGTTCTCCGCCACCATGCCCAAGCGCGGCGAGCCCCGTTACGGCACCGTGCAGATCGGCATCGACCGCGACGTCGCCGAGCTGGACGCCCGCGTCGACCTCCGTGTCGAGCTCATGTTCTCCGCCGGCCTCGTCGACGAGGTCCGCTCCCTCGAACCCCTCGGCCTCCGCTCCGGCCTCACCGCCTCCCGCGCCCTGGGCTACCAGCAGGTGTTGGCTTACCTGGACGGCTCCTGCGACCTCGACACCGCCCGCTCCGACACCGCCCGCGCCACCCGCCGCTTCGTCCGCCGCCAGCGCTCCTGGTTCCGCCGCGACCAGCGCATCACCTGGTTCGACGGCGCCCGCCCCGACCTGGCCGACGCCGTCAGCGCGCTACTCTGATCGGGTGGGTATCGAGTTCGTCAAGGGGCATGGCACGGAGAACGACTTCGTCGTGCTGCCCGACCCCGACGGCACCTTGGAGCTGACCGAGGCACGCGTCCAGGCGCTGTGCGACCACCAGCGCGGGCTCGGCGCCGACGGCGTGCTTCGCGTCGTGCCCAACAAGGTCTTCGCCGGCGCCGGTGACGGCTGGTTCATGGACTACCGCAACGCCGACGGCTCCATCGCCGAGATGTGCGGCAACGGCGTCCGGGTCTTCGCCGCCTACCTCGTCGACGCCGGCCTGGCTTCGCCCGGCGAGTTCGTCGTCGGCACCCGCGCCGGCGACCGGCCCGTCGTCGTGCACCCCGACGGCTCCGTCACCGTGCAGATGGGCCCCGCCCGCGTCACCGGCCGGTCCACCGCCACCCTCGGCGGCGTCTCCTTCCCCGGCGTCGCCGTCGACGTCGGCAACCCGCACCTCGTCTGCGTCACCGACGTCCCCGTCGCCTCCCTCGACCTCTCCACCGCCCCCGGCCGCGACCAGTCCTTCTTTCCCCACGGCGTCAACGTCGAGTTCGTCAACCGCCTCGCCCCCGACGCCCTCGCCATGCGCGTCCACGAGCGTGGCGTCGGCGAGACCCGCTCCTGCGGCACCGGCACCGTCGCCACCGTCGCCGCCCACCTCCACCTCGCCGGCCTCTCCACCGGCTCCGCCACCGTCTCCGTCCTCGGCGGCCAGGTCACCGTGACCATCGACGACGCCGAAAGCACCCTCACCGGCCCCGCCGTCCTCGTCGCCCGCGGCGAGCTCAGCGACGCCTGGTGGTCCTCGCTCTGAGTCGGCCCGGCAGGGAAGACTGCAACCGTGCGTGAGGTTCATCGGGACGTGATCGCCGCGGCGGGGGCGAAGACACTGGCCTGGATCGACGGGACGCTCTACGACGTGGCGGCGGGATGGCGATCGTTCCCGCTCGACGGGTCCGCGGGCAAGGCGAGGTTCAGCGGCTACGGCGAGCAGTTCGACGCCGTGACGGTGTCCCCCGGCGACGACGTGGTGGCGCTGGTCGCCAGCACGGGAACGAAGGGCCTGCTGCTGGCGGCGGACGGCAGTCGGATCCGCGAGGTGAACCGGAGCTTCTACCGGGCGTCCAACTACCGATACCCGTTGGCGCTGTGCACGTTGCCGGACGGCCGGACGGGCGTTGTGCACTGTCCGGACGAGTACAACCGGCTGGAGGTCGAGGTCGTCGAGACCGGCGAGCGGCTCACCGCCGGCGCCGACCGCGATCCGGTGGACTTCTTCCATTCGCGGTTGGCGGTCTCGCCGAGCGGCCGATATCTGCTCAGTGCCGGCTGGGTCTGGCATCCATGGGACAGCCTGTACGTCTACGACCTGGCGGGGGCGTTGGCCGACCCGGCGGCCCTCGATTCCTTCGGCGACGTGTTCGATTTGCGGGGACTTGTCCAGGCAGAGGTCGCCGGCGCCTGTTTCCTCGACGATGACGTCGTGGTGAGCACGTCCGAGGAGGAGAACGACCCGGAGGGGCCCGACGATCTGGGGCCGAACATGCTGGTGCGGTGGTCGCCCGTGACGAGGACGTTCACCTGGCGCCGGCAGCTCGACGCGACGCCCGGCGATCTCGTTGCGATGGCCGGCGACATTCTGGCCTTGCACGGGCATCCCCGGCTGTACGACGCCGTGACCGGCGACCTGGTCGCGGAGTGGCCGGACCTCTCGACCGGCAACGCTATGAGCGCCATCGTGCGCGACGCCGTCACGGGGCCGGCTCGGGTGGCGGTCGACCGTGCCAACCGGCGCTTCGCGGTCACCGACGGAGAGCGGATCACCGTCGTTCACCTCGGCTGACCTGTGTCCGTTCCGTTCAAGACGTCGGCACGACCACCCGCCATGCTGGGGCCATGGACGTTGACCTGGAGCGGGCGGCGGGGTTTCTGGCCGGGCACGGGCGGGTGCTGGACCGGCGGAGGTTCGAACTGCTGGTGGGGGAGGGGAATCCCGAGGCGGTGCTGGCGGCGGTGGACGGGTATCGGAACGCCGACGGGGGATATGGCTGGGGGCTGGAGCCGGACCTGAGGGCGGGGGAGAGCCAGCCGGGCGGGGCGCTGCACGCGTTCGAGGTGTTCGAAGAGCTAGCGCCGCTAACCACCCCGAGGGCGGTGGAGCTGTGCGACTGGCTGGAGACGGTGACGCTGGCCGACGGCGGCCTGCCGATGGCGGTGGGGGTGAAGGACCCGACGGGGTGTGCGCCGTTCTGGGCGGAAGCGGATCCGACGGTGTCGACGTTGCAGAGCACGGCGTTCGCGGTGGGGGCGGCGCGGCGGGTGGCGAAGCACGACCCGGCGGTGGCGGGGCATCCGTGGCTGGAGAAGGCGACGAAGTACTGCCTGGACGCCATAAAAGGGCTCCACGAAAGGCCGCACGCGATTGTGCTGGGGTTTGCGGTGAGGTTTCTCGACGGGCTGGAGGGTCCGGAGGCGGCGGAGCTGCTGACACGGCTGGGGAGGTTCGTGCCGAGGAGCGGACTGGCGCCGGTGGACGGGGGAAGCGAGGGGGAAACGTTGCGGGCGCTGGACTTCGCGCCGGTGCCGGGCAGCCCGGCCAGTGCGCTGCTGGACGACGGCGTGATCGAGGCGGAGCTGGAAAGGCTTGCGCGGCAACAACAAGAAGACGGCGGCTGGACGGTGGACTTCGCCAGCTACTCGCCGGCGGCGGCGCTGGAATGGCGCGGATACGCGACGGCGCGAGCGGTGGCGACGCTGAAGCGAGCGGGACGGCTGTGAGCCACGTGCGGGTTCCGTCGTGTGCTAGGACAACGGAACCCGCACGGGCGCCCGCGCAGGTCAGACGGCCTGCGAGGTCGGAAGGTCGCGCATGGTGCGCAACGGGGAGGCGAGCAGCCAGACCACGGCGAGCATCTCGCCGACGGAGCCCACCCAGAGGGCGCCGCGAGGGGTGAGCCAGGCGGCCAGGGCGCCGCCGATGAGGCCGCCGATGGGGATGGTGCCCCAGACGATGAACCGCACGGAGGCGTTCATGCGCCCCAACAGGCGATCGGGGCAGATGGCCTGCCGGTAGCTGACCTGGGCGACGTTGTAGACGACGGCGCCGAAACCGAAGCCCAGCCCGGCGACGGCGAACAGGGACAGTGCCCAGCCGGTTTGGGTCAGCGGCATGAGCAGCGCGAACGGGCCGCTGACGAGCATGCTGAGCCAGATGATCCGGGCCTGCCCGAACCGCCGGCTCCACCGGGTGGCGGTGAAGCTGCCGATGAACGCCCCGACGCCGCTGGCGGTCATGACCAGGCCGGCGATGCCGGTGCTGACGCCGAGTTGGCGGATCAGGAACAGCAGCGTGGCGGCGCCGGAGACGGCGCTGAACAGGTTGGACGTGCCGGTGCAGAAGGTGATGGCCCGCAGCGTCGGCTGATGGAGGACGAACCGCAGCCCCTCGGCGATGTCGGCCCGCATGTCCCGCCGCTCGGTCCGTACGGGCTCGGGCTCGTCGGACCGGATCCGCAGCAGGAACAATGCCGAGGCGAGGAAGCCCAACGACGTCGACAGCACGGACGTCGCGGCGCCGATGGCCTGCACGAGCAGACCGGCCAGCGCGGGCCCGGAGACCTGCGCCGCGGACTGGCTGACCTGGAGCTTGGCGTTGCCCTCGACGATGTGCTCACGGCCGACGAGCGACGGCAGGTAGGACTGGTACGCCACGTCGAAGAACACCGTGAGCAGGCCGACCAGCAGGGCGACGACGATGAGCTGGACGACGGTCAGCACGTGCAGCCACCACGCGGCGGGAATGGTCGCCAGCAACAGGAAACGCCCGAGATCGGCCCGCAGCATGAGCGGTCTTCGCCGCAGCCGGTCGACCCAGACGCCGGCGGGCAGCCCGACGAGCAGGAACGCGGCGGTCTCGGCGGCGGACAGCACGCCGACCTCGAACGGGGTGGCGGCGAGCTGCGTGACGGCGAGGGCGGGCACGGCGAACTGGCCGATGGCGGCGCCGAACTGGCTGAGTGTGTCGCCGGCCCATAACCGGCGGAAGTCACGGTGCTGCCACAGGGACATGCGCGACAGCCTCGACGACTGATTGGAAACTGTCAATCAGTTACCCTGGAGGCGTGCCGCTCGCCGTCAAGAAACGCCCCGCGACCAGGGCCGAAGCCGCCGCCCTCGCCTCGGACGTGAGGCTGCGCATCATCCGGCTCACGCAGGGCCGCGCGCTGACCAACAAGGAGCTCGCGGCGGCGCTGGGCAAGGACCCGGCGACCACGCTGCACCACGTGCGCAAACTCGTGGACACGGGCTTCCTGGTCGAGCAGCCGCCCCGCCGCGGCACCCGAGGCTCCCGCGAGAAGCCGTACCTGGGCACCAATCTGTCGATCACCCTCAGCTTCGACGAGCACGAGGAGCGGGCGGCGGTCAGCGAGGCGGCGCTGGGCGCCTTCCTCGGCGAGATCGCCGACCTCGGCGTGGCCGCGGCCGACCTCACCCGGGTGGTCTACCAGCTGCCGGCCGAGCAGACCGCGGAGCTGCTGTCCCGGCTGCACGCGGTGCTCGCCGACTACGTCGACCTGCCCTACGACCCGGCCGCCGAGCGGGTGGCGATCTTCCTGGCCAGCTACCACGGCGGATGAGGCGGTAACGGAGTGGACAGCACGTGGGAGAATAGATGTCAAGATGACGGAAACCTACGCATTCGATCCTGACGACACCGCCGACGACGAGCTGGTGTCGACCGGCGAGCTCGAGCTCGCCGACCGCGCGGCGCTGCGCCGCATTGTGGGGCTGTCCACCGAACTCGAGGACATCACCGAGGTCGAGTACCGACGGCTCCGGCTGGAGCGGGTCGTGCTCGTCGGGGTGTGGACCGAGGGCAACGCCGCGGACGCCGAGGCCTCGCTGGCCGAGCTGGCCCGACTCGCCGAGACGGCGGGCTCGCACGTGCTGGAGGGCCTGGTCCAGCGCCGCGACCGCCCCGACCCGGCGACCTACGTCGGCTCGGGCAAGGTGATCGAGGTGCGGGACGTGGTCGTGGCCACCGGCGCCGACACGGTCATCTGCGACGGCGAGCTCTCGTCCGGCCAGCTGCGCAACCTGGAGGACCGGCTCAAGGTCAAGGTGGTCGACCGGACCGCCCTGATCCTGGACATCTTCGCCCAGCACGCCCAGTCCAAGGAGGGCAAGGCGCAGGTGGAGCTGGCCCAGCTCCAGTACCTGCTGCCGCGCCTGCGCGGCTGGGGCTCGGCGATGTCCCGGCAGGCCGGCGGCCGAGCCGGCGGCGCGACCGGCGGTGTTGGTCTGCGTGGTCCCGGTGAGACCAAGCTCGAGACCGACCGCCGCCGCATCCACAAGCGGATCTCCAAGCTGCGCAACGAGATCAAGGCGATGAGCGTGGTGCGCGACACCAAGCGCGGCCGGCGCGTGGCCAACGACGTGCCCAACGTGGCGATCGTCGGCTACACCAACGCCGGCAAGTCCAGCCTGCTCAACGCCATCACGTCGGCCGGCGTGCTGGTGGAGGACGCGCTGTTC
>NZ_KK037166.1:8146338-8156324 GCF_000568255.1 Kutzneria sp. 744
AGGATCGGCTGGTAGGCCTCGTTGTGCGGCATCAGCCAGACGTGGTCGTCGCGCCGCTTGAACGTCTTCACGGTGGCCTCGCCGTCGATCATCGCGGCCACCACGTCGCCGTTCTCCGCGGTCGGCTGCTGGCGCACGGCCACGAAGTCGCCGTCGGTGATGGCGGCGTCGACCATCGAGTCGCCGACCACCTTCAGCAGGAACAGCGAGCCCTCGCCGACGATCTCCCTCGGCAGCGGGAACACGTCCTCGAACGACTGCTCGGCCAGGATCGGCCCACCGGCGGCGATCCGGCCGACCAGCGGCACGTAGACCGGCTGGACCGTGGGCGTGGCCATGCCGCCCGACATCGTGGCGCCCTCGCCGGTCAGCATGCCGACCGCGCGGGGCCGGTTGGCGTCCCGGTGCAGGTAGCCCTTGCGCTGGAGCATCTTGAGCTGGTGCGACACCGACGAGGTCGAGGTCAGCCCGACCGCGTCGCCGATCTCGCGGATGCTCGGCGGGTAGCCCCGCCGCTCCACCGACTCCTGGATGACGCGCAGCACCTTGCGCTGACGCGGGGTCAGCCGCGGGTCCTGGGACGGCGAGTCCTCCCCCTCGTCCATCACCTCAACCACGGGACCTCCTACGTCGCTGTCGGCGCCCTTGCGTGCCATCACGCTGCCCTCCTCCTCGACGCCACCCTCCCCGGCGGCGCCCCATGCCCAGTGATCTTCAGGGTCCAACGGTAGCCCGCCGCGCCGATTCGATCAAACACCTGTTCGAAGGACACGCCGTCGAACACTCGACCCGGCCGGCTCCGTGTGGTACATCTTCGCACGGACGTTCGATAGAACGCCTGTTCGATCATGGGAGGCGAGATGGCGACCCAGGAGCTGCTGATCAGGCCGGGAACCCGCCGGACGCGGGTGCTGCGCACCGGCTCGGGCGACTTCCGCCGCCCTCCGGGCCGTCCCCGCCCCGTCATCGCCCCCGGTGTCGCCACCGCGGCCGCCTGTCGGCCGAGGCGGATGTCCGGCGGCGTGCAGCTGGCCCTGGTCGGCCTGCTGACCTTCATCGCCTGCCTCGGCCTCGCCGCCGTGAACGGCCTGTCCTCGGCCGGCTCCGAGCCCGTGCCGACCGGTGTCGCCACCGTGCAGGCGCAGGACGGCGAGACCCTTCCCCAGCTGGCCCATCGGGTCGTTCCGAACAGCTCCGTGGACGAGGTCGTCGAGCGCATCGTCACGCTCAACCACCTCGGCGACCGGGCCCTGCATGCCGGGCAGCCGCTCCAGGTCCCCGCGTAGCACATCACTCGATCGGTGTTTCACCCGAGTGCCCGAGTGACATTCGCGTCACCATCTCTCTCAACACGTGGTCGGACGGCGTGTCGCGGTTTGCGTAGCGGCGCGGCGAGGCATACCTTCTACCCCTACATCTAGTGGTTCGCAGCGCTGAAGCTGTCCACAGATTGTGGGTAACCGCCCCCAACCTGTGGATGACTTGAGCCGTTGCAGGTCGGGGAGGAGTTGGGTCGCCGTGCGATGCCCGTTCTGTCGGCACCCGGACTCACGGGTGGTGGACTCCCGGGAGGTGGAGGAGGGCCAGGCGATCCGCCGGCGCCGCTCCTGCTCCCAGTGCAGCCGCCGCTTCACCACCGTCGAAGAGGCGGTGCTCGCCGTCGTCAAGCGCTCCGGGGTGACGGAGCCGTTCAGTCGGGACAAGGTCGTCACGGGCGTCCGCCGAGCCTGCCAGGGCCGCCCCGTGGACGAGGACGCCCTCCAGCAGCTGGCCCAGCGGGTCGAGGAGTCGATCCGCTCGACCGGCTGCGCCGAGATCCCCAGTCACGAGGTCGGGCTGGCCATCCTTGGCCCGCTGCGCGACCTGGACGGGGTCGCCTACCTGCGCTTCGCCAGCGTCTACCGCTCGTTCTCCTCGGTCGAGGACTTCGAGAAGGAGATCGCCGAGCTCAAGCGTGCCGAACACGATGGACAGCTGTCGCCTGAGCAGGAGCACGCGACCGAGTAGATGACCAGACGCAGGTTTCGCCGTCCCGTGCTCGGGACGGCCATGTTGACGCGCACGAAAACGGAACGAGAGGGAACGGTCATGACGAAGGCCGTCAGCAAGACGGGGTTGAACGTGCAGCGGGTCTACACGACCGAGGGCGTGCATCCCTACGACGAGGTGACCTGGGAGCACCGCGACGTCGTCATGACGAACTGGCGCGACGGCTCGGTCAACTTCGAGCAGCGCGGCGTCGAGTTCCCCGACTTCTGGTCGGTCAACGCGACGAACATCGTCACCAGCAAGTACTTCCGCGGCGCCGTCGGCACCGATGTGCGTGAGCGCAGCCTGCGCCAGCTCATCGACCGAGTGGTGCTCAAGTACGTGAAGGCCGGCGTCGAGCACGGCTACTTCGCCGACGACAAGACCGCCGAGATCTTCGAGCACGAGCTGACCTGGATGCTGCTGCACCAGGTGTTCAGCTTCAACTCGCCGGTGTGGTTCAACGTCGGCACCGCCTCGCCGCAGCAGGTCAGCGCCTGCTTCATCCTGGCCGTGGACGACACCATGGAGTCGATCCTCAACTGGTACCGGGAAGAGGGCCTGATCTTCAAGGGCGGCTCGGGCGCCGGCCTGAACCTGTCCCGCATCCGGTCCTCCAAGGAGCTGCTGTCCTCCGGCGGCACCGCCTCGGGCCCGGTCTCCTTCATGCGCGGCGCCGACGCGTCCGCCGGCACCATCAAGTCGGGCGGCGCCACCCGCCGGGCCGCCAAGATGGTCGTGCTCGACGTCGACCACCCCGACGTCGAGGAGTTCATCGAGACCAAGGCGCGCGAGGAGAACAAGGTCCGCGCGCTGCGCGACGCCGGCTTCGACATGGACCTGGGCGGCAAGGACATCGTGTCCGTGCAGTACCAGAACGCCAACAACTCGGTGCGCGTCTCCGACGAGTTCATGCACGCCGTCGAGGCCGGCGGCCAGTTCGGGCTGCGCTCGCGGCAGACCGGCGAGGTCATCGAGAGCGTCGACGCCAAGTCGCTGTTCGGCAAGCTGTCGCAGGCCGCCTGGTCGTGCGCCGACCCGGGCATCCAGTACGACGGCACCATCAACGACTGGCACACCTGCCCCGAGTCGGGCCGGATCACCGCGTCCAACCCGTGCAGCGAGTACATGCACCTGGACAACTCCAGCTGCAACCTGGCGTCGCTGAACCTGATGAAGTTCCTGCGCGAGGACGGCGCCTTCGACGCGCCGCTGTTCGCCAAGGCCGTCGAGGTCGTCATCACCGCGATGGACATCTCCATCTGCTTCGCGGACTTCCCGACCGAGCCGATCGCCGAGACCACCCGCAAGTTCCGCCAGCTGGGCATCGGCTACGCCAACCTGGGCGCGCTGCTGATGGCCACCGGCCACGCCTACGACTCCGAGGGCGGCCGCGCGCTGGCCGCCGCCATCACCTCGCTGATGAGCGGCACCGCCTACCGCCGCTCCGCCGAGTTGGCCGGCGTCGTCGGCGCGTACGAGGGGTACAAGCAGAACGCCGAGGCGCACCAGCGGGTCATGCGCAAGCACGCCGCCGCCAACGACCTCGTCCGCACGTACCACGCCAACGACATCGCCGTGCAGAAGCTGGCCACCACCGAGTGGCAGCGCGGCCTCGAGGTCGGCGCCCGCAACGGCTGGCGCAACGCGCAGGCCAGCGTGCTCGCGCCCACCGGCACCATCGGCCTGATGATGGACTGCGACACCACCGGCATCGAGCCCGACCTCGCCCTGGTCAAGTTCAAGAAGCTGGTCGGCGGCGGCTCCATGCAGATCGTCAACCAGACCGTGCCGCGCGCGCTCAAGGCCCTGGGCTACCAGCAGGAGCAGATCGAGGCCATCGTCGAGTTCATCGGCGAGCACGGGCACGTCATCGACGCCCCCGGCCTGCGCCAGGAGCACTACGAGGTCTTCGACTGCGCCATGGGCGAGCGCTCCATCGCGCCCATGGGCCACGTCCGCATGATGGCCGCCGTGCAGCCGTTCATCTCCGGCGCCATCTCCAAGACCGTCAACATGCCCGAGACCGCGACCGTCGAAGAGGTCGAGGAGATCTACTTCCAGGGGTGGAAGCTCGGTCTCAAGGCCCTGGCCATCTACCGCGACAACTGCAAGGTCGGGCAGCCCCTGTCCGCCGGCAAGGGCGGCTCCTCGTCCTCCGACGCCAAGGCCACGGAGACGGTGATCGAGTACCGCCCCGTGCGCAAGCGCCTGCCCAAGAAGCGCCCGTCGCAGACCGTGTCGTTCACCGTCGGCGGCGCCGAGGGCTACCTGCACGCCGGCTCCTACCCCGACGACGGCCTCGGCGAGATCTTCATCAAGCTGGGCAAGCAGGGCTCCACCCTGGCCGGTGTCATGGACGCCTTCTCCATGTCCATCTCCGTCGGCCTGCAGTACGGGATCCCGCTGGAGTTCTACGTCTCCAAGTTCCAGAACCAGCGCTTCGAGCCCAACGGCATGACCGACGACCCCGACGTGCGCATCGCCACCAGCGTCGTCGACTACCTGTTCCGTCGTCTCGCCCTGGACTACCTCCCGTACGAGAAGCGGTCCGAGCTCGGCATCTTCACCGCCGACGAGCGCACCGCCCAGGTCAGCGCCGACTACGGCCAGGTCGACCTGGAGGCCCTCCAGGTCGGCGTCGAGGCCCCGACGACCGCCGCGGTGGAGCCCGCCAAGCCCCGCGGCGAGGCCCACAGCTCCACCGAGCTCGTCGAGCTCACCCTCGGCAAGGCCGCCGACGCCCCCCTGTGCATGACCTGCGGCACCAAGATGCGCCCCGCCGGCTCCTGCTACGTCTGCGAGGGCTGCGGCAGCACCTCCGGCTGCAGCTGAGCTGAACCCGCAGGTCGGGGTGTGGGTGGCGAGCGGTTGTGCCACCCACACCCGGCTGCGGTGACGACCGGTGACCATCACGTCATCCACCTCATCGGGTGGATGACGTGATGGCAGGTACTGCACGCCCCGCAAAGTTGATAAGTTCAATTAGGTATTCATTGGATGTATCAACTTTGGGGTGTGTTGTGGTTGGCAGGGGGCGTCCTAGCCGCGCCAGCGTCTATGAGCGGCTTGACCGGGCGATGGCTGAGCTCAACCAACGTTACGGCGGACTGCCGAACCCCAAGGAAGCCCAGGCCATCTGGGACGACATCTGGCACCAGGAAGCCCACCATTCCACCGCGCTTGAGGGCAACACGCTTGTCCTGCGTGAAGTCGAGGCGCTGCTCGACTCCGGCCGTGCTGTCGGAGCCAAGTCGCTGCGGGAGTACAACGAGGTCCGCGGTTACGCGGACGCGGCCAAGTGGGTCTACGGCCAGGCTCTGGAGCCGGCGGAGTGGCACGACGGCAGGCTGTTGACGATCGGTGAGGTCCGGCAGGTTCATCACACGGCGATGACCCCAGTGTGGGACATCGCTCCGCATCAGGATGCGACCGGCCGTGAAGGGCCCGGCAACTTTCGAGAGCACGACATCCAGCCGTTCTCGGCGGGTATGAAGCCGCCGTCGTGGCCGCTTGTCGCGGCGCAGAGCCAGCAGTGGGTCGACGACGTGTGCGTCGCGGGCCTACGGATTCACTCGGGTGAAGACCTCGGTCGTCCGCTGGTGGAGGAGCTTGCCCGACTGCACAACACCTTCGAACGGATACACCCGTTCATTGACGGAAACGGCCGTGCGGGACGGTTGATCCTGAATCTCGTCCTGGTCAGGCTGGGTTACCCGCCAGTGGTCATTTTCAAGCGCCAGCGTGACATGTACCTGACGGCGATGCAGCGTGCTGACGCCGGCGACTACGGTGCGCTGGGGGAATTGATCGCCCGTGCGATGTACGACAATCTCAACCGTTTCATCGTGCCCAATGTTGCCGGCCCTGCGCGGTTGGTGCCGCTGGCGGCGTTGGTGGACGAGGAGTTCTCGTTGGCGGCACTGCGGCAAGCAGCACAGCGAGGCCGGCTGGACGCGGTTCAGGGAGTGGACGGCGTCTGGCGCAGTTCACGCAAGGCCGTCGACGCCTATCGACTGAACAAGCACCAACGACGTCGAGGGCGCGATTAGAAGCGACGTCCACCGCTTGCCCTCGGCGCGGCGGTCGGCTCAGTGGTGCTGCATCCAGAGGTTGGTCTCCTCGTAGTGGCCCTGGTCGAGCGTGCGGTCGATGTGGACGAGGTTCAGGGCGCCGGGGACGACGTAGGGGCCGGTCTGGGGGAAGGCCATGGCGGTCCACTTCTCCCATTCGGCAACGGTTCCCGTGACGACCATGGAGCGGGGCGCGGGGGCGAGGATGGTGGCGCCGAGGCGTTGGTGGGTGCGGATCCACGGGTCGAGGTGGAGGCCGTCGGGGCGGAGCCAGGTGAGGAAGTCGGCCATGGGGGTCAAGGGGTAGCTGGCTTTGAGGGTGGGGCGCACGGGGACGATCACGCGGGGGAGGCCGGCCTGGGCGGCGCGGTCGCGTAGGGCGGTGAGGGCCATGGCGGCGAGGCCCTGGCCGAGGTGGGACGGGTGGACGGTCGCCGACATGATGCACAGGGTGTCGGCGGGGATGCCGGCGTGGTGCTCGGTGACGGACTGGACGACGGCGCCGTCGTAGCCGGCGGGGAGGGTGGCGACGGAGCCGTTCCAGCGGAGGGCGACGGCGGCGGCGTTGGCGAGGACCTGGTCGTTGTCGACGAGAAGCACGGCGTACTGCGGGAAGCACGCCTCGAAGGCGTCGCGGTACTCGATGGAGACGGGATCGTGCAGGGCGAAGGTGGGCCAGGCCGCGCGGAGAGGGGCCATGGCGTCGCCGGTGAGGTCGAGACGGTCGCGGGTGGTGACGATCTGCACCGAGGGGAGTCTAGGCGCGCACCTGTTGCCAGAGCGGGCTTTCGACGAAGTGGTTGTCGAAGCGGTCCTGGGTGGCCAGGAGTTCACGGGGGTCGGCCTGTCCTTTGAGGACACGGTCGCCGAGGCGGAAGTAGTCGAGCCGGTCGAGCATGCCGGGGGCGAAGAGGATCAGCACGTCGGCGGACGAGGCGACGGCGCCGAAGGCGTGGGGCATGAGTCGGGGCACGACAAGGAAGTCGCCGGTGTCGAGGGTGACGACGCGCTCGCCGGCCAATGCCTGCAGGGAGCCGGAGAGCACGAAGAAGATCTCGGCGGAGCCGCGGTGGAAGTGCGGCGGCGGGCCGTCGACGCCGGCGGCGAGGGTGGTGCGGCTGGCGCTGATGGCGCCGTCGGTGTCCCGGCCGTCGGCGAGCAGGCGGATCATCGCATGGTCGGTGCCGAGCACCTCGGCTTCAGCGCTGCGAACGAGTGTCATGCGGCCAGGGTAGTTCGCCAGAGGATAATTCGCCAGAGAACTATCGTCTGGTGAACTAGGATGGGCGGGTGGACGACGCGATCGACGGGATCCTGGAGCAATGGCGGCGCGAGCGGCCGGACCTGGACCTCTCGGCGCTCGGGGTGTTCGGCCGGATCATGCAGCTCTCGGCCGGTCTGACGGCGTTCATGGAGCGGTGGTGCGCGGCCCACGGCATGCGAGCGGGCGAGTTCGACGTGTTGACTGCGCTGCGCCGCGCGGGCCCGGCGATGCCGTCGGATCTGGCCGACGCGCTGATGATGTCCCGCTCCGGCATGACCAAGCGCCTGGACGGCCTGGAGGCCACGGGCCTCGTGGAGCGCACGCTGGATCCGGCCGACCGGCGCAGTTTTGTCGTGGCGCTGACCGAACGCGGGCGGGAGTTGATCGACGAGGCCCTGACCGAGCACGCCGCCAACATGCAGCGGATGGCCGCCGTCCTGTCGGTCAGGGAACGGGCGGCGATGGAGAAGTCGCTCCGCGCACTGCTCGCCGCGGACGACGCCGGGTGATGAGGAAATACCGGTTGGCCGGGGTGTGAGAATCAGGGTGTGAAAGCGACGGGGAGCCTGTTCGGTCTGGCCTACGGGGACGCGATGGGGGCGCCGACGGAGTTTCTGTCGGTGGCGGAGATCGTGCGGAGGTACGGGGAGCAGGGGCCGCGAGAGCTGGTGGGGGATCCGGCGCTGATCACGGATGACACGCAGATGACGCTGGCGGTGGCGAGGGCGATGCCGCGGAGCGGGCCGCTGGAGCCGGGGGTGCTGGAGAAGGCGCTGCGGGAGCAGTTCGTGGAGTGGGTGGGCAGCCCGGAGAACAACCGAGCGCCGGGCATGACGTGCCTGCGGGCGTGTGAACTGCTGGCCTCGGGCCTGGCGTGGCGCAAGGCGACGGGGGAGACGTCGAAGGGCTGCGGCGCGAACATGAGGGTGGCGCCGATGGGGCTGATGCCGGGCCTCGGCGAGGTGGAGAGGGCGGCCGCGGCGCAGTTCCAGGCGGCGCTGACGCACGGACATCCGACGGCGTTGGCGGCGAGTGAGCTGACGGCCTTCGCGATTCACTGGCTGCGTAACGGAATGCGGCCGGCGGAGCTGCCGGATGCGTTGCGGGAGCGGTGTTTCGAGCAGCGGACGGTGTATCACGGGGACTGGCTGGCCGACCTGTGGGCGCGGCCGGGGGTGGACAGCCCGACGGACTTCATCGCCCGTGGATGGGATGAGTGCCTGGAGGCGGTGGACGCACTGAAGGCCGCCCTCGCAGCGCCGGACCGTGACGAGGATCCGTGCCTGCGCACGGGAGAGGGCTGGATCGCCGAGGAGGCGCTGGCGACGGCGGTGCACTGCTTCCTGCTGTTCCCGGACGAGCCGGTGGACATGCTGGCCCGGGCGGCGACGACGGCGGGCGACTCGGACTCGATCGCCTGCCTGGCCGGGGCGTTCATGGGTGCCGCACATGGCTTCGAGTGCTGGCCGGCGGAATGGTCGCAGCGCATCGAGCACGCGGACGAGCTGGCCCGCTTCGGCCGGGAATGGGACTGATCCGATGGGACGCACGGTCACGCTGGCGCTGGTGACGCCGGACGGGACGCCGCTGGGGACGACGCGGCCGTACGAGGTGGAATCCCAGTGGTGGCAAGAAGTAGCGCCGGTGGTGGCGGGGGCCCGTGAGGAGTTCGGCATCGAGGTGACGGTGCTGAGGCTGGTGGCGGCGGAAAGGCCGCAGCCGCACGGGGGAGCGGTGACGTACCTGGCGGAGTACGACGGCCCGCCGCTGGAATTGGGACCCCTACAGGAAAACTGGCTGACGCCGCATCCGCTGCGGATGACGTGGGCGCAACCCGGTGGGCCGGCGGCGTCGCTGCGTTGGGCGGGGGTGGAAACCGGTGTGCAGCAACGAACCTGGAACCTGTCGTCGGTGTGGCGACTGGACGGGGCGTGGCTGAAGGAAGCGCCGCCGTTCCTGCGGCAGGAGCCGATCGTGGTGGCCTGGCTGGGAAATCGGGTGCCGGAGCTGGTGCCGGGCCTGCTCAAGGCGGACGGCGGCCGGATGCTGTTGGCGGACGTGCCGGGCACGGATCGCTACGACGCGGAGCCGGCCGAGATCGCCGCCATGATGGAGGATCTGTTCGAGATCCAGTCGATGGCGGTCGAGCATGTGGACGAGCTGGTCGGTCTGGGAGTGCCGGACTGGCGGGCGGATTCGTTCATCGAGCGCGTGACGCAAGCAGCCGACAAGTACGCGGATCAGCTGACCACGCAAGAGCGGGACGAGCTGGGCAAACTGGTGGCGGGCCTGCCGGAGCGGTTCGGGAACCTGGCCGACTGCGGCATTCCGGACAGCCTGGTGCACGGCGACTTCCACCCGGGCAACGTCCGGTCGGACGGCGTGCGCAGGGTGATCCTGGACTGGACCGACAGCGTCATCGGCCATCCGGCGCTCGACGTCCGCGACGAGCCGACGCTCAACGCGCGCTGGTGTTCCCTGTGGCGGCAACGAATTCCGGGCTGCGAGCCGGAGCGGGCGCTCGAACTCAAGCGCCCGCTCGGAAGCCTGCGCGGGGCGGCGGTGTACGACGCGTTCCTGCAAGGCATCGAGCCTTCGGAACGGCCGTACCACGCCGCCGA
>NZ_KK037166.1:8158085-8168075 GCF_000568255.1 Kutzneria sp. 744
GGAGGTCGGGGCCGGCGGGGACGATGCCGGTGGGGTTGATGTTGCGGTGCACCTCGTAGTAGTGCTGCTTGATCTGCACGAAGTCGATGGTGTCGCCGAAGCCGGGGGTCTGGAACAGGTCCCGGGTGTAGGCCCACAGCACGGGCATCTCGTCGAGCTTGCTGCGGTTGCACTTGAAGTGCCCGTGGTAGACGGCGTCGAAGCGGACCAGGGTGGTGAACAGGCGGACGTCGGCCTCGGTGATGGTGTCGCCGACGAGGTAGCGCTGCCCGGCCAGGCGGTCGCTGAGCCAGTCGAGGCGGTCGAACAGCCGCCGGTAGGCCTTGTCGTACGCGTCCTGGTCGCTGGAGAAGCCGGCCCGGTAGACGCCGTTGTTGACGTCCCGGTAGACGACGTCGTTGACCTCGTCGATCTCGGCCCGCAGCTCGGCGGGGTACAGCGACGGCGCGCCGGCGCGGTGGAAAGCCGTCCACTCCAGGGAGAGGTCGATGCTCATCTGCGCGAAGTCGTTGGTGACGACCTCGCCGGTGGGCACGTCCACGATGGCCGGCACGGTGATGCCGCGCTCGTAGCCGGGGAACCGTTTGAAGTAGGCGTCCTGGATCCGCTCGATGCCCAGCACGGGATCCACGCCGCCGGGATCGAGGTCGAACGTCCAGCTGCGCTCGTCGTGCACGGGCCCGCAGATGCCCATGGACAGCACGTCCTCCAGCCCGAGCAGGCGGCGCACGATGATCAGGCGATTGGCCCACGGGCAGGCCCGTGCGACCACGAGCCGGTAGCGCCCCGGCTCGACGGGGTATCCGTCCCGGCCGTCGGCGGTGATCCAGGTGGTGATGTACCGCGAGTCGCGGCTGAACTCGGCCATGGATCCAGTATGGCTGCCCGGAACCCCAGCGGCTTAGACCGGAATTCCGGGCAGCGGCGCGTCAGAAACCCGAAGCGGGGCGGGCGGTGTAGTGCTCCTCCAGCCGCTGCACCTCGTCGGCGCTGAGCTTGAGGTCGACGGCGGCGACGGCGTCGGTGAGGTGGTGCGGCTTGGTGGTGCCGACGATCGGCGCGGTGACGGCGGGCTTGCCCATCATCCACGCCAGCGCCACCTGGGCCCGGTTCACGCCGCGCTCCTCGGCGATGGCCCCGACCGCGTCGATGATGGCCTTGTCGGCCTCGGCGGTCTTGTCGTAGAGGATCTTGGTGAAGCCGTCGGTGTCGCTGCGGGCGGTGCCGTCGGCGTCGGCCGGCCTGGTCAGCCGGCCGCGGGCCAGCGGGCTCCACGGGATGACGCCGACGCCCTGGTCCAGGCAGTACGGCAGCATCTCCCGCTCCTCCTCGCGTTGGAGCAGGTTGTACTGGTTCTGCATGGACACGAACCGGGTCCAGCCGTGGAGATCGGCGGCGTGCTGCATCTGCGCGAACTGCCAGGTCCACATCGAGGACGCGCCGAGGTAGCGGGCCTTGCCGGCCTTCACCACGTCGTGCAGCGCCTCCATGGTCTCCTCGATCGGCACGTCGGCGTCGTACCGGTGGATCTGGTAGAGGTCGATGTACTCGGTGCCCAGACGGCGCAGGCTGGCGTCGACCTGGGCGAAGATCGCCGCGCGGGACAGGCCGACGCCCTTGGGGCCGGGGCCCATCATCCCGCGGACCTTGGTGGCGATGACCACCTCGTCCCGCTTCGCGAATTCCTTGAGCAGCTGTCCAGTGATCTCCTCGCTGGCGCCGAGGCTGTAGACGTTGGCGGTGTCGAAGGTGGTCACGCCGGACTCGATGGCCTGCTTGAAGTACGGCCGCGACTCGTCGACGCCGAAGGACCACTTGTGGGTGCCGGCGCCCGGATCGCCGAAGCTCATGCAGCCCAGCACGACCTTGGACACCGACAGCCCGCTCTTGCCCAACCGGAGGTATTCCATGCCGGCGACGCTACTCCCCTGGAGTAGCACCAGGACCCGGTCACACGCCATGCTGAGCCGTGCTGTTGCGTCAGTTGGAATACCTGGTCGCGCTCGCCCGTGAGCGGCACTTCGCGCGGGCGGCCGCGGCCTGCCACGTGTCGCAGCCGTCGCTGTCGGCGGCCATCCGCAAGCTGGAGCACGAGCTGGACGTCCCGATCGTGCAGCGGGGCCAGCGCTACGAGGGCCTGACCCCGGAGGGGGAGCGGGTGCTTTTGTGGGCCAACCGGATCCTGGCCGAGTGCGACGCGCTGCGCCAGGACCTGTCGACCATGCGCGGCAGCCTGTCCGGGGTGCTGCGCATCGGCGCGATCCCGACCGCGCTGACCGTGGCGCCGCTGCTGACCACGCCGTTCTGCCAACGGCACCCGCATGCCCGGATCACGCTGGAGTCGTTGCCGTCACAGGAGATCACGCGCCGGCTCGCGGAGTTCGAGCTGGACGTCGCGATGACCTATGTGGACGGCGACGAGCCCGGCAACGTGGCGATTCCCCTGTACCAGGAACGGTATCTGCTGCTGACGCCCAATGACGGCAAGTTCGCGGACCGGGAGAGCCTGCGCTGGGCCGAGGCCGCGACGGTGCCGTTGTGCCTGCTGTCACGGCAGATGCGCAACCGTCGGATCCTGGACGAGATGTTCGCCTCGGTCGGCGCGAGTGTGGTGCCGGCGATCGAGACGGACACGGTGTCGGCGCTGTACGCGCATGTGGCCTCCCGTCAGTGGTCCAGCGTGATCTCCCACGCGTGGCTGCACATGTTCGGTGTGCCGCAAGGGATGCGGGTGGTCCGGATGGACGATCCGCCGCGCGCGCCCCGGATCGGACTGGTCGTGGCCGGGCACGAGCCGGAGCCGATGCTGGCCCGGGCCCTGGTGGAGATCGCCCGGGACATCGACGTGCGCGGGGTGCTCGACGGGGTGCTGGCTCGCTACCTGCGATAGGAGCGGGCTATCCCGGGATAGCGAAGAACGCTTTGACGGCCCCCGACGACCGCGAGCAAGGTCTTGGCAGAACCTAATCGCGACGTGAAAATTGGGGTCAGCCATGGCAAAGGTGCTGTGCGTGCTGTACGACGACCCGACCACCGGACACCCGAGCTCCTATGCCCGGGAGGACCTGCCGCTGGTGCCCGGCTACCCGGGCGGGCAGACGCTGCCGTCGCCCCGTGGCCTCGGCTTCACCCCCGGCCACCTGCTGGGCAGCGTGTCCGGCGCGCTGGGGCTGCGGGAGTTCCTGGAGAGCCAGGGACACACGCTGGTCGTCACCTCGGACAAGGACCGCGAAGGATCCGAGTTCGACCGCGAGCTGGCCGACACGGACATCGTCATCTCCCAACCGTTCTGGCCCGCGTACCTGACCGCGGAGCGCATCGCCCGGGCCCCGAGGCTGAAGCTGGCCATCACCGCCGGCATCGGCTCCGACCATGTGGACCTCGATGCGGCGATCGAGCACGACGTCACCGTCGCCGAGGTCACCTACAGCAACAGCATCAGCGTCGCCGAGCACGTGGTGATGATGATCCTGTCGTTGGTGCGCAACTACTTGCCGTCACACCAGGTGGTGCTGGACGGCGGCTGGAACATCGCCGACTGCGTGTCCCGGGCCTACGACGTGCAGGGCATGCACGTCGGCACCGTGGCCGCCGGCCGGATCGGCACGGCGGTGCTGCGCCGGCTCAAGCCGTTCGACGTGCACCTGCACTACACCGACCGGCACCGGCTGCCGCGCGAGGTCGAGCAGGAACTCGGGTTGACCTTCCACGAGAGCGCCGCCGACATGGTGCCGCACTGCGACGTCGTGACGATCAACGCGCCGCTGCACCCGGAGACCGAGGGGCTGTTCGACGACAAGCTGATCGGCAGCATGAAGCGCGGCGCCTACCTGATCAACACCGCCCGGGCCAAGATCGCCGACCGGGACGCGGTGGTGCGGGCCCTGGAGTCCGGGCAGCTCGCCGGCTACGCCGGGGACGTGTGGTTCCCGCAGCCCGCGCCGGCCGAGCACCCGTGGCGGACCATGCCGCACCACGGCATGACCCCGCACATCTCGGGCTCCACCCTGTCGGCGCAGGCCCGCTACGCGGCCGGCACCCGGGAGATCCTGGAGAACTGGTTCGCCGACGAGCCGATCCGTGAGGAGTACCTCATCATCGACAGCGGCAAGCTCGCCGGCGCCGGCGCCCACTCGTACTCCACCAACAAGTAGCTGGCACGGCTGCTCACAGGTGTGCGGAACGGTACTGCGCCGGCGAGCAGCCCGCGCGTCGGGCGAAGGCGGCGCTGAGGGCCGACGGGGACGCGAAGCCGAGGTCGTCGGCGATCTCGGCGATGCGGCGGTCGGTGGTGCGCAGGCGATGCGCCACCACGTGAATGCGCCAGCGGGCGGCGTACTCGGCCGGCGGCACGCCGACCGCCCGGTGGAAGCGCTCGGCGAACAGGCTGCGGGACATGCGGGCTTCGTGGGCCAGGTCGGCGACCGTCCACTTGCGACCTGGATCGCGGTGGATCTCGCCGAGTACGTTGCGCAGCAAGGGGTCGGAGAGCGCGGCCAACCAACCGCGGTCGTCGGTGCTGTGGACTAGGCGCAGCGTGTGCAGGAACAGCACGTGCGACAGGTGCCGGCGCAGGGCCGTCGCGGCGATCGTGCCGTGGAACGGCCCGGGCCTGATCGGCGCGTACAAGACGAGCCCGGCCCTGCTGGCCGGCTGCACCGTGGTGCTCAAGATGCCGCCGGAGGCGCCGAGCGTCGGCTACATCATGGCCGAGGTGGCCGACGAGATCGGGCTGCCGGCCGGCGTGCTCAACGTCGTGACGGCGGACCGGGCGGCGTCCGACGCGCTGGTCCGCGATCCGCGGGTGGACAAGGTCAGTTTCACCGGCTCCAACGCCGTGGGTCGCGGCATCGCCTCGATCTGCGCCGACCGGCTGGCCCGCGTGATCCTGGAGCTGGGCGGCAAGTCCGCCGCCGTGATCCGCACGTCAGCGGGACCGGATCGAGGGCTACGTGGCCAAGGGGCGCGAGCAGGGCGCCCGCCTGGTCACCGGCGGCGGCCGTCCGGCCGGGCTGGACCGAGGCTTCTACCTTGAGCCGACGGCGTGCGCACCGACGCCACGATCTCCTTCGGCGGGGTGAAGCAGTCGGGCATCGGGCGCGAGGGCGGTGTCGAGGGGCTGCGGCCGTTCCTGGAGAGCAAGACCGTGCTGCTGGACGGGAATCCCCGGCTGTAGTTGGTCAGCCGGCCAGGAGGAGCACGGCCGCCACGGCGATGACCACCAGAGCGGTGGCGCCGTGCATGCCGTAGGCCAGGGCCTTGGAACCACGGTGGCGAAGCACGACGATGGCGTCGCCGATGGGGACGAGGGCGGAGACCAGCAGGTACCAGCCCATGACGTGCGGGCCGGCGGTGGCCAGCAGGACCAGGATCGCCACGCCCATGCCCAGGTCGCGGACGCCCTTGATGTTCAGCCACGCGGCGAGGGCGCCCTCAGGCCATTCCGGCAGGCCGAAGCCCTTGGCGTTGGTGACCGGGGCGAGCAGGTAGGCGGTGCCCATGGCGATGACGGCGACGCCGAGAACTGCGGCCAGGACGACGGTTGCGAGGTACATGAGGAGCCTGCCCTTCGGGAATCTAGCGTTGCTAGGTTTTGTAGCAACGCTAGCAGGAGCTGCGCTAGGAAATCTAGCGGTGCTAGGATTTCTAGCGTGACTAGCGAACCGGGCAGGCGTGAGCGGGTGAAGGCCGAGCGGCGGGAGCTGATCCTGCGCGTGGCCAGGGAGCTGGCCGAGGCCGAGGGCTGGGACGCGGTGACCACGCGCCGGCTGTCGGAGCGGATCGAGTACAGCCAGCCGGTGCTGTACAGCCACTTCGCCAACAAGGACGCCATCATCGCCGCCGTCGCCGAGCAGGGCGTCGCCGAGTTGGCGGTCGCCATCGAGCAGGCCCGCCGCGCCCACGTCGAGCCGTACCCGCTGCTCCGCGCCGTCGCCGATGCCTATCTCGGCTTCGCCGAGGCCAATCCCGCCCTCTATGACGCCATGTTCACCCTCGACGTCGGCCTCCGCTTCGCCCGCCCCGACTCCCCGCCCGTCCTGCGCGAGGCCTTCGGCCAGTTCGCCGCAGCCTTCGAGGCCGTGATCCAGGACCCCGCCGCCATCGGCACCTTCACCGAGGTCGGCTGGGCCGCCCTGCACGGCCTGGCCACCCTGACCCGCGCCGGCCGCCTCGCCGACGGCCAGCACGACGCCCGCGTCGACCTGCTGGTCCAGCGGCTGCTGGCCTGAACGGGGCCGGATGCGTTGCCCCGGCGGGGCCGGTGGCTCTGGCCTGCGCCGGTCGTCTGTCCGACGGCTCCGCTTGATGCGTGGGGCAGGGGCGCTGTGCCCATGCGGCCGGGCGCTGGCAGGCTGGGGCGGTCGGTGAGACAGCCGGGTGTCAGGGAGCCGTGGTCATGAGGGGCAAGATCGTCGTCACGGGCGGCACGGGGCGGCTGGGGCAGGTGGTGGTCGAGCGGCTGGCGGAGCGGGGCGCGGAGGTGCAGTCGATCAGCCGGCGCAACACGACGGTGTCGGTGGACCTGCGCAAGGGCGCGAACATCGACCAGGCGGTCGTGGGGGCGAGGGTGATCGTGCACTGCGCGACCACGAACGGCCGGGGCGACGTGGAGGCCACGCGGAACCTGATCGAGGCGGCGAAGCGGGCGGGTGGGCCGCACCTGGTGTACGTCTCGATCGTGGGGGTCGAGGGGGTGCCGATGCCGTACTACCGGGCGAAGCTGGCGGCGGAGCGGGAGATCGCGGAATCGGGGCTGCCGTGGACGATCCTGCGCGCGACGCAGTTCCACGACCTGGTGGCGCAGATCCTGGGCCTGGCCGCGCGGCTGCCGGTGATGCCGCTGCCGACGGGCTTCCGGTTCCAGCCGATCGACACGGGCGACGTCGCGGATCGGCTAGCGGCGCTAGCGGCGGGGCCGCCGCGGGGGCGGGTGGCGGACATGGGTGGCCCGCAGATCCTGGATGTGCGGCAGCTGGCCGGCCTCTACCTGATGCGTACGGGCAAGCGTCGGCCGCTGGTCTCGGTACCGGTGCCGGGGGCCGTCGCCCGAGGTTATCGGGAGGGCCGCCACCTGGCCCCGGACCACGCGGTGGGCCGACGCACGTTCGAGGAGTTCCTCGCCGGCTGGGCACCGGGCCCGGTGGGGTGAAAACCAGGTGCCGCGGAGCGGTTTCGGCTGGTACCGTCAACGGCATGATCTTCTGAGCGCGCTATCGCGACTTCTGCCCTAGCTTCGTGACGAACCCTCAGGAGGACACTCATGCCCGAGCAGCATGCCGACCAGAACCCGACGGCCGAGCCGGCCGTCGACGCAGCCGCAGACGACCAGGCCGACGCGCGCCCCAACCGGGCGGAGCGCCGCAGCAAGGGCAAGGCGGCGAACAAGACGAACGGCGTCTCGTACAACCCGCACATCAAGACGGCGAGCACCGGCCACCAGCGCCAGTACTCCAACCGCCGCAGCGGGGGATGAGCAGGCTCGATCTCGCCCGTGACGCCCTGGCCGGCCTGTCGGTCGGGGACGCCCTGGGCGCGCAGTACTTCGTTCCCGGCAACGCCCTGCCACGCATACCGGCAGGGCGCTGGGAGTGGACCGACGACACCGAGATGGCCTGCACGGTGTTCACGGAACTGCGGGATCGCGGCGAGATCGACCAGGACGAGCTGGCAGGCCTGTTCGCGGACCGGTGCGAGCCGTACCGGGGCTACGGCCCGGGCGCGGTGGTGATCCTGCACCGGATCCGCGACGGCGTGCCGTGGCCGACGGCGGCCGGGGCGGCCTTCAGCGGCACGGGATCCTGCGGCAACGGCGGGGCGATGCGGATCGCCCCGCTGGGCGCCTTCTACGCGGACGACCCGGACCGGGTGGTCGAGCAGGCCACGAGGGCGTCCCAGGTGACGCACATGCACCCGGAAGGGGTCGCGGGCGGCGTCGCGGTGGCCCTGGCCTCGGCCTATACGGGCGCGTGCCGAATAACTGAAGTTCAGCCGACGGGGTCGGAGCTGTTCGACTCCGTGCTGGATCGCCTGCCGGACAGCGAGGTTCGCCGCCGGGTGGAGCGGGCCCGGCAGCTGCTGGGCCGGTCGGCGGCCGAGGTGGCGTTCGAACTCGGCAACGGCTCGCGCGTGCTGGCCCAGGACACCGTGCCGTTCACGCTGTGGGCCGCGGCGACCCATGTCCACGACTACCGCCAGGCCGTGTTGACGTGTGTCGAGGTCGGCGGCGACATCGACACCACCAGCGCCATCGTCGGGGGCATCGTCGCCCTGGTCGCGGGCGTGCCCGAGGAGTGGCTGGCGGCCCGAGAGCCGTTGCCGGACTGGGTGTCCTGAAAATCGCTGGCGCCGGCGGCTAGGCTGGTGCCATGTACTGCTTCGGAACCCTGCCTCTCTACCACTGAGTCCCGAGTGGATCTCGTCTGCCCACTCGTCTGACAACTCAGCAGGAGTTCTGCCGTGCACATCTCGTTCATGGCCGTGCCCGAACACGGCCACATCAACCCGGGCCTGCCGCTGGTGACCGAACTGGTCGCGCGCGGGCATCGGGTCAGCTACGCCACCACCGACCAGTTCGCCGACGCCGTCAAGCAGGCGGGGGCGACGCCGCTGCTGCACACCACGACGTTCCCGGAGCGCATGCCGGAGGACGGCGACGCCGGCACGCGCATGTTCGTCACCGAGTACCACGCCGTCACGCCGCAGATCGAGCGGCTCTACGCCGATGACCGGCCGGACGTCATCGTGTGCGACATCGGCGCCTTCCAGGGGCCGGTGCTGGCCGACCGCTGGGGCATCCCGGTGGTGCAGCTGTCGGCCAGCTACATCGCGATTCCCGGCTCCAAGGCCGACGACTTCGCCGCGTACGTCAAGGAGTACGGGTTTCCGGAGGAGTTGCTGACGCCGAGGCCGTGCCTGGTGGCGATGCCGCGGTCGTTCCAGTTCGACGCGCCGACGGTCGACGGCACCTTCACCTTCGTCGGGCCGATGGGCTCGCCGCAGATGTGGTCGAAGCCGGACGACCGGCCGGTGCTGTTGATCTCGCTCGGGTCGGCCTACACCGACCGGCCGGACTTCTTCCGTGACTGCCTGACCGCGTTCGCGGACAACGGCTGGCACGTGGAGATGTCCGTCGGGCGCTTCATCGATCCGGCCGATCTCGGCCCGCTGCCGGAGAATTTCGTTGTGCGGCAATGGGTTCCGCAGGCGTCGATCCTCACGGCGGCCAGTGCCTTCATCACGCACGCCGGCATGGGCGGTGTCATGGAGGCGCTCGCTCACGGGGTGCCGCTGATCACCGTGCCACAGGCGGTCGACCAGCTGCTCACCGGGCCGCGGATCGAGGAACTGGGGCTGGGGCGGCACATTCCGCGTGACGAGGTGACCGTCGACCGGCTCCGGCAGGCGCTGCACGAGGTCAGCACGGACAGCGGGATCGCCGCCAACCTGGAGAAGATCCAGCGGGAAATCGTCGACAGTGGTGGAGTTCACCGGGCCGCGGATCTCGTGGAGTCCCAAGTGGAGGGTTAAGTGATCGAGGTGCGGGTGGCGGAGGCCGGCGAGCTGGCCGGTCTCGTGGCCGTCGAGGACACGGCCGACCAGCTGTTCCAGGCCTACGGGATCACCTTCCCGCCGAGCCCGGACATCGACCAGGTCGCCGCGCCCGAGGACGTGTTGGTCGTCGGCCGGCCGGCGCGGGGCTTCGCCTACCTGGGCCCGGTCGACGACGGCCTCCACCTGCACCAACTGGCCGTGCACCCGGATCACGGGCGGCAAGGTCTGGGCACCGCCCTGTTGGCGGCCGTCATGCGACGCGCCGCCGGCAGGGCGGTCACGCTCACCACGTTCCGCCAGATCCCCTGGAACGAGCCCTGGTACCGCGACCGCGGCTTCGTCGAGGTCACCAACCCGGGTCCGGAACTCCAACGCATTGTCGAAGAGGAGCAGTGGCTGTCCGACCTGGGGGAACGCGTGACCCTTACGTGCAAGGTA
>NZ_KK037166.1:8168699-8169939 GCF_000568255.1 Kutzneria sp. 744
CTGCCCCATGAACTTCTCGTCCAGCACCTCGCGGCGCTCCGCGTCCTTGACCCGCCGCCGGGCCCGCAGCTCCTCGTCGTCGAAGCACTGCTGCTCGGCCCGGTCGAGCGCGTCCGGCTCGACGAGGATGCCCAACCGCCAGATCCGGTTGCGGCGCTTGGCATCCGGCCGGACCACGATCGCCGCCAGCCCGCTCTCCTTGCGGGCCCGGCGGCTCAGCGTGGCGTTGCCGGCCTTGAGGAACACCAGGTGGTCCAGGTCGGCGCAGCCCATGCAGATCGCCGACTGGCTGTCCATCATCATGAATCGGTCGTGCGCGCGGCACTCCTCGCACTCGAACTCGTCCTTGGCCTCCAGCACAACAAGGTCCGGCACCTTCTCGTCGGCCGCCGGCCGCGCGTCGGCGCGCGCGAACTGGAGGTGCACCCACGTGATGTCGCGGTCGGCGGTGAAGCGCAGCGGGCGGCGGTCGCGGGTGGCCGAGACGTGCGGGGTGGTGGTCCGGCGGAACCGCAGACGGTCCCAGAGATTGAAGGCTTCGGCCGCCTCCAGCACCTTGTCGTCGGTCACGGACATGGCCTTGGTCAACGGGTCGAGCTCGCCCCGTCGCCAGCTGTCCACGTTCTTCTGGTGCACCCAGCCGAGTTCGACCAGCACCTCCACGAAGGACACCCGGCCCTTGCGGCCGATGATCGTCTCCGCGATGGTGCCCACTCGCGTGCTCAACTCCATGGCACTGACCATACGATCGGCCCCGTGATCCCTTACAGCGGGCTGCGTCTCGACCGCGCCCACGACCGCCGCGCCGACCCGGACTGGATCGCCGCGCGGCGGGAAGACGCCCGGCTGCTGCCGTTCTGGCGGGACAGGTACGCGCCCGACAGCGAGCCCCACGGCGAGGAGGTGTTCCTCGGCCTCGACGGCGAGCGGGGCGTGTTCGCGGTGGAGCTGGCCGAGGAGCCCGCGTCCACGGTGGACGTGCGGTCGCTGTTCGGGGAGCTCGCCGCCCAGGAGTCGGCGATGCTCGTGTACGCCAAGGCGCTGCTGCACTGGAGCCGCAACCAGCGGTTCTGCGGCGCGTGCGGCGGCGAGACCCGGCCCCGGCACGGCGGCAACGTCCGAGACTGCCTCGGTTGCGGCAAGGAGCTGTTCCCCCGCCTGGAGCCGGCGGTGATCGTGCTCGTCGAGCACGAGGGCCGCGCGCTGTTCGGGCGGCACCGGCGGTCGGACCGGTTCTCCA
>NZ_KK037166.1:8170039-8176126 GCF_000568255.1 Kutzneria sp. 744
GCCGTTCCCGGCCGGGCTGATGATCGCCTTCCGGGCCGAGGCGCTGTCCGAGGCCATCGACGTCGACGGGGACGAGCTGGCCGAGGCCCGCTGGCTCACCCGTGAGCAGGTGCGGGAGGAGCACATGCCCCGGACGAAGGACTCGATCGGAGCCCACTTGATCGAAACATGGCTCTCGACCCCGCGCGCTTTGTGACCTGTCCCACTAACCTGGGCAATTCAGGCAGCCCCTGCGCCGAACGGAGGCGAGCACGATGCGGATCGCGGACGTCCTGCGGAGCAAAGGGTCGAGCGTGGCAACCGTGCCACCGTGGACCACGGTCACCGAGCTGGTGGCCGAACTGGCCAAACACAACATCGGCGCGGTGGTCGTGCTGACGCCCGAGGGGGTGGCCGGCATCGTCTCCGAACGCGACGTGGTCCGGCAGCTCGCCGAGCGTGGCGCGGCCGTGCTGGACCGCCCGGTGTCGGAGATCATGACCACCTCGGTGTTCTCCTGCACCTCGGAGGACACCGTCGAGACCCTGTCGGTGCTCATGACCGAGCGCCGTATCCGGCACGTGCCGGTGGTGGACAACGGGAAGCTGGCCGGCATCGTCAGCATCGGCGACGTGGTCAAGCGCCAGATCAGCAAGCTCCAGGAGGAACAGGCCCAGCTGGAGCAGTACATCATCCAGGGCTGACGCCCCGGGCTTGATGCAGGCAAGGACGCCTTACCCTCGTTGAACGCGGGTAAGGCGTCCTTCCCTGCATGGGGGTGGTCAGCGCTGGCGGGCGAAGGTCTGGGTGTCGCTGCCGGTCAGGGCGGTGATCGAGTTGAGGCCGGGGACCTGCGCCGGGGTGTCGGCCTCGCCGCCGACGGTGCCGTTGCCGAGCTGGCCGAAGGTGTTGTCGCCCCAGGTCCAGGCGGTGTCGTCGCCGCGAACCGTGCCCGGAACGTGGGTGGCGAGCGTGAAGGCCGGGCCGATGCTGGCCGGCACCGGCGTGGCCTGGAGCTCGAAGCCGTGGGTGCCGTTGCCGAGCTGGCCGGCGTCGTTGCGGCCCCACGACACCAGCCCGCCGTTGCTGGCCATCAGCGCATGCGTGCCCGAGATCGAGCCGATGTTGGTCAGGCCGGGGATCGACACGGGCTCGTAGGCGGGACCGTCCGTGGCGACGCCGGTGTGGTAGGCCTTGGCGTCCGGGCCCCACGCGGACACCGAGAAATCGGCCAGCAGCGCGAACGCGGTGTCGCCGGATCCGTTGGCATCCATGGGGGCGACGGAGATCTGCCGGATACCGGACAGGCCGTGCACCTGCACCGGAGTCGTGGCGGGGACGTCGTTGGCGGTGCCGATACCCAGCTCGCCGCCGAGGTTGCTGCCCCAGGCCCACACGGTGCCATCGTTGCGCAGGGCGTAGTGCGTGGCGTCGCCGCCGGCGATGGCGGTGATGCCGCTCAGGCCCGGCACCTGCCGCAGCGACGTGCCGATCTGCCACACGGTGCCGTCGAAGCGGAGCGCGAAGCCGCCGTGCCGGCCGGCGACCACGGCTTCGACGTTGCTCAGGCCCGGCACCCGCACCGGCACATCCGAGTAGCAGTCGACATCGGCCGCCGGGCCGCTCAGCGAGCAGCTGGCGCCGTTGCCGAGCTGGCCGAGGCCGTTGCCGCCCCACGCCCACACGGTGCCGTCGTTGCGCAGCGCCAAGGTCGATCCGCCGTTGCTGTCGATGGAGGTGACATGGTCGAGGCCGAAGACGGGCGTGGGGGTGGGGGCCGGCGCCGTGATGTTGCGGCGGGTGCCGAGGTAGCCGGAACCCCAGCCGTAGACGCAGCCCTGGGTGCAGGTGAACGGCGGCGCGAAGTAGGCGAAGACGTCCACGATCACGTCGGCGGTGCCCCACGCGTTGTACAGGTCGACCTGGCCGTCGGCGCTGACCGCCACGGTGGCCGAGTTGGAGACCGTCTGGCCGGGGTTGAGGTTGAGGGTGGAGGCGTTGGGCTTGGGCGTGCCGTGCGGCGCGACGGTGACGAAGGTGCCGCTGGAAGCGTTGGTGCCGGTCAGGTTGAGCACCACGGCGGTCGCGGTCGGCGGGATGACGCCGGACAGGTCGACGGTGCGCGCGTCGGAGCCGACCGGGGTCGAGGTGCGGGTGTCGACGGCGCGGGAGGGGATGACCGTGCTGAACGTGGCGGTCGAGGTCGGGGCGTAGTAGCCGGCGAGGTCGGCGACCAGGTCCACGGAGCCGTTCCTGTTGTACAGGTCGACCTTCCGGTCGGAACCGAGCTGCACGGTGACACCGTTGGGCGTGTCGAGGCCAGGCACCAGGTTGAGGCTGGAAGTGTTGGGCCTCGGCGCGCCGTGCGGCCACGCGGTGACGAAGGTGCCGGTGGTGGCGTTGGTGCCGGTCAGGTTGAGCACGACCGCGGTCGCGTTGGCCGGCACGCTGGTCGACAGGTCCAGCGTGTACGTCGAGTCGGCGCGGATGGCCCCGATGCCGTTGCGGGTGTCGAGCACCCGGGAGGGGTTCTGCGCGGTCAGACCGGTCGTCGCGGACGGCGAGTAGTAGCCCTCCAGGTCGACGATGAGCTGCACGGAGCCGAACTTGTTGAACAGGTCGATCTTGTGCCCGGGCCGCAGCTCCACGGTGACGGCGTTGGGGATCGCCCGCCCCGGCACCACGTTCACGTTCGAGGTGATCGGCACCGGCGCGCCGTCCGGGTACACGGCGACGAAGGTGTTGCCGGTGGCGTCGACCGCCGTCACGTTCAACAGCACCGCCGTGGCATCGGCCGGCACCGCCGCCGACAGGTCCAGCGGCTTCGCCACGCCGGCCCCCACCGGGCCGCCGCTGTCCCGCGTGTCGAGCACCCGGGTCGGCGTGACGGCCGTGAACCCGTTGCCGGATCCGGCGGCCGCGGCCGAGGCCGTCACCGGTAATGCCAAGCTCGCGCCCACTAACAGCGCGCACGCGAAAGCTGCAGAGATCCGCACGTAGAGCCCCCTAGACGTGAAAAACGTCCCCGACCTGCGTGCACTGTACGGCGGCGGTCACACCCCGCGCAGCCCGCCGACCAAGGTCGAGGTCACGAGCGCGGCCAGGGTGTCGGGCGAGTTGCCGGTGACGGCGCGGCGCTCGATGGCCTCGTGCAGCAGCGCGAAGAACACGCGGACGGCCCACTCGAGGTCGGTGTCCGGGGCGATGGTGCCGGTGTCGGCCAGCCGTTGGAACAGGGCGCGGTTGCGGGCCTTGATCCGCTCGATCGCCTCGCCGTGCTCGAATTCGGTCGGGTGCACGTCGGTCAGCCGCCAGCGGCCCTTGACGGTGATGTAGCCGGCGCTCAGCTCGTGCAGCGCGACCAGCGGCGGCGCGGTCTCCGGCCGGCTGTCGTCGATCACCGCCTCCAGCTGCGCCAGCATGTCCAGCACGAGTGCCTCCATCAGCGCCTCGCGGCTGGCGAAGCGCCGGTGCACGGTCGTGCGGGCCACCCCCGCGGCGTCGGCGATCTGCTGGAGCGTGGCGGCGGGATTCTCGGCCAGCACCTGGTTGGCGGCGTCCAGGATGGCGCGCATCGTCCGTTCGGAGTCGGCGCGCAGCGGTCGGGTCACGCGACCATGGTAGGCCGCGACGCAGGGTTGCATCTTCGGTCAAACTCGCTACATTGGTGTTGCAACTCAGATCGCAAAGGGGACGTGAGAGATGCATATGCGTGTACTGGGTGGAACCGGCATCAAGGTCAGCCCGTACTGCTTCGGCGCCATGAACTTCGGCAGCTGGGCCAACACCGACCCCGAGGACGCCTCGCGGATCATCAACGCCGCGCTGGACGCGGGCATCAACTTCATCGACACCGCCGACCGCTATTCGGAGGGGCAGTCGGAGCAGATCGTCGGCCGGGCGATCAAGGGCCGGCGCGACGACGTCGTGCTGGCCACCAAGTTCCACGGCCCGATGGGCGAGGACGCCAACCGGCAGGGCAACTCGCGCCGCTGGATGGTGCGCGCGGTCGAGGACAGCCTGCGCCGCCTGGACACCGACCACATCGACATCTACCAGATGCACCGGCCGGACCCGGACACCGACATCGAGGAGTCCCTGTCCGGGCTGACCGACCTGGTCCGGGCCGGCAAGATCCGGGCCTTCGGCTCCTCGACCTTCCCGGCCGAGATGCTCGTCGAGGCGCACTGGGCCTCGCAGCGGCGGGGCTTCGAGCGGCTGCGCACCGAGCAGCCGCCGTACTCCATCCTCAACCGCACCATCGAGTCCGCTGTGCTGCCCACGACCCAGCGCTACGGCATGGGCGTGCTGGTGTGGAGCCCGCTGGCCGGCGGTTGGCTGTCCGGCAAGTACCGCGGCGGCGTCGACATGAGCACCGGCCGGGCCGCCTTCCTGCCGACGATGTTCGACCCGACGTTGCCGGAGAACAAGCGCAAGATCGAGGCGGTCGAGGAGCTGGCCAAGATCGCCGCCGACGTCGGCGTCTCGCTGACCCACCTGGCGATGGCCTTCTCCATCGCGCACCCGGGCGTCACCTCGGCGATCATCGGACCGCGCACCCGCGAGCATCTCGACGACCTGGTGGCCGGCGCCGATCTCGTGCTCGACGACGAGACCCTGGACCGGATCGACGCGGTCGTCGCGCCGGGCACCGCCATCAACGCCGCGGACTCCTTCTACACGCCGCGGGAGATCAGCGAGACCGCGCTGCGGCGGAGGCCCGCCGCAACCCGTTCGGCCGCCTGACACTGGCGCAGCGTCGCGAGGTGATTACCATCGCGACATGCACCTGTCCGGGGGACGTCTGCGCGACTTCGCGCGGGGCTGCGACGTGCTCGGTGGCGGGGGCGGGGGACAGGGCCGCTACGCGCTGCCGCTGACCGCCCACGCCGTCGAGCTGAACGGCCCGGTCCAGGTGGTGCAGCCGGACGAACTGCCGCCGGACGGCCTGGTCATGCCGTGCACCTTCCTCGGCGCGCCGGCCATCGGGGCCGAGCGCATCGGCACGTGCAGGGAAGCCGCCACCATTCGCGTGCACGTGGAGCGGCACTTCGGCCAGCCGGTCGTGGCCATGCTGTGCAACGAGATCGGCGGCTTCCACGGCGCCGCCTCGGTCGCGCTGGCCGCCCACGCGGGGCTGCCCATGCTCGACGCCGACGGCATGGGGCGGGCGTTCCCGGGCATGTCCCGGGTGTCCATGCACCTGGCCGGCGTCACGCCCGATCCCGTTGTCCTGGCCGACGAGCACGACCGCGTCGTCGCCGTGCACGCCGGCGACGGCTGGGCCGAGCGGATGGCCCGCTCGGTGGTCGTCGGGTTCGGCGACCGCGGCATCAGCACCGAGTACGTGATGACGGTCGACCAGGTCGCCGACGCGGTCATCATGGGCTCGGTCAGCAAGGCGCTGCGCATCGGTGAGCTGATCGGCGCGGCGGTGTCCGTGCCGGACGCGGCGCGGGCGATCGTGGCCGAGTACGACGGCGTGATCATCGCCGAGGGGCGCGTGGCGGCGGCGCTGTCGGAGCCGGGGCAGCGCACACCGGCGACGATCGAGGGCACCGGCGCGGACAGCGGCCGCACCCTGCGGCTGGACGTGGGCCACGAGTACCTGGCGGTGATCGAGGACGGCCAGGTGCTGGCCACGGTGCCGGACATCATCACCGTCTTCGACACTTACACGGGCGAGACGCTCAGCGCCGGCGAGCTGCGCTACGGCCAGCGCGTGGTGGTGCTGGCGCTGCCGTGCCCGGACGTGTGGCGCACGCCGGCCGGACTGGACCTGGTCGGGCCGGCGGCGTTCGGCCTCGACCTGCCGTACCGGCCGGTGGTGGCGTCATGACTCCCGACCGGAGCTGCCGGCTCGGCATCTCGATGCAGCGCGACCGGTTCGCGGCGGCCGTGGTCGAGAACGACGGCACCGTGCTGGCCTCGATCGAGCGGCCGCTGCCGACCGCGGCCGTCACCGCCGTGCTGCCGCTGCTCGTCGAGGAGCTCATGGCCCAGGCGGGGCCGCGCGGCGTCGACCTGGAGCACATCCAGCAGGTGATGGTCGGCGTCAGCGAGATCGACGGCCTGGCCGGCCTGCCCGGGGCGGCACCGGGCTGGCGG
>NZ_KK037166.1:8176226-8215972 GCF_000568255.1 Kutzneria sp. 744
GTGGCGTTCGCGCGGGAGATCGCCGGCCGGGTCAACGCGGTCGCGGTCAGCAGCGTGTTCGCCGCCGTGGCCCCCGGGCACGAGCTGGCGGCGGCCGGGCTGTTGCGAGCGGAGCTCGGTGATTCGGTGCCGATCCTGCTGTCGCACGAGATGGGCGGCTCCGGCTTGCTGGAGCGGGAGAACGCGACCGTGTTGCAGGCGGCGCTGATCCGGCGGGCGTGGGGCGCGGCGCACCGCCTGCGTCGGTCGCTGGTCGACGTGGGCCTGTCGCACGCGGAGCCGTTCCTCGCCCGTAACGACGGCTCGATCATGACCGTCGACTACGCGCTCACGCGGCCGCTGCTGATGCATGGCGCCGCTGCGGCGGTTGGTGCCCGGGGTGCGGCGCTGCTGGCCGGTGAGTCGGAAGCGTTGGTGGCCTTCACCAACGTGGAGGGCGAGCCGACGGCCGTGTGCTCGGTGACCGCCGGTTCGGCCGAGCTGGCCGCTGGCTCCACGGTGATTGCCGGTGTGCAGACAGGTTTGCGGACCGTGGCGCTCGTGCCGACGACGCCGCCGATCGGCGGGACCGGGTGCGGCCAGGCGCAGCTGTCCGAGGCCGTCGACCGGGCCAAGAGCTCGCCGCGCGACCTGCCGCTGCTGGTGATCGGCCCGGGCGCGGAGAAGCTCGTGGACACGCTGCCGGGGCCGTTGCCGGGCACCACGCTCGTGTGCTGCCCGCCGCGTGCTGATGCCGCCGCGGCGGTGGGCGTGGCGGTCGCGCCGGTCAGCGGTGAGGCCGTGCGCATGTTCAGCGCCAACAGCCCGCACGGCGACGACATCCGTCACCGCGTGATGGAGCAGGCCCGTGCCGCGGCCGTGCATGCGGGGGCGGATCCGGCCACGGTGGCGGTCACCGACGTCGAGGAATCGACGGTGCCGCATGTGAGTGAGCCCACGGTGTCGCTGCGCGCACGCGCGGAGGGACCGCCACGAGTTGGCTGGCGCCGCACGTACGAGCGCAGTTGACCCGGCGCGACCGGAAATCCGGCTAGGCTGCCCTGTGCCTCGACGACTGCTGCGTTTGCTGGTTGCCCTTTTCGTGCTGATCTGCACGGTTACGGCGCCGACAGCGGCCGCCGACCCGGCGGGCTGCGCTTACCGGAACGCTCCGCCCCCGCCCGTCGACTCGTCCGAGAACCCGGTCCCCGGCCAGCAGCCGCCGACCCCGCTGGCGCTGCCGTCGCAGCCCGTCGGCGGCTCTCGGATGGCCGAGTGCGGGCCGGTGATCCCGCCCGGCGCGGCCGGTGCGCCGGCCAACCAGTTCGAGTCGTGGGTGCTGGCCGACCTGGACACCGGGCAGGTGCTCGCCGCCCAGGACCCCCACGCCCGCCAGCGTCCCGCGTCGCTGATCAAGGTGCTGCTGGCCCTGGTCGTGATGCGTGAGCTGAAGATGGACACCCTCGTCACCGGCACCTGGGACGACGCCAACCAGGACGGCACCCGCGTCGGCATGGGGCCCGAGGGCAAGTACACCAACGACCAGATCTTCCACGCGCTGCTCATGCACTCCGGCAACGACTGCGCGTACGCCTTCGCCACGCAGCTCGGCGGGGCCGACAAGGCTGTGGCCAAGATGAACGCCCTCGCCCACAGCGTCGGCGCCCTGGACACCCGCACCGCCACGCCGTCCGGTCTCGACGGCCCAGGCATGGTGTCCTCGGCCTACGACCTGGCCTTGCTGTTCCGTCTGGCCATGCAGGACAAGCGTTTCGCCGACGCCGTGTCCACCCAGCAGATCCAGTTCCCCGGCTGGCAGGACAAGCCCGGCTTCGTCGTCGGCAACGACAACCCGTTGCTGTACAACTACGACGGCGACCTCGGCGGCAAGACCGGCTACACCGACGACGCCCTGCACACCTACATCAACGCCGCCCAGCGAGGCGGCACCCGCATCGTCTTCGTCGGCATGCGCGGCACAATGAGCCCGGTGACGGCCATGTACTCCCAGTCCGTGCCGATGATGAACTACGGCTTCGACCTCAAGTCCTCGAAGGCCCAGCCCGTCGGCCAGCTCGTCGACGCCGACCCCACCGCGCGGCCGGCCGTCACCACCGCCACCCCGCCCCCGGCCGACGCCCAGCACCTGACCACCCTGCCGGACAGCCACTTCACCCTCACCGCCGCGCTGGCGGTGCTGGCCCTGCTCCTGGTCATCGCCGCCGTGATCTACGTAGGCATCCGCCGCCGCCGCATCGGCTGAACCCCCGCGAGTCACGCTCTCAGACACACCGAAATACGGTTTCGGGCAGAACAGCGCCTTCGGTCTCAGGTCTGCTCGAAACCGTATTTCGCACTGCCGGAGAGCGTGACTCGCGGGGGTTAGATGGCTTGTAGGGCAAGGAGGGCTACGTCGTCGTGGTCGCGGCCGGCCAGCCAGTCGTCGAGGCGGTGTTCGACGTGGCGGGTGAGGTCGGCGGCGGGCATGCCGGCGCCGGCGCCGAGGGCCTCGGTGAGGCGGTGGGCGCCGTACTGCTCGCGGCCGTCGCTGCCGCCGCGGGCCTCGGTGACTCCGTCGCTGTAGAGCAGGCAGACGTCCCCGGCCGACAGGGTGACGGTGGCCTCGCCGAAGTGGGGATCGGGCAGCACACCGACGAGGGTGCCGGGCACGGCGATCTCCTCGACGACGCCGGAGGCGCGCAGCACGAGCGGCGAGGGATGGCCGCCGGAGGCCAGGCGCACCCGGACGGCGCCGGAGTCGAGGCGTTCCAGCGCGCCGGCTTGTCGAGTCAGATGGCTGTACCTGAGCTGGACTGGGGCCAATCCGTGTCCAGCACATGGAGCTATACGACGGCCTGGAGGTTAAAGCGACCCCGTCTTTCTATGTGTTATCTGGGCCACGTGCTTTCCTTGCAAGTCACCATAAACAGAGATGGGCTCGGGCGATCGTTCAAGGTCCCCATGCAGAGATCTCCAGTGATGGCACCGTACTGGTACCACCCTGGGGCTTCCGCTCCAATCGTCACTAAGCGGATAGGACATCATTACGGTTCGCAAAGCTAGCGAAACATAAGTCAGCGACCACACTACGCGCCCGTACTCAGCATGCAATTAGCTAAGGAAAGCCCTGAATTTGTGCCATACAGAACAGGCGGCCGAGGACGGTGCAGCAGCTTCGTGGGCTCGGTCTCGACCGGCCGAAGCGCCTCGACGGTGTGCCGGATACGGCCGGCCAGGGTCGCCGCCTCGACGCCGTTGCCGCAGACGTCGCCCAGCAGGAACAGGGCCCGGCCGTCGGAATCCGGGTACACGTCGTAGAAATCGCCGCCGACCCGGATGCCGCTGTGCGCCGGCCGGTAGCACGCCGACCACACGATGCCGGGCACCTCGGGCAGCGGCGAGGGCAGCAGGCTGGACTCCAGGGCCTCGGTGGCCCGGGCCTGTTCGCTGAACGAGTGCGCGGAACTCAGCGCGGCGGCCGCCCGTCCGGCGTAGTCGCGGACGATGTCCAGTTGTTCGTCACGAGAATCGTTGCTGGCCAACACCAACGCGCCGGCGTCGAGCCCCTCGTGCCGCAGCGGCACCACGACCACGCTGCCGGGATCGCCGAAATCGGGCTCCAGCAACCAGTCCAGCCGCGCGCCGGGCACGGGCTGCCCGGGCAGGGGCTTGGTCGCCGAACCCGAGAAAGCCTCGGCCAGCGACGTCACGGAGCGGAGCACGTGCTGGCCCATGCGACCGTGCTCGGTGTCGCCGCCGCGGCTGTACCGCCACCACTCGACCCGGCCGCGCTTGGCCGGCAGCACCACGGCGCAGCAGTCGGCCAGCGTCGGCACGGCCAGCTGCACGATGCTGCGCAGAGTCTGGTCCCGGCGCAGGGAACTGCCCAGCAGCCGGCTGCTGTTGACCAGAAACCGTGCCTGCGCGCACTTTTCGCACCACGGCTCGGCCGGCTCGGCCGAATCACCCTGCCAGGCCACGTGGTCTTCGTCCAATCGGGTGGGAATCCACCGCCATGGCACGCCCTGGCAGGTCGTCTCGACCTCGTTCTGCTCCGAACCGGTGAATCCGGCCACACCGGCCAATTCGACGCCGGGCCGCAGATCGGGGAACAGCTCCGCCGCACGGCGGCTCACCACCCGCACCAGGCGGCGGCCGTCGTGCACCACCACCGCCTTGTCGGCAGTGTCCAGCAGCGCCTGCCACACGGCGGCGTCGACGGTTTCCTGCCTGCTCAGGGGTATTCCGTCCACCCTCGTTCCGGTCGGTGCCGATCTGGTCGCGACCCATCTGGCCGGCTCGGGAATCCCGGGTGCGGAGTGCCGGTCGACCACCGCGCCACCTCCAGACTCCTGGCCGGTTTGCTTTCCAGACTAGCCCGGCGCACTCGGCTGCTCACCATTGCTCGTCTCATGGCAGGCTAGCGGTCACCGACACGCTAAACGATGGCAGCCGATTCGAGGGAGGCCGAGATGGACACCACCTCGCTGCCGGTCGGGACCAAGCAGTCCGCCGGCGAAGACGCGTTCCTTGACCGCCTGCTCAGCGCGATGCGCGACGTGCGGGACGGCAATTTCCGCCGACGGCTCACGCCGGTCGGCGACGGCACGGCCGCGCGCGTCGCCGAGGTCTTCAACGAGATCGTGGAACGCAACCAGGACCTGGTCGGGGAGCTTTCCACGCTGCGCGGCGGGGTGGGCGAGCGCCTGTCGACCGAGCCGTTCGCCGGCGGCTGGGCGGTGGCCCGCCAGTCGGTGAACCTGGTGCTGGAGGACCTGCTCTACCCGACCACGGAGCTCAGCCGCGTGCTCGCGGCCGTCGCCGAGGGCGACCTGTCGCAGCGAATGTCCTCGCACCGCAACGGACAACCGCTGCGCGGCGAGGCCGCTCAGCTCTGCGGAACGGTCAACGGACTACTCGAGCAACTTTCCGTGTTTGCCGAGCAGGTGACGCGGGTAGCCCGTCAGGTGGGCACCGAGGGCAAGCTCGGTGGCCAGGCCGTCGTACCCGGAGTAGCCGGAATCTGGAGGGACCTCACCGACAACGTGAACCTGATGGCGGGCAACCTGACCGCCCAGGTTCGGGATATCGCCCAGGTGACGACGGCGGTGGCCGACGGCGACCTGAGCCGCAAGATCACGGTCGAGGTCTCCGGCGAGATGCTCGGCCTGAAGAACACCGTGAACACCATGGTGGACCAGCTTTCCGCGCTGGCCGACGAGGTCACCCGCGTCGCCCGCGAGGTCGGCACCGAGGGCATTCTCGGCGGCCAGGCCACGGTTCCCGGTGTCGCGGGCATCTGGCGCGACCTCACCGCGAACGTGAACTTCATGGCGGCCAACCTGACTTCGCAGGTGCGATCCATCGCCCAGGTGACGACGGCGGTGGCCAAGGGCGATCTGTCGCAGAAGATCACTGTGGACGCGCAGGGCGAGATCCTGGAGCTGAAGAACACTGTCAACACGATGGTGGACCAGCTTTCCTCGTTCGCGGCGGAGGTCACGCTGGTGGCCCGCGAGGTCGGCGGCGAGGGACGGCTGGGCGGTCAGGCGACGGTTCCCGGTGTCGCGGGAACCTGGCGCGACCTCACCGACTCGGTGAACTTCATGGCCGGCAACCTGACTTCGCAGGTGCGGTCCATCGCTCAGGTGACGACGGCGGTGGCCAAGGGCGATCTGTCGCAGAAGATCACCGTCGACGCGCGCGGCGAGATCCTGGAGCTGAAGAACACCATCAACACCATGGTGGACCAGCTGTCCGCCTTCGCCGACGAGGTCACCCGTGTGGCCCGCGAGGTCGGCACTGAGGGCAAGCTGGGCGGCCAGGCCACGGTGCGCGGCGTCGCCGGCACGTGGAAGGACCTGACCGACAACGTCAACGTCATGGCCCACAACCTGACCGGGCAGGTGCGCTCGATCGCCCGCGTGGCAACGGCCGTGGCCGACGGCGACCTGTCGAAGAAGATCGTCGTCGAAGCGGCCGGCGAAGTCGCGGCGCTGGCCGCCACCATCAACGGCATGGTGGACACGCTGCGGGCGTTCGCCGACGAGGTCACGCGTGTCGCCCGTGAGGTCGGTACCGAAGGAATGCTGGGCGGTCAGGCCCGGGTGCCCGGTGTCGCCGGCACGTGGAAGGACCTGACCGACAACGTCAACTTCATGGCCGACAACCTGACGTCCCAGGTCCGCAACATCGCCCAGGTCACCACCGCCGTCGCGCGCGGCGACCTGTCGAAGAAGATCGACGTCGACGCGCGGGGCGAGATCCTGGAGCTGAAGAACACCGTCAACACGATGGTGGACCAGCTGTCCGGCTTCGCCGACGAGGTCACGCGCGTGGCCCGTGAGGTCGGCACCGAGGGCCAGTTGGGCGGCCAGGCCGAGGTGGTCGGCGTGACCGGAGCGTGGAAGCGGCTCACCGAAAGTGTGAACGAGCTGGCCGGCAACCTGACCACGCAGGTGCGGGCCATCGCGGCGGTGGCCACGGCGGTGACGGCGGGCGACCTGACCCGGCAGATCACCGTGCAGGCCCGCGGCGAGATGGCCGATCTGAAGGACAACATCAACCGGATGATCGGCAACCTGATGGAGACCACCACGGCCAACCGGGAACAGGACTGGCTCAAGACCAACCTGGCCCGGCTGTCCGGTCTCATGCAGGGCCAGCGCGACGTCGTCGAGCTGGCGTCGCTGATGATGAGCGAGCTGGCGCCGCTGGTTTCCGCGCAGCAGGGCCTGTTCTTCCTGGTCGACGACGACGAGCTGAGCCGCGCCGCCGGCTACGGCGTGTCGGCCGACGGCCGCCGGCCGCGGTTCGCGCTGGGCGAGTCGCTGGTCGGGCAGGCCGCCGTGGAGAAGAAGACGATCCGCATGTCGGCCGCCCCGCCCGGCTACATCCAGATCACCTCGGGCCTGGGCGCCGCGCCGCCGTCCGACGTGATCGTGCTGCCGGTGCTGTTCGAGGGCAAGGTGCTCGGCGTCATCGAGCTGGCCTCGGTCGGCCGGTTCACCGAGGTGCACCGCGACCTGCTGGAGCAGCTCAAGGAGACCATCGGCGTCACCGTCAACACGATCCAGGCCAGTTCCCGCACGGACGCGCTGCTGCTGGAGTCGCAGCGGCTGGCCCAGGAGCTGCGGGCGCGGTCCGAGCAGCTGCAGGCCCAGCAGGAGGAGCTCCAGCGGTCCAACGCCGAGCTGGCCGAGAAGGCCGCGCTGCTGGCCCGGCAGAACAGCGACATCGAGCTCAAGAACACCGAGATCGAGCAGGGCCGCCAGGAGCTGGAGGAACGCGCCCAGCAGCTGGCGCTGGCCTCGCGCTACAAGTCCGAGTTCATGGCCAACATGTCGCACGAGCTGCGCACGCCCCTCAACAGCCTGCTCATCCTGGCCAAGCTGATGGCCGACAACCTCGAACGCAACCTGTCCGACAAGCAGGTCGAGTTCGCGCGCACCATCCACGCCGCCGGCAGCGACCTGCTCCAGCTGATCAACGACATCCTGGACCTGGCCAAGGTCGAGGCCGGGCACCTCCAGCTGGAGCAGACCACGGTGTCGGTCGTCGACCTCGTGGACTACGTCGAGAAGCTGTGCCGGCCGCTGACCGGGCAGAAGGGCCTCGACTTCTCGGTGGCCGTGGACACCGACGTGCCCGACGAACTGCACACCGACGTGCAGCGGCTCCAGCAGATCCTGCGCAACCTGCTGTCCAACGCGGTGAAGTTCACCCAGGAGGGCAGCATCCGGCTGACCATCAAGCAGATCCCGGCCACCCAGGTGCGGCGGTCCACGCTGCGCGGCGCCCCGGCCCGGATCGCCTTCGCCGTCGAGGACACCGGTATCGGCATCCCGGCCGACAAGCTCGGCGTCATCTTCGAGGCGTTCCAGCAGGCCGACGGCACCACCAGCCGCAAGTACGGCGGCACCGGCCTGGGCCTGTCGATCAGCCGGGAGCTCACCCACCTGCTCGGCGGCGAGCTCCAGGTGCGCAGCACCCCGGGCCAGGGCAGCGCCTTCGTGCTGTGCCTGCCGGTGACGCCGCCGCCCGCGCTGCTGGCCGCCGCCTCCGACCTGCCCGAGGTCGCCGAGCTGGAGGAGTCCGTGCTGCTCGACGACCCCATCCCGACCGTGACCACACTGTCGTCGACCGCGCCGCGGTTCCACGGCGAGAAGGTGCTCATCGTCGACGACGACCTGCGCAACGTGTTCGCCCTGAGCACCGTGCTGGAGCTGCACGGGCTGCACGTGGTGTTCGCCGACAACGGCATCTCCGGCATCCGGGCGCTGGAGCAGTACGACGACATCGCGCTCGTGCTGATGGACATCATGATGCCCGAGCTGGACGGCAACGCGACCATGGCCGCGATCCGGGACATGTCCGCCCACGCCGACCTGCCGGTGATCGCCGTGACCGCGAAGGCCATGAAGGGGGACCGGGAGAAGAGCCTGGCCTCCGGGGCCAACGACTACGTGACCAAGCCGGTCGACACCGACCTGCTGCTCAACCTGATCGGGGCATATCTGGACTACGACGTCGACGAGTCCGAAGATCAGCAGCAGGACGCGTGACAGCCGCTGCCGCGGTGCCTAGGGTCGTGGCGTGGGCGCCAGCCGGCCGGTCTTGCTGCTGGACGTGGACGGGCCGCTGAACCCGTACATGGCCAAGGCCCACCGGCGGCCGGTCGGTTACACCACGTATCGGACCAAACCCAGAACGTGGATCGCCGCCAACCGGCACCGGCCCGAGGCCTTCGTGCGGCCGCTGCGGGTGTGGCTCAACGTCACGCACGGGGAGCGGCTGATGGGGCTGCCCTACGAGCTCGTGTGGGCCACGACCTGGAAGGACGAGGCCAACGAGTGGATCGGGCCGCCGCTGCACCTGCCCGAGCTGCCCTGGCTGGACTGGCCCCTTGAGCACTTCGAGGACCCCGCCGGCATCCACTGGAAGACCCGGCACATCGTCGACTGGGCCGCCGGGCGGCCGTTCGCCTGGGTCGACGACGAGATCACGCCGGCCGACCGGGAGTGGGTCGCCACGCACCACGAGGGCCAGGCCCTGCTGCACTGGGTCGACCCCCGCCTCGGCCTGCGCGACGAGGACTTCGAGGCTTTGCGCCAGTGGGCGGCCTGATGCGGTGGTTCTGATGCAGGGAAGACGAGCTGGGCGAGCCCGACGCCCGTGCGTGATACAACCGCACGTGCAAATGGGGAATGCTCTTATGCAAAGCTAGCAACGAACCGCGTAGTCTAGGGACGCCGCACTCTCAGCTTGATTTGTGACGCTGTATCAGGCCAATCTGGTGCCAACCTTGTCGTCTAGGACACTCCGTTACGATGACGACTTTGGGCACCGCTAACCCCAAGGCGCCGCGGTCGCCGTAGCCCAGGTGCGGCGGGATGACCAGCTTGCGTCGGCCGCCGACCTTCATGCCGGCCACGCCGCGGTCCCAGCCGGCGATGACGCGGCCGCCGCCCAGCGGGAACTGGAACGCCTCGCCGCGGTCCCAGGACGCGTCGAACTGCTCACCGGTCGAGTGCGAGACACCGACGTAGTGCACGTTCACCAGCTGGCCGGCCGCGGCCTCCGGACCCTCACCCACGGTGATGTCCTCGATGACCAGGTCGGCCGGGGCGTCGCCGTCGTACGGTTCGACAAGGGGCTTTTCCAGCGCCATGGCGGAGCTCTCCTCACATGTTTCAGGTGCGCTCCACCCTATCGGTCACCGGGTCAGCCACTGCACGTCCCGCAGCCAGGGCAGGGTGATGATCAGGATCACCATCAGCAGCACCACGGCCCCGACGACGCTCAGCTGGCGGCGCATCAGCAGCTCGCCCGAGCGGTGCGTGTTCCGCGCCGGCTCCTCGTCGCGGATCTCCACCGCCCGCTCCGGCCGGAGGCCCGTGGTCAGCCAGAACACCAGGCCCATGATCGCCGCGAGGCCCATCACCAGGTCCCCGACGGGCCCGCCGAACGCCACGAAGGCGAGGCCCACGACCGGCACGGCCAGATAAGCCACTGCCAGCGGCTGTTTCGGCGGCGGCAGCGTCAGCCAGACCCGGATCGCCGCGCCGCCCCAGAGGACGACCGTGGCCACCGTGAGCATGAAGACCAGCGTTGGCATGGCGCCACCCCCTCGGTCGACCATACGACGATCCGCCGCCGGTCAGGAGTGGTCGGAAGCGGTATTGCCGGTCAGTTCACCGCAGCAACCCCCGGGCGAAGGCCGTGGCCACGGCCGCCGCGCGGTCGGAGACGCCGAGCTTGGCGTAGAGGTGCAGCAGGTGGGTCTTGACCGTGGCCTCGCTGATGAACAGCTTGGCGGCGGCCTCGCGGTTGGTCGCGCCCTTGGCGATCAGGCCCAGGACCTCCAGCTCACGCTTGCTGAGGTCGTCCTTGGCCGGGGCGCGGACCTGGCCGAGCAGCTTGGTCGCCACGGTGGGGGACAGCACCGCCTCGCCGCGGGCGGCGGCGCGCACCGCGCGGAGCAGCTCGGCCCGCGGCGTGTCCTTGAGCAGGTAGCCCGTGGCTCCCGCCTCGACGGCCGGCAGCACGTCGCTGTCGGTGTCGTAAGTGGTGAGGACCAGGACCCTGGCCCGCACTGCTAGCGCCGCTAGCTTTCGTATCGCCGCTACGCCGTCCATACCGGGCATGCGGAGGTCCATCAGCACCACATCCGGGTCCAGGGCCTGGGCATAGGCCACCGCCTCGGCCCCGTCGGCCGCTTCCCCGACCACCTCGAACTCGGGATCGCCGGCGAACATGCCGAGCAGCCCGTTGCGCACCACCGGGTGGTCGTCGACGATCAGCAGCCGGATCGGGTCACTCACCGGGCACACTCGCCGAGATCGCCGTGCCGCCGCCCGGCTCCGACTCGACGGCCAGGGCCCCGCCGACGCCGTCCAGCCGCTGTCGCATGATGGTCAACCCGAATCCTCCGCTCGGCCCCGCTGCCGCGGCGGTCGCCCCGGACCACTCATCCCGGTCGTTGACGAAGCCGCGGCCGTCGTCGCGGACGTCGAGCACCACCTGGTCGTCCAAATAGGACAATGTCACCCCGACCCGGGAGGCCTTGGCGTGCTTGGCGATGTTGGCCAGCGCCTCCTGGGCCACCCGGAACAGGGCCACCTCCCGGTCGGGCGTCACGGGCCGCGGCTCGCCCTCCGTCGACATTGTCGCCGGCACGCCGCTGTCCCGCGACCAGCCCTGCGCCAGTTCCGCCACCGCGTCGACCAATCTGTTGCCCTCCAACGGTTCCGGCCGCAGCGCCTGCACGGATCGGCGCGCCTGGGTGAGGCTCTCCCGAGCCAGCCGGGTCGCCCGCTCCACGTGCGAGTGGTCGCCGGTCTGTTCGGCGGCCTGCAACTGGGTGATGATGCCGGCCAGGCCCTGGGCCAGCGTGTCGTGGATCTCCCGGGCCATCCGCTGCCGCTCGTCCAGCACGCCGGCCTCCCTGGCCTGCACGAGCAGCTGTTCGTGCAGGCCGGTGTTCTCGGCCAGCGCCGCGGCCAGCTCCTCGCTGGTGCGCTGGTGCTTCTCGGTCTGCCGGCCCACCGCGACGCCGGCCCACACCATCGGCACCATCACGTTGACCAGCACCACCCAGCTCGGCGAGTCCGGCCCCTGCACCAGCACGGTCAGCGCGGTCTGGGCGCCGAAACCGACGGCGATCCAGCGCGGCGGCAGCAGCCCGAGCGCCTGCCCGAAGCCGATGGCGCCGAACACCGAGTACCAGGAGTTGGCCCACACCAGCGCGACGATCAGCGCCAGCAACACGACGTAGTACAGGACCCGCTGCCGTGGCAGGCCCCGCACCGTCCACAACAGCCACAGCGCCGCCGCCCCGGCCAGCGCGAGCGTGACCGGGACGGACTGGTGCGTGTCGTTCATCGGCACGGTCAGCGCGAGCAGCGTGGAGACGGCCAGCAGGGCGTAACTGCTCACCCGGAAGATCAGCCGGTCGTTCTCGGTCATGGCGCGCTACTCCCAGCGGAACAGCCGGGCCGCGGCCAGCCCGAACACGACCGTGATGGTAGCCAGCACGGCCAGATGCAGCAGCTGCGGGAACTGACCGTTCCACGAGTCGCGCACGGCCTGCATGGTCGCGCCCAGCGGCATGAAGTCGCCGATCCGATTCAGGAAGCCCGGCAGCGCCTCGCGCGGCGTGAAGACACCGCCGGTGAACATGTTGACGAAGAACAGCAGCATGCCGATGGCCGTGGCCATCCGGCCGGTCGGGGCGATCGCCGCCACCAGCAGGCCGACGGAGAACAGCGCCAGCGCCCCGAGCACGAAGGCCAGCGCGAAGCCGAGCGGCTGGGCCGGCAGCGGGAAGCCGATGAGCCGGCCGGCCACCACCACGACCGCCGCCATGACGACGGCCACCGCGCAGCTGACCAGCAGCTGTCCGATGAGGACCTTGGACGGGTGCACGGGCGTGGTGTAGAGCCGGCGCAGGATGCCCTTCTCCCGGTAGCCGGCCAGGATCGTGGGCAGCAGGTTGAGCGACAGGATGGCCAGCGAGAACGAGATGGCCAGGCCCGGGAAGTAGGTGTAGATCGGGTCGCCGCCGGGCGTGACGATCAGCCCGAACGACACCATGATCAGCAGCGGCAGGCCGAGCGTGGCCGCGACGGCGGCCGGCTCGCGCAGGTACAGGCGCAGTTCCGAGACGGCGATGCGAATCTGGGCGCTCATCGGGCTTCCTCCAGCGTGTGGTCGGTCGGTGCGGCGAAGGCGTAGCCCAGGTACAGGCGCAGTTCCGAGGCGGCGTTGTGGCTCAGTTCGGTGCTCATCGCACTTCCTCCATCTTGCGGCCCGTCAGGGCGACGAAGGCGTCGTCGAGGCTGGCCTGCTCCAGACGCAGGTCGGCGGCGACGATCCGGTGCCGGGCCAGCACGGAGGTGACGGCCTGGAGCACGTCGCCGGTGCCGGTGATCTCCAGCTGCGGGCCGACCTGGCGCACCGACGTGACCTCGGGCAGGTCGGTGAGCAGGCCGTCCGGCACGGGCACGCTCGGCCGGAACCGGATGCGCTGCTCGGCGGCCACCTTCGACACCAGCCCGGCCGGCGTGTCCAGCGCCACGACGTGGCCGCGGTCGATCACGGCGATCCGGTCGCACAGACGTTCGGCCTCGGCCATGAAGTGCGTGACGAGCAACACGGTGACGCCCTGGCCGCGGATGTCCTCGACCAGGCCCCAGGTGTCCCGGCGGGCCTGCGGATCCAGCCCGGTCGTGAGCTCGTCCAGCACGGCGATCTCGGGCTTGCCGACCAGCGCCAGCGCGATGAACAGGCGCTGCTTCTGGCCGCCTGACAGCTTGCCGAACGGGCTGTTGGCCTTGTCGGCCAGACCCCAGTCGTCCAGCAGCCGCCGCCAGTCCATCGGGTCGGCGTAGAAGGAGCTGTAGAGCTGCAAGGCCTCCCGGACGCGCATCTTCTCGGGCAGCTGGCTCTCCTGGAACTGCACGCCGATGCGGGTGCGCAGGGCGTCGTGGTCGCGGTGCGGGTCCAAACCGAGCACCCGTACGGCGCCGGCGTCGGGCACCCGCAGGCCCTCGACGCATTCCACGGTGGTGGTCTTGCCGGCCCCGTTCGGGCCGAGCACGCCGAAGATCTCGCCTCGTTCGACGGTGAACGACACGTCGTCGACGGCGACGTGATCCCGATAACGTTTGCGGAGGTGCTCCACCTCGATGACTGCCATGGGAAAAGCGTCGCCGGGCAGGCCCTTTCGCGGGATCGACCGGGCGATCACACCGGGGTCAACCGATCGGTGGATGGTGGGGTCGGCACGAGCGCCCGCGCCGACTGTGCGAGGATCCCGCCCGAGATCCACTGACGTTCCGAAAGGCGGAGGAGATGGTCGACCACTCGCGCGTGCCGCGACTGATCTTCGCGGTGCTGGGCGTGCTCGTCGCCGTCATCGGCGTCGTGGGGCTGGCTTCCGGCGGCGGCTCGCTCGGCGACGTCACGCCGACCGCGCACGTCATCGGCCTGGCGCTGAGCCCGGTGCACAGCCTGCTGCTGGTGATCTTCGGCGTGATCGGCGCGCTGGCGTCGTTCGTGCGCAGGCTGACCGCGAGCTGGGCGTTGCTCCAGTTCGCCGTGTTCTCGGGCTTGTTCGCCTACGGCGTGGCGGTGCCGGACTCGCTCGGCCTGAACCTGGCCGACCACATCCTGCACCTCGTAGTGATCACGGTCAGCGTCACCTGCGCGCTGCTGGTGGCCGCCCCGTTCATGGGCTCCGACCGGCACTGACCTTCAGACACGCGTAACGCCACGTGCGGCGGCCGTGATGGCCGCGCACGTGGCGTTCGCACGTTCTCCCCTGCTACGTCACACGGCGGTCGGCGGCTGCTGACTGGCCAGCGTGAACGTCGGGTTGCCCTGGTCGTCGACGTTGGCGTCCAGCACCTTGTCGTCCAGGTAGGCCGCGGCGGAGTCATCGAGAAACAGCCTCGCGCCGTCGCCCGCGATCACCCGGTCCGCGTCGTCGGGCTGGGGAGCAAGCGCGAGCGCGAGACGGCCGTTCTGGTTGGCGATGCGCAACCCGGTGCCGTCGGGCACGCCGTCGTCGCTGGTCAGACCGCGCACGACCTCCACGGCGGTCGGCGTGAGCGTGAGCATGGATTCTCCGTTCGACGTCGGTTCCGTTGAAGTGGCCACGCTAGCCCGGACCGCCCAACGGCGCAGCCCCGCTCGGGTGAATGTCCTTAGTGGACCTCTGAACCACAGTGGTCAAAGCACTTGACGCAGTCGGGAAAAATTTCTGGTTTGGCCGGCGGTGGCATGGGGCATACCAACTCCGGGTGCGGGAACAGATGTGGGCGTGCAGAGGTCGGGGATGCGCGCCCACATCGCCGCATGCGGCGATGTTCTTGGCACAGCGCGAATCGCGGCCACGCCCTCCGTGTCGAGTCCCGCGATGTGCTTGACGCGTCAGGATTTCGTCGCGCATCTGAAGACTTTTCGCCTTCTCTCGTTTTCCACCCGCGATCACGGGTAGCCGTACCGTGAGGACGGAGGCGAAAACTGATGACCACAACCGTGAAACTGGCTGCCGGCGCGGCAATCGCCGCTGGGTGTGCCGTCGGAGTGTTGGCGACGCCGGCTCAGGCCGCGCCGTCGAGCCCGTGTTCCGCGACCGCGCGGGCCTGCGTCGATCTCTCGTCGCAGCAGGCGTGGCTGATGCGCGGCGGAGTCGTGACCTACGGACCGGTGCCGGTCAAGACCGGCATGGCGAGCGCGCCGACGGATCCGGGCACCTTCCGCGTGACGTTCAAGGATCTGCACCACCGCAGCACCATCTTCAACAACGCGCCGATGCCCTATTCGGTGTTCTTCAACGGAGGCGACGCGTTCCACGAGGGTAGCCTGACCGACCCCTCGCACGGCTGCGTGCACCTCTCGGCCACCGCGGCCGCCACCTTCTACAGAAGCCTGACGCCGGGCGACGTGGTCCAGGTGGTCCGATAGTTTCCTGACGCGGGTGACGCCGGGGTCGGCGTCACCCGCGTTTTTCCTTACAGAGCCTTCCTTACAGGGCGCCGAGTCCGTTGGGTGTGCCGAGGCCGGTCGGGCCGTCGTACCCCTTGCCGGCGGTGCACAGGTAGTCGCCGCCGCAGTCCCAGTGCTTGTTGCTGCCGCTCGTCACGTCGTTGAGCGCGCTCGGGTGCTGGTAGATGTACTTGGCATTGGCCAACTTCGCCGAGTTGCCGGCCAGCACGACCATCGCCGCGATGATCGGCGAGGAGGCGCTGGTGCCGCCGGAGACGTACCAGTCGCCGCTGGAGTACACCGCCGGGCCGGTGGCCGGGTCGGCCACCGCGGAGATGTCGGCGATCGTCCGGTTAGGACAGTTCTTGTCCTTCTGCCACGACGGCTTGGCCACGTAGCCGGAACAGCCGGAGCCCGCGCCCTTCCACGCCGACTCGGTCCAGCCACGGGCGTTGCTCGCCTTGGTCAGGCTGGTGCCGCCGACCGCGATCACCGTGCTCAGCGAGGCCGGCCAGCTGGCCTCCTTGAAGCCGGCGTCACCGGTGGAGGCGGTGATCGCCACGCCCGGCTTGGTGAAGTCCTTGGCGTGGGCCATGTCCTCGGTGTCCTCGTCGCCGCCCCAGCTGTTGGACACGGCGGTCGCGCCCGAGCCGGTGGCGACCGTCTCGGCCTTGGCCAGGTCGACGGTGTCGGAGCTGGTGGACTCCACCAGCACGATGTGGCAGGCAGGGCAGACCGCGCTGACCATGTCCAGGTCCAGCGAGATCTCGTCGGTCCAGTCGTCCTCCGGGTCCACCGGCGGCAGCGGCGAGGACTTGCCGTCCTGGTTGAGGATCGTCAGGCAGCCGTTGGCGATGGTGCAGGCCGGCAGGCCGTACGTCTTGCGGTAGACGGCCAGATCGGCCTCGGCGGTGTCGTCGCCACCGTTGTCCACGATCGCGACGGTGCCGCCCTTGGCGTCGGCCGGGATGTTGTACGCCGACTTGATGTCGCCCGGGGACAGGCCGTCCGGCAGCTTGGTCGAAGAGGGCTGCCACTTGGCCGTGGCGGACAGGGCAAGGCAGCGGGCGTGGCCACGGGCGGCGTTGGCGCACACGGGATGCGCGTCGCCGGCGGCTTGGGTGTCCTCATTGGACTGTGCTGTGGCGATGCCGTTCGGGGCGTTGACCAGGGCCGCGTTGTGCACGGTCTCGTCCAGCGTGCTGCCGGCCTGGTCGACGGCGTGGAACCGCAACGCCAGGTAGCCGGGCTTGGCGCCGGCCGGCACGGTGAAGGCTCCGGTGGCGTGGTGACCGTCGGTCAGGGTGACGGTCGTCGGCTGCCACGTTGTGCCGTCGTCGTAGGAGACATCGGCGGTCGCCTTGGTGACGTCAGGGTCGGCGGTGCCGGACTGGTGGTGGAACGACAACGACACGGTGGCTTTGCCGGGCGCGATGCTGTCGTGCTTGTCCTGGCTGAAACCCGCGCCGGCGTACAGGATCGGCACGGGACCGGTCGATGTCGAGGAGTCGAAGCCCCAGGCGATCTGGGTGTGCGTGGACAGCGCGGTGACATTGGTGTCGTGCGTGGCGTCGATGTCGTAGACGTAGCGGTGCTTGCCGGCGGCCAACTGCTGATCGAACTCGTAGCCCTCGGTGCCGCCGCTGTAGATCTGCTTGCCGTCCTCGGACAGCGTGGTCGGGCCGTCGCTCCACTGCCCGATGTTGCCGGAGTAGTCGGTGTCCATCACGCCGACGCCGTGCAGCGTGTCCCCGTCACGGCAGAGGAAGCACGGACCGTCCACAGTCGACGGTGCCGGCGCGACTACGCCGCCGCGCCAGGCCAGCGACACGTGCTGGCCGGGCTTGACCGGCAGCACGCGGTCGAGGTTGGTGAAGGGCGCGCCGTTGGGGTTGAAGGTGGCCTCGTAGTCAAAGGAGGCGTCGGTGGACACGTAGTGCCGGTCGGCGCTCGGCGCCTTCACCGGCAGGTACGGGATGCTGGGCAGGGCCGGGTTGCCGGTGCCCTGGCCGTGCAGCGCGAAGTCGTCGAAGTAGATGGCGTCCTGGCTGGGCTGATCGGTCACGTAGGTGTTGTCGATCGTGGCCAGCGATGATGCCTTCACCGCGTAGGTCTGGTTCACGCCGATGGAGTCCGTCTTCGGCGTGGCCAGCGCGTAGCTGTACGGCGCGATGGCGGCGGCGGGGGAGGTGCGGCGGCTGGCGACCGAGTACTGGAGCGTGCCGTACTTCGCCTTGGCCGCCTGGCCGACGTAGAACCGCGTGCCTGCGAGGGCTCCGATGTCCAGTATGGCCAGCTTCGTGCCGACACCGCGGTTCCAGCCGACGACGGTGGCGCTGTCCACGCTGGGCAGCGGCGTCGTGAACGACACCGGCGACGCCTTGCGGCCGTCGAGGGCGACCGCGGCGCCGGCGGTCGGCACCGTGACGTCGGTGGCTGTCAGCAGTTCCGTCTCGGTCGGGTTGTCCTTGGTGTCGGTCTCGAACGCGGCGACGGCGACGCTGTAGTGCCCGGCCGGCACGGCGATCCTGGAGTCGCCGGTGAACATCAGGCCGTCCCACATGGCCCGGCCCGGATCGTCGGTGTTGATCACGACGACCTCGGCCGCCTGCACCGGCTTGCCCTCGTGGTCGAGTGCCGTGATGTGCAGCGGCGCCATCGCGTAGTTCGGGTGCGCGGCGGCTGGCTTCGCGCCGCCGATCTCGAAGGCGTCCAACGTGCTGATGTGCCCGATGGCGCTGGCCGGCACCACGGTCGGCCGACCGTCCAGCCACGTCGTGACGTTGGCCGCGCTGTGGCCGGGGGCCGGCAGGAAGTCGGCCCTGTCGCCGTGGATGCGCACGTGGTCGCCGGTGGGTAACGCGTAGACGCCGGGCTGCACGGCGGGGGTCGCGGCCTGGGCGGCCGGCGTGATCACGGCGGCGGCCGCGAGGACCAGTGGGGTGACGGCGAAGCCGGCTGTCAGCCGGCGTCCGGTGAAGCGCACGCGAGAACTCCGTCCTGTGGCGGTGTCATGACCGCTCGGGCGGGGCGGAGCCGCTGGCGAGCCGTTCTCACTTCTACGAGAGGTCGCGCCGATGCGTCAAGAGAGGGGACGGGCAACTGTGGCCGTACGACGCCAACAGAACGGGCAAACCGGGCACTGACATCCGATGTTCAGACCAATTCACGCACGTGACCGGGGTGATCGGTCCGGCCTAACCGGGCATCGGCCATTCGGCGACCACCGGCTGCCGGTCGTCGCGCCGGGGCCGGAACCGGCCGGAAACCAAGATCGCGATTGGCATCATGGACGGCATGGCAGCACAGCGCGACGCCGAGAAGCCGGCGCGCAAGATCATCCACCTGCACCGCATTTTCGACCGCAAAAACGATGCGGCGCAACGGGAACAGCGCCGACCCGAGGAAGCCGACGCCGTCACCGACCGTGCGGCGCGACCAGTTGGGCGGGACTGAGCAGCGCCGTGAACGGCTCGTGCACCTCGATGATCTCGTCACCGACCGCGGTCAGGATCTGGGTGTACACCCCGTCCCGCAGCGCGAGGCAGCGCAGCTCCGGCAGCCCCGGATCCACCAGCCAGTAGTTCGGGCAGCCGGCCTCCTGGTACTTGGCCCGCTTGAGTTTCAGGTCGACCAGCCGGGTGCTCGGCGACAGCACCTCCACCACCAGCTCCGGCACACCGGCCAGATGCGTCGTGGTGAAGTCCTCGCGCCGGCCGACCACCACGTCCGGGATGAACACGGTGTCGTCGGCCAGCACGACATCGACGGGGGCCGGCAGCACCTCCAGGTGCGCCGGGCAGTTCATCGTCAGCGCGATCAGCAGCCGCGCGACGATGCGCTGGTGCAGTGGACGGGGCGACGGGCTCATGACGAGCGTCCCGTCCACGAGTTCGTAGCGGTGCCCATCATCTGGCATCGCCTCCAGGTCCGCCCGCGTCAGCGGCCTACCGTGGGGAAATGCAGGAACGCCTCCCATGGTGAGCCTCCTGGTGCCGACGATCCACCCGCCCGGCAGCGTACCCGGGCCCGACCGAGGCGACTTCCGCGCGAAATCCTCCTGAACCGGCGGAGTTCACGACTTCGATTGGCACAGCGCCGGTCCTGGTTGCCACGGTGATCGCCGCCGCGCGCTGCGCTCGGTAGTCGATTCGGCGGCAACCGTTGGGCCGGCAGGGGGTCCACCGGCTGTCCGGGTGATTTTCCCGGCAATACCCCAAACGGCGCAGGGTTGGGCATCTCCGCTGGCTGATGCCGTGATCGGGCCGAGACGGACGGCTACCGTGCGCATCTCAACCCCCGACGCCAGGGTGAAATCTAGGTCAGGGTCTTGCCCTTGGTCTCCGGCAGCGTGAGCACCACCAGGAAGCCGATCACCGCGATCGCCGTGAGGTACCAGAAGAACAGCGTGGACAGCCCGGCGGCGGCCAGCGCGTTGATCACCAGCGGCGCCGTGCCGCCCAGCAGCGCGACCGTGATGTTGTACCAGGCGCCGATGCCCAGCGCCCGCACCTCGGTCGGGAACAGCTCGCTCATCAGCGCCGGCGCGATCGACGTCTGCGCCGTGTACAGGCCCAGTCCCACGCAGAACACCACCGTCAGCCCGGCCAGGCCCGGGCCGATCAGCGTCGACAGCGGCACGCTCAACACCGCCGTCGCCGCGGTGAAGACGAGCATCTGCGGTCTACGGCCGAACCGGTCAGCCAGTGCGCCCAACGGGTACTGGAGCGCGACGAATAGCGCCGTGCCGATCGACAGGGCCAGAAAAACGTCTTGCGCCGCCGCGTGCCGGCTCGTCACCGCGAACGGCGTCAGTGCGCTGAAGTACGTGTAGTAGACCAGCGTCGACACGGCCGTCGTGCCCACCAGCCAGCCCACCGCCTTCGGGTGTTCCCGCAGCGTCGTGCGCAGCGGGTCCTTCACCCGGGTTTTGTTCTGCGCGAACGGTTCCGTCTCCTTGAGCGTGCTGCGCAGCACCAGCCCGACCAGCCCGAGCACGCCGCCCACCACGAACGGGATCCGCCAGCCGTAGGAGGTCAGCATCGGGGTCGACATGGTGTGCGACAACACGTAGCCGAGGATCGAGGCCAGCAGCACCGCCGAACCCGTTGAGATGTAGAAGAAGGCCGAGTACCGCCCGCGGCGCTCCGGCGGCGCGATCTCCCCCAGGTAGGCCGAGGCGTTCGACACCTCACCGCCCAGGGACAACCCTTGGGCGATTCGTGCCAGCAGCAACAGCACCGGCGCCAGCCAGCCCGCCTGCTCGAAGCCCGGGAGGACCGCGATCACCAGCGAGCCGCCGGCCATCAGCAGGATCGTGCCGATCATCGCCGGCTTGCGCCCCCTGGTGTCCGCCCACCGGCCGAGCAGATACCCGCCCAGCGGCCGGAAGAAGAAGGCCAGCGCGTACGTCGCCGCCGTGTTGAGCTGCGCCAGCACGTCGTTGCCGGCCGGGAAGAACACCTTCGCGAAGTAGATGCTGAACGTCGCGTAGATCGTCCAGTCGTACCACTCGATCGCGTTGCCCACGCTCGCGGCGAGCAGGACCCGCACGGGGAGCCGGTGTCGCTGTCCGACCGTTGCCTCAGCCATCTGCCAAGCATGTCCGAACCGGGCGGTTACGCAAGGCATAGGCACGTTATGACGGCCATCAGGGCAGCGGAAGCCGCCGCGACGGCGAAGCCGCCGTGCGGGCCGAAGGCGTCCACGGCCCAGCCGGCGGCCGCCGCGGCGAGGGCGGAGCCGGCGGCGCTGGCCGAAGCCAGCCAGGCGAAGGCCTGGGTCAGCACCGCCCGGTCGACGGCGGCCTCGGCGCTGATCGAGCAGGCGACGATGATCACGGGCACCGCCAGACCGTCAGCGCCAGGCCCATCCCCAGTTTCGAGCTTCTAATACACACCCTCTCCCCGGTATTACGCAAGGCATAGGCACGTTATGACGGCCATCAGGGCAGCTTGTAAGCCGCCGCGACGGCGAAGCCGCCGTGCGGGCCGAAGGCGTCCACGGCCCAGCCGGCGGCCGCCGCGGCGAGGGCGGAGCCGGCGGCGCTGGCCGAAGCCAGCCAGGCGAAGGCCTGGGTCAGCACCGCCCGGTCGACGGCGGCCTCGGCGCTGATCGAGCAGGCGACGATGATCACGGGCACCGCCAGACCGGTCAGCGCCAGGCCCATCCCCAGTTCGAGCGGCGAATCGGCCACGAGCGACGGCAGGCAGCCGACCGTCATCCCGCACGTGACCAGGGCCAACTGCACGCGCGGGGCCGTGCGCCACCGGCGGAGGCCGTAGAGCCAGCCGGCCAGGAGGCTAGCGCTGCTAGATGTCGCGAACAGGACGGTGGCGGAGCCGTGCTCGACGGCGAAGGCGGTCACCGAGATGGGCATGGCGCCGAAGAAGCCGCCGAGGCCCAGGTTGACGCCGACCAGCACCGCGAATCGGGGCCGCAGCAGGGAACGGCCTGGGCTTCTTCGTGCGGCCCTGGTTGGTCGGCGGCGCGGTGCGGCGTTGGGCGGCCAGAGCGAGTCCGCCGGTCCAACCAGGGTGGCGGCCACCGTCGTGCCGACGACCGGGTATCCGATGACGCTGACCAGGGCCGGCCCGGTCAGGTAGGCCAGTTCGTTGGCCAGCGCCTCCAGTGCGAAGGCCGTGGGCAGGGTCTCGGCCGGCAGCAGCGCCGCCCAACGAGCCGCCGACAGGGCCCCGAGCTGGGGAATGGCGGCGCCGGCCAGGATTCCACCGGCCGCCATCACCCAGGTTTCGGTCCCGGTGACGATCAGGGCCACCGCCGCGGCGTGGGCCAGCAGCATGGGCGGCAGCACCCGGGTCTGGCCGTAGCGGTCGGCCAGCCGGGCCAGCTGCGGCCCGGCCACCGCCTCGGCGACGGCGAAACCGCCGGCCACCAGGCCGGCCGTGACGTACGAGCCGGTGCGCTCGTGCACCAGCCAGACGATGCCGAGGCTCGTCATGGCGACGCCGACACGACCGACGGCCGTGGTCAGGAAAAAGGGTGTGCGCAGCAGGGCGCGGTAAGGCACAGCGTGTCCCGTTCGCTGCCGGGCGGGACGCGCCGCACGGGGTCGTCGGCGCCCTGATTCACCGACCCGCGGTCACGCCTGGAACCGTCCACTCGTGGCGCCGGGCGGGGACACTCCCCCGGACGCCGGCTCCATCACCGGACAGAAGCTTCTCTCGACAACTCTCGGGCCCGAGCCTAGGCGGCCGGGCCGAAACGTGTCCAGGTGGGACTTTCCGTGACCGTTTGTCGCCCCTCGGTTGACGGTTGGCCGAAGCGGGCAGAAGTCTGTCGGCACCTGACGAACGGAGAACCCCGGTGCGAGACTTCCTCGATCGGCGGACCCTGCTGCGGTCGGCGGCGCTCACGGGCATCGCGCTCACCGGCGCGGCCCTGGGCGCGGGACCGGCGTTCGGCGTCACCGCGCCGTCCATCGCCGGCTGCGCCGCCTGGGGCGCGCGGCCGCCGGCCGACCCGCTCACCGTGCTGCCGCACAAGCCGGTGCGGATCCTCGTGCACCACACCGACACCCCGAACTCCACCGACTACTCGCAGGCGCACGCCTACGCGCTGGCCCGGTCCATCCAGAACCACCACATGGACGACAACCACTGGAGCGACACCGGCCAGCACTTCACCAACACCCGCGGCGGAATCCTGATGGAGGGCCGGCACAACAGCCTGTCCACGCTGCGCGGCGGCACGCAGATCGTGCGGGCCGCGCACTGCCCCGGGCAGAACGACATCGCCATCGGCATCGAGAACGAGGGCAACTACATGACCGCCCAGCCGCCGGCGAAGCTGTGGAACTCGCTGGTGGACCTGTGCGCCTACGTCTGCTCGCAGTACTCGATCTCGCCCAACGCCATCCAGGGCCACCGCGACTATCTCGCCACCGACTGCCCCGGCGACGTCCTCTACAAGATGCTGCCCCAGCTGCGTAAGGACGTCGCCAGAAAACTGGGAGGATGACCATGAGGTTCAAGGCCTTACTGCTCGCCGCCGCCGTGCTGACCGCCCCGGTCGTCATGGCCGCGCCCGCCGCCGTCGCCGCGCCCGCCGCGGTCACGTGCGCCAGCCCCGCCACGAGCAACCCGCACACCTGCGCCCAGGCCGTCACGTGGGCCAAAAACCACGTCGGCGTCACCAGTTCCGACTACAACCACCGCTGCGACCACGTCGTCGCCCTGGCCTACGGCCGCTCGGCCAGCGGCCACGTCAGCGCCGCCGCCCACTGGTCGGCCACCCCGTCCCAGTACAAGCACAGCGGCACCACCGTCCCCGCCGGCGGCCTCGCCTTCTTCAGCATCCCCAACAGTTCCTACGGCCACGTGATGATCTCCATCGGCGGCGGGAAGTTCGTCTCCAACGACATCGTCTCGGCCGGCAAGCTCAGCGAGACCACCATCGCCACCATCCAGACCCGGTGGGGCGGCCACTACCTGGGCTGGACCAACCCCTGGTTCTGACGGATCCGGGGGCGCGGACGGCCGCGCCCCCGGACCGCTCTCAGCGCCGCACCGCCTCGATCTCAGCGAATCGGCTTCTGACGTTGTCGGTGAGCCGCTTCAGACCCAGCAGTTCCAGCACAGCCCGCCGGGAGGCCTCCTCGCCGACGTGCCCGTCCCGCTCGGCGACGTGATCGAGCAGCGCCGCCAACTCGCCCGGCGGCACCTCCTCGAAGGACCGCGGCCCGAGCTGCCGGGTCCGCACCGGCGGCTGGTCGGGCAACCGGTACGTGCGCGGCTTGATCCCGCTCTCCGCAAGCGGATTGTCCTCGACGAGGCGACCCTCGCGGACGGCCTGGGAGATCGCCTTGTTCAGCTCGCCGGCGACCAGCTTGGTGACCCGCACCGCGCCGGACGCCCGGACGTAGGCGGTGTGCAGCCGGTTGCCCAGCACGGGGCCCTCGGCCTCGACCAGATGCACCAGGCCGTCGATCATCTCTCGCCGTGACGCGGTGGCGACCTGGACGACGTCGCCGTCGAACTGCCCGTACGCCATGAGCAGCTCGTCCGGCACGTCCAGGGTTCCGGAGAACTCCGGCTCTGTGTAAGGCCATTCGTTCTCGGCGACCGGGAAGACTGGTTCGAGGACCGGGATTTCCGGCTCGACGACACGGGTTTCCATTGCGGCGGCGGGGTTTTCGACGTCGACGGGCAGCGTTTCGACTTCGCGGGCCGGGGTTTCGACATCCACGACCGCCGACGGGTCGTCCTCGTCCGAGGTCCAGCCGGAGGGATGGATGTCCAGCTCCTGCAAGGCATCCCGCAGCTGCGCCAGGACTCCCGCACCGTCCACGTAGAACTCGGACTCCCGGATGCGGAAGAACCGCCACCCGCATCGTTCCAGGTCCCGCTGCCGGGCCAGGTCACGCTCGTACGCCGCGGGACCGTGCCACGCGTCGCCGTCGCACTCGACCGCCAGCCGGGCTTTGCGGCCCACGACCACCAGGTCGATGCGATAGCCCTCGGCCGAGAACTGCGGCACGACGCGATAGCCCTGGTCGACCAGGCGGTTGAACACCCGCTGTTCGAACAGCGAGTCGAAGGGCTCCACCGGCCGGTCCTCGGGCACGGGCCGGATGCTGTCCTCCGCCCCGGTCACGCGCCCGGCCAACTCGTAGCAGTAGTCCAGCAACTGGAACCGCATGTCCTCGGGATTGCCGAGTTCGGACAGCCGCAGCGAGTGGAACACCCACATCTGGTCCTTGGCCCGCGACGCGGCGACGTTGAAGCGCTGGACGTACATGTCCTGGGTCAGCGCGCTGATCCGCTGGTCGGGCGCGGGCGCCTTGACCATGGACAGGAACATCACGTCGCGCTCGGAGCCCTGGAAGTCGGCCGAGTCCCCGCACCGCAGCTCGCGGGCCTTCCACTCCTCCGGCGGAACGCGCTCCAGCAGGAGCTTCTCGATCCGCTTGGCCTGGGCCCGTCCGAGCAGCGACACGACGCCGAAGGTCAGCCCGTCGTAGCGGGGATCGGCGACGCACTTCTCGATCTGGTCGACGATCGCGTCCGCCTCGACCGGGTTGATCTTGTCGGTGACGCCGAGCTCGTAGCCGTCGTCCAGGAACACCGGCTTGATCGGCTCCAGCCGGTCCGCCCCGTACTGGCGCACCGGCACCAGCCGCACGCCGTCGGGCTCGTAGGCGACGCGGTTGGAGAAGCCGATGATCTCCGGCACGCAGCGCCGGTGCTCGACCAGCGTGATCATGCCCTCGAACCGCATCTTCGCCTCGTCGAACAGGCTGCGCTTGGGGTCCTGCCACGACGCCCGGTACGGGTCGTCCCACAGGTACTGCTGGGCGAGGTCCCGCAGCTGCTGCTGGTCGGTGCCGACCGCGGACGGGGAGACCTGCTTGTCGTCGCCGATGACGACGATCTTCGGCGCGAGGTACTGCAGGAACGTCGCCTCCAGGCCGGCCTGCGAGGCCTCGTCGACGATCACGACGTCGAACATGTCCGGCTGGACGCGGCGGAACTGCTCGGCGATCCGGTACACGGGCATGATCCACACCGGCACCGCCGGGCGGCAGCGCTCCATGGCCACCTTGATGTCGGCCCGGCGCTGCTCGGCGTAGATGCCGGTGCCCTTGCCGAGCGCCTTCATCAGCTGCGCGTACTGGAGCAGGTCGGCCCGAGCCTTGCCGGACAGCCGCTCGGGCGACACGGCGTGGCCCCACGCCCGGTTGGCGGCCAGCTGTTCGACCCGGTCGCGCACCCGTCGTTCGACGGTCAGCACTTCAGCCTGGAGGGCGTTGACGTCCTCGGCGCTGCGCCGCAGCACCCAGGCCCGCGCCACCGTCCAGGCCCACGCCATGTCCCAGTCGGCCAGTCGGACCGTCCAAACAGGATCGTGCGGATCCGCTGCCACAGCCTCGTGTAGGCCGAACAGCGACCGGCCCATCTCGGCGCCGATCTCTTCGCGCCGCCCGGTCAGCCTTCTGACGTCGGTCAATCGGGCCAACCGCTGATGAGCGGTCGCGAAGGCCTCGTGGTCCCGGTTGTCGGCGGCCCGCGCCAAGTCGTGCACACAGGGCGCCGCATCGGCCCACTGTGCCACGTCGGCGATCGTCCGCACGATGTCGAGCAGCGGCGCGGTGGCAGCGGTGCGCGCGTCCGCGGCCCCAGCGGCATCGACCAGCCGGGCATAGGTCTGCACGGCCGCGAGGTCCGTCCAATTAGGACGCGGCAGGCCGATGGCCGCCAGGCTGCGCTCCTCAGCTTCGAGGGCCGCACCCAACGCCAGCACCCGCCGCAGCTGGGCCAGCTCGGTCGCGTGCCACTGCAACCGCTCGCTCAACGTGTCTTCGGCCGGAATACGCACCCAGTCGGGCCACGCCTTGTCCAACGCCCCCAACACCCGGCTGCCCTCGGCCCACGTCAGGAAGACGTCGAGCTGCTCGGTAGCGGTGGGCGGCACGCCATTGACCCGAACCGCCTGGAACAGCGGCAAGGCCAGCTTCACGGCCTTGGGCGCGAACGCACCTGTCCTGGGAGTGCCGTCCGGATTGGTCTTGAGCCGGCCGCCCTCGCCGAGATGCCCGCGCAGCGCGGTGGCCAGGGCGACGAGCGCACCGAGGTCGTCGCCCGCGACGACCTCGGTGAGCGGGTCGAGCCGGTTGACGAGCGGTTCCGCCCGGCCGATCAGCTGCGCGATCTGGTCGCCGCGCGACTGCCAGATGCCCGCGCGCCCGGCGAGCACGTCGGACAGCGCGCCGTCCATCCACTCCTCACGCCGCCGCGCCAGCTCGCCGGCCTCCCGGGCGAAACCGTTGAGCCGCAGGCGAAGCGTCTCCCGGGTGGGCGGGTCGAGCCGGCGGACAGCGTCGAAGGCCGTGTGCCGGCTGAGTTCGCCGAGACTCTCCTCGGCGGTGATCGCCTGCCGCTCCGCGGTCACGAGCGCCAGGAACTCGTCCGGCGCGGGCACGTCGGCCAGCGGCAGCAGCCGCATCCGTGACTCGGGCTCGTCGGCATTGAGCCGGTCGTCGATCAGGCTGCGATGCCAGTTGACGATGTCGTCGGCGCCGAGCGGGGACGGCACGACCTCGGTCACGGCCGTCAGATCGGCGATCCAGCCGTACCGTTCCTGCTCGGCCCGCACCCGCTGCGCGATGGCGGCCAACGTGCCGCGGTAGTCGCCGACCTCATGCTCGGTCACCTCGACGGCGCGAGCGTCGAGCAGCCGTCGGTACAGTTCGGCCCGCTGCCGGTGAAGTTCGTCGATCGTGGCGAGATGGTCGGCGATGGCCCGGTGCGTGCCGGCGGCGTCATGCTCGCTCGCCATGTGGCTGATGCGCTCCACGGCGACCTTCAGGTCGGCCATGTCCGAACGTGAGGAGCCCACGACCGACACCGCCAGCGGGGCGATGGCCTCGGGCAGCTTCGCCCGGACCTCTTTCAGCGCGCGGTCGGTGTGGGCGGTGACCAGCACCCGCTTGCCCTGCGCGAGCAGGTGCGACAGCAACGCCGCGACGGTGTGGGTCTTGCCCGTGCCGGGCGGCCCCTGGACGAGGGTCTGGGCCTTGGCGTCGACCTGCGTGAGCACCCGCAGCTGCCGATCGTTGACCGGCAGCGGCAGAAACGGGTCCGCGTCCAGCTCGACCATGGCCCCGGGCTCGGGCGACAGCTCGGCGGACGGCCGGTGGTTCGGGTCGACCAGCGGCAGCAGCCCGTCGGGGACGGCGCCGGAGTTCTTGATCTGGGCGGCGATCGAGTCGAGGATGTCGACGATCCCCTGGCGTGAACGTCGGCGCAGGACGACCGCCGGGGCGAACGCAGCGACGGCGTGCGGGCCGGACTTCTGCGGCTCGTCCTCGTCGAGGTACGCGGCGTCGCCGTCCAACGCGTGAACCAGACGGCGGAGCATCTCGCCCACCGGTTCGCGCTCGAACACGGCGGCGGTGAGTTCCCGGGCCTCGTTCCTGATCTGCACGACGTGCGGCGGATTGGCCACCAGCCCCGGATCGAGCATGTCCAGCTCGACGCTCATGCCGTCGGCGACATCGGTCTGGTGGACGGTCAGCCGCCCGGTGCTGTCGTCGAAACGAATGGTGGCCGGCACGGTGAGCAGATGCCGGCGAACGGCATGGTGACCGCGCGGCGCCCACGAAAGGCAGCCGACGCCGATGACCAACTCGAGTTCCTCGGCATGCCCGGTCGCGTTGACATAGGCGGAGAACAGATCGTTGTAGAGATCACGGGCCGGTTGGTCGGTGTGCTCCCGCTCGGCCCACTCTGACCAGTCGGTCGCCCATTTCTCGTGTGTGTCACGGATTTCGGGCAGGTCATCCAGTTCGGTGCGCTGCTCGTCCTCGCCGATCGACTCCCGCAGCGCCGGCGGCCTGTCCGGGTCGTGCCAGTCGCCGTCCAGCCAGGGCTCCAGCTCCGGAGCCGGCTCGGGCGGGTCGTGGTGCGCGACCCGTTCGACGTCGAGCAGGGTCTCACCCGGCTCCTCGTCGCGGTGCGCCGTCCGGACGGCCGCGTGGTCGGGCAGCTTTCCGAACCACAGCACCGATTCGTACCGGTCGGTGGTGCGGGGTGGATTCGATTTGAGGTGCTGGCTTCGGGCGAGGAACTCGAAAAGCCGTACCGCCCGATCTGTCGCCGTGCCCTGCGAATGCGAAGCAGCGTCCTCGTGCGGCACAGCCGGCCCCCTTCTCACCCATGAACCACCAGGCTGCTCATCGCCGGTCGGCCGGTCGGCGATACGGCCGAAACCACACCGTTATCGGGTCGGCGGAAATCGGGCGGGAAGACCACACCTTCGGGTGGCGGTGTCAGAGTTGGCTGGGCACACGGCCGCGGGCCGGCGCGGTCAGGCTGAACACGATCACCGGGAGCACCAGCAGGCCGGCGGCCAGGCTGAGGCCGGTGTAGGTGATCAGGGTCAGCACGACGCCGGACAGGGCGGCTCCGATCGCGCCGGTGAGGCTCATCAGAAGGTCGGAGACGCCCTGGACGGCGGGGCGGCGGGCCAGTTCGACGGAGTCGGCGACGAGGGTGGAGCCGGCGACGGTGGACATGGACCAGCCGATGCCGAGGGTGACGAGGGCGACGGTGATCATGGTCATGGAGTCGCCGGAGGTGGCGGCGAAGACCACGGCGAGCACGAGGACGGCCTGGCCGCACAGGACGGTGCGGACGCGGCCCCAGCGGTCGGCGATCCAGCCCATGACGGGCGACAGGGCGTACATGCCGGCGATGTGCAGGCTGATGGTGAGGCCGACGACGGTGAGCGTGGCCCCGTGTTCCTGCATGTGCACGGGGGTCATGGCCATCAGCGACACCATGGTGGCATGGGAGAAGGCCAGGGTGGCGACGCCGAACCGGGCCTGCGGCGAGGACTTGATGACCTCCCAGCCGACGCGCAGGTTGCGGCCGCGGGAACCGTTGCTGGCCAACGGATCGGGCCGCAGCGCGACGAACAGCACGACCACGGCGAGGGCGGCGGCGACGGCGGAGAACACGAACGGGCCGGCCAGCGGGGGAATGCCGAGGACCTCGGCGACCGACGCGCCGGGCTTGGTGAGGTTGGGGCCGCCGACCGCGCCGATGGTGGACGACCACACGACGAGGGCCAGCGACCGGCCGCGGTGGCGGGGATCGGCCAGGTCGGTGGCGGCGAACCGGGACTGGAGATTGGCGGCGGTGCCGGCCCCCATCAACAGCATCGCCGGCAGTGTCAACGGGAACGAGTGCGCCACGGCGGCCGCGATCACCAGCAGCGCGCCGAGCATCGAGACCAGCCAGCCGAGGCTGAGGGCGAGCCGCCGGCCGCGGGCGGCGGCCACCCTGGCCAGGGGTAATGCCCATACGGCGGCGCCGAGCGTGGACATCGTGGACGCGCTGCCGGACCATGCCGCGGACCCGGACAAATCGGCGGCCAGAACCGCGCCGACCGACACCGACGCGCCGATCCCGATGCTGCCGGTGATCTGCGCGGCCACCAACACGCTCAGCGTTCTGCGTTGCGACACGTCTGTGACCTTAGATCGCCGTGCGGTCACGCGTCCCGCTATTACTGGGCCGGCTTGCGGGCCCTCGGTCGCGGCACCCGGTGCCGGGCCACGCCGACCACCACCGGCTGAACGGTCCACAGTGGACCTTCGAGCGCCTGGCGGCCGATGTCCACCGGCTCGGAGTCGTCGTCACCCTGACGCCGGGTCGGCGCGCCTTCGTAGCGCAGGCCCGGCAGCAGGTGCTCGTGCTTCATGATCACGCTGTGGGGCGCGACGGTGGTGTGCTCGCCGACCACCGCGCCGTACAGCGGGACCGTGGCGTCGCCGAGGGTGGAGTTCGCGCCCACCTTGACGTGGCCGATCTTGAGCACGCGGTCCTCGAAGGTGTGCGCCTGGAACATGGCGTTCACCGTTGCGCCGTCACCGAATTCCAGCATGTCCGGGTCGACGATCTGGGCGAAGCCCTCGCCCAGCGCCACCCGTTTGCCGATCTTCATGCCGATCCAGCGCAGGTAGATCGGCAGCAGCAGCGTGCCCTCCAGCGCGGACAGCGGCTTGCTGGCGATGAAACCCCAGGCCACGTAAAGGAAATCCCAGCGGCTGCACCAGCATGACCACAGTGGATGGATGCCTTCCTTGACCCGGCCCAGCAGCGCCCACTTCATCGCCAGCACGGTCAGGCACAGGAAGGCGCCGGTGAGGAAGCCGGCCGCTGGGACGCCGAGGAGCAGAAAGGCCGGCGGGGCGAGGAAAGTCGCGGCTCGTTCGATGGCATACGTCCACAGCGACAGCGCCGCCAGCGGCACGACGGGCAGCGCGAACCGGAGCCACTCCCAGAAGTTCCGGTTGATCACGCGGAGCAGCGACGGCTCGTGGGTCAGCGACCGGTCGACACTGACGATCTCCCGCTGCGGCAGCTCGAACGGCGGATGCCCGAACCAGGAGGTGCCGGGCCGGATGATCCGGTCGTCGGCGACGGTGGAGATGCCGATCAGGATGTCCGGCGGGAGGTGCTGGCCGCTGGCGATCACGGCGTGGTTGCCGAGGAAGGTGTCGGCGCCCAGCTCGACCTCGTCCAGCACGACCACGCCGCGCTGGATCCGCGGGCCGCACAGGTAGATGCCGTCGGCGAAGAACGTGTCGGGGCCGATCGTGACCAGCTCCGGCACGACGTCGATGATCGTGCTGATCTCGCAGCCGGAGCCGACCCTCATGCCGGCGGCGCGCAGCCACACCGGCCAGAAGATGCCGCCCGACAGCCACTTTCCGGCGGAGTCGACCAGCGCGGTCTTCAGCCACACACGGATGTAGGCGACGCTGTACCGGCTGATCACCCCGGGCAGGACCGGGCCGAGGGCGCGCGCCGCGATGGCCTCCAGCGCGACCTCGTACACCAGCGCCAGGCACGCGCAGAGGCCGAGTATGGCCAGTAGCGCCAGGTGGCTGAGCGGATTGGCCAGTGCGTCCAGGAGAGTGTCGTAGGTCAGGTCCAGTTTGGACACGACGAAGGCGCTGACCACCGCGAAGGGCAGGGCCAGCACCAGGCTCAGCAGGCTGCGGCACAGGATTATCGCCTGGCCGTGGCCCTTCGGCGTGAGCGTCGGGCCGGTCGCGGTCGGCGGGTCCTCGGCGCGGCCGGCCGGCTTCGCCGGGGCGCCGTCCCAGCGTTCGCCGTCGGGCACGGCGCTTCCCGTCGGCAGATGGGACAATGCCGACAGCCAGGCGTTGTTGCCGACACAGGCGTGCGGGCCGACGCCGGCGCGGATGTCGATCGTCGAGCCGCTGCCTACTGTCACCGGGCCGATCACGACCTGGCCCTGCTCCAGGTGCACCAGGCCGAGCGAGGCGTCCTGGCTGATCGTCACGTCGTCGCCGAGGTCGAGCAGGTCCCAGCCGCCCTGCTGGAGGTTGACGCCGCGGTGGATGTGCACGCGCTCGCCGATCCTGGCGCCGAGCTTGCGCAGCACGATCGACGTGTACTCGGTGCCGGCGATCGTGCCCCAGGGGATGAAGCGCATGAACTGCCGGACGATCCAGATCCGGACGTGGAACGGGCTCCACACCGGCGTGCGCACCGCCTTGTACTGCCCGATCAGCAACCGCTTGGCCCGCACGGCGATCTCGATGGACAGCGGCGTGACCGCCAGCCGCAGGACGCCGAGGATCACCGGCGTGAGGAAGATCAGCCCGTTCAGGCCGATGTGGTCGGACAGCCAGGGCAGCACCAGGAACACGCCGGCGTACGCCGCGATCGAGCCGAGGACGAGCTCCATCGCCAGCCACAGCGCCTGCACCACGGTCGCGCCGATGACGTCGACGGTGTGCCGTTCTCGTTGGCTTCCTTGAGTTTCGATGTCCGGCACGGCCCGTTCGGTGAGTTTGCCGATCGTGCGGGTCTCGTACAGGTCGCGGACGGTGATCGAGGCGGTGGCCGGGTTCGTGCGCAGCTTGGTGATCAGCATGGCGCCGTTGAGCGAACTGCCGCCGAGGTCGGTGAAGAAGTCGTCAGCCGGGCGGGGAAGCTCGGGGAGTTGCAGCACGGCCTGCACGGATTCGGCGATGAACAACGCGTTCGGATCCGTCGGGCGGTTCGGTATGGCGTGCTTTCTGCTGTGATGTGCCGTGAGGACGGGAAGTTCGGTGCGACGGAGCTTTCCGCCGGCGGTTCTGGGCAGTTCGTCAATGATGCCGAAGGCGCCCGGCATCATGTAGGTCGGAAGGGCCTTGCGCAGCTCGGCCTTGAGCACGTCGACATGCGGCGGTTTGCCGTTGTCGTCCGGGACCACGTGCGCGGCAAGCATTTCCGTGGCGCCCTCGCCCTGCACGCGGCAGGCCGCCTCGCGGATTCCCGGGCAGCGGGCGAGAACGGCCTCGATCGCCTCCAGTTCGATCCGGTAGCCCCGCAGCTTCACCTGCGAGTCGATTCTCCCGTGATAGAAGAAGGTTCCGTCCGGTTCGGCGTGCACGAGGTCGCCCGTGCGGTAGATCCGGCCGAGTTCCGGATGGTCGACGAACTTCTCCTTGGTCAGCTCAGGCTGGTTCAGATAGCCCAGGGCCAGCCCGGCCCCGCCCATGCACAGCTCGCCCTTCTCGCCCTGGACAACGGGTTCCAGCTTGTCGTCGAGGGCGTAGGCCCGCATGCCCGGCACGGGTTGGCCGATGGCCACCGGCTCGCCGGGCACGATGTCCTGGCGCATGCACGTGACCGTGCACTCCGTCGGGCCGTAGCCGTTGACCATGCGGCGGCCGCGCGACCACCGCTCGGCGACGTCGTCGGGCAGGGCCTCGCCGCCGACGTACAACAGCCGCAGGTGCAGCAGTTCCGTGCGCGGATCTTCGCAACCGGTGGCACGTAACAGGGTCGGTGGCGGGCAGAGCACCGTGATGCGCTCATTGCGCAGCCAGGGCACCAGATCCGGGCCCAGCCGCGCGGTCTCGTCGTCCATCGACACCACGGTGGCACCCGTGGCCAGCGCCATCCAGATCTCCTCGACCGAGGAGTCGTAGGCCGGCGAAGACCCTTGTGCCACCCGGTCTCCGGGGCCGAGGTCGAACTCCAGCACATCGCCGCCGACCAGGTTCGCGGCGCCCCGGTGCGGGATCATCACGCCCTTGGGCCGGCCGGTGCTGCCGGAGGTGTAGATGATGTACGCGACGTCGTCCGGACCGGGCGGCTTGGGCAGCGGCAGCGCCGGCGTGGTCAGCGGCAGGTCGACGCGGATGATCGGGCCGGGATAGCCGATGCCGGCCGCCCGCTCCGCGCCGGCGGCGTCGGTCAGCAGCGCCCGCGCCCGGGAATCGCTGAGGATGTGCGTGACCTGGTCGTCCGGGAACGCCGGATCGACGCACACGTAGGCCGCGGCTGCCGTTAGCACCGCTAGCTGCGCCACATACAGGCGCGGCGTGGTGCGACCCAGCATGATCGCGGCCACCGCGCCCCGCCCGACCGCGAGGTTCACCACGCCGGCCAGCAGCTCCGACTCGTGCTTGAGCTCGGCGTAGGTCAGCATCTCGCGGCCGGGCCGGCTCGCCGCCGGCGGCACGTCCACCGCGACGGCGTCCGGCCAGCGCACAACGGCCTGCGCGAAGAACTCGTGCAGGCCGCGCGGCTCAGCGGTGGACGACATTGAGCATGGCGAGCAGATGGTCGGCCAGCATCGGGCGCAGCAGCTCGCGCTCGTCCGCGGTGCGGAACCGGAAGCCCTGGATCCGCCCGCGGCAAGCGCTTGCGCCGCAGTGGCAGTCGAACGGCTCGGCCATCTCGAACTCGGTGCTCTCGTAGTGGAACGTGATCTCCTGCCACGGCTCGATCGGCCGCAGCGCGAAGAAGTCCCGCCCGCGCAGCTGGGCGTTCGGCGCGCAGCTGTGGTTGGTGAAGCGCCAGAAGAAGCGGTCCATCATCTCCTCCGGCGCGTGGCCGCCGGGCAGATCGAGGTGGATTCCCGAGCCCACCTGGACCGAATAGCGGGTCGGCTGCTCGGTGATCTGGCCGTCCACCGCGAAAAGCCGGCTCCCGGTCGGAAAATCGCGTTGGGCGACGAGTTTGAATGCGCCGCCCGTCCGCACGACCGCAAATCCGTCCGTGGCTGTCATCGCCGGGTCCTCCCTGCTCGTTCCCGGTGATGAGTACGTGTCGTCTCGGTGCGCCGGTTCACCGGTGAGCGGGGATCACAACCGGAAATGTCGGACGGAGATTGACTATCCGGGAGGTATCCCCACGGCCGCGACCGCGTCGGCCAGCCGGCGCACGCCGTCGATCAACACCTCGGGCGGCTCGCCGGCGAACGTCAGGCGCAGGTGCGGGGCCGGCGGGTCGGCCGCGTACCAGGGCCGGCCGGCGGAGACGACCACGCCGTGGGCCGCGGCGGCTGCCGTCAGTTCGACGTCGTCGACGCCGTCCGGCAGGCGGACCCACACCTGCATGCCGCCCGACGGGATCGTGACGGGCCGGAGTTGGGGGAGTTTGGCCGCCAACGCCGTGAGCAGCGCGTCTCGGCGGGCCTTCAGCGCCGGCCGCAGCGAGGTGAGGTGACGCTGCCATGCTGGCGATGACAGAAATTTCTAGCGCCGCTAGCTGAAGCGGTCCGGCGACGAAGAAGTCGTCCATGACCCGAGCCGAGCGCAGCCGGGCCCCGGCCGCGCCCCTGGCCCCGATGGCCGCCACCCGCAGCCCCGGCGCCGCCGATTTCGTCAGCGAGCGCAGGTAGATGACGTGGCCGTGGATGTCGTCGGCCGCCAACGGCGGTGGCGGCGTGCCGTCGATGACCAGGTCACGGGCGAAGTCGTCCTCGATGAGGAACGCCCCATGCTTCGCTAGCACCGCTAGAACTTCCGGCCGCCGCTCGCGTGACAGCACCGCCCCGTGCGGATTCGCGTACAGCGGCTGACAGTAGAAGACCTTGGCGCCGGTCCTGGCGAACGCCGCGTTCAGCAGATCCGGCCGTACCCCATCGGCGTCGGCCGGCACCGGCACCACCCGCAGACCTGCGCTTCGCGCCGTGGCGATCGCGCCCAAGTAGGTGGGGGCCTCTACCAGCACCGGGTCACCCGGCTCCGTCAATGCCCGGAACGCCGTTGACAGCGCCGCCTGTCCGCCCGGGCACACCACCATGTCGCCCGCGCGGAACGCCCCGCCGGCCTGCCTCGCGAACCAGGCCCGGAGCTCCTCCCGTCCCTCCACCGGCCCTCGCGCCCAGGCCTCCGGCCTCCGCGCCGCCCGGCCCAGCGCCGCCCCGAGGGCCGCCACCGACTGCAGCTCGGGGTCCAGGTAACCGCCCGACATCGGCACCATCTCCGGCCCCGGCACCGTCAGCAGATCCCGGAGCGACTCGTCGCCCGGCGGCTTCGCCCCCAGCGCCACCGACTGCCACTCCAGGTCCGGCACCTCGCTCGTCGGCCGCCTCGTCGCCGCGAAGGCCCCCTTGCTGGCCCGGACCTCGATAACGCCCTCGGCCGTCAGCCGGCGCATCGCGTGCTGCACCGTCACCGGCGACACCCGCAGCTCCGCCATGATCGTCCGCACCGACGGCAGCCTCCCGCCCGGTCCCACCGTGTGGGCCGCGGCACGAAGCAGTCGGATAACACCCTGCTCCGCGTTATCCTCATTCATGAAAGTAGAGGATAACGTTACTGCCTCCATCCGAGTAACGTCCGGCATCGCGCTCGGTGCCCTCGGCGTCCTGGCCTTCAGCTTCACGCTGCCGATCACCAGGTTCACCGTCGCCTACCTCGACCCCTGGTTCGTCGCCTTCGGCCGTGCCGCCGTCGCCGGTGTGCTCGCCATCGGCTACTTGGCGTTATCCCGTCCGCGGTCGGCGGTTGCTGTGTGGCCGACCGGCGCGCAGCTCCGACGGCTCGTCGTGGTGGCGTGCGGCGTGGTGGTCGGCTTTCCGCTGTTCACCTCCATCGCGCTGACCCAGGCCACTGCCGCTCACGGCGCGGTGGTCATCGCTCTGCTGCCGGCCGTCACCGCCGTATTCGCCGTGGTGCGGGGCGGCGAGCGGCCATCGCCGAAGTTCTGGCTGGCCGCCGGTGCTGGCTTCTTCGCGGTGCTGGCCTTCGTCGCCGTCTCCGGCGGGATGGCCGGCGGCTTCCAGGCCGCCGACCTGTGGTTCCTCGCCGCCGTCGTGGTGTGCGCCCTGGGCTACGCCGAGGGCGGGGCCCTCGCCCGCGACCTCGGCGGCGCGCGGACGATCTGCTGGGCCCTCGTCCTCTCCTTGCCGGTGACCATCCCGGTCGCCCTCGTCAGCGCCCACGAGCTCGCCGCCGCCTCGGCTCTGGCCTGGACCGGGTTCGCCTATGTGGCCCTGATTTCCCAGTTCCTCGGCTTCTTCGCCTGGTACGCCGGCCTGGCCCGCGGCGGCGTCGCCCGCATCGGCCAGATCCAGGCCGTGCAGCCCGTGCTGACCCTCGCGTGGTCCGCGCTCCTGCTCCGCGAACACGTAGACGTCGTCACCGTGGTGGTCGCCGGCGTCGTGCTCGCCTGCGTGGTGCTCACCCAGCGCGCCCGATGACCGGCCCGCGCCGTTTGAGGATCAGGCGGCCGGGACCGGCTGGGGTGCGGGCGGGCCGACGTAGCGGGCGGCGGGGCGGATGACCTTGCCGCCCCCGGCCTGCTCCAGGACGTTCGCGGACCAGCCGATGACCCGGCTGGCGGCGAAGGTCGGCGTGAACATGGAGCGCGGGATGCCGCACTGCTCCATCACGACACCGGCGTAGAACTCGACGTTGGCGTACAGCTGCCGGCCGGGCTTGAGCTCGGCGAGGATCTCGACGATGCGCCGCTCGACGGTGACGGCGAACTCGGCCAGGTCCGGTGCGAAGCCCCTGGCCGCGAGGTCGAGGGCGATGTCCCGGAGCATCCGGGCCCGCGGGTCCTCGGTGCGGTAGACGGCGTGGCCGAAGCCCATGATCCGGTCGTCGGCGGCGACCTTGCCGCGGGCCCAGGCGTCGATCTTGTCGGGTGCGCCGATCTCGTCGAGGCTGTCCAGCGCGCGGTCCGGCGCACCGCCGTGCAGTGGTCCGACGAACGCCCCGATTGCGGCCGAAACCGCGGAGACGACGTCCGAACCGGTGGAGGCGACGACCCGGGCGGTGAAGGTGGACGCGTTGAAGCCGTGGTCGACGGTGGAGACGAGATAGCTCTGGACGGCGGAGACCTGGTTCTCGTCGGGAATCTCGCCGGTGACGAGATAGAGCCAGTTCGCCGCGGCCGACAAGTCCGCGCGAGGTTCCAGAGGCGGAAGTCCGGCGCGCAGGCGGTAGAGCGTGGCGAGGATCGTCGGAGTGACGGCGCTGACCAGCAGTGCGTCGGCGCGACGGCGGGCGGGCGTCGCATCCCACACCGGCGGCAGATCACGGGCGGCGCCGATCAGCGACAACGCCGTGCGCAAACCGGCCAGTGGGCTGAACTTCTCGCCTGCGCGCGCGATGGCCGGCAGCACCTCGCGCACCTCGTCGGGCAACGGGCGCAGCGCGGCGACCTGCTCGGCGAATTCGAGCCGCTCGACGGCGTCGGGCAGCCGGCCCTCGACGAACAGGAACCAGACGTCCTCCAGCGTGCGGGTCCGGGCCAGGTCGATCGCGGGGTAGCCGCGGTAGTGGTAGAAGCCCTCGGCGCCGCGCACGTCACCGAGCTCGGTGGTGGTGACCACGACGTCACGTAGACCAGCTGGTACATCCATGACAACCTCCATCTCGACTGGTCCACTGTTGATTTGACAATCCACTATTGTCAATGTTGATACAGTCAAGATGAGCCGAGGAGTCGCAGGTCGTGGCGAACCCGAGTGACGAGCGTTACCTGACCACCGCCGAGGTCGCGCGCCGACTGGGCGTGAAGGACACGACCGTCTACGCCTACGCCAGCCGCGGCATGCTGCGCAGCCACCGGCTGCCCGGCCGGCGCGGCAGCTTCTTCCGGCAGGACGAGGTCGACGAGTTTGTCGCCCAGGGCCGCGACTCCCGACAGGCCTCGGGCGCCGTCGAGCGGATCCGCACCGAACTCACCCTCCTCGACGACGACCTGCTCTACTACCGCGGCCACAACGTCGGCGAACTCGCGCTGACCGTCAGCTTCGAGGCCGTCGCCGGACTGCTCTGGACCGGCGAACTCGAGAAGACGCGCCAGTTCCCCCGTTACGACTCACTGGTCGACATCGTGCGCACTGCTCGGGCCGGTCTGCCGCCGGAGACCGGGACCGTCGACGCGATGAAGGTCGCGGTCGCGGTTCTCGGCGCCGTCGATCCGCTCCGCTTCGACCTGTCGACGCCGGCCGTCGTGCGCGTCGGGCAGAAGCTCATCGGTGTGCTGGTCGACGCCATGCCCGGCGGTGAGGCCGACGACGCCCGGCTGATCACGCAACGACTCGCCGGCAAGCTCGGCGGCCGCCCCGTCGACATCGGCCTGCTCAACATCGCCCTGGTGCTGCTGGCCGACCACGACCTCGCCGTCTCCACGGTCGCCGCCCGCGTCGCCGCCAGCGCCCGAGCCCACCCGTATGCCGTCGTCTCCGCCGGACTCGGCGCGGTCGACGGCCGGTATCACGGCGTGCAGAGCACTCTGGCCTACCGGTTCCTGAGCGACGCGATGGACAACCCGCTGCGCGCGATCGCCGAACGGCAGCGCGCCGGCGGACTGCCCGGCTTCGGCCACCGCATCTACCAGGCCCACGACCCCCGCGCCGACGTGTTGCTCGGCCTGCTGCGTGGGCATCCGGACGCCGCCGACGTGATGGCCACCGTCGACGCGGTGATCATCGCCGCCGACAGCTTTCCCAACGTCGACCTGGCGCTGGCCGCCCTC
>NZ_KK037166.1:8216072-8219654 GCF_000568255.1 Kutzneria sp. 744
GCCATTGCCCGGGCCACCGACTTCGGCGACACCCAGCTGTGGACCCGGGTCAACAGCCTCGACTCACCGTGGGGTCTCGACGACCTGATCACGCTGGTCACGGCGGTCGGCGACAAGCTGGACGTGATCATGGTGCCGAAGGTGGAGGGCGCCGAGGACATCCACTACGTCGACCGGCTGCTGGCCAGTTGGAGGCCAAGGCCAGCCTGACCAGGCCGATCCTGGTGCACGCCATCCTGGAGACGGCCCGTGGCGTGGCCAACGTCGAGGAGATCGCCGGCGCGAGTCCCCGCATGCAGGGCCTGTCGCTCGGCCCGGCCGATCTGGCGGCGAGCCGTCGGATGAAAACGACCCGCGTCGGTGGCGGCCACCCCGGCTATCTGGTGCGCACCGACCCGACCGGCGATGACCTGACCGCCGGCCGGCAGACCTTCCAGCAGGACCTCTGGCACTACACCGTCGCGCGCATGGTCGACGCCTGTGCGGCGCACGGCATTCTGCCGTTCTACGGGCCGTTCGGCGATATCCGCGATGTCGTCGCCTGCGAGGACCAGTTCCGCAACGCCTTCCTGCTCGGCTGCGTCGGGGCGTGGAGCCTGCATCCCGTGCAGATCGAGATCGCCCGCCGGGTGTTCTCGCCGTCGCCGGACGAGGTGTCGTGGGCCCGCAAGGTCATCGCCGCGATGGGCGACGGCACCGGCGCCGTGATGATCGACGGCAAGATGCAGGACGACGCCACCGTCAAGCAGTGCCGCGTCGTCGCCGAACTGGCCGACGCGCTGGCGGCGCGTGATCCCGAACTGGCCAAAGCGTATGCGGAGGCATCAGATGACTGACCTGCGACCGCGCCGGTCGGCGCTCTACATGCCGGGCGCCAACGAGCGTGCCCTGGAGAAGGCCAAGACGCTGCCGGCCGACGCGCTGATCCTCGATCTGGAGGACGCCGTCGCCCCCGACGCCAAGGTCGCGGCCCGCGAACGGGTCTGCGCCGCCGTCGCCTCCGGCGAGTACGGCCGCCGCGAGCTGACGATCCGGGTGAACGCCTGCGACACGCCGTGGCACGAGGACGATGTGCGGGCCGCCGCCAAGGTGGGGCCGGACGCCGTCGTGGTGCCGAAGGTCAACTCCGCCGCCGACGTGCACTCCGTCGAACGCGTCCTGGAGCAGGCCGGCGCCCCGGACCGGACGAAGATCTGGGCCATGGTGGAGTCGCCGGTCGCGATCCTGCACGCCAAGGAGATCGCCGCCGCCAGCGCCCGGCTGACGGTGCTGGTCATGGGCACCAACGACCTGGCCAAGGAGCTGCAGGCGCAGCACGTTCCCGGCCGCGCGCCGCTGCTGACCGGCCTGTCGCTGTGTCTGCTCGCCGCGCGGGCGTACGGCAAGCAGATCCTCGACGGCGTCTACAACGACGTGCGGGATCTCGACGGTTTCACCGCCGAGTGCCGGCAGGGCCGCGAGTTCGGCTTCGACGGCAAGACGCTGATCCACCCGAGCCAGCTGGAGCCGTGCAACCGGGCGTTCGCGCCGTCCGAGGAGGAGGTCGACCGCTCCCGCCGGATCATCGCCGCGTTCGAGGAGGCCGTGAAAAGGGGCGACGGCGTGGTCACCGTTGACGGTCGGATGATCGAGAACCTGCACGTCGACGACGCCCGCCGGCTGCTCGCGCTCGCCGACGCCGTCGAGGGGATTGGTTGAACGCGGCCAGCCACAGCACGCCGCCCAGCGCGAACCACGGGTTCCACAGCACCAGGCTCCAGAGCCGTTCTTCCGCGCTGACGTCGGCGATCCCGACCAGCAGCACGAATTCGATCAGGACGCCGCGCGCCACGAGGGCGGCGCCGGCGAACTGGCCGACCCGCTGCCACGGGTGCTTGAGCAGGCAGAATGCCGCGCCGGCGATCAACAGCGCGGCCACGCCCCACAGTCCGAACAGGACGAACCAGGTCGGCCGCCGCGCTGCCAGATCGGCGCCGGCCGAGGACGCCAAACCGATGTTGCCCCCGACCGCCCAGTAGATGTGCAGTGCCGCGAACAGCGCGCTCCAGCCCGCCGCCAACTTCCCCCACATGTCCAGTGATGCTAGACGAATGCGATGTGTCTAGGTACGGTAGACAGATGCCGGTTGACCGAGACCTGCTGCGGGACACTCGCGCCGCCGCCGACGCGTGGGCCGAGGCGCAGGATCGTACCGAACTTGCCAAGGCCGACTACCACCACGCGGTGCGTCGGCTGCACCTGGCCGGGGCCTCGCTGCGTGAGATCGCCGACGCGCTGGACATCAGCCACCAGCGGGTGCACCAGATGATCGAGGAAGCCGGCGGCACCGAGGGCTGGAAGCCGCGGCTCAAGGTCGGCGACTGCTCCTTCTGCGGCTCCAGCGCCGAGGAGGTCGAGCGGCTCATCGCCGGTCCGGGCGTTTTCGTCTGCGACGGCTGCGTGCGGCGCTTCCGGGCCCAGCCGCCGCTGACCTCCAGCGCCTCGGACTGCTCGTTCTGCGACCGGCCGGCCGCCGAGGACGGCTGGCTGGCCGAGGAGGCGGGCGTGCGAATCTGCGACCGCTGCCTGGAGTTCTGCGACGAAGTCCTGGCGACCCAGGGCTGAGGTCCGGGGTCGCCAGGACTCCTCGACGGCTACTTCTCGGCGATGCGTGTCACCGTGGCCGTGCCGTTGGCCTTGGTGGCGACCACGCCGACCTTGTCGCCCGTGTGCACGTCGCCGATGGCGGACTGCTTGCCGCCCTTGCGGACCTTGGTGTCGTTGTTGACGGTGTAGGTGGCGGTGAAGCCGTCGTCGCTCTTCACGGCGATCGAGGTCGAGCTGACCGACTGCACCTCGCCGCGCTGCACGTCGACGACCCGGTGGTCCTTGCCGTCCAACGTGACCTCGCCGTGTGCGACGTGGCCGAGCAGTTGCTTGTGGTGCTTGGCCTTCGCCGGCGTCGCCGGCGAGGCGGCGGGCGTGGAGGTGGAGGTTGGTGCGCTGCTGACGGCGTAGGCCACGCCGCCGCCCGCCACCAGGGCCACCACCGCGGCGCCGGTGATCAGTGCCGTCCTGGTTCTGGGTGTCATGACACCACTGTGTGGCACCAGGCTGAACCTGGGCTGAAACCTGCATGATCAACATTTTTGGGGCTGCACTAGGGTGTGCGCCGTGGCCGAGGTCGACTACTACGAACTGCTCGGGGTCCCGCGCGGCGCATCGGCCGCCGAGGTGAAGTCGGCCTACCGTGCGCTGGCCAAGGTGATGCACCCGGACGCCGGCGGTACCGCCGGCACGTTCCGGCTGCTCCAGGTCGCATACGAAACGCTGACGACCCCACTCGGCGGGCCCGCTACGACCTCGGCGACGTCCCCGAGCCCGCGCCGCCCGCCGCCGCCCCGCGCACCAGAAGACCCGCGCCGCGGCGGGACTTCGGCGACGACCCCGACTACGTGCCGAAGCTGCCGCGGAATCGACCCCCGGGCATCCCCTGTGGGCGCTGGTCGACGCCGCCGAGCGAATCCGCTACGTGCCCCAGGTCGGTCCCGGTCACGCCCCCGTCGCGGTGGCCCTCGCGAGCCTGATCCTGTTGCTCTCCAT
>NZ_KK037166.1:8219754-8249712 GCF_000568255.1 Kutzneria sp. 744
GGCGCCGTGCTGATCTACCCCAGCCGGCCGGGGAGATCTCGACCCGGCGACCCCGACGACGCCCTGGCCCCGCCCTATGAGCCCCCAGCGCTTCATCGCGGAGCTGGGCCAGTGGTTCGCCGCTGATCCGTCCACTGTGGACCGAGACGTGTTCAGGACTGTGCTGGACCGCGTGGTGTCCTGAGCCGGCGGTAGGCCGGGCGCAGTAGGTCGGCCACTCGCTCGCCGCGCACTTCCAGCGGCAGGGGAGCGAGCTCGTCCAGCACGGCGTCGAGCCGCTCGACGTGTTCGGGCGCCGCGACCGTGACGGGCTGCTGCGAATGCCAGAAGCCCTTGATGGGCGGGGTTTCCCTTGTGGTGCGACGGAGTTCTCCCAAGCGGGACAAGAGCTCGTCACGGCCGCGGCCCCGCCAGGCGAGGGCCTGGAAGGGATCCTGGTCGAACAGGTCGGCCAAGAGGTGGCACACGGCGGCGAGGTGGGAGCAGGGCATGTCCCACGTGTCGCACGTGCAGTCCATGGCCAGCTCACGCATGTCGTCGGGGAAGAGCCGGAGCCCGAGGTCGGCGAACATCTCGTACGGGACCTCGCCGGCCAGCAGGCGGGCCGTGAACAGGGCCTGGCCCGACAGGGCCTTCTCGACGGAGACCCACTCGGGCTTGGTGAAGGCCTTGATGCCGATGCGGCACCGATGGGTTCGCGCGCCGTCCTGAACCTGGGCGACGACAACGCTGGTGGACAAGGACATGCTCAGGACCTGGCCGGCGCGGGCGGCGAGGCGGCCCTGGCGCAGGCGGGAGGCCATGCCCAGGGATTCGAGGACGGCGATGAACTGCGCGCCGAGGCCGTTACTCACCGACGGCCTCCGGGGCGAGAGTGATGAGCTCCCGGAGCTCGCTGGTGGACATCTCGGTGAGCCAACTCTCGCCGGCCCCGACGACAAGCTGGGCGAGGGCCCGCTTCTCGGCGATGAGACGGTCGATCCGCTCCTCCAGCGTGCCGACGCAGACGAACTTGCGCACCTGGACGTCCCGCCGCTGGCCGATGCGGAAGGCGCGGTCGGTGGCCTGGTCCTCGACGGCGGGATTCCACCAGCGGTCGAGGTGCACGACATGGTTGGCAGCGGTGAGATTCAGCCCGGTGCCGCCGGCCTTGAGCGACACCAACAGCACGGAAGGCCCGTCGGCGGACTGAAAACGGGCGACGAGCTCGTCGCGGGCACGCTGCGGGGTGCCGCCGTGCAGGAACGGGACCTCGATGCCGAAGCGCCCCGACAGATGCCCGACGAGCATCCGTCCGAACGCGACGAACTGGGTGAAGCACAGCACCTTGTCGCCGTCGGCGAGAACCTGCTCGACGATCTCCTCAAGCCGCGCGACCTTGCCGGAGCGACCGTCGACCGGGGAGCCGTCGCCCAGCAGCTGGGCGGGGTGGTTGCACACCTGCTTGAGCTTGGTCATGGCGGCCAGCACGAGGCCCTTGCGTTTGATGCCACGGCTTTCGCCGATGCGCGCCAGCATGTCGTCGACGACCGCCTTGTACAGGGTGGCCTGCTCGGCGGTGAGGTTGCACAGCTGGCGCACCTCGAACTTCTCCGGCAGGTCGTCGATCACGGTGCGGTCGGTCTTCAAGCGCCGCAACAGGAACGGCCCGGTGATGCGGCGCAGCCGGCCGGCCGCCTCCTGGTCGCCGAAACGTTCGACGGGCACGGCGAACCGGGCCCGGAAGGTGTGCTCGGTGCGCAGCAGACCGGGATTGAGGAAGTCCATGACGGACCAGAGTTCGGCCAGCCGGTTCTCGACTGGAGTGCCGGTGAGCGCGACCCGGTGCCGCGCCGGCAGCGCGCGAACGGCCTTGGCCTGCACGGAAGAGCTGTTCTTGACGTACTGGGCCTCGTCGAGCACGAGCCGGTCCCAGTCCACATCGGACAGGGTGGCGACGTCCCGGGCGACCACGCCGTAGGTGGTGATCACGAGGTCGTGCCGGGAAAGCTGCGCGGCGTCGAGGCGGTCGTCGCCGTGGTGGATGTGCACGGACAACGTCGGCGCGAACCGTTCGGCCTCCCGCTGCCAGTTGCCGACGACGGACATGGGGCACACGACCAGCGTCGGCCCACGGCCGGCGGTCGACACGGCCAGCGCCAACAGTTGCACGGTCTTGCCCAGCCCCATGTCGTCGGCCAGACACGCGCCCAGGCCGACCCGGTCCATCAGGCTCAGCCAGGCCAACCCGCGCTGCTGGTACGGCCGGAGCGTCGCGGTGAAACCGGCCGGGGTGTCGATCGGTTCGAGCCGCTTGTCGGAATGCTCGGACAGCAGCGAGCCGAGCCAGCCCTCAGCGTGCACATCGGTCACGGGCAGCGGCAGATCGGCTTGCTCCGCCCACAGCACCTCGCCGGCCGTCATGGTGCCCCGACCGGATCGGCCGAGGTAGTCGAGACCGGCTGCCAAACGTTTGCGGTCCAGGTGGAGCCACCGGCCGCGCAGCCGCACCAACGGCACCTTGGCGGCGGCGAGCGTGGCCATCTCCGCCTCGGTGAGGGGCTCGCCGCCCAGTGCGAGCTGCCACTTGTAGTCGACGAGCAGATCGAGGCCCATGCCCCGCTCGCGGCCGACCGCCGCGACCGGCTGCGAGCTGCGGGCCGACAGCCGCAGGCCGAGATGTCCCCACTTCGCCGGCAGCAGCACGGCGAAGCCGGCCTGCGTCAGCAGTGCCGCGTCGAGCAGGAAGGCATGGGCGCCATCGACATCCGTACGCAGCTCGGCCGGCCGCGCCTCCCGCAGCAACTTCTCCAGGCCCCGGTGCAGCCGGCTGGCCCGGCCGAGGTCCGCCAGCAGTTGCGCCTGGGGATCGTCGATCCACCGGTACAGCACATCGTCGTTGCCGTGCCAGATCTGCTTGGCCGGCACCAGCACGCTCGGGTCGTCCACCGACTGCAACAACACTTCCAGCAGCCAGAAGTCGTCGTCCTCCAGGTCCGGCGAGCTGAGCCGGAAACAGGTGCGCACGGGACTGTCCGAGGCCGCGCTGGCCCGCCACGACTCCAGGGGCTTTTCCAGCGAGGGGAAGGACTGGGGCTCGCCGGTGAGCGCCGCGAGCCAGCGGTCCAGCTCGGACCGTCCACGGCTCAGTCGTACGCCGGCAAGCCGTTGCCGCACCGTGAAATCGACGATCCGGTCCACTGTGGAATGCAGTATCGCGCCGGCGTCCGTGTCCAGCGACTCCGCCCGGCACGCCGGCGGCATCGCCCCCGCCAGCGCGACGAATCGGGCCGAGTCCACACCGGACAGCACTGCGCGCCAACGAGATTCCTCGTCCGGCACGACACGGCCGCGCGACACCAGGTCCTCGGCGTACGCGGTGATGTCCGCGAGAAACCGCACCGTGTCACCGACATCGTCCGGCAGCTCCGAAACCGTGGCCGGGTCCACCACGCCGACGGGAACCTGCCACGGCCGCAGTCGCTGCCCGTCCGACGGATCCGTGGAGGCCAGCGGTCCGGATTCCGTGGACGGCAACGTGATCGTGCGGGTCTCGGGCGAGCCGTAGGGCGGCGTCACGGCGAACGGGTGTTCGTCGCCGACGGCCTCGTGAGGCCGGGCGGAGTCCTCCGCCCACAGCGCCATTCGGCCGTCCGGACCGCACAAACCGTGCAGCAGCAAGTCAGTCGACCGCCAGCTTGCCCAGGATCCGGTCCAGCGCGTCGAGGTCGTCGGCCGGCAGGGCCAGGAACGGCTCCGGCGCCGCGTTGAGGATCGCGTTGGCCTTGGCCGCCTCGGCCGCGCCCTTCTCCGTGATGGTGACGATCTTGCAGCGGCGGTCCTCGGGATGCCGCGTGCGCTCCACCAGGCCGCGGTCCTCCAGGAAGTCCACCACCAGCGTGGTGTACGGCTTGTCCGTGGCCAGCGCGTCGGTCAGCTCGCGCATGGTCAGCGGGCCGCGGGCCACCTTGTACAGCGCCTTGACCTTGATGAAGCTCATGTCCAGCGCCTGGCAGACCTCGGCGCGGCGGTCGTGCTGCTCCAGCACCAGCGACCGCATCGCCTGCCAGGCCCGGCCCGCGGTCTCTGTGGTCATGACATGGTCACCGGAATCCTGGGCTCGTCGGTCTCGAAGGTCGCCGCCGCGGTGTCGGCGGTGCGCCGAGCCCATCGGCTCGTGGTCAGGATACCCATCGTCAGAACGATCACGGCCGCAGCCGACCATGATCCACCAGCCGAGGTGGCTGGCCGGCGTGAAACCGGTGACGAACGGCCCGGTGATGCGCGAGGTGACCACCGATCCGATGATCGCCACGCCCAGCGCCACGCCGAGCTGACGGCTGGTCGAGGCCACCGCGGCGGCCACGCCGGCCTGCGCGCGGGGCATGCCGGAGACGGCCGTGTTGGTGATCGGCGCGTTCAGCGTGCCGAAGGCGATGCCGAACGCCACGTACGGCAGGAACAGCAGCGGCAGCGGCAAGTCGGCGGTCAGTTGGGTGAGCAGCAGGCCGCTGACGATGAAGCCGATGCCGGCGATGACCAGCGGCAGCCGTGCCCCGCGCTTGGCCACCACCCGCCCGGTGATCGGGGCCAGGATCGCGGTCAGCGCGGCCGACGGCAGCGAGAACAGACCCGCCTCCATCGCCGACAGGCCGCGGACCTGCTGCAGGTAGAGGGCGTTCAGGAACAGGTAGCCGGCCAGCGCGGCGAAGCCGCTGATCGCGATCAGGGTGGTGCCCGAGAACGGCACGCTGCGGAAGAACCGCAGGTCGATCAGGGGTTCCTGGCGGCGCGGCTCGTAGATCGCGAGGCCGATCGCCGCTAGCGCCGCTAGCACGAAGCAGCCGATGATCTCCGGCGAGCCCCAGCCGTGGCCCGGGCCCTCGATGATGCCGTAGGTCAGTCCGGCGAACAGGACGATCACCAGCAGCTGGCCCACCGGGTCCAGCTTGCGGGCCCGCGGCGCGCGGGATTCGGGCACGAACCTGGCGGCCAGGATGATCGCCGCGACGCAGACCGGCACGTTGATCCAGAAGATCGACTGCCAGCCGGCCGACTCCACCAGCGCGCCGCCGACCAGCGGGCCGAGCGCCATGCTGAGGCCGACGACGCCGCCCCAGACGCCGATCGCCCTGGCCCGCTCGCGGGGCTCGGTGAAGGTGTTGGTGATGATCGACATGGCCACCGGGTTGAGCATGGAGCCGCCGACCGCCTGCACCATGCGGAAGGCGATCAGGCAGCCGGCGTTCGGGGCCACGCTGCACAGCAGGGAGCCGAGGCCGAACAGCGTCAAGCCGGTCTGGAAGGTGCGGCGGCGGCCGATCCGGTCGCCGGTCGAGCCAGCCAGCATCAGCAGGCTGGCCAGCACCAGCACGTAGGCGTCGATGGTCCACTGGAGGCTGGTGACCGAGGCGTGTAGATCGCGCTGGATGGCCGGCAGGGCCAGGTTCACGATGGTGTTGTCCAGGCCCACGATGAACAGGCTCATGCAGCAGATGGCCAGCACGAGCTGCCGTCGGCGACGGCTGAGCTCCGGCAAGGGGTCCCCCACGGGTAGTTGTACGACTGTAATTGTTAGAAGCCTACAACTATCTCGGGAAAAGCGGAACCGTGAGGCCGTTCACGTCCGCCGCAGGTGGCGCAGGCCTCGCTTCAGGTAGGCCCGCGGGTTCACATCCAGCTGTCCGGCCCAGGCCGGGCGGCGCTCGCCGCGACTGTGGGCGTGGCATGCGAGGGCGTAGCCGTACATCGGCTCGGTCAGGTAGCCGAGACGGCGGACCTGCCGGCGCCGTTGGTCCTGGCTGAAGTCGAAACAGGCGTTGGCACTGAAGACGCCGAGTCCGAAGTGGACGGTCAGTAGATCGGTCAGCGGCTCCTGGTCGTCGCCATCGTAGCGGCCGTCGAGGCGGACGTGGCCGAGCTCGTGCGCGACGGTGGCGACCAGCCGGGTCGAGGTGAGCGTGCGGTCGATGGCGATCACCGGGCGGCCGTTCTCCCGCCGGTAGTGCCCGGCGGCGCCCCGCGATCGGACGGTGAGCCCGGCGGCGCGGGCCAGGTCGTCCTCGGCCGAGTCGCCGTACAGCTCGACCGTGATCGTCTTCGGGTCGACGTCCATGAGTTGGCAGAGCCGGCCGACCACGTCGTCGTCGGCGAGGTCCGTGATCACGGCGCGTGGTTCACCGAAAGCGGTGCGGAGCCAGGCCAGCGACTCCTCGATCCACTTCTGCTCCCGGACGTTCACCGGGCACGGAGAGGTGAACAGGGCCACCGCCAGAAGGTAGCGTGAGCCGGCTCGCGGGGGAGGGGAACGTCCATGATCGACTGGCTCAACCAGGTGCTCTTCGTGCTCGGCGACGACCAGGTGTCGGTGGCCGAGCTGCTGGGCTTCGTCACCGGCGGCGCGTGCGTGGTGCTGACGGTGCTCGCCCATGTGGCGAACTTCCCGGTCGGCGTCGCCAACAGCGCGTTTTTCCTGGTCCTGTTCGTGTCGGCGCAGTTCTACGCCGACGCCGGGCTCCAGGTGATCTACATCGTGCTCGGCTTCCTCGGCTGGTGGCAGTGGGTGCGCGGCGGCCCGCAGCGGACGGCGCTGGAGCCGGGGCACGCAAGTCCGGCTTTGCTTGCGGGCTGCGTGGCCTTCGTCGTGCTCGACACGGCCGCGCTGACGGTGCTCCTGACCGCGGTGGACGATGCCGCGCCGTTCTGGGACGCCCTGACCACGGCGATCTCACTGGCCGCCCAGTTCCTGCTGAACGCCAAGAAGATCGAGAACTGGTTCTTCTGGATCGCCGCAGATATCATATATGTGCCGTTCTACCTGGTGAAACGCCTCGATCTGACGGCCCTCGTGTACGTGCTGTTCCTCGGGCTGTGCGTGCTGGGGCTGCGCCAGTGGCGACGGCTGCCGGTGCCGGCATGACGTACGAACACGGCCTGGTGCTGGGCAAGTTCTACCCGCCGCACGCGGGGCACCATCACCTCGTGCGAACCGCCGCCGCGCGCTGCCGGCGGTTGACGGTGCTGGTCGAGGCGGCGAGCGTGGAGTCGATCCCGCTGGCCGACCGGGTCCAGTGGATGCGCGAAGTGCACCCCGAAGTACAGGTCGTCGGCACCCGCTGCGATATTCCGGTGGACATGGCCGACGAGCCGATCTGGGCCGCGCAGGTCGCCGTCATGCGCGCCGCCCTCGGCGACGTCCGGATTGATGCCGTGTTCACGTCCGAGAAGTACGGCGACGAGCTGGCCCGCCGTTTCGGCGCCGAGCACGTGCTGGTCGATCCCGCGCGGTTGAACGTCTCGGTGTCGTCGACCGCGATCCGGGCCGATCTTGCCGGTCAGTGGGACTTCCTGGATCCCGTGGTCCGGTCTGGCATGGCTGCCCGGCTCGTGTTCGTCGGCGCCGAGTCCACCGGCACGACCACCGTGTCCCGGCTGGTCGCCGAGGCCTTTCGTGCTCGCGGCGGCGTGTGGGCTCGGACCGGGTGGGTCGAGGAGTACGGCCGCGACTACACCTACGTGAAGTGGCGGGCCGAGGGCGGCGTGCTGGATCAGCTCGTCTGGAACCAGGACGACTTCGACAAGATCGCCGTCGAGCAGCGCCGCCGCGAGGACACCGCCGCCGCCTCCGGCTCTCCCCTCCTCGTCTGCGACACCGACGCCTTCGCCACCGCCGTCTGGGAGCGCCGCTACATCGGCACTTGGCGCCCTCGCGACGGCAGTGGCGACTTCTACCTGCTCACCGACCACGTCGGCGTCCCGTGGCTCGACGACGGCCTCCGCGAGGGCGACCTCGCCGTCCGGGCCCGGATGACCGCCTGGTTCACCTCCGCCCTCCAGGACTCCGGCCACGCCTGGGCCCTCCTGACCGGCAGCCTCGACCAGCGCGTCGACCTGGCTCTGAAGATCGCCGAGCAGACCCTGCGGCACCGCTCCACCTTCGCCGAGCCCCTGGGTTAGGGCCGCCTGTGGACAACCCCCGACTTGTCCACAGCCACCCTCCTTACAAGATCACCCGCCGTTTCCGCTGGTAGGATGGGTCCGGGGACGCCCCCCTTGGGCTTGGGTGGGGGCTGGAGCCGTTGGGGCACCGCTGTTCTCGTTGGAGCCGCGTTGCCAGGGCGAGCGCGGTTCGTACAAACGGACTGGCATACCGTTTGCGGCGGTGAACCGGCCCGTGCTGGCAGCCCTGGTCCCAGGTCAACGAGCGCCGGCCTGGTCGGTGAGACGAGGCTGGCAACGCATGGGCAGAGGCCCCGCTGATGGCGTCCGGGATCCGGCCGCGGTGCTGTTCGGCCACGGGTGCGGCCCCTGATCACTCAGGTGTTGCCACGACTCCTAGAAACCGCCGTTGGGTGGGCGCTATTGCGGTTGCCGGGTGGGGACGGCCGGTGTCATCATGCGGGCATGATCTCCAGGAAGGACGACGCCACCCTCGTTCGGTGAGCGCGGCGGTCGATCGGCTTCCGTTTGCGGCGCGGATGCGGGCGCTGGCGGAGCATGCGTTGCTGTTGACCGAGGCGGAATATCGGTCGGTACACAGGGAACTGGACTCCGGGGACGGCTATCACCGGCATCTGGCGCTGCACTATGCGACGGTGCGGCGGGATGTCGCCGAGGTGGTGCGGGCGCTGGGGGACCCGGTGCTGAGGCGCAGGGCGCTGGCGGCGGCGCGGAGGGTGCCGGTGCCGGATGAGGCGCTGGTGGAGCTGGTTGAGACGGCGCCGCGCGGGGATCGGCTGCTGGTGTACGGGCTGCTGAAAAGGACCGGGCGGTGGTCGCTGGCGGATGCGTTGCTGCCCAAGGTGTTTGAGCGGCGCGGGCGGGTGGAGGCGTCGAGGCTGCTGCCGGCGTGCTCGCCGGGGATGGTCGAAAAATGGCTGCCGAGAACGGGTGCGGACCTGTCGGTGCGGCAGCAGTTGGTCAAGACGGCGCCGAAAGTGATGGTGGCGGCGATCCGCGCGGAGCCGGGGAAAGCGGCCACGCTGCTGGAACGGCTGGTGGTGCGAGAACCGGAGGCGGTGGGCGAGTTTCTGGCTGAGAATCCACGCTTGTGCCGGACAACACGGCTGGCAGTGGTGGCGCTGAGGTCCACATCGGACGTCAAGAAGCTGTGGCCGTATATCCGGTTCGACGAACGGGCGCGGGTGCTGGCCGAGCTGCCGGAGGAACAACGGCGCGGGCTGATCGACCAGTACAGCACGGTGAACGAGATAGCGACGCTGCCGCTGGGCGAGCGCAGGGAATACGTCCGTGACCGCAAGGAGTTCATCGGTGCGCTGCCGTTCGCGGAGGTTGCGGAGCAGCTGCTGGACGCGGTGAACAACGGGGACCGGGCGTCGGCGTGGAGCGAGTTCCTTGCCTGCGCGGTGAGAAATGGCGACGGCGCGGTGTTTGCCGAGGCCGTGGCGCGTACGGAGCGAGCCTGGACGGACTGGCGCTTCACGCGGACGGCGATGCTCGAACAGCTGGTGTCTGCGCCGAGGCGGCTGCTCGATGCGGTGCCGAAAGCGTTGTGGCAAAGGATGATTGACGCTATGTCGGGCCACCTGGACCAGCCGCCGAAGAACCGAAGGGCGCTGCGCCGGCTCAAGGAGCGGATCGGCGTGATGACCGAGCGACAGGCCGTCGAACTGGTGGCCCGAGATCCCCGGCACGGCCTCGAACCCGAGGTCTGGGCGATCATCGCCGGCCGTCGCACCGATCTGGTCGACGACGTCCTAAAGGTGGGATGGCCCGGGCCGACCAGCAAAACCGGGCGGTGGCACCCGGTGCAGCGGCTGATCTACGAGAAGCAGGCGGCTCGGCTGGCCATGGACGACGCAGCCGAGCTGACGGCGCGTGTCGAGGCGGCCAAGATGGTGCACGACCAGGGTGTCCTGATCTACCTCCTCGACCGCGCGCCGCAATCGCTGGCGCTGGCAGCCCTGCGTGGCATCACCGCGGAACACGTGCTGGTGCGCTGCGTGCAGGCCCGCCGAGGCCCGATCTCGCGGCTGGCGGCCCGTCGGCTGGCGGATCTCGTCGACGGTGAGCTGACGGCGATATCCGTTGGTGGGGAAAGGGAACAGGCCCGGCTGCTGGCCGAGACCCGACCGCCGACGGCGGTCGACCGCCTGCTGAGGTTGTGGCAGCACGGCCACCGTGACCTCAGGACGGTCGCGATGTCCTCGCTGGTCACGTTCCTGAACGAGGACCCGCGAGTTGCCCCGGCCGTGGCGGCGGCTTTGGCGGACCACGATGACGAGATCCGGCAAGCGGTGCTGCGTGAACCGGTGGTCGGCCTGACCCGCGACCAATCGGTGAGGTTGGCCCGCCTGGTGGTCGACGCGATCCCCCACGGACGGGAGGACGTGATCGGCGCGTACGGCAAGCTCTGGGGGCTGGCGCCGGACGGTTTCGACCGCGTGGTCGAGCATGCCGGCAAGCCCGGCCTGTCCGCCGCCGTAGTGAGCACACTGTGGGCGGCAGCGGACACGGAGGCCGGCGACAGGGCCGCAATGGCCGTGCTGGCCAGGATTTCCGGCGAGACCGACTGGCTGCGGGCCTTCCGGTCGGTGGCGTTCCGCAGCCGCTCGACGGAGTTGGCCCGCCGCTACGTCGACACACTCCAACAATCCGGGATGGTCCGCTTCGCCGTCGACGCGCTCACCATGACGGCGATGCGCAGCCTCGATCCGGTGTGGTGGCGCGAACTCGTCGTGCTCATCGGCGATCGGCCGGATCGCGTGTCCAACAGGAGCTTCATACGGCCGAGAGAGTGGAACGAGGCGGCAGCGGAGGTCATTCTCGCTGAACTGCAAGGGATCGGCGGCTACGTGCCGACCCGTCTCGCCCTGCAACTGGTTCACATCGGCGGCGCGTCAACGAATTGGGCGCAGCCGTGGCCGACACGGCTGGCCGAACTCCGGGCGCACGAGGACGAGGACATCCGGGAACTGGCGGCGGCCGTGCCCTATCCCTCGTAGCCGATCAGACGCAGGTCCGGCGGCACCAGCGTGGTGGTGGCCATCAGCTCGCCGATCAGGTTGTGGTTCAAGGTGTTGCCGACCGGCTCGCGGACCTCCTCACGGGTCAGGCCGGCGACACCGCCCCGGCTCAGCCGGATCCGGACGCCCTGCACCAGGTGCTCGACCTTCTTGCCCGACCACTGCTGGTCCGGCTCGACCTCGCCGAGGTGCTCGGCGACCTGCCGCCAGGACAACGGGTTCGGGTACAGCTCGTGCAGCAGGTAGCGCTGGCCGAGCACGACCAGGACGAGCCGTTCCGCCGGCGTGAGCGGCCACACGTTGGGCGGCTGGGTGACATCGCCGTGCCGGGTCGAGGGGCCCTGCCCCTCCGCGGCCTGGACGTGCACCTCGATCAGGTGCTCCCGGCCGCTCGACCCGCGCACGAACAGCGGGGTGTAGCCGGTGGACAGGGGGACCGGGTCGTCCTCGGTGAACAGCATCCGGGACCGCGGCAGCCGCAGCGGCAGCTTGCCGGTGGCCTGCAGCCACCACTGGTCGGCGCTGTGCAGGATGGTGCCCTGGTGCCGGCTGACCCGGCGGTCGTTCTCGCCGACGCAGACGTGCACGTCCGGCCGGTTCCGTCCGAAAAGGACGGTTCGGCCCTCCTTCGGGCCGACCGCGATGCCGCCGGACAGCGCCAGCACGTGCAGCGTGCCCGGCACCGCGCCGGCCGGCACGCCGAGCGCCAGGCTGTGGTGGTCGGCGGTCAGCACGCCGCCCGGGACCAGCTCCCTCATGTCCGCCTCCAAACCGTCGGCCCCAGCATGCGCCGGTCCGGCGGGGAACGGTCCCCGGCTCACCCGGCCGCGGCGGCGTCGGCCAGCTTGACGGCGAGGTCGCAGCGCTCCTGCTGGGTCTTGCCCGGGCTCTGCGCGTAGGCGGCGATCGTCTCCATCCGCTTCTCGTACGCGCCCTGGTACGGCTGCTCGGCCACGTTGACCTCGCACGTGTCCTTGTCGGTCTGCCCGAGGATCTCCGCGGGCTGGGCGCCGACCTGGATCCGCCGGCCGATATCCTCGTCGAAGGTGCTGCGGCGGGCGAACTCCACCCACAGCTTGACCGGATCCCGGTCGGTGCCCCAGGTGCAGCGCCAGCCCGCGAAGCCGGGCAGGGTGGGACCGGCGGGGTCGATGTTCGGCACATTGGCCGGGAACTGCGGCGATCTGCCGGCGTCGCACGCATTCTTGTTCAGCAGCGACAGCGGATCGGGCCGGCTGGCGCGTCGTGGGATCGGGTCCTTGGCGATGGTCGCCATGGCCGACTCGGTGGCGGTGTCGGCCATCCGGCACGCGTCGGCGTCGGTGATGGTGTTCCTATCGAGACGAAGATCGATCTCGCGGTGGTCGGGAAACTGGACGCGCCGGGTGCACGACCCGTCGGCGAGATCCTCGCGGACGAGGCGATAGGTGGCCCTGTTCTCGATCCGACCGGTCACCTCCGCCGCCGGATCGGTGTTGGCCAGCGTGATCGTGAGGTTGGACTCGCGCTGGTCCTTGTCCACCTTCACGATGACGTTGCACTGGTCGAGGCCCCAGTCGTCGAAGGACAGGTGGGGCACGCCGTACTGCGCCATCACGTTCGGATCGATGATCTTGCACGGGTCGGCCGTGGCCGACTCGCCGATCACGGATCCGTCGAACGGCTGCTGCTGCTGCTGGGGCTGCCGCGAGCCAAGGGCGACCCACGTGCCCACACCGACAGCGACCGCCACGATCAGCGCAGCAGCCACCAGCGGTCCCCGGCGGGATGGCCGCGGGGCGGGCTGGTCGGCTGTCGCGGCCCGTGACAACAGCACGCGCGCCTCCGCCGCAGTGGGGCGCTTGCGGGGATCGACCTGCAACAACTGCGTCAGCACCGGGGTCAGCGGGGTAGCGGTGCTGCAAGGGCGGAGCCGGCCCTCGGCCGCCCGCCGCAGCCGTAGGAAAGCGTTGTCCGTGGTGTCACCGACCGGGGAAGTGCCCTCCACCGCGGCGTACAGCGTCGATCCCAACGAGAAGAGGTCGGAGGCGGCCGTCGGATCGCTGCCGTTGGCCACCTCGGGCGCCAGGTAGCCGGGAGTCCCGGCCAGCACGGTAGATCCGGTCACGGTCTCGTCGCCGGCCAGCACGCGGGAGATGCCGAAGTCGCCGAGCTTGGCCTCGTGGTCGGAGATCAACAGGACGTTGGCCGGCTTGACGTCCCGGTGCAGGATGCCCTTGGCATGCACGGCGGCCAGGGCGTCGGCGATCTGCGCGCCGAGGCCGGCGGCCACCGAGGCGGGCAGCACACTCCGTTCGGCCAGGCTCTGCGCCGGCACGTACTCCATGACCAGCCAGCAGTCGTCACCGTCGTCGAGCACGTCGTACAGGGTGACGATGTGGTGGTGGTTGAGCTGGGCCAGCAGCCGGGCCTCACGGCGCAGCTGCTGGAGCTGCTCGCTGTACGGCCCGGGGTCGCCGGGAATGGCCCGCTTCAGCGCCACCTCCCGGTCCAGCTGCTCGTCGACGGCCCGCCAGACCACCCCGTTGCCGCCGGAACCGACGGGCTCCTCCAGCCGATACCGCCCGGCGATCTTCTCTCCGGTCTGCACGTCTCCCCCAATCGCGACAGACAGTACTGTCCCGCGAGCCTGCGGTGGCCACAAGCGGACGTCACCATCGGACCAACAACCCCGGCCGGGGAGCACCGCTTTCGGGGAACGGTCCCCGATCGGCCGCGCTACAAAGTGAGCCGCCGCCGCAGGGGGACGGCGGTGGGGGCGGCGGGGTTGCCCCACCGCCGGCGGCGGACCGGACCAAGGGCAGGGTGAGCGTGGGTCCACAGTGCTCTTTGTGTTGCCGAGTGGACGAAAGTATTGGTGTGGTGCGGAGACGATGACGGATGTGACGCTGCACCGTGCGCGGGAAGCTGTCCGAGACGGTGACCTGGAGGAGGCCGCCCGGCTGCTCGCCGGCCTGGATTCCGTTGCCGCGCTTGACCTGCTGGCTCGCGTGCAGGCTCAACGCGACGAGTTCGCCGAGGCCGACCGGTGTTGGGCCCGGGTGCAGGAGCTCGATGACAACGCGGCCGCGGCGGCCGGGCGGCGGACCGTGGCCAGGATCCTGGCCGGCCGGCGGCTGGCCCGTCCGCTGATCACCGCCGGCCGGGCCACGGCCGTCGTCTCGACCGCCGTTTTCCTGCTGGCCGGCGGCGTGGCGTGGGTGGTCGTCACCGCGCCGCCGCGGGCCGCGGCCCGGTGACCCGGTGAGCAGCCTGAACGGCGCCTGAAGATTCTGCTCTGATCGGCTCAAGGGGATTGCCTTCGCGCACCAGGGCGACTTCCCTTGAGGCCCTCGAAGGCCCGCCCCGGCCCCGGTACGGTGCTGGGGTAGCCGAGGCGCATCGGAGGGGTCCTGATGTCGTTGGCCGGATACCCGGCGCGCGTGCCGAGCTTTCTCGTGCAGCTGCTGCGCCGGGGTGCGCCGGTGATCGCGGCGACGCCTCGGGACGTGCCCGACCAGGTGGTGGACCCGACGCCGGTGCCGGGCTGGCAGCGGATTTCGGCCATGTGCTCGGCGGAAAGCCAGCCGGAGCCCGATTCCCTGATGGCGCGGGCCTGCAAGTACGTGGTGCTGGTGCCGATGGTGTACCGCTTCGTCGTGCTGCCGGCGATGCTGTTCCCGGTGCTCGCCTCCGGCCACACCGGCGTCGGCCTCGCGGTGGGCCTGGTGCTGTTCGTGTTGAACGCGGCGACGATCGTGTGGGCGCTGCGGGTTCCCGGCGTGCTGAACGAGTCGATGCGGGGGCTGCTGATCACCGACGCGGCCATCGCGGTCACGGCGAATCTCGTGGTGGGCTACCTCGACCCGTCGGCCTCCGCGCTGACCTGGACCCATCTGGTCGGCTCCGTCGCGTTGTGGACGGTCGCGTGGGGAATCCCCTTTGGACTGTTGCTGGCCGGGCTGAGCGTGCCGATGCAGGCGGCGACGTCCGTGCCGGTGATCACGGTGGTCGGCAACACTTTGCTGCTCGGCGTCACGATCGTGACATCGACCGGGGCGCTGCTGCTGGTCGGCCTGGGCACGAGACTGGCGCTGGGACTGGGCATCCGGCGTGGGCGCGAGGCCGAGGCGGCCAAGGTTCGGCGGGAGCTGCACGACACCGTGTTGCAGGCGTTGGAGGTCATGGCCTTGCCCGTCGCCGGCGACGATCACCGGACCGTCGAGCTGCGTGGCATCGCTCGGGCCCAGGCGATGGAACTGCGGCGCGGGCTGGCCGGCGAGCCGGATCTGCCGCATCCGACGACGATCGGCGAGGATCTCACCCTGCTGGCCACGGAAATGGCCCGTGAGGGGTTGCGGGCCCAGCTGGTGTTCTCGGAGGTCGACGACAGCACCATGCCGGAGGCGCGGCGACGGGCCGTCCGTGACGCGGCGCGGGAGGCCTTGCGTAACACCATGAAGCACTCCGGCACGAATGTTGCCGTGCTGCGGATCGAGGAGCGCGATGGCGGCATCGCCGTGATAGCGCGAGATCACGGCAGCGGGTTCAGCGACGCCGATCGGCCGGCCGGCTTCGGCATCAGCGAGTCCATCGCCGCCCGGCTGGCCGAGGTCGGCGGCCGCTCACAGGTGCACTCCCAGCCCGGCCGGGGAACTCGGGTGACGTTGTGGGTGCCCCGGTGAAGGTGACCGCCGCATTGTTCGTGGCGCTCGTGGTGGCGTTGTTCGTGGACGTGCCGCTTGCCCAGGCCGCCGGCTGCGCCACATCGAGCGAGGTGTACCAGGATCCGCCGTCGTGGGCCCAGAAGCTGGTCGACCCGTCGCGAATCTGGTTGCTCACCAAAGGAACCGGACAGACCGTGGCCATCGTCGGCGCCGGGGTGGACGGCAGTAACCCGCAGTTCGGGCACGACCAGGTGCTGTCCTCCGACGACCTCGTGGCACGCCCCGGCGGCGTTGCCGACTGCGACGGCCGAGGCACTTTCGCCGCCGGCATCATCGGTGCCCAACCCAATGACCAGACCACTTTTGTCGGCCTCGCACCCGGTGCCCACCTGCTGCCCGTTCGCTACACCGCCGGGTCCGGCGACACCAACCCCGGCGACCCCGGCCGTCTCGCCACCGCGATCACCCAGGCCGTCCATGCCGGCGCCGGCACAATCCTCGTCGACATACCGACCACTGTGGACAGTCCGGCCCTTGACGGCGCCGTGGCCGCCGCCCTCGCCGCCGGCTCGGTCATCGTTTCTCCCGCCGCCGGCACCCAGCAGGGAATCGTCAGCTATCCCACCGCCTTGCCCGGTGTCCTCGGTGTCGGCGCCGCCGACCGCAACGGCGTCGCCGTCCAGACCGAAGCCGGCGACTACATCGACGTCGCCGCGCCCGGCGCCGATCTCGTCAGCACGTCGGCCGGTGGTTTCGGCCATTCCTGGCCCATCAAGGACCCTTCCGCTGCCGCCGCCTACGTCGCCGCCACCGTGGCCCTGCTGCGGTCTCATCAGCCGACCGCCACGCCGGCTCAGATCGTCAACCGCCTCACCCTCACCGCTTCCCGGGCCTCCGGTGGCGGGCGGGATCCCCGACTGGGCTGGGGTCTCGTCGACGCCTACACCGCCGTGACCTCGCAACTTCCTTTGACCGCCTCAGGTCCCGGTACTTCGCCGACCACCGCCGCGGCCCCGGCGCTGGTCCCCGCCGCCGCCCCGGCGCAGCCGCCGATCAACTCGCTGGTGGGCGGATTGGCGTTGGGCGGCGTGGCCTTGGCGGCCTTGGCCGGGCTGATCACCGTGACGATCCGGCGAGGCCGGGAACGGGGTTGGAAGGTCAGCCCCTGAGTCACTGCGACCCGCTCGAACATGCGCCGGGCGGTGTGCGTCAAGGCCGAAATCATGCCTGGGTCAGGGCATGAGCGACAGGTAGGACCGCGCGGCCTGGTCGTCGCCCTGCTGGTAGTTGGCGGAGCTGGACCGCACGCCCGCCGACAGCGCGGACGCCCGGTCGGCCTGGGCGGTGATGCGCGCGGCGAGGGCCTCGACCAGCTTGGTGTTCACCTCAGCGGCCTGCTGCGACTGCGGCAGGCCGCCGAAGGCGGACGGGGCCGGACCGGGGGAGCCGACCTCGCCCTGAAGGGACCGCAGCCGCTGGGCTTGTGCGGCGAGTTCGGCGGCCACCTGGTCCAGGGCGCGCGGAGCGGCCCGGAACGAGGTGGGGGTGGCGCCGCCGGTTGAGGTGCCGCTGGTGACCTGACGGCTGGCGGTCCGCGCCTGGTTGAGGTAACCCCGGTAGGCGCCGTTCGTGTACGTGGACCAAGGTCGGAAGTTGTTGCCCTGTCGGGAAATCGTGTACGCGTGCCGGGCATTGGTCGCCGGATCGGCGTTGGCCTGCGCATTGCGCAGGGCCTGCTCGGTGGCGGTGCCGTGACCGGGGTTGAGGGACCTGATCTGCCACAGCCCGACGGACGGGCCCCAGGTGCCGGTCTGGAGGTTGACGTCGCCGTGAATCCCGGTGTCGCCATGGGATTCGGCCAGGGCGACGGCCACGGCGGTGGTGAGCGAGTCGCCCCGGAAGCCGGCGGCGTAGGCGTGCTGGGCGATCTCCCGGGCGGTGATGGTCGGCACGGTCAGAAGTCCTCGCCGATCACGGACGGGGCGACGGCGGAGGATTCGCCCCACACGTCCTCGGTCTCGACCAGCCACGGCGGGATCCGGCGTCCGCCGCCCATGTCGTTGGCCCCGGCCCCGTTCATGGGCATCATGGGCATCATCGGCGACATTGCCTTGCTGCCGGCGGCATCCGCGACGGCCGCGCCCAGTGCGCCGCCGGCGAGATCGGCGGTCGGGGAGCCGCCGCTGGCGACCATGCTCGTCGGCACGGCACCGGGCACACCGCCGCCACCTCCACCTATAGACCCACCGCCGCCAGCGCCGCCGGGCAGCTTCAGCGACGAGTCGCCGAGCTTCGCGCCGGCCGGTGTGCCCGTGGACTTCTCGTCGTTCTTGGGCTTCGCGAAGCCGGGAACCTTGGGCATGATCGACCCGAAGCGCCCGAACGCCGCCGCCGACGCGGCCGCCAGCCCGGCGGTGAACATGCCGCCGAACAACGGAGATCCGCCCTGCGGAGCGCTCGTGGGCACGCCGCCGGCCGGCAAGGTCGTGGTGGTGCCGGTGGCGGTGTTGACCCAGGACGTCGACACGATCGGCGCGCTCACCGCCCCGCCGGACTGGGTGGTCGTCGGCGCGGTGCCGGACGGAACCTGTTCAGCGTTGGGCGAAGGCGGGATCGACTGCTGCGCGGTGGTGTAATCGCCGGCCAGCGCCTGCATCACCATCACGGCCTCGGCGTGCGCGGCATTCGACGCCGCCACGGCCGACTGCTGGTCCCGCACCTGGGAGATCGCGGCCGCCTGCTGTTGCTGCATCTGGGCCACGACCTGGGGCGGCGTGTCGGCCTGCACCTGGATCTGCGTCGTGGCAAGGGACATCACCGACGGCGACACCTGCGGCACGTTCACCGGCTTGGGCATCTTGGCCCGCGCGGTGGTCAGCGCCTCGGCGGCGTCGTGGGTGAGGTCCCGCATGGCGAACGCGGTCTCGGCGACCTTGCGGATGCCCTCGGAGAGATCGCCGATCATCGACTGGTACTGCTGCGCCGCGCCACCCTGCCACTTGTCCTTGAAGCCGGACAGCTGCGACTGGAGGTCGTTGGCCTTGTCGTGCAAGCCCTTGCCGGTCGTGTCCCAGATGTCGGCGGCGTCGCCGACGGTGTCCGGGTCGCTGGCGAACAGCATCGTGTAGAGCTGCTCGTGGCTGTACTGGCCGAAGTTCGTGTGTGGGGTCATGTCCATGTGGAGTCACCCTGGCTGTCCGCGTAACCCGTCGTGACCTGCATGCCGCTGGCGAGATCGTCGTCCAGCCGCTCGTAGCCGGTGGCGACGGTCTTCGTCACGTTCTCGGCGAACTCGATCGCCTGCCGCACCTGGTCGAGCAGGCCGTGCATCTCCGCGACCGCCGCCTTCGTGCGCTGCGCCAGCGTGAACGCCTCGCCGAAGTCGCCGAGCAGCACCGGCGCCGAGGCCAGCTGCGTGAGCTGGTCCATCGGGTTGCCCATGCCGTCCAGCTGGGTCTGCAGCTCGCGGGCGAAGTCCGTCAGCGACTCCAGGTGGACGGAGAACGACTGGTCCCACATCCCTGGTCAGCTCCCCAGATTCGTCAGTTGTGGTGAACGCGCGCCGACGGCGGCGGGCAGAACCGCAACGCTTGACGTTCGGCTTACTCTAGCTACTCGCGTGCTCGAAAAGTAGTCCGCCGGAGGTCACGCGAAGTACTGCGTGTTCTTGTTCTCCAACGCCAGCTGGAGGTCGTGCGCCTCCAGCACCTTGCCGCCGAACTGTCCGACGATGTTGGCGATGTCGTTGGTGGCGTTGCGCAGCCGCGTCTCGGCCTGCTCGGAGGCCTGGCCCGCGGAGCTGCCCGAGGCGTACCAGGTGGCCTTGATCGGCTGCAGCGCCGTGTGCAGCTGGTCGAGGTACTCCTGCAGCGCCTTCGCCTTGGCGGCCAGGGTCTGCGAGCTGACCTGGAGTGCCGCGAAGTCGACGCTGATCTGGTCGGCGGTCATCGTGTGCTCCCTCGGGTCAGACCGACGCGCCGCCGGTCAGGCGGCCGAAGACCGCCCCGCCGGCGTCGACGTTGTTGGACAGGCTGGTCAGGCTCTGGGCGACCGTGCTGTCACCGCTGCCGTAGTTGTGGAAGCTCTGGTTCACCAGGTTGGCCATGGTGTCGAGCTCGGTGCTCGCAACCCGCATCTTGTCCTGGAGCTGCGTGTGCAGCTGCCAGAACGCGGTGGCCTGGCTGCCCTGGTAGTGGCTCAGCGCCGAGACCAGGTCGTTCTCCAAGTCCGACATGGTCTTCTTGGCGTTCGCCGCGCACTCCTCGAAACCCTGGACCGCTCGCGTCATCGCCGCTGCGTCGGCCTTGAAGCCGGGGCTGCTCACGGGCCACCTCCTCTCGCTCGACTGCCTTCTGGTCACCGCTAACGCTAGGAACAGCGAGGCTTCGAGCAAACGGCACAACTGCCAGGTCGAGTGACGGCACAATTACCCGCAGGCGCTACCCCGAGGTCGACCACGCCACCTGCACAAGGCTCGTTCGGGCACGTCGGCGGACCAACTGACCCCGGCCGGGGGGCTGTGCGCTGGGTTTGGCGTCGCCCAGGAGGATTCCCTCCTCCTTCGAACCGGACAGCACGATGCCGGGCGAGCCGAGTTCCCGGACGCGCTGGACCAAGGGCTCGAACAAGGCGCGGGAGGCGCCGCCGCTGGCCCGGGCGATGATCAGGTGCAGGCCGACGTCCCGGGCCTGGGAGAGGAAGTCCATCAAGGGGGACAAGGGGTTGCGGCCGGGATTGGCCACCAGCTCGTAGTCGTCGACGAGGATGAACAGCTCGGGCCCGGTCCACCAGTTGCGCTCACGCAGCTGCTCGACGGTCACCTCGGGCCCGGGAAGGCGGGTCCGCATGGCGGCGGCGGCCTCGGAAACCAGGCCGGTGACGGCGTTCTCGGCGCCGGCGTAGCCGAGCAGGTGTGGACCGGTCACGGCGTCGAGCAGGCCACGCCGGTAGTCGACGACGATGATCGCGGCCTCATCGGCGGTGTAGCGGGAGGTGATGCCCTTGGCGATGGTGCGCAGCAGGTTCGTCTTGCCGGACTCGACGTCGCCGAAGGCCAGGAAGTGGGGTTCGGCGGCGAAATCGAGGTGCACGGGCTTGAGGTCCGCCTCGTCGAGCCCCAGCGGCACGGCCCTGCCCTCGCCGCCCGAGATGTCGGCCAGCGGGACTTCCCGTGGCAGCAAGCGAACCGGCGGTGCGGGCGGGTGGTGCCACGCCTTGGCCACGGCCTCGACGAACGCGGTCGTGCCGGCGGCCAACGATCCCGGCCGCTGGTCGCTGTCCACTCTGGGCAGTGCGGTGAGGAAGTGCAGCTTGTCCTTGGTCAGGCCGCGACCGGGCGCACCGGCCGGCACGTTCTGCGCGGCACGGCGGTCGATCGAGGAGTCGGCGGGATCACCGAGGCGCAGCTCGAAGCGGGTGCCGGCGGCGTCGCGCAGCTGGGGCCGCACGCCCATCCACCAGTTGGCGGAGACGATCACGTGGATGCCGAAGCCCAGGCCACGGGCGGCCAGCCCGATCACGGCCTGCTCCAGCTGTTCCTGCTCCTCGCGCAGCGTCGCCCAGCCGTCCACGACCAGGAAGACGTCGCCGAACTCGCGGCCGTCGGCGCTCTCGGTGAACTCCGACCGGCGCTGCCGGAACGTGTTGACGGAGTCGATCGCGTTGGCGCCGAAGAACAGCTCCCGCTCGGCCAGCAGCGTCGCCACCTCGGCGACGATCCGCCGCAGGCGCTCGGGCTCGCGGCGGGTGGCGTAGCCGCTGACGTGGGGCAGGCCGGAGATCGGGCGCAGCGCGCCGCCGCCCATGTCCAGCACGAAGAACTGGGCCTCGGCCGGCGTGTGGGTCAGCGCCAGCACGCCGATCAGCGCGCGCAGCAACGTGCTCTTGCCGCTCTGCGGCGCCCCGACCACGATCGCGTTGCCGGCGGAGCCGGACAGGTCGGCCCACAGCAGGTCACGCCGCTGCTCGAACGGCTTGTCCACGATGGCGACCGGCACGATCAACCGGCCGTTGCCGCCCCATCCGACCGGGCTCAGCCCACGCTCCGGATCCGCGCCCAGCGGCGGCATCAGCTGGTCCAGCGTCGGCGGCTCACCCAGGGGCGGCAGCCAGATCTGGTGGGCCGCCGGTCCCTTGCCCTGCAACCGGTCCACCATGGTGCCCATGATCGTCTCGCCGGTGCTCGGCAGTTCCGTCGCCACCGGCTCGGCCACGATCTCGGGGATGGGCGTCGGCGCCAGGGTGAACGGCAGAACGGCACGGCCCTGCGCCGGGCCGGCCTCGACGACACCACGCGGCGGCAGCTCGCCGGACACGAACGCGGCCTTGAACCTGATCAGCGTTTCCGTGTCCACGCGCAGATAACCCGAGCCCGGCACCGGCGGCAGCTGGTGCGCGTCGGCCACGCCGAGCACGGAACGGCTCTCCGAGGCGGAAAACGTCCGCAGGCCGACCCGATACGACAGGTGCGAGTCGAGCCCGCGCAGACGACCCTCCTCAAGCCGTTGCGAGGCAAGGAGAAGGTGGATGCCGAGGCTGCGGCCGAGCCGTCCGATCATGACAAAGAGGTCGATGAAGTCCGGCTGGCTGGACAGCAGCTCGGAGAACTCGTCGATGATCACCAGCAGCGACGGCAGCGGATCCAGCGACGCCCCGTCCATCCGGGCCCGCTCGTAGTCACGCACGGAGGCGTAGTTTCCGGCCGCCTTCAGCAGTTCCTGCCGGCGGACCAGCTCGCCCTTGATCGCGTCGCCCATCCGGTCGACCATGGACAGGTCCTCGGCCAGGTTGGTGATCACGGCGCAGGTGTGCGGCAGGCCGGTCATGCCGGCGAAGGTCGCGCCGCCCTTGAAGTCGATCAGCGCCAGGTTCAGCTGCTCGGACGAGTGGGTCGCGGCCAAGCCGATCACCAGGGTGCGCAGCAGTTCCGACTTGCCGGAGCCGGTCGCGCCGATGACCAGGCCGTGCGGTCCCATGCCGCCCTCGGCCGACTCCTTGAGGTCCAGGTCGACCGGCCGCCCGTCGGGGTCGACGCCGATCGGCAGCCGCAGCCGTTCTAGGGCCGTGCGGCGACGCCATGTGACGGCGGTGTCGAGGTCGCGGGGATCGCCGATGCCGAGCAGCCCAGGCAGCCCGAAGTTCGCGGCCATCGGCGACGCCGCGACCACCGGTTGTCCCTGGTAGAGGGGGGCCAGTTGGCGCGCGAAGGCCTCGGCCGAGGCGTGGTCGAAGCGGTCGGGACGGCCAAGCAGTGCGATCCGTCGGTCGCTGTCCTCGCCGACGACCATGCCCAGCCGGTCGCCGGCCACGTGCAGATGGAGGTCGGTGTCCTGCGCCGGCTCGTCCGGGATGCCGCCGCTGACGTCGATCACCGTGACCGCTTGGCGGCCCCCGGCGGCCGCGAGTCGGCTGTCGTCGGAGGTGCGTCCGCCGTCCAGTACGACCACGATGTGTTGGTACTCGGGGGAATTCGCCTTGCTGAACGGCGGCCGCTCGCCGAGGTCGGCGCCGAGGAGGTCGGCCAGCACGCCGACGCGGTCGGCCACCAGGCGGGTCGGGCCGGTGGGATCGCCGGTGGTGCCCTGGTTGTGCGGCAACCACTTCGCCCATTCCCAGTCGCGGATCCGCTCCGTGGGCAGGCAGAACGCGATGCGGAGCTCGGTCGGCGAGTGGAAGGCCGCCAGCTGCGCCAGCATGGCCCGGGTCAGGTCCAGCACCTGCCGCCGATCACCGGTCACCGTGATCCGCGCGAACGAGCGCAGCGAGATCGCCACCGGGAGGTCCTGGACCGTGGCGTAGGCGCGGATGAAGTGCCGCAATGCCGTGGAGGAGACGGGATCGAGGTCCTCCAGCGGCACGGTCTGCGGCGCCCGCAGCGGGGTGGCCAGCCGCTGCGGGCCGGAGCCGACGCGGACCCGGCCGAACGCCGGATCCATCCGCCGCCGCTCCCACAGCCGTCCCCGTTCCACGAACGCCCACAGGTCGGCCGGTTCGGGCTGGGCCGCCGTCAGCGCGATCCGCTGGCGCTCCGCCACTTCCCGCACCTGGCCGCGCAGACCCGTGAGATAGCGCTGGTAGTCCCGCCGCTCCTCGTTGATCTGCGCCTTCTTGGCCGCCCCGCCCCGGGCCAGCGACATGATCACCATGCCGCCCATGGACACCGCGAACAGCGCGCCGAAGACGTAGGTCATCACGCCGCCGCTGCGTCCGATGTAGACGAACGACATCGCTCCCATGCCGAGCATCATCGGCAGGAAGAACAGCAGCTGCACCGCGCCCTGGTTGGAGCCCTTGGGCAGCATCGGCGGCGACTGCAACATGATCTCGCCGCTCGGTGGCTCCAGCGGCGCCCGCCGGGTCTGCGTAGCACTCACAACGGCATTCTGCACGGGAACAAGCGCCCGCCTTGTGGGTATTTCTACCGGCAGCTCGGAGAGCGCGAGGCCGCGCCGGTGCCTGGACCGTCGCCGGATTTCACCCGCCGCCACCCGACGCACCCATCCACCCGAGCCGATGTGGCGGGTTAAATCCGGCCAGGGAAGGCACCGGTCACGAGCGGCCTCGCCGCGACGCCGAAGGCGGCGCAATCCAACACAGTGGGTACTTTTGCCGTCTGGATGAGGCGCCGCGCCGCTCTACTCTCCGTTTCACAAGGTCGCCGACCAGGGAGGGAGTGGGATGGACACCGGTCAGTACGAGGTGCGTCCGGAGGCCATGCGGTCCGCGGTCGGCAATATCGGCGGCATCATCATGCAGACCGTCAACGCCGTGCTCGACCTGGAGGCGCTGGTGTTGGCGCCGACCTCATTCGCGATGATCGGCGACGCGGTGGCGTCGGGGAACGTCGCGATGCAGGCGCAGCAGGTCGCCGCGTTGCAGTCGCTGCTGAAGGGCCTCCAAGCGGTCAATGATCTGATCAAGAAGAGCGCGGACGCCTATGACGACGCCGATCGCGCGGTGGCGCAGGGGTTCGGCGGCAGCCCGTCGGCGGGCACGGCGAATACGGCCAGCCTGTGGTCGAGCCCGGCCGCCGGTTTGGTGGCTGCGCAGGCCTTCAACGACAGCGTGGGCGGCGCCGGTGATCCGCACTCGGTGGCCAACGTGCTGGACTACCTGGGGCATGCCGGCCTCGGCCACGACTCGTCGGCCGGGCAGTTCGCCCACGACAGCACGGGTTTCGCCAACTGGCTGGACTCGAGCCCTGATCACCAGGCCCAGGTGGGCGTGATCGGCGTGTACTCGGGCGTGGCCCGCAATCTCGGCGACATTCCCGGCGGCGTGCACGCGGGCGACGTGGTGGTGGTCAACTCGGCCATCGGCGTCGCCGGCGCCGGCGGGCAGCTCTACAACCACGGCCTGCTCACCCCGGAGTTCGGCGGCCTCGCGATGGTCCGCGTCTACCGTCCGATGCCGGCCTGACAGGAGAGACCACCGTGTTCACGTTCCCGAACTCCAGCGCCATGGACGCGACGGCGGGCTCCGGCGGGCCGATCACGTTCCTGCCGCGCATCGTCACCGGCCAGCCCGAGCAGGTCGCCGCGCACGTGGCCCACGTGCTGGACAAGGCCAAGCAGTTCGTCACGCTGATGGACGACTTCGCCAAGGCGGAGAAGCAGCTGTCCCAGGTGTGGTCGGGCGCGGCGTCGGAGACGGCGCTGAAGAAGATCACCGACTCGCTGCAGTCCTTCGAGAAGATCATCAAGGTGGTGCAGGAGGGCGCGCAGCTGCTCGGCGTGGCCGGCACGCTGGTCAAGACCGCGCAGACCGCCTACACCTCGGTGGTCTCGGCGGTGAACCCGACGGTGGCGGCGCTGATGTCGAACCCGTGGACGCATGCGGCGGCCGTCGCCCTGTCCACCGCGACTTCGGCTTCGCTGCGCGGTTTCATCGAGGCGATCGGCGGCCTGCTCAAGACATTGGGGCTGACCAAGCTCGGCACGGAGCTGACGACGCTGGCTTCGATCGTCCAGGAGCTGGAGAAGCTGTTCGGTGGCAGCAATTCCGCCTCCGCGTCGACGCCCGCGGGCACGACCCCGTCGACCACGACCGTGACGAGCAACCCGGTGACCGCGCCGGTGACGCCGCCGCCGGTGGCCTCGCCGACCGGGCAGCAGGTGACGTCGACGCCGACTGTGTCGCAACCGAACCCCTACAACTACACGCCGCCCGCGCTCGGTGGCACGGGAACCACCGCCCCGAGCACGGCCGATTCGTGGATCCCGGTCGACCCGCCGGCCGGGACCACACCTTCCACCGGCACCGTCACCACGCCTCCCGCCACCACTCCTCCGTCCACGACCGCTCCGCCCGCCACGACCACTCCGGCTTCCGACCCCGGCGTGATCAAGGTGACCACGACGATCGGCAGCGAGTCGACGACAGTGGAGATCCCGACCGGCCATGACGCCCAGGTGGACGTGGACATCCCGGTCAACGGCGAGCACGTCACCGAGCACATCTCTGTGACGGGCACGGGCAAGGTCTCGGTGTCGTGACCGACATCTCCGGGGTGGTCGCCTCAGTTCTGAACCGATACGTGAGCGTGCTCGACGAGTGCGCGAAGCAGGTCGCCGGCGATCCTGTTGCGCTGCAACAACAAGCGCAGCGGCAGGCAGACGAGGCCTCCAAGCTGGCGGCGGTGTCCTCGGACATGACCGGCTGCGCGGGCAAGAGCGATGCCAGCTGGCAGGGCACCGCGCAGCGGGCGTTCGCGTCGGCGGCGGGCGTGCTCACCAAGGACATCGACGACGTCGTGCAGCAGCTGAAGACCGAGTCGCAGCGGCTGTCCATGACCGCCAACGCGATTCAGACCACGATGTCCGCAATGGACACTGTCCGGGCCGAGTTTCTCCAATACGCCAAGGTTCTGGTCGACGAGGCGCGGACCGCGGCGACCGGGTCGGAGCAGGCGTTCCTCAACGCGGCCCAGCAGTTGGGCGACTCGGCGGTGAAGTCCGCCACGGCGTTGAGGCAGCGGCTGGCCGACGCGTTGACCCAGTTGTACGGCCTGAAGCCGGAAACCGCCGAACCCTTGGAGAAAAAGGAAGACGAGGGTCCCGGCAAGGTCAAGGTCGATCTGACGCAGCTGAAGAAGGGCTCGCTGTCGTGGATCGGTGACGAGATCCTGGACGGGCGCAAGCGGCCACGCTCGGTGCCGTCCTGGTTCTCCAACTCCGGCTGGTACAAGCTGACCGAGGACGGCGTCTCCGGCACCCGGGCGCCGAAGAAGGACGACACCCCCTTTGGCGACGCGGAGCTGCCCGAGCACACGTCGACCGGCCAGAAGATTTGGCACAGCACGGACATCACGCTGCTCAAGGGCGAAGGCGTGCTCGGTGACGAGAGCTGGGGCAAGAAGGTCGGCGACAACGTCGACGAGGCGCACGCCTACCTCGGACCCCGAGCGACCTGGGACGGGTCGGCGCTGGTGCACGGCGGTGAGTTCCGGCTCGACGGCAAGGTGCAGGGCACGCTGGCCGATGTCGGCGCGAGCGGTGCGCTGACCGACGGCGTCGTCACGGCCAAGGGCGATGTCGACGCCTACGTGGGCGGGCAGTTGGGCGGGCACCTCGACGGCAGCTCGCACGGCGTCGCCGCACACCTGGATGCCTTTGCCGGAGCCAAGCTCAGCGGGTCGGCCGGTGTCGACGTGGCGGGCATCGGTGTCGGCGCGAAGGGCGAGCTGGAGGCCGGCATCGGCGCCCAGTTCGACGGACAGGCCACAATGGACAACTGGCACGTGAAGGTCAACTTTAAGGTCGGCGCGGCGCTCGGGGTCGGCGCCAGCCTCGGCGCGAACATCGACGTGGACCTGCCCAAGGTGTGGGAGACGGCGTCGCACTACGGTCATGAGGCGTACGAGTCGGTGAGCAACACGGCGTCGCAGGCGGCGCGGGCGATCGGATCGGTATGGTAGAGCTGCCGCTGGGACTGGACGTGCCGGACGGCTGGGTTCCCGTCGACCCGGCCGAATCGGGGGCTCCGGGCGCGGCGCTGGTGGTCGTGCTGCCGACGCCCGAAGGGGAGTTCACCCCGAACATCACCGTCGGCGTCGGTGAACCACAGTCCACTGTAGACCTGCGAGCCGCCGCGGATGCCGCCGTCGAACGACTGTCCGAGGTGGCCGACGAGCTCGTGGTGCGCAGCCGTCAGGACGTGGGCGAGGAACCCGCGCCTGGTGTGGCGCAGGTGATCGACCTGCTCGTGGGTGGCCAGCGGCTCGCGCAGTACCAGGTGCACCTGTCGATTCCGTTGCCGGACAACGAAGGGCACGTGGCGGTCGAGCTGGCCGGCACCTGCACGCCGTCGCAGGCCGAGCGGGCGGTGCCGGACTTCCAGCGGGTGGTGGCCAGTTTCCACCTGCGCGCGGACGAGGAGTGAGAGGCGGATCATGGACCTGGAGACGGGTGTCGATGTGCAGGGCCTGCTCGATCAGGTGCGGGTGCAGCAGGAGCAGGTGCAGCGCATCCAGCGCGGCGTCGAGGCCATGGAGGTCAAGGGTTATTCGCGCGGCAACGAGGTGACCGTGTCGCTGAAGGGTAGCGGGCAGTTCACCGACATCAGCATCGACCCCGAGTCCCTGCGCCGCTACAACGCCCGTGACCTCGGGGACATGGTGCTGGAGGCGGTGAACGACGGGCTGCGCAAGATGGCCGAGGCCACCAGCGCCCGGTTCGCGCCGGTGATCGAGGCGGCCGGCCGGATGGAGCGGTTCACGTCATGATCTCCACGACGCGCCGGATCACCGTTGTCACTCCCCGGGCGCGTGTGGATGTCGCGCTGCCGGTGCAGAGCACGCTCGCCGAGTTGGTGCCGCAGCTGGTGCGGTTGTCCGGGGCCGAAGGCCAGGCCTCGCCGGACAATCCGGGCTGGGTGCTGTCACGGCTCGGCGATTCGCCGTTCCCGCCGGGCGTCACCGTCGCCGCGATCGGCCTGCGTGACGGGGAAGTCCTGCACCTGAGCCCCCGTGAGCGGCAGGTCGTGCCGCTGTTGTTCGACGACGTGGTCGATGCCATCGCCAGCGTCGCCGCGACCAAGACCGGCGCCTGGGCCGGCCGGATTGCCCGCCGCTCCGCCCAGCTGGCCGCCGTCGCCGCCCTGCTCGGTGCCACAATCCTGCTCGCCGCCGGCCTTTCCGGGACCTGGTATGCGCCCGTGGCCTGCGGCTCGTTCGCCCTGATCCTCCTGCTCGCCGGTGGTGCCCTGGCCCGGGCCTACGGCGACTCCGGCTCCGGCGTCTCCTGCGCGGCGGCCGGCGTCGGCGCTGCCCTGTTGGCCGGTTTGACTGCTGTGCCGCCTTTTGCCGTGTCCCTGGACGTTGCCGCCCTCGCTGCCGGCTTGGCCGCCTTGACGGGCTATGGCGTGCTGGCGGCGGTGTTGTTGTCGGACCGCCTGCCGTGGTTCGGCGGCCTCGCCGTCGCGGCCGCCGCCGGGACGATCACCGCCGCCATCGTGCTGTTGTCCGGAGTTCCCGTCGTTGGGCCCGCCGCGGTGTTGACGGCCGTGATGACCGCGCTGGCTGCCCTGGCCCCGATGTTGGCACTGCGGCTGGGAAAGCTGCCGTTGCCGCGCGTCCCGGCGGATATCGAATCGTTTCGAGCCGAGGAGGAACCGACCCTCGGGCCCGACGTGCTGAATCAGACCGCCAGCGCCGAACGGATCCTGACCGGCCTGCTTGCCGCGCTGGCGCTGGCCGGCGTCGGCGGGGTTTTCGCCTTGCTGACCGACGATTCGCCTTGGCCGGCGGCGCTTTCCGGCGTGCTGGGCGTGGTGTGGTTGCTGCGCTCACGGTCGTATGCCGGCACCGCGCAGCGGCTTGTGCTGCTGCTGGCCGGTTTGGCGATGCTCGGGCGGCTCGGGGCGTGGCTGGTGACCTGGCAGCACGGGGCCCTGGTCGCCGTCGCCGTGCTGGTCGTGGCCGCGATTCTGTGCCTGGCGCACGCAAATCGTGTTCGCCGCGGCCTTCGGTCCCCGTACTGGTCGCGGATGATGGACGTCGCCGAGTTCCTGGGCCTCATTGCCATCGTGCCGCTGGTCGGGGCCGTTCTGAACGTCTATGAGGTCGTTCGCGGCGTGCTCTGAACCGGTTTCATGGCTGCCCAAGAGCGGGACTCGCGGTTTAGTCGGGGGTGGCCAGCGGTAGGGAGCGGAGGAGGGCGGGGGAGTGGCGGCCGTTGGTGGGGTAGAGGTCGGCGGCCAGGCGGCGGATCAGGGGCGTGAGGGGCTGGCGGGCGTGCTTGGCGAGATAGCCGACACGGAGGGACACGCTGGTGTCGGTGGTGCCGCTGGGGGTTCGGCGTAGCAGCAGCGAGGTGCAGGTGAACTCGGTGCCGGGAACCAGAACTCCCAAA
>NZ_KK037166.1:8249812-8252879 GCF_000568255.1 Kutzneria sp. 744
CCGGGCACGGTCCACACGACGAGCTGGGCGCCGGCGAGGGGGATGTCGGAGCGCTGCTGGGCCTCGCGCAGCGCCGTGACGAGAACGTCGAGCTCGGGGCGAACGCCGGACGGCAGCCGGACGACGGCGATGCGGTCGGAGTCGCTGGCCGCGAGACCGACACGGTTGCCGGCGCGGTCGACGTGACGAGCGAACCGAAGGCCCGGCAGGACAGCGGCGATGGGGTCCTGGGACGGGGACGGCTTGGTCCGGCGGAAATAGGCCAGGCGAACGCCGATCCACTGGTACAGGCACAGGCCGCCGCGGCGGACGGACGTGGCGGCGACAACCAGGACGGCCGCCGAGGCGACGGCGATTGCGGTCACGTCGAAGGGATTCACGGTGACCAGAACCGCCAGCGCGGCGATCTGCCACACGGCGATCTGGCCGGCCGTGACCGGGCGCAGCCACCGCGCCCTGAACCGGGGCTCGGCCTGCGTGCTGGTGTCTGTCAATGTCATGAGGCTGCGCCGCTCCCTGCCCTCGTGTCCGGCAAAGCTGCCCGAAAATCCACGAACTTGTCCCGGGCACCGCAGGCAGCATAGGTATGCTCGGGTCGCCCCGTACAGAGGGATTTCTTACCGGGCAAGGGATTTTCGCAACACCGTCTTGGGGGCAGTGTCTGGGGGCACGTGGTGTGGACGCAGCGGGACCAGATCCAGGCGTACCAGTTCCTGCGCCGCAGGCTGGTGTCGGCGCTGGTGGCGGCCGACGCGAACCACCCGGTCTCGCCGAGCCGGCGGCTGGTGCTGGGCGTGTCGATCGGGGCGGGCGCGGCGTTGCTGGTCACGGCGGTGTTCGGCGTGCTGGGTGTGATCAACCCGACCGGTGACGCCGATTGGCGGCAGGGTGGGCAGGTCATCGTCGAACAGGAGACGGGCGCACGTTTTGTGCTGGGCCAGGACAAGCTGCTGCATCCGGTGCTGAACTTCGCCTCGGCCCGGCTGCTGGCCGGCGGCAACGGGGACAAGACCGTCACGGTGCCGGCGGCCACGCTGGCCGGGGTGTCCCGCGGCCCGGCGTACGGGATCCCGGGCGCGCCGGATTCGATGCCATCGACGGATCGCTTGCTGGGAACGGCGTTCACCACCTGCACGAGCGTGTCGGCGGATCATCCCGTTGGCGTGGAGCCGGTGTCGACGGTGGTGCTGGGCCCGATCAGCGGCGGCACGCCGGAGCCGAACGGCCAAGGCCTTCTCGTGCAAGCGCATTCCGGCGACCGCTACCTGATCAGCGCCGGCCGTCGGTACGCGCTGCCCGACGCGGCCTCGGTCACGGCCCTCGGCTACGACGGCATGCCGTTCGTGCCGGTCGCCACCGCCTGGCTGGACACTGTGCCGGCGGGGCAGGGTCTAGGCCTGATCAGGGTGGACGGCAGCGGCATTGGCGGACCGAGCATCGGCGGCAGCGCCACCCGGGTCGGTCAGGTGCTTCAGGCTGACAACGGCGGCTTCTACCTGGTGCGCAAGGATTCCGTGCAGGCCATCACCCAGACCGAGGCGAGGCTTGTCGCCGGCAACCCGGCGAACACCGGCACCCGCACGGTCCAGGTGTCCACGGCGGACGTGAACTCCGCGCCACGGGCGGCAGCCTCCACTGTGGACGAGAACGCCGGTGGCTACCCGGTCAAGGTGCCTCAGGTCGTCGCGACCATCCCGGCGACGATCACGTTGTGTGCCAATGGCTCGAAGGTGACGGTCAGCAAGGATGTGCCGCTGCCGGCCGACGCGCACCCGATCACCGTCGCTCCGACCGATGCCCGGGGTGTGCAGAACGTCTACGTGCCACCGGGTTCGGGCGCTCTGGTCAAGGACCGGTCGAACGCGCTGTATCTGATCACCGACACCGGTCGGGAGTACCCGGTCACGGACGCCGATGCCGTGAAGGCGCTGGGCTATGGCAGTGTCCAGGCGCCGGTCGTGGACACCAGCCTGCTCGCGCTGCTGCCGAAAGGCGCGGCGCTGGACCGGACCGCCGCAACGAAGCCGGCTCCGGTGAACTGAGGGGAGTGGTCTGATGGGGGCCGAAGGGGAGCCGATCGTCGTCGGCGTGATCGAGGACCATCCGCTCTACCGTGCGGCGGTGGCCCGGGTGCTGGCCGACGCCGTGGACATCGAGCTGGGTGTGGTCGCCGACTCGGTCGGCCGCTTCGCCGCCGGCCGGCAGCGGCCGGACAGCGTGGTGGTGCTGGACCTGAAGCTGCGGGGCGTGCACGACGCGGCCGCAGTGCTGGAAGTCGTGGGCATGGGCCACAAGGTGCTGGTGGTGTCCGCCCACGCCGGCCAGGCGGAGGTACTCGGCGCCATCGCCGCCGGCGCTCGCGGCTACCTGTCCAAGGATTCCGACGGCGACGAGATCCTGCGTGCCGTAAGGGAAATCGCCATCGGCAACAGCTACGTGTCGCCCACGCTGGCCTCGTTCGTGCTCAATTCCTCGCGGGAGCGGCACAGCGGTCCGAAGCTGGTGCTCTCCGACCGTGAGCGGCAGGTCCTGTCGCTGCTGGCCGCCGGGGAGCGGGACCAGGACATCGCCGAGGCCATGAACATCACCGTCCGAACGGTGCGGTCCTATTTGGACCGGATCCGCGACAAGACCGGCCGGCGGCGGCGACCTGAGCTGACCAGGCTGGCCATCGAGGAGGGCATCGCCCACCGGGTGGACTGAGCGGGTCTGTTCGAAACCGTGTTTCGGTGTGCCGGAGAGCGTGACTCGCGGGGGTGGACATGGGGGTGCCCCCGGACCTGTGGTCCGGGGGCACCCCCATGTTCCGGCCTCAGGCGGTGTTGATCTCGGGCTGCTGCTCCAGTTCGGCGTGCTCCTGCTCCACCGCGGCGACCACGTCGGCGGTGGGGCGGGCGCAGGCGACGGCCCAGTAGAAGATCGCCAGCGAGAAGGCGGCGATCACCAGCACGTCGATGCCGTCCGGCAGGATGTTGAGCGGCGAGTGGTCGGTGTCGCTGCTGTAGCGGCCGAGCCAGCCGAGCAGGATCATGCCCACGAACCACGGCACGACCCACTGCGCCGCCTT
>NZ_KK037166.1:8253137-8255060 GCF_000568255.1 Kutzneria sp. 744
GGCGGGCCGAGGTGCCGACGTAGATCAGGCCGGTGCCGGCGGGCGAGAATGAACGCGTCCACGTAGAGGATGTAGGCCAGCCAGCCCGCGCCGGCCGCGATGGCCAGCGTCGCGTACGGGCCGAAGTCGCCCTTGGCGATGGGGTTGGACCAGCCGTTGACCAGCGCGGCCGGGTCGAGGCTGCCGATGAAGGCGATCTCCAGCAGGATGTACACGACCGCGCCGATGCCCATAAAAGACAAAGCACGGCGCGGGACAAATCCTTCTTAAAATGCGCGGCCTCGGCGGCCAGCTGGATGCACTGCTCGAAGCCCTGCAGGGCGAACACCACGCCCAGCGGCAGCGCGGCGAACACGCCGTGGAAGCCGAACGGCATGAAACCGCCGCCCGCGCTGAAGTTGGCGCCGTGGAAGCTCAGCGGCAGCAGCACCAGCACGGTCAGCAGCGGCACCGCGGTCTTCCACAGCACCGTGATGGTGTTGCTCTCCGACAACAGCTTGACGCCGACGATGTTGACCAGGGTGAAGATCACCATCAGCAGGCTGGCCCAGCCGAAGCCGCTCGCCGTCAGCGTGCCGTCATCGTTGAGCAGGTGCAGGTTGTCCTTCACCCACCCGATGTTGTCCAGGTATGCCAGGCTCGCCTCGACCTCGATCGGCGCGATGGCCACCGCCTGCAGCCAGGCCGCCCAGCCGGCGATGAAGCCGGTGATGCTGCCGAAGGCGAACAGCGGGAACCGCGCGGTGCCGCCGGCGACCGGGTAGGCCGCACCGAGCTCCGCGTGGATCAGGGCCAACACGGCCAACATCGCCGCCGCCAGCACCCATGAGATGAGCGAGGCGGGGCCGGCGGCCTTGGCCGCGTTGAGCGCGCCCAGCAGCCAGCCCGACCCGATGATCGAGCCGAGTGAGATGAACATCAGGCCGTAGAAGCCGACAGTTCTCTTGAAATGGCCGGATCCACCCGGTGACGAAGCGACGTTTGACGGCGAAGCCATCGCTCACCCCTGCTCTCTGGTCCACTATGGACGTGACCTGCACCACCCGTTCGGGTGTGGCGGAGCATGGCGTAAAGCCGGGCCGATGTGAACCGGTCTGCCGGTTACGATCTGGTTCAGGGCCCGAATTTGAGGAAGATTTGAGGTTCTAGCCCGACATATCGGGCGATCACTCCTCGATGGTCACCCGATCGGCCCCGTCCAGCCGATAGCCCACGCCACGGACGGTAGTGATGAGCGTGGCGGCGGGGCCGAGCTTGCGTCGCAGCCGGCGAACGTGCACGTCCAGCGTCCTGGTCTCGACGCCATGCGGCAGACCCCACAACTCGGACAGCAGGGCGGTCCGCAGGTGCACGCGTCCGGGCCGGCGGGCCAGGTGCAGCAACAGATCGAACTCCATCCGGGTCAGCTCGACGGCGTCGCCCCGCTGCCAGACCTGCCGTGCCGCAGGCTGAATCCGCAGCTCACCGCGTTCGGCGGTGCGCGGCTGGGGCACGGACACGGTCAACGTGGTGCCGGGGATGTCGACCGCGGTGCGCACGGCGTCGACGACGCGGGCGGCCACCAGCGGGGCCTGGTCGTTGTTCGTACTGACCCGAACGACCACTGTGACCTCGGCGGACTGGCTCGCGGTCACGGTCAACGAAGGAGAGAACTGGTACGGCATGGTGGTTTCCTCGCAAAAGGGTGATGGACCGGGGGCGGCTACTTCGGCGTGGCCGCACAGCCCTGCGCGTTCACGCGGGCGAGGTCCACGTGCAGGCGCCTGGTCAGATCCATGAGGGCATCGGACCAGTGGGCGGTGTCACTGTCAACGGTGCTCCAGGATGTGGACGCATGGGCCGATTCACGGTGTTATGTCGAACATGAGCGGATGGCACGAGTGGCTGGCCCGGCGGGAGCGCGACCTGCGTGCGCCGTACGGG
>NZ_KK037166.1:8255279-8325819 GCF_000568255.1 Kutzneria sp. 744
CCCGCTAGTCGGCCACCAGTCGGCGCACGATGGGGTGGCCGGCGTCGCGCCAGGCGGCGAAGCCGCCCTCGACGTCGTTGACGTTGCGCAGCCCGAGTTGGCTGCGCAGCTGGTAGGCGGCGAGGCTGGAGGTGTAGCCCTCGTTGCAGAGCAGGATGACCTCCTGCTCGACGTCGTCCGGCCGGAGTTCCTTGAGGCGGTGCGGACTGGTCACGTCCATGCGCCACTCCAACACGTGCCGGGACACCGCGACGGCCCCGGGGATCTCCCCGAACCGCCAGCGGTACTCGGTCGGTCGCAGGTCGACCAGCACCGCGCCGGCCCGCATCGCCTCGGCGGCCTCGGTCGGGCTGTACCGCGTGATGTGCTCGCGGGCCGTCTGCACCAGCCCGCTGACCAGGTCGTCGCTCATACGGCGGCCTCGCGCAGGCGGGCCGCGGTGGCCTCCAGCGCGGTGGTGTCCGGCTCCGGTGTGTCGCAGGGCACCTGACGCAGGTGGTGAATGCCCGACGGCAGCCAGCAGTAGAAGTTCATCGACGTCAGCGGCTCGGAGTAGGCGTGAATGGAGATGGCGGGCTCCATGCCGACGTTGACCAGGTTGTGCAGGTAGGTCGGCCCGAACGCGACGGAGTCGCCGGACCGGTGGCGGCGGGTGCGCAAGCCTTCCTGCGTGGTGTCGCCGAAATCTTCGATCAGCTGGCCGCTGGCCACGGCGAAGGCGCCGACGCTGCCCCCGTGGTCGTGCAGCAGGGTGTCCTGACCGAGATCCCAGCAGATGAGCCAGACCTCGACGCTGTCGTCGCGGTACAGGCGGGAGAAGTACCGCTCCGTGAGATCGAAGCGGACGTGCGCCGACCACTCGTCGCGGCGCGCGACGTAGTCGTCGACGAGGTCCCGCAACTGGGCGGGACGGGTCTGAACTGCCACGAGACAAGCCCTTCGCTCGGCATCCCACGGTGTCGCCGCGCGCCTTTCCGGGGTATCCGGACCTTCGCGCCACGCCAGCGTGGGAGGTATCTCGCCCGGGCCACACCGCCTCGGAACAGCTGTTCCGCTGCGGCACGGCTCGGAAGCCACTATGTTGTTGTGGTCTTTGCGCAGGGTAACCCGCCACACCCGCGAGAGGAAAGCCGCCGGTGCGCATCACCAGGGCTCAACGTAACTCGGTCGCCGAGAAGGTCACGAGCCTCGAGCGGTCCTTCTACGGTCGAGGCCCCCGCAACGTCAAGGTGTCGGTCTCCGACGACGACCCGATCAGCCTGGTCGTGCTGTCCATCGACAGCCTCACCGTCGCCGACGCCGTGCTGCACGAGCGCGGTCACTCCGACGCCGTGCTGCGCCACCACGAGGCCCTGCACGAGGCGACCAGGCAGGACTTCCTGGACGCCATCGAGGAGATCGTCGGCAGCCCCGTGTCGGCCTACCTGGCCCAGGTGCACCCGACCACCGGCTACGCCGTGCGGGTGTTCGTCTTCTCCGACCTCGGCGACTTCGACGCTGATCCGCCGTCACAGGTGTGAGACGTCGTTGTAGCCCCGGATGATCCACTGGTCGCCGGCCACCACCAGCACCGACACCGAGGCGTTGTCCGAACCGATGAACGTGAACGGCTCGGCCCCGCTGGCCATGGCCAGGACCTGCCCGATCACGCCGCCGTGCACGACGACCGCCACCCGCTGGTCGGGGTGCGCGCCGGCGATGCGGCGGATGCCGGCCCCGACCCGTGCGGCCAGCTGCTCGGTGGATTCCGCGCCGGGGATCGCGTCCCAGCGCTGCCGCGCGTTCATTTCCGTCACCAGCGGATGGCCCTCGGCGACGTGCTTGCGCAGCAGGCCGCCCTCCCACTCGCCGAGATGCACTTCCCGAAGGTCGGGCTCGATCTTCGGGACGATGCCCAGCCGCTCGGCCAGCGGCGCCGCGGTCTGGTGGGTGCGGCGCAGCGTCGTGACGTAGATCGCGTCGAAGTGCTGGTCCTGGAACCGGTCGGCGAGCTTGACGGCCTGCTCGCGGCCCTGCGGCGCCAGCTCCGGATCGCCGTGCCCGTCCCGGTAGGGATAGGGCCGGTCGAACCGGGCCGGCGCCGACTCGCCGTGGCGGATCAGCACCAGCTCGGTGGAGCCGGGCGGCCGCTGGAACCGGAACTGTCGGTACTCGGTGGTCACCCGGCCGAGCCTAGATCGGGAACTGCTCGATCATCTTGCCGCCGCTGTCCTTGACCATGACGTTCGAGCCGCCGACCGGTTCGCCCAGCCCGGTCACGATGAACGAGCCGTGGTCGACGGTGGCGGTGCGGGCGTCCTTCCCGGGCGGCTGCAGGGAGACGGTGGCGGCGTCGGCGTCCTGGGCGATGCCGACGATCACCGGTCCGATCTCGGACGGCCCGAACTTGTCGACCGTCACCCACGTGATCGCGTGCGTGGTTGGCGGCAAGGGGAGGAACCGGGCTGATTCGCCGGGCACGGAGGAGCACCAGACCAGGGAGTTGCCGACCTTGCCCAGCTGGGCCCAGTGCTGGTCGTCGACCACCACGGACGCGCCCGCCACGAAGTAGTCGGCGTCGGCGACCGGCGGATTCGCCGCGCTCAGGCAGCCGGCCAGCCGCTGGCCGGCGGCCGAGGTCCGCTCCGCGTGCTGGTCGATGGTCTGGCGGCTCGACGTCAACGGCTGCGGCAGGTCGGCCTTGGGCACGGTGTAGTCCGGCGTGGAGAAGCCGCGCAGCGTGACGTGGTCGGTCGGTCGGTAGCCGTTGGGCAGGATGAACACGCCGTTGCCGATCGCCGACGGCGATCCGATGGGGGGCTGGTCGGGGGTGATCACCAGGTTGTCCACGTCCGCGGCGGTCACGCCGGCGTAGGTGCCCTCGACCGCGGTGAACAGGAGACGCGCCGGCACGTTGCCGGTCGGCGGGGCCGGATACGGCTTCGACTTCACCGTCACCTGGACCGGGGTGAGCTGGCAGAAGACGATGTCGGTGCCGACCCGGTAGAGCAGCGCGACCACGTTGTTGGTCTCGACCCGCAGCAGCGGCGCCCAGGTGTCCGGCTTGTGGTCGGCCTGCCAGCAGCGCTCCATCTCCGCGCCGGTGCCCCAGTCGCGCTGGGCGTTGTACAGGCCGAAACCGGTCTCGCGGCCGCCGCCGCTGGTGGAGGTGGTCGACGCGGCCGCGTGCGTGGTCGGCGAGGCGTTGGTGACCTTGTGGTCCTTGTTGCCGAGGATGGCGCTGGTCACGACCGTGGCGCCGGCCATCAGGATCACGACCGAGGCGGCGATGACCACCGGCACCAGGCCGGAGCGGCGGCGTGCGCGGGGCTCCCGCCCGATCTCGGTCATGATCCGGCGCAGCGCCTGCTGGCGGACGTGCTCGGGCAGGTCCCGCTCGGGCACGTCGAACGGGTCACTCATCGAAGCTCTCCTCGGTCATGCTGTCGTCGCTGGTCATGCGACGCAGCCGAGTGCGCGCCCTTGACAGGCGGGAACGGACGCTGACCTCCGTGATGCCGAGCAGCTCGGCGGCGTCGGCGGTGCTCATCCGCCCGACCATGCACAGCTGCACGGCCTCCCGCTCGGACGCCGGCAGCTCGTCCACCGCGGCCAGCACCTTCTTGAGGCGCTGCTGCGTGTGGTCCTGCTCGGCCAGCTCCTCGGCGTGGTCCCGGCTCTCCTCGGGCACCGCCAGCTTCGGCACCAGCCGCAGGAACCGGCTGCGCCGCCGGTGGTCGTTGCGCACGAGGTTCGCCGCCACCGTGTACAGCCACGGCAGGGCACTCTCCCGGATCAACACCACGTCGGCCCGGCGACGCCAGGCCGTCAGGAACGTCGTCGACAGCACGTCCTCGGCCGCCGACCACGAGCCGGTCAGCCGGTACGCGTAGTTCCAGACGGCCTGCGCATGCCGTTCGAACAGCGTGGTGAACGCTGCATGGTCGTCACCGGCGATCGCCTCCCACAGCTGCGCGTCGGGCGCCGACTCAGGGTCGGCCAGCATCTCCACCCCCCCTATGTGGTCGCAGCCCGGATCATGTTGCATCGAACTGGACAGAAATTCGCGACGAGCCACGAAGGGGGGCCGTTCAGAGGGTTCAGACCGCCAACACCGGAGAGCGCTCGGCCCCGCCCCTGCTTCGCACGGTTGGCGGATTTTCGTCCGCCGCCACCTGACGCGCCCACCCACCCGAGCCGATGCGGCGGGGGAAAATCCGGCAAGGGCGAGGCAGGGGTCACGAGGGGCCGAGCCGCGACGCCGAAGGCGGCGCCAAAGACTCAGTGCAGGCTGCCCCGCATCTGCAACACGCGGTCCACGGAGGCGTCGAAGGCGCTGTGGTCCAGCTTGTTGGACGTGACGGCGGCGGAGATCGCGGCGGCGGCCTGGTCGCCCTGGCTGACGTCGCGGCCGGAGCACAGGATGAGGTCCATGCCGGCGCCGGCGGCGGTGACGGCGCGCTGGCCGGTGTCGCCGAAGGCCTGCAGGGAGCCGGCCTCCAGGGCGTCGGTGATGGTGACGCCCTTGAAGCCGAGGCGGCCGCGCAGCTCCTGGTTGATGATCGTGGCGGACATGCCGGCCGGCTTCGTGTCGAGCGCGGGGTAGATGGCCCAGGACAGCATCACGGACTTCACGCCGGCGGCGATCGAGCCCGGGTAGGCGGCCTCGTCGACGGAGCGCAGCGTGTCGGCGGAGGCGGTGAGCGTGACCGGCTGCTCGTCGGTGTTCTGCTGGGTGGTGGCCGAGCCGAGGCCGGGGAAGTGCTTGACCGTGGCGGCGACGCCGGTCTGCTGCTGGGCGGTGACGAAGGCCTGGCCGAGCGTGTTCACCTTGGCCGGGTCCTGGCTGTAGGAGCGCTGGGCTGAGTCGTCGAAGTCGCCGGGGGTGCGGAAGACGTCCAGCACTGGCGCGAGGTTGAAGTTCATGCCGACGCCGGCCAGGTTCTTGCCGGCCCCGTCGCCCGCGGCGGCGGCCTGCTGCTGCGCGTCGGCGGCCTGCCCGATCTGCTTCTCCGACATGGTCGGCGCGCCGGGCAGCCGTCGGACCAGGCCGCCCTCCTGGTCGGTCATGAGCAGCAGCGGCTGGTGCACGGGGCTCTGCGCGGCGGCCTGCCGCAGCTGGCCGACCACGCCGGTGATCTGGGCGGTGGACTTGATGTTCTCGCTGAAGAAGATCACGCCGCCGACCCGGCCCTGGCGGATCCGGTCCAGCAGCGTCTGCGGCGGCGTCGCGCCCGGGTACGAGTAGATGACCCGCTGCCCGACCCGCTGGTCGATGGACAGCCCCGTGGGGGCCGGGCTGTTGGTCGCGAGCGGGGCCGGCGTGCCGACCAGCGCCAGCGGTCCGGCCATGGTCACGACGACGGCCCAGCGGACGACGTCCGAAATGGTGCTGCCCATGCGCACCAGTTAACCGCATCTGGTGAATACGAGCATCGAACGGGCACCGTCACGCCGGGAAACGGGCACAACACGGGCCGTTGACCATGGCGATAGCAGCTGAGCGCCACTCAAACGGGCGAAAATCGGGCAGCGCGGCGCCCACTGTGGCGCTGGCCACACCGTGACGACGGTGTTAAACCTGATTCCTGCCCGAACGGGCCGGTCAATGCCCGAGTCAACACAGCGCTGTGGAGGTGGGTTTCGATGCAGGCGGACGAGCGCCAGCGCCGGATCCTGGCCCGCGCGCGGGCCAACGGGCGGGTGGACGTCGGCGACGTGGCGACCGAGCTGGACGTCGCGCCGGAGACCGTCCGCCGTGACCTGAAGCTGCTCGACCAGCACGGGCTGGTGCGCCGCACCCACGGTGGTGCGGTGCCGGTGGAGACCGCGGGCTACGAGACCGGCATCGCCTACCGCGCGACCTCGCACCTGCCCGAGAAGCGGCGCATCGCCCGTGCCGCCGCGGACCGGCTGGGCGACGCGGAGACGGTGTTCATCGACGAGGGCTTCACCCCGCAGCTGGTGGCCGAGTCGCTGCCGACCGACCGCCCGCTGACGGTCGTGACGGCGTCGCTGCCGGCGGCCGCGGCGCTGTCGAGCACGCCCAGCGTCACCGTGCTGCTGCTGGGCGGGCGACTGCGCGGGCACACTTTGGCGACCGTGGACCACTGGGTGCTGCGCATGCTGGGCGAGATGGTGATCGACCTGGCTTACATAGGGGCCAACGGGATCTCCCGCGAGCACGGCCTGACCACACCCGATCCGGCGGTCGGCGCGGTCAAGGCGAAGGCCGTCGCGGTGTCCCGGCGGCGCGTTTTCGTCGGCGTGCACACCAAGTTCGGCGTGGCCAGCTTCAGCCGGTTCGCCGACATCGCGGACTTCGAGGCCATCGTCACCGACACCGGACTGTCCACGGCGGACGGTCAGCGCTACGCGGTGCTGGGGCCGAAGATCGTCCGCGTCTGATCGAGGACTCCCGGTGCGCGCCACCGGGACATGGGGGCTGTCCGTTATGCCCAGGCGTTACAGGAAAAACGAGGAGATGTCTCGGATGGCGCGAATCGGAGCACGCCGTGCCGTGGGTGCGGCGACGGGTGCGATGCTGGTGGCCGCGGCGCTGACCGCGTGCAGCGGCGCGGGTGGCGGGGGCGCCGGCGGCGCGAACTCGATCAACGTGCTGATGGTGAACAACCCTCAGATGGTCGACCTGCAGAAGCTCACGGCCGACAACTTCACCAAGCAGACCGGCATCACGGTCAACTTCACCGTGCTGCCGGAGAACGACGTCCGCGACAAGATCAGCCAGGACTTCTCCAGCCAGGCCGGCCAGTACGACGTCGCCACCATCAGCAACTACGAGATCCCCTTCTACGCCAAGAACGGCTGGCTCGCGCCGCTGGACGAGCACATCAGCAAGGACACCGCGTTCGACCAGAACGACATCCTGGAGCCGATGCGGGTGTCGCTGACCGCGGAGGACGGCAAGGTCTACGGCGAGCCGTTCTACGGCGAGTCCTCTTTCCTCATGTACCGCAAGGATGTCTTCCAGGCCAAGGGTCTGACCATGCCGGCCAACCCGACGTGGCAGCAGGTAGCCGACCTGGCCGCGCAGGCCGACGGGGCGCAGCCGGGCATGAAGGGCATCTGCCTGCGCGGCCAGCCCGGCTGGGGCGAGGTGATGGCCCCGCTCGACACCGTCGTCAACACCTTCGGCGGCACCTGGTTCACCAAGGACTGGCAGGCCCAGCTGACCAGCCCGGAGTTCAAGCAGGCCACCCAGTTCTACGTGGACCTGGTCAAGGCGCACGGTGAGTCCGGCGCCCCTCAGGCCGGCTTCTCCGAGTGCCTGAACAACCTGGAGCAGGGCAAGGTCGCCATGTGGTACGACGCGACCTCGGCCGCGGGTTCGTTGGAGGCCAAGGAATCCCCGGTCGCCGGCAAGCTCGGCTACGTGCCGGCCCCGGTCATGAAGACCAAGTCCGCCGGCTGGCTCTACACCTGGGCCTGGGGTGTGCAGAAGGCGTCCAAGAAGCAGGACAACGCCTGGAAGTTCCTCTCGTGGGCGTCCGGAAAGGACTACGAGAACCTGGTCGGCAAGCAGCTGGGCTGGTCCCGCGTGCCCGCCGGCAAGCGCGCCTCGACGTACGAGAACGCGGACTACGTGAAGACGGCCGGCGCGTTCGCCGAGCAGACCAAGAACGCGATCAGCTCTGCCGACCCGAAGAACCCGGGTGTGCAGCCGCGGCCGACGCTGGGCATCCAGTTCGTCGACATCCCGGAGTTCACCGACCTGGGCACCAAGGTGTCGCAGCAGATCAGCTCGGCCATCGCCGGATCGACCACGGTGGACGCCGCGCTCGAAGCGTCACAGCAACTGGCCGCGCAGGTCGCCACCAAGTACCAGGGCAAGTGACATGGCCACCCAGACCCTGGACCGACCGCTGGCGACCTCGGTGAACCGTGGGCCCAAGCGGGCCGCCGAGTGGGCCCGCCGGGCGCCGCTGCTGCCCGCCCTGGTGTTCACGATCATCATCACCCAGCTGCCGTTCGTCGCGACCCTGATCATCTCCTTCCTGCGCTGGAACGCGCTGGATCCGAGCAACCAGGGCTTCGCCGGTCTGGGCAACTACATCGCGGTCGCCACCGACGACGCGCTGCGCTCGTCGGTGGTGTCCACGGTGATCCTCACGGTTGCCGTGGTGGTGGTCAGCCTGCTGCTGGGGCTCGGTCTCGCTTTGTTGCTGGACCAGCGTTTCCGCGGCCGCGGATTCGTGCGAACGATGCTGATCGCACCGTTCCTGGTGGTGCCGGTGGCCGCCGCGCTGCTGTGGAAGCACGTGCTCTACAACCCCGAGTACGGCCTGCTCAACGGCGCTTTGACGTGGATCTGGGGGCTGTTCGGCGGAACGGCGCCGCCGCAGCCGGACTGGATCTCCACCATGCCCAAGATCGCCGTCGAGGCCGCCCTGGTGTGGCAGTGGACGCCATTCATGATGCTGATCCTGTTGGCGGGGCTGCAAAGCAGGCCGTTCGACGCCATTGAGGCGGCCCGGATGGACGGCGCCACGCCGTGGCAGATCTTCCGCTACCTCACGCTGCCGCACCTGCGGCAGTACCTGGAGCTGGGCGGGCTGCTCGGGTCGATCTACATCGTGCAGAACTTCGACGCGGTGTTCACCATCACCTCCGGCGGCCTGGGCACCGCGAACCTGCCGTACACCATCTACCAGACCTTCTTCCAGGCCCACGACTACGGGCAGGCGTCGGCGGCCGGCGTCATCGTGGTGATCGCCTCCATCGTCATCGCCACCTTCGCCCTGCGTGTCGTGTCCTCCCTGCTGCGCAACGAGGTGAAGTCATGACGCGCAAGGCGTGGCGGCCGTGGGGCCTGTTCGCCTGGCTGGCCGGCATCCTGTTCGCGCTGCCGGTGCTGTGGATGGTGCTGACCTCCTTCCACAGCGAGTCCGACGCCGCCACCAACCCGCCGTCCCTGCTCGCGCCGCTGACCCTGAGCGGCTACGAGGAGTTCTTCGGCGCCGGCAGCGGGGCCAGCCCGTGGCCGCCGCTGATCAACTCGGCCAGCGCCAGCATCGGGTCCACGGTCATCGTGCTGCTGCTGGCCATCCCCGCCGCCTACGCGCTGTCGATCAAGCCCGTGCGCAAGTGGTCGGACGTGCTGTTCTTCTTCCTGTCCACCAAGATGCTGCCGGTGGTGGCCGGCACCCTGCCGATCTACCTGTTCGCCCAGTTCTCCGGGCTGCTGGACAACATCTCGTTCCTGACCATTCTCTACACCTCGATGAACCTGCCGATCGCGGTGTGGCTGATGCGCTCGTTCCTGGCCGAGGTGCCGGTGGAGATGCTGGAGGCCGCGCAGCTGGACGGGGCCGGGCTGGTCACCACGCTGCGGCGGGTGGTGGCCCCGGTCGCCATGCCCGGCATCGCCGCGACCTCGTTGATCTGCTTCATCTTCAGCTGGAACGAGCTGCTGTTCGCCCGGGTGCTGACCGGCGTGGTCGCGGGCACCGCGCCGGTGTTCCTCACCAGTTTCGTCACCAGCCAGGGGCTGTTCCTGGCCAAGGTGTGCGCGGCCGCGACGGTGATCTCACTGCCGGTGCTGGCCGCGGGTTTCGCCGCCCAGGACAAGTTGGTCCAGGGCCTGTCGTTGGGAGCCGTGAAGTGAAGGCAGCCGTCATCAGCGGGGTCGGCCAGGTGGAAGTGACCACTGTGGACGATCCGGCGCCCGGACGCCGCCAGGTCGTGGTGGACGTGTCCGCCTGTGGGCTGTGCGGCACCGACCTGCACATCCTGCAGGGCGAGTTCGCGCCGACGCTGCCCGTGATCCCCGGCCACGAGTTCGCCGGCGTGGTGGCCGAGATCGGCGCCGACGTCACCGAGGTGGCCGTCGGCGACCGGGTCGCCGTCGACCCGTCCCTGTACTGCTTCGAGTGCCGGTACTGCCGGTCCGGGCGCAACAACCTGTGCGAGCGCTGGGGCGGCATCGGCGTCTCCACCGCCGGCGGGGCCGCCGAGTTCGCCGTCGCGCCCGTGGCCAACTGCGTCAAGCTGCCCGATCACGTGCGGACCGAGGACGCCGCCCTGATCGAGCCCCTGTCCTGTGCCGTGCGGGGCTACGACGTGCTGCGTTCCCAGCTGGCGACGTCCGTGCTGATCTACGGCTCCGGCACCATGGGCCTGATGATGCTGGAGCTGGGCAAGCTCACCGGCGCGGCGTCCATCGAGGTCGTCGACCTCAACAAGGAGCGCCTGGCCACCGCCCGCCAGCTCGGCTGCACCGCCGTCGCCACCAGCGCCGACGAGCTGGACCGCGGCGGCTGGGACGTCGTCATCGACGCCACCGGCAACGCCCGCGCCATCCAGGACGGCCTCGGCCGCGTCGCCAAGGGCGGCACCTTCCTCCAGTTCGGCGTGGCCGACTACGCCGCCCGTGTGGAGATCGACCCGTACAGGATCTACAACCAGGAGATCACCATCACCGGCTCCATGGCTGTGCTCCACAGCTACGAGCGCGCCGCCGACCTCTTCGCCGGCGGCGTGCTCGACCCGGAGATCTTCATCAGCGACCGCCTGCCCCTCGACGACTACGCCGCCGCCCTGGAGCAGTTCAAGGCCGGCAAGGGCCGCAAGATCCAGGTCCTGCCCTGACGGTCCCGACCGGAGCGCGCTTGATCCCCTCGATCGAGCGCGCTCCGGTCACCCTTGGTGAGACTGCCGCCACCTGTTCGTGCTTGCGGTCTCGATCGCTACCGTCGCGGCATGCCGTCTCCCAGGCCGCCGGATCCGGTGCCGGAAGCAATTCGCGCCTGCCTGAGTCAGCAGATGCGCTACGAGTTCGATCGCGAGTGGGATCACGTTATGGAGGAGGCCAGGCTTAACCACAGCCTGGTCGGCGTGCACGACCTGCTCGCGAAGTGGCGGCTGTTCGCCTATGCCGAACTGAAGGATCCCGGTAGTTACTACCGCATCCTGGCCAAGGCCGAAGTCGTCCTCCGAACCGGGGAGGCGCCGGCAGGCAGCATCTCAGGCGAGGAGATGAAGGCGATCATCCAGCAACGGCTCGCCGACGCGCCCCCGCGAGTCACGCCCTCAGACACACCGAATGTCGGCCTGGAGCAGAACTGAGCTTCGAGGCTCGGTTCTGCCCGAAACCGACATTCGGTGTGCCGCAGAGCGTGACTCGCGGGGGTGGTCAGGTGGTGGCTGGTTCGGGTGACGGCTTTGCGGTGGGGCGGCGGCTGGTGCGCATGGTGAGGGCGGCCAGGGCGCCGAGGAGGAGGAAGGCGGCGGGGAGCCAGAGGGTCTGGGCGGCGGCGGTGGTGAGTCCACTGTGGATGGCGTCGGTGACCTGCTGGCGCACGGAGTCGGGCACGGAGCCGAAGTCGGAGGGGGCGCCGCCCTCGACGTTGGCGGCGCTGGACAGACCCGCGCGGATCTGGGGCGGCAGGTCGGCGGTGGAGGCGGCCAGCGAGGCGGTGATGCGGGCCTGGAGCAGCACGCCGACGGCGGCGGAGCCGAGCACGCCGCCGACCTGGCGGGCGGTGTTGAAGATGCCGGACGCGGAGCCGGTGAGCTCCCGGGGCACCGAACCCATGGTCACGGCGCTCATGGGGGAGAAGATGAAGCCGATGCCCAAGCCGCACAACAACAACGCGGGGATCAGCGCGTACGGCGAGGTGGTCGGCGTGACCTGCAAGGAGATCCAGGCCAGGCCGGCGGCCAGCGCGACCAGGCCGAACACCAGCAGGAACTTGGCGTTGACCTTGTCGGACAACCGCCCGGCGAACGGGGCGACGACCCCGGACAGCAGGGACATGGGGGCGGTGAGCAGGCCGGCGTGCAGGGGAGTCATGCCGAGCACGGTCTGGAGGTAGATCACGATCGGGAAGAACATGCCGGTCATGGTGAAGCCGACGGTCACCGAGGCCAGCACGCCGCTGGAGAAGTTGCGGTTGCCGAAGATGTGCAGCGGCAGCAGGGGTTCACGTGGATTGAAGCGTTGCCAGAAGACAAAAACCACCAGCAGCACGACACCGGCGGCGATGATCTCGAAGACGGTGACGCCGCCCCACACCTTGCCCCAGTTGTACTGCTGGCCGTTCTGCAGGCCGAACACGACCAGCAGCAAGCCGAGGCCGGACAACAGGATTCCAGGCACGTCGAAGGCGTGCGCGGTGCCGGGCCGCCAGTCGGGCACCAGGATCATGCCCAGGACCACGGCGATCACGCCGATCGGCACGTTGACGTAGAAGATCCACTGCCAGCCGAAGTTGTCCACCAGCACGCCGCCGAGCAGCGGCCCGGTGACGGTGGCCAGGCCGGCGATCCCGCCCCACACGCCCATGGCGGCGCCGCGACGGGCCGGCGGGAACAGGAAGCTGATGAACGACAGTGTCTGCGGCGTCATCAGGGCGGCGCCGATGCCCTGCACGCCGCGGGCGGCGATCAGGGTGCCGACGTCACCGGCCAGCCCGCACCACAGCGAGGCCAGCGTGAACAGCACCAGGCCGGCCATGAAGACCCGCTTGGGACCGAACCGGTCGCCGAGCCGGCTGGTGAACAGCATCGGCACGGCGTAGGTGAGCAGGTAGATGCTCGTCACCCAGACCACGGCGTTCAGGCTGGCGTTCAGCCCGCGCAGCATGGCCGGGATGGCGATGGACACGATGGTCGCGTCCAGCAGGATCATGAAGAAGCCGATGCAGAGCGCGGCCAGCGCGCCCCACGGGTTGACCGGTCTGTCGCTCACTGCGGCACCTCGCTGGCGCTCGGTGTCCGCGTTCGCGGACGCTCTGTATTGAATGGCTCGCTCGCAGGCTCGCTCACGCCTCGTCCTCGCTCTCGGCGGGCACCCATTCGACCCGGCCGGTGGTGATGTCCTCGATCAGTTGCTTGGTCCAGGCCAGCTCGAACTCCCGCCGGGCGGCCATGAACCGCACGTCCAGCCAGTACACGAGCGGCAGCGGCTTGGCTTCGAGGCTGTCCATGATGACCCGGTCCGCGGCCGCCTCGGCCTGCAGTTTCAGCGCACGGGTGCGCAGCTCGGCCAGCGAGTCCTCGCGGTCGAGCTCGTTGAGCGCGGACAGCCCGCTGGCGTACTCGGGGTACTCCGGCGCGACCGCGCCGAGCATCGCCTTGGCCCGCGCCACGAACGCGTCCCTGCCGGCCTCGGTCACCCCGTAGACGGTCCGCTCCGGCCGACGGCCCTCCCGCTGCGTGTCCACGACCTCGATGTGGCCGTGCGACTCCAGCCGCTCCACCGCGTGGTACAGCGACCCGGGTTTCACGTTGGCCTTGGCCTCGATGTGCCGGGCCCGCATCACCTGGGCCATCTCGTACGGATGCATCGGCTTCTCGAGCAGGAGCTCCAACACCGCCATGGCCAGCGGGGTCAGCTTCACGTCGTCCCCTCAGGTGACCTAGCTTTGATTGTTCAAGCGTTGACTATAGCTGACCGGCGGGGATGAATTCGGCCCGGTCGCACGTTGTACAACTACAGGGCTCTGTACGGCTGGTGTGGGAGGTAGCGGTGGCACGGGATCCGGAGGACCTGGTCGAGGTCGACTCGGACACACCCGACCTGGACGGATCGGTGCTCCTGGTGAACTTCGACGGCTTTGTCGACGCGGGCAGCGCCGGCAAGCTGGTGGTCGAACACCTGCTGGAGCGGTTCGAGAACCGGGTGGTGGCGACCTTCGACGTGGACCGCCTGATCGACTACCGGTCGCGGCGGCCGATCATGACGTACAGCACCGACCGCTGGGAGAGCTACCAGACTCCCACGCTGGACGTGCGCCTGCTGCACGACACCGCCGGCACGCCGTTCCTCATCCTCAACGGCCCGGAGCCGGACCACGAGTGGGAGCTGTTCATCGCCGCCGTGAAGGCGCTGATGGACCGCTGGGGCGTGCGGCTGGTGGCCAGCTTCCACGGCATCCCCATGGGCGCCCCGCACACGCGGGCGCTGGGCGTCACCGCGCATGCCACGCGGCCCGAGCTGGTCGGCGACCACCAGCAGATGCCCAACACGCTCCAGGTGCCGGCCAGCATCACCGCCCTGCTGGAGTTCCGCCTGGGCGAGGCCGACCGCGACGCCGTGGGCTACGCCGCGCACGTGCCGCACTACCTGGCCCAGACCGCCTACCCGACCGCGGCCGTCACGCTGCTGGACGCCATCGTCAAGGCCACCGGGCTGGACCTGCCCGACGACTCGCTGCGGGAGTCCGCCCGCCGCGCGGCGGTGGAGATCGACCGCCAGGTGAGCGAGTCGGCCGAGGTCGCCGACGTGGTGCACGCGCTGGAACGGCAGTACGACACCTTCGCCGAGGCCGCGGGCAAGCCGAGCCTGCTCAGCGACGTGCTGGAGCAGATGCCGACCGCTGACGAGCTGGGCGACCAGTTCGAGCAGTTCCTCGCCGAGCAGAGGCCGAACGACTGATGGCTACCTTCGTCACCTTCCAGGCCCACCCCGACGACGAATCGATCACCGTGGGCGGCACCATGCGCAAGGCCGCGGACGAGGGGCACCGGGTGGTGCTCGTCGTCGCGACCGGCGGCGAACTCGGCGAGATCCCCGAGGGCCTGCTGGCCGAGGGGGAGACCCTCGTCGAGCGGCGGGCCGCGGAAACCCAGGCGGCCGCCGACGTTCTCGGCGTGAAGCGGCTGGAGTTCCTGGGATACCACGACTCCGGGATGATGGGCTGGGAGCAGAACTCCGCCCCCGAGGCCTTCTGGAACGCCTCGGTCGAGGAGGCCGCGCGCAAGCTGGCCGCGATCCTCGTCGAGGAGAACGCCGACATCATCACCTTCGACGACGACAACGGCGGCTACGGGCACCCCGACCACATCCAGGTGCACCGTGTCGGCCGGCGGGCCGCCGAGATCGCCGGCACGCCCCGGGTCTACCAGCACACGTCCAACCGCGAGGAGTCCTACGCGCGGTGGCGGCGTTACGCCGAGGAGACCGGCGCCAAGATCCCCGACTTCGACGGCCACGAGTTCGGCAAGCCGGCGGCCGAGTTGACGGCCCGGGTCGACGTCACCCGCTACGCCGAGGCCAAGCGCGCCGCGATGCGGGCCCACGTCAGCCAGATCTCCGAGGAATCGCCGTTCCTGGCCATGTCCGAGGAGCACTTCGCCGAGACCTTCGGCACCGAGTGGTTCATCCGCGAGGGCCAGGGCCCGGGCATCACCGAGACGGATCTGCTGGCCGGCCTGGACTGACGCCGGAGACAGGGAGGGCCGGTGACGGTTGTGTCCGCCACCGGCCCGGTACGGGAGTCCGGTCCGAGCCGGCCGGGTTCGGCGTTTCCCACGGTGGGCGCCATCGGCTTCGTCGCACGGATGCGGTCAGCCGGGGCGGCCCAGCGGTCACGAGACCGCGGGGAGTCGAACACACGGCCGGCTCGACGTTGTGCCGGCGCTCCCGTCCTGGCTGGACGCAATCAGCCAAGTTCAGGGTGTTGAGCTTGTCGCGGCGCCACGGCGAACGCGTGCGCCGCGCAGAATCGACGACGGGCTGTCGGCGTTGTCCCGGTGCGCCGCCGCCATCATCGCGTCGTGCCCGGCGGTGTCGCCGGCGTCCGGCGGCACGACCAGCAGGCTGATGCGCTGCCCGTTCAACCCGGTCACCGCGACGGTGTCGCGGTCCTGGGAACGGAATCCCTCCATGCGGACGTGCCGTCCGTCGACATCGACCCGGCTCGGCGCCGTCTCCCACGTGTCCATCGCGTAGGAGATCCGCTGGATCGGCCCCAGCCGGACCGACAGCACCGCGGCCAGTTCGGGGAGTTCGGCGCTCAGGTCACGGCTGTGCGGCCACCAGCCGCCGTCGACGTAGCCGGTCACCGGTCCCTTGGGTTTGAGCCGCAATCGCAGCGATGGCGCGGGATTCGAGCGGGAGTGCGGGCCCGACGTCATGTCGGTCCTCCTGACTCGGCCGGCCGGCGACCGATGCTGGCGGCCGCGAGAACGGCGCCATCCTCAAGCTACCCCGCCTGTCCACCCCGAGGCCGCGGCGCGGTCGTCGCCACGTCGTCATCGGCCGGCGCGAGAAACTGCACCGGGGCGCAGGGGTGCGCGTCGGTCGGCATGAGCGGCGCGCCCGGGGTGGGGTGGCTGAAGTGGAGGGCGGACACCTCGGGGTGCCGGTCCGTCACGTCGGTGGTCTGAATGGTGATCAGTGTCCTTTCGCTTGGCGCAGTGGCGCGCCGATGGCGTGGAGATGACTCAGCACCTGGCGGTAGGAGCCCAGCGCGCTGGTCTGGCTGTACGGAATGCCGTTGTGGGCGCAGAACTGCTGCACGAGCGGTTGGGCCCGGCGCAGGTTGAACCTCGGCATGTTGGGGAACAGGTGGTGCTCGATCTGGTAGTTCAGCCCGCCCAGCAGGAAGTCGACGACCCAACCGCCGCGCACGTTGCGGGAGGTCAGCACCTGCTTGCGCAGGAAGTCCAGCCGCTGCCCGGCCGACACGGTCGGCATGCCCTTGTGGTTGGGGGCGAACGAGCATCCCATGTAGACACCCCACAGTCCCTGGTGCACCGCGATGAACACCAGCGCCTGCACCGGGGACAGCACCCAGAACACCGCCGCCAGGTAGCCGACGACGTGCGCCGCCAGCAGCGCCCCCTCCAGCCGCACCGCCTTGACCTCGCGCCGCAGCACGGCCTTGACGCCGGAGACGTGCAGGGCCACCCCCTCCGCCAGCAACAGCGGGAAGAACAGCGCGGCCTGATACCGGGTCAGCCAGCGCAGCACGCCCCGTTTGGCGGCGGCCTGGTCGCTGGTGAAGGCCAGCACCGAGATCTGGATGTCCGGGTCTTCGTCCTCGTGGTTGGGATTGGCGTGGTGGCGGTTGTGCTTGCCGATCCACCAGCCGTAGCTCATGCCGACCAGGCCGGCATGCACGTGGCCGACGATGTCGTTGCCCCGCCTGCTGGCGAAGATCTGCTTGTGGCCGGCGTCGTGGCCGATGAACGCGAGCTGGGTGTGCACCAGCGCGAGGAACACCGCCGTGGCGACCTGCCACCACGAGGACCCTAGCACGAAGAACGCCGTCCACCCGCCGACCAGCAGGATCGCGTTGACCGCGAACTTGGCGGCGTAGCTGCGGCGCCTGCGGTCGAGCAGGCCGTGCTGCTTGATCACGCGGGTCAGGTCGGCGAATTCGGTGCCGCGTCGCGTGGCAGCCGGTCCGGGGTCGGTCGACGTCATGGATGTCCGATGCTCGTGCTGGCCGGCCGGTGACGCCTCGCCCCGCGACCGTCGGCGTGACCGGCACGCGCGACGAACGGGTGTGGTCACCGTCCACCCGACAACGCTGAGCGGCGCCAGGAGGTTCCGGCGGTGGTCAGCGGGTGGGGCAGACGCATCCGCGCTCGAACTTGCCGGCGGCCGTCGCGGCGCAGAACCGGACGCCGATCTCGTCGTGCGCGTCGGCCGGATGGGGGCACACCGCGCAGCTGCCCTCGACGGTCTCGGCCGCCGCTTCCGCGGGGATCAGCCGCCACCGCGCCTCGTCCGGCCGCGTCAACTGTCTGAAGTGGATGGTCATGGTCGGACCCGACGACATGTCGGTCTCCTCGCCCTCGGCCGCGCCGCGACCGACCTGGGGGTGCGCCGGGGACGGCGTCGGCCTGACTGCCGACACGCGAAATGCTCCCGGTAGAGCTGACACTACACCTCGCGGGTGTCGTGGAGCCCGGCGTTGAGGGCGGCGATGGCCTCGGCCGTGCCGGTGCCGGCCCTGGGCACGAAGGTGAACAGGTGCTGGCCGCCCCCGCCCATCACGGCCAGTTGGCCGACGTGGAAGTTCAGCTCGCCGGCCGTCGGGTGGAACAGCCGCTTGGTCGACCGCGCCGTCGCCTCCACCCGGTGGTCCGTCCACACGCGACAGAACAGCGGGCTCTCGGCCGACAGCTCCGCCACCATGCGCCGGGACCGCGGGTCGGCGGGGTGACGGCCGAGCTGCAGGCGCAGCATGCCGATCATCTCCTCGATGATGCCGGGCCAGTCGTCGTGCAGGGCGCGGGCGTCCTGGTCGAACAGCAGCCAGCGCACCACGTTCCGCTCCCGGGCGGGCATGGCGTGGAAGTCGGCGAACACCAGGCGGGCGATGCGGTTGGCCGCGAGCACCTCGGTGTGCGGACCGATCAGGATCGACGGCACGGCGCCGAGTTCGTCCAACAGGCCGCGGACGGCGGGGCTGATCCCGCAGGCTCCCCCCGACGCCGCGGGGGATCGTGGGCTGCTGAGCTGCCGCAGGTAGGACCGCTCGGCGGCGTCCAGGTCGAAAACCCGGGCCAGCGCTTCGGGAACCTCGTTGGACGCCCGCACCTGACGGCCCTGTTCCAGGCGGGCGTAGTAGTCGGCGTTGAGGCCGGCGAGCGCGGCGACCTCCTCGCGGCGCAGGCCCGGAACCCGACGCCGGGCCGTCGGCGGCAGGCCGACCCGGGCGACGTCGACGCGGGCCCGCCTCGTCCTCAGGAAATCGCCGAGTTCGGAGCCGCCATGCGACACCGGTCCTTCCGCTCCCTGTATGGAGGTTACGGCAGGTCTGCGTGTCCGCAACCGGAGCCGGACCGCCGATCCCGGCACCGCTGCCCCTTCGGTCGGCGGCGCTCATCCTAGGAATCACCGGGCCTGGCTGAGCCGTTTCCCACCGGTTCGGACATGGTTGATTTCGAGCCATGAAGTACGACTTTGTGGTCGTGGGCGGCGGCACCGCGGGCTCGGTGCTCGCGGCCCGGCTGAGTGAGGACCCGTCCACCACCGTCCTGCTGCTGGAGGCCGGCTCGGCCACGGCTCCGCTCGCCGTCTCCGTGCCGCCGGCCTGGCCCACGCTGCTGGACAGCCTCGCGACCTGGGGTTTTCGGACCGTTCCGCAGCCGGCTCTGCTCGGCGCCGAACTGCCGTACCCGAGGGCCCGGCTGCTCGGCGGGTGCAGCTGCATCAACGCCATGGCGCACAGCCGGGCCCACCGGTCCAGTTATGACGCCTGGGGCGTGCCCGGTTGGGGCTACCACGATCTGCTGCCGTACTTCAAGCGCAGCGAGACCGCCCACGCCGATCGTGACCCCGCCTACCGCGGCAGTAGCGGGCCCATGCGGGTCGGGCCGCCGCCGCAGCGCAGCGTGTTCGCCGAGGCAACATGGAAGCCGCGCTGGAACGGGGGTTTCCGGTTAACCCTGACCACAACGGCGTCGAGCAGGAGGGCGTCGCCTGGCAGGAGATGACCATTGTGGACGGTGCTCGGCAGACCGCCGCCGACGCCTATCTGCGGCCCGTGCGCTGGCGGGCCCAACCTCAGGGTGATCACCGACGCCCTGGTGACGAAGCTCGCGGTGCGGGGCGGTCACTGCGACGGCGTCGAATACCGCTACGAAGGCGAGGTCGTCGCCGCCTAGGCCGAGAAGTCGGTGGTGCTGGCCGCCGGCGCCATCGGCTCGCCGCACCTGCTGATGCTGTCAGGTATCGGCGATCCGGCCGCGCAGGGCGCGGTCGGCATCAACACCCGGGTGAAACTGCCGGCCGTCGGCCAGAACCTCCAGGACCATCCCTTGAGCGGCGTCGTTTTCGAGTCCGGCAAACCACTTCCCGAGGGCCCGAACAACCACGGCGACGTGATCGCCGCGTTGCGCTCCACGCCCGACCTCGCCGCGCCCGACGTGCTGCTGATGTTCCTCGACATTCCTTTCGTGCGGCCACCTCTGATCGGCCCGGCCGACGGCTACACCATCGTCTTCTCCTATCTCCGCCTGTACAGCCGGGGCAGCGTTTCCCTCGTGTCGGCCGAACGGGCGGTGGCCCCGTCGGTGGATCCCGGGCTGCTGGACGATCCCCGTGACGTCGACGGCATGCTCGCCGCGCTGCGCATCGCCCGCGAGGCCGAGGCGTTGCCGGGACGTCCTATCGGGACACCGAGTTCCTCAGGCTCAGCACCGAAACCTTCTTCCACGCCGTCGGCACCTGCGCCATCGGGTCCGTTGTGGACGGTGAGCTGCGGGTGCGGGGCGTCGATGGTCTCCGCATCGCCGACGCCTCCGTGATGCCGACGGTCATCAGCGCCCCGACCAACGCCACCGTGCTGGCCATCGCGGAGCGGGCGTCGGATCTGTTGCTGGGCCGCATTACTGGCCGCTGACCAGCTCCACCTCGAAGCCGTCCTCGTCGGCCAGGTAGCCGGCGTGGTGCTGAGGGCCGCCGGCGTACGGGTGCCGATCCGCGAACAGCAGGGTCCATCCGTGCGCCGGGGCGGCTTCGACCAGCGCGTCGAGCCGGTCGCCGACGTGGAAGGCGAGGTGGTTGAGGCCGGGCCGTCGGCGGTCGTGCTCGGCGGCGGTCAGCGCGGGGGACTGCTCGACCACGAGGTAGGTCTCGCCGAGGCGCCAGCTGCGGCCGTGCGGCCAGTCCTGGAACTGCTCGTAGCCCAGTTCACCGAGTAGCCAGCCCCAGCTCCGGATGGCCCGGGGCAGGTCGGGAACCCAGAGTTCGACGTGGTGCAGGCGGCCGATCACGCGCGGCGGAGCACGACGAGGGGGATCTCACGCGGGCCGGCCTTGTCCTGGAAATCGAGCAGGAACGGCTTCAGCGCGGCGATCCTGTCCCACAGCCGGGCCCGCTCGTCACCGGTCGCGACGATCGCTTTCGCCTGGTACGTGGCGGATCCGACCTCGACCGTGACGTCAGGATTGGCGACCATGTTGTGGTACCAGGACGGGTGGGTGGCGCTGCCCCGGTTGGCGGCGACGACCACCAGGTCGTCCCCGTCGACGACGTGGCCGAGCGGCGTGGTCAGCGCCCGACCGGTCCGAGCGCCGGTGTGGGTCACCAGCACCAGATCGACGCCGTCGAGCCGGCCGCCGACCCGGCCCCCGTTGGCCCGGAACTCCTCGATCACCGTCTGGTTGAAGTCCTGCTGTTCCGACATTCCTGTTGTCTACCGCGTGACCGCCGCTTGGGCCACGTTTGTTCACCGGCGCGTCGCCCGGCGGTCGCGCGGTGTCCACTTGTCGTGACGACACTCCTGCGGTGAATCGCAATCGGATCGCCGCCACTGCCGGCGTCGTCGCCCTGAACCTGGTCGCTACGGGCATGCTGGCCACTGGCGTCGCCGACGCCAGCACCGACCCCGGCTACCGCACACATCGCGGCCAGCCCGTGACCGTGTCGGCCAGACAAACCGTGGTGTCGCACACCGCCCCCGCACACGGCTCTGTTGTCCGTGACCAGGACGGCACGCTGCGCTACACGCCGGCCGCCGGCTTCACCGGCACGGATTCCTTCTCCTACACCGAGACCGACGCGGTGCGGCTGTACGACACGCACCTGCCGCCGTTAGGCGTGGTCGGCGGCGTGCCGATCACCGCCGGTGCCTACGGCTCCTCGCTGGCCCCGGCGCCCGGCAGCTGCGACGAGTACTACGGCCTCACCGACCGTGGCCCCAACGTCGACGGCCCCAACGGCGAGAAGATCGAGCCGCTGCCGTCGTTCGACCCGGCCATCGGCAAGTTCCGCCTGGTGAACGGGAAGGCCGTGCTGGAGCGGTCGATCCCGTTGCGCGCCAAGGGCGGCACCCCGTACTCGGGGCGGGTCAACATCGCCGCCGACACCGGCGAGACCATCGTCGACCTGAATGGCAACCCGCTGTCCGCCGACCCCAACGGGTACGACTCCGAGGGCTTGGTCGCCCTGCCCGACGGCACCTTCTGGGTGTCCGACGAGTACGGCCCGTTCGTCACCCACTTCGACCGCAACGGCCGTGCGCTGCAACGGCTTTCGCCGTTCGACGGCTCGCTGCCGGCCGAGCTGGCCAACCGCGTGCCGAACAAGGGCATGGAGGGCCTGACCGTCACCCCCGACGGCCGCACCCTGGTCGGCATCATGCAGTCCGCCCTCCAGCAGCCCGACCTGACCAAGAAGCCCAGCAACGTCACCACATTGCGCATCGTCACCTATGATCTGCGCACCCGGGCCACGCACGAGTTCCTGTACCTGTTGGACGACCCGAAGACGAATTCCGGCGCGGTCAGCGAGATCACCGCCCTGTCCGACACCACGTTCCTCGTGGACGAGCGGGACGGCAAGGTGGAGCCCGGGGCGTACAAGAAGCTTTTCAAGATCGACCTCACCGGCGCCACCGACGTCGGCCCCCGTGCCGCCGGCTACGACGGCACCAAGGGCGGTCTGCTGGTCGGCCCGAACAAGGCCACCATCGATGCCTACGTCGGCACCGACGACACCAAGACCGCCACGGCCGACCTGGCCACGGTCGGGATCACGCCCGTCGCCAAGTCTCTCTCCCTCGACTTCGGCGCGCTGGTCACCAGCCTCGACCCCACCGGCGCTTTCTTCGGCCACGACAAGGTGGAGGGCGTCGCCACCCCCGACCACGGCCGCACCCTCGTCGTCAGCAACGACAGCGACTTCGGCATCGACGGCGTCGCCAACACCGCGCCGCCGTTCCAGCTCCACGCCAAGACGACCCCCGCCGGCGTGCAGGACGACGGCGAGTTCCTGGCCATCGACACCGACAAGCTGCCGGCGAAGACCACGACCGTGACGGTGACGATCACCGTTCGCTAGACGCTGTGCCGTCGCTGCTCGCCGGTTGCGGGCAGCGACGGTATCCGTAGGCTGGCGACGTGACCGAGACCGTGGCCGAGTTGCTGGCCGAGCTTGCCGCGCTGGAGGACCCCGAGGTCCGTGTGGTCAACGAGAAGCACGGCGACGACCACGGGGTGAACCTCGGCCGGCTGCGGGCGGTGGCCAAGCGGCTCAAGACCCAGCAGGAACTCTCGGTCGAGCTCTGGGCCACCGGCGACACCGCGGCCCGGCTGCTGGCGCTGTTGATCTGTCGCCCCAAGGCTTTCGGCCGTGACGACCTCGACGCGATGCTGCGCGAAGCGCGCTGGCCCAAGGTCATCGACTGGCTCGTCGGCTACGTGGTGAAAAAGAGCCCGCACGCCGAGTCGGTGCGCCAAGCCTGGTTCGAGGATCCCGATCCCGTCGTCGCCGGCGCCGGCTGGGCCCTGACCGCCGAACGCGTGGTGCGGCAGCCCGAGGGGCTCGACCTGGCCGGCCTGCTCGACATCATCGAGGCCGGCATGAAGGACGCCCCCGAGCGGCTCCAGTGGGCGATGAACACCTGCCTGGCCCAGATCGGCATCGAGCACCCCGAGCACCGGGCCCGCGCCGTCGACATCGGCGAGCGCCTAGAGGTGCTCAAGGACTATCCGACTCCGCCGAACTGCACCTCGCCGTTCGCCCCGGTGTGGATCACGGAGATGGTGCGCCGCCAGGGCTAGACCAGCCGTTCTCCAGCAGGTCGAAGATCGAGGAAAGCGCTGTGTCCTCGTCGGGGTAGCGGTGGGCCAGCTGCACGGCTTCGAGGGCGAAGCGGGCCAGGGCGGCGCAGCGGACGTCGTCGGAGGGGGCCCCGGTCTCGGCGGCGATGGCGTGGGCCAGGGCGGTCTCGTGGCGCAGCCACATGCGGCTGGCGTAGTCGCGCAGCACGGGCGTCGCCTCGACGAGGCGCTGGAAGTCGGCCATCTCCTTGGGGTGTTCGGGCTGCTCCGCGGCCCGATCCACGAGGTGGGCGCGCAGGGCCTGAGGGATGGAAAGGCCGTTCCGGTCGCGCACGGACGCCACGAGGGCGGCCTCCACGTCGCTGTCCAGATCGAAGACCAGGGCCTCCTTGCTGGGGAAGTACTTGAACAGCGTGGTCACGGAGACGTCGGCGGCATCGGCGACATGCTTGACGCCCACGTTGTCGTAGCCGTGGGCGACGAACAGGGCCATCGCGGCGTCGGCCAGCGCCTTGCGGGTCTGGGCCTTCTTGCGCTCACGGCGCCCGAGCGGTTCCTCCACGGCTCGCAGACTACCCGACAAAGGTGTAACGCTCAAAAAGTTGAGTGGTTGCACTTTCTGAGTCACTATGCTTTTCTGGGTGGGTCGGTCCGACCCGAAAGGAACCCACCCATGAGCTCTCCCCGCATTGCCGTCATCGGCGCTGGTCCCGGCGGCCTGGTGGCCGCTCGCGGCCTTCAGTTCCACGGCCAGGAGGTGACGGTGTTCGAACGTGAGGTCTCCGCGACCTCCCGCGCCCAGGGCGGCATGCTCGACCTGCACGCCCCGAGCGGACAGTCGGCGTTGCGCGCGATCGGCCTGTTCGAGCAGTTCCGGGCCCTGGCCCGCCCCGAGGCGCAGGAAATGCGCTGGCTGAAGGCGGACACGGCCGAGCTGTTCAACCACGAGCAGCCCGGCGACGACGAGTACTACGCCCCCGAGATCGACCGCGGCCAGCTCCGGCAGATGCTGCTGGACTCGCTCAAGCCCGGCACTGTCCACTGGGGACGGCCGATCTCCGGCGTGACGACGGACAACGGCAAAGCGCAGGTGCTTTTTGCCGACGGCACAACGGAAATGTTCGACCTCGTGATCGGAGCCGACGGGGCCTGGTCGCGGGTCCGTCCGGCCGTGTCGGCTGCCCTGCCCGACTACACGGGAACGTCGATGCTGGAGACGTACTTCGACGACATCGACAACCGGCATCCCGCGCTGGCCACGCTCATCGGCGCGGGCAGCATGGTCGCCACCGAAGGTCCCGTGATGCTGGGGGCGCAGCGCAACAGCGACGGCCACGTCCGTGCGTACGCGATGTTCGAGGACCTTCCCCTCGACTGGCACGTCGCCGTCGGCGTCGACCTCGACGACACCGAGGCCGTGCGGGCCTACGTGCTCGGTCGGTTGGAGGGCTGGCACGAGAGCCTGCTCGACCTCATCCGGGAGAGCGACGGCGGCTTCGTCAACCGCCCCATCCACGCCTTCGCCGACGGTCACTCCTGGGCGCACGTGCCCGGCGTCACCCTGCTCGGCGACGCCGCCCATCTCCTGCCGCCGCACGGCATCGGGGCCAATCTCGCCCTGATCGACGGCTCCGACCTGGCCGCCGCCGTCGCCGCCCACGACGACCTGGACCAGGCCGTTCGGGCCTACGAGGCCGTCATTCTGGCCCGCGGCGGGGCGGCCGCCCGGGCCGATGCCGAGCTGTCCGTCCTCATGGACAACGACGACGTCAACACCACCGACATGCGCAAGCTGTACAACGACCGCATGCTCAACCCGGCCGTCTGACCCCTCAGGTGAAACCCGTGGGTTGCACTTTTGCTCATCGAGGTGCAACCTGGAGGTAGCACACGAGGAGGAGAGAACGTGGACGACATCGAGCGCGAGATCGTCATCAACGCACCGGCCGAGCGGGTGTGGGGGCTGGTCAGCCAGGCCGGCTGGTGGATCGGCGACGGCGACCGGAGCCGGCAGACGCGCAGCCGCGAGAGCGACGACGTTGACGTGGTGGTCGACCCCCGGTACGGGACCTTCAGGATCCGCACGGAAAAGGCCGAGCCGCACAGCTACGTGTCGTACCGTTGGCTGGACGACGGGAACGAACGGGCGACGACGCTCGTGGAGTTCTGGCTGAGCGAGGCCGACGGGGCGACCACGCTGAAGGTCGTCGAGAGCGGCTTCTCCGCCGCCGAGCACCGGGAGGGCAACATCAAGGGATGGCGCATGCAGCTGGACGTGGCGAAGGCCGAATGTGAGCGTTGACGCCGTGCTCGTCGCACTGGCCGACCCGACCCGCCGTCAGCTCCTCGACGTGCTGGCCGAGCTCGGGCAGGCCAGCGCGACCACCCTCGGCGCACGGCTGCCGGTGTCCCGGCAGGCCGTGATGAAGCACCTGCTCGTCCTGGAGCAGGCCGGCCTGGTCAGCTCCCGCCGCGACGGCCGACAGGTCCTCTACCAGGTCGAATCGGCCCCGCTGGAGGGCGCCTCCCGCTACCTGGCCGGCCTGGCCTCGGTCTGGGACCGCCGCCTGGCCGTGATCAAGCGGGCGGCCGAGAGCACCGGTGGCTGACGACGACGGCCGGCGCCCGGCCCTCGCCCGATGATCCGACCCGGCTGTGCTGGTGGCGGCCGAGCTTGACCTTCGGCGGCTGGACGGCCTTCGAGCGGCGCTGCCCGGAGGCCGCCGCCATGCTGCGGAGCCAGTCGACCGCTACGCCGAGACCCACAACGGCTTCACGGCTCGATATCACTAGGTTCGCACGACGCCAACCACGCCGTCGGCACACCGGACAGGCCGGTGCGGGCGGCGACGATGCCGCCGACGATGGCGCACGTGGTGTCGACGTCGCCGCCGGCCGAAGCGGTGGCCCACAACGCCTCGACGAGGTCGTCGGGATGCCGGGCGGCGCACCAGACGGCGAACGGCACGGTGTCGGCGGCGGAGATCCGGTAGCCGCAACCGAGGGTGCCGGCGGCATGCCGGGGATCCAGCGCCGGCCGCAGCCGCGTGGCCCGTCGCAACCCGGTGGCCACCTCGCCGTCCGGTACCCGAGAGAGAACAGCGTCCAGCAAATCGCTGGTGCACAAAGAATTCGCCGCCGCCGCGACGGCAACGGCGATCGCCCCGGCCACGGCTTCGGGGTGTGCGTGGGTGACCAACGCCTGCCGCCGAGCCTGCTCGACGACGGCGTCCAGGTCGTCGGCGAACCAGACCCCGAGCGGCGCGACCCGCATGGCGGCGCCGTTGCCCCACGACCCCTGCCCGTCGAACTGGCTCGACGTCACGGCCCGCCAGTCCTCGCCGGCGAGGAAAGCCGACAGCACGCGGTGCATGGAACCGCCGTAGCTGCGGTTCGGATCGGCCTGATACGCCAAGGCGAAGCCCATCGCCAGGGCGTCCTGATCAACCGTGCCATGGGCGTGCAGATGCGCCACGAGGACCCGGGCCATCGCGGTGTCGTCGGTCCATGGCCAGGTTCCGCCCGCCACCCGGCGTGCGGCCAGCGCATCGTCCACTTCGGACGAAGGGAACAGGAACCACTGTTCGCCGAAGGCGTCGCCGAGGGCGAGGCCACGCAGCGAGTCCGACACGGTCATCCGCCGATGCTCACAACCCCGCAGCGGCAACGCAATCGGGTTTCACGGTGTGACGAGTCGCCGCACGGCCTCGGCGATGGTGGCACGAACGCGGTCTCGGTCCTGCGCGGCGGCGTCGTCGACGAACCACAGCATGGCGGTGTGCTGGACCAGGGCGACGAGGTCCTCGGCGCGGAAGCGGTCGGAGACCGTGCCGGCGGCCTGGGCGGCGCGGACGGCGTCGACCTTGTGCTGCGTGGATTCGAGGGCCAGCGGGGTGGCCAGCGTGGCCTCGCCCCGTTCGAGGCGGTACCAGTTGATCAGCCGCATGACCTCGGGATTGGCCACGTTGGCGTCGTAGAGCCGCACGGCGTAGCCGGGCAGGTCCTCGGCGTCGATGGGCGCCTCGCTGACGGTGTGCCGCACGATCTGCTCGTAGACGGCGTCGAACAGCTCGTCCTTGCCCTTGAAGTAGGTGTACGCGAGCCCGGCGCTGCACCCGGCGCGCTTGGCGACCTGGTCCATCCGCGCGCCGCTGATGCCGTGCGCGGCGAACTCGGTCAGGGCGGCGTCGAGCAGCGCCTGCCGCTTGGCCTCGGGGTCGCGGGTCCGCATGCGCCCAGGATAATTGAGTGAACGTTCAGTTGCCAAGCCGGCGGCGGCCGGCGAAGCCCAGGTCGTCGCGGTGGTACCAGGCCAGCTCGCGGTCGCCCTCCAGCCAGCACAGCAGCACCGGCACGCCGTCGAGGTCGGCCGGGAAGTCGACCAGCAGCGGCGCGAAGCCCTTGAGCACGGCCCCGGTGTCCTGGACCACGGTCATCAGCTCGTCCAGCCGCGCCTGCGCCGCCTTCCACTCGGGCATTCCGCCCAGCGCCGTCGGGCGCCCGCCGGGCTGCAGCGACGACGCCAGCTCGGCGGCGTCGGCCCGCAGCGCGACGAGCTCGTCCAGAACGGGCATAAGGCGCGCCAGCTCGTCACGAGCCTGCACGATCGTGAACAATCCCATGCCGTCAGCCTGTCAGATGGTGCATTCTGCGAGCATGTCGCGTGTCACGCCCCGGATCCTGGCGTTGGCGGCCCTGCTGCTGCTCGCAGTGGTCGCCGCGCGCGGAGCCGTGTCGTTCACGCTGCGGCCGCTGGAGCTGGGCCACATCACCGAGCCGACCTACGTCCCGCCGCCGACCAAGGCGGAACAGCCCGACCAGAGCGCGAGTCCGCTGACCTACCTGGTCCTCGTGCTCGGCGTGGTCGGCCTGTTGCTGGGCGTGGCCGCGGTGATCTCGCTGATCACGTTGGTGCGCCGCCGCCGGCGGGTGCGCGCGATGGTCACCCCGCACGGCCGTGAGCTCGAAGGCGACGGCGGGGCCGGCCAGCTCGGCCTGCTGCTGCGGGCCGGCCGGCGGGCGGTCGTCCAGCTGCGCCGACGCGAGGGCGGTCCGCCGTCGGACCGGGTGGTGGCGGCGTGGTTGATTTTTTGATTTTTGCGGCCACCGAGACCGGCACCGAACGCCAGCCGCACGAGACACCGACCGAGTTCGTCGGCGCGGTGCTGGCCGGCCATGCCGTGAGTCCCGAGGCGCTGGACGACCTCCGCCGCCTCTACGGCCGCGCGCGGTTCGGCCGCGCGGGAGGGGTGACCGACGCGGACGCCGAGGCGGCGGGCGACGCGCTGGACCGGATCGTCGCCGACCTGGAGGCCGCCCGTTGATCTGGCTTGTCACCGGCCTGACCGCACTGGTCGCGCTGGTCGTGCAGTACGTGTTGATCGGCGTGCCGCTGGTGCCGTGGGCGGTGCTGATCACGCTGGCCGTCTCCGGCCTGGCCTACCTCGCCGCGCGCCTGCTGCCGCCGGTGGACCCGAGCTGGCAGCCGCTGCCGGCCGGCGGATCCGCCCCGATCGCCACGCACGCCAGCTCGCTCGGGGCCCGCCTGGCCGACGCCGAGAGCGACCCGATCCGGTTCGCCAACCGCGTCCGCCCCCGGCTGCAATCCCTTGCCCTCGGCCGAATCCGCCGCCAACCCGGCTGCGAGGACATCGGTCTCGACGACCCACGGGCCCGTGAGCTGCTCGGCGACGACCTGCACCGGCTGCTCACCCATCCCGCCGCGACCCTGCCGAACCCGGCGCGGTTCGCGGACCTGTTGAAGCGCCTGGAGGAACTATGACCGCTGTGGCCACCGCGAGCGAGTCGGTGCTCGACGCCGTCGGAGAAGTCGTCGTCGGCGCGCGGCGCACCCTGCTTCAATACCTGATGTCGGTTGATATATGCGAGGCTGCATAATACTCGGTGACAGAAGAGGTGGAATGATTTGTTGCCTCCGCATTTGAATTTCTCTTTAATATGCTTAAAAGCAATGGACCTCCTCTGTTAAGAGAGGTCGTCCCGGCAATTTTGCCTCGAACCCTAATATACTTACCCAATCGCGTGGAAGGCACTAAGGACACCGCAGGGCGGGAGCTGGCACAAACTCCGTGTCTGCAATGCTAAAGCCACTAGATTACACGCCGGACATGCTGCCGGCCGACGTCACCGGGTCCTTCCTCTACGATCCGTCCACAAGGGACTTCACCTTCCGGCAGGGCCCGGTGTTCGCGGGGCTGCTGCTGGCCGACGAGATCAACCGCACGCCGCCCAAGACGCAGTCGGCGCTGCTGGAAGCCATGCAGGAGAAGCAGGTCACGGTCGAGGGCCGCACTTTCCTTCTGCCCCGACCGTTCCACGTGCTGGCGACCGCGAATCCCGTGGAGTACGAGGGCACCTACCCGCTGCCGGAGGCCCAGCTCGACCGGTTCCTGCTGCGGCTGGACGTGGGCTACCCGCCGGCCGAGGAGGAGATCGAGGTGCTGCGCCGGCGGCTGGCCCGGCAGCGCGAGGAGACCGAGGTCGCGCCGGTGGTGGACGCCGCCGGGCTGGCGGAGCTCCAGGCCGAGGTGGAAAAGGTCGCGGTGGACGAGGACATCCTGCGCTACTGCGTGGATCTCGCCGCGGCCACCCGCGCGCACCCGGCGGTCGAGGTCGGCGCGTCGCCACGAGGTTCCCTGGCACTGACGCTCGTGGCCCGTGCGTTGTCCGTTGTGGACGGACGTGACCACGTGCTTCCCGAGGACGTCAAGGAGTGCGCGGTGGCGGCGCTGGCCCATCGGCTCGTGCTGCGCCCGGAGACGTGGACCTCGGGCCTGACCGGCGTGCAGGTGGTGACGGAGCTGCTGGGCAAGGTACCGGGCCCGGCGAGCAGCCGATGAGCAACCGTGCGGAGCGGATCCGCGCGGCACTGGCCGGCGGCCGCAACGAGACCTGGCACGGCACCGAGACCCTGCGCCGCGCCCTGCTGCTCGGCGTGGGACTGGTCGTCGTCGGCGTGATCATGCACTTGGTCGAGCTGGTGCTGATCGGGGCCCCGTTGCTGATCTCCGGAGTGCTGGCCATGATTGCACCGCCGGCGGGCGAGCCCAAGGTCAAGGTGACGCCGCCGCCCCGCACGGCCGAGAGCGCCGACACGCCGTCGGTCGTCGTGGAGATCGAGCCGAGCGAGAACGCCGAACTGCTGGCCATTCGGTTGCCCAGCCAGGGAGTCGGCGGCCCCGGGCGGGTGCACCTGCTGCCGGCGACCGTGCTGAGAATATCGGCCCCGCTGCGCCGCAAGGCCTGGGGCGAGGGCGTGGACGTGCGGGTCGACCACCTGCTGGCCGGCCCGGAAGGGATGGTCGTGCACGGCCCCATGGTCGGCAGCGACATGAGCCGAACCGTGTTGCCGCCCTTGGACAAGCTGCCCGTCGGTCCACTGCCGCCGCGACCGGCCGGCCTGGTCGGCGCGCACCGTTCCCGCCGTCCCGGTGACGGCGTCGAACTGCGCGACATCCGGCCGTTCCAGCCGGGGGACCGGCTGCGCGGCATCGACTGGCGGATCTCCTTGCGCAGCAACAACAACGAGTTGTACGTGCGCGAACGGCACGCCACCGCCGACGCGGACATCGTGCTGGCGCTGGACACCCGGTCCGATGTCGTGCCGGAGCTGGCCGACTGGTCGGTCTCGCTGATGGGCGCGACGGTCCGCCCCGGCGGCAGCATGGACACCTCCGTGCGGGCCGCCGTCTCGCTCGCGGCCAGCTACCTGCGGCTGGGCGACCGGGTCGGCCTCGTCGACCTGGGCCGGCCGCAGCTGGGCCTGAAGCCCGGGGTCGGCCGGCGGCAGCTTCTCCGGCTGCGCAACCAGGTCGTGGTGTGTGCGGCGGCGGCCGGCTGGTCGGCGTCGCCCGTGCTGAACGAGCACCAGGTGCCGCACGGCGCGGTGGTTGTGGTGCTGTCGCCGTTCCTGGACGACGCCATCGTGCAGGTGGCCGTGCACGCCGCCCGACGCGGCAACCGCGTGCTGGCAGTGGATGTGTTGCCGCAGCAGCTGATCGCCGACAAGACCGACCGCTGGGGCGAGGCCGTGCGGCGGATGTTGCTGCTGGAGCACAGCGCCCGGCTGACCGCCCTGCGGGATCGCGGCGTGGCCGTCATGTCGTGGTCGGACGGCGCCTCGATCGCCGACTTGCTCCGGCGGGTGCGCCGATGACCATGGAACTCAAGCCGGGGCTGTCGGCGTGGTGGCTGCGGGCGGCGATCGCCGTGGTCGGCCTGGCCGTGCTGGGCGTGCTGGAACTGCATGGGCTCGGCTTCCCGCTGATGATCGTGTTCCTCGTGGTCATCGCGGTCACGGTGGCGATACCGAGCTCGCCGGGCATGACCGTGCTCATCGGCGGCGCGGCGGTGGCGACCGCGTTCACGGATGGGAACACCGTGAGCGTCGCGGCCTTGCTATTGATTCCGCTGTTGCACATGGGTCACGTGCTGGCCGGAATCGCCGGCGTGCTGCCGATCGGCGCGCGGCTGCACCTGTCCGCTTTTCGCCGCCCATTGCGCCGCTACCTGCTGATACAGGTCGCCGTGCTGACGCTGGCCGCCGTGGCATTGGTATTGCCGGCGGGCCGGATCGACCCAATTGTCGAGGTGGCGGGCCTCCTCGCGGCCGCCGGGATCGCGCTGGTGGCATTGCCGCGCCGTTGACAGGTGCTGCCGGTCACACTAATTTCACCGCCATATTTCGAGAATGTGAAGCGTGTTCACATACGTGAAATGGAGGCGGGGATGTCGATCAACCGCAGGAACCTGCTCCGATACGGCGTTGTCGCGGGCGTCTCCACCGCGGCGGTCGGCACGCTGACCGGAGCGATCGGCTCCGGCGTCGCCGCCGCCGACACCACGCCCGTCAGCGATGCGGAAAAGATCATCGCCGCCTACCGGGAGCTTCAGGTCGGACGCGACATCGCGTCGGCGGAGAGAACCGGGGCGGTCAAGGCGCTCGACGAAGTCGCCGTGCAGTACGACTCGACGATGACCGTCACGGGCGACCAGCTGTGGGCCGACCTGCCGGTCGGCCCGGGCAGCAACTACTTCCCGACGATGTACTACCGGTTGCGCACCATCGCGGTGGACTTCGCGACGCCCGGCTCCGCGCTGTCGACCAAGCCCGGTCAGGCCGAGCGCATCGCCACCGCGCTGGAAACCTTGTACCGCACCGAGTACAACGAGAACACCGGCGAGATCGGCAACTGGTACTCGTACGAGATCGGCGTGCCGTACTGGGTGATCCAGACCCTGGTCTGCGTGCGCGAGCACCTCGCGCCCGAGGCGTTGCAGCGCTACCTGAAGCCCGTGCTGCGCTTCAACATCGACCCGAACTTCCGCACCAACACGGCCGGTCTGGTCGAGACCGGCGCCAACCGTGCCGACAAGTCGCTGATCAGCATCGTGGCCGGCGCGCTGTCCGGCGACCAGCAGCGCATCGTCAACGCGCTGGCGGCGGTCACCGACCAGGTCGGCGGCGGCGTGTCCAGCCTCGTGGCCAGGGTGACCACCGGCGACGGCTACCACACCGACGGCTCGTTCATCCAGCACGCCGTGGTGCCCTACCCCGGCCACTACGGCTTGGTGCTGCTGACCGCGGCGGCCGGCATCATCCACGTCACCGAGGGCACCGCGACGCAGCTGTCCGCCGACGTCAAGCAGAAGTTCTACGACACCGTGGCCGACGTGTACGCGCCCTTCGTCGCCTCCGGCGCGATGATGGAGCCCGTCCGCGGCCGCATGCTGTCCCGGCAGGGCGAGACCGGCTACGACGCCGGCCACCAGCTCACCGCCGCCGCCGTGCTGCTGGCCCGGCACGCCACCGGCGCCACCCGCAAGCAGCTGGTCTCCCTGGCCGCCAAGTGGATCAAGGAAGGCCAGTGGGCGCCGTACTTCAAGGTGGAGAACCTGGTCCGGTTCTCCGGCGGCCTGCAGATGGTCGGCGTGCCCGAGGTCGAGTTCGCCAAGGAACTGTCCACACGGGACGCCGCGCACACCGTGTCCACGCACCGGGTCTTCCCGCAGCAGGACCGGATGGTGCACATCACGCCCACCTGGTCGGCCTCGCTCGGTGTCGGCTCCACCCGGATCACCCGGTACGAGGCCATCAACGGGCAGAACATGCACGGCTGGTACACCGGCGACGGTGTGCTGTACACGTTCCTGCCCGGTGATCAAGGCAACTACAGCGACGCGTACTGGCCGACCGTGGACGCCACGCTGCTGCCCGGCACCACCGAGAAGGACGGCGCCACGCCCCCGCTGCTGGCCACCACGCCGCTGACCACCACCGCGTGGGTCGGCGGCTCGCGCTGGGACGACCGGCACGGCGCGTTCGGGCTCGACTTCATCTCCCAGGACGGCACCCTGTCGGCCAAGAAGTCGTGGTTCTTCACCCCCGACGGCGTGGTCTGTCTCGGCGCCGGCATCACCGACGCCAGCGGCGCGCACGTGCGCACCACCATCGAGAACCGCAGTCTCGGCGAGAACGGCACCCGCAAGCTGCGGACCGACCGCCACTGGCTGCACCTCGACGGCGTCGCCGGCTACGTGCTCCTGGACGACGCAACCGCTGTGGCGTCAAGGGAAGACCGCACCGGCACTTGGTTCGGCGTGGACACCGGGGCCAACACCCACGGCACCACCGTGCCGTACACCCGGCGGTTCCAGAAGATCCTCATCGACCACGGGGCCAACCCCAAGGACGCGACCTACGCCTACGTCGTCCTGCCCGGGGCGACGCCGTGGGAGACCGCCGGCGCCCGCGGCCGCTACTGCGTGCTGGCCAACACCGCTGCCGTGCAAGCGGTTCAGCTCGACTCCGACGTCGTCGGCGCCAACTTCTGGGCCGCCGGCGCCGTCGGGCGGGTCTCGGTCTCCGCCCCAGCCTCGGTGTTGTGGTCCCGGGGCTGGGGCGGCTGGAACTTCGCGCTGTCCGACCCCACCCAGCTGCAGACCTCGATCACCGTCAAGGTGGCCGGCGTCGGCAGTCACACCGTGGACGTCACCGGCTCCCTCGGCGCCACCCACACCTTCAAGATCGGCTGGTAACGCCCCTCTTCATGCAGGCAAGGACGCCTTACCCTCGTTCAACGCGGGTAAGGCGTCCTTCCCTGCATGGGGGGGATCACCAAGCCACGGGGCCGTTCTCGTCGAAGAAGCCGCCGTTGGGGCCGTCGTCGCCGATGGTGGCCATGGTGACGGCGATCTCCGCGCCCTGGGCCGGGGTGCGGGTGCCGCGGAAGCCGTTCAGGTCGGTGGCGCAGAAGCCGGGGCAGACGGCGTTGACCTTGATGCCCTCCTTGCCCAGCTCCCGGGCGTACTGGACAGTCACGGCGTTCAGCGCCGACTTGGATGTGGGATAGCCCAAGAGAAACGGCAGCTGGTTGTCGGGCGAGCCCATGAACGCCAGCGAGCCCACGGTGCTGGACATGTTGACAATGCGGGGCCTGGTCGACTGCCGCAGCAGCGGGGCGAAGGCCTCGGTCATGCGGATCACGCCGAAGACGTTGGTGTCGTACACCTTCTGCACGCTCGCCAGGTCGTTGCCGCGCCCGCCCGTGATGCCCGCGTTGTTCACCAGCACGTCCAGGCGGCCGTACTCCGCCTGCACCAGCTTGGCCGCCGCCGCCACACTGGCGTCGTCCGTGACGTCCAGGATGACCGCGCGGACCCCGAGCTCCGCGGCCGCCGGCTCGACCAGCTCCGGGTTGCGGCCGGCCAGCAGCACGGTCATGCCCCGGGCGGCCAGCTGCGCCACGATCTCACGGCCGATGCCCTTGTTGGCCCCGGTGACCAGGGCGATGGTGTTGTCGGTCATGACACGAGTCCACCAGCTCCCGACCCCCGTGGCCAGGACCCGTTCGATACCCGGCTATACCCTGACGGTATCGCTGAGCAGCGCCCGGTACTCGTCCTTCATCGGCAGCTCCCGCTCGATCCTGACCCGACGACGAACCGCCGTGACGGCCCTGCCACGCACGGGATCGTGGCCCGCACGCTCGAATTCCTCGGTCCACAGGCCGACTCCCCGGCGTTGCCAGGCCGGGGTCTCGTTGAAGTTGACGCCGTACCCGTACAGCAGCTCGTTCTTCGCCGCCGTCGACGCCCCGCTCATCGCCGCGTCCGCCTCGCGCCGAGACTTCCCCTGGTGGCGCAGGGTCCAGTAGCACCAGCCGTTCAGTGCGCACCGGGTCGCGTCCCCCTGCCGCCAGGAGAAGTAGTCCAGCACGTCTTCCCTGGTGTTGCCCAGCCAGATCCGGCTGTCGAACACCGCCGGCCGGCCCGCCTCGTGCGTGAACGCCGCCGACGCGAACCCGGCCGTGATCGACACGATCTTCTCCACGCCCCGCCCGAACAGGTTCGTGTCCGGCGGCAGCAGCACCGAGATCTCGTCGCTTTCCGTGTAGACGTACCGCGCCCCGAACTCGCCGAGCATCGCCTCCGCCGTGGCCACCATGATGCGCGAGAACCGCTCGTCGAACGGCTTCTCGAACCGCTCCTCCGTCAGCCGGGAGAATCCCCGCCCGTCCACCCGGACGACGGCATACGCCCCCGGCGGCGCCGTCAGCCCGTGGAACCACTCCCGTTCCCGCTGCCGCGCCTCGAACTCCTGCCCCCGCATGCCCGGCACGGTACCTGGCGGCCGCGCTGAGGAGCCCCCGATTTCCATCCAAGCACGGTGGCCGGGGAGGCCGGGTGTGGCGCGGGCCGCGGGGACGGCCCAATTGACAAGCGGCGGCGATACCCTTGCGGTATGGATCGGGTGGAGACGCGGGAGCTGGCGTACTTCGTGGCGGTGGCGGAGGAGCTGCACTTCGGGCGGGCGGCGGGGCGGCTGGGGATGGCGCAGCCGCCGCTGTCGAGGGCGATCCGGCAGCTGGAGCGGCGGCTGGGGGTGGAGCTGCTGATCCGCAACAGTCGGGGAGTGCGGCTGACGGAGGCGGGGGAGGTGCTGCTGCACGAGGGGCGCAAGGCGCTGGACGCGGTGGAGGCGGCGGTGCGGAGGGCGCAGCGGGCGGGGGAGCCCGAACGGAAGCTCGTGGTGGTGATGAAGCCCAATGGCGACGCGGGCCTGCTGGGCGGGATTCTCCAGGCGTACCAAGGGGATCCGGAGGCGCTGCCGGTGGAGGTGGAGATCTGCCGCATCGGGGAGCAGGCGGGCCTGCTGCGCGAGGGCCGGGCGGATGTGGCGCTGCTGCACGACCCCTACGACGACCTGAGCGGGTTCGACACGGAGGAGCTGCTGACCCAGCGGTCGGTGGCGGTCCTGCCCAGGACGCACGGGCTGGCGCGGCGGCGGAGTCTGCACATGGCGGACCTGGCGGGCGAGACCATGCCCCGCTGGCCGGGGTTGCCGGGGGACGGCCCGGAAGTCCGTGACACGGCCCAGATGATGCAGCTGATCGCGCTCGGCCGGATGGTGGCGGTGATGCCGGAGGCGGTGCGGCGCAACCTCCGCGAGGAGCTGGTGGCCATCCCCGTCCTGGACGGCCAGATCACGACCGTGGTGCTGGCCTGGCCCGAACGCTCACGGTCGCGGGCGGTGGCCGCGTTCGTGCGGGCCGCGGTGGGGCTGGTTCAGGCCGAGGAGGGCACGACCATAGCCTTCCCGGCTGCTGTCGGGCACGAAAACCTGGTGCCGGCAAGCGACTTCGAGGTCGCGCCACACCCGCTGTAGCGGACTGGCCGAGGCGAACGCGCCGGCGCCGGTGACGTCCAACAGCAGGGCGACGGCCCGGCGGACGTTCTCCGACACGATGCCGGCGTCCATGCGGATCCGCGCGGAGACGGTGGCACCGGGGCCCGAACCGACGCGCATCGCTTCCGTCAGATCGCGGACGGAACGATCCACATGCAGCCGGGCCCCGTCGATCAGGCCGGACGCCCGGGCCACGGCAATCTGCACGGCCGGCGAGTCGACCGCCCGCGTGTAGCTGGTGCCGATGATCGGGCCCCGCCGCCGCACGATGTCGATCGCGTACGCCAGGGCGGCATCGGCCATGCCCAGCACCGGACCGACGCCGATCATCGGCAGCAGCGCCCAGATCGGCACCGTCGCCCAAGGCACGTCCGGACGGTCGGCGGCGTAGCCCCCCTCCATCGCGCGGGACAGCGACAACAGCCGCCGATCCGGCACGAAGATGTCCTCGGCCACCACAGTGTCGCTGGCCGTGCCCTGCATCCCGCTGACCGACCACGTGTGCACGATCCGCGTCTCGCTCGTCGGCACCAGCGCCTGCACCGGCCCGTCCGACACCGGCACGCCCAGCAGCGCCCACTGCGCGTGCCGCACCCCGGACGCCGGGCGCCACTGCCCCGAGACCCGCCAGCCGCCGGGCACACGCTCGGCGGTGGACGTCGGGGCCATCACGCTGGCCACCGTGGCCAGCGGATTCTCGCCCCACACCTCGTCACGCACCTCGTCGTCCAGCAACGCCGCCAACGCGCAGCTGGCCGAGAGGATCATTGCCACCCACGCGCTCGATCCGCAGCCCCGGCCCAGCGTGGCGAACACCTCGACCGCGGTGGCCAGATCGGCCTCACCGCCCGGTGTGAACAGGCTGAACAGGCCCGCTTCCGCCATTTCCGCCGCACAGACGACGTCTCCGGACCGCTCTGTCTCGGCGGCCTGCTCCGCCAGCAGCGGCGCCAGCTTCCGGGCACTCGCCACGAGATCGTTGACCATGACCCCAGTGTGCACAAAAACGGCACAACGTGTGACGGAAAGTAACCGACTCTGTGGACTCAACCGCGAAAAAACGAGTGGCGCCCACCTTGGCAGAGGTGGGCGCCACTCGTGGGGGAGAGCGGTCAGGTGGTCAAGGTGCCGCACTGGCCGGCGGCCGGGCCGCCGACCGTGTCGGGCAGGCCGTTGTTGGACGGCGCCGGGGTGTTCCCGGTGCACGCCAGCGGCCCGCCGACGGAGGTGGAGGTGACGACCGCGCCGGCGTTGTTGGTCAGCGACACGGGACCGTCGACGCGGGCGGTCTCGATGCTGGTCTCACCGGTGGTGCCGACGATGCTGACCGGACCCGACACGTGGGTGCCGAGCAGGACCACGGCCCCGGCGTTGGCCGCCGACACCGGACCGCCGATGGCGCCGCCGAAGGCGTACAGCGAAGCGCCGGGCGACACGGTGACGGGGCCGTTGACGGTGCCGGTCAGGCAGGTGATGCCCTTGACGGTCAGCGGCCCGTTCACCGTGCCGTCGATGGTGGTGGCGCACACCGGGTTCGGCTTGCCGAGAAGCTCCACTTCGGACAGTGTGCCGGTCAGCTCCAGCCGGTAGTAGTTGTACCGGCCGGCCTTGGGCACGCTGAACGCCTTGGTCTGGCGGGCGTCGGTGAACTTCACGCCGGACCGCTGGTCGACGGTGGTCCACGTCTTGCCGTCGTACGACCCCTTCAGCGCCCAGCTCGTGGGTGCGGAAGCGGCCTGTGAGCCCGAGGTCAGCGTGTACATCTGCACCGGCTGCTTCGGGTCGGACGGCTGCACCTGAATCGGGGCGTCCACAGTGGACTGCGTGTTCGAGGTGTTGTCGAACAGCGCGCCCTGGGTGGGGTCGGTCAGGTCGTGCAGCGGCTGCGCGACGGCGTCGCCCTTGGTGATGGACACCGGCGCGTCACCGTTGCCGCTGCCCCACTTCGACGGGGTGGGGCCCATGTCGAAGTCGAGCGTGCCGCCGGCGGCCAGCAGGCTGCTGGGCAGGGCCGTCTTGTTGTACGCCTTGCCGTTGACCTTCAGGCCCTGCACGTAGACGTTCCTGGCGTTGTTCTTCGGGGCGTTGACCACCAGGGACTTGCCGTTCTCCAGGTGGACGGTCGCCTTGGTGAACAGCGGGGAGCCCACGGCGTAGTCGCCGCTGCCCATGGTCAGCGGGTAGAAGCCCAGCGCGCTGAAGATGTACCACGCGGACATCTCGCCGTTGTCCTCGTCGCCCGGGTAGCCCTGGCCGTCCTCGCTGCCGATGTAGAGCCGCGATAGCGCCTCCCGCGCCAACTGCTGGGTCTTGGACGGCTGGCCGGCGGCGTCGTACATGTAGATGATGCCGTGCGACGGCTGGTTGCTGCCGCCGTACTGGCCCATCCGCACGTCACGGGCCTCCAGCATCTCGTGGATGATGCCGCCGTAGCTGCCGACGAACTTGGCCGTCTCCGGTGTGGAGAAGAACGTGTCGAGCTTGGCGGCCAGCTTGTCCTTGCCGCCGTACAGGTTGGCGAGGCCCTGGGCGTCCTGCGGCACCGAGAACGCCATGTTCCAGCCGTCGGTCTCGGTGTAGTCGCCGCCCCACACCCGCGGGTCGTAGCTGGCGGTCGGGGTGTGCTCGCTGCCGTCGGGGTTGCGGCCCTGGAAGAAGCCGACCGACGGGTCGAACAGGTTCACGTAGTTCTGGGCCCGGTTCAGGAAGTACGTGTAGTTGTCCGAGTACTCCTGGCGGCGCGGGTCGTTCGGCTTGGCCTTGTCCAGCAACGCCTTGGACATCTGCGCGATGCCGTAGTCGTTGACGTAGCCCTCCATCGCCCAGGAGAAGCCCTCGCCGGTGGCGGTCGAGGTGTAGCCGAGGAAGTTGGACGTGTCCAGGCCCTTGCGGCCGACACCGGAGCTGGTCGGCGCGACGGTGGCGTTCTTCACCGCGGCGTCGTAGGCCGCCTGCACGTCGAAGTTGTTGATGCCCTTGACGTACGCGTCGGCGAAGGCGACGTCCGAGCTGGTGCCGGTCATCAGGTCGGCGTAGCCCGGGGAGGACCAGCGTGAGGTCCAGCCGCCGTCCTTGTACTGGTTCACGAAGCCGTCGATCATCTTGCCCTCCATGCTCGGCGAGAGCAGGGAGTAGGCGGGCCAGGTGGTGCGGGCGGTGTCCCAGAAGCCGTTGTTCACGTACATGGTGCCGTCGGAGATCTTCGCGCCGGTCTGCGTCGGCGTGTCCGCGGCCACGGGCGGCGCCACCGGGCTCGCGTACTGGTACTTCGGTGCGGCGACTGTGCCGGTGTTCTCGTGCGCCTCGTTGGGGTACAGGAACAGCCGGTACAGGTTGGAGTACAGCGTCACCAGCTGGTCGTGGCTGGCGCCGTCGACGGTGATCACGCCGAGCTGCTTGTCCCACGCCTGCTGGGCCCGGGCTCGCACCGAGTCGAACGTGTCAGTGCCGGACACCTCCTGCTCCAGGTTCTTCCTGGCCTGGTCGACCGACAGCAGCGAGGTGGCGATCCGCATGGTGACGGTCTTGTCCGAGCCGGTGTCGAACTGGAAGTAGCCGGTCACGTTGTCCCGGCCGGCGCCGGTGATCTTCGCGCCGGCGGTGACCGGCTTGTCGAACGTGGCGTAGACGAACATCCGGGTCGCCCCGGTGGACAGGCCGCTCTTGACGTCGGAGTAGCCGGTGGCCACGCCGCTGGCCGGGTCGAGGGTGAGCCCGCCGGAGTTGTTCACGTTGTCGAAGTCCACAACGGACTGGTTGCCGGTGAAGGTGAACCGGAACAGCGCGGCGTGGTCGGTCGGGGTGATCTCGGTGCGCATCCCGTTCTGGAACTTGACCGAGTAGTAGTCCGGCTGCGCGACCTCGTCGTCGTGGCTGAAGGGCAGCGCGCGGGCGGTGCGGTCGGCCGTCGGGGCGCCGTTCTCGGGCATCACCTGGAACGTCTGGCGGTCACCCATCCACGGGCTGGGCTCGTGGCTGACGGCAAAGGCCTGCAGCGTCGGCAGGTTCTGCGCGTTGTTGGCCTTCGCGTACTGGTACAGCCAGTCCTGGGAGCCGGCGTTGGTCATCGGCGTCCAGAAGTTGAAGCCGTGCGGCACCGCGGTGGCCGGATAGTTGTTGCCCCGCGAGAAGGAGCCGCTGGCGTTGGTTCCGCGCACCGTGCTGACGTAGTCGCTCAGGTGCGCGTAGGTCGGCTGCGCCGGGTTGCCGGCGATCGCGATGTCGTCGACCCAGCCGCTGAACGCGCCCGGCCCGGTCGGCTTGTCGTAGCCGATCAGGATCCGCTTGATCGTCTTGCCCGCGGCGACCGTGCCGATGGTGGACGCGATGTGGTTCCACTGGTTGGTGTATAACGACTTCGACGCGCCCTGGCCCTGCGGCGACAGGGTGAAGCCGTGCTGGTCGAGCGCGCCGAGCCGGCTCAGGTAGGTGCCGTCGGAGAAGGCCAGGTCGACCGCCGCGTAGGTGCTGGTGTAGTCGGGGTCGTCGCCGATCAGCTCGGGGAAGATCTGGTACGACAGCTGGGTGTTCTTCGTGACCGCGAGGTCGACGTCGAAGATCTTGTTGTACGAGTAGGCGTGCCCGGCGACGAGGTGGCTGCCGGCGTAACGGAACGACTTCACGCCGGTGAAGCCCGCGTTGGCCTTGGAGTTGTAGCCGCCGCTGGGGCCCTTGCCCTCGAAGCTGCGCATGGTGGGCGGCGGCGGGTTGTCGCCGACCTGCTGGATCAGCTGCACCTCGGCCAGCTGCACGATCGGGTCGCCGTGGTTCTGCGTGATGTCCAGGCGGTAGTACAGGTAGGCGGTGGTGTTGCCGGCCAGGTCGTAGGACTTGGTCTGCTGCCGGTTCTCGAAGCTCTGGCCGTTCTGGGTGTCCAGCGCCGTCCAGTGCTGGCCGTCCTGCGAGCCGGACAGCGTCCACTGCTGCGGGTCGCGGCCGGGCGCGTCGTTGGCCGAGGTCAACGCGTACTTGATGACGGCGATCGGCTCGGACAGCTGGAACTGGGCCCAACCGGTGCTGGTGAACGTCAGCCACTTCGTGTTGACGTTGCCGTCGACGAGGTTCTCCTTGACCTCGCCGCCGCCGTCGTTCTGCGAGTTGGCCTGGACGTCGACAACCTTGTCATCGACGTTGCCGGGAATGGTGGAGGCGTCGGCCCCGTTCACGCCGGCCGACTTCGCCGCGCCGCTCGCGTCGGTCTCGACTGTGTCCGTCCAGGTCGGCTGGGGTTGGCCGGCCTCGAACGAGGAGGAGAAATCGGTGGCGCCCGCCGCGGACGCCACCGCCGGGACAGTTGCTGTGAGCCCTGCTATCAATGCCGTGCTGAGCAGCAGTAACCACAGTCGTCTCATGACGTCGAACCCTCCCGGAGCGCCGTTGCCTGGGCGTCAGCGAAACCGGGTCTGACATCGATGTCAAGAATCTGTCCTGTTTCCTGTCCGGACGTTACTTCTTCTTGAGATAGGGCAACAGCCCGGCCTCGATCACCGCGTCAGACAACGGTTTGCCCACCTCGGCGAGCCGGTCGACGCCGTCCTCGCCGAGCGCCCCGTAGGCCGGCTCGGCCAGCCGGTCGGTCAGGTCCTCGACCCGTTGCCGCATCGCGCGGCCCTCTTCGGTCAGCGTGAGTTCCTCGCCCCGCTCCACGATCTTGCGCTCCTGCAGCCCGGCCACGGCCTCGGCCCACTGCTCCTCGCTCCACTTGCGGGAGCCGCGCAGCACCTTCGCCGCGAGGTAGCCGGTCGCCGCGTGCACCACCAGCGCCTCAAGGCCGGTCAGCTCCGCCGTCACCAGCGCCGCGATGTGGCCGTCGCCGCGGAATTCCCGCAGCAGCGTCTGGGCGTGGAACAGCTGGAGATGCGGCTGCGTCGGCCAGGGCAGCGCGGCGTGTGCGGCGAACAGCGGCCGACCCTCCAGCCGTTCGCACGCCGCCTCGGCCGCCTTACGGGTCAGCGCCGCGGTTTCCTTCACCGCGTCGCCGTCGATCAGGTCGCCCAGGCCCCGGCGCAGCGCCGCGTCGGCCGCCTCCAGCCGGGCCTTGAGCACCTGCTCGGGCGTGACCTTGTCCCACACCCCGGTCATGCTCTCGCGCACGAAGGCCGGGTTGAAGTTGAAGAAGGTGGCGATGACCGTCTCGGCCGAGGCCGTCCCGAACGCCGCCGACCGGGACGCGAAGTAGCCCGCGCCGTAGCCCAGCCCCAGGGCCTCGAAGCGCTCCTGCGCCTCCGGCACGAAGTAGATGAAGCCGTGCAACGGCTCGACCGCCTGCCACGCCCTGCGCCCCAGCGTCATTGATCAGGCCTCCGTGCTTGTTTGCCGCCCGTTCCGGGCGGGGCGGGGCCGCGGCCTCGCCTGAGATACCGACCGGTCGGTCTCACTGTATAGGAGGCTGATGTTTCTGTCGTTTGCCCCGGGCGATCTCGGTGGCCAGGGCGTCCAGCGGCTGCCGCCAGAACCGGCGGTAGCGGTCCAGCCAGCCGTCGATCTCCTGGAGCGGGGTGGGGTCGACGGAGTAGAGGCGGCGGGCGCCGTCGGCCCGAACCGTGGTGAAGCCGTTCTCGCGCAGCACCCGCAGATGCTGCGAGACGCCGGGCTGGGAGATGCCGAACTCCTCCCGGATCACGGCCGTGACCTCGCCGGAGGCCAGCTCCCCGTCGGCCAGCAGCTCCAGGATGCGCCGGCGGACCGGATCGCCGAGTACGTCGAACGCGTGCACCCCTCGACCATCGCACCGGCGGCTTATATAACGCAAGGCCGATACTCCCACCCGGCTCGACCCTCTCCCCGCCCCCACTTTTCCGTCACATGTGGCCCGCATGTGGCGCTGGGAGTCGAATGTGCGCCACATGTGGCGTTAGGGCGGTGCTGGAGGGCGTCGGGAGTTCGCCACATGTGCGCCACATGTGGCATTCGGGGCGAGGGGGCATTACTCCGTTCGAGTGATGCCGGCGTAATTGTTAGAGAACTTTCCTAACCATATTGACTCCGCGGGGCCGCCGGGCGGAATCTTCGTGCACCCCGCCGCCGCGTCCGCCCTGACCCCGGAGGCACCATGAGTCGGCGCAGGCTCGCCACGTCCGTGGCGACCGCCATCCTCGTCGTCTTGTCCGCACTGGCCGCGCTGTTCAGCAGCGTGGCGGCGGAGGCGGCGACGACCGATCAGACGTTCCTGACCTTCTACGGCTGGTGGGACAACACCCCGCCGGGCGGCGACATCTCGTACCCGCAGATCCACGACACCGCCGGCGGTGTCGGCAGCTTCGACGACCCGATCACCTTCGCCACCGACAACGGCGAGTACAAGGCCGGCACCAAGGTGTGGGTGCCGCGGGTGCGCAAGTACTTCATCATGGAGGACAGCTGCGAGGAGTGCAGCGCCGACTGGAACGGCAAGGGCCCCAACGGCGGCCCCAAGCTGCACCACATCGACCTGTGGCTGGGCGGCAAGGGCGGCAACGCGATGGACGCCATCGACTGCGAAGACGCCCTGACGCACTACAACTCCGACAACACGCCGACGCTGGAGCCGGTGGTGGTCAACCCGCCGTCGAACGAGGACTACGACGCGACGCCGGTCTTCGACATCAAGACCGGGGCCTGTTACGGCGGCGCGCGGCCCAACCAGACCATCGGCTCGTACAAGAACAACTCGACCGGCCTGTGCATCGACGACCCGGGCAACAGCTCCACGTCCGGCACGGCGCTGAAGATGGCCGCCTGCAACGGCTCGGCCGAGCAGACCTTCCTGTTCCACGGCGCGTTCCTGGTCATCAACAACCTGTGCGCGACGATCTCCGGCAGCACGGTGAAGCTGGGCAAGTGCGACGGCGGGCCGAACAGTCAGCTGTCGATCAACCCCGACCTCACCATCAACGACATCCAGAGCGGCAAGAAGTGCTTCCGCGACAGCGGCGGATCGCTGGGCACCGGCAGCTGTTCGGGCACGGTGAGCAAGTGGACCTTCAGTCCGGCCGGGCAGGCCGGCCTGAACGTCGCCGTGAACCCGGCCTCAGCCTCGGTCAAGCCCGGCGCCTCGACGACCGCCACGGTGGCGGTCAGCGGGGGCACGGGCGCCGTGGCCCTGACGGCGACCGGCGTCCCGGCCGGCGTCACCGTGACGTTTGACCCCGCCTCGGTTTCCGGCAGCGGCAACTCGACGGTGACGGTGGCGGCCTCGGACACCGCGAAGTCCGGCACGTTCACCGTCGTCGGCACGGACAGCTCGGGCAGCAAGTCGGCCTCGTTCGCGTTGACGGTGAGCACGGGTGGCGGCACCTCCACGTTGCTGTCGCAGGGAAAGACCGCGACCGCGTCCTCCGTGGAGTCCACGACGTACGCGGCGGCCAAGGCCTTCGACGGCAACCTGACCTCGACCCGCTGGGCCAGCAAGGAAGGCGCGGATCCGCAGTGGCTCCAGGTCGACCTGGGCGCCACACACAGCGTCACCGAGGTGAAGCTGGCCTGGGAGGCGGCGTACGGCAAGTCGTACACCATCCAGACCTCCGACGACGGCAAGGCGTGGACGACGATCTACACCACCACGACCGGCAACGGCGGATCCGACGATCTCACGGGTTTGGCGGGATCCGGCCGGTACGTGCGGATGAACGGCACGGCCCGTGGCACCAGCTACGGCTACTCGCTCTACGAGTTGCAGGTCTACGGTTCCTGACCGGAAGCTCCAAAGTGCACAGTTGAGTGCCTGTTGGTCCTGCTCAGGCTCGCGTACGCGGCTACCCTGATTTGGTGGGGGTAGCCGCTGCGCCAGCCTAGGAGTAACCGCGTTGCCCGAGTACCTCATCTCCCAGCACGACCCGCGCGGCGAGCGGGCCGACCAGCTCGCCGCCGTGCGCGGCGAGTACCGCTACACCATGGACCTCGGCTTCCCGGTGTCCTCGACGCTCGGCGCGGACCAGGAGCCGGGCCCGGGCTGGCAGCTCAAGGCGCTGGCCAAGCAGGAGGAGCTGCGGCTGAACCTGCTGCGGCTCAAGCGCCAGGGCAAGTGGAACTTCGTCAACGACCTGCAGCCGCTGGCCCCGCACAAGCTGGCCACGATGGTGCGCGCGGGCGACATGGGCGGCATCGTCGAGTACTTCATGCCGCTGCCCGGCGGCGTCACCGGCGACCACGTCGACAAGACCATCAAGGCGTTCCAGGACGTGTTCGCCCGCGTCGAGCAGCCGCCGGCGACCGCGGACTTCCGGTCCGACGAGTACTTCGCCGAGGTCATGGTGGCCGGCCCGGACCCGACGCGGCTGGTGCGGATGGACCGTGTGCCGGGCAAGTTCCCGCTCACGTCCACGCATCTGGGCGAGGACCTGGACCATGCCATCGCGGCCGGCCGGGTGTACTGGATCGACTACGAGGCAATGTCCGCTTTGGACAATGGCACCCACCCGCAGTCGCCGAAGTACATGTACTCGCCGATGGTCGCGTTCGTCGTGCCCCGCGGCGGCGGTCCGCTGAAGCCGTTCGCGATCCAATGTGGACAGGACCCGGCCGGCCGGGACATCTACACGCCACGTGACGGCTACTCGTGGATGCTGGCCCGCAACTGTGTGCTGGCCGCGCACAACACGTACCACGAAGTGTTGACGCACCTGGGTTTCACGCACCTGATGAGCGAGCCGGTGCTGATCGCCGCCGTGCGCAACCTGGCGGTCAACCACCCGGTGGCGGTGCTGCTGCGGCGGCACTTCGAGGGCACCATGTCGATCAACAAGCTGGCCGTGGAGCTGCTGATCCAGCCCGGCCGGGCGGTGGAGTACCTGATCGGCTCCGACCTGAAGAGCACCTACCCGTGGCTGGCCGAGCACCGGGCCAAGCGCTCGTTCCGTGACAACTACCTGCCGACCAAGCTGGCCTCCTCACGCGTCGACAGCGTCTCGGCGCTGCCGCACCACCCGTACCGGGACGACGGCCTGCTGGTGTGGAACGCGATCTACCGCTGGGTCAGCGACTTCGTCGGCGCCTACTACAAGTCTGATGTGGACGTCGTCGGCGACCACGAACTCCAGGCCTGGGCGGCCGAGGTCGCGTCGGCCGAGGGCGGGCAGGTGCGGGACTTCGGGGCCACGCCGGGGCAGATCCTCGACCGCAACGACCTGGTCGAGATCCTGACCATGGTGGTGTGGACCGCCGGGCCGCAGCACGCCGCCGTCAACTTCACGCAGGCCGACCACATGGCGTTCCTGCCGGCCAACCCGCTCGCCGGCTACACCGAGGAGCCGAAGGGGCTCGGGCACGGCGAGGCCGACTGGCTGGCCAACCTGCCGCCGCTGGACGTCGCCGTGCAGCAGTTCTGCGTGATGACCTTCCTCGGCTCGGTGCACCACGGCGTGCTCGGCGACTACGGCTCCGACTTCGCCGACAGTGCCGTTTCCTTGTCGCACAAGCGTTTCCGGGGCGATCTGGCCGCCGTCGAGGACGAGATCGTCGCCCGCAACCGCCGTCGGCCCCGCGCCTACACCTACCTTCAGCCCTCGCTCATTCCCAACAGCACCAACATCTAGCTGTGTTTGTTGGCGCTGTGCTTTTTGCCGCGCGTTCCGCGCGGGGCTCGGCCCCCTTTAAGCCCCTGCCTCGCCCTTGCTGGATTTTTCGAGGCCCGCGTCGGCTCGGGTGGTGGGGCGAGTTGGGTGGCGGACCTCGAAAAATCCGGCAACCGGGCGAAGCAGGGGCGGGGCCGAGCGCTCTCCGGTGTTGGAGGGGCAGGGTTGGGTGTGGGTGGGGGCGGGCGCTCTCTGGGGTTGGCGGCGGAGGGGTCTAGACGGCGTCCAGGTAGACCCACTTGCCGTTCTCCCGCACGAACCGGCTGCGCTCGTGCAGGGAGCCGCCGGTGTAGTGCGCGTCGAACTCCACGACACCTTCCTTGTCGAACAAGCCGCCCTTGTCGCGGTCGACGATAGACAGCCCCGTCCACTCCGTGTCGTCCAGCGTGAGTCGGCGGGGCTTCGTCGTGCTGTGCCACGTCCGCAGCAGATACGCCCGGTCGCCGACCGCGAAGGCCGCGTAGCGGGACCGCATCAGCAGCTCCGCCGTCGGCGCGTTCCCGCCCTGGTGGAAGCGCCCGCAGCAGTCCTCGTACCGGCCACCGAGGCCACATGGACACGTCATGGGCCACATTGTTGCTGTGCTTGTTGGCCCTGCCTCCGGCAGGGCGGCTCGGCCCCTCGTGACCCCTGCCTCGCCCTTGCTGGATTTTTCGAGGCCCGCGTCGGCTCGGGTGGTGGGGCGAGTTGGGTGGCGGACCTCGAAAAATCCAGCAACCAGGCGAAGCAGGGGCGGAGCCGAGCGCATTGACATGTGACCAGATGGTCACCTATTCTCGGAGGCGTGACCGAGGACGACGACCGGGTCTTCAAGGCGCTGGCCGACCCGACCCGCCGCTTCCTGCTCGACCTGCTGCACGCGCGCGACGGGCGGACGCAGTCCGAGCTGGAGGGCGAGTTGGCGATGAGCCGGTTCGGGGTGGCCAAGCACCTCAAGGTGCTGGAGGAGGCCGGGCTCGTCGTCACCAGGCGAGTCGGCCGGGAGAAGCTGCACCACCTCAATCCCGTGCCGATCCGCCTCATCCACGACCGCTGGATCGACAAGTACACCGAGCCCCGCGTCGCGGCGCTCACCGAACTCAAGGCCCAGCTCGAATCCGAGGAGTGAGCTATGAGCGTGCAGGTCAACCGGGTGTTCATCAACGCCAAGCCGCAGCAGGTCTGGGACGGCATCACCAGCCCGGAGTTCAACGACAAGTACGGCTTCCGCTGCGTCAGCGAGTACGAGCTGAAGGTCGGCGGCAAGTTCCGGGCCCTGGCCAGCAAGGAGATGGCCGCGCACGGCGCCCCCGAGATCATCATCGACGGCGAGGTGCTGGAGTGCGACCCGCCCCGCCGCCTGGTCCAGACCTGGCACGCCATGTTCAGCCCCGAGATCGGCGCCGAGCCGGTGACCACGCTGACCTGGGAGCTGGAGGAGCAGTACGGCTCCACCCGCCTCACCGTCACCCACGAGACCACCGACGCCCCGATGACCGCCGCCATGACCAGCGGCGAGATCGCCGACGCCGGCGGTGGCTGGCCCTACCTGCTCAGCGACCTCAAGACATTCCTGGAGAGCGGCGCCCCGATGGGTGGCTGAAGTCGGGCAAAAGGGCCTTACGGCGGGTCGGGGCGTGGGACACTCGCGGTCGACGGTTGTGGTCACACGGAGGTGATGTGACGGTGCCCTGGGACCCCGGAGACCCGAACCCTGCCCCGACTCGCGCCCTTCCCGACGTGCGCGGGATTCCAGCGCCGCCGAACGATCAGCTGTCCATCTACGTCAACACCGACGAGCTTCCCGCGGGCCTGCTCGACGCCGTTTCCGATCTGCTGGCCGAGATCGACGTGCAGGTGGAGCAGGAGGGGCAGGTCGTTCGGGGTTCCTGGTGGCAGCGCTGGAAGATCGGCCTGAAGCGGGCGGACGCGGGGGCCAAGATCAAGGAACTGGCCGAGAAGCTGGAACGGGCCGGCGAGCTGAAGTACATCGTCGTCGAGCGGTCGGTGAGCGAGAAGAACCAGGCCGACGCCGTCTCGGCGATCATCAAGTCGCTCGAAGGTGTCGAGAGTGCGGTCATCCAGCTCAGCAGCATGCTGATCGTGAAGCACGACGGGAAAGTGCTCGCCCGGGTGCTCAGCGAGCAGGAGCTCCGGCTACTCGAGAAGGACCCCACCCTGTTGCAGTCACCCGGGTCGATCCTTGAACTCCTGTCGCGGGGCCGGGTCGCGCCCACCGAGGGGATTCCGTGGGCCGGGGTGGGCTACGGCGGGCCCGCGGGCGGGGCCACGACTTCGGAGGTGGTGCTGCCCTGACCGGGCTCACGTGCCGCCGAAGTCCTGACCCGGGGCGGCGACGATCTTGGTCACCTGGTCGCCGCTGACGGTCAGGCGCAGCACGGCGAACTCGCGGCGGTTGATGAAGGCGATGAGCTGGGGCGGCGCCGAGACGAGGGTGGCGTGGCCGAGGAAGCGGAGCAGCCCGGCGGCGACATCGGCGCTGCCATGGCGTTCACGGTCGGCGCCGGCGAAGGTGCCGGTGCCCCAGACCTCGGGGTGCAGGACCCGGAGCAGGGCGTCGAGGTCGCCGGTGGAGCAGGCGGTGATGAAGCGCTCGGTGACGAGCTGGTGCTCGGCGTCGTCGACCGGATAGCTGCGCTCCAGGGCGATGTGCTGGCGGGCGCGGCGGGCCAGCTGACGGCAGGTGGCGACCGGCCGGCCGAGGGATTCGGCGACGGACTCGAAGGGCGTGCCGAACACGTCGTGCAGGATGAAGGCGACCCGTTCGGCCGGGGGAAGCCGTTGCAGCACAACCAGAAGCGCCAGCCGGACCTCGTCGTCGAGCGTGACGCGGTCGGCCGGGTCGACGGTCGCCGGCAGCTCGGGCACGTCGCCGGGCAGCTCGCGCCGGGAATGCGCGGACTTCAGCTGGTCCAGGCACAGCCGGCTGGTCACGACGGTGAGCCAGCCCCGGTCGTCGTCCACGTCCACGGCGGCCGACCAGCGGACAAAAGCCTCCTGCACGACGTCCTCGGCCGCGCCGATGTCGCCGAGCATGCGGTACGCCAGGTTCACCAGGTACGGGCGGTTGGCCCGCCACACCTCACCGAAGCCAGTCACAAGGGTTACGACGATACGGGCCGCCGGAAAGTGACATGTCACTTTCTCGAAGGCCGCATCGTCCTGAAGGCATGATCCTGGTAACCGGGGCGTCCGGCACGGTCGGCCGCCCACTCGTGGAACTACTGGTGTCCGCCGGGTTGAAGGTGCGCGCGGTGGCACGGAACCCGTCGGCGCTGCCGCGCAGCGTGGAGGTGGTGGATCGGCCGGTGCTGGAGGGAGTCACCGGGCTGTTCGTCAACCCCCGCGCGGTCGGCGACGACATCGACGGGCTGCTGGCTGAGGGCAAAGGCGTGCTGAAGCGGGTCGTTGTGCTGTCGGCGGTGAACGTCGACGACGACCTCGACATGCAGCCGTCACGGTGGCGAGGTGACCGCAACACCGAGGTGGAGCGGGCGGTCACGGCCAGCGGCCTGGACTGGGTGGCACTGCGGCCGACGACCTTCGCGGCCAACGCCTTCGGGCTGTGGGCGGAGCAGATCCAGCACGGGGACACGGTGCGTGGCTCATACGCGGAGGCCACCTGGTCGCCGATCCACGAGCTGGACCTGGCCGAGGTCGCGCTCCATGCGTTCCTGGACGACGGCCTGCTCGGCACCCGGCCGGTGCTGACCGGCCCGGAGTCGCTCACGCAGAGGGAAATGGTCAGCGCCATTGGCGACGCCATGGGCCGCGAGCTCACCTATCTGGAGATGGCGCCGGAGGTGGCCCGGGCGGCGCTGGTCGGCCGCGGTTTCCCGGCCGGATTCGCGGCGGGCCTGCTGTCCTTGCAGGCACGTTCGGTCGGCGTGCCGGCGCTGATCACCAACGAGGTGCGCCGGGCGCTGGGCCGTCCGGCGCTGACCTTCGCCCGCTGGGCGTCGGACAATGCTTACGTCTTCGGGAGGGCGGCATGAGGATCACGGTTTTCGCGGCAACGGGCGGCATCGGCCGCTGCGTGGTGGACCAGGCCGTCGCGGCCGGTCACGAGGTCACCGCCGTGGTGCGGGACCCGAGCAAGGTGGCCTCGGGCGTACGCGCCGTGCGGGCCGATCTGTCCGATGTGGACACTGTGCAGCTGGAGAAGGCAGTCGATGGGGCCGATGCCGTGCTGTCGGGCCTGGGCCCGCGCAACGCCCGCGTGGCCGGCATCGCCTCCGCCGGCACGCGAGCGATCGCCGAGGCCATGAAGGCCACCGGCACACGGCGTTTGCTGGTGGTCAGCGCCGCGCCCGTGTCGACCACGCCGTCGCCCGACCGCCCCAATCCGCCGCGCCATGACCCCGCCGAGGGCATCATCATGCGCACCGTGCTGACGCCCATCGTGCGCAAGGTGTTGGAGGCGCACTATCGCGACCTGGCCATCATGGAGGACATGCTCCGGGCCAGCGGCCTGGACTGGACCTCGGTTCGGCCGCCGCGCCTCACCGACAAGCCCATGACCGGCCGCTACCGCACCGCCATCGAGCAGAACATCCACCGCGGGGCATTGATCCCACGGGCGGATGTTGCCCACTTCATGCTGGCCGCGATCACCGACCCGCGCACGTATGGTCACGCGATCGGCATCGCCACCTGACCCGACGCCGCACTGCCCGCGGTCATGCCATCGGCGTCACGACATGACTCGGCTGCATCACCCGGTCGAAGCCGACAAACCGCCGGGGGCCGGTCAGCTCCAACGTCAACGTCGACTCAATGTCCACACTGGACCGTCCGATGCGGAGCTCCACCGCGCCGGGATCGACCTGCCGCTGACCGGAAAGTCCGGTGTAGCAGGTGAGATCGGCGTGCAGGGTGAAGTCGACCCGGGTGGTGCCGCCGGGCGGCAGGGTGACGCGGGAGAAGGCGATGAGCTGCTGCACGGGGCGGACGACCTCTGCGACGGGGTCGTGCAGGTACACCTGGACGATCTCGGTCGCCGGCACGGCGTTGTCATTGCGGAGGGTCACGGACAGGTGGCATTCGCCGTCGGTCGGCCAGTCCCGTGCGGAATCGGCGTCGAGCCAGGTCACGGGGGCGTAGCTGAGGCCGTGCCCGAAAGGGAACAGCGGCGTGGGGTCGACGCTGCTGAGCTCGGTCCGACGGCCCAAAATCGGGGCCAGATAAGTGGAAGGGTGGCCGGCGCCGGCCCGCGGGAAGCTGACCGGCAGCCGGCCGGAGGGATCGACCCGCCCGCTGAGCACGTCGGCGAGCGCGGTCGACCCCTCCTCCCCGGGCAGGAAACCACACAGGATGGCGGCCAGACGGTCCACCTGCCGGGAGATCTCGTAGGGCCGGCCGACCAGCAGCACCAGCACGACCGGCGTGCCGGTGTCGAGCACGGCCTCCAGCAGCTCCTCCTGCCGCCCGGGCAGCCGCAGGTCGGAGACGTCGCAACCCTCGCCGGACGTGCCGGTGCCGAACATGCCGGTCCGGTCGCCGAGCACGACCACACAGAAGTCGGCTTCCCGGGCCACCGCAACGGCTTCGGCGATGCCCGCGTCGTCGCCGCCGAGCACCGGACAGCCCAGGGCGTAGCTGACGTCGTAGTCCTTGCGCAGTGCGTCGAACACAGTCGGCACCTCGATGCCAACGGGCACATCGGGATGGTGCACGCCGACATGCACGGGGAAGGAGTAGCAGCCCATGACCGCGTGCTGGTCGTCGGCCCGGGGACCGATCACGGCCACGCGCGCGCCGGCCGGCAGCGGCAGAGTGTCCCTGTTGTGCAGCAACACAATGGACCGGCGGGCCAGGTCGAGGGCCAGCGTTCGGGACGACTCCGGGTCGAGATCGAAGGGACCGGCCGGCTCGGGGGAGTAGTCGTCGTCGAGCAGGCCCAGCTGCCACTTCTGTTCCAGCACGCGGGAAACGGCGCGATCGACCAGCGCCGGGTCGACGTCGCCGGCCGCCAAGGCTGCCAGCAGCGCGTCGCCGTAACAGGTCACGGTCGGCAACTCGACGTCGATGCCCGCCCGCAGCGCGAGACCGGCCGCTTTCCCTGGCGTGTCGGCAAGTCCGTGCAGCGTCTGGAGGAAAGACACGGCGTGGTAGTCGGCGACGACCGTGCCGGTGAAGCCGTACACCTCACGAAGCCGTTGCGTGAGAAGGGATTCGTCGGCAGCGGCCGGGATGCCGTCGTTGTCGGTGTAGGCGTTCATCACCGACCGGGCCCCGGCCCGCAACGCCATCTCGAACGGCGGCAACAACACATCGGCCAGCTCGCGCGGGCCGATCGACACCGGCCCGAAGTTGCGGCCGGCGCGGGACGACGAGTAGCCGGCGAAGTGCTTCAGCGTGGCCACGACTCCGGCCGACTCCAGGCCACGCACGTACGCGCTGCCGATCAGCCCGACCAGGAACGGATCCTCGCCGATCGTCTCCTCGACCCGGCCCCACCGCAGGTCACGCGTCACGTCCAGCACCGGCGCGAGCCCTTGGTGCACGCCGAGCGCCCTCATACTGCCGCCGATCGCGGCCCCCATCCGCGCCACGAGGTCCGGATCGAAGGCGGCGCCCCAGCACAGCGGCGACGGGAAGATCGTCGCCTGCCACACGGTCAGCCCGGTCAGGCACTCCTCGTGCGCGATCGCCGGAATGCCGAACCGGTTGGCCGCCATGATCCGGCGCTGGCTGTGCGCCAACCCCCGCGCGCCGAGCTCCGGATCCACCGGCAACGTGCCAAAAGTCCTGGTCAGCTGGCCGAGCCCGTGCCGGACGGCGGCGTCGAAGTCGACCGCGGCCAGGTCCGAGTCATCCTGCGTCGGCGCGACGACGCCGCCTTCGTCCTGGTTGAGCCAGACGCTCTGCAGCTGGGCGACCTTCTCCTCGACGGTCATCCGCGCCAGCAGGTCCGCTACCTCGGGGCGCATGTCGACCCCCGCACGACGAGGTGGGTGTCCAGGGTGACGTGCGTCTTCTCGATCTCCTCGCCCCGCATCAGCTGCACCAGCATCTCGACCGCCCGCCGGCCCATGACCTTGATCGGCTGGTTCACGGTGGTCAGCGGCGGCGAGTTCAGCGCCGACTCGGGGATGTTGTCGAAGCCGACCACGGACAGGTCCTCCGGCACCCGCAGCCCCAGCGACCGCGCCGTCTCGACGGTGGCGATGGCCGAGGCGTCGTTGGACGCGAAAACCGCAGTTGGTGGCGTAGGCGCGAGCAAGGACCGTTCTGCCGCCGCGGCCGACACCACGGGGTCGTAGTCGCCGGGCAGCATCAGAGCCTCGTCCACCGGCACCCCCGCTTCGGCCATCGCCTCCCGGAAGCCCCGCTCGCGCAGCCGTGCCGACTGGAGGTCCTCGCGCCCGGCCAACATGGCGATTCGCCGGTGCCCCAAGGAAAGCAGGTGCTCCACGGCCAGTCGGGCGCCGCGCAGGTTGTCGGAGTCGACGGTCGGCAGCCCGGACGGGCCGGTGTGCGGGTCGACGGCCACCACCGGGGCGGCGAAGCGCACGTCGAGCACGCTGGGCGTGACCAGGACGGCCCCGTCGATGAGCGTGCCGGACAACCGGGACAGGTAGCGCCGCTCCCAGCCGAGCTTGGCCCCGCTGCGGCCGCCGGCCGAGTACACGACCAGCTCGTAGCCGGTGTCCCGGATGGCGTCGGCCGCGCCCCGCAGCAGCTCGGTGCTGAACGGCTCGATGTCGGCGACCAGGATGCCGATCACGTTGGTCTTGTGGTTGCGCAGGCTCTGCGCCACCAGACTGGCCTCGTAGCCCAGGTCGGCGATGACCGCCCGGACCCGGGCCATGGTGTCGGCCGACACCCCGTAGCGGTCGTTGATGACCTTGGAGACGGTCGCCACCGACACGCCGGCGACCGCCGCGACGTCCCGGATGGTGACCCGTGAGCTTGGCTGCACCCGCCCGACGGTACCCGTGTAAAACGTTATCGACAACGATTGACACGCGCTCCGGGCGGCCCCAGACTCAGGCACCAATTCGGGCCGTGGAGCCCGGTCCAGCTCGGCCGACGTCGTCAGGAGTGGACCAGTAATGCGAAGCATCCGGCTGTGCGCCGCCGTGGTCGCGGCGCTGCTCGTCGCCGCGTGCGGCTCGTCGGGAACCACCGGTTCCGGCGCGCTCACCTGGTGGCACAACGGAACGTCAGACCCGCTCAAGAGCCTGTGGCAATCGGTCGCCGACGGCTACCACGCGGCACATCCAGACGTCACCGTCACCGTCGACCCGATCCAGAACGAGCAGTTCCAGACCAAGGTGCCGCTGGCCCTGCAGTCCGACTCGCCGCCCGGGGCCTACCAGCAGTGGGGCGGCGGCCAGCTGACCAGCCAGATCAAGTCCGGCAAGGTGCTGGACCTGACCTCGGCGGTGTCGGGCTGGATCGGCAAGCTCGGCAAGGCGGCCGAGGGCTGGCAGTCAGGTGGCAAGCAGTACGGCGTGCCCTACGACCGCCACGTGGTCGGCTTCTGGTACCGCAAGGACCTGTTCGCCAAGGCCGACATCACCACGCCGCCCGCGACCATGGCGGACTTCGACGCGGCCATCGACAAGCTGCGCGCCGCCGGCGTCACGCCGGTCGCGATCGGCAGCAAGGACCGCTGGCCGGACGCCTTCTACTGGGACTACTTCGCGGTCCGCGAGTGCTCGACGAACGTGGTCAAGCAGTCGATCGAGGCGCAGAAGCTGGACGACCCGTGCTGGCGCAAGGCCGGCGACGACCTCACCGCGCTGCTGGCCAAGAAGCCGTTCCAGGAGGGCTTCCTCGGCACCCCGGCGCAGCAGGGCGCCGGCAGCTCGGCCGGCATGGTGGCCAACGGGCAGGCCGCGATGGAGCTGCAGGGCGACTGGGAGCCCGGCACCATGGCCGCGCTGACCGAGGACAAGGACTTCGCCAGCAAGCTCGGCTGGTTCCCGTTCCCGTCGGTCGACGGCGGCGCCGGCGACCCGGGCGTCACGCTCGGCGGTGGGGACGGCTTCTCCTGCACCACCGCGGCCCCGCCGGCCTGCCCGGACTTCCTGAAGTACATCAGCAGCACAGAGGTGCAGAGCAAGCTGGCCGCCGCCGGCATCGGCCTGCCGGTCAACCCGGACGCCGCGAGTGCCCTGAAGGATGCGACGCTGCGACAGGTGTTCGACTTCAGCCAGAAGGCGACCTACATCCAGACCTACTTCGACGTCGCCCTGCCCACCGCCGTCGGCCAGGCGCTCGACGACGCCATCGCCAACTTCGTGGCGGGCAAGGGCACCTCGGCGAGCGTCGCGCAATCGGTCGGCCAGGCGGCGACGGGGGACCGGTGACCCGCAGGCTCGAACTGGCGCTGCTGCTCGGCCCGGCACTGGTGCTGTTCGTCGGCTTCGTGCTGGCGCCGATCGGCGTCGCCGCGTACTACAGCCTCTACGACTGGCAGGGTTTCGGCTCGCTGACCGACTTCGTCGGGCTCGGCAACTACTGGGACGTGTTGGGCGGCGCGGTGTTCCAGAGCGCCGTCCAGCACAACCTGGTGATCGTCGTGTTGTCGCTGGTCGTTCAGCTGCCGATCAGCGTGGGCATCGCGTTGCTGCTCAACCGAAAGCTTCGTGGCCGCTCCGCGCTGCGGCTGGTGGTGTTCGCGCCGTACGTGCTGTCCGAGGCCACCACCGCCGTGATCTGGCTGCTCATCCTGCAACCCGGCGGCTTCGTGGACCAGGCGCTGTCGTCCTTCGGTCTGCACGGCCTGATCCGCCAGTGGCTGGCCGACCCGAAGGTGGTGCTGCTGACCCTGTTCGTGGTGATCACGTGGAAGTACATCGGCTTCGGCATCATCCTGCTGCTGGCCGGCCTCCAGGGCATCCCCACCGAGCTCCGCGAGGCCGCCGCCCTCGACGGCGCCTCGGCCTGGCAGGCCACCCGCCAGGTCGTGCTTCCCTTGCTGGGCCCCACCATCCGCATCTGGATCTTCCTCAGCGTGATCGGCTCGCTACAGGTCTTCGACGTCGTCTGGATCATGACGCTGGGCGGTCCGGCCAACGCCTCCACCACCATGGCCACCTACCTCATCGACCACGGCTTCAAACGCTACGAGTTCGGTTACGGCAGCGCGGTGGCGGTGGTGCTGTTCATCATCTGCTTCGCGTTCGCCTTGCTGTACCAGAGATTCGCGCTACGCAGGGACACGGAAGGCGCACTGAGGTGAGGACCACCGCCCCGGACATCATCAGGCGGCGCAACTCGCTGCGACCATTGGGCTATCTCGCCGCCCTGCTCGTCGTCGGCGTCACCGTCGTCCCCCTGCTGTTCGTCGTGATCGGCGGCTTCCGGACCACGGCCCAGGTCAACGCCGCCCCGGTCGGCTGGCCCAGCCCCTGGGTGGTCGACAACTACCTCGCCATCCTCGGCGCGTCGACGTTCTGGCGGTTTCTGTGGAACAGCGCCGTGATCGCGGTGATCGCCACGGCGCTGGCGGTCGGCTGCGGCGCGATGGCGGGATTTGCCCTGTCGCGCTACAGGTTCCGTGGCCGCGAGGCGTTGTACGGGCTGTTCACCGTGGGTCTGCTGTTCCCGCTGGCCGTGGCATCGTTGCCGCTCTACCTCCAGCTCAGGCAGATCGGCCTGTTGGAGAACCCGTTGGGGGTGGCGATTCCCGAGGCGGCGTTCTCGTTGCCGGTCACCATCCTCATCCTGCGGCCGTTCATGCTGGAGATACCGCAGGAGGTGGAGGACGCGGCCACTTTGGACGGAGCGTCGCGGCTCGGGTTCTTCTGGCGTATCCTGCTGCCGCTGTCGATGCCGGCGCTGAGCACCGTGACGGTGCTGGCCTTCGTGACCAGCTGGAACGCCTACCTGCTGCCGTTACTGGTGTTCAACGACCAGTCGCATTTCACTCTGCCGTTGGGCGTGGCGACGTTCCAGTCGCAGTACTCCCAGGACACGGCCCGGATCCTGGCCTTCACCACGCTGTCCATGGTGCCGGCGCTGGGGGTGTTCGTGCTGGCCGAGCGGCGGATCGTCGGCGGGCTGAGCGGCTCGGTCAAGGGCTGAGCATCGGCCGAAAGTCAGAGGCCGGAATCCGTCCCCGGGCAGAGGCGGCCCCACGTCCCGGCACGGGACGATGCGGGCATGACGATGAGCCGCCTGATTCCGATGGTCACTCTGGTCGCGGTGGGCGGTGCCCTCCTTGCCGGATGTGGCAACAAGAGCTACACCTACGAGGTCAAGCTCCAGGTCACCGGCGAGGGCTCCGGCGAGGTCACGGTCGAGTACCCGACCCAGCCCGGCACCACCGACAACAAGAGCCCCAAGAGCACGCCCAAGAAGAGCACCACCACCGAGACCCTGCCCTTCCACGAGACGCTGCTGGCCGCCGGCCTCGGCCACGTGTCCGTGTCGGTCAAGACCACCGACGGCAAGCCGGTCAAGTGCGCCGTGACGCTGGAGAAGGACAGCCCGATCACCAAGGAGGGCAAGGGCACGGTGCAGTGCGACGCGGACATCACCGAGAGCACCGACAACTGACCGAGCCAGTTGTCGGTCGAATCCGGACACGTGTCCCCGCGGAATTGGGACCGCGCGGCGGATTCGCCTAGCGTGAACGGCATGTCACAAGTGGAGATCGTGCTGGTGCACGGGGCCTGGCACGGTTCGTGGTGCTGGGAACCGCTGCGCGTCGAACTGGCCGCCCTCGGCCGACGGTCGCACGCCGTCGACCTGCCCAGCGCGTCCGGGCCGGCCTTCGGCGTGGACGCCGACGCCAAGGTCGTCCGTGAGACGGTGGACTCGGTCAGCGGCTCGGTGCTGCTGCTGGGCCACTCCTACGGCGGGATTCCGGTGTCGCAGGCGGCGGCCGGCGCCCAGAACATCGCGCGCCTGGTCTATCTCGCCGCGTTCCAGCTCGACGAGGGCGCGAGCCTGCTGTCCTCGGTCGGTGCGGAACTGCCGGCCGACCAGGAGTCCGTGCCGCTCGGGGACGACACGATCGACCGGTTCTACGCGGACGTGCCGGCGGACCTGGCGCGGGACGCCGTGTCCCGGCTGCGGCCGCACAGCGCGCAGTCCTGGCGGGACGAGCAGTCCGCCGCCGGCTGGCGCGACATCCCGTCCACGTACGTGCTGTGCGAGCAGGACAAGGCGATCAGGGTGGAGTTCCAGGCTGAGCTGGCGCGGAGGGCGGACGAGGTCCGACGGCTCGACGCCGGCCACTCGCCGTTCCTGTCCATGCCCGCCGAGCTGGCCGCGATGCTGGACGAGATCGCGTCGGCGGCCGACGACGCTTCGTGAGGGATATCCCTGATCCGGGCCTGAGTCGTGGCTCGCGGGCCTACCGTGATTGTCCTGGGTCGGCGGGTAAACCTGATGGGGGACACGCATGTCCGGAGTGGAGATCGTGCTGGTGCACGGCTCCTGGCACGGTTCGTGGTGCTGGGAGCTGCTGCGCGACGAGCTGGGCGCGCTGGGCCGGGTGACGCACGTGGTCGACCTGCCCAGCATGGACGGTCCGGGTTACGGCGTCGAGGCGGACACCAAGGTCGTGCGGGAGAAGGTGGACTCGATCGGCACGTCGGTGGTGCTCCTCGGCCATTCCTACGGCGGCGTCGTGATCTCACAGGCTTCCGCCGGCGACCGGCTTGTCTACCTCGCCGCGTTCATGCTGGACGAGGGCCAGTCCCCGCTGTCCACGGTCGGCCAGGAACTGCCGCCCGGGTTGGACATGCTGCCGCCGCCCGCCGACCCGATCGACATGTTCTACGCGGACGTGCCGGCGGACCTGGCGCGGGACGCCGTGTCCCGGCTGCGGCCGCAGAGCGCGCAGGCGGCCCGGGACCGGCAGATCGGGGCCGGCTGGCGGGACATTCCGTCCACCTACGTCCTGTGCGAGCAGGACAGGGCGGTGCCGCCGGCGTTGCAGGAGCAGATGTCCCAGCGTGCCAACGAGATCTGGCGGCTCGACGCCGGCCACTCGCCGTTCCTGTCCATGCCGAGGGAACTGGCCGTGCTGCTGGACGAGATCGCGTCAGCGGTCGACAACGCCTGACTGCCAGGCCCACATCGCGATCTCCACGCGGTTGCGGGCGGTCAGCTTGGCCTGCACGTTGCCGAGGTGGGTCTTCACCGTGCCGACCGAGATGAACAGCCGCTCGGCGATCTCGGTGTTGGTGAGTCCCTTGGCCACCAGGCGAACCACGTCCAGCTCGCGGGCGGACAGGTCGGCCGTGGGCGACAGGGTCGACGGGGAACTGAGCTGCCGCAACAGTTTCACGGTGATCGCCGGGCTGACCAGCGCCTCGCCGGCTGCGGCCGCTCGGACGGCCTCGACCAGCAGCGCGGAGCCGGAGTCCTTGAGCAGGAAGCCGTATGCCCCGCCGCGCAGGGCCTGGTAGACGTACTCGTCGTCGTCGAAGGTGGTCACCACGACCACCCGCGGCGCGGCCACCCGCCCGGGCTTGGTCAGCTGCCGCAGCGCCTGGAGACCGTCCATCTTGGGCATCCGGATGTCCATCAGCACCACGTCCGGCGTCAGCCGGTCGGCCAGCTCCACCGCCTGCAGGCCGTCGACGGCCTCGCCGACCACCTCGATGTCGTCCTCGGCGGCCAGGATCATGGCGAGGCCGGCCCGGATCATCGCCTGGTCGTCGGCGATGAGAACCTTGATCGGCACCTCAGTTCCCTCCCACGGGCAGGCTCGCCTCGACCACCCAGCCGCCGTCGGCGCCCGGTCCGGCCTTGATGCTGCCACCCACCGCCGACACGCGTTCGCCCAGCCCCCGCAACCCGAATCCGCCGCGGCCGGCGTGCTTGGCCCGGCCGTCGTCGGACACCACCACCTGCACCCATTGCCCGGACCGGGAAATCCGCACCATGATCTCGTGTGCGCCGTCGGAATGCTTGCGCACGTTGGTCAACGCCTCCATCACGACCCTGTGCACAGTGGACTGGAGCTCGGCCGGCAGCCCCTCGAACTCGCCGTCCAGCTCCAGGGTCGCGGGCGGCCCGAACTCGTCCACCAGCCGTGAGACGTCGGCGACCGTCGCGGGTGGACTGAATTCGGCGCCGGCATCGGCCTCGCGCAGCAGCCCGACCATGCGCCGCATGGTGGCCATGGCCTCGGTGCCGGCCTGCTCGATCCGTTCCAGCGCGGGCAGCACCAGCTCCGGCTTCTTCTCGGCCATCGCCCGCGCGCCCTGGGCCAGCAGCACGATTCCGGTGACGTGATGACCGACGTAATCGTGCAGGTCACGGGCGAATTCGGCGCGCTGGGCCAGCCTGATCGTGTCGGCCTGCCGCTCCCGGCTGATCCCCACCAGCCGCGCCGCCAACCCGGCGGCGATCGACACCACCAGCAGCAGGGCCAGCGCCAGCGCGGCGACGGCGGCGATGCCACTGCTGTTCACCAGGATCGGCTGCGTCACGACCGCGGCCGAGATGATCGGCAGCGTGACGGCCGCCAGCACGGGCTTGCCGCGCCAGGCGATCAACGCGATCAGCCAGCACAACGCGACCGTGGCGGCGAACGTGAACGGGGGCCGCCGCTCGGTCAGGGCGGCGGTGAGCACCGTGCCGGTCGTCGTGGACATGGCCGGCAGCAGGCTGACGAGCGGCAACGCGATCCGCCCCAGCCCCGGGCCGGCCAGCGCGATCATGCAGGCCAGTAGACCTGATCCGAGCTGGAACACGCCGAGCGGATCGTCGCGGATCGTGCCGGCCTCGTAGTCCATGGCGCCCAGCGTGAGCAGCAGGGCGGCGCCGGCCAGCCAGCACAGTGCCCACAGATAGCGCATGTGGGGCAGCGTAGTCACTCCGGCCGGGGCCGCAGGTCGGCCGAAAGTCATAGCCGGACCGGTCCTTGGGCGGAGGCGGCGTCCGGGTGCGAGCGGCGAGGCTGTGGGCATGGCAGCAGCGATCACCGCGACGGACCTGGTCAAGGTCTACGGGCGCGGAGTGGCGCAGGTGCGCGCGTTGGACGGGGTGAGCGTCGCGTTCGGACGGGCCCGGCTGACGGCGATCGTCGGCCCCTCCGGCTCCGGCAAGTCCACCCTGATGCAGTGTCTGGCCGGCCTCGACACGCCCACATCGGGGCGAGTGCTGCTCGGCGACGTCGACGTCACGGCGCTGTCCGACCGCCGCCTGACCCGGTTGCGGCTGGACCGCGTCGGCTTCGTGTTCCAGTCGTTCAACCTGCTGCCGCAACTGACCGCGCGGGAGAACATCCTGCTGCCGGCCGCCCTGGCCGGTCGGTCGGTCGACAAGGGACGGTTCCGCGACCTGGTGGACATGCTCGGCATCGGGGACCGGCTGCGGCACCTGCCGTCCGAGCTGTCCGGCGGCCAGCAGCAGCGCGTCGCCATCGCGCGGGCCATGCTCGGCCGGCCCGAGGTGATCTTCGCCGACGAGCCGACCGGCAACCTGGACTCGGCCTCCAGCGACCAGGTTCTGGAGCTGCTGCGCACGGCGGTGCGGGACCTCGGGCAGACCACCGTCATGGTGACGCACGACCAGACCGCGGCGTCCTTCGCCGATCAGGTGATCACGATGGCCGATGGGCGGGTGGCCGCGTGAACTTCGTCGCCACTCACCTGCGGGGCGTGCTGCGCAAGCCGGCACGGCTGGCCCTGACCGACATCGCCATCACCGTCGCCGCCTTCTTCGCCACCGCGGCCATGCTGACGCACGACATCGCCAAGGCCACGGCACTGTCCACATTGACCGCCATTCCGTCCGGTGTGGACCAGGTGCTGTACTCCGACGGCAGTGAGCCCTTGTCGCAGCTGGACAAGGTTCGGCACGCGCCCGGCGTCGTCGACGCGACCGGCCGCATGGTGGCGTCGTTGAACGTCAACGGCAAGCACTACCAGCTCACCGCCGATCCCGGCTCCGGTCCGCTGACCCGGATCCACGTGATCGAGGGCGCCTATCCCTATGGCCCCAACGAGATCGCCGCTTCGTCGACGTCCGGACTGGCCATCGGGTCGGTGCTGAAGTCGTTGACGGTGACGGCGATCGTCGACGCTCCCTCGGGCGACGGGGCGGCCGTCTACATGGCGGATACTAAGTTGCTGGCCGTGGCCCCGGCGCAGCTGAGCCGGATCGACATTGTCGGGTCCTCCTCGCTACCCGGCGTGCAGACCGCCGACGAGGCGCGGGACGAGGCCCTGGCGGCGGCCGACAGCAAGATCGAATCGCTGCTGGCGGTGCTGACGGCCTTCGTGATCGTCGCCATCATCGCCGCGCTGCTGGTCGCCACCTCGACGTTCCGAATCGTGTTCGCGCAACGGATCCGGCAGACCGCGCTGCTGCGGGCGGTCGGTGCGCCGCGCCGGAAGCTGGTGCGGGCCTTCCTGGCCGAGGGCGCCCTGGTCGGTCTGGTCGCCGGTGTCATCGGCGTCGGGGCGGCCATCGGCGTCGGCTACCTGGTGGCATTCCTGCTCGGCGTCAGCGGCCCGGGACCGGCATTGCCGTTCACTCCGCTCGTGGTTGTCGTGTCGGTTCTGGTCACGATGCTCGCCGCCCTCGCGCCGGCTCGCTCGGCCAGCCGGGTTTCGCCGTTGGAGGCGCTGCGGGTCACCGACGCCGACCGTGACTCGTCCACGGCGAGTTGGCTGCGCGTGGCCATCGGGGTCGTGCTGCTGGTCGCGGCGGGATTGGTGACGTACAAGGCATTCGGTGACGGCATCGTCGCCACCTCGCGGCCGGGCGGCGCGGTCCTGCACTTCCTGCTGCTGACCATCGCCAGCGGCACGCTGACGTTCTGCGCCCTGCTGGCCCTCGGACCCGTGTTGCTGCGACCCGTGCTGCGTGGGATCGGTGCGGTGGTTGCCCCGCTCGGGCCGACCGTTCGCCTTGCCGTGCAAGGGGTCGGCGGTGCTCCTCGCCGTGCGGCCGCGGTGTCCGCCGTCGTCGCACTGGGCACCGGTTTGCTGACCGGCGTGCTCGTCGGTGGCGAGAGCGTGCGCGCCTTCAACGACGCCGAGGTCGCCGCCGCGTTCCCGGCCGACGTCGAGGTGACCGCGGCCAAGGAGGATCAGCCCATCCCCGACGCCGTGCTGGCGAAGCTCGACGGCCTGAAGTTCCGGATCGTCCGTGAGGCCCTGGTCGTCAACGGCGTGCCGGCCGACCTGAACGTGTCCGATGTGGATATTGCCAAGCTGCCGCTGGTCGGCGACATCCGGACCACGGGTGGCTCACTTGACGACCTCGGCCCCGGCCGCGCCGCGGTCTCCACTGGCTACGCCGAGATCCTTCACGTCAAGCTCGGTGACACCCTGTTGTTCGGCGACCTGCACATCAAGGTGGCGGCGATCGTCGTCGGGGAGACCATCGCCGGCGCCGGTATGGCCATCGACCATGCCGACCTCGGCCACCTCGGAGTTCCCGAGCGGCCGACCAACGCCTTGCTCACCACCGATTCCCCGCCCAGCTTCGGCGACGCCGCCCAGGTCACCGTGCTCTCCCAGTACCGTGACGAACGCCGTGATCTCGTTGCCTCCTTGGAGATCCTGGCCCTGGCCGTGCTCGCGCTGACGCTCTTGATCGCCGTTGTCGGCGTCGGCACCACCGCCGCCCTCTCCGTGGTCGAGCGCCGCCGCGAATCCGGCATGCTCCGGGCCATCGGCCTCACCCGCCTGGCCCTTGGCGGCATCACCGTCTCCGAGGCCGCCCTGCACGGAGTCGTCGGTGTCCTTTTCGGACTGATCATCGGCATTCCCCATGCCTGGCTGGCTGTGCTGTCCCTCGGCCTCGGCGCCCCGCTCACCGTCCCTATGCCCCTGCTCCTGGGCACCTCGGCCGGCCTCATCGTGCTGACCATGATCGCCGGCCTCCTCCCCGCCCGCCGCGCCGCCCGCGAAACCCCCGTGACCGCCATGCGCGTCGACTGACCCCGGGCGTCAGTTCTGCGCGATCGGCCAGGCCGCCGCCGCGTTGCAGTGCTCCGGGCAGGCCACGATGTAGACCTCGTTGCCCAGGAACAGGCCGTACTGATCGTCGTGGAAGGTGTACGGCTGGGACGGCCGTTCGGGCCGCTTGTCGAAGCCGAAGTCCTCCGGCACCTGGCAGACCTGGGCCAGCGCCGCTCCGCACCCGCAGATGTAGTGCTCCGGATCCTGCGCCCAGGCCGGGACTCCACCGAGCTTGAACCCCGGACGCCCACGCCCGTGCTCGTCGATCCGCTCCTCCGCCCGCGTGAGAATCAGCCGGCGCGGTCGGAGGTAGGCATCCGCCTCCGCCGCCCGGATGTTTCCCCTGTGCAGCAGGATCTGCCAGAACCGCATGTCGTTGTCCGGCGGTGCATCCCAGAACCCCTCGGGAAGCCGCCGGCTCGACGGCGGGAAGCAGGCGTCGTTGTGCCTGGGGCACTGGAACACCAGCAGGTGGTCACCGCCGAACACCGCGATGTCCGCCGGCACGTCCACCTGGAAGAACAGCACCATCCGCTCGCCGCAGTCACACACCGGCCACGCCAGCCCCGCATCCAGGACTGGCCAGCCGCCCACGGTGTTCCGCTCACCCTCGCCCGCGCGCTCGGAGCCGACCTCGACCAGGTAGATGGTGTCCGCGCCAGTCACCGAGCCAGGCTAGCGGGCCCCCGCCGCGTTCAACCGCGGAACGGCCAAGATCAACAGGGCGTGAGCAGCCCCCATTTTCCATTCTACCCGGTGAAACTGGCAGGTCCGGGCTACGCGATCATGGTTGGCCGCGGTCGGCGGGGCTTCCCATGTTGATCTGGTTGGATTGATTCGGGGGCTGCTTGATCCGGCACCGTGTGCTCCGGCTGGGCGGGGGCTGGGTCGGTGGTTTCGGACCGGTGGGCGGTTCGCTTCCGGCGTCCGGTGGCGTGCCGGTTGGTTGAGCCGGCCGACCGGCGGCTTCAAGTCGATGGCCGGTTCCCCGCCAGGGGCGGGTCACGTCCCGGCCCGTCGAGCGGGCAGACCGAGTCCTGGATCCCGGTGGCTTCGTTCTGGCCCAGGGACCAGGGCCAGCGACCGGGGCCCAACGACCAAGGGGCGCCGGCCGTGGTTCAGAGGTCGGGGAGGGGGTCCGGGGGGAGGAGGTCGCGAGTGCCGCGTTCGAGGTCGGCGGCGTTGACGACGGCGATGTACTCCTCGTCCAGCTCGAAGCTGAGGCCGCCGAGGGTGAAGCGGGCGCCGACGTGGTCCTCGATGGGGCCGAGGCGGGTCTGGCGGGGGAACTCGGCCTCCAGGGTCCTGGGCACGGTGCGGCTCCAGTGGCCGGTGGACAGGACCTTGACGGCCTTGTCGCTGACCACGATGAGGACACAGGGACGGGCGCTCATGAGCAGGACCGCGGGGAAGATGTAGCGGATCTCGTCGTCGGTGTCGAGGAACGTGCGGGCGGCGGCACGGGCCTTCTCGGAGACGGGCATGCCGGCAGCGTAAAGGCGTGCCAGGGTGGCTGGTGTGGAAACGACACCGAAATTCCGGCAGGTGGTACTGGACACGACGGACGCGAGGGGGCTGGCGGAGTTCTACCGGCAGCTGCTCGGGCTGGAGTATCGGAAGGGGGACGAGCGGCCGGCGGAGGGGGAGCCGGACCCGCTGGGCCAGGACTGGCTGGTGCTGCGCAACCCGGGCGGGTCGCAACTGGCGTTTCAGCACGTGGACGAGCTGCCGGAGGCCGCGTGGCCGGCGGCGGACCGGCCGCAGCAGCTGCACCTGGACCTGACGGTGCCGGACGTGGAGGCCCTGGACGCGGCGCACGAGAAGGCGCTGGGCCTCGGGGCGCGGATGCTGCTCGACCGGTCGGCGGACCCGCAGGAGCCGCTGCGTGTGTACGCGGACCCCTCCGGTCATCCGTTCTGTGTCTTCGTGTCGCCGAACTAGCCGTCAGCCCTTCTGACCGCCGGAGCCGCCGGAACCACGGGACTGGGTGGCACGGTTGAAGGTGCGGGCGACGGCGTTGGCGCCGACGGCCAGGCTGTTGGCGTCGATCTTGCCCTGCCCGGAGACGTAGATGCCGTTGTTCATGATCATGGTGGTGCGCTCGACCAGCTCGCTGGTGTCGACGCCGTGGTCCTCCAGGAACCGGGTGAGGGCGTCCATCACGCGCCGCTCGGCCAGCTTGCCGTACATCTCCCGGTCCAACTGCTGGAAATAGCGGTGATAACGGGTGTCGGCGGCCTGTTCGCGCAGGCTCTGCCGGGCGCCGTAGTTGAACGACCGGTCCTCGGTGATCTCCCGCGCCTCCCGCCGCAGCTTGCTGGCCCGGCCGAGCGCGGCCAGCGGCACGGCCACGGTACGGAAGAAGCCGCCGAACAAACCGGGCACCGTCTTGGCCAGGCTGGTGGAGGCGACCCGGCTGATCTGCCGCCACGTCGGACGGGCGCGTAACCGGTCCACCGCCAGGTATTCGTGCCGCATGGGCGGCAGCAGGCAGTAGTTGGCCTCCACGAACAGCATGTCCTTCTGCGGCAGCAGGGCGAAGCGCAGGAACTGGGTCACCACCAGCTGCCCGCTCCAGCCGCCGATACGCACGACCAGATACGGCCGGGCCCGGCTCTTGGGATCGTCCTGGAGGCGATCGAACATGTCATCGTCCACACGGGACACCGGGGCCGCCAACTCGTTGGGCAGCACGGCCTTCTCCACCTCGGGTTCGAAGCCGTGCAACAGATCCAACCCGTTGACGAACAGCCGGTCCTCGACCACGACGCCGGGCAGGCCGAGGTTTCCCACGTCAGCGGCGACGAAGTCGTGCAGCTCCTGCACCGTGAACGGCGTGACCTCCCGATCCTCGGCGGGCTTGGCCACATTGAGCGAGAACGACCACTGCTCGGCGGTGCGCCCGTAGCCGACGAACGGGGCGTAGTTGGCGAACACCGTGACGTTGCCCCGATCCCGCGCCCCGATCTCGGCCAGCCGTTGCCGGTCACGCTGGTTGTCGGGCTGGGGTGCCTTGGCCGGATCGAAGGCGGTGTGCGTGAGCTGGGTCGCGACCACGCTGTAGTGGGCGACCATCGACTCCGCAAACACCGTTCCCCACGCGCAGATCCCCAGCGGTATGAGCCACGCGAAGGCCCGCAGCGGCGACCCCAGGAACAGGATGATGAAGATGAACAGGATCAGGCCGAGCAGCCCGTCACGTAACAGTTGTCGTTGCCGCGCGGCCAATCCGTACTTGAGCACGGTGACGAGATCGACACCCGGCGACGAGGCGACGGCCCGGTGCTCCTCGTGCAGGATGCCGCGCAGCGCCGAGTCGTTGAGCCCGGGATCGAGCTGCACCGCCGCGCACAGGTAGCGCGTGGCGTCCCGCGCGAAACCGACGGAATCGGCGGCCCCGGTCGAAGAAGCCGGGTCGAGCACCCGCTTGGCGCCGCAGCGTTCGCAGTAGGCGTGCTCGCCCGGGTCGTCCCAGCCGCACTGCTGGCACGTCATCTCGTCACCTCTTCCCCGTCGGCCGCGACATCCGTTCGTTCAACGGCGGCGGCGGTTCCGGGACCGGTGGGGGTTCCGGCACGGGGTCGGGGATCGGCGCCGGCTCCGGTTCCTCGCGCACACTCCAGAGCACGATGCCGCCCAGGACCACGGCGATCAGGCCGAAGACCCCGACCGTGAGCCGGGTCAGAGAGGCGGACGGGGGGAAGAACAGCTCGAGGACCGCCACCACGACGACCAGAGCGGCCCACCACACGCGGGCAGGTGCCAGGAACACGAATGCACGATAACCATCGAAAACGGATGCGGCAGCGAGGTTCAGCCGATTGGGCGCAGGTGGTCCGGGCCGTCATTAACACGGAAATCCGCCTGGTTCTCCCGGAAACCAGGGACAACACCGTGACCGTCGGACGGCGGCCGTCCGGACCGTGTGGTTCAACCGCTTCTTGTTTCGCGGGCGCGCGGCGGTCACCTGTTCGACCGGCGACCGCCGCCGGCCACCATCGAGCGTGTTTCCCTCAGGTGAGCCGATCTCAAGGAGGAAAGACGAGGTTTCGACGGATAGCCGTCGCCTTGGTCATGGCCTGCGCGGACGGCCGCGCGGGCGTCGAACGTGAACCGGTGGGGGCAGTTGTCCGCCACCGGCACGCGGGCCCGTGGCGTCCGCGTCGACGCACCGGTGATGACGGCCTACCGGACAGCCGCCGGATAGGCCGTCATCCACAGTGGACTACACGAGCGCCGGCTCCTTGATCTCGCCCAGCACCGAGCACAGGCGGTGCACACCGGCGCGGAGCTCGTCCGGTGGTGTGGCGCCGTAGCCGAGGACCAGGCGCGGCGGCACGCCGTCGGGGTTGGCGTAGAACTGGGACAGGGCATAGGCCCGGACCCTGCTGCGGCGTCCGGCGGCGACGATCTCGTCGGCCGAGACACCCGGGGGCAGGCCGAGGATGAGGTGCGTGCCGCGGGCGGAGGACTGGATGGGCAGGGAGTCACCGAGGCACGAGCGCAGCTCCTGCGCGCAGACCTCGCGGCGTTCCCCGTAGGCGTCGGAAACCCGCCGCAGGTGGCGCATGAAGTGGTTGGTGGACATGAGATCGGCCAACGCCGCCTGCTCCAGCATGGGCAGCAGCCCGACGGCGGCCCGCTGCGCGGTGGTGACGACGTCGGCGAGCTCCTCGGGCACGACGGCGTAGGCGATGCGTAGGCCGGGGAACAGCACCTGGCCGAACTCGCCGATGTGGATGACCCGGCCGTTGTCGAACTGGCACGGCGTCGGCGCGGACGGCTCGGTCCAGCTGCCGGGATCGTCGTGGTCCTCGATCACCCAGCCGTCGACCCGCTCGGTCCAGGCCAGCAGCTCGGCCATCCGCTGCCGGGACATGGTGTGCCCCAGCGGGAACTGGCTGTGCGGCGTGACCAGGGCCATCCGGGCCCCAAAAAAAAAAGGTCACACCGGCGTCGACCACGAGCCCGTTCTCGTCGACGGGCGTGGGGCAGGCCGGAAAGCGGCGGGCCATGAAGGCCGCCCGGATCGACGGCCGGCACGGCTCCTCGCCAGCACGGGAGTTCCCGCGGCCAGCAACAACTTGTGCAGAGCAGGCCGGCGGTGGCGCAGGCGCTGGACGTGACGATCACCTGATCCGGCGCGC
>NZ_KK037166.1:8325919-8361731 GCF_000568255.1 Kutzneria sp. 744
CACCTTGGTCGGGAACAGGTCGACCGCCGGCACGTCCAGCGTGAACGGGCGGGTCGGGTCCCGGCGGGCCTCGGACAGGTCCCGGAACTCGTGCTCGGCCTGCAACACGGCGCGCCCGGCGGCGGAAAGCCGTTGGACCAGAGGCTTTCGCCGCTCGACCCGGAACCGGGTGTGCTCGGCGTCCTCGCCGCGGGCGGCGACGCGGGTGCCGGAGCCGACCCGGCCCTCGGCGTAGCCGTCGGCCAGGAGGTGCTCGTAGGCGACGAGCACGGTGTTGCGGGACACGCCCAGCCGCTCGGCCATGGCCCGCGAGGCCGGTAGTCGGCTGCCCACCGGCAGCTGTCCGGTCTCTATGTCCTTGCGCAGCCAGTCGTAGAGCTGGCGGTAGAGCGGCGTCTCGGAATCCTTGTCCAGAATTGCATGCGATGGTAAGCCGGACATCTCTTCTCCCCCACGAGAAATGGTGTCACGCGATGTGGATGCGGCCCGCCGGATCGACGTCCCCCTGAATGCCGAGCCGGAGCCAACCGTCCTCGGCCGGCCGCCACGGAATGATCAGTTTCGACTTGCTCTTGACCATCAGCTCCCCGTTCTCGCCCACCTTCAACCAGATATGGCTCAGCGGTTCCCCGACGCCGGGCCCGGGTGTCCCTTGCGCCGCAAGGGTGAGCGGGTAGACGCCGTCCACGGCGAATCCCCGGTGCACGGGGACGCCGCGCGCGGCGAGCTCGGCGGTCGGCGCCAGCGGATCGAAGCACACCAGGTATGGCGCGGTCGGCGCGCCGAACAGGACCTGGCACAGATCCTCGCCGTCCAGCTCGGGACGCCGCTTCAGCACCGCCTCCAGCGCCTCGGCCACCGGCGCGGTCAGCTGGGCGGCGGTCGCCTCGGCATTGGCCAGGTTCACGGTGGCGGACGAGCCCAGGCGCACGGTTCCCCGGTGCTGCAGCGTCAGGTAGACGAAGACCTGCTCGGTGAGCGTGTGCAGCGGCGTCAGGCAGAGGTAGCGTCGCCACACGCCGGTCGGGGCGCGCAGCCGGACGGCGCGCAGCACCTCGTCGATCGCCCCGCAGGGCAGGGCGAGCTCCTGTTCGGCGTTCGGGCAGACCACCAGCTTGCGGGCGTCGTCGGAGTCCCCGGCCAGCTCGGGCGCGTCCCCGGCCGGCCGGCCGGCGCAGTCGACCGTCCTGATCGGACGGTCGAGGCCCAGCCGGTTCACCGTGACCATTCCGTCGGAGTCACACAGCACGACGTCGACGCCGGCCGCTGTGTAGCGCAGTTCTGCCTCGTCAGAGCCCGGCGACAGGGCCGTGGTGACGGCGCCGGCGATGGTCGTGGCGAGATCGGCGACGATGTGCTCGGGGCTGTTCGCGGCGACGATCAGGACCCGCAGTTGGTGGTGGGAAACGATTGCCGTCAGGTCGGCGGCCAGTCCGGCGGCGGCCGCCAGCAGGTCGGCGTAACTCAGCGTGCGGGCGACCACGCCGGCCGCGGTGAGCACCTCGACGGCGGGCCGGTGGCTGTGCCAGCCCCGGCGCAGCACGTCCTCCAGCCACTGCATCAGCGCGCCCCGCCCGAAGGCTCGGTGAGCGGAGATAATCGCCCGCCGCCGTTCGGTCTTCGGGCGCGTGACGACCGGCGCTCACGGAATGTGTTCACGGTTTTCCTCATCCCCAGAAAAAGGTACCGCGAATAGCGGAAACGTGTTACGGCGATGCTAAGCAGCGTATCTGTGAGGTGTCAAGGACACGGGCATAACGTGCGAACTGCGTCATGTCAGTTCCCGATGGGGTGTGACCATTTGTCGATGTCCGCCGAAAGATGGCAGGGGCGATAGGTCAGTGCGCGGTGACGCGCACGGCCAGCAGGCGCAATGCGGTCACGATTTCGTCGACCGAATGGCCCCGGGTGTGCCGCTGGAACCAGTAGACCTCCGGCGCCAGGCCGGCCAGCACGGTGTCGCACAGGACGTCCGCGTCGCGCACCTCGGCCGCGGTGAGCAGCAGCCGGACGTGCGAACGCCAGAACGCGTAGGCCCCCGTGGTGTACCGGGCGTGCCCGGTCTCCGCGCCCAGCGCCAAATGCAGGTGGGCCTCCAGCAGATGCACCATCGCGGTGAGGAACGCCGCCAGCCGATCGGCCGGGGCCGCCCCGGGGCCCAGCGGCGGCGCGCCCAGGATGATCTTCGCCTGCAGCGCCCGCTCGTGCTCGTCCAGCAGCGCGACCGCGATGGACCGGGTGTCCGGGTAGCGGCGGTAGAGCGTGGCCCGGCCGATGCCCGCGGCCTTGGCGATCTCGTCCATGGTGACGCTGTCGGTGCCGGCTTCCGCGAACAGCCGCTCGGCCGCGGCCAGCACCTTCGCGCGGTTGCGGGCCGCGTCCGCCCGTTCGACCGGACGGGCCGGCAACCCGCTGGAACCCACGATCGGCAGGTCGAACGGCTGACCGTCGTGAGTCCTGCTCGGCATGTCGCCACCTTAACCCAGTCGCCGGTAACTGGACATCGTGTCCGCTTCTAGTCTATCGTCCGAACCGTAACCGGTCACAGTGTCCACTTAGCGGTGAGGTAGGGGATGGACGCCATCTTCGTGATCTCGGCACTGCTCATCGGCGGCCTGCTAGCCATCCAGGCCTCGGTGAACGTGCAGCTCAACAAGGCGGTCGGCACGCCGTACGGCGCGTCGACGCTGCAACTGGGGGTCGCCGCCGGCGTCCTCGTGCTGGCCACCGCGGCGGTCGGCGGCTTCGGCGGGCTGGCCCAGATCTCGCACGCCCAGCCGTGGCAACTACTCGGCGGCCTGGCCAGCCCGCTCTACATCACCAGCGGCATCCTGCTGTTCCCGAGACTGGGGGCACTGGCGGCCGGCGGCCTGTTCGTGACCGGCCAGATGATCTCGTCGCTGAGCATCGACCTGCTGGGGCTGTTCGACATCCCGCGCAAGCCGGTCAGCCTCGGCATCGCGCTGGGCGTGCTCGCCCTGCTGGCCGGCATCGTCGTGATCATCCGCGGCCAGGGCAAGGCGGCCAAGCCGGCGGCGCCCGTGCCGGCCAAGTCGGTCGGCGCGGCCGGGGTGCCGGCCGCCACCCGCACCGGCGCCGGCCAGATCCCGTGGATCCTGCTCGGCATCGTCGGCGGCGGCGTGCTGCCCATCCAGGCCGGCATCAACGCCTCGCTGCGCGAGGTCGTCGGCAACCCGGTGACCGTCGACATGATCAGCTTCCTGGTGGCCGTGCTGGCCATCTTCATCGTGCTGGTCGTGCTGCGCTCGCTCAACAAGACGCCCGCGCCGAAGTTCGCGCCGCTGCGGGAGATGCCGTGGTGGGGCTGGCTCGGCGGCATCTGCGCGTCGATCTACGTGCTGGTCACGTTCCTGGCGATTCCCGCCATCGGCGCCGCCGGCACCGTCGCGCTGACCGTCACCGGGCAGCAGATCGCCTCGGCCACCGTGGACAGCCGCGGGCTGTTCCGGATGGCCCGACGCAAGCTCACCGCGCCCCGCATCACGGGCCTCGGCCTGCTGGTCGTCGGCTCGGTGCTGATCCAGTTCACCTGATCTCCAGTGGGGGAGACCACCCATGCGTGAGGCCTATGTCGCGGCCAAGGACGTGCACGTCCTGCCGTCGCAGTTACCCATTCCCGGCGCCGGCCTGCTCCCGGTCAACTGCTACCTGGTCAGGGGCAGCGAACCGGTGCTCGTCGACACCGGGATGCCCATCGACGCCGTCGACTTCGCCGAGACCCTGTGGTCGGTGGTGGACCCCGCCGACCTCAAGTGGCTGGTGCTCACCCACGACGACCGGGACCACTCCGGCAACATCGTGCAGATCATGGCGGAGGCGCCCAACGCCGTCCTCGTCACCAGTCAGCTGTCGGTCGTGCGCCTGTCCGAGGAGTGGGACCTGCCGCGCGACCGCATGCTGCTGGTGAACCCCGGCAGCTCGTTCACGGCCGGCGACCGCGAGTTCAGCATCCTGCGCCCGCCCGCCTTCGACTCGCCGGCCACCCTGGCCGCCTTCGACCACGGCTCGCGCACGCTGTTCAGCGCCGACAGCTTCGGCTCCGTGCTGCCGACCGTCGCCAACGACGTCGACGACGTCAAGGAGTCGGACTTCTTCGAGGGTTTCTCCCTGTTCAACCGGTCCAACCACCCGTGGGTCGCGCTCACCGACCCGGCCAAGTTCGAGGTGGTGCTGCACCAGATTCGGGCCCTGGGGCCGGACCGCATCCTCAGTTCGCACGGGCCGGCGGTGGAGGGCCGGGTGGACCGGCTGCTCGACGCCATGGCCGAGATCCCGACCCTGCCGATGGTGCTGCCCCCGGACCAGCTCGACCCCGAGGCCGTGCTGGGCCGGCTCGAGTTCAACGACCAGCCGCCCGTCGTCGCCGCCGGCGACTGAGCCGCTCGTGTCTTCACGTTCTTCGCTGAGGAGTGACCCATGGACCTGACGCCACCCAAGGGTGTCGTGATCGTCTTCTCCGACATCTGGTGCTCGTTCGCGCACATCACGATCCACCGCCTGCACGAGTCCAGGAAACGGCTCGGGCTGGAGGAGCAGATCCGGTTCGACCACCGGGCCTTCCCGCTGGAGCTGCTGAACAACGCGCCGAGCCCGCGCACCGGCACGGACAGCGAGGTCGGGCGGATGGCCAGCGTCGAGCCGGGGGCGGGCTGGCAGCTGTGGCAGGACAAGGACTGGCTGTACCCGTCCTCGACGCTGCCCGCGCTGGAGGCGATCCAGGCGGCCAAGGAACAGAGCCTCGACGCCTCGGAACGGCTGGATCTGGGGCTGCGCAAGGCTTTCTGGGCGCAGTCGCGGTGCATCACCAACCAGCGGGTGATCCTGGACGTCGCGGCCGAGGTCGGCATCGACGCCGCGCACATCGAGGCGTCGCTGAACGACGGCCGGGCCCGCTCGGAGCTGTCGGCGCAGGCGGCGGTGTCGGCGACCGAGGTCGTCAACTGCAGCCCGCACCTGTTCCTGCCGGACGGCAGCGACCATGCCAATCCGGGCATCAAGGTCGGCTGGGAGGGCGACTACGGCGTGGGCTGGCCGGTGATCGGCGGGGACGACCCGTCGGTGGTCGACGAGCTGCTCAAGCGCTCGCTGTGAGGCCGTGACCAGCGCGTTCGGACCTGGTCCGTTCGGCACAAGGGGCGCCACCGTGACGGGTGGCGCCCCTTTTCGCGTGCTCGGCGTATCCCGAATTGGCCCCCATAAATCGTCGTGAATTGGCCCCGAAAGGGCCTGAATCCTGGGCATCGTTACCGTCCTGTTATCAAGACTGCGTGGTGTTCGGTCTAGGCTTTCGTTGTCTCCGGTGAACGCGATCGGAGTTCTATTTCACGAACTGCTGTCAGTTCGTTTCTCTCGGTGTTCGTCCGAATTATTTTGGGATACCCGATCGAGGGGGAGTAATGGCGGACAATGCGCTCACCGTTGTTGTCGACGAGGAATTCGCCGCCGCGTCCGGCCGGCTCGTCGACCTGACCCAGCACGAGATCCAGGCGCTCAAGACCCGGTTCAACCTGGCCGACGCGCACACCCACCAGCACCAGTCCGGCAGCCAGGAGGACATCGTCGCCCGGCTGCCCAAGCTGTGGTACGAGTCCGAGGACAACCAGCAGTCCTTCATGGAGCAGAAGTTCATCGACGCCTTCTTCCGGCTGCACAAGCAGCCGACGGCGGCCCGCCTGGGCAAGACGATGCTGTCCTACGCGGCCAGCGTGTCCACCATGGTGGCGGCGATGTTCCTGCGCCGGCGGGGCATGTCGGTGTCGCTGATCGAGCCGTGCTTCGACAACCTGGTGGACCTGCTCAAGAACATGGACGTGCCGCTGGCCGCGGTCGACGAGTCGGTGTTCGCCGAGCTGGACGGCATCTACGACGGCCTGCGCCGCACGGTCACCACCGACGCGCTGTTCATCGTGGACCCGAACAACCCCACCGGCTTCAGCCTGCTCAAGGACGGCAGCTCCGGCTTCGAGCAGGTGGTCCGCTACTGCGTCGACCACAACAAGACGCTGCTGATCGACCAGTGCTTCGCCTCCTTCGCGCTGGCCGACAAGAACGTGGACCGCTTCGACGTGTACCGGCTGCTGGAGGAGTCCGGCGTCACGTACCTGATCATCGAGGACACCGGCAAGACCTGGCCCATCCAGGACGCCAAGTGCGCCATGCTGACCACCAGCGACGACATCTACTCCGACGTCTACAACCTGCACACCAGTGTGCTGCTCAACGTGTCCCCGTTCGTGCTGAACTTCGTCAGCCACTACATCGAGGACTCCATCGACGACTCGCTGGCCTCGGTCGGCGACGTGATCGCCCGCAACCGCGAGGTGGTCCGCACGGGCCTGGCCGGCACGGTGCTGGAGTACATCGAGCCGGTGGTCAACGTCAGCGTCGCCTGGTTCCACATCACCGACCCGAACCTGACCGCCACGCGGCTCCAGCAGATCCTGCAGGAGGCCGAGGTGTACGTGCTGCCCGGCACCTACTTCTACTGGAACCGGCCCGAGCGCGGCGAGCGCTACGTGCGGCTGGCCCTGGCCCGCGACCCCGGCCTGTTCGCGCAGGCGATCCGGGTCATGAGCGAGACGCTGCGCGCCCATGCGTGAAGTCATCGATGCCGCCACGTTCATGGGCATGCACTGTGCCGACGAGCGGATCCGGTTGGCGTGCAAGGCGTTCTTTGTTGAACGGCTCGACGGCTCGGTGCTGATGAGCCAGGAGCAGGTCGGCCGCTGCGACGCGCTGGTGTGGACCTACGGCCGCGCCGACCAGGACGCCTACTACCCGTTCATGGACAACCTGCACACGGTGGTCCGCATCGAGCGGCCGGCCTACACCGAGGAAGACGTGCGGACGGCGCTGGACGAGCCGGCGCTGAAGGAACTGCCGATGCACGAGCGCCTGCTGATGGGCATGGTGATCGCCACTGGCTCGGTGCTGCGGACCCCGAACCCGCGGCTGGCGGCCCGCGCCGACCTGCCGGTGCGGCCGCTGCCGGCGGCCGCGAACACCGCGTTTCCCGAGCCGCTGGAACGGATGTACGCCGAGTCGCTCGCGCTGAGCGTGCCGACCGACTTCCTCGAGGAGCGTTGATGTACCAGGGAACCATCGTCCCGCTGATCACGCCGCTCGACGGCGGCGCGGTGGCGGAGAAGGGCGTGCAGCGGCTGATCGAGTCGGTGCGCGGCGAGGTCACCGGCCTGATGCCCACGCTCAGCTCGGGTGAGGGCTGGGCCCTGTCCGAGCAGCAGTGGCTGGACATGGTGTCGTACACCATCCGACACGCCAACGGACTGCCGGTGCTGTCGGGCATCCAGCTGCCCGACACCAAGTCCGTGATCGAGCGATCGCTGGTGGCCGAGGACCTCGGCGTGTCGGCGGTGGTCGTCACGACGCCGTTCGGGGCGGACGTCAGCCAGGACGCGATCCTGGCGCACTACCGGGAACTGCGGGCCGCGGTGCAGGTGCCGATCTTCCTGTACAACGAGCAGGCCCTGTCCGGCAACCACATCGCCGTCGAGACGCTGCTGCGGATCTGCCAGCTGCCGGGCATCGCCGGCATCAAGGAGTCCAGCGGCGACGCGGCGCTGACCAGCCGGATCGCCGCCGAGCTGAGCATCCCGGTGTTCGAGGGCTGGGAGAACCTGCTGTCCGAGGTGACCGGCGTCGCCGGCCTCATCGGACCGCTGGCCAACCTGGAACCCGGGCTGTGCAACGCGATGCTGGCCGAGCCGTCGGCCGACCGGCAGGCGGCGATCAACGCGGCGTGCGAGAAGTACGGCGTGTTCAAGGACGACTGGTACCGCTGGGTGAAGCAGGAGCTGCGGAGCCGGGGCGTGATCGACAGCGACGAGGTGGTCGCGACATGATGCGCCGGCTCTACCAGCTCAACCGGTCGGTGCCGACCGCGCAGGAGTACGCCGAGATCCTGGAGATCGAGGAGAAGTGGCTGGGGCAGCGCATCTGCGAGCTCACCGCCGCGGCGCCGCACTTCGCCAGCCGCACCGCGTTGTTCACCGCGCTGTCGGAGCGATTACGGGACGAGGAAGCGGCCGGGTCCGAGGCCGACGCGTACATCGCGGAGCACGCCACCCTGGAGCAGTTCAAGGTGATCGTGGGCGAGTTCGCGGTCGACGGGCTCGTGGAGTCGTTGTCCCACTTGCCGATCGTGCCGCGGCTGCCCCACCGGGCCGGCATGTCCGTGTTCCGGGTGCTGATCGACGAGCTCGGCTGCGGCAACGTCGAGCAGGCGCACTCCCAGCTGTACCGGGATCTGCTGACCGAGCTGGACATGAGCACCGACCTGGAGTCCTATCTGGACGGCGGGAACGAGGAGAGCTACGCCTACGTCAACCTGTTCCACTGGTTGGCCCGGCGGGCCCCGGCCCCGGAGACGTTCCTCGGCGCCTACGCGTACTTCGAGTCCAGCGTGCTGTTCGCCTTCAAGTGCTACGCGGTCGCGGCCAAGCGACTCGGGATCAGCCACGACAAGTACTACACCGAGCACCTGTACATCGACGACTTCCACAGCAAGCAGATGCGCACCGCGCTGATGGAGCTCGACGCCGAGCGGGGGCTCGACCTGGCCAAGGTGTGGGCCGGGGTGGAGCTGACCAGCGAGGTCGCCGCCACCGCGACCGAGGCCGCCGTGGCCAAGGCCCGAGAGGTGGCCCCGTGATCGGCCGACGGACCGGGTCGGACGTCCTCAGACCCCTCGGTGAGCACGAGGTCCTGGTGACCGCGGGCGGCCGGCACATCGTGGTGCCGGCCGCCTGCCCTCACCGCGGCGGACGGCTGCGTTACGGCTACGTGGACGAGAAGCGGCTGCGCATCACCTGCCCGCTGCACTTCGCGACCTTCGACCTGTGCACGGGGGAACGGGTGGCGGGTCCGGACTGCGCCGCCCTGCCGGTGAGGGAGGCCGAATGAGCGACACCGAGAAGGCCGGCAGGCTGGAAGCCCATGGCATTGACGTGATCCCGGAGGGGGAGCGCGTCTCGCGGCCGTCGGACTTCCTGTGGATCTGGCACTCCGCGCAGTTCTCCTTCGGCACGGTCGTGCTCGGCGCGCTGCCGGTGGTCTTCGGGCTGGGCTGGTGGGCCAGCGTCACGGCGATCACCGCCGGCCTGGTGCTGGGCGTGGCCCTGGTGGCGCCGGTGGTGTTGTTCGGGCTGCGGACCGGCACCAACGACGCCATCGCCAGCGGGGCGCACTTCGGGGTCAGGGGCCGGGTGGTCACGAACGTGATCACCATCGGCGTGGGGCTGGGGTTCTTCGCCATCACGGTGTGGACCGGCGGCACCGCGGTGATGGTGGCCGGCCACCGGATGTTCGGCACACCAACGGGTTCGGCGGCGCTGGCGGCCACGATGCCGGTCGTGGCGGTGGCGGTGATCCTGGTCGCGGTGTACGGCCACGCCACGCTGATCGCGATGTACAAGATCACGGCGGTGGTGGGCGGCCTGGTCGTGCTGGGCATGGTTGCGGTGCTGGCGCCGCAGTTCTCCGCCGACTACGCCGGCGGCGACTACGCGCTGGGCAGCTTCTGGGCGACCTGGCTGCTGTCGGCGCTCGTGGCGACCTCGGTGCCGTTGTCCTACGCCACTTTCCAGGGCGACTACAGCCGCTACTTCCCGGCGAACACCAAGGCGTCCAAGCTGATGCTGTGGAACGGCGGGTCGCTGCTGCTCAGCTGCCTGCTGGCGTTGCTGGCCGGCGCCTACGTCACCACGGTGTTCCAGGACAAGACCCAGCCGTGGGTGCAGTCGCTGACCGACTCGGTGCCGGTCTGGTTCGCCGTGGTGGTTATCCTGTTCGGCTTCGTCGGCTCGTTCCCGCAGGGCTCGCTGTGCGTGTACGCCGCCGGCCTGTCGGCCAACTCGATCTTCTGGCGCAAGTCGCGGGCGTTCGCCACGATCCTGGTGTCGGTGCTGGGCTTCGTGTTGCTGTACGTGGGAACCATGGTGTTCGACACCGTCGACTCGATGGCCGCCTTCGTCACCATGCTGCTGGTCGCGGTGTCGCCGTGGGCGGCAGTGATGATCATCGGCTACCGGCACCACCAGGGCGCATACCACGCGGCCGATCTCGGGGCCTTCGCCACCGGCGGCGGCGGAAGGTACTGGTACCGCAACGGATACAATCCCAGGGCGATCGCCGCGATGGCGCTAGGCGTGGTGGTCGGCGTGCTCTCGGTCGGCAACGCCGTCTACATGGGACCGATCGCCGAGCTGCTGGGCGGGCTGGACCTGAGCTGCCTCACGTCGTTCGCGGCCACGGCCGTGGCCTACGCGCTGCTGCTGCGGGCCTACCCGGAGAAAACGGCCGCACAGCGGGAAAATCCGGTTCTGGCTGGGGTGTGAGATGGACCAGACGCGTTATCCCACGAGCCCGGAGACCATCGTCGTCTTCACCGACCTGAACTGCTCCTTCGCGCACCTGGCCGTGTACAAGCTGCACGAGGCCCGCTGCCGGCTGGGCCTGGAGGGGCGGATCTCCTTCGACCACAGGGCGTTTCCGCTGGAGCTGTTCAACCTCACGGTGAACGAGCGGCCCGGCGTGGACTCGGAGGTGGCGGTCGTCGGCGGCATCGAGCCGAATGCCGGCTGGCGGCTGTGGCAGGGCCCGGACTGGACGTACCCGGTGACGATGCTGCCGGCGCTGGAGGCCGTGCAGGCGGCCAAGCGGCAGGGCTGGCAGGCCAGCGAGCGGCTGGATCTGGCCCTGCGTCAGGCGTTCTGGGCGCAGGGACGGTGCATCAGCATGCGGCACGTGATTCTGGACGTCGCCGAGGGCACGAAGGCCGTCGACGTCAAGGAGTTGGCCGCCGATCTGGACACCGGCCGGGCCCGGGCCGACGTGATGGCGCAGTTCGAGGCGGCCCGGGAGGGGCGGGTGAACTGCAGCCCGCACGTGTTCCTCGCCGACGGCACCGACGAGGCCAATCCGGGCGTGCGGGTGGACTGGGTGAACGGCGGTTTCGGCATCGGCTACCCCGTGATCGAGGCCTACGACCCCACGGTGTTCGACCGCCTGCTCTGCCACGCCGCGTCACTGCTGTGACGTGGTGGCCCGAACCACCGGCTGAACGGTTCGCCACACCGTTCAGCCGGTCCTGTGGTTGACACATGACAATTCACGACCAACGCCGCGCCCTGGTCGTCGGCCTGGGCATCAGCGGCCTGGCGACCGCGAAGCAGCTGTCCGAATCGGGGTGGCGGACCGTCGTCGTGGAACGGGCTCCGGCCCGGCGCGGCGACGGTTACTTCCCGACCTGACCACCCACGACGGCGGGTTCGAGCCGCTGCCCGGACTCGCCCCGGAGGACGGCGAGTTCCGCCGGCCGCCGGCGGTCCACACGCGCAAAGCCCGCGGGCCCGAGCGCGGCTTCGCCATGAAGGACTACGACATCGCCGCCGCCCGAGTGGCCACAGTGGACGGAGAAGGATGAGGCACGATCCCGCCAAGACCGAGCGGATTCTCGCGGTGTCACGGGAACTCGTGCTGAGTCGGGGCGTGCGCAACGTCAGCGTCTCCGACATCGCCCGCCCGGGCCCACATCGGGCGGGGCACGCTGTACCCTGTACTGGAAGACCAAGGAAGACCTGTTCGTCGAGCTGGTCGCCCGCGACTACGTGGCCGCCACCGACGAGTACATCGACGCGCTGGCCGAGAATCCCGGCGTCGTCGGTCCACATCGGATGCTGCCCGCGATGGTCGAGTCCGGACTGCGGCACGCCTTCGTGCGAGCGGTGCAGACCGCCGACCTGGACACCTTGGGCCTGCTCGGCCAGCACGAGAAGACCCGGGCGCTGCTCGGCGTGCTGGGTCCCGGCCGGATGTCCGCCGCCCTGCTGCCGATCTGGCGCCGGCACGGCTTCGCCCGCACGGACTGGCCCGTGGCCGAACAGGAATACGTGATCCGGGCCGTGAACGCCGGGTTCTACTCCCTCGCCGTCAACACCGATGCCGTGCTGCACCCTGACGGTTTCGACACCGGAGCCGTGTTCGCCAGTTCGGTGCACGCCGTTCTCGACGCGCCGGGTGTGACGCCGGATGTCGAACCGGCCGCCGCCGAGGCCCGGGAACTGCTGATCGGGCACCGCAACGCCGTCGTCGAATCGCTTTCGCTCGCCCACCACGCGAGCCGATCCCTGAAACCGTGAAACGCGGCACCCCGATGGTCCACGACCCCGAACTGGCCGGTCAGGTGCCACAGGATCCCGCTTCGCCGGCCTCGACGTCCCCGGCCGCCGAACGCCTCATGAGCTGCGCGACGCTATCGCGCGGACCTCACGGCGCTGGCCGTCGACCCCGTGACGGCCGCGCCCGACGAACTGCCGAGGCGGCCGTGGTGCTCACGATGGTCGACGGCGAGGTCACCAGCGGGTGACGAGCTTGTCCAGGACCGCCCCGGCCATCAGGCAGTACCCGGCCGGGTTGGGGTGGATGTTCGGGCCGACCGGGGGCGGCTGGCACATGAACGTGTCGTGGCAGATGGTGGCCACGTTCAACGGAATCCCGTCCGCGCCGGGCGTGAAGTCCGTGGTGTGGAAAGCGGATTCCACGTCGGCCACCGGCACGTTGTGCTGGCCGTAGGCGGCGGCGAGAATGCCGTTGACCTGCTGCGTCAGCGGCACCGACTGCCGGGCCAGCTGCTGGCCGGCGTCACCCTGGAGGAACGCGGCGAGGAACGGGTCGTACAGGTTGAGGCCGACGAACTTGGCGTAGGGGGCGACGGCCTTGAGCCGGTCGAGGATGACCGGCAGGTTGGCCTGGATCGCGCCGACACCCTGGGCGAGGCAGGTCATGTCGATCCCGGTCGCCGTCGCGCAGTTCTCCACGTCGGTGGCGCCGATGACGATGGTGATCAACGCGACCCGATTGCGGTGCGCGGTCAGGAAGTTGACGGCGGCGTCGAGTTGAGACTTCGCGCCGGGATAGGTGCAGACGCCGCCGCCGATCATGCTGGTGGTGGTCTCGGCCGGGCAGCCGAGCTCGGTCAGCCGCAGTCCGTGGGCGAGGTCGTGGTCGAAGCCCTGGGCGGTGGGGTGGCCGACACCCTGGGCGTCGGGTTGGAAGCCGACCGACAGAGAATCGCCCAGCGACAGGTAGATCGGGGCGGGGGATGCCGACGCGGCCGTTCCGGTGGCCAGCACCAGCGCGGCGGCCGACGCCGACGCCAGCAGCCATTTCTTGAGCATGGGATCTCCGTTCAGGACAGGTGACGGCGACGCTATGTGCGGCTCGGACGGCCGGCAAGGGAACGGACGCGGATGCCGGTCGTGACTGCACGGGCGGCCGGACTGTGTTCGTACGGGTAGTTTTGACTGATCGGAAGACGGGGAAGTGGTTCCCGTACGGTCACGGCTGATAGAAAAGCGGCCATGCGCGATGCTGTGGTCCATACCTTGGCCGGCGACGTCCGAGGCCGGTGGACGGACGAGGTGTCGAGCTTTCTCGGCATTCCCTACGCCGCCGCGCCCTTCGGACCTCGCCGCTTCCGCGCCCCGGCTCCGGTGACGCCGTGGACCGGCGTCCGCGATGCGCTGGAGTTCGGGCCGACCCCGCCCGGCGCGGGCCTGATCCCGGGCGGCGACCCGTTCCCGGATCCCAAGATCCCCGGCGAGGACTGCCTCAACCTCAACGTGTGGACGCCGGCGCTGACCGGGAAGCGACCGGTGCTGGTGTGGATTCCCGGCGGCGGCAACGTGATGGGCTCGGCCGCGCAGGCCGTGTACGACGGGGCCGCGTTCGCCCGTGACGGCGTGGTGCTGGTGTCGATCAACCACCGGCTCGGCGCGGAAGGTTTCGCCCACCTGCCGGACGCCCCGGCCAACCGGGGCCTGCGCGACCAGATCGCCGCCCTGGAGTGGGTGCGGGACAACATCTCCGCCTTCGGTGGCGACCCGGCCAACGTCACAGTGGCTGGGCTGTCAGCCGGGGCCGGATCCGTGATGTCGTTGCTGTCGTTGGACACCGGGCTGTTCCGGCGGGCGATCATCCAAAGTGGCCTGTTGCGCGGTGCGCACGCTCCCGAGGACGCCGCCCTGGTCGCCGCCCGGATCGCCCGGCACGCGGGGGTCGAGGCGACGGCCCAGGCGTTGAGCGCCATTGATCCGGAGACTCTGGCCGGTATCGCCCTTGCCGTGTACGGGGAGTTGCAGGCCAACCCGGATCCGGCGGTGTGGGGCGCCACGACCACGGGCTCCGCCCTGGCCTTCAGCACGGTCGTCGATGGCTCGTTGGTGATAGTTGACCCGTGGCAACGCGTTCTCGACGGATCGGGCCAGGAGGTGGACCTGATGGTCGGCTGCGCCTCGGACGAGCTGCTCCGCATGCTGCCCGGCGCCGCCGATGTCGCCGCCACGTTGACCCAGGCCCTGTTCCGCGGGCCCATTCATGAGATGGCCGAGCACCGTCCCGGTCGGACCTTCGTCTACGAGTTCGCCTGGCGCTCACCGCTTCCCGGCGTCGGCGCGGCCCACGGCCTGGACATCGGCTTCGTCTTCGACACCCTCGGCCACTCCGCGCTGGAGGGTGACGCGCCGCCACAGGATCTCGCCGACACCATGCACCAGGCCTGGATCTCGTTCGCCCGCGACGGGGCGCCGGGCTGGTCGGAGTTCCCGTCGGTGATGCGCTTCGACACCCCGGTCGAAATCGTGGCCCGGTAAGGAAACGGAAACATCCGGGGCACCCTCGCGTTGCTAGGCTGGCAACGAGGACCGAAGGGAGGACACCGGGTGGCCGAGCTCGAGTTCCGTCTGCTCGGCGCCGTCGAGGCGTGTCGCGACGGCTCTCCGGTGTTCCTCGGCCCGGCCCGGTTGCGCAGCGTGCTGGCGGTGTTGCTGTTGGCCGGCGGCAATCCGGTGTCCCTGGACGAATTCGTCGAACGTGTATGGGGCGACGCCTCGCCACGGCAGGCGCGCAGCTCCCTGCACAGCTACTTCACGCGCCTGCGCTACGCGTTCGACCTAGTGCGCCGCGGGCACGGATATGCGCTGGAGATCGACCCCGAAACCGTTGACGTGCACCGATTTCGGCGGCTCATCCGGGCCGAGGACCTGGACGGGGCGCTGGCGCTGTGGCGCGGCGAACCCCTGGCCGGGCTGGAAAGCCCGTGGCTCGACCGGATTCGCGCTGACCTGCTGGCCGAGCGTGAGGCCGCCCTGCTCGATCACGCCGACCGGAAGCTGGAGCTCGGGCAGCACGGGGAGCTGCTGCCCGACCTGATGGCCCGAGCCGAGCGGAACATGCTCGACGAACGGCTGGCCGGGCAGCTGATGCTGGCCCTGCACCGCAGCGGCCGCCAGGCCGATGCCCTGCTGCACTTCGAGAAGGTCAAAGGCATGCTCGCCGAGGAGCTCGGCGTCGATCCCGGGCCGGCGCTGAGATCCGTGCACCAGTCCTTGCTCCAGAACGACATTTTCGTGCCACGGCAACTGGCCGCCGCCCCGCGCACGTTCGCCGGTCGGCGGGACGAGCTCAAGGTTCTGTCGGAGATGCCGCCCCTGTCGGTGATCGTCGGTCCCGGTGGCATCGGCAAGACGACGTTGGCGTTGCAGTGGGCGCATGAGCATGTGGACCGCTTCCCTGACGGCCAGTTGTTCGCCGACCTGGCTGCGGTCGAGCCGGCCGACGCGATGCGGAACTTCCTGCTGGCACTGGGCGTCAGCCCGGCGGTGATCCCCGAGGACCAGGCCGCGATGACCGGGCTGTACCGCAGCGTGCTGGCGGCCAAGCGGGCGCTGATCGTGCTCGACAACGCCATCGGCGCCGAGCAGGTGAGCGCGTTGCTGCCGGGTGGCGCTTCCTGTGCGGTCGTGGCGACCAGCCGCAACCGGCTCACCAGCCTGGTCTCCCAGCACAACGCCGTGCTGCTCAGCCTCGACGTGCTGGCCGTCGACGACGCGTACTCATTGCTGGTGTCGCGCCTGGGTGTCGATCGAGCCGAGGCGGAACCCCATGCGGTGGAGGAACTTCTCGCCGCCTGTGGCGGGCTGCCGCTGGCGTTGACCATCACCGTCGGGCGGGCGCAGGAACATCCGGACTTTCCGCTCGCCGCGCTGGCCGCCGAGCTCAAGGACGCCGGGCTGAACGCCTTCGAGGTGGACACCGAACTCGGCGTCCGCGCCGTATTGTCCACCTCGTACGCCGCCTTGTCGGCCGCGCAGGCCGATGTGTTCGCGCTGCTCGGGCTCGTGCCGGGGCCGGACGTCGGGCTGGAGGGCGTCGCCGCGCTGGCCGGCCAGACCTTCGCCTCCGTGCGCACGATCCTACGGGCCCTGGAACGGGGATCGCTGATCCAACAACACAGCCCGGGTCGGTTCCGGATGCACGACCTGGTCCGCAGCTACGCCCGCGAACAGGCCGGAGAGCGCTTTCCGGCCGAGACCCGCGACGCCGCCCTGCGCCGGCTCGTCGACTTCTACCTGCACACCCTGGTCATTGCCGCGCACCGCGTCGACACGGGCCGTCCGATGATCACGATGCCGCCGCCGGCCAGGGGCTGCGTGCCGCTGGCGTTGCGGGACGAGGACGAGTCCCGGCTGTGGTTCGACCTCGAAGCCGAGAACATCGCCGCCGCTCGGCGGCTGGCCGAGCAGCGGCTGTGCCACCGGTCGGTGTGGCAGTTCGCCTGGGCCCTCAGCAACTTCAACGCCTACGCCGGCAACATGCGGGACGAGCTCGCCGGCTGGCACAGCGCCCTGGCCGCTGTCCGTGAGCTCGGCGACCTCGACGGCATCGGCCAGGCCCACCGGTTCATCGCCCGCGCCGCCGCCCGTCTCGGCGACTGCGAGGAGGCCCTGGCCCACGCCCGCGTCTCGCTGTGGATGGCGGAGGAGGCCGACCGCCCGTTCGACCGGATCTTCGCCATGATGACCCTCTGCGAGATCCACTGGCGTCAGCACAACAACTCCGCCGCCACCGAGATGGGCCTGCGGGCGTGGAAGCTGGCCGAGTCCCAGACCGCGCCGGTTCGGGCCCGGGTGGCCAACGACCTCGCCTGGTACCTGGCTCAGGACGGCCGCTACGACCAGGCTTGGCGGATGGTCGAGGCGTGCCTGGAGCTGCTCGGCCCGCACGGCTCGGCGCTGGAACGGGCCTCGGTCCTCGACACCAAGGGCTACATCTGCCGCCGCACCGGACGCCTGGAGCAGGCCGTCAGCTACCTCACCGAGGCCGTGGACTCGATGCGCCTCGACCCTTTCTCCGTCGCCGACACCCTGTGCACGCTGGCCGAGACCTACGTCGAACTGGGTCGCACTCGCGAGGCCCGCACACATTTGGCCGAGGCGCTGGACATCTACGAGCGCCAGCACCGCAAGCCCGACATCGAGCGGGCCAGGGATCTGCTGGCGCGGCTCGAACTTCCTTGAGGCCAAAGGGGTTGTCCTGGGCCGCCGTCCAGGGCACTTTCCCGGCCCCTGCCGATTTCGCCGCTACCGTTGGAGGTATGTCCGTGCACCGTCGCCATCTCGTCGACCTCGCCGCACGGCGGCTGCTGGTGAGCGACCGCGTCGCCGCCGCCAAGTTCGGCACGGGCAAGCCCATCGACGACCCCGTCCGCGAGCGCCAGGCCCTCGCCGACGTCCGCGCCCATGCCGCCGGTCTCGGCCTGGACGCCGACCGCGCCGTCCGCTTCTTCGAGGATCAGATTGCCGCCAGCAAGGTCGTGCAGCGCGGCCTGTTCGCCCGCTGGCGTGAACACCCCGCCGAGGCCCCGACCTCCGCCCCCGATCTGGCTGCCGTCCGAGCGGAGCTGGACCAGCTCACCAGGCAGTTGCTGGCCCGGCTGGAGGAAACCACGGAGCCGGCCTGTGTGTCCCTTGTGGACGGTCTCGACGCCCTGCACCGAGAGGCCCTGACCACGGCGTTGCGTTCAGTCATGGTGTGACGGCCAACGCGGAGCACGCGCGGCGCTGCCGGCATCGCCAAGGCCCTGCATTCCGTCACCCCGTGACTGCCAGCTCCGGCGTCCTGGGTGGATTCAACTGGTCGTCGCAACACCTCGACGTCAGGGGTTTGTGATGGCCGGATTGAAGCAGAAACTGGCGCGTGAGTACCGCGGTCAGATGCCGTCGCCTGGGCGTCCAACGGTGGCATGGCGCGAGGATCGAGTCAGGTTTTGGGCTGCGATCGCGCGAGGCGAGAAGACCGAGGACGCGGCTACGAAGGCCGGCGTGTCGGGACCGGTCGCGTTCAGATGGTTCCGTCACGCTGGCGGCGTGAATCCAGCTCTTCCTCCGACGGTGTCGGGCCGGTACTTGTCCTTCGCTGAACGAGAGGACATCGCGATCTTGCGTGCGCAAGGCGTTGGCGTTCGTGAGATTGCTCGACAACTCGGGCGTGATGCTTCGACGATCTCGCGCGAGTTGCGGCGCAACGCATCGACCCGAACCTACAACCTCGACTACAAGGCCTCGACCGCGCAATGGCATGCCGAGCGTCGTGCTCGCCGGCCAAAAGCCTCGAAGCTAGCCGACAATGAACCGTTGCGCGGGTACGTGCAGGAGCGGCTCTGCGGCCAGGTTCGCCGGCTGGACGGGACATCTGTGGTGGGGCCGGGGACAGCGCCTTGGAAGGGGCGGAACAAGCCACGGCGTCAGGACCGGCGATGGGTCAACGCGTGGAGCCCAGAGCAGATCTCCCAGCGGCTGAAGGAAGATTTCCCGTACGACGAGTCCATGCGTATCTCGCACGAGGCGGTCTACCGGGCGCTCTACGTTCCCGGCCGCGGCGCGCTCGAACGTGAGCTGGTTGCCTGTCTGCGCACCGGCCGGGCACTGCGCGTTCCTCGTTCCCGTGCCCGTCGACGGGCAAGCGGTCACGTGACAACCGATCTCATGATCAGCGAGAGGCCGGTCGAGGTGGAGGACCGCACGGTTGCCGGGAACTGGGAGGGAGATCTGATCATCGGCTTGAACAGCTCCGCGATCGGCACTCTGGTCGAGCGGACCACCAGGTTTACGCTGCTGCTACATCTTCCTCGTATGCAGGGGTATGGCCACGGTCCGCGCGCGCACAACGGCCCGGCGTTGGCCGGCCGCGGCGCCGAAGCTGTCCGGAACGCGATCGCCGCAACGATCACAGCGCTGCCCGAGCAACTGCGCCGGACACTGACATGGGACCGAGGCAAGGAATTGGCCCAGCATGCCCAGTTGACGATCGACACCGGCCTGCGGATCTTCTTCGCTGATCCGCACAGTCCGTGGCAACGGGGCACCAACGAGAACACGAATGGCTTGCTGCGACAGTATTTTCCGAAGGGCACTGACCTGGCCCGCTGGGGTCGCGACGAGCTCGATGCCGTTGCCGCCGTGCTCAACAACCGTCCACGTAAGACACTGGGCTGGAAGACACCGGCCGAAGCGCTGAACGAACTGCTACTCTCCCAATGAGCCGGTGTTGCGACGACCGGTTGAGTCTGAGCTGGTCACCACCCGAGTCACCGGCATCGCCAGCGCCACCAAAGCGGTCACCTCCGTGAACGCCATGCCCCGCTCCATCAGCCCCAGCGGGATGATCTCCCACCACGCCACGACACCCATCGCCGCCCCGACCGGCAACGCCGCCAAGATCGCCACGAACCAGCCCAGCGAGGCGTAGCCCAGCAACCGGGCCAACGCCCGCCGCCAAGGCGCGTCCGGAAAGGCCTGCGCCGCGGCCAGCAGCACAGCGATCGGCAAGGCCACGAAGGCCACCACGCTGGCGTACCGATGCAGCAGGCCGCCGAGAGTGCCGGCCGCGTTCACGGCCCAGTTGTTCTTGGGGAACGCCACGATCACCAGCAGCCCCACCACCCACAGCCCGCCCAACACCACCGACGCCGTCGGCAGCCGACGCTGCGACCGCAGCACGCCGATGATCGCCGCGGACCCGGCCGCGACCAGCAGCACTGCGAGGTTGAAGATCCAGCTGTTGTCGGTGAGGCCGTACTGGCTGATGGTCTGCCGCAGCACGCTGACCGGCTCGGACGACGGCAGCACGGACAGCAGGGCGATCAACGCGGCGCCCACGGCCAGGGCCGCGATGCCGAGCCGGGTGAAGGCGGTCGAAACGGTCATGCCTCCACCATCGCCACCGATCATCGGCGTTTGCTCGGCGGAACCTGTCGGAAGGCTGTCGGCGCGGGGATCACACCCAATGCACAAGGAACGTGATCCATCCGGAGAAAGACGGTCACCACCGGCCGGCCGGCGGGCAAGATCTGAGCCCGACACAGCGGAGGAAGGGACTCATGTCTGCTTTTCCGATCGACGGCCACGTCAACGAGGGCTACGAGCGGGTCGTCGACGCGTTCCGGCGGAACTTCGAGGACCGGGGCGAGCTGGGCGCCGCGGTGGCGGTGATCGTGGACGGCGAAACGGTGGTCGACCTGTGGGGCGGCTGGGCCGACCCCGGCCGCACGACGCGGTGGGGCCCGAGGACGTTGACGAACGTGTGGTCCGCGACCAAGGGCCTGGTGGCGGTGTGCGCGCTCCAGCTGATCGAGAGCGGCGACCTCGATCCGGACGCGCCGGTGGCCCGGTACTGGCCCGAGTTCGCGCAGGCCGGCAAGGCGCACATCCCGGTCCGCTGGCTGCTCTCGCACCGTTCGGGCGTGACGGGGGTCGAGACGCCGCTGATCGCCGAGGACCTGCTGGACTGGCCGAAGATGGTCGAACTGCTGGCGGCGCAGGGCCCGCTGTTCGAGCCGGGCTCGGTCAGCGGCTACCAGGCCATCTCGCACGGCTACCTGGTCGGCGAGGTGATCCGCCGCGTCACGGGCCAGACCCTCGGGCAGTTCTTCCTGGCCAACGTGGCCCGGCCGCTCAATGCCGACGTGCACATCGGTCTGCCGCCGCGGGACCTCGACCGCTGCTCCACGATGGTCGAGCCGACGTCGATGGGGGAGTTGCCGTCGCCGGGGCCGGCGGCGCTGGCGGCGTTCGCCAACCCGCCGGTGACGGGCCGCCTGAGCAATGACCCGGGCTGGCGGCTGGCCGAGGTGCCGGCGGCCAACGGCCACGCCACCGCGCTGGGCCTGGCCACGGTCTACAGCGCCCTGGCCGACGGCTCGGAACGCCTGCTCAAGCGGGACACGATCGAGCTCGGGCGCACGGGGCAGGGGCGCTGCGTCGACATCGTCGCCGGGCTGGACAACGAGTTCGGGCTCGGGTTCACGCTCGGTGGCCAGCAGCGCAGCTTCGGCCCCAACCCTCATGCCTTCGGTCATGACGGATTCGGCGGCTCGACCGGGTTCGCCGATCCGGAGCGGGGTGTCGGCTTCGCGTACGTGATGAACCAGATGGGCCCCGGCCTGCGGGACGACCCGCGCAAGATGGCGCTGACCGAGGCCCTGTACGAGGCCACCGATCCGGACACGATGATGTCTGGATCAGATCGTTTTCTTGACTGACTCCAGATAGCGTGGTGGGCTGGCCGAGACCCGAGGAGGCGTGATGGCTTTCGAAGAGAACACCAAGCCGCTGACCACTGCGGCCGGCGCTCCCGTCGCCGACAACCAGAACAGCCTGACGGCCGGCCCGCGCGGGCCGATGCTGCTGCAGGACCTGTGGTTCCTGGAGAAACTCGCGCACTTCGACCGCGAGGTGATCCCCGAGCGGCGCATGCACGCCAAGGGCTCCGGCGCGTTCGGCACGTTCCGGGTCACCGGCGACATCAGCCGCTACACCCGCGCCGCGCTGTTCAACAAGATCGGCAACGAGTGCGAGGTGTTCCAGCGCTTCTCCACGGTGGCCGGCGAGCGCGGCGCCGCCGACGCCGAGCGGGACATCCGCGGCTTCGCGCTGCGCTTCTACACCGAGGAAGGCAACTGGGACGTCGTCGGCAACAACACGCCGGTGTTCTTCTTCCGCGACCCGCTGAAGTTCCCGGACCTCAACCGGGCCGTGAAGCGGGACCCGCGCACCAACCTCCGCGACCCCGAGAACAACTGGGGTTTCTGGGTGAACCTGCCCGAGGCGCTGCACCAGGTCACCATCGTGATGAGCGAGCGGGGCATCCCGCGCTCCTACCGGCACATGCACGGCTTCGGCTCGCACACCTTCAGCCTGATCAACGCCGAGGGCGAGCGGCACTGGGTGAAGTTCCACTTCCGTACCCAGCAGGGCATCGAGAACCTCACCGATGCCGAGGCCGCGCAGGTCATCGCCGGCGACCGCGAGTCGCACCAGCGTGACCTGTACGAGTCGATCGAGCGCGGCGACCATCCCAAGTGGACTTTGTGCGTGCAGGTCATGCCCGAGGCCGACGCCGCCGACTACCGCTTCCACCCGTTCGACCTGACCAAGGTGTGGAGCAAGAAGGACTACCCGCTGATCGAGGTGGGCGAGGTGACCCTCAACCGCAACCCCGACAACTACTTCGCCGACGTCGAGCAGGCCGCGTTCACCCCGGCCAACCTGGTGCCGGGCATCTCGTTCAGCCCCGACCGGATGCTTCAGGGCCGGCTGTTCTCCTACGGCGACGCCGCCCGGTACCGGCTGGGCGTGAACCACCACCAGATCCCGGTCAACCACCCGCGGGCCGCCGCCCTGGTCAACACCTACCACCGTGACGGCGGCATGCGCGTCGACGGCAACCAGGGCGGCGTGCCCGGCATCGAGCCCAACAACTTCGGGCGCTGGGCCGAGCAGCCCGCCTACGCCGACCCGGCGCAGGCCGTCGGCGCCACCGCCGACCGCTTCGACTTCCGGGCCGACGACGACAACTACTTCCAGCAGCCCGGCGACCTGTTCCGGCTGATGACCGGCGACCAGCAGCAGGTCCTGTTCGACAACACCGCCCGGGCCATCAAGGGCGCCCGCCGGGAGACGATCGAGAAGCACATCGCGAACTGCGCCCGGGCCGACCCGGCCTACGGCGACGGCGTCCGCAAAGCCTGCGAAGCCCACTCCGCCCTCTGACCCCTCCACCCCCGCGAGTCACGCTCTCCGGCACACCGAAACACGGTTTCAGACACACCGTCAGCGGGGCGGCGAAGGGGTCCCGAGCCGCTGAGCTGCCCGTATCAGTAGAGGTCTCCAGGCTCGCCGCCGGCGATTGGCGGTGCCGGCAAAGGGAGTCGGGTGGGCAGGAGTCTTCAACCCCAAGCGTGGCAACGGGCGGGCCGGAACCAGTACCACCGCGAGTCCCGCTTAGCGTCACACCGAAAGTACGAAACGGATTCACACAGTTCGGTGTGACGGTGGGCGGGACTCGCCGGGGCTGGTCGCCGAGACCGGGGCGGAACAGCCGGGCTCACACAACACCTCGCTGCACAACATGCTCCGCGCCGGCTTCCGCCCCCTGTATGAGCGCGGCAGCTGGATCTGACGGGCTAGCTGACGAAGTCGGCGACCGTCTTGACCAACAGCTCCTGCTGCTCCTGATAGCCGAAGTGGCCGCTCTCGTGCAGTTTCAGGCACGTGACGCCGTGGATGCCGGCGACGATCTCGTCGGAGAACCGCCGCGCGCAGACGAAGTCGTACAAACCGGAGATCACCAGCGTCGGCATGTCGATCTGGCCGAGCCGGTCGCGAACGTCCCAAGTGGACCGAATGCGGTTCGGATCGTAGTGCGTCTTCAGGGAGACCGGGCCGAGCTGCGCGACCATCGCCCAGTAGTCGGCGAAGTACGCGGGCAGGATGCCCTGGAGGAATCGGGCATGCTCCGCCGCGCTCGTCGGCGGCTTGCCCGAAGACTCCTCCACACCTGGCCGGCGCGCACGGCTTTGGGCTCATTGGGGTAGCGCCGCACGAAGGCGGCCATCTGCCGGCCGCCTTCCGCGCGCAGCTCGGGCCCCGCCTGCGCGGCCGTGCTGTACGCGATGAGACCGCCCAGCAGGCCGGGATTCTCCGCGGCCAGCTCCAATCCGACGAATCCGCCGTGCGAGTGCCCGATGAAGCACGGCCTGGTCGCGCCGAGGCGCGCGATCAGCTCGCGGGCGAACCTGGCGTAGGCGATGCTGTAGTCGCCGCCGGGCAGGAAGTCGCTACGGCCGGTGCCGGATCGGGTCCAGTAGACCATCGTCATGTGCTGTTCCAGCAACGGCATCCGCGGGTAACCCGAGTCGATGCCCGGCCCTCCCGAGTGGACGACGGTGACCGGCCCCTGCCCGCTCGCCTCGTACGCCTGCGTGACGCCGTCGATGTCCACCGCGTGCGGTCCCGGCTCCAGGTTCACGGCTTCGACGCTGGCCCAAGTCAGGGGCGCGCACCGTCGGCGTGCACGGACAGGACGTCGGCGATTGCCCGGTTCGCCGGTGCCGGCACCCCGAGGGCCCGGGCCCGGTCGACGACGTCGCCGCTGAGCCAGGCCACTTCCAGCCGGTTGCCGCGCTCCAGGTCGTGGTGCATCGAGGAGGTCATGGCCTGGTCGACAGTGTCCACAAAGGCCATTCGGTCGTCGGCGTAGTCGGCCGGGAGCTCGACGCCCGAGGCCCGCGCGACCTCGACGACCTCGTCCATGACGTCGTGCAGGAACGCCCGGGAGCGCGGGTTGGCCCGGATCGGGCCGATCGCCGTGCGGGCCAGGCTGGTGACGCCGGACAGGCCGACCAGGAACACGAACTTCTCCCAGATCGTGCGCGCGATGTCCGGGCTCACCTCGGCGTCGAGGCCGCTTTCCCGACAGGCCTGGAGAAACGCCTCGACCCTCGGCGTGGACACACCGTCGTACTCGCCGAAGACCAAGCGCTGCAACGTGTTCGCGTGGTTGATCACACCTGGTTCGGCGATCGTCGCCGCGATGTAGCAGACGCCACCCAGCACGTGCTCGGGGCCGAGGATGCGACGCAGGATGTCGTCCTTCACCACGCCGTTCTGGAACGACACCACCGCTGTATCAGGCCGCAACAATGGCCGGATCTGGGCGGCGGCGGACTCGGTGTCCCACAGCTTCACGCCGAACAGCACCAGGTCGACGGGCTCCAGCTCGGCCGGATCGTCGGTGGCCACGACCTCGGTCAGGTGCAGGTCGCCCAACGGGCTCCGCACCTGAAGCCCGTTCTCCTGCAAGGCTTTCAGGTGGGTTCCACGAGCGACGAACGCCACCTCGTGACCATCCGCGGCCAGCCTGGCCCCGAAGTAGCCGCCGACCCCGCCCGTGCCCATCACCGCGATCCGCATGTGTCCTCGTGGGTTGTTCATAGCACGCCGGCCCGGATGGCGAAGGCGACCGCCTGGGTGCGGTTGCGCAGCCGGAACCGGGTGATCAGTTCGTGCAGGTCCTTCTTCACCGTGCTCTCGGAGTACGACAGCGCGTCGGCGATCTCCTTGGTCTCGCGGCCTTCAGCCAGCAGCCGCAGGATCTCCACTTCGCGCGTCGACAGGCCGACCCCGGTGTAGCCGAGCGGGTGCAGGATCGTGCGCTGAAGGTCGCGGACCTGCCGCAGCAGAGGGCCCATCAGCTCCGGCGACACGATCCCCGCGCCCCGGGCGGCCGCGTCGATCGCCTCGACGAGCTGGGCCCTGCTGGTCGAGGCACTGTCCAACACCGCGCCCACGCCGTGGCCGATCAGCGTCAGCAGCGACCCGGCCTGGAGTTGGTGGGTCAGCAGCACGATCGGCACGCCCAGCGCGGCGGTGTCCTGGACCCGGCCCATGGTCGAGGGCAGGAAGACGTCGTCCACCACGAGGGCCACGTCGGCCGGCGGCGTGCAGGCCAGCGTGAACTGGCCGTCCAGCAGCGCGGCGACGGCCTTGCCGGTGATGACGTCCGGGGCCACCACGTGGACTCTGCGCACGCGACTTCCCTTCTCCTGTTGCCTTCGCCAGGCTACCCAAGTAACCATAGTTTCGGTTATTAAGGAGGTCTCACGTGAAGCCTTGGTTGCGGGCCGCCTCGGCCGTGCTGGCCGTCGGCTGGGGCGCCAACCAGTTCGCGCCGCTGCTGATCGTCTACCGCGACCTCGACCACCTCTCGTCCTCGCTGGTCGCGGCCGTGTTCGGGGCGTACGTGATCGGCCTGATCCGGGCCCTGCTGGTCGGGCCTCCGCTGTCGGCCCGGCTCGGCCGCCGCGGCGTGATGCGGCCGGTGCTGGTCCTGTCGGCCCTGGCTTCGGTGATCCTGATCTTCGGCGCGGACGACCTCTGGCTGTTGGGCCTCGGGCGGCTGGTCGCCGGCGTCGCCTCCGGCGCCGCTTTCGGCCCGGGCAGCGCGTGGATCAAGGAGTTGTCCCCGAGCGGGGGAGCGCGGCGGTCCGCCGGCGCCCTGTCGGCCGGCTTCGGCGGCGGCCCGCTCGTCGCCGGCATCCTGGCTCAGTGGCTGCCCATGCCGGCGGTCGTGCCGTATCTGGCGCATCTGGTTGTCGTGGCCGTGGCCGCCGCGTTGTGTTGGCACGCCCCGGAGACCAGCCCCGTCTCTGGCCGTCGGGTCCGGCTGCGCAACGCCTTGCGGCACCCCGAGTTCCTGCGCCGGGTCGTGCCCAGCGCCCCGCTGGTCTTCGGCGCCGCCACCACGAGTTTCGCCGTGCTGCCGACGATCTTGCCCGTGCCCGGCGTGCCCATCGCCAGCAGCGGCGCGATCGCCGGCCTCACGCTCGGCAGCGGGCTCCTCGTCCAGCCGTTGGCTCGTCGCCTGGAGGCTCGCCGCGCCGGTTCCGTACTGACCTTCGGACTCGCTTCGGCCGTTCTGGGCTTTCTGCTCGCCGCTCTGTCCGTGGGCCTGGACCAGGTGATTCTCCTGGTTCCGACCGCCATCGTGTTGGGTTGCGGCTACGGCATGCTCCTGGTCGGCGGCCTCAGCCGGGTCGAGGCGCTGGCCTCGGCGGAGGAGCTCGCCGGCGTCACCGCCGTGTTCTATTGCCTGGCCTACGTCGGCTTCGCCGCGCCTTACCTGTTCACCGCCGTCAACGCCATCGCCCCGGCCGCCCTGGTGTTCGTGGCGGCGGCGTTCGTGGTCGCGCTTCTCGTCCCAGTAACCGTCAAATAGGTTACTATGGGTGAGGTGGACGACACGCTGCCCAAGGTCCGGGTGACCGCCCAGCTGCGGGAGCTCCGGTACGACGCGGGCTCGCCGTCGCTGAACCTGTTGGCCACCATCGGCCGCCGCCCCAGCGCCGGCATCGAGCGTCTCACCGACGTGACGCGGCTGCGGACCTGGGCCGACGGCATCGGCTTTCCCTTGGCCGAGGGCGAGGCCGGCGCCGACACCTTGGCCGGCCTGCGCCGCCTGCGGGAGGAGATCTTCGCCGTCGTCACCGACGCCATGACCGGCCGCCCCGTTTCTCCCGCCGCAGTCAACGCCGCCGCGTCGATCTCCCCGCCCCGCCTTGTGCCGGCCCTCCACGACCTGCGTTGGTCCGCCGACGATCTGACCGCTTTGTTGGCCCGGGACGCCATCGACGTGCTGCTCGATCCCACCCGCCGTTCCCGGCTACGGGCGTGCGATTCCCCGGTCTGCCGCATGATCTTTCTCGACTCTCCCGGCGGCCGCCCGCGCCGGTGGTGCTCCATGAGCCGTTGCGGCAACACCAACAAGGCCGCCGCCTACCGGGACCGCGCCCACTAGTTCACGCTCCGTGGTCAAGAATCCGCCAATGATCGCCGGTCATGCTCGCGTTCCGCCACGAGCAAGGGGAGTGTCATGGATCAGGTCGCCGTGCGTGTCGTCGCCCCGGACGCCATCGCCTCGGCCGGGCTCGGCTCGCTCCTGCGCCGCCATCCCCGCATCGTCGAGTCGTCACCGCCCGACGTCGTCGTCTTTTCCGTCCCCCGCCTCGACTTCGCCGCCGTCGCCCGCCTCCGCCAGCTTCCGCCCGTGCCCCTCATCCTGCTCACCAGCTCCGTCGACGAGGGCGTCCCGTTGACCGAGTGCCGTGTCGTCGCCGTCGTCGACCGCTCCCGGGCCAGCGGCCCCGAGCTCACCGACGCCGTCCTCGCCGCTTTCTCAGCCCCGCAGCCATTGTCGCCCCGGGACCTGGCCGCGAGGCTCGTCCCCTTGACCTCGCCCCGGCCTTCGCCGTCCACCGGCCTCACCACCCGTGAGGTCGAGGTGCTCCGGCTCCTGGCCGACGGCGCCGAGACCTCCGAGATCGCCCGCAGGCTCACCTATTCCGAGAGCACCATCAAACACGTCCTGCACACGCTCTCCACCCGCCACAAGTTTCGCAACCGCGTCCAGGCCGTCGCCTTCGCCCTCCGCTCCGGAATCCTCTGACTCACGTCAGCGGTTCCCGCCATCCACCCGCGGCGTCACGCACAACACGTCGAAGCGGGCCGTGCGGGCGCTGATCGCTTCTTCCTCAACGCCCGCACGGCATCCCGTCAGCGGAATTCCCGGCACTAGGCCCCGAGGCCGGCCACCCCGAAGCCCACCGAGAACCGTTCGCACCACACCAGCACACTCTTGTACTGCGCGATGTCCGTGCCCGCCGGCACCGCGTAGACCTCGTTGCCGTTGGTGGCCTTCAGATTCCCCAGATCCAGGTGGCCGTCCCTGCCGAAGGCGGCGTCGCCGGCGTCCTGCGCCTTGTCGGTCAGCCACACGTGCACCGCCGGGCCGTCGCTCGTGCTGAAGTCCCTCAGCTGCACCGTGTACGAGCCGCCCGCGCCCTTCACGATCTCCGCCTGGCCGCTCGTCGGGTGGGCCAGCGTTCGGAACGTCCCCTTCTGCACGGCCCCGTCCGCCAGCTTCTCGTTCACCGTGCTGCTGGTGAACAGCTTCCACGGCTGGAACGCCCACAGCCCCACGCCGACCAGGACGATCACCGCCACCGCCACCGGAACCACGATCTTGCGCCGTGCCAGGAGCGCCCGCATCGAACCACCTCGTCCATCGGCGGCCGACCCCGCCGGTCGGCCCTACTGCTGTCTGTAACGAGGCCTGCACGCGCCGATGATCCCGTTGCGTCCTTACGGAGCGGTGACGTCCGTTGTGGACGCCGCCTTGACCGCCGGCGCGATCTCGTTGGCCCAGCGGGACAACGAGCCGGCGTCGGGGGTGCCGCCCTCCGGCGAGAACAGCATGAAGCCCGACGCGCCGTGATCCACGACGGCCGAGGTCAGCTCCTCGATCCACTGCTCGACGGAGCCGCCGATCCAGCGGCCGTCGCCGTCCCGGGTGGCGGGCAGCGGGCGATCGGTGATGCGGCCGGGGAAGTTGAACACCGTTCGGATCTCGCCCGGATCGCGACCGACGGAGGCGGCCGCCTCGTCGATGACCGACCGTGACTGCCGGTACCGGTCGCTCAGCCAGTCCGCCGCGTGGCCGGGGATCCAGCCGTCCGCGACTCGCCCCGTCGCGGCGAGGGACTTCGCCCCGACCGACCCGGTCCACACCGGCGGCGCCGTGATCGGGGCCGGCTCGATCTGGTGCACGCGATAGTGGGCGCCCTCGTGGCTGACCGGTTCCCCGCCGCCGGACAGCGCCTTGACCAGCGTGATCGCCTCCTCGAAGGCGTCGACCGCGTCGCCGGGCGACAGCCGTGGCACGCCCATGTCGGCGATCCGGTCCCACAACCCGCCCGCGCCCATGCCCAGCACGACGCGGCCGTCCGACAACGCCGACAGCGTCGTCACCGCCCGCGCCAGCATCGGCGCCGGCCTCGTCGGCAGGTTCGTGACGTTGGCGAAACCGGCCAGCCGCTCCGTGCGGCCCAGGACAAAACCGATCGTCGCGTACGCGTCGAGGCGGTCCCCGAGATACGGGTGGTCCGAGAGTGAGAACAGGTCAAGACCCGCCCGGTCGGCCTCGTGGGCCATTCGCAGCAGTTCCGCCCGCTCGTCGATCCGGCTGTGCGCGCCGAACCCGAAAACAACGCCGTCCACGGCTCCCCCTCAAGTAGTTCGTGCCACGAACAGTAGTAGTTCGTGACACGAACTTCAATCGAACACCGCCGGCACGTCGTTGGTCAGCACGATGCGGCTCAGCAGCCCGTCGAGCGCCGCCCGCTCGTCCTCGTCGAACCCCTTCGGCAGCTCGTCGATCCGGCGGCAGGTCTCCGCGTAGAACGTCGCCGCCACCTGCTCGCCCCGCTTCGACAGCGAGACGTGGATTCCGCGCGCGTCCCCCGGATCCTGCTCCCGCTGAACCAGGCCGTTGCGCTCGGACCGATCGACCAGTCCGGACAGGCTCGACTTGGCCAGGCCGAGCACCGCTCCCAGTTCTCCCATCCCGTACGGGCGGCCCATCAGCACGCACAACAGTTGTCCCTGCTGCGAGGTCAGTCCGTGCTCACGCGCCGATTCGGCGTACACCGCATTCACCAGAAACGTCGACCGCACCAGGGCCGGCACCACACCCAAACGACCAGTCACGCCGCCAGCCTACAGTTCGTGGTGCGAACTTTCTGGGCCGAGCGGCGCCGATCCGGCGGTCGTCGGCCCGCGTCACGTCACGCTCCGTAGCTAAGAGTGGGCCGTTGCAGGCTTTCACTACTTAAGTAGTGAAAGATGGTAGGGTCGGGCCAATATGGCGTTGAGCTGGGAGAACGTGGGGAGAACGGGCATGGTGGACGGACAGGCCCCGGTGCTGACCGAGGGGCTGGGCAAGAAGTACCGGCGAGGATGGGCGCTGCGTGACTGCACGCTGCGTGTCCCGGAGAACCGGGTGGTGGCCCTGGTGGGGCCCAACGGGGCGGGCAAGAGCACGCTGATGGGCCTGGTCACGGGCTTGGTGAAGCCGACGGCGGGGGAGATCGCGGTGTTCGGGGACGTGCCGAACGGGCGGGGACTGCACCCGGCGGTGGCCTTCCTTGCGCAGCAGAAGCCGCTGTATCCGCAGTTCACGGTGGCGGAGACGCTGAGGTTCGGGCAGCGGACCAATCCGACGTGGGACCAGGAGTACGCGGAGGGTCTGGTTCGACGGGCGCAGGTGCCGCTGACTGCGAAGGTGGGGACGCTGTCCGGCGGCCAGCGGACCCGGGTGGCGCTGGCGTTGGCCCTGGGCAAGCGGCCGAGGTTGCTGCTGCTGGACGAGCCGCTGGCCGACCTGGACCCGCTGGCCCGCGAGTCGGTGCTGCGCAACCTGGTCGAGGAGAGCCGCCGGCAGGGCATCACGGTTTTGCTGTCCTCGCACGTGCTGGCCGAGCTGGAAGGCGTGTGCGATCACCTGGTGCTGCTGGCCAACGGCCAGGTCCGGGTCGCCGGCGACGTCGACGCCCTGTTGGATAGGCACGTGCTGCTCGTGGGACCGCCCGAAGGCCCGTTGCCGTTGCCGGCGAGCTCGGTGATCGACGCCCGCCGCACGGCCGAGGGGCAGGAGGTGCTGGTGCCCGCATCCCTGGCCGGTGGAGCGCCCGGTTGGCGGCAACTGCGCCCCAGGTTGGGGCACCTGGCCCTGGGCTACATGCGCGACGCTTCCCGTGAGGTGGCGGCATGATCCGGGTCGTGTGGCGTCAGCAGCGCGCCCAGTTGATCACCATGCTGGCCGTGTTCGTGGTCGGGGCGGCGGCGTTGCTGGCCGTCCGCGCGTCGATGGTGTCCTATCTGGACGGACATGCGCTCGGGAACTGCGTGGCCATCGGCATTCGGGCCGACGGCGGCTGCGGGAACGATGTCGTCCAGTCCTTTCAGGACATCTGGTTCGACCGGATGAAGGTCGGGCAGCTGTTCGTGCTCGCGCTGCCTGTGCTGGTCGGCCTGTTCGGCGGGGCGCCGCTGTTCGCCCGTGAGCTGGAACAGGGCACGCACGTGCTGGCGTTCACCCAGTCGGTGAGCCGGATCCGATGGATGTCCAGCAAGATCGCGGTGGCCGCGGCGCCCGCGCTGGTCGTGGTGGTTGCCCTGCAGTTGCTGGTGGAGTGGTGGGTCGGCGCGGCGGGAAAGATCGGTCCGCTGGCCAGCGGACCGTACTTCTATGCCACGTTCGGCACCAGCGGCCTCGCGCCCGTGGCCTACACGCTGTTCGCCTTCTCGCTGGGCATGTTCGTCGGCGCGGCGTCCCGGCGGACGCTGGTGGCGATGACCGTGACCCTCGCCGTCACGGTTGTCCTGCGCTACGCGCTGTCCAGCCTGCAGAAGTTCCTCGTGTCGGCGCAGCGAATCGTCTCCGACGACCCGTCGGTGTCCAAGGTCGAACCGGGCTCGCTGACCGTCTTCGGCGGTTATCTCGACGCCAACGGCAATGTGGTGCCCAACGCCAACAGCGCCGTCATGAACTGCGGCTCGAAGGGCGACGCGCCGGTCACCGACACCGCCACCTGCTACCGCGACCACGGCCTGGTGAAGTGGTTCGCCGACGTCGTCCCGGCCGAGGCCGCGGGCACCGTGCACCTGGTGGAGGCCGCGATCTACCTCGGCCTGGCCGTGGTGCTCGTGCTCGCCACCGGCTGGGCCGTGCGCCGGCAGGCATGAGCCGTGGTGACCGACCCCGGGGCCTATGCTGGCGGCGTGATCGAGTTCCGGATCGACCGACGCTCCGGGGTCGCCACCTACATCCAGATCGTCCACCAGGCCAAGCAGGCGATGCGGCTGGGGTTGCTCAACCCCGGTGACCGGCTGCCCACCGCGCGCGAGGTCGTCGAGGCCACCGCGGTCAATCCGAACACGGTTCTCAAGGCATATCGGGAACTTGAGCGGGAGGGACTGGTCGAGGCCCGGCGTGGACTGGGTACCTTCGTGACCAAGTCCCTGGCCAACGACGCCACCAACCGCGGCGCCCCGCTGCGCCAGGAACTCGCCGACTGGATGGGCCGAGCCGTGCACGCCGGGCTCGGTGTCGACGACGTCGACGCCCTCTACGTCGACGTCCGCGAGGAGCGTTACCCGATCGGAGAACCACGGTCATGAGCACCCCCGCCCTTTGCGCCGCGGGCCTGTCCAAGCACTTCGGCCGGGTCCGCGCCCTGGACGACTGCACGTTCGACCTGCCCGAGGGCCGGGTCATCGCCCTGGTCGGCCCCAACGGCGCCGGCAAGAGCACGCTGCTGTCGCTGGCGTCCGGGCTGATCCGGCCGACCGCCGGCTCGATCAGCGTGCACGGCACTCCCGTGCGCGGCCGGATGCATCCTGACGTGGCCTACCTGGCCCAGAACCGGCCGCTCTACCCGGATTTCACGGTGCGTGAGGTCATCCAGGCCGTCGGGGCGATGAACGAGCGGTGGTCCCAGCCCCGGGTCGAGGAGGTCCTCGACATGCTGGCCGGTGTCGACCGCGACGCCAAGGTCCGTGCCCTGTCCGCCGGCGCCCGCACCCAGGTGGCGATCGCGCTGGCGCTGGGCCGGCTGCCCAAGGTGCTGCTGCTCGACGAGCCCCTGTCCGACCTGGATCCGTTGGCCCGCGACGAGACGTTGCGCATCGTCATGACCGAGGTCGCCGACCGGGGCACCACGGTGTTGATGTCCTCGCACCTGCTCAGCGACCTCAGCGAGGTCTGCGACCACCTGCTCCTCGTGGTCGAGGGACAGGTCCGCCTCAACGGCGACGTCGAGGACGTCCTGGCCGAGCATCGGGTGCTCGTCGGCCCGCGCGACGACGAGTCGGCCGTGTCCGGCGTTGTCGTCTCGGCCTCCCGCGCCGAACGCCAGGCCACGCTGTTGGTCCGCGGCGCCGATCCCGTCCCCGCCGGCTGGGTGGCCGACCGGCCGGACCTGGAGTCCTTGGTCGTCGGCTACCTCCGCGCCGCCCGCGAGCGCGCCGCCGCCCGTCGTTAAGAGCTTGCCCGGCAAGGAAAATTGGTCGGACGCATGCGGTTGATCGGCCTTCCGGACAACGCCCCCGGTTGCCGCCCGGGGCGGGAATAGCCTGCGATCTCGTGAACCGAATCCTCAACCGCCGCAACGTGCTGGCACTGACAGCCGGTTGGTCTATGCCGTCAATGCCGGCAGCGACACCATGACCGTCTTCGCCGTCGACGACGCTCGACTGAGCTGTACTCAGGTTTACCGACAGGCGGCCATGTGTCGTTTTCTGTCTCGAAACCTTTCCGCTGGACCGCTTCGCCCGTGGAGTGAAGGCCGGTGGCGTCGACCGCGAAGGTCGTGATGTGTACGGGGCCGGTTCCCTTGGCAAAATTGGCCACATGGACGCGATCGGCCGCCCGACGACGACCTCGGTTTTCGACATGGCCAGGATGCAACCAGGCCTCTCTCTAACCCATCAAGCGCAGTTTAGTAGTTAGTATTCGGTCATAACGCGCCCGTCCACGCCGTGTGGGACACTCCAGCGGTGACCCGCAAGTTGTGTCTCGCCCAGGAATCCGAGGCTGACGCCCTCCTCGCCCGCGACTACCTCGCGCTCCTGTTCGGAATGTTGCTCGATCAACAAGTGCCGATGGAGAAGGCGTTCAAGGGCCCCAAGCTCATCCTGGACCGCATGGGTTCGTTCGACGTGCATGCCGTCGCCGAGGCCGATCCCGAAGAGTTCGCGGCGTTGGTCTCCACGCCGCCGGCCATCCACCGGTTCCCGGGCTCGATGGCCAAGCGCCTCCAGGCCCTGGCCCAGTTCCTGGTGGAGAACTACGACGGCAAGGTGGAGTCCCTGTGGAAGCAGGGCAAGCCGAACGGCGCGGAGGTGTTGAAGCGTCTGACCGCGTTGCCGGGCTTCGGTGACCAGAAGGCGCGGATCTTCTTGGCCCTGCTGGGTAAGCAGATGGGCGTGAAGCCGACGGGGTGGCGTGAGGCGGCCGGGGCGTACGGCGAGGAAGGCTCGCGTCGGAGCGTGGCCGATGTGGTGGACGCGAAGTCGCTGGGCGAGGTGCGGGCCTTCAAGAAGGCGGCGAAGGCCGCGGCCAAGGGCTGACCGGGGTCGGGCTGCGGCGATGCGGTAGCCGTCCCCGCGGATGGTGTGGATCACCTCCGGCTTGTGTCGATCACCAGATCCCCGCAGGTCTTCACGCCGACCGGTGCCACCGGCATCAGTTCCTCAGACGCCCAGCACCTGGCCGACAGCGCCGGCCTGCCGCTCACCGCCTTCCTGGTGACCACCGCCGCTCGTGGTCAGCCCGAAGGGCTCTTGGGGTAGGGTGGCCGGCGTAGTGCCTAGGGTTCCGCCGCCTCGCGGGTCTGGTCCGAGCGGCACCGTCAGCCACGAAGGGACGTGGCTGTTCAGCTGACGGGACAAAAGCCTGGAGGCCTTCCCGGGTCCGCGCGGACCTCGGAGGAAGGCGCTTACGTGGACGGCTTCGCCCTCTCGCTCGTGCTCGTCGCCGCCGTCGTGCACGCCATCTGGAACCTGGCCGCCAAGCAGGTCGGCGACGGCGGCGCCCGCTTCGTTTTCCTGTACTACACCGCGTCCGCGGTGGTCTTCGGCCCCTTTGCGGTGGCCCAGCTGATCCTCGAACGTCCACAATGGACCTGGCTGGCGGCCGCCTTCGGCACTGCCGTGCTGCACGTCGTCTACGGCATCGTGTTGCAGCGTGGTTACGCCGTGGGCGACCTGTCGGTCGTGTACCCCTTGGCCCGTGGCACCGGGCCGCTGTTGTCCGTGCTGGTCGCCGTCCTGTTCCTCGGCGAACATCCCGGATGGCCGGGCCTGGTCGGCGCATTCCTGGTCATATCGGGTGTTCTGGTCATCAGCTCCGGCAAGGCCACCCACGCCGATCCGTCCCGCCGCCGCGCCGGCGTCTTCTACGGTGTCCTCACCGGCGTCGTCATCGCCGCGTACACCCTGTGGGACGCCCACTCCGTCACCGCTCTCGGTATCCCGCCGCTGGCCTACTTCGGCGTCGGCACGATCTTCCAGAGCCTGCTCATGGCCCCGCAAGCCGTTCGCTCGCGGGCCCGCACGGTGTCGATCTGGCGCCAGTACCGCCGCCAGATCCTCATCGTCGCCCTGCTCTCGCCCCTGAGTTACCTGCTCGTTCTGTACGCGCTGCAGATGGCCCCGGTCAGCCTCGTGGCCCCCGCCCGCGAGCTCTCCATCGTCCTCGG
>NZ_KK037166.1:8361831-8386091 GCF_000568255.1 Kutzneria sp. 744
GGCCTTCGAGCACGACGATCTCCTGCGCCGGGCCGGTCACCGGCTCGCCCGTGACGAACGCGTCGGCGAGCTCGGTGACCTGCTGGTCCCGGCGCACCCCGGGCAGGCCCTGCTCCGCCGACACGTCGACCGTGGCGGCATTGCCTCGTGCGGTTCTTCATTTCGGCGCACCAGCTTTGGCGCAGGCCTCGATCAGCGCGCGCAGCCCGGCCCCGGGCGGATCCGGTCGTACGGCGAGGAAGGCGCGCATCACAGGGGTCGGGTTGCGCAGCGGCCGGAACACCACGCCCGGCACCGGCAGCTGCTCCGCCTTGGGCGCATAGAACACCGTCCAGGACGGCCGGCCGAAACCGATGGCCGCCAGCGTGTCCTGGTCGGTGGTGAACTCCGGGCCGAACTCGGGCTCGAACCCGGCCTCGCGGCAGGACCGGGTGACGAGGTCGTGCAGCGTCGGATTTCGTTGCCGTGAAACCAATCGGAGCGGCAGACCGGCCAGGTCGGCCAGGTCGATCGCGCCTCGCACGGCAAGGTCGTGCCGGGCCGGCAGGGCCACCATCAGCGGATCTTCCCACAGCGGCAACAACTCCAGCCCTGACGCGGGCCGTTCGCCACGCAGCAGCGTCGCGTCCAGCTCGCCGGACCGCACCCGCCGCAGCCGCTCGTCCGTCTCCGCGGTCACGAGTTCGAGCGTGGCGTTTCCGCTCAACCGCGCGAATTCCGCCAGGATGATCTCCAGTCGTGACCCGAGGCCCGCGCTCGTGCCCAGCCGGACCGTCGTGGCGTGCTCGGCCCGCAGCTCGTCGATCGCCGTGCGGGCCTTGGCCGCCGTCGCCAGCATCTGGCGCGCGTGGGGGAGCAGCAGCTTGCCGGCCTCGGTCAGCCGCACGGTCCGCGTCGTGCGGTCGAACAGGTCCATGCCGAGATCCCGCTCCAGCCGCCGGATCTGCTGGCTGACCGCCGACTGCACGATGTGCAGCCGCTCCGCCGCCCGCCCGAAGTGCAGCTCCTCGGCCACCGTGAGGAAGTAGTGCAGCTGTCTGAGTTCCATGCCGTACGCCCCGATTGATCAGTTTCCGTGATGAGTGTATGCGCTGATCGCTGGTTGGTCCGGCCGTTTCGCGGGTGTTGGCATGGGCCCATGTTCGTGGACGTCGACAACACCAAGCTCTACTACGAGGACGAGGGCGCCGGCCCCGTCCTGCTGTTGCTGCACGGATGGGCCACCAGCGGCCGGGTCTGGGGCGCCCAGCTGCCCGAGTTCGTGGCGACCCATCGCGTGGTCACCCTCGACTGGCGGGGCTGCGGGCGTTCCGACCGCCCCGCCCACGGCAACACCCTCGACGGCGTGCTCGCCGACCTCGTCGCCGTCATCGAGCGGCTCGACCTCGACCGCCCCACCGTCGTCGGGTCCTCCATCGGCGGCAGCTTCGCCACCGAGCTCGCCGTCTGCCACCCGGAGTTGATCTCCGCCGCGGTCTCCGTCGACGGGCCGGCCTTCTGGCCTTCGACGGGCATGCCCTTGGCGCAGTTGCGTTCCGACCTTCGTGACGACCGGGCCGGCACTTTCGCCGGCTGGGTTCCCCGATGGTTCGCCCCCGGTGTCGAGCCCGCCCTGGTCGACTGGACCGTGCGGCAGATGCTCGACTCCGGCGTCTACATCGACGAGCACTTCGACGGGTGCCTGACCTACGACCCTCGCCCCGTGCTGCCCGGCCTCATGGCGCCCATCCACTACATCCACGGCGAGCTCGACACCGAGATTCCCGTTGCCGTGGCCGAGGAATGCGCCGCCCTCACGCCCGGAGCCTCCGTCGCCGTGATCCCCGGTGCCGGCCACATGCCCCATCAGGAAAATCCCGCCGCCTTCAACGCCGCACTGCGCAAGTTCTTGTCCTGAAAGGAAATTCCATGCCACACGTCCTTGTTCGCCTCAGCGGTGGCGACGCCGTCGTCGAGTACGACCTCAGCGGCTCCGGTCCCGGCGTTGTGCTCGTGCATGGCACCGCTACCTCCCGTTTGCAGTGGGAGGGCTTGACTTCCGCTTTGAACGACCGTTTCACCGTTGTCGCGCCCGACTATTCCGGCTCCGGCGGCACCACCGACCACGGCGGGCCGCTCACCCTCGCGGACCTGTCCGCCGAGGTCCTCGCCGCCGCCGACCATGCCGGGCTCGGATCGTTCCACCTCGTCGGCCATTCCCTCGGCGCCGCCGTCGCCACCCACCTAGCCGGCACCAGTCCCGACCGTGTGCTTTCCCTTGCCCTGCATGCCGGTTGGGTTCGCACCACCCCGCGCATGGCCGCCGAATTGCTGTACTGGAAGGAAGTTCTGGCCGCCGACGTGTCCTTGTTCGCCCGCATGCTTCCCTTGATGGCTTTCGGCCCGCGCTACTGGTCCTCCGCCCCCGACAACGAAACCCTGGTCCGCGATCTCGCCTCGATGATCAGTCCCGGCGCCCTCCGTCAGATCGACGTCGATCTCTCCGTCGACCTCGCTTCGGTGCTGGGCTCCATCTCCGCGCCCACCCTCGTCCTGGCGAGCACGCACGACCGGGTCATCGAGGCCGCCCAGCAGGAGGCCCTGCTCGCCGGCATCTCCACCGCCCGCTACGCCGAGATCGACGCCGGCCACGGCGCGCCCGCCGAAGACCCTGCGGGTTCATCGGCCGGATCGCCGGGTTCCTGGATGAGCTGGTGCTCGCTCGCTAGTCATTTCCCTTGGCGGCCATGGCTTCCTGCGCTCCCTTGACCGCCAGCCGGTCCGCCCGCTCGTTCTCCGGATGCCCCGCGTGGCCCTTCACCCAGTGCCATTCCACCTGGTGCGGGGCCATCGCGGTGTCCAACCGCTGCCACAGGTCCGCGTTCTTCACCGGCTCGCGGTTGCTGGTCTTCCAGCCGTTGACCTTCCAACGCGGCATCCAGCTCATCACGCCGTTGCGGACATACGTGCTGTCCGTGTACACCGCCACCGTCGACGGCCTGGTCAGCGTTTCCAGCGCACTGATCGGCGCCATCAGCTCCATGCGGTTGTTCGTGGTCGGGCCCGGGTCACTGCCGTAGAGATCCCGCTCGTGACGGCCGTAGCGCAGCACCGCGCCCCAGCCACCCGGCCCCGGGTTTCCGCTGCACGCGCCGTCCGTGTAGATCTCCACCGCCTGCTCGTCCGCCACGCCCGTGACCTTACTTGTGGGAGGATCGCCGCCGTGAAATGGAGCCGCGGTGTCCACCACCTCGAGGAACTCGCCCGTCGATGCGCCACGCCCTCGCCCGTGCCGATGATGCCGGTCACCGGGCTCTGGGTCTTCGGCGACCTCCTCGGCGAGCCCCGCGACCTCGAATGGGTCCAGGTGGCCGTCGTCGTCGACCTCCCCGCCGACGACGTGCCGTGGCTCTCCCTTCCCGCCGGCGCCCAGCACTGGGCCCAGGCCATGCGCGTCCGTGAGCCCCTCGTCGCCTACTACCGCCCGGCCGTCCGTCCAGTGTGGAACCACCGCATCTCCCGGCCCGCCCTCATCTGGGATGCCGACGGCGTTCGCGAGGCCACCCTCGCCGCCCTCCACGACGGCCGCGGCGGCGACGTCCGCCTCGACGCCCCCACCCCTGCCGAGCTTCGGGGCCAGCTGGAGGCCGACCTCGCCACCAGCCTCCGCGCCCTACGCCGTCAGCACCGCTCGTACGACGACAAGCGCTGGAGCCCCGGCAAGCTCGAACCTCACGCCGACTCCCTCTGGCGCGCCACCGACGGCTACCTCGACCTCCTGGACGCCTGAGGCGACTGCCGTCTCGGCGGATTTCGGGGGAGGAGGCGTTGGTCATCTCACCGAACCGTCCGCTCTCCAAGACCTTGTCCGACGCCCTTTCAGCCTTCCCGCGACCGCGCCGCAGCAGGCGCGATGACCAGTCCGTGCAGCACAAGGGAAGCCATGTCGTCGAGCTGCTCGGCGAGGTCGAAGGGGGCGGGATCGTCGTGCACCCAGCGCAGCACCGTGGCGAAGTACCCGGCGGCGAGCAACCGTCCCGCCACCGCGGCATCGACGTGACGCTCCAACTCGCCGATCTGCTGGCCGTGTTCGACGGTCTTCGTCAGGTCGGTCTCCAACGCGGGCCCGCGCAACGGGTCGCCGTGCCGCATCGCGGCGTCCATGAGAGCGGCGGTCTCGGGGCGGGATTCGACGTTGAGCCGCGCGAGTTCGCGTAGATAGTGCCGGATCTGGTCGGACGGGCCGAGGTCGTCGGCCTGCCCGGCGAACATGGCGTGGACGTTCGAGGAGATGCTCGCCTACGCCTCCCGTGGCACCACCGTGTGACCCGGCGATGTTCTCGGTTCCGGCACCTGCGGTTCCGGCTGCCTTGCCGAACTGTGGGGGCGGCACGGCACGGCGGGCCTGTCACCGCTGGCACCCGGCGACGTGGTCACCATGACCGTCGACGGACTGGGAACCATCAGCAACAAGGTCGTGCCGGGCCGCGATCCGGTCCTCATCCCGGCCGCGCGGGCCAAGTGTCGAGGTCCACGCCGCTGACGGTGGTGATGACCCGATACGGAATGCGGATCGTTCTCGTCCACCACTAGCAGCGAGGTTCTCCGGCGCGGAGGTCTTGCCGACGCCGCCGGGGAGCAGCGGATCACCACAGCCGTGAACTCCGTAGCCCGTCGTGCTACGTGGGGCTACACTGGTGTTCGTGAAGGTGATCACCCAGCGGGAGTTCCGCAACAACTCTGCCGCCGTTATGGACGCGGTGGAGGCGGGCGAGACGTACCACGTCACCCGGAACGGCGTTGAGGTCGCGGAATTGCGTCCTGTCGCGCGCCGGCGTCGGCTGACCGCGGCGGAGTTGGTCGAGCGGCACCGGAAGCTGCCGAGGATGGACTTCGTCCGCATGCGGCAGGAGGCCGACGAGTTCTTCGGCACGGAGGACCGTCTCGGCGACGATGATGTGTGGGAGCGTGGTCGTGGCTGAGCGTCACGAGTCAGGTGTGCTGGACACGTGCACCTTTATCGACCTGGCCGTGCTCGATCCCGCGACTCTCCCGGCGATCCCGCAGATCACCGCGATCACGATGGCCGAGTTGCACCAGGGCGTCGCGATGGCCAAGGACGCTGCGACGCGGGCGGTGCGAACCGAGGTCCTGGGCGCGGCCATCGTCGAGTTCGACCCGTTGCCTTTCGACGCCGAGGCCGCGACTCGGTACGGCACGTTGGTCGCGCTGACTCTGGAGGCGAAACGTGACCCGAAGCCGCGGCGGATCGACCTGATGATCGCGGCCATCGCGTCCGCCCGAGGTCTGCCTCTGTATACACGCACCGAAGCCGACTTCAAGGGTTTGGAAGACATGGTTGAGCTCATCACAGTTTAAGGTCGGCTCCAGATGCCGCGGTGTCAGCGACGTGCCGGCGGAGCGTGACGGTTGCTGCGCACCCACAACGGCGACGAATTCACAAGGCCGGCAGGCATGGCAGAGGTCGCGGTAGTGCGATTGAACCGTTTCCGCACAGCGGCGGAAACACCGACGCGACCTTGGCTACGTCGTTCAACAGCGTGGTGGACGGCTGGCCGCGCACCGGCTCGGTCTCGGCCACCACGAGCAGTGAGCCGTCTTGGCGCGACGCGTAGTGCTGGGCGGTGAACTTGATACCGCCTAACTCGAGCGCCTCGGTCCCGAACGGGGTCACGTCGCCGGTTCCGTACATGTCCTCCAGATGCTTCAACCGATCCGCGTCGCCGGCTGATGACATGGTCACCCACATCACGGACACGGCCATGATGTTGCCACGCGTGTCGGCCAACGCGAACAGCGCTTGGTTCAATGAGTCACACGGCGTCTGCACGAAGAACTGCTGCACCTGTCCGTACGACTGCACCGCGCAACGAAGCTGTTGCTTGACAACCTTCTTTACTTCTCGTAGCGCCATGCGTTGCCAGGTCTCGGTCTCTTTTCCCCTGCTCGCGGAATCCTTGCCACTGGTCGTTCGAGCGTCGGAGCCCTGTTGCACTGCGGTATCCAGTGCCGTGCCAACGGAATCCGTGACGGTCGCCCCGTTCGCCCCGGCCACCAGTCCGGCAACCACGGCGGCCGCCACTATGGTGCCGGCTGTTTTTCCCTTCTTCGGGGTGATCGGGTAGCGCGTTCCGTCAGGGCGTGTGCGGAATTCCACCACGTCGCGTCCCCTCGTCTTGCGGTGTGCGGACGATAGTGCTCTGCATGCGTCAGGCGTGGTGGCTGTCTGGACGTGGGTCACCCGAATAGACCAATGTGGGAGAAGTTCGCGCCGTAGCATCGGCAAATTCGACGAGATTGAGTCCCGCAAATGCGGACATGCGGGTTAGGGGCGCTGATCTGCGTGAAAGCCTGGTGTCTGCGTTGTCGACCACCACAAACGGGGCTGCCTGGTGGATCGACAGTCCCGTTCGACGGACCTGTTCACCGGTCGCTAGCGCGTCACTCGTCGAGACGGCGCTTCCGCTCGCCCAGCGTCGAGTCGTCGCTGTGGCCCGGGTAGAAACAGGTGTCGCCACAGCGGTAGCCGCGCCACGCAGTAGCACCAGGTAGCACCCGGGACGATTGGTGCCATGTCGATCCAGCCCGAGATCACACAGCGTGACCTGCGCAACCGGTCCAAGGAGATCATGGACGCGGTGGAGCACGGCCAGACGTTCACGGTCACCCGTGACGGCCATCGGATCGGTGAGTTGATCCCGCTGCGTCGTCGGCGCCGGTTCGTCCCTCAACAGGAGTTCGCCGCCATGTCTCGCAACGCGCCCAGCGTCGACATCGAGACCTTCCGGGCTGACCAGTCAGCCGCGATCGATCACGAGGCGGACAGCCCGTATGACCGGTGAGCGTCACTCGCAGGGACTGCTCGACACGAACATCGTGATGCTGCGCAGGAAGATCGACCCGAACGACCTGCCCGACGAGATGGCGATCAGCGCGATCACGCTGGCCGAACTGTCAGCCGGACCGCACGAGGTTCGCGGCAACACCGAGCAGACCGCCTACGACGAGCGCGCGGAGCGCGCGCGGCGCCTGGAGATTCTCCAACGCGTGGAGAACGAATTCGACCTGATCCCGTTCGACGCCGAAGTCGCCCGGATCTACGGCCGCGTCGCCGCAGCTGTGATCGGGGCGGGCCGCAAGCCCCGCGGTCGCTTCGCGGATCTGATGATCGCGGCAACCGTCATTGCCGAGGGCTTGCCCCTCTTCACGACGAATCCAAAGGACTTCGTCGGCCTCGACGCGCTGTTGACGATCGTGCCGGTCAACCGCCCCATGCTTGAGCATGAGGGAAGTCGGCGCTGACGACGTGCTCTCGTGTGGCTCCGAGTTGAGCGCGGCCTGCAAGCGCAGCGTCGGGTCATCGCCATGGCCTGGGTAGAACCAGGTGTCGTCGGGCGGGGCGTCGAACAGTCGCTCCGAGGCACCGTCCAGCAGCGAGGTGAAGTTCTCCGGCGAGAAGGTTTTCCCACACCGCCGGGGAACAGCGTATCATCACAGCGGTGAACAAGTCTGTGTGCTGGGTGTGCGTCTAGGACAGTCGTCGTCATAGCGCGATACGGCGGACTTCCTCCGCGAACTCGGGTACATCGCAGCGTTCGAGTCGGGCGAGTAGCCCGCTGAGATCCATTGGCGGCTTGCGGAATCGCTGAGCCTGCCTGGCGAGTGCGTTGAGCACCCTGGCTGGTGCGAGGTCCAGTTAGTCGAGCAGGAACGCGTCGGGGTGAACCGCGTTGACGTTGTGGGGTTCGAGTTGCTTCGCCGGGAAGTCGACCAAGTTGAACGTCACGACGGCCTGTGCGCCGCCGGCGATCGCCGCAGCGAGTACATGCCGGTCATCTGGATCTGGAAGTTCCAGTCCAACGGCAATGGGTTGCCAGCCATCAACCATCGCGCCGTTGAACGCTGCGTTCATCAGCGCCAGGGTTCGATCGAACATCGCCGGATCGACTTTCCGCTTGGCGATGACATTTCTGCGGACCTCGTCAAGGATCGCTTGCGACCACAGCGGTCGGAAGAGCTCTGCTTCGGCGAGGGTGAGCATGGTGTCTCGAAGGACGTTGGGAAATAGGACGCACGCGTCCACTACGACCGAGTACACGGATGTGGTTACCTGATCTCCGTAGCCTCGTCGTCGTAGAGTCCGAGTTCTTCGGTCTGCTGGACCAACTCGTCCAGCGCTTCGCGCCGTTCTTGACGCCGCTGGTCGCGGTACGTGAGGAGATCGTCGAGGCGGATACGGCGGTGCCGGCCGGGCTTCTCGAAGGGGATCTTGCCGTCCTCCAGCAGCTTGATCAGAGTGGGCCGGCTGACGCCGAGTAGGTCGGCGGCCTCCTGCGTGGTCAGGCGCTGGGCCAGTGGCGCCACGGTGATCGCACGTCCCGCGCGCATCGCAGTGATCACCTGTGACAGCACCTCATACACCGCGGTCGGCAGGTGCACGAGAGTCCCGTCCGGTGTCACCAGGGCCGCGTCTGCCTGAGTTCGGCTCAACAGCGTCGCAAGCTCATCCAACTCGTGGCGCTCAGTCGGGTCGCTCGGGGGGAGGATCGGCCGGTCAACGGTCGCGGTCATCGCTGTCTGCCCCTCTGGTTACCGGTGGTTGCGTCACCAGCATCCTCCCCGTAAAACGAAAAAATCGCAAGCGGCTTGTTGGGTTCGAGGAGACCGCGTCGGCAAGATCAATGGTCATCTGGACGGCGGTTCCGTGGCCATCTGGACGGTCGACCGGTGGTCTGATGGCCGCACGTTGGTCAGCTCGCCGGTGCCGCCAAGGCACGCAGTTGGTCAGAGGTGAGGCCGTCGGTCGGCCATGATGTGATCTCGCATGCCCTGCCAACTCGCACGAGCCCGCCTGGAGTGGCGTCGAGTATGACCCGGCCCCAGCGGTCGTCGAGCCAGTTGCCGTCGTTGCGAGTCACCGAGACATCGAAGAGGAGGCCCTCTGCCATGCCGGGTGCCCGGCAGATGCCCATGATTCGTATCCTCGCCAGTCCTGGGGCGACTGCCCAAGCCTCGCGGATGGTCGCTAGCGTGTGTGCGCCGAGTAGGTCGGCGTAGGCCTCGTGCAGTTCGGACTTGGTCCACTTCCGCACGGACGGCTTGCCAGTCGGCGTCACGTGGGGCTTCTTGTCTGGAAGTACGTCGGCACCGGGCAGCAGAACAGCTAGGACTGCGGTGTCGCCTCGAGCATCGAGCACAGAGACTGGTGCCGCATTGTCCCCGAAGGCCGCCGTCAGTACGGGTTGCAGCACCGCCGGATCGCCGGCGAGCAGCGAATGCCACCAAGCATCGGATCGACTTTGCAGGACCCGCTGCTGTTCTTGGAGCTCTTCGTGGACCCGGGCGGCATGGATTCGGCCAGTGGCGGCGCATTCGGCGTGCAACTGCCGGCGGAGTCCCAGTTGCCAGAACGGGACCGTGCTCCTCCGACGCTTCCACTCATCCAGCTCGAAGGGGCGGGGATCCACTGGCTCTGGAGCAGCGATGATCGGGCGTTCGACTGGGGCGAATCGCTCGCGCTGCACAGCCATCAGCTCGCTGAGTCTGCTCTCAGCAAGCGACGCCCCGATCGCTCTTGCCGTGGGTTGTGGATTCGCAACCTGCTGGCGAGTTCCTCGATTCGGCTGGGCCGCAGCCCGCCGGGATCCCGTGCGTTTGCCTCGCCCTCGATTGCTCGGGCCCAGCACCGCCCCGATCAGCGCATTCTCCGCGGCGCCGAGCGGATTAGTGACCGTGTAGACCGCCCGGCTCGCCTTGCGAACAGCCTTCGGGGTCACCGCACGCTTAGCGGTACGGACCGGATGCATAGCTCGGCGGACCGATCCTGGCGTGGCACTGCGGACCCCTCTTTGCCAGGATCGTGTGAGACACCCCGTGTGAGCACGAGGGGTTCCTGACCAAGGGCGGGATCGGAGATCCTTGTGCCCGTGTCCACCCCCGCTGACGACCAGCCCACCCGCTCGACCCCGCCGGCCGACCCCGCACCGCGACCCACACGGCGGGCGTTCACCCCCGAGTACAAGCTGGCGATCGTCACCGAGTACGAGAACGCCCCCAACGGCGAGAAAGGCGCGATCCTCCGCAGGGAAGGCCTGTACTCCTCCCACGTCATCGAATGGACACGAGCCCGCGACGCCGGCGCCCTGACCACCGGACCCACAGACCCCGCCGCCCCTGCCCGGCGCCCCAAGAAGACAGCCGAGCAGATCGAGCTGGACAAACTCCGCCGCCGCAACGCACAACTGGAAGCCGACCTCACCAAGACCCGACTCGCGCTGGACATCATGGGAAAAGCACACGCACTCTTGGAAGAACTCTCCGAGAGTGCGGACACCGACGAGCCGCCGACGACATCATGACGACCGCGTTCACCGAGCTGCGCGACGCCCATACCTCGGTGCAGAAAGCCTGCGCGCTGACCGGCATTCCCCGCGCCACCCACTATCGACGCGCCAGCCCGACAGGCCCGATGCACGGCCCATGGCTGCCCCGCACCCCACCGCCGGCGGCCTTGGCCGACGCCGAGCGGGCGGCCGTGCTCGCCCTGCTGACCAGCCCCGCCTACCGGGACCTGGCCATCCCCCAGGTCTGGGCCCGCGAGCTGGACGAAGGCCGCTACCACTGCTCGATCTCCACCATGTACCGGATCGCCCGCGCCGCCAGGCAGGTGTCCGAACGCCGCCGGCACGCCACCCACCCGCCCCGGGTCCGCCCGGAGCTGGTCGCCCGCGGCCCCAGCGAGGTGTGGTCCTGGGACATCACCGCGCTGAAAGGGCCCGCGAAGGGGATCTGGTACAAGTGCTACGTCATCCTGGACATCTTCTCCCGGTACGTCACCGGTTGGCTGGTCGCCGCGGCCGAGGACGCGGTCGTGGCCAAGGACTTCCTCGCCGACGCGGTGCGCCGTAACGGCTGCGAGCCACACACGATCCACGCCGACCGCGGCGGGGCGATGGTGTCCAAGCCGGTGTCCGAACTCCTGGTGGACCTGGGTGTCCTGCGGTCTCACTCCCGGCCGCGCACCTCGAACGACAACCCGTACTCCGAAGCGCAGTTCAAGACGATGAAGTACGTGCCGGACTTTCCCGACCGGTTCGGGTCACTGGCCGACGCCCGCGCGTTCTGCGAGGGTTTCTTCCTGGCCTACAACCATGAGCACCGGCATTCCGGAATCGGGATGCACACCCCGGCCTCGGTCCACTTCGGGACCGCGCAGCAGATCCGTGTCCAGCGGCAGGCCACGCTCAACCGGGCCTACGCCGCGCACCCTGAGCGCTTCGCCCGCCGGCCCCGCCCGCCCGTGCTGCCGGAGGTGGCCTGGATCAACCAGCCCGTCCACCAACAGTCGCAACCAGCCTCGTAGGCCACAACAGTCTCAATTGGACTTGACAACTACCGGACCGCCTTGCGTGCCAGCCTTCGTCCAAAGCCCATGCTGGCTATTCGTGCGGGCACCCCGGTTGTTAGGGGTGCCCGCGCACCAATCTGATGCTCACCAGCCGCGGGAGCGCCATTCGTCGAGGTGCGGCTTCTGCTCGCCCAGCGTCGAGTCGTCGCCGTGGCCGGGGTAGAACCAAGTGTCGTCGGGCAGCGCGTCGAACAGTCGCGATGAGACGTCGTCCAGCAGAGACGTGAAGTTCTCCGGCGACGAGGTTTTCCCCACGCCACCCGGGAAGAGGGAGTCGCCGGTGAAGAGGTGGGGGTGGCCGGCGGGGTCGCGGTAGAGGAGGGCGATGGAGCCGGGGGTGTGGCCGCGGAGGTGGATGACCGAGAGGGGGGAGTCGCCGACCTCGAGGGTGTCGCCGTGCTCGACGAGGAAGTCGGGGGGCACGGGGAGGGGAGGGGCGTCGAGGGGGTGGGCGGCGGTGTTGGAGCCGTTGGCGCCGGCGACGGCCCCCAGGGCCTGCCAGTGGTCGGGGTGCTGGTGGGTGGTGACGACGGTTTTGAGCCGGGGGCGTTCGGCGTCGTGGCCGAGCAGGTCGGCCAGGCGCTCGGGGTCGGCGGCGGCGTCGATCAGCAGGGCGTCGCCGGTGCGGCGACAGACCAGCAGATAGGCGTTGTTGTCCATGGGCCCGACCGAGATCTTGGTGATGGTCAGGGCGTCCAAGGTCCGCCGCGCGGCCGGCCCGTTGGGGTCGACATGTCCCGTGTACTCCTCGACAACGTCCACGCCACCGAACTTAGTCGCTCGGCCACCGTCCCTCCATGGCGGCCGAGCGTTCACACGATGGGGTGGATCTCACAGCCAGGCGGGGAGCGTGGGGACGTCGCCGGTGACACCGGAGGGGTCACGGCCGGTCACCCAGGCGAGTGCTCCGGCGGGGCTGGCGGTGACGTGGTGCACGTCGCCGTCGCCGGCGACGTCCCAGCTGCGGGCGCCGACGGTGAGGGTGAAGGCGGGGCGGGAGGGCAGCGCCCGATAGAAGACGAGGGCGTCGCCGATGATGCGTTCGGCCAGGTCGACGTGCACGTCCGAGAAGGAGACGCCGGCGGCGAGGTCGACCATGTGCACCCAGAGCTCGCTGACCCGCTTCCACGGCACCTGGTAGGCCCGCACGGGCCGCCCGCCGGTCATGACGACCTCGGCCTGCCAGGCGGTGTCACCCAGACCGGTGGCAGCGGCGGCGAACCGGCCACAGGCGGCGACGATGTCCTGCTCCAGCAGCCACAGCGACCGAGGGGCGCCCTCGTCGATGTCGATGTCCCGGTCGGACCGGCTGGCGTACATGGGGTGCTCGACGCCGGTCCTGGCCCAGGTCAGGAGGTTGACCAGGCCGTCGGCGTTGCGGGCGAGGTGGGTCAGCACGTGTCCCCGCGTCCACCCGGGCAGGGCGCTCGCGCCCCGGGCGGAGGCGTCGTCCATGGCCGCGACGACCTGGAGCAGTCTGGCGGTCGCCTGTTCCACCGCGGCCAGGCCGACGGCGGCCTCGCGGACGGCCTCGGACTGGCGCAGCCGCTGCGGCGGCACGGTGACCCCAGCGGTTTCGGACGTGTGCGTGGCGGAGGTATTACTGACCATCAGCTCATCCCGACGTCGCGGCGTGATCAGATACCTAACCCAGCGTACGGCCACCCATCGCTCACCGGTAGTGCCCTGGACCTGCGGATCCCGCCCCTCGACGCAAATTGTCGGACCCTCGGCATAACATGGTTGCTCGACCACACTTTCGATCTTTCCGTCCGCCAGTCCTGCGTGAAGGGGAACCAGTGGCAGACCGCCTCGTCGTTCGCGGCGCCCGGGAGCACAACCTGCGCGGCGTCGACCTCGACCTGCCCCGCGACAGCATGATCGTGTTCACCGGCCTGTCCGGCTCGGGCAAGTCGAGCCTGGCCTTCGACACGATCTTCGCCGAGGGCCAGCGGCGCTACGTCGAGTCGCTGTCGGCCTATGCCCGGCAGTTCCTGGGCCAGATGGACAAGCCCGACGTCGACTTCATCGAGGGACTGTCGCCCGCGGTCTCCATCGACCAGAAGTCCACCAACCGCAACCCGCGGTCGACCGTCGGCACCATCACCGAGGTCTACGACTACCTCCGCCTGCTCTACGCCCGCGCCGGCAAGCCGCACTGCCCGGTCTGCGGCGAGGCGATCACCAAGCAGACGCCGCAGCAGATCGTGGACCAGGTGCTGGCCATGCCGGCCAACACCAAGTTCCAGGTGCTGGCCCCGATCGTGCGCGGCCGCAAGGGCGAGTTCCTCGACCTGTTCTCCAACCTCCAGTCCCAGGGCTACGCCCGGGCGCTGGTGGACGGCGCGGTGCACCTGCTGTCCGACGAGCCGCCGAAGCTGAAGAAGCAGGAGAAGCACCACATCTCCGTGGTGATCGACCGGCTCGCGGTGAAGGCCTCGTCCAAGCAGCGCCTGACCGACTCGGTGGAGACCGCGCTGCGCCTGGCCGACGGCCTGGTGGTGCTGGACTTCGTCGACCTGCCGGAGGACGACCCGGAGCGCGAGCGCCGCTTCTCCGAGCGGCTGGCCTGCCCGAACGCGCACCCGCTGGCCATCGAGGACCTGGAGCCCCGCTCCTTCTCCTTCAACTCGCCCTACGGCGCCTGCCAGGTCTGCACGGGTCTGGGCACCCGCAAGGAGGTCGACCCGGAGCTGGTCGTCCCGGACGACGAACTGTCGCTGGGCGAGGGCGCGATCGCGCCGTGGCAGGGCGGCCAGTCCGCGGACTACTTCATCCGCCTGCTGGAGTCGCTGTCCACCACGATCGGCTTCCGCATGGACACGCCGTGGCGGCAGCTGCCGGCCAAGGTGCAGAAGGCGGTGCTGCACGGCGTCGACGAGCAGGTGCACGTCCGCTACCGCAACCGCTACGGACGTGAGCGTTCCTACTACGCGAACTTCGAGGGGGTCATCCCGTTCCTGGAGCGCCGCCAGGAGCAGACCGAGTCGGAGTTCATGCGGGAGAAGTACGAGGGCTACATGCGGGAGGTGCCCTGCCCCGCCTGCCAGGGCACGCGCCTCAAGCCGGAGATCCTCGCCGTCACGCTGGCCCACAAGACGCAGGGCGACCGCTCCATCGCCGAGGTGTGCGCGCTCAGCGTGGCCGAGTGCTCGAAGTTCCTGGACGGCCTGACGTTGGGCAAGCGCGAGAAGATGATCGCCGGCGCGGTGCTCAAGGAGGTGCAGGCCCGCCTGCGCTTCCTGCTCGACGTGGGCCTGGACTACCTGTCGCTGGACCGGGCCGCGGGCACGCTGTCCGGCGGCGAGGCGCAGCGCATCCGGCTGGCCACGCAGATCGGCTCGGGCCTGGTGGGCGTGCTCTACGTGCTGGACGAGCCGTCGATCGGCCTGCACCAGCGGGACAACCACCGCCTGATCGAGACCCTGACCCGGCTGCGCAACCTGGGCAACACGCTGATCGTCGTCGAGCACGACGAGGACACCATCCGGCACGCGGACTGGATCGTGGACATCGGCCCGGGCGCGGGCGAGCACGGCGGCCAGGTGGTGCACAGCGGCACGTACAAGCAGCTGCTGGCCAACAAGCAGTCGATCACCGGCGCGTATCTGGCCGGCCGCAAGGAGATCGCCACGCCGGCGATCCGCCGCCCGATCGACCGGAAGCGGCAGCTGACCGTGGTCGGCGCCCGCGAGCACAACCTGCGCGGCATCGACGTGTCGTTCCCGCTGGGCTGCCTGGTCTCGGTCACGGGCGTGTCCGGCTCCGGGAAGTCCACGCTGGTCAACGACATCCTGGCGACGGTGCTGGCCAACAAGCTCAACGGCGCCCGCCAGGTGCCGGGCCGGCACACCCGGATCAAGGGCCTCGACCAGGTGGACAAGCTGGTGCAGGTCGACCAGTCGCCGATCGGCCGCACCCCGCGGTCCAACCCGGCCACCTACACCGGCGTGTTCGACAACATCCGCAAGCTGTTCGCCTCCACCACCGAGGCCAAGGTGCGCGGCTACCAGCCGGGGCGGTTCTCGTTCAACGTCAAGGGCGGCCGCTGCGAGGCGTGCGCCGGCGACGGCACCATCAAGATCGAGATGAACTTCCTGCCGGACGTCTATGTGCCGTGCGAGGTGTGCAAGGGGGCCCGGTACAACCGGGAGACCCTGGAGGTGCACTACAAGGGCAAGACCATCGCCGAGGTGCTGGACATGCCGATCGAGGAGGGGGCCGAGTTCTTCGAGCCGATCACCGCGATCCACCGCCACCTCAAGACGCTGGTCGACGTCGGCCTCGGCTACGTGCGGCTGGGCCAGCCGGCGCCGACGCTGTCCGGCGGCGAGGCGCAGCGCGTGAAGCTGGCCAGCGAGCTGCAGAAGCGCTCCACCGGCAAGACCGTGTACATCCTGGACGAGCCGACCACGGGCCTGCACTTCGAGGACATCCGCAAGCTGCTGGGCGTCATCTCGGGCCTGGTGGACAAGGGCAACACGGTGATCGTGATCGAGCACAACTTCGACGTGATCAAGACGTCGGACTGGATCATCGACATGGGCCCGGAGGGCGGCTCGGGCGGCGGCACGGTGATCGCCGAGGGCACGCCCGAGGAGATCGCCGAGGTCAAGAACAGCTACACCGCGGAATTCCTGCGGGACGCGCTGAAGAACTGAGCCCTTATGCAGGGAAGGACGCCTTACCCTCGTTCAACGCGGGTAAGGCGTCCTTCACTGCATGGTAAGGGGGTTACTGGACGAGCTTGCCGACCGCGTTGGCCTCCTCGACCTGGTTGGCCAGGTAGTCCCACGACAGGTTGATGAAGCCGCCGTCGCCCCAGTTGGTGCCCCACGAGTTCTGCACGCGGACGCCGTTGCTGTCGTAGCCGATGATGGTGATCTCGTGGCCGCCCATGTACGGGTCGCCCGAGGTCGGGTAGTAGCTGTAGTCGGTCGCCTGCTGGCGGGAGATCCGCTCGAAGCTCTGGTACACGGGAATGGAGATGGCCACCGGCAGGCCCTGCGAGATGGCCTGCTGCACGCCCGCCTTGATGCCGTTGCCGGTGCTGATCGGCGTGTAGCCGGACAGCTTCCAGTTGGCGGCGTTGGAGCGCTCGCTGGAGTCGGGCTGGGTGGTGTAGTCGAAGTTGCCCTGCCAGTAGTCGTCCATGGTGTCGACGCCCTGCGAGGTCAGGATGTCGAACGTGTCCGAGGGCGTGCTGCCCTGGTCGTTGCCGCGGGCCAGCTGCGCGTAGGTGTACATCGGGGCCTGCGGGTGGCCGCTGATGCCCTGTTCGTTCTCCAGGATGCTCATCGCCGTGTAGTCGATGGCCCACGACACGCAGGAGCCGACCTGGCCCTGGTCGCCGGGGGTGACCGCGTACTGGGCGAGCGAGGCGCTGGCCGGGACGCGCGGGATGGCCCGCACGGCGAGGGCGTCGCGGTGCGGTGCGCGGTGCTGGGAGGGCAGCGCGCCGTTGGCCCGGTGATGCGTCGTCGAAAGCAGGGGAGCGGCGACGGCGATCGGGGCCGCCAGGGCGCCGACCGTGCCGGCGACGGCGAGCGCGATGGCCACGCGTGAGAGCGTGTTGCTCATGGACTGTCCTTTTCAGATCAGGTGCAGGGAGATCTGGAAAGGCAAAACTAAGTGTGAGCAACACTCGTGAAGTAGGTACTTTAGTCTGGTTGGGTTAACTGTTAATCGTTCGGCGTTCAACGATTCCCAGCGCACCGGCCAGCACCGCCGCCGCGCACAACAGAGGGACCGTCACGTGTCCGTCGCCGAAAAGTACCCCACCCTGCTGGCCGTCAAACGTGACGGATGACCAGAGAATGATTTCCGCGCCGGCCGCGACCGACACGGCGAGCAACGGTCCGAATACAACGGGTGTCGATCGGCGGGCGGTGAGAGCCGGAAGGGCCGACGCCGCAACGCAGGCGAGGGCCGCGAACACCAGCCCTGGCACCGAACCGCCCACAAAGGCCGATACCAGGCACAGCGCGGCGGCGATGAAGGCCCGATACGGCAGCAGCGACAACGCGCAGCCCACGACCACGCCGAGAATCGCGAACGGCCAGGTGATGTTGGTGGGCACGCCGATGCCCAGAGTGACCACTGTGGTCGCCGCCAGCCAGGCCAGCGGGCGCCAGCCGAACAGGACGGTCAGCACGATGGCGGCCGCGGCGAAGGAGAAGCCGATCACGCCGAGGGTCTCCTGGGGCGAAATGCCCTGGAAGAGAAGGGGAAGCAGGGCAAGGAGCGAGGCGAGCACGCCGATCGTCAGGGGGCGAAGGGCCACAGTAGACCGGAAAGGAGAGGCGGCGTCGGGTTCTGTGGGAAGCGGGGCGTCGGCTGGGAGCGAGCGCGGGGCCGGAGCGGGCCTAGGGGCCGGCCGTCTACTGGACTTGGGCCGCCGCACGGTTGCCGCCAACAACCCGCCCGCCGCGCCGACGGCGAGCAGCCAGTGCGCCCCGGGTAGGTGCCCGCCGACCACGTACCCGCCGATGGCGAAGCCGACCAGCGCGGGCAGCCCGACGTCCTGGGCCCCGGCCAGCACGGCCAGCAGCGTCAGGATCCGCACGGCGGTGGCCGCGACCACCAGGGCCAGGCGGAGATCGGCCGGTGGGTCAAGGGCGGCGACGAGCAGGGCGATGTCCACCGGGGCGGTGACCAGCAGCACATCCGGCCAGCGGTGGCCGAATCCGAGGCCGGCTCCGGTGGCGCCCACCACGGCGACCAACACGAGCACGGCGTCCAGCCAGGTAGCGCCGGCGCCTAATCGACCGCCGGCGTACACGACCAGCTCGCTCTGCTGGCCCCCGTCGGCCGCGGCCCCGGCCGTGGCCAACACGAGCGCGGCGATCGGGAGCACGTTCTGCCTCGTCACGAGGTGCACCGTAGGGGGTCGGCGAAAAAACTTCTCCCATTACCTGAACCAGTCAGCCATGGCTGCCGTGTTCTGGGGTGTCCACGTCGAATCGAAGGAGCCCCTGCCATGAACCGGACCCGCGCTCTCGTGCTGGCGACGTCGGCGGCCTTCGGTCTGACGACGGTCGCCGCGTGCGGCGGCACCGCGCCGCAGCAGGCCGCGCCCCCGCCCGCGACCCAGCAGCAGACCGATCCCAACCAGGTGAAGCTGACGGCCACCACGGTGGGCCAGCTGGGCCAGGTCGTCACCGACGCCAGCGGCATGACGCTGTACCGCTACGACGGCGACTCGGCGAACCCGCCGGCCTCCCACTGCGACGGCCCGTGCTCGCAGATGTGGCCGCCGGCGCTGGCCACGTCCAGCACGGCCACGCTGGACGGCATCGACCAGTCGGCAGTGGGCGTCATCCTGCGCAAGGACGGCACCAAGCAGATCACCATCAACGGCTGGGCCGTGTACCGCTTCATCAAGGACGCGGCGCCGGGCGACGCCAAGGGCCAGGGCGCGCAGCAGAAGTGGTACGCGGTCACCCCGCAGGGCAAGAAGGCCGCCGGCGCCCCGGCGACCGGCGGCGGAGCCCCGGCCAGCAGTGCCAAGAAGGAGACGCCGACCACCAGCATCGATCCCGGCGCAGGCGGCTATGGCTACTGAGTCCACCCACCGCCTCTGTTCGAAAGTGCAATGAGATGCAGCTGCTCGCAGTCTCGTCGACGCCCGGGTGGTTCACCGGCCCTACCCGGGCAATCGCCGGTCCGATCGATCTGATACCCAATACCGCGAATCGTCGGCAGCAACGTGGAGGTACGCGGGTGGGGATCGCAGAACGCTGGTCGCGCAGGGGAGGGAGGTCTGCCGGCGACGAGGCGCTGATCCGATCCCTGTACGAGGAACACGGACGGAGTCTGCTCGCTTACGCGACGCGACTGACCGGGGACCGGGCCGCGGCCGAGGACGTCGTGCAGGAGACCCTGGTGCGGGCGTGGAAGCACGCCGACGACATGGTCAACAACAAGGGCTCGGTGCGGGGCTGGCTGCTCACCGTGGCCCGCAACATCATCACCGACCGGGCCCGGGCCCGCGCGGTCCGGCCGACGGAGGTCGCGGAGACGCCGACCACGCCGCCGATCCAGCGCGACCACGCCCAGGGCGTGGTGGACTCGATGGCCGTCCTGTCGGCGCTGAACACTCTTTCGGCCGAGCACAGGGACGTGCTGGTTGAGATCTACTACCGTGGTAAGTCGGTGACCGAGGCGGCGTCCACCCTGGGCCTGCCGCCGGGCACCGTGAAGTCAAGATCGCACTACGCGTTGAAGGCACTGCGGACGGCGATGGCCGAGCAGCCGGCGGAGGTGACCCGATGACAGCTCCCGAGCACGACAAGGCGCTTGTCGGCGCATACGTCCTTGGCGTTCTGTCGCCCGAGGAGAACACCGCCGCCGAGGCGCACCTGGACAGCTGCCCGGAGTGCCGGCGCGAGCTGGACGAGCTGCGGATGCTGCACGACGAGCTGGGCGAGGTGCCGCCAGAGGCGTTCCTCGACGGCCCGCCCGACGGCGGCGACCTGCTGTTGCAGCGCACGCTGCGTGAGGTCCGGGGCATCTCGTCCCGCCAGCGCGTGTGGGGCGGCTCGCTGGCCGCCGCCGGCCTGGTCGCGGTGGTGGCGCTCAGCGTCGGCGCCGGGGTTTTTGTCGGCAACCAGACCGCTTCCGGCCCCGGCAACGGCGTCGCGGCCCCCACGGCCAGCCCGCTGCCGCCCGGCACCAAGCACGCCTCGAACGTCGACGCGACCACCGGGGCGCACCTCGCCGCGACCGTGATCCCGGCCAACAACGGCTGGGTCAAGCTCCAGGTGCAGGCCGGGGACATCGCGCCGGGGCAGCGCTGCAAGCTCTTCGTCACGTCCAAGGCCGGCAAGCAGGAGCAGTTCGGCGGCTGGCTGGTCGGGGCCAACGCCACGCCCGGCAAGTCGATCACCCTGGACGGCACCGCGCTGATGTCGATCAACGACGTCGCCTCGGTGTCGGTGGTCAACGACCAGGGCCAGGTCCTGGTCAACACCCCGGTCTGAGCCCGCTTTTATGTCAGGAAGGGCCCCTTACTGACGTTGAACGTCAGTAAGGGGCCCTTCCTGACGTTCAACGTCAGGATCGGTCCCTTGATCAGGGGGTTGACTCCAGGCGGTTGCGGATGACCTTGCCGGTGGCGGTGCGGGGGAGGCGGGGCACGAGGACGACGTCGCGGGGGACCTTGTGCCGGGCCAGGCTGACCCGGACGAACTCGCGCAGCTCGGCGGGGTCGAGCACGGCGCCGGGGGTGGGCACGACGAAGGCCCGCAGCCGCTGCCCGAACTCGTGGTCGGCCACGCCGATCACGGCGGCGTCGCGCACCTGGTAGTGGGTCATGAGCAGGTTCTCGACCTCGCCCGGGAACACGTTCTCGCCGCCGGAGATGATCATGTCGTCCTCGCGGCCGTCGATGAACAGCCGGCCGGCGTCGTCGAAGTGCCCGAGGTCGCCGGTGTCGGCCAGCCCGCTGATGCCGTCGCGCACGGAGCGGACGGTGGCCCGCAGGGAGCTGCCGACGTGGATGCGCCCGACCTTGCCGGCCCCGCTGACCTCGTGGTTGTCCTCGTCGTATAGCCGGACCGTGCAGTTGTGCGGGCTGTAGCCGACGGTGCCGGGCGCGGCGCGGAGGTCCTCGGGCGTGGCCACGGTGGCGACGGCGACCTCGGTGGTGCCGTAGAAGTTGTAGAGCACGTCGCCGAGCCGTTCCATGACCACCTTGGACAGCGACGGCGAGAGGGCGGAGCCGGAGCAGAACAGCACCCGCAGCTTGGCCAGCTCGTAGCCGGTGAGCTCCCGCTCGCCCAGCTCCATGATCCGTTGCAGCATGGTCGGCACGACCACGAGCGTGCTGCACCCGTAGCGGTCGACGGCGGCCATGGTCTGTCGGGCGTCGAACCGCCGCCGCACGATCATCGTGGAGCCCAGCCCCAGCGCCAGCACCACGTGCAGGAAGCCGATGCCATGGAAGATCGGCGCCGCGATGAAGGTGGATTCCCCGGCCCGCAAGGGAATCCGGTCGAGGAAGTCGGCGGCGGCCAGGCCGGAGCGGATCTTGCGCGGGGCCGCCTTGGGCGCTCCGGTGGTGCCGCTGGTCAGCAGGACCACCTTGGACACGTCGCGGGGCCGCCGCAGCCGGCCCTTCGGGGCGTCGGCGATCAGCTCGTCCAGCGTCGGCACGCCCGCGCCGGGCTCGTCCCGCCAGGCCACGAAGCGCTGCACGGCCGGGTCCAGCTCCTGCAGCACCGGCACGAACTCCTGGTCGTACACCAGGACGTCCACCTGTTCACGGCGGATCAGCCCGGCCAGCTGGGGCGCCGCCAGCCCGGTCCCGAGCAGGATCGTGGTGGCGCCGAGCTTGCCGCAGGCCAGCATCGTCTCGATCGGGCCGCGGTGGTCACGGCACAGCACCGCCACCACACTGTCCGGCCCGATCTCCTTGGCCCGCAACGACTTCGCCAGAGCGGTGGACCGTTGCTCCAGCTCGCCGAAGGTGACCTCGCCGCGGTCGTCGACGATGCCGGCCACCTCGGGCCGTCGGCGGGCGGCGAGCTTGGCCGCGCCGACCACCGCGCCCCAGTGCCGCACGTCGGCGAGCGCGCGACGGCTGCTCAACGCGTGCCCCGAACTGATCATGCCGGCCCTGGCCAGCACCCTGACGTCGTGCAGCCCGCTCATATAGGACAGTTAACGCAGCGGAAGCCCGGGCGGTTCGACCGCCGCCCGGGCCCGTGGCAACCGGTTACACGAACGCGCTGATCAGCGCGGCCATGGCGAAGCCGGTCACCGACAGCACGGTCTCCAGCACGGTCCAGCTGGCGAGGGTCTCCTTGACCGGGATGCCGAAGTACCGGGACACGATCCAGAACCCGCCGTCGTTGACGTGCGAGGCGATGATCGAGCCGGCGGCGATGGACATGGCGATCAGAGCGGTGTGCGGCTGGGAGTAGTGCAGCTCGGGCAGCAGCGGCGCGATGATGCCGCCGGTGGTGACGATGGCGACGGTGGCCGAGCCCTGGGCCAGCCGCAGGCCGCAGCTGATCACGTACACGAGCACGATCACCGGCAGCCCGGCCGCCCGCAGCGACCCGGACAGCGCCGTGCCGATGCCGGTGGCGGCCAGCACCGCGCCGAAGAAGCCGCCGGCGCCGACCACCAGCAGGATCATCGCCACCGGCCGCAGCGAGGCGGCCGACAGCTGGCCGGCCTGCGTCTTGGTCATGCCACGGCGATAGCCGAGCAGCCAGAACGCCAGCAGCACGGCGATGGTCAACGCGATGCCGGGCGTGCCGAGGAAGGCGAAGATGTTCAGCGCCAACGAGTCCTTGGGCAGCAGGATGCTGCCGAAGGTGCCGCACAGGATCAGCACCAGCGGGATGCCGATGATCGTGCCGACCAGGCCGAGCGAGGGCGGCTTGCGGTCGTTGGACCCGCTGTCCGCGGCCGCCTTCTGGGCGGCGGCCAGCATCTCCTCCGGCACCGGCAGGTTGATCCGCTTGCCGATCCACGTGGAGTACAGGATGCCGCCGACGAAAAACGCGGGCAGGCCGCAGGCCAGGCCCATCAGGATCATCCAGCCCAGGTCGATGTGCAGCAGGCCGGCGATGGCCACCGGGCCGGGGTGCGGCGGCAGGAACGCGTGCGTGATCGACAGGCCGGCGATCAGCGGCAGCGCGTACAGCAGGATGGACCGCCCGCCGCGCTTGGCCGCCACGTAGACCAGCGGGGCCAGCACGAAGATGCCGATGTCGAAGAACACCGGGATGCCGAAGATGAGGCCGGACAGGCCCATCGCCAGCGGCGCCCGCTTCTCGCCGAACGCGCGGAGCAGGCCGGTGGTCAGCACCTGCGCGCCGCCGGAGGCCTCCAGGATGGAGCCGAGCAGCGTGCCGAGGCCGATGATCAGCGAGATGTGGCCGAGGATGCCACCAAAACCGGTCTCCAGCAACGACTTCGAGCTGGACTGGGCCGAGCCGACGATGGTCGACACCGGCAGGCCCGCGCCCAGCGCCACCAGCAGGCCGGCCACCACGAGCGCGATGAACGGCTCGGTCTTGAACCGGATGATCAACAACAGCAGCACGGCGATGCCGACGGCGGCGAGCAGCAGGAGCCCACCCGTCGAATGTTGCAGCCAGTTCATCGGTTTCCTCTCCGCAGGGAACCCCCGGGCGCGGCGCCGGTGGGCCGGTCGTCGTCGATCATGGGCACCCCGTTGACCAGCACGTACGGCAGCCCCAGGGCGCGCTGCCGCGGTCGGTCGAAGGTGGCCGTGTCGGCGACCCGTTCGGGGTCGAACACCACCAGGTCGGCCGCGAACCCCTCGCGGACCAGGCCCCGGTCGGTCAACCCCAGGCGGCGCGCCGGACGTCCGGTCAGGTGCGCCACACACTCCTCCATCCCCAGTACCCCCAGCTCACGCACGTACCGGCCGAGGTAGCGGGGGAACGTGCCCCACGCCCTCGGGTGCGGCCGGTCGCCGACCAGCAGCCCGTCGCTGCCGCCGGTGTGCGTGCGGTGCCGCATGATCGCGCGCACGTTGTCCTCGTGGCCGATGTGCATCAGGCAGGACGTGCCCAGCCGCTCGTCGATCAGCACGTCGAAGTACAGCTCGGACGGCGGAACACCCCGCGCGGCGGCGGATTCGGCGACGGTGTGGCCGACCAGGGCGGCGTTGCGCTCGTCGCGGACGCCGTTGATCTCGATGGTCCGCCAGTCCATCGGCACGCCGTGGCTGCCGTCCGAGCCGGTCTCCTCCAGCTCGACGCGGATCCGCTCCCGGGTGTCCACATCGGACAATCGTGCCACGGCCGCGTCCGGCCCGCCCGCGCTCACCCAGCTCGGCAGCAGCGCCGACAGGTAGGTCGCGCCCGGCAGG
>NZ_KK037166.1:8386191-8394951 GCF_000568255.1 Kutzneria sp. 744
GCCCCGTAGCTGCGGTGATGGGGGCTGTAGTAGCGCCGCGCGCGCCGACGACCCGGCACAGCTCGACCAGTTCGCTCGGTCGGCGTACATGCCGGGCGTGTAGGTCAGCCCGGACGACAGCCCGAACGCGCCCTCCGTCAACGAATCGTCCAAAGTGGACTTCATCGCGTCCATCTCGGACTCGGTCGGCGGCCGGTCGTCCCAGCCGACGTGCAGCATCCGCAAAGTGCCCTGTGGCACCAGGTAAGCCGCGTTCACGGCGATGCCCCGGTCCAAGCGGTCGAGGTATTCGCCGACCGACCGCCAGTTCCAGTCGAAGCCGGGCGGGTCGTCGTTCCAGCCGGCCAGCTGGGCCCGCATCGCCGCCAGCACCTCGTCGTTCACCGGCGCGTAGGACAGCCCGTCCTGGCCGATGACCTCGGTCGTCACGCCCTGCGAGACCTTGGCCAGGTGATCGGGCTCGGCCAGCACGCGAAGGTCCGAGTGCGAGTGCATGTCGATGAAACCGGGGCACAGCACCAGACCGTCGACATCGATCACCCGGCCGCCGGTCAGCCCGGTCCCGATCTCCGCGATGCGGCCCTCAGCCACGCCCACGTCGGCGATCTGACCGGGAGCGCCGGTGCCGTCGACGACCGTGGCGCCACGAAAGACGATGTCCATCAGAAGAACGTCCGAACCAGGTCGACCACCCGCGTGCCGTCGACCACGGGCAGCAGCTGCCACTTGTCGAACACCGTGCACGGATGCGAGAGCCCGCACCGCACCCACTCGCCGACCTCGACCTGCTGCTCACTCAGCCGCAGATACGCGTGCTGGTCGTTCAGCGCGCTGACCGACGCCCCGCGCAAGTCCTCCGTGGACCCGTCGAGGTGGCGAACCAGTTGCGGCTCCGGCAGCTCCTGGTCGTACGACACGTCACGCCGGCCCATGGTCAACAGCGCCAGCCCCGGCTCGGGGTGCGAAGTGACCTGCGACCACGCGTGCATCGCCGGCCGGAACGGCTCGCCGCCGGGCAGCCGGTGCTTGCGCGAGAACGGCGACATCCGCCGGTACAGGCCGTCGTCGTGGATCAGGTACGAGCCGCTGCGCAGCACGCCCAGCACCGGCAGCCCGTCCGGCCACGGCCTGGTCAGACCTTCGGCGACCTGGTCGAAGTAGGCGCTGCCACCGGCGGTGGCGATCACCTGCTCCACGCCGTCGAAATGCCCGTCGGCGGCGAGGCGGGTGATCAGCTCCCGCAGCCTCGACATGTACGTGTCGATCTTGGCCAGTTCCTCGTCCTCGGTGCCGTGGGCCAGCGCGCCCTCGTAGCCGCCGGCCCCGACCAGCCGCAGCACCGGGCTGCGGCGCACCGCCTCGGCGATCTCGACGGCGTGCTCCAGCGACCGCACCCCCGTCCGGCCTTCCGGTCCGCCGAGCTCCAGGATCACGTCGACGGGGTGCTCCAGCACCTCGGTCATCCGGGCCACGCCGTCGACCGAGTCCACCCAGCAGGTGAACTCGAACGTCGGATCGGTGGCCAGCTCGTTGGCCAGCCAGCGCAGCGCGAACGGGTCCACCAGCTGGTTGGCCATCAGGATCCGGGACACGCCGAACGCCCGGTACACGCGCAGCTGGCTGATGTTGGCCGTGGTCAGGCCCCACGCCCCGGCCGTGAACTGTCGTCGGAACAGCTGCGGGGCCATGGTCGTCTTGCCGTGTGGGGCCAGCGCCAGTCCGACCGAGTCGCACCACTGCGCCATGACGCGGATGTTGTGCTCCAGCGCCGGCTCGTCCAGCACCACCAGCGGGCCGACGAAGCCGGCGTCGAACAGGTCGAGTCCGGACGCGGCCAGGTCGCCGACCGTCGAGCCGTGAGCCCAGGCCGGCATGCCCTTGAAGCGCCAGTCGATCCGTTCGGCCCGCAGTGCGGAGACCGCCTCGGCGTTGATCGAACTCACCGCTTCACCCCGTCCCCGGCGTTGCAAATTATGCAACGGTAGTTGCGCAATGTGATTCGTTGGTGTGTAGCATTCCCCGGAGCCGCCGTCAACGAACTCGAACTCCGGGAAGGGGTGCCGATGGAGCGCCTTGAGGTTGTGTGCCTCGGTGAGTCCATGGCGTTGTTCGTGCCGGCGGTGCCGGGGCCGGTGCACGAGGCGCGGGACTGGACGCTCGCCGTCGGCGGCGCGGAGTCCAACGTGGCCAGCCACCTCGCCCGGGCGGGCTTCCACGCCCGCTGGGTCAGCGCCCTGGGCAACGACTCGCTCGGCCTGTCCGTGCGCAACCGCATCGCCGGCGTCGGCGTGGACGTGAGCGGTGTGCGGACCGACCCCGTGCGGCCGACCGGCCTGTACGTCAAGGAGGTCAGCGCCGACGGCAGCCCCGTCCGCTACTACCGCCGTGGTTCCGCCGCCTCCGGCATGGGCCCGGAGTTACTGGCCTCCCTCGACGTGAGCAAGACCGCCCTGCTGCACATCAGCGGTATCACCGCCGCCCTGTCGTCGACCTGCCTCGACCTGCTGTGGGCCGTGCTGGCCCTGCCGATCCGGGTGTCGTTCGACGTCAACTGGCGGCCGGCGCTGTGGACCTCGCTGGACAAGGGCGTGCTGCGGGAACTGGCCGACGCCGCCGACATCGTGTTCGTCGGCGACGACGAGGCCCAGGCCGTCTGGGGCGTCGACCAGCCGGCGGAAATCCGTTCCCTGCTGCCGAACCCGGCCGAGATCGTGATCAAGCACGGCTCCCGCGGCGCCACCCTGCTCACCGACTCCAAAGAGGTCTTCGAGGCGGCCTTGAAGGTGGACGTGGTCGAGCCGGTCGGCGCCGGCGACGCCTTCGCGGCCGGCTTCCTGGCCGCCGACCTCAATGGCGAATCCGTCCGGCGACGCCTCCGACGCGGCCACCTCACCGCCGCCGGCGTGCTGCTGACCACCGACGACCTCGGCGAGCCGCTGCCGGAACCGGGCGTCACCAAGCTGCTCGACGCCGACGCCGACACCTGGTCCGCCGCGCACGTGACGGCTGGGGGAGTGATCCTGCCGTGAGCGAGCTTGCGAGCGAACCATCGAGCACTGCGTCCCTGACCGCAGACGCTCCGAGCGCTAGCGAGGAGGGTCTGTGAGTCAGAGCCTGGACCGCGCGTTGACCCTGTTGCGGGCCATGGCCGACGGCCGTAAGACGCTGGACGAGCTCGCCTCCGTGATCGACGTGCACAAGTCGACCGTGCTGCGGCTGCTGCGAACCTTGGAGGAGCACCGGTTCGTGCAGCGCGAGGGCGTGCGGCACTACCGGCTGGGCACCGCGCTGTTCGACCTGGCCAACAAGGCCCTCGACGACCTCGACGTGCGGCGGGCGGCCGAGCCCGCGCTGCGGGAGCTCAACCTCCAGACCGGGCACACCGTGCACCTCGCCAGCTACGAGGACGGCGAGGTCGTCTACATCGACAAGTACGACAGCACCCACCTCGTGCGCATGTACTCGCGCATCGGACGGCGGGCGCCGCTGCACTGCACCGCCGTGGCCAAGGTGCTGCTGTCCGAGCGGCCCGAGGTGCGGGAGATCGCCGCGCGCATGGAGTACCCCCGGCTCACCGCCAACACGATCACCTCGGCCGGCGAGTACCTGGCCGAGCTGCAACTGGTGCGGCAGCGCGGATACGCCGTGGACAACTCCGAGCACGAGGACTTCATCCACTGCATCGCCGCCCCCATCCGGGGCCAGCGCGGCGAGGTCATCGCCGCCGCTTCGCTGTCCGTGCCCAAGGTTTTCCTGGACTACGAGGGCCTCATCGCCCTCGTGCCGCGGTTGCTCGCGACCGCTGCCGCCGCCTCGACCGAGTGCGGTTGGACCGGAGTTGAAACACATACACAGAGCTCGTATGCAGGTGTGGAAAATTGACCCAAATTCGAGGATCTGATGGCTAACGCCGCACAAGAGGAAGAAAATTCCGCAGGTTTTCCCACCCCGGTGGCCGCGTTCTCCCAGGGCGTCCGCAAGGGCGGTTTCCTTCAGGTCGCCGGGCAGGTCGCCTTCGACGCCGACAGCAAGATCGTCGCCGACACCGTGGCCGAGCAGACCCGGCAGGCCCTCCGTAACGTCAACACCGTCCTCGCCGCCGCCGGCGCCTCCATGGACGACGTGATCATGCTCCGGGTCTACCTCACCGACACCGCCCACTTCGGCGAGATGAACGAGGCCTACGGCGAGTTCATGAGCGAGCCCTTCCCGGCCCGCACCACCGTCTACGTCGGCCTCCCCGCCGGCCTCCTGGTGGAGATCGACGCCCTCGCCGTCGTGGAGTGACGCCTGCCCGGGTGGGCTCCGACCGGAGCCCGCCCGGGGGTCAGCTCCACAACGCGGAGATGGGTGCGGCGACGATCCGATCGTCAAGCGGGTACGTGCGTGGCCCCGTGTGCAGCACGACCCCGCCGACGAACCGGTCGCCGAGTTCGTCGCGGAGCCACATCAGGTGCTGCGCGGCTTCCCGGCGTGGCGCGCCGGCCGCCTTGATCTCGATGCCGATCACCCGGTTGACATCCAGCTCGACAAGGATGTCGACCTCGCGACGACCGTTCTGGTCGCGCAGGTGGAACAGCCGTGGGCGCTCGGTCCCCGCGGCCAGCTCGGCCCTGAGCTGTGCGGCGACGAAGGTGTCCAGCACCCGTCCGAGCATGTTGCCGTCCCGCATCAGGCCGTCGACGGTCAACCGCAGCGCGCCGGCGACGAGCAGCGGGTCCAGGACGTACCGCTTGGGCAGCTGCGCCAGCCGCTTGAGCCGGTTGCTGTACCAGGCGGGCGTCATGCTGGTGATGTACAGGTTGCGCAGCAGGGTGTCGTAGGCGTCCGCGGTCTTCTTGTTGATCCCGGCCGCGTCGAAAACGGTCTTGTCGGTGACCGCGCCCGCGGTGTTGAGGGTCAGCACCTCGAAGTAGCGCCGGAGCTTCTCCGGATCGCGTGCGCCCTCCACGTCACGGGTGAACAGCTGGCTCAGGTAGCTGGTCGCCCAGTCCAGCCGGTGGTGGTCCGGCGCGCGGACGGCCTCGGGAAAACCGCCGCGCAGGGCCAGTTCCAGGTAGCCCCGCAGATCGGGCGGATCGGACGGCGTCGCGATGGCGTCCACGCCGTCGACCGCCACGCGGTCGATGAACGGCGGGCGGGTCAGGTCCGCGCCGAGGAGCTCGCGAGCGGTCAGCCCGTGCATCTCCACCTCGATCAGGCGGCCGGTCCCCGGCCACGTCTGCTCGTCGAGTCGCGCGTGCACCGAGCCGGTGACGATGAAGCGCCCGGTGCCGCGCTCTGTGTCCACCGCCCGCTTGACCGCGCCCAATATCGCCGGGGCGAGATGCCATTCGTCGATCAGCACGGGTTCACGCAGACCGCGCAGGATCGCGTCCGGCACAGAGTTGGCCACGACGGCCTCGTTCGGATCGTCCAACCGAAGGATGGTCGTGGCATGCCGGGTCCCGGTGGTGGTCTTCCCGGTCGCCCGGGGACCCACCAGCAACACCGCGGGGAAATCGGCGAGCAGGGCGGCCAGCTGCCCGTCAACTATGCGCGGTAGGTAACCATCCGTCACGGTCCGTATAGTACCTCATTAGCACACCTCGAAATACCCCATTAGCACACCCTTGAGTACCCCGACAGCACACGACGGGCCGCGGTCGGCGTCAGGCGATCCCGAGCAGGTCGGTGCCGGTGACGTGTCGCGCGTCGCCCTCGGCGGGGGACAGCAGGATGCAGGTGACGCAGGGCATGCCCTTGGGGCCGTCCAGCAGCTCGGCCTGGCCGGGCGTGATGGTCTGGCCGCAGTAGGCGTGCAGCATCCTGGGTGTGGGGCCGGGCACGGGCACCGGGAACAGGTGGCAGCACCGTTCCCGCTCGCCGCGCGCGAACTCCGGGCGCAGTCGCGCCATGAAGATCTCGGGCATCGCGTTTCCTCCCCTGGCGGCGGACTCGGAAAGCGGCGTTACCGTCTACATTGTAGGCGGTAAGCGCTTTCCAGCAAGCGGTTCGACAAACCTTGGCCGGAACGTCACCGATGAACTCCCGGCCCGGTTCAGCCGTAAGGGCTGTTGTCGGGACGATCGGGGAGGGCGCGTGCACGAGAGGGACACCGAGTCGGCGACGTTCGGCGCGCTGGCGGACCCCAGTCGGCGGGCGGTGCTGCGGCTGCTGTCCGAACACGCTGAGTTGACGGCGTCGGAGATCGCGGCCGCCTTCCACCATATCGGGCGCACGGCGGTGTCGACCCACCTGCGCATCCTGCGTCAGGCCGGCCTGGTGCAGGAACGACGGCAGGGCCGGTTCCGGCTGTACTCGCTGCGCACCCGGCCCGTGCAGGACGCGGCGAACATCCTGTCCCGGCTGGTGAACACGCACAGTCACCAGCAACACCATCGAGTGGAGCCGGTCGTCCCGCTGACCGGCGGATGATCATCGCCGGTACGCTCGCGCGACCTGGTCCCAGCCCCGGGGGAGCGCGCATGGCCGACGTACTGTTCACCGCCGAGGTGACGGTGCCGGCCTCCCGCGAGGCGGCCTATGCGTCGTTCGGCGGCGGCCGCTGGGCCGACTGGACCTTCGACGCCCGCACCGACGACCTCCGCCCCGGCCAGGTCGTGCGCGTCGCCTTCCCGATCGGCGGCGTCCCGCTGGCCGGCATCGCCCGGGTCCACCGGATCCTGCCGGCGCAGCGCATCGTGCTGCGGCACGAGTCGCCCTGGCGCGGACGAGTGATCATCGAACAAGACTTGTTTGTAAGCAAAAGCGGTTCTTGTGGAGTAGCTTCAGTGAACTCTCGATTGTAATTGTAGAGTGAGGCGACGCCGGCTCAGGTACTTTGCGGCATTTCTATTTGTTACATACAACCACAATGCCTCGTGACCTCGGTGAGGACGGCAGCATCGCCCCCGCTGGCCCGCCTGTCGGCAGCGACCTCGCTGACGACCCCGACGAGCCGGTGGTCCGCATCGGCCTGCTCACCAGCTACAGCGGCAGCGCGGGCGTGTTCGGGCCGGCGGTGGAGAACTGCGCGCGGCTGGCCGTGGACGAGATCAACGCCGAGAACGGGCGTGAAAAAAAAAACCGCTGCGGCTGATCCCCCCCGACGACGCCACGAGCCCGGCCCCCGGCCTGGCCGTACTCAAACGCCTACACCTGCGGCACCACGTGGACATGGTCATCGCCGTGCACACCTCGGCCACCCTCGACGCAGTCCGGCCGTACGCGCGACGGGTCGGGCTGCCGTACTTCTACACACCGGTCAACGAGGGCGGGAAGCCGGCGGGACGGCTGTTCCGCTGGGGCGAGGTGCCGGGGGAGCAGCTGCGCCAGGCCGTTCCGGCGATGATGCGCGAGCACGGCGGCAAGGGCTGGTACGTGATCGGCAACGACTACGTGTGGCCTCGCGCCGTCGGCGCCTGCGCTCGTCAGACGGTCGAAGCCGAGGGCGGGCGGCTGCTGGGCGAGCGCTACGTCCCGCTCAGCACCACCGACTTCGACGAGGTGCTGGAATCGATCGAGGCCTCCGACGCCGAACTGGTGGTCAACAGCCTCGTCGGCGGGGACGCCGCCGCGTTCGAACGCCAGCTGCACGCCGCCGGCCTGCGGCGGCGCGTCCGCAGCTTCGGGGCGCTGCTGGACGAGGCCACCCGGGACCACATCGGCGACGAGGCGGCCGCGGGCATGTGGTCGGTGCTCGGCTATTTCATGGACCTGCCCACGCCCGAGAACCGCGACTTCATCGGCCGCTACCGTGCCGCGTACGGCCCGTCCGCGCCGCCGGTGTCCAGCGTCACCGAGTCCGTGTACGAGGGCATCCACCTCTACGCCCGCGCCGCCATGGCGGCCGGCACGATCGAGCCCGCCTCCCTGGTCGGGGCCCTGCCCGGGACCAGCTTCACCGGCCCGCGCGGCGAGGTCGGCGTCACGCCGAGCGGCCGCCTGCGGCAGCCGCTGTACCTGGCCGAGGCCGTGACCGGGGGCTTCCGGATCCTGGCCGAGCAGGGGCTTGCCGGGATCGACTGACAGCAGTTTGATCAACGGCATGAGCCAGTCGCGCCTCGAATGGGCGCAGCCGTTCGTCACCGCGGCGGTTGACGCCGTGCGCGCCGCCGATGTCGCCACGGAGGCCGTCCAGCCGTGGCAGCTGGGCCTCGTCGACGCCGCCTGCGCCATCCACGACGGCGCGCTGACGCCGTTGGAGCTGGTGGAGTCCTGCCTGGGGCGGATCGCCGAGACCGAGCCTGCGGTGCACGCCTTCGTCTCCGTCGCCGAGGAAGCCCGGGCCAAGGCCGCCGCCCTGTCGGTCGACCGCCCCGAGGCCGCGCTGCACGGCGTTCCCGTCGCGATCAAGGACCTCATCGACGTCGCCGGCACGGTCACCGCCGCCGGCACGACAGTGTTCACCGAGCCCGCCGCCCAGGACGCCGCCGTCGTCACGCGCATCCGTGAGGCCGGCGGCATCGTCATCGGCAAGACCCACACCCACGAAATCGCGTTCGGCGTCTCCACGCCCCAGTCCCGCAACCCGTGGGACACCTCGAAGATGACCTCCGGCTCCTCCGGTGGATCCGCCGCCGCGCTGGCCGCCGGCCAGGTCGCCGCCGCCCTCGGCACCGACACCGGCGGCTCGCTCCGGCTGCCGTCGGCGTTCTGCGGAACTACGGCCATCAAGCCCACCCACGGCCTGCTGCCGGTCGACGGCATCCGCCCGCTGGCGTGGTCGCACGACGTCGTCGGGCACCATGGCTCGGGACGCCCGTGACGCCCTGCTGC
>NZ_KK037166.1:8395059-8396876 GCF_000568255.1 Kutzneria sp. 744
CCCTGGCCGGGCTCGTCGGGCACGGTGGAGCCCTCGCGGAACGCTCGCTGCACGGCCTGCAGGCCGTCCCGCAGGGGGCCGGCGTGCGGGCCGAGGTACTCGGCGGAGGCGGTGATCAGGCCGGCCAGCGCCGTGATCAGCCGGCGGGCCTCGTCCAGGTCCCGGTGCGGGCTGGACTCGGGCTCGGTGTCGGCGAGGCCGAGGCGCTCGGCGGAAGCCGAGAGCAGCATCACCGCCGCCCGGCTGATGATCTCCACGCTGGCACGGCGCCAGCTCCCGCAGCTGGGGGCCGTCGATTTCGGGCAGTTCCGTCACGTCTGCTACCCTTACACGTGCGACCAGCCCCCGTATGTGCGGGGGCGGCAAGTGGAGCCCCGCTCCCACCCGCGCCGCCGCAAGGCAGCCGGGTCCGGTCCTCCAGTCCAGCACTGGAGCAGCTCGACGCTTGGCGCCGGGTGATCGGAAGGAAGCGGGCCCCGCATGTCACGGACATGTGGGGCCGTTGCTGTTCCTGGCGCATGAAGGCAAGTGAAGGACGTGCATGACAGCTCCCTCTAGTCGAGACCGTGGTGGCCCCACCGCCGCTCCCGAGGCACGTATCAACGACCGCATCCGGGTGCCCGAGGTCCGGCTCGTCGGACCGAACGGTGAACAGGTGGGTATCGTCCGCATCGAGGACGCCCTCCGGCTCGCCGTGGAAGCGGATCTGGACCTCGTCGAGGTCGCACCGCAGGCCCGCCCGCCGGTCTGCAAGCTCATGGACTACGGCAAGTACAAGTACGAGAGCGCGCAGAAGGCCCGCGAGTCGCGGCGCAACCAGCAGCTCACGGTGATCAAGGAGCAGAAGCTCCGGCCGAAGATCGACCCGCACGACTACGAGACGAAGAAGAACCACGTGGTTCGCTTCCTCGAGCACGGGCACAAGGTCAAGGTCACGATCATGTTCCGCGGCCGCGAGCAGTCCCGGCCGGAGCTCGGCTTCCGGCTGCTCCAGCGGTTGGCCGAGGACGTGAACGAGCTGGGCTTCGTGGAGTCCAGCGCCAAGCAGGACGGCCGCAACATGATCATGGTGTTGGCGCCGCACAAGACGACGAAGACCCGGCCCATCAAGACGGCCACCCCGGAGACCGGCTCCGAGCAGGAGTGATACCCGGGAACCCCCGAGGTACGACGACGCACCGCCGCCCGATCCGGGCGGCGGTACGACAACGAGGACGACAATGCCTAAGAACAAGACGCACAAGGGCATCTCCAAGCGCGTGCGCGTGACCGGCACCGGCAAGCTGCTGCGGGAGAAGACCGGCAAGCGTCACCTGCTGGAGAAGAAGCCCAGCACGCTGACCCGCCGCTACGCCGGCGTCCAGGAGGTCGCCAAGAGCGACGTCCCGCGCATGAAGAAGATGCTCGGCCTCTGACGCGAGCGCTGTAGCCCTACGAAGACCCCCGGGGTGCCCCGAACACCCCCTTGAGATTGACAGGATGAACCAGTGGCACGCGTCAAGCGGGCGGTCAACGCCCAGAAGAAGCGCCGCACGACCCTGGAGCTCGCCAGCGGCTACCGCGGCCAGCGCTCCCGGCTGTACCGCAAGGCCAAGGAGCAGGTGCTCCACTCGCTCAACTACGCCTACCGGGACCGCCGTGCCCGCAAGGGTGACTTCCGGCAGCTGTGGATCACGCGTATCAACGCGGCCGCGCGCCTGAACGGCATGACCTACAACCGCTTCATCCAGGGCCTCAAGGTCGCGGGTGTCGAGGTCGACCGCAAGATCCTGGCCGAGCTCGCGGTCAACGACGCCGACGCGTTCGCCGCGCTGGTC
>NZ_KK037166.1:8397379-8400895 GCF_000568255.1 Kutzneria sp. 744
GTTCGCCGAGGCGGCGACCTCGATCAGTTGGCCGCGGTCAAGCCCGCGCACCTCGGCGACCGGTTCGCCGCTGCTGACCGCGCGCCCGAGAGATCGGCGCGCTGCCGCCGGCCGCCCGCTCCGAGGCCGGCAAGCGGGTCAACGAGGCCCAGAACGAGATCAAGGCCGCCTTCGACGCGCGCAAGGCCCAGCTCGAGGCCGCGCGGGCCGAGCAGGTGCTGGCCACCGAGCGGGTGGACGTGTCGCTGCCGTGGGACCGCGTGTCCCGTGGCGCCCGGCACCCGCTGACCACGCTGTCCGAGCGCGTCGGCGACGTGTTCGTCGGCATGGGCTACGAGATCGCCGAGGGCCCGGAGCTCGAGACCGAGTGGTTCAACTTCGACGCGTTGAACTTCGGCAAGGACCACCCGGCCCGCACCATGCAGGACACCTTCTACATCGCGCCGGAGAACTCCGGGCTGGTGCTGCGCACGCACACCTCGCCGGTGCAGATCCGCTCGCTGCTCGACCGTGAGCTGCCGGTGTACGTGGTCTGTCCCGGTCGGACGTACCGCACCGACGCGCTGGACGCCACCCACACCCCGGTGTTCCACCAGGTCGAGGGCCTCGTCGTGGACAAGGGCATCACCATGGCCCACCTGAAGGGCACGCTCGACGCGTTCGCCCGGGCCATGTTCGGCGCCGACTCCAAGACCCGCCTGCGCCCGTCCTTCTTCCCGTTCACCGAGCCGTCGGCCGAGGTGGACGTGTGGTTCCCGCAGCGCAAGGGCGGGGCCGGCTGGGTGGAGTGGGGCGGCTGCGGCATGGTCAACCCCAACGTGCTGCGGGCCACCGGCGTGGACCCCGACGTCTATTCGGGCTTCGCGTTCGGCATGGGCCTCGAACGCACGCTGCAGTTCCGCAACGGCATCCCCGACATGCGCGACATGGTCGAGGGCGATGTCCGCTTCACGTTGCCCTTCGGAACGGAGTTCTGAGTCCCGTGCGCATTCCTGTCAGCTGGCTCGCCGAGCACCTGCCGCTGCCCGAGGAGACCACGGCCGAGGACGTGGCCGAGGCGCTGATCCGGATCGGCCACGAGGTCGAGGCGGTCGAGCGGCTCGCCCCCGTCGACGGCCCGCTGGTGGTCGGCCTGGTGGTGGAGATCGAGGAGCTCACCGAGTTCAAGAAGCCGATCCGGTACTGCCAGGTCGAGGTGGACGAGGACCAGATCCAGGGCATCGTCTGCGGCGCGCGCAACTTCGTCGAGGGCGACCTGGTCGTGGTGGCGCTGCCCGGCGCCGTGCTGCCCGGCGGCTTCGAGATCAGCGCCCGCAAGACCTACGGCAAGACCAGCGAGGGCATGATCTGCTCCGTCAAGGAGCTGGGCCTCGGCGACGACCACACCGGCATCCTGGTGCTGCCGCCCGGCGCCGCCAGCCCCGGCGACGACGCCAAGCCGATCCTCCAGCTCGACGACGCCGTGCTGGAGCTGGCCATCACGCCCGACCGTGGCTACGCCCTGTCGGTCCGTGGCCTCGGCCGTGACCTCGCCTGCGCCTTCGACCTGCCGTTCGGCGACCCGGTCGGCATGGACGGGCGCGCCGTCACCGACAACGAGGTGTGGCCGGTCGACGTGCAGGACGAGGAGGGCTGCCGCCGCTTCGTGGCCCGCCGGGTGACCGGCGTGGACACCGCCGCGCCGACCCCGTTCTGGATGCGCCGCCGCCTGATGCTGGCCGGCATCCGCTCCATCTCGCTGCCGGTCGACGTCACCAACTACGTGATGCTGGAGACCGGGCAGCCGCTGCACGCCTTCGACGCCGCCAAGCTCCAGGGCACGCTGGTCGTGCGCCGGGCCAAGGCCGGCGAGAAGCTGCGCACGCTGGACGACGTCGAGCGCACCCTGTCCGACGACGACATGATCATCTGCGACGACAGCGGCCCGGTGTCGCTGGCCGGCGTGATGGGCGGCGCGTCGACCGAGGTCGGCGAGTCCAGCACGGACATCCTGCTGGAGGCGGCCAACTGGGAGCCCGCCTCGATCGCCCGCACCGCCCGCCGGCACAAGCTGCCCAGTGAGGCGTCCCGCCGCTTCGAGCGCGCCGTCGACCCCGTGGTCGCCGCGGCCGCCCTCGACCGCGCGGCCAAGCTGCTCGACGAGTTCGGCGAGGGCAGCATCCGGCCCGGCCGCACCGACGTCGGCAACCCGATCCTGCCGTCCCCGGTGTCCATGCCGATCGACCTGCCCGACCGTGTCGCCGGCGTGCACTACGCCCGTGGCGTGACCGCGCGGCGGCTGGGCCAGATCGGCTGCGGCGTCGAGGTCACCACCAGCGACGACGGCCGCACGTTCGTCATCGCCACCCCACCGCCGTGGCGGCCCGACCTGACGCAGCCCGCCGACCTGGTGGAGGAGGTGCTGCGGCTGGAGGGGTATCACACGATCCCGTCCGAGCTGCCGCCCGCGCCGCCGCAGCGGGGCCTGACCGAGTCGCAGCGCCGCCGCCGGGCCGTGTCCCGCGCGCTGTCCGAGGCCGGCTACGCCGAGGTGCTGCCGTTCCCGTTCGTCGCCTCGACCGCGTGGGACGACCTCGGCCTCGACGCCGACGACATCCGGCGCACCACCGTGAAGGTGCTCAACCCGCTGGAGGCCGACCACCCCGAGCTGGCCACCACGCTGCTGCCCAACATGCTGGAGACCTTGCGCCGCAACGTTTCCCGCGGCCAGCGGGACCTGGCGCTGTTCCACGTCGGACAGGTCGTGCTGCCCAAGGCCGAGCAGACCGCGGTGCCGTCCATCGGCGTCGAGGGCCGTCCGTCCGAAGAGGACCTCGGCAAGCTGGAGGCGTCGCTGCCCAACCAGCCGCTGCACGCCGCCGTTGTGCTGTCCGGTCAGCGTGAGCAGGCCGGTTGGTGGGGCAAGGGCCGCGAGGCCTCCTGGGCCGACGCCGTCGAGGCCGCGCGGACCGTCGCGCACGCCTGGGGCGTGGAGCTCACCGTCGTCGCCTCCGAGCTGGCGCCGTGGCATCCCGGCCGCTGTGCCGAGCTGCGGGTCGGCGGCTGGCCCGTTGGTCACGCCGGCGAGCTGCACCCGGCCGTGGTGGAGAAGCTCGGTCTGCCCAAGCGCACCTGCGCCATGGAGATCGACATCGACGCCCTGCCGCTGGCCGACCGCCGTCCGGTGCCGGTGATCTCGCCGTACCCGCCCGTGCTGTTGGACGTGGCCCTGGTCGTCGACTCCGCCGTGCCCGTCGCCGACGTCGCCGCCGCGCTGCGGTCCGGCGGCGGCGAGCTGCTGGAGGACCTCCGCCTGTTCGACGTCTACACCGGCGAGCAGCTCGGCGAGGGCAAGCGCTCCCTGGCCTACGCCCTGCGTTTCCGGGCCGCCGACCGCACCCTCACCGTCGATGAGGCCACCGCCGCCCGCGACGCGGCCGTCGCCTCCGCCGGCGACCAGCACGGAGCCTCCCTCCGCTGACCTCTTTATGCGGGGAAGGACGCCTTACCCTCGTTGAACGCGTGTAAGGCGTCCTT
>NZ_KK037166.1:8400995-8407721 GCF_000568255.1 Kutzneria sp. 744
CTCGACCTCCTCGTCCCGGGGGCCAGCCGGTTGCAGGTCGAAGTGCAGCCTGTTTTTCGCCGACTTGCCTTCGGGGACCTGGATGAACAGCACGCCGGGGCCGTCGCCGGGTGATTGCAGCAGCACCTCCTCGTCGCCGGGCGAATCGGCGGGATGTGGCTCGTACCCGATGACGGCGGACCAGAAGGTCGCCAGCGCGTACGGGTCGGCGCAGTCGACGGTGACATGGTGCAAACGGGACGTCATGGCCGGACCCTAACCAGTGACCCTGCTTCGCACATAGGCAATTGCCGGCCGCCAGTAGCGGGCGTTGACCTGCTCCAACAGGCCGGTGAGCTCGGCCCACGGCCAGTCCGGGGGTCGCAGCTCGGGCGGCAGGCCGGGGTCGCGGAGGGTGTCGACCATCGGCGGCATGGTCAGCTCCGCGAAGGCCCGCAGGGTCTCAGCCGCGGCCGGCAGCTCGGCGGTGGACTGCATCGCGGTACGCAGTGAGGCGATGTGCGCCCGGTAGTTGGCACCGACGGCGGCAAGGTCCCACGCCTCGTACGCGACGGCCGCGGCGTCGGCGTCGGAGAGGGCGATCGTGCCGATGCGAACGCTGGCCCCGTCGGGCTTCTCGGCCAGCACGTCGGCCAGCCGCGGGCTGAGGTCGGTCAGCGCGATCAGCACTCCCGGCTGCATGATCCCGAACCCGGTGAACAGCGCGTGTCGCCGCAGCAGGTCACGAAAGGCCCGCTGCCCCTCCGGCACCTGGTACAGCAGCGCGTGAAAACGGCCTTCCCACGGCGTCACCGCCCGGGCCGAGCCGGATTTGATCCGCTCGAAGCCCCGCGCGAAGTTGCCGGCCAGCCGGTAGTCGACCTCCCGCCCACGCCGGGTCGACGCCAGCTGCCCGTTGACCCGCATCCGGGCGATCAGCGCCCTGGCCGCCGTGCGGCTCAGCCCGAGGTCGGCCAGCAGTCCCGTCAGCACCGCACCCGGGAGCTCCTGCTCGCCGGTGACGCCGAACAGGAACGGGACCAGTCCCACGGACCGCCCCGCGCCGGCTCGTGTTGCGTTATCGTTCACGGTCGTGAGTATCCTCGCCACACAATAGGGGGCCGGCGTGAAGGTCGTATCCAACTGGCTGCCGACGATGTTGTTCAACATCGCGCTGCCGATCATCACCTACGCGCTGTTGACCGGCTACGGCATGGCCGATGCCCCCGCGCTCGCCCTGAGCGGCGTGTGGCCGCTGATCGAACTCGGCATCTCCTTCGCCCGCACCCGCCATGCCGACGAGTTCAGCATCATGGTGCTGGTCTTCCTCGTCATCGGCGTCGTCGCCTCCCTGGCCTTCAACGACGCCCGCCTGCTGCTGGTCAAGGACTCCGCCGTCACCGGCCTGTTCGGCCTGGTGCTGCTGGGTTCCCTGCTCGCGCCGCGGCCTCTGATGTTCTACTTCGGACGCAAGTTCGCCACCGGCGGCGACCCGGCCCGGGTCGAGTGGTGGAACGGCCTCTGGCAGTACCCGGGTTTCCGCCGCAGCCAACGGATTCTCACCGTCGTGTGGGGCGCCGCCTTCCTCGGCGAGGCCGTGCTGCGCGTCATCCTCAGCTACGCCCTGCCGCTGTCGACCGCGCTGGTCGTCACCTCGGTCCTGCCGTACGTCGTGCTCGGCCTCCTGATCTTCGGCACGGTCACCTACGGCCGCCGGGCCGGCCGCCGCAACAACCAGCCGGCCGCGGCTCAGTAGGACGGGGCCATCTCACGCCGATCCAGGCCTCGGCCGCGCTGCATGGTCTCGCCGGGCGTGACATGGCGATCTTGCATGACCTGCGACCTTTCGGCGTCTCAAGGCGATGTCACCCAAGATCATTCTCAGTCGGATGTGCTTTCCTCGGCCGCTCAGGCTTGCTTCGGCATCAGACCCGGATCCGCGAGTAGTGCCGTGATCTTGAGCTGAGATGGCGACGGGTGCCCGCCCCGACCTGGGATGATCGTGATTGCGACGTCATGATCGACCCAGCCGGAAGGACACCCGTCAGGTGAACAGATTACGTGCCCGAGTTCGGGCCCACCATCGGCGTGTGGCCCTCGGCGCGCCGGATCCGTCGTTGACCCCGAACGCGGGACTGGCCGCGATCAGTGAACTGATCGACCACCTGGACATGACCGGCGTGTTGGACGCCGCGATCGGATCGGTCAAGCAACGCGATCGGGGCACGACCGGCGCAGAGGTGTTGGCGTCGCTGGCGTCCTGCCAACTGGCAGGCGGTGATCACCTAGTCAGTCTGGATCGGCTGCGTGCCGACGCCGCCGGGCAGGAACTGCTCCGCGCCCCGACACCGGCCTCGACCACCGCCGCGGGGATCGCCCGCCGGTTCACCCCGCCGCATCTGGCCGGGATCGAGACCGGGATCGCCACGCTCAACCAACGGGTCCTGGACCAGGTGGGGCAGGTCCGCCGCACCAGCCTGCTGCGGGAAGTCACCCTAGACATCGACGCCACCGACGTGGAGGTCTACGGACGCGCCAAACAGGGGTGCGCCTTCAATTACCAGGGCCAACGCGCTTACCGGGCCGACATCGCGTTCTGGGCCGAGCTCGGGGTGCCCGTCGCGGCGGACCTGTTGTCGGGCAACGATGATCCCCGCGCCAGCGTGGTCGTCTTGCTGCGCAGGGCACTGGCCTGTCTGCCCGAGGGGGTCGGGACGGTCCGGGTCCGGATGGACGCGGGCTACTTCGCCGGCCAGATCGCGCGGGAATGCCTGTTCCGCGGCGTGCGGTTCGCGATCGGCGCGACCCGCAACCCCGTGCTGTGGCGGGCCGCCGCCGCGATACCGGAGCACGCGTGGGCGCCGGCGATCGGGATGGAGCACGGCGAGGTCGCGGTCTGCGACTACGTGCCGGACTGGTGGCCGGCCGACACCGTGTGTCTGGTGCGGCGGGTGCGGATCCCGGTCGAGGCGGTGTCGGCCGATCCTCGGGCGCGGCGGCGTCGCACCATCCCGAAAGGCCAACTCGCCCTTGCCCTGCAAGGGAAGCTGGACCACGTCTACGGCTACAGTTTCATTCTGACCAACATGGACGTGACGTCCGAGGAGAAGATCGCCTGGGTCGAGTGGTGGTACCGGCACCGCACCGATATCGAGGCGCTCAACCGCGACGCCAAGCACGGCGCCGCCGTGCGACATCTGCCCTCCGGCGATCTGGCGGTGAACACCGTGTGGATGTGGGGCGCGCTGCTGGCGGCCGCGTTGTCGGCCTGGTTGCAGGAGTTGACCGGGATCGATCGGGGCAACGGGCGCGGCCGGCGCACCATCGCCCGGCTGCGCCGCGAGCTGATCGGTGTGCCTGGCCGCGTTGTCCACCACGCCAGAAACGTCGAGCTCCGCCTGCCACCGGGACCGCAACTGCTGACCATCGTGCTCGCCAGGCTCCGGGCGTTACCGCGGTCGGGCTGACCACACGTCACGCTGTCCGATCCGACTTGTCACCATGTCGGGGGCCTGTGGAACCCCCGCTGACCGGTGCGACAACCGGCCATTTTCCCTGTTCTGCAACGGTGGGCAGCATCCAAATCATGATCATCTGCAATACAGATGATCAACACGTCCGCTACTCGCGGATCTGGGTCAGAGCGTGCTTCTGACCCGCGCTGCCTCACCCGCGTGCGGTCGAGATGAAGTCGGCGGTGAGAAAGTGATGTCGGGGCCGAGGGCGAGGCGCAAGCGCTGGTGCTCGCGTCCGCGTCTCGGTCACCGATCCCGTCGGTCCTGGAGTTCGGCGACGGCGCGGGTGAGCCACTCGGACAGGAGGGTCCGCTCCGCGTCGCTGAGCGCCGGAAGCCGAGGTAGAGCCGCTCGGAATGCAACAGTGAGGGCAATAGGGTCGGAGGCGGGCGGCGCCGGCGCCGAGGTGAGTATGTCGCCGAGCACCGCATCCAATAGCGCATCGGCGAGCCTGGTGTCACGACGGTCCTCCGGCTGACTCAGCAGCGCGAGCACGGCGCCGCTGCCGGCGGCGTGGATCATGTCGACCGCGCGTGCTTCCGACATCGTCAACAACCCCGCGGCCGCCACTCGCGCGACCCGGGCGTGCAGCACCTGGGCGCCTGCGGTCGTGGCGGAAGAGCGCTGCAGGCGTCCTGGCTCGACGAGGAGCAGGAACACACCGGGGTTGGCCAGGCCGAAGTCGATGTGCGCACGCCAGGCGGCGCGCACGTCGTCGACCGGGTCAGCGTTCTCGTCGGCGGCCTTCGCCGCCTTGTCGGCGACGTAGGCCGCCATCACGTGCTCCGCGACCGCCTCCAGGAGGCCGTCCTTGTCGCCGAAGAGGCGGAAGATGGTCGGTGGCGGCACGCCCGCTGCCTGGGCGACCGCACGCGTGGTCACGGCGCGGACACCGCCCTCGCGGAGCAGGCGAGCGGCGGCGGCGACGATCGTGGATTGGGTATCAGTGTGGGCTTCGACGTAGGGCGGCACCGGCATGGATCGATGCTATCAGCCAGGTGCTACCGGTGATCCGAACCAGTGATATCGTCACGATTGAATCACTGGTTCGCGCTGGAGGAAGTCATGATCATTGTTACCGGGGCCACCGGTCGTCTCGGGTCCCAGATTGTCCGGAAGCTGCTCGACCGCATTCCCGCCGACACCGTCAGCGTGAGCGTGCGCGACACGGACAAGGCCGTAGCGCTCGCCGATCGCGGAGTTCGTGTCCGTGCCGGCGACTTCACCGATCCGGCGACTCTGGACCACGCGTTCGAGGGCGCCGACCAGGTGCTCATCGTCTCGGCCGCGATCCGGGGCCCGCAGGCCACCGTGGCGAGCAGGGCCGCGATCGACGCCGCCGTGCGGGCCGGCGCCACACGCGTGCTCTACACCAGCCATCAGGTCGCCTCACCCGACGCGCTGTTCGACCCCGGCCGGCAGCACGCGGCGGCTGAGGCGCACCTGGTCGAGCAGAATGTCGCGTACACGGCGCTGCGCCACGGCTTCTATGCGAGCACGTTCGAGTACTACGTGCCCGCCGCACTGCAGACCGGTGAGCTCCGGCTCCCGGCCGACGGCCCGGTCTCGTGGACGGCACACGCCGACCTCGCCGAAGCCGACGTCATCGCCCTGACCTGTCCCGGTGCGCTCGACGGGGCAACTCCGCCCCTGACCGCCCCCGAACTGCTCGATTTCTCCGACGTCACGGGCATCCTCGGCGACCTCACCGGCCGTGCGATCACCCGGGTCGTCGTGGACGACGAGGAGTGGAAGGCAACAGTGACCGCCCAGGGCATGCCGGCAGATGCGGCCGACTTCACCCTCGGCATGTTCCGTGCCGCACGAGCCGGCCATTTCGCGGTCACCGACCCAGCCCTCCAGACCCTGCTCGGGCGGCCGGCGACCTCGGTACGCACCGTCCTCGAGGACATCCTCCAGCGGCAGCCCGCCCGACCGTGACCCCAGATGCGCAGCACGCTGATGCCCCGGCCGGGACGGAGGGCGAAACGGGCTGTGCGACCAGTGCCGGTTGGAGATCGCGGCGGAGGTAGGGCATCCGAAACACACCGGCTGGTGTGAAAGAAGGACTGCGCAAGCGAGGAATCTCGACACGCGCACCGCCGTGGTCATCGACGCCGTCAACGCTCCGGATGGTGTGACGTTGCGTGTAACCCCGCTCAGGGGTATACATGGGGTTAGCAACGCATCCGGGAAGGGGAGACGTCGTGATGCCCAAGATCAACGTGTATCTGCCCGACGAGCTGGCCGAGGCGGTCCGGGAGTCCGGCGTGCCGGTGTCGGCGATCTGCCAGCGGGCGCTGGAGACCTCGGTGAAGCGGGTGACGGCGATCCGCGCGGCCACCATCGGCGAGCTGGGGGACGGCGACCCGGCGGGCAAGCTGCCGCACTTCACGGAGCGGGCCCGGACGACGGTGAAGATCGCGGTCGAGAAGGCGCGCAGCGAAGGCGCGGCGGAGGTGGGGACCGAGCACCTGCTGCGCGGAATCATCAGCGAGGGCAACAACATGGCGCTCAAGGTGCTGCTGGCCACGGAGATCGATCCGAAGAAGTTGCTGGCCGAGTTGCCGGCGGCGACGGCGCAGGACCAGCCGGCGGACAAGTTCAGCGGGCCGCTGGCCAACGCGTTCGAGCTGGCGGTCACCGAAGCGATCACCATGGGCCACAACTACATCGGCTGCGAGCACCTGCTGCTGGGCCTGGTGGCGGAGCAGGACGGCGCCGGCGGCCAGGCGCTGCGGGCGGCGGGGGCGGAGCTGCGCTCGATCCGGGGCGCGACGGCGGCGGCGCTGGCCGGGTTCGTGCACCACCGGGACCAGAGCCCGTCGAAGGACCCGGTGGCGACCGTCGCGGCGCTGGTCGGCCAGCAGCTCAAGCCGCTGCTGGACCGTCTCGGACGGCTGGAGCGGCACGTGGGTCTGGAGTGAGAATGCTCCTTGTCGTGCTGGCCGCAACGCTGATCGTGTGGGGGATCGTGTGAGCAACCGGGTGCTGCTGATCGCCACCGGCGACACGATGGCCCAGCGGCCGAGCGTGTCCCAGGTCGCCACGGGCAAGGATCTGCTGACGCACGTGGGGCCGGTGGCCGCGGAAGTCGTCGCCGAGGACGTCCTGGCCGAGCCGAGCTGGGACACCTCGGTGGCGACGATGCTGGCCATCGCCCGCCGCGTCCACGCGGCCCTCACCGAGGACGGCTTCGACGGCGTCGTCGTCACGCATGGCGTGGACAACC
>NZ_KK037166.1:8407821-8411081 GCF_000568255.1 Kutzneria sp. 744
CGGCGGGCGGGCCGCGTTGGTGACCGCACCTCCGCCCCGTGCATCCGCGTCCGCCGCACGAGCCGGAGAGCGACGTCGCCGTGATCCGGGTCTACGCCGGCATGACCGCCGCCATGGTCAACACCGTCGTCGACGCCGGGGCCCGCGGCATCGTGCTGGAGGGATCCGGCGGCGGCAACGTGCCCATCGAGCTGTTCGCCACGATCATGGAGCTCACCCACTGGGAGATCCCGGTCGTCATCGTGCCCCGGGTCCCCGTTCTCGCCGGCCCCGCCACCGGCGCCGCACTGGCCGAGAAGGCCGGCGCGATCATCGCCCCGGGTGTCACCGCCGGCCATGCCCGCGTCGCCCTCATGGTCGCCCTCGGCCACGGCGGGGTGCGCGCGGCCCGCGAGATGTTTCGCAGCTGACCGAAAAGCTCCCAACTCGCCCTTGTCGGCTGTGACTCGGTGTCACAATCGGGCCGGTCACGGACACTGGGGGTGGAGTACGTGCCACGGGGTGAGAGGCCACTCGACGAGGGGGACGGGCCGCTGCTGAGATTCGCGGCGGATCTGCGCAGGCTCAGGACGTTGGCGGGCAGTCCGGTGTACCGGGAGCTGAGCCGGCGTGCGCACTACTCGACGGCGGTGCTGTCGGAGGCGGCGGGCGGTCGCAAGCTGCCGAGCCTGGCCGTCACCCTGGCGTACGTCACGGCCTGCGAGGGCGACACGGCAGTGTGGGAGCAGCGGTGGCGCGAGGTGGCGGCGGAGCTGCTGCCGGCGGAGACGCCGAAGACGATCCACGCGCCCTACCTGGGCTCGGCTGCGTTCGAGACGGCGGACGCGGAGGGGTTCTTCGGCCGTGACGCCCTGATCGGCGAGCTGGTGGCCGCGGTGGGGGAGCACCGCATGGTGTGCGTGCACGGCGCGTCCGGCAGCGGCATGTCCTCGCTGCTCAGGGCCGGTCTCGCCGCGAGGAGCCGGCACAAGGTGGTGGTGTTCACGCCGGGTCCGCACCCGATCGAGGAGTGCGCGGTGCGGCTGGCCGTCGTCGCGGACTGGTCGGCGCCGCGGCTACGCGACGAGCTCGCGGCCGACCCGGCCAACCTGCACCTGCGGGTCCGCCAGGCGGCGGCGGACGGCGAACTGCTGCTGATCGTCGACCAGTTCGAGGAGGTCTTCACCCGCTGCCGCGACGAGACCGAACGCCACAACTTCATCGCCGCCCTGGTGCACGCCGCGAACGTCGACACCAGCCGCTGCCGGGTCGTCCTCGGCCTGCGCGCCGACTACCTCGACCGCTTCGAACGGCCGGAGGTGCACCAGTTTCCGATGCGGGCCATGACCGTCGACGAGCTGCGCGAGGCCGCTACGAAACCCGCATCGGCGGCCGGACTGACACTGGAGACGGCTTTGGTTGCGCGGCTCATCGCCGATGCCGGCGACCGCAGCCGCACGCTGCCCCTGGTGTCCCGGGCATTGCAGGAAACCTGGCACCGCAAGCAGGGCATGACCCTCACCCTCGCCGCGTACGACGAGGCCGGCGGCATCCGGCACGCCATCGCCCGCGCCGCCGAGTCCGCCTACCTGACGTTCGGACCGGCCGACCGGGAGCTGGCCCGGCAGATCTTCCTGCGGCTCACCGCGTTCGGCGACGGCGCCGAGGACACCACGCGCCGCCTAGCCCGCTGCGAGCTGGACGACAGCGAGCGGACCGAGGCCGTGTTGACCGAGCTGATGCGCCGCCGGGTGATCACCGTCGGCCGGCACGGCATCGAGCTCACCCACGAGGCGCTGCTCGTCACCTGGCCGAGGCTGCGCGAATGGCTGTCCAAGGACCGCGACGGCCTGCGCACGCACCGCCAGCTCACCGAGGCCGCCGCCGCGTGGGTCGCCCTCGACCACGACGCCGGCGCGTTGTACCGGGGGCTGCGACTGCTCATCGCCGCGGACTGGGTCAGGCGGGCCGACCCCACGTTGTCCGCGCGGGAGCGCAAGTTCTTCACCGCCAGCCAGTACGCCGAGCGCACCCAGGCGAGCGTCGAGCGCAAGCGCACCCGCCGCCTGCGCCAGCTGGTGGTCCTGCTCGTCGCGTTGCTGCTGGTCACGGCGTTCAGCGGCTTCACCGCCTGGGTCGGCAGCCAGGAGCAGTTGAGCGAGCAGGTCGCGCTGGCTGTCGACTCCCAAGTGGCCTCGCACCTGCGCACCGACAAGTACCTGGCCGGCCAGCTGGCCCTGGCCGCGTACCGGCTCTACCCCTCGCCGCGGACCGAAGGCCGGCTGCTCCAGTTCAGCGCCGAGGAACGGGCGGTGTCCGGTCCCACCGCGGTCGACGCCAAGGCGGCCTTGATGGCGTCAGCCGCACCGAACGGCGACATCGTGCTCACCGGTTCCGGCGCCGACAGCACCATCCCCGGCACCGGCGCGGCCGTGGACTCGCTGGCCGTGTCCGACGACGCCAAGCTGCTGGCCGCCTCCTACGACGACGGCTCCCTCGCCCTGTTCGACGTCGGCGCACGGAACGCGCCCGTGCGGAAGTGGCTGAACCACGGCAATCGCGTGCTGGTCAGCTTCGACCACACCGGGCACGTGCTGGCCGCGGCCGGGCACCCCGCCGACGACGTCAAGCTCGCGCCGGTCGCCACCGACACCACCTTGTGGAACATCACCGACCCGACCAAGCCGGTCGCCGTCGCCACCCTGACCGACGCGCTGGGGCCGGCCCACTTCTCCGCCGCCGGGCTGACTCTCACCACCGTGCCCAGCCGGGGCGACGCCCGCCGGCCACAGGTGTGGCTGCAGGCCCAGGACCGCTGGGACCCGCTGCCCACCGACGACGACCAGCACGGCAACTACAGCGCCGAGTCCGTCAGCGAGGACGGCGCCCTGGTCACCACGGTCTCCACCGACCTCACGGACCCGGCCACCGTGCTCTGGCAGCTCCGCCCCGGCCACCTGGTCCGGATCGTCGCCCTGTCCACCGCCCCGGCCGCCGTCGCCCCCGCGTTCCACTCGCACACGGTCGCCGTCGTCGAGGACGACGGCGTCATCTCGGTCTGGACCGTCGACGACGGCGGCAGCCCGAACAAGACCGCCGAGCTCACCGGGGCTCCCGACCATGTCCGCACCGTCTTGTTCACGGCCGACGGCGACCTCGTCGCCATCGGCGACACCACTCTCACCACCTGGACGATGCGTCCCGAGGGTGGCCGCCGCGGCCGTCTGCCGGCTGCCCCGCACCGGTCTGATCTCCCAGAGCCAGTGGGATTCCTACTTCCC
>NZ_KK037166.1:8411181-8421674 GCF_000568255.1 Kutzneria sp. 744
TTCGCATGACGGTACGGGTCGCTGTCGCGGGCGCGAGCGGGTACGCGGGTGGTGAGCTGCTGCGGCTGCTCCTCGGCCACCCGGACGTGGAGATCGGGGCGTTGACCGCGGGCGGCAACGCGGGCACCCCGCTGAGCCAGCACCAGCCGCACCTGGTCCCGCTGGCCAACCGGGTCCTCGCGGACACCACGGCCGAGGAGCTGGCCGGCCACGACGTGGTCTTCCTCGCCCTCCCGCACGGCAAGTCGGCGGAGATCGCGGCCCAGCTCGGCGAGGACGAGCTGGTCGTCGACTGCGGCGCGGACCACCGCCTGACCGACGCCAAGGACTGGGAGCGCTGGTACGGCAGCGAGCACGCCGGCTCCTGGCCGTACGGCATGCCGGAGCTGCCCGGCGCCCGGGAGAGCCTGCGCGGCGCCAAGCGCGTCGCCGTCCCCGGCTGCTTCCCGACGGCCGCCTCCATCGCGCTGGCCCCGGCCTTCGCGGCGGGCATCGTCGAGCCGGACGTGGTCGTCGTCGCGGCCACCGGCACCTCCGGCGCGGGCAAGTCGCTCAAGCCGAACCTGCTCGGCTCCGAGGTGATGGGCTCGGCCAGCGCCTACGGCGTCGGCGGCAAGCACCGGCACACCCCGGAGATCGTCCAGAACCTCAGCAAGATCGCCGGCGCCCGGGTCGCCGTCTCCTTCACGCCGGTGCTGGTGCCGATGCCCCGCGGCATCCTCGCCACCTGCACGGCTCACCTGAAGTCCACTGTGGACGTGCGTGCGGTGTACGAGAAGGCCTACGCCGACGAGCCTTTCCTGCACCTGCTGCCCGAGGGCGTGTGGCCGACCACGGCGGCGACGCTCGGCGCCAACGCCGTGCACATCCAGGTGACCGTCGACGAGGACACCAACCGGCTGGTCGTGGTGGCCGCCGTCGACAACCTGACCAAGGGCACGGCGGGCGCCGCCGTGCAGTCCATGAACCTGGCCCTCGGGCTGCCCGAGACCACCGGCCTTTCCACCGTGGGAGTCGCCCCGTGACCACATCGCAGATCGCCGTGACCCGCACCGCGGGCGTGACCACGCCGGCCGGATTCCGCGCCGCGGGGGTCGCCGCCGGCATCAAGGCCTCCGGCGCCCCCGATCTGACGCTTGTGATCAACGACGGCCCCCTGGACTCGGCCGCCGCTGTGTTCACCACCAACAAAGTCAAGGCCGCGCCGGTGTTGTGGTCGCAGCAGGCGGTCAGCGACAACCGGCTGCGCGCGGTGGTGCTGAACTCGGGTGGCGCAAACGCTTGCACCGGCCCGGAAGGCTTCCAGGACACGCACAGGACCGCCGAACACGTCGCCAAGGTGCTCAACATCAGCGCCGTCGACGTCGCCGTGTGCTCCACCGGCCTGATCGGCGAGCGGCTGCCGATGGACGCGGTTTTGTCCGGAGTGGACAAAGCGGCGCAGGCCCTCGCCGACACCGAACAGGCCGGCCTGAACGCCGCGACCGGCGTGATGACCACGGACACCCACCCCAAGCAGGCGGCCCTGACCCACCCGACCGGCTTCGCCGTCGGCGGCTTCGTCAAGGGCGCCGGCATGCTCGCGCCCAACATGGCGACCATGCTGTCGGTGATCACCACCGACGCCGTGGTCACGCCGCAGCAGCTGGACGAGATCCTCAAGGCCACCACCAAACTCACCTACGACCGCATCGACGTGGACGGCGGCACCTCCACCAACGACACCGTGCTGGTGCTGGCCTCGGGCGCGTCCGGCGTGCAGCCCTCGGCCGAGGACTTCGCCGAGGCTCTGCACGCCGTCTGCCACGACCTGGTCCGGCAGCTCCAGGCCGACGCCGAGGGCGTCACCAAGGAGGTCGCCGTGACGGTGCAGGGCGCGGCCACCGAGTCCGACGCCGTCGCCGTGGCCCGCGCGGTCGCCCGGGACAGCCTGGTCAAAACCGCTTTCTTCGGCTCGGACCCGAACTGGGGCCGGATCCTGATGGCCCTGGGCAACGCCCCCGCGCAGATGGACGCCGACAAGATCGACGTGACGCTGAACGGCGTGTTGGTGTGCGCCGGCGGCGTCCGCGCCGCCGACCGCGAGGGCGCCGACCTGTCCGGCCGCGACATCGAGGTGCTGATCGACTTGCACGTCGGCGACGCCGCCGCGACGGTGCTCACCACGGACCTTTCCCACGACTACGTCGAAGAGAACAGCGCATACTCCTCATGACCGATGTGACGAAGGCGGAAGCGGCCGGAAAGGCCGAGGTTCTCGTCGAGGCGCTGCCGTGGCTGCAGCGTTTCCACGGCAAGGTCGTCGTGGTGAAGTACGGCGGCAACGCCATGATCGACGACAACCTCAAGCGCGCCTTCGCCCAGGACATGGTGTTCCTGCGGCTGGCCGGCATCCATCCGGTCGTGGTGCACGGCGGCGGCCCGCAGATCAGTGCCATGCTCAAGCGGCTGGGCATCGAGGGCGAGTTCGTCGGCGGCCTGCGCGTGACGTCCCCGGAGACCATGGACGTGGTGCGGATGGTGCTGGTCGGCCAGGTCGGGCGGGAGCTCGTCGGGCTGATCAACGCGCACGGCCCGTACGCCGTCGGCATTTCCGGCGAGGACGCGCAGCTGTTCACCGCCGAGCGCCGAGCGGCCATTGTGGACGGCGAGCCGGTGGACATCGGCCTGGTCGGCGACGTCGTCACGGTGGACCCGGAGTCGGTGCTGGACCTGATTCGGGCCGGCCGGATCCCGGTCGTCTCCACCGTCGCGCCGGACGCGGATGGCGTGGTGCACAACGTGAACGCGGACACGGCGGCCTCGGCCTTAGCTGTGGCACTCGGGGCCGAGAAGCTGGTCGTGCTGACCGATGTCGAGGGCCTCTACACGGACTGGCCCAACCGCGACTCGTTGGTGGCCAAGATCGGCGCGGACCGGCTGGAGGAGCTGATGCCGGGCCTGACCAGCGGCATGGTGCCGAAGATGGAGGCGTGCCTTCGAGCGGTGCGCGGCGGGGTGCCGGCCGCGCACGTGATCGACGGCAGGCTTGCGCATTCGGTGCTGTTGGAAGTGTTCACCAGCAAGGGTGTCGGAACCATGGTGCTACCAGACGAGGAGGCTTGACAGTGACCATCTTGTCCAATGAGGACAGCCGGAGCCGTTGGCAGTCGGCGTTGATGGACAACTACGGCACCCCCCAGCTGGCCCTGGTCCCGAGGCGACGGCGCGCACGTGTGGGACGCCGACGGCAACCGCTATCTCGACCTGTACACCGGCATCGCGGTCAACGCCCTCGGGCACGCCCACCCGGCCGTCGTGCAGGCTGTGACGGAGCAGGTCGGCACGCTCGGCCACACCTCCAACATGTTCGTCAACCAGCCCGCGCTCGAACTGGCCGAGGAGCTCGTCGGCCTCGTCGGGCAGCCGGCCAAGGTGGTGTTCACCAACTCCGGCGCGGAGGCCGTCGAGGCGGCGTTCAAGCTGTCCCGGCTGACCGGCCGGACCAAGCTCATCGCCTTCGACGGCGCGTTCCACGGCCGCACCATGGGCGCGCTGTCGCTGACCGGGCAGCCGGCCAAGCGCAACCCGTTCCTGCCGCTGACGCCGGACGTCGTGCACCTCCCGTTCGGCGACACGGCCGCGCTGGAGTCCGCTGTGGACGGTGACACCGCCGCCGTGTTCATCGAGCCGATCCTGGGCGAGGGCGGCGTGATCCCCGCGCCCGACGGTTTCCTCCAGGCCGCCCGGGAGATCACCAGCCGGCACGGCGCGCTGCTCGTGCTGGACGAGGTGCAGACCGGGCTCGGCCGCTGCGGCGGCTGGTTCCTGTACCAGCAGAGCGGCATCGTGCCGGACGTGATCACCCTGGCCAAGGGCCTCGGCGGCGGGCTGCCGCTAGGCGCCTGCATCGGGGTCGGCGAGGCCGCCGCGTTGTTCAAGCCCGGGCATCACGGCACGACGTTCGGCGGCAACCCGATCTGCTGTGCCGCCGGTCTGGCAACGATCCGGACCATCGCCGCCGAGGGCCTGCACGAGCACGCCGCCGCGCTGGGCAAGGACATCGCCGCCCGCGTCGAGCAGCTGCACCACCCGCTGGTCGCCGGCGTCCGCGGCGTCGGCCTGCTGATGGCCATCGCCCTCAACAAGCCCGTGTCCGGCGCCGTGGCCAAGGCCGCGCAGGCCGGCGGGTTCCTGATCAACAGCGTCCAGCCGGACTCCATCCGGCTCGCCCCTCCGCTCGTGCTCACCGATTCCGACGCGCACGAGTTCGTCGCCGCCCTGCCCAGCTTTCTCGACGCGTCCAGCCCAAAAGACTCGGAGTCCTGAACCATGCCCAGGCACTTCCTGCGCGACGACGACCTGACCCCGGCCGAGCAGCTCGAGGTGCTCGACCTGGCCGACGCCTTCAAGGCCGATCCGCTGGCGCACAAGCCGTTGGCCGGCAAGTCGGTGGCCGCGATCTTCGAGAAGAACTCCACCCGCACCCGCCTGTCGTTCGACGTGGGCATCTCGCAGCTGGGCGGGCACGCGATCATGATCGACGGCCGGTCCATGCAGCTCGGGCGCGAGGAGACGATCGAGGACACCTCCCGGGTGCTGTCCCGCTACGTCGACGCCGTGGTGTGGCGGACCTTCGCGCAGAAGCGCATGGACGCCATGGCTTCCGTGTCCCGCGTCCCCGTGATCAACGCGCTGACCGACGAGTTCCACCCCTGCCAGGTGCTGGCCGATCTCCAGACCATCCGCGAGCGGCAGGGCCGCCTGGCCGGCCTGACCCTGACCTACCTGGGCGACGGCGCCAACAACATGGCCCACTCGCTGCTGCTGGGCGGCGTCACCGCCGGCATGCACGTCCGCGTCGCCTCGCCCGAGGGCTTCCAGCCGGCGGACGGCATCCTGCGCGACGCCCAGAAGCTGGCCGCCGAGACCGGGGGCAGCGCCGCCGCGATCGTCGACCCGCACCAGGCCGTCGACGGCTCCGACGTGCTGGTCACCGACACCTGGACGTCCATGGGCCAGGAGAACGACGGCAAGGACCGCATCGGTCCCTTCCGCCCGTTGCAGGTCAACGCCGAGCTGCTGGGCCGGGCCAACCCCGGCGCCGTCGTGCTGCACTGCCTGCCCGCGCACCGCGGCTGGGAGATCACCGACGAGATCCTGGACGGTCCCTCCAGCGCCGTGTGGGACGAAGCCGAGAACCGCCTCCACGCCCAGAAGGCCCTCCTGGCCTGGCTCATCGCCCACTGAGCCTACCCACCCCACCTGTCACCGCCCTCACTTTTTGCCACATGCGCTTCCCACTTGCGCCCCAGCGCCAAGCGGGAAGCGCATGTGGCAAAACAGCCCCCGCCAACGGTTGAGTAATTACGCATTATCGTGCATACTCATGCGTATGAGTTCGCCGACCACCCGCGCCGCCCGGCAAGGCCGGATCGTCGAGCTGGTGGCGCAGCGGGCGGTGCGCAGCCAGTCCGAGCTGGCGAAGCTGCTGGCCGCCGAGGGTATCGAGACCACGCAGGCGACCCTGTCCCGTGACCTCGACGAGCTGGGCGCGGTCAAGCTCCGTGGCGCCGACGGCGGGGCGCCGGTGTATGTGATCCCCGAGGACGGCAGCCCGGTCCGCGGCGTGGAGGGCGGCATCTCCCGCCTGACCCGCCTGCTGGGGGAGCTGCTCGTCTCCGCCGACTCCTCCGGCAACCTCGCCGTCCTGCGCACGCCCCCGGGCGCGGCGCATTTCCTGGCCAGCGCCCTGGACCGGGCCGCGCTGCACGATGTGGTCGGCACGATCGCCGGCGACGACACGATCTTCGTGGTGGCCCGCGAGCCGCTGACCGGCGCGGAGCTGGCCGAGCGCTTCACGGGCCTGGCGGCCGGTCATGAGTGACGCCGACTTCTGCCGGCAGGCCGTGCTGGCCAACGCGCTCGTCGCCGGCCCCGGTCCGTGGTCCCCGACCACCGTGTACGTCGGCTCCGACGCCGACCAGGTCGTGATCACCTTCGACCAGGGCGTGCCGGTGGCCATCGACGGCGAGACCGTGACCATGCTCCAGGCCGTGCAGGAGCTGAACTGGCGCATCGGCGGCGGCCACCAGCCCGGCGCCGCGACATTGATCGACGCGCACCGGCGGCTCGAAGACGCCACCATCGACCCGGCCCTGCTGGCGTTCAAGCGGCGCATCGAGCGCCAGTGGGCCGAGCTGGTCGAGCAGGGCCAGTGCGACGCACCCCTGAAGGAGGCGCTCGACGCCTTCATCGTCACGTCTCAGGCCGAGGTCACCGGTGAGGTGCGCCTCGACCTGCGCGACCGGCTGAACCCGGCCGCCTGACCGCCATCAACCCAAGGAACGCAAGGAGGAGAGGCAGTGAGCAAGCTCTGGGGCGGGCGGTTCGCCAGCGGTCCGGCCGACGCGATGGCCGCGCTGAGCCTGTCGACGCACTTCGACTGGCAGCTCGCCACGTACGACATCGCCGGGTCGCGGGCCCACGCCCGCGCACTGCACCGCGCCGGCCTGCTCACGGACGACGAGCTGACCCGCATGATCGAGGCTCTCGGCGTGCTGGAGGCCGACGTGGTCTCCGGTGACTTCACGCCGGTCATCGCCGACGAGGACGTGCACACGGCCCTGGAACGCGGCCTCATGGACCGCGCCGGCACCGAGCTCGGCGGCAAGCTGCGCGCGGGCCGTTCACGCAACGACCAGATCGCCACGCTGTTCCGCATGTGGCTGCGTGACGCCGCGCGTCGGGTCGCCAACGGCACACTGGACGTCGTCGACGCTCTCGTGGCGCAGGCGCAGAACCACCCCGGCGCCGTCATGCCCGGCCGCACGCACCTCCAGCACGCGCAGCCGGTGTTGCTGGCCCACCACCTGCTGGCTCACGTGCAGTCGCTGCTGCGGGACGTCGACCGCCTCCGCGACTGGGACGCCCGCACGGCGATCTCCCCGTACGGCTCGGGCGCGCTGGCCGGCTCCTCCCTCGGCCTCGACCCCGCCGCCGTGGCCACCGAACTGGGCTTCACGGAGTCGGCGGAGAACTCCATCGACGGCACCGCGTCCCGCGACTTCGCCGCCGAGATCGCGTTCTGCCTGGCCATGCTGGGCGTGAACCTGTCCCGGATCGCCGAAGAGGTGATCATCTGGACCACCGCCGAGTTCGGCTACGCCGTGCTGGACGACGCGTGGGCCACGGGCAGCTCGATCATGCCGCAGAAGAAGAACCCGGACGTCGCCGAGCTGACCCGGGGCAAGTCCGGCCGCCTGATCGGCAACCTGACCGGCCTGCTGGCCACGCTCAAGGCGCAGCCGCTGGCCTACAACCGGGACCTCCAGGAGGACAAGGAGCCGGTGTTCGACTCGGTGGCGCAGCTGGAGCTGCTGCTGCCGGCGATCGCCGGGCATGCTCGGGACCCTCACGTTCGACACCGCGCGCATGGCCGCGCTGGCGCCGGCCGGCTTCACGCTGGCCACGGACATCGCCGAGGGGCTGGTCCCCAGGGTGCCGTTCCGCGTGGCGCACGAGCCGCGGGGGAGTGCGTGCGGCTGGCCGAGGGCCGTGGCGTCGGCCTCGATGAGCTCACGGACGCCGAGTTCGCCAAGGTCTCCGAGCACCTGACCCCCCAGGTCCGCGAAGTGCTCACGGTGGAGGGCTCCATCGCCTCGCGGGACGGCCGCGGCGGCACCGCGCCCAACCGCGTCGCCGAGCAGTTGGTCCGAGTGGGTGAACGGGTGGCGGCTGCACGTGGGTGGTCCGCGACCGCGCCGCGCCCTTAGGGTTGTCTCCTTGTGACCGAGCTTGCGAGGGAACCATCCAGCACTGCGACCTTGTCGCGGGCCTTCGTCTTCGAGCGGAGCGAGGAAGGCCCGTGACAACGACACGCCGCCAGTTCACTGAGCAGGAGCTCGCCGTCGACCCCGTGGACGCCGCGAAGCTCCTGCTCGGCAGCGTGCTGGAGGCCGACACCCCCGACGGTCCCGTGGGTGTGCGGCTGGTGGAGGTCGAGGCGTACCGCGGCGGCGACGACCCGGCCTCACATTGCTACCGCGGCCGTACGCCCCGGAATGACGTCATGTTCGGCCCACCCGGCTTCCTCTACGTCTACTTCGTCTACGGCATGCACTACTGCGCCAACATCGTCTGCCTGACCGACGGCGTGCCCGGCGCGGTGCTCATGCGCGCCGGCGAAGTCGTCACGGGGCTGGAGGCCGCCCGCAAGCTGCGCCCCAGCGCACGTAGTGACGCCGAGATGGCCAAGGGCCCCGCGCGGCTGACCAGCACGCTGTCGCTGACCCGTGAGGACAACGGCGTGAACCTCCTGCAGCCGGACTCGCCCGTGCGCCTCCTGGCCGGCGACCCCGTGCCACTGGACTCCATCCACGCCGGCCCGCGGGTCGGCGTCGCCACCGCCATGGACCGGCCGTGGCGGTTCTGGATCGACTCCCCGGCCGTGAGCGCGTATCGCCGCGCCAAGAGGCGCTGACAACTCCTTTGCCCTGGTACGGGATGATGGGTCCCGTGAGTGAGCACATCCTCGACGAGCTGTCCTGGCGCGGCCTGACCGCGCAGTCCACCGATCTCGACGCGCTGCGCCGAGACCTGTCGGCGGGCCCGCTCACCCTGTACTGCGGCTTCGACCCGACCGCGCCCAGCCTGCACGCCGGCAACCTGATCCCGCTGCTGGGCCTGCACCGGTTCCAGCGCGCCGGGCACCGACCGATCGTGCTGGCCGGCGGCGCCACCGGCATGATCGGCGACCCCCGCGAGCAGGGCGAACGCGTGATGAACTCGCTGGACACGATCGCCGAGTGGGGTGTGCGCATCCGCGGCCAGCTGGAGCGCTTCGTCGACTTCGACGACTCGCCGACCGGCGCTGTCGTGGTCAACAACCTGGACTGGACCGGCCCCACCACGGTGCTGGAGTTCCTGCGGGACGTGGGCAAGCACTTCTCGATCAACTCCATGCTGTCGCGGGAGACGGTCAAAAAGCGCCTCGACGCCGACGGCATGTCGTTCACCGAGTTCAGCTACCTGCTGCTGCAGTCCAACGACTACCTGGAGCTGTTCCGGCGGCACGGCTGCACGCTGCAGATCGGCGGCTCCGACCAGTGGAGCAACATCCTCGGCGGCGTCGACCTGATCCGGCGGGTGGAGCAGAAGCCGGCCCACGCGTTCACCATGCCGCTGGTCACCGACGCCGAGGGGCGCAAGTTCGGCAAGTCCACCGGCGGCGGCCGGGTGTGGCTGGACCCGGCCATGACCTCGCCGTACTCGTGGTTCCAGTACTTCCTCAACGTCAGCGACGAGACCGCGACCAACTACCTGCGGCTGTTCACCTTCCTCGACCGCGAGGAGCTGGCGGCGATCGACGCGGACACCGCGGAGCGGCCGCATCTGCGCACCGCGCAGCGCCGGCTGGCCGAGCTGCTGACCACGCTGGTGCATGGGGACAAGGAGACGCAGCAGGTCACCGCGGCCAGCCAGGCGCTGTTCGGCCGGGGCGAGCTGCGGGAGCTGGAGCTGTCCACGCTGCTCGCGGCGTTCCAGGAGATTCCGACCGGCCAGGTCCGCCTCGCCGATGCTCCGACCATCGTCGACCTGCTGGTTTCCACCGGCCTGGCCGACAGCCGGGGTGCCGCGCGGCGCACGGTCAAGGAGGGCGGCGCCTACGTGAACAACGCGAAGGTGACCGATGAGGAGTGGAAGCCGGGGCGTGAGGACCTGTTGCACGGGCGGTGTCTTGTGCTCCGACGTGGCAAGCGCCACACTGCTGGGGTCGAGGTCCTCGACTAGCGTGGACGTCGGCCGGGCGGAAGGCCGCTGAGCTGGGACTTCCGCTCTGCCGATGCGGTTGCGGGCGCGATTTGACTTCTCGTTCCCCGGCGCGTAACTTTCTCCAAGTCAGAGCAAACGGACGCCAGCGGGTCACCGACAAAGCCACTGAGAAAGTCTGGTAGAGTCAGTGACGCCGGGACGAACCCCAGCAAGTCAGCTCCTCGGAGCCGATTTGACAGGGAGAATCCGGACCGAATAAGCTTCAAACACAAGCAAACAGAAACACCAAAGCCCCTGAGCGCGGCCTGAATGAGCCAAGTGACGGTGTGCGTGTGTTCTTTGAGAACTCAACAGCGTACTGTAATAGCCAGTACTTGAATGAATAAACCCCTTAGTGGGTTCCTTTGAGATGGTTAAAACTGGATTGATGCCAGTTTGTACTAGTCTCGATCAAACAAAACCTTATTGGAGAGTTTGATCCTGGCTCAGGACGAACGCTGGCGGCGTGCTTAACACATGCAAGTCGAGCGGTAAGGCCCTTCGGGGTACACGAGCGGCGAACGGGTGAGTAACACGTGGGCAACCTGCCCTGCACTCTGGGATAAGCCCGGGAAACTGGGTCTAATACCGGATATGACCTTCTGCCGCATGGTGGAGGGTGGAAAGTTCCGGCGGTGCAGGATGGGCCCGCGGCCTATCAGCTTGTTGGTGGGGTAGTGGCCTACCAAGGCGACGACGGG
>NZ_KK037166.1:8422204-8424416 GCF_000568255.1 Kutzneria sp. 744
AACACCCGAAGCCCGTGGCCCAACCCGCAAGGGAGGGAGCGGTCGAAGGTGGGACTGGCGATTGGGACGAAGTCGTAACAAGGTAGCCGTACCGGAAGGTGCGGCTGGATCACCTCCTTTCTAAGGAGCACCCAACGCCGGCTCTCGGGTCGAGCGGAGGATCACTTGCTGGAGCGAATGTCTTCAGGAGTGATTGCTCATAGATGTGGATACTGGCTAGAAGCAACAGGACCTGCGGTCTGCATCGCCTAGTACTGCTCGTAAGAGCGTGGAACGGACTGTGGATGGTGAGGTTGGGGTTGTCAGTACGCTGTTGGGTCCTGAGGGAACACGCGCTGTGCGTGGTGTGACTTCTGAACCACAGGGTTTCTTCCGAGTTCAAACCGGCCACACGGGTGTGTGGAGCTAGGTGTCTCAGTAGTGGGGAAGCTTCTGGTTGTTCTTTGAGAACTACACAGTGGATGCGAGCATCTTTGTGGCAAGTTATGAAGAGCACACGGTGGATGTCTTGGCACCAGGAGCCGATGAAGGACGTAGGAGGCTGCGAAAAGCCTCGGGGAGCTGCCAACCGAGCTGTGATCCGAGGGTGTCCGAATGGGGAAACCCGGCCTCAGTCATGTGGGGTCACCCGCGCCTGAATATATAGGGCGTGTGGAGGGAACGTGGGGAAGTGAAACATCTCAGTACCCACAGGAAGAGAAAACAACCGTGATTCCGTGAGTAGTGGCGAGCGAAAGCGGATGAGGCTAAACCATGGACGTGTGATACCTGGCAGGGGTTGCGTTTGTGGGGTCGTGGGACGTTATTTGTCTGGGCTGCTGACCAGGCGGGAAGTCAGAAAACAGTGTGTTAGTGGAATCAGTTTGGGAAACTGGACCGTAGAGGGTGATAGTCCCGTACGCGAAAACATGCTGTCTTCCTTATAGTGCTCCCAAGTAGCAGCGAGCTCGTGAAATTTGCTGTGAATCTGGCGGGACCACCCGCTAAGCCTAAATACTCCCTGGTGACCGATAGCGGACTAGTACCGTGAGGGAAAGATGAAAAGTACCCCGGGAGGGGAGTGAAAGAGTACCTGAAACCGTGTGCTTACAATCCGTCAGAGCCTCCTTAGCAGGGGTGATGGCGTGCCTTTTGAAGAATGAGCCTGCGAGTTAGTGGTACGTGGCGAGGTTAACCTGTGTGGGGTAGCCGTAGCGAAAGCGAGTCCGAATAGGGCGTTTTAGTCGCGTGCTCTAGACCCGAAGCGGAGTGATCTAGCCATGGCCAGGGTGAAGCGCGGGTAAGACCGTGTGGAGGCCCGAACCCACCAGGGTTGAAAACCTGGGGGATGAGCTGTGGTTAGGGGTGAAAGGCCAATCAAACTCCGTGATAGCTGGTTCTCCCCGAAATGCATTTAGGTGCAGCGTCGCGTGTTCCTTGGTGGGGGTAGAGCACTGGATGGCCTAGGGGGCCTACAAGCTTACTGAAGTCAACCAAACTCCGAATACCATTAAGCTAGAGCGCGGCAGTGAGACTGCGGGCGATAAGGTTCGTAGTCGAGAGGGAAACAGCCCAGAACACCAGCTAAGGCCCCAAAGTGTGTGCTAAGTGGGAAAGGATGTGGGGTCGCCCAGACAACCAGGAGGTTGGCTTAGAAGCAGCCACCCTTTAAAGAGTGCGTAATAGCTCACTGGTCAAGTGGTCCTGCGCCGACAATGTAGCGGGGCTTAAGCACACCGCCGAAGCTGTGTCATTCACGCATTGATCCGCATGTTCTTCGGAGCGTGTGCAGTCGTGTGGATGGGTAGGGGAGCGTCGTGTGGGGGATGAAGCGGCAGGGGAACCTAGCCGTGGACACTACGCGAGTGAGAATGCAGGCATGAGTAGCGAATGACGAGTGAGAAACTCGTTTTTTTTTTATGACCAAGGGTTCCTGGGCCAGGCTAATCCGCCCAGGGTAAGTCGGGACCTAAGGCGAGGCCGATTGGCGTAGTCGATGGACAACGGGTTGATATTTTTTGTACCCGTGTAAACGCGTCCATGGTGAGGCTAGTGATGCTAACCGCCCGCAAGAGATGGAGTCTTCGGATGATATCTGGAGTGCGCGGTTTCCGATCTAGTAGTAGTCAAGCGATGGGGTGACGCAGGAAGGTAGCTCCGCCAGTCAGTGGTAATACTGGTGTAAGCGTGTAGGCCGTCAGGGTAGGCAAATCCGTCCTGACATTAAGGCTGA
>NZ_KK037166.1:8424867-8433751 GCF_000568255.1 Kutzneria sp. 744
GAGACAGTTCGGTCCCTATCCGCCGTGCGCGTTGGAGATTTGAGGAAGGCTGTCCCTAGTACGAGAGGACCGGGATGGACGGACCTCTGGTGTGCCAGTTGTCCCGCCAGGGGCATGGCTGGTTGGCTACGTTCGGGAGAGATAACCGCTGAAAGCATCTAAGCGGGAAGCTTGTTCCAAGATGAGATCTCCTACCTCCTTGAGAGGGTAAGGCCTCCTATAGACGATGGGGTTGATAGGCCAGAGATGGAAGCCCTGTAAGGGGTGGAGTTGACTGGTACTAATAGGCCGAGGGCTTGTTTACAAAGACGCTTCGCATCCACTGTGTGGTTCTGAGAGAACCAATCAGGCACTGCCTGGGGGACCTCTTGGGGTCTAGGGCAGGTGTCTGTGGGATTCTTTCATAGTGTTTCGGTGGTGTTAGCGGAGGGGAAACGCCCGGTCCCATTCCGAACCCGGAAGCTAAGCCCTCCAGCGCCGATGGTACTGCACTCGTGAGGGTGTGGGAGAGTAGGACGCCGCCGGACTAAATTTGGGGAAGGCCCCTGCGTCGTGGCGACACGATGCAGGGGCCTTCTTCTATGTGCCCCGAAGAGGCGCCCGGGGCCACGTGACGGCTACCGTGGTACCGGAGAGCGCCACCATCCCTTCGTGGGCTCTTGCCATGTTGTTCTAGGAGGTTGTTGTGTCCAGGTTCGGGCAGCGTCCCGGCGATCGTGAGCGCGGTCAGGGTGACCGTCAGCAGCGCACCGGCGGCCAGGGATCAAGTGAAGGCCGGGGTCAGCGCGGCGATCGTGGCGAGCGGCGGTCGTTCGGCGACCGTCAGCAGGGTGGTGCGCCCCGCCAGGACCGCGGCAACTGGTCGCCACGGGACAACAGCGACCGCAGCAGCGGCAGCAGCAACCGTGGCGGTTCCGCCGGCGGCGGCTACCGCGGCAACGACTCCCGTTCCGGCGGCGGCGACCGCCCCCGCTACAACAACAGCGGCAGCAACGACTCGCGCGGCGGCAGCGACCGCCCCCGTTTCAACAGCAGCAGCGATTCCCGTGGTGGCAGCGACCGTCCGCGCTACAACAGCAGCGACTCGCGCGGCAGCGGCGACCGTCCGCGCTTCAACAGCAGCGGCAGCGACTCCCGTGGCGGCAGTGACCGCCCGCGCTTCAACAGCGGCAGTAGCGACTCCCGTGGTGGCGGTGACCGTCCGCGCTACAACAGCGATCGCGGCAACGACTCGCGTTCCGGCAGCGGCGATCGTCCCCGGTTCAACAGCGACCGCAGCAGCGGCAGCAGCAACCGTGGCGGTTCCGCCGGCGGCGGCTACCGCGGCAACGACTCGCGCTCTGGCAGCAGCGACCGCCCCCGCTACAACAGCGGTAGCAGCGACTCGCGCGGCAGCGGCGACCGTCCTCGCTTCAACAACGACCGTGGCGACCGCCCGCGCTACAACAGCGACAACCAGCGCTCCGGCAGCGGGTCGAGCGGCGGCTACCGCTCCGGCTCCTCCGACCGTTCTGGTTCGGGTGACCGGCCGCGCTTCACCAGCGACCGCAACGACCAGCGCGGCGGCGACCGCCCGCGCTACAACAGCGGCGACCGTGACAACCAGCGTTCGGGTGGCAACTCGAGCGGCGGTTACCGTTCTGACCGCAGCAGCTCCGGTTCCAGCGACCGTCCGAGCTACGGCAACCGCGACCAGCAGCGTCCCCGGTTCAACAGCGACCGGAACAACGACCGCAGCAACGATCGTGGCGACCGCCCGAACTACGGCAGCGACCGTGGTGGCGAGCGGGGTGGCGACCAGCGCGGTGGTGAGCGTCGCTCGTACGGCGACCGTGACAACCAGCGCTCCGGCGGCGGTTCGACCGGCGGCTACCGCTCCGACCGCCCGAGCTCGGGTGACCGTCCCAGCTACGGCAACCGCGACAACAGCCAGCGCTCGGGTGGCGGCTACCGGTCCGACCGCAGTGGCTCCGGTTCCAGCGACCGCCCGAGCTACAACAACCGCGACCGCGGCGACCGTCCGAGCTACGGCAACGACCGCGGCGGCGACCGTCCGCGCTACAACAGCGACAACCGGGTCAACGACCGGGACCGCGAGGACGTGCGCGACGGCTCCAGCAGCCGGCCGCAGCGGCCGTCCAAGTTCGACCGGCCCAAGCGGGCGGACGGCGGGCGCAAGTTCGACGGCGAGCGCAAGCCGCGCGCCAACCAGGTTCGGCGTGAGCAGAAGCATGAGCGGCCGCGCGCCTTCGAGGAGCGTGCCCCGCTGCGCGCGGTCGAGGACAAGCCGCTGGAGGAACTGGAGATCGCCGAGCAGGCCGAGGCCGTAGCGGCCGCGGTCGACGCCGACGTCGCCAAGACCGAGACCAACACCGGGACCGATGCCGAGGCCACGGAAACGCCGGCCGACGAGGCCGCCGAGAACGAGGACGGCGACGCGCCGGAGGCCGAGGCCCAGCAGCGTGACGAGCAGCAGCGTGACGAGCAGGAGCGTGACGAGCAGGAGCAGCCGCGGACGGACAAGTTCGGTGTGCCGCTGCTGCCGGAGGGCGCTGTGTTCTCCGCGCTCGACGCCGAGGCCCGCATGGAGCTGCGCAGCCTGCCGAAGGCGCTCGCCGAGACCGTGGGCGCGCACCTGGTGGCTGCCGGTCTCCTTGTCGATGACGATCCGGAGCAGGCCCTCGCCCACGCTCGGTTCGCCCGAGCCAAGGCCGCGCGGGTCGGCCTGGTCCGCGAGGCCGCCGGCCTGACCGCGTACCACGCGGGCGAATGGGCCGAGGCGCTGTCCGAGCTGCGTGCCGCCCGGCGCATGAGCGCCGGCCCCGGCCACCTGGCCGTCATGGCCGACTGCGAGCGCGCCCTGGGCCGCCCCGAGCGCGCCCTCGACCTGGCCAAGGAAGCCGACGTCAAGCAGCTCACCAAGGCCGAGCAGATCGAGCTGCGCATCGTCGCCGCCGGCGCCCGGCGCGACATGGGCCAGCTGGACGCCGCGGTCGTGGCGCTGCAGGGCGACGACCTGGACCCGGCCAAGCACGAGCCGTGGAGCGCCCGCCTGTTCTACGCCTACGCGGACAACCTCGCGGCCGTCGGCCGCACCGAAGAGGCCATCCGCTGGTTCATGCAGGCCGCCGAGTTCGACGAGGACGAGGAGACCGACGCCTCGGAGCGCGCGGTCGAGCTGAGCGAAAGGCGACAACGCCGACGACGACAGTGCCGACAGCGCTGACGGCGAGAGCGGCGACAGCAGCGAGAACGACAGCGAGGGCGACCTCGCCCCGGTCGGCGAGGAGCGGGAGTGACCGAGCCGGACCTCCTCGCCGCGTACGACGCGCTGCTGCTCGATCTCGACGGCACCGTCTACCGCGGCGGGGAGGCCGTGCCCGGCGCGGTCGAGGCGATCAAGGCCAGCCGGGACCGCGGCGCCGGCATCCGCTACGTCACCAACAACGCCTCGCGCAAGCCGGGCAGCGTCGCCGAGCACCTGAACGAGCTGGGTTTCCAGGCCTCCGTCGAGGAGGTCAGCACCAGCTCCCAGGCCGCCGCGGCCGTCCTGGCCGAGCGCCTCGACCGGGGCGCCCTCGTGCTGATCATCGGCACGCCGGCCCTGACCGACGAGGTCGAGGCCCTCGGCCTGACATCGACCAGGGTGTTCTCGCCCGAGGTCGCTGCCGTCGTGCAGGGGCACTCCCCGGACACCGGCTGGCGCGACCTCGCCGAGGCGGCCCTGGCCATCCGCAACGGCGCGCTCTGGGTGGCGTGCAACGTCGACGCGACGCTGCCGACCGAGCGGGGCCTGTTGCCGGGCAACGGCTCCATGGTGACCGCCCTGCGCGCGGCCACCGATGTGGAGCCGGTCGTCGCCGGCAAGCCGGCCCGTCCGCTGATGGACCAGGCGATCCGCTCGGCCGGCGCGCGCAGGCCGCTCGTCGTCGGCGACCGCCTGGACACCGACATCCTCGGCGCCACCAATGCCGAGCTGGACGCGTTGCTGGTGCTCACGGGCGTCGCGACGCCCGGCCAGGTGCTTGAGGCGCCGGCGGAGCTGCGCCCGCGCTTCCTCGCCGCCGACCTGTCCGGCCTGCTCGTGCCGGTGTCGGAGGTCGAGATCGCCAAGCAGCCCGACTGGGACGTGCAGGTCGACGATGACACGCTCACCGTCACCGGTTCCGGCGATCCGCTGGCCCTGCTGCGCGGCCTGTGCGCCGCCTGGTGGCAGGCCGGCGGCGGCCCGGTGACCGTTCGGGCCGGCGATGACGCCTCGATGGCTGCCTTGGCCGAGCTGAATATCGGCTAGCGTTGTACGGAGCCGCACGAGTTAGTCCATCCAGGAGCCAGAGATGACCCAGCCGCCGATTCCGGGTCCACCGCCGACCACTGCGCGCAGTGTGCCCACTGGACCGCGTGGGCCGATGTGGCCGGCTGACGACAACGGGGGGCAAGCCCCCCGCACCCCCGGCTCACCCACCGCAACCATCGACTACGCCGTGGCGAGGCTGGCGGAGCTCGACACGCTCGACGTCGCCGAGCACCCGGCGCGGTTCGAGGCGGTCCACGCCACGCTGACCGACGCGCTGTCGGCCATCGACGGGTTCTGAGCCGATGACCCGCAGGGCGCGGCTGGATGCGGAACTGGTCCGTCGGGGACTGGCCAGGTCACGGGCGCCGCGTCGGAACTGGTCGCGAACGGTCGGGTGACCGTGCGCGGCACCGTGGCCTCGAAGGCGGCCACCGCCATCGACGCCGACACCCCGGTCATCGTGCGCGAGGACGACGACGACCCGAACTGGGCCTCTCGTGGCGCCTACAAGCTGGTCGGCGCGCTCGACGCGTTCGACATCGACATCGACGGCCGCCGCTGCCTGGACGCGGGCGCGTCCACCGGCGGCTTCACCGACGTGCTGCTGCGCCGTGGCGCGCGCGAGGTCGTGGCCGCCGATGTTGGCCGCGGCCTGCTGCTGTGGCGGCTCCAGACCGACGACCGGGTCGTGGTCCTGGACAAGACGAACGTGCGCGCGTTGAACCCCGAGTTGACCGGTGGCGTCGTCGATCTCGTGGTTGCCGATCTTTCCTTCATCTCCCTCGGCCTCGTGCTGCCGGCGCTGCTGTCGTGCACCGCCGAGGACGGCGACATCGTGCCGATGGTCAAGCCGCAGTTCCAGGTGGGCAAGGACAACGTCGGACCCGGCGGGGTGGTGCGCGGCGAACGGCTGCGGGCCCAGGCCGTGCTCGGTGTCGTCGGCGAGGCCGCCGAACTGGGGCTGCGCCTGCACGGCGTGGTCGCGAGTCCGCTGCCCGGCCCGTCCGGCAATGTCGAGTACTTCGTGTGGTTGCGGCGAGGCGAGCCGCTGCCGGCCGAACAGGCCGAGGAGCTGGTCGCCACCGCGGTACGTGAGGGGCCGAAATGACGCAGCTCAACGTGCACGGCGACCGGGAGATCCTGCTGGTCGTGAAGACCGGCCGCCAGACCAACCTGCGGCTGGCCGAGAAGGTCGCCGGCCGTTTCGCGGAGGCGGGCATCCGGCTGCGGGTCGTCGAGGACGAGGCCGCCGACCTGGACCGCTCCTGCTACGCCGAGGTGGCGCCCGCGAGCACCGCGGCCGTCGGCACCGAGCTGGTGTTCGCCCTCGGCGGCGACGGCACGCTGCTGCGCGCCGCCGAGCTGGCCCGCCCGTTCGGCACCCCGGTGCTGGGCGTCAACCTGGGCCGGGTCGGTTTCCTGGTCGAGGCCGAGATGGACGACCTCGACGAGGCCGTGCAGCGGGTCATCGACCGCGACTACCACGTCGAGGAGCGGATGACGCTGGACGTGGCGGCGTCGGTGCAGGGCGAGGTCATCGCCCACACGTGGGCGCTGAACGAGGCCAGCGTCGAGAAGAGCAGCCGCGAGCGGGTGCTGGACGTGGTCGTCGAGGTTTACGCCCGCCCGGTGTCCTCCTTCGGCTGCGACGGTGTGCTGTGCGCCACGCCGACCGGGTCGACGGCCTACTCGCCCCTTTGCGTGGCGGCCCCGTGGTGTGGTTTTGACCTGGACGCGCTGCTGGTCGTGCCGAGCAACGCGCACGCCCTGTTTCGCCCGGCCGTTCGTGGTGTCGCCGAGGTCGGTGGTGGCCTTCGAGATCGACCCGCACGGGCACCCCGCGGTGCTGTGCTGCGACGGCCGACGGCTGGTCGAGCTGCCCGCCGGCACCCGCGTGGAGGTGGCCCACTCCAGCACGCCGGTCAAGCTCGTGCGGCTCAAGCAGGACCCGTTCTCGGACCGCCTCGTCACCAAGTTCGCGCTGCCGGTGCAGGGATGGCGCGGCCCGGTTCTCGACTGACCAGCCCGTTCGGGCTGGCAGCGCTGACCGGTTTGGCCCGCCCCGGTCGTGGAACGTCAGGGGTTGGCACTAGTGTTCGACCTGTGCTGATCGAGATGCGTATCCAGGGTCTGGGCGTGATAGAAGAGGCCAGCATCGAACTCCACCGGGGTTTGACGGTGGTCACGGGCGAGACCGGCGCCGGCAAGACGATGGTGGTCACGGGCCTGCACCTGCTGAGCGGGGGGCGGGCCGAGGCCTCGCGTGTGCGCACCGGGGTGGATCGCGCCGTCGTCGAGGGTCGCTTCCACACGCCACCGGGCACCCCGGCGGCGGAGGTCGCGGCCAACGCGGGCGCGGACCCGGACGAGGACGGCAGCCTGATCGCCGTGCGCACCGTCAGCACCGACGGCCGATCCCGCGCGCACCTGGGCGGCCGGTCCGTGCCGGTCGGGGTGCTCTCGGAGCTGTCCGAGCAGCTGATCGCCGTGCACGGGCAGAACGACCAGCTGCGGCTGACCCGCCCCGCCGAGCAGCGGGCCGTGCTGGACCGGTTCGCCGGCGAGTCGGTGGGCGAGCCGTTGGGCCGCTACCGCGCGCTGCGTGAGGAATGGGTCCAGGTCACCACCGAGCTCGTCGAGCGCACCGAGAAGTCCCGGGAGATGGCCCGCGAGGCCGACCTGCTCAAGCACGGTCTGGCCGAGATCGCGGCCGTCGACCCGAAGCCCCGGCGAGGACGAGGACCTGCACGCGGAGTCCCGCCGGCTGGGCGACGTCGACCAGCTGCGCGAGGCGGCGGCCGGCGCCCAGTACTCGCTGAGCGGCGCTCGCCGACACCGAGGTCGACGCCGTCGTCGGCACGCGGCAGCCGCAGTGGTGGATTCCCCGCCGAGCAGCGGGCCGTGCTGGACCGGTTCGCCGGCGAGTCGGTGGGCGAGCCGTTGGGCCGCTACCGCGCGCTGCGTGAGGAATGGGTCCAGGTCACCACCGAGCTCGTCGAGCGCACCGAGAAGTCCCGGGAGATGGCCCGCGAGGCCGACCTGCTCAAGCACGGTCTGGCCGAGATCGCGGCCGTCGACCCGAAGCCCGGCGAGGACGAGGACCTGCACGCGGAGTCCCGCCGGCTGGGCGACGTCGACCAGCTGCGCGAGGCGGCGGCCGGCGCCCAGTACTCGCTGAGCGGCGCCGCCGACACCGAGGTCGACGCCGTCGGCGCCCTGGGCATGATCGCCGAGGCGCGGCGCCGGTTCTCCTCGACCGAGGACCCCAAGCTGCGTGACCTGGAGCCGCGCCTGGCCGAGGCGGCCGTGCTGCTCACGGACGTGGCGACCGAGCTGGTCGGCTACCTGGAGTCGTTGGACGCCGATCCGGCGCGGCTGGAGCAGGTGCTGGCCCGGCAGCAGGAGCTCAAGCAGCTGACCCGCAAGTACGCGGCCGACATCGACGGCGTCCTGGAGTGGGCGCGGGTGTCGCAGGAGCGGCTGGCCGGCCTGGACACCTCCGAGGAGGCATTGGCCGAGCTGGCCCGTCGCAAGGACGAGCTGGCCGGGCAGCTGGCCTCGGCGGCCAAGGAGGTCAGCGCCGAGCGGGCCGCCGCCGCCGCGGACCTGGGCAAGGCCGTCACCGAGGAGTTGGCTGGGCTGGCCATGGCGCAGGCCACCGTCGAGGTGGCGGTGCTGCCGCGGCTGGCCGAGCCGGACGACGCGGTGGCACTGCTGGTCGACGGCCAGCGGCTGCACGCCGGCCGCGAGGGCGTCGACGACGTGGAGCTGCGACTGATGCCGCACCCGGGGTCGCCGGCGCTGCCGGTGAACAAGGGCGCCTCCGGCGGCGAGCTGTCCCGTGTGATGTTGGCGCTGGAAGTTGTGCTGTCCCACGCCGATCCCGTGCCCACGCTCGTTTTCGACGAGGTCGACGCCGGTGTCGGTGGCCGCGCCGCGGTCGAGGTCGGCCGGCGGCTGGCCCGGTTGGCCCGCAGCCACCAGGTCATCGTCGTCACCCACCTGCCCCAGGTCGCCGCCTACGCCGACCGGCACATGGTCGTCAGCAAGGTCGCCGAGGGCGGTCTGACCAGCAGCGGGGTCAAGGTGCTCGACGAGTCCGAGCGGGTCGTCGAGCTGGCCCGCATGCTCGCCGGCCTCGACTTCACCTACACCGGCCGGGCCCACGCCGAGGAGCTGCTCGACGCCCGTTCCGACAAGAAGGCAGACGAGCCGGTGCGCAGGACCCGGAAGAAGGCCGCCAAGTCCTAGAAGTCCTAGGGGGAGCACGATGGGGACCGTCGAAACCGCTGTCCGATTTCGCGTGGGAGCGGCTCCGCAACCGCGTAGGCGGCTTGATGGACGCTGTGCCCATGACGCGCGTTCCGCGCGGGGCTCGGCCCCTTCGGGGCCGGTGCCTTCCCTGGCCGGATTTCGCCCGCCGCATCGGCTCGGGCGGTGGGGCGCGTCGGGTGGCGGCGGCCGAAATCCGGCGACGGTCCAGGCGCCGGCGGGGCCTCGCATCCTCCGGCGCTTCCATCGGTCGGCGTGGTGCCGAAAATGTCCCGCGCTGGCCTCCCATCCTTGGCGCAGCCCATCGGTTCGCGC
>NZ_KK037166.1:8433851-8471915 GCF_000568255.1 Kutzneria sp. 744
CCCGGCGCTCTTTCGTGCTGCACATCCTCGACGAGCTGATCCACCACGGCGCCGAGGCCGCCCTGCTTCGTGACCTCTACGGCCACAAGGCCTGATCGTGGGCCGCCCCACCCTGGAGGACGTCGCCCGGCTGGCCGGGGTTTCCCGGTCCACCGTCTCCCGCGTCATCAACCGTCAGCCCGGGGTCGCGCCGTCGCATCGGCGGCTGGTGCAGGAGGCCGTCGTCGAGCTCGGCTACCGCCCGCATCTGGCCGCCCGGGCCTTGGCCTCCGGCCGCGCCGACACCCTCGACCTGATCATCCTCGACGACGATCCCGACGCCCTGAGCGCCAACCCGCACTACGCCCGAGTGCTCGCCGGCACGGTGAAAGCGTTGGCCGGAAACGACATCCGCCTCCAGATCCACGTGCTGCCGACGATCGTGGGCTCCTGGGCCGGCACCGGCTTCGGCGCGGTCCTGATCAACGTCCCGCCCGAGTCGGCCCAGCGGCTTCGCCGCGGCTACGGGTGGGTCGTGTCGATGGGCCGCTCCGCGCCGCGGGTGTCGTCCATCGAGCCGGACAACGCCGAGGGCGGCCGGCTGGCGGTCGACCACCTCTACCGCGCCGGGCGGCGGCGCATCGCGGTGATCGACGGCCCCGAAAGCAATCCTTGTGCCGTGCAGCGCCGCGAAGGCGGACTTCGTGTCATCCGGGAGGCGGGGCTGGAGCCGGTCCTGGTCCGGGGTGACTTCACCTTCGCCACCGCCGAGCGCCGGACCCGTGAGCTGATGGCCGGGCATCCCGACATCGACGGCATCTTCGCCTGCTGCGACATGACCGCCGCGGGCGCGCGGCAGGCCCTGTCCGCCACCGGTCGGCGCGTCCCCGACGACGTCGCGATCGTCGGGTTCGACGACGGGATCGTCGCTTCGTCGTCCGGGCTGACCTCCGTGCGCCAGACCGTCGAGGACAATGCCGGCCTGGCCGCGCGGATGGTGCTAGCCCGCGAGGGCCGCCGGGTCACGGTCCCGGTCAGCCTGACGGTTCGGGAGAGCAGCGGACACCACCGCGACGCCTAGGCCGCCCAGCGCCATCGCCGCGCCCACCCAGCTCGTCACCTGGTAGCCGTCGGCGGTCGCCGCGAGGCCCGCGAGGTAGGCGCCCGAGGCGTTGCCGAGGTTGAACGCCGCCACCGCCGCCGAGGACGCCAGCGTGGTGCCGCCGCCCGTGACGAACACGCGGCTGGTGAACGCCGGCACCGTCGCGAAGGCCACCACGCCGAGGGCGAACAGCGTCACCGCCGACGGCCAGGCCGCGAACACCAGCAACAGCACCGTCAACGCCGTCAGCAGCACGATGATCGTGGTCATCAGCCGCCAGTCCGCCGCCCGCGCGCCGAGCCAGTTGCCCAGCACCAACCCCACCCCGAACACGACCAGCAGCCAGGACAGGTCGCCCGGAGCGTAACCGGCCAGGTCGGTCATGATCGGCGCGATGAACGTGTAGGGCGCGTACACCGCCCCGAATCCCAGCGCCGTCATGCCCAACGCCAGCCACAGCTGCGGCCGCCTGAACACCCCCGTGTCCTCACTCGACGGCCGCGACGGCAGCGGCGGCACCAGCGCCGCGATCCCCGCCATGCCCACGACTCCGAGCGCCGCCACCGCCGCGAACGTCACGCGCCATCCCCAGTGCTGGCCGATGAACGTGCCCATCGGCACACCGACCACTGTGGACAGTGTCAGCCCGGTGAACATGCCCGCGATGGCCCGGGCCCGCTTCGCTTCCCCCACCATGTCCGCCGCGGCCAGCGATCCCACGCCCAGGAACGCCCCGTGGCACAGCGCCGCCAGCACCCGACCCGCCAGCATCACGCCGAACCCCTGCGCCAGCGCGGAGGTCACGTTGCCGGCCACGAACAACACCAGCAGCGCCAGCAGCGCCGTCTTCTTCGGCCACTTCCGCACCGCCAGCGTCACCACCGGCGCCCCGACCACCACGCCCAGCGCGTAGCCCGACACCAGCAGCCCCGCCCCGGGAATGCTCACCCCCAGGTCCCCGGCCAGCTCCGGCAACAGCCCCGCGATCACGAACTCCGTGGTGCCAATGGCAAACGCGCTCACTGCCAGCGCCGCCAGCGCCGGTCCCGTCCTCGTCACGATCACGCACTGCACACCCGAGAGCGCTCCCAGCTCAAGGGCCGTAGGGAATGGGTGCCGGTGACACCCCCGCGAGTCACGCTCTCCGGCACACCGAAATACGGTTTCAAGCACACCGCCGGCGTGTTGACGAAGGCTTGTCCCGGCAGCTCAGGCTTGTCCCCGTTGGTCGGCGACTTCCCCCATCCCGTAACAAATGAAGCTCACCGGGTGCGCCGCCGACGGTGTGCGGGGCCGACCGAGGGAACGGGTGGGCAAGAGCCTCCAACCCCACACCTGGCAACGGGCGGGCCGAAGCCGCCGGCCGGAGTGGACGGTCTTGACCATGGTCGAAACCGGCGGGCTCGCGCGGCGGACTTGCCCCGCCGAGGCCGCCGGGCTTGTCGACCCGGACCGGTCGACTACAGGTTCCGCTCCGCGTAGATCTTCATGGCGTCGCGGACCAGTTCGGCGGTGCCGGGGGCGTGGCGGTCGTAGTTCTGGGTGAAGCGGGGGTCGGCCACGTACATCTCACCCAGGCCGATGAAGTACGGCTTGGTGACGGTGGCGGCGGTGGCGATCCACTCGTGCAGGCGTCGGGTGACGGCCTGCACGACGTCGCTGTCGGCGGCCAGGCCGGCCTGGCGGGCGCGGCCGAAGTCGGCGGCGATGTCGAGCTGCCGCTGCTGGTGGGCCGTCTTCTCCTCCTCGGACAGGGAGGTCCACCACTGGTCTCCCTTGTCGTAGGCCTCCTTGCCCCAGCGCTCGATCACCTCCTCCTTGTACTGGGTGTGGTCGAACCCGTCGAACACCTCTTCGGCCATCAGCTGCTGGCCCCCTTCCGTCTTCTCCAACGTGGTCCGCACCGAAGCGATCTGGCGGGTGATCCGCTGCCGCTCCTGCTCCAGCAGGTCGAGATGGGTGCGCAGCGCGGCGGCGGTGTCCCGCTGGCCGGCCAGCACCTCGCTGATGGCGGGCAGCCCCAACCCCAGCTCCCGCAGGAGCAGGATCCGCTGCAACCGGACCAGGGCGTCCTGGTCGTAGTAGCGGTAGCCGTTGCTGCCGACGCGACTGGGCTGTAGCAACCCGATCTCGCCGTAGTGGCGCAGGGTCCGGCTGGTGGTGCCGGCCGAGCGGGCGATGTCCTGGATCGACCACTCCACCGCTGCCCTCCTGATCTCGTTCGGTGTGATAACCACGGTAGAAGTTGACGTGACGGCAATGTCAACCGTTCTGGGTCCAAGCACGCGGTAGCAGCCCCAAAGCCTGTGCGCGGAGAACGCTGGTGAGCCGGTCGCCGGTGCCGAGCTTCCGGTAGGCGTTCTCCAGGTGTTTCTGGACGGTCCCGGTCGCGATGCCCAGCCGCCGGGCGATGGCCTCGGCGGTGAGCGACTCGGCGGCCAACGCGAGCACGGTGAGCTCACGAGGCGTCAGCAGGACCTGCACGGCCGGCTCCAGTCGGCCGGCCATGCGTGAGAACAGTGCGGCGCCGCAGGCGCGGAACAGGGCATCGGCCAGCTCGCCCTCGGCCCGGGCGGCCTTGGCCCGGCCGGCGGCGGCCAAGGCGCCGGCCGCGACGAGCCGGGCGCGGCCGGAGTCGACACGGTCACCCATGCGAGCGAATCTCTCGGCCGCGGCGATGGCGTGCTCGGCGGCCTCGGCCGGCGACGCGGAACGCAGCGCGTGGGCAAAAAGCCAACTGGGCGAAAGCCAGCGGGTGCTGCCGGCCGACGGACTCGGCGACCGCATGCGCACGGTCGGCGCAGGCCAGGGCGTCCTCGGGACGTCGGCACTCGGCCTCGGCGGCGGCCAACAGCTCCAGGTAACTCACACGGGTGACAGGTTCGAAGCCGGACAGCTCGTCGTCGCCGCCGGCCCGCCGGAGCAGCTCAACGGCCCCGACCGCGTCGCCGGCGTACATCCGGGCCTGGGCCAGCATCCCGTGCGCCACCCCGGAGAACCAGTCGCGCACCGGCCCGGCCAGCCGCACGGCCTCCTCGCCGAGCCGCACGCCCTCGTCGATGTCACCCAACCAGGTGACAATCCAGGACTGCTGGGCCAAGGCCATGGTGCGGAGCTCGTCGCTGCGGGTCAGCACCGCGGCCTCGGCGGCGTCCTCGAAGCACGCGGCGGCCTCGTGCAGCTGGCCGAGCAGACCGTACGTGGTGCCCTGGCCGATGCGCAGATACGTCACGAGGTGGTTCTGGCCGGTGGTCCGCGCGAGGTCCAGGCCGCGGGCCAGGTGCCGCAGGGCGCCGTCGAGCCGCTCGTAGACGAGCTCGTTCCAGCCGAGGAAGACCACGGCCTCCAGGTGGCGGGCGAGATCGTTGTCCAGCAACGAGTCCACCATCGAGGTCGACTCGTCCAGCAGGGCGAGCACCTCGTCGTCCACGAGGCCCTTGATGTACGCGTGCTGCACGCAGCCGCCGATGGTCGCGGCCAGCAGCGGGGCGTCGCCGACCCGGCGCGCGGTGGCCAGCGCCTCCCGCGCCCAGTCCCGGACGTCGGTGAAGTTGCCGGCGACCAGGCCGCCGGACGCCAACTCCAGTTTCAGCACCGCGGCGGCCGCGCTGTCCGGATCGGACAGTCCATTCAGCTCACCGAGTACCAACGCTTGCGCCTCCGCGTGTCGGCCGAGCAGCCGCTCGATCTGCGCGCAGAAGCCGACGACCTGGGCCCGCGGCACGGCGGGCTCGGCCGGCATGAGCGCCAACACCTCGTGCAGCACCTCGCGGCTGCGCTTGAACTCGCCGGTGACGCCGAGGGCCTTGGCCAGCATTCCCAGCAGCGCCAGCCGCATCTGCTCCTCGGACGGATCGGCCGGCAGCAGCCGCAGCGCCGCGCGCAGCCAGTGCGCCGCCGTAGTCGGAGCAGTGTTCATATATGCGACGGCTGCATCTACAAGCACGTCGATGGCGGCTTTGTCGCCGTGGACAGCGGACTGCTCCACGTGGTGGGCCTGCACGGTGACCGGGGCCTTGCTCGCGGCCAGCGCGGCGGCCGTTCGGGCGTGGGCGGCGAACCGCCAACCGCTGCCGATTCCTTGGTATACCACGCTTCGCAGCAGGGGGTGCCGGTAGCGCACGCCGCCCGAGGTCCCCAGTGGACGAAGAAGATCGCGCTCGGTCAATCGATCCAGTGCCGCAAGCGTTTCCGTCAAGGGAAGATCGGCGGCCGCGGCGACGAGGACGGGCTCGGCGACGTCGGCCACGACCGCGACGGCCCGCGCCACCTGAAGGTCGATGTGGCTGAGCGTGGCCAGTTCCGCGGCCAGGGCGGCCGGACCTTCCGCGTCCGGGTGACGGGCAAGCGCTTCCAGATACAGCGGGTTGCCGGCCGCGGCGTCGTAGCGCGTGTGGTCGAGATCGTCGCCGACGAGCTGCCGCGCCTCGTCGAAGGTGAGCGCCCCCAGCTCGATCTCCTCGACACCGTCGGAAAGTGCGGCCGACAGCCGCGGCGGCGCCTGCCGCGGGCGGTACGCCGCGACGATCACCACGCGGGCCCGCGGCGGATGCCGGACCAGGTGGTCGAGCAGCTCCAGGGAGGCGTCGTCGGCCCAGTGCACGTCGTCGAGCAGCAGCACCAGGCCGGCCGGGGCGGCCAGTTCGACCAGCCGAGTGCGAATTGCACGGTGCAGTTGGTAGCGCTCGACATCGATCGCCCCGTGGATGTCCACGGTGGACAAAGTGTCGCCCGAAAGTACGCCGAAAGGGACGTGGCGCTCGAACTCGCCGGCCCGTCCGGACACGACCGCCACGCCGGCGTCGCGGGCCGCGGCGGCGAACTCCGCGAGCAGCCGGGTCTTGCCCATGCCGGGCTCGCCGGTGACCCCGACGAATCGCGCGACGCCAAGGCCGGGGGCGAACAGCTTGCCCCGCAACAGATCCAGTTCGTGCCGACGACCCACGAACGGCGTCCCGATGACCACACCACAGACGCTATCGCCGACCGTCCACTCTGGTACCGCTGGAAAGAGTGATCATGAAACGGCCATAAAGTCCAATGTGGCTGGCCGCCGCCCTGGCCGAATGTGAGTGTTCTCCCGGTGCCGGTTCTGTCAGGCGGTGTCCGTTGCTGTGCGTGCAACTGACGTGCGGTCGGCGGTAAAACGTCACTCGTACCGGTTGACCTGCCGGCACCAGTGCGGCGTGGCGAACGGGCCAACCCGTTGGGCTGAGTGACCATCGAGGACATGAAGCTCACCGGACTGCTGTCGCGGACACAGGAAGTGCTGCCAGGCGTCACCGGTGTCGCCAGGGTGGACCGACGCACCGACGACCTGCTGCGCAGGATCGGGCCCGGCGACATCGCCGTGCTCGACGCGCTCGACCTCGACCGCCGCACCGCGGAGGCGCTCATCGCCGCCGAGGTGGTCGGCGTGGTCAACACCTCGCCCTCGATCTCCGGGCGGTTCCCCAACCTCGGCCCCGAAGCGCTGCTGCACGCCGGCATCCCGCTCGTCGACGACGTCGGCTCCGGCGTGCTGAGCTCGATCAAGGACGGCACCAAGCTGCGCCTGCACGAGGGCGTCGTCTTCCACAACGAGCGCGAGCTGGCCCGCGGCGTCGAGCAGACCCCGGAATCGGTTGCCGACCAGCTGATCGAGGCCAAGGCCGGCATGTCGGCGCAGCTGGAGGCGTTCTCCGCCAACACGATCGAGTTCCTGCGCCGGGAACGCGGCCTGGTGCTGGACGGCCACGGCGTGCCCGAGCTGTACGTGCCGATGCGCGCCAAGCAGGTGCTGGTGGTCGCCCCCGGTTTCGGCCACGTCGAGGACCTGCGGCGGTTGCGCCGCTACATCAAGGAGTTCCGGCCGGTGCTGATCGGCGTCGACGCCGGCGCGGACACCCTGCTGGACGCCCACCTCACGCCGGACGTCATCGTCGGCGACCCGGACGGCATCAGCACCGAGGCGCTGCGCGCGGCCACCGAGGTGGTGCTGCCGGCGCAGCCCGACGGGCACGCGCAGGGCCTGGAGCGGATCCAGGACCTGGGCATCGGCGCGGTGACCTTCCCCGCGTCCTGCAACGCCGAGGACCTGGCGCTGCTGCTGGCCGAGGCGCACGGCGCCAGCCTGGTGGTCACCGTCGGCTTCCAGGCGACCTTGCGGGAGTTCCTGGACCGCGGCACCGGCGGCTCCATCCCGTCCACCTTCCTCACCCGGCTGAAGCTGGGCAGCAAACTGGTCGACTCGCACGCGGTCGCCGAGCTGCACCGCTCCCGGGTGTCCGCGGGCACCGTGCTGCTGCTGGTGCTCGCCGTGGCCGCGGTGGTCGCGGTCGCGCTGCTCGTGTCCGACGTCGGCAGCGTCTATCCGGCGCTGCTGACCGGCGCGTGGCAGAACTTCGTCAGCTGGCTTGGGGGCCTCTTCCAGTGATCTCGTTGCGCAATCACGTCATCTCCATCGCCGCGGTGTTCCTCGCGCTCGCCGTCGGCGTCGTGCTCGGCTCCACGTCGCTGAGCAACCGGGTGCTCGGCGGCCTCGCCGGCGACCGGGCCAATCTCAGCAAGCAGGTGTCCGACCTCCAGGCCACGCAGACCGACCTGAGCGGCCGGCTCACCGACGCCGACCGGTACGCGCTGGCCACCGGTCCGCTGGCCGTGCGGGGCGCGTTGGACGGCAAGTCGGTCGTGCTGGTCACGACCGCGGACGCCAAGACCACGGACCGCGACGGCGTCGCCGCCCTACTGCGGGCGGCCGGCGCGACCGTCACGGGCGAGCTCCAGCTCACCGACGCGTTCACCGACCCGACCAAGTCCGACCAGCTGCGCTCGCTCGTGACCCGGCTGCTGCCGGCGGGCGTGCAGCTGCCGACGGCGGCCGACCCGGGCACGCTGGCCGGCGGCCTGATCGGGCCGCTGCTGCTGCTCGACAAGAGCGGCAAGCCGCAGGCGTCCCCCCGACGAGACGGCGGGCGGCCCTGACCGTCCTGTCCAGCGGCGGCTACGTGCGCCAGGGGCAGGGCCTGCACGCGGCGCAGCTGGCGCTGGTGCTGACGCGGGGCCGTGTCGGGCAACGCCGCCGCGGACCGGGCGGCCGTCATCGCCCGCTTCGCCATACAGGTGCAGCGGTCCGGCGCCGGCACCGTGCTGGCCGGGCGCACCGGGTCGGCGGACAACTTCGGGCCGCTGGCCGTCGTGCGGGCCGACGGGGCCACGACCTCGGTGCTGTCCACCGTGGACGACGTCGACAACGCGGCGGGACAGGTGGTGACGGTGCTCGCGCTGCGTGACGCCGCCGCCGGCAAGGCCGGCAGCTACGGGACGGCCGGCAACGCGCAGGCTCCGGCGCCGACAGCGCAGACTGGATGAGTCACGGACCGGGTGAGCTGCTACTGTGAAATCCCGTGGACAGGCCGGTCGGCCCAGCCGATCGCCTACATAAGGACCAGTCACCACGGGAGCCCTCTTGTCACAGGCACGCATGACCAAGCACGTCTTCGTGACGGGAGGCGTGGCCTCCTCGCTGGGCAAGGGGCTCACCGCCTCCAGCCTCGGCCAGCTGCTCACCGCGCGTGGCCTGCGGGTCACCATGCAGAAGCTGGACCCCTATCTCAACGTCGACCCCGGCACGATGAACCCGTTCCAGCACGGCGAGGTGTTCGTCACCGAGGACGGCGCCGAGACCGACCTGGACATCGGCCACTACGAGCGCTTCCTGGACCGTGACCTGTCCGGGTCGGCCAACGTCACCACCGGCCAGGTGTACTCGGCGGTCATCGCCAAGGAGCGCCGCGGCGAGTACCTCGGCGACACCGTGCAGGTCATCCCGCACATCACCGACGAGATCAAGTCGCGGATCCGGGCCATGGCCGAGCCCGACGAGTCCGGCAGCGCGCCGGACGTGGTGATCACCGAGGTCGGCGGCACCGTCGGCGACATCGAGTCGCTGCCCTTCCTGGAGGCGGCCCGGCAGGTCCGGCACGACGTCGGCCGGGACAACTGCTTCTTCCTGCACGTGTCGCTGGTGCCCTACCTGGCGCCGTCGGGCGAGCTGAAGACCAAGCCCACCCAGCACTCGGTGGCCGCGCTGCGCAACATCGGCATCCAGCCCGACGCCATCGTGTGCCGGGCCGACCGCGAGATCCCCGACGGCCTCAAGCGCAAGATCGCGCTCATGTGCGACGTCGACGTGGACGCCGTGGTGGCCGCGCCGGACGCGCCGTCGATCTACGACATCCCCAAGGTGCTGCACGCCGAGGGCCTCGACGCCTACGTGGTGCGCCGGCTGGACCTGCCGTTCCGTGACGTGTCGTGGACGGTGTGGGGCGACCTGCTGGAGCGGGTGCACAACCCGAGCGAGACCGCCCGGATCGCGTTGGTGGGCAAGTACGTCGACCTGCCCGACGCGTACCTGTCGGTGACCGAGGCGCTGCGGGCCGGCGGCTTCGCCCACCGGGCCAAGGTCGAGATCCGCTGGGTCCCGTCCGACGAGTGCGAGACCGAGGCCGGCGCGGCCCACGCGCTGTCCGGTGTGGACGGTGTGCTGGTGCCGGGCGGCTTCGGCGTGCGGGGCATCGAGGGCAAGATCGGCGCCATCCGCTACGCCCGCACCCGCGGCATCCCGACCCTGGGCCTGTGCCTCGGGTTGCAGTGCATGGTGATCGACGCCGCACGGGGCCTGGCCGGCATCGCCGACGCCAACTCCGACGAGTTCGGCGAGCCCACCAAGAACCCGGTCATCTCCACCATGGCCGACCAGACCGACGTCGTCGCCGGCGAGCGGGACATGGGCGGCACCATGCGGCTGGGCGCGTACCCGGCCAAGCTGCTGGCCGGTTCGCAGGCGGCCAAGGCGTACGGGGCGACCGAGGTGTCCGAGCGGCACCGGCACCGCTACGAGGTGAACAACGCCTACCGGGATCGGTTGAGCAAGGCCGGCCTGGTGTTCTCCGGCACCTCGCCGGACGGGCGGCTGGTGGAGTTCGTGGAGCTGCCGGCCAAGGCGCACCCGTTCTTCGTCGGCACCCAGGCCCACCCCGAGCTGAAGTCCCGGCCCACCCGGCCGCATCCGCTGTTCGCCGCGTTCATCCGCGCGGCGCTGGACTACGTCGCCGCCGAGCGGCTGCCCGTCGAGCTGGCCGAGGTGAACGCGTGAGTTCTTCCGAGCAGACCCACGTCTTCGAAGTCGCCTCCTCCAAGGACATCTACCAGGGTCGGGTCATCGCGCTGCGGGCCGACTCCGTGGTGATGCCCGGAGGGGGTGTCGCGACGCGTGAGGTTGTCGAGCACCTCGGCGCGGTGGCTGTGCTGGCGTTGGACGACGACGGCCAGGTGACGCTGATCCACCAGTACCGGCACCCGTTGGGGCGTCGGATCTGGGAGCTGCCGGCCGGTCTGCTGGACGTCGTCGGCGAGGAGCCGGTCATCGCCGCTCAGCGTGAGTTGGCCGAGGAGACCGGCCTGGCCGCCGGTTCCTGGGTGACGCTGGTGGACGTCGCCGCTTCGCCGGGCTTCACCGACGAGGTCGTGCGGGTGTTCCTGGCGCGGGATCTTTCCTCGGTGGGGCGCGAAATCCCCGACGGCGACGAGGAAACCGACCTGGTGTCGAAGAAGTTCCCGCTCTCCGAGGCCGTCCGCATGGCCCTGGCCGGCGAGATCGTCAACGGCGCCTCGGTCTCCGGCGTCCTGGCTGCCCACGCGGTCCTGTCCGGCGCCGCCGAGCCCCGCCCCGCCGAAACCCCGTGGATCGACCGCCCCACAAGGTTCGCAGCCCGCTAAATCCCCCTGGCTTATGCGGACACTTCGAATGTTCGCATCATGGCGTCCTTCCCCGCATTGGGGTTCACCGGTACGGGGTCCACTGCGTTGTTGTGTCGCCGGTGCGGATGGAGTGGAGGCGGCGGCGGAGTTCCCTGCGGGTCTGGATGTCGCGGGCGATGGGCATGCCGACGGCGGCCAGCTTCAGCTCACGGAGTTCGCGCAGCACGGGGAATCCCGGCCAGCGGGTGACGTCGAAGCCGTAGGCGTCGGCCAGTTGCCGCTGCTGGTCGGTGCTGCTGCGCTGATTGATCCCGGGCCGGAAGCGGAGGTGCCGCACGGCCACTGGCACCAGATCCCACTCGCGGGGGCCGACGCAGGTGGTGTCGAGGTCGCACCAGATGGCGCCGCCGGGCGTCGCGATGAGGTTGCCGATCTGGGCGTCGCCGTGGATGACGCTCTCGGGCAGCTCGTAGCGCACGGTCGACAGCGCCTCCTCGACGGCGTCGCACCGGCGGGCCAACAGATCCAGGTCGGCGACGGGCCAGCCGCGCATGCGGGCGTCGTGGATGCGGGTCCGCAGATCGGTGATGGGATCCCAGTGCGGCAGCCCGGCCCCGGCGGCCGGCACGCGGTGCAGCCGGCGCAACAGCCGCGCCAGCTCGGAAATGGTTGGCGTGCGACCGGTATCGACCGCCCGCAGCCAAAAAGTCACCACGTGCTCCTCGATGTGCACAACCTGGGTCACGCCCTGGGCCGGCTGCACGGCCGGCACCCGATGTCGGTCCAGCAACCGTGCGGCCTCGACGGCGGCCAGGGCGCGGCGGCGCAGGCCGGGCGTGAGCGTGATCCGCACGATGATGGGATGGCGTTCCAGGCGGTACACGGCATTGTTGACGCACCGCACCACCCGCGCCCCGGTGTCGTCGAGACCGACCGTGGCGCAGGCGCGAGCCAGCACCGTCCTGATGGTGGTGTGGTCGCCGGTTACCATCGTGTCCCCTTCCGCCGAACAGGGGTTACCCAGCGCGCGGGGACTCGACGCGTTTCGACGATACCCACGCTCACACGGACTTCGTAGTGGCCGCTGTTACCGTGGCATCGACCGAGGTCGAAATGCCCTCCCGGCCTGGTACACCACGTGGTATGGCTGCACAGGGGGCCCGAAGGCCGGGGACGGTGGCGTGTGGAGGACGGCCGGGCGCGAGAGGTCACCGCGTCCATCGACAAGGCGGCGCAGGACGAGGGGGTTCCCGTCGCCGTTCGGCACGTGTGCATTGCCTGCGCCGAGCGGATGCGCGCGGTCGGCGTCGTGCAGTACGTGGTGTCGGACCTGGGGCAGGGCGAACCGGTGTACGCCACCGATCTCGCCGCCGAGCAGATCGCGGAACTCCAGGTGACGCTGGGCGAAGGGCCCGCGGTGGACGCCCTGGCCGAGGAACGTCCGATGTTGGCCGTCGACCTGACCGAACCGTCGCGCTGGCCGACCTTCGCGCAGGCGGCCGTGGAGGCCGGTGTGCGAGCGGTGTTCGCTTTTCCGCTGCAGATGGGCTCGATCGCCGTGGGCGTGCTGGAGGTCTACCGCGCCATGTCGGGGGATCTGACCACCGTCGAGTACCGGGACGCGCTGCTGTACTCGGACGCCGCCATGGCCTTACTCCTGGAGCACATCGACGACGAGCCGAGCGCGCGGGAGGTGGGCCTGTTCGCCGGCGGTTTCGGCAATCGCTGGGACGTGGTGCACCAGGCGACCGGCGTCATCTCCGTGCAGCTGCGCAGCGGGCTGAGCGAGGCGTTCCTTCGCTTGCGAGGCCACGCCTTTTTCACCGGGCGCGGCCTCGCCGACGTGGCCGAGGACGTGATCGAAGGGCGGCTGCGCTTCGACCGGGACGACGCCTAGCTCCTCAGACGCGGTCCAGGTGCAGGACGGGGATGCGGCGGTTGGCCGTCTTCTCGTACTCGCCGAAGCCCGGCATCTGGGCGACGGCGTTGGCGTAGAGCCGGTCCCGCTCGCCGTCGTCGGCAACGGGCACCGCGCGGGCCTGGTACTTGTCGGTGCCGACCTCCACGGTCAGCTCGGGGTGGGCGACCAGGTTGTGGTACCACGCCGGGTGCTTGGTCGAGCCGCCGGCCGACGCGATCACGTAGATCCGCTCGCCGTCCTGGAAGTACACCACCGGCGTCGTGCGCTCCGCGCCGCTCTTGGCGCCGACGACGGTCATCAGGACGACGTTCGCGCCCTCGAACGGCCCGCCGACCTTGCCGGAGTTGGCCCGGAACTCCTCGATGACCTGGGTGTTGAAGTCACTCATACCCACGGCAACCACCGGGGTCGGCGGATCCATCCCGGCCGGGCGGAATTCATGCGATCGGATCTGCGCCGTTCGGCGGGGGCGTCAGCGGGGCCGGGCGGTGTACCTTGCGTCACGTTCCTGATGCGGTGGGTCACCGGGGGTGGGCGCATGGGCGTGTTCGCGAGCCGCGAGTACCGCGCGCTGCTGTCCGCGTACACGGTCTCCACGGCCGGCGACCAGTTCGCGCGGGTGGCGCTGTCGGTGCTGATCTTCGAGCGCACGCGGTCGCCGGCGCTGACGGCGTTGACCTACGCGCTGACGTTCCTGCCCGACCTGGTCGGCGGGCCGCTGCTGGCGGGCATCGCCGACCGGCATCCCCGGCGGACCGTGATGATCACCGCCGACGTGCTGCGGGCGGTGTTGGTGGCCGTGATGGCGCTGCCGGGCACGTCGTTCGTCGTGATCGCGGTGCTGCTGGTCGTGGTGCAGCTGGCCGGGGCTCCGGCGAACGCGGCCCGGGGCGCGCTGCTGCCGCAGATCCTGGGCGACGACGAGTACCCGGCCGGTCAGGCCGGTCTGTCCTCGGCCGGCCAGGCCGCGCAGGTCGCGGGCTTCGCCGGCGGCGGGGCGCTGATCGTCGCCATCGGTACGAGTGGCGTCTTGGTTGCGGATGCCGCCACCTTTGCCGCCTCCGCGGCGTTTGTGCTGCTGGGGATTCGCCGCCGCGAGGCGTCGGCCAAGACCGGTGAGCTCGTGAAGCGGGGCTGGGGGAGCGACCTGGTCGAGGGCGCCCGGCTGGTGGCGACGACGCCCCGGCTGCGCGCGCTGATCGCGTTCGCCTGCATCTCCGGCATCTACATCGCGGGGGAGGCGCTCGCCGCCCCGTACGCGACGGAGCTGGGCGGCGGCCCGACCCTGGTCGGCCTGTTGTTCGCGGGCTTCGCCGCGGGTGCGGTCGCCGGCATGCTCGTGCTGACGCGACTGGCCGTGCCGACTCAGCTGCGGCTGTTGCCGCTGCTCACGGCGGGTTCGTGCGTGCCGCTGGTGGTGTGTGTGTTCGATCCGTCGGCGCCGATCGTGGTGCTGATGTTCGTGCTCAGCGGCTTCGCCAGCGGCTACCAGGTCACCGCGAGCACCACCTTCATGCGCAGCGTGCCGGACGACCGGCGTGGGCAGGCGTTCGGGCTGGCCGTGACGGCGTTGAAGGTGTCCCAGGGAGTCGGCGTCGGGCTGGCCGGCGTCATCGCCGAGGCGCTCACCCCGCACGGCACGGTCGCGCTGGCCGGCGTGGTCGGGGTGGTGGCGGCCGTCGGCGTCGGCCTGCTGTGGCGTGCGGCTGGGGGCGCGTCGGCCGTGCCGTCGACACGGCCGACGCCCGCCCCCGGTTAAGCCGTCAGCGCCATTCGCTGGGACGGCCGACGCCGCGCCACTCGGAGGGGCGGCCGGTGCGGGGGGATTCGCTGCGCTTGATCATGATCTGCCTCCGTGTGGGGGTGGAACGTGATTTTCGTTTCCCCCGAGCGGAGCACGACACTGTGTCGATCCCTGATTACAGTGACTGTTTTCCGGGACGGGGGTGCCGCGTCGTGAATCGGGTCGACCCACGCCGCTGGCGTCTATGGTCCCTCCCACGTGGACTACTCGCGTACGTCCTCATGGTGGAGCTGGCGACCGTACTCATGCTGGTCACGACGGGCGCACTGACCCCGATTACGTCCTCGTCCTGGCTTTGGTTCGGCCTGCTGCTGGGCGCGTCGGTGATTCACCTCGAGGCCGCCCAGGGAATCGAACGTATTCGCGAAGTCTCCGCCGAGGGCAGCCCGTACACGCATATGCAGAGCGTCTGGTATTTCGCCGGCGTCCTGTTGTTGCCGCTGCCGCTGCTGGCGTTGTTGATCGTGTTGTCGTTCACCCACGAGTGGTTCCGGGTGTTCCGCGGCCAGGCGATCGCGTACCGGAAGGTCTTCTCCGCCGCCACCGTCGTGCTCGCCGTGGGCGCCGGGCAGCTGGCCTTCGCCGCCTTCTTCCCCGGTGGCGGAGCGCCGTACGCCGCCCAGCTCGACGGCCCGCTCGGCGCGGTCGCCGTCATCGTCGCGGGGCTGGCGTACCGGATGGTCAACTACGCGCTCGTGGTCGGCGCCATCGTCGCCTCCAACCCCGAGCAGCCCGCCCGCAAGGCCCTCGGGCACGCCTCCGACCAGCTGATCATCGCCGCCAGCGTCGGCCTCGGCTACGCGGTCGGCGTGTTCACCGTCGACCGGCCGTGGTCCATGCCGATCCTGCTGGTCACCGTGCTCGCGTTGCACATGGGCCTGCTGCTGCCGCAGTTCCGGATCGCCGCGCACACCGACTCCAAGACCGGGCTCGTCGACGCCGCCTGGTGGTCCGACCGCGCCGCCGACCAGCTCGACCGGGCGCGCCGGCTGGCCCGGACCGTCGGCGTGCTGATGATCGACCTCGACCACTTCAAGGAGGTCAACGACTGCTACGGCCACCTCGCCGGCGACCAGGTCCTGACCGCCGTCGCCGAGGCCGTGCGCCACTCCGTCCGGTCCCTCGACCTCGTCGGCCGCTGGGGCGGCGAGGAGTTCGCCGTCCTCGTGCCCGCCGTCGGCGTCGACGAGCTCCAGGCGCCGCCGAGCGCGTGCGGCCGCCGTCCAGGCCCTCTCCGTCGACATCCACGACCTCGAGGGCCGGGACGCCACCGTCACCGCCCTCACCGTCTCCATCGGCGCCGGCCTCTACCCCGCCGCCGGCGCCGAGCTCAGCGACCTCCTCCTCGCCGTCGACGGCGCCCTGTTCCAGGCCAAGCGCCAGGGCCGCAACCGCACCGTCATGGCCAGCCGCGTCATCGCCGCCACCCCCCGCGAGCGCACCGCCTAGAAGCCGAGCCGGGTTGGTGGGCTCAACCCTGGACGTGGTAATCCGAACTGTCATAGAACCGCTGTATGACGCAAATGATCAGCTTTCGGCCTGACGAGCGCACAGCGCATGAGCTCAGTGCTCTCGTCGCTGGACGCAAGGTGTCCGAGGTGCTGCGAGAGCTGATCCACCAGGCGTACATCGAGCATCTCTACGTCCAGGCCGCGGCGGACGCCGAACGGCTGCGCAACGACCCGGCCGAGCGCGCGGAGATGCAGGCGGTCGCCGAGGACATGGATGACCAGCGTGCGTGCAAGGACCGATCAACCTCTCCACCCTGATCGTCGCTCCGACCTCGACCAGCGCCGGCCCTGCCATCTTTCGGCCGGAGATCGAGATGGACGGAACACGAACCCGCGTGCTCGTGGATCAGCTGGGCGCGGTCGACCGCGAGCTGAGGCTGGGTGACATGGCGGGTCGGCTGGATCCCGAGGAGATGGACGACGTGGACCGCGCCGTGCGGCGAATGCTCGGCCTGCTCTGAGCGTTTCTGCTGGAAACCGTGTTTCGGTGTGACGGAGAGCGGGACTCGCGGGGGTCAGAAGCTGACGACCTTGTTGCGGCCGGTGTTCTTGGCGCTGTAGAGGGCCGTGTCGGCGGCGTGGAGGAGGCGGTCGACGACGGTGCCGGCGGTGGGGTACATGGCGACGCCGATGGACACCGAGAGGTCCGCGATGGTGCGGCCGTCGTCGGCGAAGTCGACGGGGACGGCGAGCTGGCTGACGGCGTGGCGGATGCGCTCGGCCACGGCGACGACGTGCTCCTCGCCGACGCCGGGCAGCAGGACCACGAACTCCTCGCCGCCGAAGCGGCCGACGGAGTCGTACGAGCGGACCTGGGCGGTGATGGTGTCGGCGACGGCCTTCAGGGCCAGGTCGCCGGCCAGGTGCCCGTAGGTGTCGTTGACCTGCTTGAAGTGGTCCAGGTCGACCATCAGCACACCGGTGGTCTCGTTCGTCCGGCCGGCCCGGGCCAGCTCGCTGGTGGCCAGGTTGTGCCAGCCCAGGGTGTTGAACAGGCCGGTCTTCTCGTCCTTGGTGGCGGCGACCTCCAGTTGCTTGACCAGCACGCCGCGATGCAGCACGAGTAGCGGCGGCACGACCATGACCACCAGCAACGGCTGCGTGGCCATGGCCAGGGCGGTCAGGGTGCCCAGGCAGAGGGTGGCCAGCTCGACCAGGTTGTCGGCCCAACCGCCGAACAACTCCCGGACCGAGTGGTGGGTCATGTTCAGGGCGCCGAGGATCAGCAGCGCGTTGGCCACGAAGTACGCCGCCACGGTGCCGGCGATCGCCCCCACGCCCAGCCAGCCGTCGACCAGAGCGCCCTCGATGCCGTGCATGCCGAACAGCTCCAGCACCAGCCGCGCCGCGTAGCAGGTCAGCACCACCACGGAGCCGTTGATCACGCTGCGGAAGGCCGGCACCCGCTGCAGCCGGTACCAGCTGCGCAGCGCGAGGTGGGCGTACAGCAGGGCGACCAGGGCCGCCACCAGCACCGGCGGCAGCAGGAGCACGCCGGCGAACGTCCACACCGAGGTCATGTTGATGTGCGGGGTGCCGTTCACCCGTCGACGGACCCGCTCCACCTGCCGGCCCAGCTCCGCCTGCGCGATGCCCAGCACCGCCAGCGCCAGCATCACCAGCACGTCTTTCCCGCTCGGATGAACCCACCCGGCGGCCAGCGCCGTACTCCCGACCGCGACGGCCTCGGTCACCAGGCAGAACACGATCAGCCGTGGCCGCTGCCGCCACAGGGTCCAGCGACGGGGAGTGACCAGGAGGTCACGGACGTGCACCGAGGCACCAGCTACCGGCCCCGTGTCGTCCATAATCGTGCTCCGGCACTCCCTGCGGTGACTGACCCTGACCCGGTCAGCCAATCACACCGACCGAGCCAGGTCAGCCACCGTGACCTGGATGGATCAGCGAGGGGAGGTGCGGCCGCCATGAGCAACCGCGACAGCTGAACCTCGCAGGCGCGCGTCAAGCGCCGTTGTAGAGACGGTGGCCGTCGACCAGTTCGATCTCATCCGTGTTGTCGGCGGCCACCAGCAGTTCGTTAGCGAAGCCGGCGCCACTGAAACACAGCAGCCGGCAGTTCGCCGCACCGGAAACACCTCGGTCCGCGAGCAGCCGGCGAATGTGCCGAAGCCGCTCCACATGGCTGGACGTCATAGTCTCGCCCCACTTGGCCTCGCCGATCGCGAGCACCGTCTGCCGGTCGGCGTCGTCCCGTCCGAAGACGACGACATCCAACTCGTGGCTGCGCTTCAGCGTCGGATCGGCCACAGATCCCGAGGCGACTGAGGTGCGGTGCCCACCAACCGAGTCCGGATCGGCGTACCAGCGCACCCAGTCTCGGCAGACACTCTCGAAATGTGGTCCGACGATCTTGCTGCGGAACGTCTGTTCGGACCGCTGCCAGACCCGCGCGGCGTTGCCGGGCCGCTCGAGGTCTGTCCACTCGGGACGCATGATCGCGTGATAGAAGGCCACGATCGGCTCGGCGATCCGGTATGCGGACCGCTTGCCGTGAAATGCGTCCGGGGAACGATGGATCATGCCGGTGTCGTCGAGCACAGTGAGTGCGTGCCCCAGGTCCGTCGACTTCCGGGCGAGATAGCTGGCGATGCCGCTGCGGGTGTGGTTGCCGGTGGCGATCGCGGAGAGAACGCCGTGGTAAAGGGCGGTGTCCCGGAGGTCTGGTTCCTCGGCGAGCAGGAATCGCGCTTCGCGGAACAGCGGCCGGGACGGATTGAGGACATTGCGGACGACCCAGTCGTTGAAGTCGGCCGCACCGTTCGGTACGTCACCCAGCGTGAATTCACGGTGGTACGCAGGTGTGCCCCCGACCACTGAGTTGACCAGTAGGGCCAGTCTCGGGTCCTCGGTGAGCCCCCAGAATTCCGCGGCCAGTCGGTAGTCCAGCGTCGGCACGACCAACTCGAGGCTGGCGCGGCCGCGGAGCGGGGCGGTCCCGGACAACAGGTTTCCCATGAAGGACAACGCAGATCCGCACAGCAGCAGCCGTACTGGTGTGGTCACGTCACGGGCTTGTGGGCCGAGTGCCCGCTGCAACAGCGACGGCAGCTCCGGAGACGCGCGCACGAGGAACGGGAACTCGTCGATGACAACCGGCAGCGGTCCACCCATCGCCACCGTCATCAAGACGTCGACGGCCTCGTCCCAGGTCTGGAAGTGGTGTGGCGCGGGTTCGCCGCGAAAACGCGCCAACGCCTGGCCGAACTGGCGCAGCGACTCCGCCTCGGTTGCCTCGCTGGCGGCGAAGAAGAAACCGCCGGTGGCCCTGCACACCGCGTCGAGCAGGAAGGTCTTGCCCTGTCGACGGCGGCCCGACACCACGCCGAGAGTGGCCTCCCGGCCCTCGTACGACACGAACCGGGACAGCTCCGACCACTCGAAGTTCCGGTCGAACATCTCCGCTGGACGATCCATGCAGCTCCAATGATAACCGTACCTATTATAGGTGTGTTCATCATAGCGCGTGCTCTTGATCGCGGGGCTAGGCTACGGCGTGAGCCGGCCCGGAATGAGGTGAACTCCCGCTGAGCGCGCCGCATGTCACCGACCTGCCCGTGGCCCTCCGAGAAGCGACCGCGGGCTATCTGGACCACCTGGCGGTGGAGCGGGGGACGGCCCGCAACACGCTGGACTCCTACGCCCGCGACCTGCGTCGGTACGGCGAACACCTGGCGACGAAGGGTGTGGCGTCGCTGGCGGAGGTGACGGAGCCGCACGTGACGGAGTTCCTCGCGGCGCTGCGGGAGGGCGACGCGGACCATCCGCCGCTGGCGGCGTCGTCGGCGGCGAGGGCGGTGGTGGCGGTGCGCGGCCTGCACAAGTTCGCGTTCCGTGAGGGCATCGCGCCGCAGGATCCGGCCCGTGAGGTGCACCCGCCGGTGCCGCCGAGGCGGCTGCCGAAGGCGCTGCCGGTGCACGAGGTGCTGCGACTGCTGGACACGGCCACGGGGGACGACCCGCGCTCGCTACGGGATCGCGCGCTGCTGGAGCTGCTGTACTCCACGGGGGCGCGCATCTCCGAGGCAGTGGGCCTGGATCTGGACGACGTCGACCGCGGCGAGCGCACGGCGCTGCTGGACGGCAAGGGCGGCAAGCAACGGCTGGTGCCGATCGGGCGGCCGGCGCTGGCCGCCGTGGACGCCTATCTCATCCGCGCGCGGCCGGATCTGGCCCGACACGGTCGAGGGACCCCGGCGGTGTTCCTGAACTCACGCGGTGGCCGCCTGTCGCGGCAGAGCGCGTGGCAGGCGTTGAAGAACGCGGCCGATCGGGCAAGCATCGACGTCGAGGTTTCGCCGCACACGCTGCGCCACTCGTTCGCCACCCACCTGCTGGAAGGCGGCGCCGATGTGCGGGTGGTGCAGGAGCTGCTGGGCCACGCCTCGGTGACCACGACCCAGGTGTACACGCTGGTCACCGTGACCACCCTGCGTGAGGTCTACGCCACCGCCCACCCCCGCGCTGTGTTCTGACAAGCCTGATTTAGGCCGTTCGTAGCAATCGGCGCAGCTCAACCGCGTGCGACACGCTACGGCGAGGCGCGTTGCCGCACTCCCCGCAGCGCCTTACGCTGCGGCTCAGGGAGAGTCAGGCCACGAGGAGACTGGAGCCATGTCGACACCGCAGCCTTCCGGGAACTCCGGGGAGCGGCTCGTTCGTGGACCCTCCGTCGAACTCAGCCTGGCGCCGCACGCCCGCCCCGAGAACGACGAGCCCGACGTCGCCCGGGACGGCCAGATCGGCCCCACCGGACGCCCGGTGCGCCACGTCCCCGAGCCCACGCTGATCGCCACCCACGGCCCGGCCACGATCCTGGCCGTGTGCAACCAGAAGGGCGGCGTCGGCAAGACCACCTCCACCATCAACCTGGGCGCGGCGCTGACCGAGTACGGCCGCCGGGTGCTGCTGGTGGACTTCGACCCGCAGGGCGCCCTGTCGGTGGGGCTGGGCATCCAGCCGCACCAGCTGGACCGCACCATCTACAACGTGCTGATGGAGCGCGCGGTCGGCATCGAGGACGTCGTCATGCGCACGTGCGTCCCGGACATGGACCTGCTCCCCAGCAACATCGACCTGTCCGCTGCCGAGGTGCAGCTGGTGTCGGAGGTCGGCCGCGAGCACACCCTGGTGCGCACGCTGCGACCCGTGATGGACCACTACGACTACGTGCTCGTGGACTGCCAGCCCTCGCTGGGGCTGCTCACCGTCAACGCCCTTGCCGCGGCGGACGGCGTCTTAATCCCACTGGAGTGCGAGTTCTTCAGCCTGCGCGGCGTCGCGCTGCTGATCGACACCATCGAGAAGGTCAAGGAACGGTTGAACCCCAAGCTCTCCATCACGGGCATCCTCGCCACCATGTACGACCCGCGCACGCTGCACTCGCGGGAAGTGATGGCGCGCGTCGTCGAGGCGTTCGGCGAGACCGTGTTCGACACCGTGATCAACAGGACGGTGCGCTTCCCGGAGACCACGGTCGCCGGCGAGCCGATCACCACGTGGGCCCCCCGCTCGTCCGGCGCCAAGGCCTACCGCGCGCTGGCCCGCGAGGTGATCGCCAGGTGACTCGCCGCGTCCAGCTCCCGGGTGCGGCCGAGTTGTTCCGGTCCACCAGCGCGCCCAGGGAAACAGCCGTCAGTGACGAACCCGTATCCTCGGCGGGAACCGGTCGCCGCAAGCACGAGGCGAAGATCACGGTCTACCTGACCGACGAGGAGCTCCTGGCGTTGGAACACGCTCGGCTGGCGCTGCGCGCCGCGCACGGCATCGCCGTGGACCGCGGCCGGGTGGTGCGCGCGGCGATCGCCGCGGTGCTGGCCGACTTCACCCGCCACGGCGCCGACTCACAGCTGGTCAAGGGCATCACCAGGGATGACTGATGTGGACCCCGGGACCCCTGCCGAAACTCCCGTGGGCGGCAAGTTCACCGTCAAGCTGACCAACTTCGAGGGCCCGTTCGACCTGCTGCTGCAACTGATCTCGCAGCACCAGATGGACGTCACCGAGGTGGCGCTGAGCCGCGTCACCGACGACTTCATCGCCCACCTCAAGACCATGGGCGAGCAGTGGGACCTGGACGAGACCACCGAGTTCCTGGTGATCGCCGCGACCCTGCTCGACCTGAAGGCGGCCCGCCTGCTGCCGGCCGGCGACGTCGAGGACGAGGACGACCTGGCGTTGCTGGAGGCGCGGGACCTCCTGTTCGCGCGGTTGCTGCAGTACCGGGCGTACAAGCAGGTCGCGGCGCTGTTCGGCGAGCTGGAGGCGGGGGCGCTGCGGCGGTACCCGCGGTCGGTGTCGCTGGAGGACCGCTACACGGCGCTGCTGCCCGAGGTCATGATCGGCATGAGCCCCATGCGGTTCGCCGAGCTGGCCGCCGCGGTGTTCCGGCCCAAGCCGCCGCCCACTGTGTCGTTGAGCCACCTGCACATGGGGGCGGTCTCGGTTCGTGCGCACGCCGCCGTGCTGCGGGTGCGGCTGGCCGAGGCGGGTGTGGCCACGTTCGGCGAGCTGGTGGCCGACTGCGAGAGCACGATCGAGGTGGTGGCGCGGTTCCTCGCGCTGCTGGAGCTGTACCGCGAGACCGTCATCCTGTTCGAGCAGGATGACGCGCTGGGGGAGCTGACGCTGCGGTGGGCCGGCGGCAGCCTCGAGGAGGCACGGGCGGCGGCCGAGGTGGATCGGGCGTTCGCCGACGAGGAGGAGTACGGGTGACCGAACCCGAGGACGAACAGAGCGGCCCGGATCAGGGCGGCCCGGAGCAGAGTGGCGAGGAGCAGTTCGAGGGAGCGGCCGGTGGTGGTGCGGCCAAGCCCGCGCCGGCGGAGGTCGAGCAGCCCGAGGACGCCGAGCCGGAGACCGAGGAGCCCGAAGCAGGCGAGCCGGAGGGCGCGCAGGCCGAGCCGGAGGCGGTGCCCGAGGCCGAGGTGCCCGCCGAGCCTGAGCCGCCGCGTTCCGACCCTGAGCCTGAGGCTGAAGAGCCCGAAGCAGGCTCCGTGGACGTCGCCGCCGTGATGGGGGCCGTGCTGGACGAGGCGGCCGCCGCGCAGCAGGCCGAGGCCGGCGACGAGGACGAGGCGCTGCCCTCCGACCGTCCCGACCTCACCGACGACGCCGTGCTGCACGCCGCCCTGGAGTCGCTGCTGCTGGTCGTGGACTCGCCGGCCGAGGACGAGCTGCTGGCGAGCACGCTCGAACAGCCGGTGAAGCGGATCCGGGAGGCGATGCAAACGCTGTCGGCCCGGTACACCGAGTCGGGCAGCGGCATCGACCTGCGCCGGGTCGGGGACGGCTGGCGCATGCACACCCGCGATGCCTACGCCCCGTACGTGGAGAAACTGCTGCTCGACGGCCAACGGGCCAAGCTCACCCGGGCCGCGTTGGAGACGCTGGCGGTCATCGCCTACCGTCAGCCGGTCACCCGATCGAGGGTCGCCGCGGTGCGCGGCGTGAACGTCGACGGCGTGATCAGGACCCTGGTGACACGGGGCCTGATCGAGGAGACGGGCAACGACCCGGACACGGGTGGCATCCTGTACCGGACCACCGAACTTTTCCTGGAGCGGTTGGGGCTGTCCTCATTGCAGGATCTGCCGCCGATCGCTCCGCTGCTGCCCGAAGTGGATGCGATCGACGATGTCGGCTAACAACTCTGATGACGGTGTGCGCCTGCAGAAGGTGCTCTCCCAGGCGGGCGTGGCCTCACGGCGCGCGGCCGAGGAGCTGATCGCCGAGGGCCGCGTCAGCGTCGACGGCAAGGTCGTGCGGGAGATGGGGCGCCGGGTCGACCCGGACACGGCCGTCATCCACGTCGACGGCAGCCGGGTCATCGTGCGCGAGGACGTCCTGCACTTCGCCCTGAACAAGCCCAAGGGCGTGCACTCGACGATGTCCGACGAGATGGGGCGGCCCTGCGTCGGCGACTACGTGCGCGAGCGGGCCGAGTCCGGCGGCGCCCGGCTGTTCCACGTCGGGCGGCTCGACGTGGACACCGAGGGCCTGCTGCTGCTGACCAACGACGGCGAGCTGGCGCACCGGCTCATGCACCCCTCGTACGAGGTGCTGAAGACCTACCTGGCCGAGGTGCCCGGGCCGGTGGCCAAGGACGTCGGCAAGCGCCTCAAGGCCGGCATCGTGCTGGATGACGGGCCGATCAAGGTGGACGCCTTCCGCCTGGTCGACTCCATGCCCGGCAAGGCCATGGTCGAGGTCGTGCTGCACGAGGGCCGCAAGCACATCGTGCGCCGCCTGCTCGACGAGGTCGGCTATCCCGTCAACCGCCTGGTGCGCACCGACATCGCCGGCGTCCAGCTGGGCAACCAGCGGCCCGGCTCGCTGCGGCGGCTCACGCGGGCCGAGGTCGGCACGCTCTACTCGGCCGTGGGTATGTAACCACTGTCGCTTCAGTGACAAGTGAAAAAGAGGCCTCTCCCGCTCGGGGGAGGCCTCTTCGCTGTGCTCGACTTCGTGCTGGTGAAGCCCCCTGTTTTCGAGGTCCGAGTGGTAGAATCGAACGCGTGAGCGAACCTTCGAACCCGGCTCCCAAGCCGTGGCCGGTGCCGCGGTAACTTCCTTCCCCTAGCTGATGACTTTCACTGCGTCGGGGTGCGTTGTGTCGTGAAAGTCATCAGCTAGGCTTAGTATTCGTGAGCGACGACGAGTTGGCGGTGGAGGTCCGGGAGGCCGTGTCCCGGCTGGCCCGCCGGCTGCGTCAGGAGCGGCCTCCGCATGAGCTCGGGCTGACCTCGCTGTCGGTGCTTTCGCGGCTCTACCGGCTCGGTCCGACCGGCCCGTCGGCGCTGGCCGCCGCCGAGAACGTCCAGCCCCAGACGATGACCCGCGCGCTGGCCACCCTCGTCGAACGGGGCCTCGTCGCGCGTGAGCCCCATCCGACCGACGGACGGCAGACCGTCGTCAGCATCACCGACGCCGGACGCGTCGTCCTGGAGGAGGACCGTTCGCGGCGGGACGCGTGGCTGGCCGGCGTGATCGCCGAGCGGCTCACGCCCGTGGAGCGGGAGTTCCTCGGGGCGGCCGCCAAACTCCTCGAGGCGCTCGCGCGATGACCGTGCTCTCGCGCTCCGTCGGGCTGCGGCTGGTGCTGCCCGTGGTGCTCGGGACCCTGCTCAACGCCGTCAACTCGTCCATGATCGCCGTGGCGCTGGTCGACATCCAGCACGAGTTCCACGCCGGCGCCGAGGTCGTGTGGCTGGTGTCCGGGCTGTACCTGGCCACCGCCGTCGCCCAGCCGACCATGGGCCGTCTCGCCGACCGCTTCGGCGCGCGGCGCGTCTTCTGCTGGGGCCTGGTGATCGTCATGGCCGCCGCGATCGGCGCTCCGTTCGCGCCCGATCTCGGCTGGCTCGTCGCCGCCCGGGTGCTGCTGGGCATCGGCACCTCGGCCGCGTACCCGTCGGGAATCTCCTTGATACGTCAGGGAATCGGCGGCGAGGCCACCGGCGCCCTCGGCGCCATCTCCGCCGCCGGCCAGGTCGCCGTCGCCCTCGGTCCGCCGCTGGGCGGCGTGCTCGTGCTGGTGGCCGGCTGGCGGTCGATCTTCTGGGTCAACCTGCCCATCGCCGCCCTGTCCCTGCTCCTGGTCCTGCTGTGGGTGCCCCGCGACCGTGCCCGTCAGTCCACTTCGGTCGGTCTGGACCCGTTGGGAATACTCCTGTTCGCCGCCGCCATGGTCGGCCTTCTGATGTTCCTCTTGGAGTTCCGCCGGCTCTTCCTGGCCGCCGCCGTCGTGTTGGCGATTGTCCTGCTGTGGTGGGAACTTCGCGTCTCTCGGCCCTTCATCGACGTCCGCATGCTCCGGTCCAACCGCCCGTTGAGCCGCACCTACGCCCGCGTCGCCGTCACCTACGTCGTCTTCTACACGATCTTCTACGGCGTTCCCCAGTGGCTCGAACAGGGCCGCCTGCTCTCCAGCGCCGAGGCCGGTCTCGTCGTCCTGCCCATCGCCGGCATGGGCATCGTCGCCACCGTCATCGCCACCCGCCGCCCTCGCCTGCCCCTCCTGGTCGTCGGCTCCGCCGGCCTCCTCCTCGGCAGCCTCTCTTTGCTGCTCGTCGGCGCTTCCACCCCAGTCGTGCTGTTGGTGCTCGTCTCCGCCGTCCTCGGCATCCCCAACGGCTTCAACAGCCTCGGCAACCAGACCGCCATGTACGCCGCCGCCCCGGCGGAGCAGGTAGGCACCGCCTCGGGCTTGTACCGCACCTCCCAGTACATCGGCGCCAACCTCGCCGCGGCGTTGGTGGGCCTGGGCCTCGGCGACCACGCCACCGACGGCGGCCTGCACCTCCTGGCCGTGGTGATTTCGGTGATCAGCGCGGCCCTGTTGGCGGCGGCGGTGTTCCGCCGATCCTAACCGTTTGAAACGTGTGAGTCGTAAGTAAGTCCCGAGTCGCCTGACATGTTAGACTGACGACGAGTGTCATTACCATATCCTTGCACTTTTATTCGCGACTCCTCACCTTCGCGACAGATTTGACGCTGGTTTCGTACTAGGCTGGCAGAAGGTGCTTTTGGATAATTGATGAGCCTAATCATATTCAACGGCTTACGATAAAGGAAAGTTAAATTGTCGTGGCCATCGTGCCTCGCAACTGCACTCTATTCACCTGTGAGGTGCACTCCAGACTCGCTGGGAAGCACCTCTAGCCTTTGAGGGGCCAGCCGTGTCTATCGGCGGCGAGATCTCAGGAGACGGCGGCCCATTTTAGTCAACGAAGATCGTCTTAAAAACCATTCAGCGTCTATAAACAAGTATGTTGGTCGTTATCGTTTGGTGGAATATGAATTCAATTGCTCCTCTCATTAGCGTAAAGTATGGCAGCTAAATCCCTCTACCTAGGGATGACCGATACCTAGGGGACGTGCAGAGCGTAGACAGCGCACGACTCATAGAGTAGCCGAAGGCGTAGGGAAGCGGCGCCGGCCAGGCCTTCCAAGGACAGGGCCAAGGCCCGGGGCTCGGCCAAGGAGCGGGCGATGGCCAGGCTGCGGAGGTGGAAAGCGGCGGCCGAGGGGAAGTCGCGGCGGAGCTCGGCGATGAAGCCCAGCTCGGCGAACAGGAGGTGGTCGCCGGCCTGGGACGACAAACCGGCGTAGCCGTCACGGATGTGGTGGAGGTGGCGCTCGGCGGAGTCGAGGTCGCCGGAGCGGCGGGCGCCGAGGGCGAGGCCCATCTCGGAGTGGATCTGGCCGTAGGTGTAGCCGTGCTCGACGGCGAGGCGGTGGGCCTGCTGGTGAAGGTCGCGGGCACGGTCCCAGTCCCGCTCCAGGAGGGCGAGGCGGCCGAGGCCGGAGAGGCGGGCGGAGACCTCGGCCTGAAGCCCGAGCTCACGGGCGAGGGAGAGGCCCTCACGCTGGATGCGAGAGGCGTCGGCGTAAGAGCCGCGGATCTCGGCCAGAGTGGCCCAGAGGCGGGATGGTCTGCATCTCACCCCAACGGTCGCCGAGCCGACGGAAGATCTCGGCGCTGCGAAGGCCGTCGCGGCCGAGGGCGGCCAGGTCGCCGCGGCCGAGGGCGAGCATGGCCCGCAGGGCGAGGGAAGCGGCGATGCCCCAGTCCTCGGCGGAAGCGGTGAACATCTCCAAGGCGCGAGTGTTGACGGCGTCACTGGCATCGGCGTCGCCGGCGCTGAAAAGGCCGTACGCGAACAGCCACAACGCCCGGGCGGGAGCGTCCTCAATGGACACTGAGGCGGCGGAGTGATCACCGGTGAGCAGGGCGAAAGCACCGTGCAGCACGACAAGCTCGGGGAAAGCGCTGTCCGCGACGGTGGACAGGGTACGGCGGGCCTCGGTCAGGCGGCCACGCAGCAGCCACCACCACGACAACGCCGCGGCCAGGCGGGCGGACTCGGCGCCGACCTCCAACGCGGCCCGCATGTTGCCGGCTTCGGCGTCGAGGCGGTCCAGCCAGACCCGCTGTTCGCTGCCCCGCAGCAAGGGATCGGCGCGCTCGGCGACGGCGAGGTAGTGCCGGAGGTGACGCTCGCGGACGGCTGCCAGGTCCTCCATCTCGTGCAGACGCTCGACGGCATACGCGGCAACGGATTCCAGCAGCCGGTAGCGATTCCCGGTCATGACGACCAAGGATCGGTCGACCAGCCGGGTCACCAGATCCAGCACCTCCGCACGGGTGACGCCGTCGCCGGCGCACACCTCCTCGGCGGCGGCCAGGTCGCAGCCGTCGCGGTGAACGGCCAAGCGCCGCAACACAATGCGTTCGGGCGCGCTCAGCAGCTCCCAGCTCCAGTCGATCATCGCCCGCAGGGTCTGCTGACGAGCCGGGGCGCCACGCTGCCCGAGGGTCAGGATGGAGAAGCGGTCGTGCAGCCGTACGGCCAACTCCTGCACGCCCAAAGCCCGCACGCGCGTGGCGGCCAGCTCCAGCGCCAAGGGGATGCCGTCCAGGCGCTGGCAGATCTCCGTGACGGCATCCAGATCCGAAGGCTCACAAGAGAAACCGGGCGCCGACGCGCGAGCACGGGCCAGGAACAGCGCAACGGCGTCGGGAGTCGGCAGCGGCTCGACGGCGAAGACGCCCTCGCCGGCCAGACCGAGCGGCTCCTGACTGGTGGCCAACACCCGCAGGCCGCTGGCGGTGCGCAGGAGCAGCTCGCTGAGCTCGGCGGCGGCGTCGATGACGTGCTCGCAGTTGTCCAGAACAAGCAAAGTGCGGCGGTCACGCAGCGCGGACGCGAGACCGGCGGCACCGCCGGTCGCCCCGGGCAGGTCGTCGCGAATCCCCAGCACGGCGGCGACGACCTCCGCCAACTCGGCCGCGGTGCCAGAGCGGACCCCGGCGAACTCGACGAGCCAGACGCCGTCCGGGAAGTCGGCCGCCCGCGCCAGGGACGCGGCGGCGGCCACGGCCAAGCGGGACTTCCCGACGCCGCCGGGGCCGGTGAGCGTGACCAAACGCGCCGTCCCACACAGCTCCGCCAGCAGTGCTAGCGCCGACGAACGACCGATCAGCGGCGTCAGGGCGTTGGGCAGGTTCGACCGCGCCGGCTCCGTGCCGCCCGCGAGGTCCTGCCGCAGCAAGGACTCGTGCAGGGACCGCAGCTCGGGACTCGGGTCGACCCCCAGCTCCTCGGCCAGCCGCTCACGCAGATCGGCGTACGAGGCGAGCGCCTCACCCTGGCGTCCGCTCAAATACAGCGCGCGCATCTGAGCGGCCCGCAGACCCTCCCGCAGCGGGTGCTGCGGCACCGCGGCCGCGAGCTCGCCCAAGGCCAGGGCGTGCTCGCCGGCCTCCAGCCGGGCCTTGGCCAGCTCCTCCACCGCCGACAGCCGCAGCTCGGTCAGCCGGTGCGCGGCCGTCAGCGTGAACTCCTCGTCCGCGTAATCCGCGAACGGCGCGCCACGCCACAGCTTCAGTGCCTCCGAAAGCGCAGCACGGGGATCGGAAGTCGAACGGGCGTCCGCCACCAGCTGACGGAACCGCACGGCGTCCAGCGAGTCGGAGGCGTCCAGCCGCAGCCGGTAGCCCGGCGGCTGCCGTTCGACCCGGTCACCGAGGATCCGCCGCAGCTGGGAGACCTTGGCCTGCAACGCCCCGAGCGGCTTGCCCGGCGGGGCATCGCCCCACAGGCCGTGCACCAGGCCGTCCACGCTGACCGGGGCGCCCTCATGGGCGAGCAGAACCGCGAGCAGGGCTCGCACCTTGGCCTCCGGGACGGTGACCGGTTCCCCCTGCTCGTCCCACACCGCCAGTGGGCCGAGTACCCCGAACCGCATCCACCGCTCCCCTCCGCAAGCCCGTCGTCAGTCGATCGTAAGCAACCCCGAAGCGCCACCGCGCACTGTTGCCCCGTGTGAAGGGAGCGGCAGCCATGGCCAAGTACGCGGGAACCAGGGCGGCGGTGATCGGCGCGGTCGACGACATCGGCCTCGCCATCGCGAAACGCCTGGTCGAAGGCGGTGCGCGCGTCGTGCTGACGGCGGACACCGCGGACCAGCGGGCCCACGCCCGGGCCGAACTGGGCTCGGCGGGACAGGTCGTCGCGCCGGCCGACATCGCGGCCGGTCTCGGCGACGAGGACGTGGACATCGTGTTCGCCGACGCCGTGGCCGACGCGACGCAGCTGCTGTCACGGCTGCGTGACGGCGGCTCGGTCGTGCTCACCACCCCCGCGTCCGCCGCAGGTGTCGAGGCGCTCGCCGCGGCGCTGGCGGTGCGCAGCATCCGGGTGAACGCGGTGACGCCGGGCTGCATCGCCGGCGGCGAAGCCACCCCGCTGCCGCCGCTCGGCCGGCTCGGTTCCGCCGAGGAGGTGGCCCGCGCCGCGCTGTTCCTGGCGACGGAGGCCACCTTCACCACCGGCGCCCGCATTCCCGTCGACGGTGGCGGGAGCCATCGGAAGTCAACCAGGAGAACCGGAGCATGAGCACCCAAGAGACCACCTCCCCACCGGTGCGGGACAACAGCGCGTCAAAACTCCCCCTCTTCGCGCTGTTGTCCCTCGCCACCGCCGTGTTCATCACCAGCCTCACGGAGACGCTGCCGGCCGGTCTGCTGCCGGCCATGAGCGGCTCGCTCGGCGTGAGCGAGTCGGCCACCGGGCAGACCGTGACGATCTACGCGCTGGGCAGTTGGATACGGTTTCTTAAAGGTGGCGCCACTAGGCGAGGGGCAACGGCCATTCTCACTCTGAGTCTACTAGCTCCTAGCCGAGCCCGCAAATGTGTTTTCAAAACGCGTCTAGAGTAGACCCAGTCGGCCACCGGGCAGACCGTGACGATCTAAGGGGGGGCACCGTGCTGACGGCGATCCCCCTGTCGACGGTGACCGCGGGCTGGCGGCGCAAGCGGTTGCTGCTGACCGCCATGGCCGGCTTCGCCGTGGCCAACACGGTCACGGCCGTGTCGTCGATGTACGGCCTGACGATGGTGGCCCGGTTCGTCGCCGGTGTCGCCGCCGGCCTGGCCTGGGCCCTGCTGGCCGGCTACGCCAGCCGCATGGTCGCCCCGAACCAGCGGGGACGGGCGATCGCCATCGCCATGGCGGGCATTCCCGTCGCGCTGTGCCTCGGCGTGCCGGCCGGCACCTTCCTCGGGCAGCTCACCGGCTGGCGGACGGCGTTCCTGGCCATGACGGCCCTGACCGTGCTGCTGCTGGTGTGGATCGTCGCGGCCGTGCCGGACTACCCGGGGCAGGGGCGCGGTGAGCGGCCCAAGCTGCTGCCGACGCTGCGCATTCCCGGTGTGACGCCGGTGCTGTTCGTCACGCTCGTTTTCGTGCTGGCGCACACCATTCTGTACGCCTACATCGCCACTTTCCTGACGGCGCTGGGCATGGGCGGCGACACCGACCTGGTGCTGCTGACCTTCGGCATCGCCTCCATCCTGAGCATCTGGGTCGTCGGCGCGCAGATCCACCGCCACCTGCGGATCCTCAGCGTCGTCAGCTCGCTGCTGGTCGCCGTGGCCGCGGTGCTGCTGGCCACGCTGTCCCACGACCAGGCCCTGGTGTACGTCGCCGCCGCGCTGTGGGGGCTGGGCTGGGGCGGCGTGCCGACCCTGCTGCAGACCGCGGCCGGTGAGGCCGGCGGCGAGTCGGCCGACGCGGCCCAGGCCATGCTCGTCACGCTGTGGAACGTGGCCATGGCCGGCGGCGGCGTGGTCGGCGGCGTCCTGCTCGACCTGGCCGGCAGCGGCTCGTTCCCGTGGGCCGTGCTGCTGCTGATGCTGCCGGTGATCGCGGTGGTCGTGGTCGCCCGCCGCCACGGTTTCCCCGCCCCTGCCAGCCACTGAGGACACCATGACTCTGCACCACGTCGAGATCGGCGACGGGACCCCGGTCCTGCTGCTGCACGGCTACACCATCGACCACCGGCTCATGCTGCCGCTGGAGTCCGCCTTCGCGGCGCGGCCGGGCTGGCGCCGGCTCTACGTCGACCTGCCCGGCTCGGGGCAATCGCCCCGGCTGTCCGGTCCCGTCACCGCGGATGCCATGGGGGAGGCGGTGTTGGGCTTCATCGACACCGCCATCGGCGACGAACCCTTTGCCGTCGTGGGCATTTCGTACGGCGGCCAGCTGGCCCGGCACGTCGTCGCCGAGCGGGGCGCGCAGGTGCTGGGCACCGCCCTGATCGCTCCGCTGGTAAAGCCAAGTGGCGCAAGGGATCTGCCCGAGCGGCAGGTTCTCACCCGGGACGAGGCGCTGCTGGCTTCCCTCGATCCGGCGGACCGGGACATCTTCACCGCCATCGCCGTGCACCAGGACGAGGCGGGCTGGGAGCCCTTCCGCGACCACGTGCTGCCCGGCATTCGCGCACACCACCGATCCGACGCCGCCGCGCTGCTGAAGGCGTACATGCTCAGCAAGACCCCGGAAGACGTGTTCGGCACGCACCACGGGCGCCACCTGCTGGTGACCGGCCGGCAGGACCACATGGTCGGCTGGCGCGACCAGCTTGAGCTGCTGGAACACTACCCGCGCATGACGTACGCGACGGTCGACGGGGCCGGCCACAACGTCCACCTCGACCAGCCGGCGCTCGTGGACGGCCTGCTCGGCGGCTGGCTGGACGCGATCACCCGGGACTGAGAAGGAAACGTCGGCCGCCGACAGGGTCGGCGGCCGACGTGTCAGCGAGTCACGCTCAACTGTCCTTTCGGCCACGAATGCCAGCGATTTCACCGTGACGGCGGCAACATTCGCGATGGCGGCGAACGGCCCGGCCGGACGTGAGTGACCGTCGTCAACAGGGTTCACACAGTCGCACCGAAGCCGTCACACGACCATGCGCGCTGGTCAGACCGGCAAATGGCTAAGTGGGCGGCGGGCACATGATTCCCCGTCGGCACTGCCGGTACGTTAAGTCGCGTACTGACACGCCGGTGCCGGGTCGGGCATCGGCGACACGAGCTGGGGGGCTTAAGTCACATGTCGGTGAGCAAGTTACGCCTGACCGCGTTGGACAACGGCGTCCGCGTGCAGACATTCGTGGAGGACGTTTTCACGTCCCTGCGCCGAGCCGAACAACACCGGTGGGCCCGCGCCTACCTGAGCGGTCTGATTCGCGGCACCGGCCGCAAAACACCGCGGGAGCTGGCCGCCGCCGGTCGGCTGCCGCCGGCCGCGGCGAACGGCCTGCACCAGTTCATCAACGCCAGCACGTGGGCGTGGGAACCGGTGCGCAGGCGCCTGGCGCTGCGGATCGCCGCCAACTCCACGCCGTACGCGTGGACCGTGGCCGAGATGATCGTGCCCAAACGGGGCGCGCATTCGGTCGGAGTGCACAAACGCGGCACCGTGAACTGCCAGCGGTCGCTGGGATTTTTCCTCGCGACCGACGCCGGCTGTTTCCCGGTGGACTGGAGCCTGATCCTCAACGACACGTGGGCCTGGGACGGGGAACTGCGCCGCCGGGCCCGCATCCCCGAGTCCGAGACCGGCCGTCCCGTCGGCGCGTACGTGCTCGACTACGCCGACAACGCCGCAGCCGAGCCGGACCTGCCGGATGTGCCGTGGATGCTCGATCTGACCCACTGCGACGACGCGGCCGGCGTCCTCGCCGGTCTCGTCCGGCGGCGGCTCGACTTCGCGTGCGAGGTCGACCCGGGGCAGCTGGTGGTCACCGGGCGCACGACGGTGGTCTCCGTCGGGGAGCTGATGGAGCGGCGGGACGGCAACCAGCGGCATGTGATGGTCCGCCACGCCGCCGGCGGGCGGTCCAACGCGGTGGCGATCTACGCGGCGTCGGTGCGGCTGCCGCTGTTCGACACCTTCTCCGAGGGCCGGTCCCGCCCGGTGCGGGTGCTGGAGTGGCCGGACCAGAACCGGCAGCGCCCGTCCCGCTTCTGGATCACCGGTTTCACCAACAAGCGGGTCGGCGAGGTGCTGTCCCTGGTCCGGGCCCGGACCGCCGCCCTGTCGACCGTGACCGAGCTCCAGGAGGACTTCGGCGCGGCCGACTTCGAGGGCCGGTCCTTTCCCGGCTGGCACCACCACATGACCATGACCTCGGCCGCATACGCCTATCGGACGCTGCACGGCGACGTGCTCGCGACCGCGGGCTGAGGGGGACCGGGGAAATGACCAACATCCTGGTGGTGGAACGCGACACGGCCGCGGCCGAGTCGGTGGTTTTCGAGCTGCGCAGACAGGGACACGCGGCTCGCAGCGTGCATACCGGAAAACGGGCCCTTGAGGCTTATCGGGACGCCGATCTGGTGCTGCTCTCGCTGGACATGCCCGATATCGACGGGCTGGAGGTGTGTCGGTCGTTACGTTCGGTCAGCGATGTCCCGATGATTGCCCGATCGCATCGTGACGACGAGTTGGAGCGGGTTCTCGCGCTGCGGGAAGGCGCGGACGACTGCGTGGCCAAAACGTGGGGAATGCGTGAGGTCGGGGCCCGTATCGACGCGGTGTTGCGGCGGGCCCGCAGTAGGTCGAGCGTGCCGGAGATTATTTCCATCGACCCGCTTCGCCTCGATCAGCGGACGCGTGAAGTGCATCTGCACGACCAGTTGGTCGATGTCACGTCCAAGGAATTCGAACTGCTGTACACGCTGGCGGCCAAGCCGGAGACCGTGGTGTCGCGCAAGGAGCTGATGGCCAGCGTCTGGGGGACCACCTGGGCCACCACCAGCCGCACCATCGACACGCACGTGAGCAGCCTGCGGGCCAAGCTCGGCTCCAGCCGGTGGATCATCACCGTGCGCGGGGTCGGCTACCGGATCGGCCACGCCTGGGGCGTGCCGGCCGAATCGGCCGTCTGAGCTGGAGACAGGAAAGGCGCCCGGTGTCCCCGGGCGCCTTTTCGTGTCTCAGGCCGGCTGCCGCTCCAGGCGTCGCAGGAGCGGGTGCGCGGGTTCGGCGCCCACCGCCCGCGCCGCCCACCACGCCGAGGCGAGGTTCGAGGTCAGCAGCGTGCGGTCGGTGTTTTCGCCGGCCAGCTGGGTGACGGCGGCGAGCGTGCCCATGCCGGTGCCGGTGAACAGGAACGCGCTGCCGTCCCGCACGCGATGGTCGCGCAGGCGGCTCAGGATGGCCTCGGTGGTCACCTCGTACGGGTCGAAGTGGCCGTCCCGGACCGGCACGAGCACCACGTCGTCGACCGTCAGGCCGGCCCGCAGCCAGAAGTCGCGGGAGGTGTCGGTGAGCCAGGGCTGGTACGGGGAGACCAGGGTCAGGCGGGTCACGTCGAGCGCCTCGCACGCCGCGAGGATCGCCTGCGTCGACGACTGCACGGGGAAGCCGACACGCTCGGACAGCTCGTCGCAGAAGGCCCGGTCGCCGTCCGGGTTCAGCAGGTAGTGCGAGGCGCTGCAGGCCACGACGGCGGCGTCGAGACGCATGCCGCCGAATCCGGCGAGTGTGGCCGGCAGCACATTGTTGTACGTCTCCAGCATTTCCCGGAGCCCGATTCCGGGCGTGGTCGGAAAGCGAGCGGTGTACACATTCGCGGCCGAACCGAGCAGGTGGTTGAACTCCGGTTCCGCGGTGGGGTTCTCCGGCGGGACGACGACGCCGACCCGGGGCAGCGAGAAAAGGTCCATGTCGACACGGTAGGTCGCCACGGCCGTGACCGGGTCGGATTTGACGGTCGACCCATCGGTCACGCACGTTTCTTTCGTTCCTTGACATACCTTGACACTCCCTGACCCCGCCCTGACGCGTGACTCCTTGATCGGCCCTGCCGAATAAAGCAGGGTTGTTCACGTACTCGCCGAACCGTTTCATTCCGATTCGACGACCCCACTACGGAAGGAGTCGAAGGCGATGTCGGCAGAAGCGAACAACACGGATTCGCGGCCCCGGATCTCCGACGCCACCCTGCGCGATTCCGCGCACATGGCGGGTGTCGAGTTCGGTCCCCGCGACGCCGCGGTCATCGCCGACCTGCTGGTGCGCACCGGCATCGAGCTGGTCGAGGTGGGCATGGTGTCCGGCCCCGGCTCGAAGGACGCGGACCTCATCGAGGCCGTGCACGCCGCCGTCACCCCCGAGCACAGCATGACGCTGGTCGTGGTGCGTGACCGCCAACAGGTGGCCAAGGCGCTGGACGAGGCCGAGCGCCTCGGCGTGCGCCACATCATGTACTCCATCCCCACCTCGGCCGCGCACGCCGAGCTGAAGCTGGGCTCGTCCAGCCTCAAGTTCCTGCAGACCCTGGCCCGCTCGGCCATCACCCAGGCCAAGGACCGCGGCTTCCACGTCACATTCAGCGGCGAGGACGGCGCCCGCACCCCGCGCGAGCGGCTCGTTCCCTACGTCGCCGGCGGTTTCGAGGCCGGCGCGGACCGCTTCCGGCTGGCCGAGACCGTCGCCTACCTGTCGCCGTGGCAGATGCAGGCCAAGATCGCCGACCTGACCGCGATCGACGGCGCGGAGATCGAGATCCACTCGCACAACATGCTGGGCATGGCCGTGGCCAACTCGCTGGCCGCGGTCCGGGCCGGCGCGCAGTGGATCTCGGCCACGGTCGGCGGCATCGGCGAGCGCGGCGGCAACGCCCCGCTGGCCGAGCTGCTCACCTCGCTGCGTGTGGTCAACGGCGACACGCGGTTCGACCTGACCCACCTCACCGAGCTGTCCCGGGTGGCGCTCAAGGGAGCCGGCCTCGGCGAGTCGTTCCAGTCCGGTCCGACCACCGCGCACGCCTTCGCCTACGAGCTGCCGGGCCAGCTCACCAACCCCGAGGCGTACGAGACGCTGCCGGCCGAGCTGGTCGGCAACACCCGCGAGCTGAAGGTCCGCACCCGCCTCACGCCGGCCCTGGTCCGCTGGGCGCTGGCCGACTCCGGCGTGGTCGTCGACGTGGAGGCCTTCACGCCGTGGCTGGTGCAGCGGCAGCTGCGCGACGGCAGCCCGCTGCTGGACCGCGACGCCATCCGCAAGGCCGCCGTCGACTTCCTCGCCGCATGAACCTGGCACAGCCTGAATCCCTCTACACAGCAAGGAGTTCACCCATGACCGCGCCCACCCTCACCGGCGTCTGCCCCGAGTGCGAGACCGACCTGACCGTGCCGCCGATCGTCGAGGGCGAGACCCTGTCCTGCCCGGAGTGCCTGCTGACGCTGCGGGTGGAGGACATCCGGGACGGCCAGCTGACGCTGCAGATGATCGAGGTCCAGCTCCGCGACTGGGGTCAGTGATGGGCCCGAGCATCGCGATCGTCGCCGACCGCATCGGCTGGGAGGAGCGGCGGCTGCTGGACGTGGCCGGCGACTTCGGCCTGCGGATCGACTGGGTCAACGACGAGTCGCTGTGCCTCGGCGACCCGGCCGCGCCCCAGCTGCGGGACTACGACGTGGCCATGGTCCGCAGCCGCAGCTACACCCGCGGCGGCCTGATCGCCACGCTGGCCGAGGCGGCCGGCGTGCGGACCCTCAACTCGGCCCGGGCGATCCACGCCTGTGAGAACAAGGCGGCGCTGCGGGCCGAGCTGGGCGCCGCCGGCGTTCCCGTGCCGGAGTTCCGGCTTGTGCTGTCCCGCAAGGACTTCGACAAGGCGCTGGCGGAAATGGCGCTGCCGCTGGTGTTCAAGCCGGTCTTCGGCGGCATGGGCAAGCGGGTCACGCTGATCCGTGACGCCGACATCGCCGCGTCCGTCTACGACTACGTCGAGGACCTCGGGCACGCGTTCGAGCAGGCCTGCCTGCTGGAGCCGTACATCGGCGGCGGCACCTCGGTGCGCTGCCTGGTCGTCGGCACGGAACTGGTCGGCGCGGCCGAGTTCAGCAGCGGTGGCACGGACTGGCGCAACAACGCGGCGCTGGGCAACAGCCACCGGGCCGTCGAGCACGACCCCGAGGTGCTGAAGATCGTCGACGGCGTGCTGGGCGTGCTCGGCGCGGGCATCTACGGCGTCGACCTGTTCCGCACCGCCGACGGCTTCGTCGTCAACGAGGTCAACCACGCCCCCGGCTTCCGGGCCGTGGCCGCGGCGACCGGGACCGACATCGCCTCGGCCGTCGGTCGGCACCTCAAGGAGCAACTGTCATGATCCGTGCCGGTGTC
>NZ_KK037166.1:8472015-8488877 GCF_000568255.1 Kutzneria sp. 744
GCTGCACGATCGCTGGTACCCGAAGGTCAAGCGCCGCAACGACCTGGCCGAGCGCTTCGTGTACGGGGTGCCGGAGCTGATCGGCGAGCAGCTGGCGGAGGCGTCCCTGATCTCGCTGCCCGGCTGCTACGCCACGGCCATCACGCTGGGCCTGGCCCCGCTCACCCTCGGCCTCGGTCTGAACCTGAAGACCGTTGTGGTGGACGGAAAGAGCGGCTCCAGCGGCGGTGGCGCGACGGCGCGCACCGGCGACCTGCACCCGTACCGCAATGGCGCCATCACGCCGTACGCGCCGACCGGGCACCGGCATGCCAGTGAGGTCAAGGACTTCCTGGAGCTGGCCCGGCCCGGCACCATCGGTTCGCTGAGCATGTCGGCCTACGGCGTCTCGCACGTGCGGGGACTGCTGACCAGTTCCTACGTGTTCACCGACGAGGCCGTCGACCAGCGCGAGCTCCAGCGGGCGTACCTGCGGTTCTACAAGGGAAAGCAGTTCGTCCGGGTGCGCCGGCACACCGAGACCATCATCCCCGTGCCCGACCCGCACGTGGTGCTGGGCTCCAACTTCTGCGACGTCACGGTCATGCACGACGAGGACGGCGGCCGCATCGTGGTGCTGGCCGCGCTCGACAACCTGGTCAAGGGGGCCGCCGGACAGGCCGTGCAGGCCACCAACATCCGGTTCGGCCTGCCGGAGGAGACGGGACTGACGATGCAACCGGTGATGCCGGCATGAGCGACTACCCGGTCACGGTGGTGAAGCTGGGCGGCAGCTGCCTCGACGACCTGGCCGGCGGCTGGTGGGACGACCTGGCCGGGCACGGCCAGGCGCACCCGCTGGTGCTGGTGCACGGATGGTCGAAGCCGTTGAAGCGCCTCAATCCCGACACGGTGGTGCTGCGCGACCGCTACGGCAACCAGAGCCGCTGGACCACGCCCGAGGTCATCGAGGACATCAAGACCGTCAGCGCCGAGATCGGCGAGGACGTCATCGACCGGCTGGAGCGGCGCGGCATCACCGCCGAACGCCTGTTGGGCAGCGACGGCCTGGTGCAGGCCGGCGAGGGCGAACGCTGGTGGTGGCGCGACAAGCAGCTCGTCGAGCTGGACAACCTGGTCGGCCCGATCACCGGCGTCGACCCGTCCGCGCTGAAGAACCTCCAGCCGGGCCACGCCTACATCGTCACGCCGCTGGCTCGCGACGCCGCCGGCCGTGAGGTCAACACCGACGGCGATCGGGCCGCCGCGGCCGTCGCCGGCGGCCTCGGCGCGCCGAACCTGGTGCTGGTGACCGATGTCGAGCACCTGCTCGTCGACGACGAGCCCGTCCGCAGCATCTCGGCGCGGGATGCCGCCGCCTTCCGTGACAAGGGGGCGACGGGCGGCATGCGCAAGAAGCTGCGGGCCGCGGGGGAGGCCCTGGAGCAGGGCGTCGGCCGCGTGATCATCGGCAGTGCGCCGGTCACCGACCTGCTCGCCGCCCGCACCGGAACCGTCATCACTCGACTGTGAGGAGTGTGCACATGGCGCGATCCCGTGTGCTGGTCGTCAACAACAAGACGCTGTCCCTGAAGCAGTTGCGGGCCCGGTTCGAGACACTGGGCTCGGACACCGAAGCCGTGGACACAGCCTCGATTCCGTCCACACTGGACGGGCGATATCAGGCAATCGTGTTGAGCGGCACCAAAGTCCGGGCCTACGACACGGACTACTACCGGCCGCTCATCGATCTCGTGATGAGCGCGGACGTGCCGGTGTTCGGCATCTGCGGCGGCATGCAGATCCTGGCCGTGGCCAACGGCGGCGAGCTGGCCGAGGGGCCGCAGCGCGTCGGCGGCCACGAGGCGCAGGTGGACAAGCAGGAGGCGCTGTTCACCTACGTGAAGCCGACGGTGACGGTGTTCCACCGGCACACCCTGTACCTCCGGCAGGCGCCGGCCGGCTTCCGCAGCATCGGCCACTCCGAGCACGCGCCGGTGGAGTTCCTGCGCTCCGAGGACGGCCGCATCTTCGGCTCGCAGGCGCACCTGGAGTTCCGGCCCGACGGCCTGGAGATCCTGCGCGGCTTCGCGCAGCTGTTCCAGTGACCAACACACAGAAGGACTGAGTGGCTATGAGTGATCCGCAGGCGCCCGCCTTCACCGTTCATCTCAACGGCAGCGGTGGCGCGATCAAGGGCTGGGTCGTCGTCGACTCCCTCGTCGACGGCCTGGCGATGGGCGGGACCCGGATGACCGCCGGGGTCACCGAACAGGAAGTGGCGGGCCTGGCCCGCGACATGACCGAGAAGTTCACGCTGGCCGGGCTGCGCATCGGCGGCGCGAAGGCCGGCATCGTGGCCGACGGCGCGGACCGGGAGACCACCTTCCGCACCTTCGGCCGCACGGTGAAGCCGTTGCTGCACGGCGGAATCCACCTCGGCATCGACATGGGCGTGACGCCGGCCGACCGGGCCGTCTTCTTCGACGAGGCTGGTTACGAGCCGCGGCACCGGGCCGGTGTGCCGGACATGCCGGTGCCCTGGGACACGTACTACAACCCGCTGATCGACCTCACCGGCCACGGCGTCGGCGTCGCCGCGGTGACCGCGCTGGAAGCCCGGGGCCGCAAGGGTTCCGCTCGCGTGGTGATCCAGGGCTTCGGCGCTGTCGGCCGGGCCGTCGCGCGGTTCATGGAGGAGCGTGGCCACATCGTCGTCGGCGTCGCCGATGTGCAGGGCACGATCAGCGCTGACCGTCTGCCGGTCGCCGATCTCACCGCCATCACCGACGAGTTCGGCGCCATCGACCGCAATCGCCTGCCGGCCAACGTGACCGTGTCCAACGAGACGGACGCGTGGCTGGACGTGGACGCCGACATCCTCGTGCTTGCGGCACAGAAGAACGCCCTCAACTCGGAGAACGTCCACCGGCTGCGGGCCGACCTGGTCGTCGAGGGCGCGAACATCGCCTCCAGCCCCACGGCCAAGGAGAAGGTGGCCGCGTCCGGCGCCGTGCTGGTGCCCGGGGTGATCGCCAACATCGGCGGCGCCGGTTCGGCGGCCCTGGCCGTCACCCGGGTCGTGCCGTTCGAGCTGGAGCACGAGGCCCGCAAGGCGTGGGTGTTCGACTGGATCAGCAACAAGGTCGCGCAGAACACGCGGGCCCTGCTGGAGATCGCCGCCGCCCGGGCCGGCGACCCGCTGCCCGAGCTGCTCGCCACGCGCCGGCAGGAGCTCAGGTGACCGCCTCCCCGGAGCTCGCCGCCGAGTACCGCCGTCTCGGCTGGTGGCGTGACAAGACGTTCCTCGACGACCTGCGCCGCCAGGCCTTGCAGCGTCCGCACAAGCTGGCCATCGCCGGCCGCCGCGTCGTCGAGTCGCGCACGGACACGCTGGACTACGCGGAGCTGGCCGAGCTGACCGACCGTTTCGCCGGCGCGCTGCTGGATCTGGGCGTCAAGCGCGGTGACGTCGTCGCCGTGCAGCTGCCCAACCGGTGGGAGATGGTGCCGCTGATGTTCGCCTGCATGGCGGTCGGCGCGGTCATCTGCCCGATCTCGCCGATCTGCCCGGAAGGCGAGCTGCGACACCGTCTTGAGCTCACCGCGGCGCCGGTGTTCATCACCGCACCGGGATCGGCCGGGCTCGGTATTGAACAGTCCACTCTGGAGCACGTGTTCGTGGTGGACGAGCCGGCGTTCCACGAGCGGTTCGTCGCGCGGGTCACTGAGTCCATTGTGCAGGATCTGGCGGTCGGGGCGGACGAGCCGTTCCTGGTGCTGTTCACCTCCGGGACCACGGGCGAGGCCAAGGGCGTGCTGCACAGCCCGAACACCGTGCACTCGGCGGTGCGTGGCTACGTCGACGCCTTCGGGCTGGACGAGACGTGGGTGGCCGCGGTGTCCACGCCGCTCATCCACTACTCCGGCTTCGCCCAGGGCGTGCTGGCCGGCGTGATGCTCGGCGGCACCGTCACGTTCCAGGACGTGCGCCGCAACGAGGTGCTGCTGGACCTGGTGGAGCGCTACGGCGCCACGCTGCTCTACGGGCCGCCGGCCACGCTGGCCGATGTCGTCGCGGCGCAACGGGCCGACAAGCGCGCCACCCCCAGCCTGCGGCACGTGGTGATCGGCTCCGCGCCGGTGCTGCGGGAGCTGGTCGACGACCTGAGCGAAACCGTTGGCGCGCGGACGTATTCGCTGTGGGGCATGTCCGAGTGCGGGCCGGCCACCATGACCCGGCCCGAGGACCCCGAGGACCAGGCCGCGAGCAGCAACGGCATGGCCATCGACGCCATGCAGATCCGTATCGACCCGGCCGGCATCGACGGCCAGTCCGCGCTGGTCGGGCGGCTCAAGGTGCGGGGCGCGTCGCTGGCCCTGGGCTACTACGAGCGGGACGAGATCTTCGCCGCGCAGTTCGACGCCGATGGCTGGTTCGACACCGGCGACCTCGCCCGTGACGACGGCCACGGCGGCATCCGCATCATCGGGCGGGCCCGCGACGCCATCGTGCGCGACGGCCTGATCGCCCCGATGACCGAGCTGGAAGCGGTGATCGGCAGCCACCCCAAGGCCGTCGAGGCGGCCCTGGTCGGGCTGCCCACCAGCGGCGGCGAGACCATCATCTGCGCGGTTGTGGCGGCGCGCGGGGAGCAGGGGCCTTCGCTGGCCGAGATCCACGCGCACCTGTCGACGCAGGACCCCCGATTCTTCCCGGACCGGGTGGAGATCGTGGCGGCGCTGCCCAAGACCCTCACCGGCAAGGTCCGCAAGGCCGAGTTGCGCGAACGGTACGCCTGATGCCCGCGCCGGTCCCCATGTCGGCGACGCTGGCCGCCGACGCCGAACTGGCCCGCCGACGCGCCGGCGGCGAGCGAGTGCTGTCCATGGCCAGCGGCGAGATCGGCCTGCCCGTGCTGCCGGCGCTGGCCGCCCAGCTCGCCGCGGCCGCCGACCACAGCGCTTATGGCTCCGTGGCTGGGAGTTCTGTGCTGCGCGAGGCGGCGGCGGGGTATTGGGGCCGGCGTGGTCTGGATGTCGACCCGGAGCTCGTGGTGGCCGGGCCGGGCAGCAAGCCGCTGCTGTTCGCGTTGCTGCTGGCGATCGGCGGCGACGTGGTGGTGCCGGTGCCGAGCTGGGTCAGCTACCAGGCGCAGGCCCGGCTGGCCGGGGCGGAGCCCATTCCGGTGCCGATCCGGCCCGGCGAGGGCGGCGTGCCCGACCCGTCACGGCTGCGAGAGGCCGTGATCGCCGCGCGGGCGGCCGGCCGGGATCCGCGGTGCGTGATCGTGACCGTGCCGGACAATCCGACCGGAACCATCGCTTCTCCCGGCACCATGGGGGAACTGGCCTCGGTCGCCCGGGAACTGGATCTGGTCGTCGTCTCGGACGAGATCTACTGCGACCTCGTGTACGACGGTCCGGCGGTGTCACCGGCTTTGCTGGCCCCCGAGCGCACTGTCGTCACCACGGGGCTGACGAAGAACCTAGCCGTCGGCGGCTGGCGGACCGGGGTGGCGCGCGTTCCCGATCGTGCGCTGCTGCAACGACTTGTGTCCGTGGCCAGCCAGGTCTGGTCCAGCCCGCCTGCGCCCGTGCAGGCGGCGGCCGCGTACGCCCTGGCCGAGCCGCCGGAGATCGTCGAACGGGTGGCGGCCGGCCGCCACCTGCACGAGACGGTCGCGCGGGCCGTTGCCGAGCTGTTCGTCAAGGCCGGCGCGACCTTGGCTCCGGTGCGGGCGACCTGCTACCTGTACCCGGACTTCTCGCCGCTGCGTGAGCACCTTCTTGGGGCGCATGGGGTTCACGGCGGCGGCGACCTGGCCCAGCTGTTGAGCCGGCGTGGCGTCGGACTGCTGCCGGCGTCGGCGTTCGGCGAATCCGTTGACCCACTGCGGATCCGGGCCGCCACCAGCCGTCTCTACGGCGACACCGACGCGCAGCGCCTGGCCGCCCTCGAAGCGGCGGACCCGTTGCGGCTGCCGTGGGTGCGCGACGCCGTCGAGTGGCTCGGCGAAATCCTGTCCGACCTCACCCAAACCCGTTGACCGGAGGCCATACCATGACCATTCTCTTCGAGGCTCTGTACAAGGGAAACCGGTACGTCGGCTTCGACCGCGACGAACCGGTGCTGTACCGCGTGGAGGACGGCCAGCTCGCCGCGGCCGTCATCGCCGCCAAGGGCTCGGCCTCGGCGTTGCAGGCTTTGCTGACTTCCGGGGCCGAGTCGGTTGCTGTCGCGCTCGACGACCCCGAGCTGCGCCTGCTGCCGCCGCTGCTGCCGGAGGCGTCCGGCAAGGCGCTGCTGAGCGGATTCATGGGCACGCACAAGAAGAAGTGGGGCGGCAAGACCTTCGCCGAGGGCGACGAGTTCACCCCGCCGAAGTGGTTCTTCAAGGGCTTCGGCGACTGGGCCAAACTGCCCGGCGAGCCGCTGACCGTGCCGGCCGAGCCGATCGCGCTGATCGAGGAGCCCGAGATCGTCCTCGTCTACGTCAACGACGAGGAGGGCCGGCCGCACTACGCCGGTTACACCTTCGGCAACGACCTGTGCGACATCGGCCTGCACCGCAAGGACCCGGGCTACAACCCGTACTGCAAGCTGTGCGACACCGCGGTGGCGCCCTGGCTGTTCCTCGACACCCCGCCGACCACGGCCAGCGGCCGCGTGACCATCACCCGCGGCGGTGAGACGGCGTGGCAGGGCGACTTCGACTGCGGCGAGGACGCGCTGTACTACCGGATCCAGGACATGGCCGCGCACCTGTTCTCGTTCCCGGCCGTGCGCCGGCCGGGGCTGATCAACTACGTGCTGCTCGGAGCCGACGAGGCCAGCTTCCACGACGGCTTCCGCATTGCCGACGGGGACCGCATCGACATCGACTTCGCCAGCCACGGCGTGACGATCTCCAACGACGTGCGGTTCCTCGCGCCGCCGGCCCTGTAGATCGGCGCTGTAGGTCGGCGCTGTGGTTCGGCGCTGTGGTTCCCTTTGGTGGAAGGAGAAGTCGTGTCCGCTCCCGGCAAGAAGCAGGTGCATCTGGCCGCGCAGCTGCCCGGCATCCACAACGTGACCGTGTGGTCGGATCCCCGGTCGGAGAGCCAGATCGCCATCGACTCGTTCGTGCGGCTGGCCCGGACCGCCGAGCGCGGCAAGTTCGACTTCTTCTTCCTGGCCGAGGGTTTGCGCCTGCGCGAGCACAAGGGCCGGGTGTACGAGCTGGACGTGGTGGGGCGGCCGGACAACCTGACCGTGCTGGCCGCGCTCGCCGCCGTCACCAGCCGGCTCGGGCTGGCCGCCACCGTCAACGCCACCTTCAACGAGCCGTACGAGGTGGCCCGGCGGCTGTCCACTTTGGACCACCTCAGCGGTGGGCGTGCCGCGTGGAACGTCGTCACCTCCTACGACGCGTTCACCGGAGAGAACTTCCGGCGCGGCGGCTTCCTGGCCGAGGCCGATCGCTACGACCGGGCGGCGGAGTTCCTCCAGGTGGCGCGTTTGTTGTGGGACAGCTGGTCGGACGGCGACGTTCTGGCCGAGGGTTCTGAGTTCGTGCGGGCCGGGGTGGGGCAGTTCGTCCACAGTGGACGTCACTTCAACATCTCGGGCCGGTTCACCACGCCGCGCGGGCCCCAGGGCCGGCCGGTGATCATCCAGTCCGGGGAGTCGGAGGTGGGGCGGGAGTTCGCCGCCGCCGAGGCCGACGTGATCTTCAGCAAGTACGACCGACCGGCCGACGCCCGCCCGTTCTACCGGGATGTCAAGGCCCGCCTGGCCCGTCACGGGCGTGCCGAGGCGTCGCTGAAGATCATCCCCACCGCCACCGTGGTCATCGCCGACACCGACGCCGAGGCCGCCGCCTACTCGGCCGAGATCTCCCGCGGCCAGGTCAGCCCGCAGACCGCGATCGCCCACCTGGAGGCGATCTGGGGCCGGGATCTTTCCTCCTACGACCCCGACGGGCCGCTGCCCGAGATCGACCCGGAGCCCGAATCCCTGGTGCTGAAGGGACATTCGACGTTCCGCAAGGGGCGAGCCGAGACCGCGGCCAAGTGGCGGGCGCTGGCCGCCGAGCGTGGGCTGAGCATCCGCGAGCTGGTGATCGAGGTGCACGGCGGGCACACCTTCGTCGGCAGCCCCCGCACCGTGGCCGACGCCATCGACCACTTCGTGCAGACCGACGGCGCCGACGGCTTCGTCTTCGTGCCCCACCTGACGCCCGGCGGGCTGGACGACCTGGTCGACCGGGTAGTGCCGCTGTTGCAGGAGAAGGGCGTCTTCCGCGGGGACTACTCGGGAACGACGCTGCGTGACCACCTCGGGCTGGAGGCTCTGTGATGCACCTTGCCGTTGCACTGGACGGCGCCGGCTGGCATCCGGCCGCCTGGCGTTCGCGCGCCGGGGACCTGTTCTCCGCCGGCTACTGGCTGGACCTGGTGCTGGAGGCCGAGCGAGGCCACCTGGACTTCGTCACCATCGAGGACGGGCTCGGCCTCCAGACCGCCCGGTTCCACCGGCCCGACGACCGCACCGACCAGGTCCGGGGCCGCTTGGACGCTGCACTGGTGGCCGCCTTCGTCGCCCCGCTCACCACGCACATCGGGCTCGTGCCGACCACCGATGTGACCCACACCGAGCCGTTCCATGTCGCCACCGGCATCGCGACCCTCGACCACGCCAGCAACGGCCGCGCCGGGTGGCGTCCGCAGATCGCGTCCCGGGCCGCTGACGCCTCCCACTTCGGCCGCCGCACCACGCCCCAGCTCACCGACACCGACGTCCTCGACCCGGAGTCGATCGCCCGTCGGATGCGGCCCCTGTTCGCCGAGGCCGTCGACGTCGTCGAGGTGGTGCGGCGGCTGTGGGACAGCTGGGCCGACGACGCCGAGATCCGGGACGTCGCCACCGGCCGGTTCATCGACGCCGACCGGGTCCGCCACATCGACTTCGTGGGCGAGCACTTCAGCGTGAAGGGCCCGGCCATCACGCCCCGGCCGCCGCAGGGGCAGCCGGTGGTGGCCAGCCTCGCCCACGCCTCCACCCCGTTCGAGTTCGCCGCCGCCTGCTCCGACGTCGTTTTCCTGACCCCACACGATGGTGCGGGGATCTCGCGCATTCTTGCCCAGGTCGACGACGCCGTGGCCCGCTTCGGTCGTCCGCTGCTGCGGTTCGCCGATCTTGTCGTCTTCCTCGACGACACCCCCGGCCGCAAGGCCCGCCTGGATGCCCTGTCCGGCACCGAGTTCACGTCTGACGCTGCGGTTTTCGCCGGCACCCCCGCCGCCCTGGCCGACCTGTTGGTGTCCTGGCACGCTGAGGGCCTCGACGGCTTCCGCCTGCGGCCCGGCGCTCTCCCGCACGACCTGCACGCCATCACCCGCGCCGTGGTTCCCGAACTCCAGCGCCGGGGCGCCTTCCGCACCTCCTACGACGCCACCACTCTCCGGGGCCACCTCCGCCTCCCTCGCCCCGACAGACGTCTCCCGATCTGACGTCGACCTGGTCCAGCTCACATATCGGTGGTTCATCTCATGGTTTCCCTTGCCAGCGCCCAGAAGACCGACGCCCGCGGCGGCGCGGTCCGCCCCGGGCGGCAGCTCAGCTACATCGCCGCCGCCCGGCTGCTGCCGTCCTTCTGCATCCTCGCCTCGCATCTGTCGTTCGAGCGCGTCTTCCACGACCCGGCCGCACAGGCCGTGTACTACCGGATCTTCAATCCGGCCGGCTTCAACGCCGTGTCGTTCTTCATCGTGCTCAGCGGCTTCATCCTGGCCTGGGTGTCCGCCAACCGCCCACCGGGCCGGGACTTCCAGCCCAAGCGGCTGCTGCGCATCCTGCCCGTACACTTCCTGACGTGGGCGCTCGTCGTCTGCCTGTTCGGCAGCCTCTTCGCGCCTGCCGGGCTGTTCACCACCCTCACCCTGCTGTCCGGATGGATCCCCGACCACACCGTCTACTGGGCCGCCAACGCGCCGGCGTGGACCTTGTCCACCGAGGTCGTGCTGTACCTGATCTTCCCCGCCGTGCACAGCTTCCTCACCCGCCGCGGCGACCGTTTCCTGTTGGCTTCGCTCGTTGCCATGGTCGCCGTCGTGGTGTTGCTGCCGATCGTCGTGATGGCTCTGCCCGACGGCGCCACCTTCGCCAACGCCGCCTTCACCGAGCGTGGGCACCTCGTCTCCGTGTCCGAGTGGAAGTACTGGCTCGTCTACGTCTTCCCGCTAGCCCGCCTGCTGGAAGCCTTGTGTGGCGTGGTGATCTGCCTGCTCGTGCTGCGCGGCCGTTGGATGCGCGGCGTGCTGCTGCCGACCGGTCTTTTGGTGCTGGCCCTGGTCGTCGAGGAGCTGTGGGCGCCCGTGCTGCTCACCCTCTCGGCTTTGACCATCGTGCCGATCGTGCTGCTCATCGGTGCGCTTGCCGCCAAGGAGACGTTCCGCTGGTCCACCGGCGCCCCCACCGCTCGCGGGCCATTGCGGCGGATCTCCACCTACGGCAAGTACACCTTCGGCATCTACATGTACCAGTGGCTGTTCATCCTCGTGTGCGAGCACTTCCTGCGGCCCTGGGACAACGGCCTCGTCGCCGGGCTGGCGCTCATCCTGGGCTTCTACGGCACCTGTGTCGGGGTCGCGATGCTCTCGTACCGCTTCTTCGAGACCCCGATCAACTCGTTCATCAAGCCCTCGATCGCCGCCTACGTCCGGAAATGACGGAAATGACGGACATGACGGACATGATGGACATGGCCGGTTTGGACGTCGCCGCGATGTGGTCTGTTTAGGCTGATTTCGTTGCCAGGAAGACGAATTCGCGGCCGGGGCGGTCGGGGGCGTCGCGGACGTCGGTGACGGTGAAGCCTTGGGCGGTGAGGTCGGCCTCCAGTTGTTCGCGTTCACGGAAGCGGAGGGTGGAGGTCGAGGTGAGTCGCTCGCCGTCGGGGAAGACCGTGGTCCAACGGAAGGTGACCAGCGGTCCGTCGACGTCGAGGAGATCCACCCAGGTCTCTGTGCCGTCAAGGACCTGATGCGTTTGTTCGCGGTTCCAGTCCAGCCACGCTTTCCGTGCCGGGATGCGGGTTTCGAACATGAGCGTGCCGCCCGGGCGCAGCGCCGCGTGAGTGTGGGCCAGGGTGGCTGCCCAGTCGGCGGGGTCGGTGATCGCTTGGGCGACATTGCCCGTCATGACGGCCAGGTCGGCTTGCAGGGGAGGCAGGTCCCTGGCGTCGCCGTGAATCCAGCGGACGGTGTCGGCGCCCGGTTTGGCTTTCGCGATGTCGAGGGAGGCCAGGGCTGGGTCGACAGCGATGACATGGATGCCCTGGGCGGTCAGCATGAGGGCCAGGACGCCGGTGCCGCAGCCGATGTCGACGACGGTGGCGGCTTGGAGGTCGGCGGCGACGGCGACGTAGGGGTCCAGGTCGTCGCGCTGGCCCTCCTGGATGTCGTAGAACGCTGCCAGGCGGGGGTGGGTGAAGCCTTCGTCAGCCATGTGGTGATTCTGGATCAAATGGTGGGTGGGTGCTGGTGATTTTTGCGGGTTGGGGTGTTTTTGTGGTTGTTGGTTCTTGGTAGTGGTTGGGTTTTGAGGCGCGGTGGTGCGGTGGGTGTCCGCACCGCGCGGTTGCCTGACGCTGTCTACAAAGCGCAATCACTCTCTGTTCGGCATGCGGTTCTGGAGTGAGGGGGTGCGAGGTGGGTGGGTAGGTGGATTGCGTTGCGCGGCATCGGGTTGGGTGGGGGCGCGTGTTTACCGAAGGCTTGGGACGGGTCGAAGGGTGGGGGGCTGATCTCCGTGGAGGAAGCGTTGTTTGGGAGGGTTGGAAAGCGCTTTCCAGTGAAGGGAACTGAAGGTTGCCACGATCGTGTACAGGTTGGTGTGTAACGGAAGTCGATCACATAACGGGAGTAGAATGGGGGTATGGTGCGACCAGAAGACCGGTGCGGATGGCTGGTCGTAAGCTCGTCGTCGCTTGCCGGTGCAAGTCCGGTCCGGGTAGCTGTCAGGAGGCCCGGTAGCAGGCTGGCGGCTTGGCCGGGAAACGGGCCAGGTCGAAGCCCAGCGTCGAAAGCCCTTCAAGGGGAAGCAACCGAGCGGTCCGTAACATCACGTGAAGCCTGCGGCGTCGTTACATTCCCTGTCGTAAGACAGGGCAAGGGAGAGCCGAGCCCCCCATACCAGGGCGAAGGCCATGGAAGCGGTGAAGATCCTGAAGATGCAGCCGCGAAGAACTCCCCGGCGTAAAGGGCTCGGAACGTTCGGATAGTGACGACGGGAACTGGTGAGGCCCTCCCCGGCCCGGCAACCTGCGGACAAACGTTGCCGGAACGACACGCTCTATAACCAGCGAACCTGGGAAGTGAGTGGTGTGCCGGGTGGGCGTCGGAGGCGGTCATAGTACTGATTGAGCCGACAGGACAACAGAACCTGCGGTGAGGGAAGGACCGCTGCTTCGTCGATGCGCGTGGATGTTGTGGAGGAACCCGGTGAGTGCCGTCAAGGCTAGTCCCGCCGCGATGGGATCTGTTCCTGTGGATCCGGTTCGTGCCCTGCAACACGCGCTGTACCGGGCGGCCAAGGCTGACCCCGGGCGACGGTTTCACGCGTTGTGGGACAAGGTCTTCCGCAGAGACGTCCTGTGGCGCGCGTGGGTCACGGTGTTCCGTAACAACGGGGCGCCGGGCATCGACAAGACCACGCTGGCTGACGTCCGGGAGTACGGGGTGACCCGGCTGCTGGACGAGTTGGCCGCGGAACTGGGGGAAGGGCGCTATCGGCCGCTGCCCGCGCGGGCGGTGTCGATCCCGAAGTCGGACGGTGTCCGGCTGCGGGAGTTGTCGATTCCCTCGGTTCGGGACCGGGTCGTGCAGGCTGCGGTGAAGATCGTGCTGGAGCCGGTGTTCGAGGCGGACATGCTGCCGTGCTCGTTCGGTTTCCGGCCCAAACGCAGCCCGCATGACGCCTTGCAGGTGCTCCTCGATGAGTCCCGGCGGGGCCGGTTGTGGGTGGTCGAGATGGATATCGCCGACTGCTTTTCGTCGATACCGCAAGACAAGTTGATGCGAGCGATCGAGGAACGGGTCTGTGACCAGTCCGTCCTGAAGCTGCTGCGCGCGATGGTGCGTGCCGCAGTGATGCGGGACGGGCAGGTGCGCAGGCCGGTCACGGGTGTTCCGCAGGGTGGGCCGCTGAGCCCTTTGCTGTGCAACGTGTTCCTGCACCAGGTCGATCGGGTGTGGGATGTGCGTGAGCATGGGGTTTTGGTGCGGTTCGCCGATGACGCTGTGGTCTTGTGTCGGTCACGTCAACAGGCGGAGGCCGCGCTAGCGCGGTTGACCGCGTTGCTGGCGGAGTTGGGTTTGGTGCTCAACGCGGCCAAGACCGGGGTAGTGCATCTGGTTGAAGGTGGTGGCGGCTTCGACTTCTTGGGCTTTCATCATCGGTGGGTGCGCAGTCGCGGGCGTCGCGGGATGCGTGGGGTGTTGTTCCTTGCTCGCTGGCCCAAGGACGGGGCGATGCGGCATGCGCGTGATCGGATCAGGGAGCTGACGGCCCGGTCACGGCTGTTGCTGCCGACCAAAGCGATCGTGGAGGACGTGAACCAGTTCCTGATCGGGTGGTGTGGTTACTTCCGCTATGGGAACTCGACTGCGCGGTTCGATGTGATCCGGGACTTCGCGGTGCGGCGTGTGGCTGGGGTGGTGGCCAAGCGGCACGGCAGGTCTCGTGGGTTCGGTTTGTCGGTGGTGTTCGACTCACCGGACCAGCTCGGGTTGGTTAGTCTCGTGGGAATCGTGGTTGCTCCCAGGCCTTTTCGAGCCTGGCGAGGTGGCTGAATGCCGGCGGTGAACGGGCGCCGAAGCGGGAGTTCCGCTTCGAACGCAAGCTGGACGGCAGCATGGTGTTCTGGGGCATGCTTGACCAGGAGTACGGGGCGAAGATCGCGGCGATGCTCAGTGCGCTGGCCAAGCCCACCTCCGGCACAGACCCCCGCACGACCGCCGAGCGGCAGGGCGACGCGTTCGCGGAGGTCATCGAGCTGGCCTCCCGCAGCGAAGGCCTGCCCGAGCAGGGCGGCGAGCGGCAGCATCTGACGTTGTCGATGTCGTTCAAGGACTTTATGGACAACACGGGTGTGGCGAATGTCGAGGGTGGCGGCGTGATGAGCGCGGCGGAGGCCCGTCGGATCGCGTGTGACAGCACGGTGATGCGCCTGGTGCTCGGGGCCGGCAAAGAGATCCTGGACGTGGGTCGGCAGCAGCGGACGGCCCCGAAGGGGATCCGCAAGGCTCTGATCGAGCGGGACGGCAGCTGTGCGTTCCCCGGTTGCGCGACGGAGCCGGCGCGGTGTCACGCCCACCACGTGGTCGAGTGGGCGAACGGAGGACCCACCAGCCTGGACAACATGGTGTTGCTGTGCGGATCCCACCACCGGTTGATCCACCACAGCCGCTGGACGGTAAAGATGGTGGACCACAGGCCGGTGTTCTCCGACGGGCTAGAGGACGCGGGCTAGAGCGTACGGAGGACGAACGGTAGGGGTGGCGTTCGTGGGGCCGGACGGGCCTGCGCCGCCGGGGGTGGGATTGCGGCGCATGGTGTATCGGCCGCGCCCGGTCGCCGGCGGTGAGGTCTGGGGGGTCCGGCCGCGCGGGGCAGCAGCGGTTTAAGGGGTGATCGCCGCGACGAGGAGAGCGCGAGGGGCAAGGGGCAGGTGCCTAGCGCTGGGAGCGCGGGTGGGAGGCCCGGGCTAGCAGCGTTGGCTGGGGACCAGGAGGGCGGCCAGGGACTGGCGGATGTCGGCGGCCTCGGTGTCGCGGGACTGGCGCTCGAAGACGGCGAGGGACTGCTCGAAGGCGGAGCGGGCCTGGTCGGGGTGGCCGAGGGCGAGGTGGGCACGGGCGAGGTCGGCGAGGGTGTGGCCGATGACGCTGGAATTGCCGATCTGGCGGTAGAGGTCGAGGGCGCGCTGGTGGTGGCGCAGGGCGGTGAGGTGGTCGCCGGTGTTGGCGGCGATGACGCCGAGGACGTCGGTGACGTCGGCCTCGTTCTCGATGTCCTGGTGCTGCTGGAAAAGGGCGAGGGCCTCCTCACAGCACTGGCGGGCCCAGGCGTGGCGGCCGAGGCGGGCGGCGAAGGTGCCGACGAGAGAGAGGGACTCGCCGATCCAGATGGGCTCGCCGGTGCGGCGGGCGGCGGAGAGGGCCTCCAACTGGTGGTCGAGAGCGGGCTGCCACTCCTGGAGACGCTTGTACACCAAGGCGATGGCCTGCTCGGTGCGGCACAGGTTGACGGCGTCATGCTCCCGGTCGACGAGGGAGAGCGAGAACTGGAGCTGGTCGAGGGACTCGGAGAAGCGCTGGACACGGGAATAGGCGCGGCCGACGAGACGGTGGATGAGAGAAGCGGTGAGGGTGTCCACATGGGACACGCCGGCGAGCGCGGCCTCCCAGAAGGCCAGGTTGTCGAAGTGCAGGCCCCGCCGATAGCAGTAGGTGACGCTGTTCCACGCCAACTGCCACACGACGTCGTGCTGGCCGAGCTCGACGGCCAAGCGCTGGACGGCCAGCAGACAGGCGAGTTCGGTGTCGAACCAGACCGAGGCGTCGGACGGCGAATCGGGCTGGCAGTCGGCGGGCAGGGCGACGAACTGGACGCCCTGGGCGATGACGCCGTAAGACTCGTCGGCCAGGCGTGACGAGTGGACGTAGAACGCCATGAAGCGGCGGAGGGCATCCGAAGAGTCGGAGACCTGCTCCACGGCGAACAGGCGCACGAGATCGTGCATACGCCAACGACCGGGGACATCCTGGTGCAAGAGGGAAAGCCGCTCCAGAGCACGCAGGACACGGCTGACGAGGGCGACGGGAAGGCCGGAGAGCGCGGCGGCGGCGCCGAGGCTGATGTCGGGCCCGGGGTGCAGGCCGAGCAGGGCGAAGACCTGGGCCTGCTCGGCGGTCAACGCCCGATGGGAGCAGGAAAGCACGGCGGTGATGCCGGCGCCGGGATCGTCCTCGTCGAGCACCCCGAGCCGACTGCCGGCGTCCCGGAGCTCGGAAGCCAAGGCGGACAAGGGAAAGCCGGGGCGGGTCTGCGCCCGGCCGGCGACCAGGCTCAAGGCCAGCGGGAAACCGGCGCACAGGGCCAACAACTCGGCCACGGCCCCGGGATCGGCGGCCAAGCGGGCGGCCCCGACCCGGCTGCCCAACAACACCGAGGCGGCGGAGTCGTCGAGCAGGCCGACGGCGAGCGGCCGGGCGCCCTGGTTGGCGACGAGCCCGGCCAGGCGGTCCCGGCTGGTGACGATCACGGCGCAGCCGGGGCTGCCCGGCAACAGGGGAGCGACCTGGGCGGAATCGGCGGCGTTGTCCAACACCACCAGCATCCGCCGATCGGCCAACAGGCTCCGGTACAGGGCGGCCTGCCCGTCCAGGTCGGTCGGCACGGAGGCGGCGGCGACGCCCAAGGCGTCCAGAAAAGCCCGCACGGCAACGGAAGTCGGCACGGGTTCGCTCAACGGGTCGAAGCCGCGCAGGTTGACGTGCAACTGCCCGTCGGGGAACTCGTCCACGTGCTGATGGGCCCACCGCAACGCCAGGGCGGTCTTGCCGATGCCGCCGTTGCCCCAGATGGTGGCGACGGGCATGGAGTTGTCGCGAACGGCCAACACCTCGGACAGCGCCGCCAGCTCCGACGACCGGCCGGCGAACCAGGCCGGCGGCGCCGGCAGCTGCCGGGGCACGGCGGCGGCACGCCGAGCGGCCACGGCGGCCAGCCGAGGGTCGGCGGTGAGGATGCGCTGGTGCAGCTCCCGCAGTTCGGGGCCCGGGTCGGTGCCGAGGTCCTCGGCCAGCCGCAGCCGCACGGCCTGGTACCGCGACAG
>NZ_KK037166.1:8489627-8494937 GCF_000568255.1 Kutzneria sp. 744
CCGGCCCGCTCGAACAGCTCCAGCGCCTGGTTGAGCTCGGCGATGGCCTCGGGCAGCTGGTGCAGCCGCGAGTAGGCCCGCCCGAGCTGCCGGTGCGCGACGCCCTGCGCGTACACGCTCAGGTGGACGGAAGCGGCCGCCCCGGTCTGCCAGAGCGCGAGGTTGTCGTGGTGTCGCCCGCGCCGGTAGTAGTAGATGACCTGCCCCTCGGCCAGCTGGAACGCCGGCAGGTGCCACCCCTTCTCCATGGCGACGCGCTGCGCGGCCAGCAGGCAGCGCCGCTCCGCGTCGAACCACACCATGGGCTCGGCCGGCACGAGAGGCTGGCAGCCGGGCGGGTTCTCCAGTTTTTCGTCGCTGGACGGGAAGCTGGGGTCGAGCACGCAGTTGCCGGCCACAGCGCTGTTGGCGTAGAAGACGACGACCCGGCGCAGCGCCGCCTCGGCGTCGGAGGCCCGGTTGGCGGCGTACAGGCGGACCAGGTCGTGCATCCGCCAGCGGCCGGGGCTGTCCTGCGTCACGAGGCTGCGCTGTTCCAGGTCACGCAGCGCCTGCGCGGTGCGGCCGGCCGGCAGGCCCGCGAGGGAGGCGGCGGCGTGCAGGTCGATGTCGTCGCCGGGGGCCAGCCCGAGCAGGGTGAACACCTGCTCCTGGTCGGCGTTCAGGGTCTCGAACGAGCACGACAGCACGGCGGTGATGCCGGCCTCGGGATCGTCCTCGTCCAGCACGCCGAGCGGGTGTCGCGTCGCGGAGCTCGAAGGCCAGAACGGGACAGCGGCAGCCCGGGACGGATTTGCGCGCGGCCGGCGGCGATGCTCAGGGCCAGCGGGAAACCGCCGCACAGGGCCGAGATCTCGGCGACTGCCTCGGGTTCGGCGGCCAGCCGCTGCGCCCCGACCCGGTTGCCGAGCAGCGCCCGCGCCTCGCCGTCGTCCAGGGTGTCGGCGATCAGCGGGCGGGCGCCGTGCTTGGTGACCAGGCCGGCCAGACGGTTGCGGCTGGTCACGATCACGGCGCAGCCGGGGCTGCCCGGCAGCAGCGGCTCGACCTGGGCCACGTCGACGGCGTTGTCCAGCACGACCAGCATGCGACGGCCGGCGACCCGGCTCCGGTACAGGGCGGCTGCGCGTCGGGATCGGCCGGCACGGCGCGGGGCTCGACGCCCAGCGCGCCGAGAAAAGCCCCGCACAGCCCACGGAAGGCGACACCCGGCGGCGTGGACGGGTCGAACCCGCGCAGGTAAACAAGCAAAAAAGCCGTCGGGAGAAGTCCTCGGTCCGCAGGTGCGCCCAGCGCAGGGCCAGCGCGGTCTTGCCGATGCGGCCGCTGCCGACGATCACCGCGATCGGCACGCCCGTGGTGTCGGACAGGGTCTCGCTCAGCGCCGCCAGCTCCGTGGACCGGAGCAGCGAAGCCGGCGGGCGGGGCCGGCAGCTGTCGCGGCACGACCTGGTCGGACTGCCGGGCCGGCACGGCCAGCACCGGGTTGGCGGTGAGGATCCGCTGGTGCATCTGCCGCAGGTGGACGCCGGGATCCGCGCCCAGCTCGCCGGCCAGCCGCGCGCGCAGCGACTCGTAGTGGGCGAGCGCCTCGGCCTGCCGCCCGTTCCGGTACAGGGCGAGCATCAGTTGCCCGGCGGCCGCTCGTCCAGGGGATGCTCGGCGGCCCGCTCGACCAGCTCCGGCACGAGCGCCGCGTGCCGCCCGAGCTGGAGCCGCAGGTCGGTGACGTCCAGCTCGGCGGCCAGCAGCTGCCGGGCCAGTAGCTCGCGGGTCGCGACGGCCCACGGCGAGTCCAACCCGGCCAGCGCCTCGCCCCGCCACAGCTCAAGGGCCTGCTCGAACAGCTCGATCGCCCGCGCCGGCTCGGCCGACATCCGGGCCCGGCCGAACCAGGTGCTCGAACAGGTGCACGTCCACGGCGAGCGGGTCGGCGACCTCCAGCACGTACCCGCCGGACCGCCGCAGGAACGCCAGCTCGGGCAGGGCGCCGCGCAGCCGGGTCAGGTAGCTTTGCAACGTGCCGGTGGCCCGCTGCGGCGCCCGGTTGCCCCACACCCGGTCCACCAGCTCGTCCACGGGAACCACGCCGTTGACGTCGATGGCCAGCGCGGCGAACACGTGCTGCTGCCGCGTGTGGCCGACCGCCGCGGGCTGGCCGCCGACCTCGGCGCCGACGCCGCCGAGCAGCCGGATCCGGACCGCCACTGCACCCCCTGACCTGCGGATTCAAGCGGAGTCCAACTTTTGTGGACACGCCGTCCGGCAGACTAGCCGACAGCCGCCGCCGTTCCTGGCGTGGAGGGGTCGCCAGGAACGGCGGTCGGCCCTGATTCAGTCCCGGAGTTCCCGGTAGAACGCCCGGATGTCCTCGACCAGCGCCGCCGGCTGCTCCATCGCCGCGAAGTGCCCGCCGCGCTCGAACTCGGTGAACCGCTGGAGGTTGTAGGCCCGCGCCACCCACTCCCGCGGCGGCCGGGCGATCTCGTGCGGGAAGCTCGCGTACGCGGTCGGGGCGTCGATGTAGCCGGGGCTCAGGATGGGCGTCGCCTGGTCTCGCCATGCCTCGTAGTACAGGCGGGTCGAGGTGGCGATGGAGTTGGTCAGCCAGTAGATGCTGATGTTGGTGAGCAGGTCGTCCTTGCTGAACACCGACTCCACGTCGCCGCCGCAGTCGCTCCAGGTGCGGAACTTCTCCACGATCCAGGCGGCCAGGCCGGCGGGGGAGTCGGACAGGCCCGCGCCGAGTGTGGCCGGCTTGCTGCTCTGGACCTGGGCGTAGGCGCCTTCGCCGTTGCGCCACGCCGCCTGTCCGTCGAGGTAGGCCTGTTCGGCCTCGGTCAGCGGCGTGGAGTGCTCCCCGACCACGGGCCGAGCGGCCATCATGTTCACGTGGATGCCGGCCAGCTGGTCGCTGTGGTCGCGGCCGAGGCAGGTGGTGATGATCGAGCCCCAGTCGCCGCCCTGCGCCGCGTACCGGCCGTAGCCGAGGACGTCGGTCATCAGCTCGTGGAAGCGGTCGGCGATGGCCACCGGGCCGATGCCGGGCGTGCCGGGGTGCTCGGAGAAGCCGTAGCCGGGCAGGCTGGGCGCGACCACGGTGAACGCGTCGGCCGGGTCGCCGCCGTGCGCGGCCGGGTCGGTCAGCGGCCCGATGATCTTGCTGACCTCCCAGAACGAGCCGGGCCAGCCGTGACTGAACAGCAGGGGTAACGGGGCGGGGCCTTTGCCCTCGACGTGCACGAAGTGCAGCCGCGAGTCCCGCACGGACGCGGTGAACTGGGGCATCTCGTTCAGCTTGGCCTCGGCCGCCGACCAGTCGAACTTGGTCCGCCAGTACTCGACCAGCTCCGCGAGGTAGCCCGGCGGCGTGCCGTGGGTCCAGTCCGCCGACAGGGCCGGCGCGAATCTGGTGCGGGCCAGCCGTTCGCGCAGGTCGTCCAGGTCACGGGTGGGGACCGAAATTCGAAACGGCTTCACGCCCTCGCCTCCAGTGATCGCGCGGTCACGGTCATCATGGTGGTCATGAACGGCTGGGTGCGTCCAGTGACTAAGGCCTGGGTGGTGCGCGACTTCGTGCCGGGTCCCGACGTGGACGAGTTCGCCGAGCCGGAGCAGGTGATCGCCGAGCTGGCCCGGCCGGGCGCCGCCCTCGGCACGCTGCTGGCCGTGCAGCATCCCCACCGGACGCCGGCCGCGCGGGCCCGCGGCCTGAGCCTCACCGAGGCGCTGCCGATCGCCCGTGATGCGCTGGATCACTTGCGCGCCAACCACTATCGCGAGGTTCACGACGTCGTCGCGCCGTACCGGGTGGACGGTCCGGACGGCTCCGCCCACGGGGTGCTGTGCCTGGTCGATCCGGCCGAGGTGGGGCGGGTCCGGCACACCGAGGAGGTGTTCCCGGAGGTCGTGGCCGAACGGTCGGCGGTGCTGTCCGGGCTGGGCTGCGCCACCAGCGCCGCGATGCTCGTGCCCGTCTCGGACGGAGCAGTGCTCACCTCGCTGCTCTCGGACGTGTGTGACGAACTGGACGAACCGGCGGTGTCCGTTGTGGACTCGGACGGCCGGCAGCACCGGATGTGGTTGCTGGGGAAGGGCTCCCGGCAGACCGAGCTGCTGGAGCTGCTCCAGCAGCAGTCGCTGCTCGTCGCCGACGGCAACCATCGGGTGGCGGCCGCCGGCGGCGCGTCGCTGCTGGCGTTGATCACCGCCGGGCCGGCCCTGCGCATCGGGGCGATCGACCGGGTGCTGATCGGCACCGGCCTCGACGCGGACACGCTCTACCGCACGTGGAGGGACTTCGGGCTCACGGTCACCCGCGGCGGTGATCCCCGCCCGCCGCGGCGGCCCGGCGTCGTGGTCGCGCTGGTCGGGAGCGAGGTGCTGCGGGTCGTGCTGCCCGATGTGGGCGCGGAGAAGCCGCAGATCGATCACGGCGTGGTGGAGCAGATCCTCGTCCACGACGCGCTGGGCATCGATCCCGACGGTCCCTCGCTTCGCGCCGCGCCGGCCGGGCGACCACTGCCGCCCGGTGTGGACGCCCTGCTGCAACTGGCCCCCGTGCCGTTCGAGGACGTGCTCGCCGTGCACGCCGAGGGTCGTCGCATGCCTCGAAAGGCAACGTATTTCACGCCGAAACCCCGCAGCGGGCTGCTCCTCGCGGCGCTGTGACGGGGACTTCGGTTAGGGTCGTGGCATGGCAGTGCGGGCAGTTCGTGGCGCGACGCAGATCGACGCCGACGAGAGGGAGCAGTTGCTCGAGGCGACCGCGGAGCTGGTCGACGAGGTGCTCAAGCGCAACGGGCTGGAGCCCGACGACCTGATCAGCGTCGTGCTCACGGCGACGCCGGACATCAAGTGCGAGTTCCCGGCCTACGCCGCGCGCATGGCCGGCCTGGCCGACGTGCCGCTGCTGTCCGCGACCGAGATCGACGTGACCGGCGCCATGCCCCGGGTCATCCGGCTGCTGGCCCACGTGGAGACCGATCTCACCCGCGCCGAGATCAAGCACGCCTACCTCCGCGGCGCGGCCGCCCTCCGCACGGACCTGCCGCACTGACGCCGAAGCAGTGAACGGACCATTCCCAAACTCCGTGTAGAGGAATGGTCCGTTCCGAGCTTCGACGCGGCCTGATTCGTTGATCGGCCGGGGCACCAGGCAGAATGGGTGCGGACGGTCGGCGACTTCAGGAGGCGTTACGGTGGAACGCGGCGAGCTGCGTGGTGTGGTGGCCCTGGACGGGCCCTCCGGCACCGGCAAGTCCACCGTCGCCCGCAGGCTCGCGACGCAGCTGGGCGCACGCTACCTCG
>NZ_KK037166.1:8495037-8497499 GCF_000568255.1 Kutzneria sp. 744
CCCGGTGTCGGCCGTGCCCGAGGTGCGGGCCCAGCTCGTCGCCCAGCAGCGGTCGATCATCGCGACGGCGCTGGCCGAGGCCGGCGGCATCGTGGTCGAGGGCCGCGACATCGGCACCACCGTCGCCCCGGACGCCGGCCTGAAGGTGTATCTGACGGCGTCGGCGCAGGCCCGTGCCGAGCGCCGGACCAGGCAGGACGCCTCCCAGGGCCGGCAGTCGACCGTGGACGCGACGCTGGCCGATGTGCGCCGCCGCGACACGTACGACTCGACCCGTGCGGTGTCCCCGGCCAGGGCCGCCGACGACGCCGTCGAGCTGGACACCACGGACCTGGACCTGCCGGGTGTGCTCGCGGAGCTCATGTCCATGGTCGAGGACCGCGGCCTGCGGGCAGTCCCGACCGGGAGCCGCGTGAACACTGACCTGCCAGAAGGCTCCATACCCTGGCTCCATGAATTCGCCCGCTGGCTGGGCACCTTCATCTTCGTGCCGTTCTACCGCCTGCGCGTGCACGGCCGCGAGAACGTGCCGGCCACCGGCCCGGTGCTGATGATCGCCAACCACAGCACCATGGTCGACGGCCCGGTGCTGTTCGCGACCTCGCCGCGGCGGCCGGTCTTCCTGATCAAGAGCGAGATGTTCAAGGGCCCGCTGGGCTTCCTGCTGCCGCGCATCGGCCAGATCTCGATCAAGCGCGGTGAGCCCGACCGGGCCCCGCTGATGACGGCGGTCCGTATCCTCAGGGCGGGCGGTCAGGTCGGCATCTTCCCCGAGGGCACTCGTGGGGCGGGTGACGTCGACGAGGCCCACAACGGCGCCGCCTGGCTGGCCCGCACGTCGGGCGCGGTGGTGCTGCCGGTGGCCTGCCGAGGGGGAAGCGACCGCCGGCGTCACCCGGCGCCGGTTCCGGCCCGCCGTGGACGTGCTGGTGGGCAAGCCGTTCGAACTTCCGGCCGACAAGGGCCGTGCCGCGTTGACCGCCGCCACCGAGCGGGTCCGGGTCGAGCTGGCCGACCTCGTGGCCGAACTGGATCGCCGTCGGGCAGGTCGCCCGGCGGCGAGCACAAGCAAGGAGCACGAGGCGTGAGTGAGTTGGACGGCACCTGGAGCGACGAGGCCGAGTGGGCCGCCGTCGACGGCGGTGCGGAGCAGGGCGACGGCGATTCGGGCGCGGTCCCGCAGCCGGTGCTGGCCGTGGTCGGCCGGCCGAACGTGGGCAAGTCGACGCTGGTCAACCGGATCCTCGGCCGCCGCGAGGCGGTCGTGCAGGACACGCCCGGCGTGACCAGGGACCGGGTTGCCTACGACGCGCTGTGGAGCGGCCGGAAGTTCACCGTGGTGGACACCGGCGGCTGGGAGCCGGACGCCAGCGGGTTGCAGGCGTCCGTGGCCCAGCAGGCCGAGATGGCGATGCAGACCGCCGACACGATCATGGTCGTGGTGGACGCGTCGGTCGGCGCGACCGCCACCGACGAGGCCGTGGCCAAGGTGCTGCGCCGGTCGAAGCGGCCGGTGCTGCTGGTGGCCAACAAGGTCGACGACGACCGGCTGACCGCCGACGTGGCCTCGCTGTGGTCGCTGGGCCTGGGCCAGCCGTATCCGGTCAGCGGTCTGCACGGCCGCGGCTCGGGCGACCTGCTCGACGCCATCCTGGAGGCGCTGCCCGAGACGCCGCGTGACGACTACGTCGAGCGCATCGGCGGCCCGCGCCGGGTGGCCCTGATCGGCAAGCCCAACGTGGGCAAGTCCAGCCTGCTCAACCGGCTGTCCGGCGAGCAGCGTGCGGTGGTCGACTCGGTCGCCGGCACGACCGTCGACCCGGTGGACTCGCTGGTCGAGCTGGACGACGAGGTGTGGCGCTTCGTCGACACGGCCGGCCTGCGCAAGCGGGTCAACTTCGCCAGCGGCACCGAGTACTACGCCTCGCTGCGCACCAAGGCGGCCATCGACGCGGCCGAGGTCGCCATCGTGCTGCTGGACGCCAGCGAGCCGATCGCCGAGCAGGACCTCCGCGTCGTGACCATGGTCGTGGAGGCCGGCAAGGCGCTGGTGCTGGCCATGAACAAGTGGGACCTGGTCGACGAGGACCGCCGCTACCAGCTGGAGAAGGAGCTGGAGCGGGGCCTGGTGCGGGTGCCGTGGGCGCAGCGGATCAACGTCTCCGCCGCCACCGGCCGCTCGGTGCGCAAGCTGGCCCCCGCCCTGCGCACCGCGCTGACCTCGTGGGACTCCCGCATCCCGACCGGCGCGCTGAACTCGTGGCTGTCCGATCTGATCGCCGCGACGCCGCCGCCGGTGCGCAGCGGCAAGCAGCCCAAGGTGCTGTTCGCGACGCAGGCCCAGACCCGGCCGCCGACGATCGTGCTGTTCACCACCGGCTTCCTGGAGGCCGGCTACCGCCGGTTCATCGAGCGCAAGCTGCGCGAGCAGTTCGGCTTCGTCGGCACGCCCATCCAGATCT
>NZ_KK037166.1:8497671-8500023 GCF_000568255.1 Kutzneria sp. 744
CCGGGTCGAGGTCGTCGCCGAGGTCGACCCCGGGCCGAAGCTGCCGGCGCTGGTGCGCGCGCAGCGGCCGGACGTCGTTTTGATCAGCGACGTGTCGGCGCTGCGTGGTCTGGTTCTGGGCGGCCTTGACGGCGGCCCGCCGGTGGCGGTGCTGGCGTCGTCCGTTGTGGACGATGACGTGACCCGGGCCATCGATCTGGGGGCGCTGGGTTTCCTGCTGGCCGACGCCGAGCCGGAGAGCCTGGTGCGGGCGGTGCTCGACCTGGCGGCCGGTGGCGTGGTGTTCGATCCACGGGTGGCGGCGCTTCTACTACCCCGACTGCGAAGCAATCCGTTGCCGGACAACGAGTTGCTGCACGGACTGTCCACACGGGAGCGTCAGGTGCTCGACCTGATCGCCGGCGGCCGCTCCAACGGGGCGATCGCCGCGGAGCTGGGGCTGACCGAGGCGACCGTGAAGAGCTACGTGTCGACGCTGCTGGGCAAGCTCGGCGTGCGCAACCGCGTGCAGGCCGCGCTGATCGTCCGACAGATCCGGCCGTAACGGTTACAGTGCCTCGTGACCTCGCAGCGTGTGCGCAACCCCTGGGGCCAGGGTGAGCGGCTGCGGCTGGAGATCCTCGACTCGGCCGCCCGGCTGCTGTCCGAGCTGGGCGGCGAGCAGGGGCTGACGATCCGGGGCGTCGCCCGCGCCGCGGGGATCGCGCCGGCCAGCATCTACCAGCACTTCGCCGACAAGGCCGCGCTGGTGAAGGGCCTGATCGAGTTCGACTACCAGCAGCTGTCGACGGCCATGGCCGAGGCCGACGGGCAGTGTCCGGCCGATGCGGTGCTGGACCGGGTCAAGGCGCAGATGCGGGCCTACTGCCTGTTCGCGATGGCCCACCCCGGGCACTACCGGCTGATGCTCAACAACCGGCCGGTGACCACGCCGCCGTCCGGGCCGCTGGTCGACATCGTGAAGATGCTGATCGACGCGTTCGAACGCTGCGAGCGGGCCGGGGTGCGGCTGCGGGTACCGGCGCGACGGGCCGCGATCATCGTGTTCGTCGGCGCCCACGGCCGGGTCGCGCTGCTGCACGCCTCGGAGAACACCGCCCAGGAGCCCTCCATCCTCGACTTCGTGGACGAGCTGGTCTGGCTCGTCACGGAGTGACCCCGGTCACTCGCTCGCCGCTACTAGTTGGATAGCGCAACCAAATGACGCTATGCTGGCCAAGTCAGTGAACGATCGTTTGGTGACTGGGGGTCACAATGACCGAAACCCTGCCCGTGTCCGAGATCGTGCCGGACTTCCCGATGGCCCGAGCGGACAAGTGCCCGTTCGACCCGCCGCCGCAGGTGCTCGCGGCCGACCCGGTCAGCCGGGTGCGGATCTGGGACGGCAGCACGCCGTGGGCTGATCCCCCGACTACGAACTTGCAACGCTCCGTGCTCGGCGACCCGCGCTTCAACCGCCGACAGCCGCAAGGCCGGCTTCCCCGCGCAGACGGCCGCCATCCTGGCCCGGCGCGAGAACAGCCGGGCGTTCATCTCGATGGACGACCCCGAGCACGACCGGCACCGCAAGATGCTGACCCGCAACTTCATGATCAAGCGGGTGGAGGCCATGCGGCCGCGCGTCCAGGAGATCGTCGACGGCCTGATCGACGACATGCTGGCCGGCGACAAGCCCGCCGACCTGGTCACCGACTTCGCGCTGCCGGTGCCGTCGCTGGTCATCTGCGAGCTGCTCGGCGTGCCGTACTCGGACCACGACTTCTTCCAGGCCCGCAGCAAGAAGCTGGTCGCCCGCAGCACGCCCGTCGAGGAAGCGGTCAAGGCCGGCGACGAGCTGCGCGAGTACCTGCTGGACCTGGTGGCGGCCAAGGAGAAGGAGCCGACCGACGACCTGATCGGCCGCCTGGTCAGCGACCAGCTGGCCAACGGCGAGCTGACCCGCCGCGAGGTCTTTTTACATGGCGGTGCTGATGCTCGTCGCCGGGCACGAGACCACCGCCAACATGATCGGCCTCGGCACGCTCGCTTTGTTGGATCTCCCCGAGCAGCTGGCCGAGCTGCTCGACACCGAGGACCCGAAGCTCGTCGCCAACGCCGTCGAGGAACTGTTGCGGTACCTGACGATCGTGCACACCGGGCGGCGCCGCGTGGCCACCGAGGACGTCGAGGTCGCCGGCCAGCTGGTGCGGGCGGGCGAGGGCGTCATCCTGGCCAACGACGCCGGCAACCGGAACGAGGACGCCTTCCCCGAGCCCGACCGGCTGGACATCCACCGGCAGGCGCGGCACCACATCGCCTTCGGCTTTGGCGTGCACCAGTGTCTGGGCCAGCCGCTGGCCCGGATGGAGCTCC
>NZ_KK037166.1:8500674-8575183 GCF_000568255.1 Kutzneria sp. 744
TGGCCGGCGGATCCGGGTCGAGCACCGCATGAACGCCACCGAGCAGTAGTCATGGCCGCCGCCCGCACCCTGCTCGGCAAGGGCGAGCCGTATTCGCCGATCCCGTACTTCTGGACCGACCAGTACGACGTCAAGATCCAGGCCTACGGAGCCTTCCCCGAGGACGCCGTGCCGTCGGTCGCCGCCGGCGACGTCGGCGCCGGCCGTTTCGCCGCCCTGTACGTGGCCGACGGCCGGGTCGCCGGCGTCGTCGGCTGGAACCTGCCGCGCGACACCCGCCAGCTCCGGACCCGCATCGGCGAGCCGGCGTAGGGGCCGTTTGCCCGGCTCACGGACCGGTCAAATATGACCGGTCCGTGACCTGGCCCGGGCCGATGCGGCCCGGCAGGATCTAGGGCGTTGGCCTCGGACGTCGCGTTCTTGGGGGGAGGGGACGCGGCCCCGTGGCTCATCGGCTCGCCGGACCTGGACCCCCAGACCCGGTTCCGGCGAGCCGTACCTCACGTGCCGCTGCCGTAGTCGCGGGTCAGGATCTCCAGGTTGTGCCCGTCCGGGTCCGGGAAGTAGACGCCCCGGCCCCCGTCGTTGGTGTTGATCTCCCCCGGCCGCTGCCGGTGCGGATCCGCCCAGTACGGCAGGCCCGCCGCCCGGATCCGCTCGAAGATCGGTTGGAACTGCTCGTCGGCCACCTTGAACGCGTAGTGCAGCGACCCGATCTCACCGTCGACGCGCATGAAGTCGAGGCTCACGCCGTTGTCCAGCGAGACCACCTGGAACGGCCCGAACGTGATCGGCGCCGCCACCCCCAGCACCTCGGCCAGGAACGTCGCGGACTTGTGGGGATCGGAGGCGGGAACGATGGTGTGGTTCAGTTCGACGGCCATGAATCCACGGTAGAACCTCAAGTCCGCTGGAGGTCTACCCCCGTTCGGGCTGCATGTTCCTGCCTGCTCGGCAACGCCCTGTTCGGCTAATGGTGGCCGGCGTTGGTGGTCGCCGGCCGGGCCGTTCGTGAAGGCATCGGATTTGGCGTGGCGACGACCGCCGCTGATTGGTCAGGATGATGCGGTGTCCCAGCGTGAACTCGTGGTCCTCGGCTCGGCCAGCCAGACGCCGACCCGGCACCGCAACCACAACGGCTACCTGCTGCGCTTCGACCGCGAGGGCATCTTGTTCGACCCCGGCGAGGGCACCCAGCGGCAGATGATCCTGGCCGGGCGGTCCGCCACCGAGATCACCCGCATCTGCGTCACCCACTTCCACGGCGACCACAGCCTCGGCCTCGCCGGCACCATCCAGCGGCTGTCCCTCGACAACGTGCTCCACCCCGTGCACTGCTACTACCCGGCGTCCGGGCAGGTGTACTTCGACCGCCTCCGCCACGCGACCTCCTTCCACGAGCGGGCAACCCTCGTCCCCGTTCCGTTGCATGCGGACGGTCCCGTCGACGCCTCGTTGTCAGTCGCCGCCCTGGAACACCGGATCGACTGCTACGGCTACCGCTTCGCCGAGCCCGACGGCCGCCGCATGCTCCCCGACCGCCTCGCCGCCGCGGGCGTTCGCGGCCCCCTGATCAGCGAGCTCCAGCGGGCCGGTGTCGTGTCGGTGGAGGGTCGCTCTGTCACCCTCGACGAGGTCAGCGTCCCCCGCTTTTGCCAGGAAATTTCCTTTGTCATGGATATTTGCCTCTGCCCCGGCGCCCTAACCCTCGCCCAGGACGCCGACCTCCTCGTCGCCGAGTCCACCTTCCTGGACGCCGACCAGGCCTTGGCCCACTCCTACTACCACCTCACCTCCCGCGACGCCGGCCGCCTCGCCGCCGAATCCGGCGCCCGCGAGCTGGTCCTCACCCACTTCTCCCAGCGCTACCCCTACGACGAGGCCGAGCGTTTCCGCGACGAGGCGGCCTTGGAGTTCAAGGGCGAGATCCACCTGGCCGTCGACCTGGCCACCATCCCCCTACCCACCCGCCGATAACCCCCGCGAGTCACGCTCTCCGGCACACCGAAACACAGTTTCCGGCAGACCACCGCGAGTCCCGCTCTCGGGCAAGCATGTGTTGAGTTCATGCCTGCCCGAGAGCGGGACTCGCGGTTTCACATGGTGATGGTGGCGGAGAGAGGGAGGGAACGGGAGGAGCCGCCTACGCGGATGGTGGTGGGGCCTGCGGCCTTGGTCCAGGTGGTGGTCCAGTACTGGAAGCTGCGGGCGTCCAGGGTGACGGTCACGTGCTGGGACTGACCGGGGGAGAGGGTGACGCGGGTGAAACCGCGCAGGCTGTTCGGGGGCTCGCCGGTGGAGGAGGGCTGGCCGACGTAGACCTGGGCAACCTCGGTGCCGGCCCGTGAGCCGGTGTTGGTGACGTCGAAGCCGACCTGGACGGCGCCGGAGGAGTCCGGAGTGGACACAGTGAGGTCGGCGTAGGAGTAGCTGGTGTAGGAAAGGCCGAAGCCGAAGGGGAACATGGGGGTGACGTGCTGGCTGTCGTAGTAGCGGTAGCCGACGTCGATGCCCTCGGAGTACTGGACGGCGCCGTTCTGGCCGGGCCACTGGGGGCCGGTGTGGGCGGGGACGTCGGCCAACGAGGCGGGGAAGGTGACGGGAAGCTTGCCGGAGAAGTTGGTGTCACCGTAGAGAAGTGAGGCGATGGCGGCGCCGTCTTCCTGACCGGGGAACCAGTTCTCGACGATGCCCCGCACGGAGTTGGCCCACGGCATGGTGACGGCGGAGCCGGAGTTGACGACGACGATGGTGTTGGGGTTGGCGGCGGCGACCTGGCTGACCAGGGTGTTCTGGTCTGCGGAGAGGTCGATGTTCGGCAGGTCGCCGCCCTCGGAGCCGGCGTTGCTGACGAACACGACGGCGGTGGAGGCGGCGCGGCAAATGCATTTCCGCTGTTAAAACGGCCTGGCCCAACAGGTCCTGGTTGGGGATCTGCCACCCGAGGTTGACCTGGCTGCCGCCGCCGTCCTGGAAGTAGTCCACCTCGACGCTGACGGGCTGGCCGGCGGTCAGCGAGATGGTGCCGGTCCTGGTGGTCGGCGGCTGGTCGGCCCAGTTGCTGATCACCTGCTGCCCGTTGACGAACAGCCGGCTGCCGTCGTCGCTGGTCAGCGAGAAGGTGTAGCTGCCGGTGGTGGGCGGGGTGAGGGTGCCGGTCCACTTGGCGGACCAGTTCGTCGCCGGCACCCCGGCTGTGGGCGACTGGGTGCCCCAGATGAAGTCGACGTCGGGATCGGTCCGGGTCAGGATCGGCGGCCCGGACAGGCTGGTGCCGTTGTAGAAGGTGGCAGTCAGGCCGTTGCCGAAGAACGACGGGTCGACGATCTCCCCGTTGGGTGCGGCGACGCCCTGCGAGTAGGTGACGGAAGCGTTGCCGGCCCGGGACTTGATGCCCTGGTACGGCGTGACGACGTGCGGGGCGTTGACGTGGGCGGAACCGCCGCCGGCGGTCAGGGCGTTCTGACCGGCGTCGTCGCCGACGACGGCGATGGAGCCGGAACCCAACGGCAGCGCGGAGTTGTCGTTCTTCAACAGCACGGAACCCTCCTGCGCCACCTGCCGGGCGACGGCGGTGTGGGCGTCGGAGGTCACCACGGAGTTGATCGTGCCGGTGGGGGAGTGGTCGAACAGCCCGGCCCGGAACATGGCGACGAGAATGGCCCGCACGTGACTGTCAATGGTGGCAACGGAAACCTGGCCGCTGGCCACGGCCTGGGTCAGCGCCACGCCGTAGTACTGGCTGCTGTCCATCTCCATGTCCATGCCGTTGGTGACCGACGGAACCGTGGAGTGGGTGCCGCCCCAGTCCGAGGCGACGAAGCCGGCGAACCCCATCTGCTGTCGCAGGATCGTGTTCAGCAGCTGCCCGTTCTCGCAGGCGAAGGTGCCGTTGATCTGCGAGTACGAGCACATCACCGAGTCGGTCTGCCCCTGCTGCACGGCGGCCTGGAACGCGGGCAGGTAGATCTCCTGCTGGGCCCGGTCGGAGACGATCGCGTTGTCCTGCGGGGTGTTCCGGTACGTCTCCTGGTTGTAGACGGCGTAGTGCTTGACCTGGGTCATCGGCCCCTGCGCGCGGATTCCTTGCAGGTCGGCCGCACCGAGCTGGCCGGCCAGGTACGGGTCCTCGCCCAGCGACTCGAAGGCCCGGCCCCAGCGGGGATCCCGCACGATGTTGATCGTTGGACCAAGGACGAGGTTCGCGCCCTTGCCCCACTCCTCGGCCCCGATCACGCCGCCGTACTGCTTCATCAGCGCGCTGTCCCACGTCGCGGCGCCGGCCACGGGCGCGGGCAGCTGGGTCACGCCGACCGCACCGTCGGCAACACCGGCCGGGCCGTCCTGGAGGCGCAGGCCGGGAATTCCCAGGCGAGCAATGGGATCCACGCAGGCGCCATAGCCGCACGACGCCCCGCCATGCATCATGGTCAGCTTCTCGTCGGTGGTCATCTGGGCCAGCAACGCGTCCGCGCGCTGTTCCGGCGATCCAGGAGGCGGCGGCGCGGACGGCGTGCCGTAGACCTGGAACTCCGACACCTGCCCGGCCGGCCAGCCGGTGTTGCCGGTGATCGTCAGCCGCACGTACCGCTGCGAACTCCCGGGCAGCGAGATGGTGACCTTGTTTCCGCTGGCCGGATCGAAGGTGTAACCCTTGCTGGCCACCAAGGTCGAGAAGTTGGTGCCGTCACTGCTGCCGCTGACAGTCAGGGTCTGCGTCCGCGCGCCCCAGGCGGTGGAAGGCGGCAGCGTCAGGGTGATCGAGTTGAGTGGGCTCGAAGCGCCGAGATCGACCTGGAGCCATTGCGGGAACGCGTTGTTGATGCTTTCCCAGTAGCTGTTGGCGTTGTTGTCGTTGGCGTTGCCCGGCGCGAAGCCGCCCTGCGAGCCGCTGGCGGTCATCGCCTTGCCCAGAGCCAGGTTCACGTCGGACGGGGCCGTCACGCCCGGATCGAACCTGTCGACCCAGTACTTGGTCCGGTCCAGGTACGCCGTCGACGAGGCGGTCCCGGTCTGGCTGTAGGCGCCGTCGTAGGTCAGGTATCCCCGCCCGGCCGGGGGATTCGAGCTGGCCGGCTCGATCTGGGAGCCCTCGTGCCACTCGTTGAACGAGGTCACCGACACCCAGTCCGGACTGCCGCCGATGCTCGGGCTCAGCGCGTTGTTCCACGTCTTGTCGTACTCGGCCCCGTTGTCCCGGTTGACGGTCGGCGTGCTGTTGCCGGGCACCGCGCGGTCGTCGAGGTAGCCGGGTGCGACGGAGGGAGCCCACACCATGCCGTGCTGATGGCAGTACGCGCCGGCATCGGCCCAACCCGGCGCGGTCGCGGCGGCGATGCCGTCGTAGGTGTACATGCCGTTGAAATGCGCGACCTTGGTGGTGTCGGTGGTCTGCGCGAGCACGATGTTGGCCCCGGTCACCGAGTCCAGGGCGGACCAGTCGGTGATGTTCAGACTGTCGAAGACGTAGAACGCGGGTTTGTTGCTGTGCAGGGGATCCCGGTAGAACGCGGGACTCGATCCGTAGCGGGAGTCGATGTAGTTGACGTCGGAGGCCACCGAGGCGGCGGTCCGGTTGCCGTACGGCTCGATGTGCCAGGCCACCCGGATGCCGTGCCGCGCGGCGGCGGCCAGCACACCCGAGGCCAGACCGTCCTCATAGGACCCCTGGCCCCACCAGCTGTAGATGATCACGCCGGCCCCGGAGCGGGCGATCCACGTCATCTGCTGGTCCACGGCCCCGGCGAAGTCGCCGGAATCGTAGGCGCCGAGCGAGGGATAGTAGTTGGCGCCGATGTCGTCGGGCGGGGTGTGCCCGCCCTGGTCCCAGTGCCGGTAGCTGCCGTTCACGGTCGGGCTGCCGTACCAGGGGTAGTAGAACAGCTGGACCTTGTCGGACAGTCCGGCCGTGTTGCGGGCGAGCGCGGCCGGGGCCTGCACGGCGACCAGGGCGCCGAGCAGAAGGGCCACGACGGCGATCAGGCTTCGCAAGCTTCGCATGGCAGGGTCCATTCGGAAGCCGGGGTAGTACGGATGTGAATCGACCATAGGCTTCTGAACAGCAAGCTGCAATACCATGACTATTTGGCGCAAGAAGCTGACACTACCGACAACGGGCATGCGGAAGCCCCGCCCGGTCGACAGTGTCCGGGCGGGGCGTCCTGCCCGCCGTCAGCCGACGGCGACCGCGAAAACGTGCAGCTTGGGCTGCCCCTGGGTGGCGACCGAGGTGACGTTGGGCAGGGTCACCACGGAGATCGTCTTACCGGCCGGCAGCGGGACCGACGAGTAGTACAGGTGCACGTTGGGCCCCTGCTGGCCGCCGCTGTTGTTCAAGTACGGCAACGTGGCGACCACGTCCTCACCGGGAATCGACGTCGAGCCCGACCACCAGTCGTCGAAGCCGAGCGTGTACTGCTGGCTGGTGCCGTCGGCGAAGACGATGGTGCCGGTGCCCGACACCGCGCCGGAGTCGGCGGTGCCGATGAAGCCGAGCTTGCCGCCGGATCCGGTCAGCTGCACCGACTGCCCGCCGGTGAGCACGTTGTCGGGCGCGCCGACGGCGGGCCAGGTGAAGGTCAGGCCGTCGTGCTGGACGGCCGCGCCGGGGGTGAGGCCGGCGAAGGCGAAGGTCTGCGCGGAGTAGCTGAAGCCGCCGCCGTCGAGGTTGCCCGCGCTGGTGTTGTGGTCATCGCTGACTCCGGTGTTGTTGTACGCGGCGGAAAGCGACGCGTACGGCACCGAGGTCTGGCCGGAGTCGGTCCTGGTGCCGGCGCTGCTGGACACCGTGGCGCTGAGCGGATAGGTGCCCGGCGTCGCCGTGGCCGGCGCGGTGATCTGCCAGGTGGTCTTCACCGTCTGACCGCCGGCGACCGAGGCGAACGTCGATGGCGTGGTCGCGGTCGCCGTCCAACCGGGCGGTGCGGCGATCGACATCGTCACGGTGCGGATCGCCGCCGTGCCACCGTTGGTGAACGTCGTCGTCGCCGTCCCGCTGCCGCCCGCGGTCACGACCGGCGGCACGGTCAACGCCAGGGAATGTCCGACGACGATCACCGCGGTGCCGGTGACGCCGTTGACGGTGGCCTTGATCGTGGCGACGCCGTCGCCCACGGCCCGAAGCAGGCCCTTGTTGTCGACCGTGGCGACCGCGGTGTTGCTGGACGCGTAACTCACCTTGGTCCTGGTCAGATCCACAAAGGACTGATCGTTGTTGACGGCCTCGACGATGTGGTCGGCGGCTGCATGCTGCTGGCCGGTGTCGTCGGCGATCCACTGGTTCTTGCCGGTCAGGTCGATCGTGTCGCCGGCGCGGAACTCCACCTGGCCGGGCTGCACGGTGACGTAGGTGACCTTGGGCGTGATCGCCCCGGTCACCTTGGTCTGCACGGCGCCGGCCATATCGCGCGAGTTGGAGGCGACCTGGAACTGGTAGGTGCCGTCGTACACGGTCTGCTTGGCGTCGTCCCACTGGGACAGATCGGAGATCTTCACCGGCAGCGTGATCCGCTGCGACGCGCCCGGCTTGAGCTGGTCGGTCTTCTTGAAGCCGACCAGCCGCTTGATCGGCAGCTGCACGTCCGGCACGGTGAACTGCTGCGCCGCATAGAGTTGCGCCACGGTGGCGCCGGTCGTGCGGCCGGTGTTGGTGACGGCGAACGAGATGTTCACGGTGCCGTCGGCGTTGACCGTGGAGCGGTCGATGTGAGGCTGGGAGTAGGCGAAGGTCGAGTAGCTCAGGCCGTAGCCGAACGGATACGTTGGCGTGCCGGTGAAGTACTGGTAGGTCCGCCCGAGGCCGCCGGTCGCCGCCGGGGTCAGCCCGTAGTTGCCCATGTCCGGCAGCTGCGAATCATCCTTGTACCAGGTGAAGTTGAGGTGGCCGCTCGGATTCTGCCTGCCGGTCAACACGTCGGCCAGCGCGGCCCCCTGGGCCTGCCCGTTAGGACCGGAGAACAGGATCGCCGGCACGCTGCCCTGCACGTCGTCGAGCACGACCGGCCCGCCGGACTGCACCACCAATGCCGTCTTTGGGTTGCCCAGCGCGGACACCTGCGTGATCAGCGAGCGGTAGTTTCCGGGCATTGCCAACGTGTTCCGGTCATGGCTCTCGTCGTTCACGGCGCTGTCGGTGCCGACGAAGACGACCACCAGGTCGGCGCTCTTGATGTCGGCCTGGGTCTGCGCCGACAGCGTGGCCGGTACGGTCGCAGTGGTGGAGGTGCCGGCGGAATCGAAGATCACCTGCGCGTCGGGCATCGCTGTCTTGATCCCGCCCACCGCCCCGACCTGCACATTCGGCTGACCCGAATAGTCGCCGAGCGTCACCTTGTTGCCCAGGTCGCCGAGCACCACGACCTTGTGCACCTTGGACGGCGTCACCGGCAGCACGTTGTTGTCGTTCTTCAGCAGCACCAACGAGTTGTCGGCGACCTTCTGGGCCAGGGCCTGGTGGGCCGGGCTCTGGATGGTGTCCTTGGTGATCTTCGTGTACGGCACGCTGCCGACCGGGTCGAACTCCCCGGTCTGCATGCGAACCGTGAACAGCCGCACCAGGTCGGCGTCCAGCACACCCTCGCTGAGCACGCCGGCGTTGATCGCTTCCTGGATGTTCGGGAGCGTGTTGTCCTTCTCGTCCCCGGGACAGTTCACGGTGGTGCCGGCGCGCAGCGCGTACGCCTGGCCGCCGGCCGCGCCGGAAAGCGTTGCGCCGGTTGCGGTGTTGGTCCAGGTGGACTGGACGTCCTTGCCGTCGGTGGTGAACCCGGGCGGCGCCCAGTTGTGGCCGTTGGGCGACGTGCGGTATGTGGTGGACACGGCCCCACAGTCGGAGGTGATGTAGCCGCCGAAGCCGTATGTCCGCTGCGCCAAGGCATTCGCTGTGTAGGTGTCGGCCACGGCAGGCGTGTTGTTGATCGCGTTGTACGAGGTCATGAGCCCGGACACATGGGCGTTCTGGATCAGTTCCTGGAACTGCGCGGTGTAGTAGTCCCGGATGTCGGCGTCGCTGGCGTCGGACGTGATGCCCATGCGGTTGAGCTCGACATCGTTGAGTGCGAAGTGTTTCGCGGTCGCCGCCACCTTGAGGTACTTGCTCGGCGTGCCGTCCGTCTGGTTGCCCTGGTAGCCGTCGATGAACGCGTCGCCGATCTGTCCGACGAGGTACGGGTCCTCGCCGAAGCCCTCATCGGTCCGGCCCCAGCGCGGATCGCGGTCCATGTTCACGGTCGGGGCCCAGTAGGTCAGGGAGCCGTAGCCGTTCACGTCGGGGCCGATGTTGTTGGGACTGACGCCCCACAGGGATTTGTCCAGGAAGCCGCGGATCTCGTCGGAGACCGCTGTCGTCTCCTGGTACGTCAGATCGGGGTCCCAGGCCATGCTGGAGGCGAAGTTGGTCGGGAAGCTGGTGGCGTTGACCTGGCCCGCCGGCGGGTTGGTGGAGGAGCCCAGCCGGTTGATGCCGTGCTGCCCCTCGTTGGAGTAGATGTACTGCTGGACGCCGAGGCGCGGGATGGCCGGCGCCGGAATCGTCGAGAGCTGGTCGACCTTCTCGGCCAACGTCATGCGGGACACCAGGTCCGCGGCGCGTTCGGCGAAGGAGTGGTGCGTGTCCCGGTAGGCCGGCCCGGGATCGGTGGCAGCCGCGCTGCCGGTGGTCAGGCCCAGCGCGCATGCAACCGCGCACGCCGAGGCCACAGTCGCCGATAATCGCATGACTTGGCTGCCTCCGTAGGAAAAGGTGCCCCGCCCGGTCGTCGTTGACCGGGCGGGGCGGTCCGGATGGCCGTCAGCCGACGGCGATGGCGAACACGTGGAGCTTGGGCTGGCCCTGGGTGGCCACCGAGGTGACGTTGGGCAGGGTCACCACGGAGATGGTCTTGCCGGCCTGCAGCGGCACCGACGAGTAGTACATGTTGACCTTCTGCGTCTGCTGCCCGCCGCTGTTGTTGAGGTACGGCAAGGCGGCCAGCACGTCCTCGCCCGGGATCGACGGCGAGGACCACCAGTCGTCGAAGCCCAGCGCGAACTGCTGCGTGGTGCCGTCGGTGTAGACGATGGTGCCGCCGCCCGACGGTGTGCCGGAGTCACCGGTGCCGATGAAGCCCAGCTTGCTGCCGGAACCGGTCAGCAGCACCGATTGCCCGCCGGTGAGCACGTTGTCCGCCTGCCCGGCGCCGGAAGTCGGCCAGGTGAAGGTCAGACCGTCGTGCTGCACGGCGCCGCCCGAGGCGACCCCGGCCGCTGCCAGCGCCTGGGCCGAGTAGCTCAGGCCGCCGCCGTCCAGGTTGGCCGCGCCGGTGTTGTGGTCGTCGCTGATGCCGACGTTGTTGTATGCCGCGGTGAACGATGGGTACGGCACGGCCGTCTGGCCGACATCCGTTCTGGTGCCGGCACTTGTGGTCGCCGTGGCGCTGAACGGGTACGACCCGGCCGCGGCGTTGGCCGGCGCGGTGATCTGCCACGTCGTCTTCACGGTCTGGCCGCCGGCGACCGAGGGGAACGTGGCCGGGGTGGTCGCCGTCGCCGTCCAACCGGCCGGCGCGGTGATCGACATCGTCACGTTGGTGATGGCCGAGCTGCCGCCGTTGGCGAACGTGGTGGTCGCGGTGATGCTGTTGCCCGCCTTGACGATCGGCGGGATCGCAAGCGACAGCGAGTGCCCGACGACAATCACCGCGGTGCCGGTGACGCCGTTGACCGTGACCTTGATCGTGGCCACGCCGTCGCCGGCCGCCCGGACCAGGCCCTTCGAGTCGACCGTCGCCACCGCCGTGTTGCTGCTGGCGTAGGTGACCTTGGCCTTGGACAGGTCCACAAAGGACTGGTCGTTGTTCGCAGCCACCACGATGTTGTCGGCCGATGCGTGCTGCTGGCCGGTGTCGTCGGCGATCCACTTGTTCTTGCCGGTCAGGTCGATCGTGTCGCCGGCCCGGTACACCACCTGGCCGGGCTGCACGGTGACGTAGGAGATCTTGGGCGTGATCGCTCCGGTGACCGTGGTCTGCACGCTGCCGGCCACGTCACGGGAGTTGGAGGCGACCTGGAACTGGTAGACGCCGTCGTACACGGTCTGCTTGGCACCGTCCCATTGGGACAGATCGGCCATCTTCACCGGAATGGTGATCTTCTGCGACTGGCCGGGCTTCAGCACATCCGTCTTCTTGAAGCCCGCCAACCGCTTCACCGGCAGCTCAACGTTCGGCACGGTGAACTTCTGCGCCGCGTAGAGCTGCGCGACCGTGGCCCCGGCGGTCTTGCCGGCGTTGGTCACGGTGAACGACACCTTCACGGTGCCGTCGGCGTTGACCGTCGACCGGTCGATGGACGCGCCGGAGTAGCCGAACGACGAGTAGCTCAGGCCGTAGCCGAACGGATACGTCGGCGTGCCGGTGAAGTACTGGTAGGTCCGCCCCAGTCCGCCGGTCGCCGCCGGGGCCAGGCCGTAGTCGTTCATCGGTGGCAGCTGCGAATCGTCCTTGTACCACGTGAAGTTGAGGTGGCCACTCGGATTCTGCTTGCCCGTCACCACATCCGCCAGGGCCGCGCCCTGGGCCTGCCCGTTGTAGCCGGAGAACAGGATCGCCGGCACGGAGGCCTGCACGTCATCGAGCACGACTGGGCCGTCGGACTGCACGACCAGCGCGGTGTTCGGGTTGCCCAGCGCGGCGACCTGCGTGATCAGCGAGTGGTAGTTGCCCGGGATGGCCAGCGTGCTGCGGTCATGCCCCTCGTTGGCCACACTTCCGTCCGTGCCGACGAATTCCACCACCAGGTCGGCGCTCTTGATGTCGGCCTGGGTCTGTGCGGACAGCACCGCCGCGCCGGTGGACCCGGTGGACGTGCCCGCGGCGTCGAAGATCACCTGCGCGCCGGGCAGCGCGGCCTTGATGCCCCCGACCGCCCCGACCTGCACGTTCGGCTGGCCCGAGTAGTCGCCGAGGGTGACCTTGTTGGCCATGTCGCCGAGGATGACGACCTTGTGCACCTTGGACGGCGTCACCGGCAGCACGTTGTTGTCGTTCTTCAGCAGCACCAAGGAGTTGTCGGCCACCTTCTGGGCCAGCGCCTGGTGGGCCGGGCTCTGGATGGTGTCCTTGGTGATCTTCGTGTACGGCACCGAGCCGGCCGGGTCGAACTCGCCGGTCTGCATCCGGATGGTGAACACCGGCACCAGCGCGGCGTCGATGACGCCCTCGCTCAGCACGCCGGCGTTGATCGCCTCCTGGATGTTGGGCAGGGTGTTCTCCTCGCCTGGGCAGTTCAGCGCGGTGCCGGCCCGCAGCGCCCACGCCTGGCCGCCGGCCGGGCCGGAAACCTTGGTCCCGCTTGCGGTGTTGGTCCAGGTGGAGCCGGAGTCCTTGCCGTCGGTGGTCCAGCCGGGCGGCGCCCAGTTGTGGCCGCCGGTGGGCTGCCGGTAGGTGGTGCCCACCGCGCCGCAGTCGGAGGTGATGTAGCCGCCGAAGCCGTATGTCCGCTGCGCCAATGCGTTCGTCGTGTAGGTGTCGGCGACCGACGGAGTGTTGTTGATCGCGTTGTACGAGGTCATGAGCCCGGACACGTGCGCGTTCTCGATCAAGTCCCGGAACTGCGCCGTGTAGTAGTCACGGATGTCGGCGTCACTGGCGTCGGAGCTGATGCCGGTGCGGTTGAGCTCGACGTCGTTGAGGGCGTAGTGCTTGGCCGTCGAGGCGACCTTCAGGTACTTGCCGGGCGTTCCGTCGGCCTGGTTGCCCTGGTAGCCGTCGATGAACGCCCCGGCGATCTGCCCGACCAGATAGGGGTCCTCGCCGAATGCCTCGTCGGTGCGGCCCCACCGCGGGTCGCGGTCCATGTTGACGGTCGGGGCCCAGTAGGTCAGGGAGCCGTAGTTGTTGACGTCAGGGCCGATGTTGTTGGGGCTCACGCCCCATAACGACTTGTCCAGGAAGCCGCGCACCTCGTCCGACACCGCGGTGGTCTCCTGGTACACCAGGTCCGGGTCCCAGGCCATGCTGGACGCGAAGTTGGTCGGGAAGCTGGTGGCGTGCACCTGGTCCGGCGGGGTGTTGGGGTTGGTGGCGGCGCCGAGCCGGTTGATGCCGTGCTGGCCCTCGCTCCAGTAGGTGTACTGCTGCACGCCGAGTCTGGGGATCGCCGGCCCGCTGTTGGTGGAGAGCTGGCGGACCTTCTCCTCCAGCGTCATCCGCGACACGAGGTCGGCCGCGCGCTCGGCGAAGGTGTAGTGCGTGTCCTTGTAGAGGGGAACGGGATCGGTGGCAGCCGAGCTGCCGCCGGTCAGGGCGAGTGCGCAGACCACCGCGCACGCCGAGGCCACTGTCGCCGTTATCCGCATGACTTGGCGCCTCCGTCGTTGGAGAAGCTTCGGTGCGGGGCTGGCGGCGAGGCCATTATGGCTGTCTTTAGCCCAAAAATGGCGCCCCGGCTGGACTACGATGCCCAGGATTGTCCGGTAGTGCCCCTAAGTCAAGGTGTTACGGTGACGGCATGGCGCAGGCTCCGCTCAACCTGAGGGAAGAGGGCCGGTTGCGGGTGCTGCAGGCCCTGCACCGCACCGGACACAGCAGCCGGGTGGAGCTGGTCCGGCAGACCGGACTGTCCAAAGCGACCGTGTCCACGCTGGTCGCGGACCTGATGGCGGTCGGCCTGGTGCGGGAGGACGACGAGCCGCCGGCCTCGGCCAGCCGCACCGGCCGACCGGCCCAGGGCCTGTCGCTGGTGCCGACCGCGGCGTACGCGCTGGGCGCGGACATCGGGCACCAGCACGTCCGGGTGGTGCTGTGCGACCTGCTCGGCACGCCGCTGTGGGACCGGTTCGTGGTCAAGGAGGTCGACCGGGAGCCGTCGCAGACCCTGGACCTCGTGGCCGACCTGGTCTCGCAGGCGTTGCTGGACAACGACATCCCGGTCGAGCGGGTGCTGGGCATCGGCGCCGGCATCGCCTCGCCGGTCGAGCGCAGCGGCGAGCTGGGCCGGTCGATGATCATGTCCGCGTGGGCCGGGCTGCGGCCGGCGTGGGAGCTGGAGCGGCGCACCGGGCTGGCCGGCCTGGTCACCAACGACGCCAACGCCGGCGCGCTGGCCGAGCGGCTCTACGGCGTCGCCCGCGACACCGGGGACATGGTGTACGTCCGGCTGTCCGCCGGCATCGGGGCGGGCATTGTCGTTGACGGACAACTGATGCTCGGCGCACGGGGACTGGCCGGCGAGGTCGGGCACTTGCTGGCCGAGCCGGGTGGGCGGATCTGCCGCTGCGGCAATCGGGGCTGCTTGGAGACGGTGGCGAGCCCGGTCGCGGTGGCCGAGCTGTTGGCCCGCAGCTGGGGCGAGCCGGTGACGCCGCTGGACCTGCCGCGGCTGGTGGCCGAGGGCAATCCGGGGGCGTGCCGGGCCATCGAGGACGCGGGCGAGGCCGTCGGCCGGGTGCTGGCGTCGGTGGTGACGCTGGTGGACCCGGAACTCGTTGTGGTGGGCGGAGATCTGGCCTCGGCCGGCGAGCTGATCCTGGCCCCCGTCCGGTGGAACATCCGCAAGCACGCGCTGTCGCTCGGCACCCGGCAGGTGGACGTGGTGGCCGGTGAGCTGGGGGATCGGGCCGAGGTGCGGGGCGCGGCCGGCATCGTGCTGTCCAACGCCCCCCGCCTGCTCGCCACGGCCGCCAGCGCGGCCTGAACGCCAAGGGCACTATCGACCTTCACATAGATTACCCTCGTTCAACGCGGGTAAGGCGTCCTTCCCTGCATGGGGGTTAGGGCTGCTGCTGCAACTTGAAGGACTGCGACGCGATGCCGGTGCAGGTGGCCTGCGTCAGCTGCGTGCCGTCGCCCGAACCGGACGCCGTCAGGCACTTCTGGGTGGCCATGCTGGTGAAGTGCCAGTAGCCGCCGGGCTCCTGCACCGCCTGCCACTGCTGGTTCGTGCCGCCGCCGAAGGCCCACAGCTGGATGCCGGCGCCGTCGGAGGTGGAGCGACCCGACACGTCCAGGGACTCCGCCGTGTTCGCGCGGTTGTTGACCCGCAGCCACGGGCCGTTCGTGCCCTGGAACTGGAACTGCTGCGCGGTGCTGTTGTTGCAGGCGTACTGCTGGATCACCGTGCCGTTCGTGGTGCCGGCGCTGCGGGCGTCGACGCACTTGTTGTTGCCCTTGTTGATCACGGTGAAGAAGCCGCCCGGATTGATCTGGTCAGTGGGGGCGTCCGTGGGTGTGCCGCCGCCGAGCCAGAGCAGGCCGTCGATGATGAACTTGTCCTGGACCGGGTCCGCGAAAGTGGACGACAGCGGCGTCTTCGTCGTGTAGTTCATCGCGTCGTGGCCGAAATTGGCGTACAGCATCTTGTACTGCTTGTTCGTCCACAGAATGGGGTAGTAACCGCTGTACCACGACTGGGCCGGGTCGGTGCCGACCGGGAAGCTCGACGCGTCGACCGAGGCCAGGACCTGGATGTTCGGGTTCTGCCGCAGGTCGTTCTGCCAGCTGTACCATTCGCTAACGCCGGCCATCCACGTCGTCGGCAGGCGACGGGTGGCCGCGTGCGACGAATCGGTGTGCAGAATGGCCGTCGTCGGGAACCAGGTGTTGTTGTTGAAGGTGCCGGTCCCCATCAGCGTGTTGTTGAACCATGGCCAGCCGGTGCCGGAGTCGTTGTAGGCCGACACGTGCCAGCCGAAATACGCGCCACCGTTCTGCATGTAGTGCTGGAATCCGGCTCGCTGGCCGGAATCCGTCGGCACGTCGTCGAGGAACATGACTACATTGGCCTGTGCCGTGGTCAGGCTGGTGAGCATCGACCAGTTGTTGGTCTGCTGGTACGAGAAGTTGTACTGCGCCGCGACCTGGGGGAACCAGACCGCCGCCTCCTTTTCGAATGCGATGTGCGCGTCGTCGTAGGTGCCGCTGTAGAAGGCGATGACCTTGAACTGCGGCGCCTGGGGCGCGGCGGGGGCGTTGGCTGCCGTGGACAACAGCAACACCGTGGACAGCGCGGCCACGACCGCGCGCGCGAGTCTCGATTTCACCTTGACTGGACCCTTTCCGTTCAGGGCGACGGGTAGGGGCCGTCCGAGCTGGCGGTCTGCGGGCGACGTGCAGTCAAGGAAGCATAAATCCACCACTTAGTTCAAGACTCTAATTAGGGGAGCACGGCCGTTCGGCGCAACGGCTGCGACCATTGCGCCTTTCGGTCCCGACATTGTTTCAGAAACAGTGTTGTCGACCGTCTGAGTACATTCGCGGCACCCAGCCGGGCGAATGCACAAACTTTACGAAAGTAATTATCGGCCCGTTGTGCGAGGGCCCCAAGGCACTGTGTCCGCCGGTCCGACGACTCTGCCCGATCCGTCGGGCTCAGGTCGCCGCGAGCGTGATCACCAGCGCCGCCAGGCCGCCGGCGCTGGTCAGCGTCCGCGCGGTGTTCCAGCGCACCCAGCGCGTCTCGAACGCCCGCCAGGCGGTGGCCGGGGCGGCCGGATCGGCCTTGTCCAGCGCGAGGTTGAGCGGGATGTTGACGCCGAACGTGATCACCAGGGCCGCGCCGAACAGGATCAGGCCGCCGGCCTCGCCGGCCACTCGGGACCAGTTGCCGGCGAGGGCGTCGAGCAGGATCGACACGGCCATGAGCAACGGCGCGCCGCTGAAGCCGAGGAAGAACCAGCCGTTCTGGATCGCGGCGTTGATGCGCTGCATGGTCTGCACGCGGACCGCGTCGTCGGCCAGTCGCAGCCCGGGCATGACCGCGCAGCTGAAGGTGTAGAACAGGCCCGCGCCCAGGCCGGTCGCCACGGTCGCGAGAACGAGCACGATTTGTCCGACCATGCCCGGAGTCAAGACCCCGGGACGGTTGCGGTCAACCGAAACTGGCGATTGCCTCTTCCAGGTAGGCGACCGCCGCCGCCTGGCGGTCGAGGTCGGGATGTTCAGGCCTGGCGATCGGGGAAGTCCGGTGCCGCAAGGCTTCCTCGATGACCGCCCGGTGCTCGGGGAAGGCCTTGATGGCATGGTGCCCGGCGCCGGACTTGGAGGTGATGTCGCCCGTGACCAGCGAGTAGTGCAGTCGGCTGATGCCCAGCACCGTCCAGGCGATCGCGGCGTCGTAGATCAGGTCGGACGGGTCGTCGAGCCACTGCCGCCAGTAGCTGTTCGCGTTGCCGCGCACCCATTCCCGCAGCTCTTCGGGATCGGCGTGCACGTCGAGCTCGGCCGGGCGCGGGCCCCGGATCGTCACGCCGTAGTTGGCCAGCGTGATCCACTCCACCGGCGACCGGCCCTCGTCGCCCGTCTTCAGCTCGCCTTCCAGCTGGAAGTGGCCGGGCGGCACTTTCGACGGGCTGGTGCGGAGATCCTCGAAGGTCACGTACAGGCCGTCGAACTTCTCCAGCCCCTCATGGACCTTCCGCAGCGACTCGGGATCCGGGTTCTCGGCGACCGCCACGAAGTCGACGTCCGAGACCTCGTCGTGGAAGTCGTCCAGGGCAACGGATCCGACCAGGTACAGGCCCTGCAACAGGCCTGGACTCTCGCGGTCCATGCGGTCCGTGTAGCGGTCGACGAGGTCCTGGGCCCGCGGTGGCAACATGATCACCAAGTTACGCCGAGGTCGGCCAGCCGCCAGTTGCCGGGATCGGGCGTGCGCACGGGATCGCCGTCGAGGCGGAGGCCGGGGAAGCGGTTGATCAGGGCCGTCAGCGCGACTTCGGTCTCGATGCGGGCCAGCGCCGCACCGAGGCAGAAGTGCGCGCCGTGGGCAAAGGCCAGGTGGCCGAAGGAGCCGGGCGTGCGCGTGACGTCGAGGCGATCGGGGTCGGGGAAGACCGCCGGATCCCGGTTGACCGACAGCATCGACACGGTCACCTGTTCCCCCTTCGGGATCGGCACGCCGCCGATCTCCACGTCCTCGGTGGTGAAGCGGGGGACCGTCAGCAGCTGGGGCGTGCACCAGCGCAGCAGCTCCTCCACCGCCCTCGGCATCAGCTCCGGATTTTCCTTCAGCAGGGCCATTTGCCCGGGATGCCGCAGCAGCGCCTCCACCGCGTTGGCGATCAGGTTGCCCGGAACCTGGCCCGCCAGCACGAGATGCCACACCAGCACCACCAGCTCGTCGTCCGAGGCCTCCGACCGCGTCAGGTCGGTGAGCAGGTCGTCGCCCGGCTCCGCGCGCCGCCGGGCCACCGCCGCCTTGGCCCCGGCGATGACCTCGGGGATCGCCTCCTGGAACGCCTGGCCCTGGCCGCTCACCACGGCGACGCCGACCCGGCGCCACATCGGCCTTTCCGCCTCGGCGATGCCGACGACGTCGCAGATCACCTCGATCGGCATCGGATGGGCGAAGTCGCGCAGCAGGTCGGCCGGCGGCTTCAGGCCGTCGAGCAGCTCGTGCACCGTCCGCTCGATCCTGGGCCGGAACTCGGCGGCCCGTCGGGCCGTGAAGGCCGGCGCCGCGAACTTGCGCAGCCGGGTGTGGTCCGGGCCGTCGATCTCGCCCAGGTTCGGCGTGTCCGGCAGGCCTTGCGGCCGCATCGCGTAGCTGGCCCGGCTCAGCCGGAACCGGGGGTCGGTCAGCACCATTCTGGCGTGCTCGTGCCGGGTGACGATCCATAACGTGCCGAGCCCCGGCACCTCCATCGTCGCCACCGGCGAGTCCGCGCGGGCCGCCGCGTAGGTGGCCACCGGATCGAGCATCACCGCGGGGTCGGCGGGGTCGAGCTGCATGATCACTCCATTCAGATGATGAGATCATATGTTTCTGCCATCTGAGTGGTGACGGTATCTTCGCGGCGGGTGCCGGCGCAAGAGTTCGCCGGTCATGGCGGCGGAGTACGGCGGGCGAGGAGCGGCATGGCGCGGCTGACCAGGGCGGAGGCGCAGGAGCTCAACCGGAGCCGGGTGCTGGCGGCGGCGAGGGCGGAGTTCGCCGAGCGCGGGTTTCGCGAGGCCAAGGTCGACGTCATCGCCGAGCGGGCCGAGCTCACGCGTGGGGCGGTGTACTCGAACTTCCCGGGCAAGCGGGCGCTGTACTTCGCCGTGCTGGCCGAAGACGCCGAGCGGGCTCTTCTGCCGAGCGATCCGGAGATCGGCCTGACGCCCCGGGAGGCGCTGGCGGCGTTCGCCCGCGCTTGGGTGACCCGGCTGCCGCTGGTGAACGACCGGGAGTCCGCGCGCCTGGGCTTGGACCTGATGCCGGAGGTGTTGGCGTCGGAGCAGACCAGCCGGCCGTTCGCTCAGCTGAGCCGCTTCACCGCGAGCCTGCTGGGCCTGGCCCTGGAACGACTGGATCCGGCGGCGGGCCGCCTGGTTCGGGTGGCCGAGTCGGCGCTGACCATGCTGCACGGGGCGAGTCTGCTGGCGGTGGCCGCGCCGGGCTTTGTCGAGCCATTCAACGTGATCACGGCTTGCGCGGCCATGCCGGACCTGGGGCTGAGGGACGTCTGGCCGGAGCGGCCGCCGATCGTGCCGCCGGTCCGGGCCGTCGACGAGCCGTGGAGCCCGCCGGCGGCAGTCGACCTGTTGACCGGCGAGTCGATCCGCGCCGGCAAGGGCGTGGTGGCCATCCTCGGCCTGCACCGCCTGTCCGCCGCCGAGGAGATGATCCGCTCGGCCACGCCGTCCGACGAGGTGACGATCGCCCTGGTCACGGCCGAGCCGGCCGAGCTGTCCGCGTTGGGGCGCTTGGTGATCGCCGATTTCCGCTGGCACCTGCACCACGCGTTCCCGCGCACGGCGTGGCCTCGCGTGCAGATCGTCTCGGACTCCGGCTCCCTCGCCGCCGCGGCCGGCGTCGCGTCCACCATGGATGGAACCGAGGTGGCGATTCGTGTCCGTGACGGGCGGATCGTGCGGCGTGCCGAGGGATTTGGGGCCTGCTATGCCGTCTGTTGAGACCTACGACCGGACGCGCGTGGTGGGGCGGCGCTGCGTCCAGTGGCTGCTCGACCGCCTGCTCGTCGCCGTGCCCGCGTTGGCTTTGCTGATCGGCTCGGTGATCGCGATCTCCGGCAACCGGTCGTTGGTGTTCGTGCCCGCGACCGTCTTCCTTGTCGCCCTGTTGGTGGGCAACCTGGTGGTCGATGTGTGGGTGCCGAACCACACCGGCGGCCGCACGCCGGCGATGAGGCTGTTGGGCCTGCGGATCATCACCGAGTGGGGCGGGGCCCCGACGCTCGGCACGTATGCGATCCGTTGGCTGCTCCAGGTCGTCGACGGCTTCGCGTTCGGCCTCGCCGGGCTGCTCGTCATGCTGTTCAGCCCTCGGCACCAGCGCGTCGGCGACCTGGTGGCGCGCACCTTGGTGGTCCGTGTCACCGCCGACGCTCCGTGAACAGTCCGGTGACGCCTTGCACGACCATCGCGACCCCGCACAGCGCCACGACGCCTTGCAGCACCAGTTGTTCCGTGCCGGCGCCGTACCAGCCCTGCGTGTATCCGATGATCGTCAGCACGGCGATCACCGATCCGGCCGTGATGCGCAGCCATGAGGTGCGAAGCTCTTTGGTCATGACATCGATCTTCGCCTTCGCCCGTGGTCGCCGCCTCGATCCGGCGAGTGGTTCCGTCTCAGACTTTCGGACGATCTGATGTGGTCCTGGGACCAGCGCCTGTTCGACGAGGTCTGGCTGTTGCTGCCCGCCGAGCAGGCCGCCGACGCCCGTCACCTGCTCGATCACGGCGAGTCCGCGCTGGCCTTCGACACCGCCGTCGGCTATTTGTACGACCTCCACGTGCCGATCACCCCGTCGTTGCGGCAGCGTTTGGCCCAGTCCTCTTCGCGCCCCGATGAGGCCTTGCTCCATCTGCGTTTCTGCCCGGACGTCGACCAGCCGCGTTGGCGCGTGGTCGAGGACACCTTCACTACCTCCACCGATGCCTTGGACCACTTGGAGAGGTGCTGGTCGTGAGCTCCCTGACGGTGCCACCCCTGTTCGCTCGTCTCTCTGACGCACAGCGGATCCTCATTGCCGGCGCCGGCGGCGGTTTCGACGTCTACGCCGGCCTCCCTTTGGCGACTGCTCTGCGCGCCTCGGGAAAGCAGGTGCACTTGGCCAACCTGTCGTTCAGCGACCTGGACGGCTTGGACATCGACTCCTGGGTCGAGCCCGGCCTCGCCGCCGTCACCCCCGACAGTCTCGGCGGCGCGGGCTACTTTCCCGAGCGCACCTTGTCCCGTTGGCTCTCGGCCCGTTCTCTTCCGTCCACTGTGTACGCTTTCCCTCGCACCGGCGTCCAGCCCCTCCGCTCCGCCTACGCCACCCTCGTGAGGCGCCTCGACCTTGACGCCATCGTCTTGGTCGACGGCGGCACCGACATCCTCATGCAGGGCGACGAGTCCGGCATCGGCACTCCTGAGGAGGACATGGCCAGCCTCGCCGCCGTCGCCGGCCTGGACGGCATCGACCGCCTCGTCGTCAGCCTCGGCTTCGGCATCGATTCCTTCCATGGCGTCAGTCACGCCGACGTCTTGGAGAATCTCGCTATGCTGCAACGTGTTGGCGGCTACCTCGGCGCCCTCTCCATCCCTCCCGACTCTCCCGAGGCCGCCGCCTACCTCGACGCCGTCTCCCATGCCCAGTCCTCCACCCCTCTGCGTCCCAGCATCGTCAACGGCCAGATCGCCGCCGCCGTCCGTGGCCAGTTCGGCAACGTTCACGTCACTTCCCGCACCTCCGGCAGCGAGCTCTTCGTCAACCCCCTGATGGCCGTCTACTTCACCGTCGACCTCCTCACCTTGGCCCGCCACGTGAAGTACCTCCCCTCGCTGGAGAACACCCGCACCATCACCGAGATCGCCTACGCCATCGAGGACTACCGCGACACCGTCCCCCGCCGCCCTCGCCGCACCCTGCCCCACTAGCCGGGTATTCCGCACGTGAGGATTGATCAACTCGGGATGATCGTCGAGTGGGATGTTATTTGATCATCTCGGCTGGGTGGGGTCGACACCGAGTAGGTCCAGGAGCCTGGCTTGTAGCGGGGGTGGTTGCGGAATCCCTGGTGGTTGCCCGTTGACAGCGGGAATCAGGCGAAGCCGGGCGAGCGCTTCGAAAATCAGCCGCCCGGTGGGCTTGGCGGGTCTGCCCGCGTAGAGGCCGTCGAGCGTGATGTGCGGGGCGATCGCCTGCCGGACTTGACGTTCGATCAGACAGAAGATCAGCAGTGCCAGGCAGATCACGGTGATCAGGGCAGCGATGCGCCGGTTGTTCTTCACGAACAGCGGTGCCACTGCCAGGGGGCCTTTGACGGCGCCGTAGCGGCGTTCCACAACCTCCTGGCCTTTGTAGCGGATCAGGATCTCGGCCGGGTCGACGTCGGCGGGCAGGTTGGTCAGCAGCGCGTACCAGCCGTCGGTGGCGGTCTCGGCATCCAGCGCCGCGTGGTCGAACCACCAGCGCAGGATGGGTTTGCCGGTGGCAGGATCGGTGCCGGTCTCGGTGCGCAGGTAGGCAGTGACCCGGCGGGCGGCCGCGATCGCGGCGATCCGGGCGGTCACCGCCTTCTCGTCGGGGTAATGCCGGGAGCCCAGGCCCCGGACCAGCCGGTCCAGATCGTCGCGAGCACGGTCGAGTTTGCGGGCCCGCGCGGTGGCCGCGGCGCGGGCTCGGGCGGTGGAGTGCACGAACACCCGCCGCAGCGTGAGCACCGGGTCACGCTTGCGTTTGCCCGCCAGCGTCATCGTGTCCTCGGTGACTCGCCAGCGGCCACGGTCGGCGGCTGGTTTGCCCGCGTCCCGTTCGGCGACGTAGTCCACCTCGGCGGCCGAGTCGAGGTCCAGCGCGGCCAGCGTCGCGGCCGGCGTGTAGGCCTTCGACGCGGGCGCGACGAACCCGACACCGGAGGCGATCATCGCCGAGACATTGGCGTAGGACACCAGCTTGGAGTCCCCGACCAGCAGGAACTCTCGGGGTCTGGCCATAGTCTGCAGCGCGCTCATCGCGCCCACCACCTGGGCGACTTCGCCCGCGCCACCGTCGTAGGCCCGGTGGAACACCGGCACACCACCATCGCCGGTGACCGCCAGCCCGGCCTGGATCTGCTTCAGGTCGGGGCGGCGGTCTTTGGGGTGCCCGAACTTCGGCGCCGGGTGGTCGGTGTCGGCCTGGTCGTAGGCGCCGTACAGCGAGATCGAGGTCATGTCCCAATGAAGCCGGGATGTGTCCAGCCCGAACATCGAGATCGCTTGTGCGCCAACGGACCCGACGATGTGATCGAGTTCGGGGGCGATCGCGTCCAACGCCCGGCCGATCCGGTCGTCGTTGAGCAGCGTGGGCTCGATGCCGAAGACCTCCTCGACCGCGTGCTCGCGGGCCCAGTCGGTCACCCGGACCAGTGGTGCTGGTGAGGTCAGTCGGTTCGCGACCAGCGCTTCGATCACCTGTCCGTGGGTCAGGAGTGCGAGATCACGCACCGGGCAGGCGCGGTCGATGATCCCGGCCAGGTCCAGACGGCGACAGTAATCGGCGATCACCGGCAGCGCGCCCAGTGTTTTCTCCACACTCGCCGCGACATAGCGAGCCCGTCGTCGTGCACGTTGATCCACGACTGAACACCCTGGCAGAGCCCTTGACCGAGCGGACACCGGCCCGCGTGATCAACTCACCTGTGTCCATGTGCGGAAGACGGGACTAGCCTCGTCGCATCCCCATGCCAGGCTCGCCGCGCAGGCCTCGCGGCCGGGGTGGCACGCGCGGATCCCTTTGCTGCTAGCCGTTCCCGGGCGCGGTCGTAACCACCGCCGGCTCACGGCGGTGCCTCCTCTACCCCGCGTCCTCCAGGCCGTCGGAGAACACCGGTCGCCCATCCACCATCCGCACCGTCCAGCGGCTGTGGTGGATCAATCGGTGGTGGGATCCGCACAGCAGCACCATGTTGTCCAGGCTGGTGGGTCCTCCGTTCGCCCACTCGACCACGTGATGGGCGTGACACCGCGCCGGTTCCGTCGCGCAACCGGGGAACGCACAGCTGCCGTCCCGCTCGATCAGAGCCTTGCGGATCCCCTTCGGGGCCGTCCGCTGCTGGCGGCCCACATTCAGGATCTCTTTGCCAGCCCCGAGCACCAGCCGCATCACCGTGCTGTCACAGGCGATCCGGCGGGCCTCGGCCGCGCTCATCACGCCGCCGCCTTCGACCTTCGCCACACCCGTGTTGTCCATGAAATCCTGGAACGACATCGACAACGTCAGGTGCGGCCGTTCCCCGCCCTGCTCGGGCAGACCTTCGCTACGGGAGGCCAGTTCGATGATCTCCGCGAACGCATCGCCCTGCCGTTCGGCGGTGGTGCGGGGGTCTGTGCCCGAGGTGGGCTTGGCCAGCGCACTGAGCATCGCCGCGATCTTCGCCCCGTACTCCTGGTCGAGCCTGCCCCAGAACACCATGCTGCCGTCCAGCTTGCGCTCGAAGCGGAACTCCCGCTTCGGCTCCCGCAACTCCCGGTCGTCGGGCGCTTTGCCGTCCTGGTTGAGGTGGAACAGGATCCGTTGCGCGATGTTCTTGAACTCGCCCTCGTCGAACTGGACGTTCTCCAACAGTGATGCTTCAACCCGGTCCCGCTCGACCGCCGGCGCTATCCGCAACGTCTCGTGGATGATCTTCAGATGCTGCCGGTCCAACTCTCCAGCGCGGCCTGCTTCGCGGATCGCCTCGCTGTGGAACAGTTCCGCGTACCGAAGCCGCTCACGCGCTTCCCTGACCGTGAGCCGCCAGCGGATCACCATTGTCGACACGATCGAGGTCCGGTCCTCCTTCGACCGGCACGACCGGTCCCAGACTTCCCACACCCGCTCCAGCTGCTGGATGTAGGTCGCCCGGTACAGGGTTTCGGCTTCTTCGCCTGCTTGCCACAGCTCCAGTTCGCCGTGCTGCCACCCTTCGGTGTCGGCAGGGAATTCAGGATTCGCTGACATACCAACATCTTACTCCCGTTATGTGATCGACTTCCGTTACACACCAACCTGTACACGATCGTGGCGGCTCAAATCGCCCTGGTCGGAAAGCGCTTTCCAGCCTCCCGTGCAACGCTTCCTTCACGGGAATCAATCCCCCACTCTCCGACCCGTCCCAAGCCTTCTTTAGACGCGCGCACCCACCCAACCATTGCCGCGCAACGAACCCCCGCCCGCCCCACCCGCCTCGCGCCCCCTCACTCCAGCACCGCATGCCGAAGAGAGAACGATTGTTGTATAGGCAGAGGCCGGCAACTGCGCGGTGCGGACACCCGACGCCCCACCGCACGCGCAGGAGTTAGTGGCGGTGCGGGATGTGGCAGCCGAGGCAGTGCACGGCTGCCGATCACGACAGCAACCCCGCTGTGAGACCTGGCAACCAGCCAACCGGCGACTGCGCGGTGCGGACACCCACCGCACCACCGCGACTCAGAAGCCAGCGCCAGCCGGCATGCCAGCAGTTGCAACAGCGCAACCGCCCGCTGCGGACACCCCACGCACCACCACCGCTCAACCGCCCAACCACCCACCTAAAGCTCCAGTGCATACGCCAACAACTCAAACGTCTCACTCCGATAGTCCCGCTTCGGCACCCTCACGAACCCAACCTCCTCATACAACCGATGGGCGGTAACCATTGTCGGCTGCGAATGCAGCACCAGCCGCCGAACACCCCGCCGAACACCCCACTCCACGCCAAGCTCAACCACCGCCCGCACCAACGCCCGACCAACCCCTCGCCCCTGTGCCGAAGGGGAAACGGCCAGCGCTCGGATCTCGGCCTCCTCCGGCCCGACCGCCAGGTCGCTGCCGGAGTGCCAACGCTCCAACGTGATCGTGCCGAGGAGCTGCGTACCCTCGACGGCGACCAGCACGACGCCGTGCGAGCCCAATGCGCGCAGGGTGTCGGCGTAGGCGGGGAAGGGGTCGAGGAAGTGGTCGGAGTTGTAGGCGGCCACCCGGAGCTCGCCGACGGCGGCGAGTTCGGCGGGTTGGGCGGTTCGCACGATCATGGGGTTATTCAAGCGGCAGGATGGGCCTATGTCATGGGATGAGGCGGCGGAGAGTTTCGACGAGGAGCCGGATCACGGGCTGCGCGACCCTGCGGTGAAGGCGGCCTGGGCCGCGCTGTTGCTGCCGAGGCTGCCTGAGGGGCGGGGGAGGATCGCGGATCTGGGCTGTGGGACGGGCAGTGTGTCGGCGCTGTTCGCGCAGGCGGGCCACGAGGTGCACGGGGTGGACCAGTCGAGCCGGATGCTGGAGATCGCACGTACGAAGTGTGACGCGGACTTCCGGCTGGGCGACGCGGCGGATCCGCCGCTCGGTCCGGGCGTGTACGACGTGGTGTTCGCCCGGCACGTGCTGTGGACGCTGCCGGCGGAGGCCCTGGAGCGGTGGGTGGGGCTGCTGAAGCCCGGAGGGCGGCTGCTGCTGGTGGAGGGCCGATGGTCGACGGGGGCGGGCATCACGGCGCAGGAGTGCCGGGAGCTGGTGCTGCGGCACCGAAAGCACGCGGAACTGTGCACACTGGACGATTGGGCGCTGTGGGGCGGACCGATTGCCGACGAGAGGTATCTGCTGGTCAGCGACGAGTAAGATGTGAACGGCGAACACATCTTACGAGAGGGGCGCGGCGTGCGGATCCTGGTCATCGGCGCGGGGGCGACCGGCGGGCTGTTCGGGGCGCGGCTGGCCACGGCGGGCCGGGATGTGACGTTCCTGGTGCGGCCGCGAAGGGCGGAGCTGCTGCGCGAACGGGGCCTGCGGGTGCACGGCGCGGGGCAGGACTTCGCGATCCAACCAAAGGTGCTGGTCACCGGGGAGATCACCGAGACGTACGACGTGATCCTGGTGTCGGTGAAGGCGGTGAGCCTGGAGTCGGCGATCGAGGACTTCGCGCCCGCGGTCGGCCCGGACACGCTGGTCATGCCGTTCCTCAACGGAAGGCGGCACCTGGAGGTCCTGGAGAAGCGGTTCGACGCGGACCGTGTGCTCGGCGGCGTGGTCCGCGTCCAGACCACTGTGGACACCGAAGGCGACATCTTCCGGGTGGGCGAGCTGGAGGAGATGTTCTACGGCGCCCGTGTCGGCACCGCGCCGCGGCGGCTGGCGGAGCTGCACGAGACGCTCAGCGGCGCGGGCTTCCCGGCGACGCTGTCCGAGCACATCGACGCCGAGATGTGGACGAAGTGGGTGCTGATCGCCTCCTTCGGCGGCGCGACGTGCATGATGCGCGGCACCATCGGCGAGATCGTGGCGGCCGGCGGCGCGCAGTTCGCTGCCGCCCTGGTCGACGAGTGCGCGGCGGTCGCGGCGGCGGCCGGTTATCCGGTGCCGGAGCAGATCCACAACGGCCTGCGCGCGAGCGCGACGGCTCCCGGCTCGCCCGCCGCCACGTCGATGTACCGCGACCTGAGCCACGGTTATCCCACCGAATCCGACCACCTGCTCGGCGACTTCCTCCAGCGGGCCCGCCAGCTCGACGTGCCGACCCCGCTGCTGGAACTCGCCACGATCAGCATGCGGGTGTACGAGAACAGCCGCTGACCGCCGGCCGTCGAGGACCCCGATGGGTCACCTCGACCGGGGCCCCGACCTGCGGAACCGTGGTGAATCAGACTTTCGGTTGAGGCGGGCCGCGGCGACCACGGGCAGGATTGTCACCATGAGTCACGGCTGGACGGGCCGACGGGGCCCGCTGGTGGCCGAGTGCGTGGTGCTCGGCCTGCTGCTGGCCGTGGATCTCGGCTGGGCGGTGCGCGCGGGTGTGCCGACAGGGTTGCCGAGCACGCTGGCCTTCAACCTGGCGCCGGGTCAGTCCACGGCGGTGGCGGTGTTGGCGTTGCTGCGCAGGCGGTTTCCCAACCGGGTGCTGCTGCTGGGCTGCGTGGTGGCGGCGCTGTCCCTGATCGGCACGGCGGCGCTGCTGATCACTGCATCGCTGGGCCAGCCGGTGCCGGTGGAGCTCGACCTCACCGAGCTGATGGCGTTGGCGCTGCTCATCGGCTCGGCCAGCCGGCGGCTGGCCCCGATACCGGCGGGCATCGTCGTCGGCGCCGGCGCGGTGGCGATGATCGCCCAGGCGCTGCTCCGCTACGGACTCGGCGGTCTTCCGGCCGTGCCGGCGGCTGTGCTGTGGGGTGGGGCGGTGGCCGTCGGTCTGGTGCTGCGGGACGCGGATTCCCGGCGCCGCAGCGCTTTGACCGAGGTGCGCACCGGCGAACGGCTGATCCTGGCCCGAGAGCTGCACGATCTGGTGGCGCACCACGTCACCGGCGTGGTGGTGCTGGCGCAGGCCGGAAGGCGGGTCGCGCCCGAGCGGGACGAGGTGTTCGGCGAGATCGAGCAGGCGGGCGCGGAGGCGCTGGCCGCGATGCGCCGGCTGGTCGGCATGCTCCGTACCGACGGCGATCTTGGGGCCTCGCCCAGCGGTCTGCTCGATGCCGTGCAGCAGGCAGTGCCCCCGGAGGCGACGCTGACCGTCCAAGATGGACTGGACGTGCTGGCCGTGACGCCCGAGGCGGCGACGACGGTGCACCGGGTGATCATGGAGTCGGTGACCAACGCCCACCGGCACGCCCCGCAGGCCCGGGAGATCGATGTTGACGTGCACGTGGACGGCGACTGGCTGGTGGTCGAGGTGGTCAACGACGGCGTGCGGTCCGGGCCGTCCTGCGATCGAGGCTACGGCCTGGTCGGCATGACGGAGCGGGTCGACGCGCTGGGCGGTAGTCTGCTGGCCGGCGCGGCGCCGGGACAGCGCTGGCGGGTGTCCGCGCGACTGCCACTGGGGAGGACCGTGTGAGCCTGCGGGTCCTGGTCGCCGACGACCAGGCCATGGTGCGGACCGGGTTCCGGCTGATCCTGAACGGGGAGCCGGACATCGAGGTCGTCGGCGAGGCGGCGGACGGCCGGGAAGCCGTGTCGCTGGCCCGCCAGCTGCGCCCGGACGTGACGCTCATGGACATCAAGATGCCCATGGTGGACGGCATTCAGGCCACCCGCCTGCTGGCCGGCCCGGAAGTGTCGGATCCGCTGCGGGTCGTCGTGGTCACGACGTTCGATCTGGACGAGAACGTGCATGCCGCGCTGCGGGCCGGGGCCTGCGGTTTCCTGCTCAAGGACGCCGGGCCGGGCCTGCTGATCGAGGCCGTGCACGCGGCGGCCAACGGTGAGGCGCTGGTGTCGCCGTCCATCACCACCCGGCTGCTTGCCCACTTCGCTCAGCCACGCATCGAGCGCAAGCCGCTGGAACCGTTGACGGAGCGGGAATTCGACGTGATCCGGCTGGTCGCCCGCGGCCGCACCAACGCCGAGATCGCGGCCGAGCTGGTGATCTCGCTGTCCACGGTGAAGACGCATCTGGGCGCTGTGCAACGGAAGTTGGCCGCTCGCAACCGCACCGAGGTGGCGATCTGGGCGTGGGAAACGGGATCCGTGCGTTGAAGCCGGTGCGTTGAAGCAAGGGGCGGGCGCTCGCCGATCTCCTCGTTGCTCAGGCCTTGTGCGGCGACCCGGGCTGGCCGCCGTGCCCGGAGGTGAGACTCGACCCCAGGGTTGAGACGGACCTCCACCCGGTTTCCAACCTGGAGCCGACGCACTCCCACCCCCGCCGGGGCGACGCTGGACGACGTCGAAACCGATTGGGGAGGAAGCGAATGTCCACGCCGCAGTCCATCCAGCTCCGCAGGTTCCTGCCGAGCATCGTGCTCAACGCCGTGGTGCCGTTGGTGATCTACACGCTGGTGCGGCCGTATTTCGCCAACGACGTGACCGCGCTGATCATCGCCGGTGCGATCCCGCTGGCGGCGACCCTGGTCGGCTTCGTGGTGCGCCGCAAGCTGGATGTCATCGGGGCGATCTCGGTGGTGGGCTTCGTGGTCGCCGTCGCCGCGCAGCTGCTCACCGGCGGCGACGGCCTGATCGTGAAGGTTCAGGGCGTGGTCGTCACCGGCCCGGTCGGCGTGCTGTTCCTGCTGTCCGCGCTGATCGGCCGCCCGCTGGTCGGGGTGATCTTCCAGTTCCTGGCCCGCCGCAACCCCGCCATGCGGGTGCCCACGAAGAGCCGGTCCACGGCGCTCACCCTGGTCATCGGCGGCATGTTCGTCCTGCACGCGGTGGTCGCCGTTACCCTCGCGCTGACCCTGCCGACGCCGGTGTTCCTGGCCGTGTCCAACCCGATCGGGCTGAGCATCATCGCCGTCGGCTTCGGGGTCATCTTCCTGATGCGCCGCCGGTGGCAGGCCAGCGTCGCTGACGTTCAGCCGCGCTGACGATCAGCCCAGCAGCCGCAGTCCGCCGACCAGCTTGTCGACCAGGTTGCGCGGTCCGACCAGGCTGATCGCGTAGTAGTCGAGCTCGTCGGACCGGGCCAGGGTGTTCAGGTACTCCTGGTACACCCGGCTGGTCTGGGCCGGCTCGGGCATGTCGACGAGGTGCACGCCGACCTTGCCGATCGCCTTGGCCCGCACCGCCGCGATCTTCTCGCGGTCGGCGGCGAGGATCGCGCAGCCGGTCCAGGGCAGGCCCGGGTGGTGGTCGCCGACGGCGTCCGCGCCGCCCGGGCCGAGCAGGGTGGGGACGGCGTTGCCGACCGAGGCGGCCAGGCAGCCGACGGCGTTGGCGATCAGGCCGGGGTTGAGGTCGCGGTCCACGACCATCACCCACTTCAGCCTGGCCTCGCGGGTGGGCCGGTCGATGCGGATCTCGTCGGGGGCGAAGGCGGGCAACATGGGCCAAGCTCCTCATGGTGTGCGGTGGATGGCCGAGATGCTATGCGGAGTCACCGGCGCTTACCATGGGTGCCGAATTTCGTTCGGCAAAGGGGTTGATTTCGGGATGTTGGACGAACTTGATCAGGCGCTCCTGCTGGCCCTGCAACACGATGCACGGCAGACCAACCGCGACCTGGCGGCCGCGACCGGGGTCTCCCCGTCCACCTCGCTGGAACGGGTGCGGGGTCTGCGCGAGCGCGGCGTCATCAAGGGCTACCTGGTGGACGTCGACCTGCCGGCCATCGGCCGCGGAGTGCAGGCCCTCATCGCCGTGCGCATCCGGCCCCCGTCCCGCCGCCACATCGAGGCCTTCCGGCAGTGGGTCGCCGGCCGGCCCGAGACCATCGGCGTCTTCGTGGTGTCCGGCAGCGAGGACTTCCTGATCCACGTCGCCGTGCCCGACAACAACAGCCTGTACAGCTTCGTCATCGACCGCCTCACCGAACGCCCCGAGGTCGCCGACGTGCGGACCAGCGTCGTGTACGAGCACATCCGCAACCCCCGCATCACCCCGGCCTGAGGGAAGCGAGCGAAGGGGTCAGCCCGGCTGGTGGGAGCCGGTCATCAGCTCGGCCAGGTCCTCCGGCCTGATGAACGACGGCGGCGGCTTCGGTCCCCAGTTGAACAGGCCCTTGGCCCCCTCCAGCACCTCCGGCTTCCACACCGCGTCCTCCACGATGCAGTCCATGTCGGAGTAGTACTCGGAGAAGTTGCCGGCGGGATCCTTGAGGTACCAGAAGAAGTTGGAGCCGGCGTGGTGCCGGCCGAGGCCCCAGACGTGCCGCTCGGGATGGTCCTCCAGCATGGCCGAGGCGCCGCGGCCGACCTCGTCGATGTCGTCCACCTGCCATGAGCTGTGGTGCATGTACGTGACGGGCGCTTGGAGCACCAGCACGTTGTGGTGGTCGGTGGAGCAGCGCAGGAACGCGCCTTCGTTCTTCATCTCGTCGCTGAGCTTGAAGCCGAGGCCGTCGGTGAAGAACCGCCGGGTGGCGCCGTAGTCGGTGGAGCCGATCACCACGTGCCCAAGCTTGCGTGGCATGACCTTGTTGGTGCGCAACACACCTGGCGTCCGCCGGTTGGTGCGCACGATGTGGCCGGGCGCGTTGGGCGGCGGCGGAATGGTCGGCTCCTGCGAGATGCGTGGCGCGATGCGGACCACGGCGCGCACGCCGGTCGCCCGCTCGATGGCGGTCACGCTCTCGGCCGTCTTCTCCGTGTCGATGTCCAAACCGGACAGTCGTGAGGCCACGGCGCCGAGGTCGTCGGCGTCGTCGGCCCGCACGGCCACTTCGAGCAGACGGCGGGTCGGCGCCTGGAGCACCCGCAGCTGACGGCCGCCGTCCACGGTGGACAGCCAGCCGTCCGAGGAAGGGGTGAGGCCGAACTCCGTGTAGTAGGAGATGGTCTCCTCGACATCGGGCACGCCGATGGTGATGGCGGCCAGTCCGTGCAGCGCCATCACGCACCGCCGCTGAAGGTGTGCCGCATGGTGCCGATGCCCTCGATGTAGGTGACGAGTTCCTCGCCCGCCTTGAGGAAGCGCTGCGGCTTGCGGCCCATGCCGACGCCGGACGGGGTGCCGGTGAAGATGATGTCGCCGGGCAGCAGCGGCGTGATCGCCGACAGCCAGGCCACCAGCTCGGCCACCGAGAACACGAGGTCGCTGGTGCGGCTGCGCTGCACGTGCTCGCCGTCGATGAGGCAGCCCAGCTCCAGGTCGTCCCGGTCGGGCACCTCGTCCGGCGTGACCACGACCGGGCCCATCGGGCCGAAACCCGGGTACGACTTGGCCATGCTGAACTGCGGCGCCGGGCCGGACCGCTGCAGCACGCGCTCGGACAGGTCCTGGCCGACGGTCAGGCCGGCGACGTGGTCCCAGGCGTCCGCGACGGTCACGTGGTCGGCGGCCTTGCCGATGACGGCGACCAGCTCGACCTCCCAGTCCACGTCGCCCGGGGGCAGCGCGACCTCGCCGGTGGGGCCGGTCAGGCAGGTGACGAACTTGGTGAACACCGTCGGCTGGTCGGGGACGGCGAAGCCCGACTCCTTGGCATGCGCGGTGTAGTTCAGGCCTATCGCGTAGATCTGGCGGGGCCGGGGGATCGGGTTGCCGTAGTCCTCGGCCGCGACCGGGGTCGACGCGCTGTCGTCCAGCGTCGCCGCGAACGCCTTCGCGTCGTCCCACTGCTCGTACGCGAGCTGGATGTCCGGTGAGAACCGGCCGTTGCTGGCCTCGGCCAGGTCCACGGCGCGGTCGGGCGCGGTCAGGACGGCCGCGCGGCCCTTGATGTCGGCCAGCCTCATGGTGGTGCCTCCCTTGGTGGCGCCCCGGTCGGGCACCTCACCAGTGAACCAACTTTCGAAAGTTGAGCCAACGTTCGTACTGAGCTAGGGTTTGTGCATGGCGACCACCGGCACCGGGGTGACCCGCACCGACGGGGTGCACGCACGGCTGCGTGAGGACATCCTCAGCGGCGTGCTGCCGCCCGGGCAGCGGCTGAAGTTCCCCGAGCTGTGCCGGCGCTACGACACCTCCGTCGGCGCCGCGCGCGAGGCGCTGACCAGGCTGGCCTCCGCCGGGCTGGTGCGCAGCCAGGCCCACCAGGGCTATGTGGTGACGCCGCTGTCGGTCGAGGATCTGGCCGAGCTGACCGTGGCCCGCGTGGAGATCGAATGCCTCGTGCTGCGCATGGCCATATCCGAGGGCGACGTGCGCTGGGAGGCCGATGCCATCGCCGCGCATCACCTGCTGGAGCGCGCGCCTTACCTCGATCCCGACAACCCGGCCAGATCAACCGGCGAATGGGCCGCCGCGCACACCGCGTTCCATGAGGCGCTGCTCGCCGGCTGCGGCAACCGCCGTCTGCGCGAGGTCGCCAACGGGCTTCGCGACGAGGCCGAGCTCTACCGTCAGTGGTCCATCACGCCGGCCCAGGCCAAGGGCCGCGACGTCGGCGCCGAACACCGCGCCATCCTCGCCGCCGTGATCACCCGCGAGGCCGACCTGGCCGTCCGCCTGCTCGGCGAGCACATCTCGATGACCACCCGGCTGCTCAGGGACGCAGCCGAGGCCTAGAGCCGCACGGTTCCGCTGTCCAGGTCGATGCGGTTGGGCGGGGCGCCGTCCGCCTCATCGTCGCGCATCATCGACTGCGACTGCCGGTGCTCGATCTCCATGCGCTTGCTGCCGTAGAAGGCCGCGCCGATCTCGTCGAAGCCGGTCGCGCTGATCGGGGGACCGGTGCGCTTGCGCCGCCAGGGCAGCCAGCTGACGCGGCTGGCCCACAGTCCCATCCGCTCCAGCGCGGCGAGCACCACCAGCAGCACCACCAGCCCAGGCAGTGACATCGCCCACAGCAGACCCATGCCGGCCCAACGACCCGGGAACCGTCCGGGTTCCCGTGTGGTCGAACCGCGGCGCGTATGTGGCCGAACGATACGGCCGGCCGACCCGGCGGATGATCGGCTATTGGGTTCACGTGAGGAATGTATGACGGCATGACGAACCGCACGCCTGTGCGAATCTCGGGTAAATGCGCTGGTGAGAGGCTTGTCGGGCAAGGGTTTTCCGACTGCGAGCGCGTTACATTAATACATGACGGGCGCATGTATACAATTCCGGTCCGCTGACCGCTTTCGCCTCGCATCAATTCGGGCATCGAACGCAAGGCCGATCGGGCACGCGGACTTGACCTGTTCGACGGGGCCGTGCACAGAATTGGCGTGAATGCGGCACGCGTCGCGATGGGGGGTTGGCAGTGAGGGAATTCGATCCGCCGTTCCGTGTCGGCGGTTCACGCGTGGCGGCGGTGTGAACGAGGTGCCCGGGACGCGGAAGCGGTGCGACGTTGTGGACGAGACCGACGTGCTGATCGTCGGGGCCGGCCTGGCCGGCCTCGCGCTCGCGCTCGACCTGGAGCGGCGTGGGGTGCGCTGCCTGGTGTTGGAGCCGGGCGACGGCCAGGTGGACACGCCCGCGGTCAGTCCGATCGGCCCGCGTTTCGATGGAGCTGTTCCGGCGCTGGGGGGTGGCCGAGAAGATCCGCTGCGCGGAGTTCCCGGGCGCGCGGCCGCCGGACATCGCGTGGGTCACGCAGGTCGGCGGGCACGAGATCCACCGCTTCGAGCGGTTCACGCACGACACCCACACGCCCGAACCCGAGCAGATCTGCCCGGCCGACTGGCTGCTGCCGGTGCTGCTGACCGCCGTCGGCACGCACCCGGGCGGCTCGATCCTGTTCCGGCACCGGCTCGACGGCTTCACTCAGGACGCCGACGGCGTCACCGCGCGCGTCTCGCGGCTGGCCGAAGGCGACACGACCACGATCCGCGCCTCCTACCTGGTCAGCACCGACGGCCCGTGCTCACTGGTCCGCAGCGCCTGCGGGATCCAGTCCACGCCGCGGTTCGAGCCGCAGGTGTTGCGCGGCATCGTGTTCCGCGCCCCCCGGCTGGCCGAGGGCCTGGCCGCCCGCGGGTACCGTCCGGCGCTGACGTATTTCCTGCTCCAGTCCTGCGGAGCGCGCTTTCCGTTGCAGGCCATGGACAACAACGGCACATTCAAGCTCATCGCCGGCAGCGACGAAGGCGCGATCGACGCCCTTTCCCTGGTGCGCGACGCGATCGCCTTCGACACGCCGACCGAAGTGCTGTCGGACGAGCTGACCAATGTGCCACTCATGGTCGCCGAACGCTATCGCGCCGGGCGGGTTTTCCTGATGGGCGCCGCGGCGCACACGCTGTCGCCGCCCGGGGGTTTCGGTCGCAACATCGCCATCGCCGACGCGGCCGACCTGGGGTGGAAGCTGGCCGCCGAGCACGCGGGCTGGGCCGGCGCCGGGCTGCTCGACAGCTACGACGCCGAGCGCCGGCCGGTCGCGCTGGAGGGCCTGGAGGCGGCGGGGATCGCCTTGCGCTCCAGGGGATCCGACGACCTGTCCGGCCGGCTGCGGGACGACACTTCCGAGGGCGTGCTGGCCCGGACCGAGCTCGGGTTGCAGCTGGCCGAGAGCGTCGCGCACTGGGACGTCGACGCCCCGGAGGTCCACTTCGGACACGGGTACCGGTCGTCGCTGGTGGTCGGCGACGAGGTGAAGATGACCGCGCCGTGGCGGCCGAGCAGCGATCCGGGCTTCCGGGCCGCCCATGCCTGGCTGCGGCCCGGTGTGTCCACTTTGGACATCTTCGGGGACGGTTTCGTGCTGGTGTGCTTCGCGCCGCACCAGCGGCTGGGCGAGGTGGTGCGTGCGTTCGAGCAGCGCGGCGTGCCGTTGCAGATCCTCAAGTGCGCGGATCCGGAGATCGCCGAGCTGTACCGCTACCCGTACGTGCTGGTCCGTCCGGACGACCATGTCGCCTGGCGCGGGCACCAGCCGCCGGCCGATCCACTGCTGCTGGCGGACATGGTGCGCGGCGCCTGCTGACGCCGGAAAGGAAGCCGGGTCGTCGCCGCCACGACGACCCGGCCGATCAGGGGTGTCCCTGTGCGGGCCCCACTGCCCGCGACCAGGGGTGATGCGCCGTCGACCCCCGCGAGCCGGAGCGGGGAGGACGGGTTCGGCAGGGCTTCGGAACCGGTTCCGAAGGTGTGTGGTGCAGTTAACAACGCCGTCACGTCCGCGTCAAGTGCCGAGGGCGTTGACAGCCTTCGTACCGTGAAGTGAGAGCGTTCCCACGGCCCGGGCCCACCTCCCGACCGTGTCACCGCGAGCCGCCGGTCCCTGCCCACCGCGCGAAGGGTTCGCCGTCTCATGACACTCGCCCGTTGGCCCGCGTGGCTGTTCGCCGCGCTCGCGGCCGTCGTCGTGACCGCCCTGCTGACCGTGCCCGGCGTCGGACACGCCGCGCCCGCCCTGCTCTCCCAGGGGCACTCCGCCTCCTCCTCGTCCTCGGAGAACGCCACCTTTCCGGCCTCATCGGCCGTCGACGGCGACAGCGGCACAAGATGGTCGAGCCAGGCCGCCGACCCCCAGTGGCTGGCCGTCGACCTCGGCGGCGCGCACTCGCTGTCCCAGGTCGTGCTGAACTGGGAAGCCGCCTACGCCAAGGCGTTCCAGATCCAGGTCTCCACGGACAACGTCAACTGGACCAACCTGACCCCGGTCACCGCCGGCAACGTCGGCGTCCAGACGCTGTCGGTGTCCGGGACCGGCCGCTACGTCCGCATGTACGGCACCCAGCGGGCCACCCAGTGGGGGTACTCGCTGTGGGAGTTCCAGGTCTACGGCGATGACACCGCCGCCGCCTGCAACGCGGGCGTGAACTCGGCCCTCAACCAGCCGGTGCTGGCTTCGTCCACACAGGACGCCGGCGCGTTCCCGGCTTCCTCGGCCGTGGACGGGAATCCCGGCACCCGGTGGTCGAGCGTCGCCGCGGATCCGCAGTGGATCCGGGTCGACCTGGGCAGCGTGCGCCAGGTCTGCGGCGTCGAGCTGGACTGGGAGGCGGCCTTCGCGTCGTCGTTCCAGATCCAGGTCTCCACCGACGGCAACAGCTGGAGCAACCTGACCCAGCCGATGGCCGGCCTCGCCGGCAACCAGACACTGACCGTCAACGGCTCCGGCCGTTACGTGCGGATGAACGGCGCCCAGCGGGCCACGCAGTGGGGCTATTCGTTGTGGGAGTTCATCATCCACACCGTCGGCGCCCCGCCGACCACCACCACGACGACGCAGCCGCCCCAGGGCGACTGCCCGTGGGTGAAGTCGACCGCGCCGGTCGCCCAGCGGGTCGACCAGCTCATGGCCGCGATGACCAACGCGCAGAAGGTCGTCGTGCTGCACGGAAACGGCGCCACCGGGCCGTACATCGGCAACACCGACCCGATCCCGGCGCTGTGCGTGCCGGCGATGGGGCTGCAGGACGGGCCGGCCGGCGTCGGCGACAGCCTCGACGGCGTGACCGAGCTGCCCGATCCGACGGCGCTCGCCGCGACCTGGGACGTCAACGCGGCCAAGCAGTACGGGACCGTGATGGGGCAGGAGTTCGCCGGCAAGGGCGCGAACGTCGTGCTCGGGCCGACGATCAACATCGTCCGCGATCCGCGCTGGGGCCGGGACTTCGAGACCTACAGCGAGGACCCGTACCACGCCGGGCAGACCGCCGTCGGCGCCGTGCAGGGCATCCAGGGGCAGGGCGTGATGGCGCAGGTCAAGCACGCCGCCGCCTACAACGTCGAGGGCGGGGCGTCGCGGGGAACGCCGTCCGACAACGTGATCATCGACGACCGGACGCTGCACGAGATCTACCTGCCGGCGTTCCAGACCGTGTTGACGCAGGGGCAGGCCGCGTCGGTGATGTGCGCCTACAACCAGATCAACGGCACCCCGGCCTGCCAGGACTCGGCCGTCATGAACACCGCGCTCAAGCAGGCCACCGGCTGGGACGGTTTCATCGGCTCCGACTGGGGTTCGGCCACCGGCGGCGCCCCGCAGCTGGCCAACGGCGGGCTGGACATGGAGATGCCCGGCGGCGCCTTCTTCGGGCAGGCGCTGATCGACGCCGTGAACCAGGGCAAGGTCAGCCAGTCCACTTTGGACGACATGACCCGGCGCGTGCTGACCCAGATGTTCAAGTTCGGTCTGTTCGACCACGGGGCGACCGGCAACACCGGGGCCGTGGTCACCAGCGCCGCTCACACCCAGGTCGCGCAGGACGTCGCCGCGCAGGGTTCCGTGCTGTTGAAGAACAACGGCGTGCTGCCCCTGTCGGCCTCCTCGCTGAAGTCGATCGCCCTGCTCGGCGGCGACGCCATCGACCCGCAGAACATCGGCGGCGGCAGCGCCAAGGTCAATCCCTCGCCGGCCGCCGTCAATCCGATCAACGGCATCACCAAGCGGGCCGGCAGTGGCGTGAGCGTGCAGTGGGTCGCCGGGGCCGGCGAACACGTGCAGACGCCCGACATCCCCGCCGCCGTGGCCCTGGCCCAGAAGTCCGACGTGGCCGTCGTCTTCGCCTCGTACGGGGAGAGCGAGACCGACGACCTGTCGTCGATTGATCTCCAGTTCTCGCAGAACGACCTGATCAGCGCCGTCGCCGCGGCCAACCCGCGGACGATCGTCGTGCTCAACACCGGATCCGCCGTGACCATGCCGTGGCTCACCAACGTCGCCGGCGTGATCGAGGGCTGGTATCCCGGGCAGGAGAACGGCGACGCCATCGCCAGCCTGCTGTTCGGCGACGTCAACCCCTCCGGCAAGCTGCCCGTCACCTTCCCGCGCAGCATGGCCGACATGCCCACCGCCAGCGCGCAGCAGTTCCCCGGGGCCAACGACCGGATCGAGTACTCCGAGGGCATGAACGTGGGCTACCGCTGGTACGACGCCCGCAACATCACGCCCCTGTTCCCCTTCGGCTTCGGCCTGTCGTACACCACGTTCGGCTTCTCGGGCCTGACGGTCTCCGCCCAGGCCAACGGTTCCGCCACCGTGCGGGCCACCGTGACCAACACCGGCGCCAAGGCCGGGGCCGAGGTGCCCCAGCTCTACATCGGACAGCCCGTCGCCAACGGCGAGCCTCCCCGCCAGCTGAAGGGATACCAGAAGATCACCCTCACGCCCGGGCAGAGCCAGGTCGTCACGTTCACGGTGACGCCGCGGGACCTTGCCCACTGGAACGGCTCGGCCTGGACGACCAACACCGGCTCCTACGGGGTGTTCGTCGGTGACTCGTCACGGAACCTGCCGTTGACCGGAACCATCGCTGTCACCACCGGCAGCTGACCCCGGGGCGGGGCTCGACACACCCCCTGCCGTCGAGCCCCGCCCACACCCCCGCGAGTTCCCCCAGAAGTCAGACACTGTCAGTCACACCGAAATGCTGAAACGGATTCGGCATTTCGGTGTGACGCTGAGCGGGACTCGCGGGGGTCAGGCGGAATCCCTGATCACCAAGGAGGTCGGCACGACGTGGGGCTCCTCGGGGAGGGGGGTGCCGTCCAGCAAGTGGTCCAGGAGCATGGTGGCGGCGGCCTCGCCCATCTCGCGGGAGGGCTGGCGCACGGTGGTGAGGGCGGGCACGGAGTGGGTGGCCAGGGCGATGTCGTCGAAGCCGATGACGGCGACGTCGGACGGGACCGAACGACCGGCCTCGCGGAGGCTGTCGAGGGCGCCGACGGCCATCATGTCGTTCTGGGCGAAGACGCCGTCGAACGAGACACCGGAGCGGAGCACCTCCTGCATGGCGGCGAGACCGCTCTCGGGGGTGAAGTCGCCCTCGACGAGGACGGCCTCGGCCATGACGTCGCGGAAACCCTGCACCCGGTCGACGGTGCAGCCGAAGGTGGCCGGGCCGGTGATCATGACGACGCGCCGCCGGCCGATGGAGGCGAGGTGCTGCGCGGCTGAGGCGGCGCCGGCGCGGTTGCTGGTGGCGACGGAGGGAAAACCGCGGTGGTGCCCACGGTCGTCGATCATCACGACCGGCAGGCCGGACTCGTGCAGGGTCTCGATGTAGCTGAGGGTGTCGGGCGGCTCGACCAGCAGCAGCCCGTCGAAGGCCTTGGCCGACACGTGCCGGGCGAACTGGGTCATGGAGTCGGCGCCGCGGTTGACGGTGTTCAGCAGCAGGCCGTAACCCTTGGCCTCCAGCACGTCGGCCACGCCCTGCAGCACGTCGCCCATCCACGGCCAGGTCAGGCCGGGCACCAGCATGCCGACGGTGTTGGTGCGGCCCTTGGCCAGTCCGACCGCGCCCGCACTGGGGATGTAGCCGGTGGCGGCGATCACCTCGCGGACCCGGATCGCGGTCGCGGCGTCCACGTCGGACTTGTTGTTCAGCACCCGCGACACGGTCGTCTTGCTCACCCGTGCCCGCCGGGCGACCTCGGCGATCGTGACCCGCATGGCCTCACGTTACCCGGCGACGCGCGCCGGCGACACGCGGCGGTTGACAGCGGAGCGCCGGCATTTAGTATGGGCACTGAACTAACTAAGGAGGCGCCGTGCCACCCACGCGGGAAGACAGGTTCAGCTTCGGTCTCTGGACCGTCGGTTGGCGCGCGAACGACCCGTTCGGCGAGCCGACGCGGCCGGCGCTCGACCCGGTGGAGTCGGTGCACCGGCTGGCCGAGCTCGGTGCATGGGGCGTCTCCTTCCACGACGACGACCTGATCCCCTTCGGGTCGGACGACGCCGCCCGCGAGGACCGCATCGCCCGCTTCCGCAAAGCCTTGGACGAGACGGGAATCGTGGTGCCGATGGCCACCACGAACCTGTTCACCCACCCGGTGTTCAAGGACGGCGGTTTCACGAGCAACGACCGCTCGGTGCGTCGCTTCGCGCTCCGCAAGGTGTTGCGCAACGTCGATCTCGCGGCCGAGCTCGGCGCTTCGACGTACGTGCTGTGGGGCGGGCGAGAGGGCTCCGAGACCGACGCGGCCAAGGACGTGCGGGCGGCGCTGGACCGCTACCGCGAGGCCATGAACGTGCTCACGCAGTACGTGATCGACCAGGGCTACAACATCAAGTTCGCGTTGGAGCCCAAGCCGAACGAGCCGCGCGGGGACATTCTGCTGCCGACCATCGGCCACGCCCTGGGCTTCATCTCCACGCTGGAGCACGAGGAGCTCGTCGGCCTCAACCCGGAGGTCGGGCACGAGCAGATGGCCAACCTCAACTTCGTGCACGGCATCTCGCAGGCCCTGTGGCAGAACAAGCTGTTCCACATCGACCTCAACGGCCAGAAGGGCCCGCGGTTCGACCAGGACCTGATCTTCGGCCACGGCGACCTGCTGTCCGCATTCTTCCTCGTGGACCTGCTGGAGAACGGCGGCTACGAAGGCCCGCGGCACTTCGACTACAAGCCGCTGCGCACCGAGGACATCGACGGCGTGTGGGCCAGCGCCGCCGCCAACATGCGCACTTACCTGCTCCTGAAGGAACGTGCCGCCGCATTCCGGGCCGACCCGGACGTGCAGGAGGCGTTGGCCAAGGCCAAGGTCGCCGAGCTGGCCGAGCCGACGCTGGCCGACGGCGAGTCGGTGGCCGACCTTCGGGCCGCCGACGCGGACTTCGACCCGGACGCCGTCGGCGCCCGCGGCTACGGCTTCGTGGAGCTGGAGCAGCTGGCCGTCGAGCACGCGATGGGAGCTCGCTGACATGACGCTCGTCGCCGGCATCGACTCGTCCACCCAGTCCTGCAAGGTGGTTGTGCGGGACGCCGACACCGGGGCGCTGGTCCGCGAGGGCCGCGCCGTGCATCCGGTCGGCACTGAGGTCGATCCGGCGGCGTGGCAGCAGGCGCTGGACGAGGCGACCGCCGACGCCGGCGGTCTCGCCGACGTCGCGGCCCTGTCCGTCGGCGCCCAACAGCACGGCATGGTGTGCCTGGACGAGTCCGGTGACGTCGTCCGGCCGGCACTGCTGTGGAACGACACCAGGTCGGCAGCCGCCGCGGCCGATCTGGTGTCGGAACTCGGCGGCCCCGAGCCGTGGGTGGACGCGGTCGGCAGCGTGCCGGTCGCCTCGTTCACGATCACCAAGCTGCGCTGGCTGGCCGAGCACGAGCCGGCCAACGCCGCCCGCACGGCCGCGGTCTGCCTGCCGCACGACTGGTTGACGCAGCGGCTGACCGGCGGCGATCTCCACACTGATCGCAGCGACGCCAGCGGAACCGGCTACTGGTCGCCGGCTTCCGGTTCGTACCGCGAGGATCTGCTGACTCGCGCCTTCGGCCGCACGCTCACGCTGCCGCGCGTGCTTGAGCCTGCGGGGGCCGCCGGTCACACGCCGTCCGGCGCGCTGGTCGCCGCCGGTGCCGGCGACAACGCGGCGGCAGCCCTTGGCGTGCAAGCGGAACCGGGCGATGTCGTGGTGTCGATCGGCACCTCCGGCACCGCCTTCGCGTCCAGCGTGAAGCCGGCCGGCAGCCTGGTCGTGAACGGATTCGCCGACGCACAAGGCCGATTCCTGCCGCTGGTGTGCACCTTGAATGCCGCTCGGGTGCTCGACGCCACGGCCCGGATGCTGCGGGTCGGCGTCGACGAGCTGTCAGAGCTGGCCCTGTCCGCGCCCGCCGGCGCCGACGGACTCGTGCTGGTGCCGTACTTCGAGGGCGAGCGCACCCCCAACCGGCCCGATGCCTCCGGCACGCTGCACGGCCTCCGGCTGGACACGGCCACCGCGGCGCACCTGGCCCGCGCGGCCGTCGAGGGCCTGCTGTGCAGCCTCGCCGACGCCGTGGACGCCTTGGTGGAGCTGGGAATTCCGGCGACACGGGTGGTGATCGTCGGCGGCGGGGCCAGATCCGAGGCGGTCCGTCGGATCGCGCCCGCGGTCTTCGGTTGCCCCGTCGTGGTTCCCGAACCGAGCGAATTCGTCGCCGACGGAGCCGCCAGGCAGGCAGCATGGGCGTTGGGTGGTGAGATCGACCCTCCACAGTGGAGCGCGCTCACTTCTCGCTGCTACGAGGCCAATCCGGTGCCCTCGGTGCGTGAGCGGTACGCGCATGCCCGTGACCTGGTGCTCAACCGTCCACGGTGCTGAATCCTTTGGGGAACCGTTGCGCCGCAGTCGAATCAGGCCTAGTCTTCGCCGCACTGGCGAGGTCCTTGCCGCCACAAGGGTCTTCTTGTCGACGATGACAAGGAGTATTCGACATGGGACTGTCTCGACGTGCGTTTCTCGCCTCGGCGGTCGCCGCGGCGAGCACGGGATACTTACCCACCGCGTCCGCGAGTCCGCTGGCCAGTCCGGTCGGCGACGTCGTGGGCAAGATGACGGTCGGCTACCAGGGCTGGTTCGCCTGCATCGGCGACGGCGCCCCGATCAACTCCTGGTGGCACTGGAGCCAGAACGCCGGCCAGGCGCCGTCACCGTCCAACAACAACATCAAGGCCTGGCCGGACATGCGGGAGTTCAGCCGCGGCTACCAGACCTCCTACAGCAACCTGAACAACGGCAACGCCGCCACGTTGTTCTCTTCCTACGACCAGCAGACCGTCGACGCTCACTTCGCGTGGATGCACCAGTACGGCTGCGACACCGCCGCCCTGCAGCGGTTCAACCCCAACAGCCCCGAGGGGCCGACCCGGGACGCCATGGCCGGCAAGGTTCGGTCGGCCGCTGAGAGCCATGGCGTGAAGTTCTACATCATGTACGACGTCACCGGCTGGTCGGCCATGCAGTCGGAGATCAAGGCCGACTGGACCAACAAGATGCGCGCCCACACGGCGTCGTCGGCCTACGCCCGGCAGAACGGCAAACCGGTCGTCTGCATCTGGGGTTTCGGCTTCACCGATGGCAATCACCCGTGGGACGCCGGCACCTGCCTCGACGTGATCAACTGGTTCAAGGGCCAGGGCTGCTACGTGATCGGCGGCGTGCCAAGGGAATGGCGGGTCGGCGGCGCCGGCAGCCGGGCCGGCTTCCTCGACACCTACCACGCCTTCGACATGATCTCGCCGTGGATGGTCGGCGCCATCAAGAACGCCGGCGAGTCCGACAACATCTACAACACCGTCAACGTCGGTGATCAGGCCGACTGCAACAGCCACGGCATCGACTACCAGCCCTGCGTCCTGCCCGGCGACGTCTCCGAGCGCCAGCGCGCCCACGGTGACTTCATGTGGCGGCAGTTCTACAACATGGTTCGTGTTGGGGCGCAAGGCATCTACATCTCCATGTTCGACGAGTACGGCGAGGGCAACCAGATCGCCAAGACCGCCCCCGACGCCTCATGGGTGCCCGCCGGTTCGGGACTCTGGGCCCTCGACGAGGACGGCACCTGGTGCTCCTCGGACTACTACCTGCGGCTCACGGCCGACGGCGGGCGCATGCTGAAGAAGCAGATCGGGTTGACGGCCACCCGGCCGACCAGCCCAGCCTGATCCCAGCCGCCTTTCCGCCCAGGGACCCCCTTATGCAGGGAAGAACGCCTTACCCTCGTTCAACGCGGGTAAGGCGTCCTTCCCTGCATCATCAGACGCCGAGGGCCCGGCACACCCGATCCACGTCCGCCATGGTGGTGCGCCAGTTGCTGAAGGCGGCGCGGATGGCCGGGACGCCCTGGTAGACCGTGGGCGTGAGGAAGGCCTCCCCGCTGCGGGACAACGCGTCCAACACCTCGGGGACCTGACGGTCAACCGGCGTGAAGCAGACGACGTTCAAGCGCACGGGGGCCAGCAGCCGCCACGAAGGGCTGGCGGCGAGGCGGGAGCCCAGTGCCTGGGCGCAGGCGATGTTGCGTTCGACGATCTCGCGGTAGCCCTCGCGGCCGTAGGCGGAAAGGGCGAACCACGCGGGCAGGGCGCGGAGCCGGCGGGAGGTCTCCGGGGTGAGGTGCATCGGGTCGGGGACCGCGCCGGGAGCGCCGAGGTAGGGGGACTGGTTCTCGAACACGCGGACCTGAAGGTCCTGGCGGCGGGTGAACTGCACGGCGGAGTCGTAGGGCACGTTGAGCCACTTGTGCAGGTCGATGCACACGGAATCGGCCTCCGACCAGCCGTCCACCAGCTCCGCGTACGCCGGCGACACGGCGGCGAAGCCCCCGAAGGCGGCGTCGACGTGCAGCCAGAACGGGTACCGGGCCTTCAGGTCGGCGATGGCCCGGATGTCGTCGAAGTCGACCGTGTTCACGGTGCCGGCGTTGGCCACCACGATGGCCGGCCCGGCGGCCAGTTCGCGTTCCAGCGCGGCCACGTCGGCGGCCTCGCGGTCGGGCAGCGTGGGCACGGAGATCAGGTGCTTGCGGCCGATTCCCAACACCGACAACGACTTGCCGATGCTGGAGTGCGGCGTGCCCGACAGCACCCGGACCGGCTCGGTCAGCCCCTCGTCGGTCACGGAGACGCCCAGCTGGGTGCCCAGCCATTCGCGGCCGATGGCCAGCCCCACCAGGTTGGACATCGTCGCACCGGTGACGAAGGCCCCGGGCATGTCCAGCCCGAACAGCGACCCGAGCCACGCCACCGCCTCGCGTTCCAGGGCGACGGCCGAGGAGCCGACGGAGCCGTGCGCGTTCTGGTCGAGGGTCGAGGTCAGCCAGTCGCCGGCCAGCGCCGCCGGGGTCGAGCCGCCGGTGACGAAGCCCAGGTAGCGGGGCCCCGCGCTGGCCGCGAACCCCGGCTCCCACCGCTCCGCGAAGGCCGCCATCGCCGCCCGCAGGCCCTCCCCGGACTCGGGCAGCGGGGCCGAGCCGGCATCGGACGCCATGGCCGCGACCGGCCGGGAGTCCAGGCCGGCGAGGATGCGCCCGGCGTATGTTCGGGTCGCTTCCAGCAGGTCGGGCAGCTCGGCGAGGTCCTCGGCCAGTTTCGCGAACATGGGGCCAAGACTAGGGTGGCCGCTCATGTGGGTGCGGACCGTTGTCGTGGCGACGGTGATCGCTGCCCTGGTGGCCGCGGGCGTGGTGATCGGCCGGGCCACGAGCGCGGAGCCACCCACGGCGGCCCCGTTGACGCTGCTCCACGCCGACAACGACACCGACGACGGGCCGCCGGCGCCGGGCACCCGGGACGCGACGGGGACCAGCGGTGACGCGACCCTGCACGTCGCGGTGTCGCCGGCCAACGGCTGGCTGGGCATCGAGGTGGAGGCCGCGACGGTGCCGGTCGGCACGCGCTGCCGGCTGTTCGCCTACGACCACGCCGGCAAGGGGTACGAGGCCGGCGGCTGGGTGCAGAGCGAGCACCCGGACTTCCCGATCTACGGCGCGGTGATCCTGGACCCGGCCGACCTGGCCTCGGTCTCGCTGGTGGACGACAGCGGCGCGAAGGTGGTCAGCGCCCAGATCCCGCCGCCCTGAGCTCAGTGCTGGGTGGGCACGCCGTCGCCCGTGGTCGTCGCGCCGGTGCCGGTGGTCGTGCCCGTGCCGGTGGTCGTGCTGGATTCGGTGGTCGTGGGGCCGTGGTCCGTGGTCGTGACGGTCGGCGTGGTGTCGTCGACGGTGGTGGTCACGATGGTGGTGGCTGGAGGCGGCGGCGAGGCGGGCTCGACGGGGCGGCCCCCCGACACCAGCAGCAGCGACACCGTCACGCCGGCGAACACCACCACGACCCCGGCGACGCCGCCGCCCCAACGCAGCATCCGGATGCGGCGGCCGCGGCGGGCGATGGTCGTCGGGGTGAAGCCGAGCGGCGGCCCGGCCTGGTCACCGGCCCGGGCCAGCAGGGCGCGCACCTTCTCGTCGTCCGAGGAACTCACGGCTCACCTCCCGTCCGGTGACAGCACGTCGAAGTGGGGGCCCAGCCGCCGCCGCAGGGCGGCCACGCCGCGGGCGGCCTGGCTCTTGACGGTGCCAGTGGAGCAGCCCAGCGCCTCGGCGGTCTCCTCGACGGACAGATCGTTCCAGTAGCGCAACACGAGCACCGCGCGCTGCCGTGGCGGCACGGAGGACAGCGCGGCCTGCACGAGCAGGCGTTCTTCGGCGTCGCCGCCGAACGACGCGGGCAGCTCGGGCGGCTCGTGGGTGAGGTGCTCGCGCTTGCGCCACAGCCGCCGGTTCTCGGCGAGGAACGTCCGCACCACCACCTTGCGCGCGTAGGCGTCCAGCCCGACCTGCCGCAGCCGGGGCCAGGCCAGGTACAGCTTGGTCATCGCCACCTGGGTGATGTCCTCGGCCCGGTGCCAGTCGCCGCACAGCAGGTACGCGGTCGCCCGCAGGGCATGCGCCCGCGCCGCGAAGTACTCGCTGAAGTCGTCGTCCCTGGCCACCGCCGCCGAGTATGCCATCGAAAACCGCGTGCAACCCGCTGACCTGTTCGAGGCATACCTACCCCTGAACGGGCCGCCGACCGGCGGCGCCCGCCTGCCCACCGGACGACAATTGCGCACAGAACTCATCACGGCCGCCGATGTGACGGTGACGGCCGAGCCCGCGGCGAAGGCCGAGAAGCTGGTCGACCGCCTGGTCCGGCACTTCCTGGCCCCCGCCGGCGTCTACCTGGCGGTTCGCCTGGTCGGCGTGGCGATCCTGGGTGTGCTGGCTGCCGTGCACGACCGGAACCTGTTGGACGTGCTGAAGGCGTGGGACGGCGACTGGTACCTGACGATCGCCCGTGACGGCTACGCCACCACCAACTTCGGCATGGTCGACGCGGCCGGCCACTTCACGCCGAACACGACGCTGGCCTTCTTCCCCGGATATCCGCTGGTCGTCGGCATGCTCGGCCGCCTGACCACTACAGCGTTACCTCTGGTCGGAGTCGCCGCGAGCCTCATCGCCGGCCTGGCTGCCTCGTACGGGGTCGTACGACTGCCGCAGGACCGGAAAGTGGGCCTGATCACGGTCGCGCTGTTCGCCGCGACGCCGATGGCCGTCACGTTGTCCATGGTGTACTCGGAGGCGCTGTTCAGCGCGCTGGCCGCGTGGACGCTGGTCGGGGTCATGGAACGCCGCTGGTGGTTGGCCGCTTCCTGTTGCGCGGCAGCGGGTCTGGTCCGGCCCAGCTCGGGCGTGCTGATCCTCATCGTGATCGTGGCGGTCGTCATCTACGGCCGTTCGGCCAAAGCGTGGATCGCGGCGATCGTCTGTCCACTCGGGCTGGTCGCCTTCCTGGGCTGGGTCGCCGACCGCACCGGCAGCCTGGCCGGCTGGTTCACCGTGCAGAAGGCCGGCTGGGGCACGGCCTTCGACTTCGGGGCCAACACGGGGGAGTTCATCCGCTACGTCCTGACCGGCGACACCTCGGTCATGGAGACGGCCAACATGGTGACCGTGCTGGGCGCCGTCGTCCTGTGTGTGATCGCCGTCCTGCGCAAACTGCCGTGGCCGCTCGTCGCGTACGGCATCGGGCTGGTGGTGATGACCGCCGGATCGAGCGGCGTCACCTACTCCAAGATGCGGCTGCTGGTGCCGGCGTTCACCCTGCTGATCCCCGTGGCGATCGGACTGAGCCGCCGCCGTAACGGCACCGTGCTGGCCGTTCTCGTCGCGTCCGCGCTGGTCAGCGGGTGGATCGGGGCGTACGCGCTGACCGGCTGGAAGTACGCCATCTGATCAAAAGGGCACCATCTGGCGTCCGGCCTGAACCGGTGCCGGGGTCCGTCCGTGTATGTCGCGAACGGGTTCCGGAACGGCCGGAACCGCCTGCCCCGCCTGGAGAATCCCGATGACCCGCACTGCTGTCGCGTCCGCTGCCGCCCTCATGGCGGCCGGCGCCAAGCTGACCGCCTCCGTCCTCGTCGGCTGATTTCCGATCCTCCACAAAGGACCTCAGTGATGATCTCCAAGGTCGGTCACGCCGTTGCCGCACTGGCCGCCGTCGCGGTGCTGACCAGCGGCTGCGCCCGGGTCGTCGCGGGCACCGGGGCCGTCGAGCGCCCGGACCCCGACCAGGTCGCCGGGCTCACCGTCACCGGCGGCGACAGCGGCCCGCGACCGGGCGTCGCCGACGCCGGCCTGCCGGTGGCCAACACCGACGGCAGCGCCGTCGACCGGTTGGCCGAGAACGCCGTCGCCGATGTGCAGTCGTTCTGGGAGAAGGAACTTCCGGCCGACTTCGGCAAGGACTTCAAGCCGGTCAAGGGTTTGCTCTCCTATGAGTCGAACGGTCCGGCGCTCAAGGTGTGCAACTCCAGCACCGCCGGCCTGGTCAACGCCTTCTACTGCCAGAACGACGACACCGTGTCCTGGGACCGCGCGCAGCTGCTGCCGCAGCTCAACGACTCCTTCGGCCCGATGTCCGTGGTCGCCGTGCTGGCCCACGAGCTCGGCCACGCCGTGCAGTTCCGGCTGGGCAGCGTCAACCAGGCCACGCCGACGATCGTCAAGGAGCAGCAGGCCGACTGCTACGCCGGTACGTTCTTCCGTTCCGTCGCCGAAGGCAAGGCGCCGCACTTCCAGCTCTCCACCGGTCCCGGTCTGAACTCGATCATGGCCACGCTGTTCTTCATCCGTGACACCGCCGGCACCAGCGCGCAGGCGGACGGCGCGCACGGCAACGCCTTCGACCGTGTGACCGCGTTCCAGCTCGGCTTCTCCGACGGCGCCAAGCGCTGCGCGCAGATCGACGTGCGCGAGGTGCAGGGCCGGATCACCGAGCAGCAGTTCGACCCCAACGACCAGGATCGCGGCCTGGGCAAGGGAAATCTCCGGGTTAGCGACCAGAGTGCCCTGGGAGACCTGCAAACCACGCTCCAGGCGGCCTTCCCCGGCGTCAAGCCGCAGCTGGTCGCCGGCCAACCGTCCTGTTCGGACGCCAAGCCGACCTCGCCGGCCTCGTACTGTCCGGACACCAACAAGATCTCACTCGACCTGGCCAACCTGGTCCGGATCGGCACACCGCCCCAGAAGGGGTCCAAGGGAGGCATCGGTGACTTCGCCGCATTCGCCGAAATCGCGTCGCGGTTCGCGCTCGCCGTCGAACACGCATCCGGCCACGCCGTCGACGGTCCGGCGACCGGCCAGCTCACGGCGTGCCTGACCGGCATGTGGGCCGGCACGATCACGCCGCAGCACCAGGGCGCGCTGCAACTGTCGCCCGGTGACCTGGACGAGGCCGTCGGCGAGATGCTGATGGGCGAGAGTCTGATCGCCGCCGACGTGGACGGCGCCACGGTGCCGTCGGGCTTCGCGCGGGTGCAGGCCTTCCGGGACGGGTTCACCTCGACCGGGCCGGCCATCTGCACCAGCAAGTACGGCGCCTGATACCCGCCGGGCATCACAGGCGCGGCAAAGGGTCTTGGACTTCGGGGCCTGACCGGGGCGAAGCTCTTGTCAGGCAACGAAAGGATTCCAGCCATGAAGGTCTTCGTCACCGGCGGCTCCGGTTATGTGGGCGGCCCGACGATCCGGGCGCTGGTGCGCAACGGCCACCAGGTCGCCGCACTGGCCCGCACCGACAACTCCGTCTCCGCGGTCGAGGCGTCCGGCGCGGTCGCGGTGCGCGGCGCGTTGACGGACACGGATGTGTTGCGGGAACAGGCTTCCCTCGCCGACGCCGCGATCCACCTCGGCATGGCCAACGAGCGCACCGCGGAGGTCGACCTCGTCGCCGCCCAGGCGATGCAGGACGGCCTGGCCGACCGCGGCGCCTACGTGCACACGGGCGGGACCTGGGTGTTCGGCAACACCGACGGCGTGGCCGACGAGACGCACCCGATGTCCCCGCCCGCGCTCACGTCGTGGCGGCTGGACAACGAGAAGCAGGTGCTGGCCAACGGCGGCCGGCCGGTGATCGTCATGCCGGGCCTGGTGTACGGCAACAACGGCGGCCTGATCCAGGCGTTCTACGTCGACCCGGCGCGCCGGGACGGGGAGCTGCCGCAGATCGGCGACGGCAGCACCCACTGGGCGCTGGTGCACGTCGAGGACCTGGCCGACCTCTACGTGCGGGCCCTGAATGCCAAGCCCCGCAGCGTTTTCGTCGGCGTCGACGACCAGAACCCGACGATCGCCGACGTCAGCCGGGCCCTGGCCCACGCGGCCGGCGTCCCGGTGCGGGCGATGGATCTGGCCGAGGCGACCCGGCGGATGGGCCCGATCGCCGAGGCGTTCGCCCTCGACCAGCAGCTGACCGGCGCGAAGGCCCGCCGGGAGCTCGGATGGCAGCCCCGGCACACCGACGCCGTGGCCGAGCTAGCGCTTTAGCCTGGCCTGTAGGGCTTTCTTGTCCGGCTTGCCGTTCGGGGTCAGCGGCACCTCGGCCAGTTCGGTGATCGTCGCCGGCACGCTGTTGGCGCCCAACAGTTCCCGCACCAGGTTCCGCAGCCGTTCCGGATCGGGCTTCGAGCCGGTCACGAAGGCGTGGATCGCCTCGCCGGTGGCCGGGTCCGGCAACCCGGTCACGTAGGCCTGATCGACGGCATCATCCCTGGTCAGGGCGTTTTCGATGGCGCTGGCGTAGACGTTCGTGGCGTTGACGATGATCACGTCGCGGGGTCCGGCCGTGCAGGTGCAGCAGGCCGCGCTCGTCGAGGGCGGCCAGGTCCTGGGTGCGCAGCCAGCCGTCGGCCAGCACCTCGGCGGTCAGCTCCGGCTGACCCCAGTATCCGGCCATCAGGAACGGGCTGCGCACGAACATCTCACCGATCTCGCCCGGCGCCACTTCACGGCCGTCCGGGTCGCGGAGGCTGATCTCGACGTCGGGGTGCGGCCGGCCGACCGAGCCCATGGCCCGCTCGTCCACGGCATCGGCCGGCGACAGCAGCGAGATCATGCCGTTCTCGGTCTGCCCGTAGACGTTGAACACCACGGGACCGAGCGCGGCCCGGGCCCGGGCGAACAGCTGCGCGCTCACCGGCGAGCCGGAGATCGCCAGGGCTCGCAGGCTGCGCACGTCGACGTCCTCGGCGGCCAGCACGTCGAGCATGGCGTGCGCCCGGGGCACGGTCAGCACGGCGGCGGTGATCCGGTGCGTGGCGAAGACGTGCGGAATGGGCAGGCCGACGCCGATCACCACGGTGCCGCCGGCCAGCAGGCAGCGGGTGGTGTAGTCCAGCATCACGCCGCTGGCCAGCGGTCCGTGCAGCAGGAACCGGCTGGTGCCGGCGATCATCGCCGCCAGGCCCGGCGTCCAGCTGGTCGGCTGCCAGCGGTAGCGGAAGCCGATGGCGCCGTAGGTGTGCGCGATGCCCTTAGGCTCCCCGGTGCTGCCGCTGGTGTACACGAGCCGGATGACGTCGTCGGGATCGGCGGACGGCGTCAGCTCGATCGGCTCGTGGTCGAGCAGCCCGGCCAGCACGTCATCGGTGACGACCAGGTCGATGCCGCCGGCCAGGATGTGCTCCCGCTGCGCGGCCGGCAGCCCCGGCAGGAGGCCGACGACCCGGCAGCCCAGCGTGTACGCGGCGAGGTAGGCGGCAAAGGCCTGCGGCATCACGGAAAGCTCCATGGCGACGGCCTTCGCGCCGGTCTCGGCCAGGCCGCCGGCGACGCGGGCGGCCAGCTCGGCCAGCTCACGGCGGCTGACCCGCCGGTCGTCGTGCTCGAACGCGACGGCCGACGGATTGGCCGCCAACTCGTCCAACAGCACCTGGGGGAACACCATGGGCTCATCCTCGGTTCCGGTCGATCGGCTGTGCAGTGGCTCTGCTGGTCTTCTGAGGCGATACTCAGCGTGATGGACGTCGACCTGCGCAAGCTTCGCTACTTCGTCGCCGTCGCCGAGGAACTGCACTTCGGCCGGGCGGCGGAGCGGCTGCACATCGCCCAACCCGTGCTGTCGCGGCAGATCCGGGTGCTGGAGGACGAGCTGAAGGTGCAGCTGTTCGCCCGCGACCGTCGACGCACCGAGCTGACGGCGGCGGGGGAGCAGCTGCTGGCCGACGCCCGGCCCCTGCTGGCCAGCGCCACCGCGCTGCGCCTGCGCGTCGGGCGGGCGGCACGTGGGGAGAACTCGTTCACGGTCGGCTTCATGCCCGGCCTGATCGTCACCGCTGCCGTGCGGGCCCTGTCCGAGCGGCATCCGTCGCTGGTCGTCAACGTCGTGCGGCCTCCTGGGACGACCAGGTCGAGGTCGTGCACGACGGCCGTGTCGACGTCTCCCTACATCCGGCTGCCGGTCGACCAGTCCGGGCTGACCGTGCGGCCGCTGCTGACCGAGCCCCGCGTCGCCGTGCTGCCGGCGGATCACCGGCTGGCCGGCAAGGAGACCATCGCCATCGCCGACCTCGCCGACGAGCACCTGTTGCAGGACCCCGACGCCGTGCCGGAGTGGCGGGACATCGCCACCGAGCTGCGCGACGGCACCCGGACGCCGGTCGGCCGCTTCCACGCCGTCGAGGAGAAGTTGGAGCACGTGGCCACCGGGCGGGGCATCACGGTGCTGCCGCTGTCCACGGCGTCGTTCTACACGCGGCCGGACATCGTGCACGTGACGGTCCGTGACATCGCGCCGAACCAGGTCTGCCTGGCCTGGGAGGCCGGTCGGCGCGGCGGGCTCATCCAGGAGTTCGCGGCCCTGGCCGGTGGTTAGGCAGTTCCGACGACGGCGCAGCCGATGGCGAACTCCGTGGCCGGGTCGCAGCCGATGAGCTCCTCGACCAGCTCGTCCCGGATCGCGGCGGTGAACGTGGTCCGCAGGCCCAGGGCGGTCGCGGTGAGTGACAGGGTCTGGTTCACGTGCCCGGCGTCGAGCTGGAGCACGCGGTAGGCGCGAGGCGTGTCCTGGTTGCGGACGATGCTCGTGTAGAAGACGGCGAGGCCGGCGCCGGCGACCCACCGCTGATCGCCGCAGGCCGCCACCAGATCGGCGTCGGCCACGGCATCGCCGACCAGGGCGAGCTCGTGCTTGCGGCAGTCGTAGTGGTAGACGCCGGGCTTGAGGCCCTCCACGTCCCGTACTGCCGGGTACAGTTCGGTCGAGTTCGCGGCGCTGACCTGGAGCAGCGCGCCGAGCGAGGCCAGCGGCAGCGGGCCGGGGCCGAAGTCCCGGTGGTCGCGGCGAAGCTGGAGCACCTCCAGCAGATCCCGGTTGCGCCACTGGGCGTCCTCGGCCGCCGGCAGCGGGATCCGCTCGGTGTCGGGGAAGGTGCTGACCGGATCGAGCCGGTCAGCGGGCCGGTCGGCGCCGGGGAACCGGGTGCCGCGGGTGGTCCGCGTCGAGTAGTGGTACGCCCTGGCCACCGGCCCCCACTGGCCCCAGGCGTGCAGCACGGCCTGCTCCTGGGCGTCCCGCTGCGAGCCCTCGGCCACGAGCACGTCGTTGGCGAGCAGGGCGTCCCGGGCCGGTCGCAGCCGCTCCGGCACCGAGTCGCGGTCCCGCCAGCGCAGGAACCAGCGCATCACCTCGTCGGTGTCGGTGCCCAGCGTGAGCTGCCGGTGGTCCAGGTAGTCGTCCCAGACGACCTGGCCATCGATGACGAACACCCCGCCGCACGCGGAGATCCGCAGCCGCATCAGGCCACGCCGGGCGACGCGCGGTCGGTGTCCACAAACTCGTCCATGCCCGTCAGGTTATCGTCGTCTAACCGGAACGGACCAAATCGTTACCGGCCGCGACCAGGATCAACTGCCCGTTCGACCGTATGCGCGGGCCTGAATCCGGTACAGCCGCGCGTATCGCCCGTCGGCCGCCATCAGCTCGGCGTGTGAGCCCCGTTCGACCAGCCGGCTGCCGTCGAGCACCAGGATCTGGTCGGCCATCCGCACGGTGGCGAACCGGTGCGAGACGAGCACCGTCACCCCTGGGCCGCCGGCGTGGGCGTAGCGGTCGAACAGGGCGTCCTCCGTGGCGGCGTCCAGGGCCGAGGTCGGCTCGTCCAGCACGAGCAACAGGGGAGCGGGTCGCATGAAGCCGCGGGCCAGCGCCACCTTCTGCCACTGGCCGTGCGACAGGTCCACGCCGTTCTCCCAGGTCACGCCCAGTTGCGCGGTGAGGTCCGGCACGGCGTCGCCGGCGCCGGCCCGGGCGACGGCTTCGTGCAGCGCGACCGGATCGTCGATGCGCCTCAGGTCTCCGACGCCGATCGATTCGCCGGCGGTGTACTCGAACGGGAAGAAGTCCTGGAACGCGCCGGAAGTCCTTTCCCGCCATCGCTGTGCGTCGATCGTCGCGAGATCGACGCCGTCGACGAGGATGCGGCCGGCGGTGGGTTGGTAGAGCCGGCACAGCAGCTTGACCAGCGTGGACTTGCCGGCGCCGTTCTCGCCGACGACGGCGACGGTCGTGCCGGCGTTGAGGGTGACGGTGACGTCGTCGAGCACGTTCCGGTCGATGCCGGGGTAGCGGAAGGTGACGTTCTCCAGGTGGATGCCGGTTTTCAGGCGAGCCGGCGGATGGCGGTCGGCGTGCTGGGCCTGGGCCGTCGCGTAGTCCTCCAGCCAGGCCAGGCGGCGGGCGACATCGAGCCAGATCGTGCGGAAGAAGTGCGTCTGCTGGACAGTGTTGGCGACGTACTGGGCGAGCCGGCCGCCGGCGGCCAGGACGAGCAGCAGCGTCGCCGGTTGGCGCACGGTGGTGGCGATCGCCGCGAGGAAGGCCAGGCCGAACAGGGCATGCGCGCCGGCCTGCCACCAGGCCGTACGCCAGCGGGCCTTGGCGATTGGCCGGTGCCGTTTCCACCACGCCTCGCGGCGCAGGTCGGCGATCTTGTCCTGGACGCCGAAGACGCGGATCTCCTTGGCCGGACCGGGCGTCGTGCCGAGCTCGAACAGGTGCTTGGCCAGCCGATCGTGCTGCGCGCCGGCCTCTTCGGCCCTCCGCTCGGCGCCGGCCCGCCACGTCGACACCAGCACCGCCGGGACCGCGACGACGCCGAGCAGCCCGAACCAGGGGTTGGCGGACATCAGCAGGGCCGCCGTGATCACGAGTCGGACGAGGGCGCCCAAGGTCGCGAACAGCTGCTGGTAGATCTCGCTCAGGGCGGCGGCGTGGTCGCGCAGCACCCAGATGCGGTCCATGACCTCTGGGCGCTCGTGGTGCTCCATGGTCGTGATCGAGGACTGGAGGCGGGCCACGTGTTCCTCGACGACGATCGCCGCGCGGTCGGCGAACCGTCGGTTGGCGCGGTCGCTGACCGTGGTGAGCAGCCAGCCGCCGATGGCCAGCACGGCCAGCGTTCCGGCGGCTGTCGCGGTGTGCGTGGCCAGTTGTGAGAAAGCCAGCGCCAGCAAGGCATCGGGGATCGCCGCGCCGATCGTCGTGACGAAGGCGACCGCGATCAGCGCGGGGCTGGCGCGGTAGCCCAGTTCGAGGGAGCGGGCCAGCGAGGGCAGCCAGCCGGGGAGCTCAGTCATCAAGGAACCTCGCCGCCTGGAGGTCGAACATCGTGCGGTACTTGCCGTTCGCGGCCATCAGCTCGTCGTGGCTGCCCAGCTCCGCCACCTTTCCGTTGTCCAGCACGCATATCCGGTCGGCCTGTCGGACCGTGCCGAAGCGGTGCGAGACCAGGATCGTGGTGCAGCCCTTGGTTTGTTCGAGGAAGTTCGTGAAGGCCTCGGCCTCCCCCTTGACGTCCAGCTGGGCCGTCGGCTCGTCCAGCACGACGATGCCGGCGCCCTGCTTCACCGCCGTCAGCGCCCGGGCCAGGGCGATCCGCTGCCACTGGCCGCCGGAGAGGTCCGTGCCGCCGTCGTATCCCTTGGACAGCACCGTGTCCAGGTCGGCGAAGTCCGCGCCGGTGGCCTTCAGCGCGGCTCGTATGTCCTCTTCGGACGATCCGGTGGGGGCGACGTTGTCTCTCAAGGGAAGTTGGTAGCGGATGAAGTCCTGGAACACCGCCGTCACGTTCTCCCGCCAGTTGCTCAGGGTCTTCAGGTCCTCGCCGTCGGCCTCGACGGCGCCGCCGGTCGGGTCGTAGAGGCGGCAGATCAGCTTGGCCAGGGTCGTCTTGCCCGCGCCGTTCAGGCCGACCACGGCCATCGAAGTGCCGGCCGGGATGGTGAGATCCAGGCCGTCCAGCACGGGTTCGTCGCTGTTGGGATAGCTGAATCGGACATTCCTGAACCGAATGGTCGTGCCCTTGGCCATGCGTGAACCGGGTGGCAGGTTGCCGACCTCGGACATCCTCTTCTCCAGCCGGGCCGCCGACCGGACCGCCTCGACCGCCGGCGGCAGCGCCCAGTTCAGGCCGCCGAAGGCCAGCGCCGCAGTGCCGATCGCCGCTTGGGCGTAGGTGGCCCTCTCGCTCAGCGTGCTCCCGTCCGTCGCCAGCATCCAGAACACCAGGCCGTTCGCCGCCGCCAGCAGGGCCAGCGTCCAGCCGACCCCGCGTTGACGCAGCTTCGTGGCCTGCCAGCGGAGGTCGACCAGCCTCCGTCTGTTGTGGACGAACTGGCGGACCGTCCAGTCGCTGAGGCCGAAAAGCCGGATCTCCTTGCCCGCCGGGGGATCCACCGCCAGCCGGTACGTGTACTCCGCCCGCCGCTGCGCGTACTGCACCTCCGGCGTGTCCCGGTGCCACACGCTGGCGTCCTTCAGCAGCCAGTGCGTGGCCAGCCAGGCCGCCGCCAGCGCCGCCCCGGCCCACCAGTGGTACGTCGCCAGCAGGATCGCCTGGCCCACGCCCGCCAGCGCCTCCACCAGGCTGCCCGCGATCATGCCCATCGACAGCGCCAGCGGCGGGCCCGACACGCCCTGGTCGAAGTCCCTCGCCACCGCCAGCTCGCCGGCCAGGGCCGTCGACTCCAGGTGGGCGATGCCCGGCGGCCCCGTCGCCGCCGAGATCAGCCGGTCCTGCAGCCGTGACGACAGGCGGTCGCCCAGGTTCGTGCTCACCTGGCCGTGCACCGGCGCCAGCACCTGCATCAGCAGAAACACCACGCCCAGACCCAGCAGCGCCGCCGGCTCTTGTGTCCCGATCAGCCGCCCCGTCTCATAGGCAAAGGCCGCCGGCAGAACCGCTTGTGCGACAAGGAGAATCCACCACGCCACGGTCAGGCCGGCATGCGAGCGCCAGAGCGCTTTGACGAAGTCCCCCACGAGGCCGAGCATTGAACCGGGTAGGGCAGCAGACCGCAACCAATTTAACCCCCGCGAGTCACGCTCTCCGACACACCGAAATACGGTTTCGGGCAGACCGGGCTATCGGCTCAGCGAGGGGACTGTGCGGGGGGAGGTGGTGTGGGTCTGGTACCAGATCTGGAAGTCGCGCAGGACGGCCAGGTCCAGGTGCCAGGAAGAGACAGCGGGGGAGGGCACCGCGGCGAGCAGCCGGGAGCGGTCGAAGGTCTTCGCGCCGGTGAGGTACGAGCGGAAGAATTCGATCTTGCGATCGAAGTCGCGGTCGGCAGGGGCGAAGCCGGCGTCGGAGTAGGTGTAGTGCGGTCGGGACAGGCCGGCGACGTCGAACATGAGGTCGAGGCCGTCGCCGAGCCGGATGCCGGTGGGGTGCGTGAGGTGGAAGACGCCGGCGTGGCCGGACAGGCTCAGCGACACGGCGTCGGCGGCGACGAGGTCGACGGGAGCCAGGTCGACGGGGGTGAAGGGGTCGGCCCGAAGCCGCAGGGGGCGGGTGCGGACGGCCGGGTCGCCGAGCATGGAGAGCATGCGCTCGACCTGCACGAGCTGGCGGTGGATGCCGTACATGCCGGAATGGCCGCCCACCACGGCATGGGTGACGCTGTGCCCGATGACGATGCCGGGCCGCAGGATCCGCTTCGCCATGCCGTCCGCGGCCAGCACTACCCACTCGGCGGCGATCTTGCTTTCCTCGTAACGGTTGTTGTGCAGCGGATCGGTGACCGCGCGCTCACGGACCGTCCCGGAACGACGGCCGGCCACGTAGGCGGTGCTGAAGTGGTTGAAGGACCGGCAACCCAGGGCGGACGCCAGGTCGACGGCGTGGCGGGTGCCGAGCACGTTGGTGCGCTGCAAACCTTCCCAGTGCCGTTCCTCGTAGCGCTGGTCGGCGGCGCAGTGCCAGAACTCGGTGGCGCCGGCCGGGAAGCGGGCGGGATCGACGCCACAGAGCGGAAGATCCACATCGGCGGCCACGGCGACGCAGCGGTGCCGGATGTCGGCGTCGAACGCCTCGCCGTGGCCGAAGGCCCGGGCGGCGGCGCCGAGGGCGGCCGTCAGCCGGGCGGCGGCGTCGGAGCGGCCGGGGCGCACGAGGCAGGCGACGTCGACGTCGGTGCGGCGCAGCAGCTCCAGCACGAGCGCCGAGCCGACCAGCCCGGTTGCTCCGGTGACGACGTGCACGAAAAGCCCTCTTCCCTGCCTGCGGCGGTCCTTCGATGCTAGCCATCGGGCGGGGTCGGTTCAGCGGACGTTCGGGCCGACTTGCCCAAACAAAGGTGCCTTGTCCAGGCCGAATGTGTGCGCTGGGCCACAGCCGCGCCGGGCGTAGGCTGGCGGCATGGCAGTCGTGAAGATCAACGCGGTCGAGGTGCCCGATGGCCAGGGCGAGGAGATGGAGAAGCGGTTCGCCGCCCGCGCGGGCGCGGTCGACTCCGAGCCGGGCTTTCTAGGCTTCGAGCTGCTCCGCCCGACGGGCGGCGACAACCGCTACTTCGTCTACACCCGCTGGGAGTCCGACGCGGACTACCAGGCGTGGGCGGCCAAGGCCTTCGGCAACCACGGCGGCGGCCGGCCGGTGGGCACCGGCTCCAGCCTGCTGGAGTTCGACGTCGTGATCAGCGCGGGGCCGAAGCAGGCCTGACGATCGAGGTGTACGCCCGCGTCAGCGCGGCCGCCGGATCGTCCGGCAGCCGCGCGGCGCGCCAGGCGATGTGCCCGTCCGGCCGCACCAGCAGGGCGCCGTCCTCCTCGATCTCCCTGGCCCGCAGCCATTCCCCGTACGCGTCGCGCAGGCCGTCGACCCCGATCCTGGTCACGGTGACTGGCAGCGCCGCGGCGGCGTCCACCCAGGCCGTCCCAGAAATCCCGGTGAGCAGGGTGAACCGGCCCTGGCCGACCAGATCCAGTGTGGACAGTCGGTGGCCGTTCGCGCCGACCAGCCACGCGTGCGGCAGCCGCGCGCCAGGCCGGGTGGTGCCCTGGTAGTACAGCTCCCTGTCCCGCCGGAACACCTCTTCCGGTGAACCGTCCGGGATCACCGCCGAGGATTCGTAGCGCTGGTTCATCTCCACGCCGTGCGCGTTGAACTCGTAGTTCTTCAGCTCGATGGCCTCGGCCATGCGCGCCCGCCGCGCCGCCCCGTCCGCGTCCGGCGCGTCCAATGCCTTCATTCCCAGGGTGATCGCCTCGTCGTCCCCGCCGCCGGCGATGCCCAGCGTCTCGAAGATCGGCAGGAACTGGTCGCGGCTGAGGTTGGCCCGGTCCACGATCTGCCTGCCCACCGGCGCACGCTCGGCGGTGTAGCTGTCCAGCAGCGCCGCGTCGGCCTCGCCGCGCACGACCATCGCCAGCTTCCACGCCAGGTTGTACGAGTCCTGAATGGACGTGTTGGAGCCCAGGCCGTTTGACGGCGGGTGCCGGTGCACGGCGTCGCCGGCGCAGAACACGCGCCCGGCCGAGTACTCGGTGGCATAGCTGTGGTTGACCGTCCACAGTGACGTCGAGCTGATCGTCACGTCCAGGTCGTCGTCGCCGACCAGGTCCCGCACGATGGCGGTGGCCGCCTCGTCATCGACCTCCGGCGGCGCCTGGTCGATGTCGTAACCCCAGGTCAGCAGCCACTTGTGCCACGGCCGCACGCAGCGCACCAGCCCCATTCCGATGCCGCCGGTCTCGGCGCCGGGCCGCATCACCCAGTACAGGATGCTCGGCCGGTGCTGCACGTAGCGGCTCAGGTCGGCGTCGAAGACGATGTTCATGCTGCCGGCCTTGCCGGTGCGCCCGGCGACCGGCAGGCCGAGCTGCTCGGCGACCAGGCTGCGGCCGCCGTCGGCGCCGATCAGGTAGCGGGCGCGAATGGTCTGCGTCTCGCCGCGCACCCGGTCCAGCACGGTCGCCGTCACGCCGTCGTCATCCTGTTGCAGGGAAAGGAATTCCGTGTCGAAACGGACCTTCGCGCCGCGCTCGGCCGCGCGGGAGACCAGGATCGGCTCCAGGTAGGTCTGCGGCAGGTCGATCATGCCGCACGGGCTGGCCATGGCGTACTCGGTCGTGGTGGCGTCGCCGGTGCCCCAGGTGCGGATGCGGCCGATCTCCTCGCCGGCCAGCGACGTGCACAGCACCGTGTCGCCCATCAGGTGCTGCGGCGTGCCCTGCGCCTCGGCCTCGGCCTGCACGCCGAGATCGCGCAGGACCTCCATGGTGCGCTGGTTGGTGATGTGCGCCCGCGGCGTGTTCGCCACCCAGCCGTACTTGGTGATGAGCGTGGTGCGCACGCCGTACGTGGCCAGCAGCAGCGCGGCCGACCCGCCGGCGGGCCCGCTGCCGACGACCAGGACATCCGTGTCGTGGGTCATCGCCAGAGTATTGCCGGGCCGTACCGGTTACGCCTGCACGGAATGCGCGCCGCGCTGCACGTTCTATGCACGCACGCGCAGCGCGCCCGGCGTTGTGCCCAGCCGTGACCGCATTACCCGGGTGAGGTGCTCCTGGTGGCTGAATCCACATCGGACAGCGATGTCGGCGATGGGCAGCGTGGTGTTGCGGAGCATGCGCTGGGCGTGCCGCAGTCGGAGGCCGACGAGGTAGCGGTGGGGCGTGTCGCCGGTGCTGGCCTTGAACTGGCGGACGAACTGACTGACGCTCAGCGCCGCCGCGTCGGCGAGGTCGGACAGCGGCAGTGGTTCCGCGATCCGGGCCTCGATCAGCTCCCGGACGGCCGCGAGCTGGCGCTCGGTCAGTCCCACGGTCGGCTCCGGCTGCCGGCGGCGGGCCAGGTGGCTGGCCAGCAGCGCCGTCAGGTGGTCGACGTACGTGCGCGCCGACGGCTCCCACTCGCGCAGCACCCCGTCCAGCGCGAGCATCAGCTGCTCCACCAACGGATCGACCGCGCCGACCTCCTCGGCCAGCTGCCCCTTTCCGTCTTCGAAGGCGTCGTCCGTGAGGTAGACGTGCACGGTGTTCAGGCTGCCGCCGAGCTCGACCGTCAGATCATGCCCGGCCGGGTGCACGAAGAGGCCGCCCGCCGGCACCGTGCACGGGCGGTTGTGGCCGCGGCTGACCTTGACCGGGCCGTCCAGGTGCAGGATCACCGTGCTCGTCGGGGCGGCGTCGAAGCAGGCGCGGTAGGCCCGTTCCGCCTGCGTGGAGAGGAACAGCCGATCCCAGCCCAGGCCGGCGCTGGACCGCCTCGGCCGCACCCACGGCTGGCTCAGGATGCCGTTGGTGTCACGAAGGCCGAGTTCGCGCACGTCTTGAGTTTACGCCGTCAGTAGTTGAACTCGCAACTACTGGCCGTGGCTGGAATCGATCGGTGTTCGGCGGACCGGCCACTCCCCGTGAGAACGTCCGTTCTCCGAGGATCGGCTCATGACCACAACGATGCAGTTCGTCGGCGGTCCGACCGCCCTGATCGACCTCGGCGGCGTTCGCTTCCTCACCGACCCGACCTTCGACCCGCCCGGCGACCACCCGATCGGCAATCGCGTCCTGGTGAAGCTGATCGGACCGGCTCTCGGCCCCGACGAGCTCGGCCGCGTCGACGCCGTGCTGCTGTCTCACGACCAGCACCCGGACAACCTCGACGACCTCGGCCGCGAGTTCCTCGGCCGGGTGCCGCTCGTGCTCGGCACCGCCGGCACGGCGGAGCGGATCGGCGGCGTGGCTCGCGAACTGCCGCTTTGGCACAGCGTCGACGTGGGCGGCGTGCGGGTCACCGGCGTGCCGGCGCGGCACGGTCCGACCGGCAGCGAGTACCTGACCGGCGAGGTGCGTGGCTTCGTGCTGTCCGGCCCCGACTGCCGCGTGTCTACGTCAGCGGCGACAACGCGTCGCTGGACATCGTCCAGGAGATCGCCGACAACCTCGGCCCGATCGACATCGCCGTGCTGTTCGGCGGCCATGGGCGCAGCGCTGTGATGGACGCGTACCTGACGCTCGGCGCCGACCAGTTGGCCCGGGCCACCGGGATTCTCGACGCCAGGATCGTCGTGCCGATCCACGTCGACGGCTGGGGCCACTTCACCGAGGAGCGCTCCGCCGTGCCCGCCGCGTTCGCAAGCGCGGCCTGTCCGACCGCCTGGTGATGCCCGCGCCGGGCGAGGTGGTGATACTGGCCGAATGAGGCGGGACAAGGCCACCGTCGCGGTGCTGATGTTCGACCGGGCCCCGATGTTCGAGACGTCGGTGCCGATCAGCGTGTTCGGCGTGGACCGGACCTCCAGCGGCGCGCCGGCCTTCACCGTCCGGCCGGTCGCCGCGGAGTCCGGGCCGCTGACCACCACCGGCGGCATCCAGGTCGTGCCGCCGTACGGGTTGGAGGCGTTGGACGGGGCCGGGATCGTCGTCGCGCCGTCGTGGCGGAACTCCGCCGAGCGGCCGCCTGAGCCCGCCCTTCGGGCCCTTCGTGCCGCGCATGAGGACGGCGCTCTGGTCGTCGGGCAGTGCATGGGGGCCTTCGTGCTCGCCGCCGCCGGTCTGTTGGACGGCCGGCGGGCCGCCACCCATTGGTTCCATGCCCCCGTGTTGGCCGCCTCGTATCCTCGGGTCACCGTGGATCCCGGTGTCCTGTATGAGGATGACGGCGATGTGATCACCAGCGCCGGCACCGCCGCCGGCATCGACGCGTGTCTGCATGTCGTGCGCCGGCTGTGGGGCGCCGAGGCCGCGACCGCCATCGCGCGGCGGATGATCGTCGCTCCGCAGCGCAGCGGCGGGCAGGCCCAGTACATCGACCATCCCATCCTCGTCATGCCCGACGGCGACCAGCTCGCGCGGGCCATGACCTTCGCCTTGGAGCATCTCGACGAGCCCCTTGAGGTCGACACCCTCGCCGCCCAGGCTCTCCTGTCCCGTCGCACCTTCGACCGCCAGTTCCGCGCCGTGGTCGGCATTTCTCCCCTTCAGTGGCTGCTACACCAGCGGATCTTGCAGGCGCAGCGCATGTTGGAGCAGACCGACCTGCCCGTCGACGCCATCGCCCGCCGGGTCGGCTTCACCGCCGGCGTCTCTCTTCGCCCTTCGTTCCGCCGCATTGTCGGTGTGAGCCCTCAGGATTATCGGAACACGTTCAGGCCCAGGGGAGTTGTCGATGGCGGAGACGGTCGCAGTGGTCGGGGTCGGTCGCATGGGCACCCCGTTGATCGCCCGGCTGGTCGCGGCCGGTCATGACGTGGTCGCCACCGACCTCCTCGACCGCCGTTCCGTCGTCGAGGCCGCCGGCGCCCGTTGGGTCCCCGACCTCCGCTCGTGCGACGTCCTGCTCACCTTGTTGCCCGGCAACGCCGAGCTGGCCGCCTATTCCCCCGTGGACTGTCGCTTGTGGATAGACCTCACGAGCGGCTCTTTCGACGCCGGTCAGCGCCGTCATGACGTCCCTCATCTCGACGCCCCCATGGGCGGCGGCGTGTCCGCCATGCGCGAGGGCGCCATCACCCTCTACGTCGGCGGCCCCGCCTCTTTGTTGGCCTCCGCCACCCCTTTGCTGCGCTCTTTCGCCTCCACCATCCACCATGTCGGCGATCACGGCTCCGGCTACTTGGCCAAGCTCTTGATCAACCTCCAGTGGTTCGGCCATGCCCTCCTCGCCACCGAGTCTCTGCTTCTGGCCCAGCGCCTCGGCCTTTCCCCGGACCTCATGCGCTCTTTGCTGCTCGGCAGTGCCGGCGACAGCGCTTTCGCTTCCCGTCACCTGCCTTCTCTGCTCTCGGGCGACTACCTCCGCGACTTCGGCCTCGCCCGCTGCCTGGAGGAGATGGAGTCCGTCGAGCGCGCCGCCTCCAGTGCCGGCACTCCTCACCCCGTCACCTCCCTCGTCGCCGACCTGCACCGCTCCGCCTTGGCCCATTTCGGTCCCGTCGACGGCGAGCTGATGGGCCCCGCCTGGTTGGAGTCCCAGGCCGGCTTCCCCCTGTCCGACGGCCGTTAGCGCCGCGCGTTCGTTCGGCCTTCGACCACGTGCGCCGATGACCCGATCCCCTTGCCGGCACGGCCATAGCCATGCCCGGCTTCTTTACCCCGCGTCCTCTAGCCCGTCGGAGAACACCGGCCTGTGGTTCACCATCTTCACCGTCCAGCGGCTGTGGTGGATCAATCGGTGGTGGGATCCGCAGAGCAGTACCATGTTGTCCAGGCTGGTAGGTCCTCCGTTCGCCCATTCGACTACGTGGTGGGCGTGACACCGCGCCGGTTCCGTGTGACACCCGGGGAACGCGCAGCTGCCGTCCCGCTCGATCAGTGCCTTGCGGATCCCCTTCGGGGCTGTGCGCTGCTGCCGTCCCACGTTCAGGATCTCTTCGTTGGCCCCAAGCACCAGCCGCATGACCGTGCTGTCACACGCGATCCGGCGGGCCTCGGCCGCGCTCATCACGCCCCCGCCTTCGACCTTTGCCACACCCGTGTTGTCCATGAAGTCCTTGAACGACATCGACAGCGTCAGGTGAGGGCGCTCCCCGCCCTGCTCGGGCAGGCCTTCACTGCGGGAGGCCAGCTCGATGATCTCCGCAAACGCATCCCCCTGCCGCTCCGCCGTCGTGCGCGGGTCCTTGCCCGAGGTCGGCTTGGCCAGCGCACTGAGCAACGCCGCGATCTTCGCCCCGTACTCCTGGTCGAGCCTTCCCCAGAACACCATGCTGCCGTCCAGCTTGCGCTCGAAACGGAACTCCCGCTTCGGCTCCCGCAACTCCCGGTCATCCGGCGCCTTGCCGTCCTGGTCGAGGTGAAACAGGATCCGCTGCGCGATGTCCTTGAACTCGCCCTCGTCGAACTGGACGTTCTCCAACAACGACGCCTCAACCCGGTCCCGCTCAACCGCCGGCGCTATCCGCAACGTCTCGTGGATGATCTTCAGACGCTGCCGGTCCAACGCCCCAGCGCGACCCGCCTCGCTGCGGAACAACTCCGCGTACCGAAGCCGCTCACGCGCTTCCCTGATCGTGAGCCGCCAGCGGATCACCATTGTCGACACGATCGAGGTCCGGTCCTCCTTCGACTTCACTGATCGGTCCCACACCTCCCAGACGCGCTCCAGCTGCTGGATGTAGGTTGCCCGGTACAGAGTCTCGGCTTCTTCGCCGGCTTGCCACAGCTCCAGTTCGCCGTGCTGCCACCCTTCGGTGTCGGCAGGGAATTCAGGATTCGCTGACATGCCCGAATAATACTCCCCTTATGTGATCGACTTCCGTTACACGCCAACCAATACACGATCGTGTCGGCCTTCAGCACCCTTCGCTGAAAAGCGCTTTCCGGCCTCCTTTGCAACGCTTCCCTCGCCATGATCGAACCCCCACCCTCCGACCCGTCCCAAGCCTTCTGTAAACGCGCGCACCCACCCAGCCCTTGTCGCGCAACGCACCCCACCCTCCCCACCTGCCTCGCGTCCCCTCACTCCAGCACCGCATGCCGGAGAGAGTGATTGTGCTTTGTAGACAGAGACCGGCAACCGCGCGGTGCGGACACCCGACGCACCAGACGCACCCGACGCACCACCGCAACTCAAGAATTAACGGCGTATGGCAGTTCGCTTCCTAAGGCTAAAGTCCCTCTCATGGAGCGCCCCTTCGAAGTAGTCACCACCGGTCACTCCGGCACCCGAGTCGTCCGTTTCCTGGACGGTTCCGGCTACCTCAAAACCGCTCCCCCCGAGGACATTCGCGCCGCCGACCTGATCGACGCTGAGCGCGACCGCCTCCTGTGGCTGCGTTCCCGCGGCATCCCGGTCCCCGCCGTCCTCGACGCCGGCCGCGGCTGGCTGCACACCGCCGCAGCCCCCGGCCGCCCCGCCTCCGACCCCTGGCCACCAGACCACCGCAACCGCGACCGCGTCATGACGATCATGGGCGAGACCCTCCGCCACCTCCACTCCGTGGACCCCTCCGACTGCCCCTTCGGCACCGGCCCGGTCATCGGCCCGGCCATCGACCCGGTCATCGGCCACGGCGACTACTGCCTCCCCAACGTCCTGATCGCCGACGACGACACTGTGCACCTGATCGATGTCGGCCGCGCCGGTCTTCTCGACCCGTCCGTCGACATCGAGGACTGCCTGAACAGCATCCGTGGGCCGTTCAACCCGCAGTTCGACGAGGCCCACGCCACCCGGTTCCTCGCCGCCTACGGTGCCTAATTCGCTTGCCGACCGCTGCTACGTTCCGGGTCATGCTGACCGGAAAGCTTGTGCGGCTGCGGGCGCTCGAACCGTCCGACGCGGGGGCGCTGTACCGCTGGAACGAGGATCCGGCGGTGCTCCAGTGGATGATCAACGAGTATCCCGACTCCCTGGCCCAGTTGACCAAGCGCCTGGGTGAGGAACGGCCGCGGAACACGTACGACAAGCTGATCCTCTGCATCGAGACGCTGGCCGACCGAACCCCGATCGGCGTCGTCGCCCTCACTGACGCCGAACCGGAGAACGGCCGGGCGGAGCTCGACGTCTACGTCGGAGAGGCGGCCTATCGCAACGGCGGCTACGGCACCGACGCGATCCGGGTGCTGTGTCGTTACGGCTTCGACCAGATGCGCCTGCACGGCATCACGCTCTGGGTGGTACCCGAGAACGAGGCGGCCCGGCACGTCTACAAGAAGCTCGGCTTCGTCGAGGAAGGCCGTGAGCGCGAGCGTTTCCGCCGCGACGGCCGGTGGTACGACCTGATCATCATGAGCGTGCTCGAAGGCGAACTGGTCGAGGACTGACGGTGCTCAGGCCTGTCCGGAGCGTGCAATCAAAGCCGGAAAGACCCGGGCGAACGACGCCAAGCTCTTGAACGGCTCTCCGGACAGCACGCGGTTGGCGATGGTGAACGGCAAGGCCGTGTGCCCGTTGACCATCACCGCCGGCGTCGCATCCGATGTCCAAACGCCGCCGTAAACCCGCACGAGCACCTCGCCCGTATAGGCGCCAACCAGCTTCCACCACAGGTCGAGCCGCTCCCCGCCCAGAGGTCCCTCGGCCAGCAGCCGCTCGCACACGGAGTCGAGCCGCTCGAGGCTGTCGACGGTGAAGTCGAGCTGCTCGGAGAACTCCTTGGCGACGAGGGTCACGCACTGCTCGGCGACGAAGCGAAGGTCGGTGGACACGACAGGAATCGTGACACGGGCAAGGGCCCGAGCGCAGCGGAATTGCTCAGGAATCCCGTCTGCGCCATGTAGGAGCGGCATAAGGGGGTGGGAATTCCCGGAGCTCCCAACGGTTGGGATAGTACCCGGCGTCCCACTGCTGCGGCGGCAAGCTCGGCCGGTTCTCGCCCCTGCCAAGGGAAATTCGAGGAACACCTGGTAGCCCGCCGCCGACCAGGGTGACGTGAAAGCCGTCGGGGAGGACTCGCCGCATGACGGTCGGGCGCGGGTCTCCCATGAATCGTCGTCGCAGGTCCCGGCCTCGGCGTTGAGGTACACGCTGCGCTGTTCCTAGATGGCTTCCAGGCCGTTGCCCGGCAGCAGCCGTTCGAACGACAGCCCGAGGGTGTCCAGGGTCAAGAGGCGCTCCCGACGGCCCATTCACAGATGGCGGCGAGGGGCTGTTCGAGGGTCTTGCCGAGTTCGGTGAGGGCGTACTCGACGTGCTGGGGCGGCGTGGACTTGAGCACGCGGCGGTCGACGAGGCCGTCGGATTCCATGTCCCGCAGGGTCTCGGTGAGCACCTTGGCGCTGATGCCGGGGATGCGGCGGCGGAGCTCGGCGTGGCGCTGGGGGCCGGCGAGCAGGGCGTAGATCAGCAGCACCCGCCACTTGGAGGCGAGTCGTTCCAACGCCTGCCGCGTGGCGCAGCTCTCCAACAGCACATCCGGCACCAACACGGGGAAAGGTTACCGCGAAGTGCCTTCTGGTCGCGGGGAAATCGTCGATCTAGGGTCGGCGTCATGACACGAGTGACGTTCCGGGCCGACGGTGTCGAACTGGTCGGAAACCTTTCCCTGGCAACGGATGCGCCGGCCGTAGTGCTGACGGGCCCGTTCACGGGAGTGAAGGAACAGGTGGCGGGCACCTATGCCCGTCTCCTGCACGAGCGAGGCGTCACGACCCTGGCCTTCGACCACCGCGGTTTCGGCGAGAGCGGCGGCCGGCGGGCGCACGAGGACAGCCAGGGCAAGCTGGCGGATCTGCGGGCGGCGGTGGCGGTGCTGGCCGAGCACACGGCAAGGATCGGCGTGGTGGGCGTGTGCCTGGGCGGCGGCTACGCGGTGAAGGCGGCGGCGACGGATCCCCGTCTTCGGGCGGTGGTGGGCATTGCCGGCGCGTACAACAGCCCGGCCCGTTTCAGCGCCGATCCGGGCTATCGCCAGGCGATTCGGTCGTTCATCGACCGCTACGACGAAGAATTGCCGGCGGTGGCCCCGAACAACGGCCCGGCGGCGATGGCCGGGGACGAGCCGTACGCCTACTACGGCACCGATCGGGCCAAGGCCGAGCACTGGGAGAACCGCGTCACCTACGGCTCCCTGCACGCCATGATGACACTCGACGCCCTCGGCGCGGCGCCGCTGCTGGCCGAAACCCCGCTGCTGGTCGTGCACGGCCGCAAGGACGATTACTGCTCGCCCGATCTGGCCGCGGCGCTGTACGAGGAAACGACCGGGAAGAAGGAGATTCTCTGGCTGGACGCGCACCAACACATCGACCTGTACGACGTGGAGCCCTATGTCTCGCGGGCGGCCGATGCCGCCGCGGAATTCCTGCACCGCGAATTGTGACGGAAACCGCCGGCCGAAGCCGGCGGTTCCCGGTGCTGTCAGGCGTAGAGCTCGGCCCAGGTCGGCACGTGCGGGGTGATGAGCAGCTGCATGCTGGCCTCGGCGGGCAGGCGGTTTCCCTTGCGGGCGTTGCAGCTGCGGGCACTGCCGCCGCAGCAGGCGACGGTGTTGAGCCAGCTGGTCCGGGCGCCGCCACGCGACAGCGGCACGATGTGGTCGATGGTGTCGGCGGGACGGCCGCAGTAGGCGCAGCGGTGGTTGTCACGCCTCAGGACGGCGCGGCGGGTCCAGCTCGGCGGCCGGCTGTAGCGCCACTTCATCACCACGTACCGCACGAGTCGCACGACCCGAGGCAGCGGGTAATGGCCGAACTTGGTGCCGGCGTCGGCCTCGTGGATCTCCGCGACCTCACGTATCAGCATTCGGACGGCGTGCGGGACCGACACGGTGTGCAACGGCTCCAGACTCGCGTTCAGCACTAATACGCCCATGACCTCCCACCTCCTCTCGTCGATAATCTTGTGCGCGCGAGAAGGGGGCGTCAATCGGTATATCGGGTCAGTCCACTGAGGACAACGCGCCGAACACGGCCCGGATCCGCGGCAGGTGCTCCCGGCCGCGCCGCGTTCCGATGTGGACGGTGTTGACGACGGGCTGGGAAGGCCGGTGCAGCACGGAAAGCCGGCCGGCGGCCAGGTGCTCCTCGACCAGGTAGTGCGGGGCGATGGTCAGCCCGGCCCCGGCCAGCACGGCGGCGACGACGGCCCGAAAATCGTTGACGACCAGCGCCGGCGCCGGCGGCCGAATGGCCCAGCACTCCCGGAAATAGCGCCGGGCCATCGGCATCTCCTCGGAGTAGCCGACGAACCGCCGCTCCTGCCCGGGCTCGTACGGCTCGTCGCCGGACCGCCCGACCAGCAGGAACCGCTCCTCCAGCAGCTGCACGAGGTACATCCGCCGGGTCGGGACGCCCTCGATCTTGGTCAGCAGCGCCACGTCGATCTCGTCCCCCAGCACGGCCTGCACGAGATCGGGCGACAGCCCGACCCGGCACCGTACGGTCAGCCCCTCGGCCAGCAGCGGGGCCATCCGGGTGACCACGAACCGTTCCAGCAGGTCGACGGGGGCGCCGACAAAAACCGGCCCGGCCCCGGACAGGGTCGCCGAGCGCAGCCCGTCCAGCGCGCCTTCCAGGGCGTCGATGTGCTCGGCGACCTCGGCGGCGAGGCTGTGCCCGGCCTCGGTGGGCGTGATGCCGCGCCCGGCCCGCCGGAACAGCGGCCGCCCGACCGACTCCTCGATGGCCTTGAGGTGGTGCGACACGGCGGGCTGCGACAGCCGCAGCGCCTCGGCCGCCCGCGCGACCCCGCCCGTCCGGTACACGCTCAGGAACGAGCGCAGGGCGACCAGTTCGGGGCGGTTCGTCACCCGAGTCAGCTTATTTGACCCCGGCCAGCGCGAAGAACTCCTGGCGCGACCGCGCGTCGGATCGCAGGACGCCCAGCATCGTCGACGTCACGGTGCTGGACCCGGCGGCCTTCACACCTCGCAGCGTCATGCACGTGTGCTCGGCCTCGATCACCACGCCGACGCCCTTGGGCGCCAGCTGGGTGCTCAGCCAGTCCGCCACCTGCTTGGTCAGTCGCTCCTGGACCTGCGGCCGGCTGGCGAAGTGCTCGACCACACGGGCCAGTTTGGACAGTCCGAGGATGCGCGCGTCGGGCAGGTAGCCGACGTGCGCGACGCCGACGAACGGCAGCAGGTGGTGCTCGCACACCGACCGCACGGGGATGCTGCGGGCCAGCACCAGCTCGTCGTAGCCTTCGTCGTTGGGAAACGTGGTCAGGTCGAACGGCCGCGGCGTGAACAGCTCGGCGTAGGCCCGCGCCATCCGGCCCGGCGTCGCCCGCAGGCTCTCGGTGTCCGTGTCCACGCCCAGCGCGCGCAACAGGTCACCGGCGGCGCGCTCGGCCGCCTCGAGATCGACACCGGTTGCGGGCTCGTGGACCACCCGTAACGCCTGCATGTGACCTCCTCGACCGTAGTTTCGCCAATAGATGTTGGTCTTATCGCCGTCGCAGGTCAAGAAGTGTGGTTGCGGACACGCTCGTAGGCGATATTCTGGGCAGGGTGAGCACCGATCGGGCGATCAGCGCCGTGGCCGCCCTCGACGACAACCTGCGCCGAGGCATGTTCGACTTCATCCGCGCCGCCCGGCATCCCGTGACCAGGGACGAGGCGGCCGCCGCCGTGGGCATCTCCCGCAAGCTGGCCGCGTTCCACCTGGACAAGCTGGTCGACGCCGGTCTGCTGCGGGCCCACTACGAGGGCGTGGGCCGGGTCGGGCGTGCCCCGAAGGTGTACGAGCCGTCGGACGTGGACGTGCAGGTCAGCATCCCGTCCCGGCAGTACAACCTGCTCGCCGACATCCTCGTCGACGCCGTGCTGACCGACGATCCGCGGGGCTCGGCCGAAGGCATCGCCGCCGACCGTGGTCGCGAGTTCGGGGTTGCGGAGCGTGAGGAGGAGCGGCCGGGGCGGCTGGGCACCGAGCGCGCGCTGACCATGACGTGTCGGCTGCTGACGCGGCACGGCTTCGAGCCGTTGCGGGACACCCCGAGCACGGTGCGGATGCGGGACTGCCCGTTCCATCCGCTGGCGTCGAAGGCCCGTGACCTGGTGTGCGGCATCAACCGCGCGTTCCTGGAGGGCGTGATCGACGGGCTGGAGGCCCGGACCGTGGAGGCGGTGCTCGCGCCGGACGGCGCCGGCGACTGCTGCGTGGAGCTGCGTCCGCGTGAGGAGGACTGACGGCTTTTCCCGCCACTTCACTCTATAACCGATGGGGGGACTTGCCGCAAGGCCCCCGTACGGGCTCACAATCGCCCCCGTAAAGCGATGAGTGACGGGGGTATTTCCCATGCGAGTGTTGCTGTCGACCATCGGGTCGCGCGGTGACGTCCAGCCCGTGGTCGCCCTGGCCCTGAGGCTGCGGGAAATCGGGCATGAGGCACGGTTGTGCGCGCCGCCGGATTTCCGGGAATGGGTCGAGGGGCTGAGTATCGAATTTGTGCCGCTTGGTCCCGAGGTGCGACCCGGCGCCAAGCCGGACTCCGAGTTCCGGCGGCTCGGGGCCACCCCGGAGGGCCGCCAGCAGCTGATGGACGGCACTGTGGCCACGCAGTTCGAGACGCTGCTGCCGCAGGCCGAGGGCTGCGACGTGGTCCTGGGCTGGTCGGCGCTCCAGGTGGCGGCGTCGTCAATAGCGGAAAAGCTCGGTATTCGCCACGTCTACGCCACATTCAGCCCTAATCAACTCCCTTCCGGGCAGCATCCGCCGATTCCGCTGCCGGGCTGGGTGCACCCGGCCGGCGCCGACAATCACACGCTGTGGGGGATGGAATCGCGGCGGTGGAACGAGCAGTGGCGGCGGGCCGTCAATTCCAACCGGGCCAGGATCGGGCTTGAACCGATCGAGGACGTGCTGAGCCACATGAACTCGCCACGGCCGTGGCTGGCCGCCGACCCGGTGCTCGGGCCCTGGCCGGGGTCGGACGGACTCCAGGTCACCCAGACCGGGGCGTGGCTGATGCGGGACACGAGGCCGCTGCCGGATGAGCTGGCGCGGTTCCTGGACGCCGGCGAGCCGCCGGTGTTCTTCGGCTTCGGCAGCACCGGCGACGCCCAGGCCGAGGTGGTGACCACGATGGTGGCGGCGGCACGGGCCGTCGGCCGGCGGGCGGTGATCTCCAGCGTCTGGGCCGATCTGGAGCTGGCCGCCGCGGCCGACGACATGCTGGTCATCGGCGAGGCCAACTTTCAGGCGCTGTTCCCGCGCGTGGCCGCGGCCGTGCACCACGGCGGTTCCGGCACCACGACGGTGACCTCGATCTCCGGCACGCCGCACGTGATCGTGCCGCATCGCTACGACCAGTTCTACTGGGCGGAACGGGTTGAGGCACTGGCATCGGCGCCCGTCACGAGGGCACGAAGCCGACCGTCGAGTCGCTGACCGCGACCCTGGACCGCGCGCTGCGGCCTGAGGTCGCCGTGGCAGCCAAGGCCGTGGCGGCCGAGATGGTGCGTGACGGCGTCGAGATCGCGGCCGATCTCCTTGTGGGTTAAACAGTGTTCAATTTCTTGGATTAGCGGTCCCGGCTACCCCAGTGCCGGGACCGCAACACCCGCTTGAGGATCTTGCCGGCCCCTGACACCGGCAACTCCTCGACGAATTCCACCGAACGCGGGGCCTTGTAGCCGGCGATGTGCTGCTTGCAGTGCTCGCGCAGCTCGTCGTCGGCGGGCTCATGGCCGTCGGCCAGCACGACAACGGCGTGCACCCGCTCGCCCCACTCCTCGTCCGGCACGCCGATCACCGCGCACGCGGCCACGGCCGGGTGCTTGGCCAGCGCGTTCTCCACCTCGGCCGAGTACACGTTCTCGCCGCCGGAGACGATCATGTCCTTGAGCCGGTCGACGATGTAGACGTAGCCGTCGTCGTCCATGTAGCCGCCGTCGCCGGTGTGCATCCAGCCGCCGCGCAGCGCCTTTTTCGTTTCCTCGGGCTGATTCCAGTAGCCCAGCATCACGTTGTCGCCGCGCACCACGATCTCGCCGACGGCGCCGCGGGGGACCTCGCGGTCCTGGTCGTCCACGACCATCACCTCGACGTGCGGCGCCGCCCGCCCGGCGGACCGGCGCAGGCTGGCGTCGTGGTGCGCCTCCGGGCTGAGCAGCGTCGCCACCGGCGCCAGCTCGGTCATGCCGTACGCCTGCGTGAACTCGG
>NZ_KK037166.1:8575283-8578872 GCF_000568255.1 Kutzneria sp. 744
GGCCGAGCAGTCGGCCAGGTGGAACATCGGCGCCGCGTGCAGGTATCGGCCGCCGGGCTGGACGTACGTGCCGGCAGCGCAGCTGCCCAGCGCGGAGACGATCATGTTGTCGTGGCTGAGCATCACGCCCTTGGAGTGGCCCGTGGTGCCGCCGGTGTAGAAGATGCCGGCCATCGAGCTGCCGCCGCGGCGCGAATCCGGCATGGGCTCGTGCGTGTCGACCAGGTAGTCCACGACCGCCGCGCCGCCGATGATCGTCGTCAGGCACGGGGCCAGCTCGCGCAGCCGCGGCACCATCGGCGCGAACGTCTCGTCCACGTAGAGCACCCGGGTACCGGAGTCCTGGAGCGAGAAGGCGATCTCGTTCGGCGTCCACCGGGTGTTGACCGGCGTGACGACGGCGTCCGCCCACGGCACGGCCAGCAGGAACTCGTGGTAGATGTCCGAGTTCAGGGCCAGCAGGCCGACCCGGTCGTTCTGGTCGACGCCCAGGTCGCGCAGCGCCGCGGCCAGCCGGGCCACCCGGTCGGCGCTCTCGGCCCAGGTCCGGACGCGGTCCCCGAAGATCGTCGCCGGGAGGTCCGGGGTCTGCCGCACCGCTCGGTGCACGCACTGCGTGAGCTGCATGGCCGGCCTCCTAGGAGCGTATCGTCGTTCACTTTGTACCTGATACCGCACGTAGATCGCCATGTTTTGGGCTCGATGGACCGACGTGTGGTTCACTATCGACCATGGTCACCCGTCCCCGCGACCGTCGGCAGCAGGTGTTGGCGGCCGCCGCCCGGCTGTTCTGGCAGCACGGTTTCCACCGGGTCGGGATGAGCGACATCGCCGCCGAGGTCGGCATCGGGGCCAGCGCCCTGTACCGGCACTTCCGCGGCAAGGACGACCTGCTCGCCGCCGTGGTCGACGAGAGCCTCGACTGGTTGGAAGCCGTCCTGGCCGCCGCGCCGCCGGGCGTCGAGGGCACCATGACCGCCGTTTCCGAGGTCGTCCTGGCCCGCCGCGAGTTCGGGGTGCTGTGGGACCGCGAGGGGTGGCACCTGTCCGTGGAACAGCGTCGCACCATCCGTCGCCGGCTCCGTATCGGTGTCGAGCGTGTCGCCCAGTCGTTGGTCGTCGATCAGCCTTTGTTGCGGGCCCGGGGCATCACCGCCCTGATGGCCAGCGTTTCCTACCACCGCTACGAAATCAGCGCCGCGGAGTTGCGCCGGATCGCCCAGGCCATGATCGCCGTCGAGCTGCCGGCCGTTGTGGCGGAGCCTGTGGTCGAGGGCTGCGACCCCCAGCCCGTCGTCTCCCGTCGCGAGGCCGTTCTCGTTGCCGCGTCACAACTTTTCGCCTCCCGCGGCTCCGCCTCGGTCAGCATCGCCGACATCGGCGAGGCCGCCGGCATCGCCGCCCCCACCGTCTACACCCACTTCGCCAGCAAGCAGGACCTGTTGGTGGCCGTCCTTTCCCGTGGCACCGAGTCCATGTGGCTGTCCCTGCACAACATCCTGCGCACCGCCGACGGCCCCGCCGACGCCCTGGACCGGGCCATAGGCGACTACTTCTCTTTCGCCACCGCCAATCCCGACCTGGTCCGCCTGCTGCTCACCGAGGTCCTCAACGTCGAGGCCCAGGAGCGCACCCGCCGCGAGTACGCCCAGGAACTAGTCGCCCTCGTCCAGCGCGCCCGCCCCACCGTCTCGGTCGACTTCGCCAGCACCGTCGTCCTCGGCGCCATCGGCATCATCAACGCCATGACCCAGGTCGCCGAGTTGCGTGGCCGCCCGGAGATCGCCGTCTTCGCCCGCGCCATCCTCTGGAGCTGATCAGGAGGCGCGGTACTCCACCAGGCCCCACGCGCCCTCGTCGCCGGGGCCGGTCGCGTTCGGCACCACCTCGAAGGCGCCGGGCTGGGCGTTCTGGACCTTCGGCCAGGTCCGGGTGACGGTGTCCGGCACATCGAGCCGTGCCCAGGTGTGGTCCATCCGCGCGTCGCCGTCGAACTGGGTGGTGTTGAACCGGACCGAGTCGGCGAACCGCACGTGCCCGAACCTGGTGTCACCCCGGAACTTGGCCTCGCTGAACTCGACGTAACCACCGAACCGCACGGCGACGAAGTCGGCCAGCGTGGCGAACACGGCCCGGTCGAACCGGGTCTCCCCGGCGAACTCGACGTTCGCGAAGCGGACCGCGCCCTTGAACCGGGTGCCGGCGAAGCGTGCATTGCCCTCGAACCGCACGGCCTCGAACTGCACGTCCCCGGCGAAGACCGTTTGGCTGTAACGGGCGGCCGCCTCGAACACCGTCGAGTGGAACGACGCCCCGATCGCGAAGCGGGCCTCGCTGAACCGCGCGTTCTTCACGAACCGGGCTTCGTCGAAGGCGGCCGACTTGAACTGCGCGTACAAGAACAGCGCCGGGCCGGTGAAGGTCGCGCCGACGGCGGACAGGTGCCCGGCGAAGTGCGCGTCTTCGAACGTGGCGTGCCGGATCGTCGCCCGGTCCAGCCGAGTCTCGCCGTACAGCCGCGCATTCGCGCAGGTCAGCTGGCGAACCACGCCCGCGCTGAGGTCCAGGTCGAGCAGGGTCGCGCCGGTCAGATCGAGGTCGAGATCCGCCCAGTGGGTATCGCCGGCCACCGCGTGTGCGCCCAGGATGCGTTGCGCCGTAAGGCGGACCTCGCGTTCCTCGCGTGGACCTTCCTCCTCGAAGGGCATCCGCAGGTAGGCGCACAACAGGTTCACCACGGTCTGGCGCTGGTCGGCGTTGGCCTGGGCGAGGCGTTCGAGGGCGTACATGCCGGCCAGGCGGACCGGGGCCTTGTCGGAGCCGAGCTGTTCGGCGGCCTTGGTGTACAGGTCGGTGACCCGGCGCTCCAGGGCGTCGGCCTCCGACGAGGCGGCCATGCGTTCCTGTAAGGCGAAGGCGCGGTCGACCTTCTCGTGGTCGAGATCCTTCTGGCGTAGGGCGATTTCGCTGGTGCGCTGTCTACGAGCTGCTAGCCAGAGGGCGCCGGCGCCGCCGGTGCCGACGACGATGGTGCCGGCGGTCTTGATGGCGTCCAAGCGGTTGGCGGACTGGGGTGTGCCGTCGCCGTAGGAGAGCAGCAGCCACGTGGCGACGCCGACACCGATCACTACCAGCGCCAATGCGGCCAGGGCGATGGTCCGTAAGGACAGCACGCGGTAGGTCGCGTCCGGGTCGGTGGCCTTCACGCGGCCATTCTGGCAGGTTCAGAGGGGGAGGACCTCGACTTCGGGCCCGGTCCACTGTGGAGGGACGACGGCCAGGACGTCGGCCATGGCGGCACCCCAGAGGTTGCCGGCGCGGTCGCGGCCGACGGGGACGAGGGCGTCGTCGGTGCGAATTGCCGGCACGAGGCGGGTTTCGGTGGTACGGGCGGTGACGGCGCCGCGGAGGCGGCCGGTGAGAGGGGCCTTCGGACCCCGGCCGGCGAGGCCGCTCAGCAACGGGCCCAGCAGGGTGTGGCCGGCGGCCAGGGCGGCGAAGGGATTGCCGGGGAGGCCGACGACGTGCCGGCCGTCGGGCAGGGCCGCCAGGAGCTGCGGGTGCCCGGGGCGGCAGGCGACGCCGTCGA
>NZ_KK037166.1:8578972-8626271 GCF_000568255.1 Kutzneria sp. 744
GATGGTCGGCCGGCCCGACCGAGGTGGAGCCGCAGACCGCCACCACGTCCACGTCGTCGCAGGCCAGCGCCTCCGACAACGCCCCGGCCCGATCGGCCACGAACTGGGTGTCGACCAGCTCGCCGCCGGCCGTGGTGATCAGCCCCGGCAACAGGGGACTGATGGCGTCGCGGACCTGGCCGAGCGTCGGGAGGCCCGCCGTGAGCAGCTCATCGCCGCTCACCACCACACGGACACGGGGACGGCGGTGCACGTGGAGGCTGTCGTAGCCCACGCTTGCCGCCAGCCCCAGCGCTGCTGGCGTCGCGACCGTGCCCCGATGCAGAACCCGTCGCCCACGGGGGATGTCTTCGCCTCGACGGCGGATGTGGTCCTTGGCGGGCAGGACCCCGGTCACTGTTCCTTCGTCCACCGTGGACAGTTCGACCGGAAGAACCGCCTCGGTGCCAACGGGAACCGGTGCCCCGGTGGCGATCTCAAACGCCTGACCGGTCTCCAGGGCGGCATCCGGGGAACACGGTCCGGCCAGTCTGCGGCCCACCACGGTCCACGGTGCCGGCCCGCGCACCGCGTAGCCGTCCATCGCCGACGTGTCGCACAGCGGCAGCGGCACCAGCGCCGGCAGATGTTCGCTCAGCACCAGCCCCAGCGCCTCGCCCAGCGTGACCGTGATCGTCTCCAGCGGCTCGGCCGCGTCCCGCGCGACCTGCCTGGCTTCCGCCCAGCCCGTGGTCATGCTATACAACTTATCACATACTGTATGCAATCTGGATCGGGTGAACGGGTGGCCCGGGACCGCTGAGGTCGGCGGGCTGGAAGTGGGCCGGCGCAGGTGATGGCCGGTGAGGAACAGGCCCCGGACAGTGCGGGGCGAACGAGGACCGGCCGGTGCGGGTGCGGGCGGGCAGGAACCAGGCCGGCGCGAAGGCCGGCGGGCGGCGTCAACGACTGCGGGTGGGTGAGACCGATGGTTAGTGAAGTGACCGACTTCTACGGCCGGCGGTACCGGGTCGGGGAGAGTGATCGCGAGCTGCTGGGGCATTCCAGGAACTGGGTGCTGGCGGCGGCGTGCGTGGCGATGCTGGTCGCCGGGGCGGGGCAGTACGGGTTCGGCCTGATCGTGGGCGGCGAGTACTGGCTGCTGGCGATCTGGGTGGCCACGCAAGCGGTTGCGGTGTTTCCGCTGGCCTGGCTGAGGGAGCGGCTGCACGTGCGGCCGACGCTGGCGATGATCGCGGGCGCGGTGCTGACGGCGCTGGGCGATCTGTTCGCGGGAGCGTGGACGGCGGTGCTGGGCGGGCTGGGGGCGGCGATCGTCTACGGGGCCTGCTTCGGCGTGGTGGCGAAGTGGTTCCCGGAGCGGCGCACGTGCCTGGGCCTGGTGAGCGGGGCGTTCGCGGCGGGGTCGGTGCTGTTCGCGACGCCGTTGCCGATCATCGCCGTCGTGGTGATCACGGCCTGCGGCTTCGTGCTGCGCGAGCCGCCGCCGGACTGGTGGCCGGCGAAGCCGGACCCGCGGAAGTGGGCGCTGGACAAGACGCTGAACCTCAGCCTGAAGCACAACCGCCCGGCGATCCGCAGGTACACGCCGGGCCAGCTGCTCCGCTGCCCGACCTCGGCGGTCATGTACGTCCTGGTGGCCTGCGCGGCGGCGGCGTGGCTGTTCGACGTCGCATACATGGCGGCCTTCGTGGCGTCCAGCGGTTGGGGGTACGCCTTCGCGGCGGTCGCGGTCTGCGTGCTCACGCTGGCCAGCGGCGCGGCCCGGTGGGCGACGGGCTGGGCCGGCGAACGGTTCGGTGTCGGCCGGGTGGTCCGAGGCGCGCTGGCCCTGGGCGCCCTTGGTCAGCTGCTGCTCATCGTCGCCGGGCAACACCAGGCGGCCGTCCTCCTGGTGTTCGCGGCGCTAGTGGTCGGCACCACAGCGGGCTGCTGCTACGCCCTGCTGCCCGCCCTGGTCGAGGCCCATTTCGGCGACCAGGCCGGCCTGCTGAACTTCGGCCTGGTCTACAGCGCCAAGGCGGTCGGCGGCATCGTCGGCATCGGCCTGACGACCGCCATGGTCGCGACGTACGGCTACGCGGCCGGCTTCCTGCTCGCGGCGGGCCTGGGCGTCCTGGGCGCCCTCGCCGGCGGCATGCTGCGTCAACCCGGCGTCCCGCGGCTGCTGGTGCCGGCCTGATGGGCCGCGTCACCACGCGGCGGCGGGTCGTTCGCGTCGTGGACGGCCGGGTGAGCGCCCGGCCGGACACGCTCGCCGCCGAGGAACCACTGGAGATCCGGGTCGGCGGCCAGCCGCTGTCCGTCACGATGCGCACACCGGGCCACGATTTCGACCTGGCGGCCGGCTTTCTCGTCTCCGAGGGCGTGATCGGCCAGACCGACGAGCTCAACGCCATCCGGTACTGCGCCGGCGCGACGGTCGACAACGGCAACACCTACAACGTGCTGGACGTGAGTTTGGCCCCCGGGGTGCCGCCGCCGGATCCGTCGGTGGAGCGCAACTTCTACACCACCTCCTCGTGCGGGCTGTGCGGCAAGGCCAGCCTCGACGCCGTGCGGGCGACCAGCCGGTGGTCGGTCGAGTTCGACGAGCTCAAGGTCGACATCGACACCGTCACGACCATGCCGGACACCCTGCGCACGGCCCAGCTGGTGTTCGATCGCACGGGCGGCCTGCACGCGGCGGGACTGTTCACCCGGGACGGTCGGCTGCTGTGCCTGCGCGAGGACGTCGGCCGGCACAACGCCGTCGACAAGGTGATCGGCTGGGCGCTGCGGGACAACCGGCTGCCGTTGAGCGGAACGGTGCTCATGGTCAGCGGCCGAGCATCCTTCGAGTTGGTGCAGAAGGCCGTGATGGCCGGCATTCCGGTGCTGGCCGCGGTGTCGGCGCCGTCCTCGCTGGCGGTGGAGCTGGCCGCCGAGATGGGGCTGACGCTGATCGGGTTCCTGCGCGGCACGTCCATGAACGTCTACACCGGAAGCCAGCGGCTGGGTCTCTGATTACGCTGGTCAGATGTTCAAGCCGGCACAGCTGGAGAGCTTCCTGGCCGTCGCCCAGACGCTCAGCTTCACCCAGGCCGCCGACCAGCTCGGCGTCCGGCAGTCGACGATCAGCCAGCACGTGCGGCAGCTGGAGTCGATCGTCGGCAAACAGCTGTTCCTGCGGGACACGCACACGGTCGAGCTCACGCCCGAGGGCGAGGCGATGGTCGGCTTCGCCCGCACGATCGTCGACACCGGCCGGGAGGCGGTCAGCTTCTTCGCCGGGCCGCAGCTGCGCGGGCGGCTGCGGTTCGGCGCGTCGGAGGACTTCGTCTCCACGTACCTGACCGACGTGCTGCGGGACTTCCGGCGGCGGCATCCGGGCGTGGAGCTGGAGCTCACGGTGGGACTGAGTGGCGAACTGCATCGGAAGTTGGAAGCTCGCCAACTTGACCTCGTTTTCGGCAAACGGCAACTGGGCGCGGCCCACGGGCAGCTGGTGTGGCGGGACCGGCTGGTGTGGGTGGGCACGGAGACCACGCGGATCGATCCCGGAACGGCCGTTCCGCTGATTCTGTATCCGGAGCCGAGCGTCAGCCGCGCGCAGGCGTTGGAAACCCTTCAGTGGCACGGCCGACAGTTCCGCATCGCCTGCACGAGCACGAGCCTGAGCGGGTTGCGCGCCGCCGTGCTGGCCGGCCTCGGCGTGACCGCTCACACCCGCAGCCTCATTCCGCACGATCTCGTGGAACTCGGGGCGCACCAAGGTCTTCCGGCCCTGGGTGAGGTCGAGTTCGTGCTGTCGCCGCCGCCCCGCGTGCGCACCGAGACCGCCCGTGCCCTCGGCGCCGCGATCATCGCCGACGCCAACCGGCTGCGCCACGCACGCTAGAATGGTCCACCACGCACGGATTCGAGGGGAGTGCCCTCCACATGGGTAGGCGGCGCGCCACGGTCGACCACGTGCTGGGCGACCTCCGCCGCCGTGACTTCCTGCATCCGGACGTTCGCGTTGTGTGCCAACGGCTGTCGCGCGAGCGGGGCCGGCCGCTGCACCTGATCCCGCTGCCGCTGCGGACCTCGATCAGCGGCGCCTGGCTGGGCATGCCCGACGCGGACTACATCGTGTACCAATCGGTGGGTTCCAGCCCGCTGCACCAGGTTCACGTCATCTGGCACGAGATCGGGCACATGCTGCTGCCCGGGCACGCCCGCACGTGTGACGTCGACCCGGCGACACGGGACGTGCTGATGAAGGTGCTGAACGCGCTGGTGCCGAATCTCAGCCCGGCCGTGCTGCGGCGCATTCTCGGCCGCGGCGGCTTCACCGACGGCCAGGAGATCGAGGCCGAGGTGTTCGCCGGCGCCGCGGTGCGGGCCCTCGGCGAGCTGGCGCCGTCGGGCCACCGGAATCTGACCGAGGCCGAGGCGCAGATCGTCGACGCCCTGGCCCGAGAACTGCGCGTCTGACCGTGCTGACCGCGGCGCTCGTTGTGACGGTCGTCGTGGCCGCTGCCGCCCTGATGACCCGGCTGCGGATGCTCGTGCGCGTCACCGTCGACCGGCGGCCCGGGCATGTGCTGGCGTTGGGCTTCGTCGCGTGGTTTCTGGCTGTGCCGTTGGAGATCGAGTCCATCGCCATGGCCGTGGACCGGTGGGCCGGATGGGCTCTCGCGTGGACGCTGCTGCACGTGATCGCTTGTGCGGGCGGCTTTTTCACGCAGACCTTCTACTGGCTGGCGACCTCCGACCGCACGGATTCCTTGCAGCGGGCCACGGTCGCTTCGTCCGTGCGGCGGTCGGCGGTGCTGGGCGTGTCAGCGTTGACGGTCGGGCTGATCCTGTTCGCGACTCGGCCCCGCGACGTGAACTTCCTGAGCGGGCCCGCCGGTCGGATGGTCACGCCCGGCCCGGTGCATCCCGTCGCAGCGCTGATCTACATCGTCATCGTCAGCTACTTCGCTTACACCATCGCGAGTTTCACCGTCACGTCGTGGCGGTGGGCGGCCAAGGCCGACCTGCCGTGGCTGCGGCGCGGACTGCGCATCCACACCGTCGGCTGCGTGTTCGGACTCGTGTTCTGCGCGCACGTGATCGGTTACCAGCTGGCCGAGGCGGTCGGGATCATCCCGCCGTGGCCTGAGTTGCAGGGCGACGGCGCCCTGGTCGCGCTGAGCCTGCTGCCCGCCTTCGTCGGCGTGACCGCGCCCGGCTGGGGGCCTCGGGTCGAGCAAATTGCCCGTTCCCTGCGGCACTACCGGCATCGTCGGCGGCTGTATCCGTTGTGGCGCATGCTGAGCGGCTCCGTCGTCACGCTGGATCCGCCCCAGTCCGAGTGGCAGGACCGTCTGCGGCTGCGGCCCGGGCAGCAGCACGCTTTGGTGTACCGGCGGGTCATCGAGCTGTGGGACGGGCTGCTTGCCTTGCACCCCACCATGTCCGGCTCGGTCGGGCTGGACGGCCCGGATCTGGCCGGGGACATAGACTGGTGGCTGGAGATCGCGCGGGCCGTGCGTTCCCGTCCGCTCGACGAAGTGTTGGCCTCCTACCAGGGACAGTCGTGACCTCTGAGCTCGATGCCGCCGGTATCCGCGATCCCCGGCTGCGCGCGTGTTACCTGCGGTGCAAGCAGTTGCTCGTCTCGCACGACAAGTCCTACTACGTGGCGTCGTTGCTGCTGCCGCCGGCCAAGCGGCCTTACGCGCACGCCGTCTACGGCTTCGCCCGGCACGCCGACGAGATGGTCGACGGCGTCGACACGTCGTCCTTCGCTGCATGGCGGGACCGGATCCTGGCCGACCTCAAGGCCGGCGAGACCTCCGACGAGATCGCCCAGGCGTTGCTGCACACCATGCGGACCTGGGACATTCCCCTGCATCTCGTCGAGACGTTCCTCGACGCTATGGCCTCGGACCTGGTCGTCACCTCGTACGAGACGTATGCCGATCTCGAGGTCTACATGCACGGCGCCGCCGGGACCATGGCCTTGCAGCTGGCCCCGGTTCTCGGCGCTTCGTCCGACGAGGCGCTGGCGGCCATGCGGGCCATGGGCCTCGCCTTCCAGCTCACCAACATCCTCCGCGACGTCGGCGACGACCTTCGTCGGGGCCGCGTCTACCTGCCGGCCGAGGACCTCCGCCGCTTCGGTGTCACCGAGATCGTGCCCGGGCCGGCGTTGACGGAGCTGCTCCGCTTCGAGATCGCCCGCACCCAGGAGTTGTACCGCCAGGCCCGGGCCGGGATTCCGCTGCTCCACCTCACCGGCCGTCAGACCGCGCTCGCCGGCATCGACCTGTACGGCGGCATTCTCGGCGCCATCGAGCGCGCCGACTACGACGTGCTCAGCCAGCGGGTCAGCGTCGGTGCCGGTCGCCAGTTGGCCATCGCCGTGCCGGCCTTGCTGCGGTCCCTAGCTACCCGCTTCACGGTCGGTTCGGCGTAACTCCATCACCTGTTCGAGCAGGACTTTCGCCGCCTCCGCGAGCTGGCCGCTGTCCTGCTCCAGCAGCATGGCCCGCAGGGCGAAGGCGAGGACGCCCTTGTCGCGCCACTCGGCCAGCCGCATCAGGTCCCGGTGGATGCCCGCCACCTTCTCCGCCGCCTGCGGCGTCGTCGGCGTCAGGAAGTACACCGGGTCCAGGTCGAAGAACGTCGCCAGGCCCTGCACCACGTTCACCGTCGGGTTGTCCCGCTCGCCGCCGCGCAGCATGCCGATGTAGGAGCCGGTCACCTTCACACCCAGCTCGCCCAGCGCCGCCGCCACCTCCGTGTTGCGGTACTCCGGCCCTTCCGGGCCGTTCGGCCGCACCGCGTCGAAGGCGGCATTGAGTTTGTCCCGGAAGCTCAGCACAGCGTCCCCCACTCCGCTCAACTGATGTCGCCCCGCCGGGGTCGACCTACCCAAGAGTAGTTGACACCCCCGGCGGCAGCCATAGACTGGTCGAGCGGTGGTCAACTGGTCTTGTGGCCCGTTGCCGTCCGAGGGGTGGACTGGTTGAGTCGAATGGCCCACGCGCCTGACGAGGGGCGGGCGTGCGGACCAGGGGAGAGATCCGACTCGGCCGCCCGTGCGGTTCCTGCTCGGCCTCGGGGGAGGGTGAGCAGGAACCCCACGCGTCTTCCGTCCACCGACACCCCCCCCCGCATTCGCAGCCGGATCACGGCATGTCTTCCTGCCAGTAGGCGAACATGAGCCGGAGGCAGCGGACCTGGGCGGGGGACATGCCGGCGCTGACGGCGGCCAGGAGGGCCTCGGGATCGGCGTCGACGGAGGCGAGGTCCGGCGGCAGCAGGGCGGAGAGCGCGGGGCCGAAGGGGCGGGCGCGGGCGGCGACGGCGTCGACTGAGGGGTGGGTGGGGGAGACGTCGACGAGCTGCTCGAAAGAGGTCTGGACGGCCAGGACCTGGGCCCGCAGCACGGCATCGGACTGCACGGACTGGTACAGGGACAGGTCGCCGGTGAGGGACTCCAGGAGCTCGGCGGCGAGGCTCTCACGCTCCTGGGCGGGGTGGTCGGCGAGGGAGTCGAGGACGGCGAGCAGGGCGGGGGATCGGAGGTCGCCATCGGCGGCCAGGAGGTCGGCGATGGCCGCGCGCTGACGGGCGATGCGGTCCTGTTGAGCGGCGAGGTCGGCGTCGAGCTCCTGGACGATCTCGACGAGGTCGCGGCCGTTGTCGCTGGAGAGGGCGTCGGCGGCCTCCTCCAGGGACAGCCCGAGCTCGACGAGGCGCCGGGTGCGCAGCAGGAGCACGAGATCCCGCAGTTCGTAGCGGCGGTAGCCGTTCTCCCGCCGAGAGGGTTCGGGCAGGAGACCGATGCGGTGGTAGTGCCGCACGGTCCGTGTTGTCACCCCGGCCAAGCCGGCCAGTTCGCCGATCCGCATGGCCCCAGCAAACGCCTTGACGCTGCGACAGGGTCAACTGAGATCCGAGCGGCGATCCGGGATCGGCACCGGATCGCCGCTCGGCGCGCGGTCACCCGGTGAGCAGTTCCCGGGCCAGCAGGGCGGTCTCGCCGGGGGTGCGGCCGACGGCGATGCCGGCGGCCTCCAGCGCGACCTTCTTGGCGGCGGCGGTGCCGGAGGAGCCGGAGACGATGGCGCCGGCGTGGCCCATGGTCTTGCCCTCGGGCGCGGTGAAGCCGGCGACGTAGCCGACGACGGGCTTGGTGACGTGCTGCTGCACGAAGGCGGCGGCCCGTTCCTCGGCGTCGCCGCCGATCTCGCCGATCATCACGATGAGCTCGGTCTCGGGATCGTCCTGGAACGCCCGCAGCGCGTCGATGTGGGTGGTGCCGACGATGGGGTCGCCGCCGATGCCGACGGCGGTGGAGCAGCCGAAGTCCCGCAGCTCGTGCATCAGCTGGTAGGTCAGCGTGCCGGACTTGGACACCACGCCGACCCGGCCGGGCTTGGTGATGTCGGCCGGAATGATGCCGGCGTTGCACTTGCCGGGGCTGATCACGCCGGGGCAGTTGGGCCCGATGATCCGGGTCCTGCTGCCGGCGGAGTGGGCCCAGAACGCGGCGGTGTCGTGCACCGGCACGCCCTCGGTGATCACGACGGCCAGCCCGATGCCGGCGTCGACGGCCTCGATCACGGCCGCCTTGACGAACGGCGGCGGCACGAACAGCACCGACACGTCGGCGCCGGTGGCGGCCATGGCCTCGGCCACGCCGCCGAACACCGGCAGGGTCTTGCCCTCGACGGCCAACGACTGCCCGGCCTTGCGGGCGTTGACGCCGCCGACGATGTTGGTGCCGGACCGCAGCATCCGTGCGGTGTGCTTGCTGCCCTCGGAGCCGGTCATGCCCTGCACGACAACCCGGCTGCCCTCGTCGATGAAGATCGCCATGTCACGCTCCCTGCGCCGCGAGCCGGGCGGCGGTGCGCGCCGCGTCGTCCATCGTCTCCACCATCGTCACGAGGGGATGCCCGGCCTCGACCAGGATCTCCCGCCCCCGCTTGACGTTGTTGCCGTCCAACCGCACCACCAGTGGCTTGGTGGCGCGAGAACCCAGCATTCCCAACGCCTGCAGGATGCCGTCGGCGACGGCGTCGCAGGCGGTGATGCCGCCGAACACGTTCACGAAGACGCTGCGAACGTCCGCGTCGCCGAGGATGATCTCCAGCCCGTCGGCCATCACCTGCGCCGACGCGCCGCCGCCGATGTCGAGGAAGTTCGCCGGGCCGGCCCCGCCGGCCTGGGCGACGACGTCCAAAGTGGACATGACCAGCCCGGCGCCGTTGCCGATCACGCCGACGTCGCCGCTCAGCTTGACGTAGTTGAGTCCCTTGGCGTGCGCGGCCCGCTCCAGCGGGTCGGACACCTCGGTGCCGAACGGACGCTGAGCATGCCGGAACGAGGCGCTCTCGTCCAGGGTGACCTTGCCGTCCAGCGCGATGATCTCGCCGGATTCGGTGCGCACCAGCGGGTTCACCTCGACCAGGGTGCAGTCCTCGGCCACGAGCACGTCCCACAGCTTGACGATCACGTCGGCCGCCGCGGCCGGAAGTCCGGCCGCCAGGGCGATGTCGGCCGCCTGGCCCAGGTCCATGTCGACCACCGGCCGCCGCACCAGGGCGTCGGGCCGGGTGGCGGCGACCTCCTCGATGTCCATGCCGCCCTCGGCCGAGGCCATCGCCAGCCACGTCCGGTTGGCGCGGTCCAGGAGAAAGGAGAAGTAGTACTCGTCGGCGATCGTGGACGCGGCGGTCACCAGCACCTTGTGCACGGTGTGCCCCTTGATGTCCATGCCGAGTATGGCCTCGGCGGCGGCCCGCGCCTCGGTGGGCGTCCGCGCCAGCTTGACGCCGCCGGCCTTGCCGCGGCCGCCGACCTTCACCTGGGCCTTGACCACGACCGGTCCGCCGATGTCCACGGCGGCGGCGTGGGCGCCCGCGGCGGTGCTGGTCACCTCGCCCGGTGGCACCGGCACACCGTGACGGGCGAACAGATCCCTGGCCTCGTGTTCGAACAGATCCAACGTGCGGCCCTCCTGGAGAACTCGCGCGGGGTGGCTGGGGGCCGGCCGGGGTCTTCCGCCCTGTGGATTTTTCCCTCGGGCTGGGCTTTCCCCTGGGCGCCAAGATCGCGAAATCTTCTCGACTTGCTCTGGACACCGGGCCGGAACAGGCGTAAGCATATGCCTACTCCATATCGTATGCAATCTACAGTGCAGCGGAGCCGGCGAGGAGTTGACCAGCATGGTGGGAACAGAACCCGTGGTAGACAGCCAGACGGCGAACGGATCCGCCCCCGCGCCCCAGATGATCACCGGTGGCCATCTCGTCGCGAAGGCGCTCAAGGCCGAGGGCATCGACACGATATTCACCCTGTGCGGCGGGCACATCATCGATATCTACGACGGATGCGTCGACGAGGGCATCAAGGTCATCGACGTCCGCCACGAGCAGGTCGCCGCGCACGCCGCCGACGGGTACGCCCGCGTGACGGGCACGCCGGGCTGCGCAGTGGTCACCGCGGGCCCGGGCACGACGAACGCGGTCACCGGCGTGGCCAACGCCTTCCGCGCGGAGAGCCCGATGCTGCTCATCGGCGGCCAGGGAGCCCTGACGCAGCACAAGATGGGCTCACTGCAGGACTTGCCGCACGTCGACATGATGAACCCGATCACCAAGTTCTCCGCCACGGTGCCGGACACGGCCCGGGCGGCGGACATGGTGTCGATGGCGTTCCGGGAGGCCCTCAACGGCGCGCCCGGCCCGTCGTACCTGGAGATCCCGCGCGACGTGCTGGACGGCAAGGTGCCGGTGGAGAAGGCCCGCGTGCCGCAGGCCGGCCGCTACCGCGCCTCGACCCGGCAGGCCGGCGACCCCGAGGCGGTGGAGAAGCTCGCGGACCTGTTGGTGCACGCCAAAAAGCCGGCGATCCTGCTCGGCAGCCAGGTCTGGACGACGCGGGGCACCAACGCGGCCATCGACCTGGTGCGCAACCTCAACATCCCGGCCTTCATGAACGGCGCCGCCCGCGGCTCGCTGCCGCCCGGCGACCCGCACCACCTCCAGCTGTCGCGCCGCTACGCCTTCGACAACGCCGACGTGATCGTCATCGTCGGCACCCCGTTCGACTTCCGGATGGGTTACGGGCGAAGGCTTTCCACCAAGGCGACCGTGGTGCAGATCGACCTGGACTACCGCACCGTCGGCAAGAACCGGGACATCGACCTCGGCATCGTCGGCGACGCCGGCCTGATCCTGGCCTCGGTCACCGCCGCCGCCTCCGGCCGGGTCGACAACGGCGCGACCGGCCGCAAGCCGTGGCTGGAGGAGCTGCACAAGGTCGAGGACCAGGCGCGGCAGAAGCGGTTGCCGCAGCTGCACTCCGACGCCAACCCGATCCACCCGTACCGGCTGATGCACGAGATCAACCAGTTCATCACCGAGGACTCCATCTACGTCGGCGACGGCGGCGACATCGTCACCTTCTCCGGCCAGGTGCTGCAGCCCCGCTCGCCCGGCCACTGGATGGACCCGGGCCCGCTGGGCACGCTCGGCGTCGGCATCTCCTTCGTGATGGCGGCCAAGCTGGCCCGGCCCGACAAGGAGGTCGTCGCGCTGTTCGGCGACGGCGCGTTCTCCATGACCGGCTGGGACTTCGAGACGCTGGTCCGCTTCAACCTGCCGTTCGTGGGCATCGTCGGCAACAACTCGTCGATGAACCAGATCCGCTACGGCCAGGCCCAGAAGTACGGCCTGGCCAGGGAACGCGTCGGCAACACGCTGGGCGACGTGCGCTACAGCGAGTTCGCCAAGATGCTCGGCGGCTACGGCGAGGAGGTGCGCGACCCGGCCGACATCGGCCCGGCGCTGCTGCGCGCCCGCGAGTCCGGCCTGCCGTCGCTGATCAACGTCTGGGTCGACCCGGACGCGTACGCCCCCGGAACCATGAACCAGACCATGTACAAGTGAGTTCGGGAGTCGCTATGGGCAAGGCGCTGGAGGGCGTGCGCGTCCTCGACATGACCCACGTGCAGTCCGGTCCGTCGTCCACCCAGCTGCTGGCCTGGCTGGGCGCGGACGTGATCAAGCTGGAGACGCCGGGCCGCGGGGACATCACCCGCGGCCAGCTCCGGGACATCCCGGGCGAGGACAGCCTCTACTTCACCATGTTGAACTCCAACAAGCGCAGCATCACGCTCAACATGAAGAGCGAGGACGGCGCCAGGATCTTCGGCCAGCTGGTGTCCGATGTGGACATCCTGGTGGAGAACTTCGGGCCGGGCGTGATCGACCGCTTCGGCTTCTCCTGGGAGAAGCTGGCCGAGCTCAACCCGCGGCTGATCTACGCCTCCATCAAGGGTTTCGGCCCCGGGCGCTACGCCGACTTCAAGGCCTACGAGGTGATCGCGCAGGCCATGGGCGGCTCGATGAGCACCACCGGCTTCGAGGAGGGCCCGCCCACCGCGACCGGCGCCCAGATCGGCGACTCCGGCACCGGCATCCACCTGGTGGCCGCGATCCTGGCCGCGCTGTACCAGCGCACCAACTCCGGCCGTGGGCAGCGGGTGCAGGTGGCCATGCAGGACGCGGTGCTCAACCTGTGCCGGGTCAAGCTGCGCGACCAGCAGCGCCTGGTCCACGGACCGTTGGGGGAGTACCCGAACGAGAGCTTCGGCGACGAGGTTCCCCGTTCCGGCAACGCTTCCGGCGGCGGGCAGCCGGGCTGGGCGGTGCGCTGCGCGCCCGGCGGCCCCAACGACTACATCTACGTGATCATCCAGCCGCCCGGCTGGCGGCCGATCACCGAGCTGATCGGCAAGCCGGAGCTGGCCGACGACCCGCAGTGGGCGACGCCGGAGGCGCGACTGTCCAAGTTGGACAAGGTGTTCGCGATGGTCGAGGACTGGACCAGCAACCTCACCAAGTGGGACGTCATGGAGCAGCTCAACGCGGTCAACGTGCCGTGCGGGCCGATTCTGTCGACCAAGGAGCTCATCGAGGACGAGACGCTGGCCGAGCTGGGCTCCGTGGTCGAGGTGGCGCACCCGGGCCGCGGCACGTACAAGACGGTCGGCTGCCCGCTCAAGCTGTCGGACTCGCCGGTGGACATCACCCGCTCGCCGCTGCTGGGCGAGCACAACGCCGAGGTGCTCGGCGACCTGGGCTACGGACCCGACCAGCTGGAGCGGCTGCGCGCCGCCGGCGTGATCTGAGGATGGGCGCATGAGCGAGCTTGCGAGCGAATCATTCACCACGGAACATCCGCGAACGCGGACACCGAGCGCCAGCGAGGTGCCGCAGTGACGAACTACGACCGCGAGGCGGTCCAGAAGGTGCTGGCGCAGGTCGCGGCGGACGGCCGCGACTCGCTGACCGCGCCCGAGGGCAAGATCGTCTGCGACGCGTACGGCATCGCCACGCCCGACGAGGGCCTGGCCACCGACTCCGAGCAGGCGGTGGAGCTGGCCGAGCGGATGGGCTTCCCGGTGGTGCTCAAGATCGTGTCGCCGGACATCCTGCACAAGACCGAGGCCGGCGGCGTGTTGGTCGGCATGTCCGACGCCGCCCAGGTGGCGCACGGATTCCGCACCATCACGGCCAATGCCAAGATCTACGACCCGAACGCCAGGATCCTCGGCATCCAGGTGCAGCAGATGCTGCCGGCCGGGCAGGAGGTCATCGTCGGCGCGACCACCGACCAGACCTTCGGCAAGATCGTGGCCTTCGGCCTCGGCGGTGTGCTGGTCGAGGTGCTCAAGGACGTCACCTTCCGGCTGGCGCCGACGGATCGCTCGCAGGCGATGTCCATGATCGACGGCATCGCCGCGGCCGAGATCCTGCGCGGCGTGCGCGGCGCGGAGCCGGCCGACCGGGAGGCCATCGCCGACCTGATCACCCGGGTTTCCGACCTGGTCACGGATTTTCCGCAGCTGTCCGAAGTGGACCTCAACCCGGTGCTGGCCACGCCGACCGGCGCGACCGCGGTGGACGTGCGGGTGCTGGTCGACGCCGATGCGGCCGCCGAGCCGTTCCGGTTCTCCCAGCAGGAGATCCTGGCCGCGATGAACCGGATCATGAAGCCGGCCGCGGTGGCGGTGATCGGGGCGTCGGCCGAGGACGGCAAGATCGGCAACTCGGTGATGAAGAACCTGGTCAACGGCGGCTACCGCGGGGAGATCTACCCGATCAACCCGAAGGCCACGGAGATCCTGGAGCGCAAGGCCTTCGCCAGCATCGGCGACGTCCCCGGCGACGTGGACGTGGCGGTGTTCGCCATCCCGGCCAAGTTCGTGCCGCAGGCCCTCAAAGAGGTCGGCGAGAAGGGGGTCGCCGGCGCGATCCTCATCCCGTCCGGCTTCGGCGAGACCGGCAACCACGAGCTGCAGGACGAGATCGTGAGGATCGCTCGTGAGCACGATGTGCGCATCCTCGGGCCGAACATCTACGGCTACTACTACACGCCGGAGCACCTGTCGGCGACGTTCTGCACGCCGTACGACGTGCAGGGCGGGGTGGCGCTGTCCTCGCAGAGCGGCGGCATCGGCATGGCCATCCTCGGCTTCAGCCGGTCGGCCCAGATGGGCGTGTCGGCGATCGTCGGCGTCGGCAACAAGGCCGACATCGACGAGGACGACCTGCTGACGTTCTTCGAGCACGACGACAACACCAACCTGATCGCCATGCACCTGGAGGACCTCAAGGACGGCCGGTCCTTCGCCGAGACGGCCAAGCGGGTCTCCAGGACCAAGCCGATCGTGGTGCTCAAGGCCGGCCGCACGGCGCAGGGCGCCAAGGCGGCCAGCTCCCACACGGGGGCGTTGGCCGGCAACGACAAGGTCTACGACGACATCCTGCGGCAGAGCGGCGTCATCCGGGCGCCGGGCCTGGACGACATGCTGGAGTACGCCCGCGGCGTGCCGCTGCTGCCGACCCCCAAGGGCGAGAACATCGTGATCATCACCGGCGCCGGCGGCTCGGGTGTGCTGCTGTCGGACGCCTGCGTGGACAACGGCCTCACGCTGATGTCCATTCCGGAGGATCTGGACAGGTCCTTCCGGGAGTACATCCCGCCGTTCGGCGCGGCCGGCAATCCCGTCGACATCACCGGCGGCGAACCGCCGTCGACCTATCGCAACACCATCGCGCTCGGCCTGGCCGACGAGCGGGTGCACGCGCTGATCCTGGGCTACTGGCACACCATCGTCACGCCGCCCATGGTCTTCGCCAGGCTCGTCGTCGACGTGGTCGAGCAGTACCGGGAACACGGCATCCACAAGCCGGTCGTGGCGTCGCTGTCGGGCGACGTCGAGGTGGAGGAAGCCGCCGAGTTCCTGTACCGCCACGGGATCGTGGCCTACCCGTACACCACGGAGAAGCCCGTGGCCGTGCTCGGCGCGAAGTACCGCTGGGCCCGAGAAGCAGGTCTTCTGGAGGGCTGACTTTCAGCCGGTTTGGAGGCATGATGCCGGTCCAGACTTAGCCGCTTTCACTCGTGATCTGAGACGCCTTCGGAGGGACACACAGGGGAACTGGGGACTCGCAAAGACGCGAAAGAGGCTCTGATGACCACAAGTTCCACCAGTTACAGGGAGTTGACTGACGACAACGGCAGGGTCTACCGGATCGGCGAGAGTCCCCGGGACCTCATGGGGCGATCCCGATCCTGGATGGTCTGGCTGCCGTGGATCGCGATGATCGCGGTGAGCGTCTACGAGTACGGCTGGGGCGCCGTGGTCAAGACGTTGCAGCAGAAGAACGGTTGGACGCTGACCGAGGTGTTCTGGTTGGCGACGGTGTGGGCGGTCTTCCAGGCCGCCATCGCGTTCCCCGCGGGACGCTTACGTGAGCGCAACGTGGTCTCGGCCCGGTCGGCAATGTTGTTGGGCGCGGCATTGTCGGGCGTCGGCTACTTCACCATCGCGTTCAGTGGCAACCTCGGGCTGGCGTTTCTCGGTTACTCGGTCTGCGGCGGCATCGGCGCGGGCCTCGTGTACGCCACGTGCATCAACATGGTCGGCAAGTGGTACCCGGAGAAGCGCGGTGCGCGGACCGGATTCGTCAACGGCGGCTTCGCCTACGGTGCGGTGCCGTTCATCTACATCTTCAGTGCGGTGCTCACGCCGGCCAGCACGACCCTGATCCTGTCCCTGATCGGCGTGTACATGCTGATCGTGGTCGTGTTCTGCGGGCTGATGTTCCGGGATCCGCCGAAGAACTGGTGGCCCGAGCACATCGACCCGAAGGAATGGTCGCGCAACACCAAGACGAACAAGAGCCTGGCCAAGAACCCGCCCGCGGTGCGGCAGTTCACGCCGGGGGAGGCGATCCGCAGCGGCATGCTGCCGCTGATGTGGGTCTCGCTGGTGATCATCGGCGGGGTGTCGCTGTTCGGGATCAACTTCCAGGTCCAGTTCGCCACGGCCAGCCACTTCGGGCCGTTCGTGGCGGCGTCGTCGGCCGGCGTGCTGTCCATCGTGAACGGAACCGGCCGGGCCCTCGTCGGCTGGCTGTCCGACCACATCGGACGCCGGCAGACGCTCACCCTGGTGCTGGTGATCGCCGGCATCGCGCAGTTCGGCCTGGTCTACTCGGGCAACACGGAGAACATCGCCCTGTTCATGGTGTTCGCGTTCCTGGTCGGCTTCGGCGGCGGCGCTTTCTACCCGCTGTTCGCCGCCCTGGTGCCGGACTACTTCGGTGAGAACTACAACGCCACCAACTACGGCCTGGTGTACAGCGCCAAGCTCGTGGGCGGTGTCGGCGGCGGCGGTCTCGGCGCCATGGTGGTCTCGAGCTGGGGTTACACCGGCGCGTACGTGCTGGCCGGCTGCATCGCGCTCGTCGCGGCCGGTCTGACGTTGTTCCTGCACCAGCCGGGACATCCGAAGTCCAAGACCACGGTGTCGGCCGCGGCCTCGGGCTTCGGCGCCCCAACCACCGCCTAGCGGCCCGTTCCCGATCAGCTGTTCGATCGGGTCTGGGCTTGACGCTCCTCGTGGTAGGCCAGCCGGGTTCGTTCCGTGTGGACGGTCATGATCCGGCTGGCCTGCTCCGCGTCGCCGGCGGCGATGGCTTGGATCAGCTGCTCGTGCTCGCCCCAGGCGTCTTCTCCCCGTGGGCGGGCGATGGGCGTGTAGTACCAGCGGACCCTGCGGTCGACCAGACCGATCAGCTCGGCCAGCACCGCGTTGCCCGACAGGTTCGTGATGAACGCGTGCAGCGAGGCGTTCGCGGTGACCAGGCGGTCCACGTCGTCCGCCGCCAGCGCGTCCACACCTTCGCGCTGGAGCTCCCAGAGCTGCTCGACGTCCTGTTCGCCGGCGTGCTCGGCGGCCAACCGCGCGGAGTGCGTCTCCAGCACGCTGCGCACGCTGAGCAGCTGGTCGGCCTCCTGTTCGGTCGGCGTGTGCACGAAGGCGCCCTGGGCAGGTCGCAGATCCACCCAGCCTTCGGTCTGAAGTCGTTGCAGCGCCTCGCGAACGGGCTGGCGGCTGACCCCCAGGTACTCCGCGAGCTCGATCTCGACGAGGTGCTGTCCGGGTTGGAGGGTGCGGTTGACGATCAGTTCGATGAGGGCCTCGTAGACGGCCTGGCGCAGCGGGGCGGGGCGCTCCACCTTGCGGCCGGCCGCTTCGCCGAGCGTGCCGCGGGTCGCCCGGCGTCGGTTGACCGCTCCGCCGGGGAACGGTGTCGCGGGCTCGCTCACCTGGTGCCTCCTTGAGCAAACGGGATCGATGCTTAAAGGTTACAGAATTTCGTATGCAAAAGACACTCCTCGTGGGACGGGTCACCTTGAGTGCTCATAGTACCGCAAATCGTGCACACAGGGCAATCAACCTGCTACCGAACGTAACACTCGCGCAGGGGTACCGTCGAACGTCGTTAGATCGCATACTGTATTCAATCTCCGCCGACACCTGAGGTGAGCCATGAAAGTCGCTGTTCTCGGCGCCGGCGCCATCGGCGCCTATGTGGGGGCGGCCCTGCACAGGGCCGGTGTCGACGTTCATCTGGTCGCGCGCGGCGCGCACCTCGCGGCGTTGCGTCGCGACGGGGTGCGGGTGCTCAGCCCGCGCGGCGACTTCACCGCCAACCCGCCGTCCACCGACGATCCCGCCGAGGTCGGCGAGGCCGACTTCGTCTTCCTGGGCCTCAAAGCCAACTCGTACGCCTCGTGCGGCAAGCTGCTGGCGCCGCTGCTGGGCCCGGACACCGCCATTGTGGCCGCGCAGAACGGCATCCCGTGGTGGTACTTCCACGGCCTGACCGGACATCCGCTGGAGGGGCGGCGGATCGAGGCCGTCGACCCCGGCGGTGCGGTCAGCGAGGTGCTCGACGTGCGCCGGGCCATCGGCTGCGTCGTCTACTGCTCCACGGAGATCGAGGAGCCGGGCGTGATCCGGCACCTGGAGGGCACCCGCTTCTCCATCGGCGAGCCCGACGGCTCGATCTCGCAGCGCTGCCAGGACCTGTCGGCCGCGATGATCGCCGGCGGGCTCAAGAGCCCGGTCGAGCCGCGGCTGCGGGACGACATCTGGATCAAGCTCATGGGCAACGTCGCCTTCAATCCGCTCAGTGCCCTGACCGGCGCGACCATGGCGGAGATCTGCGCGCACGACGACACCAGGGCGGTCGTCGCGGCGATGATGGCCGAGACCGTGGCCATCGCCCGCGCGGCCGGTTCGGAGCCGTCGGTGTCCATCGAGAAGCGCATCGACGGGGCCCGGCGGGTCGGGCACCACAAGACCTCGATGCTGCAGGACCTCGAGGCGGGCAAGGCGTTGGAGACCGACGCCATCATCGGCGCCGTCGTGGAGCTGGCCGACCTCACCGGGGTCCCCGCGCCCACCCTGCGCAACGTCTACGCGGCGGTGGACCTGCTTGCCCTGAATCGTGCTAGGCGCATATCGTAGATCGCATACAGTCTGCACTGTAGAAGACTTGGGAGGCGTGATGGGCCGGAGGAAGCGGGAACCCTACGTCCGACTCACCCAGCCGCTGGTCCGCGAGGCGGGCATCTTGCGGCCGGCGAGCTGGGACGAGGCCCTGGACCGGGCCGCGGAGGGCTTTCGGCGCAATATCGAGGCCGGCGGTCCCGACGCCTTCGGCATGTTCTCGTGCGCGCGGGCCACCAACGAGATGAACTACGTGGCGCAGAAGTTCACCCGCGCGGTCATCGGCACCAACAACGTCGACTCCTGCAACCGGACCTGCCACGCCCCCAGCGTCGCGGGCCTGGCCAAGGTGTTCGACAGCGGCGGCGGCACCTCCTCGTACCAGGAGATCGAGGACGCCGACCTGATCGTGCTGTGGGGATCCAACGCGCGCGAGGCGCACCCGATCTTCTTCCAGCACGTGCTCAAGGCCGTGAACAAGGGCGCGAAGCTCTACGTCGTCGACCCGCGGCTGACCAGCACGGCCAAGTGGGCGCACAAGTGGCTGCGGCTCAACGTGGGCACGGACATCCCGCTGGCCAACGCCATCGCCCGCGAGATCATCCACTCCGGACTGGCCAACCGCTCGTTCATCGAGCGCGGCACCGAGGGCTTCGAGGAGTTCGCGGCCTCGGTCGAGGAGTGGACGCTGCCGGTGGCGGAGCTGGAGACCGGGGTGCCGGCCGAGCTGATCCGGGAGCTGGCGCACGCCTACGCCCGGGCCGACCGGGCCCAGATGTCGTGGACGCTGGGCATCACCGAGCACCACAACGGCACCGACAACGTGCTGTCGCTGATCAACCTGTCGCTGCTGGCCGGGCAGGTCGGCCGCTACGGGGCCGGGCTCAACCCGTTGCGCGGGCAGAACAACGTGCAGGGCGGCGGGGACATGGGCGCGATCCCGGACCGGCTGCCCGGCTTCCAGGACGTGGAGGACCCGGCCGTGCGGCGGGCCTTCGACGCGGTGTGGGGCTCGTCGATCCAACCCCGCAAGGGCTGGAACCTCACGCAGATGCTGGAGGCGATGGAACGCGGCGACATGACCACCGTGTACATCATCGGCGAGAATCCCGTGCAGTCCGAGGCGGACTGCGAGCACACGATCAAACGTCTGTCCAATCTGGACCATGTGGTGGTGCAGGACATCTTCCTCACCAAGACCGCGCAGCTGGCCCATGTCGTGCTGCCGGCGTCGGCCGCGTGGTGCGAGACGGACGGCACCTTCACCAACAGCGAGCGCCGGGTGCAGCGGGTGCGCAAGGCGGTCAACGCACCCGACGGCGCGAGGGACGACATCGAACTGCTCTGCGAGCTGGCGCGGCGCCTGGGTCACGACTGGCACTACGACGGCGCGGAGCAGGTGTGGGACGAGATGCGGGCGCTTTCCCCCATGCACCGGGGAATGAGCTACGCGCGGCTGGCCGACCTCGGGGGCATTCAGTGGCCCTGCCCGGACGAGGACAGCCTCGAACCGTCGTTCCTGCACGCCCGGTTGTGGGAGACCGATCCCGTGAAGCGGGGTCGCCCGGCGCCGTTCTCGGTGCTGCGGCACAGCCCGCCGGTGGACGAGCTGAGCACGGAGTTCCCGCTCCGGCTGACCACCGGGCGGCGGCTGGACTCCTACAACACGGGCGTGCAGTCGGGCGGCTTCGAGTCCCCGATGCGTCGCGGCGAGACCCTGGACCTGTGCCCGCAGGACGCTCTGGACCTCGGCGTCGTGGCGGACGAGATGGTGCAGGTCTCGTCGCGGCGCGGGGCCATCGTGGCCCCGGTGCGGATCGACGAGGGGCTGCGGCCCGGGCTGGCCTTCATGACCTTCCACTTCCCGGACGAGGTCGACGTCAACGTGATCACCATCGAGGCCACCGATCCGGTCGCGGGCACGGCCGAGTACAAGGCGGCGGCCATCCGCGTCGACAAGTTGGTGAATCTCTGATGGACCTGCGCTTCCTGGAGGCCTCTCCGTCCAAAGTGGAGAAGAACGCCATCGACGTGGCGTTGGTGGGCACCGATTGCGGCCGTGATCAGCTGCTGCCGGCGCTGCACGCGGCCAACGACGCCGTGGGGTGGATCAGCGAAGGCGCGTTGAACCACATCTGCCGTCGGCTGTCCGTGCCGCCGGCGGAGGCGTACGGCGTGGCCACCTTCTACTCCTTGTTCTCCATGCAGGAGCGGCCCCGCAAGGTCGTGCACGTCTGCGTGGACCTGGCCTGCAAGGTCAACGGCGCCGAGGCGCTGGTGGCCGCGCAGACCGATTTCGTGGTTCGCAGCCCATGCCTGGGGGTCTGCGAACGCGCGCCGGCGGCGCTGGCCGTCGAGGCCGGCGGGGATGCGTCCTATCTGATGCCCGAGCTTCCGTTGCCGCAGCTGGGGGATTCCTCCCTGCGGCTGCTGCGGCGGGTCGGCACGGTGGATCCCCTGAGCCTGGACGACTATCGCGCCGCCGGCGGGTATGCGGCGCTGCGCAACGCTTTCCTGCTCGGGCCGCAGGGCGTGATCCGCGAGGTCACCGACGCCAAGCTGATGGGCCGTGGCGGGGCGGCGTTCCCCACTGGCCGCAAGTGGGCCGCGACGGCCGGGCAGCCCGGGCGCCCGCACTACCTGGTGTGCAACGCCGACGAGAGCGAGCCGGGGACGTTCAAGGACCGGGTGCTCATGGAGGGCGACCCGTTCGCGGTGATCGAGGCGATGACCGTCGCCGCGTACGCCACCGGATGCACCCGTGGCTACCTGTACATCCGTGGCGAGTACCCGAGGGCGTTCGCGGCCCTGACCAACGCCATCTCCGTCGCCCACGAGCGCGGTTTCCTGGGCTCGAACATCATGGGGCAGCCCGGGTTCGAGTTCGACGTCGAGATCCGGCGCGGCGCCGGGGCGTACATCTGCGGCGAGGAGACCGCGATCTTCAACTCCATCGAGGGCTTCCGCGGCGAGCCTCGCAGCAAGCCGCCGTTCCCCGTGGAGAAGGGCCTGTTCGGCAAGCCGACCGTGGTCAACAACGTGGAGACGCTGGCCAACGTGCTGCTCATCCTGACCGAGGGATGCCAGGCGTTCCACCAGGTCGGCACCCCGCAGTCCACCGGCTCCAAGCTGTTCTGCGTCTCCGGCACTGTGCCCAAGCCCGGCGTGTACGAGGTGCCGTTCGGCACGACGCTGCGGGAGTTGCTGGAGCTGGCCGGCGGCGTCGAGGACCTGCGGGCGGTGCTGCTCGGCGGCGCGGCCGGCGGGTTCTTGCGTGCGGACGAGATCGACCTCCCGCTGACCATGGAGGACGCCCGCGCCGCCGGCACCACCCTCGGTTCCGGCGTCGTGCTCGTTCTCGACGGCACCGTCGACGTCGGCGGATTCCTGTTGCGCATAGCCGAGTTCTTCCGGGACGAGTCGTGCGGGCAGTGCGTGCCGTGCCGGATCGGCACCGTGCGCCAGGAAGAGGCCCTGCACCGCATCGTCCAGCGCAAGGGCGATGCCCAGGACTTGTTGCTGCTGCGGGACGTCGGCCAGGTCATGCGGGACTCGTCCATCTGCGGCCTGGGTCAGACCGCCTGGAACGCCATCGAATCCGCCATCGACCGACTCGGGGTGCAACTGTGACCGAGCTTGCGAGGGAACCAATGTGCACAGTGACCTTGGTCGCAGACCCGCCGAGCGCTAGCGAGGTGGGACTGTGACGATCGTCGACATCGGACTGCCGCGCCGGCTGGTGGAGTTCACTTTGGACGGTGAGCAGGTCACCGTGCCCGAGGGCGCCACGATCCTCAGTGCCTGCAAGGACATGCCGACCCTGTGCTACGGGGACACGCTGGAGCCGGCCAACGCGTGCCGGGTGTGCATGGTCGAGGTCGAGGGGTCTCGCACTCTGGTGCCGTCCTGTTCCCGCAAGGTGGAGCCGGGCATGGTCGTCAACACGGACACCGAGCGCACGCGGCACAGCCGTCGCCTGGTGCTCGAACTCCTGGGCTCGGCCACCGATCTGTCCACCACGCCTCAGGTCGCCGACTGGATGGCCGACGTCGGGGCGGATCCCGCGCGCTTCGGTCCCGACGCCGCCACCGTCGCCCAGCCGGCCAAGGTCGACAATGTCCTGTACGTCAGGGACTACTCGAAGTGCATCATGTGCTACAAGTGCGTCGACGCCTGCGGCGACCAGTGGCAGAACACCTTCGCCATCGCGGTGGCCGGCCGCGGCTTCGACGCCCACATCTCCACCGAGTTCTCCGCCCCGCTGCCCGACAGCGCCTGCGTCTACTGCGGCAACTGCATCGAGGTCTGCCCCACCGGCGCCCTCAGCTTCCGCCGCGAGTACGACAAACGCGCCGAGGGCACCTGGGACGAGTCGGCCCAGTCGGCCACCACCACGGTCTGCACCTTCTGCGGTGTCGGCTGCAACCTCACGCTTCACGTGCAGGACAACGAGATCGTCAAGGTCACCTCGCCGCACGAGAGCTCGGTGACCCACGGCAACCTCTGCATCAAGGGGCGCTTCGGCTGGCAGCACGTGCAGAACCCCTAGGCGTGACCGGGTTCTGCATGGTGGGCGACGAACGGGACTGTGCGGCCGGGCGGCGTTTTCTGCACACAGCGGCCCGCACTCGGGGAGCGAGCGCGGGCCGCTGTCCGCTCAGGCCACTGCCAGTTGTCTCACCTTGCCCCGCCGCCAGACCACGATCAGAAAGCCGATCAGGGCGACGAACGGAATCGAGCAGACCGCCCAGCTCAGGGCCAGCGGCGGACCGGGCTGGGGCAGGACCTGGAGGTTGGTCAGGGCGCCGGCGCCGTGGCCCTGCGGGCCGTCGATGGTGAAGTCGAACTTCCATTTGCCCTCGACCTGGAGGGCGAAGACGTCCAGGCCCCAGACGTCCCGCTTGCGCGGGTGACGGGCCATCGGCAGCGGGCGGGTGTGCGAGCCGGACGGCCCGGTGCGCATGAAGGTGCCGGTCTTGTCCTCGATGCCGCCGTCGGGGATGAAGGTGAAGTCCAGCGACTGCATGGCCCGCAACGGCCAGGTGGAGAAGCCGACGGTGAGGCCGTAGGGCCCGGCCTGGACGTGCTCGGTGTGCACGATGTTGACGGGCTCGTAGGCCAGTGCCGGCGTCGCGGTGACGACCGGGATCAGCACCAGGGCGGCCAGCAGGGCGAAAACGCGCCGGATCACGCGGTCACCTTCTCCCGAAGTCGCAGCGTGGCGCCGAAGCGTGCGCCGAGGAAGCCGCCGAGCAGGCCGAACAGCGCGCCGGCCAGCGTGGTGGCGATGAGGTCCACAGTGGTCACGGGCGACGGCGCGAAGCCGAGCACATCCCGTTGCACGACGAAGGTGAGCCCGAGGATTAGGCCGGCGACGCCGCCGGCCAGGGCGGGACCGCCGCGCCGGAACAGGAGCTCGATGGCGACGGCGGCGACGATGGCGGCCAGCGGGATGCCGGAGGGAATCAGCGGCGGCTCGCCGCCCATGCCGTCCCGCAGGGGAAGGCCGACCGCGTCGGCGTAGGTGACCGCGGCCCACGGCGTGAACACCCACAGGATCGCCTGCATGGCCAGGAGCGCGGCGGCGGTGCCGATGGCGATGCCGGGGCGGCCGACGGCCGCCCGGGTGAGCACCAGCAGCAGCACGATGATCAGCGTGGTGGAGGCGACGATCGTGTCGAACGGCAGGTTCACGCCCTGGAATGCGTTGGCGGTGATGGGAAAGAACGTCATCAGCAGGGGAACGCTGATCATCGTGGCGAACCGGCCCCACCGCTTCTCCCGGCCGGCGGCGGCGACGATGACCGCGCCGATCATGGTGATGGAGATGGTGGTGAACAGGGCGATGTGCGGCGGGGAGTTCAGCACCGCGTCGAAGCCGTACACGCCGTGCCACCACAGGTCGATGAGGCCGTACAACAGGAACGCGGCCGCGCCGACGCCGGTGACGAGGTAGCCGAGCGGCGCGGTGAAGCGGCCGCCGAACACCCGGATCGCCACGCCGCCGTCCCGCGGGTCGGGGGTCTCGCCGCGACGCTGCGCGGCGGTCACGGCGAGCACCACGACCAGGCTGGCGATGCCGGCGATGGCGCTGCCGGCGTAGATGAACAGGTGCGGCAGCGTGAAGAAGGTGTCCGGCCCCACGTCGATGTGCCACTGCACATCCCACGATGTGCCGACCATCGATATCCCCGCGCCGAGCAACACGAATCCGGCCCCTATCGGCCTCATATCCGACCCCCTCATCCGGTCACCGTCACCGGTGACACGTGTTCGTCCATTCCGGACTGGTCTCGAACGGTGGTGACGATCTCCCACTGGCCGGGCGTCATCAGCGGCAGCCCGGTCACCTTGAACCTGCCGACATCCGTGGCCACGGCCTGGATCGCACCGGACGAGTAGCCGGTGGTCGGCTCCACCGCCTGCACGGTCACGGTCGCACCGGCCGACGGCGTCACGTCCAGCTCCACGGTCCCGGTGTCCACCAGGTGGGCCTGAACCGAGTGCTTTCCCTGCTTGGCAACCGATGCCGCGCCGACGTGGACGGTCAGCGGGATCGTCTCGACGCGATAGTCGCGTTCGACCTGGATCCAGGCCTGGTAATCGCCGGCCAGCGGGAAGGTGTACGTGAAGGCCACGTCCGGCCCGTACGCGGCAACGGTTTCGTCCGGTGCGCTGTCCCCGTTCACGGGCATCAGCCCGCCCATCGACCCGGCGGCCATGGCCATGCCCGTCATGTCGCCGCCCATCGAGTGCGCGTGCACCCACACCGGCGCGTCCTGCGCCCCGCCCGCTCCGAGCGGGCCGACGGCGATCATGTGCCCGAGCATTCCCAGCCATGGCTGGAGATCCGCCTTGTCGCCGACGCGGGCGTCGACGGTTCCCGGCTGCCCGGCGGTGAACTCCGGCACGGTCACGTGCACGTCCGGCGAATCCTGTTTGACATCAACGGAAGCGCCGCTGGCGTCGATGCCGGAGGCCGACCGTACCAGCTGCACGCCGCCGCCGATCCGGGCCAGCTCGGCCGACACGGCGTAGTGACCGGCAACCGGGAACGTCAGCGGAACCTGGAACACGCCCGGCGCCACGCGAATCGGGTGCAGGTGCCACAGCTGTCCGGACGGCCCGATGACGATCAGGTGCATCAGCGCGCTGTCGTGAACCATCAGGTCGTCCACCGGACGGCCGGTCGCGCCATCGGTGAGCGACAATGTGACGGTCGACTTCTCTTGCGTGGCAAGCGATGTGGGTGACAGCGACAGGTTGACCGGCTGGCGGGAGTAGTCGCCGGTCAACGGCTGTGCCAGTGCGTACGGATCGGTGGTGTTGACGCTGTCGGCGTCCACCTGCATCCCCGCCTGCGGCGGCAACGGCAACGTCGTCGACAACACGGCACCGGTGATCGCCACCGCCACCCCGGCCACCGCGCCGCCGACCGGGATCGTCGCCCACCACCCACGCCGGGCCCGGGTCGCCACGATCAGCGCCGCCAGCAAGCACAGCCCGGCGAAGAGAAAGCCGAAGTAGACGGCCTTCTCCGGTGGGCTGACGGCCTGCGCCGCCACCACGAACGGGATGCGGGCCACCCGCTGCCCGTCGTCGATGGCCAGCTCCCACCGTCCGGCCGCGTCCACATGCAGCTCGCCGCCGTAGGAGCCGGGCCGAGCGCCGAGGGCGACGGCGGTCCCCTCGGGACTGCCCGGCCCGGTGATCGACAGGCGCAGCGTCCCCGCCGGGGAACCGGCATGCGTGAGCACATCGACGTGCAGTGGACCGGGCACCCCGGTGACCCGGCGCAGGGTCACGGTCAGCTCGCGGTCGCCGAGCGTCTGCGCGACATGCACGTCGCCGCCGGCGGACGCGGTGTCCGCGTACGCCGGGGCGACCAGCAGGAGCCCGAGCAACAGGGCGAGGACGGTGGCTTTCATCGTCGGCAACGTTAGGGACGGAAACGTCCTCGGTAACCACGTGCGCGGGGGATCATTGTCCCCCGAGGGAGGGACTCGGCATCAGGGGTGACTGCCGCATGATCGGTGCCGGACCCAGGGGAGGACGAATGCAGCTGTCCGTGCGCGGCACGCTCGCCCGCCAGTCGTTGCTGGTCAGTGGCTTGTGCGTGGCGGCCGACGTGGGGTTCGTGTTCGTCGCCGACTGCGCGCCGAGCACGGCGGCGCAGACTGTGACCCTGGCGGTGTTGATCGGCGCCGACCTGTGCCTGGCCGGCCCGGCCCGGCTGTCCGGCTTCGTCGCCGTCGCCCAGGGTCTGATCAGGATGCTCGGCGTGCTGACGTTCGGGCCGACCGCTTCGGGCAACACCGCCGGTTTGATGATCGCCGGCTATCGGGCCGGGGCCTGGCTGCGCGGCACGCCGGCCTGGCTCACCATGGCGCTCACCACCGTGGCCATCGGGCTGTCCCGGTATGTGGCCAACGGCTTCAACAACTGGCCGATCATCCCGCTGATGATGGCCGAGTCCGGGCTGCTGCCGTGGCTGGTCGGCCGCTACACCACGACCCGCCGCGCCTATCTGGCCGAGCTGGAGCAGCGGGCCGAGCAGGAACGCCGCGACGCCAAGGAAGCCGTGTCCAAGGCGGTCGTCGAGGAGCGGGCGTCCATCGCCCGCGACCTGCACGACGTCATCGCCCACCACGTCAGCGCGATCAACGTGCATGCCGGCGCCGCCCGGCTGATCATGGCCGGCGACCAGCAGAACGCCAAGATTGGGGGCTTCCGGGACGACGGGTGGGAGAGCGAAAAAAGTTTGGGCCATGGTCGAGCTCCCGGCACCCTGCTCGACCTGCTGAAAGGGCGACCCGCGCCGCCGGGGGTCGGGCCAGCCCGGGCCTCGACAAAAAATAGACGAGCTGTTCGCCCGGTGTGCGCGCGGCGGGGCTGCGGGCCGCCCCTGGAGACAAACCGGCCGGCCCCGTGACCTGCCGGAATCCCTGGACATCGAAAAAAAAACGGATCGCGCAGGAGATGCTCACGAACGCCCTGCGGCACGGCGACGGCACCGCCGGTCGCCGTGCACCTCGACTACGGCGAGACCTCGCTCGCACTGGCCGCCAGCAACCCGATGCCACCCGGCGCCCGGCTGTCCGACGGCGCGCACCGGGGCCTGGCCGGCATCGCCAACCGTGCCACCCTGTTCGACGGCGTGGCCAGCAGCGGCCCGTCGGCCGACGGCCGGACCTGGCGCACCGCGGTGGTGTTTCCCCTGTGACTGTCGAGGTGTTGCTGGCCGATGACCACGCGATGTTCCGCTCGGGGATGCGCGCGATCCTCGACACGCAGGAGGAGTTCCGCTGCGTGGCCGAGGTCGGCGACGGCAGCGCGGCCGTCGCCGAGACGCTGCGGCTGCGGCCCGACGTGGCCGTGCTCGACGTGCGGATGCCGAAGATGGACGGGCTGGCCGCCACCGAGGCGATCCTGGCCGCGCCCGGCAACCGCACCAAGATCATCGTGTTGACCACGTACGACCACGACGAGTACGTCTACCGGGCCCTGCACGCCGGGGCCAGCGGCTTCCTGCTCAAGAGCCTGCCGCCGGAGGAGCTGATCACCGCCGTGCGGGTGGCCGCCCGCGGCGACGCCCTGATCGACCCGTCGGTCACGCAGCGGCTCATCACCCGCTTCGCCACGGCCGTCGCGCCGCCGTCCGAGCCGCCGGCGTTGGCCCAGCTCACGCCGCGTGAGCGTGAGGTGTTGCAGCTGCTGGCGGCAGCCGACAGCAACGCGGAGATCGCCGCCAAGCTGCACGTCGGCGAGGAGACCGTGAAGACCCACGTGTCGCGGATCCTGGCCAAGCTGGGGCTGCGGGACCGGGTGCACGCCGTCGTCTACGCGCACCTGAATGGACTTGTGCGGGGTCAATAGCCTGGTCGGATGCGACCTGAAGAGGGACAGGTACTGCACTTCTCCGAGGACCCGACGATCACCGTTTTCGAGCCGCACGTCGCCGCGACGTCCAAGTACGCCGAGGCCTACGTCTGGGCCGTGGACCACGAGCGGGCGCCCGACTACTGGTTTCCGCGGAAGTGCCCGCGGGCGATGGCCTGGGCGCAGCCGTCCACGACCGAGGCCGACCGCCTGGGCATCATCGGCGACGAGCAGCGGGTTCACGCCGTCGAGTACGGCTGGCTGGAGGCCATGCGGACCGTGGAGCTGTACGCCTACCGGCTCTCGGCGGCCGACTTCGAGCCCTTCGGCGACTACTGCCACGTCTCCACGCGCACCGTCCGGCCGCTCGGTCCGCCCGAGCGCGTCGCCGACCTGTTCGCGCTGCACGCGTCGGCCGGCATCCAGCTCCGGGTGCTGCCGAACCTGTGGCCGTTCTGGGACCGGGTGACCATCAGCTCCCTGGCCTTCAGCGGCATCAGGCTGGCCAACGGCTGCCCACGCGGGCAAGCAGACCCGGTTTTCCAGTCAGAAACCGGATGCATCCGGTCGACATGACGGCTCGGAAACCACACCATCGCTAGCATCGCCGGACAGACCGGCCAGCGCTAGTTGAGGAGGCGTTCAATGCGCCGCGTGGTGTTCCTGGTGCAGCCGCAGGTGTACCTGCTCGATCTTGCGGGCCCCGCCGAGGTGTTCCACACCGCGCGTGACTACGGCCTGCCCTACGAACTGTCCTATGTGGCCGACGAGCCCGAGATCGTCACCGCCGAGCTGCTGCCGGTGCGGTGCTCGACGACGTGGCCCACCTTGTCCCCCAACGACATCGTGATCGTCCCAGGGCGACAGTGCGCGACGCTGGAGGACATCGCCCCCAGCGAGCGGGCGCTGTCGATGCTGCGCTCGCACCACCGCCAGGGCGGCATGGTGGTCAGCGTCTGCGCCGCCACGGAGGCGCTCGGGCGGGCCGGGCTGCTCGACGGGCGGCGCTGCGCGACCCATCACCAGCTCCAGGACGAGCTGGCCGCGCGCTACCCGGCGGCCGAGGTCGTGCGGGACGTCCTGTACACAGTGGACGGAAATCTGGCCACGTCCGCCGGTATCGCCAGCGGCATCGACCTGTGCCTGCACCTGGTCGCCACCTGGCACGGCCCGACCATGGCCGGGCGCATCGCCCGGGCACTGGTCGTGTACGCGCGGCGCAACGGCACCGACGAGCAGGTCAGCGCCCTGCTGCGACACCGCAGCCACCTGTCCGACCTGGTCCACCGCCTGCAGGACGTGATCGACGAGCGGTACACCGAGCCGCTGCGGCTGGCCGAGCTCAGCCGCAAGTTCGGGTGCAGCGAGCGCACCATCACGCGGCGGTTCCGCGACGCCACCGGCCTCACGCCGCTGCGCTACCAGCAGGCGCTGCGGCTGGAGCGGGCCGAGCACCTCATCTCCAGCGGGACGACGGTGGAGGGCGCGGCGCGGGCCGTCGGCTTCTCCGACTCCCGGACCCTGCGTGCGCTGCGGGCGGCGGCTCGGGTGGCAGCGGGCGTTTAGGTCCTCACGAGGCCAGGGCGAGGGCGGTCGCGAGCACGATCTCCTCGCCCTGGGCCTTGAAGGCCTCGTCGGAGGCCAGGTGCAGGACCGCCTCGGCGATCTCGTGCAGGGCGGTGGTGGCGTCGGCGACCACGTAGTTGACCCGGATCCTTTTCGGCTCCAGCTGCGCGGCCGGCGGGTGGGCGTCGGCTCGGCCGCAGAGGATGACCGTGCCGTTGTCGCGCAGGTGGGGCAGGGCGGCGGTCGCATCCGTGACGGCGAAGACGATGTCGAGGCCGCCGAACCTGGCCGCCGCCTCCGCCGGCGTCGCCTCGGTCTCCACGCGGGCGCCTTCGCGGCGCAACACCGTGGCCACGGTGTTCGTCGCGGTGTGGTGGGCCAGGTAGGCGGTCTTGCCGGCCAGCTTCATCGCTCCCGGTCCTCCGTCTGAGTCTCAGATTGGAACCCAGAGTACACTGGCCGCCGTGGACGACAGCACCAGGTTCAGCGCCGAGAACTGCTCCATCGCCCGCTCGCTGCAGATCGTGGGCGAGCGGTGGTCGCTGCTGATCCTGCGCGAGGCGTTCTACGGCCACCGGCGCTTCGAGCAGTTCCAGCGCCGCATCGGCATCGCCCGCAACCTGCTCGCCACCCGCCTGGCCACGCTCGTCGAGCACGGCGTTCTCGACCGGCAGAGCTACCAGGAGCCGGGGCAGCGCTCGCGGCACGAGTACCGCCTCACCGCCAAGGGCAAGGAGCTGTACCCGATTCTCGTGGCCCTGCTGGACTGGGGCGACCGCCACGCCGCAGACCCCGAGGGCCCCGCCCTGCTGCTGCACCACCGCGACTGCGGCGCCCCCGTCCACGCCGAACTCCGCTGCGACGCCGGCCACGGCCACCTCGCCCCCCGCGACGTCACCGCCGCCCCCGGCCCCGCCGCCCGCCTCCTCCCCACCGCCTAACCCCCGCGAGTCACGCTCTCCGGCACACCGAAATACGGTTTCAAGCACATTCGAATGCCACATGCGCTTCCTGTGTGGCATTAGGCGTCACATGGGAAGCGCATGTGGCGTGGGCGGCAGCCGGGAGATCTCGCGGGCGAGGTCGTCGAGGTCGGAGAAGCGGCGTCGTCGACGACCAGCACGGGTAGGTCGCCGCTGTCGTTGGCCATGGCCCGAGCAAGGCGTCACGCCGGCCGGAACTCGACACATGAGTGCCTGAGAGCGGGACTCGCGGATTTTGGCTCTCGCCGTGGGGGGCTGCGCCACCTATATTCATCGGACGTCTGTCCGATGGAGGTCTGATGCGGTTCGCCATCGTTGTCGCCGCGCACCTGGTAGCAGCCGCTACCGCCACGGGTGTGGCTGGGTACACCTCGGATGTTCTGCACGTTTCGCCCGATGGGTGGGGCAACTTATGCGCCGCTCAGCTGCCCTGTGACCTGACCACGGCCCGCGACCGGGCCCGAGGCGAGCACGGTGACGTGGTCGTCGAGTTGAACGGGGGCACCTACCGGCTCACCAGTCCGTTCACCCTGGGCCCGCAGGATTCTGGCAGACCGGGGCACAGCGTCGTCTATCGGGCCGGCCCCGGCCAGCACCCGGTGCTCAGCGGCGGCAGCCGGGTCACCGGCTTCAGCAAGGTCGACGCGGCTAAGAACATCTACCGGGCCAAGGTGCCCAAGGGCACCGAGAGCCGCGACCTGTTCGTGGACGGCAAGCGGGCCCAGCGCACGCGCAGCGCCGCCAACCCGGCCGGCTTCTCCACCACGGCAATGGGTTTCACCACCGGCGACGGCTCGTACGCCGCCTGGACCAATCAGAGCCAGGTCGAGGTGGTCAACGACAGCGGCTGGAAGCAGATGCGCTGCCCGCTGGCGTCGATCGCGAAGAACGCGGCCGGCGGCTCGGACCTCACGGTCGACCCGGGCTGCTGGAACAACAACCACAGCAGCGTGCCCAACCCCGGCTTCCCGTTCAACGGCGCGGGCCTGCCCTCGCTCAACGGCATCAGCTGGATCGAGAACTCCTACCAGCTGCTCGGCACGCCCGGCCAGTTCTACCTCGACGGCGCGGCCGGCTACCTCTACTACGTGCCGCGCGCGGGCGAGAACCTGGCCAAGGCCGACGTCGAACTGCCCACCGCGCAACAACTTCTGGACGTCAGCGGCACGCCCGGGCACCTCGCGCCGCTCAACGACAGCGACTGGCGCGCCACCTACGCCGGCAGCTGGGGCTATTCGAACGGCCGGCCGACCGGCGACCTCGGCGGCGACGTGCACTACACCAGCACCGACGGCGACTCCTTCAGCTACACCTTCACCGGCACCGGCCTCCAGGTGCTGTCGGAGACCAACTCCGACGAAGGCGCCATCGACGTCTACGTGGACGGCGCCAAGACGCAGACCGTCAACGCCGCCACGCCGGAACGCCTTGCGCAGCAGGCGATCGTCAGCGTCACCGGGCTGGCCAAGGGACAGCACACGGTCAAGCTGGTCAAGGCCGGCGGGCAGTACATGCTCGTCGACGGCGTCACGGTGATCCCCGACGTCGTGAATCCCGTGCACGACGTCACCTTCTCCGGCATCACGTTCGCCTACACGACCTGGAACGCACCCACCGCCGAGGGGTACGTCGACAACCAGGCGGGCGTGCTGTGGGATCCGACCACGCGGTCGCCGATCCGCATTCCCGCCGCCGTGCAGGTGCACCGCGGCCAGCGGATCACCTTCTCCGACGACACTTTCCGCAACCTGGGCACCAGCGGCGTCGATCTCGCCGACCAGACCCAGGACTCCACGGTCTACCGCTCCACCGTCACGGACACGTCCGGCATCGGTGTCACCGTCGGCGAGTTCGATGATTACTACCAGACCCAGACCGCGCTGATGACCAGCGGAAACACCGTGTCCGACAACACGGTCCAGTACGTCGGGCAGGAGTTCGCCGACTCCGTCGGCGTGCTGGTCGGGCACAGCCGCAACACCACGTTGTCCCACAACGACATCGGCTACACCCCGTACTCCGGTGTCTCCATCGGCTGGGGTTGGGGCTGGGCGTCGAGCTGTGATCTCCAGGCCAAGCAAGGCCTTTCGCAGCCCTGCGCGCACGGCAGCACCTACACCGGCGGCAACCACGTCGTCGGCAACCACGTGCACAGCGTCATGGGCGAGCTCAACGACGGTGGCCCGATCTACACCCTCGGCGGGCAGGCGTCGCAGTCCGAGTTCACCGGCAACGTGCTCGGCGAGTGCGTCAACGGCTGCAACGCCATCTACCACGACGAGGGCAGTTCCCTCTGGTACACGCACGACAACGTGGTGAAGTCGATCGGCGGCTCGCTGTGGCTGAACCTGTGGACGCCGACCATCCACGACGACAAGATCGTGGACAACTACACCGACACCGGCAACTACTACAACAACGGCACCGACATCACGTTGCAACCGTCCACGGTGGTCGCTGACCAGAACTGGCCGGCTCCGGCCAAGGCGATCCTCGCCGCCGCCGGGCCCGACACCCCGAAGTCCACGCTGGTCGACGACGACGATCTGCGCGTGGCCTACAACGGCAGCTGGTCGTTCCAGGGCGGTCGCAGCTACGGCGACCTGAACGGCAACGTGCACTACAGCCAGCAGGACGGGGCGTCGGCGACGATCGCCTTCACCGGCACCGGAATCTCGTTCCTGACCGAGACCAACTCCGACGAGGGCAAGATCGGGATCACCCTGGACGGCGTGGCCGAGCCGACGGTCACCGCCAACGCCGCCACTCGCGGCGTGCAGCAGAAGGTGTACTCCGTCAGGGGATTGAAGCCTGGCCAGCACATCCTGACCGTCAGCAAGATCGACGGAACGTACTTCCTGGTCGACGGCTTCGAGCTGAGCTGACGCTCCCCTTATGCAGGGAAGGACGCCTTACCCTCGTTCAACGAGGGTAAGGCGTCCTTCCCTGCGTCATCAGGGCATCAGGGCATCAGGGCATCAGGGCATCAGGGCGTCAGGGGAGCAGCTTGAGGTCCACGGCGTCGGCCATGGCCTGCATGCCGGTGGCGTTGGGGTGCAGGCCGTCACCCGAGTTGTACGGCGGGTTGAGGCTGTGCGGGTTGGCCGGGTCGGCCATGGCGTGGTCGAAGTCGACGACGCCGTCGAAGGCGCCGCTGGTGCGGATCCAGTCGTTGACGGCCTGGCGCGTGGCCTCGCGGTCGGCGGGCTCGTTGTCGGGCATGATCGTGCCGCCGATGATCCGCACGCCCGCGTGGTGGGCCTGGGCGATGAGCTGCTGGTAGCCGCCGATGAGGTCGGCGGCGGTGAGCGGGCCGCCGGCGGTGTTGACGGCCGCGTGCAGGTCGTTGACGCCCTCCATCAGGATCACGGTGCGGACGCCGGCGATGCCGAGGGCGTCGTGCTGGAAGCGTTTGAGGGCGCTGATTCCCTGCCAGATGTTGGGCACGTCGGTGAGCACGCGGTTGCCGCCGAGGCCGGCGTCGACCACGGCGTGGGGAGCGCCGGCGGCGGCGAGGCGGCGCGCGAGGTCGTCGGGCCAGCGCTGGTAGGCGCCGGTCGGGGTGTTGTAGCCGTCGGTGATGGAGTCGCCGAAGGCCACCACGGTGCTGCGGGCCGTGGTCGGCACGAGGTCCACACCGGACAGATAGAACCAGGAAGTCCTTGCGGCGATGTAGTTCCCGTCGCCGTCGTCCCGGCTGTGGTCGCCGGCATCGGACAGGAAGGTGGTGTCGAAGGCGTCGGAGTGCCAGGTGGCGGAGCTGGTCGCCTTGGGCAGGAACACGCTGACCAGAAGGTTTTGGCCGGCGGCGACGGACATCGGGACGGGGTCGCTGACCGCCTCGGAGCCGGCCGCGATGGTCAGGGTTTTCGAGCGGGAGAAGGTGACGGTGTGGTGGCTGCCGGCGACGGCCGTGGCCATGCCGCCCTGCACCGCCACATCGATGGCGCCGACGGACAACGGGGTCGTGCCGCGGAGATTGGACAGGGTGATCCGCGGCGAGCTGCCGGCGATGCTGCTGTGCACCACCATCCGGATCGTCTGGTTGCTGAAGTTGGGGCCGCCGATGGTCATGCTCGGGGCCCAGGTGGCCAGTCGGCCGGCGGCGTCCGTGGCGGCGGAGGCCGAGGTCGCGACGGTCGCCAGCGTCGTCGCGGCCACGATCGCCGCGAGCAGATGTCTTCTTGTCACAGGCTTGCTCCACTCGGCACGTCGTTGTGGCGGGTGCGGTGGACAATACCGGACAGGATGGCAAATACATCCGACCTAATCTTGACACCGTCGAACCGATGGCCTGAGCTGGCGTGGTGCCGCCGCCGTCGCATGCGTGGGGAGCTCGTGCCCTGTCTGATTCGGGAAACTCGGTGACCAGGCTGGGGTTCTTGGCCGGAATCGGCGCGGCGACGCTGGCCGCCGGCCTGGTCGGCACGTCCGCTGCCAACGCCGCCACCGTTACGGCCTCGGTCGACCTGGTGGACCCATTCATCGGAGCAATCCCCACAGGAGCGGCGACTTCGACAACTGGTCCAAGCTCGGCTACTGCGCCGACGGCAACAGCATCTCCACGACGTTGGAGAACTGCTACACCGACTACGCGCTGTCGCAGTTCGCCGCCAAACCGGGCCGTGCCGCGAACCCGGCGGCGCTGAGCCGGACCGCGGGCAACGACCGGAACATCTTCGACGCCGGCACCGGTTGGTTCCGCGGCCGCAACGCCGACGGCAGCTGGATGGCGCCCGACGCCGGCTGCATCGAGTGCAACCTCAACCAGCAGGGCTGGTACGTGCCGCACGACATCACCCTGGTCGGCGGCCGGGATGCGTTCGTGGGCAGGCTCAACGCCGTTTTCGAGGCCACGCTGCAGGGGCGACATGATGAAGTGGAACGCCGACTACAACCACTCCAACGAGCCGGTGCACCAGATGGCGTTCCTGCTCGCCCTGGCCGGCCGCCCCGACCTGACGCAGAAGTGGTCCCGGCGCGTCTGCGAGCACGCCTACGCCACCGGCGCCGCCGGGTTGGCCGGCAACGACCGGGGGTCTGCCCCAAACCGACATTCGGTGTGTCTGGGAGCGTGACTCGCGGGGGTTATCCGGGGGTGTTCAGGAGCTGGGTGATCTTGGTGTCGGCGGCGGTGGTGGCTTCGGGGATGGTGGCGCGGCCGTTGTAGACGGATTCGAGCATGTCCTGGATCACGTTGGCGTTGTCGACGGCCGACCAGCGGGTGGACAGCGGCGTGAACCAGCTCCTGCCGGCGGCGGTCAGCTCGACGGCGGTGACGCCGCTGACAAAAGTGGACAGGCCGGTGCTGTTCGGCACGAGGCCGCTCTGGCCGAGCAGGCCCTCGTACTGGGTGCCGGTCAGCAGCCGGATCCACTCGGCGGCCAGATCGGCCTGGCGGCCGGCGGCGGGCACGACGAGGTTGGAGCCGCCGAGGAACACCGGCATCGGGCCGGTGGCCCCGGGCATGGGGAACACGCCGAGCTGCTCACCGAGCGTGGGGTACTTCTTGGCCACGGCGCTGGCCGTCACGCCCTGGTCGATGATCATCGCGGCGCGGCCGCTGCCGAGGGCGTCCACATCGCTGGTCTCGTCCTTGTCGGCGGGCGCGCGGGAGACCTTCGCCACGAAGTCGGCCCACGTGTGCAACCCGGCCTGAGACTTGGGCGACGACAGTGTGCCGGTCCATTTCCCGTTCTGCTGCGTGGCAATGGCGCCGCCGGCGTCGAGCACGAAGGGCAGGGCCGCGTACTGATAGCGACCGGGGAAGTACAGCGCGGAGAAATCCACGGCCTTGTTGGCGTTCATCAACTTCGCGGCGTCGGCCTCGAGCTGCGCCAGCGTGGTCGGCGGACCGCCGAGCCCGGCCTGCTGCCAGAGGTCCTTGCGGTAGATGACGACGCGGTCGCCGCCGTAGTAGGGCACGCCGTAGAGCCGGTCCTGGTAGCTGCCGGCGTCGCGCAGGCCGGTCAGCCACGTGTCGGAGTTCTCGAAATCCTGCTTGGTGAGATCGGTGAGCTTGCCGGTGCTGGCGTAGGCCAGCACGTCGCTGTTGCCCATCTCCATCACGTCCGGCGGCGTCGCGGAGGCCATCCCGGCCTGCCAGCGCGCGTCCCGCCCGGGCCATTCCAGCGTGGTCAGCTTCACGGCGACGTCGGGGTGCAGCGTGTGGAACTGCTGGTCGAGCTCGGAGATGACGTTGTCGGGCGCGCTCTCCTTCATCAGCCAGACGTTCAGGGTGATGCCGGGCCCCGGCTGCGCGTTCGGCGGCGCCGCCCCGCACGCGGCGAGCAGGATCAGCGCCGTGCCGGTCAGGCCGAACGCGCGCACGTGTCTCATATGATCATCCCCCCGCCGGGACCGCGGTTGCGTGTGACGACAGTGAAGACGGTTTCGCACCGTGTCAATGCCTCCATTCGCGCAAGGCTGGGTATTGTCTACGGCGGTCTGCCGTTGTGGCCCCAGCAGCGTGGCGCGCGTGGCTGGTGACATGGTTCGGCAGGCGCAAGCGCATACGCGCGAACCCATGAACGAGGAGATGGCGTGACCGTCGATGGCCGGGTAGTCGCGGGCCGTTACCGCTTGGGCCGACGGATCGGCAGCGGCGCCATGGGCGTCGTGTGGCAGGCGCACGACGAGCTGCTGTACCGCACCGTTGCGGTCAAACAGCTGTTGCTACAGCCGGGACAGAGCGAGGCGGACGCCGAGGAGGCGCGCCGTCGGGCCATGCGGGAGGGCCGGATCGCCGCGCGCCTTCAGCATCCCAACGCGGTCGCCGTGTTCGACGTCGTGGACGAGGGCGACGGCATGCCGTGGCTGGTGATGGAATACGTGCCGTCGCGCAGCCTGTCGCAGCTGCTGGAGGAGCAGGGCACGCTGGCTCCGCAGGAGGCGGCGCGCATCGGCATGCACGTGGCCTCCGCGCTGGCCGCCGCCCACGCCGCCGGCATCGTGCACCGGGATGTCAAGCCGGGCAACGTGTTGCTGGGCGACGACGGCACGGTCAAGATCACCGACTTCGGCATATCGCGGGCCCAGGGCGACTCCACGGTGACCGCCACCGGCATGCTCGCCGGCACCCCGGCCTATCTCGCGCCGGAGATCGCCAAGGGCCACGACCCGACGCCGGCTTCGGACGTTTTCTCGCTCGGGGCAACGCTTTACGCCTCGGTGGAGGGCATTCCGCCGTTCGGCCTCAGCGACAACCCGTTGGCGCTGCTGCACAAGGTGGCGTCCGGGCAGATCGATCCGCCGCGGCAGGCGGGACCGCTCACGCAGCCGCTGCTGTCGCTGCTGTCCTCGGAGCCGACCGAGCGCGTGACGATGGTCCGCTGCCGGGACGCGCTGGGTGCGGTGGCCGCGGGCCAGCCCGCGCCGCCCATGCCGATGCCGCAGCAGATGCACATGCCGACGGTGGCCACCGCGCAGCGTCCGGCGCCTCCGATGGCGACGCGGATGGACCAGCGTCCGGTCGGCGGTCCCTCGCGGTCCACCTCGACCACCGCCATGCCGCCCGTTCGGCCGAAGGGGTCGCAGCAGTCGGGCGGCATGGGTCGCGGGCCGCTGATCGGCATCGCCGCGGCGATTGTCATCGCGGTGATAGTCGGCGTGATCGTGGTGACCAATCAGATGAAGGACAACACCGGGGGCGGGTCCGGCGGTGGCGGCGGCTCCCAGGCCGGCGGCGGCACCTCGACGTCGTCCACCACCGCGCCGGCCGCGACGTCCATCAACCGGCAGCCGCTGTCGGGCGAGCCGGGGGCCGAGGTGCAGCAGCAGACGATCAGCGACTTCTTCGCGCAGCTGCCCGGCAACGCGCAGAACGCGGCGGCCGCCTACTTCACCCCGGACTTCCTCGGCGGCGCGGACGCCTTCGTCGGCGAGATGAACAACGCCAAGTCGGTGACGCTGAGCGACATGCAGGGCGGCGACTTCTACTTCCAGGCCAAGGAGCACATCGTCGGCAAGGACGGCAGCAAGTCCGTGCAGGCAGTCGGCGTGGGCCTGAAGTGGGCCGGGACCCAGCTCTACATCAACAAGATCGAGAAGGTGGGCGCGGCGAAGCCGGAGAGCTGAGGCCCCGCCGCGCCGGTCGGCCTCAGGCCGGCAGCACCGCTTCGACGGCCGCGACCAGCTCGGTGTCCTCGGGCTCGGTCCGCGGCCGGAACCGGCCGACCACCTTGCCACCCGGCGCGACCAGGAACTTCTCGAAGTTCCACTGCACGTCGCCGGCCGCGCCCTCGGCGTCGGAGGTCTGGGTGAGCTCGGCGTAGAGCGGGTGCCGCTCGTCGCCGTTCACCTCGATCTTGGACATCATCGGGAACGTCACGCCGTACGTGGTGGAGCAGAAGCTCTGGATCTCCTCGGCGCTGCCCGGCTCCTGGCCCATGAACTGGTTGCAGGGCAGACCCACGACGCTGAAGCCGCGGTCGGCGTAGCGCTCGTGCAGCCGCTCCAGGCCGGCGTACTGCGGGGTCAGGCCGCAGCGGGAGGCCACGTTCACGACGAGTAGCGCCTTGTCACCGAGCGCGCCCAGGGTGGTCGCCTCGCCGTCGAGTGTGGTCAGCTGAAGATCCAGGATGCTCATGGTTCAAGCCTAGACGGGGGACGCGCGTGGCCGAGTTGCACGAGCTGTCGGCGCTGGAGCAGGCGGCCGCGGTCCGCTCACGGACGGTGAGCCCGGTCGAGCTGGTCGACCACCACCTGGACCGGATCTCACGCCTGGACGGCCTCCTGCACGCGTTCGTGACGCTCACCCCCGAACTGGCCCGTGAGCAGGCCAAGGAGGCCGAGCAGGCGGTCATGGGCACGCCGGCCGAGGAGTTGCCGCCGCTGCACGGCGTGCCGACGGCGATCAAGGACCTGTCGATCACCCGGGACGCCCCGACCGCGTTCGGCTCGGGGGCGCTGGTGGGCTTCCGGTCGCCGCTGGACGCCGACGTCGTCACGGCGCTGCGGCGGGCCGGCCTGATCAGCCTGGGCAAGACCGCGACCCCGGAGTTCGGGCTGACCGCCCACTCGGCGACCGATCTCGGCGCCGAGCCGCGGACGCCGTGGAACCTCGGGTACTCGGCCGGTGGCTCCAGCGGCGGGGCCGGCTCGGCCGTGGCCGGCGGGCTGGTGCCGATCGCGCAGGGCAGCGACGCCGGCGGTTCGATCCGCATCCCGGCCAGCGTGTGCGGGCTGGTCGGGATGAAGCCGTCGTGGGGCCGGGAGTCGTCCGGGCCGACGCCGCCGGACCCCGCGCAGCTGGCCGTACGGGGCGTGCTGACCCGGACCGTGCGGGACACCGCCGCCGGCCTGGATGCCCTCGTTGCGTACAAATCGGGCGGGCTGGCGCCGCTGCCCCGGCCCGCCGGGTCGTACCTGGCGGAGGCCGACCGCGACCCCGGGCGGCTGCGGATCGGCCGGTTCACCGCCGCGCCCAACGGTGCCGCCGTGGATCCGGAGTGCGTGCGGGCCGTCGACGTGGCCACGGAGCTGCTGGTCGCCGCCGGGCATGTGGTCGAGGAGATCGAGACGCCCTCCGGGCCCGCGCTCACGGAGCTGTTCGTGAAGGTGTGGGCCCTCAAGGCCGCCGGGGCTCCCGTGCCGGCGGGCAAGGAGTCCCTGCTCCGGCCCGTGACGCGGATGTTGCGGGAGCGCGGGGCCGGGATTTCCGGCGTGGAGGCGTTCGCGCTGCTCGCGGCGATGCAGGGGCAGGCGCGGGCGGTCATCGACCGGACCGCCGGGTACGACCTGGTGCTGTGTCCGACGCTGGCCCTGCCGCCACGGCCGGAGGGGTGGTTCACGGAGTCGGGGGATCCGGCCGAGGAGTTCGAGCGGACCATGCAGTTCGTGGCCTTCACGCCGTTGCAGAACGTGACCGGCCAGCCGGCGATGTCGTTGCCGGCGCACTGGACGCCGGAGGGCCTGCCGGTGGGGGTTCAGCTGGTGGGCCGGGTGGGGGATGAGGCGACGCTGATCTCGGTGGCGGCCCAGGTCGAGGCCGGCAGCGGCTGGGCCGCCCGGAGGGCCGACCTGCCAGAGCACTGAACCCCCGCGAGTCACGCTCTCGGGCACACCGAAATACGGTTTCAGGCACACCACCCCGAGTCCAGCTCTGGGACAGGGCATGTGTTGAGTTGATGGCTGTCTTAGCGCGGGACTCGCCGGTGGGTGGTGAGCCCCCGCGAGTCACGTTCTCGGGCGCCGGGGCGAGTTCCGCCCTCGGGCATTTTCCAGCGTGGTTGCGTCGGGTGGGTGGGCCCGAGGACGGGACTCGCCCGCCCGAGTGCGTGACTCGCGTTGCTGGGGGCGCGCATTGCGTTGCCGGCGGCCCTAGCCCCCGCCTAACGGGTGGTGACGGTGCGGGCTTCGGGGCGGCGGGGCCAGGGGCGGCCGGCCGGGGGGCGCTGGGAGGTGGGGCGGTTGGGGGTGCGCATGAGGGGGCTCAACTTCGGGCGTAGGAGGACGTGTCCCAGGCCTCGGTGAGGGCCTGGGTGAACAGCTCGGTGGGCTGGGCGCCGGAGACGCCGTAACGCATGTCGAGCACGAAGAACGGCACGCCGTTGGCGCCGAGGCGCGAGGCGGTGGCGGCGTCCTCCTCGACCTCGGCGGCGTAGCGGTCGGAGGACAGGACGGCCTCGACCTCGGCGGGGTCCAAGCCGACCTCGACGGCCAGAGCGGCCAGCGACGAGGGGGAGAAGACGGAGCGGCGGTCGGTGAAGTGGGCCCGGAACAGGCGCTCGACCATGGCGTCCTGGAGACCCGCGGAAGCGGCCAGGTGCACGAGGCGATGGGCGTCGGCGGTGTTGCCGATGTGCAGACCGTCCATGTGGTACTCGAGACCCTCGCCGGCGGCGGTGGCCTCCATCTTGGACTCCATGGCGGCGGCCTCGGCGACGTCCATGCCGTACTTGCGGGAGAGCATCTCGGTGGACAGCTCGGTCCGGCCGGCGGGGTAGGTCGGGTCGAGCTGGAAGGAGTGGTGCACGACCTCGACCTGGTCCCGGTGCTCGAAGCCGGCCAGGGCCTGCTCGAACCGACGCCGCCCGATGTAGCACCACGGGCAGATGATGTCGGACCAGACGTCGACGCGCACCACAACTCCTCTAGCTCACGAAACAGCGGGAAACTCCTACCCAGTGCGACGCAATCCGAGGGCGTTTTGTTCCAGGGCGGCCAGCTCGCCGATCACCCGGCGGCGGCCCTTGCGCCAGTCACCGGCCGGATCGTCGCTGACACGGGCCAGTGAGCGCAGCGGCAGGCGGGTCAGGGCTCGCAGGGCGAGGAGGTCCTCGCCACCGGCGAGGCGTTCGAGACTGCGGGCCGCGCCGGCGGAGCGGGCGTACCGGATGCGCAGCGGTAGCCAGATCAGCAGGGCGAACAGCACGGGGGCCAGCACGAGCGCGACGGGAACCCAGAAGGCGAGGCTCTCGGCGGTGTTGATCTCCCCGTTGCCGGCGTCGACTAGTGTCGAGCCGGCATTGGTGCCGGCACCCAGCGCGTCGGCCAGCTGACCGCCGACCAGGGGAACCTTGCCGGCGCTGGCCGCGGCGTCGCGGAACGTGTCCCGCAGCCCGCTGCCGGCGTTGACGAGCCCGTCACCCGGGCCCCGTAATCGCCGGACCGGTGTCGTGAACCTGGAACCCGAGCCAGATCCAGCCGCCGATCCACGCGAGCGCGACGACATCGGCGAGCACCTGACGCAGGAACCGGCCCGGCCGATCCGCGTACCACTTCACCTTTCCTCCCGACAACATCGAGCAACATCAACTTGTGGGTGCGACGGAAGTCTGTTCCTCGGCCGTGGTGCTCGTGTTCTCGGGTGTGGTCGTGGTGGTCACGGGAGCGGGCGTGGTGGTCGTGGTCGTCGGCGCGGTGGAGGTGGTCTCGCTGGTCGTGGCAGGAGTCGTGGAGGTGGTGGTCGACCGCGTCGACCGAGTCGTGGCGCGCACGGGCGCGACCTGTTCCGGCGCATGGGAAGTCGTCGTCACCGACGGGGGAGCGGCCGGGGACTGGCTGTGCTGGGCCGGCGGCGGCCCGGTGTGCAGCAGGAAGAACATCACGCCGGCCACGGCCGCCAGGCCGAAAGCGCCGACGGCCATCGGGGCCCGCCGCCGGTGATGCGCGGCGGACGGCGCAGCGGACGGGATCGGCACGGAAGAAGGCTGCATCGGCACGGTCGTCTGCACGAGCGGTGATCCACTCAGCGCCATGAAGATCTCGTCGGAAGAGGGCCGCCCGGCGGGATCCTTGTCCAGCAGCCGGGTCAGCAGCGGCGCCAGCCACCCGGCCTGCGTCGGCGCCGGCACCGGATCGGTCAGCACGGACGTCATGGTGGGCAAGGGATCGCCCCGGTCGAACGGCACGATTCCTTCTACTGCAGCGTAGAGCGTCACGCCGAGCGACCAGAAGTCCGACTCCGGCCCGTATGCCAGCCCCCGCAGCCGCTCGGGCGCCATGTAGGCGGGCGCGCCGACCAGGGTGCCGATGCCGGTCAGGGTGCTGTCGCCCTCGGCGCTGGCGATGCCGAAGTCGGCCAGGTAGGCGTGCCCGGCGGCGTCGAGCAACACGTTGCCGGGCTTGACGTCCCGGTGCAGCACCCCGCTGTCGTGGGCGGCCCGCAACGCCGACAACAGCTCAAGGCCGATCTCGGCGGCGCGATCCGGCGAGAGCGGCCCGTCCAGCGTGATGACGTCGGCCAGGGTCCGCGAGTCCACGTGCTGCATGACGATCCACTGCCGGTCGTCGTGCTCGACGACGTCGTAGACCATCACCACGTGCGGGTGGACGATGCGGGCGGCGGCGCGGGCCTCCCGCAGCACCCGCTCGCCCTGACCGGTGACCTCCTTGACCGCCACGTCCCGCCCGAGCAGCAGGTCCCGCGCCAGCCAGACGGTGCCCATTCCGCCCGCGCCCAGCGTCCTGACCAGGTCGTATCTACCGGCCACTGGCGGCGAGGGCGTAGCTTCGCTAGGACTCACCCTGACCAGGTACCCGCGTTCACCGAGGGGCAATCGGGCCGTCATTGACTGCCTGTGCGGCCGATGCTTAAGTTCGGCGAACTAACTAAGCCAGATGGAGGTCGACGTGGCCGCGGACCCGACACCGGCGGACAGATTCAGCTTCGGTCTGTGGACGGTCGGCTGGCGCGCGAACGACCCGTTCGGCGAGCCGACGCGGCCGGCGCTGGATCCCGTCGAGTCGGTGCACCGGCTGGCCGAGTTGGGCGCGTGGGGTGTTTCCTTCCACGACGACGACCTGATTCCGTTCGGCGCCGACGACGCCGTGCGCGAGGAGCGGGTGAAGCGATTCCGCAAGGCGGTCGACGAGGCCGGCATGACCGTGCCGATGGCGACCACGAACCTGTTCACCCATCCCGTGTTCAAGGACGGCGGCTTCACGAGCAACGACCGCTCGGTTCGGCGTTTCGCGCTGCGCAAGGTGTTGCGCAACGTGGATCTGGCGGCGGAGCTCGGCGCGAGCACCTATGTGTTGTGGGGCGGGCGTGAAGGCTCGGAGACCGACGCCGCCAAGGACGTCCGCGCGGCGCTGGACCGCTACCGCGAGGCGATGAACGTGCTCACGCAGTACGTCGTCGACCAGGGCTACAACCTCAGGTTCGCCATCGAGCCCAAGCCGAACGAGCCGCGCGGCGACATTCTGTTGCCGACCATCGGCCACGCCCTGGGTTTCATCTCCACCCTCGATCGCGAGGAACTGGTCGGCGTGAACCCCGAGGTCGGCCACGAGCAGATGGCCGGGCTCAACTTCGTGCACGGCATCTCGCAGGCCCTGTGGCAGGACAAGCTGTTCCACATCGACCTCAATGGCCAGAAGGGCCCGCGGTTCGACCAGGACCTGATCTTCGGCCACGGCGACCTGCTGTCGGCGTTCTTCCTGGTGGACCTGTTGGAGCAGGCCGGATACGCCGGCCCACGGCACTTCGACTACAAGCCGCTGCGCACCGAGGACATCGACGGCGTGTGGGCCAGCGCGGCCGCCAACATGCGGACCTATCTGCTGCTCAAGGAACGTGCGGCGGCCTTCCGGGCGGATCCCGAGGTGGGGGAGGCGCTGCGCGCGGCCAAGGTCGACGAGATCCTGCTGCCGACGCTGTCCCGCCGCGAGTCGGTGGCCGACTTCCGGGCCGCCGAGGCGAACTTCGATCCGGACGCGGTAGGGGCCAGGGGGTACGGGTTCGTGCGGCTCTCACAGCTCGCGCTGGAGCATCTGGTCGGCGCACGGAGCACATGACCGGGCATACCGCCGACAACTACCGACTTTTCCCATCGAATCCCCAGCTTCCGCTCCGTCAAGATCAATCCTGCGATTTTTTCACCGAGCAGGCATTCCGGAGCGGTGGGTATTGGCAAAAGGTGACACCCGTTTACTTCACGCAATTGGCCGGTGGAGCGCGACAACGCGGACGAGCGATGCTCAAGGGCCCGGGCACTGGGCCGTCCGCCGGTCCGGCCGATCACCCGACCACACCGAACCGTGCTCCGAAGGGGGACGGTTGCTCAACAAAACTTCACCGGCCGGCAATCATCGTGTTTACATCATCGACGGTGGTGTAGGAACCCCTGGGCCACTCACCCTAGGTGTCATCGGGGGATGCCGCGTGGTCACGCCTGATCAAGGTCAGATCGTCGGCATTTTCGGGACCGTTAGGGCAGGGCTTCGGTATCCTTCACCGCCGGATGGCAGCTGTCCTGATAAGCAGTGGGTCGTCGCAGCCAGACGCGAGAGGGAAGGCGGTCTGCCCTGAACCCGGATCGGAGGCTCGTCTCCGCCGGCGCGGCACCGGATTCGTCCATACAGGACAAAAACGGCGCACCCGCGATCGGTCGGGTCCTGCTGGGCAGGGCCGACGAGCTGGCACAGCTGGAAGCCAAGGCCGAGCTCGCCGTCGCCGGGCGCGGCCAGGCCGTGATCATGCGCGGGCCGTCGGGCATCGGCAAGACGCAGCTGCTGCGCACGGCCGAGCAGCGCTTCGCGGCCCGCGGCATGCGGGTGTTGCGAGCGGAATGCGCCGAGGTGAGCAGCGGTTCCGGTTACGCGGGCGTGCGGGCGCTGTTCGCCGGCATCGATCAGGACATGGTGACGGGCGCGGCCCGCTGGGCCCGCTCGGCGCTGACCCCGGCCGGCGACGCAGATGTGCCCAGCGGCGGATATGCCGTGCTGCACGGTCTTTACTGGCTCGTGGTCGGCCTGTCGAGCGAGCAGCCGCTGGCGCTGATCGTCGACGACGGCCACTGGTGCGACAACTCCACCTTGCGCTGGCTGGACTTCCTGCTGCGCCGCGCCGACAACCTGCGGCTGCTGGTGGTCGTCGCGCAGCGCACCGGCGTCGACGACGGCGAGCTGCTCAACCAGCTGGCCACGCACGAGTGCTGCACCGCCGTCGAGGTTCGCCCGCTGGGCACCGACGACGTCGTCGACCTCATCGCCGCCGGCCTGGACGAGGTGCCGGCGCCCGCGTTCGCCGCGCGCTGCAACGACGTCAGCGGTGGAAACCCTTTGCTGTTGTACCGGCTGCTGGGTGAGCTGCGGCGCAACGGCGTGCAGCCGGACGCGCAGAGCGCCGGGCTGGTGCAGGAGATGGGCCAGGACGTGCTGACCGCCTCCGTGGTGTCCGCGCTGGGCAACCAGCCCGACTACGTCACCGAGGTCGCCCGCGCCGCCGCGCTCGTCGGCACCGCGCAGCCGCATCTGATCGCGGCGCTGTGCCGGGTGCCGGTCCGCTCCGTGATCACCGCGCTGCACCTGCTGGTCCGCTGCGACGTGCTCGACGAGGAGCGCAAGGCCTTCGTCCACGATCAGGTGCGAACCACCATCCTGGGCGGCATCTCCGAGGAGGAGCTGCACGCCACCCGGGCCCGGGCCGCGCGCCTGCTGAGCGACGAGGGCGAGCCGGCCGAGGTCGTCGCCGGCCACCTGCTGCTCACGCCGGTGGACGAGCCGTGGATGCCGTCGGTCCTGCGCGACGCCGCCACGCGCGCCAACCGGCGCGGCTCCGCCGAAGCGGCCATCGGCTACT
>NZ_KK037166.1:8627304-8628929 GCF_000568255.1 Kutzneria sp. 744
GTCGCGCGCCCCGGCTTTTGCTGACAACGCTCGCCGATCGCCAGATCGAGGTCGCCCTGCTGCGAGCGGTGTTGGCCGGGGCGGCCGACGGGCGGTCCGCGGTGGTCGCCGTGAAAGGCCCGCCCGGCATCGGCCACACGGCCCTGGCGGCCTGCGCCGACACGCTGGCCGCCGACGTCGGCATGAAGGTCGTGCACGCCACCGGGTCGCCCAGCGAGGCCGAACGCCGCTGGGTGTGGTGGCGCAGCTGATGGCCCCGCTGCTGCCGCCCGACAGTCCACAGTGGAACCTCTTGCGCAACGGGGCCGGGCCGGCGGCGCTGGGCCAGCTCATCCGGGAGTTTCTCGCCCCGGCGCGGCAGCGGCCGCTGCTGGCGATCGTGGACGACGCGCAGTGGGCCGACCCGGAATCGTTGCGCTGGCTGCAAGGTGTTGCGCGGCGGATGACCGGCACCCGGCTGGTGCTGCTGCTGACCGTGCGCAGCGGGGCCGACCTGGCCGAGACCGCCATCACCGCCACCCACCAGCTGCGGCTGGCCCCGCTCGACGCGGCGGCCGTGCGTGCGGTGCTGGACCGCGAATTTCCCGACGGCGTCAGCGAAAAATTCGCGGCGGTGGCGGCCGAGTCCACCCGCGGCAACCCGGCGGTGCTGCGGGCCGTGCTCGGACGCCTGAGCGCGCAACGGGTCCTGCCCGACGACAAGGCCGTTCCCCAGCTGCGCGAGGCCATCGCCGAGGCGACCAGCGACCTGGTGTCCCGCACCATCGACGGCCTGCCGGCCGAACTGGTGCTGCTGCTGCGGGCCATCGCCATCTGCAACGGCATCCTCGACTTCGACCTGGTGTGCACGGTCGGCGGCCTGCACTCCTGGTCCGCGCCACGGGCCCGGGCCATGCTGCACAACGCCGGCCTGACCACGAGCGGCGGGCGGCCGCTGCTGGCGGCCTGGGTCTCGGCCGATCGGCTGCTGGCCGGAATGCCTGTGGCCCAACGTGAATCGATGCACGTTCATGCAGCGCGGCTGGGGCATCTCAGCGCCGCCGAGGACACCGGCGTCGCGGCGATCCTGTTGGGCACCAAGGCGATCGGCGAGTCGTGGGCGGTGGACGTGCTGCGCCGCGCCGCCGCCTGGCACAATCTGGCCGGCGACACCGTGGCCGCGACCAAGCTGCTGTCCCGGGCCACCCGGGAGACCGGGGATCCGGTGGCGCACGCCAAGGTTCTGCTGGAGCTGGGCGAGATCGAGTTGCTGGAGAGCACCGAGGCGGCCGACCGGCACCTGGGTCAGGTGATCGTCTCCGAGGGCGGGCCGGAGATCGGGCCACTGCGGGTGCGCGCCGCCGACCTACTCTTCGCCCGTGGCGCGGGAATGCTGGTGCGACGGCTCACCGCCACCGCCTACCGCAGTCATCGGCTGGACGAGGAATCCACCGACCAGCTCCTGGCGCTGCACTGGCTGGCCGAGGACGACGCCGCGATGCCGATCAGCCTGGACGGCCCGGCCACGCTGGTCGCGGAGCCGGAGAACCCGACCCAGGCCGGCGTCGCCGCCTGGCACCTGGCCACCGCCGGCCGCAACATCGAGCTGTGCAAAGTGTTGGCGCGTAAGGCAATCGCCTCCGATG
>NZ_KK037166.1:8629131-8638134 GCF_000568255.1 Kutzneria sp. 744
CTGGTCGCCGAGGCGTTGCAGGCGGCCGCCGACGGCCACGGCTCGCTGATGGTGATCACCGGCCCGCTCGGCATCGGCAAGACCGCGCTGCTCGGTGGTTTGCCCAGCCTCGCCGGCCTGCAGGGGGCGCGTGTGATGCGCGCCAACGGGGCCCTGCTGGAACAGGACTTCGCCTTCGGTCTCGTGCGCCAGCTGCTGGAACCGGTGCTGGCCGGCGTCGACCAGCGTCAGCGCGACGCCTGGCTGGACGGCGGGGCCGAACCGGCCCGCCTGGTGTTCGACGACCTCGACGGCCCGGACGAGACGCAGGAGTGGGAACACCTGCGGTGGGACGACGGCCGGCCCGACGGCGGCGTCCGGCACACCGTCCTGCACGGCCTGCTCATGCTGCTCACCAACATCAGCCTGCAGCGGCCGGTGCTGCTGGTCGTGGACGATCTCCAGTGGGCCGACCAGCCCTCCCTGCGGTGGCTGGGGTATCTGGCCAAGCGCTTGGGCGGCGTCCGCGTGACCGTCGTCGTCACGGTGCGAGAAGGCGATCCGCTCTCGGAGCGGCCGCTGGTGCGGGCCGTGACCGACGGCGCCCGCCGCACGCTGCGCCCCGGGCCGCTGTCGCTGGCCAGCACCCGGCTGATGGTGGCCGAGGAGTTCGGCGAGCCCGGCGAGGAGGACTTCGTCCAGGCCTGTCACGAGGTCTCCGACGGCAACCCGATGTTCCTCATGTCGGTGCTGCTGGGCATGGCCGTCTCCGGCTACCGGCCGATCGCCGCCGACGCCCCGATCGCCCGCACCCTGCTGCCGTCGCAGCTGCGCGAGCGGCTCACCTCGTGCCTGAGCAGCCAGCCTGCCGGCATCCAGTCCTTCGTCAAGGCCATGGCCGTGCTGGGGGAGCAGGCCGACGCCGAGCTGCTGGGGCAGCTGTCCGAGCTGGACCCGATCGGCTGCGTGGAGGCGGCCCGGGTGCTGGACCGGATGGGCCTGCTGGCCTGCACCACGCCCGTGCCGAAGTTCCTGCACATGGCCGTGCAGGACGCCGTCGAGCAGCTCATGCGGGCCGACGACGCCGAGCGCCTGCACCGGCGGTCCGCGGCCCTGCTGCACGCCGGCGGCTACCCGGCCGAGCAGGTGGCCGCGCACCTGCTGGTGATCAGCGCGGATCAGGACGACTGGACCATTCTGGTGCTCCGAGCGGCCGCCGACACCGCGTTGTCACGTGGCGCTCCCGAAGTGGCCACCCGCTATTTGCGGCGCGCTTTGCTCGATTGTTCATCGGACGGACCCGATCGCGCCATGCTGCTCGTCGATCTGGCCACCGCGGAATGCTGGTTCGATCCGGCCGCCGCCGTCCGGCACATTTCCCAGGCCGTTCCCTTACTTAGTTCGACGCGTGAACGAGCGCTGGCCGTGGCGCGAATCGCGCCGCCTTTGCTCGGCGTCGCCTCCTCGCCCGTGCTGGACGTGATCGCGCAGGTCGCGGCCGAGCTGGGGGATCCGGACAAGCTGACCGGCACCGACCGTGAGCTGGCGCTGTCGCTGGAGGCCCGGTTCCGCTGCACCCAGGCCGACAACCCGGCCCGGCTGGCCATGGCCGTGGAAAGGCTGCGTGAGCTGGGCGAACATCCCTCGCTGGAGACCCGCGGCGAGCGCGAGCTGGCGGCCGTTCTCGTGCATTCCGGGACGCTGAGCGGCAGCCTGCCGGCGGCCGAGGCCGTGCCGCTGGCCCGCCGCATCGTCGAGCACGAGCCCGCGGTGGCCAGCCATTCGCACGCCGCCGTGCCGCTGGTGGTCACCACACTGGTCGCCGGGGACGCCGACGACGTCGCCGGGCCGTGGCTGGACCTCGCCCTGAGCCAGGCCCGCCGGCAGAACGCCGTCGTGCCGCAGGCGATCATCACCACCCACCAGTCCATGATCCTCATGCGCGCCCGCCTGCTGGCCCAGGCCCGCGCCGCGGCCGCCGAGGGGCTCTCCCTGGCCGACGCCGACTGGCTGCGCACCGTCTCGGCGCCGACCAAGGCCCTGGCCATGGTGGCCATCGAGACCGACGCCGTCGACCTGGCCGAACGGCTGCTGGCCAAGTGCACCGAACGCGGCGAGGCGCTGCCCAGCCTGTGGCCGCTGCACATGGTCCGGGCCTGGCTCGCCGCCCGCGACGGGCGGCTCGGGCAGGCCCTCAACCACCTCTACGACCTGGGCCGGCGCACCGAGCGCATCGGCTGGCGCAACCCCGCCGTCGTGCCGTGGCGCAGCTGGGCCGCCGGCCTGCACCACCAGCTCGGCGAGCAGGGCGAGGCCGTCGAGCTCGTCCGCACCGAGCACGAGATGGCCCGCGAGTGGGGTTCGGCCATGGCGATGGGCCGGGCGCTGCGGGTGTGGGGGGCCATCACCCCCGGCGACAAGGGCGAACAACTCCTGCGGGACTCGGTTACAACGTTGGAGAACAGCGCCCACCAACTCGAGCTGGCCCGCGCGCGGCACGCCCTCGGGGCGCGGCTGGGCGGCGCCGAGGGGGACGCGCACCTGAGGCAGGCCGGTTCGGTCGAGTCCACCCCCTGGCTACCCGTACGGACCACTACTCCCACCCGTACCACCACCCCGAGGACCGAGCTGACCAAGACCGAACGCAAGGTCGCGATGCTCGCCGCGGCCGGCCGAACCAACGGGGAAATAGCCGATGAGCTGGGTGTTTCCTCGCGGGCGGTGGAGAAGCACCTGACCAACTCGTACCGCAAGCTGGCCGTGCCCGGCCGCGCCGGGCTGGTGGCGGCCATGCACGGACATACCGACTGACATCGTTGTCAGACGGGTGCGGGGGACCGAACCGCACCTACCGCACCCCTGCCACCCCACCGAACCAACAGAGAAGCACGACCACAGTGTTAGTGCCCACTAGTGCCCACGCCGTAGACGTCGTCGACATGGCCTTCATACGATCGTTCCGTACTCGAAGAACGGCTTATCCGCCTCGTTGTCAACGCCAACACAACCGGGGGTCCTCGTGTCCGAGTCCTACAGTCGGCCACTGAGCGTGGTCACCGAACTCGCCGACCGGCGAATGGTCGCCGACCAGTCCGACGACCTTTTCCGATCGCTTTTCGAGCGTTCCGGAGTGTGCATCGCCGCTCTCGATCCGGCATATCGGGTCCTTGAGGCGAACGCCGACCTGTTCCACCTGCTTGACCGCTCCGCGCCCGAGGTCACCGGCCGCGAGTTCACCGATCTGCTGCACCCCGGCGTGCGGGCCGGGCTGCGCCGCCAGTTCGCCAAGCTGACCGAGGGCAAGCGCGGCCGCTTCACCGAGCACGTCGTCGCGATGCGCCCCGACGGCACCGTCGTCGCCGGCAACCTCACCGCCGTCGCCGTGCGGGCCAACAACCGGGTCGCCGCCTCCATCCTCATCCTCATCACGCCCAGCAACCCGGCCAAGTCCGGCCGCGTCGTCGTCGACCAGAGCAAGGTCCTGACCGACGTGGACGCGCGCATCCTCGAAGGCGTCGCCGCCGGCGTCTCCACCGTGCAGATGGCCTCGCAGCTCTACCTGAGCCGGCAGGGCGTCGAGTACCACGTGAGCGCCATGCTGCGGAAGCTCAAGGCCCCCAACCGTCCCGCGCTGGTCTCCAAGGCCTACGCGCTGGGCATCCTGTCCGTGGCCACCTGGCCGCCGCGCGTGCTGCCGGACTACGTGAAGTGATCGCGCCTCGCGACCACGACCTGTTCGCGGCCGCGACGAGTGCGTTCGACCGGCTCGACCCCGTGATCGGCCGCTACGGCCGGCCAGGGCGGGCGCTGGACGTGCGCATCGCCAACAGCCTGCCGCGGAGACTTCAGGTGATGGAGATGCGGGACAAGCACTACCGTGACACGCTCACGGGACTGGGTGTCCCGGTGTGGGACTCCTACGACGAGGACGCGGTGCAGCTGCTGTGCACCGAGGACGACCGGCCCGTCGGCAGCCTTCGGCTGACCGCCAACACCGAGCACTCCGGCGATCTGCACGACGACTTCTCCGGTGTGCCGTCCGTGGTGGCGCCCGGGCGTTTCGCGGTCGTCGGGCGGGCTCTGGTGGTGCCGGAGCAACGGGCTCATGGGGTGTTGACGGCCGTGGTGCACGCGGCGTGCCGATGGTGGCTTCGGCATGGCGGCAGCGCCCGGCTGGTGGTGACCTGCTTGTCGGCAACGGTGCCGGCAGCGGTTGCCTTCGGCGGGCGGGTGCTCACCGAGCCGCTGCCGCTGGGACCTTGCGGGGTTCCCGTGGTGCTGGTCGAGGTGGACGCCCGGCGGGCCGTGGACAACGGCTGTCGGTGGCTGGGTCAGCATGGGTGGTCGGTGGCGTGAAACGGGTTCTGACGCCGACCGGTCATCCCGCCTGGCTCGCGACCAGTTACGCCGACGTGCGCCTCGTGCTGTCCGACGCCCGTTTCGGCAAGGCGCCGCTGGCTTCCGGTGGCGAGACCACCCGGTCCGGGCGTTTGCTGCCGGGGCTGCTGTTCACCACCGATCCGCCCGTGCACACGTCTTTGCGTGACGAGCTCCTGGCCGCCATGCGTATGTGCCCCAGCCGGTTGCTGCGGGATTCCCTTGCGGGTGAGGCGGATTCCTTGCTTTCTGCGATTTCCGGCGACCTGGTCGGCTCCTACGCCGCGCCGTTGGCCATGTGGGCCATCGGCTCCTGGCTGGGAGTTCCTGCTGAGGACTACTCACGTTGCGCCGAGTGGTCGTCCATCGTGTTGTCGTTGAACAGGTTTCCGGGTTCGGTGGTCGAGGACGCCCAGTGCGCCTTGATCGACTACCTGGAGGGCCTGGCCCGGCGTCGGGTGTCCGAGCCGCAGGCCGACCTGTTGACGGCATTGACCGTGACCGCCGCCGTGCCGGCCCCGCTGGCCGCGACCGTGTTGGCCACCGGCTACGAGACCCTGGTCGCCGGCATCGCCAACGCGGTGTTGACCTTGTTGACCGCCGGTCCCGGCTTCTCTTCGTGGCCCTCGTCCCGGGTGGAGGTCCGGCGCCTGGTCGACGAGCTGCTGCGGTTCTCGCCCCTCGGCGGCACCCTGCGTTCCCGCTGCGCCTTGGAGGATGTGCCGATCGGTTCCGTCGTCGTCGGCAAGGGCGAGGTCGTGCTGGCCGCCACCGGCCCCGCCAACCGCGACCCTGCTCGTTTCGTCGACGCCGAGCAGTTCTGCCCGGCCCGCCGCGACAACCGGCACATGGCCTTCGGCGTGGGCGAACGCTTCTGCGCCGGCTCCCAGCTGGCGGTCATGGTGCTGACCATTGCCTTGGAGCGCATAGCCTTCCGCTACCCTGGCGTGCGGTTGGCCGTCGACCCGTCGGACGTGGTGGTCTTGGAAGGCGCCGCCGAACCCCGCCCCGTCTCGCTCCCCGTCCACTGGCTCTGAACCCCCCGCGAGTCACGCTCTCCGGCAGGGTGAATGTAGGTTTCGGGCAGTCCGTTTTCCTACCGGAAGTCGATGGCCTGTGAGCAGCACACCCGATCTCGGGCCGATGCCCCAGCGCATCACCGTCGACACCTCCCAGGTGCGCCGGTTGATCGCCGAGCAGTTCCCGCAGTGGGCCGGGCTGCCCGTTCGGCCCGTGTCTCGCGGCGGTTGGGACAACTTCACCTTCCACCTCGGTGACTCCATGGTGGTTCGTCTGCCCAGCGCCGCCGAGTACGCCCTGGCCGTCGCCAAGGAACACCGTTGGCTGCCGGTCCTTGCTTCTGTCTTGCCTTTGCCCATTCCTGTCCCGTTGGCTTTGGGCCGTCCCTGCTCCGACTACCCCTTCCCGTGGTCGGTCTACCGCTGGCTTCCTGGCTCTCCCGCCAGCGTGGATGGTGTCTCCGACCCCATTCGCTTGGGTGTTGACCTTGCCGGGTTCCTCGCCGCCCTCCAGTCCGTCGACGCCGTCGATGGTCCTCCGCCGGGCAAGCACAACTGGTTCCGCGGTGCCACCCTTCGCACCTACGAATCCCAGGTGGAGCGCTCGCTTTCGGCTCTGTCCGGTCACATCGACGTCGCCTCGGCCCGCCAGATCTGGGCTGCGGCTTTGGACTCTTCTTGGGACGGCGTCTCCGTCTGGTTCCACGGCGACTTCGCCCCGGGCAATCTTCTGTTGCGGGACGGTGAGTTGGCGGCCGTCATCGACTTCGGCACCTGTGGCGTCGGCGACCCCTCTTGCGACCTGGCCATCGCCTGGACCCTGCTGACCGGTTCCAGCCGCGAGGCCTTCCGCGACCGGCTGCCCGTCGACGAGGGGACTTGGCTTCGGGGCCGGGGCTGGGCCCTGTGGAAGGCCCTCGTCACCTGCCGCCAGACCCAGGGCCGTTCCGACGCCGACGCGCTGGAGGCCCGCCGGGTACTGGGTGAGATCTTGCTGGGGTAGCCAGCTGATTCCCTCCGCGAGTCACGCTCTCGGGCACACCGAAATACGGTTTCGGGCAGATCCGCGAGTCCCGCTCTGGGGCAAGCATGTGTTGAGTTGATGGCTGTCTGAGCGCGGGACTCGCCGGTTGGTGGCGAACCCCCGCGAGTCACGTTCTCGGGCGCCGGGGCGAGTTCCGCCCTCGGGCATTTTTCAGCATGGTTGCGCTAAGCAGGTTGCCAGAAGTTGTGTCTGTAACCCCATGAGTTGACCTTGCCGCGAACGCGAAGAGCCCCGTCGGGTTGGATTGAGTTACCACACACAACCGACCCGACGAGGCCACCACCAGTATGCGCCCCGCGCATGTCTACGCCGACATAACCCCCGCCCAACACCTCGAACTGGTCGCCGCGCTGCACGGACCCTGCCGAGTCGCCACCCGCATCGTCATCGTCATGCTGTCCGCGTCCGGAATGAGCACGCCCGAGATCGCGCAACTCCTGCACTACGAGCCAGTCACAGTGCGCCGCTGGATCACACGACACACCAACGAAGGCATCAGCGGACTACCCGACCGAGCCCGCAGCGGACGCCCCCGCCTCGGCAGCCCCACCCTCGGGCAACGCATCCACACCCTGCTACAAACCCCGAAAGCCTGGACCACCGCACGACTCTGGCACGCCGCCCGACGCCCCGAGATGAGCCTGCGCACCTTCTACCGACGCCTCCGTGAACACGCCAGCTGGCGACGCCCCCGCCTGATCGCCAAAGGCGACCCCGACCACGACACCACCTGCGCCGCCATCGCCGCCCGCGTCGCCGCACTCCCCACCGGATCCATCGTCCTGGCCGAAGACGAAACCCACCTCGACCTGCTACCACGCGTCCGATCGTGCTGGATGCCCACCGGCCTGCGCCACCACATCCTGACCCCCGGCAGCAACATCCGCCGCACCCTCCACGGCGCGGTCAACCTCGCCACCGGCGCCTGGCACCACCACGTCTCCGTCAAGAACGTCTCCGTCGTGTTCTGCTACTTCCTGCACCAGCTACTCAACGCCTACCCCCACGCACCCGTCGTCGCGGTCATCTGCGACAACGGCAGCACCCACCACAGCGCAATCACCCGCCGCTGGCTGGCCAAGCACCCACGCCTGACCCTGATCGAGGGCGCCAAATACAGCCCGCAGGACAACCCCGTCGAACGCGTCTGGGCCGGCCTCAAACACCACATCGCCAACACCGCGCCAACCACGATGGCCGGCCGCGTCCGCCAAGCACACGCCTACTTCCGCCACCGGACCACCGAGCAGAACCTGATCACCGCCGCCCCCTGGACCAGCCCCTGGCTACCCGAAGGTTACGGACAAGACTTTTGGCCAGGTGCTTAGGTGGGTGGGCCCGAGGACGGGACTCGCCCGCCCGAGAGCGTGACTCGCGTTGCTGGGGGCGCGCAGGTGAGCTTGTGGCCCTGGTCGCTTGCTCTGGGCCTGGAGGATTCGCTTGCCTGGGTTGGCGGCCAGATCTGGTCTTTCTGGGCCTGGCGGTCCTCGACAGCGGAGTCGCCGGCTCTGCTTGGTTTCTCTGATCTGTCGGTTCCGCCAGGTCGCGGCTGTCGGCCAGCTTCATTCCGCCCGGCCAACTTCACTCCGCTCGGCGAGATGGACCTCACCTATGGCCGGACGGCGAGGATCTGGTGGACGCTCATCTTGTCGTCGGCGAAGGCGAGGGCGTTGTCGGCCAGCTGGAGGCGCCAGATGCGGGCGCGGGTGGGGCCTGTGCGGGTGATGATGTCGTCCCAGTTGGCGTCGAGGGCGTGGCGCCAGGCGTCGATGGTGCGGACGTAATGCTCCCGCATGGACATGACGTCCTTGATCTCCAGGCCGGCGTCGCGCAGCTGGGAGAGGGTGCGCTCGACGGGGCGGGTGGCCATGGCGGGCGTCATGTAGGAGCCGGTGAACATGCCGCCGCCGGAGGTCTGCTGCATGAGCAACTGGCCGCCGGGGCGCAGGAGGCGGTGCAGGGTGGCGCAGTAGGCGGGATAGTCCTTGTCGCTGACGTGTTCGCCGGTCTCGATCGAGGCGACGGCGTCGAAGGGACCGTCGGTGATGTCGCGAGGGGCGATGCGCTGCACGGTGACGGAGGAGGACAGGCCTCGCTCGGCGGCTGCGGCGCGGACGAAGTCGCACTGGGTGGGGGAGACGGTGATGCCGGTGGCGGTGACGCCGTAGTGCTCGGCGGCGTGCAGCACGAGGGATCCCCAGCCGCAGCCGACGTCGAGCAGGCGCATTCCCTTGGTCAGAGCCAGCTTCTGGCACACGAGATCGAGCTTGTCCTGCTGGGCGTCGGACAGGTGGTACTCGGGACCGTCAGAAGTCCAGTAGCCGCAGGAACGAGCCAAGGTGTCGTCCAAAATGGACGCGGGGAAGTCCACTGTGGGGCGATCGGTCTCGACGGGCGGGCGCCGGCCGCCGACGCCGGTGCGGGCGATCAGGCCGATCAGCCGGGGCCAGTGAGCGGGACCTGGCGGACCCTGGGCGTGGACGTGGGCGACGAGTTCGCGGCAATGGCGGAGCCCGGCGGCGAAGTCGCCGTCGATATCGAGGTGCCCGGTCACGTACGCCTCGACGAGTCCGGACCTCCCCG
>NZ_KK037166.1:8638234-8651758 GCF_000568255.1 Kutzneria sp. 744
CTAATCCCGATGTGCTGGCGGAGGGCCGCCGGCCGTCGACGTCGACGGGAGCGAACAGATGAGTGGTGCGGGCAAGGGGATCCGAAGACTCGTCGCGGGGGGAACCGCGGTGGTTCTCGCGGGCCTGGGCCTGGCCGCACCGGCCGCGGCCGCCGGCGCGGGCGGCTACAACGCCTATGTCACTGACAGCCGTCAGAACCAGGTGTACGTGATCGACACGGCCACCAACGCCATCACGGCGACCGTGCCCGTCGGCACGACCCCGCACGGCCTGGCGGTGCTGCCCGACGGCAGCCGCGTCTACGTCGCCGACCACGGCAGCGAAGCGGTCTCGGTGATCGACTCCGCCACCAACGCCGTCACCGCGACCATCCCGGTCGCGGGCGCCCCGAACTTCGTCACGAGCGCGCCGGACGGCAGGCACGTGTACGTCAGCAACGACGGCACCAACCAGCTCGACGTGATCGACACGGCCACCAACACGGTGTCCGCGACGGTCCAGGTCGGCTCGGTCGCCTCCGGCGTCGCGGTGATCACGCCGGACGGCAGGGCGGTCTACGTGGCCAGCACCAACGCCGGCACCGTTTACAAGATCGACACCGCAACCAACACGCAGTCCTCGACGATCGCCACGCCGCACCCGAGCGCGCTCGCCGTCTCCCCGGACGGCAGTGAGCTGGCCGTGGTCGACGAGACCGACAACACGCTGACCCGGTTCGCCACCGCGACCGGCGCGCAGTCCGGGGTCACAGCGATTCCCGGCAGCCCGCAGCAGCTGGTGTACGCCCAGGGCCTGCTGTATGTGACCGGCGCGGACGGCACGGTGGCGGTGCTCGACCACGGCGCCGTCACGCACACGATCCCGGTGTCCACCAGGGTTCTCGGCGGCATCGCGGCGACGCCAGACGGCGCTTCCCTGTACGCGGGCAACTTCTTCGGCAACGGCGTCAGCGTGCTGAACACCGCCACCAACTCCGTCAGCACGGTGATCCCGACGCCGGACAGCAGCCAGCCGTACATGGTCGCCATCGGCAATCGCAGCGCCGACCTCGCCGTCAAGCTGACGGCCAACCCGGCCGGCCTGCTCGTGCACGAGGTGACGTTCACCGCGACCGTGACCAACAAGGGCCCGGGTTCGGCCAGCGGTGCGACAGTGAAGTTTAGCTACGCCAACGGTTTTGTCTCGCCGTCGGCCCCCGGTTGCACCGTGAACGCCGGCGCCCGCACCGCGACGTGCCAGTTCGGCGCCCTCGCCAACGGCGCGTCGGCCAGCAAGTCGCTTCGGCTGACCGTCGGCCTGCTGACGATCTCCGGCTCGATGCCGGTGACCGCCACGCGGACCGCGAGCACGCCCACCGACGGCAACGCCGCCAACGACAGCTCGACCGTCACGTGCTCGGCGCTGACCTCGATCCTCGTCAGCTGCTAGGAAACGAGCGCGGCGATGCCGTGATCGATCAACGCGGTGGCCGCCGGGCTGATCGGACCGTCCTCCCGCCACGCCAACGCCAACTGGCCCCGCAGGGCCGGGCTGGCCACGGCGATCGGGTGGAGTCCGGGCCCGGCGGCCATCGACGTCGGCAGGAAGGCGACGCCGAGGCCGCGCCGAGCCAGCTGTATGACCATGGTCGGATCGTTGGCCTCGAAGGAGATTCGCGGCGTGAAGCCGGCCAGCGCACACGCTTCGTCCACACAGGACCGAATGCCCGTCCCGGTCGGCATGCTGATCAGCTCACGGTCGCGGAACGCCTTGATGGGCAGTGATTCCTTGCCTTCAAAGGGATCCCCGTCGCCGACGACCGCCACCATCCGCTCGTCCACGAAGATCTTCAGCGCCACGCCCGGATAGGACGTCGACGAGCTCAGCGCGATCACCGCGAGGTCGAGCGCGCCCGCGCGGACCGCGTCCACCAGCCGGTCGGAGTTGTCCTGGGACAGGGTGATCTCGATGGCCGGGTGCGCCCGGTGGAATCCGTCGATCATGTCGGCGATGGCCACCGCCGGGCAGGACGTGATCGTGCCGATGGCGACTCGGCCGCGTACCAGTCCGTTCAGTTCATCGACCACCTGCTTCGACCCGGCGACGGCGCCCAGGGCCGCCCGGGCGAAAGGCAGCACCGCCGCGCCCGCCTCGGTCAGCGTCACCGTGCGGCCCGTGCGGTCCAGCAGCGGCAGGCCCAGCTCCCGTTCCAGCTGCTTGATCTGCGCGCTCACGCCCGGCTGCGCCACGTGCAGACGCTCCGCCGCCCGGGTGAAGTTGCTGTCCTCGGCCACCGCGACGAAGTACTCCAGCTGGCGAAGTTCCATAACCATGGATTCTAGTAGCCAGCTCAACTAGTTCTTGGACTTCTCGCTCGGGGCCGCGCAGGCTTGAGCCATGACAACCACTGCCAGGACCCCCGAGGACATCTCCCGCCTGTTCGTCGAGCTGGCCAACGCCGGCGACGTAGACGGCATGGCCAACCTGTACGAGGAGGACGCCGTGCTCGCCTTCCCACCCGGCTCCCAGACCGTCGGCCGCGCCGGCATCCGTGAGCTCATGGTCCAGCTCGTCGCCCGCGGCGGCACCTTCACCGTCGAGGAGGCCCTGCCCACCATCTACCAGGGCGACGACCTGGCCCTCACCTCCACCGTGCCCTCCGACAACACCGGCGGCCGCGTCCAGCTCGTCCGCCGCCAGCCCGACGGCTCCTGGCTGCGCGTCATCGACCGCCCCGAAACCCGCCCCTCCTGACCCCCGCCCCACTCACCTGCGCTTCACGCCCCGCTCCGCCCCCCGCTTCACCCCCCTCTTTTCCGCCACATGTGGACCGCATTCCGCACCGAGAGTCGAATGTGCGCCACATGTGGCAGAAAAGTGGAGGTGGGAGCGCAGCGGCCGGGCGTCACATGCGCTTCCTCTGTGGCGCCAGGGCGCAAGTGGGAAGCGCATGTGGCGGAAAGGGGTCAGGCGCCGAACGGGAAGCGGCCCGTGACCTGCCAGGTGTCCTCGTACCGCAGGACCCAGAGCTGATCGAGCCTCGCCGGCACGGGCGCGGCCAAGGCGGCGATGGTGGCGGCATCCGCATCGGATACGCCCATTGCCAGCGTCAGATGAGCCTCCGGCGACGGGCCGAAGCGGCCGCCGTACGGCACGACCGCCGGCCAGTGGCGGCGCACCTGGGCGGTGAGCGGCGCCAGCGCGGAAGAGGTCAGCGCCACGAAACCCGGTTCTCGTACCACCCGGTCCAGCACCACGTCCATCGGCGCCAGCTCGCCCGCGACCTCGGCCAGCTTCTCCAGGGTGGCCGAGGTGAAGGGGTAGAGCATGGTCACGTGGCCGGTGTCGCCCGGCCGGACCACGTCCGGGAACCGGGCGGCGACGTGGGCCAGCAGGGGAGCTGCGGTGGGCACGGGGATGATCAGGGCGGACTGACCGGGCTGGGGCACCGGCCCAGTATCCGCCGCACGGAGCGAACTATCCCCTGGTGGCGTCCATCTCCCGCGCCAGCACCTTGGCCGCCTTGGTCAGCAGCGGCACGACCTCGTCCACGGCGATCATGCCCATCCGGGTCTCGGGCCCGCTGATCGAGATCGCCGCGTTGGACGGCGAGCCCGGCACGGCCACGGCCAGGCACCGCACGCCGATCTCCTGCTCACCGTCGTCCACGGCGTAGCCCTGGTCGCGGATGACCGACAGCTCGGTGCGCATCGCGTCCACGGTGGTGATCGACCGCTCGGTCTGCGGGTTCATCTTGGCGCGGGCGAGCACCTGGTCCACGGCGTCCTCCGGCAGCTGGGCCAGGATGGCCTTGCCCACGGCCGTGCAGTGCACGTCGACCCGCCGCCCGACCTCGGTGAACATGCGCATGGAGTGCCGGGACGGGGCCTGCGCCACGTACACGACCTGGTCGCCGTCGAGCACGGCCATGTTCGACGTCTCGCCCGTGACCTCGGTGAGCTCGGCCAGGTAGGGCCGCGCCCACGCGCCGAGGGTGCGGCTGGCGGTCTCGCCGAGCCGGATGAGCCGCGGGCCCAGGGCATACCGGCGGGACGGCTGCTGCCGCACGTAACCGCCGCCGACCAGGGTGCGCATGATCCGGTGGATCGTCGGCAGCGGCAGCCCCGAGCTGGCCGCGAGCTGGCTGAGCGCGACCTCGCCGCCGGCCTCGGCCATCAGCTCCAGCAGCTCGAAGGTGCGTTCGACCGACTGCACCCCACCGTTGTTCGTCATGCGATCAGGGTCTCCCTGTACTTGGCTGGACCCCAAGGGTAGCGTGGCTGCCGACGGTTCTGGAAGAAAAACTCCACGATGAGGAAAACAGTGCCTGAGATCCTGACCCCGGAGGCGGTGGATTTCATCACCGACCTCAACCGGACGTTCGCCCCGCGTCGCGACGAGCTCATCGCCGCGCGTGCCGCCAGGCGTGGCCGGAAGCTGGACTTCCTGCCCGAGACCGCGCACATCCGTGACGCGCAGTGGCAGGTGGCCGAGGCTCCGCCCGCGCTGCGGGACCGGCGGGTGGAGATCACCGGGCCGACCGAGCGCAAGATGGCGATCAACGCGCTGAACTCCGGGGCCAAGGTGTGGCTGGCGGACCTGGAGGACGCCAACACGCCGCACTGGCACAACGTGGTCTCCGGTCAGGAGAACCTGTACGACGCCGTGCGCGGCACCATCGTGCACACCTCGCCCGAGGGCAAGCACTACGCGCTGCGTTCGGACGTCCGGCCCGCGACCATCGTCATGCGCCCCAGGGGCTGGCACCTCGACGAGCGTCACATCGACGTCGACGGCCGTCCCGCGGTCGGCGCCCTGGTCGACTTCGGCCTGTACTTCTTCCACAACGTCCGCGAGCTGCTGGCCCGGGGCAGCGGGCCGTACTTCTATCTGCCGAAGATGGAAAGCCACCTCGAAGCGCGGCTGTGGAACGACGTCTTCACCCACGCACAGTCCGCTTTGGACGTTCCGCACGGCACCATCCGGGCCACCGTGCTGATCGAGACCGTGCCGGCCGCGTTCGAGATGGAGGAGATCCTCTACGAGCTGCGCGACCACGCCTCGGGCCTCAACGCCGGCCGCTGGGACTACCTGTTCAGCCTGATCAAGACCTTCCGCGACGCCGGCGAGGAGTTCGTGCTGCCGGACCGCAACACCGTCACCATGACCGCGCCGTTCATGCGGGCCTACACCGAGCTTCTCGTGCGCACGTGCCACAAGCGCGGCGCTTTCGCCATGGGCGGCATGGCCGCGTTCATCCCCAACCGGCGCGATCCCGACGTCACCGCGGCCGCGTTGGAGAAGGTTCGCGCCGACAAGACCCGCGAGGCCAACGACGGCTTCGACGGCTCCTGGGTGGCGCACCCCGGCCTGGTTTCCGTGTGCCAGGAGGTTTTCGACGAGGTGCTGGGCAAGCGCCCCAACCAGTTGAACAAGCTGCGGCCCGAGGTTCGAGTCACGGCCGACCAGCTGTTGGACGTCAAGTCCACCCCCGGCGAGGCCACCTTCGCCGGCGTTCGGTCCGCTGTGGACGTCGGCGTGCGGTACATCCAGTCCTGGCTTTCCGGCAACGGCGCGGCGGCCATCCACAACCTGATGGAGGACGCCGCCACCGCCGAGATCTCCCGATCCCAGCTGTGGCAGTGGGTTCACAACGGCACCGTGCTGTCCGACGGCCAGGTCGTCACCGCCGACCTCGTCCGCCAGGTCCTGTCCGAGGTCAAGGCCGAGCTGTCCGGCGACCACCTCGACGAGGCGGCCGAGCTGTTCGAGCAGGTCGCCCTGGACGACGACTTCGTGGACTTCCTGACACTGCCGGCCTACGCCAAGATCGACTGATGGACCTCGACAAGCTGGTGTCCGAACTGGACAGCCAACTGTCCGACGTGGATGCCTTGCGGGACAGGCTGTTCCCGGGCTCGACCGGCGTCCGCCAGCCCGTGCACACCGTGTACGTGCCGGCGGACCAGGTCGTGCCCGACCTGGCCCGGTCGTGGGGTGAGCGCGCCCTGGCCAGCCTGGACGCGTTCGCCTCCGACGCGGGGGCATTCACCGGTGCCACCGGCGTGGACGCCGTCGGTCTCTACGACCGCGTCCGGGCCAAGCTGTCGACCGAGCCCATCGAGGATCTGCGCATCGATTTCGAGGACGGCTACGGCGCCCCGGACGATGCCACCGAGGACCGTCATGTCGTTGAGGTGGCCGCAGTCCTGGCGGCCGCCGCCACCCCGTTCTCCGGCGTCCGCATCAAGGGCTTCGAGCCCGCCGTCCGCCGCCGTGGCGTCCGCACGCTGTCCCTGCTGCTCGACCACCTGAACCCGTTGCCGCCCAACTTCGTCATCACCCTGCCCAAGGTGACGTCCGTCGAGCAGGTCGAGTCCATGGTCTGGCTCTGCGCGCAGTTGGAGCGCCTTCCCGGCGAGCTCCGTTTCGAGCTCCAGATCGAGACCACCCAGGCCGTGCTCGGCCCGGACGGCGCCGCCACCGTCGCCCGGATGATCCACGCCTCCGACGGCCGTTGCACCGCTTTGCATTACGGCACTTACGACTACAGCGCCGCTTGCGGCGTCACCGCTGCCCATCAGTCCATGGCTCACCCCGTGGCCGACCATGCCAAGAACATCATGCTGCTGGCCGCCGCCGGCACCGGCGTCACCGTCTCCGACGGCTCCACCAACATCCTGCCGGTCGGCGACTCCGACGCCGTACACGCCGGTTGGCGCCTGCACACCCGCCTGGTCACCCGCTCCCTGGAGCACGCCTTCTACCAGGGCTGGGACCTGCACCCCCACCAGCTCCCCACCCGCTACCTGGCGACCTTCTCCTTCTACCGCAATGCTTTTCCGCAGGCCGCCACTCGGCTCAACGCCTACCTGGCCAAGACCGCCGGCACCTTCCTTGACGAGCCCGCCACCGCGCAGGCCATGAGCGCCGCGCTGGTGCGGGGCATCGACTGCGGCGCTTTGGATCCCGCCGAGGTCGAGGCGGCCGTGGGTGCTCCTCGGTCTGTGCTGGACGGCTTCGCCCGGCGAAGGGTCGGTTAGGTCGACGCGTCTTTGAGCAGCCAGTCGAACTCGCCGCGGCGAGCGAGGTCGTCGACCATCTGTGCGGCGGCCTCCTCAGTCACCTCCGGAAGCACGACGAGGTTATGGTCGTAGAAGGTCACGGGGAAGCGCAGTTCGCCATAGGCCGATGAGGCGTCCAGTGTGTCGATCCCGGCCCGGTCGACGGACTCCGGCACATCAAGCGACCAGGTCGACTCGGACGGGTCGACGCTCCCGAGTCAGCTCGGGCACCGGGATGACGTTCGGCTCGTAGAACGGTGACGGATCGCAGGCGTCCTGGATGATCCGGCAGGGGTCACAGATCATCGTGGGGAACCGGCGATCCCCGTTTTCGAGGAATGGCTGGATGAACACGCTGTCGAAATACATCGTGTCGACCAATCCGATCTGGCGGCCGGTAACCGTCCTGAATGGACCGGGAGAAGTGGCCGGGCCGAATACCGGGATGCTCAGGAAGTGGCCCGCCCCAGATAGGTCAGCACCCCGGCGTCGGGCACGTCGATGACGTGGAACCCGAGCCGGTCGTAGAACTTCCGTGCCCCGACGTTCGCAGTCACCATCCCCAGGTGCACCGCCGGCACGTCCCGCGCGGCCAACGCCCCCAGGAAACGGGATATCAACTGCCGCCCGAGGCCCTTGCCCTGGTACTCCGGCAGCAGGTCGATGTGCAGATGCGCCGGGTACTCGGCCAGCTCGGGAACGATCATGCGTTCGGGCTGGTGAAGCAGCCCCAGCATCTGATCCGTGGGCGTCTCCGATGACGTCGGCGCCGGGTACCGATCGATCACCGCCGGCAGCCATTCGGAGCGCCACCGCCGCACCAACTCCTCCGTGGAGGCGGTCCCGACCACGTATCCCACGGCGCGGGACCCGTCGTCGACGACAAACGCCAGCGACGGGTCCAGCGCCACGTACGGCGCCAGGAAGATCGTCGGCATCAGGTCCTGGTCGGGATACAGATGCCGGGCGTCGCCGCCCGCGTCGGCGGTGCGGACGCAGACGTCGTACAGCGCGGGCAGGTCAGCGGGTTCGGCTGCGCGGATCACCGCTGCATTGTGCCCAATCCGGCCTCCCGGGCCAGCACGATCGCCTCGGCCCGGGACGCGGTCTGCAGCTTGGTGAAGATGGCCGACAGGTGGTTGCTGACGGTCTTCGGCGACAGCCTCAGCTGCCGGGCGATCAACTGGTTGGACAGCCCGGCGGCGACGAGGTCGAGCACCTCGCGCTCCCGGCCGGTCAGCCCCGGGAAGGGCATCGTGGCCACGCTCAGGGGCCGGCCGACCAGGCCCAGCAGCCGGTCGGCGGCCAGCCGGCCGAAGATCATCTCGCCGGCGGCGACGCCCGCGATGGCCCGCACGATCTCCTCGCGGCCGGCCTCTTTGTGCAGGTAGCCGCGCACGCCGCTGCGCAGGGCGGCCCGCAGCGAGTCGTCATCGTCGGACGACGTCAGCGCCAGCACGGCGACGTCTCGTGCGGACCGCCTCAGCTCGGTCAGCACGGTGTCGCTGTCGGCCAGATCGAGCACCAGCACGTCGGGGCGGTGCAACAGCACCTCCCGCACGGCGTCGCGCGCGCACGACGCCTCGCCGACGACGTCGAAGTCGCCGCACAGCACCCGTAGGCCCAGTCTCACCACCGGTTCGCCGCTGGCCACGACGATCGTCACCCCGTCGGTGACGGTCCGCCGAGCCGGCAGCGTGAGGACGGCCCCCGCGGCCGCCACGTTGCTCATCGCCATAGTCCTGACCCCCAAGGTCCTCAGCCGACGTCGACGCTAGGGCAGGGCGTTCATATCCCGTTCAAATCCCGGTTCGTGACCATTCCGTGACGCCGTGGCGGCAATTCCGGAATGGGGTCAAGACTGGCCTTTTCCTAGGGGGTCTGCTGTTAAGTTGACACGGTCGTCAGGCGTGCTGACGTTGTTGAGCAGGCTGTCGCGGCGAGGACGGGCAGGCGGTGCGATTAACCCCGGTTTTCCCTAGTTGACGTCGGTCCATCGCCATTCTACGGTCGGGCTTGACGCGTTCGATGAGGGTTTTCTTTGCGAGCAGTGCGAACGTGGGGTGAGTGCACTATGGAGCTTGTCGATCGGTCTGGCGAATGGGAACTTCTCAAGGACGCCTTCGCCGCCTGCGGCGAAGGCCGGGGCCAGCTGGTCCTGGTCGGCGGCCGCTTCGCCAGCGGCAAGACCGAACTGCTGCACGCCTTCGGCGACCACGTGGTCGACTCCCGCGCCCTGCTGCTCAGCGCCACCGGGGCCCGCTCGGAGGGCGCGCTCCAACGAGGCGTGCTGGGCCAGCTTTTCCACAGCGACACCCTGCCGCCGTCGGTGATCGCGCGCGCCGCCAGCCTGATCCTGCCGGCGGCCGACCCGGGCCAGTTCGGCGGCCCGTCGATGCGCCCGTCGGACGCCCGCGTGGCGCAGGAGCTGTGCACCATCGTGTCCACGCTGGCCAAGGACCGCCCGGTGGTGATGCTCGTCGACGACGTGCAGTACGCCGACGACGCCTCGCTGCAGGCCCTGCTCTACCTGATCCGCCGGATGCGGACGATCCCGGTGCTGATGGTGCTGAGCGAATGCGCGCAGCCCTGGACGCCGCGGCCCTGGTTTCACGGCGAGCTGGCCGGCTGCCCGCACCGCGAACTAACGCTTCAGCCGTTGTCGGCCCACGGCGTGGCCGAGCTGGTGCAGCTGCGGCTCGGCCCCGGCGCGCTTGAGCTGGCCGATGGCATCCACGCGGTCAGCGGCGGCGTGCCGCTGCTGGTGAAGGCGTTGATCGAGGACCAGCCGCACGGCGTCGGCCAGCCGTACGTCGGCGCCGCGTTCGGCCGGGCGATCCTGGCCTGCCTGCACCGCTGCGAGCCGAGTTTCCTGGAAGTGGCCCGTGGCATGGCGATCCTGGGCGACCAGGCCACGCCGGCGATGGTGGGCCCGCTGATCGGCATGGACGGCGGCTTGGTCGAGCAGCACCTGGACGGCATGGCCCGCTCAGGTCAGTTCAGCCCGGCGGAGCTCAAGCGGCCGGCCGTGCACGCGGCGCTGTTGGACAGCCTGAGCCCGGCCGAACGCGTGACGATGCATCGGGACGCGGCGGAACTCCTTTACTGGAACGGGGCTTCGCCGATCACGGTCGCCCGACACGTGCTCGGCGCGGACGACGCGAGCGCCCAGTGGGCGATCCGGATCCTGCGCGACGCGGCGGACCAGTCGCTGGTCGATGACGACGTGGACACGGCGATCCGTTGCCTGAGCCTGGCTTTGCGGGCCAGCACCGACGCCAAGGAGCGCATCCTCATCACCGCGGCGCTGGCGAGGGCGGAGTGGAGGGTCAACCCGCTGGCCGCCTCGCGCCGGCTCGCGCCCCTCCACGACTCGCTGGTGGACGGCACGCTGACCGGCCGCGATCTCGTCACGTTCATCAGATACCTGCTGTGGCAGGGAAAGCTGGACGACGCGACCGCGCAGCTGGGCCCCGTGCTGGAGTCGCTGACGGAGGCCGACGCCCAGATCGCGGCGGAACTCGGCCTGGCCTACCAGTTCGTCTACGGCACGGCTCCGGTGGCGCTGCCGCAGGAGGCCACCAACAACCCGTGGACACGGGCCCGGGTCACGTTGACGTCGATGATGCAGCACGGCGGCGGCGAGGAACTGGTCAACAACGCGCTGCACGTGCTGGCCAGCTGCGCGCTCGGCGACTCCACGCTGGAGATGCTGGCGACGGCGCTGTCGGTGCTGATGGGCGCGGACCGGGTGGACGAGGCGGCGGCGGCCAACGACCGCCTGCTCGCCGACGCGGAGCGGCGCAATGCCCCGATGTGGCAAGCGGTTCTGGCCAGCATGCGGGCGCACATCGCGCTGCGCCAAGGGGATCCGATCCGGGCCGACGAGCTGGCGGCCTCCGCGCTTGAGCTGATGAGCCCGCAGAACTGGGGCGTGCTCATCGGATATCCGTTGTCCACCTTGATGTTGGCCAACACCGCGATGGGCCGGCACGAGCAGGCGGCGGCGCTGGCCCAGCTGATCGTGCCGGAGGCCATGTTCAAGACGATCTTCGGCCCGCGCTACCTGAACGCCCGTGGCCACCACTACCTGGCCACCGGCCGGCTGCTGGCCGCGTTCAGCGACTTCGAGGAGTGCGGGGAGCTGGTGGCCGGCCTCGGACTGGACATGCCGGTGATCTCCATGTGGCGCGGCGATCTGGCCGAGGTGCAGGTGCTGCTGGGCCGGCCGTGGACGGCCAAGGAACTGGTCACCGCCCAGCTGGAGTGGGCCGGTGGCGTGACCGGTCGGGTCCGGGGTGTGTCGCTGCGGGTGTTGGCGGCCACCAGCGATCCGGCGGAACGGCCGCGGCTGCTGTATGCCGCGCTGGACCACCTTCAGGTCAGCGGGGACCGGCTGGAGCTGGCCCGCTGCCTGGTCGACCTGGCCCAGGCGCACCACGAGCTGGGCGAACTGGAACTGGCGCGGTCCGCCGCGCTGCGGGCGAGTCAGGAGGCGAGGTCGTGTCACGCCGCACCACTGCTGGACCGGTTGTCCCGGTGGAGCGTCGACGTCGCGGAGACACCGAGTGCGGCGCCGGACGAGGGCGACGACGCCGTCGGCTCGGTGCTGAGCGCGGCCGAGCTGAGGGTCGCCGCCCTGGCGACCCTGGGGCACACCAACCGCGAGATCGGTCGCCGCCTCTACATCACGCCCAGCACCGTCGAACAGCACCTGACCAAGGTGTACCGGAAGCTCAACGTGGGTGGCCGCAAGGACCTCCCGGCGGGCCTGTCCCTGCACGTGGCGTCGACGGCGACGACCGGATGACGCAACTACTCGACTTCTGTCTAGGACATTTGTATAGGACAGGTGGTAGAATGAGTGCATGGGACATCGAGAAGACCTGCTGGCCGGCGCCAAGCGCTGCCTCGTCGAGAAGGGTTACGCCAGAACGACTGCGCGTGACATCGTGGCCGCCTCCGGCGCCAATCTGGCGTCGATCGGCTACCACTACGGGTCCAAAGAGGCCCTGCTGAACCAGGCACTCATCCAGTCGGTTCGGGAGTGGGGTGAACAGCTTGCGAAGACTCTGATCGAGGCCGAGGTGGCCCACCTGGGCCCGCGCGAACGATACGAGGCGATCTGGGGACGCATCGTCGAGATGTTCGGTGCCAACAAGCAGTTGTGGACCGCGCAGTTCGAGGTGCTGGCGCAGATCGAGCACGCCGAGGACGTTCGCCAGGTGCTGACCGCCGGCAACGCCGAGGGTTGGCCGGGACTGGGCATGCTCTTCAACAACATCGACCCCGAGGTGGACGGGCGGCAGGCGTCGCTGGTCGGCGCGTTCAACCAGGCGCTGCTGACCGGGATCATGGCCCAGTGGCTGATCGATCCCACCACCGCGTTGAACGGTGACGACATCACCGAGGCGCTGGGCATCATCGCGCGCAGCTTCACGGCGAAGGACGAGACCGTCACGGTCGGCAGTGCCAGCAACTGATGTTCGGTTGACCCGGGCGCCGCGACCCCGTCAGCGGGGTCGCGTCCGGACTGGCCCTGTTCGTCCGCGGAGTCGAGCAGGGCATGCACGTTCTCGAGCCGCCGCCGCGTGATGATCCGCCGGCCCTCGATCTGAGAATCCTCAGCTTCTTTCCCGACGCCGCAAGGCGTTGACGTCGCACGCCCATGGTCCGCCGCGTAGCTGCCACGCGCGGCGGAGCGCTGGATCCTTGCCTTTTTCACTCTCGTCCTCCCTCGGGGGAGGGCCCTCGACTTGTGCCCCGGGTGGGTCACTCACGGTGCTGTGACGATCACCTAGGGGCCCTCGATGCGGTGCCATCGGGGACAAAACAGCAGGTAGAAGTACATTTAAACGTACGTCCTAGACGTATGAATCAAACGTATGTATAGTTCAGTCCAACGCAGATCCGAAGTGCCGATCCCACATCAGGAGTCTGAAGTGACAACCACGCAGCTCAACACGGGAACCACGGTCCAGCTCGACCAGGTCCGCAAGGTCTATGGCAAGGGGGACAACGAGGTCGTCGCGCTCGGCGGCGTCACCATCGGCTTCCGCCAGGGCACGTTCACCGCCGTGATGGGGCCCTCGGGCTCCGGCAAGTCCACGCTGCTGCACTGCGCGGCCGGCCTGGACACCCCGACCTCCGGCTCGGTCACGCTGGCCGGCCAGAAGATCGACGGCCTGTCCGAGGCGAAGCTGACGATGCTGCGCCGCGACCGCATCGGCTTCATCTTCCAGTCCTTCAACCTGCTGCCGGCGCTGACCGTCTACCAGAACGTCACGCTGCCGCTCCAGCTGGCCGGCCGCAAGCCGATCAAGGCCGAGGTCAACCGGATCATCGAGCAGGTCGGCCTGGCCGAGCGCCGCCACCACCGCCCGGCTCAGCTCTCCGGCGGCCAGCAGCAGCGCGTCGCCATCGCCCGTGCCCTGGTCACCGGCCCCGCGGTGATCTTCGCCGACGAGCCGACCGGCGCCC
>NZ_KK037166.1:8651858-8655156 GCF_000568255.1 Kutzneria sp. 744
CCCGCCCGCGACGTCCTGACCCTGCTGGGCCGCAGCGTCCGCACCACCGGCCAGACCATCGTCATGGTCACGCACGACCCGGTGGCCGCCTCGCACGCCGACAGCGTGGTCTTCCTGGCCGACGGCCAGCTGGCCGGCGAGCTGCACCAGCCCACCCCGGAGTCGGTGGCCGAGCGCATGACCCAGCTCGGCAACTTCGTCGCCGCCCGCCGCAACACCGTCGCCGCCGGGAGCAAGTGATGTTCACCCTTGCCATGCGCTCGCTGCGGTACCGCTGGGGCGGTTTCGTCGCGACCTTCATCGCCATGTTCTTCTGCGCCGGCCTGCTGATGGCCGCCGGCGGCCTGGTCCAGACCTCCGCACAGCACGCCGTGCCGCCGCAGCGGCTGGCCGCCGCCCCGATCATCGTGGCCGGCAACTCCAACTACAACCTGCCCGGCGGGGCCACCCCGTACACGCTGGCCGAGCAGATCCGGGTCAGCCAGTCCGTGGTCGACGCCGTGAGCAAGACGCCGGGCGTCGAGAAGGCCATCACCGACGTCGCCTTCCCGGCGGTCGTGCTCTCCGGCGGCAAGCCCGTCACGTCGAGCGGACAGCTGTTCAAGGGCCACGGTTCTCGGGTCGAGACCGACACGACCTCCCTCGGCCACGGCTGGTCCTCGGCCGAACTCGCACCGTACGCGCTGACCTCCGGCAGCCAGCCGACCAAGGCCGGCCAGATCGTCATCGACTCGGAGTCCGCCGCGGTGGCGGGTGTCCAAGTTGGACAGACGGTCGACGTTCTTGTGCACGGCGCCACGCAGAGCTTCACCGTCAGCGGCATCGCCGCGGCCTCCGGCCCGGTCTCGCAGGCGGCGATCTTCTTCAGCGATCCCGACACGCAGAAGTACAACACCGAGCCCGGCACCGTGAACGCGATCGGCGTCATCCCGGCCGCCGGCCAGGACGTCACCGCGCTCAGCGCCAAGCTGACCACCGCCGCCGGCGCGAGCGCCATCGTCCTCACCGGCGACCAGCGGGGCTACGCCGAGTTCCCGGACACCCTCAAGGTCACCGACCTCACGGTCACCTCCGCGGTGTTCACCCTGCTGGCGATCATGGCCGGCCTGTTCGGCGCCTCGTCCACGCTCGCGCTGGCCTACCAGCAGCGCGGCCGGGAAATGGCTCTGCTGCGGGCCATCGGCACCACGCCCAAGCAGCTGCGCCGCATGATCCGCGGTGAGACGATCACGCTGTCGCTGATCGCCTCCATCGTGGCCATCGTGCCGTCGTACTTCGCCAGCGAGTGGCTGTACAACAAGATCGTGTCCAGCGGCATCGCGCCGGACGGCATCGTGTTCCACCTCGGCCCGGTCCCGATCGTCGCGGCCATGGTGATCGCGCTGCTGACCAGCATCGGCGCCGCCCGCATCGCCGGCCGCCGGGCCGCCGTCACCAAGCCGACCGCCGCGCTGCAGGAGGCGGAGAGCCAGCCGGTACGTCTCGGCTGGGGCCGGGTCATCCTGGCCTGGGTGTTCATCGCCATCGCCGCCCTGATGTCCTTCGTCACGCTCACCGCCGTCACCGGTCCGCTGACCGCCACCCCGGCGGCGCTGATCTCGATCTGCCTGGCCGTCGGCCTCGGCCTGCTCGGCCCGGCCATCGCCAAGCTGATGACCGCGATCATCGGCCCGCTGCTGCGGCCGTTCGCCGGCCTGGCCGGCTACCTGGGCTCGCTCAACGCCCGTCAGCGTGCCACCAGGATGGCGGCGGTGATCACCCCGGTGATGCTGCTGACCGCCATCGCCACCGCCAACCTGTACCTGGTCACCACCGAGCAGGACGTCAGCACCGCCGCCTACACCGACGACCTGCACGCCGACCTCGTCCTCCAGTCCGGGGCCACCGGCTTCACCCCGGACGTGCTGGCCAAGGTCCGGCAACTGCCCAACGTGGACGCCGCCTCGGAGTTCGTGGCCAGCACCGGTTTCATCGAGAAGCCCGTCGACCCGTTGGGCGGCAAGGACCTCGACGGCTGGCCGATCCAGGGCGTGACGGCCGACGCCGCGTCGAAGATCGGTGTCTCCTCCACCACAACCGGCGACCTCAACAACCTGACCGGCAACACCGTTGCCCTGACCGACAACTACGCCAAGAAGCTCGGCGCGAAGCTGGGTGACTCCATCACCCTGCGGCTGGGCGACCGCGGCACGGCCGACGTCAAGCTGGTGGCCACCTTCCCGACCAAGCCCAGCTTCGACAAGATCCTGCTGCCGGCCGACCTGCTCGCCGCGCACACCCTGCCCGGCCTGCCCATCCAGATCCTGGTTCGCGCCACCCCCGGCGCGAGCGTCGACCAGCTCCGCACCGCACTCGCGGGCCTGTCCACCACGCTGCCCGGCAGCACCATCTCGGACCGCAGCACCCTGGCCACCGCCTACGCCGGCCACCTCCAGTCGCAGGCGCTGGTCAGCTACCTGATCGTCGCGATGATCGCCGGCTACACCACCATCACCATCGTCAACAACCTGGCCCTGTCCACCACCCGCCGCCGCAAGGAGTTCGGCCTGCAGCGGCTGACCGGCTCCACCCGCGGCCAGATCATGGCCATGATGGGCTACGAGGGCGCGCTGATCGCCGTGATCGGCATCATCCTCGGTGTCATCGTCACCCCGTCCACGCTGATTCCCTTCAGCCTCGGGCGAACCGGCAGCCCGATCCCGACCGGTCCACTGTGGATGTTCTTCGCGGTCGTCGCCTACGCCGCCGTGGTCGCACTGCTGGCCACGCTGGTTCCCACCTGGTTCCGACTGCGCGGCCGGCCCCTGGACGCCGCCGTTCCCGAGTGATTTCCCCAGTTGTACGAGCCTCCGGCCACTCCTGCCTCGCAGGGGTGGCCGGAGGTCGTTGTGCGGTGAGGGAATAGGGGCCGGCGAAGTCATGACCGACCCATCGGAGCGACTGCTGTGATCGAACTCCCTGACGCGGAAGGCAACCTGATTGCCTTCGAGCCCAAGAAGACGCCTTCCCCCTTTGCTCCCGGCGGCCCCGCGCTGCGCAGCCGCACGCTGTTCTCGGCCGCCCACGTCGTGGCCGACCCGACCGCGCCCAACGCGCAGTACGGCCCGGCCACGCTGGACTGGGACGCCACCATGGCCTTCCGCCGGCACCTGTGGTCGCACGGCCTGGCCGTGACCGAGGCGCAGGACACCTCGCAGCGCGGCATGGGCCTGGACTGGCCGCTGGCCAGCGAGCTGATCACCCGGTCCGGCGCGGAGGCCAAGGCCGTCGGCGGCCGGCTGTCCGCGGCCATCTGGAC
>NZ_KK037166.1:8655256-8720532 GCF_000568255.1 Kutzneria sp. 744
GCCGGCAGCTCGCCGCGGCCGCGACCGGCCCGGACGACTACGCCCAGGTCTACCGCCAGCTGATCAAGCAGGCCAGCAAGCCCGTGGTGCTGCACTGGGTTCGCGAGATGATGGACCCGGGCCTGGCCGGCTACTGGGGCAGTGCCGACCCCGACACGGCGCTGGAGAACTTCCTCGTCGTGGTGGCCGAGAACAAGGACAAGATCGACGGCGTGAAGGTGCTGCCGCAGGCGCTCGACCGCGAGATCGACATGCGACGCCGGCTGCCCGAGGGTGTCAAGTGCTACACCGGCGACGACATGAGCTACCCCACGCTGATCGCCGGCGACGGCACCCACCACAGCCACGCGCTGCTGGGCATTCTCGACCCGCTGGCGCCGCTGGCCGCCGCGGCCGTGCGCAAGCTGGACGACGGCGACACCGCCGCCTTCACCGAGCTGCTCGGCCCGACCGTGCAGATGTCCTTCCACCTCTTCGAGGGCACCGGCATGGACATCCGCTTCTACAAGACGGGCTTCACCTTCCTGGCCTGGCTCTCCGGCCACCAGGACCACTTCAGGATGATCTGGAGCGAGCAGAACGACCGCTCGCCGGCCCACCTGGCCAAGGCCTACCAGCTGGCCGACGCCTTCGACCTGTTCCCGGACCCGGACCTGGCCGAGCAGCGGATGCGCCAGTACCTGGCCGACGCGGGGGTCACGGCATGAGCAACTCGCACGCCGTTGTTCTCGGCGGTGGCATGGCCGGCATGCTGGCCGCCGCCGCGCTGGTCGGGCACGCCGACGCGATCACCGTCGTCGAGGGCGACACGTTCCCCGAGACCCCATTGCCCCGCAAGGGACTTCCGCAGGGCTACCACTCGCACATGTTCATGGGCGGCGGCGCGCAGGCCATGGATCAGCTGCTGCCCGGCACCAGCAAGCTGCTGCAGGCGGCCGGCGCGCACCGCCGCGAGCTGCCCGGCGGCTCGCTCACGCTGTCGTCGGTCGGCTGGCACCGCCGTGGCCCGAGCCCGGCCTACTCCATCGTGTGCAGCCGCGAGCTGATGGACCACATCGTCCGCCAGCAGACGTTGCGCAACACCCAGATCAGCGTGCTGGAGGGCACCCAGGTCAAGGGTCTGGTCGGTGACGCCTCTCGGATCACCGGCGTGCGAATCCAGCGCGGCGACGCCCCGTCCGAGACCATCGACGCCGACTTCGTCGTGGACGCAACGGGTCGCCGCTCGCAGTCGCCGAAGTTCCTTGTTTCGCTTGGCCTTCCGGCCGTCGACGAGGAGACCGTCGACTCGGGTCTGTCGTACTCCACGCTGCTGTTCCGGGCCCCGGCCGGCGGCTCGGAGATCCCGGTGATCCTGATCCAGCCGCAGGCCGGCACCGGCCAGCCGGGCGCCGGGGCGACGCTGTTCCCCATCGAGAACGGCCTGTGGATCTGCACCATGACCGGCACCCGCGGCGGTGAGCCGCCGGCCGACGAGGAGGGCTTCTTCAAGTTCGCCGAGTCGCAGCGGCACCCGATCATCGCCGAGATGATCTCCGGCATGAGCCCGCTCGGCGAGGTCAAGCCGTACCGCGGCACGGCCAACCGCCGCCGCTTCTACGACAAGTTGCCGGTGCCGGAAGGCTTTGTCGTCATCGGCGACGCCGCTACGGCGCTGAACCCGGTGTACGCGCACGGCATGTCCGTCGCGGCGCTCGGTGCCGTGGCCCTGCGCGGCGCGCTGGAGGCCAACGGCGGCATCAAGCCGGGCACCTCCCGCAACGCGCAGACCGCCATCGCCCAGGCCGCCGACTTCGCGTGGTCCACGGCGAGCGGCCAGGACCGCGGATTCCCCGGCACCAAGGCGAATCGTGACGTCAAGGTCAGCAAGGGACAGGCCAAGTTCGCCGACCGCATGTCCCGCACGGCCTTGAGCGACCCGGTCGTCGGCAACGCGGTGTACGAGGTCTACACGCTGGCCGCGCCGCCGTCGCGCGGAGCAACGCTGCCGGTGCTGCTGTCCACCCTGCGTGGACCGCGCAAGCCGGACCTCACCGCCGAGCAGGCGATCGCGCAGTTCCCGGAACTGGCGGACCTCCGCCGCACCAGGATTAGCAGTTGACCTAGTGAAACCGCACCCGATGCCGGCGACAATTGGCACCGGGTGCGGTTTCCTCTTGTGGGACAAGGGGCGGTTACCGCTGATGTTCTCCGATCGAACAGATGAGGTGGCGTGAGGTGTCCAACGAGGAGAAGCTTCTCGACTACCTCAAGCGGGCGACGTCCGATCTGCGGGATACCCGCAAGCGCCTGGCCGACGCGCAACGGCGCGAGCAGGAGCCGATCGCGATCATCAGCATGGGGTGCCGCTACCCCGGCGGTGTGGGGTCGCCCGAGGACCTGTGGCAGTTGGTCCTCGACGGGGTGGACACCGTGCGACCCCTGCCCACGGACCGGTTCTGGGACCTGGACGGGATCTACGACCCGACCCCCGGCGCCACCGGCAAGATCTACTCCAACGAGGGCTCCTTCCTCGACGACGCGGCCGGGTTCGACGCGGAGCTGTTCCGCATCAGCCCGCGCGAGGCGGCGGAGATGGACCCGCAGCAGCGGCTGCTGCTGGAGACCGCGTGGGAGACGCTGGAGCGGGCCGGCATCGATCCCTTGTCCCTGAAGGGAAGTCGCACCGGCGTGTTCGCCGGCGTGATGTACCACGACTACGGCGCCGGCACGAGCGACGGCAGCCTGGTCTCGGGCCGTGTGGCCTATACGCTGGGTCTTGAGGGCCCGGCCATCACCGTGGACACCGCCTGCTCGTCCTCGTTGGTGGCACTGCACACCGCGATCCGGGCGCTGCGGGCCGGCGACTGCCCGCTGGCCCTGGCCGGCGGCGTGACCGTGATGGCCACGCCGGAGACGTTCGTGGAGTTCTCGCGCCAGCGCGGACTTTCGCCCACCGGTCGCTGCCGCGCGTTCGCCGACGGCTCCGACGGTGTGGGCTGGGGCGAGGGCTCCGGCATGCTCCTGCTGGCGCGGCTGTCCGACGCCCAGCGGCTCGGCTACCCGATTCTGGCTGTCGTGCGGGGAAGCGCGGTCAACCAGGACGGCGCGTCGAACGGCATCAGCGCACCCAACGGGCCGTCGCAGCGGCGGGTCATCCGCCAGGCGCTGGCCTCCGCCGGCCTCGGAACGTCCGATGTGGACGTCGTCGAGGCGCACGGCACCGGCACGACCCTGGGCGATCCCATCGAGGCCCAGGCGTTGCTGGCCACCTATGGCCAGGATCGCTCCGAGCCGCTGTGGCTGGGGTCGATCAAGTCCAACATGGGGCACACGCAGGCGGCCGCCGGCGTCGCCGGGATCATCAAGATGGTCATGGCGATCCGGCATGGTGTGCTGCCGAAGACTCTGCACGTGGACTCGCCGAGTTCGCACGTCGACTGGACTGCGGGCTCGGTTGAGCTGTTGACGGAGTCCCGGGCGTGGCCCGCGGTGGAGCGCCCGCGCCGTGCGGGCGTCTCCTCCTTCGGTATCAGCGGCACCAACGCGCACGTGATCATCGAGCAGGCGCCTTCGGTCGAGGCCGTCGAGCGTTCGGTGGTCGCGCGTCCGGTGCCGTGGCTGATTTCCGGCAAGACCCCGGACGCCTTGTCGGAGCAGGTTTCTCGACTGTCTGCTGTGGAGGGTGTCGAGCCGCTGGACGTCGCGTACACCTTGGCCACCGGCCGGGCCGCGATGGAGCAGCGGGCCGTGGTCGTCGGCTCGTCGCTGGACGAGCTGGTGGCGGGGCTTTCCGGCGTGGCCGGGGTGACGGCCGGCGCCGGAAAGACCGCGTTCCTGTTCACCGGGCAGGGCGCTCAGCAGTTGGGTATGGGCCGTGAGCTGTACGAGCGGTTCCCGGTGTTCGCGGAGGCGTGGGACGCGGCGGGTGGTTCGGCCGCTGCCTGGGGTTCCGACCAGGACGTGTTGAACCAGACCGGAAATGCCCAGCCCGCGCTGTTCGCGTTCGAGGTGGCGCTGTACCGGTTGCTGGAGTCGTGGGGTGTGCGGCCGGACTTCGTGGCCGGCCATTCCGTGGGTGAGATCGCGGCGGCGCATATCGCCGGGGTGCTGTCGCTGGAGGATGCCCGCGCGCTGGTGTCCGCGCGGGGGCGGTTGATGCAGGCGTTGCCGGCCGGCGGCGCGATGGTCGCGTTGCAGGCGGCCGAGGACGAGGTTGTGCTGCGGCCGGGCGTGAACATCGCCGCGGTCAACGGCCCGCAGTCAGTGGTGATCTCCGGCCTCGAAGAGGCCGTGCTGGAGGTCAAGGCGGAGTTCGAGGCGTTGGGGCGCAAGACGTCCCGGTTGAAGGTGTCGCACGCGTTCCACTCGGCGCTGATGGATCCGATGCTGGACGAGTTCCGTGCGGTGGTTGATGGATTGTCTTTTGCCGAGCCGACGCTGGCCGTGGTTGCCACGTCGGCCGGCGGTGGTGCGTGGTCTTCGGCGGAGTACTGGGTGGGGCATGTCCGCGAGGCGGTGCGGTTCGCGGACGCGGTGGTGGAGCTTTCGACGCAGGGCGTGACGCGGTTCGTGGAGGTCGGCCCGGATGCGGTGCTGACGGGGATGGCCGCCAACTCGGTCGAGGATGCGGCTTTTGTTGCCACGCAACGACGTGGACGTGGTCAGGAGCGAGAGCTGGTCGCCGGCGTCGCGCAGGCGTGGGCTCTGGGTGTGTCGGTGGACTGGGAGGCGTTCTTCGCCGGTCGTGACGCGCGGCGCGCCGACCTGCCGACGTATGCCTTCCAGCACCAGCGTTTCTGGATCAACTCGGTCTGGACGCAGGGTTCGGACCTGGGCTCGGCCGGCCTGGCGGCGGCCGAGCACCCGTTGCTGGGCGCGGTGGTCGCCGCGCCCGAGGGCGACGGTGTGGTGCTGACCGGCTGGCTGTCCACGCAGACCCAGGCGTGGCTGGCCGATCACGACGTGCTGGGCACGGTGTTGTTGCCCGGCACGGCTTTTGTGGAGCTGGCCATCCAGGCCGGCGACCACGTCGGCTGTGACGTGGTGGAGGAGCTGACCCTGGAGGCGCCGCTGGTGCTGCCCGAGCGGGGCGGCGTGGCGATCCAGGTGGTGGTGGGCGCGGCCGGTGACGACGGCGCGCGCCCGGTGAGCGTGTACTCGCGGCTCGACGACTCGGAGTTGCCGTGGACGCGGCATGCGCTGGGTGTGTTGGCCGTAGGTGCGCAGGTCCCGGTTGTGGAGCTGGCCGAGTGGCCGCCGGCCGGCGCGAGTCGCGTCGACATCGACGGTGCGTACGACCAGCTTCTCCGCCGCGGTTACGCCTACGGGCCCGTGTTCCAGGGCCTGAAGGCGGTGTGGCGGCGCGGCGAGGAGATGTTCGCCGAGGTGGCGCTGCCGGAAGGCGCGGGGGCGGAGCGGTTCGGGCTGCACCCGGCGCTGCTCGACTCGGCCATGCACGGCGAGCTGTTGGGCGACGGCGAGACACACCTGCCGTTCGCGTGGAGCGGGGTCACGCTGCACGCCTCCGGGGCGTCGGCGTTGCGGGTTCGGATGGCTCCGGCGGGCAACGACCAGCATTCCCTCACCGTCGCCGACCTGACCGGCCAGCCTGTGCTGACGGTGGCGTCGCTGGCCTCCCGGCCGGTGACTCCGGCGCAGCTGTCCTCCGCGGAACCGCTGTTCCAGCTTGCTTGGCAGCCGGCAACCACGGGATCCCTTGTGGATTCCGATCTGGTCGTCGAGCACGTCGCTTCGGCTGAGGGCGACGTGCTCGGCGGCGTCCGTTCGGTCGCTTCCGTTGTCCTGGAGCGGATCCGGGCGGCGTTGTCCGAGGACACCCGGATCGCTTTTGTCACTCGCGGCGCGGTTTCGGTCAGCGGCGAGGACGTCGACCTGACCGTGGCCCCGGTGTGGGGGTCTCGTGCGGGCCGCCCAGGCGGAGAACCCTGGTCGTTTTGTCTTGGTGGACACCGACTCCGACGACTTGTCCCCGGCCCTGGCGCTCGGTGAGCCCGAGGTCGCGGTGCGCGGCGGTGCAGTGTTCGTTCCCCGGCTGGCCCGCGTGACCACCGGCACCGCCGGCCATGGGGCAGCCGACGGCACGGTCCTGGTCACCGGTGGAACCGGCGGCCTCGGTGCGCTGTTCGCTCGGCACCTGGTGACGGAGCGAGGCTTCCGCAGCCTGGTGCTGACGAGCCGGCGCGGCATCGAGGCCCTTGGCGCCGCTGAGCTGGTGTCCGAACTGGAGGGTCACGGCGCCACCGTGACCGTCGCCGCGTGCGACGTGTCCGATCGGGACGCCCTGGCCTTCCTGCTGGAGGGCATCACCGACCTGAAGGGCGTGGTGCACGCGGCCGGCATCGCGGAGAACGGCCTCGTCGAGGCCGTCACCGCCGAGGAGTTGGACGCGGTGCTGCGGCCGAAGGCCGATGCGGCCTGGCACCTGCACGAGCTGACCCGTGGCCTCGACCTGTTCGTGCTGATCTCGTCGGCCGGCGGGCTTCTGCTCGCGGCCGGGCAGGCCAGCTACGCCGCCGCCAACGTGTTCTTGGATGCTTTGGCCCAGCACCGCCGTTCGCGCGGCCTGCCGGCCACGTCGCTCGCTTATGGACTGTGGGCCGTCGACGCCGGTCTCGGCGCGGAACTCGGCGACGTCGACCTGGAGCGCATGCGCAAGTCCGGCCTGCCCGGGCTGTCCGCTGCCGAGGGCCTTCAGCTCTTCGATGCCGCACTTGACTCCGGCGAGACCAACCTCGTGCCGGTGAAGCTGGATCTCGGCACGCTCCGTACCCGCGAGGTGCCGCATGTGCTGCGTGGCCTGGTTCGCGTGCCGCAGCGGCAGGCGGCCCGCGCCGGCTCGGTCACCGGAAACTCTTTGGCCGACCGGCTTTCCGGGCTCGGCGAGGAGGAACGCGACGCCCTGCTGCTGGAGCTGGTGCGTCGTCACGTCGCCGCCGTGCTCGGTCACTCGTCGACCGACGCGATCGAGCCCGACCGGGCTTTCCAGGAGCTGGGCTTCGATTCCCTTGCCTCCGTTGAGCTTCGCAACCTGCTCGGCGCCGAGACCGGGCTGCGGCTGCCGGCGACGCTCGTGTTCGACTACCCGACTTCCCGCGCGGTCGCCGGGTACCTGCGCGAGAAGGTCGGCGGTGCAGGCACTTCCGTCGCCGCAGTCCGTACGGTGGCGGCGCTCGACGACGACCCGATCGTCATCGTCGGCATGGCCTGCCACTACCCGGGCGGCGTGAACTCGCCCGAGGACCTGTGGCGGCTGGTCGCTGACGGCTCCGGTACCGTCGGCCCGTTCCCGACCAACCGCGGCTGGGATCTGGCCAACCTGTACGACCCGGAACCGGGCAAGCCCAACAAGTCCTACACGCGCGACGGCGGTTTCCTCTACGACGCCGCCGAGTTCGACGCCGACTTCTTCGGCATCAGCCCGCGTGAGGCCGTGCTGATGGATCCCCAGCAGCGCCTGCTGCTGGAGACCGCGTGGGAGACCTTCGAGCGGGCCGGCATCGACCCCCGAGCGTTGAAGGGCTCTTCCACCGGCGTGTTCGCCGGCATGATGTACCACGACTACGCCCTGAACAGCGCTTCCGGCTCCATCGCCTCCGGTCGCGTCTCCTACAGCTTCGGCTTCGAGGGGCCGTCCGTCACCATCGACACGGCCTGCTCGTCCTCGTTGGTCGCCTTGCACCTAGCCATCCAGGCTCTTCGTTCCGGCGAGTGCTCTCTGGCCCTGGCCGGCGGTGTCGCCGTCATGGCCACACCCGAGGCCCTCGTCGACTTCTCCGAGCAGCGCGGCCTTTCCGTGGACGGCCGCTGCAAGTCCTTTGCCGGCGCGGCGGATGGCACCGGCTGGTCCGAGGGCGTCGGCCTGATCCTGGTCGAGCGCAAGTCCGACGCCGAGCGCCTCGGGCACCCCATCGTCGCCGTCGTTCGCGGCACCGCCATCAACCAGGACGGTGCCTCCAACGGCCTCACCGCCCCCAATGGTCCCGCCCAGCAACGGGTCATCCGTCAGGCCCTGGCCAACGCCGGTCTCGACACGTCCGATGTGGACTCCGTCGAGGCCCACGGCACCGGCACCAAGCTCGGTGACCCCATCGAGGCCCAGGCCCTGCTCGCCACCTACGGCCAGGACCGCTCCGAGCCCCTCTGGCTCGGTTCCATCAAGTCCAACCTCGGCCACACCCAGGCCGCCGCCGGTGTTGCCGGCATCATCAAGATGGTCATGGCCATGCGGCACGGCGTGCTGCCGCAGACCCTGCACGTCGACGAGCCCACCCCCCACGTCGACTGGTCCGCCGGCAACGTCAAGCTCCTCACTGAGCCCCGCCCTTGGCCGTCTGTGGACCGCCCGCGCCGCGCCGGCATCTCTTCCTTCGGCCTCAGCGGCACCAACGCCCACGTCATCATCGAGCAGGCGGTGTCGGACGAGCCGGCCCCGGCCGTCTCCCCACGCATCCTGCCCTTCCTGGTGTCCGGCAAGACCCCCGCCGCCCTGACCGCCCAGATTGCCCAGATCTCGGCGGTGTCCGGCCCCGCCCAGGACATCGCTTTCACCCTTGCCACCGACCGCGTCGCCTTCGACCATCGCGCCTTCGCCCTGGCCACCGACACCTTCACGAGCGCAACGGTCGCTCCAGGCAAGACGGCCTTCCTGTTCACCGGCCAGGGTTCGCAGCGGATCGGCATGGGCCGGGAGCTGTATGAGCGGTTCCCGGTGTTCGCTGCGGCGTGGGATGAGGTGGTCGGGAAGCTGGACGGGCAGCTTCAGGCCGTGATCTGGGGCGCTGACCAGGACCTTCTCAACCAGACCGGGTTCGCCCAGCCCGCCCTTTTTGCCTTCGAAGTTGCACTGCACCGTTTAGTTCAGTCCTGGGGCATCAAGCCGGACTTCGTGGCCGGTCACTCGGTCGGTGAGATCGCGGCCGCGCACATCGCCGGTGTCCTCTCCCTCGACGATGCGGCCAAGCTGGTCAGCGCCCGTGGCCGCCTCATGCAGGCCCTGCCGGCCGGCGGCGCGATGGTGGCGATCCAGGCCACCGAGGACGAGATCACCCTGCGCGAGGGCATGGGCATCGCGGCGATCAACGGCCCGCAGTCGGTGGTGATCTCGGGTGTTGAAGAGGCCGTGCTGGCCATTCAGGCGGAGTTCGAGGCGCGCGGCCGGAAGACCACCCGGCTCAAGGTGTCGCACGCGTTCCACTCGCCGTTGATGGAGTCGATGCTTGATGAGTTCCGGGCCGTTGTCGCTGGTCTGGAGTTCGCTGTGCCGAAGGTGCCGGTGGTGGTCACCTCGGCCGGCGGTGGCGACTGGGCGCAGCCGGAGTACTGGGTCAACCACGTGCGTGAGGCCGTGCGGTTCGCGGACGCCATCACGACGCTGCACGAGCAGGGCGTGACCAAGTTCGTGGAGGTCGGCCCGGACGGTGTGCTGGCCGGGATGGGGGCCACCTGCGTGGAGAACGCGAAAGGCGGCCTGGACGATGGCGTGTTTGTCGCCACTCAGCGGCGGGAGCGGCCGCAGGAACGTGAACTGGTCAGTGCAGTGGCGCAGGCCTGGGCCAACGGGGTCACGGTCGACTGGACGAAGTTCTTCGACGGCACCGGGGCCCGCCGCACGGACCTCCCGACCTACGCCTTCCAGCGCCAGACGTTCTGGCTGACCTCGAACCGGGACGGCGGGGACGTCACCTCGGTGGGGCAGACCGCGGTGGAACACCCGCTGCTCGGCGCGGCGGTGGCCTCGGCGGAGACGGACGGAGTGGTGCTGACCGGCCGCCTGTCGGTGGAAACCCAGCCCTGGCTGGCCGATCACGACGTTCTCGGCGCGCTTCTGTTGCCGGGCACGGCCTTTGTCGAACTGGCGCTGCAGGCCGGCCACCACGTCAGCTGCGATGTGGTGCAAGAGCTGACGCTGGAAGCCCCCCTGATCCTGCCGGAGCGCGGCGGCGTGGCGGTGCAGGTGGTGGTCGACGGGGCTCGTAACGTCAGCATCTACTCCCGCGTCGACGACCTGACCTGGACACGGCACGCCACCGGAGTGGTCGGCACCGGCGGCGACACCGCCGAGGACCTGGCCGAATGGCCGCCGCCGGGCGAGGAAGTCGACCTCGACGGCGCGTACGAGAACCTGGCCGACCAGGGATACGTGTACGGGCCGATGTTCCGCGGCCTCAAGGCGGCCTGGCGCGACGGCGACGACACGTACGCCGAAGTCGCACTGCCCGAGGGCGCCGACGCCGAGCGCTACGGCCTGCACCCGGCGCTGCTCGATTCCGCCCTGCACGCCCAGCTCGTCACCGGCGAGGAAGGCGGCGAGACGCAGCTGCCGTTCGCCTGGAACGGCGTCACCCTGCACCGCACCGGCGCTGCCGAGCTGCGCGTCCGGATCCGCAAGACCGGCGACGACTCGGCGTCCGTGCTGGTCACGGACCTGCTCGGGGACCCGATCCTGTTCGTGGAATCCCTGGTCTCCCGGGCGGTCTCGGTCGAGCAGCTCAGTGTCGACCGCCAGCACGACTCGCTCTTCCACGTCGTGTGGACGCCGATGCCCGCCGTCGGCAACGAAGAAGCGGTCCACGAGGACGTGCCGGCCGGCAAGAACGCCCTCGCGCATGTCCTCGGACGCGTGCAGGAGTGGCTGGCCGACGAGTCCAATGCGGACAACCGGCTGGTCTTCGTCACCCGCAATGCCGTCGACACCAACGACATCGACCTCGACGTGGCCCCGGTGTGGGGCCTGGTCCGGTCGGCGATCGCCGAGAACCCGGGCCGCTTCGGTCTGATCGACACCGATGGCGACGACGTGGACGCCGCCATCGCGCTCGGCGAACCGGAAGTCTCGGTCCGGGGCGGGGAACTGCGGGTGCCGCGCCTGGCCCGGGTCACCGAAGTCAACGGCAACACCGACTTCGGCGACACTGTGCTGATCACGGGCGGCCTCAGCGGTCTCGGCGCGCTGTTCGCCAAGCACCTTGCGTCCCAAGGCGTCCCGAACCTCGTGCTGACCAGCCGCCGCGGCGCGGACGCCCCCGGTGCCGCCGAGTTGGTCCAGGAACTGGAAATCCTCGGCGCTCAGGTCATGGTCGCTGCCTGCGATGTGGCCGACCGCGACGCGGTTGCCCAGCTGCTCAAGGGAATTCCGCAGCTCACCGGTGTGGTGCACGCGGCCGGCGTCCTGGACGACGGCGTGGTGTCCGCGCTGGACGCCAAGCGGATCGAGCGCGTGTGGGCCCCGAAGGCAGAAGCCGCGCGGCACCTGCACGAACTCACCAGCGACCTCAAGGCCTTCGTGCTGTTCTCCTCGGTCGCCGGCACCTTCGGCGGAACCGCGCAGGCGAATTACGCTGCTGCCAACGTTTTCCTGGACGCGCTGGCCCAGCATCGGCGGGCCAACGGACAGCCGGCGGTGTCGCTGGCCTGGGGGCCGTGGGCGCAGGTGGGCGGCATGGCCGACCTGCTGACGGCCGCCGACCTCCAGCGCCTGGAGCGGGCCGGCATGCCGGTGTTGCTGCCGGAGGAGGGCCTTGCCCTGTTCGACAGCGCTCTCAAGGCCGATCTCGCCACGGTGGTGCCGTTCCGGCTCGACCTGAGCACGCTGCGCGCGCAGGCCGCGGTGCAGCCGCCGATCCTGCACGGCCTCGTCCGCGTCCCGTCGAAGCGGACCGCCGGCGGCGGCTCGTCGTTGGAGCGCCGACTGGCCGGCCTCGACGCCGGCGAGCGCGAGCGGCTACTGGTTGCCTTGGTGCGTAAGCACGTCGCCGAGGTTCTCGGCCACGCGACGGTCGACGCGATCGACCCGGACCGGGCATTCAACGAGCTGGGCTTCGACTCGCTGTCCGCGGTCGAGCTCCGCAACCAGCTCGGCGGCGAGACCGGCCTGCGCCTGCCGGCCACCCTGGTGTTCGACTACCCGACGACCCGTGCGGTCGCCGGCTACCTGGTGAACAGCTTCGCCGGCGCGGCCAAGACCGTGAAGACCCGGGCCAGGTCCACTTCGGACGAACCGATCGCCATCGTCGGCATGGCCTGCCGCTACCCCGGCGGCGTCACCTCGCCGGACGACCTGTGGCAGCTGGTGTTCAACGGCGTCGACGCGGTCACCGACTTCCCGGCCGACCGTTGCTGGGACACCGAGCGGATCTACGACCCGAGCGGCGAGCGCCCCGGCAGCACCTACACCAAGCGCGGCGCCTTCCTCCACGACGCGGCCCTGTTCGACCCGGGCTTCTTCGGCATCAGCCCGAACGAGGCGCTGGAGATGGACCCGCAGCAGCGGCTGCTGCTGGAGACGGCGTGGGAGACGTTCGAGAGCGCCGGCATCGACCCGGGACCGTTGCGCGGCAGCGACACCGGCGTTTTCGCCGGCATGATGTACCACGACTACAAGGTCAACAACAACACGGGATCCATTGCCTCGGGCCGGGTTTCCTACACCTTCGGTTTCGAGGGGCCGGCCGTCACCATCGACACGGCGTGCTCGTCCTCGCTGGTCGCGCTGCACTGGGCGATCCAGGCGCTGCGGTCGGGGGAGTGCTCGCTGGCATTGGCCGGCGGTGTCGCGGTGATGGCGACGCCGGAGACGTTCGTCGAGTTCAGCAAGCAGCGCGGGCTTTCTCCGGACGGCCGCTGCAAGTCCTTCGCCGGGGCCACCGACGGCACGGGTTGGGGTGAGGGCGTCGGCCTGATCCTGGTCGAGCGGCTGTCCGACGCCCGCCGCAACGGCCACAACGTTCTTGCTGTGGTCAAGGGTTCGGCCGTCAATCAGGACGGCGCGTCCAACGGCTTGACCGCGCCCAACGGCCCCGCGCAGCAGCGCGTGATCCAGCAGGCCCTGGCCAACGCCGGCCTGTCGGCGGCCGACGTCGACACCGTCGAGGCACACGGCACCGGCACCACCCTAGGCGATCCCATTGAGGCGCAAGCACTTCTGGCCACCTACGGCCAGGACCGGTCCGAGCCGCTGTGGTTGGGGTCGATCAAGTCCAACATGGGCCACACCCAGTCGGCCGCGGGTGTTGCCGGCATCATCAAGATGATCATGGCTATGCGGCACGGGGTGCTGCCACGGACGCTGCACGTCGACGTGCCGACCCCGCACGTGGACTGGACCGCCGGCAACATCGAGCTCCTCACTGAGGCCCGCCCGTGGCCGTCGGTCGACCGCCCTCGCCGGGCCGGCATCTCTTCGTTCGGCATCAGCGGCACCAACGCCCACGTCATCATCGAGCAGGCCGAGCCGGAGATCGCCGAGCGGACCGTCGAGTCGCGCCCGGTCCCGGTGCTCGTCTCCGCCAAGACCGCCGATGGCCTGACGTCTCAGCTCGCGCGTCTGTCCGATGTGGACGGCGATGTGCTGGACGTCGCCTACTCGCTGGCTACGCTGCGGGCCCCGCTGGAGCACCGCGCCGCTTTCGTCGCCGACGACCGCGAGGGCTTGGCCCGCGGGCTGGCTTCGGCCAACCGCGTCGTCGCCGGCAAGGGCCTGACGGCGTTCCTGTTCACCGGTCAGGGTTCGCAGCGGATCGGCATGGGGCAGGAGCTGTACGAGCGGTTCCCGGTGTTCGCGGAGGCTTGGGATGCGGCGGTAGATCCCCAGGTTGCCGCCATCATCTGGGGCGAGGACCAGGATGCCCTCAATCAGACCGGCAACGCTCAGCCCGCGCTGTTCGCCTTCGAAGTTGCACTGTACCGTTTAGTTCAGTCTTGGGGCGTGCGGCCCGACTTCGTGGCCGGTCACTCCGTGGGTGAGATCGCGGCGGCCCATGTGGCCGGGGTCCTCTCGCTGCCCGACGCCCGGAAACTGGTCGCGGCCCGTGGTCGTCTGATGCAGGCGCTGCCGACCGGCGGTGCCATGGTCGCCATCCAGGCCACCGAAGACGAGATCACCCTGCGCGAAGGCATGGGTATCGCGGCCATCAACGGCCCGCAGTCCGTGGTCATCTCCGGCGACGAAGAGGCCGTGCTGGCCATCCAAGCCGAGTTCGAGGCCATGGGCCGCAAGACCACACGCCTGAAGGTGTCGCACGCGTTCCACTCGCCGTTGATGGAGCCGATGCTGGAGGAGTTCCGGGCGATCGTCGAAGGCCTGACCTTCGCCGAGCCGAAGATCCCGGCGGTGATCACCTCGGCCGGCGGCGGCACGTGGGCGGAGCCGGAGTACTGGGTCAACCACGTCCGCGAAGCGGTTCGGTTCGCCGATGCCATCACGGAACTTAACGTCCAAGGCGTTACGAAGTTCGTCGAGATCGGACCGGACGGCGTGCTGGCCGGCATGGGGGCCACCTGTGTGGAGGACGCGGTGTTCCTCGCCACCCAGCGCCGGGAGAAGCCACAAGAGCGGGAGTTGGTGGCGAGCCTGGCCCAGGCCTGGGCCAACGGCGTGACCGTCGACTGGACGAAGTTCTTCGCCGGCCGCGAGGCCCGCCGCGTCGAGCTGCCGACCTACGCCTTCCAGCACCAGCACTTCTGGGTCAACTCGGTCATCGCCGACGGCGCGGACGTCAACTCGGCCGGCCTGGACGCCATCGACCACCCGCTGCTCGGCGCGGCCGTCCCGGCCGCCGAAGGCGACGGCGTGGTGCTGACCGGCCGCATCTCGACGGAAACCCAGCCCTGGCTGGCCGACCACGACGTGCTCGGCAGCATCCTGTTCCCCGGCGCCGGCTTCGTCGAACTGGCCCTCCAGGCAGCAGCCCGGGTCGACGCCGACCTGATCGAGGAGCTCACCCTCGAAGCCCCGCTTGTGCTGCCCGAGACCGGCGACGTGACGATCCAGGTCGTCGCCACGAGCAACAAAGTCAGCATCTACTCCCGCGGCGAAGACGGGTGGATCCGCCACGCCACGGCTGTCCTGGCCACCGGCGCCCCGGCCGGCGAGACCTTCGACCTGCCCACCGGCGGCACGCCGATCGACATCGACCTGCTGCCCCTCGGCTTCGGCTACGGGCCAACCCTCCAAGGCATCCAAGCGGTCAAGGTCGGCGACGAGATCTACGCCGAAGTCACGGTGCCCGAGGTCGACGAGCGCTTTGCGCTGCACCCGGCGCTGCTCGAAACGGCGCTCCAGCCGACGATCACCGACACCGTGATCCCGTCCACCTATCGCGGAATCGCCCTGCACCGCACGGGAACCGGCACGATTCGGGCTCGCATCGCCGGCGGGACGATCACCCTGGCCGACGACAACGGCCCGGTGGCGACCATCGCCGCGGTCGAAACCCGCCCGATCACCGCCGACCAGCTCGCCGCGACCGGTGACGACCTGTACCGCGTCGACTGGGTCGCCGCCCCGAACGGCCGCCCCACCGACGAGACGTGGTCGGACGAGCTGCCGCTGGCCGACTGGGCCGAGTGGCTGCCGACCCTCGACGCCGCGGACGTCGTGCACGTCCAGTGCCCGCCCGACGGCTCGCCGACCGAGGCCAAGGCCGCCGCCCGACAACTCCTCGGCCTGATCCGGGAATTCGACGGAAAGCTGGTCCTCACCGGCCACAACGGCGCGCTGTGGGGCCTGGTCCGCTCGGCCCAGGAGGAGAACCCCGGCCGGTTCGCACTGCTCGACACCGACGGCAGCGTTGACGCCAAGAAGGCCGTCGACACCGGCGAACCCGAGCTGCGCGTCCGCGACGGCAAGATCCTCATCCCGAGGCTGACCGCCGCCCGACCGGGCGCCGAACGCCCGATCGGCAAGACCGTGCTGATCACCGGCGGCAAGCACGGCATCGGCAAGGCCATCGCCGACCACCTCGCCGCCAAGGGCGTGAAGGTCCTGCACAAGCCGGGCAAACAGAAGATCGACACGGTCATCCACGCCGAGTCGCTGACCGACAACGCGTTGTTGGCCGACATGACCGACGATCAGCTCGACCGCGTCCTCGACCAGACGATCGACGGCGCCTGGAACCACCGCGATGCCAACCTGATCCTCGTCTCCTCGGCGACGAGCCTGCTGCTCGGCACCGGCCAGGCCAACTTCGCCGCCGCCACCGGCTACCTCAACTTGTTGGCCGCGCACCACAACGGCGTGGCCATCGCCTTCGGCGCGCTGGACAACGGCGACGAGGCCTATGCGGAACGCATGCGCCGCATGGGAACCCCGGTGCTCACCGCCGACGAGATCGGGCCCCTGTTCGACCGGGCCCTGACCGTCGACGACACGCTGGTCGTGCCGCTGAAGCTGGACAAGGCGGCGCTGCGGGCCCGGCCCGAGGGCCTGCCGACGCTGCTGCGCGGCCTGGTCCGGATCCCGGCCCGGCAGTCGCAGCAAAGTGACACTTCGTTGCGTGAACGGCTGGCCGAGCTGCCCGAGGCCGACCGCGAGCGGCTGCTGCTCGACCTGGTCGGCAAGCATGTGGCGGCGGTGCTCGGCCACGACTCGTCCACCTCGATCGAGCCGGACCGGGCGTTCAAGGAGCTGGGCTTCGACTCGCTGACCGCCGTCGAGCTGCGCAAGCAACTCGGCCTTGCCACCGGCCTCCAGCTGCCGGCCACGCTCGTCTTCGACTACCCGACCTCCCAGGACGTCGCCGACCACCTGCGGGAGCTGCTGCAGCCCGGCGAGTTCGACCCGGCCCAGCAGCTGATCGCCGAGATCGGCCGGTTGGAGGCCACGCTGTCGGCCACCGAGGTGAACGGGTCCCGACCCAAGGTCACCGCCCGGCTGGAGGCCCTGCTGCGCAAATGGCGCGACAACGAGGAAATCGCCAATGCCTCGGAGGGGAGTCTGGACGAGGCCACCGACGACGAGCTGTTCGCGGCCCTGGACAACGAACTCGGCATTTCCTGACCACGGAGATTGGCTGACTTGATGAGCACCGACGACAAGCTCCGCGACTACCTCAAGCGGGCCACCTCGGAACTGCAGCAGGTGCGCCGCCAGCTCCGCGAGGCCGAGGCCAGGCAGCACGAGCCGATCGCCATCGTGGCCATGAGCTGCCGTTATCCCGGGGACGTCACCACGCCGGAGGGCCTGTGGGACCTGGTCGCCTCCGGCGGCGACGGCATCAGCATGCTGCCCACCAACCGCGGCTGGGACGTCGAGGGCCTTTACGACCCGGAGCCGGGCACGCCGGGCAAGACGTACTCGCGCGAGGGCGGCTTCCTGCACGACGCCGGCGAGTTCGACGCCGACTTCTTCCGGATCAGCCCGCGCGAGGCCAAGGAGACCGACCCGCAGCAGCGGCTCCTGCTGGAGCTGGTGTGGGAGGCACTTGAACGCGCCGGTATAGATCCGACCACGCTGAAGGGCAGCCGCACCGGCGTGTTCGCCGGCGTCGCCTACCACGACTACTGGCCCGGCGGCGGCGTCGGCAGCCTGGCCAGCGTCGTCTCCGGCCGTGTCGCCTACACACTGGGCCTGGAGGGGCCGGCGGTCACCGTCGACACCGCGTGCTCGTCTTCGCTGGTCGCGCTGCACTGGGCGATGCAGGCCCTGCGCAACGGGGAATGCGAGCTGGCACTGGCCGGCGGCGTGACCGTCATGTCCACACCGGACTCTTTCGTCGGCTTCAGCGAGCAGCGCGGCCTGGCCGCCGACGGCCGCTGCAAGTCCTTCGCCGCCGCGGCCGACGGCACCGGCTGGGGCGAAGGCATCGGCATGTTGTTGGTGGAGCGGCTTTCCGACGCCCAGCGCAACGGCCACCCGATCCTCGCGGTGGTCCGGGGGAGCGCGGTCAACCAGGACGGCGCCTCCAACGGCCTGTCCGCCCCCAACGGCCCGTCGCAGCGACGGGTGATCGAGGCGGCGCTGGCCGCCGCGCAGCTTTCCGCCGCCCAGGTCGACGTCGTCGAGGCGCACGGCACCGGCACCACGCTGGGCGACCCGATCGAGGCGCAGGCTTTGCTGGCCACGTATGGGAAGGACCGCGAGCGGCCGCTGTGGCTGGGCTCGATCAAGTCCAACATCGGCCACGCCCAGGCGGCGGCCGGCGTGTCCGGCATCATCAAGATGGTCATGGCGATGCGGCACGGCGTCATGCCGAAGCTGCTGCACCTGGACGAGCCGACGCCGCAGGTGGACTGGACCGCCGGCAACATCGAGCTGCTGGCCGAGACCAAGCCCTGGCCGGAGACCGGCGAGCCGCGTCGGGCCGGCATCTCGTCGTTCGGCCTGAGCGGCACCAACGCGCACGTGATCATCGAAGAGGCGCCGGTGGCCGAGGTGCCGGCGCGGAACGTCGAACGCCGGGTGGTGCCGTGGCTGATCTCCGGCCGCACCGCGCAGGCGTTGGCGGACCAGGCTTCGCGTCTGTCCGATGTGGACGCTACTGAGCCGGTCGACGCGGCGTTTTCGCTGGCCACCGGGCGTACCGCGTTCGACCAACGGGCCGCCGTCATCGGCGTCGAGCAGGACGACTTCATCCGCGGTCTCAAGTCCATCGCCGACGGCACACCGGGCGCGGGAGTGGTGACCGGCGCCGCCCTCGCCGGCAAGACTGCCTTTCTGTTCACCGGTCAGGGTTCGCAGCGGATCGGCATGGGCCGCGAGCTGCATGCGGCTTTTCCGGTCTTTGCGGCGGCTTGGGACGAGGCGGTCGACGCCGACCTGTCCGCACAGGTCTGGGGCGCTGACCAGGACGTTCTGAACCGCACCGGCACCGCGCAGCCGGCGCTGTTCGCGTTCGAAGTCGCACTGTACCGTTTAGTTCAGTCCTGGGGTGTGAAGCCCGACTTCGTGGCCGGCCACTCGGTCGGCGAGATCGCGGCGGCCCACGTGGCCGGCGTGCTGTCCCTGGAGGACGCCCGGAAGCTGGTCAACGCCCGCGGCAAGCTGATGCAGGCCCTGCCGGCCGGCGGCGCGATGGTGGCGATACAGGCGTCCGAGGGCGAGATCGAGCTGCGGGACGGCGTGAGCATCGCGGCGGTCAACGGCCCGCAGTCGGTGGTGATCTCCGGTGACGAGGCCGCGTGTCTCGCGATCAAGGCGGACTTCGAGGCGCGGGGTCGCAAGACCACCCGGCTCAAGGTCTCGCACGCGTTCCACTCGGCCCTGATGGAGCCGATACTGGACGAGTTCCGCAAGGTTGTCGAGGGTCTGACCTTCACCGAACCGTCCCTGAGCGTGGTGACCACCTCGGCCGGCAGCGGGCAGTGGACCGAGCCGGAGTACTGGGTCGACCACGTGCGGGCGGCCGTCCGGTTCGCCGACGCGGTGGCCGGGCTCAGGGCCCAGGGCGTGACCAAGTTCGTGGAGATCGGCCCGGACGGCGTGCTGACCGGCATGGGCTCGAACTGTGTTGAGGACGCGGCCTTCACGGCCCTCCAGCGGCGCGACAAGGCGGAGGAGCGCGAGCTGGTTTCCGGCCTGGCGCAAGCGTTTGCCCATGGCGTGACCGTGGACTGGACCAAGTTCTTCGAGGGCCGCGAGGCACGGCGGATCGACCTGCCGACCTACGCCTTCCAGCACCAGTTCTACTGGCGGGACAAGGAAGCCCTGGTCGCCTCGGCCGACCCGATCGACGCCGCCTTCTGGGACGCCGTCGAGCGTGAGGACCTCGCCGACCTGGCCGACCGACTGGAGCTCCAGCCGGGCGTGCTCGGCGAGGTGCTGCCGGCGATGTCCGCGTGGCGCAGGCAGTACCGCGACCAGGCCATGGTGGATTCCTGGCGCTACAAGGTGAGCTGGCTGCCGGTCGAGGAGGTGCAGGCCGAATCCCTGCTCGGCACCTGGCTCGTCGTGGTGCCCAAGGGTTTCAAGGACCACGAGCTGACCAGGGCCGTTGCCGCCGCGACCGACGTCGAGATCCTCGAGTTCGCCGACGCCGACCGCGCCGGCCTCGTCACCCAGCTCGGCAGCCACGCCCCGGCCGGCGTGCTCTCGCTGCTGGCGCTGGACGACACACCGCACCCGCTCTACCCGGCGATGTCCACCGGCGGCACCGCGACCGTCGCCCTCGCCCAGGCCTTGGCCGACGCCGGTGTCACCGGAAAGCTGTGGTGCGTCACGGCCGGCGGTGTCGCCGTGGCCGACAGCACCGAGCTGACCAGCGCCACTCAGGGTTCGTTGTGGGGCCTCGGCGGCGTCCTGGCGCTGGAGCACGCCGACACCTTCGGCGGCATGATCGACATCGAGAGCGTCGACGAGACGACGGTGCGCCGCCTGCTCGGCGCCCTGTCCGGCATCGACGACGAGGACCAGATCGCGCTGCGGGCCAACGGTCGATTCGCCCGCCGCATGGTTCGCGCCGGCCTGAACGGATCCGCGCCCAAGCGGTCGTGGAAGCCGCGTGGCGCAACGCTGATCACCGGCGGCACCGGCGGGCTCGGTGCCCACGTCGCCCGCTGGCTCGCAGGCAACGGCGCCGAGCACCTGGTGCTCACCAGCCGTCGGGGCAGCGCCGCCGAGGGCGTCAGCGAGCTGGAGGCGGAGCTGAAGGAGCTTGGCGCCGAGGTCAGCGTCGTCGCCTGCGACGTCGCCGACCGCGAGGCCGTGCGCGAACTCCTCGACGGCATCCCGAATCTGACCACCGTCGTGCACGCGGCCGGTGTGTCGCAACGGATCGCGGCCGTCGAGGAGATCACGCTGGACGAGTTCGCCGAGGTCGGTCGGGCCAAGGTCCTCGGCGCCGTGCACCTCGACGAGCTGCTCGGGGACCGTGAGCTCGACGCCTTCGTGCTCTTCTCCTCCGGCTCCGCGATCTGGGGCAGCAGCGGCCAGTCCGGCTACGGCACGGCCAACGCCCACCTCGACGCCCTGGCCCACCAACGCATTGCCCGGGGTCGCACGGTCACCTCGATCGCCTGGAGCTCTTGGGAAAGCGGCATGGTAAGGAGATGGTCGTCGCCTTCATGCAGCGCATGCCGGCGATGCCGCCCAAGCAGGCCATCAACGCCATGCAGCAGGCCCTCGACAACGCCGACGCGCACATCGTCATCGCCGACTTCGACTGGGCCAAGTTCGTGCCCACCTTCACCATGACCCGCCCGCGGCCGTTGCTCGACGCGCTGCCGGACGTCCGCGAGGTCCTCGACGGTGGAGAGGAAGCCGCCGGCGAGTCGGCGTTCGCCGCCAAGCTGGCCGGCCTGTCCGACGCCGAGCGCGGCCGCGCGGTGCTGGACCTGGTGCGCAGCCACGTCGCCGCCGTGCTCGGCTACGACGATCCGTCCACACTGGACCCGAGTCGGCCGTTCGAGGGGCTGGGCTTCGACTCGGTCAGCGCCGTCGACCTGCGCAATCGTCTCGGCACGGCAACGGGTCTGAAGCTGTCGTCCACTTTGGTCTTCGAGTACACGTCCACCTCCGCGGTGGCCGACTACCTCAAGTCGCTGCTGGGCGAGAGCGCCGGCGGCGTGCTGCCGGTGCTGGCCGACCTGGACCGGCTGGAGGAGACCGTGCTGGCGCTGTCGGCCGAGGACCTTGAGCGAAACCGCATCACCTCCCGGCTGCAGAGCCTCATCGGCCGGATCGGCGACCTGCTGGGCGACGGCAAGGAGGGCGTCGCACTGGACGACGCCAGCGCCGACGACGTTTTCGACTTCATCGACAAGGAACTCGGTCTTGCCTGACCGTGCGGTGACCCACTTGAAGGACGCGTGAGGCTGGGATGGCGAACGACGAGAAACTCCTCGACTACCTCAAGAAGGTGACCGCGGAGCTCCACCAGACGCGCATGCTTTTTTTTCGAGGTGGAGACCGAGGAGCAGGACCCGATCGCCATCGTGGCGATGAGCTGCCGATACCCCGGCGGGGTTTCCTCCCCCGAGGACCTGTGGCGGCTGGTCGCCGACGGCGTCGACGCGATCACCCCGTTCCCGACCGACCGCGGCTGGGACCTGGACGCGCTGAGCGGCGGCTCGGACACCGGCTCCAGCTACGTCAGCAGCGGCGGTTTCGTGCACGACGCCGGCGACTTCGACCCGGGCTTCTTCGGCATCTCGCCCCGCGAGGCGCTGGCCATGGACCCGCAGCAGCGGCTCATGCTCCAGGTTTCGTGGGAGGCCTTCGAGCGCGCGGGCATCAACCCGCATGCCGTGCGCGGTGAGCCGGTGGGTGTGTTCGCCGGTTCCGGCGTGCAGGACTACGAGTACGTGCTGGCGCAGCAGCCCGAGATCGCCGAGGCGTTCCTGACCACGGCCAACGCCGCCGCGGTGATCTCCGGTCGCATCTCGTACACGCTGGGTCTTGAGGGTCCGGCGGTCACCATCGACACCGCCTGCTCGTCCTCGCTGGTGGCCCTTCACCTTGCGGCGCAGGCACTCCGTAAGCGTGAGTGCACGATGGCCCTGGCCGGTGGCGTGATGGTGATGGCCACGCCCGGCCCGTTCATCGCCTTCAGCAAGCAGAAGGGCCTCGCGTTCGACGGCCGCTGCCGCGCCTTCTCCGACGAGGCCGCCGGCACCGGGTGGGCCGAGGGCGCCGGCATGTTGTTGCTGGAGCGTCTTTCCGATGCCCAGCGCAACGGACACCCCGTCCTGGCTGTGGTTCGCGGTTCGGCGATCAACCAGGACGGCGCCTCCAACGGCCTGACCGCGCCGAACGGCCGGGCCCAGCAACGGGTGATTCGCGAGGCGCTGGCCAACGCGCAGATCACGGCGTCGCAGATCGACCTCATCGAGGGCCACGGCACCGGCACCACTCTGGGCGACCCCATCGAGGCTCAGGCACTTCTGGCCACCTACGGTCAGGGCCGGCCCGAGGACCGTCCACTGTGGCTCGGGTCCATCAAGTCCAACATCGGCCACGCCCAGGCGGCGGCCGGTGTTTCCGGCATCATCAAGATGGTCATGGCCATTCGGCACGGCGTGCTGCCCAAGACCCTGCACGCCGAGAACCCCTCCACGCACGTGGACTGGACCGCCGGCAATGTCAAGCTACTGACCGAATCCCGGCCGTGGCCGACGTCCGACCAGCCCCGGCGGGCCGGCATCTCGTCTTTCGGCGTCAGCGGCACCAACGCGCACATCATCATCGAGGAGCCGCCGGCGGTCGACGCGGCCGAGGACACCGAGCCCGTCACGCCGTGGCCGGCCAGTGTGCCGTTACCGCTGCTGGTGTCCGGCCGTAGCGCCGAGTCGTTGGCCGCTCAGGCTTCGCGAGTGTCCGCTGTGGAGGGTGACCTCCTGGACCTCGCTTACTCCCTCGCCACTTCCCGCGCCGCCTTGGAGCACCGAGCTGCGGTGGTCGCTGGCAACCGCGAGGAGGCACTGGAAGGCCTGGCGGAGTTGACGCTTCGCGGCGTGGCTGCGGACGTGCCGACGGCTTTCCTGTTCACCGGCCAGGGTTCGCAGCGCGTCGGCATGGGCCGCGAGCTGCACAAGGCGTTCCCGGTGTTCGCCCAGGCGTGGGACGCGGCGATCGACTCCGAGCTCAATGCCGTCGTGTGGGGCGACGACCAGGATCTGTTGAACCAGACCGGCAACGCGCAGCCGGCCCTGTTCGCCTTCGAGGTCGCGCTGTACCGCCTGTTCGAGTCCTGGGGCATCAAGCCGGACTTCGTGGCCGGTCACTCGGTCGGCGAGATCGCGGCCGCTCATGCGGCCGGTGTGTTGTCGTTGGAGGACGCGCGGAAGCTGGTGTCCGCTCGCGGCCGGCTCATGCAGGCCCTGCCGGTCGGCGGCGCGATGGTGGCGTTGCAGGCCACCGAGGACGAGATCACGCTGGTCGACGGTGTCGGCATTGCGGCGGTGAATGGCCCGCAGTCGGTGGTGATCTCCGGTGACGAGGCCGCCTGCCTGGCCATCAGGGCGGAGTTCGAAGCCCTGGGCCGCAAGACCACCAGGCTCAAGGTGTCGCACGCGTTCCACTCGGCGCTGATGGATCCGATGCTGGACGAGTTCCGGGCCGTCGTCGCTGGTCTGGAGTTCGCTGAGCCGAAGATCCCGGCCGTGACCACCTCGGCCGGTGGCGGGCAGTGGACCGAGCCGGAGTACTGGGTCAAGCATGTGCGCGAGGCCGTCCGCTTCGCCGACGCGGTCAAGAACCTTGCGGCCCAAGGCGTCGGACGGTTCCTGGAGATCGGCCCCGAGGGCGTGCTGACCGGCATGGCCCAGGCCTCGGTCGACAACGCCACCCTGATTCCCGCGCTGCGCAAGGGCCGCGACGAAGCCTCCGCGATCATCGCGGCGATCGGCGCCCTGTACGTCTCGGGCCTGTCGGCCGACTGGGAGGCGTTTTTCGGCGGCCACGGTGCTCGGCGCATCGACCTGCCGACCTACGCGTTCCAGAACGAGCGGTTCTGGCTGCGTGGCGACGGCGTGGTCGGCAGCGACCCCACCGCCATGGGCCTCGGCGCGGCGGACCACCCGTTGCTCGGTGCCACCGTCACCCTTGCCGACTCCGACGGCGTCGTGCTGACCGGCCGCCTCCCGGCCGGAAACCAGGCGTGGCTGGCCGATCACGTGATCGGGAGCGCGATCCTGTTCCCCGGCACGGGATTCGTCGAGCTCACCCTGCGCGCGGGCGACCAGGTCGGCTGCGACGCGGTCGAAGAGCTGACCATCGAGGCCCCGCTGATCCTGCCCGAGCGCGGCGGCGTCGCGGTGCAGGTCGTGGTCGGTGGCCCCGAGGACGGCCGGCGGCAAGTCAGCGTTTACTCCCGTGGCGACGACGACCTGGCGTGGACCCGGCACGCGTCCGGTGTGCTCGGCACGGCCTCCGCCTCGTTCGATCTGACCGAATGGCCGCCGCGCGGCGCCGAGGCCATCGACGTCACCGGCACGTACGCGGGCCTGGCCGAGGCCGGCATGAACTACGGCCCCACGTTCCAGGGCCTCAAGGCGGCCTGGCGGGTCGGCGACGAGGTGTACGCCGAGGTTCAGTTGCCGGAGGGAGCCGACGCCGAGCGGTTCGGCCTGCACCCGGCCCTGCTGGACGCGGCCCTGCATGTGGTGCCGATGACCGGCGTGGTCGGCGACCAGGCGGCGCTGCCGTTCTCCTGGTCCGATGTCACGCTGCTGGCCGCCGGTGCGTCCGCGCTGCGGGTCAGGGTCAAGCCGGTGGGCGAAGGCACGATCTCGTTGCAGGCTGCCGACGCCGGCGGTGCGGCGGTCGTGTCGGTCGGCTCCCTGATGCTGCGGCCGGTCGCGGTCGACCAGCTCAGCGCGTCGAAGTCCGCCGAGTCCCTGTTCGGTGTCACGTGGTCGCCGATCCCGACCACGCCCGCCGACATCAGCGACGTCGAGGTGTTCGAGCCCGCTACGAACTCCGCCCTTGGTGCGGCGGCCGAGACCCTGGCCATGCTCCAGACCAGCGAAGCCCCGGTGCTGGCCGTGGTGACGCGCGGCGACCTGGCCGGCGCGGCCGTGCGCGGCCTGGTGCGGTCGGCCCAGTCGGAGAACCCCGACCGGTACGTGCTGATCGACCTGGAACCCGGCGTCGACGTCGGCTCCGTGCTGCCGGACGTGATCGGCTCCGGCGAACCGCAGGTCATCGTTCGTGACGGCGTCATTCAGGCCGCCCGGCTGACCCGCGTCACGCCGGATGAGCCGGCGACGCCGTTCGGCGAGGGCACGGTGCTGCTCACCGGCGGCACCGGCGGCCTGGGCGTGTTGTTCGCCCGGCACCTCGTCAACGAGCACGGCGTGAGCAAGCTGCTGATCACCAGCCGACGCGGCCCGGACGCCCCCGGCGCGGCCGAGCTCAAGGCAGAGCTGGGCGACGCGGTCACCTTTGCCGCCTGCGACGTCGCGGACCGGGACGCACTGGCCGCACTGCTGGCCGACATCCCCGACCTGAACGCGGTGGTACACGTCGCCGGTGTGCTGGACGACGGCGTGATCTCCACACTGACGCCCGAGCGCCTGGCCACGGTGTTCCGCCCCAAGGTCGACGCGGCGTGGAACCTGCACGAGCTGACCCGCGACCGTGACCTCTCGGCATTTGTACTGTTCAGTTCAGCTGCCGGTGTGATCGGCGCGCCCGGCCAGGGCAACTACGCGGCAGCAAATGCGTACTTGGACGCGCTGGCCGAGCAGCGCCGAGCCGAGGGCCTGCCGGGCCTGTCGCTGGCGTGGGGCCTGTGGGCCGACTCCAGCGACATGACCGACACCATCGACGACGCCAACCGGTCCCGCATCTCGGCCGGCGGCCTGGTCGCGCTGGGCAAGGATGAGGGCCTGGAGCTGTTCGACGCCGCACTGGCTGTCGATCGTGGCGCCGTCGTTCCCGTGCACCTGGACCTGTCCGCGCTGAAGGCCCGTGGTGAGGAGCTGCCGCCGCTGTTCCGCACGCTCGTTCCGTTGGCGCGCAGGCGTTCCGCTGGTGCGAAGGCGGAATCCGGTGCGCTGCGGCGACTGCTGGCCGCGCTGCCGGCCGAGGAGTGGGAAAGCACGGTTCTCAACCTCGTGCTGACCAAGGTCGCGGCCGTGCTGGGCTTCAGCTCGGCCAAGGCCGTCGAGCCCGAGCGGGCCTTCCGCGACCTGGGCTTCGACTCGCTGGCCGCGGTCGACCTGCGCAACACACTGAACACCGAGACCGGGCTGCGGCTGCCGGCGACCCTGGTGTTCGACTACCCGACGCCGATCGTGCTGGCCCGCTACCTGCTGGACGAGGTCTCGGGCAGCGGCGAGGACGCCAAGATCGTCGCGCCGGTGTCGACCACGTCCACTTCGGACGATCCGGTCGTCATCGTGTCCATGGCCTGCCGTTACCCCGGTGGGGTTTCCACGCCCGAGCAGCTGTGGCGACTGGTGGCGGACGGCGTGGACGCGATCACGCCCTTCCCGGAGGACCGCGGCTGGGACACGGCCGCGCTGTTCGACCCGGCGAACGAGCGGCCGGCCACCAGCTACACCAACCAGGGCGGTTTCCTGCACGAGGCCGCCGAGTTCGACCCGGCCTTCTTCGGCATCAGCCCGAACGAGGCGCTGATGATGGACCCGCAGCAGCGGCTCCTGCTGGAGGCCACCTGGGAGACGTTCGAGCGGGCCGGCATCGACCCGGCGACGTTGAAGGGCAGCGACACCGGCGTGTTCGCCGGCATGATGTACCACGACTACGCCGCCAACAGCAGCACCGGCGCCATCGCCTCCGGCCGAGTGTCCTATGTGTTCGGTCTGGAAGGCCCGGCCGTCACCATCGACACCGCCTGCTCGTCGTCGCTGGTGGCTCTGCACCTGGCCATGCAGGCGCTGCGGTCGGGGGAGTGCACCCTGGCGCTGGCCGGCGGTGTCGCAGTCATGGCGACGCCGGAGCTGTTCGTGGAGTTCTCGCGGCAGAAGGGCCTGGCCCACGACGGCCGGGCGAAGTCCTTTGCCGGCGCGACGGACGGCACCAGCTGGGGCGAGGGCGTCGGCATGCTGCTGGTGACCCGCCTCTCCGAGGCCAAGCGCCGCGGCCTCCCGGTACACGCCATCGTCCGCGGCTCGGCCGTGAACCAGGACGGCGCTTCCAACGGCTTGACCGCCCCCAACGGCCCTTCGCAGCGCCGGGTTATCCGCCAGGCGCTGGCGTCCGCCGGTCTCACGGTGTCCGATGTGGACGCTGTCGAGGCCCATGGCACCGGTACGACTCTGGGTGATCCCATTGAGGCTCAGGCCTTGTTGGCGACCTATGGTCAGGATCGGGACGAGCCGTTGTGGCTGGGGTCGATCAAGTCGAACATGGGGCACACGCAGGCCGCTGCTGGTGTTGCCGGGATCATCAAGATGGTCATGGCCATGCAGAACGGCGTGCTGCCCAAGACTTTGCACGTCGACGAGCCGACCCCGCACGTGGACTGGACTGCCGGCAATGTGCAGCTGATCACCGAGTCTCGCCCGTGGCCGGCGGTGGATCGTCCGCGCCGGGCCGGTATCTCGTCGTTCGGCATCTCCGGCACCAACTCGCACGTGATCATCGAGCAGGTGCCCGAGGCCGCCCCGGTCGAGCGGGCGGAGACGGCACGGATCGTCCCGGTGATCGTCTCCGGCAAGACCCCCGAGGCGCTGGCGGCGCAGGCGGCTCAACTGTCCGCAGCGGACGTTTCACCGCTGGACCTGGCGTACACGCTGCTCACGGATCGGGTCGCCTTCGAGCACCGGGCCGTGGCCCTCAGCGACGCGCTCGACAGCGGGCTGGAAGCCATTGCCGCCGGTCGGAACCGTTCCGTGGCCCGGGCCACCGGTGCGACGGCCTTTCTGTTCACCGGCCAGGGTTCGCAGCGCGTCGGCATGGGTCGCGAGCTGCACGAGAAGTTCCCGGTGTTCGCCCGGGCCTGGGACGCGGCGATCGACGCCGACCTCAACGCCCTCGTCTGGGGCGACGACCAGGATCTCCTGAACCAGACCGGCAATGCCCAGCCCGCCCTGTTCGCCTTCGAGGTGGCGCTGTACCGGCTCCTCGAATCGTGGGGCGTGAAGCCGGACTTCGTGGCCGGTCACTCGGTCGGCGAGATCGCCGCCGCGCACGTCGCCGGTGTGCTGTCGCTGGGCGACGCGAAGAAGCTGGTCGCGGCCCGTGGTCGCCTGATGCAGGCCCTGCCGGCCGGTGGCGCGATGGTGGCTCTGCAGGCGACCGAGGACGAGGTCACCTTTCGCGAGGGCATGGGTGTCGCGGCGATCAACGGTCCGCAGTCGGTCGTGATCTCTGGCGATGAAGAGGCTGTGCTGGCGATCAAGGCGGAGTTCGAGGCGTTGGGGCGCAAGACTTCGCGGCTGAAGGTGTCGCATGCGTTCCACTCGCCGTTGATGGATCCGATGCTTGATGAGTTCCGGGCCGTTGTCGCTGGTCTGGAGTTCGCCGAGCCGAAGATCCCGGTGGTCATCACCTCGGCCGGCGGCGGCGACTGGACGCAGCCGGAGTACTGGGTCAACCACGTTCGGGCGGCCGTGCGCTTCGCGGACGCCATCACGTCGCTGCACGAGCAGGGCGTGACGAAGTTCGTGGAGGTCGGACCGGACGGCGTGCTGACCGGCATGGGTGCCAACTCCGTCGAGGACGCGGCGTTCGTGGCGACCCAGCGGCGCGACCGGGACCAGGAGCGCGAGCTGGTTTCCGGTGTGGCGCAGGCATTCGCCAACGGCGTGCCTGTCAACTGGACGAAGTTCTTCGAGGGCACCGGGGCGCGGCGGGTCGAGTTGCCGACGTATCCGTTCCAGCACCAGGCGTTCTGGATCAGCACCACCAACTACATGAAGGAAGCATGGGCCGGGGCCGCTACCGGGCTCGGTGACGTGCTGTCGGCCGGCCTGGAGTCGGCCGAGCACCCGCTGCTCGGCGCGATCCTCGGCTCGCCGGAGTCGGACGGCCTCGTGTTCACCGGCCGGCTGACCGTCGGATCCCAGTCCTGGCTGGGTGATCACGCCATCGGTGACACGATCCTGTTCCCCGGCACCGGAATCGTCGAGCTTGTGCTGCGCGCGGCCGACCAGGTCGGCTGCGATGTCATCGAGGATCTCACTCTGGAGGCCCCGCTCGTCCTGCCCCCGCTGGGCGGCGTCGCGCTCCAGCTCGTGGTCGACAACGGCCAGGTCACCGTGTACTCGCGTGGCGACGACGACACCTCGTGGACCAAGCACGCCACCGCCGCCGTCGGCAAGGCCCCGGTCTCGACGTTCGACCTGGCGGCGTGGCCGCCGGCCGGTGCGGAACCCGTTGACCTGGATGGTCTCTATGACAACCTCGCCGGTGCCGGCCTGAACTACGGCCCCACCTTCCAGGGCCTGCACAACGCCTGGAAGATCGGCGACGAGGTGTACGCCGAGGTTCAGTTGCCCGCCGGCACCGACGTCGCCGGCTACGGCGTGCACCCCGCGCTGCTCGACTCGGCCCTGCACGCCATCGGCCTCACCGGCATCGTCGGCGAGCAGGCCGCGCTGCCCTTCGCCTGGGCCGACGTCGTCCTGCACGCCACCGGGGCGTCCGCGCTCCGCGTGCACGTCAAGCCGACCGGCGACGGCGTGGTCACGCTGCGCGCCGCCGACCCGGCCGGCGCTGCGGTGGTGTCGGTCGGCTCCCTGATGCTGCGGCCGGTCGCGGTCGAGCAGGTCGGGGCACGCCGCACCGCAGACTCGCTGTTCGGCGTCACCTGGACGTCGATCACCGCCAATCCCGTTGCCGTGGAGGGCTTCCGCGTCTTCGAGCCGTCAGGTGACGTCCGCGAGGCCACCTACTCGACGCTCGCCGAGCTCCAGACCGGCGAGCAGCTGGTGATCGTCACCCGCGGCGGCCTGGTCGGCGCGGCGGTGGCCGGGCTGGTCCGTTCAGCGCAGTCGGAGAACCCCGAGCCGTTCGTGCTGGTCGACCTGGAGCCCGGCGTCGACGCGAACTCCGTGTTGCCGCAGGTCATCGGCGCTGGCGAGCCGCAGCTCCGGCTCCGCGACGGCAAGCTGGAGGCTCCGCGCCTGGCCCGGGTGCCGCTGCCCGAGTCGACAAATCCCTTTGACGGCAAGGTGCTCATCACCGGCGGCACCGGCGGCCTCGGCGCCAAGCTGGCCCGGCACCTGGTGGTCAACCACGGCGTCACCGAGCTGGTACTGACCAGTCGGCGCGGCCTGGAAGCGCCCGGGGCCGCTGAGCTGCGGTCGGAGCTGGCGGAGCTCGGTGCCACGGTCACCGTCGCGGCCTGCGACGCCGCGGACCGGGCCTCGCTGGCGGGCGTGATCACCGACGACCTTCGGGCCGTGATCCACGTGGCCGGCGTGCTGGACGACGGCGTGATTTCCGCGCTGACGCCCGAGCGCCTGGACAAGGTGTTCCGCCCCAAGGTCGATGCGGCCTGGAACTTGCACGAGCTGACCCGCGATCTTGATCTGAGCGCATTTGTACTGTTCAGTTCAGCTGCCGGCGTGATCGGCGCGCCCGGCCAGGGCAACTACGCGGCAGCAAATGCGTACTTGGATGCGTTGGCCGAGCAGCGGCGGGCCGAGGGTCTGCCGGGCCTGTCCCTGGCCTGGGGCCTCTGGGACGACGGCATGGGCGATCACGTCGACACCGCCCGCATGCAGCGGACCGGCGTGCTCGGGCTGTCGGCCGAGGAGGGCCTGGCCCTGTTCGACGCGGTCAGCGGCAGCGACGCCCGCCGCGCTGGTGCCGATCCGCCTGGACATCCGGGCCCTGAACGCGGCCGGCGCCGACCGGCTGCCGCCCGTGTTCCACGGCCTGGTCCGCGCCAGCCGTCGTGTCGCCGGCGGTGCCGCCGCGGCCGGCGCATTGCAGAAGCGGGTCGCGGGCGTGCCGGTGGAGGAGCGGCTGACCGTTGTGCTGGACGTGATCCGGCGCGAGGCCGCCGCCGTGCTCGGCCACGCCGGGCCGGAGGCGATCGAGCCGGAGAAGGCGTTCAACGAGCTGGGCTTCGACTCACTGTCCTCCGTGGAGTTCCGTAACGCCCTCAGCGAGGAGGCGGGCATCCGCCTGCCGGCGACGATGGTGTTCGACTACCCGACGCCGGTGGCGCTGGCTGAGTACCTGCTCGGCGAGGTGCTCGGCGGCGACGGGCCGGGGGCGGCGATCGTGGCCACAGCCTCGGCGTCCGACGAGCCCATCGCCATCGTGAGCATGGCCTGCCGCTATCCCGGCGGCGTGCTGTCGCCGGAAGACCTGTGGCGGCTGGTGTTCGACGGCGTGGACGCCATCTCCGAGTTCCCGACCGACCGCGGTTGGGACACCGAGCGGATCTTCGACCCGAGCGGCGAGCGGCCCGGCAGCACCTACACCCGTGAGGGCGGTTTCCTGCACCGCGCGGCCGAGTTCGATCCGGCTTTCTTCGGCATCAGCCCCAACGAGGCGCTGATCATGGATCCGCAGCAACGGCTCCTGTTGGAGACCGCGTGGGAGACCTTTGAGCGGGCCGGTATCGACCCGGCCACGCTGAAGGGCAGCGACACCGGCGTGTTCGCCGGCATGATGTACCACGACTACGTGACCAACAACAACACGGGATCCATTGCCTCCGGCCGGGTTTCGTACGTGTTCGGGCTGGAGGGCCCGGCCGTCACGGTCGACACCGCGTGCTCGTCGTCGTTGGTCGCGCTGCACTGGGCGATCCAGGCCCTGCGCACCGGCGAGTGCTCGCTGGCCCTGGCCGGCGGCGTGACCGTGATGGCCACACCCGAGACGTTCGTCGAGTTCTCCCGTCAGCGCGGTCTTTCGCCCGACGGCCGTTGCAAGTCCTTTGCCGGCCAGACGAACGGCACCGGCTGGGGCGAAGGTGTCGGTCTGCTCTTGGTGGAACGCCTTTCCGACGCCGTCCGCAATGGACACGAGGTTCTGGCCATCGTCCGCGGGTCCGCCATCAACCAGGACGGCGCCTCGAACGGCCTCACCGCGCCGAATGGTCCCGCACAACAGCGGGTCATCCGTCAGGCACTGGCCAACTCTGGTCTGACAGTGTCCGATGTGGACGCCGTCGAGGCTCACGGCACCGGCACGACCCTGGGTGATCCCATTGAGGCTCAGGCCTTGTTGGCGACCTATGGTCAGGATCGCGATGAGCCGCTGTGGCTGGGGTCGATCAAGTCGAACATGGGGCACACGCAGGCCGCTGCTGGTGTTGCCGGGATCATCAAGATGGTCATGGCCATGCGTAACGGCGTGCTGCCCAAGACCTTGCACGTGGATGAGCCCACCCCGCACGTCGACTGGGCCGCCGGCAGCGTCGAGCTGTTGACCGAGTCTCGCCCGTGGCCGTCCGTGGATCGTCCCCGCCGCGCGGGTGTTTCGTCCTTCGGCATCTCCGGCACCAACGCCCACGTGATCATCGAGCAGGGGCCGGCGGCCGCGGAGCCGGCGCGGGAGATCACCCCGACCGTCGTGCCGTGGGTCGTCTCCGGCAAGACCCGAGAGGCCCTGCGCGAGCAGGCCAGCCGGCTCCTGACCAGGGTCGACGCGCTGGAGCCGTTGGACGTCGCCTACTCGCTGACCACCAGCCGTGCCGCCTTCGACCACCGCGGCGTCGTCGTCGGCGCCGACCGCGACGACCTGATCCGGGGCTTGATCGCCCTTTCCTCCGGCACCTCCGGTGCCGGCGTGACCACCGGCACGGCCGCAAGTGGCAAGACGGCGTTCTTGTTTACGGGCCAGGGCTCGCAGCAGATCGGCATGGGGCGCGAGCTGCACGAGCGGTTCCCGGTGTTCGCTGAGGCGTGGGACGCGGCTATTGATCCGGAGGTTGCCGCCACTGTCTGGGGCGACGACCAGGAGGCCCTCAACCAGACCGGGAATGCGCAGCCGGCGCTCTTCGCGTTCGAAGTTGCACTGTACCGTTTAGTTCAGTCCTGGGGCGTCAAGCCGGACTTCGTGGCCGGTCACTCCGTGGGCGAGATCGCCGCCGCGCACATCGCCGGTGTCCTGTCCCTCGAAGACGCCTGCAAGCTGGTGTCGGCTCGCGGGCGGTTGATGCAGGCGTTGCCGGCCGGTGGTGCGATGGTGGCGTTGCAGGCGAGCGAGGACGAGGTCAAGCTCCGTGACGGCATGGGCATTGCTGCCGTGAACGGGCCGAAGTCACTGGTGATCTCTGGCGACGAAGAGGCCGTGCTGGCGATCCAGCCGGAGTTCGAGGCGTTGGGGCGGAAGACGTCGCGGTTGAAGGTGTCGCACGCGTTCCACTCGGCGCTGATGGACCCGATGCTGGATGAGTTCCGCGAGGTCGTGGCCGGCCTGACGTTCAACGCGCCGAAGATTCCGGTCGTGATCACGTCGGCCGGGGGCGGGGAGTGGAGCGAGCCGGAGTACTGGGTCAACCACGTCCGTGAGGCGGTGCGGTTCGCGGATGCGGTCGGGCAGCTGTCCGAGCTGGGCGTGACGAAGTTCGTCGAGATCGGGCCGGACGGCGTGCTGACCGGGATGGCGGCGAACTCCGTGGACAACGCCGTGCTGGTCGCGACCCAACGGCGTGAGCGGCCACAAGAGCAGGAGTTGGTTGCGGGCCTCGCGCAGGCCTACGCCAACGGCGTCGCCGTGGACTGGACGAAGTTCTTCGCCGGGGCGCGCCGGATCGACCTGCCGACCTACGCCTTCCAGCACCAGCGGTTCTGGCTGCGGGCCGACCAGCTCAACGGCGGCGGCGACGCTGCGTCGATGGGCCTGACCACGGCCGACCACCCGCTGCTCGGCGCGGCTGTTCCGCTGGCCGGCACCGAGGGCGTGGTGTTCACCGGACGGCTGTCGGCCAACACCCAGCCGTGGCTGGCCGATCACGTGGTCGGCGGCTCGATCTTCTTCCCCGGCACGGGATTCGTGGAGCTCGCCGTCCGGGCCGGCGACCACATCGGCTGCGACGTGGTCGAGGACCTGACCCTGGAGGCCCCGCTGGTGCTGCCGGAACGCGGCAGCGTGGCGATCCAGGTCGTGGTCGACGAGAACCGGGGCATCGCCGTCTACTCCCGTCCCGACGAGGACGAGGCGTGGACCCGGCACGCCACCGGCCGACTCGGCACCGGCGCCCCGGCCGCCACCGCGGTCGAATGGCCGCCGGCCGACGCGGAGCCGATCTCCCTCGACGGCCTGTACGACAACCTGGCCGACGCCGGCCTCGCCTACGGCCCGGTGTTCCAGGGCCTGCACACCGCCTTCAAGCGCGGTGACGAGGTGTACGCCGAGGTTCAGTTGCCCGACGACGTCGACATCGACGGTTTCGGCCTGCATCCCGCGCTACTAGATGCGGCTTTGCATGCCATCAGTCTCACCGGTGTCACCGGCGACCAAGCCGCGCTGCCCTTCTCATGGGGCGGTGTTGCCCTGCACGCCACCGGTGCGAAGGCCTTGCGCCTCAAGGTGAAGCCCGTCGGCGAAGGCGTCGTCGAGCTGCACGCCGTCGACCCGGCCGGCGGTGCCGTGGTCACCGTGACCACGCTTGCCCTGCGGGCCATGTCCATGGACCAGCTGGCCACCAGCCGTTCCAACGACTCGCTCTTCGCCCTGAACTGGACGCCGATCACCGCCACACCGGCCGACACCGCCGGCTGGGAGGTGTTCGAGCCGACCGGTGACGTCCGCGAGGCCACCTATGCCACGCTGGCCGAACTCCAGAAGGACACGCAGCTCGTGGTGGTGACCCGCAGCGGCCTGGCCGGGGGAGCAGGATCGGCTGGCGTCGGGTCGACCGGCGCGGTCTCGGCTGGCGCGGTCGACGCTGGCCTGGCTGCTGCCGCCGTGACCGGTCTGGTGCGGTCGGCCTGGTCGGAGAGCCCGGGGCGGATCGTGCTCGTCGATCTCGAACCCGGGGCCCCGCTGGAGAAGCTGGCGGAGATCATCGGGTCCGGCGAGCCGCAGCTGCGGGTGCGTGACGGGCAGCTGTTCGCCGCCCGCCTGGCCAAGGTGCCGACGCCGGAGCCGACGAATCCGTTCGACGGCAAGGTGTTGCTGACCGGCGGCACCGGCGGCCTCGGCGCGAAGCTGGCCCGTCACCTGGTGGTCAACCACGGCGTCACGGATCTGGTGCTGACCAGCCGTCGAGGGCTGGAAGCCCCGGGGGCCAAGGAGCTGGCCAAGGAGCTGAAGGAGCTCGGGGCCAAGGTCAAGATCGCGGCGTGCGACGCGGCCGACCGGAAGTCGCTGAAGAAGGTGATCACCAAGGACCTGCGGGTGGTCATCCACGCCGCCGGCGTCCTGGACGACGGCGTGATCTCCGCCCTGACGCCCGAGCGGCTGGACAAGGTGTTCCGGCCCAAGGTGGACGCGGCATGGAACCTGCACGAGCTGACTCGCGACCTCGATCTGAGTGCATTTGTACTGTTCAGTTCAGCTGCCGGCACGCTCGGCACGCCCGGCCAGGGCAACTACGCGGCAGCAAACGCCTACTTGGATGCGTTGGCCGAACTCCGGCACAGCGAGGGCCTGCCGGCCGTGTCGCTGGCCTGGGGCCTCTGGGACGACGGCATGGGCGGTGACCACGCCGACGCCGCCCGGATGCAGAAGTCCGGTGTGCTCGGGCTGTCCACCGAGGAGGGCCTGGCCCTGTTCGACGCCACGTGCGGCAGTTCGACGCCCACGCTGGCACCGATCCATATCGACATCCGGGCCCTCAACACCGCCGGCGCCGACCGCCTGCCGCCGGTGTTCCACGGACTGATCCGCCCCACCCGCCGGGCCGCCGGCGGCGCCGTCGCCGGGTCGCTGCGGGACAAGCTGATCGGGCTGCCGATCGAGGATCGTGCCAGCACCGTCCTGGATATGGTGCGTCGGGAAGCCGCCGCCGTGCTCGGCCATGCCGGGCCGGAGGCCATCGAACCGGACCGTGCCTTCTCCGAACTCGGCTTCGACTCGCTGTCCGCGGTCGAGTTCCGCAACCAGATCAACACCGTGACCGGGCTCAAGCTGCCGGCCACGCTGATTTTCGACTACCCGAGCGCGAAGGCGCTCGCCGACCACCTCCTGGAGGAGTTGGCGACGACCGTCACCGACGGCAGCGGGGACGACGAGATCCGCCGTGTCCTGCAGTCGATCCCGCTGGCCCGGCTGCGGGACTCCGGCCTCATGGACAGCCTGCTCGAACTGGCCGGGGTGCGGGTGGAGCAGGCCCCGGCCGCCGGGACCGAGGACGACACCGAGTCCATCGACGACATGGACACCGACAGCCTGATCAGCATGGCCCTGGGCGACCTGGACCTCGACGACGCGATGCGGGAGGCGTGAGCGCGATGACCGGACGTCGGTGGAGCACAACCGGTTGTGGTGGTTGGGAGCCGGCTCTCGATGTCGCGGCCGGGCGGGCGTGAGCGTGATGGCCGGACACGGGAGAGCGGTCGGCGCGCAGCCGGTCGGGATGAACCTCGACGACCTGACTGGGGAGGCGTGAGCGCGGTGGCCGGATGCGAGAAGGGGCTGATCGCGGAGGTCGGACAGGGAGTGGATCCCCATGACGCGACCCGGGAGGCGTGAGCGCGGTGGGCGGAGCTGAACGGGAGGCGGCCCGGTTGCGGATGTGGAGGGGCGACAGGCGAAGGGGCCCGGTCGGCGAGGCGCTGAGCGGGTTGGAGCTGGACGACGCGATGCGGGAAGCGTGAGAGTGCGATGGCCGAATCCGACAAGAAGCTGGTCGACGCGCTGCGGGCGTCGCTGAAGGAGACCGAGCGGCTGCGGCAGCAGAACCGGAAGCTGAACGCGGTGATCCGGGAGCCGATCGCGATCGTGGGCATGGCGTGTCGATACCCGGGCGGGGTGTCGTCGCCGGAAGAGCTGTGGCGGCTGGTGCGCGACGGCGAGGACGCGGTGACGTCGTTCCCGACCGACCGGGGCTGGGACGCGGAGCGGATCTTCGACCCGACCGGGCAGCGGCCCAACACGACGTACACGGACCAGGGCGGCTTCCTGCACGGCGCGGCGGACTTCGACCCGGGCTTCTTCGGCATCTCACCGAGGGAAGCCCTGGTGATGGACCCGCAGCAGCGCCTGCTGCTGGAGGCGACCTGGGAGGCGCTGGAGCGGGCGGGCATCGACCCGACGACGCTCAAGGGCAGCTCCACCGGCGTGTTCGCCGGCATGATGTATCACGACTACGCGGCCAACAACTCGACCGGTGCCATCGCCTCGGGCCGGGTCTCCTACACGTTCGGGCTCGAAGGACCGGCGGTCACGATCGACACGGCCTGCTCGTCGTCGCTGGTTGCACTGCACTGGGCAGTACAGGCGCTGCGGGCGGGGGACTGCTCGCTGGCGCTGGTCGGCGGCGTGGCGGTGATGGCGACGCCGGAGACGTTCGTCGAGTTCAGCAAGCAGCGCGGGCTGTCCAAGGACGGTCGGTGCAAGTCCTTCGCCGGGGCCACCGACGGCACGGGCTGGGGCGAAGGCGTTGGCATGCTGGTGGTGGAGCGGCTTTCCGACGCACGCCGCAACGGGCATGAGGTCCTGGCCATCGTGCGGGGCTCGGCGATCAACCAGGACGGCGCGTCGAACGGCCTGACGGCGCCGAACGGTCCCTCACAGCGCCGGGTGATCAAGGCGGCGCTGGCCGGCGCGCAGGTCTCGGCCGACCAGGTGGACATGGTCGAGGCGCACGGCACTGGCACCACCCTGGGCGATCCCATTGAGGCGCAAGCACTTCTGGCCACCTACGGCCAGGATCGGGCCGAGCCGCTGTGGCTCGGGTCGATCAAGTCGAACATGGGCCACACGCAGGCGGCGGCCGGCGTGGCCGGCATCATCAAGGTCGTCATGGCCATCCGCAACCGGACCATGCCGAAGACGCTGCACGTGGACGTGCCGACGCCGCAGGTGGACTGGACCGCCGGCAACATCGAGCTGCTCACCGAGTCGCGGCCGTGGCCGTCGGCCGATCGCCCGCGCCGGGCCGGTATCTCGTCGTTCGGCATCAGCGGCACCAACGCCCACGTGATCATCGAGGAGGCGCCCGAAGAGGAGATCGCCGAGCGCACGGTCGCCCAGCGGCCGGTGCCGTGGATCCTCTCCGGCAAGACCCCCGAGGCGCTGGCCGATCAGGCTGCGAAGCTGTCGCATGTGGATGGTGTGCCGCTGGACGTCGCCTATTCGCTGGCGACGGGCCGTGCTGCGTTCGAGCACCGGGGCGTGATCGTCGGTACCGATCTTGAGGAGCTCCGTCGGGGCGCGATCGCCTTGTCCGAAGGCGCTTCCGCGCCGGGTGTGGTGCGTGGATCGGCGCGTGGTGGCGGCTCGACGGCCTTTTTGTTCACGGGTCAGGGCGCCCAGCGCATCGGCATGGGCCGTGAGCTGTACGAGCGGTTCCCGGTGTTCGCGGCGGCTTGGGACGAGGTCATTGATCTGCTCGACCCGGTCCTCGCTACCGCCCTTGGCGCTGCTTCGTCGACGTCGTCTTCCCTGCGCGACATCGTTTGGGGCACCGACCAGGACCTTCTCAACCAGACCGGTTTCGCCCAGCCCGCACTGTTCGCGTTCGAAGTTGCACTGTACCGTTTAGTTCAGTCCTGGGGCGTCAAGCCGGACTTCGTGGCCGGTCACTCCGTGGGCGAGATCGCCGCCGCGCACATCGCCGGTGTCCTGTCCCTCGAAGACGCCTGCAAGCTGGTGTCGGCTCGCGGGCGGTTGATGCAGGCGTTGCCGGCCGGTGGTGCGATGGTGGCGTTGCAGGCGAGCGAGGACGAGGTCAAGCTCCGTGACGGCATGGGCATTGCTGCCGTGAACGGGCCGAAGTCACTGGTGATCTCTGGCGACGAAGAGGCCGTGCTGGCGATCCAGCCGGAGTTCGAGGCGTTGGGGCGGAAGACGTCGCGGTTGAAGGTGTCGCACGCGTTCCACTCGCTGCTGATGGAGCCGATGCTCGACGAGTTCCGCGTTGTTGTCGCCGGGCTTGAGTTCAGCGCCCCGAAGATCCAGGCGGTGACCACGTCCGCCGGCGGCGGGGAGTGGAGCCAGCCGGAGTACTGGGTCAACCACGTCCGGGCGGCCGTGCGGTTCGCCGACGCCGTGAAGACGTTGGCCGGCAAGGGCGTCGGCCGGTTCGTGGAGATCGGGCCGGACGGTGTGCTGACCGGGATGGCGGCCACCTGCGTGGACGACGCGGTGTTCGTGGCCACCCAGCGGCGCGACCGGGAGTCCGAGCGAGAGCTGGTTTCCGGGCTGGCGCAAGCGTTTGCCCACGGCGTGAACGTGGATTGGGCCGCGTTCCTCGAGGGGCGCGAGGCGCGGCGGGTGGACCTGCCGACCTATGCGTTCCAGCACGAGACGTTCTGGCTGACCGCGCAGGACTACCTGGCCAATTCGTGGCTCGGCGGCGGCGCGGGCGACGTGGTGTCGGCCGGGCTGGAGACGGCCGGGCATCCGCTGCTCGGCGCCGTGCTGACCGCGCCGGACGGCGACGGGCTGGTGCTGACCGGGCGGTTGTCGCCGGCCACGCTGCCGTGGCTGGCCGATCACGTGGTCGGCGGCTCTATCTTCTTCCCGGGCACGGGATTCGTGGAACTGGCGCTGCGGGCCGGCGAGTTCGTCGGCTGCGACGTGGTGGAGGAGTTGACGCTGGAGGCCCCGCTGGTGCTGCCGGAGCGCGGCGGCGTCGCGGTGCAGGTGCGGGTCGGCGACGACCGGCAGCTCGGCGTCTTCTCGCGTGCCGACCAGGACGAGACGTGGACGCGGCACGCGACCGGCCGCCTCGGCAGCGGCGGGCGGGCGGAGACCGTGGAATGGCCCCCCGCCAACGCCGAGGCGGTCGACCTGACCGGCCACTACGACGTCCTGGCCGACGCCGGCCTCGCCTATGGCCCGGTGTTCCAGGGCCTGCACACGGCGTTCAAGCGTGGCGACGAGGTGTACGCCGAGGTTCAGTTGCCCGAGGGCGTCGAGATCGACGGCTACGGCGTGCATCCCGCGCTACTGGATGCCGCTTTGCATGCCATCAGCCTCACCGGCGTCACCGGCGACCAGGCCGCGCTGCCCTTCTCATGGGCCGGCGTTTCCCTGCACGCCACCGGGGCCAGCGCGCTCCGGGTGCACGTCCGGCCTACGGGTGAGGGCGTCGTCTCCCTGCACGCCGTCGACCCAGCCGGTGGCAGTGTCGTCTCGGTCGAGTCCCTCATGCTGAGGCCGGTCGCCCTGGATGCGGGCAATGCCCGGCGCGCCAACGATTCCCTGTTCGGTCTCACGTGGACGCCGATCACCGCCAGCCCCGCGGACACCGCCGGCTGGACCGTGTTCGAGCCGACCGGTGATGTGCGCGAGGCGACCTACGCCACGCTAGCCGAGCTCCAGCAGGACACGCAGCTGGTGGTGGTCACCCGCGGCGGCCTCGCAGCCTCTGCCGTCGGTGGCCTGGTGCGATCCGCGTGGTCGGAGAGCCCGGGGCGGGTCGTGCTGGTGGACCTGGAAGACGGGGCACCGCTCGACAAGCTGGCCGAGATCATCGGGTCGGGGGAACCGCAGGTTCGGGTGCACGGGGGAGAGATCGAGGCCGCCCGGTTGGCCCGGGCGCCGGCGCCGGAGTCGACAAAGACGTTCGGCGGCAAGGTGCTCATCACCGGCGGCACGGGCGGGCTGGGGGCGAAGCTGGCCCGACACCTGGTGACCGAGCACGGCGTCACCGAGCTGGTGCTGACCAGCCGTCGCGGTTTGGCGGCTCCCGGGGCGCAGGAGCTGAGGGAGGAACTGGCCGGGCTGGGCGCGAAGGTCGAGGTCGCGGCGTGCGATGCGGCGGACCGGGAAGCCCTGGCCAAGGTGGTCACGCCGGATCTGAAGGCGGTGATCCACGCGGCGGGGGTGCTCGATGACGGGGTTATCTCCGCATTGACGCCGGAGCGGCTGGACAAGGTGTTCGGGCCGAAGGTCGATGCCGCCTGGAATCTGCACGAGCTGACCAAGGACCTGGAGCTGGACGCGTTTGTACTGTTCAGTTCAGCTGCGGGGATCCTGGGCACGCCGGGGCAAGGCAACTACGCGGCGGCAAATGCGTACTTGGATGCGTTGGCGGAGCTACGGCGGGCCGAGGGGCTGCCGGCGGTGTCACTGGCCTGGGGCCTGTGGGACGACGGCATGGGCGACCATGCCGACACCGCCAGGATGCAGCGCAGCGGCGTGCTGGGCCTGACCACGGAAGAAGGCCTGGCGCTGTTTGACGCGGCGACGGCGAGCGAAACGTCAACCCTGGCGCCGATCCGGATCGACGTGAAGGCGCTGAACGCGGTGGGACAGGACCGGCTGGCGCCGGTGTTCCACGGCCTGATCCGCACCACCCGCAAGGCGGCGGGCAAGGCGGCCGACCCGGCTGTGCTGCGCAAGCAGCTGTCCGGAATGGACGAAGCGGGACAGGAACAGGTGCTGAAGGACCTGATCCTGGCCAACGCGGCCGTCGTACTCGGGCACGCCAGCGCGGACAGCGTCGACCCCGACCGGGACTTCCTGGCCTCGGGCTTCGACTCGCTGACGGCGATGGAGCTGCGCAACGCCCTGAACGCGGCGACCGGCCTCACCCTGCCGGCGATGGTGGTGTTCGACAACAAGTCGCCGGCCGAGCTGGCCCGCTGGCTGCGTACTGAACTGTCCAGTACACAGACGGAGGACAGCAACGCCGACGAGACCCTGAGCGACTTCTTCCGGGACTCGGTGCTGTCGGGCAACCTCCAGAAGGGGCTGACCCTGCTCCGGGCGGTGGCGGACATCCGGCCGAAGTTCACCGGCGTGGCGGACGTCGACCACCTGCCCAAGCCGGTCACCTTCGCGGAAGGCACGACCACGCCGCGACTGATCTGCATCAGCACCCCGATGGCCTTGGGCGGCACGCACCAACACGCCCGCGTCGCCGCCAACATCGGCGGCGGCCGGTCGGTCAACGCGCTGCCGGTGCCGGGCTTCGGCCGCGGCGAAAGCCTGCCAGCCACGGCGGAAGCGGCCGTCAGCGTGCTCGGCGAAGCCGTGAACCAGCTGGCCGAGGGCGAGCCGTTCCTGCTGCTCGGCTACTCCTCCGGCGGTGTGCTGGCCCACGCGACGGCGAAACACCTTGAGTCCCAAGGCATCAAGCCCGACGGCGTGGTGCTCGTCGACACCTATCACGTCAGCGAGGGCGAGGAGCGGGACGTCTTCGAGCAGCTGGCGGTTGTGCTGCTGGAGAAGGAATCCGTGTTCGGCAAGTTCGACAGCGCAAGGCTGAGCGGCATGAACGCCTACATCGACCTGCTGCCCAGCTTCGACCTCGGCCCGATCGAGGCGCCGGTGCTGTTCCTGCGGGCCGACAAGTCCTTCATGAATCCCGACGACACGGGCGACGACTGGCGGGCCGTGGCCTGGGACAAGACCCACGACGTGGTCACCGTGCCCGGCGCGAGCCACTTCACCATCGTCGAGGAGCACGCCGCCGCGACGGCTCAGGCCGTCAACGACTGGCTGTCGTCCCGATAAAGGCGGCTGTCCCCGGTCTGGGATCGGCAGACCGGGGGCAGCACGACAACAGCCCCGGCGTGACCATCACGCCGGGGCTGTTGGCAGCCCCAGGGGGTGGAGGGGGCTGCGGGGGGGACACCGGTCGCCGCGTCGAGCCAGAGGGGTTGACGTCCGGTGGCCGGGGCGGAAACCGCGGGATGTGAGGGGATCCCATCCGCGGCGCCGCGCCGGCGATGAAGTTGTGGGGGGATGTCAGGAAGGGGCCCTTCCTGACGTTCAACGCGAGGATCGGTCCCTTGATCTTGGGAAGGTCGGGTCAGGACGGCGGCCCCGGCCTCCGTTCGGCGACGACCTCAGCTCGCGACCTTGGCCAGGGCGTCGAGGCCCGCGTCGATGCCGCCGCTGAGGAACTGGCCGATGGCCGCGCCCATCTCGTCGCTGCCGGGGCCGTCGAGCTCGGTGCGGTGGGTGATGGTGGAACCGGAACCGGCCGCCACGACCTTGCAGTGGGACCGCACGACCACGTTCTCGTCGATCTGCGTCTCCGTGGTGAAGCTGACCCCGTCAACGACGTCGACGAGGGTGAACGGGGCCGGACCCTGCTGCGCGTTGGTGATCACGCCGGTGGAGCCGCCGGCGAACGGGCCGTCGAGGGTCATCTTCTCCATGCCGGCGTTCCACTCGGGCCAGGTGGCCACGTCGGTGTAGCGCGCCCAGACCGCCGCGGGGGTCGCGTCGGCGTCGATGCTGCGCTCGTAGTGCCACACGGGGATCCTCCAGTGAAGTTCATACGTACTTACGTCTAATACATTTGTACAGCACCCGTCGATCCAGCACAAGGACCAAACGCCCCCGAGGTTAGGGACTTCGATCGAAGGGTTTCCCCACCTTCTCCGGCGCTACCGTCGACCTGCGGTGCGCCGCCGCACGCGTTGGCGGCCAAGGACTATCGACGAGGTGGTGGAACGATGTCGCTTGCCCCCAGCGCCAAGGGGACCGTGAAGTTCGGTGATTACAAGACGTGGTACCGGGTGACGGGCGACCCGAGCTCCGGCAAGCCGGTGCTGGTGGTGGTCCACGGCGGTCCCGGCAGCACCCACGACTACCTGCTGCGCCTGAGCGAACTGGCCGCCCGCGGCTGGCCGGTCGTGCACTACGACCAGCTCGGCAACGGCGGCTCCACGCACCTGCCGGACAAGGGCGCGGACTTCTGGACCCCGGAGCTGTTCGAGGCCGAGCTGACGAACCTGGTGCGGCAGCTGGGCATCGACGGCAACTACGTGCCCTTCGGCCAGTCCTGGGGCGGCCTGCTGGTCGCCATGCACGCCGCCAAGCGCCCGAAGGGCCTCAGGGGACTGGTGATCGCCAACTCACCGGCCTCCTACCCCTTGTGGCTGCAGGAGATGAAGGTCCTGCGCGACCAGCTGCCGCCCGGCGTCGACGAGATCCTGCGCCGCCACGAGGCCGAGGGCACGACCGACAGCCCCGACTACCACAACACCATGCAGGCCTTCTACGACAAGCACGTCTGCCGGATCAAGCCGGCGCCGCGGGACATGCAGGCCTCGCAGTACGAGATCTACAACGACTCCACCGTCTACTCCACCATGAACGGCCCCAGCGAGTTCCACGTGATCGGCACGCTCAGGGACTGGGGCGTCATCGACGTCCTGCCCGACATCGAGGTGCCGACGCTGATCATCTCCGGCCGCCACGACGAGGCCACGCCGGCCACCGTCCAGCCCTTCCAGGACCTGATTCCCCACAACCGCTGGGAGATCTTCGAGGAGTCCAGCCACGTGCCGCACCTCGAGGAGCCCGAGCTGTTCGACGACGTCCTGCACACCTACCTGTCCAGCCTGTAGCGGAGACAAGCCAATGCGCACCGAGTTCACCGCGTCCGAAGCGGTCGTCTTCCCCGGCATGGGGCCGTCCCGCTTCGCCGACGTCGGCAAGTTCATGGTCATCAACCCCTACGCGCGGCGCCTGGTCGCCCAGGCCGACGAGCGCCTGGGCTACTCGCTGGTGGACGCCTTCCGCGACACCGAGGGCGACTACAGCCGGCACGCCCAGGTCAGCTTCCTGGTCAACTGCGTCGCCCTGGCCCAGTGGGCCGAGGGCGAGCTGGGCGCCAAGCCCGAGGTTGTCGTCGGCCCGAGCTTCGGCGGCAAGGCGCTGGCCGCCTACACGGGCTCACTGTCCTTTTCGGACGCCGTGTGGATGACCTACGAGTTCGCCCGCTGCCTCGACGAGTTCTTCGCCACGGAGTTCGCCGACGTGGTCACGCACTCGTTCGTCCGGACGCCGCAGGACATCCTCGCGCAGCTGTTCGCCGAGATGGACGAGCTGGGCTACTGGCACGACGTGTCCTGCCACATCGACCACGACTTCCACATGGTGTCGCTGAGCCGGGACAACCTGGAGTGGTTCCAGCAGAAGCTGCGCCGCAACGGCGGCATGTCGCTGTACACCATGCATCCGCCGATGCACGTGAGCAGCTTCGGCCCGCTGCGCGAGAAGATCCGGACCGAGGTCTTCGACCAGCTCGCGTTCGCCGACCCCACGCTGCCCGTGGTCAACGACCAGAACGGCGAGATCGTCACCACCGGCGAGCAGGTCCGGGACATGCTGCTCGACGGCATCGTCAACACGGTGCGCTGGCCGGACGCGGTGGCCACGCTCAAGTGCCTCGGCGTGACCAAGGTGCACATCGCCGGCCAGGACAGCCTGTTCGGCCGGGTCGCCGTGACGACCAAGAACTTCGAGGTCGCGGCGGTCGACCCGAAGCTCGCGGTCAGCCCCCGCAAGCGCACCGCGGCGTGAGAAAGGGGGACCGGCTCACGAAGCCGGTCCCCCTACAAACAGAAGCGGCCATGTCCACAGTGGACATGGCCGCTTCGACGCAGCGCTCAGGCGGCCTGCTTGTCCAGGTTGTCCAGGGTGGCCCAGAGCACGCCGGCGTTGGCGAAGGTCTCCAGGCTCAGGGCGTCGTCCACGAAGCGGACGCCGAACTCGTGCTCAAGCGCGCCGAGCAGCTCGACGGTGCCCAGCGAGTCGAGCCCCAGGTCGCGCAGGCTCGACTCCTGCGTCAGCGGCTCGTCCGCCGGCAGGAAAGGCAGGTACGGGCGCAGCACTTCCTCGAACCGTGCGTCCCACATGGGTGACTCCAATCTATTTCCGGGCCGAATTGGTCCGGCTGTGGCCGATGTTGACGCTAAACCGCTATCCCCCCGGTCGCTACCCCTGTCCAGCATGACGCAAACAGGGGGCGGGATTTCCCTCGAATCTCTGGCCGATCCTTGAAATCCCTAGTAGACCCATGCCATGCATGTCATAGAGGAGGAAGAATGAACTCATCGCTGCACGCACGTTTCCTTCGTGGCCTCGCCGCTTCGCCGGACGGGGCCGCGATCCGGTTCGGCGACCGGGAGGTCACGTACCGCGAGGCGCACGAACGGGCCCTGCTGTGGGCGGGATCACTCCACGGCAGCGGCCCGAGGCCGCCGGCGGTCGTCGGGGTCCTGTTCGGCAAGACCATCGAGTCCTACCAGGGCCTTCTCGCCGCCCTGTACTCCGGCGCCACCGTCGTCCCGCTCAACGTCAGCTTCCCCAGCCCGCGGCTGCGGGCCATGATCGACCTGGCCGGGGTGACCGCGCTGCTGGCCGACGAGTACGGCCTGGCCGTGTTGGAGGACGTGCTGGCCGGCGACACCATGCCGGTGTTCGACCTGACGACCGAGCCCGACTCGGCGCACAAGCTGGCCGAACCGCATCCGGTGACCGCGACCGACACCGCGTACATGCTGTTCACCAGCGGCTCCACCGGCCGGCCCAAGGGCGTGCCGATCACCCACGGCAACACCCACCACTACTTCTCGTACCTCGACGAGCGCTTCGACTTCACCCCGGACGACGTCTTCTCGCAGACGTTCGACCTGAACTTCGACTGCGCGATGTTCGACCTGTTCTGCGCCTGGGGCGCCGGCGCCACCGTCTGCGCGATCCCGCCGCACGCCTACCGCGACATGCCGGCCTACTTCGCCGCGCAGAACATCACCGTCTGGTTCTCCACGCCGTCGGCGATCGGCCTGGTCAAACGCATGGGCGGCCTGAACGCCCGATCGATGCCCACGCTGCGCTGGAGCTTCTTCGCCGGCGAGGCCCTCAAGTGCGCGGACGCCGCGGACTGGCAGGCGGCCGCGGCCGGCTCGACGCTGGAGAACCTGTACGGGCCGACCGAGCTCACCGTCACCATCACCGCCCACCGCTGGTCCACGGAGTCCGAGAGCCTGAGCGTCAACGGCGTCGTGCCGATCGGCGACCTCAACCCCGGTCACGAGCATCTGATCATCAACCCGGACGGCGAGCCCACCGAGGACGAGGGCGAGCTGTGCATCACCGGCCCGCAGATGACGCCCGGCTACCTCGATCCCGAGGACGACAAGGGCCGTTTCCTGGAGTACGGCGGCAAGCTCTGGTACCGGACGGGCGACCGGGTCCGCTGGGTCACGCCGACCGAGCTGGCCTATCTGGGCCGGCTGGATTCCCAGGTGCAGATCCACGGGCTGCGCATCGAGCTGGCCGAGATCGACAACGCGGTGCGGGCCAGCGGCGTGGAGGACGCCGTCACCGTGACCCGGGAGACCCCGGGCGGGCTGGAGCTCGTCGTCTTCTACACGGGCGAGCGCGTGTCCGCCGCCGAGCTCAACAAGCGGCTGTGCGACCGGCTGCCGCAGAGCATGGTGCCCAAGCACTACCAGCACGTCGAGGAGTTCCCGCTCAACTCGAACCGCAAGGTGGACCGGCGTGCGCTGGCCGGTGTGGCGGCCGAGCTGCGGGCGGCGAAGGCGGGCGCACGTTAGGGGTGCCAGGGGGGATGACGAACGTATGTACAAATCTTACTCTTGAGTGGTGAGGAGATTTAGTTCGCACCACGTCGGGTATTACCCGGCCGCGAGGTGAATCACTCGTCGTTCTTTTCCGAGCGTACGGAGAGCGACCATGGATGCCACAGCCACTCCAGTCGTCAATGTCAGCGCGGCGCACCACGCACCGGGTGAACTGATTCACTCGTTGCTCGACGGCGCCCTTATCGAAAACGCGGACAGCGTCGCCGTCCGCGACTCGCAGGGCCACTGGACCTACCGCCAGCTGGCCGAGCACAGCCACCGGTTCGCGCACTGGCTGCGCCTGCACGGTGTCAACCACGGCGACCGCGTCGCGGTCCAGCTGCCCAGCACCCGGGAGCTGGTCGCGATGCTGCACGGCGCGGTGCGCGCCGGCGTGGTCCTCGTGCCGCTGAACCCCGCCATGAAGCCGTTCCTGATGTCCTCGGTGTTCGAGAACTCGGAGCCGCGGCTGGTCATCGGCAAGGGCAACGCGGTCGAGGCCATCCGGGAGGTCGCGGCGACCATCCCGGTGCACGACTTCGACGCCGTCTGGCCCGACGTCCAGGAGCAGGACGCCACGCCATTCGTGCACGACGTGCGGCCGACCGACCTGGCCGTGCTCATCTACACCTCCGGCAGCACCTCGGCCCCGAAGGCGGTGATGTGCCCGCACTCGCAGGTCGTGTTCGCGACCCGCGCCCTGGTGCAGGCGCTGGAGTACCGCCAGGACGACGTCGTGTTCTGCCGGTTCCCGCTGTCCTGGGACTACGGCCTGTACAAGGTCCTGATGACCGCGGCCGTCCGGTGCGAGATCGTGCTGGCCGGCGAGGAGTCCGATCTGGGCCTGCTGCGGCGCATGAGGGAGACCGGCGCGACCATCGTGCCGATCGTGCCGTCGCTGGCCTCGATGATCGTGTCGCTCGCCTCGCGGGACAAGGAGATTCCGCCGCCGGTGCGCATGTTCACCAACACCGGCGCGGCCCTGCCGGAGGCCACCATCGACGGCCTGCGGGAGAACTTCCCCGGGGTCAAGGTGGTCCGGCAGTTCGGGCAGACCGAGTGCAAGCGCATCACGGTCATGCCGCCGGACGAGGACGCCGAGCGCCCCGGCTCGTCGGGCATTCCGTTGCCCGGCACGCGGGTCGCCATCGTCGACGAGAACGGCGACGAGGTGCCGGCGGGCACGGTCGGCGAGATCGTCGCCGACGGGCCGCACGTGATGCCCGGCTACTGGCGCAACCCCGAGGTCACCGCCAAGGCGTTCCGCCTCGACCCGCGCACCGGCCGCACCCGGCTGCACACCGGGGACTACGGCTCCGTCGACGCCGACGGCTACCTGTACTTCGAGGGCCGCCGCGACGACATGTTCAAGCGCAAGGGAATCCGCATGAGCACGCTGGAGATCGAGGCGGCGGCCATGGACATTCCGGGCGTCCGGGCGGCGGCCGCGCTGCCGCCGAGCCAGGACCACGACCTGGCCCTGTTCGTGGAGGCCGATCTCCAGCCGGCGATCGTGCTGCGCGAGCTGTCCCGGCGCCTGGAGGCGCAGAAGATCCCGTCGATCTGCCGGGTGCTCCAGGAGTTCCCGCTGACCCTGCACGGCAAGAACTCGCGGGCCGCGCTCCTGAGCCTGCTGGAAGGGAGCGCGAAATGAGCCGCTACGAGAAGCTGGCCGCCGAGTACGGCACCCCGCTGTACGTCTACGACGTCGAGGAGGTCCTGGCCGCCCGCGAGCAGCTGTTCGACCAGCTGCCCGAGCCGTTCGAGTTGTTCTACGCCCTGAAGGCCAACCCCCATCCCGATCTGCTGCGTGCCCTGCGGTCCGGCGACGGCCGCAAGTGCCGGGCCGAGATCAGCTCCACCGGGGAGCTGGCCAACGCCCTGGCCGCCGGGTTCGCCGGCAGCGACTGCATGTACACCGGCCCCGGCAAGACCTTCGGCGAGCTGCGCGAGGCGATGAGCCTGGGCGTGCGGATGTTCTCCACGGACTCCGTCACCGATGTGCAGCACGTCGGCCAGGTCGCCGTGGAACTGGGCATCACCGCCGAGTGCCTGCTGCGCGTCAACCTGGCCACGGCCAGCGCCGGCAGCGGCATCCGGATGACCGGCACCCCCTCGCAGTTCGGATTCGACGCCGAGCACCTTCCCGAGGTCATGCCGGAGCTGCGCCGCGTGGACGGGGTGACCATCGCGGGCATGCATCTGTTCCCCCTGTCCAACACCACCGATGAAGACGCGCTGATCGGCGAGTTCCAGAACACCATCGCCGGCGCGGCGGCCCTGGCCGAGCAGCTCGACCTGCCGTTGCGCTACCTGGACATCGGCGGCGGATTCTCCGTTCCCTACGGTGTTCCCGGCATCCGGGCCACGTATCCGAAGCTCCGCCAGGAGCTGGAGATCGCCCTGGACACGCACTTCCCCAGCTGGCGCGAGGGAGCGCCGCAGCTGGCTTGCGAGTCCGGCCGCTACCTGATCGGCGCCAGCGGCACGCTGCTGGCCGGCGTGAGCAACGTGAAGGTCAGCCGGGGCAAGAAGTTCGTCATCCTGGACGCCGGCATCAACACCTTCGGCGGCATGTCCGGGCTGGGCCGGCTGATGCCGGTGCAGGTGGCCACCGACGACGAGGAGACCGTCGAGACGGTCAGCCTGGTCGGGCCGCTGTGCACCCCCGGCGACACCTTCGGCCGTGCCGTCAAGGTGCCGGACCTCAAGGCCGGCGACGTGATCACCATTCCCAACGTCGGCGCCTACGGCCCGACCGCGAGCCTGCTGATGTTCCTCGGCCGCCCCTCGCCCACCGAGGTCGTGGTGCGCGGTGACGAGATCGTGTCCGTTTCCCGGCTGGACCACAGCCGCACGTATGAGAACCAGGCGGTGGCCCGATGAGCGCGCAGATCTTCGAAGACAGCAACACCACTTCTACCTCCGGCCGGGGCACGGTCGTGGTCAGCGGTGTCGCCTCCGACGCCCACACGTGGAACCTGGTGTTCCTCCAGCTGATGATCGAGGAGCTCGGCTACGACGTGGTCAACCTGGGCCCGTGCGTGCCGGCCGAGCTGCTGGTGGCCGAGTGCGAGCAGCACAAGCCGGCGCTGGTCGTCATCTCCAGCGTCAACGGCCACGGCTACCAGGACGGCCTGCGCCTGATCGACGAGGTCCGCGCCAGCTCCGAGCTCGTGGCCACCCCCGTGGTGATCGGCGGCAAGCTCGGCATCGCCGGCTCCCTCGACGAGGGCGCGTCGGACCGTCTGGTCTCGGCCGGCTTCGACGCCGTCTTCGAGGACGGCGCCCGCACCGTGCTGAGCTTCTACGACTTCATGGCTGGACTGCCGTCGGCGGCGACACCGCTAGCGGCCCGGACCAAGGTGTCGGTGTGAGCGCCTGCTTCCCCACTCGGCCCAGCGCGGACGAGAACCCCGTCGACTTCGGGGAGTTCGTCCGCAGCCGGGGCGGCCGCGGCTCGATCGTGGCCCAGCCGAGGATGGGGTTCAGCGACCCGAACCGCATGCGAGAGGGGCTCATCGCCACCAAGAAGGCCGACGCCCACACCGTCGGCACGCTCACCCTGGACAGCTACACCCGCGTCGGCGACCATGAGGCCGCGGACACCGCGCTCCGCGAGGGCTTGGCCCTCAACGGATATCCCATCGTCAACCACCCGGTCGAGACCACCCAGTGGGTGCTGGACGGCATCCGCGACGACGAGTTCCCGGTGCAGGTCCGGCACGGATCGGCCACCCCGCTCAACATCTTCGCCTCCATGGTGGCGCTGAACCTCAACGCCACCGAGGGCGGCCCGGTCTCCTACTGCCTGCCCTACGGCCGGGTTCCGCTGCAGGACTCCGTGCGTAACTGGTCGCAGTGCTGCGAGATGTTCACCCAGTTGCAGAGCCGGGGCATCGAGCCGCACCTGGAGACCTTCGGCGGCTGCATGATGGGCCAGCTGTGCCCGCCGAGCATGCTGGTGGCGATCAGCGTGCTGGAGGCCCTGTTCTTCGCCAACCACGGGCTGCGCAGCGTGTCGGTGAGCTACGCCCAGCAGACCAACCTGGACCAGGACATCGAGGCGGTGCAGGCACTTCGGGCCCTGTGCGCCGAGCTGCTGCCCACCGACAACTGGCACGTCGTGATCTACACGTACATGGGCATGTACCCGACCACCGACCACGGGTGCGAGAACCTGCTGGGCTCGGCCGCTCAGCTGGCCGTGGCCACCGGAGCGGAAAGGGTGATCGTCAAGACCGTCGCGGAGTCGCGGCGCATCCCGACAATCGCGGAGAACGTGCAGGCGCTGGAGCACGCGCACAACAGCACGCGGGTCGTCCGTCCGGAGATCGGCCGTTCGCGAGAACTGGCGGATTCCCAGACGTACCAGGAGGCCCGGGCGCTCGTCATGGCGGTGTTGAACCTGCACAGCGACCTCGGACAGGCCCTGCTGCTGGCTTTCAAGCAGGGATATCTGGATGTTCCCTACTGCCTGCACCCCGACAATGCTGGAAGGAGCCGCAGCTACATCGACGCCGATGGCTGGCTGCGGTGGGGTGAGGTCGGGTCACTGCCGTTGGGGCACCTGGTGCCCAGGACGCGGTCCCGCCGCATCACTTCTAGCGGTTTGCTGGACGACTTGTCATACGTTCGACGCAAATATGACGAGGAGCCGTCGACGCGGGTCGAGGTCGGCGTCTGAGCGTCGTCGAGGGCAGCGGTGTGGAGAGTGGGCGAATGAGCGAGTCCGGAAACTTCGTTCCTGACGCGGGTGGGGCGCTCGCGAGTCGGCTGGGCGCGGTTCCACCCGCCGAGCAGATCCGGATCCTGGTGGGTCTGGTGAGCGAGCACACACTCGCCGTGCTGCGGCGGATCCGGCCGGAGACGACCGTCCGGATCGGACCCGACGAGGCCTTCCGTGACCTGGGTCTGGACTCGCTCGGCCTGGTCGAGCTGCACACGCGGCTCGGGGCCGAGACGGGTCTGTCCCTGCCGCCCACCGTCGGTTTCGACTACCCGACACCGAATCTGCTGGCCGCCCACCTGCGGGCGGAACTGCTCGGCCTGGAGGCGGAGGCGGCGGAGACGCCTGCCTCCGCTTCCGCGGATGACGAGCCGATCGCCATCGTCGGCATCGGCATCCGTCTCCCCGGCGACGTGGACTCCCCGGATGCCCTGTGGCAGCTGGTTTCCGAGGGGCGTCACGTCAGCGACGAGTTCCCGACCGACCGCGGCTGGGACCTGGATCGCCTGTACGACCCCAATCCCGACAACCCCGGCACGACCTACGTGCGGCACGGCGGCTTCCTGCCCGACGCCGGCGACTTCGACGCCGACTTCTTCGGCATCAGCCCGCGTGAGGCGTCCGCGATGGACCCGCAGCAGCGGCTGGTGCTGGAAACCTCCTGGCAGGCCCTCGAACGCGCCGGCATCGACCCGCACTCGTTGCGGGGCAGCCGATCCGGCGTCTTCGTCGGCGCCGAGCCGCAGGAGTACGGCGTGCGCCTGCACGAGGCGCCCGACGGCTTCGACGGATACCTGTTGACCGGCAACGCCCCCAGCGTGGTCTCCGGGCGCGTGGCCTACACCCTGGGGCTGGAAGGCCCCACTCTGACGGTTGACACCGCGTGCTCCGGCTCGCTGGTGGCGCTGCACCTGGCGGTGCAGTCGCTGCGTCTGGGCGAGTGCACGCTGGCCCTGGCCGGCGGCGTCGCGATCATGGGCAGCCCGGGTACCTTCACCGCCTTCGCCCGCCAGCGCGGCCTGGCCGCCGACGGCGTGGTCAAGGCCTTCGCGGCGGCGGCCGACGGCACCGGTTTTGCCGAGGGCGTCGGCATTCTCGTGTTGGAGCGACTGTCCGAGGCGCAGCGCAACGGGCACACCGTGCTGGCCGTGATCCGCGGTTCCGCGATCAACCAGGACGGCGCGTCCAACGGCATCACCGCACCGAACGGCCTGGCCCAGCAGAAGGTCATCCGCCAGGCGCTGGCCAACGCCGGCCTGACGGCCGCGGACGTCGACGCGGTCGAGGCCCACGGCACCGGCACCACCCTCGGCGACCCGATCGAGGCCAACGCGTTGCAGGCCGTGTACGGCCGCCACCGCGAGCGCCCGATGTGGTTGGGGTCGTTGAAGTCCAACATCGGGCACACGCAGGCGGCCGCCGGTGTGGCCGGCGTGATCAAGATGGTCACGGCCATGCGGCACGGGGTGCTACCCAAGACCCTGCACATCGACGCGCCCTCGCCGCACGTCGACTGGGCGTCCGGGGCCGTCACGCTGCTGACCTCCGAAGTCCCCTGGGACAGCGAGGTTCGCCGAGCGGGCATCTCGTCCTTCGGTGTCAGCGGCACCAACGCCCACCTCATTCTGGAGCAGGCCCCCACTGGAGATGTCGAGTCCGCACAGCCGACCCCGGACTCGGTCGCGCGCCGTCGCCTGGACCCGCAGGCTGCTTCGACCGCGCCCCCCGCCGAAAGCGCCGACGGCGTACGCGCGGTCGAAGCAGACAAGGGGAAGGCGGCGGCTTGGAGCGCGACCGACGCCCTGCCGGAGGCGGGGCAGACAAGCACGGTGTCTCCTTTTGTCGTTTCCGCCCGCAGCGTCGAGGCGTTGAAGGCGCAGGCCACCAAGCTGTCCACAGTGGATGCCCCGCTGGTGGATCTGGCCAACTCCCTGGCCACGACCCGGGCCGCGCTGGAGCACCGCGCCGTGGTCATCGCCGGCGACCGCGACGAGCTGCTGCGTGGTCTGGCCAACATCGCGTCCGGCGACGCCGCGACCGCCACGGCCGGCGGCCGGCTGGCCTTCCTGTTCACCGGCCAGGGTTCCCAGCGTCTCGCCATGGGACGAGAACTTTCTGGCAAATACCCAGTCTTCGCCGAAGCGTTGGAAGACGCCATCGCGCACCTCGACGTGCAGCTGGACCGTCCCCTGAGCGAAGTCCTGTTCGGCGACGACGAGGAGCTGCTGGGGGAAACCGCTTACACGCAGGCCGCGCTGTTCGCGGTCGAGACGGCGCTGTTCCGGCTGCTGGAGTCCTGGGGCGTCACCCCGGACCTGGTCGCCGGCCACTCCATCGGCGAGCTGGTCGCCGCGCACGTCGCCGGCGTGCTGTCGCTGGAGGACGCCGCCACCCTGGTCGCCGCGCGCGGCCGGCTGATGCAGGAGCTGCCGCGTGTCGGCGCGATGGTGGCGGTGCGGGCCAGTGAGGGCGATGTCCGTGCCGCGCTTGAGGGTTACGAGGGTGTGAGCATCGCGGCCATCAACGGCCCGCGATCCATTGTCCTGTCCGGCGTCGAGGAGCAGGCGCTCGCCGTCGCCGGGAAGTTCGAGAAGTCCAAGCGGCTGCGCACTTCGCACGCGTTCCACTCGGCGCTGATGGAGCCGATGCTGGAGGAGTTCCGGCTCATCGCCAGCGTGCTCGATTTCCAGCCGCCGCAGATTCCCGTCGTGTCCAACGTGACCGGCGGCGTCGCCAGCTCGGCCGACCTGTGCTCGCCCGACTACTGGGTCCGGCACGTGCGGGAGGCCGTGCGTTTCGCCGACGGCATCACGACCCTGGTCGACGAGGGCGTGACGACGTTCATCGAGCTCGGCCCGGATCCGGTTCTTTCGGCCATGGGCAAGGAAAGCGTCGACGGCGACGTCGTCTTCGCGGCCGCGCTCCGCCGTGACCGGGACGAGGTCCGCGAGCTGCTGACCGCCCTCGGCACGGCTTGGTCTCGTGGGGCCAAGGTCAACTGGGCGGCCTACTTTGCCGGCGCGGCAACGGTCGAGCTGCCCACCTACGCCTTCCAGCGCCGCCGTTACTGGATGTCCGCGGCCATCGGCTCCGGCGACGCGACCGGCTTCGGCCAGGTCGCCGCCGATCACCCGCTGCTCGGGGCCGTGGTCGGTTTGGCCGGTGGTGACGGAGTGGTGCTGACCGGCCGGGTGTCGCTGCGTTCGCACCCGTGGCTGGCCGATCACGTGATGTCCGGCGTGGTTCTGTTCCCCGGCACGGCTTTTGTCGAGCTGGCCGTTCGGGCCGGCGACCAGGTGGGCCTCGACGTCGTCGAGGACCTGACCCTGGAGAGCCCGCTGGCGCTGCCCGAGACCGGCGGCGTGGCGCTGCAGATCGTGGTCGGGGCCGAGGATCAGGGCCGTCGGACCGTGGAGTTCTACTCCCGCAGCGAGGCCGACGAGTCCTGGGTCCGGCACGCCGCCGGTGTCCTTGGGCGTGGCAACGCTTCTGAACCGGTCGCGTTGGACGCGTGGCCGCCGCCGGGAGCCACGAAGATCGACATCTCCTCCCTGTACGCCGACATGGCCGACCAGGGGTACGGCTACGGGCCGGTGTTCCGGGGCCTGCGTGCCGTGTGGCGCACCGGTTCCGAGGTGTTTGCCGAGGTCGCGCTGCCGGAGCAGGAGAAGGCCGCAGCGTTCGCGCTGCACCCGGCGCTGCTGGACGCCGTCCTGCACGCCACCGACTTCGCCTCCGACGAGCCGGTCGGCGACGACATCCGCCTGCCGTTCGCGTGGAGCGGCGTCTCCGTGCACTCCACCGGCGCCTCGGCGCTGCGGGTGCGCATCAAGTCCACCGGCCGTGAGGCCGTCGCCATGGACATCGCCGACTCGACCGGCGCCCCCGTCGCCACGGTCGAATCCTTCGTCGTGCGGGCCGTTTCCGCGGAGCAGCTGCGGGCTGCCGGCCGTGGCGGCGAGGCCCTGTTCCAGGTGCGCTGGGAGGCCATCGCCCCGGTCGAGCAGGTCCCGTCGGGCAAGGGCTGGGCGGTCGTCGGCGCGGACTACATCGGTCTCGCCGACGCTCTCGGCAGCGGCATCACCGTGCATGCCGACCTTCAGGCCCACCGCGAGACCCTGGACTACGGCGCGCTGCCTAGCGAGGTCGTGCTGGCCCCGTTCGCCTGCTGCAACGGCGATGTGCCCAACGCGGTGCGTCGCACCACGTACCGGGCGCTGGAGCTGGTGCAGGAGTGGCTGTCCGACGAGCGTTTCACCACCTCCCGCCTGGTCGTCGTGACGCAGGGCGCGGTCGTCGGCTCCGCCGACCCGGCCGCCCTGAGCTGCGCCCCGCTGTGGGGCCTGCTGCGGTCGGCGCAGGTGGAGAACCCGGGTCGGATCGTGCTCGTCGACGTGGACGAGAACTCCGCCGAGCTGCTGCCGGCCGCGCTGGCCTCCGGCGAGCCGGAACTGGCCCTGCACGGCGGCGAGATGCTGGTGCCGCGCCTGGCCAAGATCTCCGTCGCCGCAGCGGAAGGCCCGTGGACCGCTGACGGCACGGTGCTGATCACCGGCGGCACCGGCGGCCTGGGCGGCATCGTCGCCAAGCACCTCGTGGCCAATCACGGCGTGCGCAACCTGGTCCTGACCAGCCGTCGCGGCGCGGACGCCCCTGGCGCCGCGGAGTTGTCGGCCGAGCTGACCGAACTCGGTGCCACCGTTGGTATCGCGGCGGTCGACGTCGCCGACCGGGATGCGCTGGCGGCCGTGATCGAGGGCATCACCAACCTGACCGGTGTGGTGCACGCGGCCGGCGTGATCGACGACGGCCTGGTCGAAACCCTGACCTCCCAAAGGATCGATACCACTTTACGGCCCAAGGCCGAGGCCGCCTGGCACCTGCACGAGCTCACCAAGGACCTGGACCTCAAGGCCTTCGTGCTGTTCTCCTCGTCGGCCGGCTTGGTCGACGGCTCAGGCCAGGGCAATTACGCCGCCGCCAACGTCTTCCTCGACGCACTGGCCCGGTACCGGCACGCCCTCGGCCTACCGGCGTCCGCGCTGGCCTGGGGCCTGTGGGCGGTCGGCGCGGGCATGGGGGAGCAGCTCGACGAGCTGGCCATCCAGCGCATCCGCCGCCTCGGCCTGGATCCCTTGAACGCCGACGAAAGCCTGGCCCTGTTCGACGCCGCCGTCGCCGCCGACCTGGCCAACGCCGTGCCGGTACGGGTCGACGCCCGCGCGCTTCAGTCCCGTTCGGACGGTGTGCCGGCCTTGCTGCGCGGCCTCGTCCGCACGCAGCGGCCGACCGCCTCCGGACCGGTGTCCGTCGAACAGACGCTGGCCCGCCGGCTGGCGGAGTTGTCCGATGTGGAGCGTGACCGGGTGCTGTTGGACCTGGTGCGCAAGCAGGTCGCCGACGTGCTCGGGCATGACGGCGCCGAGGCCATCGACCCCAAGCGGGCGTTCACCGAGCTGGGCTTCGACTCGCTGGCCGCGGTGGAGTTGCGCAACAGGTTGAACTCCACTTTCGGCCTGCGCCTGCCGGCCACCCTGACCTTCGACTACCCGACCTCGGCCGCGCTGGCCAAGCTGATCGGAGACAAGATCCTCAGCGTGGCCGACAAAGGTCGTGGCCAAGGCCCCGACGGTGGTGGCCTCGACCGACGACCGATCGCCATCGTCGGCATCGCCTGCCGTTACCCCGGCGGGGTTTCCTCGCCCGAGGACCTGTGGCGGGTGGTGGCCGAGGGCCAGGACGTCGTCAGCACCTTCCCGACCGACCGCGGCTGGGACGTCGACGGCCTCTACGACCCCGAGCCCGGCAAGCCCGGCAAGAGCTACTCCCGCGAGGGTGGCTTCCTGCACGAGGCCGCCGAGTTCGACCCGGCCTTCTTCGGCATCAGTCCGCGTGAGGCGTCCGCGATGGACCCGCAGCAGCGCCTGCTGCTGGAAACCGCCTGGGAGACCTTGGAACGGGCCGGCATCGACCCGGTCTCGTTGCGCGGCAGCGACACCGGCGTGTTCGCCGGCGTGATGTACCACGACTGGGGCACCCGCCCGGGCGAGGTGTCGGAGGACGTCGCCGGCTACCTCGGCAACGGCAGCCTGGCCAGCGTGGTCTCCGGCCGTATCGCTTACGTGCTGGGCCTTGAGGGCCCGGCGGTCACTGTGGACACCGCTTGCTCGTCGTCGCTGGTCGCGCTGCACTGGGCGATCCAGGCCCTGAGGGCCGGCGAGTGCTCGCTGGCCCTGGCCGGCGGCGTCACGGTCATGTCCACTCCGGACACTTTCGTCGACTTCAGCCGCCAGCGCGGCATGGCCTCCGACGGCCGCTGCAAGTCCTTCGCCTCGGCCGCCGACGGCACGGGCTGGGGCGAGGGCGTCGGCCTCCTGCTGGTCGAGCGGCTCTCCGACGCGGTTCGCAACGGCCACGACGTCCTTGCCGTGGTGCGGGGTTCCGCGATCAACCAAGACGGCGCCTCCAACGGCCTGACCGCGCCGAACGGTCCGTCGCAGCAGCGGGTCATCCACCAGGCGCTGGCCTCCGGCGGCCTGACGACGTCCGATGTGGACGTTGTCGAGGGCCACGGCACCGGCACGATGCTGGGCGACCCGATCGAGGCCCAGGCGTTGCTCGCGACCTACGGCCAGGACCGGTCCGAGCCGCTGTGGCTGGGGTCGATCAAGTCCAACATGGGGCACACCCAGGCCGCCGCCGGCGTCGCCGGCATCATCAAGATGGTCATGGCCATGCGCCACGGCGTACTGCCCAAGACGCTGCACGTGGACGAGCCGTCCAGCAAGGTCGACTGGGCCGAGGGTGCGGTTCGACTGCTGTCGTCCGAGCAGCCGTGGCCGACGGTCAACCGCCCGCGCCGGGCGGGTGTCTCGTCCTTCGGCATCAGCGGCACCAACGCCCACGTGATCATCGAGCAGGCCCCGGCCGTCGAGGCCGCGGAGCGCACTGTTGAGCCGCGGATCGTCCCGTGGCTGGTCTCCGGCCAGACCGCCGAGGCCGCCGCCGCGCAAGCCCTGAAGCTGTCCGCAGCGTTGGATTCTTTGGGGAACGGTGAGCCACTGGACATCGCGTTCTCGCTGGCCACCACCCGTGCGGCGTTGGAGCACCGCGTCGCCGCCGTCGCGGCCGACCGGGAGTCGGCGCTGGCCGACCTGACCGCCGGCAAGATCACCGATGTCACCAACGACGGCCTCACGGCGTTCCTGTTCACCGGCCAGGGCGCGCAGCAGCTCGGTATGGGCCGCGAGCTGCACGACCGCTTTCCGGTGTTCGCGCAGGCCTGGGACGCGGCTGTCACCCCCGAGGTGCAGGCAGTGGCCTGGGGCGACGACCAAGATGCCCTCAACCAGACCGGAACCACCCAGCCCGCGCTGTTCGCCTTCGAGGTCGCGCTGTACCGGCTCATCGAGTCCTGGGGCGTCACGCCGAACTTCGTCGCCGGTCATTCGATCGGCGAGATCGCCGCGGCCCACGTTGCCGGCGTGCTCTCCCTGGACGACGCGAAGAAGCTGGTCAGCGCCCGTGGCCGGCTGATGCAGGCGTTGCCGGCCGGCGGCGCGATGGTGGCTGTCCAGGCCACCGAGGACGAGATCACCCTGGTCGACGGCGTCGGCATCGCGGCGATCAACGGCCCACAGTCGGTGGTCATCTCCGGCGACGAAGCGGCCTGCCTGGCCATCAAGGCCGAATTCGAGGCCAAGGGGCGGAAGACGTCCCGCCTCAACGTCTCGCACGCGTTCCACTCGCCGCTGATGGAGCCCATGCTCGACGAGTTCCGCGGCATCGTCTCCGGCCTCGCCTTCAACGCACCGCGCATCCCCAACGCCGGCAGCGACTGGACCTCGCCGGAGTACTGGGTCAACCACGTTCGCGACGCGGTTCGCTTCTACGACAACGTGAAGGCGCTGTCGGCGCAGGGCGTCACCCGCTTCGTCGAGATCGGCCCCGACGCGGTTCTCACCGGCATGGCCGCCCACTGCGTGGAGAACGCGAAAGACAGCGTCGACGAGGCGGCGGTGATCGCGACCCAGCGTCGCGGCCGTGGCCAGGAGAACGAGCTGATCACCGGCCTGGCCAAGGCCTGGGCCAACGGCCTGACCGTGGACTGGACCAAGTTCTTCGCCGGCACTGACGCCCGTCGCACCGACCTCCCCACCTACGCCTTCCAACACCAGCGCTACTGGCTCAACCCCGTCGCGACCTCCGGCGACGTCTCCTCGGTCGGCCAGGTCGCCGCCGGACACCCGATGCTCGGCGCGGTCATCGCCCTGGCCGACGGCGACGGCATCGTCGTTACCGGCCGGCTGGCCGCGGAATCCCTGGGCTGGCTGGCCGATCACCAGGTGCTGGGCTCGATCCTGTTGCCGGGCACCGGTTTCGTCGAGCTGGCGGCGCAGGCCGGCCAGCACGTCGGCTGCGAGTCCGTGGAGGAGCTGACGCTCCAGGCCCCGCTGATCCTGCCGCCGCGCGGCGGCTACGCCGTCCAGGTCACCATCGGCGGCGCCGACGCCTCGGGCGCCCGCACGGTCAGCATCCACTCCCGCCCCGAGGGCAGCGACGCCGCCTGGACCCGGCACGCCATGGGCACCGTGGCCCCGGCCAAGGCTCCCGCCTTCGATCTCACGGAGTGGCCGCCGGCCGGCGCGACGCCGATCGACACCGAGGACGCCTACGGCCGCCTGACCGACCGCGGTTACGGCTACGGCCCTACCTTCCAGGGCCTGACCGCCGCGTGGAAGCGCGGCGACGAGGTCTTCGCCGAGGTCAGCCTGCCCGAGGGCAGCGAAGGCGAGCGCTACGGCCTGCACCCGGCCCTGCTGGACTCGGCCATGCACGCCGACCTCCTCGACGACGTCGGCGAGGGCGCGACCCTGCTGCCGTTCTCCTGGAACGGCGTCACCCTGCACGCGGTCGGCGCGACTTCGCTGCGGGTGCGGATCCAACGCCTGCGTGGCGACGAGGTATCAAACAAAAATAGATGGCTGACCAGACCGGCCAGCCGGTGCTGACGGTCGAATCCCTGGTCTCGCGGCCGGTTTCGGCCGAACAGCTCAGTGCCGCCAAGGGGTCCGACGGCCTGCACCGCATCGAGTGGAAGCCGACCACCGCCCAGCCCGCCGGTCTTCATGTCGTGCATTACGTCAGCCCCAACGCCAGCGGCGAGGTTCCGGAGGCCGTCCGGCAGGTCGCCGGCCTGGTCCTCAACGACATCCAGTCCCTGCTGGCCGACGGCACCGCCGGCGTCACCGCGGTCATCACCTCCGGCGCTGTTTCCGTTGAGGGAGAGGACATCGCCGACCTGAGCCAGGCCGCCGTGTGGGGCCTGATCCGCGCGGCGCAGGCCGAGCAGCCGGGCCGGCTGGTCCTGGTCGACACCGACAACACCGAGGCGTCGACTCGTGTCCTGTCCGCGGCTGCGACGATCGGCGAGCCCGAGGTCGCCATTCGCAACGGCGAGATCCTGTTGCCGCGCCTGGTTTCAGCCGTCGGCGCGGAGTACACCTGGGACACTGAAGGCACGGTCCTGATCACCGGCGGCACCAGCGGCCTGGGTGCTTTGATCGCGCGGCACCTGGTGACCACGCGGGGCGTCACCAAGCTGGCCCTGCTCAGCCGTCGCGGCGCGGATGCCCCGGAGGCCGCAGCACTGTCGACATTGGACGCTGACGTCCGCTTCTTCGCCTGTGACGTCACGGATCGGGCCGCGCTGGCCGATGTCGTGCGTCAGATCCCCGATCTGACCGGTGTCGTGCATGCGGCGGCGGTCGTCGACAACGGCCTGATCGACACGCTGACCACCGAGCGGGTGGACAAGGTGTTGCGTCCCAAGGTGGACGCGGCCTGGCACCTGCACGAGCTCACTCGCGACCTGCCGCTGGCCAAGTTCGTCCTGTTCTCGTCGGCCGGCGGAATGGTCCTCGCCGCGGGACAGGCCAACTACGCGGCGGCCAACGTCTTCCTGGACGCCCTGGCCCAACACCGACGTGCGCAAGGCCTGCCGGCCAACGCCCTGGCGTTCGGCATGTGGGCGGTCAACACCGGCCTCGGCGGCGAACTCGTCGACGCCGACCTGGACCGGATGCGCCGCCTCGGCACCCCGGCCCTGCCGGCCGAGGAGGCCCTGGAGCTGTTCGACCAGGCCCTCGGCGCCGACGACGCGGTGATCGTCCCGCTGAAGATCGACCGCGAGGCGCTGCGCACCCGCAGCGAGGAGATTCCGGCCCTGCTGCGTGGATTCGTTCGCGTGCGGGCCCGCCGGGCCGCACAGGGCCAGGCCACCGCGCAGTCGCAGTTCGCCGGTCTCACCGGGGCTGACCTCGACCGCGCGCTGCTGGAACTGGTGCGGGGCAAGGTCGCCGCCGTGCTCGGTCACGACGGCGTCGACGCGGTGCCGGCGGACAAGGCGTTCAAGGAGCTCGGCTTCGACTCGCTGGCCGCCGTCGAGCTGCGCAACATGCTCAACGCGTCGACCGGCCTGAAGCTGCCGGCCACGCTGGTGTTCGACTACCCGAACTCCCGCCGGGTGGCGGAGTTCGTCGCCACGCTGGTCGGCGGTGTCGCCGCGCCGGCGGCCAAGAAGGCCGCCACTCAGGTTCGCGCCGACGACCCGATCGCCGTGGTCGCCATCAGCTGCCGGTTCCCCGGTGGCGTCACCTCGCCGGAAGACCTGTGGAAGCTGGTCGCCGAGGGTCGGGACGCGGTCACGCCGTTCCCGACCGACCGCGGCTGGGCCATCGACTCGCTGTACGACCCGGAGCCCGGCAAGCCTGGCCACACCTACGCCAAGGACGGGGCCTTCCTGCTCGACGCGGCCGACTTCGACGCCGAGTTCTTCGGCATCATGCCGCGCGAGGCGGTGGCCATGGACCCGCAGCAGCGGCTGTTGCTGCAGTCGTCGTGGGAGGCGTTCGAGCGGGCCGGCATCGACCCGAGCTCCATGCGCGGCAGCCAGACCGGCGTCTACGCCGGCGTGATGTACCACGACTACGGCACCTGGCTGCGGGACATCCCGGATGACCTGGCCGGCTACATCGGCAACGGCAACGCCGGCTCCATCGCCTCCGGCCGTGTCGCCTACACCCTCGGTCTTGAGGGCCCGGCGGTCACGGTCGACACCGCCTGCTCGTCGTCGCTGGTCGCCGTGCACACCGCCTGCCAGGCGCTGCGCAGCGGCGAGATCGACATGGCACTGGCCGGTGGCGTGACCGTGATGTCGACGCCCGAGATCTTCGTCGAGTTCAGCCAGCAACGCGGCCTTGCTTCGGACGGACGCTGCAAGGCCTTCGCCGGCGCGGCCGACGGCACCGGCTGGTCCGAGGGCATCGGCATGCTGCTGCTGGAGCGGCTGTCCGACGCCAAGCGCAACGGACATAACGTGCTGGCCGTTATTCGTGGCTCGGCGATCAACCAGGACGGTGCCTCCAACGGCCTGACCGCGCCCAACGGCCCCTCGCAGCAGCGGGTCATCCAGCGGGCGCTGGCCGTGTCCGGTCTGACCGGGGCCGACGTGGACCTGATCGAGGGCCACGGCACCGGCACCCGGCTGGGCGACCCGATCGAGGCCCAGGCCCTGCTCGCCACCTACGGCCAGGAGCGCACCGAGGACGACCCGGTGTGGCTGGGCTCCGTCAAGTCCAACCTGGGCCACGCCCAGGCCGCGGCTGGTGTCAGCGGCCTGATCAAGGTGATCATGGCCGTGCGCAACGGGATCATGCCCAAGACGCTGCACGTGGACGAGCCCTCGCCCCAGGTCGACTGGACCGCCGGCGCCGTGAAGCTGCTGACCGAGGCCCGCGAGTGGAAGGCCTCCGGCCCCCGCCGCGGCGCCGTGTCGTCGTTCGGCCTCTCCGGCACCAACGCCCACGTGATCATCGAGCAGGCCCCGGCCACGACCGTTCCGGCGACGGCTTCTGTTGGCACGCCGGTGATCCCCCTCGTGCTGTCCGCCCGGACCGCCGCCGGCCTGCCCGACCAGGCCGAGAAGCTGCGCGGCTTCCTGGCCTCCGGCGTCGACCTCTTCGACACCGGCTTCTCGCTGGCCACCACCCGGGCCCAGTTCGACCACCGGGCCGTCGTGCTGGCCAACGACCGTGAGTCCGCCTTGAGCGCCCTGACGGCCTTGGCCACCGGCGAGGAGTCCCCGAACCTGGTGCGGGGGACCAAGACGGATGGCCAGACCGCGTTCCTGTTCACCGGTCAGGGCTCACAGCGGCTGGGCATGGGGAAGGAGCTGTACGAGGCCTACCCGGCCTTCGCGAAGGCCTGGGACGAGGTCATGGCCCAACTGGACCCGTCGGTTCAGTCCACGGTCTGGGGCACCGACGTCGACGCCCTCAACCAGACCGGCGTCACCCAGCCCGCGCTGTTCGCCCTCGAAGTTGCACTGTACCGTTTAGTTCAGTCCTGGGGCCTCCGGCCCGACTTCCTGGCCGGCCACTCCATCGGCGAGCTGGCGGCGGCGCACGTGGCCGGGGTTCTCTCGCTCGAAGACGCGGCCAAGCTGGTGTCGGCCCGTGGGCGGCTGATGCAGGCGCTGCCGGCCGGCGGGGCGATGGTGGCGATCCAGGCCGCTGAGGACGAGATCACGCTGGTCGACGGGGTGGGTATCGCGGCGGTCAACGGCCCGCGGTCGGTGGTCATCTCGGGTGACGAGCAAGCCGTGCTGGCGATCAAGGCGGAGTTCGAGGCCAAGGGCCGCAAGACCACGCGGCTGAAGGTCTCGCACGCGTTCCACTCGCCGCTGATGGAGCCGATGCTCGACGAGTTCCGGAAGGTCGCCGAAAGCCTCACGTACGGCACGCCGACGATCCCGGTGGTCACGACCTCGGCCGGCGGCGGGCAGTGGACGGAGCCGGAGTACTGGGTCGACCACGTGCGCACGGCGGTCCGCTTCTGCGACGCCGTCCGCACGCTGGAAGCCCAGGGCGCCACCTTGTACCTGGAGATCGGCCCGGACGGCGTGCTGACCGGCATGGCCCAGGGCTGCCTCACCCGTGACGACGACGTCTTC
>NZ_KK037166.1:8720632-8723790 GCF_000568255.1 Kutzneria sp. 744
CAGGCGGCGGGCGTGGAGGTCGCGGGCCGGCCTGGGCCAGGTCAACGCCCAGCACCCGCTGGCGGGCCGCGGTCGTACAGTCGCCGGAGACCGGCGGCGTCACCCTGACCACCCGCCTGTCGGTCGACACCCACCCCTGGCTGGCCGACCACGACGTGCTCGGCACGGTCATCCTGCCCGGGACCGCGTACGTCGAGCTGGCCATCCGGGCCGGCGAGGAGGTCGGCTGCGACACGGTCGAGGAGCTGACCATCGAGGCCCTGATGCCGCTGCCGCAGGGCGAAGGCCTTGCCGTGCAGACGGTTGTCGGCCCCGAGGACAAGCACGGCGCCCGCTCGCTGGCCATCTACTCCCGGACCGAGGGCAGCGATGCCGGCTGGACCCGGCACGCCTCCGGCGTGCTGACCGCGGAGAACAAGCCGGCGCCGACGCCGGAGGCGTTCAACGTCGGCCTGCGCGAGTGGCCGCCGGCCGGCGCCGACGCGGTCGACATCAGCGGCGTCTACGACTACCTGAGCGGCCAGGGCTACATCTACGGCCCAATGTTCCAGGGCCTGCGCGGGATCTGGCAGCGTGGTGAGGAAACCTTCGTCGAGGTCGCGTTGCCGGAGGAGGCCAAGGCCGACGCGGCCGAGTTCTTCCTGCACCCGGGCCTGCTCGACTCCGCGCTCAGCGCCACCGACTTCATGTCGGGCCGCAAGCCGCAGGACGCCGGCGGCACGCAGCTGCCGTTCGCGTGGACCGGCGTCACCATCCACTCCGTCGGCGCGAACAAGCTGCGCGGCCGGGTGGTGTACACGGGCGGTTCGGACGCGGTGCGGCTGGAGCTGTCCGACCCGATGGGCACGCCGGTGGCGACGATCCGCTCGCTGGTCGTCCGCGCGGTCACCGCCGACAAGGTCAACGCGGCGGCCGCCGGGGCCGGCCAGTTGGATTCGGTCTTCCGCATCGGCTGGAACCAGCTCCCGCTGGGCAGCCTGCACACCGCGGCCCGTGGCAACTGGGCGACGGTGACCAGCAGCGCCGAGGTAACTGCACTGTCCAGTACACCCGAGGTGGCAGTGCTGCCTGTGGTCACGACCGGCAAGGACGTTCCGGCGCAGGTGCGGGCGGTCGTGACCGGCGTGCTGGACACCTTGAAGGCCTGGCTGGCCGACTCCCGCTTCGCCGACGCCAAGCTGATCGTCGTCACCCGCAACGCGGTTTCCGTCGGTGACGAGGAGATCGACCTGGCGCAGGCGCCGATCTGGGGCCTGGTCCGGTCCGCGCAGGAGGAGAACCCGGGCCGGATCGTGCTCGTCGACTCCGACGGCCCGGACGACCTGCTGCCGGCGGTCATCGCCACCGGCGAGCCGCAGGTTGCCTTGCGGGGCAACGGGGTCAAGGTGCCGCGCTTCGCCCGTGTCGCGCCGACCCCGGCCGGCATGCCGGAGCTGGATCCGGACGGCACGGTCCTGATCACCGGCGGCACCAGCGGCCTCGGCGCCACCTTCGCCCGGCACCTGGTGGCGGACAAGGGAATCAAGCACCTGCTGCTGACGAGCCGGCGCGGCATCGACACGCCGGGCGCGGCCGAGCTCCAGACGGAACTGACCGCCCTCGGCGCGACGGTGAAGATCGCGGCCTGTGACGTCGCGGACCGCAAGGCGCTGGCCAAGCTGATCAAGGGCGTCAAGAAGCACCCGCTGACCGGTGTCCTGCACGCCGCCGGCGTGATGGACAACGCGCTGATCGGCGGCCTGACGCCCGAGCAGGTGGAGAACGTGTTGCGCCCCAAGGTGGACGCGGCCTGGCACCTGCACGAGCTGACCAAGGACCTGCCGTTGGCCCAGTTCGTGCTGTTCTCCTCGTGCTCCGGTCTGGTGATCGGGGCCGGGCAGGGCAACTACGCGGCGGCCAACCGGTTCCTGGACGGCCTGGCCACCCACCGCCGGGCGTCGGGCCTGCCGGCCACCGCCCTCGGGTGGGGCCCGTGGGCGGCCGACAGCGCGATCGGCGGCGGCGCGGCCGACAAGGACCTGGAGCGGATGGCCCGGCTGGGCATCGTCACCCTGCCGACCGAGGAGGGCCTGCGGCTGTTCGACCAGGCCATGACGGTCGACGAGCCGGTGCTGGCGCCGATCGTGCTGGCCCCGGCCGAGTCCGAGGTTCCGGTGCTGCTCAAGGACGTCGCGGTCAAGGCGGCGCCGAAGAAGGCGGCCCGGGCCAAGGCCGCCGACGCGCCGGCCGAGCCCGAGGGCGGTCCGTCGCTGGAGCAGCGGCTGACCGGCCTGAGCGAGAGCGAGCGCGACCGGGTGCTGCTCGACCTGGTCCGCACGCACGTGGCCGTGGTCCGGCACGACGATCCGTACTCCATCGACGTCACCAAGGGCTTCACCGAGCTGGGCCTGGACTCGCTGGCCGCGATCGAGCTGCGCAACCGCTTGCAGGCGGCCACCGACCTGCGGCTGCCGGCGACGCTGATGTTCGACTACCCGAGCCCGGTGGCGCTGGCCAAGTTCCTGCTGGAGGAACTGCTGCCCAGCATCGGCGAGGCCCCGGCCGCGCAGTCCGACGACGACATCCAACGCGCGGTGGCGGCCATCCCGGTGGACAAGCTGCGCGCGGCCGGCCTGCTGGCCCAGCTGCTTGAACTGGCCGGTTCAGTACAGGTCGAGCCCTCCGACGACCGCAGCGATGCGATCAAGACCATGGACATCGACGACCTCGTGGCCGCCGCGCTCGCGGCCGGCGACAACTGACCGGGAGCACGGACGTGGACGCACAAGTCGAGAAGGTCGTCAACGCCCTTCGCAAGTCCATGCTGGACAACGAGAAGCTGCGCCAGCAGAACGCGAAGCTGGTCGCCGACGCCGCCGAGCCGATCGCCGTCGTCGGCATGGCCTGCCGCTACCCCGGCGGGGTCACCACGCCGGAACAGTTGTGGGACCTGGTCACCGAGGGCCGGGACGCGATCACCGCGTTCCCGACCGACCGGGGCTGGGACCTGGACGGGCTGTACGACCCGGAGCCCGGCACGGCCGACAAGTCCTACACGCGGGAAGGCGGATTCCTGCACGACGCCGCCGATTTCGACGCCGACTTCTTCGGCGTCAGCCCGCGTGAGGCCGTCGCCATCGACCCCCAGCAGCGGCTGCTGCTGGAGGTCGCGTGGGAGG
>NZ_KK037166.1:8723890-8816105 GCF_000568255.1 Kutzneria sp. 744
CCGACGCCCGCCGCAACGGGCACCCGGTGCTGGCGGTCATCCGCTCCAGCGCCGTCAACCAGGACGGTGCGTCCAGCGGCCTGACGGCGCCCAACGGCCCGTCGCAGCAGCGGTTGATCCGGCAGGCGCTGGCCGCCGCCGACCTCCGGACGTCCGATGTGGACGTGGTCGAGGCGCACGGCACCGGCACCAAGCTCGGCGACCCGATCGAGGCCCAGGCGGTGCTGGCCACCTACGGCCAGGACCGCGACGAGCCGCTGTACCTGGGGTCCATCAAGTCCAACATGGGCCACACCCAGGCCGCGGCCGGCGTGGCCGGTGTGATCAAGATGGTCAAGGCCATCGAGCACGGCCAGCTGCCCAGGTCCCTGTACGCCGACGAGCCCACCCCACAGGTCGACTGGAGCGCAGGCAACGTCGAGTTGCTTGCGGACGCCCGTCCCTGGCCCGAGGTGGACCGCCCGCGCCGGGCCGGCATCTCGTCCTTCGGCCTGGGCGGCACCAACGCCCACGTGATCATCGAGCAGGCGTCGGCCGAGGAGCCGGCGGAGCGGGCTCCGGTGTCCCGTGTGCTGCCGTGGATCGTGAGCGGCAAGACCCCGGAAGCCTTGGCGGCCAACGCTTCCGCCCTGTCGACTGTTCAGGGTTCCTTCGCCGACATCGCCTACTCGCTGGCCGCCACCCGGACCCCGTTCGAGCACCGGGGTGTTGTGGTGGCATCCGACCGCGAGACAGCGGTGGCCGGCCTGGCCTCGATCGCCGAGGGCGCCAACCACGCCGTCGCCCGGGCTCAGGGCCTGGTGGCCTTCCTGTTCACCGGCCAGGGATCCCAGCGCATCGGCATGGGTCGCGAGCTGTACGACGCCTTCCCGGCCTTCGCCACGGCCTGGGACGAGGTCGTCGCACAACTGGATCAGGCCGACACCGCCCGTTCCTCCTCTGTCCCCTCGCTCCGGGACGTCATCTGGGGCGCTGATCAAGAGGCCCTCAACCAGACCGGCACGACGCAGCCCGCGCTGTTCGCCTTCGAAGTTGCACTGTACCGTTTAGTTCAGTCTTGGGGTGTGCGCCCGGACTTCCTGGCCGGTCACTCGGTCGGTGAGATCGCCGCCGCCCACATCGCCGGTGTCCTCTCCCTCGATGACGCGGCCAAGCTGGTCAGCGCCCGTGGCCGCCTGATGCAGGCCCTGCCGGCCGGCGGCGCGATGGTGGCGATCCAGGCCACCGAGGACGAGATCACCCTGGTCGACGACGTCGGCATCGCCGCTGTGAACGGCCCGCGGTCGGTGGTCATCTCCGGTGACGAGAAGGCCGTCCTGGCCATCCAGGCGGAGTTCGAGGCGCTGGGCCGCAAGACCACCCGCCTGAAGGTCTCGCACGCGTTCCACTCGCCGTTGATGGAGCCGATGCTCGACGAGTTCCGCGGCGTGGTCGAGGGTCTGACCTTCGCCGAACCCAGGATCCCGGTGGCGGTCACGTCGGCCGGCGGCGGCACGTGGTCGCAGCCGGAGTACTGGGTCAACCACGTCCGGCAGGCCGTTCGGTTCGCGGACGCGGTGACCGGCCTGACCGCCAAGGGCGTGACCAAGTTCGTGGAGATCGGCCCCGACGGCGTGCTCGCCGGCATGGGCGCCGGCTGCGTGGACGGCGACGACGCGGTGTTCGTCGCCCTGCAGCGTAAGGACAAGCCGCAGGAGCACGAGCTGGTCTCCGGCCTGGCCAAGGCCTTCGCCAACGGCGTCGCCGTGAACTGGACGGAGTTCTTCGCCGGCCTCGACGTCCAGCCGGTCGACCTGCCCACCTACGTGTTCCAGCGCCAGCGCTACTGGTCCGACCTCCAGGCCGGCACCCGCACCGTGAAGGGCTTCGGCAACTCCGACCACCCGCTGATCGACGCCACCGTCGAGCTGCCCGACACCGGTGGCCTCGTGCTGACCGGCCGGCTGGCCGTGGACGCTCAGCCGTGGCTGGCCGACCATGACATCCTCGGCAGCATTCTGTTCCCCGGCACGGGTTTCGTCGAGCTGGTCGGCCACGCCGGCCGGCACGTCGGCAGCGACGTGATCGAGGAGCTGACCCTGGCCGCGCCGCTGATCCTGCCCGAGCGCGGCGGCGTCACCGTGCAGGTCACGGTCGGCGCCGCCGACGAGAGCGGCCGCCGTTCCGTCGGCGCCTACTCGCGGGCCGAGGGGAGCGAGGGCGAGTGGACCCGGCACGCCACCGGCATCCTGTCCTCCGAGCTCGCCGCCCCGGACTTCGACCTGACCACGTGGCCGCCGGCCGATGCCACGGCCCTTGACCTGGGCCGGGCGTACGAGCTGCTGCATGACCGTGGCTACGGCTACGGCCCCGTGTTCCAGGGTCTCAAGGCCGCCTGGCGGCGCGGCGACGATGTGTACGCCGAGGTTCAGCTGCCTGAGGGGGCCGAGGGCGACCGCTACGGCCTGCACCCTGCCCTGCTAGACGCCGCCATGCATGCCGACCTGGTCGACGACAGCGGCGAGGGGGCCACGCTGCTTCCGTTCTCCTGGAACGGAGTCACGCTGCACGCCACCGGCGCTTCCGCGCTGCGGGTGTGGATCCGGCAGGTCCGCGGCGACGAGGTGTCGTCCATGCGGATCGCCGACCAGGCCGGGCAGCCGGTGCTCACAGTCGCGGAACTGGTGTCGCGGCCGGTCTCCGCCGAGCAGCTCAGCGCCGGCACCGAGTCCCTGTACGGCATCGACTGGGTCTCCGTGCCAACGCCGAACGCGCCGCTGGGCTCCGTCGCCGTGGTCGGGCCCGATCTGGGACTGGGCAAGGCCTTCCCGTCGCTCGCGGCCATCGACGTCGTGCCGGAGCTGGTGGTTGTTGTTGTGCCGCCGGGCTCTTTCTCCCTGGACGGAGTCCGTACGGCCGCCAACTTCGTGCTGGACATCGCCCGCGAGTGGCTGGCCGATGCCCGCTTTGCCGACTCCAAGCTGGCCGTCGTCACCGTGCGGGCGACCGGTGAGGACGTCGACCTCCGGCAGGCCCCCGTGTGGGGTTTGATCCGCGCCGGCCAGGCCGAGAACCCCGGCCGGTTCGCCCTCGTCGACGTCGACGGAACTTCCGCCTCCGACAACGCTTTGCCGCACGCCCTCGCCGCCGGCGAGCCGGAAATCGCCGTGCGCGAAGGTTCTCTGTTGGTGCCCAGGCTCACCTCCGTCGCCACCGTGTCGTCGACTCCGTGGTCTGCCGACGACACGGTCCTGATCACCGGCGGCACCGGCGGCCTGGGTGCCCTGGTGGCCAAGCATCTCGTCACCAAGCACGGCGTGCAGAACCTGGTGTTGACCAGCCGTCGCGGCCTCAACGCCCCCGGTGCCGCCGACTTGCAGGCGGCGCTGATGGACAGCGGCGCCACCACCGTCACCATCGCCGCCTGCGACGTCACCGATCGCTCCCAGGTCGCTGCGCTGCTGGCCGGCATTCCGGGGCTTACCGTCGTGATACACGCCGCCGCGGCCGGGGAGAACGCTTTGATCGGCGCGGTCACCCCCGAGGACTTCGAGGCGACCATCCGTCCCAAGGCCGACGCCGCCTGGCATCTGCACGAGTTGACCAGCGACCTCAAGGCTTTCGTGCTCTTCTCGTCCGCCGGTGGCCTGGTTCTCGCCGCCGGTCAGGGCAGCTACGCCGCCGGCAACGTCTTCGTCGACGCCTTGGCCCAGCACCGCCGGTCCCAGGGCCTTCCCGCCACCTCGCTGGCGTTCGGGCTCTGGGGCGGCATCGGCCTCGGCGCCGAGCTGTCCGAGGCCGACCTGTCCCGTATGGCCCGCCAGGGCCTGCCCGCGCTGCCCGTCGACCAGGGCCTCGCCCTGTTCGACGCCGGCGTTTCCGCTGACCGGGCCGTCGTCGTCCCCATGCGCATCGACGGCTCCGCCCTCCGCAACCGCACCGACGAGATCCCGGCCCTGCTCCGGGGCCTCGTCCGTACCCCCGTTCGCGCCGCCGCCAAGCCTTCGGTGGCAGTTGGCCTCGCCGAGCGCATCTCCGGTCTGTCCGAAGTGGAGCAGACCCGCGTCGTCCTCGACCTCGTCCGCGCCCGCGTCGCCTCCGTCCTCGGTCACTCCTCCATCGACAACATCGGTCCCGACCGCGACTTCCGTGAACTCGGCTTCGACTCCCTGTCCGCCGTCGACTTCCGGAACCTGCTCAGCACCGAGACCGGCCTCCGCCTGCCCGCCACCCTCGTCTTCGACTACCCGACCCCGTCGGCGATTGCCTCTTTCCTCGTCGCCGAACTCGGCGGCGCCTCCGGCGAGCCCGACCTGTCCGCCCTCGACGGCGAACTGGCCAAGCTCGAGGCCGCCATCGCCGCCGCCCTGACCACCAACCCCGACGCCACCGACCGCTCCCGCATCGCCTCCCGCCTGCGCGCCCTGACCTCCAAGTGGGTCGACGACCAGCAGGAGGACACCCCCGCCGGGGACCTCACCGAGGTCAGCGCCAGCGACCTGTTCGACATCCTGGACAACGAGCTCGACTCCATCGCTTAGCTCACGCGCCCCGGGTGATGCAGGGAAGGACGCCTTACCCGCGTTGAACGAGGGTAAGGCGTCCTTCCCCACAGCACGGGGAACCACCGAGAGGATGTACCCGTCATGTCAGGCGATGCCTGGATCCGCCGCTTCCACCCGGTGTCGGACGCCCCGACGCGGCTGGTGTGCTTCCCGCACGCAGGTGGCTCGGCGACCTTCTACTTCCCGGTCTCCCGCGTGCTGTCGCCGGAGATCGACGTGATCGCGATCCAGTACCCGGGGCGGCAGGACCGCCGGGCGGAGTCCTGTGTGGACTCGATCGGGGAGCTGGCGGACATCATCGCGGCCCACCTGGAGCCCTTGGCCGACAAGCCGATCTCACTGTTCGGGCACAGCATGGGCGCGATGATCGCATTCGAGGTGGCCCGGCGGATGGAGAAGGGCGGCACGCAGCCGCTGAAGCTGTTCGCCTCGGGCCGGCGCGCGCCGACGTGCTACCGGGACGACCGGATGCACCTGGCCAGCGACGACGCGCTGGTCGAGGAGCTGAAGTCGTTGAGCGGAACGGATTCCGCGGTGCTGGGCGACGACGAGATCATCCGCATGATCCTGCCGTCGGTGCGCAGCGACTACAAGGCGGTCGAGACCTACCGGTACCAGGAGGGCCCGCTGCTGAACTGCCCGATCACCGTGCTGACGGGCGACAACGACCCGATGGTCACCGCGCAGGAGGCGCAGGCCTGGGCCAACCACACCAACGGCCGCTTCGACCTGAAGGTGTACCCGGGCGGCCACTTCTTCATCAACGACCACGCGACCGCGGCGATGCGGCTGATCCGGGAGACCGCCGGTACCCGGACGGCGCTGGCCGCCTGAGACCACACCGCCGGCCCGGGACCCGTCAGTCCCGGACCGGCGGTGCTGGAACACAACAGAAAACACGAAAAGCCGGCCCGGAGACCCGGGCCGGCTCAGCGTTATCCGACCGAACAACCGACAAATCGGCCACCTGCTTGGAGAAAGCCGGGACTCGCCACGCACCCCGGCAGGACAGCGAGGTCACCGCAAAGATCCCTAGTGGGGTGCGAACATGCCTGTGAAACCGACTGCCGGCGTGACTGCCGCGCTGCTCGACGACGGGCGGCTGGAGCTGGTCTCGTCCACGACGGGAACCAGATTCCGTTGCGACACCGTGGGTGCGGCGATGTGGATCGCCCTGCGCCAGCACGGTGGCGACGTGGAGACGGCGGCCAGAACCCTGGCCGGAGCGTGGGAGAGCGATCCCGTGAACATCAGGGCCGATCTGGACGTCTGGGTCGACGAGCTGTGCGACGCAGGTCTCGTCGGCGCGACACCGTAAAGGCCACGAACTCCGACCGGGCACTGTCCACAGTGCCCGGTCGGAGCCGTCAGAAGCCCAGCTTCACCAGGGCGCCGCCGTCGACCTTGAGCTGCAGGCCGGTCACGTAGCGGGACTCGTCGGACACCAGGTACGTCACGGCGTGCGAGACGTCCGAGGGCTCGACGTAGGGGATCGGCATGGCCTGGAACGCCACGAAGCCCAGCTCGGCGTCCTCGCGGGTGGGGTTCTCCAGGTCGGGGCGGAAGGTCTTGTACATCGGGGCGCTGTGCAGCATGTCGGTGTTGCAGTTGCTGGGGTGCACGGCGTTGACGCGGGTGCCGGACTTGGCCAGCTGCAGGGCCAGCGTGTTCACGTACTCGGCCAGCGTCTGCTTGGAGAAGCTGTAGCCGGCGCCGCCCGGCCCCTCGGGGCCGTTGCCGCCGCGGCCGGGGATCAGGCCGGCGGCGGAGCCGATGACCACAATGGACGCACCCTCGGCCAGGTGCGGCAGGGCGGCGTGCACGGTGTTGATCGCGCCGACCAGGTTGATGTCCAGGGTGTCGGTGAAGGCCTGCACGGGACGGCCCTGGCCGATCGGGCTGATGCCGGCGTTGGCGATCACGGAGTCCAGCCGGCCCAGCTCGGCGACGCCCTCGGCGATCGCCGCCTTCATGGCCGCGTAGTCGCGCACGTCGGCCTTGCGGGTGACGATGCGGCGGCCGGTCTTCTCCACCAGGCGCGCGGTCTCCTCGAGGTCCTCAGCGGTGGCCATCGCGTACTCGGCGATCTCGACGTCCTCGCACAGGTCGATCGCGATGATGTCGGCGCCCTCCTCGGCGAGCCGAACGGCGTGGCTACGGCCCTGTCCGCGCGCGGCGCCGGTGATCGCCACGACCTTGTCTGCTACCCGGCCCATCAGGCCCTCCCACTGTTTGTTGTCGACAGCCGGAATCGATTGTCGGCCGTGACCCGTACGGACCCCAACCCCCCTTAGTGAAGCCCCCAGTACCTCTAGGGGGTAGCCACACCGGGGTGTTCGGTGCCTACGTTGCGTGGTATTCGGATTCAGCTGTTTCCTAGTCAACTAGGGGTGTGAAAGGGTTCCCACCGCGGTTATCGTCATCGGTGAGACCTATCTCTGCCGTGCCATTCGTGAGGAGCGCACATGGGCACCCGGCCACCGATTCTCGTCGAGACCCTGCACACCCGGCTGCTGGTCAACAAATACGTCGAATGCTTCCGCTTCTACAACGCGGTGCTGCCCGAGCTGACCGGCGCGAAGCTGGCCAAGGGCGACGAGCAGTGGCCGTACGCCCGGTTCGACGTCGAGTTCCAGAAGCCCTACCTGGCCCTGATGAACCGCCAGGTCATGACCCCGCACGCCGGTAGCGCCGAGCTGTCCCGCAGCGGCGGCGACGCCTGCCTGCTCTGCTTCCGCGTGGCCGACGTGGACGCCGCCCAGGCGGTCTGTGTGGCCGCGGGAGCGACCATTGTGGAGCCGGCGGTGGACGTCCCGGACTGGGGCGAGGACACGCGTATCGCCCTTCTCCGCGACCCCGACGGCAACCTCGTCGAACTCCAGTCCTCCCCGGACTAGTCGCCCGACTCGCCTCCCGCGAAGAATCCCCCGACCCGCATGCGGGTCGGGGGATTCGCATATTGCGGAACCGCCCCGGGCTAATTGGCCCGGGGCGGTTCTGGTGATTTCCCTACTAGTCGTCCTCGACGCTCAACGCCAACACGGGGCAGCTGGCGGCGACGTCCTCGATCGCTTTTCGGTGTTCGGCGCCGGGCCTTTCCACCAGCACGAGCACACGACCGTCGTCCTCGTCCTGGTCGAAGATCTCGGGCAGCGTGAAGGCGCAGGCGCCGGAGCCGACGCAGCGCTCCCGGTCGTAGCGGATCCTCATTGCGTCACCAGGTCACGGGCAGCGAGTACAGGCCGTAGATCAGCTGGTCGTGCTTGAACTCCAGCTCCTCCACGGGCGCGGCCAGGCGCAGCGTGGGGATGCGGGAGAACAGGGTGGTGAAGACGACGTCGAGCTCCACCCGGACCAGGTTGGCGCCCGGGCACTGGTGGTTGCCGTGGCCGAAAGCCAAGTGCCCCTTGGCCTCCCGGTGGATGTCGAGGGCATCGGGATCGGCGAAGAAGCGGTCGTCGCGGTTGGCCGAGCCGTTCAGGGCGATGATGCCCTCGCCGGCCCTGATCAGCACGCCGTCGATCTCGATGTCCTTGGTGGCCACGCGGGCGGTCGCCGAGTCGGAGATGCTCAGGTAGCGGAAGAGCTCTTCCACCGCCTTGGGCATCAGCGACGGGTCGGCCTTCACCTCGGCCAGCTGCGCCGGGTTCTCCAGCAGCGCCACGGTGCCGAGGCCGATGATGTTGGCGGTGGTGTCGAAGCCGCCGAACAGCAGCATCCGGGCCAGCGCCACCAGGTCGTTGTGCTGAAGCTCGCCGGTCTCGTTGTTCTTGGCGATCACCCGGCTCAGCACGTCGTCGCCCGGGTTCTCGGTCTTGGCCGTGACCAGGCCCTGTAGGTGCATCTCCATCTCGTACTGCGCGGCGCCGAACTCCTCCGGGGTGATGTCCCGGTTGACCATCTGCTCGGCGTAGCGGCGGAAGAAGTCCACGTTCTCCCCGCCGACGCCGATGAGCTCGCAGAACACCAGCGACGGCACCGGCACGGCCAGCTCCTGGATCAGGTCGACCGGGCCGCCCTTGGCCAGCATGGCGTCGATGTGCTGGTTGGTGACCTCCTGGATGCGCGGCCGCAGGGCCTGCATGCGCTTGGCGGTCAGCTCGGGGATCAGGGCGCGCCGGCGCACGGTGTGGTCGGGCGGGTCCATCGCGACCAGCGGCAGCTCCAGCGTCTCCAGCACATCGGGCGGCAGAGGCACCTGGAGCGGGTAGCCGGGCAGCTTCCAGTTGGAGCTCATGTCCGGGCTGCCCAGCACCTGCCGGACCTGGTCGTGCCGCGTGACGATCCAGACCTGCTTGCCCGACACCCGCAACGTCACCTTGCTGACGGACTGCTCCTCACGCAGCCGCTCGTACTCCTGTGGCGGGTTCAGCGGACAGCGGCTGCGGCTCAGCGGAAAGGCGGGAGCCGTGATAGGCGCGGTGGTGACTTCGGCGGTCATGGGTGCTGCCTCTCGATAGGGACGCCTCGCGGGTAGGTTCCGTCAGGGGGCTCGTGCAGTGTCAGCCCCTACGCACCCCTAACCCCGGTCAGGGACGGCAAAGTGAAGCCTGACGCCAGTTCTCGCAACGCGAAGTCCAGCAGCTGCGGCAGATCGGCGTGCTCGGCGGCCAGCCACTGCTCGTGCGCGGCGACGGCCACGCCCAGTGTGGCATAGGCGATCGACTGCGGGACAAGGGAATCGGCCGGGTGGCCCAGGCGCGGCGCCACGAAGTCGGCGATCACCTGCCGCCACTGGACGTACCGGAGCGTGGAGTGGGCCTGCAACGCCGGCACGCGCAGGATCAGTGCCATTCGCTTGCGGTGCCAGGGAATCTCGTCGGCATCGAGCCGGTTGCACGCCACCACGGCCTGCCGCACGGCGTCCATCGCCGCCAGCCCCGGCCCGCATTCCCGCAGCCAGCACCGCAGGCGTTCCAGCTCACGGTCGAAGGCGCCCCACGCGATGTCGTTCTTCGACGGGAAGTAGCGGAAGAACGTGCGACGGCTCACGCCGGCGGCGCGGGCCAGCTCGTCGACCGTGGTCGCCTCGTAGCCCCGCTCGGTGAACAGCTCCAGCGCGACATGCTCCAGGTCGAGGTGGGTGCTGACGCGCTGCCGGCCGCCGCGGCCGCAAGACTGGGTGTTTCCCCCGACCTTCGCCATGCTGTCTTCCAATCGGCACCGGGTGTCATTAGCTTCGTGTTTGTTCGAAGGCAAGCCCGCCCCGTTCAGGAGTGTGTCATGGCGAACGACACGGAAACGCCCACTACTTCCGATGATGTGGACGAGCTGCTCGTCGAGGAAGTCTCCATCGACGGCATGTGCGGCGTCTACTAGCCGATGTTCGATCCCAAGCGACCGTACCGCTGCTCGCCCCAGGTGGCGTTGCGGCCCGAGCCGTTCGGCGCGCTGGTCTACGACTTCACCACCCGCCGGCTGTCCTTCCTCAAGACCAAGCAGCTCGCGCAGGTCGTTGCCACGCTGGAGAAGCACGCCGACGTCGACTCCACTTTGGACGCTGTGGAGGTGGCGCCGGGACAGCGCGCCGCCTACCTGCACGCCCTCGCCGGACTGGCCGACGCGGGCACGATCCAACAGCGGGAGCCGTAGATGAAGCTGGTCGACCACTTCGCGACCGGTCTCGACGCGCCGATCTGCCTGACCTGGGAGCTCACCTACGCCTGCAATCTCGCCTGCGTGCACTGCCTTTCGTCGTCCGGCCGCCGCGACCCCCGCGAGCTGGACACCGCCCAGTGCCGTGCGGTGATCGACGAGTTGCAGCGCATGCAGGTGTTCTACGTCAACATCGGCGGCGGCGAGCCCACGGTCCGGTCGGACTTCTGGGAGCTGGTGGAGTACTCCACCGACCACCAGGTCGGCGTGAAGTTCTCCACCAACGGCGTGCGCCTGAACGAGAAGCGCGCGAAGTGGTTGGCCGGCAGCGACTACGTGGACGTGCAGATTTCGCTGGACGGGGCGACGGCGGCGGTCAACGACGCCGTCCGCGGGCCCGGTTCCTTCGACACGGCCATGCGCGCCATGGGAAACCTCGCCGACGCGGGCTTCCGCGACTTCAAGATCAGCGTGGTGATGACCCGTCAGAACGTCGACCAGCTCGACGACTTCGCGGCCATCGCCGACTCCTACGGCGGGCAGCTGCGCATCACCCGGCTGCGCCCGTCCGGCCGCGGCGCCGACGTGTGGGACGAGCTGCACCCGACGGCCGCGCAGCAGCGGCAGCTCTACAACTGGTTGGTGGCCCACGGGGAAGGCGTCCTGACCGGCGACTCCTTCTTCCACCTCAACGCGTTCGGTTCGACCCCGCTGCCGGGGCTGAACCTGTGCGGCGCGGGCCGGGTGGTGTGCCTGATCGACCCCATCGGGGACGTGTACGCGTGCCCCTTCGCGATCCACGAGCAGTTCCTCGCCGGCAACGTACGCGCTCCGGGCGGCTTCAGCGAGGTCTGGCGGAACTCCCCTCTGTTCCAGGACCTCCGCCGCCCGACGTCGGCGGGGAGCTGCTCGTCCTGTCCCTCCTACGACAGCTGCCGCGGCGGCTGCATGGCCGCCAAGTTCTTCACCGGCCTGCCGATGGACGGCCCGGACCCCGAATGCGTGCAGGGCTACGGGGAACTGGCGCTGGCCACCGCCGGCGCGCCGCCGAAGCCGTCCGGCGACCACTCGCGGCGCAAGAAGCCGGTGCCGCTGTCGATCGGCTTCGGACAGCCGGCCGACCGGGCCTGCGACACGAGTCCCCTGGCGGGTATGCGGTGATACTGACGACTCCGGTCGTGCTGGCCGGCCGAACCGCGCCCAGTCGCGTGATGTTCGGGCCGCACGAGACGAATCTGGGCCGTGGGCGGGCGATCTCGCTGCGGCACGTGGCCTACTACGAGCGCCGCGCGGCCGGCGGGGCCGGAGTTATCGTCACCGAGACGGCCAGCGTGGACACCAGCGACTGGCCGTACGAGCGGGCCCCGTTGGCGGCCGAGTGCCAGCCGGGCTGGGCCGCGACCGTGTCCGCCTGCCGTCCACATGGGACGCTGGTGGTGGCCTCGCTCGGCCATGCCGGTTCACAGGGCTCGGCCGCCTACTCCCGCACGGCGCTGTGGGCTCCGTCGCGGGTGGCGGACGTGGCCAGCCGGGAACTGCCGATGGAGATGGAAGAACCCGAGCTGGACCGGTTGCTCCAGGGCTTCTCCTTCGCCACGGCGATTGCCATGGAGTCCGATGTGGACGGCGTGGAGATCGACGCCGGCCAGCACAGCCTGCTGCGGCAGTTCCTGTCCGGTCTGACCAACCAGCGCGAGGACGAGTACGGTGCCGACCGGGCGTTGCTGCTGCGCGAAGTGCTCTGCGCGGTACGGGATATCCTCGGCCGCGACCGGATCCTCGGGCTGCGGCTGTCCTGCGACGAGCTCGCCCCGTGGGCGGGCATCACGCCCGAGCACGCGGCCGGTCTCGCCGCCGAGCTGGCCAAGGCCGTCGACTACATCACCGTCGTGCGGGGTTCGGCCATGTCCACTTCGGCCACCCGCCCCGACTTCCACACGCCTTCCGGCTTCAACATCGACCTGTGCCGGGACATTCGGTCCGCGGTCGGCGGTGTGGCCGACGTGATCCTTCAGGGTTCGATCGTCGGGCCCGACCAGGCCGAGTGGGCGCTGTCCTCCGGCGTGGCCGACCTGGTGGAGATGACCCGGGCCCAGATCGCCGAGCCGAACCTGGTTGCCTTGTGCGTCAAGGAAGAGACCGAGCGCGTCCGGCCGTGTGTGTTGTGCAACCAGCGGTGCCGCGTCCGTGACGGCCGGAATGCCGTCGTGAGCTGCGTTGTCGAGCCGTCCAGCGGCTACGAGACGACGGACCGTCCGCTGGCGCCGCCCGCCGCCCCGCGCGAGGTGCTCGTCGTTGGCGGCGGTCCCGCCGGCCTGGAGGCCGCGCGGGCGTTGGCCGATCGAGGGCATCAGGTGGAGCTGGTCGAGCGGAGCGAGCAACTCGGCGGCTCGCTCAGGTTGTCGCCGCTGGAGGGCTTCGCCGACTGGCTGGCGTCGGAGGTGAGCCGGCTGGGCGTGAAGATCCGCACCGGCGAGGCCGTGACCAGCGCCGACTTCGGCGGGCGGACGGTCGTGCTGGCCACCGGCTCGGTTCCCGGGCCGCGTGACTACGACATCGACGGCGGCCAGGTCCTCGACGTCGCCGACGTGCTGCGGGCCGGGCTCGATGCCCTGCCGGCGGGCCCGGTGGTGGTGTTCGACCCGGTCGGGGACTCGGTCGGCGCCCGGATCGCCGAGCTGCTGGCCAGCGCCGGCCGGGACACGACCGTCGTGACGCGGGACGCCGTCGTCGGCACCCAGTTGGCCGTCACCGGCGATCTGGCCGATGCCAACGCCCGGCTGCACCGCGCCGGCGTCCAACTGGTCAAGCGGTCGACCCTGCTGGCCGTTCGCGACGCGAGCGTGGTCGTGGAACACGTGCTCACCGGCGAGAAACAGGAGCTGGCCTGCGGGCTGGTCGTCCATTGTGGACACCGGTTGCCCGATGTGACGCCGGGCGAGGTGCGGGCCGGCGACTGCGTGGCCCCCAGGACGTTGTACGAGGCCGTGTTGGAGGGCCGGCGGGCCGCCCAGGGGGTTTCCTGATGGCTTTCCGGTTCCTGTTCTCGCCGTTCCGGGTCGGACCGGTGATGCTCGCCAACCGGGTCGTGTTCTCCGCGCATCTCACCAACTATGCCGAGGACGGGCGGCCCAGCGAGCAGCACGCCGCCTACTACGCGGCCCGGGCGGCCGGCGGCGTCGGGCTGATCATCACCGAGGAGCATTCCACCCACCCGTCGGACTGGCCGTACGAGAAGCTGATCCACGGCTTCAATCCGGACGTCGTCGAGGGCTACCGGCGGATCACCGATGCCGTGCACGCCCACCGGGTACCGATCTTCGCGCAGCTCAACCACAACGGCGGCCAGGCGTCGAGCCTGTACTCGCGGCTGCCGGTGCTGGCCCCGTCGGCCGTGCCGGATCCGCTGTTCCGCGAGGTGCCCAAGGCCGTCGACGACAAGGACATCGCCGACATCATCGCGGGATACGCCCTGGTGGCAAGGCACTGCGCCGAGGGCGGGTTCGACGGCGTCGAGCTCCAGTGCTCGCATTCCTCGATCGTGCGGGGCTTTCTCTCCCCGGCCACCAACAAGCGCACCGACCGCTACGGCGGATCCCTGGCCAACCGTGCCCGTATCCTGCTGGACATCGTCGCCGCCGTCCGGGACGCCATCGGCCCCGGCCTGGCCCTCGGCGTGCGGCTGTGTGGCGACGAGCTGATCGAGGGCGGCATCAAGCTTGACGAGGCCGTCGAGGTCGCGCGGCTGGTCGAGGCCACCGGCCAGGTCGACTACATCAACACCTCGATCGGCGTCGCCACCTCCACGCTGTTCATGATCGAGGCCTCGATGGCCGTTCCGCCTGGTTACGCCCTGTTCATCGCCAACGCCATGCGGCAGGCCGTGAAGCTGCCGGTCGTCGGCGTCGGGCGGATCAAGGACCCGGTGCAGGCCGAGCGGGCGCTCGCCGAGGGCCACTGCGACCTCGTCGGCGTGGTCCGGGGGCAGATCGCCGATCCCGAGTTCATGGCCAAGGCCCGGTCCGGGCACGCCAGCGACATCCGCACCTGCCTGTCGTGCAACCAGGAGTGCGTGGGGCGGATGGGGCTCAACCACACGCTCGGCTGCATCGAGAATCCCCGCGCCGGCAACGAATCCGTTCCGCTGCCCGCTCCTCGCCTGCGCGGCCGTCGCGTGCTCGTCGTCGGCGGCGGTCCCGGCGGTCTCCAGGCCGCCTCCACTGCCGCCCAGCGCGGCCACCAGGTCACCCTGTTGGAACGTTCTTCCACCACCGGCGGCCAGGCCGCCCTGGCTGCCACGGTCCCCAGCCGGGCCGAATTCCTCGACCTGCCAAGGAATCTGCTGGCCGAGTGCAAGCGTCACGGCGTCGATGTCCGCACCGGCGTCGAGGCCACGGTGGACAGTGTGACGGCGGCGCAGCCCGAGGTCGTGGTCCTGGCCACCGGCGCGCGCCCGAAGCTGCCGTGGTGGGGCGAGGAACTGGCCCAGATCGTCGACGTCCGGGACGTCCTGGAGGGGCGGGCCGCTCCCGCCGGCGATGTGCTGGTCTTCGACGAACTCGGCTTCCACCAGGCCACCTCCGTCGCCGAGTTGCTGGCCGACCGCGGTTGCCGGGTCCGGATCAGCACGCCCGGCATGGTCGTCGGCCAGGATCTCGGCGTCACCCTGGACATGGAGATGTTCCTGCTGCGGGCCAACCACAAGGGCATCGCGCTGACCACCGACGAGGTGATCATGGGGGCCGCCGAGGGCATCGAGGTGCAGATCCTCCGCCACACCACCGGCGCCATGTCCACCGAGCGCTTCGACTGGGTCGTCTGTGTCGTGCACCAGGAGCCCGAGGACGGATTGTGGAAGGCGTTGAAGGACGGGCCCTTCGAGGTGCACCGGGTCGGCGACTGCCTCACCCCGCGCCGGGCCAACGCCGCCGTGATCGAAGGCCACCGAGTGGGGGTGTCACTGTGATCACCACCGACTTCCCGCCCGGCGAACGTCAGGAAGGGCCCCTTCCTGACGTTGAACGTCAGGAAGGGGCCCTTCCTGACGTTCAACGAGAGGAATGGTCCCTTGATCTTGGGGTGCTGGGTGTGGTGGTGGTGCGGGACGGGGAGTTGCCGCTAGGGGCGGACGAGGTCGCGGCGGAGGCGGGTGGGGCGGTGTTGGTGGTGGGGACGAACGCCAAGGTGGCCGCCGACCAGCTGACCGCCGCCCGGACGGTCTGGGTGGCGGAGAGCGGCACGGTAACGCCTGGGGCGTTAGCGGGGGCGCTGGCGCCGGTTCTGGGAGAGGTGCACGCGGTGGTGCTGGTGGCGGCGGCGGATGGGCGGGACCTGGCGCCGAGGCTGGCCTATGCGCTGGGGAGACCGCTGCTGAGCGGGGCGAATGCGGTGGGGCCGAGGAGCGCGGACGTGCTGCGGTGGGGGAGCCAAGGGCTGCAAGAGCTCACCCCGAACGGACCCTTTGTCGCCACGCTGCAGCCCGGCGTGAGAGGGGCGGCGACGGAGCCAGGGCCGCCGCGGATCGTCGAGATCGAGCTGACCAGCGTCGATGCGCCGGATGCGCGGTCGCTGGAAGTCAGCACGCCCAAGGCGCGAGAGGCGGATCTGGCCGAGGCGCGGCGGGTGCTCGGGGCGGGGGCGGGGCTGGTGAGCGACCAGGCGCAGATGGATCTGCTGGTCGAGGTGGGAGAGCGGCTCGGGGCGGCGGCGGGGGCGACGCGCGTGGTCACCGACGCCGGGTTCGCCGGGCACGAGCGGCAGATCGGCACGACCGGGGTGGTGATCGACCCGGATCTGTACATCGCCTTCGGCGTCTCGGGGGCGGCCCAGCACGTCGGCGGCTTGGGCGCGCCGAAGCACGTGATCAGCGTGAACACTGATCCGTGCTGCCCGATGACGGCCATGGCGGACCTGGGCATCGTAGCCGACGCCCCGGCGGTGCTGGCGGAACTGGCGCGGCGGCTGGAGGACAGCGATGGCTGAGCACGCGGGTCCGGGAACGAGGTCGGCGGTTGTCGACACGCCGCCGCAGCGTGAGGTGGACGTGGTCGTGGTCGGCGCGGGGCCGGCGGGCTCGGCGGCGGCGCTGGAGGTGGCCCGCGCGGGCCACTCGGTGGTGCTGCTGGAACGCGGGCCGTTCCCCGGATCCAAGAACGTGTACGGCGGCGTGGTCTACGGGCGGGTGCTGGACGAGCTGGTGCCGCGCTGGTGGGAGCAGATGCCGGTGCAGCGCTGGGTGACCCGCCGCAGCACGATGATCATGACGCCGACGCAGGCGCTGACCGTGGACTTCCGCACCCAGGCCTGGGGCGGCCCGCCCTACAACGGGGCCACGGCGCACCGCTGCGACCTCGACGGCTGGCTGGCCGGCCTGGCCACGGAGGCAGGAGCCACGCTCGTTCCGTCAACGGTGGCAACGGGATTGCTCCGCGACGCCAGCGGCGCGGTCGTCGGCGTCCGGACCGACCGCCCGGACGGAGACCTCACGGCCAAGGTGGTGATCGCCTGTGACGGCGTGAACTCCTTCCTGGCCAAGGAAGCCGGCATGTTCGTCGGCAAGCCCACCGGGCACGTCACGCTCGGCGTCAAGGAAACCCTGCGGCTGCCTCGAAACGTCATCGACGAGCGCTTCGGCGTCACCGGCCAGCACGGCGTCGACATCGAGATCCTGGGCTGCACCAGGGGAATCCCCGGTGGCGGCTTCCTCTACACCAACCTCGACTCGGTCAGCGTCGGTGTGGTCGTCGACCCGCACGGGTTGGCGGCGAAGAAGGTTCGGCCCGAGGAGTTGGTCGCCGAGCTGAAGCGGCACCCGGCGATCGAGCCGCTGGTGCGGGGCGGCGAGCTGCTGGAGTACTCGGCCCACCTGATCCCCGAGGGCGGCTACGACACCATGCCCGAGCTGGTGACCGACGGCTTCCTCGTCGCCGGCGACGCCGCCGCGATGTGCCTGGCGGCCGGGATCTGGCTGGAGGGCGTGAACTTCGCCATCGGGGCCGGCATGTACGCGGGACGGGCCGCCGCCGACGCGTTGGCGGCCAAGGACACCTCGAAGTCCGGGCTGGCCTCGTACCAGCGGATGGTGGACGAGTCGTTCGTGCTGGGGGACCACCGCAAGCTCCGCCGCGTGCCCGGGCTGGTGCTGGGGCAGCGGATGCAGCAGGAGTACCCGGCGGTGCTGTGCGATCTCGCCCAGGGACTGTTCCAGGTGGACAATCCACGTCCGAAGCCCGGCCTGCTCAAGCTGATCCGCCGGGTCTTGAAGTGGCATGGCGTCAAGACCAGGGACGTCCTGTCCGACGCGCTGACCGGAGTGAGGTCGTTCGGATGAGCCCAGGACAGAGTTACGGACTTCAGGCCTTTGACGACCGAATGTCCACGGTGGACTTCGACGTCGCCGAGAGGCCGCACATCACCGTGGACAACGACGTGTGCCGGTCGTGCCAGACGACGGACTGCGTGTACGCCTGCCCGGCCAAGCTTTTCGTGCCGACCTCGGACGGCGGCATCCTGTTCAACTACGAGCAGTGCTTCGAGTGCGGCACCTGCTACCAGGTCTGCTCCGGCGAGAATGCCCTGAGCTGGACCTATCCCGACGGCGGCCATGGCGTCGCCTTCCGGAAGGGGTGAGTCATGCTGGTCGTCGCCGCGCTGACCTGGCCCGGCCCGCGCACCGTGGTCGACCAGCTCACGGGGAGCACCCGGACCGAGGAGGGCCGGCCGGGCGCCAGCGCTGCCGGCCTGGCCGCGCTGGAACACGCCCTGCGCATCGGGGAATCGCTCGGCGGCAAGGTTGTCGCCGTGACCATCGGCCCGTCGGCGGCCGAGGAAATGCTGCGCGAGGCGGTGGCCGCCGGCGCCGGTGGTGCGCTCCGCGTTGACGCCGACCCGACGGATGACGAGGCCGTGGCGCGGGCGCTGCTGGCCGCCGTCGCCGAACGCCACGGCACCCCCGATGTCGTGGTGTTCGGCGACGACTCCGGCGACGTTCCCGGCTTCCTCGCGGCCATCACCGATACCGCGCAAGCGTTGGGGTTGCTGGAGCTCACCGTCGAACAGGGTGTCCTCAATGGACTCCGACGGCTGGACAAGGGTCGGCGTGAGCGCCTGGCCATCCCGATGCCGGCGGTGTGCTCGGTGGAACCGGTGCTGCGGCCCCGCCGCGCCGGCCTGCCGGCGATGCTGGCCGCCCGTAACACGACCATTCCTGTCGTGAAGCCAGTCGTTCCCGGCTGGACAGTGCGGGCGGGAACTATCCGGGCATACCGGCCGCGCGCCAGAATTCTTCCGATACCCGCGGCCGATCAGGCCAGAGACCGCATAGTTGCCCTGACGAACGCGGTGTCCGCGGGCGGCTCCGCAACCGTGGTGACGCCGCCCGACGCGGCGGCCGCGGCTGACCTCCTGCTCGATTACCTGTCCAGGCACGGCTATCTGGGGGACACGACATGACGCCACGAGTCGCGGTGGTGACGGGCGCGGCCCGTGGCATCGGCGCGGCCGTGGTGCGCCGGCTGGCCGGTGAGGGCTGGCGGGTCGTCGCCGTGGACATCTGCGAAGACATTCCCGGGCTCGGCTATTCGTTGGCCTCCAAGGAAGAACTCCTGTCGCTGGTGCGGGAGTTCCCGGACACCGTCCGCGAGGTCGTGGCTGACGTTCGTGACGCCGGAGCCCTGGTCGAGGCGGCGGAGATCGCGCAGCGGGAGTTCGGTGGCCTGGACGCGGCCGTCGCCGCGGCGGCGGTGATCGCCGGCGGGCATCCGCTGTGGGAGTCCGACGACGAGGAATGGCAGCTACAGCTGGACATCGGCGTGAGCGGCGTGGCCAACCTGGCCCGCGCGGCCATACCCGTGATGCTTCGCTCGGCCCAACCCCGGTCCGGCCGCTTCGTCGCCCTGGCCTCGGCCGCCGCGCATCGCGGCCTCTGGCACGCCGCCGGCTACAACGCCACCAAGCACGCCGTTGTCGGGCTGATCCGTGGACTGGCCCATGACCTGCGCGGCACCGGCATCACCGCGACCGCCGTGTCGCCGGGCAGCACGCGCACCAGCCTGCTCGACGCCAGCGCCGCCTTGTACGACCTGGCCGACGTCGAGGAGTTCAGCCGCTACCACCTCACCGAACAGTTGCTGCGGCCGGAAGAGGTCGCCGACGTGGTGAGTTTCCTGTGCGGCAAGGGGGCGTCCTCCATCACCGGCACCGTTGTGCACGCCGACGGGGGGTTCACGGCATGATTCCTTTGCACGTCAGGCTAGATCCCGGCGCACGCCGCATCGACAACCTCATCCTCGGCGGCTCGCCCTATGTCGTGCTCAGGCTGTCGGCCAAAGCATCGTCCTGTGTGGACGCCTGGCTCGCCGGCCAGGCGGTGGACAGCGATCACCTGAAGCTGGCCGACATGCTGGTGCGTAAGGGAATTCTACACCCGCGCCGGGAAATCACCAGCCTCACACCGCAGGATGTGACCGTTGTCGTACCGGTCCGCGACCACGCCGATGACCTGGCCCGGCTGCTGCCGGCTTTGACCGACGCCGCGAAGGTCCTGGTGATCGACGACGGTTCGGCGAAGCCGATTCCCGAGGCCACCGTGCGGCACGCCAAGGCCAAGGGCCCGGCCGCCGCGCGCAACGCCGGCTGGCGGCTCGCCGGCACCGAGCTCGTCGCCTTTCTGGACGCGGACGTCGTGCCCGAACCCGGCTGGCTGGCAACGATTCTCCCGCACTTCGAGGACCCGAGCGTCGTCGCGGTCGCCCCGCGAGTGCGCAGTGTCGAAGGTCCGTCGATGCTTGAACGGTATGAGGAGCTCCGCTCGCCGCTGGACCTGGGTGGGGCCGAGGCGCCGGTGCGACCGGGCAGCCGGGTCAGCTACGTCCCGTCGGCGGCGTTGGTCATCCGGTTTTCCACGCTGCTCAACCACAACGGCTTCGACGAGACCATGCGGTTCGGCGAGGACGTGGATCTGGTGTGGCGCTTGAACGAAGCCGGCGACCAGGTCCGCTACGAGCCGCGATCGGTGGTCCGCCATCGTCCCCGCGAGACGTGGAAAGCCTGGCTGCGCCAACGTTTCGGCTACGGCACCTCGGCCGCCCCACTGGCCATTCGCCATGGAGCCAAGGTCGCACCGGTCAAGGTCTCGATGTGGAGCGCCCTGTCCTGGGCGCTCGTCGCCGCCGGCCCCCGCTGCTGGGAGGGGCCGTCGCCGGCAACTACGGCGTCGTTGCTGCCACGCAAACTGAAAGACGTCGGTGTGCCGGCGACGGAGTCCGTGCAGCTCGCCGTCCGCGGCCATGTCGGCGCGGGGCGGCTGCTGGGCGACGCCGTGGTCCGGTCGTGGTGGCCGGTGGCCATCCCGGTGCTGGCGGCGACCCGTTGGGGCCGTTGGGTTCTGCTGGCGGCCTTCGCCCGGCACGTGGAGGAGTGGTACACCCGCGGCGCGACCGTCGGCCTGCCGGGCTGGCTCGCCGCCCGGGTGCTCGACGACCTCGCGTACGGGGCCGGCGTGTGGTGGGGCGCGATCCGGCACCGCACCGTCAAGCCGCTGTTGCCGGACCTGAGCGACTGGCCCGGCCGGGACGGGGTCGGCCGCACGTGAACCGTCTGACCGACATGGCCTGGCCGGAGGTCGAGGCCCTCGCCGCCGCCAGCGTGCTGGTCGTTCCGGTCGGCTCGACCGAGCAACACGGTCCGCACCTGCCTTTCACCGTGGACACCGAGATCGCCGCCGCGCTGTGCGAGCGGCTGGCGCAGGCCCGCGACCGCGTGGTCGTGGCCCCTGCCTTCTCGTACGGCTCCAGTGGTGAACATGCTGCCTTCCCGGGCTCGCTGTCGATCGGTCTGGACGGGGTGGAACCCTTGTGCTGGAACTGGTTCGCTCGGCCGACGCGTTCGCCGGCGTGCTGCTTGTCAACGGGCACGGCGGCAATTCCGGCGCCGTGTCCCGCGCTGTGCGGCGGCTGTGTCACGAAGGTCGGCGCGTCACCTGCTGGTCGCCCAGTGGGTCCGCTGTGGACAGTCACGCCGGCTGCACCGAAACATCGGTGATGTTGGCGCTGCGTCCCGAATCCGTTCGCCTCGATCTCCTGGAGGCCGGGGACACCCGGCCGCTGCGGGAGATCATGCCGCTGCTGGTCCGCTCTGGAGTTGTGGCCGTGAGTGCCAACGGTGTTCTCGGCGATCCACGCGGGGCGTCACGCGGTAGAAGGCCGGCGCGTCCTGGAGCATTGGACGGCCGGCCTGCTCTCGGCGTACGACACATGGACACCAGTCTCGTGACCGCGTCAGACCGCGGCCCGCTCGCGCACCTCCTCAACCGTGCTGTCGTCCTTGACGGCGGGCTGCGGCGGGGTCGGCTTGATCCGCCCAGGAAACGATGGTGAAGATCGCCGTGGCCAGCGCGACCGCGCCGCCGGCCAGCGAGGCGGTGTGCACCGCGCCGGTGAAGGCTTCCTGGGCCGCGGCCAGCAGCGCGTTGCCCTGTGCGGCCGGCAGGGTGTGGGCCACCTCGGAGGCGCCGGCGACGGTCTGCCGGGCGGCGTACAGCACCGGGGCGGGCACGTTGTGAGGGGCGTTGAAAGTCGAAGTTGGAGCTGTAGACCGCGGCGCCGATGGAGCCGAGGACCGCGATGCCCAGCGCGCCACCGAGTTCCTGGCCGGTCTGGACCAGGGCGCCGGCGGAGCCGGCGTGCTCGGCTGGGGCCGCGCCGACGACCATGTCGGTGATGCAGGTCAGCGCCACGGCGACCCCGAGGCCCACGCCGATCGTGCCGGCGACCACCACGAACATGTTCCGGTCGGTGCCGAGCTGCGTCATGATCAGGAAGCCGACGGTGCCGACGAGGAAGCCCGCGGCGATGATGTAGGCCGGGCGGACGGTGCGGGCCACGACCGACACGAACGGCACGGCGATGGTCACCACGACCGGGGACACCAGCGTCCAGAGCGCCGCCTCCAGCGGGCTCATGTGCAGCACCTCCATCAGGTACTGCGTGGTGAAGATGCCCGAGCCGATCATGCAGAAGAAGCAGGCCAGGCTGACCGACAGGGAAGCGCCGAAGTCGCGGTTGCGGAACAGGTCCGGGTTGATCATCGGGTGGGTCAGCGTCTTCTGGCGGCGGACGAACACATAGCCGAGCACGATGCCGGCGGCGATGGCCACGGCCGGCAGCACGCCGAAGCCGTTGACGGTGATCTCCTTGAGGCCCCAGATGACCGACAGCACGCCGCCGAGCGACAGCACGGCCGAGGCGAAGTCGAACCGGCCGGCGTCGCCCTTGGGCAGGCGGAACTCCGGGATCAGCACCGGGCACAGGATCAGCAGCACCACGATCGCCGGCACGTTGATCAGAAACACCGAGCCCCAGGCGAAGTTGTTCAGCAGCAGGCCGCCGACGACCGGGCCGAGTCCGGCCCCCGCGGACAGCGCCGTGGACCACACGGCGATCGCGGAACGGCGTTGCTTCTCGTCGTGGAACATGTTGCGCACCAGGGCAAGCGTGGACGGCATGAGTGTCGCGCCGCCGATGCCCTGCACGGCCCTGGCCACGATCAGCATGGTCGGGTCGGTGGAGAAGGCGGCGGCCACGGAGGCCAGTCCGAAGATCGCGGAACCGATCATCAGCAGGCGGCGGCGGCCGATGCGGTCGCCGACGTTGCCCATCGTGATCAGCAGGCCGGCGAGCACGAAGCCGTACATGTCGATCATCCACAGCTGCTGCGTGCCGGAGGGCTGCAGGGCCGACGCGATGGACGGGATCGCGAAGTAGAGCACGGTCATGTCCATCGAGACCAGGAGCAGGGGCAGGGCCAGGACGGCGAGGCCGATCCACTCAAGGCGTCCTGCCAGGCGCGGGGTTTGCGTGGCGTGTGTCATGGCCGAAACTATACATACGTCTCTGACGTTTGTATAGGACGAATGTATAAAACGGGTTCCCACCTGCAAGGAGAAAGATCATGAGTGCTGCTGGCAAGATCGTCGTCCTGACCGGGGCCAGCGCCGGCATCGGCGCCGCGGCCGCCCGGCAGCTGCACCGGGACGGCCACACGGTCATCCCCGTCGGCCGCAACGCCGACAAGACCGCGGCCATCGCCGAAGAGGTCGGCCAGCCCGGCCTGACCTGCAACTACGCCGACCTGTCCGATGTGCGCCGGCTCGCCGACGCGCTGCTGGAGCGCTGCCCGCGCATCGACGTGCTGGCCAACAACGCCGGCGGTCAGTGGGTCAAGCGCGAGCTGACCAAGGACGGCAACGAGCTCCAGTTCCAGGTCAACTGCCTGGCGCCGTTCCTGCTGACCCGGCTGCTGACCGACCGGCTGCGTGAGAGCGGCGGTCGCGTGGTCAACACGTCCACGATGATGGTGCACAAGCACGGCCACATCGACCTGGACGACCTGGACAGCAACCACCGCTACAAGTCGCACGAGGTCTACACCAGCAGCAAGGTCGCGGCCGCGCTGCTGCTGCGCGAGTTCGCCCGCCGCAACCCCGACATCGAGACCGCCGACTACCACCCCGGCATCGTGGCCAGCGAGTTCGCCCGGGACCAGAAGTTCCAGCAGTTCCTGCTCAAGACCCCGCTCGGCAAGCCCATGCAGAAGCTGCTGGACTCGCCCGAGGTCGCCGGGCAGCGACTGTACTTCCTGTGCACCACCGCGGAGAAGCTGGACGCCGGCTACTACTTCAAGAACGAGCGGACCCAGGAGAACCCGGTCGTGCTGGACGAGGACAACGCACGCAAGCTGTGGGACATCGCGTCCCGCCGAATCGGTGTGGAGGTCTGAGCGACGTCTACATCGGACACGTCACCGCCGGCGCACCGTGGTCCTCGGCCACGGTGCGCCTACTCGTCTTCCTCGAACGCGTCCCTGGCCGCCATGACCTCTTCGATATGGGTCTCCGACCACGTCTTCACGGCCACCAGCACCGGGACCAGGGTCCGGCCCAGGTCCGTCAGCTCGTAGTCGACGCGGACCGGGACGGTGGGGGTGACCGTCCGGGTCAGCAGGCCGTCCCGCTCCAGCTTGCGCAGGGTCTGGGTGAGGATCAAGGTCTCCACGATACGAGGGGAAGCACATCGGTGCGAAATCCGTCATTGGTCGCGGCGACGTCCACGGCCAGTTCGATGCGATCCTCGACGCCGGGCCCGCCGCGAACGCCGTCGAGGCCCACCGCCGCGCCGACGCCGGGATCCAGGGCAAGCTCGTCCTCACGTTCTGAGCAGGCACGTCAATGCCAACGCGGAGCGGCGGAAATACTCCAGGTCCACCGTGCCGGGCTCCAGCACGGCCCGGCGGACCAGGCCGCCGAGCAGGGCGGCGAGGGCCGGGGCGACCTGTTCGGCCTGCTCGTGCGTGACCTCGCCGTCCTTGTGCCGACGGCCGACGAACAACTCGGCCAGGCGGCCGGACGTCGTCAACGACAGGACGGTGGGGTCGCGCAGCATGAGGCCCGCCAGTTCGAGCTCGAAGGCGAAGCGGCGGCGCGCGTCGGAGGCGGTGGCGACCTGGTGGAAGGCGTCGGCGCAGCCGGTGAGCACCTCGGACAGCGACAGCCGGGGATCCGACAGCTCGGCCAGGTGGCCGTCGAGCTCGTCGGCGTACCGGGAGACCACGGCCAGCAGCAGGTTCCGCTTGCTGCCGAAGATGGAGTAGACGGCGCCGGTGGTGAGCTCGGCCCGCTCGGCGATGTCGTCGAGGCGGGCCTGCTGGTAGCCGCGCTCGGCCATCTCCACCAGCGCGGCGTCGATCAGCGCGTCCCGGTTGCGCTGCCGCGACTGGGAACGGGTCAACCGCATGATGCCAGCCTTCTGACCACCGCCAGTGCCGCCTCGGACTGCACGCACACCAGCTGCCGCACCGGGAAGGGATCCTGCGACAGCTCGGTTTCCCCGGCGGCGCACCAGGTGTCGAACAGCTCGTCGACCTGGCGCCGGATCCGGCGGGACTCGGGCGGCTGGTTGCCGGCGGCGTGTTCGACGGCCAACTGCCGGCGCATCATGCCGCTGGCCCGCAGCCGCAGCATGTGCACCAGGGTCGACGCCGCGAACGTCTCGGCCACCGTGGCCGGGCGCTCCGGCGTGTCGTCGGCCACCGCTTCGTTGGCCGCGGCCGCCGACAACGCGGTGGCCAGCGTGTCGGCGATCGACCTCCGCATCGGCGTCGGCACCACGAGCCACGGTCGCATCTGCTCGTACAAGTCGGACAGCACGCCCCTATCGTCCCGCAGTTCGACCGCCGTGTGTCGGAGAGTGTCCCCGTAGGACCGGCCCGACTCGGAAAGGTCGTCCGCACGGGCATCGTGCCAGAACGGCACCTCGGTGATCAGGGTCGTCGTGCCGTAGCGCTCCGCGTAGTGCGCGCTGGAACCCCCGTGCCGCACCGAATCCCGCGTTCCCCGCGCCGCCGCCTCGATCAACGTCTCAGCCGGCGGCATCAGGTAGACGGCCGGCGCCGCGGTGTCCCAGCCCAGCGTGTCCACCGGGCCCAGCGACAGCGGAACCCGCTGATCAGCCGCCACCCGGCCCAGATCTTCGGCCATGCCGGGTAAACCGCCGTTGAGGATGAAGAACACGCCGCCGAAGTTCGCGTTGTGCAAGGAATACTGGAACCTGGGCCGCAGCTCGTCGATGACCCGGGCCAGCGCCTCGGTCTCGGGCAGCGTGCGGTCGAAGAACGCCCGCTCGTCCAACACCGGGAAGGTCCATTCCGGCTGGTCCTCGAAGGCTGGGCGGTAGAAGTTCTCGTGGTAGCTGCGGATGGTCAGCGGGCCGGCGAACCAGCCCTCGTTGAGCCGGGTCCCGTCCGGGTCGATGCACGGCACGAAATGCCAGCTGAAGTCCATGCCCTCCCGTAACTCCGGCGTGGTCGCCACCCGCCGGGCCAGGTCGAGCACGGTGCGCAGGCCGATCGGCTCGTTGGGGTGCGGGCAGCCGACCACCAGCGCGTTGCGCCGGCCGTGTCCCACCGACAGCATGCGCAGCGGCTCACCCAGCCGCGACGTGCCGATGCGGCGGGTCCGGCACACCTCCGGCAGGTCGGCGGCCAGCTTCTCGACCTCGGAGACCACCTGGTCGACGGTCGGGATCACGCGCCACCTCCGGCAATGGTAACCAGACTACTTTCGTAATCAGATTACCGAAACGCGAGCGTTCCACATCCGCCACAAGGTTGGATGCGGTGGTGGCTACGGCTTGCGGCCGACCCCGGCGTACACGCCTTCGGGCCCGGGCTCCCGGACGCCGATGTCGGGGCGCCAGGAGGGGGCGCTGACCAGGCCGGGGTCGATCAGGTCCAGGCCGGCGAACATCGGCGCCACGTCGTCGTAGGTGCGGAAGTACATGGGATCCCGGCTGTTCTTCATGGCCTCGACGACAGCGGCCATGGCCTCGGGCTGATGGTCGGCGGTCAGGTGGGACAGCGCCACGAAGCTGCCGGCGGGCAGGGCGTCGCGGTAGACGGCGACGATGCCGGCGGGGTCCGATTCGTCCGGCACGAAATGCATCACTGCCACCATGAGCAGCCCGATGGGTTGGCTGAAGTCCAGGAACTCCCGGGTGACGGGCGCGTCCAGCACCGTATCGGGCCTGGTCAGGTCGGCGGCGAGCATGATCGCGTCGGGATCGTCGGCCAGCAGCAGGTCGCTGTGCGCGACGGCCACCTCGTCGTGGTCCACGTACAGCACGCGGGCCGACGGGGCGATCTCGTGCACGTTGCCGGCGGTGGGAATGCCGGAGCCGAGGTCCAGGAACTGGGTGATGCCCTGCTCGACCAGGCAGCGCACGGCCCGCCGCAGGAAGGAGCGGTTGGAGATGGCGACCTGCCGCCCGTGGGGCAGCACCTGGAGCACCCGCTCGCCGACGGCCCGGTCGGCGGCGAAGTTGTGCGCCCCGCCGAGCAGGTAGTCGTACACCCGGGCGGCGCTGGGCAGGTCGACGTTGACGTCCTTGGGCACCCACGCGGCCTGGTTGACGGTCACCAGTTCCCCCCATTGGAAAAGTCGCCGGGCATCCGTTCGGCCCTGTGGGGCACCCTACCGCCGGGTCAGCCGCCGCCGGTCAAAGTCGACCGGATGGAGGCATGGACCGCAGGCGGTAGCGCTGCACCTTGCCGGTGGCGGTGCGGGGGAGGCTGTCCAGGAACACCACCTCGCGGGGGTACTTGTACGGCGCGAGAGTGCGCTTCACGAAGTCCTGCAACTCGGCGGCGGTCACCGCGCTTTCCGCCCGCGGCACCACAAAGGCCTTGACCACGGCGCCGCGCTCGGTGTCGGGGGCGCCGATCACCGCGGCCTCCAGCACATCCGGGTGGTCCAGCAGCGCTGCCTCCACCTCGGGCCCGGCGATGTTGTAGCCGGAGGAGACGATCATGTCGTCGTTGCGGGCCTCGAACCAGTAGTAGCCGTCGGCGTCCCGGTGGTAGCTGTCCCCGGTCAGCGTCCATCCATTGCGGACGGTGGTGCGCTGGCGCTCGTCGCTCAGGTAGCGGCAGCCGGTCGGCCCCTTCACGGCCAGCCGGCCGGAAACGCCGTCGGGCACGGGATTGCCGTCCTCGTCGAGGATCACCGCCTGGAAGCCCGGCACCACCAGCCCGGTGGCGCCGGGCCGGATCTCCTCGTCGGCGGCCGCGATGTAGATGTGCAGCATCTCGGTGCCGCCGATGCCGTTGATGATGCGGATCCCGGTCTGCGCCAGGAAGTCCCGCCAGGTGGCCGGCGGCAGGTGCTCGCCGGCCGAGATGCAGCGGCGCAGGCCTTTGAGGGCGGATGCCTTGCCGCCGGCCAACATCGCGCGGTACGCGGTCGGGGCGGTGAACAGCACGGTGACGCCGTGCTCGGCCACGGCGTCGGCCAGCTCGACGGGGGTGGCCCGCTCCAACAGCAGCGTGGAAGCGCCGGCGCGCAAGGGAAACAACACCAAGCCGCCGAGCCCGAAGGTGAAGCCGATGGGCGGCGAGCCCGCGAAGACGTCGTCCTGGCTGGGGCGCACCAGGTGGCGGGAGAAGGTGTCGGCGCAGATCAGCAGGTCCCGGTGGAAGTGCATGGTGGCCTTGGGCTTGCCGGTGGTGCCCGAGGTCGGCGCGAGGATGGCCACGTCGTCGGCGGCGGTGGCGACGCTGGTGAAGGTGTCGCTCGCGGACGCGGCCAGCGCGGTCAGATCCTCGGAATCCGGGCCGCCGTAAGCGATCGCGGGCAGGTCGGGCGCGCCGAGTTGGAGCTCAGCCAGGAAGCGGTGATCGCACACGGCCAGATCCGGCCGGGTCAGCTCGACCAGGTCGGCAATCTCCCGGGACCGCAGCAGCGGCATGGTGGTGACGGCGACACCGCCGGCCTTGAGCACGGCGAACCACACCGCCACCAGCCACGGATTGTTCGGTCCTCGCAACAGAACGCGGTTGCCGGGCTTGAGTCCGAAGTGGTCGGTCAGCACGTGCGCGGCCCGGTTGGCCGCGCCGAGCAGGTCGCCGTAGGTCCACGTGCCGGTCTCCGTGCGCAGGCACGGTCGGTCCGGGCCGAGCCGCCGGACGGTGTCGTCGAGCAGGGCGTCGGCGCAGTTGAGCCACTCGGGGTAGTGCAGCTCCGGACGGTCGAAGACCAGGTCCGGCCAGGCGTCGGCCGGCGGCAGGTGATCCCGGCAGAAGGTGTCCACGTGCGCTGATCTGACAACCGGCATCGGCAGCACCTCTTCGGTGAGGAGTTGTCCCCCAGTATGCCTCGCCGATGACGACAGTCAAGAGAACGCGATAAAGCTCAGGAGACGTAGTCCCTCGCGCCCTCGGCCAACCGCTCGCGCAGGGCGAAGAACAGGTCGGCGGCGCGGGTTCCGACCCAGTCCGAGGGCAGAAGTTCCACCGGCAAACCGGGATCCAGGTACGGCAGCCGCCGCCACGCCGTCAGCACGCGCACGTAGTCCACGAACGCCTCGCGGCCCTCGCCGCTGCGCTTGCGCTTCCAGCGCTGCCACACCGGCTCGTGCTCGTCCAGGAACGCCGCGTACTGGCGCTCCAGCTCGTCGAGATCCCACCACCGCCGCATCTTCCCGGCCACGTCGCCGAAGGCCAGGTGGTCGGCGCGGAACAGATCGGCGTAGCCGTCCAGATCCTGTTGGCGCAGCATGGCCGCCGTCGCCTCGTGCAGGTGCGCGGGCGCGATCCACACGCCGGGCGCGGCCGTGCCGAAGCCCAGCCGGGTCAGCTGGGACCGCAGCACGTGCCGCTTGTTGCGCTCCGACTCCGGCACCGAGAACACGGCCAGCAGCCAGCCCTCGGCCAGCGTGGAGCGGTCCCGGCGGAAGATCCGCTCATCGCCCTCGCGCAGCACCGCGAGGCCCTCGTCCGACAGGGCGTAGCCGGCCGCGCCGCCGCGCCGCTCGGCCACCAGGATGCCCCGCCGCTTCAGCCGTGAGATGGACGACCGCACCGCCGGCTCGTCGATGTCGAGATCGGCCAGCAGCGCGATGAGCGACGCCACCGACAGCCACCCGCCGTCGGCGCGCGCGTACAGGCCGTACACGGTGACGATGAACTGCCGCGGCTGAGCCGACCGCGCGCCGGAATCACCGTCCGTGAAAGCCTCTCCGGCCGCTGTGATCGCCATGCCCGCAAGATAGCAGCGGGGGTGTCACCTCGCGTCCACAACGGGATTGCGCAGGGTTCCGATGCGCTCGATCGTGGCCTCCACGACATCGCCCGGCCGCAGGAACTGCTGCGGGGTGAAGCTCGCGCCGACGCCGGCGGGGGAGCCGGTGGAGATCACGTCGCCCGGTTCCAGGGTCATGCCGGCGCTGATGTCGGCGATCAGGTCCGGGATGCGGAACAACATGTAGCGGGTGTTGGACTTCTGCTTCACCTCGCCGTTGACCCGCAGCGACAGGTCGAGGTCGTGCGGGTCGGCCAGCTCGTCGGCGGTGAGCACGGCCGGGCCGAAGGGGGCGTAGGAGTCCTGGCCCTTGGAGAAGAACCACTGCCCGGAGCGGCGCTGGTCGCGGGCGCTGATGTCGTTCATGATGCTGTACCCGAACACGTGCTCCAACGCGTCCTCGGCCCGCACGCGTTTCGCCGTGCGCCCGATGATCACGGCCAGCTCGCACTCCCAGTCCAGCTGCTGGGTCATGTTCCCGTTGTGCTGGATGGGCTCGTCCGGCCCGACCACGGCGGTGGCCGGCTTGCTGAACAGCACCGGCCGCTGCGGCAGTTCCTTGTCGGTGTCCAGGGTTCGGGCCGACTCGGCGACGTGCTCGGTGTAGTTCAGGCCGATGCCGACGATCTTGCCAGGCCGCAGCGGGGCGTGCAGGGTCACCGCGTTCAGCGGGTGTCGCACGCCGGTCTCCGCAAGTCCACTGTGGAGCATCGACTCCGCGGTGGTCTCGAAGACCTCGTTGTCCCGCAGGATGCCGACCCGGCGCCGGCCGTCGATCGAGTACGTGACAAGCAGCATCTTCGAACGCCCCTATTCGACGGTCTGGTGGCCGTTGTTGTCCGGGTAGGCCTCCTCGCGCCAGAACGCGAGCGAGCGCATCACCGGGAAGTCGTTGTACGAGAACAGCACGGCGTCGTCGGTCAGGCTTCCGTTGGCGTGCTCGTGCCACGCCCACGACGGCACGCAGAACACGTCGCCCTCGTTCCAGTCGTACCGCGTGCCGGCGATCACCGAGTGCCCGCTGCCCTTGGCCACGGTGTACATCACGGAACCGGTGTGCCGGTGGGCCTTCGTGGCCTCGCCCGGCCGCAGCATCTGCAGGTGCGCGCTCATCGTCGGCATGACGGAGCCGCCGGTGAGCGGGTTGCTGTACTCCAGGATGATGCCGTCGTAAGGACTTCCGTCGCTCGCCGCGGCAACGTCCAGCAGCGCTTGATAGGTCTGCTCCCACGGGTAGGCGAACAAGGGGGAGTAGCGCTTGTCCCAGGCCTCGTAGCCGTACGGGCGCAGCTGCCCGTGGCCGTAGGTCAGCAGCGAGGAGTTCACCACCTCGCCCTGCTTCTGGTACAGGTCCGGGTGCACCTCGTAGAAGCCGGCGTCGTGCGCGTTCACGAGCGGGATGTCCAGGCCGTCCTGCCAGATCACCGGCTCGTCCGAGCCTTCGTTGCCGTGCTCGTGCCACGTCCAGTTCGGGGTGATGGCGAAGTCGCGCGGGCCCACCTTGAGCTTCTGCCCGTCGACCACGGTCCACGCGCCCTGGCCCTCCAGCACGAACCGCAGCGCGGCGGCCTGATGCCGGTGCGCGGTCATGGATTCGCCGGGTCCCATCACTTGGAGGCCGCTGTAGAGCAGGCCGACCGAGGCGGAGATGTCCTTGCGGCCGGGGTTGACCAGCATCACCACCCGGCGGCCGGCGTCGTCGCCGGTGACCAGGCTGAGCGCCTCCAGCACCAGCGGCCGCAGCTCCTGGTACGACCACAGCGTGGGCACCGATTTCGGCTGCGGGTACCAGGGTTCGATGTCGTTCGCGACAGTCCACAGTGCACCGGCCTGGAACTGGCCGAGCTTCGAGTAGTACGCCTTGAGATCGTCCGTGTCGACCACTCGCGCGCGGCCGAGCACGTCATCGCTGAGGGTCATGCCGTTATCTCCTTATCTTGACGGTCGTCATCGTCGCGCTATACCGTGGAGGTGTCAAGGAGGTGCTCCCCTTGTTGGATGTGACGCCCGAGGTGACGATCGAGCGCGTGGTCGAGTGGTACGACACCGACGCGGCCGGCCATCAGCACCATTCGGTGATCCTGCGGTGGGCCGAGGCCGCCGAAGCTGAGCTGTTGCGCCAACACGGCGTGGCCTGGCTGTTCGGCCGCACGCCACGGGTCCGTCACGAGGTGAACTACCGGTCGCGGCTGTGGTTCGGCGAGCTGTGCAAGGCCCGGTTCTGGGTGGAGAGCCTCGGCCGCACCTCGCTGACCTTCGCGTTCGAGGTGCACGGATCTCACGGCCTGGCGGCCACCGGTTCCGTCGTCGTCGTGCACGCCGAACCCGACGAGGGGAAGGCCACCCCGTGGCCCGAGGAAGTCGTGGCAGCGCTCGGAGGCCGGTCATGAGCAGATACGCGGTGATCGGCGGCGGCCCGGCCGGGCTGTACTTCGCCGCCCTGGCCAAGAGCCTCGACCCCACGCGCGAGATCACCGTGTGGGAGCGCAACGCGCCCGACGACACCTTCGGCTTCGGCGTGGTGTTCTCCGACGAGACGCTGGACGGCATCGCCGCCGCCGACCCGGAGATCTTCGGTGCGATGGAGTCGGAGTTCGCGCGCTGGAGCGACATCGACATCCACTACCGGGGCCGGGTCGAGACCTCCGGCGGCCACGGATTCGCCGCCATATCCCGGATGCGGCTGCTCCAGATCCTGCAGCAGCGCTGCCTCGACCTCGGCGTGGACGTCCGCTTCCAGTCGGTCGCGCCGACCGCCGCCGAGCTGTCCGGGGAGTACGACCTGGTGGTGGCGGCGGACGGCGTCAACTCGCTCACCCGCGCCGCCCACGCCGAGGTTTTCCAGCCCTCGCTGGACGTTCGCAACTGCCGGTACATGTGGCTGGGCACCGATCGGGTGTTCGAGGCGTTCACGTTCATCATCGCCGAGACGCCGCACGGGCCGATGCAGGTGCACGCCTACCCGTTCAGCGGTGACCGCAGCACCTTCATCGTGGAGATGACCGAGCGCACCTGGCAGGCTGCCGACCTGACCGACGAGTGCGGGCCGATGCGTCTGGCCGAGCTGCTCGGCGACCACCTGGGCGGCCACAAGCTGATCACCAACAACTCCAAGTGGCTGCGCTTCACCACCGTGCGCAACAAGACCTGGCGGCACGGCAACATCGTGCTGCTAGGCGACGCCGCGCACACGGCCCACTTCTCCATCGGCTCCGGCACCAAGCTGGCCATGGAGGACGCCCTCGCGCTGGTCGCGAACATCCAGCGCCACCAAGACATTCCCACGGCATTGGAACGGTACGAGGCCGACCGGCGGCCGGTCGTGCAGTCCACGCAGCGGGCCGCCCAGGCGAGCCTGGAGTGGTTCGAGACGATCGAGCACGCCGTGGGCAAGGCGCCCGAGCAGTTCGCGTTCAACCTGCTCACCCGCAGCCGCCGCGTCACCTACGACAACCTTCGGCAGCGGGACCCCGCCTATCTGTCGCGTTTGGACGGTTGGTTCGGCGACGGCAACCCGCCGCTGTTCCAGCCGTACGAGCTGGGAAATCTGAGCCTGCGCAACCGGATCGTCAGCGCGCCGATCACCCTCGACGCCGCCGTCGACGGCGTGCCCGGGGACGTGGAGTTCGCGCACCTGGTCGGCAAGGCGCTCGGCGGCTCCGGGCTCGTGCTCACCGGCCGGACCGCCGTCAGCGTGGAAGGGCGGAAAACTCCGGCCTGCACCGGTCTTTACACCGACGAACACGTCCGCGCCTGGCGGCGGATCACCGACTTCGTCCACTCGCAGACCGGTTCGCTGATCGGCGTGCAACTCAGCCATGCCTCCCGCGATCTCTCGCTGCGAGTGGAGGACCAGTTCACGGAGGCCGCGCGGCGGGCCGTCGAGGCCGGCTTCGACATCATCGAACTCCAGGCCGGGCACGGGAATCTGCTGTCCGTGCACCTGTCCCCGCTGACCAACCCGGGGCTTGACCGGTCGTTCCCGTTGCGGGTGCTGGATTCCGTCCTCGGCGAGCTGCCGGTGATCGTGCGGATCTCGGCCGTCGACTGGGCGCCCGGTGGAACCACCATCGAGGACGCCGTCGAGACCGCGGCGGCGTTCATGGCCCACGGCGCCGTGGCGATCGACGTCTCCAGCGGCGAAGTCGTGGCCCACGAGAAGCCGGCGTACGGACGCAGCTACCAAACCCCGTTCGCCGAACGGATCCGCGCCGATGTCGGCGCCCCGACCATCGCCGTTGGCGGCATCTCCTCCTACGACGACGCGAATTCCATCGTGTTGGCCGGCCGTGCCGACCTCGTCGCCATCGGTCAGGCCCAGCTGCACGACCCGTCCTGGCCGCTGCACGCCGCCGCTTCTCTCGGCTATGCCGGCGAGGGCGCGTTCTGGCCGGCCATGCACCGGGCCGGTAGCCGACGACCCCTGTCCGCCGGCCGGCCCCGCCCGCAGCTTTCCCTGCGCCCCACCGAGGATCTCGTGCACCGACGCTGGAGGGCCAATGGATGAGTTCCCGCGGTTCACCGCCGCCGCCGTCCAGGCCGCGCCCGTCTACCTGGACGCCGCCGCGACCGTCGACAAGGCCGTGTCCCTGATCCACGAGGCCGCCGCCAACGGCGCCACCCTCGTGGCGTTCCCCGAGGTTTTCGTGCCTGGGTACCCGTACTGGAACTGGACCATGAACCCGGTCGACGGTTCCCCTTGGTACGAACGGCTTTACCGCTCCGCCATCGATGTCCCCGGGCCCCATGCCGAGACCCTGTGCGCCGCCGCCAAGGCCGCTGGATGCACCGTGGTCATCGGCGTCAACGAACGCGGCCCGCACAGCCTGGGCGTGCTCTACAACAGCGTGCTGACTATCGGCCACGACGGCACTCTCCTCGGCGTGCACCGGAAACTGGTGCCCACCTGGGCCGAGAAGCTCACCTGGACCAACGGCGACGCCAGCTCCCTCCGTGTGCACCAGACGCCCATCGGCCCGCTCGGTGTGTTGGCGTGCGGCGAGAACACCAACACCCTGGCCCGCTTCGCCCTGCTGGCTCAGGGCGAACTCGTGCACGTGGCCGGCTACATCTCGCTGCCGGTCGCGCCGACCGACTACGACATGTCCGAGGCCATCGCCATCCGCACCGCCGCGCACTGCTTCGAGGGCAAGCTGTTCTCCCTCGTCGCCTGCTCGACCATCACCGAGGAGATGATCGAGATCGCCGCCGGCGACAACGCCGTGATCGCCGAACGCATGCGCCGCAAGCGCAGCGCCCTGTCCGGCATCTTCGGCCCCGACGGCCGTCCCCTCGTCGACCCCCTCATCGACGAGGAGGGCATCGTCTACGCCGAGATCGACCTCGCCCGCTGCATCCAGCCCAAGCAGATGCACGACATCATCGGCCACTACAACCGCTTCGACATCTTCCACCTCACCGTGGACAACACCCCCCGAGCGCCGGTGACCTTCACCGCCTAGGGTCGGTTGTATGACCACAACGATCGGCTCCCTCACCGTCGGCCCGCGCTGCCTGGGCACCAACGTCTTCGGGCGCTCCGTGGACGCGGCCGGCGCGGCTCGGATCCTCGACGCCTTCGTCGACGGCGGCGGCGACCACGTGGACACCGCCGCGCTGTACGGCGGCACCCTGTCCGAGAGCTACATCGGGCAGTGGGGCAAGCGGGACGGCGTGGTGATCGCGACCAAGATCGGCTGGCCCGACGACGCGAACCACCCGGGTCTCCAGCCGGCGACCATGCGGGCCGCCGTCGACGGCTGCCTGCAGCGGCTCGGGACCGACCGGATCGACCTGCTCTACACCCACCACGACGACGAGACGGTGACCGTCCCCGAGATCATCGACACCCTCGACGAGCTGGTCCGGGCGGGCAAGGTGCGGGAGATCGCCGCCTCCAACCTGTCGCCCGAGCGCCTGACCGAGTCCCTGGAGTACTCCGCCAGCAACGGCAAGGCCGCCTACGTCGCGCTGCAGCCGCACTACAGCCTGATGTCCCGCGACACCTACGAGGGGCCGCTGGCCGCCGTGGCCGAGAAGTTCGACCTGGCCGTCTTCCCGTACTTCTCGCTGGCCATGGGCTTCCTCACCGGCAAGCACCGCCCCGGCGTGACCGCCGACTCCGTGCGCGCCGGCGGCGTGGCCCAGTACGTCGACTCCGACCGTGGACGCAAGGTGCTCGCCGCCCTGGACGCCATCGCCGCCGCCACCGGAGCCGAGCTCGCGACCATCGCCCTGGCCTGGCTCGGCTCGCGCAAGCAGGTCGCCGCCCCCATCGCCAGCGCCCGCAAGCTCGACCAGCTCCCCGCCCTCCTGGCCGCCCCCTCCCTCCACCTCACCCAGCCCCACCTCGACGCCCTCACCGCCGCCTCCGCCTGATGCACAAGATCAAGGGACCGATCCTCTCGTTGAACGTCAGGAAGGACCCCTTCCTGACGCCGTGGCCAAGATCAAGGGACCGATCCTGGCGTTCAACGTCAGTAAGGGGCCCTTCCTGACGTTAGGGGTGCCGAATTGACAAACTCGGTTGCTGAAACTGCGATGGGGTGGTGGGTGACGAGCTGGAGCAGGTGCTGACGGAGGTGGGGCCGCGGCTGGGGCCCTGCGGGAGCAGTGCAACATCACGCTGGCGGCGCTGTCCAAGGCGACCGGCATCTCGGGAGCACGCTGTCCCGCCTGGAGTCGGGCGGCCGTCGACCGAGCCTGGAGCTGCTGCTGCCGCTGGCCAAGGCCTATCAGGTGCCCCTCGACGAGCTGGTGGGCGCGCCGCCGACCGGCGACCCGAGGGTGCACCTGAAGCCGTTCCGCCGCGGCGACGAGACGATGATCCCGCTCAACCGCCAGCCGGGCGGCCTGCGGGCGTTCAAGCACATCATCCCGGCCGGCGTCCGCCTCGAACCGGACCTCAAGACGCACGAGGGCTACGAGTGGCTGTACGTGCTGACCGGGCGGCTGCGGCTGGTCCTGGGCGAGCACGACATCGTGCTGAAGGCGGGGGAGGTGGCGGAGTTCGACACGCACGTGCCGCACTGGTTCGGCAACGGCGACGACCGCCCGGTGGAGGTCCTGAGCCTGTTCGGCCCGCAGGGGGAGCGCATGCACGTCCGGGCCGCGCCAAGGAATTCTGGAGTGGACGGTCCGTAAACTGGGGTCATGTCCGAGCGCCTGACTGCCAAGGGGCGGGCGACCCGTGAGCGGATCGTCTCGGCCGCCGCGCTGCTGATGTTCGAGCACGGCGTGGCCGGCACCAGCACCGAGGACGTGCAGACCGCGGCCGAGGTCAGCACGTCGCAGGTCTACCACTACTTCCGCGACAAGAAGGCCCTGGTACGGGCGGTGATCGCGCACCAGACCGAGGCCGTCGTGGGCCACCAGGAGCAGATGCTGGCCCGGCTGGACTCGGTGGCGTCGCTGCGGGCCTGGGCCGACGCCATCGTGGCCCTGCAGCGCGAGCTGGAGTGCCGGGGCGGCTGCCCGATCGGCTCGCTCGGCTCGGAGATCGCCGAGCACGACGCCGACGCCCGGGCCGACGTCGTGCTGGGCTTCAACCGCTGGGAGCGGGCGATCCGGGACGGCCTGCACGCCATGCGCGACCGCGGCGAGCTGCGCCGCGAGGCCGACCCGGACCGGCTGGCGATCACCCTGCTGACCACCTTGCAGGGCGGCCTGGCGCTGACCCAGCTGCGGCGCGACACCGTGATGCTGGAGGTCTCGCTGACGCAGGTGATCGACTACATCGAGTCGTTCACGGCCTGATCTCGTCCAGCGCCGCGAGGATCTCCGACGCCTCGGTGCGGGTGGTGTAGTTCGGGTGCACGTCGATCCAGCGGATCACGCCGTCCGCGTCCAGCACGACGGTCGTCGGCATCGGCAGCGCGACCGTGCCGTCCGCGTTGATGCTGGTCAGGTCCATTCCCAGCGCCTTCTGGGCACCGACGGCCTCGTCGGTCGGCGCGGTGAGGATGCCCAGCTTGCCGGCGATCTGGTTGCCCGGGTCCGACACCACGGCGTATGTGAGGGCGTTGGTCTCCCGCATGCTCAGCGAGCCGTCCGGCTTCTGCGGGCTGAGGGCAACCAGCGTTGCGCCACGCGCGGTCAGCTCCGGCACCAGTTCCGCTTCGTACGTCCGCAGCGCGACGTTGCAGTACGGGCACCAGGCGCCGCGGTAGAAGACCACCACCGCCGGCTTGCCCCGCGTGACCTCGGCCAGCGTGGTCGGCTGTCCGTGGGCGTCCAGCAGCTCACCGTCCGGCATCGGGCTGCCCGGCTCGGCCACCCCCGACGGCGTCCCCGCCGCGTCCAGTCCCTGCTGCTCCTCGGTGAACGGCCGCGCCACCTCCGCCGGCAGCTGGCTCGCCATACCGGCCTGCATCTGTTCGACCTGCTCCGCGATCGTCACGATCCCCAGCCTTCATAGTGGAGTGTTTACTCCATTTCACTCCCTCGATTCTGGAGTGTCAACTCCAAAACCCCCGCGAGTCACGCTCTCGAACACACCGAAATACGGGTTCCGGCAGGTCAGCAGTCGGTCTGGAACACCAGGGCCTTGGCGCTGGCCGCCCACTGGTACGGGATCTGCCGGAACCAGTCCCACCAGGGCAGCGGCGAGGTCGCCACGGAGATCGTGCCTGGGAAGCACCGGCTGATCCGCAGCTGCGCGCGCAGGGCGTGATCGGGCGTGGTGACGATGATGACCGACTGCCAGTGCCGCTGCGCCGCCATCTCGCCGATGTAGCGGGCCTCGCCGCGGGTGGTGCCGGGGTCGGGGTTGAAGCACAGCACCTCGACGCCCTCGACCGCCGGCAGGCACCGGTGCGTGCCGGCCTCGACCGGCACCGTCGACTGCGCGACCACCGGAGCCCGGCCGGAGCGCACCAGCGCCATGGTCGTCGCGTCCCGATTGCCCGGACCGGCCAGCTCGATGATCGCGTCGGCGTGCGCGGGCAGCGGATTCAGGTCCGGCAGCACGAACAGGCGCACCGTGGCCACGCCGAACACCACCAGCACCAACACCACGACCACGGCCAGCTTGCGACGCCAGGTGGTGGTGACCGGCTGCTCCATGACCGGTACATCGTTCCATCGCGCGCGGACGTTGCCGGGATCTAGGCTCCGTGTCGTGCGACGCATCGTGGTGAAGCTGAGCGGCCGGGCCATCGCCGGGCCCGACGAGTACGGATTCAGCGCCGCCGCGCTGGACCACCTGGCGTCCGAAGTGGTCTCCGTGCGGCGGCTGGGCATCCAGGTGGCGGTGGTCGTCGGCGGTGGCAATGTCTTTCGGGGCAACAGATCCGACGCGTGGGGCATCGACCGGGTCGAAGCGGACAACATCGGCATGCTCGGCACGGTCATCAACAGCCTGCTGCTGCGCGGGCGGCTCACCGCGCTGGGCGAGCACGACGTGCGGGTGATGACCGCCGTGCCGATCGACGCCGTGGCCGAGCCGTACATCCGGCTGCGGGCGGTGCACCATCTGGAGAAGGGGTCCGTGGTCATCCTGGCCGGCGGGATCGGCCAGCCGTTTCTGACCACCGACTATCCCAGCGTGCAGCGGGCCATCGAGATCGGCGCCGACGCGTTGCTGGTGGCCAAGCACGGCGTCGACGGCGTCTACGACAGCGACCCGAACAAGCATCCGGAGGCGCTGCGCTTCGCCCGGCTGACCTACGCCCACGTGCTGGACAACGAGCTGGGCGTGATGGACCAGTCCGCGTTCATCCTGGCCCGCGACCACAAGCTGCCGATGCACGTGTTCGACATCGAGCGCACGGGCGTGATGGCGGCGATCTGCGGCGGCGAGCGGCTCGGCACCTACATCGGGCCGGACGTCGAGCGATCGGTGCACGCGCACGATCGGCGGTAGCCTGGCTTTCATGGCCGATCTTCACGAGTACCGGCGGAAACGGGATGCCCGGCGCACTCCCGAGCCGGTGCCCGCGGACGGTCCGCTGCCCGTCGGCGACGACGACGTCTTTGTGGTGCAGGAGCATCACGCCACCCGGCTGCACTACGACGTGCGGTTCGAACGAGATGGCGTCTTGGTGTCGTGGGCCGTGCCCAAGGGCCTGGTGATGAATCCCGGCGCGGTGCGGCTGGCCGTGCACACCGAGGACCACCCCATGGAGTACGCCTCGTTCGAGGGCGACATTCCCAAGGGGGAGTACGGCGGCGGTCACGTGTCCATCTGGGACCGTGGCACGTATGAGACGCACAAGTGGACCGACTACGAGATCGACGTGACCTTCCACGGAACCCAGCTCGACGGGCGCTATGTGTTCATCCACAAGGAGGACAAGGACTGGCTGGTCCGCAAGCGTGGCAAGCGGATCAACACCTCGACCATGGTCGAGGTCGAGGGGCGGCGGCTGAAGCTGACCAACCTGGAGAAGATCCTCTATCCGGCCGACGGCTTCACCAAGGCGCACGTCATCGACTATTACCGCCAGGTCGCGCCGATGCTGCTGGCGCACCTGGCCGAGCGGCCGGTGACGCTGAAGCGCTTTCCCGACGGCGTGGACTCGCAGTCCTTCTTCGAGAAGAACGTCTCCCGTCACGCGCCGGAGTGGTTGCGCACCATGACCTTGCCGACGCCGGGCAGCTCGCGCGGGGCCGAGACCCTCGACTTCGCCATGATCGACGACCTGCCGGGCCTGGTGTGGGCGGCCAACCTGGCGGCGCTGGAGCTGCACGTTCCACAGTGGACCGTCGGCCCGCGCGGCGGCGTGCGGCCGCCCGATCTGCTGGTCTTCGACCTCGATCCGGGCCCCGACACCACCGTCGTCGAGTGCTGCCAGGCCGCCCTGCTGATCCGGGAGATCCTGGCCGAGGACGGCTTGACCGGCTTCCCCAAGACCAGCGGCTCCAAGGGTCTTCAGATGTACGTCCCGGTTCAGGTCCGCGACCCGGAGCGCACCTCCGAGTACGCCAAGGCCGTGGCCCAGCGCCTCGCGTCCGCCCATCCCGACCGGTACGTCGCCGTGATGGCCAAGGCCCGCCGTGGTGGCCGCGTTTTTGTCGACTGGAGCCAGAACAACCCGGCCAAGACCACCATCGCGCCGTACTCGCTGCGGGCTCGGGACATGCCGACCGTGTCCACGCCGCTCACGTGGCGTGAGGTCGAGCGCTGCCGCAAGCCGGCCGACGTCACCTTCACCGCGCCGGACGTGTTGGCCCGCCTGGACAAGCACGGCGACCTGCTGGCCGATCTGCACAAGGAACCGGGCCGGCTGCCGCGCACTTAGGGCCGGTGTCGATGCGGTTCGATTTGGGCACGGCGACTCGTTGTCCAGCGTGGGTATGGACGTATTTCGCACATTTATCGTGAGCGTCGCCGGTGGTTGCGACGCGTCAACGAAGGCCGTCATGAATACCGTGGGTGCCAATAGGGTCACGCGGCGGCGATTTGTATACCGTAGTCATCCTATGACGGGACCATCGTGTGGTCCATTCGTGTATAGGGGTCGTCGTGGCCCGAATATCCCGCGGACATGGCGGTTCACGTGCATGGATGCGGAGATTCGGACAGGGGTGACCGCTATTGCGACCTGGTCTGTGATCCAGTTCATAAGTTAAGATGTGGATGAAGTTCAGGTCTGCCTGCCTGAGGTTTGTTTTGCCGTGCAATGCGAACTTGAGGAGACATGACCATGCGCCGCCGTGGTTTAGTGCGGATTACTGCTGCGCTGGCAGCCCTGACATTTGTCGCTTCCTGCGGATCGAAGGGGCCGGCCGGATCGCTCAGCGCGGACGCCGGTCAGGGCCACCTGACCATCGGCATCCGGTTCGATCAGCCCGGGCTGGGTGAGCGCACGCTCAACGGCGAGTTCAAGGGCTTCGACGTGGACGTGGCCAAGTATGTGGCCAATGAGCTGGGCGTCAGCCCGGAGAACATCACCTGGAAGGAGGCTCAGCCCACCTACCGGGAGACGCTGCTGACCAGCGCCAAGGTCGACATGGTGGTCGCCGCGTACACGATCAGTGACGAGCGTAAGAAGCTGGTCGACTTCGCCGGCCCGTACTTCACGCTCGGGCAGGACCTGTTGGTGCGGCTGGACGACCCCTCGATCACCGGGCCGCAGTCGTTGAACGGCAAGAAGCTCTGCACGGTGCCCAACACGACGTCGGCCCAGGCCGTGAAGGACAAGTTCGCGCACGAGGTCGCCCTGGTCGAGTACCCGCGGTACACCGACTGCATCACGGCCCTGCTGGCCGGCATCGTCGACGCCGTCACCACCGGCGACGTGATCCTGGCCGGTTACGCGGCGCAGAACCCCGAGCTGCTCCGCATTGTCGGCAAGCCCTTCACCAACGACGCCTACGGCATCGGCCTGCGCAAGGGCGACCCCGACGGCATGGCCAAAGTGGACGCCGCGCTGCAGAAGATGATCACCAGCGGGGCGTGGCGGACGTCGGCGCAGGCCAATCTCGGCGCCTCCGGCTACCAGCTGCCCTCACCGCCGGCCATCACCGAGCACTGAGGGCTTCGGGCCTCCGGCGGCGGGATCCGTCGCCGGGGCGCCCCGTCGTCAGACCGAGCCGACGAGTTCGGTCAGGGCCTGGCCGAGCGGGCGGTCGACCCGCACCGTGGCCTCCTTGTCGCCTCGGGTCCGGCCCTTGTTGATGATCAGCACCGGCTTGCCGGCGCGGGCGGCGTGCCGCACGAAACGCAGGCCGGACATGACGGTCAGGGAAGAACCCAGCACCAGCAGGGCGTCGGAGTCGTCGACCAGCTGGTAGCACTGCTCGACCCGTGGGCGCGGCACGTTCTCGCCGAAGAACACGACGTCCGGCTTGAGCACGCCCTGCTCGCACCCGCCGCAGTCGACCAGGGAGAACCCGGCCACCACCTGCTCGTCCAGCTCGACGTCGCCGTCCGGGTTGATGCGGGTGGCGACGCCACCGAAGTCGGGATTCACGGCGTGCAGGCGCCGGTCCAGCTCGTCGCGGGCCGAGGTCTCGCGGCAGCCGAGGCAGATCACGCGGTCCAGGCTGCCGTGCAGCTCGATCACGTCGGTGGCCCCGCCGGCCTGGTGCAGGCCGTCCACGTTCTGCGTGATGACGCCGGTCAGCAGGCCGCGTTTCTGCAGCTCGGCGACGGCGCGATGGCCGTCGTTCGGGGCCGCGCGGGCGATGGTGCGCCAGCCGACGTGGCTACGGGCCCAGTACCGCCGGCGGCCGTGCTCGGTGGCCACGAAGTCGTCGTAGGTCATCGGGGTGTGCCGACGCAGGCTGCCGCCGTCGCCGCGGTAGTCGGGGATGCCCGACTCGGTGGAGATGCCCGCGCCGCTGAGCACCGCGACCCGGCCGCGCCCGACAACGTCGACAACCTCGGTCAAGCTGGTGGTGCGCGGCAGCTCCGCACCGGGATCGGTCCAGGTCAGGGTCGGTCGAGTCCGCACCCATCCAGGATACGAGCACAGGCAGCTTACGTTCAGCGGGCCGGCGGTGTGGTCTGCGTGATCTGCACCAGGAAGTCGGCGTTGGTGCTGGTCTTGCGCAGGCCGTCCAGCAGCACGTCCACGTCCCGGCCCTCCAGGGCGCGGCGCATGCGGCGGGTGGCGGCGAGCTCGGCCGGCGTCATCAGCAGCTCCTCGTGGCGGGTGCCGGAGCCGGTCACGTCCACGGCCGGGAACACCCGCTTGGCCGCGATCTTGCGGTCCAGGCGCAGCTCGGCGTTGCTGGTGGCCTTGAACTCCTCGAAGATCAGGTTGTCGCCCAGCGAGCCGGTGTCGACCAGCGCCGTGGCGAAGATGGTCAGCGAGCCGCCGTCCTCGATGTTGCGGGCCGCCGCCAGGAACTTCTTCGGCGGGGCCAGCGCGCCGGCGTCGATGCCGCCGGACAGGATGCGGCCCGAGTTCGGGGCCGACAGGTTGTAGGCGCGACCCAGGCGGGTCAGGGAGTCCAGCAGCACCACCACGTCCCGGCCCATCTCGACCAGGCGCTTGGCCCGCTCGATGGCCAGCTCGGCGATGGCCGTGTGCTCCCTGGAGGGCTGGTCGAACGTCGCCGCGATCACCTCGCCCGGCACCGATCGGGCCAGGTCCGTGACCTCCTCCGGGCGTTCGCCCACGAGCACCAGCATGAGGTGGCACTCCGGGTGGTTCTTGCTGATGCCGTGCGCGATCGCTTGCAGCACAGAGGTCTTGCCCGCCTTCGGCGGGGCGACGACCAGGGCGCGCTGGCCCTTGCCGACCGGCGTCACCAGGTCGGCGACCCGGGTCGTGAGCAGGTGCGGCTCGGTCTCCAGACGGAGCCTTTCGTTGGGGTACAACGGGGTCAGGTTCTCGAACTGCGGACGGCGATAGCCCGGCCGCTGGCCGTTGACCGTGTCCACGCTGACCAGTTTCCCTGCGGCGGTGGCCTTTCCGGTGACGGAGTCGCCCCGGCGCAGCCCGCTGTCGCGGACCTGTGTCGTGGTGACCTGCACGTCGTCGGGGCCGGGCAGGTAGCCGTCGACCCTGAGGAAGGCTCGGTTGCCGACGATGTCGAGGATGCCGCCGACATCCTCGAACTCGGTGTTGTCGTTGGTGTTCATGGGTTTGTGTTCCTTGCTTCGATGGATGCGGCAGACAGGCCGCGGACAGAGATCTCCCGCAGAAGGCCGCGGTGATGGATCTCGGTGGTGAGTTCCTCTGATGGGGGAGTGATCCGCACCCACTTGAGGTAGACAATCCGGATCGTAGGGCACTCGGCCCGGGCCGCGCAAGTGTGTTCCCGGCGGCGCGCTCCGTAGCATGATCATCCGGGGCGCTATCGTTTTCGCATGCAGCGTGGCGAGATCGTGGCGGTGTGGACGCGTGACGTCGCGTCTTCGGATGGTCCGCTGCCCGGCGCCGTCCTGGACCCGATGCCCACGCCGCACGGCTGGTGCGGTCATGTCGGCGGGACGACTCCGCAGCTCGCGGCGGCTGCCGCCGCTCGGATCGCGTCGGTCTACGGCCTGCCGGACCGGTGTCTGCTGGTGGAAACAACGGAGGGCGGTGGCGTATTCCTGTGGGCCTATCGCGCCTCGTCCGCCGCCGACTACCACCGCCAGTGGCCGCAGCCGGTCATCGACGGCTCCGAGTTCACCGACGTGCCCCGCTCGGGCTCCGGCACCAGCCTGCTCGACTACGTGCGGCTGACCGAGATGGCCCGCAAGCACCAGGCCGAGTGGCTCGACCTGCGTGGCGGCCGGCCCGTCGACATCCAGCGCTTCGCCCGGCGGCTCAGCCTGCTGCGGGCCGGCGTCATCGACATCCTCACCCGCTCCGAGTCCGTCCAGGTCCGGGAGCTCCTGCTCCGCGTGGGCGTGCCGGCCGAATCCCTGCCCGACGACATCCTGCAGGCGCTGGACTACCCCATCGGCGGGCTGCCCACCGTGCCTCGCGCCCGTGGCGTCGCGTTCACGTCGGACGGCGACCGGACGGACCGGATCGCCAAGTAGGTCAGCGCGTCGGCAACAGGCCCATGCCCTGGGCGCGGAGGACGGCCATCAGACGGTCGGTGGCGGAGAGCTTCCGGTAGAGGTTCTCGGTGTGCTTGTGGACCGTCCGGTTGGAGATGCCCAACCGGCGGCCGATGGCCTCGGCCGTCATGCCGTCGGCCAGGAGGCTGAGCACGGCGATCTCGCGTGGCGTCAGCTTCGTCTCGGCCGCCGACTCCAGGGGCTGCTCTTGTTGTTGCACGGACTCGGCCCACTCTGTCAGCTGGCGTACGAAGCGGTCGACACTCACCAGCAGCGGCTGCATCCGGCGCACGTAACTCCGCTCCCGGTCGTCGAAATCGCCGCCGTCGCGATGCACCACGAACGTCCGGAACTGCCCCTTCGCCTTGGCCGGCAAGGGAATCGCGATGTGCCGCACCACTCCCACCGTCTCGTGCAGCGTCGCGTACGCCTCCGTTCGCCGCCACACGCTCATCTCCGCCACGTCGGTCACCGCCAGCGGGCGTTGATCCCCCGTGCGGGCGTAGTGCTCCGGCAGCGGATGGCCGCCGTCAAGTCCCTTGCGCAGCAACCGATCCAGCGGCAGCGAGCCCACCCACTCCGGCGCCCAGGCCTCCACCCTCGCCGTCCCCGCCGGGCCGTTCACGTCCGACAGCAGCACCATCGTGCCGCCCAGCGCCCGCGCCAGCTCCTCCGCCACCAGCGGCCACGGGGACTCCGGCGCCGCCGTGTCCATCACCGCGGCCGCCAGGTCCAGCATGCGCTCGTAGTCCCGCGTCGACAGGCCGCCCATGGATTCCCCTCAGAATTCGGACAGCCCCATGTATAGCGCACGTCACCCCAGGGCCGCATCGATCTTCGCCAGGCACCCGGCCAGCACGTGCCTCTCCTTCGCGCTGAGCGATTCGACCAGCCCGGCCTCATGTTCCAGCAGCTGCCGCACGGTCTGCTCGATGAGACGGTGTCCGGCATCCGTGAGCCTCACTGCCACGGCCCGCCGCGACGCCGTCGACGGTGCCCGTTCCACCAGACCGGCTTCCTCGGCGCGGCCGATCCGCTGCGAGATCGCCCCCGCCGTGACCAGCGTGCGGCGCGTGATCTCCCGTGTCGTCAGCTCGTACGGCTCTCCCGCGCGCCGGATCACACTGAGCAGATCCAGCGTCGACGGATCGACCCCCAGCGCCGCCAGCGTCCGCCGCCGATCGTCGGCCAATGCCTTGGCCGTGCGCCAGAGCGGCGTGATCACCCCGATCGACTCGGTGGCCGCCCCCGGCAGCTCGCGCCCCCACGCCTCCACGATGTCCGCGACAGGCCAGGACGACACCGGATCGTCGAGCGGATAGTTGGACAACGCCCCACCTCCTGGCTACGTTTAGTGCTAAACATAGCAGCGAGGGGGGCTGGTCATGACGCGCAAGGTGCTGGTCACGGGTGGTAGCGGCGGCATCGGCAAAGCGGTCGCGGCCCGGTTTCGCCGGGCCGGGGACACGGTGGTGATCACCGGGCGGGACGGGGCGCGGCTGGCGGCGACCGCGAAGGAGATCGATGCCGAGCCGATCGCCTGCGACGCGGCCGATCCGCGCCAGGTGCGGGAACTGGCCGAGGCGATCGGGCCGGAGCTGGACGTGGTGGTCAACATGGCCGGAGGCAACACGGATATCGGTCGGCCGTCGGCGACCGACCTGGCTGACGTGGCGGCGTCCTGGCGGGCGAACCTGGATGCCAACCTGCTCAGTGCCGTCCTCACCACCACGGCGGTGCTCGACAAGCTGCGCCCCGGCGGCACGGTGATCAACGTGGGCTCGATCGGCGCGGAGTACGCCGCCAGCGGCTACGGCGCAGCGAAGGCGGCGTTGCATGCGTGGACGGCCGGGCTGTCGGCCGCGATCGGGCCGCAGGGACTGACGGCCAACCTGGTGTCGCCGGGCTATATCGAGGAAACCGACTTCTTCCACGGCCGGCTCACCGATCAGCGCCGCGAGGCCCTGATCGCCGCCACCCACACGGGACGCGCCGGCAACCCGGAGGACATCGCGGCAACGGTGGAATTCCTGGCGTCGACGGGGGCACGGCACATCACGGGGCAGACGGTTCACGTCAACGGGGGCGCGCACACCACCCGTTGACGTGAACCGTTCAGTTCAGCTGCCGAAGACCTGGAACTCCCACAGCGAGTAGCCGTACTGGGTGGCCCGGGCCGTGCCGTTGACGCGGACGTAGCGGCCGGAGCCGGACACGGGCAGCGACTGGTTGCCGCCGGTGCCGGTGGTGGTGCTGTAGATGTTCGACCACGTGCTGCCGTCATTGGACGTCTGGATCTGGAAGGCCTTGGCGTAGGCGGCTTCCCAGCTCAGGTCGACGCGGCTGATGGCGTGGGTGGCGCCGAGGTCGACCTGGAGCCACTGGGGGTCGCTGAAGGCGGACGACCAGCGGGTGCCGGTGTTGCCGTCAACGGCGTTGGCAGCGGTGAAACTGGCGTTCTCGGACGACGAGGAGGTGGCGGTCTTTCCCTGCGACAGCAGGGAACCGGTGCCGCCACCGGAGGTCGGCGAACCGTACAACGCCAGCTCGTAGAGGGAATCGCCCCACTGGGAAGCCCGGCTGGTGGCCAGGACCCGCACGTAGCGGGCGGTGGCTGACAGCGGTGTGGACTGTATGTCCTGTGGGGAGTTGTTGTTGGTGTAGGCCGTTGCCCAGTTGGCGCCGTCGGTGGAGGTCTGTAGCTGGTACGCCGACGCGGTGGCGGCCTCCCAGGTCAGGGTGGCGTGGTTGAGGTTGTAGTTCTGCCCGAGGTCGACCTGCAGCCACTGGGGATCGCTGAAGGCGGAGGACCACCGCGTGGTGATGTCGCCGTCGGTGGCGTTGGACGCCGGGAACTGCGCGCTCTCGGCCGACGACGCGGTGGTGGGCTTGCCCTGGGCGATGTTGGTCCCGTAGTTGGGCGACTTGTTGTACACGGCCACGTAGTCGACGTTCAACGACCCGCCGGACGCGGTGGCGGCGTTGGGGCCGCCGCCGAACGCGGCCGGGAAGGCGCCGCCGATGGCCAGGTCGAAGATGATGAAGTAGCTGTGGTCGACGGCGTTGGCCCAGGTGGTGGCGTCGACCTGGTTGGAGCTCAACGAGAAGTACTGCGTCCCGTCGAGGTACCAGCGGATCTGCTCGGGCGAGGTGGAGCGGTCGAGCTCGACGGCGTAGGTGTGGTAGCCGGTCTGGCAGCCGCCGCAGGCCCGTTCACCGCTGCCGAGGCCGGTGCCCTCGTTGCACGGGCCGCCGGGGCTGACGCCGCAGTGCAGCGTGCCGAACAGGGAGCTGCGGCCGTTGATGTCCTCGAGGATGTCGACCTCGCCGGAACCGGGCCACACCTGGCCGATGCGCAGCGGCGCGCCCAGCATCCAGAACGCCGGCCAGTAGCCGGCGCCGTTGGCGGTGGACAGGTCGGGCTGCTGGATGGAGGCCTGGATCCGCACCACGCCGCCGGGCTGGGCGCCGAAGCCGTCGGCCTGTGTCTCGACACGACCGGACGTCCAGCCGGAATTCGGGTCACCGCCGGAATGCAGGGCCTTGAGCACCAGGTGGCCGTTGCCGTCGTGGTAGACGTTGTCGGTGCTGGTGGTGGTCGTCTCGATCTCGCCGGTGCCGAAGCTGGAGCCGGGACCGGCGTCGTAGCGCCAGGTTCCGGTGTCAAGGCCGGTGTTCGCGGCGCCGGTGAAGTCGTCGCTCCAGGTGGTGGTGAAGCCCGCCGGTGGGGCGGGCACGGCGGAGGGCTGCGCGACGGCGGCCTCCACGATCGTCGGCGCGGTCATGGCGACCGCGCTGGTGGCTGTCAGGGTCAACGCGAGCAGGCCGGTGGCGAGCCGTCCGGGCGAGCGGACCAGGCGCGCACACTTGTCCCTGATCGACATGGGCACTCCTTGCGGGCGGGCAGGGCGACCGCATCTGGCGGGAGGCGTCACCGACGTAGGTAACAGGGAGCATTGCGAGAGCGCTCTCACGAGGAAGCATCTCCCTCGATTCCGTTGACGTCAAGGGGTGTGCCGCCAGACGCGTCAACATCCTTGACATCTGGCCGTAATCGTATGAACCTGCCCGTTGAGAGCGCTCTCCCCATGCCCCCTGTCGGCTCAGGAGAGACCATGTCCACCACCGCACCGCGACGACGACTTCGCGGATCGCTGCTGCTCGCCGTCGCCGCCATGACGGCCACCCTGTTCGGCGCCGTTCCCGCGCACGCCGCGGGAACGCTGATCTCGCAAGGCAAGGCCGCCACGTCATCGTCCACAGAGAACGCCAGTTTCGGCGCGGCCAACGCGGTCGACGGCAACACCGGCACCCGCTGGTCATCGGCCTTCAGCGACCCGCAGTGGATCGAGATCGACCTCGGCGGCGCCGCCACGATCAACCAGGTCGTGCTGAACTGGGAGGCCGCCTACGGCAAGGCCTTCCAGATCCAGGTCTCCGACGACAACGCCAGTTGGAAGGACATCTACAGCACCACCACCGGTGCCGGCGGCACGCAAACGCTGAACGTGACCGGATCCGGACGCTACGTGCGCATGTACGGCACGCAGCGCGGCACTCCGTACGGCTACTCGCTGTTCGAGTTCCAGGTCTTCGGCACCGGCGGCGGCTCCAACCCGGGAGGCGGCGGCACCGGCGCCCCGCCCGACTCCTTCTGGGGCGACACCAGCACCATTCCCGCCGCCAACAACGTGGTCGAGGTGAAGATCCTCAACCGCACCAACGGCAAGTACCCGGACAGCCAGGTGTACTGGAGCTTCAACGGCCAGACTCACTCCATCGCCGAGCAGCCCTACCTCGACATGCCGGCCAACTCCGCCGGCCGCATGTACTTCTACCTCGGCTCGCCCACCAGCCAGTACTTCGACTTCATCGAGTTCACGGTCGGGGCCGCGGTGTTCAACGGCAACACCACCCGGGTCGACGCCTTCGGGCTCAAGCTGGCCATGCGCCTGCACGCGCACGACGGCTACGACGTCCAGGTCGGCGAGGACTACCAGACCTTCCAGGAGGATCGCAGCGCGACCTTCCAGAAGTTCGTCAACGAGGTGCCCGCCGAGTTCAAGCAGCTCGCGCAGGTCCAGTCCCCGTATCGGATCCCCGCTCCCGGCAGCGTCGCGGCCTTCCAGCCCGGCGGCCAGTACGCCAACTACTTCACCTCCTACGCCCAGTCCGTCGGCGTCAACGAGACCACGCAGTTCATCTTCGGCTGCGCCAACTCCATGGCCGGCAACCCCACCATGTGCGCCGCCCTGAACCGCCACACCGCCCAGCTGCCCTCCTCCCAGCAGCAGGACCCGTCGCAGTTCTACAAGGCCGCGCCCGGCAACTACTACGCCAAGTTCTGGCACGACCACAGCATCAACCACCTCGCCTACGGCTTCCCGTACGACGACGTGGCCGGCCAGTCCTCCTTCGTCTCCCACGGCAACCCCCAGTGGCTGGAGGTCGCCGTCGGCTGGTGACTCGTGTGCCGCTCGGTGGAACGGCGATCGTTCCGCCGAGCGGGCATGCTGGTGCGGTGCGAGTAGTGGTGTTGTCCGACACTCACGCGCCGCGCCGGTGGAAGGCCTGCCCGCCGAGGGTGGCCGAGCATCTGCGGGACGCCGACCTCATCCTGCACGCGGGCGACGTGTGCGTGCCGTCCGTGCTGGACGAGCTCGCGGTGTACGCGCCAGTACAGGTGGTGCTCGGCAACAACGACGGTCCCGACGTCGCCGCCTGGGGCGCGCCGGAGACGCTGGAGCTGGACATCGACGGCCTGCGGGTGGCGATGATCCACGACAGCGGCCACAAGGACGGCCGGGCCGCTCGCATGCAACGCCGCTTTCCACGCGCCGACCTCGTGGTGTTCGGCCACTCGCACATCCCGATGGACGTCACCGAGGCCGGCGTGCGGATCTTCAACCCGGGCTCGCCGACCGACCGCCGCCGCCAGCCGCACGGCACGATCGGCCTGCTCACCGTGGCCGAAGGGCAGCTGCTGAAGGCCGAGATCGTCCCGGTGACCTGACGTCGGGCTCGTCGATGCGGCATCATGTTCCTCCCTGGGGAGGCGAGGATCATGGGGAGTGCGGCTGACGACGGTCACAATCCGCACGTCGAGAACACCATCCGCGGACGTGTCAAGGGAACGGCGGTTCAAGCCGGCTCGATTCGCGGCGGGGTTCACTTCGACCAGTCGCGGATCGTGTACCAGACCGTGTACGTCGACCGCCAGCGGAAGGGCAGTCCGCTCGATGCCCTCTGGGGTCTCCAGATCATGGCGAGTGGCGGCGTGGCCGCCGCCGCGATACCAGGACTGTTCAACGTGGTGACGGGCCAAGTCTTCGCCGCGCGCCTGCCCTGGCTGCTTCTGGTTCCGTGGTTCGTGCCGATTGGTGCGATGTGGGGCCTGGTCTTCGCGCTGCTCACCCGCCGTCGACTCCTGACCCGCCTGCGCAGGCGGATCTGGATCTTCGTCATGGGCGGTGGGCTGATCCTTCCCCTCACGGCCGTCGTGCCGAGCGGGCAGGGGCACGTCAGCGTGATCTTCTTTTTCAGCGGAGCGGTATCCGTACTCGTGCTGCCCTTGCTACGAGGACTCTGGTCCAGGCGCCACTGAGCCCGGTGGCCTGACTACTCCATCCGGGCTACGGTGTGGTGGTGGCGGGACGGTCGGCGGTGCCGGAGCCGGTGGAGCCGATGCTGGCGAGCTCCGACGGGGGAGAGCTGCCGGACGGCGACGGGTGGTCGTACGAGTTCAAGTGGGACGGCTACCGGGCGGTCATGCGGGTGGCCGAGGACGGCACGACGCGGCTCAACAGCAGGAACCTCAACGATTTAACCGTCAGGTACGCGGAGCTGACGGAGCCGGGGCTGCCCACCGAGGCGGTGCTGGACGGGGAGATCGTGGCGCTGGACCGGGACGGGGTGCCGGACTTCGGCCTGCTGCAGAACCGGGCGGTGAAGGTGCGGTATTTCGCCTTCGACCTGCTGCGCCTCGGGGACACGGACCTGACGGACGAGCCCTACGGCCGGCGCCGGGAGCTGCTGGCGGAGCTGGGGGCGACCAGCCCGAGGATCTCGATCACGCCGTACTACGACCACCGGGACGTCGACCCGAACGAGCTGCTGCGCATCGCGGCGGCCTCGCGGCTGGAGGGGCTGATCGCCAAGGTCACGAACTCCCGCTACCACCCGGGCCGCCGCAGCACGGAATGGCTGAAGCACCCGTTCGTCCATACCCAGGAGGTGGTGCTGGGCGGCTGGCGGCCGGGGCAGGGCCGCCGGGACGGCACGATCGGGGCGCTGCTGCTCGGCGCGTACGACGACAGCGGCCTGCGGTACATCGGTGACGTCGGCACGGGCTTCACCGATCAGGCGCTACGTGACCTGCAACGCGAGCTGGAACCGTTGGCGCGCAAGGATCCTCCGTTCGTCAACGCGGTGCCGAGGGAACGGGCCAGACGGGTGCACTGGCTGCGGCCGGAGCGGGTGGGCGAGGTGGAATACCGCAAGTTCACGGCGGATCGCGTGCTGAGGCATTCCTCGTGGCGCGGACTGCGGCCGGACCGCCGGCCGGAGGAGGTGCGCTGTCCCGACTAGCTGCCCGACTCGCCGGCCCGAACAGCTGGCCGGATTAGCCGTGCGCGCAGCGGGTATTCGATCAGAGTGGAGCAGAAAGAGCTGCTGCGCTCGCTGGCCAAGGTCGCGAACACGCTGCACGCCGCCGACGTGCCGTTCGCGCTGACCGGCGGATGCGCCGTGTATGCGCGTGGTGGCCCGCCCACCACGCACGATGTGGACGTCCTCGTACGGGAAGAGGACGCGCCGCGAGCGGTGAGTGCATTGGTGGCGCAGGGAATGCGCGCCGCCGACACCCCGCTTGACTGGCTGGCCAAGGTGTATGACGGCGACCGGCTGGTGGATCTGTTGCACCATCCCAATCGGGAGCCCGTGACCGAGGAGGTCCTCAAGCGGGCGGAGTGGATGCGGGTGGGGCCGGCGGAGATGCCGGTGGCCACCGCGACCGACCTGATGACGGACAAGCTGAAGGTGTTCGGACCGCACCGCTGCGACTTCACCGAGGTGCTGCCGATCGCGCGGGCGCTGCGCGAGCAGGTCGACTGGAAGCAGGTGTGGGACCGCACCGCCGAATCACCGTACGCGGAGGCGTTTCTGTTGCTGCTCAAGCGATTGGACATCGAGGAGGTCGTGCCGTGAACGTGCCCCAGTACGACGTGGCCGCGCTGCGGCGTGCGCTCGCCGAGGACCCGCGGACCGCGGAGCTGGGGGTGCACGTGCGCATCCGCGGCGACCAGCTGTTCCTGTCCGGGGACGTGGCGTGCGAGCAGCGCCGGGCGGCGATCGCCGAGGTCGTCACCGAGCACACGGACGGAATGGTGCTGCACAACGAGGTGCACATCGTGCGGGCGGAGCCGCCGACCGAACAGGAGGATCTGCGATGATCCGGGTCGCCGCCGTCGGCGACGTGCATCTCGGCGTCGACACGAGGGGAACCCTGCGCCCGTCCTACGAAAGCATCGCCGAGCACGCGGATCTGCTGCTGCTGGCCGGTGATCTGACCCGGCTCGGCACCGTGGCCGAAGGTGAGGTCGTCGCCGACGAGTTCGCCGAGCTGGACGTGCCGGTCGTGGCGGTGCTGGGCAATCACGACCACCAGTCCGACGCCGAGGACAAGATCGCCGCGCTGCTGGCCGACCGGGGCATCACCGTGCTGGAGGGCAGCGGAACGGTGATCGACGTCGACGGCACGCGGATCGGCATCGCCGGCGCCAAGGGCTTCGGCGGCGGGTTCGCCGGGAAGTGCGGGCATGCCTTCGGGGAGCGCGAGATGAAGGCGTTCATCCATCACACCGAGGACGTCGCCGAGCAGCTGCGGACGGCGCTGCTGGGGCTGAGCGCCGACGTTCGGGTGGCCTTGACGCACTACTCGCCGTCGGCCGACACGCTGCGCGGCGAGCCGCCGGAGATCTTCCCGTTCCTGGGCTCGTACCTGCTGGCCGAGGCCATCGACGACAGCTCCGTCGACCTGGCCGTGCACGGGCATGCCCACTACGGCAGCGAGGCCGGCACCACCGCCGGCGGGGTGCGGGTGCGGAACGTGGCCCAGCCGGTGATCCAGGCCGCCTACCGGGTCTACACGTTGGAGCCGGTCTCGACCGTCCCGGAGTGAGCCCGGATCTCGGCCGCCTCGGCGTGGAAACCGGCGTCGTCCAACAGGGTTTCCGCCTGCCGCCAACACAGTCCGGCGTCCGCCGGCTTGCCGGCCGCATGCAGCACGTGGCCGAGCTGCCGCAGCGCACGGGCGTGTTCCTGCCGCAGCTCCAGGCCCTCGGTCGTGGCGACGGCCCGCTCGGCCAGCGCCAGCGCCGACTCCGGCGAGTTGGTCAGCAGCCCGACCCAGCTCAGCAGCCGCCACGCCCACGCCTTGCCGGCCATGTCGTCGTGCTCGTCGAAGAACACCAGCGCCTGCTGCGCCTCGGTGCGCGCGGTGTCCTTCGCGCCCATCCGCAGGTACGTCTCGGCCAGTGTCAGCCGCAGGTTGGCCACCAGGTCCGGGTCGCCGAGCTGGTGCGCGTCGGTCAGGCTGGCGTGGATGTGCTCGACGGCCCCGGCCAGCTCGCCGCGGGCGTGCAGCACCCGGCCCAGCTCCAGCGCCGCCGACAGCATGCCCATCCGGTCGTCCAGCTCGGTCGCCGTCTCGAGGGCCCGGCGCAGGTACGCCTCGGCCGCGGAGTTCCGGCCGGCCCGCCGCTCGATCGCGCCCAGCGAGCACAGCACGTCGACCTGCCCGTGCCGGTTGCGGGCGGTCTCGAAGCGCCGCATTGCCATCTCGTGGCACGCCCTGGCCTCGGCCTGCCGGCCGAGCCACTCGTGCATCCAGCCGACGCCGTGCCAGGCGTAGCCGGCGCCGTCGGCGTCCGCCAGGTACTCGAAGACGTCCTTGGCCCGGGTGAAGTCGCGCTGGGCGTCGGCGAAACGGTGCTGACGGCTGTTCAGCAGGCCACGCTGCTGCACGAGGATCGCCTCGGCCGGTGTCGCGCCGACGGCGGCGGCCAGGCCGAGCCCGTTCGACATCTCCCAGTCGTCGAACCGGGCGCGCAAGTCGCAGGCCGCGGCGCCGGCGATGGCCAGCCGGGCCGTCTGCTCGGCCAGGCCCATGGCGGCGCACTGGGCGATCACCCCGCCCAGCGTCATCCACTCGGCGTCGAACCAGCCGGTCGGGTCGGCCAGCAGCCGCTCACCCAGCACACCGGCGTCGCTGACGGCCAGCCGCGGGCCGCGCTGGGCGATCTTGTGGTCGGCGCACTCGGCCAGCGCCACCCACTGGTCCATCAGCGCGACCAGCGCGGCGTCGTCGGCGTCGCCGAGGTCGCGGCCGAACACCCGGAGCAGGTCGTGCAGGCGGTAGCGGGTCTGCCCGAGGGCGTCCCAGCCGAGGGTGTCCACCAGCCTGGCGTCGACCAGCGCCTCGACGTGGTCCTCGGCGGTGTCCGGGTCGACGCCGAGCAGCGGCCCGGCCACCCAGGCCGGGAAGTCGGGCGTGTCCAGCCGGGCCAGCAGCCGGAACGCCCGCTGCTGCGGCTCGGCCAGCTCCCGGTAGCTCAGCGTCAGGCTGGCCCGCACGTCCAGGTCGCCGAACCGCAGCTCGTCCAGCCGTCGCCGCTCGTCCGACAGCCGGGCGGCCAGCTGCGTCAGCCGCCAGTGCGGCCGCGCGACCAGCCGGGCCGCCGCGACCCGCAGGGCCAGCGGCAGGCGACCGCAGTACTCGACGAGCTGTTCGGCGGCCGCCGGTTCCGCCGCCACCCGCGCCGGGCCGAGCACCTTCCGGACGGCGTCGCCGGGGAGTGAGCACCGCCAGCGGCAGGACCTGGGCCGACTCCAGGCCGGCCAGCACCGATCGGCTGGTCACGAGCGCGGCGGACGTGGTCGTGCCCGGCAGCAGCGGCCGGACCTGGGCCTCGGTCGCGGCGTTGTCCAGCACGACCAGGATCCGCCGGTCGGCGACCCGGTCGCGGTACAGCGCGACGCGCTGGTCCAGCGCCGCCGGGATCGCCGCGCCGGGGGTGCCCAGGCCGCGCAGCAGGCGGTCCAGCGCCTCGGCCGGCTCCACCGGGCGTTCCTGCGACTGCAGGTCCAGGTACAGCTGGCCGTCCGGGTAGCAGCTGCGGACCAGGTGAGCGACGTGCACGGCCAGGCTGGTCTTGCCGACGCCGCCGGGGCCGGTGATCATCCACACCCGGCGCGAGTCCCGCTCGGCCCGCAGGCTGTGCGTCATCCGGACGACGTCCTCGGTGCGCCCGGCCAGCGTGGCCACGGCCGGCGGCAGCTCGCACCGCGGGGCCCAGGCCGGCTCCGCCCGCGGTGGCACGCCGACCGGCTCGGCCGAACCACCCAGCACGGCCTGGTGCAGCGCCCTGAGCTCGGCGTTCGGGTCGATGCCCAGCTCGTCGGCCAGCACCTCGCAGCAGCGCCGGTACGCGTCCAGGGCCTGCGCCTGCTGCCCGCCGTGGTGCAGAGCCAGGATCAGCTGAGCCCAGAACCGCTCGCGTAACGGGTGTTGCGTTACCAGGTCGCGCAGCTCGTCGACGAGCGCCTCGTGCCGGCCGAGCCGCAGCTGGACCTCGTTGCGCCGCTCCACCGCGTCCCACCGGCGCTCGTCCAGCCGCAGCGACTCGGTCGAATGGCCGGTGAACGCCGGTCCGCGCCAGAGGCTCAGCGCCTCGGTCAGCAGGCGCGCCTCCTCGGCCGTGTCCTCGGCACGTTCCGCCTGCCGGGCCTGCGACCGCAGCCGATCGAACCGGATAAGGTCGAGGGCGCTCGGCTCGATCCGGATCGAGTAGCCGCCGGGCACGGTCCGCACCAGAGAGCTGTCGCCGAGGGTGTTGCGCAGGCGCATCACGTGCGTCTGCAACGTGGCGCGGGCGCCGTCCGGCGGATCCTCGCCCCACAGCCGGTCGACCAGGTCGTCCGCGGAGACGGGTTCGTTGGCGCGCACCAACAACACCGCGAGCAGCAGCTGCTGTTTGGTCGAACGCAACTGGACCGTTCGGCCCTCGTGTCGGACCTGAAGCGGCCCGAGCACGCCGAACTCCCACCCGACTCCGGACATGGCCCCCACTGCGCAGAACTCGACAGGGATCGAACGAAAGCGACTGTACATCGAGGCGTCAGCAAAAAGTCAGCGTCGCGTGCGGTCCGCCGCCAGCAGCTGATTCGTGCTCGGTTGCCAGGAAGTCACGGCCCCGGGCCGTGACCGGGTCACGGTGACCTGAGTCACGGTCGGCCGCCGCACCCGCCGGCACCCGTCAGGCCGAAGTCAGGGCCGGCGGCGAGAGTTCCCCCAGCAGAGGGGATGGACCATGATGATTCGCAAACTGTTGTTCGGCCTGGTGGCGGTGGCCGCGACGCTGGCCACGCTCGGCGCGGGCCCGGCCCAGGCCGAGTCGGCCCCCGGCTGCTCGGGCACGGTGCAGATCGGCACGACGGCCTACGTCGACTACGGCGGCCAGCACATCGCCTCGGTCAAGCAGTTCAAGGGCTGCAACAGGAACTGGGCCTACGTGTACGCCTGGCAGGGCTTCGTGGACAGCGGCAAGGGCTTCACCCTGCGCACGGCGATCGGCGCCTTCGGCAGCGCCAGCCAGCAGGAGGCCGACCGCTACCTCGGCCTCACCATCGGCCACCACAACCAGCGCGAGCTGTGGTCGCCCGGCACGGACACGCTGACCACCTGCACGGCCGCGTTCGGCGCGGTCTCCATCGACGGCGTCAGCAGCACGCCGGACAACCACACGTCGATCAGGTGCTGATGACGATGCTGAGGAAACTGTTGTGCGCCACGGGTGTCGCGGCGCTGGCGATGGCCGGCCTCGGGACCGGGGTGGCCCAGGCCGAGCAGGCACCGGGGTGTTCGAGCACGGTGCAGATCGGCTCGACCGCCTACGGCGCCTACCAGGGGCAGAACGCCATCTCGGTCAAGCAGTTCAAGGGCTGCGGCAAGAACTGGGCCTACACCTTCGTGTGGCAGAGCTTCCGGGACCGGCACATCGCCTACCACGGCCACGCCTCGGTCTACGTGCAGTTCGACGGCGGCATGTCGTGGGGCGACGTGGACAAGGCCGGCAGCCCGGTCGAGGTGTGGTCGGAGGGCACGAACACGCTGGACACGTGCACCCAGGCCTCCGGTTACATCCAGTGGGACAACGACAAGTTCGTCGAGGCGAAGACCGGATGGCGTTGCTGAGAGGGGAAAGCGTGAAGTTCATGCTGGCCGCCGCCGCGTCGGCGGCGATGGTGGCGGGCGGTCTCGGGGCGGGTGTGGCGCAGGCGGAGTCCGCGCCGGGCTGCGCCAGCACTGTCCAGATCGGATCGACGGCGTACGCCAAGTTCCAGGGGCAGGACATCGCCTCGGTGAAGCAGTTCAAGGGCTGCGGCAAGAACTGGGCGTACGTCTACGTGTGGGAGAGCTTCCGGGCCCGGGGCCTGCACTACCTGCTGACCGCCGCCGTCGAGGTCAATCCCGGCCCGAACGCCACCTACAAGGGCGGCAAGGACAAGCTCGGCGACCCGGTCGAGCTGTGGTCGTCCGGCACCGACACGCTGTCGGACTGCACCGCCGGCTACGGCCTGATCTCCCTTTACCAGTACGACAACTACCCGGCATGGACGGACACCCGATGCTGAGATCCCCGGTCGTGGCGGCTGCCGCGGCCGCGATGGTGATGGGCGGTCTCGGGGCGGGTGCGGCGCAGGCGGAGGCGGCGCCGGGTTGTTCGAGCACGGTGCAGATCGGCTCGACGGCGTACATCAAGTTCCAGGGGCAGGACATCGCCTCGGTGAAGCAGTTCAAGGGTTGTGACAAGAACTGGGGCTACATCTACGTCTGGGAGAGTTTCCGCCAGCGCGGTCTGCACTGGTTCCTCGCCGCGGCGGTCGACGTCAACCCCGGCCCGAACGCCGTCTATGAGGGCGGTCTGGACAACATACACAGTCCGGTCGAGTTGTGGTCCAAGGGCACCGACACGTTGTCGGACTGCACCGCGGGCTACGGAATGATCTCGGTCATCGGATACGACAACTTCGCGGCCTGGACGGACACACGATGCTGACGGCGAAACTGCTGGGGATCGCGGCCGCGGCCGCGCTGGTGATGGGCGGTCTCGGGGCGGGTGTGGCGCAGGCGGAGTCGGCGCCGGGTTGTTCGAGCACGGTGCAGATCGGCTCGACCGCGTACATCAAGGACGGCGGCGAGACCGCCGCCTCGGTCAAGCAGTTCAAGGGCTGCGGCCAGAACTGGGCCTACATCTACATGTGGACGGCATACCTGGCGCATCATTCCGGCTTCTACATGACGGCGGCCATCGACGCCGGCGCGGAGGGGCTGGGTTTCGTGCGTGGCGACAAGAATCAGCGTGAGGTGTGGTCGTACGGCACCGACACGCTGAACATGTGCACCCGCGCGGCCGGAGAAATCACCTTCGTGGGCAGCAATCCGTTGCTGTACACGGAGACTGACCAGCGTTGCTGAGAAGGAGAGTTGTGAAGTTCCTCGGAGTCGCAGCCGTCGCGGCCGCGTTGACCGTCGTCGGTCTGGGTTCGGGCACCGCGCAGGCGGAGTCGGCGCCGGGCTGTTCCAGCACGGTGCAGATCGGCTCGACGGCGTACATCACCTACGGCGGCCAGACCATCGCGTCGGTGAAGCAGTTCAAGGGCTGCAACAAGAACTGGGCCTACACCTATGTGTGGGACCAGTTCCGCGACAAGCGCACGGACTACACCATCGACACCTACATCGACGCGGGCACCGACCCGCTGGGATACCAGGTGAGCGGTCGGGGCGCGCACGAGCTGTGGTCGTCCGGCACCAACACGCTCGGTGTCTGCACCCAGGCCGCCGGCTCGATCTGGTCCACGAGCGGCAATGACCTCGGCGGTGCCGAGACCGGCAAGCGCTGCTGACCCCAGCGGCAGCGCGAAGCCCCCGAGCCGAAAGGCCCGGGGGCTTTGTCGTGTCTGGGTGTGCTGCCGCTCCGGGCGGCCGGTGTCAGTGAAAAGTCAGCGTCGCGTGCTGGCCGCCACCAGCAGCCGAATCACGGTGGGGCGCGCCGAAATCACGCCTCTGACCGTGACCGGGTCACGGTGACCTGGGTCACCGCCACTGGCACCTCGGATCGGCCCGCGCCAGTGACCGGTCAGGGCGGAGTCAGCGGAGGCGGCGAGTGTTCTGTCTGACCGAGGGACCGCCACTCCTGGAGGGGAACGTCAATGATCAAGACCATCAGCCGGGTGCCGGCATGACGCACGTCCGGACGATCACGCTCGTGCTGGCCCTGCTCGCCGGCCTGCTGGCCACCGCCGGCGCCGCGCAGGCCGAGACCCCGCCCGGCTGCGCCAGCACCACCCAGGTCGGGCCGACCGCGTATGTCGACTACCGCGGCCAGCACATCGCCTCGGTCAAGTGGTTCACCGGCTGCGGCAAGAACTGGTCGTACGTGTACGCCTGGCAGTCCTTTGTAGACAGCAAGAAGTCGTTCTTCCTGACTTCCGCCATGGCCATGTACACCACTCCCGCCCAGCCGGATCCCGACTACGCCGTCGGGCTGGTCCACGGCAGGACGGGCCAGCGCGAGCTGTGGTCGACCGGCGTCGCCGCGGTGCGCAAGTGCACCGCGGCACTCGGCAACGTCGCGATACTCAGCGACGACGCCTTCGTCGACGCGCACACGGAGATCAGGTGCTGACGACAATGCGGAAACTGTTGTGCGGCACGGCTGTCGTGGCCACCATGCTGGCGACCGTCGGGGTCGGCCCGGCGCAGCCGGAGTCCGCGCCGGGGTGTTCGAGCACGGTGCAGATCGGCTCGACCGCCTACCGCTCGTACCTGGGGCAGGTTGTCGCGTCGGTGAAGCAGTTCAAGGGCTGCGGCCAGAACTGGGGCTACATCTACGTCTGGCAGTCCTTCGTGGACGGCAAGCTGCCGTTCTACCTGGAGGCCGGCGTCGCCGTGTTCGACAGCCCGACGCATCGGCAGCCCGACCGCTACCTCGGTCTCACGCGGGGCAAGGTCGGCCAGCGCGAGCTGTGGTCGGCCGGTGCGGACACCCTGTCCGCGTGCACCGCCGCCTACGGCCTCATCTCCATCAGTGGCGCGGACGACCACGACACCCTCACCTCGATCAGGTGCTGAGGAGCAAACCATGAAGATCCTGTTGGCCGCCGCGGCGTCGTTGGCGCTGGTGGCGGGCGGTTTCGGCGCCGGCGTGGCGCAGGCGGAGGCGGCGCCGGGTTGTTCGAGCACGGTGCAGATCGGCTCGACGGCGTACATCAAGTTCCAGGGGCAGGACATCGCCTCGGTGAAGCAGTTCAAGGGTTGTGACAAGAACTGGGGCTACATCTACGTCTGGGAGAGCTTCCGCCAGCGCGGTCTGCACTGGTACCTCCTCGCGGCGGTGAACGTCAACCCCGGCGTGCACAACGTCTACCAGGGCGACACGACCAACCTTGACAGCGTGAAGGAGTTGTGGTCCACGGGAACCGACACATTGTCGGAGTGCACCGCGGGCTACGGACTGATCTCGATCGTCGGATACGACCACTACTCGGCTTTCACGGACACCCGATGCTGACCGCGAGACTGCTGGGGGTCGCGGGCGCGGCCGCGCTGGTGATGGGCGGCTTCGGATCGGGGGTGGCGCAAGCGGAATCCGCGCCGGGCTGTTCGAGCACCGTGCAGATCGGCTCGACCGCGTACATCATGGACGGCAGCCAGACGGCCGCCTCGGTCAAGCAGTTCAAGGGCTGCGGTCAGAACTGGGGCTACGTCTACGTGTGGACGGCCTACCTGGCGAAGCATTCGGGTTTCTACGTGTTCGCCGCCATCGGCGACGGCGGGGAGCCGATCGGCCTCGTTCGTGGCGACAAGAACCAGCGTGAGGTGTGGTCGTACGGCACCAACACGCTCAACGTGTGCACCTGGGCCGTCGGCGACATCGATTTCGTCGGCGGTCCGATGCTGCACCAGGACACCGGCAAGCGCTGCTGAAGGGACGAACCATGAGGTTGCTGGGAGTCGTGGCCGTTTCGGCCGCGCTGACTGTCGCCGGTCTCGGGGCGGGCACCGCGCAGGCGGAGGCGGCGCCGGGGTGTTCGAGCACGGTGCAGATCGGCTCGACGGCGTACGCGAAGTACCAGGGGGAGATCAGCGCGTCGGTGAAGCAGTTCAAGGGCTGCGGCAAGAACTGGGCGTACATCTACGTGTGGGACCAGTTCCGGGCGAAGCACCTCGACTACTACCTCATCTCCTTCATCGCCATCGGCGACGATGCCTTCGGTTACAAGGAGAGCGCGACGGGCGCACGCGAGCTGTGGTCGTCGGGGACCGACACGCTGGCGGCGTGCACGCGCGCTGACGGCGCCATCTTCGGCCGCGATGCGGACTACGGCTACGCCGAGACCGACCAGCGCTGCTGACCAAGAGGGAGACAGGCATGAAGTTCCTTGCAGTGGCGGCCGCTTCGGTCGCGTTGGTGGTCGGCGGTCTCGGTTCCGGCGTGGCGCAGGCGGAAACCGTGCCGGGGTGTTCGAGCGCCGTGCAGATCGGCGCGACGGCGTACATCGACTACGGCGGCAAGCACATCGTCTCGGTGAAGCAGTTCAAGGGCTGTGACAAGAAGTGGGCGTACATGTACGCCTGGCAGACCTTCGTGGACAGTCGCAAGTCGTTCTTCATGACCTCCGCCGTCGGCGTGTTCGGACTGGTCACCCAGCCCGATCCGGACTACCTCGTCGGTGTCGTGCACGGCAGGACCGGCCAGCGCGAGGTGTGGTCGTCGGCCACCGACACCGTGACGAACTGCACCACCGCCGCGGGCGACGTCGCCCTCGTCACCGACGACAAGTTCCTCCAGGTCTACTCGCAGATCAGGTGCTGACCGGGATGCGAAACACGCAGTGGAGGGGAGAAGTCGTGAAGTTCATGCTGACCGCTGCCGCGTCCTTGGCGCTGATGGCCGGTGGTCTGGGCGCCGGGGTGGCACAGGCCGAGGCGGCGCCGGGGTGTTCGAGCACCGTGCAGATCGGCTCGACCGCGTATGCCAGCTACGAGGGGCAGACCATCGCGTCGGTGAAGCAGTTCAAGGGCTGCGGCAAGAACTGGGCCTACACCTACGTGTGGGACCAGTTCCGGGCGAAGAACCTGGACTACTACATCGTCACCTTCGTCGACTCCAGCGCGACTGACGTCGGGTTCAGGACGAGCACGAAGAACGCGCGGGAGTTGTGGTCGGGCGGCACCGACACGTTGGCGCTCTGCACGAGGGCCGCGGGCGCGGTCTACCTGGGCAGCAAGGCCTACGACGCGGTCGAGACCGACGAGCGTTGTTGACACCTGAAGTGCCAGGGCGAGATCGCGGCGTCGGGGACTGCGGGTGCGCGGAGACCGGCCGGCGCCGCTGACTCCCTCCAGCAGCGCCATGCCCCCGGGCCTTCGGGCCCGGGGGCTTTGTCATGCCTGGGCGTGGCGTTCGCGGTGGCGGGCCTGGCGGGCGCGGTTGGCGCAGGTCTTGGTGTCGCAGAACCTCCGCCGCTCGTCGCCGTGGGCGAAGAACAGCACGCAGTCGTGGTTGGCGCAGCCGCGCAGGCTCGCACCGGCCACGACCTCGACCGCCGAGCGGCCGATGACCGCGAGCGCGCCGCCGCCCCACTCCACGACGGGTCCGTCCGAAGTGGACGACAAGGTGGCCAGGCACCGGTGCGCGGCCTGGTTGATGCTCATCGTGGCGTCCGGTGATGCCGGGCGGGTCTCGACCGCTGAACGGAAGACCTCGCGGATGGCCTCCCGTAGCTCGCGGAGCTCGTCGCCGTCGACGGCGCCCAGGTTCGGGTGCAGGTCGAGCCAGGCCGTCAGGGCTTCGTCGTCGGCGATCAGGTCGACGTCCCGGCCGCGCAGCCGGACCACGGTGTTGGCCAGGTCCACCGCCAGCGGCTCGCCGACCAGGGCAAAGGTCGTCACGACAATCAGAGTAACGCATCGGGCGTTACCTGTGTTACGGTCGTCGAAGTAACGCATAAGGCGTTACTTCGACTTCGACGGAGGATGTCATGGCGATCCGGTACCGCAGGGCGACCGTGGACGGGCTGTCGGTGTTCTACCGCGAGGCCGGCGACCCGGGGCGGCCCACGCTGCTGCTCCTGCACGGCTTCCCGACCTCGTCGGTGATGTTCCGGGACCTCATCCCGCTGCTGGCCGACGACTTCCACCTGATCGCCCCCGACCTGCCCGGCTTCGGTCAGACCGACATGCCGACCGTCGAGGAGTTCGACTACACCTTCGACCACCTGGCCGACGTGATCGACAAGTTCGTCGACCAGCTCGGGCTCGGCCCGTTCGGCATCTACGTCCAGGACTACGGCTCACCGGTCGGCTTCCGGCTGGCCCTGAAGCGCCCCGACCAGGTGCGGGCGATCATCACCCAGAACGGCAACGCCTACGAGGAGGGCCTGGTGCCCGAGTTCTGGGCCCCGCTGCGCGAGTTCTGGGCCGACTGGAACCCGACCACCGAGGCCCCCGTGGCCGGCGCGCTCACCCCCGACACGACCGTCTGGCAGTACCTGCACGGCGAGCCCGACCCCGAGCTGGTCAGCCCCGACGCCATCGCCCTCGACAACGCCCTCCTGGCCCGGCCCGGCGCGCGTGAGGTGCAGCTCAAGCTGTTCCACGACTACCGCACCAACCCGCCGCTCTACCCGTCGTGGCAGGAGTTCCTGCGGGAGCGCCACCCAGGCGTGCTGGCCGTGTGGGGCGGCAACGACCAGATCTTCGGTCCCGACGGCGCCCGCGCCTTCGCCAAGGACGTCCCCGACGCCGAGATCCACCTCCTCGACGCCGGCCACTTCGCCCTGGAGAGCCAGGCGCACACCATCGCCGCCCTGATCCGCGACTTCGCGCCCAAGCACCTGGCTCAGAACGTGTAGCGGAAGTACTGGCCCAGGTCGCGCAGCGGCGGGAAGTGCCGGACGACCGGGATCAGCAGCTTGCTGCTGGTCGGCAGCGAGAGGGCGGACGGGGCGAGCAGCGCGCTGAGGGCGTCGACGCGGTGCAGCCGGGGGTCGATGGCGTCGACCTCGGCGGCACGGTTGACGCCCCAGTGCAGCAGGGCCCGGCCGAAGGCCCGCTTGAGCGCGATGTTGACCAGCCGCACGCCGAGGCGGCTGTGGGTGTCGAAGGCGATGGTGCCGTGGCCGAAGTGGTCGATGACCCGCCGGAACAGCTCATGCCCCTCGGTGGGGGACAGGTACATGGTGAGGCCCTCGGCCAGTACGAAAACGGGGCGGTCGGTGGGAATCGCGGCGAGCCACGACGGCGAGGTCACCGACGACTCGATCATCTGGTAGCCCGGGCGCGTGGGGAACAGCTTGCGGCGCACGGCGATGACGTCGGGGAAATCGACGTCGTGCCAGCCGACGGCCGGCCCGGGGTCGACGCGCCAGGCCCGGGTGTCGAGCCCGCAGCCCAGCTGGACGACGGTCGCGGCTGGCTGCGCGGCCAGGAACTCCCGGGTCCAGTCGTCGAAGTGCTTGGAGCGGGCGGCGGCGTTGGGGGCGACCCGCTCGTTCATGCCCTTGATGCCGGCGAAGTCGTAGTCGATCTTCGCGACGATCTCGGCGGCCAGCCGGTCGTGCAGGATCGACGGCGTCATGGCGGCGTCGAGGGCCTTGCCGTACAGCGTGAGCAGCGAAGTCTCCATCGCCCGATCCAGCCGAACCTTCACCTGCGTCATGGCAGCTCCGCCCGTAGTTCCGAGAGCCAGTCCGAGTACAGCCCGACCAGCTCGGCCGCGGCCGCCGACGGGTCGGGGTGATCGGCGGGTTCGAAGGCCCGCCGCACGGTCAGCGCCAGCGCGTCGGCCTTGGCCGCCAGATCGAGCTCCGGGGTCAGCGGCACCAGCAGGAACGCGCCGGTGACCGCGGCGGAAAGCCGGTAGGACAACAGGTCCGACGGCTCGTCGAGCAGCAGGCCGTGCTTGCGCAGCACGGCCAGGTACCGGTCGGTGGTCTCCCGCTTGCCGCCGGCGAACAGCGCGCCGGTACGCGACCCGGTCATCAGCTCGCCGAGCAGCTCGACATCGCCGGTCGCCAACGCCCGCGACAGCGGCTGGGTCATCGCGGCGACGAACACCCAGCGCATCGCCCGGTGCAGCAGCACCTCGGCCGGATCGGCCCGCATGGCCACCAGTTGACCGGCCACCAGGCGGACGGCGTCGCGGGTGAGCACGGCCCCGAACAGGTCGAGTTTGCTGGGCCAATAGAGGTACACGGTGCCCTTGCCGACGCCGGCCCGCCGTGCCACCTCGTCCACTGTTATCCGCCGGTACCCGTAGCTGACCAGCAGCTCCTCGGCCGCGTCGAGGATGCGAGCCGCCTTCACGCCGAGCCTCCTGACCCACTGACTGGTTTCGTTTTCTGGTCAGTCTAGCCTGGGTGTCGGAGCCGGGCCAGGATCGAGGGCATGACGGACCGGGTGAAGACGGGGATGCGGGACCACCTGATGCTGCACTTCGCACAGCACGCGAAGCTCCGCGAAGGGGAGTATCCGCTGGTCATCGAGCGTGCCGAGGGTGTGCACGTGATCGACACGGACGGGAACCGCTACCTGGACGCGCTGTCCTGTCTGTTCTGCGCCCAGCTCGGCTACTCCTACGGCGAGGAGTTCGCGGAGGCGGCGAAGGCGCAGCTCACGCGGATGCCGTTCAACACGAACTGGAACACGGCCCACCCGCCGGCCATCGAGCTGGCGGAGCGGCTCGCCGAACTGGCGCCGGCGGGGATCAACCGGGCCTTCTTCACCTCGGGCGGCTCGGAGTCGGTGGAGTCGGCCTGGAAGATCGCCCGCCAGTACCACGTGGCCAACGGCCAGCCGGAGCGCGTGAAAGCGGTTGCCCGCCGCACGGCCTACCACGGCCAGACCCTGGGCGCCCTCGCTCTGACCGGCATCCCGGCGCTGAAGGAGGCCTTCGGCCGCCCGGCGATCGACGTCGTGCACGTGCCCAACACCGGCGAGGGCGACCTCGCGTTCCTGCTGAAAGAGACCGAAGCGGCGATCGTCGACGCCGATCCGGGCACCGTCGGCATGCTGATCGCCGAGCCGGTGCAGAACGCCGGCGGCTGTTTCACGCCGCCGGCCGGCTACTGGGCGGGCCTGCGCGAACTGGCCGACCGCTACGGCATCCTGCTCGTCGCCGACGAGGTCATCACCGGCTTCGGTCGCATCGGCGAGTACTTCGCGGTGCCCGAGATCGTGCCGGACATGATCACCATCGCCAAGGGCCTGACCTCGGCCTACGCCCCGATGGGCGCCGTGCTGCTCAGCGACCGGGTGGCCGAGCCGTTCTACCGCCCGGGCCAGGCGCTGTCACACGGCCTGACCTTCGGCGGCCACCCCCTGTCGGCGGCGATCGCGCTGCGCAACCTGGAGATCTTCGAGCGGGACAAGATCCTCGACGGCGTCCGCGAACTGACCCCGTACCTGGGCGCCCGCATGCGTGAGCTGGCGAAACTCGACATCGTCAAAGAGGTCCGCGGCGACGGCTTCTTCTACGCCGCCGAGCTGGACGTCGAGGACCTCGCGCCCATCGCGGCCGGCCTCAGGAACGCCGGTCTGATCGCCCGAACGGACAGCCGCGGCAAGCCGGTCGTGCAGATCGCGCCGCCCCTGGTGTGCGAGCGGCAGCACCTGGACGAGATCGTGGACAAGATCGGTGGCGTTCTGAGTGAATCTCTACAGAAAGATTGACGCCTCGCGTTTAATCTGTAGAAAATAGGAAGCCCCACCACGAGGAGGCGGACCGTGCAGGTGTCCTTCGACGCGCACCCGGACAGCTACCGGCACTGGCGCCTGCGGGTCGAGGGGGAGCTGGCCTACCTCGTGCTGGACGTGGACGAGACGGCCGGCATCGCGCCCGGCTACGAGCTCAAGCTGAACTCCTACGACCTCGGCGTCGACATCGAGCTCTACGACGCCACCCAGCGGCTCCGCTTCGAGCACCCGGCCGTCCGCACGGTGATCGTCACCTCGGGCAAGGACCGGGTGTTCTGCGCGGGCGCCAACATCCGCATGCTCGCCGCGTCCAGCCACGAGTGGAAGGTGAACTTCTGCAAGTTCACCAACGAGACCCGCAACGGCATGGAAGACGCCACCGAGCACTCCGGGCAGACCTACCTGGCCGCGGTCAACGGGTCGTGCGCGGGCGGCGGCTACGAGCTGGCCCTGGCCTGCGACCACATCGTGCTGGTGGACGACAACTCCTCGGCGGTGTCGCTGCCGGAGGTGCCGCTGCTGGGCGTCCTGCCCGGCACGGGTGGCCTGACCCGGGTGGTCGACAAGCGCCGGGTGCGCAAGGACCGGGCCGACGTGTTCGCCACCCGCAGCGACGGCATGCGCGGCAAGGCGGCCGTCCAATGGGGACTGGTTGACGAAGTCGTGCCGCCACGCCGCTTCGACGAGGTGGTCAAGGAACGCGCGTTGGAGGCGGCGCAGCACTCCACGCGGCCGCAGGATGCCCAGGGCGTCGAGTTGACGCCGCTGGAGCGTGAAATCGACGAGAACGGCCTCCGCTACCGGTACGTCACCGCCGTTTACGACCGCGAGCTCGGCCTGGTCAAGATCACCGTCCACGCCTCGGCCCACGAGAACTGGCCGCTGACCGTCACCCGTGAGCTCGACGACCTCATCCTCAGGTTGCGCACCAACGAGACCGAGCTCGGTACGTGGGTGTTCACCACCGCCGGCGATCCGGATGCCGTGCTGGCGCAGGAAAACCGCCTGCTGAATGACGATTCGTGGCTGAGCAACGAGATCCTGCACTACTACAAGCGGGTCCTCAAGCGTCTCGACGTCACCAGCCGCAGCCTGATCGCCCTGATCGAACCTGGCTCCTGCTTCGTCGGAATGCTGCTGGAGCTGGCCTTCGCCTGCGACCGGCAGTACATATTGGACGGCCCGCCGATCGACGACGAGGACAGCGACGAGCGGGCGGCGATCCGGCTGAGCCCGGCCAACTTCGGCCCGTTCCCGATGGGCAACGGCATCACGCGGCTGCAATCCCGCTTCTACGGCGAGGATGTGGCCCGACTGTCCGAAATGGACAAGCCGATCGATGCCGCCGAGGCGGCCGACCTGGGCCTGGTCACCGAGGCCTTCGACGACATCGACTGGGTCGACGAGATCCGGATCGTGCTGGAGGGCCGGGCCTGCATCAGCCCCGACGCGCTGACCGGCATGGAGGCCAACCACCGGTTCGTCGGCCCGGAGAGCATGGAAACCAAGATCTTCGCCCGGCTCACGGCCTGGCAGAACTGGATCTTCAACCGGCCCAACGCGGCGGGACCCGACGGCGCCCTGAAGCGTTACGGGACCGGCCAGAAGCCGGTGTTCGACCGGAAGCGGGTATGACCATGGGCAGCCCCATCAACTACGACGAGAAGATCCCCAACAACGTCGACCTGTCCTCGGACCGGCGGCTGCAGCGCGCGCTCGAAGGCTGGCAGCCCAAGTTCATGAACTGGTGGTCGGAGATGGGGCCGACGCTGGAGACGCACGACGTCTACCTGCGCACCGCGGTGAGCGTCGGCCGCGCCGGCTGGGCCCACTTCGACCACGTGCCGCTGGGTGAGTACCGGTGGGGCATCTTCCTGGCCGAACGCGAGCAGCAGCGGACCATCGGCTTCGGCGAGCACCGCGGCCAGGAGGTGTGGCAGCAGGTGCCCGGCGAGTACCGGGCCGACCTCCAGCGGCTGATCGTCATCCAGGGCGACACCGAGCCGGCCTCCGTCGAGCAGCAGCGGCTGCTCGGGCTGACCGCGCCGAGCCTCTACGACCTGCGCAACCTGTTCCAGGTCAATGTCGAAGAAGGCCGGCACCTGTGGGCGATGGTGTACCTGCTGCACGCCTACTTCGGTCGCGAGGGCCGCGAGCAGGCCGAGGATCTGTTGCTGCGCAACAGCGGCAGCCCCGACTCGCCGCGCATCCTCGGCGCCTTCAACGAGGAGACCGCGGACTGGCTGGCGTTCTACATGTTCACGTACTTCACCGACCGGGACGGCAAATACCAGCTGGGCACGCTGAAGGAGAGCGCGTTCGACCCGCTCTCGCGGACGTGCGAGTTCATGCTCAAGGAGGAGGCGCACCACATGTTCGTCGGCACCACCGGTGTCGACCGCGTGGTGGCCCGCAGCGCCGAGCTGATCCGTGAGCACGACACGTTCGACATCGCCCCGCACGGCGGCATCCCGCTGGAGATCATCCAGAAGTACATCAACTTCCACTACACGGTGTCGCTCGACCTGTTCGGCAGCGAGACCTCGACCAACGCCGCCAACTACTACACGGCCGGGCTCAAGGGCCGCTGGCAGGAGGGCCGGCGCAAGGACGACCACAAGCTGACCGACACCGGCTCGCTGCTGGAGGCGCCGCAGGCCGACGGCACGTGGGGCGGCGAAGAGCTGTCCACGATCCTCATGCTGAACCTGGACCTGCGCAACGAGTACATCGCCGACTGCGAGCACGGCGTCACCCGGTGGAACCGGATCCTGGCCGAGGCCGGCATCGACCGCAGGCTGCGCCTGCCGCACCCGGGATTCAACCGCAGCGTCGGCGTGAGCTCGGGCTTCCACATCTCGCCCGAGGGGGAGATCCTGGACGAGGCGACGTGGCACAGGGCCCGCGACCGGTGGCTGCCGACCGGCCAGGACCTGGCGTTCGTGCAGTCGTTGATGCGCCCGGTCTACGAACGAGGCAAGATCGCTTCCTGGGTCGCGCCGCCGACCAACGGCATCAACGGCAAGCCGTTCGAGTACGAGTACGTCCATCTGGCCTGAGGAGCACCGATGCCGGACCGGTTCAACGCCGCCGAGTACCTGGTCGACCGGCATGCGGAATGCGGTCACACCGCGGTTGTGACGAGCCGGCGGACGCTGTCGTACTCGGAGCTGGCCCACCAGGCGCACCGGGTGGCGGCGGGCCTGCGGGAGCTCGGCGTGCGGCCGGAGGAGCGGGTCGTGCTCAGCATGGCCGACGACGTGGAGATGCTCGCCGCCGTGCTCGGCGCGATGTACCTGGGCGCGGTGCCGGTGCCGGTGTCGACCATGTTGACGCCGGTCGAGCTGGCCACGCTGCTCGCCGACTCGCGCAGCCGGATCCTGTTGGTGTCGGCGGAGTTCGCGGAGGCGTGCCAGGCCGTCGTCGAGCTGGCGCCGGAGATCGACACCGTGGTGCTGGAGGGCGCGGCGGAGTTCTCGGCGCGCCAAGGCGTTGCCGTGCACCCGTGGGATGACCTGACGGGCGTCGGCGTGTTGGAGACGCCGTACCGGACGTGGGGCGACTCGCCGGCGCTGTGGCTGTACACCTCCGGCACCACGGGGCAGCCCAAGGCGGCCATGCACCGGCACGAGAGCATTCGCGCCGTCGGCACGTACTACGGAAACGGGGTGCTGGGCCTCAATCCTGAGGACCGTTGTCTCTCGGTGTCGAAGCTGTTCTTCGCCTACGGGCTGGGCAATTCTTGCTTCATGCCGTTGGCCGCCGGCGCGGTGGCCCTGTTGGAACGCTCACGTTCCACGCCGCAGCTGATCGCCGCCCGCGCCGCCGCCGACCGGGCGACGGTGTTGTTCGGCGTGCCCACCTTCTACGCCGCCACCCTGGCCAGTGACGTCCCCGACGACGCGTTTTCCACCGTGCGGCAAGGAGTCTCGGCCGGGGAGGCGCTGCCGGAGGTGCTGTTCGACAAGTTCCGCTCGCGCTTCGGGGTGGAGATCCTGGACGGCATCGGCTCCACCGAGGCGCTGCACATCTTCCTGTCCAACCGGCCCGGCGAGGCCGTCGGCGGCACTAGCGGCGTGCCCGTGCCCGGCTACGAGGTGGAGATCCGCGACGAGGCCGGAAACCCTTCTGACACCGGAGATCTGTACGTCAACGGGCCGTCGACCGCGACCGGGTACTGGTGCCGCAACGACATCACGCGCGAAGTGTTCCAGGGCCGGTGGCTGCGCACCGGCGACACCTACCAGCGCAACGGCGACGGCACCTACACGTATCTGGGGCGCAGCAACGACATGCTCAAGGCGGGCGGCGTGTGGGTGTCGCCGTTCGAGGTGGAGAGCCGGCTGCTGGCCCACCCGGATGTGGAGGAGGTCGCCGTGGTGTCGGCCACCGATCTCTCGGGGCTGCAGAAGCCGGTGGCCTGCGTGGTGCCGGCGGTCGGGCACAAAGTGGACGAGGATGCCCTGATTTCCTGGTGTCGGGACGGTCTCGCCTCGTACAAGCGGCCGCGGGCGGTGGTCGAGGTGGCCGAGATGCCCAAGACGGCCACCGGCAAGATCCGCCGCAACGTGCTGCGGGACATGGTCAAGGGCGTACTCACCGATGATCGTTGACGCCCATGTGCACGTGCCGCGCCTGTCCACGTTGAAGCCGGCGTGGTTGGAGTGGGCCGACCAGTTCAGCGGCGACCATCCGTGGCGCTCGGTGTACGACGCCGACGGCGTGCCCGTGCCGTCCAAAGTGGACGATCTGATGGCCGGGCAGGGCGTCGACCGGGCGCTGCTGTTCTGCGAATACAGCCCGCGGGCCACCGGAATTCAGCCGATCGAGGACCTGCTGCCGATCGTGGCCCACAACCCGGTGCGGTTCCGCCTGGTGGCCAACGTGAATCCGCACCTGCACCACCCGCTGGCGTCCGAAGTGGAGCGTCAGCTGGACCTGGGGGCCGTTGCGGTGAAGCTGCATCCCGTGCACGGCTGCTTTTCGCCCGGCGACCGCGAGGTCTACGCCGTGTACCGGGTGTGCGAGGAGCGCGGCGTGCCGGTGATCTTCCACTCGGGAGTGTCCAGCTTCCCCGGATCCCGTTCCAGCTACGGCGATCCCGCGCTGCTGGTCGACGTGGTCGAGGACTTCCCGGCCGTGCAGTTCGTGTTCGCCCACGGCGGCCGGGGGTGGTGGTACGACACCGCGGCCTTTCTCGCCCTGGCCAAACCCAACGTGTGGCTCGACCTGGCCGGTCTGCCGCCGCGGAAGCTTCCCGAGTACTACGCCCGTTTCGACCTGCGCCGGCTGGCCGCCCGCTGGATCTTCGGCACCGACTGGCCCGGCGTGCCCGGCGCGGCCCGGAATGTGGCCGCGCTGCGGGAACTGGGGCTGGGGGAGGAGCTGCTGGGCGGGGTGCTCAGCGGCAACGCCGCGAAGGTGTTCCCGGGGTTGGACGTCTAGACGTCAGGAAGGGCCCCTTACTGACGTTCAACGTCAGTAAGGGGCCCTTCCTGACGTTGAACGAGAGGATCGGTCCCTTGATCTTGGGGGTCAGGACTGCTGGGCGATCAGTTGCCGCCAGCCGCGCTGGGCCGGCTCCCGCCAGGCGGCGTGGTTGTCGCTGAACAACTGGGTGGCCCGCGAGCCGCTCCACTTGGCCGGCAGCAGCTCGCCGGGCAGCTGCGGGTCGAGGAACGGGAAGCGCCGCCACTCGTGGACCATGCGGGTCTGCGCCAGCAGGGCGTGCTCCGGGGTGCGCGAGTCGAGGCCGCTGAACTGGTCGATGAAGCTCTCGTACTTCTCGGCCACCTCCTGCAGGTCCCAGGCGGCGGCGACCATGCGCTGCACGTCGCCCAGGGCGCCGTAGGTGGCGATGAACGACATGACCTCGCTGGTCAGGGCCAGGTCCTCCAGAATGGACTTGGCCTCGACCTCGGCGCCGACGTGCGGCGAGACCCAGACGCCGGGCTCGGGCGAGCCGAAACCGGCCCAGCTCAGCCGGGTCCGCAGCCGGTGCCGCAGCTCGCGCTTGGTCTCGGGCACCGACACCATGACCACCAGCCAGCGGCCGTCCCACTGCTGGTTGCCGCTGCCGAAGCCGTATATGCGCTCGGCGCCCTCCACCAGCAGGCGGCGGCCGGGCGGGGTGAGGGCCCAGCGGACGCGGCGGCCGACGCGCTCGGAGCTGAGCCAGCCCTCGGCGGCGACCCGGGCCAGCGCCTGGCGGGCCGACTTCTCCTCGATCTCGAAGCGCCCGAGCACGTCGACGATCGTCTGTGTCCAGACCGGTTCTCCTTGCGGCAGCACGTACTCTCCGAGCACCGTGGTCAGCAGCGAGCGCGCGCTGGCGTCGCTGACCTCCCGGCGTCGGGTGACCGTCGGGCGGGCGCCGCGGCCCGACCCGGTTGCACCAGAACCCATCTGAACCGTCCTCAGTGACCGCCGTGAATGCTCTACTCTGCCACGCATCGGCCGGGGACCGCGAACCTCGGGTCACCTGACCGTCGTAGTCCGGCCGTCGCGCGGCGGCCGATCGCCCGCGGGCGTTGCTCCCACCGGGTGACGCCGGGGGTGGCTGTTCCGGCGATTATCTACAGGACAGTGGCGTCACACCACCCCTGTGTCTAGGCCTGGGGTCGCAACGTGAACGAGGTTCGCCCGAACGTGCGGCCGTTGACCTGAAGTTCCACCGCGTGCTCGCCCGAGTGGTAGACGCGGGTGGTGATCGGCCGGAACGAGTGGCGACGGGAAATTGTCACGGATTCGCCTGCGGCCAGCGTTCGGGTGGTCAGCTTGAACACCTTCGGGGTGAGCGTGCCGTTGGCCTTGCGGTGGTGCACCACGTAGTCCACGGCCAGCCGCACGTCCTCGTCGCCGTCGTTCGTCAGGGTGAATTCGAACGGGAGTTCCTCGCCCACGCGAACGTTCGCACGGCCGAGCGCGGGCCCGGTGACGGTCAGCGCGGCCGGCGGCGGAAAGCCCAGCAGCGCCAACGCGCCCGGGTCGGCCGCCTTGACCAGGGTCCGCAGCGCGTGCCTCACCAGCGGGGCGGTCTCCGTTGTCAGCCAACGGGTCGCGACCGCGACGGCCAGCGCCGGGTCGGACCGGCTGATGTCGTTGAGGTGGTTGGCCACCGACCGCCGCACGTACTCCGACGGATCGCGGTGCAGCGCGTCGAGGATCGGGACCGTCGACTGTGGATCGTCGATGATCGCCGGAACCCGCTTGGCCCAGGGCAGCCGCGGCCGGGTGCCCTCGCTGGCCAGCCGTCGCACGTGCTCGTCGGGGCTGGCGGTCCAGCGCAGCGCCGTCGCCAGCGTGCGGTCGAGGTCGGCCGCGAGGAAGGTTCGCAGCGCGAACTCCCCGGTCAGCCGGGACGTCAGGTCGGCGACCAGTTGGAGCCCCACGTCGAAGGCGTCCGGCACGGCCCGGACCGCCACCGCCTCAGTGACGGGCCAGATCATCCAGCCCGTGAACCGGGGGTCCTTCATCGCCTTGCGGATCGCCCGTTCGAACGCGGGGTACTTGGCCGGCAGGTCCGCGAGCAGCGCGTCCCGCACCAGCCGGCCCCGCTCGCTGAAGGCCGCGCCGTCCAGGTCGACGGCGGCGACCGCCGGCGCCTTGCCGAGGATGTCGGCCAGCGTGCGCACCGCCGCCACGCTGAGCATTTCCTCGGCGGTGGGCATGCGCTCAACTGTATCGGGCGGTCAGCAGTTCCCGGATCTGCGGGATCCACGCCGTCTCGAAGTCGACGTGCGGGCTGAGCCGCAGCGTCGGCCGCGGGATGTCCATCGGCGCCCGCTCGACCACCGACACCGTGGTGACCATCTTCCGGGCCACCAGGTCGGCCCGCAGCCGCGGCAGGTCGATCTCCTCGTCCGGCAGCAGGGCCACGATCGAGCCGGGGGCGTCGACGTCGTCGGGGACCGACCAGCCGGGCAGGTCGGCCAGGCCGGCCCGCAGCGCGCGGCCGATCGCGGCCAGGCGTTCCCGGATCAGCGCCGGGCCGATCTCGACGTACTGCCGCAGCGCGGTCGCCAGCCCGACCCGGCCGGCCACGTAACTCGTGACCGTACAGAAAACTTGCGTGCCATGTGGCACCAAGGCTCTGAAGCAGGACCGTAATCCATTCGGGGACAATTGTTGTACGGACTGTTCCGACGTCCCTCACTTTTGCCGAAGCCTACACGACCCGGCCGGCCACGTAGGCCTCCCGGCTCTCCAGGTTGCGCACCGGCCGCCCGCCGAGGTCGAGCGCCGGTGCGCGGGGGGTGAGCCGCTGCTGCCACGGTTCGCGCACGGCCACGTAGCCGACGCCGCGCGGCCCGCACAGGTACTTGCGGCCGGTGCCGTAGACGGCGGCGGCGCCGGCCGGGATTTCGATGTGCGCCAACGCTTGCGCGGTGTCGATCACCACCGGCACCTCGACGGCGGCGCAGAGCGCGATGATCTCCGCCGACGGCTGCGCGAGCGCCCGGTGCGCGGTGAAGCCGGTCAGGTGCACCATGTTCGGCCGCTCGGCGCGCAGCCTCCGTTGCAGGGCATCGAGATCGATCCGGCCGTGGTCGTCCACGTCCAGGATGCCGACGTCGAGGCCGCGGTCGGCGAACGCCGCCAGGTTGTTGCCCCACTCGCTCGGGGCGATCCACACCCGGTCGCCACGCTGGCACGGCCAGGCCGCCAGCAGCTGCGCCCCGGCCGAGGAGCTGCTGTCCAGCAGCGCCACCTCGTCCGTGTCGAAGCCGAGCAGCTCGCCGAGCAGCCGCCGCGCGGTGGTGGTCGTCCCCTCCGCCTCGGCCTCGGCGACGTAGCCGCCGAGCTGGGCCTCCAGCTCCAGGTGCTCGGTGATCGCGGCCCGGGTGGCGACGCTGGTGCGCCCGCACGCCGCCGTGTCGAGGTGGAGCATCGGCGTTTCCGTGCGCAGCGCCGTCCACGCCACCCGCACCGCCTCGTGCGGCAGTCCCGTCGTCATGTCACGCATCCTGCCTGTATGTCTCTAATGACATGTCTATAATGAAACATACTCCTGCAACATGTCAGTATTGGAGTATGATGGCGGCATGAGCCTGCGCCACGCCGCCCTCGGGCTGCTCACCATGGGTCCCGCCAGCGGGTACGACCTGCTGCAGACCTTCCACGGCTCGCTGGCCAACGTGTGGCCGGCGACGCAGAGCCAGCTGTACGGGGAGCTGGGCAAGCTGGCCGACGCGGGCCTCGTGACCGTGACCGAGGAGGGCGCCCGCCGGCGCAAGGAGTACGCGCTCACCGAGGCCGGGCTGGCCGAGCTCCGGCACTGGATGACCGACGTCGAGCCGTCGGTCATCCGGCGCAGCGACCTGCTGCTGCGGGTGTTCTTCCTCGGCGTGATCGACTACGACCAGGGCCTCGACTTCCTGCGCAAGCGCGAGGCGGCCGCCGTCGAGTACGAGGCCGGGTTGCGGGCCACCGAGGAGGCCATCGCCCCCGAGACCGCCGACCTCGCCGTCTACGGGCGGATCGCGCTGGAGTGGGGGCTGCGGTTCACCGAGATGCAGCGGGAGTGGGCCGTGTGGGCGCAGGAGGAGCTGACCAAGGCCAAGAAGGCGTAAAACGCTGCTCACGGCGGCCGAAACACGATTGTGCAGTAGATGTAACGGCCGCAGCGGGCGGTGCAATCGCCGCGCAACAGCCCGTTCCTAGTGTTTGCGCCCGTGCCCGATTCGACGGTCAGGACCGTGTGCTCGTACTGCGGCGTCGGCTGTGGCATCGTGCTCACGGTCCGCGACGGCAGTGTGGTGTCGGTCACCGGCGACAAGGAGCACCCGGCCAACTTCGGGCGGCTGTGCACCAAAGGCGCGACCAGCCACGAGATGCTGGCCGCGCCCGGCCGCCTCACCACGGCCCTGGTCCGCACGGACCGGGAATCCCCGGCCGAACCGACCGATGTGGACCGGGCGATCACCCTCGCCGCCACTCGGCTGCGCGCCATCCTGGACGAGCACGGGCCGGACGCGTTGTCCTTCTACGTCTCCGGGCAGCTCACCATGGAGGCCCAGTACCTGATCACCAAGCTGGCCAAGGGATTCGTCCGCACCAACCAGATCGAGTCCAACTCCCGGCTGTGCATGGCCAGCGCCGGCAGCGGCTACAAGCTGTCCCTCGGCGCGGACGGCCCGCCCGGGTCCTATCAGGACTTCGAGCGCGCGGACGTGTTCCTGGTGATCGGCTCCAACATGGCCGACTGCCACCCGATCCTGTTCCTGCGGATGATGGAGCGGGTCAAACGCGGGGCCAAGCTGATCGTCGTCGACCCCCGGCGCACGGCCACAGCGGCCAAGGCCGACCTGTTCCTCCAGATCACGCCCGGGACGGATCTCGCGCTGCTCAACGGTTTGCTGCACCTTGTTCACGCCGAAGGAGCTGTCGACTCGGACTTCATCGCCGCGCACACCGAGGGCTGGGAGGGGATGCCGGAGTTCCTGGCCGACTACCCGCCGGACGTGGTCGCCGACATCACCGGAATTCCCGAGCACGACATCCGTACCGCGGCGAAGTGGATCGCCGCCGCCGGCAACTGGATGAGCTGCTGGACCATGGGCCTCAACCAGAGCACACACGGCACGTGGAACACCAACGCCCTCTGCAACCTGCACCTGGCCACCGGCGCGATCTGCCGGCCCGGCAGCGGCCCCTTCTCGCTGACCGGGCAGCCGAACGCCATGGGCGGCCGGGAGATGGGCTACATGGGCCCAGGGCTGCCCGGCCAGCGTTCCGTTCTGTCCACGGAGGACCGGGCCTTTGTCGAGGAGCTGTGGGAGGTGCCGGCCGGCTCCATCCGCACCGACGTCGGCCGCGGCACCATCGAGATGTTCGAGCGCATGGCCGCCGGGGACATCAAGGCGTGCTGGATCATCTGCACCAATCCCGTCGCCTCCGTGGCCAACCGGCGCACGGTGATCGAGGGGCTTGAGGCCGCCGAGCTGGTGATCACGCAGGACGCCTTCGCCGACACCGAGACCAACGGCTACGCCGACATCGTGCTGCCCGGGGCGATCTGGTCGGAGACCGAAGGCGTGATGGTCAACTCCGAGCGGAACGTCACCCTCGCGCCGCAGGCCGTCGCGCCGGCCGGGCAGGCGGTGCCCGACTGGCAGCTCATCGCCCGCGTGGCCGTCGAGATGGGCTTCCCGTTCCACTACGACAGCGCCGAGCAGATCTTCGAGGAGATCCGCCGCGCCAGCAATCCCTTCACCGGCTACGACTTGAGCGGCATCACCTACTCCCGGCTGCGCTCGGGCCCCGTCCAGTGGCCCAGCGCCCCCGACGGCCCCGCCCGCAATCCCGTTCGTTACGTTGCCTCTGGCGCACCGGTTTTTCCCACTGCCACTGGCAAGGCGTCGTTCTTCGCGCGGCCGCACATGCCGCCGGCTGAGCTCCCGGACGACGAGTTCCCGTTCACCCTGAACACCGGTCGGGTGCAGCACCACTGGCACACCCTCACCAAGACCGGCAAGGTCGCCAAGCTGACCAAGCTCAACCCCGGCCCGTTCGTGGAGATCCACCCCGTTGACGCTCTGGCTATGTCCATTGTGGAAGGCGATCAGGTCGAGATCGCGTCCCGCCGTGGTCGTGCCGTGCTTCCGGCGGTGGTCACCGACCGCGTCCGCCCCGGGTGCTGCTTCGCGCCGTTCCACTGGAACGACTTGTTCGGCGAGTACCTCAGCGTGAACGCCGTGACCAACGACGCCGTCGACCCCATCTCGTTCCAGCCGGAGTTCAAGGTGTGCGCGGTGTCTCTGGCCAAGGTGGCGGTCTCCGAACCGGTCGCTCTTGTTGAACAGCCCGTTTCGGTGGCCGCGATGCTCGGCGTCGACGACGTGCCGATGCCTGACTTCACTGCGGCCGAGCGGCAGTACCTCGCCGGCTTTGCCGCGGGGGTGACCGCCGGCGGCGTCGGCGTGCCGGTGTTACCGCCGCACGCCCCGATCGAACCGACCCGTGCGGCCTGGGTCGACGGCCTGCTGGCCGGCATGTTCTCGCGCGGCGGTGTGGCGGCGGAACCGTTACCGGGCAAGGAGATCTCCGTGCTCTGGGCGTCGCAGACCGGCAACGCCGAGCAGTTCGCCGCCGAGGCGGCGCGGCGGCTGGCCGAGAGCGGCTGGCGGCCGGTGGTGGTGAGCATGGCCGAGGCGTCCGCCGACACCCTGCGGGCCGGCAATCCGGTGCTGATGATCACCAGCACCTTCGGCGACGGCGACGCGCCGGACAACGGCGTCACCTTCTGGGATCATCTGTCCACACAGGACACACTGGCTGGTCTTCGGTACTCGGTGCTGGCCTTCGGCGACTCCAGCTACGACAACTTCTGCGGCCACGGCAAGCGGATCGACGAGCGGCTGCGGGATCTGGGCGCCACGCATCTCGTGCCGAGGACCGACTGTGAGCCCGACTACCAGTCGACCGCTCGGCGTTGGCTCGACCAGGTGATCGTCGCGTTGAACGCCTCCCCGGCCCGGCACCGCGAGGTCGAGCTGGTCGGCAATCGGCTGCTCAGCCTGCCCGGCGCCGGCAAGGAGGTGCGCGAGTTCACCTTCGACGCCGGCGACCTCGCCTACGAGACCGGCGACGCCCTCAGCGTGTTGCCGGTGAACAGCCCTGCCCTGGTCGACGAGTGGCTCGGCGTCACCGGTCTCGACGGATCCGGCGTGATTTCCCTTGACGGCACCGACTTCTCGCTCGGCGAGGCCCTCTCCGAGGAGCTGGAGATCGCGCGGATCACGCCTTCGCTGTTGCAGTTCGTCGCCGAGCACAACGGCGACCGCGAGCTGCGGCACCTGCTCCGTCCGGACAACAAGGGCGAGCTGGCCAAGTGGACGTGGGGCCGGCAGGCCGTCGATGTGTTGCGGGACTACCCCGTTCGGGCCGACGCCCAGGCCTGGGCCGAGGTGCTCAAGCGCCTACAACCCCGGCAGTACTCCATCTCGTCCAGTCCGCTGGTCAGCCCGTCCCGCATCCGCCTCACCGTTTCCGTTGTCCGGTACGGAACTCACGGCGGTGTCTGCTCCACGTTCCTCGCCGACCGCGCCACCGGCACGCCCGTCCGGGCCTCCGTCCAGCGTTCGCCCCACTTTCGCCCGCCCGGCGACCCCTCCGTCCCCATGATCATGATCGGTCCCGGCACCGGCGTCGCCCCCTTCCTCGGCTTCCTGGAGGAGCGTGCCGCCCTCGGCGCCGGCGGCCCCAACTGGCTCTTCTTCGGCGAGCAGCGCCGTGCCACCGACTTCTACTACCGTGACGAGCTCTCGCAGTTCCACTCCGACGGTCTGCTCTCCCGCCTCGACCTCGCCTTCTCCCGCGACCAGCGGGCCAAGGTCTATGTGCAGGACCGCATGCGCGAGCACGGCGCCCACCTCTGGCGTTGGCTCAGCGACGGCGCCCACGTCTACGTATGCGGCGACGCCACCCGCATGGCCAAGGACGTCGACCGCACCCTCCGCGAGATCGTCGCCAACCACGGCGGCATGACCGCCGACAAGGCCACCGCCTACCTCAAGCAGCTGGCCACCGACCGCCGCTACGTCCGCGACGTGTACTGACGGGGCTTGCGCGGGTCAGCGGGACGACCTAGCCTCTTTCGCTACAACCTGTAGCGTTAGGAGGCGACGTGCCTGGGCGTCCCCGAGATCCCGACCTCGAACGACGGCTGCTGGCCGCGGCCTGGTCGCTCCTGCAGAGCCGGGGCTACGACGCCCTGACGCTGACCAAGGTCGCCGCCGAGGCCGACGCGCACCGCACCGACGTCTATCGGCGCTGGTCGAGCAAGGCACAGCTGGTAGTCGACGTGCTGGCCGAGCACCTGCCGCCGGTTTCGGACCGCGACACCGGCACGCTGCTCGGCGACCTCAGGGCGGTCGTGCACGACCTGGCCGTGTCCTGGTCCTCGTCCTGGGTGGACGGGTTGATGGGGTTGACCGCCGACCTGCACCACGATCCGGACGCGGAGCTCGCCTTCCGGGCAATGGCCGAAGGACGCGGTGAGCCGCTGCGCAACGCCATCGTCCGGGCGACAGAGCGGGGCGAAATCCGCACGCCGCCCGACCTCTCCCTCATCGGCGACCTGGTCGAGGGCCCGATGATGCACCGCCGGATGCTGGGTCGCCAGCCGCTGACGCCGGACTACCTGAACGCCCTCGCCGAGCTGGCCCACGGTGTGCTGACCGGGACCGCGGTGGTGCTGTGAGCGGTGATCTGCATGAGCTGACCGCTGCCGCCCAGCTCGATGCCTTGCGCGTCGGCGACGTCAGTTCCCGTGAGCTGACGGAGCACTACCTGGACCGCATCGACCGGCTCGACGGCGCACTCGGCGCTTTCGCCACCGTCACGCCGCAGCTCGCCCTCGCCGAGGCCGCTCGCGCCGACCGGCGCATTGCCCAGGGCGAGTGGTCGCCGCTGCTCGGACTTCCCTTGGGCATCAAGGATTTGTACCAGACGGCCGGGGTGCGCACGACGTTCGGCTGCGCCGCGTTGGCGGGCTTCACCCCGACGGCCGACGCCTGGACCGCGGGGCTGTTACGGCGGGCCGGCGCGGTGCTGATCGGCAAGACCAACACCGCGGAGTTCGGCGCCACCTGCTACACCGACAACCTGGTTACCGGGCGGCCCACCGTCACGCCGTACGACCTGACGCGCTATGCCAGCGGATCCAGCGGCGGTGCTGCGGCTGCCGTCGCGGCCGGACTGCTGCCCCTGGCGCACGCCGGTGACGGGGCCGGGTCGACCCGCACGCCGGCGGCGACCTGTCATCTCGTGGGCGTGAAGCCAAGTCGAGGATTAGTGTCGTCGTTGTCCAACACCACCATCGAGGGTCCCATCGCCAGAACCGTCGAGGACGCGGCGCTGCTGATGGACGTGATGGCGCAGCCCGCGCCCGGCGACCTGGACGACTGGCGGCCAGATGGTTCTTTCCTCGACGCGATCAGGAAACCATCGAAGCCGTTTCGCATCGCGATGTGGACGGAGACGGGCCTTGACGGCGCCGAACCGCATCCCGAGGCGATCCACGCGGTCGAGCGGACGGCGACGTTGGCGCGGGAGCTGGGACACGAGGTGCGGGAGGTGAAGATCCCTGCCGGTTACGACGATCCGGTGCGGCTGGCACTGCGTACCCTGTTCGCGGCGTCGGTGAACGCGGTGGTGTCGTCGCTGGTTCCGCCCGACCGGCTGTTGCCCTACACGCGGTGGCTGCACGCCGAAGGGGAAGCGCTTTCCGGGCGTGACCTCTTTGCGGCACAGGGAGTGCTGGCCCGGTACGCCAGCGCTTTCCTGGAGGCCCTCGACCAGTTCGACGTCGCGCTGACCCCGGTGACGAGCGGGCCGCCGGTGCCGTCGGGACACTTCCAGGTCGACGGGGTGGCGGCGATCGCCGACCGGATGCTGGCCTGGTCGGCCTATACCCCGTGGGCGAACCTGACCGGCCAGCCCGCCGTCGCCCTTCCGTCGCATGTGGACGTTGAGGGCCTCCCGTGCGGCGTGCAGATCGTCGGCCGCCGTCGGGGCGACGGGGTGCTGTTGGCCCTGGCCGCGCAGTTCGAACACGCAGGTCTGTGGCCGGACGTCCATCCGCCCTGCTGGAACCAGTGAGAGGCCGCGCCGAATGACAAGCCTGGACCCCGGTCGAGGGCTGACCGAGAAGTTCGTCGTGTTGCCGGACGGGCGGCGGCTGCGCGCCGTCGTGGCCGGCGAGGGTGGGGGGCCGCTGGTCGTGTTCGAGGCCGGCATGAGCGCACCGGCCGCGTCGTGGGTGCACACCCAGCGCGAGGTCGGCGCGCATGCCCGCACCTTGTCCTACGACCGTGCCGGCCACGGCGGCAGCGATCCGGATCGGCGGGACCGGACGCTCGAACGGATCGCTGACGACCTCACGGGCCTGCTCGACGGCCTCGGCGAGACCGGGCCGGTCGTGCTGGTCGGGCACAGCTGGGGCGGGCCTGTCATCCGGCTGTTCGCCGAACGCCACCCGGGGCGGGTCGCCGGCCTGGTTTTCGTCGACGCGACCGTCGCCGAGATCATGAGCGACCGCGCCGCGCGGACCGCCTCCCGGGCGTTCGCCGTGTTGGCGCTGCTCGCCCGTGTCGGCGGCGGCAAGCTGCTGATGAAAGTCACTGCTCCCAACCTTTCCTCGGCCATAGCTCTGTCCGATATGGACATTCTGACGCGGGATTATGCCTGCGCCCAGGCGATGCGGGCGGGACGCCAGGAGGCGGCGCAGATCATGACGGCGCTGCCGACGATGCGGCGGCTCCAGGCCGCCGGGACTCCGGACGTGCCCACGATCTGTTTGCAGGCCGGGCGGATCGAACGCGGGATGTCGACCGGGCGCCCGCTGTTCAACCAGGTCGCCGCCGAGCTCATGGCCGCCGCGCCGCGCGGGCGGGTCGTCGTCGTGCCGGACACGGGACACCTTGTCCCGCAAGAGAATCCCGCCGTAGTGCGCGACGCCGTGCTCGAGATCGTCAAGGCCGTGACACCATGACGACCCACCGGTTACGAACCGCCCAGGGGCGCCTCATCGCCGGCCTGGTCGGCACGAACGCCGCCGCCTACCTCGGCGCCGCCGTGCCGCTGAACCTGCTGCTGATCACCCACCTCACCGCGATCGCCGGCGCCGACGCGACGTCCGAATTCAGTCTGGTGGCCGGCATCGGCGGCCTGGCCGGGCTGCTCGCCAACCCGCTCGGCGGACGGATCAGCGACCGCACGACGGCCCGGTTCGGCCGTCGCCGCACCTGGATCCTCGTCGGTGGCCTCGGCGCGGCCCTGCTGCTGATGGTCATGGGTTGGACCACCGCCGTGTGGCAGGTCGTGCTGGGGTGGGCGGTCATCATGGTCCTGATCGGAGTCCAGCAGGCCGCCAACGCCGCGCTGGCCGCCGACCAGGTGGCCCCGGAGCGTCGGGGGACGGCGTCGGGGGTCGTGGCCTTCGTGGCCCTGGCCGGGCCGGCGCTCGGGTTCGCCCTGGTCAGCGCCGTGCCGGCCGTCCCGTGGCTGCAATGGGCCGTCGTCGCGGCGTTGAGCGCGGGCGGTGTGCTCATGACGCTGCTGCTCGTCCGCGATCCCCAGCACCGGCCGCTGGCCGGCGAATCCCGGCTGAGCCCGGCGATCGTGCTGCGGTCGTACTGGGTCAGCCCTCGCCGGCACCCGGCGTTCGCCTGGGCCTGGGCCGTGCGCTTCATGATCACCGCCGCCTGGGCCTGCAACAGCTACCTGGCTTTCCTGTTCACGCAGCGCTTTGCCGTCACGGCTGACGCGGTGCCGGGCCTGATCTTCCTGCTGACGCTGGTCGGCATCGCCTGCGTCGCCGTCACCGCTTGGCTGACCGGCTGGTTGTCCGACCGGATCCGGCGGCAGAAGCCGTTCGTGCTCGTCGGTGGTCTCCTGCTCGCCACCGGCCTGATCGTGGTGGCCCTCGCGCCCGGCATCCCCGCCGTGTTCGTCGGGGCCGCCGTCATGTCGCTCGGCTACGGCGCCTTCCTGGCCACCGATTTCGCGCTGTGCCTGCGCATGCTGCCCGACCCGGAATCGGCCGGCAAGGACTTCGCCGTGCTCAACATCGCCAGCATCCTGCCCGTCGCCGTCGTGCCGTTCGCCGCACCGGCCCTGCTCGCGGCCGGCGGCTTCACCATCTTGTTCGCCGGCCTCGCCGTGTTCGCCGCCGCAGGCGCGGTGAGCATCCTCCGCGTCCCCGACATCGGACAGGAGGGCCAGCCGCGCTTCGCCGCGATGACCCGTTGACCGTTAGCGCCGCAGGGCGGCCAGACGCCGTCGGATGCCGGCCAGTTCCCGGTCCAGCCGGTCGCGGAAGGCCGGGTTGACCCGGGCCGTGCCGACGAACCACAGGCCGAAGGCCACCTCGCGGACCGCGATGAACGTGTCGACGTTGTCGGCGGGCAGCGGCCGGTGCGCCGTGTAGCCGTCGAGCAGGGCGGCGCGGAACTGCTCGTAGTCCTCTCGGTGGCGCAGTTCCCACAGGGCGACGGCGAGGTCGTACAGGCGGTGCCCGGTGCCGCTGTCGTCGAAGTCGATCAGCTTGACCCCGCCGCCGGCGAAGAGGGCGTTGTCCAGGTGCAGATCGGCGTGGATGAGGCCGACGTCGTCCAGCCGCGCCATGGCTTCGCGGGCTGTGTCGGCGACGTGCTCGAAATCTTTGCGCAGGTCCCTCGGCAGGAGATCCCAGACCTGGGCGGCGTTGATGCCGCCGTACTCCATGGTGTCGCCGAAGAAAGTCTCCCAGTCCCAACGGATGCGGACGAATTCCTTGGGCGGCTCCCAGGCGTCGGCGTGATTGTGCAGGCGTGCCATGGCTTCGCCCAGCAGACGCAGGTGCCGCGGCCGCGGCGATTCGCTGTGCCGTCGGCCGTCCATCCAGCGCAGCACCGAGCAGATTCGCTCTGACTCGGTAGTCGTAAATGCGCCGTCACGGGTGGGCACGGGTTCGGGCACCGCGAGGTCGGTTTCGTTGCGCAGGGCCGTGAGCCACCGCAGTTCGGACGTGATCGCCGCGGACGAGTCGACGAACCGCCCATGCCGGTTCGGCCGATGCACCCTCAGCAAGAAGCGCTCCGCCCTCACGGTGACCTTGAACGTCGTGTTCTCCCCGTGCGCGACGAACTGCACCTTGGGGTCGCTCAGCTCATACGCGTCCAGCGCGCTCATGGCGATTCGCCGCAGCTGCGCCACCTGCGCTCGATAGGACAACACGCCGCACTGTGGCACGCCGTGTTCCCGTCACGCCACCGGAATCGGCCCGACCTGCCCGATGGCGCAGCGGCTACGCGACGGCGGCGGAGTTGCGCTCGGTCTCGGAAATGCGTTGGCTCGAACGCCATTCCTCCGCCTCGGCCTCCTCGACGTAGTCGACGAGGTTGTCCTGAAGACCCATGGCGCGAAGAACGTCCAACACCTCGGCCGGCGTGACGTGGAAGAACTCGCGCCGGAGGTTCACGCGGTTGACGCGTTGGCCGGCAAGGTGTTGGTGCAGGCGGGTTTCCAGGCTCACCGCGTCGGCGTCGAAGATGAGGGCGTGCACGTCGAACTTGAACGGAACCGACGCGTCACCGAGTTCACGCACCCGTTCGGTGGGGTCCAGGCGCCTGGTCAGCCCGATCTTCACCACGTCGGGCCCGAACGAGCCGGCGTTGGAGATCACGTAGACCCATCCCGTGCGGATATTGGCCTCCCGCTCCTCCACTGCCTTGATCGAGTCGTCGATCTCGGCCAGCTTGGCCTCCGCCTCGGCGATCTTGGCCGCGTCGCCCGCGTCGGCCCACTTCATCATGGCGGTCCGCCAGTGCGACTGCTCCTTGGCCAGCCGGGCCTTCGCCTTCTCGAACTCGCGCTGGGCCTGCGCCTCGTCCCGCTGACGCTCGCGCTCCGCGCGGACGCGTTCCTTCTCCTCCTCGACCTTGGCCAGATAGTCCGCGGTGAGCTCCAGCTCCTCCAGCCGGAGCCGGTGGTAGCCGGCCGAAATGTTGATGTGCATGGTCTTGCCGAGTCGCGAGATGATGTCCCGGGCCTTGGTCAGCCGGTCCTTCGACGACTCGAGTCGGTGGGGCCGCATCGATCGGACGCAGTTGTCGGCCTCGGTGTTGTACGCGCGCAGCATCAGCTTCGAGAAGTCGCGGACCATGCGCTGGCCTTCGACGGCCGAGTTGTTGACCGTCCAGTTCGTGGTCGCCGTGATCGCGTGGTTGTTCTTGGCCGACACCTTGATGGCGTCCTTGAGCCGCTCCAGCGCTCCCTTGTAGGCGATGGAATCCGCCAGGCGGTGCCGGTACTCGTAGATCCCGGCCTCCTGGAGCAGGGCGAGTTCCTGCGTCTCGACGATCTGCGCCCGAATCCCTTGCAGCTCCGTCTGCGCCGACCCGATCCGCTGCCGCACGTCGGTCAACGCCTTTGTCGCGTCGGCCTGCTGCTGCGCATTCACCGCGTCCTGCGCCTCGGCGTCGGACATGATCTGCGCCAGCAGCTGCCGGGCGTCCGCGATGTCGTTCTCCACGGCGATCGCGTCCTTGCCGCGCAGCTTGTCGTACCGGGCCGACAGCTCGGCCAGCTTGCGGCACTCGTCTTGCAGTTGATCCTGGAGCCGCCGCAGCTCGGCTTCCACCTGTTGGAGTCGCTTGCGAGCCCCGAACAGTCCCACCCGCTTGTCGTTGCCATGCACGGGCGGAGCGGCGGCGGGGATCGGTGCTGCGGCATGGACCGGCGCGGTGAGGGTCGGTGCCGCTGCATGGGCCGGCGTTGGGGCGGGGATCAGCTGAGGTGCGGGGACCGGTGCAAAGGTGGGGACCGGTGCAGGCACGGAGACTGGTGCCGCGGCGGTGACGGGCACCCACAGTTGCCAGTTCTCGGGGGGCTTCGGCCAGTCGGCCGGCGGCTGCCAGCCGTGGGGCGGCACCCACCCCTCGGGCGCCGGCGGCCAGCTCGGCGGCGGATTGAACCGGTGCGTCATAGCTTGTCCCTCCCGACCACAACCACGGGAGGTGCTTCGCCGCATGACCCGCTTCCGTTACAGCGCGTGAGCACGTCGAACGCGGTGACCTGCGTCGACTGTGGTCATCGCGGTGTGGGTCCGACCTGGTCCTCGCCCGGAATTGCTTGGTGTGCGGGGAGAGTGGGTGGGCGGAACCGGCGGGATCGATGGCAAGCGGCGTGGCTGTCCACCGTGGGGCGGCGGCTCGCCCGCCCCGCGACACGCGTGGCGTGAAGGCTCCGCCCGCCCACTTCCCGGTCGCCGCCCGCCAACTGCAGTCCAGGCTGACCTGATCCTCATCCAGACGCGGTTGTTCCGGCGAGAGCGGGCGGGCGGAGCCTTCACAGCGTGGCCCGCCCACTCTCGGCCGGTGTCGGAAACGGGTGTGTCGGATCAGCGGGAGAAGGTGGCGGTCAGGGCGGTGTCGGCTGTGACGGTGAAGGTGTAGGTGGGGGAGGTGGAGACGACGGCACCGGCCACGGTCCACGAGACGAAGTGGTAGCCGGGGGAGGGACGCGCGGTGGCGGTGACGGAGCTGCCGGTCTCGTATTTGCCGGGCTCGGTCTCGGTGCCGGTCAGGCGGGCGGTGCCGCCCTGGGAGGCGCTAATGGACAGGGCGGACTGAACCATGTTGATGGCCATGACATCGACCAGGCGGACGGGGCCGGTGCTGGTGGTGCCGTTGTAGCGCAAGAGGTTGAGCACGGTGGTGGAGCCGGCCGACGCCCGCACGGTGTAGCCGTCGGTGCCGAGGTTGTCGGTGCCGAGGTTGAAGACGTGCACGTCGCCGGAAGTAACGACCAGGCCGTTATGGAGGCCGTAGCCGAAGGCGTCGACGACGGTGAGGTTGCGGGCCCCGGTGACGGTGACCAGGTCGGAGGACTTGCGGGTGAAGCCGTCGATGACCTGGGGGAAGAGGTTGGCGCCGGAGGCCCAGTTCGGGAGGTAGAAGCCGAGGCGGACGAAGGTGTTGCCGTTGGTGAGCACGCCGTTGATCACGCCGTCCTCGGAGGCGCCGACGGTGATGCCGTGGCGGACGAAGGTGCCGGCGAGCTTGCCGACGAAGAAGCGGTCGTTGCGGAAGGTCGCCATGTCGATGCCGTTGTAGGCGTTGGACATGCCGACGTTGACGACGTACGTGCCGGAGCCGTTGCCACGCACGGCGTAGGGATAGGCGACGAGACCGTCGGGGGCGGCGGGGTTCTGGCCGGGGTAGAAGACGCGGAGGCCGCGAACTCCGGAGTTCCTGCCGTTGAGCGTGATCAAGGCGGGATCGGTGTCAGGGGTGGCGGTGGCCCGGCCGGAGTAGGACATGAGCACGGTGCCGCCGCTGCGGCCGTCCTCGTCACGGTTGGGCACGGAAGAAGCGCCGCGAAGCTCGACGCCGGCGGGAAGCGACAGGAGCCCGGTCACGCGGTACCACCCGGCGGGCAGGTAGACGATGCCGCCGCCATCACGGCCAGCACGGTCGAGGGTGTGCTGAATGCCGGCGGTGGCGTCGGCGGCGGGGACGTAGCCGATGCCGTGGGGAGCGTCGGTAACGTATAGGGCGTTACGAGACGGTCGTGGGGTGGGCTGGTCCGCGCTATAAGCAGGAGCCTGGCCCGACAGCCGGTAGACGGTGCCGGTCACCGCGCCGCTGACCTTGACGTCGGTGAGCTTGACGAAGCCGGCGGAGTTGTTGGTGACGGCCCCGTCCAGGCTGCCGCGACCGATCATGAGACCCCAACGGGAGTCGAACTGGTCGACGAGCAGAGCGGTGTCGGTGTGTTTGATCGTCACGCCCTGGAAGGCGCCGGCGAAATCGACCCGCTGGCCGGGAACGACGTGGATACCCACGTGGTAGTCGGACGCGGCGATGTCGTTGAACTGATCCCACTCCAGGTCACCGAGCACGAAGCCGGTGCCGTGAGCCCGGGTCCAGGCGTCCACAGTGGAGCGATGCGGCGGGTTGAACTGGTGCGGGGCGGAAGCCCAGTAGGAGTTGGAGAAGGTGACGTTCTCCCAGGTCCCGACGTCTGCCCCGTTGTACGCCTCGACGCCGGACAGCAGCGCGGTGCCCTTGACGTTGCGCACGGTCGCGGACTCGTGGGTCTGCCCGACCGCCGGCGGCCGCCCACGCTCGTCGCGCATGGTGCTGATGCCGATGCCCCGGTACGAGTTGAGCATGGTGACGTCGGAAACGGTGCCCATCATGTAGTTCTCGTCGCTGGCCCAGGCGCTGCCGGTGATCTCGAACGTGTAGCTGTACGGCACGGGCGCAGCGGCGTTCTGGTGCGGGTAATAGGTGGTCAGGCCGAGCACGCCGGCGCTGCCGCCGATGCTGAACAGCACGGGCCCGTTGTCGCCGGAGGGAAGGTCGGCGCTGATCACGGTGCCGTAGCTGCCGCCGCCGTGATCGGGATCGCGCCGGTCGCCGCGCAGCGAGCAGAACGCCGGCACCTCGACGGTGTCGGTGACCCGGTACGTGCCGTCGGGCAGCCACACGGTGCCGCCGCCGGCGTCGTGGCAGTCGTACAGCGCGGCCTGGATGGCCTTGGTGGAATCCTTGACACCACTGGGATCCGCGCCGGCGACGACGAAGTCGGCGATCACCGGATCGGCGGTCGGGTACTTGGTCCTGATCAGCTGCGGCTTGGGCGTGACCACACGCTGGTCGCGGACCTGCAGGTCAGCGACATCGGCCGAGCCGTCATAGGCCAGCCGGACGTAGCGGGCCTGTACAACCGGGAAGTCGGTGCGGGACGAGCGATTGGCCTCGGTGGCGCCCGATTCGCCGACCGTGGTGAACGTCGAACCGTCCACAGAGGTCTGAACCTTGTAGTCGTGGGAGAAGGCCACACCCCACTGCACGAAGACATCGTCGACCGGCTGAGCCTGATCGAGATCGACCTGGGTCCACCCCGGGCCGCTCGAAAGCGACCGGCCGGCGGCCACATTGAGGTTCACGGCCGACGCCTTGAACGCCTGGTAGCTGTCGTACAGCGCCTGCAAGGCCGCCTTGACCTGAGCGGGAGTGGCGTCAGAGGAGTCGATCACGGCCTGCGCCTTGGCGATCTGCGCGCCGAAGGCGGCCTTCGAACCGGCCGGGTACTGGCCGTCCCGGGTGCCCTCGCGGGCCGCGTACACGGTCAAACCGGACTGGGCCACCAGGTTGCGCAGCCCGGCCTTGACGTCCAGAGTGGACGGAATCACCGTCACCCGCACGGCGGCGACCTTGACCTCCACATCGGACCCGTCGTGGGCGATGCGGAAGTCGGAACCGTTGGTGCGGTTGGTGAGGATCGAGTCGTCCAGCACGAAGTCGTGCGTCTGCCACGTGCCGGTGTCGCCGTAGCGCACGATCTCCGACGGCTTGAACTTGTCGGGCAGATCCTGGCCGGGGGAGTCGTACTGGAGGTCCAGCGTGCCGTTGCCGGCGTCGAGGTAGTCGATGCTGACCAGCACGATGTTCTTGGTGTCGTAGGCATACGAGTCGGCGACGTTCATGTAGAAGAAGTTGGTGGACGGCGCGGGCGAGGCGGCGTTGGTCTGCCAGTAGCCGCGCCCGGCCGCAGTGCCGGTGATCAGCCCGGACGGGTTGTCGCCGGGATTGGGGCGTGACGCCGGTGTTCGACGTATCCGGGCCCGAGCGTGGCGCTCGGACCGGCGGCGGTGATCCGGAGCTGCGCCACGGTGATGTCCACGGATC
>NZ_KK037166.1:8816205-8858366 GCF_000568255.1 Kutzneria sp. 744
CGTCGACGCTGCCGGTGCGCAGGCCGGCGGCGTTGTCACCGGCGGTGGCGGTGACGCCGAGCGTCAGCGGGGTCGGCCCGAGATCGGCGCCGACCCCGTTCGGATAGAGCACGGGCGCGGCGACGGCCGGCACGGCCGGCGCGGCGACCAACGCGAGCAACAGTCCTAACAGGACACATAAGCGGCGGGTCATCGTTGACCTCCCAGATTTGTTTGGCCACGCTGTCAGACGGGCGGCATCGCCACCCGGTCAACACGGCCGTCCGGCCACCGCACGTCCACGGCGGCGGTGGTGATGTCCAGTTCCGGCAACGCGGTCAGCGGGGAGCCGCCGAGATGCACGGCGGCGGCATAGATCCGGCCGAACTCGACGGGGCCCGCGCTCCACAGCACGGGGACCGACGACACCGGCCCCAGAGGATTGGTGTCCTTGCCCAGCACGGTCTCGGCGACCTCCAGGCCGGCGAGACCGACCAGCGACGAATGCAGCCCACTGTCGGGAACCGTTGCCCAGCCGCCGATCCGCAGCCGCCACGGCCCGGGATGGGTGGCCTCGTCCGACTCGTCGACCCGGACGATCCGAACCTCGGTCGCGCCTTGGATCACCGAGGCGGCGGTGATCCAAGGGCCCAGCCTATACGTGGTTTCGGGACTGTGGAAGGGATTCCACTGTTCATCGGCGGGCCAATGCGCACGGCTGCGCGACACCCCGGGCTCCAGCGCCGACAGCGGGCGACGGTGGGCGGCGCGGCCGTCGGCGTCGACCAAGGTCGCCGAGGAGTCCAACGGCGGTGTCATCTCCGGCGCGGCATGGGTGCTGTAGGCGATCCGGGCGTAGGCGGGATCGTCGGTCGCCAACTCGGCGGGATCGATGTGGTCACTGCCATGGTTGAGCACCCGCACCACGCCGTCGGACCGGGTGCCGGAGACCGTCCAACCGGGTGCCGGCAGGTAGAACTCGAAGTCCTCCTCCTCGACGGGAAGCGGCGCCTCGGGCGCGGTCCAGACCTCGTGGTCCGCCGGCAACAGCAGCCCGGCGAAGCCCTTGCTGGCCCAGTACGGCGACGCCGGGCCGGAATACACCTGCCGGACGGCCGGAAACCGGCGGTGCCAGCCCAAGGTCAACAGGCCGTCGGAGTCGATCGACCCGGCGTTGACGAAGTGGTCGAGCATCAGGCCGCCGATGCGCCGGGTCAGCCCCGGGGCCAGTGGCGTGGCGTCGCACCGGGCGCCGATCCACAGTGGAGCCAGGGCGGCGAACCGGTAGGTGAGGGATCGGCCCTGGATCAGCGGCGAGCCGTTGCCGCCGATCAGCCGGGCGTAGTCGGAAAGCCACAACCGCAAGCGCTTGCGGTAGCGCAGTGCCAGCTCGGCGTCCCCGGTGATGTCGCAGAACAGCAGCGGGTAGAAGTGCATGGCCCAGCCGCTGTAGTGGTCGAAATTGCGGTGGGAGCCGCCGGACAGGCCGTCGGAGTACCAGCCTTCGCCCGCGTGCCAACGGTCGGTGGAGTCGATCGCGTGGTCGAAATCGTCCTGGCTCCAGGCCCCGCCCACACTGCGGGCGAACGCGCCGGTGACGGCCTGGAACCACAGCCAGTTGTTCTGCGGCATGTCGTCGCCGACCATCGGCGCCAGCCAGTCCAGCAGCCGTTGCTGCGTGCGCGAGCTGAGCCGATCCCACAGCCATGGTCGGGTCAGGTGCAGCCCGAGGGCGATCGACGCGGCCTCCACCTTGGCCTGCCCGCACTCGCCGAACCGGGGCCAGCGGTCGGGATTGGCCGGATCGACGCCGGCCGCCAGGCCCTGCGCGTACCACTCTGCCGTCCGATGTGGATCGTCGCCCGGCGCCCCGGCCAGGCGAAACGCCGCCAGCAGAAAGGTCCGCGCGTAGCCTTCCAGCCCGTCGCTCCACCGACCGCTGGCGCTCATCGGCCCGGGCAGGTGGAGCAGCGCGTGCGTGTCGGTGGCCCAGGGCCGCACGGCCAGCAGCATCGAGTCGGCCAGGCGTTCCCACTCGGCACGGGACGGGGCAGGAAGCACGATCACCTCTCCAAACGCAGCGTGATGATCTGGAAGGGCCGCAACGACAACGCCGTCGCGTTGCGCCCCGAAGCCATGGGCCGCAACGGCCGTTCCAACAAATCTGCCTCGGATACCGAGGTCACCGGGAAATCCGCAGACAGCACGGCCCGGGCGCGGCCGCCACGGGACTCGTACAGGCGGACGATCACCGCACCGGACCGGTCATCGGCCAGCTTGACCGCCTCGACGATCACGGCCGGATTGTCCACCGACACCAGAGGCTTGCCGCGCAGGCGGTCGGACGCCGGTCGCAGCGGCAGTGAGAACGTGTAGCCGGCGGTGATCGCGTCGCCGATGTCGGCGGCCGGCCGCAGGCCGTATCGGAAGCGGTGTCGGCCCTGGTCGGCCACGGGATCGGGGCTGTGCGGAGCCCGCAGGAGAGACAGCCGCACGGTGGTGGAGCGGCCGTCACTGCTGACGTCGTAGCCGTACGTGGAATCGGTGATCAGGGCGACACCCCAGCCGTGCTCGCCGACGTGCACAAAACGGTGCGCCCACGCCTCGAACCGCGCCGCGTCCCAGCTGGTGTTCTCGTGCGTCGGCCGTTTGACGTGCCCGAACTGGATCTCGGCGGTGATCTCCGTGGCCAGCACGTCCAGTGGCCACGCCGCCTTCAGCACCGTGTCCCGCTCCTGCCAGTCGACGTCGGTGTCGACCTCCAGCAATCTCGAACCCGCGGCCAGCCGAAGCTGTTGCACGATCACGGATCGCTCGGTCCGCCGCTCCACCCGCACGGCGGCCAGCAGCGGACCGTCGTCGACGAGCTCGACCGACACGGCGGCGTCCAGGTCACGGCGGTGGCGGCGATAGGACGCGTCCAGGTTCCAGGCGCTCCACTTCACCGGATCGTCGGGATGCAGCTGGAGCAGGTTGCCGGCCGCGCCGGGGGTGATCGCCTCGCGGCCGGTGGCGTGGTCCCGCACCGACCGCACCAGGCCGTCAGCGTCGACGTGCACGGTGATCAGGCCGTTGTCCAGCACAAATGCCCCGGTGGCGCGCACGGGATGGGCGTTGAACTCCAGGTATCCGCCGACGCCGAGCGCCGGTGCCCGGCCGAAGGCGGCGTGGCGGCCGTCGGACAGGCGCTGCCCGACCACCGGCGGCGACTCGTTGACGATCACCACCTCGCGGCGCTCGACCGGCGCGGCGTTGAGCAGGGACTCGCCGTCCCCGGCGCTGGCGGAGATCAGATCGGAAAGTCCACTGTGGATTTCCGTATACGCCGTCTCGGCCTCCCGGTGCACCCAGGCGATGGAGGAACCGGGCAGGATGTCGTGGAACTGGTGCAGCAGCACGCGTTTCCACAGCGCGTCCAGCTCCTCGTACGGATAAGGCGTGCCGAGGCGGACCGCAGCCGAGGCCGCCCACAGCTCGGCGTGCCGCAGGAGAGCCTCGCTGCGCCGGTTGCCGCGCTTGGTCCGGGCCTGGCTGGTGTAGGTGCCGCGGTGGGTCTCCAGGTACAGCTCGCCCCGCCACACCGGGGCGTCCGGGAGCTCGGCCCGGGCCTCGCGGAAGAAGTCGGAAGGCGCGGCGATCCGGACCTTCGGCGATCCCTCCAGGTCACGCAGCCGCCGGGCCTTCTCCAGCATCTCCCGGGTCGGCCCGCCACCGCCGTCGCCGAAGCCGAACGGCGCCAACGACATCGTGCCGACGCCCTTCTCCGCGTAGGTGGCGACCGCATGGGCCAGCTCCTCGCCGGTCAGCTCGGCGTTGTAGGTGTCGACCGGCGGGAAGTGGGTGAAGATCCGCGTGCCGTCGATGCCCTCCCACCAGAACGTGTGGTGCGGCAGCCGGTTCGTCTCGTTCCAGGACAGCTTCTGGGTCAGGAACCACTCGGCCCCGGCCAGCCGGGCCAGCTGCGGATAGGCGGCGGTGTAGCCGAAAGAGTCCGGTAACCAGACGCCATCGGGACCAACTCCGAACTCGTCGAGGAAAAACCGGGTGCCGTGCACGAGCTGACGGGCCAGCGACTCCCCGCCGGGCAGGTTGGCGTCGGCCTCGACCCACATGCCGCCGACCGGGACCCAGTTGCCGGCCTTGACCGCCTGCCGGATCCGGTCGTAGACAACGGGTTGATGCTCCTTGATCCACGCGTACTGCTGGGCCGACGAGCAGGCGAACACCAGCTCCGGATACTCCTCGGCCAGGGCCAGGACATTGGTGAACGTCCGCGTGCACTTGCGGATCGTCTCCCGGATCGGCCACAGCCAGGCGGAGTCGATGTGCGCGTGGCCCACCGCGACCACGGTGTGCTCGGAATCGTGGGCCTTGCGGGACAACAACCCTGAGGTCAATCCGCACGCCTCGGCGAAGGGCAGGTCGACGCAGCTGTCCAGCACGCGGAGAATATGGTGCCGGCGCGGCGATTCCGGCGGCAACGTGCGCATCAGCGAGACCAGCACCTCGACATCGAGCATGAGATGCCAGGCGTCCTCGTCGCGCAGGCCCAGATCCGCTTGTCGCAGCACATAAAGGTGCTCGTCGCCGGCAGTGTCCGGCGAACCGAAGTGGGTACCGCGGCCAGCGCTGGCGACGATCGGTGGGTTGGCCGAGGCCTCGACCACCAGCCGGACCTCGGGGCCGCTGACCGGCAGGCTCCGGTGGTACGGGTGCAAGCCTTGAAGTGGATTGCCGTCCAGGTCAAGGACAAGCGCTTCGGCCTGTCCGCCCGGACCTCGCGTGGGGTCGAAGCCCAGGTCGAACACCGCCTCGACGCGGCCGGTCCACCGAGAGGGAATCCGGCCGGCGACCTCGAACCTGGTGGTGGACCACGGACTTCCCCACGTGTCGCCGACCTGAAGCGGCGACACGTCCATCGCGATCCGCTCCGAGTACACGGCCGGGCGGACCCGTTCGGCGAGGAAACGCGCGACGCGCTCCTCGGCCGCCTTGCGGTCGTCGTGCATGCGGGGTGCCCTCCATACCGGCGGGTCAGGGCGCTTCGAGACCTCCGTCGGGCCGGCGCACCCGCGCCGACCAGCGTTCGTGCCGGAACTTCGTCGGCGGGAACTTCGCCGCCGCGGCCTCGTCGAGGTCGACGCCCCAGCCGGGCCGGTCGGACGGCGTCATGTGGCCGTCGCGAACCACCGGCGTGCCGGGGAAAACCTCGTGCGTGGCGTCGTTGTAGGTGTGGGACTCCTGGTACCCGAACGCCGGCGTGGACACGTCCACCGCGAGGTTCGCGGCCACGCCGACCGGTGAGACGTCGCCGGGGGAGTGGAAGGCGGTGCGCACGCCCAGCAACTCGGCCAGGGCCACCAGCTTCCGGGTCGGCGTGAGGCCGCCGATGGCCGAAGTGTGCAGCCGCAACAGGTCCACGCCGCCGTCCTTGACCAGCCGGGCGGCATCGGTGACCGAGCCGACCTGCTCGCCGACGGCGATCGGCACCGGCGAGGCCGCCCGCACGGCCGGCAGCTGGTCGTAGTGCTCCGGCGGGATCACGTCCTCCAAAAAGGACAGACCGTACGGCTCAAGCGCCCTGGCCAGCACGATCGCCTGTTTCGGCGTCAACCGGCTGTGCACGTCATGCATCAGGCTGATATCGGGGCCGAGCCGTTCCCGGGCGGCGGCGAACAACCGTGGCACATCACGAAGATACTGCCGCACGTCCCAGCCATCCGGATGCGGCGACCGGGGATAGCCGCCGGGCGTTCCCGGCGCTCCGTACGTGCCGTGCCCCGGACCGCCGACCTGGAGCCGGACGTGCCGATACCCCTGCGCTATCAGGGCTTCCGCCCCGGCCAGGGTCTCGTCGATCGTCGCGCCGGCGGCGTGGGAGTAGACCTCGATCGCCGACCGGCTGCGGCCGCCGAGCAGTTCGTGCACCGGCATGCCGGCCCGCTTGCCCATGATGTCCCACAGCGCCTGGTCGATGCCCGACAGCGCGTTGTTCAACACGGGACCGTTGCGCCAGTAGGCCGAATAGTGGATCAGCCGGGTGATGTCCTCGATGTCCGCAGGGCTGCGGCCGACCACCAGCGGCCCCATGTGCTCGTCCACCGCCGCCGCGACGGCGGCGAACCGCTGGGTGAAGGTGGCGCAGCCGAGGCCGTACAGGCCGGGCTCGGACGTGTCGACGCGGACGACGACGAGCGGAATCTCTTCCGGGGCTGTGACAATCGCCCGCACCCCCGTGACTCGGACCGAGTCACGCGGTTCCCACGGCGGCAGAACCTCCGGCAACCCCGTCACGACGCCCCCTGTTCCAACCGGGAAATGCGCATGTAGCCGACCGACGACTGTCTGGTTTGGATGGTCACCGGAAGCACCATCAGCTGCGTCTCGGTGGCCGTGCCGATCACGCGCTGGTGCAGCAACGTCATGGCCTGCCGGCCCATGTCCCGCGCCGGTAGGGAGATCGCCGCGGCGGTCAGCGGGAGCACGTCGAACGGGCCGGCGTCGTCCATGCAGGCCAGGTCGATGTCGCCGGGCACCTCAAGGCCCAGTGCCACCAGGTCCTGCGCGACCATGGCCAGCGCGTAACCGTTGGAGCACAACAACACCGTCGGCGGCTGGCTGCCACGCAGAAGCTCGCTGAGCATGGCCCGCCGGGCCTCGGTCGGCTGATCGCGGTAGCGGCGCAGCACCGTCAGGTCCGGTCGGACCGGAATGTCGTGTTCTCGTAACGCCTGCACGTGCCCCGCGAGCCGGTCCCGGATGCTGGTCACGTCGATCTCGTCCCACAGCGTGGCGATCGTCCGGTGCCCGGACTCGATCAACGCCCGGGTCAGCTCGCGGCCGACGGCCATGTTGTCCGCCACCACCGCGTCCGCGACCAGGTCCGGCCGGTACCGGTCGACCATCACCAGCGGCACACCGCGCCGCCGCGCCTCGGCGTACGGCGCGATCGCCACGGATCCCTCGGCCGGATACACGATGATGCCGCTGACCTGGTGTTCCAGCGCGCCCCACAACACCTTCTCCTCGCGCGCGGGGTCGTTCTCGCAGTGGTTGAGGAACAGCCGGTAGCCCAGGTCGGCGCAGATCTCCTCGATGCCGGTGAGGATCTGGCCCACGTGCGGACCCTGGTTCTGCAGCACGCAGGCGATGGTCCGGTCGGGCGACGGCGCGGCCGGCGACCGGTCGGCGACGAAGGTCCCCTGGCCGCGGCGGCGCACCACGTAGCCCTCGTTGGCCAGGTCGTTGAGGGCCCGCACGGCCGTCGCGTGGCTGACGTTGAAGCGCTCGCAGATCTCCCGCTGCGTGACGAACGGCCGGCCGGGCGCGTACTCGCCGGCGGCGATCGCGGCCAGCAGCTCGTGCTTGACCTGCTGGTAGAGCGGGGGCTTGTCGCCGCCGGTCGCCGCTGCCATCCCGGTTCGCCCTTCGAGATCACCTGGCTGGAACCGGGCCACTTTAACATGTCCAACCCGCCGTGAGGCCGGCCTTGACCGGTACTGGACCGACATAGTTTGGCCTATTGACCTATTAAACGGCCGCGCCTATGGTCTGGCTCACTCGACCCGGCAGCCGACTTGGCGGAGGACGGCATGGGCACAAAGTGGTGCGGCGGAAGAGTTTTAGCGGTCGTGGCGGCGCTGGCCATGGTCACCACCGCGTGCGGTGGCGGCACTGGCTCCGGCGACGGGACCACGCTGTCGATGTGGACGTTCAAACAGACCCACGTGAAGGCCCTTGAGGCCGCCGCGGCCAAGTTCAAGGCGCGGACCGGCATCACGGTCAACGTCAGCGCCTACACCCCCGACGACACCTTCACCAGCAAGGTGCAGAGCGCGGCGGCCAGCCACAACGTGGCCGACGTGCTGGAGGTGCACGCCGCCGGCGAGGACCGGGTGCTCGGCGGCGCCGGCATCACCAGCGACCTGGCCGGCGACGTCAACGACCAGTACAAGAGCCGGTTCCTCAAGGGCACCGCGGACACCGGCCTGATCACCGACCAGGTGTACCAGGACTCGCTGAAGCCCAAGTCGACCGACCCCGGCGTCCAAAAGGGACAGTTGCTCAGCATCCCCTTCACCGCCGGCACCTTCGGCGTCATCTACGCCAACAAGGACCTGCTCACCGCGGCCGGCATCGACCCCGGCAAGGCCCCGGCCAGCTGGCAGGAGCTGATCTCCTGGCTGGCGGCCACGCACGCCAAGGACGCCCAGAACGGCGGCATCACCATCGGCCTGAAGAGCTCGTCCACCGGCCTGGACTGGGCGATGGAGCCGCTGGCCTTCGCCCTGCTGGGCCCGCAGGCCTTCCATGACCTATACGGTGCCGACAAGTCCAAGGCGTGGGGCAGCGCCAACGGCCAGAAGGTGTTGGAGCAGTACAACCAGCTCACGCCGTACTGGACGCCGGGCACGCAGACGCTCGGCATCGACGACGCCGACCGCGCCTTCGCGCAGGGCAAGGCCGCCTTCGACATCGGCGGCACGTTCACCATCTCGGCCATCCAGCAGAACGGCATGGACCCGGCCAAGATCCTGTCCTTCCCGATCCCGGCGCCGGAAGGCAGTGTGGCCAAGGACTTCAAGCTCGCTCCGTTCGCGCTGACCGGGCTGGCCGTGTCCGCGCAGACGCCCCACCGCGACGCCGCCCTGAAGTGGCTGGACTTCCTGACCCAGCCGGAGCAGGCCGGCGCGTTCGCGCAGTCGGCGCTGGACCTGCCGGGCACCGACCTCGGCGCGAACGCGGAGAAGCTGGTCGGGCCGTACCTGAGCTCGATGGAGGCGGCGTTCGGCGCCGGCGACTCGGCCTGGAACCCGGGCGACAGCACGTTCAAGGGCTCGACCTGGGACATCCAGGTGGCCGGCGACATATTGGTCAAGATGTCGCCGCTCAAGGAGCTCGACCCGGCCGCGACCAACCAGCAGCTCGCGGTCTACAACAACAGCGTGCACAGCGGGCAGTAGCCGGTGGCGTCGCGTTTCCGCAGCCGGGAGGCTTTGACCGGTTATGCGTTCGTGCTGCCGGCGGTGGCCCTGTTCGCGATCATGGGCCTCTACACCGTCGGCTACGGGCTGGCGCTGAGTTTCGCCCGGTGGAACGGGTTCACGCCGACCTGGACGTGGGTGGGGCTGGGCAACTACCTGGACCTGATCTACCGGGACCCGGCGATCGCTCCGGTCGTGCAGGGCGCGGCGCTGCGCACGCTGGTGGTGATGATCGCGGTGCCGGTGCTGACCGTGCTGGTCAGCTTCCCGCTGGCCGCGGCGCTGAACCACATCACGCGCCTGCGGTCCACGTTTCGCACGGTGTTCTTCCTGCCGCAGGTGACCGCCGGCATCGCGCTGTTCTACGCCTGGACGTACGCGCTGCAGCCGGACGGCTCGCTCAACTACATCCTGCGCCACCTGGGGTTGGGCTCCATCGCCCAGCCCCAGGGCTGGCTGGGCAATCCCGGCACCGCGCTGCCGACGCTGATCGTGGTCATGGTGCTCGGTTCGGTGCCGGTGGCGATGCTGTTGTACCTCACCGGATTGCAGTCCATCGACCAGTCGGTGCTCGATGCGGCCAAAGTGGACGGCGCCGGCGGCCTGCGGGCCATGACCTCGATCATCTGGCCGCTGCTGCTGCCCATCACCGGCGCGGTGGTCATGCTCAATCTGCGCTTCGCGTTGCAGGACTTCCAGACCTTCCTGCTGATGACCAACGGCGGCCCCGGCGGGCACACGCTGGTGCTCGGGCTGGAGTCGTACAACCTGGCCTTCGTCAGCGGCTTCAAACCGACCCTGGGCCTGTCCAGCGCGCTCGGCTGGATCTTGTTCGTCGTCGCGCTGCTGCTGGCGGCGCTGAACCTGCGACTGCTGCGGAGCCGCGCGTGAAGGCCCGCGTGATCGTGTACGCGCTGCTCACCGCCTACGCGGTGCTCAGCCTGTATCCCTTCCTGCTCATGGTGTCCGGGGCGTTGAAGGACGCCGCGGAGATCCGGTTGGACGGGCATCTCATCCCGTCCGACCCGACGCTGTCCACGCTCGCCCGCACGTGGAACGAGTTGCACTTCTTCACCTACTTCGGCAACAGCCTGATCGTCACCGGGCTGACGACGGTCGGTGTGCTGGTGGTCTACTCGCTGGCCGGCTACGCCTTCGCGGTGCTGCGGTTCCCCGGGCGGAGGGTGCTCTACGGCATGTTCCTGGCCCTGTTGTTCGTGCCTGGCATCACGATGCTGCTGCCGGTGGTGATCCTCCAGCAGAAGCTGGGGCTCATCGGCACCTTCCCCGGCATCATCCTGCCGTTCGTCAACGGCACCGCGCCGCTGTCCATCATGTTGCTCACCAACAGTTTCCGGGTCGTGCCGGCCGAGCTGAAGGAGTCGGCCCGCTGTGACGGCGCGGGGGAGCTGCGTACCTTCTGGTCGATCTACCTGCCGGTCGGCCGGCCGGCGCTGATCACGATCGCGCTGCTCACGGCCGTGCCGACCTGGAACGAGTACGTGCTCACCCGGGTCTCGCTGAACAACGCGGCGCAGTACACGCTGCCGCTGGCCCTGCAGAACCTCAATTCCTCGACCTCACCGCAGGAGAACGTGCTGATGGCCGCCTCGCTGATCATCGTCATCCCGGTGATCATTCTTTTCGTGCTGCTGCAACGGTATTTCGTGAACGGGTTGCAGGGCGCGGTGAAGGGCTGATGCGGATTCTGGTGACCGGGGCGGGCGGCATGCTCGGCTCGGAGATCGCCGAGCAGCTGTCCGGCTCTCACGAAGTCCTGGCCCACGACCGGAACGTCGGCGATCTGCGGGATCGAGCGCAGGTGGAGCCGCTGTTGGACGGTGTGGATGCGGTGGTCCACGCCGCCGCCCTACCGTCCCCGCTGAGTGCGGCGGAGCCGGTGGTGTTCGGCAACAACGTGGACGTCACGTTCCACCTGCTGGATGCGGCCGGCCGGGCCGGGGTGAAGCGGATCGTCTACGTGTCAAGCCTTTCCGCGCTCGGGCTGGCCTGGTCGTCGCGGCCGGTGTCGCCGCTGTTCGCGCCCGTGACCGAGGGGCATCCGTACGTCGGCGACGACGTGTACGGGCTGTCCAAGCTGGTCGGGGAGTTCATCGGGGAGACGGTGAGCCGGCGGTGGGGCAGCGAGGTGATCAGCCTGCGGTTCCCGTTCATCGGCAGCGGGGACCGGCTCCAGCGGCAGCTCGACCACGTGCGGGGGGATCCCGGCGCGGACCGGGCGTCGCTGTGGAGCTGGATCGACACCAGGGACGCGGTCCGGGCGGTGATCGCCGCGCTGACGTCGCCGGTCGAGGGATATGCCCTGGTCAACGTGGCGGCGCCGGACACGACGTCGCCGGTTCCGACGGCCGAGCTCATGCGGCGGTTCCATCCGACGACGCGGCTGGATGGCCCTCTCGACGGGTTCGCCGTACCGTTCTCCCTGGAGCTGAGCCAGGACCTGCTGGGCTTCACGGCCGTGCACCAGTGGCGTCCGACGATTGGGGGCACATGAAGACCGCGCTCGTGGTTCGTGGTGGCTGGCCCGGGCATGTGCCCGTCGAGGCGAGCGACCGCTATGTCGGGGAGCTGCGTTCCCTCGGCTACGAGGTGACCGTATCGGACAGCCTGGACAGCTATCTGGACGCCGAGCTGTTGGCCCGCACGGACCTCATCGTGCAGTGTTGGACAATGGGGTCCATTTCCTCGGCCCAGGTGGAGGGTCTGACGGCCGCCGTCCGGGCCGGCACCGGGTTTGCCGGCTGGCACGGGGGAATCGTCGACTCGTTCCGGGACGAGACGCGGTACCAGCTGATGACCGGCGGCCAGTTCGTGTACCACCCGGCGGAGTTCGTCGAATACTCGGTGCGCACCGGCGGTTCCTCGTTCACGGTGCACACCGAGCAGTACTACGTGCACACCGATCCGGCGATCGAGGTGCTGGCCGTGACCGACTTCGTGGAGGACGGCACCACGCTGCCGGTCACGTGGACCCGGAAGTGGGGCTCCGGCCGGGTTTTCGTCACGACGATCGGGCACAAGGTGGACGACTTCGACGTGCCGGAAGTGGACCGGATGATCACCGAGGGGCTGACATGGGCGACGCGTTGAGGATCGGGCTGGTCGGCGCCGGCAACATCAGCGGCCAGTACGTGAAGACGCTGCCGCGCCTGGACAATGTCGTGCTGACCCGAGTCGCCGACATCGACCCGGCCAAGGCGTCCGCGTTGGCGGCACAGGCCGATGTACCAGCTTGCGCGCCTTCGGAGCTGTTCTCGGCGTCCGATGTGGACATTGTGCTGAACCTGACTATTCCCTTGGCCCATGCCGAGGTCGCCTTGGCCGCCATCGCCGCTGGCAAGCACGTGTACGGCGAGAAACCTTTGGCGGCCGACACTGTGGCGGCCAAGTCCGTGCTGGAGGCGGCTATGACGGCCGGTGTTGTGGTCGGATGCGCGCCGGATACCGTGCTTGGTGAAGGTGTGCAGACGGCACGGTCCAGTGTGGACTCAGGCGACATCGGCGTTCCGGTGGCGGCCACGGCGTTCATGACGACGCCCGGACACGAACGTTGGCACCCGTCCCCGGAGTTCTACTACGAGCCCGGCGGTGGCCCGCTGCTGGACATGGGGCCTTACTACCTGACGGCCTTGGTCACGTTGCTGGGGCCGGTGCGGCGGGTGGTGGGCATGTCGTCGGCGCCGAGGGCGACGCGGGTGATCGGCAGCGGACCCCGGGTGGGCACCACGTTTCCGGTGCGGGTGGCCACCCATGTGACCGGTGTGCTGGAGCATGTCGGCGGCGAGCTGTCGACGTTGATGATGAGCTTCGACATCCGGGGCGCACAGCTGCCGCGGATCGAGGTGTACGGCACCGAGGGCAGCCTGTCGGTGCCGGATCCCAACAACTTCGACGGCACCGTGCAGATCTTCCGTGACGACTGGGTCGACCTGCCGGTGCTGGGTGGATATCCGGACGCCGGGCGCGGCGTCGGCCTGTCGGACATGGCTCGGTCCATTGTGGACGGCACGCCGCACCGGGCGAGCGGGGATCTGGCGTATCACGTGCTCGACGTGATGGAATGCCTGCTGCGGGCGGCCGAGACCGGCACGTCCGTGGTGATCGGCAGCACCTGCGAGCGACCGGCGGCGGTGACGGCATGAAGATCGGCATGATCGGCTACGCCTTCATGGGGGCGGCGCACTCACACGCGTGGCGGACCGCGGGCCGGTTCTTCGACCTGCCCGCCAGCCCCGAAATGGCGGTGATCTGCGGCCGTTCGGCCGACAAGGTCGCCGCCGCGGCGGCGAAGTTCGGGTGGCAGGACTCGGCCACCGACTGGCGGGCGGTGGTCGACCGGCCGGACATCGACGTGATCGACATCTGCACGCCGGGCGACAGCCACGCCGAGATCGCCATCGCCGCGCTAGAAGCCGGCAAGCACGTGCTGTGCGAGAAACCCCTGGCCAACACGGTCGAGGAGGCGTCCCGCATGGCCGCCGCGGCCAAGGCGTCCAGCGCCCGGTCCATGGTGATGTTCAACTACCGCCGCGTCCCGGCCCTGGCGTTGGCGCGGCAGCTCATCGCCGACGGCCGTATCGGCACCGTGCACCAGGTTCGAGCCCAGTACCTCCAGGACTGGTTGGTGGACCCCGACTTCCCGCTGACCTGGCGGCTCGACGCCGCCAGCGCCGGCTCCGGCGCGCTCGGGGATCTCGGCGCGCACAGCATCGACGCGGCGCAGTTCCTGACCGGGCAACGGATTTCCGCCGTCGGCGGCCTGCTGGAGACCTTCGTCGACTCGCGGCCCCGACCGGACGGCTCCGGCCGCGGTCCCGTCACCGTCGACGACGCCGCGCTGTTCACGGCCCGTTTCGACGGCGGCGCGATCGGTGTGTTCGAGGCGACCCGGTTCGCCACCGGCCGCAAGAACGCCATGCGCATCGAGGTCAGCGGCTCGCTCGGAACCCTGTCGTACGACCAGGAATCGATGAACGAGCTGCGGTTCTACGACGGGGCCGAGGACCCTCGCACCGCCGGCTTCCGGCGGATCCTCGTCACCGAGGCCACGCATCCGTACATGGACGCTTGGTGGCCGCCCGGGCACATCATCGGCTATGAGCACACGTTCATCCACCAGGTGCGGGACTTCGTGACCGGAGTGGTCGAGGGCACGGAGCTCTCGCCGTCGTTCGAGGAGGGACTTCAGGTGCAGCGGGTGCTCGACGCCGTGCAACAGGGCATTTCACTGAGGGGTGTGTGATGGCTCGTCCCGTGACGCTGTTCACCGGTCAGTGGGCCGATCTTCCGTTCGAGGAGGTCTGCCGGCTCGCGTCCGGTTGGGGCTACGACGGCCTGGAGGTCTGCACCTGGGGTGATCACTTCGACGTGCAGGCCGCGCTGTCCGACGGCTCGTACATCCCCAGGTTCAAGGAAACCCTGGCGCGGCACAACCTTCAGTGCTGGACGCTGTCGTGCCACCTGACCAGCCAGGCCGTCTGCGACCATCCCATCGACGAGCGGCACCAGAACATCCTGCATCCCCGCGTGTGGGGCGACGGCGATCCCGAGGGTGTGCGCCAACGGGCCGCCGCCGAGATCGCCGACACCGCCCGCGCCGCAGCACTTCTGGGCATCAGCACCGTCGTCGGCTTCACCGGCTCCTCCATCTGGCACACCCTGGCCATGTTCCCGCCCGTGCCCGATTCGATGATCGAGCGCGGCTACACCGACTTCGCCGACCGGTGGAACCCCATCCTCGACGTCTTCGACGAGGTCGGCGTCCGGTACGCGCACGAGGTCCATCCCGGCGAGATCGCCTACGACTACTGGACCACCGTGCGGACCCTGGAGGCCATCGGTCACCGCCCCGCCTTCGGCCTGAACTTCGATCCCAGCCACTTCGTGTGGCAGGACCTCGATCCCGTCGGCTTCCTCTACGACTTCCGGGACCGCATCTACCACGTCGACTGCAAGGAGTCCGTCAAGCGGTTCAACGGCCGCAACGGCCGGCTCGGCTCCCACCTGCCGTGGGGCGATCCCCGCCGGGGCTGGGACTTCGTCTCCACCGGGCACGGCGACGTGCCGTGGGAGGCCTGCTTCCGCATGCTCAACAGCATCGGCTACGACGGCCCCATTTCCGTGGAATGGGAGGACGCCGGCATGGACCGCCTCACCGGCGCCCCCGACGCCCTGGCCTTCGTGCGCTCCATGACCCGCATCGAGCCGCCCGAGGCGTCTTTCGACTCCGCCTTCAGTTCGTGACGCTGACGCCGTATCCGGGCCGGGTCGTCGCCCTGGCCCGGATACGGCGTCAGCGCGGTGGAGGTGGGTTCCCTGGCCGTCGGCGACGTCGCGCTGATGACCACGTACGAGTCCGACGGGGATGCCGTCGCTACCGCGCCCCGTCACCGGCGCTTCCGCACGTCGGCGGGCGGGGAAGGATTTTCTGGCCGAGCTCTGGGCCTGCCTCGACCCCCGCTTCGCCGTCGCGGCAACGGTGTTCGACGTCGCCGATCCAGGGAATCGGGTGCGGCAGTCTGCCTGAAACCGTATTTCGGTGTGCCGGAGAGCGTGACTCGCGGGGGTTGAGAGAGCGCTCTCACGAGTGGGTTAGGCGGTTATTGAGGTCAGGTGGCGGTGGCGGGTGCCTATGCCGGCGTCGCGGGCACGGGCTATGGCCTCGGCGCGGTCGGCGGCGCGGAGCTTGGTGAAGATCGCGGAGATGTGGTTGCTGACGGTCTTGGGGGCCAGGTGGAGCTGGCGGGCGATGACGGAGTTGGAGCGGCCGTCGGCGATGAGGTCGAGGACCTGCCGCTCGCGGCGGGTGAGCTCCGGGAAGGCGTCCTCGGCCCGATGGGCCGGGGCGGTCAGCAGCTCCGTGACCCGGTCGGCGACGCCCTCGCCGAAGATGGCCTCGCCGGCGGCGACGCCCCGCACGGCCCGGACGATCTCGGCCTGCTGGGCGGACTTGAGCAGGTAGCCGCGGGCGCCGGCGCGGATGGCCTGGTAGATGGCGTCATCGTCGTCGGAGAGGGTGAAGACCAGCACACGCACGCCGGGCAGGGCCCGCAGGACCTCGCGGACGGCGGCGGCGTCGAGGTCCATGACCACGAGGTCGGGCCGGTGCCGCAGCACGGTCTGCACGGCCTCGGCGGAGTCGTCGGCCTCGGCCACGACCCGGATGTCAGTGTCGGACGCCAGCAGGACGCGCAGGCCGCTGCGCACCACATCGTGAATGTCGGCGAGAACGACGGAAATGCTCCCCATGATTCGCAGCTTGACGTGACCGTTCGGGACCGCGCCATACCTTGTTCACAAAATGGGTCAACTTACCCATGCGGCGTGGGTAAACCGAGACATCGTCACGGCAGCCCGGCCACGTAGGTGTCCACGAACCGGTCCATGGCCTCGTTCACGGCCTCGAGATCGCCGGTGGCGAGCAGGTCGAGCAGCAGTCCGCGGGTGACGGCCATGCCCAGCCTCGCATTCACGAGCGCGTCCCGCTCGGAAAGGCCGTGACTCTTTCCGAGGGCGACCAGCGGCCCCAACCATGCGGTCACCACCTCGGGCAGCAGGGCCTCGGTGCCGGGGCGGCCCTGCAGCGCCTGGCCGTACAGCTCGAAGAACAGGCGCTCGTTGGGATACAGCGCCGGGTCGGTGAACCGTCGCCAGAAGGCTTTCGCCACGTCGGCGGGGCTGCCGGTGGGGTCGAGGTCGGCCAGCACGGCGCGTTGCCGGGCCTCGACCTCGCGCACCACCTCGACCAGCAGGCCCTCCATGGAGCCGAAGTGGTAGATCAGCATCCGGTGGCTGGTGCCCAGCTCGGCGGCCAGCTGCCGCAGGCTGCGCGCGATGACGCCGTGCTCCGACAGGTAGTCGACGGCCCGTTCGAGCAGGTCGCGTCGAGGGTCCTTGCGTTCCATTGAACCAGATGGTACATGTACCACTTGGTACACGAGGGGGTGGGTTCATGGTCCAGCAGATCGACGCCCGGGCGCATACCGCCGCGAGCCCCGCGGCCGTGCACGCGTTGCTGCGCGACGGTGCCACGTGGCCGGAGTGGGGCACCGTGGAGACCTTCGCGCTTGAGCGTGAAGGCCCCGACGGCGGCGAAAGCGTCGGCGCCATCCGGAACTTCCGCACCGGCCGCTACCTCATGCGGGAGAAGATCGTCGAGATCGTGCCCGACCGCCGCTTCAGCTACGCCCTGCTGTCCGGGCTGGCGCTGCGCGACTACCGCGCCGACGTCGACCTCACGCCGTCCGACGGTGGCACCGACATCCACTGGCACACCACCTTCCGCGCCAAGGTCCCCGGCATGGGATGGCTCTACCGGCGGGCCCTGCAACGGATCACCGAGGGATTCGTGCAGGGCCTCGCCGAGCGAGCGACTAAGGAGTCAACAGTTCGATGAGCTCCGGGTGACCCTGGTGTTCGGCCCAGCCCAGTGCAGTGGCATCGAACCGCTTGTCCCGAATGGACGGGTCCGCGCCGAGGGACAGCAACAGCTCGGCCATGGCCAAGTTGCCGTCGCCGGCGGCCTGGTGCAAGGCGGTCTGCCACGGCTGCTCGATGGGGGTGTCGCCGCGGCCGAGGGCGTTGACGTCGAAGCCCAGGGACACGAGGCGGCGCACGGCGTCGAGGCGTCCGTTGGCGGCGGCCCACACGACCAGACCGGGGCGGGCGGCCAAGGCGGAAGGGACAACGGCGGGGTCCCACGAGTCGCCGACCAGCACGGCGGCGACAAAAGCCGACACGGGATCCAATGCGGGCTCCGAAGCGCCGGCAGAGCGCAAGAACGAGGCGATCTCAGTGTTCCCGTTGACCAGAGCCAACTCCACGTAGCCGGTACGGAACTCGACGCCCTCGGACACCAACAGCCGAACCCGATCCCGCTGGTCGTGGGTGACGGCCCAACGCAGCTGAGCCGCCAACAACTCGGCCGGCGAGGCCAGGGAAAGGCGGGCCCGCCAAGGACCGCCGGTACCGCGGCCGAGGCCGTAGCGGAACAGCAGCCGCAGGTGCGAGTCGTCGGTGCCGAACATGCGGTTGTACAGGGCCTGCCCGTCGTTGGGATCGGCCCCGGCCCGCAGCAGCATCTCGGCCAGCTCAAGGGACTGCGGATGCCGGGGCTGCCGCACGGGCCCCTGCTCGCCCTCGCCGAAGCAGCCGGTGAGCAGCGTGAACGGCGTGGTCAGCCCGCCCCACAGGTACCCGGTGTTGGGGTCGGCCCCGTAGTCCAAGAGCAGCCGGGCGGTCAGCAGCGGCACGCCCCGCCCGGTCCGGGAGTACGCCACGTAGGCCAGCGGTTCCCACAGGTGCGGCCCGCCTTCACGACGAGCCAACGACGGGTCGGCGGCCAGCAACGCGGCGACGCGGGCGGTGTCGCCGGCGGCCGCGGCGGCCCAGATGTGCGGCTCGGGCGGCAGCACGGCCCGGGCCCACGAGGCGGGGTCGTCGGAGGTGTAGTTCAGGCAGGCCAACCGGCAGTACTCGTCGGCGGGGGAGTCGACCACCGGCATCCCGGTGCGCCGGGGCCAGCGGTAGCGGTCGATGACCGCCACGTGTTCCTTGAGCCGGGCCCAGCTGGCGAACCCGTACTCACGGGCGACGACGAGCTGGGCGGTGGCCAGCGGGAAGCGGTCGAAGGTCCCGAAGGACCGCTGCACCCGGGCCAGGGCCTCGGAATCACCGGCGGCGACGGCACGGTGCAGGGCCCGCGCCTGGTGGCGCAGGTGCTCGAAACTGGGGTCATCGGGCAGCGAAGGCACCGAGACCTCCTTTCAGAGCCTGCCGTCCGCGAAGCCAGGCTGAAAGGAGGTGTCGGCACACGTCCAGGGAACCGCTCAGGCGGGTTGAACCCTCTCCGCGGACCGGAGGCTCCCTGCGAGCCGCCTCCGACCATAGCGCATCCCGATCCCGACGAGCAGCGCCAGCAACACCCACACGTACATGTTGCGCACGGCGAAGGCGCCGAACCCGTCGAGCCAGTCCCAGGCCAGGAAGCCGGTGTTCATGCCGTGCCCGAAGTCGACCGGCGGCAGCTGGGTGGGCATGGCCAGGCCAGCGAGGAACACCAGGCCGGGAATCCACCACGGCAGCCCGCGGGCGGCCAGGGCGATGATCACGGGGATGAACCACACCCAGTGGTGCTCCCACGAGAACGGCGACACCGCGCACGCGGTCATGCCGGCCAGGCCGATGGCCAGCACCCGGTCGCCCCGACGGTCGACGACGCCGGCCAGGAACGTGGCGGCGACCGCGACGGCCCCGCCGAGCAGCATCCACGGCAGCTTGGACTCGGGCTCGCCCAACAGACGCGCCAACATGCCGTGGATCGACTGGTTGGACCAGTTCAGCACCGGCCCGACCCGGGTGGAGTCGCCGAACACGCCACCGAGCCAGTAGTGCGCGGCCTCGGGCACGATCAACAGTCCGATCACGACAGTCGCCACGAACGTCGCAGTGGCCACAGCGGCCTCACGGAAGCGACGCGCGAACAGCAGGTACACCACGAACAACAGCGGCGTCAGCTTCACAGCGGCGGCCAGGCCCACGCCGACACCAGTCCACTTGGAACTCCTGCGACGGCACAGGTCGAACGCCACCAGCGCCAGCAGCACGATGTTGATCTGCCCCAGCAACAGGCTGGTGCGCACCGGCTCCAGCCACAGCGCCGCCGCGAACACCAACGCCAGCTGCGCGGTAGGCCGACGCTCACGCAGCGCTTGACGATCATCCACAGTAGAGCAACGTTGCCGAGAACCCACACCACGCACAGCATGGGTAGGGGAAGCACCGCCAACGGCGCGAAAAGCACGGCCGCGATCGGCGGATAGGTGAACTCCATCGGCCCGAGCACCGGCTGCGAGTACAACGGCCCGCCTTGCAGCCAAGTCTGTGCACCGGCCTGGTAGACCCGCATGTCGATGAGTCCACCGCCGGGCCACAGCACGCCCATCACGAGGGGCGGCCGCCACGGCCACGGCGAACACCGTGCGCGCGTTGGCCACCAGCCAGCTACCGGTCATAGTGCGCGGCCTCGGGCACGATCAACAGTCCGATCACGACAGTCGCCACGAACGTCGCAGTGGCCACAGCGGCCTCACGGAAGCGACGCGCGAACAGCAGGTACACCACGAACAACAGCGGCGTCAGCTTCACAGCGGCGGCCAGGCCCACGCCGACACCAGTCCACTTGGAACTCCTGCGACGGCACAGGTCGAACGCCACCAGCGCCAGCAGCACGATGTTGATCTGCCCCAGCAACAGGCTGGTGCGCACCGGCTCCAGCCACAGCGCCGCCGCGGCGAACACCAACGCCAGCTGCGGCGGTAGGCCGACGGCCTCCACGCAGCGCTTGACGATCATCCACAGTAGAGCAACGTTGCCGAGAACCCACACCACGCACAGCATGGGCAGGGGAAGCACCGCCAACGGCGCGAAAAGCACGGCCGCGATCGGCGGATAGGTGAACTCCATCGGCCCGAGCACCGGCTGCGAGTACAACGGCCCGCCTTGCAGCCAAGTCTGTGCACCGGCCTGGTAGACCCGCATGTCGATGAGTCCACCGCCGGGCCACAGCACGCCCATCACGAGGGCGGCCGCCACGGCCACGGCGAACACCGTGCGCGCGTTGGCCACCAGCCAGCTTTGGACCGGGTCGATCCTGAGCAACATTCGAGTTCCTTCCCCCGACTGACGACCCCCACGTGGACTTGAGTCACGGCATGGTGGTGGTGTTGCACCGTTTGGGTGTGATGCGTGTCACTCGGACGCGTAGTCCTTGGCGCTGAACGTGCGAAGCGCAGGTCCACACGCGGCCGCGGCGGCCAGCGCCACCACGAAACCGGCGGCGGCCGGCGCGAGAATCCACGGGCTGAGCAGTGTGTCGAGATGGCCGGAGATGCTGCGCGCCACGGTGAGAAGCCCTATCCCGACAAGCATGCCGGCCAGGCAGGCGCCCAGTGTGGCCACCAACACGGGCAGCACGACCTCGCGCCGCAACGCCCGCGCCAACACTCGAACCGGTGTGCCGGCCGCGATCAGGGCACCGAACGTGCGTCGCCGGTCGATCACCGAGCCGGCCGCCGCCACGGCCGCGCTGGCCCCGCTGAGCAGTGCCATCAACGCCAGCCCGATGGCGGTGGCCCGGCGCAGATCGCCCATGAGGGTGTCATCCCGGGCGATGTCCCGAAGGTTGTCCGACACCGAGACATCGGGCATCACCCGCACCACCGCGGTGTACACGGCGTCCCGAGTGGACGGTGTCGTGGTGGCGGCGGCCCCGGTCGGTTTGGTGGCCAGTGCGGGGAATACCGCCGGATCGATGACTATCAGCTGGAGACCGTTGCCCACCTCGTGTATCGGCACGGTCGCCGGCAGTGGCGTCGTCGCCTGCACCGCGTCGGGCCCGTGCTGTTCCAGGGCGAACGAAACGTCGTGCAGCATGTCCTGGTAGCCCCGCGGCGCGTACACGGCCGGACCCTCGACGCAATCGCTTGCGGACAGTCCTGACAGGACCTTCGCGGCATCCTTGCACGGCGCGATCACGGCCTCGTAGCTGCTCTGGTACTTGTCCGAAGTGGACCGGAGACTGCCGCCCACGAGGGGAACGACCTGGGCGTCCAGCTTGCGACGGTCCAGCTCCGCCCGCAGCTCCCCGACGGCGTCGGTGTTACGGCCCAGCGATTCCGCCACGACGGCGGAGTCCCGCCACGGCCCGCTGAACACCGGCATGGCGTTGTCGAAGGCCGGCAGCATAGTCAACGCCATCGACCCCGCGAACACCGCCACCACAACGCCCGCCGCCGCACGGAACGACGCCACCGGATCGCCGAGCAGCCGCCGGCCGGCCAGCAGTGTGGACGGTTTACGCCACCGGGCCACGAAATACCGCCCGACCATGGACGTCACGATCGGCCCGGCCAGCACCAGCCCCACCCCGACCGCTCCGAGGCCGACCAGCACGACGGTGAACCGGTCCCGCCCGCCGTAACCGCTGGTGGCGATGGACAGGCCCAGCACGAACACACCGCCAGCCACGACCAGCCCGAGCAGCCGGGCCGGGCTGATCTTGCGCCGCGACTGCTCCGCCGCGGCCACCAAGGGCTTGTCGACGACGCGGCGCAGCCCCAGCACCGCCGCGGCGACCACGAGCACCGGCGCCACCACGGCGACGAAGCCGACGAACAGCGGCCCGGACGTGAAGTCCCCGGCCAGCCAAGTGCCGCCGCCCCAAGGAATCTGCGCTGTCAGATGACTCAACGGCTCCGCCGCCACCACCGCGATCACGCTGCCCAGAACGGCCCCGACCACCGTCTCCACGGCCGCCATGCCGATCACCTGCGCCGGCGTCGCCCCGGCCAGCCGCAAGGCCGCCAGCCGGCGTTCACGGCGGGTCGCGGTCAGCCGCGCCGCCGAGGCCACCAGCACCAGGCACGGCACGATCAGCACCACCATGCCGATCCGGGTCAGCAGATAGAGCATCTCGGCGTTGTCGGCGGCGTAGCCGGCATTGCCGCCGAGCCCGCTCCGGGCCGTGCCGTCGATCGTGCCGGGCTGGTGGCCGACGATCGCCACCAGCTCGCCCGGGTACTCCAGCGCCTGCTCGCCGATCGTGTCGACCGGCTGGCCCGGGAACCGGTCGCCCAACTGCTCCGGCGGCGTGGCCCGCACCAGGTCCGCCAGCGCGGGGGACAACAAGATCTGGCCCGGCTCCGGGAAAGTGTGAATTCCCGGCGGCAGCGAGACGAAACCGCCGATGTGGGCCCGGGTCACGTCGAAGCGTGAGATCACGCGGCCGTCGAACTGGTCCTTGTTCTCGGCCACCACGACCTGCGCGCGGTTGTCGTTCTGGCTCACCGCATTGTCGTTCTCCCGCCAGGCAATGCGGTCGGCCCGCTGCTGCAACGCGTGCGGCGCCGACGCCAGCCACAGCACCAGGGACACCCCGATGGCCACGCCCACGGAGATCAGGATTGCGCTTACCCGGCTGCGAGAGTCGTTACGCAGCACAGCGAGCGCGATACGCAGCACACTCACGCTGCCTCCTTCGTCGGCAACGCGAGCGTCCACACTGCAGTGTTGAATGGTTCGCTCGCAAGCTCGCTCACGAGTAGACCTCCTGCAAGATGCGGCCGTCGCTCAGCTCGACAACACGCCGGGCCCGAGCGGCAATGGCGGCGTCGTGCGTGACGACGACGACGGCGGCGCCGGACTCGGCGGCCGAAGTCAGCAGGGCGGACATCATGTCCTGGCCGGTGCGGGTGTCCAGGGCCCCGGTCGGCTCGTCGGCGAAGATCACCCGAGGCCGGTGGGCCAGCGCCCGCGCGATGGCCACCCGCTGTGCCTGACCGCCGGACATCTCGCCCGGCCGCCGCTGGGCCAACCCGTCCAGCCCCAGCTTGTGCAGCCACTCCCGAGCGGTGGAAACCGCCTGGTGGCGCGGCATACCGGCCAGCAGCAGCGGCAGCGCCGCGTTCTCCTCGGCGGTCAGCTCGGCCACCAGCATCCCGGACTGGAACACGAAACCGAACGCGGTCCGCCGCAGCTCGCTGCGCGCCGACTCCGACAGCGTGCCCACGGACTGCCCGTCCAGGAACACATCGCCGCCGTCGGGCCGCAGAATGCCGGACAGCACGTGCAGCAGGCTGGTCTTGCCGGAGCCGGACGGCCCGACCACGGCCAGCACCTCGCCGCCCTGGATCGCGATGTCCACGCCGTCCAGCGCGTGCACACCGCCGTAGCTCTTGGTCAGGCCCCGCCCTGTGAGCACCGGTGTCACCGTCGCCTCCCGATCGATCCTCAACTCGTCGGGATGAGACGGTGCCGCAGCGCGGCCCCCGGCCACCTCGGCCGAGCAGCACGCAACCTCGGGTGTCCATCGGCCGAATGACCGATGCCGCGCCGAGCCGGTCGGCCGAGGCAGTGAGCCGGTGTCCGGCCGTACTGTGTCCTTCGTGGACCGACTGCTGACTGCGCTGCGCGTGCCGCTGTTCATCGCGCTGGGACTGGGCGCGGTGTGGGTGTTCCTGACGGCGCCGATCCTGGTCTACGGCTCGCGCAGCCACCTGCTCGTCCAGGTCCTGGTGCTGCCGATCGTGGTGGCCGCGGTGATCTGCGCCAAGCGCCCCGTGCTGGCCGTGGTCATCGCCTCGATCGACATCGGCGTCACCACCGTCGTGCTGCGGCTGCTCCGCGCCGACGACACGGCGCTGCTGGGCCCGCTCACGCCGGTGGAGACGCTGGCCCTGCTGTGCATCGTCATCACGGTGGTTTTTGTCGCCGAGCCCGGCGCCGTGGTGATCGAACTCGGCCTGCTCGCCCTGGCCACGGTGTTCGCGCTGGTCTTCCGCGGGGACATCAGCCTGTACTCGCGGGCCAACCAGCTCGACATGGCGCTGTTCGTGGCGGTCGTGGCCATCTTCGTGCTGGTCGGCATCTACCTGCGGGCCCGGGCCGGCATGCGCCAGCGCGAGCTGACCGCCGCCGTCACCGACGCGCAGCGGGCCGAGCGGGTGGAACTGGCCCGCGAGCTGCACGACGTCGTCGCCCACCACGTGACCGGCATGGTGGTGCAGGCCCAGGCCGCGATGGCCGTGTCCGACAACGACCCGCTGGCCGCGCACCGGCTGCTGCCCGGCATCGTCAACTCCGGCACCGACGCCCTGACGGCCATGCGCCGGCTGGTCGGCACGCTGCGGGAAAGTGAGTCCCTCTACACCGCGACCACCGACCTGCACGCCGACGTGCGGGCCGCCGTGGAGCGAGCCCGACAGGCCGGGATCCCGGCCCGGCTGCTGATAGAGCTGCCGGACACCGTGCCGCAGGAGGTCGGCCGGTCGGTGCTGCGGCTGGTCCAGGAGTCGCTCACCAACGTGCACAAGCACGCCAACGAGCCCACCGAGGTGGCAGTTGAACTCACCAGTACACCCGAGGCGTTGAGACTGGTGGTGCGAGACGACGGCAAGGGGGGACGCGTCGTGCCGGTCGGCGGGTCGGGTGGATACGGTCTGATCGGCATGCGGGAACGGGTGGAGCTGCTGGGCGGCCTGTTCTCGGCGGGCGAGGTGGACGGCGGCTGGCAGGTGCTGGCCGAGCTGCCGCTGAAGGAGAAGAAGTGACCAAGGTCCGGGTGTTGATCGCCGACGACCAGGAGATGGTCCGGGTGGGGTTCCGGATGATCCTGGAGAACCAGCCGGACATCGAGGTGGTCGCCGACGTGCCGGACGGCATCACGGCGGTGGCCAAGGCCCGCGAGCTGCGGCCGGACGTGTGCCTGGTGGACATCCGCATGCCCGGCATCGACGGCCTGGAGGTCACCCGGCAGCTGGCCGGCCGCGGGGTGGCCGAGGCGGTCAAAGTAGTTGTGGTGACAACCTTCGACCTCGACGAGTACGTCTACGCGGCGCTGGAGAACGGGGCCTGCGGCTTCCTGCTCAAGGACGCCGGGCCGGCGCTGCTGGTGGAGGCGGTGCGGGCGGCGGCCGCCGGCAACGCCCTGATCTCCCCGGAAATCACCCTGCGGATGCTTGAGCACTTCACCCGTCCGACGGCGGAAACCGGGCCCAGCGTTGAGCTGGACCTGCTGACCCAACGGGAGCAGGACGTGGTCAGGGAGGTGGCCAGGGGCCTGACCAACACGGAGATCGCCGGGGCGCTGTTCCTGTCCCTGTCCACGGTGAAGACCCACCTGGCCTCCGTGCAGCACAAGATCGGTGCCCGAAATCGGGTGGAGATTGCCGCGTGGGCCTGGCGCACCGGCCTCGTCACCGCGTAGTCGTTGGGTAGCTTTCGCGAGGCCGCGCCGGCGCCTGGAGTGGTTGGCGGATTTCGATCGCCGCCACTCGACGCAAGCCACCACCGGAGCCGATGCGGCGGGCGAAATCCGGCAAGCGAAGGCGTCGGGTTCGAGCGGCCTCGCCCCGCGCGGGACGCGCGGCATGGGCACTGTCAACAGGTCTGTCGCTCAGCGGAGACCCTTGAACACTTGTATAGGGATTTCCCTAACGGCGATTCGGCCGCATTCGATGGGGCCGCCCGGCTGATCGTCAATCACGCGTTTCGCCCCTACGGTTCTAGATTGTGCAGGACGCGCAGCTTGTCGGCGCCATCGTCGAAGGTGACCGGCAGGGGTGGGCCGAGCTCTACCAGCGGTACGCCGACCCCCTCTACACCTATTGTGTCGCTCAGTTGCAGGATCGGGACGCGGCCGCCGACGTCCTGCACGACACCCTCATCGTCGCCGCCGAACGCGCGTCGCAGCTGCGCGACCCGGAGCGGCTGCGCCCCTGGCTGTACGCGATCGCCCGCAACGAGTGCCACCGCCGCCGGCGCAGCCTCCGCCGGCTGGTCGCGCTGGAGGAAGCCGGCGACGTGCCGGAGCCCGTCGAGGACGTGGACACCGGGCTGCGCCTGGACGAGACGCGCCGGCTGGTCCGCGACGCCGTCGAGGGGCTCAACCCCAGCGAGCGCGAGGTGCTCCAGCTCGCCGGCTCGCACGGCCTGTCCGGCCCCGAGCTGGCCTTGGCGCTGGGTGTCTCCGGCAACCACGCCAACGCGCTGCTGTCCCGGGCCCGGCAGCAGTTCGAGAAGTCGCTGGCCGCGCTGATCGTCGCCCGCACCGGCCGGGAGGCCTGCGCGGTGCTGGACGACATGCTGCATGGCTGGGACGGCCAGCTGACTCCGTTGCTGCGCAAGCGAATCGCCCGGCACATCGAGAACTGCGAGACCTGCGGCGAGAACAAGAAGCGCCGGGTCAACGCCAAGCAGCTGCTCACGCTGATCCCGTTGCTGGTGGCCGGGGCCGAGCTCCTCGAAGGGACCACACAGGACATCGAGAACCCCGAGCTGGTCAGCTACCGGCGCGACCTGGCCGACCGAGCCGGAACGTTCCGGCGCAACGGGTTCCCGGTGGGCAACGAGCTCTGGCGTCGGCCGCCGTGGGTCACCATCGCCGCGGTCAGCACGGGCATCGCCGTGCTCGCCGCCTACGCCTTCCTGGCGCCGATCCAGGCCGACCAGAAAGAGGCGCTGCCGCCCCCGCTGGCCACCAGCGATCCCGGGTCGGCTCCGCCGCCCTTCACCACGACCGGGGAGACGAGCACCACCGTCACGACGACCGAGGACCCGACGACCACCGCGACCACCACGTCGCGAACGGCCGCGCCGCCCAGGGGCGTCACCACGACCGGTGCGACAACAACCAGGACGACAACCAGCACCACGACGACAACCACGACCACGACAACCCCGCCGACGTCGTCGAGCAGCGTCCCCCGGGGCGCACTCAACGTCACGCCACGCGAGATCCGACTCGACTCGGGCAAGGCCTCCGTCACCATCACCTCGAAGGGGGGACCGCTCACATGGAGCGTCAGCAGCTCCAACCCCCATGTCACGGTCTCGCCCGGCGGCGGAACCCTTGCGACGAACGGGTCGGTGACCGTCACCGTGGCGCAGACGGCATTCGACAGCTCCGGCGGGTCCACGCTGACCTTCACCGCCACCGGCGGCCAGAGCATCACCGTGAGTGCAACTTGGCCCGTCATCTCGTGACGCAGAGAAGTCGCAGAAATTTTCTGGGAAAAAGTTGTTGTTCCTCGATCTCCCCAGGTCTCCCAGCAACGGAAGCCCACTCCTGTGAGCGTCCGCACTCCACAGCCGAAGGAGACAGGCGATATGGAACTTGACACGGCGGCAACGACGCTGACCCGGGTCCCGGTGCTCGTGCGGGCCACGGACCCGATCCTGCAGGGCGGGGTCGCCGTAACGCTGCGCACCCGGCCGGAGGTCTGGCTGGTCGACGAGGACAGCGCGGAGGCGAGATCGGCGGTGGTGTTCGTGGTCGCCGACCGGCTCGACGACCAGGCCGTCAAGCTGCTGCGCACGCTGCAGTGCGGCGGCCACAGCAAGGTCGCGCTGATCGCGGGGCAGATCGACGACAACGAGATCCTCACCGCGGTCGAGAACGGGGTCTGCTTGCCCTTACTCGCCGAAATCGAGCTTGGAGGCACCACTTTCTTAACAGCGTAAGGAGTAGCATTTCCGCTTATCTCTGTACACTAGATGTGCCCGATCGATCACCCCGAGGCTGTAAAAACAGACACGCCTCTTTGAGTTGTCGGGATGTCCGGGGGAGTCACAGAGATTCTCTGGTACCATGTTCTGGGCCCACCAGTTTGGTGCGGCTGGCCCAGCCGTGGCCACCGGCGACGGCGCGCTGCCGCCCGACCGGCTGGGCCGGCTGCTGGACCGGGTCGCCCGCCTGCAGCGCAACGTGCTGGAGCCGCGCGGCCTGCACCTGGGCGGCACCTCCGCCCGGGAGATCGAGGTGCTGCGGCTGGTCGCGGAAGGCTTCTCCACCAAGGAGATCGCCGAGCAGCTGTGCTACTCGCAGCGCACCGTGAAGGCGATCATGCACGACATCACCAACCGCTTCCACCTGCGCAACCGCCCGCACGCCGTGGCCTACGCGCTGCGTGAAGGCCTTATCTGATCAGGGTTTTGCACACTTCGAGGGGCGGCGCGGACGGCCGCCCCTCGAAGCGTGTTCCGGGTCAGTGCCAGTACCCGGCGCCGGTCCCCACGACCTCGGCGTTGTAGTGCTGGCTCCAGCTCACCAGGTGCGAGAAGAACCCGTTGAGCGTCACGCTGAGCTGGATCGGCAGGGCGGCGATCGGCCCCGAGTTGGCGTCGCCGCGGTTCATCGCGTGGTTGGGCACGATCACCCGCACGTCGACGGAGAAGTCGGGCGGCAGGTAGCTGACCGAGATCCACGGCGCCACGTAGTCGAGGTAGCGGCCGACGCCGTTGTGGCTGGCGCCGTAGTAGTAGGACACGCCGACCTGGAAGTCGTAGTCGGCCTGCCACACCCGCCACCACTCGCTGGACGCCTTGTAGTGCCGGCTGATGTTGCCCGGCTCGGAGGCCCAGCCGGTCAGCGTCATCGGGTCGACCCCGGCCGGCACGGCGTTGGCGTACTCGGTGGCGTTGATGCTGGCCGAGTTGTGCAGCAGGTCGATCACGGTCTTGCCGACGTTGACGATGGTGTCGACGGCGCTGTCGCCGCCGATGGTCTCCTCGCCCGGGCCGGTGCCGGCCAGCTGGTCGCTGGCGTTGTACACGGCGAAGCTGCCTTCGTCGGCCTGGAGCGCCTGTTCGAAGTCGCTCTGGCTGACCTGGGGTGTGGTGTCGGTCATGGTTGTCTCCTACCGGGTCGCGAAGATGTTGGCGCGCGAGTTCGCACCCAGCTCGAACGAGCGCTCGAACGTCTCGTAGTCCAGCTGCTGCGGGCCGTGGATCGGGTCGTTGTAGTACATCCAGGTGCCGGCCGTCGTGCCGTCCGAGTAGATGCCGTACAGGACGACGGCGTGGCTGACGTGGCCGGTCATGCCCTGCTTGATAACGATCCACAGTGGACCGTGGTCGGACAGCTCGGTCACCCAGTACGAGGGCCAGCCGCAGGCCGGGTAGACCTCGCGCACGCCCCACTGGATGGCGATCGGCTCGATGTGGTCCCAGGTCATGGCCACGTCCCGGTTCTCGCCGAGCACGCTGTCCAGGTCGGAGCCGACCAGCATCGCGATGCCCGCGGCCCAGCAGCTGGTGTTGTCGTGCTGGTAGACCATGCCGACGGTCTCGCTGTGGCTGAACGGCTCCCACGGTTCTGTCATGTCTAACCGCCGATCATCACGGTGCCCGCGCCGACGATGGAGCTCGTCGGCGACGGCGCTGGGTCGTTGCAGGTGGTCACCGGGTCCCCGACGCGGGCGGCCGGCTTGTTGTTGATCATCACCGAGGAGCTGCCCTGGGTGACGGTGCCCTGATTGGTCGGCGGCACCTGGAAAGGGCCGCCCTGCGGCACGTGCGGCGGCGAGTTGGTGGCCGTGCTGCCCACGGTCGCCGCCGGCATGCCGCCGATCGTCACGTTGGTGCTGCAGCCGCCGGTGATCTTGCCGGCGAACGGGCTCGGCAGCGGCGTCGGCACCGGGCCGCCGGGCGACGGGATCATCACGATGTGCACGTCCGTGCCGACGACCTGGTCCCCCTGCTTGGCCCCGAAGCTCATGACGTCTCCTCGATCCGCTTGCGGGACCACTGCTTCTTGCCGTTCGACGCGGTCGGCAGCGGCCGCACGGTGTTGGCCACGCCCAGGTGCACCGCCTCGGCCGGCTTGGCCAGCTCGGTGTCGAGCGCCGGCGTGTGCAGCGCGTTGACCGTCAGCACGAACGACGCCACCGGCGGGAAACCCAGCTCGCACGGCATGGCCTGGCCCAGCTTGAGGTCCAGCCCGGTGTCCTCGTCGGTCAGGGCGATCAGGGCCTGCCCCAACAGTTCGTGCTCGGCCTCGGGATCCGCGGCGTGGGCCTGGACCACATAGGACAGTTGGTAGCGGCGGGTCGGCGCGCGCCGACCGAGCAGCGTGCCGTCCGCGCCCCGCACGTCGTCCCAGCCGGCCGACCGGCCGCCGGTGTCGTCCCGCAGCCCGAACAGGGTGAGGGAGACGGCCGGCTGCCTGTCGTCGGGCGCGGCCAGCAGAACGGCGGTACCGTCCGGCAGCCGCTTCCGCAGCAGGTCGCGCAGCGACTGGTCAACTCCTGGGATCACAGCATCGAGTGTCCGTGTCGGACACCGGCGGCCGCAGTGGCGGACAGGCGTCCTTTCGGACCCATCGGTCTCGCCCCTAGGGGCAGACCTGCCCGCCCTTCGTCCCGCCCCGCAGCCGCTGCCCTCCTGTCCCCCTGATTGGACAGGATGACGTGGTCGCAAGTGTCTGTCAGGGAGGGCCCGATGCCAAGCAGCTACCTCGCGCCCGGCGTGTACATGGAGGAAGTCTCATCGGGCTCGCGGCCGATCGAGGCCGTCGGGACCGCGGTCGCCGCCTTCGTCGGATTCGCCGAGCAGGGGCCGGTCAACGAGCCGGTCCTGGTCACCAGCTGGACCCAGTTCAAGCGCGCCTTCGGCGACTTCGTCGACGGCTACTACCTCGCGCACGCCGTCTACGGCTACTTCCTCAACGGCGGCGGCACCGCGTACGTGGTGCGCGTCGGCGGGGCGTCCGGCGGCGACGGGGCGGCGCCGGTGGCCGAGCTGCCGTCCTCGGTGGACGGCCGCGCCGCGCTGACCGTCTCGGCCAAGCGTGCCGAGTCCGGCATCAGCGTCGAGGTGCAGCCGGCCGGCGAGCCCACCGACGACACCTTCAAGCTCGTGGTCAAGCGGGCCGGCCAGCCGGTCGAGACCTTCGACAACGTCACCACCAAGCGCGGCGCCAACAACGTCGTCACGGTCGTGCGGGCCCAGTCCGAGCTGATCACCGTCGAGGACACCAAGGGCGGCCGCGTGGTCGCCGTGCCGCAGATCGGCGAGGTCGCCCTGCCCGCGGGCGGGGCCGAGGTCGTCTCCGCCGGCGACTACGTCGGCAACTCGGCCGACCGCACCGGTTTCGGCGGCCTGGAGGCCATCGACAACGTCACCATGCTGGCCGTGCCCGACCTGATGGCCGCCTACCAGCACGGCAAGATCTCGCTGGACGACGTCAAGGCCGTGCAGCTGGCCATGATCGCCCACTGCGAGCTGATGTCCGACCGCGTGGCCATCCTGGACACCCCGCCCGGCCTCAACGCCCAGCGCGTCAAGGAATGGCGGATGGACTTCACCGGCTACGACTCCAAGTACGCCGCCATGTACTGGCCGTGGGTCAAGGTCGCCGACCCGGTGGCCGGCAAGCAGGTCTTCGTGCCGCCGAGCGGCCACATGGCCGGCATCTGGGCCCGCAATGACAGCACCCGCGGCGTGCACAAGGCCCCGGCCAACGAGGTCGTGCGCGGCGCGGTGACGCTGGAGCTCAACATCACCAAGGGCGAGCACGACACGCTCAACCCGGTGTCGGTCAACTGCATCCGCTCCTTCCCCGGGCAGGGCATCCGGGTCTGGGGCGCGCGCACGCTGTCCAGCGACCCGGAGTGGCGCTACCTCAACGTGCGGCGGCTGTTCAACTACGTGGAGAAGTCGATCCTCCAGGGCACCAACTGGGTCGTGTTCGAGCCCAACGACCCGAAGCTGTGGGACTCGGTCAAGCGCACCATCACCATGTTCCTGCGCCGGGTGTGGCGGGACGGGGCGCTGTTCGGCCGCACCCCGGCCGAGGCGTTCTTCGTCAAGTGCGACGAGGAGAACAACCCGCCGGAGAACCGCGACGCCGGCATCCTCACCGTGGAGCTGGGCATCGCCCCGGTCAAGCCGGCCGAGTTCGTGGTGTTCCGCATCTCCCAGTTCTCCGAGGGCGCTTCGCTCGAAGAGTAGTCCCCGCATACTGTCCACAAAGGAGACACGACGATGCCTTCCGGACTCGGTCCCAACCAGCCGAGCGACGCGCTCACCGCGGCCCGCTTCTCCATCACCATCGACGGCTACGAGATCGCCTCGTTCGCGGAGCTGCTCGGCATCACCACCGAGGTCGAGGCGGTCGAGCTGATGGAGTCCACCGACAAGTCGGTGGTGCTCAAGAAGCTGCCCGGCAAGGTCAAGCCGCCGACGCTGGTGCTCAAGCGGGGCAAGAACGCCAGCATGGAGCTGTGGGCGTGGCACGAGGCCGTGCTCAACGGCGACATCGTGGCCGCCCGCAAGAGCTGCTCGCTGGTGATGTACTCCACCGACGGCAAGCCGGTGGCCCGCTACCACCTTGAGCACGCGTGGCCGTCCAAGCTGGAGATCGGCGGCCTGAAGGCCGGCGCCAGCGAGGTGCTGATGGAGACGGTGACGCTGGTCTGCGAGCACATCCAGCGGGTGGCGCCGTGACTGCCGTGCAGGAGACCCTCCGCACCGAGTACCCGTTCTCGCTGCCCCGCGGCTATGTGGATGAGAACGGCCGGCTGCACCGCAACGGGGTCATGCGCCTGGCCACCGCCCGGGACGAGATCACCACGCAGGCCGACCAGCGCGCCAAGCAGAATCCCGCGTACCTCACGGTGTTGCTGCTGGAGCGCACGGTCACCGAGCTCGGCGATCTGTCCGCAGTGGACACGTTCGTCATCGAGAACCTGTTCGCCTCGGACCTGGCGTTCCTTCAGGACCTGTACCGGCGGATCAACCAGGACGGCCACACCGAGGTCGCCGTCAGCTGCCCGCACTGCGGCAAGGACTTCGGGGTCGACATCGCCGGTGATGCGCCGGGGGGATCCTGACGTGCGCGGCTGACCGGATCTGGGAGGAAGTCGCGTACGTGGCCTACTACCTGCACTGGACCTTCGAGTCGATCCTCGACCTGGAACACCCGGTGCGGGAGCGGATGATCAGCGAGATAGGCAAGATCCACACCCAGCTGTCGGATCAGAACGAGATGTAGGGGAAGGGGAGGGGCAGATGCGCTGGCCGTTCCGCAAGCGGACCGCTGACGCCGACCCGGCAGTTGCCGAGTCGGTCACGGTGGAACGCCCGCAGGCGCGCGAGTGGACTGCGCTGCCCCCTCTTCCCGGCACCTTCGGCGCCAAGGCGCCGCTGGTGATCGGCCCCGCCCCGGTGCTGCCGCCGCTGCCCGGCCGGCGCGAGCCGCTGCCGACCAGCGAGCCGGTGCTGCGCGGTTCGGTGCAGGGCATCGCTTCCGTGATCAAGCCGGTGCAGTTCGACCGCGCCGCAACGGATGTCGTGCACCGGCCGCCGCGTCGCCGCGCAGTGGTGTTGCCGTCGGCCCCGGAGCCCGAGCCACTGACCTATGTGGACGAACAGCACGTCGAGGAGCCCCGCGAGGCCAGGGTTCCGCACCGGGCCCCGGCGTGGCTGCGCTACAGCCCGCCGCCCTGGGCGATGCCGCAGAACGAGGAGCCGGGCCTCCCGGACCTGCCGCTGCCGTTGCCCCTGCCGATCATGGACACGCCGGCCCCGCCGCCGCCCGCCCCGGTGGTGCGGCCGCGGCCGGAGCGGCGGGCCAACCTGGCGCAGAGCCGTCGTCTCGGGCTGGGCGCGCCGATTCCCCAGCAGCCGTCCGCTGAGGAAGAGCCGGCTCCTGAGGAGCCTGCCCCAGCCGTTGCCCTGCCCGTGTTGCCTGCGCTGCCGGTCGTCACCCCCGTCTCGCCGCCGCTCGCCGAAGAGCCGGCACCGCTGATTCACGAGTCGGTGCCGACCGATCTGGCCGCCTCGATGCGGCAGACCCACAACGTCGACGTGGCCGATGTGCCTGTCGTGCGCGGAAAGGCCGTGTCGGACGAGGCCCGATCCCGTGGCGCGCGGGCGTTCACCCGCGGCGGCCAGGTGCATCTGCCCGACGAGGCCGGCCCGGTGACGTCCCCCAGGGCCCGTGGCCTCATCGCTCACGAGCTTGTGCACGCCGTCCAGCAGCGCACCCTCGGGTTGGGGCTGCCGTCGCCGTCGTCCGACCACGGCCAGGCCTTGGAGGCCGAAGCCGTTGCTGTCGAACACTTCTACGCCGGCGAGTCCTCCGCCACGCCCCCGCGGCCGCTGATCCACTCGCCGCGGGTCACGGTGCTGCCGGGCTACGCCGCCGAGTCGCACACCCAGCTCGACCCGATCTCGACCCCCGCCACCTCGACCTCCACCCCGTCGTCGTCGGAACACCAGCAGGTGATCGACGCCCGCGTGCGCGAGGAGGTCGACCGCGTGGCCACCGACACCGCTCGTCGCGTCGTGCAACAGGAATGGCAGAACCCGTCGCTCACCGCGGAACAACGCCGCGCCCTCGGCCTGCCCACCCAACAGCAACAGCAACAGACGCAACAACAAACCCAGCAACAGCAACAACAGGACCAACCCGATCCGACCGCCGGCTACCTCGAAGCGGCGGTGTTGTCGCGGTTGCGACCCTCGGCCGCCCGGCACGCGCCACCGACCCCGCCGGGCACGACCCAGACAACCCAGACGCAGCAAGGACCGTTGTCGCAGACCACCGCGGCAACGGTTCAGCCGCAGTCGTCGCAGGGCACGGCCCAGGGCACTGCTCAGGGCACGCAGCAACAGCAGCAGGACCAGGAGCAGCCCGACCCGACCTCGGGCTACCTGGAGGCGGCGGTCCTCGGCCGGCTCAGCCGCAACGGACACCACCTGCATCGCGACACCCCGCACCACGACCAGCAGTCCCAGACGCCGCAAACCCAGGCCCAGAGCCAATCCCAAGGCTCCTCGTCGCCGACCGCCCAGCACGGCGCCGAGCACGCGGCGACCACCGGGGCCAGCACCACCGCCGCGCCGGCCCACCACCACGTCGACATCAACGATCTCGACCTGGAGGAGCTGTCCGCCCGGCTCTACAGCCGCCTGCGCAGCCGGCTGCGCCTGGAGCTGCTGGTCGACCGGGAACGCGCCGGCCAGTTGACCGACTACCGATAGGGGAGAAGTCATGCCACTCAACGACCAGTCGGTCATCGGTCTCGCGAACCGGTTCACCGTCAAGGTGACGCCGGGCGACCACGACCTGGGCAGCTGGACCAAGGCCGAGGGCCTGGACGTCACCTGGGACGTGGCCGACTACCGGGCCGGCGACGGCGGCAACCAGCGCTGGTTCTTCCCGGGCAACACCAAGTACAGCCACGTCCGGCTGTCCCGGGCCGCCTCGCAGGGCGACTCCGAGAAGGTCAAGGACTGGCTGAGCAAGACCTCCTTCCACAACCAGGCCAACCAGGAGATCCAGGTCACCCTCTACGACTCGTCGACCAAGAAGGTCCTGGACTGGCACCTGAAGAACGCCATGCCGGCCAAGTGGGCCATCGCCAACTTCGAGGCCGGCGGCAGCAACGTGGCCATCGAGACGCTGGAGCTGGTGCACGAGGGCTTCCTCGACGACGACGTCAGCTACGGGGGCTGAGCCGCATGCCGATGAACGCGGCCGCGATGCTCGGCCTGGTCACCCGCTTCCACGTCACGGTCGACGGCGTCGACCTCGGCGGCTGGGCGCGATGCTCGGGCCTGAGCGTCGACTTCAAGCCCGAGGTCTGGTACGAGGGCGGCAACTACCAGCACCCGACCTACCTGCCCGGGCAGATCGAGTACCCGCCGATCACCTTGCAGCGGGCCATGAACGCGCAGGACACGCCGCGCGTGCAGGCGTGGCTCAGCGGCAAGGCGCAGAGCTGGGTGAACGCCGACTCCAGCGGCGGCGGGGGCACCGCGCAGATCACGCTGTTCGACTCCAAGGCGCAGAAGGTGGCCAGCTGGTCGCTGCGCAACGTCTACCCGAGCAAGTGGGACGGCCCCGAGCTGGACGCCCGAACCCTCGGCGTGGCCATCGAAAGCCTGCAACTCGTGCATGAGGGGTTCCTATGACCGGGGCGTTGGGAGCGCTCGGCGGCGCCGCGGGCGCCGTCGACATGGCGGCCGGCGTCGCCATCGGCGCGGCGGCGCTGGCCGGCGCGCGCGTGCCGGCCATGCTGCGCTGCACCGACCCGGCCAACTTCGGCATCGTGCCGTTCGACTTCAACCCCAAGAAGATCGAGATGTCCCGGCAGGGCTCGTACGGCAACCGGTCCACGCCGACCGCGACCAACGGCAGCAGCAACGCCATGGTCACGCAGAACGTGCGCAACTCCGAGATCACCATCTCCGAGGTCAAGCTGGAGGGCCTGACCACCAAGATGCGCTGCGACACCCTGCTGGGCTGGATGGCCCCGGGCAGCGCGCTGAACCTGGTCGGCATGGTCGCCGCGCTGGCCGGCGCCAACCTCACCACCGAGCCGCCGGTGCTGACCTTCCAGTGGGGTCCGCCGATGATCGGCTTCATGTACAGCGTGCGGATGACCAACTGCAAGATCAGCTACGAGCGGTTCACCTCGGCCGGCATCCCGATCCGCGCCATGCTGAACCTGACCTTCCGCGAGGTGCCGAGCCTGCTCGGCAGCCTGCCGATGAACCCCACCTCGGGCGGCCAGCCGGGGCGGCGCACGCACACCGTCGGCCAGGGCGAGACCCTGCAGTCCATCGCCACCGCCAACTACGGCACGCCCGCGCTGTGGCGGCGGATCGCCGAGGTCAACGGCATCGACGACCCGACCCGCCTGCGCCCCGGCAGCACCATCTACCTGCCCAACGGCGACGAGCTGACGGCCGGGAGCCCGCGATGATGCCCGGCGGCCTCAACGGCCAGGCCACCGCGATCGTCTGGCCCACGATCAAGATCGGTGCCGTGATGGGGATGCCGTTGTCCCCCTTGGTGCAGAGCAAGCTGGTGCGTGCCGTCGTGGACACGCACCTGCACCTGCCGGACATGTTCGAGCTGACCTTCATCGACGAGTCCGGCACCGTCACCGACGACGCGGGGCTGTCCATCGGCACCGCCGTGGAGATCCTCGCCGGCGACGCCACCAGCACCAGCACCACGTCGCTGCTCAAGGGCGAGGTCACGGCGATCGAGGCGATCTGCGCGGAATCCCTTATATACACCGTGATCCGCGGCTACGAGAAGGCGCACCGGCTCCAGCGGGCCCGGCGCACCCGGACCTTCCTCAACATGAAGGACTCCGACATCGCGCGGCAGGTGGCCAACCACGCCGGCCTCGACGTCGGCACGGTCGACGAGTCCAGCACCACCCACACGCATATCGCCCAGGTCGCCCAGACCGACTGGGACTTCCTGGTCGCGCGGGCCCGGGAGATCGGCTTCGAGACCGGCGTCGTGGGCGGGGAGTTCTTCTTCCGCAAGGCATCCGGCCAGCCCAGCGGCGGTGGCCTGCTCGACACGCTGGCCGCAGCGGTCGGCATCGGGGGTGGTCCGACCTTGACGTTCAAGGACAACCTGATCACCTTCCTGCCCCGGATCTCCGCCGCCAACCTCACACCGGACGTGGAGGTCCGCGTGTGGGACGCCAAGTCGGCGCGGGTGGCCGTGGGCTCCGCGTCGGCCTCTACTGGCACCGCCACGATCGACGGCGAGGCGCCGGCCGACCTGGCCAACTCCTTCACCGACGGCTTGATGCCGCCCCTGCCGCATCTCCCGGCGCTGCCGCCGATCCCGGGCCTGCCCCGCATCGACTTCGGCTCTTCGCCGTCCAACACCGCCTACGTGGTCGTGGACCGTCCACTTGCGACCGGATCGGACGCCGACTCGGCGGCCGAGGAGGCCGCGAAGGGCTTGGCCGACCACATCTCCAGCACGTTCGCCGAGGCCGAGGGAACCGCCGTCGGCGACCCGCGCATCCAGGCCGGGGTGAAGGTGACCGTGGCCAGCGTGCCCAAGCAGTTCGCCGGCAGCTGGACCGTCACCAACGCCAAGCACGTCTTCGACCCGTCGGAGAACGGCTACCACACCCGCTTCTACGTCAGCGGGCGGCAGGATCGGTCGCTGTTCAAGCTCGCTTCCGGCTCCGGGCAGGCACATTCGGGCATGTCCGGCCTGGTGTGCGGGGTCGTGACGAACTCGAAGGACCCGGACAGCAAGGGCAAGGTGAAGGTAGCGCTGCCGTGGCTGTCGCCCAACTACGAGTCCGACTGGGCCCGGGTCGTGCAGCTCGGGGCCGGCCGCCGCAGCGGGCTGGTGTTCGTGCCCGAGGTCGGCGACGAAGTGTTGCTGGGCTTCGAGTTCGGCGACCCGCGGCGGCCGTACGTGATCGGCGGGCTGACCAACGACAACTCCTCCTACGAGCCGCTGAGCTCCGCGGTCAACGGCTCCGGGGCGGTGGTCAAGCGGGGCATCACCTCGCCGGCTGGCAACGGCTTGCAGTTGCAGGACGAGCTGCCGCCCGGGCCGCCCGGGGCCGCCCCGCCGACCACGTCGTCGATCACGCTCGGCACCGGCGACGGCAACCTGGGGCTGGCCATCGACCAGGTCGGCGGCACCGTGACGTTGACGTGCAAGCCGGCCCCGCCGGCCAGCCGCACCCCGGCCGGCACGCTGACCATCGACTGCTCCGGCGCCGGGAAGATCGAGATCAAGGCCGGCGCCGGCGGGCTCAAGCTCACCAGCGACGGGCAGCTGGAGCTGTCCGGCCAGGCCGGCGTGAAGATCTCCAGCCCGGCCCTGGTCGAGGTGTCGGGCCAGATGATCAAGCTGAACTGAGAAGAGGCAGTGGTGTCACAGGACTTCGTCGGCGCCGGGTGGGCGTTCCCGCTCAACGTGTCGCCGCGCGGCGGCATCGAGCTGGTCCGCCGCGAGGTGGAGCTGGAGCAGGCCATGCGGCTGATCCTGGCCACCTATCCCGGCGAGCGGCCGATGCGGCCCGCGTTCGGCAGCCGGCTGCGGGACTTCGTGTTCCGGCCGGCCGACGCCGCCACCGCGGCCGAGCTGGCCGAGGAGGTCCGCAACGCGCTGCTGCGCTGGGAGGCCCGGGTCGACATCGAACTCGTCGACGTGCGGCCGGACCGCGACGACCGCAGCGTGCTGTACATCGACATCAGCTACCGCGTCAAGCACACCAACGACCGCCGCAACCTGGTGTTCCCGTTCTACACCATCCCCGAGGACGGGAGTGACTACTGATGGCGCTGCCGGTGCCCAACCTCGACGACCGCCGGTTCCAGGACCTGGTGGACGACGCCAAGCGCATGGTCATGCGCCGCTGTCCGGAGTGGACGGACCACAACGTGTCCGACCCCGGTGTGACGCTGATCGAGACCTTCGCGTACATGACCGACCAGCTGCTGTTCCGCCTCAACCAGGTGCCGGACCGGCTGTACGTCAAGTTCCTGGACATGATCGGCCTGCGGCTGATTCCCGCCACCCCGGCCGAGGTCCCGGTCACCTTCTGGCTGTCGGCGCCCGCGATCACCTCGGTCGGCGTCGCCATGGGGACCAGCGTCGCGACGCCTCGCACCGACCTGGAGGAGTCGATCCTGTTCAGCACCCGGCGTGATCTCCAGATCGTGCCCTGCGCCCTGAGCCAGGTCGCCACCCAGTCCACTTCGGACGACTCCCCGGTCGATCGGACCGAGGAACTCAAGCTGGGCCGACACTTCGGGTCCTTCAGCCCCGCGCCTCAGGTGGATGACGTGCTGCTGGTCGGCCTCACTGATCCGGTGCCTTCGTGCGTCGTGCGGTTGGACTTCGACTGCCACGTCGAGGGTGTCGGTGTTCATCCCGATCAGCCGCCGCTGGTATGGGAGGCGTGGACCGGCAACGGCTGGACCGAGTGCCTGGTCAGCAGCGACGGCACCGCCGCGTTGAACAAGGCCGGCGGTGTGCTCGTGCACGTGCCGGACACCCATGAGGCGTCGGTCCTGGTTGGACAGCGGGCAGGTTGGTTACGGGCTCGGGTGATCGCCGTTCCCGACGAGTTCCCGACCTACAGCGACTCTCCGGTGATCATGGGTCTGTCCGCCTCGACCGTAGGCGGCACCGTGGAGGCCATCCACGCCGAGATCGTCGACGTCGAGCTGCTGGGCATGACCGAAGGCGTTTCCGGGCAACAGTTCCGTGTGTCACGGGCCCCGCTGCTCGGCGGCGTCGCCACGCCTACCGTGGAGGTCAGCTCCGACGATGGCTGGCAGGAATGGCGTCCGGTCAGCGGTTTCGCCTGGAGCGGCGCTTCCGATCAGCACTACGTGCTCGACGAGGTCGCCGGCACCGTCACCTTCGGCCCCGCTGTTCGTGACGTCGACGGCAGCGTCCGCCAGCACGGCGCCGTGCCTCCGGCCGGCGAGACCGTGCGGATTCGCCGCTACGCCACCGGCGGCGGCCGCCACGGAAACGTCGGCCGCGGCACCATCCGTACCCTGAAGTCGTCGATTCCTTTCGTGGACCGGGTGGAGAACCTCGACTTCGCCAAGGGCGGCGTGGACGCCGAGACCATCGACGAGGCCAAGGCCCGCGGGCCGATCCTGTTACGTACCAGGAGCCGTGCCGTCACCGCCGAGGACTATGAGGCCATCGTCCGGGAGATCGCCCCCGAGCTGGCCCGGGTCCGCTGCGTCACCGCCGGCGAGGACGACGTGCAGGCCGGGGCCGTTCGGGTGTTGGTCGTGCCGGCCGCGTCCGAGGACGGCGGGATCAAGCTGGGGGAGTTGGTACCCGAGGAAGCCATGCTCCGCCGGATCGCCGACCACCTCGACCAGGTGCGCCTCATCGGCACCCGTGTCCTGGTCGAGCCCCCGCGCTACCGTGGCATCACCGTCGTCACTCGCCTGGTCGCTCGTCCCCGTACCGATGTTGCCCGCATCCGCACCGACGCCTTGGCTGCTCTGTACGCTTACTTGAATCCCATCAGCGGTGGTCCCGACGGCGCCGGCTGGCCCTTCGGCCGCCCCGTCGCCTCCGGTGAGATCTTCGGTCTGCTGCAACGGGTTCGCGGCGTCGACATGGTCGAGGACGTGCGCCTGTTCGGGGCCAACCCCGTGACCGGCGTGCGTGAGGGGGAGAGCCAGCGCATCGAGCTCGACCCGTGCAGCCTCGCCTTTTCCTATGAGCACCAGGTGAGAGTGGAGCAGCACTGATGCGTGGCACCGTGCCCGGGCTGCCGACCGCCGTTCCGCTGTCGGCGATGCTTCCCGGCATCTTCCAGGAAGACCCCTTCACCGTTCGTTTCGTCGCCGGCTTCGACGACGTCCTGGCCCCGGTTCTGTCCACTTTGGATAATCTGTCGTCCTATTTGGATCCGGCGTTGGCCCCCGAGGACTTCCTGGCCTGGCTGGCCGGGTGGGTCGGTCTGGAGCTGGACGAGAGCTGGCCCGTCGAGCGGCAGCGCGCCGCCATCGCCCAGGCCGCTCAGATGTATCGCATGCGTGGCACCGTGTCCGGGCTTCAGGACAATCTCGAGGTCCTCACCGGTGGCCGCGTCCGTGTCGCCGACAGCGGCGGCGTCGCCTGGTCCATGGCCCCCGGCGCCGAGTTCCCCGGCCAGGACCAGCCCCGCCTGGCCGTCCGGGTCTCCGTCGCCGACCCGTCGTCCGTGTCCGTCAGTGCCGTCGACGCCGTCGTGTCCGCCGCCAAGCCGGCGCACGTCGTGCACAGGGTGGAGGTGGTTGCGTCGTGATCGTCTGCCGGAGCTGCGGTTTCCACAACAAGGACGCCGACTCGTTCTGCGGGTCCTGCGGCGAGTTCCTGGAGTGGACCGGGGAGAAGATAACCCCCAAGCCCCCGCCCGTCGTCGAGCCCGAGCCCGAGGAGCCCGCCCCCGCCAAGCGCTCGCTGCTGTCGCGCATCCAGTCCATCGTGTACATGGACGTCGGCGAGCGGGACCCCCTCCCGCCTTCGAGCGGCCCCATGGGCGGCCCTCGTCCCCCCGGCCCTCCCGGCATCGGCGGTCCTCCGCGTCCCCCGGG
>NZ_KK037166.1:8858466-8873405 GCF_000568255.1 Kutzneria sp. 744
CCGCCGGCACGGTCGGCGCTCCCGCCGGTCCTCCCGGTCCGCCTGCGGGTCCTCCTGGGCCGCCTGCTGGCCCGGCCGGACCGTCTGCTGCCGGCACTGTCGGTCCGCCCGCCGGCGCCGTGGGCCCGCCGCGGCCCGCTGGTCCTCCCGGCCCGCCCGCTGGCGCAGTTGGCGCTGGCACGCCCTTCGGTGCTGCATCCGGCACGGTTGGTCCTGCCGCCTACGCCGGTCCTCCGGCCGGCGCAGTCGGTCCTGCCGCGCATGCTGGTCCTTCGGCTGGGACGGGCGGTCCTGCCGCAGCTACCGGTTCGTTGGCCGGCGCTGCCGCGTTCGCCGGTTCTCCGGCTGGGACGGTTGACCCCGGCATGCCCGCCGGCCCTTCAGCCGGAGCTGTCGGCTCACCCGCTCCCGTCGGCGCGGCCACTGGCACGTTTGCCGGGTCCGCCCCCGTCGGTCCGCCCTCCACCGCCTCGGGCCCACTCACGCTGCCCGAGCCGTCCACCGCGCCCGGCCCGTTCGGCTCGCCCGCTGGCGTTTCCAGTCCCACCGCCAACGGCGGCGGCACCTTCGCTCCGGTCGGCCCTGCGGCCTCCAGCACCTCCGGCGCTTTCCCGCCCGCCGCCGGCTCTTTCGCCGCGCCCGAGCCTTCCCTGGAGCTTCCGACCCCTCAAACGCACACACCGGTCCAGCCCCCGATCGAGTCCGCCCTGGTCGTCCCGCTTCAGTCGACCACCGCCACCCCGCCCAAGCCCGACACGCTGTCCGTTCTCCCCGAGCGTGAGCAGAAGCGGGTCACCGCTGTCGTCAAGAAGCCGCCGACGCGCCGTTTGCAGCCCGGCGACCTCATCTGCGGCGACTGCGGCGAGGGCAATCCCGACACCCGAAAGTTCTGCAGTCGTTGCGGCGCCAGCCTGCTGACCGCCGAGGTCGTCAAGACGCCGTGGTGGCGCAAGATCCTGCCCAGGCGCCGCACCAAGGTCCGCAAGGCCCTGGAGCGCACCGCCAAGGACCGCAAGGCGAAGCGCACCGCGTCCAGCCGGGCCTTCAGCGCTGCCTTCAAGACCATCCGGGCCTTGGTCGCCGTCGTCCTCGTGCTCGGCGGTATCGCCTACGGCTCCCTGCCCGCCGTCCGCACGTGGGTCAACGACCGGGTCGCTTCGTGGCAGCAGGATGCCCAGTCCGCCCTCGACATGACCTACGCCCCTGTGCACCCGACCAAGGTCACCGCCACCTTCGAGGAGCCCACCCACCCCGCCGACCAGGCCGCCGACAGCGTCAGCAACACCTTCTGGGCCGCCCCCACCAACAAGGGCGAGGCCACCCTCGTGTTCACCTTCGACCGTCCCGTGAACATCGACAAGGCCATCATCCAGAACGGCGACAACGACAAGTTCGACCAGACCTTCCGCGTCGAGCGCCTGCACCTGGTCTACTCCACCGGCAAGGCCGAGGACCTCCAGCTCAAGGACCAGCCCGATCCCCAGGAGCTGACCCTCCAGAACGGCCACAACATCACCAGCGTCGAGCTGCACGTGATGGCCACCTACCAGTCCCTGCACGGCACCGACGTAGCCATCAGCGAGATCGAGCTCTTCCAGCGCAGCTGACCGCCCGCTCCACGCCGCCCCGGGCCCACCGGCCCGGGGCGGTTTGCTGCTGACCACCCGACCCGGCTCGGGGCGACGTGCTCCGTCGGCCAATCATCGTCGCGGGCGTGCCTTTCCTGCCGGCCCGGTGCGGGTGCCCCATTCTTCCGAGCCAGGTCGCCCCGAACCCGCTCGTCCCGGGGTGACTTTCTTCCGACCGTGCCCGCCTTGTGTGCCTTGTGCTCCCGCGCTCTAGCCGGCTTCCGCCCATCCACCGTCGAACACCGGCATGCGGTTCTTGATCGCGACCGTCCAATGCCCGTGGTGCATCAGGCGATGGTGCTCCCCACACAACAGCACCAGGTTGTCCAGGCTCGTCCTTCCGCCTTGTGCCCAGTGCTGCACGTGGTGTCCGTGGCATTGCCTCGGTCTCCGACAGCAGCCCGGGAAGGCACACCCTCGGTCTCGAATTATCAGCGCCCGGCGGATCTGTTTGGGGATCGTCCGGGTGAGCCTGCCGATGTCCAGGACTTCGGAGTCGGCTTTCAGCACCGCCCGCATGACCGTGCTGTCGCAGGCGATCCGGAGGGCGGAGGCCGCGTTCATCGGCCCCTTGCCTTCGACCTCGGCCAGGCCCTTCTGCTCCGCGAAGTCCCTGAGGGACATGGTCAGGGCCAGGTGCGGCCGCTCTCCGCCTTCTTCCGGCAGGTCTTCGCTCATGGAGGCCAGTTCGATGAGCTCCGCGAGCGCGTCCCCCTGCCGTTCGGCCGTGGTGCGCGGGTCTTGGCCCGTCGTCGGCTACCATGCCCCTCCTGATTGGGCTAGTCTTTCTCGTCATCTTAGCTGCAAAGCGTTGTCCTCGATCTACAAACATTGCACGGGGTACATAGTCAATAGTAGAAGCCGAGGGAGGAGAACTGCGCACTTAGATGGTAGTCGTATACTAACTCACACACAGATCTGTTGAACGGGTTACATAGAGAGACAAAACGTTGTACCGTGGCTAACGCCCCGCTAATGACTAGCCGCGTCTCACGGTATTTCCCAGTCGTGCGATTGTGGCCGCCCGAACCGCGCGTTTACCGGCTATGATTAAGACAGCAGAGTCGGGCGGTGGCATCCTGGTCGAGGTTCTGCAGGATCCGCAGCGCGAGCACTTCGAACTTCTGCCCGTGGAACGTCGCCGCGTTCTCCACCAGCGTGGCCTCGACCTTGTCCCGTTCCGCCACCGGCGCCTCTTTGAACGTGGCATCGATGACGTTCAGGTGCTCGACACTCAGTACTCCAGAATGCGCCGCTTCGCGAATCACCGCGCTGCGCAACAGCTCCGCATGCCTGAGCATCTCCCGCGCCGGCCCCCGCTTGAGCCTCAGCTGAACCATCAGATCCGCCACCATCGACCGGCGGTCGTCCTTGTCCATCGTCGTCTGGCCCCACAGCTCCGCCAGCGCCTCAAGCTGCTCGACGTACACCGCCCAGCGCCGCTCCGTCCCCTCCGTCAGCACTCCCCACAGCGCCCTCTCACCCCGCTGCCACATCTCAGCGCCGGCCGGTGAATCCGGAGTGCCTGTCATGCCTCCATCCTACTGCCTCCTGGAGATCGACTTCCCTTGCGTGCCAACGCATACGCGATCGTGGAAGCCTGAATTTCCCTTCAGGAAATCGCTTCCCTCACGGCGGCCCGCTCACCTCGACCCGCCCGCAAACCATCGGCCTCTCCGAAGCCGTCTGTAAAACGCAACCGCACAACATGCCGACGCCGCGTCGCCTCACTCGCGCACCGCTCAAATCGCGCCGACGGGCTGTCTACCGCGTGGTGCGGACGCTTGACGCAACGGCGAGCTGGCCTGCGGGTTGGTGCAGGGGCAGGCGGGGACGAGTGCCCCGTGCGTCTGATGACCGCGAGGTCAGGGTATGGGTGGGCGGAGCCACTGACCCCGGGACGGTCACGGGGCGGGCGAACCCGGTAGTGACGCTGGTGACCGGAATGACGTCTACCGGTGAAGGGCGAGCCGCGGGGGAGGTGCCCAATGCTCACCACGCACCACCAAAAGCAAAGGGCCTCCACGGCATCGCCGCGAAGGCCCCTCACCCAAACAACCTCAGTGCCGGGAGTCGTACTCCGGCGCGGTCAAACTCCCAGGACTCACCAGCAGCTCCGCTGTCCCGGCAACGGCGGGCGTGGACCCGTTCACCGAGGCCTGCACGGTCCGAGGCCCGAGCTCACTCAACGGGAACACCAACAACGGGGTGCTGAACCCACCGTTCGCATCCGAATTGACCGTGGCGGACTCGGGAAAGCCGTTCATGTAGTGCACGAGAACGGCGCTCGACGCGGCGAAGCCGGTGCCGGTCACGGTGATCACGGAGCCGGGAGGACCGACGGTGGGGCTGAGCTTGATGGTGGGAATGGTCACGGATCCGCTCAACGCCAACAGGTGCGGCGAGCCGGCGGCGTTGTCCTCGAAGCGGAGGACGGCGGTGCGCTGGTCGGGTGTGGTGGCGAAGGCGGCGCGGCCGGTGGGGCTGTACTTCACGGTGACGGTGCACGTCTGTCCAGCCTGGACGGTGGTGCATCCGTTCGCCGAAACAGTGAAGTCACCGGCCTGCTGACCCGCGGTGATGGAAACCCCACTCACGACAAGAGGTGACTCCCCGTTGTTCACGACCGTGACGAGCTTGATCACGTTCTTGGCCAACGGCAGCTGCTGCCCGAAGTCCAGCGGGTCGGGGCCGGCGGAGAACTGCGGGGGCTTCAAAGCGACCTGGGTGCCGACGCCGCGAAGGTCAACGGTGAAAATCTTGCCGGAGCCCTTGGCCCGCAGGGACAAGACGCCGGTACGGGCGGTGGTGTCGGTGGGGGAGAACTTCACGGTCACCAGGCAGGTGTCGGTGCCGTTCAAGGGCGCGTTGGTGCAGGTCTGGCCGCCGACGGAGAAGCCGGCGCCGGTGGTGGCGACCTGGTCGAAGCCGAGGGGGCCGAAGCCGGTGTGGTGGATGGTGGCCGTTCGCTCGGCGGTCTGGCCGACGGTCACGGAGCCGAAGTCGACGGGGTCGGCGATCACGCCGGCCTGGAAGGTCCGCACGATGGAGTCGGTGGTGCGGTTGGTGTCACCGGCCACCAGGTCGTCGGCGTCGGAGTCGAAGACGACGGAGCCGCCGTCGGCGGGCATGACGGGGAACAGGCTGTCCCGGTCGCCGGGAGCGGACTTCAGGTTGGCCGAGGCGAGCTCGGGGTGCTGGGCGGTCAGCAGGTTGACGACCACGACCTGGCACGCCTGGATGCCGGGCTCGGGGGCGGACGAGGACTGGAGGACGGCGTTCTTGCGCAGGGAGAGGATGTTCGGGTGGAAGCAGTTGAAGTCGACGCTGGGCCCGGTGCTCTCGGTGATCTCGGGGGCGTCGGTGACGAACGCCAGGTAGTGGCCGTCGGCGGACAGCGCGGGGTATTTTCCGTCGTGCTCATTGCCGGCGAAGTCCTTGGACACCACGGAAGTCTTGACGACCGCGCCCGGACCGGCGGCACGGTCGACGAGGTGCACACGGGCGGAGGTGTCGCCGTCGGTGATGCTGGTGAAGGCGACGTGCCGGCCGTCGGCGCTGACCGTGGGCTCGAAGTACTGGGCCCGGGAGTTCAGCGGGTCGCCGGCGGTGGTGACGTCAAGACGCGTGATCTTGTTGGTGCGCAGGTCATTGCTGACGATGGCGTAGAAGTCGCCGTCGGTCTGGGTGGACATGTACTTCACGGACGCCACGAGGTGGTTGCCGTCGGCCGACAGCGCGGGGTCGCAGAAGTCCTCGGTGCGGGAATCGGGCAGGGGCATGTTCTGCGCGATGGAGTCCGTCCGCGCGGGCGCGGACAGCGAGCCGGTGGCGGACTTGTGCAACGTGGTGACGAGAAGGGTTTCCTGCCCGACCGCCTCCGTGTAACAGCCGGAGCCCTCGATCCACGCGAGACGGGAGCCGTCGCCGGACAGTCGCGGGGAGTGGGCGTTCAGGGACTCGCCGTGCGTCCCGGTCTCCGGCGGCAGCACGCTGACGGTGGTGAAGGCGCACGGGCTCTGGAACTTGCCGCTGTTGCCGGGATCCCGGTCGCACACCACGATCGCGTGCCCGCCGCCCTCGGCAGCGCCGCTGATGTTGCTGGCCTGGGTGGTGAAGGCGATGTAGCGGCCGTCGGCGGAGATGGACGGCTCGTAGCTGTCGCCGTTGCTGTCGCTGAGGGCATCGGGCGCCGCGTGGACGATGATGTCCGGGCCGGTGCTGATCAACGTGGTGGTGCCGGCGACCAGATCCCGCACGTACACGTCCAGGTGGCTGCCTTCGGAGTTCGAGGGGACCAGCCCGCGGCTGGCGAAGGCCACGTAGCGGCCGTCGGCCGACACTGTCGACCATGAACCGCCGCTGCTCGCCTGGGATCCGTTGTTCTGCACGGAGGCGCGTACGGTCGTTCCCGGCGACACCGCCGCGACCGCGGCCGGCCCCTGGCCGACCACCAGCAGGACGGTCGTCGCCAGGAGGAGACCGACCGCCGCCAGGAGGGCGAGCAGGGGCCCGCGGACATGCAAGCTCATGGGCCAGAAGCTAGGGCACGGCCGGCCGCGGCCGCTGCCGTTGAACAGGCGACCTTCCGGTCGCCGCTGCTCGCCCTTTGGTGCGACCCGTGTCGCCCCCTGCGGCTCCCGAACGTCGCTGCCTCAGATCGTGCCAGGGCACGACACTTTCCGCCATGGGTGCCATCACGTCGCTCGAACAGCCGAGCCTGGCCGTCGCTCCCGGCGAACAGGCCCACTGTGTCGTGCAGATCCGCAACACCGGCAGCATCGTGGACCAGTTCGCCGTGGACGTCATCGGCGACGCGCAGAAGTGGGCGACCGCCGAGCCTCGCGTCGTGAACCTGATGCCCGGCGACGTGGGCACCGTGGCGCTGACCTTCGCCCCGCCGCGCAGCGCCGACGCGCGCGCCGGGCAGACGCCGTTTCGGCGTCCGCGTCAAGTCCCGGGAGGACCCGGAGGGCTCGGTCGTCGACGAGGGTGTCATCACCGTCGCGGCGTTCATGGAGCTGCGGGCCGAGGTCACGCCGCGCACCTCGCACGGCCGCATGAACGGCCGGCACGAGCTGGTCATCGACAACCTGGGCAACGCCCCGGCCGAGGTGGAGCTCATCGCCACCGACACCGAGGAGCGGCTGTCCTTCCGCTTCCGCCAGCCGACGTTGACCGTCGACCCGGGCACGGCCGCGTTCGTCCCGTTCACGGCCAGGCCGCACAAGCGCTACCTGCGCGGGGTCGAGCACAAGCACCAGTTCCAGACCACGGTGCTGACCACGGGCGGCGACCCGGTCTCAGCCGACGGCACGTTCATCCAGAACCAGCTGCTGCCCAAGTGGCTGCTGCCGGCGCTGGCGGCGCTGATCGCGCTGCTGATCCTGGCCGTTGTGCTGTGGTTCACGATCGTCAAGCCGGAGGTGCAGTCGACGGCCAAGCAGGCGGCGCAGGAGCAGGTGACCCCGGTCATCTCCATCGCCGACCGCGCGCAGCAGCAGGCCGAGTCCGCGCAGCAGCAGGCCGCGCAGGCGCAGCAGGCGGCCGGCGGCGGCAACGCCCCGAAGCCGGGCGCCGGCACCGGTGCGGGCGGCACGGGCGCCACCGACGTCCCCGGCACGGCGACGGACTTCCGCATCGTCGCCAACGCCGCGGTGACCGCGGATGCCAACAACTTCAAGAAGTTCGGCATGGAGGTGCCGCCGCCGGCCGACAAGGTCCTTGTGGTGACCGACTTCCTGCTGCAGAACCCGTACGGCGACAACGGCATCATCCGCATCCAGCGGGACAACCAGGTGCTGGCCGAGTTCGGCCTGGGCAACTTCCGCGCCTTCGACTACCACGTCGGCCAGACCTGGCGCATCCTGCCGGGACAGCACCTGGTGATCACCGTGAACTGCCAGTCCGCGACCTCCGGCACCTGCCGCAGCTCCGCCTCGTTCTCGGGCAAAATCCAGTAGAATCGGCCTTGTGACGGAACGCAAGCCGGCCGGCATGAGCTTCGAGACGTGGCTGGACAAGCAGATCCGTGAGGGGGAGCAGCGGGGGGAGTTCGACGACCTGCCGGGCAGGGGGAAACCCTTGCCCGACCGCGGCGAGCTGCGCGACCCGGACTGGTGGGCGCGCAGCTATGTCGCACGGGAGGGCGGCGTCGGGGGCGCGTTGCTGCCGGAGTCGCTCCAGCTGCGCAAGGAGATCGAGCGCCTGCCGGGCGTGATCGAGGACCTGACGTCCGAGCGGCAGGTACGCGAGCATGTGTCGGAGTTGAACAAGCGGATCGTGGCCTGGCTGCGTTCGCCGTCCGGCCCGCACGTGAAGGTCGGCCCGGTCGACGCCGACGAGGCCGTCGAGCAATGGCGGGCAGCCCACGCGAAACCGATACAGCCGCCCGTCGTCACCGAGGACAGGAAGCGCCGCTGGTGGCAGCGGCGCCTGTCCTGATACGTGGGTATGGTGGCCTGATGGACGTGGGCCGAAGCGATGTCCGGATACGAGGATCGTAGTCATGACCACGATCCAGATCCCCGACACGAAAATCGCCCGCGAGGCCACGGAACTCGTCCGCGACCAGACCACCGATCTCGTGTACGACCACTCCCGCCGGGTCTACCACTGGGCGAGCCTGCAGGGCCGCAACCGGGACCTGAGCTGGGACCCCGAGCTGCTGTACGTCGCGGCCATGTTCCACGACATCGGCCTCGGCGAGGCGCATCACGCCAGCGGCCGCCGGTTCGAGGTGGACGGCGCGGTGGCGGCGAGGGACTTCCTGCGTGGCCACGACGTCGCCGAGGACAGCGTCCGTCGCGTGTGGACGGCCATCGCCCTGCACACCACCCCGGGCATCCCGGAGTTCATGGAGCCCGAGATCGCGCTGCTGACGGCGGGCGTCGAGTACGACTGCTCCCTCCATCGGCTACCACGACATCAGCCCCGAGCAGCGGGCCGAGGTCGTGGCCCTGCACCCCCGCCCCGACTTTTCAAGCGGCGCATCCTCCAGTCCTTCACCGACGGCATCGCGCCCAAGCCGGACACCACCTTCGGCAACGTCAAGGCGGACGTCCTGGCCCACTACGTGCCGGGCTTCCGGCGCGGCGACTTCGTCGAGACGATCCTGAACTCGGACTGGCCGGAATGAGCCGCCACCTGGTGGTCGTGCTGGCCTTCGACGGCGTGCAACTGCTGGACGTCGCCGGCCCCGTCGACGCGCTGACCAGCGCGAACGAGCAGGGCGCCGACTATCAGGTGGTCATCGCCTCGGCCGATGGCAAGCCGGTCACGACCTCGGCCGGGGTGCGGATCGCCGCCGACACCACCTTCGACGAGGTGCCCGCGCACATCGGCACGATGATCGTGCCGGGGCGGCCGGACTGGCAGCGGGCGGTCTCCGACCGAGCCCTGGTCGACGCCGTGCGAACGCTGGCCCAACGATCGAAACGAGTGGCCGGCGTGTGCGCGGGGGCCTTCCCGCTGGCCGAGTCGGGCCTGCTCGACGGGCGGCGGGCGGCCACGCACTGGCAGCTGGCCGAGGACCTGGAACGCCGCTATCCGAAGATCATCGTGGAGCCGGATCCGCTGTTCGTCCGCGACGGCAACATCGTCACCTCCGCGGGCATCACCGCCGGCATCGACCTGACGGTGGCGCTGATCGAGGACGACCACGGCGCCGACCTGGCCCGAGCCGTCGCCCGCCGCTGGTGGTGTTCATGGCCCGGCCGGGCGGCCAGTCCCAGTTCAGCGCTCGCCTCGGCCCCGCAACCCGCGCAGCCGTCGTCCGGCAGGTGATGGACGCGATCTTCCGACCCCTCGGCCTCGCACCGGCTCCCGGAGCTCGCGGCCGGCGTCAACATGAGCGGCCGGCACCTGGCCCGCCTGTTCACGGCGGAGATCGGCCGCACGCCGGCCGAATACGTCGACACCGTCCGGGTGGAGGCGGCCCGCGCGCTGCTGGAGAGCGGCACCGACCCCGTGGATCTCATCGCCCGGCGGGTCGGGCTGGGCTCGGCGGAGACGCTGCGGCGGCTGTTCCTGCGCACGCTGTCGGTCCGCCGACCGCCTACCGGGCGCGTTTCCGCACGTCACAGCGTTGACATTGTTAGGACTCCGATTGTTCGACAGCGATCGGCGACACCGAACATCGCATCGGGTCTACACCTGGTGGCGGCGGCGCCGGTAGGTCCTTCGGGGGGACCGCCGGCGCCGCGCCAGGGGGTGGTGCGGTGGAGCTCATGGCAGCGGTGCTGGTGATCGCGCTGCTCGGTTACGGCATCGTGCGGCTGTCAGTCCGCGACGAACTCCAGGTGCCCGTACGCGACCGTGGCCTTCGACCAGTTCGCGCCCAGCACGCCCACGAACTTGCGGATCGAGGCCAGCTCCGACTTGTCGGCGATCAGGGCCAGCCGCCCGCCGTCGGCCGTCACGGACCCACCGCCGAGCTCGTCGCGCAGCACCGGGTCTGCGGCCAGGCCGTTGAACAGCTGCTGCACGGTGACGCCGGGCACCTCGACCTCGACCGAGTCGGCGCCGGGCTGCGGGAGGTACTGGAACGTGAGCACCGACTCCTGCTGGTACTGCTTGCGGATCACGGACGCGATGTGGTGCAGGCCGCCGGCGCTGACGTGGTCCACATCGAACTCGCGGGACCGCTCGTAGGTGGCGGTCTTCAGGTCGTCGGACCAGAAGACGCCGTCGAGCAGGGTGCTGCAACCGGGCCATGAGCCGTTGGTCGCGATGATGCCCCGCACCTGAGCGCCGAAGGCGGCCAGACGGTCCTTCAACCGAGGGTCGTTCGGATCCGTGATGGTGGCGGTGTTGTTGGTCGCGAAGATCTCCGCGGTCGGCTGGTGGTGGCCGATCGGCGATGCGGCGGCTTCCGGCGCGAGGCCGACGGTCACAGCGACAACCGCCAGCGCGACGAGGACGGGCCGTCGAGACATGGTGCTCCCCTCCGGGTTGGTGACCCGGAGGGTATCGGCGGGCCGTCACTTCGTCGTCACGAGATACTGGCCGCATGCGCAGCGCTGGGATCCTGGTGTTCCGAAAGGTCGACGGCCGGACGGAGGTGCTGATCGGCCACATGGGCGGCCCGTTCTGGGCCCGCAAGGACGACGGCGCCTGGTCCGTGCCCAAGGGCCTGATCGAGGACGGCGAGGACCCGCTGGCCGCCGCCCGCCGCGAGTTCCGGGAGGAGCTGGGGCTGCCGGCGCCGGACGGGGAGCTGCTGCCGCTGGGCGACGTCAAGCAGTCCGGCAAGACCGTGACCTTGTGGGCGGTCGAAGGCGATCTTGACCCGGACGCGGTCGTGCCCGGCACCTTCGACCTGGAATGGCCGCCCAGGTCCGGCAAGACCAGGCAGTTTCCGGAAGTGGACCGCGTCGCCTGGTTCACCGTCGACGACGCCCGCGTCAAGTTGGTCAAGGGACAGCGGGCCTTCCTGGACCGGCTGCCCGCCTGACACACGTTGACGGCTCAGCTTTGAATGCCGTACAACGTTGACCATCCGCCGCCGCAAAGTGGTCTAGAGCCATATTGCGGAGGAATCGCATGGCGAAGTTGAAGTACGCGCTGGCAGCCCTGATCGCTGCCGCCGTGGTGCTCGTCCCTGCTCAGCTGACCGCTCAGGCCGCGACCCAGGCCCCGGCCGCCACCCAGGCGGCGCCGAAGGCCGACGGCGGCAGCCCGACGGCGGCCGAGCTGTTGGCGAAGACCGCCAACTGCAAGGTCGTCAGCAAGGGCACGTACACGAACACCCAGGCCAACAAGAAGGTCAACATCTGCGGCGCCACCGGCGCCTTCTTCTGGACGTCCGGCATGAACATCGACTGCGACGGCCAGCGCACCACCCAGTGCAACGAGAACACCGACTGCTGCTACCAGAACGACACCTCGTTCCACCAGTCCGACGGCAAGCCGATGAACGCCGCCAAGACGCCGTACGTGGTGATCCCGCTGCCCAGCAGCCGGTTCAAGTACGCCAGCAACGGCATCAAGGGCGGCGACATCCTGGCCGTGGTCTACAAGGGACAGGTGGAGTACGCGGTCTTCGGCGACGAGGGCCCGAACAACATCATCGGCGAGGCGTCCTACGCGACGGCGCAGGCGCTGGGCATCAACCCCGATCCCAGCAACGGCGGCACCGCCGACCCGGTGACGTACATCGTGTTCCCGGGCTCGAAGTCCGGCAAGATCGAGGACCACAACGCGACCGTCACCGCCGGCCGCAAGGCCGCGGCGACGTTCGTCAGCAAGAACTGAGCACGCGTTGAGGCGGGGCCGCGGACGTCGGCCCCGCTTCACCCGCGGGCTCAGCGTCCCCCCGCCTTCAGGCGTGGGGGAGCCTTGCCGCGGCTTTGGCATACCGGCCGTTGGCCGGCAGCCACCACAGCACGATCGCGACCACCGTGCTGGCAACCACCAGCAGCCCGAACAGCTTCATCGAGCTGGTTGCCACGTCGGTGACCACCAGCAGTTGCAGGCTGACGGCGACCAGGCCGACCACCGTGATCAGGATGCGGGCCCACAGCGCCGCGCCGAGCGCGAGCACCGCGAACACCAGCAGCAGCACGGCCAGCACGGCGCCGAAGACCGCCCGCGCCGACAGCGTGGCGTAGGCCTGGTCGAGCACCTGCTGGTACAGGTCCCCGCCGAGGTCCTGCGCCGTCTTCAACAGGTCGTCGGACAGGCCGAGCCGGGCCTGCACCGCCGGGTCCTCCAGCAGCGACTTCACCATGTTCGTGCCGCCGGCGAACACCGTGATCGCGGCGGCGACGCCGGCTGCTGCCGAGACGAGGGTGGCGATCAGCGCGGCCATGATCGTGCCGGGGCGCCGAACTGCCGGCAGCATGGCCTGGGGCGTGCTCACGAGTCCATTTCTCCTTGTTGCTTGATCTTTGTCCGAGACATTTCCGTGACGCGATCAGCGGGCGTGTTCGGCCGCGACAGCGACACGACAACCATGTCGATCCCCCGTTTCCGCTAACATCCGGCATTTCCCTACATGTGTCGCGATGGGGTGCGGACGGTGGCATTCGGTGTAGTGGGTCGACAAGCGCAGCTCGGGGAGCTGGCGCGCGCTCTTGACGCCGACAATTTCCGGGTCGTGGAACTGGTGGGCGAGCCCGGAATGGGCAAGACGGCCCTGCTGGCCGAGCTGCGCGCGGCCGCCTCGACGCGCCGCCGTCCGGTCGCCGCCGGCAAGGCGACCGAGTTCGAGCGGCTGCCGTTCGCGATGTTCTCCGACGCCTTCGGCGACGCCTGGACGGACCTGCTGACCAGCGTGGACACCCCGGACGGCCGTGCCGCGCTGTACCGCTCGGCGCGGTCGCTGCTGCCGGGCACGGTGCTCGTGCTGGACGACGTGCACTGGGCCGACGAGGCCAGCGTGGAGCTGATCGAGCACGTCCTGCGGCACCCGCCCGAGGGCCCCGCGGTGCTCGCGATGGCCTATCGGCCCCGGCAATTGCCGGACCGCCTGGCCACGGCGTTCTCCGCGCTGGGCCGGGAGGACTGGTGGCGGCGTATCGACGTCGGCCCGTTGACGCCCGCAGATGCGGCCGCGATGTGCGGAGAATCCGTGTCGGAGGCCCGCCGGGCCGAGCTGTTCCTGGCCAGCGGCGGCAACCCGTTCTACCTCGATGCCCTGCTGCGGCTGGATCCCGGGGCCAGTGAGGAGCTGCCGGACACGGTCCGTGCCGTTCTCATCGGTGAACTCGCCTATCTCGCGGCCCCGGTCCGGCTGGTCGCCCAGGCCGCCGCGGTGCTGGGGGAGGAGTTCGAGGCCGGGCTGATCGCGGCCGTCGCGCAGACCGGCGAGATCGCCACGCTGGACGCCCTGGACGAGCTGATCGCCCGTGACCTGATCCGGCAGTCCTTTGCCGGGCAGCGATTCCAGTTCCGGCACCCGCTGCTGCGCTCCGTCGTGTACGGCAGCGCCGGCGCCGGCTGGCGCATCGGCGCGCACGGACGGGCCGCCGGCCTGCTCGCCGAACGCGGCGCTTCCCTTGCCGTGCAGGCGATCCACCTCGAACGTTCGGCGACGATCGGGGACACGCGGGCGGTGGAGGTGCTGGTCAAGGCGGCGGATCAGGCCACCTCGCTGGCCCCGGCCCGTGCCGCGCACTGGTTACGGGAAGCGTTGCGGCTGCTGGGAGATCGGGCCGTCGACCAGCCGGAGCTGTCCATGCGGCTGGCCCACACGCTCGCCGTCGCCGGCCAGCTCAACGAGAGTCGCGAGATCCTGCACGAGGTGCTGGGACGACTACCCGCCGGCCCGAGCGAACAGCGGTTGGAAGCCGTCACCACGTTGGCCATGGTCGAGCGCCTACTGGGCAGCCCGACCGGCGTGAAACGGTTGCTGCTCAGCGAATTGGGCACCGGCAAGGGCAAGGCGGCGCTGGAGCTGGAGGTCGCCGCCGGCGCCATGCGGGGCAGCCACTTCGCCACGGCCGTGAGCTGGGGCGAGCGGGCCCTGGAGTCGGCGACGGCCGAGAACGAGCACGAGCTGCTGTCCACCATCACCGCGCTTTTGGCCCTGGCCCACACCTTCTACGGCTCCACCGCCGAGGCCGCCGCCCATCTCGACACCGCCGTGCGCATGATCGACCGGGCCCAGGACAAGATGCTGATGGGCCAGCTGGAATCCATCCTGCGGGCCGGCTGGACCGAGGTTTTCCTGGAACGGTACGACGATGCCGTCCGGCACCTCGGTCGCGGCCTTGAGCTGGCCCGGGTCAGCGGACGCAGCTATCTGCTGGCCGACATCCTCGTGGGGCTGGCCTACGCCTGCCTGTGGACCGGGCGACTGGACGAGGCCGCCCGGCACGCCGACGAGGCGTTCGAGGCGGCGGTGCTGGTCGGCAGCGACGAGCTCCGCACGATGGCCGCCGGTGTGGTCGTCGCCGTGCAGCTGTGGACGGGCGAGCCGGCGATTGCCTTGCGGGAAGCGGAAAAGACAGTGTCCGAAATGGGCAGTGCCGCCGGGCGTGGCCCGACGATCGCCGCCGGCATGCTGGCCCAGGCCAAGCTGCTCACCGGCGACGCGCCGGGTGCCCGCAGCACGTTGCTGGAGATAGGCGGCGGCGAAACGTTGCCACAGCTGGAGTTTCCCACCCGCGCGGCGTGGCTGCGCACGCTCGTGCACGCGGAGCTGGCGCTCGGCGATCTCGCGGCGGCCGAGCTTTCCACACAGCGGGCGGAAATGACCGCCGCGGTCAGCGGCCTCAACGGCCATCGCGGCCACGCCGCCCTGGCCCGCGCCACAATCCTTCTGGCCAACGGGGATTCCGCCGGCGCCGCTGAGGCCGCCGCCGCCTC
>NZ_KK037166.1:8873505-8956739 GCF_000568255.1 Kutzneria sp. 744
CGCCGCGTTCGAGGGCGCCGGCATGCGGCTCTATCAGGCCCAGGCCCACATGTTCGCCGGCTCCGTGCTGGAGGACCGCACCGCCGCCATGGCCGAATTCGGCCGGGCCAAGGCTTTGTTCGGCGCCTGCGGGGCGGAACCGCTGTTCCGGCAGGCGGAGATCCACCAGCGCCGGGTCGGCGGCCGCACCCGCAAGCCCAGCCAGGACGGTCCGGTGCAGCTGAGCGACCGTGAGCGCCAGATCGCCGAGCTCGTGGCCGCCGGCCACACCAACCGGCTGATCGCCGAGCAGCTGTTCATGAGCCCGAAGACCGTCGAGGCGCACCTGTCCCGGATCTTCACCAAGCTCGGCGTGAAGACGCGGGCCGCCGTCGCCGCGGCGTGGAGCCAGGGTTTCTGAGAGTGCTGTCAGGACGGTCGTAGCACTCTACGGTCGTGATTGAAGTCAACGGTGTGACCAAACGGTACGGGGCGAAGGTCGCTGTCGACGACCTGTCGTTCACTGTGCGACCGGGCGCGGTGACCGGCTTCCTCGGCCCCAACGGGGCCGGGAAATCCACCACCATGCGCATGATTCTGGGGCTGGACCGGCCAACCTCCGGCGACGTGCTGGTGAACGGCCGGCACTACGCCGAGCACGCCGCGCCGCTGCGGGAGGTCGGCGCGCTGCTGGAGGCCAAGGCCGTCCACACCGGACGGTCCGCGTACCACCACCTGCTGGCGATGGCCCTGACCCACGGCATTCCGCGCCGTCGGGTCGAGGAGGTCATCGACCTGGTCGGTCTGCGCGAGGTGGCCCGCAAGCGGGTCGGCGGCTTCTCGCTGGGCATGGGGCAGCGGCTGGGCGTCGCCGCCGCGCTGCTGGGCGATCCGGCGACGTTGATCCTGGACGAACCCGTCAACGGGCTCGATCCAGAAGGCGTGCGCTGGATCCGGAACCTGCTGCGGTCGCTGGCGTCCGAGGGGCGGACGGTTTTCGTCTCCTCGCACCTGATGAGCGAGATGGCGCTGACCGCCGACCACCTGATCGTCGTCGGCCGGGGCAAGTTGATCGCCAATGCCTCGATGGCCGAGTTCACCGCCATGATGGACGCGAGCGTCCGGGTCCGCGCCCGTGAGGCGGAGGAGCTGCGGGAGCGGCTCGTCGGCCCGGGTGTGACCGTGGAGCTCATCGCGCCCGATGTGTTGCAGGTGCACGGCATGGACAGCTCGGCCATCGGCCTGGTCGCCTGTCGGCACGCCATCGCCCTCGACGAGCTCACGCCCGTCACCGCGTCGCTTGAGGACGCGTTCATGGACATGACCAAGGACGCGGTCGAATACCGGGAGGCGTCATGACCGCCGTGGCCTCGAAGCCCGTTGCTGCGCGCACCGCACTGCCCGACAGCGTGCGCGTGACCCTCCCGCGCGTGCTGCGCGCGGAATGGTCCAAGTTCTGGTCGCTGCGCTCGTCCTACTTCGCGCTCGGCGGCATGGTGCTGGCCATGATCGTCTTCGGCGGGCTGTTCGCCCTCGTGACCGCCAACCAGTACCCCACCATGCCGCCCGCGCGGCAGGCGGCGATCGACCCGGCGCAGGTCAGCCTGCGGGGATACGCCATCGCCCAGCTGGTCATCGGCGTGCTCGGCGTGCTGGTCGTGACCGGCGAGTACGCCACCGGCATGATCCGCTCCAGCATCGCCGCCGCGCCACGCCGCTGGCCCGTGCTGGTCGGCAAGGCCGTCATCTTCGCCGGCATCACCCTGGTCGTGACCGAGATCGCCTCGTTCGCCGCGTTCTTCGTCGGTCAGGCCTTCCTGGCCAGCCAGCACCTCGACGTCGGCCTCGGTGCCGACGGCGTGTTGCGGGGCGTCGTCGGGACCGGGCTGTACCTGACCGTCGTCGGGCTGGTCGGCACCGGCATCGGCTTCGTGCTGCGCAGCACCGCCGGGGCCGTCGCCACCCTGTTCGGGCTGCTGCTCGTCCTGCCCGTGTTGGGCGAGGCGCTGCCGTCCGACTGGGGCGACAAGATCAACCCGTACCTGCCCAGCAACGCCGGGCAGCAGGTGTTGGTCGTCCATCCCGACGCCGCCGCCACCCTCGGCCCGTGGGCCGGTTTCGCGGTGTTCTGCGGGTATGCGCTGCTCGCCCTGCTCGTCGGCGGTTACCTGCTGCGACGACGCGACGCGTGAGGTCCTAGGACGGTCGCCGGTTGGCCCACGAGTCGCCGAGCAGGATCAGCCCGGCGATGGCCACCGGCACCAGCGCGAACACCACCAGGTCGCTGATGACGAGCACGACCGCCACGATCACCAGCGGCACGACCGCCAGGAAGCAGAACGGGTCCAGCGGCCCGAACCGGTTACCGGCCATGGACCGCTCCGGAGGCGGTGCGATGAGTGACGATCACACCGAGAGAGTAGTGATGTCTTCCTGAGGACGCGCAGCCGCACCGCATTCCCACGCTCGGCGCAGGTACCGGCACCGTCCGTGAGGCCCGCACCGCCGTTCCGGTGGCGCAGTTCACCTCGCGTTTGGCCGCCGGTCGTCACCGGGTACGCGATACGCATCCCCCCGGAAGAGCGGAGCCGAGCCCATGACCACCCTGCACCAGCGTGTCCGTCGACCCACCTACCGCACCCGCCCCGTCGAGGACGGCCTCGACATCGGCGCCTGCCGCTGCTCCCGCGTCACCGACTCCCTCGGCCGGCGCATCCTGCACCGCCGCTACACCTGCACCGGCCGCGACGCCCGCTCCTGAGGCCCGGCAGTGCGCCCTGATGGGGGCCGACGCGCACGGATCCGCAGCGCCGGCCCCCATAGGGGCGCTACTGGCGACGTTCTACGCCTTTGACCTGCCGTTTCCCGCCCATCCACAGGCACCGACTTATCCACAGCCACCCTGTTGCCTCATGTCAAGATGCCCGCTTGGGGGTAGTCGTTGCCTCACGAAGAATGCCCGCGTGGGCGAGGGCGGTGGCGAGGTGGGTGAGGTCGGGGGCGAGGACTTCGTGGGCCAGGGCGTCACACAGTGCGACGATCTCGCGGCGGAGGGCGGCGGGGTTGAGGCGCTGGTAGTGCTCGCGCAGGGCGTCGGTGTCGACGATGTCGACGGTGGTGTGGGTCAGGGTGCGTTGGTAGGGGGTTTGGGCGGTGTCGTGTTTCTTGTGGACGGTGGCGCCGTGGCGGGTTTTGGAGATCAGTTTCTGTTGCGGGGTGAAGAAGTTGATCTGGTCGCGGAGTAGGGCGTAGACGCCGTTGAGTAGGTCGAGTTGGGTCTCGCCGGTGTGGCGGTGGTAGCCGACGGTCTGGCGCACGACTGACCAGTTCTTCTGTTCGACGTGGGCGCCGTCGTTTTTGTGGCCGGGGCGGGCTCGGGTGAAGGTGATCTCGTGGTCGCGGCAGTAGGTCAGTAGGTGGGCGTTGATGAACTCGCTGCCGTTGTCGGAGTCGATGCCCAGCACGGGGAACGGGAACCCGGCCACGATCTGGTCGAGGGCGGCTAGGACCCAGACCTCGGCCTTGTTGCGCACGGCGCGGTTTTCGGTCCAGCCGGTGGCGATGTCGGTGACGGTCAGGGTCCAGGCGTGTTCGCCGGTGGCGTTGCCGCCGTCGTGGCTGACCAGGTCGATCTCCACGAAGCCGGGGTGGTCCTCGTCCCAGTCGGCCCAGGTGCGGATGGGAATCTGGGATTTGAGCAGGCTGCCGGGTTTGGTTCGGGCGCGGCCGTGGGGTTGCCAGCGGGCGCGGTCGGGGGCTAGGCGGCGGTCGATGGTGGCCGCGGACATGCGCGCCAGCTGGTAGCGGATCTCGTCGCTGATCGACAGCTCGCCGCAGGCCAGGAGGCGGTCGACGATGTCGGGGAGGAACGGGGCCAGGCGTTTGCCGCAGGGCGCGTCCAGGATCGCCCAGACCTTGCGTAGTGCCGTGATCACCTCGGGGCTGTACACGGGCTCGCGGGTTTTTCGTTGCGGAACACTGGGTTTCGGTCTGGGTGTGGTGCGCAGGGCTTTGCGGGCGTGGTCGCGGTGCCAGCCGGTCAACACGCACAATTCGTCCAAGATCCTGGCTTTGTCGGTCTTGGACGCTGATCGGTAGCGCCGGGCCAGCTGCCTGGTCACGGCCTCGCGTTCGCTCATCGTCAACCCCATCGATCACGATGAGTCACCGCTGCTGGTCAAGGTGAGATGCCACGCCGCCCGCGGGCATTCCTTCGTGAGGCAACGACTCATCCTCCCGGGCATTTTCAATGAGTCAACGCGCCACCCCTCGTCCGAGATCTACTTCGGGCCGGCGTGGGTAGGCTGGGCTTGGGGCGGCCACCCCGGGATAGGGCGGGGGCTGTCTTAGTCGTAGGTGGGGCAACGTTGTCTGTCTACGGGGCTGGTGGCTGCTCGCGGGTAGTTCGACTTCGCGGGTTGACCCGGGCTGCTGAGAGGTGGCGGGTGCTGCGGCACTGGGCCTTGACCTTGCTGGTCGACCTGGACCCGTACGGGCGCACCGGCATCCACCTGCCGACCGCGGGCAGCCGGCACAGCAAACACGGGAGATGGCCAAACCTCGCGCGTGGCTGGGCACATCGCCGAAGCATCCCGGCCCGGGCGCGGCCTGACCAGTACGAACCCCGCCCGGATGGGGCGGGGCCTGTCCAGAGAACGCCCGCGCTACTGGCGGTAGTTCTCGACCTCGCGCGTCGAGCGGGCCGCGGCCTCGTCGGGGTTGCGGCCGAACTCCTCCTTGGCCCGCCGCTGGCGCAGGAGGTCCCAGCAGCGGTCCAGCTCGGCCTCTACCTGCGCCAACCGTGCGGTGTCCGGCTCGTGGTGGCCGCGGAGCGTGTGCTCCTCGTCGACCAGCGCCTTGACCCGTCCCAGCACATCGCCGTCGTCCATGAGCATATTCTTACCCCTCCCTTGACAGCCTGCACTCAGGCTCTCCTCAGGTACGCGAGGTGTAGTGGTGAGGAGCAGCAAAAGCGCCACGGCGTCGAGGAGAGGGCGATGACCCAGCCGTACGGCTACCCGCAGATGCCGGACCAGGGCGGTTACTTCGGCTACCCGCCCCCGCCCCCACCCCCGCCGCCCCCGCGCCGGACGGGGCGAACGGCGCTGACGGTGGTGCTGGCGGTGGCGGCTGGGGTCGCGCTGGGCGCGGCGGCCGGCAACTACATCCCGACTTTGTTGCACGGACAGTCACAGGGCTCGCCGTTGGAGCAGTACACGCTGCCGGGGCAGCCGGGCCGGACCGAGCAGCAGACGCCGGCGGACGGCCAGGGGATCGCCGCCAAGATCGATCCGACGCTGGTCGACATCAACACCACGCTGGGCTTCCAGCAGGCGCAGGCGGCCGGCACGGGCATCGTGCTGTCGTCCAACGGCCTGGTGCTGACCAACAACCACGTGATCAACGGCGCGACCAGCATCAGCGCGGTGGACATCGGCAACGGCAAGACGTACCAGGCCTCGGTCGTCGGCTACGACCGGTCGCACGACATCGCGGTCATCCAGCTCCAGAACGCGTCGGGCCTGGCCGCGGCGCCCATCGGCTCGTCGGCCGGCGTCGCCCAGGGCGACCAGATCCTGGCCATCGGCAACGCGGGCGGCGTCGGCGGCGCACCCAGTGTGGCTGCCGGCACCGTGACGAGCCTGGAGCAGTCGATCACGGCCTCCAGCGAGGACGGCACGTCGGAGCAGCTCACGGGCCTGATCCAGGTCGCCGCCAACGTGCAGCCGGGCGACTCGGGCGGGCCGCTGGTGAACTCCGGCGGACAGGTCATCGGCGTCGACACCGCGGCGTCGCAGGGCTTCCAGATGGACCGTGGCGGGCAGCCGACCGGGGGCGGGCAGGGCTTCGCCATCCCCATCGACCAGGCCATGGCCATCGAGAAGCAGATCGCCGCCCACCAGTCCAGCGCGACCGTGCACATCGGCGACTCCGCCCTGCTCGGCGTGCAGGTCTCGCCGGCCGCGACCGGCCGCGGGCGCCGGGCCCAGGCGGTGAACGGCGCGGTGGTCTCCGGGCTGCTCGCCAACTCGCCGGCCCAGGCCGCCGGCATCTCCGAGGGTGATGTCGTCACGTCCGTCAACGGCCAGGCCGTCGATTCCCCGAACACCCTGACGACGCTGCTGACCCAGTTCCACCCCGGCGACCGGGTGTCGGTCGGCGTGTTGTCGGCCGAGGGCCAGCAGACTGTGACCGTGCAACTCGCGAAGGGTCCGGCCCAGTAGCCATGGCTTTCCGCCTGGACACGCCGCTGGTCCTCGACGGCGGGTTGTCCAACCAGCTCGCCGCCGCCGGCCACGACCTGTCCGATCGGCTGTGGTCGGCACGGCTGCTTCGCGACGATCCGGCGGCCATCGTCGCCGCGCACCGGGCGTATTTCGAAGCCGGCGCGGACATCGCCACCACGGCCAGCTATCAGGCCTCCTACGCCGGTTTCGGCGACGACGCCCCCGAGCTGCTGCGCCTCAGCGTCCGGCTGGCCCGACAGGCCTCGTTCCAGGCCAACGTCGATCGCCGGCTGTGGGTGGCCGCCTCGGTCGGCCCTTACGGCGCGGTCCTCGCCGACGGCTCCGAATACCGTGGCCGCTACGGGCTTTCCCACCGGGAACTCGTCGACTTCCACCGGCCGCGCATCGAGGTGCTGGCCTCCGCCTCGCCCGATGTCCTGGCCCTGGAGACCATTCCCGATGTCGACGAGGCCGAGGCCCTGCTGACCGTCATCGCCGACATCGACATCCCGGTCTGGCTCTCCTTCAGCATCGACGGCTCCGTCACCCGCGCCGGCCAGCCCCTGGCCGAGGCCTTCGCCCTGGTCCGTGACGTGCCCTCGGTTCTGGCCGTCGGCGTCAACTGCTGCGACCCGCTCGACGCCGCGGCCGCCGTTCCGCTGGCCGCCGCCGTCAGCGGCAAGCCCGTCGTCGTGTACCCCAACAGCGGCGAGGGCTGGGATCCCGTCGCCCGCTCCTGGGACGGCAACCCCACGTTCGACCCCTCGCTCGTCCCCACGTGGATCCGTGACGGCGCCCTCCTGGTCGGCGGCTGCTGCCAACTGGGCCCCGCCGACATCACCGCCATATCCACCCACGTCAACCCCGGCGAGTCACGCTCTGCGGCACACCGAATGTAGGTTTCAAGCCGCGAGTCCCGCTCTCGGGCAACCATGTGTCGAGTTTCAGACGACACCATCTTGCCGGCCGACTGCACCATTTCGGTGACACGCCAACGAATCGTCACCACACCCTCGGCGTCGTCGCCACACTGCGACCGTGTCCCACGCGTTCGGAGCCATCGCCGAGGCGTATCACCGGCGCCGGTCCGAGATCCCGCTCGCCGCCTTCGACTGGCTGGTGCCGCAGCCGTGTCGACGGGCAGTGGAACTCGGTGCGGGCACGGGTATTCAGACGCGCCGCCTCGCTGTCTTCGCTGACGAGACGCTGGCCGTGGAGCCCGACCCGAACATGCGAGCGGCCTTCGCCGTCGACAACGCGAAGCTGCTCGCCGGCACGGCCGAGAACATCCCGGTCGACGCCGCCGCCGCGGATCTGGTGGTGGCCTTCGAGTCGTGGCACTGGTTCGCTCAGCCGCAAGCCACGCGCGAGGCGGCGAGGGTTCTCCGCCCCGGAGGAACCCTTGCCGCAGCTTGGAATCTGCCGCAGATCGACAGCGACTGGACCGAGAGGTTCTGGTGGCCGGTCACGTCGGCCCACGACGAGAACCGCCGGCCAGGTCGCCTGATCCTGGCGACAAAAGCGCCGTTCGCGACGCCCCAATACCGTGTGCTGCACTGGACCTGGCGTCGCCACATCGACGACCTGGTCGCCCTGCTCGGCACCTACAGTCGCGTCCTCACGCTGGATCCGGTGGAACGCAAGGAATTCCTCGACCGCCAACGATCAACAGTGCCCGCGGAACCGGACGGCACGGTCGACGTCCGGTTCGCCACGGTCTGCTGGCGAACAGTCCACAAGGGAGCATGAGTCATGCGTCGCATCGCGCTACTGCTGACAATGCTCGTAGTCGTCACGGGGTGCAGCGTGCTCAACGGGACGCAGGAACAGCACGGCAACGGGGAGACGGCGATCCGTGTCGGCGTGATGCAGGTGATCGACACGGCCCCGTTCTATCTGGCCCTGAGCAAGGGATACTTCCGCGACGAGGGGCTGACCATCAAGATCACGCCGACGAAGAGCGGCACGGACAGCCTGCCACTGCTCGCGGGCGACCACATCGACATCGGCTTCGGCAACTGGGCGACGCTGTTCCAGGCGCAGGCCAACGGCACCGGCGACTACCGGGTTCTGGCCGACGGCTCGCAGGGCGCCCCGCACGTGCAGATCGTGGCCACTCGCCCCGATTCCGGTATCCACACCGCGCGGGATCTGGCCGGGAAGACCGTCAGCAGCAATGCCCCCAATGACATCCCGCTGCTCGCGCTCAAGGCCATCCTCCAGGCCGACGGCGTCGATCCGAACACGGTCAAGACGCCCATCGTGCACCACGCCGACACCCCGGCGGCCTTGGCCGGCAAGGAAGTCGACGCCGCGTTGCAGCTGGAGCCGTTCATCACGATCGCCCGCCGACAGGTCGGCACGGTCCCGGTCGTCGACCTCTACGGCCCCGGTCCCGCCCACGATCTCCCCATCGCCGGCTACTTCGCGCTCGACAAGTTCACGCAGCAGAAGCCCAACGCCGTCGCCGCCTTCCGGCGCGCAATCGAACGCGGGGCCGCCGACGCGCGCGATGTCGTTGCCGTGCAACGGATCCTGCCGACCTTCGTCGGGGGAGTGACGCCCGCCATCGCCAAGGAGGTCGCGATCCCGGTGTTTCCGACCTCGGTGTCACGGGAGCGCTTGCAGCGGGTCGCCGACCTGATGCTGACCTACGGCCAGCTCAAGGAGAAGCTGGACGTGGCGCGGCTAGTCCGCTGACCAGCAGCCGGACCAGGCGGCGTGCGTCGTAGCGGTCGTCCGATCCGATGCACAGGTTGCCGACCCCGCGCATCAGCTCGTACGCCGTGAGATCGCCCTGGATCTCGCCGGCCGCGGCGGCCGCGTCGAGCAGCGAGGTGCACACGGGCACGAGCCGATCGAGGAAGTACTCGTGCAGCGGCCGGAAGTCGTCGGACTGCATCAGGCCGGCCAGACCGTGCTTGGTGACCAGGAAGTCGGCGAACAGGTCGATCCACCGGCCCAGCGCGACGAGCGGCGGGTCGGCGGCCAGCAGGCGCGGGCCCGCCTCGGCGCAGGCCTCGACCTGGTGCCGGTAGACGGCGATGATCAGCTCCGCACGGGTGGGGAAGTGCCGGTAGATCGTGCCCATGCCGACGCCGGCCGTCGCCGCGATGTCGCGCACCGGCGCGTCCACCCCCGAGCGGACGAACACCTCCGCCGCCGCGTCGAGCAGCGCCTGCTGGTTGCGCCGGGCATCCGCGCGCTGGGTCACCGTGCCTCCTTGCTAAACGGAACATTGCTCCGTATCGTTAACGGAGCAATGTTCCGTTTCCCCTAGTGTGCCACCTGGAGGCCAGTCATGCCTCGGTTCGGAATCATGACCGCTCCCATGCAGGCCGACTACGCCGACCTGCGACGCGTCTGGCGTGAGGCCGACGACGTGCCCGCCATCGAGCACGCCTGGCTGTTCGACCACCTCATGCCCATCGGCGGCGACCCCGACGGCCCCATCTTCGAGGGCTGGACCCTGCTGTCCGCCCTCGCCGCCCAGACCAGCCGGCTGCGCCTCGGCGTCATGGTCACCAGCAACCGCTTCCGCCCGCCGGCCGTGCTGGCCAAGATCGCCACCACCGTCGACCACGTCTCCGGCGGACGCCTCGACTTCGGCATCGGCGTCGGCTCACGCCCCGACCACCCCCTGGCCCGCCGCGAATACGCCGCCCACGGCCTGCCCTTCCACGACTCCGCCCACGCCGTCGCCGCCCTGGACGAGGCCTGCACCGTCATCCGTCGCTTGTGGACAGAGGACGCGCCTTTCGACTTCCCGGGCGAGCATGTCTCCCTCACCGGCGCCTTCGGCAACCCCAAGCCTCTCCAGCGCCCTCATCCGCCGCTGCTCATCGGAGGCCGCTCGTCGGCCACCCTGCGCCTCGTCGCCAAGCACGCCGACCTGTGGAACATCCCCGGCGGCGACCTCCCCGACGCCGTCAGCCGCAGCGCGCTGCTCGACCGTTACTGCGCCGAGATCGACCGCGACCCCGCCACCATCACCCGCTCCATCCACCTCGCCGTCTCCTACGACGACCCCGCCACCACCCGTGCCGCCATCAAGGAAGCCGTCGACGCCGGCTTCTCCCACCTCGTCCTCGGCCTCCCCGCCCCCTACCCCGACGGCGTCGCCCACTGGGTCGCCGAGGAGCTCATCGCCTAGGGTGCGGGCCATGGACGAACCGGTGATCGGCCCGGAATCCGAGGTGCCGCTGGAGGAACTGCTGGACCTCTACGGCGCGGTGGGCTGGACGGCGTACACGGGCCATCCGGAGGTGCTGCGGAAGGCCATAGAGGGGTCGTCGTACGTGGTGACGGCGAGGATGGGGGACCGGCTGGTGGGGCTGGCCAGGGCGGTGTCGGACGATGCGACCGTCTGCTACCTGCAAGACGTGCTTGTGCACCCGGAGGCGCAACGTGAAGGCACAGGCCGAAAGCTGGTGGAGGCGGTGCTGGAGCGGTACCGGTCGGTGCGGCAGAAGGTGCTGCTGACGGACGACGAAAAAGCGCAGCGAGCCTTCTACGAAGCCCTGGGATACAAGGAGATCCGGGACTTCGGGGAGGGCACGCTGCGCGCCTTCGTCAGGTTCGACTAGAGGGTGGCGCCGCGGCGGATGACGTAGGTGAAGCTCTCCCACTCGGAGCCGGACATGTCGTCGGGAACGGCGGCGACGACGTCGGAACCGCAGTGGGCGAACAACAAGCGCACCAAGGTGGGGTCCACGCCGAACATCTCCATGCCGCCGTCCTCACGACCCTCGACGACCGGAGCGGCATCGGAAAGCGGCGCGGAGTCGGAATCCGGGGTAGCGGCGACGGGGGAGGCGGCAACCGGAACCGGGGCGCCGGCAACGGAAACGGGAACCCGGACGGAGGTGCCGCCTGCCTCGGCGAACCAGGAAACGGCCTCCTGCACGAGATCCAGCTCCAGTTCGTACGAACCAGGCTCGTCGGGGGCGGCGACGGGGACGTGCATCTCCACGGAGTCACCGGGAGCGATGTCGGACGGGATGTCGGTGCGGCCGTCGTTCCACCGCACGGCCTCCTCGCCCCGCCGCCAGTGGTTGCCGAGGCGGATGAGCTGCCCGGCCGGCCAGACGACGGAGCTCAGGTTGGTGACCCGGGCCCGCACGACGGCGGTCTGCCCGGCGCCGAGGGAGGCGGGCACGTCGAGCGGCTCGATGGCGGCACGCATCGCGTCGAGCGCCAATGACGTGGGCTTGGCCGGCTGGGCCGGCATCTGGAGCACCAGCACACCGCCGGGCTTGGTCACCCGGTGCATCTCGACCAGGCACGCGAGCTGCACGGCCGGCGGCGAGTGCTGGATGGAGATGAGGCTGACCACGGAGTCGAAGGACTCGTCCTCGAACGGCAGCCGGTGCCCGTCGTAGGACGTGAACGAGACCCGGTCCGGGAAACGGTTGATCTTGTTGGCCTCGTCGACCATGGACTGCGCGATGTCCACGCCGACGACGGTGTCGACGTGGGCGGCCAGCCCGTTGCTGAGCCGGCCGGCGCCGCAGCCGAAGTCGAGGGCCCGCGCGCCGAGGGAGAGCCCGGCGGCCGCGGTGAGCTCGCGGACGTGCGCGATGGGCGCGGCGGCGGTGGCCAGGAACTCGTCGGTGTCCCAGCCGCCGCGCCGGCGGTCGGGGTCGGTGAGCACCGCCCACCGCGGGTCGACCCGCCCGAGCTTCTCCCACGTCGACTTCAGCCTGTCCAGTGCCATGCCGCTGATGGTATTTCGCCTCGTCCGAGGCATCGCGCCGGGGCCTAGGAGTGCCATCCCTTGTGGTGCAGGCGTTCGACGCCGTCCAGGAACAGGTCGAGGGTGAACTCGAACTCGAACTGGTCGTCGCAGCCGGGTCCGACGACCGATCCCGGGTCGTGCGGGCTGCTGGTGACGACGGCGACGATGTTGGGGAACTGCATGGCCATGAACTGGGCGACCTCGGGCGGGATCTCGATCGCGGGCGTCGTGTCGTAGAGCTCCTGCGTGAAGCCGTAGATGCGGCTGCCCAGCGCGTGCATGACGTGGTGGGTGAGGTCGACGGACAAGCCTCCGCCGAGGAAGATCCCGATGGTGGAATCCATGTAGGCCAACACGATCGGCGTCGGCGTGGTCTTGGACTCCATGGCCCGCCGGGCCCACGGGTGTCGCAACAGGACGGTCCGCGCCGACAGGATCCGCCGTCGCACGGCCGATCGCCAGTCGAGGCCGTCGACGGGCGCCTCGATCTCCAGCACGACGGCGTCGATCATGCCGTCGAGCAGCTCGTCCTTGTTGGCCACGTGCTTGTACAGCGCCATCGGCACCACGCCGAGCCGCTGGGCCAGGCCCCGCATGCTGACGGCGTCGGCCCCCTCGGCGTCGGCCAGCGCCACTGCCGCGGCGAGCACCCGGTCCCGATTGAGCTGTTCCCGGCGAGCCGGCATGCGCTCCTCCCGAACGGACGGCTTGACAGGTGTACAGCGTACACCTACTGTTCCGGACAGCGAGGTGTACGCCGTACACCCAGGAGGGGAGACGCATGAGATCCGCCGGCGCGCTGTACCTGGTCACGCACGTGACGTCCATAGCCGCGGTGATCCTGTACGACCGGCTGCTGACCGATCCGTCCAGCGGAACGAACCCGAACGTGCAGGTCGGGGCGTTGCTGGAGATCATCCTGGCGCTGGCCGTCATCGGCACCGCCGTCGCGCTGTACCCGTTCGTCAAACGGCACGGCGAGGCCGTCGCCCTCGGCTACATCGGCCTGCGCACGCTGGAGGCGGCGGTCATCGCCGTGGGCGTGCTCCCGCTGCTGGCCCTGCCGTCCGTCGAGGCCACGACGCTGTTCACGCTGCAACAACGGGACGTTCTGCTCGGCCCAAGGCTTCGTCTGCGGCAACGAAACACCGTGCTCGCCGCATCCTCGTGCTCAAGGCCGGTCTGGCGCCGAAGATCGTGCCGATCCTGAGGCCTGGTCGGCGGCCCGCTGCTGTTCCTGGTCAGCGCCGCCCAGCTGCTCGGCGTGGTCGCCCAGTTCTCCGTCGTCGCCGCCGTCCCGGCGATCCCGGTCCTCGCCTGGGAGCTCGGCCTGGCCATCTCGCTGATCGTTCGGGGAAACTCCCGTGAACGTGTCGCCGCGCACGTTCTCCCGAAAACACAAACGCACGGCTAAGATTGGTCTGGCCACTGGACCGAGTCGTCGGGGGCCTCAAAATGGAGATCGTGATCGTGCCGGACGCGCCAGCGCAGGGTGACCTGGCCGCGGGCGCCATTGCCGACCTGGTCGGCCGCAAGCCCGACGCGCTGATCGGCGTCGCCACCGGCTCCACCCCGCTGCCCGTCTACGAGGCCCTCCAGCGCCGCCGTGAGCAGGGCCTGAACCTCGACCGCGCCCGGATCTGCCAGCTCGACGAGTACGTCGGCCTGCCCGCCGGCCACCCCGAGTCCTACCGCGAGGTCGTCCGCCGCGAGGTCCTCGACCGCCTCGGCATTTCCGACGACCGGTTCATGGGACCGGACGGCTCGGCCGCCGACGTGGTCAAGGCCTGCGCCGACTACGAGCGGACCCTCGCCGCGGCCGGCGGCGTCGACCTCCAGCTGCTCGGCATCGGCACCGACGGCCACATCGGCTTCAACGAGCCCATCTCGTCCTTCGGCTCGCGGACCCGGGTCAAGACCCTGACCAAGCAGACCCGGGTCGACAACGCCCGCTTCTTCGCCGGCCTCGACGAGGTCCCGCAGCACGTGCTCACCCAGGGCATCGGCACGATCATGGAGGCCCGGCACCTCATCCTGCTGGCCACCGGCGAGTCCAAGGCCGAGGCCGTCGCCCTCGCCGTCGAGGGCCCGCTGGCCGCCGTCGTGCCGGCCTCGGTGCTCCAGCTGCACCCGCACGCCACCGTCATCCTCGACGAGGCCGCCGCCGGCCAGCTCAAACTGGCCGACTACTACCGCTCCACCTACGCGACGAAGCCCGCCTGGCAGGGGATCTGAGCGAGGCGTCGGCCTAAAAGGGGCCGAGCCGCGGCGAGGTCGGCGGCGACAACGGCGTGAGCCGGACTTTCCTGTCCAAGACGCTCGATTCCTGAGCTGCTCCGCCCGGGTGTTCCTATCCGCCGCACGCTAACGGACCGCCACAGGCTCGCGATGTCCACCGGGTCGACCGAGAAGTCGAACGGTTCGGATTTCGCACGTGTGGAGCTCAGTATGGTCACGCACAGGGATTTTGTCGAGAAGCGGATGCTCTCGTTCCGTCACCAGCCCTATCTTCGTGACCTGCGCATACGTGTCGGTAACCTGCGAAAACCGCTGACGATCGTGATCGGCGCCGGGGTCTCGATGAACTCCGGCCTGCGTTCATGGCCGGCGCTGATCGAGAACATGATTCCGCAGATCGGTGACAAGGGCCTGCAGGCCATGGCGGAGCACGACAAGTCCGATCTGATGCGCAAGGCCGAGATCGTGCTGACGCTGATAAATCCGGCGAAGCCGAAGGCGGAACTGTCGAACATCATCCGCAGGGCACTCTATCCGGACGACCTCGAGAACGGCGTCGGCCAGCTCGCGCTGTCGATCGCCCGCCTGGTCGCGGCCCGGCGGAAGGCGACCGGCGGGAAGGGCGAGGTCCGGCTGATCACCACGAACTTCGACAAGGTGGTCGAGCTCGCGCTGCAACGGTACTTTCCTCACGAGAAGATTCGGTCGTACGGCCTCAATGACGCGAAGGAGTGGAGAAAGGCGGTCAAGGCCGACAAGATCTGCGTCCTGCACATGCACGGTATCGTCGAGCGGGAGCCGAAGGAGGACAAGCTGCCGATCGTGCTGACGGAGTCGCAGTTCCTTCGTCACGGCGCTGATGCGCGTGAATTGGTTTACCGGTCGCTGAAAAAGTCATGCACGCTGTTCGTCGGCCTCAGCATGACCGACCCGAACCTGGTCGGCCCGCTGTACCAGTCGACGATCAAGGGCAAGGGTCGAGCCCGATTCGCCCTGGTCGTGCCGGAGCCGCCGTCCGAGAAGGACGACGCGGCCGAGGCGGCGCACTACGCCATCGAATCCAGCCGGTTCATGAAACGCAAACTGCGTCTGCGGACGATTTTCCTGAAGTCCTACTCCCAGCTCAACCAGGTGCTGGCCGAGCTGAGCCTGGCCGTCGTCGAGCCGAAGCGCTACAAGGGTCGTCCGAAAGGCGGCGCGCGGTCCCTGGTGTACGACCGTCGGCTCAAGCGCAAGCTCGACAGCTGCTACCGCGACCTCGGCTGCGGCCGCCGGGCGGCGATGCCGGTGCGGAACGAGGCGGCGCGGCTCAACAAGCGGCTCCACCGTGCGTTGCACGCGCCGGACGGCCCGATCGCTGTGCTGCGCGGTTTTGCCTGCGCGCACACGGGCACCGTCGGCGGGCCTGACGGCGAGCGTTTCGCGCTGTTCCTCTGGCTGCGCGCGAGGCCCCGCTCCCACGGGCGCGCCCACTACGCGCTGAACCTGATCGGCACGTCCGCCTACGTGCCGAGGGATGACTCAGCGGCCCAGATCGGTGTGCCGATCTGCCGCGGCTCTGCCGTCACTGCCGCCCAAGCGGTGTTCCTGGGGTCCCCGATCGCCGCGAATTCCCATCCGACGCCGGGCGCGCCGGCGTGGCGGGGCATCGTCGCGACGCCGATCGTGGCCGAGTCGACGGGGTCGGCCAAGAGGCTCCGCAAATACCCGGTGGACCAGCTCACCATCGGCGCCATCAGCCTGCACACGACCAGGTTCGTGCGGGACACGGAGACGAACCAGCCCTCGTCGATCATCTCCGAGCTGGACTCGCACCAGCTGAACAAGCTGTTCAAGAGCCTGGAGCGGGCCGTGCGGAAGGTGCTGTGACTCAGTCCTGCTTGGACTTGCGGGCCGGGACGGTGGCCACGGAGCTGGGCAGGATGACGAACTCCCGGCCGCCGGCCACCACCGAGGGTGACTGGGCGATGATCGGCGCGCCCTGCTTGCGGCTCTTGGTCGCGCCCTTCTTGGGGCTCTTCTCGGGAGCCATGGCGTCACACTCCTACTACGCCCCTGGACTGTCCAGGGTACGCGCCGAAGACCCGGCCGTGCAGAGGCCGAATGTGGGGTTGTCCAGGGCTAATTCGCTCCGGCGCCGCCCGTCGTTAGCCGGGTCGCGTTGCCACTTACGGTCACCCGGGGGTCGGCGGGGTCGAGGTCGACGGTGAGCAGGCTGGGGCGGCCCATGTCCTCGCCCTGGCGCAGGGTCAGCCGCACCGGTTCCGTGACCCGGCCGGTGGCCAGCAGGTAGCCGCCGAAGGCCGCGGCGGCGGAGCCGGTGGCGGGGTCCTCGACGACGCCGCCGACGGGGAACGGGTTGCGGGAGTGCCAGACGGTGTCGCTCTCGGGCCACAGCAGCTGCACGGTGGTCCAGTCGAAGCGGGTCATGATCGTGGTCAGGCGGTCGAAGTCGTAGCTGAGCGACGCCAGCCGCGCCCGCGAGGCGAGCACCAGGATCAGGTGGTGGTTGCCGGAGAAGGCGACATGGGGCACGTGCTGGCTGGACAGGTCGGCGGTGGACCAGCGCAGCGCGACGAGGGCGTCGGCGATCTCCTCGGGGGTGGCCTCGCGGGACGAGGTGGGCACGCTGGTCAGGCTGGCCCGCGTGAGGCCGTCGTCGCCGAGCGTGGTGGTGACGGGGATCTCACCGGCCTGGGTGTGGAACAGCAGCGGCCCGTGACCGTCGCGTTCGGCCAGGGCGACGGCGGTGGCGATAGTGGCGTGCCCGCAGAAGGCGACCTCGGCCAGCGGGCTGAAGTAGCGCACCCGGTAGCCGTCCTCGGCCCTGGTGACGAAGGCGGTCTCGGAGTAGCCCACTTCGGCGGCGATCTTCTGCTGGTCGGCCTCGTCCAGCCCGGTGGCGTCCAGCACGACGCCGGCGGGGTTGCCGCCGGCGGGCGTGGTGGTGAACGCCGCGTAACGCAGCACGTCGGTGGTCATGCCGGCCATTGTTCCTCACCTAGACCAATCGGGTTCGTCAATGGGTCCCCGGCCTGCGCCAACCAGGTGAGGGCAACCACACCGAGGGGCAGACATGTGGTGCCCGCTCATCGATTCGGGTAGCGCCGCGCGACCTCACGATCGATAGTCGACATGGGAGGACGAGCGGGGAAGGGGTGATCGCCGGTGGCCGGTGTGATCACCCGGGCCGCGGCCCTGCCGCGCGCGCCGATCCGGCTGTGGCGGCTGGCCCGCAAGCTGGTCCGCTCCACGCCCGGACGGCTGGTCGGCATGGCCGCCGGCCTGGTCGTGCTGGCGATCATCGTCGGCGTGGTGACCTCGTCCGGCGTGCAGGCCAAGGGCGACGACGTGCAGGACCTGGCCACCAGCGCCGAGCCGCTCAGCGTGGCCGCGCAGGACATCTACCGCGCCCTCCAGGACGCCGACGCCACGGCGTCGAGCGCCTTCCTCGCCGGCGGCATCGAGCCGGCGGCGACCCGCCAGCAGTACCTGGCCGACATCGCCCAGGCCACGTCGGCGCTGACGCTGGAGGCCGGCACCCAGGCTGCCCCGGGCGCGCTGGAGACGCTGTCCAGCCAGCTGCCGATCTACGCGGGGCTGGTGGAGACGGCGCGGGCCAACAACCGCCAGGGTTTCCCGGTCGGCGCGGCCTACCTGCGTGAGGCGTCCGGCCTGATGCGGGCCAAGCTGCTGCCGGCCGCCGAGCAGCTGTACCGGGCCGAGAACGCCCGCCTGACCCAGGAGCAGGACGCGGCGACGTCGTTCCCGATCGGCAGATCGTGCTGCTGCTGATCACCGTCGGCCTGCTGTTCGCGGCCCAGTGGTATCTGGTCGGCGCGACCAACCGCCTGGTCAACACGGGCCTGGTGGTGGCCAGCACCGCCGCGGTGATCGGGCTGCTGTGGACAGCCGCGGCGATGACGGCCGTGACGTTGCACCTGGACAGTGCCAGAAAGGACGGTTCCGACCAGGTCGCCGTGCTGGTGCAGGCCCGGTTCGCGGCGGTGCAGGCCCGGGCCGACGAGACGCTGACGCTGGTCGTCCGCGGCAACGGCCAGAGCTACCAGACCGACTACCTCACGGCCGCCAACCGGCTCGGCGGCCGTGACGGCTCGCAGGGCCTGCTCGGGCAGGCCAGGGCGATGGCCACCGACCCGTCCGTCCAGACGGCACTGGACAATGCGATCCGCGCCCAGCAGGCCTGGATGACGGTGCACCGACGGATCCGCGACGCCGACGACGCCGGCCAGTACAACCAGGCCGTGCAGGCCAGCATCGGCGCCAGCGCGAGCAGCAGCGGCACCCTGTTCGCCGACCTCGACCACAACCTCGTGTCCGCATTGGACACCGCGCGCACGGCGTTCAACCGGCAGGCCTCGGCCGCCGATTCGGCGCTGATCCTGCTGCGGCCCGGACTGATCGTCATCGCGGTGCTGATCGGCGTAGCCTCGGGGTGGGGAATCTGGCAGCGGTTCAGGGAGTACTGGTGAGGGCGGCGGTTGCGGTGACCGCGCTGGCGATGGTGCTGGCGGGGTGCGGCTCGGTCGTGCCCGCGCAGCCCGTGGACAGCTCCTCCTCGGTCACCATGCCCGAGCCGCCGGGCGTCGCCGGCTCGCCCGCGCCGACCACCGGCGCCAACGGCCCGGACACCACATGCGACGCCACGGCCAGCCTCCGGCCCAGCGGCCCGCTGCCGCCGCCCGGGCAGATGCCGGACGGCTCGACCATGGCCCGCATCGTGCAGCGTGGGCGGCTGATCGCCGGCGTGGACCAGAACACGTTCCCGATGGGCTTCCGCGACCCGATCACCGGCCAGGTCGAGGGCTTCGACGTGGACATGCTGCATGCGGTATCGGAGGCCCTGTTCGGGGACCCGGACCGGATCCAGTTCAAGGCGATCACGTCCGCCGACCGGATTCCGGTGCTGCAACAGGGACAGGTGGACATCGTGGCCCGCACCTTCACCATCGACTGCGCGCGGGCCGCGCAGGTCGGCTTCTCGTCGGTGTACTTCTCGGCCGGGCAACGGGTTCTGGTCGACGCGAACTCGACCGTGCGGGACATCGGCGGCATGGCCGGCAAGAAAGTGTGCGCCACCAAGGGATCCACCTCGCTGGACGCGTTGACCAAGGTGGCCTCCAAGCCGCAGCTGGTGTCCGTGGACAACTGGACGGACTGTTTGGTCCTCATGCAACAGGGCCAGGTCGACGCGACGTCCACCGACGACACGATCCTGGCCGGGCTGGCCGCGCAGGACCCGTACACCAAGGTGGTCGGGCCGCGGTTCGCCGACGAGCCGTACGGGCTGGCCGTGCCCAAGACCGACACCGACTTCGTCCGCTTCATCAACGCGGTGCTGGAGAAGATCCGCGCGGACGGCACCTGGACCAACGACTACAAGCACTGGCTGGGCGATCGGCTCGGCCCCGTGCCCGCGCCGCCGACCCCGCGATACCAGGACTGACGATGGCAACCGAGCAGTGGGAACCCGCCGCCACCGGCCTCGCGCCGACCGGGCACACCGACTCGCACTGGCGGCCGTCCAGCCAGGGCTCCAGACCGCTGACCGGGCCGTCGCTCGGCCGCGGCGGCCTGGGCGCCGGCCTGGTCGAGGTGCCGCGCGTGCCCTACCGGGACCCGTCGACCGCCGTGCTGGACGACCCGATGGTGGCCGAGAACAAGCGGTTCTGCTCGCACTGCGCGTCCCGCGTCGGCCGCGGCGACAACGGGGCGGCGGGGGAGACCGTCGGCGTGTGCCCGCGTTGCGGCACGCCGTTCTCGTTCGTGCCGAAGCTGACGCCGGGCGAGGTGCTCGGCGGGCAGTACGAGGTGCTGGGCTGCCTCGCGTACGGCGGGCTGGGCTGGATCTACCTGGCCCGCGACCACAACGTGAACGACCGCTGGGTGGTGCTCAAGGGCCTGATCGACACCGGCGACCCGGCCGCGATGGCCGCCGCCGTGGCCGAGCGGCGGTTCCTGGCCGAGGTCGAGCACCCGAACATCGTCAAGATCTACAACTTCGTGCAGCACCCGGACCCCGACACCGGCACGATGGTCGGCTACATCGTGATGGAGTACGTCGGCGGCGACTCGCTGCGGGAGCTGGCCTACAAGCGCCGCCGGCCGGACCGGCGGATCGAGCCGATGCCGCTGCCCCAGGTCATCGCGTACGGGCTGGAGATCCTGCCCGCGCTGGGTTATCTGCACGGTGTCGGCCTGCTGTACTGCGATCTCAAGCCGGACAACGTGATCCAGACCGACGAGCAGCTCAAGCTGCTGGATCTGGGCGCCGTGCGGCGGATGGACGACTACGAGAGCCCGCTGTTCTTCACCGCCGGCTACAGCGCGCCGGAGCTGGGCCGGCGCGGGCCGTCGATCGCGTCCGACCTGTACACGGTCGGGCGGATGATGGCCGTGCTCAGCTTCGAGTTCCCGGAGTACCGCAGCACCCGCAAGCACAGCCTGCCCGGGCCGGAGGAGGTGCCGCTGTTCGAGATCTACGAGTCGTACCACCGGTTTCTGGCCCGTGCCACGCACGAGAAGCCCGAGCAGCGGTTCCATTCGGCCGAGGACATGGCCGAGCAGCTGGTCGGCGTGCTGCGGGAGGTCGTGGCCATCGGCGGCGAGCAGCCGCCGCCCCGGCTGTCGCACATGTTCAGCCCCGAGCGCCGTCCTTTCGGGCCACGGGACGAGCTGTTGGCGCCTGAGCCGCACGAGGTCGCCGTCGCGCTGCCCGTGCCGCAGGTCAACGCCGGCGACCCGGCCGCCGGTTTCCTCGCCACCGTGACCGGCGTCGATCCGAAGGCCATGTTGCAGAGCCTGGACAACGCCCCCATGGTCACGCCCGAAGTCCTGTTGCGGCGGGCCCGCGCGTACATCGACCTGGAGGACCTGCCGTCGGCCGCTGCCGCCCTTGACGAGGCGGCCGAGGACGTGCCGGGGGACTGGCGGGTCAGCTGGTACCGGGGCCTGGTGGCGATCGCCCAGTCCAAGCCGAAGGAGGCCAAGGTCGCCTTCAACGCCGTGTACGACCGGCTGCCCGGCGAGCCCGCCGCCAAGCTGGCCCTGGCCGTCAGCGCCGAGCTCTGTGGTGATCATGGCGCTGCCGCGCGGTATTACGAGCTGGTGTGGCGCACCGACCACGGCTACGTCAGCGCCGCCTTCGGTCTGGCCCGGACCCGGCTGGCCCAGGGGCATCGGTCGTGGGCCGTGGAGATCCTCGACACCGTGCCCGACAGCTCCAGCCAGTACCTCTCCGCGCAGATCGGCGCCCTGAAGGTCCGCATCCGGGACCGCCGTCCCGCCGAGCTCACCGTCGCCGACCTCCTGGAGTCCGGCAACCGCCTCGACCATCTCCTGCTGGACGTGCAGAAGCGGGTCAAGCTCACCGCCGACGTCCTCGGCGCCGCCTTCGACTGGGTCCTGGCCGGCAAGCCCGGCGGCGACAACGGCGTCACCACGGTGTTAGGGGCGGAGCTGACCGAGCGGGGCCTGCGCTTCGGGCTGGAGGACTGCTACCGCACCTTGGCCCGCCTGGCCAGCACCGTCACGGAACGGGTGGCCCTGGTCGACCGCGCCAACGCCGTCCGCCCCCGCACCCTGCGCTGACCAAACGCCACATGCGCTTCCCACTTGCGCTCAGGTGTCACATAGGAAGCGCATGTGGCGAGATCAGGGGGCGCCGGCGACGAGCATGGGGATGATCAGGGCGATCAGCACGGTGAAGACCCACATGGCGGGGGCGGCGCCGCGGATCTGGTCGCGGCGGGCGACGGTGCGTTCGGCGACGGCCTTGCTGCGGGTCTGCCACCAGGGGTTGGCGCGGCGTTCGAGGCGGTGGTAGACGGCCCCGAGCGCGGCGCCGTAGGCCAGATGCCCGACCAGGGAAGGGAATCCGGCGGCGATGCCGGCGGCGCTCCAGTCGACGGGGGTGCCGGTGAACAGGGGCAGCAGGGTGAGATCGCCCAGGGTCCACCAGAAGAAGCCGTACGAGAGGCCCCAGCCGATGCCGGAGGTCAGGTCGAAGCTGCGGCGGCGGAACAGCACGGCGTAGGAGATGCCGAGGATCTGGGCGATGACCATGTGCACGACGAAGCCGGCGACGGCCGAGTGCGAGCCGATCATCTGCGCCACCAGAGGGAATTCCCCGACGGCGGCCATGACGACGGTGAACACGAGCCCGCCGGCGATGCCGGCCAGCGCGCCGTAGCCGAGGGCTCGCAGGCCCCGCTTGCCGGCGGCCTCGGTGCGCACTAGCCGAATGTCGTCGGTGAACAGGACCGTGGACAGCAGCCCGAGCCACGTGTACAGCACGGCGATTCCGGCCCCCAGCAACACATACGCCGGCATCAGGTGCGCGTCCGCTGCCGCGGCCTTCTGCGACCAGTCCAGGGTCACGTTGAACAGCAACGGTTCCACGGTCAGCGCGGCGAACACCCACCAGGCGAAGCCATATACCGTGCCCCGTACGAGCGCTGGACCGGTGCTTTCCGGTGAGGCGATGAGCGCGTAGCCCGCGCCGGCCAGCAGCCCCTCCCACGGCAACCCCAGCAGGAGCCCCAGAACCAGACCGGCGATCAGTCCACGAAGGATGGACGACCGGGAAGGGCGCTGCCACAACGGATCTGTGTCCTGTTGCAGCACAACGAACGCGATGCCGGTGACGGCCCCGTACAGCAGGTGTCCCATCAGACTCGGCAGCAACGTCTGCGCGCTGGTCAGATCCCAGGCCACGGGCTGGCCCAGGAACAGCGGCAGCAGGGTCTGCGGCCCGAGGAACCACCAGAAGGCCCCGTAGATCAGGCCCCAGAACACGGTTTCGCCGGCCCGGGCCCGCTGTCGTGAGACCAGCAGCCCGAAGCCCGCGCCGAGAACGGTGGCGATCACCATGTGCACGGCCAGACCGGCGACCACGTTGTCGGTGTGCACGATCGAGGCCACGGTGGCGAGCTGCCCCTGGATCGCCATGGTGGCGCCGAAAGCGGCGCCGCCGGCCAGGCCGGCCAGCGCGCCGGAAATGGCGGCGTCGCGGGCCTTCATCACGTCGGTCACCGGGCCCTCACCTTCGACTTGCGCGGCGTCGCCGACGTGACCACGATGTCCCGCGGGAACACCAGGTCCAGGGTCCAGTCGAACAGGACCCGGAGCCGCTTCTCGACGCCGGGCAGCTTGGACAGGTAGATCCCCCGCCACAGCAACCACGCCACCAGCCCGGCGAAGCGGCGGCCGCGGATCTCGGCGGCGGCGGTCCGGTGGCCCAGGGCGACCAGCACGCCGATGGTGTGGAAGCGGAACTCCACCGGCGTTCGCCCGGCCACCACGGCCGCGATGTTGTCGGCGACGGCCTTGCCCTGACGCAGCGCGTGCTGGGCGGTGGGCGGGTGGAAACCGCCGTCCACCACGGGGATTCGCGCGCAGTCGCCGACGGCCCAGACGTTGTCCATGCCCTCGGCCCGAAGCGCGGTGTCGGTGGTGAGGGCGCCGACCAACGACGCCGGCTTGTTGCCGGCGGTCCACACGAACGTCCGGGTGGCGATGAGCTCGTCGTTCTCCAGCCGGACCAGGTCCTCGGCGGCCTCGGTGACCCGCAGCTTCAGCCGGTGCTCGATCCCGCGCGCCGCAAGGCGTTCCATCGAGTACGCGGCGAGCTCCGGGCCCAGCTCGGGCAGGATGCGGTCGCCGGCGTGCACCAGCACGAACCGGGGCTCCTCGGGCGCGATGCCCGGGTAGTAGTGGGAAACGCCGTGCACGAGGTCGAACAGCTCGGCGATCGTCTCGGTGCCGGCGAAACCGGCCCCGGCCACGACAAAGGTCAGCAGCTCACGCCGGGTGCGCGGATCGGTCTCCCGGTCGGCGGCCTCCAGCAGCCGCAGCACGTGGTTGCGCAGGGCGACGGCGTCGGCCAGATTCTTCAACGGGAACGAGTGCTCGGCGATGCCCGGCAGCCCGAAGGTGTGCGGCACCGAGCCGACGGCCAGCACAAGATGGTCGTACCCAAGGACTTCCCCCGATTCCAGCACGACTTCCCGAACGACCGAATCGACACGATCGACGCGGCCGTAGAGAAACGTGGTGTGCGCGGCGGCGGAACGGATCGGGGCGCTGATGTGCGCCGGTTCCAGGGCCCCGGAGGCGACCTCGGCCAGCATCGGCGTGAACAGCAGGAAGTTGGAGTCGCTGACCAGCGTGACGTCGAGCTTGGCCCCACGCAGCACCAGCCGCTCGAACCGTTGCGCGGCGGCGACTCCGGCGAATCCGCCGCCCACCACGACAATCTTGGTCCGTTCCGACGGCGCCCGCCTGACCCGTTCCTTCATCGTCCAGACACCGACGACAAAATGCAGCAGCAGCCCGGTTATCGCGCCGTGCAACACATTCCCGACCAGTTCCGGATACGTCTTCGCCGCGGCCACCGCCGACCAGGTCGGCAGCACGCCGTGCAGCAGCGGCTCCAGCGTCAGCGAGAACGCCAGCCACCCCAGCGCGCCCAGCAGCACGCCGGCCGACGCCGTCATGGCCAGGCCCTGCCGCGTGCCACGGGCCACCGCCCCCAGCGCCACGCCGATGACCAGCGCATACGCCGCGAACGCGAGCCAGCCAGGGAACGCGGTGACCATGTGCTGGGTCGCCATCAGCACCCCGACCGGCAGCGCCGCCGCCAGCCCGGCGACGGCGCCCCACCCCAGCTGCTCCATCAGGTCTGCGGAACCGTCTGCGGAGCCGTCCTGGGAGAGCCGATGGCCACCAGCCCGATGGCCCCGCCCAGCAGCAGCGACACGGTGGACAGGTCGCCGCCCAGGGTGTTCTGGCCGCCGATGACCAGCTCCAGCAGCTGGAACACGGCCGCGGCCAGCAGTCCGAAGCCGGCGATCAGCACCAGCGACCGACGCTCGTGCCAGCCGCCGGTGATCGCGGCCGCGGCCAGCGCGAGCACCACGAGATAACCGGGGACACCGAGGCCGATCATGTGCCACGGCAGGCCCTGGGGGATCGCCAGCAGCGTGGCCAGGGCGAGGCCGACGCCGATTCCGACGGCGAGTTTCATGGGCACTCCTTGAGTTACGCCGAAGAGGGTCGGTCAGTTCAGGACGCGAGCAGCAGGAACCGGGCGTTCCGGGCGGCCCAGCGGGGACGCAGCACGGCGTCCACACCGCCGAATCGTCCGGCGGCGGTGGCCAGCACGGCGAAATGCGCGACGAACATCAGCGCATAGGACCAGAACCATTCGCCGGGCACGTACAAAGCCGACAATGTGATGACCAGCGTCTGGCCGATGCCGACGACGGCCCAGAACCGGGTGGCGAGCCCGACGACGAGAAAGGCCCCGAGCAGGATCTCCACGGCCAGCGCGAGCGCCCCGAACAACGGAAAACCGGGCAGCACGACGTGCTGGACCAGCCAGGAGAACGGCGGGAACACCGGGTGGTCGACGGCGTCCTGGGTCCACATCCGCAAACCGCCGTAGTTGGGCGGCTGCGGGGACTTCCACGAGACGTTCTGCACCCACAGCATTCCGGTGATCACCCGCACGGCGGTGATGAGCCCGCGGGAGAGCCGTGTCGAGGACTGAACCTCATGTGCCACCGATATCGCCATGGAGAAATTCCACAGCGGATCGGCGGCCCTCACAAGACAATCGGTGCTTACGAACCGCGAACGGCCTTGGTCAGCAATTCGTAAGAACGGAGCCGGTCGTTGTGGTCGTGCACCATGGTGGTGACCATCAGCTCGTCGGCCTCGGTCTTCTCCAGCAGCTCCGCGACGCCCCTGGCCACCGTCTCCGGCCCGCCGATGATCATCGACCGGGCCCGGTCCTCGATGAACAGCCGCTCCAGGTCGGTGTACGGATACGCGGCGGCCTCCTCGGACGACGGGAACAGTCCCGGCCGGCCGCTGCGCAGCCGCAGGAACGACAGCCCGCTCGGCCCGGCGATGTAGCGGGCGTATTCGTCGTCATCGGCCGCCACAACCGCCGCCGCCACCATCGCGTAAGGCTTGTCCAGCACCGCCGACGGCCGGAACGACTCGCGGTACAGGGCCAGCGCCGGCAGCGTGTTCTCGGCGCTGAAGTGGTGCGCGAAGGCGAACGGAATGCCCATCAGCCCGGCCACCTGGGCGCTGTAGCCCGACGACCCCAGCAGCCACAGCGGCGGCTTGTTGCCCGGCGCGTTCACGGCGATGACCTTCTGGTCCAGCGCCGGCTCCTCGAAGTACCGCAGCAACTCGGCCAGCTGCTGCGGGAAGTCGTCCGCCGACAGCGGGGCCGTGCTCCGGCGCAGCGCCTGCGCCGTCACGCCGTCCGTGCCCGGCGCGCGCCCGATGCCCAGGTCGATGCGGCCCGGGTGGAACGCCTCCAGCGTGCCGAACTGCTCGGCCACCACCAGCGGCGGGTGGTTCGGCAGCATCACGCCGCCCGAGCCCACGCGGATCCGCTCGGTCGCCGCCGCCACGTGCCCGATCAGCACCGCCGGCGCCGAGCTCGCGATGCCCGGCATGTTGTGGTGCTCGGCCAGCCAGTACCGGTGATAGCCCAGCCGCTCCGCGTGCCGCGCGAGGTCCAGGGTGTTCTGCAGCGCCTGCGCGCTGGTCGAGCCCTGCGAAACCGGGGCGAGGTCGAGCACGGACAGGGGCACTTCACTGGCGTCGGTCACGCCTAGATGCAACGCACCGGCGACTTCGCCGCATTCCCGCGCGTGGCACGGCCCACGCTGTCACGAGCTGCTCGGCTCCGTGGGAAACATGATCATGCTCGTCAGGTACGGCCGGCGACCGCCGCCGGGCCCGTTGCCGGCGCGGCGGCGGAGCAGGCCGACCACCTCGACCGCCAGCTCTTCCATCTCGGCCGCGTCCAGCCAGACCACGCCCTGCTTGTAGCCGACGGAGTCGGACGGCGGGTCGGCGTCGTCCCGGTCGAGGTAGGCGTTGAACTCGGCCAGCAGGGACGCCATGGCGCCGATGAAGCCACGGCGGTGGTCCTCCAGGGTCATGGCCGCGGCGGTCTCGCGGTCGATCACCGCGCCGCCGTGCCGTAGCCGGTAGTGTCGCTCCACGGCCCCGTGCACCCGCTGCTCCTCGACGACCTCCAGGATGCCGCCGTCGGCCAGCAGCCCCACGTGCCGGTAGACGCTGGTCTTGGGCACGTCGGGCAGCCGCCGGCACAGGTCGCCGGTGGTGCGCACCCGGTCGCCGGACATGGCGTGCACGATGCGCAGCCGGATCGGGTGCAGCAGCAGGTCCAACTGGTCCACGGCTCTACGTTCCCATATCTGGTACCGTTCTCAAACTTGGGAAAGCAACCTCAGGGGGATCCTCGATGACCTCGCTCAGTGACGCGGCGGTGTTCGAGCTTGACGACCTCGACCGCCTGGACCAAGCGCTCGGCGGCGCGCGGGTGGTCGCGGTCGGCGAGAGCTCGCACTACAACCGCGAGCAGTACCTGCTGCGCGGCCGGCTGCTCCGGCACCTGGCCGAGCGGCACGGCTTTCGCGTGTACGCCATGGAAAGCGGCTTCGTGGAGGGCTGGGGCGTCGCCGACTGGGTGCGCGGCGACGACTCTCGACCGCTCGGCGACGTGCTGGCCAACGGCATCACCGGGCTGATGGGCCTGTGGACCGAGATGCGCGACCACCTGACGTGGATGCGCGAGAACCGGATCGGCTTCTACGGCACCGACCTGCCCGGCTCGAACGCGTACACGCTGCCCGGCCTCGACCCCGTCCTTGCCTACCTGGCCGAGGCCGACCCGCAGTTCGAGGCCGACCCCCGCGTCCGGGAGATCGCGGTCGCGCTGTCCGGGCCGTCGGCGTTCTCGCAGCTCGTCTCCCTCGCCGCGTACACGCAGAGCGCCGACAAGGACAGCCTCAGCGCCGGCCTCGCCGACCTGCGCGCACGGCTGATCGCCGGCCGGATCGCTTACGTGCGAAGGACTTCCGCCGAGGCTTACGAGCGCGCGCTGCGGACCCTCGACGTCACCATCGGGCTCGACGGCACCGCACGGGGCATTGCGCGGGGCGACCAGGCCGGCGGCATGGAGGTCCGGGAGGCGACCATCGCCGGCATCGTCGAGTGGATCCTGCGGCGCGAGGAGCGGATCCTGTTGGTGGAGCACAACGCCCACGTGCAGCGGTTGCCCGCGGCGCTGCCCGGCACCCGTCCGATGACCACGATGGGCGTGCACCTGGCCGACCGGCTCGGCGCGGAGTACCGCGTCGTCGGGACCACCACCGGCGGCGGGCAGTCCCTCAACTACACGGCCGGCTTCTTCGAGGGCGTGATGTTCGCCGACCTCGACGAGCCGAGGCCGGACAGCCTCGACGGGGTGATGGCCGCGAGCCGGGCCGGCGACGAGCCCTTCGCCGTTGACCTGCGCCGCCTCTCGCCGGCCGACGAGGCCGTGATCCGCGGCGCGAAGGAGCAGCGCTACGGCGTGGCCTACACCGAGGTCGACGCCATGGGCGCGTACGACGTCCTGGTGCACCTTCCGCACGTCACCGGCGCCACCCTCGATCGCGACACCGTCGGCCACGCCGTGCCCGATGTCCGGGACCGGCTGCTCAAGTGTGACCGCTAGCCCATGTGGTGATGGTGGTCGGCGTGCCCGTCGGCGTCGGGTGAGCCGCCCATCATCTTGAGCATGTCCCGTCCGCCGGAGCGGAAGAAGCGGACCACCAGGGCCAGGCCGAGCAGGATGAACACGATGTTGAGCCAGGTCGTGTAGTTCCACGAGATGCCGGCCTCGACGATGCGGGTGGCGCGGTCGGTGGGGGTGAGGCCGGTGACGCCGAACAGGAGCTCGACCAGGTAGCCGGCGCCGACGGCGGCGGCGTAGAACGTGCCGAAGACGAGCAGGGCCATCCGCGTGCCGTAGTACTTCCGGTAGATGTTGAGGATCGGCAGGATCATCAGGTCGGCGAAGACGAAGGCGACGACGCCGCCGAAGCTGATGCCGCCGGACCACAGCACGGCGGCCAGCGGCACGTTGCCGATGGAGCAGACGAAGCTGAGGATGGCCACGACCGGGCCGACGATCGGCCCCCAGATCGCGCTCAGCACGGGATGGTCGGCCAGGAAGAAGCCCTGCCAGAACGCGTCGGGCACCCAGGCGGCGACCGCGCCGGCGATCAGCAGGCCGATGACCAGGTCCCGGAGGATGGCCGCCCACTCCATCACGAACACGTGCGACACGGCGGTGAAACCCGCACGGGACAACAACTTCTGGCCGTTGAGGGACATGTCCATGGCGGCGTGGCCCTCCATCGAGCCGGCGATGCCCTTGTCGGCCTGAGCGCGCGCCGCGGTGACCAGCTGCGAGCGCAGGAACAGCCGGAACAGCAGGGCGACCAGCACGATCATGATGGGCCCGCCGACGAACTCGGCCACGGTGAACTGCCAGCCCAGCAGCAGCGCGAGGATTACGCCCAGTTCGACCACCAGGTTGGTGGAGGCGATCTCGAAGGCCATCGCCGCGGTGAAGTTCGCGCCCTTGCGGAACAGGGCCCGGGCCAGCGCGACCGCCGCGTACGAACACGAGGAGGACGCGGCGCCGAGGCCGGCGGCGATGGTCAGCGACCGGGGCGAGTCGGTGCCGATCAGTCTGACCACTGTGGACCGTCGCACCACCGCCTGCACCACGGCCGACAGGGCGAAACCCAGGATCAGCGCCCAGAGGATCTCCCACGTCATCGATCCGGCCATGGCCAACGCATCCACGATGAACATGGGGGGAGCATACCCCCTGGGGGTAATTTCGCCAGAGGTGTGACCCTAAGCTTGAGATTTAAGGTTGGCGTGCCCACGACGGCACCCGGTTGATCATGGATGAAGCCCTTGGTTGATCATTCCTTCCTGCGACAGTCGGAAGATCACACCAAGGGCTTCGATGATCAGTGTGCACCACACCAGCGCCACCGCTGTGCTGGGGGACCTGTCCGGGTTCCGTAAGGCGTTCTACCAGTGTCTGACCGCACGGGCGGACGCGTTGTTCGAGTTGGCCGACGCGGCACTGTGCGCCGAGGGACCGGTCACCTCGCTGGTCGAGTTATCACTGGCCACCGAACACCGACGGGGCCACGGCACCCTGTACGACGGCCTGCGCCAGGGCAAGATCGACATCACCCGATTCCGCAACGTTGTCGCCCGCCAGTCGATCCCCCGCTGCGACGACGGCCGGATCGTGTTGGCCATCGACGTGAGCCACTGGCTACGCCCGGATGCGAACACCAGCCCGGAGCGGCTGTTCTGCCACACCTACGCACGCGGTCGCGGCCAAGCCCAGATCATCCCCGGCTGGCCCTACTCCTTCGTCGCCGCCCTGGAACCCGGCCGCACCTCGTGGACGGCGATGCTCGACGTGACGCGCGTGCGTCCCGACGATGACCACACCGACCTGGCCGCCACCCAACTCCGCGCCGTGGTGGACGCGCTGGTCACCGCCGGACACTGGCACGCCGGCGATCCGGAGATCTGGATCACCGGCGACAGCGGCTATGACGGTCCCCGCCTGGCATTCCTGCTGGCCGACCTCCCGGTCCAGGTGCTGGTGCGGCTACGGTCCGACCGGGTGCTCGCCTTCCCCGCGCCGCCACGGCAGCCCGGCGCCCGAGGCCGCGGCACCCGGCACGGAGCCCGGTTCGTGTTCGCTGATCCGGCGACCTGGCCGGTCCCCGTGCACACCACGACGACCGACACCACCCGCTACGGCGCCGCCCACGCTCGCTCCTGGGACCGGTTGCACCCCAAGCTGACCCGCACGGGCGCCTGGGCCGACCACGCCGGCCACCTGCCGATCATGGAAGGCACGGTGATCCGGCTCCAGGTCGACCGGCTACCCGGCACCGGCACCCCGAAACCGTTGTGGCTGTGGCACTCCACGACCGCGGCAACCGCAGGGCAGGTGGATCGGCTGTGGCAGATGTTCCTGCGGCGCTTCGACCTGGAGCACACTTTCCGTTTCCTCAAACAAACTCTGGGCTGGACCACGCCTCGCGTCCGTACGCCCGGAGCCGCGGATCGATGGACCTGGCTGATGATCGCGGTCTACACCCAGCTTCGGCTGGCCCGTCACCTCGTGGAAGATCGACGGCGTCCCTGGGAGCGAAAGTCGGCAACACCTGCCCGGTTGTCCCCGACCCGGGTCCGGCGAGGTTTTCGCGCGGTTCGCCCGACGGCCGCTTTGCCTGCCAGCGCACCGAAATTCTCCCGGCCCGGTCCTGGACGTCCGACAGGGTCACGAAACTCCCGCCAAGCCCCGGTACACGACCCCGGCAAGCCCAAAAAAACAGACATTGAGGGTTAAATCTCAAGCTAAGGTGGCGTTCATGAACGATCCAGTGCTGCTGATCACCGGCGGCTCCAGCGGACTCGGCGCCGCCACCGCGGTCGCCGCCGCGCGGGCGGGCTACCGCCTCGTCCTCACCGCCCGCCGCGCCGACCGGCTCCAGGCGTTCGCCGCCGACCTCGGCCCGGCCGACCGGGTGCTCACGCTGCCCTGTGACGTCGGCGACTGGGGGCAGATCAGCGGGGTCGTGGACCGGGTCGAGGAGACGTTCGGCCGCCTGGACGCCGTGTTCGCCAACGCCGGCAGCAGCGTCGGCACCTCGTTCCTCGGCCGCTCCGGCGAGGATCCCGAGCTGTGGCGGGAAATGGTCGTCACCAACGTGTGCGGCCCGGCCTACACCGCCCGCGCCGCCCTCCCGGCGCTCGTGCGCTCGGGCGGCCACCTCGTGCTCACCGGCTCCGCCTCCGGCCGCGGGGTGCGCCCCGGCAGCCTGTACTCGGCCACGAAATGGGCCGTCACCGGCATGGCCCAGGCCATCCGGGCCGAATGCGTCGGCACGGGCGTGCGGGTGACGATCATCCAACCGGGACTGGTGGACACCGAGGCCATCCCGGCCGACCGCAAGGCCGATCCCAAGCTGGAGCCGGCCGACGTGGCCCGGGCCGTGCTGTACGCGCTGGACCAGCCGTCCACTGTGGACGTGAACGAGATCGTGATCCGGCCGGTGGGGCAGGACGCCTACAAGTAGGTCACCGGCACGTGAAGCTGCGGCGGTAGGCCAGCGGGGCAACGCCGACCGCGGCATTGAGATGTTGGCGCAGCCCGGCCGTGGTGCCGAAGCCGGCGTCACGGGCGATCCGCTCCACCGTCAGCTCCGTGGACTCCAGCAGGTGCCGGGCCCGCTCCACCCGTTCGCGCAGCAGCCACTGCCCGGGGCTGAGGCCGGTCTCCTCGCGGAAGCGCCGGGTGAAGGTGCGCACGCTCATCCGGGCGTGCTCGGCCAGCCGCCGCAGGTCGAGGGGCTGGTCGAGGTGCTCGCTCATCCACTGCCGGGTCGCCGACGTGCCGGCGTCGGTGACCTCGGGCACCGGCCGTTCGATGAACTGCCGCTGGCCACCCTCCCGCCAGGCCGGCACGACGACGCGACGGGCGGTGTGGTTGGCGACCTCGCTGCCGTGGTCGGTGCGCACGATGTGCAGGCACAGGTCGATGCCGGCCGCCGCGCCGGCCGAGGTCAGCACCGTGCCGTCGTCCACGAACAGCACGTCCGGGGTCACCTTGACCTGCGGAAACATCTCCGCCATCGCGCCGGCGTGACACCAGTGGGTGGTCGCCTCGCGGCCGTCGAGCTTGCCCGCCGCGGCCAGCACGAACGCCCCGGTGCAGATCGACACCCACCTCGCCGTCGCCGGCACGGTGTCCAAGGCGGCGGCTAGTTCCGGCGGCAGCTCCGTGCTGGTCATCAGCGGACCTTCGTACGGACCGGGGATGACGACGGTGTCGGCCGTGGCCAGGATCTCCGGGCCGTGGTCGGGCATCAGCCGGAAGCCGGCGGTCGTCCGCACCGGGCCACCGTCAAGGGTGCAGGTCAGCGTCTCGTACAGCGGCTGGCCGGCGGACAGCGACGCCGAGGTGAACACCCTGGAGGCGATGCTCAGGTCGAACGCCACCACGTCGTCGAGGGCCAGCACCACCACACGATGGGTCATGGCCCGATTCTTGCACATAGTGGCTTGCGGGCCACTCGTTCGATCCGGGCGGACTTGTCAGGATCTCCACCGTGTTCAAGCTGCATCGCGCCTGGTGGGTAGCCGCCGTCACCTTCGTCGCGCTCGTCGGCGCGGCCGGATTCCGGGCCACCCCCGGCGTCCTGATGAACCCCCTGCACGCCGAGTTCGGCTGGTCGATGGGCACGATCTCGGCCGCCGTCTCCGTCAACCTCGCGCTGTACGGCCTGACCTCGCCGTTCGCCGCCGCGCTGATGGAACGCTTCGGCATCCGCCGGGTCGTGTCCATCGCCCTGCTGGTGGTCGCCGCCGGCAGCGGGCTGACGGTGTTCATGACCGCGAGCTGGGAACTCGTCCTCTGCTGGGGCGTGTTGGTCGGCCTCGGCACGGGGTCGATGGCGCTGGCCTTCGTCGCCACCGTGACCAACGCCTGGTTCGTCAAGCACCGGGGCGTCGTCACCGGCGTGCTCACCGCCGGCGGGGCCGCCGGGCAGCTGGTCTTCCTGCCGGTGCTGGCCTCCATCGCCGACTCCGCCGGCTGGCGCGTCGCCGCGCTGACGGTCGCCGCCGCGGCGCTCATCGTGGTGCCGCTGGTGGCCTGGCTGCTGCGGGACCGCCCCGAGGACATCGGCCTGTTGGCGTACGGGGCGACCAAGCCCCAGCCCAAGCCGGTGATCACGGTCGGAGCCGGCCGCCGGGCCGTCCAGGTGCTGGCCGGCGCGGCCAGGACCCGCAACTTCTGGCTCCTGGCCGCCGGGTTCGCCATCTGCGGGGCCACCACCAACGGCCTCGTCGGCACGCACTTCATCCCCGCCGCCATGGACCACGGCATGGGGGAGACCGCCGCCGCTTCGCTGCTCGCGCTGGTCGGCGTGTTCGACATCGCCGGCACCATCTTCTCCGGCTGGCTCACCGACCGCGTCGACTCCCGGGTGCTGCTCGGCGCCTACTACGGCCTGCGCGGGCTGTCCCTGTTCGCGCTGCCCAGCTTGTTCGCCGGCAGCACCCAGCCCAGCATGCTTGTGTTCATCGTGTTCTACGGCCTGGACTGGGTCGCCACCGTGCCGCCGACCGTCGCCCTGTGCCGGCGCTACTACGGCACCGCCGGCTCCATCGTGTTCGGCTGGGTCTTCGCCTCGCACCAGGTCGGCGCCGCCTTCGCCGCTGTGGCCGCCGGCATCGTCCGCGACCAGCTCGGCAACTACGACCTGGCCTGGTACATCGCCGGCCTCCTCAGCTGCCTCGCCGCCGTCCTGTCCCTCTTGCTCCTGGCCACCCGCCGCCGTGTGCCCGCCACCCCCGAACCCTCGATGGCCACCTGATGCAGGGAAGGACGCCTCCGCCTGGCCTTTGACGGTTTACGAGGGGACTTGTTCAGCCAGCACCGTGCATGTCTCAGAGTAAGAAGGGTTATCGGAGGGACGCAACGGTCCTATCCGGCTGGAATTCCATGACAGCCACTACCGATAGTGGCGAGGGCGTCGGTGCACTTCGCGCCTCTCTTCCCTGCATAACCTCAGCCCTGGTGGCGGACTCGGTACGGGGGCACGGAGTTGCCGGCGAGGGCCTCGGCGTCGATGGACACCGGGCGGTAGCCGAGGCCGGGCAGCCGGGACTGCATCAGGGCCGTCGGGTCCGCGACCTCGTCGGCGCGGCCGAACAGGTACGCCCACTCGTGCTCGTCCGAGCCGTAGTACGCGGTGGTGCCGAAGACCTCGGTGAACCGCCGCCACGAGGTGAGCAGAGTCTGGTTGCGCCACATGGTCTGGCAGCCGGCCTGGGTGACGACCACGCCACCGGGCGCGAGGACGGCCTTGCACATGGTGAGGAACTCGGTGCCGTAGAGCCGGTTGTGCTGGGCCTCCTCCTCACGCTCGTCGGGCAGGTCGACCAGCACGATGTCGTAGCGCTGGTCCCCGTCGGCCGCGTCGACCAGGTACTGCCAGCCGTCGGCGTAGTGCACCGTCACGGGACCCTCGCCGCGCTCGGCGCGGGCCAGCTCCTCGGGGGTGTAGCCGTACGGCAGGTGCTCGGCGCAGAGCTTCACGGCCTGGGTGTCGATGTCGACGTGGTCGACGCGGGTCGCGCCGGCGGCCACGGCCATCTGGCACACGACGCCCTCGCTGGAGCCGACGACGAGCACGGAGGAGATCTTGTCGGCCAGCAGCAGCGCCGGCACCATCAGCGCCTCGTGATAGGTCAGCTGGCTGAACTCGGTGCTCTGCCGGTCGTTGTCGCAGAACAGCGACACGCCCTGCTCGGTGCGGGCGATCACCACGTGTTGGAAGGCGGTGTCACCCTCCCACAGCACGTCGTGCAGGTCCCACACGCGGGTCAGCCCGTGGCCGACCGGCTCGTGGATCTGGGTGGTTCGTTCCAACGTGGTCACTAGGTACTCGCAATCTTCTTGTCAGGCAAGGGAAGTCAGTCGTCCTTGCCGCGGCGGATGGTCTTCGCGTGCACGACGGGCGTGCGCAGCGCCTCGGCGAGCAGCTGCACGGCGACCTCGGGTTTGGCCCGGTGGCCGCAGGTGAAGACGTCGACGAAGACCGACCCGATCTCTGGGTAGGTGTGCAGCGAGGCGTGCGACTCCGACAGCAGCGCCAACACGGTGACCCCCTGCGGCTCGAACCGCTTGGAGGTCACGTCCAACACGGTCGCCCCGGCCTGATCCAGCGCACTCGTCAGGATGTCCCGCAACAACGCCTCGTCATTGAGCAGATCGGCGTCGATGCCCTCCATCTCCGCGAGGACATGCTGTCCGGTGAACGACCCGACGGTCTGCACCGAGCCCAGTACTCCGGTCATCTATCACTCCCTACTGTTCCAGGTGAAGGCAGACCTCCGGCGAGGTCTGCACGCAAAATCGGGGTGGGCCCGCTCAGACGCAGTGCGTCGGCAGCGGCGCGAAACCGTTGAACGCTATGGAGGAGTAGCTCGCCGTGTAGGCGCCGGTATTGAGGAAGTCCAGGTGGTCGCCGGCCCGCAGCTCCATCGGCAGCCGGTAGATGTTGTGCTGGTACAGCACGTCATCCCCGTCGCACGTGGGCCCCGCGAGGTAGACCGGCCCCGTTTTCCCGTCACGGTCGGGTGTGGAGAGCAAGTAGGTGATGTACTCGTTCTCGGTCTCGGCCAGGCCGTTGTACCGGCCCACGTCCAGGTACACCCAGCGCTTGTCGTCCACAGTGGACTTACGGGAGACCAGCACCACCTCGGAGCGCAGCAGGCCGGCGTCGGAGACCAGGAACCGGCCCGGCTCCAGCACGAGCTGCGGCGGCGTCGGGAAATGCGTGCTCACGGAGGCCGAGATGGCCGCGGCGAAGTCGGCCAGCGGCGGCGCGGGGCGGCTGTAGCGGCCCGGCAGGCCGCCGCCGATGTTGAGCATCGGCAGCTCGACGCCGTCGGCCGCCAGCTTGGCGGCGATCTCCCCGGCCTGCTCGATCGCCGCGTCCCAGGCCCGCGGATCCAGCTGCTGCGAGCCCACGTGGAAGGACACCCCGGCCGGCGTCAGCCCGAGCTCCGGGGCCCGGGCCAGCAGGTGGGCGGCCATGTCCGGGGCACAGCCGAACTTGTGGCCGAACGGCGTCAGAGAACCGGTGTCGGCCAGCACTATCCGGCAGAACACCGCCGCGCCAGGGGCCATCTCGGCGATGGCCTCCAGGTCGGCGTCGCTGTCCGTCGTGAACAGCCGCACGCCGCGGGCGAAGGCGTAGCCGATGTCGGCTCGCTTCTTGATCGTGTTGCCGTACGAGATCTGCTCCGGACGGGCGCCCTCGGCCAGACACAGGTCGATCTCCGGCGGGCTGGCCACGTCGAAGCAGGCGCCCAGTTCCGCCAACAGGCGCACCACTTCCCGCGCCGGATTCGCCTTGACGGCGTAGTAGAGCTTCGCCCCCGGCATGGCCGCGGACAGCTCGACGTAGCGCTCGCGGACGGTCGCCAGATCGATGACCAGGCACGGGGTCGCGGGCTTCTCCCGCTCGAGGTACTCACGGATACGGGCTATCGCCCCGGTCAGCTCCACCGCTGTCGGCGGAGGTGTCGCCGTGTCGACCGTTGCTGTCGGCTGCGGCGCCATGACGGCGAGGCTCTGTCCCATTCCGCTACGTACCTACCAAATCTCGGGTCAGTGTGTGCGTCGACCCGCTCGCCGCTTGGGTGGTCACGATGCGCTGCGCATCGCGGCGAGTCATGGTAAGGCCTCAATGCCCCTGTTGGCGACCATCACCCCCTGTTGGGTCAATCCGCCCCACGTGGCACCCCTCACACCGCCGCCCCGCATGCAGGGAAGGACGCCTTACCCTCGTTCAACGCGGGTAAGGCGTCCTTCCCTGCATCGCCGATCGATGAACGTCAGATGTGCAGCTGTTGTGCCGCAAGGGAAATCGCGGCGTCGTGGATGGACTCCTCGGACAGCAGGACGGTGCGCGCGGCCTCGCCGAGCGGGATGAAACTGTCCTCGCTCGCCACCCGTTGGACTATCCCGGTGAAACCGCCGTCGCTCAGCGCGGCGATCACGCCCTCGGAGACGCCGCCGGTGCGGCGGGTTTCGTCCACGACGAGCACGCGGCCGGTGGCGGCGGCCTCGCGGAGCAGGTCGTCGAGCGGCAGGGGAGCGAGCCAGCGCAGGTCGAGGACCCGGGCCGCGACGCCCTCGGCCGCGAGCCGTCGGGCCACCCGCAGGCTCATCCGGACGCCGTTGCCGAAGGTGACCAGCGTCAGATCCGTGCCGTCGCCGTAGGTCCGGCCGCGGCCGATCGGCACATGCTCCGACGGCGCGGGGGCGAGCCAGCCGCCGTCGCCGTCGTCGTGCAGGTCCCGGGTGTGGTACAGGGCAATGGGTTCCAGGAAGACCGACAGCGTGCCGTCGACGTCGGCGGCGGCGACGCAGGTACGCAGCATGGCCGCGGCGTCGTCCGGCCGGGACGGCGAGGCGATCACCAGGCCGGGGATGTCCCGCAGCGCGGCGATCGCGTTGTCGTTGTGGAAGTGGCCGCCGAAGCCCTTCTGGTAGCCGTAGCCGGCGATGCGCACGACCATCGGGTTGCGGTACTGGCCGTTGGAGAAGAACGGCAGCGACGCGCCCTCGCCGCGGAGCTGGTCGGCGGCGTTGTGCAGATACGCCAGGTACTGGATCTCCGGGATCGGCAGCAGGCCGGAGACGCCGAGCCCGAGGCCCAGCCCCAGGATCGACTGCTCGTCGAGCAGCGTGTCGAACACACGCCCGGCGCCGGCCCGTTTCTGCAAGCCCCGCGTCACGCCGTAGACGCCGCCCTTGCGCGCCACGTCCTCCCCGAACACGCACAGGCTCGGGTACTGGTCGAGCAACTGGGCCAGGGTCCGGTTGACCGACTGCGCGAACGTTTGCGGCTCGGTCCACGTGAGCTTGTCGATGCGTGCTTCGACCTGGGCCGGCCGTCGCGGCGCCAGCGGCGCCATGACCGCTTTGGCGCTGTCCAGCTGCGGCCGTTCGGACGCTTCCGTCGCGAGCCTCTGGACCTCGGCCCGCTTGGCCTCGTACCGGTCGAGCACCTCGGCCGGCGTCAGGACCCCGGCCGCGATCAGGGTTCGGCGGTGCCCAGCAACGGATCCCGGGCCAGCCCGGCGGCGATGTCGGAGGTGCTGCGGTAGGCCACCTCGGCGTCCGAGCCGGCGTGCCCCATCAGCCGGACGGTCGACAGGTGCAGGAACGCCGGCTTCCGGTGCCGCCGCACGTGTTCCGCCGCCTCCATGGCGATCTCACGCGTCTGCACCAGGTCGAACCCGCTGGCCTGGAAGTAGCGGAGGCCCTCGCGCGAGCCGTAGGCGGTGGCGATCCAACCCCGTGGCGTCGGCACGCTGATGCCGATCCCGTTGTCCTCGCAGACGAACAGCAGCGGCACCGGCAGGCCCTGATACGCCGTGTAGACGGCCGCGTTGATCGCGCCGGCGGCGGTCGAGTGGTTGGCCGAGGCATCACCGAAACTGCACACCGTGATCGCGTCGTCCGGCCACGCCGAGGGCACCCCGAGCTTGCGGGCCCGCTCGATGGCGAACGCCACACCCAGCGCGCGGGGCAGGTGCGAGGCGATCGTCGACGTCTGCGGGATGATTGCCGCGTCGTGGTGGCCGAACACCTTGTGCCGGCCGCCGGCGATGGGCTCATCGGTCGCGGCCATCATGCCCAGCAACACATCCAGCAGGCCGTTGCGGCCGAGCTGGGCCATCCGCTGGAGATAGAACGCACCCGAACGGTAGTGCAGCAGCGCCGGATCCGTCGGCCGCAGCGCCGCCGCCACCGCCGCGTTGCCCTCGTGTCCGGACGAGCCGATCGTGTAGTAGCCCAGGCCGCGGGCCCGGAACTCCCGGGCGGCCAGGTCCACGTGCCGGCTGCCCAGTTGGGCGTCGAACATCTCCAGCAGTTGCGGGCCGAGCGTCGTCGCCGGGCGTCGACCCGGCGACAACGCCCTGAGCGCCTCGACGAAGTGCTCGTCGACCTGTTCCGTCAACGGTATGCGCCGATCCCGGTGATGGCCTCGCCCAGCACCAGCGTGTGGATCTCGCTCGTGCCCTCGTAGGTCAGCACCGACTCGAGGTTGTTGGCGTGCCGCAGCACCGAGTACTCGGTGGTGATCCCGCTGGCCGCCAGGATGGTGCGGGCCTGCCGGGCGATCTCCAGCGCCGCCCGCACGTTGTTCAGCTTGCCGAAGCTGACGTGCGCGGTCTCCGCCCTGTGCGCGTCCTTCAACCGTCCGATGTGGACTGCCGTGAGGAACGCCTTCTCCAGCTCCAGCGCCATCTCCACCAGCTTCTGTTGCGTCAGCTGGAAACCGGCGATCGGGCGGTCGAACTGCACGCGGGTCTTGGCGTAGTCCAGGGCCGTGGCGTAGCAGTCGCGAGCCGCGCCGACGGCGCCCCAGAGAATGCCGAACCTCGCTTCGTTCAGGCAGGACAGCGGGGCCCTCAGCCCGCGACTTTCCGGCAGCACGGCGTCTTCCGGCAGCACCACGTCGTCCAGGACGAGCTCCGAGGTGACCGATGCCCGCAGCGACAGCTTGTCCTTGATGTCCCGGGTGGTGAAACCCTTGGTGCCCCGGGGAACGATGAAGCCCCGGATGCCGTCCTCGGCCCGCGCCCAGACCACGGCGACGTCCGCGATGCCGCCGTTGGTGATCCACAGCTTGCCGCCGTTGAGGATCCACTCGCCGTTGGTCTTCCGGGCGGTGGTGCGCATGCCGGCCGGGTTGCTGCCGAAGTCCGACTCGGTCAGGCCGAAGCAGCCGATCAGCTCGCCCTTGGCCATCTTCGGCAGCCAGGCCTGCTTCTGCTCCTCCGAGCCGAACTTGTGGATCGCCGTCATGGCCAGGGATCCCTGCACGCTCACGAAACTGCGCAGTCCACTGTCGACCGCTTCCAGCTCCATGCAGGCGATGCCGTACGCCGTCGCGCTCGCGCCGGCGCAGCCGTAGCCCTGCAGGTGCATGCCGAACAGGCCCAGCTCGCCCAGTTCCGGCGCCAGCTCCCGGGGGAACGTGCCGTCGGCGAACCAGCGGCCCACGTTCGGCCGCACCTTCGCGTCCACGAACTGCCTCACCGTGTCCCGGATCAGCTTCTCCTCGTCGGAGAAGCCGTCCGCGACGCCGAGCAGGTCGAGCGGGTCCATGTCAGCCCTCCAAATCCAGCACTGCCAAACGGAACGCGAGGTCGGCCTCGGGCAGCTCGACCATGTCCATCTGCGCCTTCTGCAGCTTGCCCGCGTAGTCCCAGTTCATCGACTGCCAGCGGGTGAACTGGTCGAGCACCCACACCCCGGACTGCCGGCTTCCGTTGCCCGACAGGCCGTTGCCGCCGAACGGCAGGTGCGCCTCCGCGCCCGAGGTCGAGTTGTTCACGCTGACCATGCCGGCCCGGCAGCGCTCGCGGAACCGGAATGCGTTGCTGGCATCGGAGGTGTAGATCGCCGCCGACAGGCCATAACCGTGGCCGTTGGCCAGTTCCACGGCCTCGTCGAACGTGTCGAAGATGCCGACGCCGACCAGCGGGCCGAAGGTTTCGTTGCGGTACAGGTCATCGTCCTGGGTGATGCCGTCCACAATGGTCGGGTGCACGAAGATGCCCTGCTCGGCGTGGCCGATGAAACCCTTACGGGGGTTGGCATCCGTGATCCGGCCGGTGCCCGTCGACCCGTGCATCGTGTGGTGCGGTTGCACCAGCTTCAGGTACTCCTCGAACCGCTCCGCGTAGCGGGTGTCGATCAGCGGGCCGTAGAGCACACCCTGGCTCGGGTCGCCGATGACCGCGTCCTCCACCGCCTTGCTGAAGCGGCTCAGGAACTCGTCGTGCACTTCCCGCTGCACGAACACCGTGCCCAGCGACGTGCAGCGCTGGCCGGCCGAGCCGAAGCCGCTGAACAGCGCGCCTTCCACCGCCAGGTCCAGGTTCGCGTCGGCCATGACCACCAGCGGGTTCTTGCCACCCAGCTCCAGGCACGGCGACTGGAGGTGACGCCCGCACAGCTCGCTGATCGCCCGGCCGACCTCCGTCGAGCCCGTGAAGCCGACCTTGTCGACCAGTCCGTTCTGGAGGGCCAGGTCGAGGCCCTCGAACGTCGCCTTGCCGTCCGCCTGGACGAGGTTGAGGACACCCTGGGGCAGTCCCGCGCGCCAGGCCAGCTCGGCCAGCGCCTGGCCCACCGCCGCCGACAGCTCCGCCGGCTTCCACACCACCGTGTTGCCGCAGAGCAGGGCCGGCACCAGGTACCAGGACGGCACCGCCGCCGGGAAGTTGGCCGCCGTGATGATCGCCGTGACGCCGACCGGGACGCGGAAGGTGAACAGCTGCTTGTCCGGCATCTCGCTCGGCACCGTCTGGCCGTAGAGTCGTCGGCCCTCGCCGAGGAAGAAATCGCAGGTGTCGACGATCTCCTGGACCTCGCCCAGCGACTCCGCGTACGGCTTGCCGATCTCCCGGGTGATCAGCCGGGCCAGCGCCGCCTTGTTCGCCTCGACCAGCCGTCCCAGCCGGGCGATAACCTGGCCGCGCACCGGGGCCGGGATTTTCGCCCACTCCGGCTGGGCGCTGCGGGCGGCCCTCGCGGCGTCGACGAAGGTCTCGGGGCCGCCCAGCGTCACCTCCGCCACCACGTCGTCGAGGTTCGCGGGGTTGCGGGACAACAGGACGGTGCCGTCGGCCCGCGGGTGGCCGGCGACGACGGAGGCGCACTTGTGCTGCATGGCCTCTACCTTGGCCAACCGGCCGTCGCTTCGCCAACTTCGCGAGGACTCGGGCTGGTGGGATTGAGGTTCAGTGTAGCTGTAGCTCGGATCCCAGAGCCCTGTTCCTCCTGCACGTCGCTAGCGTGGGACCCATGTTCGAGCTGATGGACGAGTGGGGTCCCGAGAAGGTCGTCTGCGTGTCCGATTCGCGGACCGGCATGCGCGGGGTGTTGGTCATCGACAACACCGCGCGGGGCATGGGCAAGGGCGGGACCCGGATGAGCCCCGACCTGTCGGTCACCGAGGTCGCCCGGCTGGCCCGGGTCATGACCTGGAAGTGGGCCGGCGTCGACCTGTTCTTCGGCGGCGCCAAGGCCGGCATCCGCTTCGACCCGTCCTCGGCTCGTAAGGAGGACGCGCTGCGGGCCTTCGTCCGCCTGCTGTCCAACGAGATCCCCAGCGAGTACGTCGTCGGCCTCGACATGGGCCTCACCGAGCGGGACGCCGCCATCGTCCAGGACGAGCTCCGCACCCGTGGCGCTGCTGTCGGCACCCCTTTCGAGCTCGGCGGTGTGCCCTACGACCAGCTCGGCGTCACGGGCTTCGGCGTCGCCGAGGCTACCGACGCCGTCTTCCCCCTCTCCGGCCGCCGCGTCGTCATCCAGGGCCTCGGCGCCGTCGGTCGCGCCGCCGCCCGCCGCTTCTCCGAGCTCGGCGCGGTTGTCGTCGCGGTGTCGAGCGCCCTCGGCGCCGTGCACGATCCTGCCGGCCTGGACCTCGACCGGTTGTTGGCTGTCTCGGACGACTCCGCCGTGCTGGAGTACTCCGGCGGCACGCACCTTCCTCTCGGCTCCGAGCTGTTGATCCCCACCGACGTCCTGGCCCCTTGCGCCCTCCAGGACGTCATCGACGCCTCCCTCGCCGCCCGCCTCTCCTGCTCCTTCGTCGTCGAGGGCGCCAACATGCCCACTTCCGTTGAGGCGCAGCAGGTTCTCGCCGCTCGCGGCATCACCGTCCTCCCCGACTTCATCGCCAACGCCGGCGGTGTCGTCGCCGCCGCCTACGCCATGGACGCCCGCCTTTCCCCCTTCCGCCCCGACCCCGCCGCCATCTACGCCACCATCTCCACCAAGCTTCGCGCCAACGCCGTCACCGTCCTCGACGCCGCCGCCACCTCCGGCGCCACCCCCCACACCGCCGCCCGCACCCTCGCCCAATCCCGCGTCCACACCGCCATGCACCTCCGCGGCCAACTCCCGTCCTAACCCCGCGAGTCCCGCTCTCCGGCCACCGAAATACGGTTTCGGGCAGGGCGCAGGCTGCGCATAGCTCGGTGCGACCTGGCGCCGTCGCGTCAGGTCGCGGGCACGGTTGGCTTGGCACTCTTCCCGCAGCCTGTGCAGCGCCAGCCATCGATCGGCGACAGCCCGATCGTCATCCGCCCAATTAGCTCCATTGTGGACGCTCGCCAGCGCCGATCGGCCTATGCCGGCAGCTCTTCGCGTAAGGTCTACCGCTGCACGCCGATGCCCACACCTGGAACGCCGGGTGCCATGCGGCGGCCCGGTCGAAGAACAGCTCCCGAGGCCGCAACGTCAGCACGCCATCTGCCCCCCCACAGCCGCGGTGGCAATGGCGGCGAAGCTGGCCGGTCAGGCTTCTCATGGCACGCCAGGATGGCCCACGGTCCGCAGCGACGCGCTCTCAGTAGCCGATGGGCGGATGCAAGCCCTGTTACGACAGGCCCGTCCTGTTGACCTACCGTTCAGAGTTCCTGCCGCGCTTGGCGCAAGTTGGTGCGAATGGTCTTGTTCATGGGGTAGTCGCCGCCAAGTGCAGGCGGTAGGTCCGCAAGGCCGGCTTCGAACAAGGGAATCGCCCGCTGCAGTCACACCACGTCCGGCCGCCGCTCGTCCAGCCATGGCAGCAACCTCGGCAGACGCTGCGTCACCAAGTTCACGTTCCACGTCGCCACTCGCATCACACGACCGTAGCCACACCCACCGACAATCGCCGGGACGACGGGAAGTGGCCGTTTCCCACCCGTGTGGGAAACGGCCGTTCAGCCGATCAGCTGACGTTCGGGCACTCGTCGTCGGCCGGCAGGTTGCCGTACTTGCCGCCGACCAGGTACGCGGCGCTGACCCACAGGGGCTTGCTGTCATCCGGGCTGATCCGCACCCAGATGTAATTGATGACGCCGTTCACCGTGACGCTGTCGCCGACCGTCCAGCAGTAGCCGTTGACGAGAATGCCGGGCTTCAGCACGCCGGCGAGCCGGCAGGCGGTGGACGGGCACTTCTCGCGTTCTTCGTCGTCGTGCCAGGCCAGCACCTTCGTGTATTCCACGGTGCCATGCGGTGCTGCCTTGCCGGCCGCGGCTCTGGCCGGGGCGGTCGCGGCGGCGGCCGGGGTGGCCGCGGTCGCGGTGGCCACCCCTCCCAGCAGCATCGCGAACACCAGGCCGAGGGCGGCGGTGATCCGGACGATCGTCATGGGAGTCCTTCCTCGTGGTTGTCGATCACCAGGCATGACGACCAACAAGGCAAGACAGTTGCCGAAGGGTCACGCTGGTTGATCCCAGCAACCTGTTGGCGCGCGACACGTCCGAGGGGCCGTGGGCAGCGTGACCACAGCAGTGCTCGTCTTCGCGGTGGTGGCGATGTGACCTGAGGTGGCGGCGGGAAATCGCCGCCACCTCAGGGGAATCACGCCGTTGCGCTCATCCCTGGCTCATCTCGCCCCTGGCGACCTTGGCGCCGATCTGCCGGCCGATCAGGACCCTTGACGAGCTCGCCGTCCTGAACGCGCAGGTGACGCCGCCAGCGCGGACGACGACGGTTCGAGCATGGCATCGGTCGTACCGCCATTCAACAAGCAGCCGCTGACCGGTAGCTCGTCGGGCATGGCTCGCTCCCACCAGAAGTGTCAGTGAGAAACCGGCGACCTCGGCCTCAACGCACCTGTCACTCCGCTGGCCAGCGGAGGTGCACGGTGACAAGTTCATCGAGCCGCCGGCGTCTTGGCGCGTGCCTCGACTGGGCATATCGGTTTGGGTGGCACCACTGGTCGCTCCAGCGGTAGATCTCTCGATCCTCGGACCCGCCACCTCACCACCACCTGATCCAGGGCCCGTCCCGGTCGTGCGGGGCTACGCCGGGTTCTCCGCGACGGCGAGGTAGTCCGTGTAGATCTGCGGCGAGCCCGAGAACGAGGCCAGCTGCTTCCACTCCTCGTACATCTGCTTGGTGTCGCGGTGGGCGGCCGCGAACTCCGCGGCCTCGCCGGTGGCGATGTCGGGCTCGGGGTAGAAGACGTCCAGCGCGTCCAGGCTCGCGATCTCCATCATCATCACATACTGGTCGAGGCGGTTGCCCCGCTCGCCCTTGAGCACGTGGAACCGCCAGTCCGGGTAGTCGTCGATCCGGTGGTGGTTCTCGGCGATGAAGCGGTCGAACATCTCCTCGGTCACACCGGCGCGCAACGCCAGGTTGTGGATCCCGACGACCCGGGCGACGGGCTCCTCCCCCGGGCGGTCGCGGTAGCGGGGGCCGGGCGTGACCGTGCTCCGCGGATTGTCGGCCAGCAGCCGGTAGTCGGTGAACAACGTAGGCAGCTCGCCGAACGTGCCCAGCTGCCGCCATCGTGCCAGCACAGCCTCCGCCTCGGGATACTGCGCCCAGAACAGCCGGGCCAGCTCGGTCTGCTCACCCCGGGCCGTGACGTAGCGGTCGCGTTGCTCAGCGCTCTCGATCTCGTACAACATCAGGTACTGCCCGGTCCGCTCGCCGCGCAACCCGCGCAGCAGAGTCCACCGCCACCCCGGGTACAAGGGCAGGTGAACGCCTTCACCACGCACGAAGGTCTCGAACTCCTCCGGCGTGACACCCGCCTCCGTGTCGATGGCGATGTACTGGAAGGTGAACACCGACGAGCGTCCCATTGCGTCCAATCCTCGGGTCGGGAAAGGGAACGCGTGTCCGACAAGCACGACTCCCCTGCATCACATCCTGCCAGCTGCAGAGAACGGCGCCTGCGAGCCTTCCTCCGCACCCTGGAGGTCGCCGCCGACGTGACCGACGAGTTCGTCGAGCGCTTGGTCGAGGTTGGTGCTGGTCCGGGCCAGTTCGTGCCACCCGGACCGGTGCGACCACAACGGCGTTGGGGCCGGCTCGTCGCCGGCGTGGTCGGGTAACCAGGGCTTGATCACCTGCACCGCGCCATCGAAGCGCACGGCGGGCCGGTCACCATCGGATGTCAGGGGTGGCTGGCGCGCCATTGGTCGGCTGTGCCGATGGGTCGCATTCCGGCGTGGTTGTAGACGGCGATGGCGTGGGTGTTGTTGTGGGTGTCCACGTCGACGCCGGCTGTGGTGTGTCCGCGGTCGCGCAATCTGGCGAAGGCGGAGCTGAGCAGGGCGGTGGCGATGCCGCGCCCGCGTGCCTCGGGAAGTACTCCCAGCCAGGCGATCCAGGCGCGGTCGGCCGGTGCGCGGGCGATGACGGCGCCGACGGGGTTGCCGGCTGATTCGGCCAGTAGCCACAACGATGTGTCGTGGCCGTCGCGTTGTTGTTGATCGGTCAGGAAGTCTTGGAAATCGCGTCGGTGATGGTTCCAGTGGCCGGCGATGGCGGTTTCGAGGACGTGGTGGATGGTCGCCATGTCGGCGCGAGAGGTCGCGGGGCGCACGCGTACGTCGGCCGGCGTTGGTGGGGCGGTGTGGTCGATCAGGTCGGCGATCATCCTGGTGTAGCTGTGGATCTTGGTCCAGCCCGCGGAGCGCAACGCTGGGATGGCGGGGGAGCGGGGCAGTTGGAACAGCGTCACGGGGCTGTTCGGTGCGGCGCGGTCGGTGAGGGTCCAGTGGTGGACTGCGTCCAGGAGTGTGCGGGCGAGGGCGGTGGCCGTGTCGCCGGGCGCTACGCGCAGTTGGGCGCGTAGTTGTCCTGGTTGCGGCGCTGGGTGGCACAGGACCACGCCGGTGATCCCGGTGTCGTCGACGCTGACGAGGCTTCGTGTGCCTAGGGTCAAGCCGGGGGCGTGCAGCAGGTCGGTGATGTCGGCGGCCGAGGTTTCCGGTCGGCCGACCTCGGCCGTGTCGGCGGCGCGGTAGAGGGCGAGCAGTGCGTGGGCGTCGTCGTTGGTCGCAGGCCGCAGGATCACCCCGGCACACTGGCATCCGGCGGGAGCGTCGAACAACCGTGAATGCGCTCTGCTGCCGCGAGTTCTGCGCACGAACATTCAGTGCCGGCGCCTTGGGGGGTCACGCAGGGCTGGGCCGTGCCCCTCTGAGAGCCGCGTCGATCACCGCGTGCACGTGGTCGACGCTCAGCGGAGCGGTGCGCAGCAGCAACCGGTAGTACAGCGGCGCGTAGAGGGCCTCCACCGCGGCGGCGATGTCGACATCGGCGCGGATCTGTCCGTCCCGCTGGGCCTTTTCCAGGCGCTGACGCCGCGGTCCCTCAGCGCGGTCAACGAGCTGTTCGGCCAGACCACGAGCCACCGCGTCATCCGCTTGCGCCTCAGCGATGAGGCCCGTGTAGAAGCGGGCGAAATCCGAACGGAACAGGTCGGTGACCGCGGTCATCTGCGTCGTGAGGTCAGCGACCACGTCGCCGGTGTCGGGCATCTCGCTGACCGCGCCCACCGCGTCGGCGAGCACGTCGAGCAGCAGCGCACCCTTGGAAGGCCACCACCGGTAGATGGTCTGCTTGCCGACACCGGCCCGGGCCGCGATGGCGTCGATGGTCACCTTCGCCGGCCCACGATCCAGCGCCAGCTCGTAGGCGGCTTCGAGGATCGCCCGGTGTGCCCGCTGGCTGCGGCGCGCGGCGTTCGGCGACTTCATGCAGCGATCCTACTCCGAGACGAGAAGAGACGTCTCGTCTTGACACCGGGCTCGCCAGAGAGCACTCTCTTGCGAGACGATACGAACCGTCTCGTGAGGAGTTCGCGATGCAGATCCTGGCCCGCCAGTGCGTGACCGCCGACGGCTACGTGACCACGCCGGACGGGTGGCCGCCGCAGGTGATCGATCCCGCCCACGGTCCCGGCAGCCACGGCATCCGGGACTTCATCGCCGGCTGCGAAGCCGTGCTGATGGGGCGCACCACCTTCGAGCCCGCGCTGACCGCCGACCGCTGGCCGTGGCCGGACCTGAAGGTGTATGTGCTCGGCTCCCACCGCACGCCCGGCGCGCCCGACGACGTGGTCTTCGACAGCGACCCCGGCCGGCTGCTGGAGCGGCTGCGCGCCGACAACACCGGCCGCGACGTCCACCTCGTCGGCGGCCCGAGCACCATCGAGACCTTCCGCGCGCTCGGCGCGGTGGACAGGCTGGAACTGGTGGTGCTGCCGTTCATGGTCGGCGCGGGGATGCGGCTGACGGAGTCGCTGGATCCCGCCACGACGCTGTCCTACGAGAGCTCGCGCGGCCTGCCCGGTGGCTCGGTGGAGATCGTCTACTCGCTGCGCGCCCAGCCGCAAGGTGGTTAAACCGCTATGCGGTAACGCAGATGCGTGGCGTTGCGGCCTTCGAGGCGTCGGACGGGCTCCAGCTCGACGTGGCCGAGGCCGGTCGGCTCGAACAGCCGCCGCCCGCCACCCAGCAGCACGGGGACGAGGTGCAGTTCGAGTTCGTCGAGCTGGCCCGCGGCCAGTAGGGCCTGGGCCGCACCCGCGCCATGGACCAGCACGGCTCGGTCACCCGCCGCTTCGCGGGCCTCGTCGGCGCAGGCGTTGACGTCGGTGTAGAACTTCGCGCTGCCGGGGGGCGTGTCGGCGGGGTCGATGGTGTGGGTCAGGACGTTGATCGGCACGCCGTCGTGATGGTCGCCGTTCCAGCGCTTGGCCAGCTCGAACGTGCGGCGGCCGGATATCACGGCGCCGGTCGACGCGGCCTCGGCGTACACCTGCCCGTTGACCCCCTCGGACATCCGGTCGTCAAGCCAGTTGAACAGCCGCCCGCCGCCGCGGCCGAGCTCCTGGCCCGGGCGGTCGTCCGGCCCGGTGATGTACCCGTCGACCGACATGGACATGTAGAGCCGCAGCGGTGTCCTACTCATGGGGTGCTCCCTGGCTGTTCTGAAGTGCGGTCATCACTGCGTCGAACAAGAGCAGCCGCGATCGACACTTCGAGCCAAGTTCAGCCGCGGCGGCGGTCCCGCACGTACACGGTGGCCGGCTTGCCCTCGCCGGAGCTGCGGCGGGTGACCTCGAACAGGGTGGTGGCGGTGACGAGGTCGCTGAGCTTGGAGTAGCCGTAGGTGCGGGAGTCGAAGTCGGGGCGCTGCTTGGTGACGATGTTGCCGACGCCGGACAGGGAGGCCCAGCCGTCGTCGTCGGAGGCGGCCTCGACGGCGCCGCGGAGCAGGGTGACGAGGGCGGCGTCGCCCTTGAGCTGGGGAGCGGTCTTGCGCGGGGCGGTCGTCTCGGCGGGGGCGGCGGTGCTCTCGGCGTAGGCGAGGTTCTCGACGTAGATGAACTTGTCGCAGGCGGCGACGAAAGGCTTGGGCGTCTTGCGCTCGCCGAAGCCGTAGACGGTCAGGCCGGACTCGCGCAGCCGGGCGGCGAGGCGGGTGAAGTCGGAGTCGCTGGAGACGATGCAGAATCCGTCGAAACGGTCGGAGTACAGCAGATCCATGGCGTCGATGACCATGGCGGCGTCGGTGGCGTTCTTGCCGGTCGTGTACGCGAACTGCTGAATCGGCTGGATCGACTGGGCCAGCAGGTGGTCCTTCCAGCCCTTCAGGTTGGTGCCCGTCCAGTCGCCGTAGGCCCGTTTGACGTGCGCGGTGCCGTACTTGGCCACCTCGGCCAGCAGGGCCTCGATGATCGAGGACTGCGCGTTGTCCGCGTCGATGAGCACCGCCAACTTCGCGGTGTTCTCGCTGGTCACGGCCATCTCGCGCTCCCCGTTCAGTCCCAGGTGGACGGTGTCTCAACATGAGACGTCCGGCCGTTGTGCACCGACCTAGGCTAGAGGCTCGCACGGGGACAGGAGCGCCGCATGAGCACCGAGTCGAGCCACCCGAGCACCGTGCGCCGGATCGCCGGCCCGGAGGCGTTGGCCCTGGCGGACATGGTCGCCGTGTTCGACGACCTCCAGACCGTGCTGCGCTGCTGCGAGCGTTTGGTAGCCGAACTGGCCGACGACGACGCCGACTCGATCGTGATCGAGGGCGTCTGGACCACGGCCACGCTCTCGTACGCCCGCTGCTTCGCCGACGCGGGCGGCGGCAGGCTCACCGACGATGACGTCAGTGGCCTGCCGCTGAAAGGCGAGGTCCTCGAATGGCACAAGCTGCTCCGCCAACTGCGCGAGCACTACGCCTCCGAGGCCCTCAACCCCCGCGCCCGCTTCGAGGTCGGCGCCGCCGAAACCCCCGACGGCCAGGTCGGCGGCATCGCCATCACCTCCGTCGACCAGGCCGTCCTCGACGACGTCACCGTCCGCCAGACCGGCGCCCTCGCCTACGAGCTGACCCGCCTGCTCGACAAGCGCATCAACGAGCAGCAGCAGCGCGTCCTCACCGCCGCCCGCGCCCTGCCCGCCAAGGACCTGGCCGCGCTACCGCTGATCGACCTCGTCGGCCCCGACCCGGACCAGTGACCCCCGAAGGCTCAGGCGGCGTCGACGGTGGTCGCGATGACCGTCCTCGGGCTGGGCAGCGGCTCCCCGCGTTCGCGCATGACGTCGAGGTGGCCCTGGATGGCCTGCCGCATCTCCTGCAAGGTCTCCTCGGGGGTGTCGCCGAGGGCCACGCACCCGGGCAGGTCGGGAGACCACGCGCCGTAGCCGCCGTCCTCGGCCCGTTCGACGATGATCGCGAACGTGCTCACTGTGACCTCCTGCCAAGTCCGGCCTGTTTCAGGATGCTGCGCTCCGTGCCGACTGGCAAGTCCTTGCTCGGCTTGCCCGCCACGGTCACGACACCTGGCCTGGTCGGGTGCACGTAGTGTCGATGGCTCCCGGTCGTTCGATGTAGCCGCCATCCGTCCGCCTCGATCAGCTTGATGATCTCGCTTACCTTCAACGGCACTGGTCCGCCGCCCCGACCAGTTCCGCACCCACAAGCGTGGCCAACAGCTCCTCCACCTCGTCGGCGGTGAACACCACGACCGCCTGCTGGTCCTCGGGCAGGAGCAGGTAGAGCTCCATCGGCAGGCGCGGGGCGCGGGGGTTGACCCACCACTGGTGGGGGTGCACGCCGAGCAGCCAGTCGCCGTACGAGGCGTGGCGGCAGGGGACGCCGAGGCTGTCGCCCTCGCGGAGGGCCTCGACGAGCTCGTCGATGTGCTGGCCGCGCACGGTGATGGTGAACGCGGGGGCCTCGGTGAGGCGGATGGTGACGAGACGGGACCGCCGGTCGTGCCGGACGGTGGTGACGGTGGGGGAGCCGTCGGTCAAACGACAACGAACGGACTTGGGTGCGAACATTGGTGTGCCTCAAAGGGTTCGTAAGCCATGGGCTACCGAACCCTTCGCGGGACAACGCCTCGCGGCCCGTGTGACCGGGCTTGGGACCTACCTTAGCGGCTGGGCACGGGATCGAGGTTGTCGATCACCCCGTCGGTTGACGCGACGGCCTTCGAACGGCGTAGGTGCACGAGGGTGAAGACGGCGGTGACGAGGTAGGCGATGAGGTACTCGTTGCGGGTCACGACGTCGCCGGGCCAGTTGATGGCCCAGATGCCGGTGGCGGCCCGGGCACCGGGGTCGTGCACGGGGAAGCTGACGGGCCAGGCGAAGGCGGTGATGTAGACGTAGGCGGTGAGCACCCACATGGACGGCCGCCGCGTGGTCAGGGCCCGGTGCAGGGCGAACACGGCCAGCGGCACGAACCACACCCAGTGGTGCGACCACGAGTAGGGCGACACGGCGGTGGAGCAGAGCCCGATGACGCTGACGGCCAGCAGCTCCTCGCCGCGACGGTGCGCGACGACGGCGGCCCAGAAGCCGAGGGCGCCGATGAGCAGCGCCAGCACGACCCAGATGTTCTGGGTGGCCTCGGGCGGCGACACCAGCCGGGCCAGGAAGCCCCGCAGCGTCTGGTTGCCGGTCGACCAGACGTCACCCACTCGGGCGACCTCGCTGAACTTCTGCCCGACCCAGTAGGCGTACGCGTCGTGGGGCTTGAGGACGAAACCGAGCGCGATGGTGCCGACGAAGCTGGCCATGGCCACCCCGGCCGCCTTGAACTGCCTGGTCAGCAGCAGGTACGGGATGAACACGAGCGGCGTCAGCTTGATGCCGGCGGCGATGCCGACGCCGACGCCCATCCAGTTGGACTTGCGGGTGCGCAGCAGGTCGGCGACCACGATGGCCAGCAGCAGGACGTTGATCTGCCCCAGGTAGAAGGTGGTCCGCACCGGCTCGAACATCAACGCCAGCACGGTGCCCAGCACCACGATGCCAACCGCCGCGCGGTCCCGCCGATACCCCATCCAGCGCCAGCACCGCGCCACCGAGAACAGCAGCAGGAGCACGGTCACGGCGGTGTACACGATCTCGGTGCCCAGCAGCGGCAGCAGCGCCAGCGGGGCGAAGATGATCGCGGCGAACGGCGTGTAGGTGAACATCAGGCTGGCCACCAGCGGGTGGTCGTACAGCGGCCGCCCGTCCAGCACGGCCACGCCGCCGGCCCGGTACACCTCCAGGTCGATGGTCATCCACATGCCGACCGGCCAGATGATCGAGCACACCACGAACCACAGCAGCACGGCGGCGATCAGCCACGGCGTCGCCCGCCGCAGCCACACGGGGACGTTCAGCGCCGCGGTTCGATGACCCTGCCTGTCCTCGGTCGGCCTGGGCAGGAAAGAGTCGGCGACCCGGGCCCAGAATCCACGGGTGGTCTGCACGTCCGACACTGCGCTCCTTCGTGAAATGCCCACGATCGGGCGCTTGACCAGCCAGTTCGGGGATTGCTGTCCAAGGTAACACGGGTCGCTAATACAGGGCCGAGTACCCCGGATCGACCCGGACATGCAGCACGGTGGGCCCGCTCGCCCGCACGGCCGTGGCCAGCGCCTCCTCCAGCTCCTCGGGCCGTTCCACCAGGCGCGATCGGCAGCCCATGCCGGCCGCCAGCGCGCAGAAGTCGAGGCCGCCGAGCTCGATCCCGGGCGCCTTGGCCACGCCCGCGCTGTCGGCCATCGACCGCAGCGCCGCGTACTGGGCGTTGTCCAGCACGACAAACGTGACCGAGGCGTGTTCTTTGGCCGCGGTCCACAGCGCCTGGATGCCGTACATCGCCGAGCCGTCGCCGACGACCGCGATCACCGGCCGTTCCGGGGCGGCCAGCGACACCCCGACCGCGCCGGGCAGGCCGTAGCCGAGCACGCCGCTGGCGATGGTGAAGAAGCCACGGCCGCGAGCCGTGATCGGCAGGTGTTCACGCAGGTCGTTGCGGTGACTCGGGATCTCCTCGACGACAACGCCGTCGGCCGGCAGCGCCCGCCGGATCGCCGCCAGCACGAATGCCCCGGTCATCGGGATGGTCGGTACCGGTTCCACAGCCCGTTCCCGCACGGCCGGCGCCGGTCGTGACGACGGCTCGACCAGCTCGGTCAGGGCCCGGATCGCCCGCTTGGGCGTCGACAGCAGTCCGGCCCCGGCCGGCGCCCAGGACAGGACCGTCGGATCGTCGTGCACGAGGTGCAGCGGCGGCAGCTCCGGGCCGTCGGCCGGCGTCTGGACGTGATAGACGAACGCGGGCGCCCCGATCACCACCACGCAGTCGTACGCCTGCAACGTCTGCCGCAGTTGCCGGTCGGCCGGCGGCAGGAAACCCGCGAACAACGGGTGGTCCTCGGGAAACGAGCAGCGCGACGACATCGGCGACGCCCACACCGCCGCCTTGGTGCGCTCGGCCAGCGCCACGGCGTCCTCGACGGCGTCGTCCGCGTCCACCGAGGCCCCGACGACGATCGCCGGCCGCTCGGCGACGTCCAGGGCCGACGCGATCACTCGAATGGCCGCCGCGTCCGGCCCGAAGCCGGCGACCGGCGGACGTGACGGAACGTCAACTCCGGGCTGATCCCAGTCGTCCACCGGCACCGACACGAAAACCGGCCCGTACGGCGGTTGGGTCGCCAGGTGCAGCCCTCGGGCCAACGCCGCCGGCACGTCCGCGGCCCGAGCCGGCTGCGCGCTCCACTTCACGTAGGGACGGGGAAATTCCGGCGCGTCGACCGCACCCAGGAACGGCTCGCCGTTGAGCAGCGACCGTGCCTGCTGACCGGCGATCACCAGCAGTGGCGACCGGTTGCGGAACGCCGTGACCAGGCTGCCCAAACCGTGGCCGACGCCGCCGGAGGAGTGCAGGTTGACCACCGCCGGACGGCCGCTGAACTGCGCGTAACCGTCGGCCATCGCCACCACCGACGACTCGTGCAGGCCCAGCACGTATCTGAAGTCGTCCGGCCAGTCGGCCAGGAACGGCAGCTCGGTCGAGCCGGGGTTGCCGAACACCGTTGTGCAGCCCCAGCTTCGCAGCAGATTCCGCGTCACATCCCGGACAGACGCCATGATCGTGAGTCTAACCTCGGACAACTACCTTCCGTCACCACGATGAGCGTTGGGCGGATCGAGCTCATCGGCAAAAGTCGTGTGGCGCGGTCGGCCGCGGTGGGCCAAGCTGATCACCGTGCTGGACTCGGCGACGCCGCGACGGATCCTGATCCTGTCCGCCGACATGGGCGAGGGCCACAACGCCACCGGCCGTGCGCTGCGCGCGGCCGCGGGTCGGCTGTGGCCCGATGCGGCCACGCACTGGCTGGACACGCTGGATGTGATGGGCCGCGGCGTCGGGCCCGCCTTCCGGCGGATCTACGTCACCAACGTGGAGCGAACGCCCTGGCTGTACGAGTTCTTCTACGACTCGGTGTGGCGCTACCGGTGGTTCGCGCGGGCGTCCAAGCGCTTCGTCGGCGAATGGGCCGGACGGCGGCTGGCCGCCAAGATCGACCAGATCCAGCCCGATCTCATCCTGTCCACGTATCCGCTGGGCACGGCCGGCCTGGACTGGCTGCGCCGGCACCGCGGGCTGGAGACGCCGATCGGCGCGTGGGTGTCCGACTTCGCGCCGCACCCGTTCTGGGTCTACCAGGGCATCGACCTCAACCTGGTGATGCACGAGGTGGCCGTGCCGGTGGCCGCGCGCAGCGCGCCCGGCGCGACGGTGGCGATCTCCGCGCCGACCGCCGACGAGGTCTTCCACCCTGGTGACCGCAGTGCCGCGCGGGCCGAGCTGGAGCTGCCCCAGGACCGCTTCGTGTCGCTGGTGGCCTGCGGCTCGCTCGGCTTCGGACGGTCCGAGGACACCGTGAAGGAACTGCTTGAGGGCACCCCGGACGGCATGGTGGTGGTGGTCTGCGGTCGCAACGAGCGGCTGCGCGCCAGAATTCGCGCTGCCATCGGCGACGACCCCCGGGTGCGGGTGCTCGGCTGGACCGACCGGATGGCGACGCTGATGGTGGCGTCCGATGTCGTGGTGACCAATGCCGGCGGCGCCACCTCGCTGGAGGCGCTCGCGGTCGGCCGCCCGGTGCTGATGCACCGTCCGATCGCGGCCCACGGGCGGGCCAACGCGAAGTTGATGGAGGACGCCGGGATCGCCGTGGTGTGCGAGCGGGACGGCGAGCTGGCCGCGGCCGTGCGTGATCTTCCGCGATTGGCGCAGATGGAGCGATTGGCGCTCAAACAGGCCGACGAGCGGCTGGTGGAAGAGGGGCTGCTGGCCCTGAACTCGGCGCGGCCGGAGCGGCTCGGGCGGGTGCTGTCGGCCGAGGACTCGTTGTTCGTGCACATCGCGTCGCCGCGTGTGCCGCAGCATGTCGGTGCGGTGCTGGAGATGTCGGCCGAGGTCACGGTGGCCGACGTGGCCGGCATGTTGGACGCGATGCACGGCGTGCGCGGGCACGTCGACCCCGGCTCGTGGCTGCGGCGGCCGCGGTGGGAGCAGGACGAGTCCGTGGACACCAAGGCCTTGGTGTCCGAAGTGGACGTTCCGTTGCCGGAGGCCGTCGACTACTTCTACGCCCAGCCGTTGCCGCGCGGGGCGACCGCCGCGGCGCTGATCGTGCGTGGACCTTCGCCGGCTGTGTTGTTCAAGCTGCATCACGCCCTCGGTGACGGCGTCGCCGTGCTGCGTGGTCTGCTGACCGGCACCGACGGCAAGGGCCGGGCCTGGACCAATCCGGTCGGGCATCAGGTCAGCCACAAGCTGCCACGGCTGCGGTTCAGCGGCCTGAAGGCGTTGGCACGGGCCGGATCCGTGCCTCCCGGTCAGAAGTTCGGGGCCACCCGTCGGCACGGCCTGGCCAAGCTGCCCGGGCCCGAGGTTCGCGCCACCGCCCGTGCCCTCGGCGCGACGCCGACGGAGCTGTTGATCGCCATGTTCGCCCTTGCGTACCAAGGCGATCGGCTCCGGGTGATGGTGCCGTGGTCGCTGCGCGGGACCGACACCCTGCGCGCCGCCGGCAACTGGACCGGTGCCGTGTCCGTCGACCTGCCCGTGCAGGAGACGGATCCCTTGCGGTGCCTGGAATTGGTTCGTGACGCCTTGCGGGCCGGGGTCGAGTCCGGCGCGCCCGAGGCCGCGAACTTCGTCGTGCGCCTCATCGGTCTGCTGCCGGCCCCCGCGCACCGCCTGTTGGCTCGGCTCGTGTACCAGTCGCGGTGGTTCGGCGCCATCGCCTCAGTGATACCCGGGCCGCGGTGGAAGGTTTCGTTGGGCGGTGCGGAGATCGAGGCCGCCTACGCGGTGCTCCCGCTCGCCGAGGGCGTCCCCATCGCGTGGGGCGCGTTGACCTGGGGACGATATGTGACTGTCTGCGTCACCGGTGGCGGGTCGACCGACGGCACGCCACTGGCCGCCCGGATGGTCGACGCGCTGAGGGAGTTCTCAGGCAGGACACCATGAATCTGCTCATCGCCGTGCCCGCCGCCGTGGCCGGCGCCGCCTTCTTCGGCCTCACCAGCGCGTTGCAGCACCGGGCCACCCAGCAGGTGCGCCGGCGCGACGCGCTGCAGCCCGGCCTCCTCGTCGACCTCGCCCAGCAGCGGGTGTGGTTGCTTTCCTTGGTGGCCAACGCCTTCGGTGTGATCCTCCAGTGGGTCGCCCTGACCACCGGCCCCCTGGTGCTGGTCCAGCCCCTGCTGGTCACCGGCCTGTTGTTCGGCGTGCTGTTCTCCGGCTCCTTCGACCGCATCGTCCTGCTCGGCGCCGGCCTCTGCGTCGCCGGCCTCGCCGCGTTCCTTCTGGTCGCCCAGCCCACCGGCGACAGCCAGGAGATGACCCTCGGCGCCGTGCTGCCGTTGGCCATCGGCCTGGCCGTCCTGCTGGCCATCTGCCTCGCCGTCGCCGCCCGCCGCCCCGGCAACACCCGCGCCATCGCCCTCGCCGTCGCCGCCGGCGTGCTCTACGGCGTCAGCGCCGGCCTGGCCAAGCTCGCCGCCGAGGAGCTTTCCCAGGGCATCCTGGTCATGCTCACCCACTGGCCCATCTACGCCGTCGCCGTCTGTGGCCCCATCGGCTTCCTGTTGAGCCAGAACGCTTTCCAGGCCGAACGGGCCCTCGCCCCGGCCCTCGCCGTGATCACCATCCTCGACCCCCTGGTCGGCATCGGCATCGGCATCATGTGGCTCGACGAGTCCCTCCGCACCGGCGCCGGCCCCATCATCGGCCAGATCCTCGCCCTCGCCGTCCTCTCCGGCGGCGTCTTCGTCCTCAGCCGCCGCGCCCCCCAGGCCGCCGCCAAGGAAGCCGAACACCAGCGTTGACTCACTACGTGTTGGCGGCCGCGTGCCTCCCCTGACCCGCTTCGCTTTGGAGGTAGTTTGCCTTCCGTGACCGGCATGCGGGCCCTCGTCACCGGCGCGTCCTCCGGCATCGGCGCCGTCACCGCCGACGTGCTCGCCGCCAAGGGCGCCACCGTGTTGCGCACCGGCCGCACCATCACCGGCCCCTCCTCCTTCGCCTGCGACCTGGCCACCGGCGTCTCCGACCTGGCCTCCTGGGCCGGCGACATCGACCTGCTCGTCCTCAACGCCGGCATCGGCCACGCCGGCCCCTTCGCCGAGATGGAGCCCGGCAAGATCGCCGAACTCTTCGCCGTGAACGTGGTGGCACAGCTGGAGTTGGCCCGCGCCCTGCTCCCCGGCATGATCGCCCGCGGCCGTGGACACCTCGTGCTCGTGTCCTCCATCGCCGGCGCCATGGGCGTCGCCGACGAGGCCGTCTACTCCGCCACCAAGGCCGCCCTCCGCGCCTTCGCCGACGCCCTCCGCCTCGAAGTCCCCGCCATCGGCGTCACCGTCGTCCACCCCGGCGTCATCGACACCCCTTTCTTCGACCGCCGCGGCACTCCCTACACCCGCCGCCGCCCCCGCCCCATCCCCGCCGTCTCCGTCGCCGAGGCCCTCGTCGCCGCCGTCGAACACCACCGCGCCGAGATCTTCGTCCCCTCCTGGCTCCGCTTCCCCGCCCGCATCAACGGCGCCCTCCCCGCCCTCGTCCGCGTCTTCCAACGCCGTTTCGGCTGATTGTCCGAATTCGCCGCCGATTGCGCTGTTCGGCCCCTTCCCGAAGGTCACGCCCCTCCGGCACCCTCTCCTCTGACTTGCGCCGATTCCGTGCGCAGGGGGGACCTTCGACGTTTGGAGTGAGGCACATGCCCGCGCGCGTCCGCCGTTCGACCGGCACCTACACGTCCGTCGCCAGATTGGTGTTGCGGAAGACGAAGCCGGAACTCGACCTCGAGAATTACCGCAACGGCGCCGGCTTCAAGGTGATCACAATGCTGAAGCGCGTCGAGGACGTCAGCAATTCCCTGGTGCTCTCGCGTGGACTGCTGAACCTGGTCCCGGGCCAGCCGATCACCTGGAAGAGCCGCACCGGCGTCACCCCGTTGACCGGCCCCTTCACCCTCGATCCGAGCGGCGGCAGAATCCCCTTCAGTGGTGGCTTCATCAAATGCCTGTTGTCCACCAGGGAGAACAATTACGAGCTGGGCGTGCCGGAGCTCGACCTCCCCCTGGTTTGCCTGGGCCTGGGCATCGAAGCGGAGTAGACCGCGGTCACCCGCATCACGGCACATCCACGCGGCGTCATCGTGAACGGTCGCTCACGGCAGTCCCTGGATATCCGTTTTCGGACGGCGGCTAGCCAGCCGCCGTCCGATTTGTCTTATGTGACACAGCGTGATGTGGCATTGCCCTGTTCGGCCCCTTTCTGTGGTCACGGTCTTGCGGCAGGCTCACGGAGGCTTTACGCGACGGTCATGGGTCGGCCGTCCTGATGCGCAGGGGGGAACCTGTGAGCAGCTTTGTGTTGTCGCGCGCCCGTCGTTCCAGACTTGGCGCCGCGCTCGGCGTCCTGGCGATCGGCTTGTCGCTGACGAGTCTGATGATCACGGCGCCGGCCGCGGCCGCCGCTCCCGCTGTGCCGGACGCCGTCGCCGATCCGGCCACCGCCCTGAAACTGGCCCACCAGGCCAACAAGCAGATCCTTGTGACGTCGCAGACCACCGACGCGTCCGAGACCGTGGCGAATCCCGATGGCTCGTGGACCCTCACCGCCCACTCCGAACCGGTTCGGATGCAACAGAACGGCGCCTGGGTCCCGCTCGACGCCACACTGGTGCAGCGGCCCGACGGCGCCATCGCGCCGAAGGCGCTCCCACTCGACGTCGTGCTCAACCCGGGCGGCGCTGGATCGGCGAGCAAGCCGATCGTGCGAGTCGGCCTCGGTGACAAGCAGGCGGGCCTGACATGGCCCGCGGACCTCCCCACACCGCAGGTGTCCGGGGACACCGCCACCTACGCCGACGTGTATCCCGGCGTCGACCTGCGAGTGCAGGTCACAACTCGTGGCTACAACGAGAACCTCGTAGTCAAGACCGCCGCAGCCGCACAGTCGTCCGCCTTGGCCGGCGTCACCTTCGGGCTGTTCACGAGGAACACAACGGTGTCCGTGAACGACGGTGGCCTGACGGTGAAGGACAACGTCGGCAACGTGCTGTTCAGCGGCGACGCGTCGAGCATGTGGGACTCCAGCGGCGCAGGCACCGAGGCCGAGAAGAATCTGGGGCTCGGCGGTGGCAACCGGCACGCGAAGATGGCTGTGACCGCTACGGCGAACGCGGTGACCGTCGTGCCGGACCGGGCTTTTCTGGCCAACCCCAGCACGAGGTTCCCGGTGGTACTCGACCCGGAAACCTCCTGCGACAGCTGCGTCGCGCAGGCACATGTCGTCGTGCAGTCCGGCTACCCGGGACAGAAGAACTACAACCAGACCGCCCAGGATCTGTCGAACCTCAAAGCCGGCTTTGAAAGCGATGACATAGCGGCGGTCTCGAGGTCGTACTTCGAGGTGAACACCAGCCAGTTGGCCGGCGCCGTCATCCACAGCGCGGTGGTGAACACGACGTTGCTGCACAGCGCGGTGTGCTCGGTCACGGACAACGACGCGACGGGACTCTGGCTGTCCGGAGCCATCTCGCCGGAAACCTCCTGGGCACCTACGGCCACCTCGGCCGGGCAACCGGGACTGGTGCTGGGCATTTCCACCAGCAACGTGACGAACTGCCACAATGCACCGAACGTTCCGATGCCGTTCGACGCGAAGGCCGCCGCGAACTATGCGGTGTCGCACGGCGTCACGACGTCGACCTTCATGCTGGGGTCGACCGCGGACGTGGATCATGGGCAACAGGATGCTGCCAGCTGGCGGCGGTTCGCGCTGAATCCCATCCTCCAGGTGAGCTACGACAAGCCGCCGAACACGCCGACCAACCTGGCGATGGAGGGCGGCGTGGTGCCCTGCGTCCAGGGCGCCGGGAGGCCGTGGATCGCCAATCCCACCCCCGAACTCCAGGGCGTGCTGACCGACCCCGACGGCGGCAACGTGCAGGGCTTCTTCGGTTTGGACCAGGGGACCGCCGGCAACGTCGTGCCGAACACCCTCTTTGCCAGGATCGTGTGAGACACCCCGTGTGAGCACGAGGGGTTCCTGACCAAGGGCGGGATCGGAGATCCTTGTGCCCGTGTCCACCCCCGCTGACGACCAGCCCACCCGCTCGACCCCGCCGGCCGACCCCGCACCGCGACCCACACGGCGGGCGTTCACCCCCGAGTACAAGCTGGCGATCGTCACCGAGTACGAGAACGCCCCCAACGGCGAGAAAGGCGCGATCCTCCGCAGGGAAGGCCTGTACTCCTCCCACGTCATCGAATGGACACGAGCCCGCGACGCCGGCGCCCTGACCACCGGACCCACAGACCCCGCCGCCCCTGCCCGGCGCCCCAAGAAGACAGCCGAGCAGATCGAGCTGGACAAACTCCGCCGCCGCAACGCACAACTGGAAGCCGACCTCACCAAGACCCGACTCGCGCTGGACATCATGGGAAAAGCACACGCACTCTTGGAAGAACTCTCCGAGAGTGCGGACACCGACGAGCCGCCGACGACATCATGACGACCGCGTTCACCGAGCTGCGCGACGCCCATACCTCGGTGCAGAAAGCCTGCGCGCTGACCGGCATTCCCCGCGCCACCCACTATCGACGCGCCAGCCCGACAGGCCCGATGCACGGCCCATGGCTGCCCCGCACCCCACCGCCGGCGGCCTTGGCCGACGCCGAGCGGGCGGCCGTGCTCGCCCTGCTGACCAGCCCCGCCTACCGGGACCTGGCCATCCCCCAGGTCTGGGCCCGCGAGCTGGACGAAGGCCGCTACCACTGCTCGATCTCCACCATGTACCGGATCGCCCGCGCCGCCAGGCAGGTGTCCGAACGCCGCCGGCACGCCACCCACCCGCCCCGGGTCCGCCCGGAGCTGGTCGCCCGCGGCCCCAGCGAGGTGTGGTCCTGGGACATCACCGCGCTGAAAGGGCCCGCGAAGGGGATCTGGTACAAGTGCTACGTCATCCTGGACATCTTCTCCCGGTACGTCACCGGTTGGCTGGTCGCCGCGGCCGAGGACGCGGTCGTGGCCAAGGACTTCCTCGCCGACGCGGTGCGCCGTAACGGCTGCGAGCCACACACGATCCACGCCGACCGCGGCGGGGCGATGGTGTCCAAGCCGGTGTCCGAACTCCTGGTGGACCTGGGTGTCCTGCGGTCTCACTCCCGGCCGCGCACCTCGAACGACAACCCGTACTCCGAAGCGCAGTTCAAGACGATGAAGTACGTGCCGGACTTTCCCGACCGGTTCGGGTCACTGGCCGACGCCCGCGCGTTCTGCGAGGGTTTCTTCCTGGCCTACAACCATGAGCACCGGCATTCCGGAATCGGGATGCACACCCCGGCCTCGGTCCACTTCGGGACCGCGCAGCAGATCCGTGTCCAGCGGCAGGCCACGCTCAACCGGGCCTACGCCGCGCACCCTGAGCGCTTCGCCCGCCGGCCCCGCCCGCCCGTGCTGCCGGAGGTGGCCTGGATCAACCAGCCCGTCCACCAACAGTCGCAACCAGCCTCGTAGGCCACAACAGTCTCAATTGGACTTGACAACTACCGACACGCACTGGACCAACTTCCCCAACGCGGCGGTCGTCGGCTCGGGTGGAACCGCGCAGGTCACCGTTCCCGGTGGGGTGCTGGCGAAATCGGGCAACTACTCGTGGCTCATGTCGGCGTCCGACGGAGAACTGTCCTCCGGCGAGACCAGCCGGTGTGAGTTCACCGAGGACGCCATCGCGCCCCCGCGGCCGACGGTGACGATGACCGGGTCGCCACCGTCGACACAGGGCGACATCGCGACCTTCGACGTATCCGTCGGACTGGCCACGCCCGACCTGTACGACATCGATCACTTCATCTACACCACCGACGGCACCGAGCCGGAGGTGCAGACCTCGCCGACAACCGTCGCCGCGCGGAACACCGACAGCAGCGGCGCGACCGCGCGGCTGACCGTGACCGCGCTCAACAGCCTCCAGAACTACATCCACGTGCGAGCGGTCAACCGTGCCGGGAAGCCGAGCGACCAGGACGCCACCTGTGTAGCCAGCCTGACGTTGGACGCCCCGTCGTGCTCGTACAACGTGCCCAACGCGCTGATCCCGTCGACCGGACTGGTCGGGGCGTGGGGCTTCGACGAGATGGGCGACCGAGTAGTCGGTGACTCGGTGACCTCGACGCCGACCAACGCCAGCGCACTCGCCCATCCAGGAACGCTGGTCGGCGGCGGTGACTGGCGGCCCGGTCACGATCACGGCACGCCGTGGACGCATGCGGACACCAACGGCTACGCCCAGGGCACGGCCGGCTCGCTTACGTTCGACGGCGCCACCGGATACGTGACGACCGGCGCTCCGGTCGTCGACACGAGCGCGTCCTTCACTGTGTCAACCTGGGTGAACCTCAAGCAGACGGCGACATACCGGACCGCGATCTCGGCGACTGGAAGCACGGCCAGCTCCTTCTACCTCCAGTACGCCAGGGACATCGACAATTGGGCCTTCACGCTGCCTAGCGACGATTCGTCCAGCCCCTCGTCCTTCTACCGGGCGACCGCGAAACCGGGGAACCCGGTGCAGCTCAACGCTTGGACGCATCTGGTCGGCACGTACGACGCCTCGACGGGGACGATCGAGCTCTACGTCAACGGGGTCAGGCAGCAACCGGCGGCGGGCAAGGCATGGCACGCGAGCGGCCCCTTGATTATCGGTGCGGCCGGTGGCGGCGCCGACAACTTCTTCCCGGGGGAGATCGACAGCCCGCAGGTCTGGCAAAGAGTGTTGTCCGACAAGGAGGTCCACGACCTTGCCAACACCGCCGCCCCGCTGGCCCAGTACAACCTGGGCGAGGGTTGCGGCCCGGACCTGAACGCCAAGATGTCGAACGTCACGTCACGGGCTGCCTACTGGCCACTGGACGAAGGCAGTGGCGCGATGGCCAACGACACCGGTCCGTACGGCGACAAAGCCACGCTGACCGGAGGTTATGGCTGGACCGATGGGCCCTCGGGTGGCAAGGCCGTCCACTTCGATGGCACATCGGGATCGGCCGCGACGCAGTACTCGGTGGTGGACACGTCACGGTCGTTCACCGTGTCGGCGTGGGCAAAACCTGATGACCTGAACGGTTACTACGCCGTGGTGACCCAGCATGGCAGCAGTCAGGACGCCTTCCAGATCCGGTACTCGCCGGACGTCAACCGGTGGATCTTCGGCATGACCACGTCCGACAACGCTGCCACCGACAACTACCAGTGGACGTTCAAGGACCAGGTTCCCCAGGCTGGCAAATGGACCCTGGTCACCGGTGTCTTCGACCGCACGGCCATGCAGATCAGGCTCTATCTGGACGGGAAGTTCCAGTCCCAGCACGCGGTTTCGTCGGTGTGGCAGGCGACGGGCGGCCTGTACATCGGATCGGCGGGCGGCCGGTCCGACTTCTTCAAGGGTGCTGTCGGCCAGGTCCAGATGTGGAACCAGGCTCTGACCGACGACCAGATCGCCGCGCTGGCCAACCTCGGCTACTACGACACCGCCTCGAAGTCGCAGGCCTCGGCATCCGGCGGCGTCTCGCTGGTCCGCGACGGCGACGGCTGTTCGGCCCAGGTCGACAACACCACCACCGGCAAGGTGCAGGCCGCGCGCCCGGCCAACCTCCGCACAGATCGCTCCTACACCGTTGAGGCGTGGGTGAAGCACACCTGGACGGCGGCCGACGCCGCTGCGCAGGGTCCGATCGACCCACATCCGCGCAGCGCGGTCTCGACGAGTGACGGCCCCTATCTGCCGTTCGCCTTGGGCTACCGAGCCGTCAATGACGCCAATGGCGCCGGCCACGGCAAGTGGAGCTTCACGATCAACGCCTCGCCCAACCAGGGCGCCGGTTGGATCGCGGTCAGCGACCAGGACGTTTCCGACAACACCTGGACGCACATCGAGGGTGTGTACGACTTCTCCACCAACACCGCGGTTCTGTACGTCAACGGCGTCAAACAGACCGCGGCAGTCGTGCGGGCCGGAAGCTCGACCGACACCGTCAGCGGGTGGAACGGATCCGGCGGGATCCTGCTCGGTCAGGACAACTGGGGCGGCCAGGCGTCGGACCAGTGGTACGGCGGCATCGCCGGCGCGCGGATCTACTCGGGCATCCTGACCACCGCGGAAACGCTGGCGGACAAGCGGGTCGACGATCCCGGCCTGCTCTACGGCATCAGGCACTGAACCATGCCGATCATCGGCTTTTCCGGCACACGAGGGGTGGAAGTCGTGTCAGGCGTGCGTCGCAGAATCCTTTTGACGAGAACAGTGGCCGCCGGTGTGGCGATCGCGCTGGTGGCCACCACGGCCCAGGCCGTGGCCGCGCCGAACGGCAGCGGTTGGCACGGCCTCGGCTGGGATCTTCCTACGTTGCAACAGGTCGGCGCGGTTGCCGGCCAGGCCGTCCCCAACCGACCGATCCAGGTGCCGCCGCCGTCTTCGGCCCCGGCGCCACAGGTCGCGTGGCCGGTCGCGGCCACCTATCACCTCGGCGTGCCCTCTGAAGTCGGCGCCGCGCAGCCTGCCGGCAGCATGTCCGTCGCGCGAGCCGTGAGCGCCACCCCGCACTCCACCGGGCAGTTCGACGTCGTCGCCGTCGACCACACGGTCGCGGCCGCTGCCTCTGTGCCGGGATCGCTGATCCAGGTGAAGCCGGTGTCCGGAGACACGGGCGGCCCGCTGACGCTGCGCCTCGACTACTCGGGCGCAGACGGGGCATACGGCGCGGACTACGGCCGCCGCCTGGGGTTCGTGCAGTATCCGGCCTGCATTCTGACCACGCCGGACCAGGACCAGTGCCATCAGGCCACGTCCCTGGACTCGTCCAACGACCTTGCCCACAAGGCGGTCTCCACCGACGTGACGATGCCGTCGGCGACAGAAGGCGTTGTCGTCGCGGCGGTCGCCGGCACGAGCTCGGACAGCGGCGACTTCGCCGCGGCGAGCCTGTCGTCCTCGGGCTCCTGGACATCGGGCGGCGCCGGCGGCGACTTCGCGTACACCTATCCCATCGGTGCGCCGGCAGCCATCGGCGGGCAGGCCCCGAGCGTCGCGCTGTCCTATTCGTCGGGCAGCGTGGACGGCCTCACCGCGGCCAGCAACGACCAGGCTTCGTTCGTCGGCGAGGGTTGGAACCTGGCTGCCGGTGGATTCGTGGCGCGCAGCTACAAGCCGTGCGCTCAGGATCTCGGCGGCAACAACGGACAGCGCAAGACCGGCGACGCCTGCTGGGCCACGGACAACGCGACGATCTCCTTCGGCTCGATCAGCGGCCAACTGGTCAAGGCCGGCGACACGTGGCATCCGAGGGACGACGACGGGTCCAAGGTCGAGCGGCTGACGGGCGCGTCCAACGGCGACAACAACGGCGAGTACTGGAAGGTCACGACCAAGGACGGCACGCAGGCGTTCTTCGGCCTCAACCACCTGCCCGGCTGGCAGGGCGGCAACCCGGAGACCAACTCGACGCTGACCGAGCCGGTCTTCGGCAACAACAACCTGGAGCCCTGTCACCAGACCGCCTTCGCGGACTCAGCGTGCGACCAGGCCTGGCGCTGGAACCTCGACTACGTCGTCGACCCCCACGGCAACGCGATCGTGTACTTCTATGACAAGGAAACCAACTACTACAACAAGAACCTCGGCACGGCCGGCGTCCGCTACGACCGCGACGGCTACCTCGACCACATCGACTACGGCCTGAACACCAACGTCGGCAGCCTGTTCACCAGTGCTCCGCCTGCTCGGGTCAAGTTCGACACCGCGCAGCGGTGCGCGTCGGACGCGACGGGCAACTGCGATATCCCCAACGACCTCATATGCGCCCAGAACGCGCACTGTGAAGGCATTTCACCTGCGTTCTTCAGCACCAAGAAGCTGACGACCATCACCACTCAGGTCAGCGACGGCAAGGGCGGCGAGACCCCGATCAACCAGTGGGCGCTGAGCCAGTCCCTGCCCTTCACGGACGACGGCAACAGTCCGGCGCTCTGGTTGGACAGCGTCATCCACACCGGCAAGGCCGGCGGCCGTGACATCACCATGCCGCCGACCACCTTCGGCCACAAGCTGATGGCCAACCGGGTCGACCTGACCCACAACTACACGGCGTTCAACCACAGCCGTATCGAGACCATCGTCAACGAGTTGGGCGGCAAGACGACCGTCACCTACTCGGACCCGGACTGCTCACCGACGAACCTGCCGACACCGTCGAGCAACGGCCGACGCTGTTACCCGATCTACTGGACGCCGGGCGGCGCGACCGAACCGGTGATGGACTGGTTCAACAAGTACGTCGTCACGTCCATCACCGATGATGGCGCCACCGCGCTGTCGCAGCCGATGCTGACCAGGTACGACTACGGCGAGGGGCCGGACAGCGGCGCCTGGCACTTCGACGAGAACGTGTTGAGCGACAACAAGTACCGCACGTTCTCGGAGTGGCGCGGCTACGACCAGGTGACCACCACCAAGGGCCAGGCCAACGATCCGGCCGGCCCACAGACGGTGACCAAGGCCGTCTACATGCGCGGCATGGACGGCTTCGCAGTGCCGGCGACGCAAGGCGACATCCCCGGGCCGTCGATCGTCGACAGCAAGCAGTTCGCCGGCTACCCACGCGAGACCGTCGGCTACTACAACGGCAAAGCGATCAGCGCGACCATCAGCGACCCGTGGAGCTCTCCCGCCACCGGCACCGACGACAACGACGGCACCCAGTCGTTCATCATCGGCACCGCGACCGCGAGCGGGCTGACCTGGTTGGCGGCGAGCAATGCCTGGCGCACCAGCAGGACGTCGAGCACGTTCGACAGCCTCGGCCAGGTCACGTCGAGCGAGAACGACGGCGACGTCAGCGATCCGAGCCAGGCGACGTGCACGAGGTTCACCTATGCGCAGAACTCGGGCGCGTGGATGATGAGCTACCCGCAGGAGACGCAGAAGATCTCGGGCAAGTGCTCGGCGGACAACCCGGCCGGCAGCGGCAACATCATCACCGACGTGCGCACCCGCTTCGACGGGCAGGGCTTCGGCGCCAGCCCGGCCAAGGGCGAGGTGACCGAGGTCGACGGCCTCGACACCTGGCCGTCCGGCGGGGCGGAGACGTTCCAGGCTCCCACCTCCACCAGCGCCTACGACGTCTACGGCCGGGCAACCGCGACAACCGATGCGTTGGGGCGCAGGACAACGATCAAGTTCACGCCGGACAGCGGCGGGCCGGTCACCCAGATCGCCACCACATCGCCGCCCGTCAACGGGTCAACGCCCGGCATGGTCACGACGAGGATCTTCGACCCCGTGTCCAGCGTGCTCCTCACCGCGATCGACGGCAGCGGTCTGCGCACCGACGGGGCCTACGACGCGTTGGGCCGACTGACCGCGGTGTGGAAGCCGGGGGAGAGCAAGGCCGCGAGCCAGCCCGCGAACGTCACCTACAGCTATAACGACAACGTCGGCAAACCAAGCACCGTGGTCACCAACTCCTTGCTGTCCAACGGCCAGTACGCGACGTCCTACGCGCTGGTCGACGGGCTCGGCAACACCGTGCAGACCCAGTCCCCGACTCCCCTGGGCGGTCGGCTGGTGTCCGACACGTACTTCGACTCACAGGACCGGGCCTGGAAGTCGCACGCCGCGTACTGGAACAACGCGGCGGCGCCCGGCGGTGATCTGCTTGTCGTGCAGGACAGTTCGGTCGCCAGCACCACTGTGTCCAATTTCGACAGTGCCGGCCGGTCCGTCGCCTCGATCTTCGAGCTCAACGGCACCGAGCAGTGGCGAACGACGTCCAGCTACGACGGTGACCGCGTGACCACCGTGCCGCCCAACGGCGGCACTGCTTCGACCGTCATCTCCAACGGCCTCGGGCAGAAGACGAAGCTGTTGCAGTACAAGGATCCGACCAGGACCGGTCCGAGCGACGCCGCCGACGTGACCAGCTACACCTACACCGCGGCCGGACTTCCCGCCACGGTCACGGATCCCACCGGCAAGAACACCTGGACGACCACGTACGACCTGCACGGCCGCAAGACGAGCTCCACGGACCCGGATGCCGGGACGTCGTCGACCACCTACGACGCGATGGGGCAGGTGCTCACCACCACCGACAGCCGTGGCAAGACCCTCGCGTATGCCTACGACGGCATCGGCCGTAAGACCGGGGAGTTCGCGGGATCGACGTCCGGGCCGCAGCTGGCCGGCTGGGCCTACGACACCCTCCTCAAGGGCCTGCCGTCGAGTTCAACCCGGTACTACAACGGCAACGCCTACACCACCTCGGTGTACAAATACGACGACGCTGGCCGGCCGCTCGGCGTGAAATACACCATCCCGAGCTCCGAGGGCCTGCTCGCCGGGAACTACCTGTTCCAGGTCTTCTACGACAAGTACACGGGCGCGGTCACCAGCCAGTCCAGCCCCGCCGCCGGCGGTCTGGACGGCGTGAGCATCGAGCGCCACTACGACTCGTTCGGCGATCCCACGACCCTGGACGAGGTGTCCAACGACGCGGACACGCCGCTGGTGTCGGAGACCGACTACAGCGCGTACGGCCAGGTGTTGCGCACCTTGTTCGCCGATCCGAACCAGCCCAACCAGGTCGCCGTCACCAATGTCTTCGACGCCGGCACCGGACGCCTGCAGAGCACCCTCGCCGAGCGGTCGGCCGCGTCGAACTACATGATCACCAACCGGGCGTACGGCTACGACAACGCCGGCCACATCACGTCCATCGCGGACACCCCCCAGGGCTCGGCCGCCGACGTCCAGTGCTTCACCACCGACTACCTCCAGCGCCTGACCCAGGCGTGGACACCCACCTCCGGCAAATGCGCCGACACCCCGTCATCGTCCGCGATCGGCGGCGCTGCGCCGTACTGGCTGTCGTGGACCTACGACCAGACCGGCAACCGCCTTCAGCAGACCCAGCACGCCGTCACCGGCGACACCGTCAGCAACTACACCTATCCCGCCGCCGGCTCGCCGCAACCGCACACGCTGCTCAACGTCCAGACCAGCGGGCCCGCCGGGAGCAGCCAGAACACCTACACCTACGACTCCGCCGGCAGCACCAAGACCCGCAACCTTGCCGGCTCGACTCAGACCCTCACCTACGACGACGAGGGCAGCCTGGCGACCGCGCAGGACTCTTCCGGCGCCACCAGCACCTACATCAACGACGCCAGCGGCAACCGCCTCATCACGCGCGACTCCTCCGGCACCACCCTGTCCATCGGCGACATGGAGGTGTACCTCGCCCCTGGCTCCCGCTTCCCGACCGGCAACCGCTACTACGACTTCAACGGGCAGAAGGTTGCCCAGCGCGGCTCGGTCACCGGGCTCTCCTGGACGCTCAGCGATCATCAGGGCACCGCGTACGCGTCCGTGAACGCGGACACCTTGGCCGTCACTCAGCGGCGTCAGGATCCGTTCGGCAATTCCCGTGGCCCCGCCACCTTGTGGCCTGACCGCCACGGCTTCGTCGGCGGTCTTCAGGACTCCACCGGTCTCACCCAGCTCGGCGCCCGTGGCTACGACTCCGCCACTGGCCGCTTCGCCCAGGCCGATCCCGTCGTCGACACCGGCGATCCGCAGCAGATGAACGGCTATTCCTACGCCAACGGATCGCCGATCAGCTCCGCCGACCCCTCCGGCATGGCCCCGGCCCCGTGCCCCAACACCGCCGGTGCTCGCCCGGCCTGCGGCATCAACGGCCCCGGCATCCCCGGCCACGGCAACCAGCCCGACCCCCAGCCGGCCCCGAAGCAGAACCAGCCCGCGCCGGCCCCGCCCCAGCCTTCGCGGTCCAGCTGCAGCCGGTGGAACCTCGGTTGCCAGGTAGAGGCGCATGCGAACTTGTTTATCGCGGTGGTGGCCGTCGTAGCCGTCGCTGCCACGATCGCTTGCACCCTTTCGACGTTCGGCACTTGCCTCATATTCGTCGCCGCCGGCGCGACTGAGGGCGCGATGTGGGGCGGCACCGGCATGTTGATCGGTGCCGCCGTCTCCTCCAGCGCCGAGCTGCTCGGCGGCCTCGCACTAGCAGGTGGTGCCGGGGTCGCCGCGACCGAAATAGCGGATGCGGCCAGCGGCGAGGCCAAGTCCCTGGAGGGTGTCGGTTCGGTGACCGCGGAAACCGACGCCGCCGCCGGTGGCTTAGCCGCGGAAACCGATACCGTCGCTGCGGAGGCCGGTTCCGCTGCCAGGCAGGTTGCTGACGAGGAGCCCCCACCGGCGGCGTCCCCGTCCAGGTTGTCGGACACCTGTGACAGCTTCGTCGCAGGCACCACCGTCCTGATGGCTGATGGTACTTCCGAGCCCATTCAGGACGTTCACGTCGGTGACCAGATCGCCAACAAGGATCCCGCCACCGGTCAGGTCCAGACCCACACTGTGATGGCCACGCACATCACCGACGACGACACCGACTTTATCGACCTGACCGTGCAGACGGCGACTGGTACCAGTAGCATCACGGTTACCGCCCACCACCTGTTCTGGGACGTCACCACCCATACATGGGTTGAAGCTGCCGATCTGCACGTCGGGGACCAACTTGATGCCGAGGGATCAAGGGTCGCCTTCGTTGCGACTGTTCACCGCTATGTCGGCTCCATGCGCACATATAACATCACGGTTGACGGCGTGCATTCGTACTATGTGCTGGCGCGTGGAACTCCTGTCCTCGTTCATAACTGTGGCGGATCCGACCCGGCTCATAGTTCTACATGCGATTGCGCTAATGACGGTAAGCCGGCGCTGAAGCGCGGCCCTAAGCCTGCAGGTACCGGCCCGCACAACCTGAAGATCTCTGAGGTTGCCGATCAGGTGACGGATGGCGCAGTGGTGCGTGGAGGTGGATTGGTTCCTGAAAGGGAGTTTGCCACGCCTGGAGGGTTTCGTAGTTCACGCCGCCCCGACATCCTTGTTGAAAGGCCTGATGGTAGTATGTATGGCATCAATGTTGGAAAACAGTCGCTACGATCTGGTGCACCTATTAAGCGAGAGGCTGAAGCGCTGCAGGATCTTGAATCGATCGGACTTCCTATGTACTTCGTTGCCTACAATTAGCGAGTTTCGATGAAGTTGACACTTCGGTTCCACGGTGACCGGCAAGAGGTGTGCGAATTGGCCTGGTGGTGGGCTAATGAATTGAAGACGAGCCTGGTCGTGGAGCGTTTTTTTCCTGCCTATGAGGCGAGACTTGTGGGTCGAGATGAACTAATCGGGTTGGCGAGATGTGATGGGAGTATTAATCGAATCTCCTTAAGTCCGGCACCTGTCGATGTAGACGCCTCTTCGCCTCTCGACTACATAAAGCTGAATCCAAACTCGTTGTCGATCGACCTTGGCAAGCAGTCCGATGAGGTTTTGAGGGAGTCATTTCTCGCCGGCGTGGCTGATGATTTGAAGATCGCAAATGAGTGGAAAAAAGTTCGAAGTCTGGCGACAAAGTCGATGGGCAAAGGTGTGTGGGTGGAGAATGTGATGTCCGGCGCGCGTTCGCGTGTGGCTAATCATTACTACACCGGCGAGGCGAGGCGGCTCGCCGAATCCGGGGTGATTCTAATGGGGGCTACGGACTGGATTGTATACCATCTTGACTAATTTTCCTCCTCGCTGAAACTCTTAGTGTTATTTACGAGTAGTTATCGGCCGAGTCGATAGAATCCAAGCATCACAACTACCGGAGGGTAGTCGGGAGCTCTGCGAGGCGACCGAGATACCCGGTGGCGAAGATCTTCCAGTTCTTCAGATGTAACTATTTAGCTGGGCAGCACCAAGACCCGCAACCTTGCCGGCTCGACTCAGACCCTCACCTACGACGACGAGGGCAGCCTGGCGACCGCGCAGGACTCTTCCGGCGCCACCAGCACCTACATCAACGACGCCAGCGGCAACCGCCTCATCACGCGCGACTCCTCCGGCACCACCCTGTCCATCGGCGACATGGAGGTGTACCTCGCCCCTGGCTCCCGCTTCCCGACCGGCAACCGCTACTACGACTTCAACGGGCAGAAGGTTGCCCAGCGCGGCTCGGTCACCGGGCTCTCCTGGACGCTCAGCGATCATCAGGGCACCGCGTACGCGTCCGTGAACGCGGACACCTTGGCCGTCACTCAGCGGCGTCAGGATCCGTTCGGCAATTCCCGTGGCCCCGCCACCTTGTGGCCTGACCGCCACGGCTTCGTCGGCGGTCTTCAGGACTCCACCGGTCTCACCCAGCTCGGCGCCCGTGGCTACGACTCCGCCACTGGCCGCTTCGCCCAGGCCGATCCCGTCGTCGACACCGGCGATCCGCAGCAGATGAACGGCTATTCCTACGCCAACGGATCGCCGATCAGCTCCGCCGACCCCTCCGGCATGGCCCCGGCCCCGTGCCCCAACACCGCCGGTGCTCGCCCGGCCTGCGGCATCAACGGCCCCGGCATCCCCGGCCACGGCAACCAGCCCGACCCCCAGCCGGCCCCGAAGCAGAACCAGCCCGCGCCGGCCCCACCCCAGCCCGCACGTTCCAGCTGCAGCTGGTGGTCCCTCGTCTGCGAGATCGCCCAACAGGCGACGTTTTTCGTGGCCGTCGTAACCGTGGTCGCCGTAGCCGCCACGATCACCTGTGCCATCCTGACAGCAGGTGCTTGTCTGGTTCCCATCGGCGTTGCTGCGCTTGAGGGTTCGATGTTCGGCGGCTCCGCGATGCTTATCTCCGGGGCTGTGGCTGCCACTGTGGAAGCGGTGGGGGCCGTCGGTACCGCAGTTGCCCTCACGGCAGGTGCCGGTGCTGTCGCCGTGAAGATCGCCGAGGACGTCGCAGACGACCAAGGCGCCCTGGACGGCGCCCTTGCGAAGGGTGGCGGTAGTCCTGCCCTCAAACCCCCTGGCGAAGAGCCCCCGGTCCTGAAGCCTCCCACGACGAAGCCTGGAGCCACTGAGCCTCCCGTATCCAAGCCAGCGGCCGAGAGCGATCCCGCAGCGAGGCCGTCAGAGACCTGCGACAGCTTCGTTGCCGGCACCGCGGTCCTGATGGCTGATGGCTCCAGCAAGCCCATTCAGGACGTTCACGTCGGTGACCAAATCGCCAATAAGGATCCCGACACCGGTCAGGTTCAGATCCACGCTGTAATGGCCACGCATCTCACCGACGACGACACCGACTTTGTCGACCTGACCGTACAGACACCATCTGGTACCAGCGGCATCACCGTCACGGCCCATCATTTGTTCTGGAACGTGACGACACAACAGTGGGTGGCCGCGGATAGCCTGAGGCTCGGCGACCGACTGGATACGCCTGGCGGATACACGGCTACGGTTGGTGAAGTTCGACCGCACCAAGGGGGGCGTCGGACTTTCAATCTGACCGTTGATGCAGTCCATGACTACTATGTAATTGTTGGCCTTAGTTCGGTGCTGGTGCATAACTGTCCTGACAGGGGAAAGTATGGTCAGGTGCAGCCAGCCGGGTCGGGCAATGAGATTAATCATATGCCGCAGAACGCTTCTACTCCGATTTCCCAGTACAGTGGCCCTGCGATTCGAATGCTACGTGAAGACCATCGAGCGCTTTACTCTACGGGCGGCTATATGCAATCTCGAGCCTGGCTTGCCATGCAGAAGGACTTGGTCGGCTCAGGTCGGATCGACCGCGCGCTGATGAACGACATTAATGATGTCGTTTCGAGATTTCCCGGCAAGTACAACAACGCTATCGGCGAGTTGATCGGCTCACTTTCAAGTAATAGCGCATATCAGGCGTTGCGGGGAATTCGGAGTGAAGTTTCGGTTCAGCTAGCATTGTGGTAAGGTGATTGGGAGCCCTTTCGATTAGAGGTTAAAATGGATCTAACTGTGGAGCCCTCGGTAAGTGTAGGACCGCTTACTCTCGGTATGCCCGTGCTTGAAGCGGAGCAGATGCTCTACCGTATCGAGGGTGCTGTAACTCCCGGATCTGATGGCCGTCGCAACCCTGGATTTGTTCACTTTCTGTCCGGCATGTCTATTCAAGTTGAACCTGATGACATCGGTAGGCTGCGTTCTGTCCAGATTTATAGACCATCTGAAGGCGTGCGTGTTCTGTATAGAGGCGTGTCCCTGTTTGAGACGCCCGCTGACGATCTAATGCGAATTCTGGCTGCGGAGGGACGGCTTGATATTGAAGACGATGGGCTCTTCGTTGTCGCGCCCGATTTGTATATGTCCTTTGTTCGAGACACTTTGGCTGACGGGTTGGACGATAACGGGCGATATTTTGAATCCCTGCTGATGGCTAGGCCTGGCTATGGGGATCGATACGAGCGCTCAGTCTGGCCTTCTGGGGAATTGGCGGCACCGGTTGTTGGTGATGTCCGCGTGATGGATCCTGACCAGGGCTCGTTGTTTTAACTCGCCGAGCCCGTTCTGCTTATGGAAGAGTCTTGGCTTGGGAGGTCATGGTCGATCCTGGCGGATGATCCCGAATGAATGCGTCGAGGCTGCAGTTCGGCTGATTCTCGAAGGAGTTGATGGTTGGGTTGACATAGGATTTCTGTACACTGCGAGCTGTTGGATGTCCACATCTTTAGGCGCCGATCGGCCGGTGGATTTCGGGCGGAAAGTTAGGCTTGGGGAAATTTCACACTCAGGTTGAGTGGGAAGTTTCGATCTTGCTGCAACTTTGGTTGAGGGTAAGAAGGTTGGCTGTCCGATTGGGTGATAGTCCAACCCGAGTTCACACTTGTCCAATGATTTTAAGATTTCGGAATGCCGGATTGATTCTATTGATGACCGATTATTTGAAGAGTGTAAATCGGAGGGCTGGCCGGTTTCCTTTGATATAGGCGCCTGTCGAAAGCCGGACTCTTGCCGCTCGCAATCGCGTTGATGAAGGTGGGCGGTATAGAGAGGAAACGGCGAAATGGGGGGTTCGGGCGGTTGTGATCGGAGCAGACCCTTGCGGTGTTCGGCGGGATAGACTGGCCGGACCTGGTGTAGGGGAGGGCCCGAGTGTCGGATACGCCGTTGATCCGGAGTCTGCGCGCGGCGGTGGAGGCGGTGCCGGGGGACGTGACGCTGAGGCTGCACCTGGCGGAGCAGCTGCTGGCGGTGGGGGACGGCGAAGGGGCGGCGGAGCAGGCGGCGACGGCGCTGCAACATGATCCGATGTCGGGGGCGGCGAGGGCTGTGCTCGGGAGGGCGCTGGGGATCCCAGGGGAGCGCGGGGGCAGGCCGGCGGAAGTGGCGCGGGCCGTAGCGGAGCCGGAAGCGGACTTAGGGGAGTCTGAAGCGAACGCGGAGCGGCTGCGGACGACGGCGGAGCCGGAGGAGCAGCTGGCGGAGCCGGAGCGAGCGGAAGCGCAGCGACGGCCGGAGCCTGAATGGACGGTGAAGCCGGAGCACGCGGAAGCGGAGCGGGAGGCGAAGCCGGCGGAGCTGGAGCGCGCGGAGGCGGAACCTGCGGAGCAAGAGCAGGTGAAGGCGGAGCCGGAACCAGCGAAAGCGGAGCAAAAGGCGAAGCCGACAGAGCCTGAACTGGCGAAGGTGGAGCCGGAGCAAGAAAAGGCGAAGCCCCGAGAGCCGAAGCACGCGGGAGCGGAGCAAGAGGCGAAGCCGGCGGAGCGAGCGCGGGCGAAGGCGGAACCCAAAGACGCCCAAGAACCCCGAGAACCCCAAGAGCCGGAAGCCCAAGAGCCTGTGCCGGTGGGGGAAGTGGTGTTCGACTGGGCGGCCGCCGAAGAAGAGCTGGGATTCCTGGACGTCGAAGAAGGCCGGATCACGCTGAACGACGTGGGAGGCCTGAAGGCGGTGAAGGAGAGGCTGGAAGCGGCCTTTCTGGCGCCGATGAGGAACCCGGAGCTCCGCAGGCTGTACGGGAAGAACACGAGGGGCGGCCTGATGTTGTACGGCCCGCCGGGGTGTGGGAAGACGTTCATGGCCCGGGCGGTGGCGGGGGAGTTGGGGGCGAAGTTCATCTCGGTGACGCTGTCGGATGTGCTGGACATGTACATCGGCCAGTCGGAGCGGAACCTGCACGAGATGTTCGAGACGGCCCGGAGGAACGCGCCGTGCGTGCTGTTCCTGGACGAGGTGGACGCGCTGGGGCAGAAGAGGAGCCAACTGAGGTCCTCGGCGATGCGGGGCACGGTGAACCAGCTGCTGGTGGAGCTGGACGACGTGAGGGACAGCAACGAAGGTGTCTTCGTGCTGGCGGCGACGAACCATCCCTGGGACGTGGACACGGCGCTGAGGAGGCCAGGGCGGTTCGACCGGACGCTGCTGGTGCTGCCGCCGGACGGAGAGGCGAGGCAGGCGATCCTGAGGTACCACCTGAAAGGGAGGCACGCGGAAGGGATCGACATCGCGAAGCTGGCGAAGCGCACGGAGGGCTACTCGGGGGCGGATCTGGCGCACGCCTGTGATGTGGCGGCGGAGAAGGCGCTGCTGGACTCGGTCCGGAGTGGACGGACGAGGATGATCGGGGCGAAGGACCTGGAAGAGGCGCTGAAGGAAGTGCGGCCGTCGACGGGGCCCTGGTTCGCGGCGGCGAGGAACGTGGCGATGTTCGCCAACGAAGGCGGACAGTACGACGAGCTGCTGGCCTATATGAAGAAGCACCGGCTGGCCTGAGCGAAATGGACAGCATCGGCCGGGCGAGAACGCTGATCGACCTGGGGCGCCACGAGCAGGCCCGGGCGGAGCTGGCGAAGGCCCTGGCGGACGACCCGGCCTCGACGGAAGCCTGGTGCCTGATGGCCCAGTGCGAACAGAAGGCGGGCGACCCGCAGGCGATGCTGCACGCGGCGAGGCAGGCGCTGGCGTCCAACCCGGACAGTGAATGGGCGCACCGGCTGCAGTCGCTGGCCCTGCACAAGCTGCGCAGGCACGAAGAGGCGATCGCGGCGGCGAGGGAAGCGACGAGGCTGGCCCCACATCAGTGGCAACAGTACGTGGTGCTGGTGACGGCGCTGATCCCGTTGCTGGACAAGCACTATGTCGAAGCGACGGAGGCGGCGGACCAGGCGGTGCAGCTGGCGCCGCTGCAAGCGGAGACGCACCTGACGAGGGGCGTCCTCAACGGGGCCAAAGGGAATCTGCCGGAGGCGGAGCGGAACTACCGCGAGGCGCTGAGGCTGGACCCGGAGAACGCGGCGGCCCGGAACAACCTGGCGACGATCGAGCTGAGGAGCAACAACCTCGAAGCGGCGACGGCGGGTTTCGCGGCGGCGCTGGCGGAGAACCCGAGACTCCAGGTGGCGAGGGACAACATCGACCTGGTGTGTCGCAGGGTCCTCAGGGGCGCCCGCCTGGCGGCGCAGACGGTGTTCATCGGCACGGGCTTCGTGACGATCACGTACGACGGCGGCCCGCTGTTCCCGACGGTGGTGGCGGCGCTGCTGGCGATCATGTGGCTGGTGATGGTGGCCAAGCTGGTGGGACGCCTGGCCAAACCGGTGCGAAGCCACCTGGGCCGGTTGATACGCAACGACCGCCGCCACACGCCGACGGTGCTGTCCACAGTGGCCTTCATCGCGGCCGCGCTGGCGGCCGCCTGGATGCCGGTCTCCGTGCTGACGGCCGGCATCCTGGCCACCGTCGTCTACTTCGTCACCGACCGACTGCGGCGCGCAAGGACTGCTTGAGCGAGCCGCGTAATATAGCTTACCGTAGTTTGTGGTGACAGTGGGTAGCCTGTTTCGGTGTGGAGGCCCCTCGGTATGCTGGGACCTGTCCGTCCGTACCCGGTCTGGTGGAGGCCTCATGAGCACGTCTGACGCGGACTACACCAGGCTGCCCGCCCGTCCGCTGCTCTCGGTGGAGGAATTGCTGGCCGCGAAACACACCCAGCCGATCCAGTCCCTCGACGACCTGGCGGCCGACACTTTCGAATCGGACGAGGAGTTGGACGAGTTTCTCGCCTTCAACTACTCGGAACGTCATCGAGACATCGCGTGAGTGTGGTGATGCAACCGGTCATCCTCGACACCGACGTCGCCTCCCTAAGCCACAAGCGCAAGCTGACCGGGCCGCTGGCCGCTCGCCTGATCGGCAGGCGTCCGCTCATCACCTTCGTGACCTTCGGTGAACTCACCAAGTGGACCGAGATCAGGCATTGGGGCACCCGTAGTCGGCAGGAACTGGCGGACTGGCTTTCCGGCATCCCGATTCTTCCGGGCGACGAGCCCGTAGCCGCCACCTGGGGCCGACTCTCGGCGGCTGGCACGTTGCGCGGCCGTCCGCGCCCGGTCAATGACATGTGGATCGCCGCTTGCGCGCTGACCTATGACCTGCCGCTGGCGACGTTGAATGTCAAGGACTACGCGGACTTCAAGGAGTACCACGGCCTTCGCCTGCTCGGTGTCGACTGACCGACCACCGTGTTGGTGGGGCCGAGGCTGGCGCCGCGGCCCCGTTCGTCACCGACCGACTGCGGCGCGCAAGGACTGCTTGAGCGAGCCGAGCGTGGCCAACACGGCGGTGGGCTCGTACCCGCAATGCGCCATGCAGTTGGCGCAGCGGGGATCCTTGCCCCGGCCGTAGGCGTCCCAGTCGGTGTCGTCGATGAGCTCCCGGTAGGTCTTGGCGTAGCCGTCGGACATCAGGTAGCACGGCTTCTGCCACCCCAGCAGGGAATACGACGGAATGCCCCACGCGGTGCAGGAGAAGTCGACCTTGCCCTCGAGGAAGTCCAGGAACAGCGGGGAGTGGTTGAGACGCCACCGCTTGCGCCGGCCGTCGGCGAAGGCCTTGCGGAACAGCTCCCGCGTCTCCTGCACGCCCAGGAAGTGCTCCTGGTCGGGCGCCTTCTCGTAGGCGTAGGCGGGCGAGATCATCATCTCGCTGACCTTGAGGTCGTCGTTGAGGTAGTCGAGCACCTCGATGACGGTCTGCGGGGTGTCGGTGTTGAAGAACGTGGTGTTGGTGGTGACCCGGAACCCGCGCTGCTGCAACTCCTTCACCGCGGCGACGGCCTCGTCGAACACGCCGTCCTTGTCCACGGACAGGTCGTGCCGCTCCTTCAGGCCGTCGATGTGCACGGCGAAGGCGAAGTACTTGGAGGGCTTGAAGTCGAACTTGTCGATGCGCTTGCGCAGCAGCACGGCGTTGGTGCACAGGAACACGTACTTCTTGCGCCGCACCAGCTCGTTGACGATCTCGTCGATCTGGGGGTGCATGAGCGGCTCGCCGCCGGCGATGGAGACCATCGGGGCGCCGCACTCCTCGATGGCGTTGATCGCGCGCTCGACCGGCATGCGCTGGCGCAGCAGGTCGTGGGGCTGCTGGATCTTGCCGCAGCCCGCGCATTTGAGGTTGCAGGCGAACAGGGGCTCCAGCTCGACGATGAGCGGGAACTTCTCGCGCCGGCGCAGCTTCTGCCCGAGCAGATAGCCGGCGATCCGCAGGCTCTGGTGCAACGGCATGTTCACTGGTGGACCTCTTTCACTTGCGACTCCGCCCAGTGCCGCAGCACCGGGCCGATAGCGGCGAGGCGGCGCAGCGCCACGACGCCGCCGCCGAGGGTTGCCGGTCCCAGTAGCGGCCGGGACGGCGTGTCGACGATGGCCCGCACCACGGCGTGCGGGCGATCGCCGGCGAGTGTGAGCACGCGGGCGGACTCCATGTCCACGGCCAGCGCGCCGGTGCTGCCAGCGAGTTCGGAGCGTTCGAACGAGTGCACCACGTGGTCGCTGAAGGCGATCGGCCCGTGGTGCACGACGAAGCCGTTGCCACGCAACGACAACGCCAACGAGAGGTCGTCGACGACGAGGTCGCCGGGGGTGATGCCGTCGACGAGGGCCCCGGCGAGCCCGGCGACGACCAAGGGCACGCCGGGCGCGGGCGAGAGCCGGGAGGGGTGCCGTACACCCATCCCGACGGCGATCACCGGCACGCCACGCAGCCCGCGTCGCAACGCGAACTGCTCGATCCGCAGCGCGGTGGCGACGACGAGATCAGCCATCGAGGTACCGTCCGAGCGCGGTCAACGGGAAGACCAGGCGGTAAAGGTGGTAGTTGATGTAGAAGTCGCCGGGGAAGCCGGTGCCGGTGAACTGCGGCTCGTCCCAGGTCCCGTCGGAACGCTGCGTGGCGACGAGCCAGCGGATGCCCCGTTCGGTCGCGGTGCCGCGCTCGCCGGCCGACAGCAGCGCGAGCAGCGCCCACGCGGTCTGCGACGCGGTCGAGTCGCCCCGCCCGACCCACGATTTGTCCCGATAGGACCGAAGGTCCTCGCCCCAGCCGCCGTCGGCGTTCTGGTGCTGCTCCAGCCACTTCACGGCCCGCCGGACCGACGGGTGCACGGTCGGCACACCGGCGGCGATCAACGCCGGCACGACGGCGCCGGTGCCGTAGATGTGGTTCGCGCCCCACCGGCCGAACCACGAGCCGTCGGCCTCCTGGTTGTCCAGCAACCACTTCAGACCACGACGGGCCGGCTGGAGGCCGGAAAGCCCTTCGTGGGCCAGCATTTCCAGCACGTGCGCGGTGACGTCGGCGGACGGCGGGTCGATCACCGCGCCGAAGTCGCAGAACGGCAGCTTCTCGGCCAGCCGGCGGGTGTTGTCGGCGTCGAAGGCTCCCCAGCCGCCGTCCCGGGACTGCATGCCGATGGTCCATTCGACGGCCCGCCGCACCGCGGGCTCGTCGGCCGGCAGCATTCGCCGCAACGCCAACACGATCTCGGCGGTGTCGTCGACGTCGGGGTAGTTGTCGTTCTCGAACTCGAAGGCCCACCCGCCCGGCGGCAGCGAGGGCCGGCGCACGGCCCAGTCGCCGCGGACGGTGACTTCCTCGTCCAGCAACCAGTTTCCGGCGCTCTTCAACACGGGATCGTCCGCCGGCATGCCGGCGTCCAGCAGCGCCGTGACCGCCAGGGCGGTGTCCCACACCGGAGACTGGCACGCCTCCAGGCGACGGATCCCGTCCTCCTTGATGGTGAACTCGTCGAGCCCGTGGAGGGCCTTCTTGATCACTGGGTGGTCCAGCGGATAGCCCCGCAGGTGCAGGGCCAGGATGGAGTACACCCACGGCGGCTGGATCCCGCCCCACCCGCCGTCGGCCTCCTGGCGTGCGAGGATCCACTTGAGACCCTTGCGGATGGCGAACTCCCGCAACGGTTTCACCGGCAACTTGGCGTGCAGGTGCAGCACCCTGTCCAGACGCTGGAAGAACCCGCCCCAGCTCAGCGCGGGCTCGAAGGGCTCGTCGGGCTGGCCGGTCTTCAGCTCGGCCACCGAGATCCCGAGCGGACGCACCGGTCGCATCGAGCCGACGATGGTCAGCGGCACCACGGTCTGCCGGGCCCAGCAGCCCCAGTCGTAGATGTTGAGCGGGAACCACTTGGGCAGCAGGATCATCTCCGGCGGCAGCACCGGCAGCCGGTCCCACGACCATTCCCCGAACAGCGCCAGCCAGATCCGGGTGAACACCCGGCTCTTCTCGATGCCGCCGTTGTCCAGCACGAACTGCCGGGCCCGCACCATGTGGTCGGCGTCGGCCGGGTCGCCGGCCAGCTTCAGCGCGGTGTAGGCCTCAACGGTGGTGGACAGCTCGCCGGGGCCGCCGTAGAAGGTGGCCCAGGTGCCGTCCGCCCTTTGCTGCGAACGAATCCAGCCCGCGGTCTCCGCGGTGCCGGCGGGCTCCCGGATGCCGAGGAACTGCCGCATGAGCAGGTCCTCGGCGTCCATCGTGACGTTGGTCTGCAGCTCGCCCTTCCACCAGCCGTCGCCGTCCTGCAGCGACACAAGGTGGTCGATGGCCCTGCGCCGGGCCAGGTCGACATCGCTCACCGATCGCGCTCCGTCACGAAGTGCGTGATCTGCCACAGAGCCTCCCGAATCTCCGCAGGGGCGCCGACGGCGTCGAGATCCTCGCCGGCCG
>NZ_KK037166.1:8956839-8958561 GCF_000568255.1 Kutzneria sp. 744
CCGAAAAGCTTCCACGCCGTCGGGCGGTGCCGGCGCTCGACGTCGCCGTCCATCACGTCGTCGTGCAGCAGCGAGAAGTCGTGCACGAACTGAACGGCCACGGCGCCGGGCACGCCCTGCGCGGCGGTGCCGCCCGCGGCCTGGGCCGACAGCAGGGCCAACGCGGGCCGCAATGCCTTGCCACCGCTGCTCTTCGTGGGCTTGCCGTCCGGATCGAGCCAGCCGAGGTGGTAGCTCACCACGTTGCGCACGGACGGGTTGAGGGTGTCGACCGCGCGGCGCATCGCCGGCTGCACCAGATCGGCGGCGGTGGTGACCGGGCGGGGCAGCGTCGAGGTCATCGGGCCACCTCGCTCACCGGGGCGGGAAGCTGCTCCGACAACAACCTGGCCGCGTTCTGTCCGCTGCGCACGGCACCCTCCATAGTGTCTGGCCACCCCGTCGCGGTCCACGCCCCCGCCAGCACCAGACCGGGAACCGCGGTCCGCTGGGCGGCGCGCCTGCGACCACTGCCCGGCTGCTGCCGGAAGGTGGCCGTCCGCTCCTTGGTGACGAAAAAATCGGTGGGGACCTGCCCGGCGGCGCCGGGCAACACCCGGCTGATCTCCGGCAGGAACAGCTCCCGCAGCTGGGTCACGGGCAGGTCGATCCAGTCACCGGCGGCGGAGACCGACACGGCCAGGTACTGGCCCTGTGTCAGCCCCGACACGGCGGTTCGGTCGAACGCCCACTGCACCGGCGAGCCGACCACCGCGACGAACGGCAGGTCGGTCACGCGCCGCGGGAAGACCACGTGCACGTTGAAGATCGGCGAATGGCCCAGGTCGTCGGTGACGATGTCGGGCAGCAGCTTGGCGGCCGCATCGGACGCCGTGGCCACGACCACCGCGTCGGCGGCGATGGTGTCCTCGCCGGTCACGACCTCGAAACCGTTGCCGTCACGGCGAATCTCCTTCACGGCGGCGCGCAGCCGGACCTGTGCGCCATGGGCGAGCAGGTACGCCATGGCCGGTTCGCCGTGCAGTTCCGACAGCGGCACCGCCGGGACGCCGATGTCGCAGTTCTCGCTGCGGTCCAGCAGGCCGGTGCGGAACACCTTGGCCGCCAACGCCAACGAGGCCTCGTCGGCATCACAATTCAACGCGGCCACGGTGATCAGGTTCCACAGCGCGGCAATGGTGGCGTCGTTCTGCCCGTGCTTGCGCAACCAGTCGCCGAGACTCTGCTCGTCAAGACGGGGATCGTCCGGATTGAGCCGCCGCAGGGCGGGCACCGCCCGCGCGGCCCGCAGCCGATCGGTCACGGACAGCAGCTTGTACGTGGCGAGCGAGCCCAGCAGGTGCAGCGGCGCCGGCAAAGCCGTGCGGGACAAGGAACCTGGCGTACCGTCGACGCCCTGCACCGGGATGTGCATCCGCGGCTGCATGTCGATGTGGTGAGCAACGCCGATTCGGCGCAGGAAATCGAGGTAAGCGGTGTAGCAGCGCAGCAGCACGTGCTGCCCGTTGTCCACCACCAGATCGCCGCGGTTGAAGGAGAAGGTCACGCCGCCCAGCCGGGCGCGGGCCTCCAGCAGGGTCACATCCAGGCCCCGGTCGGCCAGTTCGCAGGCGGCGGTGAGGCCGGCCAAGCCGCCGCCCACGACAACCACCCGCGCGGTCACGGCCGCGACCCGGCCAGCGATCGCGCCGCCACCAGGACTTTTTCCCAGTCCGGTAGGGA
>NZ_KK037166.1:8958661-8965334 GCF_000568255.1 Kutzneria sp. 744
CAGGTAGATCCGCCCGTTGCGGCGGTCCTCCAGCACGTCGCGAAGAATGTTGGTGAGCTGCAAGGCAACCCCGAGCGCGTCGGCCAGCTGCGAGTCCCGCGCCTGGTCGGGGCTGCCGAACACGGCCAGCGACAACCGGCCGATCGAGCCTGCGACACAACGACAGTAGTGCCGAAGGTCCTCGAAGTTCTCGTACACGGTGCCGAGCACGTCGGCCTGGCAGCCGTCGATCAACTCGTCGAACGCGGCCAGCGGCAGACCGAACCGCAGCGTCGCGTCGTTGAGGGCGACGGCGACCGGATCGTCCTCGCGGTCGGCGAGATTGTGCAACCTTTCACGAACCTCGTTCAGCCCGGCCAGGCGTTCCGCGGCCGGCGCGTCGCCGTCGCCGATGTCGTCCACCAGCCGGGCGAACGCGTACACGGCGCTGAGCGCGCGGCGTTTGACCGGTGGCAGAAGGCGGATCCCGTAGGAGAAGTTCTTGGCCTGCTCGCCCGTGACCCGCTCGCAGTAGTCGTACGCGGCGTCGACGGTCAGCTGCACCTGGGTCACCGGCCACCGCCGAGCGACCGCGCCAGTTCGGCGATAGTGCGGGATTTACGTGGCCGTGGCGTGGTTGTCAGCACATCGAAACGCGCGTTGACGATGGCGGCCGCGGTGGCCCGCCCGCCCGCGACGTAGCCGGCCACGGCCAGCCGGCCCAGTCCGCTCAGCGTGCCCACGATCGACGCTCCTTCGTCCAGCAGCCGCAACGTGCGCTGCGTCTCGAACGCGATCAGCGCACGCACCTCTCGGGTGGCCTTGGTCGCGGCCAGATCCTCTTCTTTCACACCGAAACGGTCGAGATCCTCGGCCGGCAGGTAGATCCGCTCGTTGCGGTAGTCCTCGGCGACGTCCTGGAGGTGCTCCAGCACCTGCAGCGCCGAGCAGACCTGGTCGGACAGGGCGGCGCGCTCCGGCGTCATCGCGTCGAACACGTGCAGCACGAGGTGGCCGACGGGATTGGCGGACAGCTTGCAGTAGCCGAGCAGGTCCTCGAAGGTGCGGTAGCGCTTCACCTGTTGGTCGCGGCGGTTGGCCTGCACCAAACGGTCGAGCGGGGTACGCGGGATGCCGCACTCGTGCACGGTGACGGTCAGGTCGGCCCACAGCACGTCAGTGGCGACGTAGCCGGCGTAGATGCGGTCGATGTCCCGGTCGACCTTGTCCAGCAGGGCGTTGCGGTCGCCGGGCGCCTCGTCGCCGATGTCGTCGACGAGGCGGGCGAAGGCGTAGATGGACAGCAACCTGCGGCGGATCCGGGGCGGCAGCAGCAGGCTGGCGACGGTGAAGTTCTCGCCGCCCGCCTTCTTGTGCAGCGCTGTCACGTCGGGGCCGGCAGGGGTGGGCAGCTGTGGCAGGGGTGTAGTCCAACTCGGCCGCGCAGGCGTGTCGACCACGGGGTCCTCCGGTGGTGCTTGCGGAGTAGCAGTGTCGAGCGCCGGTCGCGGTGCGCCGATCCCGGTGCCCCGGTGGGCCCGCCGACGGCCGGTGTCCCCATACGGTGATCCACACAGGAGATCTTCGCAACCTGAATCAACACCATGAGACCTTTTCGGGCCATCGATCACGCGGTCGGCCCCGTCCGGTCACGGTCATCGGGGCGACACCCTTGAGGTCAGACCAACCAGTCGGTATGTTCTTGCCGCATCAACAGCCGTATCCGATCGGTGAGGATGTGGTTGACATGGCAGCCCACGATGTCGTCGGCGCGTGCGACCCGGCTTTCGCAACTGTACGAGACGTTCTGGCAGCTCAGCTGACCGATGGCCGGCAGCTCGGGGCCGCGCTGGCGGTGCGCGTCGGTGATCGGGAAGTGGTGGACATATGGGGTGGCCACGCCGACCCCGGGCGGTCCAGACCCTGGTCGGCCGACACCGTCGTCAACGTCTGGTCGACCACCAAGGGCGTGGTCGCGCTGGCGTTCCACATGCTGGTCGACCGCGGTCTGCTCGACCCGGACCAGCCTGTCCGCAAGTACTGGCCCGAGTTCACGAACGACACGGTGCTGGTGCGGCACCTTCTGTCCCACCGGGCCGGACTGGCCGCTTTCCGCGCGCCGACCACGGCCGAGGAGCTGGCCGACTGGAAATTGATGATCACTCGGCTGGCGGACACCCAGCCGTGGTGGGAGCCGGGGACCGCGTCCGGCTACCACGCGCTCACCTACGGTTTCCTTGTCGGTGAACTGATCCGGCGGACCACCGGAAACACGGTGCGAGATTTCCTACAGCACGAGGTGGCCGATCGGGCAGGGGCCGACTTCTCGATCGGACTGTCCCCGACGGACAACCGCCGCGCGGCCACGCTCGTGCAGCCGCCGCCCGAGGACCCGGCGGCGTTCCAGGCGTTGTTCGCGCAGCTCAATCCCGTGGCGCTGGCCGTGCTGACAAATCCGGTAGTGGGTCCGGACCAGGGCAACGCGGCGTTCTGGCGGGCGGCGGAGATCCCGGCCGCCAACGGCCACGCCACCGCTCGCGGCGTGGCCGCGCTGTACGGGGCCTTCGCTTTCGGCGGTGTCGCCGGGGGACAACGGCTGCTCGGCGCATCGCAGGTGGAACGGGCCCGAGAGGGCCAGGGCGCGTGCGTCGACCTGGTCATCGGCGACGCCGGACTCGGTGGCCGCGAGTCGGAATTAGGGCTGGGCCTGTGGTTGTCCGGCGAGGACGGCCACTACGGGCCCAATCCCCGCGCGATCGGGCACGACGGCTTCGGCGGATCGTTCGGTCTGGCCGATCCCGAGGCGGGGCTGGCGATCGGGCACGTGATGAACCTGATGGGCACCGTGATCGCCGACGACCCACGCAAGATGGAGCTCATCGACGCCGTCTACTCCTGTCTGTAGAAAACCGGTCGCAGCGCGTGGTCATGGGCTGACATGCTCACCGGGTGTTCGCCGACCTGTTGCGCCATCGCGACTTCCGGTGGCTGACGGTCGGACGCACCGTCAGCCTCATCGGCAACGGCATGGCGCCCATCGCGCTGGCCTTCGCCGTGCTCGACCTGACCGGCTCGGCCGCCGACCTCGGCGTGGTGGTGGCCGGCCGGTCACTGGCCACTGTGGTGGTGCTGCTGGCCGGCGGCGTGATCGCCGACCGGCTGCCGCGGGCGGCGGTACTGCAGGGATCAAGTATTGCCGCGGGAATAACCCAGGCGCTGGTTGCGTCACTGGTGTTGACGGGGTCGGCCTCCGTGCCGCTGTTGGTCGTGCTGAGCGCGGTCAACGGCGCGCTGAGCGCTGTCTTCAGTCCCGCGTCGAGCGCGCTGACACCGCAGACGGTGCCGGCGGATTCGTTGCGCGCGGCCAATGCCGCCACCCGGATCACCGTGAACCTGGCCATGATCGTCGGTGGTTCCGTGGCCGGCGGGCTGGTGGTCGTGATCGGTCCCGGTTGGTGCATCGGCGTGGACGCCGTGACCTTCGCGCTGGCGGCCTTCTGCTACACGCGGGTCCGCGTGCCGATGCCGGCGCGGGAGCCATCGCACGTGGTGGCCGATCTCCGGGAGGGCTGGGCGGAGTTCACCGGCCGGACCTGGCTGTGGGTCATCGTGGCGCAGTTCCTGTTCGTCAACGCCGTCAACGCCGGCGGCATCCAGGTGCTGGGGCCCGCCATCGCCGACGCCACCTTCGGCCGTGCCGGCTGGGGGTTGGCGCTGGCCGCGGAGACCGTCGGCGCGTTGGCCGGCGGCTTCGTCGCCGCCCGGTTCCAGCCGCGCCGGGCGCTGTTGCTCGGCGTGAGTTTGGTCCTGTTGGAAGCGGTGCCGCTGGTTACCCTGGCCGTCGCGCCCGGGACCGTCGCCATGATGGTGGCGTTGGCGCTCACCGGGTTCACCATGGAGCAGGCCGGCGTCGCGTGGGACATCTCGTTGCAGGAGAACATTCCCGCGGACCGGTTGGCCCGGGTGTACTCGTACGACGCCGTTGGGTCCTTCGTGGCGATGCCGTTGGGCCAGATCGTCGCCGGCCCGGCCGCCGTGGCCTTCGGGGCCCGGCCCGTGCTGTTGGTCGGCGCGGTGGTGGTGGTCGTGGCGACCGTGGCCGCCCTGTGCAGCCGCTCGGTACGCACTGTTCGCACGGGAACCCCGGCGAGTCACGCTTAGCGGCACGCCGAATGTAGGTTTCGGGCAGAACCGAGCTCTGAGGCTCAGTTCTGCCCGAAACCGTATTTCGGTGTGTCTGAGAGCGTGACTCGCGGGGGTCAGGTGCAGGTGGCTTGGGGGGTGGCCCAGTCGGCGTGGTCGTTGGTGTTGCCGTCGCCGCCGTCGGTGACTATGAGGCGGAGCAGGCTGGCGCCGGTGGCGTCGGCGGTCAGGGTCTGGGCGGGGGCACCGCGCTTGATCAGGCCGGAGTCGGCGATCTTCTTGCCGTCGGCCCAGATCTCGAAACTCACCGAGCCGGCGCCGGTCTTCTCGTCGTCGAGGCCGACGGTGCTGCTGACCGTCGAGCAGCGGCCGCCGAGGTAGTAGGTGACGGTGCTGGGCGCGTTGGTGCCGAGGCCCTTGGCGTAGGTGACGCCGCCGAGCGTGATGGGATGCCCGTCGCCGGCCTTGGACTCGCCGTTGCTGGTGTTGCGCTCCACCGGACCGTAGCCGTTGTCGGCGGACAGCCAGGTGTCGTCGCCGAGCTGGGTCGTGCCCGAAGGAATGGGCGTGGCGATGGAAACCACCAGATCGTAGTCCATAGTGGACTTACCGGGCTCGTAGGTTGTGCTGACGTGCAAGGGATAGCTGCCGGCCGGGGTGTCGGGCGGACTGGTGACGGACCACCGGGTCGTCAGGTCGTGGCCGGGTGGCAGCACGGGATAGAACGTCGGCGAGGAGGCCTTGACGGTCCAGCCGGCGGGGCCGGTGAGCTTGACGCTGCCGAAAAGTCCGGGCAGGACACCGTCATTGCTCGTCACCGTGGTGACGGTCGTGGTGGTGCCGGGCTGAACGAGGGCGGGCGCGCCGGGGTAGGGAACGGGCAGGTCAGCGTTGGTGTGCACGGCCGGCGGGTTCGACCACCACTGACCACCGGTGTGCACGCGGAACATCGCGGTGCCGTGGGCGGGCACGGTGGCGCTGATCTTGCCGGCGGTCTCGGTGGTCTTGTGCGACCACAGATCGTCCAACTGGTACCCGAACGCCTTCGGCAGGCCGACCGCGGCGGCCGTGGTGCTGATCGTCGCCGCGGTGCTGTTCTCGTTGAATAGAGCGACGGCCCGGTCGCCGTTGGCCAGCGGCTTGCTGATCACGTGCAGACCGTTCGCATTGGACAGTTCAGTCCCCTGTACTCCCAAGGGATCCTGGTCGACGGCGATGACATCGGAGTTGGTCAGGATGCTCATCGTGGCCGGCGTGGCCTTGCGGATGTCAGAGCCGATCAGCAGCGGCGCGGCCATGATCGACCAGAGGCTGAAGTGGCTGCGGTACTCGGTGTCGGTCATGCCGCCGTTGCCGACCTCCAGCATGTCCGGGTCGTTCCAGTGCCCCGGCCCGGCGTACGGCGCGAGCACGACGTTCTTCTTGAAGATGGACAGCATCGAGCTGTACTTGTCGCTGATGTCGCCGGTGGTGCGCCACGAGTTGCCGACCGCGGAACCCCACGTCCACGGGTCGTTGACGCCCCATTCGCAGAGGCTGTACAGGATCGGCCGCCCGGTCGCGGCGAGTGCGTCGCGCATCGCGCTGTACCGGTCGATGTACTGCTGCGTGGTGGTGCTGCCGGCGTTGTTGCAGTTGTCGTACTTCAGGTAGTCCACGCCCCACGACGCCCACAGCGCGGCGTCCTGCTTCTCGTGCCCGAGGCCGCCGGGGAAGCCGGCCGTGTTGCAGGTTTTGGTGCCGGCGCTGGAATACAGGCCGAACTTCAGGCCCTTCGAGTGCACGTAGTCGGCGACGGCCTTGATGCCGTCGGGAAAGCGCACCGGGTCGGGGACCAGGTTGCCGTCGGCGTCACGGGCCGGCAGGGCCCAGCAGTCGTCCAGGTTGACGTACTGGTAGCCGGCGTTGCGCAGTCCCGACGAGACGAACAGGTCGGCGATGCCCTTGACCATCGCCTCGCTGAAGTCGCCGCTGCAGTGGGTGGCGTTCCAGTTGTTGAACCCCATCTGGGGCGTGCGCGCCAGGCCGTTGTCGAGCGCGACGGCGGCCGGGGCGCAGGCCAGCGTCAAGCCGGCCGCCGCGGTGGCCGCCGCGACCCCGATCGCCGCCAGTCGTAACCGGACAGACATCGGACCTCCTCGTCGAGATGGGCGGTGAGGCCCATCACACAAGGCACGTCCGACCACCACAAGACGTCGAAAGACCACTTGACACCGGCGGGGTCACGGTCAGTGCAGCGTGCCCTCGCCGACGCGCAGGTCATCGGAGGTCTGAACGCAGGCGAGGGCGAACGCGGCCAGCCCGTCGGCGATGGTGCGCACCGGCAGCGACGCCCGGTCGGCGGCAGCGCCGGCGGTCATCTCGGCGCTGTAGGGCACGTGCACGAAGCCGCCGCGCACGTGCGGCAGCTCCGTGGCGATCAGGTGCATCAGCCCGTAGAACACGTGATTGCAGACGAAGGTGCCGGCGCTGTACGACACGGCGGCCGGCACCCCGGCGTCCCGCATGGCCTTGGCCCCGGCCTTGATCGGCAGGCCGGTGAAGTACGCGG
>NZ_KK037166.1:8965434-9003879 GCF_000568255.1 Kutzneria sp. 744
CATAGCTCAGAATCCCATCAGGTACATGATCGCGATGTTGCAGACCAGCAGCGGCACCGCGGTCGGCAGCTGCGCCTTGATGGGGCCGTAGCGGTCCTTCATCTCCAGCAGCACCGCCGGCACGATGTTGAAGTTCGCCGCCATCGGCGTGCACAGCGTGCCACAGAAGCCGGCCAGCATGCCCACCGCGAACACGATCGCCGGGTTGCCGTGGAAGACCTGCACCAGCACCGGCCACCCCACCGCCGCGGTCATCACCGGGAAGGCGGCGAAGGCGTTGCCCATGATGATCGTGAACAGCGCCATGCCCACGCAGTACAGGATCACGGCGATCAGCAGCGAGCCCTTGGGCAGGATCGCGGACACGATGGTGCCCACGGCCGTGCCGACGCCGGCGTTGGCGAACAGCAGACCCAACACGGCCAGCATCTGCGGCAGCACCGCCGCCCAGCCGATCGCTTGCAGCAGGCGGCTGCCCTCGGCCAGCGGCACGCCCAGCGACGCGTACCGCCGCAGGCCGCCGGCCGGGCGCAGCAGCACCAGACCCACCGCGGTGGCCAGCAGCGCGCCGACGCCGAGACCGGTCAGGGTCGCGGTTTCCCGTGGCCAGCAAGGGCTTCCCGTTCACGGTGATCGAGGCGATCATCGTGGCGAAGATCAGCGCCCCAACGGAATCATCAGCGCGGGCACGAACAGCCTGCCGCGCAACGTGTTCGCGGCGGTGATGCGCTCGGCCTGGCAGGTGGTGGCGATGGTCGTCCTGCCCAGTGCCCCGAATCCGGCCAGCCCGGCGATGATCAGCACGGCCAGCCCGAGCGGCCACGCCGGGGCGGTCTTGTTGACGACGAAGGTGGAGTAGCAGAAGGACAATCCCAGCAACGCCCAGAACGCGGCACCGCCGTACTGGGCCTGGCGGTAGCTGAAGCTCGCGCCGACCACGAAGAACAGGCCGCACACCCAGTACAGCCACTCGGCGTCGATCATGCCGGCACCTCCTGCTTGTCCGAGGTGCGGGCCAGGGTCCGGTCCAGCCACAGCAGGCGCGCGCCGTGGATCACGTACGCGCAGACGGCGGTGGGGATGGCCCAGACCGCGATCTGGAGCGCGTCCAGCTTCAGGTGGTACGTGCTGTCCACGAAGCTGGTGATCAGCAGGATCGAGCCGATGGCGAGGAAGATGTCCTCGCCGAAGAACAGGCCGACCGTGTCGGAGCTGGCCGAGTAGGCCTTGACCCGCTCGATCTGGCGGTCCGACAGCTCGCCGTGCCGGCGGATGGCCGCGGCCAGGGCCATCGGGGCGATCAGCGGCCGGACGGTCTGCGCCGGCCCGCACATGTCCTTGAGGCCCAGTGCCGCCGTGCCCTGGCGGATCAGCAGGTACGCGGCGAGCAGGCGGCCGGTGGTCAGCGCGCGGAGCCTGCCGATCAGCCGGGAGGCCTGCTGGAGCAGGCCGTACCGTTCGAGCAGGCCGATCACCGGGAGGGTGATCACGTAGATGGTGACCGAGCGGTTGGTGGCGAAGCCAGTGCCGAAGGTGTCGAGGATAGCGAGCGGGTTGAGGCCGCCGAGCAGGGCCGTGACGATGCCGGAGACGGTGACGACCAGCATCGGATTCAGGCGCAGCGCGAAGCCGATCACCACCAGGGCCACGCCGATGAGGACGACCATGTGACCTCCTTCACGGGATGGGGGTCCCTGGAGGGTAGGTCTTGTTCAACAATCCTACAAGATGGCGTGACGGTGGGTGATGGCCGACCCCGTGGCCCGGCTGGGTGAAACGTCCGACTTCCGGCGGGTACCGGGCGGTGCGCCTAGCCGGTCAACTGGTCCGACACTGCTACACCGTGTCACTTGCCCTGGAGTCACGGAAGGAAATCCCTGCCATGCGTAAGCGCCTCTTCGGCACCCTGCTCGGTGCGCTGCTCGCCACCGCGGCAGTCACCGCCCCCGCAGTCACCGCCGCGGCCCCCGCGGCAATCGACTTCTCCGGCACGGTCGCCCTGAGCAACTGCTCGGGCTCCCTGGTCAAGCTGCCCGGCGCCGCCACCTCCGGCCCGGCCCTGGTCCTGACCAACGGCCACTGCTACGAGGGCGGCTTCCTCAGCCCGGGCCAGGTGCTGGTGAACAAGTCGTCCAGCCGCTCCTTCACCCTGCTGTCCTCGACCGGCGGCAACAAGGCGACCCTGCGCGCCACCAAGGTCGCCTACGCGACGATGACCGACACGGACATCACGCTGTACCAGCTCAACACCACGTACGACGCGATCAGGTCGAGCTACGGCATCAGCCCGCTGGAGATCTCCACCGCGCACCCCACGCAGGGCACCGCGATCAAGGTGGTCTCGGGCTACTGGAAGCGGATCTACACCTGCAACATCGACGGCTTCGTCTACCGCCTCAAGGAAGGCGACTGGACGTGGAAGGACTCGATCCGCTACACGCCCAGCTGCAACACCATCGGCGGCACCTCGGGCTCTCCGATCGAGGACCCCAGCGGCAAGCTGATCGGCATCAACAACACGGGCAACGAGGACGGCGAGCGCTGCACCGTCAACAACCCGTGTGAGGTCGACCAGAACGGAACCACCACGGTCCACCAGGGAACGAACTACGGCGAGGAGACCTACCTGCTCGCCGGCTGCATGACCGGCAGCACCGTCGACCTGAACAAGGCCGGCTGCGCCCTGCCCAAGCCGTAAGCACCGGCCAAGCCGTAAGGACGTTGAGCTAGGCCGGCGGCGCCGTGGTCGCGCGCACGATGAGCTGGGTGTCCAGCTCGTCCTGCCGCACCTCGGCGTCCCGGTTGGCCAACCGGTCCAGCAGCAGGTCCACGGCCAGTCGCCCGGCCGGCACGACCGGCATCGCCACCGTGGTCAGCGGCGGCTGGCACAGCGCCCCGAACATCAGGTCGTCGAAGCCGGTCAGCGACACGTCCTCCGGCACCCGCACGCCGCGGTCCCGTAGCCGTGCCAGCACACCCAGCGCCATGATGTCGTTGTACGCCACGATCGCCGTCACCTTCTCGGCCATCGCGAGGTCCGCCGCCTGCAGGCCGCCCTCGTAGCGCGGCGGGAACGGCCCCATGTCGACCAGGTCGACGTCGTGGCGCTGCACGGCGATCCGCAGCCCCCGGCGGCGTTCCTTGTTGGACCACGAGGTGCGCGGGCCATTGAGGAAGGCGATCCGGTGGTGGCCCAGGGCCACCAGGTGGTCGACGACCTGCCGCATGCCGGAGCCGGAGTTCATCAGCGCCGCCGGCACGCCCCGCATGCGCCGGTTGAGCAGCACCAGCGTGGTGGCGTCGGCCAGCTCGCGCACCTGCTGCTCGTCGATGCCCGGCGAACACAGGATCACGCCGTCGACCTGCTTGGCCATGGCGCGCACCAGCTGCTCCTCGGCCGCCGGGTCCTCGTCGCTGTCGGCCACGAACACCGCGTGGCTCGCCATTCTCGCCTGGTTCTGCACGCCCTTGAGCACGCCCGTGAAGAACGGGTTGTTCAGGTCGGGCACCACGATGCCGATGTTGCCGGTCTTGCCGGTGATCAGGCCGCGCGCCGCCAGATTGGGCTGGTAGCCCAGGTCGGCCGCGACCGCGAGCACCCGTTCCCTGGTCGTGGCCCGCACCAGGTCCGGGGACGTCAGCGCGCGCGACACCGTGGCGACCGACACCTGGGCCTGCCGCGCGACATCGCGAATCGTCACCGCCACCGACATCCACCTGCCTTCCTGGAGCAACCGGAACTGTACGGGATCTTCGCGTCAGGTCGCGTCTGGTTCCGGCGTGCTGCCGGGCCGCGCCAGGAAGTCGAAGTCGCAGCCCTCGTCGGCCTGCATGATGTGTTGGCTGAACAGCGCCCCATAGCCGCGGGTGTAGCGCGGTTCCGGTGGTGTCCAGGCGGCCCGACGACGTTCCAGTTCGGACTCCTCGACGTGCATGTGCAAAAGCCGTTTCGACACGTCCACAGTGACCAGGTCACCGGTTCGGAGCAATGCCAGCGGACCGCCGACATGCGACTCCGGTGCAACATGCAATACGCAAGTTCCGTAACTGGTGCCGCTCATTCGCGCGTCGGAAATCCGTACCACATCGCGCACGCCCTCGCGCAGCAGCTTTTTCGGGATCGGCAGCATTCCGTGTTCCGGCATGCCCGGCCCACCCAGCGGACCGGCGCCCCGCAGCACCAGCACCGAGTCGGCGGTGACGTCGAGGTCCTCGTCGTCGATGCGCCGCTGGAGATCGCCGTAGCCGTCGAAGACGATGGCCGGGCCGGTGTGGCTGAGCAGCTCGGGCCGGGCGGCGATCGGCTTGATCACGGCGCCGTCGGGCGCGAGATTGCCGCGCAGCACGGCCAGTCCGCCGTCGGCGGCCAGCGGATTGTCGAGCGGGCGGATGACCTCGTCGTTGAAGACCTCCGCCCCGGTCAGGGTTTCGCCGAAGGTCCTGCCGGACGCGGTGGGGCGGTCCAGGTGCAGGCGGTCCCGCAGCCGGGTCAGCAGGCCGCGCAGGCCGCCGGCGTAGTAGAAGTCCTCCATCAGGAACCGACCGCTGGGGCGGAGATCGGCCAGCACCGGCACGGTTCGCGAGGCCTCGTCGAAGTCGTCGGCGGTGATCTTCACGCCGCTGCGGTTGGCCATCGCGACCAGGTGGATGACGGCGTTGGTGGAGCCGCCCAGGGCCAGCACGGTCGTGACGGCGTCGCGGTAGGCCCGCTCGTCCAGCAGCAGGGACGGTCGCAGGTCCTCCCGGACCATCTCGACGATCCGCATGCCCGAGGCCGCGGCCATCCGCTCGTGCCCGGAGTCGACGGCCGGGATCGACGCCGCACCAGGCAAAGTCATGCCCAGCACCTCGGCCACCGACGTCATCGTGGAGGCCGTGCCCATGGTCATGCAGTGGCCGGGGGAGCGGGCCAGGCCCTCCTCCAGCTCGCTCCACTGCCGGTCGTCGACCAGGCCCGCGCGGCGGTCGTCCCAGTACTTCCACATGTCGCTGCCGCTGCCCAGCACCTCGCCGCGCCAGTTGCCGCGCAGCATCGGGCCGGCCGGCACGAAGATCGCCGGCAGGTCCATGCTGGCCGCGCCCATCAGCAGCGCCGGCGTGGTCTTGTCGCAGCCGCCCATCAGCACCGCGCCGTCGACCGGGTAGGAGCGCAGCAGCTCCTCGGTCTCCATCGCCAGCAGGTTGCGGTACAGCATGGCGGTCGGCTTCTGGAACGTCTCGCCGCCCATGGAGCCGGCCGGCAGTTCGACCGGGTAGCCGCCGGCCTGCCAGACCCCGCGCTTGACCGCCTCGGCCCGTTCCCGCAGGTGGCTGTGGCAGGGGTTGAGGTCGGTCCACGTGTTGACGACGGCGATGACCGGCTTGCCGAGGTGCTCGGGGCCGCCGATGCCGAGCTGGCGGGTCCTGGTCCGGTGGCTGAACGCACGCAGGCCCTCGCCCTCGTACCACCGTTGACTGCGCAACATCTGCTACCCCCTCGCTCGCTCTGGACACCGTCATTGAAAACGTTTACTGTGTGTTTCAGCAACCAGGGTACGCCCGAGGGAGCAGCACAGACCCCGGTGTGGGTTGACATGCGCGGCGGCTTCGTCAACCCACACCGGCCCTCCCTTGCCAACGTTGGAAAAGTGCCCCGAAAAGCATTGTGTTCTTTCGACTCCGGTCTTTGGCCCGGCCGTCCCCGCGTTATCCCCTATCCTGAGCTTCACGTGATCGGGATGGGGACGGTGACTGATCCGTCGGCCAATTCCGGATGAGAGGGTGCTTGCATGGGCGCGAGGGGTCCGCGTACCGACAACGACCGGTTGTGGATCGGCTACCTGTCGGCGGGCGCTCTCGTCCTGCTCGCCTACTACCTGGTGCCGCCGGTCGGGGTGGGCGTCGGCGTGAGAATCACGCTGTACTGCCTGGACAGCGCCTCCGCCGCCGTGATGGTGATCCTCGGCATCGTCCGCCACCGCCCGCGGCCCCGGCTGCCGTGGCTGCTGCTGGGCCTGAGCCAGGTCGTCTACGCCGCCGCCGACACCAGCTTCTACGTCGCGCACTACGCCTTCGGCGTCCTCGACTACCCCGGCGTCGCCGACCCGCTCTACGTCGCCCACTACCCGCTCGTGGTGGCCGGCCTGATGCTGCTGATCCGCCGCCGCACGCCCGGGCGCGACCTGCCCGGCGTGCTGGACGCCGCCGTGATCGGCGTCGGCGCGGCGATGCTGTCCTGGCTGTTCCTCATCGCCCCCAACGCCCGGCTCGACGCGCCGGTGGTGGTGAAGGCCTTCTCGCTGGCCTATCCGGTGCTCGACCTGCTGATGCTGACCGTCGCTCTGCGACTGATCCTCGGCGGCGGCCGCCGGCCCGCGGCGTTCTACCTGTTGACGTTCAACATGCTGGCGTTCGTCGCGGCCGACACGATGTACGTGTCACAGCAACTTGACGGCACCTACGTGACCGGCAACTTCCTCGACGCCATCTGGCTGGCCGGCAACCTGGCCCTGGGCGCGGCGGCGCTGCATCCGACGATGGCTCGGCTCACCGATCCGTCCCCGGTGCGGGACGCCAGCATCGGTCCGGCCCGTATCGCCGCGCTGTGCGGGGCGGCGCTGATCGCCCCGGTCACGCTGTACATCCAGAGCGCGCGCGGCGACCTGCGGGACATCCCCGTGATCGCGCTGGCCTGCGCCCTGCTGTTCGGGCTGACCATCGCCCGGCTGGCCGGGCTGGTGTCCGACCAGCGGCGGCTGGCCATCACCGACGCGCTGACCGGGCTGCACACCCGGCGCTTCTTCGAGGCCCAGCTGCCCATCGAGGTGGCGCGGGCGCGGCGGGCCGGCGGCTCGCTGGCCGTGTTCATCGTGGACGTCGACCACTTCAAGTCGATCAACGACCACTACGGGCACCCGGCCGGCGACCAGGCCCTGATCGAGATCGCCGCCCGGCTGCGCGGCGCCGCCCGCGGCGGCGACGTGCTCTCGCGCTACGGCGGCGAGGAGTTCGCGCTGCTGGTTCCTGAGGCCTCGCTGAGCGAGCTGCACACCATCGCCGAGCGCCTGCGGTTGCGGGTCGCCAGCAGCCCCGTCGCGCTGTCCGAGGACACCTGGATCGCCGTCACGGTGTCCGTGGGCGCCGCCTGCTTCCCGTTGCACGGCGACAGTCCCAACGAGCTCGTCGCCACCGCCGACCGTGCCCTCTACGTCGCCAAGGCCCGCGGCCGGGACCGCGTTGTCGTCGGCGAGGCCGTCGCGACCAGCTCCGTCGTCGTCGCCGACCACACCGCGATGATCGACTACCTCAGTCACGTCGCCGACGAGGTCGATGCCCAGCTGCACGCCCAGGATCACAGCCTGGCCATCAGCCGCTGGGCGCACACCCTGGTCACCGCGCTGGGCCAGGACGAGGCCACCGCCCGCAACGCCGAGCTGGCCGGGCGGCTGCACGACATCGGCAAGATCGTCATCCCCGAGGCCGTGCTCACCAAGCCCACCGCCCTGACCGAGGACGAGTGGCGCCTGGTCCGCCAGCACCCCGAGTACGGCTACCGCCTGGCCCGCATGGTCCCCGGCTTCGGCGTCGTGGCCGACATCATCCGCCAGCACCACGAGCGCTACGACGGCAACGGCTACCCCTCGCGCCTCGTCGGCAACGGCATCCGCGTCGAGGCCCGGGTGCTGTCCATCTGCGACTCCTGGGCCGCCATGCTGGTCGACCGCCCCTACCAGCCCGCGCTGTCCGTCGACGCCGCCGCCGAGCAGCTCCGCCAGGGCCGCGGCACCCAGTTCGACCCCGACGTCGTCGACCTGTTCCTCGACCTGCTGCGCAAGGGCCAGATCGGGGACCTGAAGCGGCCCACCGAACTGACCCCCGAGCAGCAGGGCTGACGCTTATCCACAGGCTCCCCGTTTGTCCACAGGTCACCCGCTAACAAGATCGACCAGGGATCGCTGCGGGTAGGCTGGAGCCGGGGCTGCCCCCCTGGGAGTGGCGGGGGATGGAATCAGGCCAGCTCGGCCAGGGTGTTCCAGAACATGAGCTCGTAGCTCTGGATCAGGCGGCCGTACTCGAAGGCGGCCTCGGTGCCGCGCCCGGCGTCCAGGCCGGCCTGCACGATGGCGATGGCCGGCTCGTCGCCGTCCGGGGCGGGGGCGGCGAAGAAGTCGAAGAAGGAGCAGCCGTCGTCGTCGAAGCCGTAGTGCTGGCGCAGCCCGGCGGCGGCGGTGCGGCAGTAGTTGCCCCAGGCGGAGAAGTTGGCCACCACGGCCAGGGTGACGTCGGTGGGCTCGCCGTTCAGCGCGAGCCAGGCCAGGTAGGACGGATAGGCCTGGCAGCCGGCGAGGGGCTTGTACGAGCGAAGGTCCTCGTCGGACAGGCCGGCGGCGGTGGCGAACTTGCGCAGGTTGTCCAGGGCCAGGCCCTCGCCGGCGGCGAGGCCGGAGAAGAAGGCGCCGGCGGCCGGGTTCTCGCAGCGCGACGCCAGCACGAGGAAGCTGCGCCAGTCGCTGACGATGATCCGGTGCTGCTCGGCGGCCAGCGCGGCGAGCGCTTTCCGGGAGGCCTTGCCCTCGGCGATCAGCGGCACCAGGCGGTTCTCGTGCTCGCCCGGGGCCAGGTCCTTGCGGGCGGTCTCCAGCAGTTCGCGGGCCGAAGCGGTCATCGCTGCGTGTTCCCCTCAGTGATCGACGGTCGTAGCCGCCGACTGAAGCCCAGCACGGCCGCGGCGTTCGGTGTCCCGGCGACGACGGCGGCCAGTGCAGCGTAGATCAGTCCGGCCAGCAGCCAGGTCTCGACCGGCACGATGCCGACACCGGGCACGGAATCCTGCCCCGGCAGCAGGCCGAGGCCCCACGCCCCGAACGCCACGGCGACGATCACGGCGATCAGCGCCGGCCAGTTGGCGAACGCGGCCTCCCCCCAGGTGGGCACTTCGTCAACTCGACGCCGCCGCAACCAGAACTGGTCCACGCACATCACCACGGTGGTGCTGGGCAGGGCGATCGACGACCAGCTCGCGACCGTGTAGAAGCCGTCCTGCACGTCCGGGAACTGCCAGGTGAACACGGCGGCGATCACGGCCATCAGCAGGCAGGTGTGCCAGCGCTTCCAGCCCGGGATCGTGCCCAGCACGTTCTGGCCGCCGTTGACCATCTCGTAGTAGTTGCCGTCGTTGATCGCGACGATCAGCACCGCGGCCACGACACCGCCCAGCCACAGCGCCCCGAACAGCGAGTACTCGACGGTGTAGTGGAAGGCCGGCCCGAAGTCGTACTGGCTGGCCCCGGACAGCTCGGCCATCATCCAGCCGCCGGCCACGAACAGCACCAGCCCCACCGCGAAGGCGATGCCGAACGCCGGCGCCGGCCAGAGGAACTTCGGCTTGCCGTAGCGCCAGGTGTCGGGCTCGTTGCCCCACATCACGGAGCCGATGGCCACGCCGACCCCGGTCAGGAACGGCAGCTCGGAGCTGGGCCGGGGCCGCGCCGACAGGGCGTCGTCGGGCATGGTGCCGATGCCCTTGACCACCAGGTACAGCACCCAGACGATCATCAGCGGCGCGGCGACCCAGCGGGCGAAGCCGGCGATTCCCTTGAAGCCGAACAGGTTGTTGGCGATGCCGAGCACGGCCAGCACCACGCTGATCACGACCACGTGGCCCCAGCCGTAGAGGCCGTCGAACAGCGTGGCCAGCAGGTTGAAGGCGAACGCGGTCCAGCCGGCGGCCACGCCCACCAGCAGCAGGCTGACCAGGGCGGAGCCGAGCTTGCCGAGGATGGAGCGGGTGAGCAGGGCATGCGTCTGGCCGGTGGTGGAGCCCAGGTAGGCGGCCGGCAGCGCGTACAGGAAGTAGGCCACCGCGCCGATCGCGCCGGCGGCGATCGCCTGCAGCAGCGAGTAGCCGGCGTCGTGGTACTGGAAACCCAGGAACAGATAGGTGAATCCGGCGGCGAGCGTCACCCACAGGGCGACGAAGTGGTAGCGGGACCGGCGCTCGTCGGCCGGCACGATCCCGGCCGCGCCGGTCGAGTAGTCGTGATCTGTCGTGTCAGCCACCAGCGCGCCCTCTCCCCGTCGCCCATAGTGCTGGGAAAGCTACTACACGCAGCGTGAGGACCGACCCGTCGCCAGGCCCAAGCCTCTTAACCCGAAGAGACCAAAGTTGATCACGTTGGGAAGTCGGAGCGTCTCCTGTGTACCTCCGAACCGGTGATTCAGCCGGCGGAGTCCCGAAAACGCCGCAGGGCCAGGGCAAGCGTCAGCCGGAACCGGCCGGCCGGTTCGTCGACGGCATAGCCCAGGCTCGTCTCGGCCCGGGCGAGGCGCGCGGCGACGGAGCTGTGGTGGCGGTGCACCAAGGTTGCCGCCTTGCGCACGGAGTCGGTGGCGACCACGGCGGTCAGCACGTCCAGGGTGTCCTGGCCGCCGGGCTCGGCGGCCAGCCGGTCCAGGGCCGCCACGTCCGGGATGGCGCCGACCTCGCCGACCCGGATCTGCTGGGCGATCGGGCCGAGGGCGCCGAGATCGTCCCAGTGCACGGCGTCGACCACGCCCGGGGCGGTGAACCGCGCGGCGACCGTGGCCGCCCGCCACGACTCCGGGGCCCGCATCGCCTGCACCACAGGGCCTACGCCGATCGTCTGTCCGATGGGGACGATCGTTTCCGCCGGCCCGAGCACGGCGTGCTCGCTGCCGATCGCCGCCTGCGGGCCGGGCGGCTCGGGCAGCGGGCCGTTGCGCACGGCCAGCACCCGGATCGGTGTCAGCGGCGAGAAACCCAACAGGTGCAGGGCCCGTGACCGCTCGGCGTCGCCGGCCGAGGCCGAGACGACCAGTTCGACCAGAGCCGGATCGTCCAAACCGGACAGTCGGGCCCTGGTCTCGCCGAGCAGCACGCCGGCGGCGATGGCGAACCGCTCCAGCACGATCTCGTCCAGCGGCAGCGGCTCGCCGTCCCGCTCCAGCCAGACCCGGCCGCCGCCGTCCAGCTCGCGGCCGGCGGCCGGTGGCGGCGCGGTCACCAGCGACGTGCCGTCGGCGTCCATCCGCAGCCACACGCCCGTCTCGGGCACGTGCAGGCCGGCCGGGCACTCCGCCAGCTGCGCGGTGCTGGCCACCAGCCGCTCCAGCCCGGCGTGCTGGGCGACCAGGACGTCGAAGAAGCTGATCACCCGCACCGCGCTGGCCGCGTCGGAATCCAATGCGGACAGTCGAAGCAGCAGGCCCTTCACGTGGTCGAGGCTACCCGGCGCCAGCCACGTGGCGGGGCTCGGCGACCCGATTCGCGCCAGCTGTCGGATGCCGCCGGCCGCGCCGCCGGGCAGTGTTGTGGCATGAGCGAGCTTGCGAGCGAATCATTCAACGCAGAGCGTCCGCGAACGCGGACACCGAGCGACAGCGAGGTGCCGCAGTGAGCTACGCGATCGATCCCGAACTCCAGCCGTGGCTGGCGATGCTGCCGGTGATCAGCCTTGAGGACATGTCGGTCATCCGGGCCGCGATGGCCGATCCGGAGGCGCGGGCCCAGGGCTTCCAGCTGCCGGTGTACGAGCCGGCGTCGCCGGTCGCCGTGGAGGAGAAGCTGATCCCCGGCCCCGCCGGCGCGCCGGACGTGCGCGTTCGCGTCTACACGCCGAGCGGGCACAACGGACCGCTGCCCGGCTACCTCAACATTCACGGCGGCGGGTTCGTCATCGGCGACCTCGACCAGGACGAGTCGCTGGCCACCCGGATCGCCGACCAGATCGGGGCGGTCGTGGTGTCCGTCGACTACCGGCTGGCTCCGGAGCACCCGTACCCGGCGGGCCTTGAGGACTGCTATGCGGCTTTGGAATGGACCACGGCCAAGGCATCCGAGTTGCGCATAGACCCGTCCCGGATCGGGATCGGCGGCATCAGCGCCGGCGGCGGTCTGTCCGCCGCCCTAGCGCTGCTAGCGCGTGACCGTGGCGGGCCGGCCATCTGCTTCCAGTACCTGGGCGTTCCCGAGCTGGACGATCGCCTGGAGACGCCGTCGATGACGAAGTTCGTCGACACCCCCATGTGGAATCGGCCCAACGCCGTCTACAGCTGGCAGTACTACCTCGGCGGCCAGCCGGCCGACCAGTATGCCGCGCCGTCCCGCGCCGAGGACCTGTCCGGTCTGCCGCCGGCCTACGTCGACGTGTGCGAGTTCGATCCCCTCCGTGACGAGGGCATGATCTACGCACACCGCCTGATCCAGGCCGGCGTGCCGACCGAGCTGCACCACTTCCCCGGCACGTTCCACGGCTCCGGCCTGGTCGAGGCGGCCGCCGTCAGCCGCCGCATGTCCGGCGAGATGATCGACGCCATCCGCCGCGGCCTGAAGGCGTGACGACCATGGCCTACGCGATCGACCCCGAACTCCTGCCGTGGCTGGAGATGCTGCCCTCCGGCGACTTCACCGACCCCGTCGAGGCCAGGGAGCAGTTCCGGCGCGTCGTCGCCGGCCGGGCGGCGTACGAGACGTCGACGCCGGTCTCCATCGAGGAGAAGCTGATCCCCGGCCCCGACGGCGCGCCCGACGTGCGGATCCGCGTCTACACGCCGACCGGCCGCCCGGCGCCGCGGCCCGGCTACCTCTCCATCCACGGCGGCGGCTTCGTCATCGGCGACCTGGACATGGATGAGGCCGGTTCGCTCGCCGTCGCCGACGAGATCGGCGCCGTCGTGGTGTCCGTGGACTACCGGCTCGCGCCCGAACATCCGTACCCGGCCGGCATCGAGGACTGCTACGCCGCGTTGGCCTGGACCGCCGCCAACGCCGCCGACCTCGGCATCGACCCCGACCGCCTCGCCATCGGCGGCGGCAGCGCCGGCGGCGGCCTGTCCGCCGGCCTAGCGCTGCTAGCGCGTGACCGTGGCGGGCCGGCCATCTGCTTCCAGTACCTCGGCATTCCCGAGCTGGACGACCGGCTCGACACGCCGTCCATGACCCAGTTCGTAGACACCCCCATGTGGAACCGCCCCCGCGCAGTGATCAGCTGGGACGCCTACCTCGGCGGCCGCCCCGCCGACCAGTACGCCTCGCCCGCCCGCGCCGAGGACCTCTCCGGCCTGCCGCCCGCCTACGTCTCCGTGTGCGAGTTCGACCCCCTCCGCGACGAGGGCCTCATCTACGCGCACCGCCTCATCCAGGCCGGCGTGCCGACCGAGGTGCACCACTACCCGGGCACCTTCCACGGCTCCGGCCTCGTCGAGTCGGCCACCGTCAGCCGGCGCATGGCGGCCGAGATGCTGGACGCCCTCCGCCGCGGTCTCAAGGCCTGACCCCGTCAAGATTTCCCTGCAACCGGTTCCACGGGCCGAAAGGGAAAGATCCTCGGGACAGGTGGACCGCGGGCGTGTTGCCGGGCAGGGTCGGCGGGCGTATGGTCCGCCCAACTGAACAGGTCTGGACAGGATCAGAGGAGCCCTCGATGGCGCCCGGTGCGGACTCGGCCCCACTCCAGGTGGAGGCCAACGGCATCAATGTGATCGGCGACGACGAGCGCAAGGGCACGGCCAGACAGCTGTTCTGGCCCTGGTTCGGGGCCAACGTCTCGGTGCTGGGCCTGAGCTACGGCTCGTTCACGCTGGGCTTCGGCATCTCGTTCTGGCAGGCGGCGATCGCCGGCGTGGTGGGCATCGTCTTCTCGTTCCTGCTGTGCGGCTTCGTCGCGGTGGCGGGCAAGCGGGGATCGGCGCCGACAATGATCCTGAGCCGGGCGGCGTTCGGCGTGCGCGGCAACTGGCTGGCGACGGCGATCTCCTGGGTCCTGACGGTGGGCTGGGAAACCGTGCTGACGGTGCTGGCCACGCTGGCCACGGCGACGGTGTTCACGCAGCTGGGCTGGGGTGGCGGCCCGGTGGTGAAGATCCTGGCGCTGGTGGTGGTCGCGGTGCTGACCATCGGCGGCGGCGTGATGGGCTTCGACCTGATCATGCGCATGCAGACCGTGATCACGATTGTCACGGCCGTGCTGACGCTGGTGTTCATCGCCTTCGTGATCCCGCACATCGACTGGGCCAAGGTGGCCGCCGTCCCGGCGGGGTCGGCGGGCAGCGTGGTCGGCGCGCTGGTGTTCCTCATGACGGGCTTCGGCCTGGGCTGGGTGAACGCGGCGGCGGACTACTCCCGCTACCTGCCGCGGACCACCTCGGGCCGTGCGGTGATCGGCTGGACGACGTTCGGCTCGGCGCTGGCCCCGGTGGTGCTGCTGATCATGGGCCTGCTGCTGGCGGCCTCGTCACCGGACCTGAACAAGGCGATCGCGGCCGACCCGATCGGCGCGCTGGCCAGCGTGCTGCCCACCTGGTACCTGGTGCCGTTCGTGATCGTGGCGGTGCTCGGCCTGGTCGGCGGCGCGGTGCTGAACATCTACTCCTCGGGCCTGGCCCTGCTGGCTGCCGGCCTGAAGGCGCCGCGGTTCGTGGCCGCGCTGATCGACGGCACGATCATCATCCTCGGCACGATCTACGTGGCCTTCTTCGCCGACGACTTCCTGGGCCCGTTCCAGGGTTTCCTCATCACGCTGGGCACGCCGATCGCGGCCTGGTGCGGCGTGATGCTGGCCGACATCGCCTCCCGCCGAAACGGATACTCGGAGACCGACCTGTACGACCCGAAGGGCCGCTACGGCAGCGTGCGCTGGCTGGCTGTCGGCGTCGTGGTGGTGTCCACAGTGGTCGGTTGGGGGCTCGTCACCAACACGTACGCGGCATGGCTGTCCTGGCAGGGATATCTGCTCAGCCCGCTCGGGCTCGGCGGCCGTGACGGCGCTTGGGCGGCGGCGAACCTGGGCGTGCTCGCGGCCCTGGTGATCTCCTTCGTGGTCACGTGGGCGGCGCGGCGGTCGCAGGTGCGCAAACAGGAGCTGGTGGCGGCATGAAGGCCCACCTCGCGGTGATCGACATGCAGTACGTGTTCGCCGATCCGCAAAGTCCTTGGTTCACTCCGGGGTTCGAGGGCGTGATGGCCCCGATCCACAAGCTGGTGGCGGCGTTCAGGGACGTCACGTTCACCCGCTTCGTCGCCCCGGAACGGCCGGTCGGCGCCTGGCGGCTGTACTACGAGCGCTGGCCGTTCGCGGTGCAGCCGCCGGATGCCGAGATCTACCAGCTGGTCGACGGCCTGCAAGGGTCCACAGTGGACGAGACCACCTTCGGCAAGTGGGGCCCCGACCTGGCCGAGCGGGTCGGCGACGCCGATGTGCTGGTGCTGGCCGGGGTGGCGACGGACTGCTGCGTGCTGTCGACGGCGCTGGCGGCGGCCGACGCGGGCATGCTGACCTGGATCGTTGCCGATGCCTGCGCCGGCATGGACGACGCGGCGCACGAACGGGCCCTGGACATCGCCCGCGGCTACAGCCCGCACATCGAGGTCAAGACGCTGGACGAGGTGCTGACGTGCTGCGTCTGAAGTACGAGCAGATCGCCGACCAGCTGGCGCGGGACATTCGCGGCGGCCGCTTACCGCGTGGCGCGCGACTGCCCGGCGAGCACGTGCTGGCCAGCCGGTTCGAGGTCAGCCGCAACACGATCCGCCAGGCCCTGGCCGAGCTGGGCAGCCGCGGCCTGATCGCCACCCACTCCGGCAAGGGCTCGTTCGTCACCTTCGACGACCGCCCGCTGGACGACCGCATCGGCTGGACGCGGGCGCTGGCCGAGCAGGGCGTGCACACCACGGTCGAGGTCATCCGGCTGGAGCTGGTCACCGACCGGGCGATGGCCGACCGGTTCGGCGTCGACGACGACGAGTTCGTGGCACTCGACCGCGTCAGGTCCATTGTGGACGGGCCGCCGATCTCCTTCGAGTGCACCAGGGTCGCCGCCACCGACCCGATGCGCCAGCTGACCGAGTCCGGTCTGGACGGATCGCTGTACGACGTGCTGCGCGCGGAGGGCCTGGTGCCCGAACAGGGGGAGGAGTGGGTCGAGTTGGGGCAGATCACCGAGGTGGAGGCGGCTGTGCTCGGCCGTTCGCCGGGGGAGCGCTTCCTGCGGGCCCGCCGGCTGTGTCGGGATCGCCACGGTGTTTTCGTGGAGCACACGGAGAGTCTGCTGGATCCGGACCGCTTCCGGCTGCACCTGAAGTTCGGTGGCGTGGAGTGAGCCGCGCGCTGGCGGCGTTCACCGGACTGGCCATCGGCGACGCGCTGGGCATGCCGACGCAGTCGATGCCGCGGGAGGCGATCCAGGCCCGCTACGGCGTCCTCACCGGATTCGAGCCGGGGCCGGCGGACCAGCCGATCGCGCCAGGCATGGCTGCCGGCTCGATCACCGACGACACCGAGCAGGCGGTTCTGGTGGCGCGGCTGCTGATCGCCGGCGACGGGCACGTCGACGCGCACCGGCTGGCGGCCGATCTGCTGGCGTGGGAAGAGGACATGCGTCGCCGCGGCTCGCTGGACCTGCTCGGGCCGTCGACCAAGGCCGCGGTGAGCGCGGTGGCGGCGGGCGAGAGCCTGGAGCGGGCCGGACGGTTCGGCACGACCAACGGCGCCGCGATGCGAATCACCCCTGTCGGCATCGCGCACGGCGTCGACGACCTTCCATCCCTTGTGGACAAAGTCGTCGAGGCCAGCTGGGTCACGCACAACACGGGTGTCGCGCTGTCGGGCGCGGCGGCCGTGGCGGCCGCGGTGAGCGCCGGCATCGCCGGCGCCACCGTCGCCGAGGCCACGAAGATCGCGGCCGAGGCGGCGGGATTGGCTTCGGGGCGAGGAAACTGGATCGCCGCCGGCGATGTGGGCACGCGGCTGGCCTGGGCCAGCGAGGTCGTCGAGGACCTGCCGCCGGGCGAGGCCGCCGACACGATCTACCGGTTGGTCGGCACGAGCGTCGCCACGCAGGAGTCAGTGCCGGCCGCTTTTGCCGTGCTGGCCGTGCATCCGGACGATCCGTGGCGGGCCTGCCTGCTCGCGGCCTCGCTCGGCGGCGACTGCGACACCATCGCCGCCATCGTCGGGGCGATCGCCGGTGCCTGCCACGGCGACGACGCCTTCCCGGACGAGGCGGTGCGCACCATCCACGCGGTCAACGACCTTCCGTTGGCCGGACTGACCGCGGAACTGCTGGCGCTGCGCGGATGAGCCGCCTGGTGCACGTGGGCCAGGTGATCGTCGACATCGTGATGTACGTGCCGAGGCTGCCCGAGCGGGGCGGCGACGTGCTGGCGACCGGCGGCGGAACCGAGGTCGGCGGCGGCTTCAACGTGCTCACCGCCGCCGTGCGCCAGGGCCTGACCGCCGCCTACGGTGGCATGCACGGCACCGGGCCGTGGGGCGATCTCGCCCGCAAACGCTTGGCGCAGGAGCACATCGACGTGCTCCAGCCGAAGATGTCCGCGCTGGACACGGGTTTCACGGTGGCGCTGGTCGATGCGGAGGGGGAGCGGACGTTCGCCACCACCTTCGGCGCGGAGGGCCAGCTGCGAACGAACGACCTGCGGCGGATCCGGATCTTCACCGATGACATCGTGTACGTCTCGGGCTACGGCCTGGCTTTGCCGGTGAACGGCCCCGCGGTGAACTCCTGGCTGTCCACTGTGGACTCTAATATCACCGTGGTGCTCGATCCCGGCCCGCTGGCGGCGGAGATTCCCGAAGCCGTGCTGAAACCGGTGATCGACCGGGCCGACTGGATCAGCTGCAACGAGCGCGAGGCCAAGCTGCTGACCGGCGAGGACGACCCGGTCAAGGCCGTCCAGGCCTTGCGGCGGCGCAACGCCATCGTCCGCATCGGGTCCGGCGGCTGCGTGCTGGCGACGGCCGACGACGTGATCACGGTGCCGGGCTTCCCGGTCGAGGTGGTGGACACCAACGGCGCCGGCGACGCGCACACCGGCGCGTTCATGGCTGGCCTGGCCGCCGGACTCCCGCCGAGACGGGCCGCGCGGCGGGCCAACGCCGCCGCAGCGATCGCCGTCACCCGACGAGGGCCGGCCTCTGCCCCTACGATCGAGGAGGTGCACAAGCTGCTGAGCGACGAGGAGCCTGGGGATGTCGCTGACTGACAAGGTGGCGGCCGCGGTGGCGAACCCGCTGGCCACGGCCGAGTTCGACCCGCATGCCGAGCTGACGGAGGTGCTGGCCGGCATCGGCATGAGCCCGTCCGACACCGGCGGCGAGATCACCTTCGTCGGCGCGGACCCCGTGGTGCCGAGCACGCTGCGCCTCGGCGGCGCGGCCGGCATCGCCCTGGTCGCCAAGTCGGCGGCGATGGCCAAGCTGTGGCGGCTGCGCGGCGGCGAGGGCCAGGACATCTCCGTCGACCTGCGGGTCACCCCGCACCGGCTGTGCCCGTTCTACGACCGCAAGTGGGAGAAGCTCAACGGCCACGTGCCGGTGTCGGCGGCCAATCCCACCAACGCCTTCGGCTTCGCCTTCTACCGCACCGCCGACGACCGCTGGGTGATGCCGCTCAACCCGTACCCGAAGATCAAGGTCGCCGCCCAGAAGCTGCTGGACGTGCCGGACGACGCCGAGCGAGTGGCCCAGGCGGTGTCCAAATGGGACGCCCGTGACCTGGAGGCCGCGGCCGTCGAGGCCGGTGTGGTGCTGCCGATGTTGCGCTCCACCGAGGAGTTCCTGGCCGAGCGGACCGGCATCGAGGACCTGCCGCTGATCGAGATCACCAAGATCGGGGACTCCGACCCCGAGCCGCTGCCGGGCGGCGTGGAGTTGCCGCTGTCCGGTGTCAAGGCACTCGGCATGGGGCACGTGATCGCCGGCGCCGGGGCCGGCCGGGCGCTCGCGCTGCACGGGGCCGATGTGCTGAACCTGTGGCGGGTCAACGAGTTGGAGCACGATGTCACGTACATCACGGCCAACGTCGGTGTGCGCTCGGCGACGGTCGACCCCGCCGCGGACCGGGAGTTGGTCACTGGCCTGCTGGCCGGCGCGGACGTGTTCTATGCCAACCGCCGCCCCGGCTACCTGGCTCAAATCGGTGTCTCGCCCGAGCAGGCGGCGCAGGTCCGGCCGGGGATCGTGCACGTCACGGCCTCGCTCAACGGCGAACGCGGGCCGTGGGCCGGCCGGGTCGGCTTCGACCAGACCGCCGGCAGCCTGGTCGGCATGATGAACCTGGAAGGCAGCGACGAAGGCCCCAAGCTGCCGCCGATCCTCGTGGTCAACGACTACATCGTGTCCTGGCTGATGGCCACCGGCGCGGCCGAGGCGCTGGCCCGCCGGGCCGTCGAGGGCGGCAGCTACCGCGTGCACGTGTCGCTGACCCGGGCCGCGCTGTGGATTCTCAGCATGGGCGTGTTCGACCGGGCCTACGCCGCCGAGACGGCGGGAGGCGTTGAGCAGCATCGGTATCTGGACCCGGAGACGTTCACTGTGGACACTCCGCTCGGCGCGTACCAGGGCGTGACCGAGCAGGTCCGCATGTCGCGGACGCCCGGGCGCTACGCGGTGCCGCTGGTGCCGCGCGGCGCGTCCCGGCCGGTGTGGCTCTGACCGAACAGGTGAGTTCCGACATGTCGGGCGGGCATCGGCTCGGCCGATGCCGTCATCCGAGCTAGGCTCGGCCCATGACCGATGTCCTCCAGCAGATCCCGGCCGTCGTCGACCGACTGCGGGCCGCGTTCGGGTCCGGGCGCACCAAGCCGCTGTCGTGGCGGCGCGAGCAGCTGGCCGCGCTGCGGGCGATGCTGACCGAGCAGGAGGACGCGTTCGCCGAGGCGCTGTTCGCCGACCTGGCCAAGAACGCCGCCGAGGCCAAGCGCACCGAGATCCACTTCGTGGTCCGCGAGATCGACCACACGCTGGAGAACCTGGACGCCTGGCTGGCGCCGGAGGACGCCGAGCTGCCCGAGCGCCTGCTGCCCGGGCGCGGCACGGTCGTGCGCGAGCCGCTGGGTGTGGTGCTGGTCATCGGCCCGTGGAACTACCCGCTGCAACTCGTGCTGGCCCCGCTGGTCGGCGCGCTGGCCGCCGGCAACGCCGGCGTGCTCAAGCCGAGCGAGCTCGCGCCGGCCACCACCGCGGCCATTGCCCGGTTCGTGCCGCAGTACCTCGACCAGGAGGCCGTCGCCGTCGTCGAGGGCGCGATCCCGGAGACCACCGCGCTGCTGGAGCAGCAGTTCGACTACATCTTCTACACCGGCAACGGTGTCGTCGGCCGCATCGTGATGACCGCCGCGGCCAAGCACCTCACGCCGGTCGCGCTGGAGCTCGGCGGCAAGAGCCCGGTCGTCGTGGACGCCGAGGTCGACCCGGTGGTCACCGCGCAGCGGCTGGTCGAGGCCAAGTTCCTCAACGCCGGCCAGACCTGCGTGGCCCCGGACTACGTGCTGGCCATCGGCGACGCCGGCGGCAAGCTGGAGGCCGCGCTGGCCGACGCCGTGCGGGCCAAGTTCGGCGACGACCCCTCGGACAGCCCGGTCTACGGCCGGATCGTCAACCACCGCCACTTCGACCGGCTCAGCACCCTGTTGGCCAGCGGCCGGGTGGTGGTCGGCGGTCAGACCGACCGCGAGCACAAGTACATCGCGCCGACCGTGCTGGCCGACGTGTCGCCGGAGTCGCCGGTGATGGGCGAGGAGATCTTCGGCCCCATCCTGCCGATCATCTCCGTGCCCTCGCTGGACGCCGCGATCGAGTTCATCACCGCGCGGGACAAGCCCTTGGCCCTCTACGCCTTCACCGAGTCCGAGCCCACAAAGGACCGCATCCTCGCCGAAACCTCTTCCGGCGCGGTCGGTTTCGGGCTGCCGGTGGTGCACCTCGGCGTGCCGAGCCTGCCGTTCGGCGGGGTGGGGGAGAGCGGCATGGGCCGGTACCACGGCAAGTACTCCATCGACACCTTCAGCCACCTCAAGGCCGTGCTGGACAAACCGCTTGCGTGAGCCGATAGCTTCGGGACGTGCCCGAGGCTGCCGAGCTCTACAACGCGATGAACCCGTGGTCCGGCCGTAGCGACGACCGGTTCTATCTCGACCTCGTGCTCGGCGCCGACGCCGTGCTCGATGTCGGCTGCGGGACGGGAACGTTGCTGTCCAAGGCCCGCGAGGCCGGGCACACCGGGCGGCTGGTCGGCTTCGATCCCGACGCCGACATGCTCGCGCAGGCCCCCGGTGGTCTCGACCTGTCACTGGGGGACATGTCGACTCTGCGCTGGGACGGCGAGTTCGATCTCGCCGTGATGACCGGGCACGCTTTCCAGTGCCTGCTCACGGATTCCGACGTGCTGACCACCCTGCGCGGCGTGCGCGACGCCCTGAAACCCGGTGGCCGCTTCGTTTTCGAGACCCGCAACCCGGTGGCCCGGGAATGGGAGCAGTGGCCGAAGGGCGGCTTCGAGTTCCCGTGGGAGGGCGAGCAGGTCCGCGTGTTCTACGAGGTGCGGCCGATCGTCGGCGACGTCGTGGACGTGGTGGAGAACATCGTCGCCGACGGCTGGCGGCGGGCCGACGCGGGGCAACTGCGGTTCCTGTCGGCCGAACGCCTGGCCGAGTTGGTCGCCGAATCCGGGCTCTTACTGGAGGAGCAGTACGGCACCTGGGACCGTGATCCGTTCACACCCGACAGCGCCGAGATCATCTCCGTGCTGCGTCGCGCCTGACTCAGCCGATCATGTCCGACGAAAGCTGCCACAGCCGGGCCGCGTGCTCCGGGTCGACGGCGTAGTCGGCCACGCCGCGTCGAATCCCGGCCTGGTGCGGGCCCGCCTCGTTGCAGTCCTCGAAATACCGGCCCGTGACCCCCTCGACCAGCGGCGATGCCGCCAACAGGACCGAGGTCGCGGCGCCCTGCTCGATCGTCTTCCAGGAGACGTCCTTGCTGGTGGCGTCGAAGGAGGTCGGGCTGTTGCCGATGTCCCCGATGTGGCGGCTCAGGTTCGTGCTGGTGATGCGGCCCGGGTTGAGGGCGTTGACCGCGATGCGGTCCGGGGCCCAGCGCCGGGCGGCTTCGACCGCGTAGAGGATGTTGGCCGTCTTGGACTGAGAGTAGGCGGCCCACGGGTCGTACGGGTGGCGCTCGAAGTTCACGTCGTCCCACTGCACATCGCCGTTGATGTGGCCCACCGAGCTCACCGAGACCACCCGCGCGCCGGGCGTCAGGTTGCCGTGCAGGCCCGTGGCCAGGGCGAAGTGGCCGAGGTGGTTCGTCGCGAACTGCATCTCCCAGCCCTGCTTCGTGCGTTGCAGCGGCGTCGCCATGACGCCCGCGTTCAGCACGAGGATGTCCAGCGGGCCTTCCCAGGCCTTCACGAAGCCCCGGGCCGACCCTTGATCGGCCAGGTCGAGGTACGCCGCCCGGGCCCCGATCTCCTGGGCCACCCGCGTGCCGGCGTCCAGGTCGCGGACCCCGATCGTCACCTCCGCCCCCGCCTTCGCCAGCACCCGGGCCGTCTCCCGCCCGATACCCGACGCACCTCCCGTGACGACCGCTCGCCGCCCCGTCAGATCCACCCCCACCAGCACTTCCTCAGCCGTGCTCTGCGCCCCGAACGTCGTGGTCACCATGTCAACCCCTAAGCGGAATAGGTTCCGGTTACTCCTCCACGGTAACCGGAACTGGTTCCGCTATCAAGTCGGGGGTCAAGCGCTGAGGGCCCGCCACCTGCCCGAGAGCGGGACTCGTGGGTCTGCCCGAAACCGTGTTTCGGTGTGCCGGAGAGCGTGACTCGCGGGGGTTACTGGGACTCGCGGAAGGCGCGGAGGATCTGGTCGGCGGCGAGGGTGGCGGTGAGCTCGCCGTCGCGGACCTGACGTTCGAGATCGGGCGTGATGGCCCGCACGGCGTCGCTGCCGTGCAGGGAGGCCAGGAGCTGGTCGTGGACCATGGACCAGGTCCAGTCGACCTGCTGCTGCCGCCGACGCAGGGCGAGCTGGCCGTCACTGTCCAAACGGGACCGGAGCTCGCGGACGGTGTCCCACACGACGTCGAGGCCGTCGCCGGTCAGACCGCTACAGGTCAGGACCTTGGGGGCGGCGGGCCCGCGCAGCAGGCGCATGGCGCCGGTGAGCTCGCGGGCGGCCTTGCGGGCGTCGGGCTCGTGGGGGCCGTCGGCCTTGTTGACGGCGACGACGTCGGCCAGCTCCAGCACGCCCTTTTTGATGCCCTGCAACTGATCCCCGGTGCGGGCCAGGGCGAGCAGCAGGAAGCAGTCGACCATGTTGGCCACGGCGATCTCGGACTGCCCGACGCCGACGGTCTCCACCAGCACGACGTCGTAGCCGGCCGCCTCGACCAGGACGATGGACTCCCGGGTGGCCCGGGCCACCCCGCCCAGCGTCCCCGAGGTGGGGGAGGGGCGGACGAAAGCGTTGTCGTCCACGGCAAGGCGGGCCATGCGGGTCTTGTCGCCGAGGATTGCCGCCGGTGCGGCTGGACGACGGGTCGACGGCCAGCACGGCGACGCGGTGGCCGGCGGCGGTGAGCGAAGTGCCCAGCGCCTCGATGAACGTGGACTTGCCGGCCCCGGGCACGCCGGTGATGCCGACCCGGTGCGCGCCACCGGCATGGGGCAGCAGCTCCACGAGAAGCTGCTGCGCCAGCTCGCGGTGCGCGGGCTTGGTCGACTCCACCAGCGTGATGGCCCGGGCCAGCGTGGTCCGGGACCCGTCGAGCACGCCTTTCGCGTACTCGCGGACGTCGATGGGCTTACGAGCCATCGGCGGCGTGGTCCAGCTGCTCGGCGAGGCGGTCGATCAGGCCGAGCGCGGCGTCGGCGATGACGGTGCCGGGCGGGAAGATCGCGACCGCGCCCGCCTCGTACAGGGCCGGGAAGTCGGCGGGCGGGATCACGCCGCCGACCACGATCATGATGTCCCCGCGGTCCAGCGCGTCCAGCTCCTGCCGTAGCGCCGGCACCAGGGTCAGGTGCCCGGCGGCCAGCGAGGACACGCCGACGACGTGCACGTCGGCCTCGACGGCCTGCCGCGCGACCTCGCCCGGCGTCTGGAACAGCGGGCCCACGTCCACGTCGAAGCCGAGGTCGGCGAAGGCGGTGGCGATCACCTTCTGGCCGCGGTCGTGCCCGTCCTGGCCCATCTTGGCCACCAGGATGCGGGGCCGCCGGCCCTCCTCGCGCTCGAACTCGGCGACCCGCTCCAGCACCTCGGCCACGTTCCCGGCGCTGCCGGCCTCGTCGCGGTACACACCGGAGATGGTACGGATCTGACCGGAGTGCCGCCCGTAGACCTTCTCCAGCGCGTCGGAGATCTCGCCGACGGTGGCCTTGGCCCGGGCCGCGTTCACGGCCAGCTCCAACAGGTTCCCGTCGCCGCCGGCCGCCCGCGTCAAAGCGGCCAGCGCGTCCTGAGTGGACTGCTCGTCCCGCTCCTCGCGCAGCCGCCGCAGCTTCTCGATCTGCTGGGCCCGCACGCCGTGGTTGTCGACCTTGAGGACCTCGATCTCCTCGTCGGTGTCCACCCGGTACTTGTTCACGCCGATCACCGGTTGCCGGCCGGAGTCGATGCGGGCCTGGGTGCGGGCGGCGGCCTCCTCGACGCGCAGCTTGGGGATGCCGGCGTCGATCGCCTTGGCCATGCCGCCGGCCTGCTCCACCTCGGCGATGTGCGCCCAGGCCTGGCGCGCCAGGTCGTAGGTCAGCCGTTCCACGAAGGCGCTGCCGCCCCACGGGTCGATCACCCGCGTGGTGCCGGATTCCTGTTGCAGCAGAAGCTGGGTGTTGCGGGCGATGCGGGCCGAGAAGTCGGTCGGCAGGGCCAGCGCCTCGTCCAATGCGTTGGTGTGCAAGGACTGCGTGTGCCCCTGCGTGGCGGCCATCGCCTCGACGCACGTCCGGGCCACGTTGTTGTAGACGTCCTGCGCGGTCAGCGACCAGCCTGAGGTCTGCGAATGTGTCCGCAGGGAAAGGGATTTCGGGTTCTTGGGGTCGAAGCCCTTGACCAGCTTGGCCCACAGCAGGCGGGCCGCGCGGAGCTTGGCCACCTCCATGAAGAAGTTCATGCCGATGGCCCAGAAGAACGACAGGCGGGGCGCGAAGACGTCGATGTCGAGTCCCGCGCCGACACCGGCCCGGAGATACTCCACGCCGTCGGCCAGGGTGTAGGCCAACTCCAGGTCGGCCGTGGCCCCGGCCTCCTGGATGTGGTAGCCGGAGATGGAGATGGAGTTGTACTTGGGCATCCGCTGCGAGGTGAAGGCGAAGATGTCGGAGATGATCCGCATCGACGGCAGCGGGGGGTAGATGTAGGTGTTGCGGACCATGAACTCCTTGAGGATGTCGTTCTGGATGGTGCCGGCCAGCTGCTCCGGCGCCACGCCCTGCTCCTCGGCGGCCACGATGTACAGCGCCAGCACGGGAAGCACCGCGCCGTTCATGGTCATCGACACGCTCATCCGGTCCAGCGGGATGCCGTCGAACAGCTGTCGCATGTCGTAGATGGAGTCGATGGCCACGCCGGCCATGCCCACGTCGCCGGCCACCCGGGGGTGGTCGCTGTCGTAGCCGCGGTGGGTGGCCAGGTCGAACGCCACCGACAGGCCCTTCTGACCGGCGGCGAGATTGCGGCGGTAGAAGGCGTTGGACTCCTCGGCGGTGGAGAAGCCCGCGTACTGCCGGATGGTCCACGGCTGGTTGACGTACATCGTCGGGTACGGCCCGCGCAGGTACGGGGCGACACCCGGGTACGTGCCCAGGAAGTCAAGGCCGGCAAGGTCTTCCGCGGTGTACAGCGGCCGGATGCCGATGCCCTCCGGCGACTCCCACACCAGGGCATCGGTGTCCTTGCCGGTGGCCGCGTGCAGCGCCTTGCGCCAGTCGTCGGCGCCGCCGGCGACCTCGGGATCGCCCAGCGGCACGTCCGCGAAGTTCGGGATCATCGCTGAGCCTCCAACTGGCTGCCAGAAAGAAATCGATACGTCGTGTGCAGCACGGAAAGCGCGTCACAGCCGGCGAAGACGAACGCGTCGGCCCCGGTGTCGGCCCACTTCTCGGGGCTGCCGGCCAGGAACACGTGCGTCGCGCCGGCGGCCTTCAACGCGGCGACCGTCGCGGCGGCCTGCTCCGCGTACAGCTTGTCGGACGAGCAGACGCAGGCGACGCCGCCGGGAAAGTCCTCGACCGTTCCGGCGGGAGTCTCGATGCCGCCGGCGTTGAACAGGTTGGCCGCGAAGCTCGACCGTCCGGTGTGGACGGCCACGGGGCCGAGCGTGGCCAGGAAGACCCGGGGCCGGGCCCCGGTTTCCGCCAGCTGAGCGTCGGAGCGGTCCCGCAGCTCCTCGAACGCCTGCGCGTAGCGGACCCGAGGTAGCCCGCCGGCCTGGGCAGTCGGCAACGGCTTGCGCCGCACCGGCTTCTCGGCCAGGTTCGGGAACTCCGAGACGCCGGTCAGCGCGTCCTTGCGGTGCGCGATGTTCTCGCCCCGCTGCCGCCAGGTCGCCGCCAGTCGTTCCCGCACAAGGGGAAACGCCTCAACGGGCCCGCCGGCTCGCTCGATCTCCTGGAACCAGGCCCAGCCGGCCCGGGCCAGGTCGTCGGTCAGCCGCTCCACGTACCAGGAGCCGCCGGCCGGATCGATCACCTGCCCCAGGTGCGACTCCTCCAGCAGCAGCGCCTGCGTGTTCCGGGCGATACGCCGGGAGAACGGGTCCGGCAGGCCGATGGCGGCGTCGAACGTCTGCACGGTTACGGCATCCGCGCCGCCGGTGCCGGCGGCGAAGCAGGCCAGGGTGGTGCGCAGCATGTTCACCCACGGATCCCGCTGGGTCAGCATCGCCGACGACGTCACCGCGTGCTGCAACTGGGCCGACGGAGCGCCGCTGACCTCTGTGACCCGGGTCCACAGCCGACGGGCGGCGCGCAGCTTCGCGATGGTCATGAAATTTCCGAAAAGTATGGCCGCTGGGGGGAGTCGGAAAGTCATTACCAATGTTATTTCTTGAAACCCCTCTCTCCTCCGAACTTACAAGGGCGTGTCTCCGCTTAACAAAAACCGTGCCATGGGCGCACACGATCTTAATGGCCGCCCCGCACTAACCGGTCACTAGTCCCCTATATGTACCTAGTCGCACCCTGAGACAGCCGAAATCCAATAGTCACTGCTCACGGGTGTACCAGGGAGTGTGCCCCTACACGGGGTGGAGTGGCGAGCGAACCTCAATGGCGTGATGTGGTCTCGACCAATCTAGGGCCTTTGTTAAATAGCGTTATCGTAGGCCCAGCCATTCGGATCCCGCCTGGTATAGAAAGTGCCCGCACGAGCGTTGTTTCGGCGTGCCCACAGAACGTGACGCTAAGCAATAGTAGAATACATCCAGGCAGCCCAGTCGTCTTAGTGAGGAATGGGGCTTGAATCGTTTGTCCACCATTGTCCATAGGTGGGTCTCGCTGATTTTGCCTGAGCACACTTATATCGCCAAAGCTACCGTAAAACAGCAAAGACCCAGCACGACTCGCACGATACTTCACTGATATTTAGTTGTTCAATACCGTATGCCCAACCTCGCTCTATAGGGTGCCGATATCAACTTAAGCCACGCGCCGGTAGAACCCCTGTAAATAGGCTGTTCTTGCCAGAAGGTCCTGCCGGGTGCCGCCCCGCACGTACGGGCGAGGCCCGGGAAGCCGCTCAGCGGCGCCGCGTCCTCGGCCGTGTACAGGGGCTGATGGTGATGCCGTCATAGGTGGTGGTGGCGAGCAGATCCTCGGGGGAATCGTGCTTGCTGACCCTCGCCGAGAACCCCCGACCTGCGCAGCACCGACTCCACCGACCGTCGCCATACTGCGCGGTCGACCTGCGGAAACTCGGCGGCGAGCGGAAGCTCCGCCGGTCCGGTCTTGGACGGCGTCGTCATGCGGACCGATGGTAGGGGAAGCTACTAGTGCGTAGCTTGTGAGCTGGCTCGCTAAGGGGTCTTGCTCGGTAAAGATAGGGGGCGACGCCGGCGCGCCGCCCCCTGGCGCCGAGCCGTCAGCGGGCCAGCCACACCGCCGTGTTCGCCGGCAGCCGGCCGTCGGCCAGCGGGTCGCTGGCCAGCAGGACCTCGCTGTGCTCGGGCAGGTCCACCGCCGCGTCGGACAGGTTGAGCACGCACACGAAGTGCTCTTCACGGGCGAAGGTCAGCACCCCGTCCGGCGACGGCAGCCAGGTCAGCGTGCCGTCACCCAGCCCGGGCACCTCGTGCCGCAGCCGCAAGGCCTGCTGGTACAGCCGCAGCATCGAACCCTCGTCCGCCGCCTCGGCCGTCACCGTGTACTCCGCCCAGCCGTCCGGCTGCGGCAGCCACGTCTCGCCGCCGCCGAACCCGTACGGCTGCGCCTCCCCGTCCCACGGCAGCGGCACGCGGCAGCCGTCGCGGCCCGGGTCGGCGCCGTTGGTGCGGCTGAACACCGGGTCCTGCCGCACCTCGTCCGGCAGGTCCTCGACCTCGGGCAGCCCCAGCTCCTCGCCCTGGTAGACGTACACGCCGCCGGGCAGCGACATGCTCAGCAACGCCGCCGCCCGGGCCCGCCGGGTGCCCAGCGCCAGGTCCGTCGGCGCGCCCTGCTGCCGGTCGGCGAAGCTGAACGACGTGTCCGCCCGCCCGTACCGCGTGACGTGACGGGTGGTGTCGTGGTTGGACAGCACCCACGTCGCCGGCGCGCCGACCAGGGCATGGGCCTGCAGCGTCGAGTCGATCACGGCGCGGAGCCGGGCGGCCTCCAGCGGGCAGGACAGGAAGTCGAAGTTGAACGCCGAATGCAGCTCGTCCGGCCGCAGGTAGCGGGCGAACCGCTCCTGGTCGGGCAGCCACATCTCGCCGACGAACACCCGCGGATCCGGGTAGGTGTCGGCGATCTGCCGCCATTCCCGGTAGATCTCGTGCACGCCGTCCATGTCGGAGAACGGCAGCTGCCCCTCGGAGCGGCCGTTCACGTCGGGCAGCGCGGAATCCTTCACGAGTCCATCGGCGACGTCGATGCGGAAGCCGTCCACCCCGCGGTCGAACCAGAACCGCAGCACCTCGCGGAACTCCTGGTGCACCACCGGGTTCTCCCAGTTCAGGTCCGGCTGCTCCGGGGCGTACAGGTGCAGGTACCACTCGCCGTCGGGCACCCGGCTCCAGGCCGAGCCGCCGAACCGGGACTGCCAGTCGTTGGGCGGCTCCGGGCTGGCCGGGCGGAACCAGAACATCTCCCGCTGCGGCGAGCCCGGGCCGGCCGCCACCGCCTCCTTGAACCACCGGTGTTGGTCCGAGCAGTGGTTGGGCACGATGTCGATGATCACCTTCAGGCCGAGGGAGTGTGCCTCCTCGATGAACTTCTCGGCCTCGGCCAGCGTGCCGAACGACGGCTCGATGTCCCGGTAGTCCGAGACGTCGTAGCCCGAGTCGGCCATCGGCGACGGATACCAGGGACACAGCCAGATCGCGTCGACCCCCAGGTTGGCGATGTGCGGCAGGTGCTGGCGCAGGCCGGTCAGGTCGCCGGTGCCGTCGCCGTTGCCGTCGGCGAAGCTGCGCACGTACACCTGGTAGATGGCCGCACCACGCCACCACGCCGATCCTGTGTCGGTCACATTGACTCCTCAGCCCTTGACGCTGCCCGCGGTGAGGCCAGCAAGGATGTTCCGTTGGAAGATCAGGAAGACCACGATGGTCGGCACGCTGGCCAGCACCAGGCCGGCCAGCAGCAGGTTGACCGGTGTGTCCGGGGCGAACCGTTGCAGCGCCACGGAAATCGTCTGAGCCTGCGGGTCGGAGAACACCAGCAGCGGCCAGATGAAGTCCTTCCACGCCGTGACCACCGACAGGATGGACACCACGCCCAGCACCGGCCGCGACAGCGGCAGCACCACCCGCCACATGGTCCGCACCGGGCCCGCACCGTCCAGTGTGGACGCCTCGATCAGCTCGCCCGGGATCTGGTCGAAGAACCGTTTGAGCAGATAGATGTTGAACGCGTTGGCCGCGCCCGGCAGCCAGATGGCCAGCGGCGAGTTGACCAGGTTCACGCCGAGCAGCGGCACGTCGGTGATGGTCAGATAGGTCGGCACCAGCAGCGCGGAGGCCGGCAGCATCAGCGTGCCCAGCATCATGCCCAGCACCACGTTGCCCAGCTTGGGTTTCAGCTTCGACAGCGCGTACGCCGCCGGCACGTCCACCGCCAGCTGCACCAGCCACGCCCCCAGCACCACGATGACCGTGTTGAGGAAGAAGTGCGCGAGGCTCATGAAGTTCCATGCCTCGACGTACGCGCCGACGTTCGCCTTCGCCGGCAGCAGGGTCGGTGGCACCCGCGCCAGTTCCGGCGCGGTCTTCATGGCCCCCAACACCATCCAGATCAGGGGGAACACGAACGCCACGGTGAACGCGACCGCGACCACGACAAAAACCGTCCAGTAGATGGCTTTGCCGCGCGGGCTGCGCAACTGCGACTCCGAGACCAAGGTCCGCATCAGTCGGCCTTCCTGGTCAGGCGGACGTAGAACAGGCCGAACACGCCCAGCACCACGAACAGCAGCAGGCTCAGCGCGCTGGCCGTGCCGAAGTCGTTGTAGAAGAAGGCGTACTTGTACAGCAGCAGCAACACCGTCACGGTCGAGTCGCCGGGCCCGCCGCCGGTCATGATGTACGGCTCGGTGAACACCTGCATGGTGGCCACCAGTTGCAGCAGCAGCATGACCAGCAGCGCGAACCGGGTCTGTGGGATCGTGACGTGCCACAGTCGCCGCCACAGCCCGGCGCCGTCCAGCTCCGCCGCCTCGTACAGGTCGCCGGAGATGGTCTGCAACGCCGCCAGGTAGATCAGCGTCGCCGAGCCCATGTTGGCCCACGTGGACACCAGCACCAGCGACAGCATCGCCGTGGCCGGGGAGTCCAGCCAGCTCAGTCCGGGCAGGCCGACGGCGTGCAGCGCCGAGTTGAACAGGCCCGGGCCCGGGTCGTAGAACCACTTCCACAGCAGCGCCACCACCACCGGCGGCAGCATCACGGGAAGGTAGACCACGAGCCGGAAGTAAGCCTTGCCGTGCCGGAGTTCGTTGAGCAGCACGGCGATCGCGAACGGCACCGCGAAGCCGAAGACCAGGGCCAGCGCGGTGAACAGCAGCGTGTTCACCCACGCTTCCCAGAACTGCGGGTCCGCGAACAGCTTCTGGAAGTTCTCCAGTCCGACCCAGGTCGGCGCGGTGACGAAGTTGACCTGCTGGAAGCTCAGCAGCACACCGCGCACGATCGGGTACCAGGAGAACAGCGCGAACACCACCAGCGCCGCGCACAGCAGGCCGTAGGCGGTGACGTTCTCCCGGAGCCGGCGCCGCAGGCGCGCCGCCGGCCGCACCCCTAGCGCGGCCGACGGCAACCGGACGGCGGTGCTCACTTCACCTGCGCGAGCACGGAGTTCGCCTTCTGGCTCGCGTCGGAGAGCAACTGGTCGATGTTGGCGTCCTGCTGCGTGAGCACGGTCGACATCAGCGTGTCGAGGATCGTGTAGAGCTGCTGGGCGCTCGGCGGCTCCAGGCTGCCCTTGAGCGACTGCCCGCCGTCCAGGTACGGCTTGTAGTTGGAGACCGGCACGGTGGCGTTCTTCTCCTTGGCCTGCTCCAGCTGGTCACGCACCGAGCCGGTCCACAGGTCCGGCACCGGCGGCACCGGCAGGCCCACCGGCTGGCCCTGCGCCTTGTACGTGCTGAGCACCTCGGACTCGACCCGCTCCGGGTTGAGGTACTTCCACTGGATCCAGGTCAGGCCGGCCTTGATCTGGGCGGGCGTGGCCTTGGGGTTGATCATGTACCCCTCGCCGCCGATCAGCGTGCCCTTGCCGCCCGGCATCGCGCCGAGGCCGTAGTCGGCGTAATTGCCCTTGAACTGGTTGACCAGGGTCGGGATGTTGTCCGGCGCGGCCAGGTACATGCCCAGCTGGCCGGCGCCCATCATGCCCTGCACGTCGGCGATCTGGAGCAGCTGCTTGCTGCCCATCGAGTTGTCGGTCCAGCGCATGTCGTGCAGCGTCTGCAGGACCTTCTTGCCGGTGGCGTTGTCGAAGTCGGCCTTCCAGGTGCTGCCGTCCTTCTTGGCGATGTCGCCGCCTCCCGCGTACATCTCCGTGGTGAAGTGCCAGCCGCCCTGGCCGCTGGCCGAGTAGTCGGCGAAGCCCACGGTGTTGTTGCCCAGCGCGGTGATCTTCTTGGCGTCCGCGCGCACCTCGTCCCAGGTGGTGGGCGGCTTGTCCGGGTCGAGGCCGGCCTTGGTGAACAGGGCCCGGTTGTAGAGCAGGCCCATCGAGTAGTTGGCGGTGGGCAGGCCGTAGACCTTGCCGCCCGCGTCCTTGAAGACGTCCAGCAGCGCGGGTTGGATGTCGTTGACGTGCGGGACGTCCTTCACGTAGTCGGTGATGTCCGCGGCCTGGTGGCGCGCGATCAGGTTCGCCGGGTCGGTGAAGTAGACGTAGAAGACGTCCTCCAGCTGGCCGCCGGCCAGCTTGGCGGAGAACGTCTTGGGGTCCATGAAGCCCTCGTGCGCGGTGACCTTGATGTCCGGGTGCGCCTTCTCGAAGGCGGCCACGTCGGCGTCGAAGATCTTGCGGTCGAACGGCTGGGTCTGCGGCGGCTGGCCGTCGATGGTGATCGTCACCGGGCCGCCGGCCTGCTGGTCGGCGCCCCCGCTGCACGCGGCGGTCATGCCCAGCGTGAGGCCGGTGGCCAGCGCTAACGCGGCGGCGGTCCGAAGTCTGTCAGTAGTCATCAGGCGATCTCCCCTGACGCGGTGGAGTGTGGCGCACACCATAGATCTTCTGGACACGAAGCCGCAAGATGTTGACACCAATACGCAAGATCGTGACTTGATTGGCCCTGTCGGCGCTGCGGGCCGTCGACGTGCCGCAAGTGACTGCAAGCTGTTTGCGCCACCTGTCGTATAGTTGCGGCATGACAAGACGCCTTGCCGAGGTCGCGCAGAAGGTCGGAGTCAGCGAGGCGACCGTCAGCCGCGTGCTCAACGGCAAGCCCGGGGTCTCCGAGGCCACCCGGGCGGCCGTGCTGACCGCGCTGGACGTGCTCGGCTACGAGCGGCCCACCCAGCTGCGCGGGGAGCGGGCCCGGCTGGTCGGCCTCGTGCTGCCCGAGCTGCAGAACCCCATCTTCCCGGCCTTCGCCGACGTGGTAGGGAACGCCCTGGCCCAGCAGGGCTTCACGCCCGTGCTGTGCACCCGCACCGCGGGCGGCGTCTCCGAGGCCGAGTACGTGGAACTGCTGCTCCAGCAGCATGTTTCCGGGGTGGTGTTCGCCGGCGGCCTGTTCGCCCAGGCCGACGCGTCACATGAGCACTACTACCGGCTGACCAACCGCAAGCTGCCGGCCGTGCTGGTCAACGCGGCCGTCGAGGACCTGGCCTTCCCCAAGGTCGCCTGCGATGACGCGGTGGCCGCCGAGCAGGCCCTCGGGCACCTGCTGTCCCTCGGCCACACCCGCGTCGGCATGGTGCTCGGGCCGCCCGATCATGTGCCCTCGCGCCGCAAGGAAGCCGCCTTCCGCGCGCATGCCACGCGCGCCGGCGTGGAAATCCCCGACGACGCCATCCAGCACACCATGTTCTCGCTGGAAGGCGGCCACGCCGCCACGTCCAAGCTGCTCAACCAGGACATCACCGGCATCGTCTGCGCCAGCGACCCCCAGGCCCTCGGCGCCATCCGCGCCGTGCGCCGCAAGGGTTTGACCGTCCCCGGCGACGTCTCCGTGGTCGGCTACGACGACTCCGCCTTCATGAACTGCATCGACCCGCCCCTCACCACCGTCCGCCAGCCCATAGAGGCCATGGGCCGCGCCGCCGTAGAACTCCTCGTCAACCAGATCGAGGGCGCCGCCGTCTCCACCGAGGAACTCCTCTTCGAGCCGGAGCTGGTAGTCCGCGGCTCCACCGCCCCCGCCCCCGCCCGCGTCTAACCCGCCGTTCCGGGTGTCACAAAGGGGTGAGGCGGCGGATGTCCGGGGCGGCTGAGGGATACTCCGCCGCCAGCGTGGTGTCGGCGAAGGTGATGCAGGCGTCGGTGTAGGGCGGGGTCATGAAGGTGCCGAGGAGGGTCCAGGTGCCGGTGGTTTCCGTTGCCTGCCAGACGCCGGCGGGGACGGGGACCTGGGGGCGCTGGCCGGCGGCGAGGTCGATGCCGAGCACTGGTCGGGTCACGGAGCCGTCGGGGTGCAGGAGCAGCATCCGGGCCGGGGCGCCGGCGTGGAAGCTGAAGATCTCGGGGTGGGCCAGCCGGTGCAGGGCGGAGAACGCGGGCGCCCGCAGCAGGTAGTAGATGGCGGTGCCGTTGGCGTCCCGCCAGGTCTGGGCCCAGTGCCCGCCCTCGACCGGCAGCGGCTGGAGACCGAGCGTGCTCACGATCGTGTCCGGATCTACCATGCCGGCCGCACCGACATGCCGCCGTCGACCACGAGGTTCTGACCGGTTATCCACCGCGCCAGGTCAGACGCGAGGAACGCACAGGCGTCGCCGACGTCCTCGGGGGTGCCGAGACGGCCCAGCGGGGCGTGCTCGACCCAGCTGGCGACACCGGAGGGCCACGCCTCCTCGATACCGGGCCGCGAGATGAGACCGGGGGAGACGGCGTTGACGCGGATGCCCCGCGGGCCGTATTCCAGCGCGGCGGCCTTGGTGTGCATGAGCAAGGCGGCTTTGGCCGAGGCGTAGTGGGCGTGGCCGACGGCCGGCAGCGAGCCCTCGATGGAGCCGAGGTGGATGATCGAACCGCCGAGGCCCATGTGTTCCGCGGCCGCTTTCGTGACGAGAAACGCGCTGTCGACGTTGCCGGCGAACACCGCCCGCCAGTCGGCCAGGGTCAGCTCCGAAAGCGGCTGCACCGGTTGCACACCGGCGCTGTTGACGACGATGTCCAGGCCGCCGAGTTCGTTGACGGCGGTCTCGACCAACCGCTCCACTTCGGCCGGTTCACGCAGATCAGCCTGGACGGCAAGGACTTCGGGGTCAGCCGGCGGCCGAGTACGGTAGTGGGCCAGCACCCGTGCGCCGTGGGCGGCCAGCCGCGCGGCGATGCCGGCCCCGATGCCGCCAGTGGCCCCGGTCACCAGGGCGGTCCTGCCGTGCAAGCTTGTCACCGGCTCAAGGTTAGAGTGCCGGTCATGTCCGAGATCGACCCCGCCGACCTGGAGACGTGCCTGCAGGTGCTGGCCGCGGTGTCCACGCTGCCGCCCGAGCACCCGACCTTCGTCGCCGTCCGCCGGGCCTCCTCCAAGATGGCCAAAGAAGCCCGGCGCGAGCGGCGCAGCCAGGCCCGCGCCGCCGTGACCGCCGCCGACCGCGAGGTGACCGCGCAGACCGCGACCGGCTCGGCCGTCCGCATCGACGACGAGACCCAGGGCATTCCGCTGGTGTCCTCCGTCGTCGGCGCCACCGCCGGCACCCTGCTGCGGGCCCGCTCCTGCTACGTCTGCAAGCAGCGGTACGTCGAGGTCGACGCCTTCTACCACCAGCTCTGCCCGTCCTGCGCCGCGTTCAACCGGGCCAAGCGGGACGCCCGCACCGACCTGACCGGCCGGACCGCGCTGCTCACCGGCGGCCGGGCCAAGATCGGCATGTACATCGCCCTGCGGCTGCTGCGGGACGGCGCGCACACCACCATCACCACGCGTTTCCCCAGCGATGCCGTACGCCGGTTCGCCGCCATGCCCGACAGCGCCGACTGGCTGCACCGCCTTCGGGTCGTCGGCGTCGACCTCCGTGACCCGGCCCAGGTCATCGCGCTGGCCGACACCGTCGCCGCCGCGGGCCCGCTCGACATCCTGATCAACAACGCCGCCCAGACCGTGCGCCGCTCGCCCGGCTCCTACTCCCTGTTGGTGGAGGCCGAGGCCGACCCGCTGCCGGCCGGCCCCATGCCCGAGATGATCACGCTGGGCAGTCCCCACGACGCCCACCCGCTGGCCCTGGCCGGTGCCGAGCTCACGTCGCTGGCCGTCGACGTCACGTCGCTGGCCCTCACCGCCGGCTCCGCCTCGCCCGACCGGATCGCCGCCGGCACCGCCATCGACGCCGCCGGGCTCACCCCCGACCTCGCCTCCATCAACAGCTGGACCCAGACCGTCGACCAGGTCGACCCCATCGAGCTGCTTGAGGTCCAGCTCTGCAACCAGACGGCCCCGTTCATCCTCATCAGCCGCCTGCGCCCGGCCATGGCCGCCGCGGCCGCCCGCCGCAAGTACGTCGTCAACGTCTCGGCCATGGAGGGCCAGTTCTCCCGCGCCTACAAGGGGGCCGGGCATCCGCACACCAACATGTCCAAGGCGGCGTTGAACATGCTGACCCGCACCAGCGGCGCCGAGATGCTCTCCGACGGCATCCTGATGACCGCCGTCGACACCGGCTGGATCACCGACGAGCGGCCCCACCCGATGAAGATCCGCCTGGCCGACGAGGGCTTCCACGCCCCGCTCGACCTGGTGGACGGCGCCGCCCGCGTCTACGACCCGATCGTCCGCGGCGAGGCCGGCGAGGACCTCCACAGCTGCTTCCTGAAGGACTACAGCCCCTCGCCGTGGTGAACAGGACGGCGGCGTCAGTCAAGTGAACCTTCACATCGAGTGGCCTGGGTGATCGAAGGCGCCGTCGGCGATGATGTCGACCTGGACCCATTGGCCCCGGGTGTCCATCCAGAGGCTCCATCCGTTCGGCGCGATCGTGACGACGTCGACCTGTGCCAGCAGCCGGCGGTGAGGACCGCGCCCGGTGAATTTACGCGGCGTTTTCGCGGTGCTGGAAGCGCGTAACACTTGGTGCCACACGATGTGCGGGTGGCCGGTGACATCGGAGTGTTGTCCCTCTACGAGGGGTTCTTCAGCGGTGGCGCGCGGATTCTGCACAGCGATGTGCTGGCCGGCCTGCACGGCCGCGGACAGCGGCATCGAGTCCTGAGCATTCACGGGCAGGCGCGCCGCGAAGCGACCGTGCAGCGGATGCAGGACGACGCCTGTTACCGCAGGCTGGTGGCGGCGGGCCTGTCGGTGTCGGCGCTGCGGACCGGCAGCAGTGGACCGGCCGGCTTCGACGAAGGCGAGCTGGCGGCGTTCGACCGGGAACTGTCCGGTGTGGACGTTGTCCTCACGCTCAAGGAACAGCCGCTGCGCCTGGTCAACCAGGCCGGGGCCGGCGGCCGGCCGGTGATCACCTGCCTGCACCGGTCCGATCCCGAGAACCAGGGTGCGGCCTTGACCGAGCTGCGCGCCGCCGTTCGCAGCGGGGTCATCGCGGCGTTGGTGTGCTGCGCCGAATCGACCCGTGACGCCTACCGAGCCGCCGGGATTCCGGCCGGCCTGCTCGAAGTGATCCCCAACGGGGTCGACGCGCGCAGGTTCCGCCCCGACCGCGCGGTCCGGGCCAGGCTGCGCCGTGCGCTGACCATCGACCCCGACGACCCGGTGGTCGTCTTCGCCGCCCGGTACGACGAGATGAAGAACGTGCCGCTGTTCCTGGCCTCGGCGGCGGTTTTCCTGGCGGCCCGGCCCGATGCGCACGTCGTGATGTGCGGGGCCGGGATGACGGTCGCGAATCCGCTGCTCACCGCTGATCTGGCGGCGGCCGGCTTGGCGAGGTCCGCGCGGCTGCACCGGCTCGGGGTGCGCGACGACCCCCAGGCGCTGTTCGCCGCGGCCGACGTGGTGGCGTTGACCTCGGCGTTCGGCGAGGCGGCTCCGTTGTGCCTGATCGAGGGCATGATGTGCGGCGCCGTTCCGGTCACCACCGATGTCGGCGACTCCGCGTCGATCGTCGCCGGCCGCGGGCTGCTCACGCCGTCCGATCCGGCCTCCGTCGCCGCGGGGTGGGCCGAGGCCATTGCTCGCCGCCGCGAATTCGCCCCCGCTCTGCGGGCGGCCCGCGCCGAGTTCGGCCGCCGTCGCATGATCGCCTCGTACGCCCGTCTCATCCGGCGGGTGAGCGCCGGCGGCCGCCTGCCGCTCGGCGCGGCGGCTTGAGCCAGGGCTCGATGATCGCCGGGTGGTGGGGTCGTCCAACTTGACGACGACGTCGGCCGTGGCCGGTTCGATCTCGTCGCGGTAGCGGTCGAAGACCAGCCTTGCCCTATCTATCGACATTCGATAGATTCCCATCGTAAGTCGATGGGAGGAGGGGTATGGGCAAGCTGACCGTGCATGCGCTGCGCGCTGTGCTGGCGGTGGTCTTCGTCGGCACCGTGCTGGTGCAGGTGTTGATGGTGTGGACCTTGGTGAGCGGCAACGACCCGGAGGACGGGAAGCTGCCGCTGACCGCGTTCCGGGTGCTCACGATCGTCGGCCTGCTGGCGGTCGAGGTCGCGCTGTTCTGCGTGTGGCGGCTGGTGGCGATGGTGCGGCGCGGGACCGTGTTCTCCCACGCCGCTTTTCGTTACGTGGACGGCGTGATCGGCTCGATCGTGGCGGTCGCCCTGGTGTGGTTCGCGGTCACCGCCGTCAACGCGCCGGGCCAGCGGGACGATCCGGGCGTCACCGGCATCATGGCCGGGATCGGCCTCGCGCATTCTCGGCGTCGCGCTCGTCGTGCTCGTGCT
>NZ_KK037166.1:9003979-9029890 GCF_000568255.1 Kutzneria sp. 744
CCAAGATGCAGGCCGAGCTGGACGAGGTGATCTGATGCCGATCGCCGTGGACATCGACGTCATGCTGGCCAAGCGCAAGATGTCCGTCGGCGAGCTCGCCGACCGCATCGGCATCACGCCTGCCAACCTCGCCGTCCTCAAGAACGGCCGCGCCAAGGCCGTGCGCTTCGCCACCCTCGCCGCCCTCTGCGACGTGCTCGAATGTCAGCCCGGCGACCTCCTGCGCTGGGTCGCCGAGGAAGCCGCCGTCGTCTGATGCCCTAGGGCTCGATGATCGCTGGATGCTGGGGATCGTCGAACTTCACGACCACGTCGGCCACCGTCGCCGGTTCCACCTCGTCGCGGTACCGATCGAAGGCCGGCAGCGTCCAGTGGTCGTCGTCCGGTGTGCGGCGGCGCAGGGCGGCGGGTGACATGTCCAGGTGGACCGTGAAGTCGAACGGCAGCCACCGGCCGAGCAGCAAAGCCCCGTCCAACAGGACTATTCCGTTGGCTGGTACCTCCACATAGGACACTCGGCTGGCCCGATCGGTGTCCGCGTTCCACAGTGACGGAAGCACCGAGCCGCTGCCGGCCGGATCGGCCGGGTCCAGCACCTCGCGGGCCAGGCCGTTGAGATCGAGCCAGTCCTCGAAGTACGAGTCGGGATCCGTGCGTCCGTGCTCGAACCGGAGTGAGGCCGGCCGGAGAAAGTCGTTGGCCGACACGCGAAGCACGGACCGTCCGCGCAGGCGGAGGGGATCCACCAGCGCCTCCGCGAGCGCCCCCGGCCGGGCCGCCGGGGCGGCGTCTTTTTTGTACCCGCAGCCGCGCCGGCCCGAGGTCCGTGATCCGGTCGGCCAGCTGCTCGACGAGGACGTCGAAGGAGACGGGACGAACCCTCATGCGAGCGAAACCTTTCGGCCGGAAGGCGAGCGCCTCACTCCTTGGCCGGAGCGGGAGGGGTGGCGGGCGCGGCGGCGGCGGGGACGGCTCCGCGGCAGCGGCGGGAGTGGGGGCGGCGGCCGGGTCGGGGGCGACCTGGGGCGTGGGCTCGGGGTCGGTCGCCGGGCGAGGGCCGACGCCGGCGGCGAGGACGGCGCTGTTGGGCAGGCGCACGACGCCGTCGTCGGTGTTCAACACGACGTACACGAGGCCCATCTCCACCACCATGCCCAGGTGTGGCCCGCCGAGGGCCCCGGAGTGGATGACGATCTGGTCGCCGATGGTGAAGGGCCGGGAGACCAGCAGGACGAGGCCGGCGAAGAGGTTGCCGAGGGACTGCTGGCAGGCGATGCCGACGACGACGCCGGTGAGGGCGCCGCCGACCAGCAGCTGGCCGATGCCGACGTTGAGCATGCCCAGCGCGGTGACGACGGCGACCTGGTAGCCGACCAGCGAGATGCCCAGGCGGATGATGCCGGCGTGGCTGATGCCGATGTGCGACTGGGTGTGCCGCACGACGACGTTGCCGAGGTTGCGGATGGCGATGACCATCACGGCCAGGAACAGGAACGCCCCGGAGATCGACACGACCTTCTGCCACGCCATGGCGCCGGCGTCGAGCCCGCCGAAGATCTCGACGGCGATGACGATCAACGCAGCCAGGGTCCCGGCGCCGATGGTGCGCTTGGTGTCGGGAAACAGCCGCCGTGCCATGTGCATCTCCTGCCGCCGAACGAGGTCAGCGGACAGACTCTCACGCCCCGGCGCGGGCCTGCTCGATGACCTCCAGCACGGCGATGGCCTCCTCGGGCGTCACCGGCACGTGCCCCTCGCCGCGCACGGCGTCACGCATGAGGGCGTAGAAGTCCTGGTACGCGCCGGGAACCGACGTGACGCGCCGCGGCGAGCCGTCGACGCCGAGCTGACCGGACAGGGCCGAGGGCTCGACGCCCCACTCGGGACCGCCGGGACGGTTGCCGGCCCGCAGGGCGTCCTCCTGCCCGTCCAGGCCGAACTTCACATAGCCGGCCTTGTCGCCGAGGACCCGCATCCGCGGCCCGAGCTGCGGGGTGAGCGCCCCCATCCACAGGTGCGACCGGACGCCGCTCTTGTGGGTCAGCGCCACGAAGGAGTCGTCGTCGACCTGCACGCCGGCCCGGCGGCGGTCCAGTTCGGCGTAGACGGACCGAACCGGCCCGAACAGCTGGAGGGCCTGGTCGATGAGGTGCGAACCCAGGTCGTACAGGGCGCCGCCGGCCTCGGCCGGGTCGCCGAGCTCGCGCCAGCCGCCCTTGGGGGTGGGCCGCCAGCGCTCGAACCGGGACTCGAAGCGGTGCACGGCGCCGAGCTCGCCGGCGTCGATGAGCTGCCGGACGGTGCGGAAGTCGTTGTCCCACCGGCGATTGTGGAACACGGCCAGCGGCAGCCCGAGCTCACGGGCGTGCGCGGCGAGCTTGCGCGCCTCCTCGGCGGTCGGCGCGAACGGCTTGTCCACGACCACGGCGAAGCCGGCGTCGAGCGCCTCGGTGGCCAGCGGCACGTGGGTGCGGTTGGGCGTGGCGACGACGACGAGGTCCAGCTCCTCGGACCACAGCTGCTCGGCGCGGTCGAGCGTGAGCGTGCCGGGGTGGTCGGCGGCGACCTGGTGCCTGCGCTCGGGATTGGCCGTCACGACGGCGGCCAGGCGCAGGCCGGGGGTGGCCGCGATCAGCGGGGCGTGGAAGACGGCGCCCGCGATGCCGTAGCCGAGCAGCCCCACCCGCAGATCGGTGCTTGCGTGCATGGCCCGAGTTAATCAACACTGTTGCGTAAATGCAAAGCAAACCTGGCGCGAACCTCGGCGCACTGCGCGACCACAACGCGGGTCTGGTCCTGGACCTGATCCGCCGCCACAACGGCATCAGCCGGGCCGACCTGGCGAACTTTACCGGCCTCACGGCCCAGGCCGTGTCGAAAATCGTGACGAGGCTCATCGAGGCCGGATCGGTCGCCGAGTGGAGTCAGCCCGCGTCGGGCCAGGCCGCCCCGACGGTCGGCCGCCCGACGACCCTGCTGCGGCTGGTGCCCGAGGCCCGACATGCCGTCGGCGTCCACCTCGACCGGGACGAGCTGCGCCTGGTGCTGGTCGACCTGTCCGGCCGGGTCATCGCGGCCGACCACCGGCCGGGCCTGGTCGGCTCGATCGCCGACCTGGTGGAGCCGATCCGCCGCCTGGCGTCCACAGTGGACCCGGCCACGCTGGCCGGCGTCGGCGTCGGCTGCCCGGGCCCGCTCGACCACCGCACCGGCGTGCTGCATCACGCGAATCGCTTGCCCGGCTGGGAAAACGCCGCGCTCGGTCCGATGTTGACGGACGCTCTGGACCTGCCGGTGATCGTCGACAAGGACACCAACACGGCGGTGCTGGCCGAGCTGTGGACCACCGACCTGCCCCGGCAGACGGCGATGATCTACGTCGGCACGGGCATCGGTGCCGGCCTGGTGCTGGACGGACGCGTCTACCGCGGCGGGCGGACCAACGCCGGCGAGTTCGGGCACACGGTCATGGCCCCTGGAACGGCCCGCCCTGGCTTGTTGTGGCCCCCCGGGGCTGCCCTGAAGGCGCTGTGCGGGCCGGCCCGGTCGTGGCGAAGGCGGCGGGCGAGCCGGTGCCGGAGTCCCTGGTGCTCACGCGCTTCGCGCAGCTCGACCACGCCGAGGTCGCCTGGGCGGGCGACCTGCTCGGCGTGGCCGTGATGGACCTGGTGAACCTGCTCGACCTGGACCGCGTAGTACTGGCCGGGCGGGCTGCCCCGGCCTACCTGGAAGGAGTCGGCCGGGCCCTGCTCGGTTCGGGTGTCGAGGCGATGCTCAGCGGCTGGGGGCCGCAGCTGGTCGCGGTCGGCGCGGCGACGTCACCGCTGGCCGCGTCTCTGACGGCCAGCGACGCGCTCGCGGCTCGACGGGGTTGAACCGGGGAGCGGCCGGAGTGGACAGCTGCCACCGGTGCGGCAGCCACAGTGGATGGCTGACCAGGTCGTCGAGCTGGAAGCCGCACTGCCACTGGGTGAACCGCGGCCGGTCCAGGGTCTTGTCCCACTGGGTCGCCTGGGCCAGCAACAGGTTCACCACCGCCAGGGCGGTGTTGCTGTCGCCGACGGCCATGATGGAGCCGTCGTGCTGGATCCACGCCGTGCCGTGCGCCGGCTCGTGCTTGGCCAACCGACCCCGGTCCGGGTCGAAGTCCGGGTCGTCCAGCTCGGCCCGGGTGATCCGGGCGTCGCGGGCGGCCAGGAAGAACCAGAGGTCCTGGTAGTTGTCCTCGTCGAGGGCGATATGGCCGCCGGGCACCCGATAGGTGGCGGGGCCGCGTAGCACGCGGTGCGGGTCGTGGAACAGCGCGTCCGGGCGCAGCGGGCCGGTGGCAGGCGGGAAGTCGCCCCACAGCACCGGGCGGGCATGCGGGCCGGCGGCACGCTTGGTCACGGCGAGCACGGGATGCATGCCGCCGTGGGCCACCGGGGCGTAGATCACGCCGCCCGGGGCCAGCTGATCCAGCCAGTGCGGCGAGATGCCGGCCACCCCCGCGGTGACCACGATGCGGTCGTACGGGGCGGCCGTGGGGTCGCCGTAGTACGCGGCGTCGCCGGAGACGGTGGTGACCTCGTCCGGATCGAGCGGACGATCACCGACCGCGACCTGCAATACGCGCTGACCAGCACTGATATCCACCGCGGCGAGGAACTCGTCGGTGGCAGGGTTAGCAGTGTTCTGCTGTTTGATCATGTGAGGCGTACCCCCGAGTGGGTTTCCACTCAAACAGTGTGCCAGACGGGCCAATACCCGCGAGCCGGCTGAACGGCAGCCGCAGGGCGTCCCCCATCCTACCTCTTACCCGGGGATGAGTTTCCATAGGGGGTAGTCAAGGTCATAGTGTCGATCACCTGATCGAAATCAGCGTGCTGAGCACGGTGTGGAACGCGTCACTGGCCTGGGTGGCGCTGGTGCCCCCGTGCAGGATCCGCGTCAGGGTGCCGGCGCGCAGGGCGAGCAGGAACGTGGCGAGCTGCTTGGGCGGCAGCGCGCCGAGCGCGGAGTCGGCCGGCAGGACTTTCGCCAGAAGTTCACCGAACGCCGTCGAGGCCTCGTCGTCGTGTTGGTCCAAGCGGGCGACGAGGTCGGGGTTGCGCACCGCGTGGATGCGGAACTCCAGGATCACCGTGCTCAGCGCGCTGTCCTGCTCGTTGAGCTCCAGCAGCTCCCTGGCCAGCATGTCCGGGGTCACATCGCTGGCCGCGAGCACGGCCAGCCGCGCCCGGCGGTCGGTGGCGTACTGGTCGAAGACCTCCACCACCAGCTCGTCCTTGCTGCTGTAGTTGGAGTAGAAGGCGCCCCGGGTGTAGCCCGCCCGGGCGCAGATCTCGTCGATCGAGGACGCGTGGTAACCACGCTCCGCGAGGACCTCGACCGCCGCACGGAGTAGTCGCGCCTTCGTGTGCACCCGTTTGCGCGGTGCCGACTCCGATGCGTGGCTGACGTCACTGTCAGAAAGCCCCATGACTGACACGATACAGCTCTACACTCAGTACGTCGGTGCATTCAGTGCATTGGTGTATCCAACCCGGAGGGGAATCGGCCGTGGCCAGCAGGAAGCAGCCCGCTCGAATCGTCGTGCTCGGTGGAGGCTACGTGGGCCTCTACACCGCGCTGCGTCTCCAGAAGAAGCTGCGCTCCAACGAAGCGTCCGTGACGGTGATCGACCCGCAGCCGCACATGACGTACCAGCCGTTCCTCCCGGAGGCGGCGGCCGGCTCCATCGAGCCCCGCCACGTCACCGTCCCGCTGCGTCGGACCCTGGACCGCTGCCACGTGCGCACCGCGCGCGTCACCGCCGTCGACCCCGACCGCAAGATCGTCACGGTGAAGACCGAGAGCGGCTCGATCGACGAGGTCCCGTACGACACCCTCGTCGTGGCCCTCGGCGCGGTCACCCGCCTGCTGCCGATCCCGGGCCTGGCCGAGCACGGCATCGGCCTCAAGACCATCGGCGAGGCCGTCTACCTGCGCAACCACGTGCTCTCGCGGCTGGACCTGGCGGCCAGCACCACCGACGCCGCCACCCGTCGCAAGCTGCTCACCTTCACGGTCATCGGCGGCGGCTTCGCCGGCGTGGAGGCCCTGGGCGAGCTCGAGGACATGGCCCGCTCGGCGCTGAAGTACTACACGACCATCGAGCCCAACGACATGCGCTGGGTGCTGGTCGAGGCCGCGCCGCGGATCCTGCCCGAGGTCCGCGAGAGCCTCGGCGTGTACACGGTGGACAAGCTGCGCCAGCGCGGCATCGAGGTCTTCCTCAAGACCTTCGCGCAGAGCGTCGAGAACGGCCACGTCAAGCTGTCCGACGGCACCGAGTACGACAGCGACACGATCATCTGGACCGCCGGCGTCACCGCCAACCCGGTGCTGGCCGAGGCCGGCATGCCGCTCGACCAGCGCAAGCGAGTGGTGGCCGACGCCGCGATGCGGGTGCAGGGCCACGAGGGCGTGATCTGGGCGGCCGGCGACTGCGCCAGCGTGCCGGACCTGTCCAAGCGGGACCAGGACCCCGACGCCACCTGCGCGCCCAACGCGCAGCACGCCGTGCGTCAGGCCAAGGTGCTCGCCGACAACATCCTGGCCTCGCTGCGGGACAAGAAGGTCGTCGACTACTTCCACAAGAACGTGGGCGCCGTCGCCAGCCTCGGCCTGCACAAGGGCGTCGCCGACGTCTACAACACCAAGGGCAAGGGCTGGACCGCCTGGGCCGCGCACCGCGCGTACCACGTGGCCAAGATGCCGACGTTCAACCGCAAGGTGCGCATCCTCTTCGGGTGGATCGGCGCCGGCCTCCTGGGCCGCGAAGTCGTCTCGATGGTGCACGTGGCCGAGCCCCGCGCGCTTGACGCCGGTCAGATCAGCAACATGTTGAGCCGTCAGGACTTCGCCAAGAAGTAACGCCGTCTCGACGTCGACAGCCCCTTGCCGCTGACCCGCGGTGAGGGGCTGTTGACTATCCGTGCGAGTGGAATAATTCGGACGGCGTGTCGCGTCGTCCATGACATGATGGCGATCTGAAGACTTTCTTGCTGTGACCGCTGCCAGCGCCGTGTGCTGCCATCGAATGCGGACGCTGCCGACGGGGGGATCCCGCTGATGACACACACCATGCCGACCGAGCACGCCACCGAGAGCCGAGCGCCCGCCAAACCCTTTCTGCTGATCGGGATCCTGGTGATGTCCGCGTTCGTGATGATCCTCAACGAGACGATCCTGAGCGTCGCGCTGCGGGATCTGACCTTGGACCTGAAGATCTCGACCACCACGGTGCAGTGGCTGACCAGTGGCTTCCTGCTGACCATGGCGGTGGTCATCCCGACCACCGGCTTCATGCTGGAGCGGCTCACGCCGCGCCAGGTCTTCCTGATCTCGCTGTCCGCGTTCAGCCTCGGCACGCTGCTGTGCGCGGTGGCCACGGGTTTCCCGATGCTGCTGATCGGCCGCATCGTGCAGGCCTGCGGCACCGCGGTGATGCTGCCGCTGCTGATGACCACCGTGATGAAGCTGGTGCCGGCGGAGCGCCGCGGCGCGGCCATGGGCACCATCACGATCGTCATCGCGGTGGCCCCGGCCATCGGCCCGACGATCGGCGGCGCGGTGCTGTCCTCTCTGGGCTGGCGCTGGATGTTCGGCATCGTGCTGCCGCTGGCCGTCGCCGCGCTGATCGCCGGCGCGTTCCTGCTCAAGCTGGACAGCGAGACCCGGCAGGTGCCGTTGGACATCTGGTCGGTGATCCTGTCCGCGCTCGGTTTCGGCGGCGTGCTGTTCGGCCTGTCCGGCAGCGCCGACCCGTCCAGCCAGCCGCTGCCGCCGTGGCTGTCGGTCGTGGTCGGCGTCGTGTCGCTGGTGCTGTTCACCTGGCGCCAGCTCCGGCTCCAGCGTGAGGACCGGGCGCTGCTCGACCTGCGCCCGTTCACGCACCGCAGCTTCGTGGTCTCCCTGGTGCTGACCAGCGTGTTGTTCATGTGCCTCATCGGCGCCGGCGCGATCCTGCTGCCGCTGTACCTGCAGACCGTGCTGCACCAGAGCACCTTCGTCACCGGCCTGGCCGTGCTGCCCGGTGGCCTGGTGCTCGGCCTGCTCGGCCGCCCGGTCGGCGCGCTGTACGACAAGATTGGCGCGCGGCCGCTGGTGATTCCCGGCGCGGTTGCGATGGCGGTGGCCCTGTGGCTGTTCGCCACGCTGAGCGCGGACTCGCCGCTGATCGAGGTGATCGGCATCCAGGTGCTGCTGATGGGCGGCCTGGGCCTGATGATGACGCCGCTGTTCACCGAGGGTCTCAACGACCTGCCGGAGCACCTGTACTCCCACGGCAGCGCGATCATGTCCACGTTGCAGCAGGTCATGGGCGCTCTCGGCACGACGTTGTTCGTCGCGGTCGCCACCCTGGCCACGCTCGACGGCGTGGCCGGGCCGGACGCCAGCGGCCTGCGAGCCGCGTTCATCGTGGCCGGCTGCCTGGGCACGATCGGCGTCGTCGGCTCGCTGTTCATATCGAAACGCAAAGCGGTAGAGGCGTGACGAAGCGGCCCCCGGTTCACACCGGGGGCCGCTTCTCGTTTCACAGCTTGACGGTCTGACTCGCGTCGTTGGCGGTGATGGTCAGCGACGCCGGCCCCGGCCGGCAGCGTTCGTAGTCGCCGGTGGTGGGATCGAAGGCCAGGACATCGCCCCAGCCGCAGCGCGTGTCGCCGACGTGCACGCCGTGGCTGCCGCTCCAGGTCACGCTCATCGGGTACCGCAACGGCAGTCCCTGGGTGCTGGCGGCGGTGATCCTGTTGTCGGCGACCGTGATCGTGATGCCGTCCAGGATCGGTCGGAACTGCACCTGGCCGTTGACCGTGGTCCAGCCGGTGGTCGCCGTCGGCACGTGGATCCACGGCACGCCCTCGTCGCGTTCCACCCCGACGGGGCCGTGGGCGTCGATCACCTGGGCGTTGTGCGGCAACCATTCGTCGAGCATTCGCCGCTCGTTGGGGTCGGTGATCCCGTAGGTGACGACGACCACGCGCCCGGTGAGCTGGGCCCGCAGCCCCGACAGTTGTGCGTAGTCAGAGGTGCGCAGCGCCCCGGTGGCCGAGTTCAGCAGCACATAGCGGATTCCGTCCCGTACGAACGTCTGGTGATCGGGCCCGAACACGCTCGTCCAGTCGGGGCCGTAGTCCGCGCCGGGGGAGTAGTACACCGGGAACCGCCCCCGCACGGCCGCGTCGACCTCGGCCTTGGCCTGCTCGCCGGAGATGCCGTCGACCACCAGGAACCTCGGGTGCGAGGCGATGGCCTCGGCCAGGGCCTTGGCGGTCACCAAGGAGATCACCGCCAAGCCGCCGTCCGAAGTGGACTGTTCGCGGACCAGCGGGTCGAGCACCGGCGGATCCGGCGGCACGGTGACCGGCAGGGCTGCCCCGGCGGTCAGGTCGTCGAAGTCCAACTGCCCGCTGTACTGGGCCCGCGTCGCCTCGATGGCCTCGACGCCGCGCACGGTGATCGGCGACTTCACCGTCGCTGGGATGGTGAAAGTCGTTTTCTGCCAACCGTTCCAGCTGACGTGGTCGCCGTAGACGGAGCTGTTGGCCCCGGACGCGTCGGTGATCAGCGCGGCCAGCCACTCTCCCCTGCCGTCGCCGTTGACCGACATCTCGAACTGCCGGGCGGTGCCGTCGACCGGGATCGGCGTCGGCGCGGCGGCCACGGCGGTCCTGGTGTCGATGGACTTGGTGAAGTCGAAGTTCAGCCTGAGCGCGTTGCCGGTCTGGCCGGGGGCGGGGCTGATGGCCCCGGATCCCCGGGCGGAGCTGAACTTCCAGCCCGTCACGTCGTCGAATCCGGTCACCGGCTCGGACTTCAACCCCACGGTCACGCCGAACGCCGTCACGCGGTCGCCCACGTGCACGGTCACGACCCCGATGCCCTGCGCGGCCTTCGGCGTGATGGCCAGTGTGCCGTCGGGATTCGGGGTGATCGACACGAGCGAGCGGTCGTAGTCCAGCGTGGTGTCGACGGGATCGATCGCCGCCGAGTCACCGATCGCGTCGTAACCCGTGACCTGCACGAGCCCGGTCTGCCCGGCCAGCAGCGACACGGTCCGGGGCGTGGCCGCGATCCGAGTCAGCCTGGGCAGAACCTGGATCTTGCCCCGCTGGGTGACGCCCTTGGCCGTCACGGCAACGTCCAGGGCCCCGGGTTGACGCCCGGTGACCAACCCGTCGCGGTCCGCCCCGATCCACCGCGGGGCCCCGAGATCGGCCGGCCCGTACTGCTCGTCGTGGCCGGTCGCCTTGAGCTGGCGGTGCAATCCGGTGAACACCTTGTCACCGGTGGTCAGGTCGATGCCCGTGAGCCGGCCGCTGCCGGGCGCGGCGAACAGGCCGATCCCGTTGCCCACCTCGCGTTCCACACCGTCCGAGGGCACATTCCGTTGCCACACGTTCGGCGTGCCGGCGTCGCGGCTGACCAGGCTGGAGGAGCCGCCGCCGTCAATGATGACCGCGTTGTAGGCCCCGCGCTGCTGCATGATGTTGGCCAGCTGCTGCTCGGTCACGCCCCGGCTGGCGGTCGAGCGGCCGTCGATGACCACCAGCTGCATCTTCTTGCCGTCCTGCGAGAACCCGACCGCCGTCTCCGGGTTCAGCGCGGTGTCGTCGAGGGTCTGCACCTGCCCGTCCCGCACCGCCACGTCCCGCACGCCCATCAGCGCCTGGAACGAGTCGGCCGGATCTGTCTTCGGCGCGTACGTCACGGAAATCGGAGCGCCGACGGCCACGGCGGCCAGCAGATCCGCGTCGGATCCCGTGCCGGACAGCACAAATCCGTTGTCCGGAATCGGTCCCGAGCCCGTTCCCGTGGCATGCGCGGTGACAACCCCGTTGACCACGGTCAGTTCGTGAACCTTGGTCACGTTGTAGAACGCGCGGGATGCGGTTCCCCACGCCGGCGTGAACACCGCGAGACCGTTCGGCGGCGCCTGTTCCTGGTTCAGTCCGTCCAACGGGAACTGCCCGGACGGCAGCGTGACCTTGCCGTCCAGATAGGCGTTCACAATGCGCCCGATGTCGTTCACGTCCACGCCCACCGACGGCCGCCACGGCTGCGGATCGGTCCAGGGGCCCTTGATCAGCTGCCCCTTCGACACCTCGATGCCCCGGGGCGCGCCGGTGTTGTTGATGTCGAAGAAGTCCCCGTTCACGCCGGCGAAGGCGTGCTGGGCGGTGGCCATCGCGGTCACGGTCTCGACCTGGCCGACGTGCGGCGGCGTGAGCAGGCCCACGGTCAGGCGTGGATCGCTCAGGTCGGCGGTGAGCACGTCACCGCGCAGCCAGCCGTTCGGGTCGACCCGGGTGAAGGTGGACAGGGTGGTTCCCGGGCCGACCGGCTTGGCCGTGTCGTCGACCTGAACGGGTGGTGGAGGGGTAGTTTCCCCCGTGGAATCCGCGGTGGCGGAGGGTGTTGCCGTCAACGAGATGACGACCAGGAACGCGGCGAGTGCGGACAGCGAGGCCGGCCTCATGAGGTTGATAATTTGCCCACAGGGTAGGCTCGATGCAAGTTCCTCACCGATTCGGCCCAGCGTGGCGTCACGCTCCGCGAACGGCGGCTAGAATCGCGACAGGGCGGGGCCGCGCCATTTGTCCAGCCCGAACGATGTTTTCACGAGCTTGTAAGGATGGCTGTCGTATGCCCCCGACTCCCGCCTCCGTCGTCGAGCAGTGGCAAGACCTGCCGAGGGCGGTGCTGCAGGACAAGGTCCGCCAGGTGGTCAAGCGCCGGGACGCCGAAGCCAAGGTGATCTGGACCCACGTGCGGGCCAATTCCGTGCTCGCCGCCCAGGTCCGCGGCGCTCTGTCCGCGCTGCGGGCGGAGGTCAAGGGCACCCGCGACGAGGTCATGTGGACGATGTGGATCGATCAAGCCCGCTCGGTCCTCGACGCCACCCCGGACAAGCCCTCTGCGTCGGACAAGCCCGTTGCGTCGGACAAGCCCGCTGCCGAGAAGCTCGCCTCGGACAAGTCCGTAGCCCAGAAGCCCGCCGCCGAGAAGCCGGTCGTCGAGAAGGCCGCCCCGGCCGTTGAGGAGAAGACCGTGAAGAAGGCCGCCGAGAAGGTCACGGCCGACCAGGCCGCCGAGCCCGCCGCCGAGGAAAAGCGCCCGGAACGCGGCCCGGTGGCCGAGATCACCTTCACGCCCCAGCCCGTGGAGCAGCCCCGCACCGCCCCCGCCGTGGTGCCCCCCGTCCTCTTCCAGGCCCCCGGCGCCTGACCAAGATCAAGGGACCGATCCTCTCGTTGAACGTCAGGAAGGACCCCTTCCTGACGCTGCGGTCAAGATCAAGGGACCGATCCTGGCGTTCAACGTCAGTAAGGGGCCCTTCCTGACAAAAGCGGGGTCACTCGGGTGTCCGCTCGCGCGGCGGGCGTGCGGAGCACTAGCGTCCCCCGAATGGTCCATGGTCCGCGGTTCCAGCTGGGGCTGGTGGCGCTCGTGCAGATCCTGGTGCTGGCGCTGTGGTTCTCCGCCTCCGCGGTCGCCCCGGCGCTGCGGGCCGATTTCACGCTCAGCGGCACGCAGTCGGTGTGGCTGACGGCGACCGTGCAGGTCGGCTTCGCCATCGGCGCGGTGGGGTCGGCGCTGGCGAATCTGGCCGACCGGATCCGGCCGAACGTGCTGATCGCGCTCAGTGCCGTCCTGGGCGCGGCGGCCACCGCGGCGCTGGCGCTGGCGGCCCATGACGCATGGACGGTGCTGGCGCTGCGCCTGCTCACGGGCGTGTGCCTGGCCGGCGTGTACCCGCCCGGCATGAAGATCGTGGTGTCCTGGCTGCCCAACGCCCGAGGGCTTGCGCTGGGCCTGGTCGTCGGGGCCCTGTCGGTGGGGTCGGCGGCGCCGCAGCTGATCAACGGCCTGACCACGCTGCCCTGGCGAGGGGTGCTGCTGGCGGCGGCGGTGCTGGCCGTGGTCGGCGCGGCGGTCTCGCTGGCGTTCATGCGATCGGGGCCGGCGATGAGGCCGACTCGGGTTCCGGATCCCCGCTACGTGCTGAGGATGTTCGCCGACCGGAAGCAGCGGCTGGTCAACCTCGGCTACTTCGGGCACATGTGGGAGCTGTACGCCCTGTGGTCCTGGCTGCCGGTCTACCTCGCGGCCAGCGGGGCCGTGCAGGGACGCGCCGGCGTCGGCGTGGCGGCGTTCGTGATCGCCGGCGGGTGCGGGTTGGTCGGCTGCCTGGTCGCCGGCTACTGGGCCGACCGGCACGGCCGGGCCTACGTGGCGATGCTGGCCATGCTGTTCAGCGCGGTCAGCGGCTTGCTGTCGGTGGCGGTGTTCGACGTGCCATGGCTGTTTCTGATCGTGCTGGCGGTGTGGGGCGCGACCGTGATCGCCGACTCCGCGCAGTTCTCGGCCGCGCTGACCGAGGTCGCCGACCAGGAGTACGTCGGCACGGCCCTGACCGCGCAGACGGCCATCGGCTTCCTGGTCAGCGTCGTGACGATTCAGGCGCTGCCGGTGCTGGCCGACCTGGTCGGCTGGCGGCTGGCCGTGCCGCTGCTGTCGATCGGCCCCCTGCTCGGGGCGGCCGCCATGGCCCGGCTGCGGACCCTGGTCAGGGCGTAGCGGCCGGCGGCAGTTGCGCCGGGTCGCCCACCGGCCAGTCGTCCGGGTGCTCGCCCAGCTCGCTGAGCTGCTGCAACTGGAGTCGGCACCAGGTGGACAGCCGCGGGTCGTCGAGCATGCCCAGCAGCTCCGGCCAGGTCACCCAGCGGGCGTCCTCGACCTCGGCCGGGTCCCTGGCCACCTCGCCGTACGCGCGGGCCCGGAACACCGGGCACATCTCGTTCTCGACGATGCCGTCCTGCTCGGCGACGTAGCGGAACCGCGGCAGGATCAGCTCCACCTGACCCACGTCCAGGCCCAGCTCGTCCTTGACCCGGCGGCGCACCGCGTCGGCCATGGACTCGCCGTCGGCCGGATGGCCGCAGCAGCTGTTAGTCCAGACGCCCGGGAAGGTCGCCTTGGACAACGCCCGCCGCGTGAGCAGGACCCGGCCCGCGTCATCGACCAGGTAGCTGGAGAAGGCCAGGTGCAACGGCGTCTCGCCGTGGTGCACCGTCGCCTTGGGGGTGGTGCCGACGTTGTAACCGTCCTCGTCCAGGAGGACCACATGCTCCTGTGCCACGTGCCGAGCCTAGCGCCGGAGACGGGTGCGAGATCATGTCCGCATGCCCACGTCACCCATCCGGACCGTCGAGATCGCCGACGACATGATCCGGCTCGGCCAGTTCCTCAAGCTCGCCGACCTCGCCGAGGACGGCACGCACGCCCGCGAGCTGCTGGACCCACAAGGCACAGCGCAATAAACCTCGACTCTCTTCGCACCACCAGCTTGTTATGTTTGCCCATACACAATTTGTCGGTTGTAATGACCACCCGTGATCAAAACTACGATGCACACCTATTGGGCTCAGATGATAATCTGTAAGAAACTCAAAGACAAATTTGTTGAACGCAATCGAGAGCCTGGTAACACTTTGGACGCGCGCGGCCCGGGTTCCGAGCACAAGATTTAGAGTAACGGGTGACCCGATACTTTAGCGAGCTTCCCCGGTGCCGGACCGACCGACCGGAAGTCCTTGCTAGTTACACAAACGTCAGCTGGTCGACGGCGACGTGGTCGCCGTCGAGGGGCGGCAGGTCAGGCTCGCCGCCCGGTCGTGATTGTCGGTTTTTACTCGTCGTCCTCGCCCTGACGGGCGTGGTCGGCCTTGCCGGGCGTGGGATCCCGGTCCATGTCGATCAGCGGATGCCGCTCGGCCCCCTCGGCCGCGGCATGCCGCCCGTTCTGTTGGTGCTCCCCTGGCTTTGTCACCCGGACAGCCTACGGACACTCCGTCAGGTCGTGTCAGGAACCCGTCAAAGTCCTGGTCGAACGCGTAGGGACGCGGTCAACGGCGGGTCTTTCGGCCACGGTCGGGGCTGCACTGGGTGGCATGTCGGACAAGCACCTGCTGGCCGGCGGGTTCGGCTTCCCGCTCGGCTTCGTCGTCGCCACCCTGGTCGTGCTCGGCTCCGCCGCGCTCGGCGCCTTCGCCCATCCCGTCGCCGTGCTGGTCGCGCTGGCCGTGGCCACCGCCGCCGTCTCGGCCACCACCACCCTGCCGGCCGCCCTCGGCACCGCCGCTGTGAGCTGGGGCCTGTACGCCGGCTTCGTCGTCGGCGAGTTCGGGCAGCTCACGCTCACCCGCCCCACCGCCCTCGCCGCCGCCGTCCTGGCCTTTTCCGCGCTCGCCGCCTTCGGCGTGTCCACCCTCCACCGCGAGTCCCGCTCTCGGGCAGCCATGAAGCCGGTTCGGGCCGTCCGCCTGACGCCACCGGTTCGGGGGTAACCCACGTCACTCTGTTAGTTGTAGTATCGCCGGCATGGTGTGGGTGCTCGGCGGTCATCAGACCGACTTCGCGCGGAACTGGCCCCGGGCCGGACTGGAGGTCTCCGACCTGGTCGCGGAGGTCGTCCAGGAGACCCTGGTGGACGCCCGGGTCGATCCGGCGGCCATCGGCGTGATCCACGTCGGCAACGCGTTCGGCCAGCTGTTCACCGGGCAGGGGCAGCTCGGCGGCATGCCGGCCACGGTCGACGACCGGTTGTGGGGCGTGCCCGCCACCCGGCACGAGGCCGCCTGCGCGTCCGGCGGCGTGGCAATCCTGGCGGCGATGGCCGACCTGGAGTCCGGCCGCTACGACTGCGCGCTCGTGCTGGGCGTGGAGCTGGAGAAGACCGTGCCCGGCGACCTGAGCGCCCAGTACCTCGGGGCGGCGGCGTGGGTCGGGCACGAGGGCCAGCAGGCCAAGTACATGTGGCCGCACATGTTCAGCCTGCTCGCCGACGAGTACGACCGCCGCTACGGCCTCGACGACGCCTACCTGAACGCCATCGCCGAGCTGAACTTCCGCAACGCGCGGGCCAATCCGAACGCGCAGACCCGGGCCTGGGAGTTCGGGCCGGCCAGCTTCACCGAGGACGACACGGCCAACCCGGTCGTCGAGGGCCGCGTCCGCCGCCAGCAGTGCAGCCAGGTCACCGACGGCGGCGCCGGGGTCGTGCTGGTCTCCGACCGGCATCCGCGGGCCGGCTCGGCCGGGGCCGCGCGCATCGACGGCTGGGGGCACCGCACCGTCGGCCTGCCGCTGCAGGCCAAGTTCGACCGCAGCCGTGACGAGCCGTATGTGCTGCCGCACGTCCGGCGGGCCATTCTGGACGCCTATGGCCGCGCCGGGGTCGATTCCGTCGACGGCATCGAGACCCATGACTGCTTTGCCATGTCCGAATACCTGGCGATCGACCATTTCGGCCTGACCGGGCCGGGGGAGAGCTGGAAAGCCGTCGAGAACGGCGAGCTGGAACGGGGCGGGCGGATTCCCGTCAATGCCACCGGCGGCCTGATCGGCGGCGGTCATCCCGTCGGCGCCACCGGCGTGCGCATGCTGCTGGACGCCGCGCGGCAGGTGACCGACCGGGCCGGGGAGTGTCAGATCGAGGGCGCCCGGCGGATGGCCACCCTGAACATCGGCGGCAGCACGACGACAACCGTGACTTTTGTGGTGGGGAGCCAGGATGGACGTTGAGATCGTCGGGCGGATGCTGTCGACGCTGCCGGCTGACGACGACCACCCGTACCGGACCGGGCCGTGGCGGCCGCAGCACACCGAGTGGCGGGCCGACGACCTGGAGGTGATCGGCGAGCTGCCGGCCGACCTGGACGGCGTCTACCTGCGCAACACCGAGAACCCCGTGCACCCCGCCATCGAGCGCTACCACCCCTTCGACGGCGACGCCATGATCCACATGGTCGGGTTCCGGGACGGCAAGGCCTTCTACCGCAACCGTTTCGTGCGCACCGACGGCCTGCTGGCCGAGAACGAGGCCGGCGGCCCGCTGTGGGCCGGCATCGCCGAGCGGGCCGGCATGTCCACACGGGCCGGTTGGGGCGCGCGGGGGCGCATGAAGGACTCCTCCAGCACGGATATCGTGGTGCACAACGGAATCGCGTTGAGCAGCTTCTACCAGTGCGGAGACCTGTACCGGCTCGACCCGTTGACGCTGGAGACCCTGGGCAAGTCCTCGTGGGTCCCCGAATGCGGGGTCTCCGCGCACACCAAGGTCGACGACGCCACCGGCGAGCTGTTGTTCTTCAACTACAACACCTCCGCGCCGTACCTGCACTATGGCGTCGTGGACCCGGCCGACCAGCTGGTGCACTACGTCGACGTGCCGCTGCCCGGGCCGCGCCTGCCGCACGACATGGCGTTCACCGAGAACTACGCGATCCTCAACGACTGCCCCATGTTCTGGGACGCCGACCTGATGGCCAAGGGCGCCCACGTGCCGCGGTTCCACCGGGACATGCCGTTGCGGCTGGGGGTCATTCCTCGCCGTGGGGGCAGCGACGAGGTGCTGTGGTTCGAGGCCGAGCCCACCTATGTGCTGCACTGGGTCAACGCGTACGAGGAGGGCGACGAGATCGTGCTCGACGGCTTCTTCCAGCACGACCCGATGCCCGCCGACAACGGCCAGCCCGGCTCGATCCAGCGCATCTTCCGTTTCCTGGCGTTGGACCGGATGCAGACCCGATTGCACCGCTGGCGGCTCAACCTGGCGACCGGGCAGTGCAAGGAGGAGCAACTCACCGAGTCCATCACCGAGTTCGGCATGATCAACTCGGCTGTCGGCGGCCGGCCCTACCGCTACACCTACGCCGCCACCGGCAAGCCCGGCTGGTTCCTCTTCGACGGCCTCGTCAAGCATGACCTCTCGACCGGCTCCGAGGAGCGCTTCTCCTTCGGCGACGGCGTTTACGGCAGCGAGACCGCCGTCGCTCCCCGGGTCGGTTCCACGGCCGAGGACGACGCCTACCTCGTCACGCTCACCATCGACATGGCCAACGACCGCTCCGAGTGCCTCGTCTTCGACGCCCAGCGCGTCTCCGACGGCCCCGTAGCCCGGATTCGTTTGCCCGAACGCGTTTCCAGCGGCACCCACTCCACGTGGGCGCCCGGCTCGTCGCTACCGGGTTGGCATGCTTGACGTCACCGAACTCCCCGCCGGGCAGCGCAACGCCGTCGGGGTGACGCTCGGGCTGCTCGGCGACGAGTGGTCCCTGCTCATCCTGCGCGAGGCCTTGCTCGGCGCCAGCCGCTTCGTCGACTGGCGGGCCCGGCTGCCCATCTCCAACGCGGTGTTGGCGGCCCGCCTGTCGCGGCTCACCGAGGCCGGGCTTTTCGTGCGGGGCAACGGTTATCGCCTCACCGAGCGCGGGGCCGACGTCTGGTCCGTGCTGCTCAGCATCTGGGCCTGGGAGGACCGCTGGGTCCCCAGCCACCCCGAGCGCCTCCCCGGCCGCGTGCACCGCCTGTGCGGCAAGCCTTTCGACCCCGTCTTGGTCTGCTCCGCCTGTGACACCGGCGTTCTGGCCATCGACCACTCGCTCGAAGGCGGCTTCGGCCCCAGTGGCTCCTGGGAACGCTCCGTGCCGGAGGCGACGACCAGGCGGCGGTCCGTGGGGGACGCCGGGCTTTTCCCCGAGACCACGGCCCTCATCGGCAACCGCTGGTCCGCCGCTCTGGTCGGCGCGGCATTCCAAGGGGTGCACCGCTTCAATGATTTCCAGCGGTGCCTGAACACCTCGCCGACCATGGTCGCGGACCGGATCCGCACGCTGTGCTCCCTCGGCGTGCTGTCCGACGACTACCGGCTCACGGGCAAGGGACTGGCCTTCTTCCCGGTGGTGATGTGCCTGGTCGGCTGGGCGCAGCGGTGGTACCGGGCCGAGGAAGGGCCGGCGCTGGTCTACCGGCACCTGCCCTGCGGCACGGACTTCGAGGCGGCGCTGGACTGCTCGACGTGCGGGGATCGCCTGACCCGCAAGGATGTGGTGCCTACCAGCTGACCGGGCCGTTGTCGTCGAAGAAGCCGCCGGTCGGGCCGTCGGAGGCCAGCACGGCCAGTTCGACGGCGATCTTCGCGCCCTGGGCGGGCGTGCGGAGGCCGCGATTGCCGTTGAGGTCGGTGGCGACATAGCCCGGGGTGCAGGCGTTGACCTTGATCTGGGTGTCGGCCAGCTCCCGCGCGTAGTGCACGGTGACGGCGTTCAGCGCCGACTTCGAGCTGGAGTACGCCATGTGCAGCCCGAACGGGGAGTCCGTGGCGGCCATGTGGGAGAGCGAACCCAGCCGGCTCGACACGTTCACGATGCGGGCCGCGTCGGACTTGCGCAGCAGCGGAAGCACCGCGTTGGTCATGGCCACCACGCCGAAGACGTTGGTCTCGAACACCCGGCGCATGTCGTCCACCAGCGTCAGGCTCGGCGGCACCTCCAGCTCGTTGGCGATGGCCGCGTTGTTCACCAGCACGTCCAGGCAGCCGAACTCCGCCGCCACCTGGTCCGCGGCCGCGTCGACCGAGGACTCGTCGGTCACGTCCAGCAGCTGGAACCGCACGTCCAGGCCGTCATCGGCCAACTCGGCCACGGTCTGAGCGCCGCGCTGCCGGTCCCGCGCCGAGGCCAGCACCGTGAACCCCAGCTGGGCCAGGCCTTTGGCGATCTCCCGTCCGATTCCCTTGTTGGCGCCCGTCACCAGCGCCACCCGTCCGTTCTTCGTCATGGGTTTCATCCCATCACCTGGAGCGCGCTCCAGCGCAACTCACATACCGCCGGCCCGGACCAGGCCGCTCTCGTAGGCCAGCACCACCAGTTGCGAGCGATCGCGGGCGTGCAGCTTGGCCAGCAGCCGGCTGACGTAGGTGCGGGCGGTGGCGGGGCTGATGAACAGGGTGGCGGCGATCTCGTCGTTGGAGCGGCCGGCGGCCACCTCGACCAGCACCTCGCGTTCGCGGTCGGTGAGCTCGGGCAGCGACGTGGGCCCGATCGGCGAGGCCTTGATCGCCGCCGTCATCACGCGCCGGGTGACGGCGGGGGAGAGCAGGGCCTCGCCGCAGGCGACCACCCGTACGGCCTGGCGCAGCTCGTCCGGCGAGACGTCCTTGAGCAGGAAGCCGGCGGCCCCGGCCCGGATCGCGTCGAACACGTGCTCGTCGGTGTCGAACGTGGTCAGCATGACCACCTTGACCGCGCGCAGGTCCGCGTCGGCGACGATGCGCCGGGTGGCGGTCAGGCCGTCGACACCGGGCATGCGGATGTCCATCAGCACCAGGTCTGGGCGCTCGGTGCGGACCAGTGCCACCGCGCCGGCGCCGTCCTCGGCCTCGCCGACGACCGTGATGTCCTCGGCCCGTTCCAGCAGCGCCCGCAGCCCGGCCCGCACGAGGTACTGGTCGTCGACCAGTGCGACCTTGATCATGACAGCGGAAGCCTTGCCGCGACGCTGAAGCCGTCGGGCCGGCTGGCCGTGGTGACGGTTCCGCCGAGCAGCGCCGCCCGCTCGCGCATGCCGACCAGACCGTGTCCGTCGCCGGTGTCGTCGGGGCGTCCCGTGCCGTCGTCGGTGATCTCGATGGCCAGGTCGTCGCCGTAGCGGATCAGCACCTCGGCGCGCGTGGCATTGGCGTGGCGCAACACGTTGGTCAGCGACTCCTGGACTATTCGGTACGCGGTGGTGTCCACGATGGCCGGCAGCGGCGTCGGGTTCCCCTCGATGTGCACGGTGACCGGCAGCCCGCTCGATTCGGCCAGCCGATCGAGCCGACTCAGGCCACTGGTCGGCAGCGTGCTCACGCCGTCGGCGCCGCGCAGCAGGCCGATGCTCGCCCGCAGCTCCCGCATGGTGTCGCCGCTGGCCTCCCGGATGCGGGCCAGCGCCACCCGTGCCGCCGGCAGATCGTCGTCCAGTGCTTCGTCGGCGACGTTGGAATGCAGAGAGATCACCGAAACCGTGTGCGCGATGACGTCGTGCAGGTCCCGCGCGATGTGCATGCGCTCCAACTCCACCTGCCGCGTGGCCTCCTGCTGACGCTCGATCTCGGCACGCTCGGCCCGTAGCCGCATCTCCTCGCGCAGCAGGCGACGCGTGCGCACGCCGTCGCCCAGCAGCACCACCGCCGCCATCAGGACCACCGATGTGGCGAACTCGTAGCCGAACAGGTAGGCGAGGCTCTGGCCTTGGCTGACCCGGTAGGCGCTCGACAACGTCAGCAGCACCACGCAGGCGATCACGGCGGCCATGATCCGGCCGGCCTCGGCGGCCGAGTACAGCGCGGCGGCGACCGGAACGGCCAGCCCGATCGAGGGATAATCGGCCGCGTAGTAGGCGAAGAAGCCGACCACGGTCGCGACCAGCGCCAGCACCGGAAAGCTCAGCCGGACCAGCATCAGCGCGCCGAGGCCGACCGCGAAGGCGTACGCGAACACGTCCGGCGGCCGACCGCCGCCCAGGTCGGCCGCGATCGCCACGCTCACCACGACGACCACCGCCGCGGCCAGCGCGCCGTCGAACACCTTCGGCGCGGTCACAGCGGCCAAGTGTAGGGACGAGCGACGTCACCCGGCGCGGATTGTCGACAACCGATGTACCCGGCGGCGCTACGCGAGATCGTGCCGGTTCACGGACCGAGATCTGGGGGCACAACGGCATCTTCCCCGGTCCTGCGACCACGGGATGGACGTCACCGGGCCTCCAACGCCCGCCGCTACGAGCTCGCCCTCGATTCGGAGGACACGGTCTTTCTCCAGGCTCGGGGGGAATCGCCGAAGGCGCGGGTGAAGGCGCGGCTGAAGGCGGCTTCGGAGGTGTAGCCGACGCGCGCGGCGATACGGGCGATGGACTCGGGGGTGGAGGCCAGCAGGTGGGCGGCGCGTTCGAGGCGCTGGCGGGTGACGTAGGCGCCGGGCGGCTGGCCGAGGAGGGTGGCGAAGCGGGCGGCGAAGGCGGACCGGGACAGTGACGCGAGGGCGGCGAGGTGGTCGACGGACCAGTCGCGGGCGGGGTCGCGGTGGATGGCGGAGAGCACGGGACCGATGGCGGGATCCATGGCGGCGGTGAGCCAACCGGGGCTGGCCTGCTCGCCGGAGGCGGCCCACACCCGTAGCGCACGGATGAACAGCAGATCGAGCAGGCGGGCGACCATGACCCGGGAGCCGGGCTTGGGGTCGGCGAGCTCGGAGAGCATGAGCTGGCGGCCGAGGGGAAGCCAAGGGACGTCGCCGGAGTCGCCGTGGACGACGACGGCGGCGGGCAGGACGCCGAGCAGGGGATCGGCGACGAGGTGGTCGACGAGGAAGTGGCCGGTGATCCAGGTGGCCTCGGAGACCCGCACGGTGTGGGCGTCGCCGCGGGCGAGCAGGGCCATGTCGCCGGGGCCGAGGTCGACGGGCGGGTGGCCGCGGAACTCCAGGCGCAGCGAGCCGTGCTCGACCAGGTGCAGCATCCGGGCGCCGGCGGGGTGGCGGTCGCGGCGCGGGTGGTCGGTGACCGAACGGACGATCCCGCCGCCTTCCAGATGGACGGCCTGAAGCAGGTCCGAGAGGGCATCTGCTGGAGGAACGGCAAAGTCATCCGGCTTCTCAGGCATGTTTCTTGTCCCATCCTCCTCGTAACGTGGACGAGTCCACCCGATTCGACCGCAGGAGGCAACCCGACATGTCCACGCCGACGATCGTGCTCGTGCATGGTTTCTGGGGCGGCGCGGCCCACTGGGCGAAGGTGATCCCGGAGCTGCGCCGCCGCGGTTACGGGGACCTGCACGCGGTGGAGAACCCGCTCACCTCGCTGGCCGACGACGCGGCCCGCACGCAGCAGATGATCAAGCAGGTGGACGGGCCGGTGCTGCTGGTCGGCCACTCCTACGGCGGCGCGGTGATCACGGAGGCCGGCGACCTGCCCAACGTGGTCGGCCTGGTCTACGTGGCGGCGTTCGCGCCGGACAAGGGGGAGAGCCTGGCCTCGATCGGCGAGGTCGTGCCGGCGCCGGGCGGGGCCAACATCGCCCCGGACTCGGACGGCTACCTGTGGATCCGCCAGGACAAGTTCCAGGAGAGCTTCTGCCAGGACCTGCCCGACGAGGAGGCGCTGGTCATGGCGGTCACCCAGAAGGCCCCGCTGGGCGCGGCCTACGTGGCCCCGGTGACCGTGCCGGCCTGGCGTCACAAGCCGGCGTGGTACCAGGTGTCCACTGAGGACCGGATGATCCACCCGGACAACCAGCGCCGGATGGCGGCACGGATGGAGGCCCGCAAGGTGATCGAGCTGCCGGCGGCGCACGCCTCGCTGGCTTCGCAGCCGGTGCCGATCGTGGACCTGATCGACGAGGCCGTCCGTGACCTGAGCTGACCGCTGGTGTGCCGCCCGTGCAGTCTCGGCTGCACGGGCGGCCGCCGCGTGCGGGTCGGTCGAGGGTTTCTCGGTTACCGTCGGTGGATGTGAACCGTGAAGCCGAGTGCGTGGAAGCAGCCTTCGTGGCGGAGTGCCTGTCCGACGGCATAACGGTGCGTCGCGTGGGCGGCGGGGTGGCGGCCAGGGCTGAACGAGATCCGGGGCACTTCTGGACCAGGGCGTTCGGCTTCGACCGGCAGCTGACGGACGAGGAGCTGCTGGAGATCCTGGACTTCCATCAGGGGGCCGGCGAGCTACAGCTGGCGCCGTGGGCGTTTCCGCCGGGGTGGGAGGAGATCCGCGCGGCCAATGGCCTGGGGGAGGCCGGTTCGTGGCTGAAGTTGGGGTGCGAGATCGGAGCGGTCCGGCACCGCGATGACACGGCGTTCTCGATCACGGAGATCGGCCCCGACCAGGCGGGGGACTGGGCGGGAGTGATCGCGAGCGGGTTCGGGCTGGAGGATCATCTCGTCGAGACGCTGATTCGGTCGGTGGGGCGGCCGGACGCGCGGCACTTCGTGGCATGGGACGGCGCGACGGCGGTCGGGGCGGCATGCCTTTACCGGCAAAGGGAACTGGGATATCTGACGACGGCGGCGACGCTGGAGTCGCACCGGAACCGGGGTGTGCAGTCGGCGCTGATCAGCCGCCGGGCCAAGGAAGCGGCGGCGGAAGGCTGCTCGCGGCTCGTCGCGGAGACGGGGAAGCCGTTGCCCAGGGCCAAGAACTCGTCGTTCAACAACCTGGCCAGGGCCGGCCTGCGGCCGCTGTACGAACGCCGGAACTTTCAGTCCGACAGCAGGTAGAACGACCACTTGTCGGCCCCGACGGGCAGCATCTCGATCGTGGCGAAGCCGGCCTCCGCCGCGTACCGGCGCACGGTCTCGGGCCGCATGACGGTGCCGGTGGCGGCGGAATCGGGTGCGTCCATGGCGTCGGGCAGGCAGGAGATGACGCTCCAGCCGTAGAGGTACTGCTCGCGCTGGGATGCGGGCATGGTGGGCTCGGGGTCGGTCCGTTCGTCGATGACAAGCACGAAACCGCCGTCGGCCAAGGACTTCCGGGCGGCGGCGAGCACGGCGACCGGGTGGGACATGTCGTGCAGGGCCTCGATGATCGCGACCAGGTCGTACGGGCCGTCGAGGCCGGTGGCGGCGTCGGCGGCGGAGAACCGAACCCGGTCGGACACGCCCGACTCGTCGGCGCTGCGCGCGGCGGATTCGATGGCCTGTGCGTCGAGATCGAGGCCGTGCACGGTGATCTCCGGATACGCCAGCGCCATCGCGATGCTCGACCAGCCGAGCCCGCAGGCGATGTCGGCGACGCGGGCCGAAGTGGACAGTCGCTTGTGGACGTCGGGAATGGCCGGCAGCCACTGCTGGCCCAGCAGGTTCATGAACACCGGCTTGTTCGACGGCCAGCGGCCCTCCGGCTCCCAGGTCATCGGCGGCGGCGCACCACCCGTGCGGAACGCGTCGACGACGTCGCCGAGGCGTCGGGCGGCGCGGACGAGCTCGACGCTCATCGAGGTGGCGAACAGCAGGCTCGACGAGTCGGCGAGCACCGGAATGTGCTCCTCGGGCAGGAGATATCGGCCCGGCTCGGCCATGTCGAGCAGGCCGGCGGCGGCGTGGTGTTCGAGCCACTCACGGGCGTACCGCTCGGCGGTGCCGGTGCGCGAGGCCAGCTCGGCCGGGGTCAGCGGGCCGCCGTCGGCGAGCGCCCGGTAGTACCCGAGGCGCTCGCCGAGGTACATCGTGTACAGTTCCAGCGCGCCGACGGCGTTCTGGAAGACGCGGGCGGACAGGTCGGTCGGCTCCATGCCGTTCGGCCTGCCAGATCCGCTCAGGACAGGGCCTTCACCGCGACCTTCAACACGATGATGAGTGCCCCCACGAGCGCGCTGGTCAGTCCGATTCCGACGCTGGCCCGCCCCGAGTGCCCGCTTCGGCCGGCCGCCAGCAGACTCCAGCCGAACATCAGCGCCACCGCCGAGCCCAGCGCGATCCACACCGCCGTGTCGATCGGCACGCCCGCCGCCGCCAGGAGCAGCAGCACGATCAGCGGCAGCAGGGCGTTCTCGACGATCGAGAACTCCTCGGCCAGCGAGTGCCGCAGGCCCCGCAGCCACGACGGCGAGCCGCCGGCGATGCCCTCGTGCAGGAAATGCGCGTGGGAGAAGGCGATCCAGTAGACCAGCAGCGTCGCCGGCACCGTCACGATCGTGGCGATGAGCTTGTCCTGCTCCTGCACCGTGGCGATCAGCGCCGCGCAGATCGCCGTGCCGTGCACGGCGCCGGCCGCGTTGTGGGAGGGCTCGACCACGTGGGCGAGAACCTTGAGCTAGCGGTGCATGCCGGGAATTTAACAGGTGCAGGGGGCTTCATGGTTTCAGTGGAGATCGAATGTCACGCACCGAAACCGAACCACCTGAACAGCGTCGAGTCGTGGAACGAGACGATCCCGGCGATTCGGGAACCGCGCAGCGACAGGACGGTGATGCCGTGCTCGTGGCCGTCCAGGTAGGTGGCGAAGGCGGGCTGGGCGTTGGCGGAGGTGGGCAGCAGGCGCCAGGAGCCGGAGCGGACGACACGGCCG
>NZ_KK037166.1:9029990-9046010 GCF_000568255.1 Kutzneria sp. 744
TGTCCAACGCGGTCAGGCACACGTTGGTGGCGATCCGGTACAGCCAGGTCCGCAGCGAGGCCCCGCCCGGGGTCGAAGTCGTCGCGGGCCCGCCACGCCCGCAACATCGTCTCCTGCACCAGGTCCTCGGCGTCCACGACGGAGCCGGTCATCCGGTAGCAGTGCGCCAGCAGCTCACGCCGGTGGCCATCCAGATCCAACGTCACGGTGTGCATACTCGTCCAACCGCCGGAACTCATCGCGATGAGTCCGGCCGACCCGCCGAGTAGGTACTGGCGACACCCACAAACCGGGAGGAACCAGTGCACAAGGCAGTGATGGTCCGCTACCGCACCAAGCCGGAGGCGGCGCAGGAGAACCAGCGGCTGGTCGAGGCCGTCTACCGCGAGCTCAACGCCGACGACCCGGGCGGTCTGCACTACGCCACGTTCCGGCTGGCCGACGGCGTCACGTTCGTGCACGTCGCCGCGTACGAGGGCGAGGACAACCCGTTGCAGCGGTCGGCGGCGTTCAAGGAGTTCCAGCAGGACTTCGGGGCCCGCTCGGCCGAGGGGCCCGAGTTCTCCGATGTCACCCTGGTGGGTGAGTACGGCTTTCTAGCGGGAAGCTGAGCCCGATGCCGCCGGTGCCACGCTAGCCGTGGTGCCGGCGGTAGGCCGCGGCGGCGCCCGGGTGGAGGGGGAGGTCGGCGGTGCCGATGAGGGTCTGGATGTCCAGGAACTGGGTGCCCAGCGCCTCCTGGGGGATGAGCTGGTCGGCGCGGTCGATGAGGACGTCGACCACGGCGGCGGCGACGTCGTCCGGCAGCGTGGGCAGGCCGACCAGCAGGTTGGCGACGCCGATGGTCGGGACCTGGTGCACGAAGCGGTAGGCGCCGGAGGGGACGGGCAGTTGCTCGTACAGCACGCCGTGGCGGGATCGCAGGGCCGGCAGGACGCGGTCGAGGGGCAGCAGGCGGATGCCGACGGCGGCGTCGAGCTCGGCCAGCGCGGGCGTGGGCACGCCGCCGGACCACAGCAGGGCGTCGATCGTGCCGGCGGAGAGGGCGGAAACGGCGTCAGCTAAGGGAAGATGCTGCACTCGTGGGGTGATGCCGGCGGCCGCGATGATGCGGTCGCCGGTGAGCGAGGCGCCCGAGCCGGCCGCGCCGAGGGACACCGTTCGCCCGTCCAAATCGGACACCGTGGTCAGCGGAGAGTCGTTGCGGACGACCAATTGCAGGTAGTTCTCGTACACGCGGCCGAGGGCGTTGAGGCCGACGGCCGTGGTGAAGGGAGCTTGGGCGGAGCTGGCGGCTCGGGCGGTGTCGGCCAGGACCAGGGCCAGATCGGCCTTGCCCGTGCGGAGCAGGTCGATGTTGGCGAGGCTGGCCGTGGTTTCGACGGCGGTGCAGCGCAGCCAGGGCTGCTGGGTGTTGATCTCGGCGGCCAGGAGGCGTCCGAAGGCGAGGTAGAAGCCGCCGGACTCGCCGGCGGCGATGGTGAGGGTACGGATGGGACCGGGTCCGGTGCATGCCGTTGCGAGGGCTCCGGCCAGGGCGGCGGTGAGGAAGGTGCGGCGCTTCACGGCGGAGACCTGCATGCTGGCCCGCCGCCGCGCTGCGGAGGCGTCCGTGAGCAGAGCGCGGCGCCTCACGACGGCAGCTCTATCGTCACAACCAAACCCCCGGTTTCACCGGCCTGCAACAACAACTGCCCGCCGCGAGCGGTGATCAGCCGGTCGGCGATGGGCAGCCCCAGGCCACTGCCCCGCGCATGGCTGTTGTCGCGAGAGCGCCAGAAACGAGTGGTGGCCAAGGGAAGCTCCTCGGCGCTGAGACCGGGCCCGTTGTCCACCACGGTGATCGCGTTGGCAACACAGGAGACGACCACGCGAGTACCGCCGTACTTGATGGCGTTGTCCAACACGACGTCGAGGACCTGGCTGAGGTCGTGCTCGGGGCAGCGAACCTCGAACGAGGTGTCGACATCGCCCTGTACCAAGGAAACGCCGGCTTCGGAGGCGGCGACGGACCAGGCGTCGATGCGTTCCATGACGACCACGGCGGCGACGCAGACCTCGGTGTCGGCCGACACCGTGAGGCGGGTGGCGGTGTGCTCGGCGTGGGCCATGGCCAGCAGACTGTCCAACAAGGACTCCAGCCGCTCGACCTCCCGCACGGCCGACTCGTACGAAGGCTTGCCTTCGACGATGACCCGAGGAGCGAGCGAGTCGACGCGAAGACGCAAGGCGGCCAACGGGTTGCGAAGCTGGTGCGAGGCGTCGCTGATCAACCGGCGCTGCTGCTCGGCGGCCTCGCTGACGGCGTCGGACATGCGGTTGAAGGACGAAGCGAGTTCCCGCAGCTCGCGGGGTCCGTCGCGGCCACGAACGTGGGCGTGGGGCTGGCCGGCGGCGACGGCGCCGAGACCGCGGGAGAGCTCGGCCAGGGGCCGCAGGACCCACCGCGCCACAACGAGAGTCAGCAGCACACACCCGACCAGGGCGGCGAACGCCCCGGCGAGAATCACCGCCCAGCCCCGGAAAACGTCGTCGGCGGCGGCCCGCACCGAGGCCCGCATCACCACCGCGCCGATCACGCGCGAGCCGGTGCCGATCGGCGTGGCCAACAGAACGTCCGAAGTGGACCAGGGCATCACGGTGTCGATCGGTGGCGCGGGCTGGTTGCGCAGGGCGGCGTCGATCATGGGCGCCACCTCGCGGTCATCGACGTTCAGCCCGGCGGCCACGATGGGCTGCCGCTGGGCGTCGACCACGATCACCGGCTCCCCGTACAGGGCGGTGTACCGGGTGACCTCGCTGACCAGCTGCTCGGTGTCGTCCTGTTGGGCCAGGCCGGCGAACCGGGCCAGGTCGGCCGTCCGCCCGATGGACAGCTGCTGGGTGCGCTCGCGGGCGGTCACGGCCAGCAGCGGCCAGGCGAACGCCGCCACCGCCGTGACCGAGAAGACCAGGAGCACCACCAGCAGCCGGGCCCGCACGGTCAGCCGCCGAGCCGGTAGCCGAAGTTGCGGATCGTGGTCAGCAGCCCCGGCCGTCGCAGCTTGGCCCGCAGTTGGGCCACGTGCACGTCCAGCGACCGCGAGATCGCCAGGTACGCGTCGCCCCACACCTCGTCCATCAGCTGCTGCCGGCTCACCGCCGCCCCGTGCCGGACCGCCAGCACCGCCAGCACGTCGAACTCCTTGGACGTCAACGGAATCAGCTCATCGCCGGCATGCACCTGCCGGGCCTGGATGTCGATCCGCACGTCCCCGATCTCGACCACCGTCGGCGGTGGCGTCGCCCGCGCCGCCGCCCGCCGCGACACCGCCTCCATCCGGGCCAGCAGCTCGGCCAGCCGGACCGGAGGACCATTAGTCGTCCGCGCCGAGGCGGAGGCCGCGCACGACGGACCGCTCGTCGCAGATTATTGCATGTTGAAGTTATGTAGAGGTAGAAACCGGTATTGTTAACACAGTGGAACTTAGGGCGCGGTCATCGCAGACCCTGCAACAAACAAAGTCAGATCCCTAGAGCGTGCATTATTTACAGCACCAGCCAGGCACGGATGCTATAGCGCTTCATGTTGGGGGAGCATTGTGCGCCCCCGTTTGAATAATACTATTCCTCACATATTGCGGAGTGATTTTATCTTCTTACAAAATCGCTACGAGCGCCTCGACCAGGGCGTCGCCGACCCCGTCGTCGTCCTCGACCAGTAGCACGCGCACAGCCCCCACCTAACCATCCAGTGCGGATTCCTTGGTGGTTTCGCGCATGCTCGCGTACACGATCAGGGACACGAGCACGCAGCCCGCCACGTACCAGAAGAACACCGACTCGTGCCCGGCCTGCTTGAGCCACAGCGCGATGTACTCGGCCGTGCCGCCGAAGATCGCCACCGTCAGCGCGTACGGCAGGCCGACGCCCATGGCCCGCACGTTGGTCGGGAACAGCTCGGCCTTCACGATCGCGTTGATCGAGGTGTACCCCGTGACGATCACCAGCGAGCCCAGCATGATCAGGAACGCCAGCGCCGGCGTGCGGGTGCCGGCCAGCAGCGTCAGCAGCGGGACCGTCAGCAGCGTGCCGGCGATGCCGAAGAACAGCAGCAGCGGCCGCCGCCCGATCCGGTCCGACAGCGCCCCGGCCAGCGGCTGGATCACCACGAAGGCCAGCAGTGCCAGGAAGTTCACCCAGCTCACAGCGTTGATGTCGATCTTGCTCGTGTTGACCATGAACTTCTGCAGGTAGGTCGTGTACGTGTAGAAGGCGACCGTGCCGCCCAGCGTCAGGCCGCACACCAGCAGGCATTCCTTCGGGTACCGCAGCAGCACCCGCAGGCTGCCCCGCTCGCCCGAGGCCTGGCTGAGGTAGGCCTGCGACTCGTCCATGGTGCGGCGTAGCCACATCACGGCCACCGCGCCGAACGCCCCGACGACAAAGGCGATGCGCCAGCCCCAGGACGCCATCTCGGCCGTGGACAGCGTGTTCTGGAGGATGATCTGCACGCCCAGCGCCACCAGCTGGCCGGCCGTCAGCGTGACGTACTGGAAGCTGGAGTAGAAGCCTCGCTTGCCGGGCGTGGCCACTTCGGACAGGTACGTCGCCGAGGTGGCGTACTCGCCGCCGACCGAGATGCCCTGGGTCAGCCGGGCCACCACCAGCAGCAAGGGCGCCGCCACCCCGATGGAGGCATACCCGGGGGTCAGCGCGATGACCAGCGAGCCCAGCGCCATCATCGCCACGGATAACGTCAGCGCCGCCCGTCGCCCGTAGCGGTCGGCGTAGCGGCCCATGATCCAGCCGCCGATGGGCCGCATCAGGAAGCCCACCGCGAACACTCCCGCCGTGTTCAGCAGCTGGGCCGTGGCGTCTCCCGCCGGGAAGAACACCTTGGCGAAGTACAGGCTGAACGCCGTGTAGGCGTACCAGTCGTACCATTCGATCAGGTTGCCGATGGATCCGCGCAGCACGTTGCCGATCACGCCACGCCTGGGCCGCACGTCCTCGTTGACGTTCACAGTCATGGGGCTCAATGTCGGGTTGATTCCCGGCGGCGACAAGGCGAACGGCCAACGCTTTACATCCGCTTAGGGTGGCTACCTACGCGATCGCGTGATGTGGGGGCTCGCTCGGGAGGCCACCCTGGCCGCCATGACGGACGACCAGCTGCTCGTGGAGCTGCCACCGCGGTACTGCCCGGTGCAGGTGGACACCCATCCGGATGCCGAGCTGCTGGAGGGGCAGGGCGCGGACTGGCTGACCCGGTTCGGCCTGGCCGGGCCTCGGCTGCGGGCCAACGACTGCGCCGGGTTCTACGGCCGGATCATGCCCAAGGGGGTGACCGAGCGCCTGCAGATGGCCGTCGACTGGTGCTTCTTGATGTTCGCCTTCGACGACATCAACTGCGACGAGGTGGTGCCCGACGCCGCCGGCAAGCAGTTCGTCGACATCGCCACCCGCGTCGTCCGGGTGCTGGAGGTGCCCGACGTCAACCTGGGGGCCACCGCCGACCTGTTCTTGGCCCCCGTTCGCGACCTGGCCATGCGGGCCCACAAGTTCGGCACCCCCACCCAGATCCGGCGCCTCGTCGACGGGCACCGCGCTTGGTACCTCGGTGTCCTGTGGGAGCTCCGCTGCCGCCTCGCCGACGTCACCCCCAGCCTCAACGACTACGCCCACATGCGCCAGCACACCGCCGGCGGCTTGGCCACCACCAGCTGGATCGAGATCGTCGACGGCGCCGAGATCCCCTCCTCCGAGCTCGACTCGCCCGCCGTGCGCGCCTTGTCCGAGCTGTCGTTCACCATCGCCGCCTGGGACGACGACCTCTTTTCGTACGGCAAGGAGACCTGGTTCGCCCAGCGGGAGGCTCCCTCCAACTGCCACCTCAACCTGGTCGACATCATCGCCCTTGAGCGCCGTTGTTCCGTTTCCGACGCCCTCGCCGAGTCCGTCGCCTTGAACAACCGCCTCACCCACCGCTTCGTCCAGCTCCGCGACGCCGTGCTGCCCACCGCCAGCGAGGAGCTCCGCAACTACCTGGACTGCCTCTCCCGCCTGCTTCGCGGCAACATGGAGTGGGGCCTCCAGGCCCAGCGCTACCGCAACCCCGACGGCCGCTCGCCCGACGCCGTGCACACCGTCGGCTCGTGGACGGACGTCGCTCCCTTTGAGGCCGATGTTCCGCCGGCGATCCCCTCCATCGCTTGGTGGTGGGATCCGGAGCTGGGCGTTCGGTAGCGGGCGTGGTCCTTCCGCGCCGGGCCTTGTCTTCGCGGCTTTGCCGGCGTCGTCGACCTCAGCCCGCATCGTCCAGCCCGTCGGAGAACACCGGCCGCTGGTCCACCATCGTCACCGTCCACCGACTGTGGTGGATCAATCGGTGATGCGCCCCGCAGAGGAGGACCATGTTGTCGAGGCTGGTGGGTCCTCCATTGGCCCATTCGACCACGTGGTGGGCGTGGCACCGCGCTGGTTCCGTCTGGCAGCCCGGGAACGCGCAAGCGCCATCCCGCTCGATCAGAGCCTTCCGGATCCCCTTCGGGGCCGTGCGCTGCTGCCGCCCCACATTCAGGATCTCTTTGCCGGCTCCGAGCACCAGGCGCATGACCGTGCTGTCGCAGGCGATCCGACGGGCCTCCGCCGCGCTCATCACGCCGCCGCCCTCGACCTTCGCCACACCCGTGTTGTCCATGAAATCCCTGAACGACATCGACAACGTCAGATGCGGCCGTTCCCCGCCCTGCTCCGGCAGGCCTTCACTGCGGGAGGCCAGCTCGATGATCTCCGCGAACGCGTCGCCCTGCCGCTCAGCGGTGGTGCGGGGGTCTGTGCCCGAGGTGGGCTTGGCCAGCGCACTGAGCATCGCCGCGATCTTCGCCCCGTACTCCTGGTCGAGCATGCCCCAGAACACCATGCTGCCGTCCAGCTTGCGCTCGAAGCGGAACTCCCGCTTCGGCGCCCGCAACTCCCGGTCGTCCGGGGCTTTGCCGTCCTGGTCGAGGTGGAACAGGATCCGTTGCGCGATGTTCTTGAACTCGCCCTCGTCGAACTGGACATTCTCCAACAACGACGCCTCAACCCTGTCCCGCTCGACCGCCGACGCTATCCGCAACGTCTCGTGGATGATCTTCAGATGCTGCCGGTCCAACGCCCCAGCGCGGCCTGCTTCGCGGATCGCCTCACTGTAGAACAGTTCCGCGTACCGAAGCCGCTCACGGGCTTCCCTGACCGTGAGCCGCCAGTGGAGCACCATCGACGACACGATCGAGGTCCGATCCTCCTTCGACCGGCACGACCGGTCCCAGACTTCCCACACGCGCTCCAGCTGCTGGATGTAGATCGTCCGATACAGGGCTTCGGCTTCTTCGCCTGCTTGCCACAGCTCCAGTTCGCCGTGCCGCCACCCTTCGGTGCCGGCAGGGAATTCAGGATTCGCTGACATGCCTCCATTCTACCCCTTTGAATTGATCGATTTCCGTTACACGCCAACCTGTACACGATCGTGGCGGCCTTCAGCTCCCTCGCTGGAAAGCGCTTTCCACTTTCCTTCTCAACGCCCCTTGTCATGATCGAACCCCTACCCTTCGACCCGTCCCAAGCCTTCTGTAAACGCGCGCATCCACCCACCGATGCCGCGCAACGCACCCCGCCCACCCACCTGCTCCGCGCACCCTCACTCCAGAACCGCATGCTGAAGAGAGTGATTGTGTTTTGTAGGCAAAGGCCGGCAACTGCGCGGTGCGGACGCCCGACGCACGACCGGGGTTCGGGATAGGTGTCTCATGAGGGAGGTTTGGTTGGCGGACCTGGTAACCAGCCGACAGGCAACTGCGCGGTGCGGACACCCAACGCACCCAACGCACCCAACGCACCCCCGACGCTCGCAGACCACCGCCCCCAGAACGACCACCGCACCCTAAGAACCGATCATCCCCGCCAACAACGTCGCCAGGTGCACGGGTTCCCGGTCGGTGAGCTGGCGGAGTTGGGTGCGGCAGCTGAAGCCGTCGGCCAGGACGGTGGCGTCGGTGGCGCGGATTGCCGGCAGCAGGGCGTGTTCGGCGACGGCCACGGACACGTCGTAGTGCCCGTTCTCGAAGCCGAAGTTGCCGGCCAGGCCACAACAACCGGCGTCTAGAACGTCAGCCTCGACGCCAACAGCGGTCAAGACCTGACGGTCGGCGTCGAGGCCCAGGTCGGCGTACTGGTGGCAGTGGGGCTGCATGACGGCAGAAGCGGAGCCCAGAGGACCGACGACGGGGGCGATCTGCTCGGCGAAGGTGCGAACGCGGCCGGCCAGCCGCTGCACGGCGGGGTCGTCGGTGAGCTCCAAAGCGTCGTTACGAAGAAACGCGGTGCAGCTGGGCTCCAAACCGACCACCGGCGCCGACGAACCGTCCATGACCCGAGCGGTACGGCGGAGAACGCGGCGAGCCATCCCGAGCTGCCCGGTGGACATCCACGTCAGTCCACAACAGACTCGCTTGCGGGGCAGGGAAACCGAAAAGCCCAGATGCTCCAGAACCCTGACGGCATCGACACCGACCTGAGGATCGAAGTGATCGGTGAAGGTGTCGCTGAACAACACCACGGGATCGCCGGCTGTCGAACTCTGGAACCGTGACCGAAAAGACCGGGAGGCGACGGCCGGCATGGCACGGCGAGGGTCGATACCCCCCAAGCGCTTGACCACCCGAACATCACCCAGTGCACGAACCAGCCCTGGAAAAACAGCCAACCACAACGGGAGAAAACCCATGGAGTAGTGCGACATCGGCCGAAGCCGCCCCCGATAGTGCTGATGCAAGAACTCGGCCTTGTAGGTGGCCATGTCCACATCCACGGGACAGTCGCGCTTGCAGCCCTTGCAGGACAAGCACAGGTCCAAAGCATCCCGCACTTCAACAGAGCGAAAGCCGCCCCGCACAACAGAACCGTTGAGCATGTCGAACAACAGGCGCGCCCGGCCACGGGTGGAGTGCTTCTCCTCGCGGGTGGCCCGATAGCTGGGGCACATCACCCCACCTGACGTGGTCAGGCACTTGCCGACGCCGACGCAACGCCTCGAAGCGGCAGCCAAGGAACCGGAGTCGGCGTGCAAGGCCAACGACGTCCGCAGAGGAATCCGGGCAGGAGCAACAACAACCCGAAGATCGGCGTCCAACGGCAAAGGGTCCACGATCCGCCCTGGGTTCATCAAGCCCCGAGGATCGAAGATGGCCTTGAAACGACCGAAGGCGGCCATGATCTCGGGCGAGTACATACGCGGCAACAACTCCGACCGCGCCTGGCCGTCGCCGTGCTCACCGGACAGAGAACCGCCGTGGGAGACGACAAGATCGGCCGCCTCCTCCATGAACGACCGATAGCCCGGCCCGTGCAGGTCGAAGTCGATGCGCACATGCAGGCAACCATCGCCGTAGTGCCCATATGTCGGCCCACGACGCCCATGCCGCCCCAACAACTGGTCGAAGTCCCGCAGGTAAGCCCCGAGACGATCGGGCGGCACGGCGGCGTCCTCCCAGCCCGACCACGCCTCGGCGCCGTCGGACATCCGGGTCGCCAAGCCGGCGCCGTCCTCGCGGATCTGCCAGAGTTCCCGCATCCGCAAGGGATCCGTCACGACCACGGACCCCGTCGCCCCGGGCATGGCCGCGACGACGGCGTCCGGGGAGACGGTCTCGACGAACAGCCAACTCCGCCCGGCCGGCAGATCCCGCAACCCTGGCGTCCCGGGCTTGCGCTGCCGAAGGATGGACACGATGGCCTCGTTGACGCCCTCGATCGCCAGCACATCCAACGACAGCAACGACACCACCTGATCAGCGGCGGCATAGGTGTCCTCGAAACCCAGCACCACCAACGCCCGCGACCGAGGAACCTCGACCAACCGAACGGTCGCCCCCAGCACCGTCACAAGGGTGCCCTCGCTCCCGACAAGCGCCCGTCCCACATGAAAAGAGTGCTCCGGCAACAGCTGATCGAGGTTGTACCCCGACACCCGCCGCGGAATGCGGGGAAACCCGGTCCGCACGGCCGCCATGACGTCGTCCCGCAGCGCCCGCAAACGCCCGTGCACGGGCAGCACATCAGACGTCACCGGCCCGGCGTCGAAGCGGGTTCCGTCCGGCAGCAGCACATCCAGGGACTCGACGTTGTCCACGGTCTTGCCCCACGCCACGGAATGCGCCCCGCAGGCGTTGTTGCCGATCATCCCGCCGATCGTGCAGCGGCTGTGCGTCGACGGATCGGGCGCGAAGTGCAGACCGTGCTTCCCCGCTATGCCGTTCAGCACATCCGGCACCACCCCCGGCTGCACCACCGCTGTCCGCGCCGAAGGATCCACGTCGATCACCCGGTGCAGGTGTCGCGAGAAGTCCAGCACCAGCCCCTCGCCGCAGGCGTTGCCGGCGATGCTGGTGCCCGCACCCCGGCTGGTGATCGGCACGCCCAGCTCAGCGGCCACGCCCACGGCCGCAACGGCGGCGTCCACGGTCCGGGGACGGGCCACGACCAGCGGCACGTGCCGGTAGTTGGACGCGTCCGCCGCGTACATGGCCCGTGTCCCGGCATCGGCGAGCACCTCGCCGTCCACCTCGGCCCGCAGTCGCTCGACCAGCCTCGACGTCATGACCATCACTTAACACCGATGCGGGCCGACCAGCCGGTAACAGATAGCCTCGTGCGCGACACCCGCGAGACGAGGAGCAGCAGTGGCACGGTCCGTACTGGTCACCGGCGGCAACCGCGGCATCGGCCTGGCCATCGCGCAGGCGTTCGCCGCGCAGGGCGACAAGGTCGCCATCACCCACCGCGGCTCGGCGGTGCCGGAAGGCCTGTTCGGGGTGAAGTGCGACGTCACCGACGCCGAGCAGGTCGACCAGGCGTTCACCGAGGTCGAGGCCCACCAGGGCCCGGTCGAGGTGCTGGTCTCCAACGCCGGCATCACCGACGACACGCTGCTGATGCGCATGTCCGAGGAGCAGTTCACCCGGGTCGTCGACGCCAACCTGACCGGCGCGTTTCGGGTCACCAAGCGCGCCACCCGGGCCATGCTGCGGGCCCGTTTCGGCCGGATCATCTACATCTCGTCGGTGGTCGCGCTCAACGGTGGCCCCGGCCAGGTCAACTATGCGGCCAGCAAGGCCGGCCTGATCGGCGTGGCCCGCTCGATCGCCCGTGAGCTGGGCTCGCGCAACATCACGGCCAACGTGATCACGCCGGGCTTCATCGAGACGGACATGACCGCGGTGCTGTCGCAGGACGTCAAGGACAAGGCGTTCGCGCAGATCCCCAACGGTCGGTTCGGCGCGGCGGCCGAGGTCGCCGCCGCCGTCACCTTCCTGGCCTCCGACGGGGCCGCCTACGTCAACGGCGCGGTGCTGCCGGTCGACGGCGGCCTCGGCATGGGCCACTGAATCACCTTCAGAAACGCAGGAGAGGAACGCACGTGAGCGGACTGCTCGACGGCAAGCGCCTGGTGATCACCGGCGTGATCACCGACGCCTCACTCGGCTTCCACGTGGCCCGGGTGGCGCAGGAGCAGGGCGCCAAGGTGGTGCTGACCGGGTTCGGCCGGCTCAGCCTGGTGGAGCGGATCGCCAAGCGGCTCCCCCAGGAGGCCCCGGTGATCGAGCTCGACGTGACGAACCAGGAGCACCTGGACGCGCTGCCCGATCGGGTGCGCGAGCACCTGGACGGCGTCGACGGCGTGCTGCACTCGATCGCCTACGGCCCGCCGTCCACGCTGGGCTCGGACTTTCTCGAGGCCCCGTGGGAGGACGTCGCCACCGCGGTGCAGGTGTCGGCGTACTCGCTGAAGTCGCTGGTCAAGGCCCTGCTGCCGGTGATGACCGAGGGCAGCTCGGTGGTCGGCATGGACTTCGATGCCCGGGTGGCCTGGCCGGCGTACAACTGGATGGGCGTGTCCAAGGCGGCGCTGGAGTCGGTGACCCGCTATCTGGCCCGCGACCTGGGCCCGCGCAAGATCCGGGTGAACGTGGTGGCGGCGGGCCCGGTCCGCACGATGGCCGCCAAGTCCATCCCGGGCTTCGTGGAGCTGGACAAGTCGTGGACGGAGCGGGCGCCGCTGGGCTGGGACCCGACCGACCCGGAGCCGGTGGCCAAGTCGGTGTGCGCGCTGCTGTCCGACTGGCTGCCCGCGACCACCGGTTCCATGGTCTGGGTCGACGGTGGAGTGCACGCGGTCGGCATGTAGGGCCGCAGGTCCCGGGGGCCCATGACTTTGGTCATGGGACGACGGCATGCCGCCGGGGCGATGCTTTCCGGGGTCCTGGCTGGCTACCGTACTCGCGTGGGCTCCGAACAGACGACATCATCGCCGGCGCAGGAGTCTCGACGGCCCGGTCGGGTAGGGTGGCCCCCCGACCGGGCCGCTGGCCGTCCGGCCCTGTACGGGGCCATGTTCTGGGCCGCGGTGGTGGTCGTCTCCGGCGCTGAGATCACCAATTTCGCGCAGCAGCCGCAGCCGTACGGCCTGTGGCCGCTGGCCTGCCTTGGCCTGTTGTCGCTGGCCTGGCTGACGATGCCGTGGGATCCGACCGCGCCGCTGCCGCGTCGGCTGGCGGTGCTGCCGTTCCTGGGCGGCATGCTGGCGCTGAGCCTGCTGTCCTCTTACAACTCGACCGACATCTGGCTGCTGCTGGCGCTGGCCAACTGCACCTTCGTGTTCGGTGTGCGGTGGACCGTGGTGATGGCGGCGTGCTTCGTCGCCTTCACGTTCGTCGACACCCTGACCTACCCCGGCTACACGCTGCTCGGGGCCTGCATCCAGAGCCTGGTCGTGGTCGTGCTGACGGTGTTCGTCACCGGCCTGGCCTCGGCGGTGACGGAGGCGCGGCGGCGGCGCACGGAGACGCAGCGGCTGCTGGGCGAGCTGGCCGAGGCGCACCAGGAGCTCCGTGCCTACGCCGACCAGGTGCGGGAGCTGTCGGTGGCCGAGGAGCGGGCGCGGATGGCCCGCGAGATGCACGACTCCGTCGGGCACTACCTGACGGTCATCCAGGTCGGCCTGACCAATGCCGAACGCTTCCGTGACAAGCGGCCCGAGCAGGCCTGGGACGAGGTCGCGCAGGCCAAGGAGCTGACCAGGGAGGCGCTGGGCGACACCCGGCGCTGGGTGCGGGCGATGCGGCCGCTGGCGTTGGAGGGGCGGACCGGCAGCCAGGCGCTGGCCGAGCTGGCCCGGACCTTCGACGGCACGGGAATCGAGGTCCAGTTCCAGGTCTGCGGCCCGGAACAGCCGTTGCTGGGCGACACTGAGGTGGTGCTGTACCGGGTGCTTCAGGAGGGGCTGACCAACGTGTTGCGGCATGCCGGCGCTCGTCACGCCGAGGCGGTGCTGTCGTTCAGCGACGAGCGGGTGCGCCTGCGAATCGGGGACGACGGCCACGGCGCGCGCGATCTGACCAAGGGTTTCGGGCTGTCGTCGCTGGGGCAGCGGGCCGAGGCGGCCGGTGGCCTGCTGGTCGCCGGAAACGCCCCCGCCGGCGGCTTCGAGCTGTTGGCCGACCTGCCGGTGCGGCGCCGATGAGCGTGCGCGTGCTGCTGGTCGACGACCAGATCCTGATGCGCAGCGGGCTGCGCAAGCTGCTGGAGATCGAGGACGGCATCGAGATCGTCGCCGACGTCGGCAGCGGGCCCGATGCGCTGACCGTCGTGCCGCTGTGCCGGCCGGACGTGGCCCTGGTGGACGCCCGGATGCCGGGCATGGACGGCATCGAGCTGATCACCGAGCTGACCCGGTCGCACCCGTCCGTGGCCAGCATCGTGCTGACGACGTTCGACGAGGACGAGTACCTGTTCGGCGCTTTGAAGGCCGGGGCAAGGGGTTTCCTGCTCAAGGACGCGTCGCCGGAGGACCTGGTCGCCGCCATCCACCGGGCGGCCGGCGGCGGAACCGTGCTCAGCGACCAGGTCGCCGGCCGGGTCGTGGCCCAGCTGCGCGGGAAGGCACCGGTCCAGCCGGCGTTGTCCAGCCGCGAGGCCGAGGTCGCCCGGCTGGTCGGGGCGGGGGCGTCGAACCGGGAGATCGCCGCCGAGCTGTACATCACCGAGGGCACCGTGAAGAACCACGTCTCCAGCACGCTGCGCAAGCTGGGCCTGCGGGACCGGACCCAGCTCGCGCTGCACGTCAGCTCGTCACCCGGCGCTTTCTAGCTGCTCCCGCAACGTGTCCAGGCCCATGCCGCCCATCTCCAGCGCCCGCCGGTGGAACGCCTTGAGGTCGAAGGCGTCGCCCTGGCGGCTGCGGGCGTCGTCACGGGCGGCCAGCCACAGGCGTTCGCCGAGCTTGTAGGAGGGCGCCTGGCCGGGCCAGCCGAGGTAGCGGTCGATCTCGGCCCGGGCCACGGCGTCTTCGGTGACGGTGCGGGTCAGCAGGAACTCCAGGCCCAGCTCGGGAGTCCAACGCTCGCCCTCGTGGAAGCCGACGCCGACCGGGATCTCCAGCTCCAGGTGCATGCCGATGTCCACGATCACGCGGGCGGCCCGGAACAGCTGGCCGGACAGCATGCCGAGCAGGTCGCCGTCGTCGGACAGGTAGCCGAGCTCCTCCATCAGGCGTTCGGCGTAGAGGGCCCAGCCCTCGCCGTGGCCGGAGACGAAGGTCATCAGCCGCTGGTACTTGGTCAGCGTGCCGGCCTGGTTGATGGCGGTGGCGATCTGGAGGTGATGCCCGGGCACGGCCTCGTGGTAGACGATGGACACCTCGCGCCACGTGACGAACTCGTGCTTGTCCGGCGGCAGCGACCACCACATGCGGCCGGGACGGCTGAAGTCCTCGCTCGGCGCGGTGTAGTAGACGCCGACGATGCCGCCGGAGGGGGCGATGCGGCTCTCGAACGCCATCAGCCGGTCGGGGATGTCGAAGTGCTTGCCGCGCAACGAGGTCAGGGCGTTGTCGGCGATGGCCTGCAGCCGCTTGGCGAACTCGCCGCGGCCGCTGACCTGGTAGCGGGGATCGGTGTCGAGCTCGTCGGCGGCCTCGGCCACGGTCGCGCCCGGCTTGATCCGCTCGGCCACGGCGCGCATCTGCGCCTCGATGCGGCCGAACTCCTGCCAGCCCCAGTCGTAGGCCTCGCGCAGATCGACGTCCGCGCCGACGAAGTAGCGGGACCAGAGCCGGTAGGCGTCCTCGCCCACGGCGTCCTTGGTCGGCGCCAGCGGCGCGAGTTCGGCCCGCAGGAAGCCCGCGAACTCGGCGAACGCCTCCTCGGCGGCGCGGGCGGCGGCGGTGGAGCCGGCGAGCGCGGTGAAGAACCCCGGCGTGGGGCCAAGTCCGGCCCACGTCTCGCACTGGTCGGCGACCTTGCTGACCTGGCGTAGCGCCGACACGCGGCCGGCGTCGGCCGCGGCCAGCAGCGACGCACGAATCCCGGCCAGCGCCGCCGGCACCTGGCGCATGCGGGCCTCGATGTCGGCCCAGTGCTCGGGCGTCTCCGTCGGCATCAGGTCGAAGGCCATGCGCAGGTCCTGCACCGGGCCGACGGCCACGTTCAGCGCCGCCAAGGGCAGCCCGGCGTTGTGGATCTCCACGTCGAGCCCGACCCGTTCGGTGAACACCGCCTTGGCCACGCGCTCGTCGGCGTCCAGCGGCTCGACGTCGGCGATCTCGGCCAGCGCCTGCTTGGCCAGCGCGGCGCGGGCGGCGTGACCGACGGGGGAGTAGTCGGTGAGTTCGGCGTCGTGGCCCGCGATGCCCAACATCGTGGCTGCGACCGGGTCGGCGACGGCGTAGTCGTCGACGTACCGATCGCAGATCTCGCGCACGCTGCGCTGCACCGGGGACATGGTGTCGACGTTACCGCCGTGAGGGCGGGGCCGCCGCAGGCCGGGGCAATCCGGACCGATGCGTCCGAAGTGGAGAGTCGTTGTCCCCTTTGGACCTTGACGCCCTACGCGTGCCCCCAACACCGCGAGTCCCGTTCAGCGTCATGCCGAAAGTCGGTTTTTGTGTGCTGGAGAGCGGGACTCGCGGGGGTGTTGGGTTCGGGTTGACCCCCGCGAGTC
>NZ_KK037166.1:9046110-9064174 GCF_000568255.1 Kutzneria sp. 744
GACGGGGACGGATGCCAGGCCGCCGGTGATGGAGCCGGGGCGGAACTCGAGGTCGTCGGGAGCGATCGCCAGGCGCAGGGCGGGAATGCGGCGGAACAGGGTGGCCAGGGCGATCCTCAGCTCGATGCGGGCGAGGCTCGCGCCGATGCAGAAATGCGCGCCGTGGCCGAACGCGAGGTGGATGTTGGGGCTGCGGGTGGGGTCGAAGCCGTCGGGATCGGCGAACACGGCCGGGTCACGGTTGGCGACGCCGTTGTTGAGCAGCACGCAGTCGCCGCGCCTGATGATGACGCCTTCGACCTCGACATCCTCGTGCGCGTAGCGGAGCTGCCCCACGCCGTTGGCGGCGGCGATCCGCAGCACCTCCTCGACGGTGTCCTGGGCCAGCCCGTCGGGGTCGGCGACGAAGCGGTCCCGGCGGGCCAGGTCGGCGAGCAGGTAGGCCACGCCCATGTCGATACGGATCATGGTGGTCTCGTGGCCGGCGAACAGCAGGCCGGCGCTGAGGCCGGTGAGCAGGTCGTCGGTGAGCAGCGGCTCCGCGGCCTGGGCCAGGACGAGGTCGCTGATGACGTCCTGCCCGGGATCGGTCCGCTTGACCTCGGCCAGTCGCAGAATGTACGCCTGCAGGTCGTCCCAGGCCGCCCGGGCGGCCTCCACGCCGACGTCCATGCGGCCGAACCGGGTGGACATCTCGTGGAAGTAGTCGCGGTCCGCGAACGGCACGCCGAGCAGCTCGCAGATGACCTGCACCGGCAGCGGGACCGACAGCAGCTCGTGCAGGTCCAGCGGTTGGTCCGGAGCGGCGTCGTGCCGGGCGATCATCTCGTCGATGCGGGCGTCGACGAGCTCCTGCACGTGATCGGACAGCTTGCGCATGCGGCTCGCGGAGAACGCCGGCACCAGCAGCTTGCGCATGAGGGCCTGGGTGGCCTTGTCCGTGTCGTGCTCACCGGCCGGCCCACCGAAGATGACCGCGTCCGACACCTTCGAGGCCTGCTCGGGCCTGGGGTGGGAGCGGCCGAACCGCGGGTCGGTGAAGATCGCGCGGACCTGCTCGAACCGGGTGATCATCCAGGCCGGGTCGCCGGCCGGGGTGATCACCTTGACGGGGGCGGTCTCTTGGCGAAGCACCGTGTACAGGGGCGCGATGTCCAGCGGGTCGGGACGGTCGAACGGCAGCTGCGGGCGGGTCTCGGTGGTGGTCATGTCAGTCCTCCCAGTGGTGACGCGGCGCGGACGCGCAAGGTCTCTAGCCAGCGAAGTTCGGCGTGTGAGCGGCGCAGTCCCTCGTCGAGCACGACTCGGGCCCAGCTGTCGGGCGCAACGGTCGTGATCAGCTCGTCCAGGCGCGCGGCCCGGGCGAGCAGGGCTCGATCGCGCGCGTCGAGCACGACGAGGCGCTCGGCGACGGTCAGCCGGTCGAACTGGGCCAGCCGCGCGGAGAACTCCGTCTGGTCGGCGGCCAGCTCGTCGGGCAGCTCGGCCAGCATGTCGTGCAGCATCTCCAGGCCGACCGGCGTGACCTCGTAGACGTGCCGGGTCGGCCGGCCCTGCTGGGCCTGCGGCGTCCTGGTGACCGCGCCGGCCTCGGTGAAGCGGCGCAACGTCGGGTACAGCGAGTTGTTGGACAGTGTTGTCCCCAAGCTCTGCTCAACCCGTTGGCGCAGCTCGTAACCGTGCGCCGGCTGATGCGCCAGGTTCGAGAGCATCACGATCTCCACCCACACGTAGGTCACCATGACATAGGGGAGGGGCTATGTCATGGTGACCTAGGGGGGAGGTCCGGAAAGGTGGGTCAGACGACCGATCCGGCCGGGATGCGGCTCGGGGCGAACCCTTCCTGGATCCAATTCGGGTAGGCGACCGGTGGCGCGCTGACGGCGTCGAGCTCGGCCAGGTCCTGCTCGGTGAGCGCCAGGTCGACGGCGGCGATGTTGTCGGCCAGTTGGTCGAGTTTGCGGGCGCCGATGATGACGCTGGTGACGGCGCGCTGGGCCAGCAGCCAGGCGATGGCCACCCGAGCGGGGCTCACCTCGTGCCGGGCGGCGACGGTCCGCAGCACGTCCACGATCCGGTAGCCCTTGTCCAGGTCGAACTGGACGAAGTCGCCGCCGACCCGGGCCCGGCGGGTGTTCTCGTCGGTCACGCCGCGGTCGAACTTGCCGGACAGGAAGCCGCCGGCCAGCGGGCTCCACACGGTCAGGCTCAGGCCCGCGTCCTCGGCCATCGGCACCAGGTCGCGCTCGGCGTCGCGGGACACCAGCGAGTAGTGGACCTGATTGGCCACGAACCCGACCTGGTTGTGCCGTGCGGAGATGCCCAGCGCCTTGCTCATCTGCCACGCGGCGAGGTTGGAGGCGCCGATGTAGCGGACCTTGCCCTGCCGCACGGCGTCGTCGAGGGCGGACAGCGTCTCCTCGATCGGCGTCACCCGGTCGTAGTTGTGGATCTGGTAGAGGTCGATGTAGTCGGTCCCGAGCCGGCGCAGGCTGTCCTCCAGCGCCCGGGCCACGTGCAGTCGGGACAGCCCCTGGTCGTTGGGGCCCGGCCCGACCGGGGCCATCAGCTTGGTGGCCAGCACCACGTCCCGGCGGCGCTTGCCGATGGCCTGCCCGAGCAGCTGCTCGGACTCGCCGTCGGCGTAGGCGTCGGCGGTGTCGATGAAGTTGATTCCGGCGTCGAGCGCCGTGCCCACGACCCGATCCACCTCGGCCTGGCCGAGCGCGCCGATCACGCGGTACACGGGGTGGTCCGCGCCGCCGAAGGTCATGGTGCCGAGGGACAGCTCGGACACCCACACTCCGGTGCGGCCGAGCAGGCGGTACTTCACGGGACTACTCCTCTGGTGCGACATCCGTCCGCTTCGACACTACACACTGTCCGGACACTGTGTAGTGTCGCAGTGGGTGGACGTGCACTAGGTTCTGCCCATGCCCTCGATCACCCGACGCGCGTCGAACGCCGCGCGACGAGCCTCGGCCGAGGCGGACATCCTGGCCACCACCCGGCGGCTGCTGGACGACGGCGCGAACTTCACCGAGCTCGGCATCCAGCACATCGCGGCCGAGGCCGGCGTCGCCCGCTCGACCTTCTATGCCCACTTCCGGGACAAGACCGAGCTGCTCGTGCGGCTGGCCACGACGTTGATGGACACGTCCTTCGGGATCGCCTCGGCCTGGGAGCCGACGACCGACGCGGACGGCATGGCGGCCGCGTTCGTGGCGGTGATGGGGGTGTACCGGGAGCACGCCGCCGTGTTGCTGGCGGTCGCGGAGGTCGCCACCTACGACGCGATCGTGCGGGACTTCTGGCGGCAGCGGCTCGCCCAGTTCACGGAGCGCACGATCGACGTGCTGAGCGCCGAGCAGGCGGCCGGACGCACGCCGGACGGTGTGGATCTGGTCCACGCCACCCGGGTCATCGTGCCGGGCGGCGAGCGGGCCATCTTCGACCACATCACCACCGAGGACGCGAGCCAGGACGAGGCCTTCGCCCGCGAACTGGCGCTCATCTGGTGGCACGGCGTCTACCGCCGCCCCACGTAAAACGCCACATGCGCTTCCCAAGTGGCACCAGGGCGCAACTGGGAAGCGCATGTGGCAAGTCAGGGGGTCACATCTTGGCGGCGCCGGAGCGGATGGCGGTGCGGATGCGGGAGTAGGTGCCGCAGCGGCAGATGTTGCGGATCTGGTCGAGGTCGGCGTCGGTGATGGCGCGGCCCTCGGCGCGGACGCGGTGCACGAGGGCGACGGCGGTCATGATCTGCCCGGGCTGGCAGTAGCCGCACTGGGCGACGTCCTGCTCCAGCCAGGCCTCCTGCATGGGGTGCAGCTCCTGGCCGACGGTGGCCGGCAGGCCCTCGATGGTGGTGATCTCGTCGTCGGCCTTGATCGCCGACACGGGCACGGAGCAGGGGTTGAAGGCCTTGCCGTTGATGTGTGAGGTGCAGGACTTGCAGACGTTGAGCCCGCAGCCGTACTTGGGCCCGGTGACGCCGAGCAGGTCGCGCAGCACCCACAGCAGCCGGACGTCGTCGGCGACCTCGACGGTGACCCGCTCGCCGTTGAGCACGAAGGTGTGACTGGACATGCGGCGGGTCTCCTCAGGAGTCGAGGCCGTTGACGGGCGAGGGCGGCGTGGACGGCTCGGTGGGGTAGGGCTCGAAGCCGAGGGTGCCGTGGTTGATCGGGAAGTACGTCGGCGCGGTGCCGGTGGCCCGGGCGTAGGCGCAGGCCACGGCGGCCATGGACGGCGCGACCGCGAGCTCGCCGGCGCCGCTGGGGGTACCGCCGCTGGGCGCGATCACCACCCGCATATCCAGCGGCGTGTTCCACTGCCGGGTGTAGAAGTAGTTGTCCCAGCTGCCTTCCAGCGGGATGCCGTCGCGCATGTGCAGGCTGGACGTCAGCGCCATGGCGATGCCGTCGTTCATGCCGCCGATCATCTGCGCCTCCAGCCCGCGCGGGTTGATGGCGAAGCCGGGGTCGACGACGATCAGCGCCTTGGTCACCCGCGGCCCGGTGACGCCGTCGGTGACGGGGCGGTCGACCGTCTCGGGCCGGCAGTCGATCTCCACCAGGCAGCACACGGCGGCCTGGTACTCGGCGTGCACGGCGATGCCCTGCGCCACGCCCTGGGGCAGGGCCCGCCCCCACTGACCCTCGGTGACGGCCTTCTCGAACACGGCCTTCAACCGGTTGTCCCGCAGGAAGGAGCGGCGCATCGACACCGGGTCCTTGCCCATCTTCGCGGCCAGCCGGTCCACCACCAGCTCCTGAGCGGTGACCACGTTGGGCGAGTAGATGTTGCGCATGGAGCCGGTGTTGAACTTGAGTGGGATCTCGTTGAGCAGCTGGGTGGTGACGCCGAAGTTGTACGGGGACGACTGGGTCAGCAGGAAGATCGACTCGGCGAAGCTGAGGTTGCCGGCGATGGGCAGCTTGGCCGCGAAGGAGGTGAGCATCTCGCCGAGGCCGTGGCTGAACTCGGTCTGCACGCTGGTGTGCCGCTGCTCGTAGCTGATCACGTTGCCCAGCGCGTGGGTGACGCGGATCCGCGAGGTGCACATGGGGTGGGTGCGGCCCTGACGGAAGTCGTCGGTGCGCGACCACATCAGTTTGACCGGCTTGCCCACCTTCTGCGAGATCTCGGCCGCCTCGGCGGCGACGTCGTGGAACAGGTGCCGGCCGAACGAGCCGCCGCCCTGGGCCACGTGCACCTTCACCGCGCCGATCGGCAGGCCCAGCTGGGCGGCGATGTTCTCCTGCGCGACGATCGGCACCTTGAGGCTGGACCAGATCTCGGCGGAGTCCTTGCGCACGTCGGCGATGGCGTTGTCCGGCTCAAGGGGGCTGTTGCTGGCGAAGGCGAAGGTGAACTCGGCGTCGAGCACCTCGGTCAGCAGGCCCGGCACCAGCATCGGCAGCTCGGCCGCTTTCAGCTTGGCCAGCACGGTTTCGTCGGACTCACCGTCCACTGTGCCCGGTCCCCAGCTGACGTCCAGCGCCCGCAGGCCGTCGATGCACTGGCCGAAGGTGTCGGCCCGCACGGCGACGCCGCGGGACACGACGGCGACGTCGGTGACGCCGGGCATGGCCAGCACGGCAGCCTTGTTGTTGACCGAGCGGACGGTGCCGTTGATCGTCGGCGGCCGGCGGACCATGGTCGGCTTGGCGTTGGGCACCTGCATGTCCATGCCGAAGGTCTTGCGCCCCATGACGGCCTCGCGGGCGTCGATGCGGTTCTGCGGCGTGCCCAGCACCGTGAAGTCCGAAGTGGACTTGAGCTGCACGGTCGCGGCCTCGACCTTGGAGCTGGCCGCGGCCACGGCCAGCGAGGCGTAGGTGGCGGTCCGGCCGCTGGCGTGGCTGATCACGCCGTCGCGGGTGGTGAGCTCGGAATCCTTGACGCCCCACTGCTTCGCGGCCGTGGCGACCAGCCGCTGGCGGGCCACGGCGGCGGCGGTGCGGACCGGGGTGTAGATGCTGCGCACCGAGTTGGAGCCGCCGGTGAGCTGGTTCATCAACAGCTCCGGCCGGGCGTCGGCCAGGGTGACGGTCACCTTGTCGAGCGGGAGGTCCATCTCCTCGGCCACCATCATCGCGACGGCGGTGGTGATGCCCTGGCCGACCTCGGCCCGTGGCACCGCGAAGGCCACCGAGCCGTCGCGGTTCACCTGCACGGACACCAGGTTCGCGGTCGGGGCGGCGGCGAGGTTCTGCAGATCGCCGAGGTCGAAGATCTCCTCGGGCTGCGGCAGAGTGGGGACGGCGGCGTCGGCCCGCTGCGGATCGATCCACTGCACGGCGACGGCGAGGGTCGGTGCGGCGAGGAGATACGCGAGGAACCTACGGCGACGGAGGTCTTCGGCCATGGCGCGGAGTGTGGCACCGATCACAGGGGGTCGCCATGGCGGGCGTGCCTACTTCTGGCCCAGTCAGATTGTGCATGCTGCACAACGAGCGGATCCGGTGCGGCGCGCGGGAAACGCGGATCCGGCGGCCGGATGCCCGGAACCGACGCGGATGCCGTGTGGACGTGCGAAAAGGCCCGTGCCTGCGGAAGTGGGGCTCAGGCCAGCGGGCCCGGTGGCAGCAGCCAGGAAGCCTTGAGCGCCAAGGACAATTCCAGGTGCGGCACGTCGGACAGGTCGTTGCCGGTGACGGCCTCGATCCGGGTCAGCCGGTTGATCACCGTGTTCCGGTGGCAGTGCACCAGCTCGGCTGTGCGGCTGACCGAACCGGCGGTGGCGACCCAGGTCTCCAAGGTGTCCAACAGGATCCGCCGCTCGCCCGCGGGGATCTTCAGCAGCGGCCCCAGCCGCAGCCGGATCAGCTCCTCGGCCAGCTCCGGCGAGCTGAGCACCATGGCCTCGGGCAGGCGGTCGGCCAGCGCCGCCACCTCGACCCGGCCCGGCTGCACGGAGCGCCGGGCCAGCGTGGCTTGGCGGTAGGCCACGTCCACGTCGGCCAGGCCGTGCACCACCAGCGACACCCCGGCCGGCACGGTCAGCGCGTCGCGCAGCACCTTCAGCACAATGCCCAGTTCGGGTGAATCCAAGGAGAGCAGCCCGACCAGCGTGTGGGCCCGGAGCTGCCAGGCCGAGTGGATGCCGTGCTCCGCCAGCAGCTGGCCCAGCGCGGGGGAGGCGTCGGCATCGGCCACGACCGCCGCGTACGGACCGTCGACGGGAACGCCGATGATGCGGGCGGCCTCGTGGGCGAAGGCGAGGTCCTTGGCCCGGCCGCGAAGCAGGCCCTCCCACAGGGTGGCGCGGCGCTGCTCGTCGATGCGCACCAGCTGCTGCTCGGCGGCGTGATAGGCGGCGGCGACGTGCGCGGAGGTGGAGTCCACGACCTCCCACAGCCAGCTGGCGATCTCCAACAGCCCTTCGGCGTCCACGCTGCCGTCGGACCGGGCCTGGTCGACCAGCGCCTGCCACAGCAGCCGCCCGCCCAGGCGGAAGGAGCGCAGCACGTCGTCCAGGGGCATGCGCTGCTCGGCGCGGCGGCGGCCGGTGCAGCGGGCGGCGGCGTAGAACTCCTCGGTCGCGTCGTCACGGCCGATCAGTGCCAGCACGCTGGACATGTTGTCGTGACAGGACTTGCGCAGGTCCTCGTCGGACACCACGCCGACCCGGCGGTAGCCCGGGTTCTGCACGGCGATGACGCGCACCAGCTCGTCGGCCAGCCCCGGCACCCGCGTCCGCACACCCGCCGCCAGCTGCTGTGCCGCGATCGTGTCCATCTCAGTCCTTCAAACGCAGGGCCAACCACAGTTCCGCGCGTGTGTCGGCCGAGTCCAGGTCCCGGCCGAGCAGCTGCCCGACCCGGGCGAGCCGGTGCCGCAGCGTGTGTCGGTGCACGCCGAGCGCCGCCGCGGCCGGATCCCACTGGCCGTTGTGCGCCAGCCAGGCCCGCAGCGACGCGATCAGCTCGCCACGACCGGTCGCATCGTGTTCAACGAGCGGGGCGAGCAAGCGGTCCGCGAACACGCCCGCGACTTCGGGATCGACCAGCCGCAGCACGCCGTCGTCGGCCAGCTCCGCGAACCGGACCACCGGCAGGTCGGTCCGGACGGCCGTGGCCAGCGCCCGTTGCGCCTGCTTCAGGGCCTGGTCCATGCCGGTGTAGTCGACGGGATCGGAGACGCCGGCATGCAGCCCCGGCAGCGCCGGCTCGGCATCGGCGGCGATCACCAGCAGCAGCGAATCCCCGTGCGGGGCATGGAAGGCGTCGGTGTCCTCGGCCCGGTCGACGGGGTCTGCCGGTGGCGCGACGGCCCCGCGGCCAGCACGACCCGCACCGGGGCCGCCGGCAGCTCGCCCCACAGATCGGCGGCGATCTCGGCCACCAGCTCCGTCTCCCCGGCCAGCAGCAGCCGCAGCAGCCCGCCGCGCAGCCGCCGGGTCGCGGCCTCGACGGCTTGCGGCCGTTCGAAGCTGACCGTCAACAGCGACGCTGCGGTGGTCAGCACCTGCTGGTCGGCCGGCGTCAGGCGGGTGGTCCGGCCGACCGCGAGGAAGCCACGGATCCGCTCGCCGGCGCCGAGCGTCTGCACGGTGATCTCGACGCCGTCCGACTCGTACGTGAGGCTGGCCGGCCCGGCGTGGAACCGGGCGAGCTCCGCGCGCAGCGCGTCCAGGAGCGGGCTGTCGCCCGCTCGGACCGACCCGCGCGGGTCCAGCAGCACGGCCCAGGCATCGAGTCGGCGGGCCAGCTGCCTGGTAACAGCTGTCACGCCGTCAGCTCTCACCGCCGCCGAGGTCAATGCCCGCTGGGCCTGATAAGCCCTGGTCACGGCGGCGTACTCGGCGGCGGCGACGGCTTTGGCCACCGCCTTGCTGATCGCGATGAACGGCACCTGCCGCGGCACCTCGATCACCGGCAGCCCGACCGCCTCGGCCGCCTTGATCACCGCCGCCGGCACGGCCGCGTGCGTCAGCCCCGTGCCGAACCCCAGCCCGGCGACCCCGGCCTCGTGCAGGCGCCTGATGTAGGCCGCCGCCCCGGTCCGCACCCACAGACCCGTGGTCAGCAGCAGTTCGCCGCCTTCCAGGAACGCCGTCGGATCGGCCAGCTCGCTGGTGTGCACCCACTGCACCGGACGGTCGAGGTGCGCGGCGCCGGCACGGACCAGCAGGCCCAGGTCGGGCCGGTCCACCAGCGCGGCGAGAGTGGGCGTCACTCGGCGGTCCTCGACAGTTCGGCGAACAATTCAGGTCGACTTGTCCAAACAGGCTACTTGGCCGCGGCGGTCCCGCCGACCACCGTTGACCGACAGCCCTGCCATGAGGAGCCGCCCGTGAGCACGTCACCGCCGAAGCTGGCATCGACCCTGCAACGCCGCCACCTGAGCATGATCGCCATTGCCGGGGTGATCGGCGCCGGCCTGTTCGTGGGCAGCGGCGCCGCCATCAAACAGGCCGGGCCGGGCGCGCTGATCGCCTACGCGGTGTGCGGCCTGCTGGTGATCCTGGTGATGCGCATGCTCGGCGAGATGTCGGCGGCCAACCCGGAGACCGGGTCCTTCTCGGCCTACGCCGACCGCGCCATCGGACCGTGGGCCGGCTTCACCATCGGCTGGCTGTACTGGTTCTTCTGGGTCGTCGTGCTCGGCGTCGAAGCGACCGCCGGCGCGACCATCGTGCACCGCTGGCTGCCCGACGTGCCGCAGTGGACGTGCGCGCTGATCCTGATGGCCCTGCTGACCGTCACCAACCTGTTCTCGGTCCGCTCCTACGGCGAGTTCGAGTTCTGGTTCGCCTCCATCAAGGTCGCCGCGATCGCGGTGTTCCTGCTGGTCGGCATCGTGGCGATCCTCGGGCTGCTGCCCGGCTTCAGCTCGCCCGGCCTGTCCAACCTGACCGGGCACGGCGGCTTCCTGCCCAACGGCGCCTCGCCGGTGTTCGCGGCGATGCTGGTGGTGGTGTTCTCCTTCTTCGGCGCGGAGATCGCCACCGTCGCCGCCGGCGAGTCGGCCGACCCCGGGCACGCCGTGCGGTCGGCGGTGCGCTCGGTGGTGTGGCGGATCATCGTGTTCTACCTGGGCTCCATCGCCATCGTGGTGACGCTGCTGCCGTGGGACGACGCCGGCGTGGCCAAGAGCCCGTACGTCGCGGTGCTGGACCGGATCGGGTTGCCGGCCGCCGGTGTCGTGATGGACGTGATCGTGCTGACCTCGGTGCTGTCGTGCCTGAACTCCGGCCTTTACACGGCCTCCCGCATGATGTTCTCGCTGTCCAACCGCAACGACGCGCCGCAGTTCCTGGGCCGCATCGGAAGGACCGGCGTGCCGACGGCGGCGGTGCTGGTGTCCACTGTGGTCGGTTTCGTCACGGTGGTCTTCAACTACATCTCGCCGGACACCGTGTTCCTGTTCCTCACCAACTCCTCCGGCGCGATCGCCGTGTTCGTGTGGCTGGTGATCGCCGTGTCCCAGCTGCGCATGCGGCGCCAGCTGGAGCGGGACGCGCCGGAGCGACTGACCCTGCGCATGTGGGGGTACCCGTACCTGACCTGGGTGTCGATCGTGGCGATGATCGTGCTGCTGGCCGGCATGGCCTTCGACGCCGACGCCCGCTCGCAACTGCTGCTGAGCCTGCTGGTCGCGGCGCTGGTCTTGGTCGTGAGCTTCGTCCGGCAGCGCGCCCGGGTCCGAACCTCCGTATAAGAAAGGAAACCTCGTGGCTACGCCCACTATCGCCCGCCACCTCGTCACCGAGATCCCGGGGCCCAAGTCGCAGGCCGCCCAGCAGCGCCGGCAGCGGGCGGTGGCCGCCGGCGTCGGCAGCACGCTGCCGGTCTTCGTCGAGTCCGCCGGCGCCGGCCTGCTGCACGACGTGGACGGCAACACGTTGGTGGACCTGGGTTCCGGCATCGCCGTGACCAGCGTCGGCGCCGCCGCGCCGGAGGTCGTCGCGGCGGTGCAGGAGCAGGTCGCCAAGTTCACCCACACCTGCTTCATGGTCACGCCGTACGAGGCCTACGTGGAGGTGTGCGAGCAGCTCGGGGAGCTGACGCCCGGCTCGCACGAGAAGCGGTCGGCGCTGTTCAACTCGGGCGCCGAGGCGGTGGAGAACGCCGTCAAGATCGCCCGGCACGCCACCGGGCGGCAGGCGGTGGTGGTGTTCGACCACGCCTACCACGGCCGCACCAACCTCACGATGGCCTTGACGGCCAAGAACATGCCGTACAAGCACCGCTTCGGGCCGTTCGCGCCCGAAGTCTACCGGCTGCCGATGTCCTACCCGTTGCGCGACCCCGCCGGGCTGACCGGGGAGCAGGCCGCGGCGCGGGCGTTGGACCTGCTGGACAAGCAGGTCGGCGCGGACAACGTGGCCTGCGTGCTGATCGAGCCGATCCAGGGCGAGGGCGGCTTCATCGTGCCGGCGCCGGGCTTCCTCAAGGCCGTGGCCGACTGGTGCCGGGACAAGGGTGTGCTGTTCGTCGCCGACGAGATCCAGACCGGCTTCTGCCGCACCGGATCCTGGTTCGCCAGCGACCACGAGGGCGTGGTGCCCGATCTCGTCACCACGGCCAAGGGCATCGCCGGCGGCCTGCCGCTGGCCGCCGTCACGGGCCGAGCCGAGATCATGGACGCCGTGCACGGCGGCGGCCTGGGCGGCACCTACGGCGGCAATCCCGTGGCCTGCGCCGCCGCGCTGGCGTCCATCCGCATCATGCGCGAGCAGAACCTGAACGCCGCGGCCAAGGCGATCGAGGACATCACGTTGCCCCGGCTGCGGGAGCTGGCCGCCGGTTTCCCGGCCGTCGGCGACGTGCGTGGACGGGGCGCGATGCTGGCCGTGGAGCTGGTGAAGCCAGGCACCCTGGAGCCGGACCCGGAACTGACCGGGCGGATCGCGAAGGCTTGCCACGCAAGGGGAGTCGTGGTGCTCACGGCCGGCACGCACGGCAACGTGCTGCGGCTGCTGCCGCCGCTCGTGATCCCGGCGGATGTCCTGAACGACGGCCTCGACGTGCTCGCTGAAGCGATTCAGATCACGATAAGGTAACGGCGACTGTCGCGAGTGATCGGGTCACCGGTCCACCCCGTAATGCCGGATAGCAATCGCATCCAGGAAAGGTGGTCGGACCGGTGATCTCTCGCGTGGTGCGCAAGGCCGCCGTCCTCGTCGTGCTCGGCATCGGCACCTTGCTGCCGCTCTCCGGCTGCGCCATCGGCCAGTCGCAGGCCGCGACGCCGCCCGGTCAGGTGGACCCGAGCAACCCGTTGGACGTCGGCACCCAGGTAACGCAGAGCCAGTGGGGACCGGTGGGACCGGCGGACCGGCTGATGCTGGTCAAGGTCGCGCTGGCCGGCTCGTGGGAGCTGCCCAGCGGCGAGATGGCGCAGACCATGACCAGCAACCCGTCGGTCCGGCTGGCCGGGCAGCACCTCATCCAGGGCCACACCATGCTCAACAAGATGAACGTGCAGATCGCCCAGCAGTTGGGGGTGACGCTGCCGACGAAGCCGCTGCCCGAACAGCAGGGCTTCCTGACCAACATGCAGCAACAGCGGCCGGGCATCGACTTCGACCGGGCCTTCGTCGGGCCGCTGCGCGACCAGCACGGCTCGGTCTACCAGCTGCTCTCGCAGGTGCGGACCGGCACCCGCAACTCGCTGATCCGCGACTTCGCGAACCAGTGCATGGCCACGGTGCTCGACCACATCACGGTGCTGGAGCAGACCGGACTGGTCAACTACAGCGCGCTGAACTCGCCGACCGCGCCGCCGGTCACCCCGGTGACGACCGCGGCGCAGATCACGTCCAACAACAACAGCAGCATCGGGGTGTTCATCATCGCGGCGCTGATGGCCGGACTGGCGATCCTGGTGCCGATCCTGCGCCGGGGCGGCTCCAGCGGCAAGCGGAGGGCCGGGTCTGCGATCCCGGAGTGACAGCGCTTAGATGGAGGCCGTGAGTGTCGACGCGCTGCTGCTGCTGTCCTTCGGCGGGCCGGAGGGACCGGCCGAGGTCCGCCCGTTCCTGGAGAACGTGACCAGGGGGCGCGGCGTTCCGCCGGAGCGGCTGGACGAGGTGGCGCAGCACTACCTGCACTTCGACGGCGTCTCTCCGATCAACCGGCTCAACCGGGACCTGATCGAGGCGATCCGCTCGGCACTGGCGGCGGCCGGCCTGGACCTTCCCGTCTACTTCGGCAATCGCAACTGGCATCCGATGATCGAGGACACCGTCGGCGAGATGTCGGCCGACGGTGTCCGCCGTGCGCTGGTCTTTCCCACCAGCGCCTACGGCGGCTACTCGGCCTGCCGCCAGTACGACGAGGACATCCTGCGGGCCCGCGCGGCCGTCGCGAACGCGCCCGAGCTGGTGAAGCTCCGGCATTACTTCGACCACCCCGGTTTCGTGCTGCCCTTCGCCGACGCCGTGCGTGAGGCCGCCGCCGGCTTCGAGGACTACCGGCTCGTGTTCACCGCCCACTCCATCCCCAACTCCTTCGACGCCACCGCCGGGCCTTCGGAGCTGGGCGGCCACCTGTACTCGAAGCAGGTGGCCGAGGCCGCCCGGCTGATCGCCGCCGAGCTGGGCGTCGCCGAGTACGACGTGGTCTGGCAGTCCCGCTCCGGGCCGCCGCAGGTGCCGTGGCTCGACCCCGACATCGTCGATCACGTCGATGCCCTGCACGCCAAGGGCGTCGCCAACCTCGTGGTGTGCCCGGTCGGCTTCGTCAGCGACCACCTGGAGGTCGTGTGGGACCTCGACACCGAGGCCCGCGAGCGCGCCGAGGAGCACGGCATGGGCTTCGCCCGCGCCGCCACGCCCGGCCCGGATCGGCGGTTCGCCGCCATGGTCCTGGAGCTGGTCCAGGAACACCTCGCCGCCGCCGAACCCCGCAAGCTGTCGACGTTGCCGACGCTGGGCTGCACCGTCAACGGCGAGTTCTGCGCCGTGGCGTGCTGCGAGCCGCCGGCCCGGCGGCCGGCGGCCGATCGGGCAGCGTCCCCGTCCCGTTGAGGAGAGTGCTCAGCGGGAACGGGCCCGCCGCACGCCCGTGACCAGCGACCACAGGCCGAGCAGGACCACGATCGGGCCGATGGTGGCCCACAGTTTCGATCCGGTCATGAAACTGCCGGTCACGTAGCCGAAACCCTGCGCCGACCACAACGCGCCGAGCAGCACCAGCACCACACCCAGCGCGACGAACACCCATGTCTTCACGACGTCACTCTATGCCCGCCGATGTGTGCCACATGACGCCAATTCACCGAGCCGGCCTCGCCTCGCCCGCCGGATTCTGGTGAACTCGTCCAACCCCTGCCGGAGATGAGGAGTTGACCAGATCATGCAGAGAAAGCGGATCATGGCGGCGGTGGGCGCCGCCGCCGTGCTCGCGACGGGCCTGACCGCCTGCGGCGGCTCCGGGTCGAACGGCTCGGGCGGCGCCGGGCAGTTCAACGCGGCCGTCGGCAAGGTGTTCAACCCCTCGGACGCCAAGGGCGGCGTCGTCCGCATGGCCAACTCGGGCGACTGGGACTCGCTGGACCCGGCCGACTCGTACTACAGCTACGAGTGGGACTTCTCCCGGCTGTTCGGCCGCAGCCTGCTCACCTTCGCGCCGGCCCCGGGCCCGGCCGGCGCCAAGCTGGTGCCGGACCTGGCCACCGGCCTGGGCAAGGCCAGCGACGACGACAAGACCTGGACCTACCACATCCGCACGGGTGTGAAGTTCGAGGACGGCACGACCGTGACCTCGAAGGACGTCAAGTACGCGGTGGCCCGGTCGCTGGACAAGACCGTGTTCCCGGACGGGCCGACGTACTTCAACGACTACCTCGACCTGCAGGGCTACACCTCGCCGTACAAGGACAAGGGCGACCTGAAGGCCATCGAGACCCCGGACGACACGACCATCGTCTTCCACCTCAAGCAGCCGTTCGCCGCGTTCGACTACTTCGCCATGCTGCCCTCGACCATCCCGGTCCCGGCGGCCAAGGACGCCGGCAGCGACTACAAGAAGCACGTGGTGTCGAGCGGGCCGTACAAGTTCGGCCAGAACAACCAGGGCAAGAACTTCACGCTCGTCCGCAACGACCAGTGGGACCAGAAGACGGATCCGCTGCGCAAGGCGCTGCCCGACGAGTTCGACGTCGCGCTGAACACCAACGCCGACGACATCGACCAGCGGCTGCTGTCCGGTGACCTGGAGTTCGATGTCACGGGCGTCGGCGTGCAGGCCGCGGCGCAGGGCAAGGTGCTGGGCGACCAGAAGCTGAAGTCCAACGCCGACAACCCGTCCAGCGCCCGGCTCTGGTACACCGCGATCAACAGCGACGTCGCGCCGCTGGACAACGTGCACTGCCGGCGGGCCGTGGAGTACGGCGCCGACAAGGCGTCCTACCAGGCCGCGTACGGCGGTACCATCGGCGGCGACATCGCCACCAACCTCCAGCCGCCGGTCATCCCCGGCGCCCAGGCGTTCAACCCCTACCCGACGCCGAACAACGCCGGCGACGAGGCCAAGGCCAAGCAGGAGCTGACGGCCTGCGGGCAGGCCGGTGGATTCAGCACCAACGTCTCCTACCGGGCTGAGCGGCCGCGTGAGAAGGCGACCGCCGAGGCGCTGCAGCAGTCGCTGGCCAAGGTCGGCATCAAGCTGACGATCAAGCCGTTCCCGCAGGGCGACTACGGCAAGCTGTACGCCGGCAAGCCCGACTACGCCAAGAACAACCAGCTGGGCCTGATGGTCTACGGCTGGCAGGCCGACTGGCCCGAGGGCTTCGGCTACTTCAGCCAGATCGTCGACAGCCGGGTGATCCGGGCCTCCGGGGGCAACAGCAACCTCGGCGTGAAGGACCCGGAGGTGGACGCGCTGGTGGACAAGGCGGCCATCACCGAGGACGCCACCGCGCGGCAGCAGATCTGGGGCCAGGTCGACCAGAAGGTCATGGACGACGCCTACATCCTGCCGGGCCTGGTGGCCAAGTCCCTGCTGTACCGGCCGGCCAACGGCACCAACCTGTTCGTGTCCGACGGCTACGGCATGTACGACTACGCCGCGGTCGGCGTGAAGAAGTAGGGTTTTCTCCAGCGCCGGCCCCGGTGTCCGTTGTGGACACCGGGGCCGGCACTGTCCTGAGTGGACACTGTGCCGGCCGAACGGGTCGTTTCACCGCTCCGAATGACGAGAACTTCCGGTCGGTCGGCCGTCGCCACCGCGATTCCCTGCTCAACTTGGGCGTCCCCGAGTCGAGGAGCGGTCGGACATGCGGATCGTGGCGGCGGTGGCTGTCGTGGCGGTGGCGTTGACCGCGTGCAGCGGCGCTCCAGGTCCGGCCCCCGGCGGACGGCGGGCAGTTCAATGCCGCGGTGGGCCACGTGGTCGCGCCGTCGGACGCCAAGGGCGGCGTGGTGCGGCTGGCGGACTCGGGCGACTGGGACTCGCTGGACCCGGCCGAGTCGTACTACGCGTACGAGATGGACTTCGCCCGGCTCTACGGCCGCAGCCTGGTCACCTTCGCCGCCGCGCCGGGGGGCGGACGGCGCGAAGCTGGTGCCGGATCTGGCCACGGGGCCGGGAACTCCCAGCGATGACGCCCGAACGTGGACCTGTCACCTGCGCAGCGGCGTGAAGTTCGAGGACGGCGTGACCGTGACGTCCAAGGACGTCAAGTACGCGGTCGAGCGGTCGCTGGCCAAGACGACGTTCCCGGCCGGGCCGAGCTACCTCAACCAGTACCTCGACCTCCAGGGCTACACCTCGCCCTACCAGGACCCGACGCCGGACAAGCTGGGCCTCAAGGCGGTCGAGACGCCCGATGACTCGACCGTCGTCTTCCACCTCAAGCAGCCGTTCGCGGCCTTCGACGACGTGGTGATGATGCCGCCGACCATCCCGGTCGAACGGGCCAAGGACACCGGTGTGGACTACAAGAAACACCCGTTGTCGACCGGGCCGTACATGTTCGGCACGGTCAACCCCGGCAAGAACTTCACGCTCGTGCGCAATCCCCGGTGGGACCAGAGGACCGACCCGATCCGCAAGGCCCTGCCCGACGAGTTCGACGTCGCGCTGAACACCAACGCCGATGACATCGACCAGCGGCTCATCGCCGGCGACCTCGACCTGGACGTCACCGGCCTCGGCGTGCGGGCCGCGGCCCAGGGCCGGATCCTCGGCGACCCGCGGCTCAAGGCCGACGCCGACAACCCGGCCAGCGCGCGGGCCCTGTACACCAGCCTCAATCCCGACGTCGCCCGCTCGACAACATCCATTGTCGGCAGGCCATGGAGTACGCCGTCGACCGCACCACCGTGCAGACCGCGTTCGGCGGCTCGTACGGCGGCGACATCGTCATCAACCTCCAGCCGCCGATCATGCCCGGTACCAAGGTGTTCGACCCGTACCCGTCGCCCAACCACGCCGGCGACGTCGTCAAGGCCCGCGACGAACTCGGCCGATGCGGCCACCCCGACGGCTTCGCCACCAACGTCGCCTACCGCGCCGAGTGGCCCCACGAGAAGGCCGCCGCCGAGGCGCTGCAACAGTCTCTGGCCCGGGTCGGCATCAAGCTGACGCTGGAGTCCTTTCCGCCCGGCCAGGCTCACCAACGTCTTCGTCACCGACGCCTACGGCATGTACGACTACGCCGCCCTGGGCGTCAAGCGCTGACCCCCCTTATGCAGGGAAGGACGCCTTACCCTCGTTGAACGCGGGTAAGGCGTCCTTCCCTGCGTCACACGGTCACCACCTGGTCGCGTTCGACGCCCTGGTGGCCGTTCCGGAGGGATCGACGACATGGCCGCGCAGCTCACCTCGAACTTCGGCACGGCGTCGCCGTCGTTCTCGACGACGAGCCCGCTCAACGCGGTGGCGTGCTACGGCGGCCCGAACCCGACGCCGTCGTTCATCAACCTGGCGATGGCCGTCCAGTTCAGCTGAGCCCGGCTCGGTGTTCGGTGGACGGGGTCCTACCGGCTCTTGTTCGCGTGCTCGCCCAGGACCCGGACGGCCTCGTCCACCGCCGCGCATCGCGCCCGGCGCACGGCGTCGGTGAGCGGTCGCAGGGCCTCGTCCCGGCCCCGGGTGGCCGA
>NZ_KK037166.1:9064274-9095582 GCF_000568255.1 Kutzneria sp. 744
GGCAGCACCATGGCCTGCCCGGCCCGCACCGCGGTCGCGCTCAGCGGGCCGTTGCCGCCGAGGCCGCGGGTGTCGCCCGGGATCGGCAGCACCAGGCGGCCGTCGCCGGCCTGGGTGCGCCGCAGCGCCGCGAGCAGCATCGCGGGCGCCGCCGGCATCTCGTCGGGGCCGGGGAGGTCGAGCGCGGTGGCGGTGCCGTCGTCGTCGGCCACCACCTCGTGCAGCTCGGCCCAGATCTGGAGGGCGTCGAGGACGTCGTCGGCCGCGGCAACGCCGTGCAGCCAGGCTGACGTCCACACGACCAACGTCGCGCTCGGACAGGACACGCCTCACGACATTACAGAGGCGGATCGGATCAGCCGGTCGGACCCACCCGGCGGATCAGCAATTCGCGGAACATGTGCTCATCCGACGGGAGCGCGAAAGCCCGGTGCGGCACGGCGTACACCGGCCCGTGGGCCCGCGCGCCGATGCGCAGCACGATGCCGTGCTCGGTCTCCTGCCAGCTCTGCATGCAGGACCAGGCCAGCTCGTCGGGCAGGCCCATGCCGTGCATGCGCAGCGCGAACTCGTCGGCGGTGGCCCGCACGCGCTGGTTCGCGGACAGGGTGTCGCGGTAGAGCAGGCTGGCCTGCCACGGCACGCCGATGGCCACCGCGGCGGCCGCCACCAGGCTCAGCACCGCCGCCGAGGTGTTGTCGGCGAGCAACAGGACGGCCGCCACGACCACCAGGCAGACCGCGAAAGCGGGAGCCCATCGGACCGCGGGCGCGACGGCGCGCAGGGCGTCGCGCCGATCGGCCGCTTCCGGCTCCCAGGAGAACTCGACGCGCACTGGCGCCTCCGTAATCTACGTCACACTGCGGAAGCGACAGTCTGCTCCAGAAGAGTGATCGATTGCCACTTCGGCGCGCCGGGCGGTTGTCCAGGTTCGCCGAGCGTCATCAACGCCCACTGTCCGTGAGAGAACTGACAACGGTTCGCATTCTCTTTCGCGCTGTATGCTCCCGGCGCGGCTCTGCTGGGGCAGGTGGTGGAAAGGTGCACGCGGCGAACGGGGTTCCGCTGCGGGTCGAGGTGCTGGGACCGGTGCGGGCGATCCTCGGGGATCGCGAGATCGCACTGGGTCCCCCGATGCAGCGCGCGCTGCTGGCGCTGCTGGCACTGCGCGCGAATCGCGCCGTCGGCCGCACGGAACTGGTCGATGCCCTGTGGGGCGACGATCCGCCGACGACTGCCGGCGGCAGTGTCTCCACCTACCTCTCGGCCCTGCGTCGCGCCCTTGAACCCGATCGGCCCAGTCGCGCGCCCAGCGCCCTTCTGGTCTCGGCCGGCGCGAATTCCGGCTACATGCTCCGGCTCGATCCGGGCGCACTTGACTGCGATCGCGCCGAGCAGCTGCGTGAACGGGCAAGAATCGCGCGAAGTTCAGGCGATCTTCACGGCGCGGTGGTCCAGCTCCAGTCGGCCCTGCGGCTGTGGCGGGGGCTGCCGTTCGACGGCATCTCCTGCCCGTTCGTCGCGGGCGAACGGGCCCGGGTCGACGAGCTGCGGCTGGCCACGGTCGAGTCGCTGGCCGACTCCCTGATCGCGCTGGGCCGCAACGACGACGCCGTGGCCGAGCTGTCGCCGGTCGTGCGCCAGCAGCCGCTGCGTGAACGGCCGCGGGCGCTGCTGATGACCGCCCTCTACGGCGCCGGGCGCAAGGCCGACGCCCTGGAGGTGTTCGAGGACGCTCGACGCGTGTTGGTCGACGAGCTGGGCATCGAACCGGGCCCCGAGCTGCGGGAACTGCACCGCGACCTGATCGCCGACAAGCCGGCCGCGCCGGCCCCGGCCGCCGCGCCGATCAGCACCGGCCTGGCCGCCATCCCCAAGCCGGCCCAACTGCCGCATGACGTGCCCGGCTTCACCGGACGCGTGGGTGAGCTGGCGCAGTTGGAGGACGTGCTGGTCGGCGGCGACCGGACCGTCGCCGTGATCTCGGCGATCGACGGCAGCGGCGGCATCGGCAAGACCGCGCTGGCCGTGCACGTCGCCCACCGCATCGCCGGGCAGTTCCCGGACGGGCAGCTCTACGTCAACCTGCGTGGTTTCGACCCGCAGCAGCCGCCGCTGCAACCCGCCGCCGCGCTGGGGCAGCTGCTGCGTGGCCTCGGTGTCGAGGCGGCGGCGATCCCGGCCGAGACCGACGAGCAGGCCGGGCTGTACCGGAGCCTCATCGCCGGCAAGCGCATGCTCGTGCTGCTGGACAACGCGGCCAGCACCGACCAGGTGCGGCCGCTGCTGCCGGGCAGCCCCAGCTGCTCGGTGATCGTGACCAGCCGCAGCCGGCTCGGCGGGCTGGTGGCCCGCGACGGGGCCCACCGCGTGACATTGGACGTGCTGCACGAGCGCGAGTCCGTGCAGATGTTGGCGGCCGGGGTGGGGAAGGCGCAGATTGAGGCGCAGCCGGAGGCCGCCGCCGAGCTGGCCCGGCTGTGCGGGCACCTGCCGCTGGCCCTGCGGATCGCCGCCGCGCAGCTCAACGACCGTCCGCACCTGGACCTGGACGACCTGTGCCAGGAGCTGGCCGACGAGCGGGCCCGGCTGGACGTGCTCGCTGTCGACGACGAGAGCACGGCCGTGCGGGCCGTGTTCTCGTGGTCGTACCACGCGTTGAAGCCGGAGCCGGCGCGCATGTTCCGCATGCTCGGGTTGCACGCCGGCACCGAGATCAGCGTGGCCGCCGCCGCAGCGCTGGCCAACGTGCCGGTGGTGCGGGCGCGGCGGCTGCTCGACGTGGTGGCCAGCGGGCACCTGCTGGAGGGCGTCGGCCGTGACCGGTATCGATTCCACGACCTGCTGCGGGTCTACTCGGCCGAGTGCGCCGCCGAGCACGACAGTCGGGCCGAGCGGATCGCCGCCGTCAGCCGGCTATTGGACTTCTACCTGCACACTGCCAACACGGTCGACGAGATGCTCGCCCCGTACCGACGGCGCTCCGAGCTGCCGCCGCCAGTGCCCGGTGGGCAGCCGGCGACATTCGTCGACAGCAGCGCCGCCCTGGCCTGGTGCGAGACGGAGTTGGCCAACCTCGTCGCCGCCACGGCCCAGGCGGCCGAGCTCGGCGACACCTACCACGCCACCGGCATTCCCGGTGCCATGTGGGCGTTCTTCGCGCTGCGCACCCCGTGGCCGGAGTGGATCAGCAGCCACCAGACCGGTATCGGCGCCGCCGTCGCGGCCGGGGACCGGTACGGCGAGGTGCGGCTGCTCATCGGGCTCGGCTACTGCTACAACGAACTCCGCCGGCACATGCAGGTGCTGGAGTGCATGGAGCGGGCCCGGGTCGTGTACGAGCCGCTGTCCGGCGGCCCGCTGGACCACGTCGTCGGCGGCGCGTTGGGGTCGGCCTACTTCTGGGCCGGCCGGGTGGATGAAGCCTTCGAGCTGACCAACCGGGCCCTGGCCACCAGCCGCGAGAGCGGGGACCGGTGGAGCGAGGCGTGGTCGCTGAGCCACCTCGGCTCGTACTGCCGGGTTCTGGGGCGGTACCAGGAATCCGTGGCCAACTTCGACCGGGCGCTGCGGCTGTTCGTGGAGATGGACGACCGGGCCGGGGCGATCAAGGTGTACCGGGAGCTGGGGGAGGCGCACCGGCATTTCGGCAAGCTGGACCGGGCCGCCGACTGCTTCCGCGGGGCCGTGCGCCTGTTCCGGGAGTCCGGCGGCCGCCCGGGCGAGGCGTGGTCGCTGCACGAGCTGGCCAGCGTGTTGCACGAGGACGGAAGGCTGGCCGAGGCCAAGGAGTCCTGGGAGCAGTCACTGGCCATTCTGGAGCAGGTCGGCGACCATCGGGTGGAACAGGTGCGCCGCCGTTTGGCCGCCATCGACGCCGCGGCCGGGGTGCGCCGGGCCAAGTAGGTCCCGGTGTGAATACGTCACGCTTGTGGCCGGATTACCGGTTCGCCATGGTTGGCCGATGGTGCTGTTGCGCAGAGTGCTGGTCGGGCTCGCTGTTCTTGCCTTAGGGGTGGTCCCGTCGATCGCCCCCGCTGCGGCCGGCGTGGATTCCGTGCAGTGGCAGGCGTGTGCGGGCCGTCCCGACGCCGACTGCGCGACGGTGTCGATCCCGGTGGACTGGAACCGACCCGGCGGCGCGAGCACCGGCATGGCCATCGCCCGGCACAAGGCGTCGAAGCCTTTGCAGCGCAAGGGAGTGCTGTTCGTCAATCCTGGCGGTCCCAGCGGATCCGGCGTCGACTACGCCCTGTCGATCTCGGCCAATCCCCGCTACCAGGCGCTGATCGACGATTTCGACATCGTCGGCTTCGACCCCCGCGGCACCAACCGCAGCTCCGACATCGCCTGCGATCAGTCCATTCTGGACGAACCGGTGGAGTGGGTGCCGGCCACCCGGACTCAGTACCGCGACCTGCTGGCCCACAACGACCGCGTCGCCGACAACTGCAAAGCCTTGAACGGCAAGCTCTTCGACCACGTGGACACGGTCAGCGTGGTGCGCGACATGGACCTGCTGCGCAGGGACCTGGGCGAGTCGAAGGTCAACTACTTCGGCGTCTCCTACGGCACCCAGATCGGCCAGCAGTACCTGGAGCTGTTCGGCGACCGCCTGCGTGCCATCGCCATCGACTCCAACATGGATCACAGCATCGGCGCCACGCGCTACGAGGCCACCGCCGCGCTGGCCTTCGAGAACTCCTTCAAGGACTTCGCTGCCTGGTGCGCACGGACAGCTTCCTGCTCGCTGCACGGCCAGGACGTGTTGGCTCTCTGGGATTCCTTGTACGCCAAGGCCTCCGCTGGCACGCTGGTCGACTCCACCGGCAAGGCGGTGTCCGCCGACGAACTGCGGGACCTGGCCTTCGAAGCCATGTACCACCCCGCCCGCGCCTGGTTCGGTCTGGCCGACTCCTTGAAGAAGCTGGGAACGCCGGCCTTCGCCCCGGTGACGACGGAGGACAACAGCTACCAGGCCATCTGGTGCTCCGACTGGACCTGGCCGACCGTCAACTCCTACCACGCCCTGGCCGACCTGCGATCCGTGTCCGAGGCCGCCGCGCCGCACACCCACTTCTCCGACTTCTTCTCCGACGTCACCAGTTGCCTCGGCTGGACCGGCCCGCTGAACAACCCCCAGCACGCCCTGCGGATCCGCAACGCCCCGCCGGTGCTGATGACCAACGGCATCCACGACATCGCCACCCCGTACGAGTGGGCCACGAACGTGGCGAAGCAGATCCCCACGGCCACGCTGCTCACCTACGACGGCACCGGCCACGGCGACTACAGCAACAGCCTCTGCGCCCGTGACGCCATCGACGCCTATCTGGTCGACCTCAAGCTGCCGGCCCGTGGCACGCACTGCCCGGCGGAGTGGCCCACCGCGCCGACTGCCGGCTCCGTCGCCCCTTCGGCCGTCCCTGAGCTGCGGCACTGACCTCAGAGGCGGCACTCGGTCAGCAGGTCCCGCGCGGCCTCGGTGTCCATTGTGGACAGGATGTGCTCCACCCGTTTCGCGAGATCTTCCGGCGCGCCGGTCAGTTTGGCGGCCGAGGAGACGGCGTTCTTCTCCGTCGCCAGCCACGCCCCGGCCCGGGCGTGCAGCACGTGCACCAGGCAGCCGATGCCCCGGAACAGGAAACCGGTGGCGGAGAAGCGATCGCCCCGAGCGGCGGGGACAACGGCGTTCTCGATGCTGAACCCGGGCCTCGAAACCGTACGAGCCCTCGATCGCGGCGGCCAGCGACGGGGGATAGGGATCGAGGGCGGCCAGCACCTCGGCCAACGCCCCGAACCGGTCGTCCAGGACCTTGCAGGTGGCCAACTCGGCCAGGTACGCGTACGAGAAGAAACCCAGGGGATGCCCGACCTGTTGCTCGCAGCGGACCACGCCCCGCTGGGCCTCGGCCAGGACGACGTGGACCCGGTCGAGGTCCCGCCACAACAGGTCGGTCTTGGAACCGGGCGTCCTCAGCCACGCGCCGCCGTCGACCCAGGGACCCCACTCGCCGGGCTCGGTCACGCTGGATCCGGGGTACTCGGCGGCGATTTCGCGGAGAGCGGACAAATCCATTTCGCCTCGGCGGTAGACGCCGATGTCGGTGTCGGAATGGGCGTCGGCGGTGCCACGGGCACGCGAGCCGCCGAGCACGACGCCGACCACACCGGACACATCGGACACATCGGCTATCCGAGCAGCGAAAGACGGCAGGTCGACCATGGTCACGGAGTCTGCCCGAGCCGGGGGCCCGCACGTCTTCCGAATTATACGCCACCGCGGCGGGAAACGGCAGGTCGCGCGAGGTCACGAAGTCGGGCGGTGGAGTTGCTCCACGTCGACCTATTTGCCCACGGCTATTACTTTCATCAGGGTGACAGTTGTTCCGACCCCATCCCACTCGCTCCCGACGACCGTGGGCCAGTTGCGCGCCGCCGGGCACGAGCCCCGCTCCGTGAAGGCCGAGCTGCGGGACAACCTGCTCGACGCGTTGCGCGCCGGGCGTGACCCGTGGCCGGGCATCCTCGGCTTCGACCGCACGGTCCTGCCGAAGCTGGAGCGCGCGATCATCGCGGGCCACGACGTGGTGCTGCTCGGCGAGCGCGGCCAGGGCAAGACCCGCCTGCTGCGCACCCTCGCCGGACTACTCGACGAGTGGACGCCCGTGATCGACGGCGCCGAGCTGGCCGAGCACCCGCTCGACCCGATCAGCCCCGCCTCCCGCCGCCGCGCCGCCGAGCTCGGCGACGAGCTGCCGGTGGCCTGGCTGCACCGTTCCCAGCGCTACACCGAGAAGCTGGCCACCCCCGACACCTCCGTCGGCGACCTCATCGGCGACGTGGACCCGGTGAAGGTGGCCGAGGGCCGCAGCCTGGGCGACCCCGAGACCATCCACTTCGGACTGGTGCCGCGCGCCCACCGCGGCATCGTGGCCATCAACGAGCTGCCCGACCTGGCCGAGCGCATCCAGGTCGCGCTGCTCAACGTCATGGAGGAGCGCGACATCCAGATCCGCGGCTACACGCTGCGGCTGCCGCTGGACGTGCTGCTCGTGGCCACGGCCAACCCCGAGGACTACACCAACCGCGGCCGCATCATCACGCCGCTCAAGGACCGCTTCGGCGCGGAGGTGCGCACGCACTACCCGCTGGAGGTGGCCGGCGAGATCGACCTGATCCACCAGGAGGCCCAGCTCGTTGCCGAGGTAGGCGACCACCTGATCGAGGTGATCGCGCGCTTCGTGCGGCACCTGCGCGAGTCGCCGTCCATCGACCAGCGCTCCGGCGTGTCCGCCCGGTTCGCCATCGCGGCGGCCGAGACGGTGGCGGCGGCGGCGATGCGTCGGGCCGCGCTGACCGGCGAGTCGCCGGCCGTCGCGCGTCCGGTCGACCTGGAGGCGGTGCCGTCGGTGCTGCGCGGCAAACTGGAGTTCGAGTCCGGCGAGGAAGGCCGCGAGCACGAGATCCTCGACCACCTGCTGCGCCGCTCGGTCGCCGACACGGCCCGCGGCAAGCTGGCCGGGCTCAACCTGAAGTCGCTGGCCGAGGCCGTGACCGACGGCCACCCGGTGGCCACGGGCGAGCGTGTGCCGGCCGACGAGGTGCTGGCCGCGCTGCCGGAACTGCCGGTGCTGCACGAGGTCGCGGCGCGTCTGGACGTGAAGGCCGACCAGCCGGCCGGCTGGATCGCGTCGGCCGTCGAGTTCGCGCTGGAGTACCTCTACCTGAGCCGTCAGCTGGGCAAGGACGCCGACGACGAGACCACGGTCTACGGCTGATGGCGACCCCGGCACGGCGTTACCGCTACCACGAGTGGCTCGGTGGTGCGGATCCACTCGCCCCGCCGCCGGATCTGCGGGCGGCGCTGGACGAGCTGGGGCGAGAGGTGATGGAGGGCTCGTCGCCGCAGGCCGCGCTGCGTGAGCTGATGCGCAGGGGCGTGCAGGGCACGCAGGGCCTCGACGACCTGACCCGCCGGGTGTGGGAGCGGCGCGCGCAGATCCAGCGCCGCAACAACCTCGACGGCACCATGCGTGAGGTGCAGCAGCTGCTGAACGAGGCCCTCACGGCCGAGCGGCGGGAGCTGTTCCCGAACCCGTCCGACGACGCGCGGTTCCGGGAGGCGCAGCTCGACGCGCTGCCGCCCGGCACCGCCGCGCAGGTCACGGAGCTGTCCAACTACGACTGGCAGTCCTCCGAGGCCCGCGAGTCGTTCCAGAAGATCCAGGACCTGCTCGGCCGGGAGATGCTGGAACAGCGCTTCCAGGGCATGAAGCAGGCCATGGAAAATGCCACGCCGCAGGACGTGGCGCGGATCAGGGACATGCTGGCCGATCTGAACTCGTTGCTGTCGGCGCACTCGGCGGGCCACGACACCACCGAGCAGTTCCAGGAGTTCATGCGCAAGCACGGCGAGTTCTTCCCGGAGAACCCGCAGAACACCGACGAACTGGCCGACCTGCTGGCGCAGCGGTCGGCGGCGGCGCAGCGGATGCTGAACTCGATGACCGACGAGCAGCGGGCGGAGTTGGCTCAACTGGGCCAACAGGCGTTCGGCGACCCGAGCCTCGGGGCGCAGCTCGACCTGCTCGACGCCCACCTCCAGCAGCTGCGGCCGGGGGAGGACTGGACCGGCTCGGCCCGCTTCCGCGGCAAGAACCCGATGGGGCTGGGCGAGGGCGCCCAGGCCATGCAGGACCTGGCCGAGCTGGACGCGTTGGCCGAACAGCTGGCGCAGTCCTACCCGGGCGCCTCGCTGGAGGACATCGACGCCGAGGCGCTGGTGCGTCAGCTCGGGCAGGAGGCGGGCGTCGACGCCCGGCGACTGTCCCAACTGGAGCGTGAGCTGAAGCAGCAGGGCCTGCTGGAGCGGGCCGCCGACGGCAGCCTTCGCTTGACGCCCAAGGCATTGCGGCGGCTCGGGGAGACGGCGCTGCGTCAGGTCGTCGACCAGATGAGGGGCCGTGGCGAGCGGGACAGCGACAAGGCGGGCGCGGCCGGCGAGCCGACGGGGTCCACGCGGGCCTGGGAGTTCGGCGACACCGAGCCGTGGGACGTGTCCCGAACCGTGCGGAATGCGGTGCTGCGCACGGCTTCCTCGGGCGGCGGCCGGGTCCGGCTGGCCGTCGAGGACGTCGAGATCGGGGAGACCGAGCAGCGGGCCCGGGCCGCGGTCGCGCTGTGCGTGGACACGTCGTGGTCGATGGTGCAGGACGGCCGGTGGCTGCCGATGAAGCGCACCGCGCTGGCCCTGCACCAGCTGATCACCACCCGGTTCCGCACGGATGCGTTGCAGCTCATCACCTTCGGGCGGCACGCGTCCACTGTGGACATCGGCGAGCTGACCGCGCTGGAGGGCGCCTGGGAGCAGGGCACCAACCTGCACCACGCGCTGCTGCTGGCCGGCCGGCACGTGCGGCGGCACCCCGACGCGCAGCCGGTGGTGCTCGTCGTCACCGACGGCGAGCCGACCGCGCACCTGGAGTCCGACGGCGAGGCGGTGTTCAACTATCCGCCCATGCAGCGGACCCTGGGCAAGACCCTGGTCGAAGTCGACGCACTGGCCAAGCTGGGCGCGTCCGTCAGCGTGTTCCGGCTCGGCGACGACCCTCGGCTGGAGCACTTCGTCGACGTGATCGCCCGCCGCAGCGGCGGCCGGGTGATCGCGCCCGACCTCGACGGCCTCGGCGCCGCCGTGGTCAGCGACTACCTCCGCAACCGCCGCCAGCGGTGAGGTTGTGACCGCCTGATGCCCGTCGTCGGGTGTCAGGCGGTCCGGCGTCAACGTCGGGACGCGGAGTAGAGGACGAGGCTGGTGATCAGGCCGGCCAGGCACACCACCAGGCCCACCGCGAGCCACGCGTAGCCGGCGTCGCTGACCGTCGAGATCTCGATCGCCGTGCTGCCGCTGCCGTTGTCCACGATCTGCTCGGACTTCGAGCCGGCGATCGTGACGACCATCCAGATGCCGGCCGCGAGGAACACCGCCGCGAACGCCAGCCACCACGCGCCGAGCCTGCGCAGGACGTCCAGGCGGTCGCTGCGGACCACACCGGGGAAGCGCGCCCGGATCGCCGCCTCCAGCGCCTCCCGGTCGGCCGCCGTGCCGTCGAACCGGGCCTTGTTGCCGTCATCGAAGGACACCAGGCTCCGCCCGTTGCCCAGTCCCCGGGACAGCCGCGTCTCCCGCACCGGGCGACTGATCACCACGTCGCTGATGCTGTCCCACGTCCAGCCTCGGACCTGCCGGGCCGTGGCGTGCACGATGCCGTGCTCGCGCACCTCGAAGTACTCGTCCGCGCCGCCCCGGATCGCCCGGCTCAGCGACATCGCCGCGATCACCAGCCCGACCAGGCCGATGCCGACCGCGACGCCGATCGTGCGGTTGGCCGCGTAGCTGACCGTGTCGTCCACGGTGATCAGCAGGAGCACACCCGGCACGCCGAAGAGGGCCCCGACGGCCAGTGCCGCGAAGCCCGTCACCAGGCGTCGCTTGTTGTTCACGCGGTGGGTGCTCAGCACCGTGCCGAAGTCGTCGATCGTCTCCACGCGCGGGACCTTAACCGCGGGGGCTGACCGTGCGCTGAAGCCCTTGATCCACTTGTCGCAAGGGGACTCAGGCGTTGTCCGTCAGCACCTCGTCCACGAACTTGTTCAGGCTGGCCATGGTCCTGGCCACCTCGTCGTCCACAGTGGACGAGACCCGGGGGGTCGGCGTCGACGGCTTGCGCTTGCCCCTGATGTACAGGCTGCAGGCCAGATCCGCGCAGATGTACGTGCCCACCGTGTTGCCCAGCTTGCCCGCCTGGCCGATCCTCCTGGCCGCGAACAGCGACACGTCCGCCGCGGCATGCGTCGTCTGGCACAGCGCGCACAGCGACCGCTTCAGCTGGCTCTTGTGCGGCGCCGCCGCCCTCATCGCCAGGCCCACCACCTCGCCGTACCGGGGCAGCACCAGATACGCGTTCGCCGGCGCCTTCGGATCCCGCCACCCCAGGAAGTCCAGATCCGCCCACCCCACCTCGCCCAGCCGCCCCGGCATGCTCAGCCGCCGCGCCTCCCCCTTCGAACAGTTCACAAAGGACGCGCGGATCGTTGCTTCGTCGAGAGGTTCCACAGAGGCATCATCGCCCACCCAGGCAACCGGGTTTCCGTCAACCCGCGAGTCCCGCTCTCGGGCAAGCATGATGCTTTGTTTTTCCGCGCCCGCGCTACTGCTCGGCGGCCGCCAGCCGACCGACGTCGGCCGGGCACTTGTGTGTTTGTGACGAACTCTTTCTACCGCCCGCCGGAGATCGGCCAGAGGTATCTCGGCGCTGCCGTGTTAGGTGGGGGGACGTTCCCCATTTTTTTCTTTCTTTCACCGCTCCTGCGGCGTCGCCCCCGATGGTCATCGCCGAACCGGTGGCGGCCCGCCGGAGATCGGCCAGAGGTATCTCGGCGCTGCCGGGCAGCTCGCGGACGTTCCCCATGTAGTCGTACGCCACCGCTCCTGCGGCGTCGCCCCCGATGGTCATCGCCGAACCGGTGGCGTCGGAGTGAGTCATGATCCCGCGCCCGGTCGCGACGTTGACGCCCACGTAGGCCACCGCCCACTCGTCGTCGTGGCGGGACAGCTCCGCGAGGGGCGGAACCGCGAACCCCGCGCCGTCGGCGGCCATGCGGTCCAACAGAGCGTCTGCGTCGGCGGCGCTGGTGATGCGGATCGGGTCGTCGTCATCCGGGTCGTACCACGCTTCTAGCGCCACCACGGCTTCGCACCTCCGGTGAACCGTTTCTGATAGTTCGGAGCATGGACGGTCAACGTGTAGCCCTCGGGCAACACGGCCGGCAGCAGCCCCTCGCAGCCCAGACGACCTCTGCATGGTCGATGATTTATCACGACGGTGAGATGGCGCATGTCGGGGTTGGTCCTGCCCTGCTCACGCATGAGCGTGGCCAACTTCAGTTCCACGTCCGCCGACGCCACTACCGGCAGGGTCGGGCATCCCATCCGCCGTAGAACGTCGTTGACCTGCTCGGTCAACTCGTCGCGGCCGCTGATCAGTGGTTGTGCGGTGCCGTCCGGCGTGACCCACCGGCCGTGTGTCTTCTGCCCGGAACCTCTGACGACAGGCGGCGGCAGCTCATCGCGAAGCTGTTGGATCAGTTCGGTCGATGGGCGGCTGTGGTGGCTTGCCGGGGGTACTGGTGTCTGCGCCCAGCCGGCCGGGGCCGTGTCTGCGCCGCTCGTGGTCGCGTTGCTGGTGGATGCGTGCGGATCGAGCCGGCTCACCTCACGTTGGACGCCGTCCGCGGCGGCCAGGACGGCATCGCGGGCGGCGTCGACGGCAGCAAGGGCGTGTACGAGAAGCCTGATCGATTCGTCGTCGCCTGCCCCGGCCATGACCTGCGTGAGGGTGTCCAGCGAGCTTCTGAGTTCTTGACGGGCATCACGGAGCCTCGCCGTACCCCTGCCACATGAGGTGAGGACCGCGCGGAATCGGGCGACTACGTCACCGATGCTGGCCACAGTCGGTCCCTCCCTCCCGGACAAGCATGGCGCGGGTTAGGGAGTGGCGCGAGTCCCGCTGCCGGGCAGGCATGGTGCAGGTTCCGTTGTTGCGCGAGTCCCGCTCTCGGGTACCGCGCCGAGTCCCGCCCTCAGGCCTGTGGCGGCGGTCGGTTGTGCGGCCTGGTGGCCTGAGGACGGGCCTCGCCAACCCGAGAACGGGACTCGCGTTCTCGCCGGGCTTAGAGACTCCGCTCACCGGGCCCGGCGGGCCATGTCGTTCTCGCCGGGCCTGGCGGCTCCACTCACCTGAGCTGGCGGGCCCTCTCCGTCCCGCCGGGCTTGACGGGCCCGTTCCTTGGTGGGCCCCACGCGCTGGTTTGCGGCGCTTTTCGCCTGGCTTGGCGGGCCAGCACGGCGGAGGTGCTGGTCCGGCCCGCGCTTGTCCTTCCTTCCTGCTGTGCCTAGTGGAGGTGGGTGGCGAGGAAGGCGGTGGCCAGCTGCCAGGCCGCGGCGGCGGCGGTGGGGTTGTGGAACAGGGGGGCGGCGTGGTTGTGGAAGGCGTGGCCGGCCTGTTCCTGGATGTGGATCTCTACGTTGGGGCGGGCGGCGACGGCGGCCTCGACGGTGGCGATGTCGGAGCGGGGGATGTAGGGGTCCTGGCCGCCGAAGTGGAACTGGAGGGGGCAGGTGATGCGGTCCAGGAGGTCGAGCTGGGCGGGGACGGTGGAGCCGTAGAAGGAGACGACGGCGTCGGGGGAGGGGGAGGCGGTGGCGGCGAGGGAGTAGGCGAGGGAGCCGCCGAGGCAGAAGCCGAGGGCGCCGGCCTTGCCGGTGACCTCGGGGAGGGAGCGCAGGTGGGCAAGGCTGGCGGCGACGTCGGAGACGCCGAGGGCGGGGTCGAACTCGGCGGCGACGGCCATGGAGGCGGTGAGGCCGGCCTCGTCGTGGCCGGAGGACCAGCCGGGGTCGGTGCGCCAGAACAGGTCGGGCACGCCGACCACGAAGCCGGCGGCGGCCAGGTCGGCGGCCACGGAGCGCAGGTAGTCGTCCAGGCCGAAGATCTCCTGGACCAGCACGATTGCGGGGCCCTGCCCGCCGGCCGGTAACCACACCGGCAGATCGAAGTCGCCGACGGCGTCCACTCGAGTCGTCACGGTGTGCGGTTCTACCAGCTGGATGGTCTCGGGTCGATAACGACCCGGGTCGCAGGACAACGAACAATTCGCCGGGGCCGTCCTGTGGACGTACATCGCGTAAGAGGCGTGCGTCGGCCGGGGGAATGCCGGCGTGGGCCCTGGATGCTGGGGGAAATACATGATCGGGGCGGCGTTCGCCGTCGCGATGACGGCCGCGGTCTATCTGCTGGTCGTCATCGTGCCGGGTTTCATCATCGGATTCGCGACGGGAATTCGCGGCTGGCTGCTGGCCGGGGCGTCGCCGGTGCTGACCTATGGCGTGATCGGAATTGTCGGACCGCTGGCACCGATTATGGGCATTCGCTGGAATGCTCTCACGTTGTTCGCGGCGAGTGCGCTGTGCGCGGCCGTGGTCTACGGCGTCCGCCGGCTGATCAACCGGCCGGAGGAGCGGGTAGCGCTATATTGGCCCAGGTCACGGCACTGGATGGTGGCCGGGGCGGTGGTCGCGGCGACGGGAGTCGGCCTGCTGGCGATGCTGCGGGCGAGCGGCTTCACGGCCATTCCGCAGTGGTGGGACGCCGAGTTCCACGCCAACGCCGTGCGGTTCATCGCCGACACCGGAAACTCGTCGCCGGCGGCGCTCGCGGCGATCAATTCGACCGGAAGTGCCAGCTTCTTCTATCCGAACGCCTATCACGTGCTGGACGCGACGGTGGCGCAGATCGGCGGCTGGTCGATACCGCAGGTGCTCGACGTGAGCAACGGATTTCAGATCGGACTGTTCAGTCTGTCGATTTCCGTGATGGTGGTCGAGGTCACCAAAAGGCCCGGCCTCGCGGCCGCCGCGGGCCTTTTGGCCTGCGCGTTCACGCAATTCCCGTATGACACGCTCACCTGGGGCCCGCTGTTCCCGTTCACCGCGGGCGTGGCACTCAGCCCGGCCTTCCTGGCGCTGCTGTCGAGGGTCCTGACCACGCCCACCACCGGCTCGGTCATCGCCACCGCCCTGGCCGGCGTGGGCCTGACCGCCGTGCACCCCAGCATCACCATCGCCGCGGCCATCCCGGCCGCGCTCTTCCTGGCCCAGCGCTGGATCTCGGCCCGCAAGGTGCCCATGACCGACCTGCGCACGCTGCTGTTGGTGGCGGTGGTCGGTGGCGTCACGGGGATCTTCCAGGTCCTCGGCGTGCTCACCGCGACGGGCGGCGCGGCCGTCACGTGGACGCCAGGGCTCAACGCCGCCGCAGCGGCCACGCAGTTCGCCACCGGCAGCCGGTCGACGGGCCTGCCGGCGGTGTGGCTGACAGTGCTGTGCGCCGCCGGGCTCGTCGGCCTGTTCCTGGTGCGCGGCATGGCAAAGCTCACGTGGTGGCTGGTCGCCGGAGCGGTGTTCGGCCTGCTGTTCGTGCTCGACGCGACCTCCGGCGCGGCCTGGGTGCAGGCGATCACGCGGCCGTGGTGGAACGACTCCTGGCGCCTGTACGCGATCGGCGCCATGGGCCTGGTCGTGCTGGCCGCGGTAGGCCTGGTCACGGTGGCCAACCTGCTGTCACGGCTGGTGCCGAGGCTGCCGTCGGTCGTGGTGGTGTCGCTGGTGGCGCTGCTGGTGATCATCGCCACCAAGGGCCTCTACCTCAACCGCAACACCGAACGGCTCGCCGTGGCGTTCCCGGACGGCCCGGTGGTCACGCACACCGAGCGGAACGCGATGCTGGAGCTGGCGAAGCTGGCCCCGGCCGGGTCGATGGTGATGAACGACCCGTACGACGGTTCCCCCTGGATGTGGGCCCTGGCCGACGTGCACCCGGTGTTCGGGCACGCCCCGATCTTCCCCAACGACGCCGAGGCCGTCGGCCCGCAGCGGCTGCACCTGTTCCAGAGCTTCAACCGCCTCGACACCGACCCCGCCGTGCGGGCCGCGGTGCGGGACCTGCACATCGAGTACGTCTTCCTGTCCGACGGCTCGATCACCGGCTCGACCGCTGGCCACTCGCCCGGCCTGACCGGCCTCGACCAGGTCAAGGGCCTCAAGTTGGTGTACCGGAATTCCCAGGCCCAGGTCTACCGGGTCGCGTCCCAGATCGTGGACGGGTGAATCGGCCGGTCGGACGGGGAGTGCTGTCCCACACCGGCGCCCAAGTTAGTGTCGGTGTCATGCAGACCTGGTCCTCAGTCCCGGTACCCCGGGTCCCCGGCACGCCCCGGCCCCTGCGGCTGTTCGACACCTCGACCGCGCAGGTCCGGCCGACCGCCCCCGGCGAGACGGCGACCATCTACGTCTGCGGGATCACCCCGTACGACGCGACACACCTCGGCCACGCCGCCACGTACCTGGCCTTCGACCTGGTGCAGCGGCAGTGGTTGGACAACGGGCACCAGGTGCACTACGTGCAGAACGTGACCGACATCGACGACCCGCTGCTGGAGCGGGCGCAGCGCGACCAGGACGACTGGGTCGTGCTGGGCATGCGGGAGACGGCCCTGTTCCGCGAGGACATGGTGGCGCTGCGGGTGCTGCCGCCGCGGGAGTTCGTCGGCGCGGTGGAGGCCATCCCGGAGATCGTCGAGGTCATCGGCAAGCTGCTGGCCAGCGGCGCGGCCTACCGGGCCGACGACGCCGAGTACCCGGACGTCTACTTCGACCGCAACGCCTCCGGGCACTTCGGGTACGAGTCGAACTACGACGTCCCGACCATGCTGGGTTTCTTCGCCGAGCGCGGCGGCGACCCGGACCGGGTCGGCAAGCGGGATCCGCTCGACGCGCTGTTGTGGCGCATGGCCCGCCCCGGCGAGCCGTCGTGGGAGTCGGAGCTGGGCGCGGGCCGTCCGGGCTGGCACATCGAGTGCAGCGCCATCGCGCTGAACCGGCTGGGCGACGGCTTCGACGTCCAGGGCGGCGGTTCGGACCTGGTGTTCCCGCACCACGAGTTCAGCGCGGCGCACGCGGAGGCCCTCACCGGCAAGCACCCGTTCGCCCGGCACTACGCGCACGCCGGCATGATCGGGCTGGACGGCGAGAAGATGTCCAAGTCCCGTGGCAACCTCGTGTTCGTGTCCCGGCTGCGGGCCGACAACGTGGATCCGGGTGCGGTCCGGCTGGCCCTGTTCGCCGGGCACTACCGCCAGGACCGGGCCTGGACGTCCGACCTGCTGTCCGACGCCGAGGCACGCCTGGCCCGCTGGCGGGAGGCGGTGGCGCTGACGTCGGCGCAGGACGCCACCGACACCGTGGCCCGGCTGCGGGATCACCTGTCCGACGACCTGGACACGCCGAAGGCCATTGCCGCCGTTGACGCCTGGGTCGCGCAGGCGCTGACCCACGGCGGCAGCGACACCGAGGCCCCGGGTCTGATCCGCACGGCCGTGGACGCGCTGCTCGGCATTCAGCTCTGACCGCTCTGACGGGGGTGGCCGCACCGGCTGCCCCCGCCAGGCGTGCGGCGGCGTGCCGCAGGCGGGCGGCGACCAGTGCGCGGTAGTAGCCCTTGAACGCCATCTCCGCCGCGAAAGCGTCCACTTCGGACCGGTCCGCGCCGTCGGCGGCAGGTCATCCGGCACGGTCACGCTACCCGGGGTGTCATTGCGCATTCTTTCTCACATTTAGCTAAGGCTCGCCTAATTGTTTTCGGGTTGCGATCACGGGTATTCGCTGGCACGGTCGGATTCGCCGAACCAACTCCATGAGGAGTGCTCATGACCGCCACCGCGATGCCCGCCGTCAGCGAATGCACCGTCACAGGGTGCTCGTACAACCACGACGGCTGCCACGCCTTCGCGATCACCGTCAGCGGCGAGAACGGCCACGCCGACTGCGCGACGTTCATTCCGCTGGCCCGCAAGGGCGGCCTGCCGATGGCGGTTGCCCAGGTCGGGGCCTGTTCACGCGGAGACTGCACGCACAACCGCGACCTGGAATGCACCGCGCCGGGCGGCGTGCGGGTGGCGCCGGGCGAGGGCGGCAACGCGACGAACTGCATGACCTACGCCCGGGCGTAGCCGAGAGCAGCCCCGCCCGGAAACCGCATCAGCGGTTTCCGGCCGGTGGCGTGTCGGCTATTCGGACTTCGCGGTGAATACGGCGAAGCTGGGGCTGCGCAGCAGATCCGCCCAGAACTCCGCGCCGCGGTCGTCGGCCGGCGGGACCGTCGGCGCGCGGGTGATCTCGACGAGCCCGGCCCGGCGCAGCGCGCCGTCGAAGGCGCCGACGGGCCAGTAGAAGGAGTCGAAGGCGAACGCCGGCTCGTCCAGCACCCGCACGGACACCGGAGTCCGAATCGTCTCCGAGCCGGTGCGGATGACCTGGTAGCCGTAGCGGCCGTACGGTCCGGCCAGCACGGCGAAGTCGGCGTCCGGATTGGGCACGACCACCACCAGATCGCCGCCGGGCGCGAGGTTCGCCGCGAGGTTGGCGGCCATGCGGTCCAGCGCGGCGGGATCGTCGGCGTAGCCGAGCAGCCACACCGCCGTCACGACGTCGAAGCGGCCCAGCACCGGCAGTGTGGCGGCGTCCTCCTTGCGGTACGAGATGCCGCGGGGTTCCCTGCGCTCCACGTAGTTCGCGTACGCCACCATCTCCTCCGACGAGTCGACGCCGATCACCCGCGACGCCCCGAGGTCGACGAACCGGCGTGGGTAGAAGCCGGTGCCGCAGGCGACGTCCAGCACCGACTTGCCGGCGAGGTCCGGCAGCGCGGCCATGAACGTCGCCTGCTCGGCCAGGCCGGTCGGGATGTGCTTGGCCCGCTCGTAGGTTTGGCCGAGCGCGTCGTACTGCTCATCGGATTCCGCCATGAGCAGCAACGTATCGCCCAACGCGCCACCCTTGTAGCCGATGTGTGGTCACGGCGTGGCGGGCACGCTTGGCCACCATGACGGACAGGCGGCAGCGGCACGTCAACCAGGCCCTGATGCGCATCCCGCGCCGCGCCGAGAGCACCGACCGCTACACGCTGGCCACGACATACGTGGCGGCCGGGTCGTTCTCGGCGATGCTGAACTCCGAGGACCACCAGATCCTGTACGGGCGCCGGGGAACGGGCAAGACGCACGCGTTGCTGTACCTGAGCGACCTGGTGGAGCGGACCGGCGACGTGCCGGTGTACGTGGACCTGCGCACGATCGGCTCCGCCGGCGGCCTGTACGCCGACAGCACGCTGACGCCGTCGACGCGCGGCACGCACCTGCTCGTCGACACCATGGAGGCGATCCACGAGGAGCTGCTTTCCGTTGCCATGGAACGGGATATCGCCGATCCGGACGCCCTGCTGGCGGCGATGGACGCGCTCGTCGACGCCTCCACGGCGGTGGAGGTCGTCGGCGAGGTGGAGGCGGAAACCCGGTCGGGGGAGAAGGAAAGCGCCGGCGCGGCGGTCGAGCTGTTCGCCTCCATGAAGCCGGGCCTGCGGTTCTCCGCCGGGCAACGCCGGACCGCGCGGGCCGAGAGCCGGCTGCTGCGGACCGGCGTGGAGCGGCACCACGTGCTGTTCGGGCCGCTCGGCCGGGCGCTCCGGGCGGTGACAAAAGCCTTGCGCCCCAGTCGGTTGTGGCTGCTGCTGGACGAGTGGAGCAGCCTGCCGTTGGAGCTCCAGCCGCTGCTGGCCGACCTGCTGCGGCGCAGCGTGCTGCCGGTGCCGGGGGTCAGCGTCAAGATCGCGGCGATCGAGCGCCGGTCCCGGTTCTTCCTGCCCAGCGGCGGCGACTACCTGGGTATCGAGGTCGGCTCGGACGCCGCCTCGGCGGTCAGCCTGGACGACTTCATGATCTTCGACCACACCCAGAACCGGGCCCAGGAGTTCTTCGGCCAGCTGTTCTACAACCACGCCGGGCCGAAGCTGGCCACCATGGTCCGGGAGCCGCCGGTCGACGCCACCGCCTTCGTCGACGAGGCGTTCCGACGCGGGGCCTTCGGCGAGCTGGTCCGGGCGGCCGAGGGCGTGCCCCGCGACGCCATCAACATCGCCGCGCTGGCCGCCCAGCACGCCAACGCCGAGCCGATCGGCATCGCCGAGGTCCGCAACGCCGCCAAGGACTGGTTCCTGCGGGACAAGCAGAACGCCCTCACCGTCAACGAGCCGGCCCGGCGGACGCTGCAACTGCTGGTCGACGAGATCGTCGGCGTCCGGCGGTCCCGGACGTTCGTGCTGGACCAGCTCGGCTACGCCGCGTACGAGACCATCGACGAGCTCTACGACGCCCGCCTGCTGCACCTGCTCCGGCGCGGCATCGTCGACCCGCACCAGCCCGGCCGGCTCTACGACGGCTTCGCCATCGACTACGGCTGCTACGTCTCGCTGTTGCTGGTGGGGGACCAGACCTTCCGGGTGCGCGACCGCGGCAACTGGATCAGCTCCCCAAAGGGCGTGCCGCCGGACGGCTTCAGCCTGACCCGGGTCGTCGTCGACCTGCCGGGGCTGCTGGGCGAGCCTGGCCGGGGCCCAGGGCCGGGGTGAGGCCGGCCGGGGTGAGGCGGTAGCAGCGGTGGCGGCGCAGTCCCCGAACCCCGGCGGGTCAGGCTGAGCGGAGGCGCCTCGTTTCGCAGACGTAGTACTGGAAGACGTGGTCGTCCTGGCGGGCCACGGTCTGCGTCACGGTCATGCCAGCTCCGACGAGGTCGATGGCGTCCACCAGGAGTGGGCTGTGGCCGAGCAGGACCATGGTGCCGCCGGGCTTCAGGCAGAAGGCCAGCCGCGGCAGGATCTGGCGGGCCTGGGCGGTGGAGACGACCTCGTTGTTGAGGAACCGCACGAACACGATGTCCACGCTCAGCGGCGGGACCGCCGGTTCCAGGGCGTCCCCGACGTGGACCCGCTCCAGGTGGGCGGCGGCGTAGTCCACCATCTCCTGGCTGAGGTCCTGGCCGACCGTGCGGATCCGCGCCGGGTTCAGGCTCGCGAAGTCGGCCAGGAAGCGGCCGGTGGAGCAGGCCGGATCGTAGGCGACGACATCCGTGTCCAGGTCGGCGAAGCGCGGGCCGAACCGCTCCAGCGTGTACCGGCGGATGTGTTCCTCGCCGAGGTTGAGCAGGGCGGCCTCGTGGTCGTTGACCTCCCAGGCCTCGGCGACGACTTCCTGACCCGGCTCGCGGTGCCGGGCGAAGGGGTGGGTCAGCTCGGTTTCCGGCGTGATGGCGTCGAAGGCGGCCCGGCGGCCGGCCTCGTCCAGCGGCCGGAAGCTGACCCGGACGTCGGCGTCGGAGGTGCGCACCGAGGTCAGCGGGCCGAGCACGTTGTGCCAGTGGACGCGGCTGCAGAACAGGCCGGGCAGGCCGTGCTCGACGACGAGGTCGGAGATCGTCTTGGAGCCGACGTGCCAGACGTCGCCGAGGCGGAACAGGAACAGCCGCTCGGGGAAGTTGTGGTGCTCCTCGCGGATGACGTGCTCGCCGGCCCGCGCCCAGTGCGAGAAGTCGCCGGCCCGCATCGCCGCCCGGGCGTCGATCTCGTCCCGGACGAGCGTCGGGTCGAGAGGCCGTCGCTGGATCTGGTCGCTGTCCACGCGGCCACGATACGGCCGGCCGCGGTCAGGCTCTGCCGTAGGCCCTGACCAGGGTGGCGACGAAGGCGGCGTACTTGTCGGCGATCGCGGGGGCGGTGATGCGCAACTGGTTCTCGGCGTTGGCCTCGGCGTTGGCGCTGAAGTTGTACGAGCCGGTGGCCACGGTGTCGTCGCAGACCAACACCTTGAGGTGCATGAAGTCGTGCACGCCGGTCGGCGTGTAGGGCGTGGACTTCTTGCCCACGAGACGAGCCGACACCGTGGTCCAGTCGGCCAGCGCCTGCGCCGATGCCGCCGACCTGCTCCTGGCCCACGCGCGGGCGATGGGCCCCATCTGCCCGGCGTCGAACATGCCGCTCAGGCCCACGCCGGCGTCGACCGCCCTGGCCAGGGCGGACAACAGGGCGTGCGAGGTGACCACCATCGAGGCGATCACGAGTCGGTTGCGAACGCCGCTCACCATCGCCACCAGGTCGGAGTCCATCGCCGGGCCCTCGCCGGGCGCGAACGACCAGGAGACGGCCGCCGAGCCGACGGTGATCGTGCCGCGGTCGCCGAGGCCGGTGCGCCGGATGTCGCCGGACTCCCACAACTGCTCGAAATCCCGCTCGAAGGCGGCGCCCAGCGCGGTGGAGTTGATCCGCACGACATTGTTCTCCTGACGGGTCCAGGCGTCGTCGGTGAAGTTCGTCGAACCGGTCCACACCCGCCGGCCGTCCACGACGACGTACTTGTCGTGCATCAGCTGTCCGGACGGAGTGGTGACGGGTCTCAGCCCGACCTTGCTCTCGCCGAGCCTGGAATGAAGCCATTGGGCCGTGCCGGGCGGTGCCGGGTCGGCGCCGAGCTTCGCGAAACCGGTAGCGGGTTTGCTTGCGTCATAGGCGATTCGCACGTCGACGCCGTTGGCGGCGGCCTCGGTCAGCGCCGCCACGACCGGCTCGGCCAGTTCGTCGCCGAGGCGGAAGTCGTAGACGGCCAGGTGCGCGCTGGTGCGGGCGGTCCCGACGAAGGCGGCCAGCCGGGCGGCGATCCGGGCCGGCTGGGCGATCCGGCCGCCATGGGCGATGTCACGCAAAAGGGTGATCTCGGTCATGAGGTCCATGACAGGCCGCGCGTGGTTCGGTCCGGGACCGCCGGACGGGTGCCACCCTTCACTCGGCCGCCGTGAGGGGGTCTCCCGCGGGTGTCACCGGCGCCACGCTCGTGGCGATTCTGCTCGCCACGCAGCCGCCCGCAGGTGCGGGCGCGCAGCGGCCCGGACATCGGGAAATGGCCCTCGACCTGGGGATTGGCGCGCGCCTGGACAGCCGTGGAGAACTCGTGGAGATGCCGTTGATAGACCTTGGGCATGGTTGGAGCCGGATCGAGAGGAGAGCGCTTCCATCAAGTCCGGATCAAGAACGTGAACGAACGTGCAGCGCTGGTCGGATTCGCGGGCAGGATCGCGGGCCGGTCGCGCCACGGCCGCCGTCGAGCCCATAGGAACTGGCGGTGCGTGCCGATGTGTGGCGCGGCGCCCGGCCTCCGTCCACTATGGACCTGCTGCGCAGTCGAGGAGGGCCGGCCGTGGGTGCACAACGGTTACCGCACGCCCGGGTGACAAGCGAACCACTCGCACGAGTGTGAAGCAGGTCACAAGGGCGAACCGGTTTTGTCGCTCGGCCGTGTGGGAAGCATGCGAAGTCGAAGAGCGGAAAAACTACGTAACGGAAACGGTACGACATTGTTGTGAAGTTCTTCTGACGCGCGTTTTCGCTGCGGTGAAGAACCGTTCGAAAGTTTCGTCCCGCCTTCGGCTTTGTGCTACCCGGTAAGGGAGACCTGTGGATCGGTCACTACTGTGACGGTCGCCGTGTAGGGAACTTAGGGCACTCATCGGTTGCCGTAGGTGCCAGTAGTACAACAGTGTCCTAAAGCCTCACATAGCATTTGACGAGCTTGCCGCCGCTAGCCCTGGAGCCAGACTGATGAGCATCGTGATCGTCAAACGATCGCAGCGCGTCGCCGGTCCCGCCCTGCCGACCGGAGAGGTGGAGCTGGCCGAGCCCCCCGTGCTCGGCGAGCCGGCCAGCCTCGACTTCGGCTCGGCCATGGTGTACCTGCCGATGGGCCTGGGCAGCGCGGCGATGGTGATGATGTTCTCGATCGCCGGCAGCTCCCCGACCGTGTACATGATGTCCGGGATGATGGGCGTCTCCATGGTCAGCATGAGCGTCACGCAGTTGGGGCGCCAGGGCATGGAGCGCAAGCGCAAGATGCGCGCCGAGCGCCGCGACTACCTCCGCTATCTCGCGCAGCTGCGGGGCCAGGCCCGCGCCGCCGCCGACGACCAGCGCGCCGCCTCCCGCTGGGACAATCCCGAGCCTTCCTCGCTTTGGTCGCTGGTGTCCGGCCCGCGCCTCTGGGAGCGCCGCGCCAGCCACGAGGACTTCGGCCGGGTCCGGATCGGCCTGGGCGCGCAGCGGGCCGCCCTGGAGTTCGTGCCGCCGCGCACTCGCCCGATCGAGGACCTCGAACCGCTGACGGCGATCGCGCTGCGTCGTTTCATCCGCGCCTACCGCACGGTGTCCGAACTGCCCATCGCGGTCGGCCTGCGCAGCTTCACCAGCGTCGAGTTCGCCGGCGAGGCCGGCCCGGTGCTCGCGCTCGTCCGCGCCATGCTGTGCCAGCTGGCCGTCATGCACTCCCCGGACGACCTGCGCATCTCGATCCTCACCGACGAGCCCGGCCGCGCCGAGTGGGACTGGTGCAAGTGGCTGCCGCACATCTCCCACGCGACCGCTCGTGACGAGGCCGGCCCGGTGCGCGTGGTGTCTGGCGACCACGACACCCTGATGGACCTGCTCGGTGCATCGGTCACCGACCGGCCCGACTTCGACCGCACGGTGCCGCCCGGCCCCAACGAGCCGTTCCATGTCGTGGTGGCGCACCGGGTGCACATCCCGGAGCACTCCCGACTGCTCGACACCGGCCTGCGCAACGTGGTGCTGCTCGACGTCACCGGCGGCATGCACGGCGGCCCGGACGTGCTGCGCCTGACCGTGGCCGGCGAGCAGGTCGAGTTCCCGGCCGGCGACTCCACCGGCAAGGCCGACGCGGACCAGATGAGCGTGGCCGGCGCGGAGAACGTGGCCCGGCTGCTGGCCCCGATGCGCACCAGCGGCACCGTCGACCTGATCGACGAGCCGCTGGAGAGCAACTTCGACCTGACCACGCTGCTGGGCATCCGCGACGCCCGCGGCTTCGACGTGCAGCAGCAGTGGCGGCCCCGCCGCAACCAGCGGGCCCGCCTGGTGGTGCCGGTCGGCGTCACCGAGAACGGCGAGGTCGTCGAGCTCGACATCAAGGAGTCGGCGCAGGGCGGCATGGGCCCGCACGGCGTGCTCATCGGCGCCACCGGCTCCGGCAAGTCGGAGTTCCTGCGCACGCTGGTGATCGGCCTCGCGGCCACGCACTCCTCGGAAGTGCTGAACATGGTGCTCGTCGACTTCAAGGGCGGCGCCACCTTCATGGGCATGGACAAGATGCCGCACACCTCGGCGGTGATCACCAACCTGCAGGACGAGCTGCCCCTGGTCGACCGCATGCAGGACTCGCTGCAGGGCGAGATGAACCGCCGCCAGGAGTTCCTCCGCCAGCACGGCTACTCGTCGCTGTACGACTACGAGAAGGCCCGCGCCGGCGGCGCGCAGCTGGCCCCGTTCCCGGTGCTGTTCGTGGTCGTCGACGAGTTCTCCGAGCTGCTGTCGTCCAAGCCGGAGTTCATGGACCTGTTCGTCCAGATCGGACGGCTGGGCCGGTCGCTCGGCGTGCATCTGCTGCTGGCCTCGCAGCGCCTGGACGAGGGCCGCATCCACCGGGTCGAGGGCCACCTGTCCTACCGGATCGCGCTGCGCACCTTCTCCGCCATGGAGTCCCGCAGCGTCATCGGCGTGGCCAGCGCCTACGAGCTGCCGTCCGCGCCCGGCCACGGTTTCCTCAAGATCGACACCACCAACCTGGTGCGGTTCAAGGCGGCCTACGTGTCCGGCCCGTGCCCGGACGCCCCGGACAGCTCGCCGGCCGCGCAGTCCAAGGTGGTCGGCGAGGTCGCGCCGTTCGGGCTGATGCCCGGCCGGATCCGCCGTCCCGAGGACGACGCGCCGGCCAAGACCACCGAGGAGGTCCAGCTGGAGTCGGCCGGCGACGGCGAGGACAGCTTGATGGACGTCCTGATCGACCGCCTCGTCGACCAGGGCCCGCCGGCCCGCCAGGTGTGGCTGCCGCCGCTGTCCGAGTCGCCGAGCCTGGACCAGCTGCTGCCCGGCATCGTGCCGGACCCGGTGCGCGGCATGGCCGCGCTGGACCACCCGGCCACCCGGTCGCTGCGGGTGCCGCTGGGCATCGTCGACCGCCCGTACGAGCAGCTGCGCGAGCTGCTGGTGGCCGACCTGTCCGGCGCCAACGGCCACATCGGACTGGTCGGCGCGCCGCAGTCGGGCAAGTCCACGCTGCTGCGGACCTTGGTGCTGTCGCTGGCCCTCACCCACACCGCCGAGGAAGTCCAGTTCTACTGCCTCGACCTGGCCGGCGGCGGCCTGGTCTCGACGGCGGGCCTGCCGCACGTCGGCTCCATCGCCACCCGGCTGGAGCGCGACCGCGTGCTGCGCACCATCGAGGAACTGGCGCAGCTGCTGGAGCGCCGCGAGCAGATCTTCACCGAGCTGGGCATCGACTCGATGGTCGCCTACCGGCAGGGCCGGACCACCGGCAAGATCAGCGACCCCAACGGCGACGTGTTCCTGATCGTCGACGGCTGGGGCACGATCCGGTCCGACTTCCAGGACCTGGAGCCGCGCATCACCGAGCTGGCCGCCCGCGGCCTGGCCTTCGGCCTGCACGTGGTGGTCGCCACCAACCGCTGGTCGGAGATCCGGCCGGCCATGCGCGACGTGCTGGGCACCAAGCTGGAGCTGCGGCTGGGTGATCCGATGGAGTCCGAGCTGGGCGCCCGGGTGGCGGCCCGGGTGCCCGAGCAGGCCGGCCGCGGCCTGACCAGCGCCAAGTTCCACTTCCTGGCCGGCCTGCCGCGCATCGACAGCTCGTCGGCCACCGACGACCTGACCACCGCCACCAAGGCGGCCGTCGAGGAGATCGCCACCTTCTGGGCCGGCCAGGCCGCGCCCGAGGTCCGGCTGCTGCCCAACAAGCTGCCGATCGCCGACCTGCCGGCGCCGGAGCCCCAGTTCGCCCGGTTCTGCATCGGCCTTGACGAGCAGCGCCTGGCGCCGATGTGGCACGACTTCGACATGACGCCGCACCTGTCGGTGTTCGGAGACACCGAGACCGGCAAGACCAACATGCTGCGGCTGATCGCCCGCAACGTGATCGCCCGCTACAGCCCGACCGAGGCGCGCATCCTGCTGGCTGACACCCGGCGGGAGCTGCACGAGGAGGTGCCGGAGGCGTACCGGATCGGCTACGCCGTCGATCCGGACGCGCTGTCCGACCTGATCGGGAACGCCGGCGTGTCGATGACCCGCCGGATGCCCGGTCCGGAGATCACCCCGGACCGGCTGCCCAAGCGGGACTGGTGGACCGGGCCGCAGCTGTTCGTGCTGATCGACGACTACGACCTCTTCGTCAGCGGCGGCGGCATGGCGTCCCCGATGCAGCCGCTGATCCCGCTGCTGGCCCACGGCGCCAGCATCGGGCTGCACGTGGTCATCGCCCGCAGCACCTCCGGCGCGATGCGGGCGATGATGGACCCGCTGCTGCGCCGCATGTGGGAGCTGGGCAACCCGGGGGTGCTGCTCAGTTATCCCAAGGAAGAGGGCAAGTTCCTCGGCGAGGCCAAGCCGCGGCAGCTGCCGCCGGGCCGGGCCCAGCTGGTCACCCGGCGTGACGTGCGTCTCCTGCAGACCGGGATGGCGTGATGCCGAAACCCCGTCACGACACCGAACCGAGCTTGTCTCACCACTACGGATCCACGACAGGAGCGACGTCAGCATGAGGCCAACGGACGCGATCGGCGCCGACGCGTCGTTCCCGGCCATGCCCCACGGGCAGATGGTGGCCGTGTCGGACTCCTCGATCGACCAGATTCCCCTGGGCACGGGCGGATCCGGCCCCGCGGACCTGTGCCGGATCACCGTGCACGGCCCGGACGGCCGGGCCGACCTGGCGATCCCCAGCGCCGCCACGTTCGGGCTGCTGGTTTTCTTTTGTTTGTGCGCGACACGTCAACCGCTGCTAGTGACACCGGCCGGGACTGGGTGCTCCAGCGCCTCGGCGAGCGGCCGCTGGACCTGGACGCCACCCCGGAGCAGGCCGAGCTGCACGACGGTGACGTGCTCTACCTGCGCGCCGCCGAGGCCCCGATCCCGGAGCTGACCTACGACGACCTCGCGGACGGCGTCGGCGACGCCATCGCCGCCCGGCCGGACCGCTGGCGGCCGGAGTCGACCCGCCGCACGATGATCGGCCTGGCCGTGCTGGCGGCGTCCGCGCTGGGCGTGGCCACGCTGTTGGCCGGCGGCCCGGGCGGGCTGCTCGCGCTGTACTGCGGAGTGATCGTGCTGGCGCTCGGCGGCGGCACGGTCGCCATCCACGCCGTCTCCGACGACAAGGCGCTGTCCTATGTGGGCGGCATCGCCGCCTGCGCGTTCGCCGCGGCCGCCGGCCTGATCAAGAATGGTAGGACTCTCCTGGGTGGATTCTTTGCGAGTATAGGCCTTTGAGAAGGGTTTCCGACGGTGGGAGAGCGCGACATCCTTGCCCATTCGAAACTCCACCGCTGCAGTCTCCAAGCGAGCCGAGTGTACACATGTCGGCAGCGGCCGCTTAGTGGGATGCAGAGAATCAACTTCTTCGAAAACCGCCGGCCTGCTCGGCATCTGTGCGATCCTCGGCTCGGTGCTGCGGACCGGCACCTCGGCCGACACCCCCGGCGCGGTCAGCATCGTCGCGGTGACGCTGTTCCTGTTCGCCACGCTCGGGGCCCGCGTCGCCGCCCGGCTGGCCCGCCTGCGGGTGCCGACCCTCCCGCGCACCACTGACGAGCTCCAGCAGGACATCGACCCCGCGCCGGCGTCGTTGATCGCCGGCCGGTCCGCGCTGGCGGACGGCTACCTCACCGCCGTGATCGTCGCGTCGTCCGTGCTGTCGCTGGTGGACAGCGTCACTGCTGATCGGCGTGGACGGCTGGATCAGCGTGGTGCTGCCGCTGGTGTTCGGGCTGGCCTGCCTGCTGCGGGCCAAGTCCCTGCTGTCGGTGTGGCAGCGCGGTGCGACCGTCTGGGCCGGCGCCCTGATCATCACCGCGGTCGTCATCGCGTACGCCTTCTCGCTGGCCCCGGTGGGGCGCATCGGACTTCTGGTCGGCGTGCTGCTGGTCGTGGCGATGCTGGTGATCGGCGCCTGGCGGCTGCCGCAGACCCGGCTGCTGCCGATCTGGGGCCAGGTCGCGGACATCGCCGAGCTGTGGACCGCCATCGCGCTGGTGCCGCTGCTGCTGGTCGTGCTGGACACGTACGCCTTCTTCCGGGCACTGGCGGGCTGAGGCATGCAGAGTCGACGCGACCACGTCCAGGCGTACCAGTTCGTCACCTCCCGGTTGGCCAGCGCCCTCACCACCGGCGACCCCGGCCGCGGCGAACCGCCGTTGCGCCGCTCCTCGCTGGGCCTGATGTGGGGCGTGCTGGTGGCCGTGCTGCTGTGCGGCGGGTTCGCCATCTACGGCCTGATCAACCCCGGCGGCAACTACGACTACAAGAAGCCCGGCGCGATCGTGGTGGAGAAGGAGACCGGCAACCGGTACCTCTACATCAACGGCACGCTCTACCCCACCCTGAACACCGCGTCGGCGATGCTGTTCTTCGCCGGCACCAACGTCAGCGGCACGTTCACGCCGGTCTCCCGCAACTCACTGGTCGGCGTGCCGCACGGCCGCTCGGTCGGCATCCCCGGCGCGCCGGACTCGGTGCCGCGCGCCCAGGACATGCTGCCGCCGCAGTGGTCGCTGTGCGCCGCCCCGGGCGCGGACGAGCCGTCCATGCGCGTCGACGTGGACCCGAACACGGCGGCCACCCCGATGCCGGCCGACGCCAAGTTCCTCGTGCAGGGCCAGGACCACATCAACTATGTGGTGTGGCGCAACACGATCTACCCGATCGGCTCGCACAACGCGTTGGTGGCGCTGGGTTTCGGCGACACCGCGCCGACGCTGGTGCCGACCGTGTGGATCCACCAGCTGCACCAGGGCCAGACCCTGGACGTGCCGGTGGTCGAGGGCGCCGGCCAGGCCGGCCCCTCGGTCGACGGGCTGCCCACGAAGATCGGCGACCTGCTGGACACCAGCGTCGGCGGCGAGAAGCAGACCTACGTGCTGCGCAAGGACGGCGTGGCCCCGGTCAATGACACCGCGCTGGCGCTGCTGCAGGCCAAGCCCGGCGCGCACCAGCCGCGCGACATCACCACCGCCGGCCTGGCCGAGCTGCCCGAGTCCAAGGACAACTCGACGCTGCAGGGCATGCCGAACATGGTGACGTCCAAGACGTACGCGGCGGACAACGCGGCGGTGTGCGTGCGCCAGAAGTCCAGCGGCGACGCGGTGAGCACCGGGTTCCTCGTCACCGAGCAGCTGGCGGTGTCCGCGGGCCGGATCACCATGAACGTGCCGGCCGGCCGTGGCCTGATCGCGGTGGCCGAGCCGGCCCCGCAGCAGTCGGACAAGCGTGTGTACTACCTGATCACCGATCTCGGCGAGAAGTTCCGGGTCGCCCAGCAGGCCTTCGGCCCGCTCCAGATCGGTGGCACCGCGGTCGGCATGCCCAAGGAGGTGCTCGACGCGATGCCGTCCGGGCCCGACCTGGTGATGGGCCCGGCCGTGTTGGCGGCGAACACCCGAGGAGGGCAGTGACATGGCGCTGGGCACGAGGCTGCGCACCTGGGCGGTCAGCACGCCGGATTCCGTGACGATGCCGCAGGTCGCGTGTGTCGACGCGGGACACGCGATGCTGCTGCACATCGAGGGTCACCTCAACCCTCGCGCGCTGGCCTTCGCCCGCACGATCGCGGCCGACCCCGAGCACACCGTCGTCGTGGCGGACGTGCCGCCGGACGGCCCGATCGAGCTGTGGCACGCCGTCGCCGCGCTGCTCGGCCGTCGCCGTGGCGGCTACCGGCTGGTGCTGGGCAAGCATTCCCGCGACGCCGCCGTGATGACCGCCCAGTGGCTGGCGGAACGGCTCAACTGCCCGGTTCTCGTGCCCGACGGCGACGTCGTGATGGCCCCCGGCGGCGCGCTGTTCAGCTCGGCGTTGCAAGGCGTCGGCTGGGTGCGCTTCCGTCGCGGCCGCGCGCCGCAGCACGACTCGCGCCGCTTCCCGGTCCCGGACTGGACCTACCCGGGCACCGAGCAGGTGTGGCAGCCCGGCCCGATCAGCGTGGTCGAGCCGCTGCCGGCCGGCGTGTGGATCCGGCCGCTGGAGTCTGCCGACGACCAGCGGGCGCTGCTGGTCTCCGGCCTGGTGCCCAACCGCGACGAGCTGATCGTCGTGCTCGGGTCGCCGAACTCGCGGCCGGTGCCGATGGCCGAGATCGCCCGGTTCTGCCACTCCGTGCCGCCCGAGCACCGCGCCAAGGTCCGCTTCCTCCAGTACGGCCCGGTCGAGGTGCTGCGCGCCTCCGTCGGGCAGGCGCTGGCCGACCAGCTCGGCGCGCCCGTCACCTTCTACGCCGGCATGCCGTCCGTCGAGGGCACGCTGCACGTCGTGTCGCCGGAGGGCAACCTCGGCTGGCGCTCCTTCGCCCGTGAGCTGCGGTACCTGCCGCGGGCCGCGGCCGCCGGCCGGATCCTGCCGCCGCAGCTGGTCGCCCACGACAACCCGATGCCCGGCGCCGCCGAGCTGTCGCCCGGGGTCTACTGGTACGCCAGCGACGCCGTCGTCGAGGTCGTCCAGAGCGGACTGTGGCTGCGGCCGCCGGTCGCTCCGGTGAACGCCGACCACGTGCGGACAGCGCCCATCGACTCCCGGTTCGCCGCCGTCGTGTTCGACACCTCCTCGCGGCACCTCACCGACCGGATGCAGGCGCTGGCCGACGAGATCCTGGCCACCATGGATCCGGCCATGCGCCGGATGTTCCGCGCGCTGCCGGCCGCCGTGCTCGTCGCCAACAGCCACCACGTGCCGGTGC
>NZ_KK037166.1:9095833-9146612 GCF_000568255.1 Kutzneria sp. 744
CGTCGCGGAGCCGGAGGTCGTCGCCGTCCGTGCCGTCGCGGTGCAGCCGGTGCCGGTGCCGGGGGCATGCGCGGTGCCGCCCGCCCGTGGCCTGACCGAAGAGCGGGCCTGGCTGCGCAAGACCCTGAACTCCCAGTACGACGTGGCCGCCAGCACGGTGTCCCGGATGCTGTCGCAGGTGCCGGGCCTGCGCGTCGGCATGCAGGCCGACGAGGTGCTGGCCGACCTGGTCGGCGTCCGCGTCTACCTGACCGGCGACAGCGCCGGCCTGGACGAGGCGGTCCGCTCGGCCGCTCCCGGCCCGCACGTGCCGCTGGCCCGGGTCGTCACGTCCGGCCTGAAGCGCCTGCCGTCCTACCGCGGCGCGACCCAGCTGTGGGCCGCGGCCGGCGAGTCCGAGCTGGACTGGTACCGCAATCGCCTGCTGGTCAGCGAATGGGCCTTCCTGACCGCCACCACGGCCGGCCGGCCGGGCATGGCCGGCGAGGTGGAGTTCCGCGTGTGGTCGATGACCGCCCGCCGCACCCAGCTGATCGACCCGTCCGTCGCCGACCAGGTGCTGTTCGTGCCGGGCACCAACTTCAAGGTGCTGGAAGTCCGGGACGAGCCGAACCCGGTGGTGCTGCTGCGGGAGCTGTCCACCGCCGAGATCGGCGAGGACGGCCAGGTCAACACCGGCCGCAGCATGTTCGACGACCTGGCGCTCGGCGGCCTCGACCAGGCCGCGCAGGCGTGGGCCCAGGTCGCCGGGGCCCAGGTCGCAGGTCCCTCCGGGGCGCGGCCGACGGCCAGTGCCCCGCCCGGACTGCTTTCCACCGCCATGGAGAGGACGAGCGCATGACCCGGCAGGTTCTCGAGGTGCCGGGCGCCTTCCGCACCATCGCGGAGGCGCTGGCCAAGGCCACCGACGGCTCGGTGATCAACGTTGCCGCCGGCCGGTACGACGAGTCGCTGGCCATCACCGGCGTGGTGACCATCAGCGCCCAGGACGGCCCCGGCACGGTTCGCCTGCACGCCACCAAGGGCAGCACGCTGGTGGTCGCCGGCGGCGCGGTGCAGCTGTCCGGTCTGGACATCACCGGCGACGACGCCGAGCTGCCGGTGCTGGACGTCCGGCACGGCGAGGCGGCGCTGGACAACTGCCGCGTCGGCGGCGCGGCCTGGACGGCCGTGCTGGCCCGGCAGACCGGCGTGCTGGCGATGCGGCAGTGCCGGGTGCAGAACCCGACCGGCGCCGGCGTCGTGGTCACCTCGGTGGGCAACAGCTCAGTCGAGGAGACGGTGATCGCCGAGGTCGGCTCGTCGGCGATGGTCGTGGCCGAGGGCGGCCGGGTGCAGGTGCGCGGCTGCGTCTTCGACCACGTCAAGGGCAACGGCCTGTGCGTCAACGGTTCCGGGGTCGGCCAGATCGTCGACACGAAGATCGTCGGCAGCGGCAAGCCGGCGGTGGTGATCGAGCAGGACGGCCGGGCGGAGCTGACCCGGGTCAGCATCACCGAGAGCGCCAGTCTGGACGCCTACCTGACCGGCGCGGGCGCGGTCACCATGACCGACTGCACGTTCAGCGGTTCGGGTGGCCAGGCCGTGCACATCGCCAACGGCGCGAAGCCGACGCTGACGGGCTGCACCTTCACCGGCGCCGCGCGCCAGGGCGTGCACGTGACCGGCGGCGCCTCGCCGGTGATCGAGAACTGCACCATCAGCGAGAGCCCGATCGGCCTGCTGGTCGACGCCTCCGCCGACCCGTCGATCAGGATGCTGACCGTCACCAAGGCCGACCAGTCGGCAGTGTTGGTCAGCGGCGGCGGAAAGGCGCGTATCGACGGGCTTTCCGTGGACGGGGGAGTGCGGGTCGTCGACTCCGGCATCGACCTGCGCCGCGCCGTCATCGAGCTGGCCGGCGGAGTCGGTGTCGCGCTGGAGGGTTCGTCCACCGGCCGGGTCGACGAGCTGCGGGTGCGCACCACCGCCGGCGCGGGCCTGCTGCTGACCGGCCAGGCGCGGGCGACCGTGAGCTCGGCGGCGGCGCTGGGCTGCCCGATCGAGATCGGCTCCGGCAGCGTGCTGACGCTGGAGGCCAGCGAGGTCACCGAGGTCCGCGGCGCCGGCATCGTCGTCGCCGACGGCGGCACGCTGCGCGCCACCCGCTGCCGCGTGCACCACAACTCCGGGCCGGGCATCGACGTCCAGGGCAGCGGAGTGTCCGAACTGGACTCCTGCGAGATCTTCGACAACGAGGGCAGCGCCCCGCCGGCCCCGTCCACGCCGCCGACCGCCCCCGCGGCTCCCGCGCCGGCCCCGACCGTGAGCGCCCAGCCGGCCGCGCCGGCCGCTTCCGGGGGCGATCCGGCGTAAAGGTCCCAAAGATGTGGTTATGAAATCTGCCAACCAAAGTATAATATCTATGGAGAATGCCTTTAAGATGGTAACCAGCACGTCTGCGGGGCGGAAATCTCGGGTGTAAGATGATAATAATTAGGAGACGCGGTTGCATATTTCAAATTATAATTCGTGGTCTTGGGAAAACGTCAATAGTTCGATGTTCTTGAACGGTGCCAGGCTCTACACGAGGAGCAGGCCGGGCACCGCGGCGAGGGTCCGCTGGCCGACCTGCACAGCCTCGTCGGCCTCGACTCGGTGAAAAGCCGAGGTCACCGGACTGATCAACCTGAACCGGATGGCCCAGCGGCGGGAGCAGATGGGCCTGCCGATGCCGGCGCTGAGCCGGCACCTGGTCTTCGCCGGCCCGCCCGGCACCGGTAAGACGACGGTCGCCCGCCTCTACGGCTCGGTGCTGGCCGAACTGGGGATTCTCCGCCAGGGCCACATGATCGAGGTCGCGCGGCAGGACCTGGTCGCGCAGTACATCGGCGCCACCGCCATCAAGACCACCGAGGTGTTCGAGAAGGCGCTCGGCGGCGTGCTGTTCATCGACGAGGCGTACACCCTGACCAGCCAGTCCGGCGGCTCCGGCCCGGACTTCGGCCAGGAGGCGGTGGACACCGTCATGAAGCTGATGGAGGACCACCGCACCGACATCGTGGTGATCGTCGCCGGCTACACCGACCAGATGGCGCAGTTCCTCGCCTCCAACCCCGGTATGGCCTCCCGGTTCACCAAGACCGTGGAGTTCCCCAACTACACGGTGGACGAGCTCGTCACCATCGTGCGGGGCATGGCGGCCAAGCACTACTACGAGCTCGACGACGACGTGCTGAACGCGCTGCACCGGTACTTCGACAAGACGCCCAAGGGCAAGACCTTCGGCAACGGCCGTGTCGCCCGGCAGCTGTTCGAGTCGATGATCTCCACCCAGGCCTCCCGACTGGCGATCTCCGGCGGCGCGGACAACGAGCTGAGCCGGTTCGCCACCACCGACGTGCCGATGGCCGAGGGCGACGACGGCACCGACACGCCCGAGGACAACCTGCCGCCCGGCCCGAGCGCCCGCCGACTGTCCACAATGGTCGGTCAGCAGGCCGTGAAGGACGCGTTGCTGGCCCGGTTGACCGGACTGCTGGCCCTGCACCGGCGGCGGCAGCCGCTGGGCGGGCTGGCCAACATGGTGTTCGACGGCCCGGTCGGCAGCGGCCGGCGCACCATGGCCCGGCTGTTCACCCGCTCGCTGGCCGAGCTGGGGCTGATCGCCGCCGGCGCGGTCGTCGAGCTGCCGCTGTCCGGCCTGCCGTGCAAGTTCGACGGCCAGGCCGAGATCCGGGTGCGGGTCGCGGTCGAGGCGGCCGCCGGCGGCGCGCTGCTCGTCGACATCGACCCGCAGTTCCTGCAGCGGTCGGACGCCGAGAAGGGCCGCGTCGTCAACGCGGTGCGCGAGGTGCTCGCGGCGGCCCCGGCGGAGACCGTGCTGTTGCTCGTGGGGCAGCAGCAACTCATCGGCGCGCTGCTCGGCCGGACCGAACTCGCCGGTCGTTTCGCCGAGCACCTGCGCTTCACCGACTACTCGCCGGCCGAGCGAGCCGCACTCGTCGTCCGCTGGTGGACCGAGAACGGTTGGCAGGCGGGGGAAGACGTCGCCGCGATGCTGACGGCCGGGCTTCCGGCCGGCGGCGTCCGGGACGCGCACAAGCTCGCCGCGGCAGTCGCGGCGGGCACCACCTCAAGGACGGTCACCACGGCCGACCTCGACGGTGTCAAGCCGTCGGTCGAGGAGCGAAAGGCGGTGCCCGTGCCGGCGTGAGCCGGACCGGACACCGAAACAAACCCAACGTGGTGACCTAGCGCACCACCAGCTGTGAGGAGCGAAGCCACATGGCGTCGTCGATTTCCAAGATTGATCTTGCTGGTCTCTCCGGGACCGCGCAGAGCCAGCAGGAGGCCGTCGACTCGGTGCAGAGCGACCTGCAGCGCGTCATCAGCGAGTGCGACTCGCTCGCCGCCGCGTGGACCGGCGACGCGGCCTCGCTGTTCCAGGACGCGATGAGCAACTTCCAGGAAGGCGCCAACAAGGTGCTGTCCACCCTGCGCGAGATGCAGGAGAAGATGGTCAGCACGCACAGCAACTTCAGCGGCACCCACGAGAACATCAACGTGGTGGCGCGCGGCACGACCAGCTCCATGGGCGGCCTGCAGGGTCTGTGACCCTCCTTCCCCTGACCTGAACGAACCGAGAAGAGAGAAGACGATGGCCGACTACTCCATGCAGCTGGACACGACCCCGCAGATCGGCGAGGCGCTCCAGGGCATCGCCAACGAGCTGACCCAGGTCGGCGAGGCGCTGGTCAGCGCGATCAACTCGCGGCTGGCCGACACCGACGGCGCCACCAAGGACCAGTTCATGCTGGTGCAGCAGCACTACAACCAGGCGCACGAGGAAATGACCCAGAAGCTGCAGCGGGCCCAGCACGACCTGATGCAGATCCACGAGCTGATCACGCACGGCGAGAAGGTCGGCACGCAGACCTGGTCCTGACCCCTGGAGGTCGACAATGGGTGGCTACGGAGATTTCGTCAGCGGCAAGGGCGATTCGTCCTCGTCGTCGAAGCCGGGTCTGACCAACTGGGACCCGAACAACACGCCGCCGCCGGTCACCGGCGGGGGCCCGACCAACCCTGACGGCTCGCCGTCGCTGACGCCGCCGAACGTGCCCGGCAAGGGTCACGGCGGCAGCGGCACCACGACGGTGAGCACGCCGTCGATGAAGATCTTCGCCGACAACATCGGTCAGCTCATCGACCCGCTGAACAAGGCGCTGTCGTACGTGCAGAGCATGCCGAAGGTGCAGGCGGGTGACTTCAACACCGGGCACGTGATCAAGACGATGCTCACTGGGGACTCCGGCGACGGCATGCTCCAGTCCGGCTTCGAGACCGTGCTCAAGAAGTGCGTCAAGTCGGTCACTGACACCCACGAGGCGGTGCTCAAGCTGGCCAGGGACTACGAGAACATCGACGACCTGAACAAGGTCACCGGCCAGCAGCTGTCGCGGGCGATGGGCGACGTGGGCTCCGACATCACCGCGGTCGGTTCGGCCGGTTCCAAGTTCGGCACCGGCTCGTAGTGCCGGCGACCGGCCGTCCGTCCGAAGTGGACGGACGGCCGGCCGTGCCCACGTCCCGCTGAGATCAGAGAAGTGGAAGAGCCATGGCGGATCCGAATCCGGACAGCAACAACCCCGGCGAGGGGACCCCGGACGACTTCACCCAGTGGGACTGGCACAAGATCATGACGGCGGTCGTCGGCGCCTACGGCAACAACACCAACAGCGGCCTGTCCGACCCGAACTCCCTCTACACCGCGGCCAACACCCTGGAGTACGTGAAGAACACGCTCCAGATGGTGGCGCAGAGCATCAAGGACCAGGCCGACGCCCTGTCCTACGGCGACGACGCGCCCTGGAAGGGCGCGGCCGCCGGCCAGTTCAACCAGATGATGTACTCGCTGGGCCAGAACATCCACGCCAACGCGCAGGTTCTGGCCGGCGACGTGGCCGGGGACGACATCCCGAACCAGGTGTACGCCAGCGGCCAGCACCTGGCCACCGCGATCAACACGCTGCACGCCATCGACCACTGGTACGCCGACCAGGCGATCAAGATGGGTGCCCATGTGGTGGACGGCGTGGTGATGGTGCACGAGAAGCAGGAGGTCGTCGACGCGCTCAACCGCGACATGCGGACCGTCATCACCAACCTGTCCAACAACTACAAGGTCACCAACGACGGCTTCACCCCGCCGAGCACCGACAACAACCCGGGCCCGAACGACCCCAACAACAACCCGTTCGGCAACGGCAACAACAATCCCTTCGGGGACGGCAACAACCCGTTCGGGGACGGCAACAACCCCTTCGGCGACGGCAACAACCCGTTCGGCAGCCCCGACCCGTTCAACCCCGGCGGCAATGGCCCTGGCGGCAATGGCCCCGGTGGCAGCGACTTCACGCCGCCGCCCCTGCAGAACTTCGCGGCCGGCCCCGGTGACGGCACCGGTGGCCCAGGCCTCGGCGGCGGTGGGGGCAGCGGTCCGGGCTTGAGCGACTTCCCCGGCGGTGGCGACAGCGGTCTCGGTGGGGGCAGCGGTCCGGGCTTGAGCGACTTCCCCGGTGGCGGCGACAGCGGTCTCGGTGGGGGCAGCGGTCCGGGCCTGAGCGACTTCAACTCGCCCCCGTTGTCCAACTTCCCAGGTTCCGGCGACAGCGGCCTCGGTGGCCCCGGTGGTGACAGCGGTCTCGGCGGCGGCTCGGCCTTCTCGCCGCCGCCGCTGACGAACTTCCCCGGCCTGGGCAACAGCGGTCTCGGCAACAGCGGGCTGGACAACAACCTCGCCACCAGCGGCCTGAACAACAGCAGCGACCCGTTCGCCGACGGCAGCGGTCTGGACACCAGCGGCCTGGACAATCCGGCTCTGAAGGACTTCCCGGGCCTCGGTGGCGGCGCCGGCGGTGGTGTCGGCGGTGGCGCAGACGGCCTCGGTGACGCCGGCGGCCTCGGCGACCTCGGCAAAAACCTGGTGTCGGACAACCCTGCGCTGCAGGGCTTCCCCGGCCTCGGCGACTCCGGCCTCGGCGGAGCCAACGGCCCCGGCAGCCAGGGCAACATGGGTTCCGGCATGCCGATGATGCCGCCCGGTATGGGCGGCATGGGTGGCGGTCAGGGCAACCAGAACAACCCGGTCAAGTCGGACGCGAGCGGCCTGCTCAACCCGACGCCGTTCCCCGGCGACCTCGGCGGTGGCTTCGACTCGTCCGGCCTGCTCACCGGCGGCCCCGGTGCGCTGTCCGGTCTCGGCGGCGGACTGTCCGGTCTGGACGGACTCGACACCGGCGCCGGTGGTGGCGGTGGCGGCCTCGGTGGCGCGGCCGACCTGCCGTCGCTGGAGGGATTCCCGGGCGGCACCGATGTCAGCGACCCGTCGCTGGCCGGTCTCGGTGACGGCGGCCTCAGCACCGAGAACCTCGGCGGCGGCCAGCAGCAGCAGGCCGGCGGCCCCGGTGCGCCGGGCATGCCGATGTCGCCGGGCATGGGCGGCATGGGCGGCGGCCAGGGCGGGCAGAACAACCAGCCGGTCAAGTCGGACGCGAGCGGCCTGCTCAACCCGACGGCGTTCCCGGGCAGCCTGGACGACACGATCGGCGACCCGTCGGGTCTGATCACCGGCGGCGCGGGCGCCGCGGAGGGTGGCTCCGGCGGCCTGTCCGGCCTGGACATCCCGCAGGTGTCGGCGTTCGACGGCGACCTCGGCCCGGCCACCGCGCCGGACGGCACCTCCGTCGACAACCCGAACCTGCCGGTCGAGGAGGCCCTCGGCCCGGACGGCCTGGAGGCCACCCCGCAGCAGCTCGCGTCCGCGGGCGGCCCGGCCGGGACCCCGGGCATGCCGATGATGCCGGGCGGCGGCATGGGCGGCGCCGGCGCCGGCGCCGGCCAGAACAACGCGCCGACCCGGTCCGACGCCAGCGTCCTGCTCAACCCGACCGAGTTCCCGGGTGGTTCGGAGGACGGCGGCAGCGACCCGTCGGGGCTGATCACCGGTGGCACCGGCGCGGTCGGCGGTGGCGGCGGCCTGTCCGACCTGCCGGCGACCGACGCGACCGTGGTCGGCGACGGACAGCCTTTTTTTGCGACCACCTCCGCCGACCCGATGATGATCCCACCGCTGCCGACGTCGGCGTCGACCGGCGCCGCGCCGGGCGAGCATCGGTCCGAGGCCTCGCAGCTGCTCGCCCCGGGCGGGACGGCGTTCTCCGAGTCCGGCTTCGCCGAGCACCAGCACGGCCACCCGGGCGGAACCCAGCACGACGCCGTGCCGGCTGAACCGATGACGCCTCCCGACCGTGTGGCCATGGTGAACGGTCAGGACGGCGCCGAGGACTTCACGGCGTGGGAGGCGGGTGCTGCCGGTTCGGTCGCGGTGATGCCGTGGCTGTTCGGCCGCGGCGGCCGGAACAATGACGGCGACGTCCAGACCGACGCGCCCGTCGAGGACAACGACAAGTGGGTGCAGGGCGACATGCGTGGCGTGCCGGCTCCGGCCGACCAGCCGCACCTGGCGACGTGGCGGCCGGAGAAGGTCGTCACCGCGCCGGGGCAGCCGGCCGAGGAGGTCGTGCTGCGCAGCTCGGCGGCGATGCCCGAGCCGATGCCGGAGCCCGAACCCGAGCCCGACGCGGACGCCGAGGACGGCGAGGAGGAGCCGGAGCGCACATCCGCCGACCTGCTCGACCGCCGGTCCGACCAGTGGGACGGGCGTAGCTCGGACCTGCCGGGGGTGCTGGGATGACCGTCTCGACGAGTGAGAGGAGCTGACCATGTCGTCGCCGTACGACGAGGCCATCAACGAGATGATGGCCGACTACCACCGCCAGCTCGAGCAGATCACCGAGCACCAGAAGCAGATGCAGGAGATCACCGGCACCGCCGCCTCGCAGCGCAAGTCGGTGTCGGTGACGGTGGGTCCGCAGGGTCAGATCCTCGAGCTGAAGTTCCCCACCGACGCCTACCGCGAGATGGCGCCGATGGAGCTGGCCAACGTGATCATGGAGACGTTCAACGCGGCCCGCGCGCACGTGATGAAGCAGCAGCAGGAGCTGATGGCGGCCAACGCGCCGGCCGGCATCGACATCTCGCAGCTGTTCGGCGAGAACTCCGAGCTGGGCAAGGCGCTGCCGCGCAACCCGTTCATGTCGGACGCGGTCCGCGAGTACGTGGACAACGGCCGCGTTCCCGGCGCCGAGGACTGAGGAGGTTCCGATGGCCGACAGCAACTTCTCGGTCAGCACCGAGGGCATGGCGCCTGCGGTCGCCGGCCTGCAGAGCCTGGGCGACCGGATCTCGCAGATCACCCAGCAGCTTGAGTCCACTTTGGACAGCCTGGGCAAGCCGTGGGGCGAGGACAAGAACGGCGAGAACTTCTGGAAGCAGTACGGCACCAGCCGGGACCAGACGCTGCAGGGCGCGTCCGGCATGGCCGACGCCACGCACGGTGTGGCGAAGGGCATCAAGGGCATGATGACCGGCTACAGCAAGATCGACGACTCGGCGAAGGAGACCGCGCGGAACCTCAACTCGGACTCCGACGGCTCCGGCGGCGGCAACTACGGCGGTGGCGGTGGTGGCGGCGACAACCCGCCGCTGACCCGGGCCCGTCGGATGGACGACGTGATGCAGCCGCGGCAGTTCATGAAGGCCAGGCGGATGGACGCCCTGGAAAGGGAGCCCGGCATCCCGGCCACCAACCCAGACGGCACGCCCCTGGAGCCGTTGCAGGCCCGGCGGCGGATGGACGCGCTGATGCCCATGGAGCCCGGCACCATGCTCGGCCGTGAGGAGAAAAACCCCGCTGGAGCCGTTACAGGGCCGGAAAAGAGATGGATGCCCTGCTCCCGGAGGAGGCGGGCATTCCGGCCAAGCGGATGGACGCGCTGGAGCCGATGGAGCCGGGCATTGCGCTCGGCCGTGAGGAGGGCACGCCGCTGGAGCCGTTGCAGCCGGCCCGGTTCGAGGCCGCGCAGCCCGGCATCCCGGCCGAGCCGCTCCGCCCCATGGAACGGTTGCTGCCGCAGGAAGACGGCGTGCCGGCCGAGCCGATGCAGCGCGGTGTCCTGGCCGAGGGCCGGTTGCTGCCGGCGGAGCCGGCGCATCCGTTGTTGGCGCGTGAGGAGGCGATTCCGGCGACGCCGGCGCATCCGCTGTTGGCCCGCGAGGAAGCGATTCCCGCGACGCCGGCGCATCACCTTTTGGCCCGTGAGGAGGCGATCCCGGCGCAACCGTTGCAGCAGGGGGTTCGGCGCGAGGGCACGCTGTTGCCGGCCCACGAGTCCATCCCGGCCGAGCCCCGGTTCTTCAAGTCGGTGCACGAGGGCACGCCGGTGCAGACGTTCGAGCGGGTGCACGAAGCAACGCCGTTGCAGCCGACGCATTCGTTCGAGCGAGTGCACGAAGGCACCCTGGCGCAGCCGGTGCACGCGTTCGAGCGGGTCCAGGATGCAACCCCGCTCCAGCCGGCGCATCGGCTCGAACCGGTCCGGATGGACGAACCGGTGCGGCTGACCGAGCCGGCGCTGCCGGTGTCGGAACGGCTGCTGGAACCCGCGCGTGAGGGCGTGCCCGCCGAGCCGGCCGGCTTCGCCGAGTTGGAGCCGGAGCGGTTCACCCCGCTCGAACCGCGAATCCCCGCGGTCCCCGAGCAGTGACCGACCGGGCCCGGTCCGCCACCGGCGGGCCGGGCCCGACCGCCGTCGGATTGCCGTGAGAAGGACGAAGGACAGGCCATGAGTCTGGAGATGCCCTCCGAGCTTGACTGGTTGTTCAAGATCGTTGCCGGTCAGGCGTGGCCCAAGGGTGACGAGGACAAGCTGCGCGAGCTCGGCCGCGCGTGGACCGAGTTCTCGAACTCCATCCAGGAGATCTCCGGCGAGTTCGAGCCGCTGTTCAATCTGGTCACCGGCAATCTCAGCGGCCAGCCGGCCGAGGCGTTCGCGCAGTTCGTCACCCAGATGCACAAGCAGCTGCCGGCCCTGGTCGACGCGGGCAAGCAGATCACCAAGCTGTCCAACAAGACCGCGCAGCAGACCGAGTACTCCAAGTACATGATCATCGGCCAGCTGGTGCTGCTGGCCGCCGAGCTGGCCTGGGCCGCGGCCAACGCGTTCTGGACCTTCGGCGCCAGCGAGGCGCTGGTGCCCGGCTTCGTCGCCGCCACCCGGCTGACCGTGACGATGATCCTGCGGCGGCTGGCGATGGCCATCCTGATGGGCGTCGTCTCCCAGGTCGCGCTGGACGTCGCCATCCAGACCATCCAGGCGATCAAGGCCAAGCTCAACGGCGACGACTTCTCGTGGAACTGGGCCAACACCGGCAGCGCCGCCGAGATGGGCGCGATCGGCGGTGCGCTGGGCGGCGGCATCGGCATGGGCCTCAGCAAGTTCAAGACCACCGGCTTCGGCGACAAGTTCCTCGGCCAGCTGCTCACCGGCGGCGCCACCGGCCTCGGCATGACCGAGATCAGCAACCTGATGAACGGCGACGACGCCAACCTCGGCTACGGCCTCACCTCGGGTCTGGCCGGTGCGCTGGGCGGCGGTGGCAAGCGCGGCCACGGCGGCGGTTCGCCGCACATGGGCGACATCCACGTCGGCGACGTCAACGCCCCCAAGTTCGACTCCGGCGACTTCAACAAGCCCAACACCTCCAGCGACTTCACCCCGCCGGAGACCCACTCCGAGGACTTCAACTCCGGCAACGGCAACGGAAACCACTCCGGACTGGAGGGCCTGGACGGCCCGCCGCCCCCCGTCGGCGGCAACAACTTCGCCAACACCGGCAACGGCAACAACAGCTCGCACGGTTCCGAGGCCCCGCCGCCCGCGTCGTCGTCCGGGTCGCAGAACAACGTGCCGCCGCCGGTGGAGAACACCGGCTCCCAGAACAACTCCGGGTCGCAGAACAACTCCGGGTCGCAGAACCACGTGCCGCCGCCGGCCGAGAACACCGGCTCGCAGGGCGCGCCGCCGCCCGTGCAGCATCAGGATGCGCCGCCCGTGCAGCAGGGCCAGGACGCCCCGCCGCCGCAGGCTCCTTCGCGTGGTGGCTCCTCGTCCTCCACGCCGCCGCCTTCTCGTGGCAGCAACACGCCGCCCGTGCTGCAGTCGACTCCGCCGCGTGGGCAGGGTTCGCAGACTCCGCCCCCGTCCCACGAGACTCCGCCGCAGACGCAGCAGACCCCGCCGACCGAGCACGCGGCCCCTCCGGTGCAGCAGAGCACCGAGACGTCCGCGCCGCCGCCCGTGCAGCACACCCAGACGCCCCCGCCCGAGCAGGCCACACCTCCGGCGCAGCACCAGACGCCCCCGGCGCAGCACGCGGCCCTGCCCGTGCAGCAGTCCACGCCCCCCGTGCAGCACGCCGCGCCCCCGGTTCAGCACGCGGCCCCGCCGGTGGAGCACGCCGCGCCCCCGGTGCAGCACGCCACCCCGCCGGCCGAGCACTCGGCCCCGCCGGTGCAGTCGACTCCGCCCGCGCAGCATCAGTCCCCGCCCGCGGAGCACCAGTCCACGCCGCCGGTCGAGCACCAGAACACGCCGGTCGAGCAACACCAGACCCCGCCGCCGGCGCAGCAGCACCACGACGACTCGACCGTGCAGCAGCACAGCTCGGACACCAACACCGGCAACCTCGGCGGTGTGCGGCCCGCCAACACCGGCACCAGTTCCGACGCCGGTGGCGGTCCGGCCCGTGCCCCACAGGAGCAGCCGCACACCCAGCAGCCGCAGCAGTCCGCGCCGCCGCCGATGATGGGCGGCCAGCACGACGGCCCCGTCACCGACAACCGCGGCAACAACAACACCACCGGCGGCGAACGCGGCGTCAGCAACACGCCGCCGCCGAGCCGCGGCACCACGAACACCCCGACGCAGCCGTCCGCCACCCCGCCGCCGCGCGGCTCGGACCGCCCGGTCACCGTCGACCACACCCCCAAGACCGACGCGCCGAAGATCAGTACCGAGAGCAACCTGCCCAAGGACAGCGCTCCGGTCACGCACGACAACACCACCACCAACCACGAGCCGGTCACCCAGCACGAGGCACCGGTCCAGCAGCCGCTCACCCAGCAGGCCCCGCACGAGCCGCCGGCCCAGCACACCCCGCCCGCCGACAACGCCCCGGTCGTCAACCACACCCCGCCGGCCGAGCGCACGCCGCCGGTGGAGAACGCGCCGGCCGTCAACCACACCCCGCCGGCCGAGAACGCTCCGGCCGTCAACCACGTCCCGCCGGTCGACCACACCCCGGCCGCGCCGGTGCCGCACGAGGCGGCGATCGAGCAGCCGGTGCCGCACAACGAGACGCCGACCCCGCACGAAACCCAGACGCCGCAGGAGAACCCGGTCGCGTCGCCACCGATGGGCGTCGGCGGCGACCACCACGGCGGGCCGTCGAACAACACCAGCGGCAGGCCGGAGCGGGAGACGGCGTCGCCGACGCCGAACCGGTCGCAGCCGTCGGACAACCGGCCGAACACCCGCGCCAACGACAAGCCGGACACGGCGCCGAAGGGCCGCGACGACCAGAACCGGACGGCACCGCCGCGACCGAAGACGGAGAGCGGCGACCGGCACAACGAGCCGAACCCGGTGACGTCCCGGCCGGCGCCGTCCTTCAACCGCGAGGGCGACGGCAACCCGCCGGCCACCCACACCCCGGCTGTCCCGACCCCGGCCCCGCACGCGGCGGCGACCAGCCACGACGGCTCGTCCAGCCACGTGCCGCCGGCCGACCACGGCCCGTCCACCAGCCACGAACCCGCCACGAGCCACGACCAGACCACGCACGACCAGCCGGCGCACGACAACAACACCGGCCACCACGACGACGGCCCGCAACCGGCGGCGCCGCACATCACCCCCAAGCTGGCCGAGCGGACGATGCCCGAGGGCATGTACACCGACGGCGAGCGGCGCATGGTCGACCAGATGGCCGACGGTTTTGCCGACAAGGCCGGCAAGTGGGGCGACGCCGGGGGCCTCGACCTGGCCAAGCACCTGGCCGACCGGCTGGGCGACGAGGGGTCGAAGGACCTGGCCACCAAGTTGTCGCACCCGAACATCGACGAGGGCGTCCGCAAGCAGTACGCCGACGAGTTGGGCAAGCGCCTGGTCTCGCACCACCTCCAGGACGTGCACCGGACGGCCGAGGACCTGGCCACTCGGATGAAGGTCACCTCCGAGACCGCGAAGGCTCTGGCGGGCGGCAACAGCAAGCTCGACGGCCCGACCGCGCGGGCGGTCTCCGATCACGTGGTGAATTCGGCCGACCGGGTCGTGGCCGAGGCCGTGAAGCAGGCCGTGAAGATGGTCGGCGCGCCGGAGCACCCGTGGTCGGTGGTCGCGGTCGGCAGCTACGGGCGCCGGGAGCTGGGTCCGGCCAGCGACCTCGACTTCTCGGTGGTCGGCGACGTGCCGCCGGGCTCGCGGGAGCACGCGCACCTACAGTTGATCAAGGACACCACTTCTGATCTGCTGAACCTGGGCCGTGAGCACCTGATGGCCGATCCGAACGAGCGGTCCCCGCACGGCAAGTCGCTGTTCGAGGCGGACACGCTGTGGCTGGACACCCACGCCGACGCGCGTCCCGGGCCGGTCGCGAACACCAGCCGGCGGATGCCGGGCGACGCGCCGAACGCCGGCGTGGTCTACGACTCCCGGCCGGTCCACATCGACGGTGTGCCCAACTTGGACAACTCGCACGGCACGCCGGCGCACGACCAGATGAAAGACACCATCGGCAACGTGGACCGGAACGACCGGGAGAACGTGCGCGACGGCTTGCGGGACAACCTGCACGACTTCCGCAAGCCGGTGGACTGGACCAAGGACGTCAACGTCAAGGACCGGTTCCAGCGGGCGCTGACGCTGGGCACCCGGGGGCTGGCGGTGGATTCGGGGATCACCCACCACACCAACACGAACGATCGTGTGAACGCGTTGGAGCACCAGGGCACGTTGCCGCCGGCGTTGGCCAAGGACGTGCGCGACGCCATGGACAAGGTGTCGGCGCTGCGGCAGCGGATGCACAGCGCGTACGGCGGTGAGAAGGACACTTTCCGGGCGCCGCCGCCGAAGGGTCGGTTCTCGTTCGGCAAGAGCCCCAACGACGAGTCGAAGATCGAGAACAACACCTATGTGCTGAGCCACGGCGAGGCCGCGGACATGCAGAAGGTCCACGACACCACGCAGCGGTACATGGACTTCCTGAACCAGCACGTGCGCACGGAGCTGCCGCCAGAGAGCCGATCCGCGCCGCCGGTCGACCACACCCCGCATGACAGCAGCACCGCCCCGCACGACAGCAACACCGCGCCGCACAGCAACACCGGCGGCGCGCCCCGCACCGGCGACTCGACGCGCGACGGCAACACCGGCGACTCGAACCACCAAGGCGACCACGCCGGGAACAACCGCCCGCCGGCCGAACACAACAACGACACCACTCACCACGACACCACTCACCACGACACCACTCACCACGACACCACTCACCACGACACTGCGCCGACGCCGCACACGGGCGAGCAAACGCCGCACACCGAGACCCCGCCGCCGGCCACCCACTCGGGTCCGCGCAAGCCCGAGCACCTGTCCGAGCAGGAGTGGAACAAGCAGTACAACGAGGGCCGGGACCGGGCTCCACATCGGACGGTCAATCTGGACGACCCGGATGTGAAGCGGAACGTGCCGCGCACGCATGGCGACGGCCGGCCGGCCGAGCTGAACCGGGTCGACGGCAAGATTCACTATGACGTGCGGCGGATGGAGGTGGAGCCGGGCCGCTGGGTGCGGGAGCACACGGTCAAGTTCCACATCGACAAGGGCCCGGGCGTCACCGACACGCACATCGAGAACTTCAAGCAGCGGGTGCAGAACGGCGTCGACAAGGCGTTCAACAACCAGCACAAGCTGCCCAGCTCGGGTGACGAGCTGCACGTGCGGGTCGAGTTCCACGACGACCCCAAGGGTGCGCACGAGACCATCCGTGTGGATCAGGACGGTGCGGTGAACCAGCACCGGTTCCCACTGGACGCGACCGACCGGGAGTTCGCGCACGAGGTCGGCCACTACGTCGGCTTGCCGGACCGCTACAACGACCGGGCGGGCACGCCCGACAATCCGAACCGGATCTCGGGCAAGGACGACAACGTCCGGGTCCTGAACAGTGACGACGGTCGTCGGGCCAAGAATCTCGATGGTGGTCGGCACGATCTGCGCAATCGGATCGACGACGGCAAGAGCCCGATGGGTGACGGTCTGGCGAATCCGAGTTCTCGTTACCAGCCCAAGGACATCAAGGGTATCGAGGATGTCGCGCACGACCATGCGGCGTTGCCGGACACCTCGCATGACATGTTCACCGGCAAGCAGCCGGTGCCGGAAGGCTTGCACCACAGGGAGAACACGCCGCCGCCGCGCAGCGAGGAGCCCGCGCCGCACACCGAGGAGCCGGTGCCGCACAGCCCGGCCCCGGGCTCTGGTGTCGGCCGGTCCTTCGCCAGCCACCTGAACGACCACCTCGGCAGCGGCCACCAAAGCCGCGACATCTGGCAGCGCACGGCCGACGAGGTGCGCAACGACCCGGAACGTTACCTGCCGGGTGTCGACCAGCGCACCCGTGACGACATCGCGAACCGGATCGAGTCCGGCAACCACTGGGATTCCCAGCACATCGACGTGGCCAACCAGGCCGCCAGGAACGCCTTCGGCGCGCACGACTTCGAGGGCCACCCGGTCGGCGGCGGCAAGCCGCACGAGCACGGTCCGGCCACCCGCGAGGACCGGCACGGCCTGTTCGACAGCATCAAGAACGCCTTCAACCCGCCGGAGCACATCGACCTCGGCGGCGGCCACAGCGTCAACTCGCACCGGGTCGGCGGCTTCCACAAGCTGGACGACCACAACGTCTTCATCAGCTCGCACCTGATCGACGGCAAGGATCCGCACGATGCCGCGATCGTCTACGACCAGGTCAAGCAGTACCTGGGCAACGACGGGCTGACGCTGCACCGCGGCATCTCGGCCTGGCACCCGACCTGGCTCCAGGTCGAGGGCGGCGAGATCCCGCCGCTGGGCAGCGGCGACCACCCGGACTTCAGCACGCGCGACACCAAGTACGTGCCGTTCACCGCCGACCACAACGTGGCGATGGGCGCGGCCATGGGCCACAAGGGGATGGGCGAGGGCGACGACCGCCGCTTCGTGCCCGGCTACGACCCGAACGACCCGGCGCACCCGGTCGGCATGGTGGTGACCAAGAAGGTCTCGGCCAACAACGGCGACGAGGTCGCGTTCATCAACTCCGGCGAGACCCAGGTCGGCGGCCCGATCCACGACTACGACGCCAAGCACTTCCACATGGGCACGCCGGCGCACGCGGTCTTCGGCGGCAAGGACGACGGCAGCACGCTGGGCTCGTTCATGCCGCCCAAGCCGTCCGACCACGACGTCCAGACCTACAAGGACGAGCACGGCGGGCTGCGTAACGACCCGAACTCGCCGAACTCGCGGTCGGCCCCGTGGTGGGACAAGATCAAGAACGCCGTGGCCGGGCCGGAGACGGTCCAGCTCGACCTGGAGCACAACACCCTCGACGCGCACGACGTGGGCGGCTTCTACAAGCTCAACGACCACGACGTGTACATCAGCAAGGACCTGCTTGCGCAGAACGCCGACCACCGTGACCAGGAGATCGTCTTCAAGCAGGTGGACGACTACCTGAAGGGCGGTCTCAAGCTGTACCGGGGCATCTCCTCCTGGCACCCGACCTGGAGCCAGGTGGAGCGGGGCGAGATCCCGTCGCTGGGCAATGGCGAGCGGCCGGACTTCAGCACCCGGGACACCCGGTTCGTGCCGTTCAGCGCCGACCGGACCGTCGCCGCCGCCGCGGCCATGGGGCACAAGGGGATGGGCGAGGGCGACGACCGCCGCTTCGTGCCCGGCTACGACCCGAAGAACGACAACCACCCGGTCGGCATGGTGCTGACCAAGACAGTGTCCTCGCACGACGGCGACTCGGTCGCGTTCATCAACCCGACCGAGACCCAGGTCGGCGGCCCCGTGCGGCACGACGGCGCCGAGGTGTTCCACATGGACACCCCGATGTCGCAGGTCTTCGGCGACCCGAGGATGAACACCCGCCTCGGCGACGACATGCCGCCCAAGCCGTCGCAGCAGGAGATCGACGACTACGTCAACCAGCACGGCGGCCTGCGCAACGACCCGAACCCGGTGACGTCCCGGCCGGCGCCGTCCTTCAACCGCGAGGGTGATGGCAACCCGCCGGCCACCCACACTCCGGTCACCCACACTCCGGTCACCGGCCACGACGGCGCGGCCGGCCACGTCCCGCCGGCCGACCACGGCGCGTCCACCAGCCACCAGCCGTCCACCAGCCACGAGCCGTCCACGAGCCACGAGCAGACCAGCCACGACCAGCAGCCGCACGACAACACCGCCCACCACGACGGACCGCCGCCGGAGGCGCCGACCGTCACCCGGCCGCTGTCCGAGCGGACGATGCCGGAGGACGACTACACCCCCGGCGAGCGTCAGCTGGTCGACCAGATGACGGAGACCTTCGCCGGCAAGGCCGGCAAGTGGGGCGACGCCGCCGGCCTCGACCTGGCCCGGCACCTGGCCGACAAGACGGGCGACGACGTGGCCAGGGATCTGGCCACCAAGTTGTCGCACCCGAACATCGACGAGGGCGTCCGCAAGCAGTACGCCGACGAGTTGGGCAAGCGCCTGGTCTCGCACCACCTCCAGGACGTGCACCGGACGGCCGAGGACCTGGCCACTCGGATGAAGGTCACCTCCGAGACCGCGAAGGCTCTGGCGGGCGGCAACAGCAAGCTCGACGGCCCGACCGCGCGGGCGGTCTCCGATCACGTGGTGAATTCGGCCGACCGGGTCGTGGCCGAGGCCGTGAAGCAGGCCGTGAAGATGGTCGGCGCGCCGGAGCACCCGTGGTCGGTGGTCGCGGTCGGCAGCTACGGGCGCCGGGAGCTGGGTCCGGCCAGCGACCTCGACTTCTCGGTGGTCGGCGACGTGCCGCCGGGCTCGCGGGAGCACGCGCACCTACAGTTGATCAAGGACACCACTTCTGATCTGCTGAACCTGGGCCGTGAGCACCTGATGGCCGATCCGTAACGAGCGGTCCCCGCACGGCAAGTCGCTGTTCGAGTCGGACCCGATGTGGCTGGACACGCAGAACGACGCGCGTCCGGAGCAGGTCGCGGACCGCAGCCGGCGCGCCGACGGCGAGGGCCCGAAGGCCGGCGTGGTCTACGACGCCCGTCCGGTGCACGTCGACGGTGTGCCCAATGTGGACAACTCACACGGCACGCCGGTGCACGACCGGATGCAGAACTCCGTCGCCACCGTGGACCGGACCGACCGACAGAACGCGCGCAACGGCTTGCGGGACAAGCTGTTCACCGCCCGCGACGAGCCGGTGAACTGGCGTGGCGACGTCAACGTCAAGGACCAGTTCCAGCGGATACTGACGCTGGGCACCCGCGCGCTGGCGGTGGACTCCGGCATCACCCACCACACCAACACCATCGACCGCGTGAACGCGTTGGAGCACCAGGGCACGTTGCCGCCGGCGTTGGCCAAGGACGTGCGCGACGCCATGGACAAGGTGTCGGCGCTGCGGCAGCGGATGCACAGCGCGTACGGCGGTGAGAACGACACCTTCCGGATGCCGCCGCCGAAGCCGCGGTTCTCGTTCGGCAAGAGCCCCAACGACGAGCCGAAGATCGAGAACAACCGGTACGTGCTGAGCCACGGCGAGGCCGCGGAGATGCAGAAGGTCCACGACACCACCCGGCAGTACATGGACTTCCTGGACCGGCACACCCGCACGCAGCTGCCGCCGGAGAGCCGTTCCGCGCCCGCGGTCGACCACGGCGCTCCGCACGACAACAACACCGTGTCGCACAACAACACTGGCGACACGACTCGGCACAACGACCCCGCGCCGCACACCGGCGACACCCTGCACACCGGCGACGAGCCCGGCACCCACACCCCGCCGGCCACGCACACGGGCCCGCGCAAGCCCGAGGGCATGAGCCAGCGGGACTGGAACAAGCAGTACAACCAGGGCCGCGACCGGGCTCCACATCGGACGGTCAACCTCGACGACCCCGATGTGAAGCGGAACGTGCCGCGCACCCATGCCGACGGCCGCCCGGCGCAGCTCAGCCACGTCAACGGCAAGATCCACTACGACGTGCGCCGGATGGAGGTGGAGCCGGGCCGCTGGGTGCAGGAGCATACGGTCAAGCTGCACCTCGCCAAGGGCCCCAACGTCGACCACGCGCAGATCGAGGCCCTGAAGCAGCGCGTCCAGGACGGCGTCGACAAGGCGTTCAACAACCAGCACAAGCTGCCCAGCTCGGGTGACGAGCTGCACGTCCGCGTGGAGTTCCACGACGACCCTCGGCAGGCCCACGAGTCGATCCACGTCAACCAGGACGGCGCGGTCAACCAGCACCGCTGGACGCTCGACGCCACCGACCGGGAGTATGCCCACGAAGTCGGCCACTTCCTCGGCTTGCCGGACCGCTACAACGACCGGGCGGGCACGCCCGACAACCCGAACCGCATCTCGGGCAAGGACGACAACGTCCGGGTCCTGAACAGTGACGACGGTCGTCGGGCCAAGAGTCTGGACGGTGGTCGGCACGATCTGCGCAACCGGATCGACGACGGCAAGAGCCCGATGGGCGATGGTCTGGCGAATCCGAATTCTCGTTACCAGCCCAAGGACATCAAGGGTATCGAGGATGTCGCGCACGACCATGCGGCGTTGCCGGACACCTCGCATGACATGTTCACCGGCAAGCAGCCGGTGCCGGAAGGCTTGCACCACAAGGAGGACACGCCGCCGACGCGGACCGGCGACGACACCGTCCACATCGGACCAAAGCCGGGCCAGGGCGTGGCGAAGTCGTTCGCCAGCATGCTCAACCACCACCTCGGCGAGGCCCACGACAGCCGCAACGTCTGGCAGCGCACGGCCGACGAGATCCGCAACGACCCTGAGCGCTACCTGCCGGGCGCGAGCCGGCAGGCCCGCGACGACTTCGCCAACCGGATCGAGTCCGGCGACCGCTGGCTTCCGGAGCACGTGGCCGCGGCCAACAAGGCCGCGGCGCACGCCTTCCACACCGACAACTTCGACGGCCACCCGCTGGAGCACCACGCGCACCGCGGCGACGACCAGCCGCACCCGCACCAACCCGAGCAGATCGAGTCCCGGCCGGCGAAGCTGTCGGAGACGACCATGCCGGACGACATGTACACCGGCGGCGAGCGCAAGCTGGTCGACCGGATCACCGACGACTTCGCCAACAACGTCGGCAAGTACCACGACCCGGCCGCGGTCGACCTGGCCCGGCACCTGGCCGACCGGATGGACGACCAGCACGCCAAGGACCTGGCCCAGAAGCTGAGCCGCACCGACCTGACGCCGCGGGAGCGCCAGGAGACCGCCGGCAAGCTGGGCAACCGACTTGTCGTCGCCCACCTGCACGATGTGCTCAGCACCGCCGACGACCTGTCCAACCGGATGGAGGCAGCGTCGGCCAGCTCCCGCCGCGCGGTCGAGAACAACACCGGGCTCGACCACGACATCTCCCGCACCACCTCGGACATCGTGCTGGCCTCGGCCGACAACATCGTCGGCGAGGCGGCCAAGATGGCCGCCAAGATGATCGGCGAGCCCGACCACCCGTGGTCGGTCGTGGCCGTCGGCAGCTACGGCCGCCGCGAGCTCGGCCCGGCCAGCGACCTGGACTTCGCCATCATCGGCGACGTCCCGCCGGGTTCGCGCGAGCACCAGCACCTCCAGCTGATGCAGAGTCTCACCGAGGACATGCTCAACCTCGGCCGGGAGCGCTACATCAGCAAGCTGCCGCGTTCGACCGGCGACGAGAAGGTGCTGTTCGAGGCGGACACGCTGTGGCTGCCGATCCACCAGGACGCGCGGCCGGACGCCGTGGCCACCCGCAGCATGAGCCAGCCCAGCGGCGCGCCGAACTTCGGTGTCATCTACGACTCGCGGGTAGTGCCGGTCGACGGCATGAACCACGCGGACCACGGCAACCACACGCCTGCGTTCGACGCCATGAAGGCGACCTACGCCAACGTGCCGGACAACGTGCGCCACGAGGTGCGGGACAGCCTGGCCGAGCAGGCGAACAGGCGGCCCCACGAGATGCCCGCCGGCCCGGCCAACATCAAGGACCAGTTCCTGCGCTCGCTGACCATGGGCACGCGCTGGCTGGCCGTGCACTCCGGCATCACCGAGCACTCCAACACCATTGACCGCGTCAACGAGCTGGAGCGGCGCGGCGTCGTCCCGAGCGACCTGGCCCACGACGTCCGGAACGCGATGAACGACGTCACCGCGATCCGGCAGCGCATGCACGGCAAGTTCGGCGTGGAGAACGACAACTACCGGCTGCCGCCGGCGCAGTCGAAGTGGAATCCCATCCGGACCAACCACGAGTCCCGGGTGGACGGCGACACCTACGTGCTGAGCTCGCACGAGGCCAACCAGCTGCGCCAGGCCCACGACACCGTGCAGCGCTACCAGCAGCACATGCGGGACCACCTCCACCAGCAGCAGGACGAGGGCCGCGCGGCGCCGGCGTTCGACCGCGGCGCCGACGAGCCCTCCTATCGGATGCCGGGCTCCTACGACGCCGAGTCGGTCGGCGACCACCACGTCGAGCCGGAGGCCCCGCCGGCCCCGCCGAAGCAGGCACATCCGTCCACTGTGGACGACGGGCTGGTCGAGTCGATCCTGCGCAGCTCGGCGATGCAGAACGTGCCGGTCGAGCACGCGACGCCGTTCGGCGGCCGGTCGGCCGTGGACGCCGCCACCGACTCGGTGGCGCACCACATCGAGCAGAACCCGCAGCAGCACCAGTACCAGGGCCTCGACCACCAGGGCCTGTCCCAGTGGGCCGCGGACCACGTCGACCAGCGCACGCTGGAGAAGTTCGCGCCCGACCTGGAGCCGCACCAGCCGGGGCTCACCGGCGACGCCAAGCTGGCGCAGTGGCGGACGAACCTGGCCAATGACCTGGCCACGCCGTCGGCGCGGCGGTGGCAGACCGTGCGCGGCATGATGGACGGCCCCGGGCTGACCGGCGGCGACCACGACATCGTCGACCACATCACCAACTCCGTGGTCGAGCACGGCACCATCCCGTCGTCGGCCGACCTGGTCGGCAAGGCCGTGCAGACCCCGTCCTGGCACGACTCGCACGTGGGACAGCACCTGCCCGACGCCGTGGCCAACGCGCTGGGCGCGCACGTCGTCGTCGACCACAACGGCGTGCAGACCCACCACGGCCCGGAAGACGCGCCGCCGGTGGAGATCCAGTCGCACGACGGCCGTTACTCCGCGCTGGGCGAGCAGACCCACCAGGAGATGCTCGACGGCATGGAGGCGTGGCTGAGCGGCCGCACCACCGAGCAGGTCGGCCACCACGTCGACGACGCCAGCTACGGCGAGGACCGGACGGCGTACAACCACGCCCGGCAGACGCAGATCCTCAAGCGGGCGGCCAACCACCCCGACGGCCCGTCCGGCTACCGGAAGGTGCTCGAGGACCGGGCCGCCGGCCTCCAGAACCGGATCCGGGACGCGAAGTCCCAGACCGGCTGGGTGAACAAGCTGCTGCGCGGCGGCGACGTCACGGCCGAGAGCCAGCGCAAGACGCACATCACCAGCCTCGAAGGCCGGCTCAGGAGCACCAGCCAGGAGCTGGCCCACCTGGACGCCAACCTGGGCAAGGCCAACATGATGCAGGCGGTCGACCGCTACGTGGCCGGCCCCAACGCCGACGGGCTGCGCAAGCTCGGCTACCCGGCGCTCCGCCAACTCGACGAGCACCTGGGCCGGCAGGTCGAGCTCGCCGAGCGGGCCGGTTTCGACTCGTCGGACCTGCGCAAGCTGCACGAGCGGGTGCAGAACGAGCCGGCAGCGCGCCGGGCCTGGGTGCAGGTCGCGCGGCAGGGCACCGACGCGCTGCGGACCGCGTTGGACGAGGCGAAGGACACGGTGGAGAACTACCGGCGGGGCTTCGAGGAGCGTGAGTCCCTCAGCCACCGCGTGACCCACATGTTCGAGCCGGCCGAGGACCTCGCCCCGCACCGCGCGGCCGAGGCCGACGCCAAGGACCTGGTCAAGCAGATCGAACACACGCTGGCGCTGACCGAGCACGACGACTACCGCGACCGGTTGGCCGAGGCGTCGCGGCTCAACGACCGGGTCCAGCGGTTCGACCGCTTCACCGAGGGCATCGCGGAGCGCCAGCAGCGCCGCAACGAGGAGTTCGAGCAGCAGGTCCCGATCCGCCGACTCGAGATGGAGCCGGGGCTCGACAACCCCGTCACGCGGATCGACCGCCTTCAGGAAGGCGGCCTCGAGCAGCACTTGGGCGACCTCGGGCACGAGATCGAAGAGAAGCAGCGGCAACTCGACGACCTGCGGCAGGCCGCGGACGTGCCACCGGACCCGGCGGCGACCGAGCGCGAGCAGGCGCAGCACCGGGCGGCCCAGCAGGAGCTCGCACAGCACGAGCGTCAGCTCGCCGCCGAGGTGCGGCGGATGGAGGCGGAGCGCGCCGACGCGCTCACGGAGTACGCGCTGAACCTGCCGGCCGACCCGAAGGCGCCCGGCTGGGAGAAGCTGTCGCGCAACGACCTCGTCGCCATCGAGGAACACGTCAACGACCTGATGCACAACGCGCGGCTGGAGGGGCAGCCGACGGAGCGCCTGTACGGCGTGTACAACCAGGTGCGGGAGCTGGGCCTGAGCGGTGCCGCCCCCGAGCACTCGCTGTTCGGCGGCCCGGCCCACGAGACCGGGCCGGAGCCGGAGCCGGGTCCGTTCATGCGGCCGGGCGCGGCGCACACCGGGACCCCGGGCGTGGACCACCTCATGCCCGGCAGCATCGGCGCGGTGCACGAGGAGCGGTCGCAGCGGGCCTTCGAGGCGTCGCTGTACGGCCTCGATCACAAGGCGCTGACCGATCTGCGGCAGACGTACGCCGACGACCCGGAGCGGTCGGCCGCCGTCCAGCGGATGATCGACCTGGAGCGGCACGCCGGTCGGCCCGACACCTTCGACAACCAGCTGCGGGCCATCGAGAACGGGCTCGCCGACGCGCGGGCCCACCGCGACGCGCAGGCGAATCCCGGCCCGACGGCCCAGCGCTGGGTGCAGCAGCACGAGGAGCGCCTGGCCGAGGTCGGCAACGACCGCGCGGCGGCGCTGACCATGCAGGCGCTGCGGCACCCGGACGACCCGGACGCGCCCGTGTGGCGGGACCTGAGCGACGACGACCTCAGGACCGTGCACGACCATGCCCGGCAGCAGATCGAGCCGGCGCAGCGGGGCGGCCACCCGACCGAGCACCTCGAGAAGTTCGTGGCCTTCACCGAGCAGTTGGGCCGCGACCGGGGCTACGACGACCTGCACCTGACCCACGAGCCGGAGCCCGCGCCGGTGGCCGAGCCGAGGCCGCAGCCGTTCATGCGGCCGGGACCGTCGACGCGGGCCGAGGGCCAGGACATGAACATGACCGTGCCCGGCGGTTTCGGCCCCGTGCACGAGGGAACGCCGCTGCGCTCGTTCGAGGCGTCGCTGTTCGGCCTCGACCGCGACTCGCTGACCACCATGCGGCAGCTGCACAGCAACGACCCGGAGCGGTCGGCCGCGGTCCAGAAGATGATCGACGTCTCGCGGCACGCGATGCGGCCCGACCTGTTCGACCGCCGGATCCGGGCCGCCGAGGAGGGCCTCGCCGACGCGAAGGCCCGCCGCGACCAGAACGCCGCGCCGAGCCGGCTGCCCGACCCGCTTCGGACCCGGTCGAGCCGGGAGGAGCAGGCCAACCGCCGGGAGGACGACGAGCGCCAGGTGCGGTTGCTGGAGAACCGCTTGGCCCAGCTGCGCAGTGAGCGCGACACGGCGATCACCCTCAACGCGCTGCGGCAGGAGGACGACCCGGCCGGGCACAGCTGGCGCGGCTACGACGACAACGATCTCGCGACCGTGCACCACGTTGCGCGGCAGCAGATCGAGCCGGCCCGCCAGGGCGGGCACCCGACCGAGCACCTCCAGAAGTTCGTGGACTTCACCGGGCAGCTGGGGCGTGACCGCGGCATCGACGACCTGAACGCCCTGTACAACGACCAGCATCGAGACGACCAGCAGCACGACGAGGCCGGCCACGAGGCGCCGCCCGCGCCACGGCCCGAGCCGAAGCCCCAGCCGTTCATGCGGTCCGAGCAGCCGCCGCGGTCCGCCGCGCCGGACATCGACATGGTGGTGCCCGGCGGTTTCGGTCCCGTGCACGAGGGGACGCCGCTGCGCTCGTTCGAGGCGTCGCTGTACGGCCTGGACACCAAGACGCTGACCGACATGCGGCAGTCGTACGAGCGGGACCCGGAGCGGTCGGCCGCGATCCAGCGGATGATCGAGGCGTCGCAGCATGCCGCCCGGCCGGACTTCGTCGACCAGCGGGTGCGCGGCGTCGAGAACCGGCTCGCCGAGGCGAGGGCCCAGCGCGACCGGCGCAACGTGGCGGACCTGTTCCGCGCCAACGAGCAGGCCAACCGCCAGCAGGCGGACCGCGACGTGCAGCGCCTGGAGCGACGCCTGGCCCAGTTGCGCGACGAGCGCGACACGGCGGTCACCGTGCACGCGCTGCGGCAGGAGAACGACCCGACCGCGCACAGCTGGCGGGGCTACAGCGACGCCGATCTGCGGATGATGCACGACCACGTCCAGCAGCAGATCGAGCACGCGCGCCAGGGCGGGCACCCGACCGAGCACCTGCAGAAGTTCGTGGACTTCACCCGGCAGCTCCAGGACGACCGGGCCGAGGCGAGCCGGTCCGAGGGGCGGCCGGCCCCGTGGTGGAATCGGGCGGCCGACGCGCTGTCCACGCTCACCGGCCCGCCGACGTTCGACCTGGACCTGGGCAACGGCCACCACGTCGACGCGCACGACGTCGGCGGCTTCTACAAGGTCAAGGACCGCGACGTCTTCATCAGCTCGCACCTGCTCGACGACCGGGTGAGCGCGGCCGAGCAGCAGCAGGTGCTCGACCAGGTTCACCAGTACATGACCACGGGGCTGACACTGCACCGCGGCATCGCCGCTTTCCACCAGACCTGGCACGCGGTGGAGAACGGCGAAATCCCGCCGCGGGGCACCGAGAACCGGCCGAGCTTCGACACCGACCAGTCCCGGTACGTGCCGTTCAGCGAGAGCTTCGACATCGCGGCGGGCGTCGCCATCGGCAACAGCAACATGGGGCCGGGCGACCAGCGGCAGTTCATCCACGGCTACGACCCGAACGACCCGAACCAGCCGGTCGGCAAGGTGCTGACCAAGACCGTGTCGTTCGCCAACGGCGACGCCATCGCCTTCATGAACCCGGGCGAGACGATGATCGGCGGCCCGGTCCGGGACTACCAGACGACGACCTTCCGGATGAACACCCCGGCCAGCGAGGCGCTGGGCCCGAACGTGCACGGGCCGCTGAGCGCCATCGTGCCGCGGCGGCCGACGGCGGACGAGGTCGCCGCGTACGTCGACCAGTACGGCGCGCTGCGGCACGATCCCGACCACCCGCAGACGCTGCCGGAGCGCAACGCCCCGGAGTTCGACCACAACACCGAGGTGTCCGCTCCGCACCCGGTCGAGCGCGGCGCCGGTTCGGCGCCGCGGCGGCCCGAAAACGTGTCGCAAGAGGACTGGAACCGCCAGTACAACGAGGGCCGCGACCGGGCTCCACATCGGACGGTCCGGCTGGACGACCCGGATGTGATCCGCAAGGTTGCGCGCACGCACGACGACGGCCGGCCGGCGGACCTGAGCAAGGTCGACGGCAAGATCCACTACGACGTGCGGCGGATGGAGGTGGAGCCGGGCCGCTGGGTGCGGGAGCACACGGTCAAGCTGCACCTCGCCAAGGGCCCCAACGTCGACCACGCGCAGATCGAGGCCCTGAAGCAGCGCATCCAGGACGGCGTCGACAAGGCGTTCAACAACCAGCACAAGCTGCCCAGCTCGGGTGACGAGCTGCACGTCCGGGTCGAGTTCCACGACGACCCCGCGGCGGCGCACGAGTCGATCAAGGTCAACCAGGACGGTGCGGTGAACCAGCACCGGTTCCCGCTGGACGCGACCGACCGCGAGTACGCGCACGAGATCGGGCACTACCTCGGCTTGCCGGACCGCTACAACGACACGGCGCGCAGCGAGGGCAACCCGAACCGGATCTCGGGCAAGGACGACAACGTCCGGGTCCTGAACAGTGACGACGGTCGTCGGGCCAAGAGTCTGGACGGTGGTCGGCACGATCTGCGCAACCGGATCGACGACGGCAAGAGCCCGATGGGCGATGGTCTGGCGAATCCGAATTCTCGTTACCAGCCCAAGGACATCAAGGGTATCGAGGATGTCGCGCACGACCATGCGGCGTTGCCGGACACCTCGCACGAGATGTTCACCGGCAAGCAGCCGGTGCCGGAAGGCTTGCGCGCCAAGCCGCTGCCGGCCGAGCCGCAGATCCAGCGCCACCTGTACACCGGCTCCGGCATCGGCCGGTCCTTCGCCAGCCGGGTGAACGAGCACCTGGGCGCCGAGCACCAGAGCCGGGACGTCTGGAAGCAGGTCGCGGACGAGGTGCGCGACGACCCGGAGCGCTACCTGCCCGGTGTCGACCAGCGCACCCGTGACGACATCGCGAACCGGATCGAGTCCGGCAGCCATTGGGACGCCCGGCACGTCGAGGTCGCCAACAAGGCGGTCCCGCACGCGTTCCACACCGGGAACTTCGACGAGCACCCGGTCGGCTCGGGCAAGCACCAGGACCACGGCCCGGCCACCCACGAGGACCGCCGGGGCTTCTTCGACAAGATCAAGAACGCCTTCGCGTCCGAGCCGGAGCCGGAGCACATCGACCTCGGCAACGGCCACACGTTCGACGCGCACCGGGTCGGCGGCTTCCACAAGCTGGTCGGCCAGGACGTGTTCATCAGCTCGGAACTGGTCGACGGCCGGAATCCGGGGGACGCGGCGCTGGTCTACGGGCAGGTGCACGAGTACCTGACCAACGGGATCACGCTGCACCGGGGCATCGCGGCGTGGCACCCGACCTGGCACCACGTGCTGGGCGGCGAGATCCCGCCGCTGGGCAGCCGGGAGCACCCGGACTTCAGCACCTGGGACACCCGGTACGTGCCGTTCACCGCGGACCGCAACACCGCGGTCGGCGCGGCGATGTCCCAGCGCGGCATGCACGGCAGCGCCGACGACCGCCGCTTCGTGCACGGCTACGACCCGACCGACCCGGCCCATCCGGTCGGCATGGTGCTGAGCAAGCGGGTGACCCAGGGCGACGGCCACGCCGTCGCGTTCATCAACTCCTCCGAGACGCAGCTCGGCGGCCCGCTGCACGACTTCGACGCCGCGACCCTGCACATGGGCACGCCGCTGTCGCACGTCTTCGGCGGGCCGGACGACGGCCTCACGCTGGCCGACCACATGCCGGCGCGGCCGAACCAGCAGCAGGTCGCCGACTACGTCGCCGAGCACGGCGCCCTGCGGCACGACCCGAACGGCCCGGGCTGGCAGCGGCCGGCCCCCTCATGGCTGAACAAGGCGATCGGCGCGGTCACCGGCCAGCACACGCCGCCGCCCCTGGTGGAGCACACCTCGAACGGGGTGACGCTGCACCTCGGCCCGCACGACCTGCCGGCGCACGAGGTCGGCAACTTCTACAAGCTCGACGAGCACAACGCCTTCATCAGCAAGGACCTGTTCCGCGACGACGCGGATCCGCAGGACCGGGCCGACATCTTCGGCCAGGTCGACCGGTACCTGACCAACGGACTGCGGTTGCAGCGTGGCATCCCGGCCTGGCACCCGACCTGGCACACGGTCGAGGAGGGCGTGATCCCGCCGCTGGGCATGGAGGACCACCCGAACTTCGACACCCGCGAGACCCGGTTCGTGCCGTTCACGACCGAGCGCAACATCGCCGGCGGCGCCGCGATCAGCAGGACCGGCATGGGCGAAGGCGACGACATCAAGTTCGTGCCCGGCTACGACCCGGCCGACGACCACTTCCCGGTCGGCATGATCCTGCACAAGACCGTCTCGGCGCACAACGGCGACGCGGTCGCGTTCATGGTGCCCGGCGAGACCCAGGTCGGCGGCCCGATCCAGAACTACGGGGCCGAGCGGATCACCATGGACACGCCGCTGTCGCACGTGTACGACGACCCGGCGCTGACCGACCGGCTCGGCGACAGCATGCCGGCCAGGCCGACGCAGGGGCAGATCGACGCCTACGTCCACGAGCACGGCAGCCTGCGCAACGACCAGTCCACCGTGACGACGTCCCGGCCCGCGCCGCTGTTCGACCGACATGGCGTCGTCGGCGAGACCGAGGCCGGCCCGTCCAACCACCGCAACGCCCTGCGGCTGGACGAGCAGGACCACCCCCGAGACCCGTTCCAGCGACCGCAGCGCGCGCCGCGCCTGCCGGCCTTCGATCCGCTGGACTCGATCCGCGAGAACGACGAGCCCGAGCCGTACGACCACACCCAGCTGTCGAGCTACGTGCACGACGGCGACTCGCTGGGCCTGGGCAAGCTGGTCGACGGCGACCGGCTGGCCCACCAGACCCAGCAGGCCGTGCTGGAGCAGCTGCCGCACAGCGCCGAGGAACGGGCGAACGCCCAGGGACTGGACGCCATCCACCACGTGGTGACACAGGACTTCGACTCGCTGCACGGCGACGGCCGCAAGTTCGAGATCCGGGTCGGCGACAAGGTGTACGAGGCGACGGTGAAGGCCCGCACGGACCTGACCGACGCGCAGCACACCACCGAGGCCAACCGCGGCCTGGAGCGCTCCGGCGGCACCGACCGGTCCACCTCGGAGAGCACGACCAAGACCAAGCAGCACGACCTGTCCATGGGCGTCAGCGCCGGCAACGGCATCGGCGGCGGCAACGTGTTCGGCTCGATCCTGCACGCCGCCCCGACCGTCACGCTGGAGTCCGGCCACGGCGCCGGCCACTCGGTGTCGGTCAGCCACACCGGCTCGGATGTCGTGCAGGGCAAGGCAACTCTGGAGATCTCGGTCACCGACAAGCACGGGGTCAACCCGAACCCGGCCGGCGGCGTGACCTTCGAGCACGAGGCCACGGTCGCGTTCCCGCACGAGACCAACACGCCGTCGCACGACACCACGCCGCGGCCGGTGCGGCTGGACGGCCTGGGCGTGTTCGGGGCCGAGTCGGTGCACGGCGTCGGCGAGGCCTTCGACAAGGTCGCCGCCGACCTGCACCCGAAGATCACCGAGATCGGCTCGCCGGGCCGCAAGGTGCTCCAGCAGTTCGTCAGTGCCGGCAACGTCCGGGACAACCTGCCGGCGATGAGCAAGGATTGGATCTACTCGCCCGACCTGATCAGCTCGGACGGCAGTCGGATCGGCTCGGTCCGGATGCGGATCGAGCCGGCCGACGCCGCGCTGGAGAGCAGCGCCGGCGGCTACAAGATCGGCTCGACGCTGAGCGGGTCCGGGGGCCCCGGCCGGTCGAACACCTCGACCACCGGCGGCGAGCTGTGGCTGGGCGGCAGCGGGGCCGGCATCGCCGACCCGACGCACAGCATCGCCGCCGGCGCCAGCATCACCACCGCGTTCAGCAAGACCGACAGCCTGGGCACGAAGGTCGGCGACACGGCGAAGTGGGAGTCGGTGCTGGCGTCCGAGGGCGTCAGCGGCCTGTACAAGATGGGCTTCCGGCTGCACATGCAGGTGATCGGGCACAACCCGGTGACCGTGCACGACGCCTCCGCGCACGTCCGGATGTCCGGCCTGGAGGCGCACCACGCCGGCCTGGTGGTGCCCAACGGCGCGCACGGCGACTTCCAGCCGACGCCGCAGGCCCACCACGCGCCGAGTTACCTGGCCAGCGGCAAGTCCCTGGGGCTGGCCAAGGTTTTCCACCTGTCCGGCGGCGACGAGGTGCGTGAGCGGGTCGAGGACACGTTGCGGAGCAACGAGGATCTCAAGGACCTGGCGCCGGACTTCGGCAGCGACAAGCTGAAGGGGGCCTCGCGCGGCGACACCGCGCTGGCCGCGGCCAACCGGCGCGAGCTGGACACCAAGCTGTCCGACGAGCACCTCAAGGCCAACATGAACAGCATGCTCGGCAAGGGCATGAAGATCCGGCTCAAGAAGCCGGGCCTGTTCTTCAACCGCTACGTCACCGTCACGGTCAGGGCCCGCCTGACCGGACTGGAGCACCTCGGCAAGGCCCCGGACCACGCCATCAGCGGATCCGGCGCCACGTCGACGAAGCTGGGCGTCTCCAACACGGCCAAGAAGGGTGTGACGGTCTACGCGGACGGCCGGGTCACCACGCCGTTCGACGGCGGCCACGTCAAGGGCGCGCCGACGGCCTCGATCGGCGCGCAGTACGGCTACCAGCGGGCGCACTCCACCGAGGCCGGCCCGTCGACCGGACACAAGCTGTCCACCGGCGGCAGCGAGGACGTGCACGGCTTCAAGGCGAAGGTGCACTACGAGGTCACCGTCAACGACCACAGCCGGGTGCGGTCGTGGATCCGCCGGATCACGCCCGGCACGCCTGGCCAACACGTGCCGGAGGTGCACAACAACCCGCACGTGGCCCGGCCCGGCGGCCTGAGCCGGCCGCCGCGCGGCGAGGTCACGGTGATGGTGCCGGAGAGCCTGACCCGCGGCGCCGCGGCGACCCCGCACGTGGACAACCACGTCACCACGCGGATGGACACGCCGCCGTCGATCAACGACCTGCTCGCGCAGGCCCGCGGTACCCGGCAGCCGGAGTTCCAGCGGGTGGAGGCGATCATCGGCGCCGAGCACGTCCAGCAGGCCGCGGACGACGTCCTGGCCGACGCGGCCGGCGGCGACCGGTCGCTGTCGCTGAACGGCACGGTCAGCGCGGACGCGCTGCACCATGCGTTCAGCCCGGAGAACCTGACCGCCGACCCGCAGGTCGTCAAGCACGGCGTGCAGGTGGACGGCCTCCAGCACAACCGCCGGCTCGCGGACCGGGTCGGCGCGGTCGCCATGACAATGGAGCTGGACAACCCGCGGATCGTGTCCATTTCGGACGACATCTCGCTCAAGCACGAGGACTCCGGCGGCTACTCGGCCTCCGGCGGCAAGCAGACCCAGCACTCCTTCGGCCTGAACCTGGGCACCTCCGCGTCCCGCAACGCGCTGACGCTGACCCCGGACGTGCCGCACGCCAAGGGCCGCGCCGGCGTGTTCGCGGTGGCGAGCCTGCGCAACTGGACGTGGACGTCGAAGCTGACGAAGTCGTTGGGCGGCACCGCCGAGCACGGCGTCTCCTCGCCGCACGGCCGGACCGTGCTGGTGCGGATGGACGCCCGGGTGCACCTGGTCGCGGAGTCGCGGCAGACGAGCATCCTGCACGACACCGACGTCCGCACCGCCGGCCGCACGGTCGAGCTGCCGGACAGCGTGTTCGTTCGCGTCACCGAGCAGGAAGCGCGGCAGATGGGCGCGCTGCCCGACCACAACCTGGGCGGCGACACGCCGATCGGCCCGAAGCCGGGCCTGCCGACGCCGAGCACCCTGGCCACCGAGCGGCCGTCGATCGGCTTCGGCCACGTGGAGCCGACCGGCGACCTGGTGAACCTGGTGCCGTCGCTGCGGGCGAACCTCGGCGAGCTCGGCCCGAAGCTGCTGCCGCAGTCCGTGCTGGACGACGCCATGGGCAACCTGCGCCGGATGGACGAGCAGTCCTCTCAGGACGGTGTTCGATCTCTTGTGGACAGTGCGCTCAACGGTGGCGTCTCGCTGATGACGCCGAAGCCCAACGTGTTCACCCACGACAACTACGAGGTCGTGCTGCACGCGCGGCCGACCGACGAGGGCGCGACGTACCTGGGCGTCAGCAACGACGGCAGCACGCTGTCGCACGACGCCACGGGTGCGCTGTCCCAGGCCGATATGAAGGGCAAGGACGCCAGCTCCGGCGTCGGCGGCCGGCTGCTGGGCACGGGCCTGCCGCACCTGCCCGACTCGTCGGCCAGCATGACCGTCAACAACGCGACCTCGTTCAGCCTGAGCCACTCCACCGGCCACAGCACAACGAGGAACGACTCGACCGACATCACGCAGAGCAGCTCGGCCGGCGGCCCGCAGGCCCGCTACAAGCTGCCGGTCACGTTCCAGTTGGAGTTCAAGCACAAGGGCGAGTCGCTGGCGGTCTCCGACTCCGACCCGCACGACCTGGTGGTGCGCAAGCTGGCCGACGACGTCAGCACCGCCACCAACGGGCCGGTCGGCCACGAGGCGACCGTCGAGCACTTCCGCGACACGCCGCCGAGCGACCACGAGCAGTGGCAGCGCGACGGCGAGCGGCTGCCCGACGAGCTGCACGTGGACGACTTCACCGGCAACGTGGACGAGATCCGCCACGAGGCCCGGCAGCTGGCCGGCGACCTCAACACCACCGCCGACCACGCGCTGACCACCACGCTCACCCCCGAGGTGATCAAGGCCAACATGCCGGCCATGGCCAAGGGGCCGGTCGAGCTGCCGGGCCTGAAGGAGGCCGGCCTCACCGCGTACGCCAAGCTGACCAACCCCCGGCTGGCCACCGTCAGCGACTCGGTCGACCTCGGCGGCGGCCGCACCGACCACAGCTCGATCGACACCTCGGTGAACCGGTCGGTGTCCGGCTCGGTGAACGCCATCATCGGCGGCCTCGGCGGCAACGTCACCGACCCGCCGCACAGCGCCCAGCACCGGGACGTCAACGCCGGCGGCACCGGCGTCTACTTCGACCGCGGCGGCATGGAGAACAACCGCAACCTCGGCTCCAGCGGCCCGGTCCACCCGGCCACCGGCAGCTCCACGTCCATTTCCGGCCGGACCAAGGTGGTGCTGCACGACACCGAGATCCGCCTGGTCAAGGGCGACCGCGGCGTCACGCTGAAGTTCGACGACTCGTCCCGGATCCGGGTGTACGACGACGGCTCGCTGCCCAGGGATGTCTCGGACGCCCAGGACAGGGTCCGCGACGCCGAGAAGAACTGGCAGGATGCGGAGAAGGACGTCGTCACCGCGCAGCACGCCGTGGACGACGAGTACCTGCGGGCCAAGCCGCGCATCGACCAGCTGCGCGACCAGCACCGGGACGAGCTGGCGGAGAACCTCCAGGACCAGCGCGACCACAACGACCACGTCAACCAGCTGCGCCAGCAGCTGTGGGACGCCTACGCCGGCGGCCACCTGGACCGGATCACCGACCTGGAGCGGCAGCTCGGCGAGGCCAACGAGCACGGCCGGCATCGTCCGGCGCCATCAGACCTTACCCGTTACTTACTTTAACGTTAATACCACCTGCCGCTAAGTCCGGCCACCGAATCTTTCTTCTAGCAAATAAGAACTAGCAGGATCCTTTTTGGTCAAATATTAAATCTTGTGCCCGAACGCCCCCGCCGCCGCCGTCCCGGGACGAGCCGGCGCCGCCGGCCCAGCACCTGCCGGCGCTGGACCTCGGGCCGCAGTTCCGGATGAACGACGAGGAGCACGTCACCGCGTCGCTGGACGAGGATCTGAACCACCAGCGTCAGCAGCTGGACCTGAACGCCCACAACGGCGCCGTGCACATGGCGAACGCCGGCGCGGTGCGGGAGCGGTCCATGCGGGCGCTGCGGGACGGCGACCTGGCCGGCTTCCAGCAGAACCACGCGCTGCTGGACCGGATGCACGCCGAGGGCGAGCACCTCGTGCAGGACCGCGAGCGGATCGTCTCCGCGCCGGACGAGGACGCTGAGTCGACTCCCCATGGGCCGACTCGCCACGAGCCGGTGTCGCACGCGGACATCGACCTCGTCCGGGACGACGCGCCGCTGAACTTCGTGCGGCCGCAGGTCGGCCAGCACCGGTTCCACTACGAGATGCGCCGGATGGAGGTCAAGCCGGGCACCTGGGTCCGCGAGGCCACCGTCAAGGTGCACATCGAGCCCGGCGACCGGACGCCGCACCAGGTCGACCAGCTGTGGAAGAAGCTGGAGCAGGGCGCGGACCAGCAGTTCAACCACGAGCGGCTGCCAGGAGGCGACCACTTCCGGGTGCGGCTGGAGCGGGTCGACGACCGGCTGGACGCGGACGTCCGCGCCAAGATCACCGAGTCCGGCCCGGACCGGCACGACACGTGGCGCCCGGACAGCACGGGCGACCAGTTGGCGCACAAGATCGGCACCGCGCTGGGCCTGACCGAGCACCACGCCGGCGAGAAGCTGACCCAGCACCACCTGGCGCAGTTGTCGCAGGAACCCAAGCGTGGCGTGGATTCCATGCCGCACGCGGAGAGCCACGCCGACACCCGGCAGGACTGGTTCAGCGGCCACGACGCCGCCGGCCGTGAACGCCGGTTCCCGATGGGCCGGGTCACCCAGACCGACCTGCGGGACTCGTCCGGCAAGGTGTTCGGAACCTCCTTCTACAAGGAGGAATCCGACCAGCGCGCGGCCGACCGGTGGGCCCGTGGCGGCAACCCGGACCGCGTCTACCAGTACGACGCGGACGGCAAGGACCGCGGCGCCATCGACTCGGACCTCGTCACCAGCCGCCCGGGCATGGCCGACGAGTCCGCGGTGCTGGCCTTCCACGCCAACCCGTACACCGCCGGCCTGCACGTCCGCGGCCTCGGCACCGTGCACGTCCGCCCGGACACCATGGGCGAGATCGCCGCCCGCAGCAGCGGTTTCCTCCAGGCCGTCGGCGACGGCCGGCGCACCACGATGCTGCTGGCGTGTGAGGCCGGCGCGCAGACCGGGCCCGGCGGTCTGGCCCACGACCTGCACAAGGCGTTGCAGCGTAAGGACCTCACCGACACGACGCTCGGCGGCAGCACGATCATGCGGTTCGGGCACCGTGACGGGGACCGGTTCACCGGGTTGGAGAGCGGCGGCCACTTCAACGTCTACGGCGAGGTGCTGCCCAGGCACGAGGCCGCGATGGTGGACGAGATGGTCCATGCCATGCGGAAGGACTGGAAGTACGCCGGACACGACCACGTCCGGCCGGACGGCCGGATCGGGCTGTCCGACCGTGCCGGCACGATCGCCCTCGCCAAGTCCCTTGTGGACAGCGCGGTGGCGAAGCTGCCGGCCAACGGCGGGCAGCTGGACCTCGCGGCCGTGCACAAGGCGGCGAGCAGGCACCAGCGGCCGGACATCGTCACCGCCACGGTGTTGTCGCACATCGCGTCCGACCCGAAGCTGGCCGGTTCGGTGCGCGCCATCACCGACCGGTACCTCGACCGGCACGACCGCTGGGTGCCGGTGCCGGTCAGCGAGCATGTCCGGCAGCGGTTCACCGTCACCGGCAAGTCCACTTGGGACGATGATGCCGGCAGGACGAGCCGCCCGGTCCGGCTGAACGCGGTGGGGGAGCACGGCCCGCTGTCCGAGCCGGTGAAGCACGAGCCGGTCACTGTCCCGTTCGGACGCAAGCAGACCACGCTGGACCCCCGCCTGCGGTCCGAGCGCCTGGACGACTTCGCGCGCACGCTGGCCGAGCTGGCCATCGAGCGGCAGGGCGACGGGCTGCCGCTGCCGGAGGCGCACATCAAGGGCTACGGCAACGGCTCGATGCTGGGCAACACCAAGGAGACCGCCGAGGCGACCGGCAAGCTGCGCGCCTCGGACACCCGTGAGCACCTGATCCACCTGGTGTCGCGGCACCTGGAGCGGATGACGCCGCCGAAGACGCGGGTGATCGACGCCGAGAAACTGGTGCCGGAGAACGGGATCCAGGGCGTGTACGAGCCCGGCCGCGCCAACTCGCGGGAGGCCGTGGTCACCCTGCACACCGCCGACGAGAGCACTGTGCCGCACGGCGTCACGGAAAGCCGAGCCGCCGGCGACGGTCCGCTGGTGCACGAGGGCCGGGTGCTGGGCGCGAGCTTCTCGTCCACCAGCACATCCCGCGTCCGGCGGTGGATCGCCACCGGCGGCTGGCGGCCCGAGCCGACGCCGCAGCCGGTGAACCCGCACCTGCTGGAACCCATCCCGGACACGCCCGCCACGGCGTCTCTCGACGAGCACGGCCTGGCGGCGAGCCTGGCCGGGCACGGCGCCCACGACGACACCACCGACCTGGTTGTGTCATCGGCGAAGGACGCCGTGGACGGGACCCGGGCCCTGGAAGGTGAGGCGGCCGCCGGCAAGCTCGCGTCCGCGATGCCGCACGCCATGCGCCTGCTGGAGAAGGCCGGCGTGGTGGGCAAGCTCCTGCGGCAGGCCGGTGACGCCGTGACCGCCGGGCTGACCCTGTCGCACGTGCTGGAGGGCGTCGCTCGGGCCTACGCCCAGGGCGGCCCCGCGGTGGCGGCCGCCGCGGTCGCCCAGGACATGAAGCGGTTGGGGCTAGGCTTCGAACCGGTGCTGATCGAGGAGATGACGTCAGATGTCCGATGACCAGTGGATGCTGCTGGTCGACCCGGCCTGGCAGCCAGCCGAAGAGGGTCGATCAGCGGCGGGACAGAACCCGCCGGCCGAGGCCGTGGTCGGGGGCTGGCTGGTGGCCGCCGACGGGGCAGTCGGCCGGTTCGAGCCGAACCCAGACTACGAGCCGGCCACACCGGAGTCGCCGACCGACCCGGTGGACGCCGCGCTGCGGCTGATGGCCGACGGCGAGGTCGACGCCGACGCGCTGTTCGCCGTGCTGCGCGAGTCCGAGTTCGGGGTCGCGCTGGACGAGCACCAGCGGCCGGTCATCGCCCCGGCACCCGACGACGTGCTGTCGCTGCTGGTGACCACCGCCCCGGCGCATCGGGGACGGGTGCGGGCCGAGGCGTGGCAGGTGGTGAACGCTGAGGAGCTGGCCGGCATGCTGGCCGAGCACGAGGTGGATGCCCTGGTCAACCCGGGTGCGCAGACCTCGACGCGGCTGCTGGCGTCGACCATCGCCGACGCCGCTGTTCACCCGGCCGGGTGAAGGTGTCCGGGGGGACCTGGCAGTATCGGGGGCGTGCGTGTGTCCCCCGTCCCCGGTGAGCCTTCGTGATCAACTGGTTGAAGTCGCGCCGGTCGAAGCCGCAGCGCCCCGTGCCCGCGGAGGCGCAGCCGCCGGTCGTCGAGTTCCAGACCCGGCAGGTGGGGGCGGCCCTGATCGTGTCGGCCCCGCCCGGGCCCGGCTGGCACGCGATGGCGCTGGCCGCCTCGGTGCCGGGCGATCCGGGGCGCACGATGGTCGTGGTGGACTTCCCTTCCGGGGACAACGGCGGTTACTGGAGCGCCCTGGTGCAGGCCCTGCGCGGGCGCGGGCCGGTGCGGCTGGCCGTGTCCGGCGCGGGCAGCGCCTCCGGCAGCGGGCCGACCCGGGCCATCGCGGCGCAGTGGCTGTCCGAGCAGTTGCAGGCCGAGGTCGTCGCCCCTGACGGCACCCTGGTGCCGGTGCCCGGCGGCTCCACGTTCGTCGCCAACGCCCACGCCACCGGCGCGTGGCGCAGCTTCCACCCCGACAAGCCCAGCGAGTCCCTCGGCGCCCGATTCCCGTCGCCGGAGTGGGAGTCGTTCATGACCACGGCCCCTTGGCGGGCCGGTCCCGTGTCCGTGGCGGAGCCCGTGCCGACCGGGCTGTGGCTGCATGCGACGCCCAGCGCCGCCACCCGCCGGCATTCGACCCTGGCTTTCGGTGTGCCGGTGCGGATGGACGTGCTGACCGTCGTGCTGGGCGGGCCGGAGGAGGGGCGGCTGCCGTCGGCTGACCTGCGGGCGTTGTGGGAGGCGTTGCCGGAGGAGATCCGGCGTCGGGTTCGGTTCGCGTCGTTCGGGGCCGACCTGGGGCAGTTCGCCGCCGACACCATCGGCCGGCCCGTGATCGCCTACAACGGGTTGCCGCTGTCCACGGAACGGGGCATCGAGGTCGGGATCGTGGCCGGGGACGGCCGCGCGACCTGGCGGTCCTTCGCCACCGAGCTTCGGTATCGGCCGGGGAAACCGCCGGAGGTCGTCGCCGCCCGTCCGCCCGTTGGTGGGCTGAAGCCGTTGCGGCCCGGGCTGTGGGAGCTTTCCCCCAACGTCGTCGTCGAGGCCGTGGCCGCCGGGTTGTGGGTTCGGGCCGCCGGGACCACGACGGTGGACGTCGTTCGGGCCGCGCCGGTGGACCCGGAGTGGGCGCGGTTGACCGTCGGGGTGCCGGGGGAGCCCGTTGGGGACGAGGTCAGCGTGGCCGGGGCGAAGCTGTTCGCCGGCCTGGACGCGGAAACGCAGCGGGTGGTGCGTCTGGTCTTCGGCGAGGCCCCGGTCAAGGCTTTGGAGCCGGAGGTCGAGGAGCCGACTGCTGTCGACGACTTCGTTCTGGTGCCGGCCGTCGTCGAGGCTCCCGTTGTCGAGTCCCCGGTCGTGGCTGTTCCTTTGGAGCCTTCGGACCCGGTGCCGACCTCCGTCGACGTCGACGTCAACTACGACATCGGCGACGACCTGCCGACCATGGTGTTGTTGCGGCGTCAGATGGAACTCGTGCAGCTCACCGGTTCCGCCGCCTCGGTGGAGACTTGGTCGGCCCCCGTCGAGCCGCCGCCCGTGCCCGCCCGGATCGAGCCTTTCCTCGTGGATCCCGGCATCGACGTCGACACCATGCTCGACACTCTGGTCGCCGCCGAGACCGCTTTGGACGAGCACCGGGCCTGGGTGCGTCGCACTCTCGGCGACCAGTACGACTCGTATGCCAGCCGGGTGCTGCGGTTGTTGATTCAGCATCCTTCGCTCCGCGAGGGCGAGTTGCAGTCCGTTGTCACCGATCTGGTGTCGGTACTCGTGTATTTGGCCGCCGGCGAGCGCAAGGCCGATGAGGCCCTGTTGTCCGGCGATGTCGACGCCCTGTTGCCGTTCTTGAGTTGCGTCATTTCCGGCCTCCAGCGCCTGCCCGTCTACGAGGGTGTCGCTTTCTGTGGCGGCGCTTTGGATCCTGGCACCCACCGTGCCGGGGCCATTCTCACCGAGGTCAGCTTCTTGAACGCCGTCACCGCCCCCGAGGTCGCTCTGCCGGGCGATGCCGAGTTCGTCATCTGGTCCGACAGCGGCCGTCGCACCGGCTTTTTCGAGCCCGAGCTGGATCCCATCGTCTTCTTGCCCGGCACTCGCTTTCAGGTGCTCGGCGTCGAGGACGGTCGGATCCTGTTGGGCGAGATCGGCGGCGGCGACCAGTTGGCCAAGTTGGAGGAGGCCGCCAAGCTGCGCGCCTCGACCGGTCCCGTGGCCGACCCCGTGCGTTTCGGCCGTTCCATCGGTTCCCCCGTGTAACTCAGTACCGGTGGGGCGTAACCGTATGGGAGCGCCCTAGCGGCGTCGTCCACCGCGCACTGCCCTCGGCGTCCAGCGTCACCCGGTAGTTGTCGTGGTTGCGGTGGTGATGCCAGGCGCACAGCCCTTTGAGCTGCTTGGCCGTCGTCTTCCCTTTCGGCCAGGGAATGACGTGGTCGAGTTCTCGTATCGGGCTCGTGCATCCCGGCGCCGTGCACACCCCGCCGTCCTGCACCTTCACCATTTCCCGCATACGCGCCGTTGGCCGGTACTTCTTGGTGCTCATCGCCACCGCGTGCCGGTACTCGTCCAGCAGCACCCCGCGCCACGGCCCTCGCATCGCCAGCTCACGGGCCATGCCCGCCGCGATCGGCCCGTACCCGTCGAGCAGCCCCGGCTCTTCCGTGAGGCCCAGCAGCGTCTCCATCGGAACCGTCACGTGGACCTGCACCTCCCGTTCCCTGGCGTTGCCCAGGAACCGTTCGAGAAACGCGTCGGCCCTTTTCTGATCCGTGCTCCGCTCATCCGCCGGCAGGCCGGCGACGTCCTGTCTGAGCAGCTCTTGCGCCATGCTGGCCTGCACCGCCGGCAGGATCGCCTTGATCTGCGCCATCCCGTCCGGCAGCGGCTTGAACTCCACCCGCCGCTCCTTCTCCGCGCTCCGGCAGCGCCTCTGGTAGCCCTCCGGGTCGACCTGGGCCACCAGCTTGGTGGCCCGCCGTGCGAGTTGGCTCCGGTTGAGCCCCGCCGCCACCCCCACCAGCCCGTCTTCCACCTTCGCGACAAGACTCGGATCCCCCATATGGACCGTCCGCTCAAGTAGCAAGGATCGCATCAGATGCGATCCCGAGTCAGCTTGGAACCAGTCGGCGGTGCTGTTGCCGGAAGGTGGCTTCTACCTGTGTGGTAAGAGTCGTCTGACGGGCCGGTGGCGCTTGTGACGGCCCGGCTGGACCGAGGGCCTGATTGGCTACTTGTGTCGCCTTCTAGCTGCTGATTTGCGCGGTAGATCGCGTTCGATGCGAAGATGTCGCATCTGATGCGAGCGGTGGAAGGTGACTGGTGACCGAGGCAGAGCGGCCGACGGCGGGCGCGACAGCGCTGCAGCTGGTCGACGGCGTGGTGTTCCTGCGGCCGGAGGAACAGGTTTTCGAGGCGATGCTGACCGGTTGGGGGCGCCAGCAGGCGGCGCGGAACCTCGCTTCCTCGACTATCGCGAACCGGGACAAGAGAGTGCGTGGCTTCGTCGAGCACGTCAATGCCTTCCCCTGGCAGTGGAGTGCCGCGATGGTCGACGAATGGTGCGCCGACCTGCGCGGCATCAAAGGAGTGAGCCGCTCGAGCTTGCGGACCTACCAGCAGGCCCTGAGGCTGTTTTGTCACTACCTGACCGACCCCGTCTACGGATGGGCCGGCGAATGCGAGCGGCGCTTCGGCACACACCCGGTGCAGGTGTGCCACGAGTGGAACACCGCGGTGCACGTGCAGGACAACGAGTCCGAGCCGGCGAAACGGGCGTTCACCTTGGATGAGATCCAGGCGTTCTTCGACTACGCCGACGACGCGGTCCTGCGGGTGCGCGACGCCGGCCGCAAAGGATGGCTGGCGGCGTTCCGCGACGCCACCATGTTCAAGGTCGCCTATGCCTTTGGCCTGCGCCGCACCGAGACGCGGATGCTGGACACCGCCGACCTCGCGACCAACCCGCACGCCCGCGAGTTCGGCGAGTACGGCGTGCTGCACGTGCGGTTCGGCAAGGCCAAACCCGGCAGCCCGCCCAAGCGGCGCAGCGTGCTGACCGTGTGGGACTGGTCGGTGGACGTGCTGGAGGAGTGGATCACCGAGATCCGGCCGCGCATGGCCCATGCGTCCAGTCCCGCGTTGTGGCCCTCGGAGCAGTCCAAGCGCATCAGCGGCGCGGCGCTCAACGCTCGCTTCGCCACCTACCGCGACGCGCTGGGCCTGGAGCCCGGCCTGGACTTCCACTCGCTGCGCCGCTCGTATGTCACCCACCTGATCGAGGCCGGCTGGGACCCGTTCTTCGTCCAGCAGCAGGTCGGTCACGAACACTCGTCCACCACCTCCATCTACACCTGCGTCTCCTCGGACTTCCGCACCCGCACCCTGCGGCGCAGCCTGGATGACACCCTTGCCGCGGCACTGAAATCGCCCACCGACGGCGGGAGCGCACGATGAACGCGATGAAGCGGCGGGTCAGCTACGACTGGCGGCTGCGGGACCTGATGGCCGATCACGGCATGTTCTCCACCACTGAGCTCGTCCCGCTGCTGCGCGATCGCGGAGTCGAGTTGTCGGTCTCGCAGGTCCATCGCCTGGTCACCGGCACTCCGGAACGGCTGTCGCTCACGGTGCTGGCTGCCTTGTGTGACATCTTCGAGTGCAGCCCCGCCGAGCTGATCCGCACCGAGGCCGCCAACCTCACCCGCCGCACTGCCACCGGCACGGCCGGAACGGCCACACCGCCAGCTACGGGAGCGCTACGGCCCACGCGCGCTCGCATCCGTCCACAGTGACTCCGCGAACCCGAGCGCAGTGCGGCGACACGCCTCTCGCCGACAGCAAGTGCGTGCGCTGCGACCGCTACTCTCAGCCCGCTGTCCGTTGGGAGGGGCCGGTCTGCCGCCCCTGCATCAAACGCGCAACCCGCAACCGAGGCTGCTGCCCGCACTGCGGGAACCACCGGCTGCTGCCCGGCCGGGACGACACCGGCCACCCGATTTGCCGCGACTGCGCGGGCATCGCCCGCTCGTTCTTCTGCCGCCGCTGCCATCACGAGGGACTCCTGGTCAGTGACAAGCTCTGCGAACGCTGCACCCTCACCGACCGCCTCACCACGGTGCTCGACGACGGCACCGGCCAGCCCCGCGCGGAACTGCTGCCGCTGCTGGACAAGCTGCGCCTGACCGACACGCCACACAGCGGACTGACCTGGCTGGACAAACCCGGCACCGCCGACCTGCTCACCGCACTTGCTACCGGTGCCACCGCGATCAGCCACGACGCCCTGGCCGCCCATCCGGCCTGGCGCAAAGCCACCTATCTCCGTGAGTTGCTGATCGTCTGCGGCATCCTCCCGCCGATCGACAAACAGCTCATGCTCTTCCAACGCTGGCTCGACACCCAGCTCGACGCCGTCGCTGACGCCGAACACCGGGCTCTTCTGCAGCGCTTCGCCACCTGGAACGAACTGCGGCGCCTGCGTCACAAGGCCGAGCAGGCGCCGTTGAGCCCAGCGACCATCCGCGGCTCTCGCGAACGCGTCCGCCAAGCTGCCGCGCTGCTCAACTGGCTCGACATCAGCGGGCACACCCTCGCCACCTGCCCGCAGCCCGCGCTGGACACGTGGCTCGCGACCAACCCTCAGACCCGAAAGCCCGCCACCGCGTTCCTGCGCTGGGCCGGCCAAGCCACGCTCATGCCCCGCCGTCGCCTCACCAGGGCGCCACTGCCCGCCGCCACCATCCAGCCGCGCCGACAGCAGCACGAACTGATCAACGCTTTGGTCACCAGCGACGAGTGGCCACTGCGTGAACGTCTCATCGCGCTGCTGGTGCTGCTCTACGCCCAGCCGCTCAGCAGGATCACCCGCCTGCGACGCACCGACATCTCGATCATCGGCCCCGACGTCTTCATCCGGCTCGGCGACCCGCCCGCTCCGCTGCCGCCACCGCTGGACGACATGACCCGTCAACTCCTCGAGCACCGCAACACCTACCGAGGCCCCAACGCAAACACCGACTGGCTCTTCCCCGGAAAACGTCCCGAGCAGCCCATCAACTCCAAGACACTCAACAACCGCTTCTCCAAACTCGGGATACCGATCCAGCTGGGCCGAACCACCGGCTTGCGGGAACTGCTGCACACCACACCCAGCCCCGTGGTCGCCTCCATGCTCGGAATCCACCCCGGCACCACCGCACGAATAGCGGCCGAGGAAGGCATCACATGGAGCCGCTACGCCAGCCGTCGACCGACCCAAAACGGGCGTCACGACACGAGAATCCATGACAGTTGAAAACATGAGTTCACCAGTAGTACACCACCTCCAGCCGCCTCAGATCGATCTCCCCGCGCCTCAGCTGCCGCACCATTCGCGGCAGCGCCTCCACCACCCCACTGAATTCCTTCTGCCTCCCCACCGCCCTCTCCGGCTCCCTCGCCGCCATCGCCACTTCCGTCACATCCTCCACCCCATTGAGCACCTCCAACTCCACCGCACTGGCAAACGCTCCGATCTTGCGCGCGAGAATGTAAGCCGTGACCTTCTGCTCTTCACTAAGCCGCCCGACATCCATCCCCACCAGCAGATCCACCATCGCCCCACAGGGCTCCACGCCCTCCCACTCCCGACAGATTTCTTTCATGTCTCTATATTACTAGAACGCATGATCGAACTCGAATCACTAACGGGTGAATGTTTCATGCATAATCGCGACGGTAGGGCCGTTTGAAGATGGGCCCGTCGGAAACTGAAGATGTTTCGGCAAGTGAAACCATAGATGCCTAGGCGGCAAGCGGGCTTACGTTGGCAACGAGCCCCAAGCTATGCCGGCGGAGACCTCCCTTCACCTGTGAACCCGACCCCTCCCGCGATCAAGCAGTGCCCCTCCCGCGCCCCACCCTCTAACCTCCCAAAGAAGCGTGGATTTTGCGTGGAGGGGATCGATGTCGTACAATTGATGTCGCGAAGGGCAGGCCTGCCTGCCCGCATCAGCCCTTCGCGACATCGATCAGTGGCTCCGCGCAAAATCCACGCGACCCACCGCAGAAACCCCGCCACAGCCCCGCCCACCCCCTCCGGCCGCTGGGCGGCGGTGCACTGTGTGGTCGCAGGCACAGAGGAGCAGTCAACGTTCCAGGATCCAGAACAACCCCTTGGAACCACACCCCCCACTTCCTAAACTCCCTCCCAACCACCCCCCACCCCGCAACGCCGCCCCCGCGACCACATCCCCCGCCGCCGCGGCCCCCGCGGCGCTCCCATGCGGCACGCCGAGCCCCTCCCATCCCGGCCTGCCGCCCCCGTCCGGACGGGTCGCCGCCGAATCCCCCGTCCGGACGGGCCTGCACCCCCGCATCCCCCCAACCGTCCGACAACCGGAATGGGGACTTGCGCCCGAATAACCTCGGCCCTTAGGGATAACCGAGGGATTGCGCGTGGTCATTTCCTGTATTACGTTCGGCTGAGCCGAGGGGCGAGGCCGGGAGCGTTAATTGATCAGCGAAGTGACGACCTTCGTTGGCCGGGGCAACGAAATGCGGGAGGCGGGGCGGCTGCTGGCGGGGGCGCGGCTGCTGACGTTGATCGGGGCGGGCGGGGTGGGCAAGACGAGGTTGGCGCAGCGTGTGGCGGCGCGGGCCGAAAAGGGCTTCGCGGACGGGGTGGTGTTCGTCGAGCTGGATGCGGTGCCGGACCCGGGGTTGCTGCCGCAGGTGGCGGCGGCGGAGCTGGGTCTGAGGGACGTCTCGACGGCGCCGATGCCGCAGCTGCTGGCGTTCCTGTCCGCCAAGAACATGCTGATCGTGCTGGACAACTGCGAGCACATGGCGCAGGCGTGCCGGGACTTCGTGAACGAGGTGCTGGACACGGCGCCGGGGGTCCGCTTCCTCACGACCAGCCGGCACGTGCTGGGCATCCCGGGCGAGCAGCTGCTGCCGGTGCGGCCGCTGGCGGTGCCGGAGCGGGTCGAGGACACGGTGGACGACGCGGTCACGCTGTTCACGGACCGTGCGACGTATGCGCTGCCGAACTTCCGGCTCAGTGACGACAACTGGGACACGGTGCTGGGCATCTGCACCCGCCTCGACGGCATTCCGCTGGCGATCGAGCTGGTGGTGCCCTGGCTGCGAGTGCTGTCCACGAACGACGTGCTGAGCCGCCTGGACGACACGTTCACGCTGATCACGGCGGAGGCGGCGGCGAGGCCGTCGAGGCAGCAGACGCTGATCGCGGCGGTGGACTGGAGCTACGCCCTGTGCGCGCCGGACGAGCAGGCGCTGTGGGCCAGGGCGGCGGTGTTCAGCGGCGGGTTCACGGTCGAGGCGGTCGTGGCGGTGTGCGCGGACGAGAGGATTCCGGCGACGGCGGTGCTGAGGCTGCTGGGCGGCCTGGTCGACAAGTCGGTGCTGGTCAGGGATGAAGTGGACGGCGTGACGCGGCTGCGCATGCTGTACACGATCCGGCAGTACGGCTTGCAGCTGCTGGCGGAGTCGGGTGAGGAGCGGGGAATCCGCGGCCGGCACCTCGACTACCAGCTGATGTTGGCGCAGCGCAACGAAAAGGAGTGGCTGGGCCCCAACCAGGTTGAGCTGTTGGCGGACACCAGGCGCGAGCACAACAACCTGCGTTCGGCGCTGGAGTTCGCGCTGACGGATCCCGAGCGCCGTGTCACGGGGGCGAGGCTGGCCAACGCACTCCAGTACTACTGGCTGGACTGTGGCTTCATCGGCGAAGGGCGTCGCTGGCTGGACCGGGTGCTGGAGGTCGAGAACCTGCCGACGGACGTCCGGCAGAACGCCCTGTGGATCAACGCCTACTGTGCGATCGCCCTCGGCGAGGTGCCGGCCGGCAAGGTGTTGGCGGAGCAGGCGGTGAGGATCGCCCGGGAGACGGGCGACGCGCTGATGATGGCCAACGCGATGCTCGCGTACGGCGGGGCGGCGTTCGTCGGCGGCGAACTGGACTACGGGCTGTCGCTCTACCAGGTGTCGGTGGACCACTACGCGGCGGCGGAAGTCACGGACTGCCAGACGATCCTGGCCTACGCGGCGCTCGGCATGTGCGCGGCGTTCGCCGGCAAGTTCGACCGCGCGGTGACGGCGGCGGAGCAGGCGATCGAGCTCGCCGACCAGCACGGGGAACGCTGGACCCGCTCGTACGCGCACTACGCGGTGGCGCTGGCGACCTGGCAGTTGGGGCGGCTGGCGGAGGCGGCCGGGCACGCCATGACGAGCATCCGGATCAAGGACCAGTTCAACGACATGCTCGGGCTGTCCATGCTGGTCGAGCTGATCGCCTGGATCGCGGCCTCGGCCGGCGCGATGCCGCAGGCGGCGGAGGTCCTCGGCGTGGCGAGCTCGATGTGGCGGCACACGGGCGGCGCGGTGTTCCTGGCCTCGGACAACTGGGCGGTGCCGCACAAGCGCTGCGAACGCGCGGCGCGCAAGGCGTTGGGGGACGAGCGATTCGACGCGATCCATGCCAAGGGCGCGGCGAGCGCGGCGAAGGTGGACGACGCGGTGGTGCACACGCTCAAGTTCGCGACCGTGTTGGCCGCCGCGCACGCGGAGGCGCCGTCCGTGCTGACCAGCCGTGAGGACGAGGTGGCGGAGCTGGCGGCGGCGGGGGCGTCCAACAAGGAGATCGCCGCCCGGCTGGTGATCTCCACGCGGACGGCCGAGAAGCACCTGGCCAACATCCTTCGCAAGCTCGGCTTCAGCTCACGAGCGCAGCTGGCGGCCTGGGTCGCCGACGGCCGCGCACAAGGCCAATAACGCCGATTAATTCGCCATTTTCATCAAATCGGGTGAAAAGCGTCGACAATCCTCAAGGCCAGCCTCATCAAGCGCGGGGATTGTGGCCGGTCCGGTCGTTGCATTACGTTCGGATGCTCGAAATCCCCCGTGGCGGGAGCGCATCGTGAGCTGTCAGCTGACCACCTTTGTTGGTCGCGACGCCGAACTCGCGACGGCCGGCCGCCTGCTCGGCGCCGTGCGGCTGCTCACCCTGTTCGGCCCGGCCGGCGTCGGCAAGACTCGCATCGCCCGCCGGCTGGCCCACGAGGCCCGCTTCCCGGACGGCGTGGCCGTGATCGAACTGGGCGCGGTGACCGACCCGACGCTGTTGCCGCAGGTGGCGGCCACCCATCTCGGCCTGCGGCAGGCCGAGCAGCTCATCTCCTGGCTCAGCCCCAGGTCCATGCTCATCGTGCTCGACAACTGCGAGCACCTGGTCGGGGCCTGTCGCGAGTTCGTCACGGCGGTGCTGGCCGCGGCGCCGGAGGTCCGCTTCCTCACCACGAGCCGGCACGTTCTCGGCATCGCCGGCGAGCAGCTGCTGCCGATCCGCCCGCTGCCGGTGCCCGACCGCTACCAGCCCGACCGTCACGTGGCCGACGACGCCGTCGCCCTGTTCGCCGACCGTGCCACGTATGCGCTGCCGAACTTCACCGTCAACGGCGACAATGGCGACACCGTGCTGGGCATCTGCTCGCGGCTCGACGGCATCCCGCTGGCCATCGAGCTGGTGGTGCCCTGGCTGCGGGTGATGTCGGCGCACGACGTCCTGGCCCGGCTGGACGACACGTTCACGCTGTTCACGCCCGAGGCCGCGGCCCGGCCGACGCGCCAGCGGACGTTGATCGCCGCGGTGGACTGGAGCTTCGCGCTCTGCACTCCCGACGAGCAAAGCCTGTGGGCGAGGGCATCGGTGTTCACCGGCGGCTTCACGGTCGAGGCCGCCGCCGCGGTGTGCACCGACGAGCGCATCACGGCCACGGCGCTGTTGCGGCTGCTGGGTGCCCTCGTCGACAAGTCCGTGCTGGTACGGGACGAAGTCGGCGGCGTGACCCGGCTGCGCATGCTCAACACCATCCGCCACTACGGCCTGCGGCGGCTGGCGGAATCGGGCGACGAGCGGCAGTTCCGCCGCCGGCACCTCGACCACTTCCGCCGCCTGATCGAGGGCATCGCCCGGCAGTGGTGCGGCCCGGACCAGATCGAGCTGCTGACGCAGATTCGCCGCGAGCACGGCAATCTCCGTGCCGCGCTGGAGTTCGGCCTCGGCGAGCAGACGTTCGCCGGTGCCCGGCTGGCCACGGCGCTGTCGTTCTACTGGCTGTGCGGATGGATCGGCGAGTCCCGGCGCTGGCTCGATCGGGTGCTGAGCATCGACGCGCTGCCCGCCGCGATACGCCAGGATGCGTTGTGCCTCAACTCGTACGCCGCGACCGCGCTCGGGGAACTGGCTGAGGGCAGGCGTTTCGCCGAGGAAGCGACCGCGATTGCCGACGAGACAGGCGATCCGCTGATGATGGCCAACGCCCTGTTGGTCACCGGCGGCTCCGCGTTCGCGAACGGCGAGCTCGCCCTCGCCGAGCGGCACCATGCCCGCGCCGCCGAGTTCTACTTGCGCGCCAACGTGATCGACTGTCGAATCGTGTTGGCCTACGCGTCGACGGCCATGGCGGCGGCCGCTCAAGGTGACCTCGCCCGGGCCGAGGTCCTTGCCGCCCAAGCGATCGCGATCGCCGAGGCCCGGGGCGAGCGCTGGGCCCAGTCCTACGCGCACCACGCGCTCGCCCTGGCCCACTGGCGTGTGGGCCGTCACGCCGAGGCTGCCCGGCACGCCGTGACGAGCCTGCGCC
>NZ_KK037166.1:9146712-9168180 GCF_000568255.1 Kutzneria sp. 744
CGGCCGGGAGCGCCAGGTCGCCGACCTGGTCGCGGCCGGCGCGTCCAACAAGGAGATCGCCGCGCGCCTGGTGATCTCCATCCGCACGGCGGAAAAGCACCTGGCCAACATCACCAAGAAGCTGGCCTTCACGTCACGTTCCCAGCTCGCGGCCTGGGTCGTGGACCGAAGAACGGCCTAGGCGGCCAAGCACACCTCGCGCATCGCGGCGTCGGCGACGCGGCGCAGCCACAGCAGGGCCCGCGCCCGATCGGCCTCGTTGCCGGCGTCCTCCAGGACCAGGGCGACGACGGGCGGCTTGGGCAGTCGCAGCGGCACGGCCAGGCATGTGGAGCCGTCCGGGCCGGTGAGTTCGGCGAAGCCGCGCTGCCGGATGCGTATGAGGTCGCCGCCGAGCTCGGCCGCCTCGGACGGGCCGAGGCCGGCCAGGCGGATGAGGTTGCGGGCGGCGGTTTCGTCGTGGGCCACCAGCAGCCGCCCGGCGGCGGACAGCTGGGCCGGCGAACGGCCGGTGTCGTCGCACGGGCCCCACACGTGCCGGTGGCCGTAGACGCGGTGCGCGAACTCCACCTCGGCGCCGTCGAGCACGGCCAGGCCGGCGGTCATACCGGTGCGCACCAACAGGTCCCCGAGGAACGGGGCGACCAGTCGCAGGACGTCGCGGTGGGTGCGTGGCTTCGGCGACGCGGACCGGGCCGGCTGGTAGTGGGTGCCGACACGAGCGACCAGGCCGGCCGAGGTCAGGGCGCACAGCATGCGGTGGGTGGTCGACTTGGCGATCCCGGTGCGCACGCTGAGCTCGGTCAGCCGCATCGGGGTGCCGCCCTCGCGCAGCGCCGTGAGCACCATCAGCGCCTTCCCGATCGATCGCGGCAAGCGCTGGTCGTCCACGTCACACCTCCGGTTCGAGCTCTACGCTCACAGCCTCGTCCACCGCGGCACGGCCAGCTATTGGTGAAGATACGCACCTTCATCCGTCGGGGATGACCTACGCAGCGCGCGGCCGGTCTACGTAGTCGCTGCTCGGCGTACGTAGTGGCGGTCTCGAGTCCGTGTGGAGAAGACGTGGAGATCGGGGGCGCACTCTGGTCACATGAGCGAAAACTTCCGGGACTTCACCGACGTGCTGGAGCAGGTCTACCAGGAGCAGGACGCCCTGGACGCGGCCGACGAGCGCCTGGTCACCGGGCTGCGGGTGGCGGTGGACGGCCCCGCGGCCGCCCTGCGCGACGCGGCCTGAGCAAGTCTCGTTTTGGCGGGCAGTGTCCGCCTGACCCCGTGTTCACGCCATATGAGGCATGATCGCCCGGCATGGGGATGATCGACGGCGTGGTGGACGTCGGGGAACTGCCGCCGACGACGCAGCCGTCGACCGCCGGGCCACTGGAACGGCTGGCCGTCTGGCGGCCCACCGACACCGTTCGCGGCTGGATCGTCACCCTCGCGGTCACGCTCGTCGGCACCCTGGTCCGATTCTGGAATCTGGGCTGGCCGACCGACCGCGGCACACCCGTCTTCGACGAGAAGTACTACGCGCCGGAAGCATGGCAGATGCTGCGCAACGGCGGCTTCGAGGACGATGTCGGCTACAACTACGCCTTCATCGTGCACCCGCCGGTCGGGAAATACCTCATCGCCGTCGGCGAATGGCTGTTCGGCTACGACGGTTGGGGTTGGCGTTTCTCCTCGGCGGTGGCCGGGGTCGTCTGCGTCTTCCTGGTCATTCGCATCGGGCGCCGCCTGACCCGTTCCACGATGCTGGGCGCGCTGGCCGGCGTGCTGCTGATCTGCGACGGCGTCAGCCACGTGCAGTCCCGCACCGCCTTGCTGGACATTTTCGTGGCGCTTTTCGTGGTGATCGCCTTCGCCTGCCTGCTGGTCGACCGGGACCAGGTGCGCAATCGCTTGGCGGTGGCCGTCGACGAGGGCTGGGTGGAGGAATCCCGGTGGGGCCCGCGCCTGGGTTTCCGCTGGTGGCGATTCGCCGCCGGCATTTCCCTCGGCCTGGCCTGCGGAGTCAAGTGGAACGGCCTCTACTACATCGTCGCCTTCGGTCTGCTTTCCGTCATCTGGGATGCGACGGCCCGGCGTGCGGCCGGTGTGGAAAGGCCGTGGATCGGGGCTCTCGTCCGAGACGTGCTGCCCGCCCTGTGGTCGCTCGTGGTGATTGCCGTGGCAGTGTATTTCGCCACGTGGTGGGGATGGTTCGGTAGCGAGACCGGCATCGACCGCAATTTCTTCGGCACGGCGCTGCGCTCGTTCTTCTACTACGAGGGCGACGTGCTGAAGTTCCACGAGTCGCTGCTCAGCTCCAATCACCACCATTACTGGGAATCGAAGCCGTGGACGTGGCCCATGGGCCTGCGGCCGATGCTCTACTACATCGAGCAGGGCCCCAACCCGTACGCCACCGGCTGCGGCGCCATCCAGTGCGTGCGGGCCGAGATGCTGGTCGGCACGCCCGCGATGTGGTGGCTGGCCTTCCCCATGATCGGCTGGTCGCTGTGGCGGGCCATCATCAAGTTCGACTGGCGCCACGCCGCCGTCATGGTCGGCTACATGGCCGGCCTGCTGCCCTGGTTCCTCAGCATCGACCGGCAGATGTTCTTCTTCTACGTCACGCCCATGGCGCCGTTCCTGGTGCTGGGCCTGGTCTTGGCCTGCGGCGACATCCTCGGCCGGGCCCGCGCCGGCGTCGAACGCCGCGGCACCGGCCTCCTGGTCGTCGCCATCTACACCGGCCTGGTCGTGGCCAACTTCGCCTGGCTCTGGCCCATCCTCAACGGCGACCTGATCACCAACGCCCAGTGGCAGGCCGAACTCTGGCTCCCCAGCTGGAAATAGCCTCCCCTTATGTCAGGAAGGGCCCCCTTACTGACGTTGAACGTCAGTAAGGGGCCCTTCCTGACGTTCAACGAGAGGAAAGGTCCCTTCGCGGCGTCAGAGGATGCGGCCGCGGGGGGTGCGGCGGAGGTTGCGGCTGATGGTGATGCGCTTGAGCCAGGGGCCGGCGAGGCGGCCGTGGGCGACGCGGTAGTTGTCGAGCAGCAGGAGGCTGCCGGCATCCAGCACGACGTCGGGGCGCAGCCGGTCGAGCGAGGCCAGCAGGTGGTCGAGGGCCAGGCGGGCCTCGGGGTCGACGGGCAGGCAGCGGTCGAGCCGGAGGTAGGGGTCGGCGGGGTCGCCGGACAGCACGGCGGCGGGCCCGTCGGAGAAGCGGAAGCGGGGCTGGGCCAGGGTTTCCCGGGTGGGGTCGTCGAGGTCGAGGTCACGGGCCGACGCCAGCGCGGCGGAGCATTCGCCCATGGCGAGAAACGCCAGGTAATCGGTGTGGGAACCGCATTCGGTGTGCAGGTCGCGACGGTCGAGCGAGGTGGGGAGAATGTTCTGCACCATGCGGCCGTTCTGCGTGCCGGCGCGGGCGAACGGATCGCCGACGCACATGGCGCACAGGGCGAGAATGGTGTCCTCGACGAGGTTGCGGTCCAGGAAATGCGGCACGTTCCAGTGCGGCGGGGTCTCGACGTCGCCGACGGGAAGGCCGCGGATCACGCAGGCGGCATGCGACTCGGTCATGCGGAACCGCCAGAGGAAGTCGCGCAGCCCCACCGGCAGCAATTCCAGGTCGAGCCAGTGCCGGTCGTAGAACTCCGGCTCGGCCGGCCGGACGCCGGATTCGGCGAGCGCGGTCACATCGGTGAGCAGACGGTCGGCGGCGCGCTTGTCGAGGTGGTATTCGTGCGGCGGGCGGATGCGGTGGTGCGGTGGCGAGCGAAACGCCGTGGCCATCGGTCATCCGTTCCGTCAGGCGAATGGGTGAGACGACGCTACGGCGGCACTCCGGTGAACGGCAAGGAGCGCGGGGGTTCCCGGGCAGGTCGCGGCGCCGATTAAGGCAGGGCTGAGGTGTACTTGATCAAGGCTTGATGCTGGGGTTTCGCCGGCCGCCGCCGATCGGCTGCGCATTCGGCCGGCCCGGGTTGCGCGCCACCCCCGGGCTCCGCTCTGATGGCAGGCGTGGATGGTCTGGCGGTGCGCCTGTTCGGGCAGGTGGGCGCGACGTTCGGCGGCGCCGGGCTGAATCTGGGCGCGCCGGGCCCGAGATCGCTGTTCGCGCGGCTGGCGCTCAGCGCGGGCGAGACCGTGACCGCGGACGACCTGGTGGACGCACTATGGGGCGAGGTACCGCCCCGCACGGCACGGTCCACTGTGTACACATACGTCTCCACGCTGCGCAAAGCCTTGGGCGACATGGTGGTCGGCAGCCGGGCCGGCTACCGGCTGGCCGTGCCGCCGGAGGCGGTCGACCTGCGGCGCTTCGAGAACGGCTTCCGCGACGCACGTCGGCTGTGGTCGGCCGACGACTTCTGTGGCGCGCTGGCGCAGTGCGAGCAGGCCGTCCAGGAATGGCGCGGCACGCCGTTGGCCGGCGCGGTCGGTCCGTTCGTGCAGCGCGAGCGCGACCGGCTGGCGGCGCTCCGGGTCGACGTCCAGGAGCTACGCTGCGCCGCGTTGATCGAGGTCGGGCGGGCGGACGAGACGATCGTCGACCTGTCCGAACTGGCCGCCGCGAACCCGTTGCGCGAACGCCCGCACGCGCTGCTGATGACCGCCCAGCACCGCACCGGCCGGACCGCCGAGGCCCACCAGACCTACGACCGCGTCCGTAAGGCCCTCGACGACGAACTCGGCATCGAACCCGGCCGAGCCCTGCGCGAGGCGTTCGAGCTCATCCGTGAACCGACCGAGGCGGCGGTGGTGCCGGCGCAGCTGCCGCACGGCGTCGCCCACTTCACCGGCCGCGCCCGCATGCTGCGGCAGCTCCAGACGGCCGAGCCCGGCTCGGTGGCGGTCATCGACGGCCAGGCCGGCGTCGGCAAGACCACGCTGGCCGTGCGGTTCGCGCATCTGGTGGCCGACCGCTTCCCCGACGGGCAGCTGTTCGTCGACCTGCGCGGATTCGACGCCAGGGCCAAGCCGGTCACCGTCGCCGAGGCGCTCAACCGCATGCTGCGCGCCCTCGGCGCCGAGGACCAGCCGGCCGATCGCGGCGAGCACTACCGGTCGCTGCTGGCCGACCGCAAAGTCCTTGTGGTGCTGGACAATGCCGTCAACGCCGAGCAGGTGCGCCCGCTGCTGCCCAACGCCCCCGGCTGCCTCACGGTCGTCACCAGCCGCAACCGGCTGACCCTCGACGGGCCGCGCGTCGGCCTGAACACGTTGTCCCCGGCGGAATCCGTGGCCCTACTGGCCAGCGTGCTCGGCGCCGACCGCGTCCGCCAGGACCCCGACGCCGCCGGCGAACTGGCCGAGCAGTGCGGGCACCTGCCGCTGGCGCTGCGGGTGGCGGCCGAACGCATGGGCTCCGGCTCGTACGCGCTGGTGGACATGGTCCAGGAGCTGCGGCGGGAGGAGGACCGTCTTGACGCCCTCGCCGACGAGGACGACGAGCTCTCGGACGTGCGGGCGGTCTTCCGCCTGTCCTACCGGTCGCTGGAACCGTTGCCGGCCAGGGCTTTCCGGCTGCTGGGCCGGCATCCCGGCACCGAGATCGACCTGCACGAGGCGGCCGCGCTGTTCGACACCGACCTCGACGCGGCCCGCGACACCATGGCCGGGCTGCTCCGCCAGCACCTCGTCGAGCAGACCGCGACCGACTCCTACCGTCTGCACGACCTGCTGCGGATCTTCGCGGCCGAGCAGCCCGAGGCCCACGCCGACGCCGCCGTGGTCCGGTTGATCGAATGCGCCCTGGCCTCGGCTCATGCCGCCCGGGTGGAGCTCACGCCGGGCCTCGGCGACATCGTGCACGACGCGAACTGCCCGCACCTCACGCCGATCGGCTACGACGCGGCCCTGGTGTGGGCGGCCGAGCGGCTGCCGACCCTGGCCGCCACGGTGCGGGCCGCCGCCGACCGCGGGCACGACCGGCTGGCCGCGCAGCTCGCGGCCACGCTGGCCGTGCTGTGTTACGGCACGAGCCACTGGACGCTGTGGCTGCAGGTGATCGACATCGGCCTGGCCGCCGCCCGCCGCACCGGCGACCTGCTCAACATCGCCCGGCTGTGCAACGACGCCGGCGTGGCCTACCACTACTTCCTCAACCGGCCGGACATCGCCGCCGAGTGCCACGAGGCCGCCGCGGAGATCCTCGTGCAGCTGGACCCCGAAGATCCTTCGGTGGCGGCCAACCTCGCCGTCGCGCACACCCGCCTCGACCGGCATCGCGGCTCCCTGGCGCTGCTGAAACGCGACCTGACCACCGCCCGTGAGCAGGGAAACCTGTTCCTGGAGGCCATTGCTGCGCTCAACCTGAGCGAGCTGCTGTCGGAGCGGGGCGAGTCGGAGCGGGCGCTCGAATACGCCCGCGAGGGCGCCGAACTGCTCAAGCGGACCGGCTCCCGGCACCGGCACATGGTCGGCCACGCCACCGAGAACCGCGGCGTCGCCCTGCTGGCCGGCGGCCACCTGGCCGAGGCGATCGGGCACCTGGAGGAGGCGCTGGCCATCTGGCAGGAGCTGGGCAACCAGCGGGCCATGGGCACGGCCATGCACTCGCTGGCCGAGGCCCGTCACCGCGCCGGGCACACCGCGGGCGTCCGGGAGCTGCTGACCGCCGCGCTGCCGCTGGCCGCCGACCACACGAGGGCCAGCGCCATCCGGGCGCTGCTGGCCGAGGTCAGCGCGGCAGCTTCACCACGGTGACGAAGAAGTCGTCGATCTGGCGGATGATGTCGATGAACCGGTCGAAGTCCACCGGCTTGGTGACGTACGCGTTGGCGTGCAGGTCGTAGCTGCGCAGGATGTCCTCCTCCGCCTCGGAGGTGGTCAGCACCACCACCGGGATGGTGCGCAGCGACTCGTCCGACTTGATCTCGGCCAGCACCTCGCGGCCGTCCTTGCGCGGCAGGTTGAGGTCGAGCAGCACCAGGCCCGGCCGGGGCGCGTCGGCGTGCTCGCCCTCGCGGCGCAGGAACTGGATGGCCTCGACGCCGTCGGCCACCACGTGCAGCTTGTTGCGCAGCTTGTGGTGCTCGAAGGCCTCGCGGGTCATCAGCACGTCGCCGGGGTCGTCCTCGACCAGCAGCACGTCGACGACGTCCACGAACGATTCGGTCACTGTTCCTCCTCGACGACCGGCAGCGTGAACCGGAACACGGTGCCCCGTTCGGCGTCGGTGTCCAGCCAGATCCGGCCGCCGTGGTACTCGATGATCTTGCGGCACATCGCCAGCCCGATCCCGGTGCCCGGGTAGGCGTCCTTCGGATGCAGCCGCTGGAAGATCACGAAGACGCGGTCAGCGTACTCCGGCTCGATCCCGATGCCGTTGTCGGCGCACGTGAACGTCCAGACGTCGTCGTCACGCGAAGCGGACAGCGTGACCTTGGGCGGGTCCTCGCCGTGGAACTTCACGGCATTGCCCAGCAGGTTCTGGAACACCGCCGCGAGCAGCGCCGGCTCGCCCTGCACCGACGGCAGCGGACCGGCCTCGATCTGCGCCCCGGTCTCCTCGATCATCGTGTCCAGGTTGGCGATGGCCTGCGCGACCACGTCGTCGCAGTTGACGAGCACCTTCTCCCGGGTCAGCCGGCCGACCCGGGAGAAGGCCAGCAGGTCGTTGATCAGGATCTGCATGCGCTTGGCCCCGTCCACCGCGAAGCCGATGTACTGGTCGGCCCGCTCGTCCAGCTGCCCCTTGTAGCGGCGCTCCAGCAGCTGGCAGAAGCTGGCCACCTTGCGCAGCGGCTCCTGCAGGTCGTGCGAGGCGACGTAGGCGAACTGCTCCAGGTCGCGGTTGGAGCGGGTCAGCTCGTCGTGCACCTGCTGGAGCGTGTCCAGCTCGTCGACGATGTGCAGCCGCATGAGGTCGACGTCGGCGGCGAGGCTGGCGATCTCCCGCGGCCCGCTGCCGGACACCTTGCGCTGGAACTGGCCGTCCGCGACCAGCCGCACCTCGCCGGCCAGCTTCGACACCGGCCGCACGACGCCGAAGTGGGCCAGCAGCGCCAGCAGCACGATCAGCGCCAGCAGCGCGACGGCGACGATGACGCCGACCACCACCAGGTTGTCGGCGGCGGTGGCCAGCCTCGCCCGGCCGGTGGTCCGTGCGGCCGAGAGCTGCGACTCCTGGTCGCTCAATGTGTTCCGGACCTGGTCGAACAGCGTCTTGCCGCGCTCGATGTCGCCCGCCTCGGCCCGTTGCAGCGCCGGCTCGGCGTACTCGGCGCGCCACTGGTTCGCCGCCCGTTGCACGGCGTCCAGGGCTGCGCCGGCCGAGGCCAGATCCCCGGTCTGGAGCGCACGCAGGGCGGCCACCGCCTTGGCCTCCTGCTGCCGGCCGTCCTGGTACGGCTGGAGGAAGTCCTGCCGGCCGGTCAGCACGTAGCCCGCGGACGCCGGTCTCCTCGTCGACCAGGGCGTTCGCCAGGGCCAGCGCCTGCCGCGACGCCGGGTCGGCCTGGTCCACGACCAGCGACCGGGCCGCGTTGAGGCTGTGCAGCGCCCCCGCGCCCACCCCGACGGCGGCGGCCGCCACCACCACCATCACCACGACCACAGCCAGATACCAACGTTGCAGCGGCCAGCCCGGCCCGGTTCTCTCGTCCATGATCTCTCCAGCATCGGCCAGCGCGCGGGCGAGTGCAGCGCGAGCGCGGCCCCGGATTTTTTCACATGCGCTTCCCGTGCGGCATCGGGCACGCGCACCTCCGCCGACCTGAGCCGACGGCCGTGCACTCGCGTGAATGCGTCAATCCGGATGGGAGCGGAAAATGAGCGACAGCCCCGTCGGAATCCGACGGGGCTGTCGTTTTGTGCGCTACTTGTTCTTCAGCACGTACCAGCTGCCGCTCCCGTCGGGCAGGCAAATGTAGTCTCCGACCGGAACCTCATGGGCGCTTGCGTAGACGGTCTTGTAGACACTGCACAGCTTCTCGGAGCCGCGCACGACTCTCCTTCTTGTCACCTGACGGGCTCACCTCGCCCGCTCAGGCTGCCCGAAACCGATACTGTCGGTCAATTGGCGGGAACCGTGGGGCGGTGGTGTGCCCGGATTGCTGCGAGAGGTAGCGGGTTCGCGGAATTCCGGCTCGCCGTGGCCGGAAACAGCTGCCGTCGACAATGGTAATTCGACTGAGCGGGATTGTTATCGGCTGTCGTCGAGCATGACGATGGCGATGTCGTCGTCCAGTTCGCCGACGGTGGTCCGCTCCACCGCGGCCAGCAGCTCGCCGGCCAGGCCCGACCGGTCGCAGCGGGCCACCAGGTCGACCAGGCCCTCCACGTCCAGCCGGTCCGAGCCGGCGCCGACGCGGCCCTCGATCAGGCCGTCGGTGTACAGCAGCAGCGACCAGCCCGGCGGCAGCGGCAGCTCCAGCGCCGACCACTTGGCCTCGGTCAGCACGCCCAGGGGCAGCCCGGCCCGATCCCGAGGCAGCGGCCGGGGGCCGGTGTCGTCGATGAGGATCGGCGACGGATGCCCCGCGATGTACACGGCGGCCGACGACTGGTCCGGGGCGATCGTGGCCATGCACAGCGTGGTGAAGATGCCCTCGCGGTGCCGCTCGTGGATCAGCAGCTCCTGGAGCGTGTTCAGCACCTGGTCGTCGGCCTGCCCGGCCAGCACCAGGGTCCGCCAGGCGATCCGCAGGCACACGCCCAGGGCCGCCTCGTCGGGGCCGTGCCCGCAGACGTCGCCGATCACCACGTGCAGCGACCCGTCGGTGCCCGTCACGGCGTCGAAGAAATCGCCGCCGAGCTGCATGCGCCGCCGCCCGGGGCGGTAGCGCGACGTCAGCACGGGCGAGTCCTCGGTCAGCAACGGCGAGGGCAGCAGGCCCCGCTCCAGGCGGGCCGTCTCCTGGGCCACCAGCCGCTCCTCGCGCAGCTGGCGATGCGTGTCCTCGGCCCGGCGGCGTTCGACCGCGTACCGGATGCCGCGCAGCAGCAGCGAACCGTCGACCTGTCCCTTGACGAGGTAGTCCTGCGCGCCGACGGCGAGCGCCTGGATGCCGCGCTCCTCGTCGTCGTGACCGGTCAGCACCAGCACCGCCGCCTGGCCCGCGTGCTCCAGGATGCGGCGCAGGCCGTCCAGCCCGCTCGCGTCCGGCAGCCCGAGGTCGAGCAGCACGCAGTCGAAACCGGGCAGCAGCCCCACCGCGTCGCCCGCGGTCCGCGCGCGGGTCACGTCGACCCGCGCTCCCACCTCGTCGAGCAGCGCGGTGACCAGCACGGCGTCACCGTCATCGTCCTCGACCAGCAGCACCTGCACCTGTCGTGCCCTTTCGTGCCAAAACTCCGCCGGAGCCGATCTTATGTGTGTGACACTCCGGGCACGCATCGATGGTCGCCCGCACGTGTCTGTTGTGACGGACGTGTTGTCTTCCTACGGTGCGAACCACCCATCCGGTCCTGGCTGTTGCGCCGGATGGCGTCGACAGCTCCGTGAGATTGGACCAGTTCCCGTGGCGCACAAGCGTTACGCAGTCGCGATAGCGGCTGCCCTGATGACGGCGGGCGCGCTCGCCGCCGCCCCGGCCGGCGCGGTCGCCGACGGCCACGACGCAACCCCCGGCATGTTCCCGTTCTCGGTGAAGTTCACCATGACGAACATCCCCAACCCGGACGGCACCACCCGGTCCAGCGCCTGCTCCGGCGCCCTGATCGCGCCCCAGTGGGTGATCACCGCCGGCCACTGCTTCCACGACGTCAACCGCAACCCGGTCAGCGGCCCGGTGCCCTATCCGACGACGGCGACGCTGGGCAAGGTCGACCTCGCCGACAGCGGCGGCCACACCGCCAACGTCGTGGAGGTGCGGCAGGCCCCCAAGGGCGACATCGCGCTGGGCAAGCTCGACAAGCCCGTCCACGGCGTGCTGCCGCTGCTGGTGAGCCGCCAGCAGCCGACCGTGGGCCAACAGCTCACGATCGCCGGCTGGGGCGCCAAGGACTCGGTGAACCCGACCCCTGGCACGCACATGACCTACGGCGGCGTGGCCGTCCAGACCGTCGAGGACGTCAACCTGCTGGTGCACGGCGTCTCCCCGGCGGCGGACACCAGCGCCTGCCTGTACGACTCGGGCGCGCCGTACTTCCGCCAGTTCGGCGTGAAGGCCGGCGTGCTGGTGTCCGTGGAGAGCGACGGCCCGGACTGCCCGCACGACACGCCCGAGACCACCACCCGCGTGGACGTGGTGGCCGACTGGATCGGCAGCCAGGTGGGCTACGGCAGCCTGGCCGCCGTTGCCGCGAACGAGTGACATGAGCTAACGACGGACGGCCTAGGACGCGATCTCCGGGCGGGAACTCGCCCGGAGGGAGCGGCCATGGCTGCCGGCATCACCGAACGGAACCAGCACTGTTGGCGCTGTGCGACGGTGAATCCCGCCGGCGACAAGTTCTGCCAGGGCTGCGGGGCCTCGCTGGTGCGGCGCGACAACACCACACGCTATCTGTGTGCGGCCGCGCAGCTCAGCGAGGTTTACGCCAACACGGCGATCCGCGAGTTCCTGGTGGAGCCGTTGCGTGCCATCCCACCCGCGCCCGGCGTCGACACCACCGCGGTGCTGCGGGAGGCGGTCGCCGCCCGGGCCCGGCGTCGGATCCGGGACGGCGTGGTGCTGCTCCTGTTGTTGGCGCTGCTGGTCGTCAACCCCGTGGTGTTCGTGCCGTGGCTGGTGTTCGCCCTGTTCCTGGCCATGGTGTCCGGGCGGTTCACGATGCGCCGCCGCGACGCGGCGATCACCGCCGTCGTGGTGGTGGTCGTGGTGCTCATCCTGTTGGCGGTGGGCTTCATCAGCATCGCCTCCATCGTCGGCTCCTCCCTGTCTTCGGGCAGCAGCGGCGGCGGGTACTACGAGAGCCCGCCGCCGTCGTATTCCTCCTCCGCCGCCGATTCCGCCTCGGGCTTCCTGTCCATCGACCTGATCCTGACCGGCCTGCTGCTGCTGGCGTTGGTCGCCGTGGTCGTCACGGACGAGTTCGCGGTGCACTACCTGGTGTTCAACCGCTTTCGCCGCACCGACTTCCTGCCCGACGGCCGGACCAGCCCGCACGAGTGGGAGCGCCGGCTGCGCGGCCTCGGGCTGCCGACCTTCCACCTGCCGCTGCACCGGGTCGCGGCCGCCACCGAGCAGGCCGAGCGGGCCGCCGAAGCGGATGTGGTGGTGCACCGGGGTTTCTCGCCGTTCATCGGCGCCGGGGTGCCGGTGCACGGCCAGGTCATCGCGCTGGCCCTCGAACCGTCCGATGAGGACGAAGCGACGGAACCCATCAGCGTCACGGGTCTGCACGACCACGTCGCCGCCGCGATCAGCCGCCTGCGCACCACGTCCACGCTCGGTCCCGGTCGCCGCCTGGAAGACCTGGTGCGCCGGGAACAGGTGCTCATTCCCGCCGACCGGCTGGTGATCGACCACCGGAGCGTGCCGGAGATCCTGCCCACCCTCGACCACGCGCCGACCTCGCGGGTGTCCACCGACCAGGCGCGGTCGCTGGCCGACGCGGCCGTGGAGTGGGCGCGGTACTACAGCTGCTACCGGGTCGAGGCCTGGGACCGCGACCTCACCACGTCCTGCTACCTGCATGCCGGCACCGACCAGAAGATGCTGTTCCTGGAGTGGCAGTTCTTCGCGCTGCTGCCGATCATGCCCGGCTACCGGGCGATCGACGAGTACCGGGATCCGCTGCTGGCGCCGGTCAAGTCCTCGATCATGGAGATCCTGGTGCTGCCGGCCACCATCGTGCGCCGGGTGGTCTCGGTGTGCCGCCGCTTCAAGCCGTTGAAGCAGGGCGTGAACGAGGTGATGCCGGCCAAGTACGGCGCCGACCGCAGCCTGCGCGAGTTCGCGCAGGCCGACCGGGTGCAGAGCTACTTCCAGGACGTGGACGTCGAGCGGTACGTGCGGATCCTGGACTCGACGCTGTTCCGCGCGGTGGGGGAGTACCTGCAGGAGCGGGGCTACTCGGCGGTGGAGTTCATGAAACTGGCCGACCCGCAGGTCAACAACTACAACCTCCAGGGCAGCACGCTCGTCGACTCCGCGGTCGGCACCCGCAGCTCCGTCACCAACAAGAAGGGCTAGGCGATGGGCGACAAGTTCGACCTCGGCAACGCGCACATCAGCGGCAGCGCCATCGGCAATCGCGCCACCGTCAACAACTACGCCGCCGCGCCGGACGCGTTGCTCCAGGCCCTGCTGGAGCGGCGGTCGGCCCTGCTCGGCGACGCCCCGGCCGCCGGCCGCGACGACGTGCGGGCCCGGCTCGACGAGATCGAGGCCCAGCTGCGGTCCGGTAAGGCCGACAAGGAGGTCGTGCGCACCGGTTGGCAGCGCATCGCCGCCGTGGTCGGCGTGCTCAGCGAGCCGGTCATGGAGGTCACCAAGCTGATCGCCAAGTTCCTGGCCTGAGCCGTCCGGATTTCCGGGGCCGCGCGCCGCACGGACACGAACGGATGCTCGTCCGGTCAGGGATGGTCACATTTCGTGACCTTTTCTGCCAGAGTGGCGCTATGGCAGACAATTCCTCACCGTCCCAAGTGGTCGATCGGCTCATCGAGCTGTTCGCCGCCGGCCGGTTCGACCAGGCCGTCGAGCTCTATTCCGACGACTGCACGGTTTTCCTCCCGCTGCTGCAACCGGGCGGGCCGCTGCTGCTCGGCGGGGCGGCGATCCGCGCCGCCGTGCTCGCCGGCGGCCCCGTGCTGCCCGCGCGCGACGTCAAGATTCGTACCACCCAGGATCCCGAGGTGGTGATCGCGGAATGGGACTACGTGGGCACGAATCCGGCCACCGGCCAGGAGGTCGTGACCGGCAACCTGCTCGTCGCGCGGGTCCGCGACGGCCGGATCGCCGCCGAGCGGGTCTACCTCGACCAGGTCACGCGGGCCTTCATCGCCGGCACCCTGGACACGCTGCTGGCCCAGCTCAAGGAGGTCGCCCATGTCTGAGCACCCCACGCCGGCCGAGGTCGTCACGGACCTGATCCGCTCCTCGGCCGTCGGCGACTTCGCCCATTTCGCCGGCCTGTACACCGAGGACGCGCCGGTCGACGTCCGGCTGTTCCTGCCGAGCCCGCTACGGATCGACGGTGCCCAGGGCGTGCTGGCCTCGGTCGGCGGACGCGACCCGTCGAACCTCCAGAACGTCGAGGTGCACGATCTCGTGATCCACCAGACCGGGCCCGACGAGGTGGTGGCGGAATGGGAGTACCGGGGCTACGCCCGGGCCACCGGCCGGCCCTACCGGGTGCACAACGCCATCGTGACCACGGTGGAGAACGGCAGGATCACGCGGTCCCGTGACTACCACGACACCGTCTCCGTGATCACGAATTCCGGTGGGCGGGAACAGCTGTTGGCCCAGCTGGCCGATCCGGCCACGTGGGCGGCCCGGGTGAACCAGGACTAGCGGGTCTGCGAGTTTCCGGCCGGGCCGCCGGTGTGCATGAGGCGGCTGGCGTAGCAGTCGTCGGCCGCGAAGTTCTGTTGGTCGCACCAGGCATTGGCCTCGTCGGCGGTGCCGAAGGTGGTGGCCTGCACCGTGACCCAGAAGTCCTTGCCGGAGAAGTTGGCGTAGTCGTTGGAGTTCAGCATGATCGCCTGGGGGAAACGGGCCTTCAGCGCGGTGAAGTCGGCCATGATCTCGGGATAGCCGAACTCCACGCCCTGCACGACCAGGCCGAGCTTCTTCGACGAGATCTGCGGGACCCACTGCCCGACAAGGGTTTCCGCAGTGTCGTGGTCGGCGGCCACCTCCTGCTGGAGATCGGTCACGGTCGGCGGCGTCGGGGTCGTCGTGGTGGTCGTCTCGGTGGTGGTGGTCGTCGTTGTCGTGCTGGTGGTGGTCGTGGTCGCCGGCGCGCTGCTGCTGGTGGTGGTGACCGGCGCGTCGGCCTGGTTCGTCAGGCGGGGCAGCAGAAAGACGATGACCCCGGTCGTTGCCAGCGCAAGCACGGCCACGCCGGCCACGATCGGCAGCAGCAGGTTCCGGGGCGCGCTGTGCCTCGGTGGCGGCGTGTACGGGGTCGGGATCGTCTGCGGCTCCGGCTGTTGCAAGGGCTGCAACGGCTGCTGCTCGTACCGAGGCTGCTGGGGCTGCTCGTACTGAGGCTGTTGGGGCTGGGGCTGTTCGTACTGGGGCTGGGGCAGCGGCTGGGACTGCTGCTGCGGGTACTGCGGCTGCTGCGCGACGGGCGTTCCGCACGATCCGCAGAACCGCGCGTGGGGACCGAGTTCCCGGCCGCACGTCGGGCATGAAGTCATGGTTGTTAGTTCGCCGCCGGGCCGGGCTCGTTAGCGGGGTGAACTCGAATGGGGGAAGGCCGTGACTACGTGTACGGTGCGGCCCATGGGGAGCGCAACGCCCGTGAAGATCTGCGGCCTGACCAGGCCCGAGGACGTGGACGCGGCGGTCGGGGCGGGGGCCGACGCGATCGGCTTCGTGCTGTACCCACCCAGCCCGCGATACGTGACGCCGCAACGAGCCGCCGAGTTGGCGTCGCGGCTGCCGGCCTTCGTGACGCCCGTGCTGCTGTTCGTGAACTCGCCGGCCGACGAGGTGATCGCCGCCGCTTCCGGTGTGCCCGGGGCGTTGCTGCAGTTCCACGGCGACGAGACGCCCGAGGACTGCTGGGCCGCCGGCGGGCAGGGCGAGCACGCCTTCCTTCGCGCCGCAAGGATCCCGCTCGACCCCGACGCGCCCCCGTTCGACCTGGTCGGCTTTTCGAAGCGCTTCGACCGGGCCCGGGCGATCCTGTTGGATGCTCACGTTCCCGGCTACGGCGGCGGCGGTCGCCCCTTCGACTGGTCGCTGCTGCCCGCCGCCCCCGACGCGCACCTCGTGCTGTCCGGCGGGCTCACCCCCGACAACGTCGCCGCCGGCATCGCCGCCCTGCGTCCCCTGTGTCGGACCCTCTCCGTCGACGTCAGCTCCGGCGTCGAGGCGTCCAAGGGGGTGAAGGACCACGGCAAGGTGCGGGCCTTCGTCCAGGCGGTGGCGAATTGTTGAGCATTCAACTATGCTGGTGACGACCCGAGAGGAGAGCACCATGCCGCAACCGGAAGGCGCCGAGCTGGAGGCCGTGCGGGCCCGTCGCGCTGAACTCAAGGACAAGTACCTGCGTCCCGTCGGCGAGCGCCCCGCCACCCCCGTCCGCGGCGTGCACCACATCGCCCTGGTCGCCCGCGACGTCGAGGCCACCGTGCGCTTCTACCAGGAGTTCCTCGGCTTCCCCCTGGTCGAGCTGGTGGAGAACCGCGACTACGCCGGCTCCAGCCACTTCTTCTTCGACCTGGGCAACCGCAACCTGCTGGGCTTCTTCGACTTCCCCGGCCACCCGCACCCCGACTACGTCGAGACCATCGGCGCCGTCCAGCACCTCGCCCTGTCCGTCGACGCCGAGCACTTCGCCGCCATCAAGGCCAAGCTCGACGCCGAGGGCGTCGAGTACCTCGGCCCCGACCGCGGCGTCGAGGACAGCCTCTACGTCCGCGACCCCAACGGCATCGGCCTGGAGTTCTACCAGGAGCAACTCGGGGTCTTCAACGGCGAGTCGCTGCACCTCGACGGCACCTCTGGTTGAGCACACTTTCTGGCCTCTGACCAGCGCGAACGCTCCCAGCGTGCGTCGATGAAGTCCTGGGCGAGTTCGAGCAGTGACCTGTTGTCCTTGAGCTCGGACTCGGGCAAGCCGGATGCGACGTCGAACGCTTCACCCCGCCTTGCGGCCTGCATCAGGTCGGACCGCTGACGCTCCGCGAGCGCCTTTGCGGCGAACCACTCCGAGTGCTCCTCGCCCTCTGTGATCCAACGGACACCGTGTGGCCGTCGCTGATCACGGCGGAGGGGCACGGCGGCGGGATGGTCCGGTGCGCGCAGGACGATGACGTCGTGGTGGGCCACGCGCCTGACCGGCGTGCGGCGGGTCCGCGAGTTCGGGGCGACTGTGGCCGAGTGCGCCTTGGCGGTCAGGGCGACTCGGCGGTGAGCGCTCGTAGAGCGGCTGCCGACGAATATCATCCGCGCGTGCGGCGATGGCGGGTTACTTCTTGACGGCCTGCTCGATCGCCTGTGCCACACCGGATCGGGCGTCGGCCGGGACGATGGGGGTGACGTTGGCACCGGTGCCTTGGGCGTCAACGAGGACGAAGCGGACGCCCGGGTACTGCGAGGCGTATTGCAGGACGGTGTCCGCGCGGGTCTGGCCGACGGTGATGATGACGCCGCATTGGCGTTGTAGCAACGAGGTGGCGTAGGCGGAGCTGTTGCCGACGGTCTCGGGGCCGGCGGCGGCCAGGTAGGACACCTTGGCCTTGGTGGTACTGGAGGCGTCCTGCATGCCGGCCCACACGGGGGCGACGGCGGGGTCGGCGAGCCCGTGGGGGCCGGTGAGCAGGCAGGCGGAGAAGTCCAGGTAGACGGTGGCGCGGGTTGGCGGCAGTTCGCGGCCGTGCGGCCACAGCAGCACGGTCAGGGTGATGGCCACGGTGAGCGCGGCGCAGGCGATGAGCCACCAGAATCTGCGCAGCCAGGCGAGCGCCACGGTCGTCCCCCGTCGTTGTCGTTCGGCTCAGTATGCACAGCCCGAGGGAGCGGCTTGCGGTGTTCGTCCGGCAAGGTCCGATTTGCATGATCGTTACGTGCTTTTCGTGACTCTGCTGGCCATTCCCCTTGTGGTCAAGGGCTCTCTAGCGTGAGCAAGCCTGTTAGGTGTGTGTGAGGGGGGCTTGGCCATGGGGATGTCGACGCGTGTCCGAAGACTGGTGGCCGTCACGACGTTCACGGTGCTGGCGATGGGAATCGCCACCCAGAACGCCTCGGCCGACCAGCTCGCGCTGCCGGCGCTGCACCTGCCGGCGTTCCCCGATGTCGGTGCCTGGCTGACGACCCCGAACTGGGGCAAGCTGCCTCAGCAGAACGGCGGCAGCGCGCAAGGCCTGAGCCACAGCGCGTCCGCCGCGTCGACGCACGCCTCGGGCGGCGTCGGCAATCCGCGGGGCAAAGGCGCCGGCGAGCTTGCCCCCTATCAGCCGCAGCCGCCACGGCCGCGATCCGGCCCGGGGCCGAGTCGCAGCGTGTCGGCGGGGTTCAATGCGGCCACGAGTGTCCGGATCGCCGCGAAGTCCTCGGCGACCATGAACTACTTTCAGAACACCGATGGGTCGGCCACCCGGCGCTATAGCCAGGATCCGGTCAACTTCCAGGACGCGACCGGCGCGTGGCAGCCGATCGACACCACGGTGGAGCACGGACCCGACGGGCGCTGGCACGAGAAGGCCAACTCGACCAAGGTCGACTTCGCGCCCAGCGCGACCGATCCGACACTGGCCAGCTTCGCCGTGGACGGCGCGCACGCGGTGGCCTACTCGGTGCAGGGCGCCGCGGCCGTGACGCCGTCGGTGTCGGGCTCGAACGTCGCCTACGGCTCGATCCTGCCCGGCACGGACCTGCAGCTCGCGCCGACCGCCACCGGCGTCAAGGAAGCCATCGTCCTGCACGACGCCAAGGCCCCGAGCACCTGGACGTTCCCGCTCACACTGACCGGCCTGACCGCGACACAGGCCGCTGACGGGTCGATCAACCTGGTCGACGCCGGCGGCGCGGTCCGCGAGCGGATCCCGCACGGCTACGCCTACGACTCCAACGTCGACAAGCACTCCGGCGATCCCGCCACCACCAAGGGGGTCAGCTACCAACTGGCCACAGTGGACGGATCACCCGCGCTGAAGGTGAGCCTGGACCAGAACTGGCTGACCGACAGCAAGCGGGTCTTCCCGGTCACGGTCGACCCGACGTTCACCCTGAGCCCGACCTCGACCTATGTGGAGGCCGACAGCCCGGGCGATCACTCGATGGAGCAGACGGTCAAGATCGGCTCCACCAACGGCGGTGGGAACGCCGCCAACACGCTGCTGGCCATGCCCAAGGACATCGACAACCAGCACGTGCAGGTGACCTCGGCGTCGCTGTCGCTGTTCGACATCATCGCGACCACTTGCACGCCGACCACGTTCAACGTGGTGCCGCTGACCCAGACCTGGACGCCGTCCTCTACTACCGCCTTCCCAGGCCCCAACGGCAGCAACGTGATCGGCGCGGTCACGCCGAACGTGCCAAGGGCATGTGGCAACGTCGCGAACAACGACCACTCCGTCGGCGACTGGGTGACGGTCCCGCTGTCGACCGACACGTTCAACGCCTGGTCCAACGGCACCCTCGCCGACAACGGCCTGGCTGTGGTGGCCGCCTCCAACAGCGATCCCAACGCGCGCAAGGAGTTCGGCTCGTCCAACATGGGGCCGGAGGCGCCGTACCTGACGCTGACCACCACGGACGACGTGCCGCCGCAGATCGACAGCGTCTACCCGCCCAACAACGGCGTCGCGACCACCACGACGCCGTGGCTGGAGGCGACCGCGCACGATCCGGACCACACCGTCGATCCGATCATGGACTTCGACTTCCAGGTCATGGACGCCAACAACACCACGATCGTCGACTCCGGCACGGTCACCGCCGGGGCCACCTGGAAGGTGCCGGCGGGCAAGTTCCAGTTCGGGCAGACCTACTACTGGGCGGTCGCGGCGTTCGACGGCCAGGCCTGGGGTGACTGGTCGGCGTGGTCGGCGGTGTCGATCCAGGTGCCGCAGCCGGCGGTGACTTCGTCGTTGTCGCAGAACAACGGGGACCACGGCTTCGACCCCGGCATCGGCAACTACACGACCAGCGCCACCGATGTCGAGGTGCAGGGCGCCGGGCCGGCGCTGGCCGTGACCCGGGACTACAACTCGCGCGACCCGCGGACCGTGGCCGCCTCGTTCGGCGCCGGCTGGTCGAGCGTGTTCGACGCCAAGGTCACCGAGATGACCACCACCGACAACAGCAACAACACCGTGCTGCTGTCCACAGTGGTCAGTTACCCGGACGGCTCGCAGGTCGGTTTCGGGTCCAACCCCGACGGGTCGTTCACCGCCCCGCAGGGCCGGTTCGCGACCCTGCGGGCCCTGCCCAACCACGGCGGGTACACGCTGACCGACAAGAATGACACGGTCTACACCTTCACCATGCCGTTGTACGTCGGCGGTTTCGGGCTCACGCAGATCACCGACGCCAACGGCCGCGCGCAGAACTACACCTGGGCCAACGGCCAGATCGCCACGGTGACGTCGGCGACCACCAACCGGGCGCTGCACCTGACCTGGGCCACCCCGACCGGGGCCGGCGGCCCGCACATCGCCACCGTGTCCACCGACCCGGTCACCACCGGCCAGCCGTCCACGGCGCAGACCTGGACCTACAACTACACCGGCGACAACCTCACCGCCGTCTGCGCGCCGGGCGCCGGCACCGCCTGCACCAAGTACACCTACGGCACCACATCCGCATACCTGAACACGGTGCTCGACGTCGGCCCGCACTCCTACTGGCCGCTGTCCGAGCAGCCGGGCGCATCGACCGCGGTGAGCGCGATCCACGCCAACGAGGGCAACGACAACGGCACCTACAACAACGTGACGCTGGGCCAGCCCGGCCCGCTGACCGGATCGTCGGCGACCGGCGCCGGCTTCAACGGCACCTCCTCGTCCGTGCAGCTGCCGACCGCGCTGTCCAGCGGCTGGGCCGGGTCGTCGATCTCACTGTGGTTCAAGACCACGGCCACCAACGGGATCCTGTACTCCTACAACGGCAGCGACCTGAGCCACGGCGTGATCATCGGTGACTACGTGCCGGCGCTCTACGTCGGCTCGGACGGCAAGCTCAACGGCGAGTTCTGGTACCCGGGCGGCAGTCCGATGCAGTCCAGGACAGCGGTCAACGACGGCCAGTGGCACCACGTGGTGCTGCAGGAGGCCGGCAACAGCCAGGGCCTGTACCTCGACAGCCAGTACGTCGACAGCCGTGTCGGCAACATCCCGGTGATGGACAACGCCTACCGGTACATCGGCGCCGGCTACATCGGCGGCAGCTGGCCGGACGAGCCGCACCAGTCCTCGACCAGCACCGCCGGGTACGCGACCTACTTCAACGGCGAGATCGCCGATGTGGGCCTGTGGGACAAGCCGATCCCCAGCTACTACGACGAGCGGCTGTACGGCACCGGCAAGCAGGCCTCCACGCTGCTGACGTCGGTGACCCGACCGTCGGGCAACGTGCACGCGCAGATCAGCTACGACCCGGTGACCGCGGCCGTCTCGCAGCTGACCGACGAGAACGGCGGCGTGTGGAAGGTCGGCGCGCCCACGGTGACCGGGTCCAGCCAGGTCTACCGCTCCGCCGTGCTCGGCGCGGCGCCCACCGCCTACTACCGGCTCGGCGACAACGTCGGCGCCGCACAGGCCGTGAGCGAGGTCAAGTACGCGGCCGGCACCTACAACAACGTCACGCTCGGCTCCGGCGGCCCGTTCCAGGACGCGGTGGCGGCGTCTTCAACGGCACCACTTCCTGGGCGGCGCTGCCCACCACCCTCTAC
>NZ_KK037166.1:9168515-9181088 GCF_000568255.1 Kutzneria sp. 744
GGCCGCGCCGTTCACCGGGTCCATCGCCGACGCCGCGTTCTACCGCACCGCGCTGCCGGCCGAGCAGGTCGACCAGCACTTCAACGCGGCCAAGAACTCGCTCGGCCTGCTGCCGGTGTCCACCGTGAACATCACCGACCCCGGCGGCAAAACCCTGACCTACCAGTACGACCCGACCAACGGGAACCGGAAGATCTCCGAGACCGACGGCCTGGGCGCCAAGACCAGCTACGGTTACGACTCCGCCGGCTTCCTCAACACCGTGACCGACCCGAACGGCGTGGTGAGCACCTCCGGCCACGACGTGCGCGGCAACACGGTGTCCCAGACGACATGCCAGAACCAGGCGACGGGCACGTGCTCGACGGCGTACTTCACCTACTACCCCGACGACACGACCAAGACCCTGACACCGGATGCTCGCGACGACGTGGTCCTGACCGTCCGAGATGGACGGTCGTCGGGGCCGACGGACAACACCTACCTGACCAGCTACGGCTACGACGCGAACGGCAACCGCACCGGCGTCACCACGCCGCCGGTCCCCGGTTTCCCCAACGGCCGCACCACCAGCGTCACCTACACCACCAACGGCCTGCCGACGGTGACGACGTCGCCGGGCGGCGCCAAGAACACCATCACCTACGCGTCCAACGGCGATGTGCAGCAGACCCAGAACGCCGAGGGCCTGGTGACCAAGTTCGCCTACGACGGTATCGGGCGGGTGGCGACCAAGACCGAGGTGTCCGACTCGTTCCCGAACGGGCTGGTCACCAGCTACACCTACGACGGCCAGGACCGGGTCACCTCGCAGACCGACCCCATTGTGACCGACCGCACCACCGGCGCGCCCCACAACGCCACCACCACGAGCCACTACGACGCCGACGGCAACATCACCTCGCAGACGGTGGCCGACGGCTCGGGCGGCGACGCCTCGCGGACGTCGACGTCGATCTACAACACGCTGGGGGAGCTGGCGTCCTCGACCGACGCCGCGGGCAACACCACCTCGTTCACCTACGACGCGTACGGGCACAAGAAGTCCGAGACCGACCCCAACGGGTCCGAGACCGACTACACCTATGACGCCGACGGGCACGAGCTGACCCAGTCCGTCCAGTTCACCGGCAGCCCGCTCAACCCGCACGACGCCGCCCCGCTGGTGGTCAAGTCCACCGCCTACGACCCGACCGGCCGGCCCGCGTCGGTGACCGACTCGATGGGCAACAAGACGTCCTACACCTACTTCGACAACGGGTTGAAGGCGTCGGAGACCAAGACCGACCCGACCGGCAACGCCGCGTTCGTGCAGGAGCGGGACTTCTACGACGCGGCCGGCAACCAGATCGAGAAGATCACCAACAACGGTGCGACCATCGAAAAATCCGACGTCGACGCGGCCGACCGCACCACGCAGACGACGACCGATCCGGACGGGCTCAACCGGAAGACGACCGTGTCCTACACACCGGACGACAAGCCGGCCGTCACCACGATGTCGGACTCGACCGGCGCGGTGCGCACCACCACCGCGACCTACGACGCGATGGGCAACCCGACCTCGCAGAGCCTGTTCACCGACGGCACCGGGCGTCCGGGCGCCTGGTGGCCGCTCACCCAACCGTCCGGGACCGTGTTCCCCGACGCCTCCGGGAACGGGAACACGCTGTCGGACAACAACGTCAGCTGCGCCTCGGGGCAATGCGCGTTCAACGGCAGCAGCTCGATCGCCGCGACCAACGGCCCGGTGCTCAACACCACGCAGAGCTACTCGGTGTCGGCGTGGGTGAACCTGGACCACACCGGCAACTACTACACCCTCGCGTCGCAGGGCGGCGCCAACGCCGCCGCCTTCTACCTTCAGTACTCGCCGGCGTTCAACGCCTGGACGTTCATCAGCCCCAGCTCGGACTCCGCCAACCCGGCCTCGTTCGCGACCGCGCACGACGACGGGCCGCCGCAGGTGGGTCAGTGGACGCACCTGGTCGGCGTGTACGACTCGGACGCCGGCCAGATGCGCCTGTACGTCAACGGAACGCTCAAGGCGACCACGACCGACACCACGCCGTGGCCGTCCAGCGGGCAGTTCGCCGTCGGCGGCGTCAAGAACACCTCCGGCGCCAGCAACTACTTCCCGGGCGACATCGCCAACGTGCAGGTGTACAAGCGGGCCCTGTCCGGCGCCGAGGTCTCCGTGCTGAAGGCGGCCGGCAAGTCCGGTGGCACCGCGGCGTCGTCCAACGCCATCACGATGACCCGGACCCTCGACCAGCGCGGCCTGCCGACCTCGGCGACCGACCCCGAGGGCAACACCACCAGCTACTCCTACGACGAGGCCGGCCACCTCGCGGTGACGACCTCGCCGGTGGTGTCGACCGAGCGCAACGGCGGCACGCCGGTGCAGGTGCACCCGGTGTCGATGACCGGGTACAACGCCTTCGGCGAGGCCACCGAGCACGACGACCCGAACGGCAACGTCACCACCACGGCGTATGACGCCGAGGGCCGGCCGGTGTCGGTGACCAGTCCCAACTACACGCCGCCGGGCGCGACCACGCCGATCACCGCGGTCACCGTCAAGTCCTACGACAAGCTGGGCAACCTGGTCCAGGTCTCCGATCCGCTCAACCGCGTCACCAAGTACGTCTACGACCAGCTCGGCGACCAGGTCCGCACCACCGACCCGGCCGGGCGCACCGTGGACACCGTCTTCGACACCAACGGCGACAAGCTGTCGGTGACCGACCAGGCAGGCGCGCAAACCCAGGCCACCTACGACTTCCTGGGCCGGCAGATCACCTCGACCACCCTGGAGCGCTACCCGTCCACGGTCACCGCGACCACGACCAACAGCTACCTGGGCTCGCCCGGCGGAGCGTTCCTGGCCGCCACCACCACGGCCAACGGCGCCCGCACCGGCTACGGCTACGACGCGCTCGGCGAGCGCACCTCGGTCACCGACGCCGCCGGCAACACCACCCACACCGCCTTCGACTTCCTCGGCCGCAAGACCTCGGTGACCCTGGCCGACGGGAGCTCGACCGCGACCACCTACGACACCGCGGGCAACCCCATCTCCGTGGCGCAGAAGGACTCCGCCGGCAATGTCCTCGTCACGACGTCGGCGACCTACGACAACAACGGATCCCAGCTCTCGTCCACCGACCCGTCCGGCAACACCACCCGGTTCACCCACGACGCGACCGGAGCGGTGATGCAGGAGGTGCAGCCGGTGTCGGCGACCTCCTCGATCACCACCTCCTTCGGCTACGACCCGGCCGGCAACCGAACACGCTTCACCGACGGCCGCGGCAACGCCACGACCTACACCTACAACCCCTGGAACCTCAAGGAATCGGTGATCGAGCCGACCACCGCCACCTACACCTCCACGGCCGACTCCACCTTCACCACCGCCTACGACGCCGACGGCGAGCCGGTCACCCAGACCCAGCCCGGCGGCGTCACGATCACCGCTTCCTACGACGGCGTCGGCAACCTGACCGGGCAGACCGGCAGCGGCGCCGACGGCCAGACCGCCAGCCGCTCGTTCGGCTACGACTCCGTCGGACGCATGACCACCGCCTCCACCAGCGCGATCGGGTCCTCGGTGCCGGCGTCCAACGAGACCTTCAGCTACAACGACCGGGACGAGCTGCTCACCGCGTCGGGCTCCGCCGGAGCGTCCTCCTTCGCGTACAACTCCGACGGGTTGATGACCTCCCGCACCGACGCGTCGGGCACCACGAGCTACGGGTACGACTCCGCCGACCGGTTGTCCACGCTCAAGGACGGCATCACCGGCACCCAGCTCACCTACGGCTACGACGTGCTCGACCAGGTCAACCAGATCAAGTACGGATCCGGCGACGTGCGGACCTTCGGCTACGACCCGCTGCACCGGCTGACCGGCGACACCCTGAAGACCTCGGGCGGCTCGACCGTGGCGGCCATCGGCTACGGCTACGACCTCAACGGCAACCTGACCACCAAGACCACCAGCGGTTTCGCCGGCTCGGCGTCCAACTCCTACACCTACGACCAGGCCAACCGGTTGACGTCGTGGAACAACGGCTCCACGACCGTCGCCTACGGCTACGACGCCTCGGGCAACCGGACCCGCGTGGGATCCAACGTCTACACCTACGACGCCCGCGACCAGTTGACCTCCGACGGTGTGAGCTCGTACGCCTACACAGCCCGCGGCACCATGTCCTCGCAGACATCCACCTCCGGCACCGTCCGGTCCACATCGGACGCGTTCGGCCAGATGACCGGTCAGGGCACCCAGACCTACACCTACGACGCCCTCGGCCGGGCCTCGACCGACACCGGCTCCACGTTCGCGTACTCGGGCATGGGCAACAACCCGTCGTCCGACGGTGTCAACACCTACAGCTACGACCCGGCCGGCGGGCTGGTCGGTGTCGGCGGCAGTGGCGCGTCCGCGCTGGCGTTCGTCGATCAGCACACCGACGTCGTCGGAAACTTCACCGCCAGCGGGGCCACCCTGTCCGGCTCGGCGACCTACGACCCGCTGGGCAACGTCACCGCCACGTCGAGTCTGGTCGGGCGGTTGGGTTACCAGTCGGGCTGGACGGACGCCAGCACCGGCAAGGTGAACATGGCCGCGCGGTGGTACTCGCCGCAGACCGGCCAGTTCATGAACCGGGACACCGCCTCACCGGATCCGATGCCGAACTCGGCGGCGGCCAACCCGTTCGCCTACGTCGACGACGACCCGCTGACCCGCACCGACCCGTCCGGGCACGGCTGGTTCTCCGACTTCTTCTCCAGCGCCTTCCACGCCGTCAGCCACGTGGTGCACGCCGTGAGCCACTACGTCGCCGTGCACGTCGTGCACGCGGTGCAGACCGTGGTGCACGCGGTGGCCGACGCCTATCACGCCGTCGTCCGCGCTGCCGCTCGTGTCGTGCAGCGCGTCGTCCGGGTCGCTCGCGTCGTCTACCACGCCGCGGTGCATGTGGTGAAAACCGCCTATCACAAGGTGGCCACCGCCGTGCACAAGGCCGTCGCCGCCGCCAAGCAAGTCGCCAGCAACGCGGTTCAGAGCGTGACTTCGGCGGCCAAGGCCGTAGTGTCCTCGGCTAAGAAGGCCGTGGCGACCGCCGCCACCTTCGTCAAGAATCACGCCTCGACCATTGCCGGCATCGCTGTGGGCATCGGGGTCGGCCTGGCCTGCACCGCGGCGACCGGCGCCGTCGGCGTCATCGGCTGCGCCGCCTTGGCCGGCGCCGCCGGCAACGCCGTCTCCTATGCCATGGACTGCCAGGCCAGCCACAACTGTTCCGTCGGCGGTGCCGTGGAAGCCGTCGGCCTCGGCGCTCTTGGCGGCGCTCTCGGCGCCGGTCTGGCCGGTCCCTTGGGCGGCAAGCTCGTGGCCAACGCCTTGGAAGACGTCATGCCCAAGCTCGCCGCCTCCGCCCTGGTCGGTCTCGGTTCCGGCGCCGGCGCGGGCGCTGTCACCTCCGCTGTCGGCTACGGCATGTCCTGCGGGTCGTCCAGCGATGGCTGCTCCCTGTCCGGTGCCGCCTCCGCCGTCGGCTCCGGCGCCATGTGGGGCGGCCTCATCGGCGGCATCGCCGGCGGCCTGACCTCTGGGTCGGGAGAGCCCAGCCCCGCCACCGCCGAGTCCGAGTCCGCCGGCGCTTCTGCCGAACGTCCTTCCTCCGCGGGCAAGGAGGAGGAGAGCCCCTCCTGTGCCACCACCGTGCACAGCTTCGTCGGCTCCACCGGTGTGCTCATGGCCGATGGCACCAGCAAGCCCATCAGCCAGGTGAAGGTCGGCGACGAGGTCGCCAACTCAGTGCCCGGCGAGGCTACGCTGCAGTCCCACACCGTCCAGAAGGTGATCGTCACCCAGACCGACCGGGATTTCGTGGACCTCACGATCAAGAAGCTGGCCACCAGGCTCGGCCAGGCCGCCGCCGGCCTCGCCGTGGCCACCGCCGCTTTCCTCGGTGCTGCCGGCCCCGCGTCGGCTGATCCGGCCACGCTGACGACGACGTTCCATCACCCCTTCTATGACCTCACCCAGGCCGCTTTCGTCGACGCCGTCGACCTGCACCCCGGCGACCAGCTCCAAACCGCCGACGGCGCCACCGCCGAGGTCACCTCCGTCCAGGCTTACCACCAGACCGAGACCACCTACGACCTCACCATCGACGGCCTCCACACCTACTACGTCGACGCCGGCGGCGCGACAGTCCTGGTCCACAACAGTGATCCGTGCCGCGATTTGGTGGATATGGCCCAACAGGTGCGCACATCGGGTAAGCCTGGCCCCCAGGTGAACCAGGTGACTATGGCGGTCGGCGAAACAGAGAGTGGTGAGCTGTCCATTGCCTCAAGCCACGGGTTTGACAGGGGGCAACGCGCGGCAGCCGATGATCTCGGACTTAGAAGGGTTCCTTCCCTCACTGGCAATCATGCTGAAGAGAATCTTCTGGACGATAACCCGGCAAATCTCTTGGACAACCTCAAGCGGGTTGGTACATCAAGTCGAGCTCCGTGTGGTCCAGGTGAACACAACTGTGCCGGGAAACTTGACGGCCGTGGAATTGAACACAACTGAAATCGCTTCAGGAGAACAGTGAACCACCAAGCAGTCGTCGATAACTTGATCGAGCGTGTTGCTGCGCTGTCCCGCAACGCCCAAGAGGCGTTGTTCACATGCCTCTGCGAGGCTCTGATGCCGCTCTATCGCGACTTTGGGGCACGTGTGGGTTGGAACGACAGCGGACTCGTCGAGGAACTGGTTCAGCTACTGCGAGGTAGGATTGTTGATAGTGCTGTCGACCTGCAGTTCGAGCCTATGGTTGAAACTCTCGAAAGCGTCACGCCGCACTCGGACGACTTTGACACGATTGAGGTGTTCTATGCAATGGATGCGATCGGGTGCCTAGATGCGGCGCTTCGGATTGCGGCCGGTCAGCGCGTCTATCCGGACTGGGTTGAGTATGCTCTTGATCCCATGCAGGTTTACATGCTGTCACGTGACCGTGGAATCATTGCTCCCGGCGGATCCGCTAACGATCTGGCGATGATGGATGAGTTGTATCAGACTGACGAGATGCGGTCCGTCGTTGCATGTGTTGAGAACGCTATTAACTTGCTGCGCGCGGAAAATTACACGTCCGCACAGCTCGATAATGCCGTTGGGCTACTGGTGTCGATCCGACCGATCAACTAGATTTCGAGGTTGAGTAGCGATTTATGCGTGGCGCGGCGGTCGGTGTCGAAGCGGCTGTTAGGCTATGGCTGATTGATCAGCTTGATTGAGGTACGATTTACCCTCAGCTGTCCCTATTGGGCGCAAGGTCGGCTTTCTGGAAGTAAAGCTCAAATGGCGCGGAATGGCGTTTCGGAACACCGGATTGTTACGAGGAGTGGTGTTAATTAACTCGTCACAGCCTCTTCGACCAGGTGACCGCGGTATTGCGTCCTCGCTTGAGTGTGGAACATGCGCTAACGGGCTCCTTAGGTTCATGTTCCGGGTTGACAAATCTGAGGTCTTCCTTGAGTGTGACGAATGCGTGAGCGGCTTCATGTCGCTTGTTGATGGCCGTGTCTCTGGTGGATTCTGGGCGGGAGGTGTCGACTGGGACTCCCGCCCGGCTACGCCCGAGGAGATTTCTGAGGCCGGGCTGCTGTCGACCATAGTCGAGGACGCTTAATTCTGGCATGTGAAGGATGTGGATCCGACGGCGACAATGCTCAATAATGTTAATTTGGTGATGTGACCTCCGTTTACGCAGGTCAATAATTCCGACGCACCCGCCCAGGTTCGTCTGCTCTACTGGTGTGCTCATGGCCGACGGCACCGGCAAGCCCATCAGTCAGGTGAAGGTCGGCGACGAGATCGCCGACTCAGTGCCCGGCGAGGCTACGCTGCAGTCTCACACTATCCAGGAGGTGGTCGTCACCCAGGCTGACCGGGTTTCGTGGACCTGACCGTGAAGAAGCTGGCCACTAAGCTCGGCCAGGCCGGCGCCGGCCTGGCCGTGGCCGCCGCCGCTTTCCTCGGTGCTGCCGGCCCCGCGTCGGCTGATCCGGCCACGCTGACGACGACGTTCCATCACCCCTTCTATGACCTCACCCAGGCCGCTTTCGTCGACGCCGTCGACCTGCACCCCGGCGACCAGCTCCAAACCGCCGACGGCGCCACCGCCGAGGTCACCTCCGTCCAGGCTTACCACCAGACCGAGACCACCTACGACCTCACTGTCGACGGCCTGCATACCTACTACGTCGACGCCGGCGCGACATCGGTCCTGGTCCACAACTGTGCGAACGGGATCTCGATGGACCAGGCGGTGGAGATGGGCGCCAACCACGTCGGTGGCCAGGGCAGAATGGTTAAGTCCGGCAGCGGTGGTTGGCAGTTCATCAACTCCTCTGTCAACGAGGCCGGCGAGACCGTCACGAAGATTGCCAGGTTCGACATCAACCCGAACTCGGCCCACGTGCAGAAGCTAGGGCCGCATCTGAACCTGGAGACACAGGTGAACGGCCGGACGGTGACCTCGGGTCCCTTGAAGGACCCGCACCTGCCAATTGATCCATCCACGATCCGTCCAGGAGACACACCATGACAGCCCCAGTGGTCCGCTACGCGCCCACGACCGGCGAGATTGAGGTCAGTGGGTCGCGAGAAACTCTCGTGCAGCTTGCCGACCTACTGGCTGCGGCACCGGGACGACTGGCTGCGGACGAGACGGCGGACCCAGGGACGTACGGACAATGCCTGGCCGAGATCGTTGTGCGGTCTTCGGCCGACACCAAGGCGGTGATCGGTGTAAACACAGACACCCGGACCTTGGTCCTGGATGGGAGTCGTGCGGCCTTGAAGTTGCTCGGCGACAACGTTCGCGCGCTGGCGGTCGAGGGTGCGCCAGGCGACAACCTGCATGTCGAATATTTTCCCGAGCACTTCTATCTAGACGAGTCGTCGCTGGCTACAGTATTCGCGCTCATTACGTGAAGGCAGGTGCTTGCCGGAAGCGCTTCCGGGTAGCTCGATCGTGATTTCGTGAACCCGGTCGCTGAGAATATTGCCACCGGCCTGGCTGTGGCCAAACGACCAGGGCGTCGCGGCCGGCAAGAAAGTAGAAGGTATAAGTGTTCGAAAGATTTCTGGGCAGATACACGCCGGATGATCTCGGGGAGGCTGTGCCCTGGGTCAGTGCACCGCTCGGTACGGTGACGGACCTTGTCGATGTCACTAACACGTGGGGTGGGGTGAGCTTCAACTCAGGCTTGTATCGTGTGCACTCTGAGTCTAGTTCGCGAGCAGCGACGGCCGCCATTCAGCCGTACCTGCAGGAGGCGTGGAGCGACGCGATCGCGTTCGCTTTTGACTGGCTTGGGCGAAATTTTGTCGTGAGCCCGAGCCGGTGGTCGAAGCGCAACCCTCTGGTATGTGTGGTGGACATGGGTGAGGGGCGTGTGTTTGAGATACCTGCTAGCCTCGGTGACTTTCATAATGTAGAGCTGGTGGACTACGCCAACGAGGCGCTGGCTGCCGATTGGTTTTCGGAGTGGCGAGTTACGCAGGGCGGATTGGGGCTCAAATTTGAGCAGTGCGTAGGTTATCGAACGCCGTTGTTCCTTGGCGGGACGGATGGTGACGATAATCTCGAGATTGCCGACATCGATGTATATTGGGCTCTTACAAGTCAGATTTACGAACAGGTCAAGAGTCTTCCTGAGGGTACCCCGATTGCGGGTTTGAATATTGATTTCTCGCGCCGAGACGACAAGGAGGTCTAACCACGCCGCTGGCTCGGGAAAAGGTAGGAACAGCCCGCCTGCGCGGAGGCGGCTTGATTAGGTGCAGGTGGTAATCGGGCTTGAACGGAGCAGCCCGCTTACGCGGGGACCGCGAAACGACGTTCTGGTACTCGACCTCGGGAACCGGAGCAGCCACGGCCTGCGCGGCGACGATGTGCATCGGGGCGTCGAGACGGCCGAGTGGCATCGGGACAGCCCCGCCTGCGCGGGGACGACCCGACGTACATGCCGAACGTGCGGAAGCCGAGCGGAACAGCCCCGCCTGCGCGGGGACGACCAAGCGGTGGCCTGCAATACCCGCACGGCCGCCGGAACAGCCCCGCCTGCGCGGGGACGACCCGACGTACATGCCGAACGTGCGGAAGCCGAGCGGAACAGCCCCGCCTGCGCGGGGACGACACTTGTTGACCTGCGGAGATGCTGGATGTCCTGGCATTTTTCATTCGGTTTGGTCGGCGGTTGATGCTGCCCGACGGCTGGCTTCCACGCAAACGTGGGTTCGGCTGTCCCGGCCGGGGTCGAATCCGGTACCGGTGGCCACGGTGGAGACGGCGCCGTAGGCGGCTGAGTTGCTGGCTGCGCTGCGGGCAATCGGCAGTAACGCCATGGGTGGCGTTCGTACCAGTTTGAGCATGATCAAGTGGCGAAAAAATGGCGACGGGAATCCGGCGGAACGCGTTGGAAGCGGTCGCAACGAAAAGCTGGATGTGCCGCTGACCTGCGGCGATGGTGATTGCCGCAGGTCAGCGGAGAGGCGTTACAACCTCGACACGGTAGGGGCGCTGGACGCGTCCTGGCTCGCCTTGTTTTACGGGACAGGTCCGGGACAAAGCCGGTTCGGTGACTACCTGGCCTATACATCCACCCAGGTAGAGGCCCATGCGGGTGCTGAACATCAGTCCCACCAGGAGCAACTCGGGGTCTTCAACGGCGAGTCCCTGCACCTCGACGGCACCGCTGGTTGAGCCTTGCCGGACCGCTTCTTCCCGCCGGTCAATCACTCCAGCCTGGTGACTTGCTCTTCTTCGGCACGAGCACCACCGACGGCAGCCCCGTCGGCAGAGTCATGCCGACGAGCGACCGCGGCAATCGGCGAAATGGCCGGGGACCGGTGAGACCGCCGAACGGGCAAGCCGATCCTTCAGCCGGCTGACGGAAGCCCGCGCTCCGGCTCGTCCGATCGGTGTTGTCGGCCGGTGTCGCGACGCAGTGGGTGCCGCGCGAACCAGGACCTGGTCAGGCTGGGCAGCGAAGGTCCGCCACGCAGGCACCAGATGGCGATCACCGGGTCGCAGATCGCGCAACCCAGCGACGAATGCGAGAAGAACGGAATGATCGGGGCGCCACGCAGATAGTGCAGGACATCCCAGGCGGTGTGCAGCAACCAGGCGACGCCGATCCATGTGTACGAATCGAGCCCGCGGTAGGCGCAGTAGGTGACCGCGGCGGTGAAAACGAACTCCCAAGGCCCGAAGCTGCCGCTGCTCAGATAAGCCGCTCCCGCGCCGGCGACCATGATGGCGTTGAACCGCCGCCTGGCCGGTTCGCGGAGGAGGGACAGGACGAAAGCGTATGCGATGCCGATGAGGACTGGCGCGACAACAAGCATCTGCGAAGGCTACTGACCGGTGTTGAGGGCTGACAGTTCCTGAATTGCCAAGGAGCGACGGAAAATCGCCAGGTCGCGGTTCCGGCCGGGCTGACGAAGGTCGTGGGGCAGGCACGCGGGCCGTCCCCCGACGGCACGCAACCTCTCGGCGCCGAGCAGTCGATTCACCTGACCGGTCATGTTTGCGGCGAGCTCCATCGGGCCGTTCGCGGGAGTCACACCGGCGACTCCTCGGGAAGCGGTTGGAGTAGTCCGCACGACTGCTCGAGAAGCTCTCCGGCCGACCGCAGCTGGGCCGCGATCCGCTGCCGCAGCGCGATCAGGTCGTCGACCTGATGTCGGGCGTCGGCGATCTGCCGACGGGACCGATCGCGTGCCTCCGCGAGCAGCCGGTCAGCCTCCGCATGGGCGGACGCCCGGAGTGCGGCCAGATCAGCCAGGGTTTCCTTGCGACGCGCGGCCATCGCGATCTGGAAGTCGTCCTCGACGAGCCTGCGCTGCGCGGCGGCTCGCTCGTCGAGTTCTGCTCGGCGCGCGGCCGCCCGTTCGGCGATGGCCCGGACCTGGACGTGAGCCTGCCGCAGCAGTTCCTGGTGCTCGTGCTCCATCTGCCGACGTCGAGCGTCGAGCTCGGACGCGAGCCGGTCACACCGCTCGCGCAGGCGGGCAGTGGCGAGCCGGGTGCTCTGCCAGCTCTGGTCGGCCGCGGCCCGGGCCGACGAGGTGATCTCGGCGGCTTCGGCACAGGCGAGTTCCACCATGCGCCGCAACCGTTCCGTCAATCCTTCGGTGTCCACCGGGGCTCGGCAGACCCGATCGAGCCTCGACCGGAGGTCGGCGATCTCGCGGCGCTGAGCCTCCACCTGCCGGGCAAGGTCGTCCGCCCGCAGGACGGCGGCGTCCCGGTCGGTCGTCAGCAGTCGAAGCTCGGCGTCGACCGCGTGCAGGTGACGCTGAACCTGATAGCGGTCGAAACCGCGCAGCACCACGTCGAAGTCGACGGCCAGCGGCAGGATGTCCTCGGCTGCGACCTCGGCGACGGCGACGTCCTGGACGGTGTCGTCCACCACCGTCATGACAGTGTGTTCCCCCTTCCGTGGGCGTTGTCCGACCAGCTTTCAGGTAGCGCTCGGCGAGCACGACGCCGG
>NZ_KK037166.1:9181188-9207228 GCF_000568255.1 Kutzneria sp. 744
TGCCGGGTCCAGATAACCAAGAACGAGGAGATCCTCGCCGGAATGCGTCTCCACGGCCGCGGCCCAGCCGTGGCGTTCGTCCCAGAGCAGGGCCAGCTCGCGGTCGGGGAAAGCCGGTGGTGTCCCGTCGAGTGCCAGGTAGGCAGATGCCGGGACGGTGCTGTCCACCGTGGTCGATTCTTCTCCGACGCCGAGCGCGCGGGCGACGGCGGTCACGTACGCGCGCAGTCCGCGATCGAAGGTGTCGGCGTCGATCCAGGTGAACTCGGTCAGGTCGGCTGTGCGCCGAGCTTCGATGGGGCTGTCGGCCAGCTTCGGCGCGCTGTGCACCGTGTTCCTTTCGCCAGTGGTTGATCATTCGGATTCAGGAGGACGGGCGGGCCGATGGCCCGCCCGTCGCATCACCACATCGTCGATCGAGCATCACCTCCCTGGCCTCGTCTGCCGAGCAGGACGCGTTCCGGCGGCGACCGGGCTCGGGGCCATCGTCGATCGACCGCGCCGAACCGGCCACGGTGTGGCGGCAGGGTCGGCGGCACGTCGGACGGTGGCATCGCGGCCGGGCGAGGCTCGGCCGGATCCGGCGGCGTGGACCACTCGGCCGCGATGATGGCGTCGAACTCGGCGCGAACCAGTTCGTCGTCGGCGCACAGGAGGTCGAGGAATTCGCCACCCACCCTGTCGTCGGCTACGGACTCCGTGGTCATCGCGCCACCTCCGGCTCGTGCGGGGCCGGGTGTCAGGCGTTGATCTGCCTGGTCTCCGCGTTCGCGTTGTCGATGGCGATCCGCCGCGGCTTGGCTTTCTCCGCCACCGGGATTCGCAACGTCAGCACGCCCAGCTCGTACTGGGCGGTGATGTGCTCGGTGTCCAGCGCCTCCCCCAGGAACAGCTGGCGGGAGAACACCCCCAGCGGACGCTCGGCGACCTGGGTCTGCACGTTCTCGGCGCCGTGCAGCGGACGGCGCTCGGCCTTGACGGTCAGCACGTCGCGCTCGACGTCCAACTCGATCGCCTCGGGATGGACACCGGGCAGATCGAAGTGCACCACGAACTCCTCGCCCGTTCGGTAGGCGTCCATCGGCATGGCCGCCGGACGGGACCACGTCCCCGGGTTGGCCGCGCCGAAAACCTGCTGGGCCAGCCGATCGAACTCCCGGAACGGATCGGTGCGCATCAACATCGTTCCACCTCCACGTCCTTCGTCTGGTGTCAACGCGCACCACAGTTGTAGCATGTCGTCCAAATGATGACAAGTCAGATGTCGTCGATAGGATGACAGCGTGCGAGAAGCTCGCGCTCGAACGCGGCTTGCCTCGGCTGTGGGCGCTGCCCCGAACGTCGACGCGCGGCGGTCAGCAGCCGGCGGCGCTGGTCGTAGCGGTGGTCGAGTAGCGGGTCGTCACCGAGTCGGAGCAGGCCGAAGGCCGGAAATCGAACCGACACGTCGTCGCGGAACGGGGTGGTGCCGCGGTGTGCCTCGATCCGGGCTCACACCGGCCGGAGGCCGTCCATCAGGAGGGTGAGCAGGCGACCGGCCTTGGCTTCGTGCTCGGGCCGGGGGGCCACGGTGAAAATGCCGATGAGGGAGGCGGCGATGTCGTCGGCGGTGACGTCGGAGCGGAGGTCGCCCGCCGCGCGGCCGGCGTCGAGCATCGTGGTGATGGCCGCCAGTAGCTCGGTCCGGGTCTGCGCATGGGCGATCTCGCCTGACTCGATCATCGCGAGCAGCGTGTCGAGCATGCCGTTCTTGGTTGCGATCCAGTCCCCGAACATGTCCATCCAGCGTCGCATCGCCGCGGCCGGGGGCAGCTGGCCGAGCAGCTCGCGGGCACCGGTCGTCAGCCGCGCGACCTGGTCCCGGTAGATCGCGTCGACCAGCGATTCGCGGGTCGGGAAGTGCCGGTAGAGGGTGGCGATGCCGACCCCGGCCTCGCGGGCGATCGCCCGCAGCGACGGCTCGGCGTCGGCCGACCCGAACATGCGGGTCGCCACCGCGAGCAGTTGGTCGCGGTTGCGGATGGCGTCCGACCGTGGCGCGCGTGTCTCCGTCTCGCTCAAAACGGATCACGCTCCGGTTGTGCTAGGGTCATCCATGGAAACGGAGCGTAGTCCGTTTCAACGTTCCCTCGGTCTCAAGGAGACAGGCGCACATGCGGCAACCGAGCGATCGCCCGTCGACGGCCAGCGGCAGAGCGGTCCAGCTCGATTCGTTCGGCGGCCCCGAAGTCCTCGACGTCCGTGAGATTCCCGTGCCGCAGGCCGGCCCGGGGCAGGTCCGGGTGCGGGTCGCCGCGGCCGGCCTCAACCCGATGGACTGGATCATGACCGCCGACGCGGACACCGCCGCCCGGTTCGGCTTGAGCCTGCCGGTCGGGTTCGGGACCGACTACGCGGGAGTGGTCGACCAGGTCGGCGCCGGGGTGACCGGCTTCGCCCCGGGCGACCGGGTGTTCGGGGGCGCCCTGTCCCGCGCGGTCGCCGACTTCGTGGTGGTCGATGCGGCTGGCGGCGTCGCGGCGAACGAGGCCTGTCACACCCCCGACGGCGTCGACGACCGCACCGCCGCCACCCTCGCGATCGCCGGCCGCACGGCATCCGCCGCCCTGGCCGTGATCGACCCCGGCCCGGACGACACAGTGCTGATCGGCGGCGCGGCGGGCGGGGTCGGGGTGTTCGCTGTCCAGCTGGCCCGGATCGCGGGAGCGCGCGTGATCGGGACGGGATCGGCGACATCGTCGGATTTCCTGCGCGATCTCGGAGCCGAGCCCGTCGCCTACGGCGACGGCCTGGCCGACCGGGTCCGCGCCCTCGCTCCCGACGGGGTCACCGCCGCCATCGACCTGCATGGGACGGACACGGTCCACACCGCACGGGAACTCGGCGTCCCGGACGCCCGCATCTGCGCCATCGCCGCGCAGGTCGACGGCGTGTCGACGGCCAACGGCGCGAACGCCGCTGTCGGCGCCCTGGACGAGATCGCCCGCCTGATCGCGGCGGGCCACCTCAGGGTGCCTGTCGCGGCGAGCTTCCCGGTCGAGCAGATCCGCCGCGCGGCCGAGCTCCAGGCCGGCCGGCACGTGCACGGCAAGGTCGTCATCGACCTCTAATTAGCGTGAAGAGGTCGCGCCGGGACTCCACGCCCACGGCTCAGAACTTGAAGCCGGACCCCTTCACCTCTGCGCTGGTGCTGGGCAGGACGCGCACCCAGGTCCGGATGAACCGGCGAGGCACCTTGGCGTTGAGCGCGGCCACCTCCTTGAGGCGCTGCCTGGTCATCTCGGAGCCGGCGCTGTTGGTGCGCCGGAGCGTGGACAGGCCGACCGGCGGCTCCATGATGTTGGGCGATTTCCCGTACGCCGGGTCGGCCTTCAGGCGGGGGTCGGCGGCATTGGCCTCGGAGACGGCCCCGGTCATGCGCCAGGACGCCCGCTCACGCTTGGCGACGTCCTGGTCGAACGTCGCGCGGTCCTTGGCGTACAGGGCCATCCAGGCGTTGACGGCCAGGTCGCAGTCGACGTCCTGGGGCCGCTTCTTCGCCTCCGCCAACCACTCGACCAGCCTGGTGGTCGGGTCGTCGGCGATCGTGCCCATCAGCTCCACCAGATGGATGTCGACCGAGCTGCTGGCGCTCTTGTACGTCAGGTAGGCGAAGTCGTTGTAGTAGTCGAGATGCTCGTGCGTCTCCAGCCACTCGGCCAGTACGGAGGCCGCCTTGTTGGCGGCGTCGTAGTCGGCCTTGGCGATGGCGGCGCTGTAGGTGATCCGCTCGTTCACCGACGGCGTGGCGTGCCAGACCAGGTCGTCCACCCAGGAGACGCAGATGTTCTCGCCGTCGAGGACACCACCCTCCACCATCAGCAGGCTCTGCTGGTCGACCCGGTGGCTCCGCAGGTAGGCGCGCAGGTTGGTGAGTTCCTTGCGGTGCTCCTCCGGCAGCAGTTGATCCTGCCACTTCCTGCGGAGGTCGCCGGGCTCCTCGACGTCCACGAACCACTCGGTCGCCTCGATCGGGTTCTTGTTGTCGAACAGCAGGTTCACGAAGATGTTGTTGCCGCCGGTGTCCTTGTGGAACTGCGGCGTCAGCTTGTACTGCTGCTGGGCCCGGTTCGGGTAGAAGTTGACGTCGATGCCGATCACGTACTCACGGCTCGTGAACCAGGGCTGCCGGTTGAGGTGGTCCCACTGGCCGTTGGCGGTCATGAAGACGTGGAGGAAGTCGACCACGTCCTTGGTCAGGGCGCCGGCGGCCGTGGCCGGCACGATGAGCGGGGTACGCTCGAAAGCGTAGTAGACCGTGCACAGGGTATAGACCATGTCCTTCTTGGGAACGATCGGATAGGTCGTCGCCAGCCTTTCCGCTAACGCGTTCCATCTTTCCGGATTGACCTTCAGGATGTCCTTGAGCGGCTTGGCGTTCATGAGCAGCGGCATGAGCGCCGGTGTCGGATCCATGCGGCGGATCGTAACAGTCAGAGTCGTGGGCAATTGTTGTGATCGCCTGAACGGCGGAAGGCCACCCTGTCATTCCGGATTTCGAGATCGCTCGGCCGAGCGATGGCATCCCCTGTGCCGTGTTCCGTACGGATACGGCCGTCCGGGTACTCGCAGGTCGAGCGTTACGGGCCGTTCGGGTGGCCTTTTTCCACTCGATCGGCGTACCGGTGCGAACCGTGCTGCGCGCGTGTGCCCAGCGGAAACTGCCGATCCCGTTTGCGGTATATGTACGTGGTGTAGGCCGGGTGGTCGAAACTGCTCCGAACAATGCACTGGGCCGTCACCGGGAATCCCAGAGTTTGCGCACCAGCTCGTACACCCTTTGCCCGTGGGAGAACTCGATGGTGTTGCCGTCGGGATCGCGGAGCGCGCAGACGTAGCCGACCTGTTCGTTCACGTACTGCGGCTCCCAGTGCAGCACACCCATCTCGCGGGCCCGATCCGCGATGCTGTCGACATCGGACCGGCTCGGCATTTCGATACCGATGTGCGCGAACGGCTTGAGCAGGCCCAGCTGGCCGCCGGCCGTCTCCTTTAACGACACCAGGACCAGCACGAACGGCGTCTCCGTCTGCTGGGCGTTCGACAGCCAGGCGCTTTCCCCGGCGTCGTCCTCGAACTGCGCGACGACAACCAGCGGCGTCAGTTCCGTGTAGAACGCAATGGCCTTCGGCAGGTCACCGGTCGGCAGCGCGATGTGGGTCCAGCGCGGCTGCGTGAGGGCAAATCGGTCCGAGTCCGCCATGGCCGATCACTTCCGGCGCGGCGGACCGGCGAGGACCTGGAGCTCCGTGAAGCCGTACAGGCCCCAGGGACCGTTCTCGACGCCGAGACCGCTCCACTTGTGGCCGCCGAACGGCAGATTGGGGCGGACACCGGCACCGTGGCTGTTGATGGTCACCTGGCCGCTGTCGACTTCGGTGGCCAGCGCCAGGGCCCGCTCGGCGTCGCCGGACCAGATCGACGCGGTGAGGCCGTAGTTGGTGCGGTTGGCCCGGGCCAGGGCGTCGGCCTCGTCTCGGTAGGACATCACCGGCAGCACCGGGCCGAACTGCTCCTCGTCGACGATGCGGATGCCGTCGTCGACGTGGTCGAGGATGGTGGGGGCGTAGAAGTAGCCGGGGCGGTCGAGGGGAGCGCCGCCGGTGACCGCGCGGGCGCCACGGCCGAGGGCGTCGGTGACGAGTTCGCTGACGCGGGCGAACTGCGGCCGGTTGTTGATCGGACCGAGCTGCGCGCCGGCGACCACGCCGTCGTCGACCTTGATCGTCGCGGCGATGGTGGCGAGGGCGTCGACCAGCTCGGCGTGGATGGACTCGTGGGCGTAGACCCGCTTCACGGCCAGGCAGACCTGGCCGTTGTTGCGGTAAGCGCTCCAGAACAGGTCCTGCGCGATCGCGGCGACGTCCACGTCCGGCAGGATGATCGCCGGGTCGTTGCCGCCGAGTTCCAACGTCACGCGCTTGAGGTCGTCGGCGGCCGAGGCGGCGACCTTCTTGCCCGTGGCGGTCGATCCGGTGAAGCTGACCTTGCGGGGCACCGGGTGCGCGACCATGGCCGCGCCGAGCGGATCGCGGCCGGTGACGACGCTGAGCACGCCGTCCGGCAGCACCTCGCGCAGCACCTGGCCCAGGGCCAGCGTGGCCAGCGGCGTGAACGGGGAAGGCTTGAGCACCACCGTGTTCCCGGCCCGCAGGGCCGGCGCGATCTTCCACGAGGCCAGCGCCAGCGGGAAGTTCCACGGCGTGATGGCGGCGACCACGCCCAGCGGCTTGCGCACGACCTCCTGGTACGCCACGGCGTCGTCCTGGATCACCTCGCGGGGCACCTCGAGTTCGGCGTAGTAGCGCAGCCAGGCCGCCGCCGCGCCGATCTCCTCCAACGCGTCGTTGAGCGGCTTGCCCTGCTCCGCCGTGAGCACCGGGACCAGCTCGCCGGCCCGCTTCTCCACCGCGTCGGCCGCCGCCCGCAGGGCCGCGCGCCGGACGCCCTCGTCCCGCCGCCAGCTCTGGAAGGCGTCCTGTGCCGTGGCGAAGACCAGGTCGAGTGCCTTGTCGCCGATCTGGGGCGCCTGCGCGAAAACCTCGCCCGTGGCCGGGTTGATCACGTCGAAGGCGCCGTCGGCGGCGAAGTCGAGCGCGTCCGCGGACACGATGTCGGCGATGGCGGAGGACATGGATGCTCCTTTGTCAGGGCAGCAGAACGGGTTTGATCGTCGCGCCGGAAAGCGAGTCACGCTCGGCGGCGTCGATGTCGTCGAGGGGATAGGTGCGGATGAGGCGGTCGAACGGGAAGCGGCCGTCCCGCCAGAACTCGATCAGCCGGGGCAGGAAGACCTTCGGGACCGCGCCGCCTTCGAGGGTGTAGGTGACCGTGCGGCCGGCCAGCTGCGAGGGATGCACTGTCAGCATCCCGGCGCCCACGCCGACCAGCACCGCCTTGCCCCGTCGTCCCAGCACGGCGATCGCGTCACCGACGACCTTTTCCACCGCGGTCGTCTCAAGGCTGAAGTCCATGCCGCGCACCTCGTCGGTGACGGCTTGGTAGGTGCGGGTGGCGCCCAGCTCCGTGGCCATCTCCAGGCGTGACTGGAGAAGGTCGACCACCACGATGTCGCTCGCCCCGGCCAGCTTGGCCGCCATCACCGCCGCCAGCCCGACCGGGCCCGCGCCGAAGACCGCGATCGACTGCCCCGGGGCCAGCCGCATCTCGTTGAGCACGGAACCCGCGCCGGTCTGAAGTCCGCAGCCCAGCGGGCCTAGCAGCGCTAGCGGCAGGTCGGGATCGACCACGACGACGTCACGCTGGGCGGCCACCGCGTGGCGGGCGAAGGAGGACTGGCCGAACCACCGGTTGCGCACCGGCTGGCCCTCGGCGTCGACCGCGCTCGTGCTGCCGTCGGCATATCCGCCGCTCACGTTGCGGAGCTCGAACTCCTCGCAGTACGCCGGGCCGCCCTGGAGGCACTCGCGGCAGGCGCCGCAGGAGGCGAAGCTGAGCAGCACGTGGTCGCCGGGGCGTATCCCCGTGACCGCCGTGCCGACCTCCGTCACCACACCGCTTCCCTCGTGTCCCAGCACGATCGGCGCCAGCGCCGCCCCCATCTCGGGGTCGCGGGGCAGCATGTCCGTGTGGCACATGCCCGCGCCGGCGATCGCCACCAGCACCTCGTCCGGCCGCGGGCCGTCGAGGGTGATGTCCTCCAGGGAGAATCCCCGATCGAAGCCGCGCAGCACCATCGCCCGCGTCGTTGTCATGCTTTCGAGTGAACGTCGTCGGTCACCGCGGGCCTCTCGTCGATGGTCAGCACCCTCACGTTAGCCAGGGGGCATCCTGGCGGCACCCGTCGCCGGCCGTGCGGGCAGAACCTTCGCTCCGAACGCTCTACTGTGGTTACGGCGCAGGGGAGGGGGTTCATGGACGAGGTCGGCAACTCCATCCGGGATTCCTTCGTCGGCTTCGCAGTCCAGGCCGGCCGCATCTCCGGCGGCGTGCACGTTCACGCCGCTTCGCCGGTCAGTTGGCCCCACCGCGTCGGCGTCGTGCCGCCGCTGGCCGACTGCCGTCAGCTCCGCTCCGCCGACACCGAGCTGGCTTCCCAGTCCTCCGGGTGCCTGGTGTTGACCGGCCTCGGCGGCGTCGGCAAGACCCAGCTCGCCGCCGCCCTGGCCCACCGCGTCTGGTCCCAGCGCGAGGTCGACCTGGTCGTGTGGGTCACCGCCACCTCCCGCACCAGCGTCGTCGCCAGCTACGCCCAGGCCATCGGCGACATCACCGGCGGTGCGGACCCCGACCAGGACCAGGCCGCCGCCCGCTTCCTGGCCTGGCTGGAGGCCACCGGCCGCCGTTGGCTCGTCGTGCTCGACGACCTCACCGACCCCGCCGACCTGCACCGCCTCTGGCCCCCGACGTCCGGCCGCACCGTCGTCACCACCCGCCGCGAGGACCACGCCCTCACCGCCGGCCGCTCGGTGGTTCGCGTCGGCCTCTTCAGCCCTTCGGAGTCCTTGCAGTACCTGGAGGCCAAGCTTTCTTCTGCCCAGCTCTCCTCGGCTTCGGATTTGGCCTCCGACCTGGGCCACCTCCCGCTGGCTTTGTCCCAGGCCGCCGCCTACATCCTCGACCGTGGCCTGACCTGCGCGGACTACCGGACGCGCCTCGCAGAACGCCGCCTCACCGACCTGGTGCCCGAACCCAGCGCCCGCCCCGACGACTACCGCAACGCCGTCACGGAGACCTGGTCGTTGTCCATCGAGCTGGCCGACCGCCTCCGCCCCGAAGGCTTAGCCGGCCCGCTGCTCCGCATCGCGGCTTTGTTGGACCCCAACGGCATCCCCGCGCGTCTGTTCACGACACCGGTTGTCTTGGACTACCTCGGTCCCGAGCCAGTCCACGCGGACGACGCCCGCGACGCCCTACGTTGCCTGCACCGCCTCAGCCTCGCCACCTTGGACGAGGCCACCGACACGCTCCGCGTGCACAATCTCCTGCAACGCGTGGTGCGTGAGCAGACCAATGACCTAGCTGTGTCTGTGGGCATCGCCGCCGACGCCCTCATGGACCTCTGGTCGGAGGCTGCACGGGACGAGCGCATCCTCCTGGCCAATACCGCAGCCCTGCAGGAATCGGCCGGATCGACGTTGTGGAGTGCGGACGGTGCCGATGTCGGAGTGCTGTTCGTGGCAGGCGCCAGCCTGGGTGGTTCCGGGCAGGATGCGGCGGCCGCTGCCTACTTCGAACGCCTGCACGCCACTGCTGTCGACCAGGTCGGGCCGAACCATCACATCACCCTCGACGCACGGCATCAGGGCACGTTCTGGCAGGGCGTGGCGGCAGACCCGGCCGGTGCGGCCGTTCTTCTGGCCGAACTGGCCGATCTCCAGAGGCAGATTCTCGGACCGGACCACCCGAACGTGTTCCACAGCCGCGCCCAGCTGGCTCAGTGCGCCGGGGAAGCCGGAGACACAGTGGCCGCCGCCTCCGAGCTCGACCGCATCATCGAGGACGGCACGCGGATTTTCGGCGCCGAAGATGCCTTTGTCCTCAGCCTTCGGTACCTTCTCGCCCACTGGCAGGGGCAGTCCACCGATCCGGTCTCTGCCTGGCAAGAGCTGGTGGCCGACTACCTCCGTGTTCAAGGCCCGGATAACCGGATGACAATCCTGGCTCGCTGGCAGTTGACGAACTGCCTGGCCGAGCGTGGCGACATGGCTGACGCCGTGGCGATGCTCGAGGAGCTACTGCTGGATATGCTCCGAGTGCTGGGTCCCGACCATCTGGAGACCCTGACTGTCCGCCGCAGTCTCGTGACCTGGCGCGAGCAGGCGGGAGGCGGCTTTGATGCCACCGAGCTGCGGGCATTGTTGTCCGATGCCGACCGCATACTGGGCTCCGATCATCCCTTCACCTTGGAGCTTCGCTGGGATGTCGCAACGAGGCAGATCCAGGACGGTGGTCTTCTCAATGCGGTCGAGGTCTTTCAGGATCTGCTGAACGATCATGTGCAGGTGTACGGCGATGGCCACCCCAATGCCGCCGCTGTTCGCGAAATCTTGACTGTCCTGCAAAAGCGGGCCACATGAATCCGGCGCGGGGGAGTCTGCTGTCGTACCTGACCGAGGGCGAGCGGGAATACCTCCTGGCCGGCGGGGTGAGGCGCAAGTTCGGGGCGGATGAGGTGTTGATCCGGGAGGACGATCCCTCGGACTTCCTGCACGTGATCGTGGAGGGCTGGGTGCGGGTGTCGACGCTGCTGGAGGACGGGCGGGAGCTGGTGTACGCCCTGCGGGGGCCGGGGGATGTGCTGGGGGAGCTGGCGGCGCTGCACGGGTGGGAGCGGACGGCGTCGGTGCGGAGCGTGGAGCCGACGACGGTGGTGCAGCTGACGGCGCAGCAGTTCCAAGGGGTCCTGCGGAGCCGGCCGGAGATCGGGATCGCGGTGATCAAGTCGCTGGCGGTGCGGCTGCGGGAGGCGGAGGGGGCCAGGGTGGTCTCGGTGGAGCTGGACATCAGCCACCGGCTGGCCCGGCACCTGGCGCGGCTGATGGAGGAACGAGGGCGGACGACGGCGGAGGGCATCGAGATCGACACGCCGTTCACGCAGGAGGAGATCGCCAACCAGCTGGGGGCGTCGAGGCGGGCGGTGGCCCGGGCGATGGCGATGCTGAGGTCCCGAGGGGTGCTGAGCACGGGGCGCCGACGGATCGTGGTGGAACGGCCGGACGTGCTGAGGTCCCTGGCCCGCCTCTGAGCCGACCGCTACGGGGAGTTCTTCGCCGACATCGTGTTGTCGCAGGTCAAGTAGCGGGTGTGGGGCGCGATCAATGCCGAGCCCACGCGCCCGGCGGCCACCTCGACCGGGCCGACGGCCGCGACGGCGTGCACCCGGCGATCGGCCGCCAGCGCCAGCAGCCGATCCGGCACCGGGCTCACCAGGTCGTAGAACTCGAAACACCGCAGTTCGGCCCCGGAGAACTCGATCTTCGGGCGTAACCGATCAAAGCTCGGGTTCTGGCCGGGCACCCCGAACTCGGCCAGAACCTCGGCGAGCGCGCGCCGCAGGCACTCCTCCCCGTCCTCACGGCCCGTCCCGCTCTCGAACCACCGCACGAACCCCTCGATCGAGCTGATCGGCAGGGTTCCGCGCAGGTGATGGTCGTCGTCGGCCTCGAAGCCCAGCCGCCCCAGGGGTTCCGTGTACCGCAGCACCGCACCCGGCGGGGCGAACGCCCCCGGTCGCAACGCCGACTCCACGAGCACGATCCGGTCGTCCACCCGGATCCGCAACACCGCCGCGCAGTTCACCCGCACCGGCCGCGGACGTCGTTTCCAGAACACGGACTCCCACCTCCTTCCGGGTGAACGCCACGCCCCGTGGGGACCGGCCGCTCCTAGCATCGAAATGGATGGTCGCGTGGCCGCGGCGCCGGAACTGGCCAGTCGCTGGCCATGTTGCGCCGGCTCTGGCCGATCATGCCGAGTGAGCCACATGGCACGTTCGCCGCGTGCCGCACGGCACTGTGCCGCATCACCGCCCGGCGCATGCTGAATGCGGCCGGATTCACCGGTAGCGAATTCCCGGGTGATTCGTTCGGTGGTCGACGCCGGCCTTCTTCGCTCACGAGGGAGGGGGAATCATGGAGAGTCACGTCATTGTTCTGGTCGCCGGGCTTGCTCGGATCTGACCGGGCCCACACGCTCGCTGTGCTCGCCGACCGGCTGGAAGCCGGTCGGCGAGCGCGTGCGTCAGCCGGGCACGAACAGCCACGCCTGTTCGCTGAAGCCCTTTCCGGGAATGTCCACGCCGACCTCACGAAAAGCGTCGGGTGAAATTCCGGGATAGCCGTGCCTGAGCACGTCCTTGAACAAGGTCCTCGACGCCATCACCACATGGTCGACGCCGGTGTTCGCGGCGAGAGCCGAGCGCAGCGCCGGCGAGTCGAGCAAGCGGTGCACGGCGATCGTCGCGGTGCCCACCCAGCCGTTGACGCTGGGCGTGAGCAGCCCCCGATCCATCGCCGTCCTGATGCGCAGCCGATGATGGCTTTCGAGGCCTCGGTTCACGTCGCGCATCGCGTGCGCGAGCCCCTCGATCAACAGGGGCACCACCCGCGCCTCGTCCAGGTTCTCGGGCAGGATCGCGAACTGGCTGTCGCCGGCGCCCTCGGTGATCACCGCCGACTCCTCGACGCCGGCGTGGGCCCTGGCCCGCCGCAGCACCTGCAACAGCCTCTCCTGGGCCACCATCGCCTCCGGGTTGCCGAACCGGCTGTAGTGCTCGATGTCCGCCGCCATGCACAGGCGCACGCGTGGCTGGTCGTCGCTGGACCGCCGACGTGCCGGCAGCACCACACATAACCGCCACGGCGTGGGCACATGGTGGTGGTCGAGACGCCGTCGCAGCAGGGGAAGTCCCGTCCGGGCGAAGGACATGTCCACCCGCACCGTCAGGTCGAGCTCTCGCGGCGAGGATTCCATCGGCAGGAATGCCTGTAGCGCAACGGCTTCCGTCGGCAGCGCCGGCCCGTCGAGCCGGCCGAGCGTCCAGCTGAACGTCGACTCCCCGATGCCCGACACGGAGCTCAGCGTCTCCGGCCCGGTCAGATCGGCCACGACGACCGACGGGGAGAGCCCGGCCCGCACGTGAGTGACGACCCTCGACCACCCCAGGTCCGCCCGCTCCGGTGTCAGCGTCACCGTCAGGATCGCCCTGCTGTCCGTGGCAGGCACGCAGTTCGCCGTCACCATCGCGTTCACCGCAGCGAGGGGATGTCGGACCGGGTGCGCGTGCCTCCGGTGAGATAGGCGGCATGCGGTGCGACCAGCGCCTTTCCCGCGCGGCCGTGCGTGATGTCCGCCGACGTCGCCGCCAGGACCGTGTGCACGTGGGGATCCGCCGCCAACTCCAGGATCCGGTCCCGCAGCCGAACCGCCTGCTGGTTGGCGCACACCATGTCGTGGAATTCGAACCTTCGCAGCTGCCGGTACGGTTTGCCCGCCACCGGCGTCGGCCCCTCGACCTCCGTCCTGAGATGAGTGAAGCTCAAGTTCGCCACATCGGCCGCCAGGGCGGGAAAACCCACCTCGGTCAGCTCCTCGGTCAGCTCACGGCGCAGACACTCGTCCGAGTCCTCACGGTAGGCGCCGCTGTCGAACCAGCGCAGGAACTCCGGCACCGACCGGGCCGGCAGCACGCCGCGGATGTCGTTGCGCATATCGGATTCCCGGTCCGTCCACCGGTCTCCGTGAAAGCCCAACCGGTCCAGCACGTCGGTGGCCGGGCCGAAATACTTGTACACCCCGCCGGGCGGCGTGTACGCCCCCGGCCGGGATCGCGCCTCGAACAGCACGATCCCGTCGTCGTCCCGGATCCGCAGTATCGCGGAGAAGGACACGCGAACGTGTGGCGGAGCTGAGCGCGGGCGCCAGACCACGAGCCCCACCTCCTTTCTCGTGAACCCGCCGCCGGCCGGCACGTCCGTCAGTGACCGGCGACGCAGTCGTGGAGGGACAAGCTGATGACCAGACGACCACAGCCGTTGTCGGCGGGGCAACGACAATCACTGCTCGACCTGTTCCGCGCGGAGGTCCGCTCGGCGGCCGACCGGGGGGAACCGGTGTCAGCCGACGATCTCGACGACAGCATCGACGATCCCGGCCAGGCGGACGGCGGTTAGCCGGTCGTGGAAGACCCGCCGCACCACCTCGATCGTCACCTCACGCACATCCTCACCTGCTTCGACCCGTCGACTGATGATCCGCACCATCCGCTCGGCCACGTCCTCGCCGGTGTCGCGCTCCGCAGCGAGAGTCAGCGGCGTCGCGACCGGGTGCATCGGCGTGGGCGTCTCCTTGCGTCCCAACGGCCTTTCGATGTTGGCGTCGAACCAGTGCGGCCGGCTGCGCATCGCCGCCAGCACCCGTTCGACGTCGCGGCCGGTGGCCTCCGTGGTGCTGCCCGACCAGTCGCCCGTGACGCTCGCCCGGCGTTCCGCCCAGCTGTCGATCGGCCACAGCTTGTGGCCCGCGGTGTTCGGCACGCCGACCCACTCCATGACGTGCAGGGCCAGCGCGACCAGCCACGGATCGGCGTCGAGCCGGTCGGCAAGCCACCGCGGCACCCGAGGCCGCTGCGGCGCCCCGAGCAGACCGCGACGCCTGCGGTAGCCGTCGATGGTCGCGGACCTGGCCATTCGGGCGATCCACGCCTCCAGGTCGACGATCGGCGCCGTCGCGCGGCGCCGCACGCCATCCACCACCGCCTCCACGTCGTCGTGGAAACCATCGACACAATCGGGTGACAGCAGGGTCATTCGGGTCGCGCACCGCTGATGGCCGCGACGCAGCTCCAGCGGTCTGGTCAGGCGGTCGAAGACGATCGGCCACACGAGTGAGTACAACGCCCCGTCCAGTCGAGCCCGCCTAGCATTGGCCGGGCTGGAGAGCTGCGCGCCGAGCCGCCCGCCGCGGGCGAGTTCGCGCAGCTCGTCGAAGTCGCCCCGCTGGACGACGGGAGTGTGCGCTGCCGACACCGACAATCTCCTCACACATCCGGATAGCCTGTCCGGGTGGATGGTGGCCTGGCCGCGGCGCCGGAACTGGCCAATTCCAGGCCGTTCCGCGGCGACACCGGCCAAAGGCGGCGGAGGGGGCATGACGCGGTTCGAAGCCGAGCTGACCCGGGAGTTCATGGCTCTGCGCCGGGGAAGGGGCCTGCACCGGCCGAACGTGCACACGGTGATAGGACCGGCCATCGCGCGGTGGGCGGACGTTCCCCCGGATTGCTCGAACGCGGACGTCAGACGGCTGGTGAACGCCGCCGTCGCGCAGATCCCGGACATGGACCTGCCCGAGGAGGAACGGCGTGTGGTGCTGGTGGCCCTTGCGCTGGACCGGGAGTTGCGATCCGCCACGCTGTCCACGAGGACCGAGTTGCTGGGCACCGAGTTCCGGTGGTCGGAGCGGACGACCCGAAGGCGGATCGACGACGCGTTCGCCAAGCTGGCGCAGGTGATCGTCAAACGCGTCGACCCGTCCGACCCGGAACGCGGCTGGGCGGTGCGACGGCTGAGAGTGTTGGTGCGGCTGGACCGTGAGGCGCCCGAGGTGATCGAGGAGCGCACGATCGTCGCCACTCGCGACGACCTGTCCCAGATCGTCGCCCGGTTCAGCGTGCCCCGCAGGCCCGACTCGGCCGACCTGGACCGCGAGGTGCACGCCGACGTCCAGCACGGGGCCCGCATCGTCGCCGAGGACCGCCAGGGCGCCAACCACTTCCGGTACCTGCTCGAACTGCCCCGGCCGCTGGCCCGAAACGAGTCGCACACGTATTCGATCGTGTTCCAGGTGCGCGACGGGCAGCCGATCTCCGACCACTACGTGTTCAACCCGTTGGTCAGCTGCGCCATGTTCGAGGCCCGGGTGCGATTCGACGCCGGCCGCCGGCCGCTGGTCGTGTGGCGCACCGACCGTGCTTCGCCCCGCACGTTGCCGCACCACGGTGTGCCCGACGGCCCCTTGCTCACCCTCGACCGGGCGGCCGAGGTGGTGGCCCGCTTCGACGGTCTCGAACAGGGCTTCAGCTATGGCATCTGCTGGCGTTCCGCCTGATCTGCCGCCACGAGGTAGTCGTAGGCGTTCTGCAGGATCGGCTCCGGTCGGCCGTTGGCGATGTGCCGCAGGATGATCGGCGCCGCTTCGATGAGCCGCGCGGTCGCGGCCGCATGCGCCCAGTCCACCAGGTTCTCCTCGGTCACCGCGGCCAGCAGCCGGGCCCGGGCGTCGTCGCCGAACACATGATCGGGTCCGGGCTCGCCGGCGGGCAGGAAGCCGTAGCTGGACAGGGCATCGATGGCCAGCGCGACATCGCCCTCGTTGATCAGCGCCTCGTGTTCGCCGGGTTCGCCGTGGCAGATGCCCAACGCGACCGTCCACGGCCCGAAGTGCCGCTCCGGCAGATCCCGCCGCCGGACCGCTTCGGCCGCTCGCAGGGCCAGCCTGATGCCCCGCATGCGGTGGTGTTTGAACACCGCCACCAGCAACGCGGCCGGCCCCTCCAGATCCGCGGGATCGATCGTGGGCAGCATTCGCAGCACCAGCTCCTCGGCCCAGTCGAGGTCGTCGGCGCCGATGGCCGCGGCCGCGATCAGCAGTCGGTCGGCGCTCGGCGCGCGGCGGAGGCGAGCGACGATCTCGGTCGCCAGGTCGGGCGCCTTCGCCAGCAGCCGGTGGGCCGCCGTCGCCGCCTGCTCGGCCGGGCCGCTTTCGACGTCGTGCAGCCACTGTTCGACGCTGCCCGCCACCGGCGGGGGCTCGCCGAGCAGGCCGGTCGGCATCAGGAAACCGAACCTCAGCCTGGGAAACCACGCCTGCCGGTCCTGCGTGGTGAGGTGTTCGGTGATGGAGGCCTGCTCAAGGCGGATGGCGAACGCCTGGCCGATTGTCGTGACACCGCGCAGCCGCTCGGCGAGACGGGTCAGCTGCAGGCAGCCGGCGGTGGAGTAGGCCCGGTCGAGGGCGGGCGTCGACATCACGCCCAGCTTGTCGAGCGCCGTCTTCGCCTGGTGGTTCAACGGCCACGGATTGTCCGGCGAGATCTGCGCCGCGACCAGCAGGCCCAGTTCCGACAGGCTCGCGGCGGCCACGACGGAGCACGCGTGCTGACGAAGTTCGTGGCTGGTTTCCCCGGTGAGCACGGCCTGCGCGGCCGCCACGAGCGCCACGGACGCCGACCGGTGATGCGGACCGGGTCGGGCGCGTCGCCGCAGGTCGTGCAGCGCGGTCAAGGCCCCCGACCGCGCGAGGTCGGACGCCTCCGACGACGTGATCACGCGCGACAGCGGCTCCGGCATGCCCAGTTCGAGCAGCACCGAACTGGCGTGCCTGGCCCACATGCCGTCGGGGTGGAGGAGTTGGCGCTCCAGTTGCCGGCTGAACTCCTGCATTGTCGTCGCGGGCTGGTTGTACGCCGACGCCAGCAGTTCGGCCTTGCGCTTCGGGCTCGATGCCCTCTCCACGACCGCCGACACGTCGTCCGCCGAGACGTCCGGGCGCGCGACATACACGGTCAGCGCGTCCTGCCACTGCTGCGCGGTGTGCCGCCATTCCACGATGTTGGGGGCGGCCGGACCTCGACGCAGGCCCGAGGCGGCGAGATGATCGCGGTCGGCGTTGTCCGCGAATCGAATCTGACCGTGGTCCATGACCGCGATGCCCGACCGGATGAGCCGGGGGTCGACCGGTCTCGATTCGTTGCGGTCCAACAGGTTCATCGCCAGCAGCTCGCCGGCCCGCAGCACCTGCTCGTCACCGTTCACCTTGGCCAGCAGCAGGGCGCGGTGAAGATCGACGGCCGAGTCCGGCACCCCGTTGGCCGCCACGTAGTCCACCAGCAGCGACAGGTCCCGGGGTCGGCCGATGTTCAGCCGCTGCCACCCCCGGTCGTTGAGCAGCGCGTCGAGCAGCTTCTCGACCGCCACCTCCGGGACCCGGCGCCAGAGATAGATCTCGATGGCCCGTTCGTCGAGATTCCTCAGCTCCACATGCTCGAAGCCGTCGACGGCCTCGCCGGCGGCGAGGATCGGCATCGCGGGGTAGAGGCTGTGGAGTTCGCTCACCACGGCCGGCGGGGCGTCGTCGAGGATCAGGTGCACGACGCCGAGACGGCCGTGCTCAGGGTCGATCATCGGCGGCCGGAAATCCCTGGCGTGCACGAACAGCGGCACCGGTTTGGTGTCGTCCGCGACGAGGCGGTGCCCGAACTCGCGCAGCACCGTGGTCTTGCCGCTGCCCCTCTCGCCGCTCAGCACCACGTGGTCGTACTCGGCGAGCAGCTTCTGCACGGAGGGCGAGTCGTTGGCGGCCAGCTCCAGGTAGTGCTCGACGCGAAGGTCGGCGGCCAGCTGCGGCGACGCGTCGCGCAATGCGCGCCGCAGGTGTCGGGCAAGTTCGGCCTTGGCCTGGTCGAGGCGCACGTCCCAGTGCTCGAAGGGGTCGCCGTCCGTCAGCCATTCGGTGGCAACCGCGGCGACCGCCGTAACGGCATGCAGCTTGGCGACGCTCTGCATCTTTGCCGGCCACTTGAGGGTGCGGTGCGCGGAGAGGAGCAACTGGGCCAGGTGATCACGCCACCACACGGGTCGGGCCTGCGCCGGGTAGAGCCGGTGCGCCTGCACGCGGATCGTGAGCAGCACCCGAAGTGCGTCGTGGTTGTCGGCGTGGGTGAAGCGACGGCAGATTCGCAGCACCTCGTCGGCGCCGACATCAAGATGCAGCAGCCGGCTACCGATCGCGAGGGCACGCTGGAGCCGGATCAGCTCGGCCGGATCGCGCGAGGCGTAGACGTCCCGCAGCAGCGACACTTCCAGCCAGGAGAAATCGAACTGCTGGGGAACGCCGTCGGCGAACTCGGCGTAGTCGATCAGGTACGGCCGCCCGTCGACCACCATCACGTTGGTGCAGTTGAGGTCTCCGTGCGCCGCGGACGTCACGCGGTCGGGCAGACCGGTGGTCAGCGCGTCGAGCAGCGCGGCGAAGGGATCCGCGCAGGGAATCGCCGGAGTCGGCAGCAGTTCTCGACGCGCCGAGCCCCGGCTGGACACGACGACGCCGCTCCCGGCGCTGGCCTCAGCTCCGTCGACGTGGATCACGACCGGGTCGGCGGCGTCGGCCTCGAAGGCCACGCGGTCGCCCGGCGCGTAGTCGTCGGGACCGCCGGTTGTTGTGCGGCGAAGGATTCGGTGCACCATGGCCGGCGCCGACGGGCCGTCGTCGGACCGGATCTCGAGGCTCACTCCGAGTCTGCGGTTCTGCGTGATGAGCGAGGAGACGTCCGGGTTCACGCCGCGTACGTCGTAGAAGGTGGACCGGGCGGCCTGGAACAGCCGTTCGATCGCGGTGACGGCCTCGTCCTGTCGTTGCGGGTCGGCGGCCACCTCCAGCAGCGTCCATGCCGGACTGGACGCGTCACCGTCGAATTCGGACGCGTCGTCGTACACGATCGCGCCCCAGTCATGCACCTGGCTGCGCCGCTCCCGGGCGACGACATCGCGAGACGCGGCGAGCACCCGCGCGAACACGGAGTTGCCGCGTCGGCGGATCTTCTGATAGCCCAGCCATTCGCGGGCCATCACGTCCACCCGGTCGACCTTGAGCACGCGGGTCAGCGCCTGTCCCTCGAACGCCAGTTCCACCCGCAGCACCATCCCGCCGCTGCGACCGTCGGTGAAAGCCTTGAGCACCTTGACATGCCGCACCACATGCGGCCAGGCTCCCTCGCCGTCGGCCTCGATCCGGCCGAGCGCCCAGCGCACCCGGTCGCGCTCGTCCTCGCCGAGCACACCCTCGGCGAAAGTGGCTTCCGGTTTGCTCACGTGCACCATCCTCCCCACCGAACTGACGGACAGGGACGCATACCCCGATGACGGATCACCCGCAAGAGCGAGCAGAATGGGCCCGCCTGTGTGACGACGCCCGGCGGACGACCGTCGCGGCCGAGGCCCTGGGGTTCGGCTCCCAGCTGCGTGACCTGCGTGCGCAACTGCTGCGCGGCAACGGATCGCTGACCGAGTGGGACCGGTTGCTCGACGACATCGCCGCCGCGGCGAGACGGGTGGACGGACACATCACGAAGGGGGACGGGGTGCGCCGGCGCCGGCTGCTCGCCGCCGACCAGGGCGGCTACGTGTGCCCGGCCGGTCGCTGTGACCGGCACGAGCCGTGGACGGCGGTCGCCGGCACGCCGCAGTGCGGCCTGCTGTCGCGGCCGATGACCGAAATCTGAGCCCGTCCGTCAGAACGACGTACGCGCACACCTGGGGGCTGACACCATGAAGGGGCCGGAACGACGGCGGGCGCTGCTCATCGGCACCGCCAACTACCTGTGCGACAGCTACGACACGCTGACCTGCGCACAGGCGGACGTCAAGCAGCTGCTGCGCGTCCTCAGGGACTCGCGGATCGGCGCCTTCGACGCGGTCGAGTGCGTGCTCGACCCGAGCGCGGACCGGATGCGCCAGGCGATCGCCGAGTTCCTGGAGGACCTGGAGCCGGCCGAGCTGGGGCTGCTCTACATCAGTGTTTCACGGCACGCTACTCGCCGGCACCACCGGCGAGTTCCACTTCGTGGCCGCCGACACCGACGACGACGTCCAGCGCACCGGCGTCGACGCCGGATACGTCAACCAGCAGCTGGAACAGTGTCGGGCCGCGCAGAAGGTGGCCATCCTGGACTGCTGCCACAGCGGCGGATTCGCCCGGGGACTGAGCACCAAGGGGGGCAAGCGGGCCCGGCAGGAGCCGATGCTCGCGCCCAGGGACGTGTTCATCATGTCGTCCTGCCTCGACGACCAGGTCTCCTACGGCGGAGGCGAGACGGAGGACGGCCCGCAGCCCTCCAGGTTCACCGGGGAACTGGTGAAGGCGCTGCACAGCGGCTACGCCGACACCGGCAGCGACGGCATGGTGTCCGCGGGCGAGCTGTTCGATCACGTCAGCAAGCAGCTGCGCAGGACGTTCTCGCTGCCGCAGATGCCGGTCTACTCCGCGCTCAACATCCACGAGCCCATCTACGTCGCGCGCAGCTACCTGGGGCCGCTGCCGCGCACGTCGGAGATCAAGCTGCCGCCGCCGAAGGCGCCGACGCTGGATGCGGACCGGCAGGGCAGCTGGCCGCGGCTGCTCGAGTACTACCGGAAGTGCCTGGCTGCGGAGACGTCGTCCATGCAACTGATGGGCGTAGAGGAGGTCGGCGAGAGCTACGTCTGCTGGGAGGGGGAGGAACGGCTGCTGTCCGGTGACGTGGAGGCGGACGGGTCGGTGCCCACGCCCCCGGAGGCCGTCGAGCTGGTCGAGCGCGCGATCGAGGAAGAAGCCCAGCTGTGGTGCGGTTATCCGACCGTGGTGGTGGTGAAGTCCGATGACGGCAAGCGCTTCCCCACGCATCGGTTCGCGCCGCTGTTCATCCGACGGGTGGAGATCCGGGTCGACGGCGACGAGCTGCGGCTGTGTGCCGTCGGCGAGCCGGAACTGCATCCGCAGCTCCGCGGCGCCGCCCCGGACGACTTCCGGCCGATGTGGCGCGGCGGCGCGCACCACGAGATGGTCCGTGAGGTCCGCAGCGCCCTGGAGAAGTACGCCGAGCTGCCGGTGATGGGCCTGCTCGATCCGAGCTCGCTCGAACCCGTGATCGACGTCCGCACGCCCAACTCCGGCTCCCGTAACTCCGCGGTGCTGTTCGTGATCAGCACTGTCCGCGACCAGTCGAGCTCACAGGTCGCGACCGAGCTCGACGAGATCGGCCGGCGGGCCGCGGCCGTCGGGAACACCGCGCTCGGCGCCCTGCTGGGGCCGGCGGCCCAGCCGGTCGAGCCGAAGTGGGAACCGGTCACCCCGATGCGGCTCAACGAGGGCCAGCAGGCCGTCATCGAGTCGGCCATGGTCAACCGGCTGACCGTCGCGACCGGGCCGCCGGGCACCGGCAAGAGCCAGCTGGTGGCCAATCTCGTCGCGACGGCCGTCGCCAACGGCCAGAAGGTGCTGGTCGCGTCGACCAACAACAAGGCGGTCAACGTCGTGTCGGACCGGTGCCAGGAGCTCGTGCCCGGGTCCGTCGTCCGAACGGGCAGCAGCCGTCCGGTCAACTACCGGGAGCGGGAACGGGATTCGCTCCAGCTGCTGGCCACGATCACCCCGCCGCCGGTGAACAGCAGCACCGCCCTGGCCCGGCTCGCGATGGCACGGCGCGACCTGGACGTCGTCACGAAGGCGATGGCCGACAAGGCGGAGGCGGAGCGAAAGCTCCTCGCCACCGGCCAGAGCCGCGACCGTGCGGCGGCGGATCTTGGGCGGTCTACCGCCGAACTGCGGGCCGTATTCGCCACGGTCGTCAATCTGGATGCCCATGCTGCGAAGGCATCCCGGCTGGCGCACGCTCGCCTGCTGGCCACATGGCGTCGGCGGCGCTATCTGAAGTCACTTGCCTGGCACCAGGAACCGACGGTGGAGACGTGCCATGCGCTGGCGGCCTGGTTCCAGGTCGATGCGGAGTGGACTCGTGGCCGGGCTGTGGTCGCGCAACTTCCGCCGGACGATGTGGAGACGCAGGCGCTTGCACGGTGCCAGCAGGCCGTGCAGGACGCGTCCGAGCAAGTGCTGGACAGTGTGGTTCGGGAGCGAGCCATCGGCGGCAAGGCCAAGATCCTCCGGCTGATGAACGCCTCCGCGTCGAGGTCCCCGGACTGGCCGGACGTGCCGCCGGTGTTGAGCGCGGTCGGCGGCTGGGCGGTCACCACCCGCAGCATCCGGCGCTTTCCCACACAGCCCGGCCTGTTCGACCTGGTGATCATCGACGAGGCGAGCCAGTGCACCGTCGCCGACGTGATTCCCACGCTGTTCCGGGCCAAACGGGCGCTGATCATCGGCGACGCGATGCAGCTGTCCCCGGTCGTGACGCTGAAACCCGCGCTGGAGGCCCAGGCGCGGGCCGAGGCCGGCATCGCGGCGGACTGGCTGGAGAAGCACCGGCTGTCCTATCACCGGCACTCGTCGTTCCACGCCTTCGAGACCGCCCGGGGCGGCAGCATGCTGCTCGACGAGCACTTCCGCTGCCACCCGGACATCGCGGAGATCGCCAACCAGCACTTCTACGGCGGTCAGCTGACCGTGCTCACCGACGTCCGGAACCTGCGTCGGCTGCCGGAACGGGACGAGGGCGTGATCTGGTCGCAGTGGGCCGGCCGGGCCGCCCGCAGCTCGGGCGGCTCCTGGGTGAACAAGGACGAGGTCGAGCGCGTGTTGCAGGCCGTGACCAAGCTGCGGGCGGAGCTGCCGTCGGGCGCTCAGATCGGCGTGGTGACGCCCTACACCGCGCAGGCCACGGCGCTCAAGCGCCGGCTGAGGGACCAGCCCGAGGTGTTGGTGGGCACGGTGCACGAGTTCCAGGGCGGCGAGCGTGACGTGATGGTGTTCTCCCTGGTGGCCAGCAAGGACATGCCGGCCGGCAGCCGGTCGTGGCTCAACCGTCAGCTGAACCTGTGGAACGTCGGCATCACCCGGGCGAAGTCGCACCTGATCGTGGTGGGCGATCAGGACCTGTGGGGGCGGGAGGGCGGTCTGGGCGCGGTGCTCGCGGACGCCGCCGAACGGGCCAAGACCCGGGTGGCGGCCGGCCGGGACGACGAGCTGTCGCGCCTGCTGTTCGCCCGTCTGGACGGCCCGTCCGTCCGCGTCGAGCTGAACAAGACGGTCCACGGGCATCGCGCGGACGCCGTCGTCGAGAACGGCGCTCGGACTCGGGCGGTGCTGCTCGACCGGGGATGTGAGGATGGGTCGGCTTCGTGGCATCTGCGCCGCCAGCACGCGCGCGCCGGGCTGCTCGACGGCGAGCGGCTGCCCGCGTGGCGCCTGTTCGCCGAGGACATCGACGCCTTGCCGAACTGACCGGTCAGGAAAGACCCAGCAGGCCGTCGATGCCGGTGACCCGCATCACCTTGAGCAGATGCGGCTGGGGGTTGGCCACGGTGAAGGCGATGCCGCGCTGCTCGGCCGCCTGGCGGCCGGTCAGGAGGACCCGCAGGCCGGTGGAGTCCATGAAGGAGACCTCGGTGAGGTCGATTCTCACGGCGTGGGCGCCGGCGGTCGAGACAGCCGTGGTCACGGCCTCCTCGAGGCTCGGCGCGGTACCCAGGTCCACCTCGCCGGCCACGGCGAGGACCACGGTCTCCGTCCCTTCGCTGCTGATTCGCACCGGGCAACCCTACTTGCGTCCGAGCACGTGGTGCACCGCCGCGTCCGGATCGGGGTGTCGGAACACGGGGCCGACCGGCGGCGTGGCCATCCGGTCCGGCCCGCGGAGGGCCGGCAGTAGGTCGGCACTTAGTACTTTCAACGGTTATCTGTTTCACAACTTATACCTTTCCGTCTCCCCTGCGCCATAAATGTCCCCCCCCAGCTCTCGTAAAGCATTACACCCTTAATAGTAAGCTTCCTCGTGGAGGGTTCCATTTCTACCGCGACTTGTTAGTTCGGACGGGCCTGAGCTGCTGATTTCATAACACAACTAAGGAAAATTATATGACGACTCTTAATATAAGTCCAAATAGAATGTATGGCAAGTTAGAAAGATAAAACTTGCATGACCGCGAACCTTCCTCCAGAGAAGCTTTTCAGAGCAAGCCTCTTATGACCTTTATCTCGAACATCGGGGTCTAACTCAAGGGTCACGGACAATCAGTGAGCCACGCCGTCGACCCCGCCGGGCACGTCGGTGAGCCTGCGGATCCGGAAAACACCGACCAGATCATCCAGTGAGATCCAGTTCACCAGCCGGCCGACAACGGCCCCCGCCGCCGCACGAGCCCACCGCCCGCGTAGCTGACCCGAACCGCCCGGTCACCAACAGTCACCCTTTCGCCGCCGTGATCCACGCCGCCGTCGCCGTGAGTGACGAGCCAATGCCCGCCGGTGGTGTGCAGCGCCTTTGAACGCCGCCACCCCCTGCTCACCGCCCGTGACCGAACGTCGCTTCCGGCCAGCAACTGCTACCGCGGCCCCCACTCCTCCAACACCAATTCAGAACAACAGGTTCACATCGCCGAACTCGTGCCAGAGGTACCCGGCTTGGACTGCCTCGGCGTAGCAGGCCATGAGCAGCCGTTCGTCGGCGATCGCGGCCAGCATGTCCAGGTGCGAGGCCATCGGCTCGTGGAATCCGGTGAGCAACCCGTCCACCACCCGGACGCCGCGCTCGGGCGTGATCACCAGGTCGGTCCAGCCCTGTGCCGGCACCACGCGGCCGTCCTCGACGGCGCTTTCCAGTGCCCGCACGGCGGTCGTGCCGATGCCGATGATCCGATTGCCGGCCTCGCGGGCCTGGTTGACCAGGCGCGCGGTGGTGGCCGACACGGAAAACCGCTCCGGGTAGGGACGTTCGTGCGCCTCGGGTGAGGCGACGCCGGTGTGCAGGAGGATCGGCGCGAACTGGATGCCGGCCGACACCAGCCGTGTGACGATCCGGTCGGTGAACGGCCGGGCGGCGCTGGGCATCTCGGCGCTGCCCGGGTGCTCGGCGAAAACCGTCTGGTAGAACGGCAACGGCCACTGCCGTGGGACGTAGCTGTAGCGGATCGGCCGCCGTGATCCAGCAGATACCTTGGCACGGAAGGAACATCGAACGTGGCCGTCCACAAGCGACCCTGCGAGTACGCCTCCAGCAGCGTCACCGTGACGTCGCCGGGCAGTGTGTAGCGTTCCCCGGCCGTAGCCTCTCGGAACGGACCGTCGGCCGTGCGCAGTTCGATGAGCCAGTTGCCGTCCGGCTGCTTGGTCGACACGTGCAGCCGCAGCTCCGCGTTCAACACCGGCACCGCGGCCGGCAGCGTCGCCGAGGTGTTGACGACCAGCACATCGCCCGGTGTCAACAGGTTCGGCAGCTCGTTGAACCGATGGTGGCTGACCTCGCCCGTGCCGCGTCGGCCGACCAGCAGCCGAACGTCGTCGCGGGACAGTCCTCGGGCCTCCGGCGGCTCGTGCGCCTCCAGCTCCGCCGGCAGCGTGAACTCCACGGTTGCGGTCATCGTTCGCTCCAGATCATCACGGTCGCCCCCGCCGGGCCGCGCACCTCGAAGCCGTAGTGGCCTCGGGGATAGCGGCCCGGCCCGCGAACCAGCTCGTCGGACCGTGGACGCAGCGCGGTGTACGCCGCCTCCACCTCGCCGGGGGTGGCCAGCTCGAACGCCAGCGGCGCCGGCCGTGGCGAGCCGGGCGTCGCCAGCTCCACGTATGCGCCGTCGGCGGCCCGCAGCACGACCCCGCCGTCAAATCGATCCACCTCGGACAGTCCAAGTCGGACTGTGTAGAACTCCGTCGCCGCGGCGAGGTCGTCGACCTCGTACGGCAACCACAGGGCGACCGGTCTCACAGGCGCACCCGGCCGGACTCCGGGCGTTCGGTCACCAGCTTCACGTAGGCCGGCCCCCGCCTCCGGCAGCTGCCGGTCGCTGATGTCCTCGCCCGGGAACGCGTCCTGGTGCATCCGCGTGCGCAGGT
>NZ_KK037166.1:9207371-9338532 GCF_000568255.1 Kutzneria sp. 744
CGCGCGGCGCTCGGTGCGCGAGGTGCTGCAGACCATCTTGACCTCCGCGCGCCGGCTGCTCGACGCCCGTTACGCCGCTCTGGGCGTGCCCGACGAGAACGGCTCGTTCGCCGAGTTCCTGGCCGACGGCCTCACCGACGAGCAGTGGAAGGCCATCGGCCCCGTGCCGCGCCAGCACGGCCTGTTGGGTCTCATGCTGCGTGACCCGAATCCCGTGCGGTTGAGCGATATCCGTGAGCATCCTCAGTTCGACTGGTGGCCGGCCGCCCATCCCGTGCTCACCGACTTCGTGGGCATGCCGATCACCGACGGCGACGAGATCCTCGGCGAGTTGTTCCTGGCCAACAAGAACACGCCCGGCGGCTTCAGCGCCGAGGACGAGGAGCTGCTTCGGTTGTTGGCCGGTCATGCCGCCATCGCCATCGTCAACGCCCGCTTGTACGAGCGCAGCCGTGAACTGTCCATTGTGGCCGAGCGCAACCGGATCGCCCGTGAGCTGCACGATGCCGTGACCCAGAAGCTGTTCTCTTTGCGTCTCACCGCCGACGCCGCCGCTGCTCTGGTCGACCGTGATCCCGCTCGGGCCGTCGTCGAGATCGACAATGTCCGCCGCTTGGCCGCCGACGTCAGCGATGAGCTCCGCGCCGTTGTCGTCGGTCTGCTCCCTGTCGACCTGTCCGGCGACGGCCTCGATGCCGCTTTGCGTAAGCAGGCCGAGTTGCTCAATCGTGTGCACGAGGCCGAGGTGGCCTTCGTCGGTTGTCCCGTGCCGAAGGTGACCTCCGCCCGCCGTGAGGCCTTGTACCGCATCGCTCAGGAGGCTTTGCACAACGCCCTTCGGCACGCCCAGCCCGCCCATGTGGAGATCGACCTCTCCGCCGGCGACGGCTTGGTCGTCTTGCAGGTGCGGGATGACGGTGTCGGCTTCGACGCCGCCCGTTCCGAGCAGGCCGCCCGGAAGCTGGGTCTCTCGTCCATGCGTGAACGCGCTCGCTCCGTCGGCGGCCGTCTCACCGTGACGTCCACTCCCGGCGTCGGGACCGTCGTCCGGGTGGAGGTGGCGACCGGTGGCTGATCCGATCAGGGTGCTTGTCGTTGACGACCATCCCGTTGTGCGCCAGGGCTTGCGCACTTTCCTGGACCTCCAAGAGGACATCACCGTCGTCGGCGAGGCCGCCGACGGTCAGTCCTGTGTGGACGCCGTCCTGGAGCTCCATCCCGACGTCGTCCTGCTCGATCTCAAGATGCCCGGCTCCGGCGGTGTCGAGGCCCTGCATGGCCTTCGCTCCGCCGGCAGCCCCGCCCGGGTCTTGGTCATCACCAGCTTCACCGACCCCGTCGCCGTGCTCCCCGCCGTCCGCGCCGGCGCCGCCGGTTACGTCTTCAAGGACGTCGACCCTCCCGCCCTCGCCGCCGCCATCCGCGCCGTCCACGCCGGCCATGTCCTGCTCCACCCCGACGTCGCCCGCCTCCTCGCCGCCGGCGATTCCCATTCCCCAGGGCATCCACCTCACCGCCCGCGAGCGCGAGGTCCTCTCCGAGCTCGCCCGTGGCCGCTCCAACCGCGAGATCGCCCGTTCCCTCGTCCTGTCCGAGAAGACCGTCAAGACCCACGTCAGCGCCATCCTCTCCAAGCTCGGCGTCTCAGGACCGCACCCAGGCCGCCCTCCACGCCGTCCGCACCGGCCTCCTCGACCAGCCCCCGCGCCTCAGCCAGCCGTGAGAGGCCACGCGGCCAGCCGCTGCTCTCTGGCGTCGCTTCGGCGGTTGCGGCTATGCGATGGCCGGGTGCGCCGGCCCTCTTGCCGCTGTCCGGGTAGCGCTGCCACGGATGCGGTCGCCGCCGGGCCGTGTCTGGCGTGCCAGGCCGTGCGGGTACGGGCCCGTACGGGCGCGGGGCCTGGATCCAGGCCGAGCGGGTACAGGGCCCGGAGCCAGGCTGTGCGGGTGCGGGGCTCGGATCCGGTATTGCGGTCGGCCCGAGGGGAGATCGGCGAAGGCGCAGACCTCAGCCCGCGTCCTCCAGCCCGTCAGAGAACACCGGCCGCTGATCGACCATCTTCACCGTCCACCGGCTGTGGTGGATCAATCGGTGGTGTGCCCCGCACAGCAACACCATGTTCTCCAGGCTGGTCGGTCCTCCATTGGCCCATTCGACTACGTGGTGGGCGTGACACCGCGCCGGTTCCGTCGCGCAGCCGGGGAACGCGCAGGTGCCGTCCCGCTCGATCAGTGCCTTCCGGATCCCCTTCGGGGCCGTGCGCTGCTGCCGCCCCACATTCAGGATCTCCTTACCGGCCCCCAGCACCAGGCGCATCACCGTGCTGTCACAGGCGATCCGCCGTGCCTCCGCCGCGCTCATCACGCCGCCACCCTCGACCTTCGCCACACCCGTGTTGTCCATGAAATCCTGGAACGACATCGACAACGTCAGGTGCGGCCGCTCACCGCCCTGCTCCGGCAGGCCCTCACTACGGGAGGCCAGCTCGATGATCTCCGCGAACGCATCCCCCTGCCGCTCCGCTGTCGTGCGGGGATCCTTGCCGAAGGTCGGCTTGGCCAGCGCGCTGAGCATCGCCGCGATCTTCGCCCCGTACTCCTGGTCGAGCCTTCCCCAGAACACCATGCTGCCGTCCAGCTTGCGTTCGAAACGGAACTCCCGCTTCGGTGCCCGCAACTCCCGGTCGTCCGGCGCTTTGCCGTCCTGGTCGAGGTGGAACAGGATCCGCTGCGCGATGTTCTTGAACTCGCCCTCGTCGAACTGGACGTTCTCCAACAGTGATGCCTCAACCCGGTTCCGCTCGACCGCCGGCGCTATCCGCAGCGTCTCGTGGATGATCTTCAGATGCTGCCGGTCCAACACCCCAGCGCGGCCTGCTTCGCGGATCGCCTGGCTGTGGAACAACTCCGCGTACCGAAGCCGTTCACGGGCTTCCCTGATCGTGAGCCGCCAGCGGACCACCATTGTCGACACGATGGAGGTCCGGTCCTCTTTCGACTTCACTGATCGGTCCCACACCTCCCAGATGCGCTCCAGCTGCTGGATGTAGGTCGCCCGGTACAGGGTTTCGGCTTCTTCGCCTGCTTGCCACAGCTCCAGTTCGCCGTGCTGCCACCCTTCGGTGTCGGCAGGGAATTCAGGATTCGCTGACATGCCCCTATTCTACCCCTCCGAATTGATCGATTTCCGTTACGCGTCAACCTATACACGATCGTGGCGGCCCAAATCTCCCTCGCTGGAAAGCGCTTTCCGACCCCTTTTGCAACGCTTCCCTCTCCATGATCGAACCCCCCACCCTTCGACCCGTCCCAAGCCATCAGTAAACGCGCGCACCCACCCACCCGGTGTCGCGCAACGCAATCCGCCCGCCCACCCACCTCGCGCCCCTTCCACTTCAGCACCGTATGCTGAAGAGAGAGTGGGCGGAGACGGCGACTGCGCGGTGCGGACACCCGACGCACCACCACGACTCAGAAGTCAGCGCCGGATAGGGCCTGCAAACCGAGGGCCGTGTATCGCGGTGCGGACGCCCACCGCGCCGACATGGCTCTACCGCTGACAACCTGTGGGCAGCCAGCAGCTCCGACAGTGCGGCCAGGCCACCGATCACCAGGCAACGGCGGTCGCCTCGCCGCCATACCTGGCAACCAACCGACCGGCAACCGCGCGGTGCGGACACCCAACGCACCACCACGGCCGCCAACCAACCAACTAACCAACTACCAACCAACCAACCAGCCCCTACGACCGCACCAACAGCACCCGGTACGCATTCGACCACCCGTGCTTACGCCCCCATGGCGCAAAGACCTTGTCGCCCACCAACGCCAGCACCATCAACGGCACCGACACGACCATGCTGGCCTTGCGGGCCAGGCGATGGAGCCGGCTGGGTGGCTTGGGCTGCCAGGGCACGTTGTTGCCGCCGACGACCCAGTTGGCCCACAGCATGACGGCGGCGATCATGTCCATGGACCCGTGCGGCTCGGCCCGCTGCTCCTCCACGACCGTGAAGCCGACTTCCTCGGCCGCTGCACGCAGGTTGGCGATGGGCATGAGGTTGAGGTGCTGGGGCTGCAACCAGGGCATCCAGTAGCGGCCGAGCAGGCGGCCCCAACGGCTCTCGGGGTCGGGGAGTTCGATCACGAGGTGGCCGCCGGGCGGCAGAACGGCGGCTGCGGCGGACAGCTCAGCGCGGGGGTCGAGGGTGTGCTCCAGATAGTGGAACATGCTGAGCGCGTCGTAGTTGCCGGCGAGCTCGGCGGTCATCTCGGGGAAGTTGCCGCGGAAGGCGCGGGTGATCCAGCCCTTCTCCTGTGCGAGCTCGACGCCGGCGCTCATGTCGAGGCCGTGGAACTCGGTGTCGGGCAACACTTCCGAGGCGGCCTTGCAGAAGTGGCCGTGGCCGGTGCCGACGTCGAGCCAACGCTTGGGGGCGTGGTGCTTGGTGAGCAGCGCGGCGCGGTCCTGAAGGCCGGTGGTGTTGCCTTCGAACATGGCGGCCATCTGCTGTTCGCCGAGACCGTCGTAGCAGTCACGGTAGTAGAACTCGAGGCCGGCGAGGCTGAGCCGGGGGTTCTGGAAGATGTGGTGGCAGTCGGCGCATTGGGACAGCTCGAACCGGCCGGGCTTGTGCTGCAACAGGTCCACGGTGCGCAGCCGCGTGGTGAGGCGGGCCGACGAGCACCAGGGGCAGTCGCTGCGGCGGGGCTCGAAGAAGCGGTCGAGCCCGGCGGCGATGTCGGCGAGGTACTGGGGGCGTCGCGCGGCGACAGGATCCGTCTCCGGCAGGGAGGAAGCGGTCATGCGCCGCAGCGTAGCGGCGATCAAGGGCCGCTGTCTGCGCGCCGAGAGTCGGAAATGTTCCGCACCTCGGAACAGCGGCTGCGCGGCGGGGCGGGGTGGGGGCATAGTCCTACGGTTGCCACGGCAGTCCGAGGAGTGGAAGACCTTGCACAACGACCATGCGACGCTCCGCGCGACGGTGATGCTGGAGTTGCTCGTGCCACGAGGGTGGCCGGTCCGGGTCGAGGTCGAGCTCGGCTACGACACCCGCGATCCGTACGCGGTGACGGCGGGGTTCCGCTGCGGCCCGTCGGGCACGGTGGAGTGGTGCTTCTCCCGGGACCTGCTCGCGGACGGCCTGCTCACCGACGTGGGCGAGGGCGATGTCCGGGTGGGCCCGGCCGACGATCACATCGAGCTGGTGTCGCTGGTCGTGAGCTCGCCGGCCGGCATGGCCATGTTCGAGGCCTACGCGGAGGACCTGGCCGAGTTCCTGGACCACACCTACGACCTGGTGCCGCCGGGCGTGGAAGAGCTGTGGGTCAGCGTCGACGACGCCCTCACCACCCTGATGTCCCGCGACCGGCGCTGAGCGTGGGCCTTTTGCTTGACCGCCCGTTCGTCGAAACCCTAGCGTGATCTAACGGAAGGCGCCGTCGCTTCCGTTAGGGGGGGAGCAGAATGGTGTTGTTGGCGCAGATCAGCGACCTGCATCTGGACGGGTCCGCGCGGGCGACGGCCCGGGCGCGGCGGGTGGTGGACTACCTCGACGGCCTGCAACGGCCGGTGGACGCGCTGCTGGTGACTGGCGACCTCGCCGATCACGGCGCCGAGGCGGAGTACGAAGAGGTGGCGCAGCTGTTCGCCACGGTCCCGGTGCCGGTGCTGCTGTGCCCGGGCAACCACGACGTCCGCGGCCCGTACCGCAAGGCGCTGCTGGGCGAGGAGCCGACGGGCGGTCCGATCAACCGCCGGCACACGGTCGGCGGCGTCGACATCCTGATGGTCGACGGCACGGTGCCGGGGCGGGGGCACGGCTTCCTCGACGACGAGACGGTCGGCTGGATCCGCGATCACCTGCGGGACGAGATGCCGACCCTGATCGCGCTGCACCATCCGCCGGCCCCGATGCACGAGCCGTTCATCGACGGCATCCTGCTGCACGAGCCGGACCGCCTGGCGGCGCTGGTGCGGGACCGTCCGCAGGTGATCGCGGTCCTGGCCGGCCATGCCCACACCGCCTGCGCCACAACGTTCGCCGGCAAGCCGCTGATCGTCGCGCCGGCGGTGACGTTCGCGCTGCGCATGGCCTGGGAGGGCGGCTCGCTGGACAACTGGGCCCAGCCGCCCGGCGTCGCGTTCCACGTCGTCGAGGACGACCGGATCACCACGCACTTCCGGGTCGCATGATCGAGCCCTACGCCGTCGCCGGGTTCCTGGCCGCCGTCTTCCCGATCACGGCCACGCCCGGCGCCAGTGTCGCCCTGCTGATCCAGGGCGGCCGGCGCCGGGCGCTGCCGGTGATCGGCGGCACCATCACCGGTTTGTACGTGCACGCCACGCTGGCCGTGCTGGGCCTGTCGGCGATCGTGATGCAGTCCAGCGAAGCCTTCGCGGTGGTCCGCGTGGTCGGGGCGGTCTACCTGATCGGCCTCGGCCTGTGGACCTGGTTCGCCGGACGGGCACCGAAGACCCGGCCTCGCACCGAGCCGACCTACATGCGGGCCGTGCTGGCCAACGTCCTCAACCCCAAGGCCGCGGCCATCTACCTCACGCTCGTGCCGCAATTCGTCACACCGCAGGACAATCTGGCCGTGCAGATCTACGTCCTGGTCACCGCGCACGCCTTGTTGGCCCTGGTCTGGCTGTCCATGTGGGCGTTCGTGGTGGGCAAGCTGCCGAGCACGGATGTGTTCCGCCGCTGGGCGAAACGCGTCACCGCCGTGGTTCTGGTGACGCTGGGCGTCCGCGCCGCCGTCACGGCCTAGATTTTCAGGGGCCTTGCTCGCGCGGCCTTGCCCTCGAACGGGGTCACCTGGCCTGCTCCAGGATCTGTCCGGCCAGCTCGATGGCGTGTTCGACGCTGTCGGCCCGGTCGCGGAAGGTCAGGTCCACGAACGCGTGCTCGACGCCGGCCTCGTCGCGGGCCCGCACCAGCACGTCGACGATGCTCTCGACGGACTCGCCGGCTTTGGTGTTGACCCGCAGGATGACGTCGATGTCCGCGGGATTCCGGCCGGCCTGCTCGGCCCCGGCCCGCACCTGTCCCAGTAAGCCGGTGATCATGGCCGGGTCGAAGAAGCCCGGCGCGGTCGCGGGCAGGATGCCGTCGGCCCGGCGGGCCGCCCGGGCGATGCCGGCGGAGGAGAAGGCCGGCAGGTAGACGGGAATCCGGTGCGCGGGCTTGACGTCGACCCAGCTCGGGGGCGTGCTGGAGAACCGGCCCTTGTGCTCGACGGGGTTGGTCGTCCAGTACGCCTCCAGCGAGTCGAGGCTCTCGTCGAGCCGGGCCCCGCGCTCGCTCATCGACACGCCGACGGCGCTGTACTCCTCGGGCGCCCAGCCGATGCCGAGGCCGGCGATCAGCCGCCCGCCGCTGAACTGGTCGATGGAGGCCAGCGACCGGGCCAGCAGCGGCGGCGCGTACCAGGGGGCGATGAGCACGCTGGTGCCCAGCAGCGGCCGGGTGGTGGCCGCGGCGGCGATGGAGAGCACCGCGAACGGGTCGAGGCTGGACCGGAACTCGGTCGGGATGCCGTCGACGCCGGGGTAGTTGACCTGCGGGTCGACCGCGGCGAACAGGCGGTCGCCGACCCACAGGCTGTCCGCCCCCAGCCGCTCGACCTCACGGGCGAACAGGGCGATGCCGTCGGGGCGGTGCGCGTGGATGCCGACATGCGGCAGGTCGAAGCCGATTTTCATCGCCGAGCCTCCGTTGAACATAGGGTCCTATTGTCAATATACATATCTATGGCCGATGTACCATCGAGGGCGATGCGCACCTACCACTCGCCCCGGCGCCGGGACGCCGCGGAGGCCACGCGCGCGGCGATCCTCGACGCCGCGGGCCGGCTGTTCGTGTCCGAGGGCTACGACAAGGTGACCGTCGCCGACATCGCCTCGGCGGCAGGCGTGGCCGTGCCGACGGTGTACGGCAGCACCGGCGGCAAGGCGGCGATCCTGCGGGCGGTGCTGGAGCCTGCGGTCACCGATCCGGCCGTCGAACGGACTCTGGCCGGCGTCCTGGCCACGGACGACCCGCACGAGGTCATCGGCCTGCTGGCCGCCGGCACCCGGGACTCGCACGAGCGCCACTGGGACCTCGTCTGGTCCCTGACCAGCGGAAACCTGGGCGAGCCGTGCGCCGAGGCGGTGCTGGCCGAGGCCGAAGCGTCCTATCTGGCCGCCCTGGCCGAGGTGGTCGACCGGCTCATCGAGCTGGACGCCCTCAAGCTCGACCGGGACGGCGCGCTGGACGTGCTGTGGTTCTACCTGGGCCGCCCCGGCTGGTACACGATGGTCGGCCACCGCGGCTGGGACTTCGACCGCGCCCAGGCCTGGCTGGCGGAGTCGGCGCGGCAGTCGCTGCTCAAGTCCTGACGGCTCAGAACTCCGTGTTGATGATGGCCTCCACCAGGGTTTCCCCGACCGGAGTCAGCGTCACGGCGTCCTCCGTGAGCCGGGCGAAGCCGCGATCGGCAAGGGAACGGAACCGGCCGGCCCACGGCTCGTCGAACAGGGAGCGGCCAAAACGGTTGCGGTGCAGGGAATCCCGCAGCGGCTGCAAGGACGTCAGCGCCATCTTGATGGCCCGGGTCTCCTGGCCCTCGGGGGAGAAGGCGGTGGCCGAGCCGAGGGGGACCCGGCCGGCCTCGACGGCGGCGGCGTAGGTCTGCCAGTTGACGTCGGTGATCGCCTCGGAGCGCCGGCAGCTGGAGCTGCCGCCGAGGCCGATGGCCACCTCGGCGTCCTGGCGGTCCTGGTCGACCATGATGGACTTCCACTTCTCCGGGCCGATTCCGCCGGACGCGAAGTACATCGTGGGATGCTCGACGTAGCCGGCGGCGCGCAGGCCCTCGGTCAGCAAGGCCCGCATCTCGTACTGCTCGTCCAGCGTCGGCCAGAAGTGGCCGTCCTTCTCCAGGCGCGCCCGGTAGCTGTCGACCTGCCAGGCCGCGGGCTTCTCGCCGGCGACACCGGTCCGCGTCTCGGCGTACGACTTGAGGTGCAACTTGGTGCACACCACCGAGTTCACGCCGGTCTCCAGCACCACGTCGAGATCGCGGCGGACGCTGTCGACGGTCTGGTCGAGCAGGCCGTACATCAGGTCGATGCTGATCCGCTCGAACCCGACCCGCTGCGCCTGGCGGATGAAGTCGACGCACATCTGGGACGTGTGCTCGCGGCCGCACAGCTTCAGCACCGGGTCGTCGAACGACTGCACGCCGCAGGACAGCTTGGTGCATCCCAAGGACGCCAACAACTCCAGCTTCTCCACCGTGAACGTGCTGGGATCGCCCTCGAACCGAACCGTGGTGTCCGGGCCGAAGTTGAAGTGCGAACGGTAGAAGTTCAGCAGCCGGGCGATATCCGACGGCGGCAGCAGCGACGGCGTGCCGCCGAAGACGTTGAACTCGCCGATCGGCGCCGACGCCAGCGCAGGCACCTTGTCCAGCCACAGCAGGGCTTCCCGCATGTTCCAGTCGGCCCACTGGGTCAGCTTGCTCGGATCGCCCTTGACCAGCACGACCGGGTACTGGCAGAACCGGCAGCGGTAGGCGCAGGTCGGGATGTACGACCAGAGGTGGATCGGGGCGGTGTCCCGCAGCTGGAGGTCCAGGTCGGCCAGGAAGGCCTCGGGGGAGTAGTCGGGGGTGTCGCCGGGAAACACGTGCGCGCCGAAGGGATCCTGCGTCACGTACTCCAGCAGATGGGCGTTCTCCTTCTCCAACAACGCGTCCAGCATCAGAACACCCCGCCGTTGCCGAAATGGTTGTGGGCCTCGCCGGATTCGCGGTCCTCGCAGTAGTAGCGCACGAACTCCCGGAACCGGTCCGGCGGCACCTCGTCGAAGCAGGCCGGCAACGGCGGCGGGTGGCCGATGTCCTCGCCGACTCCTGCCCGCAGTCGGGCGAAGATCTCGTCGGCGAACTCGAAGTACAGCCGGTACGAAGGCGTCTTGTAGACGTGGATGGGGGTGAAGTCGACGACCCGCATCTCGTCGGCGATCTCCTCGATGCGCTCGTGCAGCCGCTGGGCCAGGTCGGCGCCGAAGAACTCGATCACGTCGGCCGAGTCCAGAAGGGACGGTGTCAGCAGCAGCGGCAGGATGGTGTTCTTGGGCGTGAAGTCCTTGATGGAGAACTCCCACGCCTGCTGGGCTTCCGCCTCGGTCAGGTCGACGTCGCGGCGGCTGGCCCGCTCGGGCCGGATGTCCCGCATGACGATGATGCCGTCGTTGCCGTAGGCCCGGCCGGTGATCACCTCGTCGATGGCATGGTCGACCCGGCGCGGGTTGATCTCCACGCGCGAGGTCGGCGCGTACACGATGTCCTCGCCCGAGCCGCGGACCCGGATGCCGAAATCCCAGTCGTCGGACAGGTGGTTGACGAAGCGGCCGTTGTGCAGCTGGTAGAAGATCTCGATGCCGCCGACCTTCTCGTAGACGTCCCGGTCCACGGCGAAGCCCTTGCCGTCGGGGAAACCGCCGAACAGCGCGAAGGTCACGGCTCGGCAGCGCAGGGTGCGCTGGATCGCGTCCCACAGCCGCGGTCGCGCGGTGAAGTGCTCGGGGTTGTAGTAGTAGTCGCAGACGCCGATGGCCGCCTTGTTGGACTCCATGGTGCGGAACAACTCGGGCAGCCAGCGCCGGTCCACCCGGCAGTCGGCGTCGGCCGACACCAGGTAGTAGCGGGTGCCGGCGGCGCGGCCGAGGCGCTTGGCCGCGAAGTCCATGCCGGCCTTGCGGGCGCAGGCCACGCCCTGCTCGGCCTCGTCGAGCAGGTGGATCTTCAGCTCCGGGTGGGCGGCGGCGAAGGCTCGGGCGATGGCCACCGTGTCGTCGGTGGAGTTGTTGTCCACCAACACGATCTCGTACAGCTCCTGGTCCAGTTCCTGGGCGAGGAGACTGTCCAGCACGGCCGGCAGGTTGTGCGCCTCGTTGAACACGGGCAGCACCACGGCCAGCCGGGCCCGGGTGGCCAGCATGTCGTCGACCAGCTGCTCGGTCCGGTCCCGGTCGAAGTGCTCGCGACCGATCCGGTGGTTGTGTTCCGCCATGCGGGCACGCTTCCCTTCGTCCAGCAGCAGTTCGGCGACGCTGTCCACAAAGGACTGGTCCGGCAGGTCGGCGGTCAGCATCGGGGCCCGGCAGCCGAGATGCCCGTACACCGTGTGGTACAGCTCGTAGTCGCTGGTCAGGTAGGGCACCCCGGAGGCGATGGCCTCGCCGATCGGGTTGCCGTAGCTCTCGTAGTCGTACGAGGTGAGGAACGAGGCCAGGGTGGCCTCGGCCAACAGGTCCCGGATCGAGTAGGCTCGCCCGGTCCGCACCTCGCGCGGGGCCAGCCGGCCGCCGAACACCACCCGGTCGGCCACGCCGAGATCGGCGGCCAGCCGTCTCAGCTTCGCGTGCTCGGTGGGATCCTCCAGGGGATCGCCGGCCACGAACAGATACACGCCCGGCAGCCGCGCGATCAGGTGCAGGTCGCGGTCGATGCGTTTCTGCGGGATCACCCGGGTGCAGCGGGCGATCAGCGGGGCGCCGGCGGGAATGCCGAAGTGCGGCCGAAAACCGGGGTCGGGCCGGGTCGGCGAGTGGTCGAAGGTGTTGGGCAGCACCGCGATGTCGTGCAGCCCGGGCGCCCAGGAGAGCGTTTTCCGCCTGGCCTCGTCGTGCAGGGCCACGTACTGGATGTGCGGCGAGTCGACCGGCGGCACGGCGTGCGGATACGGGTCCCGGCCGTACTTCCCGGTGCCGGGCTCGCTCTGCCACATCAGGTCGTGGTCACGCCAGAGCACGAAGCGCCCCAGGCCCTCTTCCCGCCCGTAGCGCTCGATCGCCTGGTACAAGGCCTTGGTGTAGGTGATGTTCTCCGGCAGGGTGCCGTTCTCCACCACCACGAACGTCACGCCGGCCCGCCGCCAGGCCGCCACGATCCGGTCCGCCACCGCCACGGCCAGCGCCTCGACCCTGGGCAGTAGCTCGGAACGGCCGGCGCCGACCACCTCGCGCAGCACGTCGGCGACGAATTCCCCGTGGTATCCCTCGATTCCCGCCAGATCCGGCCGGTCGAGCCGCACCCAGTCCGGCAGCGCCGAGGACTCTTCCCGGTAGGGCCGGAAGAAGGCGTTCTTGTCGGCCTTGATGTCGTAGCCCAGATCGAGGTGCACGCGGTGGCCGCGGTCGCGGAACACCGATGCCGTCTTCACGAACTCGACCACGAGTCCGGAGATCGGGGTCGCGTCGAACGAGATTCCCCACAGCACCGACATACACCTGACGCTAACCCGGTCACGGGTCCGGAAGACCGGTCAGGCGGCCAGGTCTGCCCGGACTTGCCTCAGGCGCTGCGGGTCCGCCGGGCCAGGACTACGATGTGCCGGCTGTCGCCCCAGCGTGGAGGCTGCGCCGACCTGGACCGCCGGGGCCAATCATGGTGACGAGTCGGTGGTGGAAGTGCAGCCGGTAGAGCCGGTGACAAGGGCAGGAAACCACCATTCGGTGGGTCAGCGAGCGGGACCGACCGGTGGTGAGTGAGAGTATGCGGCGTGACTACGTGGTACCGGCCGATGCGGGCCCGCGGCATGCACGAGGTGCACCGGGTGTCGACCCCGCTGGAGTTGTTCTTCGACCTCTGTTTCGTCGTCGCCGTCTCGCAGGCGGCGGCGCAGCTGCACCACGCGCTGGGCAGCGACCACCCGGGCACCGGGGTGCTGCACTACGCGATGATCTTCTACGCCATCTGGTGGGCGTGGATGAACTTCACCTGGTTCGCCACCGCCTACGACACCGACGACGGCGTCTACCGGGCCACCACGCTGGTGCAGATCACCGGCGTGCTGATCATGGCGGCCGGCGTGCAGCGGGCGTTCGAGAACGACTGGCGGATCGTCATCGCCGGCTACGTGGTGATGCGGCTGGCCATGGTCAGCCAGTGGCTGCGCGCGGCCAAGTCCGACCCCGGACGTCGTCGGACCGCGCTGCGCTACGCCGTCGGCATCTTCGTGCTCCAGCTGCTGTGGCTGACCCTGCCGCTGCTGCCGGTGTGGGTGTTCGTGGTGTTCGCCCTGCTGGAGATGGCCGTCCCGATCTGGGCCGAGCACACCACGCCGACCACCTGGCACCCGCACCACATCACCGAGCGGTACAGCCTGTTCACGCTGATCGTGCTGGGCGAGTCGGTGCTGGCCGCGACCGCGGCCACACAGGCGGCGCTGGACTCGGGCACCGGCATCGCCGACCTGGCCGTGCTGGCCGCGAGCGGGCTGCTGATCGTGTTCGGCATGTGGTGGCTGTACTTCGACCGGCCCGCCTCCTACCTGCTGACGTCGCTGCGCACGTCGCTCATCTGGGGCTACAGCCACTACCTGGTCTTCGCCTCGGCCGCGGCGGTCGGCGCCGGGCTGGAGGAGGCGGTGGAGGCCCACGACCACATCGGCTGGGCCATCGCCGTGCCGGTGGCCGTCTACGTGCTGAGCGCCTGGGCGCTCCAGGTCCGGCCGCGCAAGGAGTACGTGCTGGACGCCGTGCACCTGGGGGCGGCGGCACTGATCCTGCTCACGCCGCTGACACCGTGGGCGGTGCCGGCCACGGCGGTGGTGGTCGTGCTGCTGGTCGTGTTCAGCCTGCTGCTGGGGCGGCCGTCGAATCTCGAACCACCACAGCTGTTGGAATCGTGACCACTGTCTGCGGGTCGGCCGGGCCGAACGCCAGCTCGATGGCCTTGCGGCCGATCTCCTCCAGCGGCACGTGCACCGTCGTCAGGTTCGGCCACACGTCGACGGCGGTCGGCAGGTTGTCGTAGCCGGCAACGGACACGTCGTCCGGCACGCTCCGCCCGGCCGCCCGCAGCGCGCTCACGGCCCCCGCCGCGACAAGGTCGTTGGCCGCCAGCACGGCCGTGAAATCGCGGCCGGCGGCCAGCAGCCGCTCCACCGCCTCGCGGCCGGCCTGCCGGCTGAAGTCGCCGTGCACCACCAGGTTCTCGTCCGCCTCGACGCCGAAGTCGGCCAGCGCCCGGCGGAAGCCGGCCAGCCGGGCGGTCGTGGTGGTGCGGCCGTCCGGGCCGGTGACGTAGGCGATGCGCCGGTGGCCCAGCTCGACCAGGTGCCGGGTGATCGCCGCCGACCCGCCCTCGTTGTCGATCTCCACCACGTGGCCGGGCGCGTCCTCACCGGGGGAGGGCCGCCCGCACAGCACCATGCGCGTCCCGGTGGTGAGCATGCCCTTGGCCCGCGTGGTCGCGGCCGCCCGGTACTCCTCGTCCTCGGGCGCCGCGCCGACCAGGATCACCGCGTCGGCCCGGTGCCCGCGCAGCAGGTCCAGGAACGCGAATTCCTGCTCGGCGTCGCCCTCGGAGTTGCAGATCACCGACAGCCGGCTGGTCTCCGCCGCCGCGCCCTGGATGCCACGGGCGATGCCGGCGAAGAACGGGTCGGAGGCGTCGTTGAGGACCACGCCGACGATGCCGCTGGTGGCGTGCAGCAGGGCCCGAGCGTGCGCGTTGACCACGTAGTCCAGCTCGCGCACGGCTTTCTCGACCCGCTGCCGCGTGCTCTCCGCGACCGGGTAGTTGCCGTTGAGCACGCGGGACACCGTGGCCGGCGACACGCCCGCGCGGGCGGCGACCTCGACCAGCGTGACGGGCATGCGGACCCCCGGTTTCGTCCTGTTCAGACCAGGTGATCACGGTATCGCTGAACGACCTCGGCAAGCACCTCGGCCCCGTTGCGTTCCCGCATGGCGGCGTTGAATATCTCGACCTCGACCGGGCCGTCGTGGCCGGTGGCGTCCACTTTCTCGCGGATCTCCCGCAGCGGGACGTGGCCGTCGCCGAGTTGGCCGCGGCCCAGCAGCACGCCCTCGGGCAGCGGGGTGATCCAGTCCGCGACCTGGAACAGCGCGATGCGGCCGGCCGCGCCGGCCCGGCGGATCTGCTCGTCCAGGTCGGGCTCCCACCAGCAGTGGTAGGTGTCCACGACCACGCCGACCTGCTCCCGGGGGAACGGCAACACCAGGTCGATGGCCTGGCCCAGGGTGGAGACGACGCAGCGGTCGGAGCAGAACATCGGGTGCAGCGGCTCGATGGCCAGCGTGACCTTGCGTTCCCCGGCGTACGGCGCCAGCTCGGCCAGCGCGTCGGCCACCCGGGCCCGCGCGCCCTTGAGGTCCTTGTCCGGCAGCCCGCCGGAGACGAGGACCAGTACTGGGCTGTTCAGTTCAGCTGCCTCGTCGATCGCCCGGCGGTTGTCGTCCAGCGCTTTCACGCGCTGCGCGGGCTCCGCGACGGTGTAGAAGCCGCCCCGACACAGGCTGGTGACCTTGAGCCCGGCCTCCCGTATCAACCTCGCCGCTTTGTGAAGGCCATAAGCCTCCACCGGCTCGCGCCAGGGGGCGATGCCCGGCACGCCGGCGTCGACGCAGCCGGCGACCAGCTCCTCCAACGACCACTGCTTGATCGTCTCGCTGTTGATGCTGAGCCGGGCGAGGGTCATAGCAGCGCCACCCGGCTCGCGGCCAACTCCGGGTCGGCGAACAGGTCCAGCTCGGCGGCCAGTTCGTAGCAGCGCACCAGATGTTCGCGCGACCGTGCCGTCTCCAGGCCGCCGATCATGCTGAAGTGGTCCTGGTGGCCGCCGAGCCAGGCCAGGAACACCACGCCCGTCTTGTAGAACCGGGTCGGCGTCTCGAACACGTGGCGGGCCAACGGAACCGTGGGCTCCAGCCGGGCCAGGAAGCCCTCGGTGTCGCCGTCGTCCAGCCGGCCCATCGCCCGCTCGGCCACCATGGCCAGCGGGTCGAAGATGCCGAGAAGGGCGTCGCTGTGGCCGTGCTCGTCGCCGGCGATCAGCCGGGGGTAGTTGAAGTCGTCGCCGGTGTAGCAGCGCACGCCCTGAGGCAGCCGTCGCCGCAGCTGGATCTCGCGTTCGGCGTCCAGCAAGGAGATCTTCACGCCGTCGATGCGCTCGGCGTTGGCCTCGATCACCGACAGGAACGTCTCGGTGGCCTTGTCCAGGTCCTCGCTGCCCCAGTAGCCGGCCAGCGCCGGATCGAACATCGGGCCCAGCCAGTGCAGGATCGCCTTGTCCGACAACTGGCCCAGCAGCCAGCCGTACACCTCGTGGTAGTCGTCGGCATCCCGGGCCAGCGCGGTGAGCTGCCGGCTGGCCATCACGATCGGTTGCGCCCCAGCGGCTTCCACCACCGACAGCTGTTCGGTGTACGCGGCGATCACTTCGTCCAGAGTGGACGGTGGTGCGGTCAGCTGGTCGGTGCCGGCGCCGCAGGCGATCAGGCCGCCTTCGGCGGCGGCGTCCGCGGCGCTGCGCCGGATCAGCTCGGCCGCGGTCGCCCAGTTCAGGCCCATGCCCCGCTGTGCCGTGTCCATCGCCTCGGCCACGCCCAGCCCCAGCCGCCAGAGATGGCGGCGGAAGGCCAGTGTGGCGTCCCAGTCCACTTTGGTGTTGTCGTCGGGATCGGCGACGACGTGCGCGGCGGCGAAGATGACCCGGCTGTTCACAGCGTCAGCTCCGGGACGTCGATGCGACGGCCCTCGGCGGCGGACCGAAGGCCCAGCTCCGCCAGTTGCACGCCCCGCGCGCCGGCCAACAGGTCCCAGTGCCACGGCTCGTCCAGCACCACGTGGCGGAGGAACAGTTCCCACTGCTCCTTGAAGCCGTTGTCGAACTCGGTGTTGTCCGGGACTTCCTGCCACTGCGCGCGAAAGTCCACGGGGGAGGGGAGATCGGGGTTCCAGACCGCCTTCGGCGTGATCGAACGGTGCTGCACGCGGCAGTGCCGCAGGCCGGCGACGGCGCTGCCCTCGGTGCCGTCCACATGGAACTCGACGAGCTCGTCCCGGTTGACGCGGGTGGCCCAGGAGGAGTTGATCTGCGCCACGATTCCGTTGTCCAGCTGGAAGATCCCGTACGCGGCGTCGTCGGCGGTGGCCTCGTAGGCGTTGCCCCGCTCGTCCACGCGCTGCGGGATGTGGGTCGCGGTAAGCGCTTGCACGCTGCGGACCGGGCCGAAGATCTCGCGCAACACGTACTGCCAGTGGCAGAACATGTCGAGCACGATGCCGCCGCCCTGGTCGGCCCGGTAGTTCCAGGACGGGCGCTGCGCCGGCTGCCAGTCGCCCTCGAACACCCAGTAGCCGAACTCGCCGCGCACCGACAGGATCCGCCCGAAGAAGCCGCCGTCCACCAGCCGCTTGAGCTTGCGCAGCCCGGGCAGGAACAGCTTGTCCTGCACCACACCGGTTTTCACGCCGGCCTCGGCCGCCGTGCGGGCCAGTAGGAGGGCGTCGTCCAGGGACTCGGCGGTCGGCTTCTCGCAGTAGATGTGCTTGCCGGCGGCGATCGCCGCCAGCACGCCCTCCTTGCGGGCGGAGGTGACCGAGGCGTCGAAGTAGACCTCCACGTCCGGCTCGGCCAGCGCCTTGGCCACGTCGGTGGTCCAGCGGTCGATGCCGTGGCGCTCGGCGAGCGCCCGGATCCGGTCCTCGTCGCGTCCGATGAGGACCGGCTCCGGCCAGATCACCGTGCCGTCGCTGGTGGTCAGGCCGCCTTGGTCCCGAATGGCCAGCACGGAGCGGAGCAGATGCTGGTTGTAGCCCATCCGCCCGGTCACCCCGTTCATGGCCACCCCGACGGTCCTCCGCGCCACAGCGCCACCTCCGCGTGATAGAAAAGCCTTTCTACGGGCTCACGCTACCCGCCCTGTCAACGTCGTCCGATCGTGTCAGCCGGCCGCCTTGAGCAGCAGGTCCAGCTCGTCGATCAGGTACCCGGCCAGGGTGTCGATGTCCGGCACCAGCTCGCGGCAGGCGACCAGGCCGAAGTGCAGCTGGCCCAGGTAGCCCACCAGGGTGATGTTGAGGCCCTGCCCGTCCAGGATCACCGACAGCGGGTACTGGGCCAGCATCCGCGCCCCGGCCATGTACACCGGCACGTTCGGCCCGGGCACGTTGGAGATGCAGATGTTGAACGGCGGCATGCGGTGCATCATGCCGGTGGCGAACACGACCCGGGCCGCCCGCGCGGCCAGCGCCGGCGGCGCGAAGTCGGAGATGTCGTCGACCAGGCCCTGCGGAATCGTCGCCTGCTGCGCCTTGGCGATCTTCGTCGCCTCGTGCACCACGGACAGCCGCTGCTCCGGGTCCTCCAGGTTCGTCGGCAGCACGGCCAGCATCGCCGACACCCGGTTGCCCATCGCGCCCTTGGCCGTCTCGTCCCGCACCGACACCGGGATCATGGCGTTGAGCGGGCTCGCCGGCAGCGCGTTGTGATCGGCCAGCCAGTGCCGCAGGGCGCCCGCGCACATGGCCATCACCACGTCGTTGACGGAAGTGCCGAAGGCGTTCTTCACCGTCTTGACATCGGCCAGGCTGACGCTGCGGAACGCCACGCGGCGGTGCGGGGTGATCTTCTTGTTGAACGGGGTGGCCGGCGCCCGGCCCAGGGTGGTCGGGATAACGCTGCCGTCGCCGCTGTTCAGCCCCAGCAGGCCGCCGACGAGCGGGCTGACCAGCGGGGCCAGCGTCGGCACCTTCTTCACGAACTCGCCGGCCAGCTGCACCGTTGCACCGGCCGCCAGGCCAGCCGCGCGGCGGCCCGGGCCATCAGCGACAGCGGGCCCGGCGGCCGGGGGCAGCCTGTGCGGTAGCGATTGTACTTCTACTTTGGCACAACGTGCGCGCTGATATTTATACAACCCAATGAGAAATACTATCAACTTGGGTTGTCCCCTACTGATGTACCTTACAGAATGTTGCCTCATTGATTATAGTCCGGCTTCAGGTCCAGCAGCACGGTGAGCAGCTCGGCGCCGGACACGCCGTCGATCGCCGCGTGGTGCACCTTGGTGTAGACCGCGACCAGCCCGTCGGCCAGCCCGGTGATCAGGTAGGTCTCCCACAGCGGGCGGCGCCGGTCCAGCGGGCGGGCGTGCAGCCGGGCCAGCTGCTCGGTGAGCTGGGCCTGCGAGCCCGGACTCGGCAGCGCCACCTCCCGGATGTGGTACTCGATGTCGAACTCGGGATCGTCCACCCAGTACGGCTGGTCCAGCCCGAGCGGCACCTCCAGCAGCTTGCGGCGCATCACCGGCACCAGCGGCAGCCGCTGGCCCAGCACCTCGGTCAGCAGGGCCAGGTCCAGAGGCCGCGGCGCGTCGCTCGGATCGAGCAGGCAGACCCCGCCGACGTGGCCGGTGGAGTTGGTCGTCTCCAGGGCGAGGAACGCGGCGTCGAGTCCGGTGAGTTGCTGCATGACACCCTTCACTTTCCGGCGATGGTTGGGGTGCGGGCGAGCCAGTCCGTCACGGCATCGACCACCGCGCCGGGGGTTTCCAGTTGGGGCGTGTGGCCGACGCCGGTCAGGAAAACGCTGTCCCAGGCCGGATTGGCCGCCGCGACCTGACGGGCCAACGCGATCGGCACCAGCCGGTCGACGTCGCCGCTGATCAGCAGGACCGGGGCTTGCAGGCCCTTCAGGATGTCCCGGTAGCGGTCGCCCCGGGCCAGGAACCGCATCAGCGAGCGGCTGGCGTTGAGGAAGGACTGCTCCTTGCCCGGGATCCGGCGGCGCTCCTCGGTCATGGCCACCGAGGCGTCCAGCATCTTGGCGTCGGCCCGGCTCGGATCGCCGAAGCAGAGGTCGTTCATCCGCTGCACCAGCTGCCGTGACGACATCCGCGACTGCGCGAACCGCATGTACAGCTCGCCGACGCCGGGCGTCATGTAGGTCATGAACATGGCGGCCACCCGCAGGTCCGGGCGGGTCGAGGTGGGCGGCAGGGCCGGGTCGACCAGCACGAGACCGGCGACGCTGTCCGGGTTGTTGTGGGTCTGGAGCACGGAGATCACGCCGCCCATCGAGTTGCCGACGAGCACCGCCGGCTCCTTGACGACCGTGGCGATGAACCGGTTGACCAGGCGCACGTTGGCCCGGATCGTCGTGCTGCGCGGGAAGCCCGGTGTGAGCCCGAAGCCCCGCAGGTCGAGGGCGACGGCTCGCCTGCCCTGAGCCAGCGCCCGGCCGACCAGGGACCAGTTCAGGTGCGAGCCGCCGAGGCCGTGCACGAACACGATCGGCGGAGCGTCGCCCTCGCCGCCGAAGTCGATCCAGTGCACCGGGCCGTCGATGTCGGTGACCCAGCCCCGCCCGCCCCACGGCTCGGCGAACGCCCACGGCGCCGGGCCGGTCATCGGGCCACCGGGTAGAACGCGCGGGCCCAGCCGCGCGGCTGGAACGGCCGCCAGGTGTCGGCCGGCTGGGCCAGCCGGTCGGCGATCGCCCACAGCGTGGCCGGATCGACGCCGAAGCCCAGGTGGGCGCACGTGACCTCGATGTTCTCCCGGTCCGTCGCCGGCGTCTGCATGCAGGTCCGCCAGTGCACGATGCCGTCCGCCTTCGAGTAGATCGCGGTCGACGGCACGGGGATCGGTTGCCCGAGCCGGTCCCGGCTGGGCACCCGGTCCGAGCTGGCGTGCCGGCGGGACCGGCGGCGGAAGGCGTACTCGGCCCGGCTCTGCCGGGGGTCGACCAGGGCGAACGGGCTGCCCAGGGTGATCACCTGCCGGACCAGGTCCGGATGGTCCCGGGCCAGCTCCCGGGCGTAGATGCCGCCGAGGCTCCAGCCGATCAGCGACACCGGGCCGCCCGTCCCGGCGGCCAGCTCCTGAAGCCGCAGCGGCATGCCGTCGAGCACCTCGTCGGTCGGCCCGATGTTGCGGCCGAGACCCCAGCCGCGCGTGGTGTAGCCGAGGGTCGCCAGGTACGAGCGCAGCGCCTGGTTGCTGACGTCGTCGGCCAGCAGACCAGGCAACAGCAGCACGCCGTGGCCGTCGCCGCGGGGCGCGCGGGACAGCAGCGGCACCGCGAACGGCAGCGAGGCGAAGGTCATCGCGCCCCGCGCCGGCTCGGTCAGAAACCACCGCAAAGGCGGGCGGCGCGCCGCCCCGGACCGCTCTTCCGCTTGTCGGGCAACAGACATGCTTGCCCCTCTCGTCTCGGCGGGGCGGTCCGGCTGCGCCCGTGATTACGTTGTGTTATTTGCGCATGGTAGGAAGCCGTCCTGGTCGCTGGCAATGACATGGGGGATCTTTGGGCAGATGTGCGGTCATCGTCCGGACATCGTGCTCACCGCCCGTGACACGCGGGGATCAGCCATGAACGAAGCCAGCGGGGTCGGGAACGGGATGCGCCAGTTGGGGTACTCGTCGACCGTGCCCGGCAGGTTGGGCTGGCGGGTCTCGCCGATCACGTCGTAGGGGGAGGCCAGGACCAGCCGGCACGGCGTGCCGGCCAGGAAGGCGTGCATCGCGACGATCACGTCCTCCTCGGCGGCGGACTCGTCGATGCCCAGCAGTTCCCGCAGCTCTCGGCGCTCCTTGGCGGCGTTGGCGTACTCCGCCTCGACGTCGCCGGCGAGGACCTTGAGCTCGGCCCGCACGCGGACGTGCTCGCTGCGCAGGAATCCCGCCGCCGTCGGCAGGTCGTGGGTGCTGATGCTGGCCGCCGCCCGCTCCGGCCAGCTCGCCTGGGGCAGCATGGCTCCGGTGTCGTCCCGTTCGAACCACAGCACCGCCGAGGACAGCATGTTGTTGGCGTGCAAGGTTTCCGTGACGACGGGTTCGACCGTGCCGAGGTCCTCGCCGATCACGGCCGCGCCGGCGCGGTGCGCCTCCAGCGCGAGGATGCCGGTCATGGCGTCGGCGTCGTAGCGGACGTACGTGCCCTTGCGGGCGTCGCCGCCCGGGATCCACCACAGCCGCCACAGACCGGCGATGTGGTCGATGCGCAGGCCCTGCGAGTGCCGGAAGACCGCTTGGAGCAGGTCCCGGTACGGCTTGTAGCCCGCCTCGGCCAGCTTCCTCGGGTGCCAGGGCGGCAGCGACCAGTTCTGCCCCTGCTGGTTGAAGGCGTCCGGCGGCGCCCCGACCGTCACGCCCGGGGCCAGCACGTCTTGCAGCGCCCAGGCGTCCGCGCCGCCCGGATCCACCCCCACCGGCAGGTCGTGCACGATGCCGACCGCCATGCCCTCCGCCGCCTGCCGGGCCTGCACCAGCTGCTGGTCGCACAGCTCCTGCAGCCAGGCGTGGAAGGAAATCCGGGCCGGGTCGGCCTGTTCCAGCACCGCCGGGCCGTCCGGGTGCCTCAGCTCCGCCGGCCATTCCCGGTAGTCCGCGCCGTGCTGCTCGGCCAGCGCGCAGTAGACGGCGAAGTCGTCCCCTTGCCGGTGCTCCTGCGGCTTGATCAGCTCCAGCGCCGCGATCTTCGCGTCCCAGAGCCGGTCGTAGTCGATCAACTCCTGCTCTTCGTCCGGCTTCAACGCATCGACGGCCGCCTTGGTTGCGTCATCCGCCTCCAGGTACTCCTTCGTGGCCGTGACGCGGAGGTAGACGGGGTTCGTGTGGCGGCGGCTGCTGGGGGAGTAGGGGGAGGGCTGGATCGGGTGCACCGGGGCCACCGCGTGCATCGGGTTCAGCAGCACCACCCCCGCGCCCGTGTCCTTGGACCAGGTGACGAAGTCCTTGAGGTCGGCGAGATCGCCCGAGCCCCAGGAGTCGCGGGAGTGCATCGAGTACAGCTGGAGCATCCAGCCCCACGTCCTCGGCGGCTCCGGCAGGCTCTTCGGGACCACCACCAGCGTGATCTCCCGGTCCCCGGCGATCAGTGTGTGCCACCCCAGCGGCAGATCCCCGGGGATCTCCTGCCCGATGTCGAGGGTCCGCCCGTCCTCGGTGCGAATCGTGGCCCGGCCTGATGCAGGGAAGGACGCCTTACCCTCGTTGGACGCAGTGAAGGAGTCCTTCCCCGCATCAGGGAGGCCCTTCGTCTCGCCCTCGCGCAGGACGATGGTCGGGGGCAGCTCGTCCCGGCTGACCTGGGCCAACGCCGTCCGGACGGCCTCGGGGGTGGCCGCGTCGACGCCGAGCTTGCCCAGCACCGACACCACCACGTCGGCCGACACGTCGACCCGGCGCCGCTCGCTGCCCTCGTACCAGGTGGCCACCCCGTGCGCTTCGGCCAGCTCCACCAGCTGATCATCCATGGCCCTATTCTGTCGGGCCCCGGCGTCAGAAGAGCGACCCCACCGCCACAGCCCCGCCCACGGCCAGAATGATGCCCCCGATCGCGAAGCCCAGGGGCTTGCGCCGCCACGCCGTGTGCCGGTCCAGGGCGTACCAGCCGGGGCCGGTCAGCAGCAGCGCGAAGGCGATCGCCGTCAGGGTGATCTCCAGCTCGAAGCCGACGCCCGGGCCGAAACCGCCGGCCCACTTGGCCCGCACCGCGCTGATGCCCACGCCGAGCAGCCCGGCCGCGGCCAGCGGCGTGAACAGGCCGATCACCATCAGCACCGACCCGGCGACCTCGGTGACACCGGTCAGCCAGGTCAGGAACTCCAGGTTGCGGCTGAAGCCGAAGCCCTGCAGCTGCGCGGTGAACGCGGCCATGCCCGGGCCGCCGAACAGGCCGAACACCTGCATCAGCCCGTGCGCCCCCATCGCGACCGCCAGCATCAGGCGCAGCACCAGGAGCCCGTAGTCCAGGCCGCCGTTCTCGTCCGACCAGCGGGACATGTTCGTCACGCCGGACACCCTAGCCACCCGGCGGGGCGCGGCCGCGCATATCCGGCCGGCGTGGTCCGAAACGCTCATCGCCCGTCTGCCGGTTGACCGAGGACTCGCCGCCCGTCGAGACTGGGAATTGCTCACCGCGGTTCGCGGCCCCGGTTTCCGTCATGCCGTGCCGCGTTTTTCGGAATGGGAGGAATTCGATGGAGATGTTCCGCTCGCTCAACCCGAACCGACCCGCGCGGAAGGCTTTCTAGCGGCGGTCAAAATCAGGTGCACGGGGCGGTCATCCCTCGTGCGCTGCCGGACGAGGGGATGGACCCATCACGCCAGGCGATGATATCGAGGAGACCTTCACGGGCTGGCTCTATCGCCCGTACATCGACCTTGGCGACGGACGCGCCGCCGGCAATCCGCTCACCCTGGGGCTGGAGGAACGAGTGCCGCCTTTCGGCGACCTTGAATCACACCTGGCCAATTCACGGGAGTACCGGCTGGGGTAGGGTGATGTGGAACGAGTGGATGCCGATGTCTCCCATTGTCGGAGCGCGCTGGCTCATTCTTTTCTTAACAGCATCATGTGCTGTCGTGGGGACGAGCCCTTTGACGTCACACTGACCCGGGTTTCGGATTCGCTGGGTGATGTGCCGTGGATGTGGTGGATCGGCCCGGGCGATTCGGCCGACCGGCTTGTTTCGCACGGCGCGCAGAAGATGGGCCTGGCGTGGCCGGCATCTACGCCGTCACACCGCCGAGCCGTACCGCCGCCGCGGCATCGGCACCTTGCAGGCCACCGAGCTCGGGCTGCCGGTTTACGACCGGATGGGCTTCGAGGCGCTCGGCCAGTACGAGCTGTTCCAGCTCAGCTGATCAAGTCCGGGCGATCCGACGGTACCTGTCGGCCAGCCGGCAGAGGTATTCGGTGTCGCTGCCCAGGTCGTGGCCGCCGTCGACGGTGACCGCGGCCGTGCGTGGCGGCTCGCCGTCGCGGTGGGCCCGCAGGGCGGCGGCGATCGCGGCGGCCTCGTCGCGGCCGTCGGCCGGCTGGTACGGGCGGATGGCCAGCAGGCCGTCCCGGATCTCGATCACCCGCCGGTACAGCTGCAACTGGGTGGGGAACAGGGTGGGCAGGCCCGGCGGCTCCAGCGCGATGGCCGGCTCGGCCCGGTAGAGGTCGCGCCACAGCGGGCCCAGCCGACGGTAGCTGCGGTAGCGGCGCAGCCACCCGGCGACGGCCGGCGCCGCGACCCCGGCCAGCACCAGCAGGTGGGCGGCGGTCGGCAGGGCCTTGCTCAGCGGATAGCCGCGGCCGACGGCGAAGTCGATCGGGGCCCGGGAGGAGATCGCGACCAGGGACTTGCTGATCATGTACGCGGCCGCCGCGGCGATGCCGACGGCGATCAGCCCGAGACCGAGCCGCATGACCCGGTCCGGCGCCTGGCGGACGTCCCGCAGACACAGCCAGGCGATGACGGCGAACTCGGGCAGCAGCGCGGCGGCGTAGGCGAGGGAGTACTCCATCACCCACGGCGACTGCGGATACAGGTCCGGCGTGAGCACGAACAGCACGACCATCGCGGCCCCGGCGAAGATTGCCCACGCTGTGTGTGCCCGCACGTCCTTTCCGTTCAGCCGCAACAGAATCTGCGCGCCGGCCCACACCGCGAGCAGCAGTGCGAGGTGGCCCACGAGCCGTTCGGCATAGGGCAGGCCCACGGTCGGGGTGAAGTCGGCGACGACCGGGGTGAGGGCCGTCTGCGAGACGGCCAGGCCGAGCACGCAGACCCGCACGAGCCGGCGGCCGGGCTTCCGGCTCGGCCGCAACCACAGCAGCAGCCCCCAGGCCAGCAGCGCCGGGCCGTAGCGGCGCACCAGCTCATCCACCGTCGTTCTCCAGGGCGGAACGCAGCCGGTCGGCGGCGGAGTCCTCGGGCCGGGCCGGGAGGGTCCGCTGGCTCAGCAGCGAGGCCAGCACCTCCGCCTCCCGCTCCTCGACGCTGGAGTAGCCGGTGCGGCCCAGCACGCGGCGGATCAGGTTCGGGTCGAGGTTGGGCATGAGCAGCCGGGCCTGCTCCACGGGGTCGACCGTGGTCGGGAAGTGGTCGCACAGCATGTGCCCGATCTCGTGCAGCACGATGTGCTGCTGGTGCGGGGCGCTCGTGTTCTGTTCGTACGCAATGAGATCCGTGGCATCGGTGGCGATCCACAGCCCGCACACGTCATGCAGATTCGGCAGCGGCAGCCGGATGATCGGCCGCCCACGGCGCTTGCTCAGTTCGGCGCACAGCGTCGGCACGTCGAAGGTGGCCGGCAGGTCCAGGTCACGGAGCAGGGCGGCGCAGCCGTGCCGCAGCTTCCGCCCGCTGCCGATCATCGGTCCGTGTCGGCGAGGGGATCGGGCAGGCCCTCCAGCTCGCGGACCCGGTCCACCATGTCGCTGATCGCCTCGAGGCTCTTGGCCGACAGTCCCCGCGCCCGCAGGGCGATGTTGCGCACCGGGGCGTCGCGCAGCGCGCTGAGCAGGGCCAGCTCCGCGTTGATGCGGTCGGCCGCCTCGTCGTCGAAGAAGTACGCCGGCGGCACGCCGAAGAAGCTGGCGATGGCCTCCAGGTGACGCTTGGTCGGGTTGTCGCGCAGGCCCTTGCGCAGCTGCCACAGGTAGGTCGCCGAGATGGTCGGGCCGCCCTGAGCCCGGATCGCCTCGGCCACCTCGTCGAAGGTGTACTCGTCGCCCCCCGCTTGGCGGACCGCCGTGAACAGGTGGTTCACCTTCGTCGCCAGCGGGCCCCTGGCGATGTCCTCTGCCATGGGCGGCATCCTACCTGCGGCAACTGTCGTGAACTGGGCCCGCCCAGTCTGCTTCACGCCAGTTGACGGGCCGGTGTGGCCGGTTTACTGTCGTGCCGTTCCGGCAAACGGGTGTTGTATCTCGGGGAGGAAACCGTCTTATGTCTCGGATTCTGAAGATCGCGCTGGCGTGTGCCGCCGCGGTGGGATTGGTGTCGGTGGCGGCGCCGGTCGCCAATGCCGCCACCCAGCACCGGGGGACCATCTACGTCTACGACCACGGCGGCAAGGTCGGCGCCGGATACGGCGACTTCGCCGACAATGGCGGCGTGTACGCGACGGTCGGCGCCAACTGGGTCGACATGCTCAACGACGGCAACGCCATCTACGTGCAGGTGGACTTCTCCTTCTGGGAGAAGGACCACACCGGTCAGTGGGACTGGGTGCCGGACAAGTCCGTGCAGAGCAGCCGGAACTCTCGCTTCAAGCCGGTCGGCGGCCCGCTGTCGACGCGGCTGCACGCCGGCGCCACGCAGGCCCGGGCCGATATCAAGGTGTGTGAGGACATCAGCCTCACCACCGACATCTGTTCCGCGCACGCGATCGTGTCCTTCAGCTACTGATCTTCGGCCGCGGGGGAGAAATGAAGAACACAATCGTCAAGGTCGCCACGAGTGCGGCCGTGGTGATCGCCGCGGCCGTTGTGTTGCCGGCCTCGGCCGACGCGGCCACGCAATCCGCGCCGAACTGCCAATTCGGCAATACCTACGGCGTGCGCGTGGATCACGCCAAGGTGGTCGCCGACAACGGCGTTTCCGTCGGCGAGATCCAGTTGTGCCGGGACAGCGATTACAAGTTCTGGGGCTTCCTGCTGCTCAACCAGCCGCTCAACGCCAGCACCTACGGCGATGCCGTCATGGAACGCGACCGTGACGGGCTGCCGGAATTCGTCGGCTGCGAGAGCGCGGGCGGCAACGGCATCGTGCTTCCGAACCAGACCCGCTGCTGGACCCCCAAGCTCACCGGTCTCAGCGGCGCGTACAGCTTCCGCGCCGAGGGCTCGACCACGAGCAGCCACACCGGCGCCACGCTCACCTACGGCAGCACCGGCACCACCCGCTGAACCCGGTGGTGGGTCAGCCGAGCCGGCCGACCCACCACCGAATCCTCAGTGCACCTCGGCGGCCTGGCTGGTCCAGGTGGCGTACATCTGGGTGTACTTGCCGCCGGCGGCGACCAGCTGGTCGTGCGAGCCGATCTCCACGATGCGGCCGTCGTCGACCACGACGATGCGGTCGGCCTTCATCGCGGTGGACAGGCGGTGGGCGATGAGGATCGCGGTCCGCCGCTCCAGCAGCACGTCCAGGGCGTCCTCGATCTTGGTCTCCGACTGGAGGTCCAAATTGGACGTCGCCTCGTCGAGGACCAGAACCCGGGGCTGGGCCAGGAAAGCCCGGGCCAGGGCGACGAGCTGGCGCTCGCCGGAGGACAGGGACTGGCCGCGCTCCTGGACGACGGTGTCCAGGCCCTGGGGCATGCGCTCGACGACCTCGACCAGGCCGACGGCCCGCAGCGCGTCCCAGACCTGGTCGTCGGAAGCCTCGGGCGCGGCGAAACGGATGTTGTCACGCAGCGGCCCGGCGAACAGGAAGGGCTCCTGGGGGACAACGCCGAGCTGACGGCGTAACGACTCGATGTGCAGGTCACGCAGGTCGTGGCCGTCGATGAGCACCCGGCCGGCCGTGGGGTCGTAGAACCGGGTGACCAGCTTGGCCAGGGTCGACTTGCCGGCGCCGGTGGGACCGACGAAGGCCACCGTCTCGCCGGCCCGGATGTCCAGGGACACCCCCGAGATCACCGGGCGGTCCGGCAGGTAGCCGAAGGTCACGTCGTCGAAGGTGATCTCGCCCTCGACCGGCGGCAGATCCACCGCCGTCGGCGACTCGACGACGGCCGGCGCCTGGCCCAGCAACGACTTCAGCTTGGTGATGGACGACTGCCCCTGCTGGTACATGTTGTACAGCTGCACCAGCTGCTGGATGGGCTGGAAGAACGCCCCGAGGTACAGCAGGAAGGCCACCAGCTCGCCGATGGTGAGCTCGCCGTCGGCGACCATGCCGGCGCCGATGGCCAGCAGCGCGAGCTGCCCGGCCACGCCGACGACCTGGGTGCCCGGCCCGTACCACGAGTTGATGCGGCCGGTCTGGACGTTGGTGTCGTAGTACTTGCCGGTGACCTGGCGGTGGTGCTCGATGTTGTGCCGCTGGCGGTTGTGCGCGGTCACGATGCGAACACCCTGCAGGCTCTCGGAAAGGTCGGCCAGCACGTTGGCGATGTTGTCGCGGACCTTGACGTACCCCTTGCTGGACGCCCGGTGGAACCACAGGGACATCGCCGTCAGGATCGGCACCACCAGCACCACGGTGATCAGTGCCAGCCGCACGTCGAAGGTGAACAGCACCACCGTGACGGCGACCATGGTCAGGCCCTGGATGGCGAACTGCACGAGACCGTCCTGCAGCAGCTGCTGGAGGTTCTCGATGTCGCTGGTCATCCGGGTCATGATCACGCCGGCCTTCTCGCCGGTGTAGAAGTCCAGCGAAAGCCGTTGCAGCTGGGTGAAGACCCGCACCCGCAGGTCGTTCATGACCCACGCGGCGATCCGCCCGGTGACCTTCACCCGGGCCGCCTGGGCGAAGCCGGTGACCAGCAGGCTGGCCAGGTACACGGCGGCGACCATCACCAGGACGCTGTAGTTCTTGGCGATGATGCCGCTGTCGATGCCGATCTGCGTCAGCTTCGGGCCGGCCTGCAGGGTCAGCGCCTCGACGACCACCAGCACACCGGCCACCAGCGTCATGCCCAGGTACGGCCGGACCAGCCGCCGCAGGCTCAACTTCGCGCCGTCCGGGTCGGGCCGCCCGTGGTCGAAGACGGCCTCGGGCTGCGGATGCTCCGGCTCTTCGGCCAGCAGCTTGTTGACGCCGGCCTGCATCTCCTGCGGCACACCGGCGAACGGCAGCCCGGCCGCGGCCGCGCCACCACGGGCGGCGCCGAACATGCCGCCGCCTCCACCTCCGGGAAACGTCATCGCGCCACACCCCCCAGTTCTTCGACATTGGCCTGTGCCAACACTTCCGCGTACAACGGCGTGCTCTCCAACAGCTCGGCGTGGGTGCCGTCGGCGACGATCTCCCCGCCGTCCAGCAGCACCACGCGGTCGGCCAGACTGATCGTGGACAGCCGGTGCGCGATGATCAACGTGGTCCGCCCGGCGAACAGCGTGCGCAGCCCGGCGTGGATCTCCTGCTCCACCTGGACGTCGATGGCGCTGGTGGCGTCGTCGAGCACCAGGACCGGCGGATTCACCAGCAGCGTGCGGGCGATGGCGATGCGCTGCCGCTGCCCGCCGGACAGGGTGTAGCCGCGCTCGCCGATCACGGTGTCGTAGCCCTCGGACAACTCCGTGATGAACTCGTGCGCCCCGGCCAGCCGCGCCACCCGCTCGATGTCGGTGATGTCGGCGTCGGGCCGTCCGTAGGCGATGTTGTCCCGCACCGAGACGGAGAACAGGAACGGCTCGTCCAGCACGATGCCGACGGTGTCCCGCAGGCTGTGCAGGGTCACCGAGCGCACGTCGTGCCCGTCCACGGTGACGGAACCCTCGCGCACGTCGTAGAAGCGCGGCAGCAGTCGGGCCACAGTGGACTTTCCGCTGCCGGTCCGGCCGACGAGGGCCACGGTTTCGCCGCTGTTGAGCCGCAGCGAGAAGTTGTCCAGCACATCCGGGCCGTCGCCGTAACCGAAGCGGACGCCGGAGAACTCGACGTCACCGCGAACACCGGCCAGCTCGACGGCGTCCGGCGCGTCCACGATCTCCGGCTTCTCGTCCAGCACCTCGTACAGCCGCTTGGCCGAGGCCGACGCCCGCTGACCCATCATGATCAGCATGCCGATCATGGTGAACGGGATCTGCAGCATGAACAGGTAGGAGTTGAAGGCCAGGATGGCGCCCACGCCGAGACCGCCCTGGATGGCCAGGTAACCGCCGTACAGCAACACGATCGCCATGCCGACCCGCGGCAGGTTCTGCGCCGCCGGCGTCCACCGGGCCCGCAGGTCGGTGTCCTTCACGTAGGCCCAGCGCACCTTGATCGCCGCCTTCTGCAGCAGCGACAGCTGGCGCCGTTCGGCCGCGAACGACTTCACCACGCGCACGCCGTTGACGTTCTCGTCGACCACGGTCGCCACGTCGGCCAGCCGGGCCTGGATCAGCCACGACACCGGGAACATGGACCGCTGCATCTGCCGCGAGGTCACGAACACCAGCGGCATCGGCAGCATGGCCAGGATCGCCAGCGGCACGCTGATCGCCAGCATGTAGCCGAAGGCCACCACCGCGATCCCGCACTGCACCAGCATGAACGGCGCGAACGCCAGGTACATCTGCACCGACCGGATGTCGGAGTTGGCCCGGGAGATCAGCTGCCCGGTCTGGGACCGGTCGTAGAACGGGAACGACAGCCCGGTCAGGTGCTCGTACATCAGGTTGCGCAGGTCGTACTCGATCTTGTACGCGGTGCGGAACAGCAGCTGGCGGGCGAGGAAGCCGGCCACCAGCATCACCGCGGTCAGCCCGACCAGCCACCACATGTAGTCGGCCAGCGGCACCTTGTGGGTGGTGATCGAGTTGTCCAGCGCGTTCTGGATCAGGCTCGGCACCTGCACCGACACCAGCAGGCTCAGCGCCGACGAGGCCAGCGCCGTGCCGAACATCAGACGGTGCGCACGCACCAGCGGCCATGCCCGCCGCAGCCAGGACCGGCCCGGATCGGGGTCGATCGCGGCCGTCGGCGGCGGATAGGTCTTGCTCACCTGCATTCCCCCCTTTGCGCGCCCTCGCGGGCGGCCCATTCGGCTTGCCTTGCCTTGGTCAACGCTTCGGTCCACAGCAACAGTCCGGCCATCGCCTGCTCGGCGTGCGCCGGTTCGAGGTGTTCGGACAGTCGGTCCAGGCTGCGCCGGATCTCGGTGTTGCCGGCGGCCAGCAGCTGCCGGCCGCCGTGGGTGATCGTGTGCGTGACCTTGCGACGATCGGTCGGATCCGGCTCGCGCCGGACGTAGCCGCCGCCGACCAGCCCGTCCATCACCGCGGTGACGGTGGCCGGCTTGACCGACAGCATCCACGCCACCCGTGACGCCGACGACGCGGTGGCCGAGGCCAGCACCGACAGCATCCGGTACTGGGGCAGCGTCAGCTCCACGCGCAGCAGCGCCCGCTCGGCCAGGCGCGCCAGCCGGGCCAACACCATGCCCGGTTCGACTGTTTCGGGTGTCACATATTCAGGATATCAAATACTGAGTCTACATCCGTAGTTGTGGATGTACGGGGTTTCCCGGATGTCGTGACCACGTGTGAGGCAGCACCATGACGATGCCCGGGGGGACTGGGCACAAAAAAGGGGAGAAAGGGCGACGGATGGCATCGCAGGACGTGGCGGACGCGGTCAAGGGGCTCGACGAGTCCCTCCAGGCCCTGCCGGCCACGATGATCAGCGCGCTGAACGGCTGGCGCCTGGTCAACCCGGAGCACGACCCGAGCGACCCGACCAGCCACGAGACCTACTCCTTCCCGGAGTGGCTCGTGCGGTCGAGCGTGCGGGCCGGCCGGGCCGAGGCGATGGCCACCGCCGCCCTGGAGGCGGTCAAGGCTTTGGCCGCCATCCAACCGGGGCTCGACCCGGACAGGGTGCTTGAGCTCATCGAGCGCCGGGTCGACGCCGCGATCTCCTGACTGGCCGGGGAGGGCCGGTCGGGAGCGCCCTGAAGGAGGTTCCGACCCGTCGGGTGGGGGCCGGAGCCTCCTTCAGGTGGATGGCTGAGTTATCGGCAGTCGTCAGGGTTGAGTGCGTCGCTGGGCCGATGTCGGAGGTCGGCGGTCAGGCCGTCGTCAGAGGGCCGACATCGGTCACAGTGATCGCCGCCGTGCCGGACTCGTCCGACCCGTGCAGGTCCACCTCGGCGCTGATGCCCCAGTCGTGGTCGCCGGCCGGATCGTCGAACACCTGCCGGACCAGCCAGCGCTCGGGTTCCTGCTCGATCTGCAGCAACTGCGGGCCGCGGGCGTTGGGCCCGGTGCCGAGCCGGTCGTACTCCTCGAAGTACGGCTCCATCGCGTCCCGCCAGGCGATCGTGTCCCAGCCGTACTCGGCGTCCATCTCGCCCAGCAGGTCGTAGCGCCGCAGCGCGGCCAGCTCGACCCGGCGGAACAGGGCGTTGCGCACCAGCACCCGGAACGCCCGCTCGTTGGTGGTGACGGCCGGTGGCCGCTCGTCCAGGGGCTGCTCGACCTGCTCGTCGGTGGGGTTGGCCAGCTTCTCCCACTCGTCGATCAGGCTGGAGTCGACCTGCCGGACCAGCTCGCCCAGCCACTCCACCAGGTCGGTGAGCTCCTCGGTCTTGGCCTCGTCCGGCACGGTCTGGCGCAGCGCCTTGAACGCGTCGGCCAGGTACCGCAGCACCAGGCCCTCGGACCGGGCCAGCTGGTAGAAGCCGATGTACTCGGTGAAGGTCATGGCCCGCTCGAACATGTCGCGGACCACGGCCTTGGGTGAGAGGTGGTGGTCGAGCACCCACGGGTGGCCGCGCCGGTACGCGTCGTACGCGGCGTTGAGCAGCTCCTCCAGCGGCTTCGGGTAGGTGACCTCCTCCAGCAGCGCCATCCGCTCGTCGTACTCGATGCCCTCGGCCTTCATCGCGTTCACGGCGTCGCCGCGCGCCTTGAACTGCTGCGCCGACAGCACCTGCCTCGGGTCGTCCAGCGTCGCCTCGATGATCGACACCGTGTCCAGCGCGTACGTCGGCGACTCGCGGTCCAGCAGGTCCACCGCGGCCAGGGCCAGCGGTGACAGCGGCTGGTTGAGCGCGAAGTTCAGCTGGAGGTCGACGGTGACCCGGATGGTGCGGCCCAGCTCGTCCGGCTCGTCCAGCTTCTCCACCACGCCGGCCGCCAGCAGACCCTTGTACATCGCGATGGCCCGCCGGATCAGCCGGATCTGCGAGCGGCGCTCCTCGTGGTTGTCCTCCAGCAGGTGCCGCATGGCCTTGAACGCGTCGCCCGGCCGGCCGATCACGTTGAGCAGCATCGAGTGGCTGACCTGGAAGCTGGAGGTCAGCGGCTCGGGCTCGGCCTCGACCAGCCGGGTGAAGGTCGCCTCGCCCCAGGACACGAAGCCCTCCGGCGGCTTCTTGCGCACCACCTTGCGCCGCTTCTTGGGGTCGTCGCCCGCCTTGGCCAGCGCCTTCTCGTTCTCCACGACGTGCTCGGGAGCCTGCACCACGACCATGCCCACGGTGTCGTAGCCGGCGCGGCCGGCCCGGCCGGCGATCTGGTGGAACTCGCGGGCCTTGAGGTGCCGGGTGCGCACGCCGTCGTACTTGGACAGCGCGGTGAACAGCACCGTGCGGATCGGCACGTTGATGCCGACGCCGAGGGTGTCCGTGCCGCAGATGATCTTCAGCAGGCCGGCCTGGGCCAGCCGCTCCACCAGCCGCCGGTACTTGGGCAGCATGCCCGCGTGGTGCACGCCGATGCCGTGCCGGACCAGCCGGGACAGCGTCTTGCCGAAGCCCGAGCTGAACCGGAACCGTCCGATCAGCTCGGCGATCGCGTCCTTCTCGGCCCGCGTCGAGACGTTGATGCTCATCAGCGCCTGCGCGCGTTCGATCGCCGACGCCTGCGTGAAGTGCACGACGTAGACCGGCGCCTGCTTGGTCTGGAGCAGCTCCTCCAGCGTCTCCTGCAACGGCGTCAGCACGAAGCTGAAGTGCAGCGGCACCGGACGTTCCGCGTTCTTGACCACCGCCGTGCTGCGCCCGGTGCGGCGGGTGAGGTCCTTCTCGAACCTCGTGACATCGCCCAGCGTGGCCGACATCAGCACGAACTGCGCCTTCGGCAGCTCCAGCAGCGGCACCTGCCAGGCCCAGCCGCGGTCCGGCTCCGAGTAGAAGTGGAACTCGTCCATCACGACCTGGCCCACATCGGCGTCCGCGCCGTCGCGCAGGGCGATGTTGGCCAGGATCTCCGCCGTGCAGCAGATGATCGGCGCCGTCTCGTTCACGCTGGCGTCGCCGGTGAGCATGCCCACCTTGTCCGCGCCGAACGTGTCGCACAGCGCGAAGAACTTCTCCGACACCAGCGCCTTGATCGGCGCCGTGTAGAACGTCCTGATCCCTCCTGCCAGCGCCGCGAAGTGGGCCCCCGCCGCCACCAGGCTCTTGCCCGAGCCGGTCGGCGTGCTCAGGATGACGTTCGAGCCGGAGACGACCTCGATCAGCGCCTCCTGCTGGTGCGGGTAGAGCGACAGGCCCTGCCCGTCGGCCCAGGCGGAAAAGGCCTCGTAGAGCGCGTCCGGGTCGTTGTCGCCGGGCAGCTGATCGGTGAGCGTCATGATGAGTTGATCGTGCCCTGTCGTCGTGGTCGGGTGGATTCGGGGTGCCGGTCAGACGGGTCTGTCGCCGAGCGCCACCAGGACCTCGCGCAGCACGTCGGCGGCGGCGCGGGCGGTGTCCGCCGGCACGGTGGCCAGCAGCCTGCGCTGGGCCTCGGTGCTGGCCAGCACGGCGGCGTCGGCGGTGTCCACGCCGGTCGGGGTGAGCTGCACCCAGCTGCTGCGGGCGTCGTCCGGGTCGGCCTCGCGGGTTACCAGGCCCTCGGCCACCAGCCGTCGCAGCACGTTGCTGGTGCCGCCGGAGGACAGCAGCAGCCGGGCCGTCAGGTCGGTCGGGCGCAGCCGGTGCGGTTGGCCGCTGGAGCGCAGCACCGCCAGCACGTCGTACTCGGCCTTGGTCAGGCCGAACCGGGCCAGCTGGCCGCCGGCCGCCTCGGACAGCAGCGTGTGCAGCCGGGCCGCGCGCTTGGACAGCTCCAGCTCGATGCCCGCGATCTCCGGCAGCTGTCCGCGCCAGGCGTCGAGGATGCCGTCGACCAAGTCCCGCATGGCGTCCAGGCTAGCTTGCGGGTAGAAAGCTTTCGCTATAGCTTTATGTAAAGCTTTCTAGTGAGGAGTTGGCGATGCTGGTGATCAAGGGCGGGCACGTGCCCGGTGTCGGTGTGGCCGATGTGCTGGTCTCGGACGGGGTTATCGCGGGGATCGGCTCGTTCTCGGCCCCGGAGGCGATCGACGCCGATGGCCTGGTCGTGCTGCCGGGCTTCGTGGACACCCATCGGCACCTCGTGCAGGCGCCGATGCGGGGCAGCGGGGCCGACCTGTCGCTGGGGGTGTTCATGGCCGAGGTGCTGCCCCGGCTGGTTCTATCGCCGGCGGAGGTCCGGGCCGCCGTGTTGCTCGGTGCAGTCGAGGCGCTGAACGCCGGCGTGACCACCGTGCTGGACTGGGGCCACGGCAGCGCGGTCGAGGCCGAGGCGGAGGCGTTGCTCGCGTCCGGGATTCGGGCCGTGCACGGGGTTTCGTCTTTGGAGGCCCAGCGCTACGCCGCGGCCGGGCTCGTCACCGGGGCGGTCGCTTCGTTCGGGCCGATGCTGTCCCTTGAGGACAATGCCCGGGACATCGCGGTCGCCCGGTCGCTGGGCATGGTCACCACCATGCACATCACCGAGGCCGGCGCGGTCGCCCGGCTGGCCGACGCGGGGTTGCTGGGGCCCGATCTGCACTTCGTGCACGGCAACGCCGCGACCGACGACGAGCTGCGGATGCTCGTCGACGCCGGCTGCGGCTTGACTGCCACGCCGCCCGTGGAGTCGATGATGGGCCACGGCGCGCCAGTCTTCGGCCGCTTTCTCTCGGCCGGCGGCGCGCCCGCCCTCGGCGTCGACGTCGTGATCAACTCCTCCGCCGACATGTTCGAGCAGATGCGCGCCGCGCTGTGGTTGGAACGCCTTCGCGGCCTCCCCTTGGCCGCCGGTCCGCTGCTCCGCGCCGCCAGCTCCGACGGCGCCCGGGCCATCGGCCTCGGCGACGTCGTCGGTTCGCTCCAGGTCGGCAAGCGCGCCGACATCGTGCTGGTGGACGGCTTCGGCCACCTCCCGCCGGACCTCGTCGCCGGCGGCATCGTGGCCACCGCCGGCGTCTCCGACGTGCGCACCGTCCTGGTCGACGGCCGCGTCGTCAAGCGTGACGGCCTCCTCCTCGACCACGACCTGTCCGGCCTCCGCGCCGCCGTCGCCGACGTGGCCCGTCGCATACTGGCCTGACCGTCAGCCTGCCCGTCAGAGGTGCCTCTTTCCGTTGCGCCACACGGCTTTGACCCGGGCCTTGACGTTGACGTCCTCGTCGTCGAGCAGGACGACGTCGGCCCGTTTTCCGACGGCGATCTCGCCGCGGTCGTGGTCGAGGCGGAGTAGGCGGGCGGCGTCGAGGGTTGCGGCCCGGATCGCGCCGACGGGGCCGAGGCCGGCGTCGGAGAGCAGGGAGAGCTCCCGCAGCGCGTCCGCGTGCGGGGTGACGGGGTTGTCGGTGCCCATGGCGATCGGCACGCCGGCGTCGAGCGCCAGCCGGACGGAGCGGAGGTGTTCGGGGATGCCGGAGCAGGAAAGCGTTGGCACGTAAAAGGTGTCGTTGGCGGCCATCGCCGTGACGGCGGCTTCGTCCAGGTAGACGCCGTGCTCGATGCTGCGGGCGCCGCAGCGGGCGGCGAGTTCCGCGCCGCGGGCGCCATGGGCGTGGACCATGACGTCCCGGCCGCGGGCGGAGCCTTCCTCGACCAGGGCCCGCATCTCGTCGGGGGTGAACTGCACGTCGTGCACGCCGGTGCCGGCGGCGATGGAGCCGGTGATCGCGGCCTTGATCCAGTCCGCGCCGGCCCGGACCATCCGGCGGACGGCGGCCCGGGCGTCGTCGGGACCGTCGAACACGGGGTCGGGCATCGACGGATCGCCGAGCAGGTCGAGCGGGCCGGTGGACGGGGTCCAGTGGTCGCCGATGCCGCCGGTGGTGCCGACCTGACGCAGCGAGATCAGCAGCTGCGGCCCGTCGATCCAGCCGGCCTCGACGGCGTGCCGCAGGCCGGCATCGGCGCCCCAGGCGTCGCGGACGGTGGTGATGCCGAGGTTCAGCAGGGTGCGCAGGACGGGGACGGCCGACAGCTGCCGGGTGGAGCGGGGCAGGTCGATGGAGTCGCCGGACAGCGCGGTCGTGAGGGCGACGTGGGTGTGGCAGTCGATGAAGCCGGGCACCAGCAGGGATCCCCGGCAGTCGACCGTCTCGTCCACGTCGTCGAGGCCGGCGGCGATGCGCTCGCCGTCCAGGAACACGTCCCCGCGTCGGATCTCGCCCGTGCTGACGTCGAGGTGGGCGGCGTCGCGGAGCAGGGTGCGGGTCACCCCGTCGACGCTAGCTGGTTCCCCGACCCGGATCTCCTGCCGCGCGGGGAAATCTGTCTTTGTTTGACGAGCCGCGAACAAGACCCTAGGTTGGATCTCATAGCGGCACGAGTTCTCGGTTTGTGCCGGATAGCGGCACAAAGGAGCGGCAACCATGGACCTACAGCTGGCCGGACGGCGCGCGGTCGTGACGGGCGCGAGCAAGGGCATCGGGGCGGCGATCGCCGACGTGCTCGCGGCCGAGGGCGTCAACCTGGTGCTGGTGTCCAGGACCTCGCCGCCGCACGCCCAGGCCCTGCGCGACCGGTACGGCGTCAAGGTCGAGGTGATCACCGCCGACCTGTCCACCCCCGAGGGCCGCCAAGCGGTGGTGCAGCACGCGCAGGATGTGGACATCCTGGTCAACAACGCCGGCGCGATCCCGGGCGGCGGCCTGCTCGACGTGCACGAGGGCGTCTGGCGCGAGGCCTGGGACCTCAAGGTGTACGGGTTCCTCTTCCTCAGCCAGGGCCTGTATCCGGCACTGGCCCGCTCCGGCCACGGCGTGATCCTCAACATCATCGGCGTGGCCAGCGAAATCCTGCCGGCCGGCTACCTCGCCGGCGCCGTCGGCAACTCGGCGCTGGTGGCGTTCACCAAGGCCGCGGCCAAGAACTCCTGGCGGGACGGGGTTCGCCTCGTGGGCATCAATCCCGGCGGCACGCTGACCGAACGCCAGGAGGTGCTGCTCCGGACCCGCGCGGCCACGGAGCTGGGCGACGCCGAGCGCTGGCTGGAGCTGACCAGCGAGCTGCCGTTCGGCCGGTCGGCCAGCCCGGCGGAGATCGCCAACGCCGCCGCGTTCCTGGTGTCCCCGTTGTCGGCCTACACCAACGGAACCGTGCTCACGATCGACGGCGGCAACGGCTAGAGCCGGGCCGAGATCGCGGTCGCCGCGGCCTTGAGGTGCCGGCAGATCTCCGTGCCGTCATCGGGAACCCGGTACATCGGCACGAAAACGCTCACCGCCCCGAGGATCACCCCCGCCCGGGAGAACACCGGCGCGGCAAAGGATCCGATGTCGTCCCGTAGTTCGCCGCGGACCACCGAGCAGTGTCCGTCCACGCGGATCCGACGGAACTCGGCCTCCAGCTGATCGACGTCGGTGACGGTGGTGCCGGTCAGCTGGGTCAGGCCGGCGGCGAGGATCTTGGCCCGCTGCGGCTCGTCCATGTACGCCAGCAACACCTTGCCGGTCGCGGTGGCGTGCAAGGGAGAGCGGGTGCCGAGGGGGATGTAGATGCGCGTGGCGTTCACGGTCTCGACGACGTCGATGATCACGACGTCACGGCCCTCGCGCACGGTGAGGTGCGCGGATTCGCCGGTGGCGTCGCGTAGTTCGATGAGCGCGTCGCGGGCGGCGTCGCGCAGGCCGACGTCGGCGGTGACACGCTGGGCGACGTCGATGGCCTTGGTGGTCAGCACCCAGCCTTTGCTCCGGCCACCGGCCTGACGGATCCAGCCGGCGGCCTCCAGGGCCTTGAGCGCCCGCTGGGCCGAGCTCTTGGGCAGCGCCAGGTGGTCGGCGATGGCGGTGACGCCGACCGGCTGGCGCTTGGAGACCTCGTCCAGCACGTGCAGCGCGGTCAGGGCGGTGGACATCCGAGTACCTCATTCCGGCACAGGTACCGCGATTGTGCCAGATAGCGGAACTAGTCCCGCATGAGCAGCCGCACCGTCAGTTCGAGCCGGTTGGTGACGTCGGTGGCCGAGGCCCGCCGGGTCACCCAGGCCACGAGGTTGGACAGCCACACGTCGCCGATCACGCGGGCGATGGCCTTGTCCTCCTCGGACGGCTCCTCCTTGCCCAGCGCGAGCGTGAACAGCTCCTCGATCTGCCGCGCCACCAAGTCCACCTCGGCCGCGGCGGAGGTGTCGGCGAACATGAACGCGCGGGTCATGGCCTCGGCCAGGTGCGGATCCCGCTGCATGTTGCGGGTGATCCGGCTCAGCACGTAGAGCATGCGCTCGCCGCGGGTCTCGCCCGGGATCGGCGCGCGCTGCATGCGGTCCAGCGCGCGGTCCAGCTGCGCGCCGAGGCCCGACACCAACAGGTGGATCTTGGACGGGAAGTACCGGTACAGCGTGCCCAGCGCGACGTCGGCCCGCTCGGCCACGGCCCGCATCTGGACGGCCTCGAAGCCGCCCTTGGAGGCCAGCGCGATCGTCGCGTCGATGATCCGCCGCCGCCGGTCCCGCTGGGCCGACGAGCCGAGTTCCTCCTCGGCGATCTGGCGTGGCGTCGCAGCCATCCAAGCCCCCTGCTGTGGTCGTTGTCAGGGTCAACTTACACGATCGGAACGTGTTTCATTTTCACGTTATGCGCACGTCACACCGGTAGGGCCTGGCCGGGAACCTCACTCGGACGCCCGTCGCCCGGCTGGAGCAGTCCGGGCAACTGAAACACGTTCTATTATCGGCCGATGTCGATGGTCATCGATGACAGTGGACGACAGCTGCGCGAGGCCGTGCTCCGGGCCGGCCCGGCGTGGTCCGACCTGGCCACGCTCGGGCTGTTCGGACTGGCCCTGCCCGAGGCCGTCGGCGGCCTCGGCAACCCGGTCGCCGACCTGGCCGTGGCCGTCGAGGCGGCGGCCGAGCTGCTGGCACCCGGTCCCGTCCTGCCCACGCTGACCGCCGCGATCGCCCTGGCCAGGGTCCCCGACCATCCGCTGGCCGCCAAGCTGCTGCCCGGCATCGCCGACGGCAGCGTCGCCGTCGCCGTCCACTGTGGACCGCTGGCCCTCGGTGAGTCCGGGTCCATGCTGGTCCGGGACGGTGACGAGTGGGCGCTGGTCGATGCCGTGGTCGACCCGGCCGACCCGGTGGATCTGGGCCGGGGACTCGGGTTTCCGCAGGTAGGCCCGATCGCTGACGATCAGCGGCTGGGACCGTTGCCGGTGGACGACATCCTGGCCACGCTGGCCGCCGCCGAGGCCGCCGGCATCGCCGACTGGTGCCTGCGCACGGCGGTCGACTACGCCAAGGTGCGCACCCAGTTCGGCCAGCCCATCGGCGCTTTCCAGGCGGTCAAACACCTCTGCGTCGAGATGCTGTGCCGGTCCGAACGGGCCGCCGCGGTGGCCTGGGACGCCGCCCGCGCCTACGACCAGGAACCTGGCGAGTTCCCGCTGGCCGCCGCGACGGCCGCCGCGATCGCCATCGACGCCGCGGTGGAGAACGCCAAGGACTGCATTCAGGTGCTCGGCGGCATCGGCTTCACCTGGGAGCACGACGCCCACCGCTACCTTCGCCGCGCGGTCTCCACCCGGCAGCTGCTGGGCGGCACCGCACGCTGGCGTCGCCGCGTCGCCGAACTGGCCAAGGCCGGCGGCCGCCGCACTCTCGGCGTGACGATCGACGCCGACCGCACCGAGATCCGCAGCCTCGTCCAGACCGTCGTCGATGCCGATGACCAGCGCAAACAGCTGGCGGACAGCGGCTTGCTGGCCCCGCACTGGCCGCGGCCGTTCGGCCTCGACGCCGGCCCGACCGAGCAGCTGATCATCGACGAGGAGCTCGACAAGGCCGGCGTGCAGCGGCCCGACCTGGTCATCGGCTGGTGGGCGGTGCCGACGATCCTGGCCCACGGCGCCGAGGCGCAGCGCGAGCGGTTCGCCGGCCCGACGCTGCGCGGCGAGATCACCTGGTGCCAGCTGTTCAGCGAGCCCGGCGCGGGCTCCGACCTGGCCTCGCTGCGCACCAAGGCCGAGCGGGTCGACGGCGGCTGGAAGATCACCGGGCAGAAGGTGTGGACCTCGCTGGCCCGCGAGGCCGACTGGGCGATCTGTCTCGCCCGCACCAACCCCGACGTGCCCAAACATCGTGGCATCACGTACTTCCTGGTCGACATGCGCACGCCCGGCATCGACATCCGGCCGCTGCGGGAGATCACCGGGGACGCCGTGTTCAACGAGGTCTTCCTGGACGGCGTGGTCGTGCCCGACGAGCACGTGGTCGGCGCGGTCGACGGCGGCTGGAAGCTGGCCCGCACCACCCTGGCCAACGAGCGGGTGGCGATGAGCGGCGGCTCGTCCATCGGCGAGGAAGTGGAACGTGTTCTGGCCGCTGCCGAGCCGAGCGAACGGGTGGGAGCGCTGGTCGCCGACGGGCTGGCCCTGTCGCTGCTGGAGCTGCGCGCGACGCTGCAGCGGCTGGCTGATCTCGACCCGGGCGCGGCCTCCAGCGTGCGCAAGCTGGTCGGGGTCCGGCACCGGCAGAACGTGGCCGAGACGGCACTGGATCTCGACGGGCCGCTGGGCGCCATCACCGGCGGGCACAGCCGCGAGTTCCTGCTCACGCGGTGCCTGAGCATCGCCGGCGGCACCGAGCAGGTGCTGCTCACGCTGGCGGGAGAGCGCTTGCTGGGCTTGCCCAGGGCGTGACCTTGCGCTAGAACTAGAACACGTTCCAGTTTAGGGGGTGCGGGTGGACTTCACGCTCGACGACACGCGGATCACCCTTCGCGAGGTGGCGGCCGAGGTGTTCCGCGACGCCCCTTCCGCCGCCTGGCCCACGCTGGTCACCGCCGACATGGACGTGCTCAGCGCGATGGTGGTGCTGACCGAGGCCGGCCGGGCGGCGACGTCGCTGCCCGGGCTCGCGCTCGGCGTGCTGCCGCTGGCCCGGCACGGCATCGAGGTGCCGGACGGCGCCCGCGTCACCGCCGCGTTGCACGAACCGTCCGACCCCATGACGTCACGGCCGCGCACGCGGGCCGCTGGCGGCGTGATCAACGGGGTGAAGATCGGGGTGCCGGACGCCGTCGGGGCGCACCGGATCCTCGTGCCCGTGTCGACCGACGAGGGTTCCGCCGTCGCACTCGTCGACCCGGCTTCGCCCGGTGTCACGCTAAATCCCGCCCCCACTTCCAGCGGTTTCCCCGAGTTCAGCCTGCATCTGGTGGACGCGCCCTACGAGCGGACCTTCGACGGGCTGGCCGACCTGCACCGGCTGGCCCTGGCCGGGGCCTGCGCCACGGCCGACGGCCTGCTCGCGGCGGCGCTGGAGCTCACCAGGAAACACGTCGCCACCCGCGAGCAGTTCGGCCGGCCGCTGGCTGCCTTCCAGGCCGTCGCGCAGCAGATCGCCGACATCTACATCTCGGCCCGAACCCTGCACCTGGCCACCTGGTCGGCGTGCTGGCGGCTGGCCGAGGGACTGGACGCCGAGTCCGATGTGGACATAGCGGCGCACTGGCTGGCCGAGGAGTTGTTGCCGGCCATCAGAACCTGCCACCACCTGCACGGCGGCCTCGGCCTCGACGTCACGTACCCGCTGCACCGCTACTACTCGCTCGCCAAGGACCTGGTGCGCTCGATCGGCGGCGCACGGCATCGTCTGGAGGCGCTGTGCACATCGAACTGACCGCCGCGCAACGCAAACTCCGCGACGAGCTGCGCGCCTACTTCTCCGGGCTGCTCACACCGTCCGAACGCGACACCATGCTGACCGCCCGGCACGGCGAGATCTACCGCGAGGTGGTCAAGCGCATGGGCCGTGACGGCTGGCTCGGCGTCGGCTGGCCGGTCGAGTACGGCGGCCACGGCTTCGGCGAGATCGAGCAGCAGATCTTCGTCAACGAGGCCGCGCGGGCCGATGTGCCGCTGCCGTACGTGACGCTGCAGACCGTCGGCCCCACGCTGCAGTCGTTCGGCACCGACGAGCAGAAGTCCTATTTCCTGCCCCGAATACTGTCCGGGGACCTGCACTTCGCCATCGGCTACACGGAGCCCGCCGCCGGCACCGATCTGGCCTCGCTGCGGACCAAGGCGGTTCGCGACGGCGACCACTACGTCGTCAACGGGCAGAAGATCTTCACCACCGGCGCCCACGACGCCGACTTCATCTGGCTGGCCTGCCGCACCGATCCGGACGCCCCCAAGCACAAGGGCATCTCCATCCTGATCGTCGACACCACCGATCCCGGCTACTCGTGGACGCCGATCATCACCTGCGACGGCGCGCACCACGTGAACGCCAGCTACTACAACGATGTCCGCGTTCCTTTGACCCGGCTCGTCGGCACCGAGAACGCCGGCTGGCGCCTGATCACCACCCAGCTCAACCACGAGCGCGTCATGCTGGGCCCGGCCGGCCGGATGGCCGCGCTGCACGACCGCGTGCACGAGTGGGCGGCCAAGCACGACCTGCTGTCCCATGTGGACGTTGCCACCACGCTGGCCCGGGTCAGAGCCACCGTTCGGGTCAATGAGCTGCTGAACTGGCAGGTCGCCGGCTCGGCATCCACCGGCCTGGACCGCGTGGCCGACGCCTCGGCGACCAAGGTCTTCGCCTCCGGCCGCACCCAGACGATCACCGCCGAGCTGGAGGAGATCGTCGGCCGGCACGGCGACCCGGCCGACCGGGACACCGCGGAACTGGTGCGCTGGCTGGACGTGCAGGCCAAACGCAACCTGGTGCTGACCTTCGGAGGCGGCGTGGACGAGGTGCAGCGGGAACTGATCGCCACCGCCGGACTGGGCCTGCCGAGGGTGCCACGATGAGCGCCACGAGTGGGTCAAGCGCAGAGACATCCGCCGCCGACCGCATCACCGCCGTGGCCGACAGACTCCGCGCGGCCGGCGAGTGCACACCACGGCCGGCCCGGGATCCCGTCAACGAGCCGATGATCAACAACTGGACCGAGGCGCTGGGGGACCGCAACCCCGCCTACCCGGCAGTCGCGCCGCCGGCGATGATCCAGGTGTGGACCATGGGCGGCCTGCACCCGGAGCGCAGCGAGGACGACCCGCTGGGCGGGATGGTGGAGATCCTCGACGCCACCGGCTACACCTCCGTGGTGGCCACCAACAGCGAGCAGACCTACCACCGGCACCTGAAGCCGGGGGAGCGACTGGCGGTGACGAGCCGGCTGGAAGAGGTCGTCGGCCCGAAGCAGACGGCGCTGGGCGAGGGCTGGTTCGTCACGACGCGTAGCACCTGGTGGTCCGGCGACGAGCCGGTGGGCGAGATGATGTTCCGGGTCCTGAAGTTCAAGCCGAAGCCGGCGACGCAGGCCTCCGTGCCGCCGATGGTCAGCCGCGACACGGCGTTCTTCTGGGACGGCACCAAACTGGGCGAGCTGAGGATCCAGAAATGCGCGGCCTGTGGTGCTCTGAGGCATCCGCCGGGCCCGATGTGCCCGCGCTGCAACGCACTTGACCCCACGCACATCGTCTCCAGCGGGCTGGGCGAGGTGTACAGCTACGTCGTGCACCACCATCCGCAGGTGCCCGGCAAGCAGACGCCGTTCGTGATCGCCCTGGTCGAGTTGGAGGAGGGCGTTCGTATGCTCGGCGAGCTGCTGGACGTCGACCCGGAGCAGGTCAAGGTCGGGCTGCCGGTGCGGGTGCGGTTCGTGCCCTCGGGCGAGTTCGCCCTGCCGGCGTGGGAGGTTCGATGACCCCGCCAGGAGGATGGCCAACACTGCCGGAACTCGCCATCGACGTCACGCCGACGTTCGTGATCAGCACGGCGTTGGCGACGCGGGACTTCCAGGACGTGCACCACGACCGGGACAAGGCCGTGCAGCGGGGATCGAAGGACATCTTCCTCAACATCCTCACCACCACCGGCCTGGTGCAGCGGTTCGTCACCGACTGGGCGGGCCCGGACGCCTTCGTCCGCAACGTGTCGATCAAGCTCGGAGTTCCTTGTTACGCCGGGGAAACGCTGACCCTGAGCGGGGAGATCACCGCGCGGGAGGGATCCGAGGCGACCGTGCGGGTCGTCGGCCGCAACAGCCTCGGCGACCACGTCACCGGCACGGTCAAGGTGGTGCTGCCATGACCGCCGCGATCGCCGGCATCGGGGCGACGGAGTTCTCCAAGGACTCCGGCCGCAGCGAGCTCCGGCTGGCCGTGGAGGCCGTGACGGCGGCGCTGGCCGATGCCGGGCTCAAGCCGTCCGATGTGGACGGGCTGGTGTCCTTCACCATGGACAGCAACGCCGAGATCGCCGTGGCGCGGGAACTCGGCGTCCCCGAGCTGACGTTTTTCAGCCGCATCAACTACGGCGGCGGCGCGGCCTGCGCGACCGTGCAGCAGGCGGCGATGGCCGTCGCGACCGGAACCGCCGAGGTCGTGGTGTGCTACCGGGCCTTCAACGAGCGCTCCGGCCACCGGTTCGGCCAGTTCGCCACCGCCGCGGCCACCATGCCGACATCGTCCGGAGTGGACAACAGCTGGTCCTACCCCATGGGCCTGGGCACTCCCGCCTCGACCGTGGCGATGGTCGCCCGGCGCTACATGCACGAATTCGGCGCCACCAGCGAGGATTTCGGCCGCGTCGCCGTGACGATGCGCGAACACGCCGCCACCAACCCTAATGCGTGGTTCCACGGCCGGCCGATCACCTTGGCCGATCACCAGTCCTCGCGGTGGATCACCGAGCCGCTGCACCTGCTCGACTGCTGCCAGGAGAGCGACGGGGCCGTCGCCATCGTCGTCACGTCCGTGGCGCGAGCACGCGACCTTGCCCAACCCGCCGCCGTCGTTTCCGCCTCGGCGCAAGGAAGTTCCTCCGACCAGTACGTGATGAGCAGCTACTACCGGGACGATATCGCCCGGCTGCCGGAGATGGGCCTGGTCGGGCGGCAGCTATGGCGCCAGGCCGGCTTCGGGCCCGACGAGATCGACGTCGCCGTGCTGTACGACCACTTCACGCCGTACGTGCTGATCCAGTTGGAGGAGCTGGGTTTCTGCGGTCGCGGCGAGGCCAAGGAGTTCATCGCCGACGGCCGGATCGGGCTCACCGGCACCCTGCCCCTCAATCCCCACGGCGGCCAGCTCGGCGAGGCGTACATTCACGGCATGAACGGCATCGCCGAGGCGGTCCGCCAGATCCGGGGCAGCTCCGTGAACCAGGTCCGCGGCGTGGAGAACGTCGTTGTCACCGCCGGCACCGGCGTCCCCACCAGCGGCCTTGTCCTGACGCGGGACCGGTGATGCCGGTCCACCTCCCCACGGCCATGGTCGCGCGTCGCGCTACGCCTCGGCCTGGAGTCGGTGCCGGTCGAGGTGTTCCGGCAGCCGCTGGACCCACGTCCCGGCCACGCCAAGGCCAGGCACGGGGACGACCTGTCCGTGCTGCTCACGGCACTGCGATAGCGACCTCGCGCGGGACGTCGAGGGCCGGCAGGTTCGGCCTGCGGCGAGACATGACCCGGCTGAGCAGGCGGAGTGCGCCACGTCCGACAACAGATGTTGTCGGGCCCAGCGACGGCAGGCCGACGGCGACACGGGTGCTGTCGTCGAGGGCGGCGGCCAGGCCGGCGCGGCCCAGCGCCCGCAGCACGCCGTTGCCGCCGATCACGTCGGCCAGCTGAGCGCCGACGAGTCGCGCGCCGACCGTCGAGAAGGCCTGGTGCTCGCGCTCGTAATCCACGATCAGGCGTTGCAGCCCGGCCCGATCGCCGGGAAGACCGCGCAGGCCCATGTGATGGCCCAGCCGGGTGTAGAAGACAACAGTGGCCGCGACCTCCCGGTCCGACCACGGGCGGCGGCCGAAGTTCTCGGCCCACCACATGGGGAACTCGGCCACCACCGCCAGCCCGTAGCCGACGTCGTCCCGGGAGAGCCGGACATGGCGGTGACCCTGGTTCATCCGGCTCAGCGCGGCTCGCGTCGTCGGGTGCTCGGTGCCCAGGCGGGCGACGGTGAGCAGCATCCGCAGCGCCTGCTTGCTGCGGCGATTGGGATCCGACCCGAACTCGCCCGTGGAGCCGAAGGCGGCGGCCAGATGCGGCACCGACGACACGTGGCACAACCCGACCGCCAGCCCCAGCCAGAAGTCCCAGAAGGTAGGACCGGTCAACAGATCCCAGGTGGCTTGCTCCGCCACGACGTCCTGCCCACGCATCTGCTCCTCCAACGGCTTGGTCCGCTTTCACGGGTACCAGCCGGCGGAGTGCGATGCGGAGGCCGCCGAGGGAATCGTTCGGAACGGGCGACAACACGTCCCGATCGGTCGGACACCGCGGATTTCGTGTTCGGAATGCACGAGACAGGCGCACGCTAAGCGATGTTGTAGCCCCCCGTGAGCACGGGACGGTCCGCCACGGAGGTCTCGAACCTGTCGTTCCACAGCCTTGTACTGAGTGTGTCGCCGGGGAGGACCACACCGGCGAAGCGGGCCTGGAACTCCGGCACAGCCGAGCCGAGATGGTCCACAATGGACTTGTACACCATGCCGTAGGTGCACAGGCCGTGCAGGATCGGGCGCGGGAAGCCGGCCCGGGCGGCGAACTCCGGATCGACGTGCAGCGGGTTCCGGTCGCCGCACAGCTGGTACCACAATGCCTGCTGCGGAAGCGTTTGCGTGACCAGGACGGCATCGGGCGGGCCGTCGGGAAGGGTGGACCTGGCCGACGGGCCGCGGTTGCCGCCGAAGCCGCCGTGGCCGCGGGCGAAGATCTCCGAGCGCATGGTGTAGAGCGGAGTGCCGTCGAGATCGGCGACCTCGTACTCGGTGACGATCACGGCGGCGGAGCCCTTGTCGTACACGTCGGCGATCCGGCCGGTGGCCCGGGCTTTGCCGCTGGTGGGCAGCGGGGCGTGCACGGTGATCTGCTGCGAGCCGTGCAGGGTGTCGGCCAGGTCGATGTCGATGCCGGGGAACACCACCGCCGGCGGCTCGGTCACGTGGAACGTCGGCGCGACGATCCCGAACGTCGGCAGCACGGTGAGCTGGGGCTCGAAGGCGTACTTCAGCTCGGTGGCGCCCAAGGCCAGGTGGTAAAGGATCACGTCCGACGCCGCCCACTCGAACTCGCGTACGCCGAGGGAGGCGCCGACGGCGATCTCGGGATCAATGGACACCGGGCTGCTCCTTCACCGCGGACATCGCCAGCGCCGCAAGGTAACCGAAGGTCATCGCGGGGCCGATGGTCGCCCCGGGGCCGGCGTAGGTGTGGCCCATCACCGACGCGCTGGCGTTGCCGGCGGCGTACAGGCCGGGGATGGCCGTGCCGTCCGGGCGCAGCACGCGGCCGTCGACATCGGTGCACAGGCCGCCCTTGGTGCCGAGGTCGCCGGGCACGATCCGCACCGCGTAGAACGGCGGCTTGACCAGCTCGGCGAGGCTGGGATTGGGGCGCACGCGAGGATCCCCGTAGTAGTGGTCGTAGGCGCTGTCACCCCGCCCGAAGTCCTGGTCCTTGCCGGTTCTGGCGTAGCCGTTGAACGTGGAGACCGTGTCCTGCAAGGCCTCAGCCGGCGCGCCGATGGCCGAAGCCAGCTCCGCCAACGTCTGTGCCTTGTGCACGGCCCCGCACTTATGCCAGCGGCCGGGCAACGGCCGTCGCGGCGGCACGCCGGCGAAGATGTAGCGGTCACGGTAGCGCTGGTCGGCGATCAGCCAGGCCGGCACGCTTCCCGTGTCCCGCATGGCATGCACGGCGTCGACGTACGGTGCGGCCTCGTTGACGAAGCGCCTTCCCTCGCCGTTGACCAGGATGCAGCCGGGCAGGGTCCGCTCCGACAGGCAGAAGTACGGGCCGCCGCTGAGCGGGATCGACGGACCCCACCATGCGTCGTCCATCAGGGCGACGTCGGCCCCGAGCTCCTGGCCGGCCAGGATGCCGTCGCCCTCGTTGCTGGGCGCGCCGACCGTCCAGTCGATGCCGATGTCCTGCCACTTCGACCGCATCGCCTCGTTGCGCTCGAACCCGCCGGAGGCGATCAGCACGCCGTACCGGGCTCGGTACTCGCCGGTGGGCGTGACCACGCCGACGACACGATCGCCCTCCGTCAGCAGGGAAACCAGCGGCGTGTCGAGGTGGACCTCCACGCCGGCCCGACTCAGGCCGACCCGCAGCCCGGCCGCAAGCGCTTGCCCCATCGTCAACAACCGCTGTCCGCGCAGTCGGCCGATGATCCCGCGGACGCCGACCCGGGCCGCCCGCGCCGGTCCGCGCACGTTGCGGGCGATCAGCGTGAGCCACTTGTAGTCGGCGGCGGTGATCGGCAGCGGACTCGGCACGTACGGCTTGGCCAGCAGCCGACGGTCGTCGCCGAGCAGGTTGGCGTCGAACGGGCGCGGCTCCACCGACCGGCCTCGTGGCCGTCCGCCGGGCCGCTCGGGGTAGTAGTCGCTGTAGCCGGCGACCCAGCGCAGCCGCAGCGGGCTGTTGGCCAGCACGAACGACAACATCCGTGGTCCATGGTCGAGATAGGCCCGCTGCCGCTCGGCCGACACGTCGGCGCCGACGATCGACGCCAGGTAGGCGCGGGCGTCCTCGTCGCTGTCGTGGACGCCGGCCCGGGCGAGGACCTCGTTGTTGGGGATCCAGATGCCGCCGCCGGAGCGGGCGGTCGAGCCGCCGAACCGGTCGGCCTTCTCCAGCACGACCGTGCTCAGGCCGCGGCGGGCGGCGGTCAGCGCGGCCGTCATGCCGGCGGCCCCGCTGCCGACGACAACGGTGTCGAACTCTGGCATGTAGAACAGGTTATAGACAACAAACGCCTGGAACGCTATGGTTGGAGGCGTAGAAACTGAAACACGTTCTACTCGGGAGGTCGGGTGCTCGCGGGGGTCGTGGTGATCGGGTTCGGGGCGGCCGGCGCGTGCGCCGCGATCGAGGCCGCCGAGGCCGGGGCGGATGTGCTCGTGCTCGACCGGTTCGACGGCGGCGGGGCGACCGCGCTGTCCGGCGGCGTGGTCTACGCCGGCGGCGGCACCGCCCAGCAGGCCGAGGCCGGCATCGCCGACACCGCCGACGCCATGTACGACTACCTCCGGCACGAGGTCGGCGACGCCGTCACGCCGCAGACGCTGCGGGCCTTCTGCGACGGCAGCCCGGACATGCTGGCGTGGCTGGAGGAGCGAGGCGTGCCGTTCGCGTCGAGCGTCTGCCCGTACAAGACGTCGTACCCGACGGACCGGCACTACCTCTACTACTCCGGCAGCGAGACGCTGTACGACAACCCGGCCCCGCGCGGACATCGCACCGCCGGCCACGGCACCTCGGGAAAGCTGCTGTTCCAACGGCTTGAGCAGGCGGCGATCGACCGGGGTGTGCGGATCATGCGGCGCACCACCGCCCAACGGCTGATCACCGACCCGAACGGCCGTGTCACCGGCGTGATGTGCCGGCAGCTGACCGGGTTTCCGGCCCGCCTGCACCGGTTCCTGGGCAAGCTCGCCGCCAAGCCCGGCCTGTACGTGCCGTCGCTGCGTCGCCGTCTGCACCGGTCCATCCGCCGCATCGAGAGCCGGCACGGCGTCGAGACCACCATCGATGCCCGCGACGGCGTGATCCTCTGCGCCGGCGGGTTCGTCGCCAATCCCGTGATGATGAAGGAACACGCGCCCGCATACCGGCGTGGGCTCCCGCTCGGCACCCTGGGCGACGACGGCAGCGGCATCCGCCTGGGCGCCGATCTCGGGGCCGCCACGGCGAAGCTCGATCACGTGTCGGCCTGGCGGTTCGTGACGCCGCCGAGCGCGTTGATGGAGGGCAAGCTGATCAACGCGCAGGGGGACGAGATCTGCGACCTCCACCGCTACGGCGCCGCCGTCGGGCACGCGATGATCACCCAGCACGGGGGCAAGGGCTGGCTGCTGGTCGACGGGCCCACGCTCGACGAGGCCAAGCGCCAGATCCCCTCGCAGACCACGTGGTTCCAGCGGTTGCAGACCCGCTACCTGTTCGGCCGGGCCCGAACGACCGCGCCTTCGCTTGACGAGCTGTCCCGCCGAACCGGCGTCACCATCAAGGATTTCGACGGCCAGGCCCCGTTCTCGCTCATCGACGTCTCGATCAAGCGCAGTGTCGGCTACCCCTGCCCGATGCTCACGCTCGGCGGCCTCGTCGTCGACGAGCACACCGGCGAGGTGCTTTCCTCCGACGGCACCGCCATTTCCGGTCTGTACGCCGCCGGCCGCACCGCCGTCGGCATCTGCTCCAACTCGTACGTCAGCGGCCTGTCCCTGGCCGACTGCGTCTACTCGGGCCGACGGGCCGGCCGGCACGTCGCCGCGGTGAGGAGGTCCGGTGCTCAGCGCTGACCAGCGTGCCGAAGCGGCCGCCCGGCTGTCCGCCGCGGAGCGGGACCGGGCCCCGATCCCGCCGCTGACCGCCCTGTGGCCGGACATCGACGTGGTCGACGCGTACGAGATCCAGCTGCTCAACATCCGCCGCCGCGAGCGGCCTGTGCTCGGGCACAAGGTCGGCCTGTCGTCGCTGGTCATGCAGCAGATGATGGGCGTCGACGAGCCCGACTACGGGCATCTGCTCGACGACATGGCGCTGGACGAGGGGCAGTCCGTGCCGCTGCGGTACTGCCAGCCGCGGGTCGAGGTCGAGGTCGGTTTTGTGCTGGGCGACGACCTTCCGGGCGAGGGCTGCACCGAGGACGACGTGCTGCGGGCGACTTCCGCGCTGGCCCCGGCGATCGAGCTGATCGACAGCCGGATCGCCGACTGGAAGATCGGGCTGGCCGACACCATCGCCGACAACGCCTCCTCCGCCGGCTTCGTGCTCGGCGCGGCCCGGGTGCCGCCGGGGGCCCTGGACATCCGCAAGATCGAGGCCACGTTGCGGCGCAACGGAGAAGTGGTCGCCGAGGGCCGATCCGACGCCGTGCTCGGCAATCCTGTCACCGCCGTCGCCTGGCTGGCCCGCAAGGTCGCCGACTTCGGCGTCCGGCTGCGGGCCGGCAACATCGTGCTGCCCGGCTCGTGCACCCGTGCCATCGACGTCCGTCCCGGTGACCGGTTCCAGGCCGACTTCACCGGCCTCGGCCGGGTTTCCCTGAACTTCGCATCGATCACCTCTGGGGAGGGCTTGTCATGACGGCGACGGCCGCGATCGTCGGCTCCGGCAACATCGGCACCGACCTGATGCACAAGCTGCTCCGGTCCGATCTGATCGATCCACTGTGGATGGTCGGCATCGACCCGTCGAGCGAAGGCCTGTCCCAGGCGCGGGAACACGGCTTGCAGACCTCCGTCGACGGTGTGGACTGGTTGTTGGCTCAGGACGTGCGGCCGGATCTCGTGTTCGAGGCCACCTCCGCCGCCGTGCACCGGGCCAACGCCCCGCGCTACGAAGAGGCCGGTATCAAGGCGATCGACCTCACGCCGGCGGCGATCGGGCCTTACGTCGTGCCACCGGTCAATCTCGGTGAGCACCTCGACGCCCCCAACGTCAACCTGATCACCTGCGGCGGGCAGGCGACAATACCCATTGTCAAGGCCGTGTCGCGGGCGGTTCCGGTCAGCTACGCGGAAATCGTCGCCACCGTGTCCTCACGGTCGGCCGGTCCCGGCACCCGGGCCAACATCGACGAGTTCACCCGGACCACCAGCCACGGCATCGAGGTGATCGGCGGCGCCCAGAAGGGCAAGGCGATCATCGTGCTCAATCCGGCCGATCCGCCGATGGTCATGCGGGACACCATCTTCTGCGCCATTCCCGAGGATGCCGACACCGAGCTGGTGGCAGTGTCCATTCGGGACATGGTGGCCGAGGTCGCCGGCTACGTGCCCGGCTACCGGCTGCTGGACGAGCCCCAGTTCGACCCGCCCTCGCCGGCCACCGGCGGCATGGCGCGCGTGTGCGTGTTCATCGAGGTCGAGGGGGCCGGCGACTTTCTCCCGCCGTACTCCGGGAATCTGGACATCATGACCGCCGCCGCGACGCGCGTCGGCGAGCAACTGGCGAAGGGCTGAGCGATGGACGTCCGTGTCACCGACACCTCGCTGCGGGACGGCTCACACGCCAAGCGGCACCAGTTCACCGTCGACGATGTGCGCAACGTCGTTGGGGCGCTGGACGATGCCGGCGTGCCCGTCATCGAGGTCACCCATGGCGACGGGCTCGGCGGCTCCTCGTTCATCTACGGCTTCAGCCACACCCCCGAGCAGGAGCTGATCAAGACCGCCGTCGCCACGGCCAAACGCGCTCGCATCGCCTTCCTGATGCTGCCCGGCGTGGGCGTCAAGGACGACATCCTGGTGTCCGCCGACAACGGCGCCCAGATCTGCCGCATCGCCACCCACTGCACCGAGGCCGACATCTCCGTGCAGCACTTCGGCCTGGCCCGCGACCGTGGGCTGGAGACCGTGGGGTTCCTGATGATGTCCCACTCCCAGCCGCCGGAAGTGTTGGCGCGGCAGGCCAGGATCATGGCCGACGCCGGCTGCCAGTGCGTGTACGTCGTCGACTCCGCCGGCGCCCTGATCATGGACCAGGTCGGCGACCGGGTCTCGGCCCTGGTCGCCGAGCTCGGCTCCGACGCCCAGGTCGGCTTCCACGGCCACGAGAACCTCGGCCTCGGCGTCGCCAACTCCGTCATCGCCTACCGCGCCGGCGCCCGTCAGATCGACGGCAGCGCCCGCCGCTTCGGCGCCGGCGCCGGCAACACCCCCGTCGAGGCCTTCGTCGGCGTCTGCGACAAGCTCGGCATCGACACCGGCATCGACTTCTTCAAGATGCTCGACGCCGCCGAGGACGTCGTCGCCCCCGTCATGGACCAGGAATGCCTGCTCGACCGCATGGCCCTGCTCATGGGCTACGCCGGCGTCTACTCCAGCTTCCTGCGCCACGCCTACCGCCAGGCCGAGCGCTACGGCGTCTCCGGCCCCGAGATCCTGGTCCGGGCCGGCGAGCGGCGCCTGGTCGGCGGCCAGGAGGACCAGCTCATCGACATCGCCCTGGAGCTGCGGGGGCGGTAGAACTGGCGGATGACCGTCGTCACCTTGCTCCACCCCGGCGCGATGGGCGCCGCCGTCGGCCGGCAGGCCGTGTCCGCCGGGGCCACCGTGCTCTGGGTCGGCGCCGGCCGCTCCGACGCCACCCGTCGCCGCGCCGTCGACGCCGGGCTCATCGAGCGGCCTTCAGTCGACGCCGCCCTGGCGGAGTCCGACGTCGTCCTCTCCATCTGCCCACCCGCCTTCGCCGAGGACGTCGCACTGTCCGCCGCCGGCTTCACCGGCGTCTACGTCGAGGCCAACGCCATCGCCCCCGAGCGTTCGCAGCGCATCGCCCAGCTGCTGCCGTCGGCCCGTTTCGTCGACGGCGGCATCATCGGCGGCCCGCCCTCCGCTTCGGGCTCCACCCGCCTGTACCTCTCCGGCTCCTCCGGCGGCGTGCCCGAGCTGTTCGCCGGCACCGCCCTGGACGTCGTCGTGCTGGACGGCGAGGTCGGCGTCGCCTCCGCCCTGAAGATCGCCTACGCCTCGTACCAGAAGACCACCTGGGCCCTCGCCGCCGTCTCCCACGCCCTGGCCGCCGCCCACGGCGTCGGCGCCGAGCTGCTGGCCGAGGCCGCCCGCCTCCAGGCCCGCCCCCTGCTCCAGACCGACTCCTACCCCTCCGTCGCCGCCCGCGGCTGGCGCTGGGCCCCCGAGATGCTCGAAGTCGCCGCCTCCCTCCGCGCCGCAGGCCTCCCCGACGGCCTGGCCCTCGGCTCCGCCGACACCATGCGCCGCTGGGAACCCGCTAAGGACCGCACCGACCTGCCGGTCGAGGACGTGCTCGGGCTGCTTGCACCCTGACTGTCGACAGAACGTCATTTTCGTCGACTCTTGACGGAATTCAAGGCCTGTTGACGCCCCAGGGGGTAGCATCTGCCTCGTGCTGATCCGGTTTGAGGTGTCGAACTTCCGCTCAATCGCGGCTCCGGTGGAGCTGACGATGGTCGCCGTCGACCAGGATCGGCCCGCGGCCCGCGAGCAGTCGATGCTCGGCGAGAGCCTGCTGCCGGTGGCGGCCATCTACGGGCCGAACGCGTCCGGCAAGTCGAACCTCATCGCCGCCGTTGCGTGGCTGCAGCAGGCGGTGCAGTATTCACTGCAAACGTGGGAAGATGTGATCCCGGTTGAGCCGTTTGCCTTCGGTGCCTGGCCCGGCGAGGCGAGCGAGTTTGCAATTGAGTACATGGTCGAGGGTGTGAGGTTCGAGTACAGCCTGATTCTTGACCGGAAATCTGTTCAGTACGAAGGCCTTTTTCACTATCCGGAGAAGAAGCGTCGCCGTGTTTTTGAGCGAGAGGGAAGTGAGCTCAAGTTTCAGCGTGGACTGGGAGGTCTGTCGGGTACTCGTGAGCTGCTGACCGAGCGTACGCTGGCCCTATCGGCGGCGCGGCGATTCGATGCGCGTGTTGTCTCCGATTTCGCTCGTAAGATCATTGAAATTTCAGTTCTGAGTCCGAGGACTCGGTACTCGCGCAAGCTGCGAGGGAATCCCATGCTGTACATGGACGGGCGCCGGGTTCGTGTTCGACGTCGCCCGGCGCTCTTGACTGAGTACTGGTTTCAGGAAGGCTTGCAGCCGAGCTTGTTTTCAGACGATGAACTCGGTGGTTCGGATCGGCAGCGAGCGTTGGCTCTGTTGAGGCTCGCCGACCTGGGAATCGATGATGTTATCGTTGAATCGGATGAGAATGGTGTTGAGCAGGTTCGCCTGATTCACAATACGACGGCGGGCCGTGTTCCGTTCGACTTCGGCGTGGAGTCCGAAGGGACGCGAACTTGGTTCGAGCTCATCGGGCCGGTGTTGACGGCGCTCCGCGAAGGGGCGACCGTCTTGTTCGACGAGTTGGACGCCAGTCTGCATCCAACGTTGTCGGCCCAGCTGATCGACCTGTTCCACGACCCTGCCACGAACCCGCGCGGCGCGCAGCTGGTGTTCACCTCGCACGACACGAGCCTGCTCAACCATCTCAACCGTGACGAGGTCTGGCTGACCGAGAAGAATCCCGACGGCTCGACGCGGCTCGGGGCGCTGGCGGACTTCGCCGGCGAGCGGGTACGCAAGTCGCAGAATCTGGAGAACGCGTACCTGCACGGGCGTTTCGGTGCTTTGCCGCAGGTTGACCAGTCCGAACTGCTCCGCGCGCTCGGGCTGATCGGCTGATGCCCACGAGCCGGAGGCTTCCCAAGCCGCTCAAGCGTTCGGTCGCCCAGCGCCCCGAACTGCGCACCATCGTGGTGTTCACCGAGGGGCGCAACTCCGAGCCCGACTACGTCAACGGCGTGAAGCGGCTGCCCGAAGTCCGTGGCAATGTCTCGCTCCGGGTGGAGATCCATCCTGAGCACGGGGTGCCGCTCACCCTCGTGCAGATGGCGATCGAACGCAACCGCGACCCTGAAGTCGACGAGTGCTGGTGCATCTTCGACGTCGAGTGGCCGCAGCATCATCCCAAGCTCACCGAAGCGGTCTCGCTGGCCCAGGAGTACGGCATCCGGCTGGCGGTCTCGAATCCGTGCTTCGAGCTCTGGCTGATCCTGCACCACCAGGATCACCACAAGTTCGGGCACACGGCGGCGGTGGAGAGCCTGAGCCGGCGGCTTGACGGCCGGCCCGGCAAGAGTGTTGATGCTGCCAAATACCTGCCGTTGCGCAAGGACGCCGTTCGGCGGGCGCAGCTGCTGGCGAAGCGTCACGAGCGTGAGGGAACCCCGTTTCCGAACGACAACCCGTCTTCGGGGATGTACCTGTTCCTTCAGTCGCTGGAAGGTGAGTCGTAGGCGACGTTGTCGCGGCGCCAGCGGGTGGGGGTCGCGCCGAACTGGCGGTGGAAGGCGCGTTCGAAGGTGCGGAGGTCGGTGAAGCCGACGTCGAAGGCGATGTCGGTGACGGGGCGGGGGGCGGTGCGGGCGGCGAGGAGGCGTTGTTCGCGGAGGTAGGCGCCGGGGGTGACGCCGATGCGGGCGAACAGGGAGTGGACGTGGCGCTCGGAGACGTGGTGGCGGCGGGCGAGTTCGGTGACGGTGAGGCGGGGGTCCGAGAGGTGGTCCCGGATGTGGGTGCGCATGAGGCCGAGCAGGATCTCGCCGGCGCCGGCGCCGGCGCTGGAGTCGGAGGGCACGGAGGGGCGAAGGCCGCGCAGGGCCATAGTGAGCATGTCGAGGGCGGCGAGACCGGCGTCCTGGCGTTGCTCGGCGGCGATGTCGTCGGCGAGCTGGCCGTCGGTGATCTCCTTGGCCCGCAAGGGAAGCACGTGGTGAGGGAACTGTAGGAGCAGGCTGTGCGCGGCGGTGGGGGCGTCGAACGCCCACGGGCTGCGCGCCTCGTACAGGACGCCGACGCCGGGCCGGAGCTCGGCCAGCCGCCGGCGTTGTTCAAGGCGCGCGGAGCCGGCGAGGTGGATGCAGAACAGGAGCATGTCGTCCCGATCCACGGCGGGCGGCCATCCGCGCGGTCTGCGACGTCCGCAGCGGCCCCATCTTCGCCTCGAACAGGGCAACGGTGCTGCCCCGCTGGTGCAATGCCATGCGCCCACGGAATTCCGACGCCCCCTCGGCGATCACCGGCAGGTAGCTGCGGCTGGCGACCTCTTCCAGGACAGAATCCGCTGCACGTGCACGCACCCGAGGCTAGCGGCGGAATCGGCCCCGTGCGGGAAGCGCCGGCCGATCAGGCAGGAACTCGGATCCAGAGGTCGGGCGGCCCGGTGACGGCGCGGGTGTCGGTGGGGCGGAGGCCGGCGAACGCGAAGCAGTAGGCGACAGGAGCGTCCTCGTAGAGGTACGAGAGCAGCGGATTCTCGTCGTCGGGGTCGACGCCGCCGCCGGGGTGGAGATCCGAGCCGATGATCTCGCCGTCACGGACGATGTCGCCCTGGTCGCCGCTCTTGGGATTGGCGTACAGGTCGTAGCAGGTGGTGCCGGCGGACAGGGGCACCGTGAGCTCGGACCCGGTCGGCGCGTAGCCCCAGGGCTGCGCGATCACGCAGCCGCCGGGCACGTCGGTGGCCCACATGATCGACAGGTCGTCGGTGGACTCGGGCTCGACGACCGTGGCGTTGATTCGACGGACCGCCTCGGCGGCGTCGATGCCGGCGACGCACGCCAGGCCGAGGCCCTCGTAGTCAAGGTCGTCGAACAGGGCGATGAGCCGGTGGCTTTCCCGCACCGTCTCGGCCTCGTCGTCGGTGAGGGATGTGGTGGCGCCGAACAGGTCGGGGGTGGGGCCGGTGAGGCTGAGCCGCGCCGGCGACCAGCCGGACATCATGTCCCGCAACGGATCCGCGCCGGCAGCGGCCAGGATCCGGGCGTTGTCCGGCTGACGCGCGGCGACCGCCCGCCACAGCGCCGTGGCCACGTCGTGCAGGGCGTCGACGTCGGCCACCCGTCGGGCCAGCTCCGCCACCACCTCCGGCGATCCGCGCTCCGCCGCCTGATGCAACGCCGGCCCGGGCCAGCCGTTGTCGGCATCCGGGTCCGCGCCCGCGGCCAGCACCGCCCGCACCTTGTCGAGGTCGGTCCACCCGTGGTAGCCGATGTCGCTCCAGTTCACGGTGGATCATCCTGGCCTGGATACGGTGTCCGCGTGAGGCTTTTGGCCAAGGGGCGGGGTGCGGACGTCTTCGACATCGGGGACGGCCGGGTGCTGAGGCGCTGCCGCTATGAGGGTGACGTCGCGAAAGAGGCGGCGGTGATGCGCCGGCTCCGGGCGGACGGATTCCCGGTGCCGGCGGTGTTCGAGGCGTCGGGCCGGGACCTGGTGATGGAACGGGTGCCTGGCCCGAGCCTGCTCGCGGCGATGCGCAGCGGCGACAAGGGAGTCGTGGAGGCGTCGGAGATCATGCTGGCCCTGCACGAGAAGCTGCGCGGGGCTGGGATCCTGCATCTGGATCTGCACCCGGACAACATCCTGCTGGGCCCGGACGGACCGGTGCTGATCGACTGGACGAACAGCGCGGAAGGGCCGCCGGAGCTGGACGCGGCGGTGTCGGCGCTGATCCTGGCGCAGGTGGCGGTGGGGGAGGCGGAGCTGGCGGGGCTGGCCGAAAGGCTGTTGCGTGAGTTCGCACCGAGGACGGATGCGGTGACGGAGTTGAAGCGCGCGGTGGAGTACCGCCGGGCGAATCCGACGATGACGGAGCGGGAGCTGGCGGACCTGGACCGGGCGGCGGAGCTGGTCCGGCACGTCACGGCAGGACGGTGACGACCATGCGCCGCACGGCGTCAGCGGAGGGCGGCCCGGCCTGACGGTCGGCGAACAGCATGTGGGCGCTGCCGATGAGGGCCAGACCGAGGGCGTCGATATCGGCATCCGCGGGGAGACGGCCGAGGGAGCGCTCGGCCGTCAAATAGCCGTGGACGAGGGCGGCGGCCTCGGAGGCGAGGGGAATGCCGGGCCCGAGGGCGGCGCGCAGGCGCTGCCGGAGGTCGTCGCGGAAGGTGATCAGGGCGACGATGGCGACGGCGACGGAGGAGAACACGTCGGTCAGGAACGCGGTGAGGGTGTCGACGACGGAACCGGCGCCGGGGACCAGGGGCAGCGCGGACAGCCGGGCGACGCGGTCGAGCACCAGCTCGCTCAGAAAGGCGTCGAAGTCCGCGAAGTGCCGGTGCAGCACGCCTTTGGCGAACCCGGCCTCGGCGGTGACGGCCCGGCTGGTCAGGGCGTGCGGACCGTCGCGCAGCAGCACCCGCTCGGCGGCGTCGAACAGCTGCGAGCGGGCGTCCTGGATGTGAACCCCGGTCGGCACGGGGCGAACTCTATCCAAGTGGGCGGCCGCCCACTAAGGTGGGCGCATGCCCACTCCGGATCAGCAGCGCGCCGTGGCGGAGTCGTTCGGCATCGACGCCGCCCGATACGACCGTAATCGTCCGTCCTATCCGAATGATCTGATCACGCGGATCGTGGCCGGCAGCCCCGGCCCGACCGTCCTGGACGTGGGCTGCGGGACTGGCATCGCCTCACGCCAGTTCCAGGCGGCCGGCTGCACGGTGCTGGGCGTCGAGCCGGACGCCCGGATGGCCGACTTCGCCCGCTCGACCGGCGTCGAGACCGAGGTGTCGACCTTCGAGACCTGGGACGCGAGAGGCCGCCGCTTCGACACCGTCGTCTCCGGCACCGCCTGGCACTGGGTCGACCCGGTCGCCGGCGCGGCCAAGGCCGCTGAGGTGCTCAACCCCGGCGGCCAGCTGGCCACGTTCTGGCACATCTTCGACCTGCCCGAGCCGATCGCGGTCGCCTTCGCCGAGAACTACCGGCGGGTGGTGCCCGACGCCCCGTTCGACTTCAGCACCGGCAAGTCGATGATCGACCTCTACCAGGCCCAGTTCGACCGCACCGCCGACGGCATGCGCCAGGCCGGCTTCGACGAGTCCGAGGATCGGCGCTACCCCTGGGAGCGGCACTACAACCGGGACGAGTGGCTCGACCTGCTGTCCACCCACGGCGGTATGACGCCGTTGACCGCAGAGCAGCGTTCGACGATCCTCGCCGAGCTCGCCCCGGCGCTCGGCGAGGGCTTCACGCTGCCGTACGTGACGGTCTCGGTCAGCGCGCGACTGCGCCCAGCGACTCGATGAACTGCCGCCCGCGCTTGCGCAGGTAGGGCGGCATCGGCGGCACGGTCAGCTTGAGCATCTCGGTCCAGCCGTCCACCTGGAGGAAGAACTTGAGGAACAGCAGGCCGTCGCGCACGTCGACCGGGTGCGCGTAGACCCGGGGGATCGTGCCGAGGTGCTTGCCCGGGCTGCCGGTGACGGACTGGAAGATCAGGATCTGGCGATCGGTCAGGATCAAGTACGCCTCGGCCTGGATCAGCCCGACCATCACCGTGCCTCCGCTGGCGATGCCGGCCGCAACGCCGGCCACGAGGTTGCGCGTAGCGTTGGCGCGCATCGAGCCGACCTTGGCCATCGCGACGACCTCGACCTGTTCGTCGGCCGCCATCATGGGTCTGGCCTTGGTCAGCAGCTTGCGTTCGTAGATCTTGCCCACACCGTCTCCTCGGGCCGCAGGGATGGCGAGACTCTATTGAGGTGGTGGCCGGCCGTTGCCGCCCCGGCCGGTCAGTGACGGCTTTGTCCCGTTGCGGCGGAACCCGAATCCCGCCGGTTAGAATGCTCGGGTGCGGGTCGGTGTGTTCCTGCCGACCGTGGGTCGGGGCGGCAGTCCGGGCGACGTCGTCGCGTATGCGCGGCACGCGGAGGAGCACGGGCTGGACGCGGTCTGGGCCGGCGATCAGATCGTGGTGGGCTCCGGGACTCCGATGTTGGATGCCATGGTCGTGCTGACCACGGCGGCGGCGGTGACGGAGCGGATCCGGGTGGGGTTCGGCGTGCTGATCCTGCCGCTGCGGCCGGTGGCGGCGGTGGCCAAGCAGGTCTCGGCGCTCCAACATCTCTCCAGCAACCGGGTGCTGCTGGGCGTGGGCTCGGGCGGCACGCCGCACGGCGTCTCCTCGTGGCAGGCGGTGGGGGTGCCGCAGGGCGACCGGGGCCGGTTGACGGATGCGGCGCTGGCGGTGCTGCCGGGCCTGGTCACGGGCAAGCCGACGAAGCTGGCTCATCTCCCCGGCACGCCGACGATCACGCTGGCGCCGGGGTCGCCGATGCCGCCGGTGATCGTCGGGGGCGCGGGACGGGTGGCGATCCGTCGGACCCTGGAGTTCGGGGACGCCTGGTTCCCGTCGATGGTGACGCCGACGTCGGTCGCGGCCGTCCGGCAGATCCTGCACGACGGCGCGGACCAGCGCGGACGCAAGCCGCCGACCATCACAACGGGCGTGGTCGCGTCGCTGGGCGACGGGGCCCCGAGCCGCCAGGCGCTGGTCTCCAGCCTGGCCAATGGCTTCAAGATCCCTCTGGAGCAGGCCGAGTCGATCCCGATCACCGGGGTCGGCCGGGAGGCGGCGGACCGGATGGCCGGCCACTTCGCGGCCGGGGCCGAGGAGCTGGTGGTGAGTTTCGCCGGCGGCGACTGGTTCAGGCAGGTGGAGCTGCTGGCGGAGGCCCGTCAGTCCTCGTAGGTGACCTCGACCTCGTCGGTCACGGGAAGGGCCTGGCAGGCCAGGGCATAGCCCTCGGCCAGATCGTCGTCGTCGAGAACCTCGTTGTGCAGCAGGCGGACCTCGCCCCGCACGATCCGGCACGCGCAGGCGCTGCACTGGCCCTGCCGACACGAGTACGGGGCGTCCAAACCGCTGTCCAGCAACACATCCAGCAGCCGCTTGTGCGAGGGCCAGGCCAAACGCTTGCGGACCCCGTCCAAGGACACGTCCACAGTGGACGAGTCTCCGGTCTCGGTGATCTCCTCCTGGAAGACGTCGAATCGCTCGACCCGGGCCGACGGCAGGACGGAGACCACGGCGTCCATGAACGGCCCGGGGCCGCAGACGAATGCCTCCCGCGCGTCGAAAGACGAAGCCCAAGCCTCCAGCTGGGCCCGAGAAGGAATGCCCTGGAGGCACTCCAGCCAGTGCGTCACCTGAAGGCGAGCAGGATGCTCGGCGGCCAACCGTCGCAGCTCGGCAGCGAAGATCACCGACGACGGATCACGGTTGGCGTAGAACAGAACCATCCGACCGGACCCGGCCGCCAGCACGGACTTGATGATGGACATGACCGGAGTGATCCCGCTCCCGCCGGCGAACAGCACCAGGTCCCGGTCCAAAGAGGACGGTGTGAAAACCCCGGCCGGGTCCCGAGCCTCCAGCACGGTCCCGGCGACGACGGAGGAGCAGATCCACGAAGAGCAGGCGCCGCCGGGCATGCGCTTGACGGTGACGGTCGGTTTCTCGCCGGTGTAAGGGGAACTGGACAGCGAGTAGCACCGCTCCAGCCCGTTCGGCAGCCGGAACGTCAGGAACTGCCCCGGCTCGTAGGAGAGCTCCGCGTCCAACACCAGGGACACGGCGTCGGAGGTCTCCGAGATCACCTCGGCCACCCGGACGTCACTCATCGGCCGGCACCTCGATCGAGCCCTCCCGCACGGCCCGGTCGATGCTGTCCCGCAGTGCGGGACAGCCGGCGACCTGCGGGCCCAGCCGCGAGCAGGTGGCGGACTGCCACTGCACGCTGGTGTGCTGCGGGCTGTTCTTCTTGACCAGCACGGTGGTTCCGCAGCCGTCGCACACGTGCGGCCGCAGACCCTCGGTCAGGTACCTGGCCGACTCGCGCACGGGCTCAGCCGCCCCGCCGGGCCAGGTTCTCGGCGACCTCCCGCTGCCACACCTCGTTGGCCCGCGTGGTGTCCACCTCGAACTCGAACCGCCGCACCATGTCGTCCTGGACGTCCTCCACGTCCACGTAGAACTGCTCGTACCAGCGCCGGAGCTGGTACACCGGGCCGTCCTCCTCGCACAGCAGCGGATTGTCCACACGGGACTTGTTGCGCCAGATCTCCACGTCCTGAAGGAAACCCACGCCGGTGTTCTTGGCGAACTTGCCGGCGATCTTGTTGGCCTGGTCGTCGTCCATGCCGGGGAACTTCTTCACGATCGCGCCCCACTGCAGCACGAAGGAGTTGGGCGTCACCGGGTAGTGGCAGTTGATCAGCACGGTCTCGACGGTGGCCCCGTGGAAGTCGTTCCACAGATAGTCGATCATGTAGGACGGTCCGTAGTAGGACGCCTCGGACCGGGTCGCCAGGTCGTTCTCGCCCGAGTAGGCAGTCTTGGCGTGCACGTCCGGCCGGGCCTTGGAGTTCAGGTACTGGCTGGCGGTGTGCCCCTCGAACACGTTCTTGAAGTACGTGGGGAAGGCGAAGTGCACGTAGAAGAAGTGCGCCATGTCGACCACGTTGTCGACGATCTCCCGGCAGTTGGCGCCCTCGATGAGCACCGAGTCCCAGGTCCAGTCGCTCCACTCGTCGGAGAAGGCGCCCTCGATGGCCGGGATGGCCAGCTCGGGCGGCGGCGGGTTGCCCTGCGGGTCGTGCCAGACGAACAGCTGCTTGTTCTGCTGGCACGTGGTCCACGCCCGGGTGCGCGCCCGCAGTGGCACCCGCTTGGCGTACGGGATCGACTTGCAGCGGCCGTCCCCGCCCCAGCGCCAGTCGTGGAACGGGCAGGCTACCTCGGTCCCCTTCACCGTGCCCTGGGTCAGGTCCCCGCCCATGTGCCGGCAGTAGGCGTCCAGTACGTTGAGCGAGCCGTCGGTGCCCTGGAACACCACCAGTTTGGTGCCAAAAGCCTGCACGGCGTGCGGCTGCCCGTCGGCGAACTGTGCGACCAGCCCCAGGCAGTGCCAGCCCCGAGCGAACCGGGACGGCGGCGCGCCGGCCTCGATCGTGCGGACGTCGGTACCCATCACACCTCCAGAGGCGACTACTGGAACAGGTTATAGTTTCGGAGCCTCGGATGGCTACCGTCAGCGGTCGACACGAACGAGAACACGTTCTAGTCTAGGTCCATGAGCGAGCAGGTGACCGCGGCGGTCCGGGATGTCCTGCCGGCGCTGCGTGAGCGGGCCCAGGAGGCCGAGGACCGCAGGCGGGTGCCGGACGAGTCGATCAAGGCGTTGCAGCTGGCCGGCGTGTTCAAGCTGCTGCAGCCGAAGCGCTACGGCGGCTTCGAGGCGGAGCCGGTCACGTTCTACGAGACGATCCGCGCGATCGCGAGCGCCTGCGGGTCGACGGGTTGGGTCAGCTCGGTGGTGGGCATCCACCCCTGGCAGCTGGGCCTGTTCCCGGACGAGGCGCAGCGCGAGGTCTGGGGCGATGACCCGGACAGCCGCATCTCCTCCTCGTACGCACCGACCGGCCGGGCCACGCTGGTCGACGGGGGCTACGAGCTGACCGGCCGCTGGAGCTTCTCCTCGGGCTGCGACCATGCGTCCTGGGTGTTCCTCGGCGGCGTGGTCAGCGACGAGGGCGGCAAGCAGGTCGACTTCTGCACGTTCCTGTTGCCGCGCAAGGACTACGTCATCGAGGACGTCTGGGACACGGTCGGCCTGCGCGGCACCGGCAGCAACGACATCATCGTGGACAAGGTGTTCGTGCCCAAGCATCGGGCGTTGAGCTTCGCCGACACGTCGAAATGCGTGTGTCCGGGCCAGGAGCTCAACACCTCGCCGCTGTACAAGCTGCCGTTCGCGTCGCTGTTCTCGTACGCCATCACCACGCCGATCATCGGCATGGCCACCGGCGCCTACAACGCGCACGTCGAGCACATGAAGGCCCGGGTTCGGGTGTCCTACAAGGGAGAACGCTCCAGCGAGGACCCGTTCGCCAAGGTGCGCATCGCCACCGCGGCCAGCGAGATCGACGCGGCCTGGCTACAGCTCACGCACAACATGACCGAGCTGATGGGCCACGCCAACCGCGGCGAGCGAATCCCGTTGCCGCTGCGGCTGCGGGTCCGCCGGGACCAGGTGCGCGGCACCGGCCGGGCCATCGAGGCCATCGACATGCTGTTCGAGAACTCCGGCGGCCGCGCGATCCGCATGGGCACGCCGATCCAGCGCTTCTGGCGGGACGCCCACGCCGGCCGGGCGCACGCGATCAACGACCCCGAGCGGGCGCTGATGATGTTCGGCAACGGCGAGTTCGGCATCCCGGTACAGGACGCGATGCTGTGATGTCCAACGGAAAGCACACCGAAAAAGCCGAGATCCGGCTGCACTTCCACGACGTCGGCGAGGGAAAACCGTTGGTGCTGCTGCACGGCGGCGGCCCCGGCGCCTCGGCGTGGAGCAACTTCGGCCGCAACGTCCCGGTGTTCGCCAAGCACTTCCGGGTCATCGCGCCGGACCAGCCGGGCTTCGGCCAGTCGGACAAGCCGACCGAGCACGGCCAGTACTTCACGCACAGCGCCGACGCGCTCAAGGCCCTGCTCGACGAGTTGGACGTGGAAAAGGCCGACCTGCTGGGCAATTCCCTCGGCGGCGGCACGGCCGTGCGGTTCGCCCTCAAGTACCCCGAGCGGGCCGGCCGGCTGGTGCTGATGGCCCCGGGCGGCCTCGGCCTCAACGTCTTCGCGCCGGACCCGACCGAAGGCGTGAAACGCCTGGGGGCCTTCGGGATGGCGCCGTCGAAGGAGGCGCTCAAGGCCTTCCTCAAGACGCTGGTCTTCGACCAGAAGATGATCACCGACGAGCTGGTGGAGGAGCGTTTCCAGTACGCCAGCCAGCCCGAGTCGCTCAAGGCCATGGCGGCCATGGGCGCCTCCTTCTCGCGCCCGGACACGTTCGAGGAGGGCATGCTCTGGCGCGAGGCCCACCGCCTGCGTCAGCGCGTCCTGCTGGTCTGGGGCCGTGAGGACCGGGTCAACCCGCTGGACGGGGCGCTGGTGGCGCTGAAGCTGATCCGGCGCGCCCAGCTGCACGTGTTCGGCGGCTGCGGACACTGGGCCCAGCTGGAGAAGTTCGACGAGTTCAACCGGCTGGCGATCGACTTCCTGAGCGAGGACTGAGATGGGCATCAGGTCACTGGGATACCTGCGCATCGAGGCCACGGACATGGCGGCCTGGCGCGAATACGGCCTCAAGGTGCTGGGCATGATCGAGGGCAAGGGCGCCGACCCCGAGGCCCTCTACCTGCGTATGGACGACTTCCCGGCCCGCCTGGTGATTTTCCCCGGCGAGAGGGACCGCCTGGCCCAGGCCGGCTGGGAGGTGGCCAACGAAGGCGAGCTGGCCGAGATCGCCACCGCTTTGGACGCCGCGGGCGTGGCCGTGGAGAAGGCCAGCGACGACGACCTGAAAGACCGGCGTGTCAACGGTTTGATCCGCTTCGACGACCCCTCCGGCAACACGCTGGAGGTCTTCCACGGGGCGGCGCTGGAACACCGGCGCATCGTCAGCCCGTACGGGCACACCTTCGTGACGGGGGAGCAGGGGCTGGGGCACGTGGTGCTGAGCACCCGTGACGACGAGGAGGCCCTGCGCTTCTACCGTGACGTGCTCGGCTTCAAGCTGCGCGACTCGATGCGGCTGCCCCCGCAGCTGGTCGGCCGCCCGGCCGACGGCGCGCCGGCGTGGCTGCGGTTCTTCGGCTGCAATCCCCGCCACCACAGCCTGGCGTTCCTGCCGATGCCGACGCCGAGCGGCATCGTGCACCTGATGATCGAGGTCGGCAATTCCGACGACGTGGGCCTGGCGATGGACCGGGCCGCTCGCCGCAAGGTGCCGATGTCGGCGACGCTGGGCCGGCACGTCAACGACCTGATGCTGAGCTTCTACATGAAGACCCCCGGCGGCTTCGACGTCGAGTTCGGCACCGAGGGCCGGCAGGTCGAGGACGAGTCGTGGATCGCGCGGGAGAGCACCGCGGTCAGCCTGTGGGGCCACGACTTCGGCATCGGCAGCCGCTAGATGGACCGCTTCCGCTCGGTTCTCGGCCACTTCTGCACGGGCGTCACCGTGGTCACGACCGTGGTGGACGGCGTGCCGGTGGGCTTCGCCTGCCAGTCGTTCGCGGCGCTGTCGCTGGACCCGCCGCTGGTGCTGTTCTGCCCGGACCGCCGGTCGGGCACCTGGCCGGCGATCCGGGACTCGGGCCTGTTCTGCGTGAACGTGCTGGCCCACGACCAGCAGCCGGTCTCCAAGCTGTTCGGCACACGCGGCGCGGACCGGTTCAGCGGCACCGGCTGGCGGCCGTCGCCCAGCGGCTGCCCGGTGCTGGACGGGGTGCTGACCTGGATCGACTGCAAGGTCGAGGACGTGCATGACGCCGGCGACCACCACGTGGTCGTGGGAAGGGTCACCGAGCTGGGCGAATGCCGCGACGGGCAGCCGCTGCTGTTCTACCGCGGGGCCTACGCGGCCACGGACTCCCGGGAGGAGGTCGACGGAGAACTGGACAATCTTCTCACCTGGTCACGGAGTGCCGACTGGCTGTAGCCAATATGTGGACGATTTCCCTCCGCTTCGGGTACGTTGGTTGTAACAGGCAACTGTGACGACCCTGGGGAGCGCGTCCGATGACCGAGATGCTCGAAACCGACCTTCCGTCGTTCCCGATGGCCCGCGAGTGCCCGATGCACCCGCCGGCCGAGTACCGGGAGATCCGCGCACAGGAGCCGGTCAGCCGGGTCCGCATGCCCGACGGTCAGCTCGCGTGGCTGGTCACCGGCCACGAGCTGAGCCGTCAGCTGCTGTCCGACCCGCGCGTGAGCTCCGACCGGCAGCACCCGAACTTCCCGCTGGCGCTGACCACCGAACAGCGCAAGGCGTTCCAGCAGAACAGCCGGCTCAGCATCCGTCGATCCATGATCGGCCTGGACGCGCCCGAGCACGGCGCCCACCGCAAGATGCTGATCAGCGAGTTCTCCGTGCGCCGCATCGCCGCGCTGCGCCCGCGTATCCAGGAGATCGTCGACCAGAGCATCGACGACCTGCTGGCCGCCGGCCAGGGCGCCGACCTGGTCGAGCACGTGTCGCTGGCGGTGCCGTCGCTGGTCATCTGCGAGCTGCTCGGCGTGCCCTACGAGCAGCGGCACGGCTTCCACGAGTGGACCCGCAAGCTGATCAGCCGGACCACCGAGCCGCAGGAGCGGGCCGCCGCCGCCGATGCGCTCAACGACTTCCTGGAGGGGCTGGTCACCGCCAAGGAGGCCGGCGAGCCCACCGACGACGTGATCGGCCGGCTCATCGCCCGCAACCGCGAGAAGCAGGTGATGACCCACGACGAGATCGTCGGCACCGCCATCCTGCTGCTGATCGCCGGCCACGAGACCACGGCCAACATGATCTCGCTCGGCACGGTCGCGCTGCTGGAGAACCCGGAGCAGAAGGCCCAGGTCGTGGCCGACTCCTCGCTGCTGCCCTCGGCCATCGAGGAGATGCTGCGCTACTTCACCATCGTGGAGAGCGCGACCGCCCGCGTGGTCACCGACGACCTCGAACTCGGCGGCGTGACCATCCGCAAGGACGAGGGCGTCATCGTGTCCGGCCTGGCCGCCGACTGGGACGGCGACGTGTTCGAGAACCCGGAGCAGCTGGACTTCCACCGCGGCGCCCGGCACCACGTGGCCTTCGGCTACGGCGTCCACCAGTGCCTCGGGCAGAACCTGGCCCGGCTGGAACTCGAGATCGTCTTCGAGACGTTGTTCCGTCGGGTGCCGAGTCTGTCGCTGGCCGTGCCGGCCGGCGAACTGCCGTACAAGGACGACGCCGGCATCTACGGTATCTACCGGGTTCCCGTGAATTTCTGACGCTCTCGCAGGAAGAGGCCACACCATGCACATCACCGCGGACAGGGAGCGGTGCGTCGGCGCCGGCCAGTGCGTGCTGGCCGCGCCCGCCGTGTTCGACCAGGACGACGACGGCCTGGTGGCGCCGCTGACCATGGACCCGGAGACCGGCGAGCAGGACGCCGTCCGCCAGGCGGTCAACGTGTGCCCGTCGTCGGCCATCTGGATCGACAAGGAGTGATCGCAGCCATCGGCCAACCGGGCTAAATCACCGAGACGTGTGGTGATGACACCCGGTTGGCCGATGGAGTGCGTGCGTTGCGCTGTCGATCCGAGCACTCGTGTCCGACGACATCAGAGTCCGGGTGCTCGGCCCCGTCGAGATCGCCGGCCCGCAGGGGCCGGTGACGCTGCGGGGCAGGGGGCACCGAACCCTGCTGGCCCGGTTGGCCCTGCGGCCCGGTCAGCCCGTCGCCTCGTCCGCGCTGATCGACGCGCTGTGGGACCAGGCGCCGCCGACCGCGCCCAAAACACTGCGCAGCCACGTCGCGCACATGCGCCGCGACCTGCGGGCCGCCGACGTGCTGAACATGATCATCACTCGGGATCCCGGGTATCTGCTGCGCATCCCGCCGTTCTCGGTGGACGTCGTGCGCTTCGAGTCGCTGGCCCGGCGCGGGCATCAGGCCCTGTCGTCCGGTGATCACCGTGCCGCCGCCGACCAGCTGCAGGCCGCGTTGGCGTTGTGGCGTGGGGACGCGCTGGGCGACTGCCGGCAGGGCCAGTGGGCACGGCAGGAGGCCTCCCGGCTCGGGGATGCCCGGCTGGACGCGCACGAGGACCTGATCGGGGCCGAGCTGGCGTTGGGCCGGCACGGCGAGGTGCTGGGGGAGCTGGCCGGTCTCGTCGTGGCCCATCCGTTCCGGGAACGCTTGTGGGAGCAGCTGATGCTCGCCCTGTACCGGTCCGGGCGGCAGGCCGAGGCGCTGGCCACCTTCCGCCGCGCCCGGTCGACGCTGGTGGAGCAGCTGGGCGTGGAGCCGGGGACACGGCTGCGGAGCTTGGAGAGCGCCATCCTGGCCGACGAGCCGGTGCAGGAGCCGCCGGTGTCGTTGCAGGCCGTGGTTTCCGTCGGCCTGCCGGCGGAACTGACCAGCTTCGTCGGCCGCGAGGAGGAATTGGCCAAGCTGGGCGGCATGTTCGCCGGCGGCCGTCTGGTGACCTTGGCCGGCACCGGCGGGGTGGGCAAGAGCCGGCTGGCTCTGCGGTGCGCCGGGCAGTTGGCGGCGTCCGTGCAGGGCGGGGTTCGGCTGGTGGAGCTGGCCGGGCTGCGGGACCGGGCGTTGGTGCCCCATGCCGTGGCCGAGGCGTTGGGGGTTCGCGACCAGTCGGGACGGTCCCCTGTGGACGTTCTGGTCGATGTGCTGCGGGACCGGGATGTGTTGGTGGTGCTGGACAACTGCGAACACCTGCTGGAGGCCTGCGCCGATTTCGTGACGGCGCTGCTGCGAGGGTGCCCGCGGCTGTTGATGCTGGTGACCAGCCGGCAGCCGCTGGGCGTCGAGGGCGAGCAGGTGCTGATCGTGCCGCCGATGCCGGTCGAGCACGCGGCGATGCGGCTGTTCGCGGAGCGGGCCCGGGACGCCGTCCTCGATTTCGAGGTGACGGCCGACAATGTGCGGATCGTGGAGAACCTGTGCCGGCGGCTGGACGGGATCCCGCTGGCCATCGAGCTGGCCACCCTCGTGCTGCGCACGCTGTCGCCGTCCCAGCTGTTGTCCCGTTTGGACGATCGGTTCGCGCTGCTGAGCGGGGCCCGGCGGGGCGTGATGGCCCGGCACCAGACGATTCGGGCCGCGGTGGAGTGGAGCTTCGAGCTCTGCACGCCCGCGGAACGCCTGCTGTGGAGCCAGCTTTCGGTGTTCGCCGGCAGTTTCGACCTGGAGGCCGTCGAGCAGGTGTGCGGCGGCGACGACGTGTTGTCGCTGGTGGCCCGGCTGGTCGACAAGTCCGTGCTGTCCTCGCAGACCGTCGGCGGCGTGGTGCGGTACCGGCTGCTGGAGACGTTGCGGCAGTTCGGGGCCGAGCAGCTGCTGGCCGACGGCTTCACGGAGACGTTGCGGCGTCGGCATCTGGCCTGGTGCCAGCGGTTGGCGTCATGGGGTGAGAAGGAGTGGTTCGGGCCCAACCAGGCCGTGGTGTTCACGCGGATCCACCGTGATCGGGCGAATCTCCGTGCGGCGCTGGAGTTCGGCCTCGAATCGGATCCGGCCGCCGGTCTGCGGCTGGCCGGCACGCTGTGGTTCTACTGGATCGGGTGCGGGGTGTTCGCCGAGGGGCGCCGGTGGCTCGATGCCTTGCTGGGGCTGCCCTTTCGGGGCTACGAGCGGCACAAGGCGTTGTGGGTCAACGGCTATGTCGCCACCTTGCAGGGCGACACGCCCGCGGCCATCGGCATGCTCGACGAGTGCCGGGCCCAGTCCGACGACCTCGTCGCGGTGGCGTACTCCATCTACGTCCGCGGCGCCGCGGCCATCTTCACCGACGACCTCGTGGCCGGCACGGCCCTGTTCGCCGAGGCCAACCAGCGGCTGACCGGCCTCGGCCAGCTCGACAGCAACGTCGTGATGACCAAGGTCGCGCTGGCCATGACCGTGGCCTTCACCGGCGACCTACCGACCACGGTCGCCCTGGCCCAGGACGCCCACGCCGTCGCCGAACAGCACGGTGAGCAGTGGGCGTTGGCCTATGCGCACTACGTTTTGGGCTTCGCCGCGTGTCTGCAGGGCGCGTTGGGGCAGGCCGTCGCCCACGCCAAGAAGTGCCTGGCCATCAAGCAGACCTTCAACGACCTGCTGGGCATCGCGTTGTCGGTGGAGTTGTTGGCGTTGCTGGCCGCGATGGTCGGCGAGGCCGAGCGGGCGGCCCAGTTGCTGGGCGCGGTCGCCGGGATCTGGCCGCACGTGGGCGTTCCGCTGTTCGGCTCCCGCAACTTCGCCGCCCCGCACGAGCAGTGTGAGCAGCTGGCCCGGCAGGCGTTGGGCGATCGTGGGTACGAGCTGGCCTTCGCCGTCGGCAGTCGGCTGTCCATCGACGACGCCGTGGCGCTGGGCCTGGCTTAGCTCACGCGTGCGCGCCGCCGTCGACGCGGATCTCGGTGCCGGTGATGTACCGGCCGTCGTCGGAGGCGACCATCGCCCACCCCCGCGACCCGGTCCGGCGGCACCAGCGCGCCCTTGGTCAGCAGGGAGACGTTCCGGGCCAGCAGCATGATGTCCGCGCCCTCGGGCAGGGTCTCGCCGACCCGGGCCGGCATGCCGGTGTCGATGCCGGCCGGCTGGATGGTGACCGCCCGCAGACCCTGGTCGGCGTACTCGGCCGCGATGGCCCGGCTGAAGGCCTGCACTCCGCCCTTGGTCGCCGCGTAGGCCGACAGGAACGGGTGGGTGAACGAGCCTGCGGTCGAGCCGATGGTGACGACAACTCCGTTCCCGGTTGCGGTCAGCGCCGGCAAGGCCGCTCTCGTGACGAGGAACATCCCGGTCAGATTGACCGCGATCGTGCGATTCCACAGGTCCAGCGAGGTCTCGTGCGTGTGCGCCGCGTGCAGCACCGCGGCGTTGTTCATCAGCACGTCCAGGCCGCCCAGGTGATGCAGCGCCGTGGCCATGAAGTCCGCGACCGAGGATTCCTCGGCGACGTCGCCGGTCAGCGTGCACAGGCGCTCGTCGACGTCCTCGCCGGCCAGCTCCGCGGTCGCCTCCAATGCGTCCTCGGCGATGTCCACCGCCACCACGTGGGCGCCCTCCGCCAGCAGCCGCAGGGTCACCGCCTGGCCGATGCCGGCCCCACCGCCGGTCACGAGCACCCGGCGTCCGTCGAATCGCTGCACTCGACCACGTGATCACGGCCCGTTGTCGGAGCGCAACCGCGCCGACACAACGGGCCACGGAAAGCGGACCCTCTGGCGTAGATTTCTACCAGGTGGTAGAGATTTGGGTGATGGCGGTCACCGACCCCAAGGAGCTGGGATGAGCGAGCTTTCCGTGCAGCTGTACTCGGTCCGCGACAGGTTCGCCGAGGACCCGGCCGCCGTGCTGGCGCGGCTGGCCGACATCGGCTTCAAGCATGTGGAGCCGTACGGCGTCCTGGAGAACGTCGCCACACTGCGCAGCGGGCTGCCGGCCAACGGCCTCACCGCGCCCACCGCGCACGCCCGCCTGATCGGGGCCGACCAGGCCGCGGTCTTCGCCGCCGCGGCCGAGCTGGGCATCGACGTGGTGATCGACCCGTTCGTCGGCGCCGAGCACTGGCAGCAGGCCGGCGACATCGGCGCGACCGCCGACGCCCTGAACGCCGCCGCCAAGCTGGCCGCCGAGCACGGGGTGCGCGTCGGCTACCACAACCACTGGTGGGAGCTGCAGTCCCGGCTCGACGGCCGCAGCGCGTTCGAGGTGTTCGCCGACCAGCTCGACCCCGCCCTGGTGCTGGAGGTCGACACCTACTGGGCCACCGCCGGCGGCGAGGACGCCCCGGCGCTGCTGCGGCGGCTCGGGGACCGGGTGCGGGCCATCCACGTGAAGGACGGCGGCCTGAACACCGACGCCACCGGCCAGGTTCCGGCCGGCCAGGGCACCGTTCCCGTCGCCGAGGTCCTCGCCGCCGCCCCACAGGCGCTGCGTGTCGTGGAGTTCGACCAGTACGACGGCGACATCTACGAGGGCATCGCCGCCAGCCGCGCCTTCGTCGTGGGGCTTGAGCCGTGAGCGGGCCCATGGGCGTCGGTGTGATCGGCGCCGGCGTCATCAGCGACACCTATCTGACCAACCTGACCAGCTTCCCCGACCTGCGGGTGCTGTTCGTCGCCGATCTCGACACCGCCCGCGCCGCCGCCCAGGCCGCCAAGTTCGGCGTGCCTTCCTCCGGCACCGTGGCCGAGCTGTTGGCCACGCCGGACATTGAGCTCGTCGTCAACCTGACCGTGCCCAGCGCGCATGTCGACGTCGGCCTCGCGGCGCTGGAATCCGGCAAGCACGTGTGGGCCGAGAAGCCGTTGGCCATGGACCGGCAGACCGGCCGCAAGCTGCTCGACCGTGCCCGCGAGCGCGGCCTTCGGGTCGCCAGCGCCCCCGACACCGTGCTCGGCGCCGGCCTTCAGACCGCGCGTCGGGCCGTCGACGCCGGCACCATCGGCACGCCGCTGTCGGCCCTGGCGCTGTTCCAGGTGCCCGGGCCCGAGATCTGGCATCCGTCGCCGGAGTTCTTGTACCAGCCCGGGGCCGGTCCGCTGCTGGACATGGGGCCGTACTACCTGACCACCTTGATCCAGCTCTTCGGCCCCATCCGCCGGGTCACCGGCTCCGGGGCTCGGGCCCAGGACCGCCGGGTCATCGCCAGCGGGCCCAAGGCCGGCACCGAGTTCCCCGTCGACGTCCTCATGATTTTTTTTCGCCCTGCTGGAGTTCGAGCGCGGCGGCTCCGCCCAGGTCGTGTTCAGCTTCGACTCCAAGCTCGTGCGGCGGGGCCAGTTGGAGGTCACCGGTTTTCTTTCGGCACCGCCGTCCTGCCCGACCCCAACAAGTTTCGTCGGCAGCACCCTCCTGCATCTCGGGACGAGCCGGAGGAGCTTGCCGCGCAAGGACAATTCCGCCGAGCGCGGCCCGGCGCCCTCGAACTGGCCCGCTCCATCCGCGCCGGCGTGCCCGAGCGCGCCTCCGGCGAACTGGCTACCACGTCCTGGACGCCCTGCTCGCCGTGGAGGAGTCCATCGCCGCCGGCCATTCCGTAGAAGTGGCCAGCACCGTTGAGGTTCCGCCCGCCCTGCCGGTGGACTGGGATCCTTTCAGCGCTACTTTCGGCACCTGACCGACCGGTTCTTGGCGGGTGGGGCCGGTCCCACCCGCCCTTTGCCGCGGATTCGGTACCCGTTCGAGCTTTGTGGTCCGGTGTGGACGATCACGGCGGTTATGGTCGGTTATGACCTGGACTCTCTCGCCGCCGTCGATCCCGCCCGCATGATCGCCGCTGCCGGCGCGGTGCTCTCCCACTACCGCTCCGCTCCCGGCCTGCGCCAGCAGGTTCCCACCGTGTTCAGTCCTGTCATCGGCGGCGACACCTTGCCGACCACGCCCCTGCGGGCCATCGCCGCCGGCTTCGCTCGTGACGTCGATTTGTTGTTGTGCCACACCGTCGACGAGTTCCGCTTGATGTTGGATGAGCCGGAGCGGGTGTAGTCGGTGAGTGGCCCGCGCCGAGATGTCAGGCCGTGCCGGCGCAGGTCCCTGTTCCCTCTAGGCCGTCGGAGAACGCCGGCCTGCGGTTGAGAGGTGTGAGGCCCACCGTGCGGATCAGATTCATCGGCGCCCAGGCCATCGCCGTGGCGGCGCTTCGCTCAGGTCACGAGGCGGTGCTGAGCAACAGCCGGGGTCCGGACACCAACAACTCGATCCAGGCTTCGGCTACGGGCGGCGTGCTGCCTGCCCTGAACCTCGTCAAGCTGGACTGAAGAGGTTGTCGACGGCCGCCGTCACCCTCGCCTTCGGCCCGCTCCAGGCGCTGACGCAGGGCGAGGATGCCGGCCTTGCGGTGCGCGCCGATCAGCACAGAACCAAACCCGCAACCGCGAGTCCCGCTCTCGGGCAGCTATGTGTCGAGTTCCGGAACTCGACATTCAGTTGCCGGAGAGCGGGACTCGCGGTGTCAGAGGGGGACTGTGAGCAGGGATTGGAGGTAGAAGCGGAGGGAGGCGACGAGGTCGACGTCGTCGGGGGTGGTGAGCCACTGGACCTGGAGGCCGTCCATGAGGGCGATGAAGGTGACGGTGGCCTGCTCGGGGTCGATGCCGGGACGGAGGTCGCCGGAGTCGGCCAGCACGCGGAAGGAGTCCCGCACGCCGGCCCGGGCCTCGTCGTAGTGCCGACGGAAGTAGTCGTGGGCGGGGTGGTCGGCGGCGACGGCCTCGGCGGCCAGGCGGGAGTACAGATCCACGATGCCGGGGTGGCGGACGTTGTGGGAGGCCAGGGCCAGGTAGTGGCGCAGCACCTCCAGCCCGGGCGGCGAGGCGAGCTGCTCCCGCTCGGCGTCCTCGGCGTCGCGGCGCTCCAGGACGGCGGCGAGCAGGGCCTCCTTGGTGGGGAAGTAGTACAGCAGGCCGGCGTGGGACATGCCGACACGCTTGGCGATCTCCCGCAGCGACGCCCCGTGGTAGCCGACCTCGCCGTACACGACTTCCGCCGCGGAGATGATGTCCTCCCGGCGGATCCGGCCCTTCAGGTAGCCCCCGGTGTCGACGGCGCGCATGAAACCATCATGCCGCAGCGGCAAAGGAACAAGCCGGGTGATAGAACGAACAAACGGGTTGTGCGAACATGGTCCGGAATGGAAACATCCCACGGGTGAGGGGAGCGGAGCGGCAGCGGGTGATCGTCGAGCGGCTGAAGAGCACGGCTCAGGTGACGGTCGCGGAGCTCGCGGTGGAGATGGGCGCGTCGGAGATGACGGTGCGCCGTGACCTGGACGTCCTGGCCGCGCACGGCGTGCTGCGCCGGGTGCATGGGGGCGCGGTGCCGGCGACGCCGTCCGGAGTGGAGCCGCCGTTCGCGGCCCGGGCCGTGTCGGCGACGCAGGCCAAGCGGGCCATAGCCGAGGCTGCGGTCGACCTGATCCGTGACGGCGAGACGATCGTCCTGGACAGCGGCACGACCGCGCTGGAGGTGGCCCGCCGGCTGCGCGACCGCGCGGTGACGGTGCTGCCGTTGTCGCTGCACGCGGTGACGGAACTCCTTGACGCGCCAAGGGTTCGGCTGCTGATCCCGGGCGGTGAGCCGCGGCCGGGGGAGCTGGCCATGGTCGGCCCGCTGACCCTGAACTCCCTCCGACAGCTCAGATTCGACGTCGCGGTGCTGAGCCCCTGCGCGTTCAGCCTCGACGACGGGCTCACCGCCTTCGACCTGGACGACGCGGAGGTCAAGCAGCAGGCCCTCGCGATGTCGGCCCGGACCCTCGCGCTGATCGACGGCGCGAAGTGGGACCGCGCCGCGCTGGCCCACGTCTGCGCCGCCGACCGCCCCGACGTCGTCGTCACCGACCCGGCCGCACCCGAGGACCAGCGCCGGGCGCTGGCCGAACGTGGCGTGCTGGTGCACGTCACAGAGGAGACCGCATGACCTCGCCCCCACGGGCCGCCCGCTTCGCGACCTTCCTGACCTTCGGCCTGAACGGCTTCGGCCTCGGCATGTGGCTGGTGCACCTGCCGAACGTGGAGCGCGACGTCGACATCCCGCACAGCGTGCTCGGCCTGCTCCTGCTGGTGCTGGGCGGCTCGGCCCTGGTCGGCATGCAGGTGGTCGGCCCGCTGGTGGACAAGATCGGCCCCCGCCGGCTCGTGCCGGCCGCGGCGGCGGCCTTCGGGCTCTCGCTGACGGTGCCGGGCTGGCTGACCTCGTGGTGGGCGCTCGGCCTGATCATGATCGTGATGGGCTTCGCCAACGGCGCGCTGGACGTCGCCATGAACGCGCATGCCGTGGTGGTGGAAAGGGGCTACCCCCGGCCGATCATGGCGGCGTTCCACGCGGTGTGGTCGATCGGCGGCGCGTTCGCCGCGCTGATCGGCTCGGTGGTGCTCGGCTCAGGCGTGCCGACCGGGATCACGCTGACCGCCGTGGGCCTGTTCGTGGCCGCGCTTTCACTGGTGGCCGGCCGTTTCACGATCGACGCCGACCACCACAAGGCCGAGGAAACCGTTGTCACGCCGGCCAAACCGGCGCCGAAGGGCCTGGTCTGGATCCTGGGCTTCCTCGCGCTGGCGCTGATGCTGTCCGAGGGCGTCGCCAACGACTGGGCGACGTTGGAGCTCAAGGGCATCCTCAACGCCTCGGCCGGCGAGGCCCCGCTCGGCTACGGGGCGTTCGCGGTGGCCATGACCGTCGGCCGCTTCGCCACCGACCGGGTCGCCGCCAGGATCGGGGCAACCCGAATCGTCCGCTACGGCGCGGCGATCGCCGCGATCGGGCTGACGGTCGTGGTGTTCTCGCCGTGGATCTGGTTGGCGCTGGTGGGATACGCGCTGTTCGGCATCGGGCTGGCCGGCGGCGTGCCGCAGTTGTTCACCGCCGCCGGCAACCTCGACCACCGCTCGGCCGGCGCCCTGATGGCCAGGGTCGTCGGCCTCGGCTACGTCGGCCTGCTGGCCGGGCCGGCCGTCATCGGCGGCCTGACCCGGTTCATGCCCCTCAACGCGGCCTTCTTCGTGCCCATCGTCCTTTGTGTGCTGACCGTCGTGTTCGCGTCCGCGCTGAACCCGCGCAAGGACGACGAACTCGTCGATCAGCGGCCGATGCGGAACGTGTAGTCCAGCCGGTGCCAGCCGTCCGCCCCCACCGCACGGCCGGCCGGCGGCTCGCCCTGCGCCTTCGGGAAGTCCACGATCAGGCCGTTCTTGACGCCGAACACCGTGTCGGAGTCCATGTACGCGCCGCCCTTGACGAACAGCTGCGTGACCAGCTTGTGGTAGTTCGGGGCCACGATCATGAAGTGCACGTGCGGGGCCCGGTACGGGTGCCGGTTGGTGCCCTGGAGCATCTGGCCCACCGGCCCGTCCTCCGGCACCGGGTACTCGCGCGGCAGGGTCGTCCAGAACGTCAGCCTGCCCTCGTCGTCGGCGACGAACCGGGCGCGCAGCACCGGGCCGTCCACCTCGGGCAGCTGCACGTCGTAGAAGCCATCCTTGTTGGCCTGCCACACGTCCACGACCGCGCCCGGCACCGCCTTGCCGTCCACGTCGACGATCTGCGTGGACACCCACAGCGGATCGCCGGCGAGGCCGCCGGAGATGTCCGCGCCGTGCTCCATGGCCGGCGGACCCTCCACATAGAACGGTCCGAGCACCGCCGACGGCGTGGTCAGCGGGCTGCGTGAGTTGGTCAGGGCGTCCACGACGCTGGACACGCCGAGCGTGTCGGACAGCAGCACGAACTCCTTGCGCTTGTCGTCGCTGATCTGGCCGGTGCGGGTGAGGAAGTCGATGGCGAACAGCCACTCGTCCTCGGTGACGTCGTTGTGCACGGCGAAGTGGTGCAGGTGCCGCACCAGGTCGGTGATCAGCTGCTTGAGCCGCGGGCTCGGGGTCTCGTCGAAGCTGGCGATGACCTGCGCGGTCAGCGCGCTCAGGTCCGGGGCGCCCTCGGGCCGGGTTCCCTCCCAGGCCGCGCGCAGCACCGACATCGGCTCGATGCCGTCCAAAGAGGACTCGGCAAGACCGAGCTCCCGCAACGAGCTCGGGCCGCCCAGCGAGTGCACGAGGTCGTACACGGCCGCCGCCGCGTCCGGCACGTCAAGCGCGTCGGCCACCTTCGCCAGCGCCTCCGGCGACTCCTTCTCCTTGTACGCCATGACGTGCGGCAGCATCACCGTGTGGGTCTCGGCGTGCGGCAGGTCGAACTGGCCGCCGAGCTGGTGACACAGCTTGTGGTGCAGGCCCATGCTCACCTGCGCCATGAGGCTGCCGGCCAGCCACGCCGACTCCAGCAGCTCAGCCCGGGCGTCCACATCGGACGGATCGGCCGTGACCAGGGGAAGCGAGTGCGTGATGCCACGGATCGCCTGTACGGCAACGGCATCGGTGGCTGGGTTGGCTTCCGGCGAGTACAACGCCTCCACGGCGTGAGCCAGGGCGTTGACCGCGCTGGTGACCGTCGTCGGAACCGGCAGTTCCACCGTCAGGTCCACGTCGTAGATCACCGTCTCCGGCAGGATGTCCGGCGACCGGCGGGTGGTCTTCCGGCCGTTCTCGGTCTCGCCGAGCACCGGCGTCACCTCGGAGCCGGCGTACGTGGTGGGCAGGATCACCTGCGGCACACCGGTTCGCGCGGCCAGCGCCTTGGCCAGGCCGGTGGTGGAGCCGCCGCCGACCGCGACCACGCAGTCCGCGGCGGCCGACTTCAGGACGTCCAGCGCCTGCGCGTGACCTCACCGGGTAGTTAGCCAGTAGCCTAAAGCCCTGAGAAGAACAGGCGGATCGGAAGGGGAGTAACAATTATGGGTACGACACCTCGTCTTTCCATCATTACCGGACTTCGTATTTTGAGCCGCTTTCTGGGGAAGATAAATTATATCAGTTGTCCTCTCTCCATACATCATTGCCAACATTCATACCCCTGGAGGCTTTCCCCGATTACGGTCGCGACGGTTTGGGCGGCTGCCGTCCCCATCGGTTCGGTAAACAATGTACACTACTACTCCCTACACCCGGATCCAGCGGCTATATTGACGAAGGTGGGCGAGGGTCATTCCGATCGCTTCTGACGACCCGGGTGGGACTGGGGGAATGCACGAAACCCGCGCGTCATGGCTCAGCCTCGGATCTGGTCGTGCAGCGCGGTCAGCAGCTCGCGCAGCAGGTTGATGGTCATCTCGTCGGTGATGTTGCCGCCGTCGTCGAACCGCTGGGCCGCGCCGAACAGCATCAGCTCGGGCTTGATCACCACGTGCGAGTGCGTCCACAGGAACACCTGCCGCAGGGCCAGCTGCGCCCGCACGGTGCCGAACTGGCTGGGCGAGGCGCCCATGATGGCGATGTGCTTGTGCCGCAGCACCGAGCTCGCGGCCGGCCGGGACGCCCAGTCCAGCAGGTTCTTCAGCCCGCCGGGGATCGAGTAGTTGTACTCGGGGGTGGCGATGAGCAGGCCGTCGGCGTCGGCGATGGCCAGCCGCAGCTGGGCCACCGAGGCCGGCAGGTTCTCGTCGTTGTCCAGATCCGCGTTGTAGTGCGGCAGGTCGCCGAGCCCCTCGTAGGTGGAGATGGTCATGCCGGCCGGCGCGTGTTTCTGGGCGTTGCGCACCAGTGCGGTGTTGAACGAGCCCGCGCGCAGGCTGCCGGAGATGGCCAGGATGTTCAGGTCGTTCACAAACTCTCCTCGCTGGCGCTCGGAGCGTCTGCGACCGATGTCCCAGTGTTGAATGGTGCCCTCGCAAGCTCGGTCACGCGGCTCCTCAAGATTCGACAAGGTCCACTTAATCGCGAACCGAAGCCCTGTGCCAGCCCGCATCCTGAGGTGGACCCATTCGGAAAGTTTCGGTGTCCCAGATCACCCCCGAACCGCGCGCACCACCCAGCACGGCAGCGCCGGCCGCTCGGTGGGCGGTTGGCCGACGGCATCGAAGAAGGCGACCATGGTCGCGCCGTTGGCCAGGAGGGTGCCCTCGTCGAAGTCGGTAATGATCCACCCGTTGTCGGACAACGGTTTGCGAACCTCCTGTTCGGACTGGGGGAAGGGCGAGGGCAGGCCGTCGCGCACCCGGTCGGAGAACGTCAGCAGGTGCAGGACCGCGCCCGGCCGGGTGACCCGGCGCAGCGCGTGCAGGTGGCGGATCCGGTCGGTGGCGTCCAGACAGTGAAAGAGAGCACAGCTCAGCACGGTGTCGAAAGAGGCAGCGTAACCGGCCAGGTCGATCGCGTCGGCCAGGACGAACTGGACGTCGCGGTCCGGAAAGCGTTTGCTGGCCTCGGCGATGGCGGTCGGGCTGCTGTCGACGGCCGTCACCGCATGGCCCTGGTTCGCGACGAACGCCGCGTTGTCGCCCAAACCGCAGCCGATGTCGAGCACGTCGCCGTGGAAGTCGAGACCGGCCAGCGCCGGCTGCGGCCGTCCGATGTCCCACGGGATGCCGTTGTGCTTCAGCCCGGGGGCGAGCGGTTCGCCCTGGTAGAAGGCGTCGAAGTCGTGGCTCATGGGTCCAAGTCTGAGCCGTCGGCGGCGCGAGTACCTAGGGAGGTGGCGCATTCCGGCGCTAAGCTGCCCGATATGGCGGAATCTGTCGTTCTCGACGGCTTGGATCGCGGACTCCTGCACGCCCTACAGCTCGACGGCCGGATTCCGTTCGCCCGGGTGGCCGAGGTGCTGGGCGTCTCGGAGACCACGGTCGCGCGGCGCTACAAACGGCTGCGGGCGATGGCCGGGCTGCGGGTGGTCGGCGCAGTCAACGGCGTGCTGTTCGGTCGGAGCGCCTGGACGCTGCGGCTGCGTTGCACGCCGGATGTCGCACTGCCGCTGGCCAAGGCATTGGCGAAACGTCCCGATGTGTCCTGGGTGCACGTGATGTCCGGCGGCGCCGAGATCTCCTGCCACGCCCAGTTGCCGCCCGGCGAGGAGATCCTGCTGCTGGAGAAGTTGCCGCGATCCGGGCGGGTGTTGGGTGTCAGCGCGCATTCGGTGCTGAGCGCCTTCTCGCTGCCGTCGGACTGGTCGGGCCTGCGGTTTCTCGGCGAGGAACAAGTTTCGCGGCTGCGGCCACCAGAGTCGAGTGTTGCTCGGGTTGAGGTCGATGGCGCCGATCAGGCGTTGCTGGAGCTGCTGGCCGGCGACGGTCGCATGCCGTACGCGGAGCTCGCCGGCCGTACGAAGCTGGGGGAGTCGACCGTGCGCCGACGGCTGGACATCTTGCGGCACAACGGGGTTGTTTCGTACCAAGTGGACATTCCGGCGGCCGTCCTCGGTTTCGGCACCCAGGCCCGGCTGTGGATGACCGTGCCGCCGCATGCTTTGACGGAGGTCGGGCGCCGGCTGGCCGAGCACGAGGAGACGTCGTTCGTGGCGGCGACCACCGGGCCGACGAATCTGGTGGCGGTGGTGGCGTGCCGGGACAGCGGTGAGTTCTACCGGTACCTGACGGAGCGGGTGGGGGCGCTGCGGAAGATCACGTCGCTGGAGACGGCGGTGCTGATGCGGACCGTCAAGCAGGGGTAGCGAGCAGCGCCCGCGCCGCCCGTTTGGCCTGATGGGCCGGTTCGGGCGAGCCGCCGATGGCGGCCATGGTGATCGCTCCCTCGGCCAGCAGCGTGAGCTGGTCGCCGAGTTCGTCGTCGCCGGCCAGGTCGCGGATGAGCTGGCGGAATGCCTCTTTGTGGCGTCGGGCGATGGCGGCGACGGCCTCGGAGGTTCCGCCGAGTTCGCCGAAGGAGTTCACGAAGGCACAGCCGCGGAAGTCGGGCTCGGCGAACCACTCGGCCAGCCAGTCGAAGACGGTGAGCACGTCGCCGGCGGTGCGGGCGTGGGCGGCGACCGAGGCCAGCCAGCGCTCGTCGCGAGCGGTCAGGTAGCCGATGACCAGGTCGTCCTTGGAGGGAAAGAGCTGGTAGAGGCGCTTGAGGGAGACGCCCGCGGCGGCCCGCACCTGATCCATGCCGACCTGCTGCACGCCGCGCTCGTAGAACAGCGCCTCGGCCGCGGTCAGCACTTCGGCTTCCTGGATCATGTCCGACCCCTTGCCTGGAGAACCAACGTTCTCCTAGGGTAACGCGGAGAACGCTCGTTCTCTAGCGATCGGAGCCGACCATGGCCGACCAGCGCCCGCCGCTGCCGCCGTTCACCGAGGAGACCGCCCGCGCCAAGGTGCAGGCGGCCGAGGACGCCTGGAACAGCCGCGACCCGGAACGGGTGTCGCTGGCCTACACCGAGGACTCGGAGTGGCGCAACCGGGACACCTTCCTCAAGGGACGGGCCGAGATCCGCGAGTTCCTGACCCAGAAGTGGGCCCGGGAGCAGGACTACAAGCTGCGCAAGGAGCTGTGGGCATACACGGGCAACCGGATCGCGGTGCGCTTCGAGTACGAGTCGCGCGACGCCGACGGCCAGTGGTGGCGCAGCTACGGCAACGAGCAGTGGGAGTTCGACGAGAACGGCCTGATGGCGCGGCGCTACGCCAGCATCAACGACCTCAAGATCACCGCCGAGGAGCGCAGGCTCGCTCTGTAGTGTCGGGAGCATGACCGCGGCACGCGAGCACGTGATGGCGGGCCTGGACGACGTCCGGGCCGGCCTCGAAGACCTCTACCGGGACCTGCACGCGCACCCGGAGCTGGCGTTCGAGGAGCATCGCACCGCGGCCGAGGTCGCGCGGCGGGCGCAGGCGGCCGGCTACGAGGTCACCGCCGGCGTCGGCCGCACCGGCGTGGTTGCCGTGCTGCGCAACGGAGACGGCCCGACCGTGCTGCTGCGGGCCGACATGGACGCGTTGCCGGTGCAGGAGCAGACCGACCTGCCGTACGCCTCGATGGTCGACGGCGTGATGCACGCGTGCGGGCACGACATGCACACCGTCTGCCTGCTCGGGGCGCTGGACCTGCTGGCCCGCGGCCGTGACCAGTGGTCGGGCACCATCCTGGCCGTGTTCCAGCCGGCCGAGGAGCTGGCGGTCGGGGCTGAGGCTATGGTCGACGACGGCCTCTACGAGCGGTTCGGCCAGCCCGACATCACGCTGGGCCAGCACCTCGCGCCCATCCCGGCCGGCTGGCTGGGCTGCCATGCCGGGCCTGCGTTCGCCGCCACCGACACACTCGACGTGCGGCTGTACGGCAAGGGCGGACACGGGTCACGACCCGAGACCACCGTCGACCCGGTGGTGATGGCGGCGTCGACCATCCTGCGCCTGCAGACCATCGTCTCCCGTGAGATCGCGGCCAAGGACTCCGCGGTCGTCACCGTCGGCATGGTGCACGGCGGGACCAAGGACAACATCATCCCCGACCACGTCGACCTCGGCGTGAACGTGCGCACCTTCGACGACCAGGTCCGTGCGCGGGTGCTGGCCTCGATCGAACGCATCGTGCACGCCGAGGCCGCCGCCGCCGGCGCGCCCAAGGACCCGGAGATCACCCGGTCCAACGCGTTCCCCGTGCTGGTCAACGACGAGGCGGCGATGGCGCGCACCAAGGCGGCCTTCGACGAGGCGTTCCCGATGGTCGTCGACCCCGGGCCGGTGACCGGCAGCGAGGACTTCGGCCACTTCGGCGCCACGGCCGGCGTGCCCACCTGCTACTGGCTGTTCGGCGGCGAGGACCAGGAGCGCTTCGTGACCGCCTACAGCGGCGGCACGTTCGAGCGGGACATCCCGTCCAACCACTCGCCGCACTTCGCGCCCCTGCTCCAGCCCACCCTCGACGGCGGCGTCACGGCCCTGGTGACGGCGGCGCTGGCCTGGCTGGGGTAGCGCTCATCGGCCTGCCCGTCACCGGCCTGCCCGTCACCGGCCTGCCTGTCATCGGGCCGGCGCCCGGTGGGCGGCGGCCTGGTCCGAGGCCTGCTCCTTGGGCCGTGGTTCGCCCAGGGCGACCTTGATCCGGCCGTCCGGCAGCATCACCCAGTGCAGGCCGCTGGCCTCGGCCAGCTGGTCGAAGATCGGAGTGCCTGGCGACATCAGCGAAACTCCCTCCCCAGGTGCTGATGTCTGCCTACCAGGCTCCGAGCGTGCCCGAGGGGGAAACTACCCCGCCGGGGGTAACCCGATCAGGCTCTTTCCACGCGCCAGTACTGCCGGGTGGCGGGGGAGGTCAGCGGCGCCGACTCCACGAACTCCTTGAAACGCAGCAGGATGCCGGCCGGTGTGGTGTCCGGGTCCGCGCGCAGGGTGAGTCTGGTGGTGTGGGTGTCGACGTACTGGAAGGTAACGCGGCCCCCGGGCCAGGCGATCAGCTCGTCCTGGCGTTGCGCGGTCACCGGGCGCGGCGAGGAGCTGTGGCTGGCCCATTGCTCGAAGGCGAAACGCAGCGGCACCGCGAGCTCGACCGTCTCCTCGAAGGTGTTCATGTGGGGTGCTTCCTTTTCGCTCTAGCCGGCCGAGGTGTCGGCCAGCCAGTCCGGCGCCCGGGCCCCGCCCTCGCGACAGGCCGTCAGCAGGTCGGTGGTCCACAGCAGCAGGTGCATGAGCGCGACGGTGTCCTCCTCCGGATCGTGGCGATCGAACACCAGCCCCAGTTGCAGGTCCGCGGACTGCTCGTCGGAGTTGACCAGCGCCATCACCGCGCGGAAGCTGGCCCGCAGCGGCGGGTCGATGTCGTCGATGGGGATCTCGTTGCCCTCGGTGTCACCCAGCTGCATCTTGATCGGTGCACCGTCGCCGACCTGCACGCACAGGGACTTCAGCATGTCCGCCGAGGCATCGGCCAGCACGTCGGCGGCCTCTCTCGGGCTGTGGTCGGCGCCCTGGTACAGCGCCGTCAGCGCGTCGAGCGCGCCGTCCGGATCCTCGTCCTGCATACGGGTCACCGCGGTGCGCACCAGCAGCCGCACCATGCCGTCCTTGCGGTCGTTCATGTGTCCTCCCCTCCCATCAGGCCCAGGGATTACCCGATCCGGTTGATCTCAATCCTCCGAACGTGCGAACTAGGGATTCAGGCGGTGGTGAATGCCGTGCAGCGCTTGGTGGATCTCGACATAAACGTCATAGAGGTCGTTGGTTTTTGACGGCAGGACGGTCTTCGCGACCGCGACAGCGGCCTCAGCAGCGGTTTCGGCGTCCGGGTACAGGCCCGCGCCGACGGCTCCCAGCAGCGCCGCGCCCAGCACGCCGGCGTCGTGCACCCGGAGCCGGTGGATCGGCCGTTGCAGCACGTCGGCGAAGATCTGCGCCCAGAGGTCGCTGCGGGCCCCGCCGCCGCAGAAAGCAAGCGCTTTCATCGGCGCACCACAGGCCTCTTCGACGAATTCGAGCACGTGCCGGCCGGACATCGCGACGCCTTCGAGCACCGCCCGGGACAGGTCGGCGCGGGTGGTCGCCGAGCTCACGTTGAGGAAGCTGGACCGCAGCGTGGAGTCCCAGAGCGGGGCCCGTTCGCCGGACAGGTAGGGCGTGAAGATCACCTGCGAGGCGCCGTTCGCGGCGTCGTCGAAGACCTCGGGGATGGTCAGGCCCGTCGTCTCGCTCCACCAGCGCACCGCGTCGCCGGCGGCTTGGGTGGGGCCGGCGTGCACGTAGAGGCCGTCGCGGGGCGGGAAGGTGACGATCCCGGCCGTGGGGACGTTCCTTTCGGACGCGCCCGCCACGACCAGGGAGGTTCCGCAGGAGATCATGCCCCGGCCCGGTTTGGTCGTGGCCGCGCCGAAGACCGCCCCGAAGGCGTCCATCGTGCCCACGACCAGGCCTTTCCCGAGGACCGACTCCGGTTCGAGGATCTCCGGCAGCCGCTCCCACAGCCCTTCGGTCACGCCGGCGGCTACCGGGATGTAGCCGCCCGCGTTCGCGATGCGTACGCCGGAGAGGAGGTCCGTGGCCACGCGGCCGGTGAGCTTCGCGCCGATGAAGTCCTTCGGGCTCAGGATCCAGCGGGCCTTCCGCCATGCCTCCGGCTCATTGCGGGCGAACCACTCCGCCCTCGCGCCGACGAACGAGGCGTCCAGCGTGATCGGGCCGCCCCAGATCCGGGCCTTGTCCTCGACGGTGAACCGCCCGTCGAGCTCCTTGGCGATCTCCGCACACCGCTGGTCCTGCCAGATGATGGCCGGCGTCAGCGGGTTCAGGTCGTGGTCGACGAGAAGATGCGTGTTGACCTGGCTGACGATCCCGGTCGCAGTGATTGCGTAGCGGCCGGCGATGGCCTGGAGGCCTTCCTGGACCGCGCGCCACCAGTCGTCGGCGTCCTGCTCGGCCCAGCCCGGCCGGGGGCGGTGGATCGGGTAGCCGACCTGATGGTTCGCCAGGGGCTCCCCGTCGAGGCCGAAGGCCGCGACCTTGACCGCGGTGGTGCCGACGTCGATCCCCACCATCGCTTCACGCACGCCCTGCTACCTCCGCGAGTCACGCCCTCAGAACCACCGAATGTCAGGTTCGGGCAGTCTGCCGGAAACCGTGTTTCGGTGTGCCGGAGAGCGTGACTCGCGGGGGTTTCGAACCGGTTTCATGGGTGCCTGAGAGCGGGACTCGCGGTTTCAGGCGAGGGCTTTGGTGCGCATGAGGAAGTCGGTGAGGTAGCTGTCGTGGGGGAGGTGGGGGTGGAAGTAGTGGGTGGGGCGGTTGCCTAGGTAGAGGTTGGCGATGGTGGGTTCGGACAGGAGAGAGGCGATCAGGGGGTGGTCGTCGGTGATGGCCGTCAGGACGAGGGTGTTGCGAAGGGGAGCTATGCCGTCCGCGCGGGTCCACGGGGCGATCCAGGCGCAGGGGAAGGGGAGCTCGGCGCCGAGTTGGGGGGAAGCGGCCGAGGGCAGTAGGTGCAGGGCTGGCCGGAGGACGGCGGAGCCGTCGCCGAGGTCGTGGATCAGCTGGTCGGCGCCGAGAAAGGGCTGGGCGCCGGCGGCACGTTGAGCGAGGTGGTCGCGGAGGGCGACGGCGGCGGCGAGAGGGTAGCGGGGGAGAACGGCATCGGGCAGGGCACTCAGGCGGGCGGCCAAGGCGGCGGCGAGGGGCGCGGGGTCGCCCTCGACGAGGATGCCGGTGGCGTTGATGCAGCCGACGCCGCCGTGATGGGCGATGGACGACACGATGGTGTCGAGGAAAGGCGCCCAGTCCCCGGCGGTGACGAGGATCTTGGAGCGGCCGGGGCCCTGGGGCAGGACGCGGGGGTTCCCGGCGTACTTGGCGATGACCTCGTCGCCGCCGTAGGCCATGCCGAGGTCGGCGCAGCGGAGGATCTCGTCGGCGACGTCGTGCTCGCACGGCAGGAGAATCACGTGGTCGTCGGGGAAACCGGCGGCACGTAGGGCGGCGATGAGCCGGTGCGGGGTGAAGGGTTCCCGGCGGGAAGGCCGGACGGCGACGCGGTAGCCGAGGGCAAGGGCTTGCAGCCACAGGGAATGCACGGCCGGATGGTTGCCGGCGGCATGGACGGCGAAGACGTGGCCGCGGCGGGTCCACACGGCGCCTTCGGCCACCCGGTCATCCTCCACAGTGGACGCGCCGCGCGGGCGGCCCTGCTGGGCGGCCTCGAAAGCCGTGCAGCACGCCTCGGAGATGGCGTTGGTGGCGAAGCGGATGTCGTCCAGGGGCAGGCCGGAGACGCGAGCCACCAGGTCCACGTAGTCGTCGGAATCCTTGGCGAACAGGGAACCGGCGGTGGCCAAGGCTCGAAGCCGTTGCGCCAGAGGTAGTTCCGACGCCCGATGGAGAGCCGACATGGTGCGGGTGACGTAGAGCCGGGGCATGAGGCTGACCGACGCGACCGGCACGCCGGTGACGTCGGTGACGGTGAGCTGCTTGCGGGAACGGTAAGGGCCGACCGGGCCCAGGGCGTCCACGGCGAGCATGGCTAGTACACGCCCTCGATGACGGTCTCGCTGCCGAACACCTGCACGGGCGCGAGATCGCCGAGGGAATCGCCGGGCTGGCCGGGCAGCGCGGGCACGCGGATGGCCGTGTCACGGTCAAGGTTGTTGGGCAGCAACATGGAACGGCTGACATGGTTGGTGACGACCTGGCCCCGTGTGCCGTACGGGACGGGCTCCAGCGAGACCGGATCGACCACGCGGAAGGTGATGTGCGGCCCGAAGCCGTCGAAGATCGGGTACTCGGTGTCGCCGAGGCGCTGGCTGGCGCCGCCCATGATCATGGTGCTCCCGTACACGCCGTGCAGGGGAATGCCGGGGAAGACCTCGTTGCGGAACAGGTCGTGCGTGTCGGCGTCCATGTGGGCGCCGCCCCACATGACGAGCCGGACGTTGCGGGTGATGGCGGCCAGGAGATCGTCCCGCCGGGCCAGGCGCTCCAGCATGGGCGGCGTGGTCATGAGGACGCCGACCTCCTGGCTGAGCAGGATATGCGAGGACTGCTCGACCAGGTGTTCGACATAGGCGTCGGCCTGGGCCGTCTGGCCGGAGGCGATGAGCTTGCGGACCCAGCGCGGATCCATGTCCACTGTGTACATCAGGCCGCGCCGGGCCCGCGCCGCCAGGCCGATGAAGTGGCCGACGGCGTGGGGCCCGGTGGGCAGGATGCCCAGCCAGTTCAGGCCGAGGGGAATGCCCAGGCGGTCCAACGGCTCCAGCATGTGGGTGATCATCCGCTGGAGCCAGTCGTCGAGGAACACCACCCGCTTGGGCGGCCCCGTGGTGCCGCCGCTGTCGTACACGCCGACGATGTCGGCGGCATCGCCGTAGCCGCGCGGGATCAGGTGCTCGGGACGCACATTCCGGAGCTGGTCGACCACAGTGGGGAACAGCCGGAGATCCTCGACCGACCGCACCGCCTCGCGCGGGTCGAAGCCGAGCGAGGCGGCCTGCGCCAGCCAGAACGGCGACCCCGTCTCGGGATCGAAGTGCCACCGCATGGCCGCGCGGACGTACCCGTCGGCGTCGTCACCGGAGAGTTCGGCCCCGGGGAGATCATCGTTGTCCCGCACGCATTCGAACATAACCCGGCGCCAACCCGCGCGGAGTACATCATCCGGGTGTACCCCAGGCCTTGGCCAGCAGCTCGTACGAACGCACGCGCGCGGCGTGGTCATGGGTGATCGTGGTGACGACGACCTCGTCCGCGCCGGCCTTGGCGCGCAACTCCTCAAGGTCGGCGGCCACTTCCTCCGGCGCGCCAACGAACTGCGAGCCGACCCGGTCGGCCACCGAGGCGCGCTGCCGTTCGGTCCAAGGGAATGCCGCCACCTCGGCCGGCGAGGGATAGGGCGGCGCGCCGGTGCTGGACCGCACGCCGAGCACCCACTGACCGTAGCCGCTGGCCAGTTCCCTTGCGGCGGAAGTGGTTTCGGCCACGACGATGTCCGCCGACACGGCGACGTACGGCTCGGCCAGCCGGGTCGACGGCACGAATGCCGCGCGGTAGGCGGCAATCGTGTCGAAAGCGGTCTCCGGCGCGAAGTGGTAGGCCACGCCGAACGGCAGACCCAGCGCCCCGGCGGCCCGGGCGCTCTCGCCCGGCGTCGCGCCGTGGATCCACACCTGCAACCGCGCGTGCTCCGCGGCGACGGCGTGGTGCTCGCCGGTGCCGTCCAGGAACTCCAGGATCGACCGCACCTGGTTGAGGTACGGGCCGGCGTCCATGGGAATGAGGATCCGGTTCAGCTGCTCCCACACCGTCAGCTGCGCGTCCGGGACCTTGCCGACCACCTCGGCCAGCTTGGTCGTCCCGGACCGGCCCAGACCGAGGTCGACACGGTCGGGGTGCAGGTGCGCGAGGGTGCCGAACTGCTCGGCCGCGACCACGGGCGAGACGTAGCCGAGCAGCACCGCCGCCGAGCCGACCCGAATGCGGGACGTGGCCTCGGCGATGACGGTGGCGAGCACGGACGGGGCCGCCGCGGCCACGCCCGGCGTGAGGTGGTGCTGGGCCACCCAGTAACGGTGGTAGCCCAGCTCCTCCGCCCGCCGGGCGAGGTCGACGCTGTTGCGCAGCGCCTCCGCCGCGCTGCCGCCGGAGACGATCGGCGACAGGTCCAATACGGACAGTGGGATCATGCTTCTACGATACGGTGAAGAAGACGTCCGTGCGGTTGTCCGGCTGGCCGCTGTTGGTCTTGGCGAACACCGACACGAAGCACGTGCCGGCCGCGGCCATGCCGTGGTAGTCGCCGACGTAGTACGAGCCGTCGTTGACGACCGGCGCGGCCGTGATGTCGAACGGACCGGACAACTTGGTGGTGTGCCACGAGGTTCCGGTGGCCGAGGTGGCCTGCCAGTACGACGTGCCAGTGCTGTCGAGCTGGTAGTACGTCACGCCGACGACCCCGTCGGAGTTGACCGCGACGGCCGGCATGAACTGCTTGGCCGGCGAGGAGCCGACCGGAACCGGCGCGGACCAGGTCGCCCCGGCGTCGGTGGAGGTGGCCATGACGGCGCCGTCGTGGTCGCCGGCGAACTGCGAACCCTGCCACACGGCACGGAGTTCGCCGTGCGGGCCGGCCGCGAGCTGCCCGAACACGTCGTGCCCGTCACGCACGTTCTTGCCGCCCGGCTCCTTGGTGCCGACCGACTTGGCCTGACCGGCGACGGCCGGCGCGGACCAGGTCTCGCCGAGGTCGGCCGAGGTGATCGACCGCCAGGACGTGGCGTAGTCGGCCGTGCCCGGAATCGGCTCGTAGTAGGCGAAGAAGGCGACCAGCTTGCCCTGCACGGACGCCAGCCGGACGCCGGACGCGCCCTTGCCGACGCCGAAGTCCACGACCTTGCGGGGCTCGCCCCACGTCGTGCCGCCGTCGCCGCTGTGGGCCAGGTAGATCGGGCCGGTGCCGTCGTCCAGGTTGATCCGGTCCCACGCCACGTAGACGTCCTTGCCGGTGGTGTACACCGTCGGCAGGTCGTTCCAGATGTTGTCGGTGTCGCCCGTGCCCTCACGGGTGATCGTGGTCGGCGTGCCCCAGCTGCGGCCGCCGTCGCCCGACTTCACGACCAGCAGCGCGTGGTCGCCGTGCGGGGTGGTGGTGTTCATGCTCAGCGACGTCAGGAAGACCATGCCGTTGGGGGCGATGGACACCTGGGTGTCGGTGGCGCGGTCGAAAGCTCCGCCCGAGCACGTCGAGACGGCCGGCGGCGTGGCGTAGGTCCAGGTGCGGCCGCCGTCGAAGGTGGCCGCGGTGATCAGGCCGTGGCCGCCGACGCCCTGCCAGCGGTCGGTCTGGAAGGCCGAGACCATGTGCGACGGGTTACGCGGGTCGACCGCGATGTCCGGCTGCACCTCGGCGTTCGGGTAATTGGTGCCGACCGGGTCCTTGTGGTCGCAGCCCGCCGGGAAGGGGCTGGGCGTCGAGATCTTGACCGCGGTGGGCGGGGTGTCCGCGTGAGCGATTGCCGGGGCCAGCGCCAGTAAGCCGGCGACGGCAGTGACCAGGTACTTTTTCATGTAGTCCCCCCTGCTCGGTGGCGGTGGGGACCCTAACCCGGGGCGCGCTCGTCGAGGAAGAAAAGCGCCAATCCGGTCACGATCAGGAAATTCGCACCCCAGGCCGCCCTGTTGCCGACGAGCTCGGTGACCAGCGCGCCCACGCCCGCGCCGACGAGGAACGACAGCACCACCAGGCCGAAGGTCCGGGCCTGCCGGCCGGCGTCCTCGTCGCGGCGGAACACCGCCCGGTACGTGGCCCGGGCGGCGGTCCGCAGGTTGCCGGTGGTCATCGTCGTGTTCACCGACCACTCGCGGACCGTGCCGAAGGTGGCGTTCTGCAGCGCCGCCACGAACGCCACCGCCAGCACCACCGCGCTGCTCGCGAACCAGGTCGGGATCGCGCCCACGACCAACAGCACCACGATCTCGATCACCAGCGCCACCCGGATCGGCCGGCGCACGACCGGGGCGATGCGGGGGTGGGTGAGCGTCTCCGCCGCCGCCACGCCCAGCACGAACGCGATCAGCGGCGGCACGTGGGCCAGCGCCCCGCCCACGTCGCCGCGAGCCGCGTCCACGGCCAGCAGCACCACGTTGCCGGTCTGGGCGTTGGCGAACACGCCGCCGTGGGCCACGAACGTGAACGCGTCCAGGTAGCCGCCCGCGACGCCGAGCAGCACGATCAGACGCAAGGTCTTGGCGGTGATGACCTCCATAGCGGATCAGTTTGCCGTGCCGCCGGGCCCACCGCCGTTACGGCGCGAGGTCGCGCCGGTCTCTGGACCGCAAGGGAAGAGACCGGCTTTAGAGCGACCTCGCCCCGCGCGGGACGCGCGGCATGTCATTGAGAGCGCTTGCCCTCCCGCAGAAGTGGAGGTACGGGCTGCCGTCCGCCAGGCTGTAGAAGCTGACGGGGAGCCAGTGGTCGCTGCCGGTCAGGGGGACCAGGTAGACGTCCGGCTCCAGGGCCACCATGGGCAGCTCCTCGACGGGATCCGGGATGTACTCGGCCAGCTTGCCCAGGGTGGTCACCCGCAGGATGGGCTTCCCGCCTTCCAACAGCACCTCGATCCGCTGCCCGGCCCGCTCGTACACGCCGACGTAGTCGGTGGGCAGCAACCCCAGGGGCGTGACGGGTGGCACGGGCTGGCGGGCCATCTCCACGCCGACCGAGGCGAAGATCTCCCGGTAGAGGTCCTCGTACAAGTGAGGGGTGCGCCGGTTGGTCAGCAGCGCCACGGCCAGCCCCTGTGACGGCAGCAGCACGAGATGCGACTGCTGCCCGATGGTCGAACCGTCGTGTCCGATCAGCGGCTGCCCGTCCCACACGAAACGCTGCCAGCCCAGGCCCCAGGTCTCGGCCAGCGAGTACTTGGCGTCCACCCGGACCTGCTCGGCCTGCATCTGCTCCAGTGACGACGTTGTCAGTAGCTCCCCGCCGCCGTCGAGGTGCAGGCGAGCGAACGTCAGCACGTCCGAGACCGTGGCGGCGATGAGGCCGGCGGGGCCGATGGCGCGGGGAAGTTGCCACTGCCGCACGGGAATCGTCCTATCGTCCTCCACCATGTGGCCGACGGCGGCCGAACGCAGCAGCGCCTCCTCCGGAAGGGTGAGGGTGTCCCGCAATCCCAGCGGTTCGAACACCAGGTCCCGCATGGCGGCGTCCCACACCTGCCCGGTGACCTGCTCGATGACCCGGCCGGCCAGGCTGAATCCCGAGTTGCAGTACGACCAGGTGGCGCCGAGCGGGGAGTTCTGGGCGACATCGGCCAACTGGGCGACATAGCGGGCCAGGCAGTCGTCACCCCGCCCGGTGTCGACGATGACGTCGCCGTCGATGCCACTCGTGTGGGTGAGCAGGTGACGAAGGCTCACCCGATCGGTGATCTCGCCCAGGTTCAGTTCCGGCAGCACGGCCGACACCGGTTTGTCGAGGTCCAGTCGGCCGTCCTGGACCAGCCGCTGCACCGCCGTGGTCACGAAGACCTTGGTGATGGACCCCAGGTGGAACACGGAATCCGGCCGCACGGGCGCGCCGGTTCTCACGTTCAGCACGCCGGTGGCGGCCACCCCGGTCATGCCGGGGGAGGAGATCCCCAGTACGGCGCCCGGCACACCGTGCCGCCGGGCCAGTTCGTCGAGCCTGTTCTGCCAGTGCTCCATACGCTGCACCGGAGGGAGCATACGGACGGCGCGGGTCGCCCCGCGCCGTCCTGTCAGGTCACAATGTTCGGAGGCCTTAGCCCTTGTATTGCGCGAATGTACGAGTGAAGTCCCACGCGTTCTGTGCAACACCCGAACACGTGTCGTCGTTGGGGTAGGCGCCGGGGCACGGCCGGTCCCGGTTGGCCGACCAGTAGGTGAACCGGCCCAGGTGGTGCTGGTTGGCGTAACCGAGCATGGTCTGGGCGTTGGCAGGCGTCACCCGCTCGTTGTTGTCGGTGATGCCGTTCATGGAGGACAGGCCGCTGTGGCGGTAGGCAACGTCGTCGCTGTAGTGGTAGGCGTCGCGCACCGCCCGCTCCAGGCCGTCGGTGGCCTGCGCGGTGAGCCTGGCCATGTCCTGGCCGGCTCCGCCGAAGTCGAACGGCATGATGGTCCACACGTCCACGGTCAGCCCGGAGTTGGCCGCCCGGGTGATCAGGTCGTTGCCCGGGCCGTCCTGGCCGCTGCCGATGGTGATGTAGATGGCGATCCCGGCGTTGTTCGACCGGATGATCTTCAGGGCGTCCACCATGCGCTGCTGGTAGGTGGCGTTGCCGTAGACGTCGCCCTCGAAGTCGAGGTCGATCGCCTTCAGGCCGTAGGTGTTGATCACCTTCTGGTACGCCCCGGCCAGCTCGCCCGGGGTGTTGCAGGAGGCCTCCAGCTTGTTGCCGTTGGCCCCGCCGAACGACGGCACCACGTCACCGCCGGCCGAGCGGATGGTGTTGATGGTGTTCTGGTCCACGCCGCCGGTCAGCGGCCGGCCGCCGTCCCACATCGGGTTGCAGTACCCGTTGTTGAGCACGAACGCCATCGTGAACCACTTGACGCCGGTCGCGCTCATGATGGTGCGCGGGTCCGGCGGGTCGCCCCAGCCGTTGTAGTAGTACGGCGCGACGGCCATCGCCCCGTTCGGCGGGGGCGGGGGCGGCGGGGGAGTGGTGCCGCCGCCGGGGGCCGCCCAGGTCTGGTTGGCCGAGCCGGCGCAGTCCCAGATCTGGAGCAGGGTTCCGTTGGCGGAGCTGTTGTTGGTGGCGTCCAGGCATTTGCCCAGGGCCTGGAGCGAGCCGTTGCCGCCGACCGTCCACTGCTGCGCGCCGGAGCCGTTGCAGTCCCACAGCTGCACCTTGGTGCCGTTGGCGGGATTCGCGCCGGCCACGTCCAGGCACTTGCCCAGCGCCTGGAGGCTGCCGTCGGAGCCGGTGGTCCACTGCTGGGCGGGGGTGCCGTTGCAGTCGTAGAGCTGCACGGCGGTGCCGTTGGCGCTGTTGGCCCCGGCCACGTCGACGCACTTGCCGCCGAAGCCGGTGATCGCCCCGGTCGCCGCGGACGCGGTGCCCGGCAGCAGCACGGTCGTGATCGCGGCCGCGCCGGCGAGCAGCGCGAGGGATTTCCTGATCATGCGACCGTCCACTTCTGGTTCGCGGAGCCGGCGCAGTCCCAGATCTGCAGCCGGGTTCCGTTGGCGGAGCTGTTGTTCGAGGCGTCGAGGCACTTGCCCAGCGCCCGCACCGAGCCGTCGTCCGGGCGGGACCAGTTCTGCGCGGCGCTGCCGTTGCAGTCCCACAGCTGGACCACGGTTCCGTTGGCCGAGTTCGCGCCGGAGACGTCGAGGCACTTGCCGAGGGCACGGATGGTGCCGTCGGAACCGGTGGTCCACTGCTGCGCGGCGCTGCCGTTGCAGTCGTAGAGCTGGACGGCGGTGCCATTGGTGTTGTTGGCCCCGGCCACATCCACGCACTTGCCGCCGATGCCGGTGATCGTGCCGCCGGTGGGCGGCGGCGGGTTGCCACCGCCACCGCCGACGAACGTGGTGGCCAGTTGCTGGCCCAGAGACACGGCGCTGCCGTGATTCTCGATCGGGTTCACCTGCGAGTGCGGGAACACGATGTAGGTGACACCGCTGTCGGTGCCACCGTTGCGCGGATCGGGGTTGATGCCCAGCGACTGCGCGGTGGCGTACGAGGCCTCGCCGATGATCCCGGTCGGACCGGTGTCGCCGACGACCGCATAGGTCACCTGGTTGTTGTAGATCACCGCGACCACCGCGCCGCCCTCGATGCCGGCCGTCCGGTAGTCCCAGATGCCCGACGGGCTCGGCAGCACGATGTAGGGCAGCTGCGCCGCGTTCAGCGGCTGGTCGGTGGATGTGTGGAAAGCGGTGTCCGGGTAGAAGCAGCAGTCGGTCTGCTCGTTGCACTGCGAGGTGCGCACACCGTCGCAGTCGACGTCCATGTCGCCCTTGAAGAACACGGCGCCATTGGCCTGGCAGACGGGAATGCTGCCGCCCTGGCCTTCGTCGGTGGCGTAGGTGCCGTTGGAGATCTGCTGGCAGTTGGTCACCTTGGCCAGCAGCTGGCTGGCCGACGGGCCGCCCGGATCGGACGCCATGGCCGGTGCCGAGGTCACGCCGAACAGGGGCAGGGCCAACAGGAAACCGGCGAGCACGGTGAGAATTCGCCTGCGCATCAGCTGTTCACCGTCCACTTCTGGTTGGCATTGCCGCCGCAGTCCCAGATCTGCAGCCGGGTTCCGTTGGCGGAGCTGTTGTTCGAGGCGTCGAGGCACTTGTTGGCCTGGACGTTGACGATGTCGTTGGCCCCGCTGACCGCCCAGTTCTGCGCGCCGGACCCGTTGCAGTCGTAGAGCTGCACCGGAGTTCCGTTTGCGGTGCCGCCGCCGGAGACGTCGAGGCACTTGCCCAGCGCCTGGATCTGGCCGTTGGCGACCTTCCACTGCTGCGCGGCGGTGCCGTTGCAGTCGTAGAGCTGCACGGGGGTGCCGTTGGCGCTGTCGGCACCGGCCACGTCGACGCATTTGCCGCCGAGGCCGGTGATCGAGCCGCCGCCACCCGGCGGAGGCCCGGTGTCGCCCGTGGTCACGTGCACGTAGTCCACGGTGAGCTTGCCCGGGAACGGCGTGCCGCCGTCGGGATTGCCCGGCCAGTAGCCGCCGACAGCCAGGTTCATGATGATGAAGAAGCCGTGGTCGAACACCCACCGGTTGCCGTTGATGTCGGCCGGAGTCCTTGTCTCGTAGGCGTTTCCGTCCACGGACCAGGTGATGCGGTTGGGCGACCAGTCGATCGCGAAGGTGTGGAAGCCGTCGGCGAAGGACTGCCCGCCGGGCAGCGAGTAGCCGGCGCCGACGCCGGCAGAGCCGGAGTAGCCGGGGCCATGGATGGTGCCGTGCACGGTGCCGGGCTCGAAGCCGACGTTCTCCATGACGTCGATCTCGCCGCTGTTGGGCCAGCCGACGTTCGGGTCGCCGATGTTGTCGCCGAGCATCCAGAACGCCGGCCACATGCCCTGGCCGCGCGGGATCTGCATGCGGGCCTCGAAGTGGCCGTAGGCCTGGGTGAAGTGCTGCGCGGTGTTGAGGCGGGCCGAGGTGTACTGGCACGGGCCGTACCAGCAGGTGTGGCCGCCCTCCTGCTTGGCCGTGATCACGAGGTGGCCCTGGCCGTCCAGCGCGGCGTTGGAGCTGCCGGCGGTGTACCACTCCAGCTCGTGGTTGTTGACGTTGTCGCCCGTCTCGTACTGCCACTTGCTGCCGTCGGCGGCGGCGCCGGCCGGACCGTCGAAGTCGTCGGTGAAGCTGGCGGCCGCCGGTGCGGCGGGCGCGGCCGAAGCCGTCAGTCCCAAGGGGACGATGGTGGTGGCCGCGAGCACCGCGGCCAGCAGGAGGTGTCTGGGTCTGCGCATGATGGGTCTCGCCTCTCGGGGAACGTCAGTTCGCACCGCAGGAGGCACCGGCCGAGGGCGGATCTCGGCTGTGTGCGGCGGTTTTCTTGCAGGGGCGCGAAATCGGTCTGTGGCAGGGGGTGAAATCCAGCGGGCACAGGGGTTTGCCCGTCGGTGCGACGAGTATCCGAGGGTTGGACCGGATTTGGCAATGCTTTGGCGGCCAGTTCGTCCAGGACTAGGAACAAGTCTCGCGACGTCAAGATCAACTAGGGCGCGCGGCGTTCCCGCCCGGCGTCGTGCGTCCGGGCGGGAACGTCGGAAACGCTTATATGTCAGCCGGTTGTGACATGAACATAGTCGACGGTGAGCTTGGCCGGGAACGGCGTGCTGCCGTTGGGGTCGCCCGGCCAGTAGCCGCCGACCGCGAGGTTGAGAATGATGAAGAAGCCGTGGTTGAACGCCCAGCTCTTGCCGCCGAGATCGGCCGGCGTGCGGGTCTGGTAGGCGTGGCCGTCCACCGACCACACGATCTTGTTGGGCGACCAGTCCACCGCGTAGGTGTGGAAGGTGTCGGCGAAGACCGGGCCGCTGTAGCCGGCGCCGATGCCGCCGGAGCCGGAGTAGCCGGGGCCGTGAATGGTGCCGTGCACGGTGTTCGGCTCGAACCCGACGTTCTCCATGATGTCGATCTCGCCGCAGTTGGGCCAGCCCGCGCTGCCGATGTTGCTGCCCAGCAGCCAGAACGCCGGCCACATGCCCTGGCCGCGCGGGATCTGCATGCGCGCCTCGACGTGGCCGTACTGCGCGGTGAACTTGCCGGAGGTGTTCAGGCGGGCCGAGGTGTACTGGCACGGGCCGTACCAGCAGGTGTGGCCGCCCTGCTTCTTGGCGGTGATCACGAGGTGGCCGTTGCCGTCCAGCGCGGCGTTGGCCGCCCCGGACGTGTACCACTCACGCTCGTGGTTGTTGACGTTGTCGCCGGTCTCGTAGTTCCAGCGGCTGCTGTTGGCCGGGCTGCCGGCCGCGCCGTTGAAGTCCTCGGTGAAGGTGGCGGTCAGCTGCGGCTGCGCGTTCGCCGTTGTCGGGCTCACGCAGGCAAACACCGCCGCGGCTGCGGCCGCGACGGCGACCGCGGCCCGACGGGATCGGGCAAGTGACGTCATTGTCGCCTCCAGGTCGAACCAACGACGCGTCGCGGGAGGCGGCGGCGCTCACCGTATGTGAGCGGCCCACGACGAGTCGTGCAGGGAGGTCTACGGTAGCAACGGACATACTTCACGGCTAGATGTAAGGCGCGACATATCCCCACCCCCACGACTACTGCTCGGACTTGACCAATGGCACGTCCTGGCTGAACCAGCGGAAGCCGACGCTGTAGTACAGGTCGCGGGCCTTGGGCGGCTGCACCCCGCCGAGGCAGGCGACCGTCATCTGACCGGCCCCGGCCTCCCGCGCCAGCCGCATTCCGTGCAGTAACAACGCCCGGCCCAGCCCCTGCCGTCGGCACGCCGGGCTGGTGCCGACCGGCTCGAACTCGGCGGTCTTGTTGACCTCGTCCAGCCACATCACCGCCGAGGCGACCGCGGTCCCGTCCGGCGCCTCGACCAACACGTGCAGGTCGCCGCGATACGGCGCCGCCGCCCGGACATCGCGATAGGCGTCGACCGTGTAGGAGGAGAACGGCCAGGCGTCCACATGGGCCCGGACCACGGCCGCCGCGTCGGCCTCATCGGCGTCGCTGAACCGGAATCCGGCCGGCAGCACCGGCTGTTCGATGTCGTCGAGCTCCCGCACGTTGAGCTGGGTCCAGGAGCTTGAGTCCGCCTCGGGCACGTAACCGTGCGCCGCCCAGCGTTCCAGCCCGAACTCGTCGGCGGCCTGGGCGATCACCGAACGTTCAAGGCCGGGCGTCACACCGTCGAACCAGTCGATGACCTCGTCCACCAACGGTGCGTGGTCGGGGTGCACCTGATACGCCAGATAGGCGCCGGTGACGTCCTTGACCGACCCGTCCCACCGCCGCACGCGGTGCGGCAGCTGCGCCCAGGCCCACGCGACCAGGTCGTCGCCCGCGAACCACAGCCGGCGCAACCAGGTGTCGCCGTTGGCGGCATGGGCCCTGCCCCAGTTCCAGGCCAGCTCCCCGTACGAGGCGCCGCTGTTCACCAGATCGAGGCGCGTGCCGGCGATCCGCTGCGCCAGAACCTGCATGAGCCGGACGTCCGCGGCGGTGAGGAGATCCATGGCCGCACTGTGCCAGCGTCCCGTGCCACCGTCGAACCAATATGGACCTAGGGCCTGTTTCAGATGTCAGAGCCACTCGTTGATCGCCGCGATAACGACCGTGGCCTCATACCGGACAGCGAGCTTGTCGTACCGAGTGGCCACGGCCCGGTTCCGCTTGAGTCGGTTGATGCCGCACTCCACAGCATGCCGCCGCTTGTAGATCTCCTTGTCGAACGCCGGCCGACGACCACCACGCGCACCACGGTTCTTGCGATGGAGGATCTGGTCCGCCTTCTCCGGAATCGTGCACCGAACACCCCGCCGCCGCAGGTAGCAGCGATTGGCGCGGGAGCCGTACGCCTTGTCCCCCAAGACCCGATCCGGGCGCGTCCGCGCCCGCCCCCGACCCAGACGGGGCACCCTGATTCGCTCCAACACCGTCTGGAACTGCGGCGAGTCACCCCGCTGCCCGGCCGTGACCACGACCGACAACGGCTTCAGCCCCTGCTCGGTCGCCAGGTGCACCTTCGTGGTCAGCCCGCCCCGGGACCGGCCGATCCCATGGTCATCCGGCTCGGTGTCGACTCCACCCGGAGATTCACGCTGGTCAGCCCCTTTTTACGCGCGCCAGCGGCATGCTGGTGCGCGCGAGCCACAGTGGAGTCGACGCTCACATCCCAGGTGATCAGCCCGGCCGCGTCAGCCTCGGCCTGCAACCGGGTCAGGATCTGTTTCCAAGTCCCGTCGCGCTGCCAGCGTCGGAACAGGCCATACACGGTCTGCCACGGCCCGTACCGGTCCGGCAGGTCTCGCCACTGCACACCCGTCCGCACCCGGAACCGGATCCCGTTGATGAGTTGCCGTTTCGGGTGTTTGGGCGGGCGTCCAGACTTCTTGCCCTTGGGTAGCAAGGGTTCCAGCTTTGCCCACTGCTCGTTCGTCAGATCACCACGACCCACCCGAAGATCATCTCAAACCGAGATCAACTTCTGAAACAGGCCCTAGGCCACGCTGCGCGAACTCTCCCGCGGGTCGCCGCCGGCCTCCAACAGCGCCGCCACCGGGAGAGTGGCCGCGCCGACGGCGACGGCGTCCGGACCCAGCTGGCACAGCTCGATCGAGGTTTGCTCATACGCATGCCGCAACGCGTGCTCGGCGGTGGACTTCTTCACCACGTCAAGCCATTGCCCGCCCATGGCCAGCGCGGCCCAGCCGCCGATCACGATGCGCTCGGGGTTGAACAGGTTGACCAGGTTGGCGATGCCGGCCCCGACGTAGCCGGCGGTGTCGTCCAGCACCTTGGCCGCGATCTTGGAGCTGTCGGCCGCGGCGACCAGCGCGGCCAGCGCCGCCTGCTCGTCGGTGTCGACCGCGCCCCGCCCGCCGCGCGCCTTGCGGTACCGGTCGAGGATGCCCTCCGCGCCGACGTACGCCTCCAGGCAGCCCCGCGCGCCGCAGCGGCACTGCCGGCCACCGTAGACGATGGTGGTGTGTCCCCACTCGCCGGCGCTGCTGCTGTATCCGGCGTACGTCTGGCCGTCGGTGATCACCGCCGCGCCCACCCCGGAGCCGACGAGCACGATCACCGCGTGCCGGGCGCCCCGGCCGGCGCCGAACCACATCTCGGCCTGGCCCTGCGTCTTGGCCCCGTTGTCCAGGAACAGCGGCAGCCGGATCCCCTGGTCGCGCAGCATGGACGGCAGCGGCACCGCGTCCCAGCCGATGGTCTGGGCGTGCACCAGGGTGCGGGTGCCCTTCTCGACGGTGCCGGGCACGCCGATGCCCACGCCGAGCACGCTGCTCTCGGTCACGTCGGCGGTCTCGATGACCTGGCGCAGCCCCTCGGCGGTGCGGGCCACCACCTCGGCCGGGTCCGGCTCGATCGAGTTGAGCTGGAGGTCGGCCGCGGCCAGCCGGGTCATGGACAGGTCGAACAGCTCCACCTTCACGCCGGTCTCGCCGACGTCGATGCCGACCACGTGGGCGTACTTGGGGTCGACGCGCAGCAGCACCCGGGGCCGTCCGCCGTCGGACTCCACCAGGCCCGCTTCCACGATCAGGCGATCTTCGACCAGCTCGGCCGTGACGTTGCTGACCGTGGCCGCGGACAGGCCGGTGAGCTGGCTGAGCTCATGCCGGCTCAGCGGCCCGTCGAAGAACAGCTTCGACAGCAGCGTTGACCTGTTGTGGCGGCGAAGATCGCGAACCGTGGTGCGCTTTGGTTCCATGGGGTGCCCATCGACGGTGGGGACGTCTGCGTGACAGGATGCCGGACCGACTAAGTTAGCGCCATAATTTAACACCGTAAGAAACCTGGCCGGCCCATCCTGCCGGCACGGATCACCCTCGCGTGTCCGGATCCCCGAGGCTAGTCGACGGTTCACAACCATAGACGTTCGGATCCGACCGATCCGGCCGTTTACCCCGTTCGCCGCCCCGGGCTCGCCTGTTCACGTGTCCGAACGGACCTCGAAGTCGACACTCTGGGTGTCTACACCATCGCGCTCGGTGGGACTAGGCTGCCGGTTGTCCACGCAACGTTCGTGTGCGGCGGCGGTCCTAGCCTGGCGTTTTGTTCAAGGCTTAAATTTAGGGTTAATTTTGTGACCGCTCCGTTATTGACGTGAGCTGTGACACGCAGGTTGACTCTGCCGCAACACGCGCCGCGCGGGCGGCGCACACGGTCCACCCTCCTCGCAAACGACAAGGAGGACCCATGCGCGTCAGTCGCAGAGTGGTCTTCGCCGTAGCCGGCAGCATCATCGCGGCCACCGCCCTCACCGCGTGCGGTGGCGGCGGTACCACCGCGAAGAGCAACGCGAACGGCGTGCTCAACGTCGGTATGCCCAACGGGCCCCAGACGGACAACAACAACCCGTACCTGTCCAGCTCGGCGTCCAACTCGCTCGGCTACAAGAACGTGATCTTCGAGCCGCTGGCCCTGTTCAACAAGGTCAAGCCGACCGACCCGGCCAAGCCGTGGCTGTCCACCAAGTGGGACTGGTCGAACAACTACCAGACCCTGACGATGTCGATCCGCGACAACGTCAAGTGGTCCGACGGCCAGGCGTTCTCCGCCGACGACGTCAAGTTCACCTTCGACCTGCTCAAGGCGACGGCGGGCCTGAACCACAACGCGATCCCGTTCGGCGACACCACGGTGTCGGGCAACACGGTGACCGCCACGTTCACCAGCCCGCAGTTCGTCAACGAGTACAAGATCCTCACCGACACGCCGATCGTGCCGAAGCACCAGTGGTCCACCTTCAAGGACCCGGCCACCGACCCGGTCAAGGACCCGGTGGGCACCGGCCCGTACAAGCTGAAGACCTTCACGCCGCAGACCGTCACGCTGGACGTGCGCGACGACTACTGGCAGGACAAGCCCCAGGTCAAGGAGCTGCGCTACACCTCCTACACCGACAACAACTCCCAGGCCACGGCGCTGACCACCGGCGCCTGCGAGTGGGCCTTCGCGTTCATCCCGAACGCCAAGCAGGTCTTCGTCAGCAAGGACCCGGCGCACAACCAGCTGTTCTTCCCGCCGGACCTGGCCGGGCACGGCCTGTGGTTCAACACCCAGAAGGCGCCGTTCAACGACCCGGCGCTGCGCCAGGCGATCAACATGGTGGTCAACCGCGAGGACATCTTCAACCAGGGTGAGTCCGGCTACTTCTACCCGCCGGTCACCAACATCACCGGCATCCCGACCCCGGCCGGCGACTCGTTCCTCGCCGCCGACTACAAGGGCAAGGACGTCAAGGTCGACGTGGACGGGGCCAAGGCCAAGCTGACCCAGGCCGGCTACACCTTCGACGGCAACACGCTGAAGGACAAGACCGGCGCGCCGGTCAAGCTGACCCTGACCGACCCGGCCGGCTGGAGCGACTACCAGACCGACCTGGAGATCATCAAGGACAACGTCTCCAAGATCGGCATCACCGCCACGGTCGACAAGGCCAACCAGGACACCTGGACCAAGGACATCGACACCGGCAACTTCGACGCCGCGATGCACTGGACCGACGGCGGCGCGACCCCGTACCAGCTGTACAAGTCGATCATGGACGGCGACCTGTACAAGCCGATCGGCACCCCGGGCGTGAACGGCAACTACGGCCGCTTCCAGAGCTCGGAGGCCACCGCGGCGCTCAAGGCGTACGCCAACGCCGCCGACGACGCGGGCCGCACCGCGGCGCTGAACACGCTGCAGAAGATCTTCGTGGACAACATGCCGGTCATCGTGACCAGCGCGTCCAACCTGGGCGGCGAGTACAGCACCAAGAACTGGACGGGCTGGCCGTCGACGAGCGACCCGTACGCCGACGCGCACCCCACCCTGCCCGGAGCCCTTGACGTCATCCTGCACCTGAGGCCGGCCGCCTGACATGACTGACAAGACCGGCGAGGTCGTCCTGGAAGTAGACGGTCTCAGCAAGCACTTCCCGGTGCGAAGGAAAGGCCGGGAGCTACTGACCCGCAAGGCACGCAGCGTGCACGCGGTCGACGATGTCAGTTTCACGCTGACCCGCGGCCATGTGGTGGCGATGGTGGGCGAGTCCGGTTCGGGCAAGTCCACCGTGGCCAGACTGCTGGCCCAGCTGCACCATCCCACCTCGGGCGAGATCCGCTTGCACGGCAAGAAGGTCAACGTCAGAGGCGGGCGCCGGTTCCGGGCCTACGTCCGGCAGGTGCAGATGATCTTCCAGGACCCCTTCGGCTCCCTGAACCCCGTGCACACGGTGCGCTACCACCTGACCAGGTCGCTGCGCATCCACGGCAATGCCAACGGGAACATCGAGGAGGCCCTGCGTGAGCTGCTGACCCGGGTGCAGCTCACGCCGCCGGAGCGCTACATCGACAAGTTCCCGCACGAGCTGTCCGGCGGGCAGCGCCAGCGCGTGGCCATCGCCCGCGCGCTCGGCGCCAACCCGGAGGCGCTGCTGGCCGACGAGCCGGTGTCCATGTTGGACGTCTCCATCCGGCTCGGCGTGCTGAACCTGTTGCGGGACCTGAAGGAACGCCTCAACCTGGCGATCCTGTACATCACGCACGACATCGCGTCGGCCCGCTACTTCGCCGACACGACGCTGGTCATGTACGCGGGCCGGGTGGTGGAGGGCGGCGACAGCGAGACCGTCACCCAGAACCCGGCCCACCCGTACACCCAGCTGCTGATCGAGTCCGCTCCCGACCCCGACCGGCCCGCACAGGCCGACGAGGTCGGGGGCGAACCGCCCAGCCTCATCCGCCCGCCGCAGGGCTGCCGGTTCAACCCGCGCTGCCCGCACGTGATGGAGCGGTGCAGGACGGAGCAGCCGCCGCGGCTGGAGATCGGCGACGTTCCCGGCCACTGGGCCGCGTGCTGGCTCTACGCCGACGGTGTGACCAAGCCCGCGACCGTCGCCGGCGGGGAGGTCGCCGGATGAGCTATCTCCTGCGGCGCATCGTGTTCTACGTCTTCACGGCGTGGGCCGCGATCACCATCAACTTCTTCCTGCCGCGGCTGATGCCCGGCGACCCGGTGCAGGCCCTGATCGCCAAGGAGCAGGGCCAGCTGTCCACCGACGCCGTGCACTCGCTGTACGTCCTGTTCGGACTGGACAAGCAGCAGCCCCTGTGGCAGCAGTACGTCGACTACTGGGGCCAGCTGCTGCACGGCGACCTCGGCCTGTCGTTCACCTTCTTCCCGACGCCGGTCTCCGAGGTGATCAGCTCCAGCCTGCCGTGGACGCTCATCCTGGTCGGCGTCACCACCGTGTGCAGCTTCATGCTCGGCACCGGCCTCGGCGTGCTGGCCGGCTGGCGGCGCGGCAGCTGGGTCGACCTGGTGCTGCCGGTGACGACCTTCATCTCCTCGGTGCCGTACTTCTGGTTCGGCCTGATCATGATCGAGCTGCTGGCCGGCCCGAACAGCTTCTTCCCGTCCTCGGGCGGCTACGACCCCGGTGTCGTGCCCGGCTGGGACATCGACTTCATCGGCAGCGCGGTGCAGCACAGCCTGCTGCCGGCGTTGACCATCCTCATCTCGTCGATGAGCGGCTGGATCCTGAGCATGCGCAACATGATGGTGACGGTGTCCTCGGAGGACTACATCACCGTCGCGCACGCCAAGGGCCTGTCCGACCGACGAGTGATGCTCAGTTACGCGGCGCGCAACGCGCTGCTGCCCAACGTGTCCGGTTTCGCGCTGTCGCTCGGCCTGATCGTCGGCGGCACGCTGCTGGTGGAGATCGTGTTCTCCTTCCCGGGCGTGGGCTTCCAGCTGTTCCAGGCGGTCGGGGCCAAGGACTACCCGCTGATGCAGGGCATCTTCCTGATCATCACGCTGTCCGTGCTGGCCGCCAACTTCATCGCCGACCTGGCCTACCTGGTGCTCGATCCGCGCACCCGCAAGGAGGGCTGAGCCGTGGCCATCTCCACCGTCGACCTGCAGGCCGCCGCCGGGGCGGCCGCGCCGACCCCCAAGCCGGCCAGGCGGCAGAAGTTCCGCTTCATCACCAACACCAAGACGCTGATCGGCCTGATCATCCTCGGCTTCTACGTGCTGCTGGCCATCTTCGGGCCGATGATCGCGCCGTACGACCCGGACGCCCGCGGCGACGTGCTGCAGTCGCCGCCCACCAGCGCGCACTGGTTCGGCACCACGCACCTCGGCCAGGACATCTTCAGCCAGGTGCTGGCCGGCGCCCGCGGCGTGGTCTACGTCGGCCTGCTGGCCGGCCTGGTCGCCACCGCGCTGGCCGTGATCATCGGCGTCAGCTCGGGCTACCTGGCCAACACCGGCGGCGAGGCGTTGTCCGCGCTGTCCAACGTGTTCCTGGTGATCCCGGCCCTGCCGCTGATCATCATCGTGGCCTCGATCCTGCCCACGGTCAGCAACACGATCATCGGCCTGGTCATCGGGCTGACCTCGTGGGCCTGGGGTGCGCGGGTGCTGCGAGCACAGACATTGTCGTTGCGCGGCCGGGATTATGTCGACGCGGCCAAGGCGACCGGCGAGTCCACCTGGCGGATCATCTTCTTCGAGCTGCTGCCCAACCTGACCGCGGTCATCGCCTCCGGCTTCGTCGGCACGGTGATCTTCGCGGTGCTCTCGGAGATCACGCTGGCCTTCATCGGCGTCGCCGACCCGACCGTCTGGAACTGGGGCACCATCCTGTTCTGGGCGCAGAGCCAGCAGGCGCTGGCCCAGGGTGCGTGGTGGTGGTTCGTGCCGGCCGGCCTGGCCATCGCGGTGCTGGGCACGGCGCTGTCCCTGATCAACTTCGGCATCGACGAGATCGTCAACCCCCGACTGCGCAACGCGGGCCGGATCAAGGGCAAGTCGGTGCGCATGCGGATCGGCTTCACGCCGGTTCTGGGCAAGGAGAACCGCTGATGGCCGAACCCCTTATCGAGATCAAGAACCTCAACGTCGACTACGGCCTGGGCGACGACGCGGTGCACGCCGTCAGCGACGTCACCCTGACGCTGCACCGCGGCGAGGTGCTCGGTCTGGCCGGCGAGAGCGGCAGCGGCAAGTCCACGCTGGCCTACGGCATGACCCGCCTGCTGCCGCCGCCCGGCGTCGTCGCCGGTGGCGAGGTGATCTACCACGACCCCGAGCGCGGCCCGTATGACGTGTTGTCGCTGACCAACAACGAGCTGCGCGACTTCCGCTGGGCCGAGACCTCGATCGTGTTCCAGGGCGCGATGAACTCGCTCAACCCGGTGCACCGCATCGGCAGCCAGCTCACCGACGTCATCCGGGCGCACGATCCCCGCAGCAGCAAGGAAGCCCGGCTGGCCCGGGCCCGTGAGCTGCTCACCCTGGTCGGCATCCCGTCCGACCGGCTGGACAGCTACCCGCACCAGCTCTCCGGCGGCATGCGCCAGCGCGTGATGATCGGCATGGCGCTGGCCCTGGAGCCCAAGGTCGTCATCATGGACGAGCCGACCACTGCGCTGGACGTGGTGATGCAGCGGCAGATCCTGGGCGAGCTGGTGCAGCTGCGCGAGCGGCTGGGCTTCTCGGTGCTGTTCATCACCCACGACCTGTCGCTGCTGGTCGAGTTCTCCGACCGGATCGCCATCATGTACGGCGGCCGGATCGTGGAACAGGCGCCGGCCAAGGAGATCTACACCGACTCGTACCACCCCTACAGTGCCGGACTGCTCGGCTCCTTCCCCGCGCTGCGCGGGCCCAAGCGGGAGCTGACGGGCATTCCGGGGTCGCCGCCGCACCCCGGCTTCAGGGAATATCAAACCCTAGTGATGTGTAGAGCCGGTAGTGAGTTCAGTCGAAAAGGTGCCGTGCCATGCCGAAGACTTTACTCCAAAGTCGAGCCGGGCGGACCTGCGGGCCATGCCGACCGGGTGCGCTTTCCACCCGCGGTGCCCGAAATCCTTCGAGCCGTGCGCGCGGGACCTCCCGGTGCTCGGTGTGCCCGATGTTCCCGGCGGTTCGGACAGAGAGGTGGCCTGCTGGCTGCACCCCGTCCGCTGACCCGCGTATCGACACTGGAGGAGATTCGATGGAAACCACTGCCACGGCGGTAGAGGCAGATCTCATCGCCAGCCTGCCGGCGAGCTTCCGTTGGGGCGTGGCCACTTCCGCGTACCAGATCGAGGGCGCCGTCGACGAGGACGGCCGCACACCGTCCATCTGGGACACCTACTGCCGGACGCCCGGCATGGTGCACAACGCCGAGAACGGCGACGTGGCCTGCGACCACTACCACCGGATGCCCGAGGACGTCGCGCTGATCAAGGAGCTCGGCGTCGACACCTACCGGTTCTCCGTGGCGTGGCCCCGGGTCCAGCCCCGGGGCACGGGTCCCGTCAACGAGAAGGGGCTGGCCTTCTACGACCGGCTCGTCGACGAGCTGCTCGGCCAGGGCATCGACCCGTGGGTGACGCTGTACCACTGGGACCTGCCGCAGGAGCTCGAGGACGCCGGCGGCTGGCCCGTGCGCGACACCGCCTACCGGTTCGCCGACTACGCGATGATGGTGTTCGACAAGCTCCAGGACCGGGTCCGGATCTGGACGACGTTGAACGAGCCATGGTGCACCGCCATGCTCGGCTACTCCGAGGGGCGGCAGGCCCCGGGCCGGCAGGAGTTCCCCGCCGCCATCGCCGCCGTGCACCACCTGCTGCTCGGGCACGGCCTTGCCACGCAACGCATGCGTGAGGCCGCGACCTCTCCGGTCGAGCTGGGCATCACCCTGAACATGGGGTCGTCCTACCCCGCCACCGACAGCGCCGCCGACCGCGAGGCCGCCCGTCGCGCCGACGGCCTCGGCGGCCGGATCTACCTGGACCCGCTGCGCTACGGGCGGTACCCCAAGGACGTCGTCGCGGACCTGTTGCAGCGCGGCGTCGAGATCCCCGTGCGGGACGGCGACCTGGAGATCATCTCCGCGCCCATCGACGTGCTCGGCGTCAACTACTACTCCAGCCACCGCTACTCCGGCGTGGCCGAGGACGGCTCCACCCGTGACGCCGACGGCCTGCCCGTCACCCGCCAGGTCATGTCCGGCCTGCCCGTGACCGACATGGGCTGGGAGATCGTGCCCTCCGGCTTCACCGACCTGCTGGTGCGCCTCGGTCGCGACTACCCCGGCCTGCCCATGGTCATCACCGAGAACGGCGCCGCCTACGCCGACCAGCCCGACGCCGACGACTACGTCCAGGACGACGACCGCGTCGCCTACTTCCAGTCCCACATCGGCGCCGTCGCCGCCGCCCGCCAGGCCGGCGCCGACGTCCGCGGCTACTTCGCCTGGTCCCTGATGGACAACTTCGAGTGGTCCTACGGCTACGCCAAGCGCTTCGGCATCGTCCGCGTCGACTACGAGACCCAGCAGCGCACGTTGAAGGCCAGCGCTCTGTGGTATCGCGACACCATTCGCCGGGTACGCGGCGGCGCGTAACCCGGAGGGGCCGGGTGCGGTGGTGGCGGCCGCCGCACCCGGGCTACCCCCCCGGAGCACCGGGGACACCCCCCGCGAGTCACGCTCTCCGGCACACCGAAATACGGTTTCCGGCACCCCGGCGCTGTCACGTGCGCTTCCCGTTTGCGTCCTGTTGCCACATGGGAAGCGCATGTGAAAAACCCGTGTACCTCGAACGGGTGACAAGCGGGGGGAGCGGGCGGGTACCCCCTGGTTCACTTCACTCATGATCTGGGGAACCCTGGCCGCCGCGGCGGCACTGACCGCGAGCCTGGCCGTGCCGAACGCACTGCCGGCGCCGGTGTGGATGTGCCACGGCGCGTGCGGGCCGGTGACGGCTACGTACCCGGCGAGCCACGACCAAGTACCCCTCGACACCACGGACGTCACGGGCGGAAGCCCGCAGGGCACGCCGATACCGGCCGGCACGGACTGCTTCTATGTGTACCCGACGGTGGACGGCCTGCCGAACGTGGTGCCGGCGCCGTCGGATGACGAGTTCGCGCAGTCGATCGCCCAGATGGGGATGCTGGGCTGCCGGATGTTCGCCCCGACGTACCGGCAGAAGACGCTGCTGGACCTGGCGCTGTCGCTGATCACGAAGACCCCGCCGGACTACTCGGTCGCCATCGGGGACGTGGAGCAGGCCTTCCAGTACTACTGGGACCACGACAACACGGACCCGAGCACCGGCAAGCGCCGGGGAGTGGTGCTGCTGGGCCACTCGCAGGGCGCGTCGGCGCTGGCGGCGCTGCTCCAGGACAAGTTCGACAACAACCCGGACATGCACAAATACCTTGTCTCGGCGGTGCTGCTCGGCGGCCACATCGTGGTGCCGACGGGCCAGCCGGACGGCGGCGGCACCGACCCGAAGGCGACGTTCCAACACATCCCGGCCTGCCAGCACCCGACGGACACGGGGTGCGTGGTGGCCTACTCCAGCTACAAGCCGGGCGCGCAGGTCCCGAGCGCGGACGCCGACCTGGTCCGGGTGGTCAACGACCCGCAGCACCAGGTCCTCTGCGTGAACCCGGCGGCCGTGCTGGCCGGCAACAACGACCGGAATCCGCTGGACACGATCCTGTACACGCGAAAGCTGGTCGGCGGCAACGACTTCAACCCGTACGGCCGGATCAGCTCCCTCGGCCAGTCGCTGACGGTGCCGAACTACCCCACCGGCTTCGCCCGCTACCGCGGCACGCTGACCGGCCAGTGCAAGCAGGCGCTGGACGGCCAGAGCACGGTCTCCTGGCTGGACATCCAGGGCGGCGACAACCTGATCGGCCCGACGCAGGCCAACTTCTACGGCCTGCACGCGCTGGACTTCAACCTCACGGCGGGCGACCTGAAGGAGCTCGTCGCACGCCAGGCCACGGCCTGGACAGCGGGTACGTAACTTCACCGCGCGAAGCCGATTACGTACCGGAGAGCGTTGTCCGCCGCGGACGGCCACGGCCAGCATGAGTGGCATGGACGTGATTGCACGGGCGGAGAGCTGCTGGGGCATTCCGCACGGCGAATGCCGCGAGGACGACCCCGTCACGATCACCGAGCAGGCGGTGGCGGCGCTGAAGGAGCGCGCGGCCGAGGAGCCGGACAACGCCGACCACGCGCAGAAGCTGTCGTGGGCGCTGATCAACCTGGCCCAGCTGCTGTCGGCCCGCCGCGAGCACACCAGGGCCGACCAGGTGGCGCTGGAGAGCGTGGCGATCATGCGCAGGATGCTGGCCCGATGACGGCGGCCCGGAACGCGACGGCCCTGCTGGGTCTGCACCGCGCGGCCGCGACTCTGTCGGCGTACTCGGCGGCAGTGCAGCTGGGCCTGATCGACCAGATCGACCGCACGCCGGCGACGATCGAGGACCTGGCGATGACCTGCGGCGCAAGCGTTCGCGGGGTCCGAGTGGTGCTCGCGACGCTGGCCGACAGCGGACTGGTGCAGCTGCGCGCCGACGGCCGCTACGAGCCGGCCACGGCCGGCCTGGCCGGGGTGCACTCGCTGCTGCCCTGGCGCGACCAGGTCACCGACTCGGTCCGGACGGGCCTGCCCGCCCGTGAGGCCGAACGTGACGTGATCACGACCCTCCTGCACGGCATGCGGGCGGACGTCGTCACCGAACTTCCCGCCGCCAGGCGCATCCTGGACGTCAGCGTGGACGGGGCGCCCTGCGGCGCGACGCTGGCCGCCAGAGACCCGCAGACCAGGGTGAGCGTGCTGGACGTGCCGGCCAACCGCCGCGCCAACCGGTGCCGGCAGTTCGACTTCCTGCCGGGCGGGCTGTTCGACGCGCGGCCCAACGCCGGCGAGTACGACCTGGTGGTGCTGCCCGGCGTCTGCCATCTGCTGGACGCCGACTGCGCGGCCGAGCTGATCCACCGCTTCGTGCCGGCGCTGCGCAAGGGTGGCGCGCTGGCGGTGATCGACACCCTGGCCGGCTCGCAAGGCGCGGCGACGCACGAGCTGTCCCTGCTGCTGCGCACCCGCAGCGGCACGATCCACGACCCGGCGGACTACCGCCGCTGGCTGGCCGACGCCGGCCTGACGGCCCTTCGCCGGGTGGATGTGGGCCGACAGCCGGCGCTGACGGTGCTGACCGGCGTCAAACCCTAGGCCGATTGGTGCATACTCTGGCCCGTGGAGTCGAGGCTGGTCGGCCGGGATCGCGAGCTGGGGATCATCGACGGGGCGATCACCGCGGTCGCCGCGGGGCGCGGTCGCATCCTGCTGGTCTCGGGCCAGGCGGGCATCGGCAAGTCGCGGCTGGCGGTCAGTTCGCTGCGCCTGGCCAAGGAACGCAACTTCACGGTGCTGATGGGCTCCTCCAGCCCATTGCAGGCCGGCCTGGCCTACGCCCCGGTGGTGGAGGCGCTGCGCCGTCACCTGGGCGCGCTGCCCGAGGCGGAGTCGGCCCGGCTGCTGGACGGCCTGCACGACATCGCCGGCCTGATCGCCGATCGGCGCCTGTCGCCGGCCCCGCCGACCGGGGACCCGGAGCTGGAACGCACCCGCATGTTCGAGGCCGTGCTGCGTCTGGTCGAGCGGATCACCGCGACCAGGCCGGCGTTGTTCATCGTGGACGACCTGCACTGGGCCGACCGCGGCACGATCGAACTGCTGCATTACCTGGGGCACAACAGCAAACGCCGCCGCCTGCTGCTGTGGTGCGGCTACCGCAGCGCCGAGCCGGGCGGCCCGCTGGCGGCGCTGGCCATGACCGTGCGCCGCGAGGACGGCATCGAGCTCGCGCTGGAACCGTTGTCGGATAGAGCAGTCGGCGAGCTCGTCGGTGACCTGATGCAACACCCGCCGCGCGAAGACGTGCTGAGCAAGGTCACCGCGCGAGCCCAGGGGGTGCCGCTGTTCGTCACGGCGCTGGTCGGCGGCGGCGAGATTCCGGCCGGCCTGCCGGTGATCATCCGTGACGTGGTGCTGGATCGCTTGCAGCGCTTGGACGATCGGGCCCGGCGATTGCTGGAGCTGATCGCCGTGGTCGGCGCGGGATCGCCGCAGCTGCTCCGTGCGGTGTGGACGGACGACGGCTTCGACACCGTGCTGCGCCAACTGTTCCAGCAGGGCCTGGTCGAGGAGCTCGTCGACGGGCCGACGCTGACGTACCGCGTGTCGCACCCCCTCTACGCCGAGGTCGCCTACGCGGAACTCACTGTGGGGCAACGACGTTCACTGCATGCCACGATCGCCGCAGCCCTGGACCGCACCGACGTCCTCAAGGCGGCCCCGCACTACCGCGACGCCGGCGATCTGGCGGATCCCAAGCGGGCCTGCGAAGTCCTTGGCGCGGCCGGACAACGAGCGTTGGACGTGCACGACGCGCAGGAGGCCGTGAACTACCTCAGTGTCGCCCTGCACCACGCCCGGTCGATCGAGCACGCCGACGTGATCCCGGAGCTGATGGACGGCCTGGCCCGCGCATTGCAGGCCAGCGGGCGGCTGGACGACGCGGCATCGATCTGGGACCACGCCGAGGCGATGGCCCAGAGCCAGGGGGATTCGCTGCGGCAGCGGATCCTCGGTTATTACCGGTCGATGCTGGAGGCCGAGCGCGGCAACGTGCACACGCCGATGTTGCCCGTCCAGTTCGAGTCCCAGGACCCGCCGATCGGGCTGATGGTGCACTGGCTGCTTGCCGTGCGTGCCAACGACCTGGCCCGGTCGCGTTAGATGGTGGAGTAGCCGTCGGCCAGATCGATCTCCAGGACGGTCCAGAGGCCCAGGCGGTCGCGCACTTCGGGGCCAGCGTCGCGGCCCGGGTCGGCGGCGACGTACGCGGCTGCCCACACGCAGAACCAGATCGCCATCGAGGCGGCCCGGCCGATCGCCGCCGATTCCCGGGAACACTATGCCTACGGCGCGAAACTCCAGCAGCCCGGGCTTCTGGTGCTGCGCGGCGACGTGCCGGCGGCGCTGCGGGCGACCGGCAATCCCGGCGCCGCCGAGGTGCAGTTCTACCTGCCGGGCGCGGTGCACTACGTGACGCAGATCCGCGGCTGGGTCCGTTACATCGCCGGTGATCTGCCCGCGGCGCTGGAGATCGTCGGTGAGAGCCTGGCCGAGGCCGAGCGGACGGGCCAGGACCGGCTGGTCGGCCGGGCCCGCGCAGCGCGGGCGTTCCTGTTGGCGGAGAACGGGAATCTCGCCGGCGCCGAGCAGGATCTCCAGGTGGTGCGGGAATGCTACGACGCCACGCACGACGACCTGGTCATGGTGACGGACCTGGCCGAGACGGCGTATGCGCTGCGGACCGGGGCCAAGGTCGACGACACGGCGTTCAGGCCGCCGCGCCCGCTCGGCGACCTCCTGGTCGACACGCTGCGGGTGGCCTACGCCGGCTACCTGGCCGTTGCGCGTAAAGATCACGCTGTGGCGCAACGGATTCTGGGTCATCTGCGGTCCGGCGGCCGGACCTCGCCGTTCCTCGACGCCCTGGCCCTGCGGCAGGAGGACCTGATGGCCGGCGCGGAGGACCGGGCCACCGCCAGGCTGGCGGCGATGGGCGCCCTGCTGACCGTGCCGGACAACGGAACCCAGCCGTTGAGCCGGCGTGAACGGGAGATCGTGCGGCTGGTCGGCGAGGGCCTGACCAACGGGCAGATCGCCGAGCGGCTGTTCCTCAGCGAGCGCACCATCGAGACGCACCTGCACAACAGCTACAAGAAGCTGCGGCTGACCACCCGTCCGGCGCTCATCCGGTGGGCGCTTGAGCACGCCGACGGCTGACCCGCAGCCGCCGGCAGTCGGTCGACCGGTCCAGCCCCGGCACGAACACGTTGACCACGGCCAGGTTCCGCGTCGAGTACTGCTCCCGCGCGTAAGGCGTGAAACCCTTGCCGTGCAACATCTCCACCAGCACGTCGAGGTGTTGGCGCGGAGTGGCGGGCGCGCAGGTCTGGACGAAGCCGACCTCGGCGGCGTCCGGCAACCGGCAGGCGAGGTTCGGCAGCTGGCGGTCGACCACCGTGGTCTGGAACTGGATCAGCTCGGTCAGGGCCCGGCCCGCCGCGACCCGGCTGGACAGCGCCGCCGCGCTGCCGGCCGCTGCCGGCCGTCCGCCGGGCTCGGGCGCCTGGAACGCGTAGTAGGCGGGAATGTCCAGGTCGGAGGTCATATCAATCAGATGCACCGAGCGCCCGCAGCGATCGGCGGCGGTGATCAACAGGTCGGCGAGGTCGTCCGGCAGCGTCGCCGGGTCGACCACCCGCAACGCCCGTGAGCGGTCGCCGACGACCTGATCGGCGATCAGCTGGGCCACCGCGTCCCGTTCGACCGACTCGTTGACCGCGTGCACCAGGGCCTCGGCCGCGTAGGAGCCGGCCGCCCAGCCCGCCGCCTCCACGCACGAGCCGGCGGCCGAGTAGTCGTAGAAGTCCTCGATGGTCAGCCGGGCCGACTCGCCCTGCTCGCCCCGGTACTCCGGGATCGTCAGGAACACCGGCACGTCGACGTCGGCGCTGCCGTCCAGCGCCTGGTAGCGCACGCAGCCCAGCTCGCGGGCCGGGCCCTCGGCCAGCTTGGCGATCAATGGATCCGAGGCCAGCGGTCCATTAGCCACCGCGTGCGCGTCGCGCAGCCGGACCTGCCGGTTGCGCAGGCCGTCCAGGCCGCTCAGGTAGTGCTCCAGCGCCTCGAACAGCGCGCCGACGCGGGCCGTCTCCCGGTCGCCGCGGCCAAGGCCGCTGGCGGCGGGCGAGTGGACGCCGGTGCAGCTCAGCGTGCACTGCCAACTGCCGGGATTCGCGTCCAGCAGTGGCGTGAACCGCGGCGTGAGGCCGAGCTCTCCAGCCGCTGCCAGGCCGCGCGCGAGCGCGGAGTCGAGGGGGAGGCCCCTCTCAGCCGGTACCGGCATCACGTGCAACGTCAACTCCGTCCTGCTGGACGCGGACCACGGGTCTACGGACTTGCAGGAGGTCTCCGCGGCCGCTCCAGATACGACAACGCTGACATCAGTGCCGACTTTTACCAAGTGATGTAGTAAGCCCTGCTCAGCTTTCGGGGCGAACGGGAAGGGGAAAGTGGTCCACGCGGACATACCTCCGATGTTGACCAACTGGTTGGTCAGACGGTGAGATCGTGTCGCACTTCACCAGGTCAGCGCCCTGGCCAGTGGTTGATACACCGGATATCAACTTCGCCGTTCGCTGCGTACGCCACGCGCCGAACCATGCGTGAACGAACTGTTGCTCCCTGCACGTCCGATTCGCCACTGAGTGCCACATGCGCCGAATTCAGGTGGTGAGCGGTGTGAGCCGGATCTGCTGCGCCAGCGCATGGGCGGCGAGTCGGTCGTCCTCGTCCGCGGCGAACACGCGTCCGATGAGGAGGGCGGCCCGATGCGGCACGTCGATCCGGGTCATCCCGGTCGGCACAGCGCCGTTCCAGCCGGGTTCGCAGAGCAGGAAGTCGCCGGCGGCGGTCCCGGTGGTGCGCTTGCCGACGTAGGCGAAGTTGGCGCCGCTGGTGGGATCGGTGAACTGCACGCTGTAGTAGCGACCGTCCATCTCGGGCGCGTGCAGAACTTGTGGTCCGGCGTGCACATCGAGCCAGCCGGCGACGTAGAGCAGGTCATCGGTGCCGGTGCCCATCACGCTGCCGGTCGATGCGGAGGAGCGGTCGAGCGCGGCGTGCAGCGTGTTCACGGGGATCGGGCCGTCGCCGAATCCACGCCTGAGGATGGCCCGCCTGAGCCCGCCGACGGTGATCCGCGGCCAGTAGTAGACGAACGCGAGCGTGCCCAGCACCCACACCACGATCGCCGCCACCGCGAGCGGGATGATCGTGTCCACGCCGCCGGCCACCCGCCGGTAGACGACCCAGGCGAAGATCAGCAGGATGGCGGCGGTGATGGGGTAGCTGTACTTCAGGATGAAGCGGTTCATGTCACACGACCTCGACGATCGGCGGCACTTCGTAGCTGCCGTCCACGATGGCGGCGCCCGGCAGGTACGCACGCAGCATCAGCTTGAACCGACCGGCCGGTGTCGGCACCCAGTTCTGCGCCGGTCCGCTCGGCGCCTGCGGCTGGAGCAGGATGTCGACCGACCCGTCGGCATTCGTCACGAGACCGGAGTGGTCGTCCACGCTCGACCGGCCGGCCGGGTTGCTCACCATGTAGCCGACGGTGTCCGTCGCGGTGAGCGACCAGAAGGCGTCGTTCGGGGGCAGCTGCCCGGGCGGGAAGTGGAGTCGGTAGGCGTGCTCGCCACTGAGCCTCTTCCCCGCGCCGTCCACGGTGGCCAGCCAGTAGGCGGCCTCCTCGAACACGTTGACGGCCGGCAGCGCCTTCTGCGACGCGGCCCGCATCAACAGCCCGTTGCCGGGCCGACCGGCCGGCCGGAACGAGCTCCAGCCGTTGACGGTGCTCGTCGCGGCCCGAGCGACCGCGTCCAGCACGAGAACCGTCGTCAGGAACGCGAACGTGCCGCCGATGATCACACCCTGCACGACACCCGAATTCGCCAGCCACGCGAGGAAGCCGCTCATGGTTGCCCATCGTGCCCCATCCCGGCGGTTCCGGCCGGAAACTAGGGGCGGGCGCGGAGGCGGCGGAGCATGCGGGCGTCCTCGAAGCCGACTGTGTTGGCGGCGGTTTCCACGGTCGCGCCCTGCCCGATGAGGTGCTCGGCCCGTTCGACGCGCAGGAGTTGCTGGTAGCGCAGGGGAGTGAGGCCGGTGGCCCGGGCGAACAGGCGCGTGACGGTCCGCTCGCTGCATCCGACGGCCCGCGCCAGGTCGGCCAGGGGGAGCCGGGCGGTGTAGTGGCTGTCGATGTGGTCCTGCAGCCGGTGCACGGTGTCGTTGACGTGCGAACGGTGCCGCAGCATGGCGCTGGCCTGCCGATCGTCGCCGTTGCGGCGGGCGTAGACGACCATCTCACGGGCGATGCGGGCGGCGATGGCCGGACCGTGGGCGGTGGCCACGAGGTGCAGCGCGAGGTCGATGCCCGACGCGATGCCGGCCGAGGTGACGATCCGGCCGTCGATCACGTACAGCACGTCGTGCACGACCTGGGCGGTCGGATAGCGCTCGGCCAGCTCGTCCTGGTGCTCGTGGTGGGTGGTGCAGCGCCGGCCGTCCAGCAACCCGGCCCGCCCGAGCTGCTCGGCGCCGGAGCAGACGCTGGCGACGGTGCCGGGGAACTCCCGCAGCAGGGTCATCAGTGCCGCCCCGAGCCGCGCGGTCCTGGTCAGCCGCTGCCCGGCGCAGCCCGGCACGACGATCAGGTCGTCGGGGCCCAGCGCCGGGATCTCGGTCGTCGCCTGCACCGTGAGCCCCTGCGCGGTGGTGACGGTCTCGGTGTCGGCGAGGTAGCGCAGCCGGTAGTCGAGACCGTGCTTGGCCGCCGCGGAGAACACCTGCGCCGGCCCGGCCAGGTCGAGCAGGTGCAGGTTGCGCGTGAGCAGGAAGGCGACGGTCGGCATGATCCGGTCAGCCTACGGCCAGCTCCGCGATCGTGCTGATGGTCGCGAAACGGCCCGACAGCGCGTATTCGGTGCGCTCGATGATGTCCTCGACGCCGAGCTCGCCGACGCCGCTGCGGTGCGCGATCGGGAAGGTGGCGGTCGCCTCGGTCACGTAGGTGACGTCGAAGCCGAGGTCGGCGGCGACGCGGGCGGTGGTCTCGCAGCACTGCTCGGTCTGGATGCCGCAGACCACCAGCTCCCGAATCCCCTTCTCGGTCAGGATCTGCTGGAGGTTGGTGGTGGTGAAGGCGTTGCGGGAGGTCTTGGCCAGCACCGGCTCGCCGGCCGCCGGCACGAGCCCGTCCATCAGCCGCACGTGGCCGCTCGCCGGGTCGAACGGGTTGCCGGTGCCGGGCTCGGTGTGCAGCACCCACACCACCAGGTCGCCGGCCGCGCGGGCGATGTCGACCAGCCGGGCGCCGCGGGCGGCGATGTCCGGTGTGGACACTCGGGCCCAGTTCTCCCGCTGCCGGAACGATTCCTGGATGTCGATGACGATCAGTGCCTTGGTCACGACACCGATCGTGCCCGCCCGTGCGGCCGGGGGACAGGCACGGTCTCGTCGTCATGCGGAACGATCCGGTCAGGACACCTGCCACATGCCGGCGGCGGTGGTCTCGTCGATGTCGGAGGTGCGCACGGTCACCGCGACCTGCCACGCGCCGGCCAGCGGGATCTGGGCCTCGGCGGCACGGTAGCGGCCCTTGCCGACGTGCTGCATGTCGATCTTCAACGGCCCGATGCCGCGCTCCTTCAACGTCAGCTCGACGGTCACCTCGGGCACGTCGTGGGCCGTGCCGCCCCGGTCCTCGACGGTGACGTCGAGCAGGTTGGGGCCGACGTGCGCGGGCGTGATGTAGATCTTCAGGTTGCCCTTGCCGCCCGGCCCGCCGGTGTCGAACGGCAGGGTCTGGCCGTCGGGCGTGGCCTGCACGATTGGTGTCGTGGCGGCTTCGGCCGTACGGGCGGGTTCGGCATTGACCAGGGCCGCGGTGAGCCCGAGCACGATCACCGCGCCGGCAGTCTCGATCATGATGGGCCGCCGCAGCTTGCCCACGTGCGAACGGACCCACTTGCGGGAGAAGTAGGCGGCGGCCAGGACGACCAGCACGCCGGCGATCTTCAGCAGCAGCAGGCGGCCGTACTCGGTGTCGAAGAAGCCGGCCCAGCTGCCGAGCTGCCGCCAGCTCTGGTACGTCCCGGTCGCCACCAGCACGCCGACACACACCACGGCGAGCTGCGAGAACCGTTGCACCGCCTCCTGCGGCGGCCTTGCGCGCCACAGCACGACGAGCCCGCCGAGCCAGATGCCCATGGCGTCCAGGTGCAGCACGTCCACCGGCAGCGCGAGATCGGCCTGGAAGCCGGCGGCCGCGTGCCCGGACATCGACCACGTCCAGGCGAGGGCGTTGAGCAGCACCACGCCGATGCCGCCGAACACCGAACGCCGGTTGGGCGTCCACTCCTGCGTGGCAAGGATTTCACTGATGTATGGGGCGGCGAAGGCCAGCAGCACGATCCGCACGATGACGCCCGTGCCGAGCGCGATGTCCAATGTGGACGAGAACAGGGTGCCGTCGAACAGGCGGTCCAGCCCGGCCCCGGCGCCGTAAGGTCCTTGCAGCAGCGCGCCGGCGACGGTGGCGAGCAGCAACGTCAGCCACGAGCCGCCGATCAGCCGCCTCACGCGGCGATGCACGGCGCCGGCCGGCCAGCACCAGAACACGAAGGCCACGGCCCCGACGAGCAGCGCGAACGACGCGTATTCGAGGCCGCGGGCCGTCCAGTACACAATGGACACCGCGAGGCTGCCGGAGGCGGGCGCGGCCACCGGGGCGGCGGCCGAGGCGTGGCCGACGGAGAAGGTGAAGGCGCCGGAGATCGGGTGCGAGTCGGCGGAAACCACGTGCCAGGACACGGTGTACGTGCCTTCGGCCGTCGAGGTCATCGGCACGCCGACGGTGCTGCCCTGGCCGTCGATGTGGTCGGCCTTGCCGTTGTCGGCTGTCGAGCCGTCGGGGGCGATCACGTGCACGCCGTCCGGCGTGATCTGCACGGCCTCCCCGAACGTCAATATGACCCGCGTGGGCGCGGACTGGACCAGGGATCCGTTGGAGGGAGTGGAGGATTCCAGCACGGCGTGCGCAGACGCCAGGCCGGCGGTCGCGGCCATCGCCGCGAACACGCCGGCCAGCACCAGTAAGAAAGCCCTCATTCGGTGGCACGCCCGCGGCGCAGCGCCACCATCGCCAGCGCACCGGCGGCGAGGCCGATGATGATGCCGGCGATGCCGAAGACCAACGGCAGCGTGGTGTCCGAAGTGGAGCTTGTCGCCGCCGCCGCCGGCGTGACAGCGGCGGTCGTGGCGGCCTTGGGGGTCAACTTCACCGTCGGGGCCGGGTGTTCGGCCCCCGCCGTGGTGTCGATCCACCGGACCACGTCACCGTTGTCGTAGGTCTGCACGGCCTTGAACACCAGGCTGTCCGTGTCCGTGGGCAGCGGGCCGAGCGAGACCTCGAACTCCTCGAAGGTGTCCGGCGTGACCTTGCCGCCGGTCCAGGTGATCTTGGAGACCACCTCGGCCACGTCGCCGTCGTCCGACTTCACCGGCTTGGCCGGCTTGGCCTTGTCCACCTGGACCGTCCAGCCCGGCACCGCCTTGGTCTCCACCGAGGCGATCGGATGGTCGGTCGGGAAGGTGACCTCCAGCTTGGTCGTGGCGGCGTTGTCCTCCTCGTCGGGCACCCGAAACGCGATCTTCGAGTAGCTGCCCTGCGCAGCGGTGGTCGGCTGCGCCGTCACGTGCGCGGTCGCGCTGCCCGTCACCGCGAGCAGGCCGCCCACCACGATCGTGCCCAGCACGCCGAGCCGCTTCGCTGTCCTCATCGGGAACCTCCATGTCTTGCGGGCCGTCGCTGTACCGGTCGTTCCCGGGCCTGGATTGGTTCCCAGCAGTGCCACCAGAATCAGGCCGATCGCCAGGGGGATGTGCGTCAGCAGCCGGCTCCAGCCCACCGCGTGCGCGCCGAGGTCGAAGGTCGACACCAGCACCAGCACGGTCACGACGCTGCCCAGCAACGGCAGCTGCGCCTTGGCCCGCTTCGGATCCACGGCCACGACCGCCAGCACCACCCCCAGCGCGAAGTTGAAGGCGGAGGTCTCGTGGTCCATGTGCCCGGCCATCATCATCGGGTCGTCCCGGCCGAGCAGTTCGACCACGGAGACCGCGGCCTGCGCGAACGCGGCGAGCACAAGGCCGATGCGGATGAGCGCGTAAGGAAGGGAGAAACGAGCCGGCTCTGGTTCGGAGAAGGCCGCCTGAGCGGTTAAATCCTCGTCCAGCAGAGGCAGTACCGCCTCCGTCAAGTCCCGCTCCTCGCCCGCGGGCGACAGCACGGTCAGCCGGTTGATCCGGGCCGCCAGATCCTGCCAGCTCGCGCAGGCCCGACAGCCCTGCACGTGCCGGTCCACGTCCGTCATGGCCACGCCGGGGACAGCCTCCCCGTCCATGGCCGCCGAGAGCGCCTCACGCGCGATGCCGCAGTCCACGTGGAGCCAGGTCGTCGGGGCGTCCGGGAAAGTTCCCGTGAACCTGCCAGTAACCACTGCCGTATCTCTGGACGTGGACGCCGAGATCACCCAGTTCGCCCTGGCCGCGCAGCGCGGCGACCGGGCGGCTGCCGCCGAGTTCGTCCGTTCGACGCAGCGGCAGCTGCGCCGGCTGATGGTCTACCTGGGCGACCCGGGCCAGGCCGACGACCTCGCGCAGGAGACGTATCTCCGGGCGTTCGCGGCGCTGCCCCGCTACGAGGGGCGCTCCCCGGCCCGGATGTGGCTGCTGGCCATCGCCCGCCGCGTCGCCGCCGACCACGTCCGCACGGCGCAGCGCTCGCCCCGCACCACCAGCGCCGAGACCTGGATGGACACCGAGGTCGCCGGCCCGGAGGGCCTGATCGCGCTGCGCGCCGCCATCGACGCCCTGGACCCGGAGCGCCGGGAGGCGTTCGTGCTGACCAGGGTGGTCGGCCTGTCCTACGTCGAGGCGGCCGAGGTCTGCGACTGCCCGGTCGGCACGATCCGCTCCCGCGTGTTCCGGGCCCGCGCCGAACTGGTCGACGCGCTCGACACCCGGCTGGAGATCGCCCGCTGAATTCGGACGATTGAGGCAACCTGGACGGCCCCTGGCGTGTGAGCGTGGTGTTGGCATCGCCGGTTCAGGGGGACCAGCCATGCCGAAACCCCGTGTCGCGGCCGCATCGGTCGCGCTGTTATGCCTGGTCGGGTCCCTCTGCTGCCGACAGCGGCCGCCGAGGCGGCGCAGACGCCGGGGCACCGCGTTCTCCTGGCCGGCGCCCTGACCGACGGCCCGGTCTACCGCTACCACGCGCAGGCGCGGGACGCCCTGGACCCAGGACCGTCCACATCGGACTGCTACTTCACCGTCGACTCCGTGCGCCCGCACACGCCGACTGTGTCCTCGACCGACTTCCCGCCCGAGGGCGAGCCGGCGATCATGGCCCGCACCACCGGCACGGTCACGGTGCGGCTGGCCGGCGGCGACACCGACGTGGACACCTTCCTGTGGGGCATGCAGCAGGACGCCCTGGTGAACCGGATCGCTGTCGGCGACGGCCGCACGGATCTGGTGTACGCGGCCAGGGATGCCACTGCACGTCGGGACGTGAGCGCGACACGCCCCGGGCAAGATCGACGGGATGGGGCCGGAGAGCCGTTAGACTCCGGCCCCATCCCGTCACCACGCCGCAGAGGATCACCATGAAGGTTGTTGTTGTCGTGCCGACGTACAACGAGCGCGAGAACCTGCCCGTGCTGGTGGCCAAGCTGCGCGAGCTGGGGATGCCCGAGCTGCACGTGCTCGTGGTCGACGACAACTCGCCCGACGGCACCGGCGACGTGGCCGACGGCCTGGCCGGCGACGACCTGGGCGTGCTGCACCGCACCGAGAAGGACGGCCTCGGCCGCGCCTACCTGGCCGGCATCGGCCGCGCCCTGGACGAGGGCGCGGACGTGGTGATCCAGATGGACGCCGACCTCTCGCACCCGGTCGACCGGATCCCGGCCATGCTGGAGAAGCTGGAGAGCACCGACGCCGGCGTGGTGCTGGGCTCGCGCTATGTGCCGGGCGGGCAAACCGCGTCGGAGTGGCCGTGGCACCGCAAGGCGTTGTCCGCGTGGGCCAACTTCTACGTCAACGCCATCCTGCACCTCAAGGTCAAGGACGCCACCGCCGGCTTCAAGGCCTGGCGGGCCGCCACGCTGCGGGCCATCGACCTGCCCACGATCCGCAGCAACGGGTACTCGTTCCAGGTGGAGATGAACTACCGGACCGTGAAGCGGGGCCTGCGCATCCTGGAGGTGCCGATCGTGTTCGAGGAGCGGGCCGAGGGCGCCTCCAAGATGACCCTGGGCGTGCAGCTGGAGTCGGCGATCACGCCCTGGAAGCTGCTGTTCGGGCGGATGTAGCCCACACCGTCGCCACCGCGGCGACCACACCCGCCACCGCGCAGCCGATTCCGTACAGCAGCGCCGGTTCGTGCGCGGCCAGCACCGCCACCAGCAGCCAGCCGGCGGCGCCGAACAGCGCGCCCAGCGGCACGGCCGCCACGTACTTGCCGGCGCCCTTCCGTCCACGTCGGACGGTCCGCAGGGTGGATTCCAGGTAGGCCAGGGCGAACAGGCAGGCCAGCAGGCTGCCCGCGCCCATCGCGCTGGCCAGCGGGAACTGCTGGGGGATGGCCGGGAACTCCTGCGTCCCGGCCGGTGACTGGATCTTGCCGGTGACCGCCCCGCCCACCAGCCAGCGCGTGATCGCCGGGAACGCCACCGAGTCGTGTCCCGACGCCGTGGCCACCGTGATTCCGGCCAGCGACAGGGACATCGTGGCCGGGCCGCCCGTGATCGGGACCGGGATGCTCAGGTCGATGTTGGTCTGCTGCCCCGGCGCCGAGCCCATGACCGCGAGCTGTGTCACGGCCGTCCGAGCCCCGGGCGTCGGGGCCGCGAAGGCCAGCACCACCATGGCCACAAAGGAAATCGCCGCGATCAGCCCGGGGATCAAGGCGGACCTGGTGGCTGGGGCTTCTTGGAGATTCCCGGAGTGCCCGGGCCCGAACCGGTCCGGCTGCGTGGATCTGGGGCGGCTGGCTTGGTCTTCGCCCACCCGGCCCGGCTCCTCGCCGTACCTTGCCGTGTGCTCCCGAGCCGTCGGGGTCTCCCGAAACTGCGCCGGCTGCTCGAACTGGTCCCGCTCAGTCTCGAACCAGTCCTGCCTTGTCCCGTCCTCGAACCGCGTGGCCTGCAAGGTCGGCCGGATCCGGGGCTGCGAGCCGCCGCCGGTGACGCGGGGCGACAGGTGCACCGGAATCCCCGACCGCGGCAGCCATCCGGGGCCGAAGGTGGTGTCGGCAGCGGCGGAGAGGTCGGCGGCGAAGGCCTCGGCGTCACGGTAGCGCTGGCTGGTTTCCCTTGCCACGGAACGCATCACGACCTCGGCCAACGGGCCGGGCACACCCGTGATGGGCCGGGGATCGCCGAAGATGTGCTGGCGCATCATGCTCAGCGCGCCACGGTCCTCGGCGAACGGCAGGGCGCCGGACAACAGCTCGTACAGCACGGTGCCGGCGGAGTAGACGTCGGCGGCCGGGGTGAGGGGATTGCCGGAGGCCTGCTCGGGCGAGATGTAGGCGGGCGTGCCGAGGACCTCGCCGCCATGGGTCATGAGCGTGGTGCCCTCGCTGATCACCTGCGCGATGCCGAAGTCGGCCACCTTGAGCACGCCCTGCCTGGTGAACAACAGGTTCTTGGGCTTGACGTCCAGGTGCAGCACCCCGGCCGAGTGGGCGGCGTGCAGGCCGGCCAACGTGGCCAGGATGATCGCGCAGGCGGCGTCGGGCGTGATGCCACGGCCCTGGGTGCGGTCGAAAACCGTGCCGCCGTCGAGCTTTTCCATCACCAGCAGGCTGTCGTAGGCGGTGCGCACGTAGTCGTACACCGGCACGATGTGCGGGTGGTCCAGGCTGGCCAGCACCTTGGCCTCGCGGTCGAAACGGCTGCCCATGCCGGGCTTGTGCACCATCTCGGCCGGCAGCTGCTTGATCGCCACGTGCCGGCCGAGCGACCGGTGCACGCCGGCGTACACCACGCCCATGCCGCCGGCCCCGATCATCGAGCCGACCTGGTACTGCGGCAGGGCGTTGACGACGTTCGCGGGGGCGGTCACCCGGTCACCTCGGTGGTGGTCAGCAGGCCGGCGCTCTCGGGCTCGGCGACGGCGGGCATCGGGTGCGGGGTGATGTAGCCGAGCACGAGCCCGATCGCCGTGGTGCCGACGATGATAGGGATCTCCACGCCGGGTTCCGGTGGAATCACACGGAGTACGGACAACGTCACCACCGCGACGAGCCCGGTGCCGAAGCCGGCGGGCATGAAGCGCAGCGCCCGGCGCAGGCGGTTGGCCGGCAGGCGGTGCCGGGCCAGGGCCAGCAGGCACGCCGTCCAGGCGGCTATGGTCAGCAGCAGCACGGCGATGCCGAAAACCCCGTACACGGAAAGGATCGAGCCCCGCACGTCGGTGGTGGTGTCCACGGCGGCCAACTCGTTGCGGTCCACATCGAACAGTTGCACGGCCGCCGGTAACAGGCCGATCGCCTGCCCGTCAAGGTCCGCGAGGTCAAGACCGAAGGTGCGGACGGACCGGCCGTGCGCGGCGACGTCGAACGGCAGCGTCGTGTCGTAGGCGAAGAACGTCAGCGCCAATGCCGTGCCGGACAAGCGAATGCTCCGGACGTGCACGGCCGAGCCGGAGTTGTTGGTGACGGTGACCGACAGCTCCACCGGGCTTCGCGGCGTGATCACCATGGTGTGGCCGGAGATGTCCTGGCCGTCCAGGCTCACGGCCAGCGTCAGCGGATCATCCGACGCCTGCGCCGGCGTGGCGGTCAGCAGCAGACCGGCCGCGAGGGCAACCGCGACACCGGTGAGACGTCCCATCGAGAACTCCCAGTTGAGCCGGGCTTGACTGGCGGGAGATGCTACCGCCGGGCGGCATCGCGTGGGCCGAACGAACCACAGTGGATGGGGACAATGCGGCTACTTGTTCGCACAGTGACAGCGCTGGCGCTCAGCGTGGGCATCGCGGCGCCGTCGACCGCGCTCGCCGCGACTGCGCCGTTCGTGTCCGTGACGCCGACGAGCGGGCCCGCCGGCAGCCAGTTCACCATCAACTGGAGCGGCTTCACTTCGTGCCGCGTCATCACGTTCACCTGGGCCGGAACGCCGTTGGCCAGTGGAAAGCCCGGGACGACGGGCAGTGTGGTCGCCACCGCGCCGGCCGACGCCAAGCCCGGCACGTACGCCATCAATGCCACCTGTGCCAAGGAAACGGGCCTCACCCGCTTCACCGTTACAGTGACGCCAACCACAACGACGACACCGCCGCCGACAACCGGCACCACGCCACCGGTTGTCACCACGACACCGCCCGCTGTGACGACGACGACGCCACCGGTTGTCACCACAACAACAAGCGCGACAACAACTCCGTCCGCCACCACGCCGACGACGTCCACGGCCGAGTCGGTGACCGACGAGCCCAAGACCGACGGCGGCCTCACCCTCAACCACACCAGCATCCAGCCCGGCGACCCGCTCTCCGCGTCCGGAACCGGTTGCGAGCCCGGACACGACGTCACGCTGACCTCGGACGGTCAGTTGGTCGGCACGGCAAAAGCCGACAGCGGCGGCGCTTTCACCGCCCCGGTGGAGTTCACCACGATCGAGGCCGGCCGCCACACCATCACCGCCAGCTGCGGCGTGCAGCTCACCGGCGTGGTCGACCAGGCCGTCACCAGCTCCAGCGGCGACTACTCGTCCACGCTGATCGTGCTGGTCTTCTTCGTGCTCGGCGGCATCGTGTTCGTGCGCTTCGCCTACTGACCACCGGCTGTGACGCAACCGTGACGGGCCAAGGACCGGATCGGCCAGCAGGTTCCTAGCCCCGGCAGCGCGGCGGCCGGGCGGCGTTCGCGGCCGCCGCACGGCTGGCGTTCCACTCGCGGAAGCCGTCGCGCGGCAGGGGACGCCACGGCATGGCACAAGCCTTGAGGTTGTCCGGCAGGCCGTCCAGCGCCGGCAGGATGTCCACCGACAACCCCGACAGGTACAGGGCATCCAGCTGCTTGGTCTGCTGCCAGCGCTGAACGTCCTGCCGTGCCACGAGATACTCGGGATCGATCGCCGCCAGCACGAGCAGCGACGCCACCGCCGTCGTGATCATCGCCTTCGGCAGCCACCGGCCGCGCAGCCGGACGCCGGCCACGATCACCATGACGTACACCAGACCCAGCCAGATCTCGCACGCCTCCACCATGAGCCGCAGCACCGTGAAGCCGTACGCCTCCTGGTACGCCCACATGCGGCTCAGCGCCGACGCCACCACGACCAGCGTCAGCAGCGACAGCGCGCCGAGAATCCCCCTGAGCCACAACCGATCCGTCGCCGACTCCCGGGGCGCGATCCGGGCCGTGACCGCGATGACGGCCAGCGTCAGCACGGTGACGGCCGTCAGCTGCCAGAAGGCCGTCCGGGCGTACTGCGAGTAGGTCAGATCCGCCGTCCGCTGAACATAAGCGCTGCCACCGAACCACGACACCGTCTGCACGCCGACGAAGGCCGCGAACAACACCACCAGCATGCCGACCGGGACGCCCCACTCCAGCCGGCGAACCACCGTCATGCTCGGTCGGGGAACCCGTTGCCGCACAATCGGTCGCAGTGCCCCGGCCGCGATCAGGCCGCCGCCGAAGAACAGGAACAGCATGCGCACCACCGAGCCACCGTCCACTGTGGGCAGGCTGTCGGTCAGCAGCGCCGAGAAGTCGGGGTCGGCCGCCGCGAACAGGGCGCCGAAGACCACCACCATGCCCACGCCGATCGACACCGACAGCGTCATCCGCCCGCCGCCCCGGATCTTGCCGAAACCCTTGGACAGCGAGGGAAAGGCCATCACCGAGCCGAACACCAGCGCCGTCGTCGTGCGGCCGCCGCTGACCGCCAGCGACCCCGTCACGACCGCGGTCAGCAGGCACAGCACGAACAGCCACTCGGCCGCCCGCAGCGTGCCCACGCCGACCAGCAGCACCGTCACGACGGCCCAGCCCACGCTGATCAGCTTCGGCCGCGCGATCTGCGTGCACACGACCAGCACCAGCAGCAACGCCGCCAGCAGCCAGCCGATGCCCGGTCTGTCCAACGGCACCAGCGCCGCCGTGACCACTCCGGCCATCAGCACTGGCCACGGTTTCGGCGTCGGGTTGGCCGGCGCGGTGGTGAACGCGCTGGGTCTGACCGGGCCGGTATAGACCGGGCCAGGGTTGAACGGGGCATAACTGGCGACGACAGGATTGAGCTGTGCGGGCGGCACAGGCGCGGGGTCGGCTGGCGTGGGGTCGAGCGGCGCCGGGGGCACGGGCCCAGCGTCAACGGGCTCAGGGTCAACGGGCTCAGCGTCAATGGGCTCGGGGTCAACGGGCCCAGCGTCAACGGGCTCGGGGTCAACGGGCTCAGCGTCAATGGGCTCGGGGTCAACGGGCCCAGCGTCAACGGGCTCGGGGTCAACGGGCTCGGGGTCAACGGGCTCAGGGTTGGCGGCGGGGTCGACAGGGCCGGGGTTCATCACAACTCCAAGGCAGGTTCGATCGCCGTCGCACCCGAGCGGGCGGACGGGCAGGTCGTGAGAAGGGGGCTACAGGGCCGGGAGGGTCACCTTGATCCGGCAGCCGCCGCGGTCGGGGTCGACCACGGCGATGGTGCCGCCGTGCAGATCCACCACCCAGCGGGCGATGGCCAGGCCCAGCCCGGTTCCGCCGTCGCCGGAGCGCTCGCCGCGGGTGAAGCGCTCGAACACGCGGTCACGGTCGGCGGCGGCGATGCCGGGGCCCTCGTCCAGCACCTCGATGACGGTGCGGTCGGCGTGGGCCGAGGCCCGCACGCGGACCAGGCCGC
>NZ_KK037166.1:9338632-9351555 GCF_000568255.1 Kutzneria sp. 744
GGGCCAGCTCCAGCGGCTCGCGGGCCAGGGTGAGCACGCCGGCGTCCAGGCGGGACAGGTCGAGCAGCTCCTCGACGAGCCGGCCGAGGCGCTGGGTCTGAGCCAGGGCGGTCTTCATGGTGTCCGGATCGGCCGGCACGACGCCGTCGACGACGTTCTCCAACACGGCCTGAAGTGCGGTGATGGGGGTCCGCAGCTCGTAGACATTGGCGAATGAGGTCACGGCGCTGCTGGTCGGCGGCGCCGAGGTCGGCGGCCATCTGGTTGAAGGCCATGGCCAGCTCGCCGACCTCGTCCTTGGCGGTGGTCCCGCACCCGGCCCTGGTACTGGCCGCGGGCGATGGACTTGGCGGTGGCGGTCATGGCCCGCAGCGGCCGCGTCATGCCGTGGGCCAGCACCTGCGAGGTGCACAGGGCCAGCACGATGGCCACGGCGGCGGTCGCGGGCGGCAGCCAGCCGATCCGCCACCAGAAGAAGGCCAGCGCGGTGGCGCCGGAGGCCACCACCACGATGCCCAGCTTGAGCTTGATCGACCGCACCGGGTCCAGCGGGCGGGGCAGCCGCCGCAGCGCCGCCACCACGCGGTTGGTCACCGTCATCTCGGCACCTCCAACGCGTAGCCGACGCCGTGCACGGTCCGGATCAGGTCGGCGCCGAGCTTCCGTCGCAATGCCTTGACGTGACTGTCCACGGTGCGGGTGCTGGCGCCGTCGTTCCACCCCCACACCTCGGACAGCAGCTGTTCCCGGGGCAGCACCGCCCGCGGCCGCCCGGCCAGGTGCACCAGCAGCTGGAACTCGGTCGGCGTCAGGTGCACCTCGTCGCCGGACCGGTGCACCCGCCGCTCCACGACGTCGATCTCCAGGTCGGCCAGCACGATGCGGTGCCCCTCCAGCTGCTCGGCCCGGCCGGCGCGGCGCAGCAGGGCGTGCACGCGGGCGGCCAGCTCGCGGATGGAGAACGGCTTGGTCAGGTAGTCGTCGGCGCCGACGGCCAGCCCGACCAGCAGATCCGTCTCCTCGTCGCGGGCCGTCAGCATCAGCACCGGGACCGGCCGCTCGGCCTGGATCCGCCGGCACACCTCCAGCCCGTCGAAGCCGGGCAGCATCACGTCGAGCACCACCAGATCCGGCCGCCGCGCGCTGGCCGCGGCCACCGCCGACGGCCCGTCGGCGGCGATGTCCACCGCGAAGCCCTCGGCCCGCAGCCGTGCCGCCACCGACTCGGCGATCGTCGGTTCGTCGTCGACGACCAGCACCCTGCGTTGCTCGACCGAAGGCCGTCCCTCTGCCATGGGACCGACCCTAGACGCGGGCCGTGGAGAGCGATGGCGGAAGATGTGAAGGTCTCGTGGAGGGGGTAGGAGAAGCGTGAACCGGGTGGTGGCCGACCGCTACGTCATCGTCGGCGAGCTGGGCCGCGGCGGCATGGGCGTGGTGTGGCGCGCCGACGACCGGGTCATCGGGCGGCAGGTCGCGCTCAAGGAGATCCAGGTCCCGCCGGGCGGCATGGACCGCGTGCTGCGCGAGGCCCGCACGGCCGGCCGGCTCAACGACCCGGGCGTGGTCACGGTGTACGACGTGCTCACCGACCGCGGGTCCACGTTCGTGGTGATGGAGCTGGTCGAGGCCCCGACGCTGGCCGACATCATGGCCGCGCAGGGCCCGCTCGACCCGCAGCGGGTGGCCAACATCGGCCTGGCCCTGCTGGCCGCGCTGGAGGTCGCGCACGCGGCCGGCGTCGTGCACCGGGACGTCAAGCCCAGCAACGTGATGCTGCTGCCCGGGGACCGGGTGAAGCTGGCCGACTTCGGCATCGCCCGCGCCATGGACGATCCCGGCCACACCGCCAGCGGCGTGCTCGGCTCGCCCGGCTACATGGCCCCGGAGCTGTTCAACGGCGGCTTTCCCAGCCCCGCCTCCGACCTGTGGGCGCTCGGGGCCACCCTGTTCCACGCCGTCGAGGGCCGTGGACCGTTCCACCGCGACACGACCGCCGCCACCCTGCACGCGATCATGTACGAGGAGGCCCACCTCCAGCACTGCCAGGGTCCGCTGGCCGACGTGATCAAGGGCCTGCTGATCCAGGATCCGTACCAGCGCTGGTCGCCGGTGGACGTGCGCCAGGTGCTGGCCGGCGGCGAGCGCCCGGCGGCCACGCGGCCGGTGGACCCGTGGGAGGACGAGCCGAAACCCGGTCGCCGCAAGGCGTTCTTCATCGGGGGAGCGGCCGTCGCGGTGGTGGCCGTGGCCACGACGTCCGCGGTGCTGCTGAGCGGTTCGGGCCAGCAGGACGGGGTCGCCTCGGCCGCAGCGATCGGCTCGACCACGGCGACGACCACCACCTCGGCGCTGCCGACCACGACCACCGCCGCCACCACGACGTCGTCGGCCACCACGACAACCTCGGCGACCACGACGACACCGACCGCCACAACGACCTCGAAGCCGCCGCTGGTCCTGGCCCTGCTGACCCGATACCACAACCCCAAGGGCTTCCACTTCAGCGGCACGCCCAAGGCCGCCGTGCCGGCCGGCTTCACCCGCGAGGGGTCGCTCGGCTCGCTGGTGGCCAAGGCCGAGCCCGGCACGATCAAGCTCTACTCGTGCAAGATGAAGACCACCGACGACCACTTCAGCTCCGTCGACCAGACCGGCAACTGCGAGGGCCAGACCTCCCTCGGCCTGCTCGGCTACGTCTTCCAGAACAAGCCGGCCGGCGTCGCCGCCACCGCGCTGTACCGGTGCAACGCCGGCAACAGCCACTTCGACTCGGTGATCGCCAACTGCGAGAGTCCCAAGGTCACCAAGGAGGGCACGCTCGGGTACGTGGTGTCCGCCGGATAGCGCGTGTTCGCCCGCGCGGCGACGGCTTTTTTGACGTCACGAGGTCACGTTTCGCGACGTAGCGTCGTTCCTGCCGATCCCCGTTTCACCCCCCGTAACGGGGATGGGCCCGCTGTCCCGGCTCCTCACCCTTCTGGAGCCGGGGCAGCTCTCCCAAAAATACGGACTCAGCACACCTTCTGGGGAAGTTTACCCAGCTCGGCGACCAGTTCCGCCAGCCGCGCCCGGTACTTGCGCACCGACTCCACCTTGATCTCCTCGTAGCCCCGGACCAGGTCGGGCAGGCCGGCGATGCCCATGGCCAGCTCGTCGGGGGCGCCGCCCAGCTGCTCGACGACGGCCACGTACTCGGTGATGAGCTCCCGCTCCAGCCGGCGCAGCGAGGTGTGCCCGAACAGGTCGAGCCGGCTGCCGCGCAGCCGGCGCATCGAGCGCAGCACGCGGAAGGCCGGACCGGCGGTGCGGCCCAGGGCCAGCTTGCGGCGCATGCCCAGCGCCCGCAGCAGCGGCGGGTGCAGCATGACCTTGACCTTGGCGTCCGGGCCGAACTGCTGGCGCACGGCCGGGTCGAGGTGCAGGCGGGCCACCTCGTACTCGTCCTTGTAGGCCATCAGCTTGTAGAGCTGGCGCGCCACGACCTCCCGTACGGCCTCGTTCTCCACCCCGGCGAGAACGTCGACGTACCGGCGGGCGTAGCGCGTGTCCTGGTAGCCGATCAGATCGGCGGCGCGGGTGAGCGCGACCGGCGAGTCGATGCCGGCCTCGGCCAGGATTTCCCTGGCCTGGTCGAGGAAAGGCTCGGCGCGGAGGAGCTCCGGGGTGGCGTTGTCCTCGGTGGACGGCCAGGTCGGATCGAGCACCAGCTTGCGGCCGGCCCGGAAGGCCTGCACGGTGGTGGCGACGCCGACGCCGTTCTGCTCGATGGCCGCCTCGATCGCCTCGGCGCTCATCGGCAGCAGACCCGACTGGTAGGCCGCGCCGATCACCAGGAAGTTCGCGGCGGTGGTGCTGCCGAACAGCCGGGTGGCCACGCCGAGCGCGTCCACGGTGATCATGCGGCCGCCGATCGTGCGGTCCGCGATGGTGCCGAGAAGCGTTGCGCTGGCCGGAAGAACCTTGCCCGGGTCGGTGACGGTCTCGCCCGTCGGCGTCTGGCTGGTCGACACCACGGCGACCGTGCGGTCGGGGGCGCAACGGTCCAGATTGGACGAAGACGTGGCGGCGAGGGCGTCGAACGCCAGGTAGGTGTCGGTCGCACCGAGGCCGACCAGGCCCGGGCGTTCCCGGTGCTCCGGGCCGATCCGCAGGTGCGACACCACCGCGCCGGCCTTCTGGCTCAGGCCGGTCTGGTCCATCGCGCGGGCGTCCATGCCGTCCAACAGGGCCGCGTTGGCCAGCACCTGGTTCGCCGTCACCACACCGGTTCCGCCCACGCCGACCAGCACCACGTTGGCCTGGCCCGGCCTGTGCGCCGGCTCCGGCAGGTCGGCGGACAGCTCCGGCGGGCGGACCTTGGCCTTGGCGGCGCCGGGCACGACCGTCATGAACGACGGGCAGTCGCCCAGCAGGCAGGAGAAGTCCTTGTTGCACGAGGTCTGGTCGATCCGGGTCTTCCGGCCGAAGTCGGTGTCGGCCGGCTCCACGCTGAGGCAGTTGGACTTGGCGCCGCAGTCGCCGCAGCCCTCGCACACCGCCTCGTTGATGAACACCCGCTGCTCCGGCTCGGGCGCCAGGCCCCGCTTGCGCTTGCGGCGGTTCTCCGCCGCGCAGGCCTGGTCGTAGAGCAGGACCGTGGTGCCCTTGACCGTGCGGAGTTCGCGTTGCACCGCATCGAGATCGTCACGATGCCTGACCGTCACGCCCGTGGCCCATGCCGTGCCGCGCGAGTACTTGCGCGGATTGTCGGTCACCACAACGATTTTCGCGACGCCCTCGGCGTGCAGGAGGTGGGTCACGCCGACCGGGTCGATGGCGCCCTCGGCGTCCTGGCCGCCGGTCATCGCGACCGTGCTGTTGTAGAGCAGCTTGAAGGTGATGTCGGTGCCGGCCGACACCGCCTGCCGGACGGCCAGGCTGCCGGAGTGGAAGAACGTGCCGTCGCCCAGGTTCTGGAACATGTGGCCGGTGCCGCTGAACGGGGCCGCGCCGACCCAGGTCGCGCCCTCGCCGCCCATCTGCGTCATGCCGAGGCTGCGGTCCATGAACGTGGTCATCGCGTGGCAGCCGATGCCCGCCGAGGCCAGGGATCCCTCGGGCACCACGGTGGATCGGTTGTGCGGGCAGCCGGAGCAGAAGAACGGCGTCCGGCTCACGGCCGTGAGCGTCAGCTGGGGACGGCGGCGCGGCAACGGGTGCACCGCGTCCTTGCCGAAGCGTTCCGTCAGCATTGTGGTCAGGGACAAGGCGATCCGGTCGGCGTCGAGCTCGCCGTTGACCGGGATGATGTCCTTGCCCCGCACCCGAGGCCGGGTCGGCAGGTCGTAGAGCGCGTCCCGGACCAACGGCTCCACGAAGGCCCGCTTGTCCTCGACGACCACGATCTCGTCCAGGCCCTCGGCGAACTCCCGCACCGTCTCCTGGTCCAGCGGGTGCACCAGGCCCAGCCGCAGCATCCGCACGCGGTGGATCTGCTCATCGATTCCCAGGCGGTGCAACGCTTCGCGAAGCTCCACATAGGACCGTCCGACACCGATGAACCCGATCTTCGCGCCCTCGCCCGCGCCCCCGATGCGATTGACCCCGTTGGCCCGGGCGAACGCCGTCGCCGCGGCCAGCCGGCCGTCCAGCACCTCGCGTTCCATCGCCAGAGCCGACGGGATGTCCACGCCCGGCTTGCGCGTCGGTTGCCAGGGGCGACCCAGCCAGGTGAACTCCGGCGTGACGATCTCCAGCGGCTCGGCGACGTCCACCACCTCGGTGGCGTCGGCGATGCTGGTCAGGATGGTCAGGCCGACCCAGGTGCCGCTGTACCGGGACATCTCGATGCCCAGGCGGCCCAGCCGCAGCACATCGGCCACCGAGGCCGGCGCCAGCACCGGCATCATGGCCTCGGCCAGCGCCATCGTCGAGTTGGACGGCAGCGTCGAGGACTTCGACGCCGGGTCGTCGCCGGCCACCGCGAGCACGCCGCCCTTGGGAGTCGTGCCCATCCAGTTGCCGTGCTTGAAGGCGTCCGAGGAGCGGTCCACACCCGGCGCCTTGCCGTACCAGAGGCCGAACACGCCCTCGAAGCTCGGATCCGGCAGCTGCGTGCTCAGCTGCGAGCCGTAGACCACGGTCGCCGCGAGCTCCTCGTTCACGCCCGGCACGAACCGGATGTCGTGCTCGGTCAGCAGCTTCTCCTGCTTGAGCAGGAGCTGGTCCAGCCCGGCCAGTGGGGATCCCCGGTACCCCGAGACCAGGCCGGCCGTGCGCCAGCCACGGGCGCGATCGGCCTCGCTCTGGTCGACGAGGAGCCGGGCCAGCGCGTGCACACCGTTGAGCAGCCGCCGATCGGACACTTCGACCCTCCTAAAACCTGCGCAGGTTGACCTAGATTGCACGTCCTAGGGGGGCTATTGCGCAACACAATGCTCGTCCGATTGAGCGATATGCTCAGCACGGATGGCTCAACGGACGAGGGAGTGAGCAGAACGGTGACTCTCGACACACTGGACCTGCGCATACTGCGTGAGCTGGTGCGACGGCCCCGTGCCGGCATCACCGAGCTGGCCAGTCTGCTCGGCGTCGCGCGCAACACCGCGCATGCCCGTGTCCAGCGCCTGGAACGGGATGTGGTCAGCGATCGCAGCCGCGACGTGGACCTCAAGGCCATGGGCCTGGAGGTCGCCGCCTTCGTCACGCTGGAGGTCGCCCAGGGGCGCTTCAACGAGGCCGTGGCCGGTCTCAAGACCGTGCCCTACGTGCTGGAGGCCCACGGCATCGCCGGCGCCGGCGACCTGCTCGTACGCGTGGTCGCGCGCAGCAACCAACACCTGCACCAGGTCGTCGCCTCGGTGCTGGCCTGCCCCGGCGTGCTGCGCAGCACCACCGCCGTGTCCCTGACCCAGCCCGTCACCTACCGGGTGGACCCGCTCTTCGAGGTCGTCCAGGGGGAGTGAGCCGGGGTCAGCGGCTCCGGGCCTTCGGCTTGGCCTTGGCCTTGGGCTTCGCGGCGGCCTTCGCGGCCGGCTTGGCCGGAGGATTGGCCTCGCGGTCCTTCAGGCGCTGCTGCTCGTCCCGGAACTCGGCCTGGGTCTCGCGCTCGTGCACCAGCCAGTCGGGGTTCTCGGTCTTGAGCGCCTCGATCTGGTCGGTGGTGAGGGCCTCGGTGACGCCGCCGCGGGCCAGGCCGCCGATGGAGACGCCGAGCTTGGTGGCCACCACCTGGCGCGGGTGCGGGCCGTTGCGGCGCAGGTCGGTCAGCCACTGCGGCGGGTTGGCCTGGAGCTCGTTCAGCTCGTCGCGCGAGACGACCCCGTCCCGGAACTCCTCGGGCGTGGCCTCCAGGTACACGCCCAGCTTCTTCGCGGCGGTCGCCGGCTTCATCGTCTGGGGTGTCTTCTGCGACGTCATGGGCACAGGGTAGTGGCCGGTAACCTGGCCCCCGTGACTGCACCTGCCTCGTTCCGGCTCGCCTACGTGCCCGGGGTCACTCCCGCCAAGTGGGTGCGCATGTGGCAGGAGCGGATGCCCGGCGTCCCGCTGACCCTCGTTCGGGTGACGCCGGCCGCCGCCGCGGACGCGGTTCGCCTTCGCGACGCCGACGCCGTCCTCCTGCGGCTGCCTATCGACCGCACGGGCCTGCACGCCATCCCGCTGTACATCGAGACCACCGTCGTCGTCGTGCCCAAGGACCACTTCCTGGCCGCCGCCGACTCGTTGACGCCGGCGGAACTGGCCGACGACGTCGTCTTCCAGCCGCTCGACGACGTTCTGGAGTGGACGGAGCCGCTGCCGGGCAAGCCCGCCCTGGAGCGCCCGGCGACCATCGAGGACGCCGTCGAGCTGGTCGAGGCCGGCGTGGGGCTGCTGGTCCTGCCGCAGTCGCTGGCCCGGCTGCACCACCGGAAGGGCCTCACGTACCGGCCCTTCGCCGACGCGCCGGCCTCGCAGGTGGCGCTGGCGTGGCTGGAGGGGGAGACCAGCGAGCTGATGGAGCAGTTCATCGGCATCGTGCGGGGCCGGACGGTGAACAGCAGCCGCGGAGCCCAGCCTGAACCGGCCAAGGCCGCCGAGCCCAGCAAGCCGGCCGCCGGCAGGAAGCCAGCCAACGGGAAAGCAGCCAGCGGGAAATCGACCGGCGGGAAGCCGGCGCGGTCCGCCGGTGCCAACCAGCGCCGTGGCGCCTCCGCCACGCGTGGCGGAGGCAAGGGCAAGCCCCGCCGCCGAGGCTGATGGGCCGGGCGGGTGAATTCCCGCCGTTCGGGCCGCTGTGCCTGAAACGTTCGATTCCCTGGTCGCGAACCCGACCCTGGGAGGTGCTCCGGGTGGCGACGTCGGAACCTGATCGGCCGGAGGCCCCCGAGGGCGGACCGTGGGTGAACAACACGTTCTCCGGCAGCGCGGATGTCGTCGTCCAGGCCGGCGTGGTGCACGGCGACGTGAACGTCAACTACGTGCCCGGACGGCTGCCGGCGGCGGTGTTGGCGGCCTACCGCGCCCAGGTTCGGGACACCGCGCCGGACGAGTTGCTCGACCGGGACACCGAGCTCGACGAGCTGCGTCGGTTCTGCGCCGGGGACGCCCCGTACGCCTGGTGGCAGGCCGGCCCGTGGGCGGGAAAGTCGGCGCTGGCGGCCTGGCTCGTGCTGCATCCACCGACCCGGATCGACGTCGTGGCGTTCTTCGTGACGGCCCGGCTGGGCGGTCAGTCGGACAGCGGCGCGTTCGTCGCGGCGGTCTCCGAGCAGCTGGCCGCCCTGCTGCACCGGCCGACCGGCACGGCGACGGTCGGGGCCAAGGTCGGCGACATGCTCCAGCTGCTGGCCGACGCGGCCGACCAGGCCGAGCAGTGGAATCGCCGGCTGCTTCTGGTGATCGACGGCCTCGACGAGGACACGCGGCCGGCCGGGGTGGCCAGCATCGCCGCCCTGTTGCCGCGGCGGCCTCCGTCGGCCGTACGGGTGCTCGTCACCAGCCGGCCCCGGCTGTGGCTGCCCGACGACGTCCCCGACGACCATCCACTTCGGACGGTCCGGGTCCGCGAGCTCTCCGCGTCGCCCCACGCCGCCGCCGTCGCCCGGCTCGCCGGCCTGGAGCTGGACAGCCTACTGGCCGGCCCACAGCTGCAACGCGACCTGCTCGGGCTGATCGCCGCGTCCGGCGGCGGTCTGACCGTCGACGACCTCGCCGCGCTCACCGACCACTCCGAGTACGAGATCCGCCGGCAGCTGCAGGGTGCGTTCGGTCGCAGCGTCTCGGGCTGGACCGGCCCGCCGGTGGCCGGCTACCCGTCCGTGCCGGTGTACCTGTTCTCGCACGAGACGCTCCGCGAGGAGGCCACGCAGAGCCTGGGACGCGGCGGTCTGAGCGGGTATCACCGCCGGCTGGGCACGTGGGCCGACTCGTACCAGGAATCGGGTTGGCCCGCGGAAACCCCGCACTACCTGCTTCGGGGCTATCCCCAGGCCCTCGCCGCCGTCGACGACCTCGAACGCCTTGCTCGGTACGCGACCGATCGCATGAGGCATCGCCGGATGCGGACGCTGACCGGCGGCGATCTGCTCGGGCTGACCGAGATCCGGGTCGCGCAGCAGGCCCTGTCCACGCAGCACAGCCCGGACCTGATCGGCCTGGGCCTGCTGGCCGTCGAACGCTCCAGCCTCCTGCATCGCAACGCGGACGTGCCGGCGCAGCTGGCGGCCGTGTGGACGTTGATCGGCCAGTCCGTGCGCGCCGAAGGCTTCGCCGCGGGGATCCAGGACTGGGCCAGCCGTCGCGATGTGCTGCTGGCGCTGGTCCACGCCCACACGACCCTTGGTCACGAAAAGGAGGCCCTGCGGTTCGCCGCCGACCTCGTGACCCATGTCGAGACGACCGAGCCGCTGCCGAAGGCGTCCGCGCTCCTCAGTCTGCTGGGCGTGATGCCGGCGGGCGCCATGGCCACCGAACTGGTCGACGGCCTGGTCGCGTTGGTCGACGACGGCGGGGAGCGGCGCCGGGACAACCTGCTGGCCATCGTGTCGGGACCGGTCGCCCGTGCCGGTGATCCGGACCGTGCGGAGCTGCTCACGGGCCGGATCCGGAATGCCGGGACCGCCGCCGTCGCCCTCATCGGCCTTGTTCGGGTGGCGGCCGCGGCCGGCGACCTGACCCGCATGAACCGGCTGGCCGGCCAGGTGAATGTCCATATCGGACAGTTGGTGGACGTCGAGGACCGCGCCCGGACAAGGCTGCGACTGGTGACCGCGATGGCCGGCAACGGCGACGCCGAGGCGATCGCGACGCAGGTGGACGTCCCTCCGGAACAGGTCAGCGCGCTGGCCCGGACAGCGGCGGCCGTCGCCGCCACGGACCAGGGACGGGCGCGCCGACTGGTCGCGACTGCTCAGCGCGTCCTTCCGCAGGTCACCTTCGCCAATACGCGGGTATACGTGCTGCTCGACCTGATGGCCGCCCAGGCCGCAATCGGTGACCAGGACGCCGTCGTCACCACGTCCCGCGAGGTGGAGGCGCTCATCGGCCAGCTCGACGGATACGCGGCGGATAGCTTCCGAGGCGATCTGGCGCGGGTGTGGGCGGGGCTAGGCCGGCTGGACCGGGCCGAAACGCTCATCCGCGGGCTGACCGACGGTGACTGGCAGCAGAACCTGGCGAACCTGGCCCGTATCGCGGCCGAGGCGGGCGACCACGCGCGTGCGGCCGCCCTGGCGGACGAAGTCGACGCCGGTCTCGAACGGGCCGAGGTGTTCTATCGAGATGTGCTCATGTTCGTCGAAGCCCTCGCCGCGGCCGGCAATTACCCGTCCGCGGTGCGGGTCCTCGCCTACGCCGAGGCGCTGGTGTCGCGGAACGTGGACGACTTCTTCGGGCTGGAGGCGATCGGCGGGTTGGTGGCCGCCGCGAACAGCAGTCGGGCTCCGGACCACGTTCACCAGCTCGCGAACCAGGCCGAGGCGATCCTGAGCACCGGCAGCCGCCTCGATCGGGGCGGCATCGTGGCCGGCCTGGTGGTGGCGGTCGCGGCGGTCGGCGATCGTGAACGGGCCGTTCGCCTCGTCGCCGCCGGAGAACGATCCGCATACGAGGACGAGTACTTCGCCCCCGGCCGTGCCAAGAAGCTGTCCGACCTGGCCGGCGCGGCGGCCACGGCCGGGGAGACGGAGTCGGCGGCGCGGCTGGCCGACGACGCGGCGTCCTTTGTGGACCAAATCAGCTTCTCCTCCGACCGGGAGCAGGCGCTGGCGACGCTCGGCGCCGTCATCGCCGCCGGCGGCGACCTCGATCGGGCCGAAGCCGTCGCCCGGCGGATCGCCGACCGTGAGATTCGGTTGACGCAGCTCACGAAGCTGGTCGGCGTGGCCGCGCGTCGGGGCGACCAGGCGCGGGCGACCCGGCTCGCCCGTGAGGTGGAGCAAGCGATTCACCAACTGGCCGTGCTGGTGCCGGACGCCTGGCACACGACTCCGCAACTTCGGACGCGCGGCCTGGCCGCACTGATCAACGAGGTCTCGGCCATCGGGGACGGCGCCTGGACGGCCTGGATCGCCGACAGCGCCGAGGCCTACGCGGCGCAGATCGACGACCCCGATCGGCGAGCCGAGGCGTTGGGCACCCTGGCCCTGGCCGCGGCTACCGGCGGCGATCGGACCCGGGCCGGTCGGCTGGCCGAACAGGCGGAAGCACTGCACTGGCAGGGCTCGGGGGAATCCAACCTGGCCGCGCTGGTGCAGGTGCACGCGCTGAGCGGGAACTTCGACCGGGCCGAGGCGCTGGCCCGACGGATCGTGAACCGGATGAACGGCGCGCTGGCCAGGGCCCATGCGCTGGTCGGCGTCGCGAAGATCGTGGCCACCACCGGGAACGCCGCTCGGGTCCGAGCCCTTGCCGACGAGGTGATGATCGCCGCCGGCATTGCCACCCCTATCTGGCCCTACAGCACCGTGTTCGCCGATCTGGTCACGCTGACCGCCGGCGAGGTCGCCGGTGAGGCGGAAAGGCTGCTGCGGCAGGAAAACAACGCGGGAATGCAGATGCGCGCCCTGGCCAAGCTGGCCAAGGCCGTCGCGCCGACCGGCGACGCCGAACGCTGCCTGCGCCTGGCCGATCTCGTCGAGGTGCTGGCCCACCAGGACGACATGCTGATCTACCGGGCCGAGGCGATGGGCGACCTCATCGAGGCCTTGACCACCCTCCAGCGACACGACCGCGTGACGCGCCTGATCGACGAGACGGTCCACGCGATCGACGTGGCCGACCACCCGGACTTCCAGGCGGCGGCCTATGCCTCACTGGTGCGGGCGGTCAGCGCGATCGACCGTCCCGACGTCACGGCGGATCTCACCGCCCGCGCGCTGGGCTTCATCGACCAGATGCCGTATCCCGAGGAGCGCGACCAGGCGTTGATCAACCTCGCCCGCACCAACGCCATGCTGGGCCGGTTCGACCCGGCCATCCAGCACGCCGAGCTGATCACCGAACTCCCGGCCCGGGCGATGGCCCTCGCCGTCGTCGCCGGGCACCTGGCCCTCGCCGGTGACACCCGTGCGGCGCAGATCGCGGACAGCTGCGAAGGCGTCCTGGCCCAGATCGACGATCCGGCCACGCGCGGGCATGCGCTGCTCACGGTCGTCGGCACGCTCGGACCCCATGACGCGGCGCGTGCGGAGAGGTTGCTGGCCGCGGCCGAAGCCTTGGTGCCGAGCGACTTTGACGGCCTGGCCAACGCCCTGGCCGGGCTGGCGGCGACGACGCGCCGTGCTCAGCTCATCCCACGCGCCCGCCGAGCCCTCGCCGTCGCGCTGACCACCCCGAATTGGCTGCAATCGCTGCCGGGCCTGGCTCGGATCGATCCGCTGGCCGTCACCACGATCGCCGACGAGCAGATGGCCCGCTGGTCCGAGTCTGCCTGAAACCGTATTTCGGTGTGCCGGACA
>NZ_KK037166.1:9351655-9355391 GCF_000568255.1 Kutzneria sp. 744
GGCTCGGAGAAGCGCTTCACGTTGCTCTTCACCAGCTCCGCCGACACCGCGCCGCCGTAAGTGGCGCGCAGCCGAGCGCCGCCGTCGGCGAGGAAGCCCTCCTCGGCCCCGCCGACGTTGGCCCGGAAGTACCGGACGTAGTTGACCCGGTTGGACTGGTCCTCGTCGGACGAGATGGCGGCGTACAGGGCCTGCGGGTGCGGAGTGGCCAGCACGGTGAACGACTTGAGCCGGTCGGAGTGCGCGCCGGCCAGCGCCCAGCCGACGAGGCCGCCCCAGTCGTGGCAGACCAGGTGGAACCGGCCTGCGCCTTGAGAGTCGGCGAAGCCGAGGGCGTCGGCCACCAGGTTGTCGACGACGTAGTCCGAAATGGACGTGGGCCGCGCGCCGGGGGAGTAGCCACGTTGGTCGACGGCCACGGCCCGGTAGCCGGCCGCGCCCAGCGCGGCGAGCTCCTCGGTCCAGCAGTCGGCGAACTCGGGGTAGCCGTGCAGCAGCAGCACCAGGTCGCCGTCCGCCGGACCGGCGGCGAGCGCGTCGAACACGTGCTCGCCGAGCGTGATCGTCAGTGATTCCATGCCGGCAGTCTGCCGGAGGAACCCCGGGTCAGCCGCCGAGCACGGCGGCGATCGAGGTCGCCAGCGTGGTGGTCGGGTGCCCGATCAGCCGCGACAGGTCGCCCGATCCGTCGACGAGCGCCCCGCCGGCCAGCTGCCCGTCGACCTCGACCAGCAGGTCCACCAGGTGCGGCGGCAGGCCGGCGTCGGTCAGCGCGGCGAGGTGCTCGGCCGAGCTCAGGTTCCGATACTGAATGTCCTTTCCGGACACCTGGCTCAGCGCGGCGGCCAGGTTGGGGTAGCTCCAGGCCACGTCGCCGGCCAGCTCGTAGATCTTGTTCTCGTGGCCGGTCCCGGTCAGCACGGCGACGGCGGCCTCGGCGTAGTCGGCCCGGGCGGCGCTGGCCAGCCGGCCTTCGCCGGCGCTGCCGATGAACGCGCCGTTGGCCACGGCCTGCTGGAAGGTGCCCGCGTACATCTCGGTGTACCAGCTGTTGCGCAGGAACGTGAACGGGATGCCGGCCGCGCGGATCAGCTCCTCGGTGGCCTTGTGCTCGGCGGCCAGGGCCAGCGGGCTGCTGTCGGCGTGCAGGACGCTGGTGTAGGCCAGGTGCGGGACGCCGGCCGCCTTGGCCGCGTCGACCACGGCCCGGTGCTGGTCGACGCGCTTGCCGACCTCGCTGCCCGAGACGAACAGCACCTTGTCGGCGCCGTCGAACGCGCCGCGCAGGCTGGCCGGGTCGTCGTAGCTGCCGACCCGCAGCGGCACGCCGAGGTCGGCGCCCTTGGCCGCGTCGCGGACGAGGGCCACGGTGTCGGCGGCGGGCACCCCCGCGCGGGCAAGACCAGCGAGGACAAGACGGCCGAGGGCGCCGGTGGCGCCGGTCACGACGATCATCAGAGGTGCTCCTTCGATCAGGTTCGTACCGTCACGAGGATTGCACTAACTTTTAGAAAGTGCAAACTTCAAGGTTGTGCTGCGTGTGAGCTACCATGGGCGGATGAGCGAGTCCGACTTCGAGGAGCACGGCCGCGTCGCGTTCGACGTGTTCGCGCGCAACTGCACCTCGCGGGCCACGCTGGAGCACGTCACGGGCCGGTGGGGGATTCTGGCGCTGGCCGCGCTGCGGGACGGCACGATGCGGTTCAACGCGCTGCGCAGGCGCGTGGACGGGGTCAGCGAGAAGATGCTCGCCCAGACCCTCCAGGCGCTGGAGCGGGACGGCTTCGTGCACCGGGAAGCGCAGGCGACGATTCCGCCGCGGGTGGACTACAGCCTCACGCCGCTGGGCGAGGCGACCGCCAAGCGGCTGTTCGAGCTCATCGAGTTCGTCGAGGACAACATGCTCGACGTCGCCGCGAACCAGGCCCGCTACGACACGGCCAGGAAGTAGCTGAGGACAAACCAAAGGGCCCGTGCCTCACGGCACGGGCCCTTCGGGCTTGCCTGGTCAGATGGCGCGGACGCCCTGGGCCTGCGGCCCCTTCTGGCCCTGGCCGATCTCGAACTCCACGCGCTGCCCCTCGTCCAGGGTCTTGAAGCCGTTACCCTGGATCTCCGAGTAGTGCACGAAGACGTCGGGACCGCCACCGTCCTGCGCGATGAACCCGAAGCCCTTTTCGCTGTTGAACCACTTCACATTGCCCTGCGCCATACCACTAACTCCCTGTAAGCCGAGCCAGGCCATCACAACGAAAAGCCCCGGTCTCTCGCCACATCATGCCACCACCGAGGCTCGGTGCGGAGGGGACGGCGCGGATAAGTTCGCGATTCTCGCCCGATAGGGGAGTTTTCGCAGGTCAATGCCGGTGGTCCCGGTACGGTGCGCGGTCGTGGAACCCGCCGTCGGTGCCTCGATCGGGGTAACCGCTGCGGCCGATCGGCCTGATCAACAGGCCTTCCGGCCCGCCCGGTGGTACCGGCGTGACACCATGGACCGAGCACCCCAGGGGGAGACATGACGGACAATCCGCAGCAGTACATCCAGTACCCGCAGCAGTACCTGCCCCCGCCCCCGCAGGCGCCCCAGCCGGGCGTGATCCCGCTGCGCCCGCTGGACGTCGGGGCCATGATCGGCGGCTCGTTCAAGGCCATGTTCCGCAACTGGCGGCCGGCCATCCTGGTGCCGTTCGTGTGCTACCTGGTCGTCGCGGCCGCCGTCGTCGTGCCGCTGGTCAACATGTTCGCCAGCTTCCCCCGGATCACCCGCGACGGCCCGGCCTTCACGCCGAGCGACGTCGCGAACTTCGTGGGCAGCTGGCTGGTCCTCATGCTGCTGGTGGTGCTGCTGGGCCTCGCGGCGACGGTGATCACCCAGTCCGTCGTCACGGTGGTGGTCGCCCGGGCGGTGCTCGGCCGCACCACCTCGATCGGCCAGGCCCTGCGCGCGGCCGGGCCCCGCATGGTGCCGCTGCTCGGGCTGTCCGTGCTGATCGGGCTGATCGCCGGCGCCTGCGCCGTCGTGCCGTTCACGGTGATCCTCATCCTGGCCATCGCCACCAACACCCCGCAGCTCCTGCTGCTGGCCTTCCTGTTCTTCCTGGGAGGCCTGGTCGCGGCCGCCTACTTCTGGATCTCGTGGGTGCTGGCCGTGCCGGCGCTGATCCTGGAGCCGGCCCCGGTGCTGACCGCGATGCGCCGGTCCCGCTGGCTGGTGTCCGGCGGCTGGTGGCGGGTGTTCGGCATCCTGGCGCTGGTCACGATCATGGTGTCGGTGGCCAGCAACATCGCCCAGCTCCCGGTGAGCGCGGTGCAGTTCTCCCAGTTCCCGAGCCTGATGCCGACCCGCATCGGCCAGCAGCCCGACCCGTCGGCGATGTTCAGCGTGATGTTCTCGCCAACCGTGATGATCCTGTACAGCCTGCTGACGGCGGTCGTGTACGCGATCACGCAGCCGTTCACCATCGGCGTGACCACGCTGCTCTACCACGACCTGCGGATCCGCAAGGAGAGCTTCCACCTGCCGCTGTGGGAGATGTCGCAGCAGCCGGACGAGCTGGCGGTCAGCGCGGAGCCGACGCCGCGTCCCGAACCCACGACGTGAGGTAGCCGGCGAACGAGGGCCGCACCAACAGCCGGTACGTCGGCCCGGCGTCGACCTGGTGCAGCACCACGGCCGCGCGGGCCAGCATGGTCTGCGCGCACCGGCCCGGGCCGAAGGCGCGCGGGTGCAGGTCGA
>NZ_KK037166.1:9355491-9405722 GCF_000568255.1 Kutzneria sp. 744
GGCCGAAGGCGCGCGGGTGCAGGTCGATGGCGCAGCCCTGCTCCAGCACCTCCCGCGCGTCCGGCCCGGACAGCTCGTAGGCCACCCGGTTGGCCGAGACGTCCACGACCGAGCCGGGGGTGTCGCCGAGCACGGCCCGCAGCTGGTCCTCGGACGCCCCGAACACCAGCCACTGGTCCGGCCCGAGCCACAGCACGGCCTCGGACCCGGTGTTCGGCACCACCGGCAGCGGCGTGCCCAGCAGCTCCCCGATCCGGGTCGCGGCCGGGTCCACGGGGTCGACCCTCAGGTCGACCTGGTGGGGAAGGTCGACTTGGCGGAGCTCAGCCATCTCTGCGGGTCCCCTCCGGGTCGTAGAAGATCGGCTCGGTGACCGTGGCGGCGATCGTCCGGTCCCGCAGCGGGGCCAGCACGGTCTGCCCGATCAGCTGCCGGCCGCCCTTGACCAGCGCCAGCGCGAAGGTCCGCTCCAGCGCGGCGCTGTGGTAGCTCGATGTCACGTGTCCGAGCATCGGCACCGGTTGTGCCAACGACGTGTCCGGGGCGATCAGCTGCGCGCCCTCGGGCAGCAGGTCCTCGGGGTCGACCGGCAGCAGGCCCACCAGCTGCTTGCGGTCCGGGCGAACCGCGTCGGGCCGTCGGTAGGAGCGCTTGCCGACGAAGTCCTTGCGCGGCGACACGATCCACTCCATGCCGAGGTCCTGCGGTGTGACCGTGCCGTCGGTGTCCTGGCCGACGATCACGTAGCCCTTCTCGGCCCGCAGCACGTGCATGGTCTCGGTGCCGTACGGCGTCGGCAGACCCGTTGCCATCACGGCATTCCAGACCTCTGCGCCGTGCCGACCGTCCACGTTGATCTCGAACGCCAGCTCGCCGGAGAAGGACACCCGGGCGATCCGGGCCGGTGTGCCGTCGGCCAGCCGCACGTCCCGGAACGTCATGAACTCGAAGGACTCGGCCGAGCAGTCCACGTCCGGCGCGACGATGCTGAGCACCGTGCGGGCCTGCGGGCCGACCACCGCGATCGTCGCCCACTGCTCAGTGACCGAGGTGAACCACACCTTGAGGTCCGGCCACTCCGTCTGCGACCACTCCTCGAACCAGTCCAGCACCGCCGCCGCGTTGCCGGTCGTGGTCGTGGCCAGGAAACGGTTCTCGGCGACACGCATGACCACGCCGTCGTCGAACACCATGCCGTCCGGCCTGCACAGCAGGCCGTACCGGCAGTGGCCGACCTTGAGCTTGGCGAACGCGTTGGTGTACATGCGGTTGAGGAACTCGCCGGCGTCCGGGCCCTGGATGTCGATCTTGCCGAGGGTGGAGGCGTCCATCACCGCCACGCTCGTGCGCGCGGCCCGGCATTCCCGCAGCACGGCCGTTTTCCTGTCCTCGCCGGGCCGCGGGTAGTACCAGGGGCGCTTCCACTGGCCGACGTTCTCGAACAGCGCGCCGTTGCGGACGTGCCAGTCGTGCATCGGCGTCATCCGCACCGGATCGTGCAGCTCGCCGCGATCCCGCCCGGCCAACAGCGCGAACGACACCGGCGTGTAAGGCGGGCGGTAGGTTGTCGTGCCCTGCGGTGCTTCGGCCCCGAGCAGTTGCGTAATCACGCCGATCGCCGCGAAGCCGGCGGTCTTGCCCTGGTCGTGCGCGGTGCCGATGGTCGTGTACCGCTTCACGTGCTCCACCGACCGCATGCCCGCCCCGGTCGCCCGCCGCACATCGGCGACGGTCGCATCCCGTTGCAGGTCAACGAACTGCCGGTCCTCCGGGCCGTCGACGAACCACACCGGCGTCGGTGGCGCGACGGTTTCCGTTGCCGCGTAGGGGGCTTCCGGCAGGCTGCCGTCGAATCCGGTCCTCTTGGCCGCTTCCAGGCCGGCCCGGAAGCCTTCTCGCAGGCAGCCGGCCAGGTCGTAGACGGCATTCGCGGCGCCCACGATGTGCTGCTCCTGCACCGATTTGTCCGCCACGAACGCGGCGACCCGCTCGTCGTACCGGATCTTGCCCTGGGACTGGGAGAACAGGTGCACGGCCGGGCTCCAGCCGCCCGACACCGCGAGCAGATCACAGGCGATCTGCCGATCGCCGACCCGCACGCCGCCGATGCGCCGCGTGCCCAGCGCCTGCTGGACATGCGCCCCGGCAAGCACCTCGATACCCAGTTCCTGCGCCCGGCGAACCAGTTCCCGTGGCGGCTCGGGTCGACTGTCCACAATGGTGGATACCCTCGTGGCCAGATCGAAGGCCGTCCCGTAGGCGGCGTCGTTCGTCGTGGCCACCACGATGTTCTCGCCCGGCAGCGCCGCGTACCGGTTGACGTACTGGCGAACCGCCGAGGACAGCATGATGCCCGGCAGGTCGTTGTCGACGAACACCAGCGGCCGCTCGTGTGCGCCGGTGGCCAGCACCACCCGCTTGGCCCGGACGTGCCACAGGCGGTGCTTCTCGGCCAGGGCAACGAAGTTCTGGTCGTAGTAGCCGAACGCCGTCGTGCCGGTGAGGATCCTGGTCTCGTCGAGGGCGTCCAGTTCGTCCACGGCGTCGGCCAGCCAGTCCAGCAGCCGGTTCTCGGTCAGCAGGCCGCCGCCCAGCTCGTTCTGCTCGTCGGCGAGGATCACCCGGGCCCCGGTGCGACCGGCCGTCAACGCCGCCGCCACGCCGGCCGGGCCGCCACCGACCACCAGCACGTCACAGTGCACGTTCCGCTTGTCGTAGCGGGTCGGGTCCGGTGTGTCGATCAGCCTTCCCTTGCCCGACAACAGGATTGCCGCCAGCCCGTCGACCAGCTCGGTGGTCGTGGCCAGCTGCATCGGATCATCCAGCTGCACCAGGGCATTCGGCTCGTCCACGCCCGCAGCGAAGATCCCGCGCGGCCGTTGCCTGTACGCGCTGGGCGCCACCTCCAGCAGCCCGTTGGCGATCATCGCCGAGGCCAGCGTGTCGCCGGCGCAGCCCGTGTACTCGATGTCGTCCACGGTGAACCGCAACGGCTTCGTACGGTCGATGCGACCGCCCTCGGGGAGTCTCATCGCACGATCTCGTTCGACACCGTGTCGCGGACGATGCTGAACCAGCGGCGGCACCCCGCCGAGTGCGACCAGCGCTCCTCGAAGCGCCCCTTGGGATTGTCCCGCACGAACAGGTACCGGCCCCAGTCCTCATCGGACAGATCGGCCGGCCGCTCCGGGTACGGCACGCCGGCCTGACCGCCGTAGTGGAACTCCGTCTCGTCGCGGTCGCCGCACCAGGGGCACGGGATGAGCAGCATCGGTCCTCCCTCTAGTGTGCGACGGCCGCGGCGCCGTGCTCGTCGATCAGGGCGCCCGTGGTGAACCTCTCCAGGGCGAACGGCTCGTTGAGCGGATGCGCCTTGCCGGTGGCCAGCGTGTGCGCGTAGGTCCAGCCCGAGGCCGGCGTCGCCTTGAAACCGCCGGTGCCCCAACCACAGTTGACGAAGAGCTCGTCCACCGGCGTCGGCCCGATGATCGGCGAAGCGTCCGGCGTGACGTCCACGATGCCGCCCCAGGTGCGCAGCACGTGGGCCCGGGCGAAGATCGGGAACAGCTCCAGCGCCGCCGCCATCTGCTGCTCGATCACGTGCACCGAGCCGCGTTGCGCATAGGAGTTGTACGGGTCGATGCCCGCCCCCATGACCAGTTCGCCCTTGTGCGCCTGGCTGACGTACACGTGCACGTGGTTGGACATCACCACACAGGGGTGCACCGGTTCCAGCAGCTCCGACACCAGCGCCTGGAGCGGATGGCTCTGCACCGGCAGTCGCACGTCGGCCAGGCTCGCCAGCACGCTGCTGTGCCCCGCCGCCGCCATGCCCACGCGGCCCGCGCGGATCGGCCCCAGGTTCGTCTCCACCCCGACGACCTTGTTGCCCTGCTTGAGAAATCCCGTGACCTCGCAGCCCTGGATCAGGTCCACCCCGAGCTCGTCGGCCTTGCGCGCGAACGCCCAGGCCACGTGGTCGTGCTTCGCGATGCCCGCCCGGGGTTGCAGCGTCGCCCCCAGCACCGGGTACCGCACGTCCGGCGAGGTGTTCACCACCGGGCAGAACTTCTGGACCTCGTCCGGATCCAGCCACTCCGCGTCCACCCCGTTGAGCCGGTTCGCGTTCACCCTTCGCGTGCCTTCTCGCACGTCTTGCAGGGTGTGGGCCAGGTTCAGGACTCCCCGCTGGCTGAACAGGATGTCGTAGTCCAGCTCCGCCGAGAGGCCCTCCCACAGCTTCAGGGCATGCTCGTAGATCGCCGCGCTCTCGTCCCACAGGTAGTTGGAGCGGATGATCGTCGTGTTCCGGGCCATGTTCCCGCCCGCCAGCCACCCCTTCTCCAGCACCGCCACGTTCCGGATGCCGTGGTTGGCCGCGAGGTAGTACGCCGTGGCCAGTCCGTGCCCGCCGCCGCCCACGATGACCACGTCGTACCCGGACCTGGGTTCGGGATTGCGCCACAGCCGGTCGGGATGCTCGGACATGCCCACCTCCAGGAGCCTGCGCTGTTGCAGATTAAGCGCACTGTTGCGCTCTCCACAACACCCGCCTCCGGCCTTCGTCAGGAAGGGCCCCTTACTGACGTTGAACGTCAGTAAGGGGCCCTTCCTGACGTTCAACGAGAGGATTGATCCCTTGATCTTGGGCGGGTCAGCTGGTGTGGCCGATGCGGTGGCTGATCTCGCGGGCGGCCTCGGCGGCTAAGCGGGCGACCTCCGTGAAGCGGTCCGTCGTCAACCGGTACGACGGGCCCGAAACGCTCAACGCCGCCACCACGTCCCCGTCCATGCCCCGGATGGGCGCCGCCACCGCGTTGAGACCGATCTCCAGCTCATCCGCCGTGCTGGCCCACCCGGCCGCCAGCGCCGCCTCCAGCTCGGACCGCAGCAGCCCGGCGTCGATGATCGTCCGAGGGGTGTACATGGTCAGCGGCCGGGCCAACAGCTCGTCGCGTACCGCTGAAGGCTGGTTGGCCAGCAGGATCTTGCCGCTGGACGTGGCGTGCAGGGGAGTGCGCTGCCCGACCCAGTTGATCGAGGACACGGTGGCGCTGCCGCGCACCTGGCTGACGTTGATGGCGTAGCCGCCGTCCAGGATCGCCACGTTGACGGTCTCGCCGACCTGGGCGGCCAGCCGCTCGCAGACGGGGCGGGCCTCGCGGGACAGGTCCATCTGCGCGGCGGTGGCCCCGGCCAGCCGGACGATGCCGAAGCCGAGCCGGTACTTGCCGCGGTCGCCGGCCTGCTCGACGAGCCCTCTGGAGTCGAGCACGGACACCAGCCGGAAGGCGGTGGACTTGTGCACCCCCAGCTCGGCGGCGAGCTCGGTGATGCCCATCTCGCCGTGCAGGGCCAGGAACTCCAGGACGGACACCGCGCGGTCGACCGACTGCACGAGTGCGGCCGACCCCTCGCTTGAAGCCATGCACGCACTGTAGTCGAGCGGATGGAGCCTTGACGGCGCATCGCCCGGTCCTCACTCTGTTGCGTGCAGCACGACAAGTTGTGCTATACGCAACCGGAGGCCGAAGTGATCGAGGTGTGCAGAGTCGGCGACTTGCCGCCGGGGGAGGCGGTCAGAGTCGACACGGTCGACCCGCCCATCGCCGTTTTCCGCACGGAGGACGGCGACTTCTATGCCGTCGACGACACCTGCACCCACCAGGACGCCTCGCTGGCCGACGGCTGGCTTGAGGGCTGCACGGTGGAGTGCCCGCTGCACGCCTCCTGCTTCGACCTGCGCACCGGCCAGCCCAGCGGGCCGCCGGCCACGAAGCCGATCCGCACCTACCCGGTGGTCGTCGAGGACGGCGTGATCCGCGTGGCCTACAGCGAAGTGGCCTGCTGATGCGCACGGCAGCGGTGATCGGCGCCTCCCTGGCCGGCCTGTCCACGGCCCGTGCCCTGCGTCAGCAGGGTTTTGACGGCCGCCTGGTCATCGTGGGCGACGAGCCGCACCGGCCGTACGACCGGCCGCCGCTGTCCAAGGAGTTCCTGGCCGGCAAGAGCTCGGACATCGGCCTGCGCACGCCGGACGACGAGGCCCTGGACTTCGACTGGCGGCTGGGCGCGCGGGCATTGAGCCTCAACCCGCACGACCGCTCCATCGAGTTGTCCAACGGCCAGACGCTGCGCTGCGACGGCGTCGTCATCGCGACCGGCGCCCGCGCCCGCTGGCTGCCGGGCACCGAGGGCGTCAACGGTGTCCACGTCCTGCGCACGCTGGACGACGCGATCCGCCTGCGTGCCGAGCTGGTGCCGGGCGTGAAACTGGTCGTGGTCGGGGCCGGCTTCATCGGGGCCGAAGTGGCGTCCACGGCCCGGTATCTCGGCGCGGACGTCACGGTCATCGAGGCCGAGCCGCTGCCGCTGCTGCGCCAGCTCGGTCCCGAGCTGGGCGCCGTCTGCGCCGGCCTGCACGGCGACCACGGCGTCCGCCTGATCACGAACGCCCAGGTCAAGCGCATCCTCGGGGCCAACCGGGTGCGCAGCGTGGAGCTGGCCGACGGCCGGCAGATCCCGGCCGAGGTGGTGGTCGTCGGCATCGGGGCGGCGCCGAACTTCGAGTGGCTCGCCGGCTCCGGCCTGCAGCTGGACAACGGCGTCGTCACGGACGCGGCCTGCGCGACCGGGTTGCCGGAGGTGGTGGCGGTCGGCGATGTCGCCGCCTCGTACAGCGTTCACCTGCACGACCGGCACCGCGCGGAGCACTGGACGAATGCGCTGGAGCAGCCGGTCACCGCGGCGGCGACGCTGCTGGGCGACCCGCGGCCGCACCTCTCCGCGCCGTATTTCTGGTCCGACCAGTACGGGGTGCGCATCCAGTTCACCGGTCACCGGCGCGAGGGCGACACCGTCCGGGTGATCGAGGGCGACACCGACCGCCGCAGCTTCCTCGCGGTCTACGAACGTGGTGATGTGCTGGTCGGGGTGCTCGGAATGAACCAGCCGAAGCTGTTCTCCCGGTGGCGACGGCAGCTGGCCCGGCCCGTGCTGGCCCCTTGACGGGACTCCGGTCGCAGTCGATGCTGTTGCGAACTCAGCGAGCCGTTGCGTAATCAGCAACAACCGTGATCGGGGGTCCCCGTGGCGGAACTGTTCATCGACGGGCACTGGACGACCGGGAGCGACACCCGGCCCGTGATCAACCCGTTCGACGGCAGCGTGGTCACGACAGTCGCCGAGGCCGACGCGAAGGACGCCTTGAGAGCGGTGGCCGCCGCGAGGGCCGCCTTCGATGCCGGCCCGTGGCCCCGCACGCCGGCGGCCGAGCGTGGCGCGCTGCTCAACGCCGTCGCCGACCTGCTGCTGCGCGACCGCGACGACATCGCCAGAACCGAGACCCTGGACACCGGCAAGACCCTCGGCGAGAGCATCGCCGACGTGGACGACGTGGTCCGGGTCTTCCGCTACTACGCCGACCTGGCCGACAAGCACCCCGGCCGGGTGGTCGACACCGGCATCCCCACCGCGCAGAGCCGGATCGTCTACGAGCCGGTCGGCGTCTGCGCGCTGATCACGCCGTGGAACTACCCGCTGCTGCAGGCGTCCTGGAAGGTCGCGCCCGCGCTGGCCGCCGGCAACACCATCGTGATCAAGCCGAGCGAGGTCACGCCGCTGACCACGATCGCCCTGGTCCGGCTGATCGAGGAGGCCGCCATCCCGGCCGGCGTGGTCAACCTCGTGCTGGGCGCGGGCGCCACCGTCGGCGCGGCACTGTCCGAAAGCGACGATGTCGACCTGGTGTCGTTCACCGGCGGCCTGGCCACCGGGCAGCGGATCATGGTCGCCGCCGCCGGCAACGTCAAGAAGGTCGCGCTGGAACTGGGCGGCAAGAACCCCAACATCGTGTTCGCCGACGCCGACCTGGAGACCGCCAAGGACCAGGCTTTGAACGCCGTTTTCCTGCACGCCGGCCAGGTCTGCTCGGCCGGGGCCCGACTTCTGGTGCAGGACAGCGTCTACGACGAGTTCGTCGCGGAGATCGCGGCCCGCGCCGACCGCATCGTCATCGGCAACGGGTTCGACGACACCAGCCAGAGTGGCCCGCTGGTGTCGGCCGAGCACCGCGCCAAGATCGAGCGGTACGTGGCGTCCGCGATCGCCGAGGGCGCCAAGCTGCTGGCCGGTGGCCGCCGGCCCGACGAACCCGAGTTGCGGCAAGGCTTCTTCTATCGGCCGACGGTGTTCGCGGACTGCCGCCGCGACATGACCGTCGTGCGCGAGGAGACGTTCGGCCCGATACTGACGGCCGAACGCTTCAGCACCGAGGAGGAAGCGATCGAGCTCGGCAACGACACGGACTACGGCCTGGCCGGCGCGGTGTGGACGCGCGACGCCGGCCGTGCGGCCCGGGTCGCCGGCGCGCTGCGCCACGGCACGATCTGGATCAACGACTACCACCCCTACCTGCCGCAGGCGGAATGGGGCGGCTTCAAGCGATCCGGCATCGGCCGCGAGCTCGGACCCACCGGTCTCGATGAGTACCGCGAGGCGAAACACGTCTACACCAACACCGATCCGAAACCACTCGGCCTGTTCCCGGGGTGATAGAGGATGTACGACTTCGTCGTGGTCGGCGGGGGTTCCGCCGGCAGCTGCCTGGCCAACCGCCTTTCCGCGGATCCCGCCATCACAGTCCTTGTGCTGGAAGCCGGTCGGCCCGACTACATCTGGGACCCGCTGGTGCACATGCCGGCGGCGCTCACCATGCCGATCGGAAACCGCTTCTACGACTGGAAGTACGAGTCCGAGCCGGAGTCGCAGATGGGCGGCCGGCGGATCTACCACGCGCGCGGCAAGGTGCTCGGCGGCTCGTCCAGCATCAACGGCATGATCTTCCAGCGCGGCAACCCGCTCGACTACGAGCGGTGGGGCGCGGACGAGGGCATGAAGTCCTGGGACTACGCGCACTGCCTGCCGTACTTCAAGAAGATGGAGAACTGCCTGGCCGGCGCGGACTCCTACCGCGGCGGCGACGGCCCGCTGGTCCTGGAGCGCGGCCCGGCCGACAGCCCGCTGTTCAAGGCCTTTTTCGAGGCCGTGCAGGAGGCGGGCTACCCGCTCACCAAGGACGTCAACGGATACCAGCAGGAGGGCTTCGCCCCCTTCGACCGCAACCTGCACCGCGGCCGACGGCTCAGCGCCGCCCGGGCCTACATCCACCCGGTGCGCAAACGCCCTAACCTGACGGTCACGACCCGGGCCTACGCGACGCGGATCCTGTTCGAGGGCACCAAAGCCGTCGGCGTCGAGTACGTCCAAGGTGGACGGACGAAGCGGGTTCGGGCCGGCGAGGTCATCCTGAGCGGCGGCGCCATCAACTCGCCGCAGTTGCTCCAGCTGTCCGGCGTCGGCAATGCCGCCGAACTGTCCGAGCTGGGCATCGACGTGGTGCACGACCTGCCGGGCGTGGGGGAGAACCTCCAGGACCACCTGGAGGTGTACATCCAGTACGCCTGCACCAAGCCGGTGTCGGTCGCGCCGTACATGAAGTGGTACCGCAAGCCGATGGTCGGCCTGCAGTGGTTGTTCCGCAAGGGACCCGGGGCCACCAACCACTTCGAGGGCGGCGGCTTCGTCCGTAGCAACGACGAGGTGGCCTACCCCAACCTGATGTTCCACTTCCTGCCCATCGCCGTGCGCTACGACGGCTCGCTGCCGGCCGGCGACCACGGCTACCAGGTGCACGTCGGCCCGATGTACTCCGACGCCCGCGGCTCCGTGAAGATCACCTCCCGCGACCCGCGGGTGAAGCCGGCCCTGCGCTTCAACTACCTGTCCACCGACCAGGACCGCCGCGAATGGGTCGAGGCGGTACGGGTCGCACGGAACATATTGACGCAGAAGGCTTTCGATCAGTACAGCGGCGGGGAGATCTCGCCGGGGCCTTCGGTGACGACCGACGAGGAGATCCTGGCCTGGGTGGCCAAGGACGGAGAGACGGCGCTGCACCCCTCGTGCACGTGCCGGATGGGGGTGGACGAGCAGTCCGTCGTGGACCCGGAAAGCCTGCGGGTGCACGGAGTCGACGGGCTGCGGGTCGTCGACGCGTCGGTGATGCGCTACGTCACCAACGGCAACATCTACGCGCCGACCATGATGATCGCGGAGAAGTCCGCTGACCTGATCCTCGGCCGGCAGCCCCTGCCGCCGTCCGAGGTGGAGTTCTACCGCCACCGGGAGCAGTCATGAGTTCTGACGACGGCCATGGCCTCGCCGAATTGGGGTACAAGCAGGAGTTCGAGAGAACTCTGGGCAACTTCCACACCTTCGCCGCCGGCATCAGCTACATCTCCATCCTCACCGGCACGTTCCAGATGTTCTACTTCGGCTTCGCCGTCGGCGGCCCGGCCAACTGGTGGTCGTGGCCGATGGTGTTCGTCGGCCAGCTGATGATCGCGCTGTGCTTCGCCGAGCTGTCCGCCCGCTACCCGGTGGCCGGCTCGATCTACAACTGGTCCAAGCGACTGGGCAGCCAGCACGTGGCCTGGCTGGCCGGCTGGATGATGCTGGTGGCCTCGGTCGTCACCGTGGCCTCGGTGGCGCTGGCCTACCAGATCACGCTGCCGCAGATCGCCGACTTCTTCCAGATCGCCCCGGACAACGCTGTGAACGCGGTCATCCTGGGCTCGGTGCTGATCGTGTTCAGCACGGCGGTCAACGCCTGGAGCACGAAGCTGATGGCCCGCATCAACAGCGCCGGCGTGTTCATCGAGCTGATCGCCGCCGTGCTGCTGGTGGTGCTGCTCGCGGTCGAGGTCGTGCGCGGGCCGCAGATCGTGCTGGACACCGCCCACAAGGGCGACGGCATGACCTTCGGCTACTTCGGCGCCTTCCTGGTCGGCTCGCTGGCCTCGGCCTACGTCATGTACGGCTTCGACACCGCCAGCTCGCTCGGCGAGGAATCCGTCGACCCGCGCAAGAACGCGCCGCGGGCCATCCTCCGCGCGCTGATCGCCTCCTTCGTCATCGGCGGCCTGATCCTGCTGCTGGCGCTGATGGCCGTGCGCAACATCAACGCGCCCGAGCTGAGCACCATCGGCCTCCAGTACGTGGTGATCGACGTGCTGGGATCGGGGCTGGGCAAGGTGTTCCTGGTCGCCGTGGCCATCGCGATCACCGTGTGCATCCTGGCCGTGCACACCGCGGCCATCCGGATGACCTTCGCCATGGCGCGGGACAACAACCTGCCGGCCGGCGCCTGGCTGGCCAAGGTGCACGGCAAGCAGCGCACCCCGGTCCGCCCGGCCGTGCTGATCGGCATCATCGCGATCATCCTGCTGGTGGTCAACATCGGCCAGCCGCAGATCTTCCAGCTGGTCACCAGCATCGGCGTCGTGCTCATCTACGTGGCCTACCTGTTGGTGACGCTGCCGATGCTCATCGCCCGGCTGCGCGGCACCTGGCCCGGCAAGGACGCCCCGAGCAAGGGCTTCTCATTGGGGCGCTGGGGTTTGCCGGTGAACATCCTGGCCGTGCTGTGGGGCGCGGGTATGGCGATCAACCTGGGCTGGCCGCGCAGCGAGGTCTACAACCCGACACCGCCGTTCCACTGGTTCCTGCAATGGGGTGCGGTGTTGTTCGTGGGTCTGGTGGCGCTGGTCGGCTTCGGCTACTACTGGATCGTGTTGCGGCACAAGACCGGCGTCCTCGCCGACCACGCCGCCGAGGTGGTTGCGGTGACGGCGGAGGAGGCTGTCTGATGCCGAAGGTCGTGATCATCGGGGCCGGTGTCGTCGGCTGCGCGCTGGCCGACGAGCTGACCGGGCGGGGCTGGACCGACGTCACCGTGTTGGACCAGGGTCCGCTGTTCGCCACCGGCGGCTCCAGCTCGCACGCGCCGGGCCTGGTGTTCCAGACGAATCCGTCCAGGACGATGGCCGAGTTCGCCACCTACACCGTGGAGAAGCTCGTCGGCCTGGGCGCGTTCAACCAGCTCGGCGGCCTCGAGATCGCGACCACCCCGGAACGTCACGCCGACCTGGCCCGCCGGCACGGCTGGGCCACGTCGTGGGGCATTCCGTCCTCGCTCATCGGCCCCGATGAGTGTCGGACGCTGGTTCCGTTGCTGGGCAAGGGTGTTCTCGGCGGTTTGCACACGCCGACCGACGGCCTGGCCAACGCCGTGCTGGCCTGCGAGAAGCAGGCCCGGCGCGCGATCGACCGCGGGGCCCTGTTCGTCGGCCGGCAGAAGGTCGTCGCCGTAGAGCAGGCCTCCGGCCGGGTCACCGGCGTCCGCACCGAGACCGACACGTTCGCGGCGGACATTGTCGTGTCCTGCGCCGGATTCTGGGGCCCGGCGGTCGGCGAGCTCGTCGGCCTGACCGTGCCGCTGACGCCGTTGGCCCACCAGTACGCCAAGACCACGCCGGTCGCCGGGCTCACCGGCAGGATGCCGATCCTGCGGCACCAGGACCGGGATCTGTACTACCGCGAGCACGGCGACCGGCTGGGCATCGGCTACTACGGCCACCGGCCGATGCCGGTCGACATCGCCGATCTGCCAACGGATCCGATGCCGTCCATGCTGGCCTTCACGCCCGAGGACTTCACCGAGGCCTGGACCGCCTCGACGGAGTTGCTGCCCTCGCTGGGGAAGAGCTCGTTGGGCGAGGGCTTCAACGGCATCTTCTCCTTCACCCAGGACGGCGCCCCGCTGATGGGGGAGTCCCCGTCGCTGCGAGGGTTCTGGGTGGCCGAGGCCGTGTGGGTGACGCACTCCGCCGGTGTCGGCCGGGCCATGGCCGAATGGCTGGTCGACGGCCAGCCGTCGACCGATGTGCACGAGTGCGACCTCAACCGCTTCGAGGAGCACCAGCTCGCCCCGTCCTATGTCCTTGAGCGCGGCCAGCAGAACTTCGTCGAGGTGTACGACATCGTGCATCCGTTGCAGCCCATGGAATCGCCGCGTCCACTTCGGACCTCGCCGTTCCATGAGCGGCACCAGGAGCTCGGCGCCCTGTTCCTGGAGGCCGCCGGCTGGGAGCGGCCGCACTGGTTCGAGGCCAACGAGTCCCTGATCTCCGGTTTCGACGTGCCCGAGCGGGACGACTGGTCGAGCCGCTACTGGTCGCCCATCGCCGCCGCCGAGGCCCGCGTCACCCGGGAACGCGTCGCCCTGTACGACATGACCCCCCTGAAGCGCCTCGAAGTCAGCGGCCCCGGCGCCCTGGACTTCCTGCAGGGCCTCACCACCAACAACCTGGCCAAGTCCGTCGGCTCGGTGACGTACACGCTGATGGTGGACGAGACCGGCGGCATCCGTAGCGACCTCACCGTCGCCCGCCTGGCTGCCGACCGCTTCCAGATCGGCGCCAACGGCAATCTCGACCTGGACTGGATGCTCCGTCGCGCGCCGGGTGATGTGACCGTCCGGGACATCACCGCCGGCACCTGCTGCCTCGGCGTGTGGGGCCCGCTGGCCCGCGACCTCGTGCAGCCCTTGGTGGACAAGGACTTCTCCCACAAGGCCTTCGGCTACTTCCGGGCCAAGCGGGCCTACCTCGGCGCCGTCCCCGTCACCGCCATGCGTCTGTCCTATGTGGGCGAACTCGGCTGGGAGCTCTACACCACCGCCGATCTGGGCCTCAAGCTGTGGGACACCCTGTGGTCGGCCGGGCGGGAGCACGGCGTCATCGCCGCCGGCCGCAGCGCGTTCAACAGCATGCGCCTGGAGAAGGGCTATCGCGCCTGGGGCACCGACATGACGCCCGAGCATTCCCCCTCCGAGGCCGGCCTCGACTTCGCCGTCCGTATGGACAAGGGCGACTTCGTCGGCCGCAGGGCCCTCGAATCCCGGCCGGTGGCCCGCAAGCTGGCCTGCCTCACCGTCGACGACCCCGGGTCGGTCGTGCTGGGCAAGGAACCCGTGTGGTTCAACGGTTCCCCCGTCGGCTACGTGACCAGCGCCTCCTTCGGCTACGGCGTCGGCCGGACAGTCGCCTACGCCTGGCTGCCGCCCGCCGTGGCCGAGCCCGGCACGGCCGTGACGATCGAGTACTTCGGGGAGAAGATCCCGGCAACGGTGCGCACCGAGCCGCTGTTCGACCCCGAGATGGCCAGAATCCGTCGGTGAGAAGGGGATTTGTTCCGTGACCGCCAGCCTCATCCCTACCCTGCCGGGCGCGTACTACACCGATCCGGCCGTCTTCCGGCAGGAGCAGGAACGCGTCTTCGAGGCCATGTGGTTCTGCGCCGTCAGGTCCTCGGACATCCCTTCCCCCGGCAGGTTCCGCACCGTCCAGATCGGACGCGAGTCCGTTCTGGTCTCCCGCGCCCGTGACAACTCCGTCAAGGCCTTCCTCAACATCTGCCGCCATCGCGGCGCCAAGCTCTGCCTGGACGAGGAGGGCGAGGTCAAGCGCGCCTTCCAGTGCCCCTACCACGCCTGGACCTACGGTCTCGACGGCAAGCTCATCGCCGCCCCCAACCTGACCAAGATGCCCGACATCGACCGTGTCGAGTACGGGCTGGTCAACGTGCACGTCCGTGAGTGGCTCGGCTACGTCTGGGTCTGTCTGGCCGACAAGCCCCCGTCGTTCGACGAGGACGTCATCGGCGCCTGCACCGAGCGCCTCGGCGACGCCAGCGCCATCGACCACTACGACATTCCCAACCTGTCGGTCGGCCGTCGCATCGTCTACGACGTGCAGGCCAACTGGAAGCTCATCGTCGAGAACTTCATGGAGTGCTACCACTGCGCCACCATCCACCCCGAGCTCACCGAGGTCCTCCCCGAGTTCACCGAGGGCCTGGCCGCCCAGTACTACGTCGGCCACGGCGCCGAGTTCGGCACGGAGATCCAGGGCTTCACCGTCGACGGCAGCGAGGGCCTCGACCGCATTCCCACCGTGAGCGAGGACCAGGACCGCCGCTACTACGCCATCACCGTCAAGCCCCAGGTCTTCATCAACCTCGTGCCCGACCACGTCATCCTGCACCGCATGTTCCCGTTGGCCCCCGACCGCACCGTCGTCGAGTGCGACTGGCTCTACCTGCCGTCGGTCGTCGAGTCCGGCAAGGACGTCTCGCGGTCGGTCGAGCTCTTCCACCGCGTCAACGAGCAGGACTTCGAGGCCTGCGAACGCTGCCAGCCCGCCATGAGCTCCCGCGCCTACGCCAAGGGCGGCGTACTGGTCCCCAGCGAGCACCACATCGGCGCCTTCCACGAGTGGCTGCTGGAGCGTTTGGCCTGACTCGAGCTCCGTTGACGCATCGGCCGGGATGGCACGCCCGTGCCACCCACCGCGTGTGGAATCGTCCTCGGACGTGAACGGACGCGGCATGAGCGACAACGAGCGGTCAGCGGCTGGTCCTGACCCGGCCTGGTTGGCCGCCTGGCGCCACGACATCAACACCGTGACACAAACACTGGTCGCCGACTTCGAGAACCGCTTCGGCTACCCGCCCGGCCGTAACGACGTCGATGAGCCCGGTCCGGCTGAACTCGACGCCGCACGGCAGCTCGCCGAGCACTCGGCGGCGGCCGAACCGCTGGTGCGGTTCTACCGGCACATCGGCGAGGTCGTCCTGGCCGACGTCGGCAACGCCTACTTCATTCACCCGGCGGCACACGTGGTCGATGACCTGGCCAGCAGCGGACCGATCCGCCTCGGTCCGCGCGACCGCGGCGTGGTCTTCGCCTCCGATGGCGGAGGCATCCACTTCGCCATCGCCACCAGTGGCGCGGTCCACCGATCGGCCGCCGCCAGTCGCGACAGCGATTTCCACCTCGTCGCCGACGGTCTCCAGGACTTCCTCGACCGACTCCGACGCGCCGTCGTCCGCTTCGTCGAGACGGGCCGGCCCGGAGACCTGTGACCGGCCCGATCCAGAACCGGACGTGGTCGGATCACGGCCTCAGACGGCAGCCGGCTCCTCGGCGCGCTCCTGGGCGTCGTCGAGGACGATGCGGCCCAGGACCGCGTAGGTCGAGGGGCGGAACCGCTTCAACGCCAAGGCACCGACGATCCCGATCGCGAACAGCGCGCCGACGATCCACGGGATGGCGTGGAAGAACGGTGTCGACGCGGCCGCGCCGGCGGCGGCGCCGAGGTTGTCCATCAGCAGCCACACCACGGCGATCATGCCGATGCCGCCGAGCAGGGGAGCGAGGAACGTCTTGAACCAGTGGCGGGATTCCTTGTGGTTGCGCCAGAAGTAGCCGATCACCGCGAACGAGCAGAGCGTCTGCACGATCAGGATGGCCATGGTGCCGAGGATGGCCATCAGCGTGTACAGGCTCAGGTACGGATCCTGGCCGGCCAGGCTGAACAGGGCGACGATGACCACGGCGATCACGGTCTGGGCGAACGAGGCGACGTACGGCGAGCCGTGCCGGGAATGGGTCCGCCCGAGACGACGCCAGATCAGCCCTTCCCGTCCGATGGCGTACATGTACCGGGCCGCGCACTGGTGGAAAGCCATGCCGCAGGCGAACGAGCCGGTGATCAGCAGCCACTGGAACAGCAGCACCGCCCAGTGCCCGACGAACGTTTCCGTGGGACCGAAGAAGAATCCCAGCGGATCGGACGCCGCTACCTGCACCGAACGGGCCAAGCCGTTGCCGGCGATGGCCATCCAGGACACGAAGATGTAGAAGATCCCCACCCCGATCACGGAGATCAGGGTGGCGCGGGGGATGGTCTTGCGGGGCTCCCGGGACTCCTCGCCGTACATGGCGGTGGACTCGAAGCCGACCCACGACCAGAAGGCGAAGAACAACCCGAGACCGGCCGCGGGGCCGCCGAAGGCGTTGAGGGGATTGATGGGAGACAGGGGGATCCCATCGGGTCCGCCGCCGCGCACGAGCACCGCGACGGCCATCAGGAACAGCATGCTGATCTCGCCGACGAGCATGACGCCGAGCAGCCGTGAGGTCAGGTGGATGTCGAAGAAGGACAGGATGGCGGTGGCGGCCAGCATGATCGCGGCGAACAGCTGCCACGGCACGTGCACACCGAACTGGGCGAGCACGGTGCTCTGCGCGAAGTAGGCGAAGATGCCGACGATGGAGGCCTCGAACACGATGTAGGCCATCACCGCCAGCAGCCCGCTGGCCAGTCCGACGACCCGGCCGAGGCCCTGGGACACGAAGCCGTAGAAGGCGCCGGTGGCGGTGATGTGCTTGGTCATGGCCACGTAGCCGACGGAGAACACCGTCAGCACCACGGTGGCGAACAGATAGCCCGCCGGGGCCCCGATTCCGTTGCCGAAACCGACGGCCACCGGCACGTTGCCGGTCATCGCGGTGATCGGGGCGGCCGTGGCGATCGCCATGAACACCACCCCGACCACGCCTACCGAGTTGGCGCGGAGGCGATCCATCAGAGCAGCTGCCACGACTTCTCAAGGGAAACGCGGAGGATCTGCTCCATCTCGTCGAAGTGGGACTGGTCGCAGATCAGCGGCGGCGACAGCTGCACCACCGGCTCGGCGCGGTCGTCGGCCCGGCAGTAGAGGCCGTTGTCGAACAGGGCGCTGGACAGGTAGCCGCGCAGCACCCGCTCCGACTCCTCGGCGGTGAAGGTCTGCTTGGTGGCCTTGTCCTTGACGAGTTCGATGCCGTAGAAGTAGCCGGCGCCGCGGACGTCGCCGACGATCGGCAGGTCCCGCAGTTTGTCCAAAGTGGACCGGAAGGCGGACTCGTTGTCCTGCACGTGCTGGTACAGGCCCTCGCCCTCCATCAGGTCGAGGTTGGCCATGGCCACGGCGCAGGACACCGGGTGGCCGCCGTAGGTGGAGCCGTGCATGAAGATGTTGGGGCCCTGGAGGAACGGCTCCATCAGCCGGTCGCTGGCCAGCACCGCGCCCAGCGGCGCGTAGCCGGAGGTCAGCCCCTTGGCCACGGTGATCATGTCGGGCTGGTAGCCGTAGCGGTTGGCCCCGAAGTCGTGGCCGAGGCGGCCGAACGCGCAGATGACCTCGTCCGACACGAGTAAGACGTCGTGGGCGTCGCAGATCTCGCGCACCCGCTGCCAGTACCCGGGCGGCGGCGGGAAGCAGCCGCCGGTGTTCTGCAACGGCTCCAGGAACACCGCGGCGACGGTGTCCGCGCCCTCCATGAGGATGGCCTGCTCGATCTGGTCGGCCGCCCACCGTCCGAACGCGACCAGGTCGTCGGCGTGCTCGGGCGCACGGTAGAAGTTGGTGTTGGGCACCTTGATCGCGCTGGGCACCAGCGGCTCGAAGTCGGCCTTGGCGCCGGGGATGCCGGTGATCGACAGCGCGCCCTGCGACGTGCCGTGGTAGGCCATCGAGCGGCTGATCACCTTGTGCTTGGTCGGCTTGCCGGTCAGCTTGAAGTACTGCTTGGCCAGCTTCCACGCGGTCTCGACGGACTCGCCGCCGCTGACCGTGAAGAACACGCGGTTCAGGTCGCCGGGCGCGCCCGCGGCCAGCCGCTCGGCCAGGTGCACCGCGGACGGGTGGGCGTGCGACCACAGCGGGAAGTAGGCCAGCTTGCGGGTCTGCTCCGCGGCGGCCTGGGCCAGCTCCTCGCGGCCGTGGCCGACCTGAACGGCGAACAGGCCGGCCAGGCCGTCGAGGTAGCGCTTGCCGTTGGTGTCGTAGATGTAGGCGCCCTCGCCGCGTTCGATCACGGGGATGTCCGTGTCCTCGAAGGCGGAGTGGCGGGCGAAGTGCAGCCACAGGTGGTCCCGGGCCGACGCGGACAGCGCGGCCGCGCCGGCGGGCCCGGGCTGGGCGGTGGCAGTCATGTCGTCCTCACCGATTTCGTCGCCTAACTGCTTATCGACTACGTTTATCGCACATCGGTGAGGTTGATACAAGGGATTCCGTAGCGGCTTACCGGGTTCCCCACTGATATGACTGCTTGTGCAGCCGCAGGTAGGGCATGGTTTCCACGTCGCGCACGCCCTCGACCGTGCGGATCCGGTTGGACATCAGGTCCAGCAGGTCCGCGTCGTCCTCGCAGACCGCCTCGCACAGGATGTCGAAGCGGCCGGCGCAGACCACCACGTAGTCGATCTCCGGCATGGCCGCCAGCGCGTCCGCGACCGGCTCGATCGGGCCGCTCACCTTCAGCCCGAGCATCGCCTGCCGGAACAGCCCCACCTGCATGGGGTCGGTCACCGCGACGATCTGCATCACGCCCGACTGCACCAGCTTGGCGACCCGCTGCCGCACCGCCGCCTCCGACAGGCCCACGGCCTTGCCGATGCTCGCGTACGGCCGCCTGCCGTCCTCCTGGAGCTGTTCGATGATCAGTTTCGACGCCTCGTCGAGAGGCTCCGTGTTCCTGCGCACCGCCGCATCATCGCAGTTCCCCGCCGGTCGGCACGGCAACGTCGACCGTGTCCGCCCCTACGGCCGCCCGCGCGAAGTAGGCCGAGCCCTTTCGCCACGCCATCAGCATCGGCACGATGCCCACCGCCAGCAGGCCCAGCCCGATCCCGTTGACCACGGCCGTGTTGGAGCCGATGGCCTGCACGAACATCCACAACAGGAACGCCGCGCCCACGCCCGGCCACAGGCCGATCAGCAGGAAGTTCCGCACGCTCTTGAACAGCTCCGCGCGGTGCGAGACGACGACCGCGATGCCGGCCAGGCCGTAGTAGAAGGCGATCTGGAGGCCGATGGCGCTGATCGCGTCGGACAGGATCTCGCCGACGGTGCCGAGGAAGTTGGCCGCCACGAACAGCAGCACCGACACCACGGCGACCACGATCGTGGCCAGCGTCGGCGTGCGCCAGCGCAGGTGGGTGCGGCCGAACGCGTGGGGCAGGGTGCCGTCGCGGCCCATCGCGAACATCGTCCTGGTGACCTGGATCAGCGTGGTCTCCAGGGTGGCGATGGTGGACAGCACGACCGCGATGGACAGGACCTTGCCGCCGGGGCCGGGCCAGATCGCCTGGCCGAGCAGGTCGAGCAGGTTGCCGCCGCTGCCGCCGATGGCGTCGGCCGACAGCAGCAGGTTGACCAGCACCGTGAAGCACAGGAACAGGCCGAACACGATCACCACGCCGACGATGCCGCCCAGACCGGCGGCCCGGCGCGCGGACCGGGTCTCCTCGTTGAGGTTGGCCGACACGTCCCAGCCCCAGTAGTAGAAGGCGGCGACCAGCGCGGCCCCGGCGAAGCCGCCCATGCCGTCGAAGTGCGAGAACCCCAACCAGGACCAGTCGAAGCTCTCCACGGCGATGGCCGGCGCGCGGAGGTAGCCCACGACCAGGAACACCACGAGGATGGCCACCTCGATGCCGGACATGATCCACTGGGCCCGGGCCGTCACCGTGACGCCGAGGTAGACCACCAGCGCCATGGCCCCGAACCAGACCGCGCCGACCACCGTGACCAGCGCCGTGTTCGAGGCCAGGTCCGGGTCGAACAGCGACAGCGTCAGCGCGCCGGCGGGTATCGCGCCGGCGACCATGAACAGCGTCGCGGAGACGATCAGCGCCCAGCCCGCGAGGTAGCCAAGCACGGGGTGCAGGGCGCGGCCGACCCAGGCGTAGCTGGCGCCGGCGTTGACCTGGCTGCGGCCGAGGTGGCTGAAGGCCCAGGCGATGCCGAGCATCGGGATGCCGCACCAGAGGAGCGCCGCCGGGCTGCCCAGACCGGCGACCGCGACGAGGGCGGCGGTGCTGGCGCCGATCGAGTACGCGGGCGCGCTGCCCGCGACGGCCATCATGGCGGTGTCGGCCGCGCCGAGCACATTGGCTCGTAACGCGCGCTCCTCGGACATCGGGGCCTCCAGCAGGGGATCGGCGGGTGACGGGGGCCACACCCGTGCGGTGTAGTGAAGGCGTTCCGGCCTGTGAAGTCAATGCCTTGGGCGACGGAAACAGCAACTTAATCGCGCGGTTGCAATCGATACCGTCGCGGGGGAGCATGGTTTACGACTAAATCCGTGTCTGGAAGGATCCGTTCGGTGGCCGAGAAAACCGTCTTCACCAACCTCGTCAACGGCGAGCGGATCGGCGCGGCCGACGGTCGCACCCTCGACGTCGTCGATCCGTCGACCGGAGACGTGTACGCGACCTCCCCGCTGTCCGCGCCGGCCGACGTCGATGCCGCCTTCGCCGCGGCCGGCGCCGCCTTCGAGACCTGGCGCGACACCACCCCCGCGCAGCGGCAGCTGGCGCTGCTCAAGATCGCCGACGCCATCGAGGCCCGGGCCGACGAGTTCGTGCGCGTCGAGTCGGCCGACACCGGCAAGCCGCTCGCCCTCACGGCGTCCGAGGAACTTCCGCCCTGCGTGGACCAGTTCCGGTTCTTCGCCGGCGCCGCCCGGATGCTGGAGGGCCGGTCGGCCGGCGAGTACCTGGCCGGGCACACCTCGTACGTGCGACGCGAGCCGGTCGGCGTGTGCGCGCAGGTCACACCGTGGAACTACCCGCTGATGATGGCCGTGTGGAAGATCGCCCCGGCCCTGGCCGCCGGCAACACCGTCGTGCTCAAGCCGTCCGACACCACGCCGGCGTCCACGACGCTGATGGCCGAGGTCGCCGCCGAGTTCCTGCCGCCGGGCGTGTTCAACGTGATCTGCGGCGACCGGGACACCGGCCGGGCGCTGGTGTCGCACGACCGTCCGGACATGGTGTCGATCACCGGCTCGGTGCGGGCGGGCATGGAGGTCGCCTCGGCCGCCGCCGTCGACCTGAAGCGGACGCACCTGGAACTCGGCGGCAAGGCGCCGGTCCTGGTGTTCGCCGACGCCGACCTGGAGGCGGCCGCGGCCGGCATCGCCGCCGCCGGCTACTTCAACGCCGGGCAGGACTGCACCGCCGCCACCCGCGTGATCGTCGACGCTTCCGTGTATGAGGAGTTCGCGGCCCTGCTGGCCGCCGAGGCGCGGTCGTGCCGCACCGGCGCGCCGACCGAGGACGTGACCTACGGGCCGCTGAACAACGCCGGCCAGCTGGCCCGGGTCGGTGGCTTCATCGACCGGCTGCCCGCGCACGCGTCGGTGCTGGCCGGTGGTTCCGTGGTGGGCGACCGTGGCTACTTCTACGCCCCCACAGTGGTTTCCGGGCTTCGGCAGGACGACGAGATCATCCAGAACGAGGTGTTCGGGCCGGTGATCACCGTGCAGTCCTTTGTGGACGAGGGCGAGGCGGTGGCCATGGCCAACGGCGTCAAGTACGGCCTGGCCTCCAGCGTCTGGACCCGCGACCACGGCCGGGCCATGCGGATGGCCAAGCGCCTCGACTTCGGCTGCGTGTGGATCAACACCCACATTCCCATCGTGTCGGAGATGCCCCACGGCGGCTTCAAGCACTCCGGCCACGGCAAGGACCTCTCCCTGTACAGCCTGGAGGACTACACCCGCATCAAGCACGTCATGTCCTCCCACGACTGACCCAACCCCAACCCCGCCCGCCTCCCCATCCACCCACCCCCCCGCTTTTTCGCCACATGTGGTCCATATGCGGCGCTGGGAGTCGAATGTGCGCCACATGTGGCATTTGCGGAGGCGAAGGCGGGCGGGGTCAGACGGCGGCGGTGGCCAGGGTCTGGTGGATGAGGGAGCGGATCATGGGGGAGGGGGCGACGCCGAGCTCCCGGGCCAGCAGGGCGCGGTAGTGCTGGTACGTCGACAGCGCCTCGGCGACGTTGCCCTCGGCCAGATGGACCTCGACGGCCAGGCGGTACGGGCTTTCCCGCAGCGGGTCGGCCCGCACCGCCGCCAGCGCCGCCTCCAGGGCGTCGCCATGCCGGGCGGCCCGCAGGCAGGCGGCGGCGAAGCCCTCCACCGTGTGCAGATACAGCTGGCGCAGGCGTTCCCGCTCCACCGGCACCCACTCGTCGTACCAGCCCGGCAGCAGTTCGTGCGGGCCCAGCAGCAGGCTCGTCGGCAGGTCGACGCCGCCCTGCCGGGACATCTGCACCAGCTCACGGACGTCCAGGCCCAGCGTCGGCTCCAGGGAGATCCCGTCGCCGCTGACCCGAACCGTCGGCACCGGCAGCTGCTGGAGCCGCCACAGGGCCGTCCGCAGGCTGGCCAGCGCCTTGCCCTCGCCGCCCTCCGGCCACAGCAGCCCCACCGCCGTGTTCCGGTTCGTGTCCCGCCGCAACGCCACCAGCGCCAGCAGCCTCTGCTGCGCCCTCGGCACCACCAGCTCCCGGCCCGCCACCGTCAACGCGAAGCCGTCAAGCAGGGACAGACGCGCGGTGCCGGACATGCAGTACCCCCGAAAGCTCAGCCGTTCTACGCCGCCATGGTCACCCACAACGACAGGCGTCATTGCTGCGCAACGGCGATACCACCCGAAGGGGCAGTGTCTAATTGCGCCGCCTTCGGCGTCGCGTGCTCGGCCCCCCTTAAGCCCCTGCCTCGCCCTTGCTGGATTTTTCGAGGCCCGCGTCGGCTCAGTGGTGGGCGAGTTGGGGGGGCGGACCTCGAAAAATCCAGCGACCGGGCGAAGCAGGGGCGGGGCCGAGCGGTCTGCTGTGTTGGCGGTGTCAGCGCTTGAGGGAGTAGCGCAGGGGGAGGCGCTTGAGGCCGCCGACGAAGTTCGTTGCCGCCAAGGCGGGCTGGCCGGCTAGGGCGAGGGTGTCCAGGCGGGGCAACAACTCCTGGAGGAAGGCGGCGATCTCCATCTTGGCCAGGGCGGCGCCCAGGCAGTAGTGGACGCCGAAGCCGAAGGCGAGGTGCTTGTTGGGGGTGCGGGCCACGTCGAAGGAGAACGGGTCCTCGAAGACGTCCTCGTCACGGTTGCCCGAGGGGTAGGACAGCAACAGCGAGTCGCCGGCACGGATGCGCACGCCGCGCAGGGTGTAGTCCTCGGTGGCGGTACGCATGAACGACGTCACGGGCGTGGTCCAGCGGATGATCTCGTCCACGGCGGCGGGCACGAGACCCGGGTCGGCCTGGAGGCGGCGCAGCTGGTCGGGGTGCTCGGCCAGGGCCTGGATGCCGCCGGCCTGCGCGCCGCTGGTGGTGTCGTGGCCGGCGGTGGCGATGATGATGAAGTACGAGATGGTGTCCTGGTCGCTGAGGTGCTCGCCGTCCACCCGGGCGTTGGCGATCGTGGACGCGATGTCCTCGGTGGGACGGGCCCGGCGCTGGACGGCCAGCTTGCCGAAGTAGGCGAACAGGTCCTCGACCACGGCGACGACCGCCGCCGGATCCATGTCGCGGGCCTTGTCCGGATCGGCGTTGCCGAACAGCTCCTGCGTCAGCGTGCGCATGAAGGCGAAGTCGCTCTCGGGCAGGCCCAGCAGCGACAGGATGACGTACAGCGGGTAGTCCATGCTGATCTGCGCCGCGAAATCGCACTCGCCGCCCAGCGCGGCCATGCGGTCGACGTGGCGCTTGGCCAGCTCGCGCACCCGCGACTCCAGATGGCGCATTGCCTTGGGACGGAACCAGTCCGCGCCGATCGCGCGCAGCAGCCGGTGCTCGCGGCCGTCGATGTGCACGAGCGAGCGCACCGCCCGGCCCGCCTGCGCCATCCGCTCGATCTGGTCGTCCAGCTCGATCGGGCCGAGCACCGTGCGCGGCGCGTTGAGGAACCGGTCGGGCTCGCGCTCGATCTCCATGATGTCCGCGTGCCGCGTCACCGCCCAGAAGGGCCGATATCCCGGCGCTTCCACCCGGTGCACCGGCGATTCCCGCCGCAGTAGCGACAGTCCCTCATGTAGCCCCTCGTTGTCCATGTAGGACCTGGGCTCCGCCAGCATCAGGCCGGCCGCTTCCACTGCGCTGGTCATCCGGTTCCCCACCGCTCACAGAATTCCGGTCACGACACCAGCGACCTTAGGACCATCGCCTGGTCGGTGGACGGGTCAGCGCGCGATCGGGCAGCAAGGTTCCGGCGCACGGCCGGGCGAGGCCCGCCACTCGGCGCATACATACAGTAGAAAAGAAAGTCGCCGGTGATCTGATCCGGTGATAGACGCGTATTCCGAGATTACCGCATGTGATCGGGACTGACTGGTGGGTCACGCCAGGTATCGCAATTGGCGCAATGCGTGAGAGTATCCGGCCCATGTACCACCGCCGCCCAGTCCTGATCGTGGGGTTTTCCCCGCTCACCCGAATCGGACTGGCGCGAGTGTTGTCCCGACTGCCCGAGGTGGGTCCGGTGAGCGCGGCGGCGTCGACGGCGGCGGCCGTGCGGTTCGCGGGACGCAATCCGACAGGCATGGCCGTGGTCGACCAGGCGGCGGACCCCGGTTTCACCCTCGTTCGGGCGCTGAGCAGCGGTTATTCGGCGTGCCCGGTGGTGGTGCTGCTGACCCCGTCCGGTCACGCCGACGAGGACGCCCGGTTCGCGTTCGGGCAGGGAGCACGGGCGGTGGCCCTGGCCACGGCTTCGGCCAGCTATCTGCACCAGGTGCTCTCCGGCGTTTACCTCGGCGTCCCGATACAGTCGAACGGCGAGGCTTCGGCCGTCGACCAGAAACGAAGCCACGCCCTGTCCCAGCGGGAAAGGGAAATCCTCGCGTTGATCGCGGAAGGCATGAGCAGCCGCTCGATCGCGGAACGGCTCGTGGTGTCGGTGGAAACGGTCCGCTCGCACGCGAAGAACATCATCCGCAAGCTGGAGGCCAACGGCCGCGCGGAAGCAGTGTCCATCGCCTACCGCACAGGAATCCTAGATTCGGACGCTGTCCCGCTGGCCTGAACCAGCTGCACGGTCGACTGCCGCCCCTGGCACGAAGTACTGAACCGTGCTTCACTCCTTGAGTGCCCTACCGACGCACACCTCAGGTGCAGGCTCGGCTGGACGCCCAGCGCGAGGCGCTGCTGGCGGCGGCCGTGGCCCTGCTGTCCGAACAGGGATACGCGGGTTGCTCGGTCGTCGGGGTGGCGGCCAGGGCCGGCGTCTCGACGGGCAGCGTCTACCGGTACTTCCCGGGCAAGGCGGAGCTGGTCGTGGAGGTGTTCCGGGGCCTGGTCGGCCGCGAGGTGCAGGCGGTGGAGCAGGCGGCCGACGGCCCGGGTGACCTGATCGACCGGGTGGTGGCGATCGTGGAGACCTTCGCCAACCGAGCCCTGAAGGCGCCGCGGCTGGCTTTCGCGCTGCTGGCGGAGCCGGTGGACGCCCCGGTGGAGGCCGAGCGCCTGGTGTTCCGGCAGGTGTTCCAACAGGCCTTCGCCCGGCACGTCACGGAGGCGGTCAAGGCGGGGGTGCTGCCGCCGCAGGAGGCCGCGATCACGGCCGCCGCCCTGGTCGGGGCGGTGGCGGAGGTGCTGGTGGGTCCGCTGTCGGCGGGCGTGGCGAGCGCCGACACCGTGCCGAATCTCGTTCGTTTCACCCTTCGCGCCCTGGGAGCCGACGATGCCGCCCACTCATGAGGTCACCAACCAGGTCCCGCCGCTGGTGGGCCACGACGTCGCGGCGCACGCGTCGCTGATCGCGGGCCTGCGGCGGGAAGGCGCGGCCTGGGTCGAGCCGGAGCTGCACGAGCTGGGCCGCCTGGCCGGCAGCGCGCGGGCCCAGGAGTGGGGCCGGGGCGCCAACGCCAATCCGCCGGTGCTGCGCACGCACGACCGCTACGGCAACCGCATCGACGAGGTGGACTTCCACCCGTACTGGCACGAGCTGATGACTGTCGGCGTCGAGCACGGCCTTCAGGGTGCGGCCTGGCGGGACGACCGGTCCGGCGCGCACGTGGCGCGGGCGGCGAAGTTCTTCGTGTGGAGCCAGGTCGAGGCCGGCCACACGTGCCCGCTGGCGATGACGTACGCGGCGATTCCCGCGCTGCGGCACAACAAGGAGCTGGCCGAGCGGTACGAACCGTTGCTGGCGGCCAAGATCTACGACTACGGCCTGCGTGAGCCGAGCACCAAGCGCGGCCTGATCGCCGGCATGTCGATGACGGAGAAGCAGGGCGGCTCGGACGTCCGCGCCAACACGACGACCGCGACGCCCAGCGCCGACGGGACCTACGTCATCCGCGGCCACAAGTGGTTCACGTCCGCGCCGATGTCGGACATGTTCCTCACGCTGGCCCAGGCCCCGGGCGGCCTGTCCTGCTTCCTGCTGCCCCGGGTCCTGCCCGACGGCGCCCGCAACGCGATCCATCTCCAGCGGCTGAAGGACAAGCTGGGCAACAAGTCCAACGCCTCCTCCGAGATCGAGTACGACGACGCGATCGGCTGGCTCGTCGGCGAGGAGGGCCGGGGCGTGCCGACCATCATCGAGATGGTCAACAACACCCGCCTCGACTGCGTGATCGGCAGCGCCGCCGGCATGCGCGCGGGCGTCATGCAGGCGGTGCACCACGCCAGCCACCGCAGCGCCTTCGGTAAGCGGCTGGTCGACCAGCCGCTGATGGCCAACGTGCTGGCCGACCTCACGGTCGAGGCCGAGGCTGCGCTGGTGGTGATGCTGCGACTGGCCGGCGCGACCGACCGTGACGAGACGGCGTTCCGTCGCCTCGCGCTGGCGGTGACCAAGTACTGGGTGTGCAAGCGGGCCCCGATGCACGCTGCCGAGGCGCTGGAATGCCTGGGCGGCAACGGTTACGTCGAGGAAAGCGGCATGCCCATGCTGTACCGGGAGGCGCCGCTGCCCTCGATCTGGGAGGGCTCCGGCAACGTGGCGGTGCTGGACGCCTTGCGGGCCATGGCCCGCCAGCCCGAGTCAGTGGAGGCGTTCTTCGGCGAGGTGGAGCTGGCCGCCGGCGCGGACGCCCGCCTGGACCGCTCGATCGAGTTGCTGCGCAAGGACTTGTCCGACCTGAACGACATCGAGTTCCGGGCCCGCCGCCTGGTCGAGTCGATGGCGTTGGTGCTCCAGGGATCGCTGCTGGTGCGGCACGGCAACCCGGCCGTCGCCGACGCCTTCTGCGCCTCGCGGCTGGGCGAGGACTGGGGCATCGCGCTGGGCACGCTTCCGTCCGGTGTGGACAGTCGCGAGATCATCACGAGCTCGTGGACGGAACCCCGCTGAGTTCGGCGGCCATCCGCGCCCGCACCTGGGCCACCGCCCGCGAGTGCGCGAACGCCCGCGACACCTGGGCCAGCCACCGGGTTTCCGCGCCCAGGCTGGGATCCACGCGGTGCGGGTCGACCTCGCCGGCCCGGTAGTCGACGCCGGCTTCGTGGGCGATCACCGCGGCGGCGATCGTCGCCGCCTCGATGGTCGCCTCGCGCCGGGCCGGATGGGTGCCGACGCGACGCACCGCGTCCGACGCCCACTCCTGCACGTCCGGGTGGATGTGCCCGCGCAGCGCCAACTGCGCGTCCCGGATCTCGATCACGTGCCGGTACAGCGCGAACTCCACGCCGCCCTGCTGCCGGGCGACGGTGCTGAGCGCGATCGCCGGCATCGCCGCGTGCATCGCCGTCCACAACGGTCTGAGCTGCGCGTACCGCCACTGGGCACCGAGCCAACGGGCCGGCCCGCTCAGGTACGGGCCCCATGCTGACAGCGTCGCCCCGGCCGCCGAGACCAACACGCACAGGGCCGCCAGCACCGCCGACACCTCGTCCTCGCTGGTGGTGTTCTGGTGCTGAACCACGGCGATCCAGATGTCGTCGAGCTGCCAGCCCGTCCACGGCACGCCGATCAGCGCGCCGACGATGATGAGGTGCAGACCGGTGCGCAGCAGGCCCGGCTCGACCAGCCGGGCGAAGCGGCGGATCAGCGTGGCGAAGGTCAGCAGGCCCCAGACCTCGTAGCAGATCAGCACCACGTTGTAGGCCACGAAGACCCCGACCCCGGCCGAGGTGAACGTGACGACGTCGGTCGAGTACTGGTGCGCGCCGGAGAGGAAGAACAGCACCGCGGCCAGCAGCATCGCCGACGCCGTGGCCACCGCGTACCGGCGGCCGCGGACCGCCTTCCGCCGCACGGAGTCGGCGAACTGGATCAGGAAGCCCAGCGCGGCCATCTTGAGCTCGTCGCTGACCAGGCCGGCGACGGCCGGCAGCGGGGCGGTGATCGCCAACGTCATCACCGCGTCCAGACCGAGCGCGCCGGCGATGCACACCGCGAAGCCGGCGATGTGCCGCAGGCCCCGCGTCCGCCGATCCGTGCTGGCCAGCCGCACCTTGTAGCAGACGACCATGATCGCCACCAGGCAGCCGAGATAGGCCAGGATCTCAATCATCGCGCCGCCGCACGCCGAACAGCCGGCTGAGCTGGACGACCTCGTCCGGCGGCTCGGCCGACGGCGGCCGCGGCAGCCGGGCCGCCCGCTGGGCGATCAGCGAGGCCAGCAGCTCGGCCTCGTGCTCCTCGGTCTCCGTGTACACGGTGCGGCCCAGGACCCGGCGGACCAGCTCCGGCGACAGGTTGGGCATCAGCACCCTGGTCGCGGCGGCGTCGATCTCCCCGGTGCCGGTGTGCCCGCACAGCAGGTGCGCCACCTCGTGCATGAAGATGTGCTGTTGGTGCAGCTCAGTGGTGTTGACCGGGTACAGGATGTAGTCCGCGTGGTCGGTGGTCATGAGCAGCCCGCACGGCGCGCCCATGGTGGCCGGCACCGGCATCAGCTCGATCCGCCGGCCGCGGTGCGCGGCCACGGCCTGCGCGAACGTGTCCGGACGGAACGGGGCAGGCATCGGCACCGAGTCGGCCAGCTCCCGGCAGCGTCGCCACAGCTGCTTGTCCTGCCGCACCATCACTCCTGATCAGCGGGAGTCCCCGTCGCGGATCGCCTCCCTGCGGGCGATCGCGTCGATCATGTCACTGATGGTGTCGAGCCCGGCGGGTGAAAGCGTTACTGCTCTCAGCGCAACATTTCGTACTCCGGCGTCCCGCAGGGCTCCGAGCAGCTCCAACTCCTCGGCGATCTTCGCGCTCTGCTCGTCGTCGAAGAAGTAGGCGGGGGAGACCTCGAAGAACTGGGCCAACGCCTCCAGGTGCCGCTTGGTCGGGTTGTCCCGGCGGCCGGTGCGCAGCTGCCACAGGTAGGTGGTCGAGAAGCTCTCACCGGTGGCCTCGCGGCAGGCCCGGGCCACCTCGTCGTGGCTGTACTGCTCGCGGCTGGGCTTGCGGACCACCTGGAACAGCTTGTCGATCTTCGCGGCGAGTGACGTCGGCTCGGGCTCGGGCGCCGGCACCGTCCACCTCCCTCAGCACGGATGAAGCCGTCGTACCTAGGTATTCATCACAGTTTACAGGCGCGGGTCGGTCCTCCACGCGCCGACGGCGAGGCTACGCCGACGGGTTACACCGCCGTCGCACCGGTCAGAACGCCCAAAACGCCCGGCCTTCGGCGGCCACAGCCCTGCTACCCAGCGGTTTCACGTCAGCGACCATGTCGATCACCCGCGCCGAATGTGACGATCAATGCGGTGAGCTGTCCCGTGGCTGCGCCGATCAGCATGCGGGCCCTTGGTCCGAACCGGGCGAAGTCCACCCCGGACCCGTGCGCCGCACGCACGCGCAGTGCACTTGCGACAGTGACGAGAGGTCAATGTCCTGTTCTGTCAGCGGATCTGTCAACGGATCGCGAGCTGTGCGCGCAGGGTCGCGTCAAGGTGTGCGGTGATCGCGTCGCGGGCCGGACCCGGATCGCCGGCCGCCAGCGCCGTCACGATCGCCTCGTGCTCGGTGAGGACTGCTTCGCGGCGGTCCGACGCCCCTTGCAGCGCCACCATTCCCGAGACGACCTGTCGCGCGCGCAGCGTCTCGTAGGTGCGGGCCAGGGTCCCGTTGCCGGCCGCCCGCACGAGAATCGTGTGGAAGCGGGTGTCGGCTTCGATGAACGCGCGGTCATCCTTGCCCCTTTGGTCGGCCAGGGCCTCCCGGAGCTCGTCGACCGGGGCCGTGCCGGCGGCCAGTACCCGTTCCGCCGCGAACCGCTCCAGCACGCCGCGCAGCTCGATGAGCTCCCGCAGCTCGCCGGCCGTCAGCTCGGGTATGTAGGCGCCGCGCTTGGGCACGAGGCGCACCAGCTCCTCGGCCGACAGCATCAGCAGCGCCTCCCGTATCGGCGTGCGCGATACCCCGATACGGTCGGCGATGTCCTGCTCGTTGAGGAAGGTGCCCTGCGCAGCCGGATCGGCCAGCACGGTGTTGCGCAGGTAGTCGTAGGCGCGGTCCCGCCCGGAAACAGCCATCCTCGGAGTATACGGGCGGTATACACTGGGCGGCGTGCGTATCGCGCTGAGCCAGTTCGTGTCCGACACCGACCCGTCGGCGAACCTCGAGACCATCGGCGAGCAGGCCGCCGAGGCCGCCCGCCGCGGCGCCCGCGTCGTGGTGTTCCCCGAGGCCGCGATGGCCCGCTTCGGCATCCCCCTCGCCGGCCTCGCCCAGCCCCTCGACGGGCCGTGGGCCTCCGCCGTGCGGGACATCGCCAAGCGGCACGACCTGCTGATCGTCGCCGGCATGTTCACACCGTCCGACGACGGCCGCGTGCGCAACACCCTGCTCGTCACCGGCCTCGGCGTCGACGAGCACTACGACAAGATCCACCTGTTCGACGCCTTCGGCTTCGCCGAGTCCGCCACCGTCGCCCCCGGCGACCACAGCCTCACGGTGTCGGTCGACGGCATCGGCGTCGGCGTCGCCACCTGCTACGACCTGCGCTTCCCCCAGCTGTTCCAGCGCCTGGCCCGCTCCGGCGCCTCGGTCATCCTCGTGCCGGCCTCCTGGGGCTCCGGCCCCGGCAAGCGGGACCAGTGGGAGCTCCTCGTCCGGGCCCGCGCCCTCGACTCCACCAGCTGGCTCGCCGCCTGCGGCCAGGCCGACCCCGCCACCGTCGGCGTCACCACCAAGCCCGGCGTCCCCACCGGCATCGGCTACAGCGCCGTCGTCTCCCCGCTCGGCGAGATCCGGGCCCAGTGCCTGGACCGTCCGGAACTGCTCGTCGTCGACCTCGATCCGTCCGAAGTGGACGATGCTCGGGCCAAGGTTCCCGTCCTGGCCAACGCCCGCGACTTCAGCTAACGACCGACACCGCGTTTGCGACTACCGGGTCAACCGGTAGGCGGGGCGAAGGGGCGGCCATGAGCTTCACCGAGAGCGTCAATCCGAGCCCAGACGCACGCGCTGGCCGAGAGTTCTTCGAGTCTCAGCTGGTGAGGCTAGGTCTGACGCCGTCGCAGATCAACGAGCAGCCTCTTGATCAACTGCGTCGCAGTCTGGTCGACATCAACGACGCCATTGCCCATCCCGACAACTTCGGTGTGCTGAAGGTGAGGTACACCCCAAGGATGTCGGCGCTGTTGGGTGGTGCGGATTCAGCACATGTCGAGGTCGGCATCCTGTCGGTCCTGCTGGAGCGCCGGTCGCTGATCAATGAGCGGATCCGGGCGCTCGAACTGGGCGATGAGGTCGCCGGCATCCGGGAAAAGCTGGCGGAGGTTGGCTCCGACGCAGACGTCCGCGCCGAATTGGAGCGGCAGCTTGAGGAGAAGCGGGCCGCTGAACAGGCGGCGGCGAGTGCCGCCCAAGCGGCGACCGAGGCGCAGCTGCGGGCCGAGGCCGAGCTCAAGCTTGAGATGCAGGCGAAGAAGGCGCAGATCTACTTGTCGTGGCTGCAGCGCGAGCCGGTCGCGGTCCTGGTGGGTGGTGTGTTGTTGGTGGTGCTGGCGGGAGTGTTGATCGTGGCGATGTTCACCGGTGTCCCCGTTGCCGAGATCGTGTCCAGCGCGTTCCTGCTGATCCTCGGCTACTTCTTCGGACAGGCCAGCAGCCGGTCGACGAACTCGTCCTAGCTGACGTTGCCGAGGACGTTGGTGACGGCGATCTCGATCAGCACGCGGTTCGGGTTCACGCGGGGCTGGCGGTAGCGCTGGGCGTAGCGGCTGACGGCCTCGGCAATCGCCTGCGGGTCCTCGTTGAGGGTGGCGACACCCTCCACTGTGGACCAACGGCGACCGTCCACCTGGCACGCGGCGGCGTTGAGCCGGCCGGCGGCGCGGAGTTGGCGGGCCTTGGCGGAGTTACCGTCGGTGATGACCAGGGCGAGGCCGTTGTCGATGTCGAGGGTGACGCCGACGGGGACGACATGGGGGGTGCTGTCGGGGCGGACGGTGGTGAGGGTGCACAGGTGCCGCTCCCGCCAGAACTCGGCGAAAGCGGCACCCGTGGAACTCAGTTCAGACACCCCGTGAGGGTATCAACGGCGCCGCCCGCGCCAGGCCGGACGCCGGAAGGCCGGCCGGTTCGTGCCGATGCCGGCCAGGTGCAGCGCGACACAGAGCAGGCCGGCGGTGAGCAGGTTCGTCGGCGTGAGGATCGATCCCAGCGAGATGCCGGAAAGGTCGATCAGCAACGCCAAGGCGAAAAGTACCGCCGCGATCACGGCAACCATTGCTGCGCTCCTCTTGTCGGCCCCAGGAGCCCCTGGATACCCGGCGGGACAGGGACGAATCGGGCCGTTCGGAGCAATCCGCATGCAGGGAAGGACGCCTTACCCGCGTTGAACGAGGGCAAGGCGTCCTTCCCTGCATAACCAGGGGGTGTCAGGCGAGGGCTCGGTCGGTGGGGCGGATGGGGGCCGGGAGGACGTCGCGGCCGGTCAGGTAGGTGTCGACGGCGGCCGCGGCGGAGCGGCCCTCGGCGATGGCCCACACGATGAGCGACTGGCCACGGCCCATGTCGCCGGCCACGAAGACGCCGTCGACGCTGGTGGCGAAGGAGCGGTCCCGGGCCACGTTGCCGCGGGGGTCGAGGTCCACGCCGAGGTCGGAGACCAGGCCTTCCTGCTGCGGCCCGACGAAGCCCATGGCCAGCAGCACCAGCTGGCACTCCAGCTCCCGCTCGCTGCCCTCGACCGGCGTGAACCGGCCGTTCTCCATGCGCACCTCGACGAGCTTGAGCCCCCGCAGGTTGCCGTCGGCATCCCCGAGGAACTCGGCCGTGGACACGGAGTAGAGCCGCTCGCCGCCCTCCTCGTGGGCCGACGTCACCCGGTACAGCATGGGATAGGTCGGCCACGGGTGGTGCGGCGCCCGCGACACAGGCGGCTGGGGCATGATCTCCAGCTGCGTCACGGAAGCGGCGCCCTGACGGTGCGCGGTGCCGAGGCAGTCGGCGCCGGTGTCGCCGCCGCCGATGACCACGACGTGCTTGCCGGCGGCGTTGATCGGCGAGTGCGCGTACGCCTTGTTGGCCGGCGGCAGGTACTCCATCGCCTGGTACACGCCGGTGAACTCCCGACCCGGCACGGGCAGGTCCCGCCACACGGTCGCGCCGCCGGCGAGCACCACCGCGTCGTGAGAATCCCGAAGCTCAGCAACGGAAAGGTCCTCGCCGACGTTCACGCCGGTGCGGAACTCGGTGCCCTCGGCCCGCATCTGGTCGAGACGGCGGTCCAACCGCCGCTTCTCCATCTTGAACTCGGGAATCCCGTACCGTAGCAGCCCGCCGACGGCGTCGGCCCGCTCGTACACGACCACCGAGTGCCCGACGCGGGTCAGCTGCTGGGCCGCGGCCAGGCCGGCCGGGCCGGAGCCGACCACCGCGACCTTCTTGCCGGTCAAGGAAACCGGCGGTTGCGGCACGACCCAGCCCTCGTCCCAGGCCCGGTCGATGATCTCCACCTCGACCCGCTTGATGGCCACCGGATCGGAGTTGATGCCGAGCACGCACGCCGCCTCGCACGGCGCCGGGCACAACGTCCCGGTGAACTCCGGGAAGTTGTTGGTGGCGTGCAGCCTCTCGATGGCGTCACGCCAGTCCTGCCGCCACACCAACGTGTTCCACTCGGGAATCAGGTTGCCCAGCGGACATCCCTGATGGCAGAACGGGATCCCGCAGTCCATGCACCGGCCGGCCTGCTTCTCCAGCCGGTGGTGCTCGAAGTCCTCGTAGACCTCGCGCCAGTCCTGCAGCCGCAGGTCCACCGGGCGGTAGCTGGCGTTCTCCCGCGGCGTGGTGAGAAAGCCCTTGGGGTCAGCCATGGGAGGCCTCCATGATCGCGGTGTCCACGTCCCTGCCGTCGGCCTCCGCACGGGCTCGCGCGGCCAGCACCCGCTTGTAGTCCTTGGGCATCACCTTGGTGAACCGGCCGACGGCCAGCTCCCAGTCGGCCAGCAGCAGGTCCGCCACCGCCGACTCGGTCTCGCGCCGGTGGCGGTCGATCACCTCGTGCAGGAAGGCCTGGTCGTCCTCGGTCAGCTCGTCCAGGTCGACCATCTCCTGGTTGACCCGCGCCGGGTTGAGGTCCAGCACGTACGCCACGCCGCCGGACATGCCGGCCGCGAAGTTGCGGCCGGTGGCGCCGAGCACGATCGCCCGCCCGCCGGTCATGTACTCGCAGCCGTGGTCGCCGACGCCCTCGACGACGGCCAGCGCGCCGGAGTTGCGCACGCAGAACCGCTCGCCGACCTTGCCCCGCAGGAACAGCTCGCCGCGGGTCGCGCCGTAGGCGATCACGTTGCCGGCAATGATGTTCTGCTCGGCCGTGAACGGCGCGGACGGATCGGGGCGCACGGTGACGCGCCCGCCCGACAGGCCCTTGCCGAGGTAGTCGTTGGCGTCGCCGACCAGCCGCAGCGTGATGCCGCTGGGCAGGAACGCGCCGAACGACTGCCCGGCGGTGCCCGTGAACGTCACGTCGATCGTGTCGTCCGGCAGACCCTCGCCGCCCCACCGCTTCGTGAGCTCCGAGCCGAGCATGGTGCCCACGGTCCGGTTCACGTTGCGCACAGGCAGTTCCAGCCGAACCCGGTCGCCCGAGCCCAGGGCGCCCTCGGCCAGCTGGATCAGCGTGTTGTCCAACGCCTTCTCCAGCCCGTGGTCCTGGGCGGTGGTGCGGTGCCGGGCCGCGCGCGGCGGCAGCTCAGGCACGTGGAAGATCGGCGTCAGGTCGAGACCGGACGCCTTCCAGTGCTCGACCGCGCCCGCGGTGTCCAGCAGCTCGGCGTGCCCGACCGCCTCCTCCAGGGACCGGAAACCCAGCTGCGCCAACAGCTCCCGGACCTCCTGGGCGATGAACTCGAAAAGCGAGATTGTTACTAACACAATGATGTTCTGCTCGGCCGTGAACGGCGCGGACGGATCGGGGCGCACGGTGACGCGCCCGCCCGACAGGCCCTTGCCGAGGTAGTCGTTGGCGTCGCCGACCAGCCGCAGCGTGATGCCGCTGGGCAGGAACGCGCCGAACGACTGCCCGGCGGTGCCCGTGAACGTCACGTCGATCGTGTCGTCCGGCAGACCCTCGCCGCCCCACCGCTTCGTGAGCTCCGAGCCGAGCATGGTGCCCACGGTCCGGTTCACGTTGCGCACAGGCAGTTCCAGCCGAACCCGGTCGCCCGAGCCCAGGGCGCCCTCGGCCAGCTGGATCAGCGTGTTGTCCAACGCCTTCTCCAGCCCGTGGTCCTGGGCGGTGGTGCGGTGCCGGGCCGCGCGCGGCGGCAGCTCAGGCACGTGGAAGATCGGCGTCAGGTCGAGACCGGACGCCTTCCAGTGCTCGACCGCGCCCGCGGTGTCCAGCAGCTCGGCGTGCCCGACCGCCTCCTCCAGGGACCGGAAACCCAGCTGCGCCAACAGCTCCCGGACCTCCTGGGCGATGAACTCGAAGAAGTTCACCACGTACTCGGCCTTGCCGCTGAACTTCTCCCGCAGCACCGGGTTCTGCGTCGCCACGCCGACCGGGCACGTGTCCAGGTGGCAGACCCGCATCATGATGCACCCGGACACCACCAGCGGCGCCGTGGCGAAGCCGAACTCCTCCGCGCCCAGCAGCGCGGCGATGATCACGTCCCGGCCGGTCTTGAGCTGGCCGTCGGTCTGCACCACGATGCGGTCGCGCAGCCGGTTGGCCAGCAGCGTCTGCTGCGTCTCGGCCAGGCCCAGCTCCCACGGCGCGCCGGCGTGCTTGATCGACGACAGCGGCGACGCGCCGGTGCCGCCGTCGTGACCGGAGATCAGCACCACGTCGGCGTGGGCCTTGGACACGCCCGCCGCGACCGTGCCGACGCCGACCTCGGACACCAGCTTCACGTGGATGCGGGCGGCCGGGTTGGCGTTCTTGAGGTCGTGGATGAGCTGGGCCAGGTCCTCGATCGAGTAGATGTCGTGGTGCGGCGGCGGGGAGATCAACCCGACGCCCGGCGTGGAGTGCCGGGTCTTGGCGATCCACGGGTAGACCTTGTTGCCGGGCAGCTGCCCGCCCTCGCCGGGCTTGGCGCCCTGCGCCATCTTGATCTGGATGTCCTCGGCGCTGACCAGGTACTCGCTGGTGACGCCGAACCGGCCGCTGGCCACCTGCTTGATCTTCGAGCAGCGCTCGGGATCGTCGAGCCGGTCCGCGTCCTCGCCGCCCTCGCCCGTGTTGGACTTGGCGCCGAGCCGGTTCATCGCGATCGCCAGGATCTCGTGCATCTCCTTGGAGATCGAGCCGTAGGAGATGGCGCCGGTGGCGAACCGCTTGACGATCTCGGCGACCGGCTCGACCTCCTCGATCGGCACCGGCGGCCGCACACCGTCGCGGAACTTGAACAGCCCGCGAAGCGTCAGCAGCCGCTCGGCCTGGTCGTCGACCGCCTTGGTGTACTCCTTGAACACCTCGTACTGACGGGTGCGGGTGGAGTGCTGGAGCTTGAACACCGTGGTCGGGTTGAACAGGTGCGCCTCGCCCTCGCGGCGCCACTGGTACTCGCCGCCCACCTCCAGCTCGCGGTGGCTGGCGTGCACGCCGTCGGCGGGGAACGCCTTGCGGTGCCGGCGGGCCACCTCCTCGGCGATCTCGTCGAAGCCGACGCCGCCCAGCCGCGAGGTGGTGCCGGTGAAGCAGTCGTCGATCACCTCGGCGCCGACGCCGATCGCCTCGAAGATCTGCGCGCCGGTGTAGGAGGCCACCGTGGACACGCCCATCTTGGACATGGTCTTGCGCACGCCCTTGCCCAGCGCCTTGATCAGGTTGCTGGTGGCCTTGTGCGCGTCGACGTCCGGCAGCTCCTCGACCGTGGCCATCGCCAGGTACGGGTTGACCGCGGCCGCCCCGTAGCCGATGAGCAGCGCGATGTGGTGCACCTCGCGGGCGTCGCCGGCCTCCACGATGAGGCCGACCTTGGTGCGCGTCTTCTCCCGTACGAGATGGTGGTGCACCGCGCCGGTCAGCAGCAGCGACGGGATGGGCGCGTACTTGCCGTCGGCGCCACGGTCGGACAGCACGATCAGCCGTGCGCCGTCGTCGATCGCCTCCGACACCTCGGTGCGGATCTCGTCCAGCCGGGCCCGCAGCGCGGTGCCGCCGCCGTCCACCCGGTACCGGCCGAGCACGGTGACCGCCTGGTAGCCGGGCATGTCGCCGTCGTCGTTGACGTGCACCAGCTTGGCCAGCTCGTCGTTGTCCAGCACCGGGAACTCGAGCGAGATCCGGCGGCAGGACGCGGGCGTGGCGGCCAGCAGGTTGGTCTCCGGGCCGACCGTCGCGGTCAGGGAGGTGACCAGCTCCTCCCGGATCGCGTCCAGTGGCGGGTTCGTGACCTGGGCGAACAGCTGCGTGAAGTAGTCGAACAGGCTGCGGGAGCGGTCCGAGAGCACGGCGAACGGGGCGTCGTTGCCCATCGAGCCGATCGGCTCGGCCCCGGTCAGCGCCATCGGCCGCAGCAGCAGCTGCAGCTCCTCCTCGGAATAGCCGAAGACCTGCTGGCGGGTGACCAGCGCGGCGTGCTTGGGCATCTCACGGTCGCGTTCCGGCAGGCCGGCCAGCCGGACCATGCCGGCGTCCACCCAGTCCTGGTACGGGTGCTCGGCGGCCAGCGCGGACTTGATCTCCTCGTCGTCCACGATGCGGCCGGCCTCGGTGTCCACCAGGAACATACGGCCCGGCTCCAGCCGTCCCTTGCGGACGACGCGCGCCGGATCGATCTCCAGCACGCCGGCCTCGCTGCCCAGCACCACCAGGCCGTCGTCGGTGACCCAGTAGCGGGCCGGACGCAGGCCGTTACGGTCGAGTACCGCGCCGATCACGCTGCCGTCGGTGAACGACACCAGCGCCGGGCCGTCCCACGGCTCCATCAGGGCCGAGTGGAACTCGTAGAACGCGCGCCGGGCCGGATCCATCTCGGTGTGGTTCTCCCACGCCTCCGGGATCATCATCAGCACCGCGTGCGGCAGCGAGCGGCCGCCCAGGTGCAGCAGCTCCAGCACCTCGTCGAAGGACGCGGAGTCGCTGGCGTCCCGGGTGATCACCGGGAACAGCCGGGACAGGTCGCCCGGGATGAGGTCCGAGTCGAGCATGGCCTCCCGCGCGTCCATCCAGTTCCGGTTGCCGCGCAAGGTGTTGATCTCCCCGTTGTGCGCGATGTACCGGTACGGGTGGGCCAGCGGCCACGAGGGGAACGTGTTGGTGGAGAACCGGCTGTGCACGAGGCCGACGGCGCTGTCGACCCGTTCGTCGGTGAGGTCGGGGAAGAACCGGGCCAGCTGCGGCTCGGTCAGCATGCCCTTGTACACGATGGTGCGGCCGGACAGGCTCGGGAAGTACACGTCGGCGTCGTGCTCGGCGCGCTTGCGGACGCAGAAGGCGATCCGCTCCAGCGTGAGGCCGTGGACCGCGTCGTCCACCGGGGCGAGGAACAGCTGGGCGAAATGCGGCATCGTGCTGGCGGCCGTCGGCCCGACGTGCTCGGTGTCGACGGGCACGTCCCGCCACCCCAGCACTCTCGTGCCCTCCTCGGCGGCGATCCGCTCCACGGCGGCGACGGCCGCCGCGCGTTCGGCGGTGTCGACCGGCAGGAAAGCCGTGCCGACGAGGTAACCGCCGTCCGCCGGCAGCGGCAGGTCGGTCACCTCGCGGAAGAACGCGTCCGGCACCTGGATCAGGACGCCGGCGCCGTCGCCGGTCTCCGGCTCGGCGCCGCGGGCGCCCCGGTGTTCCAGGTTGCGCAGCGCGGTCAGCGCCTTGCGCACGATGTCATGGCTGCGGCGGCCGGCGAGATCGGCCACGAAGGCCACGCCGCACGCGTCGTGCTCGAACTGCTCGTCGTACAGGCCCCCGACATGGGGGTGGTGGTGGATCACGGCTGTACGGCCCTCCCGTGGTGGGACGCCCTGTCGCGGGGGCGTGCGTCTGACGCGGGGGTGCTCGAAATGGCCCGGGAACGGGCGGGTAAATTGGCACGCACGACGCTGTGCGCTGACCGAATGCCCTCTTGAGGCAGGTCACAGTGCTCCCCGAGATGGGGTCCCCGGGGTGGTCGGGGGTCTTGTGACGATAGTGTGAACGTGGGGTTATCCGCACTACCCGTGTTCCACGCCACAGCAAGTTGCATCTCAATTGTTGCGCGGACGGACCTGTTTCGCCTGGTCGGCGGTACCGCGAGCGGGCGGTGATGATCTCACTATCCGGGAGTTCGGCCCGGGTGGGTGTGTGGCGCCCAGGTAACCGCTCCCTTCCTGGTCCCCGCGATCCGGCGTGGACTGTCGGCATGTCGAAAGTCGTTCTTGTCACTGGGGCTTCCTCGGGTATTGGCGCGGCCACTGCCCGCCACCTCGCGGCCGCCGGTCACCGGGTAGTGGCCGGCGCCCGCCGCGCTGAACGCCTGGCCGAGCTCGCCGAGCCGTTCATCGACGTCCATCCCTTGGACGTCACGAGCCTGGACAGCGTGCGGGCCTTCGTCGACGCCGCGGTCGGTCGCCACGGCCGGGTCGATGTGCTGGTCAACAACGCCGGCGTGATGCCGCTGTCGCCGCTGGCGGATCTGCGGGTCGACGAGTGGAACCAGATGATCGACGTCAATCTGCGAGGAGTCCTGCACGGCATCGCGGCGGTGCTGCCGTTGATGCGTGCCCAGGGCGGCGGGCACATCGTGAACGTCTCTTCGGTCTCGGGGCACCGGGTCGATCCGACGGCGGCGGTCTACAGCGCCACCAAGTTCGCCGTGCGGGCGGTGTCGGAAGGACTGCGCCAGGAGAACACGGACATTCGAGTCACCGTCGTCAGTCCGGGCTTCACCGAGAGCGAACTGAGTGACCGCGGCGGAGCCGCCGCCGCGCAGGCGGCCGCCCGTGCGGCGGCGGAGCAGTTGGCGATCCCGGCGTCCGCTATCGCCGAGGCGATCGGCTTTGCCGTCGACCAGCCGTCCAATGTGGACGTCAACGAGCTCGTGGTGCGGCCCACGGCGCAAACGTAACCATGGTCTGGAGCTGGTCCCGCTCCAGCTCGGGCGCGCGGGAAAACGGCTAGGGTTGGCCGGTTCCCGAACTTTCGACGCATGGGGTGACGATGCGAGCGACCTTGCTCTACGGAAAGGGCGACATCCGCGTCGAGGAGGTGCCGGATCCGAAGATCCAGCAGCCGACCGACGTCCTGGTCCGGGTGACCCGGTCCTGCGTGTGCGGCAGCGACCTGTGGCCGTACCAGAGCGCGCCGGACGTCGAGGCCGGCCGGCGGATCGGCCACGAGTTCATCGGTGTCGTGGAGGAGACCGGTGCGGACGTGGCGACGCTGGCCAAGGGCGACGTCGTGGTGGCGCCGTTCCTGTGGGCCGACAACACGTGCGACTACTGCCGGGCCGGCCTGCAGACCTCGTGCCGCAATGGCGGCGGGTGGGGCTTCGGGGGCGTCGACGGCGGCCAGGGCGAGTACGTCCGCGCGCCGCAGGCCGACGGCACCCTGGTGAAGCTGCCGGTGGGCGAGGACGACGAGCTGATGCCGTCGCTGCTGACCCTGTCCGACGTGTTCAGCACCGGCCACCACGCGGCCCGCACGGCCCGGGTGGAGAAGGGCTCCACGGTCATCGTGATCGGCGACGGCGCGGTGGGCCTGTCCGCGGTGCTGGCGGCCAAGAGGCTGGGCGCGGAGCAGATCGTGCTGCTCGGCCGCCACCAGGCCCGAACCGACCTGGGCCGGGAGTTCGGCGCGACCGATGTCGTGCCGGAGCGCGGCGAGGAGGCCGTCGCCCGGGCCAAGGAGCTGACCAACGGCGACGGCGCGCCGCACGTGCTGGAGTGCGTCGGCACCCTGGGCGCGTACGAGACGGCCCTCGGCGTGGTGCGCCCCGGCGGCGCGATCAGCCGGGTCGGCGTGCCGCAGTACACCGACGGGCCGGTCGGCCGGGTCCTGTTCGGCCGGAACGTCACGCTGACCGGCGGCGTCGCGCCGGCCCGCGCCTACATCGAGGAGCTGCTGCCCGACGTGCTGTCGGGCGCCGTGCAGCCGGGTCGGGTCTTCGACCGCACGATGGCGTTGGCCGACATCCCCGAGGCCTACCGGGCGATGAACGACCGGGAGGCGCTGAAGGTCCTGATCAAGCCCTGATGATCAAGCACGGAGCCTGCTGAGGCGGCGGGTGCTCGGCCAGCGCACGTCGCGCACCCAGCCCAGCTTCTCGAAGATCCAGATCAGGCGGGCGGACACGTCGACCTGGCCCCGCAGCACGCCGTGGCGGGCCGAGGTCGGGTCGGCGTGGTGCAGGTTGTGCCAGGCCTCGCCCATGCTCAGGATGGCCAGCGGCCAGAAGTTGGCCGACCGGTCGCGAGCGGCGAACGGGCGGTCGCCGATCATGTGGCAGATCGAGTTCACCGACCAGGTGACGTGGTGCAGGAAGGCCACCCGGACCACGCCGGCCCAGAAGAAGCCGGTCACGGCGCCCCACCAGGACCAGGTGACCAGGCCGCCGACCAGGGCCGGCAGCAGCAGCGTGGCGAAGGTCAGCGGGCCGAACAGGCGATGCACCAGACGCATGTCCGGGTCCGCTTCCATGTCCGGTGCGAATCGCTGGCGGTTGGTCAGGTCGCGGTCGAAGATCCAGCCCATGTGGGCGTGCCAGAAGCCGCGGACCAGGGCCGCCGGCGAGGTGCCGAAGTTCCACGGCGAGTGCGGGTCGCCCTCGCGGTCCGAGAAGGCGTGGTGCCGGCGGTGGTCGGCCACCCAGTGCAGGACGGGGCCCTGCACTGAGAGGCTGCCGGCCACCGCCAGCGCGATCCGCATGGCCCGGCCGGTCTTGAACGAGCCGTGGGTGAAGTAGCGGTGGAATCCGACGGTCACGCCGAGGCAGCTGACCGTGTAGAAGACCGCGGCCGAGATCAGGTCGGCCCAGCCGACTCCCCAGCCCCACAGCACCGGGATGGCGGCGACCAGCGCGATCGCCGGCACGATGGCGAAGATGTACACGGCGACCTGCGCGGGCATCTTGCGTTTGCCCTCGTGCAGCGCGGTCATCCGGCGGGTGTCCTTGGCGTCGGCCAGGGTCGTCATGAGGGCGAGAGTACGGGTCCAGCCTGGGGTGTTCGCCAGACCCACCGGTGAAGAGTAGTTGTCTAGTGGTTTGCCTCGTGCTGCACGTTCGCCACCAGCAGCGCGAGCGTGTCACCCAGTTCGGTGAGCCGCTCCGGCTCGATGCCGTGTCGCAGCCGTTCGTCGAACTCGCCCGCCGCCTTCCGGAGCCGGTGAAATGCCTGCTCACCGTCGTCGGTCAGCTCGATCTGGTGGACCCTGCGGTTGGCCGGGTCCCTCCTTCGGGTGATCAGTCCGTCCCGCTCCATGCCCGACAGGTGGTGGGTCATCGTCGCCTCGCGCAGCTCCAGCGCCTCCGCGAGATCTCTTTGCGTCGCATCGGGATTGATCTTGAGCTGCAGCAGCACCAGCCAGACCGACTGGGAGCCGCCGGCCGCCGCGAGCGCGTCTTCGAAGGCCCGGCTGAGGGTGCGTGCCACTCGGGCGACCGCGAGCCCGATCGGTGGTTGCTGTGGACGGCCCATGGCGTCGAGCTTAGGCCGGGCGTCCGATGGGGCTCAGCTGCGTGCCCGCCAGCTGCCAGCTGTCGCCGTTTCGCACCCAGATGTGCGTCGACCGGAACCTTCCGTCCGACGGCGTGCCGCGGTAGGCCGCCTTCTGCACGTGGATCCCGATCACCAGCGCCGTGTCGCCGATCTCGCGGACCTCTCGCTCCTGCCAGTCCAGCTGCGTCGTCACGAGGTCTCCGCTGCGGTACCGGTCCAGCCACTGCGTCTTGTCCAGCACGAAGCCGAACGGTCCCACCAGTCGGAAGTCTTCGGCCGCCATCCCGTCCAGTGTGGACACGTCCCCTTTGACTTCCGCTTGCGCCCACTGCGTTTCCAGCTCGCCGATCGTGGTCATTGCTCCTCCTTGAAGTGCTTTTCCGCCCACTGCTCGAATGTCGTCGCCTTGCGTTTGAGGATCTTCTCGGTGGCGTCGGAGATCTCCGCCCCGTAGTCCCCTCTGAGCACGTGCTCCACCATCGCTTCCGCCAGCTCACGCTCCATGCCTGCCCTGACGATCCCGTCGACCGTCTCTTCGACCGTCGGTTCTCTGAGCGTCAGCCGTCGGTTCAGGATCTTCGCCACGATGTCCAGTTCTTGTTGTGGCGTAATCGCTTCCGGCCCTGACAGCTCTAGTGTCCGGTTGGCGAGGCCGCCCTCCGTCAGCGCTTTCACCGCCACCGCCGCAATATCTTCCGGCGCGATCGGCGCCGTCCGCTTCTTGGCGAACGCCACCGTCACTTCGTCGCCCCTTCGCAGCATGTGCTTCCAGTGCAGCGTGTTCGACATGAACCTCCCCGGCCGGAGCATCGTGTGGTCGATCCCGCTCCCCGTCACCGCCCTTTCGTCTTCGCGGTGCCATGCCGCCACCTTCGGGTGGCTGTCTTCCCCTCCCTTTGCCACCGAGAGCTTCACCAGGTACCCCACGCCCGCCTCTTTCGCCGCCCTGACCTGGGCCCTCGTGTGCAGGTTTTCGCTCCCCGTCACCTGCCCCGTCATCAGGAACGCCTTTCGCACCCCTTCGAACGCCTCCCTCAGGCTCTCCGCGTCCTCGCAGTCCCCTCTGACCACCTCCACGCCCTCCGGAAACCTCACCCCTTCCGGCCTCCTCGTCATCGCCCTCACCGCCAGCCCTCGCGCCGCCAGCGCCTTCACCACCTCGGCCCCCACGTGCCCCGTAGCTCCGATTACCAGGATCATGCCGGAAGGTTAGATGCCTAAGAGTTAGATGTCAAAGGGTGTAGCTCGTGATGCGACCGAACCGGGCAACGCGAGCACTCAACGCACCACCCACCTGGCGTGACCACGGTTCGGGTGGCAAGGCCGCGACGGCACCGACATCCGTCAACACAGGAGCTTGCCGTCGTGGTCGCGGCAGCGGCCCCTCCCACGCTGAGGCCTCCGACTGTGCCCGACCGGTGCGCGGGGAGCCCTCCGTTAGCCTCCTCAGAACGGAGGCTCGTCCAGCGGTTCGGGCTTGGTGACGTACGTCTGCCCCCATCGCGTCTTCACCGTCGTGGTGCCGTCTTTCTCGATACTCACCTCGGCCTTGGTGGCGTGCTTGTACCGATGATGCCGTCGATCCAGGGGTGCGAGATTGGTGCCGGTTGACTCGCCCAACGGCCACGCCGTCGCATGATCGATGTCACAACTCCGCGACGGATGCGAACAGCACGGCATCGCACACGTCTGGTGACGGGCGCGGATGAACCGATCCACGCCGACCTTGGGCCGATACAACTTCGGCGTGTACTCCACCAGGTGCCCAGCCGGATCCGTGAGCAGCCGGTGAAACAAGGCACCTGGGTGCGACATCAACTCCCGCACCACTTCGGCGGGAATCAACTGCCCGGCCGCCATCTTCCCGGGCCGCTCGTCAACACCCCCAGCAGGGCGGTGATAGGCACGGTGACCTGGATCAGGGGCTTGAGCCCGGCCGTCTTGGGGTCTTCGAGAATCAGGCCGGCCATCACGTCAGCGCGCACGGCGTCGATGGTGCGGCCGTTCTTGGCTTCCTGGCTGGCGAGGCGGTCGATCTTGGCGTACATAGCCTGGGCGATCTCCGCAGGCTGTTGGCAGGCGAGGGTGGCCATGCTGTCTTCGTCGTCGTGGAGGACGACTTTGCGGTCGCGGCGGGCCTTTTCGCGGCGTTCCAGGTGGACGGCGGGGTCGGCGCGCTGCAACCGGGCTTGGGACGAGCGACGGAGTTGTTGGGAGGAGCGGCCTTCGGCGGTTTCCAAGGTCTTGGCGACGACCCGTTGGGGAGGTCTTCGGGGTAGTCCTTGGAGGGGTCGACGATGGCGTGGGCGGAGCGTTCGGAGATGGTGCCGGCGGCCATGGCGTCGAAGACGTTGGGGAACAAGGACTCTACGCGGGCGCACCATTTTACGGTGTCCTCGGCGTTGGCGGGCGAGAGTCCGAGGGCCATGCCGATGTCGGTGGGGACGTACTCGTCGGTGTACAGCTCGGCGATGAGGCGGGCCCGTTCGGCACTGAGCCGGCGGATGAGGCGCTCGCATTCGATCAGGCGAGCGACTTTGTGTTTCATACCAGCAATTCTATGCGCCGACAAAGATCGACTCGAATCACGAACGGGTGAAAGCTTTGGAGTGTAACGACTTACCGCTACGAAAGCTGGCAATGGAAAGGCGCACAACGGGTGTGTGGCTGGAATGCGAGCAACGGTGGGGACTGCTGGCGGTGGCAGAGGCCGGGTGCGGCAGTGGGAGGAGTTGTTGGGCGGAGACGTCGCTGGCGGGGCAGAACGAACGGGAGCTGCCGACTGCTCCACGAGAACAGCCGGCAGCTCCCCGAACCACAGGACCTACTGCCCGGTCCAACGGGGCGGGCGCTTCTCGGCGAAGGCCTGGGCGCCCTCGCGGGCGTCGGAGGAGGCGAAGACGGGGGTGGTGATGGCCTCCTGGCGGGAGAAGGCCTCGGCGGAGGGCCAGTCGCGGGACTCGACGATGACCTTCTTCGTGGCACGGACGGCGAGGGGGCCGTTGGCGGCGATCTCGGCGGCCAGGGAGCGGGCGTCCGAAAGGGCCTCCCCGGGGGAAGCCAACCGGTTGACGAAGCCGAAGTGGTGGCCGCGAGGCGCATCGAGGAAGCCGCCGGTCAGCGCGAGCTCCATGGCCACGTGGTAGGGGAGACGAGAGGGTAGGCGGAGGACACCGCCGCCGGCGGCGACGAGGCCGCGCTTGACCTCGGGGATGCCGAACTTGGCGTCGGTGGAGGCGACGACGAGGTCGCAGGCGAGGGCGATCTCCAGACCGCCGGCCAGGGCGTAGCCCTCGACGGCGGCGATGAGGGGCTTCACGGGAGGCCGCTGGGTGATGCCGGCGAAACCACGGCCCTCGACGGTGGGGAACTCACCCCGCACGAAGGCCTTGAGGTCCATGCCGGCGCAGAACGTGCCACCGGCCCCGGTGACGATGCCGACGACCAGGTCGTCACGGCGGTCGAGCTCGTCGACGGCGGCGGCGAGGCCCTCGGCGACGGCCCCGTCCACGGCGTTGCGCGCGGACGGGCGGTTGATGGTGATCACGGCGACGCCGTCGGAGAACTCGGTCAAGACCTCATCGGACATGGCACCCAGGCTAGTCAGGGTGCCAGGATCGCGCTGGCGTAGGTGCTGAGGGCCTCGCGGTCGGGCTGCTGGGTCTTGGCGATGAGGCTGGCGACGTGCTTCTCGACGGTACGAGGAGAGATGTGCAGGCGGTTCGCGATGGCCTTGTTGCCGAGCCGCTCCACCAACAGCCGGAAGACGTCGTACTCCCGCACGGTGACGCCGACGGACCGCAGGGCGCTGGGCACCTGGTCGGCCCCGACGCGACGCTGCTGAACGGACACGCCGACCTGGCGCAGCAGAGCCCGGCAGGCGGACGCGGTGCCGGTCACATTGTTACGGTGGAAGTACTCCTCGGCATTGCGCAGCCACGTGACGGGATCACCCCAACCGTCGACGTGGGCGGCCTCGGCGACCAGACGCAAACCGAGGTTCCGCGCCATGGGGAACGCCCCGCCGACCTGCTGGGCGGCGGCCATGGCGCACTCGGCCTGCTCGACCTTGCCCTCCCGGCCGTACAACACGGCCCCGGCGAGCTCGGCGAAGTGACGGTTCCACCGCATCCCACCGGCCGGTGTGGACGTCACGGAGTGGTGCTGCGACCAGTCGAAGCGGCCCTCAAGGACCCCCAGCAACAGGTCGAGGCCGTGCCGCCCGGCCAGGTGGAAGGTGGTGGGGTTCTCGGCCTCGAAAGCCAAGGCCTGCGCCAACTCCCGGTCGGCGAGGTCCCGGTTCTCCTCCAACAGCGCGCAGAAAACCCGGGCCAGGCCGAAGGAAAGGGGCAGCTCCTGGGACCTTTCCCCGCCCCACTGCCGAAACTCGGCCAGGGCCTCGTCCATCTCCCGCCGACGGCCCTGATGCCCGGCCAGCGTCGCCTTGGCCATCAGGGCATAGCGGACGATCGAGCTGAGCTGGAGCCGCCGGGCGGACTCGCCGCAGGCGACGATGCGCTCGGTCGCCAGGTCGAAGTCCCCGCCCAGCACGGTGTGCAGGGCGATGATGGCGTCGGCGTTGTAGGCCATGGTGATCGCGCCGATCCGCAAAGCCTCCTGCCGCGCGCGTTCCAGGCTGCCGGTGTCCGCAGTGGACAGCCAGTCGATGCCGGCCATGCGCATCATGGCGTACGCCCGCTGCATCGGCAGCTGGTGCTGCTCGCCGAGCTGCTTGGCCTTCTCCAGGCAGTCCATGGCCTGCGTGATGTCGTGTTCACGGGCGATGATGCCGAGCAGTTCCCACGCCTCGCAGGCGACAACGGGCTGCGAGGATCGTTCGGCGGCGTCCACGGCACGGCGGGCCAAGGCCTCGGCCCGGGTCAGGCGATCCGGGCGCGGGGTGTCCAATTCCAGGTACGCGGCAACAACATCCACCGGCGCGGTGTCCTCGTCGGCGGCGTCGGCGCCGAGCAGAGTGCGGGCGGCGGTGACCTGTTCCACGCCGTCCAAGGGGCGACCGGCCAGGTAGGCGACCTTGGCCAGCCGGGTGTGCAGGGCAGCCCGCCGCCGGGTGTCCAGGACGTCGCCGTCGAAGTCGGCGAGCTTGCCGGCGAGCTGGAAGGCCCGCTCGAAGTGACCGGCCTCGGCCAGGGCCGGCAGCAGGGATTCGAGGATGTCGGCCCGGATGCCGGCGTCGAGCTTCCGGGTCAGCAGGCGATTGGCCTTGTCCAGCAAGGTGATCGCGGATCCGGCGGCGCCGTCGCGCAAGGCGCGGCGGCCGGCCTCGGCGAACAGGCGACCGGCGGCGGCGTCCTCGCCGGCGTCCAGACGCAGCGAGGCGACCAGCTGGCACCAGTGGCCGGGCAGCGTGGGATGCAGCTCCAGCACGGCATCGGCGGCCTTGGAGGACAGCTCGGTGCGGTCGATGGGCGTGAGCTGGCTGAGCAAAGCCTCCGCGGTCAACGGATGACGGAAGGCGTACCAGTCCGGGGCGGGCTCGTCGGGAGTGACGAGCTGGGCGGCCACGCCGGCGTGCAAATGGGAAAGCAGTCCACGATCGTCGATGTCGGCGACCTTGCGTACCACCGAAAGTGGGAACCGGTGACCCAGCACAGCAGCCACTGACAGTAGCATTCGGCCTTGGGGCCCCAGCCGATCCGTGCGGTTGGCGATGCTGCGCACCACCGCCGCCGGCACCTCGGTGCGCAGCTGCCCGACGACCTGCCAGCTGTCCCCGCTGGGCACGAGCAGACCGTTGCTCACCATGCCGTGCAACAGTTCCTCGACGATGAACGGGTTGCCGGCGCTGTCGACCCACAGCCGCTGCACCACCTCGTCGGCGACCTCGACGCCGTTGACCTCAAGGCACGAGGCGGCCATCGCGCGCACCTGCGCCCGATCCAACCGGCGCAGCTCCAACAGGGCCCCGGTGCGCCGCTGCTCGCTGGCCCGGGCCAGGTCCAGAGCCGCGCAGGGCTCGCCGCGAATGGTGGCCAGCAGCATCACGGGCTGAAGGTCCAGATTGTCCGTCAGGTACTCGACGACGGCCAGCGTCTCGGCGTCGGAGTCGTGCAGATCCTCAAGCACCAGCAGGCATCCACGCCCGCGGCCGGCCACCGACAGCAGCCGCAGCACGGCCTCGGCCAGCACGACCAGCGACACCGGCTGCGGCGGCGCACCCGCGCCCCACTCAGGTATCAGCCGGCCCAGAACCGGACGGTACGGACCGAGTTCGTTGTCGTCGAACGGCTCTCCGCCACGGAAAAGCGACAGCAATGCCTCGGTCAACGGACGGAACGGGACCATCGGCCCGATGGTGCTGCCCCGACCGCGCAGCACTCGCATGCCGGCGTCGAAGGCCCGCCCGGTGGCCAGCGCGGCCAGCCGTGACTTGCCGATACCGGCCTCTCCGACCAGGAACGCCGATCCTCCGCGCCCGGCTCGTGTTCCGGACAGCGCCCGCGTGAGCTCGGTCAGCTCGGCGTCGCGGCCGACCAACAGTGGCGCGCGGGTCTGCATGGGGCGACCCTAATCGCACAAGCTTGAAAATCCAGCAGAACTCGATCGTCAATGGCCGAATTGCGGGACGGTCTGCCCCTAGGTGTACGACGGGTCCCCCCATCCGGGCACATCGGATGGGGGGACCCGTCGATCAGCCGGGGTCAGACCGTGCCC
>NZ_KK037166.1:9406166-9407895 GCF_000568255.1 Kutzneria sp. 744
CCAGGGCGTAACAGATGCCGCCGAGGCCGTGGAAACCGCCGGAGCCGACGGCCAATGCCAGCCCGAGGTCGTCGCCGAGCGCGTCCAGCAGCCGCGGGATGGGCTGGATCGCCCGCCGGGCCAGGTCGCCGTAGCGGGGCGCGCCGGTCAGCTTGGCCAGCTGCGCCAGGAAAAGGGCCAGGCCCGGGTAGCCGTTGGCCAGGCCGGCGCCCATCGGCAGCACGGTCCACTGCCGGTCGTCCACGAGTTCGAGGCCGAGCCAGTTCGTCCGGTCCGGGCCGGGAACCGCCCGGCCGACCAGTTCGTCCGCGATGCCGCAGGCCGCCGCGAGCAGCCGCTGCGGATCGGGCACGACGGTGGCCACCGCGCCCGGCAGCACGTCGACGCCGCGGTGCGACACCGGCTGCGGGCGGGTCGCGAATGAGGCCCGGATCAGCCATTCCTGGTTGTGCCGGTCGATCTCGCCCATGTCGGCGATCTTCGCCTCGGCGGCGTCGAGGCCGGACAGGACCAGCAGGTTGGGCAGCCGGACGCCCGTGGCGGAGAAGACGTCGCGTGAACCCACGCGGCAGGTGAACATCGGCACGTCACCGGCCCACAGGTCGGCGATCTCGTGCGGCACGAGCCGGCGTCGCATCGGGTCGTCCAGCGAGTCCGTCCACAGCAGGTCGAACACGCTGTCCCGGTCGAGGGCGTCGCGCAGCACATCCGGGTGGGTCGACTCGTCCAGCAGCGTCGCGTACAGCGCGGTCGGCCGCGCCACGAAGCGCAGTTCGTCCTCGGAGCAGCTGTGCAGCAGGGTCACGAACGAGGCCCGGTGCTCGACGATCGCGTCGTAGGCGGCCTGGAAGCCGGTCAGCAGCGCCGCCTGGTACTCGCGCGGCTCGGCCTCCCGCTCGCCCAGACGCGGCCGGTTGCGGCCTCCCCGCATCGTAACCGGCCGCCGGACCAACCGCATGTAGTCCGTGCCGGCGCCGTCCCAACCCACCCCATCGGTCGGGAAGACGCCCTGGTCACCGCCCAGCCCGGACAGGTCGAGCGAGCCGTTCTCGCCCAGCATCACCTGCGGCAGCAGCGCGGTGCGGAACACCGAGCGCACCAGCTCCTGCGCGGCCGGGTCGTGGCCGGTCGCCGTGTCCACCTGCATCGTCGGGTGGAACAGCGTCTCCACGTCCACCAGCACCGGCTGGTCCCCGGCGGCGATCAGGTTCTCGTAGTGCATGTCGCTGCCGTCGACGGCGTAGAGCAGGGCGAGCAGCGCGCCCTGGCGGCGGTAGAACCGGCTCAGCCCGGTCACTTCCTCGCACGGTCCGGCCGAGACGAACTCCTGCCAGCCGTAGCCGTCACGGCACAGCAGGGCGACCCGGCGCAGGCTCAAGTCGTGCACGCGGCCGTTGAGCCAGTCCAGCAGGTCGTTGAAGTGGTCGTGCAGGTCGAGCGGGCGCGGCTTGTAGACGACGGTCCGCCCGTCCTCGAACGTCACGAGGGCGACCGAGCGGCCGTGCTGGTGCGCGTCGCCGCCGGTGGACTCGATCTTGGCCAGCGGGCCGGGGTCGCGGCCGTCCAGCAGCGTTTCGACGATGGCGTCCCGGTCGGCGGCCAGGCGCTCCAGCAGCTCCAGGTGCGCGGCGACGGCCTGCTGGCACGTCTGCGCCAGCAGCCGGGCCAGCACGGGGTACTCCGCGAACAACGCGTCCAGGTCGGGGCGGCGGGCGAACTCCGCGAACCG
>NZ_KK037166.1:9407995-9413332 GCF_000568255.1 Kutzneria sp. 744
CCAGCTCCTCGTGCGCCCGGCGCCACCGCTGAAGCCGCTCCAGCGCGTTCGCGGTGCCGCTGACCTGCTGCGACGGGCGGGGTAACCGCTCGTGCAGGGTCAGGCCCCCGGCCCACCAGAACGTCGCTGACTTCGTCACGTTGAGAAAGGTGTCACGTCCGGCACCCCCCTACATGGGTACGCGGCCCCCATATTCGCGTCCCCCTACTACCCACCCCCCGATCCAGGCCTGCTCACCCCCGGCTCCACCGCCACATGTGGACCGCATTCCGCGCTCAGTGCCACATGTGGCGCACATGTGGCATTAGGGGTCACTCGTTCGGGCGTAGCGGGGAGCGGTGGGGGGAGGGGGCGCGCGAGGATGGGCCGAACGGGGTAGTGCGGTGAAGGAGTGCGGATGTCGGCAATGCGGGTCGGGGTCGTCGCGCTGGCGGTGGTCACGGTCGCGGCGACCGGCGCCCCGGCGGCGCTGGCCGTCGGCGGGTGCAGCAGGAGCGCGTGTGTGAACGTGGTGGGCGAGGGTCTGCACGTGAGCCACGTCGACGCGTCCACGACCAAGGACGTCTACGGGCATCTCCACATCTGGGGCCCAAGCCTGGACCGCAACAGCGAGACGGCGCACTGGCCGCAGGGCCGGGTGTTCCGGGTCGACCTCGGCCGGGATGTGCCCAACGGCGCCTGGATCTGCGTGGAGGTCTGGCAGCAGGCCTACCAGGAGTACCTGTCGCAGGGGAAGGCGTGCGAGCAGATCGCGTTCTGACGGCGCCGGTGGCGGCCGGCGCCATCATGACTCAGGCGTTCTGGGCGCCGTTGTAGACGTCCAGTGCGGCGTTGCGGTAGAAGGCGAAGTAGGAGTCGCCCCAACTGCCGAAGAAACTGGCGGTCTGCATGGCCGACCCGTCGCCCTGGTAGTTGACGATGAACGCGCCGCCGCTGGCCCCGCCGGACAGGCCGTTGCAGTTGGGGATCTGGACGCCGCCCTGCGGCCCGTCGTAGGGCTGACCCTCGCACCAGACGGCGTAGTCCTTGTCGGCCGGGATGCCCAGCCCGTGGGCGTAGTTGTTGCTGGGCTGGTTGAAGCCGATGCCGGAGCTGCCGACGGCGTCCTGCACGTGCCGGTTGCCGTTGCCGCCGGTGGCCAGCACGATGAAGGCGTTGTCGCCGCCGGGGCTGGTGTCGTCGATCCGCCAGCCCATGGACCGCCAGTTCCACCAGCCCTGGGGCGCGCTGCCGCGGCTGTAGGAGGGCGCGAAGCGGAAGTTGTTGTACGTCTGGCCGGTGCTGATGTCCATCACGCAGTGCCGGGCGGTGGCGATCACGTCACGGTTGTTGCTGGTGACGACGTTCGCCGAGCAGAGGTAGTCGCCCTTGCCGGGCACCGAGAACACGAGGCGGCCTATGGTCGTCCACACGCTGCTCATGGGTTGGAAGCCGGCGGGTTCGGTGGCGTGGACGAAGGTCGGCCGGCCCACCTGTTCCGGCGCATTGGTCGGCAGGGCCTGCGGCGCCGGCATCGGCTTGGCCTGCGCGAGGCGTTGCGGCGTCCAGTACGCGTCGAGGGTGTTGGCGGACACGGTGTTCGTCGCGGTGGCGACGGCCGCGTGCGCGGGAGCCACGGTGACCAGCAGGGACAGTGCGGCGGTGAGCAGGACTGCGGCGGTTCTGTGCACGATGTCTACCCCGTTCGTGAGCGGCGGCGGAATCGTGGCGGCCGGCTCATGGTGCCAGAGCAATCGGCGTAATCGTTGCGGCGCAGTCGATTCCTGTCTGGTAACGGACACGGCCGGCCCGCGATAAGCCTCGCGTGGTGTTCCGACGTGCATCTGAGTTAGGCGACCGGCTGCTCGAACTGTCCAGGTTCAAGTACCCGGCTGACACCACGGCCCTGGAGCATGGGGCGCGGCTGGCCGGCTACCTGGACGACGACGAGTCGCTGTTGGAGGTTGTGCACGCCCGGCAGTCGTTCGGCGCGACAGTCGCATGTGGACTCGTGTTGACGCCCAAGCGCTTCATCTTCATGCCGGAGACCCGCCATCTGGCCGAGGTACGTCGGCTGTTGCCCGGCAGCGGCGGCGCATTCGGGCTACCGCTGACCGATGTCACGGCCGTGCGCACCGAGGGTTCGGCGGAGGAGACGGACTGGCTGGAGGACCTGTTCACGCACCAGTCATCGCATGCCGCCCTGGTGATCCGCGCCCGCGGCCTCGACGAGCTCCACTTCGGCTCGGTCGTCCCGGTCGACGGTCCGGCCAAGGTCGTGGCCCGGCTGCGGCAGATGGGCGTGCGGGGCTGACGGACGGCGTCTGTCAGAAGGGAAGTCGCGCCGGCCTCGGATCGGGCCGGTCAGCAGGATCCCGGCCGACAGCGCCAGCAGCACGACCATCGCCCACACCGTGGCCCGGGTGCCGATGGCCGATCCCAGCGCGCCGGCCAGCAGCCCGCCCAGCGCCATCATGCTGGTGGAGATCACTGCCGAGCTGGCCGACACCCGGGCCAGCAGGTGTGGCGGGCAGTAGCCCTGCCGCCAGCCCGAGAAGATCACGTTCGACGCGACCACGCCCGCGACCAGCACGAACGAGCTGATCACGAAGAACAGCAGGCCGAAACCGGGGCCGGTGAGGGGAAGCAGCAGGCCGAACGTGACCGCGACCAGTTGGCACAGCAGCACGGCGCGGGCGTTGCCGACGCGGGCGGCGATCCGCGCGGCCAGCATCGAGCCGACCAGGCCGCCGACGCTGCCCACCATGAACAGGCCGCCGATCATTGCCGGGTTCGCGCCGACGTCGCGCAGCAGGAACAGCGACTCGATCGCCTGGTACCCCATCAACGCCAGATTGGACACCGCGCCGTACACAGTGAACGTGAGCAGGATCCGGTCGCCGGCCACGAATCGAAGGCCGTCGGCGATCTGGGTGCGCAGCGGCGTCCGCTCGGTGGTCTCCGGCCGCGGTTCCCGGGTGCGGATGGACAGCAGGCACACCGCCGACACCACGAAGGACACGGCGTCGAGCAGTAGACCCGTGACCTGGCCGAGGAACTGTCCGATCAGGCCGCCCGCGCCGGGGCCGAGGATCTGCGCCGCCGACTGTCCGGCCTGCATTCGCGCATTCGCCGGCACCAGGTCGGCCTTGTCGACCAGTGCCGGCAGATAGGTCCGGTAGGCCACCGTGAAGAACACCGTCGCCACGCCGGTCAGCAGTGCGACCACCAGAAGCTGAGCAACTGTCAGCAAATTCAGGCATTGGGCAGCCGGAATGCTCAGGTACAGCACCGCCTGCGCGATGTCGCACGTCAGCATCACGGCCCGTCGTGGCCACCGGTCCACCCAGGCACCGGCCGGCAGGCCGATCACCAGCCACGGCAGCCAGGCGGCCGAGGCCAGCAGGCCAACCGTGAACGTGTCGGCGTGCAGCGTGAGCGCCGCGATCAGCGGAAACGCCACCGAGGTGACACTGCTGCCGAAGGCGCTGGTGGTCTCGCCCAGCCACAGTCGCCGGAAGTCGCGGTTCACGGCTTGGCCGGGACGCCGTAGCCGAACACGAAAACCGGCTCGCGCTGCTGGCCGTCGTCCGGGATGTCGCGGCGGGCCCAGCGCACCATCAGGGCGATCAGCTCCTCGGAGAACTCGGCCAGCTCGGAGGGGGACAGGCGCAGCCAGGAGTCGGAGGAGAACGCCGCGCTCTGCCACTGCGGCGAGTAGTCCTCGCGGCCGGCCATCCAGGCCCGCATCACGGCGATGTGGCGTTCGAGGTTGAGCGACTCCGCGGCCTCGGCGATGACCGTGGCGGCGGCGTCGTCCGCGAAATCGCTGACGGCGAACCGGACCTGCCCCGAGCGCTTGCGCCACCACCGCTCGCGGCGGTCGTTGGCCAGCTCGGGGGCCTCCTCCACCAGCTCGGCGGCGGCCAGCACCTTCATGTGGTGGCTGATGTTGCCGACGGCCTGCTCGGTGCGTTCGGCCAGCGTGGAGACGGTGGCGGGGCCGTCGACGGCGAGCACGTCCATCAGGCGGCGGCGCAGCGGATGGGCCATCGCGGCCAGCACCTGGGAGTCGGTCATGCGGTCCAGGATGCATCAACAAGAGCTGTTGTACAAGAGCTCTTGTGGAACACTCCGGCCATTCGCCGGCGCACGAATCGACGTCGGCCTGATTCGGTTCACCTGCCGTTCGCCTACGCCGTTTACCTTGCGGTCCTCCGATGCGGCAGGAGGCGCGGATGGATCTCTCGCTCCTGGTCGTCGTGGTCATCGTGACCGCGCTGGCCTTCGACTTCACCAATGGCTTCCACGACACGGCCAACGCCATGGCCACCTCGATCGCCACCGGGGCGCTCAGCCCGAGAACGGCGGTCGCCGTCTCGGCCGTCTTCAATCTCGTCGGCGCGTTCCTGTCGGTGCAGGTGGCCAAGACCATCTCCAGCGGCATCGTGGACGAGGCCAGGATCAACAGCGCCATCATCTTCGGCGGGCTGGTCGGGGCCATCGTCTGGAACCTGCTGACCTGGCTGCTCGGGCTGCCCTCCAGCTCGTCGCACGCCCTGTTCGGCGGCCTGATCGGCGCCACCTGGATCGCCGCCGGCTCCGACGCGGTGCACTTCACCACCGTGATCGAGAAGGTGATCGTGCCGGCCGTCGCCTCGCCGATCATCGCCGGCGTGGTCGCCACGGCCGCCACGTTCCTGGCCTACAAGGTCACCAACAAGGCCGACAAGACGGAGCGGGCCAAGGGCTTCAAGGCCGGCCAGATCATCTCGGCCTCGCTGATCTCGCTCGCACACGGCACCAACGACGCGCAGAAGACCATGGGCGTCATCACGCTGACCCTGATCGCCGCCGGCACGCTGCCGTCCGGCTCGAACCCGCCGCTGCTGGTCATCCTGGGCTCCGGCCTGGCCATCTCGCTGGGCACCTTCCTCGGCGGCTGGCGGATCATCCGCACGCTGGGCAAGGGCCTGACCGAGATCGAGACGACGCAGGGCTTCGCCGCCGAGGCCAGCGCCACGGCGACGATCCTGGCGTCCTCGCAGGTCGGCTTCGCGCTGTCCACCACGCACGTGGCCACCGGCGCGATCATCGGCTCCGGCATCGGCAAGCGGCTGTCCGAGGTCCGCTGGGGCGTCGCCGGCCGGATGGCCGTGGCCTGGCTGTTCACGCTGCCGGCCGCGGCTGTCGTCGGCGCGATCGCCGGCCGCACCGCGTCGCTGGGCAACGTCGGCACGGCCGTCGTTGCCCTGGCCGCGGTGGCCGTCGCGGTCGGCGCCTACGTGCTGTCCCGCCGGCAGCCGGTGTCGGCCGGCAACGTCAACGACATGCCCTCGTCCACCCCCCCGCGCCCGC
>NZ_KK037166.1:9413432-9416018 GCF_000568255.1 Kutzneria sp. 744
GAGGCGGAGGGGACCACCGCCGTGCTCAGCCGGTCGCGTTCAGCAGGTCCAGCGCGCTCTGCTGCCGGGCCGCGTCGGACTGGTCGAACGGGCCGGACCAGACCAACCCGTAGTGGTCGAACCCGTTGCGATCACTGGCATACGCCGAATCCGCCTGGCGTTTCAGGTAGTTCGTGTACGGATGATCGGAAAGCGTCGCGTTCAGCGCCGCCAGATCCCGGGCGTAGACGCCCTTGAAGGTCGGGCCGTCGGCGCCGCCGCCACCGGGCTGCTCGCCCGGGTCGTGCAGAATTCCGTTGGTGTTGAGGACGGTGCTCGTCGTGGACGCGTTGGCCAGCGTGCGGGCCTGGTCGAGATAGGCAGTGTTCCCGGTCGCCCTGTACAACTCGGCCAACGCCGCCAGCGGCACGCCCTGGTTGTAGGACCAGGTCGCCTGGTTGTTGTTGGCACAGCCGGTGGTCAGGCCGTCGTTGACCAGGTTCTGGCCGTTGATCAGCCCGCTGTTGCGGAACCACGTCCACCCGGCCCTGGCTCGCTGGAGATACACCGAGTCGCCGGCGATCCGGTTGTGCAGCGCGGCATTCAGCTGGATGTAGAGCGAGTTGGGGATGGCGTTCTTGTACGTCTTCGCCGAACTCCACCACACGCCGCCGCCGCACGTGCCGTCCCAGTACGAGTAGACGTGGTCGGCGTCGAACCGGGCGGTGTTGAGATAGCGGCTGTCGCCGGTCACGTCGTAGGCGGCGACCCAGGCCAGGCCCCACCAGAGCGTGTCGTCGTTGTAGGCGTTGGTGAAGTTGCCGCCCTGGGCCGAGAGGTTCTTGTCGTACGTCCGCGCGATGGCGTAGGTGTAGCTGCCCATGCCGGCCGCCCGGATGTCACCGATGATCGCCGTCAGGGCGTTGGCCGAGTTCCACCAGCCGGTCGTGTCGAACAGGCCGGTGCCGTTGTCGTAGTCCTCCATCAACGCGGTCGCGGCGGCGGCGCGCCGGTCGTTGGCGTTCCACGTGGTGCGGCGCCAGTCGGTGCAGGTGATCGCCGTGCCGCCCGCTGCCTGGGCGCAGGCCCGGAGCAGGCCGACACCGTTGTCGTTCCAGTCGTCGACGTTGAACATGAGCGTGCGCCAGCCCGGGTAGCCGGCCGGCGTCCGGGTGTCGCCGATCTTGGAACCGGAGGCCCAGCTGCGGCCGGCGTCGAAGGACCGGTCCAGCCACAGCTCGTCGCCGGGGGAGCTGTTGGCGAGGGCGCCCCAGCCCATGTCGTCGGAGTCGTCGAGGTGCAGGGAGAGTTGGCGGCCGGCCGTCGTGGCGGTCACGGCTGTCCGGTCCTGCGCCGCCAGGGCGGGATCCCGGCCGTCGCAGTACTTGTCGCAGATGGTGACCTTGGGCGTGACGGTCGGGCCGTTGGACGCGGGCGGGGCGGCGGTGGTCGGAGCGGGGGTCGGTGGCGCACCGGTGGACGCGACGGCGCCCGGGGCGGCCAGGACGGCGGCGGACAGGGCCAGTGCGCCGAGCAGGGCACATCGAACCAACGCGACTCTGAGCATGGAACCTCCCGGTGTGCAGGGTTGCCGGTCGGAAACGTGCTGGTGAGAGCGCTCTCAACGGCGAATGTAAGGTCCGCGTGAGCTGGCGTCAATGATTCTGCTCGGATGTGTCCGGTTGTCGTCCGCTGATTCGTAATTCGGTGGCCTTCGGCGCCCGGCTTGCCGCAATCTGACCTGGTGGAGACCGATCGCCTGCTGCTGCGCCCGGCTCAACCGTCCGATGTGGACGATCTGCGGGCCTTGGACGCCGACCCCGAGGTGATGCGCTTCCTCGGCACGGACGGGGCCAGCTCGGTGGGGCTGATCGGGCGCGCGGGTTACTGGGTCGGCATCGAGAAGGCCACCGGGGACTTCGTGGGCTGGTTCGGGCTGGGGGAGGAGCTCGGCTACCGCATTCGACGGGACAAGTGGGGCCTCGGCTACGCCACCGAGGGTGCCTTTGCCGTGCTGCGCAAGGCTTTTGCCGACGGCGTCGAGCGGGTCACGGCCCAGACCATGTTCGTCAACACGGGATCGCGTCGAGTCATGGAGAAACTCGGCATGCGCCACGTGCGAACGTTCCATGCGGACTGGGATGACCCGCTGCCGGGATCCGAGCACGGCGAGGTGGAGTACGAGATCACTTCTTGGCCAGGTACGACAGGAACTGCTCCACCGCGTGCGCGGTAGCGACGGTCCGGGCGCCGGCGATGGAGTCGAAGGCGTGGTGGGCGTAGGGCAGCTCGGCGTAGCCGAAGGACGAGCCGAGCTCCCGGGCCCGGGTGGCGAACTCACGAGCCTGGTCGACCGAGACGATCTCGTCCCGATCACCGTGCACCACAAGCAGAGGCGGCGCGTCGGCGGTCAGCCGGTGGATCGGGGAGGCGTCGCGGAAGGCGGCCGAGTCGGGGTCGTCGTCGATCATCACCCGCTGGATGTGGTCGCGCAGGCCGGAGCTGCCGTCCTCGTTGAAGGCCGACAGGTCGTAGACGCCGTAGAGCAGGGCGCCGGCCTGGATCGAGGTGTCGGCGTCCTCGAAACCGGGCTGGAACGCGGGATCG
>NZ_KK037166.1:9416118-9492864 GCF_000568255.1 Kutzneria sp. 744
CGTACCCGCTCGATGTTGTCGCGGACCAGGCGATGGCCCGCTTCACGTCCACGATCTGTGCCGGCCAGCGGTGCTTGGGGCCGAGCCGGTAGTCGACGGCCACGCAGACCCAGCCGTTGTCGGCCATGTGGGCCAGCAGCGGCAGGTTCTGCTGGCGGCGGTCGCCGCCGGTCCAGGAGCCGCCGTGCACCTGGATCAGCACGGGCGCGCCGGTGACGCCCGCCTTGCGCCACACGTCCAGCTGCTGGTCGTCCGAGTAGCGGACGCCGTCGGCGACGATGAACTCCTTGCGGCGATATCCCTGCGGTAGCGCCGGAGTCGGGGCCCACACCTCCACCGCACCACGGCCCAGGGCCTCGTCGACCGCGCCCTGGAGGTGCCGCCGGGTGTCGTTCGCGGGCTTCTGGAGCGCCGCCAGGCCGACCGCCGCGCCCAGGGACACGGCCATTGCCGCCACGCCGATCTTGCTGCGATGGGCCTTGAGCGCCGCCGCCACGCCCGTGACCGCGAGCTGTGCCGCCGCGGCCGGCACCGAGGCCTCCGCGCCGACGACGCCGAACCCCATGCCCACCAGGGATAGCGGATACCGCCGCCAGGGCGCCCGCCGCGCGATCACGTTCAACGCCACGCCGCCGACACCCGCTGCGACCGCCAGTGCGGTCCCCGTCCTGCTCACGGTCACACAACGAAGCAAACGCGCTTTACCGCTGCTACTGAGGAGTGAAACCGATCACACAACCGCAGTTGCGGATCTATTCTGGTCCTTGTGACGCCGCTGCGGCTTGATGAGCTGGTTATCGCCGGCGAGGTCGCCACGCCGGGCACGGTGCGGTGCACCTCAGCGCTGCACGCCCGCGCCTGCCGGCCCCTGAGCATCGACTACGTGACCCGCCGCCGCACCGAGCGGCACGAGGTCCGCGGCGTCACCCTCTACGAGGCGTTGACGGCCGCCGGCCTGGCCCTGGATCCCGCCCGCAAGATGGACCACCTCCGCCTCGCCGTGCTGGCCGAGGGGGCCGACGGCTACGGCGTCCTGGTCTCGTACGCCGAGATGCACCCGGAGTTCGGCGACTGCGGCGCCCTGCTCGCGGCCTGATGCAGGGAAGGACGCCTTACCCGCGTTCAACGAGGGTAAGGCGTCCTTCCCTGCATGGGGGGAGAGGTCAGGAGGCCGTCAGGGCGGTGTCGTCGAGGACGAAGGTGGTCTGCTTCTCGTAGTCCTCGGCGCCGGTGAACTTGATCGTCACGGACTGGCCGGCGTAGGCCGACAGGTCCACGGAGTGCTGCTGGTAGCCGCTCGCCGCGTCGAGGTTGGAGTACGTGGCGACGGTGCTGGAGCCGACCGCCACGCTGAAGGTGTCGTACTTGCTGCTGGTGGTCGTCTCGGCGGTGGCGACGTGCAGCCAGAAGCTCAGGCTGGCGGAGCAGCCGGCGGGGATGGAGACGGTCTGGCTCTCCGTGTTGGTGGTCGCCACGCCCTTGCCGTCGAACGCGGCGTCGCTGGTGCCGGCGTGCGGCGTCTGACCCGTGCCGATGGTGGCGTTGCCGCTCCACGACGTGGTGCCGCTCTCGAAGCCGGCGTTGGCCAGTTCCTGCCCGGGCGAGGCGCAGGTGCCGCCGCCCGGGGGAGTGGTGGAACCACTGCCGGCCAGCCACGCGGTCGCGTTCAGGGCCAGGGCGGCGTTGTTGGCCGTGGAGTCGGACCAGCCGTTGTACAGGGTCTTGCCCGACTCGCCGGTGCCGTCGTCGATGGGGGAGCTGTCGTTCCAGATCGCCACCCGGCCCTGGCCGAACGTGCTGGTGACGAAGGTGGCGTTGGCGTTGCCCGGCGAGGAGGTGCTCAGGTACAGCAGGCCCTTCACGTTCGGGTTGTCGGCCGGCTTGAGCGTGAACGTGGTGCCGTTGGCGATCAGGCTGTGCTTCACCGCGCCGAAGGAGCCGTTGAGCACCGGGTTGGAGGAGTCGCTGATGGCCACCGGGTGGTCGGTGCTGATGTTCTTCAGGTCGACCGAGAAGCCGAACGGGTCGGTGTTGTCGACGCCGTTGCTGGTCATGATGTCGTTGATGATCTTCGGCGAGTCCCAGCCGTCGTTGTTGCGGTCGCTGCCGGTATGGTCGGAGATCAGGAACAGCCCGCCACCGTTCTGCACGAAGGTCAGCAGCGCCTTCTTCTCCGCTGCGGACAGCTGGATGTTGGGCTCGGGCAGCACGAACTCGTCGAAGTTCTTCAGGTCCAGCGCGCCCGAGCCGCCGTAGGTGATCGTGTTGCCGGCCGGCAGGGTGTCCAATGTGTACTGACCGGTCTTCTGCAGCGCGACGCCCCACGAGGACAGCGCCCCGGTCCAGTCCTTGTCGCTATTGGGCGTTGAGTTCTGCTTGAGCGGATCGGGCTGGCTGGTGCTGATGATCCAGTCCGCGTTGCCGGCGGTTTCGGCCTTGGTGGCGTCGAAAAGGACACGATGCGTGGTGGCAGCGTGGGCACTGGCGGCCAGTCCGGGTAGGACGGCCGCGGTCAGCGCGGCGACGAGCGCCGCGCCGGTGATGGGGCGCATGGGTGCGTACCTCCGGTGCAGGGGAAGGTGAACTCGCCGCACGAGGATCTCCCGCCCACGCAGCGGGAGCAATGATTCAATCTTCACTTCACGCAGACGTCATCCATTAGCCTCCGGGTGTGGACGCGGTGGTATTTGATCTGGACGGCGTGCTGGTCGACTCCGAGCGGACCTGGGACGAGGTGCGGCGGGCGGTCACGGCCGAGCACGGCGGCACCTGGGACGGCGAGAACACGACCCGGGCGCTGATGGGCATGAGCACGCCGGAGTGGGCGGAGTATCTGGCTACTGCACGTGGAGTGCGGCTGACCCCCGACAAGATCGCCCAACTGGTGGTCGACGGCATGGTCGCCCGCTACGCCGAGGGCCCGCCCCTGCTGCCCGGCGCCGTCGAGGCCGTGCGGGCCGCGGCCGCCCGCTGCCCGGTCGCCATCGCCAGCTCCTCGCCGCCCGCGTTGATCAACGAAGTGGTCCGGTCGACCGGTCTGGGCGACGTCGTGAAGGTCGCGCTGTCCAGCGAGCTGACCGGGGCCGGCAAGCCCGCGCCCGACGTGTACCTGGCCGCTGCCAAGGCTTTGGGCGTCGACCCGACGAAGTCCGTGGCGGTCGAGGACTCCACCAACGGCATCAAGGCGGCGTTGAACGCCGGCATGATCGTGGTGGCCGTGCCCAACGAGCACTTCCCGCCCGACCCGCAGGTCGTGGCCCGCGCGGCGAAGGTGATCTCCGGGGTCGGTGAGCTGCCGATGATCCTTGATCTTTTGTCAGCGGGGTGACAATCCCGCTGTCGGCCGATCCCGCGCCGTGACGGAAAGGCCCTATCCTGGCCGCTTGCGGAAATTGACCCTGCGTGAACGAGCGATCATGGAGCTCGACCGGGTCGTCGCGTGGCTGGAGACCGGCGCGGTCGACTCCGTCCGCGTGCTCGGCTCCGACGACGAGCGTGACTGGATGCTGCGCATGTGCGCCGCCCTGGTCGCGCTCCTCGACGACCACGTGGTCGACGAGAACGGCCGCTGCACCCGCTGCCGCGAGCCGGGTTCCAAGCTGCGCCGGGGACGACGCGCCACCTCGTGCGCCGTGCTCGACCACGTCATCGCCGCCTTCGGCGACTCCGTCGAAGCCGTCTGGACCCGGGTCCTGACCACGCTGGGCTCCGACATGACCGAGGACGAGGTGCGCCACTGGCTGGCCGCCCCGCCCATCCCCGAGGAGCCCAAGCTCGCCCTGTTCAACGTCGACGTCATCGGCGGCTACGGCTTCGGCGCCGCCGACTTCGATCTCGAGCAGGTCAAGTCCCTGCCCGAGACCCCCGACGAGAGCACCGACCCCATCTCCGGCTGGTTCCGCCGGCCCTACATCTACGCCGACGACCCCACCGAGCCCGGCACCGCCCTGCGCGCCGTCAACTCCTACCGGCAGCAGGCCAAGGTGTGGCGCACCCCCGAGGAGCTGGCCCGGGAGATGGACACCGCCGTCCTGCCCCGCCTGGAGTTCGCCGACACCGTGCCCATGTACCTGCCCTCGTTCGGGCCCACCGTCCGGGCCTGACCGGCTCTGTGATCTCGCCCGCTCGCGCGTGGACACGCGTCCTGGCGGTTGTCCAGACTCCCCGGTCATGCCTCTCCGACTGGAAACCGTGACCCCGGACAACGTTTCGGCCGCCTGCGCGCTGAAGATCGAGCCGTGGCAGGAGAAGTTCGTCGCGCCCGTGGCGGAGTCCCTGGCCGAGGCCTACACCCAGCCCGCCGCGGCCTGGCCCCGCCTGGTCTACGACGACGACCGGCTCGTCGCCTTCCTCATGGGCTGCTTCGACCCCGCTGCCCCGTTCGACTTCTTCCGCTGCGGCATCTGGCGGCTCAACGTGGCCGCCGGTCACCAGCGCAGCGGGTACGGGCGGTTCGCCGTCGAGCAGTTCTGCGCCGAGGCCCGGCGCCGCGGGCAGAACCGGATCACCGTGCTCTGGGTGCCCGACCCGGACGGACCCGAGCAGTTCTACCTGGGACTGGGCTTCACGCCCACCGGCCAGACCTTCCACGGCGAGACCGTCGCCGAGCGCTTCCTCGACTGACGCCGGCGCGGCTGGGAGCGGCTGATGTCTCAAGGGTCAATGGGAGGTATGTCTTAGGCAGTCCGCCGCGCCCTTAGTAACTTAAAGCTGTCATTTTTCTACCCCTTCCCAAGGGTATCGCTCATTGTGTCGTCCTGCCAGCGGCGCGCGACTCCTAGCTTTAATTCCGTCTTTCTAGCAGGTTATCAGCGTAAGCACTGACGTTGCTTTATCTCTATCGCCAGTACCCCAAGTGTGCGACACCGTCGTCAGGAGGAGACAGGAAACCGGCCGAAGCCGCCCTTGCGTTGACGGCGGTCGCCCCAGCCGGGGCCGTTGTGGTGGCCGCCGCCGTAGCCGGGGCCGGGGGCGTAGTGCTGCTGGGGCGGCTGGTTGGCGTACCGCTGCTGGTTGTTGGACCACTGGGCCTCGGCGCGGGTGAGGGCCTCAAGCTCGCCGTGGTCAAGGAAGATGCCGCGGCAGGTGTCGCACTGCTCGACATGCACGCCGTTGCGCTCGTAGCTGCGCATGGAGCCGGGGCACTTGGGGCAGTTCATCTGGTCTCCTCGGTTTCGGTCATTCGGCGGCACGCGGCGAGCAGGGCCCGGTCCACGTCGTCGAGGGGGCGGTCGGCGAGCAACGCGCAAGCGGCGGTGTAGACGACGAAGGCGCGGGCGATGGGTTCGAGAACGGGCCAGGGATCGCCGGACAGGGCGATGGCGGGGCCGTGACCGGCGCGGTAGCCGGCGAGGAAGCGCTGCCAGCCGTGCTCGGGCAGGGCCCCGATGGCGTAGCCGGCGGCGATGCGGCCGAGGTCCCAGGCGGGATCCCCGAGCCCGAGATCGTCGACGTCGATCAGCAGCCACCGGCCCCGGTAGCGGACGAGCTGCCCGAGGTGCCAGTCGCCGTGCACGAGGTGGTAGCCGGGCTCCAACGGCCGGACGGTGTCCCACGCGGCGAGAACCGGTGCGGCGGAAGGGTTTCCGCGTAATCGGGCGATGGCCCCGGACAGCCGGGCGGGGGTGCCGGCGGCGGGGATGTGGCCGAGGCGGGACGGGTCGACGCGGTGCAGGCGGGCCAGTTTTGCCGCCGGCCTCGGCCCACGGCGCGGCGGCCTCGTCGTCGGCGACGGGAGCGCCGAGCGGCCACACGCTGACCCACCGGTCGCCGACCGGGATGGGTCGGCAGTCCTTGGGAGGCAACAGAATGCCGGCCAGGGCCGGATGCGCGGCGAGGCGCATCCGGTCGGCCAGGGCACGGCCGTCGGCGCCGTCGTGGTGGGCCTTGACGGCCTCGTCGACCGCGCTGACGACCACTCCGGAACCCATTCCCGCCACCTCCTCCGTTCACCAACACCAGGTAAACGGTCTGCAATGGAGGGAAGGTTCCCGGAGAACCTGTCAATGGCCTGAGAAAGTGGCCTTGCCGGGACCGTCGGTCAGGAACGAGCGCACGGCCCCGCGCAGGTCCTCGGTGTCGAACAGCTCGGCGGCGATGGCGGTGACGTGCTCGTTCGCCTCGGGAACGCCGCCGTGCTCGAAGTGTCGCAACACCTGCTTGGTCGCCGCGTGGGCCTTGGTCGGCCCGGCCGCGAGCCGCCGGGCGTAGGCCAGCGCGGCGTCGTCGAATCCGTCATCCGGCAGCACCCGGTTGACGACGTTCCACCGCTCCAGCGTCGCCGCGTCGTAGCGGTCGCCGGTCATCACGAACTCCTTGGCCCGCCCGACCCCGGCCCGCGCGGCCAGCCGCTGCGTGCCGCCCATGGTCGGCGTCAGCCCGATGACGTTCTCCACCAAGCCGAACTTGGCCCGCTCGGCCGCCAGCAGCACATCGCAGGCCACGGCGATCTCGAACGCCCAGGTCAGACACAGAGCGTGCGCGGCGAACACAGTCGGGAACGGCAGCGCCGCGATCCGGTCGGGGATCGTCAGCATCTCGTCGAACGCCTCCTTGGCCGCGGCGGCCGAGGGTTGTGCGTCGAAAAGGGCAACGTCGACGCCGCCGGTCACCACCCGCCCGACGGCCCTGATCAACAGCGCCCGCGGCCGCATGGCCTCGATCTGCCCGATGGCGTCGAGGAGTTCGGCCTGCATGTCAGCGGTGTAGAGGTTCAGCGGCGGCGCGTCGACGGTCAGCACGGCCAGGCCGGCGTCCTCCCGGTCCAGTCGCAGCAGATCCACGGCGCACTCCCATCACAAGTGATCTTTGCTTTCCCACCCTCTCACGCCCATGATGTCGAGGTGTCGGAGTTAGCGTCGTGGAACGGCGAACAACCGCAGGTGAAACTGCTCGATCCCGTGCTGTTCGCACAGCTGGGCTCGGGCGGCGGCCAGTACACGGAGCTGCTGATGGCCGAGTGGGGCCGGCCGGAGCAGGTCATCGAGCGCGGCGAGGTGCCGCACGGACTGCTGCACTACATCCAGTTCGAGGAGCGGCCGGACCGCCCGGCCTGGACAACACATCTGATCTTCGGCGGCGCGACCGAGCCCCAGGTGCGCGAGTTCCTGGTGACGATCGGCCTGGGCTCGGTGGAGATCCACACGGTCTACGGCGCCACGGAGCCCATCTACGAAGCCCCCGAAGAGGTGGACGAGCTCTGACCTCGCCCACCCCACCACCCAACCCACCCACCCCACCTCGTTTTCCCGCCACATGTGGTCCACATGTGGCGCCCAGTGCGGACTGTGGCGCACATGTGGCGTTTGCGGGGGTGGAGAGCGGGTGGGTGTGGACGGTGAGCGGGTGTGGAGCGTGAGCGTCAGGTCGTCGTGGGGCCGGGGTCGGTGGTTGAGGCGATGACCGACGTCGTGGTGTCGGCGGGGGCCGAGGTGACGATCGTGGCGGGGGGCGTGTCGTCGGGCGGCGGGTTGTTGCGCGGCGCGGCGGCGCTGGTCGACGGCGGCGGCGTGTCCACGGTGGTGGTGGTCGGCGGCGGGGCGTCCGAGGAGGACGTGCTGTCGTCCGGGGGAGGTCCGATCATCGGCGCACCGGCCCGGTCCTGGACGCTGGTGTCCGAGGCGGGGGAGGTGGTCGGCGCCGCGCCGGAGGTGCTGGTGGCGTTGCTGCCGGAGGTCTTGGACGTCGACGTGCTGTGAGTGGTCGTCTTGGACGGCTTGTGCGCGGCGGCGTTCGTGCCGCTGGCGCCGCCGGCGGGCGGCTGGGCGACGGACGGCGTGGTGCCGGGGGTCGCGGCCTGCGCCGGGGCGCCGGGGTCGGCGGTCTGGGCGCTGTACACCAAGGCGCTGCTGGCCATCGCGACCAGAGCCAACCCGGCGGCGCCGGCGAACATCCGGGGCCGGACGAACCGCGACGGCCGGGGTGCCGGAGTGACCAGGTGCAGCGGGATCTCGGGTTCGGTCGGCCGAGCCGGCGGCGCGGTCATCGCGACGATCGCCGGCACGGGCTCGACGACGTTGTCCAGCGACGCCGACAACACGGCCCCGATGGCGACGGTGGCCTTGGGATCGGCGTCGACGGCCACGGGACGCCCCAACCCGGCCGACAGCAGCTCGGTGACCAGCGGAATCCGCGACGAACCGCCGACGAGCAGCACCGCCGCCAGGTCGGCTTCGGTCAGGCCGGCCGAGCGGATGGTCCGCCGCAGCAGGTCGACGGTCTCCTCCAGCGCGGCCCGGATCATCGCCTCGAACTCGGCCCGGATCAGCCGCGCCTGCCGCTGCCCGGACGGCAGCAGCACGGGGATCACGGCCTCGGTGTCCAGCGAGAGGGCCTCCTTGGCCTCGGTGATCTCCCGCCGCAGCCGGCCGACCGCGCTCACGGCGAGCGGGTCGTCGGCCGACAGGCCGGTCATGAGCTCGGGGAACTGGTTGCGGATCCGCTCGAACAGCAGCTCGTCGAAGTCGACGCCGCCGAGGTGGTCGTCGCCGGCGGGCTCGCCGAGCAGCTCGAACGAGCCGATGGCGTCCTTGCGCAGCACGGCCGTGTCCACGGTGCCGCCGCCGAGGTCGTAGACGCCGATGGCCGCGCCGGGCGCGAGCCGCTCGGTCGAGGCGTAGGCGATGGCGGCGGCGGCCGGCTCGCTGAGCAGCAGCGAGTCGCCGAGGCCGTACTCGGCCAGCGCGGTGCCCAGCAGCGCGGTCTTGTGGCCGCCCCAGCCGGCCGGGTGCGTGATCGAGACTTGCTCGGGTTCGCCGCCCTCTCGTGACCGTACGAGGTCGACGACCCAGCGGGCCAGCCGCGCGGTCAGCTCGTGGGCGGTGTGCCCGCCGTCGCCGAGCAGCATCGGCGTGACGTCGCCGATCCGCCGCTTGAACTCGCGTGCCACCCCGGACGGATCGGCCGCGGACCGCCGCTCGGCGGCGTCGCCGACCAGCACGGAGCCGTCGCGGCCGATGTACAGCACCGAGGGCATGCACGTACTTCTGTTACCAAGGGTGACCATTTCCGGGGGCCCACCACCTCGGCGTATGGCGGCCGCGGTGAATGTCGTGCCCAGGTCCAATCCCAACAGATAGCCCACGGGAGACTCATCGCGACACTCTGGGTGGTCATTAGCGCCGAAAACCCCCAATAATCCCCCAATCGACCCCCGTATCCGATCCCCCAACACCGGGGAAACGAGACGGGGGCCGCCACCCGATGCCCCCACGGCTGATCGCTACCTAGCGTCATGGCAACTCGCCGACCGAGGAGGAGATTCCCATGGCGACCGGAATCAGCTTGCTGGACTTCATCATGGAGCTGCTGGGCGACCAGAGCGCCCGCGACCATTTCGAGTCCAACCCGCAGCAGGTGCTCAACGACCACGGCTTCAACCACCTGTGCGCCGCCGACGTGCACGACGCGATGCCCCTGGTCATCGACGCCGCGCAGTCGTTCGACAGAACCTACGACGCCGGCGGCCCGAGCCACGTGGTGACCCCGCCGCCGCCCCCGCCGGTGCACGGTGGCGGCGGCATGGAGCACGCCATCGAGCAGATCCGCTACATCACGCAGAACTACTCGTACTCGGTGGACAGCCACAACACCGTGGTCGACAACTCGGTGAACCAGAACGTGTGGGCCCGCGACGTCTTCCAGAGCTTCGACAACCACTCCGTGGTCACCACGGGCGACCACAACGTCGTCGGCAACGGCAACGAGGTGCAGAACGGCGACCTGACGGCCGACCACGGCGGCGCGGTGGCCGTGGGAGGTAGCGCCACGGGCTCCAACGACGACAACTCCACTGACGTGCACGCCTACGGCAGCGGCGACGTGGCCACGGCGACCAACGGCAGCAGCCTGAGCCAGACCGACTCGCACAACACGACCGACAGCCACAACAGCACCGACAGCCACAACGACTCGCACAACAACACCGCGGTCGGGTCGGGCAACGACTCGCACGACAACACGGCCGTCGGCTCCGGGAACGACTCGCACGACAACACGGCGATCGGCTCCGGCAACGACTCGCACGACGACTCGCACGACAACACGGCCGTCGGCTCCGGGAACGACTCGCACGACAACACCGCGGTCGACTCCGGCAACGACTCGCACGACGACTCCCACGACGACGTCAACACGGCGATCGGCTCCGGGAACGACTCGCACGACGACATCGCCTCCGACAACAACACGGCCATCGGCTCGGGCAACGACTCGCACGACCACAGCCTGACCGAGCTGGACTCGCACAACGACACGGATGTCGCGTCGAACAACGACATCGCCTCCAACAACGAGGTCGACCACAACCTCATCCACATCTGATCGGGAGCCGCCACCATGCCGCCGACCGCCGCCGAGCTGCTTGACCTCGCGATCAGGGCCACCGCGGCCTACCGCAGGGAAGATCTCGGCGAGCGGTTGGCGGTGGCGCGCCGCCGCCTGCTCGACCCGGAGGTCCGGGTCCTGGTGGTCGGCGAGTTCAAGCAGGGCAAGAGCTTGCTGGTCAACTCCCTGGTGGACGCCCCGGTGTGCCCGGTCGACGACGACCTGGCCACGGCGGTGCCCACGCTGGTCCGCTACGCCCCGGAGCCGTCGGTGGTGCTGGTCGGCGACGACGAGCACCAGCGGCGTCAGGTGCCGATCGACCAGCTCGCCCAGCACGTCTCGGAAGCGGGGAACCCCGGCAACCGCGAGCGACTGCGCTACGCGGAGGTCGGGTTCCCCGCACCGTGCTGTCCGGCGGCCTCTGCCTGGTCGACACGCCGGGAGTGGGCGGCCTCGACTCGGCCCACGGCGCCAGCACCATGGCCGTGCTGCCCACCGCCGACGCCGTGATCCTGGTGTCCGACGCGGCCCAGGAGTACACCGGGCCGGAGCTGGACTTCCTGCGGCAGGCCATGAAGATGTGCCCGACTGTCCTGTGTGTACTGACGAAGACGGACCTCTACCCGCAGTGGCGGCGGATCGCCGAGCTGAACCGGGGGCATCTCGCCGCCGCCGACGTGGACGCCGATCTGATCCCCGTCTCGTCCACCTTGCGGCAGCACGCCATCCGGGCCCAGGACGCGCAGCTGAACGACGAGTCCGGCTTCCCCGAGCTGATCCACCGGCTGCGCCACGACATTCTCGCCCAGGCGGCGGCACTCGCCGATCGTTCGGTGGCCAACGACGTGCTGTCGGTGACCACCCAGCTGTCGGCGTCGATGCAGGCCGAGCTGGCCGCGTACCGGGATCCCAACCACGCCGAGGATCTCATCGCCGAGCTGACCCGGGCCCGCGGCCGTGTCGACGCGTTGAAGGAGCGTTCCGCGCGCTGGCAGCAGACCCTCAACGACGGCGTCAGCGACCTGATCGCCGACATCGACTACGACCTGCGCGACCGCATGCGACATCTGTTGCGGGAGGCCGAGGAGGAGCTGGAGACCGTCGATCCGGCCACTGTGGACGAAGAGTTCACGCTGTGGCTGCACCAGCGGGGTGCGGCCGCGGCGTCGGCCAACTTCGTGTGGACGCACCAGCGGGCGCAGTGGCTGGCCCGGCAGGTGACCGAAGCACTTCGGCGACGCCGGCGAAACAGGCCCTGCCCGACTGAGCTTCCACGCCCCGACCGCGTCCAGCAGCTTCGAGATGCCGGTCGGCGAGCGCTTCGGCATCGGCCAGAAGGTGATCACCGGCATGCGCGGCGGCTACGGCGGCACGATCATGATCGGCATGCTGAGCACGGTCGCCGGCCTCACCCTGCTCAACCCGGTGTCGGTGGCGGCCGGCCTTTTGCTGGGCCGCAAGACCGTGAAGGACGAGCGCAAACGCATGCTGCAACGACGCCAGAGCGAGGCCAAGTCGGCGGCCCGGAGATTCGTCGACGACCTGATCTTCCAGGTGGGCAAGGAATCCCGCGACCTGCTGCGTGAACTCCAGCGGACGCTGCGGGACCACTTCACCGCCCACGCGCAGGAGCTGTCCCGGTCGGTGCAGGAGGCGCTGAGCGCGGCCCAGCAGGCCTTGAAGGCCGATTCCGGCAGCCGGGACGGGCGGATCAAGGACGTCACGGCGGAGCTGTCCCGGGTCGACCACCTGGCGGGCCTGGCCCTGGAGCTGGCCCGATGAGCCGGCTGGGCGGGCAGGTTCGCACCCTTCTTCGGGACGCTGTCGAGGTTTTCCGGGAGACACCGGAGATCGCGCAGTCGCTCCGTGAGCACCTGGACCGGCTGGACGGGCCGCTGCGGGTGGCGATCGCCGGCCAGGTCAAGGCGGGCAAGTCGACGCTGCTCAACGCGTTGGTGGGGGAGCGGCTGGCGCCGACGGACGCGGGGGAGTGCACCCGCATCGTCACCTGGTACCGGCAGGGGCACCGGCCCCGGGTCTGCGCGCATCCGCTGGGCGGCGGCCCGAGGCAGCTGCGCATCGACCGCGAGGACGGGGCCCTGCGCATCGACCTGGAGGGCCTCAATCCCGCCCACGTCGAGCGGCTGGTGGTGGACTGGCCGTCACGCGGGCTGTCGGACACCATCCTCATCGACACGCCCGGCATCGCCTCGCTGTCGACGGACGTTTCCGCGCGCGCCAACGGTTTTCTCGTTCCGGACGACGAGCCCAGCGAGGCCGACGCGGTCGTCTACCTGATGCGGCACCTGCACAGTGCGGACCTGCGTCTGCTGGAGTCCTTCCACGACAACGGAATCGCCCGGGCCAACCCGGTGAACACGATCGCCGTGCTGTCCAGAGCGGACGAGATCGGTGTCGGCCGGGTGGACGCCCTGATGTCGGCCAGCAAGATCGCCCGCCGCTACCGGTCCGATCCGCGCCTGCGACGCCTCTGCCAAGGCGTCGTGCCGGTGGCCGGGCTGCTGGCCGAGACCGCGCGATCGTTGCACCAGCAGGAATTCGACGCGCTGGCCCGGATCGCCGCGACGCCGCGGGCCGAGGTCGAGTCGGCGCTGCTGTCGGCCGACCGGTTCATCCAGTACACGGACGGTTTCGCGCTGCTGGAACGGTTCGGGCTGTTCGGCGTGCGGCTGTCGCTGGCACTGATCCGCCAGGGCTTCAACGATCCCGGGCATCTCGCCGCCGAGCTCACCCGGCGCAGCGGCATCGACGAGCTGCGGGCGGTGTTCGCCGCCCAGTTCACGCAGCGCCGCGACCTGCTCAAGTCCCGCTCCGCCCTGCTGGCGGTGGATGCCTTGCTGCGCAAGGACTCCCGTCCGGGTACCGAAATCCTGCGAGACGAGGTCGAGCGGATCCTGGCCGGCGCGCACGAGTTCACCGAGCTCCGCGTCCTCGGCGCACTGCGTTCCGGCGTGACCGACCTCAGCGATCACGCCATGGATGAGGCCGAGCGGCTGCTCGGGGCCGGCGGCGCGCAGGCCTGGTCCCGCCTGGGCCTGGCCCCGAACGTGAACGAGGACGACCAACGGGCCGCGGTCCTCGACGCCTTGGCCCGCTGGCAGCGCCAGGCCGAGAACCCGTTGTCACGCAAGGCGACCGTGGACGTGGCCCGGGTCGTCGTCCGCACCTGCGAGGGCATGGCCGCCGAGTTGTCGTGACCACTGCGGCGAAAGCCCGCACACGGCCGACCGTCCCAGCTAGCATGCCGCCATGCAGATGGGGGTTTTCCGCCGCTTGGCGGCAATCGGGGCTGTCGTCCTGTTCGTGCTCGCCTCGACGACCGGCGTGGCCCAGGCGGCGGCATCGCCGCTGGGCAAGCAGAACTGGGTGGTGAGCCTGGCGTCCTTCACACCGTCGGCCGACCACACCAACTCGATGCGCCTGGGCTACCTGGTGTTCGACCCGGCCAGCAAGTTCGTCAAGCACGACTTCTGGCTGTGGAAACAGCAGGACTATCCGATCCCGGTGAACAGCGGCGACGTCTACTACTGCGGCCAGTGGCATCCCGGCACCAACCCGAAGAACAACTGCGCCATCCGCACCGGCGCGGGCTTCACCGGCGAGCCCAACGGCCACTACACCGGCACCTACGCCTACGACGCCACGGCCGGCCAGGTCATCGTGACCTGGACCGACAGCACGGTCAACGGCGTGTCGGGGAAGATCGACTTAGGCGAGACCTGGGCCGTCTCCCAGCCCCGAACCGGCCTCGGCCGTCTCGCCCTGACGGCCAACACCTACGGCCTGACCACCGGCATCGGCTACGGCAGCAACGCCTCCCTGGCGGCCAAGGCCTCCATGACCACCATCCACGGCGCCGAGCGGCCGTACGTGCTGGAGGGCCAGGGCTGGAACTCCGACCAGGTCGCCACCTGGGCCCGGGGCCACGCCGGCGCGCTCACCGTGGGCCCGACCTGGAACGCCTGCGACGATGCCTCCTGCCTCGGCTTCGTGCAGTACAACGCCGGCTGCGACGCCAACTCCTGCTGTCCCAAGGACGCCAACCACGACGCCTGCGTCCAGAAGATCAAGGACACCGGCGACCGGCGGTTCTACTCCATGACCGGCATCCTGGGCGGCCGCCGCGACAGCTACGAGTTCTACTGCGAGTGCCTGGCCTACGGGAAGTGCTACCTGGCCAACAGCCACGTCCGGCCCATGCTCCAGGTGCTCGACGACGCGGGCGTGTTCCAGGGCTGGGTCGGGGCCGAGGTCAGCCCGCATGTCGGGGCCGGCGGCCGGCACGCCGAGGCCGACCACTACGCCAGCTTCGCCCTGGTCAGCTAGCTCCCGGCCACGAGGGCCCGGAGCCGGACCAGCAGCTCGCGGCGGGAGTTCGAGCCGAGGCGCTGCCGGATCCGGGCCACGTGGTGCTCCACGGTCTTGGCCGAGATGAACAGGCGTTCCCCGATCTGCTTGTACGTCATGCCGCCGACCAGCAGCTCCGCCACCTCGATCTCCCGGGCCGACAGCTGCGGCGCGGGCGAGTCCTCGGCGCTGTGCGGGGCCCCGTGCAGGGCCCGGGCGCAGGTCAGCAGGGTGGTCATCTCCGTGCGGTCGGCGGTGCGGATGGCGGCCTGCCCGGCGAGCCGGGCGCCGTCCCAGCCCAAGCCGACCGCCCGTAGCTCACGGGCGGCAGCCACCACCGGCTCCACCTGCACGTCTCCGGCCAGCACCCGCAGCCAGGCGCGGGCGCACCCGGCCAGCGCCGCCGCGTAGCGGGAGGTGCGGGCCATGGTGGACAGCGCGGCAGCGTGCCGTGCCGCCGCGGACGGCGACTCCGCCGCCACAGCGGCCTGCAACGCGAACCAGTGCAGCGGCACCGACCACAGCGCCGGCCGCCCCAGCCGCTCCAGCAGCCCGTCGGCCTCGGCCAGCCGCGGCGCCAACCACTCGTCCTCATGCAACCGCGCCGCCGCGACGGCGATCTCGCCCAGCGGCTGCAACACGAACAGGTCCACCGGGTGTGCGATCACGGCGTCACGGGCCCGTGGCCACGCGTCCAACAGTCCGGCCAGGTCGGAACGCCGCCGGGCCACGCCGATCGTGATCGCCGCCGCGAACAGCTCGTCACGGGGACGGGCGCAGTGCCCCGGCACGTCGGCCGCGGCAAGATCGCCGCGCTGCAACGAAATCCAGGCCCGGAGCAGGGCATGCCGCATGGAATCGTCGCCGACGGCCGATTCCGCCATGTCCAGCTGCCCCAGGTGCAGGGCGATCAGGCAGGCCAGCGCGGCCGGGGTGTCCGGCAGCAACACCTTGCCGGCATGGGGTTCCAGCACCGCCGAGGCCTGCACGAGCTGCGACAGCGCCGCCACGGCCGATCCCGTCACCGACTCGCTCAACGCGTGGGCCACAAGGGATTCGACAGTGGACAGCGAAGTGGGCGTCCGCACGGCGTCGTCGAAGGCGGACAGCTGCTCTCTGGCCTGTGCCAGGTCGCCGATGCCCAACAGCGCCGCGACGGCGAAACCCGAGCGGCCACCGTCCACACTCTCCGCCCACCGGTACAGGGCGACGCTGTCGGCCAGCATGCCGCGCTGCGCCAGCACCGCCGCCGCGACCTCCGCGCCGTGCCGGTCCCCGTCGAGGATCGCCCGGTCGGCCAGCAGGGAAGCGGTGTCCAGGTCACCCTCCAACGCGGCGGCCTCGGCCTGCGCTGACAGCGACCCGGTCTCCACGGCGTCGTCGACCACGTGGGTCATCTCGCTCCCGACGGTTGTCGTTCGGACCTACGCATAGTCGTACCGCCGGGCGGTTTCGTTAGTTCGACTCCAGCAATGCTTTACCCTTTCGGGTGACGGAGTGCCGCACTGCCTGTCCGTGTCGGCGGCTCACCACGAAGCCCGCGTTGCGCAGCAAAGTGACCTGCTGGCTGGCCGAAGCCAACGACATGCCGATGGTCCCGGCCAGCTCCGACGTGGACCGCGGCGTGCGCAGCGCGACCAGGATCCGGGCCCGCGTGCGGCCGATGACCTGGGTGAGATGGAACAGCGCGCGCTCCTCGGCCGCCGGGTCGCGGCGCAGCGGCCGAGCCGGAAACACCAGCATGGGCGGCAGTTCCTCGTCGATCAGCGTGACGGGAGCGCCGACGCAGAAGAACGACGGCACCAGCGTCACCCCGCGGCCGCCCAGGCGGATCTCGTGCGTGCGGGGATAGTCCGTCTCCAACCACGGCCAGCGCCAGCGAAAAGACGGCCCGAGCCGGGCGAACATGCCGCCCAGACCGTCGTCCAGCAGCTCACGGACCCGGGATTCGCCGTCGGCGCGGACAATCTCGCCGACCTCGTCCCACACCGGCGCGATCGCCGCGTCGTAGTAGCGCCGCAACGCGCCGACCAGGTCGGTCATCGGTTCGGTGTGGCCGGCGGCCAGGCCGTGACCGAAGCGGGAGGCCTCGACGCGGCGCAGCCGAGCCGGACTCATGTCCAGCGCGAGGCGGGATCTCGGCGTAGACCGTATTACGTCGAACGCGCCGTCGATGCCGTCCGATGTGGGCAAGGGCGTCAGGAAGTCGGGAAAGTTGCCGCGCCGGGGGATCAGCCGCCGCAGCAGCCCGACCGCGTGCGCCGACTCGGCCTCGGACAGTCGAGGTCGGACCTCTCGCCGCCACGCCGCGTGCCGGTCCGGCTCGCCGCCCGGGGAGAGGTGATGGACGCTCAGCACCAGCTCCCACAGGGGATCGGGCTCGGTCAACACCCTCGTGCGCAGCAGATCCTCGGCCGTGAAGTGCAGGCGCAGCGTGCCGGTCATCGTCCACCCCCTCCCCTTGAGATGGTCGCATCCGGTCCCGGGTTGCCCGCGCGGAACCTTTTGGACATGCCTGAAAGGTCCTACCAGCTGCCCGCGCGTCATGCCATGGTTTACGCGGCACGATCACGGTGGGGGGCTCGCTCATGGACGACGCTTCGCTGCGCATGCGCGTGGCCTTCGACGAGCGAATCGGGGATTCGCGGGCCGAGCTGGCCCAGCTGTTGGCACGCTGTGACACGACAAACGTTCGCACCGGTTACCTGGCGGAGTTGGCGGCGCGGCTGGAGGTGTTCGGCAGCGCGGGTGAGCCCTCGTCGACATCGATACTGGACGCTGGGGCGTCCGGGCTGGAGTACTTCCGCCGGCACGGCCCGGAGCACGCCCGGCGCCGTCACGGGCAGTTCGATTTCGACGAGGAGATCGGCTCCCGCTACGACACGCAGCGCGACATCCCGCTCGCCGAGTTACGGGCCGACGCCGAACGCCTGGAGTCGCTCTGTTCGGACATGCTCGACGCGCGGCACGACCCGTGGCAGCGGGCGGTGTGGCAGCGCATCGGCGGCTTCGCCGACAGCCTGCGGGTGGCTTGCGACGCGGTGGAGCGCATCGTGTTCGACAAGGCCGACGCCGTGCACCGGCTGGCCGAGGACGTCGAGCCGTACGACGACCTGGGGTACGAGGCACGGCTGGCGGTGTTCGAGGCGGCCTGCCGGCACGCCGACGCCGATGTGGCCGATGTCCTGCGCCGACTGGGCCACGAGATGGCCTCAACGGGCACGCGTGACCTCGCCGAAAACCGGTACGCAACGTGACGATCCCGCTACCCTCGTGAGATCGGTGCTGGGGAGCGCCGGTTACGGGGGACAACTTGATCATGGATGCCGAACCCGAGCGGGTCACCTTCGCGACCGTGCTCCGAACCGGCGAGTTCCGGGCGCTCTGGCTGGCCGAGCTGCTGTCCACCCTGGGCGACCAGGTGGCCAGGGTGGCGCTGGCGGTGCTCGTCTTCACCACCACCGACTCGGCCGTGCTGACCGGCCTGACCTTCGCCCTGACCTACGTGCCGACGCTGCTGGGCGGGATCTTCCTGTCCAGCCTGGGGGATCGGTTCCCGCGGCGTGAGGTGATGGTCGCGGCCAACGTCGTGCAGGCGGTGCTGGTCGCCGCGATGGCCGTGCCCGGGGTGCCGCTGCCGGCGCTGTGCGTGCTGCTGGCGGTGTCGGTGCTGGCCACCGGGCCGTTCAACGCCGCGCAGCTGGCGATCCTGCCGGACCTGCTCGGCGGCCAGCGCTACGTCACGGCGATGTCGCTGCGCAACGTGACGACCTACTCGGCGCAGCTGGCCGGCTTCGCCGGCGGTGGGCTGCTGATCGCCGTGCTGAACCCCTACCTGGGGCTGGCCGTCGACTCGCTGACGTTCGTGGTGTCGGCGTTGCTGCTGTGGACAGGGATCCGCCGACGGCCGGCGGTGCGATCCGAGCAGGCCGAGCCGACCTCGATGCTGCACGGATTCACGGTGATCTGGCGTGACCCGCGGACCCGCATCCTGCTGGGCATCGGCGCGCTGGCCCTGTTCTACATCGCACCCGAGGCACTGGGCGCGCCGTACGCCAAGCAGTTGGGCATGGGGCCGGTGGCGGTGGGCCTGCTGATGGCCGCCGACCCGATCGGCGCCGTCGTCGGCTCGCTGCTGTTCGAGCGGCTGTCCGAGGTGGCCCGGCTGCGGTCGGTGGGCTGGCTCGGGGTGGCCGCCGGGGCACCGATCGCGGCCTGCGCGCTGTACCCCAACCTGGTGCTGTCCATGGTGTTGTTCGCGTGCAGCGGGGCCGCCGCAACGATTTACACCATTCAAGCGATGACCACCGCGTCCCGTTTGCTGCCCAATTCGGTGCGCGCCCAGGGAATGGGATTCGCGTCCGCGGTCATCCAGTCCGTGCAAGGCGTCGGCGCACTTGTCGCGGGCGCTTTCGCTCAGGTGTTCACGCCGGCCGGTGGAATGGCGATCGTCGGGTGCATCGGCGTCGTGCTGGCCGCCGGACTGGCATTGGCATGGCGCCGGGTCGCCGATCCCGCGCAACTGGCCGTGCAGCTGACCGGCTAGGTGGTGAACACGGTCGGCGACGATTGGCGGACCGCCGCCGACCCCGTTCGATGGATCACCTTGATCTGATCAGGTTGTCCTACCACGCATTGTCCGACCTCCGTTGCGCTAGCCGGGTGGTCCTGATCCGTTTCCAGAACACACTCCGCAGCTTCCCGCATACTCCATGGAAACCGTGGGGGGAGAGCCATGGCGAGCATACGACAAGATGACCTTGGGTTGGCAAGAATCGAAAAATGGCCGTTGTGGGGGCGGCCGGCGATCTCGATCTGGTATGTGCTTGCGGTAGATCTCGGCGCATTGGCGGTGATCGCCGCCGCGTTCGCCCGACCCGGCGGCGCCGATCTGCCGGTGGTGGCCGCGGCGGCCCTGGCCGTCGCCGCATTCGTGCAGGGCGAGGCGTCCCGGCGAATCGAGCGGCTGCGCCGGGTGATGAGCGGATCCGTGCACATCAACATGGTGTCCGTGTGGGTGTTCGCGGCCGTGCTGACGCTGCCGATGTCCTGGGTGGCGGTGCTGACCGGCCTCGTGTCGGCGCACGTCGTGCTGCGCAGCTACCGGGTGCAGCGCAGCTACCCGCACCGTCAGGTGATGAACGCCGCCGCGATGGTGCTGGCGGCCTGGGCGGCACGGCTGGTGCTGGACGCGGGGGGCGTCCCGGTGCTGACCCGCGCGACCGCCCTCGATGCCGTGTCCATCGGGGTCGTGCTGGCCGCGGCCGTGGTGTTCTTCGCCGTCGACGGCGTGCTCATCGCCGTCAGCCTCCGGGTCGACGCCGGCCGGCGGCCGCTGCGGGACCTGATCGGCTCGGCCGACGACAACGCCCTGGAGCTGGCCACCATCTGCATCGGGGCGGTGATCGGGCTGGTGCTGGTCTACCAGCCGTTCGCGCTGCTGTTCCTGTTCGTGCCGCTGTTCGTGCTGCACCGCAGCGTGCTGGTCAAACACCTGGAGGAGCTGGCCACCAAGGACCAGAAGACCGGCCTGCTCAACGTCACCACCTGGCAGGACCTGGCCAGCAAGGAGCTGACCCGCGGCTCGCCGTTCGGGGTGCTGATGGTCGACCTCGACCACTTCAAGCGGGTCAACGACACCTACGGGCACCTCGCCGGGGACGAGGTGCTCAAGGCCGTCGCCGGCACCGTGCGGCGGTCCGTGCGGGACTACGACTCCGTCGGCCGGTTCGGCGGCGAGGAGTTCGTCGTGCTGCTGCCCGGCCTTCGTGACGGCGACGTGCTGGCCATCGCCGAGCGCATCCGGCGGGCCATCAGCCAGCTGCGGGTGCCGCTGCCCTCCTGCGACACCACGCTGTCCGCGCTGTCGGCCTCCATCGGCGTCGCTGTGTACCCCGATGCCGCCTCCGGCGTCGACGGGCTCGTGCACGCCGCCGACACCGCCCTCTACCGGGCCAAGCGGGCCGGCCGGAACCGGGTCGTGAGCAGTTTGACCGTCTACGACACCCGAACGGGCTAGGTTCGACGCGCGGCGCCGGCGGTTCGCGGGTACCAAAGGGGGGCAAACTAGGGGACGAACTCCTGCGAAGAGGTGGCCTCCATGACCGAGCCGAAGCGCGGCGCCGCCGCCGAACGCGATGTGCCCGAGGTCCCGCCCATGCGTGACGCCGTGCCCGAGACCCCGGCCGTCCCCGCCATGCCCGGCGGCGCCGTCCCCGGCGGCGGCGGTGTCATCGAACCCACCGGCCCGTCGGCCGCGGTCGAGCCCTCGACCGACCCCTCGGTGGTTGAACAGTCGGTCACCAGGCCGTCGGTCGCCGAGCGGGAACCGCCGGCCGCTCAGCCCGTCCGCATCAAACGCACCCGCATCAGCGGCCTGTGGACCGGCATCGTCATCGCCGCCGTCGTGCTGTTGCTGCTGCTCGTGTTCATCGTGCAGAACAACACCTACGTGACCATCTACTTCTTCGGCTGGGGCGGCCAGTTCCCCCTCGGCGTCGCCCTCCTGCTGGCCGCCATCTGCGGCGTCCTGCTCGTCGCCATCCCCGGCTACGGCCGCATCATCCAGCTCCGCCGCTCCTTCCGCCGCGCCTCCCGCCCGAGCTAGTGGCTCGTCCACCCGAGGTGTTCGTCCGAGCCCTGTCGATGGTGGAAGGCCGCAAGCTGCGGCGAGTGACCACGCGTTCACCGAGCGGGGGTTCGACGCGCTAGACCCAAAACGGAACGGGGGACGACCGAAGACGATCGGTGAGCAGATCCGTGAGCGGATCTGCCTGATCGCCCGGACGTCCCCCGCCGACTGGGCATCACCGCGTTCGCGACCTGGTCGCTGGCGAAGTTGCGTGAAACGCCCGCGCCCAGGCCACCGACTTACTGATCCGACCGTGGACGCACTACCCGGCCAAGGTTGCGTGACGAGCCGCTAGGCAGCCGCACCACCGCCCCGGTCGTCCGGCCGACCCCACCGGCTACCAACAACGCCACCAGAAAGCCCGATCCGACCGCCGCGTCGAGATCCGGCCACTCCCACCGCTATCCTGCCCGCGGTCGAGGACCGCATGGCACACGACCTGCTGTGCGCCGACGCCAAAACCCTCCCCAGCGACGACCGCACCACCGATCAGAAACGCGCCGATGTCCGGCGATCACGATGTCAAGTCCACCGCTCAAGGGCGGCCCGGACACGCCGGACCGCCCCGTAACGTCAGCTGTCAGACAAATTCCCACTGCTGGTCGACATAAGCCGTCGGATTGCACGGTGTCTGCAACAACGGAGTACCGGCAGCAGTGCCGCGCACGACGAGGCACATGTTGCTGTTGATATTCCGAAGATAATGCTCACCGGCAGCGTTCTCGTAGATGGCGTACAGCTGGTCCGCGTAATTCGCATTGCACCCGGTCTGCACCGCAGGCGCGTCCGACGCGGTTCCCCGGACAACCAGGCACTGTCCGCTGTTGTAATTCCAGATCTGATACGCAGTTCCCGACCCTGTGGGGTCGGGATTCGGCAGGAACTTCCACAACTGGTCAGAGAAGCCGCGATCGCACCCAGTCTGCACGGCGGGAGCATTCAATGCGGTGCCACGCACGACCGCGCACTGCTGACTGTTGTGGTTGCGAAACGAGTACAGGTAGTCGTCCGCGGCCTGCGTGGCACTTCTCGTGAACGTCGCATGGACACCTGCGGACGGGACTTCAGCCGTCGCCGCCGAGGCGGCCGGCGCGAACACGACACCCAGTCCGACGATCGCAAGCGATGACATGCCAGTCATCAGTTTTCTCATCCGAGACAACAAGCGAGCCTCCCGGCAAGTTTGCTCTAGGTTGGCCGCCGCCCCGGTAGGGTCCGGCTCGAACAAGCCGCTACCCACCCCCCAGGTCAGCCGGCGTCTATGTCTACCCAACTCGTCGCAAGCCGAGGTTGACGATATGGTCGACGCTTTCCGATGACTGCGTCATCGCCAACCATGGTTGAAGTGTCAGCCTTTGCGTCAACCCCAGCCTAAATGCGGGCGGGCTCTTGCCTGCCGCAGCTGCCGACGAGTGATCTGCGCTATGAGTTTCCCCCCAGTTCGTGACGAGCGCCCGCTCAGTCTGGCACAGTCCCGACGCGCCGGGACATCAGAGAAATCACCTACCTAGTGGCTCGTCTCGGATCATTGACCCGGTAACTGATCTTCGCCAGGAACAGGTGAGGCTGGTCCCGCCGGCCGACTGCGGTAGGTGGTTGTAGCCCGTTGACCCGAGGCGTTCGTCCGAGCACTGTCGATGAAGGAATGCCGCAACGAGTAAGCAGGACCGCTAAGGACTCAGGCAAGATGCGTTGGGTGATCGTGTCCTGATGTCCGGCCAGGGCCAAGCCGTCCGAGACATCACCTCATTGCTACAGTTCAGCCGCCCTTTGGCGAAGACCGTGTTGTCAGTCAGTGGTTTGGTACGAAGTCATGGGTGCGCTGCTCATTCACGACGGTGTCGGCTATTGGACTGTCGGCGCGCGCCAGGTGGAGGTTCTGTTGGTCACCGTGCTGATTCGGGCCGGACGGCACGAGACCGCGGTGCGGGCGTTGCAGCGGCGTTGGACATATGGCGTGGAGACGCGCTGCCTGGCCTTCGCAATGGGCCCATCGTGAACAGTATCGGGGCCTGGCTCGACGCGGCCTGGTTGGAATGCGCCGATCTTCTGGTCGAATCGAAACTGGCGCTGGGTCGGTATCGGGTACTCGTCGGATTCGTTGCCGGCCGGGCCGGCCCCTGCGAGAGACGCGCCGGGCCGTGCTGGCGCTCGACCTCTGAGAGGTCGACAAAGGACGACCGACTCGCGCCGACCAGAGGCGGGGCGAGTCGGTTGGCTCCGGGGTGCTTGGCCCGCGCGACGCGGGTCAACCACCCTCGGCGATCAGCCGGGCAAGATCGACCCGCGAGCGCACGTTGAGCTTGCGGTAGATGTTGGTGAGATGGGCGTCCACCGTGCGTGGGCTCAGCGAGAGCCGGCTGGCGATGCTCCGGGTGGTCATGCCGGAGCCGGCGTTCCCCGCGATCTCCCGCTCACGTGTGGTCAGCACCGACAGCGCGGCGTCGACCGGCGGCACAGTCCACTTCCGCAGCGGACCGGGCACGTCGTCGGGCCCGCCGTGCAGCCGCGTCGCGCCGCACTTGTGGGCCAGGTCCTTGCTCAGCACCAAAAGCGACTCGGCGTCTGCGACACGACCGGCGGCCTCGGCGCAGCGGGCCGCGAACACCAGCGCCGTCGCCTGCGAGCCGATCGCGCCGATGGACGCGAAACCGTTGGCAGCGGCCAGATAGGTGTCGGTGGCGGCGTCCATGTCCCGGGCGTCGCGCAGCACGTGGGCCCGCGCCTGCGTGGCCCATGCGAGCTGATAGGGCAGGCCCAGCACGGTGGCCGCCGCATCCGCTCGCCGCGCCCAGTCCACCGCGCCCGCCGTGTCGCCGGCCATCACCGCCGAGGCGGTCAGCAGCTCGTAGCACTTGGGGCGCTGGATGACCGGCAGGTTGGGCAGGTCCGCGCCGCCGCCGGTGTCGGTGATCAGCATGATGCAACGGCGGGGGTCGCCGTCCATCTCGGCGGCCTGCGCCAACGACATCGCGGCGGTCACGCCGAACCAATGGCGCTTGTCGCCCTGCTGGCCTCCGGACGCCTGCTCGGCGAGGGCCAGCGTGCCCCCGGCGCCGGCCTCCCGGCTCAGCAGCGCACTGCTCAGCGACTCGACCGAGATCGCCAGGTTGACGACGGGCGGGGCACCGAGCAGGGTCGCGGCCTCCTTGGCCTGCCGGGCCAGCCGCACCGCGTCCCCGTACCGGCCGATGTGCCGGTAGTCGCTGGACAGGCCGATCAGCGACATCACGTGCACGAACGGGGCGGGTCGCTCCCGTGCCAACGACAGGCCCCGGCCGAAGTGCCCCTCCGCGTGGGAGAACAACCCGAGCAGGGTTTCCGCCCAGGCCAGCAGCAACAGGAACTCGGGGTGCTCGATCACCAGCGCGTCGGACAGCGGGTTGATCAACGCGGCGCTCTCCGCGAGCGCGGCCCTGGCCACGGCTGCGTGGCCGCCGCTGGCGGCGCACAACCCCCGCACGGCCAGCACGGCCGACAGCCGAGCCGGGTCGCCGAGCCCCCGGGCCACTCGTAGCGCCTCGGCGATCCGGGCGTCGGTGGGCAGCGCACCGTCCATCAGCCCAATCATCGCCTTGACGACGAGCAGGTCGACGACCATCGGGCTGTCACGCGCAGCCAACGCGGCCAGCTCGACCCGGACCAGCGTGTTCGCGTCGGCATAGCGGCCAAGGAACGCCTCGGCCAGCGCCGATCCGACCACCGCCGGCAGCCGCTGCCCGCCCGGTTCCGGGACCAGCCGCAACACCTCGGCCAGCTCCTCCCGGGCGGCGGCCAGCTGCCCGCCGCGAATCAGCACCTTGGCCAGTTCCAGCCGTAGCCGCGGGCGGTCGAGCCCGGTGGACAGGGCGACCCGCAGCCAGCGCTCGGCGGCGCTTGGCTCGGAGTCGTCGGCCGCGCGGACCAGCACGTCCAGGTCCTCCGAGGTCACGTGGACCAGGGAGTTCTCGATGTGCGGGGCGAGCTCCACCGGCGGCGCGCCCCGGCCGGCCAACAGCGCGAGGGCCTTGCGGTGCGTCTCGATCCGGCGCAGTGGGTCGTGGTGCTGGCAGAACAGCCGGCGCAGCACCGCGTGCCGAAAGGCGAAGGTGGCCGTGCCGTTGACCGGCCGCAGCACGTCGCGCCGGACCAGCCGGGTCAGCGCGTCGCCGGCCACCGACTCGGGAAGGCCGCCGACCTCGGCCACGGCGGCCAGGTCGAACCGCTCGCCCAGCAGCGCCGCCACGGTGGCCGTGGCCAGCTCGTCCTCATCCAGCTCGGCGATCTCGCCGGCCATCAGCGCGGCGAACTGGTGCGGGATCTCGTCCTCGGTCTCAGCCAGGACCCGCAGGTAGAGCGGATTGCCCTCACCAGTGCGGTAAAGCCGGTCCAGCCGGGGGCTGTCGGCCGGCAGGCCCAGCAACTCGGCGGTCTGCTCGGCGGACAGCGGGCCCAGTTCGGTGCGCAGCACCGTGCCGGTCTCCACGCCGTAGGCCAGCGCGCTGCGCAGACGCATCGACGCCTGGCGGGGTCGGTAGGCCAGCACGATCAGCGCCGGCGACTCCAGCGGCCAGTGGGTCATGCGGTCGATCAGCTCAACGGATTCGGTGTCCGCCCAGTGGAAATCGTCCAGCGTCAGCAACACCCGCCGCGAGCCGTCCGTCGTGCGGTGGTACTGGTGCAGCGACTGGTGGCGCTGGCTCAGCCGGCCGCCGAACGTGAGGAATCCACGACGCCGGGCCTCGCCGGCCAGCTCGGCGATCAGCCGGGTCTTGCCGCTACCCGGGTCGCCGACCAGCTCGACGATCTGCTCGGCGGTCGCGTCGAGGGCATCCAGCAGGCGGCGCAGCTCAGCCCGGCGCACCACGCCGCTGGTCGTGTCCCCCACAGTGACACCATACCGTCGGTCAACTGCGCAGCGTGATCAGAAGGGGCAAACCGTCGGGTGCTCGCATGAGTCTGGAACCGGCGGCCATCAATTACCGGGTCAACGATCCGAGACAAGCCACTAGTCGGTGAAGTAGGACGGGTCGCGCGGGGAGAGGGTGCGGGTGATGCCGCGAAGGAGGTCTTCCGGCACGTTGGCGCTGGTCCGCTCGACGGCCACCATGACGTCGCCTTTGCGGACGAAGTAGCTGACGTAGTCGCCGTTGTTCCAACGCCACACGTTGTCGGCGACCTGCGGGCACGGTGGGCGGTAGTCCTGCGTGCCGGTGGTGCCCGCGACGGTGCAGCGGTCGGGCGGGGCGAACGTGGGGGAGGTCGGCGCGACGATGACCCAGATGGTGTTGTTCTCTTCGGTGGTGAGATCGGGAGTCGTGCCGATGGACGCGGGCTCCAGGCGGTAGAAGAGTTCTCGCTGGGTGCCGCCCTCGGTGCCGGCACGCCGGACCACGTAGCCGGCGGGCAGATCGGGGCCGAGCAGCGGCACACCGGCCTGGGTCAGCTCCTGTTGCTGGGCGCTGGCGGCCCGCGCGCCGGCCGTCAACTCGACGACCGGCCACGGCAGCAGGGCGAGCACCAGCGGCAACACCCGCCACTGCAACGGAACCCGGGCGACGACCGCCCACGCGGCCACGGCGTAGGCGACGGCGACGATCGGCACCAGCCACGGGGACGTCAACGTCGGCGAGTAGCCGAATCCGTCCCTGGCCATCACGCCCAGCATGGCGACCACCGCGCCGACCAGCACGATCAGCCAGGCCGGCCGGACGCCGGCCCACCGCATCACCGGCCACGCCACCACCGCGCCGACGGCCGGGATGACCCAGTAGCCGAAGATCAGCAGGATCCCGCAGGTCCACGTGCCCTGGCAGACCGGCGACGTGTAGGCGACCCACACGATGACGATCCACAACGCGGTCAGGCCGCCGCCCACCGCCGCCGCGCGGAGGACGTGCCGCCAGGGTGTCTCCGGAGCGCTGAGTGCCATGCCCAAGATCGTCTACTCCTGGTGCGAGGACCACTCGGGCAACGCACTTCATTCTCGTAACGATCCCCTGATGCCACATGCGCTTCCCATGTGCGTCCAGGCGCCACATGGGAAGCGCATGTGACAGAAAATCAGCCGCGGGGGAGCACCTCGGGCAGCACGGTCGTGAGCTGGCGCCAGTCGGTGCCCACCACGGAGGCGCCCTTGCTGGCCACCAGCGCGACCCGGTCCTGGGCCTGCTGCACGGTCGGGTTCACGTCGTCGATGGCCGGCTTGACGTTCTCCGCGTCGGTCATGATCAGGAAGTAGTGGTTGTTCACGTAGAACGAGGTGTCGATGCCGCCGTCGATGTAGCCGCTGGCGTCACCGTCGAACACCACGAACCAGGGGCGGAGCGTGGCGTCGGCGTACCGGGTGCGCGGGTCGCCGGCGGCGGCGTTGTGCACGGCCGGGAAGATCTGCGCCTGGCTCAGGTTGCCCGCGGCGGCCAGGCCCTTGAGGTACTGGGCGTACTCGACGTCCGTCCACAGGTGGTCGGTCGGGTTCTGTTCCTCCACCGTGCCCGGGATGATCTCGACCAGTACCCGCCCGGCCAGCGCGGACCGTGTCGGCCAGTTGTTGGCCTTGGCCGCGTCGTCCAGCGTCGGGTACGAGCCGAGCAGGTCGACCGGGCGGAACACCCGGCTGCCCAGGCTGTTGTGCACGTAGCTGTCGAGGCTGGCCGGCCCCATCCCGATGTTGCCGTCGAAGCCGGCCTTGAGCTCGATCTTCACGGTCAGCGGCCCGGCGGTCGGGTGGTTGCCCAGCCAGACGTTGATGTCGTCGAGGCAGTCGTTGAGGTTCTGGTTGCGCGTGCCGCTGTAGAGGTTGGCGGTCGGCGACTTGGCCTGCACGCAGTTGTTGTCGCTGCCGATCGGGTTGCTGTGGCTGACGTTCCACTTGTGCGTGAAGATGTTGAACCACGCGTCCAGCTCGATCAGGTTCGCGCCGGCGTCCAGCGACTGGGCCAGGTACTGGTAGGCAGCCGTGTCGTAGGTGTTGTGGATGCCGACGGTGGTGGCCTCGGACAGCCGCAGCGACCCGGTGCCGTCGGCCGACGCGGTCCCGGCCGTCAGCCCCGCCAGCGCCAGCACCGCGACCGCGACCTTGCTCACCCGCATAGGGATCTCCTCAGTCCTGATGGGAACAGGGTGGTGTGGCGGCACCGGAGTGGGACCCTACTTGCGGGTAGGCGTTACCGACAGGCTCAACCGATAACCGCATCGCGCTGGTCGCCGGATGGATGAACGCCGTTAACCCGTACGGCGTCGAGGTGGTCGTTTCCGCCGGTCATGACCGGTTCGGTCGGGTCGTGTGAGCGAGGCCTCCCCGGTGTTAGTTGCACTCCCGATAGTAGGAAGGCAAAGTATTTAGGAGGCCACCCCTAGGAGTCCCCATGAACGCCGCAGTTGCTCTCCACAAGCCGAGCAACCCGGTCCGGTTCATCACCGCAGCCAGCCTGTTCGACGGGCACGACGCCGCGATCAACATCATGCGGCGCATCCTGCAGTCACAGGGCGCCGAGGTGATCCACCTGGGCCACAACCGGTCGGTGGACGAGGTCGTCACGGCGGCGATCCAGGAGGACGCCCAGGGCGTCGCCATCAGCGCCTACCAGGGCGGGCACGTCGAGTACTTCACGTACCTGGTGGAGCTGCTGGCCGAACGCGGGGCCGGGCACGTCAAGGTGTACGGCGGCGGTGGCGGCGTGATCGTGCCGCGGGAGATCGAGCTGCTGCACTCACGGGGCGTGGCCCGCATCTTCTCGCCGGCCGACGGCCAGCACATGGGCCTGGCCCAGATGATCAACACCATGGTCGAGGGCTGCGACACCGACCTGTCCGAGACGGTTCCGGCCAGCTGGGACGGCCTGTTCACCGGCGCGCAGGACGCGCTTTCCCGCGCCATCACGGTGATCGAGGCCGGCAAGCTGTCGGACGAGCTGCGGGCGGCGATGACCGACGCGGTGGGCGATCGGCACGTGCCCGTGCTGGGCATCACCGGCACCGGCGGCTCCGGCAAGTCCTCGCTGACCGACGAGCTGGTCCGCCGGTTCCGCCTCGACCAGCAGGACAAGCTGCACATCGCGGTGCTGGCCGTCGACCCGTCGCGCCGCCGTGGCGGCGGCGCCCTGCTGGGCGACCGGATCCGGATGAACTGCCTCGACCGCGAGCGGGTCTTCTTCCGTTCCATGGCCACGCGCCGGGCCGGCGCGGAGGTGCCGGACGGCCTGGCCGACGCGATCCTGGCCTGCAAGGCGGCCGGCGCGGACCTGATCGTCGTCGAGACGCCGGGCATCGGCCAGGGCGACGCCGCGATCGTGCCCTTCGTCGACCACTCGCTGTACGTGATGACGCCGGAGTTCGGCGCCGCGTCGCAGCTGGAGAAGATCGACATGCTGGACTTCGCCGACGCGGTGGCGATCAACAAGTTCGAGCGCCGCGGGGCCGAGGACGCCCGCCGGGACGTGGCCCGCCAGCTGGTGCGCAACCGCGAGGCGTTCGGCGCCACGTGGCAGGACATGCCGGTCTTCGGCACCAGCGCCGCCACCTTCAACGACGACGGAGTCACGGCGCTGTACCAGCACCTGGTGTCGGAGCTGGGATTCGAGCACGGGGTGCTGCCCGTGGTCGAGGGCAAGGTCTCCACCTCGGCGTCGACCATCGTGCCGGCGGCCCGCGCCCGCTACCTCTCCGACATCGCCGACATCGTCCGCACCTACCACCGACGGACCGAGGAGCAGGTCGACGCCGTCCGTCAGCGCTCGCACCTCGCCGCCGCGCGGAAGGCGCTCGACGCCGCCGGAAAGTCCACTTCGGACCTTTCCGAGCTGGTGGACGCCAGCGAGCGCAAGGTGGACCGGGACAGCGCCGACCTGCTGGCCGACTGGCCGCGCACGGTCGAGCAGTACTCCGGCGACGAGCTGGTGTTCACCGTGCGGGACAAGGAGATCCGCACCGCGTTGACCCGGGAGACGCTGTCCGGCAACAAGGTCCGCCGGGTCAGCCTGCCTAAGTTCGACGACGAGGGCACGCTGCTGCGCTGGCTGCGCAACGAGAACCTGCCCGGCCGCTTCCCTTACACCGCAGGCGTTTTCCCGTTCAAGAGGGACGGCGAGGACCCGGCCCGCATGTTCGCCGGCGAGGGCGACGCGTTCCGCACCAACAAGCGGTTCAAGCTGCTGTCGGAGGGCTCGGCGGCGACGCGGCTGTCGACCGCTTTCGACTCGGTCACGCTCTACGGCCGCGACCCCGACACCCCGCCCGACGTCTACGGCAAGATCGGCACCTCCGGCGTCTCGATCGCGTCGCTGGAGGACATGAAGGCCCTCTACGACGGCTTCGACCTCACCTCGCCGACCACGTCCGTGTCGATGACGATCAACGGCCCGGCGCCGACGATCCTCGCGTACTTCCTGAACACGGCGATCGACCAGCGCGTGGCGGCGTTCCGCGCCGAACACGGCCGTGAGCCCAACGCGGAGGAGGCCGACGAGCTGCGGGCGTGGGCGCTGGCCAACGTGCGCGGCACCGTGCAGGCCGACATCCTCAAGGAGGACCAGGGGCAGAACACCTGCATCTTCTCCACCGAGTTCAGCCTGCGCATGATGGCCGACATCCAGGAATGGTTCATCGACAACCGGGTCCGCAACTTCTACTCGGTGTCGATCTCCGGTTACCACATCGCCGAGGCCGGGGCCAACCCCATCAGCCAGCTGGCCTTCACGCTGGCCAACGGGTTCACCTACGTCGAGTCGTACCTGGCCCGCGGCATGAGCATCGACGACTTCGCGGCCAACCTGTCGTTCTTCTTCTCCAACGGCATGGACGCCGAGTACAGCGTGATCGGCCGGGTGGCCCGGCGGATCTGGGCGGTGGCCATGCGGGACCGCTATCGCGCCAACGAGCGGTCGCAGAAGTTCAAGTACCACGTGCAGACCTCGGGCCGCTCGCTGCACGCGCAGGAGATGAACTTCAACGACATCCGCACCACGCTGCAGGCCCTGTGCGCGCTGTACGACAACTGCAACAGCTTGCACACCAACGCCTACGACGAGGCCGTCACCACGCCGACCGAGAGCTCGGTGCGCCGGGCCATGGCCATCCAGCTGATCATCAACAAGGAGTGGGGCCTGTCGATGAACGAGAACCCGTTGCAGGGTTCGTTCGTCATCGACGAGCTGACGGATCTGGTCGAGGAGGCCGTGCTGGCCGAGTTCGACCGGATCTCCGAGCGCGGCGGCGTGCTGGGGGCCATGGAAACCGGTTACCAGCGTGGCCGCATCCAGGACGAGTCGATGCTGTACGAGCAGCGCAAGCACAACGGGTCGCTGCCGCTGATCGGCGTGAACACGTTCCTGGCCCCGCAGGCCGACGAGGGCCCGGTGGAGATCGAGCTCGCCCGCGCCACCGAGCAGGAGAAGGAGTCCCAGGTCTCGCGGACCCTGGACTTCCAGCACCGGCACCGTTCCGACGCCGCCGACGCGCTGGCCCGGCTGCGGGCCGCGGCGACCAGCGGCGAGAACGTGTTCGCGGTGCTGATGGACGCCGCCCGGGTGTGCACCCTCGGCCAGATCACCGAGGCGTTCTTCGAGGTGGGAGGTCAGTACCGGCGCAACGTCTGAGGTCAGCGTGGTTGCGACAGCGAGGCCTTGACCGCCCGCGCGATGTCGTCGACGAGCACCTCGGTGTTGTTGGCGGCCAAGGCTTTCAGGGTCTGCTCCGCGACGTCGGCGGCCTCGACCTTGGGCGCGTTCATCCAGGCGGCCCCCTCGGTGTCGACCGGTCCGACGTGTACGCCCACGACCAGGGTTCCCTGTTCCCGCAGGCCTTCCCGGAACGCGTCGGTCAGCGACCACTGCGCCGCCTTGGACGCCGAGTACGCCGGCGTCACCGCCGAGCCGCTCCATGAGGCCACGGACAGCATGTTGACCAGCGCGCCGCCGCCGTTGCGGGCCAGGACCGGGGCGAACGCGCGGGACACCGCCCAGGTGCCGAAGAAGTTCGCCTCCAACACCCGGCGAGCCACGTCCAGGTCGCCTTCGAGCAGGTCGTTCACAGCGCCCAGCACGCCCGCGTTGTTGACCACGATGGTGACGTCACCGGCCGCTTCTGCCGCCCTGACAACATGCTCCGGGTTCGTGACGTCCAGGTGCAGCGGCGTGAGGTCGGGGTCGGTGACCGAGGCGGGGTCACGGACGCCGGCGTAGACCTTGGCCGCGCCGTGCTCGATCAGCGCCCGCGTGAAGGCCCGGCCGATGCCCCGGTTAGCCCCCGTCACCAGTGCCACAGCTCCTTTGATGTCCATGGGATCCACACTACCCATCTAACTTTAATTTTGATACTCAGGTGGGCGCACGTCACATCTGGGTTGTGAAAATGTAGCCAGCTGTGCTCGATCTGCTCACAGCAGAGGACGGCCCTGTCGTGCGTTCTGACTTGTAGGGTCGCGGCCGTGAGCTTGCTCGTGCAGCACAAGGATTTCCGGCGGCTGTTCGTCGGCAACTCCGTGTCCCTGCTGGGTTCCAGCGTGACGACGGTGGCGCTGCCGCTGGTCGCGGTCGTCTCCCTCCACGCCACGGCGTTCGAGATGGGTCTGCTGGGCGCGGTGGCGTTTCTGCCGCACCTCGTGCTCGGCCTCCCGGCCGGGGTGTGGGCCGATCGGTTGCCCTACCGGCGAATCCTCGTCCTCGCCGACCTGGGCCAGCTCCTCCTGATCGGCTCGATCCCCGTCGCCGCCGTCCTGGGCGTCCTCACGTTGACCCAGCTGTATTTCGTGGTCACGTTGGCCGGCGTCTGTTCCCTCTTCGACGCGATCGCGGCGCAGTCCTTCACGCCGATGCTCGTGCCGCGCGACCAACTCCTGCCGGCCAACAGCGCCCTCATGCTGACCAGCTCCACCGTCAACGTCGCCGGCTCCACCCTCGGCAGCGCCCTGGTCGTCCTGCTCGCCGCACCGCTGGCCATGGCCGTCGACGCCGCGTCCTTCCTGGCGGCCGCCCTCTGCAAGGCCCGAATCGCCATCCCCGGCACCGCGAATTCCTTGCGGGGCAAGGCCGATCTCTTCGGCGGCCTGCGCATCACGTTCACCCACCCGGTACTGCGGCCGGTCACCATCGCCGCGACCCTTGGCGCCCTCGGCGGGCAGATGCAGAACGCCGTCCTGGTCCTGTATTTGGTGCATGTACTGGGTTTCTTGCCTTGGCTGGTCGGCATCGCCGTCACGATGGCCGGTGCGGCCAGCATTCTCGGCGCCCTGATCACGCCGACGGTTACCCGAAGGCTTGGCCCTGGCCGCACCTTCGTGCTGGGCATGCTCTTGTCCTCGGCCGCCGGCCTGCTGCTGGCGGCCGGTCCCGCGCTGCTCTCCCAGGTCCTGCGCGGCACCGGCCCCGCGCTCTACGGCGTGAACCAGCAGACCTTCCGTCAGACCCTCGTCGCCCCTGCGCAGCTGTCGCGCGTCAACGCCGGCTGGCGCTTCCTCGTCTACGGCACCCAACCGCTCGGCGCTCTCCTCGGCGGCGCACTCGGCACCGTCGACCTCCGACTGGCCCTCATCGTCAGCGCCTGCCTCATGCTTGCCGGCACCGCGTTGGCGCTTCCCGTCACGCGCTGACCGGCGGCGGATTATGGCCGAGCTTTCCTGATCCCACAATGAACGTTCGCCTGATGCTGCCCAAGTTGTCGCGGCTTATGTTGCCTCGACAGAACGTGCAGCGAAGCGAGAACTAAAGGCTTTGCGTGTTTACCCGGATCCGCGAGTTCTAGGTAACTGTCCGTGCTCCATTCACCACTCGGAACGCGGAGGTTGGAAATGGGTTTTCTCAAGGATCTGTACGGCCACAACGCCGAGGAGCTGGTGCTGCCGGCCCATGAGCAGCAGGTGATCGCCGAGCTGGTCAAGGCCGAGAACCAGGCCGCGTCGGCCCCGGAAGAGTGATGAGCGGCGCCGCCGTCGGCACGCGTCCACGAGCCGACGGCGGCGCCTTTTCCCATGGAAAAGGTGAGGCCATGACCAACACACTCGACCGCGGCGCCAACCAGTTCGGCGAACGGCAATCCTCGCTCGATCAGGCGTGGCAGAAAGGCCTGCGGGCCGTCGCCGAACTAGGCCTCACCGCCGAGGTGACCGCGGCGTCGGACAACAATCCCGGGGCCTGGACCTGCCGCCTGCTCCGGGACGGCGTGCCCGTGCCCGGCGGATTCGGCTCCGGCAAGGGCAACCGCGAAGCGGCACGGGTAGGCGCCGTCTTCGAGGCCCTTGAACACCACCTCAGCGGCCGCGCCGGCCTCCCGCCCGCCGCCACCCTCCGCGACCCCCACGCCATCGCTGCCGGCCCCCTGCGCTCCGACGTCGCCGTCACCATGCTGACCGAAGGCCCGGCGCGCCCGATCGCCTGTCTACGCTACGAGTCGCTCACCGGCGATCGCGGCACGGACGTGCCGATTTTTCTTTCCATGCCGGACTTTCTGGCCAAGGGCGCGGCGGAGCTGCGGGCGGGCCTTGGCGACCACTACGACTACACGACGGTCGGGCGCTACTCGGCCAACAACGGCTGGGCCGCCGGGGCCGACGCGACCGAGGCGATGGTCCACGCGCTCAACGAGATCATCGAGCGGGACGCCCTGTCGCTGCTGCTGATCGAGCACTTCCTGGCCGCCCGGCCGATAAGGCTGGTCGACCGGGCGACGCTGCCGGGCGATCTCATGGCGCTCCTGGCCAGCACCGAGGAAGCGGTCGGTGCCCGCGTGCACCTCATCGACATGGCTACGGACCTGGGCATCCCGGCCTACTACGCCTACCTCCCCTCCGCGCCCGGTCAGCCGGCCCGCATGCGCGGCTGCGGCGCATCGCTCTCGCGGCACTACGCCATCGCGCGGTCGCTGACAGAACTCGTGCAACTCCACGCCATGGCCCAGCTCGGCGAGCGAGAGGAGAAGCGCACGGTGTGGACCACCTCGTACCTCGAGCTGCACGCCTGCTACCTGGCGGACTTCTCGCCGGGCATCCCGAACGCTCACGTCGTCGCGTACGAGGACAGCGAGGCGCCCGCTACGCCTTCGGGTCACCTCAAGGCGCTGCTGGCCGCGCTGCGCGAAGCCGGGCTGCCGGCATACGTGCGCCAGCAGTGGATGTCCGAGAACCTGGCCGTGGTCAACGTCTTCGTCCCCGGCCTGGAACGGTTCATGCTCGTCACCGACGGCCAGCTCGTCGTCCCCGGTCCGCGCGGTGTGGCCGCCCGCTGATCAGTGTCACAGAACCGCGCTGTGCCTTGTCTTCACTGCGACAGCCGCGACTACGGAGGTGGTGCAGTGCACGAGATGGGCACGGTGGACGGTGTCGGTCCCAAGATGCTGGCGGACGTCAAGCCGCCGTTCATTCCGGCGGGAGCCTCGGGAATGACGGTTCTGGTGGAGTGGCCGCCCGGGCATCCCGGGACCCCGCCGCACCGCCACTCCGGGCCGTGCTTCGGCTATGTGCTGGAGGGCGCCATCCGGTTCGAGCTGGAGGGCGAGCCGGAGCAGGTGATCAAGGCCGGCGAGACGCTGTACGAGCCGGGTGGCGACAAGATCCACTACCAGAACGGCAACGCCTCGGCGGACGAGCCGGCCAAGTTCGTCGTCACGATGCTGTGCGCGCCGGGGCAGCCGATGCTCACCCTGGTCGAGGACGAGGAGCTGGCCCGGCGCGCCCATCTGCGCGCCCCGAGGCCCTAGGCCAGGTGCCGCACGAACCAGTCCCGGGCGGCGGCCGACGCGATCTCGAAGCCGGGGCCGGTGTAGGCGGCGAAGTGTCCACCTGGGACGAACACCGCCTGCTTCGGCTCCGCCGCCGTGGCGAAGGCCGATGCCGCCAGGTTGCCGCCGGTCAGGCCGTCGTGGCTGGCGACGATCATCAGCAGCGGCGTCGGCGTGATCAGCGGCAGGTACAGGCCGGGCTCGTAGCCGCGCATCAGCTCCAGGCTGCGCAGGGTGACCTCGTTGTGCCACTCCGGGGCCATGCCGGCCCGCGCCTCGGTGAAGAACTCGTGCGCGTCCGGGGTCGGAATTCCGGTCACCTGCCCCGGATCCGTGCCGATGACCGGGATCATCGCCGGCGGCTCGCCCGCCGCCCGGGCCCGGCGGTCGGCGGCCAGCAGATGGGGATCGATCACCAGGTTGTTCACCCGGGCCAGATTGGCGTACGTGTCGCGACCGCTGACGAACGGCGCCTGGCCGCACACGGCCTTCACCCGCTGGTCGATCGCCGCCACCACGAACGCGTGCCCGCCGGAGAAGCTGCTGCCCCACACGCCGATCCGCTCGGGGTCCACTTCGGACCGGTTCTGCGCGTAGGAAATCCCGTGCTGGTAGTCGCGGACCTGTTCCCACGGATCGATCTCGTACCGAGGCTTGCCCGGCGCCGTGTCCGAGTCGCCGAAGCCACGGTTGTCCCACAACAGCACGCACAATCCCGCCGCCGCAAACACCTCGGCGAACCGGTCCAGGTAGATCCGGCGGGTGGCCGACCAGCCGTGGGCCATCACCACGCACGGCGCGGGTCCATTCACGCCCTCCGCCTCGTAGAACCAGCCCCGCAGTGTGACGCCCTCGGCGTCGAACTCGATGTCGTGTCGCATGGTCTCCATACTCGCGCGGGAGATCCCTTGCCGTCCAAGACCTTCTGCCACGCCTGTGATACCCGCTGGGCACCAGCGGCGGGCCCGAACCCGCCGTCGGTGTCCGCTCAGCTGCCGAGGAACGCGAGTAGCCGGCCGGTCAGCTCAGCCGGCTTCTCCTCCCAGAGCCAGTGTCCCGAGTCCTGGACGACCGCGCCGGTCACGTTGGTGGCGTACTGACGGACCTGGTCGGCGACGAAGCCACCCCAGCTGTGGTCGGCGCCGAGGGCCAGCACCGGCATGGCGAGTTTCGTCCGGCCGTTGACGGCGTTGTCGGCCACGTCCTGGTTGAAGGCGCGGAACCATTCGAAGCTGGCCCGCAGATGCCCGGGCTGCGCGAGGTTGTGGCCGTAGAGGGCGGCGTCGGCCGGGGTGACACCGTCCTTGTTGTACTCCAACAGATCGGTGAAGCCGTCGACCCACTCGGTCTCCCGGCCCTTGATCGTCTTCTCCGGCAGACCGTTGCGGACGTTGAAGAAACCGAGATTCCAGGCGCCCCCGCCCTGGGCGTTGAGCGCGGGGAACGTGTACAGCTGCCGGTCGGGGATCGGGGCCTCGGACAGCACGAGCTCGGTGACGTCCTGGCGGTTGGCGGCGGCGTAGGCGTACGCCACCATCGTGCCGATGTCATGGCCGACAACACGAACATCGTGATCACGGCCGAGCCGGACCAGCAGCCCGTGAATGTCCGCGGCCATGGTCTTCTTGTCATAGCCGGTCGCGGGGGCGTCGCTGCCGCCCGCACCGCGCAGGTCGGGCGCGATCACGTGATAGTGCCGGGCCAGCTCGGGCATGACCTTGTGCCACTCGTACCAGCTCTGCGGGTAGCCGTGGATCAGCACCAAGGTCTTGCCCTGCCCGCCTTCCACGAAGTTGATGTGGACGCCGCCGCCCACGTCGATCTTGTGTTCGGCGAAGCCGGCCGGCGGCCTCGCCGTGGCGTCGACGACCGGCGGCGAGGCGTCGGCCGTCACCGGTAAGACGCCGGACAACGCGGCCAGCAGGGCGATACCGACCAGGTAGTGCTTTCGCATCGAGATCCTCCACCCGGGTGATCGAGCACGGACACCAGCAGTGATCTCCAAACGCCGATCGCCGTGACGGGTCTGTCCGGATGACGGCCGGGGACCTCACGAACGGCCGGACCGTCACGCTCGCTTGTCGCCCAGCGCCAACAGATCCGCCAGACCGAAGACCGGCCCGGCGGCGGGCAGGCTCGGCTGCCAGTTCGGTTCCACGCTCAGGTAGCTGGTCGGATCGGCCCGCAGCAGGCCGATGAGCACCTCCGCGACGATCCGCGCGCCGACCGGGCCGAGCCGGTCGCCGTTACCGCGATGCTCGGCCTCCTTGAGGATGTAGAACCACAACGGCGTGCCACGCGGCCGGACGTGCGCCACCTCGTCGGCGCTGAGCGGCGTGATTCCCATTTCGCGGGCCACCGCCTCACCGCTGGGCAGCCTCGTTATCGGCCCCCGCAACAGATCCCGCACGGCCAGTGAACGGTGCGCGTCGGCGTCGACCGCGCCGGTCAGCTGTTCCGGGAGCCCGATGAGGCTGGCGGCCAACCGGCCGTCGATGCGCTTGCCCCGCTGCGCAGGCGGACGGCCGGGCAGGTCGAAGATCTGCGCGAGATCAAGCCGCCGGTCTGCGGACAGCGGGCCGAATCCGATCAGGTCGGGGAACAGCGGCACCGCGGGACCGCCGTCGACCAGACGATAGGTGGGCCGGATCTGCCCGTGGCCGTACCGGAAGGCGGCGTGCGAGAACTCCAGCGGGATGAATGCCTGCCCCGGCAGCGGCGTGAACCAGCGCCCGCCCTCGGTGACGATCTCGTCGACCAGGGCCGCCCCGACCAGCCGTGGCAGGAAGTCGTGGCGTACAACCCATTGGTAGTGCCAGCTGAGGGTCAGTCGCGCCTCGTCGAAGACGGCGGAGTCGGAGACCCCGCGGTCCCGCAGCAGATCGACTACACGATTGTGTGCACGCAACAGAGCCAGGTGCAGCGCCAGCACGAACAGGTGCGAGTCGTTGCGGGGATCGCCGATCAGGGCCACGCCCTGGTGGTTGCGCGGCACGTCGTTGCCGTCCGGGCTGAGCAGGAACTTGGCCGGGTCGGCCAGATCGAACAGGAACGGCGAGCCGATCGGGCCGTCGGAGTAGATCATCTCCAGGTTGAGCCGGGGGCGGCGGGCATTGTGCAGGGCCTCGGGGGCGACGCCGCCGGTGACGGGCGAGCGGTCGGCGGTGAGGTCGTGGGCGATCAGCTGGCCGAAGAAGGGCCAGCCGGCCGCCTCCGTGCCGTCACCGTGCACAGTGCTTACTCCTGGGGCAGCACAGATCCCGCCGCTGTCGCCCTCGCGCATCATCTGCGCGGCGTCGGTCTCCAGCGGGTCCAAGCCCGAGAACATGCGTCCGTAGTGGGCCGGTCCGACGGGCCGGTCCATCGCCTCGATGTGGTTGAGGTACTGGCTGTCGAGCTGGTGCGACCACGGGCTGGCGGCCGGCCGAGGCGGTTCGACGTCTTCGACAGCCTCTACAGCACCGAGAAGGCTGCGCAGGCCCACTTCGTAGCGCTGCCCGTCTTCCGGATCGCCCAGCCACTCGTCTTCCTGCTGGCTGACCGGGTCGAGCTCGGCCTTGACGTCGCTCTCGAGCTCGTGCAGGAAGGCGTCGTCACTCATCGGTCCTCCACAGCTGCCTGCGGCGGAACGCTGTTCGCCCGCCGGCTCGGTGCCAGCTAGGACAGGACAGCTGTACGGACTGTGACAGTCAGACGGCGGTGAGGCCGCCGTCCACGGGGATGATCGCGCCGTGGATGTTGGCGGCGGCGTTGTTGACCAGGATGTCGATGTCACCGGCCCGGTCGGCCAGCTCTCGCACCGCCGGGCCGCCGGAAGCCAGGTCGGCCCGTGCGAAGTCCACCTTGCCCCCGTTGGCGCGGATGCCCGCGATGACCTCCTCGCCACGCCGCTCGTCCCGGCCGGTGATCACCACCGTCGCGCCCGCGCCGGCCAGCCGCGCCGCGATCGCCCGCCCGATGCTCCCGGTGCCTCCCGTGACCAGCGCCCGCCGGCCGTGCAGATCCATCGCCACTACCTCCGGAACGAAATTCGCCTTTCCCCCAACCTAGGCAGGGCGCTTCGGGTCAACCACGGCGTTTCCTGCAAGGTTCAACCGGCGTTTTCCGCACGGCGGCGGTGACCTGCGGCTATATGGACCGCCGCAGGTCACCGGGTTGTGGCTAGGGCTTGGTCAGCTCCTCGTTCATGAGCAGGAACGTGCCGAGGCCGTGCTGGTCATTGGCCGTGCGCGGCCGGCTGTAGTAGCCCGACAGCGAACCGGTGACGGCGGTGCCCGGGCAGATGTCCGCGATGTTGGTGCGGCCGTCGGAGCCCAGGGTCACCTTCTTCAGCACGCCCTGATATCCCTTCTGTGCCGCCGAGGACAGGCTCGCCGGCACGTAGCCGGCGCGGACGGCGCGGGAGATGGCGTAGGTGTACATGCAGGAGGCCGAGGTCTCGGTCCAGTTCTGCGGATCGGTGCCCTTGTCGACGACCTGGAACCAGCGGCCCGTGGCCGGATCCTGGTACTTCACAAAGGCATTCACCAGCTGCTGCACGTTCTTCACCAGCTGCGCCCGCCGGGAGTCGTTGGCCGGCAACGCGTCCAGCACGTCGAAGTGGGCCAGCGCCACCCAACCGACGGCCCGGGCCCAGAAGTACGGCGACGTGTGCGTGGTCTTGTTGGCCCACGATGCCTTGCCGTCGGCCGAATACGCGTGGAACAGCAGCCCGGTCGGAGACGTGAGGTGGCCGAAGTACGTGGTCAGATTGTGGCACGCCTCCTGGAAGCAGTAGGTCCCGTCGTTGTACTGCTTGCCGTAGTTGGCCAGGAACGGCTGCGCCATGTACAGCCCGTCGCACCACAGCTGCTGTGTGAACGACGTCGAGTGCCACATCGCGCCGTCGCTGGTCCGCGGGTAGCCGGGAAAGCGGTTGCGGATCTGCTGCGCCGCCGTGCGGTAGCGGGCGTCGCCGGTCTCCCGGTGCAGGATCAGCAGCAGATTGCCGGCCTGCATCGAGTCCAGGCTGTTGAACGCGTCGTTGATGTGGCCCTTGCTGTCGACGGAGTAGTCCACCCAGCGCTTGATGTACGCCAGGTACGACGCCGTGCGCAGGCGTTGGTAGACGAGGTACGTGCCGTACAGGAACAGGCCCTGCGTGTAGCCCCAGCCGCCAAGCGACTTGGGGTCCGGGTTCCGGGCGATGGTCGAGTCCACCACCGCCTTCGACCAGTCGGTTGCGGCCGGCGCCGCCGACGCCGTGCCCGCGGTGACGGCCAGTGCGCCACCCGTCAGCACAGCGAGGCGGCCGAATTCCCGCCGCGAGATCGAGCTGGACATGCTTCACCTCCGGCCGAGCCCCGGCGGCGAGCCCGACGATCCTCGTGGGAGCGCTTTCTCCGCAGGAGTACACGGCCGCGTGTCACACCCGCAAGAGGCCGGACGGCGGCCACTGTCGCGTGACGCTGTTCACCGGGCGGGCCGTGGGCGGGTGTGGCGTGGCACACTCCCGAGAGGGAGGTTGGCTTTGGCAACTGATATCGCCGATGCCCGGACGGCCTGGATGGAGCCGGGGGCGTTCGAGGTGGCGCCGGGGGTGCACCGGATTCCGCTTCCGCTGCCCAACGACGGCCTGCGCGCGGTCAACGTGTACGCGATCGCCGACGGGGACGAGCTGGTGCTCGTGGACTCGGGGTGGGCGCTGGACGAGGCGCGGGACCAGCTGGAGCAGGCGCTGGGCAGCATCGGGCACGGGTTCGAGAGCGTGCGGAGGTTCCTGGTCACGCACGCCCACCGCGACCACTACACGCTGGGCGTCACGCTGCGGCGGATGTTCGGGTCGAGGATCAGCCTGGGCATCGGCGAGCAGCCGACGCTGGAGGCGGTGATCAACGGCCAGGTGGACGGCCAGCTGACGGACCTGGTCCGCTGGGGCGCCCACGACATCGCCGACCGGATCCGCAGGAGCATGGCCAAGGGCGGCGGGCCCAAGCCGGACGGCTACGAGATGCCGGACGAGTGGATCCGCGGCGTGACGGACATCCGCCTGGGCAGCCGGACGCTGCGGGCGCTGCCGACGCCGGGGCACACCGCCGGCCACGTGGTGTTTCTGGACACGGAGTCGTCGCTTCTGTTTGCGGGTGACCACATTCTGCCGCACATCACGCCGTCGATCGGATTCGAGCTGATACGGCAGGAAATGCCGCTCGGCGACTACATGGACTCGCTGCGGCTGGTGCGCGAACACCCGGACATGAGGCTGCTGCCGGCGCACGGCCCGGTCGCGGACTCGACGCACGTGCGCGTGGACGAGCTGCTGGACCACCACCGCAAGCGCCTGGACGAGACGGAACGCGCCCTCGCCCAGGACGAGGCGACGGCGGCGGAGGTGGCCGGCCGGCTGGGCTGGACACGGCACAACCGGAAGCTGTCCGAAATGGACTTCTTCAACCGCATGCTGGCCATCGGCGAGACCTCCGCCCACCTGGACGTGCTCGTCCGGGACGGACGGCTGCACACGTCCACAGTGGACGGAGTCGCGCGCTACCGGGCCTAGCCCTTGGTGGCGGTGATGAGCACGGTGTGCCGCAGGCCCGTCGCGCTGTCCCGCAGCGGCCGGCCGTAGCCCTCGGCCGCCGCGACGACCGGTGTGCTGGTGACCCGCCAGCCCCGGTCGGCCAGCCACGCCACCGGCTGGAAGGTCTTGCCGCGCGGCCACATGTCGGCGACGTTCATACCGAAGTCGGCGGCCATGTCGGAGATCGGCCGCATGGTCGCGACCTCGTCGATGTCGATGTCGATGTGCTCGACGGCGAATCGGCTGCCGGGGGCGGCCAGCTCGTCGACGAGCGTGAACAGGCGCTCGACGGCGTCGTTGGGCAGGAACGGCAGCAGCCCCTCGGCCAGCCACGAACTCGGGGCCGTGCGGTCGAATCCGGCCCCCATCAGGGCTGCCGGCCAGTCGTCGCGCAGATCGACGGCCACGTTCCGGATCTCGGCCCGCGCTGCGACGCCGTTGTCGGCCAGCACGTTCTGCTTGAACTGCAACACCTTCGGCACGTCCAGCTCGTAGACGACGGCGCCCGGCGGCCAGTCGAGGCGGTGGCCCCGCACGTCCAGCCCGGCCGCGAGCACCACGGCCTGCCCGGTTTTCTCGGCGGCGAAGTACTCGTCGAAGTACCGCGACCGCACACCCATGTAGTCGGCCATGTCCCGCCACGACTCGGCGGCATCCGCCTGCCGTGTCGGCATCGCCGGCTGTGGTCGCGCCGCGGCGACGAAGAGCTCCGCGCACGGATCCGACACCAGCGGATTCGCGCGGTGGCTCTCGATCGCCCGTGCGGCGGCGACGGCCAGCGCGGTGATGCCGACATCCGTGACGATGTCCCAGCCGGCCTGCTGCGTCATCGGTGACCCCTCCCGACATCGCGTAGTCAGTTGCTCACCGAACGTATCACTTAGTGGCGCTAACCAACCTTGTGAAGCGCATCACCTCTGCCCTTGAATCATCGAATAAATTGCCCTTTCAGTCGGCGCTGTACACTTCGAGGATCGGCCCGGATCCGGAGAAGTCAGATGCTGGTGCGCACCTCGACAATCGAGACCATTCCGCAGCACGAGGTCACGGTCTCGACCTATCGCGCCGCCGATCTCGGGCCGGTGAACATCGGCGAGGTCATCATGACCGGCGAGCTGCGCCTGGAATGCGACGACATCGGCACGGGCTTTTACGTGCAGCTGCCGGTCGCCGGCCGGTTCGAGTCGCGGCACCGCGGCGTCGACATGATGGTCACCCCGCTCTCCGCCGCCCTCGACCGGCCCGGCGGCGGCCGGTTCCAGGCCCGCTGGGGCACCGGCTACCGCGCCCTGTGCGTGCGCATCGAGATGCCGGCGGTGGACAGCGCACTGGCCCGGCTGTTCGGCGGCCGGGCGGCCACCCGGGTCGCGTTCGAGCCGGTGATGAACACCGGCGACGGCTACGGCCGCAGCTGGGCCGAGCTGCTGCTGTCGGTGAACCGCCAGCTCACGGCCCCGGGCGGCCTGCTCGCGCAGCCGCTGGTGGCCGCCCCGCTGGCCGACAGCCTGGTCAACGGCTTCCTGATGGCCGCCACCAACGCGCTCGCCGCCCCGGTGGCCGCGGCCCGCCCGGCGGCCGTCCGCGCCGCCGTCGACGTGATCGAGTCCGACCCGTCCGCGCCGCTGACCCTCTCGACGCTGGCCGCGCACTGCGGGGTCGGCCCGCGGAGCCTGCAGAAGGCGTTCCAGCAGCACCTCGGCATGTCGCCGATGGAGTACGTCCGCGATGTCCGGCTGCGCCGCGCGCACGAGGAATTGCGCGCGGCCGATCCGTTCGCCGACTCGGTGGCCGCCGTCGCCCGCCGCTGGGGCTTCACTCATCTGGGTCGATTCGCCGCCGCGCACGAGGCGAAATTCGGCCAGAAGCCGCTGCGTACGCTTCGCGGATAGACCTTTTCGCTTACTGGACAGTTCCGGGTGAACCGTCGTTTTCGTTGCTAGCGTTCGAATTCCAGACTTCACCTGTGACCGGGCGGAAAGCGAACCATGAGTGACGAACCCCTTGCCGACGTGCGCGACATGTACATGGCGCACACCATGTTCCGCCGGGAGATCGGCCTGGCCGCCGGCCTGATCCGCGGCGTCGCCGACGGCGATGTCGAGCGGGCGGCGATCGTCGCCGACCATCTGCGGATCGTCGACAACGGCCTGCACCACCATCACACCGCCGAGGACCGGCACCTGTGGCACCGCCTTGTCGAGCGGGCGGGGGAGCAGGCGGTGTCGGTCGTGCAGGTGATGGAGGACCAGCACGGGGCGATCGACAAGCTCCTGGACGAGGTGCGAGGCGGCCTCGCCCAGTGGCGGGCCAGCGCGGACGCGGCGCAGGGCGCGGCCTTGGCCGCCACGGCCACGGACCTGTACGAGCGCCTCGTCGAGCACCTCGCCACCGAGGAAGCCCGGGCGCTGCCGCTGATCGAGCGGCACATCACCGCCGCCGAGTGGGGCCAGATGATCGCCGACGGCGCGGGCGACGCCGTGCCGGAGCAGATCCCGCTGATCTTCGGCATGATGGCCTACGAGGCCGACCCCGACACCGTGCGGGACATCATCGCCCAGATGCCACCCGAGGGTCAGCGGCGTGATCGGCGGCCTGGCTGTTCTGTCCCTATTAGCGGATTGCGTCGTGAATAGCCCGACTTCGGTAGGCCCGTTTTCGGTGGGAGATGAAACCCTAGACTGCGTCAACATACTCCTAGCGGTCCGGGTGTAGTCGTAAAGAGTTCGCCAGAAATGGTGGTATTTACGCACGACCCTCTATCCGCTTATGGAAGCATCAGTACTCTCTGCGATCGCTACTCAGAGTTACAATGCCCATACGACCGCTTTAAACGACCGTCCGGAACCTCTTAGTCGGGTGTCTTACCTCATACATCTCTAATGTCGGTTCGTACCAAAAAGGAAACCGAAGACTACTTCGCGGGGCCGGCGTTCTTTTCGGCCAAAGTAGTTGATGGAGTCCATCAACTACCTCTACAGTAGGCGGCATGGTGAACCGGGAGGACGTGGCGGGACTGGTCGCAGCCCTGTTCACGGTCAACAACGGCATGACCCGGGCGATGAAGCAGCGCCCCAAGGCTGGTGAGCTGCGGCTGCTCCAAGCCGTGGCCCTGCACGAGGGCAGCAGGCCGTCCGAGCTGGCCGAGGCCATGGGCGTGGACCGCTCGCTGGTCACGCGGCAACTGCGCGATCTGGAGGACGAGGGCAAGGTGGCGGTCCGGCCGGATCCCAGCGACGGCCGGGCGTTCGTCGCCGAGCTCACCGAACAGGGCCGGCAGCAGATCGCCGAGCTGACCGAGTTCGGCATGCGTCGCTACGAGAGCTTCCTCGAAGGCTGGGAGGCGGACGAGGTCCACGAGCTCACCCGCCTGCTGTGGAAGTTCGAGCAGAGCAAGGCCGCCGTGATCGAGCGCGAGCAGCAGGAACAGCAGCGGCCCGAACGCGGCCGCCGTCAACGTTGAGGGGGAGCTTTTCCATGAACACGGCCAAAGTACGGGTATTGCTCATCGCGCTGCTCGACATGGCGCTGGACATCGTCGTCCCGATCGTGGTCTACCTCGTCCTGCAGCCGCTCGGCGTGCCGGCGGTCCTGTCGCTGGCCGCCGGCGGCATCCTGATCGCCGGCAAGGCGGCGTTCGGCAAGCTCACCGACACCGGCGATCGTGACACCGCACTGCTGCTGACCTGCACGGTTGTCTCGTTGGCGGCCATGTTCGGCCTGTACGCCGCCGGCGTCCCGGCCCCGATCGCCCTGGTCTGCGGCGTAGTGCTCCAGGCCGTCGGCACGGCGGTGTCGATCATCCGCCGCCGCAAGCTGGACGGCTTCGCCCTGCTGGTGCTGATCGAGCTGGCCCTCGGCATCGCGCTCAGCTTCGTCAGCAGCGGCGACCCGCGCTTCCTGGTCGCCCGCCCGGCGTTCTACACCTTCGTCGCCGCGGCCTACGTGTTCGTGACCGTCTTCCGCGGCAAGGCTTTCATGTTCGTCGTCAGCCGGCCCATGGCCGTGGCCGGCGACCCTCGACGCGACGTGGCGTACGACAGGGCGTGGGCCAACTCCGCCGAATTCCGCCGCCTGGAACGGATCGGCACCGCCGCCTTCGGCCTGATCCTGCTGGCCGAGTCGGTGCTGCGGGTCGTGCTGGCCTTCCAGTTCGGCGCGGACGAGGTGGTGGCCTCCAGCCTCGTCTCCCAGCTGCCGGTGATCGGCCTGTTCGTGCTGTTCATCCTGGGCTTCAAGGTGATCCTCGTGCCCCGGCTGACCAAGCTGGTCGAGGCCGAGATGCCGGCCGAGAAGGCCGCCTAGTTCTTCCCACATGTGGCGCACATGTGGCGCTGGAAGTCGAATGTGGCGCACATGTGGGGTCAGGTCCGGTCAGGACCGGTCAGGCCCACTGGGGGCCCATGCCGGGGTCCTCCTCGAAGACCAGCCAGGTCCGCGTGCCGCGCACGCCCTTGATGCTCTGGATCTTCTCCAGCACCAGTTCGCGCAGCGCCACGTTGTCGGGGGCGTGCACCAGGGCCAGCACGTCGAAGTCGCCACCGACCAGGGCGAGATGCTCGATGTAGCGGATGCCGCGCAGCGCCTTGGCCACCGAGCGCCAGGTGTTCTGCTCGATGGTCAGCAGCACGTAGGCGCTGGTGCCGAGGCCGGCGCGGCGCGGCGAGATCTCGGCACTGAAGCCGGTGATCACCTGGTCGGCCAGCAGGCGGTCCAACCGCGCGTAGGCGCTCGTGCGCGAGATGTGCACCCGCTCGGCCAGGGTCCTGATCGACATCCGGCCGTCCCGGCGCAGCTCGGCCAGTATCGCGCGGTCCACGTCGTCGAGCTCGGCGGCCGAACGTCCGGCCGGCCCGGTTGTGACGTCGGTCTCGATGGGCAAATTGCCCTCCAAACGGCCTTCCGGCGGAAATCTGTCTCGGATCTTCCGCCAGTGTCGGACAAGGAGCTCAGAATGTCGAGAAAGCGCCTGCAAACGTCTGCCGAAGGAGGACCCCGGTGTCCGACCACCTCGCCACCGATCTGCTGCCCTCGGCCACCCCCGTCCGCTACCTCGCCGAAGACGGCACCCCCGTCGACGGACCCGCCGGCTACACCCAGCCGAGCGTCGAGGAGCTGAAGGACGCGCACCGCCGGATGGTGGTGGGCCGCCGCTTCGACGCCCAGTCGACCGCCCTGACCAAGCAGGGCCGGCTGGCGGTCTACCCGTCCAGCCGCGGCCAGGAGGCGTGCCAGATCGCCGCCGCCATGGTGCTGCGCGAGGACGACTGGCTGTTCCCGACCTACCGCGACAGCATGGCCATGGTCTCCCGGGGTATGGACCCGGTCGAGGTGCTGACGCTGCTCCGCGGTGACGCGCACTGCGGGTACGACCCCAATGCGGCCCGGGTCGCCCCGCAGTGCACCCCCCTTTCCACGCAGACGCTGCACGCCACCGGGCTGGCGTACGCGATGCGGCGCAAGGGAACCGACAGTGCGGTGCTGGCGCTGATCGGCGACGGCGCGACCAGCGAGGGTGACTTCCACGAGGCGCTGAACTTCGCCGCCGTGTTCGAGGCGCCGGTGGTTTTCCTGGTGCAGAACAACAAGTACGCGATCTCCGTGCCGCTGGACAAGCAGAGCGCGGCGCCCTCCCTGGCCTACAAGGGAGTCGGCTACGGCGTGCGCTCCGAGCAGGTCGACGGCAACGACCCCGTCGCCATGCTGGCCGTGTTGCACAAGGCTTTCGAGCACGCCCGCGCCGGCCGGCCGTTCCTGATCGAGGCCCACACCTACCGCATCGAGGCGCACACCAACGCCGACGACGCCACCCGCTACCGTGACAGCGCCGAGGTCGACCGCTGGCTGGACGCGGATCCGTTGGCGCGGCTGGAGAAGCACCTGCGCAACCTGGGCGTCCTGTCCGATGAGGACGTTGCGCAGGCGCAGGCCGAGGGCGAGCGGCTGGCCGCCGACCTGCGCAGCCGGATGAACGCCGAGCCGCACCTCGACCCGATGACGCTGTTCGACCACGTGTACGCCCGGCCGACCACGCAGCTCGTCGAGCAGCGTGACCTGCTGGCCGCCGAGCTCAAGGCCCAGGAGGGCTGATGGCCGCCACCACCATGGCGCAGGCGCTCAACCGCGCCCTGCGCGACGCCATGACGGCCGACGAGCGCGTGCTCGTCTTCGGCGAGGACGTCGGCCAGCTCGGCGGCGTCTTCCGCATCACCGACGGCCTGACCAGGGACTTCGGCGAGCAACGCTGCTTCGACACGCCGCTGGCCGAGGCCGGCATCGTCGGCTTCGCGCTGGGCATGGCCATGGGCGGCTTCAAGCCGGTCGTGGAGATGCAGTTCGACGCCTTCGCCTACCCGGCCTTCGAGCAGATCACCTCGCACGTGGCGAAGATGCGCAACCGGACCCGCGGGCACCTGTCGGTGCCGATGGTCATCCGGGTGCCCTACGCCGGCGGCATCGGTGGCGTGGAGCACCACTGTGACTCCAGCGAGGCGTACTACGTGCACACGCCGGGCCTCAAGGTGGTGTCGCCGGCGACCGTCGACGACGCGTACACGTTGCTGCGCGAGGCGATCGACGACCCGGACCCCGTGATCTTCATGGAGCCGAAGAAGCTCTACTGGTCCAAAGAGGACATCGAGCTCCGGCACATCGACGAGCCGCTCGGGCACGCCGCGATCCGCCGGCACGGCAAGGACGCCACGCTCATCGCCTACGGGCCGTCGGTGCCGGTCGCGTTGCAGGCGGCCGAAGCCGCGGCCGAGGAGGGCGTGGACCTAGAGGTGGTCGACCTGCGCTCGCTGGTGCCGTTCGACGACGACACCGTGATGCGGTCGGTGCGTCGGACCGGGCGTTGCGTCGTCGTGCAGGAGGCTTCGGGTTTTGCCGGCTTCGGCGCGGAGATCGTCGCCCGGATCCAGGAGCGCTGCTTCCATTCGTTGGCAGCGCCGGTGATCCGCGTGTCCGGCTTCGACATTCCTTACCCGCCGCCCATGTTGGAGCACTCGCACCTGCCCAGCGTCGACCGCGTGCTGGACGCCGTGGACCGGTTGCAGTTCACCGACGAGCCCGACCATCGGTATCTCACGGGGGCTCACTCATGACGATGGAACAGCTGTTCCGGCTGCCCGACCTGGGGGAGGGGCTGACCGAGGCCGAGGTGCTGGGCTGGAAGGTCGCCGTCGGCGACACCGTGCACGTCGACCAGGTCGTGATCGAGGTCGAGACGGCCAAGGCCGCCGTCGAGGTGCCCGTGCCGTTCGAGGGCACCGTGCTCAAGCTGTTCGCCGAGGCCGGCGCCGTGGTGTCGGTGGGGGAGCCGCTGATCGCCGTCGGCTCGGCCGCGGAGGCTTCCGAATCCGGCTCCGGCAATGTGCTGATCGGCTACGGCACCAAGGACGCACCCAGCACGCGCCGCCGCCGGGCCAAGGTCGCCACCGTGGCCAAGCCGGTCGAGCCGGCCGTCGCGCAGGCCCCCAAGGTGATCTCCCCGCTGGTGCGGAAACTGGCCCGGGACAACGGGATCGACATCGCGTCGATCACGCCCAGCGGCCCGGACGCCATCGTGCTGCGCAGCGACGTCGAGGCCGCCATCGCCAAGCCCGGCCCGGCCGTCGACGGCGAGCGCATCCCGCTCAAGGGCATGCGGCGGGCCATCGCCGACAAGCTCTCCCGCAGCCGCCGCGAGATTCCCGACGCCACCACCTGGGTCGACGTCGACGCCACCGAGCTCATGGCCGCCCGCAAGGTGATCGGCGTCGGAGTGCTGGCCCTGATGGCCCGCATCTGCGTCGCCGGCCTGGCCCGGTACCCCGAGCTCAATTCCACTGTGGACACCGAGCGGCAGGAGATCGTCCGGCTGCGCTCGGTCAACCTGGGCTTCGCCGTCCAGTCCGACCGGGGCCTCGTCGTGCCCGTCGTGCGGGGCGCCGACCGCCTCACCACCGTGGAGCTGGCCGCCGAGCTCACCCGCCTCACCGAGCTCGCCCGCGCCGGTTCGCTGGCCGTCGAGGACATGACCGGCGGCACCTTCACCCTCAACAACTACGGCGTTTTCGGCGTCGACGGCTCCACGCCCATCATCAACCACCCCGAGGCCGGTCTCCTGGGCGTCGGCCGCATCGTCGACAAGCCCTGGGTCGTCGACGGTCAGCTCGCCGTTCGCAAGGTCACCCAGCTCTCCTTCACCTTCGACCACCGCGTCTGCGACGGCGGCGTCGCCGGCGGTTTCCTCCGCCACGTAGCCGACTGCGTCGAAAACCCCCTCACCCTGCTGAAGGGCCTGTAGGGGATCGCCACCGCCCTTACACGGCCGCGTGTCCGGCCAATGCCGGTTAACGTTTTGCCGGCCGCACCCGAACTAGGAGCGCGAGTATCGGTCGCGGGCGGGTTGTGGGGATGCTGTGAGACGTTGTGCAAGCCATCTGATCGTGTCGAGACGAAGCCCGAGCGGATTGGCGCGCGGCGTTTCGGTTGACTTGAGGAGCCCGGCGGTCGGCACGGTCGCGATGCTGGCGTTCGGGGTTCTCTTGCTGTCCGGCTGCTCCGGCGAGCGGGCACCGGAGGTGAGTCCACCGAGCACGCAGTTCACAAGTTTGAGCGCGGATGGTCGGACGCTGACGGGAATCGCTTTCGCCGGCTCAGCAGAGACCGGCCTCGATGTCTCAGGCCTGACCGTCGACTTCGGCTGCGTGCGGGAGAACAGTTTCGCCGGCACTGATGGCCCGTCCCGCCGGATCAGCCTGCTGCGCCTGGGATGTGCCGAGATCACTGCCGGCAGCTCGAGCCCCGAGGAGCGAACCGCTCAGGACAGCGCCAAGGCGGACCAGCTCGGCCACTGGGCGCCGGGTTTCCCGGTGTCCGCGCTGCGCTGGCTCGGCCAGAACTGGGACAAGGCGTTGGCCGTGCTAGGTTTTCCGCTGGTGGGCTGGATGCTCAAGATCCTCGCGCGGCGGAAACGTGAGCGGCGGGTACACATCGTGCTGGTGGGGCATTCCGCGGCGGGCAAGACGGGTTTGTGGGTGCGCTGGAAGAACCGCACCACGCCTCGGCATGACCTGCCGCCGTCCACCGGCGCCAAGGAGACGCAGGTGGCTCCGTTCCTGCTTGGCCGGTTCACGATCCTACCCAAGATCATCGACGCGGCCGGCGCCGAGCCCTGGCTCATGCGGGACTATCTGTACAGCACTCCGATGCGCGCCAAACGGGTGCTGATCGTCGTCGTCGCGCCGTGTCCGCTCGCGACGCCGACGACGCCCGACCCGGTCGACGCGGACTACGTCTCCCGGCAGGCCGGTTACCTGAACCTTCCACTGTCGGTGTTGGGTGGGGACAACTTCGGAGTCCGGCCGCACTTGGTCATCCTGTTCGCCAGTAAGTTCGACCTGCTGTCAGCGACCGGACCGGGCGATGTGACGAGCACGCAGGCGGTGAAGCGGTACGAGCAGATTTTTGTCGACCACCGTCGGCTGCTGTCCGCGCAATGCAAGCGGGGCAACATTCCGTTCAAGTGGATCATCGGAAGCGCGAACTCCGATTGGGGCACCGTCGAGATCAGGGACGCGATCGAGTCGATGGTGATGGCCAAATGAGCGCCCGGCAGCGTGAGGACCGGGTCGGCACCTTCGCGTGGATCTTTGGGTTCGCAGGTAAGGCGCAGTTCGGGCTGGTCGCAGGGCAACCGTCCGTGCTCGCCGTGGCGGATCAGGAACAGTTGTACGGCATTGCTCGCGCCGTGTCCGACTCCTGCGTCGCCATCGCTGGTGTGGCCGGCATCGCCGACCGTCTTCGAGCATGGGACGTCGTCGCCGTCGGCCTGCCGGTCGACGTGGTCGAGAGGTTCTCCGAAAGAACGGGCATCTCGATCGTGCTGTGTTGCGGAGTGAGCCGTAGCCGGCGGTCGCGCCCTCGGCTCCTGGTGCAGGCCATGCTCGGGCTGCGGGAAACTGTGTGCGTGCTTTTCGGCGAGCGAAAAATTTCGAGTTCCTCGGCCTTCGAACGACTTGCCATGATGCTTCAAGACGACGTGGAGTTCGAATCCGGTCCGCTTGACGGAATGCTCGACAAGGCGGTTGCGGACCTCGCTCGACGGCTGGATCAGCTGGCACTGAGCCGAGTCAACCGATGGTGGCCGTTTTGGCGGCACGGGCCGGAAGTCGTGTTTCCGGATCATCCGGACAACGGCGTCGATTCGCTGGCCGGCCTGTGCCGTACATTGACTGACGGGCTGGCCTTCGACAAGCGTGCCCAGATCGGCTATTTCTTGCCGCTTACGCCGCCGTTTCCCGATGTGCCCCACGTCCAAGGCGTGCTGACGACGTATGAGCGAGCGGCCGACGGTGTGTTCGTCTGCACTCGATGGCACCGCCGTTAGCTACCGGACACGAGCAGAAAAGGCGGCGGGGAGATCCCCGCCGCCTTGGCGTTCATGCCAACCTATTGCCGGCCCAGTGGCCCGGGCGGGCCGTCGCCGCGCTGGCCGGGGCCGCCACGGCCGCGGCGGCGCAGGTAGCGCTCGAAATCGGCGGCGATGGCGTCACCGCTGGTCTCGCTGAGCTGGTTGTCGGCGTCGGCGTCGCCGCGCTCCTCAAGGGCACGGACGTAGTTGCGCACGTCCTCGTCCTCCTCGGCCATCTCGGTGACCGTCACCTCCCACTCCTCGGCCTGCTCGGGCAGCGCGCCGAGCGGCACCTCGATGTCGAGGGCCTCCTCGACCCGGTGCAGCAGCGCGAGCGTGGCCTTGGGGGCGGGGGGCTGCGAGACGTAGTGCGGCACGGCGGCCCAGAAGGAGATGGCCGGCACGCCGGCCTGGACGCACGCGTCCTGGAACACCCCGACGATGCCGGTCGCGCCCTCGTAGCGCGAGCTCTCGAGCCCGAACTTGGCCGCGGAGTTGGCGTCGTAGGCCATGCCGGTGACGGGCACGGGGCGGGTGTGCGGCGTGTCCATCAGCATGGCCCCGAGCGTCACGACGGTGGTCACGCCCAACTGCTCGACGTAGCCCATCAGCTCGGCGCAGAACTTGCGCCACCGCATGTTCGGCTCGATGCCGTGCACGAGCACCACGTCCACCGACGACCCCGGCGGGCGGCAGACCGACAGCCGGGTGGTCGGCCACTCGATCCGCCGCGTGACGCCCTCGACCATCCGGATCGTGGGCCGCGTGACCTGGAAGTCGTAGTAGTCGTCCGGGTCGAGTTCGGCGAGGGGAGTGGCGTCCCAGGTCAGTTCGAGGTGCTCGATCGCGGTGCTGGCGGCGTCGCCGGCGTCGTTCCACCCTTCGAAAGCGGCCACGAGGACGGGGTCGGTGAGCTGACGCTGCTCGGCCGAGGCGCCCTCTGGGTTCAGGTCCGGATCGGTCACCGGTCCAGCCTACGACCTGGGCCGCCGCCGACTCGATCGGTGCACCTCATAACTGCCCGCGCGTCGTAACGCGGGCCCGTCGGCGCAGGGGTGTGGCGCTGGCCGCACCGGGCCCGCGAACCGCAGGCCCGCGGGGTCGGCTCGGTTACGGTTGGACGGGCTTCGACTTCGACAGGCGGGAGTAACCGTGCGCAGGCCGGCGGCGGTCTTGTTCGACATGGACGGCACTCTGATCGACTCCGAGAAGGTCTGGGACGTCTCGCTGGCCGATCTGGCCGCCGGCCTCGGCGGCGTGCTCTCACCGAAGACCAGGGACGTCATGATCGGGTCCAACATGGACCGGACCATGGTGCTGATGTTCGACGACCTCGGGCTGCCGCACGACCGGCTGGCCATGGAGGAGGGCGGCCGGTTTCTCACCAAGCGAACAGAGGAGTTGTTCCGGGACGGCCTGCCGTGGCGGCCCGGCGCGGCCGATCTGCTCGTGGCCGTGAAGGAGGCGGGCATCCCGACGGCGTTGGTCACGTCCACCGAGCGGGCCCTGACCGAGGTCGCCCTGGACACGATCGGCCGTGACTTCTTCGACGTGACCATCTGCGGCGACGAGGTGGACGGCCGCAACAAGCCGCTGCCGGAGCCGTACCTGAAGGCGGCGCGGCTGCTGGGCGTCGACCCGGCCGACTGCGTGGCGGTCGAGGACTCGCCGACCGGCTCGGTGTCGGCCGCTGCCGCGGGCTGCACGGTGCTGGTCGTGCCGTGCGACGTGGATGTGCCGATCGGGCCGAACATGGTGCACCGCGAGTCACTGGTCGGCGTGGACGTGTCGGTTCTCGGGGCACTGCTGGGCCGGTGATTTCGCCGCCCTCGGGTGGTATATCACCGGTTCGGGTGGCATTCTGGCTGGTACTACCGGGGACGGGACGGGCGCCGCGGGCCGATCGGGCCCGCGGCGCCCGAGTTGTTTTCCCCGGTATTTTTGCGAAACGAGACGGGTTCGTTTTCGGGTGTGGCGGACGCGACCGCCGACGGAATTGCCTTACCGATCGGTAGCGGATCTCCTTGACGGCACGTGATTTTTCGTCGACGACAGGAGCCGCCGCCGTGAGGGCGTCCATTCGCAGCAACGCCCCCGTCCGCAACGCCGCCATGCTCGGCATCGGCGCCTACCGGCCGCGGCTGGTCGTGGACAACGACCAGGTGGCCGGGCTCATCGACTCGTCCGACGAATGGATCCGCACCCGGTCCGGGATCCGCTGCCGCCGCTGGGCCGGCGAGGACGAGACGATCGTCGAGATGGCCACGGCGGCCGCGGCTGAGGCGATCGAGCGCAGCGGCGTCGACCCGGAGCGCATCGGCTGCGTGCTGCTGGCGACGATCTCCAACCTGAAGCAGACGCCGGCGGCGGCCAGCGAGGTCGCCACCCGGGTCGGCGCGGTCAACGCCGGCGCCATGGACATCTCCGCCGCCTGTGCCGGCTTCTGCTACGGCCTCGCGCTGGCCGGCGACATCGTGCGCGGCGGCAGCGCGGAGTACGTGCTGCTGATCGGCGTGGAGCGGATGACCGACCTGATCGACGACCGCGATCGCGGGCACCGCCTTCCTGTTCGCCGACGGCGCCGGCGCGGCGGTCGTCGGCGGCAGCGACGAGCCCGGCATCGGGCCGGTGGTGTGGGGAAGCGACGGCAGCCAGTCGGAGCTGATCAGCCAGGACCACAGCTGGCTGGACTGGCGGGACCAGCTGGCCAAGGACCCGTCGGCCGAGGCGCCCGCGCTGCGCATGAAGGGGCAGCCCGTGTTCCGCTGGGCGACCGTGGAGATGGCCAAGGTCGCCCGCCGCACCCTGGAGGTGGCCGGCATCGACGTGGCCGACCTGGACGCCTTCATCCCGCATCAGGCCAACGACCGGATCACCGAGGGGCTGGCGCGGTCGCTGCGGCTGCCGGCGTCGGTGGCGATCGCCCGCGACGTGATCGAGCAGGGCAACACGTCCGCCGCGTCGGTCCCGCTGGCCATCGACACGATGATGGCCTCGGGGGCCGTGCGCAGCGGCGACACCGCCCTGTTGTTGGGCTTCGGCGCTGGTCTGAGCTTCGCCGGGCAGGTTGTCGTGCTGCCGTGAGCACCGTCCGGCTTGTTGCAAGAGATTTGCAAATAGCATTCGAGTGAACTGATCCGGTTCTCCGCGCGAAGTGATCTGGTGACCCGACTCGCGCCAGTTCGTACCTTGTGTCTGGAGACCCGGATCATGACAAGTCTTTCCCCAGTGTCGCGCCGCAAGCTGCTGCGCGGCGCACTGGCCGTCGGCGCCGCCGGTGTCGTCGGCGGTGTCGCCGTCGAGGCGTTCACCACCGGCGCGTCGGCGCAGACCGACTCGCAGGCCGCGGGCGGCGACGCCGAGCCCGTGGTCGCGCACGTCCGGGACGTCGCGTCGGGGGACATCGACATCTTCGTCGGCACCAAGCTGGTCCGGCTCAAAGACCCGCAACTGGCCGCCCGACTGGCCCAGGCCGCCCGCTGACGAGGAGTTTGACGTTGTCATCGCACCGCGAAGCCCCCGAGATCTCGCAGGACCCGGTCGCCGACTCGGCCGACCTGTACGCGTTCGTCAGCCCCGACGCGCCCAACACCGTCACGCTGATCGCGAACTACGTGCCGCTCCAGTCGCCCGCCGCCGGCCCGAACTTCTGGGAGTTCGGCGAGGACGTGCTGTACGAGATCAACATCGACAACGACGGCGACGGCCGGGCCGATGTGACCTACCAGTTCCGGTTCAAGACCGAACTGGGCAACAACAACACGTTCCTGTACAACACCGGCCCGATCCAGTCGCTGGACTCGCCGAACTGGAACCGCAAGCAGTTCTACGACGTCACGCGGATCAGCAAGGGCTACAGCCAGAAGCTCGGCGCCCACCTGCCCAGCCCGCCGTGCAACATCGGGCCACTGTCCACTCCGAACTACAGCAAGCTGGCCCAGGACGCCGTGCGCGACCTCGGCGGCGGCCGCAAGGTGTTCGCGGGACAGCGTTCCGACGGCTTCTACGTCGACCTCGGGGCGATCTTCGACCTCGGCCGGCTGCGCCCGTTCGACGCCGCCCACAACAACTTCGGGCTGGCCAAGCTGGTCAACTCCGGCGGCGTGAACGCCACCAAGGACCTCAACGTGCACACCATCGCGTTGCAGGTGCCCATCTCCGACCTGACCCGCGGCGGCTACAACGCCAAGGACGTCAACAACCCGGCCGCCGTCATCGGGGTGTGGACCGCCGCCCGCCGGCAGCAGGTCAAGCTGTGGGACGACGTCAAGCGCCGCCACGAGTACTCCGGGCCGTGGACCCAGGTGTCCCGGCTGGGCAACCCGCTCGTCAACGAGGTGCTGATTCCCATGTCCCGCAAGGACGAGTGGAATCATTCGCAGCCGTCCGACGACAAGAACTTCGCCCAGTTCGTGACCAAGCCCGAGCTGGCCGGCCTGCTGCCCGTGCTGTACCCGGGCGCCTTCCCCAACCTGGACGCCCTGAACAAGTCCGGCAAGTCCCGCGACGACCTCGCCGCCGTGTTGCTGACCGGCCTGCCTTCCGGTGTCGTGAACGGCTTCCAGAACAACACCGGCCACGTCCAGGCCGACATGCTGCGCCTGAACACCGCCGTGCCGCCGGCCATGAAGCCCAACATCCTCGGCGTCGTCGGCGGCGACCTGGCCGGCTTCCCCAACGGCCGCCGCGTCTACGACGACGTAGTGTCGATCGAGCTCCGCGCCATCGCCGGCGTCACCTTCAGCCTCATCGACAAGAACTTCAAGCCCGACGCCGTCGCCGGCCAGCTGACCGACGGCCTCACGCCCGCCAACCTCGACATCCAGTTCATGCCGCACTTCCCGTTCCTGGGCGTGCCCCACGACGGCTTCGACACCCCGGCGAAGTAGGAGCGTCCCCCTTGGCTGACAGCCTCGTCCTCGACATCGGCGGCGACATCGGCGCCCTGGTCATCCACACCGGGCCCGACCTCGACTCCGCCGAGATCGAGCTCAGCCCCGTCGGTTCCGACCACCAGCGGTTCCACAACCAGGTCCACGCCCGGCACCTCCCCGACGGCATCCGCCACAACGCCGTCTTCCCCCGCGTCCACGCCGGCACCTACAACATCTGGCGCGACCACCACACCCTCCACGGCACCATCACCGTCGAGGGCGGGCGAGTGGCGGAGTACACCTGGTGACGCGGCGCGGCGAGGCCCGTCAGGCCCGGTGAGCGGAGCCGCCAAGCCCAGCGAAAACGCGAGTCCCGTCCTCAGGCCAGCTGCCTTCACGGCGCTGGATCCGTCACAGGCCTGAGGGCGGGACTCGGCGCGGTATCCAAGGGCCGACTCGCGCATCGGAACCGGCATCATGCTTGCCCGAGAGCCGGACTCGCGGTGGTCTGCCTGAAACCGTATTTCGGTGTGCCCGAGAGCGGGACTCGCGGGGGGATTAGGCGGCGAAGACGGCGTGGACGGCGGCGGCGCCGGTTTCCTCGGCGCGGCGGAGGCGGGGGATGTTGGTGGTGAGGCCGTTGACGCCGCAGTCGGTGGCGGGGCGCAACGCCAACAAGCCCTTGCCGGTCAACAGCTGCATGGCGGTGGCGTGCTTCTCGGCGCGGCGGCGCAGCGCCTCGGCGACCACGGGGTCGAGGCCGCGGGCGACGACGGACATGAGGGGGTGCTCGCCGCCCTTGAGGGACTTCTCGGTGGGGGCACGGGAAAGCAGCACGAGGACGTGAGTGGCGGAGCGCTCAAGGGCCCGCTCGATGGCGATGGGCTCGGCGACGGAGCCGTCGATCCACTGGGCGCCTTGCAGCGAAATTGCGGGCCCGCAGAGGAAAGGGATGCAGGAGGTGGCGCAGAGGGCGGCCCGCCAGTCGTCGGCGGTGGACAGGCCGGAGAGCTCCTCGGCGACGCCGGTGTCGAGGCGGGTGGCAACGGTGCGGACGGGGATGTCGGAGTTGGCCAACAGCTCGTAGTCGAGGGGCTTGGCCTTCTCCAGCACGTGCTCGACGAGGTAGTCGAGGCTGATCAAGGGTCCACGGCCGGTGAGCGCGCGGCGGTAGTTGATGAAGTCGCTGGAGGCGAGGTCCTCGTAGTACACGGCGCCGGCCTTGGAGCCCTCGCCGATGGCCAGCGCCACGGCGGAGAAGGCGCCGGCGGAGGTGCCGTAGACGTCGTCGAACGCGTCGCGCATGCCGAGGGACTCCAGGGCGGAGACCATGCCGCCGGCGTAGACGCCCCGCATGCCGCCGCCCTCGACGACGAGCGCCACCCGAAGGTCGTCCTCGCGCTTGCCGGGTCGGCTGCCGGCGGCCCGTCGGGTCCGCAGCACGTCCAACACGTCCCGGTCGCCGTGCACGAAGTCCAACGCGCCCCCCAAGTCCTCAGGCGGCGCTCACAGCCCGCTTGGCCAGCAGGTCCCGGACTTCCCGGGCCGCCGCACGTCCTGCCCTCGTCGCCCCCACCGTACTAGCCGACGGACCGTACCCGACCAGGTGAACCCGAGGATCCAGGACGACGCGGGTGCCGTCCATGAGAATGCCACCGCCGGGGGCACGAAGGTGCAGCGGCCGAAGGTGGTCGAGGGCAGCGCGGAATCCGGTGGCCCAGAGGATCACATCGGCCCTCACGTGCCGGCCGTCGTCCCAGGTCACGCCGTCGGGCACGACCCGGTCGAACATCGGCAGCCGCTCCATCACACCGCGGGCCCGTGCCTCGGCGACGTCGGGGGTCACACCCAATCCGGTCACGCCGACCACGCTGACGGGTGGCAGCCCGGCCCGTACGCGCTCGTCGACCAGGGCCACGGCGGCCCGGCCGTCCTGCTCCTTGAACGGTCCCTCACGCCAGATCGGCGGCTGCCGCGTCACCCACGTCGTTGAGGCCCCGACCAGGGAGATCTCGGCGAGTGCCTGAGTCGCCGAGGCCCCGCCGCCGACCACGACCACGCGCTTGCCGGTCATCTCCTCCGGGCCGTTGTAGTCGAACGTGTGCAGCTGACGGCCCGCGAACGACGCCTGCCCGGGGTAGTGCGGCCAGAACGGCCGCTCCCAGGTCCCGGTCGCGTTGACCACGGCCCGGGCCACCCATTCACCCTTATCGGTGACAACAAGGAGCCGGCCATCGCCGTTCTCCCGGACGGCCATCACCCGGACCGGTCGTTTCACCGGCACCGAATTCCGCAGCTCGAAGGCCTCGAAGTACTCGGACACGACCTCCGACGCCGGCCGCGACGCGTCGGGCTTGCCCAGTGGCATGTCCGGCAGGTCGTGGATGCCGTGGACCTTCCCCAGACGCAGCGACGGCCACCGGTGCTGCCACGCCCCACCAGGGCCTGGAGCCCCGTCCAACACGACGTGCTCGACGCCGTAGTGGCGCAGGAAGTAGCTGGCCGACAGCCCCGCCTGACCGGCTCCGATCACCACTGCGTCGATTTCTCGCGCGTCAACGGCCACACCCTTGCCAACCGCTGCGGCAATCGGGTGCTTCCGCGCCGCCTGTCGGTTTGCTCACACCGGGCCGTATCAGCGCCGACGGCCACGGCTCATGGACAGCGAGGAGGGGAGACCGAAATGTTCACCATGACCTTCTGGCAGTGCACCCTCGAACGGGCGATGAAAACGTTCTGCCAAACCCTGGTTGCTGTTCTCGGAGCGGGAAGCGTCGGTTTGCTGAACGCTGCGTGGACCACGTCGCTGTCCACCGCCGGCATGGCCGCGCTGCTGTCCGTGCTGACGTCGGTCGGGTCCGCCCCGCTGGGCAAACCCGGCAGCCCGAGCCTGCTCCCGCCGCAGCGTGAGGCCACCCCCAGGTAGGCGGCGGCCGGGCCCGTGATGGGAGGATCAGCCCCCGTGAAGACGTTCGACGAGCTGTTCGCGGAGCTGACCGACCGCAAGAAGGACCGCCCGGCCGGTTCGGGCACGGTGGCGGCGCTGGACGACGGCATCCATGCCCAGGGCAAGAAGGTCCTGGAGGAGGCCGGCGAGGTGTGGATCGCGGCCGAGCATGAGTCCGACGAGCGGCTGGCCGAGGAGATATCCCAGTTGCTCTACCGCGTCCAGGTGTTGATGCTGGGCCGCGACCTGACCCTCGACGACGTCTACCGCCACCTATGAGCGACAACGGGAGTAAGCAGATGCTGCGCGTCGCGGTGCCCAACAAGGGCGCCCTTGCCGAGAAGTCCGCCGAGATGCTGGCCGAGGCGGGCTACCGGGGACGCCATGAGCAGCGCGACCTCACCGTGCTCGACCTGGCCAACGACGTCGAGTTCTTCTTCCTGCGGCCCAAGGACATCGCCATCTACGTCGGGTCCGGCCAGCTGGACCTGGGCATCACCGGCCTCGACCTGGCCCGGGACTCCGGCGCGGGCGTCGAGCCCACGCTGGAGCTGGGCTTCGGCGGCTCGAACTTCCGCTACGCCGGCCCGGCCGGCCGGGACTGGAAGGTCGAGGACCTGCAGGGCATGCGGCTGGCCACGGCCTACCCGCGGCTGGTCGTGGACGACCTGAGCCGGCGCGGCATCGAGGCCGACGTGATCCGGCTCGACGGCGCGGTCGAGATCTCGGTGCAGCTGGGCGTGGCCGACGTCATTGCCGACGTGGTCGGCTCCGGCCGCACGCTGCGCCAGCACAACCTGGTGGCCTTCGGCGACGTGATCTGCAAGTCCGAGGCGATCCTGGTGCAGCGCGAGGGCTCGGAGCTCACGCCGGCCAAGGCGCAGCTCACTGCCCGGCTGCGCGGCGTGGTGCTGGCCCAGCAGTACCTGATGCTGGACTACGACTGCCCGAAGGCGCTGCTGGAGCAGGCGCTCAAGACCACGCCGGGCCTGGAGTCGCCGACGGTCGCGCCGCTGGCCGACGAGAACTGGAACGCGGTGCGGGCGATGGTGTCCCGCAAGGACGCCAACCAGATCATGGACGAGCTGTCGGCGCTGGGCGCGAAGGCGATCCTGGCCTCCGACATCCGCTCGTGCCGACTGTGATCCTGCCGGCTCCGAGCACACGGGGGTGCTGACCGCGTTCGTGCCCATCTGGGCGCTGACCGTGCTCGGCTATCTCGTCGCCCGGTCCGGCGTGCTCGGCGACCGCGCCGAGCTGGTGCTGGGCCGGCTGGTGTTCCACGTGGCGATGCCGGCGGTCCTGTTCACGACGTTGAGCAGGACGCCGGTGTCCCGGCTGCTGACGCCGGCCATCGCCGTGTTCGCCATCGGCACCCTGGTCGTCGGCGTCGGCGCGCTGGCGGCCAGCCGCTGGCTGTTCGGCCGGAGCCTGGCCGAGCAGTCGATCGGCGCGATGGCCGCCTGCTACGTCAACTCGGCCAACCTGGGCGTTCCGGTGGCGATCTCCGTGCTCGGCGACGCCTCGTTCATCGTCACGGTGCTGCTGTTCCAGGTGCTGCTGGTGACGCCGGTCGTGCTCACCCTGGTCGAACTGGACGTCTCCGCCAAGGCGGGCAATCGCTGGCGGGAGATGCTCACGCTCCCGGTGCGAAACCCGATCATCGCCGCGTCCGCGCTCGGCGTCGTGGTCAGCGCCCTCGGCTGGCGCCTACCGGACCTGGTGAACGGTCCGTTGACGCAGCTCGGCACCGCGGCGTTGCCGATCGCCCTGCTCGTGCTGGGCATGTCCCTGCACAGCCGTGAGCAGCGCGAACCCGCTAACCGGCGGGAGCTGTGGGTGACCGTGCTGCTCAAGGCCGTCGCGCAGCCGCTGGTCGCGTTTCTCGCCGGCGAGGCGCTCGGCCTGGACGGGCACCTGCTGCTTGCCGTGGTGCTGTGCTCCGCGCTGCCGACCGCGCAGAACGTGTTCGTCTACGCCCACCAGTACGCCCTGGACACGCGGTTGCCGCGCAACGCCGTGCTGCTGTCCACCGTGCTGTCCATGATCACCCTGTCCGGCGTCACAGTGTTCATGCATGCCTAGTGCAACGATCCCGGCCATGCCCGGGAACACGATCGAGCACACCCTGGACATCGCGCTGGCGGCGGTGCCCGCACCACGTCGGATCCTCGACGTCGGCTGCGGGCCCGGCACGCTGCTTCGACTACTGGCCCGGCGGGCGCCGCAGGCCGAGGCCCTGGTCGGCATCGACGCCGCGGCCGAGGTCGTGAAGGCCGCCTCGGCGGCGACGGGCCTCGACCCGCGCATCCGCTACGGCAACGCCTTCGCCGAGCACCTGCCGTTCGCCGACGGTGGCTTCGACCTGGTGGTCAGCACCGCGTCGTTCGACCACTGGCACGACCAGCGCCAGGGCCTGGCCGAATGCGCCCGCATGCTGGTACCCGGCGGCACCCTCGTGCTCAGCGACGCGTTCTCGCCGCTACTGGGACCGTCGGCGTGGTTGCGGCACCGGGCGCGGACCCGCGGCAGCGCCGACCGGCTGCTCACGGCCGTCGGCTTCCGCGAGCCGACCTGGCACGCGTCCCTGCTCACCGCCACCGTCGTGGCGACGACCCAGACCGCTTAGACAGCCGCCAGCGCGGCGATGGCGTCCGGGATCGTGGCGTGCACCTGGAACGCCGGCATCAGGCCGCTGACCTGGAGCGGACGCAGCACCACCCGGTGGCCGCCGACCAGGCGCAGGTCGACGCCGGAGTCGTTGGCCCGGTCCCGTGCCGTCAGCAGCACGCGCAGACCGGTCGAGCCGAGGAAGCTCACCCGGTCCAGGTCCACGATCACCGCCGGCGCTCCGCTGCCGACGGCCTGGCCCAGCTCCGCCTCGGCGACGTCGGCGGTCGACAGGTCGAGCTCGCCGCTGACGTGCACGACGACGGCGTCGCCGGCGGGCTCGGTGCGGACCGTGATCAGGTCGAAGTCCTCGACGGACATGCGCGCTCCCTTCGCTCGACCACCTGGAGTGACCGGGCGTGCGGGTCGGGTGAACGACAGCCTAGTCCGCTCGGTCCAGCGCGGTCTCCACCCCGGGGTCCGGCTCCGGCCAGCCGGGGTAGGGCGGCGGCGTGCCGCCGAACTCCGGGCACAGCGCCTTGTGGTCGCACCAGTCGCACAGGCGGCTGCGGTTGGGCCGGAAATCACCGGTCTTGCCGGCCTTGAGAATGGCGTTCCAGATCGCCTCCAGCGTGCGCTCGAATCGCCTCAGCTCGGCCTCGTCGGGCTGATAGGCCAGGTTCTGGCGGTCCGACAGGTACATCAGCAGCAGCTGCCGCGGCACCACGCCGCGCAGCCGCCACAGCACCAGCGCGTAGAACTTCATCTGGAACATGGCCTTGGCCTCGCCGATCTCCCGCGGCGCGGCCCCCGTCTTGTAGTCGACGACCCGGATCTCGCCGGTCGGCGCCACGTCCAGGCGGTCGATGTAGCCGCGCAGCAGCATGCCCGAGGGCAGCTCGGCCTCCACCAGCAGCTCGCACGCCTCCGGCTCCAGCCGCCGCGGGTCCTCCAGGCCGAAATAGCTGGTCAGCATGCCCTCGGCCGAGGCCAGCCACTCGGTGAGCTCCTCCTCCTGCCCGAACAGGTCGGCCAGCTCCGCCCGCTCGGCCAGCAGGTCCCGCCAGGCCGGCCCGAGCAGCTCCTTGGCCGTGTCCGGCACCCGTTCGCCGGCCGGCAGCCCGAACAGGCGCTCCAGCACCGAGTGCACCACCGTGCCCCGGATCTGCGCCTTGGTCGGCTTCTCCGGCAGCCGGTCCACCGCCCGGAACCGGTAGAGCAGCGGGCACTGCTTGAAATCGCTGGCCCGCGACGGGGACAGCGCCGGCCTGCGCACCACCTTCTCCATGACAGAAACGCTACCCAGCCGGTCTGACAGTGTTGATGCCGCCCGTTCCGGGCGGGGCGAGGCCGCTCTGATCCGGTCTCTTCGCCTTGTCGGCGAAAATCGCTGAAAAGACGCGATTTTCGCCGCCCGCGGCTCCAGAGACCGGCACGGCCCCGCACTTTCTGGCTGGCAGGAAAGCCACCCGAATGTTGGCATTGAGATGTCGTCACGGCGGCCCCACACGTGAGGCCCTACCCTGCTGGTGTGGCCACCACCAGTTGGATCCGTCCGGGCGATCCCGATGGTGGCCTTCGCCTGTTCCGGGTGCGGAACGTGCCGGTGCTGCTGGCGCCGTCCTGGTGGATCGGCTCGATCGTGGTCACGGCGCTGTACACGCCGATGGTCGGCCAGCTCATGCCGGGCATCGGCACGGCGGCGGCGCTGGTCCTGGCGGCCAGCTTCGCGCTGCTGCTGGGGGCGTCGGTGCTGGCCCACGAGCTGGGCCACTGCGTCGTGGCTCTGCGGTACGGCCTGCCGGTCCGGAGGCTGAGGCTGTTCCTGCTGGGCGGTATCTCGGAGGTGGGTCGCTCGCCGGCCAAGCCGGCCCAGGAGGGCATGGTCGCGGCGGCGGGGCCGGCGGTGTCGATCGTGTTGGCGCTGGTGTTCGGGGCAACGCTGTTCGTGGTGCCGCAGGGCGGCCCGATCTGGCTGCTGCTGCTGGAGACGACGCTGGCCCAACGCGGCGGTGGCGGTGTTCAACCTGCTGCCGGGCCTGCCGCTGGACGGCGGGCGCATGCTGCGAGCGGCGGTCTGGGGCCTGACCGGCAAGCGCGGCACGGGCACCCGCACGGCGGTGGTCGGCGGCGGCATCGTGGCCGGCCTGCTGGTGCTGTGGGCCCTGCTGCGCATCGTGCAGGGCTCCAACGACCGATGGCTGTGGCTGGGCGTCTGCGCGGTGACGGCCTGGTTCGTGGTCGCCGGGGCACGCAGTGAGCTGGTCTCGGAGATGCAGCGCAGCTGGCCCGAGGGCGTGAGCCTCAACGACCTGGTGCGGCCGGTGTTGCAGCTGCCGGCGGAGAGCCCGGTGGCCGATGCGCTGGCGGCGGCGGCGGGCCGGGGCGTGGTGCTGGTCCGCGCCGACGGTGTGGCCGCCGGCCTGCTGGACGAGGACGCCGCCCGCCGCATCGCCGAGCGCTCGCCGCTGACGCCGGCCGAGTCGGCGGCGGAGCCGATCCGGCCCGAGACGGTGTTGCTGGACTCGGAGCCGCCGGACAGATCGCGGAGCTTGGTTTGACGACAGCGGCCTGGCATTTCTTTTTGGTGGACAGGAGGGCAGGCCGGCGTTCTTTTTGCGCCGGGAGGATCTCAGGTTTTTTTTTTTATGGACCCAAACGGGCTTGAGATGATAGGCCCAGAATCAATCCGCCGGCAGCCCGCGGATCCGCGCCGGCGTCTGGACCGCGGCACGATGGCGATCGAGTCTTTCCATCGATCGTCATCGTGCAAGGGAAGACGCCGGCTTAGAGGCGGATCCGCCCGCCGCGGAACGCGGCGAAAGGAACACAGCAAGTGAGTGTGAGTGGGCCTTTCCAGGCCGGAGACCGTGTGCAGTTGACCGACTCGAAGGGTCGGCACTACACGATCGTCCTCGAACCCGGCAAGGAGTACCACACGCACCGGGGCGCGCTGGCCCATGACGACCTGATCGGCAAGCCGGAGGGCTCGCTGATCACGTCCGCGGCCAACACGTCGTACCTGGCGATGCGGCCGCTGCTGCCGGACTACGTGCTGTCGATGCCACGCGGGGCTCAGGTGATCTACCCCAAGGACGCGGCCCAGATCGTCATGTGGGGCGACATCTTCCCCGGCGCCCGCGTGCTGGAGGCCGGGGCGGGCTCGGGGGCGCTGACCTGCTCGCTGCTGCGCGCGGTGGGGGACCAGGGCAAGGTCATCTCGTACGAGGTGCGGCAGGACCACGCCGACCACGCGATCCGCAACGTGGAGCAGTTCTTCGGCAAGTCGCCGGACAACTGGTCGCTGACGGTGTCCGACCTGAACGAGCACCCGTCGGCGGCTGAGGGCGGCGAGGTCGACCGGGCCATTCTGGACATGCTGGCGCCGTGGGACGTGCTGGAGACGGTCCGGGCGGCGATGATCCCCGGCGGCGTGCTCGTCGTGTACGTGGCGACGACGACGCAGCTGTCCCGGGTCACGGAGGCGCTGCGCGAGCAGCAGTGCTGGACCGAGCCGGAGTCGTGGGAAACGATGATGCGCCCGTGGCACGTGGTGGGCCTGGCGGTCCGCCCCGAGCACCGGATGATCGCGCACACCGCGTTCCTGCTCACGGCCCGCCGCCTGGCCGACGGCGTCGTGACGCCGCGGCCGCAGCGCCGGCCGACGTCCACCGGCAACAACTAGGGCGTCCCGCAGACCTTCCAGGCGCCGTCCTGCTTGACCAGCCGGACGGCCGGCACATCCACGTCCTGACCCTGCTGCGGGTGCTTGACCAGCGTCACCGTGCCGGTGGAGCCGTTCACCACGAGCTTGCGGACCTCGTAGGGCACCTTCACGCCGGCGGCCTGCGGGTTCTCCGACGAGCAGACGACCAGCTTGGCCGCCGCCACGTCGTCGTCGGCCAAGGCGTCGGTGAACTGCTGGGCCGCGGCGGCCGCCAGCGGGTCCACGGGGCCGGCGGCCTGGGAGCCGCCGCCCTGGCTCTGGGGCTGCTGGCCGCGGGTGCTGGTGATCGCCACGACCGCCCAGGCGCCGAGGCCGAGCATGGCCAGCACGCCGACCGCCGTGCCGCCGATGATCCAGGCGTCCTTGCGCCGCGCGGTGGCCCGGCGGACGGTGGACGAGTCGAACGGTGGCTGCTGGAAGCTCACGGTTGATCACCCTAGCTGTTGCACACGAACCAGCCGCCGGACTGCTTGCTGATGACGACCGTGGCGTCCTGGCTCCGGTGCTCGCCGTTCAGGGTGCCCTCGGTGTGCACGTTCGCGGCGGCGTGCGTGCTGTCGGTCTGGGACAGGCTGGTCAGCTCCATGTGGGAGTTGGTGGCCGGGTCGAACACCGAGTGCGGGGACGCCGCGGTCTTGGCGTACTCGTCCCGGTCGGCCGGGCACACGAGCCGCGTGGCGGCGTCGGCGTCGCGGTTGTTGACGGCCGCGATGAAGCTGTCGGCCACGGTCTTCGCGTCGCTCGACGCGGAGCCTCCCGAGCTTCCGGAACCGCTGCCGGTGCTCTTCGTCCGGGAGGTCGTCGGCGAGCTGTGGCTGGTGGTCGGGGCCGGCGTGCGGGTGGTGCTGGTGCCGACCGACGCGGTGGTGTCCCGAGGGGCGTTCGCGTTGTTGAACCACACGATGCCGCCGAGACCCAGGCCGACGACGACAACCACGCCCAGCACGATGAGGATCGTCCGGGAGCTGTTCGACCGCGGCGGCGGCTGGGGCGGCATCCCGCCCGGATACGGCTGCCCGAATTGTCCGTACGGCGGCTGCTGTGGCGGAGGATACGGCCGGCCGTACAGCTGCTGCTGGGGGTAGGGGTTCGGCGGCGGGTACTGCTGGCCGTAGCCCGGTTGCGGCGGAGGGGGCGGCGGGTACTGCTGCTGGCCGTACGGATCCGAAGGTGGCGGCGGATACGTCACTGCTGAATCTCCCCGAACTCGTGGGCCTGGCCTTGTTTGCCCTGTGTGACGCCGTGGGTATGCCCAGGTGTCCACTCCACGGGACGGTTGTCGCCTTGGGGTGGATGTTCACGCGGCAGGCGTGGACACTGCCGTAACCACGGCACTTCCGGTGCCTGAGACGCACGGTAGCGGTTGGGAGGTTCCCCCTGACACCGGTATGGAGTAGTTCATCCGGCCGAGCGGGCGTTTCGTGGCCGTTTCGCGACCAGCACGCGGCCAGAGGTCCTCTCACTTGTCAGTGATCGCCGGTACCGTGGGAAGACGTAGAGCGGGAGGAGGGTGCCGATATGTCGACCGACCGTCCCGGCAGCCAGCCCGATGAGGGTGGCGAGCTGAACCACGGTGCGAGTGGCGCCGAATTGTCCGCGCAGATCAGGTTCCTCGAGGACGAGATCGCACTGCTGCGGCGCAAGTTGACGGAGTCCCCACGACACGTCCGGTTGCTCGAACAGCGCCTCGCGGAGGCGTCCGAGCGGGTGAGCCAGCTGACCGAGCGCAACACCAAGCTGGTCGACACCCTCCGAGAGGCACGCAGCCAGCTTCTCGCCCTCCGCGAGGAGGTGGACCGGCTCGCCCAGCCGCCCAGCGGCTACGGCGTCTACCTGGCCGGATACGAGGACGGAACGGTGGACGTGTTCACCGCCGGCCGTCGTATGCGTGTGGCGGTGTCCCCCGCGGTTGACGGCGGGACCCTCAAGCTGGGCCAGTCGGTCCGGCTGAACGAGGCGCTGACGGTCGTGGAGACCGGCGGCTTCGAGCGCACCGGCGAGGTGTGCATCCTGCGTGAGTTGCTCAGCGACTACGAGACGGGCGGCGCCCGCGCGCTGGTCGTCGGCCATGCCGACGAGGAGCGCGTGGTGTGGCTGGCCGACCCGCTGGTCGACTCCCCGCTCAAGCCGGGCGACTCGCTGCTGGTGGACTCCAAGGCCGGCTACGCCTACGAGCGGGTGCCCAAGGCGGAGGTCGAGGACCTCGTGCTGGAGGAGGTGCCGGACGTCGACTACCGCGACATCGGCGGCCTGTTCCGGCAGATCGAGGCCATCCGCGACGCCGTGGAGATGCCCTTCCTGCACGCCGAGCTGTTCCACGAGTACCAGTTGCGCCCGCCCAAGGGCGTGCTGCTGTACGGCCCTCCCGGCTGCGGCAAGACCCTGATCGCCAAGGCCGTGGCCAACTCCCTGGCCAAGCAGGTCGCGGCGGCGCGGGGCGACGACGACGGCCAGGCCAAGTCGTACTTCCTCAACATCAAGGGCCCCGAGCTGCTCAACAAGTTCGTCGGCGAGACCGAGCGGCACATCCGCCTGATCTTCCAGCGGGCTCGCGAGAAGGCCTCCGAGGGCACCCCGGTGATCGTGTTCTTCGACGAGATGGACTCGATCTTCCGCACCCGCGGCTCGGGCGTGTCCTCCGACGTCGAGACCACGATCGTGCCGCAGCTGCTGGCCGAGATCGACGGCGTCGAGGGCCTGGAGAACGTCATCGTGATCGGCGCCTCCAACCGCGAGGACATGATCGACCCGGCCATCCTGCGGCCGGGGCGGCTCGACGTGAAGATCAAGATCGAGCGTCCGGACGCCGAGGCGGCCAAGGACATCTTCTCGAAGTACCTCAACGAGACGCTGCCCATCCACACCGACGACCTGGCCGAGTTCGCCGGCGACGCCAAGCGCTGCATCAACGCGATGATCCAGCACACGGTCGAGCGGATGTACGACGAGTCCGACGAGAACCGGTTCCTGGAGGTCACCTACGCCAACGGGGACAAGGAGGTCCTGTACTTCAAGGACTTCAACTCGGGCGCGATGATCCAGAACATCGTCGACCGGGCCAAGAAGGCCGCGATCAAGGCCGTCCTGGAGACCCGCGAGCCGGGCCTGCGGGTGCAGCACCTGATCGACGCCATCGTGGACGAGTTCGCCGAGAACGAGGACCTGCCCAACACCACCAACCCGGACGACTGGGCCCGCATCTCGGGCAAGAAGGGCGAGCGGATCGTGTACATCCGCACCCTGGTCACCGGCAAGAACCAGGAGTCGGGCCGGGCCATCGACACGGCCAGCAACACGGGGCAGTACCTGTAAGTACGCCCTGCAATTTCATAGAACGGCCCGGGTCTTCGGACCCGGGCCGTTCGTGACTCTTTCGGGGGAATGTCCGGGCCGGTTTTCGTAACCATTGGGTAAATCCTCAAATAGGCCCGATCACCACTCTGCGTGGTCATTCACTCGTGCTGTCGTGCGAAAGCCGTGTCGCCCGGATAGCGTCTTGCCGTCAACCGCGGTGGAAGGGGGAGACGTGCTCGAACGACTCGGTCTGGGACTGGCCGCGCTCGGCCGGCCCGCGTACATCAACCTGGGCCGGCAGGGCGCGCTACCCGGCGTGAGGAGCGTGCCGGCGATGCGGGCCGCCGCGTGGAAGGTCCTGGACGAGTCCTACGCCGCCGGCATCCGCTGGGTGGACGCCGCCCGCTCGTACGGGCGGGCCGAGGAGTTCCTGGCCGGCTGGCTGGCCGACCGCGGGCACGAGGACGTCGTGGTGTCCAGCAAGTGGGGCTACGCCTACGTGGCCGACTGGCGGCCGGACGCGCCCGTGCACGAGGTCAAGGAGCACAGCCTGGCCCGGTTCGAGCAGCAGTGGGCCGAGACCGAGGAGCTGCTGGGCGGCTGGCTCTCGGTGTACCAGGTGCATTCCCTGACCGCCGACAGCCCGTTGTTCAACGATCCGCTGTTGCAGCAGAGCCTGTTCGAACTGACCGACCGCGGCATCCGCATCGGGTTCTCCACCACCGGGCCGGCACAGGCCGAGACCATCCGGCGGGCCACGGCCCTGACCGTGCACGGGCGGCCGTTGTTCAGCACCGTGCAGTCGACGTGGAACGTGCTGGAGACCTCGGCCGGGCCCGCGCTGGCGGAGGCGCACGAGGCCGGCCTGCATGTGCTGGTGAAGGAGGCGTTGGCCAACGGGCGGTTGGCGGTCGAGCCGCCGGCCGAGCTCCTGGGCATTGCCGAAGGGGCCGGCGTCGGGGCGGACGCCGTCGCGCTGGCGGCCGCGCTGGCGCAGCCGTGGGCCGACACCGTGCTGCTCGGGGCGGCCAGTCCGGCGCAGCTCCGGGCCAACCTCGCCGCCGCCCGCGTCACCCTGCCCGGTCCGAACACGCTCGCCCATCTGGCCGTCGAACCCGGCCGCTACTGGGGTCGTCGGGCCGAACTGGCCTGGAACTGACCGGTCGCGCGCGGGGCGTTGATCGCCGACTACTACCCTCGGGTGATTCCTTGAGACGAATCCCGGAGGGGGCAACGCGTTGCGTCGCGCGTACGTGGTCGTCGGCATTCTCGTGCTGACGGCGTCCTGTTCAGGCAAGCCCAACGACCTGCGGCACTACGCCACCCAGGACCCCGTGGCCACCACCACGTCGACCGCCGCGCCGAGCACCACCCACACGACCACCGCGGCCAGGCCGACGACCACGACGGCCGACACCGCGGTCATGGCCGCGCAGCTCACCGCCGGCCTGATGACCGACGCCTCCGTGCTGGACATCGGGTTCCACCCCAGCGTGCCCCAGAAGTCGACCGTGCTGGCCTCGCTGCCCGTCTGCGGCGCCTCGCTGAGCAAGCCCGCGGCGGCCGTTGCCGGCGCGCAGACCGGGTGGGTCGGCGCGAGCTCCGTGACGACGCTGACCGAGTACGTGGCCGCCTACCCCAAGACAACCACCGCCGCGCAGGTGTTGGCCGCGGCCAAGGCCGCCTTGACGTGCTCCCAGGCCACCAAGTTCGTCCTCGCCAAGGCCCCGACCGGCGTCGACGCCAGCTACAGCTGGTGCGAGACGGGCAGCCAGATCAGCTGCACCCTGCTGCTGGCCAAGGGACATCTGCTGGCCCGGGCCCAGATCGTCACCACCACGGAGACCAAGGCCCAGACCCTGCTCAAGGACATCGCCGTCCCGGCCGCCGCCCGCCTCGCGGCCACGGACTGACGTCCGGCTCGCCGCCGTCGGGCCGAGTCCTCGACCGCCGCGCACCTGTCCGGGGTGCGCGGTGATCGAAGACGCCGGGCCGCAGGACTAGCGTTCCCGGCGGGGGCAACCGGTCCCCCCTCGTGGCCGGTTGCCGCCCACCTCCTGTCTACCGGGTGCGTGTTGTTCGGTGTCGCCGGAAGTCATCCGAACAACGAGCCGTGAACAACGCGCAGGGGTTGCGTGGGGGTTGTAGAACGGGGGAATCAGCGGTTCTGCGACGGGAGTGACAAGGATGTCCAGCGAGCAGACGCACGTGATCGTGGGCGCCGGCATGGCCGGCGCCAAGGCAGCGGAGACATTGCGTGCGGAGGGCTTCGACGGTCGGATCGTGCTGATCGGCGCCGAGCAGGAACGGCCGTACGACCGGCCGCCGCTGTCCAAGGGCTACCTGCTGGGCGACCAGGACCGCGACAGCGTGTTCCTGCACTCGCTGGGCTGGTACGGCGACAACCACGTCGAGCTGCTCACCGGCCGCCGGGTGTCCCGGCTGGACCGTGAGGGGCACGCGGTGGAGCTGGCCGGCGGCGAGAGCATCGGCTACACGAAGCTGTTGCTGGCCACCGGGTCCTCGCCCCGGCGGCTCAGGGTGGAGGGCAACGACCTCACCGGCGTGCACTACCTGCGCCGGTTCGAGCAGTCCGACGACCTGCGCGAGGCCTTCGCCAACGGCGGGCGGGTCGTGGTGGTCGGCGCCGGCTGGATCGGGCTGGAGACCGCCGCCGCGGCCCGAAAGGCCGGCTGCACAGTGACCGTCGTCGAGCCGGCGGAGACGCCGCTGCACGCGGCGCTCGGCCCGGAGATGGGCGCCGTCTTCGCTGACGTGCACCGGCGGCAGGGCGTCGAGCTGCGCCTCGGCGTCGGCGTCACGGGCTTTGTCGGCGCCGGCAAGGTTTCCGGTGTCGCCACCGACGCCGGGGAGATCCCCGCCGACGTCATCGTCGTCGGCGTCGGCGCGCGGCCCAACTCCGAACTGGCCGAGGATTCCGGGCTCACCGTCGAGAACGGCGGCGTCGTGGTCGACTCCGCGCTGCGCACCTCCGACATCGACGTGTTCGCCGCCGGCGACATCGCCAGCGTGCCCAGTTCTCGCTATGGCCAGCGCATTCGCGTCGAGCACTGGCAGAACGCCGTCGATTCCGGCCCCGCCGCCGCGAAAGCGATGCTGGGCCAGGACGTCGTGTACGACCAGCTGCCCTATTTCTTCACCGACCAGTACGACCTCGGCATGGAGTTCGCCGGCTGGTTCGCGCCCGGCGGATACGATCGCGTCGTCACCCGTGGCGATGTCGAGGGTCAGGCCTTCTACGCCTTCTGGCTGGCCGGCGACCAGGTCGTCGCCGGCATGCACGTCAACCAGTGGGACGACGGGATCGGCCCGGTGCAGGAGCTGATCCGCAGCCGCCGGGCCGTCGACGCCGACCGGTTGGCCGACACCGCCACCCCCATCGCCTGATTCGTTGCACGGCCTCGTCGGGCGCTTGCCGAACAACGGCAGGTGCCCGATCGTGGTCGGCGGCGAACAACGGGGGTGGGGGATATGCCGCGTGGTGAGATCGCAACCCGTGTGACTAGGGGGAGCCATGTGGGATCTGGGGTGGCGTCAGATCGCGGCGATCGATGCGGCGTTGGCCGCCGGGGCGATCGACCAGCGGGGGTGGCACGAGGCGATGGCGGGGCTGCTGCGGGTGCCGTACCTGACGGCGAAGACGCCGTGGGAGCAGTCGGGGAAGTCGGGGAGCGAACAGGACTGGGCGCGGACGAGGAAGGTGGTCACGGAGGCGATCGATCGGGGCGGGACCTTCCTGGATGTGGGCTGTGCCAACGGGTATCTCATGGAGTGCGTGGCGATCTGGGCGCAGGAGAAGGGCCTGGACGTGGAGCCGCACGGGGTGGACATCGTGCCGGAGTTCGTGGAGCTGGCCCGGACGAGACTGCCGGGGTGGGCGGAGCGGATCCACCACGGGAACGCGCTGACCTGGCGGCCGCCGCGGCGGTACGACTTCGTGCGGACTGGGCTGGAGTACGTGCCGGCGCGGCGACAGAGGGACTTCGTGACGAGGCTGCTCAAGGACGTGCGGGACCGGCTGATCATCGGGCCGTACACGGTGGACAAAGGCGACGACCGGGTCGAAGAGGAGCTGCGGGCCTGGGGGTTCGAGCTCAAGCGCCGGATCGAGGCGCCGCACGAGGATCCGGGCGGGGTGCGGAAGCTGCTGTGGGTGGATCAGTCGTGGTGGTGGCGGAGCCATTCCAGGGCGATGGCGCGGCCGTCGGGGACGAAGTCGGTCGACGGGTCCCGCAACAGCGCGGCGGCCTCGGCCAGGGGCATCCACTCGCCGGAGACGATCTCCTCGGGCTGGTGGGTGATCGGGCCGTCCCACGTCGTCTCGTACACGAAGTTGTGGCAGCGCACGGGGGGCTGGTCGAAGGTGAAGCGGTACAGGAAGGTCAGCGGCGCGCCGGTGATGCCGAGCTCCTCGGCCAGTTCCCGGCGGGCGCCGTCGGCGGGGTCCTCGCCGGCGTCCACCACGCCGCCGACGCCGGCATCGCGCAGGCCGGGGAACACATCCTTGTCGGGGCTGCGGCGGTGGACATAGATCCGGGAGCGGTCGCCGGACAGCACCATGATCGCGCTGGCGGCGTGCCAGAGGCCCTCGGCGCGCATGCGGGCCCGGGTCACGGAGCCGACGACGGCGCCGTCGGGGGAGTACAGGGCGATCAGCTCGTCGGCGGCCACGGGGCGATTTTCGCACGTCAGTGAACCGTGACCGGAAGTGCGGCGTATTCGACCGGGACCCTGCCGGATCGAGGAGCCGATGGTGAAGAAGAGCATCAAGGTGGCGGTGGCGGTACTCGCGCCCATCGCTGTTCTGGGGACCTGTGCGGCCGTCATGCAGGCCGCGAACGCCGATCCCGTCGCCCTGCAGCCCAGAGTGACCCTGACCGGCACGGTGCTGCCCAAGCTGGCCCAGTCGACCCGCACGGGCGACGTGCCGGCGGACAAGCAGCTGTCGGTCGCGGTGAGCATGGCGCCGTCGAACTCCAAGGACCTGGACGCGTTCGTCAAGCAGGTGAGCGACCCCCGCTCGCCGAGATACGGCCAGTACCTGACGCCGGAGCAGTTCGCGGCCAGGTACGGGGCCTCCCAGAACCAGGTGGACCAGGTCACGACCTACCTGAAGTCGAAGGGCCTGAAGGTCGACTCGGTGGCCGCGAACCGCCTGATCGTGGACGCCAGCGGGCCGGCCTCGGCGATGGAGCAGACGTTCGGCAGCAAGCTGTCGACCCGCCGCGACGCCAAGACGGGCCAGGACTACTACGCCAACGACACGGCCCTGAGCTTGCCCGGCAACCTGGCCTCCGCGGTCAGCGACGTCGCGGGCCTGGACAACCACCGCAAGCTGACGCACCCGCCGCTGAAGCAGCGGGCGGTTCGCGGCGTGACGCCCGCGAACCTCAACGGGGCGTACGACATCAAGGGCGTCAACGCCACGGGTGCGGGTCAGCAGGTGGCGGTGTTCGAGCTGGATGCCTTCCAGCAGCAGAACATCGACGCCTACGACCAGCAGTTCGGCCTCACGCCGCCGAAGCCGCTGGTCAAGACGGTCGACGGCGGTGTGGCGCTGGGCGAGGGCCAGACCGAGGTGGAGCTGGACATCGAGGCGATCCAGGCGGTCGCGCCGAAGGCCCAGCAGACCATCTTCGAGGGCCCGAACAGCAGCCGCGGCGTGATCGACACGTACGCGGCCGTCGTGAACAGCAAGATCCCGGTCGTGTCGATCAGCTGGGGCGGCCCGGAGGAGGCCGGCACGCAGGCTGACCTCCAGGCCCAGGACACCCTGTACAAGCAGGCCGCGGCGCAGGGCCAGAGCCTGTTCGCGGCCTCGGGCGACAGCGGCTCCGACGACATCGGCAACGGCGGCACCAGCGTCGACTTCCCGGCCAGCGACCCGTTCGTCACCGGCACCGGCGGCACGCACCTGGTGGTGGGCGCCAACAACGCCCGCACCAGCGAGACGGGCTGGGACGGCTCGGGCGGCGGCAACTCGAAGCTGTTCGCGGCCCCGGACTACCAGGCCAACCTGGGCAGCCAGGTCCGCATGGTGCCGGACATCGCCGCGGACGCGGACCCGGCGACGGGCCTGGCGGTGTTCAGCAAGGGCCAGTTCGGCGTCGTCGGCGGCACGAGCGCGGCCGCGCCGCAGTGGGCGGGCTTCACGGCGCTGTACAACCAGCTGGCGGCGGCGGCCGGCAAGCCGAACCTCGGCTTCGCCAACCCGGCGCTGTACAAGCTGGCCGGCACGGCGGCGCTGCACGACATCACCAGCGGCAGCAACGGCGCCTTCACGGCGACCAAGGGCTACGACCGGGTGACCG
>NZ_KK037166.1:9492964-9494023 GCF_000568255.1 Kutzneria sp. 744
CCCGACTCGCCCTGTCGGAACTGCGCGGCCACCCCGGCCGGACGCTGCTGCCCGGTCTGGCGCTGCTCGTCGGCGTCGCCTGCCTCATCGCCTCGCTGATGCTCGGCGACGCCATGAACAGCGCCGTGAAGGCGGGCGCGGAGCGGGTGCCGCAGTCGGTGGGCGTGGTCGTGTCGACGATCGGCGCGGAGAGCCAGGCCCCCGACATCAACGCCGTGGCCCAGCAGCTCGCCGGCGCGCCGAACATCGCCAAGGTCGTGCCGGTGCAACGGGTGTCGGTCGACGTCGTCGGCGCGGACGGCCGCGCGCTGCCGAACCGGGTCACGGCGGCGATCGACCCGGGTGACGCCTCCCTCAACCGCTACGCCCTCCAGGACGGCCGCACGCCGGCCGCCGACGGCGAGGTGGTCATCGACAAGGTCACGGCCTACCAACGGCATCTGTCCCCGGGCAAGAAGCTCACCGTGGTCGACGCCGGCGGGCACCCGGTCCAGGTCACCGTGGTCGGCGTGACGCAGATGGGCGCGCACACCGACGAGCCCTTCATGATCGTCGGCAAGGACCTGGCCACCAAGCTCAACCCCAAGTTCGACACCACCGAGCTCGACCTGCTGCTCGCCCCGGGGACCAGCGACGTCACGGAGCGGGCCAACCTGGCCCAGCAGCTCGGCACCGGCGTCAGCGTGCGCACGGGCGACGGCGAGCGGACCGTCCAGAGCTCCGACAACACGGTCCGCGTGCTGCTGTTCCTGTTCAGCCTCCTCGCCCTGGCGACCTCGGTGTTCGTCGCCGGCGCCACCTTCCGCGCGGTCTACCTGCAACGCCAGAAGCAGACGGCGCTGCTGCGCTGCGTCGGCGCCGACCGCACGCCGATCGTGTGGGCCAACCTGATCGAGGCGCTGCTGCTCGGCGGCCTGTCCGGCGCGGCAGGGGCACTGCTGGGCGGGCCCGTGGCGCGACTACTGGGCTGGGTCCTCGACATCACGGGCGTGTCCACGATGCTCGGCGCCACGCAGCTGGAACCGGCGGCGCTGCCATCCATCGGCTACCTCATCACTG
>NZ_KK037166.1:9494190-9495879 GCF_000568255.1 Kutzneria sp. 744
TGCTCGTGGGCGCGGCCGTGGTGTTCGCCCTGGGAGTGGCCACCCAGAAGTCCATCGGCTCCCCGTTCTTCGCCCGGAACTCCGGCATCGCCGCGGTCGCCGGCGTCTTCGGCTCGTTCGGGCCGCGCGTGGTGCCGTTCATCGGCCGCGGCATCGGCTGGGTCGCCGGCCGGATCTTCGGCCCGCACGTGAAGCTGGCCGGCATCGAGCTGGGCCGCGTGCCGCAGCGCGCCGCCTCCGTGGCCATGCCGCTGGTGCTGGCCAGCGCGATCGTCGCCGGCGCCGTGGTGCTCATCGGCTTTTTCCATTTACCTCAGCTTCGCGGGCCAGGACTCGCGCACCCCGGACGCCCAGATCACCGACACCGGGCACCGCCCGCCGGCCCGGACGTGCTCAAGGCGGCGCAGCAGCCCGAGGTCAACCAGCTGCTGCCGATCAGCGGCGCCGGCAGCGGCATCACCGTCAACGGCGCGCGCATGGGCGTCGCCGGCGTCGACCCGGCGCGGCTGGACGCGTACCTCCAGGCCGTGCACCAGCCCGCGGCCACCAAGTTCGGCCCGGACAGCGCCCTGGTCGGCGGGTGGCGGCTCGGCGAGAACAAGGTCGCCGTGGGGCAGCAGATCACCATCAGCGGCCTGGCCGGCGGGCCCAGGACCGTGACCGTGGCGGGCACCCTGCCCGCGGTCGACCTGGACTTCGCGGAGGTGCTGGTCGGCGACCCGAGCCTGGCCCCGGTCAGTGCGGTCGTGGTCACCGTGAAATCCGGCTTCGACCAGGGCGCCTACCGCAGCGCGGTGCTGGCGGCCCTGCCCAGCTCGCCGACGGTCACCGTCACCACGGCCTCGCAGAGCTCCGACGACACCCAGCGCAACCTCGACCTGGCCGCCGTGATGCTGATGGTGCTGCTCAGCCTGAGCGTCAAAAAAGGCGGTCACGGGCATCGGCACCGCGCTGAGCATCTCCGTGCAGGAACGCCGCAAGGAGGTCTCGCTGCGGCGGGCGTTGGGCGTCACCCGGCTGGGCGTGACGGCCGGCATCCTGTCCGAGGCGGTGCTGCTGGCGCTGACCGGCCTGATCGGCGGCACGATCCTCGGCACGGTGTACGCGGAGCTGCTGATTGCCGGTCTCGGCGTGCACACTTGGCCGAGCCTGCCCTGGGGCCAGTTGGCGATCGGCGGAGTCGCGGTGGTGACCCTTGCCGTGCTGGCTGCCGTAATGCCTGCTCGGACGGCATCCCGGGTGCAGCCGGCGGCGGGACTGGCCGGATCATGAGGCCGGTCACCCTGCTCGCATGTCGGTGCGAGGTCGTAGGCTGCTGACATGCGGCGGATCATGGGCACCGAGGTCGAGTACGCCATCACCGTACCCGGCGACCCGACGGCCAACCCGGTGTTGACCTCGACCCAGGTGGTGTTGGCGTACGCGGCGGCGGCGGAGATCCCCCGGGCCCGCCGGGCCCGGTGGGACTACGAGGTGGAGTCGCCGCTGCGGGACGCGCGCGGCTTCGACCTCGGGGCGCCCGGCGTGCCCCCGTCCGACCCGGACGTGGAGGACCTCGGCGCGGCCAACGTCATCCTGACCAACGGCGCCCGGCTCTACGTCGACCACGCGCACCCGGAGTACTCCGCGCCCGAGGTCACCAACGCCCGCGACGCGGTCATCTGGGACAAGGCCGGCGAGCGGATCATG
>NZ_KK037166.1:9495979-9509234 GCF_000568255.1 Kutzneria sp. 744
CGTGGACGGCAAGGGCGCCAGCTACGGCACCCACGAGAACTACCTGATGTCCCGCAGCACCCCGTTCACCGCGGTGATCGGCGGCCTCACCCCGTTCTTCACCTCGCGCCAGGTCGTCATCGGCTCGGGCCGGGTCGGCATCGGCGCCACCGGCGACCACGCCGGCTTCCAGCTGTCCCAGCGGGCCGACTACATCGAGGTCGAGGTCGGCCTGGAGACCACGCTCAAGCGGGGCATCATCAACACCCGCGACGAGCCGCACGCCGACGCCGACAAGTACCGCCGGCTGCACGTCATCATCGGCGACGCCAACCTGGCCGAGTACTCCACGTACCTCAAGGTCGGCACCACCGCGATCGTGCTGGACATGATCGAGTCCGGCAAGCGCTTCGACGACCTGCGGCTGGCCGACCCGGTGCGCGCGGTGCACACCATCAGCCACGACCCGACGCTCAAGGCCACCGTCGAGCTGTCCGGCGGGCGCAAGTTCTCCGGCCTGGACATCCAGTTCGCCTACCACGAGCGGGCCTCGCGCTACCTGGAGTCCGAGGGCAGCGGCGACCGGGTGGCCGCGCACGTGCTCAAGACCTGGGGCGAGATCCTGGACGCGCTGCGCCGCGACCCCATGGAGTGCGCCGACCGGCTGGACTGGCCGGCCAAGCTGCGGCTGCTGGAGGGCTACCGCAACCGCGACAACCTGGCCTGGGGCTCGCCCCGGTTGCAGCTGGTCGACCTCCAGTACTCGGACGTGCGGCTGGACAAGGGCCTGTACAACCGCCTGGTGGCCCGGGGCTCGATGAAGCGCCTGGTCAGCGAGGAGGAGGTGCTGGCCGCGGTGACCACGCCGCCGGAGGACACCCGCGCCTACTTCCGTGGCCGCTGCCTGGAGCGCTACCCCAGCGCCGTCGCCGCCGCGTCCTGGGACTCCGTCATCTTCGACATCGGCCGCGAGTCGCTGGTCCGCATCCCCACCCTTGAGCCCCTGCGGGGCACGAAGGCGCACGTCGGGGCCCTGCTGGAGGCCGCGAACACCGCCGAGGAGCTGGTCGACGCCCTCACCAGGGGCTAGACACGCGTTGATCACGACCCGAGTGGCTGAAGGACGAATGTCGGTGCCGCTGGGTAGTGTTGAAGCAGGCCAACCAGTCACCGGGAGGCGGCCATGGCTCAGGAACAGGTTCAGCGTCAGGGTGGGGGCGACGGCGACGACGGCGGCGACGGCGCCGCCGCCGCGGGTCAGGAACGCCGGGAGAAGCTCGGCGAGGACGTCGACGCCATCCTCGACGAGATCGACGACGTGCTTGAGGAGAACGCCGAGGACTTCGTGCGCGCATACGTGCAGAAGGGCGGCGAGTAGGCCCGCACGGGGCCTCCACCCGTTGACACCGACTCCACCGGCGGCAGGAGAGACACACTACATGGAACACAACTCGAACACGGGCGCGGCGCTGCCGGCGGCCTACCTCGCGTCGGGCACGTCCTCGTTCGTGGACTTCCTGCGCGCCCAGGCGCCCGAGCTGCTGCCGTTCAACCGGATCGCGCCCGGCGCCCGGCCGCTGGAGCTGGCCCACGGCACCACGATCGTCGCCGTCGCCTACAAGGGCGGCGTCCTGATCGCCGGTGACCGGCGGGCCACCCAGGGCAACGTGATCGCGCACCGGGACATGGACAAGGTGTACGTCACCGACGAGTACTCGGCCGTCGGCATCGCCGGCACGGCCGGGCTCGCGGTCGAGATGGTCCGGCTCTACCAGCTGGAGCTGGAGCACTACGAGAAGCTCGAGGGCGTCACCATCACGTTGGACGGCAAGGCCAACCGCCTCGGCGCGATGATCAAGGGCAACCTGGAGGCGGCCATGGCCGGCCTCGTCGTGCTGCCCCTGTTCGTCGGCGTCGACGTCGACTCGCCCGACCAGGACCGGGCCGGTCGGATCGTCACCTACGACGTCACCGGCGGGCGGTTCGACGAGCACGCCGGCTACCACTCCATCGGCTCCGGCTCGGTGTTCGCCAAGGGCTCGCTGAAGAAGCTGTACGACCCGGACGCCGACAAGGACGCGGCCGTGCGGACCGCCATCGAGGCGCTCTACGACGCCGCCGACGACGACTCGGCGACCAGCGGCCCCGACCTGGTGCGCCGCATCTTCCCGGTCGTCATCACCGTCGACGGCCTCGACGGCGCCGTGCGGGTGCCCGACGAGACCACCGCCGCGGTGTCCGAGGCGGTCGTCGCGGGACGCACCCGCAGCTGAGGCCGGCCGTGCTGACGTTTCCACGAACCACAGGAGCCGCACCGTGACGTTGCCGTTGTACGCATCCGCCGAGCAGGTGATGCGGGACCGCTCGGAGCTCGCCCGCAAGGGCATCGCCAGGGGCCGCAGCGTCGTCGTGCTCACCTTCACCGACGGCGTGCTGTTCGTCGCCGAGAACACCTCGTCGACCCTGCGCAAGGTGTCCGAGATCTACGACCGCATCGGCTTCGCCGCCGTCGGCCGCTACAGCGAGTTCGAGAGCCTGCGGGTGGCCGGCGTCCGGCACGCCGACCTGCGCGGCTACCAGTACGACCGGCGGGACGTGAACGCCCGCTCGCTGGCCAACGCCTTCGCCGGCCTGCTCGGCTCCATCTTCACCGAGCAGATCAAGCCGTTCGAGGTCGAGGTCTGCCTGGCCGAGGTCGGCTCCGCCTACGGCGGCGACCAGCTCTACCGGCTGACCTACGACGGCTCCATCGTCGACGAGCCCAAGTACGTGGTCATGGGCGGGCAGGCCGAGGCCATCTCCAACGCCCTCAAGGAGACCTACCAGGAGGACGCCGCGCTGGCCGACGCCCTGCGCGTGGCCGTCGAAGCCTTCGACGCCGGCAGCCCGGCCGCCAACGGGGACCGTCCGCTCGAGGTGGCGGTGCTGGACCGCAACCGCTCCCGCCGGACCTTCCGCCGTATCCAGGGCGCCGTCCTGGAGCAGCTGCTGGCCTCGACCAAGCCGGCTCCCGAGGAGCCCGCCGCCGAGGAAGCGCCGCCGGCCGGGTCCGACGCCGGCTCGGAGAGCTGACCCGAGCAGAACCGCAGTTCACGAGGGACCCTCCGACATATGTCGGAGGGTCCCTCGTGTTACATGGCTCTTCTCACCCGTGACCGATCCGGGGTTTTGTCCTTCTTGTCGGTTTGTGAACACCGTGTGAGGTCTTTAGGCCTTTCGGCCTCTTTGCGATTCGGTGTCCCGTCGGTGAGGATCTCACCGGGGTGTGGATCCGGTGCGGCTCGCTTCAGAGCCGTGTCCCGGCCGCACAGGGGGAAGGAAATACATGGCCGTAGTGAGGCTGCCGCGCGCCCTTTTCCGGACGCGTGTGCTTCTGTTGGGGATCTCCGGGCTCGTCGCCGGGTCCCTGCTGTCCGCGCCGGCGCCGGCGATCGCCGCCGCCGCGATCCCGGACCAGGCGCCCACCGAGACGCTGGCCCAGCAGTACGCCCGTGAGGGCAACAAGAACGTGCTCGTCACCTCGCGGCTGAGCGAGACCGAGGAGGTCTCGGCCCAGCCCGACGGCTCGATGGTCTGGCGGGAGTACACCAGACCGGTCCGGGTCAGACGCGGCGACCAGTGGGTGCCCGTCGACACGACGCTGGCCGTGCGGCCCGACGGCAGCATCGGCCCCAAGGCGTCCACAATGGACATCTCGCTGTCCGCCGGCGGCCCCGGCTCGGCCGCGCGGCCGCTGGTGAAGGTCGGCAACAAGGGGGCCGAGGTCGGCCTCGTGTGGACCGGGGACCTGCCCAAGCCCACTGTGGACGGTGCGACGGCCACCTATCCCGAGGTGTGGCCGGGCGTCGACCTCGCGGTCACCGCCGACACCATGGGCTTCTCCGAGGTGCTGGTGGTCAAGACCGCCGAGGCCGCGAAGAACCCGAAGCTGAGCAAGGTCACCTTCGGCACGTACACCAGCAACACCAAGGTGCGGGCCAAGGCCCAGGCCACCCCCGGCAACGACCTCGAGGTCGTGGACAACTCCGGCGCCGTGGTTTTCGCCGGCGACGCCACCCGGATGTGGGACTCGTCGGGCGAGGGCGACCGGACCGCGCGGGTCACCGGCGGCGCCGACGGCGCCCGGCGGGCCGACATGCGGGCCGACGTCACCGCGACCGGCGTGACGGTCAGCCCCGACGCGGCCTTCATGGCCGACAAGGACACCAAGTACCCGGTGTACATCGACCCGGAGTACTTCTGCTCCAACACCTCCTGGTGCGGCATGCAGCACCACGCGGTCGTGCAGTCCGGCTTCCCCGACGCGCGCAACTACGACAACTCCGGCGGCACCTTCAGCGAGCTGCTCAGCGGCTACGAGACCTCCGACCGAGCCAAGATCTCGCGCTCGTACATCCAGATGAACACCGCGCCCATCGTCGGCAAGTCCATCCACTGGGCGCACCTGAACACCACGGTCACCCACACCTGGAACTGCTCCGGCACCGGGGACAGCGAGCTGTGGTGGACCGGCCCGATCGACGGCAACACCACCTGGAACAACCAGCCCGGCTGGAACCAGCAGATCTCGAACGCCAACGTGGCCAACTGCCACGACGCCGGCGACGTCACCCAGGTCTTCGAGGCGTCCGACCTGATCCGCCGGGCGGCGTCCGAGGGCTGGCAGGCCGGCACCTTCATGATCAAGGGCGCCGCCGAGGGCAACGTCTCCGCGTGGCGGAAGTTCGCGCTCAACCCGTACCTCGAGGTCGCCTACGACTCGCAGCCCAACAACCCCGCCAACCTGAAGATGGCCAACGGGGCGCTGCCGTGCGTGAAGGGCGACAACCGGCCCTGGCTGGACACCAAGACCCCCGAGGTGCAGGCCACTGTGTCCGATCCGGACGGTGGCAGCCTGAGCGTGCTGGTGGCCACCAGCGGCGGCACCTACGGCCACGACGTGCCCAACAGCTACCGGGACAACGGCGCCAACCGCTTCGGCGTCGGCACGCCCGGCCCGAACCAGGGCGCGACCGCGCAGTACACCATCCCGGCCGGCTGGATCCCGACCGACGGCATCTACAAGTGGGCGATGCGGGTCGGCGACGGGGAGATGGATTCCCCGCACTGGGACTGGGACTGTGAGTTCACGGTGGACACCGCCGTGCCGAAGGCGCCGACCGTGGCGCTGACCGGCCAGCAGCCCCAGTTGCAGGGCGACCCGGTCTCCTTCACCGTCTCGGTGCCGCTGGCCACCGCCGGCCTGGACGACATCGATCGCTTCGTCTACACGACCGACGGCAGCGACCCCAGCGTGCAGGGTTCCCCCACGGCCAAGCGCAATCCCGGCCTCGACGCCAACGGCAACGTCACCGCCACGGTGAACGCGACCGCCGTCAACGGCAACCAGAACCTGATCCGGGTCAAGGCCGTCAGCAGGACCAGCAAGCCCGGTCCCAACGGGACCTGCGTGGGCGGCAACGGCCTCGACGCCGCGGCCTGCGCCTACATCGTCGAGCCGCTGACCCCGGAGAAGGGTCTGGCCGGCGCCTGGGGCCTGGACGACCAGGGCGGCCCAGCCGCCTCGGACAACGTCGCCACGCTGCGAGCCGGTGCGACCCCGCACCCGGCCACCCTCAACGGCGATGCCAACTGGGACCTCGGCTACAGCCGCGGCGACTCGTGGTCGCAGCCCGACCAGGCCGGCAACAAGGACGGCGTCCGGGGCGGCATGCACTTCGGCACCAGCGGATACCTGGCCACCGCCGGGCCGGTGCTCGACACCAGCAAGACGTTCACCCTCTCGGCGTGGGCGAAGCTGACCGACATGAGCCCCAACAAGCCGCACGCGGTCATCGCGCAGGAGGGGGCCCACTCCAGCGGGGCGTTCATCGAGTACTCCTCCGACGCCAACGCCTGGACGTTCAACCTGCCGGACAGCGACGCCGACAACCCGGCCAACGCCCGGGTGGTGTCCAAGGCCGCGCCGCAGCTCAACGTGTGGACGCACCTGACCGGCACCTACGACTCGGTGACCGGCCAGGCCACGCTGTACGTCAACGGGGTCAAGCAGAACAGCCTCGTGCGGCACGGCTGGAACGCCACCGGCGCGCTGCTGGTCGGCGCGGCGAAGTGGGGCAGCCAGCGGGGCAGGGCGTTCAACGGGGTCATCGACGACGCCCAGGTGTGGCAGCGGGTGCTGTCCGACGCCGAGGTGCACGCCCTGGCCACGGCCAGCGTTCCGCGTGCCCAGTACAACCTGGCCGAGGGCGCCGCGACGCTGCTGACCACCGGCTCCACCGGCTCCGGCGACAGCTTCACCCCGGCCCCGGTGCCCAGCCTCCAGGGCTACTGGAAGCTCGACGAGACCGACGGCACTTCGGCCGCCGACAACAGCAACAGCGGCAACGGCCTCGCCCTGCACCCGCTGACGCTGTCGGGCGGAACCTCCTGGGTGGCCGGCAAGTCCGGCAACGCCGTGCACATGGACGGCACCGCCTACGGCCAGGCCTCCGCGCCCGTGGTGGACACCAGCCGCTCGTTCACGGTGTCGGCCTGGGCCAAGCTGGAGGACGTCAACGGCTACTACGGCGTGGTCGGCCAGCCGGCCAAACCCGGTGGCACGCTCGGCTTCCTGATGCGGTACTCGACCGACGTGCACGCGTGGATCTTCGGCCTGAACAGCTCGCCGGACGACAGCGCCGCCGCCGCGCAGATGAACTGGGCCTACGAGCCCAACAGCGTCACCACGGCCGGGCAGTGGACCCTCGTCACCGGCGTGTTCAACGCCGAGACCAAGACGCTGCAGACCTACGTCAACGGCAAGCTGTCAGGGCAGAACAAGTTCGCCGGCGCGCCGTGGAACGCGACCGGCCAGTTCAGCGTCGGCGGCTACGACGTCGGCGGTTTCACCCACCAGTTCAAGGGTTCCCTCGACCAGGTGCAGGCCTGGCAGACCGCGCTGACGCCGTCGCAGATCGCCGGCCTGGCCGGACTGTCCTACACGGACAGCACGTGGAACTTCCCGGCCGGCCAGCCGGGTACGCCGGCCGGGGCAGTGGCCGAGGTGGCCGACCGCAACGACGGCGCCGGCGCCCAGTTCACGTGGGACGGCACCGTCACCGGGCAGCATCCGGAGGCCCTGCGCACCGACGGGTCCTACACGATCGAGGCCTGGGTGCGGCTGGACACCAACGACGACTTCACCCGCGCGGTGGCGTCGATGGACGACGGCAGCGGATTCAGCCCGCTCATGTTCGGCTTCCGCAAGGACGACCAGACCGTGGGCAAGTGGGACATCGGCCTGTCGTGCGACCAGCACCAGGGCTGCCTGACGCTGGCCTACAGCGACGCCGGGGCCGAGCGCGGCGTGTGGACGCACCTGGCCGCCACCTACGACCTGGTGACCAACAGCGCCTGCCTGTACGTCAACGGCCAACGCCAGTCCACGTGCACCAGCGGCGGCAAACCGCCGTACAGCGCCAGCGGGCCGCTGCGCATCGGCAAGGCCCAGTGGGGCGGCAACCTGGTCGACTTCTGGCATGGAGCGATCGCCGGGCTGCGCGTGTACTCCGGCGTCCGCACGCCGGACCAGATCAAGGGCGACCGCACCGCGGACGACCCGGGCAACCTCTTCGGGGTGAGGCACTGATGCGCGCGGGGGGATTCCAAAAGATGAGCGATAGTCGAAGACTGCCGCGGGCCGGTTGGGCCCGCGCGACGGTGGCCGCCCTGGTCGCCGTGATCATGGTGGTCGGTGAGACCCAGGCCGTGGCCGCGCCCAAGGGCGGCTGGCACGGGCTGGGCTGGGACCTGCCGGAGCTGCAGAGCCGATCAACGTGGCCGGCAGCCCGGACAAGCCTGTGGAAGTGCTGGAATATAAATGAGGAACATTTGGTGAGAGGTAGTTTTTTTTGTCATGCTCATTGGGTCGCTCCCCAAAAATTGGAGCGTCATATGGCCTAGGCTAGTAGTACGGTTACCTGCTGCCAGGAGAGATGGGTCGTGAGGTGTCATTCACGCAAGGCCGACCCGCCCCCGCCGCCCACGACAAGGGCACCGTGCGGGTGGAGACGGTCGACCACTCCATCGCCCAGAAGGCCAAGATCCCCGGCACGCTGGTTCGGCTGACCCCGGTCTCCGGGGACACCTCCGGACCGGTGTCGGTGGACCTGGACTACTCGGCCTTCACCGACGCCTACGGCGGCGGCTACGGCCAGCGGCTGCGCTGGGTCTCGTATCCGGACTGCATCCTGACCACGCCGGAGAAGCCGTCCTGCGCGGTGCCGACGCCGATCGACTCCGTGAACCAGGAGCAGGACCACCACCTGGTCGGCGAGCTGACGTTGCCCGCTTCGCAGCGTTCCGCCAAGGCCGCGACGGCCGGCAGCGGCGGCGCGGTCGTCGGCGCCACCTCCGGCCCCAACTCCGGCGGCGGCGACTTCTCGGCCACTACGCTGTCCCCGTCCGGCACCTGGACGGGCGGCAGCTCCTCGGGCGACTTCTCCTACACGTACCCGATCGGCCTGCCGGCTCCGGCCGGCGGCGCCGCGCCGCCGCTGAAGCTGACGTACTCCTCGGGCGCGGTGGACGGGCTGACCTCGGCCACCAACAACCAGCCGTCGGTGTTCGGCGACGGCTGGGAGCTGTCCGGCGCCGGCTACATCGAGCGCAAGTTCGAGTCCTGCGCCACCGATCTGGGCGGCAACAACGGCGACAAGAAGACCGGCGACCAGTGCTGGGGCACGGACAACGCCACCTACGCGTTGGGCGACCGGTCCGGGCAGCTGGTCAAGGACGCCAACTCCGGCGCGTGGCACCCGAAGAACGACGACGGCTCCAGGATCGAGCATCTCACGGGCGCCGGCAACGGGGACGACAACGGCGAGTACTGGAAGGTCACCACGACCGACGGCACCCAGTACTTCTTCGGCCTCAACCACGTTCCCGGCTGGCACGACGGGCTGCCGGACACGCAGTCCACGTTCACCGAGCCGGTGTTCGGCAACAACGCCGGCGAGCCCTGCTACAAGGACGGCGACTTCGCCGGCTCCGCGTGCACCCAGGCCTACCGCTGGAACCTGGACTACGTCGTCGATCCGCACGGCAACGCCGAAGTCCTGCACTACCAGACGGAAACCAACTTCTACGGCCAGAACAACAACTGGACCGATCCCGGCGTGCAGTACACCCGGGGCGGGTATCTGACCGAGATCGACTACGGATACAACGTGAACGTGGCCGGGGCCGGCCTGTTCGACGCCGCCCCCGACCGCGTCGTGTTCGACACCACCGAGCGCTGCCTGCCCGGCGGCGGGGTCACCTGTGACCCCGGGGAACTGTCCAAGGACACCGCCAACTCGTGGCCGGACGTGCCGGCCGACGAGATCTGCAACTCCGGCGACGCCTGCAAGAACAACATGAACCCGTCGTTCTTCACCCGGCGCCGGGTCACCGCGATCAGCACCTTCTCGGGCGGCGCCGCCGTCAACCGCTGGGACCTGGCCCAGTCCTTCCCGCAGACCGGCGACGGCTCGGCCAACGCGCTGTGGCTGGACGGCATCACCCGCACCGGCCTGACCGGCGGCAGCCTCGCCCTGCCGCAGACCACGTTCATCGGCACGGCCATGCCCAACCGGGTCTTCCCGGGGCAGAACGACCTGACCGGCATCACCCGCAACCGGATCACCTCGGTGGTCAACGAGCAGGGTGGCGTCACCTCGGTCGACTACACCGCGCCGGACTGCAAGGGCGGAACTCCCGCGCCGGAAAGCAACTCCTCGCGCTGCTACCCGGTCTTCTGGTCGTACCAGGGCAACAAGGAACCGCAGATCGACTGGTTCAACAAGTACCTGGTGACCGACGTCCACGAGGACGGCCGGACCTCGCTGTCCCAGCAGACCCACACCCACTACGACTACGTGGGCGGATCCGCCTGGCACTACGACGAATCACCGCTGGGCGACCCGAAGTACAAGACGTGGTCGGTGTGGCGGGGCTACGGGACCGTGCGCACCACCAAGGGCGACCCGGACGATCCGGCCGGACCGCCGAGCGTCAGCGAGACCACGTTCATGCGGGGCATGGACGGCGACGTCCAGCCGTCCGGGACGCGTCCCGCCTCGGTGACCGACTCGCTGGGGGAGAGCATCCCCGACAGCAACCAGTTCCGTGGCATGACAAGGGAAACCCAGCAGCTGCTGGACGGCCACGCGATCTCCGGCACCATCACCGACCCGTGGAGCTCGGGCGCCACCGCCACCGGCAACGGCATGCAGTCGTTCCTCACCGGCAACGGGGCGACCCGCAACCGCACGTGGATCGCGGCCGCCAACGCGTGGCGCACCACCCGCATCGCCACCACCTTCAACGGCGAGGGTCTCGCGACCGCGGTGGAGGACGACGGCGACGTCACCGACCCGTCCCAGGCCAACTGCACCCGCACCACGTACGCCTACAACACCGGCGCGTGGATGCTGAACTTCCCCAGCCAGGTGCAGAAGGTCACCGGCGCCTGCGTGGGGTCGAACCTGGCCCGCAGCAACAACATCATCGCCGACACGCGGACGTACTACGACAACCGGGGTCTCGGCGCCGGGCCCAGCACCGGCAACGTCACCAAGACCGAGAGCCTCAACGGCTGGCCGTCCGGCGGGGCCGAGGGCTTTGTCAACGCCGGCACCACCTTCGACGCCTACGGCCGGGTCAAGTCCAGCACCGATGAGCTGGGCCGCACCACACTGACCGACTACACCCCGGCCAGCGGCGCCCCGTCGAAGATCACCATGACCAGCCCCTCGCTCGGCGGCACGCTCGGCAGCTTCACCCAGAGCAAATTGTTCGACGCGCCATCGGGGCTGCTGACGTCCACAGTGGACGCGAACGGGCGCGTCACCAGCGCGGGTTACGACCCGCTGGGCCGGATCACCGCGGTCTGGGCGCCCGGGCACGACAAGAACCACAGCGGGCCGGCGGACATCAAGTACGAGTACACGGTCAGCAAGGACAAGCCGAGTCTCCAGATCACCGACGCCCTCCAGTCGTCCGGCGGCTACGCCGTCACCTACCACCTGGTGGACGGGCTCGGCCGGACCGTGCAGGCGCAGGCGCCCACCCCGTTCACCTCGGGGCGGGTCGTCAACGACACCCTGTATGACTCCCAGGGGCGGCAGTGGGAGACCCACAACGCCTACTGGAACGGGGATTCCGGCCCGACCGGCGCCCTGCTGACCGCGCTGGACCCGGCCGTGCCCAGCATCACCCGGACGCAGTACGACTCGGCCGGCCGGCAGACCGCGGCGATCTCCCTGCGCGACAACACCGAGCTGGCCCGCACCACCGTCCGCAACGACGGCGACCGCACCACCACCATCCCACCGGCCGGTGGCACCGCCGAGACCGTCGTCAACAACGCCCGCGGGCAGATGGCGCAGCGGATCCAGTACCACGACCCGGCCCACACCAGCCAGGGCGACCCGGCCGACACCACCAGCTACACCTACACGCCGACCGGCCAGGTGATCACGGACATCGACAGCACCGACAAGAACAGCTGGACCTACACCTATGACGCCCGGGGCGAGCGGGTTGCCGCGACCGACCCGGACGGTGGTGCCAGCAAGGCCTCCTACGACGCGGCCGGGCAGCTTTCGTCCACAACGGACGGGCGCGGCAAGACCGTCGCCTTCAAGTACGACGTGCTCGGGCGGCCCACCGGCGAGTACGCCGACAGTCCGTCCGGACAGCAGCTGTTGTCGTACAGCTATGACACCCTGCTCAAGGGCCTGCCCACCCGGACCACCCGGTTCGTCAACGGGCAGCCCTACGCCGCCACCGACGTGTCCGGCTATGACAACGCCAACCGTCCCACCGGGACCAAGGTGACCATCGTCGGCGAGCCCGGACTGGCCGGCACGTACTCGTTCCCCGTCACCTACGACTCCAACACCGGGAAGGTCGCCACGACCAGCAGTCCCGGGGTCGGCGGGCTGCCGGAGGAGACGATCTACCACGGGTACGACGCGTACAACAACCCGACCACGACCCTGGCCGCCAGCACCGGGGGCGTGACCACGTCGCTGGTGTCGGAGACGACCTACGACCCGTTCGGCAAGGTGCTGCGGGAGAACTTCGCCGCCGCCACCGACCCCAAGCAGGTCTCCACCACCAACACCTACGACGACTCCACCGGTCGACTGGCCACGAACCTGTCGGTGCGGGCCACCACCAGCGCGCCGCAGATCGTCAACCGCACCTTCGGCTACGACGCGGCCGGCAACGTCACCAAGGTCGCCGACACCCCGGCCGGCAGCGGCTCGGACGTCCAGTGCTTCAGCACCGACTACCTCCGTCGGCTCACCGAGGCCTGGACCCCGGGCAGCGGCAAGTGCGAGGACCCGCGCAGCACCGCCGGCCTCGGCGGCGCCGCGCCGTACTGGACGAGCTGGACCTACGACCAGACCGGCAACCGGTTGACCCAGACCCAGCACACCGGGTCCGGCGACACCGTCGCCAAGTCCACCTATCCGGCGGCCGGGGCCAAGCAGCCGCACGCGTTGCAGTCCGTCGAGACGACGACGCCGACCGGCACCAGCAAGATCGACCTCACCTACGACAACGCCGGCAACCTGCTGACCAAGGACAAGCAGAGCTTCACGTACGACGCCGAGGGTCATGTCGCCACCGCGACCGGCCTCGACGGCAAGCCGGTCAGCTACGTCTACAACACCGACGGCGCCCGGCTGGTCACGCGTGACTCCTCGGGCACGACTCTCACCGTCGGCGACGTGGAGTTGTTCGTGCCGGCCGGGTCGACCACCGCCCAGGGCACCCGCTTCTACACCCACGGCGGCGCCAAGGTCGCTGAGCGCAGCTCCACCAAGGGGCTCACCTGGCTTCTGGCCGACGACCACGGCACTGCCAGTGCCCAGATCAACGCGGGCAACCTCGCGGTGTCCAAGCGCTACCAGGACCCGTTCGGCAACAACCGCGGGCCCTCGCCGTCCACGTGGAACGACAAACACGGCTTCCTGGACGGTTTCCAGGACGCCAGCGGGCTGACCCACGTCGGGGCCCGTGACTACGACCAGAGCACCGGTCGCTTCACCCAGATCGACCCCGAGTTCGATCTGACCAGCCCGCAGTCGTGGAACAACTACGCCTACAGCGGCAACAACCCCGTCACGTGGTCCGACCCCTCCGGTCGGGGCTTCTGGGACGTGCTGGCCATCGTCGCCGTCGTGGTGATCGTGGTTGTGGTGCTGGTGGCGATCACCGTCACCACCTGCGGCGCCGGTGA
>NZ_KK037166.1:9510123-9566080 GCF_000568255.1 Kutzneria sp. 744
GGGCACCTTGGTGTCAGCGGTAGACCGTCAACGCGGTGCGGCGGGCCTTGAAGGCGAAGACGGAGCCCTCGGGGTGGACCTCGCCGTCGGTGGCGATGGCGACGGCGCGGCCGTGCACGCGGACCTCGAACTCGGGCAGGTCGAGCTGGCGGTAGGTGTGGCTGCGGTGCAGGGCCCCGGCCAGGGCGGCGAAGACGAAGCGGGTGCGGGAGAAGGGGATGTCGGCGCGGATGAAGCGCACGTCCAGCAGCCCGGAGTCGAGGCGGTGGCGGGTGGCGGGGGCGAAGCCCTTGGGCAGGTAGGGGTTGTTGCCGACGAAGACCATCCAGACCGTGGCCCGGCGGCCGTTGATGGTCACCGTGAGCGGCTCGGCCTCGTGCAGGACGCGGACCAGGGCGTAGGCGCCGGCCGGCCACTTGCCGAGGCGCTTGGCGTGCTTGTCGCGCAGGCGGACCAGGTCGGGGTAGCCGCCGAGGCTGGCGGTGTTCAGGAAGATCGTCGGCTCACCGCCCTCCACGGACACGGATCCGAGGCCGATGGCGATCCCCGTGCCGGATTCGGTGGCGGTGCGGCTCTGTTCGAGGCTGCTGACGCCGATGTCGCGGGCGAAGTGGTTGAGGGTGCCGGCGGGCACGACGGCCAGCGGCAGCCCGGTGTCGGCGGCGACCGACGCCACCGCGGCCACGGTGCCGTCGCCGCCGGCCGCGCCGAGGGCCCGGACGGCGGAGAAGTCCTGGTCGGCGAGCTCGTCGATGCGGATCACGGTGGCTTGGGGCCACGCGGCCTTGATCTCGTCGGCCGGGTCGGTGTCGTCGGGCCCCGAGTTGGGGTTGGCGACGATGGTCAGGCCCTCCCCGTCCTGGAGCACGGGAGTGTGGACGGGCGTGTCCGATTCGGCCGGCTGGCCGACACCCAGGGGCCACCAGCGCCGGGTGAGCAGCCCGACACCGACGCCCATGGCCGCGCCGAAGGCGACGTCCGAGGGCCAGTGCACGCCCGTGTGCACGCGCGAGTAGGCCACGGCGGCGGCCACCGGGGGCGACGAAGGCGGCGGCCACCGGCGATTCCATGGCCACCGCGGTGGTGAAGGCGGCGGCCGAGGCGGCGTGCCCGGACGGGAACGAGGAGGAGGTGGGACGCCTGGTCAGCCGCCGCGCGAGCGGCACCAGGTCGGCGGCGGGCCGTCGGCGGGGGAAGACCTGTTTGCCCAGGGCGTTGGCCGTGAAGCTGGCGCCGGCGATGGCGACCAGGCCACGCATCGCGGCCCGCCGCCCCCGGCCCGGCATGGTGGCCAGCACCGCCGCGGCGGTGAACCAGATCAAGCTGTGGTTCGCCGAAGTCGACAGTTTCTTGACCACAACATCCGCGCGGGACGGCCGCAGGGCCGCCGACCTGCGCATCAAAGCCTCGTCGAGGCGGTTCACGGAGCGCACGTTATGCGAAGGTAGCCGAATTTTCGCGCCGATCCCCGAACGGCGCACGGTCAGCGCGCGCCGGACCGCCTAATGTGAAGGGATGCAGCGGCGGATCTTCGGAATCGAGACCGAGTTCGGGGTGACCTGCACGTTCCACGGGCAGCGTCGGTTGTCACCCGACGAGGTGGCGCGGTACCTGTTCCGGCGCGTCGTGTCGTGGGGGCGCTCGTCGAACGTCTTCCTGCGCAACGGCTCGCGCCTGTACCTGGACGTCGGCTCCCACCCGGAGTACGCGACCGCCGAGTGCGACGACCTCACGCAGCTGGTCACGCACGACAAGGCCGGTGAGCGGATCCTGGAGGACCTGCTCGTCGACGCCGAGCGGCGGCTGGCCGACGAGGGCATCGGCGGCGACATCTTCCTGTTCAAGAACAACACCGACTCGGCCGGCAACTCCTACGGCTGCCACGAGAACTACTGCGTGGCCCGGGCCGGCGAGTTCTCGCGGATCGCCGACGTGCTGCTGCCGTTCCTGGTGACCAGGCAGCTGATCTGCGGCGCCGGCAAGGTGCTGCAGACCCCGCGCGGCGCGGTGTACTGCTTGTCCCAGCGGGCCGAGCACATCTGGGAGGGCGTCTCCAGCGCGACCACCCGCTCCCGTCCGATCATCAACACCCGTGACGAGCCGCACGCCGACGCCGAGCGCTACCGGCGCCTGCACGTGATCGTCGGCGACTCGAACATGTCCGAGGTGACGACGCTGCTCAAGGTGGGCAGCGCCAACCTGGTGCTGGAGATGATCGAGCAGGGCGTGCAGTTCCGGGACTTCAGCCTGGACAACCCGATCCGGGCGATCCGCGAGATCAGCCACGACCTGACCGGCCGCCGGCTGGTCCGGCTGGCCGGCGGCCGCGAGGCCTCCGCGCTGGACATCCAGCGCGAGTACCACGCCAAGGCCGTCGAGCACGTGGCGTCGCGGACCAACGACCCGACCTCGCAGCGGGTCGTCGACCTGTGGGGCAAGGTCCTGGACGCCGTCGAGGCGCAGGACCTGTCCAAGATCGACCGGGAGATCGACTGGGCGGTCAAGCACCGCCTGATCGAGCGCTACCAGGCCAAGCACGGCCTGGAGCTGTCCAGCCCGCGTATCGCCCAGCTCGACCTGGCCTACCACGACATCCGGCGCGGGCGGGGCATCTTCGACCTGCTCCAGCGCAAGGACCTGGTGCACCGGGTCACCGACGACGGCGAGATCGAGGCGGCCAAGGACACCCCGCCCCAGACCACCCGGGCCAAGCTGCGCGGCGACTTCATCGCCGCCGCCCAGGCCGCCGGCCGGGACTTCACCGTCGACTGGGTGCACCTGAAGCTCAACGACCAGGCCCAGCGCACCGTCCTGTGCAAGGACCCCTTCCGCGCCGTCGACGAACGCGTGGAACGCCTGATCTCCAGCCTGTGACCGCTTGACAACGCGAAGGCCCGCCCCACCTGGGGCGGGCCTTTCCGTGTCCCCGGACCAAGATCGCGCCGACCCGGCCGGCCGGCTTCGCCGAGTAAAATCGAATCTGGGGGATCCCTGGAGAAGTTGATCTTCAGGGATGGCGTGATGATCAGGTCGTGATGATCAGGAGGACCACGTCCAGGAGCGCCACCAGCATGGCGGCCTGGAAGGGGTGGCGGCGGCCGAAGAGCAGGACCACGGCCGAGGCGGCCACGGCGTAGGGGTTGAGGACTGCGGCGGCGGCCAGGAGCAGGACGCAGGTGGCGGCCCAACTGCCCCGCGGCCCCAGGCGATGGGGGAGGCCCCGGACGCCGGTGGCCAGGTCCTGGGCCAGGTCGGGAAGGGCGTTGGCGAAGTGGGCGCCGGAACCGAGCAGGGCACCGGCGGCCAGCAGCCACCACGGCGGCGTCGCGGGCACGCCCAGGACCACGAAAGCGGGCCCGCCGGCGAAGGACACGGCGTACGGCAGCACCGACAGCACGGTGCCCTTGAGCAGCGCGTTGTAGCTCCACGCGCTGGCCACGGCCACCAGGTGCACGAGCCCGGGGATCAACCCCGACAGGAACGACAGCGGCACGACGGCCACACCTGACACCACATACGCCACCAAGACCGCCTTCGCACCGACCTCGCCGTTGGGAATGGGCTTGTCGGCACGGCCGGAGGCGGCGTCGCGATCCCGGTCCAGGTAGTCGTTGAGCCAGCCCACGGACAGCTGCCCGGACAGGATGGTCGCCCCCACGGCGGCGATGCCGCCCGGCGACCGGCCCCACACCACGGCCAGCCCCACCGAGATCAGCGTGACGGCGACCGCCGGCGCGGGGTGGCTCGCTCGGACCAGTCCGCTGACCATGGGCACGATCCACTACTCTGCCGGAATCTGGGCCCGGGAGCGTGCCCGTCCTAGGAGAACACGGTGCCGGCAACCGATCTGATCCACACCTACGTGGTGCCCGCGCGCCCCGAGAAGGTGTACGCGCACATCACCGACCCCGCCAGCTACGTGGGCCTGTCGCCGCTGGTCGTCGACGTGTACGACATCGACGACACGGGCTACACGGCGGTCGAGCGGTTCCGGCTCGGGCCGTTCAAGCACGACAACCACATTCGGGTGACGCTGACCGCGGGGGACAATGTGGTGGCCAGCGACGTGCGCAGCCCCGGCGGCGTGCGGCTGGCCCACCGGTTCGAGCTGTCCGGGCACGCCGACGGCTGCGAGGTCGTGGAGCGCATGCACCTGACCGCCCCGTTCGGGCTGGTGCGTTTCGCCGCGTCCCAGGCGCTCGGCGTGATGCGGGCGCGGCGAGCGATCCTGACCAGCAGGCTGGAGGACTAAGGTGCTGACGTGTCCATAGCCCGCGCCGAACGTCTCGTCAACCTCGTGCTGTGCCTGCTGTCCACCCGGCAGTACCTGACGGCCGACCGGATCAGGACGATCGTGCCCGGCTACCCCGAGGACGCCAACCCGGAGGCGTTCTACCGGATGTTCGAGCGGGACAAGGCCGAGCTGCGCGACCTGGGCATCCCGCTGGAGACCGGCCGCAACAACCCGTTCGACCCGGCCGAGGGCTACCGCATCGCTCGCCGCGACTACGAGCTCGGCGACATCGACCTGGAGCCGGACGAGGCGGCCGCGGTGGCGCTGGCCGTGCGGCTGTGGGACTCGCCGGAGCTGACCGGGGCGGCCGAGGTGGCGCTGCTCAAGCTGCGCGCCGCGGGCGTGGACGTGGACCAGGCCGCGCCGGCCGCGGTGGAGCCGCGGGTGCGGGCCAGCGAGCCGGCGTTCGCGACGCTGCTCCAGGCCGTGCAGACCGGCCGGGTCGTCACGTTCGACTACCGCCGCCCGGTGCCGGCCGAGGTGCGGACGCGGACCGTGGAGCCGTGGGGCGTGGTGTCCTGGCGTGGCCGCTGGTATCTGGTCGGGCACGACCGCGACCGCCGGGCCGCGCGGTGCTTCCGTCTGCAACGGATCGTCGGCGACGCCAAGGCCGTGAGCAAGCCGGGCGAGGTGCAGACGCCGGTGGGCGTGGACCTGATGAGCTACGTGAAGGGCTTCGAGGACGACAGCGCCCAGGGCACGCTGGCCCGCCTGTGGGTGGCCAAGGGGCAGGCTCAGGGGCTGCGCCGACGGGCCCGGGTGGTCGGCGCGGACGTCGTCGACGGCATCGAGGGGGATCTGCTGGAGATCGAGCTGACCCAGCCCGAGTCGGCGGCCGGCTGGATCGCCGGCTTCGGCGCGGACGTCGAGGTGCTGGAGCCGGAGCTGCTGCGCAAGTCGGTGTACGAGCGGCTGCTCGGCGCGCTGGCCGCGGCGGACGGGAAGGCGTCGTGAGCTCCAGCGGGACCGACCGGCTGACCCGGTTGCTGGCGCTGGTGCCGTACCTGATCGCGCGGCCGGGCATCCCGGTCGACGAGGCCGCCGCCGACTTCGGCGTGACGGCCCGGCAGCTGCGCAAGGACCTGGAGCTGTTTGTGGATGTGCGGCCTGCCGGGGTACGGGGCCGGGTGACCTGATCGATCTGTCCTTTCGAGGGCGAGACGATCACCGTCACCTTCGACGCCTGCATGAACAAGCCGCTGCGGCTGACCGGGCGCCCGAGGCGACCGCCCTGCTGGTGGCGCTGCGGGCGCTGGCCGACACCCCCGGCGTGGCCGACACCGACGCCGTGCGCCGGGCCCTGGCCAAGGTCGAGGCCGCCGCCGGCGCCGCCCAGCCGGCCGGCGTCGTGGTCGGGCTCGCCGCCCCCGAGGCCGAGGCGACCGCCGAGGTGCGGGAGATCGTCCGGGACGCCCTGAGCCGCAAGCGGGCGCTGAAGATCCGGTACTACACCGCGTCGCGGGACGAGATGACCGAGCGGGTCGTCGACCCCATGCGGGCGCTGCTGGTGGAGGGCCGCAACTACCTGGAGGCGTGGTGCCGCTACGCCTGCGACATGCGCCTGTTCCGGATGGACCGGATCGACGCCATCGAGGTCCTCGACGAGCCCGCCGCCCCGCCGCCCTACGCCGAGCCCACCGACGTCTCCGCCGGCCTGTTCCGCCCCGAGGCCGGGCAGCAGGTCGCCGTGCTGCGGCTGGAGCCCGACGCCCGCTGGATCTCCGAGTACTACGCCGTCGACGAGCAGACCGAGCTCGACGGCGGCCGGTGCCGGGTGGTCATGCGCTACACCGACCCCACGTGGATGGCCCGCCTCGTGGTCGGCACCGGCGGCCTCGCCGTGGCCGAGGGGCCCGTCGAGCTGGTGGACCTGATCCGCGAGCGCACCTCGGCGGCGCTGGCCCGCGCCGGCCGCCAACTCGCCGGCTGAACCCCCGCGAGTCACGCTCTCCGGCACACCGAAACACGGTTTCAGGCAGATCTGAGCCCCGAGTCTCGGTTCTGTCCGAAACTGTATTTCGGTGTGCCCCAGAGCGTGACTCGCGGGGGTGGGGTGGGCTGTACCCCGGCCGTATTCGGGAACCTTTACTGTGTGCTGGTGTTGTACGTCATCGCCGCGCTGGTGATCGTGCTGGGGCTGGTGCCCCTGGCCGTCAATCCTCAGCATTTCGCACATATCAAGGCCGCCCGGTTGAAGGCCACGGCGGCGCGGGCGCAGGCCGACATCGCCGATCGGCGGGGCCTGGTCCGCGCGAGGATCGCCGCGCTGGGGGTGGCGCTGGCCCAACGCCGTAGGATCGGCAGGGAGCAACAGGTCGCCGTCGTGGCGGCGGACGCTGAGGGGCGGCATCGGTGACGTCCGAGAAGAAGACCGAACGCAAGGGCAAGCGGCGTCGTCGCAGCCGTCGGCAGAATCCCGACGGCACGATGACCTTGATGGAGCACCTGTTCGAGCTGCGGTACCGGCTCGGCATGGCGCTGCTCGGCGTCGCGCTGGGCGGCATCATCGGCTTCATCTGGTTCGAGACCTCGGTCTGGCCCATTCCGACGCTGGGTGACCTGCTGATCGGTCCGTACAACAACATCCCCAAGCACCTGCTGCTGCCGGGCACCGAAGGCAAACTGCTCCAGAACAGCCCGTTCGAGGGCTTCATGGTCCGCCTGCAGGTCGGCATCGCGGCCGGCACGGTGCTGTTCAGCCCGATGTGGCTCTACCACCTGTGGGCGTTCATCACTCCAGGCCTCTACAACAAGGAAAAGAAGTTCGCCCGGATCTTCGTCGCGTGCGCGGTGGTCCTGTTCGTCGGCGGCGCGGTGCTGGCCTACCTGGTCGCGCCCGAGGCACTGACCGTGCTGTCGAGCATCAGCTCCAGCGAGTTCGTCACGGCGCTGACCGCCGACAAGTACATCTCGTTCATCCTGGCGCTGCTGGTCATCTTCGGCGTGAGCTTCGAGCTGCCGCTGCTGGTGGTGATGCTGAACAAGGTCGGCATCCTGCCGTACCAGAAGCTCAAGAAATGGCGCCGGGGCATCATCTTCGGCCTGTTCTGCTTCGCCGCGGTGGTCACCCCCGGCCAGGACCCGATCTCGATGTGCGTGCTGGCCGGCGCGCTGACGGTGCTGTTCGAGGTGGCGGTGCAGATCTCCCGCCTCAACGACCGCAACAAGGACAAGGAGAACGAGTGGTCCGACCTCGATGACGACGAGGCCTCGCCGCTCAACTACGACCCGCAGCCGGAGCAGGCCACGCCGGAGTCCGAGGTCCGCGCGACGAAGTACGACGAAGACGCCACGTGACGGTAGCTCTGCTGGTGTGCCCGGCGGCCGGTCTCGGCGCCGCCGGGCGGATCGCCGGCACGGTGGCCGACCGCCTGCGGGCGGTGTGCGGTGACGTGCAGCTGCTGGTCGCCTCCGACGCCGCGGGCACGAACCGGTTGGCGCACAAGGCGGTCCGGGACGGCGTCGAGGTGCTGGCGGTGCTCGGCGGCGACGGCGCCGCGCACGCGGGCGTGCAGGCCTGTGCCGGCACGAAAACCGCACTTGCCGTCATCCCGGCCGGCACCGGCAACGACTTCGCCCGCGCCCTGGATCTGAGCCTGGACGGCGTCGTGGAGGCGCTGCGCACGGGCCGTCGCCGGGCGATCGACCTCGGGCACGTGCAGAGCGGGGCCTGGTTCGGCACGGTGCTGTGCGCCGGCTTCGACTCGGCGGTCAACGAACGCGTGAACCGGATGCGGTGGCCCCGTGGCCCGAGGCGCTATGACCTGGCGATCGTGCTGGAGCTGGCGCAGCTGCGGTCTCGGCCGCTGACCGTGCGCACGCCGGCCGGCGAGGTGGAGCTGGAGGCGACGCTGATCGCTGTCGGCAACACCCCGTTCTACGGCGGCGGCGTGCCCATCTGCCCGGACGCCGACCCCGGCGACGGGCTGCTCGACGTCACCATCGCCGGGCGGGCCAGCCGCACCGAGCTGATGCGGATCCTGCCCAAGCTGCGCACCGGTCGGCACGTCGACCACCCGGTGGTGACCACGCTGCGGGCCAGCTCGGTGGCCATCGCCGGCAACGACTGGATCGGCTACGCCGACGGTGAGCGGCAGCGGGAGCTGCCGCTCACCATCGAGTGCGTGCCGAAGGCGCTAAGGGTTGTGGCTTAACACTTCTGTGCGGGCCGCTTCCACTTGTCGCCGTCGGTGGAGTCGCCGTCCTTGAGCGTGCCGGCGGTCTTCATGAACGCCACCGAGGCGTCCTTGAGCATCTGCTGGAGCTTGGCCGGCGGATCCGACGGCGTCGCCGCGCCGTTCTTGGCGAACCAGCCGCTGGGCCCGAAGTCGCCGTAGGCCTGCCCGCCCTGGAAGACGTGGATCTCGAAGTCGGGGAACCGCGCGGTGTCCAGTCGGGCCGTGAACTTGTCGTACAGGTTCACGGGTGTGCGACCGCTGCCGCCCTTCTCCGTCCAGCCGCAGGCGCGGTCCGGACGGAGCGACTCCAGCCGCTTGCCCTCGGCCGCGAGGTCCACCGGGCCAGCGCCAGGGCGTGCACCTTGGCCCGGACCTGGAGGAACCAGAAGTAGTAGCCGCTGCCGCCGGACTTGGCCCTGGCGTCGGCCTCGGCCTTGTCGTTGGCCTGCGTGAAACCGCCGTGCATGTCCTTGTCCAGGCACTGCATGGTGACCGTGCCCGTGGTGGCCACCTTGGTCGTGGCGCTGCACGAGCCGGCGGCGATGTCGTCGATGGTGACGCTGGCCGACATCTGCGTGGTCACCTCGGCCGGCGGCGACGTGCCGGCCGCCGTGGTGGCGGTGAAGTGGGCGACGACCTGGCAGCCCGCGGCCTCGCAGTCGTCGAAGTGCTCCAGATTGTCCACGGAGCTCACCGTGTAGCGCACGCTGGTGTCGATGGCGTCGCCGAGCTGGCCGACGTCGGTCTGCATCTCGTCGTACAGCTGGTCGTTGTTGTCGGCGTTCATCGGCGTGAAGTCGGCGGTGCCGAGGCCGGTGTAGCCCGCTCGCTCGCCGTTGAGCAGCAGCTTGTTGCCGGGGTTGGTGAACGCCGAGGCCGCCTTCTTGGTCTGCTTGTCGACCCAGCGGACCACTCGGTACGGCTGCTCCTTGGCCACGTACAGGGTGCCGTCGGGGGTGTCGCCCTTGAGCACGGGCACGCCGTCGATGGTGGTGCCGTCGTCGCTGGGCGTGGGCAGCTTCTCCGTGCGCGCCACCTCGTCGCGCAGCTTGCCGGCGATCGCCGCCGGGGTGACCGACTGCTTGACCAGGGGCTTCAGCTCGCCGACGTCGCCGGTGATCCACCGGTTCTGCAGGCCGGCATCGTTGAACGCGTCCCGCGCGGTGCCGGGCGGCAGCAGGTTGCCGTTCAGCTTGACGAACAGCTTGCCGTTGACCAGCAGGAACTGGAACTTGATCTGGGTGACGCTGCTGGTCATGAGCCAGCCGGCGGCGTCGCCCTCGTTGGTGACGCGGCCGTCGAACTGGCTGCCGTCCGGCAGGTCCGAGCGGTAGTCGGCGATCGGCTGGGCCGCGAGGTTGGCCACCGCCTGCTCGAACGGGCTGCGGTCCGGCGGCCACACCAGCCACGTCGTCACGCCCGCGACCAGCAGCACGACCACGGCCGCCGCCGTGAGGATGAACCGCTTGCTCCGGCGCTTGCGGGGCTTGATCGGCACGAGGTCGGTGCGCAGCGGCGCATGCCAGCCCGGTGGCAGGTCCGCCGTCGCCACGAGCGGCGGGTGCCACGGCTTGACCGGCGTCGGCCACGACAGCTGCACCGGCTGCCCGATCGCCGGGTTCGGCCCGGCCCCCAGCGGCCCGACCGGTGTCGCGGGGCCGGCCTGCGTCATCTGCCCGGCCGGCTGCCACTGGGACTGCGGCAGGTTGGCCACGGTGGGGTTCGGCTGCCACGCGGTCGGCTGCCCGCTGTCCCAGCCGGCCGGCGCCTGGTAGGACGCCTGCCCAGCGCCGCTGTGTTGCCACTGGTCCTGTGGCTGGGTGGGCTGCTGAAAACGACTGCCACGGAGTCTGCGGAACGTCCGAAAACGGGCGCTGCCGGCTGTCCGACCGGGGCCGTCGACTGCTGCCACGGGCTCGCGGGCACCTCCGCGACAAAAAACCGTGATCTGGGGCTGCGCGTCGACGGCCGGGATGGCCTGCTGCGCGTCGGCGGGCTGCGGCGCCTCGACGATCGGCGTGGCCGCCTGGTCCTTGGCCGTCGCCGAGGCGTCCGGAAGGTCGTATCTAGGCGGCTCGGCGATCGGGTCCTCCGGCGTCGTCTGCGCGCGCGAAGGCTCGATGGACTCCTGGTCCATGATCAATCCCCCCTACAGGTTCGGGCGGAATGATGTCAGGCCAAGGTCACGGGTTAATAGCGTTTATCCAGCGCTTCGGTCAGATCGTGATAACTGAGGCTGCCGGCCAGACCGCCGAATCCGGCCCCGCCGAGCACGGACGTGAGGGCATCTCGCGCGCCGCCCCAGGCCAGCCGGCACAGCGAGGAGCCGGTGGAGACCCGCCGAACCCCCATGGCGGCCAACGACTCCGGCGACGGCAGCGTGGGGGAGGCGAGCACGTTGAGCGCGACGCCGGGCAGCGCGGCCAGGATCTCCGGAATGAGCTTCTCCGGGAGACCGGGCGCGAACACACAATCGGCCCCGGCCTCGACGTAGTGCCGCAGTCGGGAGACGCCCTCGTCGAATCCGCCGTCGCCGAACCACCAGACGTCGGTGCGGGCGTTGATGACCAGATCCGCGTCGAGCGAGCGGATCTGGGCGATGCGGTCGGCGGCCTCGGCCGGCTCGCGCAGCACCGTCTCGGGATACCGGGTGTCCTCGATGTTGACGCCCACGACGCCGACGTCCAGGGCGGCGCGGATGGTCGCGCGCACGTCGTCGTAGCCGCCTTCGAGGTCGGCCGACACCGGCACGACCGAGGCGTTCACGATGGCCGCCACCGCCGTCATCATGGTGGCCATCGGCATCCGCTGGCCGTCCGGCAGCCCGAGCGCCGCGGCCACGCCGGCGCTGGTCGTGCCGAGCGCCGGCACGCCCGGCACGGTCGACAGCAGCCGCGCCGACGCCGGGTCCCAGGCGTTGGGCAGCACGAAGAACCCACTCTGGTGCAGCTCCCGGAAGCTCGTCATGCGGAGAGCGTAGGCACGCAACGGTTCGGCGCGCGCCGAACCTCAGCCGAACGAGGAGATGCGCAGCGCCCAGTCGTCGTCCCCGCCGTGGTTGCGGCCGGGCGGCGTGAAGGTCACCTCGCCGCGGCCGACGGGCGGGTTGGCCAGCCGGTAGGCGCCGTCGGTCGGGTCGTACCAGAAGGCGATGGCGCCCGGTTGCAGCTGCGACATGTCCACCGTGATCGAGCGGGTGGTCGGCAGGTAGAACACCGCGAGCCGGCCGTCGGCGGTGCTCGCGGCGGTGGCGTAGTCGTTGTCGTTGACCGAGCCGACGGTGTTGGCCGTGCCGTAGCCGGCGGTGAGCAGCTTGTGCTGCTGGTCCGGCACCAGGTCGTACCAGCGGCTGCTGCGGAACAGGTCGGTCATCAGCCGGAACTCCCGCGTGCCCTGGGTGTTCACGTGGTCCTGCCAGCCCGGCTTGAACTGCCACGTCCAGCCGCTGCCGTAGAGCTGGCCGGTGGCGCCGCTGGTCATCGTCCAGTACTCCTGGCGCCGCAACGTCTTCGGGCCGGTGTACTCGTGCTCGTCCTCGTAGTTGGCCTCGACCATGTACACCGGGAGCGGGTTGTCCCGGTTGTACTCCTTGAGCACCTGGGCGTAGGTCGGGTAGTAGGTGTAGGCCGAGTCCAGCTGGATGTACGGCCGCCAGGTGGGGTCGTCGAGCGAGCCGCTGGTCATGTAGTTCAGCTCGACGGTCTGCAGGTGCTGGGGGTCGGTTTCCTTGAGGGCACGGGCAACCGACTGCACCAGCGCGGTGTCCTTGGGGTCCTGCCAGGTCTGGAGGTCGCAGCCGTTGAACCAGACGATGTTGGGGTACTTGGCGAATCGCTGCCCGAGGAACTTGCCGAAATCGTAGGCCTTGTCGACCCCGTTGTCCCGCAACAACTGTAGGTGGCCGCAGGTCTCGACCGGCGTGAGCCAGATGGTCAGCCCGTCGTCGCGGGCGGCGGCCACCATGTGCTCGACCCGGTCCCAGTAGGCCGGATTGGGCGTGGCCATGTCGCCCGCCTTGGTGAACGGCGTGATGCCGTCGTAGGTGGCGTCGTCGGGGTGGCCGCCCTGGTCGGGCGGCACCAGCGAGTTGATCCACAGTGTGTTGAAGCCGCCCGCGCGCCGGTTGGCGAAGTAGTCCGCCGCCTCGTCCTCGGACATCGTCACGAACAGGCCCTGCGGCGAGTCGCCGGAGATCAGGTACGGCTGGCCGGCCTGGTCGAGCAGGTATCGGCCGTTCGCGCTGGCCGAGGTCGGCCAGGCGAACCGCCCCGCGTTCTCCGGCGCCTGCACCGCGGGCGTCGCCAGCATCGACGACACCAGCACCGTGGCTGTTACCAAGATCGGGATCCGCACAACTTCGGATCGTACGGATCCCGACGCGAGGCCGCAGTGCTTACGGCAGAAGATCTATGCGGTGGTGTGCGACCAAATAATTCCCACGGGCGAAGGCTTTGGCCATCGGCACGTTCGTGACGTCGGTGCCCGCCACGATCTTCCGCGCCCCCTCCGCGGCCAGCATGTGGGTGGTTTCCGCGAGCAGATCGAGGGCGTAGCCGTGGCCGCGCTGCTCGGGCACGACCGCGATGTAGCCGACCACGTGGGCGCTGTAGTGGAAACAGGGCGCGGCCAGGCCGACGAGTTCGCCGTCCGGTGTGTACGCCAGCCGCCACCACTCGCGTGGGCTGGGCATCCAGCGCAGGTAGTCGAGCTCCTCCAGCGCGGAGGCGTCCAGGCCCTTCTCGGCGATGATCTGCCGGACATGGGCGTCAAGGCTAGTGGCGTTGACGCGTCGGAAGACGTCGAAGATGGCGTCGTCGTCCGGCTCGGGCCGGAATTCCAGGCGGGTGCTGCGTTCCGGTAGACCGCACTCGGGCGTCCAGCGGTAGGTGTAGCGCTCCACCAGGTATTTCAGCCCGGCCGCTGTCGCCGCGTCGAGACGGGCCGTTGCGGCGGCATGCGTTGCCGGGTCGTCCCGCCAGTTCGGCGGCAGCGGGATCGAGTACTCGGTGCGGAAGGGCGCGGTGCGCAGCAGGTGCGCGGCGGCGTCGGCATCGGTGAAGTCGAACCAGTCCAACGCTTTCGGCTCGGTGTCCTCGGGGCCGGCCCACCAGACCGCGCGGGCCACCACGACGCCGTCGCGCAGCGCGACCCACGTCCACTCAGGACGGTAGTTGCCGGTGGCGTACGTGGTGCCGAAGGCGCCGTAGCCGACCAGGTTGGGGTCGTCGAGCGAGTCGAACAGGTGCTCTTCGCCGGCCTGGAGCGGCCGGACGATCAGATCAGACATGTGTGGTGATCTCCGGGAGTGTGGGTGTGCTCCCGGGTCACGCCCTCGGGGTTCGGTGGGAGCACATGAGCAGTCGAGTGCACATCGCTCCCACCTCCTTGCCGTCTCGAAAGGGCGCGTCGGCGACTCTAGCGACGCCGACGCGCCCTCGCGAACGGATTATCAGCCGGTGGTGATGAACTTGTCGGGGCTCGTCACCACGGGCGACTCGACGTACAGGCTGCGGTACTCGTCCTGGATGCCGCTGTTGTGCACCTGCAGGGCCAGCGGGCCGTCACGGCCGGCCGTCTTGTCGGTGAAGTCCAGGACCTCGGTCCCCTTGCAGGTGGCGGCCGTGCCCTTGAGCGGGCAGCAGGCCATCCTGGCCACGCCGGTGGTCTTGTTGCCGATCAGCTCGCACTGCGACCAGGTGTGGATGTCGAACTTGTCGTGGGGGAGCTGCTTGAACAGCTTGCCGCCGCCGTTGTTGTGGCCCGGGCGGTAGTCCCAGTGGCCGCCGTTGGGCGGCTGGAACTGAATGGCGCTCAGGGCGTCCTTGAGCGGGCTGGTGGTGCCCCAGATCAGCACCGTCGGCGCGTGGTTGCCCTTGACCTGCCGGACGTTGAAGATCCAGCGGAACGTGCCGGCCTGCGCCTTGTTGTAGTACAGCCAGCCCCGCGAGGTGCCGTTGCCGTGGATCACCCCGTCCTTGGCCGACCACTGGCCGTTGGCCTGCGCCGTCCAGCCGTCCAGCGTCTTCCCGTCGAACATGGAGACGAGGTTCGGGTCGTTGTACGGGTTGTCGGCCTTGGTCGATGCCAGGGACGCCGGGGCGACGGCGACCGCCATGAGCAGGGAGATCGCGATGGTGACTATCCATAGTGGACGACGAACCATGATCCCTCCGAGCGTGAATAGGACTGTAAACCTTTTCATGCGCGGCCGTCCCAGGCTACGAGCACCCTCGCCACCCCGTCAACCCACCCCCGCGAGTCTCGCTCTCCGGCACACCGAAATACGGTTTCAGGCAGAACTGAGCCTCGGAGCTCAGTTCCCGATGCCGTCGTCGGCGTCGTGGCTGATCCACAGGATGGGCTCGCTGTGTTCGAAGACCTCGCGGGTCTGGATGCAGGTGGTCCTCAACAGCCAGTGGCGCGTCCACCAAGCCCGCCGGTCGCGCTGCATGACCTGGTCGGCTCGGACCGCCTTCCGGCACGCGTGCGAACGGCTCGTCGATCAGCGCGAACGCATGCCTGTTCTCGTGGTCGAAGATGACGGCGTGGAAGGTAGGTGGACGGAGTTGGGCTCCACTCAGCCCGTTTCGCGGAACCCGAGCTTCTCCCAGACTCGGCGTGGAGGTTCCGACCGGGATCCGTCGGCGAGCGGCCACGGCCCAACCGGAACTCGACACAGGGTTGCCCGGGAGCGGGACTCGCGGGAAAACGTAATTCGGTGTGACGCTAGGCGGGACTCGCGGGGGTTAGTTCGAAGAGCATGGCTTGGGAGGGGGCTAGGAGAGGGGGTTGGAGGCCGGTGTGGGTCAGGGCGGCGCCGGAGAGGGTGAGGCCGGTGGTGATCCACGGGGTTTGGGTGACGAAGTGGCCGGAGACAGGGAGGAGTTCGGGGATGGCCCGGATGGTGTAGCGGCGGGTGGGGTCCAGGCCGGGGAAGCGGAGGCGGGCGGGGAGGGCGTCGGGGGAGGTTTCCAGGCGGGCGTAGCAGAAGACGGCATGGTCGGGGCCGATGACGCCGTGCAGGAGGGAACCGTGGTCGGGGTGGTCGGCGCGAACGGTGACGCCGGTGTGGAGGAGGCCACGAAGGCGCTTGTACACGGAGATCCACGCCGTCAGAGCATCGAGCTCCTCCGACGACAGGGAAGTGAGGTCCCACTCCAGGCCGGCGTGGTTGAACAACGCGGTGGCGCAACGAAAAGGGAGCTCGGCGAAGCGGCCGGTGGTGTGGGCCTCGGGCGGACCGACGTGGCTGCCGACCAGCTCGGGCGGGATCAGCAGACCCATCCAGCGCTGAATGCGTTGGCGCTCAACGGCGTCGTTGGTGTCGGAGGCCCAGACGCGGTCGGTGTGGGCGAGAACGCCGAGGTCGACGCGGGCCCCGCCGGAGGAGCAGGACTCGATCTCCAGGGCGGGATGCCGCGAGCGGAGCTCGTCGAACAAGCGGTAGACGGCCACGGTCTGGTCGTGCGTGAGGGACTCCATAAGGTCCCGGTTGTGGTCCCACTTGATGTAGTCGATGCGGTACTCGGTGACGAGGGAATCCAACCGCTCCAACAAATAGTCGTACACGGCGGGCAGGGCGACGTTCAGCACCTGCTGGCGGCGCCAGGGCAGGGCGTCGGCCAGGAGCCAGTCGGGATGGGCGCGGGCCAGGTCGGAGTCGGGGTTGACCATCTCGGGCTCGAACCACAGGCCGAACTGCATTCCCTTGTCCCGCACGTAGTCCACGAGCGGCGAAAGGCCGTCGGGCCAGACGTCGGAGTCCACGAACCAGTCGCCGAGGCCGGCGGAGTCGTCGCGGCGGCCACGGAACCAGCCGTCATCGAGGACGAAGCGCTCGACGCCGATCTCGGCGGCCCGGTCGGCCAACGCCCGGAGTCGGCCCAGGTCGTGGTTGAAGTAGACGGCTTCCCAGGTGTTCAACACGACCGGACGCGGCGTCGACGGGTGCGAGGTACGGGCCCGCATCCAGGCGTGCAGGCGCGCGCTCAAGCCGTCAAGGCCCTGGTCGGACCAGACGAAAAAGGCCCACGGGGTGGCATAGGACTCGCCGGGGGCGAGCCGGATCTCGCCCGGGTCAAGGAGTTCCGACGCGCCGAGCAGGCTCAGCCCCTCGGGGAGCCGCTCGGCGAAGTGCTCGTGGTTGCCGCTCCACGCGAGGTGCACGCCCCACACCTCGCCGTGCCGGAAGCCGAAGCCGTCGGTGCCGGCGACGAGCAGCCCGGTGGCGTCGTGGCCGGTGCGCCCACGCCGGCTCTCCCGCGCCCGCAGCCCATGCAGGAACGGACTGCGCTGCGGCGACCGCTCCCGGCACCAGCGGCCGGTGAGATCGAGCAGCTCAACAGCATGCGCGGGCACGGGAAGCAGCAGCCGCAGGGCGTCCACGGTCCAGGTGTCGGCGCCGGTGTTCACGACCTCGTGCCGAACCCGCAGCACGCCGGAGGGATCCAGGTGCAGCTCGACGTGGAACTCGACGCCGGCAGCGGAATCGGCGGCGGTGAACGACAGGGAGTTGCCGTCGACGGCGACGGGCCCCAGCAGCTCGGGCCGCAGGTGCTGGAAGGAGCCGTCGCGGTGCCCGGAGGCGCCGGGCCGGCCCAGCCACCCCTCCCGTGAGGACGGCAGCAGGGTGAGCCGGATCGGCGTGTCGACGGAGCTCGGCGGCACGCCCGGCGTCGCCGCCAGCACCAGGTCCTCGTCGACCGGCCCGAGGTCGGCGCCCCAGTGCAGCACCCGGGGCAGCCCCGGACCGGTCTCGACGACCAGACCGGTCCCGTTCGCCGCCAGGCTGATCAGCTCGCTCATGAGCGGCAACCTAGGCGACGACCGAGAACGTTTTCAACTACCGGACGGCCACGAGCACCCGATCGTCACCGGACTGCCATACTGTGCCGATCTCGCGGAACCCGGCCTGCTGGAGCAACTCCACGTGCGTCTCCAGGTCGGGGCCGATGCCGTGGTCGTGCGCCGGCACGGCCCGCTCGCGCCGCTGGGCCAGCAGGTCGGCAAACGTTTCCTCCGCCTCGACGGCGTCCCACCACTGGTCCCAGTCCTCGTTCGCCTTCACGCCGGCCCGCGCCTCGTGCCGGTGCCGGACCAGGCGCTGCAACTCACGCAGCCGGGGCTTGGCCTCGGCGAAGTGGTCGCCGTCGATGAAGACGCCACCGGGCTCGATCAGGTCGGCGAGATCCCGGTACAGCTGGCCGAGGGCCTCGGCCGACAGCCAGTGCAGCGCGGTGGTCGACACCGCCGCCTGGATCTTGCCGGTCACCCCGGCCGTGTCGGCCCACCCCGGCACGCCCAGCCGCGCCTCCACGAACCGGACGGACGACGGAGCGGTGGCCCGGGCGAAGGCCAGGAGCAGGGGATCGGTGTCGATTCCCACGAAATGGGCGGCCGGCACGCGCTCCACCAGCCGGGCGGCCAGCGAGCCCGGCCCGCAGCCGAGATCGAGGACGGTGGGCGACGAATGTTGGCCGAGCGTGTCCGAAAGGACATCCCCGATCACCGTGAACCGCAGCTCACGATCGGGGATGTAGTGCTCCTGCTGCGCGTCCCAGCGGCGCAGCCACTCGGCCGCGACGGCCGGATCCACGATATCGGTGCTGGTCATGACCCCTCCCCATGTTCGATCCTTACTGCAACCTAGTTGCAACTGGGTCGCTTCTCAAGGGGTGGACGGCCGATCGACGGGTGTGGTCGCCGGATAGGGTTTGCGACCATCCGTGTACTGACTGGTATCGAGGTGGGGGAACACCCATGACTTGGCGACGACCGTCCCTGTTGGTAGCCGGTGTGCTACTCGCCGGCACCGCGACCGCGTGTGGTGGCGGCGGCCAGAGCACCGCCACAGCGTTCGACCCGAACAACTGCCAGGGCGGCACGCTGGAGATCCTCAACCAGGACGACGCCGGCTCGCACCTGGACCCGGCGCGGCTCTACACCTCGGGCGGCGGCAACATCCCGTCGCTGCTGTTCCGCACGCTGACCACCAGGACCCGCAAGGCCGGCGCGGACGGCGCCAAGGTCGCCCCCGACCTCGCCACCGACACCGGCCAGCCCAACGCCGACGCCACGGTGTGGACCTACCACCTGCGCGACGGCCTGAAGTTCGAGGACGGCACCCCGATCACCTCGGCCGACGTGAAGTACGGCATCGAGCGGGGCTTCGCCGCCGAGCTGCCGGGCGGCGCCCCCTACCTGCACGACTGGCTGGTCAACGCGCAGAACTACCCGGGCCCGTACAAGGATCCGAACGGCATCCCGGCCATCGAGACGCCGGACGCCAAGACCATCGTGTTCCACCTGAACTCCCCGCACGGCGACTTCCCTTACCTGGCAACGGCCACCCAGTTCGCGCCGGTGCCCAAGGCGCTGGACAAGGGCGCCGACTACGAGAAGCATCCGATCTCCAGCGGCCCGTACAAGATCGAGACGTACGACAAGGGCAAGAGCGTGGTGCTGGTCCGCAACACCAACTGGTCGCGCGCCGTCGACCCGAACCGGCTGGCCTGCCCGGACCGCATCGAGGGCACGTACGGCCTCGACCAGGCGGTGATCAACCAGCGGCTGTCCACCGGCACCGGCAAGGACGCCGACGCGGTCACCACCGACACCGACCTCGGCCCGTCGGAGCTGGCCCAGCTGGACAACAATCCCGAGCTGGCCAAGCGCGTGGCCAAGGGCGGCTTCCCGTACACGTACTACATCGCCTTCGACAACACCAAGGCCCCGTTCGACAACCCCAAGGTGCGCCAGGCCTTCAGCTACGCCATCGACCGCACCTCGGTGGTCAACGCGGCCGGCGGCAGCTCGCTGGCCTACCCGGCCACGACCTTCCTGCCCGACAACAAGACCATGGGCTACCAGCCGTTCGACTACTTCCCGGCCGGCCGCAACGGCGACCCGGCCAAGGCCAAGCAGCTGCTGGCCGAGGCCGGCTTCCCCGACGGCATCACCGTGACGCTGGCCCACCGCAGCGCCGACTTCAACCAGGACGGGCCGAAGGTGGCCACGGCGGTGCAGGACGCGTACAAGAAGGCCGGGATCACGGTCAAGCTCCAGAGCATCGAGACCGACAGCTACTCGACCACTGTGGACAATCCGGCCACGCAGCCGCAGATGGCGCTGCAGGGCTGGGGCGCCGACTGGCCGTCCGGCGGCCCGTTCATCGTGCCGATCTTCGACGGCCGGCAGTACCTGGCCGGCGGCGGCAACTTCAACACCGCGCACTTCAACGATCCCAAGGTGAACGCCGAGATCGACGAGATCAACAAGATCACCGACCCGGCCCAGGCCGCGCAGCGGTGGGGCCAGCTCGACGCGGAGATCATGAAGCAGTCGCCGGCCGTGCTGCTGTTCCACACCACGCAGCTGCGCCTGTACGGCAAGAACGTCAAGAACGCCTTCGTCAGCGACTGGACCGGCGTCTACGACCTCTCCCAGGTGTCCGTGAAGTGACCGCTCCATCCGATGCACGGCCCGGTCTCCGGGTGTTCACAGGCCGGTTCCGCACCGACCGCGCCGCCGTGTTCGGCGCGGTCGTGGCGGGCCTGCTGGTGCTGCTGGCGATCCTGGCCCCGGTGCTGACCGCGCTGGAGGGCCAGGACATCGCCTCGTTCCACAACGACCTGGTCGACTCGGCGCGCGGCGGCGTTCCGATCGGCTCGCTGGGCGGCATCAGCGGCCAGCACTGGCTGGGTGTGGAGCCGCAGACCGGGCGTGACCTGTTCGCCCGGGTGGCGCAGGGCGCGCAGATCTCGTTGCTGGTGGCCGTGTGCGCGACCATGGTGCAGGTCTTCCTCGGCGTGGTCGTCGGTCTGGCCGCGGGGCTCGGCGGCAAGTGGCTGGACACCGTGCTGACCCGGCTGGCCGACATCTCGCTGGCCTTCCCGGTCATCATCTTCTCGCTGGCCCTGCTGACCATCGTGCCGGACAGCTTCCCCCGGCCGCTGCTGCTGGCCCTGGTGATCGGCGTGCTGGGCTGGGGCGGCACCGCCCGTATCAGCCGCGCCCAGACGTTGTCCTTGCGCACCAGGGACTTCGTGGCGGCGGCCCGGCTGTCCGGGGCCGGCGGCTTCCGGATCGCCCGGCGGGAGATCCTGCCCGGCCTGGCCGCGCCGGTGATCACCTACGCGGCGCTGCTGTTGCCCTCCAACGTGATCACCGAGGCGGCGCTGTCCTTCCTCGGCGTCGGCGTTCGGCCGCCGACCTCGTCCTGGGGTCAGATGCTGTCCACCGCCACCACGTGGTTCCGTAGCGACGTGATGTACGTGCTCATCCCCGCGTTCATGGTGTTCCTCACCGTGCTGTCGTTCACGTTGATGGGTGAGGGGGTCCGGGTGGCGCTCGACCCGCGTACCACCCGGCTGACCAGGAAGGCGGGCTGAGGTGCTCGGCTACGCGGTGCGCCGGATCGGCGGCGCGGCGGCGGTGCTGCTGATCATGTCGGCGGTGGTGTACGTGCTGTTCTACCTGATGCCGTCCGACCCGGCGCAGTTGGTGTGCGGCATCAAGAGCTGCACCCCGGACCGGCTGGCGCTGATCTCGCACAGCCTCGGCCTCGACGAGCCGCTGTACCTGCAGTACTGGCACTTCCTGTCTGGACTGGTCGCCGGCCGCGACTTCAGCATGGGACCGTCCGTCGTGCACTGCGCGGCGCCGTGCCTCGGCTATTCCTACCAGTACACCGAACCCGTGCTGCAGATGATCCTGGACCGCCTTCCGGTGTCGGGCTCGCTGGTGGTCGGGGCGGCGATCCTGTGGCTGGCCTTCGGCATCGGGATCGGCGTGCTGTCGGCGCTGCGCCGGGGCCGCTGGGTCGACCACGCCGTCAACGCGCTCGTGCTCGGCGGGCTGGCGGTGCCGATCTTCATCACCGGGCTGCTGGCCCTGCTGGTCTTCTGCGTCTCGCTGGAGTGGCTGCCGTTCCCGACCTGGGTGCCGTTCGACGAGAATCCGTTGCTGTGGGCCCAGAACCTGATCCTGCCGTGGATCGTGCTGGCCCTGACCACGATGCCCGTGTACGTCCGGATGTCACGCGCCGGCATGCTGGAGACGCTGGCCGAGGACCACATCCGCACCGCCCGCGCCTACGGCCTGCCGGAGCGGCAGGTGATCGGCCGGCACGCGCTGCGGGGGGCGCTGAGCCCGCTGATCACGTTGGCGGCGCTGGACATCGCCGGCATCCTGACCTCCTCGGTGCTCACCGAGTCGGTGTTCGGCCTGCCCGGCATCGGCCAGCTGACCGTGCAGGCGGTGCGCAACGTCGACCTGCCGGTGGTGGTCGGGCTGGTGCTGCTGATCGGCACGGTCATCGTGGTGTGCAACACGATCGCCGACCTGCTCTACGCGGCGGTCGACAAGAGGGTGAGCGTCTCGTGAGCGAGCTTGCGAGCGAACCATTCAACGCAGAGCGTCCGCGAACGCGGACACCGAGCGCCAGCGAGGTGCCGCAGTGAGTGAAACCGTTGTGTCGGTGCGGGATCTGGTCATCGACTTCCACACCGAGGGCGACACGGTCCGGGCCGTCGACGGGCTCTCCTTCGAGCTGCGGGCCGGGCGGGCCCTGGGCATCGTGGGGGAGTCGGGCTCCGGCAAGAGCGCGACCGCCCTGTCGCTGCTGGGTCTGCACCGCGGCGGCAACGCCGAGGTCGCCGGTGAGATCGACGTGCTCGGCACGAAGGTGCTCACCGCGACGAACGAACAGGTGCGGCAGCTGCGCGGCAGCCGGATCGCCATGGTGTTCCAGGATCCACTGTCCGCTTTGGACCCGTTCTTCAGCGTCGGCGACCAGATCGTCGAGGTGTACCGGGCGCACAACAAGGCGGACAAGCGAACCGCGCGCAGACGGGCGGTCGAGGTGCTCGACCGCGTCGGCATTCCCGACGCGGCCAGGAGAGTCAACGCCTATCCGCACGAGTTCTCCGGCGGCATGCGGCAACGCGCCCTGATCGCCATGGCGCTGGCCCTGTCGCCCAAGGTTCTCGTGGCCGACGAGCCGACCACGGCGCTGGACGTCACCGTGCAGGCGCAGATCCTGGACCTGATCCACGACCTGCGCACGGAGACCGGGATGGCCCTCATCCTGGTCACCCACGACCTCGCGGTGGCCGCCGGCAACGTCGACGACGTGCTGGTGATGCAGCACGGCAAGGCCGTCGAGCACGGCCCGGCGGCCGAGGTTCTCGGTGCCCCGTCGGCGAAGTACACCCGCGAGCTGGTTGCCGCGATCCCACGGCTGGAGCAGCCGCGGGAGTCGAAGGTGGTCGGCGGCGAGCCGCTGGTGCAGGTCAAGGACGTGCACCAGGTGTTCTCGGTTGGCTCATTCCTCAACCGCACCAAGGTGAACGCCGTCGACGGCGTGACCCTGGACGTGCTGCGCGGCGAGGCGCTGGGCGTGGTGGGGGAGAGCGGCAGCGGCAAGACCACGCTGGCCCGCATGATCGTCCGCCTGCTGCGGCCGACCGCCGGCCAGATCCTGTTCGACGGCCGGGACATCGCCTCGGACAAGGAGATCCGCGAGGTTCGGCGGGACCTCCAGATGGTCTTCCAGGACCCGGTGTCCTCGCTCAACCCCCGCCGCACCATCGGCGAGAGCATCGCCGACCCGCTGCGCGTGCAGGGCGAGGACGCGTCCCGCAAACGGGTTCGGGAGCTGCTCGACCTGGTCGGCCTCGACCCGGACCGGATCGACCGCTACCCGCACGAGTTCTCCGGCGGCCAGCGGCAGCGCATCGGCATCGCGCGGGCCATCGGGCTGCGGCCCAAGCTGCTGGTCTGCGACGAGCCGGTGTCGGCGCTGGACGTGTCGACCCAGTCCCAGATCATCCGGCTGCTGGCCTCGCTGCGGACCGAGTTCGACCTTACGCTGGTTTTCGTGGCCCACGACCTCGCGGTGGTGCGGCAGGTCAGCGACCGGGTCGCGGTGATGAGCAAGGGGGCCGTGGTGGAGCTCGGCGAGACCGATTCGCTGTACGACAATCCCACGCACCCGTACACCAAATCGCTGCTGACGGCGGTGCCGGTGCTCGACCCAGAGCTGGCGCGGCAGCGGCGGCTGGAACGCGGACAGCTGACCCCGTGAGGTTCCCGATTCGGTGGCCGGTGGTGATCGTGGTCGGTGTCGTGCTGGCCACGATCGGGCTGGTCGGCGGGTACTGGGACCAGATCGACCACGCCGCCGTGGACGCGCGGCACACGGCGGCGCTGAAAGACCTTGGGGCGAACGACGTCGAGGCCCGCATTCGCGGCATGAACGAGCTGGAACAGGTCACCAAGGCCTCGCCCGGCGACCAGCCCGCCGTGGTGACCGAATTGGCGGCGTTCATCCGGTCCACGGCGGGATCGGCCGACTGCCCGGACCGCCCGGTGAGCGGGGATGTGCAGGCAGCGCTGGGTGTGCTCAACCGGCGGCCGGCGTCGCCGGACATCGGCACGGTCATCGACCTGCACGGGGCGTGCCTGCGCAACGCGCAGATGATCCGCATCGAACTGGTGCAGGCCAACCTGTCCGGCGCGAACCTGCGCGGCGCCGACCTGAGCTGGGCGGTGCTGGACGGCGCCGACCTGCGCGGGGCCGATCTCGCCGGCGCCGACCTCAGCCACGCTCATGCAGTAGCCGCCGACCTCACCTCGGCCGACCTCGACGGCGCGCGCACCGAGGGCCTGCACCGCGCCTGAGCAAGGGAATGCCACATGCGCTTCCCATTTGCCGCCAGAGCGCAAATGGGAAGCGCATGTGGCGAACTAGCGGCGGAAGGCGGCGACGACCATCTCGCCGTAACGACGCCAGGCCGCCTCGTCGACGATGTCCAGGCGCAGCATCTGGCGCACGGCCCCGCCCACCAGCACCAGGATGTCGGTGACCGTGATGTCTGGGCGAAGGCTTGAGCCCGCCGCGGCGAGAAGTTCCTTCTGGAGGGCCAGGATCCGGTCGGTGGACACGGTGCCGGCGGCCAGGGCGTCGGCCAGCAGCCGGTGCTGGGCCAGGGTGGCGAACAGGTCGACGACGTAGCGGCTGAACGCCTGGCAGGCCTCGGGCTCGGCCAGCGCGGCGACCGTGCGCCGCTCCAACTCCTCGACGTGGCAACGGACGACCGCGGCGACCAGATCGTCCTTGGTCGGGTAGTTGCGGTACACCGTGGCCTTGCCGACGCCGGCCCGGGCGGCGATGTCCGGGACCGTCCCTTGTAGACCGTGCTCGGCGAAGACCTCGGCCGCGGCGACCAGCACCCGCTCGTGGTTGAGCCGGGCGTCCAGTCGGCGTTCAGGCATCGTCTTCGGCCGGCACGTCCAGTGTGGTGGCGATCCGGTTGAACGCCAGGTAGAAGGCGCAGACCTGGATCAGCTCGACGAGCTCCCGGTCGGTCAGGAAGGCCCGGGCCCGGCCGAAGAGCTCGTCACCGACCCGGGGCCGCGCGACCAGCTCGGAGGCGAACTGGATGATCACCTGGTCCCGCGCGTCCAGCCCCGGATTGTCGAAGTCCTTGCGGGCGATGGCCGCGCGCAGCTCGTCGGTGATGCCGGCCTGCGCCGACATCGGCACGTGCTGGCCGGCGGTGAACTCGCACTCGGTGCACGCGGCGACGGTCAGGGTCGCCAGCTCGCGGTACCGGTCGGGCAGGGCCAGCACCTCGAACTGGAGCAGGCCCAGCTGGAGGAACGGCTGCACCGTGGCCACGGCGTGGCTGGCCATCCGGACCATGCCCGACGGCGGCACGACAGCCAGGAACCGCCGCACGTCGGCGGGCAGCGTGTCCGGGTCGGGGGCGGGGAGCCGGGTCATGACCGCGGGACCGCGGACTCGGCGCGTGTGGTGCTCATGGCTGCCTCTCGGAGGTCAAGCGGACCCCAGGGTCCGGTCAGCCCGAAGCTAACCGGACTCCGGGGTCCAGATCCGTCGAGTGTGGCTCAGTTCACTTTCACCGGCAGCAGCACGGCCGACGGGTGGGCGGCGTCGTGGAAGATCTCCAGCGTCGTCACGTGCGGGGTGGCGGCGGTGGCCACGGGCTCGTCGCCGCCCAGGTTGCGCGCGAAGCGGGGGAATGCCCCGGCCGCGACCTGCACGCGGATCCGGTGCCCGCGCTGGAACACGTGCGCGGTGGGCGACAGCGCCACCGTCACCTTGGTGATCCCGTCCGGCCGGACCTTGACCAGGTCGTCGCAGATGTTGATCGACCGGTCGCGCTTGTCACGTCACACACTTCCGTACGAACAGGTCGCACGCCTTCTGATCGGCCCGCAGCCACACCTCGGCCGCGACCTCGCCGATCACCTCCAGGTCGGCCTCCAGCACGTCCGAGGTGAACGTGAGGACGTCGTCCCGCTTCTCCACGGACCGGTTGTCCACCGCGCCCGCGCCCCGCGGCTCCAGCTTCGCGCCGCCGATCGACGGCGTCGGGTCGGACGGGTCGTAGGTGAAGGTGTCGGGCGCGACGAAACCGCCCGGGACCTGGCCCAGGGCACTGCCCTCACGCAGGTGCCAGCGCTGCTGCGTGTAGCCGGCGGGCGGCCACTGGTCGAACTCCCGCCACTGCTTCACGCCCATGACGAACAGCCGCACCGGGGCCCGATACGCCGGCTTGGCGCCGCGGGCCAGCGGCCCGGCCCAGCGGACGGTCTCCCAGATCGACGCGGCCAACCCCTTCGGGTCGGCGTGCGCCCACGGCCCGATGGTCAGCCGTGGCGGGCGGCCGGCGGCCACCAGGGCCTGGTAGTCCCGCAGCTGGTCGGCCAGGAAGATGTCGTACCAGCCGGCGATCGAGCTCACCGGCACCTTGACCTCGGCGACGGTGTCGCTGAAGTCCTCCTTCTTCCAGTACGGGTCGTCCTGGTCGTGGTGCACGCAGTCCTGGTAGAACGGCCACGCGCGGCCCAGCGCCGCCTTGTCGCCGTCGGCCAGCGGCAGCGTGCGCATCGCCGCCTCGATCTTCTTGCGCTCCAGCGACGCCCTGAGCCCGGCGAACCGCCGCTCCTGGTGGGCGGTCATCACCGACCAGTTCATCAGCGTCTCGAGCTCGATCCGGCCCGGCCGCAGGAAGGTCATGGCCAGCCGCGACGACGTGACGTGCGGAACCATGGCCTTGACCTGCACGGGCGCGTCGGCGGCGACGACCCACTGGGTGTAGCCGAGGTAGCTGGCGCCGGTCAGCACCACCGAGCCGTTGAACCACGGCTGCTCGGCCAGCCATCGCAGCACGGCGTGGCCGTCGGCCCGCTCCTCCCGCATGGCCCGGAACTCGCCGCCGCCGGAGCCGAACGTGCCCCGGGTGCTGACGAGGAGCACCTGGAAGCCCCGTTCGGCCAGCAGGCGGCCCATCAGCCAGCCCAGCGGGCCCTTGCGGCCGTAGGGGGAGCGGACCAGCGCCGTCGGCAGGTCCGGGCCGCGGCTCGTGTCAGATGCTGGCGCGGGGCCACCACCGGTCCGCGAGCAGCGTCACACCGTCGTCGGCGGTGATGCGCAGATCACGTTCCACCGACACCTTGCGCGTCGTCGCCGGCGGCAGCTTCAGCAATCGTTGCGCGACCCAACCAGTCACCGTCATCGGCCCAGCCTGCCACGTTCACCCTCCGTGTGCGCCCGCTACCGCGAACACTGTCGGCATTCGGGTGATTACTGCCCGTTTCGCTAGGCCGAGCGTGTGGTCCTGGATGAACCCGGATCAAACGGGCGCGCGAGCGGGTAACTCGATGGTGCATTCTTGCTGGTACCGGCCCGGCGAGGGGCAGGAGGTACCCACAATGGCCAGCAACCTCGGGCCTGACAGCTCGGCGGCGCTTCCCCTCCGCGACTACAACCGCCTCACACACGGTGAGTTGGCGGACTCAATCCTGAGTCTCACCGCCCACGAACTGCACCAGTTGTTGGCTTACGAATGGGTGCACGCGCAGCGCGACGGCGTTCTGGGGATGCTGCGGGCCCGCCTCACGGAACTGGGCACCGGCGTCGCACCTTCGGGCACCCCGTCGGTGTTCATTCCGGAGCAGGCCGGCAGTCCCGAGAACCTGCCGGTGATGCCGCGGATCGATGGCGCCATCGAGGGAACAGAACAGGGTCGCCCCGCGTTGTGAGGGATGGTCGGCGGCGTGCGAGCCGCGGTGACCGCGTCGATGAACCCCCTCTCATCCGCGGATAGCGGCAGTCCCGAATGCCGCCCGCCGGCGCCCCGCCGACCCCGTCGCCGTTCCGGGACAACTACCCCGTGCGTCCCGGAACGGCGCGCTCGACAGGTGCGGCCGGACCTGGCCTCTTTCCCGTTTCGACACCACGGACGTGATCAGAATTACCTGAACCCGTATTTCGGGAGTCAAATCCGTGTGGAGGGGGTAAGAGAAGGGGCGTAGGTCGGGGAAAGGAACCTGAGATGAGCGTGGACCGGGACTTCACGGGCTGGGCCGAGCCGGAAACAGACCGGGTGGCCATGTCCGATCCGGACGCGGGCCGCCATCGCGCGGACACCGTGAGCAACGGGATCAGCGTCGAGGAGCTGCTGGTCAGGGTCGGCCAGCACGGAGGCTGAGTGTGACGTAGCCGACGCCGGGCTCCGGCGTCACGCTACGTGGAATTAACCGTCCCGTACTCGCGTTGGACAGCATGCGGAAACCCGAGAGGGGCCGACCGGCTCCCGGAGTCCGCTACTCCTCGAACGTAGCAAAGCAACAGCCTTGCGCGCTCGGGACCGGCGAAAGACGTGAGGAGGTCATCGTGGCGGAGGTGAGGACGCCCCGGCAGCGGGTCGCGACCGACGGCGACCAGGACCTGGTGCGCCACTACCTGGCCGACATCGGGACCACCCCGCTGCTGACGGCCCCCGAGGAGGTCTCGCTCTCGAGGCGCATCGAGGCCGGCGTGTACGCCGCCGAGCTGCTGCGCACGGGCGAGCTGGGGGGCCGCACGCGCGAGGAGCTGGCCCTGGTGTCCAGGGACGGCGAGCAGGCCAGGGACCACATGATCCGGGCCAATCTGCGGCTGGTGGTCTCCACCGCCCGCAAGTACAGCCACCGCGGGCTGCCGTTCCTGGACGTCATCCAGGAGGGCAACCTCGGACTGATCCGGGCGGTCGAGAAGTTCGACTACGCCAAGGGCTTCAAGTTCTCCACCTACGCGATGTGGTGGATCCGGCAGGCGATCGAGCGCGGGGTCGCGGAGACCTCGCGGGTCATCCGCCTTCCCGTCCACGTCGTCGAGCAGGTGAACAAGATCGCGAAGGCGGACCGCCAGCTCAACCTGAAGCTGGGCCGCGAGCCGTCGGTGGCCGAGATCGCCGACGAGTGCGGCCTGCCGGTCGAGCGGGTGGTCGAGCTGCGCCGGGCCAGCCGCGAGGCGACCAGCCTGGACGCCACCGTGGGCGAGGACGGTGAGACCACGATCTCCGACCTCATCGAGGACACCGACTCCGTGCGGGCCTCCGATGTGTTGGAGCGCGAGGCGCTGACCGAGTCCGTGCGGGCGGTCGTGAACACCCTTCCGCAGCGGGAGGCCCTGATCGTCAGCCTGCGGTTCGGGCTCGACGGCGGCAACCCCCGCACGCTCCAGGAGGTCGCCGAGCGTGTCGGCCTGACCCGCGAGCGTGTGCGTCAGCTCGAGAAGGGCGCACTGGCCCAGTTGCGCAATCCGGAGCACAGCCGGCCGCTGTTGGAGTGGGCGAGCTGAGCCGAACCCCAGGACCTTGATAGGCCGAGTGGCGTAATCCTGTCGGTAACCGCTGTACGGAAACGTGACCCGGCCTATCCGCAAGATACCTTCGTGGGGTGTTCCCCCGAAGACTGTCGTTCCTGGGGCCACGTTCCGCAGCGGTGGTGTCACTGGTCGTACTGGCCGTGACGGCTGCCGCCTGCGGAACGCCCGTGCCCGCCGTGAAAACCGGCACCGGTGTCACCGACAAGACGATCAGACTGGGCGTGCTCAGCGATCTGTCGGGACCTTTCGGCCCGCTGGGCGAGGCGGTGGTGCAGGGCAACCAGCTCTACATCGACAAGCTGAACGCCGCGGGCGGTGTGTGCGGCCGCAAGATCGAACTGGACGTGCAGGACACCGGCTTCAACACCGACAAGGCCGTGCAGCTCTACTTCAAGCAGGAACCCACCGTGCTGGGCCTGCTCCAGGTCGTGGGCAGCGACATCACCAGCCGGATCACCCCGGACATGCTCCAGCAGCAGGTGATGGCCGCGCCCACGTCCTGGTCGAGCGACCTGCTCGGCAACCCCTACATGGTCGTGGTCGGCGCCACCTACGACCTCGACGTGATCAACAGCTTCGACTTCCTCGTGCGGCAGGACAAACTGCACAAGGGCGACGTCATCGGGCACATCTACAACGACGACCCCGAGTACGGCGGCAACGCGTTGCAGGGCAGCCAGTTCGTCGCCGACAAGCTGGGCCTGACCCTCAAGGCCATCGAGGTCCCGTCGACCAAGAAGGACTTCTCCGCCGAGATCGGCCAGCTCAAGGCGGCCGGGGCCAAGGCCGTCGCGATCAGCACCTACCCGCAGCAGACCGCCGTCGCCGTCGGCACGGCCGCCCAGGCCGGCCTGACGGTGCCGTTCCTGGTCTCCAACCCCGGCTTCGACCCGTCCGTGCTGGCCAGCCCGGCCGGGCCGGCCTTCCAGCAGCTGGTGCTCGTGTCCTCGTCGGTCGCCCCGTTCGGTGCCAAACTGCCGGCCGCCGAGGACCTGGCCACGGCCTACAAGGCCAAGTACCCCAACGGAAAGCCGTCGATGGCCGTGAACTACGGCTACGTCGTGGGCATCGGCTACAGCGCCATCCTCAAGCGCGCCTGCGCCGAGGGGGACCTGACCAGGGCCGGCGTGCAGAAGGCCTTCCACGAGCTGACCGGAGTGGACACCAGCGGCCTCACCGCGCCGCTGCTGTTCTCCTCCTCGAACTACCCGTCCAGCCGGCAGTCCTTCGTGCTGCGCCCCAACCCGGACACCCCCGGCGGCCTGGACATCGTGGACCCGTTGAAGGAATCGGACCTGGTCCGCCAGCGGATAGGCTAGTGTCCTGCGCCAGGAATTCGGTCAAGATATGAGGCGAGGCGGTCGAGGATCTCGTCAGCGTCCTTGGTCCACACGAACGGCCTGGGATCGGCGTTCCACGTCGTGATCCAGTCGCGGATGTCGTTTTCCAGTGCACGTAAGGACTTGTGCGCAGCTCGACGCAGGCGTTTGTCGGTCAGCAAGCCGAACCATCGCTCCACCTGGTTGAGCCAGGAGGAGTAGGTCGGGGTGAAGTGCATGTGGAAGCGGGGGTGCGCGGCCAGCCACTTGTTGATCGTGGGGTGTTTGTGGGTGGTGTAGTTGTCGCAGATTAGGTGCACGTCAAGGTCGGCGGGCACCTGCTTGTCCAGTGTGGTGAGGAACTTCTTGAACTCCACCGCGCGGTGACGGCGGTGGATGGAGCCGATCACCTCGCCGCTGGCCACGTCGAGCGCGGCGAACAGGGTGGTGATGCCGTGCCGGATGTAGTCATGGGTACGGCGCTGCGGCAGGCCGGGCATCATCGGCAGCATCGGCGCGGACCGGTCCAGCGCCTGGATCTGCGACTTCGTGCGCCACGAGGCGCTGCACTATCGGGTGGAGGTGAGAGACCTCCGCCGTCGTCCTGTCGCAGCAGGTCGATGAAGCTGAGGGCAGCCTGATCCGGGAGGCGCCGGGGAGGGTGGGAGCAGCCCTGACAACGAGGAGACGGGCCGGCACTGCCAGACGGCTCGGGCTCACCTAGCGAGACGGAAAGGTGTACGTGAGGAACCAGCGGTTAAAGCCTCTCAAGAGATACACCGGCTCCAACCTGGCGGATGCGGGCCGGAGCGCGACGCACACCTGTCTTGACCGGATGTCCGGGACAGGGCGGGTGACTTTCGGGCCGGGTGAAGACGCCGGCAGGGAGGCCGCGAGGAAAGGCTGCGGCGTACTCGTGGCGATGTCGCAGGGGCAAAGCTGGGCACCGACCCCGTCGACCGGTGTGTGGTGAACGTGGGAAGCGTCCCGGGCTGGTCCCGCGTGCTGGCCGTCCAGGTCGGGTGCGGGCAGGCTCGTCGTCGGCTGAGCGGGCCGGGGCGTGGCGGAGCCGTCGTAGTAGTCCGAGGTCGGGAAAGCCGGCCACATGGCGAAGGGCGGCAGCGAGTCCGCGGCGATGGGAACGGAAGGGCAGGAGATCACCGGTGAATACGGGTGTGCTGTGGCCGACGGTCGAGGAGGCCGAGGCGCGGGTACTGCGGATCCAGACCAAGCTGCATCAGTGGGCGATCGATGGTCCTGGTCGCCGGTTCGACGACGTGTTCAATTTGGTGTGTGACCCGGCTGTTCTCGTTGTGGCGTGGACGCGGGTCAGGGGCAACAAGGGTAAGCGGTCGGCGGGGGTGGATGGTGTCCGTCCGGACGCCGTGTTCGCCGCCGAGGAGTGGTTCCTGCCCACCTTGAGGCGAGATCTCAGGGAGCGGCGGTTCGACCCGATGCCCGTGCGGGAGCGGATGATCCCCAAGCCGGGCAGCGCGAATCTGCGTCGCTTGGGTATCCCGACCGCGCGGGACCGCACCGTGCAGGCGGCTCTGAAGCTGGTACTGGAGCCGATCTTCGAGGCGGACTTCCAACCGTGTTCCTACGGTTTCCGTCCTCGGCGCCGGGCCCAGGATGCGATCGCGGAGATCCACCAGTTCACGTCCCGCTCGTATGAGTGGGTCCTGGAAGGGGACATCGAGGCGTGCTTCGACATGATCGACCACCCGGCCCTGATGGACCGGGTGCGTGGTCGGGTCGGGGACAAACGTGTTCTGGCTCTGGTGAAGGCGTTCCTGCATGCGGGCGTCCTCAGCGAGGACGGCGTGGTCAGGAACACCAGTACCGGCACACCCCAAGGCGGGATCCTGTCTCCGTTGCTGGCCAACATCGCCCTGTCAGTCCTGGACGAGCATTTCGCCCGGGCATGGGCGGCCAGCGGCACCTCGTATCGGCGGTTCGTGGCGCGCCGCAAGGGGTCGGCCACCTATCGGATCGTTCGCTACGCGGACGATTTCGTGGTTCTGGTGTCCGGGTCGAAGCGGCATGCCGAAGACCTCCGGGAGGTGGTGGCCGGACTGTTGGCCCCGATGGGCCTGCGGTTGTCGGCAGCCAAGACGAGGGTCTGTCACATCGATGAGGGCTTCGACTTCCTCGGGTTCCGCATCCAGCGGAAACGGAAGCGGGGCACGGACAAGCGCGTGGTCTACACCTACCCGTCGAAGAAGGCGCTGGCCTCGATCGTCGGGCGGGTCCGCGCGCTGACCCGCAGGTCGTCGCATCCAACACTTGCCGCCCTGCTGCGCCAACTCAACTTGGTGCTGCGGGGTTGGTGCGTCTACTTCCGTCATGGTGTGTCGAAGGCGACCTTCCACTACCTCGATGATTACGCCTGGCATCGGGTAGTGCGGTGGATTCGTAAGCGGCACAACAAAACGAAGTGGGCCGTCCTCATGCGCCGTTACCTTCCGGGGTGGCGACCGACGGAGGACGAGGTGACGTTGTTCCAGCCCCAGACGGTGACGGTCAGCCGTTACCGATACCGGGCGGCCAACATCCCTACACCCTGGGCAGTCATAACGCCAGAACCAGCAAAGTGATCCGCTGACACGGGCTCGTGGAGAGCCGGATGCTCAGGAATGGGCACGTCCGGTTCGGCGGGCGGGCCGGGGAAACGTAACGTTCGTAAGGACGTCAACGCGCCCCGGTCCGACCCAACTCGTCGACGCAGAGGACCAGCGCCTTGTCGGGCGGATTCAGGTAGAGCCCGACGACGTCGCGGACCTTGTCGACGAACTGCGGATCGTTGCTGAGTTTGAAGGTGTCGACCTGGTGGGGCTTGAGGTTGAACGCCTTCCAGATCCGTCCGACCGTCGACTTGGACAATCCGCTCTCGGCCGCCATCGAGGTCCGCGACCAGTGCGTGGCATCGGCCGGGGTCCGTTCCAGCGTGGCCACCACCAGTTCCTCGACCTGCTCGTCGGTGATCTTGCGCGGGGCGCCCGGACGTGGCTCGTCCACCAAGCCCTCCAGGCGCCTGTCCAGGAACCGTCGTCGCCACTTGCCCACCGTCTGCGGCCAGATCCCCAACTCGGCGGCGACGTCCTGATTGGATCCGCCGGCCGCGCACCCGAGCACGATTCGGCATCGCTGTGCCAATGCCTGCGACGACTTCGCCCGCCGCGCCCACCGTTGAAGCGTCTCGCGTTCCTCGTCGGTTAACACCACAGCGGCCACCGGCCGGCCTCTACCTGCCATCCGTCAATCCTACAATTAATCAACGAACTTTAGGCGCAGGACACTAGTTCTGTGTTTTTTGGCGCCGCCTTCGGCGTCGCGGGCTCGGCCCCTTTGGGGCCGAGCCGTCTCTGGTGTCAGCGGATATCGCGTCGAACCTTCCACTCTGGACGGACGAGGCTGGGGTGGCGACGGGCTTTGTGGGCCGGGCTGCCCGCCGCCATCAGCATCAGCTCCTGGTCCGGTGTCGGGCAGCCGTCGGCCATGGCCTTCTCGGCCAGCGCCAGCGGGATGACCTCGGCCAGCCTCGGGCCGGGGATCACGGGGGCCTTCCGGCGTCGGCGGAACAGGCGCGCGAGGGTGCGAAGACCGAGCATGGTGGGTCCTCCCGTGAGCCGCGGAACACCAAGTGTGACAGCGGACACAGGTGTCTGGCTGTCCGCCGAACGGATCACCGCCAGAAGGCGGCGATCTCCTCGGCCAGCTTCGCGCCCTGCCGCCGGCCTGCTTCCGCCACCGGCGTGCGCACGGTCGGGTCCAGCGGGTTCGTGCCCATCGCGGCCAGCACGTCCTCGTCCGGCTTGACGATCAGGACCGTGGACCCCTGCGCCCGCAACGCTTCCGCCTGCTCAGCGAGATCGGTGACACCGGGCATCTCCATGGCCTGGAGCACCAGCACGACATCCTCGCCGAAGGCCAGATCGGCGTTCTCGGCGCTGCGCACGCCGCCGTCGACGTAGCGGCTGTCGCCGATCGTCACCGGCGGCCAGATGCCCGGCACCGCGCAGCTCGCCGCCACGGCGTCGACCAGGCTCACGCCGCTGTCACGGCCGAAAACCCGCTCCTCACCGGTGTTCGCGTCCACCGCGACGATCAACAGCTCCCGCTCGTCCGGCCACTTGTCGACCGGCACGCGGGCGGTGATCACCTCGCGCCGGGCCGCCTCGCTGACGGTCTCGGTGAGCAGCGCGATCCGGCCGATCTGCTGCCGCAGCGCGTCCCGGTCCGGCGGGTTCTCCTGGTCGTAGGCGAAGATCGCGGCCATCTTCTCCGGATCCACCACGGCCGGGATCTCGGGCGCCTGCTTGGCCGGATCCGTCTGCCTGGCCAGCAACTCGTCCATCGGCAGGCCGCTGACCAGCTGCGCGGCCACCGCCGAGCCGGCCGACGTGCCGACGATCAGGTCCGCCTCGCGCAGACCGATCCCTTCCAGGCCGGCCAACAACCCGATCTCCCAGGCGATGCCGGCGACTCCGCCGCCGCCCAACACCAGTGCGTGTCCCATTACCGGATCATCCCAGGGTCGAAGGTCCCGCCCGAAAGGGCCTCATGTCGCTGCCGGGGGCGGCCGATTCCGGTCGAGTATGGACCCATGAGCCTCGATCGGTCCGCCACCGGCACGGATTCGACCGGGCTGACCGTGCTCGACGAGGTGGAGTGCCTGCGGCTGCTGGCGTCCGTGCCGCTGGGCCGGATCGCCGTGAGCGACCGCGCGCTGCCGTGCGTGCTGCCGGTGTACTTCCTGCTGACCGGGCGGACCGTGCTGCTGCGGGTGTCCGGCACCGGCCGGCTGGCCGCCGCCACCCGGGCCGCGGTCGTCGCCTTCGAGGCCGACGAGATGGGGCCGTCGGGCGGCTGGAGCGTGCTGGGCATCGGACGCACCCGATCCGTGCGTCCGGACGAACGCGCTGCGGCGAGTGGCCTGCGAAGGTGGGGAATCGGGGAGCACGACCGCTTCGTGGCCGTCGGGCTGGAGCTGCTCACCGGACGCCGGCTGCCCCCGCCGACAGGGTGATCGGCCGACGGCCGTTCGGCGGTCACGCCGAGGGCGTCGGATCTGGATCATCATGGGGTCGCGGGGCGGAGCTGGAGTGAGGTTGTGCGGGAGCGGAGACCGGAGTCCGCGCGGTCGGAGCGGTTGCAGGGGTTGCTGGACGCGGTGCTGTCGGTGTCCTCGGGTATCGAGCTGGAGTCGACGCTGCGCCGAATAGTGCGCGCCGCCGTCGACCTCGTGGACGCGCAGTACGGCGCGTTGGGGGTGCTCGGGCCCGACCGTTCGCTGGCCGAGCTGGTCGATGTGGGCGTCGACGACCACACCCGCCGTCTCATCGGCGATCTGCCCACCGGGCACGGACTTCTCGGCGTGCTGGTCCACGACCCGAAGCCGCTGCGGCTGGACGACCTGACCAGGCACCCCGCCGCGACCGCCTTTCCGCCGCACCACCCGCCGATGCGAACCTTTCTCGGCGTGCCCGTGCGGGTGCGCGACGAGGTGTTCGGCAACCTGTACCTGACGGAGAAGCGCGGTTCCGGCGGGTTCACCGAGGAAGACGTTTTTGTGGTGGAAGCGCTCGCGACGGCGGCCGGGGTGGCCGTGGAGAACGCGCGGCTGTTCGAGCAGAGCCGGCGGCGGCAGCGGTGGCTGGAGGCCTCCTCGGAGGTGCGGGCCGAGCTGCTGGCCGGCTGCACGGCGACCGACGCGCTGCAGATGGTGGCCCGGCGGGTGCGGGACCTGGCGGAGGCCGATCACGCCCTGATTCTGTTGGTGGACGAGGAGAACGACGTCCTCCGCGTGCATTCCTACGCCGGCCCCGGCGGGCGGAGCCTCGTCGGCCGCCAGCTGTCCGACGGCGACTCCGTGCTGGCCGCCATCACCCGTGACGGCTCGCCCCGGCTCATTCCCGACCTGGCCTCCTCGCTCGGCGAGCTCGGCGTCGACGCCTCGGAGTTCGGGCCCGCCGTCGCCGTCGCCCTGCGCTCGGCCGGCGGGGCCACCGGCGTGCTCATTGCCGTGCGGGACAAGGGATCCCGGGCCCTTGAGCCGTCCGAGGTGCCGTTGTTGAGCAGCTTCGCCGACCAGGCCGCCGTGGCCATCGAGTTCGCCGAGAAGCAGCGCACCCAGTGGCTGCTGGCCGTGTTGGCCGACCGAGACCGCATCGCCCGGGACCTCCACGACCACGTGATCCAGCGCCTGTTCGCCACCGGGCTCGGACTCCAGGGCACCCTGCGCCGGGCCGCCGACCCCGATGTGCGGTCCCGGATCCAGAAGGCCGTCGAGCAGCTCGACGAGACCGTGCGGGAGATCCGGACCTCCATCTTCGACCTGCACACCTCCGGCGGCAACGGCATGGAAGGCTTGCGCCGCAGGCTGTTGGACACCGTCGCCGAGCTCACCGCCGACGCCTCGCCCACCCCGTCCGTGCGGATCTCCGGCGCCGTCGACACTCTCGTGCCGCCTTCCGTCGCCGAGCACGCCGACGCCGTCGTGCGGGAGGCCCTGAGCAACGCCTTGCGCCACGCCCGCGCCTCGGAGCTCACCCTGGCCGTGGATGCGGGGGAGGACCTGATCATCCGCGTCGGTGACGACGGGATCGGTATCCCGCCGGACGTCCGCCGTAGCGGCCTGGCCAACCTCGCCGAGCGGGCCCGCGCGTGCCGCGGCACCCTCGACGTCGTGGCCCGCGACTCCGGCGGCACCCTGCTGACGTGGCGGGTGCCCCTACCCTAGGCCGCCACCCCGCCCGCTCCCACTTTTTCGCCACATGCGCTTCCTCTGTGGCACCAGGACGCAAGTAGGAAGCGCATGTGGCAAAACCACCGTCAGCACTTGCCCCAGAAGAACAGGTTCAGGGTCTGGCCGTTCACGAAGGGCTTGCCGATGGTCGGCCACGAGGCGTGGGCCCGGAACGGGAACTTGACCTTCGAACTCTCCGACGAGCCGTCGTCGTGGAAGCCGCAGGCGTCGGACTGCGAGACGTTCTTGACGGACATGGTCGCGGTGCGGCCGGTGTCCAGGCTGCTGGCGCCCCGCCACAGGCCCTGCGGGTTCCCGCCGAAGTCGGCCTGCGGGTAGGCCCACAGCCACGGATTGGGATCGTTGGCCGCGGATGCGGACACCGCGGGCGAAAGCGCGACTCCGGCGCCGGCGAGAAGGACGGCTGCGACCACGGTGGCCAGGCTCTTCATGTTTTCCTCCAACTGATTCACGCGCGTGCGGGTCACGGCGTCGAATCATGATCGGCGGAGGAAATGAGGTGCGCGGTGCGCGCCGAGTGCTTCGGCAAGTAATCCGCGTCGAACTGCCGCCGCGCCCGTTCGGTTCGGACAGCAGTGCCCCGATCAACCCCTGCCGCCGAGGCCAGGGGCCGGGCGTGACCCGTGCGCCCCTCAGTTCCGGTCGCGGCTGCGCAATTCCGTGGCCAGCACGGCGACCTGGGTCCGGCGCTGCATGCCGAGCTTGGCCAGCAGGTGCGAGACGTAGTTCTTCACGGTCTTCTCGGCCAGGAACATGCGCTCGGCGATCTGGCGGTTGGTCAGGCCGTCACCGATGAGCTCCAGCACGGTGCGTTCCTGATCGGACAACTCCCGCAGGGGATCGGCGTCGTCACGCTGGCGGCGCAGGCGGTTCATCAGCGCGGCGGTGGTGCGGCCGTCCAACAGCGACTGCCCGCCGGCCACGGTGCGGATGGCGGCCAGCAGGTCGTGGCCGAGCACCTGCTTGAGCACGAAGCCGGCGGCGCCGGCCATGATGGCGTCGAGCAGGGCCTCGTCGTCGGAGAAGGACGTCAGCATCAGGCAGTGCAGCTCGGGGTTGCGGGCCCGCAGCTCACGGCACAGCTCGACGCCGTTGCCGTCGGGCAGACGCACGTCGAGCACGGCGACATCGGGGCTGGTGGCGGGAATCCGGGCGAGCGCCTCGGCGACCGAGGCGGCCTCGCCGCACACCTGGAGGTCGGGCTCGTCGTCGAGCAGGTCGGCGATGCCGCGCCGGACGATCTCGTGGTCGTCGACCAGGAACACTCGGGTGGGCACGGGCAGACACTAGTCAACCGCCCAGGATTCGCGGCAGTGTCCAAGGTCCCCCCGATTGAGGTGAACAAGACGTGGCCGCCAGGCGTCTTCACGTTCGGGAGTGTTCGCACCAGCCCGGCGACGTTCGGAGGACCGTTGTGCTGACCCGGCGCAATTCCGGTGACCAGTGGACCAAGTTTGAGGCGACCACGCTGCTCAACGCCATTCGGCACGCCCCCGTCCTACACCCCGAGCGGCCGTACGTGCTCCAGCTGGGCGAGCGGTCGGCGTCCCTGTTCGAGCTGGGCCCGGGCACGCGCTACGAGCGGGCCGGCGTGAACCGCCTCCTGTACTGCGGCACGGCGCTGGCCAACCTGTACCTGGCCATGCGCGTGCTGGGCTGGCGCGCCACGATCGAGCTGGCCGGCGACGGCACGGCCCCCGACCTGGTGGCCACCGTGAAGGCGCTGACGCCCACGCCGCCGACCGACCGCGAGACGCTGTTGCACCGTCAGATCGAGCGCATGCCGCCGTACTGGGCCGAGCCCGGCGAGTGGGTGCCCGACTCGGCGGCCGTGGCCAAGCTCGTCGCCTCCAACTGGTGTCCCGGCACCGAGTTGCGGCTGCTCAGCGACCGGGCCGCGGCGATGGAGACCGCCCGGCTCGTGTTGCACGCCGGCAGACGCATGGACGGCGACCGCTGGTGCGCCGACGAGCTGGCCCCATGGCTGGAGCCGCAGCAGACCACGCCGGTCGCGCAAGTGGCCCCCCAGTTCGGCCCGCTGGCCACCATGTCGGCCGAGCCGTACGCGGACGCCGTCTGCTCGATCGCCGCGCGGCTGGTGGCCGACCCGATCCTTGTGGTCACGACCAGCGGCGACACCGCTCGTGACCACGTCCTCGCCGGTGCCGCCATCCAGAACGCCCGGCTGTCGGCGTCCGCCTTCGGGCTGGCGATCCGGCCGGTGACCCGGCTGATCAAGCTGGACGAGGTGCGCAAGGGCCTGGCCCGCCAGCTCGGGCCCGGCGTGTACCCGCACGCGCTGCTGCGGATCGGAGGCATGCCGAGCAACGTGTGACGGCTGTCTCCGCGGCCATGACAGGCGGACTCGCGCCGACCTAGGTTGCTGGTCGTGAGCAGTCGACTGGTCGCCGTCATCGTCGCGGGTTCGTTCTTCATGGAGCTGCTGGACGGCACCGTGATCACCACGGCGCTGCCCGGCATTGCCGGCTCGTTCCACGTCGGCGCGGTCGACGCCGGCCTGGGCGTGACCGTGTATCTGCTGACCGTCGCCGTGATGATCCCGCTCAGCGGCTGGCTGTCCGACCGCTTCGGCGCGCGGCCCGTGTTCTGCGCCGCGATCGTCGTGTTCACGCTCGCCTCGGTGCTGTGCGCGGCGTCCCAGACGCTGTGGCAGTTCGTGCTGGCCCGGGTCCTGCAGGGCATCGGCGGGGCGATGATGGTGCCAGTAGGTCGCACCGTGGTGCTGCGTGGCGCCGCGAAGGCGGACTTGATGGCGGCAACCGCCATCATCACCTGGCCCGGCCTGATCGCCCCCGTGCTCGGCCCGCCCATCGGTGGCGTGATCACCACGTACGCCTCGTGGCGCTGGATCTTCCTGATCAACGTGCCTTTGGGCGTGGCCGCCCTGATCTCCGCGCTGCTGGTCGTTCGGACGGCCGAGCGCACCCGGCGGCCCTTCGACGGCCTCGGCTTCGCCCTGAGCGCCGTGTCCATCGCGTGCCTCGTGTACGGCCTGGACCTGGCCGGCACCGCCGGCACGAACTGGCTGATCACCGCCGGTCTGCTCGTGATCGGCCTGGCCGTCGGCGTCGTCGCCGTGCGTCATGCACTGCGTCATCCCACGCCTTTGGTGGACCTCTCCCCGCTGCGCATTCGGACCTATGCCGCCACTTCCAGCGAGGGCTCCCTGCTTCGGCTCGCCATCAACATGGTGCCTTTCCTGCTGCCCCTGCTGTTCCAGGTCGGCTTCGGCCTCAGCGCCGTCACCTCCGGTCTCCTGGTGCTCACGGTGTTCGCCGGCAACCTCGTCATGAAGACCATCACCACCCCGACCGTGCGCCGCTTCGGTTTCCGCCGCGTGTTGGTCGGCAACGGCGTCCTCGTCGCCCTGTCCCTGGGGGCCTGCGCCCTGTTCGGCGCCGCCACGCCGTACTGGCTCATCTGTGTCGTCTGCTTCCTCGGCGGCGCGTTCCGTTCGCTGGAGTTCACCGGCATCAACACCTTGGCCTTCGCCGACGTCCCCGCCGAGTCCATGAGCGCCGCCAGCACCCTCAACGCCACCATCACCCAGCTCGCCACCGGCCTCGGCGTCGCCGTCGCCGCCACCGTCGTGGCCGTGGCCGCCGGCGGCCACGTCCCCACCGTCCTCGACTTCCGCCTCGGTTTCGTGGTTGGTGCCGTGATCGCCTTGGCCGGGGCGTTGATGTTCCTCCGCCTGGACCGCTCCGACGGCGCCGTGGTCAGCGCCGGCCGCCGAACCTCCGCCACCCGCGCATAGTCGCCGCTCGGCTGCTGGCCACCCCGGCTCCGCCCCGACCCCTCGCGGTTCCCGGGCATGGCCCTCGACTCCCGTCTCGCCCTTGGCCCGGCCTCCCACGCACCCTTCCCACGGGCCCTCGCCGCCCCGCACACCCACCCCCGTTTTTCGCCACATGTGCTCCGCATGCAGCGCCTGGAGTCGAATGCGGTCCACATGTGGCGTTTGCCTTAGGGAAGTTGCCGGGTTGGAAATCTTGCCAGAATGGAAAGGATCTGGGTAGTGTGGGTGGCATGGCGGGGCTGCGGGAGCGGAAGAAGCGCGAGACGAGGCTGGCGCTGAGCCGGGCGGCGATCGGACTGCTCGTGGCGCGGGGCTGGGACGGGGTGACCGTCGAGGAGATCGCGGCGGCGGCGAACGTGTCGGACCGGACGTTCCGCAACTACTTCAGCAGCAAGGCGGAGGCGGTGGCGGCCAGTCACCTGGAGCGGGCGCTGGTCGTCGCCGACGAACTGCGGTCCCGGCCGGCGGAAGATCCGTTCTGGCCGGCGGTGCGAGCGGCGGTCCGGTCGAGTGTCACCGGATCGCCCGGCTCGACGCACGACACGGCACCTGCCTCGCCCCACAGCGCAGTGCCTGCCTCGCCGCGCGACGTGCCGCGAGCTTCACCCAGCGACGCGGTGTCAGCCTCGCCGAGCAACACAGAGCCCGCTTCCGGCTCATCCGCTGACGCCGCCTCCATTTCGCCGCACGGCACGGTGCCCGCCTCAACCCAAAGCGCGGCAACAGCTCCCGCCCGCGACGGGGCGTACATGGAGCGGGTGAAGCTGGTGCTGAGCCATCCGTCGCTGCACGCGGAACTGCTCCGCGCGGACGACATCGCCAAGGACGAGCTGGCGGCGGCGATTGCCGAGCGGCTGGGGCTGGATCGGGAGCGGGATCTGTTTCCGCAGCTGGCGGCGTCGGTGGTGGCGGCGGGCGTGGCGACGGCGATGCGGTTCTGGATGGTCAACGATCCCCAGGGGTCGGTGATCGACGTGATGGATCGGGTCTTCGAGGAAATCGGGCGCGGATTGCCCGTGCCGGAGGGGGAATCGTGAATGTGATCATTTCGGGGGCCGGGCCGAACGGGCTGATGCTGGCCTGCGAACTGGCGCTGGCCGGGGTGAGACCGGTGGTGCTGGAGGCGCTGGTGGAACCGAGTGTGGAGCCCAAGGCGAACGGGCTCGTGGGTGAGGTGGTGCGGCTGGTCGACCACCGAGGGCTGTTCGAGGAGCTCGCGGGGGCGCCGGGGCCGCCGAAGGCGAATTCGGGGTTTTTCCCTTACGCGGGAATGTATCTCAACCTCGGCGTGCTCGACGAGAGCCCGCTGTACGTGCTGCCGGCGCCGCAACAGAAGATCGTCCGGGTGCTGGCGGAGCGGGCGCGACAGCTCGGTGTCGAGATCCGTTACGGGCACGAACTGGTTGGCCTCGAACAGGATGCGTCCGATGTCACGGTCGAGGTGAACGGCCCGGACGGCCGGTACGAACTGCAAGGCTCCTACCTGATCGGGGCGGACGGGGCCCGCAGCGCGGTGCGGAAGCTGTCGGGCATCGACTTCGGCGGCGTCACGTACGACCGGCGCACCCTGCGGATGGCCCACGCCACGGTGCCGGCGGACTGGGTGGATCCGACCACGCGGGGCCTGAAGGTCCCCGGCTACGGCCTGGCGTTGCCGTTCCTGGGACTGCGCACCGAGCAGGGCGGCTTCTCCTACGCGCCGCTGCCGGATCACCCGCCGACGATCGCGACCGTGGAGTGGGACCAGCCGCCGGCCGACGAGCCGATGAGCATGGACGAGCTGCGGGCCAGCGTGCGCCGGGTGCTCGGCGTGGAGGTGCCGCTCGGCGAGCCGGAGGGCGACGGCCCGCACCTGATGAACCGCCTGACCAAGGGCCACAACCGGGTCGCCGAGCGGTTTCGGGACGGTCGGGTGTTCCTGCTCGGCGACGCGGCGCACATCCTGGCCTACGGCGGAGGCGGCCTGAACCTGGGCATGCAGGACGCGGCCAACCTGGGCTGGAAGCTGGCCGCCGAGATCAACGGCACCGCGCCGGCCGGCCTGCTCGACACGTACGACACCGAGCGCCGCATCGCCGCCGAACGCATGCACATCTACGGCCAGGCCACGAACGCCCTGGTGGCGCCGGGCGGCGACGTCACGGCCCTGCGGGTCCTGTTCGGCGAGATGCTCGGCGATCCGGCCGCGGTCCGGCGCATCGCGGAACTGCTGGCCGGCTCGGACATCCGCTACGACATGGGTGTCGCCGACGCGCATCCGCTGGTCGGCCGGTTCGCCCCGCCGATGGATCTGATGACGCCGGACGGCCCGTCGCGCCTGGCCGAACTCGCCCGCACGGGTCGGCCTCTCCTGCTGGACTTCACCGGCAGCCTGGGGCGCTTCCAAGGTGTCGTCGACGTGATCGCGGCCGAACCGATCGAGGGCATCCCGGCCGCGGTGCTGATCAGGCCGGACAACTACGTCGCCTGGGCGTCCGAGTCTCCTGACACAGAAGGGCTTTCGGGCGCGCTCGACCGCTGGTTCGGGGTCGCCGTGAACCACGTCTGATCGTCGGTGAGCCAGTTGCCGAACCGAAGTCCGACGGCGTCGAGCTCGGCGGTCATGTCCGATGTGGACATTCGGCGGGCGGTGAACGGGTGCTCCCAGTGCTGGCCGGCCCCGTCGTAGTGGACCGTCGCGGCGAGCAGATCGCCGTCGAGGACGATGTCCTTGACGGCGATCGTCACCGGGCCCAGCTCCCGTGCAACGGAGTCCACCCGGTCGAACCAGGTCGGCGGGTGCCACTGGATCAGCACCGTGCCGCCATCGCGCACGTGATGTGCCGCCGTGGCAAGCAATCCCCGGCGGAGTTCGGCGTCGGCGGTGTTGACGAGTTGGCTGGCCAGCAGCACAGCGTCGAACCGCCGGTCCAGCCGCAACGACTCGATGTCCGCCCGGATCGTCTCGGCCGTGAGGACGTGCGCCAGCATCTCCGAGGAGTTGTCCACCGCCAGCACCGGATGTCCCAGCGCCGCAAGCGGTTGCGTCACCCGGCCGGCACCCGCGCCCAGTTCCAGCACGGTCGCGCCGGCCGGGATCGCGCCGTGGACCAGGGTGGCCTCGCCCGTCTCCGGCAGCAGCGCGTAGAGCCCGACGGGGCTGCCGTCCTTCGCCGTTCCGTCCACGTTCCTCCTCATCCGAGCCGCGACCACTTGAACACGTCATCGGTGGTGGCATTGCCACCGCACACGACAAATCCGAGCTTCACATCGCCGCCCAACTGCTCCACAACCCGCCGCGCGGCCGGGACAAGGCAGCCGGCGGCGGGCTCGGCCCAGACCTTCGCGTGCTCGGCCAGGTCGAGCGTGCCCTGCACGGCCTCGGCGTCGGACACCAGCAGCACCTCGGTGACCAAAGTGGACACATGGTCGTAGGTGAGCTGAGAGACGCTGGGGGCGCTCAAGGTGGACACGACCGACGACAGCTCGGTCGGCACGGGACCGCCCGCGGCCAGGGCGTCGGTCATGGCCTGGGCGCCCTCGGTTTCGACGCCCCACACGCGAATCCCGGGACGACGGGCCTTCAGCGCGACAGCCACGCCGGAGATGAGGGCGCCGCCGCCGATGCTGACGAGCACATCGGTCAGGTCGGTGGCGTCGGCGGCGAGTTCCAACCCGACGGTGCCCTGACCGGCCAGCACGACGGGGTCGGCGAACGGATGCAGCAAGGTCATCCCGCCCTGCTGGAGCTGGTCCATCAAGGCGAAAGCGCCGGCCATGTCATCGGTGAGACGGACGTCGGCGCCGGCGGCACGAGCGGCGGAGGCGGCACGGGCCGGGGCGGAACGAGGCATGACAACGGTGGCCGACACGCCCAACGCGCCGGCCATGACGGCGACGCCGATGGCGTGGTTGCCGCCGCTGACGGCGACGACCCCGGCCGCCCGCTCATCGTCGGTCAGGGTCAGCAACTTCGAGGCGGCGCCGCGGACCTTGAAGGAGCCGCCGAGCTGGAGCAGCTCCAGCTTGGCCGTGACGGGCACGCCGAGCAGATCGGACAGGCCGGGGCTGACGACGGTGGGAGTTCGAAGCACATGCCCGGCGATGCGGGCCGCGGCGGCCTGGATGTCCGTGATGTCGACCACTGGCCCTCCCTGTTGCTGAAACAGCAAGTTCTTTTGCCGATCGCGCCAGGCGGTCGCATCATCCTGGTATGAACAGTAACTACGACGTGATCGTGATCGGTGGCGGTGCCGCTGGGCTGAGCGGGGCGTTGACGTTGAGCCGGGCCCGGAGGTCGGTGCTGGTGATCGACGCCGGCCGGCCCCGCAACGCGCCGGCCGGCAACGCGCACAACTACCTCGGTCGGGAGGGGATCAACCCGCTGGAGCTGCTGCGCATCGGGCGCGGCGAGGTCGAGTCGTACGGCGGGGAGATCGTCGCCGGCGAAGCGGTGAAGGCGTCCGGAACGGGGCACGGCTTCACGGTCGAGCTGGCCGACGGGTCCACTGTGGACGGCCGGAGGCTCCTGGTGGCGACCGGTCTCACCGATGAGCTGCCCGACATCGAAGGCGTGGCGGAGCGGTGGGGCAAGGACGTGCTGCACTGCCCGTACTGCCACGGCTGGGAAGTGCGCGACCGGAGCATCGGCGTCATCGCGTGCAGCCCGATCTCCGTCCATCAGGCCCTGATGTGGAGGCAGTGGAGCGACGACATCACCTTCTACCTCAACGGCATCGTCGAACTCGACGACACGCAACGGAAGCAGTTCGAGGCGCGAGGCATCCTCGTCGTCGAGGGCGTCGTGCGCAGTCTGGATGACCTCGACCACGATGCCTTTGTCATCGCCCCGAACGCCCGCTCCAACGCTGACGTGCTCACCGCCCTCGGACTGACCGCCGCCGAACACCCGGCCGGCACCTGCATCCCGGCCGACGGCGAGGCGACCGGGGTCCCCGGCGTGTGGGTCGCGGGCAACGTCACGAACCTCATGGAGCAGGTCATCGGCGCGGCGGCCGCGGGCGTGCGGGCCGGGGCGGCGATCAATGCGGACCTGATCACCGAGGAGACCGAACTGGCGGTAGCCAAGGCGTTTCCGGCCGCTTGACGGCCCGGCCGACGAGAACGGTGTCGACGGCGGTGACGCCGAGGACGCCCAGCTCCCGCGTGACGAGGCGGTAGAGCTCGTCGAGATCGCGGATCCAGATGGCGACCTGGAGATTGGACTGGCCGGTGGTGGCCACGCACCCGTGCACGGCGGGGTGCACGGCCATGGTGCGGCCGACGTGGTCCAAACGGGACGGTTCGACCTGGATCCACAGGTTGGCGTCGACGGCGAGACCGGCGCGCCGGGGATCGAACAACACCTGGGTGCGCAGCGAGCCACTTCGGGCCAGCGCGCCGATCCGGCGTCGCACAGTGGATTCGGGGAGGCCGGTCTGCGCGGCGACGGAGGCGGCGGACTCGCGGGCGTCCGAAGCCAGACAGTCCAGAATGGATGCATCGATACAATCCACCGTGGACTCACCGGAGGGTTTTGGTGTCAGATCAGTGCGTTCACGGTGCGAGAGAACGCCGAGACGCCAGGCGGGGCCTCGGAGAACACGTGCAGCACAGTCTTCGCCTCGACGGAGGTGACGGCCGACGTCGCGGGAAGCTGGTTGTGCAGCAAGCCGTTGTGGGCGCCGTCCCGGGTGAGCATGACGGCGCTGATCTCGTCGCCGGCGGCCGTGAGGTCGATGAACGGCACATCGTCGCGGACGGCGAGGGCGGCGGCGATGGAGTCGACCTTGCCACGCAGCACCTTGATCCGCAGCAGCATCGCACCCGTGCCGGCCGGGCGGTCGGGGATGGTGGTGACTCGGATGGTCCCGGTGCCCAGCAGCTCGGCCCACCGCCGCCGCACCATCCGAGTGCTGATGTCGAGCACCTCGGAGGCCCGCTCGGCGGTCAACCGCCCGTCACACTGAAGGGCCGCGATCAGCCGCAGATCGCGGTCGTCAAGGACCTCAACCGCCATGTCGGACGCCACAACGGCCAGTTTCGCTCAGTTCAGCGGCGAGGACCAGTCCGAAACCGCCAACGGCGGCGATGCTCGGGGCATGACCTCAGAGCTCATCACCCAGCTGACCGAGGCCGCCAAGGCGGTCGCCGCGCTCGTCACCGCACACCCGATCACCCGGCCCGACTCGATGCCCCAGTTCATGGCCGTCTTCGACGAGATCGACAAGCCGGCGTCCGCGCTGCTCGCCGAGCACCTCGACCGGATCAGGCCGGACGTGCCGTGGGCGGCGGAGATGCGCACGGAGGTGCCGGAAACCGGTGAGGTGTGGGTGGTCGACCCGATCGACGGCGCGGTGCAGTACATCCAGGGCCTGCCGCAGTGGTGCGTGAGCGTCACGCTGGTCCGCGACCGCGAACCGATTGCCACCGTGCTGCACTCGTCGGTGCTGGGGGAGACCTACACCGCCGAGCGGGGCCGCGGCGCGTTCCGTAACGGCGAGCCGATCGCGCCGTCCACGAAGATCGACCTGTCAGTGTGCCTGGTCGCTACCAGCCAGCCGCCGACCGTGGCCGACGAACCCGCCGCGATTGCCGGCGCCGGCCGCGCACTCGCCGCCGTGCTGCCGAAGGTCGGCGCCGTGCGCAATCTCGGGCCGACGTCGTGGCAGATCGCCGATACCGCCGCGGGCCGGATCGATGCCTTCTGGGAGTTCGGCCGGGACGAGACCAACCTGCTGCCGGGCGCGCTCATCGCCCGCGAGGCCGGCGCGCTCGTCACCGATCTGAACGGCCTCCCGTGGCGGACCGGGGATCGCAGCTTCCTGGCCGCGCCGCCGACGCTGCACGACAAGGTGTTGCCGCTGCTGCATGATGGGGTGTGAGCTGGCAAGGGTTGAGTCCCCGGCGGCGGATGCTGTTGCGCTGCCTTGTCTTATTGGGCTACTGATTCACTTCTGTTCGTATTCAAAGCTACCTTGGCCATTCGTAATAGGGTGCCGGGCTTCGGCGGTGACCGGACCTCCCTGGAGCCGCTGGCCCAACGCCTCCGTCAGGACGGCAAGAACGCCGTTGTCCTGACGTTGCCGGGGGACGGGACGGGGGATCTGCAGCAGCAGACCCAGGTCCTGGACGCCGCCGTGAACTCCGCCCTTGCGGGCGGCACGTCCTCGGTGGACATCGTGGGCTACTCGGCCGGCGGCGTCGTGGCGCGGCTGTGGGTGGCCGGTCACAAGGGCGTCCGGCGGGTCGTGACGCTGGGTTCGCCGTTGCACGGGACGCAGTTGGCAGCCCAAGGCGGTGCGCTGGCCCCCAGCGCCTGCCCGACCGCGTGCCAGCAGCTCGCTCCCGGCAGCCCCGTGCTCAAGCCCATCGCCGGCGCCGCCGACGTGCCCTGGGTGTCCATCTGGACGGAGGACGACCAGACCGTCACCCCGCCCGACTCCGCCCGGCTGCCGGGGGCGATCAACCTGCCGCTCCAGCAGATCTGCCCCGGCGCGAGCGTGGACCACGGGCAGCTGCCGACCGATCCCCGAGTCATCGGACTGGTGCTGGCGAGCCTGGCCGGCACGACGCCGACCGACTGCCCCACGTGATCGTTCTGAGCAGCCCCCGAATCGATCCAAGCATGGTGGGCCGACGGGGTGGCGGGAAGAAGATCATCTGAGGAGGGGGCGTTTGACTTCGGAAAACTGCGGGGGTATTGCGGCGGGCGTCCGTGCGGAGCGGATTGCCCGATTGTCCTAGGGAGGGTGTTTAGTAGGGAATGTCCCGATGCTGGGCGAGGGGTCGGCTGGGCATGCTCCGGCGGCACAGATCCGAGCAGAGGGGCTTGTTGATGAGACGCATCGGGACCGTCCTGGCGGTCATGGCGTTGGCGCCGGGGGGAGTCGCGTTCGCCGCGACGACGGCGGACACGACGCTGGTCAGCGTCACCGTGGACGGCACGCCGGCGTCGGGGATGAGCGGGCGGCCGGCGATCTCGACGGACGGGCGGTTCGTGGCCTTCTCGTCGTCGGCGAAGAACCTGGTGCGGGGTGACGGCAACGGGGTGTCGGACATCTTCGTGCGGGACCGGCAGAACGGCGCCACCACCCGGGTCAGCGTGAGCACGGCCGGCGTCGAGGGCGACGGGGCCAGCGGCAACCCGGTGATCTCGGGCGACGGCCGGTACGTGGTGTTCGAGTCCCTGGCGACGAACCTGGTGCCGGGTGACACGAACGGGGTGCAGGACATCTTCGAACGCGACCTGGTGACCGGGAAGACGACCCGCGTCAGCGGCGACCCGTGGACGCAGGCCAACGGCGAGAGCGCGGATCCGGCGATCTCGCAGGACGGGCAGACGATCGTGTACGACTCGCTGGCCAGCAACCTGGCCAGCGGGGACACCAACGGCGTGTCGGACATCTTCCAGTGGAAGCGGGGGGACCTGTTCAACTACCGGATCAACCTCGACGACTACTTCCGCGAGGCGGACGGGCCGAGCTGGGCGCCCACGATCTCGGCCAACGGGGACACGGTGGCGTTCAACTCGGACGCCGACAACCTGGACCTGCGGGCGGACACCAACCACTCGACGGACGTCTTCGTGCGCCAGCCGGGGGACACCCGCCTGGTCAGCCGGGGCAGCGACGGCGCGCTGGGCAACGGCACGAGCCGCGGCGCGAGGCTCTCGGCCGACGGCCGGCACATCGTGTTCGAGTCGTACGCGACGAACCTGGTGCCGGGCGACACGAACAACCGCTCGGACCTGTTCACGGCCAAGGTGGAGTACTGGGACACGATCACCCGCGTGAACGTGGACCCGACCGGTGCGGTGGTGGGCGGTTACACCGGCGGCCGGACGGCGATCTCGGGCGACGGCCGCTACGTCGCCTTCTCGTCGCCCCAGGACTTCCTCGTGCCGGGTGACAGCAACGGCCACTGGGACGTGGTGGTCCGCGACACCGTGGCCGGCACGACGGCGCTGGCCAGCGTGGCCACCAACGGCACCCAGGGCGACAGCGACTCCCTGGAGCCGTCGATCACGCCGGACGGCCGGCAGCTGGCCTTCAAGACCTACGCCACCACGTTCGCGCCGGACACCCCGCAGCCCTCGGCCAACACGTTCGTCCGCGACCTGGGCTGAGCTCAGCAGGTGGTGTCGGGGTCGAGCGGCGTGCCGGACGGCCACACCAGGCCCTCCTGCGTCGCGGACCCGTCCGGATGGATCTGCATGATGGGCATGGCCTTGTCGACGGGGTCGCTGCCCCCGGTGTTGGGGAACGCGATGTAGCCGGTGGCCCCGCCGACCGGGTTCTTGCACTGCAACTGCATCACGAACGGCGCGACCGTGTTCACCGTGGTGACGTCCTTCGCCCTGCGCGTGGCGACGGCCGCGGTGAACACGGCGTCGTGCTCGGACATGGCCTGCCCGTCGTCGAGGTCGGCGGCGGGGAAGCCGTTGTCCGCAAACGCTTTCGCGAAGGCGTCGTAGTTGCGCACGTACGCGGAGCCGGCCGGGAAGGCCCGCCACTGGCCGCCGTGCGCGATGGCCGTGTAGTAGACGTGGATGTCCTTGGACAGGGCCAGGTCCTTGACGCCGACCAGGCTGGAGGCGTCGTCGCCGGTGACGATGTCCATCGGACCCAGCCCGCACGTGCCGCCGTCGGCCAGCGCCTGGAGGAAGTACTTCAGATCGCTGCCACGGCCGGCGAAGTAGACCACGTCGGGCTTGTCCGCGCAGATGTTGCTGTACTTCTGCGCGAACACGTTGGTCATGTAGTCGGCCCGGGTCTGCCCGGTCAGCTGCGGCGGCGCCTTGTACGGCGACTGGTACTCGGGCTTCATCGCCGCGGTGAAGGCCTTGGTCAGCGTCCGCGTGTAGCTGTCGGCGGGATTGAGGTCCTGCACCAACAAGGTGTGCTGGTAGCCCCGCTGCCTGAGGTAGCCGACACCGGCCCGAACCTCCTCGCTGTTGGTGGGGGAGACGCGGAAGAAGTTGTCGATGGGATGCCCGGCCAGGTCCTGGTTCATGTCGTCGGCGGTCACCTGCGAGCCGATCACCGTGATGTCGGCGGCGGACAGGGACGCGGCGGCGGCGCGGGTGCTGTCCAGGCTCTGCCCGAGCCCGACCACGGCGACGATGTGCTCCTCGGCCCTGGCCTTGACGATCGCCGCCACGGCGGCCTCCTGCTGGTCGCCGTTGCTGCCGAAGTTGGCCAGTAGCAAGCGGATCCGCGGCGTGGTGCCGAACGCGGCCGAGGAGTTGTCGGCCCGCCACAGCGCGGCCGCCGCGCCCTCGATGTCGTGCCGGGTGACCTGGACCAGCAGGCTGTCGGCGTCCGGATCGGGCGTCATGTCCTCCAGCAGCACGACCGTGGCGTACGCGCCGGTCCGCGGCGGGTTCAGTCCGGCCACCTTCTGTTCGAGGTCGAAGAGCGGATCGTGGTCACGGAATGCCGTGGCATCCAGGTTCAGGCCGACGCACCCGGCGGCACCGCCGGCATCGGTCAGGCCCCGGCCGCAGGTCTGCCACGGGTGCAAGGAGATCAGGGCGGCGGCCACGGCGGCGACGATGCCCACGGCGACGTAGGGGACAGCGCGGCGGAACCGGCTGCGCGGGGTCAGCAGCCACGGTGCGCTCGGGGCGATGACTCCCCGTTCCACCAACGGTTCCGCGGCCCGGCGGGCGGCGTTGAGCAGCGCGTTGACGTCGCCCTCGCGTGACTGCGGCGGCAGCTCCTGGCGGTAGGCGTGCTCGACGATGTCCCGCTCCGGCGACGGCACCGTGAACAGGTTGGTGGTCAACCAGTTGGCGACCACCAGCCGGCTGACCACGTTGCGCACCACCTGGCTCCGGTCGCGATCCCGGTTGGCCTGCTTGACCAACGTGTCGAACAGCTGCGTGACGGTCCGGCCCAGCGGCTGCGCGTCGGGCGCGCGGCAGACCATCTCCATGCGGTCCACCCAGTCCCGGTGCGGTTCGTTGTCGAACGCCTTCGCGAAGTCGTCGACCACGGCGACAACGCGCCCCAGCGCCAGCTGGCAGTAGGCACGGCGGGCCCGGTCGGTGCCGAAGTCGTTGAGCAGCACCGAGAACTGCTCCTCGTACGACGGCAGGCCCGAGGTCGGATCGCGATGGGTCAACGCCAGCACCAGATTGCCGGCGATCCACGGCTGCAGCACGGCCGGATCGGCGGTGGCGCTGCCGTCCCGCCTTTCCACCACCCACAGGGCATTGCGCAGCTCGGTCAGGATCCGGCCGACGTTGCGGTGGTCGACCCGGGTCGCCGCCGACGGCAGCAGCCACGGCGCGGTGGCGAACGGGGCGGCGCTGACGAACTCCTCGATGCCGAGATCCGGGGCGTGCCGCGCTAGGCCGAGGTCGGTGAGTCGTTGCTGCCACGGGTGATCACCGGGATCGAGCACGTCCCGGGCGCCGGGCGTGAGCGTGGCCTTCTCCAACAGCGGCCGCACACTCTTCACCGCCGCCGGCAACCCGCCGGTGGCCCGCAAGGCCAGCAGCGCCGCCGGGGAATCCTCTGGCACGCCAAGCATATGCGCCGTCTCGCGCAGGGTCAGCGCCTCCAGCAGCACGGGATAGTAGGGGCTGGTCGGCTCGGCGGCCCAGTCGTCGTAGTCGGCGTGGCGGCAGGACTGCACGGTCCGTGCCTTGACCGCCGCCGCGGACAGCCACGGCGGCCGCCAATCCGGTTCCCAGCCGGGATTCCAGCGCCCACTGGTCGCCATCACCAGCAGCGGGTCGTGGGCGTTGCGGTCGTGGGCGAGCACCTGCTCGCGGGCGGTGGTCAGGTCGCGCAGGAAGCGTTCGCCGTCGGGATGGTCCACGTTGTCCAGCAGCAGCAACCAGTTGTGCCAGTGCCGGCGCCGGCTCGGCCGGTCGCACCGGCACCGGCTGCCCAGATCGGCCCGGGACAGCCGTTCCTGGCTCTCCCGCACATCGGCCAGGAACGCGGCCATCAGCCACACGTTCCGGCCGGCGGCCGGCATCCGGTTGAGGTCGAGCAGCGCGTCGTACGGGTCCTCGGCACGTGGGTCGGGATGCTCGCCGTGCCACCGGATCGCCCGCCGCAGCGACTCCCGGCCGGCCGCGTTCACCAGCTCGGGCAGGGCGGTGCTCAGCACCGCGCCGACGTTCTTGTCGATCATGTCGGCGTGCACGGCGGTGTCCACGACGCCGCGCAGCAGCGCGCCCAGGGCCGGCCGCTGCCGCCCCGTGTACTGGGCGAACTCGGCCCGCAGCTTCTCCTTGGCCTTCTTGTGGTGCAGGTCGGTCAGCTGGGTGCGCACCGCGATCAGCCCGGTGACCAGGCGGGCGAACCGCGGCCGTCCCCGTTGCGGCCACTTGCGGCTGAGGCTGTAAGCCAGCTGTGTCAGCACTTCCATCGTGTCGGCCGGGGTGGTGCGCTGGAAGTCGTAGTCGGTGTGTACCACGTCGTTGTCGCAGCTGCGGCCGATGGAGCGCAGCGTGAAGCTCTTGCCGGCCCCGGTCGGGCCGAGCAGCACCACGACCGGCTGCCGGCGGCGCGGGCCGCCGGCGTCGCGGTTCCACAGCAGCCGGGCGACCAGCGCCGTGGCCGGGGGCAGGCGTCTTTCGTCGGGCACGGGTCCCTCCGAACGGGAGGTTTTCTTTCCCATGTATCGCAGACCCGCCCTGGTACGGCACGGATGCGGTGATCACATCACCCGAACGGACCGTGACCGTTGGTCCATCTCCCGCACACCAGGGACTAGGAGGTCACGTCCTTGGTGGCCAGGTTGGCCCACGCCGCGCCGAAGAACACCACCACGTACCCCGCCTGGAGCAACAGGCCCTTGTCGATGGAGTCCCAGAAGATGGGGTCGCGGAAGAAGTCGATCCACGAGAGCCAGTAGTTGGTCGGCAGGTACGGCCGGATCACCGCCGCCGCGTCCAGGGTCTGCAGCACGGCGCTGGTGATCAGGATCGACAGCGCGCCGAGGGCCGCGCCGAGCGAGGAACTGGTCAGCGTGGACAGGAACAGGCCGATCGCGCCGAAGCCGATCATCGCCACCACGATGTAGCCGATGGAGTACAGCAACCGCGTGGTGAGCTGGCCGTGGGTCAGCGAGACACCCGACAGCGACGTCGCCGCCCCGGCCGCCGCGCCGCCGGCCGCGCTGGTCCCCGTGCCGAAGAGGATCACTCCGACGATCAGCGAGCTGATCACCACGCAGGCGATGGCCAGCAACACGAAAACCACCAGGGCGACGATCTTGGCGACCAGCAGCCGTGAGCGTCCGACCGGCCGGATCAGCAGGTACCGCAGCGTTCCGCCGACGGACTCGCCGGCGATCGAGTCGCCCGCCACCACGGCCACCGACAGCGGCAGGAAGATGGGCAGCACCAACGCCAACGCCGCGGCCGGGAACAGCAAACCGTTGCCCCGCACGGCCGACAGGAACGCGCCGCCCTGCCCCGGCGGCGGCGCGAAGTCGGCGGTCTTGAGGAACACGCCCACGATGATCGGCAGCGCGCACAGCAGCAGGATGTTGGTCCAGATGCGGGGCCGCAGAACGAGTTTGCGCAGCTCGACCGTGATCATGCGGCGACCGCCCGATGCCCCGCGCGGCACCGTGGTTGCCGCTCGACGGTGTTCGTGGGGCGTCCGCCCGATGTCCTGCGCGCGTGCCTTGGTTGCCGCTCGACCGTGATCACGAGGCGTCCACCCGGTCCGAGCCGGCGCCGGTCACGTCCAGCACGACCTGCTCCAGGGTCCGCCGCTGCTCGGTGATCGCGGCCACCCGCAGCCCCGCGGCCACCAGCATCGCGTTCAGCGCGGCCGGATCTCCGTGTCGTATCACCAGGTTCTCTCCGTCACGGGCGACGAGTTGGCCGTTGAGCAGGGAAACCGCGTCGGCGGCGTCGGGACTGCGCACCTCGACCAGGCCGGTGCCGCCGCGAAGGGTGGCCAATTCCTCTTCCAGGACAAGGCGACCGCGATCCACGACGCCGACCCGGGTGCACAGCTGCTCCACCTCGGACAGCAGATGGCTGGACAGGAAAACGGTGGTGCCGGCCCGGTTCAGCTCGATCAGCAGGTCGCGGACCTCGTGAATTCCCTTGGGGTCGAGGCCGTTGGTCGGCTCGTCCAGAATCAGCAGCCGGGGTTTGCGCAGCAGTGCGGCGGCCAGCCCGAGCCGCTGCCGCATGCCGAGCGAGTAGGCCTTCACCGGCCGTCGGTCGATGCCCGAAAGTCCCACCTGGGCAAGGGCTTCCTCGATGCGGGCGCGCCGGGTCCGGCGGCTGCCGCCGGGGCCGCTGGCGTCCAGCAGGGACAGATTCCGCCGGCCGGACAGGTGCGGGTAGGCCGCCGGACCCTCGACCATGGCGCCGATCTGCGGCAACACCTCGGCCGCCCGCCGCGGCATCCGCGAGCCGAGAACGTCGATCTCGCCGGAGGTGGCGAAGACCAGGCCCAGCAACATTCGCACTGTCGTGGTCTTGCCGGAGCCGTTGGGGCCCAGGAAGCCGTAGCGGTCGCCCTCGCGCACGGTGAGGTCCACGGCGTCGACCGCGAGGACCGAGCCGTAGCGCTTGGTCAGCCCGCGTGTGACGATCATGGGCGCCTCCTGGGCAGCGTCGACAGCTCGGCGGCCGCCTGGGTGAGCAGCGCCGGATCGACGGCGCCGGCGAGCAGGAACGTGCGGTAGCCGGCCCGTTCGACCAGCACCGACAAAGGGTTGATGGTCAGCAGGGTGCCCTGGCCGATCGGCAGCGGCACGGTCTTCGCGCCGACCTTGCCCATCGAGTTCACCACGCCCGCACCGACATTGCGGGGCAGCGGCACGGCGACGAAAGCCGACAAACCGGTGCCGTAGAAGCCGAGTCCGCGGCCGCCGCCGACCCGGTCGGTCTGCAACGGGCGCCCGGCGAGCTGGGCCGGCAGCGGGAAGCC
>NZ_KK037166.1:9566180-9567798 GCF_000568255.1 Kutzneria sp. 744
ACGCGCAGGCCGGCGGCGTCGATGCCGGCGACGCGTTTCGCCGGCACGGCCGCGACCTTGTCCTCGTCGGAGAGCACGCGGCGGGCCAGGTCGGGCGGCAGCAGATCGCCGCCGCGCGGCAGCCGGATCGGCTCGTCGCCGACGACCTGGGTGTACTGGTTCTGCCCGTTGTCCCAGACGAACTGGCTGCCCGGCACGGCGTAGGTGTCGCGCTCGCCGACGCCGGTGATCTCGTCGACCCGCCAGTGCTCCGGGGCCACGTACCAGGACCGCAGCCGCGTGGTGCCGCCGAGCAGCGACGTCACCTCCGACAGGTTGGGCAGCTCCGGCAGTCCGAGGGAGCCGGTGCTCTCCGCATAACCCTGGTACGGCAGGTTTATCGAGGCCAGCACCCGTGCGCGCAGCGCGGCCGGGGCCATGGTCGCGGAGGCCGGCAGCGCGGTCAGCGCCACGGGCGCGGCGACCAGGACGGCCGCCACCGCGGCCACGAGCGCCCAGCGCCACCGGGTCGTCGACACGCCCACCACCTTCCCCGTCATCCCTTTCTACGCCTGCGGAGGCCCGTTCGGTTGTGATCGAAGTCTTACGGAGTGGGGCAGGTCACGTTTCCCAACGCCCGCGCCACCGTTTCGGGTGATTCGTCGGGTCGAATTGGGAAGATCAAATATCTTTCTACCTGCCGAATCACGTTTTTATCGCGACACGATAGACAACCGATATCCCTTGCTGGCGGTCATCCTCGTGCTTACGTTGTCGCCGGGCCGGAGTCTCGGCCCGCGGTACCGATCCGGTGAGCGCCTCGCTCCGTCCGGAAACCGGATCGGCTCACGTTGTCGCGTGAAGGGAACCGCAGGACGGAGGGCGCTTGTGCGCGAGGCGAGGCGGGAGAGGCAACGATGTCTCATCGTCGAGTGAATCGGCGGATCGCCGTGGGTTCCGCAGCGGGAATCGCGGCACTGGTTTTGACGGTCGGACCGGCGGCGGGATTTGCCGCCGCGGATTCCGGCATCGACTGGGACTCGGTCGCGCACTGCGAGAGCGGCGGCAACTGGGGCGCCAACACCGGCAACGGCTACCTCGGCGGGCTCCAGTTCTCGCCGGGCACGTGGCAGGCCAACGGCGGCCACGGCTCGCCGAGCCAGGCCACCCGCGAGGAGCAGATCCGGGTCGCCGAGAACGTGGTGCGCTCCCAGGGAGCCGGCGCGTGGCCGAACTGCGTCCGCGGCGGCGGCGCACGGCACTCCGCGCCGGTCCGCAGTGGACCCGTTGCCCCGGCGGCGAAAGCCCTGCCGGACTCGGTCGACAACCCGGTCGGCGACTACACGATCCAGGCCGGTGACACGCTCAGCGGCATCGCCGACCGGCTCCACGTCGAGGGCGGCTGGCAGCGCCTCGTGGAGCTGAATCCGGCCGCGCTGCTCAACCCGGACCTGATCTTCCCGGGCGCGCGCATCGTCACGAAGTAACCGCAGGACGGCACGCCGCCCGATTGTTCTGTCGGGCGGCGTGCCGGCGGATCTATTGTCGGGTCATGGATCTTCGCCAGCGGTTCGAGACGCTCCCCACCGCGCACATGGCCGACGCCTGCGTCCGTGCCCCCCTTCCGGTGCGCTGCCTG
>NZ_KK037166.1:9567898-9593952 GCF_000568255.1 Kutzneria sp. 744
CCTGGGCGGCGTCGCGATCTGGGGCCTGCACCGGGACACCGCCGACGTGCGGGCGATCGGGCTGCCGGTGTTCAGCCTGGGCTCGCTGCCGACCGGCCCGCTGGCCGTCGAGGAGCGGCCGGCCGACGCGCTGGCCTCGGCGCGGATGGGGGAGTGGGTCGTCGACTCCGGCGACGTGGTGTTCGGCGACGACGACGGTGTGGTCTTCGTTCCCGGTCGGCACATCGAGGACCTTTTGCTGCTGGCGGAAGGGATTCGCGACAAGGAGCGCCGCCAGGCCGAGCGCACCCGCGGCGGCGAGACGCTGCGCAGCCAGCTGGGCTTCGCGACCTTCCTGGCCAACCGGGCGGAGAACCCGGAACTGTCCTTTCGCGAGCACATCCGCAGGGTCGGCGGCGCCGTCGAGGAGTAGTTACTTCGGTAAGTAAGCTTTGTCCGTGCAGGCCGACGACACGCCCGTGATCCCGCTCGACCCGGACGAGGAAGCCCTGGTCCGGGCGCTCGACCGGGTGGTGAACGTGCTGCCGCGGGTCATGGACGCCACGATGATGCGCGAGCGGCAGCTGTCGCTGACCGACTACATGACGCTGTCCCGCCTGTCCGAGGCGCCGCTACGGCGGCTGCGGATGAGCGAGCTGGCCGAGATGGCGTTCCTGTCGCTGAGCGGGATGACGCATGTGGTCACGCGGCTGGAGGCACAGGGCCTGGTCGAGCGGGTGCGGGACGAGCACGACCGCCGAGGCTGGCATGCCGTGCTCACCGACCGGGGTTTCGAGCGCCTGGCCGCGGCGTGGCCGAGCAACCTGCTCGTGGTGCGCAAGCACGTCCTGGCCCACCTGGAGGGTTTCGACCTGCGCGCGCTGGCCGAGGCGTTCGAGAAGTTCGGCAGTTAGGGCACCGGATCCGGGCCGCGTTTGCCGCCCGGACGGCAGCGCAGCAAGCGGCCGATCATGAGCTTGCCGCCGCGCAGCGCGCCGTGGCGGGAAATGGCCTGCGCGGCGTACTCCGAACAGCTCGGCTCGAAGCGGCACACGGCCGGCCTCTTGGCGCTGATCTCCCGTTGGTACACCCGAATCGCCGAGATCATCAGCCCGGACGGCCGACGCGTGCGCGGCACCGCCGACCCGGCCGCCACCAGCAGGTGCGGCAGGGTCAGCAGGCCGGCGATGAGGCAGTTGCCGTCGCAGCTTTCCGCGATGCAGCAACCACTTTCGATGAGGCAGGCGTCACGCAGGCAGGAGTTGCCGCCGCCCCGGTACGGGCGCCGCTCGTAGTACTGGTCGTCGTGTCGCCGGCGGCGTCGAAAGATGGGCACGACGCCAATGTACGCACGTCAGCTGTGGGCCATGGCCTGATCGACCGAGTCGACGAGCGTGACCAGCTGATCAACCCCGGTGATCTGCATCGGCCGCAGCACGATCCGGCTGGTGGCCACCACCAGCAGCCGCACGCCCTGGGCCGCGGCGTCGTGGTAGAGGTCCACCAGCACATGCAGGCCGGCCGAGGCGAAGAACGTGACGCCGGACAGGTCCAGCACGAGTGACGAGGGCTCTTCGGCCCTGGCGTCGCTCAGATGCTTGCGCAGCAGCTCCTCGGAGGCCATGTCGACCTCGCCGGTGACGTGGATCAATGCGGTCGGTCCGACACGTTCCAGGATTACGGTGGCATTCGGCGGCATGGCCGGCTCCTCAGCTTGCATTGTGGGCACGAGACGCCCACGCGGCTGTGGTCTCAACCGGCACCACTCACCGTAGGCCGATCACGTCGCCGGCACCACCACCGGCAGCGGGAGCAGGGTGTCGCGCACGACGGCGACGACCGTTCGCACGGCGATGCCGGCCACCAGCGCCGTGATCGCCGCCAGCACCAGGTAGGCCCAGACGGCCTGGCCGGCCGGGTGTTCCCAGTTGAGCCAGTGCAGGACGGCGGTGGCCACGCTGGCCCAGGCGAAGGCGAAGGCCCAGAAACCGGCGCCGAAGCGCAGCTTCAGGTAGCGGGGCAGGATCCGCAGCTGGGCCAGCACCATCAGCAGGCCGTAGCCGCCGAGCAGCGCCGCCGGCACGTCCACCCGTTCGCCGAACAGGGCGAAGTAGGCGTTGCTGGCCACCGCGGCCGGGGCCACCTCGATGGCGATGGTCGGGACCAGCGGATCGGGCAGCTGCGGCCGGAACACCAGCCGTCCCAGGATCAGCGAACCCAGGATCAGCCACGACACCAGCCCGAAGCCCAGCATCACGACGCCGAACTCGTGCTGGCCGACCTGCGCGGCGCAGGCGGCGGCGACCAGGCCGCCGGCCGCGCTCGGCAGGAAGTAGCCGGGGTGTAGCTGGTCGAAGTCCACACGGGAGTAGATGAGCTGGCCGGTGAACCACGAGCCGTGCAGCAGGATCAGGGTGGCGAACGCGTCGACCGCGATGGTGTTGGCCGGGTGGGGCAGCACCGGGGCGGCCACCAGCATGGGGGCGATGAGGATCAGCGCGGCGAACGGTCCGAGGATCGGGTCGACCATGTCCTGGGCCAGGGTGCGCCGGGCGATCGCGGACCTGGCGTACACGACGAGGACGACGGCCCATACGACGGCGGCCAGCCCGAGCAGGCCGAGGCCGATGGCCGCCGGCGCATACCCCTGGGTGGCGGCGGTCAGCCAGCTGCCGCCGAGGCCGGCCAGGCCGAAGGCCATGCCGAAGAGGTTGAGGGGGACCTTCCGCATGGATATGACCGTAGTCAGTTAGCTCGTAACTATCAACCTGGCGGGGATTGTGGGGTTAACCCTGAGCTGGTTACGCTCATAACGTGGATGCGACGGACACGGTGCTCGGCTTCGTCAACTCGCACGACGGCGCCGCGGTCGACCCGGACCGGGTCGACAACTTCGTCGACGGCACGCGCTTCCGGGACTGGTTGGCCGCCCGTGAGCTGCCGGCGGAGGCCTCCGACGCCGACGCGGCGGCGGCTCGCGAGCTGCGGGAGGCGCTGATCGACCTCGTACGCACGCATTCCGCCGAGGTGGCGGCCGAGCGGCTGGCCGAGGCCGAGGCGCAGCTCTCACGCTTCGCGTTACGGCACCCGCTGACGTCCGTGATCACGGCGTCCGGCGTTGCGTTGCGGCCGGCGCAGCCGGGGGTGTTCGGCGACGTGCTGGCCGGCGTGGCGGAGCTGTCGCTGTCCGGGCGGTGGGCGCGGTTGAAGACCTGCCGGGCCCATCCGTGCCGGTGGGTGTTCGTCGACCAGACCCGCAACGGCTCGGCCGTCTACTGCTCGCCCGGCTGTGCGTCGAAGGCGGCGATGCGTGCGTACCGCGAAAGGAAAAAGGCATCTAGTTCTTGAGCCATTTCCTGATTTCCGCGCCGTGCTCGTCCAATTCGGGCGGAGCCAGGTCGTGTCGTGTCGGCGTCGCGGAAAGCGTGAGCGGATTGCGGATCGTCGGCACTTTATCGGCCAGTGCAATCGGCGCGAGACCCAGTTCGGTGGCCAGGTCCACGCCCTGGCGGACGTCGTTGATCGGCCCGCACGGGATGTCGGCGTCGGTGAGGATGCGGAACCACTCCTGCGCCGGCCGCTCCGCCAGCCGGTCGAGCAGCAAAGCCCGCAGCTCACGGCGATTGGCGTTGCGCTGGGCCATGGTCGCGAAGCGGGGGTCGTCGGCCAGCCCCGGTGTGCCGAGGGCGGCGGCCAACCGTCGGAACTGCTGGTCGTTGCCCACGGCGATGATCAGCTCGCCGTCGCCGGTGGCCATCGGCTCGTACGGGTAGAGGCTGAGGTGCTCGTTGCCCATGCGGTGGGGCACCACGCCGCCGGCCACGTAGGCCGAGGTCTGGTTGACCAGCGAGGACAGCGCCGCCGACAGCAGATTGGTCTCCACGTGCTGGCCCTGGCCGGTGGTGTCCCGGTGGTGCAGGGCGGCCAGGATGCCGGTCGCCGCGTGCAGTCCGGTCATCACGTCGATCACCGCGACGCCGGCCCGGTACGGCGGTCCGCCGGGGGAGCCGGTGAGGCTCATCATCCCGGACAGCGCCTGCACCAGCAGGTCGTAGCCGGGCAGCGTGGCCTTCGGCCCGAAGCCGCTGATCGAGCAGTACACGACCTCGGCGTTGGTCGCGGCCACGTCGTCATAGCCGAGGCCGAAGCGCTCCATGGCCCCCGGCCTCAGGTTGTGCACCAGCACATCGGCCCGCCGGGCCAGCTCACGGGCGGCGTGGAGGTCGGTCGGATCGGTCAGATCCAGCGCGATGGACCGCTTGTTCCGGTTCACCGACAGGTAGTACGTGCCGACACCGTTCGCGTCGGTCGGCGGCAGCCACTGCCGGGTGTCGTCGCCGCGCGGGCCCTCCACCTTGATCACGTCCGCGCCGAGGTCGGCCAGCAGCATCGTGCAGTACGGCCCGGCCAGCACCCGCGAGAAGTCGGCGACCACAATTCCGTCCAGAGCACCCATGCTGCCGAAGTTACCCATGCGCGGCGGCGGTCGGCCCTGGGACCACGCCCGATCTGTGGACTTCCGGGCCGGATCTCGGGGTCCCTGTCGGTTGTGGCGGACCTAGTTTTGGTGGCATGACACTGGTGTTGTTGGACCACCCGGATCTCGCCTCGTCCCGGATCAACGCGACGTTGGCCGACGCCGTGCGCGGGCTGCCCGGGGTGACGCTGCACGATCTCCGGGCCGAGTACCCCGACCGTCGGATCGACGTCGCCCGGGAGCAGCGGCTGGTGCGGGCGCACGACCTGATCGTCTTCCAGTTCCCGTTCCAGTGGTACTCGGTGCCGTCGCTGCTCAAGCAGTGGATGGACGACGTGCTGCTGCGCGGCTTCGCCTACGACGGAGGGAAGCCGCTGCTGACCGGCAAGACGCTGCAGGTCGTCACCTCGACCGGCGGCGTCGAGGAGGCGTACCGGGAACGCGGTTTCCACCGCTATCCGATGTCCGCGCTGCTGGCGCCGCTGGAGAACACCGCCCACCGGACCGGGATGGCGTTCGCGCCGCCGCTGATCCTGCACGACGTGCGGGGTGTCACGCCGATCGAGCTGGCCGAGCACAGCGACCGCTACCGCGAGTTGCTGGCATCATCTGAGGCGTGCCTCATCGCGTGACCATCCTGGCCTTCGACGGCGTGACCATGATCGACGTCGCCGGCCCGTCGGACGTGTTCGGCCACGCCACCCGGCTCGGCGCCGACTACGCCCTGCGGGTCGTCTCACCCGACGGGCAGCCGGTGCGGACGGCCAGCGGCACCACGCTGGGCGTTGACGGCGTCGTCGACAGTCCACAGGGGACGGTGCTGGTCCCCGGCGCCTACGGCATGGTCGACTTCCCGTTCGCGCCGGGGCTGGTGGATGCCGTGCGGCAGCTGGTGTCGGCCGCCGGGCGGATCACCTCCGTGTGCACGGGATCCTTTCTGCTGGCCGAGATCGGGCTGCTCGACGGCCGCAAGGCGACCACCCACTGGCGTCAGGTGGAGCGGTTCGCCCAGCGGTACCCGCGTATTGCCGTGCAGGCCGACGCCCTGTACGTGCGGGACGGCGACATCGTCACCTCGGCCGGCGTCAGCTCGGGCATCGACCTGGCGCTGTCGCTCGTGGAGTCCGACCACGGCCCCGACCTGGCGGCCGAGGTCGCCCGGTCGATGGTCGTGTTCATGCAGCGCCCCGGCGGCCAGTCCCAGTTCTCCGCGCCGTCACGGACCCACGTCGGCCGGGACAGTCCACTTCGGACCCTGCTGGACGCCGTCGCCCTCGACCCGGCGGAGAATTGGACCGTGACCACCATGTCCGCCAAGGCATCCGTCAGCCCGCGGCAGCTGACCCGGCTGTTCCACGACGAGGTCGGCACCACGCCCGCCCGTTACGTCGAACTCGTCCGCCTTGAGGCCGCCCAGGACCTGTTGTCCCGTGGGCACACCGTCGCCTCCGCCGCCGCGCGCAGCGGATTCGGCAGCGACGAGACCCTGCGCCGGGTGTTCGTGCAGCGGCTCGGCGTCACCCCCGGGGCGTACCGGGCTCAGCACTGAAACAGGAACTCGCCCCGCTCGCACGGCCGGCAGCAGAAGACGTACCCCGCGCCCGCACCGAAGTTGATCGACGAATGCGGCTCCAGCTGGAGGACGAATCCCATGACCGTGCCGCATTCCGGGCAGTCCGGCGTCTCGGGGTCCTGGATCCACATCGGCTCGCCGCCGAACTGCCCGAGCACGTCCTCGCCGGGCAGCGGGTAGTCGTAGGCGATGTCGGTGGGCCGGAGCGTGATCGCCGTGACGTCGTCCAGCCCGGTCACGCCCTTCTCGGGCGCGGCCAGCGGGGTCTTGTGCCCGGTGAACACCACGGCGTTCGCGCCCGAGCCCGCCTTCCAGGCGTCGCACATGCCCGGATCGTTCGCGCACATGAACACTGCCAGCGCCGGGCCGTCAGGCAGCGGCACGTGCGCGAGGAACTGCTGCGGCCCCTCGCAGTCCCCGCAAATCGGCCATTCGGCGTCGGCCGGCAGCAGCGGCAGGCCGCCGGTTCTCGTGCTCGTCGAGCCGGCGTCGGCGGCGCCCGCGTACATCATCAGCGTGGTCACGGGGCGGAGCATATGGCCGCGTCGAGGAACGGCACGGCCGGACCGATCATCCGCTGACGATCTCGGTCAGCGCCCGGTGGGCCCGGGCGGCCCGCTCGGGGTCGGCCAGATCGGCCTTGGACGGCAGGATCGAGGTCAGCCCCCACGCCCGTCCGCGGGTCCAGGTGGCGTCGTCGACGGCCAGCAGCTTGCGGAACTCGGCCCGCGCGGCGGCGGGCAGAAATCCCCACGCCGCAATGAGATCACACGCCGGATCGCCCACCGCCAACGTGCCGAAGTCGATCACCGCCGCGAGCCGGCCGTCCCGGGCGATCATGTTGGCGCCGACGGGATCCCCGTGCACCCACACCGGCGGCCCGTCCCAGACCGGCGCGTCCAGCCCGGCCTGCCACACCTCGGTCACCGCGTCGACGTCGAAAAACCCTTTGAGGGAACCGATCCGCTCGGCCATCCGGGAGGCGACGACGGGGGAGTCACGGTCGTCGTGCAGATCAACACCGCGGAAGCCGTTGCTCCACTCCGGCGGCGGCCCGTCCTCGGCGTCGATCTCCTGCAGTGCCAACAGAAAATCGGCCAGGTCGACGGCTGCCTGGTGGAAGTCGGTGATCTGGTCGGCGTTCGTTCCGTCGATCCAGTTGTAGACCGACCAGGGGAACGGATACCCCTGTCCGGGCCGGCCCTTGGCCAACGGCGTCGGCACGGCCAGCGGCAGATGCGGTGCCAACACCGGCAGCCACCGCTGTTCCCGCGTGACCTGCCCGATCCAGCGGGCGAACCGCGGCATCCGGAGCAGCTTGTCGTCGCCGAGGCGGAAGGTGATGTTGTCGACGCCGGAGGACGGCACCGCCGTCACCTCAAGGTCGGCCCACTCCGGGAACTGCGCGGCCACCAGGCGTCGCGCCTGCGGGATGTCGACGTGGACGGACAACGCGGCGGCTCCTCAACGGCTCGGTGTGCCTCCATCACACCGCACGTGTCGAGGCAATTACCGGCAGCACGCGCAGACCGTGCACCAGGGTGCTGCTCCGCCACCGCAGCTCGGCCGGGTCGACCGCCAGCCGCAGCGACGGGAACCGGTCCAGCAGCCGGCCGAGGGCGATCTCGCCCTCCAACCGGGCCAGCGGCGCGCCGAGGCAGTAGTGGATGCCGTGCCCGAACGCCAAATGCCCGCCCGCCGGCCGCGTGACGTCCAGGTCGCGCGGGTCGTCGAAGCGGGCCGCGTCGGCGTTGGCGGCCAGCAGCGAGATCATCACGAACTCGTCGGCCGGGATCTCGACGTCGTCCACCAGCACCGGTTCCGTGGTGAAACGCAGCGTGGCGATGTGGATCGGGCTGGCGATGCGCAGGACCTCCTCCACCGCTCCGGGCAGCAGGGAATGGTCGGCGCGCAACAGCTCCTGCTGCTTGGGGTTGGTCAGCAACTGGTGGACCGCGTTGCCCAGCAGGTGCACCGTCGTCTCGTGGCCGGCGAACAGCAGCAGGAAGGCCATCGACACCAGCTCGTCCTCCGACAGCTGGTCGCCCTCGTCGGAGACGTGCACAAGATCGCTGAGCAGGTCCTCGGCCGGCGCCGCCCGCTTGACCCGGATCAGGTCCCGCAGCAGCTGCTCCTGGTCGCGGGCGGCGGCGGCCAGCGGCTCACCCGTGACGCCCGAGACAAAGACCTTGCTCCAGGCCCTGATCCGCGAGCGGTCCTCGTGCGGCACGCCGAGCAGCTCGCTGATCACCGCGATGGGCAGCGGGAACGCGAACGACTCGATCAGTTCGGTCTCGCCTTCGATACCGTCCAGCAGGTCGTCCACGATGCGTTCGATCTGCGGCCGCAGCCGGCTCACCGCCCGGCTGGTGAACGCCTTCGTCACCAGCTTGCGCAGGCGGGTGTGGTTGGGCGGGTCGTCGTTGAGCATGTGCTCGGACAGCTTCGTGCCGTAGCCGCCGGCGGCGTCCCGTGGGAACAGCGGCCGGGCGATCCGGACGTCCTTGCTCAGCCTGCGGTCGTCGAGCAGAGCCCGGGCCTGGGCGTGGTCGGTCACCAGCCAGCCGGGCACCCCGTCGGGCATGGTGACGCGGCGCAGCGGCCCCTCGCGGCGCATCTCGTCGTACAGAGGCCACGGGTCCTGGATCCACGCCTTGTCGAGCTTCACCCCGTCGATGATGCCAGCGGGTCAGGGCGCCTTGGCCGTTTCTACCGGCAATCCTGCATCCTCTTTCACCTGCTTCATGGTCAGGTGCGAGGTCAGCCGGGCCACGCCCGGCAGCAGCGACAGCGCCTCGGTGTGGAAACGCTCGTAGGCGGCGATGTCGGCCACCGCGATACGCAGCAGGTAATCGGGGTCGCCGAACAGCCGCAGCGCCTCCACCACCTCGGGCAGCTCGGCGATCCGGCGCTCGAACTCCGCGACCGTCGGCCGGTCCTCCTGAGCCATGACCACGCTGACGTACGCCTGGAAGCCGCGGCCGACCGCGGCCGGGTCCAGTAGCGCACGGTAGCCGCGGATCACACCGTCCTGCTCGAGTCGGTTCACCCGGCGCAGGCACGGCGACGGGGTGAGGCCCACTCGCTCGGCCAGCTCGGCGTTGCTGAGCCTGCCGTCGCGTTGCAGCTCCCGAAGGATCTGCCGGTCGATTCGATCCACCGCGCCATTCAAACATCCGGCTTCGCGACCTCGGCGGCTATCCGGGGTTCCCCGCCGCGAGATAGGCGTGCAGCAGGGCGGCGGATGCCAGCATGGCCTCGGCCCGTCGGCCCAGCTCCCCGTGCCGCTCGGCGATCGCCGCCCGCAGCGCCTCGCGGCTGCCGCTGCGGCGCAGGTCGTCGAGGATCGGCCGGATCTGGGGCAGGCCGTGCATGCCCTGGCGCAGCATGAGGATGATCCGGGCGTCCCTGGCCTCCCGCGGCCCGTACGTGCGGTAGCCGGTGGCCGGATCCCGTTGCGGCGTAAGGAGTTCGGCATCCTCCCAGACGCGCAGCGTCGACGTCCGCACGCCGAGGTGGTCGGCCAGCTCGCCGATCTGCATCGCCGCCCGGGCCGGCGGCTCGGTGTCCACCACCGTTTCCAGCGCGTCGGCGGTGAGCCGGAGGGCCTCCCGCTGCCGGTGCAGGTCGGCGTGGCCGGCGTCGATCATCGCCAGCGCCTGCTGCGTGTCACCGGCGTGAATGGCGCGCATGATGTCCCCGGCCGAGTTCCAGCCGTGGCCGACGGCCAGCGCCCGGTAGGCCAGCAGCGCCCTGCGGTGCCGGTCGTCGAGCTGGCGGTAGCCGGTGTCGGACCGGGTCGCCGGCGGCAGCACGCCCGCGTCGAGGTAGTTGCGGATCTGCTGCGGCGAGATGCCGGCGAGTCGGGCCAGGTCAACGGGCCTGTTGAGGGTTTTTCCCACGTTTTCCCCGGTCGTATTGGAAAAGTCTGCAATGGGCGGTTCAACGATACGCTTGAAGCCATGGAATTCGTTCGGGTGGTGGGCGCCCGCGAGCACAACCTGGCCGGCGTGGACGTGGACATCCCCAAGCGGGTCGTCACCGTCGTCACGGGCGTGTCCGGCTCCGGCAAGTCGTCGCTCGTGTTCGACACGATCGCGGCGGAGGCCCAGCGGCAGCTGCACGAGACTTTGCCGGCCTTCGTACGCAGTTTTCTGCCCCATCGGTCGCGCCCGGACGTCGACCTCGTCGAGCACCTGCCCGCCGTGGTGCTCGTCGACCAGCGGCGCCTCGGCGGCGGGTCGCGGTCCACCGTCGGCACCATCACCGACATCGCGCCCCTGTTGCGGCTGATGTTCTCCCGCGCCGGCGACCCATACGTCGGGCCGGCCGACTCGTTCTCGTTCAACATGCCGTCCGGCATGTGTCCCACCTGCGAGGGGCTCGGTGTCGTCACCGACGTCGACCTGACCGTTTTTCTCGACCCCGCCCTGTCGTTGGCCGAGGGGGCGTTGTCGGCGCCGTCGTTCAAGGTCGGCACCTGGCACTGGCAGATCTTCGCCAACCGCTTCGACGTCTCCCGGCCGGTGGGCTCGTTCTCCGCTGCCGAGTTGGAGGACCTGTTGTACGGCGAGGGCGGGACCGTCTCCGTCGAGAATCTCGGTCAGAAGATCAACGCCACCTACGAGGGGGCCGTGGTCAAGTTCCGGCGTCTGTACGTGCGCAAGGACAGCGCGGAGACTTCGGCCCGGACCAAGCAGATGGTCTCGCAGTTCACCACCTCCGCCGTGTGTCCCGACTGCTCCGGTTCTCGGCTTTCCTTGGCGGCGTTGGAGTCTCGGGTCGGCGGTCACAACATCGCCGAACTGTCCTGCTTGGAGGCTTCCGCCCTGCTTTCCGTCCTTGAGGGCTTCGATCTGCCGGCCGTCGCCCCGGTGCTGGACGGTTTGCGCCGTCGGGTCGGTCATCTCGTGGAGATCGGTCTCGGCTACCTGTCGTTGGACCGGGCCACCGACACCCTGTCCGGCGGGGAATCCCAGCGCATCAAGATCGTCCGCCAGTTGGCCAGCACCTTGTCGGACCTGTTGTACGTGTTCGACGAGCCCAGCATCGGCTTGCACGCCAAGGACGTCGGTCGGCTCACTCGTCTGCTCGCCACCTTGCGTGACAACGGGAATTCGGTTCTGGTCGTCGAGCACGACCGGGATGTCATCACCTTCGCCGACCACGTGATCGACGTCGGCCCCGGTGCCGGCGGCGACGGCGGTCAGGTCGTTTTCGCCGGAACCGTGGCCGGGCTTGCCGATTCCGGCACCATCACCGGCCGTTGTGTGAAGGAACGCCCTTCGTTGCGGTCGTCGTTCCGCCCGCCGACCGGCTGGTTGCCGCTGTCCGGCGTGACCCTGCACAACCTTCGTGACGTCAGCGTCGACATCCCCACCGGTGTGCTCACCGCCGTGACCGGTGTCGCCGGCTCCGGCAAGTCTTCCTTGATGTTCGGGGCCTTCTGTTCTCGTTACCCCGATGCCGTTGTCGTCGACCAGTCCGCGCCGACCACCAACCGCCGTTCCAGCGTTGTCACCTACACCGGCGCCATGGATCACATCCGTAAGGCCTTCGCCCGGGCCAACGGCGTCAGTCCAGGCTTGTTCAGCGCCAATTCCGCCGGCGCTTGCCCTTCGTGCGAGGGGGCCGGGGTCATCGTCACCGATCTCGGCTTCTTGGAGGGCATCACCTCCGTGTGCGGTGAGTGCGAGGGCCGCCGCTACTCCGCCGAGGTCCTGGGCTACTTGGTCGATGGTCGCTCCATCAGCGACGTCTTGGACATGACCGTCGCCGAGGCTCTGCCCTTCTTCGCCGCCAGCAAGCCCGTCGCCGCCGTCCTTCGCTCCCTCATCGACGTCGGCTTGGAGTACTTGCGCCTCGGTCAGCCTTTGCCCAGCCTTTCCGGCGGTGAGTGCCAGCGCATCAAGCTCGCCTCCCACCTCCACCGCTCCGGTGCCGTGTATGTCTTGGACGAGCCCACCACCGGCCTCCACATGTCCGATGTGGACCGTCTGGTGGCCGTCCTGGACCGCCTCGTGTCCGATCGTGGCGCCAGCGTCATCGTCGTCGAGCACAACCTGGAGGTCATCGCCCGCGCCGACTGGGTCATCGACCTCGGCCCCGACGGCGGCACCTCCGGCGGCCGCCTCCTCTTCTCCGGCACCCCTTCCGACCTGTTGGCCCACCCCCACTCCCACACCGCCGCCGCCCTGCGCTCGGCCCTCCGGTGATTGCCGGGTCTGCTGGCCGGGTCGTCTTTTCTGGTGCCCCTTCCGGCCTGTTGTCCGTCGCCCGTTCACGCCCGCGGTGCTTTGGGGTCGGCTGTCCGGTGATTGCCGGGTCTGCTGGCCGGGTCGTCTTTTCTGCCGTCCCCGTCAGGCATGCCGGCCACGGCCTCCTCCCGCCTCTCCGACTCCCTACGGTCGGTCGTCCGGCGATCGTCGACTCTGCTGGCCGGGCCCTCTTTTCCGGCACTGCCGCCGCTCTGCGATCGGCTGTCCGGTGATCGCCGCGTCCGCCGGCCGCGTCGCCGCGTTGCTGGACGCCCATCCTGTTCTGGGGAGCGGGCCCTATCCCATCGGCGCGGTCGTCCGGTCCTTGTCGGCCGAGCTCTCCGTCATGCGCCAGGCCGTCGCCGACACCCCCGGACCGCTCGGCCCCGACGCCCCTCAGATCGCCCTTCTGATGATGTGCCTGCAGCACGTCGCCGTGCTCTTCCACGGCTTCGAGGAGCTCCCCGACTCCATGCGCGTCCAGGCCCGCCGCGAACTCGCCACTGCCCACCAGACCGCCCGAAAGCTGCGGGGCCGGGTTTAGTGCCGGGTGGGCTGAGTGCTGTACTGCCGCCCGCTGGGCGTGGTCCAGTGCGTCGTGCCGTCTGAATCCCGGGTAACGCGGTAGTTGTCGTGCTTCACGTGATGGTGTCGGCTGCAGAGCCCTTGGAGATTGGCCGGCGTGGTGTCCCCCTGCGGCCAAGGCCTGATGTGGTCGTGTTCCTGGATGGGCCGGTTGCAGCCCGGTGCGGTGCACATCCCGCCCGACTGGGCGCGGGTGAATTCCTTCATCAACGCGGTGGGGCGGTAGGTGTCGGTGCTGATGGCGGTGGCGTGGCGGTATTCGTCGAGCAGGATGCCGCGCCACGGCCCGTGCATGGCGAGTTCGCGGGCGGTGTCGGCGGAGATCGGCCCGTAGCCGGCCAGCTGACCCGGGTCATTGGTCAAGCCCAACAGAGTCTCCAGGGACACCGTCACATACGTCCTGACGGTGAAGTCCCGATTCTTCCCCAACACCCGGTCCATCAGCACATCGGACCGCTTCTGGTCCGTGGTCCGGTCGTCTTTCGGCAGGCCCTTGGCATCTGCACAAATCTGCTGAAACAGCCGATGTGCGTCGGTGGCCTGCAGGGTCCAGGCCAGCTTGGCCATGCCGTCCGGCAATGGGCTGAACTCGACCCGCCGCTCCTTCGCCGCCTTCTGACACCGCGTCTCATACCCCTCGGGGTCGGCTTTCGCGACCAGCCCCGTCGTCTTGCGGCACAGCTGCGTCCGATTCAACCCGGCCGCCACGTCCACCAGCGCGTCTTCGACCTCGGCGACCTGCTCCGGCCGGTCCAGGTGCCGAACCCGCTCCGTAACCGCGTTGAACCGGCCGAAGTCCAGCTCTCCACGCCGCAGCTGCTCGGCCAGCCGAGGCAGCACATCCAGCGCCCCGCTGGCCTCTTTCCTGCGCGCCACGCTCTGCTCAGGTTCTCTGATCGCCATGGCAAGTTCGGTGGTGTCATCGACGCGTTTCAGCACGGCCAGCTCGGCCCATTCACAGGCCGATTTCATCTTCCGGACGAGGACGGCGAGCGTGACTAACTGGTCAGTACAGAGACCGTCGAGATCCACCGTAGCGAGGAGGTCGAACATGGCCCCGTCCGGCTCCATGCTCTCCATTTCTCGGGTGATTTCCCTCATGTCTCCAGAATACTCGCACGTGTGATCGAACTCGAATCACTAACGGGTGATATTCTCATGCATAATTGCGTTGACCACGACGGCCGAACCAACGACGGCCGAACCAACGACGGCCGAACCAACGACGGCCGGACCAACGACGGCCGAACCAACGACGGCCGAACCAACGACGGCCGGACCAACGACGGCCGGACCAACGACGGCCGGACCAACGACGGCCGGACCAACGACGGCCGGACCAACGACGGCCGGACCAACGACGGCCGGACCAACGACGGCCGGACCGTCGACGAGTGGCGGCATTGAGAAGCCTTCCAACCTCGCCCCCTCCTCTATCCAGATGAGCGTGGATTTTGCGTGGAGGGGATCGATGTCGTACAATTGACCAAGCGAAGGGCAGGCTTGCCTGCCCGGTATTTGCCCTTCGCGACATCGATCAGTGGCTCCGCGCAAAATCCACGCGACCCAGCAAAGCTGACGGTTCAACTCTCAAACAACCAACCAGCTCACTTCTGCATGAACCGATACCCGATCTGCGCATTGAACTCCGCCGTCAGCGCGAACCGGTCCCCTCGAACCCGGGTCTGCCGCCACTCTACCGCCCGTCCCTGCGACGATCCGAGCCGGTTGATGGCGAACAACGCAGTCCCCGCGGGACACCGGAGCTGCTTCACCTCCGCCGCGCTGGGCATCACGGCGTGCACGTCCTCCTGCCCGGCATCCAGCCGAACCCCCGTCCGCGCGGCAAGCTCCCCATACAGGCTCGTGTGTCGAAAATCCGCCGACAACAACGGCGACGCCACCGAAGCCGGCAGCCACACCCGGTCAATCGCCAACGGCTCCCCACCCGCCAATCGCAACCGCTCCAGGTAGACCAACGGCGTCGACCCCTCCAGCCCCAGCCGCTCCGCCACCAACGCATCGGCCCGAACGTCCAGCACCCGAACCACAGAATCCTGGGACAGCCCAGCGGCCTCCACCGAAGCGAACAAGCTGTACAGAGCCCCAAGGGGTTGGTGGATCTCCGGCACCTCCGCCACCCGGGGCTGCCGCCCGCGCTCGGCGACGATGACGCCGTCGGTGCGGAGCTGGCGCAGGGCCTGCCGGACGGTGGAGCGGCTGACGTCGTACTCCTCGACCAGAGCCAGCTCACCGGGGAAGTGCTCCACGAACTCGCCCCCGGCCAACCTGGCCAGCAGAGCCTCCTGGAGCTGCCGCCACAGCGGTGTCGACCCGGACCGGTCCAATGTGCGCCCCACCACGAGGGCAACGCTACCGGTTGCCTAATGTCCGGACATCTCGTAGCTTAAATGTACGGACATTAGGAGGTGGTCATGGCCCGCACCGCCGTCGCGGCACCGCAGACGCAGATCGTGAACAGGCTGCCCGGCCTGGCCGTGCCCCTCCTCGTCGCGGCCGTGGCCACGGGCCTGGGCCTGCTGGTTCCGGTGATCGGCGGACCGGTGTTCGCGATCATCCTGGGCGTCCTCGCGGCGACGGTCGTGAAGCCGCTGCGCAGCACCCGGCTGGCCCCGGGGTACGCCATGGCGTCGAAGGGCGTGCTCCAGCTGTCGATCGTGGTCCTGGGCACGGGCCTGTCGCTGCAACAGGTGGTGCACGTCGGGGTGTCCTCGCTGCCGGTCATGCTCGGCACGCTGGCGGTGGCCCTGGGCGGGGCCTGGCTGCTGGGCAAGTGGCTCAAGGTGGGCACGGACACGAAGACCCTGATCGGCGTGGGCACGGGCATCTGCGGCGCCTCGGCGATCGCGGCGACGACGGCGGTGATCAAGCCGAAGGACACGGCGGTCGCCTACGCCATCGGCACGATCTTCACGTTCAACATCGCGGCGGTGCTGCTGTTCCCGCCGCTGGGCCACCTGCTGGGCCTGAGCCCGCACGCCTTCGGCCTGTGGGCGGGCACGGCGGTCAACGACACCTCCTCGGTGGTCGCGGCGGCCTACGCCTACGGCGGCGACGCCGGCCCGTACGCGATCGTGGTGAAGCTGACCCGCAGCCTGATGATCATCCCGATCGTCATCACGCTGGCCTGGCTCAAGGCCCGCAAGGACGACGAGGTCCACCTGCCGTGGCACCGGATCGTGCCGGCGTTCCTGATCGGCTTCGTCCTCGCGGCGGCCGTCGACACCGCGGGCCTGATCCCCGACTCCTGGCACCCGACGCTGTCCACGATCGGCACCTTCCTGATCACGACGGCCCTGGCCGGCATCGGCCTGTCGCTGCGGTTCGCCGACATGCGCAAGGCCGGCGCCCGACCGCTGTTGCTGGGCGGCATCCTCTGGATCGCCGTCGCCGCCAGCAGCCTCGGCCTGCAAGCACTCACCGGTCTCTAGGGATAGCCGCCACAGCTTCGATTTCCACGGCGAACTGCGGCGCGGCCAGCTGCGTCACGACCATCAACGAGTGCGTCGGGAAGTCCCCGCCCGGGTACCACTCGGCGAAGATCTCCGACCGCGCCGCGCGGCTCCCGTCCAGGTGCTCGACGCCGGCGATCAGCGACAGGAACTTGACGACGTGCTCGGGCCCGCCGCCGGCCGCCGCGAGCAGCTCCCGGATGTTGGCAAGTGCCTGCCGCGTCTGGCTTTCCGCGTCCGGACCGGCCAGTGTGCCGTCGGGCGACACACCGAGCTGGCCGGACACGAACACCAGCTCGTGCCCGGCCGGCACAGCGGCCAAGTGGCTGTACTGCCCGGCAGGCGCGGCGACCGACGGCGGATTCCAACGACGGATCATGCCCGGAGCCTAATCCCACAGCTCCAACGACCGCGCCCCCACCAACGCCCCGATGCGCCCCAACGCCGATTCCACGGACATCGAATCCAGCCGCCGACCGTCCCGCAGCCGCAGCGCAATCTCCTCGTTGGCAACTTCCTTCGGACCGATCACCGCCTGGTACGGCGCCAGTCGCGCCTCCCGGATCCGCGCGCCCAGGGAACCCCGTTCCACGCCAACGACTTCGGCCCGCAACCCGAGGTCCATGCACCGAGCGGCAACAACAGAAGCTGCCGCCCACTCCTCGTCCGATACCGGCAACACGACAACCTGCACAGGCGCGAACCAAGCCGGGAACGCCCCGCCATGCACCTCGATCAGGTGCGCCACAACACGTTCCATGCTGCCGATGAGACTTCGGTGCACCATCACGGGCCGGTGCCGAGCCGAATCGGCCCCGATGTAGCTGAGGTCGAACTGGGCGGGCTGGTGGAAATCGACCTGCACGGTGGAGATGCTGGACTCCCGCTCGGCGCTGTCGGCGATCTGGATGTCGATCTTCGGCCCGTAGAAGGCGGCCTCGCCCGGGGCCTCCTCGTGCTCGATGCCGGACAGCACCTCCCGCAACAACGCCTCGGATCGTTGCCACATCGAGGGGCTGTCGACGTACTTGCCGCCGTCGCCCCGCAGGGACAGCCGATACCGCACGGGCTTGATGCCGAGATCATGGTGCGCACGCTGGATGAGCTCCAGGGCCGCCCGCGCCTCGCCCAGAACCTGGTCGGGGGTACAGAAAACGTGGGCGTCGTTGAGCTGGATGGACCGCACCCGTGACAGGCCACCGAGCACACCGGACAGCTCGGCTCGGTACATGCCGCCGATTTCGGCCATGCGCAAGGGAAGTTCGCGGTAGCTGTGGGCCCGTGAGCGATAGATCAGGGCGTGGTGCGGACACAGGCTGGGGCGCAACAACATCTCCTCGCCGCCCACATCCATCGGTGGGAACATGTCGTGGTTGTAATGCGACCAGTGCCCGGACTGCTCGAACAATGCCCGTTTGCCCAGCACCGGCGAGTAGACGTGCTGGTAGCCGGCCCGGCGTTCCAGGTCCCGCACGTACTCCTCCAGCACGTGGCGGATCGCCGCACCGGCCGGCAGCCAGTACGGCAAACCGGCGCCCATCAACGGATCGGTGTCGAACAGGCCGAGCTCACGGCCGAGCTTGCGGTGGTCATGCATGGCGGTCTCCTCGAAGAACGGGGGAGCAGGTGACCGCAAAGCAAAAGCCCCGGGGCACCGGCCCCGGGGCTTTCGCTGCAACTTATGGTTCAGCGCGCCGGGACTGTGTCCGGCGTCGTCGTGACGTTGGCGCGCTGCATGTCAATCACAGTAGCACGTCGGAAGCACGACCGCGGCGGCACTTCCGCCCCGCCGCGAGGGCTCGCCGGCCGCGATGACCCGGCCGTTGGGCTTGAACTCGATGCCGGAGGCCACACCGATGGTCGGCGCGATCTTGATGGTGGGATCCAGCGGCGACGTGTCGCTGATCGCGAAGGTCTGGCCCAGGGCCTGCAACCCGGCCGTGGTCGGCAGGGCGATGAACGCCGGCTCGGCCGTGGAGGTCGCCGTGTTGCGCTGCGTGGCCCGCGGCGCGGCGATGGCGTCCTCCAGGTTCATGCCGAAGTCGATCCGGTTGAGCAGGATCTGCAGCACGGTGGTGATGATCGTGGAGCCGCCGGGCGAGCCGACCGCGAGGAACGGCTTGCCGTGCTGCAGCACGATCGTCGGCGACATGCTGGACCGCGGGCGCTTGCCGGCGGCCGGCAGGTTCGGGTCGGGCGCGGTGCCCTGCGTGGGCGCGAAGTTGAAGTCGGTCAGCTCGTTGTTGAGCAGGAAACCCCGGCCCGGCACGACAATGCCGCTGCCGCCGAGCTCCTCGATGGTGTTGGTGTAGGACACCACGTTGCCGAAGGCGTCGGAGACCACGAAGTGGTTGGTGTGGTTCTCCTGGTCGCTGGCCGACGCCGCCGTGCCGGTGGCGCAGGGAGTGGGCGACGTGGGGTTGCCGGGCGCGACCGGGCTCTTGCCGGCCTTGGTGGGGTCGATCAGGCAGGCGCGGCTGGCGGCGAACTGCGGCGACAACAACTGTTGCTGCGGCACGTTCACGTAGCGCGAGTCGCCGATGTAGCGGCCGCGGTCGGCGAAGGCCAGCCGGGTCGCCTCCAGGTAGTGGTGCAGGGCCTGGACCGGGTCCATGTGCTTGAGGTCGAAGTTCTGCAGGATGTTCAGCGACTCGCCGACGGTGATGCCGCCGCTGGAGGACGGGGCCATGCCGTACACGTCGTAGCCGCGGTAGTTCACGTGCGTCGGCGCGGTGTCCAGAGCCTTGTACGAGGTGAGGTCCGACAGCTGCATCGGCCCGGGGATGGGGTTGAGCGTGGATCCCGGCGCCAGCGGCAGGTGCTGCACGGAGTTGACGAGGTCACGCCCGATCGAGCCGCCGTACAGCGCTCCGACGCCCTTGCGGCCGATCTCCCGGTACGTGTCGGCCAGGTCCTTGTTGCGCATGGTGGAGCCGACCACGGGCAGTTGCCCGCCCGGCAGGTACTGCGCCGCCGAGGACGAGAACTGGGCGAACCGGGAAGCGTTCTCCCTGGTCAGCTCGCGGAACGTGTCGTCGACGACGAAGCCACGGTCGGCGACCTCCTCGGCCGGCCTGAGGTTGTCGGCCAGGCTGAACCGGCCCCAGCGCTGCAGCGCCCGCTGCCAGGTGGCCAGGTTGCCCGGCACGCCGACGGACAGGCCGCTGGTGACGGCGGTGGGGAAGGCGTAGGGCTTGCCTGTGGCCGGATCGACGAACATGGTCTCGCCGTCGGCGGCCGGGGTGGTCTCGCGACCGTCTATTGTGGACACCTGATGGGTGCGGGCGTCGTAGTACACCAGGAATCCGCCGCCGCCGATGCCGGCGACGTACGGATCGGTGACGCCGAGCGTCGCGGCCACCGCGACCGCGGCGTCGGCGGCGGTGCCGCCCCGGCGCAGCACGTCGATGCCGGCCTGCGTCGACTCCGGCGTGTCCGAGACGACCGCGCCGAAGTAGCCCTGCGCGACCGGGTGCTTGGCGGGTGCGGGCCGTGCCGAGCCCGGCGTCGCGCCGGCCACGAGGGTGAGGCCGGCCATGAGCCCTACCGACAGTACCGAGCTGACGCTTCGGCGTAGTCGCATGGCGATCCCTTCCGCTCTACCAACAGATCTCCATGTTTCTACTCGCACACAGAGCGTGCTGGCCAGGCTTGCCCGCGGGTCACGCTGCGGCAAACTGGTGAAGGGGGTGGTCAGGAGTCCACTTCAGACGGACCTGAACAGGATCTTGGCGAAGTGGTCGGGTCGTTCCAGGTTCACCACGTGCCCGGCGTTGGCGAGCTTGACGACCTCGACCTGACGGGCGTCAGCGGCGATGCGCTCGACCACGGCGGCGATGTCGGTGGAGTCGAAATCGCCCAGCACCACGGTGATCGGCATGGCGAGCTCGCCGAGCCGGTCGATCGCGCCCACCTCGACCGGCGGGAACCGCCACCCCAAGCCGTGCCGGGTGACGGTGTCGGTCTTGATCTGCCGGCAGAGCGCCCGCACCTCGGGGGCGACCTGCTCCGGCGTGCGCAGCGGGCCGTCGACCCACATCCGCAGCAGCGGGTCGACGATGCCCTCGGCGTCCGTCGCGGTCAGCATGCGGGCCTGCTGTTCGAGAATGAACGGGTCGTGGAACGTCATTCCGCTGACCCCGGGCGCGTTCAGCATGAGCCGCTCGACCCGATCGGGCCAGGTCAGCGCGAAGTCGACGGACGTCCGTGCGCCCAACGACGTCCCGACCAGGCTGGCCCGCTCGATACCGAGGCCGTCCAGCAGCAGCCGGAGGTCGTCCGGGTTGGAGTACGGCTCGGTCGCCGTGGAGGACTGACCGTGGTTGCGCGCGTCGTAACGGATGGCGGTGTGCTCAGCCGTTAGCAGCTCGAATTCGCGGTCCCAGACCCGCGAGCTGAGCCCGCCGCCGTGCAGCAGCACGACCGCGCGCCCGGCCCCCGCGACCTCGTAGTGGAGTTCCCCGCCGTCGACCGTGATCCGCCCCTGAGTCACCGGAGCAGGGTAGCGGTGGAACCGGTTCCCGATCGGGCTGAACCTCTGCGTGTCCGGCCGCGTACCCACTGCTGAACCGCAACCGGAGAAGGGCGCAGAGAGTGGACCGGGCCGCGAGTACCTCGTTCGACCGCGTGATGAGCGCGAGCACCGCGCTCGTGGTGTCCGCGATCGCCGGTGTGGTGCTGGGCATGGCGTTCGTCAAGATGCCCCAGCCGATGACCGCGGACTTCCAGGGCCAGCAGGCTCCCGTGCAGACCACGACCACCACCTTCCCGGTGGCGCCGGCGCCGGTGACCAGCACCAGCACCAGCCGGCCGCCGCGGCCGTCGTCGTCGACCACGACGACAACGACCACCACGACCACCACCACGCCGTCGACGACCACGACGACGGCCCGGCCGACGAAGACGTCCAAGCCGAAGCCCCCGAAGCCGACCACCACCGGGCCGTCCAGCACCACCACGACGACCGGCGACGGCGGCCTACTCGGCCCCATCCTCGGCTGAGGGCTTGAACCGCTCCCAGGCCGACTGCCTGGTCATGCTCAGTTTCTCGCCGATGCGCACCCAGGTCACGCCGCGTCGCCGCAGCTCGCCGACCCAGCCGTCCAGACCGGCCTCGACCTGGGCCATGGTGCCGGCGATGCGGGGGAGCTTCTCCAGCATCTGCTCGTCGGTCATCTCGGCCCACTCCGGCACGCGGCCGTTCGACTTCTCCTCGGCGATGATCTTCACGCAGAGGTCGACGCAGCCGTCGCAGATGTAGACGCCGGGGCCGGCGACCAGCTTCTCGACGTGTTCCTCGTCCTTCGTGCAGAACGAACAGCTCAGCACAGTGTCCTCCCTTGTCAGGTTGTGCCTGACACGGTAGACCAACGTCGGCCGGTTTGTCAGGTGGGGCCTGACAGATTTCTCAGACGAGTTGAGGGCGCGCGTGCTGGACCCGGAGCAGGTCGGCCACGACCATGTCGGCGATCAGCTGCTGCTCGTCGTCGAGGCCGGCCGGCGGCTCCGGCGCCTCGCCCCCGTTGACCAGCACGCGGGCCGCGTCGGAGGTGAAATCGGCCAGCGCCGGTGCGGTGCTGCCGAGCCGGAACAGGGCCAGCGAGGACGCCGCCAGGCCCCGCAGGCCCTCTCCGGCCTCCTCCAGGGCCTCCTGCTGGTCGACCGCCGGCGCCTTGCTGCCGGGCTCCGGCGCGACCAGGTTCTGGTGTGCCCGTGCGGCCTCACGGAAGCGGACGCCGATCGCGCGGCCGAGCACCTCGTCGCCGCGCAGCAGGCCGGCGACCATGCGGAGCAGGCGCTGGAGCTCGGCGGTGGCGTCGGCGAACCGTGCGCTCAGCGGCGGGCGCGGCACGCCCGGCACCGCGAGGAAGCCGAAGACCAGGCCGATCGCCACCGCCCCGGCCATCAGCAGCACGTACTCGATCAGCGTGGAGACGGGGTCGAGGTGGCGGCTGGAGGCGTTGAGGCCGACGCTGAGGAACACCATGCAGCCGTTGAACAGCATCGGCAGCGTCTGCATGAACGGGAAACCGATCAGCAGGGTCACCAGGGCGATCGGCATCAGCGCCGACTGCGGCAGCAGCCACAGCACCAGTGCCAGCACCGCCGCGCCGGCCAGCGCGCCGCCGACCCGTTGCCACGCCTTGGCGAGCGTGTCACGCCACTCCGGCTGCATGATCGCGAACGTCGTCATCAGGAAGCTCACGGTCAGCGGGTCGCCCGGGCGGAACGCGGCGATCGTCAGGGCGATGGCCATGCCGACGGCGCAACGGATCGCGTGCCGCAGCTGGGCACTTCGCCACGAGCACGTGCCCGCCACCTCGCGCCGCAGCGCCTGTTCGATGAAGTACCGGGGAAAGTTCGATGTGGACCGGTCTCGGGTGGTGACAGCGTCGTGCACGGTGTCGAGCAGCCGCCACAGGTCGTCGAGCAGGCGCTCGGTCGCGCCGGGCAGGGTCACCTTGGGGGACTTGCGTTCCACCGGCGGCAGATCGTCCGGAGTGGACTTCGCCTTGACCGCCTCGGCCAGCGTCGCCATCTGGTCCTCGGCCGCCTGGATCACCTCGGCCAGCGCTTCGGCCTGCTCGGGCGGCAGCGCCTGCTGGCGTCCCTTGAGGACACCCATGGTCGCCCGGAATCGGGCCCCCGCACCGAGAACGCGGGACTGCCACACCCTCGGGCGGTCCGCCAGCCACACTCGGACGGCACGTTCCGCCGTGCCGGTGCCTCCGGTCAGTGCGCCGGCCAGCGCCACCCGCGTCGGCTTGTCCGGGTCACCGGCGCCCATGAGCGTGCGCAGGATGATCACCACGCCGACGGCGATGGCCGGCGCGGCCACGATCTGCCACAGGCTTTCGCTGCCGGTGAGCTGGTAGCCGTAACCGAAGGCCGAGGCCATGCCCAGGCCGAGGCCGACCGTCACGAAGCGGGTGCCGAACACCGGCAGCAGGGACGCGATGAACACGATGACCACCAGCGCCGCGATGGCCGTGATGTGCGACACCTCGCCCAGCAGCCTCGGCAGCGCGCCGCCGATGATCACCGCCGGGGCGAACGCCGCCAGCAGCTTCAGATCCGCCCGCAGCGGCCCGCCGTTGAGTCATTTTAACACTTAAACCAGAGTCATAGGCTCATTGCTGCCCTGGGTTCGGGCTACAGGACTGCCTTACCCGGAGGACAGAGCTTGTTAGGTCGCCCGGGGAATTAGGACAATGCCAGGATCGTCACGTTGCCAGGGCCGAGGCGGCCCGACGCCGGCCGCGCTGCCCACCACGATGACGATCACCACGAGGCATGGTCGCGCCCTGTGCCAGTGCCTTCACGTGGGGAATCTAGCGGGCCGGGGCGGTGGCCCGCCGCCCCGGCCAAGATCAAGGGACCGATCCTCGCGTTGAACGTCAGGAAGGGCCCCTTCCTGATATCAGTTCGTGGCGAGCCAGGTGTTGCTGAACTGGGTGCCGCCGCTGATGGCGGAGGTGGTGTCGATGTTGCGGCCGTGGCGGGCCATGTTGATGGCCTGCGGGCCGGCGTTGGACACGGGGCGGCCGTTGATGCTGACGTTGGTGTAGGTGACCGTGCCGAAGTTGGCCAGCGGCGAGGGGCCGTTGGAGTAGATCGGGGTCTCAGTGATCACCTCGGCCGACACGTCGCCGGCGCCGGAGCAGGCGCGCTTGTTGGGCTGCTCGGTCCAGCCCTGGGTCGCGTCGCGCAGGTAGAGGCTGTAGGTGCCGTTGCCGTTGTCCGTGACGGTGGAGCTGATTTTGTCGCCGGGCTGGACGGTGTGGTTGTAGTCGATGATGTTGTAGCAGGGGTAGGTCTCCCACCAGCCGGTGTGGATGGCCTTTCCGTTGCGGCACAACACGTGCGTGCCGGTCTGCTCGACATTGTCGTTGCCGTCGCCGTCGAGGCCGACCCAGAACACGACCTCGCCGCCGGTGCGGCAGTCGACGTTGGGTTCGGTCCAGCTGGCGGAGACGGTGGTGTAGTCGCCGGAGTGGGCCGAGTAGCCGCTCCAGTGGTCGTTGGTGCGGGTCGCGGCCGTGCCGTCGATGTGGCCGGCCGAGGCGCCCATCGGGGCGGCGGCTTGCGCGGGGGCGAGCAGGGACGCGCCGAGCAGCAACGCGATCAGGGGTGCGCGCATGGCAGGGAACTCTCCGTCCGTGGAGAAATGCAGGGGTCTCGGACGGTAAAGCGGCGGATCGAATCAGGACAAGCGAGGCTCCCGCATTGCGGGAAACAGTGTTTCGGGTGCTCGCGAACTCTGTTTGAAACTGTTAGTCCCATTCCCAGCGCAGGCCGTGGATGCCCGCCTCGACGTCGAACAACGCCAGGTGGGCGTGGGGTGCGCCGCCGAGCATGAGCTCACGGACGTCGCGCCGGGCGTTCTCGATGGTGGGCCGCGTCGTGGCGTGACAACGCACGGGCATGGCCGTGGGGTGGAATTCAATCTCCAGCAGATAACTGCGCATCGAGTACGGCAGCCGCCGGTCGTAGTCGGTCATCGGCGCGGGTTCTCCGCTGTGGTGGAGCGCGCATTCGATGACGGCCGTGTCGCCGCGGTCGAGGATGCGGTCCAGCATGACCTCGGCGACGAGGAAGCCGGCGGCCTCGTCCGTGCGGACCCGGCCCGGCCAGCCGCCCCGGACCACGGTCAGCTTCGGCGTGCGGCCCAGCTCCCGACCCTGGAAGATCACCAGCGCCCGGTCGACCCGATCCCGTTGCGCGCGAAGGACTTCGGTGATCGTCAGCCGCATCGGGCGGCGGTGTTCGTCCAACTGGAACCGGTCGTGCACCGACAGCAGGCACAGCCGTTCCTCATCCAGCACGCCCAGTTGCGCCATCACGCGGTCGAGCCGGTGCGCCTCGCTCCACAGCCGGCCGCGGTCGATGCTCACCGGCACGTGCGTTCGTCGCGGACCGCGTGGCCGCGGCGGGGCCAGCAGCGCCGTCAGCGATCCCTGTGGCGTGTCGAGGATGTCCTCCAGCAGCTTCACGGCCTTGATCGACTCCGCCCGCTCGGGCTGGCTGCGACCGCGGCTCCAGTACGACAGCGTCACCGAGCTGACCACCACGCCCCGGTCGGTCAGTTGCCGCTGGACCTGCTCCAAGGTCATGCCCCGCACCCGGATGGCCGTCCGCAGCCCGTGCGCGAACGATCCCGACTCCAGCGCGGCGGCCAGCTGGCGTTCCATCCGCCGAACGGTAGAGCCCCGCAGCGGCCCCCGACCAGGGCTGGAAGTCGGTCAGAAGTGGGTGGCGATGCCGAACGCCGCCCGCAGCCGGGCCATGTCGTGACGGTCGCGGTCGGCCGGCTCGTAGCCCTGGTGGAAGTACACCTGCTGCTCGGCCGACAGACACGGCACCGTGGCGCCGCCGATCGTGCCCGTGACGAAACACGAGGCCGGGTAGCGGAACGGCCGGCCGGGATCGAGCGACGCCTGCACCGCCGCCCCGTTCGGCCCGAAGACCAGCGGGTGCAGGTCGATCTCCCGCTGCCGCGGGTCCGTGACGACGAACCGCACCGGCCGCCAGTCGAGGGTCTCGGTGAAACCGGCCAGGGCGGAGACGACCGCCGGCTCCTGCTCCTCGCGGTGGAGCAGGTCGAGGTCGCGGTGCTCGCGCGTCTGCTCGCCGACGAGGGCGTCGATGCCCCAGCCGCCAGCGACCCAGACGTCGAACTCCCGCAGCAGCCCCAGAATCTCCAGCACGTA
>NZ_KK037166.1:9594052-9601150 GCF_000568255.1 Kutzneria sp. 744
TCGGCTGTCAGCACGATTTTTCAGGCCAGCGACGGGGCAAACCGGTTTACCTCCAGGTCGTCCAGGGTGGCGGCGTGGATCGACAGCACGGGCACGGTGGTGGCCAGTGCGGCGAGGTGGCCGACCGGGGCGGGGAGGTCGCGCAGGTGCCGGCGGCGGAAGGCCACCGCGGGATGGCGGTGGCGACGGTGGGGCCGCTGACGTCGAGGTGCTTGGGTGGGGCGCGGAGACCGAGGCCGGTGAGCTTCATGGCGGCTTCCTTGCGGGTCCAGGCGGAAACCAGCCACGGGGCGCGATCGGGTTCGGCCATGGCGTCGAAGTGCCGGCGTTCGTCCGTGGTCAGGCAGGCGCGGGCGAGGCCGGCGGGATCGGGGGCGGCGCGGAGGTCCTCGATGTCCACGCCGACGAGCCCGCCGTCGGTGACCGCCATGATCACCCAGTGCTCGGTGTGGGAGACGGAGTAGTCGATGGCAGCGTCGCGGAAGCGGGGTCGGCCGTGACGGGCGCCGGTGTCGCAGTGGGTGCAGGTGCGGTCGGTGACGATGTCGCCGGGCGGGATGCCGAGGTAGTGGGAGCCGACAAGTCGTTGCGTGGCACGGGAAGTGACGAAGGTGTCGCCGGCGGGGGTGCTGGCGAGCTTGGCTGCGCGCAGGCGCTCCTCGGCGTCGAGCATGGCCAGCCAGCCGGCGCGGGGGCGCACCGGCACGAGCCAGACGTGGACCTCGCCCGGGTTCACGGCGCCGGCACCGGGAGGAGCTGCTCGACCGCCGCCGCCAGCTGCCGGTCCTCGTCGTCGATCTGCACGTCCGGCCGCACGCCGCGGTTCTCCAGGATCTGGCCGTCGAGCACGTACCGGAACTCGGGCTGGGTGGTGACGGTGCCGTCGACCAGCCCGTGTCGAGGCCACGTGGCGATCACGCCGCCCCAGGTCCGCCGGCCGACGATCGGGCCGAGGCCGAGCGACCGGAAGCCCTGGGCGAAGATCTCGCCGTTGGACCCGGTGTGCTCGTTGACCAGCAACGCCATCGGCCCGCGCGGGGCCTCGCCAGGGTACGGCGTGGTCGAGCTCCAGCGGCCGGTCTCGGTGCCGAAACGCCGGCGGGACAGGCGATCCAGCAGCAGTGGCGCGATCTGGCCGCCGCCGTTGAACCGCACGTCCACGATCAGCCCCTCGCAGTCGAGCTCGGTCAGGAAGCCCCGCACGAACTCGGCGTAGCCGCCGGCGTTCATGTCGGGCACGTGCACGTAGCCGAGCCGGCCGCCGGACAGTTCCTTGACGGCGGCCCGGTTGGCCGACACCCAGTCCCGGTAGCGGGCGGCCGACTCATCGGCTAACGCCGTCACCGTTACATCACGGCTGACGCCGTCGCGGACCAGCGTCAGCTCGACCTGGCGATCGGCCTGGCCGACCAGCAGCTCGCCAGGGCTCGACACGGGACGGCCGTTGATCGCCACCAGTTGGTCGCCGGTACGGATGTCGGCGCCGAGGCGGTTGCACGGCGAGGTCAGGCGCGGGTTCCACGGGTCGCCGCGCAGGATGTTGCCGATGCACCAGCCGGAATCCCAGTCCACGCCGAGAAAACCCTGGCCGTGCTGGGGAGTCGGCCGGTACTCGCCGCCCCGCTCGTACGTGTGCGAGGTGCCGAGCTCGGCCTGGACCTCCCACAACAGGTCCGACAGCTCGGCCCGGGTGCCGACGCGGGGCAGCAGCCTGGCGTACCGGTCGTGCATGGCGTCCCAGGCCACGCCGTTCATCGCCGCGTCCCAGAATCCCTCGCGCTGAAGGCGCCAGGTCTCCCGGAACATCTGCCGCCACTCGGATTCCGGCTGCACGGCCACCTTGAGCCGGGCCAGGTCGATCTCGTCGGGCTCGTCCTCGTCGGCGATGTCCTCGACCTTCACCGTGCGAAGACTCGAAGAATGCCGGTACAGCACCGTTTCCTCGGAGACGGACAGCTCGTCGACGGGGCTGAGCACCTCCTCCTCGACCTCGCCGGTGACCAGGTCGACCACCGTGACGATGCCGTCCGGGGTGGCCTCGGGCTCGGCGACGTCCGGCGCGGCCAGGGGAGCGGAGTGCAGCAGCACCTTGCCCGGCAGGCCGATGATCTTCAGGTACCGCCCCTCGGGCACGGGCAGTGGCAGCACGCGCCGGTCGATGCCGCCGAAGTCGATCTCGACCTCGGCGACGGGGTCGGGGGTGCTGTGCTCGAAGGGCGGGGGCTCCTCCGAGCACAGCGTGATCAGGTAGGGCCGCCCGGCGTAGGGGAAGCCCAGGTCGAACTGCACCTGGTCGTGATCGACGACCAGGTCCCGCTGCCCGACGAAGTACAGGTACCGGCCGCCGGGGTCGAAGGCGGGACGGGAGTCGCGCAGGACCGGCTCGGTGGCCTGGAAGGTGCGGCCCGATGCCGGCTCGGCCACCTTGATTGCCGAGGTCCGGGGCGACAGAGGATAGGTGTAGGCCAGCCAGCGGCCGTCGGGCGACCAGGCCAGGTCCTCGATCCGCTCGTGCGGGCTGTGGTCGAGCAGCCGACAACATCCGTTGTCAACGACCCACAGCTGCTGCCGGTTGGTGGCGAACGCGACTCGGTCGCCGTGCGTGGCGAGCTCGGTGATCGTGCCGACGGATCCGGTGGGAACGGTCGTCTCCTCCGGCCCGAGGAAGACCAGCCGCTCCTCCGGCTCGGCGTCGCCGGCCACGGCCACCAGGCGGCCGTCGGACAGCCAGTCCAGCAGCCGGTACCGCACGCCGTCGGCGTTGCCGTGCTGGCGCACCGGTCCGCTCACCGGGTTCAGGGTGAAGGCCTTGCCGCGCACGGTCAGGGCCACCGACTTGCCGTCCGGGCTGAGCCGGGCGTCCTCAAGGTGGTCGGCGGCGGACACGATCCGCCGGGCGCACTGCGACCGCGAGCCGGCCACCTCCACCGGGAGGTGCTCGTCCAGCAGGAAGAGCTCGGCGCCGGCGTGGTGGACCAGCCGCCGGCCGTCGGACGAGAGGTTGCGGGCGTAGTACTCCTGGTGCTCGGTGTGCCGGTGCAGGTCGGCGCCGTCGGGACGGCACGAGTACACGTTGCCGACGCCCTCGTGGTCGCTGATGAAGAAGATCCGGTCGCCGACCCAGCACGGGTTGGCCAGGTTCCCCGGCAGCGACAGCAACGGCGTCAGCGGACCATCCACTGTGGACGACGTCCACAGCTCGCCGGCCAGCCCGCCGCGATAACGCTTCCAGCGAGCGGGATCCGCGGTGTTGCGCCCGAGGACCACCCGCCCGTCGGGCCCGAAGGCGATGGCGTCGGCCAGACCGGGCCGCAGCAGGCGGGGGAGTCCGCCGTTGGGGGACACCGTGAACAGCCGGAAGCCGAAACCGGCCGGCTGCTCGGCAGCCGAGGCGTAGATGATCTCGCCGGTCGACGGGTGCCAGCCCACTGTCACGCACCGCGCGGCCTGGTAGGTCAGCCGGCGCGAAGGCCCGCCGACGGCGGGCATGACGTACAGCTCGGACGGCCCGTCGTCGGAGCCGACGAACGCCACCAGTGAACCGTCCGGCGACAGCCGTGGCCGGCTGGCCTCCGAGACGCCGGCGGTCAGCCGCCGCGCGCTTCCGCCAACGACTGGCACCGACCACAGGTCGTCCTCGCACGCGAAGACGACAGTGTCGCCGGCGATGGTCGGCCAGCGCATGTATCCGGGCAGATATCCGGTCACGACAACCCCTGCACTCCCGCACGGACCCGGTCCGCGATCTCCTGCCGCCGCGCCTGTTCCCGCAGCTTGCGGTCCCGCACGTCGTCCCGCGTCACCGTCCAGTAGCACGCCGTGCGCCACCGGCCGACGGTGTAGGAGTCGTACTCGGCACGGATCTGCGCGTTGGCCTCCAGCTCGTCGGCCGACAGCATCATCGTGTTGTGCGACAGCACCTGGTTGATGATCACGTCCATGTGCAGCTGCTCGCGCAGGTACTCGTGCGCCGCCTCGACCGCCTTGAAGCCGAAACCGCTGCGGTAGCGGGGAAGCACCGCGAACGACAGCTCGCAGGCCTGGCTGCGCCAGTCGATGGAGGTGATCCACGAGAAGCCGACCACCTGCCCCTTCGACCCGCACATGGTGAACAGCCGCTTGGTGTGGTGCTGCTCGGAGATCGTCCGCGCCATGCCCTCGGCCAGCGCGCGGTCGTCGGCCGACATGGCGAAGTCGTTCAGGTTGGTCTGGTACTTGTTCTCCCGCAACAACTCCGTGCGAACGGGGATGTCCGCCTCGGTGAAGTGTCGGACCGTCATGAACGGCACGTGTCCGTCCTCCCCACGTAGACCAGGACGTCCTGCCAGTCGTAGTTCTGCCACCGGTGCCGCGGCAGCACGCCCACCCGCTCGAACCCGCACGCCGCGAACCCCTGCGCGGCCTCGACGCCGTCCGGCACCATCGCCACGAACGTGGTGCAGCGCTGGTAGGTGGCCAGGAACTCCAGCAGCGCCCGCAGCGGCTCCGGGTCGGCCGAGGTGCTGGCGACGTAGGCCTGGCGCGGCTGGTCGGCGTTGGGGGCGAAGCCGACCAGGGTCTCGCCGGCGCTGAACAGCTGCGCCTGCAACGACTCCAGCTCCTGGGTCAGCAAGGAGTCGTTCTGGGTCACGGGATCGAGGCCGAGAAAGCCCCGCGCGGAGTCGCCGGACGCCCGCAGCTCGGCCACCGCCACCGCGGGATCGAGGCGTTGGATCTCAGTCATTGCGCACAGCTCCCCAGATCTCCCGGTCGACCGGCCGGCCGTCCAGCCACGTGCCCTCCGGCACGACCGCCTCGCGCTGGAACCCGACATCGGCCAGCACGTCGGTCGGCGCGCCCAGGGTCGGCGTCACCCAGCCGTAGATCCGGCTCAGGTTCAGGGTAAGAAACCCGTGCAGCACAACGGTCTTCAGTACCACGTCCAGCCCGACGACGCTGTTGAGGCCGAGCTCGACCCGGGCGCGGCGGGTGGACCCAGTCCAACGAGGTGAACCGCACGAAGCCGATGCCGGGGGGCGATGCACAGCTCCTGGCTGGGATCGGCCGGCGGGGCGACGGTGGTCGGCGGGGCCAGCGGCGGCCAGTCGGCGACGGGCAGCCCGAGCAGCTCACCGGGCAGCCACGGACCGGACAGCAGGTCGGCGTCGCCGGAGCGGTATCCACGCAGTCTCATGAGATGGGCTCCCAGATCTGGGCGAAGGACACGTACCCGTAGCGCTGGCCCTCGTGCACGCTGACGGCGCCGAGCGTGCCCTCCTCGCGCAGGCCGGCGGTGCGGGCGAAGGCGAGGCCGCGGGAGTCGAACTCGTCGAAGCGCAGAGCCAGGCGCACGACCTCGCGCCGCCATCGGTTGGCCCGCGACAGCTCCGCGAAGGCGGACTGCCACCACTCCAGCGGCGCCGAGGCCCGAAGCCGCAGCTGCATGCTGTAGTGGCAGGCGTTGTTGGCCTCGGACTCGACGGCGTACAGGCCGACGACCTCGCCGTTGGCCAGCAGCACGTGAGTGTCCTCGTCCAGCAGCGACAGGATCTCCCACTCCGGCCGGGTGTCCGGGTCGCCGGTGCGGAAGAAGAAGTCCGGTTCGGTGAACAGCGCCAGCACGGCGTCCCGGTCGGCGTCCGCGTAGGGCCGGCTCGACCAGCGCGGCAGCTCAGTTGTCGTCATGGCCCGTCCCGATGGTGAGGCGTTGGATGGTGCTGGTGCCGTCCATGAACTCGAAGGCGTGCACGTCCCGGCACCACTTCTCCAGCAGCGGATGCTCAAGCAGCGCACCGGGTTCGAGTGCCGAGGAGGCCCAGCGCGCAGTCTCCACGGCCAGGTTCGTCGCGTGCAGCTTGCCGATCGACGGGGCGCGGCGGTCGTCGGGGTTGTTGTCCACGTCGTGCGCGCAGTCGAGCAGCAGTTCTCGGGCCGCTTCGAGTCGGGTCGTCATCAGCGTCCTCCACTGTGGACGGAGCGCGTGCACGTAGTCGCTGATGGCCAGGGCGACCCCGAGGGCCTGGGCGCCGATCTGCAAGCGCATCACGTTGAACGTGCGTGCGATGCCCCACAGCCCCCGCCGCGAGGCCGGCAGGTGTGCGCCCAGCAACGCCTCGCGCCCGACCTCGATACCGTCGAAGGTCATCTCCCCCAAGGCGGCCCCGCGCAGGCCGAACATCGTCAGCGCGCGGCCGGTGTAGCCGGGGCTGGGGTTGCGCACGACCACCGCGCGGATCGACAGCGGGGTCGGGCCCGTGCGGGCGAAAACGAGGCCGATGCCGCCGCGCGCCGCGTTGGCCACGTACTTCTTCGCTCCGTGCAGACGAAAGTCCTTGTCCAGCACAGTCTTCATGGCAGTGGCGTCGCTGCCGCATGCGGGTTCGGTCATGCCGAAGAACGTCCACGGCCGGTCGTCGGCCAGGACACGGTAGAACGCCTCCTGCTGCGACGGACTGCCCAGCGCGTCGACGGCCAGCCCGGCGAGCGAAGGGGCGCGGCAGATGTTGAGCACGCCGGCGTCGCCACGCGAGAGCTCGATGTTGGCGGCCGTGCGCGCGAGGCACGTCTCCGTGTACAGCTCGGCGCATTTGGGCAGGTCGGAGTCCCGGTACTGCGGGGGCGTGGCGATGTCGCGGATGACGTCCAGCGCGGGGATGTCTGGCACCGCGCCGGCGTCGACGGCCAGCGCGTGCGGGCGCAGCTCGGCCGCCAGTTCGGCGGCGAGGCCCTGGAGTTCGTCGAACGAAGTCATGAGGCACCGACCCAGCAGTTCGCGGTGAGCCGGGACAGGTGCACACCGAACATCGCACCGTCGTCGACGAACCCGCTGGCCCCCAGCAGCTTCGCCAGCTCCCAGTCCACTGTGGTCAGTCTTTCGTGCACATCCCGGACGGCGTCGGGGCAATCGCCGGCGACCGCGAGCGTGCGGCGGGCGGCCTCGGTCGCCACGTGCGCGTCGGCCAGGGCGCCCTGCACGAGCTGCTTGCCGATGGTCGGTTCACCGCCGACCGTGCGTCCGGAAAGGTGCGCAACGGCCCGCACGGCCAGCCGCCGGGTCAGCCCGAGCCGGACGCCGGCCAGCCGCGCGGTGACGGCGGTCAGTTCCGGGCTCGCCTGAGG
>NZ_KK037166.1:9601250-9602996 GCF_000568255.1 Kutzneria sp. 744
CGGAACGTGCCGGCGCATTCCCCCGGAAAGAGAGGCGAGATCGGCGGTGCGACGAGCGGGAGTTCTCAACCCGCCGCACCGCCGCACATCACGACTGCTTCACGCTCTGCTTCACGGACTGCTTGACCGACTGCTTCACGCTCTGCTTGACCGACTGCTTGACGGACTGCTTGACCGACTGCTTGACGGACTGCTTCACGCTCTGCTTGACGGACTGCTTGACCGCGGCCTTGGTGTTCGGCATCGTGTACACGCCTCATTCCTTGGTGTTTTATGTGATTTCCCCGCCTTCGCCTCGGTGCTGCTCCGGCGGGGCTCCAAAAGATTCGCCTGTCGGACCGGTCGGTGTCAATGGATTGTGCTGACAGCTATTTCCCGGAAACTACATGACACTGCGGAACACTGCCGCGGCGCGAATTTTGGGCTCACTATCTGGCTATCGGACGTGAGGAGGTCACGATGGTCGCGAAGAGCGCGGACCTGGGTTGGGGGCAGCGGCACCACGTGCTGCACTACCTCCAGACGCCGGCCGATGCCCGGCACGACATGCACATCGCGATCAACCACCCCGTGCCCGAGGGCACGACCGTCGCCCACGTGCGGTCCGCGCTGGCGTACCTGGTGCGCCGCCACGAAATCCTGCGCACGGTCTACGACCTCCTCGCACGGCCGTGGCCGCAACAGGTTGTGCAGCCGCCGGCCGTGCCGGACGTGCACGTCGCGGGGGACCGGCCGGCGGAGCTGATCAAGCGCCTGACCGAGGAACCGTTCGACATCACCAAGGAGTGGCCGATCCGCGCCGGTGTGATCGCCGACGGCGACGCCGTGCGCCGGCTGCACCTGGTGTTCAACCACCTGTCGCTAGACGACGTCAGCCTGGGCACGCTCACGGCCGAGCTGGATGTGGTGCTGGCTGCGCGGATCGCGCGCCGCCCGATCCAGCTGCCGCCGGTCGTGCATCAGCCGGTCGACCTGGCCCGCCACGAAGCCACCTTGGACCCGGCGCAGTCGCTCGACCACTGGCGTCGCATCGCTGCGAGGCTGCCCAAGGACATCTACGCCGGCCGCCGCACCGGGGCCGAAGGCTCGTTCGCCGCCTCCTTCACGGTGCCGTCGCTGCTGGCCATCGCCCGGGCGATCGCCAGCGAGCACAAGGTATGGCCGTCGGCGGTGCACCTCGCCGCGTACGCGATCACTGTCGCCACCTACACGGGCGAGCCGCGGGTCGCCTTCCGGATGTACACCAGCCAGCGGGAATCCAGCGGCTACGAGAACGTGCTGGGCTGCGCCTCCTACCCGACGCTGGTGGTGATCGACACCGCCGGGACCTTCGCCGAGGTGCTCAAGGCCGCCGCCGCCCGGGTCGAGGAGGCCATGGCCTACGCGCATGTGCCGTACGACCTGGTCATCGAGCTGGTGGCCCAGGCCGGCGAGCCCCGCGTGGAGTCGGAGCTGAACTTCCTGAACTACGCGCCGAGATCCTGCCGCGCCAGGCGTGATCGCTTCGTCTGGAACGCGGAACCGGTCAGCTGGGCCAAGTCCGGGGCCGACACCTACTTCCGCGTCTACGAGTGGTGCGACGGCACGACGCTGGCGTTGCAGGCCATGGCCGACGTGATGGGCCGTGACGACGTGGAGCGCTTTCTGCGCGGCTACGCCGAGCTGCTCCGGACCGGCGAGGCGCCGACGTTCTCGGACCGGCCGACAACAAGTGTTGTCGCCGAGGTTGCCCGTCCCGTTCCGCCC
>NZ_KK037166.1:9603096-9651446 GCF_000568255.1 Kutzneria sp. 744
GAGCGGAGCTGGGCGGTCGGGGAGCCGAAGCTGCCCGGGGCCGGCATCGCCTTCGCCGGCGCGACCGGAACCGCATGGAGGAGATGGGCGCGCTGCTGGCCGACGCCGGCGACGTGGTCGTGCTCAAGGCGGCCATGGACGACGAGTTCGCCGCCTACCTGGGCCGCCTCGGCGCCGCCGCCGGCCGCACCGTCAACGCCGAGAACAGCAACCCCGAGCTGATGGTCACCGAGGACGCGCTGAACTCCCCGCTGCTGCTGGAGGAGCTGCGCAAGCTGGCCGACGGCCGCACCTACCTGATGCCGCTGGGCATCTCCGCGGCCGAGGAGGAGCTGTCCAAGGAGACCGGGCTTCCCTTGGCCGGCACCACCGCCCAGACCTGCAAGGCGGTCAACGGCAAGATCTTCAGCCGCCAGCTGGTCTCGGAGATCGGCATCCGCGAGGTGCCGGGCCGGATCGTGCGCACGGTCGGCGAGCTCCGCCCCGCGCTGACCGAGCTGCTGGCCGACGGCGGCCGCGTCGTCGTCAAGGAATCCCTCGGCGTGTCGGGACGCGGCATGGTCGTCGTGGCCGACGAGAAGGCCGCCGGCCGGCTGCTGCGGCTGATCGAGCGCCGCGGCCTGGACGCGCCGGCCAACCTGGTCGTGGAGTCGTGGATCGAGCACGCCCAGGACCTCAACTACCAGTTCGTGGTGTCCCGCAACGGAGACGTGCGCTTCGAGACGGTGAAGGCGGCCGTGCTCAAGGACGGCGTGCACCAGGGCCACCGCTTCCCGGTCGAGCTGCCGCCGGTCGCCGCGGCCGAGCTCCAGGAGGCCGTGCAGAAGATCGGCAGGGCGCTGCACGAGGAGGGCTTCTTCGGCCTCGTCGGCGTGGACGCGATGCTCGCCACCGACGGAACCCTCTACCCGTGCCTGGAGATCAACGCCCGGTTCAACATGTCCACGTACCAGAGCCGGATCGCCGAGCGCTTCATCCCCGACGGCGCGCACGCCATCGCCGCCACCTTCGGCCTGCGCCCGTCCCGGGTGCACACCTTCGCCGAGGTCACCGCCGCGCTCGGCGAGCTGCTGCTGGACGAGGGCCGCACCACCGGCGTGCTGGTCAACAACTTCGCGACGCTCAACGCCGCCGCCACCGACGGCAGCTTCCACGGCCGCCTGTACGCCATCTGCGTCGCCGAGAGCGCCGACGCGGCGCTGGAACTGCGCCAGGAAGCCGAAGCACGCCTGCAGAGAATGGTGGGGAACCAGTCATGAAGATCCAGGGCATCGAATACGAGGAGCTGGCGCAGCAGTTCGGCACCCCGCTCTACGTCTACGACGGCGACGTGCTCACCGACACGATCACGGGGCTGCGCAAGGCCTTGCACCCGAAGCTGGAGATCTTCTACTCGCTCAAGGCCAACCCGAACGTCAGCGTGTACGCCGCGCTGAAGGCCGGCGGCGCCCGCGCCGAAGTCTCCTCCCTGGTGGAGCTTCGCACCGTGCTGCAGGCCGGCACTGCCCCGGAGGACATCATCTTCCTCGGCCCCGGCAAGAGCGAGTGCGAGCTGCGGGCCTGCGTCGAGACCGGTGTGTACGCCATCGTCTGCGAGTCCTTCGACGAGCTCGACCACATCGAGCGCATCGCCGCGCAATGGGGCGTGTACCAACGGGTTCTGCTGCGCATCAACCCGGCCCTGGCGATCAGCGGGTCGCGGCTGACCATGGGCGGCAAGCCCCGCCAGTTCGGCATCGACGAGGCGCAGGTGCTGGCGGCCGGCGACCTCACCGCCAAGTACCTGCACGCGGACGTGGCCGGCATCCAGGTGTACATGGGCACCCGGATCCTGGACGCGGACGTGGTCGGCAAGAACACCCGCTACATCCTGGACCTGGCCGAGCGGGTGGCCGAGGCGTGCCACATCCGACTGGACACTGTGGACATCGGCGGCGGCCTCGGCGTGGCCTACTTCGACGGCGAGCAGGACATCGACGCCGTGGACGTGGCCACCGAGATCAACCCGCTGCTGGACAAGTTCGTCGGCGCGCACCCGGAGACCCGGCTGGTCATGGAGTCCGGGCGTTTCCTGGCCGGCCGCGCCGGCGTCTACGTGATGGGCGTGCGGTACGTGAAGGAGTCGATGGGGGAGCGCTTCGCCATCGCCGATGGCGGCACCCACCACCACATGGCGGCGGTCGGCATCGGCTCCTTCGTCAAGCGCAACTTCCCGGCGGCCCTGCTGTCCCGCCGCGAGGACGTCGGCGAGCCGGAGCCGTGGAACGTCACCGGTCCGCTGTGCACGCCCAACGACTCGGTCCTCAAGCACGCCGACCTGCCCGCGCTCAAGCCCGGCGACCTGATCGGCATCCTCAACTCCGGCGCGTACGGGCCGACGGCCTCGCCCGGCCTGTTCCTCAGCCACGGCTACCCGGCCGAGGTCCTTGTCACCGGCGGGCAGGCGCACCTGGTGCGCCGCCGCGACGAGGCGGAAGACCTGCTCCGCCACCAGATCCTCGTCAACACCAAGAAGGAGTCCTGATGAACCGCGAAGAGATCGTCGCCCACCTGCGTGTCGCCCTGTCGGCCGTGCTGAACAAGGAGGTCGGCGAGCTGTCGCCGGAGTCCCGCCTGTTCGAGGACCTGGCGCTGGACTCCACCAGCGTGATCGAGCTGCTGATGTCGCTGGAGGACACCATCGGCCTGGAGATCGACCCGGACGAGCTGGGCCCCGAGGTGTTCCAGACGGTGGGCAGCCTGACCGACTACATCCAGCACGGCTTCGCCAAGGCCGCGGTCTGACGATGCCGATCGGACTGTCCAAAGTGGCCGTCCAGCTGCCGGGACGGTCCGAGCCGGTGCCGGACATCCTGCTGCGCGCCGGGCGGGACGCCATGGAGCGCAAGATGTTCGCCAAGATCCACGGCCTGCGCGAGAGCCCGACGCTGGCCGACCACGAGCAGATGGAGGACCTGTTCGTGGCGGCCGGCCGGGCCGCCCTCGACGGCGGCACGGCCGGGCTGGTGCTCTACGGGCACACCATGCTCACGCAGGAGTTCGGGCTGCGCGGCGGATTCCCGGACCGGGTCCGGGCCCGGCTGGGGCTGTCCGGCAGTCGGTTCTTCGGCCTCTCGCACGTGAACTGCACGTCGGTGCTGCGCAGCCTGGACTTCGCCCGGCGCTACCTGGCCCGCCACCCCGAGGACCGGGTGCTGGTGCTGGGCGGCGACCACGGCAGCGTGCACGACGTGGCCCGGGTGATCCCCGGCATCGCCATCGGCGGCGACGGGGTCGTCGGCCTCACGGTCTCGGCTCGCGGCCGCTATCGCTACCTCGGCGGCGTGACCAGCCGTGACCTGCGGTTCCACCGGAACATGCGGATGTCGCCGCGGGAGGCCGAGGAGTTCAGCCGGGTCTGCTGCGACGAGACCGTGAACACGCTGCACAAGGCCGCCGCCGCGGTCGGCATGACCGTGGACGAGCTGGACTGGGTGCTGCCGCACCTGTCCAACCGGATGTTCTGGGGCAGCGTGAGCCGCCGCGCGGGCATCCCCAGGGAGAAGGTCCTGTTGGATCTGATCCCGTTGTGCGGGCACAACTTCGGCGCGGACGCGCTGATGGCGCTGGACCACGCCGACCGCACCGGCCGGCTGCGCCCCGGTGACCGCTGCGCCCTGGTCTCGGTGGCCCAGGGCGCGTACTTCCACACCGCGATCGTCGAAGTCGAGGAGGACTCATGAGCACTGTTCTCGAGCAGTGCGAGCGGATCGCGCGGGACGAGGGTCTGGCCGCCGGCCTGGCCGCCGCGCTGTCGGGCACCGAGGTCACCGCCGCCGCACCCGGATCCCATGCCGCCGTGCCGAAGGCGGTCGTGCCAGCAGGTGCGGATATTCGCACGCACAGCCTGGCCGACCTTGAGGACATCGTGTTCCTGGCCTGCCCGGGTGAGCGGCCGGCCGCGGACTACACGCTGGCCGAGATCGGACGGCTGCTGGCCGCGGTGCGCATCGGCACCGTGCGCCGCCTGCTGGATGAGGCCGTCGCCTACCTGACCGAGCGGACCGTCGGCGACGAGCCCCTGATCCGCAAGCAGCTGATCACCGGCACGATCGGGGACGTCGCCGCCGAGCTGGAGATGGCCCGGGCCTACGCCTCCGTGCCGCTGGCCCCGGACGCACTGGCCGACCTGCACACCAAGCTCGACGACCTGGGCTGGCAGGTGACGCAGCTGTTCGGCGCGGCCGGTTACATCGCCGACCACCCGGTGCGGGCGCTGTACGTGTCGGCGCTGGTGGCCAACACCTGGATCGACCGGAGGGGAGCGGCGTGATGATCGAGCTCGACGAGAAGCTGCGGGCCGTGCGCGACGACTGCCGGGATGCCGTCGAGGACATGCGCTCCCGGGCCCTGTCCATCGACGCCGACCCGGACGACATGGAGTCGCACTTCAACTCGCCCGTGTACACCATGATCCGGCTGTCCAACACGCCGCCGGAGTACCGTGAGTCCGTTCCCGGCGGATTCCGTCTGATGAAGGCGAAGTCGGTGCTGGAGGACATCGTCGGCATGGTCGAGCTGGCCCGCGGCGACATGTCCACCATGTTCGCCTGCCCGTGCCCGGCGCTGGCCGGCGTGTACGTCAGCCTGCTGGGCAACCCGGCGCAGCAGGAGAAGTTCTACACACGCCTGCACGGCGGCCGGACCTGGACGTTCTTCGCGATGAGCGAGCCGGGGGCCGGCAGCGACGCCACCAACATGACCACCAGGCTGGAGAAGGACGGCAACGGCGGCTACCTGATGTACGGTGCCAAGCGGTACATCGGCCACGGCGCGCGCGGTGGCATCGGCCTGGTTTTCGGCCGCACGGGCCGTTCCGCGCTGTCGATCCGGGCCGCCATGGTCGAGGTGCCGGCCTCGGGATTCACGGCGCAGCGCCTGAACACGGTCGGCCTGCGTGGCGCCTACCTGTCCGAGCTTCAGTTCGACGGCGTGCCGGTGGCCGCGGACATGCTGCTGGGCGAACACCTGCCGGTCACCCGGCGCGGGATCTGGGGCGCGGTCAAGACTTTGAACAACATGCGGATCCAGATCTCGGCCTCGGCCGTGGGCACCGCGATGGCCATCACGGAATACGTGGCCGAGCACCGGAAGAACGCCCCCGGCGTGGACCTGGCGCTGGCCCGGGCCGAGGCCGGCAAGCAGCTGATCTTCCAGGCCGCGGCCCGTCTCGACGCCGACCCGGAGCGGGGCTACTTCGCCAGCGCGTCCAAGCTCAGCGCCGTGCGCATGGCCCAGCAGACCGCGCAGTGGGCCATCGCGTCCATCGGTCCGGCCGGCCTGATCGAGCATCCGTTGCTGGAGAAGTGGACCCGGGACGTGCGGGCCTTCGAGTTCATGGACGGCACCAGCAACATTCAGCGCCTGCACGTGGCCCGCGGCTACCAGTCGGGAGACGCAGATGTCTGATCTGAGTATCACTCGGTTATGTGCGGCCGTTCGGACGCACACGGACTACCTTCCGCTGACGGCCTTTCCGGACGACCTGCTGCCCAAACAGCGGGTGGAGGCGGCGATCCAGGAGGGCATCCCGCAGGAGCACCTGATCGTCGTCAACCCGGCCGACTCGGATCTGCCCGAGCTGAGCGACCTGGCGCTGGCCGCGGTCGGCGTGCCGGACGACGACCAGCCGCTGTTCCTGATCCGCTCCGGCCCGCTGCGCGACCCGATGGTCACGCTGCTGGCGCGCATGGTGCTGAAGTTCGGCTGGCGCGGCGACGACATCGGCATCACGCACCTGGACGAACTCGGCGGCACGGTGGGGTTCGAGTTGCTGGACTGGGCGGTTCCCTCCGTGGCAACGGTGTTGATCTGCGACGAGCCGGTGTTCGCCGACGCCCGCGTCGGCGCCGGCCGCTTCGCCACCGTGGGCCTGCGCGTGCAGCAGGGACCCGGTCCGCTGCGGGTTCTCGACGTGGGCGAGGGCGCCCCGGGGTCCTTTTCGGACGTCGAGTGGCGGTTCACCGGGGCCGGGGCATGTGACGGCTGGCTGGACGTGCACGCGGCGTTGAGCGCCGGCGACGTCGCCGACGGCGACCGGATCCTGTTGCACACCAAGGGCCCGCTGCGTGAGGGCTGGCTGCTGGCCCAGGTCGTGGAGGCCGCGGCGGTGGAACTGGCATGAAAATCGCCGTCGACCTGCTGTCGGTGTCCCGCTTCAGCCGGGTCGCCGAACACCGCCGCTACCGCGGGCTCGTGTTCACCGAGGGCGAGCTGGCGCAGGCGGGGGAGCCCGGCACGGCGCGGCACGCCGAGCGGCTGGCCGGCCGGTTCTGCGTCAAGGAAGCCGTCTGCAAGCTGCTGGGCCGCGGCTTCGGGCAGGGCCTGCGCTGGCGGGACATCGAGGTGATCGCGGACGAGTGGGGAGCGCCCGCGGTGACCCTGCACGGCGGGGCCGAGCAGCTGGCCGACGCGGCGCGGCTCGGTGACATCGCCGTCTCCATCACCCATCAAGTGGATCTTGTCGTCGCGGTGGCCGCCGCCGTGCGGAAGGGAACGTCATGACCAGGAGCATCGCCACCGAGGGCGTGCTGCACGGCTGGTTCCTGCGCAGTCTGCGCCGGAACCCGACGGCGGTCGCGCTGCGGGTGGCCGGAGAATCGTATACGTACCAGCAGATCCACGACCACGCGCTGACGCTGGCCGGCGAGCTGGTCGCCCGCCTGGGCACGCAGCCGCGCCGTGTCGGCCTGCTGGCCAGCCGCAGCGAGCTCGCCTACGCCGGCATCCTGGCCGCCGGTTACGCCGGCGCCGCGGTGGTGCCGCTGAACCCGGACTTCCCGGCCGAGCGGACCCAGGGCATGATCACCGCCGCCGGCCTCGACGCGCTGCTGGTCGACGACAACGGCCGGCCGTTGTTGGGGGAGTTGGGTTCTGCGCTCGGCGGCGCGCCCGTGATCTTGGAGACCACCGCGCCGCCGCTGGAGCACCCGCACTCGGCCGAGCCCGACGACATCGCCTACATCCTGTTCACGTCCGGTTCGACGGGGCGGCCCAAGGGCGTGCCGGTGCGGCACCGCAACGTCGAGTTCTACCTGCGGTTCGTGCACGACCGCTACGGCTTCGGTCCGTCGGACGTGTTCTCGCAGACCGGCGAGCTGACCTTCGACCTGGCGATGTTCGACATCTTCAGCGCCTGGGGATGCGGCGGGACGCTGGTGTGCATGCCGCCGCAGGCCTTCGTGGCCGTGCCGCAGTTCGTGCGCAAGCATGGGATCACCGTGTGGTGTTCATCGCCGAGCGTGATCTCCCTGGTGCGGCGCATGGGAAAGCTGACGCCGGGATGCATGCCGTCCATGCGACTGGCCGTGTTCTGCGGCGAGCCGCTGCTGCGCGACGACGCCGCCGAGTGGCAGGCCGCGACCGGTGGGCTGGTGGAGAACCTGTACGGCCCCACCGAGCTGACGATCTCGTGCAGCGTGCACACGTGGGATCCCGTGACGTCGCCTTCGCTGTGCGTCAACGACATCGTGTTGATCGGCACCATGCACCCGGGCCTGGACTATGTCCTCGTCGACCCGGATGGGGTCGTCGGGGTTTCTTCCGGCGAGTTGTGCGTGACCGGGCCGCAGATGTTCCCCGGTTATCTGGATCCGCGTGACGACTCCGGCCGGTTCCTGGAGCACGACGGCCGGCGCTGGTACCGCACCGGTGACATCGCACGGCTGGAACCCAACGGGGAGTTGGCCTTTCTCGGCCGCCGCGACCACCAGGTGAAGATCCACGGCGTGCGGGTCGAGCTGTCCGAAGTGGAGAGTGGCCTGCGGCGGCTGGGCGGCGTCACCGACGCCGTTGCCATCGCCCTGGACGGCGAGCTGTACGCGTTCTACCTGGGCCAGGAGCGGCCGGCCGCCGACCTCATGGAGGAGATGGGCACATTCTTCCCCCGGTACCTCATCCCGCTGCACTACCAGCACCTGGCCGAGTTCCCGTTGAACAGCAACCGGAAGACCGACCGTCCGGTGCTCACCGCCCAGATCAGGAGCGGGTTGTGAGCGTCGGGCTGTCCCGGGTGGCGGTGCGGCTGCCGAGCTGGGTGGAGCCGGTCGACGACATCATGGTGCGGGCCGGGCGGCCGGTCACCGAGCGCAAGATGTTCACCAAGGTCTACGGCCTGCGGGACATCCCGTCGTTGGCACCCGACGAGTCGTACGAGGACGTCCTCGTCGAGGCTGGTCGGGCCGCGCTGGCCGGCGGCACCGCCGATCTCGTCCTGTATGGACACACGATGCTGATGGCCGAGACCGACCTGTGCGCGGAGTTCCCGGACCGGCTGCGGGCTCGCCTGGGCCTCAGCGATGCGCGGTTCTACGGCCTCTCGCACATCAACTGCGCCTCGGTGCTGCGCGGTGTGGAGTACGCCCGTATGTACCTGGCCCGGCCGGGGGCTTCGGGCTCCGAGCGGGTGCTGGTGCTCGGCGGCGACCAGGGCAGCGTCGGCGACGACGCCCGGGTCATCGCCGGCACCACCGTCAGCGGGGACTGCGCCGCCGGTGTCATCGTCCATAACGGACAGTCGGCCCGTTACCGCTACCTTGGAGGGGCCGGAGGTCGGGATGCCCGGTTCCATCGGAACATCCGGATGACCAAGGAGGAGAACGCCTTGTTCGCCAAGGTGTGTTCCGCCCAGGTCGTCGAGACCGTCGAACGGGCGGCGGCGTCCGCGGGCATGACCCTGGATCAGCTCGACTGGGTGCTGCCGCACCTGAACAACAAGATGTTCTGGCGGACGTTCAGCATCCAGTCCGGCATCCCACGGGACAAGATCTGCCTGGACCTGATGCCCGAGACCGGACACAGCTTCGGGGCCGACGCCCTGATGGCCATGGAGCACGCCGACCGCGTCGGCCGGCTGCGCCCCGGCGACCGCTGCGCGATGATCGCCATCGGCCAGGGCGCCTACTTCCAGTCCACGATCATCGAGGTGTTGGCGGACTGACCCCCCGCGAGTCACGCTCTCCGGCACACCGAAATGATTCCCTCACCGAGTATCGACTTCTGGTTTGGCCCTCCACCGGTGGCGTGCTAATTGGCACAACATTTACGCTACAGTAACATACACCCATTTAGATCCGCCTTCGTCCTAATTGTGACCAGATCAGAATTCTATTATCAAACTACCATGACCAAATTAGTGCTTAGAGAGAATGTCGTGCAAAAATCTGATGCCTCCCGTGCAGTTCCCAGAGCGTGACTCGCGGGGGTCAGGCGGCGGCGGTGGCGATGAGGGTGGCGACCGTGGCGGGCTGGGAGACGAGGACGGCGTGGGAGGCGTCGGGGACCTCGACGACGGTGGCGTTGGCGCGCTGGGCCATGAAGTGCTGGGCGGCCGGCGGGATGTTCTTGTCGCCGGTGGGGATGAGCGACCACGCGGGGACGGTGTGCCAGGCGGGGGCGCCGGAGCCCTCGGTGAGGGCGGCCTCGGTGACGGGGCGCTGGGTGGCGGCCATGAGGGCGGCCTGGTCGGCGGGCACGTCGGCGGCGAACTGGTTGCGGAACAGCTCCTGCCGCACGTAGAAGTCGGTGTTGCCGTCGGGCTGGGCGACGGTCTGCAGGGTGTCGCCGAGAGTGCTGCCGGGGAACTTGTTGGACAGCTCCAGGGCGCTCTCGCCCTGCTCGGGCAGGAAGCCGGCGATGTAGACCAGCGCCTTGACGTTCGCCTGGTCGACGGCGGCGTTGCTGATGACGGCGCCGCCGTAGGAGTGGCCGACCAGGACGACGGGCCCGTCGACGCTCTGGACCAGGGCCTTGACGGAGGCGGCGTCGGCGGCGAGGCCGCGCAGCGGGTTGGCGGCGGCGATGACCGGGAAGCCGCGGCCGGTCAGGTCGGCGATCACGCCGTTCCAGCTGGCGGAGTCGGCGAACGCGCCGTGCACGAGGATCACGGTCGGCTGGGTGCTCATCTCGGTGTCTCCTTCGGTCTCTCGCTGACATCGAGAACAGTAGGCGATTACATCGTGCACAATCAAGTTGTGAACGATGTGTCACGGGTCACCCGGCTGGGCGGCCTGGTTCACGATGTCTGGCGGTGGGACCGACCCGCACCGCGGGACCGGACGTGTTGCCCTCCTATCGGGACAGAAGGACCTAAGCGCTCATCGTCAGCCGTGACGCCGCCAGCACGCCGGCCTGGAAACGGCTGACGGCGTCGAGGTTCTGCAGCAGCGCGGCGATGTGACGGCGGCAGGTCCGCACCGACATGCCGAGGCGGCGGGCGACGACCTCGTCGGTGAGGCCCTGGGCCATCAGGCGGGCCACGCTCTGCTGGAGGTCGTCGATGGCGTCGGCGTAGCCGGTGTCCTCGGAGGCGAACGGGGTGGCGTTGTCCCAGAGCTGCCCGAACATGTCCAGCAGGAACCGCACGACGTTGCGGTCGCGGACCCGGCGGGCGGTGGGCATGTCGTCGTCGAAGCTGAACATGACGGCCAGCGAGCGGTCGAAGACCACGGCCGCCTGCGGAACCTGGCTCAGAGTGCGGATTTCCGCGCCGTCGGCGATCAGACGCTTGGCCTTGGCCCGGGAGGCGAAGCCGGCGCGGCTGCGGTGCGGGCACACGACCCGCACGGACACCGACCGCTCCAACACCGAGTAGCACGGAGCGAGGAGCTCGTCGAGCAGCTCATCGTCGTCATGGCCGGGCCGCAGCACGACCATCTCGTCCCGGCAGACCTCGGCGGCCAGCTTGAACAGCCCGCGGATCTCGGCCACGCCCTCCAGGCTGTCGATCGCGCCGACGGGCTCGCTCACGTCGACCGACGGCCGGGTGATGGAGTCGATGCGGTCGCGCAGCCGGTCGGCCAGCTCCCGCCGCTGGTACATGGCCCGCTCGATGGGGGAGATCAGCAGCGTCGCCGCGACCTCGGGATCCATCGGCAGGTACCGGCCGGTCGACCCGTCGGTGCGCAGCAGGTGCAGCTCCACCAGGCGGGTCACGGCCGCGAACACCTCGGCGATGGGCAGCGCGAGGTCGGCGGCGGCCCGCTCCGGCGAGATGATCTCGCCGACGCGCACGGCGTAGCGGTAGACCTCCGCCTCACGGTCGTCGGGCACACCGTCGACAACGGGCAGTGGCCCCAGGGTAACCACGGACATGTCGCCTCCCAGTCCTTGTGCTCAGCGACATCCACGGTGTCAAACGATCTTCTCGCGCCACTACTGACGCGCCACTGCTCCGGTGATGGCGCGGTGATGGTGGCGTGAGCGAGGCACATGGTCGACTCGGCGAAGCGTCCAGCCCGACCCCGCAGCCGAGTGAGGAATCCATGGACATACCGCGCTCCTTCCGCAAGACCCTGCTGGCCCACCTGCCCTACGCGGTCAACGAGGACTTCACCGCCGCCGACGACCTGGCCGCGCTCGGCCTGAACTCGATGGGCCTGGTGCAGCTGCTGACCGACCTGGAGGAGACCTTCGGCCTGGAGCTGCCGGACGAGCTGATCACGGAGGAGACCTTCGCGACCGCCGGCTCGCTGTGGGCCACGGTGGCCGAACTCGTGCCCGCGGGGCAGTTCAGCGATGCGTGAGGTCCGGGTCGATCAACTCCTCGGCCATGGGGACCCGGACCGCCCGGCGTTGACCTTCAAGGACGCCACGCTGAGCTATCGGGAACTGGCCGACCGGGTCGCGCGGCTGGCCGCCGGCCTGGCTGGGTTCGGGGTGCGCCGGGGCGACCGGGTCGCGGTGTACGCGGAGAAGCGCATCGACACGGTGGTCGCCCTGATGGCGATCTCCGCCGCGGGGGCCGCCTTCGTGCCGGTGAACCCGCTGTTCAAGGCCCGGCACCTGGCCCACGTCATCGAGGACTGCACGCCCCGCCTGGTGATCACCACCGCCGAGCGCCTGGACACGGTCCGTGACGCGTCGCCGGAGATCCCGGTGGTGGTGTTCGGCTCCGAGCAGTGGCGGACGCTGAGTGAGTCCGAGCCGTCGACAACACCTGTTGTCATCGACCAGGACGTCGCCGCGATCATGTACACCAGCGGCAGCACCGGCGGCCCCAAAGGCGTTGTGCTGTCGCACCGCAACATCCTCGCCGGCGCGGAGAGCGTGGCGAGCTACCTCAAGCAGCGCGCCGACGACGTCGTGCTGGCAGCGCTGCCCCTCAGCTTCGACGCCGGCTTCAGCCAGCTGACCACGTCGTTCCTGGTCGGCGCGCACCTCGTGCTGGTGAACTACCTACTGCCCCGCGAGATCGTGAAGCTGTGTGCCAAGCATGGCGTGACCGGCCTGACCTGCGTGCCTCCGCTGTGGCTGCAACTCGTCACGCAGACCTGGCCGGCGGAGTCCACCGCGAGCCTGCGCTACTTCGCCAACACCGGCGGACGCATGCCCCGCGCCACCCTCGCCCGGCTGCGCGAGATCTTCCCGGCCGCCGAGCCGTACCTCATGTACGGGCTCACCGAAGCGTTCCGTTCCACCTACCTCGACCCGGCCGAGGCCGATCGCCGGCCGGACTCCATCGGCAAAGCCATTCCCAACGCCGAGATCCTCGTCGTCCGTCCGGACGGCACGCCGTGCGAACCCGGTGAGTCCGGCGAGCTCGTGCACCGCGGAGCCCTGGTGGCGCAAGGCTATTGGCGCGATCCGGTGCGTACCGCCGAGCGATTCCGTCCCCTGCCGACGAGTTACGGCAGCGAGATCGCCGTCTGGTCGGGGGACACCGTGTACCAGGACGAGGACGGCTTCCTGTACTTCGTCGGCCGCGGCGACGACATGATCAAGACCTCCGGCTACCGGGTCAGCCCCACGGAGATCGAGGAGGCCGCCTACGCGACCGGCCTCGTCGGCGAGGCGGTCGCGCTCGGCGTCGACGACGAGCGGCTCGGCCAGCACATCGTGCTCGTCGTGACGTTGCTCGGCGGCGCCGGGGATCTGGGGAAAGCCCTTTCCGAGGCGCTGCCGGCGTACATGCTTCCGCACCGCGTCGACGTGCGGGACCAGCTGCCCAGGTCGGTCAACGGCAAGTTCGACCGGCACCTACTGGCCAAGGAGCTGTCGTGTTAGAAGCCACCGACCTGACCAAGAAGTACGACGAGGTGCAGGCGCTGGACGGGTTCAGCCTGTCCGTGGCCGCCGGCGAGATCTGCGGGCTGGTCGGCCACAACGGCGCCGGCAAGACCACTTTCGTGGACATGGTGTCCGGGCTGCTCAGGCCGGACAGCGGCGCCGTGCTCGTGGACGGCGTGCCGCCGCACGAGACCCGGGGCGAGATCGGCATCTCGCCGCAGCACATCGCCCTGTACCGGCCGCTGAGCGTGCGCGAGCACCTGGAGCTGTACGGCCGGCTGGCCGGCCTGCGGCGCAAGGCCCTCAAGGCCGAGATCGAGGAACTGGCCACGGCCATGCAGCTCACCAGCTTCCTGGAGCGCCGCGCCGGTCTGCTGTCGGGCGGCCAGCAGCGGCGTACCCAGGCCGCGACCGCGCTGATCCACCGGCCCAAGCTGCTGCTCATGGACGAGCCGACCGCCGGCGCCGACCCCGAGACCCGGCAGGCGCTGCTGGACGTCGTCAAGCAGCGGGCCGCCGAAGGCGCGGCGATCGTCTACACCACGCACTACCTCAACGAACTGGCCGATCTCAAGGCCAGTCTCGCGGTTGCCTCGCACGGCAAGGTGATCGCCCGCGGCAGCAGCGCCGAGTTGCTCGACGGCCTGCCCGGCGAGGTCCGCGTGCGCACGACCGACCACGAATACCACCGCGCCACAACGGATCCGACCGCCGCGCTGATGGCGGTACTCGCCGAGGCCCGCGGCACCGTCGAGTCCGTCGAACTGCGCAACCCCGACCTTGACGACCTCTACCGTTCCCTGGCGGTCTCCGATGTCCACTGACACCCTGCGCGTTCCCGAGCCGTTGATCCGGGCGGGCGCGCTGATCAAGTACAACTCGCTGCTGCGGCTGCGCGACCCGTCCCAGCTGATCAGCTACCTGGTCGCGCCCATGGTGTTCATGGTGATGTTCCAGCCCCTGTACACCAAGGCGCTGGACTACGGCTCGATCCAGGCCGTCACCGGGCAGCTGATGATGTTCTCGGTGTTCGCGATGTCCATCGTGGCCAACTCGATCTTCGTCGAACGCGAGTGGCTCACCTGGGACCGGCTGCGCGCCAGCCGCGCGGCCCGGGCCGAGCTGCTCATCGGCAAGGCCCTTCCGGTGTTCTTCGTGCTGCTCATCCAGCAGGCCGTGCTGATCGTCTTCGGCTGGGCCGTGGTCGGCATGCCGTTCCCGAAGTCCTTGGGGCTGCTCACGTTGGCCATGTGCGTGTGGGGCTTCGCCCTGCTGGGCATGGGGGCCATGCTGTCCACCATCGTCCGCAGCCGCGGCGACCTGTTCGTCGCCTGCGACGTCGGCGCGCTGCTGATCAGCTCCATCGGCGGCGCCATCCTGCCCGTCGACCTGATGCCGCCGTGGGCCCAGGCCATCACCACCTTCTCGCCCGGCACCTACGGCCTGTCCATGCTGCGCTCCGCCGTCCAGGGCGACGTGGTCGGCACCCTGCAACCCGGGGTGATCTGCTTGGTCATCGGGTTGATCTGCGGCGCCGTGGCCACGTTCCGCCTCGCGCACGGCTGGGGCCGCAGCCACCTCGTGTGACGCCTGACGACGAACGCGCGCTTCCCGAACCGGGGAGCGCGCGTTTGACCTTCTCGTGACGTCATGGTGCAGCGTTGACGGCATGAAAAAGATCCGAACAGCAGTCGCGGTCCGGGACGTGCGGCGGGAACGGGCGCGCGGCGTGGACGGCTGGCTCGCGGCCGAGCGGCGCCTCGGCGAGATGATGCCGCGCCGGGTGGCCAGAATCGTGCTGTACGAGCCGCGAGTCCTGGTGTGCCTGGCGCGATGGGTCCTGCGCCGACATCCGGGCGGCACACCCGGCCATTTCCGTTACAACCGCGAGAAGAAGCCGCTCGTCATCGTGTTCATCGCCCTGCTGGTGTTCGAGTCGCTCGGCATGCACGCGGTGCTGCTGGCCATTTTCGGCAGCCGGTGGTGGATCTGGGCGCTGTTCGACCTGGACGTCTACGCCATGCTGTGGGCGTTCGGCTTCTACGGCTCGATGGTCGTGCTGCCGCACCGGATCACCGACACGGAGCTGCGGCTGCGCTATGCCTACCTGGCCGAGTTCGTGGTGCCGCGCGAGGCGATCCTGTCCGCGCGCCCGAACCGCCGGCCCGAGGCCAAGCCCGGCCGGGTGATCGTCGACGGCGACGAGGCCACCTTCTGCTGCGGAGAGACGACCGTGACCCTGGAACTGGATCCGGCCGTCGAACTGTCCTTTCGGGACAAACCGGTGGGGCCTGTCGGCCGGCTGCACATGACGGCCGACGACCCGCACGCGTTCGTCACGGCCTTGACGGACTCAGCACGTCCACGACGAAGCCAGGCTGTGTGACTCGTTCCGGAAGGCCAGCACGCCCAGGGGAAACCGCCAGCGCGATGGCCGCGCCGGCGGCGAAGGTGATTCGTTTTCCCCAGGTGGTCATGATCGGCGCAGCGCGCCGGCGATCACCCGCAGGGTCTCCTCGGGCTGCTCCAGCACGGCGAAGTGGCCGCCGTTCAACGGGTGCAGGCCGAAGCCGGCGGTGGTCTGGTCGGCCCAGCCACGCATGGAGTCGTAGGTGGCCTGCTGGTCCTCGATGCCGCCCAGCGCCAGGATGGGGACATCGAGCTCGGGGCGGGGCATGTAGCGGTAGGCGACCTTGGCGGTGAGGTCGGCGCGCAGCGGCGGCATGATCATCTTGAGTATCCTCCGGTCGGTGAGGTACTGCTCGGGCGTGCCGCCGAGATCCCGCAGCAGGGCGATGATCTCCTCGTCGGTCACGGCGTCGTCGGCGAAGTCCTCGGACTGCGGGGCGGAGAACCCGGACACGATGAGGTGGGACGGCATGGGCCCGCCCAGGCCTCGGATGACGTGCAGCACCTCGAAAGCGGTCAACGCCCCGAAGCTGTGGCCGTACACCGCATAGGGAGCGTCCTGGGCGTCAGCGAGCAGCGCCTCGGCCAGTTCCGAGGCCAGGGAAGGGATATCCACGTGCGGGGTCTCCCGCAGCCGGGTCTCCCGGCCGGGATACTGCACGGGAAGCACGCTGACGCCGGGAATCCGGCCGATCCACGGGCGGAAGGCTGAGGCGGAGCCGCCGGCGTGCGGCAGGCAGTACAGCCGAAGGCCGCCCTCCGTGTCCGGAAAGGGCAGCCAGCGGCTGTGACCGACAGTGGCGGTCACTCGACGACCTCCATGACGACGTAGCCGGGCGGCGGCTGGATCTGGCTCAGGTCGGCGGCCAGCACGACGTGTTTGCCGTCGCGGGAGGCCTCGCGGAAGCCGCTGAAGGCGTAGGTGATCTGCATCATCCGGTTCCGCCCGGTCTCCACGAAGTCGGCCCGCAGCCCGGCGCCGGCCGCGTGGGCCAGGCCCATGATGTGTCCAAGCAGGACGGTGCCGACGCCGCGGGACATCACCCGGCACGACATCAGCATCATGTTCAGTCGCCAGTCCGGAGAGTCCTTCTCCACCAGGGCCAGGCCGATCTTCCCGTACGAGCCGAAGCGGTCGGTCAGCGAGGCCACCAGCAGCAGATGGTCCGGCGACTCCCGCAGCGCGTCCAGCTCGTCGTAGGAGTACGTGCGACCGGTGGAGTTGAGCTGGTTGGTGCGCACGGTCAGCTCTTCGGCCCGCTGAAGGTCCTCCCGCCGGGCCGGGGCGATGGTGAAGGTCATGCCCAGGCTGGCCAGGAACTCCTCGCTGGTGCCGACGAAGTCGGACTCGATCTCGTCCCGGGCCAGCTGGCTCTGGTACATGCCGCGGCGCTGGGCCGACTCGTCGGTCACGAACCGCGGCCGGAACTCCGGGCGGGACAACACCTCGTCCATCGCGGCACTGTCCACACAGGTCACCTGGGGCAGCGCATGGCCGACCTCGGCCAGTTCGAACTCCTGGTCGTCGACGAAGGCGAACGCGTCCAGCCCGAGATTGAGCTTGGCCGCGATGCGCTCGACCGACGAGGACTTGGCGTTCCACGAGATCTGCGGCCACAGGAACAGGTCGGCCAGGCCCAGCTCGGCCAGCTTGGCCATGGCCGCCTCGTGGTCGTTCTTGCTGGCCACGGAGTTCAGCACGCCCATCGAGTCCAGCCGGCGGATGTGGTCCACGACGGACGGTCGGACCGTGACGGCGGAGTCCTCCAGCAGCACGCCGTCCCACAGCGTGTTGTCCAGGTCCCACACCACACACTTGATCTTGCCCTGGACGGGCTTGGCCAATAGCTCGGCGGTCACGGCTCCCACTTCCGGTAGGCCTCGGCGGCGATGGTCATCCGCTGGATCTCGGTGCTGCCCTCGATGATCTCCATGACCTTGGCGTCACGGTAGAAGCGCCCGACCGGGAACTCCGGGCTGCATCCGTTGGCCCCGTGCACCTGCACCGCCTCGGACGCGTGCCGGGCGGCGGCGGTGGAGGCGAAGTACTTGGCGATCCACGTGGCCATGATCGTGGCGGCGTCACCGCGGTCCTTGAGCCGGCCGGCCTCGGCCAGCAACAGACGCGCGGCCCGCACATCGGTGACCATGTCCGACAGCTTGGCCTGGATCAACGGCAGATCCCGCAGCGCGGTGCCGCCCACGCGGCGCTCGGCGGCGTAGGCCGAACACGCGTCGATGCAGGCCTGGATGATGCCGACCGAGCCGGCGGCCACGCTGTAACGGCCGAGGTCCAGCGTGCCGGTGAGCACCATGCCCGAAGCGAAACCACTGGGCCCCAACAGGGCCTCGGGTCCCAGCTCGACATCTGAGAAGGCGATCTCGGCCAGCATCGACGACCGGGTGCCGAGCATGTCGTCGATCGGGTTCACCAGCACGCCGGGCGCGGTGCTGGGCACCAGCAGCGCGATGGTGCTGGCCGGCCCCTTGGCGAACACCAGGAACAGGTCGGCCCGCTGCCCGTTGGTGGTCCACTTCTTCAGGCCGTTGAGCAGCCAGCCGCCCTTGTGCGGCACGGCGGTCGTGGTGATCGCCGCGGTGTCGCTGCCGGCGCCCGGTTCGGACAGGCAGAACGCGCCGAGCGTGCGGCCGGTGGCCAGCGCCGGCCCCCACTGTTGGATCTGGGCGGCGGTGCCGAAGCGTTGCAGCGCCCAGGACAGCATGGTGTGCACGGTGAGCAGGCTGCGCACCGACGAGCAGCCGCGGCCCACCTCCTCGTGGATCTCGCCGAGCGTCACCATGCCGATGCCCGATCCGCCGATCTCGACCGGCAGGAACGGGGCCCACAGGCCGGCGTCGGCGATCCGGTCCAGCAGCTCCTCCGGGATCGCGCCGGCCCGGTCCCAGGCGTCCGCCTCCGGCCTGATCTCGGAGTCCACGAAGGACCGCGCGTAGGCCCGGTCGAGCGTGGGGGCCAGTTGCTGGGTCATGTCACGCTCCTTAACGGACGACCGCGGACCGCAGGCCGTCCACCAGCTCGGTCATCGCCTTGGCGGTGCGGAAGTTGTCGATGCGCAGCTCGTCGTTGGGGATGGTGACCGTGAACTCCTTCTCGATGTGCATGACCAGCTCCATGGCGAACAGGGAGTTGATGTAGCCCAGGGAGAAGATGTCCTCGGTGTCGGTGATCTCCGCCTGCGGGAAGCGGTTGGTGATGAAAGCGAGAATCCGTGCCGTGGTGTCCATGTCGCTGCCCCTCAGTTGTTGTAGGTGTAGAAGCCGCGGCCGCTCTTGCGGCCGTGCAGTCCGGCGTCGGTCATCTGCTTGAGCAGCGGGCACGGCCGGTACTTGCTGTCCGCGTAGTGCTCGTAGAGCACCTCGACGCTGTAGAGAATGGTGTCCACGCCGATCAGGTCGGCGGTCTCCAGCGGCCCCATCGGGTGCCCGAAGCAGCCGCGGAACACGTCGTCCACCGACTCGGCCGTGGCCACGCCCTCGTGCACCAGGTAGGCCGCCTCGTTGATGGTCAGCATCAGCACCCGGTTGGAAACGAAGCCGGACGCGTCCTTCACGTCCACCCAGCGTTTGCCCATGCTGGCCAACAGGTCCCGGGTGCGCTGGAGGGTCTCCGGCGTGGTGTGGAAGCCGGGGATCAGCTCGACGACGGGCTTGGCCGGCACCGGGTTCATGAAGTGCACGCCCACGACCCGCTCCGGATGCGTTCCCACGGAGGCGATCCGGGTGATCGGGATGGCCGAGGTGTTGGCCACCACCACGGTGTCGGCCGGCAGCACGCGGTCCAGCTCGGCGTGCACCTCGCGCTTGACCTCCCAGTTCTCGGTGACGTTCTCGATCACCAGCTCGGCTTTGGTCAGCGCGTCCAGGCCGACGGCGGTGGTGATGCGGGAGAGCACCTCGTCCGGGTCGAGGGTGGGGCCGCCCATCATGCGGGACAGGCGGCAGTTGCGGTGGATCGCGGTCCGCGCGTCGGCCAGGACCTGCTCGCTGGTGTCCACGAGGACGACGTCGTGCCCGCCGGTGGCCACGTTCTGCGCGACGCCGATGCCCATCACACCCGCGCCCACCACACCGATCACTGCCATGACTGCTCCGTTTCCGTGTTGGTGTCCATGACCTGTGCGGCGAGCGCCCGCACGGTGGGCCGCTCGAACAGCGTCGCCGTGGGGACCGAGACGCCGAGGCGTTCCCTGACCAGCGCCAGCATGTGCAGCGCGATCAGCGAGTTGCCCCCGAGGTCGAAGAAGTTGTCGCGCGACCCGACCGGCTCCACGCCGAGCACGGACGACCAGATGTCGGCCAGGGCGCGCTCGTTGTCGTCGCCGGGCGCCACAAACGGTTGCGGCAGCTCGGGTCGCGGGTATCGCTTGCTCGTGGTCTGCTGCCGGGGCAGCGTCTGCGTGGCGGTCCTGACCGGCAGCCGGTCCTGGAGACCGCCGGCGGCGACCACCAGCTGGCCGCCGTGCGTGACGACCCGGTCGAAGGCCGTCAATGCCTCGGTGCGGGTCATCGCGTGTTTGGCCATGGTGGCGCCGATCCGGCCGTCCAGCCGGTCGAGGGTGCCGGGCCAGGTGTCCCAGGCGGCGCAGGTCCAGTTCTCGTTGCGGGCCAAGGCGGTCAGCGCCGCGTTGGCCGCCGCGTACGCGCCGAGCGTCATGCCGCCGAGCACGGACGAGGTCGAGGAGAACAGGACGCACCAGTCGGGGCGGTCCACTTCGGGTAGCGTCGCGATCACCGTCGCCAGCACCCGTGCGCCCTCGACCTTAGCACTGAAGTGCTGCGCCACAACGGATTCGCCGCTTTGTGCCAACGGCAGGAGCTGGTCGACGCCGGCCGAGGCGGCGGCGTGCACGACGCCGTCGATCCGGCCCTGCTCGAACAGGGCGCGCATGGCGTCGACGTCCGTGACGTCGATCGACCGCACCTCGGCGTTCTCGATCTCGCCGCCGCTGCGGCCGGTCACGATGACCCGCGCCCCGGCGTCCACGAAGTGTTGCGCCAGTTGACGTCCGACCGTGCCGAGGCCACCGGTGATGAGATACGTCCCACCCCGCTTGACGGTCTGTCCAGCGTGGACGGTCACGGGTTCGTAGGCGGGGGAGTAGCGGCGGTCGCCGCGGTGCGCAACCAGCACGGACTCGGTGGGCCGGGTCAGCTCGGCGGCAAGCGCTTGCGCCGCCTCGATCACCGTGTACGCGGGGTCGAGGTCGATGCTGCGGGCGTCCAGGTTGAGGTATTCCTGGTTGGCGACCACGGGCAGCGCCGCGATGGCCGCCTGGATCGGCGACACCGGTTCGCCGACGGCCTGACCGCCTCGCGTCACGACGAGCACGGTCAGGTCCGCGCCGGTGCTCAACGTCCTGGCCGTGGCCGTCACCGCGGCGACCTCGTCGACAGCGTCCAAAGCGGACAGATCGACGACGGTGCCGTACAGGTCACCGCCGCTGAGTTCGGCGTCGAAGCCGGCTTGGCACAGCAGTTCCGTCAGCGTCTCACCCACTCCGCCGGCGTCCGGGATGATCACGAACTGCGCAGGCTCGGCCGCGTCACCGGGATGTGCCGGTAGCCAGCTCTGGGTGAGCAGTTCGACGTTGTCCCTGATCACCGGCTTCGGCGCGTCGATCCAGTACCGCTGGCGCTGGAACGGATACTGCGGCAGGCCAACCCGGCCCAGTTCGCGATCGCCCTGGTATCCGGCCCAATCGATGGCGACGCCGGTCAGCCACAGCCGTCCGGCGGCCTCGGCCAGCACCGAGCCGCGGCGGTCGTCGGAAGCCGGCAGCGTGGCGACGATCAGCGGCCAGCGCTCGGGCTGGCAGTCGCGATGGCCGCGGACCATGGCGCCCAGCGACTGGCCGGGGCCGATCTCCACCAACGCCAGATCACCTTGGGCCAGCATGGTCTCAACGGCCCGGTCGAACTGCACCGGGGCGCACATGTGCTCGGCCCAGTACTCCGGAGCGGGAGCGGTCGTGATCGGCTCGCCGGTGACGTTGGAGACGTACGGGATGGTCGGGGCGTGCAGCGTGATGTTCGCCTTGATCCACTCGGTCAGCTCGTCCCGGATCGGGGCCAGCATGCGGGAGTGGAACGCGTGGGTCGTGGACAGCGGGCGGCAGGGGATCGAGTCCTCGGCCAGCTTCCGCCGCAACTCCGTCAAGGACGCGCCGGACACGACCGTCAGGTCCGGGCCGTTGATCGCGGCGATGTCCACGCCGTCCAGCCGGTGTCGGAGTTCCTCGGCCGAGCGGGGGACCGCCGCCATTTCGCCACCGGGGAGGGCGTTGATTAGCTTCGCCCGGTGCACGACCAGCTTCAGGGCGTCCTCCAGCGACAACACGCCGGCCAGGCAGGCGGCGACGTACTCGCCGAGGCTGTAACCGACCAGCACGGACGGCTCCACACCCCAGGACCGGATCAGTTGCGCCAGCGCGTATTCGACGGCGAACAGGGCCGGGTGGAGGCGATCGGTGGCGTCCTGCGGGGCCGTGGTGGCGCGGCCCATGAGCTGGGCGAGGCCGTTGGAAGTGGCCCGGCGCGATTGGAGCATGTCCTGCACGGGGGCGAGGCCGATGATCTCGATGCAGGCATCCATGGCCATCGCGAACGCCGGCTCGGACTCGTACAGGTGCCGGGCCATACCGGGGTACTGCTCGCCGGCCCCGGCCAGCAGGAAGGCCACGCCGCGGTCGGTGCGGCCGTCGTGGCGGGTCAGGAATTCGCCGTCACGGATCTTGTCGGCCGCCTCTTTCGCGTCGTTGGCGACGACGATCCGGCGATGGCGGAACACCGACCGCCCGCCCTGCAACGTGTTCGCGACATCGGCCAGGGAGTCTTCCGTCACGGCAAGGTGATCGGCCAGCCGTGTGCCCATCTCGTCGGCCGCCTGGGCGTTTCGGGCCGACCAGACGAGGAGCTCCGGTCGCGGGGAAGGCTCACGGACGACGACCGGCGCCTCCTCGACGATCACGTGGGCGTTGGTGCCGCCGATGCCGAAGGCACTCACGCCGGCGCGGCGCTTCCGCTCCTGGCGAGGCCACGGGTGTGCCGTCGTCACCACGTCCAGGTCGGCCCGGCCGGCCGCGAGCTGGGGGTTCAGGGTCTCCAGGTTCAGCGTCGGCGGGATCTCCTCGTGGTGCAGGGAAAGCGCCGTCTTGATCAGGCCGGTCACGCCGGCGGCCCGGTCGAGGTGGCCCACGTTGGTCTTGATGGAGCCGATTCTCAGGCTCTCACCGTGGAACACCCGTTGCAGGGCAGCGATTTCCGAGGCATCGCCCAGCGCGGTGCCGGTGCCGTGCGCCTCCACGTAATCGATGTCCGACGGCTCAAGGCCGGCCGCCGCCAGCGCCTCAGCGATCACCGCGGCCTGGCCCTCGACGCCGGGGGCGGTGAAGCCGACCTTGCGGCCGGCGTCGTTGTTGACGGCCCAGCCGCGCAGCACCGCGTACACCCGGTCGCCGTCGGCGAGGGCGTCTTCCAAACGCCGCAAGGCAACCACACCGACGCCGCCACCCAGCGGGGCGCCGAGGCCGGACGCGTCGAACGCGCGGCACTCGGCGTCCGGCGGGGCGATGCCGCCTTCCTGGTACAGGTAGCCGACTTCGTGCGGCACGGCCAGCGAGACGCCGCCGGCCAGCGCGAGGTCGCACTCGAAGTTGGCCAGGCTGCTGGCCGCCACGCACACCGCCACCAGCGACGTCGAGCATGCGCTCTGGATCGCGAAGGCCGGCCCGGACAGCCCGAGCAGGTGGGCCACGCGGGTCGCGAGGGTGTCCTTCTCGTTGGCCAGGGCCAACGCCATGTCGCCCATCTCCCGGGCGGCCCCGGCCGGCACCAGGTTGTTGATCAGGTACGTGCTCCAGGCCGTGCCGGCGAAAACCCCGACCGCGCCGTCGAAACGGGCCGGGTCGCAGCCGGCGTCCTCCAGCGCGTGCCAGCAGTGCTCCAGCAGCAGCCGGTGCTGAGGGTCGAGGATCTGCGCCTCCTTCGGGTTGATCCCGAAGAAGTCGGCGTCGAACTCGGCGATGCCGTCGATCACCGCGCCCGCCTTGACGTAGGCGGGATCGTCGACGAGGTCGGGGGAGACGCCGTTGGCCCGCAGCTCGTCATCGGTGAACCTGCGGATGCCGGACCGGCCGGCGCGAATGGTCGCCCACAGCTCGTCGACGTCGGCCGCGCCGGGGAAACGGCCGGCCATGCCGACCAGCGCGATGTCGGTGCTCTGGATCTCGTCGCTCACGATGCTGTCCCCCTCCGGGGTGTACGCTGCCGCCTCGCGGGGCTCTTGCTCACTGTCGCCATGTCCGTTCTCACCGCTGCCTCGCCCGCCTTCTGCGCTCGCCCCGGGATGCCCCGACCGCCGGTTTGGCCTGGTCATCGGCGGTCAGCTCGGTGGCGAACGCGGCCACCGTGGGATGCGCGAACAGCACGGCCGGCGCGATCGCCTTACCCACGACCTTCTCGATGGCGGCCACCATGGCCATGCCGACCAACGACGTGCCGCCGAGGTCGAAGAACGGGTCGTGCACACCGATCCGGTCGATGCCGAGGAACTCGCCCCAGATCTCGGCGACCGTGGTCTCCAGGTCGGTGCGCGGCGGGGCGTAGTCGGTGCGCAGCGGCGGCCTCGGGAACCGGGTCGACTCCGGCACGGCGGCCGTCTCGACGAGGTCGGCGAGGTTGCTCAGCGCGGTCCATTCCCGCTGCGCCGCCGGCAGTTGCTGGCGCATCGCCACGACCGTGCCGCTGGTGCCGCCGACGATCTTGTCCAGCATCACGAGGCCGGCGGCGTCGCTGAAGCCGTTGCGCCGGCGGTAGGCGGCGCGGTCGGCGACAGCTTCGCTGCCGTCCTGCCAGGCGTCGTACTGCCAGTGGCCCCAGACGACCGTGATCACCTGCGTGTCCGAAATGGACGCCAGTGCCGTGCCGTAGGCGTCGAGCACGGTGTTGGCCGCGCAGTAGTCACCTTCGCCGAGGCCACCGAGCACAGTGGACACCGAGGAGTACAGGATCACCTTCTTCGGTGGTGTGGCCGAGGTGATCAGTTCGTGTAACGGTTCGAGGGTCCGGATCTTCGGGGCCAGCACGGCATGCGCCTCGTCCAGGGTCTGCCGCTGGGCCAGACCACTGCCGGGGACGCCGGCCGCGTGCACGATCCCGTCCAGCGGGCCGAAGTGCTCCTGGGCTTCCCGCAGGGCCCTGCGGAACTGGTCCGGGTCGCTGACGTCGGCCTTGATCACCAACACCTCGGCGTCGATGTCTTCGACGTCGCCGCCGGTCCGGCTGACCAGGACCAGCTTGCGGACGCCGCTGGCCGCGAGGTGCCGGGCCAGACGGAGCCCAAGGCCCTTCGTGCCGCCGGTGATCAGGTAGGCGCCGGCCCAGCCGGGCTCGCCGGACGGCGTGATCTCGGTGTATCCCTTGAGCCAGCGGCGGCCGTTGCGCCAGCCGATCAGCGCCGGTTCGGCGGCCGCGTCTTCATACGCCCACGGCCCACGGCGGAGTTCTTCGGCCAGGTTCTTCGCGGATTCGAGCGGGTCGGTTTCCGGCGCGAGGTCGATGCCGCGCCAGCTCAGGCCCGGGTACTCGGCGCGGACGCCGCGGCCGAGGCCGTGCACGATCGACCGATACGGGGTGGGGGTGTCGCTGCCGATGATCTCCGACGACCCGGAGCTGACCGTCAGCAGGCGGACGCCGTGCTCCTTGGCGGTGCCGGCGAGTGCCTGCACGGCCAGCAACAGTGTGTCGAAGCCGTGGGCGATGGCGGTGTCAGGGGAGTCGGCGAGCAGGCTCCACAGGTGCACGACCTGCACCGGGCCTTCGGCGGCGAGGATTTCCCGGTACAGCTCGGGAACCGTCGGGTCGATCACCACGCGCCGGCCGTCCCGTCGACGTCCGGTGCCCGGCGCGACCTCGACGACCCGCATGCCGGCGGCCTCGGCGATGTCCGCGAGCCGGCCGCCGATGCCGGCGTCGTCGGCGAACACGATCAACGTGCCGGCGAGCTCGGCCGGCTCGGGGCGGGTGAGGTCGGTGCGCCAGATGGGGCTGTAGAGCAGGCCGTTGGATGCGGTCGGCGTCTTTTCCTTGGCCTGCGGCCAGAAGCGCGTGCGCTGGAACGGGTAGGGCGGCAGTTCCGCGAGCCGACCGCCCCGGTTGAACGCCGTCCAGTTCAGGTCGACGCCGATTTCCCACAGTCGCCCGCACGTCTCCAGGACGCTGACGTTCTCCTCCGGCCGGTCCACCGCCGGCCACGGGGCCGGCAGCGTGCCGAGGATGGTCGGGCGGGTGGTGATGTTCTGGCGCACCAGGCCGCCGAGGGTCTGGCCGGGGCCGAGCTCAACGTACGCGTCGGCGGCGAAGTTCTGGACGCTCTCGGCGAAGCGGACCGGCCGGCATAGGTGATCGGCCCAGTACTGCGGATCCGTGGCCTGCCCCGCGGTCAGCTCGACGCCGGCGGCATTGGAGATGATCGTGATGCTCGGGGCGTTGCGCTCGACGGTGGCGATCAGCGCCGCCAGCTTGTCCTGCATGGGCTGCAACAGCGTGGAGTGGAAGGGGTGCGCGCTGCGCAGCGTCCGGTTGGCGATCCCGTTGGCCCGCAACTGCTGCGAGACCTTCTCGATGTCGCTCGGGGATCCACTGAGGACGGTCATCTGCGGGCCGTTCAACGCCGCGATGTCCACCGGCAGGTCGCCGAGCTGCTCCGGGCCGGCCGCCGCCGCGAGCATCCGCCCGGCCGGCGCCGATTCGATCAGCCGCGCCCGTTCGGTGACGACCCAGAGCGCGTCCGACAGCGTGAAGACGCCGGCGATGCAGGCCGCCACGTACTCGCCCAGGCTGTAGCCGACCAGCAGGTCGGGCTTGATGCCGCGGTGGTCCAGGAGCTTGGCCAGCGCGTACTCGACGGTGAACAGGAACGGGTGTGCGATCTCCGCGTGGTCCATCACGTCGTCGGAGGGGCCGCCGCCGAACAGCGAGGGCACCTGCACCTCGGTCGGCGGCTCGGCGAAGAACATCTCGCGGAGGTCCACGTCGCAGCGGTCGGCGGCGATCTGCAGGCACTCGTCCACCGCCGCCGCGAACACCGGTTCGTGCTGGTAGAGCGCTTTCCCGAGCCCTCGGTACTGGTCTCCGACACCGGGCAGCAGGAACGCCACCTTCGGCTTTTCGTGTCCCGCCTTGACTGCCGGCTCGGCCGTGCCGAACCTGGCCCGGGCATCGGCGGCATCGGTGGCCACGACCGCGCGGCGGTACTCGTGGTGTGTGCGGCCGACCTGAAGCGTGTGGGCCAGGTCGGCGAGCTCGGTATTTGTGCTGCTCAGAGCCTTGAACCGGTCTCGGAGAGCGTTCTGCGAGGCCCCGGAAACCGGGAGCAGCTCCGGTCCTGCGGCTGTGGTCGGGGCAGGCTTCGTGGCGGCTTCGAGGATGACGTGCGCGTTGGTGCCCGACCAGCCGAAGGAGCTGACCCCGGCGATCGCGCCGCCCGGCAGCTCGGTCAGGGCCGTGGCCGGCTGTACGGTGTTGCTGGCCACGACGGCCTCGGCCGGCTCGGACATGTTCAGGTTCGGCGGCACCACACCGTTCTCGAGGACGAGGACCGTCTTGATCAGGCCGGCGATGCCGGCGGCGGTGTGGGTGTGGCCGACATTGGTCTTGACCGCCCCGACCAGCAGCGGCTTCGCCGCCCCGGTCGCGCCACCGAGCTCGGTCGCGACGCTTGCCCCCGCCGTCTGCGGCGTTCCGCGCCGCCCGAACACGTCGTTCAGCGCCCCGAGTTCGATCTCATCACCGAGCGAGGTCCCCGAGCCGTGCGCCTCGACGAAGGCGATGTCCTCGGCCTTCACCTGCGCCGCCGCGTGGGCCCGGCGGATCACGTCGACCTGGGCGCTGCGGTTCGGGGCCGTGAGCCCGTTGCTGCGGCCGTCCTGGTTCACGGCGCTGCCGCGGATGACCGCCCGGACACGATGCCCCTTGCGCTCGGCGTCGGACAGGCGGGTCAGCAGCACCATGCCGCCGCCCTCGCCCATCATGTAGCCGTTGGCGCCGGCGTCAAAAGTGTTGCAGCGGTCGGCCAGCAGGGCGTTGGAGCAGCTGTAGATGTACAGGAACTCGTGCAGGGCCAGGTATCCGCCGCCGACCAGCACGTAGTCGCACTCGTTGTTGCGCAGGGCCTGCACGGCCAGGTGCACGGCGACCAGCGAGGACGAGCAGGCGGTGTCGAGGGAGAACGTGGGCCCGTGCAGGTCGAAGTGGTAGGCGATGCGGCCGGCGACGACGCTGCCGAGGCTGCCCTGGCCCATGTACGGGTCGGTGTAGACGTCGATGCCCTCGCGGTCGTGCTCCAACTGTCCATATTGGAACGCGTCGGAGAACCCCAGCAGCACACCGGTTCGGCTGCCCGCAAGCGTTTTCGGGGGCGTGCCGGCGTCCTCCATCGCCTCCCACGCCAGCTCCATCAGCAGCCGCTGCTGCGGATCCATGCGCAGCGCCTCACGCGGCGGGAAGCCGAAGAACTCCGCGTCCCAGCCTGCGACGTCGGGCAGGAAGGCCCCGGTCTTGGGCTGGTACAGGGTGTTGTCCTCGGCGGCCGGGTCGTGGTCGAATCGCCCGCGCGGGAAGTCGGTGATCTCCGCCGCCCGGCCCTCGCGCAGCATGTCCCAGTACGACGCCACGTCCGGCGCGTCCGGGAAACGGCACGACATTCCGATCACGGCGACGGGCTCGTGCTCCCTCGCGTCAGCCTCCGCCAGCCGGCGGCGCGCGTTCGCCAGGTCGACCGTCGCCCGCTTGAGATACTCGCGGAGCTTGTCCTCGCCGGCCATGGGATTCCCTTTCACAGCTGAGTGTCGATGAAGGCGAAGATCTCCTCGTCGGAGGACAGATCAAGGCCGAGGGCGTCGGGGGACAGGACACGCAGCGTCTCCTGGAGCACGGCGGCCAGCCGCTCGCGGTGATCGTCGTCCAGAGTGGACGGATCGATGCGGTCGAGCGCTTCGCGCAGCAGGTCCTCGGGCGCCGGCTCGGCCGGCGCCAGCTCGCCGGCCAGGTACGCGGCCAGCCTGGTCACCGTCGGATGGTTGAACACCAGCGACGCCGGCAACCGCAGACCCGTTGCCGCGCCGAGCTTGTTGCGCAGCTCGACCGACGTCAGCGAATCGAGCCCCTGCTCCCCGAGCGGCTTGTCCGGGTCTACGGTCGCGCCGGACCGGTGTCCCAGCGCCACCGCGACGTTGTCCCGGACCAGCCGGAAGATCGACTCGGTGTCCAACCGCGTGGGCGCGGCCTCGACCGTGACGACCCGACGCGGCTTGAACAGCGTGCGCAGCACGGGCGGAACGTCATCACCTTCACGGTTCCAGCGGGCGGCGATGAGCTGGCCGTGCGGAGAGCCGATCGCCGCGTCGAACATGTCCATGCCCTGCTGCACGCTCAGCGGCGCCACCCACGCGACCTTGTTGACGTGCGCGGTCATCGTGGTCGGCAGCGACCACAGGCCCCAGGCGATCGAGGTCGCCGGCAGCCCCAGGCGCTGCCGGTGCGTGGCCAGCGCGTCGAGATATCCGTTGGCGGCGGCGTAGTTGCCCTGGCCGGGGTTGCCGAGCACGCCGGCGACCGAGGAGAACAGCACGAACGCCTTGAGGTCCGGCAGCAGCTCGTGCAGCAGCCAGGCCGCCTCGGCCTTGGGCCTGAGCACCGTGTCCAGCTTCTCCGGCGTCAGCTCCGCGACGGTGGCGTCATCGAGGACACCGGCCGCGTGGATCACCGCTGTGATGCGACGGCCCTTGATCAGCTCGGTCAGCTGGGCGCGGTCCGAGATGTCGCAGGCCACCCCGCCGGGGCCGCCGCTTCGCGACACTCGTAACAGGTCCGTGACGCCCTTCGACGCCAAGTGCTGGGCGATCAGGGCACCGAGACCGCTGTTGCCGCCGGTGATCAGCACGGTGCCGCCGCCGAGGTCCATGGTGGACTCGGTGTTGACGTGCCGAACGACCCGTGGCACCAGGAATTTGCCGTCACGAACGGCGAACTGCGGCTCGTCGGTGGTCGGAATCTCGTCCTCGGCGCAGTCGGCCAGCACAAACCTGTTCGGGTGCTCCGATTGCGCCGAACGGACCAGTCCCCAGATCTTGCCACCGTCCAAGGTGGACGGATCGGCCAGGAACACCAGTCGCTCGTCGGTGTCCTTCTCCACCCACTGCTGCACCTGCGCCAGCACGCCCTTCAGGTCGCCTTGTCGGGCAACCGTCAGCGAGGCCTGACCGGCAGGTTCGGCTTCCACCCAGTCGACCCGGTACAGCTCGGCCGTGGTGACGCCACCCTTCGGCGCCGGGGCCAGGGTCAACGACTCGACGCCACCGATCTGCGCGCCGGTTTCGTCATAGATGGCCAGGGATCCGTTGCTCAGCCGCACGCGGAACCGATCGACGCCGCGGCCCTCGAACCAGACCCCGGACCAGGAGAACGGCAGCTGCAACTCGTCGGCATCGAGCACCAGGATGTGCAGGGCGGCGTCCAGCAACGCTGGGTGCACGGTGAAGTCGCCGGCGTCCGGGACCGCCACCTCGACCAGGTAGTCATCGCCGTCGCGCCAGGCGTTCCGCAGGCCCTGGAACGCCGGCCCGTATTCGTAACCGCTGGCCGCGAGCCGGTCGTAGGCGTCGGTGAGGTCGATCGGCGTGCCGACGGGCCATGCGTTGAGGCGGCCGGCGATGCGGGGGCCGTCGCTCAGGACTCCGGAGGCGTGCTTGATCCAGTCGCCGTCGGTGCGGGAGTGGATGGCCATGCAGCGCCGGCCGTTGTCCTCGCCGCCGACCGTGACCTGGAGCTGCACGGCACCGGTGGCGGGCAGGATGAGCGGGGCGTGCAGGGTCAGGTCCTCGACCTGGTCGCCGTCGGCGGCGGTCAGCGCCAGGTCGACGAAGGCCGTGCCGGGCAACAGGACCGTGCCATTGACGGCGTGATCGACAACCCAGGGCGCGCTGTGGCGCGAGATCTTGCCGGTCAACAGACGGCCGCCGGTGTCGGCCACCGGGACGGCGTCGCCGAGCAGCGGGTGGCCACCGCCTTCGGTGGTGTGCAGCCAGAATCGCTGCCGGTCGAAGGCGTAGGTGGGAACGTCGACGTGCGACGTCACCGGCCCGACGATCTTCGGCCAGTCCACCGGCGCGCCCTGCGTGTACGCGGTCGCGGCGGCGATCAGGAACTGGTGCTGGCCGCCCTCGTGGCGCCGCAACGTGCCCACGGCCGTGCCGTCCACGCCTTCGTCGGCCAGGATCTCCCGCACCGCGCCGGCCAGGATCGGATGCGGGCTGACCTCGATGAACAGCGGCCGCTCGCGGAACTTCCGCACGGCCGTGTCGAAGCTGACCGGCTCGGACAGGTTGCGGTACCAGTAGTCGGGGGTCATCGCCGTGCCCGGCATGAAGTCACCGTGACAGGTGGAGCAGATCTTGATCGTCGCCTCGGCGGGCTCGATGGTTCCGATCTGCCGCAGCAGCTCGTCCTTGACCGCCTCGACATGCGGAGTATGGGCCGCGTAGGCGACGGGCGTGCGCCGGAGCTGCACGTCTTCGCCTTGCGCGGCAACGAACTCATCGATGGCCTGAAGGTCGCCGGCGATCACTGTGGCCGACGGGCCGTTGTCCACCGCCACCCACAACTTCCCTGGCCACGGCGCGATCCGTTCGCGGACCTCGTCCGCCGGCAGTCCCACCGCCAGCACGCCGCCCGTGCCGTCCAGGGCTCCGACGATCTGCCCGCGGAGGGCGCTGATCTTGGCGGCGTCGTTGAGCGTCAACGCCCCCGCCACGGCTGCGCCGGCGATTTCGCCCTGCGAGTGGCCGACGACCGCCGCCGGCTCGACGCCGATCGACCGCCACAGCTTGGCCAGCGACACCATCAGCGCCCACAGCACCGGCTGCACCACGTCGGTGCCGTCGAGGGTCGGCCGGCCCTGCGTCAGGACGTCGATCACCGACCAGCCCGTGTGCGGCCGCAGGGCCTCGTCGCAGCGGCGCAGCTCGTCGGCGAAGGTCTCGTTCTCGCGGAGCAGTTCCACCGCCATGCCGACCCACTGCGCGCCCTGACCAGGGAAGACGAACACCGGTGTCACTTCAAGGCTTGCCTCGCCGGTGACGAGCGCCGGATGCGGTTCGCCGTCGGCCAAGGCCTGAAGTGCCTCGCGCAGTTCGTCACGGGAGGAGGCGACAACCACCGCCCGATGAGCGAAGGACGGCTTGCGTGCCAGCACTGTGGCCGCCGCGTGGAGGTCGCCGGCCTCGGCGAATGCCGCCAGCCGATCACCCTGCCGGCGCAGCGACTTCTCACTGCGGGCGGAGATGACCCAGAGCAGGGGACCGTCGCCGGGCGTGGGCTCGGTTGTGTCGACGCCTTCCACGATGATGTGCGCGTTCGTGCCGGAGATACCGAAACTGGACACCGCCGCCCGGCGGGGGCCGGCCGGCCACGGCACGGACTCGGTCAGCACGCGGCCGTTGCCCGATTCCCACTCCACTTTGGACGTAGGCCGGTCGACGTGCAGGGTCCGCGGCAACACGCCGTGCCGCATGGCCATCACCATCTTGATCACGCCGGCGACGCCGGCGGCGGCCTGGGCGTGACCGATGTTGGACTTCACCGAGCCGAGCCACACCGGCCGGTCGGCCGGCCGGTTCTGGCCATAGGTGGCGAGAATGGCGTTGGCCTCGATCGGGTCGCCGAGGGCCGTGCCGGTGCCGTGAGCCTCGACCGCGTCAACGTCCGCGGTGGACAGACCGGCGTCGGCCAGCGCCTTGCCGATCACCTGCCGCTGAGCCAGGCCGTTGGGCGCGGTGAGGCCGTTGCTGGCGCCGTCCTGGTTGACGGCGATGCCGCGGATCACGGCCAGCACCTGGTGCCCGTTGCGCTCGGCGTCGGACAGCCGCTCCAGCAGGAGGACGCCGGCACCCTCCGAAAAGGACGTTCCGTCGGCGTTGTCAGCGAAGGCCTTGGCCCGCCCGTCGACCGAGAGGCCGTTCTGGCGGGTGAACTCGACGAGATTGCCGGGGTTGGCCATCAGCGTCGCGCCGCCGGCCAGCGCCAGCGAGCATTCCCCGCGCCGCAACGACTCCATGGCCAGCTGGATCGCCACCAGCGACGACGAGCAGGCGGTGTCGATCGTCAGCGCCGGCCCGGTGAGGCCGAAGGTGTAGGCGATGCGGCCGGAGGCGACGCTCAGCGCGGTGCCGGTCATGAGGTGACCGTCGACGACACCGGTCGGTTGGTGCAGGCGCGGGCCGTAGTCCATGGCCATCGCGCCGACGAAGACCCCGGTCGACGAGCCGCGCAGGTCGGCCGGGTCCAGACCGCCTCGTTCGATCGCCTCCCAGGAGACCTCCAGCATGAGCCGCTGCTGCGGCTCCATGGCCAGGGCCTCGCGGGGGCTCAGTCCGAAGAAGGCGGCGTCGAAAGTGTCGGCGTCGTGCAGGAAACCACCGTTGCGCGTCACGCACGCGCCGTCGAACAACGCGTCCAGATCCCAGCCGCGGTTGGACGGCAGCGGCGTGACGGCGTCGGCACCGGATGCGATGAGCCGCCAGAACTCCTCCGGCGAATTGGCCCCGCCGGGATAGCGGCAGCCCATCGCGATCACGGCGACCGGGTCCGACCCTGGCGCTTGTGCCGGCGCCGGAACCCGCTGAGGTGCGACCTGTGCCGGCTCACCGCTCGTGCGCAGTGCCTCGACCAGCCGCTGAGGGGACGGATAGTCGTAGAGCAGCGAGGTCGGCAGCTTGCGCCCGCTCTGTGCCGAGAGCAGGGCGCGCAGTCGCATCAGCGAGTTCGAGTCGAACCCGAGTTCCTTGAACGGGCGCGTGGCGTCGATCGCCGTCGCGTCCTTGTGTCCCAAAACCTGCGCGGTGGCGGCGAGGACCATCTCCCGCACGTCACCGGTCGGCGCAACCGTTTGCGCCTCGGCCGTCTCGCCGTACCAGTGGCGTTCCCGCTGGAACCGGTACGTCGGCAGGTCCACCTTGCGGCCGGTGATCTTCCAGTCCACCGGCGCGCCGGCGACGTAGGCCTCGGCCAGCGCGTGGCGGATTCGGTCGGGGCTGCCCTCGTCACGGCGCAGCGTGCCGATCACCGCCACCTCGCGGCCGGCCTCGTCCGCCGTCTCGTCGATGCTGGTGAGCAGCAACGGATGCGGGCTGCACTCGATGAACCGGCCGACGCCGTCATTGAGTGCCCTTTTAGTCGCGTCGATGAATCGAACAGGCTGCCGCAAGTTGGCGAACCAGTAGTCGGCGTCCAGCTCGCGGGTGTCCAGGGGCTCGCCTGTGACGGTGGAGATGAACGTGACATCCGTCGCTTGTGGACGGACGGCCGCGAACAGCGGCAGCAGCTCCTCACGGAGCTCATCAACTGCGGGGGAGTGGGAGGCGTAAGCGGCCGGCACGATCTTCGTCCGGACGTCGACCAGGCGCTCCTGCAACCCGGCCAATTCCTCGGCCGGCCCGGCCAGGACGACGGACCTCGGCCCGTTCACCGCCGCGATCGTCACACCGGGCGGGAGCGTCAGCGACTCGGCCGGCGCCCCGACGGACATCAGCCCGCCACCGGTCAGCCGTCCCGCGATCTTGCTCCGCAGGGCGATCACCCTTGCCCCGTCGGCCAGCGACAACGCCCCGATCGCCGTGGCCGCAGCCACTTCGCCCTGAGAGTGTCCGAGCACCACAGCCGGGGTGACGCCGTCGGCCCGCCACACCTCGGCCAGCGACACCATCACCGCCCACAGCGCCGGCTGCACCACGTCCACCCGGCTGAGATCGCCGCCGTTCTGCAGAACCTCCAACACATCGAAGTCCACGAACGGCTTCAGCGCTTCAGCGCACTCCGCGAGCTTGTCCGCGAACACCGGCTCGTCCAGCAGCCCCTGGGCCATCGCCGCCCACTGGCCGCCCTGGCCCGGGAAGACGAAGGCGGTCGAACCCGGCGAAACCTTGCCCGTTACGGCGCCTTCCTGATTGAGAACGACTGTGCGGTGCTCGAACTGGGTCCGCGTGTGCAGGAGCGAGTAGGCGACATTGGCGTCCATAGTGGACGAAAGCGTTTGCGTCTGGGCCTGAAGGGCTTGCGGAGAGCGGGCGGTGATGACGAGAGGACCGCCGAACTCAAAGGCCGGTGCCTCCTCTCGAGGCCCCTCCGCCACCACCAGATGGCAGTTGGTCCCGCCCACCCCGAACGAGCTCACACCCGCGACCCGGCGGCCGTCCGGCCAGGACTGCCTCTCCCGCACCACATCCAGGTTCAGCTCCCCGAACGGGATATCCGGATTCGGCGTCTCGAAGTTCAGGCTGGCCGGCAGAACGCCGTGCCGCATGCTGAGGATCACCTTGAGCAGCCCGGCAATCCCGGCCGCGCCCTCAAGGTGCCCGATGTTGGTCTTCACCGAGCCGACCAGCAGCGTGCGATCGGCGTGCAGCGCGGTGCCCAGGGCGTGAGCCTCGATCGGGTCGCCGACACGGGTGCCGGTGCCGTGCAGCTCCACATACCCGACCTCGGCCGGCGAAACACCGGCGGCGGCGTGGGCGAGGCGAATGACCTCCTGCTGGGCTGCACCGTGGGGGACGGTGAGCCCCTCCCCGCCGCCATCGTTGTTGACGGCGCCGCCGAGGATCACGGCGTGCACCCGATCGCCGTCAGACACGGCGGACAGGGGCTTCAGCACGATGACGGCGCCACCCTCGCCACGCACATACCCATTGGCGCGGGCGTCGAAGGTGTGGCAGCGGCCGTCGGGCGACAGCGCGCCGAACTCGGCGATCGCCTCCGTGGTCTCGGCCAGCAGATTCAGGTTGACGCCGCCGGCCAGGGCCACCGTGCACGACCCGCGGCGCAGCTGCTCACACGCGATCTGCACGGCGACCAGCGACGACGACTGCCCGCTGTCCACGGCCAGGCTCGGCCCGGTCAGCCCGAGCAGGTAGGACACCCGGTTGGCGATGAGGCTGCGATGGGTGCCGGTGAGCGAATGGGGGCCGGCCCCCAGTTTCGAGTGCAGCAGCGCGTAGTCCCCGTTGATGGCCCCGATGACCACGCCGGCGGCCTCGCCGCGCAGCGAATCCGGCGCGATCCGGGCGTTTTCCAACGCCTCCCACGACAGTTCCAGCACCAGCCGCTGCTGCGGATCCATGGCGGCGGCCTCGTTCGGCGAAATGCCGAAGAAGTCGGCGTCGAAACGGTCCACATCCGCGACGAAACCGCCGCGCCGGAATTCGGTCGCACCAGGCCAGCGGCCGTTCGGTGGCTCGGTGATCGCGTCGACGCCGGCGTCCAGCAGCCGCCAGAACTGCTCGGGGTCGGCCGCCCCCGGCAGCCGGCACGCGATTCCGACCACGGCGATCGGCTCGTTTGCAGCCATGCCAGTCATTCGCTCACCGCCGTCACGAGAGGGGAAATTCGCTGCCGATCGTGCGTTGCCCGCAACGGCCGGGACAAGGCGGCGGCGGAGGCCGGAAAAGGCCGGCAACTAGTGGACACCGGCGGGTCCCCTGGGGGCGCCCCTACCCGCCCGGCGAATATGGGTAGGGGCTACCCATGTGGGTGGAGGCCCCCGCTTGACACAGTCTCGATCGGAAGTTGAGTCGGCAAGCGATCGAGGGGTGCCATGTCGAACACGTTCCCCCGGGTGGACGGTGTGCTGACCGTGGGCGGCATGCCGGTGGACCGGCTGGCGGCCCGCGTCGGCGGCACGCCGTTCTTCGCGTACGACCGTGACCTGCTCAGCGGCCGGGTCGCCGCGCTGCGGGCCGCGCTGCCGGCGGAGATCGCGCTGAGCTACGCGGTGAAGGCCAACCCGATGCCCGCCGTGCTGCACCACATGAGCGGCGAGGTGGACGGCTTCGACGTCGCCTCCGCCGGCGAGCTGCAACTGGCCCTGGACACCACCATGCCGGCCGACCGGATCAGCTTCGCGGGCCCCGGCAAGACCACCGATGAGCTGCACCAAGCCGTCGCTGCCGGCGTGACCGTCGAGCTGGAGTCGATCACCGAGCTTCGCCGCGTGCAGGACGTCAGCTCACGGCTGGGCATTCGAGCCCGGGTGGCGCTGCGGGTGAACCCCGACTTCTCGGTGCGCGGCGCCGGCATGACCCTCGGCGGCGGCGCTCAGCAGTTCGGCATCGACGCCGAGCAGGTGCCGGCGGTACTGGCGCAGCTCGGTGACCTGGACTTCTACGGCTTCCACGTGTTCGCCGGCTCCCAGAACCTCCGCGCCGACAGCATCTGCGAGGCCCAGCGGGCGACGGTCGACCTCGTGTTGCGGCTGGTCTCCCTCGCACCTTCGCCCGTTCGGTACGTCAACCTGGGCGGTGGCTTCGGGATCCCGTACTCGGCCCGCGACAACGCCCTCGACCTCGCGCCGATCGGTGAGAACCTGGCCAAGCTGGTCGACACCTCGTTGCGCCAGCTGGACGCGCGCGTGGTGATCGAGCTCGGCCGCTACCTGGTCGGCGAGGCCGGCGTCTACGTGACCCGGGTGGTGGACCGCAAGCACTCGCGGGGCACCACTTTCCTGGTCGTGGACGGCGGTCTGCACCACCAGCTCGCCGCGTCCGGCAACTTCGGCCAGAAGATCCGACGCAACTATCCGCTCACGGTCGCCACCTCGGAGTCCACTGTGGAGACCGTCACCGTCGTCGGCTGCCTCTGCACGCCGCTCGACCTGTTGGGGGACAAGGTCGAGCTGGCCCGCGCCGAGGTCGGTGACCTGATCGCGATCTTCCAGGCCGGGGCGTACGGGCTGACCGCCAGCCCGACCGCGTTCCTCGGCCATCCGCCGCCGCGCGAGGTGCTCGTCGGCGGCACGGCACACGTTCTGGGGGAGTCCAAGTGGAGACGATGACGCCAAGTTTCCGGATGCTCGGGCTGCTCCAGGTCCGGTCCGCCCGAGTCACCGCGCGCCGCCAGCAGGTGGTGCTGGCCATGCTGCTGCTCAACGCCAATCGGGTGGTGCCGCTGGAAAGCCTGCTCGACGCGCTGTGGGGCGGCACACCGCCGGCCACCGCCCGGGCGCAGATCCAGACCAGCATCTCCGCGCTGCGCCGGCTGTTCGTGACCGCCGGCGTCGGCGAGCGGATCCGGGTGCGCGGCCTGGGATACACGATCGAACTGGCCCCGGCCGAGCTCGATCTGCACGTCTTCGAGGACCTGGTCAGCCGGGGCCGCGCCGAGCTGGCCGCGGCCAAGCCCGAGGCCGCGCGGGAGGCGTTCCGATCCGCGCTGGCGTTGTGGCGTGGGGAGCCGCTGACCGGCGTCGACAGCGGCACCGTGCGGGCCAACCAGGTGCGCATCGCCGAGCGGCGGGTGGAGGCGTTCGAGGACTGCTTCGACGCCGAGCTGCAACTGGGCCTGCACAACGAGATCGTCGGCGAGATCTCCACCATGGTCGAGGAGTTCCCGCTGCGGGAGCGCTTCGTCGGCCAGCTGATGACCGCGCTGCACCGCTGCGGCCGCCGCGTGGAGGCGCTGGCCGCGTACCGCGCGGTGAGGCAGACCTTTGTGGACGAACTGGGCCTCGAACCGGGCGATGAGCTGCGTCGACTGCACCAGGACATCCTCAACGGCCACGCCGAGCCGGCGTCGAAGCCCGCCGCTTCGACGGGTTCGGTGCCGCGGATGTTGCCGGCGCGGGTGCCGTACTTCACCGGCAGCGGCGCTGTGCTGATGGCCCTCCGGGCTCAGCTGACCGATGATCAGGGCCCGTTGGTGGCCGTGATCACCGGGCGTGGCGGCGTCGGGAAGTCCACCGTGGCCGTTGAGGCCGCGCACTCGTTGGCCAAGCAGTTCCCCGACGGGCAGCTGTACGCCCGCATGACCGAGAACCTGGCCGACGTGCTCGAACGGTTCCTGCTGGCCCTGGGCTTCACTGCCATCCCGGCCGACGTCGAGGGGCGGGCGGCGCTGTACCGCAGCGCCATCGCCGACCGGCGCGTGCTGACCATCGTCGAGGACGTGGACGATCTGGCCCAGATCCGGTCCCTGGTCCCTTGTGCCGCGTCGAGTCGCCTGATCATGACCACTCGGGCGCGGATCGCCCAGCTGCCGGGTTCCTCGGTGTTCGAGCTGGATGTGCTGCGTGGTCAGGACGGCATCGAGCTGCTGTCGGCCATGGTCGGGCGGGACCGCGTGTGGGCCGAGATGGCCGAGGCCGGCCAGGTCGTCGACCTCTGCGGCGGTCTGCAACTCGCCTTGAGCCGTGCGGCGTCCATGCTCGCGGCCCGTCCACACTGGACCTTCGCGCATCTGGTCGCCCGGCTTCGCGACGACCTCGACCCGCAGGTGCGGGCCAGCTTCCAGCGGGGGTTTGCGGCCCTGTCCGAGGCTTCGCGGAAGTTGTTCGCCCGGCTGGGTTCACTGGAAACCGCCAGCTTCGCGTCCTGGGTGGCGGCCCCGCTGCTCGACCTGGACACCGTGACCGCCGCCGACGCGTTGGAGGGGCTCGTCGACGCCCGGCTGGTGGACGTCACTGGCTCCGGCGTCGGCACCCGCTACCGTCTGCACAAGCTGGCGCGGATCCATGCCCGTGAACTCCTTGCCGTGCAAGACAATGATGGTTACCTGTCCCGCCTGTTCGGCGCCTGGCTCGCACTGGCCGACGAGGCCCGGTTACGGCAAGGCTTCGGCACGCGCGGCGATGCCTCCCGGTGGCCGGTCGAGACGGCCGCGCTGGCCGACCCGACCGGCTGGTACGGGCAGGAACGCGCTGCCCTGCTCGACACCGTGCGCCACGCCGCCTCGGTCGACGCCGTCGAGCACTGCTGGAACCTCGCCGTCGCCATCGCAGATCTGGCTGGGGCCCAACGGATGTTCGGCGATTGGCGCGACAGCAACGAATGCGCTTTGCGGGCGGCGCTACGCATCGGCGACCGGCTCGGCGAGGCCGCCATGCAGTACCTGCTCGGCGAGCTCGACCTGCGGGAACACCGCTACGCCGAGGCTTCCGCCCGGATCGGGCTGGCCCTGGGCATGTTCGACCGGCTCGGCGAGATCGGCTGGCAGGAGTTGGCCGAGCGCTCTCTGGCCGTCGTCGACTGGGCCACCACCCCGCACCTGCGCCACGCCGAACTCGCCGGCTGAGGAGGACACCATGACCATCGGAGCCGTGCTGCCGGCCGGGGATGCCTTGCACGCCAAGAACATCGTCGACGAGCTGATCGCACAGACGCGGGAGGCCTCGACCGCCGGGCTGACGTCCGTGTGGTTCACCCAACTGTTCGACCACGACGCCATCAGCCTCGCGGCCCTGGCCGGGCGGGAGGTGCCCGGCATCGAGGTCGGCACCGCCGTCGTGCCGCTCTACTCGCGGCACCCGTTGGTGATCGCCTCCCTGGCGCAGACCGCGCAGGCCGCCACCGACGGCCGCTTCACCCTCGGCGTCGGGCTCGGGGTGCGGGGCCTGCTCGAACCCGCGTACGGGCTGGAGTATCCGCCGCCCATTCGGCTGCTGCGGGAGTCGCTGGAGGTCCTCAACCAGGCCCTCGACGGCGAGCAGGTCTCCTTCGCCGGCTCCTCCGTCATCGCCCGGCCGCCGCTGCCCACCGCCGTGGCCGGCGGCGATGGCGTACAGCTGCTGGTCGCCGCCATGGCTCCGCAGACCCTGCGCGCCACAGCCGAGTTCGCCGACGCACCATTCCGTTCCTGGCCGGGCCGCGCGTCATCGAACGCCTCATCGTGCCCGCCGGGGGGCGCTCCTTCGAGCCACGCATCGTCGCCGCCGTGCCCGCCGTCGTCACCGATTTTTTTTTACGCCGTCCGCGCCGTCGCCGCCGCCAGCCTCGGCTACTACGGCGACATTCCTTCCTACCGACAGATCCTCGACGCCGAGGGCGTCGACCATCCCGCCGACCTCGCCCTCATCGGCTCCGAGGCCGAGGTCGCCGCCGGCATCCGCCGCTACTTCGACGCCGGCGCCACCGACGTCGTCCTCATCCAGTCCGGCATGCGCTCCGCCGCCGACCGGCTACGCACGTGGCAGCTGGCCGGTCAGTGCGTCCAGGCGTCGCCGAACTCCAGCGCGACGACCTGAGCGTCCTCGCCGAGATCGGCGGCGAGCTGCGCCGGTGCCGGGCAGGTAGTGCACGGCGATGACCGTGGCCGTGCCGAACCAGCGCACGGCGATCGCCGCCTCGACCGGCGGCAGCTCGATCGCCCGGACCAGGCCCACCCGTACGCCGCCCATGCGGAGCACCGCGATCTCCGGCCGGTGCAGCGAGAAGTCGCCGCCGACCAGGATCGCCTCCCGGCCCGCGTGATCTCCAGGGCTTGGCCCCGGTGGTCGACGCCGGCGTGGGTGACGGCGGCGACGTCCACGCCGGCCAGTTCCTCCGGGCGCACCGGGCTTTCCGGCAGGCCGCTGTGCAGGCCGCTGCGGTTCGAGCACGTCGACTCGCCGACATGGCGCGGCTGGCCGGCGCCCTTGCCCGCGGGCCCGCGCTGATCATCGTCATCCCTTCAGAAACCGCAGCACGGCCAGCACCCGACGGTGGTCGTTGTCGGCCGGCGGCAGGTCGAGCTTGTGGAAGATGTTGTTGACGTGCTTGGCGACGGCGCTTTCGCTGACCATGAGGGCGTCGGCCACGCCGGCGTTGGAGCGGCCCTCAGCCATGAGGCGGATGACGTCCCGCTCGCGGGGGCTGAGCACGCTGAGCGGGTCACTGCGCTTGCGGAGCAGGAGCTGGGCGACGGCCTCGGGATCGAGGGCGGTGCCGCCGTCGGCGACGCGGCGCAGGGCGGTCAGAAACTCGCCGACGTCGGCGACGCGGTCCTTGAGCAGATAGCCGATGCCGGCGGTCTCGGTGGCGAGGAGCTCGCTGGCGTAGCGCTCCTCGACGTACTGGGAGAGCACCAGCACCGCCATGGCCGGCCACTGGCGCCGGATGACCAGGGCGGCCCGGAGCCCCTCATCGGTATGGGTGGGCGGCATGCGCACGTCCAGCAGCACGAGGTCGGGCTCGTGCTCGGCGACAGACCGCAGCAGCTCGTCGGCGTCGCCCACCGCCTCGACGACCTGGATGCCGCTGCCTTCCAGCAGTCGGACGAGGCCCTCGCGCAGCAGCACGGAGTCCTCGGCGATCACAACGCGCATGGCAGCTCCGCCGTGAGGGTGGTCGGCCCGCCGACGGGACTGTCGATACGGAGCGAGCCGTCGATGGAGCCGACGCGCTGCATCAGCCCGCGCAGGCCCGTGCTGCCCTCCGAACGGGCACCGCCGCGTCCGTCGTCGGTGACGACAACGACGACGATGTTCTTGCGATGGCTCACCCGAATGTCCACCCGGGACGCCTGGGCGTGTTTCGCGGCATTGGTCAGTGCCTCCGAGACGAGGAAGTAGGCGACGGCTTCGGTCGTCCGGGACGGACGGTGGGGCAGGTTGACGTTCAGGGTCACGGGCACCGACGACCGGGCGGAGATGCCGGACAGGGCGGCGTCGAGACCTCGTTCGTCGAGCACGGCCGGATGTAGCCCACGAACAAGGCTGCGCAGGTCGGCGATGGCCGTCTTGGCTTCCTCGTGGGCGTCCACGATGGACTTGCGCACGTGGTCGGGCACGCCGTCGAGGTCGAGCCGGGCGACGCCGAGGTTCATGGCCAGCGAGACGAGCCGCTGCTGGGCGCCGTCGTGCAGATCCCGCTCGATGCGGCGGCGCTCGGCGTCGGCGGCCTCGATCACGTCCGAGCGGCTGTCGAACAGCGACTGCATCCGCGCGGACATCTCCTCCATCTGCTGCTGGCGGGTCGGTCCGAGCAGCCGGGTCGCCAGGGCGATGTCCAGCTCGGCGCACCACATCGCCATCCACGGCGCCAGATGGAACGCGGCCAGACCGAGCACGGTCGTCAGCAGGACCTCGACCACCGAGCCGTGACTCGGCAGCCACCAGATGTACAGCGGCTGCACCGCCATCGGCGGCCCGACCAGCCACAGCGCGGCGACCAGGGCGAACTCGACGGTGCCGAGAGGGCCCGCGAGCAGGTGGTAGGTGAGCTGACGCCAGGTGGAGGCCTGCGCCGCCAGGCCGAGCAGGCGCCGCCGCTGGGGCGGATTCGGCAGCACTTCGTAGAGTGCCCGGGTGAACCGGTGGCCCTGCGCCTTCGTGCACGGCACGGTCCACCACAGCAGCGCCGTGAACAGAGGAATGACCAGCACCCACGTCCACGGCCGTGCGGTGGCCAGCGGTTGCAGTGGCGGCACCAGCCACCCCATCACCGCCGGGCCCAGTAGCGATGCGCAGGCGATCGTCAGTCCGGCCAGCCCCACCACGCCGGCCGTGCTGACCAGCCCGAGCGGGACGCCCACCGCCAGGTGCACGGTCGCCTGCCACGCCTGTGTGGACCACGGGGCGCGGAGGACAGCTCGGACCTGGAGCGGCATGGGCACCACGGTAGTGATCGCCGGCGGGGTCGGCCATGGCACCAGTGCCCGGTCTCACCTGTACCTAGCACCACCCCAAAGACGGATACCTGCGTTACTGCGCCGCACGCGCCCGGCGCGCGATGCTTGCACCGTCCTCATCGGACGCGCATCGACGAAGGAGCGAGCGACATGACCACCACTCACCTACTGATCCTGCTGCCCATGCTCGTGCTGGAGGTGGCCGCGATCGTGGACGTGCTCCGGCGCGACATCGACGGTGGCACCAAGGTGGGCTGGGTCATGGCCGACCTGTTCCTGCCAGTCGTGGGCCCGCTGGCGTGGTTCGTGTTCGGGCGAAGGTCCAGGGCCGTCCGCGGGGCCTCGGTCTAGCCGGTCATTCCTTGCTGGCGATGACCTCCAGGTCGGCGTTGAGGCCGGTGGCGGACTGGCGTGCGGAGTTGAGCATGGACTCCAGCAGGTGCAGCCGCATGAGCCCGGGGGAGCCGCGCCCGGCCGGGCCGCGGAGGGAGTCGTAGGTGCGCTGGCTGACGTGCGGTTGCAGGATGACGACCCGCATGTCGTCGGTGGCGACGCGGGCGTCGAGCTGGCGCAGGAAGTCACGGCGGCCGCGGACGCGCTGGCCGTCGATCCAGGACGCGGGCCGGCGGACGGGTGGCCGGGAGAGCTGGGGACGGAGGTGGCCGCGACTGACATAGATGAGGTTCTTGACGGCCTGGCTGACCACCACCTCGTACGCGGCGGCCGAGACGTCGCGGAGACGGGAGTGGCTGTTGGCCGACTTGACGTGGATCAGGCTGAGGGTGCGGGCGGCGTCGATGTGCAGGAAGTCGGCCACCTCGCCGGGGCCGTCGTCACAGATCAGCCAGCCGTGGCCGTAGTGGCGGGCGACCCAGTCGAACAGCGAGTTGTCGCTGCCGATGTTGTCGTGGATCTTCTGCGGCGAGTCGGCGCGGGGCTTCTCGCGGCGGATGTCCCAGCCGTGGAAGTCCTCGAAACGCCAGTTGCGAAAGGGGTATTCGGGAGCGCGTGTCTGCCAGAACCGGCCGCGGCTGTAGGAGTGCCCCGACTGGTAGTACACGGTGAGCAGGTCGGTATCGAGGATGGGGGAGTCGCCGTCGAGGCGGACCTTGTCGCCGGCGAGCTCGGGGGTGACCTCGACCGTGCCGTCGAGCACGAACGAGGCGGAGTCGGGGAAACCCGTGACGGAAGGAGGAGTATCCCGTACAGACAGTGCGAGGTCGCGGAGCTCGTCGCTGAGCGAGCCCGGCGGCAGGGTGTCGGGGTCCTCGACGATCACCTCGAAGGCGTCGCGCACGTCGGCGATGTCGGCGGGGCTGGCCAGCATGGTGAGGAAGTCCGGGCGTTCGGCGCCGTTGGCCCTCGCCTCCTCGAGGAGGTCGAGTAACTCGGTGGCCATCGCGGTGAAGGTCTCGAAGTCGGCCCTTGTGCTCAGCCACACCAAGGCGTTACGCGGAGTCGTCCCGGCGTTTCCCTTGAGCAGCAGGAGATCCGGCCGTGAGGGCAGCGCGGCGCGGGCGGAGCCGGCGACGTAGGAGCCGTCCTCGTGCGGGCTGAGCGTCTGCTCGACGCTGGTGCCGCTGAGGACCTTGCCGTCGGCCTTGACGCTGCTGCGCCGGTGAATTCCCCGTAACCACAGGTTCTTCACCTCGCCACGGATGAGCGCGCTCTCCAACACCTCGGACGGGTAGCGCCGCAGTGAACGCTGGCGGTCCAGCCAGGTCTGGAGCCGCTCCTGGGTGGGCCGGTCCGTGCAGACGACGAGAAAACCACCACGCCGCAGCACAATCGTGAGCTGATGGGTGACGTCGACATAACCCGCGTCGGGTCCCGCCCAGGTCGGCGGGTCCTCGCGGCGGCGCACGAAGGCCAGCAGATCCTCGGCCTGGTGCCGGGCCACGACATCGCCGCGACCGGAGGTGAGCAGGAAGTCGGTGAGGGCAGCGAAATCCTCGCCCTCGAGAACCACGACGGAGAAGTAAGGACGGACGGAGGTCAACGGGAGCGCAGTGTTGTTGGGCCTGGTGTTGTGCGGCCCGGTCTCGATTGGCGCGGTGTTGGTTACCGCAGCGTTGCTGGGCCTGGTGTTGTGCGGCCTGGTGTCGATTGGTGTGGTGTTGGTTGCCGCGGTGTCGGCTGGCGCGGTCTCGAGTGCCGCAGCGTTGGTTGACGCGGTGTCGATCGGCGCGGCGTTGATCGGCGCGGTGTTCGTTGGCGCAGTGTTGGTTCGTGCGGCGTTGTTCGGCGCGGCGGTGTTCGGTTCAGGGGTGTTCATGGTGACGCACCTCCCGCCACCGATTGTCGCAGCCGCCGGGCGGCGAATTACCTCATGTCACCCGGTTGCTCAGCTTTCCTTCGACCACTTGTAGGTGGGCGGCCGGTACGCGGCGAACTGGTCGAGCAGCGACGGCAGGTCGGCGTCCACGAGCAGCACGTCCCGGTACGGCTTGCGCAGGAAACCCTCCTCCACCATGGTGTCGGTGAAGCGCAGCAGGTGGTCGTAGAAGCCGTTCACGTCGAGCAGGCCGACGGGCTTCGAGTGCAGACCGAGCTGGGCCCACGTCCACACCTCGAACAGCTCCTCCATCGTGCCGACGCCGCCGGGCAGGGCGATGAAGCCGTCGGACAGCTCGGCCATGAGCGCCTTGCGGGCGTGCAGGCCGTCGACGATGTGCTGCTCGGTGAGGCCCTGGTGGGCGACCTCCCAGTTGACCAGGCTCTCCGGGATCACGCCGATGACCTCGCCGCCGGCCGCCAGCGCGCCGTCGGCCACCGCGCCCATCGTGCCGACCTTGGCGCCGCCGTACACCACGCCGATGCCGCGCTCGGCCAACGTGCGACCGACCGTCCTGGCCGCCTCCAGGTAGGCCTCGCCGCCGTCGGAGGAACCACAGAAAACGCAAATCCGCATGCCCCGATCCTAACGATCACCCGATTCGCCCACGCCTGCCCTCGGGCGTGGTTACTGTGGAGGAGTGACTTCTGCGGACGATTCGACCGATGGTGTTGCCCTCAGCGAGGGTCGGGTGCGGTTCCCGGGCATCAGCCCGCGGGCGTACGAACACCCGGCGGACCGTGGCGCGTTGACCACGCTGCGATCCGTGCCGGGCTTCGCCCAGGTGCTGCGCGCCGTCAGCGGCGCGTTCGCCGAGCGGGGCGAGCGGCTCATGTCCCTGTCCTCCTCGATTCGCGTCGGCCCCCGCCAGTACCCGGAGCTGGACGCGATCCGCAACGAGTGTGCCGAGATCCTCGACGTCGACCCGGCGCCGGAGCTCTACATCACGCGCAGCCCCGTCCAGAACGCCATGACGATCGGTCTCGACCAGCCCTTCATCGTCATGACCACGGGCCTGGTCGAGGCGTTGGACACCGACGGGCTGCGGTTCGTCATCGGGCACGAGGTCGGGCACGCCCTGTCCGGTCACGCGCTGTACCGGACCATGCTTGAGCGGCTGCTCCGCCTGCTCACCAGCTTGGCGTGGATGCCTGTCGGCTACTGGGGCCTGCGGGCCATCATCGCCGCGCTCAAGGAGTGGTACCGCAAGGCCGAGCTGTCCGCCGACCGCGCCGGGCTGCTGTGCGTGCAGGACCCGACCGTCGCCCTGCGCACCCACATCATGATGGCCGGCGCCGTCGATCCGTCCGCTGTGGACACCGAGGCCTTCCTCGCCCAGGCCCGGGAGTACGAGACCGAAGGCGACGTGCGGGACAGCGTGCTCAAGCTGATGAACGTGATCGACCTGAGCCATCCCCTCGCCGTCGTGCGGGCCGCCGAGCTGCAGAAGTGGGCCGCGGACGAGGAGTACCGGGACATTCTCGGCGGCACCTATCCCGACCGGGGCGACGACCCGCAGAACCAGTGGACCGAGGACGTGAAGTCGGCGGCCCGCTCCTACCGCGACGCCTTCGTGGAGACCACCGATCCGCTGGCCAAGGTGCTCAACGAGGTCGGCGGCGTGATCTCCGAGGCCGCCGGCAAGGTCTGGTCGCGGTTCGCGCGGCCAAACCCCTCGGCTTCCGAGGACGCTCCGGAGGGCCCGGACGCTTCGACGGACGCGCCGCCCGCCGGTGGTTCGACGGACGCGCCGTCCGCCGGTGGTTCGGCCAAGGCCGGGGAGCCGCCGGCCAATGGCTCCTCGCGGGCCGGCGAGTCCACCTCCGACGAGCCCCCGACCAACGGTTCCGGCAAGACCGACGAGCCGCCCACCAACGGTTCCGCCAAGGATTGAGCAGACGCGCGCCAACGGCTTTGGCAAAGCTGGAGGCGCGCGTCGGGGGTTTCGCAAAGACTGATGACGCGCGCAAGGGGCTTCGTCAAGGAATGCCGACGTGGGCCGGCGCGGTTTCTGCGAAGGACTGCGCGCTCGCGGTTCTGCCGGGGATGAGAGCGGGCGTTTCAGCTAGGGCGTGCCCGGGCGGCGGGTGTCGCGTTCGGGGCTGAACGTGTGGCGGGCCAGTGCGAATGTGATCCCGGTGGCGATCGCTCCGGCCACGATCACCGGGCCGCCGGCCTGCCGGCAGAACAGTGCCCAGTCGTGCAGGGCCGTCGTGCTGGGTGCTTGGCGTAGGGTATTGATCTCGTTGACCGCCCCGAATATCGCGTACGGCAAAGCGATCCCCACCGCCAGTACGGCCGCGAACGCCTTTCGGAACAGCACCAGCACGGTGAGCGCCAGCAGCACCCAGGCCGTGAGCTCCAAGACGTCCAGCTGCACGCCGTTCAACGACGCCCCGATCCGATTGGCCAACTGGGACCGACCCGTGCGGAAGGTCTCCGTGGCCATATCTTCGTCGGCCCCGGCCGCGATCCGGCTGTAGGCCGTGATCTGAAGCCATAACCCGACCAGGAACACGACCAGCGCCGCCACAAACCCGAGATACCGACCCCTCACCATCACCAGGACGCGCGCACCCCGGCCCGGTTCCCCCGCGAGTCCCGCTTACCGTCACACCGAAATGCGGGTTCAGGCGGTGGGGCGGAGCGAGTCGGGGGTGAGGTCGGCCAGCGCCTGGTAGCCGTCGACGGCCATGAGGAGGTCGGCCTCGGCCAGCAGGGAGCGCAGGACGTGGACGACGCCGCCGGCGCCGGCCAAGGCCATGCCGTACGCGTACGGCCGGCCGACGCCCACCGCGGTGGCGCCGAGGGCGAGAGCCTTGACGACGTCGGTGCCGGAGCGGACGCCGGAGTCGAAGAGCACGGGGAGGCCGTCGGCGGCGGCGACCACGGCAGGGAGGCAGTCCAGGGCGGGGATGCCGCCGTTGGCCTGGCGGCCGCCGTGGTTGGAGCAGTAGATGCCGTCGACGCCACCGTCGCGGGCACGGCGGGCGTCGTCGGGGTGCTGGATGCCCTTGACGATTAGCGGCAGCGACGTGATGGAGCGCAGCCAAGGCAGGTCGTCCCAGGTCAGGGGATTGCCGAAGAGCTGGGCCCACAGACCGACGGTCGCAGCGAC
>NZ_KK037166.1:9651546-9790888 GCF_000568255.1 Kutzneria sp. 744
TTGGCGCCGCGAACATCCGGGGCATCAGCCCCCACTTGGCGAAGGCCGACACGTTCGAACGCTGCGTGTGCTCGTCCCCCGCCCCGCCGGCGACGTACGACAGCAGCGACGGCGACAGGGCCTTCGCGGCCCGTGCCTCCAGCTCTTCGAAGACCATCGGCAGCGACGGCTGCACCCCGCGCAGCCCGCCGAAGTAGATCTCGTACTGGAAGTCGCCGAAGGCCACGATGTCCCTCCCGGTTGGCAGCTGTCACAATCCTCCGCCAGGTCAGGGCGGCAGCGTACTGCGAATTCACCCAGTTCGCCGGCATGATGCTTGTGACGGGTCACAACTGTGGAGGCGCGATGCTCGACGGTGTGCACGTGCCGGCGCTGGTGGATCGGGTGCTGGCGCGGCTGGTGGAGCGGCTGCCGACGTACGGGTCGATGCCGGTGGAGGCGCTGACGAGCGACGTCCGGCCGATGACCGAGCGCGTGCTGCGAGGCTTTGTCGAGGCGCTGCCCGAAGGGGGAATGCCGGCGGCCGAGCTGGTGGCGCAGGCGAGGGAGTCGGCGATCGCCCGTGGGGAGGAGGGCATCCCGATGGAGGCGATCCTCGACGCGTATCTGCTCGGCCTGCAGGAGTGCGTCACCCACCTGCGGCCAGAGCTGGAGAAGGGCGCCATGTCGGAGGTGATCGACTTCTTCGGGGCGGCGCTGACCTTCCAACACGTGGTGCACCAGGCGATCGCGGCCGGCTTCCTGGAGCACCGGGCGAGCACGGTGGGGGAGACGCAGGCGGCGAGGGGCGCCCTGCTGGCGGCGCTGACCGACGGAGGCGACGCGACGGACGCGGCCCTGAGGGCGGGGATCAGGCTGCCGGAGCGGTACGTGGTGGCGGCGCTGGCCATCGATCCGCACCCGGATGAGCTGCACGAAGGCGTCGACCACGTGATGGCCGGCCGCCGGAAGGTCCTCCGGGTCAGGAAGGAGCTGGAGCGGCAGGGACACGACGTGCTGACGGCATTGAGCCCGACCGGAGGCATAGCCCTCCTGGCAATGGCCGGGGACGAGCGGCTGCACGCGCGGATCACCAAGGCGGCCGGCGCGAAGGTCACCGTGGCGATGGAGGAGGCAACGCCGGCGGAGGTGCCGAGGGCGGTGCGGCTGGCGCGGGAAGTGCTTGAGGTGGCGACGAAAACCCGACAGGAGCCGGGCATCTACCGGCTCGCCGATGTGCTGCTGGAGTACCAGCTGACCAGGCCGACGGAGGCGACCCCGCGGCTCGGGGCGACCCTCGACCCGGTGGACGAGGACCTCCTGCACACCCTCGACGCCTACCTGGATGCCGGACTGCGGCGTAATGCGACGGCGAAGGCGTTGGGGGTGCACGCGAACACCGTGGACAACCGGTTGCGCAGGATCGGCCGGCTCACGGGACTGGACCCGACGCGGCCGACGGATCTGCCGATGCTGAGGGCGGCGGTGGCGGTGCGGAGGATGGCTTGAGCGGCCGGCGGGAGGGAAAGAGCGCGAGGGCCCGGTGGGCGCTTGCCGAACGACTGCTCGGATCGACGGCATCGACTGGGCCGATCGGGGTAGCAAGGCCGCGCGCAGCTTGTTTAAATGTCAACCGTTTGAGCCCAGTCGTTTGATTACAAACGATTCTGACCGAACTCTGAAGTAATACGGCCGGAACATGCGGCATCCTCGGTGCACCCAGGAGTCCGGAGGAAGAGAAACATCCGCATGCCCAGTCATCACACCCCTGCCGTGGTGGTCTGCCCGCGGGTCGTCGAGCAGTTCCTGGACACCGCCCTGCCGGTGTACGAGAGGCTCACGCCCGAACATCCACTGCCGTGTTTTGCCGTGCTGCTGGGGAAGTCCACGCCCGCGGCGATGCACGTCCGCCGACTGGCCTTCGGCGCGAACGCGAGGACGACGGCCGGAGCGGCGATCGAGGAGTTCGCGACGACCATCGTGCCGAGGTTCGGCAGCGCGTACGAGAACACCGATCGCGGCTACTGGCTGGATCCGGCCGATCTGCTGCGCATCAACCGCGAGGCGGAGCGGACGGGGATGGACATCCTCGGCTCGATCCACATGCACCCGGACTGGCACCGCATCACGCGCAAGGAAGAGGAACAGGCCTGCGCACTGTCCTCGCGGCCGACGGCGATGGACGAGCACGTGTTCGCGGAGGCGGGCTGGCCGGTCAACATCATCTGCTACCTGGAACAGGTCAACGGCCTGACCAGCTACAACGTCGAGGCGTGGAACCCGAGCGGCGAACTGCTGCCGATACGCATGAGTGTGAAGGCGGAGGCGGCATGAGCGACGAGATCAAGGCGCTGTGGCAACGAATGGCCGAAGGCTGGGCGGCGGGCGACGGCGAGCGGTTCGCCGACGTCTTCGCGCCGGACGCGGAGTTCGTGAACGTGCGGGGCGAACAGCAGCACGGCCGGGAGACGGTGGCGGCCAACCACGGGGCCCTGTTCCAGACCCGGTACCGCGACACGAAGCTCACGGCCGAGGTGCACAACATCCGGTTCATCACCGACGACGCGGCCGTGGTGCACGTGGCGTCCACAGTGCACACGCCGAACGGCGACACCACCGACACACATGCCCAGGCGGTGGTCGAGCGCCGCGACGGCGAATGGCTGATCACGGCCTTCCACAACATGATCCCAGCACGCTAGGAGCAGACAGAAGATGCCCACCGCCAAGCTGCGCCACCTCGCCTTCACCGCCCGCGACGCGGTCAAGCTGGCCCACTTCTACCGGGACCAGTTCGGCATGCGGATTTTCCACACCGACCCGGACGGCAGCCAGTTCCTCACCGACGGCTACATCAACCTGGCGATCATCCAGCAGGCCCTCGACGGCGACGTGCCGACCGGCTTCAACCACTTCGGCTTCCACGTCGACGACGTCGAAGGCGCGATGACCGGCCTCGTCGAGGCCGGCCTGCCCAAGCCGGCGTCGCGGCACACCACCCGGCCGTTCGCCGAGTACCGGGCCATCGACCCCGAGGGCAACTGGTTCGACCTGTCGGGCCACGGCTTCCTGCCGCCGACCGAAGAGCGCTGAACGCGAACGGGGGCCGCCCGAAAGCGGCCCCCGTCAACGACATCACGCCATGTCGACCTCGAACTCGGATATCTGCCCGGCCGGCCAGCCGGTGTTGCCGGTGATGGTCAGCCGCACGTACCGCTGGCTCGATGCGCCGAACGACGCCGAAGCGGTGTTGCCGGACGCCGGATCGAACACATAACCCCGTGACGCCACGAGCGTGGACCACGTGTTGCCGTCATTGCTGCCCTGCACGGCAATTGTCTGCGTGCGGGCGCCCCACGCGGAGGACGGCGGCAGCTTCAGCACGACCTTGTTGATCGAGTACCCCTGGCCGAGGTCGACGGTCAACGTCTGCGGGAAGGCGTTGTTGGTGCTCTCCCAGTAGGTGCTGGCGTTGCCGTCGTTGGCGTTGCCTGGCGGGAAGCCGCCCTGCGAGCCGCTGGCCGAGATTGCCTTGCCACGCGCCAGGTTCGTGCCGGACGACGGCGGCGCGGGCGGACCCGAGTTGGGCGGCGGCCAGGAGGCGCACTCGCCCCACGTGCCGCTGTAGCCGTTGTTGCCGGAGCCGTTGAAGGTCATCTTCGGCGCCGAGGTCGGATACGGGCAGTTGTACGTGCCGACCACGCCGACCCCGCTGGCACTGACATTGCTGATGGACACCGAGCCCTGGGTCTGCGACTGGACGACGAAGGTGCCGACGCCCTGCACGGTCGCGCCGTTGACGGTGATGCCCTGGATGGTCTTGCCGGCGCCGTTGCCGTCGATGAACTGGATCGCCTCGTACGGGCTGTCGATCGCCTTGAACCCGGTGACGTTGATGGCCACGCCGGTGATCGCCTGGTCACGGGCGTCGAACCACAGCGCCCCGACCCCGAACTGCCAGTTGGGATCCAGCGCTCCGGCCCGCAGGGTCGTGTTGTTGGACAACGTGATCGTGCCGCCGAGGGGAACGCTGCTGAACCGGTTGGCGACGAGGATGCCGCCGCCCAGCGCGTTGGTGTCCTGGACCAGGTTGCCGCTGACGGTGTTGTCGGAACCGCCGTACAGCGCGATCCCGTTGGCCAGGTTCGGCTGCACGACGGTGTTGTTGGTCAGCGAGTTGCCGGAGTCGGCCTGCCCGTTGGACCACAGTGCCAGGCCGTCGTCGCCGTTGTTGCGCAGATAGTTGTTGCTGAGTGTGGAATTGGTGACCGCGCCGTCGAAGTTGACGCCGTCGGCCATGGTGTCGATGATCCGGTTGTTGCTGATGGTCAGGTTGCTGGACGCCCCGTTCATCAGCCACAGGCCGCACTTGGTGTCCTGGATCCACAGGTTCTGCACCACGGATCCGTTGCCCAGCACGCCGTGGAAGCCGTTGTCGGGGCTGCCGTCGTTGCGCTCGGTGACGTCGCCGAAGATCGCGAAGTCGGAGAGCTTGATGTTGCCGGACGCGCCGCCGTTGTTGAAGATGTTGTTGCCGTGCAAGGTGGTGTACCACGGTCCGGCGCCGCGGATGGTCACCTGGTCGACCTGGAGGGCCGACGAGATCTCGAACCGGCCGGAGGGGATCCACACCGTCTTGCCCTGCGACTTCGCGGCCGAGATGGCGTTGCGGAAGGCCTGCGAGTCGTCGGACGAGTCGTCGGCCGTGGCCCCGTAGTCGGTCACCGACAAGGAGCCGCCGGGCTGCGCCGCCGCGCCGCCGACCTGCTCGAAGTCGGCGAGGTCGATGGTGGCCTGGCCGACGTCGCCGCCGTCGGCCTGCACCCGGACCTTGGCCCCGGCGCTCAGGTTCTGGCCCAGCAGCAGCCGGGAGTCGTCGTAGAAATGGTGATTCTTGGCGCCCGGGATCCAGCCGGTGTCGATGTACATGTACCGGGAGGTCACGGACAGGCCGCTGGCCAGCTTGGATCCGTTGACGTACACGGAAAGCCGGCCGGAGCTGCCGTCGGGCAGGTTGTAGTGGACGTTGATCGAGTTGGCCGCGGTGGGCAGCGTGAACTCGACGTACTGGCCCTGGCCGATGCGCACGGCCTGCCGGCCGGAGGCCTCGGAGGCCAGGCTGGCCTGGGTGTAGTCGGGACCGACGGCGGCGCCGTTGGTGGCCGAGCACTCGGCCTCCACCGTGCGGAACGGCACGGACGCGCCGCCGGAGGCGGTGGTCGGACAGGTGGCCGCGGCGGCCGGCACGGCCCCGGTGAGCAGGGCGGCGCCCGAGGCGATCAGCGTCGCGGCCAGCAATACGGGCATGCCAAAGGCAGGGTTGGCAGGCTTCATCGACTGCTCGCTTCCTGGTCCCGCGAGGCAGGGTGCGAGACCACGTGCAGCGGACTATACGAATTACGACACTTGGCCGCAAGAGTTGTACTGAGAAGTGAAAGAAGGCGACAACACGGTCACGCGGTGGCCAGGATGATCATTTCCGTCGGTTTCCAGTGCCCGGTCGACCGGTTCTGCAGCAGGGTGGCGCCGGCCGCGAGGGCCCGGAAACGCCGGCCCAGCTCCACCTCCCGCGGATCGGTCACCTCGCCGGCCAGGCACAGCGCGGCCAGCCGGATCGCGGAGACGGTGTCGTCGGCCAGCGGCTCGCGGCGCTCGAACACCGGCCCGGCCACCCGCTCAAACGCCACCGCGGCCAGGCACGACCAGGCCGACGGCCCCGAGTCCGAGTCCTGCTCCTCGTCCTCGTCGTCCCCGTCTGTGGCGTGATACAGCGCGATCATGTCCTTGCGTGCGGCCGTCGCCATCGGAATGAGCAGGTCCGGCGACGGGATGATCGGCTCCGGCAGCCGGCTGGCCGCGCACAGCCATTCGGCGAACCGCGCCGACCAGTTGTGGGGCGTGGCATCGGAGAACAGCCAGTCGAAGAGGTTCGACAACATCCGCCCCATCGGACGATCCGGGGTCGCGGTGTTGTCCAGGGCCTTGGGCAACGCGAACACCGCGGCCAGCACCGGCGGGAGCTCGGCGACCAGCTCACGGGCCAGCGCCGCGCCCCGCTCCAGCACCCGCCGACGCTCGGCCTTCGGGGCCAGGGCGACCGCCCGCACCACCTCGCGGGTCTGGTCGATCGCCTCGTCCAGCCGGCCGTCCCCGAACACACCCTTGGCCCGCTCCAACGCCGCCGCGATGGCCAGCGGCCGATCTTTGCTGCGCTGGCGAACCCGGGCCAGCGCCACGTCAAGGTCCATGCCCCGCACGTGACGGCGCTGTGCCTTGGTGCGCACGTTCTCCAGCGCCCACTCCAGCCGCAGCGTCAGCAGCCGGGCTTCGACCAACGCCTGCACCAGCAGCAGCCGGGCCAGCGTGATGTTCCAGCGTCCGACGTCGTCGGCGACGGCCCTGGTCAGCGCGGAATCGCTGACCAGGTGGGGATTGCGCTGCCGACTCCACAGCTCCTGACCGGACCCGATCCACACCGCGCACGGCGGCAGCGACAGCTCCGCCAGCTGCTCGGCGTCCGGCAGCCGATAGGCCTGGCTGGCGGAGATCTTGTTGACCCAGTTGGTGAACGCCACCGCGTCGGTGCCGCGAACGCCCAGCACCGGCTTGTCGCGGCTGTATCGGACGTCCTTCCGATCCGGTCCGGGCCACCCGGTTTCCTGTCGGTACAGCCAATACAGGCCGTTGGTCACCGGCCGCGCGCAGATCCGGCCGCCGCTGGCGGTCCGCGCGACATGCCGCAGCTGCCGGGTGACCAGCACGCCGGCCATCAGCCGCCGACGATCGGCCGGAGCCCCTGGGGCGTAGGCGGAATCCAGCAGCCCGTCGATCCGATCCCGCAGCTCGGGGGCCAGCTCGCTGGCCTCCTCGGCGCAGTCGAAAGCCAGCAGCAGCGCCGTCATGCTGGCCGACTCAAGGCAGGCGGCGACGATCTGGTCCGCGTCGGCGCCGGCGACGTAGAGCAGCGTCGTCTCCCGCCACCACACGTCGTCCACCCTCTCGGCCAGCACGTGCGCCAATCGCTTGTCCCTCACGTGACAGGCGGCCAGATACTCCTGGAAAGTGTGGTGGGCGAAGGAGAAGATGCCGCTCTCCCGCTCGATCAGCAGTCCGTTGGAGCTGACGTCGCTCAGGAAGTCCTCGACACTGACCTCACGGGACATCCGTCGCAGCCCGGCACGGATCGCCGTCGTGACAACATCTTTCGGCACGTCGCGGGTCTGCCGCTCCATCATCCGGTACGCCAACCCGCGCAGCAGCGCCTCTTTGCGGTCGCCCCGCAGCTCCACCGGCAGCTTCTTGGTCTCCTGCCGTCGCCACAGCATGACCTCGCAGATCTCACCGTACAGATCGGCTCGACTGCCCGGCAGCACGCCCCGATACCGGTGCACGTTGGCCATCATGGTGAGCAGCAAGGGATTCACGGTCAGCTGATGCAGAGAGGGCGCCTGGGCCAGGCGGTCCAGCAGGTCGTGGGCGGCCTTGTCGGCCCGCTGCCGCGCGGTGTCGGCCCCGCCGGTGATCTTTCGTTCCAGGGCGGAATACCAGCGGTGCACGAACTCCGTGACCTGACCGTCGTTGAAGTTGCACACCTGCAACACGATCGTGCCGGTGACGCGGGCGGTGCGGTAGCCGTGGGGCCTCGACGTGACAACAAAATCGTTGCGTGGATACTGTCGAACCTGGTGCTCCACCCACGCCGCGACCGTCTCCCGGTCCTGCTGCCGCGCCACCTCGTCCAGGCCGTCCAACAGCACCACGCAACTGCCGGCCATCAGTCGCCGCTCGAACCAGTTGCCGGGGTCCTCGATGTTGTACCGCTCCAGTTCGCGGCGCAGCAGCGCGGCGACGCTGATCCGCGGACTGGCCACAATGGACGCCACGTGGTCACGGAGGTAGAGCAGCATCGGCACCTTGCGGCGACGGCCACGGGGCTGCTTGAGGATCTCACGGCCGGTCTGCCGCAACAGGGTCGTCTTGCCGCTGCCCGGCGCACCGAGCACCGCCAGCACCTGCGGCTGCGGCCGGTCGAGGAACTCCCACAGCCGCCGCCGCTCCTCCCCACCGACGTTCTCGTCGCCGATCAGCCCCACCTGCGCCTTGTCCGGCGACCGCGGCTCCAGGCTGACGTCGACGAAGATCTCCTCCAGATCCGGCTGGTAGAAGCCGGTGTTGGCCGGTCCCTGCGCCTCCGAGGCCCGCAGCAGCGGCAGCATGAAGTCCCGGTACTTGCGGCCGAAGCCGCTCAGCCACCGCACCACCGCCTGGTCCAGACCCTTGACCGCCCGCTCACGCCACTTCGTGGCCACGTCGCCGAGGATGTCCCCGATGTACACCAGCACCGCGACGGCGCCCTCGCACAGCACGAGCAGCAAGAACGCGAGCGCCGGTCGGCCCTCCGCCAGCCCGACCGCCGCGGGCACGCCACCGGCGAGCGCCGCCGCCAACCGCGCCCGGTTCGAGGTTCGTCCCACGGGCTGGCTTATCGCGGCTGCCGCCAGGACGTGACGTCAACTCGCCCGTTCGGCGCAAACCGGAGATTGTCAGACCTCTCCCGTAGGGTTCGTCCCAGTGCGGGCTCAGGAGGGGAAAACAAGGGTGGAGCTGGAAAACACGCTGGTCATCCCGGACCACGCGCGGCGGTATGTCCGGCTGCGGCGGGACCGGGAGCTGCTGCGGACGTTCGAAGTGGACCACGGGAAGGTCGAGCGGGGTCGGGCGGACCTGGCCACGTACCGGGCCGAGATCGTCGCAACGCTGGACCACGAGCTCACCGCGCCGGCGTTGGCCGAGGCCGGCCACGCCTATCTGGCCGGCGAGCGGAATCCCCAGGGGGCGGGGGCCGTGATGGCCGCCCGCAACGTGTGGCGGGCCGACGGGCACGACTGGATCGAGCAGCACGGGCCGGTGTTCGCCGCCGAGGCGCTGCTGGCCTACAGCCGCCTGGTGGCGTCCAACATAGCCGCGGGCCAGTACGAGTCCCGGCACCATCTGCGGGAACGGGTGCTCCCGGACGACAACCTGGAGTGGACCTGGCGGGCCGGCGGGGCCGCCGAGGCCGTGCGGGACGCGTTGGCCTGCGCCGACGACGCCGAGTACGCGGCGGCGATCGCGCTGCTGGCCCAGCACCGGCACGACGAGCTCGGCCGGCTGCTCGCGGCGTTCCTCGTGCCGAACGAGACGGCCTGGGTGGACGACCTGATCGCCCATCGGGACCAGCACGGGCCGGCGCGTGCCCTGTCCGAACTGACCATCGGCGTGCCCGGCACTCCTCAGCAGTGGCGGGCCCTTGGCGTGTCGCTGTGGGCCCTGGATACCCACGTCTACACGCTGGTGCACACCCTCGGCCCCGACGCCGCCCCGCTGCTCGCGTCCACACTGGACGGTGACGCGGCCGGTGGCGACACCCGAAAGCAGCTGGTCGCGGCGCTGGCGTTGCTGCCGACCGATGAGGCGTTCGGAATGCTGCTGTCCCGGGCCGGGCAGAAGCACGTCCAGGGCGGCCTGATCGCCGCGATGCGGCGGTTCCCGCACCGCGCCGTGCGCATGCTGGCCGTCGCGGCCGGCCGGGACAAGACGGCGCAGCGGCTGCTTTTCGGCCTACTGCAAGCGGATCCGGACCTCGTGAACGAGTCGTGGTCGGAGAGCGTGCGAGCCGGGCTGGACGGAGTGCTCGCCGCCATGGAACGTGTGCCGGAGGCGGAAGCCGACAAGCTGCCGCCGCTGCTGGTCAGTCCACCGTGGACGGTGAAGCGGGCCAAGGGCAGGTCGACCCCGCCGGCCGGGATCGAAGCGCCGACGGGGACCGTCGTCAGCTGGCTGCCGGGTGAACGCGAGCAGTGGGCGGAGATCCGCGCCGGCTACGGCTCCACGCCGGAGGAGCGGCGCGGCTACCTGCTCAAGCAGATGCCGGTCCTGCCGGGCAAGGAGCCGGACTGGCAGCACGCCGCCGACCTGATGCGGGACCACCGGGCCAAGCCCGACGTCTCCGCGGGCCTGCTCCTGCTCGGGCCGGAGGACCTCGCCCGTCCGTTGCTCGACGGCCGGTGCAAGCTGCCGCGGCAGGAAGCCCTGTACCTGGAGCACATCCTGGCCCGGTTCGAGGCCGACGCGGTGCCGATGACGCTGACCTGGGTGCAGCAGTCCATGCCCGCCTACGGCCATCTGCTGCTGCCGGTCGTCAACGCGGACATCACGCGGGTCATGGCCAACGCCTACTCGAAGCTGAAGAGCATGCGGGACCTGGCCGCCGGCTGGTTCGCCCGCCACGGCACGGTTGTCGTCCCGTACCTGCTGCCGGCGGTGTTCTACGGGACCGCCGCGGAGCGCAAGATCGCGGAGGCGGCGCTGCGGCTGATGGCCACGCAGACCTCCCCCGACGCTGTGCTGGCCGAGGTCGAGCGGTTCGGGCCGGAGGCGCGCGCGGCGGTGGAAGCGTTGGTCGGCACCGACCCGTTCCAGCAGCTGCCGGCCAAGATGCCGGCGATCGGCGACTGGGCCGACGTCGACCTGCTGCCGCAGATCCGACTGCGCGGCGGCGACGGCCTGCCGCGCGAGGCCACCCGGCACCTGCTGACCATGCTGGCCATCTCCCGTGTCGACGAGCCGTACGCGGGCGTGGCCGTGGTGCGGGAGCTCTGCGACCCGAAGTCGCTGGCCGAATTCGCCTGGGCGCTGTTCGAGGAGTGGCGTGCGGGCGGCGAGGTCACCAAGGACAACTGGGCGCTGACCGCGGTCGGCCTGCTCGGTGACGACGACTGCGTGCGGCGGCTGGCCCCGATCATCCGGGCCTGGCCGGGCGAAGGCGGCCATGCCAAGGCCGTGTCCGGGCTGGACGTGCTGGCCGCGATCGGCACCGACGTGGCGTTGATGCACCTCAGCTCCATCGCGCAGAAGGTGAAGTTCAAGGCGCTCAAGCAGCGGGCCCAGGAGAAGATCGCCGCCGTCGCCGAGGGGATCGGGCTGACCGCCGACCAGTTGGCCGACCGGCTCGTGCCCACCTTCGGCCTGGACGACGCGGCCACGCTGCGCGTCGACTACGGCTCGCGGTCCTTCACCGTGGGCTTCGACGAGCAGCTCAAGCCGTACGTGATCGACGGGGACGGCAAGCGCCGCAAGGACCTGCCCAAGCCCGCGGGCAAGGACGACGCCGAGCTGGCGCCGGCCGAGCACGCGAGGTTCGCCGCGCTGCGCAAGGACGTCCGCACGGTGGCGGCCGACCAGATCCTGCGGCTGGAGAACGCCATGGTCCACCAGCGCGACTGGTCGGCCGAGGAGTTCACCACCCTGCTGGCCGGGCATCCGCTGCTGTGGCACATCGTGCGGCGGCTGGTGTGGATCGACGACGCCGGCACGGGGTTCCGGCTGGCCGAGGACCGCACGCTGGCCGACGTCGACGACAACACCTTCGAGCTGCGCCCGGACGCCCGGGTCCGGCTCGCCCACCCGCTGACCCTCGGCGACGCCGTGACCGCCTGGTCCGAGGTGCTGGCCGACTACGAGATCCTCCAGCCGTTCCCGCAGCTCGGGCGGCCCACGTTCACGCTGACCGACGAGGAGCGGGCGGCGACCTGGCTGCACCGGTTCGAGGGCGTCAAGGTGCCGGTCGGCAAGCTGCTGGGGCTGACCAAGCGGTCCTGGCAGCGGACGCCGCCGCAGGACAACGGCTGCGAGTGGACCATCGTGCGACCCTCGCCCGGGGTCACGGCGGTGCTGCCCCTCGATCCCGGCATCACCGTAGGCATGATCGACATGGACCCGGAGCAGGTCCTGGGCGCGATCAAGTTGGACGTCGAGGGCGGCGACGGCTGGTGGAACCACCAGGCGCCGCTGCGCCCGTTCGGCGAGCTGGACCCGATCACGGCCTCCGAGCTGCTGGCCGAGCTGACCGCGCTGACGAGCTGAGGCGACGATGAACCTGCAACGGCCTCCCACCGAGATCCGCTACGCCGACGAGCTGGCCACGCTCCGGGCCACGGACACCGATCCCCGTCCACCGGGCTGGGCGCTGAGCCTGGCCGCGGCCCGGCGCTTCATCGTGGGGGACAACGGGATCAGCCGGAAGTTCGTCGGCGATCCGTCCCTGGTCGACCGGGCGCTGGTCACGCTGGCCACCAGCCGCGGCCTGATGCTGGTCGGCGAGCCCGGCACGGCCAAGTCCCTGCTGTCCGAGCTGATCGCGGCGGCGGTGTCCGGCGAGTCCACGCTGACCGTGCAGGGCGGGGCGGCGACCACCGAGGACCAGATCAAGTACTCCTGGAACTACGCCCTGCTGGTGGCCGAGGGGCCGACACCGCGGTCGCTGGTGCCGGCGCCGATGCTGCGGGGCATGGCCGAGGGCAAGCTGGTGCGGTTCGAGGAGATCACCCGCTGCCCGCTGGAGGTCCAGGACTGCATGCTGTCGCTGCTGTCCGAGCGGGTGCTGGCCATTCCCGAGCTGACCGGCGCCGACGGCATGGTGTTCGCGCAGGCTGGTTTCAACGTGATCGCCACCGCCAACACGCGAGACCGCGGCGTGAACGAGATGAGCGCGGCCCTGAAACGCCGCTTCAACTTCGAGACGGTGTTCCCCATCCCCGACTTCGACACCGAGCTGGGCCTGGTGGAGCAGGAGGCGGCCCGGCTGCTGGAGCAGTCCGGGGTCGAGATCGCGCCGCGGCGGGACGTGCTGGAGGTGCTGGTCACCGCGTTCCGGGAGCTGCGCGGCGACGGCGGCCAGGTCGACCGCCTGTCCACGGTGATGAGCACGGCCGAGGCGGTGTCGGTGGCGCACGCGGTCGGGCTGCGTGGCTGGTACCTGCGCGGGGAGGCTGGGACGGCGGCGGACATCGTGGAGTGCCTGGCCGGCACGGCGGCCAAGGACAACGCCGACGACCTGGCCCGGCTGCGGCGCTACCTGGAGCAGCAGGCCCCGCGCCGGCACGGTCAGCAGTGGCAGGCCCTGCACGCGGCCCGACACCTGCTGCCCGGCTGATGGCCGTCACGTACATCGGGGTCCGTCACCACAGTCCGGCGTGCAGCCGGCTGGTCGCCGCCAACCATCGAGGCGGTCCGGCCGGCGCACGTGCTGATCGAGGGGCCGTCCGACCTGAATCCGCGCCTCGACGAGCTGCTGCTCGGCCACGAGCTGCCGATCGCCGTCTACACCTACTACCGGGACGACCAGCGCGTGCACGGCTCGTGGACGCCGTTCTGCGACTACTCGCCGGAGTGGGTGGCGTTGACGGTCGGCCGGGACCACGGCGCCCCAGGTGCGGTTCATCGACCTGCCGGCGTGGCATCCGGCCTTCGCCTCGCGCAGCAACCGGTACGCCGACGCCGATCACCGGTACGAGGCCGTGACCGAGCGGCTGTGCCGGGACTTCGCCGTCGACAACGCCGACACGCTGTGGGATCACCTGGTCGAGGCGGTGCCGGACGACGGCCTGGCCGAGCGGCTGACCACGTACTTCGATGTGGTGCGAGGGGAATCGCCGGCCGGTGAGGACGATCAGGCGCGCGAGGAGTACATGGCCTCGTGGGTGCGGGCGGCGGCCGCCGAGGGTGACGTTGTTGTTGTCACGGGCGGATTTCACACGCCGGCGATCCGCGCGCTGGCCGTCGGCGTGGGGGAGTGGCCCGAGGTGCCGGAGCCGCCGCCGGATGCGGTCGGCGACAGCTATCTCGTGCCGTACTCGCACAAACGGCTGGATTCGTTCACCGGCTACCAGTCGGGAATGCCGTCGCCGGAGTACTACCAGCGGCTGTGGACCGACGGCGTTGCCGGCGCGGCGGATGCCATGGTGGAGGCAGTGGTGGCCCGGCTGCGGGGGCGCAAACAGCCGGTGTCGACCGCCGACCTGATCGCCGCGCGCACGTTGACGACCGGCCTCGCCCGGCTCCGTGGGCACGAATTCCCTTCGCGCACCGACGTTCTGGACGGCCTGGTCAGCGCGTTGGTGCACGACGACCTGCCACAGCCGCCGCCGTGGAGCCGGCGCGGGCCGATCGCCGTCGGCACGCATCCCGCCGTCGTGGAGATGGTGGCGGCGTTCAGCGGCGACCGCGTCGGCCGGCTGCACGAGGCGACGCCGCTGCCGCCGCTGGTCGTGGCCGTGGCCGGCGATCTGGAGCGGCTGAAGCTGGATCACGAGGGCGGCGTCGGCCTGGACCTGACGGTGCCGCTGGATCTGGAGCGGAGCCGGACCCTGCACCGGCTGCGGGTGCTCGGCGTGCCCGGGTTCGAGCGGCTGTCCGGGCCGTCGGGCGGGGCCGATCCGGTGCTGGACGAGCGGTGGCAGCTCACGCCGTCCGACCACCGGCTGCCGGCGTTGATCGAGGCCGGCGCCTACGGCGCGACGCTGCCGGACAGCGCCGCCGCGGCCATGCGGGAGCGGATACCCGGTGCCGGTATCGCGGACCTGGCCTCGCTGCTGTTCGACGGGGCCCTGTGCGGGATCGACTCGTGGACGCCGGAGATCGCGTCCTCGCTGGCCGCCGGCATCGCCCGGGCCGGTGAGCTGGACGCCCTCGGGCAGGTGTTGGCCACCGTGCTGGGTTTGTGGCGGCACGACCGCCTTTTCGGCACCGCCGGCAGCCCCGTCTTCGCCCCGATGATCGTCACCGCCGTCCAGCGGTCACTGTGGATCATGGAGGGCATTCGCGGCGGCCCCGCCCCGGCCGAGCCACGGCGGCTCCGCGCCGTCGCCGCGTGCCGGGATGCCGTCCTGCACGCCGGTCCCGCCCTCGGCCTCGACCGCCCGTCCGCCTTGGCCGTCGCCGCCCGCGTGGCCGCCAACGCCGATGCGCCGCCCGATCTTCGCGGCGCCGCCTGCGGCTTCGGCTGGTCCCTCGGCGACGACGTCGACGCCGCCCGGGCCGTTGCCGGCGTCTCCACCCCTCGCACCCTCGGCGACTGGCTGGCCGGGCTCTTTGCCGTCGCCCGCGACCGCGTGCTGTCCGAGGAGCGGATCGTCACCGTGCTCGACGACATCGTCAGCACCATGACCGAGGAGGACTTCCTGATCGCGCTTCCCGCCCTGCGTCAGGGTTTCTCCTTCTTCCCGCCGTCCGAACGCGAGACCATCGCCCGCATGCTCGGCGGGTCGCGCGCGTTGCTGCGGGCCGACGTCGATCCGCTGATCGTGGCCAGGGCGATGGCCCTGGAGACCACCGTGGACAGTGTCCTGGCCGAACTGGGGTTGCTGTGACCGAGCTTGCGAGGGCACCATTCTCTACAGAGACCCGGGTCGCAGACCCGCCGAGCGCTGGCGAGGCGGGACTGTGACCGAGCTTGCGAGGGCACCATTCTATGCAGAGACCCGGGTCGCAGACCCGCCGAGCGCTGGCGAGGCGGGACTGTGACCGATCTGGAGCGATGGCGGCTCATCCTCGGCGAGCCGGCCGAGCGGCACTGCGGCGGCCTGTCCGGCAACTCCGGCGACGGCGCCGGCGGCGCCGGTGGTCGCGGCGGCAACGCCGGCCGTGACGCGGCGCTGGAATGGCTCTACGGCAGGGATCCCGAGCTCCGGCGCCAAGGCGTGCGGACCGGGGGCCAGGGCGAATCGGTGCTGCGGACCGTGGACTGGCTCGACGACATCCACCGGCTGTTCCCCAAGGACACCATCGAGCGGCTGGAACGGGACGCGGTCGAGCGGTACGGGATCACCGACGTGGTCACCGATCCCGCTGTGCTGTCACGGATCGAGCCCAACGCCGCCCTGCTGCGGGCGGTGCTGCGGACCAAGCACCTGATGAACCCCGAGGTGCTGCTGATGGCCCGGCGGATCGTCGCGGCCGTGGTCGAGGAGCTCATGCGCCGGCTGGCCCGTGAGGTCCAGCAGCCCTTCACCGGCACCCGCAACCGGCGGCCCAGCAACGTCAAGAACTCCCGCAACTTCGACTTCCGCGCCACCATCCGGGCCAATCTCGCGCACTACCAGCCCGAGCACCGGCGCGTGCTGATCGAGCGGCCCCGGTTCGTCAGCCGCACCCGCCGGCACGTCGACCAGTGGCAGCTCGTGCTCATCGTCGACCAGTCCGGCTCGATGGTCGACTCGGTGATCCACTCCGCGGTCACCGCCGCCTGCCTCTGGGGCCTGCCTGGCCTGCGCACGCACCTCATCGCCTTCGACACCAACGTCGTCGACCTCACCTCGGACGTCGTCGACCCGGTCGAGCTGCTGATGAAGGTTCAGCTCGGCGGCGGCACCGACATCGCCCGCGCCGTCGCGTACGGGGCCGGCCTCATCGACAACCCCCGCCGCGCCATCCTCGCCGTCATCACCGACTTCTACGAGGGCGGCAGCCCGTACCACCTGATCCAGACCGTGCGCGGCCTGGTCGAGCAGGGCACCCACGTCCTCGGCCTGGCGGCGCTGGACGAGGACGCCAATCCCAGCTATGACCGCGATCTGGCCCAGCGCCTCGCCGACGTCGGCGCCCATGTCGGCGCGATGACGCCGGGGGAGCTGGCCGAGTTCGTGGCGGAGAAGGTCGGATGAGCCGCGCGGATCTCCTTGCCCTCACTGAGGAATCCCTCATCGCCCTGGCCAACCGCGGCCTGGTCAAACGGGCGGCCAAGGAAACCGGCGTGGTCATCGAGACCGATGCCGACGGCACTGTGCGGGCGCAGTTCGCCGATGGCGTCTCGGCCGTGCTGCCGCCCGGCGTCGGGTTGGAGGCGGCCACCTGTTCCTGTGGCGCGCCCGGTGTTTGCCGGCACCGGATCGCGGTTGTGCTGGCGTACCAAAGGGATCACGGCGCAACGGCTGCGGCTTTCGAACCGTGGTCGCCGGGGGAGCTGAGCGACGAGCTGCTGACCGCCGAGTTCGACGAACGGACGATGGCGGCGGCCAGGAAGACCCATCGGTCGGGGTATCCGGTGCGGCTGCGGCGGCCGACCGCCGGGGATCCGGTGGCCAGCGCGGAACTGCCGCTGTGCACGGTCCGGTTTCCTGATGCTGGGAAGCTCGGCTATGTCACCCGACGTCACGGCGGCCCAAGCGGGACGAGTTCGTGGTGTTGGCGGTGTGGGCGTTCCGCGAGGCCGACGAACGCGGGGAGCTGGCCTTCGAGGCTGGGGGTGGGGGAGACCGCGAGGGCTTCGCTGAGGCGGTGGCGCTCGTGGATCAGCTGCTCCTGGACGGGGCGGTCAACGCCAGCCCAGTACAAGAGGCGGGCCTACGGCGTGCGCAAAGGGAGCTGGCGGACCGGAATCTGCACTGGCCGGCGGCCGCGATGGCGGAGCTGGTGGATCAGCTCGGGGCGTACCGCGGCCGAAACGCGGAGTACGAGACGCGGCGGTTCGCGGCGTTGATCAGCGAGCTGCACGCCCGGCACCGGTCGACCGGCCCGAAGTCGCAGGTCCTGGGCAGCGACGAGAAGGCCGAGACGCAGCTGAAGCGGGTGCGGCTGACGGCGCTGGGCTGCCGAGTGGTGGACGAGCACACCGCAGAGGTCTACTTCGCCGGCCAGACCACGGTTTTTGTACTCCGGCACCGTTCGGAGAAGATCGACGCCGCCCGCCGCGTCGCCGGCAGCACCCTGGGGCGGCTGGCCGTGGGCAACGTGGTGTCGGAGTCGGCCGTGCGCAGTGCGAGCCGGGTCGTGCGGCTGACGACGAGCCGGGTGTCCAAGACCTCGGTCACGGCGGTGGGGGAGGCCTGGACGGAGCTGCCGGACACCGTCCTTGCCGGGGATTTCGCCGCGCTGGAAAGGGAATTGGCCGCGCTGCCGCCGGCCTTCGTGCGGGCCCGGGTCGAGGCCGAGCTGGTCCGGGTCCTCCCGATCGCCGAGGTCCTGGGCGTCGGCTACGACCCCGGCTCGCAACGCCTCGACGCCGTGATCGCCGACGCCAACGGCACCACCGCCACCGTCTCCGCCCGGTACAGCCGCTTCCGCCCGGCCGCCCTCGACGCCCTGGCCCAGGCCTTGGCCGCCGACCCCCGGATGATCAGCGGCGCGGTCCGACGCGTCAACGGCGCCGTGGTGCTGGACCCCTACGCCGTGCTGACGCCCGACGGCGTCGTCGTGCCGGACCTCGCCGACGGGGAGCCCGCCGCGCTCGCCGCCATGGCGTGGGCGGAGCCGGACCCCGTGTCCCATGCCGTCGCCACCGCGCTGGAGGTCGCCGCCGAGGCCGCGCACCGGGGCCTCGGCCACCTCACCGACGGCGTCCGCCGCCGGCTCGACCACGCCGCCGCCACCCTGCGCAGGGTCGGCTTGACCCGGACCGGTGACCTGCTGTCCGAGGCCCACACCCCGGCTTCCTGGCACGCTGCGCACATTCGCCTGCTCGTGCTGGCCGAGCGGAGCGGCTAGAGGCGCTCGTCGAGGCGGATCCGGACCTCGTCGCCGACGTCCTTGCCGATGGCCTTGCGGACCGCGGACTTCACGGGGAGCTTGTGCGTGCCGTCGCCCAGCGCCATGAAGGAGCTCTCGAACGGCACGCCGTCAACGGTGCCGCGCACCTTGACCAGGCCGTGGGTGCCGAAGAACTCGGCGGACCGCGGCCACACGACATAGGTCCAACCGCCCTTGGCCGGGCTCTTGACCAGCGTTGCGGTGAATTCAGTCAGCATGCCCCAGTATCGAAGCCGCGAGCCGCTTTTCGACACCCCCCGCGAGTCCCGCTCTCCGGCACACCGAAATACGGTTTCCGGCACATCGTCGGTGAGCTGACGCTGGGAACTCAGCGCTGGGGAGTCTCACCCTCCGACGTCTCCGCCGCCGGCTCCTCCGACGTCTCCGCCGCCGGCTCCTCCGACTCCTCCGGCTCGTCCAGCCGGTACACGACGGGCGCGTCCACGTCCTCGTCCGGCATGGGCGGCAGCTCGACGACGATGGGGTCGCGGCGCACGGGGGAGGCGATGGCGACCAGGGCGCACGCGGAGCCGAGCAGGGCGAGCCAGATGCCGATGCCCAGGCGCGGGGCGACGTCCTGACCGGACACGCCGGCGATCTCGGCCAGGAAGACGCCGGTGCTGTAGCCGGAGGCGGACAGGAAAAGGCCGGCGGCGACGCCGAGACCGCCGGCGACCAGGGAGGCGTTGCGGGTCCACCGGAACTCGGCCCGGAGGCTGGCGGCGGCGATCACGATGAGCGCCGCCCCGCAGACCAGGGTGATCACGCCGACGTACTGCTGGATGGTGTGCCCGATGCCGAGGTCGAGGCCCCAGCCGGTGATGGACGCCAGCGACTCGCCGCCGACCCCGGGCAGCGAGACCAGGTTCACGAAGGTGCTGACGATCAGCAGCACCCCGGAGACGGCCAGGAACGCGACGGCACGGGTGCCGGGCCGCGCCGCGAGGGAGTGAACGGGAATGGGCGCGGTGTCCTCGTTGGGCATCCGCCCACGGTAACGGCCGCTCCGGGCGGCCCCGCACCGAGGCTGGTGCCGTTCCCGAACGCCACCTCCCCCGAGGAAGCTCGGGAACGGCACCGAGACCACCGTGTCACACGGACCTTCGGGAAACCTTGAATGCGTGGGCCGACCTCTGATACTCCCGTGCACGTGGAGTTCCGGGTGCTCGGCGCGGTCGAGGCGGTCAGCGAGGGCACGACGCTCGACCTAGGCCACGCGAGACAACGTAGCGTGCTTGCGGTGTTACTGGTAGCAGCCAATCAGCCGGTCACGGCCGACCAGTTGCTGCACCGGGTCTGGGGCGAGCAACAGCCCCAACGCGGCCGTGACGCGCTGTACGGCTACCTGTCGAGGCTGCGCGGGCTGCTCCCGGACGACGTCGCCATCGTGAAGCGCCCGGCCGGCTACGTGCTCACGGTCGACGAGAACCGCATCGACCTGCACCGCTTCCGACGTCTCGCCGCGCAGGCGCGGGCGGCCCGGCAGAACGCCCTCGCGCTGTTCGACGAAGCCCTGGCCCTGTGGCGGGGCGACGCCTTCACCGGCACCGACAGCGAGTGGCTGGCCGACGTCCGAACCGCGCTGGACGCCGAGCGAAGAGCCGTCCAGCTGGATCGGATCGACGCCGCCCTCAATGCCGGCACGGACGTCCTCGACGAGCTCACGGCCCTGGCCGACGCCGAGCCGCTGGACGAGCGCGTCGCCGCCCAGCTGCTGACCGCCCTCTACCGGGCGGGCCGGCAGGCGGAGGCGTTGCAGCGCTACGAAAACCTCCGCGAACAGCTGGCGGAACGCCTCGGCGCCGACCCCGGTCCGGCGCTGCGCGGCCTGCACCAGCGCATCCTCAGCGGCGACCCGGAACTGGACAGGCCCGGGCCGAACCTCGTGCCGAGGCAGCTGCCGGCGGCCCCGGTGTGGTTCACCGGCCGCAGCCCCGAGCTGGATCGGATCACGACCACGGCCGGCGCCAACAACACCGTGGTGATCTCGGCGATCGCCGGCGCGGGCGGCATCGGCAAGACGTGGCTGGCGCTGGAATGGGCCCACCGGCACCTCGATGAGTTCCCCGACGGCCAGCTGTTCGTCGACCTCCAGGGCTTCTCGCCGACGGAGGAGCCCGTGCCGCCGACGGTGGCGATCCGGGGCTTCCTCGGCGCGCTGGGCGTGGAGGCGAGCAAGATCCCGGCCGACCTGGCCGCGCAGTCGGCCCTGTTCCGCAGCACCATCGCCGCCAAGCGGCTGCTGCTCGTGCTGGACAACGCCGCCGACCCCGACCAGGTCGTGCCGCTGCTGCCCGGCACCTCCTCCAGCGTTGTCGTCGTCACGAGCCGTCGGCACCTGACCCGCCTGACCACCCGCCACGGCGCCGGCCACCTGCGGCTGGGTGTGCTCACCGACGACGAGGCCCGCCGCCTGCTGGTCAGCTGGCTGGGCGAGGAACGCGTCGCGGCCGAGCCGGCGGCCGTGGGCGAGCTCCTGGCCTGCTGCGGCGGCTTCCCGTTGGCGCTGGGCATCGTCGCCGGCCGCGCCCACAGCGACCCGGAGGTGACGCTGGCCGAGCTGGCGACCGACCTCCGGGCCGGCATCGGTGCGCTGGACGACGAGGACCCGGCGACCAGCCTGCCGGCGGTGCTGTCCTGGTCGCTGCGAGGCCTCAGCGCGACGGAGACCGCCATGTTCGGGCTGCTCGGCGTCGCCCCCGGCCCGGACATCAGCCACGCCGCCGCAGCCAGCCTGGCCGGCCTGTCCGGCGCCGAAACCAGCGCCGTCCTGCACACGCTGGAGCAGGTGTCCCTGGTCGAACGGGACGCCGCCGGCCGCTACCGCATGCACGACCTGGTCCGCCTGCACGCCCGTGACCACGTCGAGGACGCTGGGCCGGCCCTGCGCCGGGTGATCGACTTCTACCTGCACACCGCGCACAGCGGCCACGCCGTGCTCGACCCGCATGCGACGCCGATCGCGATGGACGAGCCCGTGCCGGGCGCGCAGCCGTTGGAGCTGACGGAGAACCGAACGACGCTGGCGTGGTTCGAGGCCGAGGACCCGTGCCTGCTCGCCGCCCAGCAGGAGGCGTTCGACCGGGGCTGGTACCGGACGGCCTGGCAGCTGGCCGCCGCTTTGTCGACGTACCAATACGTTCAGGGGCATCTGGAGGACACGCGGTCGCTCTGGCAGACCGCGCTGGCCGCCACCGAGCACCTCGACGATCCGAACGCGACGGTCGTGGCCCGCCGCAACATCGCCAACGCCCTGATTCGCCTGCACCGCGCGGAAGAAGCCATCGGCCACCTGAAGGCCGCGCTGGACCTCGCCCGCAGCAGCGGGGACCGCCACCAGGAGGCGGTCACCCTCAGCTCGCTCACGTCCGGTCACGCCGCCCTCGGCCAGCACGAACTCGCGCTGGGGTACGCCAAGAAATCCCTTGTCGTGTATCGGGAAATGGCCAATCCCGGCCGGGAAGCCATGGCCCTCAACGCCGTTGGCTGGTGCGCCGCCCAGGTCGGCGACCACGACGGCGCCCGCGAGCACTGCGAAGCCGCGCTGGCACTGTTCCGCCGTCACCACAACGACTTGGGCGAAGCGGCCACTTTGGACAGTCTTGGCTACGTCGCCGACCACAGCGACCGTCACGCCGAGGCCGTCGGCCACTACCGCGAGGCGTTGGAGATCCGGCGGAAGCTCGGGCACGCCTACCAGGTCGCCGACACCCTCGACCACATCGGCCACGCCTACGCCGCCCTCGGCGAGTCGACGCAGGCCCGCGAGGCCTGGGCCGAGGCCCTGGACCTCTACCGCGCCCAGGGCCGCGACGCTGACGTCACCCGCGTGCGGCTAGCCTTGAAGTCGTGAGCGAGGTTCAGATCAGGCGGGCAACCGAGGCCGACGTGCCGGCGATCGTGGCCCTGCTGGCCGACGACATGCTGGGCGCCACCAGGGAGTCCCCGGACGACATGACCCCGTACTGGCCGGCGTTCAAGGCCATCGACGCCGACCCGAACCAGTTCCTCGCGGTGGCCGAGCGGGACGGCGAGGTGGTCGGCACCATGCAGCTGACCTACCTGCCCGGCCTGTCCCGCAAGGGCAGCACCCGGTCCCAGATCGAGGCCGTCCGGGTGCGCGGCACCGAACGCGGCACCGGTCTCGGATCGAAGCTGATGGCGTGGGCCATCGACCAGGCGCGGCAGCGGGGATGCAGCCTCGTGCAGCTGACGTCCGACACCGCCCGCGCCGACGCGCACCGGTTCTACGAGCAGCTCGGCTTCACCGCCAGCCACCTCGGGTTCAAGCTCACGCTCTGATCAGTGCTTGCGCACGACCCGTTCCGGCTGGCTCGGCTGCCAGATCGTCACGTCCATGTGGTCGTCGCCGACCTCCACCGCCGAGGCGCTGGTGATGTCGGCCGCGTAGAACGGGCTGAACCGCCGCCCGCGCAGGTCGAAGCCGGTCTGCCGGTACAGGTTCTCGGCGTAGCGGGCGTGCAGCTCCAGGTCCTGCACGTCGTGCACGGTGCCCCAGAGCTTGGCGTCGCCGTCCGCCACGTGAGTGTCCACTGTGGCCGTGTGCAGGCAGAACCGGGGATCCCGGGCCAGGTCCCGGAACTTGGTGGTGCCCGGCATGCCGCCGATCCACAGCTGGCCCTCGAACATCCGAGGCTCCATCGGACTGATCCGCGGCGAGCCGTCGGCCCGCAGTGTGGCCAGGAAACACAGGTTGCCGGTGGCGGTGTGCCGCCGCGTGAAGATCGCGGCGATCTTCGGCGCGACCTCGGTGAACTCCTGCCAGGTTGTCACCCGTCCGAAGGTACGGGAACGCGCGGCGGTCCACTGACCAATATGTTCGGTGAGCAGTGAGACGGCGCCGCTGGCGCGAACAGGAGGGCCGGGGGTGACGGGGCTGCGCGACGCCGACGAGCTGGTCGAGCTGTACGACAACCATGCCCGCACGTTGCACCGGTACCTGGCCATGAGGGTGGATCCGCAGGTCGCCGACGACCTGGTGTCGGAGGCGTTCCTGACCGTGTGGGAGCGGCGGGCCGACTTCGACCCGAGCCGGGCCAGCCTGCGGGCATGGCTGTACGGCATCGCGACGAACATGCTGCGCCAGCACGTGCGCGCCGAGGGCCGCCGACTCCGGGCCCTGGCCCGCGACCACGGGCGTCGTGTCGTCGGCGATCGTCTGGACGAGCGGACCGCCGCCGTCCTCGACGCCGAGAGCCTCGTCGGGGACCTGGCCGACACGCTGGCCGGGCTGCGGCCCGAGGAGCGGGACGTGCTGCTCCTGGTGGCCTGGGCCGACCTGGCGCCGGCCGAGGTGGCCGAGGTGACCGACACCCCGGTGGCCACCGTGCGGACCCGGCTGTTCCGGGCCCGGACCAAACTTCGTGCGCGGATCAAGGGACAGGAGGGTGAGGACGATGCGTGACGGACTGCGGCCCGCGGAGGACGGCGTGGTCAAGCGGGCGATGTCGGAACTGCCCGAGATGTCCGATGAGGCGTTCCGTGCCGGGCGGGCGAAGCTGCTGGCCCGAATGGGCCGAACGGCCGCTGAGCCTGGTGGTGTGCCGGCCGCTGGTGAGCCGGCGGAGCCGGCCGCGGCCGTCGTCGTGCCGATGCGGCGTCGTCGGGGGCGCCACATCGCCTGGCTGGCGGCGGCCGCGGTCGTGGTCGGCGTGATGGTGGTCGCCCTGGTCGGCCCATCCGTCGTGCCGAGCGGCGAAGGCTCGGCACCGCGCATCGGCAGCGCTGTGGCGGCGCAGGCCCTGAGCATGGCCGCGAGCAAGACCGGCGACGTGGTGCTGCGCCCGGGGCAGTTCCTGTACGTGCGCGACCGCACCATGTCGGGAGGTTACGGCTCGGGCAACTACGACGACCTCAAGTACCTCTACCTGCAGGACGAGACGTACGAGACGTGGGTGCCGGCGGACCAGGCCCAGACCTGGGAGCACCGACGGACGAGCTCGGGCCGCAAGACCTTCCTGAAGGGCTCGCCCAGCGATCTGCCGAACATCCCGGACCCGATGGTGCTGGGCGACTGGAAGGCCAAGGGCGGCGTGCCGTGGGGCAACGACATCCCGCCGGCGAGCTTCCTCTACCCGACGCCGGCCTACCTGGCGGCGCTGCCCCGCGACCCGCAGCAGCTGTACGTGAGACTGCGCACGGAGACGGCCGGCGACGAGGGTGTCAACCTGCTGAACCGGATCGCCTTCGGCCTCGACACCGGCCTGATCCCGGCCGACCTGCGCAAGGCGGTGTTCCAGGCGCTGGCCTACCTGCCGAACCTGAAGGTGGCGGACAAAGTCGCGGACTTCGATGGTCGACGGGGCGAGGGGTTCGGCATCGTGACCGACTCGCAGCTGCACGAGCTGGTCATCGACACCGCCACCGGCCAGTACCTGGGTTCGCGCGCGGTGCTGGTGAACGACTGGCAGGGGATCAAGGCCGGCACGGTGCTGGGCAGCTCCTCGCTGACAACAAAGGTTGTCGGCGCTATGGGCCAGCGCTGATCGCCTCGGCCAGTGCCTTGACCAGCTGGTCCCGCTGCTGGGGGTCCTCGCGGATGGAGCCGTCCGACTCGATGTGCGCGAACACCGTGCCCATCGAGTCGGCGGCCTGTCCCTGCACATTGGTGGTGCCTTCGAGGTGGCCGCAGCTGGCCTGCCAGGCCCGGCAGACCACGGTGCCGTCGGCCTCGACGCGGTCGGCGATCCGCTCGTGCAGACGCGTGTGCGGGGTGGAGCCGCCGGAGACGACCACGCCGGTGCCGGGCAGGCTGCTGCTGTCGAAGCCGTGCAGCTGAATCTGGGGCAGGCCCTTGCGGGCCAGCGCGGTGGCGACCAGGTTGAACAGCGAGTTCGCGTTGTGGGCCACGTCCGCCAGGCCGTTGGCCGCCCTGCGGTGCGCGCCGGCGATCAGCACCGCCGATCCGGGCAGCGCCCGGTACAACTGGACACCGACCTGTTCGGTGTCCAGATCGAAATTGGGGTGTGGCACCTCGATGACCTGCCGCGCTTGCGCACCGTAGTCGGCGATGTACATGCCCCAGCCCCGCTCGTCGCCGGGTTCGGTGGCCGCCATCACGAACTGCCGGCCGGTGGCGGAATCCTTCCCCGTGGTCAACGCAAATCCCAATGGTGTAAGCGTTTTCACCTCACTCTGAGTGTCCTTTCCACCCGTGAGCAGGGGAATCAGGCCGGCCAGGGCGGTTTCTCCCTCACGGACGGTGGGCGGCCGATAGGACGCGTCCGAACGGAGCGCGGCCGCGAACTGTGAGGCGCGCTCGACAAGATCAATCTTGGGGATCCGGTCCGGGATGTTGATCACAGCCAGCACCGCGACGCAGACCAGCCCGAGCGCGGTGACCAGCAAGTTCCGTGCAGACACAAAAAATTCTCCGAGGTTTCGGGCTGCCCGGCGGTGGCGCTCGCGGTCGTTCGGTGGCGAATAGTGCTTGCCTTGTGACTCGAATCATACTCTAATAGGCAATGAAGTAGACAGTACGAGTGGAACGCTGCACCCCGCCGCCGCGTTTGACCGTCCTCTGTGGACCCTGAACATGGAGAGCGCGCGTGGTGGCGAACAAGGCCGGCATCGAGCCGGTGGAGAGTGGATTTCCGGGCGGACTGCGAGCACCGCTCGCGGTTGTCGGAGCCGCATTGTGCCTGCTCGTGGCCTGGTGTGTGATCCAGTTACCGGCGGCCGCCCGCAGCGGCGGGGCATTGGCCGTCGCCCAATCCCAAGAACTGCTCGTGAACGACCTCGCCCGCGCCACCGCCGACTCGATCGGCGACGTCGCGGGCGACCTCAGCACGGCCAGCGCCCTGTACACCGTGCACCCCGACCCGACGCCGGCCGGCACCCTGGCGGCGATCACCCGGGGCACCCCGCAGGCCCTGGGCCTGGCCCTGGTCCAACGGGGCGTGGGCACCCTGCTGGCCGGCACGGGCGAGCCGGTGCCGGTGGAGTCGTTGCCGAACAAGGACATCGACCGCATCACCGTCGCGCTGGTGCGTGACCAGTCGGGGGCGACGGTCGTGCTGACCGCGGCCCCGCTGACCGGCACCGATTGGCTGATTCTGGTCACCACGGGCCTGAAAATCCCGGCTCACACCCTGTCCGGTCAACCGGCCGAGGCATTGCTGCTGACCACGGTCGACGGACAGGTGGTGAAATCCCGCGGCGCGTTCGATCCGAAATACCAACCGATGGTGACCGCGGCCAGTGCGAATTCGACGGCCGTCGGCAGCATTGTCGGCGACGCCGGCAAGGGGCCGGTGGTGGATGGTGCCCGAACCACGCCCATTGCCGTCTATGCCCCGATTCTGACGGGTGATCCCGCTCGGCCACTTGGGCTCAACCTGGTGCTCGTCGGCTCCGCCCCGTCGCAGGGCACGGCGCAGACGCCGGTGGAAACGGCCTGGGTGACGGCGGTGCTGGCCGCGGCGGTGCTGGCCTCACTGGCGCTGCTGGGCTTCGGCTTCGTGGTGCCGCTGCGACGACTGCGGGCCGAGGCGCTCGGCGGTCACCGTCGTCGCAAGTACCGCCTGCGTGAGGCCGCGGTGGTGTCGGCGGCGCTGCGCGACGAGATCCTTCCGGTCAAGCGTGGCTGGATTTCCGCCCGGCTGTTCGTTGTCCTGGCGGTGGCCCCGCTGTTGCTCTGTTCGGCGGCAGTCGGGGTCATCGCCGGGGAAGCGGTGCCGAACGTGCCGGACCTGGTCGTCCAGGGCGAGCGCGGGCTGGCCGAGGTGACCGCCGGCGCGCTGCGTGACCAGATGTCGGCGAGCCTGAGCGATCTTCGCACCTTCGCCACCCGCGCGACCGGCGACGTCGCCTCGCTGAAACCGGCGCTGGCCAACCTGATGGCGCAGAACAAGCGTTACCGCAGCGTCTACGTCACCGACGCCAACGGCGCGGTCCAGGTCGACGCCGGCCGCGCGCCGCTGCGCACCATCGAACGCCCGCCGGGCGGATCCGGGCTGCATCAACAGAACACCGCCGGCCGGATTCCCGTGCTCTATGCCAGCACCCCGCTGCCGGACCGCTCGCACGTGCTGATCGGCGAACTGGATGTGACGAGGCTGTCGTCGATCCTGCGGCGCAGCGCCGGCAACGGCAAACTCGTCGACTCCGGACTGCGCACGCTGGCCTCGGCCGACGGCTACCGTGCCTTCGATGTGTTGTCCGACCAGGCCTTGCGGCAGAGCGTCACCGACGCGCTCGGCGGCGTCGGCCGGCCGGGCACCGACCAGATCGACGGCCAGTGGTACGTCGTCGCGGCGGCCACGGTCACCGGTTCGCCCAGCACCGATCCGCTGCGCTGGACCGTGGTGCTGGAACAGCCGTTGACCACGCTTCCCTTGCCGGACAACGTGGTTCGCCGCTACGCGCTGTTCGCCGCGCTGGCCGTCGGTGCGGCCGGGCTGTTGCTGCTCGGCTGGTACCACCTGTGCTTCGTGCGGCCGCTGCGCCGGCTTGCCGCCGCCGCGGTCAACCTGGAGCAGGGCGACCTGAAAACCGTGATCTACCCGGAGCGGCTCAACGAGATCGGGACGCTAAGCCAGTGTCTCGACGACGCGCGCAGACAGCGGACCGCCACGACCGCCCCAGTCCCCCTGCTGGTCTAGGAGCACGGATGCGTTTCCTCTTCACCGTCTATGCCCTGTCCTGCCTGGTGTTGCTGGTGTGCGGGATCGTGGAACAGCGAAGACACAACAAGAACCTGGGCCGCATCAGGCATCGGGTGCTGGTCAACGGGATCCGGGGCAAGTCGTCGATCACACGGCTGTGCGCGGGCGCGTTGCGGGGTGGGGGAATGGTCACCGTGGCCAAGACCACCGGCACCGCCGCGCGCTTCATCCACCCCGACGCGCGAGAGGAGCCGGTGCACCGGAAGTTCAACATCGCCAACGTGGTGGAGCAGATCGCCATCGTGCGCCGGGCCGCCGGCTACGACCCGGACGCACTGGTGATGGAGTGCATGGCGGTGGCGCCGGCGTTGCAGGAGATCAACCAGACCAAGCTGATCCGCTCGGACATCGGCGTGCTGTGCAACGTCCGGGAGGACCACCTCGCGGAGATGGGGCCGACGCTGGACGACGTGGCCCGCTCGCTGTGCCGGTCGATGCCGGTCGGCGGCGTGTGCGTGACGGCCGAGCGCGACCGGCTGCACATCCTGCAGGAGGAGGCCGACAAGCGTCAGTGCCGGCTGATCGCGGTGGATCCCGAGGAGATCACCGACCAGGAGCTGGCCGCGTTCGACTGGATCACGTTCAAGGAGAACGTGGCCATCGCGCTGAAGGTGGCCGAGCTGTTGGACATCGGCCGCGCCGACGCCATGGCGGGCATGTGGGCCGCGCCGCCCGATCCCGGCGTGCTGCGCGTGGACCGCTACACCGCCGACGGCAAGCGCCTGCACTTCGCGAACGTCTTCGCGGCCAACGATCCCGAGTCGACGGTGATGAACATCGAGCACCTGCTCGACCACGGCGCCATCGGCCGCCCCCTGCACATCGTGATCAACTGCCGGCCGGACCGCATCGAGCGCAACGGCCAGATGGGGGCGTTGATCCCCCGCCTGCAACCCGATCGTGTGCTGCTGATCGGCGAGCCCACCCGCAGCGCCCTCACCGCCATCCCGTCCTCGTGGCGGCCCCGCGTCGTCGACCTCGGCGGCCGGCGCAGCGCGCCCGAACTGCTGGACGCGCTCGTCGCCGGCATCGACGGGCAGGCCTCGCTCGCGGCCATCGGCAACATCCACGGCCAGGGCGAAGTGCTGCTCGCCCAACTGGAAACACTGGAGCGGTTATGATCAGCCAGGAGCTGTCGCCGGAGGTGGCCACCCTCGGGCTGGCCATCGGTTTGTTGTTCTCCCTGCTGTGTTATCTGACGACGAACCTGTCCCCGGGCGGCATGATCACTCCCGGCTGGCTGGCGCTGACCCTGGTCGAGGACTACCGCCGAGCCGCGCTGGTGGTGCTCACCACCGTGCTGACCTACCTGGCGACCCTGGGCCTGAGCAAAATCGTGATCCTGTACGGCAAACGCCAGTTCGCGGCGGTGGTGCTGCTCGGCGTTCTGTTGCAGACCACGGTCTTCGTGCTGATACAGGACCATTATCCGCTGCTGTACGTGCACGAGACCCTGGGCTTCGTGGTGCCGGGCCTGATCGCGTACCAGCTCGTTCGCCAGCCGCCCGCGGTGACCGTGCTCGCCACGGGGTCCGTTGCCCTTGCCTCGTACGGAGTTCTGGCCAGCGGTGTGCTGGTCGGCCTCATCCCCACCTCGTAGGAGCCTTGCCGTGAAACACATCAGGGCAGCAGTGTTGCTGACCACGCTGGTCACCTCCGGCGCCGCGGTGGTGCATCTGGCGCAGGCCCAGGACGTGCCGACGAGGGCCCGGGACAACGGTGCGGTCGTCGCCTTCGCGCAGGCCCATCCCACCAGCACCAAGTACAGCTTCGTCCGGCTGGACGGTCCCGCCCGGACCGCGGTGTTGGACGAGCACGCCCGGCTGGTGGCCATGTTCACCGACGGCGCCCGCACCGCCGTCCTCGGTGGACAGAGCCGGACCTTCTCCGATCCACAGCGCACCAGCGCCGTGGTCACGACGTCCAGCTGGGTCCGGCTGGCTCCCCAGCCGTGGAAGGCCGGGGCGGAGAAGGAGGCCTGGTTCCGGCCCTGGCTCGACCAGGAGCTCACCGACCGCAGCCCCGACGTCCTCGCCGTCGCCACGCAGTACGTCACCTTCGCCCACTTCGCCGACGGCGCCGACTACAGCGACTTCCTCGGCATCACCGTGCGCGGCGTCAAACCCCGCAAGGACCACTTCGGCGACGTCGACTCGGCCGGCTATGTGCGGCTGGTGTACGGCTACCGCCTCGGCTTTCCCGTCGGCGACGGTGGGCTGCCCCGCACACCCCAGGAGATGCCCAAGGCTCCCCTCGGCGCCGCCATCGCCGACAACGCCGTCGGCTCCCCCCAGACCCGCTTCCTGGCCCAGCCGGGGGACCTGCTCCTGTTCAGCACCGACGGCTCCAAGGGCGCCGTCGACCACGTGGGGATCTACCTCGGGGTGGACGACGCCGGTCAGCAGCGCTTCATCGCCTCCCGCGGCACCCCCGACGGCCCCAGCTTCGGCGACTCCAGCGGCCGCTCAGTGCTGGACGACGACGGCCCCTACGCCGCCGGCCTCTGGGGCATCCGCCGCCTCTGACAACCGAACCCCGGCGAGTCACGCTCTCCGGCACACCGAAATACGGTTTCGAGCAGACCGCTAGGCCTTGTGCCCGACCCCGGCGTACGGCAGGGAGTTGATGGCCGGGTCGTCGGAGATGCCGCCCATGCCGTCGGGCCGCCACATGGGGCAGCCGACCAGGCCCGGCTCGACCAGGTCGAAACCGTCGAAGAAGCGCAGGACCTCGGCGTGGGTGCGGGGGAAAGGCTGGTTGTGGGTGTTCTGGTCGTACACCTTGACGGCGTCGCCGAGGTTGCGGGCGTCGCCGTCGGCGGCGACGTGGGAGACGGCGATGTAGCTGCCGGAGGGCAACACGTCGCGGTAGCCGGCGACGACGGCGGCGGGATCCCAGGCATCGGGCATGAAGTGCAGCAGCAGCAACATGAACAGGCCGACGGGCTCGGAGAAGTCGAGCAGGCGCTTGACCTCGTCGGACTCCAGGATGGTCGACCGGTCGCGGGCGTCGGCATGGACCACCGCGGCGCGGTCGTTCTTGCTGAGCAGGAGCTCACTGTGTGCGACGGCGATGGGGTCCCGATCGACGTACACGACACGACAGGACGGATCGAGCTGCTGGACGATCTCGTGCAGGTTGCCGGCGGTGGGCAGGCCGGAGCCGATGTCCAGGAACTGCCGCACCCCGGACCGGACCATGAAGATGGCGGCCCGGCGCAGGAAGGCCCGGTTGAAGCGGGCGGCCTCGCGCACCCCGGGCATGATCTTGTTGATCTTCTCGGCCAGCTCCCGGTCGGCGGCGAAGTTGGAGGCCCCGTCCAGCCAGTAGTCGTACACCCGCGCCGGGTGCGGAATGGTGGGATCGATCTCCGGCGGCACCCAGCTCAGGTCCCCGTTCATAACCCACCTCACGTCCGAGCCCGAAAGAGGGAGCCTAGACGCACGGCCCGCGGCGCAGCTACCGGCAACCCGATCGGGTGGTCCTGGGCGCGGCCACTCGCCGTAGCGGTCATGCACCCCTATCGTGAACCGGCCGCGAACCGATCGTGGGGTGGGAAGGCTTGTCCGCCAAGCAGAACGTCACCGAAGACGCGCCGGTCGTCCCCGGGCGGTGGCCCGTGATCGGTCACACCGCCGCCATGCTGCGACGACCGCTGCGTTTCCTGTCCTCGCTGCCGGCCTACGGCGAGGTCGTCAAGATCTACCTGGGCCCGCTGCCCGTCTACATGGTGACCGGCCCCGAGCTGGCCATGAAGCTGCTGACGGCCGACAGCTACGACAAGGGCATCGTCTTCGACAAGATGCGGCCGCTGTTCGGCAACGGCCTGGCCACCTCCAACGGCGACTTCAACAAACGGCAGCGCCGCCTGGTGCTGCCGGCCTTCCACCGCACGCGCATCGCCTCGTACGCCGAGACGACCATGACCCGGCTGGCCCAGGAGTCGATCGCCGACTGGAAGGCCGGCCAGGTCGTGGCCCTCGACGAGCACCTGCAGAACCTGGTGATGAGCATCGCCGGCCGCACGCTGTTCGCCACCGAACTCGGCCAGGACGTGCTCGACGAGATCCAGCGCAGCGTCCCCGATCTCCTGGACAACGTGCTGGTACGGGCGTTTTCGCCGCGGTTGGTCGAACGCCTGCCCATCCCCGGCAACCGCCGGTTCGACGCGGCGGCGGCCCGGCTGCGTGAGGTGATCCCACGGGTGGTGCTGGCCGCGCGCGAGGGCGGGACCGATCACGGCGACCTGGTGTCGATGCTGCTCATGGCCCGTGACGAGGACACCGGCGAAGGCATGACCGACGAGCAGGTGCACGACGAGGTCGTCACCATCCTCACCACCGGCGCGGAGACCACGTCCGTCGCGCTGGCCTGGTTCTTCCACGAGATCGCGCAGGATCCGGACATCGAGCACCGGTTCCACACCGAGATCGACCAGGTCCTCGCCGGCCGCACGGTCACCTTCGCCGACCTGCCCCGCCTGGAGTACACGCAGCGTCTGGTCAACGAGATCCTGCGCCGCAACCCGCCGCTGATCCTCATGCGCCGGGCCCGGGCCGACGTCACGCTCGGCGGCGTCGAGATCCCCGCCGGCACGGAGGTCGCGGTCAGCCAGCACACGCTGCACCGGGATCCCCGCTGGTTCCCCGATCCCGACCGTTTCGACCCGGACCGCTGGCTGCCGGCACGGGCGGAGAAGCTGCCGCGCGGCGCCTTCATCCCGTTCGGCGCGGGCATGCGGCTGTGCCCGGGCCACCTGTTCGCCCAGACCGAGATCGCGGCCGTCGCCGCCACCATCGCCGCCCGCTGGCGGCTCGTGCCCGTGCCCGGCACGAAGGTGAAGCCCCGGCTGGCCGCCACCATGCAGCCCAACCGGCTGCCGATGACAGTTCTGCCACGTCACTCCAGGGAGATGTTGTGAAGCTTGTCCGCAAGCTCGCCGTGCTGGTGCTTGCCTGTGTCGCGGGACTGAGCGGGGCGGTGGCGCCGCCGACGGCCGTCGCCTCGGCGGCGAACTGCTCGCAGGCCGAGCTCCCGGTGAGCGCGCCGGCCCTGCTGCCGCTGTTGACCTCCCCGGCCAAGGTGCACGGCCAGTTGTGCGTGCCGGACGGCGCGTCGCCGTCGGCGGTGCAGCTGTTGGTGCACGGCGGCACCTACAACAGCGCCTACTGGGACCTGCCCTATCAGCCGGATCAGTACTCGTACCAACGGGACATGGCCAAGCACGGCTACGCCACCTTCGCGGTGGACGTGTTAGGGGCCGGGCAGAGCAGCCATCCGCTGAGCCTGCCGCTGACGGTGTGGGCCGAGGCCGAGGCGCTGCACGAGGTCATCGGGCAGCTGCGAAACGGTGCGGTGGGCGGGATTCGCTTCGGCAAGGTGGTGATCGTCGGGCACTCGGTCGGCTCCGGCATCGTCGCCTCGGAAGCCTCCACCTACAAGGACGTCGACGGCGTGATCCTCACCGGCGTCACGCACATCCCGTCCATTCCCGCGCTGGGGCTGGGTGCGGCGCTCGGGCTGATCCCGGCATTCCTGTCGTCGGTGCAGAACCCCGGCGATCCCTTGTACTTCACCACAAAGCCCGGCGCTCGCGCCCCGTTGTTCTACAACACGGCCGACGCCGACCCGCAGGTGATCGCCGCCGACGAGGCGACGAAGGACCAGGTTTCGGTGCCGGGCATGGGAACCGTGGCGGTGTTCGGCATCGTCGTGCCGGTGACTTTGGGCATCAACGTGCCGGTTTTCCAAGCTGTCGGCTCGCAGGACGTGTTGTTCTGCGGCCTGCTCGCGCTGCGCGACTGCTCGTCGGCCTCGTCGCTACGGGCCCAGGAGGCCCCGTTCTACTCGTCGGCCGCGAAGTTGTCGGTGTACGTGCTGCCCAGCGCGGGCCATTCCCTTGCGCTGCATCGCAATGCCGGCGGCTACCGGGACGCGACCCGCGCTTGGCTCGGCTCCACGCTGGGCATCTGAGGGGCGGTTTCTAGTCCGGCCACTCGCCGGTGACCCGCTCGTACGCCTTGGCGCCCGCGCGGTCGGTGGCCGCCTTGACCAGGCCGAACACCGCGCCTTCGATGGCCGCGGCCGTGAGGACGCGGGCCCAGGCCTGGTGACGGTCCGTTGCCGTCGGAGTTTCGTGCTCGCCGGTGGCCACCCGCCAGAGCCGTTTCGACACGGCCCCGGCGGCGGCCCCGGCGAGCACGCTCAGCAGCATTCCTATTGCCTTGTAACCGAGTTTGCCCATGGTGGCCGGGTGCCACCCTGGGTGTCATTCGAAACCGTCAGTACCAGTGGGCGCGGCCGCCGATGCGACGGCCGGTGCCGCCCACGATGGCCAGGATCGCTCCGACCACGGCCAGGATGATGCCGATGGTCCACAGCGTGGGAATGCCGAAAATGAAGCCGACGATCAACAGGATGACCCCGAGGGTGATCACGGCTCGACCTCCTTAGTTCGATGTCGACCACCGGATGCCCGGCGAGCGGGGGCGAAAACCGGCCATTCGGACCAACATCAGGAGTTTCGGCCGCCGCCGCACGTGGTAATCCCTTGGTGTGGACACGGTTGTGCTGGCTGACGTCGACGGCACGCTCGTCGACAGCAACTATCACCACGCGGTGGCGTGGTTCCGCGCGTTCCGCGATTGTGACGTCACAGTCCCGATCTGGCGGATCCACCGCGCGATCGGCATGGGCGGCGACCAACTCGTCGAAGCCGTTGCCGGCGAACGCGTCGAGTTGCTGCACGGTGACGACGTGCGAGCGGCGTGGGCGGAACAGGTCAAGCCGTTCCTGGCCGAGATCACGCCGCTGTCCGGCGCGCGGGACCTGCTGGTCGAGGTGAAGCGCCTGGGCTGCGGGCTGGTGCTGGCCAGTTCCGGCAAGCCGGAGCACGTCGAGCACTACCTGGACCTGCTCGGCGCGCGGAACATCGCCGACGGCTGGACGAGCTCGGAGGACGTGGAGGCCACCAAGCCGGCCCCGGACCTGTTGGGCGTCGCGCTGAACAAGGTCCCGGCCGAGCGCGCGCTCGCCCTTGGCGACTCCGTCTGGGACTGCCAGGCCGCCGGCAAGCTGGGCATTCCCACCGTGGCGCTGCGCACCGGCGGCTTCGGCGAGGCCGAGCTGCGGGAGGCCGGCGCGGTGCGGGTGTACGACGACCCCTCATCGCTGCGGGCCGAGCTCCGGGACGTGCTGGAGCTGGTCTGACATCATCGCCGCATGACGGATGTCGACGTGTTGACCGCGCTCGCCGAGGGCGACCGCCGACGGGCCCGGGATGTGGCCGCCGCCGGCACATCGCTGCTGGCCCGAGCCCTGACGACGTACCTGGACCACGAGGACGCCGGTTCGGTGTACGACCAGCCGGCGGCATTCGCGGCGTTCATCAGCGGCGGCGGCAACGTCGGCCTGTACGCGGCGGTCGAGCGCGCCCTGGCTGACCAGTACCGGTCGCTGAACCCGTTGCGGCTGGCCGACATCGGCTGCGGCGACGGGCGCGTTATACGCAATGCCCTTGCCGCCAGCGGACATCTGCCCGATTCGCTGACGTTGATCGAGCCGTCGGCGGCGCTGCTCGCGCAGGCCGTCCGGGATCTGACGCCGACGCGGGCCTACGCCGGCACGGTGCAGTCCTTCCTGTCCGAAGTGGACTCCGGCTTCGACCTGGTCGAGTCCACCTTCGCCATGCACACCATCCCGCACGACGAGCGCACGGAAGTCCTGACGCGACTGCGTGATCGCACCGACAGGCTGGTGATCGTCGACTTCGACGTGCCGGACGTCGAGCACGGCAGCCCCGCGCACCTGAGGTTCCTGGCCGAGACCTACGAGCGCGGATTGTCCGAGTACACCGAGGATCGCGACCTCGTCGCCGGCGGGTTCCTGATGCCGGTGCTGGTCGGCCAGCTGGCCCCGGGCGCGAGCCGGGTCACCTGGGAGCAGCCGGCCGCCGCCTGGCGGGCACGTCATAAAAAATTAGTCCCAGTGGCGATCCACTATGTATAATATGAGAGCGTCTCGCGGTCTCCATGGTTTCATACCAGGTGCTCGTCCGGTGCGCTGGCGTAGCTTGCTATAGTACCGCTAAACAGCTGCTCATGGTCCGCAACCCTCGAGGACTATATAAAGCTAACTACAGGCTGTTTTAGTCTCGTGCGACACATTTGGGGTCAGTGCAGGCGTGAACTCGAAGCCAATGACAGCCGAGGTGTCTAAGGGAATTCACCTCCGATTAGAATGCTGAACCCGTCGGCACTTACGGTAGTTCTTTAGCGTGGTTATCAGAACACCCTTACATCGCGCGGCGGCTGCTAGCAGCCGCCGGGCCCCGAAAACTCAGCCCTTCACGTCGATCTTGCCGACGTTCCAGCCGCTCAGGCTGACCACGGGGCTCGCGCCCTTGAGGTCGGCCGACTTCCAGCTGACGGTCAGGGTCTGCGACTCGCCGGGCCACAACGTGATGTCGTTGTCGTCCCACAGGGTCGAGGTCACCTGGTTGTCACCCGGCTGCTCGCCGCCGGCCGCCGTGCCGCGCCGCACGTCGGCCCGCAGAAAGAAGCCGACCGTCGGCGTGGTTGAGGTGTTGGTGATCGTCACCTTGGTCTCGCGGTCCGCCCCGTCCGGCCCGGCCGCCGTGGTCGTGTCGGCGGTGGCCGAGACGGTGGCCGCCTTCAACGACTTCAGGCCGGTCAGGTCGCCGTAGGTGGTCATCGTGGCCTGCGGGTTGCCCAGCGTGGACGACCAGTTCACCGCGTCCTGCTTGGTGGGCTGCCAGTACACGTTGCGGTCCACGACGGTGTTGTTCTGCTTGACCAGCAGCTCGACGAAGTACACGTTGCCCGGGGTGCTGGTCGGCACCTTGGGCTTGATCACCGCGTTGCGAACCTGCTGCGGCGTCAGCGAAAGACCGTTGACGCCCTGGTCGTCGAGCACCTTTCCGTTGGTGTCGTAGACCTTCGCCTCCACCGACACGTTCGACTGCGTGCCGCCGGACAGGTTGTCCAGCGTCACCGTGTTGTTGTCGATCGCGAACAGCGCGTGCAGCGACCGGTTGGCCTTCTTCGCGCCGAAGAAGCTGCCGGCCTGGTCGCCGTCGTAGTTGTACAGGTCCCACAGCAGCGTCGGCCAGCCCTTGTTGGCCTGCCAGTAGATCGTGCCGGTCGACGGCGCCGCCGCGTTGGTCGAGTGGTCCAGGAACGCCTCGAACTGGGCGCGGGTGTTCTCGTAGTTCTGCACCTGCGCCTCCTGCACGTACGAGGCGAGGTCGCTCCACTGGCCGTAGCGGTTGGTCAGCGCCGTGTCGAAGGTGAACAGCGTGCCGAACTTGTAACCGCCGTGCCCGGTCTCGTAGTTGGCGTGGTACTGGTTGAAGCTCGGGTTCTGCCACAGGTTGGACTGGTCGGACGCCGACAGGAAGCGGTTGATCGAGTCCAGCGTCGGCACCGTGTCGCCGGCGCTCTCCTCGCTGTCGAAGCCCCACGAGCCGCCCGCGTTGGTGCGGTCGGAGCCGCTGTCGTAGTGGCTGGTGTCGTACCAGTAGTTCGGCGGCACGTAGTCGTACGGGCCTTCCTTCTCACCGGACGCGCCCAGCTGCGGGCTGCTCTTGTACTCGGCCGAGGAGATGACCGGCTGGCTGAAGTCGGCGGCCTTGAAGCCGTTCAGCTCGGCCGTCTCCACCTTGGCGCTGGGCTCGTTGTCGCTCCAGCTGTAGGTGAACACGCTGGGGTGGTCGCGCTCGTTCTCGCCGATCGTCTGGGCCGACAGCGTGAGCAGGCTCAGCGTCGCCGCGGCCGTGCCCGGAGTCTCCCAGAAGTCACAGCACTGCTGGCCGGAGTCGATCAGCATGCCGGCCCGGTCCATCTGCTGGAAGAAGTCGTCCGGCGGAAGGTGGCCCTCCAGCCGGATCACGTTGAGCCCCATGTTCTTCAGCAGCGCGACCTGCCTCGACACGTCGGACGAGTCGTAGCGCAGGAACAGGTCCGGCGCGAAACCGCCGCCGCGCACCACGAACGGCACACCGTTGACCGAGTACTGCCGCACACCGTCCGGCGCCGCCGGCGCCTTGCCGATCAGCGCCGTGGTGATGGTGCGGATGCCGAACTGCTCGTGCGTGGTGTTGCCGCCGGTGACCGTGGTGTCCAATGTGTACATGGGCTGCGCGCCCATCTGGTACGGCCACCAGACCTGCGGGTGCGAGATCGTCTGCACCGGGAACGTCACCGTGGCCTTGGAATGCGCGGCCACGGTCACGTTCTGGGTCACCGTGATCGGCGTTCCGCCGGACGGGGGAGTGATCGTCGCCGTCGCGGTGCCGGTCTGGCTGGAGGATCCGCCGTTGGTGACATCCGCCTTGACCGTCAGCTTGGAACTGCTCAGGTCGGCGTTGTTGTTCTGCACCACGTGCGCGTTGCCGACCGACAGGGCGTTCTGCACCAGCAGCTGGATCGGGAACTGGATGCCGGTGTTGTTGTCGGGCGGCAGCTGGCTCCAGTCGACGTCGTCCATCGTCAGCATCTTGGACGGGTCGTTCGGATACATCTCGACGGCCAGCGAGTTGTTGCCGGACTTGAGCGTGCCCGTCACGTCGAACGTGAACTTGGTGTACGCGCCGGTGACCGTGGTGGAGGTGGCGACCTCCTTGCCGTTCACCCAGACGTCCGCCTTGCCCACCACGCCGTTGACGATCAGCGAGGCCGACTGGCCCGAGGTCAGCGCGGCGGAGAAGTCGGTGCGGAACCACCAGGGCGTGGCGAACTGGGCCGTCGTCACCGGGCCCGAGTTCTTCTTCTGCGTGCCGAAGCACTTCTTCATGTTGTCCGCGACGAACACGTCCGGGCACTTGTTGTTCTGCAGCAGCGCCGTGATCTCCGTGCCCGGCGCGCCCCCGTCGTCCGGCTGCACCTTCAGCCAGCTGGAGGTGTCGAAGCCCGGCGTCGAGATCTTGGCGCCGCCTTGCGTCGCGGTCGCGCTGCTGAGCACCGTCCAGCCCGCGGTTCCCAGTGTGGTCAGGCCGGGCGGTGCGGCGGCCGCGCTCGTGGGTACGGGACCCACGAGCACTAGCGCGGCGCCGAGCACCGCGCCGATGACTCGCTTCATGGTCAGCTCCTTGCGGACGACGTGACACGGGCGAGCGGCGGTGGCGGCGTTCCGCTGCTTGGACCAGTATTAGGAAAGTTTCCTTCCTATAGCCGCACAGCCTCCCGGCAATCGTCGACGGCTGTCAATAGCCCCGCCGCGTTCGCCCATTTCGCCCGTTTTGCGCGATGTTTTTCCGGTTCCCCGACCGGATCACGCCGTCACTCCATTGTGGACGTGGTCGCCTTCGTCAAGGATCCGCGCTGGGGTCTGGACGTTCTCGACTCGGCGAGGCCGTTCTTCCCGGCCGACCCGCCGGCCTGGACGTTGGCCGGCTTCACCGGGGCGCCGACGTCGCCCGACGCGCTGGTGATGATCCGCGTGGTGGCCCACGTCGGATCGGAGGCCAAGCGCTGTCTCACGCCGGCGGCGCAGGCCTGGCGGTCGTCGTATCCGATGTCGGCCGCCGTGGCCAAGGGGTCGCTGCTGTTCGTCAGCGGCCACGTCGCCACCGGGCCCGACGGCACGGTCGAGCCCCCGTACGACCACGTCGCCCAGTCCCGCGAGTGCTACGCCGGCATGCTCGACTGCCTGAAGTAGGTCGGGGCCGGCTTTGCCGACGTCCTCGACTTCACGTCCTTCCACGAGGACATCCGCGGCGCCCTGCCGACCATGGACGAGGTCTACATCCCGGAGATCATGGCCGGCGTGGACACCGAACTGTCGGCCACCACCAGCCACCTCGGCTCCACCGGGCTGTTCCGGGCCGGGGTGCTCGGCTCATCCACGCCCTGGCCGACCTGTCCGACGGCGGCCGGGTCGGCTGCACGCCGGACAGCATCTGGTGGAAAGGCGTGCTTCCCGTCGCCGGCGCCGCCCGCAGGCGTCGTGGCCGCCTGGTCACCGTGGCCGGCCAGGTGGCGTGCAATCCCGACGCCGGCATTCACGCGCCCGGCGATCCCGACGGCCAGGCCGTGTACGTCTTCGCGAGCATGCGGGAGGCGCTGCTCGGCGTCGTGGAGATCGCCCGGCGCTGTCTCGGGACAATCAGGCGGGCTCGGCGAAGCGGGCCATGAGGACGATGTCGATGTACCGGCCGTTGTTCCACACGTGCCGGGCTCGGCGGCCCTCCTCGACGAAGCCGGCGGCGGCATAGGCGCGGATGGCGCGCTGATTGGAGGCGTTGACGGTGAGACAGACCTTGCGGAGGTTGCGAATGCGGAATGCGTAGTCGACCAGCAGCGACACCGCCTCACGGCCGTAATGGCGGCCCCAGTACTCGCGGTGGCCGATCGAGATGCCCAGCTCCGCCGTCCGGCTGACCACGTCGTGACGGAACAGGCCGCACTGGCCGATGAGCCGTGCGCCGGCATCGGTGGCGGTGATGGCGAAGTTGATCTCGTCGGAGCTCTCGCGGCGGCGCTCGTGCAGCGCGGTCACCGAGGCCACCGGCATGGGGACCGGGGCGGACCCGCCGACCAGGAGGGAAACCTCCAGATCGTTGAGGAAACTCGCCAGCGTCGCGATGTCGTCGGGTTCGATCGGCCTGAGGGTGACAAGATCACCAGCCAGCATGGCGCCGACTATAGCCAGGCCTAAACGGAGACTGGAGGCTCAGTTAGGCTGCCGGCATGACGGACGCGATGGGCCTGCGCGAGCGCAAGAAGCGGGCGGCGATGGCCGTGCTGCGGGAGGCGGCGTTCGAGCTGTTCGCCCGCCAGGGCTTCGAGCAGACCTCGGTGGACGACATCGCCGCCCGGGCCGAGGTCTCCAGGGCCAGCTTCTTCCGGTACTTCAACGCCAAGGAGGACGTGCTCACCTTCGACGACGCGCAGCGGCGCGAGGCCTTCGCGGCGGAGCTGAGCCGTCGCGGGGGAGAGCCGGTGCTGGCGGCGTTGCGGGCGGCGGTGAAGGCGCACGTCAACGGCATGGACGAGGCGACGAAGGCCAGGACTGTCGAGTACGCGAAGCTGGTGATGATGGGGTCGCGGACCCTGCTCGGGCAGGCCTACGAGATCCGGATCGAGTGGCTCCGGCTGGTGGAGACCCACCTGCGGACCCGCCTGGCCGACCGGGCCGAGACGGACCTGACCGTGCCGCTGCTGGCCGACCTGGCCGTGAGCGTGCTGGAGACGGCCATGCGGCTGGTCAGTGTGCACCCGGGGCAGGACTTCGACCGCGTCGTCGACCACGGCTTCGACCTGATTGACTACGCCTAGCGTTTGCGCTGGAGCGCGCTCCACCTTTTAGCGTCGTAGGCATGACGACGACCGCACAGCACAAGATCGGCACGGGCTTCGGGGCCACCAGCACCGCGGCCGAGGTCCTGGCCGGCATCGATCTGACCGGCAAGCTGGCGCTGGTCACCGGCGGCTACTCCGGCATCGGCCTCGAGACCACGCGGGCGCTGGTCGACGCCGGCGCGCGGGTGATCGTGCCGGCCCGCCGGCCCGCCACCGCCGAGCAGGCCCTCGCCGGCATCGACAACGTGGAGATCGACGAGCTGGACCTGGGCGACCTGGACAGCGTGCGGGCCTTCGCCGAGCGCTTCGTGGCCGGTGGCCGCCGGCTCGACCTGGTGGTCAACAACGCCGGCGTCATGGCCTGCCCGGAGACCCGCGTCGGCGACGGCTGGGAGGCGCAGTTCGCCACCAACCACCTGGGCCACTTCGCGCTGGTCAACCGGCTCTGGCCGGCGATCGCCGAGGGCGCGCGGGTGGTCGCCCTGTCCTCCCGCGGGCACTTCTTCTCGCCGATCCGCTGGGACGACCTCCAGTTCGAGCGCGGCTACGACAAGTGGCAGGCCTACGGCCAGGCCAAAACGGCCAATGTGTTGTTCGCCGTGAAGCTCGACGAGTTGGGGGCGGCCAAGAACGTGCACGCGTTCGCGGTGCACCCGGGCGGCATCTGGACGCCGTTGCAGCGCCACCTGTCCAAGGAGGAGATGGTCCAGCGCGGCTGGATCGACGAGGCCGGCAACCAGCTGGTGGGGTTCAAGACGCCGGAGCAGGGTGCGGCGACCTCCCTGTTCGCCGCCACCTCGCCGCAGCTGGACGGCATGGGCGGCGTCTACCTGGAGGACTGCGACCTCGCCGACTCGGTCCCGGCCGACGCCGATCCGGCGACGACCTGGGCCGGCGTCAAGGCGTACGCGCTCGACCCGGAGCAGGCCGATCGCCTGTGGACGCTGTCGGCGGAGATGACCGGCGTCAACGCCTTCGCCTGAAAACGCCGGAGCCGCGATGACCCCGCGGTGAGATGATCTCGGCGTGGACGATCTCTGCGCCGAGTGCGGCTTCCGCTACGACCTCGCCGACGCGCCGACCGCCGCGACCGACATCCGGCGGTTGGCCGGCGAGGTCGCGGCGGTGCTCAGGACGCCGGCCTTCGAGCTGGCCCAGCGGCGCGAGCCGGCGCTCTGGTCGCCGCTGGAGTACGGCAGCCATCTCAGGGACATGTTGCTGGTGCAGCGTGAGCGGGTGTTGCAGTCCCGCCGGGACAACGGCTTCACCTGCGTGAGCATGGGCCGCGACATTCGGGTCGAGCACGAGGGCTATGCCGATCAGAAACCGGCCGATGTGGCCCGCCAACTGGTCGATGCCGCGATGCTGTTCACCAATGCGCTCGACCGGTTGGGCGAGGACTGGGACAACGAGATGGTCTATTCCTGGCCGGAGCCGCATCGGGCGTCGCTGCGATGGGTGGCCGTGCACACCGTGCACGAGGTGCGGCACCATTTGCGGGACATTCGCGGACAACTGGCCTGACCGAAACCGGCCCGGTTGACCGGAAAACCGGGTGATTCGGAGCCGGTCGGGCACACGTGCGCGTGTTCGGGCAGCGTCATTGCTCGATTCGCCCGCGCGTGTTGTCCGATTTGGCCGCGCCGTTCTACGGTCGTGGTGAATTCGCTGAGCGCGATCACGAGACCTGCTCCCTCACGCGGCCGGTACCCCAGTCTGCCGCGCGGGGGAGCTTCCCGTCTCCTGGACGATCACTGGGCGGAAGGAGTGACTTCCGGCCACTGTTCGCCACAAAACCCGCCCGCGTGCCGGACACTGTGCGGACCGCCGCCGCGACCATCGTTTGAGAGCGCTTCCACGAATCTTGACCATATGGTAGAAATTGCTCCGTGCCCGGGCGACGCGCCGCCATGACCGAAGCGGAACCGGCCGCGCGGCGGCCGGTGGATGTGCGCGCCGCCACCACGGCCACCTACCTCGCCTTCGCCGGCTGCGGAGCGCTGCTGTCGAGCGGGCTGGCCCGCATCCCGCAGATCCGCGACGACCTGCACCTGGACACCGGTCAACTGGGTGCGATCCTGCTGGCCGGCGCGGCCGGCGCCCTGGTCTCCCGCCCGTTCTCCGGACGGGTCGTGACCCGGCTCGGACAGCGCCGCACCGTCGCCTGGATGTCAATCGGCTCCAGCGTCGCGCTGGCCCTGGTCGGCCTGTCCGACGTGGGCGGCGTCGCGTTCCTGATCACCGGCATGCTGCTGTTCGGCTTCTTCAGCTCGTCCTGGGACGTCGCGATGAACATCCAGGGCACGGTGGTGGAGCGCCGCCTCGGCCGGTCGATCATGCCCCGGTTCCACGCCGGCTACAGCATCGGCACCGTGTTCGGCGCCCTGCTCGGCGCCGCGATGATCCTGCTGGCCGTGCCGGTGGCCCTGCACCTGATCATCATCGCCGTCGCGGTGGCGGCGGCGCTGCCCTATGGGGTGCGCGGATTCCTGCCCGACGAGCGTCCGTCCACAACGGACAGTGCCGGCGTCGCGCGCAGGCCGCACAGCACCCTGCGCTACTGGCGCGAGCCCCGCACGCTGATGATCGGCGTGTTCGTGCTGGCCGCCGGCTTCAGCGAGGGCGCCGGCAACGACTGGACCGGCGTCAGCCTCATCGACGGCTACCACGTCTCGCCCGCGCTCGGCACGCTGGCCTACGCGACCTTCCTGACCGCGATGACCGCCACCCGGTGGTTCGGGTCGCGGCTGCTGGACGCCTTCGGCCGCGTGAACGTGCTGAGAATCCAGGGCGCGGTCGCCGTGCTCGGCCTCCTGTTCTTCATATTCGCCCCGGCCGTTCCGCTAGCCTTCGTCGGAGCCGCCTTGTGGGGCGTCGGCGTGGCGTTCGGCTATCCGGTGGGCATGAGCGCGGCCGCGGACGATCCGGCGCACGCCGCCGGCCGGGTCACCGTGGCGTCCTCCGTCGCGAAGATCGCCAGCTTCGCCGGGCCGCCGCTCCTGGGCCTGCTGGGTGATCACGTGTCGATCCTGCGGGCCCTGCTCGCGGTGGCCGCACTACAGGTGGTCGCGCTGTGCCTGGCGCAGGCCACCCGTCCGCTCACGTCCGTAGCCCCGGGCCGCCACCGGGCACTCGACAACCAGTGAAGACAGGAGCAACGCAGGTGGTCGACCAGCCTTACCGTGATCCGGCCCTCCCCGTCGCCGAGCGCATCGACGACCTGCTGGCCCGGATGACGCTGCCCGAGAAGATCGGTCAGATGCTCCACCTCGACGCCCGGGGCGGCGTCCGCGAGCTGATCGACGACTTCCATGTCGGCGCGATCCTGCACACCTCGCCGGAGAACCTGGTGCTGGCGATGGACCTGGCCGGCAAAACCCGGCTGGGCATCCCGCTGCTGACCGGCGAGGACTGCATCCACGGCCATTCGTTCTGGCCCGGCGCCACGATCTTCCCGACGCAGCTGGGCATGGCCTGCTCCTGGGACCCGGAGCTGGTGGAGCGGGTCGCGCGGGTGACGGCGGTCGAGGTGTCGACCACCGGCGTGCACTGGACCTTCTCCCCGGTGCTGTGCATCGCGCGGGACCTGCGGTGGGGCCGGGTCGACGAGACCTTCGGCGAGGACCCGTTCCTGATCGGCGAGTACGCGTCGGCGATGGTCAAGGGCTACCAGGGCGACGGGCTTTCCGACCCGACCGCGATCCTGGCCTGCGCCAAGCACTTCGCCGGCTACTCGGAGACGCAGGGCGGCCGGGACGCCACCGAGGCCGACATCTCGCGGCGCAAGCTGCGCTCGTGGTTCCTGCCGCCGTTCGAGCGGGTGGCCCGCGAGGGCTGCCGCACGTTCATGATCGGCTACCAGTCCATCGACGGTGTGCCGATCACCGCGAACCAGTGGCTGCTCAAGGAAGTCCTGCGCGACGAGTGGAAGTACTCCGGCACGCTGGTGACCGACTGGGACAACGTCGGCCGCATGGTGTGGGAGCAGCAGATCTGCGCCGACCACGCCGAGGCGGCCGCGCTGGCGGTGCGCTCCGGCAACGACCTGGTGCTGACCACGCCGCAGTTCTTCGAGGGCGCGCGGGAAGCCGTCGAGCGCGGCATTCTGTCCGAAGAGGACATCGACGCGGCGGTGCGCCGGATCCTGACGCTGAAGTTCGAGCTGGGCCTGTTCGAGAACCCGCGGGTGCCCGACCAGGAGCGGCAGAAGCTGTTCGTGGGCAGCGCCGAGCACACGGCCGTAAACCTGGAGATGGCGCGGCGCAGCCTGGTGCTGCTGACCAACGACGGCACGCTTCCGTTGGCCGGCGCCAAGGTCCGGGTCGCCGTGGTCGGCCCGAACGCGGACGACGTCGACGCGCAGCTGGGCGACTGGGCCGGCGCCTCCGGCCAGGTCGACTGGCTGCCGGACGGCCACCCCCGGCACCTGACCGAGACCGTCGTGGACGGTCTGCGGGCGGTCGTCCCTCCCGAGTGGACGGTCGACTACGCCCTCGGCGCTCGGATCGCCTCCTTCGGCCCGGACCCGGACGGTCCGGTGCTGCCGGACGGCCAGCCCGCGCCCGAGGTCGTGCGCCCCGAGCCGGCCGATCCGGCGTTGATCGCCGAGGCGGTCGCCGCCGCCGAGGCCTCCGATGTGGTCGTCGCGGTCGTCGGTGACACGATCGGCCTGGTCGGCGAGGCCCGCTCCACGGCCACGCTGGATCTGGTCGGCGGTCAGATCGCGCTGCTGGACGCGTTGGCGCAGACCGGAAAGCCGGTCGTCGTGGTGGTCATCAGCTCGAAGCCGCTTGTGCTGCCGCCGTCGGCCGAGAACGCCGCCGCCGTCGTGCAGGCGTTCAACCCCGGCATGAAGGGCGGCCGGGCCATCGCCGAGCTGCTGCTCGGTCTGGTCGAGCCCAGCGGTCGGCTGCCGATCACCGTGCCGCGGCACGTCGGCCAGCAGCCCGTGTTCTACAACCAGATCCGCGGCCAGCACGGTCACCGCTACGCCGACCTGACCCAGGACCCGCTGTTCGCCTTCGGCGAGGGCCTGAGCTACACCACGCTGGAGTACTCGGACCTGGCGATCGCCACGCCGACCGTCGGCCCCGCCGATGTCGTGCGGGCCGAGGTCACCATCACCAACACCGGCTCGCGGCCGGCGCGGGAGACCGTGCAGGTGTACCTGCGCGACCTGATCACCTCGGTGACCTGGGCCGACCGGGAACTCAAGGCGTACACGCAGGTTGACGTGCCGGCCGGAGAGTCCGTGCGGGTGACCGTCGAGCTGCCGGCGGCCGACTGCACGCTCGTGACCGCCGACGGCCGCCGCATCGTCGAGCCCGGCGACTTCGAGCTGCTGGTCGGTCACTCCTCGCGGCCGCGTGACCTGCTGGCCGCCAAGTTCACGATCTCCTGATCTCCCAGTTGAAAGGGGGCCCGGCGCTGCCGGGCCCCCTTTCTACTGTCCGGGCAGCAGCGAGGTGTCGATCAGGCCGTGGGCCAACACCGCTCGCCCGTCGAGATCGGCCTTGGTGTGCCGGTTCCGCAGTTCGAGCACGGTCTTCAGCTCGGCGTCGCGGAACCGGCCGGTCGGCGTCAGACCGGTGGCAGGGCTGGTGAGCACGGCGATGTGCCGCCGGGCCAGGTACTCGTCGAACTCCAGGCGGTCCTGCACGGCCGCCATCAGCAGCTCGGGCCGGCGGCGGCCGGTGACGATGTCCCGGGCCGTCCGCAGCAGCACACCGACCAGGCTGCGCAGGTCGAAACCGTTGCGTTGCAGGGAATCTCCGGTGGACGCCAGCACGGCGCCGACGTAGGGCCCGATGTCGGTCACGGTGGCCAGCCGGCGGGCGCCGCGGTGCTCGGCCCGCAGCTCGTTGCCGGCGTTGAGCACGGTCATGGTGCAGGCGCCGGTCAGGAGAGCGGTGGCCCGGCGCGGCGTGGAGCCCAGCGCGGTGATGCCGTAGCTGATGCCGAGGCGCTGCAACAGCTCGTAGCCCACGAAGGCGAAGCCCGAGCCGGGCACGTCGACGCCGAGCGTGCCGCCCTGGAGCTCGGTGATGCCGGGCGCGGCGAACAGCGACAGGCCGAGGCCGCGATCGAGCGCGGCGAGAATGCGCACGTCCACCTGCCGCCCGAGCGGATTGTCGGGCACGCACCGATAGGCGACGACGTTGTCCGGATTTGTCATGACGGCGTCAAGCTCGCCGTCGATCAGCGCGGCGAACTGCTCCCGCGACGAGCTGGCCGGGACCTCCACCACCCGCAGACCGGCGTTGGCCAGCGCGCCGGTCCTGGCCGCGACCTCGACCAGCACCGACGGACTGAACGTGCCCAGCCTGAGCTCCCGCACCGATCGCACCTCATAACAATCGATCTGGCTCGATGACAGCCTATTGCCGCCCTGGTCGCTGGAGCAATCGCCCGCATCAGGGCACGAACAGTTCTGGGTGTTTGACCAGCTCCACGCGCGTCCGGCGAATGTGCAGCTCCAGAATGTGCTCGGCCGAGGTGTGGTCGCGGTCCCGCAGCGCCTGGATGAGCAGCCGGTGCTCGCCGTTGATGATCCAGCGCCTGCGCTCCCCGGCCAGCCGGGTGAACGCCCGCCGGTAGTGCTGGGTGGTGTCCCACAGCCGGTTCACGGTGGCCGCCAGGTCTCCGGCGTCGTCGTGCTGGTACACCGCCCAGTGCAGCCGGCGGTCCAGCACCAGGAACTCCTCGACGTCCTCGGTCGCCTCGATCCGCTCCTGCACGGCCGTCATCGCGTCGATGTCCTCATCGGACAGTCGCGGCGCGGACTCGGCCAGCAGCAACGGCTCCAGCCGTTCGCGGATCTTGTAGCTGAGCTCGCACTCGCGCACGTCCATCGACGTCACCCGGGCGCCCTGGTTGGCCCGCAGCGTGACCAGGCCGCGCGACTCCAGGATGCGCAGCGCCTCCCGGACCGGCAGCCGGCTGGTGTTGAGCTCGTCGGCCAGCTCGTCCTGGATGATCCGGGTGCCGGGGGCCAGCCGCCCGGCCAGGATCCGCTCGCGCAGCTCGTCGGCGACGCGCTGGCTGGCCACGCCGGCGGGTACGGCCACGGCTGGGGATCCCTTCAGTCGAAGGCCTCCGGGTGGTGCTCGAAGGCCTTTCCGTTGGGATAGGACACTAGCTCACACTGCATCCCCCACGGCGACAGGAAGCACACCCACCGCCGGCTCCCGCTCGGCCCCCGGCTGGCGGTCGGGTCGCCGAGCACGGTCGGCGACGGCGTCCATGTCCTCGACGTAGCGGGCGATGTGGTGGCCGCCGACGTCGGCGTTGCGCGGCGGGCGGGTCGCCTGCTCGGGCGCCTCGTACTGGAAGACCTCGAAGATCGCCCGCCGAGCCGGTAGAAGCGCAGCTGGCGCATCACGGTCCGGTCGTCGACGGCCATGTGCTCGCTCATCCAGCTGCCGTCGTCGCGATACGGGCCGAGCCGGTACATGTACTCGCAGCCCAGCACGTCGACGAAGAACTCGTGGGCCTGGTCGAGGTCCGGCACGGTGACGCCGATGTAATCGACGCCGGTCACTCCCGGGATGGGCGCTCCGACCTCTATTGGATCCAATCGGGCTGACAATGCTCGTGTGGACCTCGCACAGTGTACGGCAAGTGAGGCCGATTGGATCCAATAGAGGCGAGAATGCCCGTCCATGAGGACCTGGCCGCCGGCGGGCCCTGGGTGGAGCTGCGCGCCACCGGGCAGGACTGGGACGAGGCCGACGGCGACCTGCTGCTCCGATGCTCGGGCACGCGCAGTGGATCCGATCCTTCGAGGAACACGTGCTGGAGCTGGCCGGCCAGGGGCTCGTGCACGGGCCGGCCCTCCAGCATCGGGCAGGAGGGCGGCGCGGTCGGCTCGGGGGCGCCGCTGCGCAGCGACGACTACGTCAACGGCTCGCACCGCGGCCACCACCACCTCCTGGCCAAGGCGTTCGCGCACGTCAGCACGCCCAAGCCGGGGCAGCTGCCGGCGTTGGATGACGACTGCGCACGGTGCTGCGGCGCACCCTGGCCGAGATCTGCGGCCTGGCCGAGGGCTACAGCAGCGGCCGGGGCGGCTCGACGCCCCCGTCGACCGGGTCACCGGCGGCGAGGCGTCGCCCAGCATCAGCAAGGTGTTGGAGCGGGCTGCCGTCGCCCGCACCGAAGAGGTCGTTGCCGCCCTGCACCGCATCAGGAGGGGCTGATGGCCAGCTTGTTGCGGGTGCCCGAGATCGCCGCCGGTTCCCCCGAGGCCGTGCTGACCGAGTGGCTGGTGCCGGAACACCGCCTTCGAGGCCGGCGCGGCCCTGGCCGTGCTGGAGACCGACAAGGCCGCAGTGGAGGCCGAGGCGTCTGCGGTGCTGTTGCGGCGTCTGGTCGACGGCGGGTCCACTGTGGAGGCCGGCGCGCCCATCGCCGTGCTGGGGGCGGTGGGGGAGGACGTTTCCTCGGTGTTGGCCGAGCTCGGCGGCGATGCTGTCGCGGAGCAGCCTCAGCCCAAGGAGCCGCCGCAGGCCGCGGATCAGCCACGCGCCGAGCGGATCTTCGCCGGTCCGCTGGCCCGGAAGCTGTTGAAGAAAGCCGGAATCCCGCGGGACCAGGTGGGCGGCACCGGCCCCAACGGCCGAATCGTGCGCAAGGACGTGGCAGCCGCCGTCGCCCAGGGCAAGATCGCTGCCCAGCCAGCCGCTGCCGTGGCTCCGCCTCGCGTTGCAACGTCTCCGGCCTGACACTGAGCGCGATCGCCGACCAGGTCAAGGCCTTCGCCCGGCAGGCCGGCGAAGGCCGCCTGACGCAACGGGATCTCGAAGGCGGCACGATCGTCGTGAGCAATCCCGGCCTGTACGGCGTGGACGAGTTCGCGGCGATCATCAACCCGCCGCAGTCGGCCATCGCCGTCGGCGCGGGCAAACCCGGGCCCGCCGTCGTCGACGGCGAGCTCCGGGTCGCCACGCAGCTGACGCTGGTGCTGTCCGTCGACCACCGCGCCACCGAAGGAGCCCTTGCGGCCCAATGGATGGCGGCGCTGGTCACGGCCCTGGAGGAGCCGTTGCGGCTGGTGGCCTAGAGCGGGTCGGTGAGCGCGCCCAGGTGGTCGGTGAGGTTGATGTTCTCCGCGTAGTCGACGGGCGCGACGATGATGGACACGCCGTCGTCGTCGAGGGCCTTGCGCAGCGTGGGCAGCAGGTCGTCGGCCTGGGTGATGTGGTAGCCGGTGGCGCCGAAGCTGGCCGCGTACTGGGTGATCTCCGGGTTGGTGAACCGCACGTTGGACACCGTGCCGGTCTCCAGCCGCATCTTCCACTCGATCAGGCCGTACCCGCTGTCCTCCCACACCAGCACGGTCAGCGGGATGCGCTCCCGCACGGCGGTCTCGATCTCCTGCGAGTGCATGAGGAACGAGCCGTCGCCGGTCACCGCCAGCACCCGTCGGTCGGGCCGGGCCAGGCTCACGCCCAGCGCGCCCGGCAGCGAGAAACCCATGGTGGACAGGCCGTTGGAGACCAGGCAGGTGTTGGCGGCGTAGGTCGGGTACAGCCGGGCCATCCACATCTTCACCGCGCCGGTGTCGACCAGCACGATGTCGTCACGGCCGAGCGCTGCCCGGGTGTCGGCCACGATCCGTTGCGGCGACAGGGGAAACCGGTCGTCCTGCTGGCCGCGGAACAGCTCGTCCGCCACCAGCTCACGGATCTTGGCCGCCCCCGTGTGCGGCGGACGGGCCGGCACGGCCTCGCGCAGAGCGTCGAGGGAGCCGCTGATGTCGCCCTCGATGCCCACCGCCACCGAGTAGTGGGCGTCCACCTCGGCCGGGAACCGGTGGATGTGGATGATCTGCTTGTCGCCGTCCGGGTTGATCTTGACCGGGTCGAACTCCTGGAGCTCGTAGCCGACGGCCACGATCACATCGGCCTGGTCGAAGCCGAAGTTGGCGTAGTCGCGGCGCATGAAACCGATGGCGCCCATGGAGTTCGGGTGATCGTCGGCCAGCACCCCCTTGCCGTGGAACGTCGTCGCGACGGCCACGCCCGTGTGCTCCGCGAACCGGGCCAGCGCCGCGCCGGCGTGGTTGCGCGCCGCGCCGTGCCCGGCGAGCAGCACCGGATTCCGCGCTTCGCGCAGGATCGCCGCCGCCCGCTCCACCTGGCTCGCCGACGGAGCCTCCGGGTACACCACGTTGCGCGGCAACGGCTTCAGCCCCGGCCGGCGCAGCCTCGATCTCCACGTCCTCCGGCACCGCCAGGTACACCGCCCCCGGCCGCTCGCTCTGCGCCGTCTTGAACGCCCGCCGCAGCATCTCCGGCACCGCACCCGCCGACGGCACGCTGCCCGAGAACTGCGTGATCGGCGCGAACAGGCTCACCAGATCCACGAACTGGTGCGACTCCTTGTACTCGCGGTACTGCCCCACCTGCGCCGACAGCGCCACCAGCGGCGTCGAGTTCGTCGTCGCGTCGGCCACGCCCAGTTGCAGGTTGATCGCCCCCGGGCCCAGCGTCGCCGACACCACCCCGGCCTTGCCCGTCACGCGGCCGTACATCTCCGCCATGAACGACGCCGCCTGCTCGTGCCGGGTCAGCACGTACCGGATCGGCGAGGCGTCCAGCGCGTTGGTCAGCCGGATGTTCTCCTCGCCCGGTATGCCGAACACCACCTCGACACCCTCGGCCAGCAGGCACTCCACGATCAGATCGGCGGCCGTCCGGCCGTCACGCTCTTCGGACATACCCCAGGCTTACCACCACGCCCGGCCGAGAACCCACCGGTGAGCCTCCTTTCACACTTCGGTAAGCCTGTCCCGCGCCTACCATGGGCGGATGGACGACGAGGGGGACCCGGGGCTGCTGCCGCCGGGGTTGGCGCTGGTCAACGTGGTGCTGGACGAACTGATCGGCGTCACCGTGGTGGAGATCGACGAGGACGCCGTGGCGCGGGTTCTCGGCCCGGTCGACGGCGGGTTGTACGTCTTCCCGAGCCGCGAGGGCATCGCCAACTTCCTGGCCTCGGGGGAGCCGCACAGCCTGGCCGGGCGGCTGGACGAGTTCGACGCGGCGACCGAGGAGCCGGCCTACGAGGCGGACTTCGCCCGCATGCTGGAGTCCGACGCGGACGACGACGCGGCGGCGATGCTGTGGATGGAATGCCTGCTCGTGGTGGACGGTTGCGGTGTTGTCGACCCGTCGTCGGTAGAGGACGCCATGAAGCAGGTCGAGGCGGTGACGACGCTGCGCGAGGACTTCGAGCCCGGCTACCAGGATCGCGACTACTGGCAGGACCGGGACACCCTGCCGGTCCAGATCACGCTTCCGGGTGGCACCGGGGTCACCATCGTCGCGCTGGACCAGTTCGGAGAGCGCTCTCCGGCGTTCCTGGGGGATCAGGGCGAGGTGGCGTTGTTCCACGATCCGGCCGACCTGGTGACCTACATCCACGCGGAGGGCACGGACGCGATGCGCGCGGAGCGGTACTGGCCTCGGAACCCGCCGGAGTGCGAGCCGCGGATGACTGTGGACGTGCGGCAGGCCGACCCGGGCGACCTGCGTTCGGACGCCTACGTCTTCCTCCGCGCCCTCGCCACGGTGCTCACCAAGCGGGAGGGCGACCTGAGCGTCCACAAGATGAGCAAGCTGACCAACGAACGCCGGATGCGCAGGGCCGTCGACACCGTCGCCGAAGTGCTGCGCGAGGTGAACGGCCGGGTCACTTGGCGTTAGCGGATGTCGCGGCCCTTCCACAGGTCGCCGCCGCGCAGCGAGCGCCAGGCGGCGTCGAGCAGTAGGACGCCGAAGGTGGCGTTGGCGGCGGGGGCGAACACCGATGTGGCGGTGGACATGTGGCAGGCCCGCATGTACGAGCGGTGCGCGGCGGACTGGGCAGCCCAGGCGGCGAGGCCGGCGAGGCGGGGGAAACCGCGGCCACGCAAGGACATGAGCACGGGGGCGAGACCGTAGCCGACGTGCGCGAGGCCGGCGAGGCCCAGGACAGCGGCGCCGACGGCGGGGCCGCCGACCATGGCGCCACCGGCGACGGCGCTCTTGCGCTGGGAGCGCCAGACGTCGGCGAAGGAGTCGAGGCCGGACGAGGTGAGGGAGTCCATGCCGTCGACGAGCCGGGTGCGGCCGCCGGCGTCGCGCACGGCGGTGGCGAAGGCGACGTCATCGGCCCGCTCACCGGAGAGCGCTCTCCAGCCCCCGGCCTTGTCGTACGCGGTCCGTCGCACCAGGATGCAGTGCCCGATGCCGACGGCCTTGCCCCGGCTGCCGTTGGGGCTGGCGCTTTCGAACAGCAGCACGTTGGTCGGAGCCAGCAGCAGCCACCAGCCGCTGTTGGCGAGGGTGGGCCGGCCAGGGGTGGTGATCAGGTCGGCGTCGTCGCGGGCGGCGGCGGCCAGCAGCTTGCCGACGAGGTCGGGGGCGGATTCCGTGTCGGAGTCGACGAAGAGCAGCCAGTCGCCGCTGGTCTCGGCCACGCCCTGGAACATCGCGTGCACCTTGCCGGCCCAGCCGGTCGGAGGCCCGTCGGTGCGGATCAGGCGCACCCGAGGATCGGCGTCCACGTGCTCCTGGACGATCTCCACGGTCCGATCGGTCGACGCGTCGTCGACCACCACGATCTCCAGGTCGGCGTGCCGCTGCGTGCGCAGCGACGCGAGACAGCCGTCGATGGTCTTTTCCTCGTCCCGCACCGGGATGACCACGCTGACCTTGCCGCCGTCGACTGCCGTGTCCGGCAGCGGCTCGACCGTCCGCCAGGTCGCGATCGTGCGCGTGGCACGGACCGCGGACACTGCGGCCAAGGCCGCCGAACCGAGAATCGCCCCCTTGCTCATGCTCCCAGGCTGCCACAGCCCTCAGAGTTGGGTGAGGCCGCCGTCCACCGCGATCTCCGAGCCCGTCATGTACGTCGATCCGGCGCCGGCCAGGAACAGCGCCGGCGCGGCGGCCTCGGCGGGATCGGCCACCCGCCCCATCGGCACGGTCGACGCTGCCCATTCATGCAGCAGGGGATGGTCGGTCATGGGCGTGGCGACCGCCCCGTAGCTGATGGTGTTGACGCGGATGCGGCGGCGCAGGAACTCCGGCTGCGCGGCGAAACCCCGGCCGAGCGTCCGGACCCCGGCCTTGGCCGCGCTGTAGAGGGGATCGCTGTTGAAGCCGCGGTGGAAGCCGACCGACGACGTGAGGATCACCGACGCGCCGTCGGCCAGCAGGTCGAAGCATTCGGTGACCGTGAAGAACACGCTCTTCAGGTTCACGTCGATGACGGCGTCGAAGGACTTCTCGTTGGTGTCGAACACTTCTGGCGCGTTCGACGCACCCGCGTTGCAGAACAGCACATCGATCGTGCGGCCGCTCAGCCCGGCGGCCAGCCCGGCCGCGCCATGGGAGAGGTCGGCGACGACGTAGTCGAAACCGGTGCGGCGCAAGCGGTCCTCGTCGCGGCCGACGACCACGACCGTGGCGCCCTCCTCGGCGAACAGCCGCGCTGTGGCCAGCCCGATGCCGCTGGAGCCGCCGGTGATCACCGCTGTCTTCCCGGCGAGCATGTCAGCGACCTCCCGTCCGAGCGAGGTCCAGCAGGGCCTGCGGGCCGTCGGGGTTCAGCACGAGGTTCTCGTACGCCGTCGTGGCGCCGATGATCGGTTCCATCCGGGCCAGCATGGACTTCTCGTACGCGGCAACGGCGGCGTCCACATCGGGGTGCTCGGAGAGCGCTCCATCGAGCTCCAACGCGTCCAGCAGCCCCATGTTGACGCCCTGTCCGGAGTACGGCGGCATCACGTGGGCGGCGTCGCCGATCAACGTGACGCCGGAGTGCTCACGCCAGCTCTGCCGGGCCGGCATGACATAGAGCGGCCACCAGACGAACGGCGCCTCGACCTCGTCGAGGACTCCTCGCATCCGCGGCGACCAGTCGGCCAGTTCCCGGTCCAGCTCGGCCCGGATGAACGCGGGATCGTGCAGCACGGTGCCGACCGCCCGGCGCGGGTCCTCGGCCCGGCGCTGGGTGTAGTACACCTGGATCGAGCCGTCCCCGTTGCGCTGCAACAGAAACGCCTGATCGGCGGCGAAGGCCAGGCCGGCGCCCTCGCCGACCAGCGAAGCGGCGTACGAGTCGGGCCTCGGCTCGGCGATCACGCCGGCGATCAACGTGACGCCGGTGTAGGCCGGGACCACGTCGGTGACCAGCCGGCGGGTCCGCGAGTTGATGCCGTCCGCGCCGATCACCAGGTCGGCGTCGACGTGACCGCCGTCGGAGAGCGCTATCCGCCAGCGATCCCCGATCCGTGACACGTCAGCGGCCTCGCAACCCCACCGCACGGTGCCGGCGGGCAACGAGTCCAGCAGCATGGATCGCAGTTCGAGCCGGTCGATCTCCGGCCGCGCCTCGTCGTCGTCCTCGGCGTCGGTCGCCAGCAGCAGCGTGCCGTGCCGGTCGAAGTAGTTGGTGTGCTGGCCCTGCGGCCGCGCATAGCGCTCGAACTGCTCGGCCAGCCCGCACGCGGTGATCGCTCGGAGACCGCTCTCCGTGCCCAGATCCAGCGATCCGCCCTGGGTGCGGGCGTGCCGGTCGGCGTCTCGCTCGTAGACGGCGCAGTCGATACCCCGCAGGTGCAGCAGCCGCGCGGCGGCCAGGCCGGCCGGGCCGGCGCCGAGGATGGCGATGTCGCTCATAGCGTCCTCCTTAGGTGACTCGCTATAAAACGTAAGTGACTTACCTTAGTGAGTCAAGGAGGTATGATGTCGGTCATGGAGTCGCTGCGCGAACGCAAGAAGGCGATCACCCGGCGCGCCATCCGGGAGGCCGCCGAGCGGCTGTTCGCCGAGCGCGGCTACGACGAGGTCACCGTCGCCGAGATCGCCGACGCGGCGAACGTCTCGGTCAAGACGCTGTTCGTCTACTACCGGTCCAAGGAGGACCTGGTCTTCGCGGACACCGAGCTGCTGGACCGCCTGGTCGCCGGCCTCGCCGCCCGGGCCGACGGCGTCTCGCCCGCCCGGGCCGTCGCCGATGTGCTGGCCGAGGCCGCGGCCGAGACCGGGGGAGGCCTGGAGAGCTATCACCGCGCCTACGGCGAGTCGCCGGCGCTGCGTTCCGGCCTGCTGCGGATGTGGGCGGAGTTCGAGGACCGGATCGTCGAACAGCTCGCGGCCGAGGGCGGCGGCCCGGCGACCCCGGCCATGCGGCTGCGGGCGATCCAGCTCGTCGGCATCGTCCGCACGACGACGTCGCCGGAACTGCGCGACAACCCGGGCGGGCTCGCCGACTGGCTGGAACAGGCGCCAGGTCTCGTCGAAGGTTAGGGGTTTCACCGATGTTAGGGGGTGGCCCGCCACCCCAGAATCGCCGCGTGCGTTCCCCGTACCCCACCATGCCCGGAACCTTCCAGGTCGACCTGCGCGGCCTGGTCGACCTGCTGTCCCGGCACCTCTACCGCAGCCCGGACGTCTACGTCCGCGAGCTGCTCCAGAACGCGACGGACGCGGTCGCCGCCCGGCGGCGGTTCGAGCCGGGAGTCACCGGCGCCGTCGAGATCGAGGTGGTGGAGCCGGCCGACGGGCCGCCGGAGGTGATCGTCACCGACAACGGCATCGGCCTGACCGGCACCGAGCTGGTGGAGCTGCTGGCCACCATCGGCCGCAGCTCCAAGCGGGGCGACCTGTCGTCCCACCGGGACTACATCGGCCAGTTCGGCATCGGCCTGCTGGCCTGCTTCCTGGTCGCCGACGAGATCACCGTGGTGACGCGGTCGGCCAAGGACCCCGACGCCCGGGCGCTGCGCTGGCAGGGGCGGGCCGACGGCTCGTACGACATCACGCCCGTGGAGAGCGCTCTCCCAACGGTAGGGACGCGGGTCCATATCCGCGCCCGGCCGGGCTCCGAACACCGCCTCACCCGCGGCCACGTGCTGCGACTGACTCATCGCTACGGAGGCCTGCTGCCGCTGCCGATCCGGCTCGGCTCGACCGTCGTCAACGACGACCCGCCGCCGTGGGAACTGCCGGCGCTGACCATGGACCAGCAGCGGGAGAACGCTCTCTCGTACGCCCGTCGAGTGCTGGATCTCGATCCCCTGGACGCGATCCCGCTGCACGCCGACGGCGTCCGCGGCCTCGCCTTCGTGCTGCCCTACGAGCCGAGCCCCGCCGCGCGCCAGGACCACCGCGTCTACCTGCGACGCATGCTCCTGTCCGACTCGGCCGACCGCCTGCTGCCGGACTGGGCGTTCTTCGTCCGCTGTGTGATCGACGCCGACAACCTGCGCCCCAACGCCGCGCGGGACGGGTTCGCCGAGGACGCCCGCCTGGACGAGATTCGCGAGCAGCTGGGCCGGTGCATTCGGGACCACCTCACCGACCTGGCCCGGATGTGGCCGTCGCGGCTGGCCGGCATTGTCGCCATGCACCACGCCGGCATCTCGGCGCTGGCCGTGCACGACGAGCAGTGCCTGCTGCTGTTCGCGGACTGGCTGCCGGTCGACACCTCGCTGGGGCGGATGACGCTGGGGGAGCACGCCCGTCGGTTCGGGGAGCTGCGTTTCGTGCGCCGCTGCGACGATTTCCGCCAGGTGGCGCCGATCGCCGCCGCCCAGGGCCGCTGCGTGGTCAACGGCGGCCCGGCCAACGTCTCGGCCCTGCTGGACCGCCTGGCCGCGCTGCGGCCGGAGCGGAAGATCGCCGAGCTGGACCCGACCGAGGTCGTCGACTCGTTCGCCGACCTGACCGACGGAGAGCGGGCCGAGGTGGCCGACCTGGTCCGGCTGGCGGAGAGTGTTCTCCGGCAGCACGACGTCGGCGTGCAGGTGCGGGCGTTCGCGCCGACCCAGATGCACGCCACCTTCATCGCCGGCGAGGACTGCCGGGTTCGCCGCCAGTTCCTGGGCTCTCCTTCCACCGTGGACGGTCCGGTGGCCGCCGGCCCGCCCTCCCAGCTGTGCCTGAACTTCGCCAACGCGGCCGTGCGGGAGCTCGCCCGGCAGGCGCGGCAGGGTCTGATCATGCGGGTCCGGCGTGCGGTGGAGTTGTTGTACGTGCAAGCGTTGCTGCTGGGCCATCACCCGCTGCGCGACCGGGAGCTCACCCTGCTCGACGACGTCGTGCTCGGCTTCGTCGAGGATCGGGACTGACGCCGTTAGTCGGATGATGGGAGCATCTCCGTCGCGTCCCTTGCTCCATTGGTGCGACAGAGCGATTTCCCTTGCCCGGCAACACACTGATCGGACCAGTCCTCGATGGACATGGGCTTTCCCTTTCGGGGCAACGGTCATGGAAGCCAGCACGTCCGGGTTACGCGCCATCACCCGCACGGAGCAACGGGTTCTACGCAGCGCGCGCCCACTCCGGAGCGGCGGCACACCACCCTGTTGAGGGACTGTGGAGGCCCGGAAACCCGGTGCTAGCCTCGGCTGGGCCGGCCGGCCACCGCACTGCCCCGCAGACGTCGACCACAGACCCGACGCCGGGATGTCCTCTCCTGCCACCGATTCATCGATGGCGCACGTCCGCACGGTTGAAGGAGCTCGCATGACGACAATCCACCGCGCACGCCCGGTTCTCCGCAGCGACTACCAGCGTTCCGTCGCTGACTACTGGAACAACGAGAAGGACCCGGTCAACCTGCGGCTCGGTGACGTCGACGGCCTCTACCACCACCACTACGGGCTCGGGGCCTACGACCCGGCCGTGCTCGACGGGCCCGACGAGGCCGTGATCGCGGAGATGCACCGACTAGAGACCGCGCAGGCCAACGTGCTGCTCGACCACCTCGGGGACGTCGGCCCGGACGACGCGGTGCTGGACGCCGGCTGCGGGCGCGGCGGCAGCAGCATCATGGCCAACCAGCGCTTCGGCTGCTACGCCGACGGGGTGACGATCTCCGAGACCCAGATGGAGTTCGCCAACGAGCAGGCCCGCCGCCGCGGTGTCTCGGACAAGGTGCGCTACCACTTCCGCAACATGCTCGACACCGGCTTCCCCGACGCCAGCCGCAAGGCCATCTGGAACAACGAGAGCACCATGTACGTCGACCTGCACCAGCTGTTCGCGGAACACTCGCGGCAGCTGGAGATCGGCGGCCGCTACGTGACGATCACCGGGTGCTACAACGACGTGACCGGCGGGCGCTCCAAGGCCGTCAGCCAGATCGACCAGCACTACACGTGCAACATCCACCCGCGCAGCGAGTACTTCAAGGCCATGGCGGCCAACAAGCTCGTGCCCATCTCCGTCATCGACCTGACCGCGGACACCATTCCGTACTGGGAGCTGCGCGAGCGGTCCTCGGTGGCCACCGGCGTCGAGGCCCCGTTCCTGAAGGCGTACCGGGAGGGCAGCTTCCACTACCTGCTGATCGCCGCGGACCGCATCGCCTGACCCGAAAGGCAATCGAGGCCCGTGCCCCTGGGGGCATGGGCCTCGTCCGTCCTAATGAGACATTCCTACTGGGACTCTTCCTACTGGGACTCTTCGCTGTGGTAGCGCCGGCTGGTGGCGTGCCACTCACGGCTGCCTCCGCACCAGGCCCACGTGTCGGCCAGGAACCGTTGCAGCATCGGGGTTCCCTCCAGGTACATGGCCGCCGACTCGGTCACGAAGCCGTGCATCAGCTCGTTGTGGATCTCGACCGTGCGCTTGACCGCCTGCTGCCGGGACAGGCCTTCCTCCTCCATCAGCGCGATCGGCAGGCTGATGTCGTCGTCGGCTTCCTTGTCCATCGAGTGCAGGTCGTTGAGCAGCACCGAGGCCATGCCGGCCATGCAGAACGCGCGGCGCAGGCGCGGGTGGTAGAACTCCTGCGCGGGCAGCTCGTAGCCGGCGACCGCGTCGACCAGGATCATCGGCGGCAGATAGCTGTTGTGGTAGCGGTGCATGTAGTACTCCCACACCGCGGGCCGCCGCCCGGTGTGCCGCCAGCTGGCGTTCTGGTCCAGCGCCTGGAACAGGATGGCCATCTGGTGCTGGAAACGGGCCATCTGCGCGACCGAGGTGTACTGGGACAGGTGCTCCATGCCGGTGCGGAAGGCCAGCGCGATCGGCTCCTCCTTGATGAAGCGCTCCAGCTCGTGCCGGTAGCGCCGCGGCATCGACACCGGATCGACCACGCCGTACAGGACGCCGAAACGGGCTGCGGCCATGGCCGGATCCGCTCCCATCTCCTCCTCGTCCAGGTAGTAGTCGTCCGAGGCCCACTCCGCGACCACCACCTTGGCCGCCGCCAGCAACCGATCCGCGTCGTCGGTGCCGGGATGGGTGAGCATGATCAGCCGGCCGAAGCCGCAGGAGCGCAAGTGGTCCAGGCGGCCCTCGTAGATGCCGACCTCGCCGGCCCACTCCACCATGCGCTCGTTGACCTCCTCGCCGAGCGCCGGGTTGTCGCGCACCGGTCCGGGGCAGAACAGCTCCGGCACCTCGTCGGAGTCGTCGTCCACGGCCGGCTCGGGCGGCAGCGGCGCCGGCTCACGCGGCCGGTCGGCCAGCAGCAGCGGCAGCCGCGCCGCCGACATGCCCAGCGTGGACGGTTGCTCGGTGGGGAAAACCAGGCTCAGCGGCGGCGCTTCCGTCCGGTCGGCGGCGAGCAGCGCCGCCAGCTCCCCGGACGGCGCGGATCGCATGTCGGCCAACACCGCCGCAGCCAGCTCGGCCGGGTCTCCGGACACACTCGGGGCAAGAAGCCGAGACATCAGGGACATGCTGCCAGTAAGCCACAACCCGTGCCCGCGCACGGGGAAGTCCACTCGGACGTGCTACGGGTGCGAGGCGTGGATACCGCCAGAAGTGCGGTGCTCCAAGGAAATTCCTGTCACCACGCGCGTCAAGGAGCGCGGCGCCGAGCGGCGTCAGGGCGTGCAGCTCGTTTCAACTGTGTTCTAGTCTAACTTGCGAGGCGGTACCCTTATGGTGGGCCCATCACTTGTACCACTGCATACTTTACACAGTTCCAGTTCGTTCCTGGATAACGGGTAGCCACGGGCCATCACTTTGGCTCCGGGCACGCTGGTAACCTACGAGAACGATCTGACAGGGTGTCCCGCAAATGCAACTCCCAACCCGGGTGCCCGTAGACCGGCAATTCAATGTGTGGTAGCAGCAGCGCGACCACCCGCCCGGGCGCGGCCGGCCGGCTCACCTCCGGCTGCCGTGCCGGGTAGACCAGCACCGGCGGCAGGCTCGGATCGACCAGCGCCAGCGGCGTGCGCCGGCAGAAGTAGGACGGCACCAGCAGCACACCGCGGCCGTCCAGGTGCAGGTCCCGGTCCACCGGGTAGGGCGCGACGAGCGCGTCGCCGTCCCAGCGCATGAACGGTTGGAAGCCGGCCAGCATCGCCTCGGTGCCGCCGTCCAGCACGGTGCGGGCCCGTAGTCCGCGGTCGGCCTCCACCTGCCGGCCGACCTCGGTCCACCGGGGTGCGATGGCCATGCGGTGATACTGGCGCAGGGTGTCGCCGAGCATATCCAGTTCGCCGTCACGGCCATCGGCGATGTCGATTGCCCACGGCGGCAGGGTGGCCAATTTCGTGAGCGCTTCCAGATCGGCGCGACGTCGTTTGCGTGGCGTGCCGAGCACCGTTTCGATGCCGTCGTCGACATCGGTCGAATCGGGCGTCATGAAATCGGGGAAATAACCGAGCGGTGGCACCAGTCGAGCCAATGGCCGGGGCAGTCGCCCGGCCGCCCGCAGCGCCTGTCTGGTCGCCGCCTGCCAGTCGGCCAGGTCGCTGTCCACGTGCCGGCTGCGCAGTTGATGCAGGCTGAGCACCAGTTCCCACATCGCCAGCGGCCCTGCCGCCACTCTGGTCCGCGCCAGGTCCGCGCCGGTGAAGAACACACGCAGCGTCAATTCAGCCCCCTATGACGGCCACGGCGATCGCTCCCCAGCATCGGGCCGCGGTTCAGCTCCCCAAAACCCCGAAAAGGATAGAACAACACCGCTCGGAGGGGGAAGCGCTGCCTCGTGACTGCTCTCACGGCGGTTCCGGGCCACCGCCACCTGCCGTTTTCGGCACCGGCCGAAATCGCGTGCGTCGCGGGCCGGTCACTACCGAGGCTATGGCCACCGCAGTACGACGAGGGCGGCGTGGGAGAGGGAGTATGAGCGGATCCAGACGACTGTCGAGATGGGTGCGGGCGGCCGGGATGGCGGTGGCCGTCGTCCTCGGCGCGACCGGTATCGCCGCGCTGCCGGCCCAGGCGGCGACCACCACCGACGTGGTCAACCTGGCGCTGGCCAACGTGGGCGGCATGGCCTGTGGCACCAACAGCGCGGCGGCCACGGCTTCTACGGCAGCTGCACCCGGCAACGGCGGCCAGCCCGAGTACTGGTGCGCCGACTTCGTGAAGTGGTTGTGGGCCAACAGCGGCGTCGCCGACCTCAACGGCCTGACCGCCGCCGCCCGCAGCTTCTACGTGTACGGCGCGAACCGCGGCATCCTGTCCGGCACGCCGACGGTCGGCGCGGCGGTGGTGTTCTCCAACAACCGCGGGGACACCAGCGCCGGTGGTGGCGGCATCCACCACGTCGCCGTGGTCAGCAAGGTCAACGGCGACGGCACCATCGAGACGATCAGCGGCGACTGGGGCGGCCAGTCCGGCACCGAGGCGCACTTCGCCAGCACCTCGCACGTCATCCACAACACGCCGGCCTTCGCCGGCGGCGTCGGCTCGTACTCGTCGACGATGAAGATGTACGTGGAGGGCTACATCCCGCCGCCCGGCGTCGGCACCGGCTCCACCCGCTCCGCCTTCTCCGAGGGGCGCGGGATCCTGTACTACCCGCAGGGCGACGGTCGTCTGCTGTGGTACGACCACACCGGTTATCTGAGTGGTACTCAGGATTGGACCGGCAACTCCGGGACTCAGGTGAGCCAGGGCTGGAACGAGTACAGCACGGTCTTCTCGGGTGGCAACGGGGTCGTCTACGGGATCAGCCCGAACGGTGATCTCCACTGGTACAAGAACACCGGCTACCTGTCCGGCACGACCGACTGGGCGGCCAACTCCGGCGTGGTGGTCAGCCACGGCTGGAACGAGTTCCGCGAGGTGTTCGCCGAGGGCGACGGCATCCTGTACGGCATCACCCAGGACGGCCGGATGATCTGGTACCACCACACCGGCTACCTGACCGGAACCGCCGACTGGACAAGCAATTCCGGCGCCCAGGTGAGCCAGGGCTGGGACGAGTTCAGCCACGTCGTCGGCGGCAGCGACGGCATCATCTACGGCGTCGACGCCGACGGCCACCTGCTCTGGTACGACCATACCGGCTACAAGTCCGGCACGCCCGACTGGACCGCGAACTCGGCGGCGCAGGTCAGCCAGGGCTGGGACGCGTTCGCGCACATCTTCTCCGGCGGCAACGGAATTCTCTACGCGGTCAGCCAGAACGGCGACCTGCACTGGTACGACCACACCGGCTACCACGCCGGCACCCCCGCCTGGACCGGCAACTCCAGCGCCTTGGTCAGCCACGGCTGGAACAACTGACGAGGAAACGATCATGACTATCAAAGCCTTGGCCAGACGTGGCCTCACCACGGCCGGCGCTTTCCTGCTGGCCGCCCTCATCGCCGTGCTGCCGATCGTCGCCAGTGGACGGGCCTTCGCGGCCGGCGGCGCGGACCGAACCAATGTGATCGCGGCCGGCGATGGCGTGCTCTACAGCGTGCAGTCCGACGGGGATCTGGCGTGGTACAAGCACTCCGGCGCGGCCAACGGCGCGGTGACCTGGGCCGCGGGCTCCGGCGCCGTGGTCAGCCACGGCTGGGACCAGTTCAGCCAGATCGTCTCCGGCGGCAACGGTGTGCTGTACGCCATCAGCCCCAACGGTGATCTGCACTGGTACGACCACACGGGCTTCGCCAACGGCGCCGTCACGTGGGCGGCCAACTCCGGCGTGGTGGTCGGCCACGGCTGGAACGTATTCACGCAGGTCGTCTCCGGTGGCAGCGGTGTGCTCTACGCGGTGAGCCCCAACGGTGATCTGCACTGGTACAGCCACACCGGCTTCGCCAACGGTGCTGTGACCTGGACGTCCAACTCCGGCGTCGTGGTCAGCCACGGTTGGGACAACTTCATGTCGGTGATCGCCGGCGGCGACGGCATCCTCTACGGTGTCAACCCGAACGGCGACCTTCAGTGGTACGACCACACCGGCTTCGCCAACGGCGCCGTGACCTGGACGGCCAACTCCAGCGCGGTGGTCAGCCACGGCTGGGACCAGTTCGTCCAGGTTGTCGACGGCGGCAGCGGTGTGCTGTACGCGGTGAGCCCCAACGGTGATCTGCACTGGTACAGCCACACCGGCTACGCGAACGGCGCCGTCACCTGGGCGTCGAACTCCAGCGCCGTCGTCAGCCACGGCTGGCTCGCGTGAACGGGAGGAAAGCCTTGTCCGGCAGCAGGATCCTCGCTCTGGGCACGGCCCTTCTCGCGCTGGCCGCCCCGGCCACGGCCGCCGCCGCGTCGACAACAAATGTTGTCGGGATCCCGCTGACGATGAACACCGCGGCCACCGCGCTGGCCTCGACCGGCTGCGGCGGGCACTACGACGACCAGAACCCGCCGGCCACGATCCGCGTGCTGCTCAGCAGCGGTGGCATCTCCACGGTGCCGTTCGAGCAGTACGTGAAGGACGTGCTGCCCAACGAGTGGATCTCCAGATGGCAGCCGGCGGCGTTGCAGGCCGGCGCGATGGCGGTCAAGACGTACGCCTGGTACTGGACCAACCACTCCGGGGCGCGCAGCTCCGGCGGGCAGTGCTTCGACGTCTACGACACCACGCAGTCGCAGGTGTACAAGGCGGGCAGCCACAAGCCGAGCACCGACGCGGCGGTGGACGCCACCTGGGGTGTGTCGATGCGCCGCGACGGCGCGATCTTCGAGGCCCAGTACCGGGCCACCGCCGGCGGCACCGGTTGCGGCCAGGGCGCCGACGGCATCAAGCTGAGCCAGAACGGGTCCCAGGCCTGCGCCGTGGCCGGCTATGACTACCAGCGCATCCTGCGGACGTACTACAGCAACATCGACATCTCGGCCGGCGGCGGCACCACTCGCTCACCGTTCTCCGAGGGGCGAGGCATCCTGTACTACCCGCAGGCCGACGGCCGCATGCTGTGGTACGACCACACCGGTTATCTGAGTGGAACTCAGGATTGGACCGGCAACTCCGGTGCTCAGGTGAGCCAGGGCTGGAACGAGTACGGCAAGGTCTTCTCCGGCGGCAACGGCATCGTGTACGGCATCAGCCCGAACGGTGATCTCCACTGGTACAAGAACACCGGCTACCTGTCCGGGACCGCAGACTGGACCGCCAACTCCGGCGCCGTCGTCAGCCACGGCTGGAACGAGTACAGCCGGGTGTTCTCGCTCGGCGACGGCATCATCTACGGTGTCGCGTCGGACGGCACGTTGCACTGGTACCACCACACCGGCTACCTGACCGGGACCGCCGACTGGACAAGCAACTCCGGCGTCCAGGTCAGCCAGGGCTGGGACCAGTTCTCCCTGGTGGTCGGCGGCGCGGACGGTGTGATCTACGCGGTCACGAGCGACGGCCGGCTGCTGTGGTACGACCACACCGGCTACAAGTCAGGCACGTCCGACTGGACCGGCAACTCCGGCGCGCAGGTCAGCCAGGGCTGGACCGAGTTCACCCACGTGTTCTCGGGCGGCAACGGCATCCTGTACGGCGTCAGCCCGAACGGTGATCTGCACTGGTACGACCACCTCGGCTACCACACCGGCAGCGCTGCCTGGTCGGGCAATTCCAGTGCCCTGGTGAGCCACGGCTGGAACAACTGAAAGACCAGTGCAGGGCCGCGTCCCCGTTCCCCTCACGCGGCCCTGCACGCCTACTACTGCGCCAGCTTCTTCACCGCGATCCCGGTCGCGTCGGCGATGAGCTTGCGACCGGCGGTGGATTTGGGGTCCTTCGGCGCGGTGTAGCAATTACGTGCGAGGTCCACTATTCATCATGCCTCACGAACGTAACGACTCTTGTTTTTGCGTACGAAACCACCGATGGCAGTTTTTACAGCAATCCGGTTTGCGTCCCTCATTTGCTCATCCTGAGCTTCCAGTACGTCTCAACACCTTGTGAAACGACGGGTAACAGCATTTGAACGTAGGCGCATACGGGCGTGTTGCAATTACACTAGTACGCGACGCTGGGATGGGCCTCGTCTGATAATGCTTTCAGCCTTCAAAGAGTTTACTCTAGGTGGCTAAGGCTGTACTGGAGTCTGCGTCATTGGCAACGGACGATGGGTTGGAAAGTGTCCAGCCTCGCATTGACAGTTAGGCCAGTGAGGAGGTTCAGCGGGCCCAGACGACTGCCATTTTATAGAAGTGACACGAGTATGCTCCGTCATGCTGGTGTGCAACGAGGTGACCGGGGCGTACGAGAGCACCTTGGACTTGTCGTACGCGATGACCCGGTCCAGCAGCCCGGGTTGTTGCTGCCGCAACTGAAGGATCGCGCCGACGACCAGCACCTTGTGCGTGGAGCACATCAGGAACCGCTCGTCGGCGCGGTGGGCGACGCTGCGGCCGCTGCCCGTGTCGAGCGCGTAGAACCCGAGCCGGCCGCCGAACTTCTGTTCCAGCGCAGCCAGATCCGGGTCCTGTGCCGCCGACGAGGTTGTCGTCGACGGCGGCGGCGTGGTCGTCGGGGCGGTGCTGCACCCGGCGAGCGTGGCGGCTAGGCCGCCGAGCAGCAGCGTGCGACGAGGCAACGGCATGTGATCCCCCCAGACGTCGAGGGGATCACCCTACCGTGATGATCAGGCGACCCCGCGCACGGTGACGCTGCCCAGCCCGGCCACCTCGACCCGGACGACCGACGGCCCGAACGGCACGGCGGCGGTGGCCGCCCCGGCCAGGATGACGTGCCCGGCCCGCAGCGGGAATCCCTGCTTGGCTGCGATGCCGACGAGCTGCCGCAACGCCCGGAGGGGGTGCCCGAGGATGGCGGCCGTCGACCCGAACTGCACGTCCTTGCCGTTGACGCTGAGCCGCACGGCCCGGTTGGCGACGTCCCCGACCGGCAGCCAGCCGCCGATCGCGAACAGGCCGCCTGAGGTGTTGTCGGCGATCACGTCGGCCAGGTTGAACTTGAAGTCCCGGTACCGCGAGTCGATGACCTCGACGGCCGGCGCCACGGCATCCACCGCAGACACGATGTCCGCCAACGGATCCGTCGGGTCGACGTCCCGCCCGAGGCGGAACACGATCTCGGGTTCCACCCGCGGGTGCACCAAAGTGGACAGTCGCACCTCGCCGCCGTCGTTGACCCGCATGGCGTCGGTGAGCTGGCCGACGATGATGTCGGAGACGCCCATCTGCACCATCTTGGCCCGGCTGGTGAAGCCCAGCTTGGTGCCCACGAGCCGTTCCCCGGCCGCGAAACGCTGGTCCAGCAAGGCATGCTGGATGGCGTACGCCTCGTCGATGGAGATTCCCTCGGGCAGCTGGGGCGTCGCCTCGGCGTTGCGCTGGGCGTCGTGCAGCCGGACCGCGAGCGGGACCGTCGACGTCGTCACGACGCCTTCCCGACCAGGTCGAGCGCCACGTCCACGATCATGTCCTCCTGCCCGCCGACCATGCGGCGCTTGCCCAACTCCACCAGGATGTCCCGGGTGTCCATCCCGTACCGCTTCGCGGCCCGCTCGGCGTGCAGCAGGAAGCTGGAGTACACGCCGGCGTAGCCCAGGGTCAGGGTCTCGCGGTCGACCCGGACCGGCCGGTTCTGCAACGGCCGCACCAGGTCCTCGGCCGCGTCCTGCAACGCGAACAGGTCGCAGCCGTGATTCCAGCCCAGAATGTCGGCCACGGCAACAAAAGCCTCAGCGGGGCAGTTGCCGGCCCCGGCGCCCTGGCCGGCCAGGGCAACGTCCACTCGGTACACACCGTGCTCGACGGCGGTCACGCTGTTGGCCACCGACAGCGACAGGTTCTCGTGCGCGTGGATGCCGATCTGCGTGCCGGGGTTGAGCACCTGGTTGTAGGCCTCGACCCGCTCGGCGACGTCCTTCATGGTCAGCCGGCCGCCGGAATCCGTGACGTAGACGCAGTGCGCGCCGTAGGACTCCATCAGTCTGGCCTGCTCGGCCAGCTTCGCCGGCTCGTTGAGGTGGCTCATCATCAGGAAGCCGGCGACGTCCATGCCGTTCTCGCGGGCCCAGCTGATGTGCTGCGCGGAGATGTCGGCCTCGGTGCAGTGCGTGGCGATGCGGACGCTGGTGACGCCGAGATCCTTGGCGTGCTTGAGATCCTCGATCGTGCCGATGCCCGGCAGCAGTAGCGTGGTCAGCTTGGCGTCGGTCACCGACTCCGCCGCTGCGGTGATCCACTCGGTGTCGGTGTGCGCGCCGAACCCGTAGTTGGCGCTCGAACCGCCGAGCCCGTCGCCGTGCGCCACCTCGATCGCCGCCACGCCGGCGGCGTCCAGCGCGGTGACGATGTCCCGCACCTGCTGGACGGAGTAGTTGTGCGCCATGGCATGCATACCGTCGCGCAGGGTCACGTCCTGGACATAGATGTCGGTCATGCGATGCTCCCCACCGCGGACTCGGTCAGCCAGCCGCGCAGTTCGGCGATGCGCTCGCCGGTCCGCAGGGCGGCCGAGGTCATGATGTCGAGGTTGCCGGCGTAGGCGGGCAGGTAGTGGCCGGCGCCGGTGACCTCCAGGAACACCGTCACCTTCACGCCGTCGAACCCGCGGCCCAGCGCCGGCAGGTGCGGCACGGTGATCGGGTCGAACTGCACGTCCTGCTTGAGGCGGTAGCCCGGCACGTACGTCTGCACCTCGGCGACCATGCGGTCGACCGACTCGGCGATCGCGCCCCGATCGCCGCCCTCGATCAGGCAGTACACCGTGTCCCGCATGACCAGCGGCGGCTCGGCCGGGTTGAGCACGATCACCGCCTTGCCCTTGGTCGCGCCGCCGACCGTCTGGATGGCGGCCGACGTCGTCTCGGTGAACTCGTCGATGTTGGCCCGCGTGCCGGGACCGGCCGACTTGGAGGAGATGGAGGCGACGATCTCGGCATACGCCACCGGCGTCACGCGGGAAACCGCTGCCACCATGGGGATCGTGGCCTGGCCGCCCGCAGGTGACCATGTTGACGTTGTCGGTGGCCCAGGTGCTCGTCCAGGTTGACCGGCGGCACCACGTACGGGCCGATCGCCGCGGGCGTCAGGTCCACCATGAGCTTGCCGTGCGCGGCGGCGACCGCCGCGTTGTGCCGATGCGCGCCGGCCGAAGTGGCGTCGAAGACGATGCGTGCCTCGGCGAACTCCGGCATGTCGAGCAGACCGTCCACACCGGACGCCGTCGTCGCCACACCGAGCCGCTTGGCCCGGGCCAAGCCGTCGGAATCCGGGTCGATGCCGGCCATCGCGGCGACGTGCAGTCCGGTCGACAGCCGCTTGATCTTGAACATCATGTCGGTGCCGATGTTGCCGGAACCGATCACGACCGCACCCACGGTCATCGCGCACCTCCGTCGTCAGTGAACACGGTTTGAACCTCACCCAGGCCGTCGAGCCGCGCGGTGTACACCCCGGCCGCCTTGACCGGGACCATCGGTCCGAGGGCGCCCGACAGCACCACCTCGCCCGCCTTGAGCGGCGTGCCGCGGCGGGCCACTTCCCGGGCCAGCCAGGCCACCGCGACCACCGGGTTGGCCATGCAGGCCGCGCCGGAGCCCACCGACACGGGCTCGCCCTCGTGCTCCAGCACCATGCCCACCTGCGCCAGATCCAGGCCGTTCAGCGAGAACGGCGCGCAGCCCAGCGTGTAGAGGCCGCTGGATGCGTTGTCCGCCACCGTGTCGGCGATGCGGATGTCCCAGTTGTCCACTCGGGAGTCCACGATCTCGATCGCGGCGACGACGAAGTCGGTGGCGCGCAGGACATCCGTGACGGAGGCGTGCGGGTTGTCGATGTCCTGCTTGAGCACGAAGGCGATTTCCGCCTCGACCCGGGGCTGCAGCAGCCGTTCCAGCGGGACCGGTTCGCCGGTGGCGTAGCTCATGTCCGAGAACAGCGAGCCGAAGTCCGGTCGGGACACTCCGAGCTGGCTGCGCACCGAGTCCGAGGTGAGGCCGATCTTGCGGCCGACGATCTTGTTGCCGGCGTCGAGCCTGGTCGCGGCGAGGATCTCCTGCACCGCGTAGGCCGCGTCGATGTCGTGCTCGCCGATCAGGTCTCGCACCGGGGCGCAGGGCCGGCCGGTGTCGATGGCGTCCTGGAGCCGGTCGGCGGCGGACTGGATCTGGGGGGTCACGAGGTCGACCATGGCGGTTCGCCGTGGCACGATGCCAGCTATGCGTTCCACTCAGCGAGACGACGGTCAGAATTCGGTGCTGGGCCGGGCGGTTTCCCTGCTGTCGGCCTTCCGTCAGGACGACGACCGCTGCGTGACACTGTCCGAACTGGCCCGTCGTGCCGGGGTTGCCAAGCCGACCGCGCACCGCTTGGCCGGACAGCTGGTAGAGCTGGGCATGTTGGAGCCGGGGGAGGGCGGGCTGCGGCTGGGGCTGCGGGTGTTCGAGCTCGGGCAGTTGGTGCCTCGGCAGCGGGGGCTGCGGGACGCCGCGCGGCCGTTCCTGGAGGACCTGCACCGGGCGTCGGGAGAGACCGTGCACCTGGCCGTGCTGGAGGCGCCTGATGTCGTGTACCTGGACAAGCTGACCAGTCGGGCTGCGCCGGCCGTGCCGTCACGGATCGGGGGGCGGATGCCGGCCCATGCGACGGCGGTGGGGAAGGCCTTGCTGGCGCACGCTTCGGAGGACGTGCGGGAGGCCGTGCTGACGCGACCGTTGGAGCGGGTGACGGCGCGGACCGTGGTGATGCGGGGAGTGTTGATGCGGGAGTTGCGGCGGGTGCGGACCGATGGTGTGGCGCACGAATACGAGGAATCGGCCAACGGGGTGGTGTGTGCTGCCTGCCCGGTGATCGACTCGGAAGGGAAGGCTATTGCGGCGGTGTCGGTGTCGGGGTGGGTGGGGCGGATGCAGTTGGAGCGGGTGGTGCCGGCATTGCGGACTACGGCGTTGATGCTGTCGCGGCAGTGGGGGTGATGGGTTTGGGGGTTGTGCTGTGTTAAGCCATGGTGGGTGTGGGTGTGGGTGTGCGTGTGGGTGTTTGGGTTTTGCGGAGCGGCGCGGCGCGGTGCTGGGCGTGCGTGTTTGGGATGTGCTGTGCAGTGGTGGGGGTGGGTGTTTGGCTTGTGGTGGTTGTGGGTGTTTCTGGGGTGGGCGGATCGGCGTGGGTGCTTGGGCTATTTTATGCAGTGCGGGGTGTGAGGGTTTTCCGGGGTGGGTGGGTCGATTTGGTGTGGAGCCTCTGGACGATGGCCGCGAGGTGCATTTCAGGGGGCAGGCTTCGCCTGCCCCTCGCGCGGAGAGCTTAGTGGTTGGTTTCGGAAGTTCCTCGTAGGTGATCATGCTGCGGTCGCGAGTCCGGCAGCGGCCTGTTGTGGTTCGTGATAGCTGATGCGAGCGAGCAGGTCGTGCAGGTCGTCGCGGGTGAACGTCCACCGGAACGGCCTCGCGGTGGCGTTGTACCGTTCCTCGAAGTCGGCCAGGCGGTATTCGACCTCGGCCAGGTCGGTGAAGTCGTTGGGAGACACCACCTTGCGCTGCACCACCGAGAAGTGGACCTCCACTTGGTTCAACCACGAGGCGTGCACCGGGGTGTGCACCATGACCGCGTTGGGGAATCGGCGGGCCAACCGGTCGATGGCCGCCTGCCCCCGATGCGACGACCCGTTGTCCACCACCCAGAACACCCGCTTCGCCGACGCGTAGGGCTCCTGGGTCATGACCTGCTCGACCAGCGCCATGAACGGCACGATCCCCGTGGACGGCGCGCACGAGCCGAACACCCAGGCCCGGTGCACGTCGTAGGCGGCCAGATACGCCACCGCCCCACCCCGGGTGTACTCGTGGTTGACCCGCGTCATCCGGGCCCTGCCCGGCGGCAGGCTGGGATGGCAGCGGCAGCGGGCCTGGATCGAGGTCTTCGTGCGCCACGAGGCGCTGCACTATCGGGTGGAGGTGAGAGACCTCCGCCGTCGTCCTGTCGCAGCAGGTCGATGAAGCTGAGGGCAGCCTGATCCGGGAGGCGCCGGGGAGGGTGGGAGCAGCCCTGACAACGAGGAGACGGGCCGGCACTGCCAGACGGCTCGGGCTCACCTAGCGAGACGGAAAGGTGTACGTGAGGAACCAGCGGTTAAAGCCTCTCAAGAGATACACCGGCTCCAACCTGGCGGATGCGGGCCGGAGCGCGACGCACACCTGTCTTGACCGGATGTCCGGGACAGGGCGGGTGACTTTCGGGCCGGGTGAAGACGCCGGCAGGGAGGCCGCGAGGAAAGGCTGCGGCGTACTCGTGGCGATGTCGCAGGGGCAAAGCTGGGCACCGACCCCGTCGACCGGTGTGTGGTGAACGTGGGAAGCGTCCCGGGCTGGTCCCGCGTGCTGGCCGTCCAGGTCGGGTGCGGGCAGGCTCGTCGTCGGCTGAGCGGGCCGGGGCGTGGCGGAGCCGTCGTAGTAGTCCGAGGTCGGGAAAGCCGGCCACATGGCGAAGGGCGGCAGCGAGTCCGCGGCGATGGGAACGGAAGGGCAGGAGATCACCGGTGAATACGGGTGTGCTGTGGCCGACGGTCGAGGAGGCCGAGGCGCGGGTACTGCGGATCCAGACCAAGCTGCATCAGTGGGCGATCGATGGTCCTGGTCGCCGGTTCGACGACGTGTTCAATTTGGTGTGTGACCCGGCTGTTCTCGTTGTGGCGTGGACGCGGGTCAGGGGCAACAAGGGTAAGCGGTCGGCGGGGGTGGATGGTGTCCGTCCGGACGCCGTGTTCGCCGCCGAGGAGTGGTTCCTGCCCACCTTGAGGCGAGATCTCAGGGAGCGGCGGTTCGACCCGATGCCCGTGCGGGAGCGGATGATCCCCAAGCCGGGCAGCGCGAATCTGCGTCGCTTGGGTATCCCGACCGCGCGGGACCGCACCGTGCAGGCGGCTCTGAAGCTGGTACTGGAGCCGATCTTCGAGGCGGACTTCCAACCGTGTTCCTACGGTTTCCGTCCTCGGCGCCGGGCCCAGGATGCGATCGCGGAGATCCACCAGTTCACGTCCCGCTCGTATGAGTGGGTCCTGGAAGGGGACATCGAGGCGTGCTTCGACATGATCGACCACCCGGCCCTGATGGACCGGGTGCGTGGTCGGGTCGGGGACAAACGTGTTCTGGCTCTGGTGAAGGCGTTCCTGCATGCGGGCGTCCTCAGCGAGGACGGCGTGGTCAGGAACACCAGTACCGGCACACCCCAAGGCGGGATCCTGTCTCCGTTGCTGGCCAACATCGCCCTGTCAGTCCTGGACGAGCATTTCGCCCGGGCATGGGCGGCCAGCGGCACCTCGTATCGGCGGTTCGTGGCGCGCCGCAAGGGGTCGGCCACCTATCGGATCGTTCGCTACGCGGACGATTTCGTGGTTCTGGTGTCCGGGTCGAAGCGGCATGCCGAAGACCTCCGGGAGGTGGTGGCCGGACTGTTGGCCCCGATGGGCCTGCGGTTGTCGGCAGCCAAGACGAGGGTCTGTCACATCGATGAGGGCTTCGACTTCCTCGGGTTCCGCATCCAGCGGAAACGGAAGCGGGGCACGGACAAGCGCGTGGTCTACACCTACCCGTCGAAGAAGGCGCTGGCCTCGATCGTCGGGCGGGTCCGCGCGCTGACCCGCAGGTCGTCGCATCCAACACTTGCCGCCCTGCTGCGCCAACTCAACTTGGTGCTGCGGGGTTGGTGCGTCTACTTCCGTCATGGTGTGTCGAAGGCGACCTTCCACTACCTCGATGATTACGCCTGGCATCGGGTAGTGCGGTGGATTCGTAAGCGGCACAACAAAACGAAGTGGGCCGTCCTCATGCGCCGTTACCTTCCGGGGTGGCGACCGACGGAGGACGAGGTGACGTTGTTCCAGCCCCAGACGGTGACGGTCAGCCGTTACCGATACCGGGCGGCCAACATCCCTACACCCTGGGCAGTCATAACGCCAGAACCAGCAAAGTGATCCGCTGACACGGGCTCGTGGAGAGCCGGATGCTCAGGAATGGGCACGTCCGGTTCGGCGGGCGGGCCGGGGAAACGTAACGTTCGTAAGGACGTCAACGCGCCCCGGTCCGACCCAACTCATCACTGGAGATCACGAACTCGCCCGCCCCGAGTTCCCGGCCGTTGAAGCGGCGGTGATACAGATCCAGCACCCGCTCGGCCGTCACGGCGAAGTCAGGATCACGGGGAAAGACCCACGACCGGTACTGCCAGGGCTTGATCGCGTTCCGGGCCAGCCAGCGGCGCACCGTGGCCGCCGAGACCCGCTCGGCGACCCCCTGGGCCACCACCTCGCGGGCCAGTTCCGGACACGACCACCGCGCCAGCGGCACCCCGACACGGGCGGGAAGCTGGCAGGCCAGCGCGGTGACCTGCGCGATCTGCACCGGGCTGAACCGGGACGGCCGCCCCGAGCGGGGCCGATCCATCAATCCGGGCCAGGCCGTGCTCGGCGAACCGGCCCCGCCAGGTGCGCACCGTGTCATGAGACGGGCGCTTCCGCGGCGATCTGGGTGTTGGTCTGCCGATCGGCGGCCCGCAGCACGATCCACACGCGGATCTTGTCGCGATACGGCGTGGTGTGTCCCCGCGCCCGCCGGATCAGGATCCGCCGCAGGGCGCCGGTCACCCGCACCGGACAGGCCGCCATCGCGGGCACCGCCACCACACTCACTCTCGTGATCGAGGATCAGGACGGTGATCATCGTGGTGGTGGGGCACGATGATGGCCATGGCCACCCCGCCCGAGTCCACGAAGAACTCCCTGTCCTATCGGCTGGCCGTGCATGCCCGGACACGGTGGCCGCGGGTGGCCAGCCTGGACGTGCGGTACCGCGGCCAGTTCGCCTACGCCGACGCGCATCTGGCCGACGGGACGATCCAGCCACTGATCCGGTTGCGCTACGGCGGTTCGGCCCGGCACTGGGGCTTCGGGCTGTACCTGGCCAGCTCCGGGAAGTATGAGGACCAGGTCCTGCCCAGCGGGCTTCCCTTTGGCAGCCCGGAAGAGGCCCTGGACTGTGCCTGTGGTCTCTACCTCGGCGATCCCGTCTGACTTCCCAACCGACCCCCGAAGGACTTCCGAAACCAACCACTTAGCGGTATTGGGCCATGGCGAGTTCGGTGGTGTCGTCGACACGTTTCAGGACGGCGAGCTCGGCCCATTCGCAGGCTGATTTCATCTTCCGGGCGAGGATGGCGAGGGTGACTAACTGGTCAGTGCAGAGGCTGTCGAGGTCTATCCCGGTGAGGAGGTCGAACATGGCTCCGTCGGGTTCCATGTTTTCCATTTCTCGGGTGATTTCCCTCATGTCTTCAGGATACTCGCACGTGTGATCGAAATCGAATCACTAACGGGTGATGTTCTCATGCATAATCGCGCCAACCAGCAACGGCCGCATCACCGACAAGTGGCGGCGTCGAGAGGCCTTTCAACGCCAACCCCTCCTCTATCTGGAGAAGCGTGGATTTTGCGTGGAGGGGATCGATGTCGTACAATTGACCATGCGAAGGGCTGGCTTGCCTGCCTGCCCGGTATTTGCCCTTCGCGACATCGATCAGTGGCTCCGCGCCAAATCCACGCGACCCAACAAAGCATCCCGGCTCAACATCCACAAACCCCGCCCCACTCTGCTGACAGCCGCCCCCTTATTCCCCCAACAACCGCTGCCCTTCCTTTGCCCATTCCACCCGCACCCGAGCCACCGCCGCGATCCCCTCGAACACGTGCGCCTTCAACCGCGCGATCCGATCGTGCTCCTCAGGATCCCGGCGCGTGAGACGCTCCTTCAACAGCGCAGTGTCCTTACGCAGCAACCGATCCCGGTGCGCCTCGGCCTCCTCCGCCGCCTTCGACTGCTCGGCGATGAAGGCGTCCAAAACCTTCATCGCCTCCTCCGTCGGAATGGTGTCGAAGTTCAACGCCTGCACCATGAACGGATCCCGGGGCGGGGCAGCATCGTGCGCCGTCCCCAGCCACGACGCGAGCTCCTGATGCCCCTTCTCCGTCACCGAATACACCGTCCGGGTCAACCGGGGCCCACGGGCCTCCTCGTCACCGGCGATCAAGCCGGACTGTTCCATGCGGCGGAGCATGGGATAGATCTGGCTCTGCGGCGCGGCCCAGATCCAGCCGGTGGAGCCGTCGAAGAACCGAACGAGGTCGTAGCCGGACATCGGGCGTGCCTCCAGCACCCCCAACAAGGCATGCTGCAGCGACATGATCCGATACTAACCGTCAGCCGTCGATCCGCATGCTCACGGTCTTCGGCTCGGTGAAGAACTCCCGGCTGAAGGTGCCGCCCTCACGCCCCCACCCGGAGTCGCCGACGCCGCCGAACGGCGCGCGCAGGTCACGCACGAAGAAGCAGTTGACCCAGACGTTGCCGCTGCGCAGGGCGCCGGCCACCCGGTGCGCTCGGTGCAGCCCGTCGCTGAACACCATGGCGGACAGCCCGTACGGCGTGTCGTTGGCCAGCCGAACGCCGTCCTCCTCGGACGCGAACGGAGTGACTGTCACGACCGGCCCGAACACCTCTTCCCGCTGCACCGGCGCATCCTGCGGCACGTCCGTCAACACGGTCGGCCGCACGAACCAGTCCTCGCCGAGCCCGCCGGTCAGAACCTTCGCCCCACCGGTCTTCTCCGGCTCCAAATACCCGATGACCTTGGTGTAGTGCCTCTCGGACGCCAACGGCCCGATCGAGGTCGACGGATCGGATGGATCGCCCAGCGTCATCGCCTCGGCCGCGCTGACGAACCGCGACAGGAACTCGTCGTACACGCCCTGCTGCACGTACAGCCGCGAGCCGGCCAGGCACACCTGGCCCGTGTTGCTGAACGCCGCCCGGATCGACCAGTCCACGGCCACATCGAGGTTCGCGTCGTCGAACACCAGGTTCGACCCCTTGCCGCCCAGTTCCAGGCTCACCGGCGTCAAATTCGCCGCCCCCGCCCCCGCGATCGCACGACCCGTCAAGGACGATCCCGTGAAGGTGATCCGGTCCACGCGCGGGTCACGCGTCAATACCGCGCCGGCGTCGCCGAAGCCCAGCACCACGTTCAACACGCCCTCGGGGATGCCGGCCTCCAACGCCAGCCGGCCGATGATTGCCGCCGAGCGCGGGGTGTCCTCGGACGGCTTCAACACCACGGTGTTGCCCCACGCCAGGGCCGGCGCGATCTTCCACGTGGCCAGCATCAGCGGGAAGTTCCACGGGGCGATCGCCGCCACCACACCGGCCGACTCGTACCGCGTGTAGGTGTGCATGCCGATGTCCGACGGTAAAGCCTCAGCGACGGCCAGTCGAGCATGATCGGCGAAGAACCGGAAGTTCTGCGCCGAGCGCGGCACGTCATGCGAGGAGGCGGCCGCGATGGGCTTGCCCATGTCGTGGCCCTCGGCCTCGCCAAGCTCCGCCGCGTGCTCCTCCATCAGGTCGGCGAACTTGTGCAGCAGGCGGCCGCGCTCGGCGAAACCCATGCGGGGCCAAGGACCTTCGTCGAACGCCCGGCGCGCGGCGGCCACCGCCAGGTCCACGTCCGCCGCCGACGCGCGGGCGACAGTGGCGTAGCTCTGCCGCGTGTACGGGTCGATGTCGTCATAGGTGGCGCCGTCGGCGGAGTCGGTCTCCACCCCGCCGATGACGTGCTGAATCTTCACGATGTCTGCTCCCTCAGTTGGATGGCGACCGGCTGCCGGCGGGTGACCGGCACCAGGCCCGTCGCGACGAGACCGATGACCGCCACGGCGGCGAAGAGGTAGAAGTTCCACACGTAGCTCGCGCCGGAGGCGAGCACGAGGCCGCCGAGCACGGGGCCGAGGATGGCGCCGAGCCGGCCGACGCCGAGCGACCAGCCGATGCCGGTGGCCCGCGACGTGGACGGGTAGTAGCGGGTGACGAAGACGTTGATCAGGTTGGTGGTGCCGATGGTGCCGTAGCCGGCCACGCCCGACAGGACGTAGATGACCACTGTGGACGGTCGCGTGGCCAGCAGCGCGATGCTCACCACGGCCAGCAGGAAGGACACGGCGACGACCGGCTTGGAGCCGAGGATGTCGGCCGCCCGGCCGCCGATCGCCGAGCCGATGATCGAGCCCAGGTTGAACACCAGCAGGAAGCTCAGGGCCGAGCCGAGCGGGAAGTCGGCCTGGCGCATGATCTGCGGCAGCCAGGTGTTCATGCCGTACACCATCAGCAGCGAGCTGAAGCTGGCCAGCCACAACAGGATCGTGCCGAGCCGGTATCCGGGCGCGGCCAACTCGCGCAGCGAGCTGAGCCAGTTCCGCTTCTCCGACAAGGAGATCACCGGCACCTCGACGCCGAGCCGAACGGCCAGCGTGACGGCCTCGTCGGTACGGCCACGCAACACCAGGTACTCCAACGACTCCGGCAGCCAGCGCAGCGCGAACGGCACCGCCAGCACCGGGGCGGCGCCGATCAGGTACATGGTCTGCCAGCCCAGTGACGGGATCACCGAGATCGCCAGCGCGGAGGCCAGGATGCCGCCGACCGCGTAACCCGACTGCATCAGCACGTACGTGATGTTGTGCTTGCCGGCGGGCGCGTACTCGACAACCAGCGCGGCGGCGGTCGGCATCAGGCCGCCGAGGCCGATGCCGGCCACGAACCTCAACAACCCGAGCACTTCCGGGTTCGGGGCCAGCGCGCACAGCGCCGTGCAGACGGAGAACCACACCATGCAGAGCACGAGGATCCGGCGGCGGCCGATCAGGTCGGTCACCGTGCCCACCAGCAGCGCGCCGATGAGCATGCCGATCAGCGCGTAGCTGCCGATCGTGCCGGCCTGCGCGGGGCCGATGTGCCAGGCCGCCAGCAGGGACGGCACGGTCGTGCCGTAGACGACCAGGTCGTAGCCGTCGAAGGTGACGGCGAAGGCGCACAGGATGACGACGCTCCATAAGGCGCCGCGGGAGACTCTGTTCGGCATGGCGGGGGTCCTTTCACCGCGACGCTGCGGTCAGGTGGTGCCAGATGCGGTTGAGCAGTTCGGAACCCGTTGCCGCCCAGGCCGCCTGCTCCTCGGCGGGCAGCGGGCGGACCGGGCCGTGGGCGGCGACGGCGAGCGTGAGCTTCGCGGTCTCCTCGAGGATCCACATGCGGGCCACGGCCTCGGGCAGGGTGGCGCCGACGGTGATGGCGCCGTTGCCGCGCAGCACGAGGGCCGTCGCGCTGCCCAGCGCGGCGGCCAGTTCGCGGGCGATCCCGGGTTCACGGATCAGGCGCGAGTTGTGGAAGATCGGGACGATCGGGCCGAGCAGCGAGCCCTGGCCGTGCAGCGGCACGAGTGGGATGCCCAGCGTCGCGGTGGCGGCGACGGTCGGCGGCTGGGCCCGGCAGATGGCGCCGACGTCCGGTCGAACGGCGGCAATGGCGGTGTGCATCCACGCCTCGCGGGGCGCGTCATCGGGAAGTTCCCCCGCACAAATGGACAGCTGGGGGAATTCACCACCGGCCAGCGCGCCCAGCGGCCACGGCGGCGTGATGAGCAGCTCCTCGTCGGAGATCCGGGCGCTGACGTGCCCGAACGCGGTGACCAGCCCGGCCGCGTCGAGCGCGTGGCCGGCCCGGGTCAGGTCCTCGGCGATGCTGGCTGGCGACATGGGGCAATGGTTACCGGTATCTGTATATCTGTCAACGGTAGGATTGACATGTATATCGATACCTGTACCGTTGTGAGCGTTGGGTTGCCGTCTGACAGCGAGGTGGGGCAGTGATCGCCATCCAGGACATCGCCTACGTCCGCTCCGGCACCGCGGACCTGGAGACCGCCATCGGCTTCGCCGTCGACGTGGTGGGCCTCGAACTGGTCGAGCGGACCGCGGAGCGGGCCTATCTGCGGGCCGACAACCGGCATCACTGTCTGTCCTTTGTGGCCGGTGAGGCCGGTGTCATCTCCTCGGCCTTCACACTCGCCGACGAGGACCGGCTCGCCGACGCCGAGTCCGAGCTCGAGGCGGCCGGGCTCACCGTCAGCCGTGGCGACAAGGCGGCCGCCGCCGACCGGCACGTGCGGGAGTTCATCGCCTTCGAGGACCCGTTCGGCAACGTCGTCGACCTCGTGGTGGACCAGAAGGAGGTGCCCACGCCGGTCAACTTCGCCCGCGCCGCCGGCATCACCGAGTTCGGCCACCTCTGCCTCGACGCCCCCGACGTCCGGGCCGCGCACAAGTTCTGGACCAAGCACTTCACCCTGAAGGTGTCCGACTGGATCGGTGACGCCGCGTGCCTGATGCGCTTCGATCCCGTGCACCACAAGATGGCCGTGTTCCAGGGCGCCGGGCCGGGCCTGTGCCACATGAACTTCCAGGTCGAGTCCATCGACGACGTCATGCGCAGCTGGCACTTCCTGCAGGACAACGGGATCGAGATCGAGCAGGGCCCCGGCCGGCACCCCCAGTCCGGCGCCGTCTTCCTGTACTTCAAGGGGCCCGAGGGCCTGACGTACGAGTACTCCTACGGCGTTCGGCGGATCGAGGACGACGACGCCTGGCGGGTTCGGTACTTCGACCCGTCCGAGCCCGACGCCATCGACATGTGGCGCGGGCCGACCAACCGCTGCGCCTCCCAGCCGCAGCTGCCCGGCCTGACCACCCGCTGATGCCTGTCGTGCGCATCACCGCCGCCGGCCGGACGCCGGCCGAGCGAGGCCGGTGACGGCATGCCGAACGGCCCGGCGGACGAATCCGCCGGGCCGAACAGGGACAACTCAGCTGTGCGAGACCGTCAGAGCGTAGAAATGCACGGTCGCGCCGTTGGTGGAGCTGCTGCTGGCGCTCTGGTTGTAGTCGCCGGCCTTGAAGTACTGCGGATAGCCCTTCCAGCCCGACGGAATGCCGAAGGAATGGTTGCTGCCGTTGATCGCGACGTTGATGGTGTTGCCGCCGGTGACGCTGATGACGTAGCTGAACTGCGTGTTCAGCGAGACGTGGCCGACGGTGTGCGCGGTCTGGCCGCCGCCGGGGCCGTTCTCGATGCCGGCGATGATGTCGCCGTTGCTGTGGTAGTAGAGTTCGATCAGCGGTTTGGTGGTGCCGCTGCCCTCGCTGGCGTGAATCTGCCCGACGCAGACACTGGACGGCACCTTGGTCACCTTGACCGTGGCGCTGAGCTTGTGCGTGCCGGGCAGGCCCCAGCTGGCCGCGGACCCGCTCGAATTCATTTCACGCAGCTCAGAACGGGAGAAGTTGGAGTTGGGCGTGTGCACGCCGTTCTCCGGGTCCCAGAACGTCATGGAACCGTCGGTCTTGTCCGTGTAGAAGTACTTGTCGGTGTAGCCGCTCGCGCCTTTCAGCCGGCTGGGGCTGATCGTCGTCGGCGAACCGGGGGAGCCGACCGGCTCCTGGAGGGACCACACCGACAAATTGAAGTTTCCACCCGGCGCGACCCCGGTGTTCAGGGCGGGGGCGGCCATGGCGGATTGGCCGGCGAACAGCGTGCCGGCCGCGGCGAGGGTCAGGGCGCTCGCCGTGAGCTTCTTGTTCAATTTTTACTCCTCGCAGGGACGTGTGGCGGCGTCAGGGAACCGAGGGATCAGGCAGGATCCCGGGGTTGTCGAGCCGCCCCGTCACAGCGAGAAACGCTGGCAGGGATTGTGTGCATGGGTTTTAATCTCCTCCGGTTTGGCGGCGGTGCCATACCGACTTCGAGAAGAGCAGGGGCCATCAGTTTGGGATACCCACGCTTGCCCCGTCAATACCTTTCGGGCAGGTGAATTGTTCAGGTCCGTGAACCGTTGAGCAGGGCCAACAGTTTTTCCACATCGTGGATGATCTGGTCGCGGGGGGTGCGTGCCCGGACCTGCACCCGGACTCCGACCCAGGCGTTGAAGGCGACGGCGGTGGCGGTTTCGGCATCGATCCGGTCGGTGACGGAACCGTCCCGCTGACCCTGGCGGATCATCCCCGCCAGCGTCTCGCGCGCCACCGCCGAGTGCTGCGCGAGTCGCTCGGCGACGGCGTCGTCCGAAGGCCCCAATTCGGTCGAGCTGTTCACGAACAGGCAGCCGCGGAAGTCGTCGGCCGGCGATTCGAGCAGGAGCGAGAACAGGGAGCGGATCGCCGAGAGGCCGTCCGCCGCGGCCTTCTCGCGGAACCCGTCCTCTGCCAGCGTGAGGTAGCGGTCGAGCGCGCGAAGGTAGAGCGAATGCTTGTCCCCGAAGGTGTCGTACATGCTGCGCCGGCCGACCCCGGTGTGCTCGACCAGATCCTGCACCGAGGTCGCCTCGTAGCCGCGCCGCCAGAACAGGTCCATCGCGTCGGCGACGGCCGTGTCCGGATCGAATTCCTTGTGCCGAACCATGGGGACAAACCTCTCACACGAACTACAGTGCGGCGCTCAGGCCGGCCTTCACGTTCCGGGTGAGCTCGTCGAAGAGCACCTCCGCGTCCCCGTTGGCGACGGCGTCGAGGGTCACCTTGGCGACCTCGGCCGGGTCGGACTTGCTGCCGTCGACGTGCGCCGCCAAAAGTGCGAATAGAAACCGCATTCCGGTCGAGCTGTTCACGAACAGGCAGCCGCGGAAGTCGTCGGCCGGCGATTCGAGCAGGAGCGAGAACAGGGAGCGGATCGCCGAGAGGCCGTCCGCCGCGGCCTTCTCGCGGAACCCGTCCTCTGCCAGCGTGAGGTAGCGGTCGAGCGCGCGAAGGTAGAGCGAATGCTTGTCCCCGAAGGTGTCGTACATGCTGCGCCGGCCGACCCCGGTGTGCTCGACCAGATCCTGCACCGAGGTCGCCTCGTAGCCGCGCCGCCAGAACAGGTCCATCGCGTCGGCGACGGCCGTGTCCGGATCGAATTCCTTGTGCCGAACCATGGGGACAAACCTCTCACACGAACTACAGTGCGGCGCTCAGGCCGGCCTTCACGTTCCGGGTGAGCTCGTCGAAGAGCACCTCCGCGTCCCCGTTGGCGACGGCGTCGAGGGTCACCTTGGCGACCTCGGCCGGGTCGGACTTGCTGCCGTCGACGTGCGCCGCCATGTCGGTGTCCATGTAGCCGACGTGCAGGCCGGTCACGGTGATGCCCTTGGGCGCCAGCGTCTGGCGCACCGCGTTGGTCATCGCCCACTCGGCCGCCTTGGCCACCGAGTACGAGCCGACGCCGGGGAAGTGGGCCCAGGACAGGACCGAGGCCACGTTCAGCACGGCGCCGCCGCCGTTGGCCTCGATCACCGGCGCGAAGGCGCGGATGGCGGCCAGTGAACCGATGTAGTGCACCTCGAGCTGCTCGCGGATCTCGTCGAGGGTGGTGGTCAGCAGGTCGCCGCCGCCGTCCTTGCCGGCGTTGTTGATCAGGAGGGTGGCGTCGGTGGCGACCTTGGCGGCGGCCTCGATGCTGCTGTGGTCGGTGACGTCGAGGCGCAGCGGGGTGACGCCCTCGATGTCCATGGTCTCGGGGCGTCGTGCGGTGGCGTACACCTTCGCGCCACGGGCGACGAGCTCTTCGGCGAACTTGCGGCCCAGGCCGCGGTTCGCACCGGTCACTACGGCAACAGTCTTGGTGAAGTCCATGTCGACGACGATAGTCTGTTGAGAACGAACGGTGCAATAAGAACCTCGGTGACCGCGGCCACATGACCTTCGGGGTCGCTGCGGCCGAGCTGAGATGTGGACCGCGTTCGGCCCGTCTGACACGCCGACACAACATGTGGGTTCTTGCGACTGATCGTCGTCCATGTATTGTGCTCACCGAGCTGGTTCGGCCGTCCCGCCAGGGCGGTCGTCGTAAGAGGGAACCCGGTGTGAATCCGGGACTGCCCCGCAGCGGTGAACGGGAACGACCGCCGTCACGAAGCACTGGACGCAGAGGTCCGGGAAGCGACGGCCAGTAGGTGCCGACCAGGCATGCCCGTGAGTCCGAAGACCTGCCCGCTCGCCCGTTCCGCACCGTGGACGGGCTCGTGTCCAGGCCCCGAGGGAGGGCGTGGGGACTCCTCGCGGCCGCGTGCCGCCTGTGTCCTCGCGCCCAGGGCCCACAGCGTGCGAGGAGTCAAGGCCGTGAAGACAGTCGTGCGGGTCGACGCCGACCCCCACCCGACGATGCGGGTGCGCAAACGCAGCGGCGCGTTCGAGACCGTCGACGTGAACAAGATCGTGAAAGCGGTGGGCCGCAACGCGGTCGGCCTGTCCGAGGTTGATCCGCTGCGGGTCGCCACCAAGACGATCAACGGCCTGTACGACGGCGCGACCACCGAGGAGCTGGACCGGCTGTCCATCCAGACCGCCGCGGAGCTGGTCTCGGAGGAGCCGGAGTACTCCCGGCTGGCCGCGCAGCTGCTCGCCGCGTACATCGACAAGGAGGTCCGCGGCCAGGGCATCCACTCGTTCAGCCAGAGCATCGCGCTGGGCCACCGCGAGGGCCTGATCGGCGACGAGACGGCCAAGTTCGTGGCCACGCACGCTCGCAAGCTGGACGACGCGATCGACGCCGACAACGACCGCCGCTTCGAGTACTTCGGCCTGCGCACGGTGTACGACCGCTACCTGTTGCGCCACCCCAATTCCCGGGCGGTGCTGGAGCGCCCGCAGTACTGGCTGCTGCGCGTGGCCTGCGGCCTGTCGCACACCGCGGCCGAGGCGATCCGCTTCTACCGCCTGATGTCCTCGCTGGCGTACCTGCCGAGCTCGCCGACGCTGTTCAACTCGGGCACCCGGCACACCCAGATGTCCTCGTGCTACCTGCTGGACTCGCCCCGCGACGAGCTCGAGTCGATCTACGAGCGGTACGCACAGGTGGCGCAGCTGTCCAAGTTCGCCGGCGGCATCGGCGTGCAGTGGTCCCGGGTCCGCTCTCGCGGCGCCCTGATCCGCGGCACCAACGGCCACTCCAACGGGATCGTGCCGTGGCTGCGCACGCTGGACGCCTCGGTGGCGGCGGTCAACCAGGGCGGCCGGCGCAAGGGCGCGGCCTGCGTCTACCTGGAGACGTGGCACCCGGACATCGAGGAGTTCCTTGAGCTGCGCGACAACACGGGTGAGGACGCGCGCCGCACGCACAACCTGAACATCGCCAACTGGATCCCGGACGAGTTCATGCGCCGGGTCGAGGCCGACGCCGAGTGGTCGCTGTTCGACCCGGACGAGACGCCGGAGCTGCCGGACCTGTGGGGTGAGGACTTCGACCGCGCCTACCGGGCGGCCGAGGAGGCCGGCCGGGCCGTGCGCAAGGTCAAGGCCCGCGACCTGTACGCGAAGATGATGCGCACGCTGGCCCAGACCGGCAACGGCTGGATGACCTTCAAGGACACCACCAACCGCACCTGCAACCAGACCGCCGAAGCCGGCAACGTGGTGCATCTTTCCAATCTCTGCACGGAGATCCTGGAGGTCACCAGCGACGCCGAGACCGCCGTGTGCAACCTCGGCTCGGTCAACCTGGGCGCGCACGTGGCCGGCGACGCCATGGACTGGACCAAGCTGCGGGAGACCGTCCGCACCGGGGTCACGTTCCTGGACCGCGTGATCGACATCAACTACTACCCGACCGAGCCGGCGGGCCGGTCCAACCCGCGCTGGCGGCCGGTCGGCCTGGGCGTGATGGGCCTGCAGGACGTGTTCTTCAAGCTGCGCCTGGACTTCGACTCGCCCGAGGCTCGCGAGCTGTCGACCCGCGTCGCCGAGGAGATCTACCTCACGGCCCTGGAGACCTCGGCCGATCTGGCCGCCTCCGCCGGCGCGCACCCGGCGTACAACCAGACCCGTGCGGCGCAGGGCGATCTCCAGCCGGATCTGTGGGGCGTCACGCCGACGCAGACCGAGCGCTGGACCGCGTTGCGTGAGCGCGTGGCCGAGAGCGGCCTGCGCAACTCGCTGCTGATCGCGATCGCCCCGACGGCCACGATCGCCTCCATCGCCGGCTGTTACGAGTGTATCGAGCCGCAGGTGTCCAACGTGTGCAAGCGGGAGACCCTGTCCGGGGAGTTCTTGCAGGTCAACACCTATCTCGTCGCCGAGCTCAAGCGGCACGGCCTGTGGACCGCCACCACCCGCGACCAGCTCAAGCGGGACGACGGCTCCGCGCAGGGCCTGGCCGGCCTGCCCGAGGCCAGCCGCTCGTTGTTCCGCACCGCCTGGGAGCTGCCGCAGCGGTCCCTGATCGACCTGGCCGCCGCGCGCGGCCCGTACATCGACCAGAGCCAGTCGCTGAACCTGTTCGTCGCCTCGCCGACGATCGGCAAGCTGTCCTCGATGTACCGCTACGCCTGGCAGACCGGGCTGAAGACCACGTACTACCTGCGGTCCCGCCCGGCGACGCGCATCCAGCAGGCCACCGTGCCGACCGCTGCCGCTTCCGTCGTCGAGGCGGACGTCATCGCCTGCTCCCTTGAGAACCCCGAGTCCTGTGAGGCCTGCCAGTGACCACGACAACTTCCACCGGGCTCGAGAACACCGCCCGCCAGCAGTCCTTGCTGGACCCGGGCATGGACCTCACGTTGCGGCCCATGCGTTATCCCTTGTTCTACGAGCGTTTTCGTGACGCCATCAAGAACACGTGGACGGTCGAGGAGGTCGACCTGCACTCCGACCTCGCCGACCTCAAGAAGCTCACGCCGGCCGAGCAGCACCTGATCAACCGCCTGGTCGCGTTCTTCGCCACCGGCGACACCATCGTCGCCAACAACCTGGTGCTCAACCTGTACGAGCACGTCAACGCCCCCGAGGCCCGGCTCTACCTGTCGCGCCAGCTGTTCGAGGAGGCCGTGCACGTCCAGTTCTACCTGACGCTGCTGGACACCTACATTCCCGACGAGAACGAGCGGGCCGAGGCGTTCGCGGCGGTGGAGAACATCCCGTCGATCCGGGACAAGGCCGAGTTCTGCTTCAAGTGGATCGACTCCGTCCAGCACCTGGACCAGTTGCGCAGCAAGGAGGATCGCCGCAGCTTCCTGCTCAACCTGATCTGCTTCGCCGCGTGCATCGAGGGTCTGTTCTTCTACGGCGCCTTCGCCTACGTGTACTTCCTGCGCTCGCGGGGCCTGCTCAACGGCCTGGCGTCCGGCACCAACTGGGTGTTCCGCGACGAGTCCATGCACATGGCGTTCGCCTTCGACGTGGTCGACACCGTGCGCCGCGAGGAGCCGGACCTGTTCGACGACAAGCTGGAGGCCGAGGTCAGGCAGATGCTGCGTGAGGCCGTCGACGCCGAGACGCGCTTCGCCGAGGACATGCTGGGGCAGGGTGTGGCCGGCATGTCGTTGGCGGACATGCGTTCCTACCTGGAGCACGTCGCCGACCGGCGGCTGGCCGTGCTGGGCATGGCGCCGGAGTTCAACGCCAAGAACCCGTTCGCGTTCATGGAGTTGCAGGACGTGCAGGAGCTGTCCAACTTCTTCGAACGCCGCGTGTCCGCCTACCAGGTGGCCGTGACCGGCACCGTGAGCTTCGACGAGGACTTCTAGACAAGAGAGTGCTCGGCCCCGCCCCTGCTTCGCCCGGTTGGCGGATTTTCGCCCGCCGCCACCCGACACGCCCACCCACGCAAGCCGGATGCGGCGGGTGAAAATCCGGCAAGGGCGAGGCAGGGGTCACGAGGGGCCGAGCCCCGCGCGGGACGCGCGGCATCGAACACGGCAGGGGTCACGAGGGGCCGAGCCGCGACGCCGAAGGCGGCACCATTGGCACTGTCTACTGACCTGTGGTTTCGGGCACGTAGCGTCAAGAACTCGTTCAGGTGACGCTGTCGACTTGCGCGGGGTGAATACCATGGGTCGGTGATGGATGGTGTTCGGCGGGTCGTCGTCGGTGTCGACGGCTCGGTCGGCAGCTTGCAGGCGCTGCGACGGGCGGTGACCGAGGCGCGGATGCGCGCGGTCCCGCTCGTCGTCGTGATCGCGTGGAGTGCGCCCGGCGGCGAGGCCACCTACCGGCGCACGCTCGACGTGCAGCTCAAACGGTTGTGGGAGCAGGGCGCCTGGGAGCGGCTGGCCGCGGCGTGGGACGAGGCACTGGGCGGTGTCCCCGACGACGTTGAAGTGCAGCAGATGGCGGTGCGGGCCGACGCCGGCAAGGCGTTGGTGTGCATCGCGGACGACGAGAACGACCTGCTGGTGGTCGGGGCGGGACGGCGGAACCTGTTGCGCCGCGCCCTGATTCCGTCGGTGCCGAGGTACTGCGCCGCCCACGCGAAGTGCACGGTGCTGCTCGTTCCGCCGTCTCCGCTGGCCCAGCAGATGTATCACGGCGTGCTGCCGCGGCTGCTGCGCCGCAAGCGCGCCGTGAACGATCTCGTCGGCCACGGCGGATGAGCCGACAGCCACGGGGCCAGCTGTAGGACGCCGAAGAGCACCTCGACGGCGAAGAATCCCCACAGCAGCCCCGTGGCGCCGTGCACGGCGGCGTACGCCTCCCAGATCGCGAACAACATCCGCGCCACGCCGTCGTACAGGCCGAGGACCGGGTGCGGGTCGATCAGGCGCAAGACGGCCCACACCACCACGATCGACCCCATCAGGTCGGCGTACATGGTCGCCGTGGGGTCGGTGGCGGGCATCGCGCCGAGACCGAGCGCGAGGCCGACGGCGGACAGCGCCTGTCGCAGCAGTTCGTAGGTCCACGGCGTGACGAACGCCGCCGTGACAACAAGGTCGTAGCCCGCGCTGACGCGGACGAGTCGTCGGTAGTTCACGGTTGGCGACGCTAAACCGTGGAGTACGCTTCAAGGTCAAGTCCACGGACCGACGGAGTCACCATGCGCATCGGGGAACTGGCCGTGCGGACCGGCATGAGCCGGGACGCGATCCGGTTCTACGAGAAGATCGGCCTGGTCGCCGGGCGGCGGCTCGGCAACGGTTACCGCGACTTTCCGCCCGAGACGGTGCCGTGGCTGCACTACGTGCGCACCGCACAGCGGCTCGGCTTCTCACTCGGCGAGATCGCCGACAATCTCGCGGAGCTGAGGGACGTCCCCGACTCGGCCGCGGCGCTGTCGGCGCTGTTCGCCGACAAGATCCAGGTCATCGACGCGCGGATGGCCGAACTCGCCGCCGTGCGCGCCGATCTCGCGGCGCGCGTGGACACCGGCTGCCCGCTGCGGCCTACTCCTCCGGCTGCCACCGGTACTGCCGGAGATTGACCCGCTGGCCGTCAGCCAACACACCCTCGGCCCGCAGCCGCGCCAGCTGCTCGTGCGCGATGTGCGGCGAGGGCGTGCCGTTGGCCCGCAGGATCCGGTGCCAGGGCAGGTCGTGGCCGTCCTCGGACAGCAGCGCCCCCACCATGCGCGGGCTGGGCGCGCCGACCATGGCCGCGATGTCGCCGTAGGTCGACACCTTTCCCGGCGGCACATCCCTGATCGCTTCCCGCATCCGCTCGTGCAATGCCTCGTCCATGTGCCGATTATGCCCGCCCGGTGACAGCTTCTTGACCGTTCCCCACGGCGACGTCCTGGGCGCGTCGGCGTGGCTAACGTCGCGGGCATGCGACGAAGCATCACGGCCGCGGCGATGTCCGCGGCACTCAGCATCGGGGTCGCCGCCCCGGCGTTCGCCAATCCCACGCCGGGGGCCGACCACCTGGGCGACCGGGTGTTCACGAACCTGGGCAACGGCGGTTACGACGTCGGGCACTACGACGTCGCCTTCGACTACCGGCCGGGCACGCCGCTGATGGACTCGGCGGTGCGGATCGACGCGACGGCGACGCAGGACCTGTCGTCCTTCAGCCTGGACTCCACCGTCCGCAAGCTCAATTCGGTCCGGGTGGACGGCCGGCCCGCCCAGTTCCGGACACAGGACAGCACCGAGAAGCTGTATGTCACGCCGGATCGTCCGCTGGCCAAGGGAAAGCGGTTCGCGGTGGAGATCTCCTACGTCTCCGACCGCACCTACGACCCGGTGTCGCCGGCCCCGGCCGATCCGCGGAACGTGCACTGGTTCGAGAAGCCGGACGGGTTCGTCACCTTCGCCCAGCCGGACCGGGCGCACGAGTTCTTCCCCGGCAACGACCATCCCAGCGACAAGGCCACGATCACCTCGCACATCACGGTTCCCAGCGACGTGCAGGCCGTGTCCAACGGCACCCTGAGGGACAAGAAGACCGAGGGCGGCCGCACCACCTACACGTTCGGCACCAGGGACCCGATTCCCACCGACACGGCGGTGTTCGCGGTCGGCCACTTCACCGAGCTCGACGCCAAGGGGCCGAACGGCCTGCCGCTGCGCAGCTCCGTGGCCACGGCCCAGGCCGACGCCAGCAAGGCCTTCGTGGACGACATCCCGAGCCAGGTCGCGTGGGTGGAGAAGCAGCTCGGGCCGTACCCCTTCGAGACCTACGGCGTGCTCGGTGTCGACGGCGGCTACTTCGCGGCCATGGAGAACGCCACGCTGTCCACGTTCGACGCCAAGTCCGGCCTGCAGGGGGACATCGCGCACACCGCGACGATGGTGCACGAGCTGGTGCACCAGTGGTTCGGCGACGCCGTGTCGGTGAACCGGTGGAGCGACGACATGTGGCTCAGCGAGGGCCACGCCAGCCTCTACAGCTTCCTCTACCAGGGCGACAAGGGTTTCCGGCCCACGGAGACCGGCCTCAAGCAGTGGTACGAGCAGGACAACAGCTTCCGCGCCTCGGACGGCCCGCCCGGGCGGCCGAAGGACACGATCAGCGTGCTGGGCACCACCAACAGCGCCGCGCTGATGCTGTACGGCCTGCGCACCATGGTCGGCCCCGACACGTTCCAGCGCATCGAGCAGACCTTCTTCCGGCAGTTCCGCAACCGCGCGGCGTCCACACAGGACTACATCGACGTGGCGAACCGGCTCTCCGGCAAGGACTACACCGCGTACTTCAAGGACTGGCTGTACGGCGATCACACGCCGCCGATGCCCGGCCACCCGGACTGGGCGCCCGGCCAGGCGTGATGAGAGGACATGCGCCGCCCGAACAGTCTTCGTCTACAAGTAATTTTATAAAAGGGGTTAATGGATTGATCTAAAGAGAGACCCTGGGGTCCTTGCGTCCGAGCACGCCGAGGGTATGAAACTCAGTCGAGACGCTGAGCGCGCCGGTGACGCTGCCGCCGACGATCGTCAGGTCCTGCGCGGTGCCGACGATGCTCGCCGCCCCGCGCACGGTGGTGTCCAGCAGTTCGACCGCGTTGGCTGCGGTCGCGGTGACGCCACCGGTGATCGTCGAACTCGTGGCTACGAGCGAAGCACCCGGCTGCACCACGATCGCGCCGTTCAGCTGGGCGTGGTCGAGGCACGTGACGCCGTCTCGGACCACCAGTGCACCGTCGTGGCGGCCGGTGATCGTCGTCGTGCAGGCCGGCGGCGCCGGCAACAGGTTCACCTGGAAGCTCTTGGCCGCCGCGGTGTTGCCGGCCGCGTCCGTGGTCCGGTACTCGATGGTGTGCTGGCCGTAGCTCGGCGTGGCATCGTCCCAAGGGGACAGTCGTGGCTTGCCCAGCTTCCCGTAGACGAGATGGTCGATCTCGGTGCCGCTCGGCGTGAAGTGCCACGGCTGGCTGGAGTCGGTCGGCCAACCGAAGTAGTTGAACCAGCCGTCCCCGTCGGTGCGGAACTCGCTGACCAGGGAGCCGGTGCGGTCGTCGGCCGCGGTCAGCTTCATGGTGAACGGTCCATTGTAGACGTACTCATTGGTGCCGTCGGCCCTGTGCACGGTGACCAGCGAGTCCGACAGCTTGTAGTCGGTGGACGGGTCGGTCGCGTCGACGGTCCAGCTGCGGGTCTTGCCGCCGACCTTCGCGGTGACCGTGTGCGAGCCGGTCAGCTTGAGGCCCTTGAGATCCACGTCGTTGGCCGTGGTCGGCAGCGCCTTGCCGTCCAGCGCCCACTGCACTGGCACGACCTGGTTGGTCGGGTGGGTGGTGTCGGCGAAGATGACCTCGTCCCCGCCGAGCGGGCGGTCCGTCTCGGTGGTGTCCGCGAAGTCCAGCGCCGTGGTCGTCGGCGGCGTTTTCACCGCGGTGTGGACGTTCCAGCTGCGGGTGGCGGTCAACGCCTGGCGGATCGCCGGGTCCCGCACGAAATCGGTCGGGTCGGCGACGGTCGCCGTCACCTTGTGCTTGCCCGCCTTGAGGTTCAGCTGGCGCAGGTCCAGCTGCTGTCCGTTCGTGGCGAGCGCCTTGCCGTCCACGGTCCAGGTGATCGTCAGCTGGTGGCTGTTCGGGTGCATGGGCACCACCCACACCACCCGGTCCGCGCCGATCGTCTTCGTGGTCGGCGTCGAGTCCTGGACGATGCTGGTCTTGGCCGAGATCGACTTGACCATGTCCTCGCGGCCGACCTGGTCGTAGTAGTAGCCCAGCGTCTTCATGATCGAGTGCGCGCTCGGGCGCCACACGCCCGTGCCGCTGTACATGCCGGACTCGTAGCGGCCGATCGTGCCGCCGGACTCGCTCGGCTCGCCCAGCCAGCGCCACCACTTCTTCTGCTGCTGGGTCATCTGCTGCTCGGTCAGCAGCGTGTGGTGCACCGAGTCCGGCTCGCCGTCGGTGTACGCGTCGCCGCGCACGCCCCGGGCGTAGTAGTCGTACTCGTCCTGGAGTCCGCCCAGCGAATGGCCCAGCTCGTGCGGCGTGATCAGCGACGACATCGCGTTGCCGCCCGAGGCCGTCGCGTACGTGCCGCCGACGCCGCCGTACGTCGTGCTGTTGGCGATGGCCAGGATCTGCCGGTTGGACGCGGTCGTGCCCGGCACCAGGTTGGCGTAGGTGGTGGCGGCGCTGTCGTCCAGCACCAGCGCGCGCTGCACGCCCTGCGGGTCGCAGCCTTCCCAGAACGCCATGTGCAGCGGCGTGTTCCGCTTGGGCGAGGTCAGGTCCGGGTCGCAGCTCACGCCCGACTCCGGCGACGGGATCTCCACCGAGTACACGTTCATGTAGTTGCGGTACGACTTGTACGGCTCGATCGTGAACAGCACGTTCATGTGCTTGTCCACGTCCGCGCGGAACTTCGGCATGTCCGCCGCTGTGTAGCCGTCGCCGAGGATCACCAGGTTGAAGCGCTTCGCCGGGTCGCCCGTCACCCGGATCGGCACCACCGTCGCAGCGGCCGTGTCCGCCTGTGCCGTGATCGGCAGCGGCAGGAGGGCCAACGCCGACACCATGCCGGCAATGAGGATTCGTCTCAACACCGGCCTGACGCTAGGAACCGGCCATTCCGCCCGCAAGGGGCCGAAAGTCGGCTTGTTTCAACGGATTTCCCGCTAGTCCCGTCTTCCGCACATGGACACAGGTGAGTTGATCACGCGGGCCGGTGTCCGCTCGGTCAAGGGCTCTGCCAGGGTGTTCAGTCGTGGATCAACGTGCACGACGACGGGCTCGCTATGTCGCGGCGAGTGTGGAGAAAACACTGGGCGCGCTGCCGGTGATCGCCGATTACTGTCGCCGTCTGGACCTGGCCGGGATCATCGACCGCGCCTGCCCGGTGCGTGATCTCGCACTCCTGACCCACGGACAGGTGATCGAAGCGCTGGTCGCGAACCGACTGACCTCACCAGCACCACTGGTCCGGGTGACCGACTGGGCCCGCGAGCACGCGGTCGAGGAGGTCTTCGGCATCGAGCCCACGCTGCTCAACGACGACCGGATCGGCCGGGCGTTGGACGCGATCGCCCCCGAACTCGATCACATCGTCGGGTCCGTTGGCGCACAAGCGATCTCGATGTTCGGGCTGGACACATCCCGGCTTCATTGGGACATGACCTCGATCTCGCTGTACGGCGCCTACGACCAGGCCGACACCGACCACCCGGCGCCGAAGTTCGGGCACCCCAAAGACCGCCGCCCCGACCTGAAGCAGATCCAGGCCGGGCTGGCGGTCACCGGCGATGGTGGTGTGCCGGTGTTCCACCGGGCCTACGACGGTGGCGCGGGCGAAGTCGCCCAGGTGGTGGGCGCGATGAGCGCGCTGCAGACTATGGCCAGACCCCGAGAGTTCCTGCTGGTCGGGGACTCCAAGCTGGTGTCCTACGCCAATGTCTCGGCGATGATCGCCTCCGGTGTCGGGTTCGTCGCGCCCGCGTCGAAGGCCTACACGCCGGCCGCGACGCTGGCCGCGCTGGACCTCGACTCGGCCGCCGAGGTGGACTACGTCGCCGAACGGGACGCGGGCAAACCAGCCGCCGACCGTGGCCGCTGGCGAGTCACCGAGGACACGATGACGCTGGCGGGCAAACGCAAGCGTGACCCGGTGCTCACGCTGCGGCGGGTGTTCGTGCACTCCACCGCCCGAGCCCGCGCCGCGGCCACCGCGCGGGCCCGCAAACTCGACCGTGCTCGCGACGATCTGGACCGGCTGGTCCGGGGCCTGGGCTCCCGGCATTACCCCGACGAGAAGGCGGTGACCGCCCGGATCGCCGCGATCGCGGCCGCCCGCCGGGTCACTGCCTACCTGCGCACCGAGACCGGCACCGATCCTGCCACCGGCAAACCCATCCTGCGCTGGTGGTTCGACCACGCGGCGCTGGATGCCGAGACCGCCACCGACGGCTGGTACGCGCTGCTGACCAACCTGCCCGCCGACGTCGACCCGGCCGAGATCCTGATCCGCTACAAAGGCCAGGAGGTTGTGGAACGCCGCTACGGCGCCGTCAAAGGCCCCCTGGCAGTGGCACCGCTGTTCGTGAAGAACAACCGGCGCATCGCTGCCCTGATCACCGTGATCTGCCTGGCACTGCTGATCTTCTGTCTGATCGAACGTCAAGTCCGGCAGGCGATCGCCCCGCACATCACGCTCGACGGCCTCTACGCGGGCAGACCCGCCAAGCCCACCGGGCGGCTGATTTTCGAAGCGCTCGCCCGGCTTCGCCTGATTCCCGCTGTCAACGGGCAACCACCAGGGATTCCGCAACCACCCCCGCTACAAGCCAGGCTCCTGGACCTACTCGGTGTCGACCCCACCCAGCCGAGATGATCAAATAACATCCCACTCGACGATCATCCCGAGTTGATCAATCCTCACGTGCGGAATACCCGGCTAGTGTCAGCGATCGTGCTGACCGCCGAGATGATCGTCGACGCGCCGGACGCGGCCGTTCCCCGGGTGTCGCCGGACGGGCGGTGGGTGGCCTACGAGCTGCGGCCGGCCGGCGAGGTGTGGCTGGGCGGCGTGGACAGCCCGCCCCGGTTCCTGACCATGGGCGCGAACCCGCGCTGGGCCGGGGATTCGGTCTACGTGGTCGTCGACGGCACGTCGCTGCACCGGGTGGAGCTGACCGGATCCGCCACGGTGGTGGTCACCTGGGCGGCTGGCATCGACGACCACCTGCCGTTGGCCGAGGGCGTGCTGTTCATCGCCCCCGACTCGGTTCCCGACGGCATCGAGGTTCGGGGCGTTCCCCGGCCGTCACGGCTGCGTGTCGTCGACTCCGACGGAATCCGTGTGCTGTACGGGGATCGGCACGTGGCCGAGGTCACCCGGCAGCCCGGCGGCGGCCCATTGGCCGTGCTCACCTGGTCCAGCCACGAGTTCGATCCGGGCTTGCTGGAGCCGGAGCTGCACGTCGTGTCGCTGGACGGCTCGGTGCGGGACCTCGGGCCGGCCGTGGCCGGCGCGCACTCACCGGTGTGGCGCCTCAAGGGGGCATGGCGGATCGCCTATCTGGCCTCGACACCGCCCGGTCTCCAGTCCGGGACCGCCGTGCACGATGTGGTGGACGGCAACGTCACTTTCGGGCTGCCGGCTTGCCCGTTCGAGCTGGTGCAGACCGAGGACGGCGACCCGTTGATGGTCGTCGCCGAGGGGCTGGACACCGCGGTGCACCGGCTCTCGGTCGGGCCGGTGTCCCGGCATACCGGACTGGTCAAGCAGGTCAGCGTCGGCGGCGATTCCCTCGCGGCGATCGTCAGCACCACGTACGAGCCGCCGAACGTGCACTTCAACGGCGTGCGGATCACCGACACCCGCCCGTGGGCCCGTGACATCGCCTGGGGCGTCCAGTCGCGGCTGTCGTATCGGGCTTCGGACGGTCTGGCGCTGGAGGGTCTGGTGGTCGTGCCGCCGACCGGGACCGGGCCGTTTCCGCTGGTCACGATCGTGCAAGGCGGTCCGTACGATCGGCACAGCGACAAGTTCTCGCTGCACTGGGCGCCGTCGGCGCAGTGGTTCGCCCTGGCCGGGTACGCCGTGTTCCTGCCCAATCCTCGCGGCGGCCAGGGCCGTGGGCACGAGTTCGCCGCGGCGGTGGCCGGTGCCGTGGGGCAGGAGGAGTGGACCGACATCCTGACCGGCATCGACCTGCTCATCGCCGACGGCGTCGCCGATCCTCAGCGGCTCGGCATCGCCGGGTGGAGCCACGGCGGCTTCATGGCCGCGTGGGCCATCGGGCACACCGACCGCTTCGCCGCCGCCGTCATGGGCGCCGGCGTCACCGACTGGGGCATGCTCGTCGGCAGCGGCGAGTACGGCCGCATCGAGGCGGCGTTGGGCGGCAGCACCGGGTGGGAGGGCGTCGGTCCCCACCGGCACGACGAGCTCAGCCCCATCTCGTACGCCTCGGCCGTGCGGACTCCCGTGCTCATCGTACACGGCGCCGCCGACACCAACGTGCCGCTGGCCCAGTCCGAGTACTTCCACCGGGCCCTGCGGCACTACGGGGCCACGCACGAGTTCGTCGTCTATCCCCGTGAGGGCCACTCGCTGCGGGAACGCGCCCACCGGCTCGATCTGCTCGACCGGATGCGGGCGTGGTTCGACCGCTGGCTCTAGATCGGCGCCTCCAGCCCGCTGAGCAGCGAGGCGACGCTCAGGCCGGTGGTCAGGTAGTCGACGAAGGTCGCGTTGTTCAGCGCCTGGTCGGAGCGGGCCCGGCGCACCATCCCGATCGCCGTGCGCGCGTCGTGGCCCAGCTCGATCAGCGTCTGCGCCGTCAGCAGCCCCGACCGGTTGTGGCCCACTCGGCAGCGGACCAGCACCTTCCGCCCCGCCGTCAGCTCCTCGGCCGCCATCACGGCCAGCTCCGCCACGCGGTCGATCTGCGCCGGCAGCAGCGGCGCGTCCGGAATCTCGTGCACCACATGCCTTTGCCCCGGCCCTGGCCCGTGGCCCGGCCGGGTGAACAGGCTGAACACCACGTCGAACTCGTCGGTCACCACCGCCGCCTGCAGTTCCCCGTGGTCGTCGATCCACTCGTGGCCGCCCATCCACAGCCGCTCCGCAACCTCGTTCCACGGCGCCCGCGGCGGCGGTGTGTCCCGATCTCCTTCTCGCGTCCTGCGCACCTGGCCCTCCCCTTCCAGCGACGCCCCTGACGCTACTTCAGTCCGTGGGGGCTTGGACGCCTTGCGCTTCGCATCGCCGCCGACGGATCAAGGCCGGTGAGCTCGACGCTGCGCTCCCACACCGACTTGGCCAGCTCCTCATCGGCCAGGATGCCGCGAACGGACTCAAGCCGAGGAACGCCCCTTAGCCCGAACATCCGCGGACCCCAGAGCTGACCGCTGTGAACTTCAGGATCCAGCACGCACCGCACGGCCGGCCAAGCCCCGGCGTCCTTGCCCTGCAAGAGAAGTCGCTGAGGGTGCGGCCCGCTGGGGCGAGTGTGCACGGGTGGGCGGGAAGGCGTGAGGGCGTCGAGGGCGCCGCCGGGATGGTTGACGACGCTGACCACACCGCCTCGCCGGGCCAGCTCGAAGCCGAAGAGCATCTGGGCGAGCTTGGAACGGGCGTAGGCGCGCTTGCCGTCGTGCTCGTGGGCGGGGAACGACGCGGACTTGGCGACGAAGCTGCCGGTGGTGACGACCCGGGACCTCTGGGAGAGGTACGGGGCGAGCAGGGCGGTCAGGGCGAAGTGGCCGAGGTGGTTGATCGCGAACGTGCGCTCGTCGGGATCGGGGCCCTCGATCATCACGCCGGCGTTGAGAACGACAGCGTCGAGGGGAGCCGTCAGTCGATCGACGGAGCTCGGCAGCGAAAGGCGATCGGCCAGGTCCAGGGGCAGAAAGCGCAGCGACGCCGAGGGATGGACGGCGCGGATGGCGGTCATGGCGGCCTCGGCGCGGGCGGCGTCGCGGCAGCCGAGCAGGACGGTCGCGCCGGCGCCGGCCAGCTGCTCGGCGACGAAGTAGCCGATGCCGGCGTTGCCGCCGGTGACCAGCACGGTAAGGCCGTCGGCCCGTGGCGGGTGGTGCACGTCCCAAGAAGTCATATCGACACCGTAATCGGAACCGCTCCGAGTTTGCAATGGCTTCGGTCACGGGTACGGTGGCCCCATGACGCAGGGGCGGCGCGAACGCAAGAAGGAGGCCACGCGGCGGGCGCTGGCCGACGCGGCCAGGCGGCTGTTCCTGGAGCGCGGCTTCGACAAGGTCACCGTGGCGGAGATCGCGGAGGCGGCCGACACGGCGGTCTCGACCCTGTTCGTGCACTTCCCGGCGGGCAAGGAGGCGCTGATCCTCGGCGACGGCGCGGAGCGCGAACGGTCGCTGACCGAGGCGGTGCGGGAGCGCGGCGACAAGTCCGTCCTCGACGCGCTGCGGGACTTCCTCGCCACCCGAGGCCCCTTCGAGGCCGACCCGGAGACCCAGCCCATCGTGGACCTCGTCACCACCACGCCGGCGCTGCGGGCCTACGCCCGTCTCATGTGGACGAACAACGAGGCGGCGCTGGCCGAGGTGATCGCGGCGGAGACCGGCCGCGAAGCCGATGTGTCGCTCCGGCTGCTCGCTCGCTACGTGCTGGAGATCCCGGACCTGGCCGGCACCGCGCCGGACGCCCCGGCGGCGCTGGACATCGCCTTCGAGCACCTCAAGCGCGGCTGGCCGGGCCTCTGACATGGCGCCGGTCATCGTGGTCGGGGCGGGGCCGACGGGCCTGACCGTCGCCGCGCTGCTGGCCCGGCACGGCGTCGACTGCGTGGTGCTGGACCGCCGACCCGAGCCGCACCCGCAGCCCCGGGCCGTGCATCTCGACGACGAGGTGCACGCGATCCTGGCCAGCATCGACGTCGACCTCGGCGCGATCTCCCGGCCGGCCCTGGGACTGCGGCTGCTCGACGCGGACCTGGGCGTCCTGGCGGAGTTCCGCCGCGACTCGACGCCCGGCCGGCACGGCTTCCCTGAGGCCAACATGTTCGACCAGCCCGACCTGGAACGGTTGCTGCGGAAGAAGGTCACCGTTCTCGACGGCGTCGAGGCCACGGAGATCACCCAGCACGGCGATCATGTTCGGGTGAACGGCGAACGGGCCGACTACGTGCTGGGTTGCGATGGCGCGAACAGCTTCGTGCGCAACGCGATCGGCGCGCGGATGCGGGATCTCGGCTTCGCGCAACGATGGCTGGTGGTCGACATCGAGACCGAGGCCGAGCTGGGGCAGTGGGAAGGCGTGCACCAGGTGTGCGACACCCGGCGCGCGGCGACGTACATGCGGGTCGGAAAGTCCCGCTATCGCTGGGAGTTCCGGCTCCGTGACGGCGAGACCGCCGCCGACTATCAGGATCTCGGCGCCGTCAGGAAGATCATCGCGCCGTGGACTCGGGTCGAGGACCTGAAGCTGCGTCGGGTCGCCGAGTACACCTTCCGGGCCCAGATCGCCAACACATGGCGTCAGGAACGGGTTTTCCTGCTCGGCGACGCCGCTCACCTGACGCCGCCGTTCATCGGTCAGGGCCTCGGGGCCGGCCTGCGGGACGCGGCGAACCTCGCCTGGAAGCTGGCCGCCGTCCACAAGGGAGAGTCGCCGGCTTCGGTGCTCGACACGTACCAGGTCGAGCGAATGCCCCACGCGCTGACGATGATCCGCCTGGCCAAGCTGCTCGGCGCGGCCATGACCGAGGGCGGTGAGCTCGGCAACCTGCTCCGCCGCGTCGTCATGCCGCGCCTGCATCTGGTGCCGGGGTTGAGAAATCGGGTTCTCAGCAGCGAAACTCCCGCGCTGCACCGGTCGGAACTCGTGCAGCGGCCCCGATTCCGTCGCGGCCTGGCCGGAACCCTGTGCCCCGGGCTGGTGCCCGACCGGATGACCGTCGTGACGCCCGAGACACACCCGGAACTCGCCGACTGGCTGCGCCAGGGGCGAGCGAGCGCGGCGATCGTCCGTCCTGATGGCATTGTGCTTCAGGCGTCGAGCATCTGACGCGACAACTCCCACAACCGGCGCGCATTCTCGGGATCCACCGCGTAACGGGCAACGCCTTGCAGCCGCGCACCGCGACGGTCCAGCGTCTCGGCCTCGTTGCAGTCGGCGAAGTACCGGCCGCCGACACCCTCCAACAGGGGAGAAGTGGCCACCAGCACGGAAGTCGCCGCGCCCTGCTCGACCGTCTTCATCAGCTCCGGCGGGATCGTCCCGCTGCCGGCGCCTCCGGTGTGCCGCTGGAGGTTGGTGAAGATCGCGCCGGGCATCGCGGCATTGGCGGTGATGCCGTCGGCGGCCCAGCGCCGCGAGGCCTCGACCGCGAACAGCACGTTCGCGGTCTTGGACTGACCGTAGGCCAGCCACGGATCGTAGCGGCGGAAGTCGAAGTTGGGATCGTCGAAGATGAACGGCGACAACATGTGCGCGGTCGAGCTGACCACGACGATTCGCGCGTTGCCGGCGGCCTTGAGCGCCGGGTGCAGCGCTGTGGCAAGGGCGAAGTGTCCGAGGTGGTTGGTGGCCAGCTGCATTTCCCAGCCCTGCGCCGTGTACTGCTCGGGCGAGGCCATGATGCCGGCGTTGTTGACCAGGATGTGCAGCGGTCCCGTCCAGGAGTCGGCGAACGCCGCGACGGATGCCTGGTCGGCCAGGTCGAGCCGCTTGACGTCGGCCGCGTCGATCTCCTTGGCCGCTCGCTCGCCCGCGTCGACGTCCCGGACCGCCAGCGTGACCTCGGCCCCGGCGGCGGTCAGCACGCGGGCGGTCTCCACGCCGAGACCGGACGAGGCCCCCGTGACGATCGCGCGGCGCCCGGTCAGATCGATGCCGGCGGCGACGTCGGCGGCGGTGCTGTCGAACCCGAACTTCGTGTGGATCAAACTCATGCCTTCGACGTTAGGTCCCGACCGGCCATGCGAAAAGCGCAGGATCAGCAGATCTGGTATGCGTATATCTCATGACCGTCGCCGATGCGTCGCTGACCGAGCTCCGCGTGTTCCGCGAGGTCGCCGAGCGTGGCACCCTCACCGCCGCCGCCACCGCCCTGGGCTACACGCAGTCCGCCGTGTCACGCCAGATCGCTTCGTTGGAACGGCACTGCGGCGCCGAGTTGGTGGAGCGCCGGCACGACGGCGTGCGGCTGACCGCCGCCGGGCAGCTCGTGCTGCGGCGCGTGGTGACCGTGCTGGAGCAGGTCGACGCCGTCAGCCGTGAGCTCGCCGGCCTGCCCGACGAGCACGCCACCGTCCGCCTCGGGTGGATCACCAGCGCCGGCGTCGGCCTTGTACCGCAGGCCCTCGCCGCGTTGCGCGACAACCATCCGTCCATCACCGTGATGACTCGCGAGGGCACCACACCCGCGCTCGTCCGCGCCCTTCGCGCCGGCACCGTCGATCTCGCGCTGCTCGCCTCCGCGCCGCCTTACCGTGCGCCCGACGAGGAGACTCCCGCCCTGGACGTCCAGGTGCTCACCGAACGCAGCCTCCGCGTCGCCGTCCCCGCCTCGCATCCCTTGGCCCGCAAGGACTTCATCGAACTGGCTGACCTCCATGGCCAGCCCTGGATCGCCGGTTCCGGCACCGCCATGGGCGTCTGGCCCGGCCTTGACGAGCGTCCCGTCATCGCCCACTCGGTTCGCGACTGGCTGGCCAAGCTGCACCTGGTCGCCGCCGGCTGCGGGCTCACCACCGTCGGCGACTCCCTCTCCGACGCCGTTCCCCCGGGCGTTCGCGTGCTGCCCGTACGCGGCGGTTCCCACGAGCACCGCCGCATCCTCCTGGCCAAGCTGCCCCGCCCCCTGTCCGAGCCCGCCGGCCGCGTCGCCGACGCCCTCCGCAGCCGTCGCAGTGACAACCGGGGGTTGACACGACAACCCCTGGTTGTCATGCTCGTGCCATGACCACCGACCCGCACCGCGAAACCTTCGACCGCATCAAGGAAGTCCGCGCCCAGGCCATCCATCACGCCCGCCTGGCCCAGCAGCTCGCCGCCGAACGCCGCGACCTCATGCAGTCCCTCATCGCCCAGGGCGTCACCCAGTCCGACATCGCCCGCGAACTCGGCGTCACCCGCCAGGCCATCCAGAAGATGCTATCGGTGTAGCGGCGGGCGCCGGTCTCAGCGGACCGGCTGCCCGCTGAACTGACCGCCGTTGCATCGAGAAATAATGTGGTCGCCGATATTGAGGGAGATGATGCGGCCGCCGCCCTGCTCGCACTGCCTACCGGTCACGCTGTGCGGGGCCGCGTTCGCCGCCGGCATCATGCTGATGGCCGCGCCGAGGCAGATCCCGGTCGCCGCGACGGCCGTGAGCAGTCGTTTCATCGCGCACTCCTTCGTTGTTGGAATGCCTCGAAAGTATGGGCATCAGCGACTGTGTTCAATGGGTTGCCTCGGATTCGGCAGTGATCGATGCCCGATCAATCTCCCACGAATCGAGACATGCTCATCGCGATGAGGGCATCGGCTGCCGTCGGTGCGGTGAAACCATCGCCTGTCGCGCGTTCGACGATTGTTCATTGCTGATGTGCGGCTGCCGCGGTGGGGCTGTTGCGCCGGTCCGGCGGGTGTGGATAGCTTGCGGGGCCGTAGCTTCGACCCGATGGGAGCGCTACCGATGGACCTTCAGTTGCGAGGGAAGACCGCGTTGGTCACCGGGGCGAGCCGGGGGATCGGGCTGGCGGCCGTGCGCGCCCTCGTTGACGAGGGGGTTCGGGTTGTGGCGGCGGCGCGTCACGTTGAGGGTGAGCTGGCGTCCCTGCCGGTGGAGGCGGTGGCGGGTTGACCTGTCGACCGCCGACGGCGCGGCTCAGGTCGTGGACGAGGCGGTGTCGCGGGTGGGCGGCATCGACGTTCTGGTCAACAACGTCGGGTTCGTACACCCGCGCCCGGCCGGCTTCGCCTCGGTGACCGATGACGACTGGTTGGCGACGTTCAACCTCGACCTCATGTCCGCTGTACGCACAACCCGGGCCGCCCTGCCCGCCTTGCTCGAACGGGCCGGCTCGATCGTCACCGTGTGCTCGGTCAACGCCACCCTCCCCGACCCGCTGGTGGTCGACTACAGCGCCGCCAAGGCCGCCTGCCTGAGCTTCTTCAAGTCACTGTCCAAGGAGTTGGGTCCGCAGGGCATTCGGGTCAACACCGTCAGCCCGGGTCCTGTCGCGACCGACCTCTGGCTCGGCACCGGCGGCGTCGCCGAGACTGTCGCCGGAGCCGGCGGTGACGCCGGCGCTGTCGCCGACAGCGTGGCCGCCGGTGCGGCTACCGGCCGCTTTACCCAGCCTGCGGAGGTCGGTGCCCTCATCGCGTTCCTGGCGAGCCCGCTCGTCGGCAACCTCACCGGCGCCGACATCATCCTCGACGGCGGCATGACCCCGACCATCTAATACCCCGAGTCGGGGGTGAGGCCGCCGCGTCGGATCAGCTGGCGGGTGATGACGTCGCGCTGGATCTCGTTGGTGCCCTCGCCGACGATCATGAGAGGGGCGTCGCGGAAGTAGCGCTCGACGTCGAACTCGGTGGAGTAGCCGTGGCCGCCGTGCACGCGGATGGCGTCGAGGGCGACGGTCATGGCGGCCTCGGAGCAGAAGAGCTTGGCCATGCCGGCCTCGAGGTCGGCGCGGGAGCCGGAGTCGTAGCGGCGGGCGGCGTGGAGCAGGAGCTGGCGGGCGGCGGTGAGGCGGGTGGCCATGTCGGCGAGGAGGTGGCCGACGGCCTGGTGCTGCCAGATGGGCTTGCCGAAGGAATGGCGTTGCTGGGCGTAGGAAAAGGCGTCGTCGAAGGCGGCGCGGGCGACGCCGGTGGCCCGGGCGGCGACCTGGATGCGGCCGATCTCCAGGCCACGCATCATCTGGGCGAAGCCGTCGCCCTCGACGGAGCCGAGCAGGGCGGTCGTGGGCACGCGACAGTCCTGAAAGGACAGTTCGCAGCTCTCGACGCCCTTGTACCCCAGCTTGGGCAGGTCACGGGAGACGGTGAAGCCGGGGACCTTCTCCATGAGCAGCACGCTGATGCCCCGGTGTGGAGGGTCGGCCTGAGGATCGGTCTTACACAGCAGGGCGACGAGCTCGGCCCGACGGGCGTTGGTGATCCACGTCTTGCTGCCGTTGACGACGTATTCGTCACCGTCGCGCCGGGCGACGGTGCGCAGGGCCTGGAGGTCGGAGCCGCCGTCGGGCTCGGTGAGAGCCATGGCGGCACGGAGCTCACCGGTGGCCATGAGGGGGAGGTAACGGCGCTGCTGCTCGGGGGTTCCATGCTGGAGAAGTAGTTTGGCCACGACGGTGTGGCCGCCCATGGCGCCGGCGAGGCTCATCCAACCGCGGGCCAACTCCTCGGTGACGAGGGCGAAGCACGGGGTGGACACCTCAGCGCCGCCGAACTCCTCGGGGATGGCCAAGCCGAACATGCCGAGCTGCTTCATCTGCTCGATCAGGGCCGAGGGATAGGCGTTGTCATGCTCCAGCTGCCGCGCGACGGGCCGCACATCCCGGTCCACGAAGTCGCGCACGGTGTCGACGATCGCCTGCTCGGTGCTGTCCAACATCGCCCAGTCTCCTCCTAGCGGCAGTCCAGGATGCGGCCGTCGACGGTGCCGATCAGCAGCCCGGAATCGGCGCTGGCCAGTGACGATCCTACGGACGGCTGGCCGTGGACGCTGAGTTCTTGTTGCCACAACACGGCTCCGGCGTCGAAGTCGACGCCGAGCAGTGCGCCGGAGTTCAAGGCGACGTACAGGAGCGAACCGTCGACGTGGAAGGCGGTCACCGGGTGGTCGACGGTGAGATGCCACAGGATCTCGCCGTCGGGGCGGTGTCGTGTGATCTCGGGGCCCTTGCACACCAGGGTGCTCTCGACCTCGACGACCGGATCGACTGACCACTCCAACTCCTCGGCGGGAAGCCAGGATTCGAGCCGAGGACCATCCACAGTGGCCAGAACGCGGCCGTCGGGTAGCGGGGCGACGGCCCGGATCGGACCACGATGCGACCAGTCGGGCGACAGCGCCTCGACGGCGGCACGGGCCTGGTCGGGGGTGATGACGTCGCTGTCCCGCAACGGACCGTCCAGCTCGTCGAAGCCAATCTCGCCGTCGCCGACGGCGAGCCAGTCGTCGCGCGTGACCATGGCGTCGAAGCCGATGGTCATGGCGGCGTTGCCGAACTCGGACTCGCTGAAGGGGGCCAGAGCGAGGTCGAGTACGCGGCCGTGCCGCCAGGTCCGCCACCGCACGGCCCGAACCTCGCGGCTGTCGGCCAGCGCCGACACGACCGTGCCGGTGTCGAGGTGTAGAAGCAGCAGCTCGCCGTGGAAGCTCCAGCCGCCGTCGTAACTGCCGGTCCCGACGGCCAGCAGCGGTTGCCGAGGATGGAAGTCGACGGAGCGGACGGGGTAGCGCAGGCGGAGCAAGGACCGGCAACGCAGGTCGGACCGGTCGTAGAGGCCGAGCACGTGAGGTCGCCAGCCCTCGGCGCCACGCTGATACAGCCAGCCCTGATGCCCGCCGATCGCGATCAATCCGCGGCCCGGGTCGACGGCGACGGCCTGCGGCTCGCCGATCTCGGCGAACGGTTGATCACCCAGCACGCGGTGCACGGTGAGGGTCTGCGGCACGACCAGACCGTACGCCCGCGAGCAGCAGGAGAGCGCTCTCCGGCCTACTTTCCTGCACAGTCGTACAGGTGCGGGCGGACCTGCGGACAATGCTCGGCGGCCCAGGCCACGTTCTTCTGCGCGACGGTCTTCGCCGGCTTCTTGACCTCGCCCTGCACGTACCGAAGCTGCCCGGTGTGAATCAGCGACCGGAACTCCGATGCTGTCGGGAACGGCGTCTTCGCGCTGAAACCGCCCATCGGCAGCACGCTCGCCCCGGCCTGCGAGATCAGCGTCGCGGCGGGACCGGCGCCGTCGACGGCGAGCACGTACCGGGCGTTCCCGCTGCCCCGCTGCACGTAATCCAGCAGCGAACGGTCCTCTTTGGACAGCAGATGGGGCTTGCGGGGCTTGGCTCCCACCGAAGGGTTGGCGGCATTGGCCTTCGCCACGGCCTGATCCGTCGACAAGGTCCAGGCGGTGGGGGTGATCAACACGGCGACCAGCCCGACGACCGCGCCCAGCGCTACCAGCCGTGACGAGCGGGCGGCCAGCAGGGCCAGCACGGCGAACAACGCCAACACCGCAACCGCCGCGGTCAGTGATCTGTGGGGGAGCGCCAGCGCCCAACCGGCGGAAACGAGCACGGCCATCGGCAACAACCACGGGCGACGGGCACGTTCCCGCCAGAACAACACCAACCCGGCCCCGGTCAGCGCGGCCACGGCGGGCGCCAGCACTACCACGTAGTAGGCGTGACGGAACTGCCCGAACCCGAAGGCCAGGAGGTGCACGGCGAGCCACATGCCCCACATCGCGTACCCGCTGCGCTCACGTGTCCACAACAGACCGAGCACGACGGCCAGCAGACAAATCGGATACATCCAACCGATCTGCACGAAAGTGTGCTCCGACAACAGATCCCGCCAGCCGTTGCCGCCGCGGAACCGGCTCGCCGCGTTGTAGCCGAGGACCATGCTCAGGGGATTGTTGTCGCTGGTCGCGTCGATGTACGGTCGGTCGGCCGCCGGGGTCAGCAGGGTGATCACCACCCAGACCGACGACACCGCCAGCACCACGCCGCCGGCCACGAACAGCCGTCCGAGACGCCGGCGCGCGAACACCAGGTAGCAGAGGGCGAACACCGGCAACACCAGCCAGGCCTGCACCATCTTCACGTGGAACGCCAGGCCGATCCACACGGCGCACGGCCACAGCGGTTTGTCATCCAGCACGCTGCGCTGCCACGCGCCGGCCGCGCACACCAGCAGCAGGGTCAGCAGCGTGTCCGCGATCTGCGCCTTGGCCAACGCCGCCGCGATCGGCGTCAAGGCCATCACCAGCGCCGCCAGCAGTCCCGCCGCCGGCCCGGCCCAACGCCGCACCACCTTGTACAGCACCAGGACCGTCGCCACGGCTTCGAGCACCGACGGCAGCGCCACCGACCAGTCGTGGAAGCCGAATGCCCGGACCGACAACGCCTGCAACCAGAACGCGCCGGGGATCTTGTCGATGCTGATCGAGCCCTGCGGGTCGAACCCGCCGAACACGAACGCCCGCCAGCTGCCGGCCATGCTCCGGACCGCGGAGGCGTAGTAGTTGTGCACCGGCCGGACCGTGATGCCCCAGGCGTAGATGACGGCGGCCAGCACGCCGATCGCCGCCAGCGCCGACCGGATCAGCGTGGTCTCGGTGAAAGAGGGATCTCTGGACGAACTTGGCACAGTTTCTGTTCCGGCCAGGCCCGGGGCGGATCCGGTCAGCGTCCGTCCGAACGACATGGTGAAGCCCCCAAGGAAGACGGGCTGCCCGGCGGTCGGCGGAGTGAGGTCGGTGCCGTGCTCATGCTACCGGCAAAGGCAAGGGATACTCGCCCCCCGACAGGGCGAGCATCCCGGAATGCCGGTCAGAGGTGGGCGGTGAGCGGGTGGGCGTTGAAGAAGTCCCAGATCACCTGGGTCGCCTTGACTGTCTGGGTCGCCGAGCCGGGGCCGCTGTCGACCAGTTCGCCGGGCCAGGTGTGGCCGGCGCCGATGATCCGGTAGTGGGTGACGTTGGCGTGCTGGTCGCACGACGACCAGGAGAACTGGAGGACGTCGGTGCCGATGGCGGTCTGCACGGGACCGGTGGTGCAGTGGTTGTGGGTGGCCCAGTTCTGGGCCCAGTCCATCAGCGCCGGGGTGGGCACGCCGTGGCTGACGTCGCCGGTGTACACGATGGTCGGGTCGGCGGTGCCGTGGAAGTCCACGATCGGTGCCGGGGCGCTGGTCGAGCAGCCGGTGGTGGTGCCGGGGTAGAAGGCGCCGGCGATGGTGCCGAAAGCGGCGATACGGAAGGGAAGCTGGCAGGCCAGCAGGGAGACGAAGCCGGCCCCGTTGGACTTGCCGGTGGCGAAGATGCGGTTGGGGTCGACGCACAGCGTGGCCTGGAGCTTGTCCAGCAGGTCGCTGACGAACTTGACGTCGTCGACGCCCTCGGCGGCGTACGGCGCGCTCTCCCACGCCCGCTGGTCGGCCTCGCCCTTGACCCCCACGGGATACACGGCGATGGCGTCCAGGTTGTCGATGCCCGAGAAGGCCTCGATGTCCGAGCCGTCGCCCTTGCGGCCGTGGAAGGCCATGACCACCGGGGTCGGGTGGAAGGGCTGGTAGCCGGCCGGCAGGTGCAGCAGGTATTCCCGTTCCAGGCCGCCGGAGGTGACGGTCTCATGGGTCGTCACGCCGGTGGCCGGCGCCTGCCGGGACAGGCAGCCGAGGGACAGGATGGGGTAGTTGCGCACGGCCGGCGCGGCCGAAGCCGTTGCCGGCACGAGGAAAGCGGCGGCGACCGCGGCGGCGGCCGCGAGAGGGACGAGTCTCATCACAGAACCTGCTTCAGGAAGGACCGGAGCCGGTCGGATCTGGGGGAGTCGAAGAACTCGGCGGGACGGGCGGCCTCCAGCAGTCGCCCCTGGTCGAGGAACACGACCTGCTGCGCCACCTCGCGCGCGAACCGCATCTCGTGCGTGACCACGATCATCGTCATACCGCGGTCGGCGAGGTCGCGCATGACCGCCAGGACCCCCTTCACCAGTTCGGGGTCCAGGGCCGAGGTGGCCTCGTCGAACAGCATGACCTCGGGGTCCATCGCCAGCGCGCGGGCGATGGCCACCCGCTGCTGCTGGCCGCCGGACAGCTGCTCGGGCCGTCGATCCTCCAAACGGGACAGACCGACGGACTCCAGGTGCCTGCGGGCCACCTGCACCGCTTCGTCCCGTGTGCGACCGAGAACCCGTTGCTGGGCCAGGGTGACGTTGTTCAGCACGGTGTGGTGGGGGAACAGGTGGAAGTTCTGGAACACCATGCCCACCCGGGTGCGGATACGGTCGACGTCCGCGCCGGGATCGGTGATCGCCTCGTCGCCGATCAGGATCCGCCCGGAACTGGGCACCTCCAACAGGTTCGCGCACCGCAGTAGCGTGGACTTGCCGGAGCCCGAGGGGCCGACGATGCACGTGGTGGCGCCGCCGGGCGCCTCCAGCTCGATGTCGTGCAGCACCTGGTTCTGCCCGAAGCTCTTGTCGATGTGCTCGAACCGGACCGCGGTGCCGGCGCGGGTCATGGTGGTCACTAGTGCACCCTCTTCCGTGCAGACGCCGTCATGGCGTGTGTGGTAGGAACCAGGCGGAAGCCGGGGTGACGGCCTAGTGTGGTCGCCCTTCGAGGGCCTGCATGACACTGCCGCCCCCGGCTTCCCCGGAACCGCGAAGCGATGACAAGAGGACGCGCCGTAGAGCGCCGGTTAGTGACCACTCCGCTGTCGGTTCCCTCGCCTCCGCCTGGCGCCTGCCCCGAGTCACGAACGGAAAGGCGACGGGGTTGTCGCTGCCAGACGCGTTGTTCTTCGTCGGGATCGACTGGGCGGCGGCCGAGCACGCCGTATGCGTGCTCGATCCCACCGGCCGTAAAGTCGCCGCGTTCACCATCGCCCACACCGCCGCCGGGTTCGCCGAGCTGGTCCGCAAGCTGGGCAAGCTCGCCGACTGCGAGCGGGCGCCGGTCGCGATCGAACGCCCGGACGGCCGCCTGGTCGACACGCTGCTGGAAGCCGGCTATCCGGTGGTGCCGGTCAAACCGAACGCGATCAAGACCTGGCGTGAAGCCGAGGTGCTCTCCGGCGCCAAGTCCGACCCCGGCGACGCCCACGTCATCGCCGACTACCTTCGAGTCCGCGCCCACCGGCTGCGGCCGGCGACGCCGTTCTCCAGCCACACCAAGGCCTTGCGGGCCACCGTGCGCAGCCGCACTGACCTCGTCGAGGCGCGCGTGGCCGCGATCAACCAGCTCGGCGCGCTGCTCGACGCGCACTGGCCCGGCGCCAAAGCGATCTTCGCCGACATCGAGTCCGCGATCGCCCTGGCCTTCCTGACCCGCTACCCGACCGCGGCCTCGGCCGCCCGCCTGACCGAGAAACAGCTGGCCGCGTTCTGCGCCAAACAGGGCTACTCCGGCCGCAAACCCGCCGCGGTCCTGCTGGCCCGTCTGCGTGACACCCCGGCTGGCATGACCGATCCCGTTACCTGCCACGGCGTCCGTGACGCGGTCCTGGCTCAGGTCGGCGTACTCACCGCGCTCAACACCGCGATCAAGAACCTGGACCGCTCGATCGCCGAGCAGATGGACACCCACCCCGACGCGGAGATCTTCCGGTCCTTCCCCCGCGCCGGCACCATCAACGCCGCACAGATCCTCGCCGAGTGGGGCGACGCCCGCGAAGCGTTCGGCCATCCCGACGCCATCGCCGCGCTGGCCGGCATCACCCCGGTCACCAAGGCCTCCGGCAAGCAACGCGGTGTCAGCTTCCGCTGGGCCTGCAACAAACGGCTGCGCACCGCGATCACCACCTGGGCGGCGAACAGCCGCTTCTCCAGCGACTGGGCCGCCGACATCTACAACCGCGCCCGCGCCGAGGGAAAGGACCACCCCCACGCCACCCGCATCCTCGCCCGCGCCTGGATCCGCGTCATGTGGCGCTGCTGGCAAAACAACACGCCCTACGACCCCATCCTGCACGGCGCAGCCCGACGCCAGGCCGAACACCAGATCGCGGCCTGACTTTGATCTTGAGGTTGACACAAGAGGTGTCATGCGGCGGCCTCCACGGACGGCAGGGCGGAGACCGGGCGGCCCTCGCGCATCCGCCGGTCCCACGCGTTCACGGCGTAGGTCAGCGGAATGGTGATCACGAGGTAGAACAGGCCGGCCGCCACCAGCGGGGACAGCGAGGCGTTGTTGCTGGAGGTGTCCTGGGCGATGGCGAACATCTCCCGCTGCCCGGTGGCCAGCCCCAGCAGGTACACCAGGGCCGTGCTCTTGATGACGAGGATGAGCTGCCCGGTCAGCGCCGGCAGCACGCGCCGGAACCCGATCGGGACGATGATCAGCCGCATGGTCCTGGACCGGGACAGGCCCAGGCTGCGCGCGGCCTCCACGATGCCCCGCTCCACGCTCTGGAAGCCGGACCGGAAGATCTCCGCCATGTACGCGCCCTCCATCAGCCCGATGGCCAGCGCGGCGTAGCCGTACGTCCAGCTGCCGAACACGTTCAGGCCGGCCAGCGGCAGGCCCTGCCCGATGAGGTAGATGGACAGGATGTGCGGCAGGCCGCGCAGGATGTCCACGTACCAGCGGCAGGGGTAGCGCAGCACGGCCCGCCGCGACATCAGGCCACCGGCCAGGAAGATGCCGACGACCAGGCCGATGGCGCTGGCCAACACGGTCAGGAACAGCGTGTTGAGCAGGCCCTCCCGCAGCAGCGTCGGCAGCGTGCCGAAGATCAGCGGCAGGTCGAAGAACGTGTCGAGGACATGCTGGAGGCCGTCCATCAGGAACCTGCCCCCGGGCGCTGCTGCATGCCGGGATAGGCGGCGATCATGTCGGCCGGAATGGCCACGCCCTTGGGGTTCCACTTGTCGAACAGGCGCGTGTAGGTGCCGTCGGAGATCACGGACTTCAGCGCGTCGTCGAGGGCCTTGCGAAGTTCGGGTCGGTCCTTGGCCACGGGCAGCGCGGTCTCACCGCTGGTGATGGACGGCGAGGCCATGTAGTCCGGATGCTTGGTCACCAGGTCCAGCGCCGTGGTCTCGCCGGTGAACAGCCCGTCGACCTGGCCGGCCGTCAGCGCGTTGGCGCTGGCCGCGATGTTCGGGAACTCCTTGACAGTGACCGTCGGAACCTTCTGCTTCAGCAACGGGATCAGCTCGCTGCCACGGGTGATCGCCACCGTCTTGCCGGCCGAGGCGTCCACAGTGGACAGGGCCTTGGCCTTGAGACTGACCATTTTCGCCTCGCCGTAGGACACCGCGGTGGTGAAGTCGGTGACCTGCTTGCGCGCGTCGGTGGCCAGCGTGCCGAAGGCGGCCGAGTCGTACTTGTGGTTGCGGATGTTGGGCAGCATGGACGCGAAGTCGGTGGCCGTGTACTTCGGTGTCACCTTCATCTTGTCGGCCATGGCCTGGGTCAGCTCGATCAGGAAGCCGGTGGGCTTTCCGTTGTCCACGAACGAGACGGGCTTGTCGTCGGAGCGGAACGCGAACGAGATCGTGCCGGCTTCGACGGTGTTGAGCGAGTTGCTGCCGGAGCCGGCGGGGGCGCCTCCGCAGGCCGCCAGGGACATCCCGGCGGCGAGCGCGACGGCGGCCACTCCGATACGGCGTCGGGTCGGGGCGGCGGTCATGAGGTCTCCAGTGCGATGTGGGCGGGTGGCGGGGCGGGGCTGCGGTCCGGCAGGCCGATCAGGCCGGTCAGGAAGTCGCAGACGCGGTCGACGACGGCGTCGACCAGTAACGCGCCGAGCTCGGCGGTGGCCAGGCGCGGGTCGCCCAGGTTGCCGGTCCGGCTGAGGGCGTCGTAGCCCTGGGGGAACTGGATGCCCGGGTGCGATCGGGCCAGCCGTCCGGCCGGGTCCAGATCGTCCAGGGTTGCGCTGCCGCGCACGAGCCGATCGGGCAGCACCAGGTCGGGATCCACGTACAGCGCCTGCGAAGTCTCGATCTCGCAGGCGTGGCCGCGGACGGGACTGTCGGAGTTCTGCTTGACCAGATCGGACACCACCGGGGTGACGCCGCTCCACGCGATGTGCGTGTCGGTGAACTCGGCGCGCAGCCGGGACACCGCGACGTCGACCGCGGCGTTGTTGCCGCCGTGGCCGGTCAGCACGAAGATGCGGCGCCAGCCGTGCCGGTGCAGGCTGGTCACCAGCTCGACCACGATCTGCTGCAGCGTCACCGGGGACAGCGTGAGCGTGCCCGGGAACGCCATGTGGTGCTCGGACATCCCCACCGGGATCGTCGGCGTGACAACGACTTGCGGCGACATGCGGCGCGCGACCATGTCGGCGACGGCCTCGGCCCGCGCGGTGTCGGTGCGCTGCGCCATACCCAGACCGTGCTGCTCGGTGGCGCCCAGCGGCACGATCGCGACCGGCGCGTGCGGCCGGAGCTCGTCGATCTCGGGCCACGTGAGGTCGGCCAGCCGGTGAGTGCGGGGTACGTAGGTCATTCGGGGGTCCCCAGGTGGTCGGTGACGGTGGTGCGCAGGTCGCGCAGGTGCTGCTCGGTCAGCAGCCGGGCCTGCTCGACGTCGCCGGACTCGACGGCAAGGAAGATCGCCACGTGCTGCTCGTAGTCGCGGCCGCGGTTCTCGATCTGCGCCCGCAGGGCCCTCTGCTCCCGGCTTCTCGCCGCGAGCAGGGAATCGACCACTTCGAACAGGACCTGGTTGCCGGAGGCGGCGGCCAGCTCGCGGTGGAAGTTCAGCTTGGGCCGGTTGTCGTCGGCCGAGCGCTTGGCGGTGTCCACCGCGCGGGCCAGGCGCTCCAGGTCGTCGACGGTCCGGTTGGCCGCGGCCATCGCCGCGATGCCCGGCTCGATGGTCAGCCTGGCCTCGACGAGCTGGATGATGTGCTCGTCCTTGAGCGGCGTGGAGTTCGGGTTCGGCATCAGCATCCGATGGATGCCGTCGCCGACGTAGATGCCCGAGCCGTGGCGCATCCGGACCGCGTCGGTGGTCTGGAGTCTTCGCAGGGCTTCCCGAATGGTCGGCGTCGTCACGGCGAATCGCGCGGCCAGCTCACGCACGGTGGGCAGGCTGTCGCCCGGGCCCAGCGCACCCTCGCTGATCAGCTCAAGCAGGCCGTCGACCAGTCGGTCGGACAGGCCGCCGGACTGCGGCGCCTGTGACATGCGGCACTCCTCTCGGTCGAAGTGACTAAATCACTTGCTCAATCCATCGTCAAGCCCTGAGTACGGTATTGGTATGCGCTACGAGACGTTGGGGGCGGCCGGACCGCAGGTGCCGGCGCTGATTCTCGGCTGTGGCAACTTCGGCGGCATCGGCTCCCCGATCCAGTTCCGGGGCAAGGGCGACAGCCGGGACGCGGCCTTCGGGACCATGGACGCCGCCCGGGACGGCGGCATCACGATGTTCGACACGGCCAATGCCTACGCCGGCGGCATCTCCGAGCAGTGGATCGGGGAGTGGCTGGCCGACCGCAAGGCACATAACGACATAGCCGTTACAACCAAGGTCGGCGGGCCCACCGATGAGGGCAGCGGCCTGTCCCGCGACCACATCCGCGGCCAGATCGACGCCAGCCTGACCCGGCTGGGCGTGGAGCGCGTGGCGCTCTACCTGGCCCACGGTCCCGATGAGACGGTCCCGATCGAGGAGACGATCGGGACCTTCGACGAGCTGGTCGCGGCCGGCAAGATCGGGGCCTACGGCGTCAGCAATGTGACGGCCGCGCAGTTGTCGGCGGCGACGGCGGTCGGGCGGCCCGTGAACGTGCAGAACGGGTACAACCTGTTCGACCGGCTGGCCCAGCAGGACCTGTGGCCGGTGTGCCGGGCCGAAGGCGTTGGGTTCTCCGCCTACAGCCCGCTGGCCGGCGGCCTGCTGACCGGCAAGCATCGCGCCGGCCAGCCCTATGCCGCCGGCTCGCGGATGGCGCTGCGGCCGCCGGAATTGACGGATTTGTCGGTGGACAGCGCTTTCCGGGCGCTGCCCAAGCTGGCCGAGCTCGCCGACGGGTACGGCGTGCCGCTGACGACGCTGGCCCTGGCCTGGGTGCTGACCGACCCGGGCGTGACCTCCGCGGTGGTGGGGCCGCGGTCGCCCGAGCACCTCAAGCCCATGGTCGCGGCCGTGGACCTCAATCTGACGGCCGACCAGCGGACGGAGTTGGCGACCGTCAGCAATCCCGACGCATAGGGACACCTAATCGGGGGCATCGGTCCGGCGGTGCTAGTAGCGTCCGAGGCATGTTCCACGAGATCCCCACCACGACCCTGGCCGACATCCTCGGCAAGCAGCAGGTGATGGACTTCGGCATCCGGCGGCTGTGGTCGTCCGACCGCGTCGCCGGCCCGGCGTTCACCGTGCGCTGCCCGCGCGGCGACAACCTGATGCTGCACGCGGCGATCTACCGGGCCGAGCCGGGCGCGGTGATCGTCGTCGAATCGGGTGACACCGATTTCGCCCTGGCCGGCGGCAACGTCTGCGCGACCGCCCACCAACGCGGGGTCGAGGCGTTCGTGCTGGACGGCGTGATCCGCGACATCGGTGAGATCCGCGAGGACGGATTCCCCGTGCACGCACGGGGAATCGTGCCGATCCCGGGCGTGAAGAATGCCGTGCTGCCGCTGAACGAGACGATCACCTGCGGCGGCGTGACCGTCCATCCGGGAGACGTCGTCGTCGCCGACGAGGACGGCATTGTCGTGGTGCCGCAGGCGAAAGCCGACGAAGTGTTGGTGAAGGCGCGGCAGGTGCTCGCCCGCGAGGCCGAGGAGACCCTCGACCAGTGGCAGGCCCGCCACCGCGCCACCGTCGACAAGCTGCTCGACGCGGAGTGATCAGTCGAAGTCGTGGAAAATGCCGTCCGGATGCGCCTTCGCGGTCTGCGCCCAGTCGGTGAAGTCCATGTTGGCCAGCGCCAGGTTGACGTGCACGCCCGAGGCCTGGCGCGGCACGATCCGGAACTGCCGCCCGAACGCCGAGCCCTCCTCGTCCAGGAAGTTGGGCTCGTCGTCCAGGTTCACCGCGAGCAGCGCGTGGTGCGGCGCCCGCATGGTCTCCTCGTCGGCGATGAACACCACGGACAGGTACTCGTCGATGCTGGCCAGGGTGTCGCGCAGCTGGTCGAGCGGCACGCCGGCGAGGCTCGGGTCGTCCACCGGATAGGTGGTCGACTCGAAGCCCTCGTCCTCCTGGTCCTCGTCGTCGCCCCACGACTCCGCGGCGGCGGAGAGCACCGCCGCCCACGCCTGGTCGTCACCGAAATGGGTGCGGACCACGACCTTGTCGAATTCCTCGCGCTCCGCCGCCGCCCTGGCCAGAGAATCCATGGGCGGGAGCGTACCGGTCAGCCCGGACCCACCAGCCCGTGGATCGAGTACCGCTCCATCGACAGGTACGGGAACAGGACCTTGGCGTACGGGCTGGCCGCGAAGTAGCCCTGCAGCCAGTCCTGGTTCACGGCGTTGTCGATGGCCATCAGGATCGCCATCTGGCTGATGGCCATGAAGCGCGGGGCCAGCGTGCCGGTCCGCACCTCGACGGCGTCGAGCAGGCCGTACTGGTTGTAGATCAGCGGGAACTTGGCCAGCAGCTGGCTGACGTTGGCGTAGGCCTGCTCGGGGATGATCGGCAGGGCCAGGAACGCCGCCGACGGCGTGATCACGTCGTCCGGCACGTCGCCCTGGTTGATGGCCATGTCGGGGACGCCGTAGTTGGTGTACCGCTGCTTGCCGGTCGGCGAGGTCGCCGCGGACCAGCCGAAGACCGAGGTCGCGGCGCCGATCTGCCCGTAGGCGCCTTGGGCCAGCGCCGTGTTGCGGTTGTTCATGCCGAGGCTGCCCGGCGCGACGGCCTGCTCCGGCACGACCATGGCCGGCGCCAGCGCCTGGTACATGCTGCCGCCGAAGGTCGGCACGAACTTGATCCGGTCGTAGACGTAGTGGCCCTCGAAGATGGTGTACGCCTTGCCGTCCTGGGGATCGGTGTACGTCCGGTTCTGGCCGACCGGCACCTGTCGCTGCCGGTGGTCGGCCGGCGGCGTGCGGGCCAGCCCCCACCACAGCGCGCCCGGCACCTTGCCGCTGCCGATGGCCACGTAGTCGGCGATGCGGGGGCCGGAGTACATGTTGTCGTAGGTGTTCGGGGAGTAGCCCTGGCCTATCTGGTATCCGTTGTACAACACGTTTCCCGCGGCGTTGTACAGGAAGTCCCACTGCATGGCGTCGAGCTGGGCCTGGAATCCGGCGGCCAGCGTCGGGAACGCCTGCCCGGCGGTGAGCATGCCCTGGGCCAGCCAGCCGTTGTCCACAGTGGACACGTAGCCATTCTTGATCGGACGGCCCTGCGGCGACTCGATCGCCTGCCCGCTGGTGGTGCTGTACCAGCGGAACAAGAAGCCCTTGTACTTGGCCAGGGTCTGGATCTCCGCCAGCACCGCGGCCGCGCGGGCCTGGGCCTTGTCCGCCGACTCGAGCCCGAGGTCCTTGGCCACCGCGATCGCCGAGAGGTAGTTCCCGATCAGCGCCGGATTGGTGTACTGCTGCGCCGAAGTGGCCGGGCTGAGCTGGACGGTGGCCGCCGGGTCGCCGGCGATCATGACGCTGGACAGCGGCAGGCTCGTCGTCCGATCCACGCCCGGGCCGGATACCAGCCGCCAGGTCCGCGCCGCGACCTCGCGCAGCACGGTGATCTGGTCGGCGGCCAGGTGGGTGGTGGGATTGGTGATGACAGTGTCGTCCGCCGCGGCCGTCTGCCACGGGTCGTCGACTCTCGGCTCGGTCGTGGCGGCGCAGGCGGCGGTGAGGGCCACGGCTGCAACGAGCAGGCGATGCAGTCGGTTCACACGTCTCCATTCGTCAGGTAGCGCGGTGCGAGCACCGGCCAGGCGATGTCCGGGTTGGGCACGGCTCGGGGGGCCCGGCGCCAGACGGGCCGGACCGGGCGGGTTCTCAGCAGCAGCAGGGCCTCCACGTTGGCCAGCCGCTTCACGATCACGAAGCCGAGGAACAGGGGCCACCACAGCAGGGAGCGCCACAGCTTCCGGTAGAACAGCGCGCAGACCGTCACCAGCAGCATGGGCAGCTTGGCCAGCACGAAGAACGCCAGCAGGTGCAACAGGTTCTGCCGGTTGTCGGGTTGCAGCAGCGCGCCTTGCAACGCGAACAGGTAGGCGGCGAACTGCATCGGCTGCACGATTCGCCGCGCCCCCTTGAAGAACTCGGCGAACCAGAACCGCGGGCCGGCCGAGCCGGCGGCCAGCGGCACGAACCGCGCGAAGTTGTATATCGAGCCCTGGCTCCACCGGCGCCGCTGCAACCGAAGCTGCGCGAGTGATTCCGGCACGTCCTCGTAGGCCCAGATGCGCCGGTCGTACACGGCCCGGTAGCCGATGCGGGCCAGGCTGCAGGTGAAGTCGATGTCCTCGCCGAGCATGCCCTCGGGCCAGCCGCCGATCTCCAACGCGGCCTTGCGCCGGACCGCCGTGTAGTTGCCCGGCACGCAGGGCTGCATGTCGACCACCGCGTAGGCCAGCCGGGGCAGGCCGAAACCCGCCGCCAGCTCCAGCGAGCGCATCCGGTCGACCCAGGTGTGGAACGGGAACTTCGGCAGCATGAACGCCCCGACCAGCCCGATTCGTCGGTCGGACTGGAACCAGGGAATGCTGTAGCGCAGGACGTTCGGATGCAGCTCGCAGTCGGTGTCGTGGCGCACCACGTAGTCCGCGGTGCACCGGGTCAGCGCCAGGTTGAGGGCGGTTGCCTTGCCGGTGTGGGAACCGGCGATCACCGTGCCCTGTAAGGCGGTCGCACGCGCCATCGCCTCCTCGGCCAGTCGTCGGGTGTCGTCGGTGGAGCCGTCGTCGCACAGGATCAGATGGACCGGGCCGCCGTAGGCCGCGGCGGCCCGGTCGACGCTGCGCACCCAGGCCACGATGTTGGTCTCCTCGTTGAACGCCGGCCCGATCACGTCGACCGGCGGCGGGTTGGGCCCCGGCTGCGGCAGCCGGCGCCGTCCCACCACCCGCAGGATCGACAGCATGATGTAGAGGCCGAACTTGAGGTAGACCGGAATCGCCAGCAGCAGGAAGGTGTATGCCACCGGGTCGTCGCCGATCAGGCTGACCACGTAGGCCGCGCCGGCGGCGACGAACACCGACACCGCGGCCAGCGAGACGATGGTGATCACGGTGTCGAAGGTGTCGCCCTTGCGGCGGATCGGCACCTGCGTCGGCCGTGGCAACAGATATGTGGTCAGGGCCAACCGCATCGCCATCACGTAGGCGACGCCGTAGTGCATGAGGATGCTGATCAGCGGGAACGGCCCCAGCGGCAGGTTCAGCTCGACACCGACCACGCCCAGGGCGGTGTCGGCGGTGATCGAGGCGAAGATCGCCAGCGGTGCGTGCAGCACGATCAGCAAGCGCCGCAACGGACTGGCCTTCACACATAGCGCCAGCGCGACCGTGAAGGCCAGGAAGCTGACCGGGATCACCGGCCGCAGATGGGTCGCGTAGTCGGCGACGACACCGGGCAGTGGCACGACCGACGTGACGGCCCGGCCGATCACCCAACGGTACGCGGTGGACAGATCCGGGGTGCGGATGCTGTTGAGTGCCACGCTGCCGCCGAGGCAGAGCACCACGAACGCGGCGACCCGCCGCAGCGACGGCGGGTGGGCTTGGGCAGCCGCACCACGTTGCCGACGCCGCGGTCGGAGTCGTCGAACTTGCGCCGCAACGCATGCACGACCAGCACCGCGATCAGCCCGATGTTCAGCGCCAGCAGGACGAGGCCGGGCAGGCGGATCACGGGAAGACCACGCTGAGGCTCATGCCGGGGGCCGTGCCCTCGGGCCAGTGCTCGACGGTCAGCCGGACCGCGTACTCCACCGCCCCGGACTGGTCGATGGGCATCGGGATGACCTGGTCCACGGTCCCGTCCACGGTCTGTCGCAGGGCATTCACGGTGACCCTGGCCTTGGTGCCCGGCTTGAGCTTGGGCATCGCCGACTCGGCGACCTGGGCCACGGCGTCGCTGTCCGAGCTGACCAACGTGACCAGCGGATGCTGGTTGGCGGTGCCGGTGTTCTGGGAGGAGTCGGCGCCGGCCGCCGGCGGGAACAGGCTGAACGCCGGCGCCTGCGCCGGCTGCATGGACTGCGGCCCGGCGAACCCGTGCACTCCCGTGGTGCCATCGAGTTCGCCGGGCACGCCGCCGACATTGGCGATCACGCCGTCGATTGGAGAGGTCAGCGTGAGCTGATCGACGGTGTGCTGCGCCTGGTCGACGTCCGACTGCGCGGACGCGACCGACGACTGGGCGGACGAGACGTCCGCCGGCGACGCCGGTTCTCCCGCGGCCGCGCGCTGGTTCTGGGTCAAGGCCAAAGTGGACTGTGCGGACGTCACGGCGTTGGCCGCGGTGTCGCGCAGCTGGGCCGTGGATGCCTTGGTGTGCGTCAGGTTCGCGTTGGCCGTGGCGATGGCCGATGAGTCCTTGCGCACCTGCGCCTGGAGGTTCGCGCAGAAGGTCTTGTCGGTGGTGGAATCCGCGCCGCACAACGTGGTCAGCTGCCTGTTGTCGGCGTCGTATGTGGACTGTGCGTCGGTGACGGCCTGTTGTGCCTGTGCCACCTCGGCATTGGCCGTCACGGCCGCGTCCGATGAGGCCTTCTGCGCCCCCGTCAACTGCGCGTTCGCCTTGGCCACCTGGAGATCCAGGTTCTGCTTGGCCGAGTCGGTCAGCGCCGGCGACTGCAATGCGGTGAGCTTGGCCTGTGCCGCGACGAGCACCGCCTTGGCGTCGGCCAGCGTCGCCTTGGCGATGGTCTGGTCCTGCGTGGCCAGCGGCTGCCCCTTCTTGACATGCTCGCCGGCCCGCACCATCACGTCCTGGATCCGCCCGGTCTGGGTGAAGTCGAGGTTCAACGCCTGCTGCGGCTGCACCGCGCCGACGAAGCTGCTGCGCGCGGACACGTCCGCGTAGGTGAAGTACGCCAGGACCGAGCCCCCGGACAGGATCGCCACCGCGACCAGAAGTTGACGTACCGACGAGTGCGGGAACTCCTTTTTCACCAGGGGATGCCCGCCTGCGGGTGGGGTGAGGTCGGCCGCCGCGTTCATGCCGCGGACCCGGGCCTGGACGCGGGCCATCAGTCGATCGCCACCGGCTGACGGACCGGCAGCTCGGTCAGCAGGTCGTCGGCGACGGCCATGCCCTCGCGCCACACCGACCGGCAGACGATCTTCGACGGGTCGACGCGGTCCTTGAACCGCGTCGCGATGTCGGTGCACTCCTCCAGCAGGCCCTCGGACAGCGTCGTCGGCTTCAGCCCGAGCGCGAGGAACCGGTCGTTGCGCACGACCAGGTCGTTCTCCACCGCCTCCTGCCGGGGATTGGGCAGGTTGGCCACTTCCACGCCGGTCATCGCGCTGATCAGCTCGGCCAGGTCGCGGACGCGGTGGGTCTCGGTGATCTGGTTGAACACGGTCGGCTTGGCGCCCGGCTCCGGCGGGTTGTTCAGCGCGATCTCTATACAGCGCACGGTGTCGCGGATGTGGATGAACGCCCGTGTCTGCCCGCCGGTGCCGTGCACGGTCAGCGGGTGGCCGATGGCCGCCTGCATCAGGAACCGGTTGAGCACGGTGCCGTAGTCGCCGTCGTAGTCGAAGCGGTTGATCAGCCGCTCGTCCCGCGCGGTCTGCGGGGTCTGAGTGCCCCACACGATGCCCTGGTGCAGGTCGGTGACGCGCAGCCCGTCGTTGTGCGCGTAGAACGCGAACATGAGCTGGTCCAACGTCTTTGTCATGTGGTAGACCGAGCCCGGGTTGGCCGGGTGCAGGATCTCCCGCTCCAGGTCGCCGTCCGGGGTCGGCACCTTGACGGTGAGGTAGCCCTCGGGGATCGGGGCGGAGCCCGACCAGCCGTAGCCGTAGACGCCCATCGTGCCCAGGTGGACCAGCGCGGTCTCGCCGCCGGTGGCGACCAGCGCGGCCAGCAGGTTGTGCGTCGCCCGCACGTTGTTGTCGACGGTGTAACGCTTCGCGCCGGTGGAGCGCATGGAGTACGGAGCAGCCCGCTGCTCGGCGAAGTGGACCACCGCGTCCGGCCGAAGGCGCGTGAGCACGGACACCAACCGGTCGTATTCGGTCGCGAGGTCCAGCCGGACGAAGCCGATGTCTCGGCCGGAAACCTGGCGCCACACCCGTAACCGCTCACCCAGCGGGCGGATCGGGGTCAGCGAGTCGACCTCGAGTTCGAGGTCGATGGCTCGTCTGCTCAGGTTGTCGAGAATGGTCACGTCGTGGCCGTTGTCGGACAGATGCAGGGCCGTCGGCCAGCCGCAGAATCCGTCTCCGCCCAGAACAAGTACACGCATGCGAGATGCACTCCTCGAGTTCCAGTACAGGGTCCGCCGTGGCGCGGCAGTGGCAGGGGGCCGCGCAGGCGGGAGGACGTCGGCGAGGAAGCGTCAGGGTCCGCCGGCCAGATGCGAGTTATATAGGAAACTTTCTTAACTCGGACTCGGAGACTATTCGCATACGTGGACCTCGTCAAGCCGACGGCGCGGCGGCCGATGCCCGCTCACATGCCTTGGCTGCAAACGATTTCAAGCTCTGACCTGCGGAGTGTCATCGCGGCGGGTCACTCCAATGGCGGGGGTTGACGACCCGTGCCGGGCGGGCCTACGCTCCGCCGCACAGTAAGGAAAGTTTCCTAACAAATTGGTCACTCCCGGTGGAGGAGGACCCGTGATGGACGCTCGCCCGCCCGCCGAACTCCGGCGCATCGCCGACCGAGCCGCCGCCGAACTGCACGACGCCACCGCCGAAGAGGTCCTCGGTTGGGCCGGCCGAACCTTCGGCCACCGCCTCGCCGTGGCCTCCTCGATGGCCGACACCGTGCTCGTCGACCTGGCCGCCCGCCACGCTCCCGGCGTGCACGTGCTCTTTCTCGACACCGGCTACCACTTCCCGGAGACCATAGGGACCCGGGACGCGGTCGCCGCGACCTATCCGATCACGCTGGTCACGATCGTGCCCGAACAGACCGTGGCCGAGCAGGACCGGTGGTACGGGCCGCGACTGTACACCCGCGATCCGGACAAGTGCTGTGCCCTGCGCAAGGTCGCCCCGCTGGCGGCGGCCCTCAAGCAGTACGACGCCTGGGTGACCGGCATGCGCCGGGACGAGTCGCCGACGCGGGCGGACACGCCGGTGATCGGCTGGGACGAACGGCACGGCCTGATCAAGATCAACCCGCTGGCCGCGTGGACCGGGGCTGACGTGGCGGAATACGCCGTGCGGCAAGGAGTTCTGCTGAACCCGCTGCTGTCCGACGGCTATCTGTCCGTCGGCTGCCGGCCGTGTACCACTCGCGTCTCGCCGGGGGCCGATCCACGCAGCGGCCGCTGGGCCGGCCGCGCGAAAACCGAGTGCGGCCTGCACTTGGCCAAGTAACGGAAACCATTCCGGCGGAACCGCCGCCCGCCGCGACCGAAAGGGGTTTCGGTGTGAGGGCGACGACCCGAGCACGGCACATCCTCTCGCATCTCGACGCCCTCGAGGCCGAGTCGGTGCACATCCTCCGCGAGGTCGCGGCGGAGTTCGAACGGCCGGTGCTGCTGTTCTCCGGCGGCAAGGACTCGACGCTGATGCTGCACCTGGCCCGCAAGGCGTTCCTGCCGGCGCCGATCCCGTTCCAACTGTTACATGTGGACACCGGGCACAACTTCCCGGAGACACTGGACTTCCGGGATCGCATGGTGGACCGGTTCGGCGTGCGGCTACTGGTCGCCGATGTCCAGTCCTACATCGACGCCGGCGATCTGCGGGAACGAGCCGATGGCACCCGCAACCCGCTGCAGACCCTGCCGCTGCTGCGGGCCATCGAGGCCAACAAGTTCGACGCGGTGCTCGGCGGCGGCCGCCGCGACGAGGAGAAGGCCCGGGCCAAGGAACGGGTCTTCTCGCTGCGTGACGACTTCGGTCAGTGGGACCCGCGCCGGCAGCGGCCGGAGCTGTGGCGGCTGTACAACGGCCGGCACCGCCCGGGCGAACACATGCGCGTTTTTCCCCTGTCGAACTGGACCGAGCTGGACGTCTGGGACTACATCAGGGCCGAGGACATCGAACTGCCCTCCCTCTACTACACCCATCGGCGTACGGTCTTCCTGCGCGACGGAATGTGGCTCGCGCCGGGGTCGTGGGGCGGGCCCGGCGACGGGGAGTCGGTGCAGGAGCGGATGGTGCGCTACCGCACCGTCGGCGACATGTCCTGCACCGGCGCCGTCGACTCGCCGGCGTCCTCGGTGGACGAGGTGATCGCCGAGATCGCGGCGTCCCGTGTCACGGAACGGGGTTCCAGCCGCGCCGACGACCGCATGTCCGAGGCCGCCATGGAAGACCGCAAGCGGGAGGGCTACTTCTGATGACCACGACCGACGAGATCGCCGTCGGCGATCTGCTCCGGCTGGCCACCGCCGGCAGTGTGGACGACGGCAAGTCCACGCTGGTCGGGCGGCTGCTGCACGACACCAGCGCGGTCATGCCCGACCAGCTGGAGGCCGTCCGCCTCGCCTCCCGCAACCGGGGCCTGGCCGAGACCGACCTGGCGCTGCTGACCGACGGCCTGCGGGCCGAGCGGGAACAGGGCATCACCATCGACGTGGCCTACCGCTACTTCGCCACGGCCAAACGGCGATTCATCCTGGCCGACACCCCGGGACACGTGCAGTACACCAGGAACATGGTCACCGGCGCCTCGACCGCCGAGCTGGCCGTGATCCTCGTGGACGCGCGGCACGGTTTCGTCGAGCAGACCGGCCGGCACACCGTGGTCTCCGCCCTGCTGCGGGTCCCGCACCTGGCGCTGGCCGTGAACAAGATGGACCTGGTCGGCTACGCCGAGGAGGCCTTCGCCGAGATCGCCGAGGAATTCGCCGAGTACGCAAGGAAACTCGGTGTGCCGGACGTGGTGGCGATCCCGATGTCCGCGCTGTGCGGGGACAACGTGGTCGAGCCGAGCGTCAACATGACCTGGTACGCCGGGCCGACGCTGCTGGAGCACCTGGAGACCGTGGCGACGGTGGGTGAGCCCGAGGCAACTCGATTGCCGGTCCAGTACGTCATTCGAGCGACCGATTTCCGTGGCTACGCCGGACAGTTGGCCTCGGGCCTGCTCCGCGTCGGCGACCCGGTGGTCGTCTCGCCGGCCGGCCACCGCACGCGGATCACCGGCATCGAGGTCGGGGGAGTGCCGGTGGACGAGGCCTTCGCGCCGCAGTCCGTGGTCGTGCGGGTGGCCGACGCGGTGGACGTGGCCCGCGGCGACCTGATCACGCCCGTGTCGACCATGCCGACGGCGACCGACCGGCTGATGATGGTCGGCTGCCAGCTGGCGTCGCGACCCCTGCGCACCGGCGACCGGGTGTTGTTGCGGCACACCACGAGGACCGTGCGGGCCTTCGTGGAGGCGATCGACGAGCGCCTGGACGTGCACTCGCTGAGCACCGACAGCCCGATGGACACCTTGTACACCAACGAGATCGGCCTCGTGTCCATACGCTGCTCGGAACCGGTTGCGGTCGACCCGTACGAGTTCAACCGGCACTGCGGCGCCGTGCTGCTCATCGACGAGGCCAGCGGCGACACGCTGACGGCCGGGATGGTGGGCGTGCCGCCGTGGTGGCCATGAAGAGATGGCTGCCGGTCGCAACCGTCGGACTGCTCCTGGCCGGCTGTGCCTCCGCGGCCACCGAGAACGGGCTGCGACTGGGATATCTGGGCAACCTCACCCATGCGACGGCGATTGTCGGCGTGGCCAACGGTCTTCTTGCCAAGTCCCTCGGCGACACCCGACTCACCACGCAAGTCTTCAACGCCGGGCCGGCAGAGATGACCGCGCTGCTGGGAGGGCAGCTCGACGCCGCCTACGTCGGGCCGTCCTCGGCCCTGAACGGCTATGTGCGCAGCCACGGCCAGGCGCTGAAGATCATTGCCGGCGCGACCATGGGCGGGGCCGAGCTCGTCGTGCGGTCCTCGATCGACAGCGTGGCCCAGCTCAAGGGGAAAACGCTTGCCACGCCTCAGCTCGGCAACACCCAGGACGTCGCCCTGCGCTACTGGCTCAGCCAGCACGACCTGAAGACCAGCACCGACGGCAGCGGCGACGTCGCCATTCGCCCGCAGGACAACGCCACCACGCTCGACCAGTTCCGCGCCGGCAAGATCGACGGCGCCTGGCTGCCCGAGCCGTGGGCCTCGCGGCTGGTGGTGGAGGCGCAGGCCAAGGTCCTGGTCGACGAGCGGGATCTGTGGCCGGACGGCCGTTTCGCCAGCACCGATCTGGTGGTGTCGACGAAGTTCCTGCGTGAGCACCCGGAGACCGTGCGGCGGCTCATCGCCGGGGAACTGGCCACCAACGACTGGATATCCAACAGTGCCGTACAAGCTGCGAAAACCGTGAACACCGAGCTGCAGCGCCTGAGCGGGGCGAAGCTCACCGACGAGGAGATCGCCCGGGCCTGGGGCCAACAGCAGGTCACGGACGATCCGCTGGCCTCGACCGTCGGCGTGCAGGCCGACCACGCCGTGACCGTCGGCCTGATGTCCGCCATCGATCTGAGGGGCATCGTGGATGTCGGACCGCTCAACGAAGCCCTGACGGCCGCGGGCAAGCAGAAGGTCGACGACGCCGGCTTGGGGGCCAAGCAATGACCGTCACCACCGCCAAGTCCACCCGCCAGGCCGTCACCCTGCACGGGGTGGGCAAGGTGTTCGACAGCGGGCCGCCGGTGCTGGAGGACATCTCTCTGTCCGTGCGGGCCGGCGAGTTCGTCTGCCTGCTCGGCGCTTCCGGCTGCGGCAAGTCCACCCTGCTCAACCTCATCGCCGGCCTGGACACGCCCACGGCCGGTCAGGTGGAGCTGCCCGGTGGCCACGCGGCGCTGATGTTCCAGGAGTCGGCGCTGTTCCCGTGGCTGTCGGCGACCCGCAACGTGGAGCTCGCGCTCCGCCTGCGGGGCGTGCCGCGCAAGGAGAGACAGGCCGAGGCCCGGCGGCTGTTGTCCTTGGTACGCCTGGAACAAGCCCGAAACAAGCGGGCACACGAGCTGTCCGGCGGCATGCGGCAACGGGTGGCGCTCGCGCGGGCCCTGGCCCAGGGCAGCGAGGTGCTGCTGATGGACGAGCCGTTCGCGGCGCTGGACGCCATCACCCGCGACGTGCTGCACGAGGAGCTGATCCGGCTCTGGGAGGCCACCGGGTTCAGCACGGTCTTCGTCACGCACAACGTCCGCGAGGCGGTGCGGCTGGCCGAACGGGTGGTGCTGCTGACCTCCCTGCCGGGCCGGATCGCGCGGGAGTGGACGGTCGACATCCCGCACCCCAGGCGGATCGAGGACGCGGCGGTGGCCCGGCTGTCCGTGGAGATCACCGAGCACCTGCGGGAGGAGATCCGCCGACATGGCCAGACCTGAGCAGAACGGACTGGCCCGGCTGGAGGCGGGCCTCGACTCACTGGCCGGCGCGCGGGCCGCGCCCAGACGGAGGCTGCGCCAGCAGCTGTTGCCCCCGCTGGTGGCGATCGCGGTGGTGCTGCTGGGCTGGCAGGGCCTGTACCTGGCCGGAGTGGAGCCGGACTGGGTGCTTCCCGGGCCGACCGAGGTCTGGCAGTCGCTGGCCGGCGCGGCCGGGCGGGGCTACGTGTGGTCCAGCATCGGGAACAGCCTTTCCCGCGGTGCGCTGGGCTTTCTGGTGTCGGTGGTGATCGGCACGCCGCTGGGTGTGGTGGTCGGGCGCAGCCAGCCGGTGCGCACCGCCGTCGGGCCGATCCTGTCGGGCCTGCAGAACCTGCCCTCGGTGGCCTGGGTTCCGCCCGCGGTCATCTTCTTCGGCGTCACGCCCGCGACGATCTACACGGTCATCCTGCTCGGGGCCGTGCCGTCCATCGCCAACGGCCTGGTCTCAGGGCTGGACCAGGTGCCGCCGCTGTACCTCAAGGTGGGCCGCAACCTCGGCGCGAAAGGCCTTTCTTCGGTCGTGCACGTGCTGCTGCCGGCGGCGCTGCCCGGCTACGTGGCCGGCCTGAAACAGGGCTGGGCCTTCGCCTGGCGGTCGCTGATGGCCGCCGAGATCATCGCCACCTCGGCCTCGCTCGGGCACGGCCTCGGCCAGCTGCTCAAGCAGGCCCAGGACACCAACGACATGGCGCTGGCCTTCGGCACCATCGCCCTGGTGCTGGTCGTCGGCATCGGGGTGAACCAGCTGGTGTTCGCCCCGGTCGAGCGGCATGTGCTGCGCTCACACGGTTTGGCCCTCAAACGTCCATAGTGGATCGACACCTGTGACCGGATCCGATCGAGGCGTGACCGGATCCCTCCGTTCGGGCGAATCCCGGGTGAAATTGTTAGGAAGGGTTCTTTACTAAAGCGGGTGGCCGGTCGTAAGCTCGTGTCACCGCCGCCTTCGCAGTCCTGGCGCCCTGCCAGTCAGCTACGGAGGCAACCATGAGGAGACGAGCGATCGTCCCCGTCCTGACGTCCGGTCTGCTCTCGGTGTTCGCCGTCATCGCCATGGTGCTCACCGCAGTCGTGCCGGCGTCGGCGTCGGCCGTGGCCGCCGCCCCGCACGCGTCCCAGCAGACGTTCCTGACCTTCTACGGCTGGTGGGACAACACCCCGCCCGGTGGCGACATCTCCCACCCGGGCAAGCACAAGACGGCCGGGGGCGTCGGCACCTTCGACGACCCGATCACGTTCGCCACCTCCACCAAGGAGGTCAAGCCCGGCGGCAAGATCTACGTGCCGCGGGTGGGCAAGTACTTCATCATGGAGGACGACTGCGACGAGTGCAGCTCGGACTGGAACGGCAAGGGCCCCAACGGCGGACCCAAGCTGGCCCACTTCGACCTGTGGCTCGGTGGCAAGGGTGGCGACCCGTTCAAGGCCATCCAGTGCGAGGTCGCGCTGACCCACTACAACAAGGACAACACGCCGACCATGGAGCCGGTGATCGTCGATCCGGGTTCGGGTGAGAAGGTCAGCAAGGACCCGATCTTCAACACCAGCACCGGTGAGTGCTACGGCGGCGCGACGCCGACGATCACGGTGGGCCCGTACAAGAACGCGGCCTCGGCAGTGTGTCTCGACGCCCCGGCCAAGGCCACCAAGATCGGCGTGAAGGCCTGCGACGGCTCGAAGGAGCAGGACTTCACCTTCGACGGCACCTTCCTGAGCAGCAACAACATGTGCGCCGACTCCAAGGGCGGCGACATCTCGCTCAAGAAGTGCACGGGCGGCCCGACGCAGCAGTGGTCGGCCAACCCGAGCGGCACCATCTCCGACATCCAGACCGGCAAGAAGTGCTTCCGCGCGACGAAGACCGCGGTGACCGCGGGCAGCTGCTCCGGCTCGGCGGCGCAATGGACCTTCCCCACGGCCTGATCTCTCAGGCCAGACAGCCCAGGCAGGGGCGGGACGTCGCCGGCCCCCCACACGCGTCAGGGTGCGTGGCGGGGCCGGCGGCGGACTGGAAGTCCGTTGGCGCTTGGTTGATGGGCAACAGCTGCCGCCCTTCTCACCGTTCATCTCCCCTTCGTTCGGAGGAACTCTCGTGAAGCGAAAGCGGGTCGTCGCACTCGTGACGGCCACCCTGTGCGTGGCCGGCGGTCTCGCCGCACTGTCCCAGACGGTCGCCACCGGCGCGACCCCGGGCAGCGCCGCGCTGACCAATCTGGACACCTCGGCCGCGAACCGGCGGGCGCCGGTCGCCGGTCTGTACGACTGGAGCAAGGCGGGCTTCCGCGGCGGGCAGAACCTGCCCGGCTCCGGCGATGTCAACCCCGCCGCCAAGTGCCAGATCAACGCGGTCGCGCTGGCCACCACGTACAAGGTGAAGCCGGACGACAACGTCGACGACACCAACGGCATCCAGGCGGCCATCGACAAGCTGCACAAGGACTGCTCGCCCACGGGCAGTTACAACAAGCTGAGCCTGATCACCTTCCCGGCCGGCACGCTCAACGTCACGCACGAGATCCACGTCGACGCCAACTACCTGATCCTGCGCGGCGCCGGCACGGACAAGACGAAGTTCGTGTACGCGCCGGACAAGAACACCCAGTACGACGTGCTGACGCCCGACGGCGACCAATGGGACCAGGGCAACATGGGCTTCGACGACGCCAGCGGCGGCTGGCTCTGGCCGGGCCGCGGCTTGTTCCGCGTACAGTCGCGCCAGGTCGACCCCAGCTACGCCAGCGAGTACAAGAGCGCCCCGGCCAACCGCAAGGACGAGTTCGAGGGCACGATCAACGTGCACTGGAAGGCCGGCGCCAAGCTGCGGGCCAAGCCCGGTGACAAGGGCTTCGCCGCCCGCACCGGCGACAAGGTGGTCTACCTCGACACCGCGGCCAAGACCGCCAACATGAAGGTCGGCGGCTTCATCAACATCCGGGCCGCGAACTCCATCAACTTCTACAAGTCGATGGACGCCTACCCGACCACGTGGCCGCTGGAGAACCTGCACATGCGGCAGCAGTGGTTCACCATCACCGCGATCGACACCAAGAACCACACGGTGTCCATCGACAAGCCGCTCGAGTACGACGTGCCGGTGGACTCCACTTCGGACGGTTCGGCGGCGATCGACGGCACCGTCTACGCGTCGAAGGCCTCGCCGATCGTCGACCCGATCGTCGGTGTCGGCTTCGAGAACTTCTCCTACACCCAGGTGGCCCCGCCCGGCGTGACCGAGGCGCAGGCCAAGGACAACTACGGCAACCTGGCGCCCTCGCTGGCCATGCAGGGCATCGTGTTCAAGTGGGCGGCCAACGACTGGGTGACCGGCATCCACGCGATGATGACGGGCTCGCACCCGATCGTCACCGAGGAGGCCAAGAACCTCCAGATCGTGAACAATGAGCTGGACGGTTCGTGGAACAAGGGCAAGGGCGGTAACGGCTACTTCCGCGGCTCCCGCGTGTGGGACTCGCTCTACGCCGGCAACACCACCCGCGACCTGCGCCACTTCACCTTCCAGTGGTCCGCCTCGGGCAACGTCGTAATCGGCAACGACATCGACTCGGACTTCAACATCCACGGCGGCTACGAGCGCAACAACCTGTTCGAGAACAACACGAACAAGGTGTCCTACGCGCACCGGTCCGGCAGCTGCACCGCGCACTGCGGCGACGAGGGCGGCAGCGGGCCGGACGACTCGACGTGGTTCCCGATCTACTGGTCCACGGGCCAGAAGGCGGTCAAGTGGTCCGGTTCCTCCGGCCCGCGCAACGTCTTCTTCAACAACACCATGAGCAAGCAGGTCACGGACGGCGCCGCGTTCACGCCGTACTACCCGGACCACACCAAGATCTACCAGTTCGGCTGGGACGGCAAGGCGTTCCACCACCTCGACGTGGGCGGCACGCCGATCACGGACTGGGCCCACAACGAGCAGAACGACTACACCAAGGGCCACGGCGTCGACGACACTATGTCCGACAAGGGCCCGTCGATCTTCCTGAAGTCGGTGGCGAAATGATCAAGACTGTCTCCGCGATCGCCCTGCTGGCGCAGTTCGCCCTGCCCTCGGCGGCCGCGTCGACCATCAACGTCAGTAACGCGGCCGAGCTCATCGCCGCCCTGAAGGCGGCCAAGCCCGGCGACACGATCCAGCTGGCCGACGGCGACTACGGCGACCAGTTCGTCGCCACGACACCCGGCACGGCGGCCAAGCCGATCACGTTGGTGGGCAGCGCCAAGGCCGTGCTGCACGACCCGAAGTTCAACCTCGGTGACACCGACTGCCCGTCCGGCCAGACCGGGTACGGCCTGTGGTTGCAGGGTGCGAACTACTGGAACCTCAAGGGGTTCACGGTCAGCAACTCGAAGAAGGGCATCGTCCTCGACGGCTCGTCGCACGTCACGATCGACGGCGTGAACGTGCACGACATCGGTTATGAGGGCGTGCACTTCCGCAAGAGCAGCGCCGACGGTGTGATCAAGAACTCCACGGTGACCAACACCGGCAAGGAGGAGCCCGGCTACGGCGAGGGCGTGTACATCGGCTCGTCGAACAGCAACTGGTCCTGCTACGGCGCCAACAAGGGCAAGAACCCGGACGCCAGCAACAACGTGCAGGTGCTGAACAACAAGATCGGGCCCAACGTCGCGGCCGAGGGCCTCGACGTCAAGGAGGGCACCACCGGCGGCGTGGTCGACGGCAACACCTTCGACGGGACCGGCGAGAAGAACCAGAACTCGGCCGACTCCGCGATCGACGCCAAGGGCGACGGCTACAAGTTCACGAACAACATCGTGAAAAACGCCTTCCTCGACGCCATCCAGACGCACAACCTGTGGAAGAAGACCGGCTGTGGCAACACGTTCAGCAACAACACGCTGACCGTGACCAACAAGAACGGCTACGGCATCAACTCCACCAACCAGAGCCAGTGCGTGTCGTCGAAGTCGCCGAACATCATCGGCGCGTCCAACAAGAGCACCGGGGGCAAGGGGCTGTCCAAGACCCCGACCACGCCGGGCGCGTAGTGGCTCCTGGGGTCGTCCCGCACATCAGCCGCTGTGCGGGCCGGCCCCGTCGCCATCCCTGCCGAAAGGACTTTTCCCTGTGTTGAAGGCCATTCTCGCAGCTGTGCTCGCGGCCCAGGCCGTGGCGCAGCCGGCCGCGGCTGCGGCCACCCTCAACGTCAGCACCGCCGCCCAGCTGATCGCCGCCCTCAAGGCGGCCAAGCCCGGCGACACCATCCAGCTGGCCGACGGCGATTACGGCGACCAGTTCGTCGCCACTACGCCCGGCACCGCGGCCAAGCCCATCACCCTGGTCGGCAGCGCCAAGGCCGTGCTGCACGACCCCAAGTTCAAGCTCGGCGACACCGACTGCCCGTCCGGCCAGACCGGGTACGGCCTGTGGCTCCAGGGTGCGAACTACTGGAACCTCAAGGGTTTCACGGTCAGCAGCTCCAAGAAGGGCATCGTCCTCGACGGCTCTTCCCATGTGACCATCGACGGCGTCAGCGTGCACGACATCGGGTACGAGGGTGTGCACTTCCGTAAGAGCAGCTCCTATGGCGTGATCAAGAACTCCACGGTGACCAACACCGGCACCGAGGAGCCCGGGTACGGCGAGGGCGTGTACCTGGGGTCGGCCAACAGCAACTGGTCCTGCTACGGCGCCACCCCGAGCACGCCCGACGCCAGCAACTTCACCCAGGTGCTGAACAACAAGATCGGCCCCAACGTGGCCGCCGAAGGCATTGACGTCAAGGAGGGCACCCACGACGGGCTGATCTCCGGCAACACCTTCGACGGCACCGGCGAGAAGAACCAGCACGACGCCGACTCCACGATGGACATCAAGGGCGACAAGTACACCATCACGAACAACATCGCCAGGAACGGCTATCTCGACGTGATCCAGCTGCACAACGTGTGGGAGAACACCGGCTGCGGCAACACGTTCAGCAAGAACACGCTGACCGTGACCAACAAGAACGGCTACGGCATCAACGCCACCGACCAGAGCCAGTGCGTGTCGTCGAAGTCGCCGAACATCATCGGCGCCTCCAACAAGAGCACCGGTGGCAAGGGCCTGTCGAAGACCCCCACCACGCCCGGGGTGTAGGTGTTCCTAGCTGATCGGGCGGCGGAGGGTGGCGTTGACCGGTTCCATCGGCACCGTTCGGTTGGACGCGGCCACTGTCACCTCTCCGTCGCTCAGGCCGATCAGCAGTGACGCTCCGGCGCCCGGGCCGGCGCCGGAGTGTCCGTACAGGTCGCCACCCGGGTTGACCAGCCAGCCCAGGCCCAGCTTGGCCGGCCCCGTTCCCGCTTGGGGTCGCAGCATGTCGTCGACGCCGTGCGCTGGCAGGAGCGTCGTCCAGGTCCGACCGAACCGCACCAGGTCTGGCGCCGTGGTCCACAGACCCCCGGCCGCCGCCATGGTCGAGACGTGGCGTTCCGCCTCCTCGAACGCCCCGCCCTCGGCCAGGTGGTAGCCGGTGACCACGGCGCCTCCTTGTGGCCAGGCCGTGGGGAAGTCGGAGTCGTCCATGCCGAGCGGTGCGAGCACGAGGTTCCTTATTGCGTCGGGGTAGGGAACCCCGGTGATGTCGGCGACGATCCTCCCCAGCACGGCGTAGCCGCCGTTGCTGGGGAGGAGCTCGCCTCGTCGGTCGTGGTGGCAGGGGACGGTGCCGTGGTAGACGAATTCCGGCGCTTCCGGGGCGAACTGGACCTCGGGGTCGATGACGCCGGCGGTGTGGGTGAGCAGGTCGCGGACCGTGATCTCGTCGTTGTCCAGTCGGACGCCGCGGAGGATCGTGTTCGCCCTTACGTCAAGGTCCTCGACCAGCGCGACGACGGCGGTCGCCGTGACGACCTTGGCGATCCCGTAGACGGGGAGCCGATGCTCGGCCCTTAGCGGCTCGTGGCTGTCGAGGTCCTTCCACCCCTGCGCGTACGTCCAGCCCTCACTCGCGAGCACCACCCCCGGCAGCCCGAGATCCTCCACCGCCCGCTGCGCCGTGCTTTGCGCCTTCTGCGGCGGTTCTCCGGTTGTTCTGGTGACGATTGCCCGATTCATCCGGCTGTCCGTGAGCCGCTTCGCGATCGGATACAGCTTCAGCGCCTTGATCCGGTACGGCGCCTCTTCCTCCGTCGAGGCTTCCAGCCTCAGTCCGCCGATCTCCGCCCGGATCGCCGTTTCGTTCTGCGCATTGACGGTCAGCCGCTCCCGCAGCTGCCCCACCACCGATCGCAGCATCTTCGCCATGACTTCCGCCGGTATCTGTTCCAGCAACCGCGGCGCCACATGCTCGTCGAGCTCTCGCCTTTCGGGCGCCGTCCACCCCTCCGCGTCCGACGTCCGATACCTGTCGACCAGCCACCGCACATGCGGCAGCACGTTCCCCGCCGCCGTCTCGATGCCAGCCTTCAGCGCCGTCCAGCTGGCAAACCCGTGCTCGCGGGCAATGGCGAGCTGCGCTTCATGCAGTGTCCCGAATTCCCCCGCCGCCACCCGCCGCTTCGCTTCCACTTTCAGGAAGCGCAGGCTGGGCCGGTCGGGGAGGGCACGCGAATGCTCGGACATGGCAGTCCTTCCTCACGCCCGTGGGTCCGCGACATCGGGCCGGAAAGACCTGCCGTCGATGGGTGACACTTCAACCCGGTGGGCTTGCAGCCCTGCCCGCGGACCCAGAGGCGGCCGGCACCGCCAACGCGACGGTACTGCGAGACCGGAGTTTTGGCAAAGGCATCTCGGGCCACCGACTGACGTGCGCGGCAAGGCGACCCACGACCTGACGTGAGCGGACCGGCGAACGCGCCCACCGAACGCACCACACACCTGACGTGACCACGGTTCGGGTGGCAAGGCCGCGACGGCACCGACATCCGTCAACACAGGAGCTTGCCGTCGTGGTCGCGGCAGCGGCCCCTCCCACGCTCAAGCCTTCGACTTTGCTCGGCCGGTGAGCGGGAACCCCCAGTTAGCCTCAGAACGGAGGCTCGTCCAGCGGTTCGGGCTTGGTCACGTAGGTCTGCCCCCACCGCTTCTTCAGCGTCGCCGTGCCGTCCTTGGCAATGCTCACTTCAGCCTTGGTCGCGTGCTTGTACCGATGATGCCGCCGATCCAAGGGCGCGAGGTTCGTACCCGTCGACTCACCCAGTGGCCACGGCGTCGCATGGTCGATGTCGCACGACCGCGACGGATGTGAACAACAGGGCATCACGCAGGTCTGATGCCGTGTGCGGATGAACCGATCCACGCCGACCTTCGGGCGATACAACTTCGGCGTGTACTCCACCAGGTGCCCAGCCGGATCGGTCAACAAACGATGAAACAGCGTGCCCGGGTGGGACATTAGCTCCCGCACCACCGCGGCCGGAATCAGCTGCCCGGCGGCCATCTTCCCCGGCCGGTCATCAACACCCAACAGGCTGGTGATGGGCACTGTCACCTGGATCAAGGGCTTCAATCCGGCGCTCTTGGGGTCCTCCAGGATCAGGCCCGCCATGACATCGGCGCGCACGGCGTTGATAGTGCGCCCGTCCTTGGGCTCCTGCTTGGCGATGCGGTCGATCTTGGCGTACATGGCCCGGGCGATCTCCGCAGGCTGCTGGCAGGCGAGGGTGGCCATGCTGTCTTCGTCGTCGTAGAGGACGACTTTCCGGTCGCGGCGGGCTTTTTCGCGGCGTTCCAGGTGGACGGCAGGGTCGGCTCGTTGCAACCTGGCCTGGCAGGAGCGGCGGAGTTGTTGGGGGCAGCGGCCTTCGGCGGCCTCCAAGGTCTTGGCGACGGCCCGCTGGGCGAGGTCGTCGGGGTAGAACTCGGTGGGGTCGACGATGGCGTGGGCGGAGCGTTCGGAGATGGTGCCGGCGCTCATGGCATCGATCACGTTGGGGAACAAGGACTCCAAGCGTGTGGCAAACTCGCAGTGATCCTGGGCGTTGGCGGGGGAGAGTTGCAGGGCCGCGCCGATGTCGACAGGGGCATCCGCGTCGATGCACAGCTCCGCGGTGAGGCGCAGAACCTCGGCGCTGAGTTGACGGCGGCGGCGCTCGCATTCGATCAAGCGAGCGACTTTCTCGTTCATACCTGCAACTCTACCCTCGTCGCAAGATCGTTTCGTCACTCGAAGGGGTCTAGAAATGGGACAGGAAAAGCACTCTAGGTGTCCGGTCGGCTTGACACCTAGCTGGGACAACGACTTGTGCGGCAAGGTCGAGCAAACCCGTTGCAGGGCAACGACTCTGAGTGGAATCGACCCTGGGTTTCCCTCCGAAGCAACACCCAGGCACAGCAGCGACCTCTCAGACCTCGATGTGACCGCGCAGCTCATCGATGATCCCCGGCAGCTCGGCCAGGGAACCGCCACCGAACACGTAGAAGTCGGGACGCGTGACGACGACCTCCCAGCCCTGAGCGGCGAGGTGGGCGGCGTACTTGCCCTCCACGTCAACGACATCGCCGCCGACGTGCACCAGATGCGCGCCTATGGAGGAGAGGAACGCGAGCTGCTGGGGGTCCAACACCGAGGCGGGATCGGCCACAGTGGACACAACGGTGAACCCGCCGCCGATGACGGCGTCGAACAGGCCCTCGGTGGAACCCTGGCGTACGACAGCCTGGAGGCTGAGCTCGCCGGCGCCGGGCTGGGAGCGGGCGATGCCGGTCAGGGGCGGGATGGTGGGCATGGCGGGGGCGTTGCCGGTGCGGAAGGCCTCGTCGCGAGCGGCGGCCAGCTCGGGGTCGAGCACGGAGGTGACCTTGCCGGTCTCGATGGAAAGGTGGGTCCACGCAAGGAGATTGGGCTCCCGCTCGGACTGGTAGGTGTCGAGCAGCGCGGGGGAGGAGACGCCGCGAAGCACGAGGTCGAGCTTCCACGCGAGGTTGTTGGCGTCGCGAATGCCGGAACACATGCCCTGGCCCTGGAAAGGCGGCATGGTGTGGGCGGCGTCGCCGGCGAGGAACACCCGGCCCCCGGACCACTGTGAGGCGATCTTGGCCTCGAAATTCCACACGTGCTGACGAACGATCGACAGGTCGTCGGCGGTGAGACCGAGGCGGGCCAACAACTCCCACGCGACGGCGGGATCGGACATCTGCTCGGCGGTCTCGCCGGGCAGCAGCCGCCACTCGAAACGCCGGTGACGGTGCCCGAGGGGAAGCACGGTGGTGGGGCGCTCGGGGTCGCACCACTGCCCGGTGTCGAGCTCAAGGTGCACGGGACGCTTGCGCTGGCAGTCGGCGTTGAACCACTCCTCGGAATAGCCGAGGTCGTAGCGCTCGATACCCAGCTGCTCACGGGTCTGGCTGCGGCCGCCGTCGGCGGCGATGACGTAGCAGGCCCGCAGGACGATGGACTCGGTGGCGCGGGCGGGACCGAACTCGTCGGCCTCAGCAGCCGGAGAAGTCGCGTGCACCTCGACGAAATCGTCGCCGGGGACGACATTCTCGATCTCGAAGCCCCGGTACAGCGACACGTTGGGGTCGTCGCACAGCTGCGAGTGGAGAGGGTCCTCCATGGTGGGCTGGTACATCATGAAGTCCGACGGGTAGCCGGAGATTCCCTCGGAGGCCCAAGGGAATTCGGCCAACAGCTCGCCCTTCCCGTTGCGCATGGTGTAGGTTTCACACGCGATGGCGTCCTTGAGGAACGTGTCGGTGCAGTCCAGCAGTTGCAGGGTCCGCACCACCTCGTGGTCCACATGCCCGGCGCGGGGCAGGTTGTAGAGGTTGGGATGCCTCTCGACGAGGGCGACGTCGCGACCGAGCCGCCCCAGCAGTCCGGCGGCCACCAGACCCACGGGACCGGCGCCGAGAACAATAACATCGTGCACGGTACTCTCTTCGATCATTGGGCGGTGTAGCCGCCGTCGATCACCAGGCTGGCGCCGGTGACGAAACCTGCGGCGGGATCGGCGAGGTACACAACGGCGGCGGCCACTTCGCGGACGAGGCCGAGCCGGCCAAGCGGGATCCGGCGCAGAGTGTCGGCCCGGAAGTCCTCGTCGGCGAAATACGGGGCGGTCAAAGGGGTTTCGACGTAGCCGGGCGCGACGGCGTTGACCCGGATGCCGTGCGGCCCCAGTTCCACGGCCAACGCCTTGATCATGCCCTCGACGGCGTGCTTGGCGGCGCAGTACACGGAACGGTTGGCCGCGCCGACATGGCCCATCTGGGACGACACGGTGATCACCGAGCCGCCACGGCCGGCGGCGATCATGCGGGCGACCACGGCCTGGGTCAGGAAGTACGTGGACCGGACGTTGAGGTCGAAGATCTTGTCGTAGGTGGCCGGGGTGACCTCGGTGAACGGCATCGGGTCGTTGGTGCCGGCGTTGTTCACCAACACGTCCACCTCGCCGACGCCATCGAGCACGGCCTCGAAACGGGGCAGGTCAAGGACGTCACACGTCACCGCCAAGGCCGAGCCGCCGGCGGCGCGGATCTCCTCGGCGGCGGAGTCGATCTCCGAAGCGGTGCGGCTGAGCAGCACGACCCGGGCTCCGGCCGCGGCCAACGCCAGCGCGATGCCCCGGCCGAGACCGCGGCCGGCGCCCGTGACCAGGGCGGTCCGGCCGTCCAAAGTGCTCACTCGGCCCACGCGGGCAGCTCGCCCTGCACCCGGCTCGCGCGGATGTCACCGGAACGGGTTGGCTCCCTCGAAGAACTCGGCCCGCGC
>NZ_KK037166.1:9790988-9821349 GCF_000568255.1 Kutzneria sp. 744
CACAGCTCACCCAGCTCCGCACTCGACGTGGCGTCGGTGACCTCCTGGTACGTCACCGTGCGCAGGAACTTGCCCACCGACAGGCCGCCGGTGTAGCGGGAGGCGTGCCGCGTGGGCAGGGTGTGGTTGGTGCCGATGACCTTGTCGCCGTAGGAGACGCATGTGCCCTCGCCAAGGAACAGGGCGCCGTAGTGGTTCATGGACGTCAGGGCCTGGCGGGGGTTCTCGGTCAGCACCTGCACGTGCTCGGAGGCGAACTCGTCGGCCAGCCGGAAGGCCTCGGCCAGGTCGTCCACGACGTGCACCTGGCCGTGGTCGTTCCAGGCCGGCTCGGCGAAGTCCTTTGTGGACATCTCAGGCAGCAGGCGGTCGATGTGCTCGATGACACCGCGGCCGAGGTCCTCGGAGGTGGTGATCAGGATGGCGGGGGAGTCGGGGCCGTGCTCGGCCTGGCTGAGCAGGTCGACGGCGACCAGCAGCAGGTCGGCGGTGTGGTCGGCGATGACGAGGATCTCGGTCGGCCCGGCGAACAGGTCGATGCCGACCTCGCCGAACAGCTGCCGCTTGGCCTCGGCGACGTAGGCGTTGCCGGGCCCGGCGAGCATGTCGACCTTGCCGATGGTCTCGGTGCCGACGGCCATGGCGGCGACCGCCTGCACGCCGCCGAGCAGCAGGATCTCGTCCGCGCCGGCCAGGTGCATGGCGGCGATGGTGGCGGCGGGGATCTCGCCGCGAATGGGCGGCGTGCAGGCCGTGACCCGCTTGACGCCGGCGACCTTCGCGGTCAGCACGGTCATGTGCGCCGAGGCGAGCAGCGGGTAGCGGCCGCCGGGCACGTAGGCGCCGACGGCGTCGACGGGATTGTGCTTCTGCCCGAGGAAAACGCCGGGCGCCGTCTCCACCTCGAACTCGAGCATCGACGCCAGCTGCTTCTCGGCGAACCCCCGCACATTGGCCTGCACGGTCTTGATGTCCTCGATGGTCTGGGCCGGGACGGTGGCGGTGATCCGCTCGATCTCCTCGGCGGACAGGCGGAACTGCGCCGGGGACCACTTGTCGAAGCGGGCCGAGTACTCGCGGACGGCGGCGTCGCCGTGGTCGCGGATGTCGGCGATCACCGTGGAGACGGTCGAGGCCACGGTGTCGGAGCCGGTACGGCCCGTGGTGTTCGCTACGGCCTTCTTCAGTTCGAGGGACATGGTCGGCTCCTCATCGGCGGGGGTGTGGTGGCACACATGCTGCCACACACTATCGTAAGTTTGCTAGACATTCGAAAGTTGCTCCACGTATCCGCGGCTGCGACCCTCGCGCAGCTCGGCCATGGTCGTCTCGGCGGTGCAGAGGTACAGCGACCCGCCGCCGAAGGCGCAGGCTACGGCGATCCGGCCGCCGGTGTCGATCTCCTCCAGCACCTCGCCGCCCGCGCTGACGTGCACGAACCGGCCACCCTGGAACAGCGCGACCCAGAACGAGCCGTCGGCGTCCACGCACAAGCCGTCCGGGAACGGGCCCGGACCTGGTCCCGCCGCAGTGTGCCGTCGGGCCGGACCTCGAACACGGAGGTGCGGTCGGCGGTCGACTCGTTGACCACCAATTCACTGCTTGTGAGCACCATTCCGTTGGGGAACCAGACGTCCTCGGCGGCAACTTTCAGCCCCTCGGCGGCCGTGTAGGTGAAGATGCGCCCCGGCGCGGGTCCTCGACGCCCAGGCGGAAGCCGGTGTTGCCGAACCAGGCTCGGCCGTCCGGGCCGACGATCATGTCGTTGAGCAGGCCATCGGCCGGCACGTCGGCCACGGCTCGCAGCTCGGCGCCGTCCCAGACGTTCAGCCGGCGGTCCAGGGCCGTGGCCAGCAGCAGGTTCCCGCCGGCCGTCCCGGCACCTTGGTGACAACATCTGTTGTCACGCCCACCGTGACCAGGCGATACGCGTGCACATCGGAGATCCACAGCCGCCCGTCGCGCCAGCGGGGCGACTCCGGGTAGACCAGATCGTCGGCGACCAGCCTCACCCTCTTCATGGACACACTGTATTCGAATGTGACCACAATGCTCGAACAAAAGTGCGGGGACCGGCCGAAGCCGGTCCCCGCACTGGAGGTCCTGCTCAGAGTCGATCGGCGTCCATGACGGCCTTGGCGAAGCTCTGCGGGTCCTCCTGCGGCACGTCGTGGCCGACGCCCTTGAGGATCCGGTGGTCGTAGCGGCCGGTGAACTTGGACCGGTAGGCCTTGCCGTCGATGGCGGCGCCGTCGAAGTCGCTGCCGATGGTGATCGTCGGCACGGTGATCGGCGGCGCGGCCTGGAGCTTCTGCTCGACGGCGTCGTACTGCGCCTCGCCGGGGGCCAGCCCCAGCCGCCACCGGTAGTTGTGGATGACGACGGCGACGTGATCGGGGTTGTTGAACGCCTGCGCGCTGCGCTCGTAGGTGGCGTCGTCGAACTTCCACGTCGGCGAGGCCTGCTGCCAGATCAGCTTGTTGAAGTCGTGGCGGTTCTGGGTGTAGCCCAGCACACCGCGCTCGGTGCTGAAGTAGTACTGGTACCACCAGCCGCGTTCGGCGACCGGAGTGAGAGGCTGTTGCTGCGCCTTGAGATTGGTCACCAGGTAGCCGCTGACCAGCACCGCCGCCTTGACCCGCTCCGGCCACACCGCGGCCACGCAGCCCGCGGTCCGGCTGCCCCAGTCGTAGCCGGCGATCACGGCCTTGTCCACGTGCAGCGCGTCCATCAGCGCGATCAGGTCCGAGGCGGTGGCGGCCTGCTGTCCATTTCGGACGGTGTCGGCCGCGAGGAACGTGGTGCCGCCGTAGCCGCGCAGGTACGGCACGATGACCCGATATCCGGCCGCGGCCAGGACGGGGGCCACGTCGACGTAGCTGAAGATGTCGTACGGCCAGCCGTGCAGCAGGAACACCACGGGCCCGTTGGCCGGGCCGTCCTCGGCGTAGCCGATGTTCAGCGGGCCTGCCTGGATCTGCTTGAGGGCGGCGAACTTCGTGTGGCCGGCGGCAGTGGTCACGGCGGCCGGCGCGGCGGCCTTCTCCGACGAGCAGGCGGCCAGCGTGCCCGCCGCCATGACGCCGGCGAAGCCCTGCGTGAACAATCTCCTGCTGATCATCGGAACACTCCTGACGGGAAAGGCGGTCACTGCGTCCTCGACGCTAGTGACCGGATCCCCACCGAGGCGACCGTCAGATGACGTAGCCGGGGTACGTCATGGTCCGAGCACCTCTCGGAGCTCGGTGCGCGAGGTGATCCCGAGCTTGGGAAAGATGCGGTGCAGGTGGGTGCTCACGGTCCGGTGCGAGAGGTAGAGCCGCTGCCCGATCTCCCGGTTCGTCAAGCCCTCGGCGGCGAGCCGGGCGATGTTCAGCTCATGGGGTGTCAGGTCGCTGAACGCGTCGTTGTGCTGGTCCGGGCTGGCTTCGCCGGCCGCCCGCAGCTCGCGGCGGGCCCGTTCCGCCCACGCCGTCACGCCCAGCGCCTCGAACGTCTCGCGGGCGGCCCGCAGCTGGGGCCGTGAGTCGGCGGGACGTCGTTGCCGCCGCAACCATTCCCCGTAGGCGAGCTGGGTTCGGCTACGTTCCAGCGGCCACGTCTCCACGTCCAACGCCGCCCGGAACAGCTTTTCCGCTTCGTCGTCCGGGGCGAGCACGGCCCGGGCGTGCCGGAGTCCACTGTGGAGCGCCGGCGACGGGGACCGCGTCGCCTGCATCTCGAACTCCTGCATCATCTCGCTTACGACACCGAGCTGGTCGCAGCGCACCGCGGCCTCGGTCAGCTCGGCGATCGTGTAGCAGCGCAAGGCAAGTTGGTACGCCGGGTCGGCCGGATCGTGCAGCCGCACGAGGTTCGCGAACGCGTCGGCGTGCCTTCCCTCGCCCAGTGCGGCAATGCCTCGGGCCAGCTGGACGGTGGCCAGCACCGGCCGTGCCCCGGCCGAAAGGCCGACACGTTCCGCTTGCGCGGCAAGGCTTTCGGCCTGCGTGAAGTCGCCTCTCATGGCGGCGATCTCGGCCTGGGTGGCCAGCGTGAGGCCGTGGATGTACGGCTGTGAGGTCTCGATGGCCAGGCGCAGGCCCTCCTCGGCGGCGGTCATGGCCGTGGCGAGATCGCCCAGCCGCACCGAACTCCATGCCTGCACGCCCAGGGCCCGGGCCAGGAAGGCGAGGCGGCCCTGGGCTCGGAAGCCCGGTTGGGCGCTGGCCGAGAAGCGGGCCGCCAGGTCGAAGGCGCCGATCAGCATCGCCGCGCTGCCAAGGAAACGGTCCACGAGGGCATCCCGGTTCAGCTGTCCGGCGAGGTTGGTGAGGTCGGTCAGCACAGACCGGCTGCGTTCGAACGGCGTGACGTAGGCGTTGATCGCGACCAGGCGCGGATCGTGGCGGTCGAGCGGCATGCGGTCGGCCGCCCTGATCAGGCGGCGACGGTCGTCCTGCCCCGGCTCGACCCAGAAGCAGCGCATCGCCGCGCCCCACAGGATCTGCATCGCCAGGTCGGTCTTGCCGTCCTCCAGCACGCCGATCGCCAGGTCGGCGAGGTCGCCCGGGCCGGAGACGTCGCCGCGCAGGCCGTCGTCGAAGTTAGTCGGCAGCCAGCGGACCACCGCTCGTTGGTTCTTGGTCAGGTCTTCGGCCGACGCCTGATCGAGGAGGCGGTCGACCAGCTCCCGATTGCCGGTCTCCACCGCCGCGCCGGCCGCCTTGAGCAGCCGCTCCGCCCGTTTGACGGGGTCCTGCGTCAGCTTGGCCGCCCACTCCAGCGACGTCACCGTGGCGTCCATGCCGCCCCGGCGTTCGGTGCGCTCGGCCGACCGTTCCAACTCGGCGGCGATCTCCTCGTCCGGGCCCGTGGTCGCCGCCGCTCGATGCCAGATCCGACGGTCCGGCTCGGTGATCGTGCCGGCCAAGGCCTGGTGCGCCTGATGGCGTTCCCGTGGCTCCGCGTCCTTGACGATCGCCGAGCGCAGCAGCGGGTGCCGGAAGGTCAGCGTGCCGTGGGCGATCGTGACCAGGTGCTCGTCGAGCGCCGGCCCCAGCGCGACCAGTTCCGCCTTCGCGGCGTCCAGCGCCTCACCGAGCTCATTGGTGTCGTTCACCGCCGCGATCAGCAAAAATCGCCGCGTCTCCGGCGGCAGCTTCCGCACCCGGTTGGCGAACGTCTGCTCCACGCTCGTCGACGGATCGCCCCGGAACAACTCCTTCAACGCCAGCGGATTGCCCCGCGCCGCTTTCAGCACCCGTACCCTGACCGACGGCGGCACGTCTTTCAGCAATTCCCTCGCCGCCTCGTCCGACAGCGGCCCGAGTTCGATCGTCGGCAGATTCGCCGTGGCCAATCGGGAAGGCTCCCCGTCCCTGACGGCCGCCACCAGCGCGATCGGCTCCGATTCCAGCCGCCGGGCCACGAAGGCCAGCACGTCCTGGCTGTTCGGATCCAGCCAGTGCGCGTCGTCCACGATCAGCAGCAGGGGTTCCGTCGACGCCGCCTCGGCCAGCAGGTTCAGCACCGCCATGCCCACCAGGTAGATCTCCGGCCGGGGTCCATCGGTCAGGCCCAGCGCCGTCCCGAGGGCCTCTCGTTGCGTCTTCGGCAGCGCGTCGATCGCCTTACGTAGGGGGAACAGCAGCTGGTGCAGGCCCGCGTAGGGCAGGCGGTGCTCGGCTTCCACCCCCACCGCCGTCAGCGTGCGAACGCCCGGCGCCTCGATCTCCGCCAGCAGGGCCGACTTGCCCATGCCCGCCTCGCCCCGGACGACCAGCGCCCCGCCCCGGTCCTGGATCCCCCCGACCAGCCCCGCCAGCCGCTCCCGTTCCGACTCCCGCTCACCCAGCGCCACGCTTGCAGGCTAGGCCAGTGCCCGGTTCGACGCCGACCGGCCTTATCGGATGTAACGGGCGACGGAATTCGCCGATGTTTCCGGCCGTACGGCAGGGGCAAGGGGAGGGCGTCATGGAATTCCGCAGATGCGGGAAAATCGCCGCCGGCGTGACTCTGGTCGCGATGTTGTCCGCGTGTCAATCCCCGGGATTGGCCGTGACGCCGACAACCACCGCGACCGCCAGCACTTCCGCCTCGGCCATTCCCACCGATCTGGTCGGCAAGTCCGTGCCGGCGGCCAAGGAAGAGCTGGCCAAACTCGGCTTCCTGCGCGTCGATGTCGAGTCGGTGGACGGCCGGATGGTCATCGTGCAGTCGAACTGGCAGGTCGTGTCGGTGGACAGCGGCGGCGGCAAGGTCACCCTGCACGTGACCAAACCCACGCCCACCCCGACGCCCGTGCCGACGACGACCACGCAGGCCGCGCCGCCTCCGCCTCGGACCACCGAGCAGGCTCCGCCACCTCCGCCCCAGACCACCGAAGAGGCCGCGCCGCCTCCGGTTTACTACGCGAACTGCACTGATGCGAAACGAGCCGGTGCCGCGCCGCTCTACCGCGGACAGCCCGGCTATCGGGAGGCGCTGGACCGTGACCACGATGGCATTGCGTGTGAGAAATAAACACTATGGCTTCAGTGGTAACTGAAGTCCATCCGCCCGTAACCCGCCGTTCCTTGTTCTCGCCGTGACCCGCAGGTAAGCCTGAGCCGTGATTCAGCAATCGCCCGAGGTCCTGTCCCGGTTCCCCGAACTGCAGCACGACGACATGGTCGTGGAGTACGAGGACGGGGACGACCCGATCCTGCTCCGCGCCGACGGCTCGGTGGTGGACACCTGGCGGGAGAACTACCCGTACGACTCCCGCATGAGCCGGGAGGAGTACGACCTGGTCAAGCGGCTGCTGCAGATCGAGCTGCTGAAGATGCAGTACTCCGTCAAGGAGTCCGGCCGGCGCATGGTGATCCTGTGCGAGGGCCGGGACGCGGCGGGCAAGGGCGGCACGATCAAGCGCTTCACCGAGCACCTCAACCCGCGCGGGGCACGGGTGGTGGCGCTGGACAAGCCCACCGAGCGCGAGATGGGCCAGTGGTACTTCCAGCGCTACGTCAACCACCTACCCACGGCCGGCGAGATCGTGCTGCTGGACCGCTCCTGGTACAACCGGGCCGGCGTCGAGCGTGTGATGGGCTACTGCACGGCCGAGCAGTACAGCCGCTTCATCCACCAGGCGCCCACGTTCGAGCGCATGCTGGTGGACGACGGCGTCACGCTGGTGAAGCTGTGGTTCTCCGTCTCCAAGGCCGAGCAGCGCACCCGCTTCCTGATCCGCCAGGTCGACCCGGTGCGGCAGTGGAAGCTCAGCCCCAACGACGTGGAGTCGCTGGACCGCTGGGACGCCTACACGGCGGCGAAGGTGGCGATGTTCCGCGCCACCGACACCGAGTACGCGCCGTGGACGGTGGTGAAGAGCAATGACAAGAAGCGCGCCCGCGTCGAGGCGATGCGCCACGTGCTCTCACTGGTCGACTACGAGGACAAGGACCACGAGGTGATCGGCAAGCCCGACCCGAACGTGGTGGGCGCGGCGTCCACCCTGCTCGAGACGGGCGAGGTCGACCACCGCTAGCCGAGCGTGCCGCGCAGGATCTTGACGGGCTGGGCCGGTGCGCCGTCCAGCGGGCCGCGGTCGCTGGGGATGATGCCGGCGGCCACGATCCGGTCCAGCACGTCCATGCCCCTGATCACGGTGCCCATCACCGAGTAGTTGGTCGGGATGTGGGCGAACGAGTGCACGATGAACCACTCGCTGCCGTTGGTGCCGGGGCCCTGGTTGCCCATGGCGATCGTGCCCCGGCCGTAGGTCTCGGCGCCGTCGGTCTCGTCGGGGAACTTGTAGCCGGGGCCGCCTTTCTCCACCTCGTAGATGTCCCCGCACTGCAACACGCCCAGCCGCGCGCTGTTGGACAGCCGCCAGCACTGGCTGTGGTCGTAGAACCGTTGTGCCGCCAGGCTGATGAGGTTCTGCACGGCGCACGGAGCGGCGCCGGCGCGGTTGAGCCGCACGGTCACGGGCCCGTAGTTGAAGTGGAAGGTCACGTCGAACGTGCCGATGGTGGGTGCGATCGGCACCGGCCGCAGCACCGGTCGTGCCGCGGGATTGTCGGGCGTCGGCGTGAAAGTGCAGTGGGTGATGGGCAATCGGGTCGCCGACGCCGTCTGAACGGGTAGGACGAGGGCCGCGACGACCACGGACCCGATCAGGGCAGCGATGCGTGACTTCATGGCTGGCAAGCTATCTCACGCGACGCCCACTCGCCCGGTCGACGTGAGCGCCTTTCCGAACCAGTGTCAGGACAAGTGCCCCTTCGACCGGGCCGTGCGGTGATCGCTAGCGGCGGTTGTTGTGCTTGCGTACGGCGAACTCGTAGGCGTCGGCGATCAGCTTGCGCACGGTGTCGGTGGTGTTCGGGCCGGGATTGACCACGCAGACCCAGTGCTGGCCGGCGTAGGTCGGGTGCGGCAGCACCGTGTCCCTCGGCGTGTAGTCGTCCACAGTGGACACTTGGAGCAGCTCGGCGTAGCCGGCTTTGGTGAGGCCGATGTTGACGCGGTAAGCGCTGTCCCGGTCGAGCTGCGAGTCCTTCTCGTAGTGGTCGCCGGTGACGATCGTGACGAACGGCTGCTGCCGCTGCGGCGGGAGGTCTCCGTCCGGGTCGTAGAGGAAGAAGGAGTCGCCGGCGTGGGTCAGGACGCGCACGCCGGCGTAGGTGTCAGTGATGTGCGCGATGAGTCCGGTGATGTCCACCCTTCAAGTGTGTCATTGAACTCCCATATGAGACTTTTCTCGTTAAAGTGCGGGGATAGGGGCAAAACCCTCAACTACCACACGCCCGGGATGAGCCGGTTCGTCTCCCGCATGTAGGCGGCGTAGTCCGCGCCGAGCCCGTCGAGCAGCATCCGCTCCTCGATCTGGATCCGGTACAGCACGCCGACGATCACCAGCAGCTCGAACACCACCGCCGAGGCGTAGTTGCCGAACAGCAGCGAGATCCCGAGCAGGCCGACCAGCAGGCCGGTGTACGAGGGATGTCGCAGCACGCGGTAGGGACCGGTGCGGACGACGTGGTGGTTCTCCTGGATGTGCACCACCGCACGGAAGTAGCGGCCGAGGGTGGCGATCGACCACAGTCGGAAGCCGCCGCCGAGCGCGATCAGCACCGCGGTGGCCAGCACCCAGCCCGGCTCGTGAAACGGGAAGGCCAGGCCCGGCAGCACGCGCCGCAGCAGCCCGGCCGCCACCACCGCCAGGATCGCGGTGATCATGATGCCGCCGTAACTGCCCCATTCGCGCGTTTTGGTCCGCTCGCTGCGCAGCAGTTGCAGGAGCTGGAGCCCGATTTCGCCCAGCGCCCACAGCGCCACGACGATCCACAGCACGACCATCATCACCCCACGGTAGGGCCTTAGCATGTGGTCCGTGCCACATTCCGTGAGCGTGTTGGACGTCGAGTCACGGCCGACGGCCGTGGTGCCCGCGACCACGACCTGGTCCGAGTATCCGGCCCTGTGGCCCGCGTTGTCCGGCGAGGTGTGGGCCTGCCTGCGGGCCAACAACATCACCCGCGGCTGCCGCAACGTCATGCTGTACCTGGACGACACCCCTCGCGTCGAGGTCGGTGTCGAACTGTCGGCGCCGTGCCCGCTGACCGGCCGCATCGTCTCGTCCTCGCTGCCCGCCGGCCGCGTGGCCAAGACCGTCCACTATGGATCGTACGCGGAGCTCGGCGCCGCCCATGACGCCGTGATCTCTTGGTGCGACAGGGAAAGGCTGGCCCGGACCGGCGTTCGCTGGGAGGTCTACGGCCCGCACAGCGATGATCCGGCCGAGGTGTGGACCGAGATCTACCACCAGCTGGCCTGAACCCCCGCGAGTCACGCTCTCCGGCAGTGCGAAATACGGTTTCGGGCAGATCCGAGACTGGCGGCTCAGATCTGCTCGAAACCGTATTTCGTTGTGTCCGAGAGCGTGACTCGCGGGGGTGTGACTCGTGCCGCAGTATTTGACATGAAGTCAAGTCAGCCGCATGCTTGAGCTCTCAACTGACATGAAGTCAAGTCAACTCAGGGGTGAACCAGCATGCCGCACCTGTTGCACATCGACTCGAGCATCAAGGGGAACGAGTCGGTCAGCCGGAAGCTGACGGCGCGGGCCGTCGCAGCGTGGCGGGCGGCCCATCCGGACGGCACCGTGACGTACCGCGACCTGGGCCGCAACCCGGTGCCGCACCTCGACGACAACGGCGGCCTGGCCCGTCAGACGCCGGTCGAGCAGCACACGCCGGCCCAGGCCGCGTCGTGGCGGGTCAGCGAGGAGCTGATCGCCGAGGTCCGGGCGGCCGACACCATCGTGCTCGGGCTGCCGCTGTACAACTACGGCGCGCCGAGCAGCGTCAAGGCGTGGGTGGACCACCTGGTCGCGCCGGGCCTGTCCTTCGACCCGTCGACCGGCAGCGGGCTGCTGGAGGGTCGGGACCTGATCGTGCTGGGCAGCCGCGGCGGCGGTTACGGCCCCGAGACGCCCCGCCACGGCTGGGACCACGTGACGCCGTGGCTGCCGCATGGCCTGGCGGTGACCGGTCTTGAGCCGCGTTTCATCACGGCCGAGCTGACCCTGGCCCCGGTGGTGCCGGCGATGGCCGAGCTGATTCCGCTGGCCGAGCAGAGTCTGGCCGAGGCCGAGCGCGAGATCGACGGCCTGTGGGCGTCGGTCTCCGTCTGATCAGCCGACCGGCGCGAGCCCCGCGACCGCGGCACTGACCCGCGGGTCTTCCGTGCAGACGGAACCCAGGATGGCCAGCAGGGTGGCGTAGGCCAGCTCGACGAGGTGGTCCAGCGGCATGTCCAGGCCGTGCGACAGCCAGTCCATGGTCATCTCGTCGACCGCGCCCAGGCTGCCGCGCATGGCGATCCGCATCAGCGGGTCCGGCTCGCCGGTCACGCCGAGCAGCTGGCGCAGGAAGCACACCCCGGACCGACGGGTCTGCTCGATCAGCTCGTCGACCTCGGGGTCCTGGCCGCCCGAGCGCATGATCGCCATGGACGTGTGGACGTGGTCGCGGCGGTACTCGATCTGCCGCCGCACCACTCCGCGCAGCCACTGCGGGTTGGTGTCCTCGCCAGGGCGCCGGTCGTGCAGGGCGCTGATCTCGGCCTGCATCTGACGGAGCACTTCCAGGTACAGGCCGCGCTTGTCCTTGAAGTGGTAGAAGAGCAGGCCGTGCGCGACGCCCGCCTCCTTGGCGATGTCGCTGATGTAGATCTCGTCGTACGGACGGGAGGCGAACATCTGCGAGGCGACCGCGACCAGTGCGGCGCGGCGCTGGCCCCGCACGGGAGTAGTCGCACTCATAGGCCCAGGATACGTCCGCGCCTGCGGTCAGGTCTCGCCGGAACGGTCCGGAGCGGGCAGACTTTGCCCATGCATTCCGCCGGTCTTGTGCTGCACCCCCAGCGAGACTCCGCCGACGCCGTCGCCGCCGTGCTCGGCTGGGCGGCCAAGCGGGACATCGAGATCCTCGGCATCGAGGGCGAGATAGTCCGGCTCAACTGCGCCGCCATCCCCGTCACGCCCGTCGAGCTCGGTCGCCGCGCCGACCTTGTCGTCAGCCTCGGCGGTGACGGCACCATGCTGCGGGCCATGCGCATCGCCGACGGGCAGCGGGCCCCCGTGCTCGGCGTCAACCTCGGCAAGCTCGGGTTTCTCGCCGAGGTGGATGTGCCCGATCTGCCGGAGGCCCTGACCGCCATCGACGATCACGAGTTCAGCATCGAGCCCCGCCTGGCCGTCGACGCCGTCCTCGGCGACCGCACCGTCACCGCCTTCAACGACGTCGCCGTCGTGCGCGTCCCCGGCGACGGCTCCGCCGTTGTCGCCGTTCGCGTCGCCGGGCAGCCTTTCGTCAGCTACGCCGCCGATGCCGTCGTCGTCGCCACGCCCACCGGCTCCACCGCCTACAGCTTCTCCGCCGGCGGCCCCATCACCAGTCCTTCCGTCGAGGCCCTGTTGGTCACCCCCGCCGCCCCGCACTCCGCGTGGAGCCGGGGTGTCGTGCTTTCCGTGCACGACGATGTGGAGCTGGACATCCTCCCCACCAGCGGCCGCCTGGCCGTCGAGGTGGACGGCGGAGTCGCCGGCTATGTCGGCCCGGGCGACCGAATCCAGCTGCGCGCCCGCCCCGGCGCCGCGCGCGTGGTTCGGCTCGGGCACACCACCTTCTACCAGCGGGCCCGCCGCAAGCTGCGCCTGACCGACTCCGCGGAGATTCCGGACGGGGTGGGGATCTAGAGCGGTTTGCCCATGATCACCAGGTCTTTCGGCACACCGTCGAGGTCGGCGACTCTCGGCAGCCGCCCCCATTCCTCGAACCCGTGGGCACGGAACAACCTGAGGCTCGGCTCGTTGCCGGCGAAGATCGTGGTGGCCAGCGTGCGGGCCCCGAGTCTCGGCGCGTGGTCGATGGCCCGGCGGAGCAGATCCCTGCCCTGGCCCCGTCCTTGGTGCTCGGGGTGCAGATAGATCGCCAGGTCCAGCGTGACGTCGTAGCCCCGCCGTCCATTGAGGAACGGTTCGAAGGACAGGTATCCGGTGACGTGCTCGGGATCTTCCGGCCGGTGGCCGACCCACGTGGGGTGTCGGGCTGTTTCGAACCATGCCCGTCGCGCGTCGACGGTGACCGGATCCAGATCGGCCGTGCTGGTTCTGGCGCTGACGGCCGCGTTGTAGATGTCCACTATGGCCGGCAGGTCTGCTCGGGTCGCCGTCCGGTGCAGGTACGTCATGGCAACACCACCACCAGTGCGTAGCGGGCGGGATCTCCTGTGGGGCAACGGAAACGCGACGGTCCCCAGAGCCGGAACCTTAGGCAGTCGCCGGTGCCGAGGGTGTGGGTGTGGCCGTCGAGGGTGAGTTCCAGCGTGCCTTCGAGGACCCAGATGTGTTGCTCCAGCCCGGGAACCGGCGTCACCGCGTAGGCGATGTCGGCGCCTGGGCGCAGCGTGCATTCGACGAGCTCGCCCCTCAGTCCCGGTTGCGGCGGCGACACCGAGCGTCGGACGAAGCCGGCTTCGTCGTCCCGCCATGTCGGCTGTTGGTCCGGGTGCAGCACTTGTGGCGGGTTGTCTTCTATCTCGGCGAGGATCTGGGAGGCCGTTCGTCCGTAGGCCGCGCAGAGTTGGCTCAGCACGGCCGTTGTCGGGCTGATCTCCGCTCGTTCCAGCCGGGACAGCGTCGAGCGGCTGATGCCGCTCTGCCCGCTCAGCTCGTCCAGCGACCAGCCGCGCTGCTGGCGCAGCTCCGCCAATCGCCGCGCCAGCCGTCCATCGAGATCGTGTCCCGCATTAGGGATACTATCCCAGATATGAGACGCCACTCAAGCTGTCTTCGGCGTCCAGACCCAGTTCTGCCGTTCGTACAGCACCTCGAAGCCCAGGCGCAGCATGTTTCGCAGGGACGTGTTGTGCTCTCCCGGCCCTTCCGCGCCCGTCTCGGTCACCAGCCACCGGCAGCCCGCTTCTCGGGCCGCTTGGGCCCGTGCCGCCAGCATCGCCGTTTGTCCGCCTCGCCCTCGGGCTTTGGGCAGCGTCGCGCCGGAGAAGCACTGCCCGGTCTCGCCGCGGACCAACATGGTGCCCGTGGTGACGATCTCACCGTCCAGCCGGGCCGTGAACGACCTCCAGCCCTCGCGGTCGGTGATCGCCACGAACACCGGCGTCAGCTCGTCTCCCATGCCGAACACCTCAAGCATCACCGATGTCCACTTCGGACCGTCCTCCGGGGACAGTGGCTCGATCTCCAGGCCCTCGGTCTCGACGGCTTGGTCCGCCACCGCGTCAACCTCGGCAACGACCTTCACCCACTTCGCCCCGGCCGTGATGCCCTGCTTGGCGCAGATCTCCGTCCAGTCCTCGGGTATGACCGTCGGCGCCAGTTGGATGACCGCCTTCGGCGTGCCCGCGTCGCGGTAGAAGGCGCAGACCTCGCCCATCAGCTCCGCCGTGACCGGCTCGTCGAACCCGAATCCCAGCGCCTTGCTCCAGAACCCGCTTTCGTCGGTCCGGGTGGAGTTCACGATGCCGCCGCCCATACGGGCCTGCGTGACGCCGAGCGCGTCGCGGACCGCCTGCGCTGGTGCTTGGAACAGGTCGTAGAGGGCCTCCGCCTCCGACCGCTCCGCCGTGTCGACCGGGATGTTGACCGTCATGTCGTTGACGCTACCGAGGATTGTCGGGGTAGTGGCTGTTCGGGCAGCCATTGGGTGACGGCGGACTCGGGCCCATGTGACGCGGTCGGTGGCGTTGGACGGGGAGAGTTGCAGGGCGGGGCCGATGTCGTGGGCGGTCCATTCGTCGATGTCGAGGGTGGCGATGAGGCGGAGTTGCTCGGCTTGGAGGCGGCGGATCTCGCGTTCGCATTCGACCATGCGAGCGACTTCGGGGTTCATACCTGCGAGTTTACGCGCGGGGCGTGATCGACTCGAATCACTAACGGGTGAGAAGCGTTGGGGCGTAACGACTTTAGGTCACCAAAGCTGTGAGTCGATGACGAGCATGTGGTGGGCGCCGCGTTGGAATCGGTAGGGGACGGGGCGGAGCTCGCTGGGGGGAAGGGAAGAGCGGAGGTGGTCGAGGAACGCGACGGGGGAGCCGGTTGCCTGATGTACCAAGGGAAAGATGCGGACCTCGCGGCGGGCGACGCGGAGGAGCTCGGTGATGGCCCGGAGGTGCCACTGCTCGTCGAAGCGGTTGGCCCACGTGAACAACAGGTGTGAGCACAACGCCACATCGACGCTGCCGGAGGCGAAGGGCAGATCGGGCAGGGCGGCGGCGATGTAGCGGCTGGGACGGGAGCGGAGGTCGGCGAGGAAGAGCTCGGCGGCGGACAGGCGCATGGCGGCGCGGGCGGAAACGGAGCCGTACCAAGACCATTCGAAGCGGTCCCGGTGCGCGGCGATCATGCGGTCACCGTCGACCAACCCGGCGCGGACGAGGCGGGACATCGCGGCGTAACCCATGGTGTAGGCGGGATCGACGGCGATGACGTCCGGCGTCTCGGCGGCGAAGCTGGAGCCGCCGGCGCAACAGTCGAGGAACGAGCCGCCGGGGGAGAGGTCGAACATGGCGCGGTACTCGGCGGCCGATCGGGAGGTGACAAGCATGACGACCATTCTGGCGACAACCCAATAAGTCAGTCACTTGACTTAAAGCGGAGACAGGGCTTCACTGGGTCACGTGGAGAAACTGAGTTACCCACTACCCCGACCGGCGGCGCTGGAACCACCCGTTGAGTGGGCTGAGCTGCGGAAACGCTGCCCGGTGGCCCACGTGACGATGCCGAGCGGCGACGACGCGACGCTGCTCACGCGCTACGCGGACGTGCGGCAGATCCTGTCGGACAACCGGTTCGGACGGCTGCTGAACGCGCCGGACGCGGCCCGGCTGTCGGACACGGACTCGGGCGGCGTCTTCAACAGCGAGATGGCCGAAGTGCTGCCGCAGACGGGACCCGGTCACGAGCGATGGCGGCGAATGATCAGCAAGTGGTTCACGGCGAAGCGCATGACGGCGCTGCGCCCGGGCATCGAAGCGATGGCCAACCAGCTGATCGACGAGATGACGGCCAAGGGACAACCGGCGGATCTCAAGGCGGCACTGGCCTTTCCGCTGCCGGTGTGGGTGATCTGCGACCTGCTGGGCGTGCCGGAATCGGACCGTGACCGGTTCGCGCACTGGTCGGACAGCCTGCTCAACCTGACCCGCTACACGCAGCAGGAGATGGAGACCGCCCAACGCGAGTTCGCGGCGTACATGGCAGAACACATCGCGGCCCGCCGCCGAGCGCCGGGAGACGACCTGCTCAGCGAGCTGGTCCTGGCGACGGACGCGGAGGGGCGAGGCCTGTCGGACGCCGAACTGGTTGCGACGGGCCAAGGTCTGCTGATCGCCGGCCACGAGACGACGGCGAACATGATCGCCAAGATGACCGGCATGCTGCTGGCCGACCGCACCCGCTGGGAGCGGCTGCTGGAGGACCGGTCCCTGGTGCGCACGGCGGTCGAGGAGGCGCTGCGGTTCGACGCCAACCTGGGCTTCGGCATGGTGCGCTACATCGACCAGGATGTCGAGGTGGGCGACGAGCAGATCACCAGCGGCACCACGGTCGTCTGCGACATGGCGGCGGCCAACCGGGACGAGACGGAGTTCGCCGAGGCGGACGAGATGGACCTGGCCCGCACCCCCAACCCGCACCTGACCTTCGGCGCAGGCCCGCACTCCTGCCTGGGCCAGTCGCTGGCCCGCACCGAGCTGCAGACGGTGCTCACGGTGCTGTTGGACCGGGTGCCCTCGCTGGCGCTGGCGGTGCCGGCGGAAGATCTCCGTCGAGTGGAAGGTCTTGTGGTCGGCGGGCTGAGCGCCCTGCCGGTCCGATGGTGAGGAGCTGATCATGGCCGATGGCGCGGTGCGGACGGAACGGGCGCAGGCGACGCGGGACGCGATCCTGACGGCGGCGGAGCGGCTGTTCGCCGAACACGGCGTGATCACCGTGTCCAACCGGCAGATCAGCGAGGCGGCGGGGCAGGGCAACAACACCGCCGTCGGCTACCACTTCGGCGCCAAGGCGGATCTGGTGCGGGCCATCGTGCACAAGCACCAGACGCAGATCGAACGGCTGCGCGAGGCCATGGCCGCCGACGCGGCCGACTCCATCGACCTGCGGGTGTGGGTGGCCTGCCTGGTCCGGCCGGCCACCGGGCACCTGGAAGGACTCGGCAACCCCACCTGGTACGCGCGGTTCGCGGCCCAGGTGCTGGCCGATCCCGAGCTGCGCACCGTGATGATCGACGAGGCGCTCAACTCGCCCAGCCTGCGGACCGTGGTCGACGGCTACAACCGCTGCCTGCCCGACCTGCCGGCCCCGATCCGGGCCGAGCGGGACGACATGGCGCTGCACCTGATCGTGCAGATGACGGCCGAGCGCGAACGCGCGCTGGCCGAGAACCGCCCAACGCCCCGGTCCAGCTGGCACGACGCCGCGACCGGGCTGATCGACGCGATCGTGGGCATCATGCGTGCCTGAGGAGAACCATGCAGGTCTTTGTCGACCAGGAAAAGTGTTGTGGCGCCGGCAGTTGCGTGCTGCTCGCGCCGGATGTGTTCGACCAGCGGGAGGATGACGGCATCGTGGTGCTGCTCGACGCCGCGCCACCCAGTGAACTGCACGGCGCAGTCCATGAGGCCGTCAACGTCTGCCCGGGCGCGGCGATCCGGGTGGCGTCATGACCGTGCTGCCCGAGTTTCCGCTGCCCAGGGCGGCCGGCTGCCCGTTCGATCCGCCGCCGGCGCTGCGTGAGATGCAGCAGGAGGGGCCGGTGGCCCGGGTGCGGCTGGCCGACGGCAGCACGCCGTGGCTGGTCACCCGGTACGACGAGCAGCGGGCCGTGCTGGCCGATCCCCGTGTGAGCGCCGACATCGACCGCCCCGGCTACCCGCTCGGCGCACCACGTCCGCCCGGCGCCGCCGGCAGCGGGCTCGGCTTCATCATGATGGACGACCCCGAACACGCCCGGCTCCGCCGCATGGTCACGGGTTCGTTCGCGATCAAACGGGTCGAGGCGATGCGGCCGGCGGTGCAGCGCATCGTGGACGAGCGCATCGACCAGCTGCTGGCCGGCCCGCGGCCGGTCGACCTGGTGGAGGCCTTCGCGCTGCCGGTGCCGTCGCTGGTGATCTGCGACCTGCTCGGTGTGCCGTACACCGATCACGACTTCTTCCAGCGGCAGAGCAAAGCCATCATCGGGCGCTCGACTCCGCCCGCCGACCGGATGGCCGCCATGCAGGCGCTCTACGAGTACCTGGACGAGCTGGTGGGACGCAAGCTCGTCGAGCCGACCGGCGACCTGTTGTCCCAGTTGGCCGCCCGCGTGAACGCCGGGGAGCTGGCTCGGCGGGATGCCGCGCAGATCGGCGTGCTGCTGCTCATCGCCGGGCACGAGACCACCGCGAACATGATCGCACTGGGCACCCTGGCCCTGCTCGAACAGCCGGCGCAGCTTGCCGTTCTCCGTGACTCCGACGACCCCGAGCTGATCGCCTCGGCCGTCGAGGAGTTGTTGCGGTACCTGCACATCACCCACAACGGGCGTCGGCGGGTCGCCGTGGAGGACCTCGAGATCGGCGGCGAGGTGATCCGGGCCGGCGAGGGGATCATCGCCGCCGGCGACATCGGCAACCGCGATCCCTCGGCCTTCGGCGACCCCGACCTCCTCGACCTCGCGCGGAATCCACGGCACCACATCGCTTTCGGCTTCGGCGTGCACCAGTGCGTCGGGCAGCCGTTGGCCCGCATGGAGTTGCAGGTCGTGTACGGCACCTTGTACCGGCGTCTCCCCGACCTGCGCCTGGCCGTCGACGCCGACCGGATCTCGTTCAAGCACGACGGCGCGGTCTACGGCGTGTACGAGCTGCCCGTCACGTTCTGACCACGACCAGCGCCTCGGAGAGCGATTTCCGGCTCAGGTCGGGCACTTCGCAGTCGTCGGCCGGATAGCCGACGGGGAAGAGGATGTATGGCCGCTCGGTTGCCGGGCGGCCGAACAGCTCCGTCAGGAAGATCATGGGATTCGGCGTGTGGGTGAGCGTCGCCAGGCCCATTTCGTGCAGGGCGGTGATAAAAAGCCCGCAGGCGATCCCGACGCTCTCGTTGACGTAGTAGTTCTTGCGCAGCGAGCCGTCCGGACGCGGTGTGCTCTTCTGCGCGAACGCCACCACCAGCCAGGGAGCGCTCTCCAGGAACTCCTTGTTCTCGTCGGTCTCCAGCCGGGACAGCGCCGCGTGCCACTCGGGGGCCTCGCGCTCGTGGTAGAAGCGGCGTTCCTCCTCCTCGGCCGCCGCCCTGACCTGCCGCTTCAGCTGCGGGTCGTCGGTCGCGGCGAACGTCCACGGCTGGAAGTGAGCCCCGCTCGGCGCGGTGTTGGCCGCCCGCACCGCGAGCTCGATCGCCTGCTGCGGAACGGGATCGGGGGAGAACCACCGCACCGAGCGTCGCTCGTCCAGACGGCGGTAGAAGTCCTCGCCCCGCCGCAGCGCGTCGTCCAACGACGGCCGGGCGGGGCGGTAGGGCACGAAGGGATGCTCATGGCGGCGTTCGGGCACGCCTTCGACCCTGGCACGCCGCCGGTCAGCGGTCTAGCTCTTGCGCCACCAGGTGTCGAGAGGGGTCACGGGCACGGTCCGCTTGTGCCGAGTCGCCAGGAACACCGACTCGACCCGCTGGGCGACCTCCGGCGTGACGTCCAGGCCCTCCAGGTAGTCGTCGAGCTCGGTGTACTTCATGCCCAGTGCCACCTCGTCCGGCAGCGCCGGCCGGTCGTCCTCGAGGTCCGCCGTCGGCACCTTCTCCCACACGCTCGGCGGCGCCCCCAGCTCCTGCAGCAGCGCCGCGCCCTGGCGCTTGGTCAGTCCCGTCAGCGGCGTCACGTCCACGCCGCCGTCGCCGTACTTGGTGAAGAAGCCCGTGACCGCCTCCGCCGCGTGGTCCGTGCCCACCACCAGCATGTTCAGCTGGCCGGCGATCGCGTACTGGATCACCATGCGCTCGCGGGCCTTGATGTTGCCCCGCACGAAGTCCCGCAGCCCCGCCTCGTCCAGGCCCCTCGCCGCCTCCGCCGCCACCTCGTCCGCTCCCGGCTTCACGTTCACCGTGATCGACCGGTCGGGCTGGATGAACTTCAGCGCGATCTGCGCGTCCTCTTCGTCGGCCTGCACCCCGTACGGCAGCCGCACCGCCACGAACGTCGCCTCGTGCCCCTCGGCCCGCAGCTCCTCCGCCGCCAGCTGGCACAGCCGCCCCGTCAACGTGCTGTCCTGCCCGCCGCTGATGCCCAGCACGAACCCCTTGGCCGGCGTCGACCGCAGGTACTCCTTGAGGAAATCGACCCGCTGCCGGACCTCGACCTTGGGCACGACGGTCGGCTTGACGCCCAGTTCGGCGAGGATCTGCTCCCGTAGGTTCACCATCCCCGCACTCTACCGAGCCCTCGGGCGGTGATCAGTTGCCCAGCGGCAGCTTGAGAGGGAGGCCGGGGAGGGATGGCAGCGGGGGCAGCGCGGTGGGCAGGTGGCGGAGGAGATCCGTGACGACGCTGTCCACGTGCGGCACGACATCGGGCGCCGGCAAGAGGTGGGTCGTGGTGGTCGTGGTGACCGATGAGGGGACAGTCGTCGAGGTCGTCGTGGTCCTGACAACAGTTGTTGTCGACGTCGTGACCGGGGGCGGAGGCGGGGTTGTCGTGGGGCTGGTGGTCATGGCGGCGGGGGCTGCGGCGTGGGGGAGCGAGTGGTGCGGGGCGGGGGAGCCGGGTAGGAGCATCACGGCGGCGACCGGGGCGGCGACGGCGGCGCAGGTGAGAGGGGCGGCGAGGCGCTGGAGGACGCGGGCGCAGCAGACGCCCACGGGGAGGACGATGGCGTTGCGCAGCTTGCGGAGCCGGCGGCGGGCGCGAGCGGACTCGTCCTGCTGTCATAAATACTGCAGAATGTTAAAGATTCGCTATGATGAGAGTATGCCTGGGCTATGACGCCAATTTCGCGTTAGCGTGAAGCCCTCTTTCACAAGCGGGCCCCCGTCGTGGCCTCAGCGCCATGCTGACAATGCTATGTCAGTCCTCAACCGGTTCCCTCGGTCCAACCACTCATAGTGCTCGACCCTTCGAAGATGATGGCTACTCAAATGTATCGTCGATTATATACGGCTATAGACCAGGCCTATGCTAAGAGGCCTGCGTCGGATGGGATCGAGTGAATCTGATGTAGATAATACACTCGGGGCCTGTAAAATAGTTCGTTTGGGGGGAGTAAGTGCGGCAGGTCGGCCATGGACCGGACGAGCCCAGCGCGCGAGGTCGCGGTCGGCGACGAGGTCGGCGGGATCGGCGGGGGCGATGGCGGAGGGCTCGCGCTGGCCGGCGACGCGTTCCCGGGAGCGGCGGCGGAGCTGGTCGATCAGCCGCCGCCGGGAGACGGTGGCGACCCAGCCGGCGGGGGCCCGCACGGAGGCGGGGTCGTCCACCTCCAGCAGCTCGACCAGCGCCTCGTGCACGCAGTCCTCGGCCTCCTCGACGGTGGCCCCGGCGGCAAGGCACAGGCGCAGCGCATGGGCGCGCACGGTGCCGTACTCGTCGACGGTCATGCCCCTCCCTCGATCGATCCGGAAGCTAACACGGCGGACGCTCCGGAATCGCCTAGTGACCGATTGCCATCTCTTTTGCGGGCGGAGCGCTTCCCGTACGACCCCTCTGTGGACGGCGGAGGGAGCACTGGGTGCGGGTGAGACAGGCGTGTGTAGGCCGCGACGCCGAGCTGGCGGTCATCCGGCAAGCGCTTTCCGAGGGGCCGGCGGTGGTGTGCGTCGAGGCGGCGCCCCGGATGGGGCGGACGACGCTGCTCAAGGCGGGCGCGGAACTGGCGGCCGAACTCGGGTTCACGGTGTTCGCGGCTCAGGGCTCGGCGGTGGAGCGGGAGTTCCCGTACGAACTCGCGGCGCAGCTGTTCGATCCGGTCGCCGGCTCCGTGCTGGATCGCCTCGCGAGCGACGACGACCCCAGGGCGGTTCAGGCGGCGCTGCGGGAGCTGTATCGCGAGCTGCGTGAACTGGCGAGTAGCACGCCGGTGCTCATCGCCGTGGACAACCTCGATCTCGCCGATGCCGATTCGCTGCGACTGCTGGACTATCTGCGGCGGCGCCTTACGGACCTGCCGGTGGCGATGATCGTGACAACGTTGCCAGGGCGGCTGGGGGAGTTCGCCCGTGACGCCCGCCGGATCACGTTGGGCCGCCTCGACGAGCGGGCCGTCCGGACGCTCGTCCCCGACGAAGGCGGCCTCGTCCATCGGGCGACCGGAGGACACCCCTGGCTGATCGCGGAGCTGCTGCGCTGCGGCGGGGCATCGATCGGCGAGCTGTGTCGGGAGCCTTCGCCGGAGCTGACGTCGGCGATCATCGCGACACTGGGGCCGGAGCTGGTGGCCGTCGGCCGGGCGGTCGAGGTCCTCGGCGGCGCCGACATCGGACTGGTGGCCGCGGTGGCCGATGTCGATCACACGACGGCCAGCCGCGGGCTCGTTGATCTCGGAACCGTTGGCCTGCCTTTGGTTACGGCGGCGCTGGTCGCCGGCATACCGTCGGAGATGCGGCTGCGGGCGGCGCGGGCGCTGTACCGACGAAGAGCGGCGACCGAGGACATCATCGATCACCTGCTGGCGACTGAGCCCGCGGGCGACGAGTGGACGTGTCGGATGCTGCGCGAGCACGCGGCGACCGCGATGACCGACGGCGATCCGGAGCTGGCGGCCGAGTGCCTGCAAAGGTTGCTGGCCGAGCCACTGTCCGATGAGGACCGTTGGCGAGCGCTGGCCCTGCTCGGTGAGGCCGAGGTTCACACCGATCCCGCCGCGGCGCTGGAACATCTGACTCAGGCCGGCGGCGGCGCGACGTTGGCGTACGAGCTGGCCGAACGCGGGCAGTTGGTCGACGCGGCCCGAGCGCTGGTCAACGTGAACGACGACCTGGCGGCGTTGTCGATCGGCGTCGAACACGCCGGTGTTGTCGACGCGATGCCAACGCTGCCCGAGAACCCGCGCCGGCAACGCTTCTGGCACGCGATCGCGGCTGTCTCCCATACCCTGGAAGGCGATCGGGTGCAGGCGACGGCCGCCTTGAAACGGGCGACCGGTCGGAACCTTGCCGTGACGGCCGGTTCCGACCTGGTGGATCGCCGGGCCTTGCAGCATGTCGTGACCGCACTGTCCATGATGGACGATTTCGACGAGGCGGAGCGGCTGTGCGACACCGCCTTGACCGCGATCTCGGGACGCTCCCGGCCCGCGCTGACCCGCCTGGCCCACGGGCTGCGGACCGAGTTGGCGCTGCGCAGGGGAGCTCTGCGTGACGCACGGCGACTGACGTTGCTGCAACACGACCCGCACGTCACCGCCCTGGCGCCGATGGTCGGCGCCCTGATCGACGTCAACGAGCTTCAGGCGGCGGCCGTGCTGCTGAGCGCCCAGGGGTTGGATGGAGAGGTCCCGGGATCGGCGCGGTTCGATGCCGTGTTGTTCCAGCGTGGGCGTCTTCGCGCGGCCGACGGTGACAAGGTTCGCGCTGTGCACGACCTGCTGGAGTGCGGGCGTCGGCTGGAACAGCGCGGAGTGCTGAACCCTGCGCTATGCCCGTGGCGATCGACTGCGGCGTTGTTGTTGGCGGAGCTGGGAGATCGGCGTCGGGCATTGTCGCTTGTGGAGCGTGAACTGCACCTGGCGCGGCGCTGGGGCTCGGCGTCGACGGTCGGTGTCGCGCTGCGCGGCGCCGGCGTGGTGACCGGCGACGCTGAGCTGCTCTCGGAGGCCGTCGACGTCCTGCGGGAATCGCCGGCGCGATTGGAGTACGGGCGTGCGCTCGCCGACTGGGGCCGCAGCCTGCGGGAATCCGGCGACGAATTGCCGGCTCGCTCCGTGCTGCGGATGGCGCACGACATGGCCATGCGCTGCGGTTCGGTGGCGCTGATGGAACGGTCCGGTCGCGAATTGCGGCAGGCAGGGGGACGTCGCAGATTCGCGCTGGCCGACCCGGCCCTGCTGACCGAGCGGGAATCGTTCGTCGCCCGGCGCGCGGCGGCCGGGCGGACCAACAAGGAAATAGCCGGCGAACTGTACGTCACCACGCGCAGCGTGGAATTCGCCCTGACCAGCGTGTACCGGAAACTGGGCGTCTCCGGCCGGCGTGAGCTGCGGGACGCGCTGGGGACGGGGAACTGACCCCAGCGCGCCCGCACCGACACCTCTCAGCCCACGATCACGAGGTCGGCGACCAGCGAGCCGCCGACCTGGTGGCCCTTCACCGTGATCAGGGCGTTGAGGTCCAGGCTGCCCTGGATCCGGGTGTCGCCCGTCAGCTTGAACTTCACGTCGGCGCCCGCGCTGGTCTTCACGGTCAGCAGGTTGCCGACGACCGCGGTCAGGGCGCCGGACGCGGACACCTCGGCCGAGGCGGAGACGGCCGGGGCGGCGGGCGCGGCCGACGCCATCGCGGTGCCGCCGAGCAGGGCGCCGGCGGCCGCGGTCGCGACGACAGCAGCGGCGATACGACGGTGCAGAGCGTTCATCGTTGTCTCCTATTATCGCGTTTCCGGTCGGAAGTCGTTTCCGCCGTCGAGACAAGAGCTTTCCGCCCGCCGTCCGGTCGCGGAAGGTTTCCGAGGCTCCCTCTAGTGCGTTTCCCCAGTCCGCTACGGGCCGGGCGGGGTGAACCGAATTAAGCCGTTTGCCCGCGGGAACACATTCGGCTCACGCCCTGTGGCCGCCGTCACATCGGGCCGTGTCACATCGCCCGCCGCGCGCTCGTCAGTGAGATGACGGAGCAAGAACCGCTGGAGAAGGAGCGAGATCATGGCTGCTCGTATGACCAACCCCGCCAAGGTGCTGCCCGACACCGTCGCCGGTGTGCAGGGCTTGTTCAAGGCCATTTACCAGGGTGGCGTGCCCAAGGCCACGCTGGACCTCGTGCACCTGCGGGCCAGCCAGATCAACGGCTGCGGCTACTGCGTCGACGCCGGCGTCACCAGCGCCCAGAAGGCCGGCGAGAGCGTCGACCGCCTGCTGCGCGTCTCCGCGTGGCGGGAGAGCGACCTGTTCACCGACGCCGAGCGGGCCGCCCTGGCCCTCACCGAGGCCGCCACCCGCATGGCCGACCAGGTCGACCCGGTGTCCGACGCGGTGTGGGACGACGCCGCCGACCACTTCGACGAGAAGGCGCTGTCCGCGATCATCCTGATGATCGCCACCACCAACTTCTTCAACCGCATCAACGTGACGGTCCGGCAGCCGGCCGGTGAGCAGTTCTAGTCAATGTCGTTGTGGGGCAAGGGAAACGTTGGCACGATGGTGAGCACGGTGTCGAGCCTGGCGACCTGGATCGGGCGCCACACGCTCCGGTTGTCCCCGACGACGACGCACAGCCGGCTGCCCACGGCGGCGCAGAGCTGATCGTGCTCGACCATCATCGCCAGGCCCACCGAGCCGAGAAAGGTCACTCGGCTCAGGTCGAGCACGACCACGGCGGGCGGATCGGCCACGGCCGCGGCCTCCGCGGCGCGTAACCGGTCCGCCGCGTGCTCGGCGGTGGTCAGGTCGACCTCGCCGGTCAGACGGACCACCACCACCGTCTCCGGTTCGTCCTTGGTGAAGACGTCGGCCCGGCTCTCAAGGTCTGCCATCGCGGAAGTCCTCCCCTGCTCGATCCTGACCTGATGCCGGGGGAGTACCCGTGAGGAATTTCGCGAACCACGACCAGGGCAACCGTTGTCCCCGGGGTGACGTCTCCTGACTGCGCGACGCAAATGACGCGCAGTGAAGGGCGATTTCTCTGCCGGGGGGTAGTGAGCTGTGCGTGCGATGACCCATGCCGATTTTCTGGCGACAAGACGCTTTACCGCGCTGGACGGACTGCGGGCGGTGGCCGCCGTCCTTGTCATTGTGTTCCACAGCGGTGGGCCGAGCCTGGAATGGCTGTCGGGTTGGGTGGGTGTCCACGTCTTCTTCGTGCTGTCGGGCTTCCTCATCACGACGCTGGCGTTGCGGGAGGAGTTCCGCAACGGGCGCGTCTCGCCGCGTGAGTTCTACATTCGACGGGCCTTCCGCATTCTGCCGGTCTACTTCGTGGTGCTGGGGGTGACAGCGCTCGTCTACGTGCTGCGCGGGCAGTTCACCTCGGTCGGGTTCGGCCAGGTGATGCCCTTCTATCTGACCTTCAACGGGGAACTGGTCGGCCCCGGCCGGGTCTTCGGCATTGTCTGGACGCTGGGCATCGAGCAGAAGTTCTACCTGGTCTGGCCGCTGCTGGCCTTCGCGGCGGGGGCGTTCCTCGGCCGAACCAGGATTGTCGCGACCGTCTGCCTGCTGGCGTCGATGTTTCTGCTGTGGACCCTCGTGCTGCCGATGTTCGTGCACTACTACGTGATTCTGCTCGGCTGTCTGCTCGCGATGGTGATGCACAGCAAGCGCGGTTTCGCGCTGGTGCGGCCGCTCACCCACCCGGTGGCCGGGGTGTTGGCCGCGGTCGCCCTTGTCGCGGCGCAGCTGTGGATTCCGACGGGTGTGGCGCTGTTCGGCTCGGAGGCTCCGGTGATCGCGCTGTACGCGATTCCCGTGGTGTTGCTGATTCCGTCGCTCGTCTCGCCGGGTCCGGTCTCGTGGCTGCTCAGCCGGCGTCCGCTGGTCTTCGTCGGCGAGCGCTCGTATTCGCTGTACCTGTGCCAGCTGGTGGCCGGTTTCCTGGCGTCCGGCATCTCGCCGATGTTCGGCGTCGCCCGTGTCGCCAGCGCGATCGCCGTGACGCTGATCAGCCTGCTGATGGCCGACCAGCTCTATCGGCACGTCGAGCAGCCGATGATCGCCGTCGGGAAGCGCGTGATCGAGAACCTGCGCCGTCCGGCTGCGGGCAACCCAACCGAGCGCACGCCGGTCGATGCCAGCGCCTGAGCTTCGGGTTGCCGTCGGGCGAGGGTGCTTCCATGCTGGACGGGCCGGGTTGCCGACCGCGGAGTTGGGTGAGGGATTGTGGGCACAGCGAACCGGATCGTGATCGTCGGCGGTGGCTTTGCCGGGTTTCACGCGGCGAAGGCGCTGGTGAAGGCGGTGCCGGAGGACACGGAAGTGGTGTTGGTCAACAAGACGGACTACTTCCTGTACCTGCCGCTGCTGCCGCAGGTGTCGGCGGCGTCGCTGGATCCGCGGCGGGTGGCGGTGTCGCTGACCAAGACGCTGCCGAAGGTGCGGCTGGCGCTGGGCACGGCGGACAAGCTGGCGGTGGATCGGCGTGAGGTGACGTACACGGATCCTGAGGGTGGCTCGCATGTGCTGGGCTACGACCGGCTGCTGTTGGCGGCCGGGAGCGTGAACAAGCTGCTGCCTATCCCCGGGGTCGGGGCGCACGCGCACGGGTTCCGGGGCATCGGGGAGGCGCTGTACCTGCGGGACCACGTGATCCGGCAGATCGAGCTGGCGGCGGCGACGGACGACCCGGCGCTGAAGGCGGCCCGCTGCACGTTCGTGGTGGTGGGGGCGGGCTACACGGGCACGGAGGTGGCGGCGCAGGGCCCGCCGTTCACGGCGGCGGTGGCGGGGCGGAACAGGGCGTTGCAAGGGCAGAAGATCCGGTGGCTGCTGCTGGACGTGGCGCCGAAGGTGTTGCCGGAGCTGGATCCGCGGCTGTCGAAGGCGGCGGACAAGCTGCTGCGCAAACGCGGTGTCGAGGTGCTGATGGGGACCTCGGTGGAGGAGGCGACGGCCGAGGGGGTGCGGCTGACGAACGGCGAGTTCGTGCGGACGCGCACTTTGGCCTGGTGCGTGGGGGTGCGGCCGGATCCGCTGACGGACGCGACGGGGCTGGCGACGGAACGCGGGCGCATCGTCGTGGACGCCACGATGGCGGTGCCGGGCCACCCGGAGATCTTCGCGTGCGGGGACTGTGCGGCGGTGCCGGACCTGACGCGGCCGGGCGAGCTGACGGCGATGACAGCCCAACATGCGATGCGGCAAGGGAAACTGGCCGGCAAGAACATCGCGGCGACGCTCGGGCACGGCCAGATAGCGCAGTACAAGCACCATGACCTGGGCTTCGTGGTGGACCTCGGCGGCCTGGCCGCGGCGGCGAACCCTTTGGGGATACCGCTGTCCGGGCTGCCGGCGGCCGCGGTGACGCGTGGATACCACCTGGCGGCGATGCCGGGGAACCGCACGCGGACGCTGATCGACTGGGGTGTCGACGCGGTGTTCGGACGGCAGACGGTGCAACTGGGGCTGGTGCGCGGAGATGACGTGCCGCTGGACACCGAGCGGCCGGCGTAACACGGGAAGATCCGGGCCGGCGTCATCCCTCGGGCTGAGGCGGCGGTCCTCTCGTGGCCGGACGCTGGATGATCACGGGTGCCGGCATCCTCCCGATCATGTCGTTATCGGGGGTAGCACTTGTTCTGGCGGCCGTGGCGTCGCTGACGACCGGGGTGACGGGCATCGAGTGGCACGGATGTGCGCTCGGGCCCGACGACGCGATCGGCCAGGAGCTCGACAGTCACGGCGCGCAGTGCGCCGAGGTCGTGGTGCCGATGGACTACCGGCGGCCGGACGGCCGGAAGATGTCCGTGGCCTTTTCCCGGGTCAAGGCCACGGATCCGACGCATCGGCGCGGCGTTCTCCTGCTGAATCCCGGCGGTCCGGGGTCCAGCGGGCTGGAACTGGCGGTGCTGGGGACGTTCTCGCCGGCCCTGGGCGCCGTGTACGACCTGATCGGCTTCGATCCGCGGTTCGTCGGACGGAGCGGGCCGCTGTTGTGCCCGTGGCAGACGGCGACGTTTCAGCAGTCGGCGGGACCGACTTTGACCAGCTACAAGGAAAGTGTGGCGTTCGAGGCGAAGCTGGCCGCGCAGTGCGTGCGCGGGCATTTGGGCGAGTTGCCGTACGCCACGTCACGGAACGTGGTGCGGGACATGGACGCGATCCGGGTAGCGTTGGGGGAGCAGCGGATCTCGTACTACGGGGACTCGTACGGCACGTACCTGGGTGCCGTGTACATGCAGATGTTCGGTGCGCACGCGGATCGGTTCGTGCTGGACAGCTCGGTGGACCCCGATCTCTACGGGCCGGGGTTCTTCACCACCCAGGGGCCGGCCATGGAAGCGGCGCTGCGCCACTTCGCCGAGTGGGCGGCGGGAAAACAGGGCATCGGCGAGACGGCCGATGACGTGCTGGGGACGGTGCACCGGCTTGTCGGGGGCGGCCCGGTGAAGGCCGGAGGGTACACAGTGGATGGTCATGTGCTGCCGTATCTGCTGTACAGCGTGGTTCCAAGCGATGCAGCGGAGGATTACACCGAGCTCGCGACGGAGATTCGCCAGCTGCGGGACGGATCGCCGACGGTGACCGATCGGCTGGCGGCGCAGCTGGCCGCCGCGCACGGCGGAGGCGACGACGTGAGCGCCCAGGCGGGGACTCCGTTCCTCTGTGCCGACCGGGCCGTGTCGCACGATCCAGCGGTCTACGACCGTGACATCGAGGCGCATCGAGCGTCCGAGCCGGTCTTCGGGGCGGTGACCCGGAACCTCACGCCGTGCGCCTTCTGGCCGGTGCAGCCGATCGAGGGGCCCACTGTCGTCCACAATGGACTTCCAGTGTTGATGGTCGCCGCCAAGGGAGATCCGGTGACGCCGTATCCGGGTCAGCTGGCCATGCATCGGGCGTTGGCGGGGTCGCGCATGGTGACGCAGCTGGGGGCCTTTCACCACGGGGCTTTCCTGGGGAACGAGTGTGTCGACGGGGTCGTGGTGGGCTATCTGACCGGTGGTGCGCTGTCTGCCGTCGACGGAACCTGTTAGCTGACGGCGCCGCCGAGCCACAGGTTGGTGGGGGTGAGGCGGAGGGTGATCCGGGACGGGCGCCCCATCGCGCGGCCTTGACGGACGTGGATGGGGCGTTCCGGGTCGATCAGCCGATTTTCGAGCAGGCCGTACGCGAGGGCTGCGGCGGCGATGCCGGTGGCCGGATCCTCCGGGTAGCCGGAGGAGCGGGGGAACTGCCGGGCGTCGAAGGCCTGGTCGCCCGACTGCGCGTACGGGTAGAGCCCGGTGGAGCCCAGTTCGTCGCACAGCTCTCGGACGCGGGCGAAGTCGGGCGTCAATCCGTCCAGGATCTTCGGGCTGGCCAAGGGAATCAGGGTCTTCACGCGGGAGGTGCTGGCGTTCTGGATCGGGTAGGGCGCCAGATCGGCTGCGGTGATGCCCAGGACGTTGACAACATCTGTTGTCGGCACCGTGGCGACCGTCCCTTGAGGCTGGCTGATCTCGACGTTTCCGTCGGTGATCAGGGCGTCGACGGGGCCCGACGGCGTGGAGATGGTGAGCCGATCCTTGGCCAGGAGGCCGAGGCGGTGCAGGGTGTGGACGGCGCCCACGGTGGCGTGGCCGCACATCGGCATCTCGTGGTTGGGCACCCAGAACCGGAGCGCGAAGTCGAACGGCGGCTCGGCGCTGAGGACGAAGGCCGACTCTTGGCCGTGAGTGCGGGCCACCTCCCGCATCTCTTCGTCCGACATGGGGTCCGCGTCGAGCACGATCGGGGCGGGATTGCCGCCGCCGGGGCCGTCGGGGAAGACGTGGACCAGATGCGTGGTGGGCGCCATGCCTCCTACCTTCCGTCGAGTCACGGCACCAGGACAACTTTGCCGGTGACGGTGCCCGACTCGGCCAGCCGCATGGCGGCCGACGCCTCGGCGAGGGGGATCTCGGCGGCGACCTGCGGGCGGAGCGTTCCGTCGGCCAGGAGGGCGAAGACCGCGGTGAGGTCCTCGCGCAGGCGGCGGTGGAAGGCCTTGGGC
>NZ_KK037166.1:9822240-9843091 GCF_000568255.1 Kutzneria sp. 744
CTGCGAGATGCCGGCTCGAGTCGCGACCTCGGTGGTGGTGGTGCCGTAGTAGCCACGGCTGGCGAAGGTCTCGACGGCCGTGCGCAGCACGGTCTCCCTTCGTTCCTCCGAGGTGGAGAGCGTTCGTGGTCGCGTCCGAGGCATAGGAGTAATAAACCACTCACACTTCGCCGAGTCAAGCGAACCCGGCGAGTCCCGCTCTCGGGCACACCGAAACACGGTTTCGGGCATAGGTGAGACCCGAGGCTCGGTTGTGTCCGAAACCGACATTCGGTGTGTCCGAGAGCGTGACTCGCGGGGGTGGTTCTGGTCGGGTAACGGGGGGTGTCCGAGTGGGGGTGGTCGAACGTTCGCTCGTGGGGTGCCAAGCGGTCGGCGGCCCGCCGGAGGCGTCGGGCGGGTGGCCGCTGCTGGGGCACATCGTGCCGATCCAGCGATCACCGCTGGGATTCCTGCCAGGACTGGCCAAATACGGCGCGGTGGTGAAGATCGGGTTCGGCACACTTCCGGTGTACGTGGTGGCGCATCCGGACGCCGTGCGGGACGTGCTGGTGCCGGGCGACATCGACTACAAGCGGGGCCTGTGCTTCGAACGGCTCAAGCCCGGCCTGGGCGAGGGCATCGCGACGGCCTCGGTCGATGAGCACCGAAGGCTGCGGACGTTGCTGCAACCGGTGTTCAGCCGGGAGCGCCTCGTCGAATATTCGACGATCATGCGCACGGCGGCGGAGGAAGCGGTCCAGAAGTGGCATGACGGCGAGGTCGTCCAGGCCGACGAGGCGATGGACGACTTGGCGCTGACGGCGCTGACCCGCAGCCTGTTCCGTTTCACGGCAACAGAAGAGACGGCGGAGGCGATCAAGCACGGCATGCGCGAGCTGACTCGGACGTTGAAGGAGACGTCGGCCGGCGGCCTGGCCATCCCGGCCGACGCGGAGATGATCTACAGCCCGTACCTGCTGCACCACGACGCCCGCTGGTTCCCGGACCCGCAGCGCTTCGATCCGGACCGGTGGCTGCCGGAGAACGCGGCGAAGCTGCCCAAGAACGCCTACATCCCGTTCGCGGCCGGGGCCTACCAGTGCATCGGCAAGATCTTCGCCACCACCGAGCTGGCCATGATGACGGCGGTGATCTGCGCCAAGTGGCGGGCGGAACTGACGCCCGGCACGGAGGTTCGCGAGGTCGCCAGCGCCTTGATCACTGGTCTGGGCCCTGTATGAGCTGGGTGCCAACGCGGATCTGCGGCGGCGCATGGAAGAAGAGGTCGACGCGGCCGGTGGCGATCCGGAGCGGATGCCGTTCATCGACGCCTTCGTGCAGGAAACCCTGCGGCTGCACCATCCGCTGTGGCTGCTGATGCGGAGGGCCGTGCGGCCCACGACCCTCGGCGGAGTGGACATCACGGCCGGCAGCGAGGTGATCTACAGCCCGGCGGCGGTGCACCGCAACGGCAAGATCTTCACGGAACCGTTGCGGTTCAATCCCGATCGCTGGCTCGGCGACGCCGCGACGGAGGAGATGCAGCGCGCGTTCAGCCTGGGCAACCGGCTGTGCATCGGCGACCACTTCGCCTGGACGCAGATGAAGATCACCCTTGCCGCGATCGTGGCCGACCGCCGGCTCACGCTGCCCGCGCGCTGCCGGCCGCGGACCGTGGTCAGCAGCATCGTGCATCTCGACCGGCTGCCCATGACCGTCCACTTGAGAAACAGGTGACCCATGCTTGACGGAAAGTCGGTGCTGATCACCGGAGCGGGCTCCGGCATCGGCCGGGCCGCGGCGGAGGTGTTCGCCGGACACGGGGCGCGGCTGCTGCTCGTCGACATCAACGGCGACACGTGCAAGGTGACCGCGGAGTTGTTCGGCGGCCTGCCCTTCGTGGCCGACGTGTCCAAAGAGGAGGACGTGACGGCCATGGTGGAGGCGGTGGTCGACGCTTACATCCGGCTCGACGGGGCTTTCAACAACGCCGGCGTGGACGGGGCGTTCGAGTCGGTGGCGGAGTCGACCCGGGCCAACTGGGACCGTGTGATGGACGCCAACCTGATGGGCGTCTGGCTGTGCATGCGGGCGGAGATCCGCCACATGCTGACCATCGGCGGCGGGGCGATCGTGAACACCTCCTCGACCGCCGGCCTGGTCGGCATGGGGCTCAGGCTTTCCGCTTACGTGGCGGCGAAACACGGCGTCATCGGCCTGACCAAGGCGGCGGCGCTGGAGTACGCCACGCAGGGCATCCGCGTGAACGCGATCTGCCCCGGCACGGTGAAAACCGGGATGTACCACCAGGTCGTGGCTACCGGCGCGGTCACCGAGGCACAGATCGCCGCCATGCAGCCGATCAACCGCCCGGCCGATCCACGCGAGATCGCCGAGGCCGCGGCGTGGATGCTGGCCGACCAGGCGTCCTTCGTGACGGGGCAGGCGCTGGCCGTCGACGGGGGACTGGTCAGCCAGTGAGCCAGTCCGCGATGTCGGCCACCACTTCGGGATCCACGTGCTGCGCCGGCTCGTACTCGGCCGGCGTCGACGGGCCGCTGCCCGGCGAGAACATGTGGTTGTCGGCCTCGTACACCCGGACCGTCACGTTGGGACGGTCCGCTAGTTCTGCCTGCCACAGCGCGAGGTCGTCGTCGACGGTGACCTGGTAGTCGCGGCCACCCTGGAGGATGAGCATCGGCACGTCCAGGCGGGCGGCGGTGGCCGGCGCGTCGTAATCCCGCAGGTCCAGCCAGTACGGGGCGGGCACGCCGAACGGCAGCTCGGTGGCGGGGGTGTTGGCGGAAAGCGCAGGGCTGTCGACCATCTGCGCCCGTTGCGTGATGGCCTCGATCGTCGTCTCGGCCGCGCCGATGTACCGGAGTTGGCGCACCGTCGCCCAGTGCAGCGGCTGTGCCGCGCCGGCCAGCAGGATCAGGCCGGCGATCGCCGGTTCGGCGGCGGCGATGCGGGGCGCGATCGTGCCGCCGAGGCTGTGGCCGAGCAGGTAGATCGGCCCGATGTCGGCACGCTCCCGCAGCAGCGCGAACGCCGACAGTGCGGCCGGCGCGTACTCGTCGTACACGGTGAAATCGGCCGGGGCCGACGTCATCCCGTACGTGACCTTGTCGAAGCGCAGCACCGCGATGCCCCGGCTGGCCAGGCCCCACGCGACGTCCTTGAGCGGCTTGTTGCGCCCGATCGTCTCGTCACGGTCGTGTGCCCCCGAGCCGCTGAGCAACACCACCGCCGGGGCCGGGCCGCTCACGAAGGGCAGGCTGAGCGTGCCTTCCACCCCGTACAACGCGACGTCCTGCTCTTCGAATGTAGAAGTGTCCACATAGGACGGCGGCTCCCACGGTGCCATCGGCTCCGAGGCGCTGGCCGGGGCCAGCTGGAGTCCGGCCAGGCCGTCCGGCCCCTCGGCTGTCACCAGCGTCATCCGCCCGCGCTCGAACTCCAGCACCACCCGCGTCACGCCCTGCTCGGTGACCGGCGCGCCGGTAGACGTGAGAGCGCCGTTCTCGGCCAGCGCGGCCGTCCACGCCGCCTCCAACGCCTCCGGCGACGCGAGCGGCCGCAGCTGGGGCGCCAGCAGCCCGTGGACCTCGGCGAACCGGCCCGTCCGCAGCAACTCGACGACGTCTGGAGTCATGGCCTCTATTGTGCTGGTGCCACCGCGAAAAGCTGGCTGGGCCCGCCGGTGCACTGCAACTGCTGCAACCGGGTGTTGTCCGCGCTCGACCCGCCGGTCACGTCCAGGCAGGCATTGCTGTGCTGGGCGACCAGTTCGAAGGCGCCGTTGCCCTGGTCGACGGGCTTCCACTGCTGGTTGGTGCCGCCGCCGTAGGTCCAGAGCTGCACGTGCGTGCCGTCCGCGACCGCTCCCGCGCCGCCCTCGACGTCAAGGCCGAGCGCCGGGGCGCGGCGGCTGGCGACCCGGAAGAAGCCGTTGGCGGTGGGGATGAACTGCCACTGCTGGTTGTCCTTGCCGGACGCGCAGCTGTACGACACCACCGGGGTGCCGTCCTTCCGGCCGCCGCCGGACGCGTCCACGCACTTGCCGGTCGCCGTATTGGTGATCGTGTACCATACGCCGGCCTGGAGGGCGGTCAGCGCGGACGTCGTCGTGGTGGTGGTGGTTGTGGTCGTGGTGGTCGTCGTTGTCGTGGTCGGCAGGACCTGCGTCGTCACCGGCGGCGCCTTGCTGGTGGTCGTCGCCGCGTCCGTGCGGGGGCCGCCGCCGAAGGCCAGCAGCACACCGGCCAGGGCCGTCACGAAGACCGTGAACACGATGACCGCGCCGACGATGGTGGCGGTCTTGCGCCGCGCCTCCGGCGTCTCCACGGTCGGCGGCGGCGTGCCCGGCGTCGGCGGCTCGCTGACCGTGCGGGCGGCCTCGGCCTTGCGGCGGGCGATCATGTCCTGCACCGCCTGCGGCCACGGGTGGATCTGCTGGTGTCCGATGGCTTCCAGGATCTGGCCGGGCGCGGGACGGCGGGCCGGGTCCTTGGACAGGCAGGGGCCGATGATCCAGCGCAGGGTGTCCGGCACCGGCGTGAGATCCGGCTCCAGCTGCATGACGTTGGTCAGCGTCTGCTGCGGCGTGCCCGCCGCGAAGGGGCTCCTGCCGGTCGCCGCCGTGTACAGCACCGTGCCGTAGGCGAAGATGTCGCTGGCCCAGGACGACGGCTGGCCGGCCGCCTGCTCCGGCGCGATGAAACCGGGGGAACCGGCCAGGCCGGGGCCGTGCGTGAGGCCGAAGTCGACGACCTTGGGGCCGTCCTCGCCGAGCAGCACGTTGGCCGGGTTCAGGTTGCGGTGCAGCAGGCCCGCGCCGTGGATCTCGGCCAGCGCCGCCGCCATGCCCGCCGCCAGGACCAGCACCGACTCCGCCGGCAGCCGGCCGGCCTGCCGCAGCGACGGACCGGCCACGAACACCGTCGCCACCCACGGCACCGGCGCGTCCAGATCCCGGTCGACGATCGGCGCGGTGTTCGGGCCCGTGACCTCACGCGCCGTCATCACCTCGCGGCGGAACCCTTCGTCCCGCACGAGCGCCGGATGCAGCAGCCGCAGGGCCACCAGCCGCCCGTCCGGCGCGACGCCCAGCAGCACCCGACCCGTTCTGCCCCGCCCCAGCAGGGCAATGGTCCGGTACTGGCCCACTGCCACCGGGTCGGACGTCCCTAACGGCCTCACATCAGCTCCTCCGTCAACTTTCGGGGAGAGAGGGTAGCGGTCGGAGCAACGCCCGTGCGGCCTCCCGGTCGGTTGGACCTGCGGAATGTAACGCTCCGTGTCGTTTGACGGATGGATGGTCGTTCTTGATCTGTGTGGAGGGGACCATGACCGAAGTGCTCGACGACATCGCCGTCGTCGGCGCGGCGCCGGCGGAGCTGTCCGCGCCGGGCAGCGCGGTGGTGGCGCTGGGGCCGGGTGCGGCCGGCGACGAGATCGTGATCTGGCACGTCGATCCGCACGGCTCGCCCACCGGCTGGTGGACCTTCCCGCAGGCCGAGGTGTTCGGCGATGTCGAGGCCGCACGCCGCGTGCTGGCCCTGCTGGAGCGGCGCGCGATCACCTCGCGCGACCCGGAGGACGTGCCCGTGCTGATGACCCGGTTGACCGGCGTCGCCGGCCTCGACACCGGCCCCTGGTGGACCGCCCAGGTCTTCTCGCCGATCGACAGCTTCCGCGAGACCGTCGCCCGCCGCCACGCGTTCGCCCGCCTGGACGGCCCGATGCACTGGATCCGTGACTTCGACGTGATTCCGCCCGACTTCGACGCCCTCCGGCAGCTGTCCGCCCTCCACGCCACCTCCCACGCCACCTCCCGCGCCACCGCCGCGCAGGCGGCGGCACAGACCGCGTCCCGGCTGCTGCGCTGGCTCGTGGGCCTGTGGCTGGAGACCGAGCAGGTGAAGGGCCGGAGCCGGCCCGTCCGCGCGGCCCACGGCGCTCCCGAGCCGCTGCCGCCCTCCTGGCTGTCCGCCGTGCTCACCGCCGAGGCGAAGCGCCTGCCGCTGTGACGTACGCGGTGATCGACACGGAGACGACCGGGCTGTTGCCGGGTTTCCGGCACCGGATCGCGGAGATCGCCGTCATCCACGTGGACGCGGACGGCACGGTGACCGACGAGTGGTGCACGCTGCTCAACCCGGAACGCGACCTCGGGCCGCAGGCGATCCACGGGATCCGGGCCGCCGACGCGCGGCGGGCGCCGCGGTTCGCGGACATGGCGGGGGACATCGTCGAGCGGCTGCGCGACCGGATCCCGGTGGCGCACAACTGGCCGTTCGACGCGATGCACCTGAGGGCGGAGTTCGAGCGGGTGGGCATCGAGGCGCCGCTGGAGCCGCTGGGCGGCCTGTGCACGATGCGGGCGGCCAGCAAGGCGCTGCCGGGGTCGGGGCGATCGCTGATCGACTGCTGCGCCTCGGCCGGGCTGCCGGAGATGAACTGGCACACGGCAAGGGACGACGCCATGGCGGCCGCGGCCCTGCTGCGGCACATCCTGACCACCCGCCCCGAAGCCGTGCGGACGACCGAGCAGCACCGACGCACCGTGGGCTGGCCGTGGCCGGCGTTGACAACAGGTGTTGTCGCGCCGTTCCGGCGCACGCCGATCGGGCAGGTCGAACCGCATTTCCTGGCCCGGCTGGTGGAACGGATGCCGCGCGACGAGGAGCCGATGGTCGACGCGTACTTCGCCATGCTGGACGCGGCGTTGCTGGACCGGCGGATCTCGGCGTCGGAGGCGGACGCGCTGATCGCACTGGCCGACGACCTCGGCCTACACCGGTCGGAGGCGCTCGCGGTGCACCACGGCTACCTGCGCGAACTGGCCCGCGCGGCGTGGGCGGACGGCGTGCTGACCGAGGACGAACGCCGTGACGTGCAGACGGTGGCGACGCTGCTCGGGCTGGACGCCGCTGAAGCGGAGCGGGTGCTCGCGCAGGAGAAGACCGGGGACTCCAAGGTGACGGTCGGCGGCCTCGTGCTGCGGCCCGGCGACCGCATCGTGCTCACGGGCACCATGCGTCGGGCCCGGGAGGAGATCGTCGAACGGGCCGTGGCCGCCGGGCTGCGGGTCACCGGATCGGTCAGCGGCAAGACCAGGGTGGTCGCCGCCGCCGACCCGGACTCCCTGTCGGGCAAGGCCAAGCAGGCCCGGGAGTTGGGCGTGGCGGTGGTGAGCGAGGAGGCGTTCCTGCGCGCCCTGGACGCGATCTAGGCGGCCGGGGCCGCCGGGGGAGTGGTGGCGGTCTCCGCCGGCAGGCGCGGGGTGTGCTTGGCCAGCCAGCCGGCGGCGAAGGTGAGGCCGCCGACCACGGCGCCGCTGATCACGGCGGTGGCCCAGCCGGGCACGCCGTCGGGGAACACGTACTTGGCCACCAGGTCCATCACGAAGCTGGTGACCAGGGCGGTGGTGCTGGCCGCCTTCACCTTGGTCTCCACGGCGTGGAAGGCGCCGACCTCGGCCTTGCGCGCCTGCCGGAAGAAGAAGCGCTTGAGATCCATCTCGGCTCCAGAGTCGTCGGGGTCGAGAATGATGATGATGCCTCGGCCGGGGCCCGGGTACTCCGGCCGCCCGAAAGGACGCGCTTACGCGACCGGATCCGGCAGGCGCCGGACGTCGTACTGGCAGCGGATGACGGCGCCGGTGGCGGGATCGCCCAGCTCGACGCGCCAGGAGGCGCCGAACTGGTCGACGCCGGGGTGCATGGGGATGGTGCCGGACAACAGGACGGTGCCGGGCTCCAGCAGGTCACGGGAGCGCAGCGCGTCGAGCCAGTACTGCGGGGTGAGGAGCTCGGCGAGGGTGCCGCGCTGGATCTCGGTCCACGACTCGCCGTCGCTGACCCAGGCGGTGAGCGTCAGGGAGTCGATGCGGTCGGCGACGTCGGACAGCCGCCAGGCCTGCCGGCCGACGATGTCCGGCGCGGCCTGCTTGCTCCAGGCGACGCCGTGCACTTCGAGGTCGCGGTCGGTGTGGTCGCAGGCGACGGTCAGCAGCACGTCGTCATGGGTGACGATCATGGCCCACTCGGCCTCGCCGGAGGTGTGCCCGTGCTGGGCGGGCACGGAGTCGGCCTGGCTGACGAGATAGGGCGCCACGGGGTAGAGGCACGGGGTGGTGGTCGGCGCGGGCACGCCGAGTTCGGCTAGTTCGGCGACGTGCGCGGCGACGTCGTCCTGGCTGCGTCCGGCGTAGCCACCGTTCAGCGCGGACCGCACGAACACGGTGACTTTCTGGCCGTTGACCAGCTCAAATGTCAGTTCGCTCACGACTTCTCCCTTGCGCATGCATCTTGTATACATAGAATATGCCACATGGCTGACACCGCTGTTGACCGAAGGGCGCTGTGGCGGGCCTTCGCCGCGAGCCTGTCCGGGACCTCCCTGGAGTGGTACGACTTCGCGGCGTACTCGGTCGCCGCGGCCACCATCTTCGGCACGCTGTTCTTCCCCGGCGGCGATCCGCTGACCGCGACCATGCTGGCGTTCTCCACCTACGCCGTCGGCTACGTCGCCCGCCCCCTCGGCGGCGTGGTGTTCGGCCGGCTCGGCGACGTCATCGGCCGGAAACGGGTGCTGGTCAGCACTCTGCTGCTCACCGGCCTGGCGACCGTCCTCATCGGAGTGTTGCCGACCTACGCCGACATCGGCGGGACGGCGGCGATCCTGTTGGTGTGCCTGCGTTTCGTGCAGGGCGTGGGCATCGGCGGCGAGTGGGGCGGCGCGGTGCTGCTGTCCAGCGAGTTCGGCGAGCCGGAGCGGCGCGGGTTCTGGGCCTCGGCCGCGCAGGTCGGTCCGCCGGTCGGAAACCTGTTGGCCAACGGCGTGTTGGCCATCCTCGGCGTCGCGCTGACCGAGCAGCAGTTCCAGTCGTGGGGCTGGCGGGTGGCGTTCCTGTTGTCCGCCTTGCTGATCGCCTTCGGCCTGTGGATCCGCGTGCGGCTGGAGGAGACGCCGATCTTCCGCGAGCTGGCCGAGCGCAACGAACGCCCGAGCGCCCCGGTCACCGAACTGTTCAAGCAGGAGAGGAAAGGGCTGCTCGCCGCGGTGCTGGCCCGGGTCTGCCCCGACGTGCACTACGCCTTGTTCACGGTCTTCGTGCTCACCTACATCCAGCAGCTCGGCATGCCCCGCGCCGTCGGCATGGCCGCCGTGCTCGTCGGTTCGGCGTTGCAGGTGGTGGCTATTCCGGCCTTCGGGGCGCTGTCGGATCGCGTCAACCGTCGCAAGGTCTACCTCGTCGCCGCCATCGCCGCCGCGATCTGGCCGCTCATCTTTTTCCCCGCGGTGGCTGGGAAATCCGTGCTGTGGGTGTTCGTCGGCGTGATCGTCGCGCTGCTGATCCACTCCGCGATGTACGGCCCGCAGGGCGCCTTTGTCGCCGAGCAGTTCTCCGTGCGGCTGCGCTACACCGGCAGCTCGCTGGCCTACACCCTCGCCGGCGTCATCGGCGGCGCCCTCGCCCCGCTGTTGTTCACGGCACTGTTGGCGTGGACCGGAAGTTGGCCGGCGCTGGCCGCTTACGTCGCCGTCACCGCCGTGATCACGATCATCGGCCTGGCCATCGGGCGGGACCCGTTACCCGAGACGTAATCGCCAAACCGGCCGTCCCCCAGCAGGATTGCCCTCGTCAACGAGAACAAGGGGGACAAGATGCCTTACGTGAACGGGACTTTCTATCGCGACCAGGGCGCCGGCCGGCCGGTGGTGTTCGTGACGAGCTGGGCGCTGAGCAGCAGCATGTGGCAGTACCAGATGCACCACCTGGCGGACAACGGTTTCCGTGCGATCGGTTACGACCGTCGCGGCCACGGCCGGTCGGACGACCCCGGCACGGGCTACGACTTCGACACGCTGGCCGACGACCTGGCGGCGCTGATCGAGCACCTCGACCTGACCGATGTCACGCTGGTCGGGCACTCGATGGGCGGCGGCGAGATCGTGCGCTACCTGACCCGGCACGGCGAGAGCCGCGTGGCGAAGATCGTGTTGGTCGGCTCGACGGTGCCGTGCCTGCGGCAGCGGCCCGACAACCCGGACGGCGTTCCGGCGACCGCCGGCGACCAGTTGCTGGCCCGGCTGCGGACCGACTTCGGCGGGTGGGTCGAGGAGAACGCCGAGCCGTTTTTCGGTGGGGAGTTGCCCCAGGCGACCAAGGACTGGGTGGTCCGGGAGTGCATGAGCGTCGACCTGCACGCGGCGATCGGTTGCGTGGAAACGAACATGACCGCCGACTTCCGGCCGGAGCTGCCCAAGATCACGGTGCCGGCGTTGGTGGTGCACGGTGAGCACGACGTGTCGGCGCCGCTGGACCTGTGCGGGCGGGTCACTGCGGGGCTGATCCCCGGGGCGGAGTTGACGGTCTACACCGACGCGGCGCACGCCCTGTTTCTCACGCACACCCGGCGCCTGAACGCGGATCTGCTGGAATTTGCCCAAAAATAAGGGCGGGGATCTCCCCGCCACTATCAACTTATAGCGCACCGGGGGTCTTGCCGCAAGACCCGGGTCCTGCCGCAGAATCGCCGTCGTACTCGGCGAAAAACGGGGGAAAACCAGGTGCGTGTAGTGGTGACGGGATTCGACTCGCGCGGCGGCGTGGAGCCGTTGGTGGCGCTGGCGGTCCGGCTGCGTGAGCAGGGGGCGGACGTGACGGTGTGCCTGCCGCCGGACGAGGAGTTCGAGCGGCGGCTGGCCGGCATGGGCGTGGCGATGGCGCCGTTCGGGCAGGAGGTGCGGCCGGCGGCGACGAGGCAGGGCCCGCCGGACCTGCCGCGGCGGGCGGCGGAGGTGATCGCCAACCAGCACGAGGTGCTGCTCAAGGCGGCCGACGGGGCCGACGTGGTGGTGGCGTCGGGGGTCATGCCGGCCTGCGCGGGGGCGAGGACGGTGGCGGAGAAGCTGGGCCTCCGGTACGTCTACGCGACGTTCCAGCAGCTCACGCTGCCGTCGCCGCACCACCCGCCGATCGGCCGTTCCCGGCGGGCGCGGACATCCCGGCCCTGTGGGACTGGGACCGCGACAGCATCAACCTCCTGTTCGGGGCGGCGGTCAACAACGACCGGGCGCGCCTCGGCCTGCCGGAGGTCGACGACGTCCGCGACTACGTGATCACCGATCGGCCGCTGCTGGCGGCCGATCCGGTGCTGAGCCCGTGGCGCGAGGCCGAGCTCCAGGTAGTGCAGACGGGGGCGTGGCTGCTGCCGGACGATCGGCCGCTGCCGGCGGACCTCGCCCGGTTCCTGGACGACGGCGAGCCGCCGGTCTACGTGGGCTTCGGCAGCATGCCCATGCACCAGGCGACCGACCTGGGCGAAGTCGTGGTGGAGGCGGTCCGCCGGCACGGCCGCCGCATGGTGCTGTCCCGCGGCTGGGCCGACCTGGAGTCGGCCGGCGATGACTGCTTCGTCACGGGCGAGGCCAACCACCAGGCCCTGTTCCGCCGGTCGGCGGCCGTGGTGCACCACGGGGGAGCGGGCACGACCGTGACGGCGGCCTGGGCCGGCACGCCGCAGGTGGTGGTGCCGCAGGGCGCGGACCAGCCCCACTGGGCGAGCCGGGTGGCGGAGCTGGGCATCGGCGCGGCGCACGACGGTCCGGCGCCGACCGTGGAATCCTTGGCCGACGCGCTGGGCACCGCCCTGGCCTCGAAGAAGAGGGCCGCCGCTATCGCTGCGACAATTCCCACCGATGGGGCGGCGACGGCCGCACAAATCGTGCTGGGTTGACACGGCATGGACAATAAAAAATCGGCGTGTCCACACGAAGATGTGCGGTACCGCCGACTCTAGTTTTCAGTTTAGGCACTGTGAGGGGCTTGTGTCAACTCAGGGGTACGAGGACGAATTGCGGTCCGAGCGGGAGTACGTGGCCGACCTCTACGCGCGCCTGGACGCCGAGCGCGTGCGGGTGAAGGCCCGGCACAAGGCCGCGCTGCTGGGGACGGGCGGCACGGCGCTGGAGCGGGACGACGAGGTGCGGGCGATGGGCCGCGAGGCCAAGCGCCTGGACGTCGCCGACAACGGGCTGTGCTTCGGCCGGCTCGACACCCAGCAGGGCGAACGCCTGTACATCGGGCGGCTCGGCCTGTTCGACGAGGACGACGACTACCGGCCGGTGCTGCAGGACTGGCGGGCCCCGGCGTCGCGGCCGTTCTACGTGGCCACCGGGGCCAACCCGGAGGGCATGCGCCGCCGGCGCCAGTTCCACACCCGCGGCCGGCGGATCGTCGAGTTCACCGACGAGGACCTCGGCCGCCCCGGCGACGACGCCAGCGGCGACGCGGCCCTGCTGGCGGCGGTCAACGCCCCGCGCGGCGAGGGCATGCGGGACATCGTGGCGACGATCCAGTCCGAGCAGGACGAGATCATCCGCCTCGACAACCCGGGCGTGCTGGTGATCGAGGGCGGCCCCGGCACCGGCAAGACCGTGGTGGCGCTGCACCGCGTCGCCTACCTGCTGTACACGCAGCGGGAGCGGATGGAACGCCACGGCGTCCTCGTGGTCGGCCCCAATCCGGCCTTCCTGAACCACATCAGCCGGGTCCTGCCGTCGCTGGGCGAGTCCGACGTGGTGTTCGTGACGCCCGGGGACTACGTGCCGGGCCTGCGCGTCACCGCCGAGGACACGCCGGAGGCGGCGCGGGTCAAGGGCTCGCTCGCGATCGTGGGCGTGCTCAAGGCGGCCATCGCCGACCGCCAGCAGGTGCCGGAGGAGCCGATCCCGATCGAGCTGTCGGGCATCACGCTGCGGATCGACGCCTCGGTCGCGGAGTGGGCGATCGAGGAGGCGCGGGCCGCCGACCTGCCGCACAACGAGGCCCGCGACGTGTTCACCGACATCATCACCTACGTGCTGACCGAGCGGGCGCTGGGCCGGCTGACCAAGGGCTGGCTGTCCCGCAGCGACAAGGAGGAGTGGGAGAGCCAGCGCAGGCACCTGACCAAGCAGCTCGCCGAGAACGAGCGGTTCACGGACGCGCTGAACGCGCTGTGGCCGATGCTCACCCCGCAGTCCCTGTTGCAGCCGCTGTACGAGTCCAAGGCGCGGCTGGGCCGGGCCGGCGCGGACCCCGCGCTGTACCGGGCCCAGGGCGACGCGTGGACGGTGTCGGACGTGCCGCTGCTGGACGAGCTGGTGGACCTGCTCGGCCGGGACAAGACCGCCGACCGCGCGGCCGCGGCGGTCGCGGCCCGCACGCAGCGGGAGGCGGCCGAGTACGCCGAGGCCGTCATGGGCATGCTGGAGATGGACCGCGAGGAGATCTCCGACGACTTCTCGCTGCTGGCCAAGGACGTGGTCAACGCCATGTCGCTGGCCGAGCGCCAGGACGAGGTCGACACCCGCGACCTGGCCGAGCGGGCCGCCGCCGACCGCGACTGGACCTACCGGCACGTGGTGGTGGACGAGGCGCAGGAGCTGTCCGAAATGGACTGGCGGGTGCTGATGCGGCGCTGCCCCAACCGGTCCTTCACCATCGTCGGCGACCTCGCGCAGCGCCGGTCGGTGTACGGCGCCACCACATGGGGGGAGATGCTGAAGCCGTATGCGGCCGACCGCTGGGCCTACCGGTCGCTGACCGTCAACTACCGCACGCCGGCCGAGATCATGGCCGTGGCGGCGTCGCTGCTGGCCGAGTTCGCGCCGGGCGTCCAGCCGCCGGACTCGGTGCGCGCCTCGGGCGTGGCGCCGTGGTCGCGGAAGGTCACCGCGGACGAACTTCCCGGCGCCATCGAGGAATTCGTCCGGGACGAGGCCGGCCGTGAGGGCACGAGCGTGGTGATCGGGCCGCCCGGGACGCCGGGCACGGTGCCGGCCTCGGAGACCAAGGGCCTGGAGTTCGACGCGGTGCTGGTGGTGGATCCGGACCGGATCCTGGCCGACGGACCGCGTGGGGCGGCCGAGCTTACGTGGCGCTGACCCGGGCCACGCAACGGCTGGGGGTGCTGCAAGGGGACGCTGCCGTCGGCGCTGGCCGGTCTCGTCGAGGGGTAGGAAGTCAGACGGGCTCGGCGCACAGATTCGCCGAGCCCATCTTCCCCTCTTCGATACTGCTCCCCCGCGGACAGCTCCTCGCCCCGGTGTCCCCCCGCAAGCGGTTCCCCGTCCGACACCAACGATGCGCCATACTCCGTGCCGATGATGTCGGGTGAACACCCCACACGTGGGTCGGTCGAGGGACAGTTGACGCGCGCCGCGCTGCGCATTCTGGCGGTGGCGCGGCTGGTCGTCGCCCTGGTCGGGGGCCTTTTGGGCGTGATGTCCGCCCCGTCGGGCCACGAGCTGCGGACCACGGTGATCGTGATCACCGTCTCGGCGTGGAGCGTGCTGTACGCGAGGTGGCTGTGGCAGGGGCCGCCGCCCGGCCTGGCCTGGGCCGACGTGGCGGTGCTGAGTGTGGTCGGGTTGTTGCAGCCGTGGACGTGCCGCCGCTGTCGGTCGGCAACGGCCAGGGCTGGGTGATCACGCTCGTGTCGGTCGCCGTCGTGTTCCACCAGTGGCACACCAAGCCGGTGTCGGGCCTGGTGTCGGCGTCGGTGGTGACCGTGGCGTTTCTGGTCGGGGCGTGGTGGACCGCGCCGGACCTGTGGGTCGGTGCGGCGGCGATCGGGGCGTGGACGCCCGTGCAGGCGATCCTTTCCCGTGTCCTGAACACACTTCTCGTGCAGGCCGCGCGAGCGGCCGACGTGCAGGAATCCCGGGCGGTGGCGGCGCGGCGCGAGGCCGCCGTGGCGGAAGCCGTCCGCGCCGACGAACGCGCGCACGCCGCGATGCTCCACGACACGGCGGCGACAACGTTGCTGATGGTGGGGCTGGGCGAGGTCGGTTCGAGCCGGCAGTGGGTTCGCGAGCAGGCTGGGCGGGATCTCGAGGCGTTGGCCGGCGAGAACCTCGACGTCGCCGAGGGAGACGCGTTGCCGGCTTTGCTGGAGGTAATCCACGCGAGCCGGGTGGCCGTCGACCTGACCGCGCCGGATGCCTTGCCGTTGCCGCACGAGATCGCCACGGCCGTCCGCGGCGCGTTGCGGGAGGCCCTGAACAACGTGATCCGGCACTCCGGCGAAACCTCGGCGACGGTGGTGATCACCGTCGAATCGGTGGTGATCACCGACCGTGGCAAGGGATTCCGCCCCGAGAGCGTGCCCGAACGGCGACGCGGCGTGGCCAACTCCATCGTCGACCGCCTCGCCGCGGCCGGCGGCCGGGCCGTGATCACCTCCGCGCCGGGCGAGGGCACCACCGTGCGGCTGGAGTGGGATCGTGGCTGACACCATGCAGCGGATGCGAGGACGCCTCAGGATCGCCATTCTGATCATCGCCACCGCCGACCTGACCGCGCTCGACCTGCCGGCGCTGATCACGCACCTGGACGTCTACCTCGTCGCGTGGCCGGTCGTCGCCGCCTACCTGACGTTGATCGCGCTGCTGGCCACCGAAGGCGTGCTGATCGTGCGCGGCCGGTCGTGGGGCGCCTGGCGCTGGCCCGCCCTCGGCCTGACGCTGGCGATCTCGGTGCTGGTCAACGCCCTCATCCCGGTGGCCGAGGTGCCGGGCTACGCGAACTGGCCGATCGACGCCATCGGCTGGATCGCCGTCATCCTGCTGGTCGACCACCACCTGGGCGTGCTGCTGGCCGTGCTGGCGGCGCACTTCGCCACCAACTTCGTGCACCTCGCCCTCGGCGGCGAGCTGACACCGCTGGTGCTGATCAACGTCGGCACGGACGTCGTGACGATCGGCGCGTTCCAGGTCACCGCCGGCGCGGCGACGTGGATGTGCCGGTACGCCGCGCGCACCGCCGCCCGCGCGACCGAGGCGGAGGCGGCGGTGCGGGCGTCCGAGGCGATTGCGGCACGCCTGCACGAAGACCGTCGCCGGCGCTCGCTGGAGCTGGAAGCCGAGGTGCGGCCGCTGCTCACGGGCCTGGCCGACGGCTCGCGCGACCCGGCGGCCGACCAGACCCGCCGCGACTGCGCCATCGCCGCCGCCCGCATGCGGCGGCTGTTCGCCGGAATCGACGACGTCGACGACCACCTGCTGCACGAGCTCAAGGCGTGCGTGGACATGGCCGAGCGGCGGGGAGTCCTGGTCGACCTGTCGACGCAGGGCAGCTGGCCCGGGCTGTCCCTGGCCGTGCGGCGAGGGCTGACCGAGGCGCCGGTGCGGGTACTGAGCACCGCACGGAATTGGGCGCGCGTTACGGTTCTGGGCACAGATTCGGGCGTGTCGGTCAGCGTGGTCGCCGACGGCGACGCGGCGGGCATTCCCGCGCGGGCCGACGGCGCCGTGATGATCACCACCGTTGAGGACGAGGACCGCCTGTGGGTGAAAGCGACGTGGCAGAGCTGATTACCGCGGTGATCATCGACGACCACCCCGCGATCACGGCCGGGGTGAAGGCGTGGTGCGCGGCCGCCACACCCCCGGTCGAGCTGATCGACGCCGACGGCCGGATCGGCCGGGCCTGGACCGAGCCCGGCGCCTCGGCGCGGGTGGTGATCTTCGACCTCCAGCTCGGCGGGCCGCCGGCCTTCCGCGAGCTGGAGCGGCTGGTCGACGCCGGCCGGCAGGTGATCGTCTACTCCCAGCGCTCCGACCGCGACACCGTGCTGACCTGCCTCGACCTCGGCGTGTTCACCTATCTCACCAAGGCCGAGGGGCCCGACCATCTCATCCCGGCGATCCGGGCCGCCGCCGCGGACCTGCCCTACACCTCGCCGTCGCTGGGCGGCGCGATCAGCACCGACCGCCGCCCCAGCCGCCCGCAGCTGTCCGAGCGGGAGATGGAGACGCTGGTGGCGTGGTTCGAGTCCGACTCGAAACGCCTGGTGGCCGGCAAACTCGGCGTGTCGATCAAAACCGTGGAGACCTACATCGACCGGGTGCGGATCAAGTACGCCAACACCGGCCGGCCCGCCCGGACCAAGGCGGCGTTGGTGGAGCGGGCCATTCAGGACGGGCTGATCGGCATGGAGGACCTCACCGGCTGACCTTGCTCCGGCGGCGCGGCAGCGCCTTGGCCACCTTGGCGAACGGCAGGCCGTCGGCCAGCTCCTCGGGCGCGCTCAGCCGCCACGCCTCGTACACCAGCTCGGCCAGCTCGTCGGCCTCGATGCCGTCCAGGTACACCACGACCCAGCCGAAGCCGCCCGAGGTGTACTGCTCCTCGAACACCTCGGGCCGTTCGGACACCAGCGCCTGCTGCTCGGTGATGGTCTGCTTGAGGCCGACGGTCTCGGTCCGCGGCCAGTAGTAGCCGAACCGCTTGCCGCGCACGCTGAACGAGGTCCAGTCGTGCGCCTGCGAGCTCTCCACCTCGGCGAGCGCGTCCACGACCCGGTGGAACACGGCGCTGCTGACTCCCATTCGTCGGAGTCTACGCAGGGGGTCCGACAGATCGCGGCTTCGCTGCTGCCCTTGCGGGCAACTAACGGTCACGTTTCGCCTGCGGTGCGTAACGTGGCGGGTAGTCGAGTCGCATTCGTTGGGGGACAACATCATGTCGACTTCCGCCTGGTTCGAACGGCTCAGCGATCCGCGGCCGCCCACCGGCACACCCGTTCTGTTCGACCGCGCCGTGGTGATGGGCGGCAGCGTCGCCGGGCTGATGGCCGGCCGCGTGCTGGCCGACCGCACCGACGAGGTGATCATCGTCGAGTTCTCCGGCGACGCCGCGACCAGCGTCCGGGTCGAGGCCGGCGGCGCGGAAACCGTGGAGCGGGCCGACTTCGTGGTGGACGCCATGGGCCGGTCCAGCCGGCTGGGCGACTGGTTGGAGCAGGCTGGCTGGCAGCGGGCGCCGATGCAGCGCATGACCGTGGACCTCAACTACGCCAGCGCCGTCTTCCGCCGCGACGACGAACCGCCGTACACCTTCGTGCTCAACGCCTACTCGCCGCAGACGTCGTCGACCAGCGCGGGCGCCTCGGTCAGCCAGATCGAGGGCGACCGGTGGCTGGTGCTGGTCGCCGGCTACGCGGACCACCGGCCGGGGCAGACCATCGAGGACCTGATCCGGGTCTGTCGCGAGGAGCTCACGCCGGAGTACGCCCACGCCGTTTCTGGCGAGGTCGTCGAGGGCGTGCGCACCTACCGGCATCCCGGACCTTTCCCGGCCGGCCCGCGGATTCTTCGCGCGGCAGAAGGTCTTCGTCGACGCCGCATGGTCGTTGTCCACCGGGGCCGACCTCCAGCTGCCACACGTCACCGGGCCATACCCGCGCTTCTACCGGATCCGCCAGTGGTTCAACAACCAGGTCGCCATGGCCACCCGTGCACGACCCGGAGCTGAACCGCCTGTTCGACGAGGTCACCTTCCTCCTCCGCCACCCCCGCGCCCTGACCCGCCCCAGCCTCCGCCTCAAGGCCATGCGCCTGAACCGCCGCCCCTGAACCCCTCGGGGTTCAGGGGGCGAGGTTGAATTCGCGGAGGGCGTTGGTGCGGCCGATCTTGTGGCGGTCGGTCTCGCTGATGGCGGCCGAGTCGAACCAGCGGGCGGCGTGGTCGACGTTCTCGAAGGGCCAGTCGGTGGAGAACAGGATCCGGTCCGAGCCGAGGGACATGATGGCCGACACCAGGGTCTGGGTGGTGAAGTTGCCGGACGTGGTGATCAGGAAGTTGGCCAGGAAGTAGTCGGCCACCGCCCGCCGCGCCCGGTAGCCCGGCGCCCGCCGGCCGTGCCAGGCGTTGTGGTTGTCCAGCCGCCACAGGCCGTACGGCAGGTTCTCGCCCAGGTGCCCGAGCACGATCCGCACGCCGGGGTGGGCGTCGAACAGGCCGGAGCCGATGAGCCGCAAGGCATGCACGGCCGTCTCGTGGCCGAAGGCCCAGGCCGGGCCGAGCAGCCACTGGTGCTCCCCGTACACCCGCGCGTCCCGGGGCAGCGGATTGCGCGGGTGCAGGTAGAACGGCACGCCCAGGCGCTCGACCTCGGCCCAGAACGGCCGGTGGTCGTCGGTGTCGTAGTGGGTGGTAGAGCCGTCCTCGTCGACCTCGGAGAAGCCGTTCACCAGCGCGCCGACGAAGCCGAGGTCGACGACCGCGCGCCGCAGCTCCTCGGCCGCCGCCTCGGGATCCTGCATCGGCAGGGCCGCGAAGCCACGGAACCGGTCCGGCCGTTTCGCGACCTCGTCGGCCAGGAAGTCGTTGGCCCGGCGAGCGAGGTCGACCGCCTTGGCGGCGTCCGGAACGGCCTGTACCGCCGGCGAGTTCAGCGACAGGAGCATCAGCTCCACGCCGTTCTCGTCCATCTCGCGCACCCGCCGGTCCTGGATGTCCAGCAGCCGGGACCGCAGCTCCGGCCAGGACTCCGCCGGCGCGTACGGCTGCGAGTCGCCGATCGTCTCCTCGGTCGCGAAGTGCTCCTCAAGCGCGATCTTCCCCAGCACGGTGGTTCTCCTCTTCTCGGCGCGTGATCGGGTCAGGCGGAAACGCGGTCCTCGATGAGCTGGCGGCGGACCCGTCCCGGGTTGTAGAGCGCGCCGATGTGCGCGCCGAAGATCAGGTGCCACAGCCACACCGCGAACGGGAACTGCCAGCCGTGGCCGAACGAGAAGATGCCGAAGCCCTTGCCCGGGGCGTAGATGAACGGCACCAGCAGCGTGATCGCGATCAGCGCCAGGATCGTGCAGAACACCTGCGCCTTCAGGAAGTTGCCGGCCTCGGTGTCCCGGAACGGCAGCCTCGGGTGGGCCAGGAAGGCGAACACCAGCGTGAACGCCATGCCGTCGAGGTAGTGCATGAACTGCCCCACCGCGTACGAGGCCGCCGTGCCCTCCGGTGTGTTCGGCGCCGCCACGATGCCGTTGTGCAGCGGCCAGGGCAGCTCCGGCAGCCCGATCGCCGGCATGAAGTAGCCCAGCGTGGTCGCCATCTGGGTGGCGACGAACCCGACGACCAGCACCGACGCCACCGGGTGCCGGGCACACCAGCGGAACCACACCTTGTCGGCCCGCACCTCCGGCACCGGCTCGACGGACACCTCGACGACGCTCGTGGACATGACCGTTCCTCCCGCCGTTGGGATTCACCAATGTGGAGCGAGCTTACGAGTAGTGAATCCCGCTGTCGAGACCCGCCCGCTGCTCGATTCGAGTGAGCCACCCCCGACGGCCCTGTCGTGGCCCCGCTTAGCGAAGGCAAACGTCACATGCGCTCCGTACTTGCCTCCAGGCGCCACATGCGGAGCGCGTGTGGCAGCCGCTGCCTCCCTGTTTGCGAGAGCAAATGCCACGTGTGCGCCACAGTCCGCTTTCAGCGCCACTTGTGCGCCACATGTGGCGAAAAGAGGGGGTGGGGGGAGTGGTGGTGCGCGCGGCGGAAGGAGGTTGGGGGAGAGGTGTGGAGCGGGCTCGAAAGGGGTATCGGCCGTCGCGCGGCGGCGAAGGCGGTGGAGGCGCGAAGGTGTGGAGCGCGCGGGCAGGGCTAGGCGGCGCCGCCGAGTTCGGCGGACATGCGGGTGGTGGTCTCGACCAGGTCGGCGGTGACTGCCGCCAGCTCCGTGGCGTCGGTGCGGGACGGTAGGGCCAAGGCCACGGCGAGGGGCAACGACGCCGTCAGGACCGGGGCGGCGACGGAGGTGACGCCGGGGATCATGGCCTCGCTGGTGTGGGCGAAGCCGTGGTCGAGGACGGCCTGCCGGGCGGCGGCCACGCCGGCGGGGTCGTGGTCGCCAAGGAGGGGAGAGGTCAGCGCCGAAGGCAGGTGGGCGAGGAAGACGAGACCCACCGACGACGTGGTCAGGGGCATGGTGGCGCCGATGCGGATGGTGATGGGCAGCGGATGGACGCCGTACTCCCAACGCACGAGCACGGGACCGTGATCACCCCATACGGCCAGGTGACGGCA
>NZ_KK037166.1:9843191-9866552 GCF_000568255.1 Kutzneria sp. 744
ACTCGGAGGCGAGGCCGACCTCGTCCATGCGGCGCAGGGCCTCGACGCCGAGGCGGCGGGCGGCGGGGCCGAGGTCGTAGAGGCCGGAGCTGCGGGCCTGGGCGACGAGCCCGGCGCGGCTGAGGCTGACCAGGTAGCGATGGGCCTTGCTGGTCGCCATGTCGCAGGCGGCGGCGATCTGGGTCAGGCTCATCGGCCCCCGTCCCCGCTCGATGGCGTCGAGCACGGTCATCGCGATCTCGACGGACTGGATGCCCTGGCGGTCGTCCGCGCCGGATTGTGCTGCCACGCGAGCACTATAGGGCGGCCTCGAAGCGTCTACAGTGGACGGTCAAGGCAGTCGTCTAGCGCGTCTAGACGGCATGAGGCCGTCTAGCTACTCTAGACGGCATGGATCCGAACAACCCGGTCGTGCAGCTGTGCGGCCAAGGCATGCAGGCCGAGGCGCAGGGCCGGGCGGACGAGGCGCGGGAGCTGTTCCACCAGGCCTGGGCGGCGGCGACGGACGACTTCGAGGCCTGCGTGGCGGCGCACTACGTGGCCCGCCACCAGGACACGCCCGAAGGTGTCCTGCACTGGAACACGGTCTGCCTGGAACGGGCCGACCGGGTCGGCGACGAGCGGGTGGCCGGCTTCTACCCGTCGATGCATCTGAACCTGGCCCGAGCGAACGAAGAGCTGGGCAACGCGGACAAGGCCCGCGAGCACTACCAGCGGGCGGCGGACTGCGGCGGCGACGCGCTGTCCGGGCCGTATCGGGACGGGATCCGCTACGCGGTGGCCAAGGGGCTCCGGTCGACGTCCGAGTCGGAAGCGCTCAAGGAACTGCTGGCCAAGCTGTGCGCCCGGGCCGATCTGACGGCGCTGGGCCTGCTGCTGCCGTCGTACCTGGGCGACCTCGGCGGCGCGCAGGACCGGGTGGCGCTGCTGACGGCGTTGCAGATGGTGCACGCGGGCCGCTCGCTGCCCGAGGACGAGCAGGTGATCCTCGGACGGGCGATCACCGAGGTCACGGCGTCCGCAAAGGACTGAGCGGGGCCGACGTGGCGGAGTTGCGACGTGTCGTGGTTCGGACACGCCGGCCCGGTGGCAAAGCGCCGTCGACTGCCCAATCCTGGGCAGATGCATCGATTCCGGGGACGAGCACTGCTCGCGATGGGGCTCTCCGTGGCGCTGGCCGTGCCGGCGACCGCGGCGGAGGCCCCCCAACGGCCATCAGCGCAGTGGCTGTCGATGGGCCCGAACGCCAGCGGCGGCTATCTGGCGTTCACACCGGCGGCGCCGTCAAGACTCTACGTCCTGCCGGACGGGGCCCGCGCCGTCTTCCGCAGCGACGACCACGGCGTCACCTGGGCGCCGCCGACCGCGTTCGCGTCGGGCGTGGGCGGCACGCACCTGGCGGCGGATCCGCGTGACGCCAACGTGGTCTACGTGGCGGCAAGCCAGCTCGGCGGCGGGCAGGGTCACATCTACCGCAGCACCGACGGCGCGAAGACGTTCCGGCCGGTGCTGAACGACAAGGCCGACATCACCGACGTCACGGTGCTGGGCCGCCGGGTCTACGCCGCCGGGGTGGCCGGTGTGTTCACCAGCGACGACCGTGGCGCGCACTGGGCGTTGCTGCCGGGTTCGCCGGCCGGCGCGAAGCGGCTGGTCGCCGACGGCAGTGCGCTGTTCGTCGGCACGGACAACGCCGTGTTCCGCATCGACGGGTCCAAGACGACGAAGTTGCCCGTGCCGGGCGACATCTTCGTGGAGCACCTGGGCGTACACGGCCAGCTCGTGGTGGCGTCGCAGGAACGTGACGGCAGCGCGGTGATCTCCACCGACGGCGGCCGGAGCTGGCGGGGGATGACCGGTCCGTGGGGCACGGACTGGGTGAGCTTCCTCGGCGTCACGCCGAGCGGCGACATCCAGGCGCAGACGCTGGAGCCGTCGCCGGACGGCCCGAACGCCGGCAAGAACACCTGGGTCAGCCACGACAACGGCCGGCACTGGACGTCCGAGCCGAAGGCGCTGCCGACCCTGGACCTGTATGCCGATCTCGGCAGCTTCCCGGACCGCCCGCACGAGCTGGTGATCAGCGCGGCCGCCGGCATCTACACCACCACCGACTCGGCCCGGTTCCGTCGCATCGGCGTGCCGGCCGTGAGCGTGGGCGCGATGACGATCTCCGGGGCGTCGCTGGTCGCCGGCACTTCGGTGGACAGCTACCGTTCGACGAGTTCGATGGCCGCGAAACCCCCGACGGGCTACCAGGACTGGGGTTGGACGGGCAAGGCGCCGGCGACGATCGGCAACGTGATCGGCGGGGTCGCGGCGTTGCCGGGCAAGGACGTTGTGCGGGTGCGCATCGGCTTCTGTCCCGACGAGTGCATCTGGTTGGAGCGGTCGCACGACAACGGAACCAGCTGGCAGCAGCAGACCAGCCCGGTGCCGGGGTCGTCGCGGTCGATCGCCGTGGATCCCAGCGACCCGAACAAGCTCTACATCGCCACCTACCTCACCGGCGCCAGCCTGTACACCAGCACGGACGGCGGCAAAACCCTGACGCCGCAAGCATATGACGGTGCCGAGGGTGCCTGGGCCGTGGCGGCCGGAGCCGGCAACGAGGTGTGGATCGCCACGCCCAAGGGTCTGTTTCACAGCACCGATTCCGGCGTGACCGCGACCAAGGTCCTCGACGGCAACGTGAAGAACGTCGCCGTGGCCGGCCAGCAGGTCGTCGCGGTCGGCGACGGCCTGGCCAAGATCAGCCATGACGGCGGTAAGACTTTCGCAGCGGCGCAAGGGGTTCCCACTGCCGACTACGATGCCGTCACCGTCGGGACGGACGGATCCCTTTACGTGGGATCGAGTTCCGGCCTGTTCCGCGGCGACGGCCAGCACTGGACCGAGCTGACCGGCCTGCCCGACCACGAGGTGCGGTCGCTGCTGGCCACCCGGGACTGGCTGTTCGTCGGCACGGGCAGCAGCGGCGTCTACCGCCTGGCAGTGCGCTGATCGGACGCCGTCGGGCTCGCCACGGGCCCGGCGGCGCCGTCCAACCAGCCGAGTTTGCCGATCTGCCACGACAGCTGCATCCGATTGCGGACATCGACCCGGCGCATCAGGTCCTGCACCCGCCGCTGCACGGTCCGCTGGCTGACCTGGAGCTGTGTGGCGATGGACTTGTCGCTGACGCCGCCGATGAGCAGCGACAGCAGCCGCGCCTCGTCGGCGGTGAGCGGACCGCCGTTGCCGTCGATGTGCACTGGCGCGGCGCGGTTCCAGTAGTTCTCGAACAGGGCGATGAGCGCCGTCAGCAGGCTGGTTCCCTCCACCAGGGCGGCGGTCGGCTCGCCGTCGGCCTCGTCGCCGAGCGGGCACAGCGCCACCTTGCGGTCGGCGATGGCCAGTCGGACCGGCACCGTGTCCACGGTCCGCGCCTGCTCGCCGGCCCGGATGCCGTCGGCCAGGCCCTTGAGCGCACCAGGTTCCCCGAGCAGAGCCGACTCGTAGACGACCTGGTAGCGCACGCCGCGGGCGAGGGCCCGGAACTCCTCCTCGTTCTCCGCCGACGTCATGGCGATGGGGTTCGTGCGGCAGAACCAGAGCATCTCGGTGCGCGCCTCGCGCTGGAGCTGCATCGCCTGCTGGCGGATCGCCTCCGCGCCGGTCAGCACCTCGACCAGCTGCGTGGAATCCCGCCGCCGCACGTCCTTGCGGTACTGCTCCGCCAGCTGTCCGACGGCGGCCCGCGCCCGTTCCAGCTCGGCCTGGCCGTGCACGAGCAGCGGACCGAGGGCGACGTCCGGTGGCGCCGGCACGTAATGGCCGCCGACCCGGCTGATCAGGCCCTTGTCCAGCAGATCGTCGAGCAGCGGGGATAACGCTGACGGCGTTATGTCGAGCTGCGTGGCGATCTCCGACGGCCGCGCCCGGTGTCCGAGGACAACCGCCCGGTACACCCGTTCCTCGGCCGTGGTCAGGCCCAACGCCTCCAGCATTCGGCCAGGATAATCAGGCCACCGACCGGATCGCGCCGCCGTCCACGCGCAGCGTCGCGCCGCTGACGTAGTCGGCGTACGGGCTGCAGAGGTAGGCCACCGCGCCGGCGATCTCCTCGGGCCGCCCGTACCGGCCGATGTCGTTGGGCACGAAGTCGCGAACCGAGTTGGCCTCGATCTCCGCCCACTCGGAACCCCAGCCGTGGCCGGGCGCGAGGCCGATGAGCAGCTCCCGCGTCGCCTCGGCCAGTATCGCGCCCGGGGCGACGACATTGGACGTCACGCCGGTGCCCGCAAGCTCCCGGGCCAGCGAGACCGCGAGGTTGTGCCGGGCCGCGAGGGTGGCGTTGTAGTGCGGCTGCATGGCCATCGGCTGCACGGCCAGGCCGCCGCCGATCTGGATCACCCGGCCCCAGCCGCGGGCCGTCATGCCCGGCACCAGGCGGTGGATCATGCGGATCCCGGCCACCACGTTCACGTTGTACGTGTCCTGCCACCGTTGCGGGGTCGACTCGTGCCAGCCGACGGTGTCGTAGGCGCCGGCGTTGTTCACCAGCACGTCGATCTCCCCGGCCGCCTCGGCCACCGCGTCCGCGCCGGCATCCGTGGCCAGGTCGCCGAGCGCGACCGACGCCCCGATCTCCCGCGCCACGGCCTCGGTGCGCTGCCGGTCGCGCCCGTGCACGACCACCTCGGCGCCTTCTTCGGCCAGCAGCCGGGCGATCGCCTCGCCCAGCCCCGAGCTCGATCCCGTGACCAGCGCGCGACGGCCCTTCAGCTTCAGATCCATGATCACTCCCGCTAATGTCTACACCCGTAGACTTGAGCATAGTCTACACTCGTAGACATGGTTCATCGGCGGGATGCGGCGGCAACGCGGGAGGCGATCCTGCGCGCCGGGGTCGAGGCCTTCACCCGGTCCGGGTACGACGGCGTCGGCGTGCGGGAGATCGCCGCTTCGGCCGGCGTGACGGCGATGCTCGTGAACCGCTACTTCGGTTCCAAGGAGGGGTTGTTCGCCGAGGTCGTGGACGTGTCCGTGGCCGAGCGGACCGTGCTGGGCAGCGACCCTCGCACCCTGGCCCGGGACATCGCCTCGGCCCTGGTGCGCCGTACCGCCCCCGAGGCCGACACCCTCGACCCCTTCTTGCTGGCCCTGCGCTCGGCCGCCAACCCTCGTGCCGCCGAGATTCTCCGTGCCGGTATCGAGAAGCACGTCGAGAAACACGCGGTGGAGGTCTCCCGAGCCCCACGCCCCAACGTGGCCATCGCGCTGGCGTTGATCAACGGCTTCTGGTTGATGCGCAAGGTGATCGGCAGCACCGCCCTCAACGAGGCCGACGAGCCCACCCTGGCCGAAACCCTGGAACAACTGTTCCAGATCCTGCTGGACACCCCGCGAGTCCCGCTCTCAGCTGTTGGGGCCCTGGCGGGCCGGCGTGAGCTCGGGAAAACTCGGTAGTGCTGTCCGGTTGACGTCGACTTGCCTTGGCGCATGCGAGGTCGTCTCTCAGCTAGACGCGGGAGCCTTGGGCGCCGTGAACTGCCGCCTTGAGCGCGATCCTCAGAGTCTGTGAAGCGAGGCTCCCCCGGACAGCCCGACCGGTGGGAGGTGGCGTGATGGAACGAATCGTCCAGCGAGCCGCTGGACTGGACGTGCACAAGGACGTGATCGCGGCCGAGGTCCATCTGCCCGGCGGAGTGGTGGATCAGGGCACGTTCGCCACCACCACGCCCGGGCTGCTGGTGCTGCGGGACTGGCTGACCGGCCACGGGGTCACCCGTGTGGGCATGGAGTCGACCGGCGTGTACTGGAAGGCTCCCTACTACATGCTGGAAGACGCGATGCAGGTGTGGCTGCTCAACGCCCGGCACATGCGCAACATCCCCGGCCGCAAGACCGACGCCGCCGACGCGTCCTGGATCTGCCAGTTGATCGAGTTCGGGCTGGTCCGCCCCTCGTTCGTGCCGCCCGCGCCGATCCGGGAGTTACGCAACCTGACCCGGTACCGCAAGGCGCAGATCGAGGAACGCACCCGGGAGGCCCAACGCCTGGACAAGATCCTGCAAGACGCGGGAGTCAAGCTGTCCAGTGTGGCCAGCGACATCCTGGGCAAGTCCGGGCGGGCCATGCTGGCCGCGTTGGTCGCGGGCACCACCGACACCGGGGTCCTGGCCGATCTGGCGATCGGCAGGCTGCGTGTCAAGATCCCTGCTCTGCGTGAGGCGTTGACCAGCCGGTTCAGCGGCCACCACGCGGTGCTTGTGTCCTCGGTCCTGGCCAAGCTGGACTTCCTGGACGAGTTGATCACCAGCCTGACCGTCGAGATCGAGCAGGTCATCTGCCCTTTCTCGCATCAGGTCGACCTGGTGGACACCATCCCGGGCATTGACCAGCGCACCGCGCAGGGGTTGCTGGCCGAGATCGGCGTGGACATGACCGTGTTCGGCACGGCCGCCCGGCTGGCGTCCTGGGCCGGGGTCTGCCCGGGCAACCACGAGTCGGCGGGCAAGTCCAGGTCCGGCAAGACCCGCAACGGACCGAAATGGCTGGGGATCTATCTGCACAACGCGGCGATGGCCGCGATCCGCGCCAAGAACACCTACCTGGCCGCGCAGTACGCCCGGCTGCGACCCAGGCTGGGCCATAGCAAGGCACTGGTCGCGGTCGAGCACAGCATCCTGGTGGCGATCTTCTACATGCTTGAGCGGGATCAGCCGTATCACGATCTTGGCGTGGACTACTTCATCCGCCGTGAGGATCCCCAGCGTCGAGCCCGCAAACTCATCCGGCAGTTGGAGGCGATCGGCTACACCGTGCACGCCGAGCCACCAGCGGCGGCCTGAACACCACACCGCCGATGACACCCGGCTACGCCGGGTGTCATCGGCCTGCCCACTCACCACCGTTTTCTCCTCAGGCAACTGAATGTCGAGTTCGAAACTCGACACATGGTTGCCCGAGAACGGGACTCGCGGGGTGGGGTTACTTCGAGCCGTAGATTGCCAGCTCGCTGACGGCCATCTGGCCGCCGGTCTGGCCGCCGTCGTCGGGGCGGTCGGCGACGACCTTGATGTAGCGGGCCCTGACGGGCTGGTCGAGCTGCACGCCGGTGACGCCGCCGGCGGCGTCGACGCGGCGGGTGACGGTCCAGAAGGTGGAGCCGTCGAGGGAGACGTCGATGTGGAACCGGGTGGCGAACTTGTCGGCCGGCATGGTCAGGGCCACGACGTCGACGGACTGGGCCTTCTGCAGGTCCACCTGGTACGACCAGCGGTAGCGCTGCGTGGCCTGGGTCCAGGTGTCGGCGTTGCCGTCGGTGCCCAGGGCCGGGGTGGAGTTGGGCTGCATGAGGGCCTGCGTGCCGTCGATGAAGTAAGCCTGGGCGGGCTTGTTCAGTGCGGCGTTGTCGGGGCCGGCGGCGCAGGCGGCGAAGGCGCCGACCTCGCTGATGGCCATCTGGTCGCCGCGCTGGCCGCCGTCGTCGGGCTTCTCGGTGACGATGCGCAGGTACCGGGCGGTCACGGGGGTGGCGAAGTCGACCGGGACGGTGCCCCAACCGCTGCCGTGCACGGCACCGACGGTGGTCCACGCCGTGCCGTCGGTGGAGACGTCGACGTGGAAGTCGGTGGCGAAGTGCGGCTGCGGCATGCCGACCGTCACATAGCCCAGGGACTGCGACTTCTGGAGGTCGACCACGAGCTGCCACTTGAACTGCCCGCTGGCCTGGACGTAGGTGGCGGGATTTCCGTCCGTGGCATAGGAAAGCTGCGACTCGGGCTGGAGCTGCGCGGTGCTGCCGTCGAGGAACTGGGCCTGCACGGGCTTGCCGGCGGCCAGGTTCTTCGGGGCGGTGCCGGCCGGGGCCGCGGTCAGGGACTTGTACTGCGCCTCAAGGCCGGCGTTGGCCAGCAGGGCCGCGGGCACGCCGGTGCCGTCGAAGGACACCTTGGTGTTGTTGGACAGCACGAGATCCGTGGGGTCGCCGGCCGGCCAGTCCGGGGTGTTCTCCTCGTAGTAGTTGTCGGTGTACAGGAAGTCGCCGTACGGGTTGTTGGCTTCCTTGCTACCACCGAAGGAGTGCGTGTCGTTGCCGAACGCCGCGTTGCCGGTCTCGGTGATGTGCCAGCTGCCGCCGTCGGTGTAGATGGAGTGGCCGAAGCCGGCCCCGTTGCGCACCACGTTCCCGCTGATCAGCAGGCCGTTGGCCAGGGTGGTGCCCTCCTGGCCGACCACGTAGATGCCGCCGCCGTCGATGTGGGTCTGGAGGTGATCGAAGATCAGGTTGTTGGTGATCTTGTTGCCCTCGGTCTTGGTGCCGGGGTTCCAACCCCAGCCCCACGCCGAGCTGATGCCGCTGTAGGGCACGTCGTTGACCTGGTTGTGGGTCACGGTGTCGTACCGGGTGTAGCCCTGGAAGATGCCGACCCCACCGGTGTACTCGACGGCCACGTGATGCACCCAGTTGTCGGCGATGGTGTTGTCGGCCGGTATCACGTTGAGGTCGGCGGGATTGGCGTCGGCACCGTTGCCGACCTCGACCCCGTTGGACGAGATGTCGGTGAACACGTTGCCGGTGATCGACGAATTGTGCACGTACTGGCCCAGTTGCAGGCCGGCCGCGCCCAGGTGCTGGAAGGTGTCACCCTGGATGGACAGGCCGTCGGTGTGGTCGAACACCACGTTGCCCGGTGTCATGGTCCAGTTCCCGTACGGACAGGTGCCGGGATTGGTCTGCGAGAAGCGGTTGCACGAACCCTGCCGGTCCCAGGCGCTCGGGCCGGTGAGACGCATGTTGGCCTGCACCTCGGAGAAGCCGTTGGGACCGCTGGACTCGATCCACCCTCCATACTGGACGGTGATGCCCTTGAGGCTCAGGCCGCGCAACGGATTGGACACCGTACCGGTGCCGGAGACCACGGTCTGCAGGCGCGGGATCTCGACGTCGGCGGCCCGTAGGTCCTGGCCCTCACGGGGCATGTAGTACAGCGTGTGCGAGGGCTTGTCCAGGTAGAACTCGCCCGGGTTGTCGAGCAGCTCCTTGGCGTTCTCCACATAGGACGGCTGGTCGATGTTGACGCCGTAGGGCTTCTTGGTCGAGTTGTCGAAGCACGGCTGCTTCATCGTCACGGTGGTGCCGGCGATCGAGGCGACGCCGCAGCGCACCTCGGTCCAGCTGACCTCGTAGACGAACTCGATGTCCGACGGGTTGTGCCAGCCGGCGATCGTGGTGGTGGAGGTGGTGTATCCGCTGGCGGTGCGGCTGAAGCCGGTCGGGTTCGGCCCGGAGGCGCGGTTGGCCCGCACGCCGTCCACGTAGAGCTGCCGCGTGTCGGTGCCGGCCGGCACATTCGCCGACCAGATGCCGCCCGTGCCCTGCTTCCAGCCGTTGACCTGCTGGCCGCCGCTGATCACCGGGTGCGCGCCCGGCGCGGCTTGGTAGGTCACGGTGTGGCCGCCGGTCGCGGAGTCGCCCGCGGCGGCGTCGAGGCTGAACGTCTTGTCCAGCCGGTAGGTTCCGTCGGCCAGCACCACCGTGATGTCGGACGACATCGACGGCGTGGCCTTGCGGACCTTGCCCTGCGAGGTGAGCAGCGAGCAGGGGTTGGCGGCCGTGCAGGCCGAGCCCTGGCCGCCCGGGGCGGCGTAGAAGGTGGTGCTCGATGCCGCAACAGCGTCCGATGTGGACACGGCGACCGCGCCGGCCGCCATGAGCACGGCTAAGGCCGCGCCCAGAAAACGGTGGTGCATGGACACTCCCGAGACGTCGTTGGTCGAGAAGGGACGGTCATTCCTTGGTGGCCCCGGCGAGCATCCCCGACACGAGGGTGCGCTGGGAGAACAGGAACAGCACCAGCACCGGCAGCACGGCGATGATGATCGCCAGGGCCAGCTCGGGGCTGGTGATGTTCAGGCCGGCGCCGGCGACCGGGTTGAACGACGGCGTCGACGACAGCAGCTGGTTGAGCCCCACCTGGATCGGGAACCCGTCGCTGTTGGGCAGCACCAGGTAGGGCAGGAAGAAGTTGTTCCAGTTGCCGACGAAGCTGAAGAACGCCACCAGGCCGACGACCGGCGTGGCCAGCGGCAGCGCGATCCGGGTGAAGATCTGCCACTCGGTGGCCCCGTCCAGCCGCGCCGCCGACAGCAGCTCCCGCGGCAGGCTGGTGGCGAAGTAGATGTACACCAGGTACACCCCGAACGGGTAGAACGAGAACGGCAGGATGATCGACCACGCGGTGCCGATCAGGTGCACCAGGTTCAGCTCCAGGAACACCGGCAGCACCAGCGCCGCCGACGGCATGATCATGACGATCAGGGTCACCGTGAGCAGCAGCTTGCGGCCGCGGAACTTGGTCAGCGCCAAGGCATAGCCGGCGGGAATGCTGGTGATCAGCGTGACGATCAGCGCACCGACCGCGTACACCGCGGAGTTGCGCAGCCACACGAACAGCACGCCGTCCTGGAAGCTGGTCAGGTGCTGCCAGGCCACACCGATGTTGGCGAACGACCCGAATGACAGCGGCGACTCGCTGGCCAGGTCCGCCGCCATCTTGGTCGGCGCAAGTAGCAGCCACAGCGCCGGCAGCACGAAGAACACCAGCAGCACCAGCAGAACCAGCGACACCAGGGTCAGTCCGACCACACGTTTCATGACTCATCCACCTTGAACAGCCCAGACCGCGTGACCAGCAGCCCGGCCCCGGCCAGACCGATCACCAGCAGCACCAGGGAGATCGCGGCGGCCCCGTTGAAGTCGCCGTGCTGGAACGCGTACGAGTACGCCAGCTGGTTGGGCGACCAGGTCGGGCTGACCCGGCCCAGCGACGCCGTCTGCAGCAGCTGTGGCTCCACGAACAGCTGGGTGCCGGCGGCGAAGGCCAGGATCACCATGTAGACGATCCACTTGCGGATCATCGGGATCTGGATGTGCAGCGCCATCCGCCACGGGCCGGCGCCGTCCATTCGGGCCGCCTCCAGCACCTCCTGCGGGATGTTGTTCAGCGCCCCGTACATCACCACGATCCAGCCGCCCGCGCCGGTCCAGAACGCGATCAGCGCGAAGATCAGCGACAGGTGGCCGGGGGCCAGCACCTCGGCGAAGGTGGTGAGCCCCAACGAGTTGAGCAGCCAGTTGACCGGGCTGACCGACGGGTCGAGCATGAACAGCCACACCAGCACGCTGGCCACGCCGGCCAGCGCGCCCGGGATGTAGTACAGGAAGCGCAGCGCCGCCGACACCGGCGCCGGCATCCGGCTGCGCAGCACGATCGCCACGCCGACCGTCAGCACCACGATGAGCAGCAGCCAGAACACCAGGTACACCAGGATGTTGCCGAACGCCGGCCAGAACCGGTAGTCCTGGATCACCCGGAGGAACTGGTTCAGCCCGGTGAACTGCCCGCGCACGTTGGTGAAGGCCAGGTACACCGCGTACAGCGTCGGCAGCACGCCGAAGGCCAGCAGCAGCACCACATATCCGCTGACGAACAGCGGGCCGGAGAGGCCGCCCTCCCGGGCTCGCCGCACCGTGGCGCGGCGAGCCGGGACGACGACCGGAGTGTCGAGAGCTGTCACTTCGTGGTCACCGTGTATCCGACGGACTTGGCCTCGCTGGCGATCTCGCTCTGCCACGCGGGAAGCGTCTCGGTCAGCGTCCTGCCGGCAGTCACCGCGGGCAGCACGATGCTGGACCACGCCGTGGCGTCGCTGAACTTCGTGTTGCCCCAACCGGTCCACACCTCGTTGGCGGCCTGCTGGAACGGGCCGGACACGTCGGCGGCGAAGTAGTCCTTGTTGGCCGGGTTGGCCAGCCAGGCCTTGGCGCCGGGGGAGTAGGCCGGATAGGTCGGCGCCGCCTTGAGATTGTCGTCGGAGGTGGTCAGCCAGGTCGTCAGCGCCGCCGCGGCCTTGAGGTTCTTGCTGTGCGAGGACACCATCCACACGCCGCCGCCGACGTTGCCGGTGAACGTCTGCGACTCACCCTGCCACTTCAGCGGGGCGGCGGCGGCGATCTGCCCGGCCGGCGTCTTGAAGGCCGAGTTGAACAGGTACTGGCCGTACCAGGACGGCCCGTAGGCCATCAGGACCTTGCTGCCGTAGTCCTTGGCGAAGCCCTGCCCGAAGAACCCCTGCTTGCTCACGGATCCGGCCTTGATCAGGTCGTCCAGCAGGCCGGACATCTTGGTGCAGTGCGGATCCCGGAGGTCGGACCGCAGCGTCTTGGCGTCGGTCAGCTGCTGGGCCGGGCACTGCGCGGACCAGAAGTACGACTCGTGCGAGTTGGTGTCGCCGATCGCCCCGACCAGGTAGCCCGGGTGCTCCTTGGCCACTTTGTCGCCCAGCGCCTGGTATTCCTCCCACGTCGTGGGCACCTGGTAGCCGAACTGGTCCAGCAGGGACTTGTTGTACCAGAGCACGACCTGGGCGATGTCGTTGCGCTCGCAGTAGGTGTGGCCGTTGTACTGGCACGGGGCCAGCGAGCCGGTGGCGAAGTTCTTCAGCGTGTCGGCCGGCACCAGGCCTTCGTCGACAGGGGCGGCGAAGGCCTGCGCGCTCGGGCTCGTCGGCTGGGAAGCCCACGTGACATCGGTCGGCGACGCGAAAACCGCGTCGGGCCAACCACTTCCGGTTCTGTCGAACAACTGCACCTTGGTCTGGAGATAGGTGGAGCCGTCGGCCGAGCCGTCATAGGTGACGATGTCCATCGGCACGTTGGGGTTGGCCTTCTGGTACGCCTGCACCGAGGGCAGCCGCGTGGAGTCGGTCCACACGGTGATCTTGGCGTTGGCGTCCTGGGGCTGGGGCGTGAAGCTCGCCGCGGTGGTTTCGCTGGCGGCGTTGGGATCCGCGCTGGCGCAGGCGCCGGCGAGCACGCCGGTGGCGAACACGGCCGTGAGTGCGTGGACGAGGCGGCGCTGGGATGACTTCATTGTCGGTCCTTCGGGGCGGGGTGGAAAACGATCAGGCGGCGCGCTCCACGTACGGCGACAGGGTGGCGCCGTAGCCGAACTCGGCGGGGAGGGCGATGCCGGGCGAAGTCGGGGCGTGGACGAGCCCCTCGGCGTCCACGTGGCGTTCCCGCCGGACGGACGTCGACGTCACCAGCGACTCGTAGTACGTGGTGTTCGGGATGGCCATGCACAGGTGGTGGTTCGGGATGTCCGAGCCGTGCACCTCCGCACGCAGCCGATAGGCGTCGGCCAGGTGCGCGGTCCGCATGGCGCCGGTGATTCCGCCGCGCAACGTCGTGCCGGTGCGGACACCGAACGTGGCGGCCCCGGCGGCGATGAAGTCGCCGGAGTTCATGTGGGCGCCGTCCGAGGTCTCGGCCACCAGCAGCGGGACCAGGACCTGTCGGGCCAGCTGCCGGTAGGCCGTGATGCTGAACTCCCGCATCGGTTCCTCGTACCAGAGGTAGTCGGCCTCGGTCAGCGCCTGTCCTAAGTAGACAGCGTCGGGCAGGTCGAAGCCGGCCGATCCGTCGTACATCAGCGGCACGTCGCGGCCGACATGTTCCCGCAGCGCCAGGCACAGCGCGGCGTCCCGGCGGGCGTCGCCCCAGGCGTGCAGCTTGATGCCGCGGTAGCCGAGCTTGAGGCACTGATCGGCGACGTCGAGGAATTCCTCGGTGCTGTCGAAAGTGGACGTCGAGGCGTAGGCCGGTATCGAGTTGCGGTAGCCGCCGAGCACCTGCCACACCGGCTGGCCGTAGAGGCGGCCGGCGAGGTCCCAGAGCGCGATGTCCACCAGCCCCAGCGCGGGCAGCGGCAGCTCGTGGATGCGGTCCAGCTCCCACATGCGGTGCCAGATCCACTCGCGCCGCAAGGGATCCTGGCCGATCAGCTCATCGCGGAACACCCGGTCCACCAGGTCGTCCAGCAGCACGCCCGCGCCGGGCCGGGCGAACAGGGCGACGCCCTCGACGCCCGCGTCGGTGCCGATGCGCAGCACCGCGCCGTCGCCCTTGGCCGGGCTGCCGGCGAGGCCGTCGCGCCAGTGGAAGGGCGGATCCGTCGGCGGGACCAGGATCCGGTGCGATTCGACGTGCGTGATCTTCAATGTCTGTCCAGTGTGGAGTGTTTCGGGCAGGGGGCATCGCCACACCGCGGTCACGGCGTGGTCGTTCTGGCGTTGTCAGGTCAGTCGCCCATCTTGAACATCCGGTTGCGGATCTTGCGTTCGAACTGGCGCTGTGTGGTGTCGATGTGGGCGGCCATCAGCTGCACCGCCCGGTCCGGGTCGCCTTCGGCGATGGCTTCGGCGATCGCCACGTGCTGTCGGCCGGCGACCTCCAGCGAGCCCGGCACGTCGCCGTGGAAGAGCAGGGTGTCGGTCTGGAGGGCGAAGCGGCGGACGTTCACCACGTCGGCCTGCAGGAAGATGTTGTCGGCGGCGATCGCCACCGCGTCGTGGAACCGCTTGTCCGCGTCCGCGAACTCCTGGGCCCGCTGCTCCGCGCCCGCCGTCAGCGATTCCTCGGCGGTCTCGCGGATCTTGCGCACCTGGATCGGCGTGGCCAGCGAGGCCGCCCGGCGGGCCGTCTCCGTCTCGATCAGCCGGCGGAAGTCCAGCAGCATCGACACGTGCGCCATGTCCGTCGGCTGGAAGTGGGCCAGCTCCTCTTGCGCCGCCGTCTTGTCCGCCGCCACGAAGATGCCCGCCCCGCGCCGGACGTTCAGCCTGCCGATCGCCGCCAGCACCTTCACCGCCTCTCGCATCTGGTTGCGGGTCGTGCCCAGCAGCTCGGCCAGCCCCTGCTCGGTCGGCAGCCGGTCGCCCGGGCGCAGGTTCTGCTCCGCGATGTGCTGGAGCAGCCGCTCCGCCACCAGCTCGTACCCCGGCCGGTACCGCTCCCCGCCCGTGCCGTCCTCCTGGCGTGCCGCGCTGTCCCCCACCATCAACCCCTCGCCCGTGGATGAAGCAGATTCATTGCCGATGAGTATGAACGATCGCCGGCAAGACGCAAGGCCTGCCGCGATGAGTACGATTAATTCGGAGGGTGATCGCCGGCTCACCGACCGGCGCGGGTCCGCCCGAAAGGACAGAGACCGCCCGAAACCAGCGCCTTGTCGGGCGCCGCTTGCTTCACTGGCCCGCGATCAGGACCGACCACGAGGAGCCCGATTCCCATGCGCAGAGCCCTGCTGGCCACCGCCTTCTTAGGTCTGTCGGCGGTCTTCCTGCCGGCGACCGCCAACGCCACCCCCGGTCACGGCATCACCGCCGTCACCGTCTTCGACCACGTCGCCGGCGACACCGACTACGTGTTCAAGGAGATCACCATCGAGCCCGGTGGGGCCACCGGCTGGCACTACCACCCCGGCCCCGTGCTCGCGTGGGTCAAGCAGGGAGTGTTGACCCACGACAAGTCCGACTGCACCCTCGACGGCGTCTACCGCCCCGGGCAGTTCATCCAGGAGCAGCCCGGCTCCGGCTATGTCCACATCGGACGCAACCTGGGCTCCACCCCCGTGGTCCTCGAGGTTCTCTACGAGGCCCCCGTCGGGCAGCCCGTCGCCATCGACGCCCCCAACCCCGGCTGCGACTTCAGCTAGTTCCGCGTCAGCGCCCTCGTCAGGCCGGCCAGCACCGCGATTCCCAGGATCCAGGAGCAGACCGTGATCAGCACCGCTATGGCCTGCGCTGGGGCGGGGAAGTGGACGGCGCTGCGTTGGCCGATGCTCAGGACCGGAAGCAGCAGGTCCAGGGCGTACAGCGCCGGCTGGTAGTCGCTGGTCGAGGGCGACGGCTGGGGGAGTGGTTGTTGCGTGCGGAAGTACAGCCACCCCGCCAGCCACAGCACCCCCAGCCAGCCGGCCGCCCGCCAGGGCACATACCCGTAGCCCACGGCCAGATCCTGAAGCCAGCCCCAGGGCTTGCTCCACAACGGCAGGTGCCGCCGTCGGTGTCGTTGGCGAGCCAGGAGAACCACCCGGGAGTCTCGGTCATTGCCGACGGTGCGGAGCATGGTGGCCAGTTGGGCATACGGCTGCGGCCGATAGCCGTCGGGAAGGCCGCGCCGCAGCCACTTCAACCACTGGCCGACCGGGAGTTCGATGGGCTGCAACGAGCTGTAGGTCAGCCCCTGGAGATCGAGGTTGTCGGGGTCGGGCCAGTCTTCCGGGTGATGCTCCAGGACGCGGACGGTCGCATCGATCAGCAGGATCGGACCGCCCGGTTTTCCCGTCAGCCACAGGGTGTCGGCGCGGGCCCGGGTGAGATCGACGGTGCCGTCGACGTTCTCGGTGGCCAGGGAGATCGTGCCGGTGGCCCGGCAGGGCGAGAGCTCGATCGTGCCGTGTGCGGTGAAGTCCTCGTCGGCGAAGATGTCCGCGCCGACGGTCAGGTGACTGGCGCGCAGCGCGAACTTGCCGGGATGCCGCAGCGTGGCACCCCGCAGCGACAGTTGGTGTCCTATGGTTGCGCCGCTGAGGGACATCTCCCCGGTGCAGCTGAACCCTCGGCTGCAGTCGAGGGTGCGTCCGACGGTCAGGCTGTCCGCGGTGAGGGCGTCGCCCTCGTTGACCAGCAGCGCTGCTGAGAGGACCAGGTCGCCCTCGACCCGGGCGTTGATGATGTGCAGCTCGCCGTCGATGCGGCAGTGGCCGGCCACGATGTCCTTGCCGACGATGATGCCGTCGAGGAACACCGCGATCGACGCCGCGTTGCCGAATGCGGCGCGCTCGAGGTTCAGCTGCCCGCGGATGTGCGCGCCCGGCAGGCGAACCTGGCCGGTGGCGGAGAAGTCGTCGAAGAACGCATTGCCCTCCACGACTGTCCCGTCCGCCGCGAACGCGTTCCCGTCGGGATTGGCCATGGTGGCGCCGCTGAAGCTCAGGGTCGCCGTGATGTGGGCGCCGAACAGTGTGAAAGCCCCCGCTACTTGCAGGTCGGTGCCGAACATTCCACCGGCCGAGCGCAGTCCCTGCCCGCTGAACGCGTAGCCGCCCGGGTTGGACAGCACCGTGTCGCGGAGCAGGACCGAACCGCCGATCTGGGCGCCGGTCAGGACGAATTCGCCGATGAGGGTGCTTGCGGAGACCGACAGCGAGCCGGCGACGCGGATCCCGTCGCATTGCAACGCCGGCCCATCGCCGTTGTCGAAGATAGCGTTCGGCGCCAGGATGCTGCGGCCGATGGTCGCGTCGCTCAGACAGGTGCGCCCGACGGCGTGGAAGCCGCCGAAGGCAGTCACGTCGCCGCCGATCTGCGCGGAATCGGCCCAGAGGGCATCGCCGCCGGGGTTGGTGAGGCTGGCGCCGGTGAGATCCAGGTTCCCCTTGATGTGCGCGCCGGCCAGGCGGGTCTCACCGCGCGTGCGGACGCCGTTGCACAGCATCTCGCCGCCGAATTCTGCGCTGTCCGCGCTCAGCGCTACGCCCTCGGGATTGGACAGCTGTGCGTTGGTGAGCGTCAGGGGACCGCTGATGTGGGTGTTGTCGACGTCCAGGCGGCCTGTGCACAGCAGACCCCGAAGATTCAGCTCGCCGTCCGCGCGGAGTTCCTCCGCGTACATGCCCGGGATGCGGCAGCCCTGCAGGTAGATGGTGCGGGTGCGGGCGGCGTACAGGTTGATCGGCTCGTCGAACCAGCATTCGTCGAAGCCGAACGGGACGTCGATCCGGGCGTGTTCCAGGTCGAGGGCACCGGTGATGCGGGCGCCGGAGAGTTGGAGGCTGGGGACTCGGCCGGGGAGCGGGGTGTGGGGGGTGAGGAGGAGTTCGCGGATTACCTCGGCGCGGACGGTCCGCGTCGGGCCCCAGATGTGGGTGGGGTCGGTGCCGTCGGAGCGGACTTCCACCTCGTCGCCGCGGCGAACTGCCGTCCACAGGCGGCGTTCGAGCTGGGTCCAGCGCTGACGTGCCGTAGCCATCCGTTCCCCAATCGTCCCGGCCTGGATCATGCCAGGCCGGGACGGTCACGGGAGGGTCAAACGAGGTTCAGGGAGCGGAGGTCGGCGGCGTACTTGCGGATGAGGTCGGGCGTGAGGTGGGGGATGTCCTTGTCGGGGCCGATCTTCGCCGCCTGGACGGCGGACTGGAAGCGGGTGGCGGGGACGCCGGCGCCGTTGATGGCCTCCGAAGGGGCGGCGAAGGCGTGCAGGAGAGGGAACAGGGAGTGCTGGCGCTGGCGCTCGGGGAGGGCGCGGATGCCCTGTTCCAGGCGGGTGAACCAGGCGGAGTAGGAGGGGATGCGGGTGATGGGGGCGCCGGCGGCGATGAGCCAGTCGACGATGACGTCGAGGGAAATGCCGTCGGCGTGGGGGTTGAGGACGTTGAAGGTGCGGAAGGCGGCGCACGGCTCGGCGCCGATGGTGGTGATGGCCTCGGCGGTGAAGTCGACGGGGAGGCCGTCGTAGTGGGCGGGCCCGGAATCGGGGAGGTAGAAGGACTCCGGGGCGATGCCGGTGGCGATGATGCTGAGCAGCAGGCGGGTGAAGATGTCGGGGACGTTGAGCTGACCCCGGTAGCGGCTGTGCGCGAGGATCATGTCGGACCGGAAGACGGAGACGGGCAGGGCGCAGAGGTCGAAGGCCTCGCGCAGCAGGACCTCGCCGGCCCACTTGCTGGTGGCGTAACCGGTGGCGTACCGGTCGTCCAACGAACGCACGGGACTGGTGACGCGGATGTCGGCGTCCTCGTCGGCGATGGTGGCGTCGCCCTCGACCACGGCGACGGTGGACAGGTAGGTGATGGGCTTGATGTGGCTGGTCAGGGCCAGGCGGATGAGCTCGGCGGTGCCGACGACGTTGGGCCCGAAAAGCTGGTCGTAGTCGAGGACGTGGTTGACCATGGCGGCCGGGTGGGAGATGAGGTCGACGGTGTCGGCGAGGCGTTGCCAGGTGGCGGCGTCGAGGCCGAGGTCGGGCTCGCCGATGTCGCCGGCCAGGACCTCCAGGTGGGCGGCGGCCAGCTCACGGTAGTGGGCCAGCAGGGCGGGATCGCCGCTGTCGAAGGCCGACTCCAGGCGCGCGGCGGCGGCAGCGGCGTCACGGCCGCGGACGATGCAGATCAGCTTGCCGCCGACGGAAGACAGGCGCTCCAACCACTCCAGGCACATGAAACGGCCGAGGTAGCCGTTGGCGCCGGTGAGCAGGACCGTCCTGATCGGACCATCAGGGCGCGGCAAGGCGGCGGCGCCGGCGAGGGTCGAGGCGTCGATGAACTTGGCGAGCTTGAGATCGGCGGCCCGGGCCTCGGTGGCGCCGCCGCCGTGCACGGTGACGAAGGTCGGCCGCTGCGAACCGGTCTCCACCTCCGACTCGATGATCTCGGCGATCCGGCGCAGCGTGTTGGCGGCGCTGATCACGACACCGACCGGCACGTCGATCTGGAAGATCTCCTTGAGCAAGTTGGAAAACGTCAGCGCGGACAGGGAATCGCCGCCGAGGTCGGTGAAGTGCGCGTCGGCGGAGGGAGCGCTGGACGAACGACCGAGCACGGCCTGGGCGGCCCGCAGCACGGCGGCGAGCACCGGCTGCTGACGGCCGGCCCGCCGCAGTTCGTCCAGTTCGCTGGCCTCCCGGTCGGCCAGCTCGACGTAGAGCTGTACCACCCTTCCTAGCCTAGGCATGACTAGGATTATCCTGTAGCGTCGAGGGGTCTTTATGTAACGTTCGTCGGATGGACTGCTTCGTAATCCCACCATTAACGACGATCATTTATACAGGCATTAGCTGCCATTTCCTTCATTGGGCGGCGCACCATTGCGCGGCCGCATCAGCTTGCGGATGTCCGACAGCAGGCCGTTTTCCGTGGTGAAGGGCTCGGTCTCGATCAGGAAGTCGCGGGGGACCTCGTACGAGTTGAGCCCTGCCTCGCGTGCGATCTGTTGCAGCGACTCGGCGATGGCCTCGCGGGACGCGCCCTCCACGGGCACGACCACGGCCAGCAGGTAGGCGCGCTCGCTGCTGCCGTAGACGTAGACCTGCCGGATCAGCGGGCTGGTGACGAACAGCGCCTCCAGCTTGGACACGGCCACGAACTCGCCCTGGGACAGCTTGAGCACGTTCTTGCGCCGGTCCACGTACACCAGCCGGTCCGGCCCGACCTCGGCCATGATGTCGCCGGAGCGGTAGTAGCCGTCCTCGGTGAAGAACTCGCCGTTGAGCTCGGGCCGCTTGTAGTAGCCGGGAATGATGCTGCTGGTCCTCAACAACAGCTCACCGCGCGGGTGCGGGCTGTCGGTGTGGAAGTACCCCAGCTCGGGCACGTCGTCGAGCCGGTAGTCGATGATCGGCGGCCGTGCCACCACGCCGTCGATCATGATCGCGCCGGCCTCGGTCGAGCCGAAGCCGTCGCGCAGCGGGAAACCGAGGCACTCGCCGATGAACGAGCCGATCTCGGCCGACAGCGGCGCGGAGCCGGTGACCGCCCACAGCACACGGCCGCCGAGGAACGTCTCCCGCAGCCGGGCGGTGTCCTCGCCCTTGTGCCGCTGGAAAAGCATGTCGCAGATGCGGGGCACCAACATCAGCTCGGACGGCCGCGCCAGCTCGATGTCCTCGAACAGCGTGGACAGGTCGCTGCGGGCCGTGAAGAAGGTGCAGCCGCCGTTGGCCAGCGACTTGACGAGCATCGCGCGGCCGGCGGCGTGGCTCATCGGCATGTAGCTCAGGCCGAGGGCGGGGTGGCCGCCGGCCTCGGGAAACCAGCCCTGCCACAGGGCGCTGACCAGCCGCGACGGATACATCGCGCCCTTGGGCGCGCCGGTGCTGCCGGACGTGTAGATCAGCAGCGCCAGCTCGTCCGGATCCCATGCATGAGCCGGCTGGGACGGCAGCGTGCGGCCGTGGGCGATGACGTCCGCCAGCGAGTCGAGGGCGACAGGGCGGCCGCTCTCGATCAGGCGCTGCCGCGCGGCTTCGAACTTCTCCCGCTCGTCGTCGACCTCGGGGTGGTAGTCGAACACGATCACGCGGCGCAGCGTGGCGCTGTCCTCGGTGGTGTCGATGGCCAGCTCGACCAGTTCGATGCTGGTGGCGACGATCAGCGGCTCGGCCTCGGCGACGATGGGCTTCAGGTGGCCGGCGGTGGCGCTGTTCTGCAGCGGCACGGCGACCGCGCCGCTGTGCGCGCAGGCCAGGTCGATCACCGTGTAGTCGCTGCTGGTGAAGCCCAGCGTGCAGACGATGTCGCCCGGGCTGAACGGGTGCTCCGCGTGCTGTCGCCAGTCGGCGGCGACGGCGGCGGTGCGGTCCCGCAGTTCGCGGTAGGTGATGGCGTCGAAGCGCGGCAGCAGACGCAGGGTGGTGCGGCCGGTCGCGGGATCCACGACCGGCTCGGTGGCCCGCTCGGCCAGCGCCGGACGGTCCGCGTAGGCCGTCAGGGCGGCCTCGATCTGGCGATCCAGAGTGGTGCTCGGATCCTTGATGACCGCCGTCACGGCCGGATCCGGCACGGCGTGACGGAGTTCCTCGTCGGCGGCCAGCAGCTCCGCTAGTCGCGCGCTGTCAACGTAGGACGCGGCCTTCTCCCCAGGTAGTTGCATATACTAACTATCTACCGTTGGGTAAGCGATCGTCCACACGGCGAAACTGTGACCACCGACTCATGGTGACCGGCCGGTCACCGATGGTAATATCCCGCGCTCAGTCGCGGGCGGTGTCCCGGATGGCCTGGTCGACGTCGGCGTGCTCGAAACCCAGCGCCTTGGTAGCGATGTCGGTGTCGACGAACATGTCGGAGGCGTGCAGCCGGCCGAGTCGGGCCGGGTGGAAGCCGGACCTGACGCCGCCCTTGCGCATCTGCAGCAGCTGGAGCCGGAAGTACATCTCGGTCTCCCACGGGCTCAGCTCCCACACCCGTCGCGGCGCATGGCCGCCGCCCACGGCGAGCCCGCGGAGCAGGTGCTTCCAGCTGATGTTGGCCGTGGCAATGGGGAAGTCCCCGTTCGCGCGCTGCTCCAGCGCGATCACTGCGGCATCGGCCACTTCGGACACCGCCGCCACCGCCGTGCCGCCCGGATAGACCGCAATTCCCTTGCCCTGAGCCATTTTCTCCAGGTGCGGGGCCAGTGCCGACCATCGGCCCGGCGTGTGCCCGAGGACGTACGGCAGCTCCAGCACAGCCAGCGACATCGCGTCGCCGGCCGCACTCCGGGCCCACGATGCCTGCTCGATCCTGCTGTGGATGTACGGACTTCCTTCGTGCACACGGGCTTCGGGGCGCTCGCGGTGCAGCGTCGCGTAGAAGCTGCCGAGCAGCGCCGAACGGTCGCAGCCCGCGCGACGGGCCGCCGCCAGCAGCCGCACCACCGGTTCGACGTTGCTGGCGCGGAAAAACGCCGCCGTGTCGACGTTCAACGGAGAGGCGAAGGCGGCCGTCGCGGCGTGCACGACGCCGTCGTGACCGGCCAGCAGCTCGGTCAGGTCCTCGTCGGAGAGCCGGTTGGCGTCGCCGGCGTGGAAAACCGCGCCCGCCGGGAGGTGCTCGGACGGAGTCCGGGCCAGCACGGAGACCTGGTGTCCCTGCCCCAGCAGCTTGCCGACGATGTGGTGGCCGACGAACCCCGTGCCGCCTACCAGCAGGACCTTCAAGAAACGTCTCCTCGTTCGGTGACCAGTGCCGGCGCGGCCAGGACGTCCGCGACGACGGGGGAGTGGAAGTACAGGTCGGAGATCAGCAGCCAGCGCCGCGCCTCCTGCGCCGAGGTGCCGTCCTCGGTGCGGCTGGCCGGCGGCACCGGCGAGTTCCGCCGGGGCTGGTCGGCGAGGTAGGCGGCGCGGCCGACCGCGAGCCCGGCGGCGTCCACCGCGGCGTCGAGTACGGGACCGGTCAATCCCCTTGCCCGGCCGAGGGATTCGGCCTCGGCGTAGGCATCGGACGGCGTGAACCGGCGCAGCGACTGCTGGAAGTCGGTCAGCTCGATCGTGCGGCGATAGAGATTGTGCTTGGCCCGCAGGCGAAACAGGTCGGCCAGCCGCGACCGTGACGGATCGAGCGCCTCGGCCGGCAGCGTGCGCCACAGCTCCGCCCACAGCGGGTACAACGCGACGTAGGTGCGGTAGTACTGCCACCACAAACGCATGCTGTGCAACACATTCCGCACCGGTTGCAGGTACGGGCTGGACGTCAGCACGGAGTACAGGCCGGTGGCCGAAAGCCCGAGCATCGTGCAGGTGCCGGCGATCGCGATCGGCCAGCTCTCCACCGATCCCTGCGACCACGGCGGCACGACGCCGCTGAGCAGCGCGATCTGGTAGCCGGTCACGTGCACGTCGGTGATGATGGAGATCAACGCGCCCAGCGAGTAGATCCACAGGGTGATCGACAGCCAGCGGATCGACGCGGCCTTGCGGGCCCAGCGCAGGTTGACGCGAACGAGCTCCTGCAACGGGTACACGAGATAGACCGCCAGCAGCAGCCA
>NZ_KK037166.1:9866652-9870123 GCF_000568255.1 Kutzneria sp. 744
AGTGCACGAGATCAGCACACCCTTGAGGTGCTGGGACATCCGCCGCGCCGACACCCTCGGCTCGTCCAGCGTGTAGTAGACGTAGCAGAGCATGAAGTACTGGCACAGGATGCCGGTGACGATGTGCGCGGGCCAGGTCACGTTGGCGTCGCCGATGACCAGCAGCGGCGAGATCTCCGGCATCCGCACGGCCGACGCCGCGAAGGCGAACAAGGCGCCCAAACACAAGGCGCGCAGCTGGGGCGTGCGTCCGCCCTGTGCCAGCCGGTGCAGCACCGTGATCACCGCGACCAGCGACGTCACCGCGCCGATCGGCACGGCCGCCGACAACGTCATGATCCCCGCCGGGTTGACGGACGCTGTCTGGGACCAAGGGTGGACATGAAGCGGGCGATCACCGCGAGGTCGGACGGATCCGGCGGCGGGATCGGGTGGATGAGGTGCGCCCGCGACACCCGCAGCGCCAGCTCCGTCGCGAACCGCTCTGCCGCGTCCTCCTGCTCGTCGACGTAGCCGCAGCCGGAGCGGCACAGGCCCGCGCGGACGGTCCGCTTGATCACCTGCGGCTGGAGGTCGGGCAGCAGCGCGGACATCAGCCGCAGCTGGAGGCCGTCCAGGTCCTCGGTCGACAGGTGGCCGAGCACCATGTGCGCGACCTCGTGGAACACCGCGTGGCGCTGGGTGGCCCGCGGCGCCTTGTCGTCGTAGACGATGCAGTCGAGTCTCGGGGCGCGCACCCACAGGCCGGAGAAGGGCGCCGCGACATCGGGCACCACCTCGGAGAACGGCACCAGGCTCACCGGGCGGCCGCGGAACTGGGCCAGCCGCCGGACGAACGCCTCCAGGCCGGTGCCGACGGGCACCGCCGCCAGCAGGTCCCGGACCGCTCGCGTGACCTGTCGCTGCCGGTGGGACCGGCGCGACCACGACGTGAAACGCAACGGAATACCCCCATGGATGAGCTTCAGACCGGCGGCTGGCCGGCCTCTGTGTCCCGCTCGCGGACGTGGCGCAGGACCGCGGCCAGCACGCTGAGCGAGGACGGGTCGCCGAGCCGGCGGGCGGCCATCGGCATCAGGTCGGCGAGCAGGTCGAGCTGCTCGGACACGCTCGCGATGAGCTTGGCGTCGGTGTCGGTGAGGTAGGCGGCCGGGACGCCGAAGTGCTCCGCGAGCGCCTGGAGCAGCTTGAGCCCCGGGTCGTCCTCGGAGCCGTCCCGGACGCGGCGGATCTGCGCCACGTCCACGCCGATCGCCGCCGCCACGGCGTCGTCGGTGTACGGGGGCTCGGCCGGCCCGCTCGGCCGGATCTTGTCGAACAGGTTGTTCACTCGGTCCCGCACCGAAGGCTGCTTCAGGTACAGGGGCAGGTCGCCCACCGGGACCTCGTCCTTGACCAGGTACGAGACGTCGACCCGGAAGAAGTCGGCCAGCTTCTGGATGAGCTTGAGGTTCGGGTTGTCCCGCTGGCCGTAGCGGAGCTGGGTGACGTAGGTGTCCGTCGACCCGATGGCCCTGGCCACCGCGCTGTGGCTGTACTCGGTGCGGCGGCGCGGGGCGTGCGGGTTGCCGGTGGCCGCCACGTCCCGGGCGTGCTGGTGGTCGGAGACGGGTCGCAGCTGCCGCACGAACAACGCCTGGATCTTCGCCGCCAGCGGCCCCGGGTCGCCGTCCTGGCGCGATGGTGTCGCCATGCCGCGAGGGTAACTGAGTTACCCGCGCCGCGGGCACACCTGGTGAAACCAGCTACCGGTCGATGTGGGCAACCGTCCCCGCGCTGTTGACTGACTAGATGGGCCGTGAGCTGGGTGTATTGGTCAACTATCGGCCTGGGCGGGCCGGGGAAGTTCACTGGTCCGTTCAGGTGATGTGGCCACTGGTAACGGTGTTATCAGTTGGGCTTGCTGGAAAAATGGAGCACCTGGATGGCCGTGCGGACGTGTCGGCGACCCGTAGGGGGGAGGAGGCGGAGGGCCCTTCGCCTCCCTTCGCCGGCCCCGTCCACGTCGTCGGGTCCCCAGCCGGACGACGCGGACCCCGCACGACATCCACGGGGCCCGTCCGCGCATGAGTTCCCCGGCGCGGGCGGGCCTTCCGTCACCCGCGCAGGGCGGCGGCCACCGCCGCGGCCTCCGGCGCGTTGAGCTGGCGGTAGATGTCCAACGCCTGCTGCCAGTGGGCGCGGGCGTCGGCGGGGTCGACCGAGCAGTGCGCGATGCCGTCGTGAGCCCGGGCCTGGACGAGGAGTTCACGCAGCGACGAGGCGATGGCGAGGGCCTCGCGGTAGGCGTCGGCGGCGGCGGAGCGGTCGCCCTGATGACGGAGGGTCTCGCCGAAGTTGTTGAGGGCACGGGCAAGCAGGTAGTTGTTGCCGGCCTCGCGGGCGAGGTCGATGGCGCGGCGATGGTGGTCCTCGGCCTTGGCGTGGTCGCCGATGTGACGGTAGGCGGAGCCGGCGTTGTCGAGGGCGTGCCCCTCGATCTCGGCGTGCCCGATGCGGCGGCCGATGTCCAGGGCCCGCTGGTAGTGGGCGAGGGCGGTGCGGTGGTCGGCGATCCGCTCGTAGACGTTGCCGAGATTGTTGAGGGTGCTGGCCTCGCCGACGACGTCGCCGATCTCCCGGGCGATGTCCAGGGCCTTTTGCTTGTGCCGCAAGGCCTCGTCGTAGCGGCCGAGGTATTCGGTCACGTTGCCGAGGTTGTCCAGGGCGCGGGCCCGGCCCGGGCGGTCGCCCACCTCGTCGGCGACTTCGGCGGCCCGGGCGAAGCGGCTGAGCGCCTCCTCGTAGTTGCCGAGGTGTTCGTCGACGAGCCCGATGTTGTTGAGGGCCCGGACCGCGACGCTGCGATCGCCGGTGTCCAAGGCCTGGAGGTAGCGGTCGAGAGCCTCGCGCGGCCGGTCGAGACGCCAGAAGATCACCCCGAGGTTGCACAGGATCGCACCTTTGGCGTCCGGTTCGGCGATCCGGGCGGCGTAGGCGTGCAGCAGCTGGGCCTCGTGGTAGTAGGCGCCGTTGTCGAGATACCGGTGCAGGATGGCGGAAAGCTGTCCGACCTGGCGGGCCGAGGCGTGCGGGGCGATGGCGATCAGGTTGGCGCGCTCGGCCTCCAGCCACGCGGTGGCCTCGGCGACGTCGGCAAAGGTTGGTGTCGGCGACTCCGGTGGGGTGATCTTCGGGCGACGGTCCTTTTCGTACTCCACGGCCACATCCATGGCCAACGAAGCGGTGTAGACGTAGTGGTCGATCAGGCGGGCGGTGGCCTCGTCGCTCTCGGACGGCGCGACCAGTTCGCGGGCATAGGTCCGGAGCAGGTCGTGCATGCGGTAGCGGCCGTCCTGCACGTCGAGCAGGTGTCCGCTGACGAGCGTGGCCAGCGTGTCTGCGCGGCCGGTGAGCGCGGCGGCGGCGTAGTCGTCGAAGTCGCGGCCGGGATGCAGGCCCAGCAACCGGAAGGCGTCGGCGACGGGCGTC
>NZ_KK037166.1:9871392-9872596 GCF_000568255.1 Kutzneria sp. 744
TGACCAACAACCTGCTGTCAAACAACTGGTCCGGCTACCAGGTCACGCAGCGCGCCAACTACGCGCAGGGCGGCTGGACGGTGCCGACCGTGACCGCACCCGTGCCCGGCTACTCCACCCGCGGCTACTACTCCTCGACGTGGGCCGGCATCGGCGGCGGCTTCAACTCCGGCACCGGCGCGCTGATCCAGGCCGGCACCACCCAGGACGTCGCCGCCAACGGCGCGACGACCTACTACGCCTGGTACGAGATCGTCGGCGGTGTCGGGGACACCGGCAGCGAGCGCCGGATCAACAACCTGCCCGTGCATCCCGGCGATTTCGTCGGCGGTGTCGGCCTCTACACCGCCGCCGGCGGGGCCCAGGCCGGCGTCTGCAACTTCACGATCAACACGTGCGTCAGCGTGCCGCTGACATCGTCGCCGCCCGGGACCACGGCCGAGTGGATCGTGGAAGCCCCTTATTCCGGCGGGATTCTGCCGATCGCCGACTTCCACAGCGTGACGTTCTCGAACAGCTGCTGGGCCCTGACGTTCGTGCAGGGCGGCCCGTGCTCGTCGATCCGGGCCGGCGGCGCGCAGCCGATCACCTTGCAGCAGTACGCCTTCGGCGCGTGGCAGAACGTCGCCATTCCCGGGGCGCTGAGCGCCGACGGCGGCGGGTTCACCGACTCGTTCTACCAGCCCCGTCCGCAGGGTCCGCCCTGCGGCCACCCGGGTCAGCCCGCCTGTCCGTGATCTCGTTCCAGGGGCGTCCGGCGTGGCAGAGTCCTTGTCACGCCGGGCGTTTCACTGCCCGCAGCACCGTGTCGTTCACGTGTGTCGTGCCCTCCGGGGCCGGCATCGTGCGGGGCCGGGTCTCGTCGACCAGGATTTCCCAGCTGTCGTCCAGGAGTTCGGCGACCTCCGCCGGCCAGTAGAAGTCGTTCGGGTCGAACGGCCCGTCGTGCGGCAGGTCGTCGGGGGAGTGGCCCACCACCAGTAGCGTGCCGCCCGGCGCCACCGCCGCGATGATGTTGCCCAGCTGCCGTGCGTTGTCCTTGGGCAGCGGAAAGTATTGCAGCGACACGAGATCGAACGCCTCGGCCGGCGGCGGTGTGAGCCCCAGGTCCGCCCTCGTCCAGGCGATGTGGCCCTTCGATTCGGCCGCGGCCGCCCGGTCGATCGCCGTCTGGGAGATGTCCACCGCCGTCACCAGCCACCCC
>NZ_KK037166.1:9875001-9944703 GCF_000568255.1 Kutzneria sp. 744
CGGCGATGGCGTGGCTCACCGCGTCGGCGACGGACCGCGCGCCACGGGCGCGTCACGCGCGGCCGTGGCGGCGTTGCTCGCGGCGACGGCCTTGCCCTTGTCGTTGGCGGCGTCCGCGGCGGCACTGCGGGCGTTCGCGGCGGCCTGACCGGCCTTCGACGCCGCCCACGCCGCCTGGCTCGCGGCGTTCGAGGCCTCGCGGGCCGCGTTGGTGGCGGCCTGGGCCGAGCGGATCGCCGTCTGCGCGGCCTCCGCCGCACGGGTGGCGGCACTGGCGGCCCGGGACGCGGCATCCGCCGCTTGGGCGGCGGACCCTTGCGCCTTCTTGGTCTCGTCGGCCGCGATCACGGCGGCGGCCTTGGCCGCGGCGGCCGCGGCGACGGCCTGGCTGGCCGCGTCCTGCGCCGTCTGCAGGAACTTCGCCGACCGGCCCTCCGCGCTCTGCGCCAGCGTCGCCAGCTGCGAGACGGTCACCGTCTCCTCGTCACGCTGCTGCGCGACCTGGAACCCGTTGCGCAGGAAGTACCGCACGTCGTCGATGCTGGTGGACAGCGCCTGGTTGCCGGCGAGTTTCACGTTCGGGCCGCCGGGGTTCACCAGCAGCTGCACGGAAATCCGGTCGTCGTTGTCCTGGGCCTGCTGCCAGCCGGTGTCCAGGAACGCCATCTGGTTGTCGACCGTGCCGTTCAGCGCGGCGTTGGCCGCCTGCTTGACCGCGGGGCCGGTCGCCGCCGTCTGGAGACGGCTGATCTGGATCCGGATGTCGTCCTTCCACGCCTGCTGCCAGCCCGTGGCGAGGAACGATCGCACGGCGGCGATGTCACCGCTCAGCGCGGTGTTCGCGGCCTGCTGCGTGGCCGGACCGCCGGTGTTGAGCATCTGCTGCACCGAGATGCGGTCCTGCGTCTCCTGCATGAAGGGCAGGCGCGTACTGACGAAGGTGTGCACGTCGTCGTCGGTGCCGGTCAGCGCGGCCTCGGCGGCATTCGCGATGACCGGGCCGCCGTCGGTGATCAACGACAGCAGCTGCTGGCGCTCGGACGGTTCAGGGGTGTCGGCGGCGGCCGAGGGCACGGTCACTGCGCCGATCGCCAGCGTGGCGGCCAGCACCGTGCCGATCGCTCTGGTCAACTGTCTCATGGATGCTCGTGCCCTCCGTTGGAACGCGGCAGAAACCGAGGCGTGGCAACGGATCGCCGGCCCAAAGGCACGCGGGTCCCCGACGTGGATCCCCCCACTCCTCCCCGTGGCGGATGCTAGTTCACGGCCGCGTGATCTGGGAGTTCTTGACTCTTGACCGACCAGCGCTTTAGCTTGGGCACGTCGTCGCGGATGAGGGGGGCGGGCGTCGGCAGGGGGATCCGATCTTCTGCTGCCGTGTCGTGCCGTCTCGACAGGACAGGAGTGGACCAGCCACCATGCGAGCCTTTGCCCGTGTACTCGTCACGGCTGCCGTCGTCGGCACGGTGGCGGCGCTGTCCGTCGGGGCCGGTGTGGCGGAGCGCCAGTCGGCCCAGGACGCCGGTGACACCGGCCTCGTCGAGGACTACACCTATCCCGGCGCGGATGCCATTCTCGCCAACCGCGGCATCAAGCTGATCAGCGGCGACGGCCACCTGGTCATGGTCGACTGCGTCAACGTCACCGGCCTGATCGAGGTGCACGCCTTCAACGCCGGCGACCACAGCGCCGACCCGGGGCACTACTGCTTCCAGGTACTCGGCTCGTCCGGCGAGCTCAAGCTGGAGCTCACCGACGCCTACCAGGTCAAGGGCGACAACCACACGGTGCAGGCGACCATCTCGGTCAACGGCCAGAGCAGCACTGTGCCCGTCGGCAAGGGCACTTGGACCGGCATCGGCGTCGGCACGGGCGGCTCCGACCCCGCGACGTTGCTGGAGCTCAAGGCGTCCGCGTAGGACGGATTAGGCTGGGAGCATGCCCAGCCCCGAGCCGTTCGAAGCCCACGCCACCGCCGAGCAGCTGGAAGATCTCCGCGCCCGCCTTCGAAACACCCGCTGGCCGGACGCGCCCGAGGACGCCGGCTGGTCGCTGGGCACGGATCTTGACTACCTCAAGGGGCTGGTCGAGTACTGGGCGGACGGTTTCGACTGGCCGGCGGTCGAGGCGGAGTTGGCCAAGCTGCCACGGTTCCAGGCCGAGGTCGGCGGCCACCGTATCCACTTCGTGCACGCCAAGGCCGCGTCCGAAGGGGCGCTGCCGATCGTGCTCACGCACGGCTGGCCGGACTCCTTCTGGCGCTACTCCAAGGTGATCCGGCTCCTCACCGACCCCGAGGACCCGGCCGACGCCTTCGACGTGGTGGTGCCGGACGTGCCGGGCTTCGGCTACTCCGGCCGGCCGGGCCACGCCCTGAACTCGGCACAGGTGGCCGGGCTCTGGGCCGAGCTGATGGAAACCCTGGGCTACCCACGGTTCGCCGCGGGCGGCGGGGACATCGGCAGCCACGTGAGCCGGTACCTGGGCCTTGACCACCCGGAGCGGGTCGTGGCCGTGCACCGGACGGACGGCGGACTCCCGATCTACCAAGGAGATCCGGCCGACCTGACCCAGGCGGAGCGGGACTGGATGCAGGCGGTCGCGGCTTGGGGAGGGACAGAGGGCGCCTACGCGGCGATGCACCGGACGAAGCCGCAGACGGCGGCGGCCGGCCTGACCGACTCGCCGGCCGGCCTGGCCGCGTGGATCGTGGAGAAACTCCGGTCCTGGAGCGACAAGTTCGACCAGACCTACACCATGGACGAGGTTCTCACGAACATCACGATCTACTGGCTGACCGGGACGATCGGCTCCTCGATGCGCATGTACAACGCGAATGCGGCGATCCCACCGGCCCAGCTCGCCCGCCGCGTCGAGGTGCCGTCCGGCTTCTCGCTGTTCGCCGGGGACGTGGTCCTGCCGCCGCGAGCGTGGCTGGAGCGCACGACGAACCTGGCGTACTTCACCGAACTCGACCGCGGCGGCCACTTCGCGCCGTTCGAGCAGCCCGAGTTGTACGCGGCCGAGCTGCGGAAGTTCTTCCGCCCCTACCGGTAACTCTCGACGAACTCGGTGAGCCGCTGCCCGAGCCGTTCCGGCGCCTCGACCGGGACGGCGTGGCCGACGCCGTCCAGCACCTCGACTGCCAACCCCTCCGTGCGCAGATAGTCCAGCGACACCAACTGATCCTCGCTGCCGTGCAGCACGAGCAGCGGCCGCCCCAAATTCGCCACGGCCGCGAGCTCGTCGACGACCCGACCCTCCGCGACACTGGCAGCGAGGCCGGTGCGGGCGGCAGGATCGGTGGCGAGGATGTCCGGGACGAACACCTCGGGCGACACCGACGACCCGGGCGACAGCATGGCCGCCGCATACGCCGCGGCCTCCTCGGCGCCGACCTCACCCTGGAAGCCGACGCCGAAGGCGGGATTCGGCAGGAAACCCCGGGACAGCGACTCGGGCGTCGCGATCGGCGGCGTCCCCATCAGCACAAAACCGGTGGCCCGGGGCAGCGACGCGGAGGCGTGCAGCACCACGTGCCCGCCCAGGCTCCAGCCGACGACCACGGCGTCCTCGGCGTCGGCCGACGACATGAACTGCGCCAACGCCGCCGCGTGCCCGAGCATCGAGTACTCGTCGCCGCGCGGCGCCGCCCCGTGCCCGGGCAGGTCCACGGCGAGACAACGGAATCGCTGGCCGAACGGCCCGTCGAGCAGGCCCTGCCACACGGCCGACGAGGCGGAGTTGCCGTGCACAAGAACGACGGTCGGACCGGTGCCGGCGCTGCCGCGGAACGCTAATTCGATGCCCATACCGCATCTTGGAGCACGGTGGCCGATTGTCGACCACCGGTGCCCCAAGTCAGGTCGACACCGCGCGAATTTCCGCCTTCAGACCCGGTCGGCGACGATCGAGTCGCCGTCGGTGGGCACGGAGCCGCGCGGCAGGCTGCGCCCGGCGAAGAAGTCACGGCAGCCGCGGTAGACGATCGCCATCAGCGGCACGCCGATCACGATGGCCAGCACGCCGATCACCGCGACGCCGCCGATGCCGAAGATAGTGGTCTCACCGCTGTCCGGCTGGGCGTAGTAGATCACTGCGAGCACCAGCACCAGCGCGAAGAACAGGCCCCCGATCAGCGGGAACACGCCCCGCATGAAGAAGTTGCGGACGCTGCCGAGCAGGGTCTTGCGGAAGATCCACACGCAGGCCAGCGCCGTCATCGCGTACTCGACGCCGATGGTGAGGCCGACGGCGCTGACCGAGTCGGACAGCACGTCGTCGCTCAGCAGCGACAGCAGCACGTACAGGGCGAAGGACACGATGCCGAACGTCCAGGTCGACACGGTCGGCGTGAGGTAGCGGGGGTGCACCTTGGCGAAGACCTCGGGCAGCGCGCCGTGCGAGGCCATGGACAGCGTGGTGCGGGCGCACGGCATGATCGTGGCCTGGCTGCTCGCGGCCGCGCTGGTCAGCACCGACACGATCAGCAAGACGCCCATGACCTTGCCGAACGAGCCTTCGCCGAACACGGCCGAGCCCAGACCGGCCAGCACGTCGTCCGAGTTGTCGGGGTTGCCCAGTCCGATGCCGGCCGCGCCGATGCCGGCGAAGGCCAGCGCCGCGATCGTGACGATCACGTAGTTCAGCACCAGCAGCACGGTGGACAGCACCGCCGCCTTGCCGGGGCCGCGCCGCGGATCCGCGGACTCCTCGTTGACCGAGACCGAGCTGTCCCAACCCCAGTACAGGAACACGGCCGGCAGCGTGGCGGCGATGAACGCGCCCGCGCCGATGCCGGTCGGCAGCAGCCAGCTCAGCTGCGGCGCGGAGGCCTGCGGCCCGGCGCTGCCGTCGAACACGCGGTACAGCGCGACCACGGAGAAGATGACCAGCACCGTCAGCTCGACGGCCAGCAGCACCCACTGCAGCCGGGCCGAGACCTCGATGCCGCGGTAGCAGATCCAGCACAGCAGGACCAGCCACGCCAGGCCCACCCCCATGGTGGCGAACTTGTTGTCCGCCAGGTCCTTGGCGCCGAACAGCAGCAGCGTGTACTTGCCGGAGATGGCCGACTGGCTGGTCATGGCCAGCAGCTGGGCGATCGTCACGACCCAGCCCGACATCCAGCCGACCTTGCTGCCGAACGCGCGGGTGGCCCAGGTGAAGTTGGTGCCGCAGTCCGGCTCGGCCGAGTTCAGCTCACGGAAGGCCAACGCGACGAACATCACCGGCACGAAGGCGAACAGCACGAACGAGGCGGCCTGGAAGCCGGTGCCGGCGATCACCAGCAGGCCGAGCGTGGCGGCGATGGAATACGCCGGCGCGGTGGACGCGGTCCCGATCACGACCGACGACACCATGCTCAGGGCGCCGGGGCGCAAACCCTTGCTGGTGGCGGAAGGGGGGACGGCGTGCGCCACGACTTCGGTCATTTCTCCTCCGGGACGGTGGTGGGGCGGGGTGCAGTGTTCCGGAGTCTTTCCGGGCCGAGGAGGAAAGATACGTGATCGAAGGGCGTGGGCGCGATCGGCGAACAGGGCGATGTGGCGCACAGCGCGACCCCACCGTGAGTTGCGTCGGGGGCAGCCGGTTTGCCATTCTGGATTCAGGATCTGAAGCCAGGAGGTGGCCGGTGTCGGAACTGGACGTCCCGAGCTGCTCGATCGAGCGCAGCCTGCAGGTGCTCGGCGAGCGGTGGTCGCTGCTGATCCTGCGTCAGATCTTCCTTGGCCAGCACCGGTTCGCCGAGATCCAGTCGGCGCTGGGGGTGGCCCCCAACCTGCTCAGCACGCGGTTGAAGACGCTGGTCGAGGCGGGCGTGCTGCGCACGCGGTCCTATCAGGAGGCGGGCAGCCGGCACCGCCTGAGCTATCACCTGACCGACGCCGGCCGCGACCTGCTGCCCGTTCTCGGCGCGTTCCAGCAGTGGGGCGACAAGTACCGGCCCCGGCCGGCCGGGCCGTCGGCGGCACGCCGGACCCGGACCACCGGGGAGCCGCTGCGCGTGGCCTTCGTCACCGGCGACGGCCGCGAGGTCGAACAGTCCGATGTGGACATCATGGCGCCGTGCGACGCCGAGCTCAGCTGACCTTGTACGGCGTGATGCCCTGCACGGCCTCGATGCCGCCGGCCAGCGCGCGCCGGGTGGCGGCGGTGAACTCGTCGGCCAGCACCTCGGTCCGGTCCTCGGCCAGGGCTCGCACGATCTGGTCGGCCAGGTCGATCGCGGTGATCTTGTCGGCCGGGACGGCGGCGCTGAAGTCCGTGTCCACAAATCCGGAGTGGACGCCGACGACCAGCGTGTTCTGCTTGGCCAGGCCGAGTCGCAGCGCGTTGGTCAGCGACCACGCGGCGGCCTTCGAGGCGGAGTAGGCCGGCGCGCCGGCCATCGCCCACCACGACGTGGACGACAGCACGTTGACCAGCGCACCGCCGCCGTTGGCGGCGAGGACCGGCGCGAAGGCGCGGGCAATCTCCCACGGGCCGAACACGTTGGTCTCCATGACCTCCCGGGCGACGTCGAGGGATCCCGTGAACAGCTGGGCCTCGATGCCGCCGGTCCCGGCGTTGTTGACCACGATGTCCACGTCCTCGGCCAGCGCGGCCGCGGCGGCGATGTCCTCGGCGCTGGTCACGTCCAGCCTGACCGGGACCAGCCGGTCGTCGACGACGGTCTCCGGCCTGCGCGCGCCGGCGTAGACCTTGGCCGCGCCGGCCGCGACCAGGGCCTGCGCCACGGCCAGGCCGATACCGCGGTTGGCCCCGGTGACCAGTGCGACCGATCCGTTGATCTGCATGGGTGTTCCTCCCAGGTGGGGTCCGGTGGAACGGACGCTACCCACGTGGGTTGAAAATGTAAAGTCAGCTTGCCCGGGACAGCGCCGCCGCCAGCTCGGCGGCGGTGGCCGGCCCGGCGTCGACGGTTTCGTCGAGCATCGAGTCGATCAGCTCGGCCAGTCCGGCCGGCGCCGCCGTCCGATCGCGGAGAGGGACCGGGGGCTCGCGCAGGACCACGGCGACGGGATCGGCGCCGGGTGGGAAGTCGCGCGGGGCGTGGCCGGTGATCATCCAGTACAGGCAGGCGGTGATCGCCCACAGGTCGACGTCGGGGCGGGCGTACTTGTAGTCGATGAGCTGGCGGCGGGGCATGAAAGCGACGCTGCCGCCGACCGCGCCGCTGCGGGTGCGGCCGGACAGGCCGGCCTGGTCGAACGCCTTCGCCAGCCCGAAGTCGGCGATCTTCAGCCGGCCGTCCCCGGTGAGCAACAGGTTCTGCGGCTTGAGATCCCGGTGCACGAGGCCGTGGCCGATCGCCGTGCTGCCGTCGGCCAGCGCCACCGGGATGTCGGCCTCGTGGGCGTAGGCCAGGGCGTCGAGGGCTTGCAGCGTCAGCGATACGGCCGTGTCTATGGGCAACGGGCCGGTCAGGTGGCCGCCGGCGCAGTACTCGTAGCGGATCCGCAGCACGCCGTCTTCGGTGTCGCTGCCCAGGAACTCGACGATATTGTCGTGCCGCAACGCCTTGGTGCAGTCCAGCTCACGTTGGAAGGCGTCGCGGGCGGCCGGGTCGACCTGGCCCTGCTCGGTCAGCGTCTTGACCGCGACGAACTCGTCCGGCGTCTCCTCGATCAGCTCCACGACCCCCTGCGCACCACGGCCCAGTTCCCTGACCCGGTGCGGAAACAGGGCGACATGGAGGATCGTGTCCCCGATCAGCAGCTCGTCCCCGTCACGCAGTTCCGCCGCCTCGCAGGGCTTTCCGTTGACCACGGTGCCGTTGCGGCTGCCCAGGTCGTGCACGGTCACCGACACCAGGCCGACGTCGATCATGCAGTGCCGGCGGGACACCTTGCGGTCGGCCGGGATCGGGAAGTCGCACTCCGGCGCCCGGCCGATCACGCAGGTGCCGGTGATCACCTGGTTGACCTCGCCGGACGTGAGCCTGATCATCGGAAGTCGTAGTCCCATACCAGCTCCCAGCCGTGCATGGACGAACCCAGGTCGGTGGTGAACAGCGTGCTACCGTCGTCGCTGAGCATCATGCGATGGAGACCGGCGGCGTGGCCCTCCATCTCCCGCAGGCACTGCCCGGTCCGCACGTCCCACACCCGGACGACGCGGTCGAGATCGCCGGCGACCAGGAACGTGCCGTCCCGGCTGAGCTCGAACACGCTGGGCCAGGTCGGCGCCGGCAGCGATCGGACCAGCTTGCCGGTGTCGGTCCGCCACACCCGCAACGACTTCCCGTCCGGCGTCACCGCCAGTTGCCCGTCGCCGCTCAGGGCCAGCCGCCGTCGGCCGGTCATCGTGCCCTCGCACGGCACCGAGTACCGGAACTGCCCGGTCGCCGTGACCCACACGCCGGTCGACAGCGCGTAGCTGACGAACAGCAGCTCGCCGTCCGGACTGAAGCGCAGTTCCTCGTGGGCGGAACGGTTCTTCAGTGTCCACTTCGGAGTGTTCGAGTTCCCGTACACGTGGATCTCGTGCTCGTCGCCGACGGGCCCCAGCGCCGCCGCGTACTGGCCGGCCGGGCTCAGCGCCACGGTGCGGATCGTGCCGCTGAACGACTTCAGCTCGGCCGTGACGTTGCCGCTGGGCAGGTTCCGCACCCGCAGCGTGCCGGTCTCGTCGCCGATGACGACCGCGTTGCCGGCCGCGTTGACGTCGAACGCGGTGAGCTTGCCGGTGTCCTTGGTGAAGATGCGCTTGACGCCGTCGTCCAGGCGCAGCTGGCGGATGGTCCCGGAGGTGGTCAGCACCAGCGCCAGCAGGCCGTCCACGGCGAAGCGGACGTCCACGGCCATGCCGCCCTCGCCGCGGTCGAACGTCAGTATCCTTTCGGAGGCCTGGAAATCCCACAGGTCGACCTCACCGGTCCAGCGAGTGGTCACCATGTACCTGCCGTCCTGGCGCAGCGCCACTGCCGGCGGTTGCGTGGACTCGCCGTCCGCCGCGTACTCGAACAGATGCCACGCCCCGAGCAGCGACGCCCGCTCGCCGTGCGGGGCGAGTTCGGCCCAGGCCTCGCGCACCTCGTGGGTGCGGGTGTAGCCGGGAACGTCCTGAATGGACCGCAGTGTCGCACCGGCCTCGGCGAACCGGCCCTGCTCGGTGTGGGCCTTCACCTGATCCATGCGGCCACGGAAGGTGTTCTCCGTGCTGACCAGCTCGTGGGCCTCCTGGGGCCGCGCGTAGCACCAGGGCGCCCGATAGTCGGCCGTGGGCAGGGAACGGAGCGCGATGCCGCCGAAGCTGTCGGCGAAGGCGGCCACGCGGGCGTCGGCGCTGATCGCGGCGGCGCGCACCGACACGATGGTGGGCCGGAGGTCGCGGCCGAGGTCCCGCAGGCAACTGCCGGTCGGCGCGTCCCAGACCCGGACCGGGGACTCGGCGGTCGTCAGCACGGTAGTGCCGGCGATCAGGACGCCGTACGTGTCCCGAATCGGGTTCGGCACCTCGCTGACCACGGTGCCGCGCAGGGTGTCCCAGGTCGTCAGCGGTCCCTTCCACCATGCGACGACAGCGCTGCTGCCGTCCGGGCTGATCGCCCCGGTGTCCAGGTCGTACGCGTACAACGGCTCTCCGTACAGCGTTCCCCGCTGCGGCCCGGTCAGGCCAGCGGCGCACACTCCGGTCGCCAGGTCCCAGACTCGGACGCTGCTGTCTTTCTTGCCGAACGACGCCGTCACGACACGGCGGCCGTCGGGGCTCAACGCCAGCGAGTCGATCGGCCCCCGGTGCGCGATGACGGCAGCGACCCGGCTTTCGTCCTCCACCGACCAGACCGACACCGTGCCGGAAACCTGGCCCGTGGCGTAGAAACTGCCGTCCGCGCTGACCGCGACCGCGCACACGCCGCCGCCCTCGCGCAGCCCGCGCCGCCGGCGGCCGCGCGCGAGATCCCACAGCTCGACCGCGCCGCCTTTGCGGACCACCGCGCCGACCTTGGCGCCGGCGCTCAGCGCGACTGCCTCGATCGGATCCCCACGCCGGCTCAGGATCCGCTCCGCGCGCCGGCTGCCGCCCTTGGCCGGCGTCCACAACACCAGCCGGCCCTTCTCGTCCCCGAGACAGCACCTCCGTGCCGTGCGGGGTAAGCGCGATCGCCTGGACTTGCTTGTGATCGAGGTCGACGCTGATGGCCGGCGGCCGGTTGTCCAACGCCGCCAACGCCGTCTGAGCGTCCACTGAGGACGGATCGGCGGCGAGGGCCTGGCCCAGCAGCTCGCGGGCCTGCTCGTCGTCATGCCGCTCAACCTGGACGGCCCCCAGCAGCAACGCGCCGAGGCTGCCGGACGGCTCGGCGGCGCGGGCGGCCACCAGGTCGGACACGACCTCCTCGCCCGTGCGCCGGCCGGCCCGCCACTGGTGCAGGCCCTGGTTGTAGACGGCCGGCAGGTGGTACGGATCCGCGCCGACCGCTTGCCGCCACAGGTCTTCCGCTTCCTCGGCTCGGCCGAGGTCCAGCAGCGACAGGGCCTGGTTGGAAGGCCGTCGGCCAGCAGGCGAGCGGCCTTGGGCTTCGAGCGTGGGTACTCCCCGTAGACGTCGATCAGCCGCGAGGCGACGTCGAGGGCCGCGGGCCGCGACTCCGGGCCGTCGGCGAAGCAGGACCGCAGCAGCGCCACGACCTGCTCGGGGATGGCCAGGCCGTCGTCCAACAGTGTCGTCAGCGCCGCGCCGGCCGCCTGACCGTAGTTGGTCGGGCGGTGGCCGGCGAACATCTCCAGCACGGTGATCGCCCACGACCACACGTCCGACGCCGCCGTGATGCGCATATCGCCCCCGGCCATGGCCTCGGCCTGCTCGGGGGAGCAGTACGCCCGGGTCATGCCGGCGAAGCTGACCCCGGCCGGCGCGTCCTCGCCGGCCGGCAACGCCTTGGCCAGCCCGAAATCGGTGACCTTGGCCGTGCCGTCCGCAGCCAGCATCACGTTGGCCGGCTTGACGTCCTGGTGCACCAGACCGGCCTCATGCGCGTGGGCGAGGCCCCAGGCGGTCTGGATCGCGATATCGAGGATCTTCGCCGTGGTGTCGAGGCCGCCGTCGGCCACCGCCTCAGCGAGGCTGCCGCCGTCCACCCACTCCGCGAACACCCTTGGCATGCCGTCGATCGTGCGGACGTAGACACAGTTCACGGTGTGCGGATGCAGGCCGAGGTTGACCCACGTGCCGGCCTCACGCTCGAAGTGCCGGCGGTCCTCCTCGGTGGTGACCCATTCCGGGCGGGGCGTCTTCACCGCCAGGTCCACCTGCCAGCCGACGTGGTGCACCCGGTGCACCACGCCCATGCCGCCACTGCGCACGTCCTTGACGGCGTACAGGCCGAGGACGGTCTCTCCCGGCTGCCAGGCCATCACTCGGCCAGGGCGACGAACAGCGGGCTCCCCACCACCACGTTCACGGCCCGGCCGCGATCCATCTCCGGGTAGGGACTCGGCCCGTGCCGCAGGCGCTTGGCGATGAACTCCAGCTCCTGCTCGTCGCCGCGCAGCTGCCGATTCGCCATGTACGCGAGCTCGAGAGCGCTTTCCGACGCCTCGTCGTCGAGCATGGCCCGCATGGCCGGCATCAGCCCGGGCAGCATCGACGGCGCGAACGTCCGATCCTTCTCCGGCGCTCCTCCGATGATGTGATGGCTGGAGCCGCCCAGCCCCACCACGGTGTCCTCGGTGGCGCCGGCGAAATAGGTCACGCCGCCCGCCGCCTCCCGCCAGCGCATCGCCAGCCGGCCCCGGAAGTACTGGCCCGGCTCGTCGATCGTGCCGACGTCGCAGAAGTCGTCGATGTGCCGCACCACCCGCTCCAGCCGGGCGATCCGGTCGGCGTCGGACTCGACCTTGCGCTTGCCGGTGACCACCTTGAGATTGATCCCGAGCTCCGTGCTGCGCTTGCCGGCGAACGCCGGATCGACCTGCGGCAGCAGCATGTCGACCTTGGAATCGCTGATGTAGACGTAGTACCGCAGCGACACGGGGCCCCCTTCTGCCGGCCTTGCTACTCCAGTCGGCTCAGGCTACAAGGCGTGGCGGGTCGATCACGGCGGTTTCCGGCGATGGGTATGCTCCCGTTCGTGGGGACAGCGCCCTCGGTGAAGGTAGAACTGCTCGGCGCGGTCCGCGCCTGGTCCGACGACGGCGAGATCCCGTTGGGGCCGCCGCGTCAGCGGGCCGTCTTCGCCATGCTGGCGGCGAGCGTGGGCAAGGTGGTGTCCCGCAGCGAGCTCATCGACGGCATCTGGGGCGAGGATCCGCCGGCCAGCGCCGAAGGCAGCCTCTACACGTACATTTCGGACCTGCGCCGCGCGCTGGAGCCCGGGCGGGCCAACCGAACCCCCAGCCAGCTGCTCGCCTCCTCGGGCGCCGGCTACCTGCTGCGGGTCGACGTCGACCTGACCGGTTTTGAGGAACTTCGCCAGCACGCCGCCACTTTGCTGGCGTCCGGATCACACGGCCCGGCGCTGCGCGCGCTCGACGCGGCGCTGGCGCTGTGGCACGGCGAGGCCTTCGGCGGCATTCCCGGCCCGTACGCGGAACGGCGGCGGGCCAGCCTCGAGGAGCTGCGGCTGGCCACCCAGGAGCAGCGGGCGGAGGCCATGCTGGGCCTGGGGGCGGCCGCCGACGTGGTCGGCCAGCTGACCGAACTGGTCCGGACCTATCCGCTGCGCGAGAGCCTGCGGGCCCTGCTGATGACCGCCCTGCACCGCACCGGCCGTCGCGACGAGGCCCTGGCCGTCTATCAGGACGCGGCCACGCTGCTGATGGACGAGCTGGGCATCGAGCCGAGCCCACCGCTGACCAAGTTGTTTCACCAGTTACAGGCCGGCGAGGTCAAGCCCGTGATCTCGGCCCGGGCCAGCCATCACGCCCGCGTGCCGGACGGCTTCGTCAGCCGGGCCCGGGAAGTGGCCCGCATGCAGGCCATGGTGGCCGAGGTGGTGGCCGGGCGCGGCGGCGTGATCTGGCTGGAGGGCGAGCCCGGCATCGGCAAGTCCTCGCTGCTCGCGGCCGGTCTGGCCGGGGCCGAGCAGGCCGGCTGCCAGCTCGGCTGGGCCGTGGCCGACGAACTCGGACAGCGCTTTCCGCTGCGGGCCATTCTGGACTGCCTCGACGTGGACCGCCGGTCGGCCGACGTGCGCCGGGCCGAGCTGGCCGACAGCCTGCACAGCCCGGCCAACGGCCTGTTGCCCGGCTCCGACCCGGTGACCGCCGCGGTCGACCGGCTGCTGGCGTTCGCCGAGACGCTCTGCGAGCAGGCGCCGCTGGTGCTGGTGCTGGACGACATGCAGTGGGCCGACGAGACCAGCCTGCTGGTGTGGCACCGGCTTTCCCGCGCCACGACGCGACTTCCGCTGCTGCTGGTGGCCAGCGCGCGGACGCTGCCGCGCCGGCCGCAGGTCACCCAGGTCCGGCTGGCGGCCGAGGGCGGCTTCGTCGTCGACCTGGAACCGTTGAGCGCCAACGACGTCGTGGACATCGTGCGGCAGTCGGTCGGCGCGCCGCCCGGGCCGGAACTGAGCACCCTGACCGCCCGTGCCGGCGGCAATCCGCTGTACGTGCGGGAGCTTCTGGACGCGCTGTCCCGTGAGGACGCGATCACCGTGGCCGGCGGCAATGCCGAGATCGAGCACGGAATCGCCGACACCGCACCGGGTTCTCTCGTGGCGGCGCTGACCCGGCGGCTGAGCTTCCTGTCCGGCAACGTCCGCGCGGTGCTCCAGTGGGCCTCGCTGCTGGGCGGCGAGTTCGCGATGAGCGACCTGTCGGTGGTCAGCGACCGGCCGGTGCCGGAGCTGTTGGGGCTGCTGGAAGAGGCGATCGCCAGCAACGTGGTGGTGGCCAGCGGGGAGTACCTCGCGTTCCGGCACGGCCTGATCCGCCAGGCGCTGTACGAGGGCACCCCGAGCGCCGTCCGGCTGGCCCTGCACAACCACGCCGCGCAGGCGCTGGCCAAGGCCGGCGCGCCGCTGGCCCAGGTCGCCGAGCAACTGCTGGCCGTGGCCGGTGTGGTCGAGCCGTGGGTCGTGAACTGGTTGCGGGACAACGCTTCCCGGCTGGGCCAGCTGGCGCCGCAGATCACCATGGACCTGATCGGCCGGGCCCTGGCGATGTCGACGCTGACGCCGGCCGCGCGCGAGGCGCTGACCGCGGAGCTGGCGCGGCTGTCGTTCGCGCTCGGCGGCGTGCCGGAGTCCGAGGTGCGGTACGTGATCGGCCGGACCAGGGACTTCGACCGGCTGTCGGAGATGCGGTCCATCCTGGCGCACATCCTGTGCCGGCGCGGGCAGGGCGCGGCCGCGGTGGAGATGCTGCGCGAATCCCTTGACGGGCCGGCAGTGCCGGAGATCTGGAAGGCCCGGCACGAGGTGCTGACGGCCATCGGCGAGCGGACCGGCAACCAGGACCTGACGGCGTGCGAGGTCAGCGCGCGACGAGGCGTGAAGCGCGGGCAGGAGTGCGGCGATGCCTTCGCCGCCGCGCACGGCCTCCAGGAGCTGTGGGTGGTGCACTCGGTGCGCCGCGAGCACGCGGCGGCCATCGAGGTCGTGGACGAGGCCATCGCCGCCATCGCCGATCTGCCGGAACTGGTCGGCATGCGGCTGAACCTGTTGGACAACCGGCTGTTCAGCCTGCAGAACCTGGACCGGCTCGGCGACGTCGACGAGACCCTGCGGTTCGCCCGGGAACTCGGCCGGCAGCACGCCGTGCCGACGGAGCTGCACCTGCCCGCCGCCGTGCACCACTACTGGACGGGCCGCTGGGACGAGGCCCTGGTCGAGCTGGACGCCGTGGTGCAGGACAGCCCGGAGATGACCTTCTACGGCCTGCGCGAGAGCACCGTGACGCTGCTCCTGCTGCACGGCATCGCGGCGCTGGTTGCCTTGCGGCGAGGTAACGACGACGCCGCGGACGCCCACCTGCTGACCGCCGCCGAGCTGCCGGTGGCCAGTCCCGCCGAGCGGGAGAACTGCGACTTCCTTGTTGCCGCGCAAGCGGTTGCGGCCGAGCGGGACGGGCGCGTCGACGAGGCCGTGTCGCTGCTCAAGCCCAATCTGCGGGCCGACTACTCGCAGATGACGTTGCGGCACCAGTGGTTGCCGGACCTGGCCCGGCTGGCGTTGCAGCAGGGGGATGTGGCGGTGGCCCGCGAGGCCGCGGAGCAGTGCCAGGACGAGGCCGCCCGCGAGCAGCAGCCGGCCCGGGCCTACTCGGCGGCGCTGCGGTGCCGGGCCCTGGTCACCGGGGATCCCGAGCCGGCGATGGAGGCCGTCGAGCATTACCGGCGGATCGGGCGCGCGGTGGAACTCGGGGCGGCGCTGGAGGATCTGGCCGTGCTGCACGCGGCCCGCGGCCATTCGGACGCCGCCGCAACCGCTTTGGCCGAAGCCATTGCCGTGTACGGGGAATTCGACGCGCGCTGGGACATCCAGCGGGCTCGGGCCCGGTCAGCGGCGGCGCAGCCGTAGGTTGTCGACGGCGACCGCGGCGCCCTCCGGCGTGCGGACGTCGGCGTGGACCCGGTCGCCGGTGTCATCGGCGACGAACTCGATCGGGCCGCCATCCGGCTGGAGGTACTCGTCGCCCCACTGGATGAGGGCCAGCAGCGCCGGGAACAGCGCCGTGCCCTTCTCCGTCAACACGTACTCGCTGCGCGTGCGCTGCCCGGGCTCGCGGTACGGCTGCTTGTCCAAGATGCCGGCCTCGACCAGGTCCTTCAGACGCGCGGCGGCCACCGGCTCGGTGATCCCGACCCGGCGCACGAAGTCGTCGAACCGGGTGGTGCCGTAGAAAGCCTCGCGCAGCAACAGGAACGCCGACTTGGTGCCGATCACGTCCATCGCCAGCGCCAGGGAGCACCGGTTCGGCTGCCACGAGCCCAGGTCGGCCAGCGCGCCCTCTCGTTTCATGCCACCACCTTAGCTTGAGATTTAACCCTCAATGTCTGTTTTTTTGGGCTTGCCGGGGTCGTGTACCGGGGCTTGGCGGGAGTTTCGTGACCCTGTCGGACGTCCAGGACCGGGCCGGGAGAATTTCGGTGCGCTGGCAGGCAAAGCGGCCGTCGGGCGAACCGCGCGAAAACCTCGCCGGACCCGGGTCGGGGACAACCGGGCAGGTGTTGCCGACTTTCGCTCCCAGGGACGCCGTCGATCTTCCACGAGGTGACGGGCCAGCCGAAGCTGGGTGTAGACCGCGATCATCAGCCAGGTCCATCGATCCGCGGCTCCGGGCGTACGGACGCGAGGCGTGGTCCAGCCCAGAGTTTGTTTGAGGAAACGGAAAGTGTGCTCCAGGTCGAAGCGCCGCAGGAACATCTGCCACAGCCGATCCACCTGCCCTGCGGTTGCCGCGGTCGTGGAGTGCCACAGCCACAACGGTTTCGGGGTGCCGGTGCCGGGTAGCCGGTCGACCTGGAGCCGGATCACCGTGCCTTCCATGATCGGCAGGTGGCCGGCGTGGTCGGCCCAGGCGCCCGTGCGGGTCAGCTTGGGGTGCAACCGATCCCAGGAGCGAGCGTGGGCGGCGCCGTAGCGGGTGGTGTCGGTCGTCGTGGTGCGCACGGGGGCCGGCCAGGTCGCCGGATCAGCGAACACGAACCGGGCTCCGTGCCGGGTGCTGCGGCCTCGGGCGCCGGGCTGCCGTGGCGGCGCGGGGAAGGCAAGCACCCGGTCGGACCGTAGTCGCACCAGCACCTGGACCGGGAGGTCGGCCAGCAGGAATGCCAGGCGGGGACCGTCATAGCCGCTGTCGCCGGTGATCCAGATCTCTGGATCGCCGGCGTGCCAGTGTCCGGCGGTGACCAGCGCGTCCACCACGGCGCGGAGTTGGGTGGCGGCCAGGTCGGTGTGGTCATCGTCGGGACGCACGCGCGTCACGTCGAGCATCGCCGTCCACGAGGTGCGGCCGGGTTCCAGGGCGGCGACGAAGGAGTAGGGCCAGCCGGGGATGATCTGGGCTTGGCCGCGACCGCGTGCGTAGGTGTGGCAGAACAGCCGCTCCGGGCTGGTGTTCGCATCCGGGCGTAGCCAGTGGCTCACGTCGATGGCCAACACGATCCGGCCGTCGTCGCAGCGGGGGATCGACTGGCGGGCGACAACGTTGCGGAATCGGGTGATGTCGATCTTGCCCTGGCGCAGGCCGTCGTACAGGGTGCCGTGGCCCCGTCGGTGTTCGGTGGCCAGTGATAACTCGACCAGCGAGGTGACCGGTCCCTCGGCGCACAGTGCCGCGTCGGCCAACTCGAACAACGCGTCCGCCCGTGCGGTCAGACACTGGTAGAACGCCTTACGGAACCCGGACAGGTCCCCCAGCACAGCGGTGGCGCTGGTGTGGTGCACACTGATCATCGAAGCCCTTGGTGTGATCTTCCGACTGTCGCAGGAAGGAATGATCAACCAAGGGCTTCATCCATGATCAACCGGGTGCCGTCGTGGGCACGCCAACCTTAAATCTCAAGCTTAGACGGCCGGCCCGCCTTTCGTTGCGTGAGGCCGAGGCTGGCGACCGCCGCGACGATACCGATGATCGTCACCATCCAGAAGACGTCGGTGAAGGCCTTGTGCTGCTGGTCGTAGCCGATGGGGGAGCCCAGGATCGCCACCAGCAGGGCGATGCCGAACACCGTGCCGATCTGGCGGGCCATGTTCACCACGGCGCTGCCCGTGCCCGAGCGGGCCGGCGGGAGCTCCGCGGTGGCGCTCGACAGCATCGTCGGCAGCGCCAGGCCGACGCCGACGCCGGTGATCAGCCAGGCCGGCAGCATTTCGGTGAGGTAGTGCGGTTCCGGGCCGACCGCCAGCAGCATGTACAGCGTGCCGACCGTCCACAGCAGACACCCGATGCTCGCGAGGGCGCCCGGGCTCACTCGCTTGTTCAGGGCCTGGGCCACCATGGCGAACACCGGCACCATCAGCGGACCCGGTGCGATGGCCAGTCCGGTTTGGACGGCCGAGTAGCCCCAGACGTCCTGGAGCCAGAAGACCCGGGACAGCAGGCCGGCGCCGAAGGTGGCGCTGAAGAACGTCACCGCGACCGTCGACCAGACGAAGCTCCGCACCCGCAGCAGGCTGGGCGGAATGATCGGCGACCGGTGCCGCTTGTTGTTGACGGCAAAGGCGATCAGCGTGGCGGCGGCCAGCGCGAGGCTGCCCAGGATGCCCGGGCTCGTCCAGCCCCAGCCGGATCCCTCGACCAGGCCGAGGGCCAGCGCCCCGATGCCCACCGTCAGCAGCACCGCGCCGACGATGTCCAGCCCTGTCTCGGTTTCCTCTGCCCGGTAGTCCCGGATCACCCGGAATCCCAGCACCAGCAGGGCGATCCCGATCGGCACGTTGATCAGGAACACCCAGCGCCAGGACAGCTCGACCAGGAAACCGCCGACCACCGGCCCCAGCGCCGAGGCCAGCGCCCCGATCGACGCCCAGATCCGCACCGACCGGGCCCGGTCCTCCGGCGGCACCGCGTGGATCAGCAGTCCCAGGCTCGTCGGCGTCAGCGCCCCCGCCCCCGCCGCCTGGACCAGCCGGAACGCGATCAGCGCCGCCAGGTTCGGGCTCGCCGCCGCGGCCGCGCTGGCCAGCGTGAACACGGCCAGGCCCAGCAGGAACACCCGCTTGTGGCCCACCCGGTCCGCCCACCGTCCGCAGGGGACCAGCAACGCCGCGTAGATGATCGGGTAGCCGTTCAGGATCCAGCTCAGGTCGGCCAGCGAGTGCCCCTGGAAGTCGCGCCCGATCGCCGTGAACGCCACGTTCACCACGAACAGGTCCAGGCTGGCCAGAAACGGCGCCCCGCTCAGCACGAGCAGCGTCCGCCCCGAGCGCCTGGCCAGCTGGCTTGTGTTAACCATAGCCAGGACAGTACCCGGCTGACTGTGGTCAATACAAGTCAGCCCGTTCGCGGTAGGTTGCCGGGTCATCGAGCCGGCCGCGAGTACAGGATCCTCGCCGACCCGTCGACGGGATTCCGGTCCGAGGGTGCACGCGGGGCTGCCGGCGGCGGAACCTGGCAGCGCGAACGTCACGGATATCGCCACGCGGTGGGGTTTCCTGCACGCCGGCCGGATAGCCTGGGGTGTGGTGTCGACGTAGGTCCCTGCCTGATTCGTTGAGACGAGAGGGAAACGGATGTTGACCTCCGAAGAATTCCGACGGCGATTCCCGGCGCTGCGTGAGCTCACGCACCTGGCGTCGTGCAGCCAAGGCGCGCTCTCCGACACGCTGTCGGCCGCGCTGCTGGAATTCCAGCACACACTGGTGCAGTACGGCGCGCCGTGGGACCGCTGGATGGTCGAGGTCGACCGCGCCCGGACGCTGTTCGCGGAGCTGGTCAACGCCGACGTCGACGAGATCGCCGTGCTGCCTTCGGTCTCCTCGGCCGCCTACCAGGTGGCGTCCACAAGGGACTGGCGGACGCGTCCGACGATCGTCAGCACCGACATGGAGTTCCCGTCGGTGGCCCACGTGTGGTTGGCGCAGGAGGCCAACGGCGCCAAGGTCCGTTACGTCGATGAGCACGACGGTGTCGTGCACGCGGAGGACTACACGGCTGCGATCGACGAGACCTGTGGGCTGGTGTCCGTGCCGCTGATCTCCTACCGCAACGGCGTTCGGCTGCCGACCCGCGACGTGATCGAGAACGCTCGGGCCGCTGGCGCAGTGACCTTCGTCGACGCCTATCAGGGCGCCGGTGTGGAACCCATCGACGTCCGGGAACTCGGCTGCGACTTCCTGGCCGCCGGGGCGCTGAAATACCTGCTGGGCATTCCCGGGATCGCCTTCCTGTACGTGCGAGGTGGTCTGGTGGACGATCGTGATCCGCAGGCGACCGGATGGTTCGGCCGTCGCAACCCGTTCGGCTTCGACCCCCGGCACATCGACTATCCCTCCGGCGCAAAGCGATTCGAGGCCGGCACGCCGGCGATTCCCGCCGCCTACGGCGCCGTGGCCGGCTTGCGCATGCTGGGCGAAGTGGACCAGCAGGCGGTTCGCCGGCACATCTCGGAGCTGGGCCAGTACGCGCACGATTCCTTGGTGGCGGCCGGGGAACGCCTGTGGTCGCCGGCCGATCCGGCGCTGCGCGGCCCGCAGGTGGCGGTCGTGGACGCCGATCCCAACGCCCTGGCCGGTTTCCTCGGCTCGCGGCGCATCGCCACCAGCCCGCGCGGCGACCTCCTGCGCGTCGCCCTGCACTACTACAGCACCGCCGAAGACGTCGATGCCGTCGTCGCCGCCATTCGCGAGTATCGACGCAGCGGAGGATGAGCACCATGGACGGAGCACCGCAGCGGAGTTGTTCGGACGGCTGAAGGCGCGCCAGCTGGCCATGACCCGGCGTCGGCGGCGCGATCGTCACCGGCCTGTTCCTCGGGTCGACGCCGGCCATCGGCAACGCCGGCCCGGCTTCGGCAACCTGACCTCCCACAACGGTTTCCTGCCCAACGGTGTCGGGCTGGCGACCTCCGAGCCGTCCGCGTCCGCCCCAACCTGGAGACAGCCCGCGAACGCCTCGACCGCGTCCGCGAGCTGCTCGCGGGACAGCCGGTCAGCGCTGTTCGGCGAATCGCGCCATGGCCGCGCGAAGATACTCGCCCTTGGCCGGGCTGCCACGGTGGCCGGACTGGTCGCAGACGAACAGGTCCGCGCCGGGCCAGGCCGCGGCCAGCTCATAGGCGGTCTCGACCGGGCAGCTCAGGTCCAGCCGGCCGTGCGCCAGCACCCCGGGAATGCCGGCCAGCTTGCCCGCGTCGCGGATCAGCTGGCCGTCGTCCAGCCAGGCGTAGTTGGCGAAGTAGTGCGCGCAGATCCGCGCCAGGGTCAGCACGCTGTCGTCGACCGGTCCGCTGAACGCGCCCGGCCTGGCATTGGGCTCCAGCGACAGCGCGGTGTCCTCCCACCGCGCCCAGGCCGCTGCCGCCCGCAGCTGCACGTCCCGGTCCGGGTCCGCCATCCGCCGGGCGTAGTCGGCCAGCAGATCGACGCCGCCGCCGACATCGCCGGCGAACCGCGCGTACTCCTCGGGGAAGAACCGGGACGCGCCACCATAGAGCCAGTCGATCTCCCGGCGGCGGCCGGTCATGATGGCGGACAGTACGATCTCGGACACCCGGTGGGGGTATCGCTCCGCGTAGGCCAGCGCCAGCGTGCAACCCCAGGAGGCGCCGCGGAGCAGCCAGCGCTCGATGCCCAGGTGCTCACGCAGCCGTTCGAGGTCCTCGACCAGGTGATGAGTGGTGTTCACCCGCATGTCGGTGCCGGGATCGACCGCGCTGGGTGTGCTGCGCCCGCAGCCGCGCTGGTCGTAGAGCACGATCTGGTAGGCCAGCCCCTCGTAGTTGTCGCGCATCCCCTCGGGGCACCCCTGGCCGGGGCCGCCGTGCAGCCAGACCATCGGCTTGCCCGCCGGATCGCCGCAGGTCTCCCAGTACATCTGGTTGCCGTCCCCGACGTCCAGCATTCCGTGCGCGTACGGCTCAGGCATGTGCGGTGTCCCCTCGTGGCGTCGGTCTCTGCCCGATCATGGTGTCGGATCGCGGCGGACGCGGCCATCGAGTTACCGGACGACCTCGTTCCGTAGCTGGCCGAGACCGGCGACGACGTCGCCGCCGGGTCCCGCGTGACTGGCGCGAGGAGCTGGCCGGGCCGGAATTCGGCTTCGACGAGGCCAGGCAGTTGGCCGAGACCACCATCGCCCTTCACGCGGCCACCTGTGGGACGTACCGCCGCTCGGAGACGTCGGAGCTTTCGAGGATCCGCTGCCGGGCGCGCCTGTGCTTGCCGCACAAGCACGTCTGGAGCACGCCGAGCGTCACGGCGCTCCCGCTGCCGACATGATCGCCGACTGCCTGGCGACGTTCGAGCGTGCCGGCGCCAAGCCGTGGCTGGATCGCGCCCGCCGGCTGGCCCGGGCCCGTGGTCTCGGCGCGTTGACCAGGCGTGAGGCGGAAATCGTGGTGCTGGTGGGCGAAGGCCTGTCCAACGCCGAGATCGCCGCCCGGCTGTTCCTGAGCGAACGGACCGTGGAGACGCATCTACGCAACGGCTACCGGCGACTGGGCATCGCGTCACGAGCGGCGCTCGTGAAATGGGTGCGACAGCACCCGGACTGATGCTTCGATCGGATCCGTCGATCGCGTCTTGACTCATCGGATGACTGGTGGTTCCCTGACTCCACCGCCGTGCGCCGGCCGTCTGGTTTCCTGCGACCTGACCAGGAGCACGTAATATGAGTCATGCTCGAAAAATGGTGATCGCCGCCGGGGTGGCGGGCCTGCTCGCCGTTGGAGGCGCGCAGCTCGCCGGCGCGGCCACGCCGCAAACGCTCGTCGCCTCCTCGCCGTCCCAATTGTCCGTAACGCTGGCACAAGCCCGGCCCGGAGACCGTGTGGTCGTCGGCGCCGGCGACTACGACGCCGGGCTGATCAAGGTCGGCCGCTCCGGCACCGCACAGGCGCCGATCACCATCGCCGCCGCCTCCCTCGGCCAGGCGCGGTTCACCGGCTCCGGAGGCCTGGACCTGACCGGCGCGTCCCACGTTGTCGTGCAAGGGTTTGTGTTCGCAGACGGCGGCGGGCTGACCGTGTCTGGGGACGCCAAGGCCAACCGGGTCACGCGCAACACCTTCGAGGGCAACATCGGCGGCGCCGACCTGACCGTGAAGGCCGACGACACCGAGGTCGACCACAACACGTTCGAGAACCGCACCGCGGCCGGCGTGTACCTGCAAGTGGTCGGGCCCGGCGCGCACGACATGGCCCAGCGCGTCCACGTGCACCACAACTACTTCTACAACCACCAGTTCAAGGGCGCGAACGGCGGCGAGTCCATCCGCTTCGGCCTGTCCGGCCGCCAGCACGCCGACGCCAAGGGCCTGATCGAGTACAACCTGCTCGACAAGGCCGACGGCGACTCCGAGGCGATCTCCATCAAGTCCTCGGACAATGTCGTGCGCTACAACACGATCACCAACAGCAAAGGCACGCTGTCGTTGCGGCACGGGTGGAACACACGCGTCGAGGGCAACATCCTGATCGGCGGCAGCACCGGCATCCGCTTCTTCGGCAACAACCACGTGGTCGTCAACAACATCGTCGAGGACACCTCCGGGCCGGCCATGGAGTTCGGCGGCGGCGAGGTCCGCGACGACACCACCAACGGCACCGACCACGAGTCCTCGGACCACTGCGTCGTCGCCTTCAACACGCTGTCCAGCACCGACTCGCTGATCTGGTACGAGAGCAGCAAGAAGTACCCGCCGCTGGACGACACGTTGGCCGACAACATCCTGCTCGGGCACGGGCAGGCGGCGGCCAAGGGCACCGGCACCTCCCTGCACTTCACCGGCAACATCCTGTCCGGCTCGTCGGCCGGATCGCTGCCGTCCGGCGCGTACCGGACCGTGGACCCGAAGCTGGTGCGGGACGCCCACAAGCTGTTGCGCCCCAGCGCCGGCAGCCCGGCCATCGGGGCCGCGACCGGTTCCTACCCGCAGGTGACGCTGGACATCGACCAGCAGACCCGCCCGTCGGCCAAGGACGTCGGGGCCGACCAGTACAGCACTTCCGCCCCGGCCCGGCCGTTGACAACGGCTGATGTCGGGCCGAAGGCGCCGTAGCCGTCCCGGTCCCGGCCGACCCCCAAAGCCGGCCGGGACCACCTCCTCACGCCCAGGGCGCGGTGACTTCCCAGGTCGTGTCCTGGGCCCACAGGGTCGTGGTGTCCCAGGGGTTCGCGCCGCCGTTGTGGGCGATGTAGACGTTGCTGTTGTAGTGCCGGATGTCGTAGCCCGGATAGTTGTTGGACTGGAAGGACGTGTAGGCGCCGGAATTGCCGGCGGTGGCGCAGAAGGTGGCGTCCTGCGCCATGAGCCCGCTGCCGTCGAACGGCTGGCGGTGCAGTTGGTAGTTGGAGTGGCGCAGGTAGTCGCCGGGGTAGTTCTTGGACTCGAACGACAGGCACGACTGGTTGGCCAGGCCCCGGCGGACGATCCACGTGGCATCGGCCTTGTCGAGGTCGCTGCTGATCACCGACGTGACGGCGTCGCCGTTGGCGTGGCGGAGATAGCGGGTGGTGCAGCAGGCCGTGGTGGCCCGCAGCGAGATCGACGAGCCCGGAGTGAGGGAACCGCCGGGGACGCCGTTGGAGCCGCCGTACCCGGCGGACACGATGTTGGCCTGCACGGCGCTGTCGGCGGCGTCGCTGGGAACACCTGTTGTCATGGCGCCCTCGAAGAAGGACCCCACATCGGCGTTGCTGTTGTCGCCGCCCGTGCCGAGGACGATCGCGCCCTCCTGGTGCATGGGGGAGTAGCCGCTCTTCACCGTCGGCTCCTAGCCGGAGTAGGTCGTGGTGAGGCCGCCGGTCTGGGCGTTGGCGCGCTTGAGGGCGAAGTGGTTCTGGCCATTGTTGGACAGCATCGCCGTGACGTAGGGCAGGATGCCCGGTCCGGGGTCGCCGGCGCTGGTGCCGGTGTTGGACTGGTACAGGCCGTTCTCGAGGTCGGCCGCCACCCACGGGCCCGGCCCGTTGCAGCCGCCGAACTCGCAGCGCAGGCCCAGGTAGACGGCGTCCATGTGGCCGTTGCCGGTGTCCTGGTTGTTGGTCTCGGCGTTGCCGTAGTCGAAGCAGCAGCCGCCGTTGACGTGCGTGCTGGAGGCGACCATGTACATGCCCTCGGGCTGGCCGTTGACCGCGACCCCGCTGGTCGAGTTGTCGCGGTAGCCCATGCCCGAGGAGATCTCCACGCCGTACGCCGTGTGGCCGCCGACGCTCACCGGCAGCGCGTTGGCCGGCGCCCCGACATCGGCCCGGCCCGCGCCGCCCTCGCCCTCGATGGTCAGGTCGTTGTGCCGGGGCGACTGGTCGTAGATGACGTTGATGATGCAGGTCGTGTTGGCGCAGAAGGAATCCTGCGCCGCCGCGTTCGCGACACCACCTGTTGTCAACAGGCCGATGTCGGCCAGCCCGCCGTCGGCCCGCTTCACCTGGTACAGCGGGCCGTTGTAGCCGGAGTAGAGGGCCCGGATCGTGCTGTGCGCCGCCACGCACGGCGTGCCGGCCGAGCCGTAGATGTCGCAGGGCAGCGCCGTCGCCGCCTGCGCCGTGGGCGTGGTGACGGCGGCCAGGCAGGCCGCGATGAGGCAGAGGATCCCGGCGATGGACAGTAGTCGTGGCACTGGGTCTCCCGGATTCGCAGGGGTGGGGACGCCACGTGGCACCTCAGGGTTACATCGTTGGCACAACGTTGTAAATGCCGGTGTCCGGTTCAGGACAGTGAACAGATGGGAGCGCGACCATCGCCACATGTGCGCCACATGTGGCGGAAAGGGAGCCGTCAGGCGCTGGTGCTTTCGCGGATGGCCAGCGTGAAGGGGGTCTGGATGTCCTCGGGCTCGAACTCGCCGTCCGTCTCGATGCGACGCCGGGCCAGGTCGACGGCGGTGCTGGCGATGGCGTGCTTGTCGGGGGCGATGCTGGTGAGGGTGGGGCGGCTGTAGGCGCCCTCCTCGGTGTTGTCGAAGCCGACGACGGCGATGTCCTCGGGCACGCGCAGGCCGCGGTCGGCGATGGCGCGCAGGGCGCCGACGGCCAGCAGGTCGTTGAAGCAGAAGACGGCGTCGGGCGGCTCGGGCAGGTCGAGCAGGGAGGCCATGGCGGCGGCACCGTCCTGGCGGTGGTAGTGCAGCGCCGGGCGTACCAGCTCGGGCAGGCCGGCGTCGGCCAGGGCCTGGTGGTAGCCGGCGAGGCGGAGGGCGGCGGTGCCGCGGTAGGGGTGGGCGCCGATGGCGGCGATGCGCCGGCGGCCGATTTCCACCAGGTGGCCGACGGCGGTGCGGGCGGCCAGCACGTTGTCGATGGCGACGTGGTCGATGCGCACGTCCACCGAGTGCTCGCCGATCATCACCAGCGGCACGCCGGGGTCGAGGTCGGCGAAGTCGGAGGCGTGCAGGGCCTCGGGGCTGATGATGGCGGCGTCGATGAGGTGCGGGCCGAGGGCGGCCAGCACGGCCCGCTCGCCCTCGCGGCTGGCCTGGGTCTGCTCGATGAGCACGTTCCAGCCCTGCTCGCGGCCGGCGGTGATGACCAGGCCGGCCAGCTCGCCGAAGTACGGAATGCCCAGCTCGGGCACGACCAGCGCGATGAAGCCGGTGCGGCCCCGGCGCAGGTTGCGGGCGCCGATGTTGGGCCGGTAGCCGGTCGCGGCCAGCGCCTCCTCGACCCGCCTGCGGTTCTCGGGCTTGACGAAGGAGTAGCCGTTGACCACGTTGGACGCGGTCTTGATCGACACGCCGGCCAGGCGCGCCACATCCCTCAGCGTCACGGCCATCTGTCGACGATAGCGCGGGCCGATTCAGGCCCGGTGGAGATCGTCTTCATTGGCACTCGGGGGGCGCATTCCGGAACGGCCGGGTATCGGTGCTAGCCGGCGCGCCTCCTCCTTCCGGTCGATTCGAGTCCAACTCAGGTCGGAGGAAATACGAGCCATGAACCGACTCATGGCCGGTGCGCGGCCGTGCGTGGCCAAACCACCATGATTCGAGTGAAATTGCTGTCGTTAACCGTTGCGTCCGTGCTCCTGGTCGGTCTTCCGGCGGCGGCGTCCGCGGCTCCGGATCCGTTGGCCGGCTACGAAAACCAACAGCTCACCTGGGCCGCGTGCCCCTTCTCGGCCGGCGCGGCCAAGCCGGCGCAGTGCGCGCTGGTCACTGTGCCGCGGGACTGGGCCGCCCCGGCGTCGGGTGTGGACATGAAGGTCCAGATCAGCAGAGTGGCCGCGACCGGCGCCTCGCTGGGGGCGATCCTGGTGAATCCGGGCGGTCCCGGCGGCCAGGGATCGTCGCTGGCGGGAGCGCTGGCGAGCCTGGAACCGAGCGTGAGCGCCCGCTACGACTTCATCGGCATGGACCCGCGTGGCACCGGCCACGAAGGCGGAACCAAGCCGGAGGACCAGGGGGTGCTCTGCAATGTCCCGACCGGTCGGCTGCCGGTCGGTGTGATGGACGCCAGCGACCGCTCGGCCGCGAGCATCGCCGCTCACCAGCAGGTGCCGCGCGCGATCGCCGAGGCGTGCCAGAGCCTGGCCGCGTCGCCGTTCCTGACGACGTGGCAGACCGCGCATGACATGGACCTGATCCGGCAGCTGCTGGGCCAGGCCAAGCTGAACTATCTGGGTTACTCCTACGGCACCTGGCTGGGCGCCAAGTACGCCTCGTTGTTCCCGGCCAGTGCCGGCAAGATCGTGCTGGACTCCAGCGTGAACTGGCAGGGCCGGCTGCTGGCCGACTTCGAGGACTTCCCGGTGATCGACCAGCGCCAGTTCGACGACGTCTACGTGCCGTGGCTGACCCGCAACGCGCCGGACGTGTTCGGCTCGACAACAGATGTTGTCCACCAGAAGTGGCAGCAGGTCCGGGACTACTACAAGGCGCACGGGGTGTCCCCGGACAACTTCAACGGCGCCTTCGTCGGCATGGGCAGCAAGTTCGCCTGGCTGCTGGCCACCGCCGTGTTCGAGAACGGCGTCAAGGCGCTCGGCGGCGCTGCCACGGCCCCGGTCGCCCTGCAGTCCCAGCTCGACACCGCCTTCGGCAAGCCGATGGCCGCCGTGACTACGGCTGATGTCAGCGCCGCGCTGCAGCCCGACTACACGCAGATCTCCGACGTGCGGATCGGTGTCGCCTGCGGCGACCAGCCGACCAGGTCCGCCGCCTGGTACAAGGCGCTGAGCGACCGCCAGGGCCCGAAGTACCCGCTGTTCGGCTGGGCCTACGGCATCTCCGAGAGCTGTGGCTTCTGGTCCGACGCCCCGCGTCAGACGCTGCCGACCCTGCCGCCGTCGGTGGCCAAGAACGTGCTGGTCGTGCAGGGCGAGTTCGACCCGCAGACCGGCTACGATCTTTTCCCACGCGGCCGTCGCGGCGGCGCCGGGCGTCAGCCTGATCTCCGTCGACGACTCGCCGTACCACGGTCAGTACGCGCTGACCGCCAACCCCTGCGTCGACGGCATGGTCAACGTGTTCCTGCTGGACAACTCGCGGCCGGGCAGCGCGGTGTGTCCGGGCGTGCCGCTCATGGGCGAGGATCAGGTGTTCCCGGTGCCCGGCCCGGTCAAGACGCCGAAGTCGGCGGCACGGTCGTTCGCGCCGGCGGTGGCCCCGTCGGCTCTGCGTGACCAGACGCAGGAGTTCATCAGCAAGACGAACTCCCTGCGCTGACCCGACGATGCGGTGCGCGCCGACCGGTGCGCACCGCATCCGGTGGTCACAGCCGGCCGAAGAAGTCGGGCAGCACGCCGACAACAGGTGTTGTCGCGAGGTCGTAGAGGTCTACGTGACCGGCGTTCTCGATCCAGTGCAGCCGTTTCGGCTCGGCGGCGCGCTCGAAGGCGTCGGTGGTCATGTGCTTGGTCAGGGCGTCGGCGCCGACGACCATCAGCAGCGGGCGTGGGGCGATCTGGTCGATGAGCCTGAACGCGTCGAAGGCCAGGATCTGGTCCACGCTGTTCCAGGTGAACTCCTTGGCCGCGCGGGGATGCCGGGCGCGGTCGGTGCAGTAGTACTGCCAGCCGTCGAACACGTGCTGGCTCGTCCGGGGTGTGGAGGTGGCCGGCGATGAGCAGGTCGTTGCTGGTGAACGTCACGTCGGTTCGCATGACAACCACCGTTGTCGAGCCGATCCGGGCGTACCAGATCAGGTCTGTTCCTGGGCCGGATCGTGCCCTCCCACGGCGGTCCGTCCCGGGTGGACAATCGCGGCATGGCTTCCGATGTCGGTGACTTCCTCAAGGCGCGGCGGGCCGAGCTGACGCCCCGCGACGTCGGCCTGTCCCACGCCGACGAGCATCGGCGGGTGGCCGGGCTGCGCCGCGAGGAGGTCGCGCAGCTGGCGTCGATCAGCGTCGACTACTACACGCGGCTGGAGCAGGGCCGGGTGGCGGCGTCCTCGTCGGTGCTGGCAACGCTGGCCCGGGTCCTGAGGCTGGCCGACGAGCAGCAGACCTACCTCTACGCCGTCGCCGGCAAGGCCCCGGCCAAGTGTCGCCGGGACACGCAGCGCGTCCGGCCGGCCATGCGCCGCCTGCTCGACCAGCTCACTGACGCCCCGGCGCTGGTGCTCGGCCGCCGCCTCGACATCCTGGCCTGGAACCGCCTGGCCGGCGCCCTGTTCGCCGACTTCGACGCCCTGCCTCCACCCACACCGCGCTGGTCGGCGAGCTTGCCGTGCAGGACAAGGACTTCCGCTCGTGGTGGGCCGCGCACCACGCCACTAATGCCAGCAACGGCGTCAAGCGTTACCGCCACGCCGTCGCCGGCGACCTGACGCTGGACTGCGACCTGTGGGCCAGCCCGGACGGCAGCAACCAGCGGCTGATGGTGCTGACCGCCGAACCGGGCTCGCCCTCGCACGGCGCCCTGCGGTTCCTGGCCTCGTGGCAGGCGCACCCGGCCCTGTGATCGAATCAGCGTTCCTGCGCTGGGCTGACCGGTTGGTGCGCTAATGTCCGACCCACCGGAGTGGGGGTTGGTGTGGGCGACTCGGTGGTGCGGCGGTTCCGGCAGCGGGCGGGCCTGACCCAGGAGGGGCTGGCCCAGCGCTCGGGGGTGTCGGTGCGGACGATCCGGGGCCTGGAGACGGGGGACCGCCCCAGCCCGCAGTTGGCTTCGTTACGCCAGTTGGCCGACGCGATGACGCTGTCGCCGGGGGACCGCGACGAGCTGATGGCGTCCGTGCTGGGCACGGCGTCGGCGCCTCGACAACTACCGTTGTCACCATCGGGATTCACTGGGCGTGAGGCGGAGTTGGCCCAGCTCGACGCGGCGGCGTCGATGGTGGTCATCAGCGCGGTCGCCGGCGCGGGCGGCATCGGCAAGACCTGGCTCGCGGTGCGGTGGGCGCATCGGAACGTTGATCGTTTTCCGGACGGGCAGCTGTTCGTCGACCTGCGGGGATTTAGCCCCGACAGCGACCCGGTCGAGCCGCTGGCGGCCCTGCGGGGCTTCCTGGACGCCCTCGGCGTCGACACCGCGCGTGTCACCGGCGACCTGGACGAGCACGCGGCTCGGTACCGGAGCGAGGTCGCGGGCAAGCGGATGCTGATCGTCCTCGACAACGCCGCGACGGCCGACCAGGTCGTGCCGTTGTTGCCGGGCACGCCGACCTGCACGGTGCTGGTGACCAGCCGACGGGTCCTCTCCGCCTTGCTGCACCGGCATGGCGCCCACCACGTGCCGCTGAGCGCCCTGGACGAGGACGAGGCGCGCGAGTTTCTGGTGCAGGGCCTCGGTTCTGAGCGGGTTACCGCCGAGCCGGCGGCGGCCGAGGAGCTGATCGAGGCCTGCGGGCGGTACCCGCTGGCGTTGGCGATCATGGTGAGTCGCGGGCGTAACAGCACCTCGTTGGCCGGGCTGGCGGCCGAGCTGCGGGAACACGGCCTGGATGCCCTGACCAACGTGCTGTCCTGGTCGCTCAAGGCCCTGACCGACGAGCAGCGCACGGTGTTCGCCCTGCTGGGCACCGCCCCCGGCGCGGACATCGGCCTGCCGGCCGCCGCGAGCCTCACCGGGCTGTCCAGGGCGCAGGTGACCCGGGTGCTGCGGGCGTTGACGGAGGCGTCTCTGCTGACCCGGCTGGCCAACGGCCGGTACGCGATGCACGACCTCATCCGTGCCTTTGCCGCGCAACAGGAAGTCGCCGAGCGACCGGAGGCTTTGCGACGGGTGCTGGACTTCTACCTCCACACCGCCAACGCCGCCGCCCAGCAACTGGATCCGCAGCCGCTGGAGCTGCCGCCGCCGACCGTGGAGCCCCAGCCGATCCCGGACGTGGCGGCGGCGCTGGCCTGGTTCGACGACGAGCTCCCGAACCTCCTTGCCGTGCAACGCAATGCCGCCGGTCTCACGGTGTGGCAGCTGGCCCGGACCATGAACAGCTTCCTGCACCGGCGGGGCTGGCATCACAACCGGCTCATCGTCTGGCAGGCCGCGGTGGACGCCGACGTGCCGGAGTCGCGGGCCAACGCCCATGGTTTCCTCGGCCGGGCCTACGGCGCCCTGGGCCGGTTCGAGGAGGCGACCGAGCATTTCGAGCAGGCCCTCGCCCATGCCGAGGGCGACACGTTGCAGCAGGCCAACACCTATCGCATGCTCGCGGCGGCGTGGGAGCAGCGCGGGGACGACCGGCGGGCCCTGGAGCACACTTCCGAGGCCTTGAACCGATATCGCACGCTCGACCAGCCGGTGTGGGAGGCCGACGCGCTGAACTCCATGGGCTGGTACGAAACCCGCCTCGGCGACCAGGACGCCGCACGGCGGCACTGCGAGGAAGCCCTGACCATGCAGCGCCGCAACGGTTATCGCGACGGCGAGGCGGCGGCGCTGGACAGCCTCGGGCACATCGCCCGTCACACCGGTCGGCACCGGGAATCCGTGGACTACTACGAGCAGGCACTGGCGATCTTCCGTGACGTCGGCAACACCGTGTTCGCGGCGGTGGCCCTCGACGGCCTCGGCCACCCGCTGGCCGCGCTCGGCCGGGCCGACGAGGCCCGCGCGGCCTGGGGCGAGGCGCTGCTGCTGTTCCAGGAGCAGGGCCGTGAGGGCGACGCCGAGCGCGTGCGGCGGCAACTTGACAGCGTGGATCACACAACTGCCGGGTGAACCGCGCCGGGGCGATTATCATGGCGGCAGGGGGCGATGAACGATGGCGGACCGACGCCGATCGACGTTGCGGGAGCTCCGCACGCGGACCGGGCTCACCCAGGAAGCGCTCGCCGACCGATCCGGCGTGTCGGTCAGCACCATTCGCGGCATGGAGAACGGCACGCGGGTCAATCCCCGGCCGGACACCCTGCGCCAACTGGCTGACGTGCTGGGGCTCGCGCCCATCGAGTACGAGGACCTGTTGGCGGAGAACGACCTTCCGTCAGCCGAGCGGTCCACGCGCCCACGGCAGCTGCCGGCCGCCCCGCACGGGTTCACCGGCCGGGCCGACTTCACCGTCGAGGTGCCGACCGTGTTGACCGGCCCGGGCGGCATCGGCAAGACGTGGCTCGCGTTGCACTGGGCTCATGAGCACGCCGGGGAATTCCCGGACGGACACCTTTTCGTCGACCTGCGCGGCTACGGCCCCGACGACGATCCGGCAGAGCCGCAGGCGGCGCTGCGCGGGTTCCTGGACGCCCTCGGTGTGAACGACTTTCGCGGCGGGCTGGCCGAACACGCCGCCCTGTACCGGAGTCATGTCGCCGGTCGGCGGATGCTGATCGTGCTGGACAACGCGGCGAGTGCCGACCAGGTGGTGCCGCTGCTGCCGGGCTCGTCCACGTGCACGGTCCTGATCACCAGCCGGACGACCTTGAGTGCCTTGCTGCACCGGCACGGGGTGCGGCACGTGCGGCTGGACGTGTTGGGGGACAACGAGGCGTACGGGCTGCTGGCGCGGCGGATCGGCGACTGGCGACTGGCCGCCGAGCCCGACGTCGTCCGCGAGCTGATCGGGCTGTGCGGGGGATATCCGTTGGCGCTGGCCATTGTCGCCGGTCGGGCGCACGCACATCCGGACATCCCGCTGTCGGAGTTCGCCGCCGAACTGACCGAGCTGGGGCTGGATGCCCTGGACGACGCCGATCCGGCCGCCAGTCTGCCGGCGGTGCTGTCGTGGTCGCTGCGGACGTTGACCCCGCAGCAGCGGGAGGTCTTCGGGTTGCTGGGAGTTGCCCCGGGCGTCGACATCAGCGCGGCGGCCGCTGCCGCGCTGACCGGGCTGTCAAGGCCGCGGGTGGTGAAGGTGTTGCGGGAGTTGGAAGATGCCTCACTCCTGCGGCGGCAAGCCAATGGCCGCTATGTCATGTACGACCTGATCCGCCGGTTCGCCGCGACTCCAGGATCCGACATAAATCGAGGACTGCTCGACTTCTACGTCAGCTCCGCCCTCGCCGCCGATCGCGTGCTGGATCCGCATCGGGCGTCCCCGGAACTCGACGCGCCGGAGCCGATGGATGAGCCGGCGGCGTTGGCCTGGTTCGCCGCCGAACACGCCAATCTCTTTGCCGTGCAACGGTGGGCCGCCGAGCGCGGCCATTCCTGCGAGGTCCGGCAGTTGGCGTGGGCCATGACCACCTTTCACCTCCGGCAGTCCGATCGTGACGCCGAACTCGCCTCCTGGCGTCTCGCGGCCGTTTCCCATGACGTCCAGGCCCATCGTTATCTCGGTCGCGCCCATGCCGATCTGGGGCAACACCAGGAAGCCCTGGCGCACCTGGGTCAGGCCCTGGCGCTGAAGGACGAGGCCGCGGTCCTGGACAGTCGGGGTTACATCGCCCAGCACACCGGACACCCCGATTGTGCTCTTCAGTGCTATCGGCAGGCCGTCGCGTTGTGGCGCAATGACTTCGAGGCCGCCCGAACGCTGGAGCAGCTCGGGCACGTACACCGGACTCTTGACCAGCACGACCAGGCCCGCGAGGTGTGGTCAACCGTGCTGAACGTCTATCAGGGGGCCGCCGCCGACCGGGTGCGCCAGCATCTCGCCGCGCTGGACTGTCGGCGCATCGCCTCACGCGAAGTGGGGAATCACCTTGCTGGCGAACAGTTCCAGGTGATCGTCGACGTCCCGTGACGGCAGGCCCGGCGCGGCCAGCCGGAGGCCGAAGGTGTCGACCGGGAGATCGCCGACCATGGACCGGATCTTCGCGACCATGTCGTCCGGCGTGAGGATCGAGACCACGCCGCGCAGATCCTCGATGGTGGCCATGCTCCGGATGCCGGCGTTGGCCACGTTGTTGGAGGCGGCCAGTCGTGCGGCCTCGTTGAACCAGTGCAGCAGGCCGGGGCCGACGAGGGCGAGCGTTCGTTCGGGGTCCTCGGAGACGAAAAGCCAGGGGCTGCCGGTGAGGTTGAGGCGCGGTTCCTTGCCGGTCGGCGCCAGTTCCTCCAGGTACATGCGCCAGACGTCCGGATTGGCGGGGCCGGTGTAGGCGTCGCCGTAGAGGGCGGCCCGTCGGACGGCCGCGCGACTGGTGCCGCCGACCCAGATCGGCGGGTGCGGCTGCTGCACCGGCGGCGGCGTGATCTTCGCGCCGTTGACGGTGTCCCCGTCGAGCAGCCGGCGCACGATGTCCAGGTTTTCGTTGGCCCGTTTGCCGATGTCCTCGGGGGCGACGCCGTAACCGGCGAACTCGACGGCGTTGTATCCGACGCCGACGCCCAGATCGACGCGGCCGTTGGACAGCACGTCCAGCACCGCGACGTCCTCCGCCAGCCGGACCGGGTGGTACAGCGGCAGCAGCGCCACGTTGGTCGCCACACGCATCGTCGTCGTGCGGGCGGAGATGGCCGTGGCCGCGATCAGCGGCGATGGCACGAAATGGTCATCGGTGAAGTGGTGCTCGCCGATCAGGGCGTGTCCGAAGCCCAGTGTCTCGGCGTGCGCCAGGTGTTCCACGGTGTCCGCGTACACCGCCGTCGAGCTGCGGGTCTCCGCCGGCGACCGGCGGAAGTCCACGATCAGTCCGAAGCGCATGATCCCTCCCATGTAAGTGGGGACTTAATCCCCGTTTGTCACCGTAGCGCAAGCGTGGATAAAATCCCCACTTAGTGAGAGGAGGGCGCATGCCGACCGTCCGCGCCGACGCGCTCCGCAACCGCGCGCGCATCCTGGCCGCCGCCACCGACGTGTTCGCCGAGCACGGCCCCGACGCCGCCCTCGACGACATCGCCAAGCGGGCCGCCATCGGCAACGCCACCGTCTACCGGCACTTCGCCGACCGCACTTCCTTGCTGCACGAGGTTGTTCGCTGCGTCATGACCCGCACCGCCGACGCCGCCGAGCTCGCCGTCGAGTCCTCGCCCGATTCCTACGCGGCGTTGTGCGGCTTCGTCCACGCCGTCGCCGACCAGCGGATCACCATCCTCTGTCCGCTGCTCTCGTCGGCCGACCACGCCGGCCTCGCGGACCTCAAGCAGCGCGTGATCACCGCCGTCGACACCCTCGTCACCGCCGCTCAGCAGGCCGGTCAGATCCGCTCCGACGTCAGCTTCGCCGACGTGCTCATGGCCCTGGCCCAGCTCACCCGTCCGCCGGCCGGCCGGTCCTGGTCCGATGTCGAGCCCTTCGCCCACCGCAGCCTGCGGATCTACCTCGACGGCCTCCGGGCCGAATCCGACCTGCCCGGCCGTCCCGCCACTGTCGACGATCTCCGCTGATCAGGAGCTGCGATGCGCTTTTCGATCAATCTCCCCAACTTCGGCGACTTCGCCGACGCCCGCACCGTCGCCCGCGTGGCCGTCGAGGCCGAGCAGGCCGGTTGGGACGGGCTGTTCGTCTGGGATCACCTGGTGCACAACAAGAATCTCCGCCGCGGTGTCCCCTTCGGTGACCCGTGGATGCTGCTCACCGCCGCCGCCCTGGCCACCACCCGCATCCGCCTCGGCACCCTGGTCACGCCCGTCGCCCGGCGTCGCCCCGAGCAGCTGGCCCGCCAGGTCGCCACCCTCGACTCCCTCAGCGGTGGCCGGGTCATCTTCGGCGCCGGCCTCGGCGGCCCCATCGAGGACGAGTTCGGCAGCTTCGGCGAACCCACCGATCCCGTCGTCCTGGCCGCGCGCCTCGACGAGGGCCTCGACCTGCTCGCGCGGTACTGGTCCGGCCACCCCGTCAACCACGACGGGCCGCACTACCAGGTCCGGGACGTCACCCTGCTCCCCGCCACCGTGCAACAACCCCGCCCTCCGGTCTGGGTCGGCGGCTTCTGGCCCGCCCGCCGCCCTTTCCGCCGCGCCGCCTGCTGGGACGGCGTCGTCCCCCTGTTCGAAACCGCCCGGCACGGCCAGATCCCGCCCGTCGACCAGGTCCGCGACGTGGTCGCCTACGTCCACGAGCACCGTCCGGACGCGGACGGTCCCTTCGACGTCGTCCTCGGCGGCGCCACCGATCCCGCCACCGCCGCCGACATCCTCGCCCCCTTGGCCGAGGCCGGCGCCACCTGGTGGGACGAGCGCCAGCTCCAGACCGGCCCCGACATCGACCGCCTCGAACCGGTCCTCCGCCGCATCAACGCCGGCCCGCCTAAGCCGTGACGGCCTGACGGCGGCGGGTGCGGGCGGTGGCGAAGGTGACGACGGCGCAGCAGGCGGCGAGGGTGAGCCAGACGGTGGGGGCGCTGCCGGTGAGAGCGAGGGTCACGCCGATGGAGGGGCCGGCGAGGTTGCCGATGCCCATCATGGAGTTGACGAGGGCGTTGGCGCGGGTGAGGTCGCGGTCGGGGACGAGGGAGATGAGCCAGGGGTGGAATGAGGCGGAGTAGGCGCACTCGCCGAGGGCGAAGAGGACGGCGTAGGCGAGTAGACCGGTGAGGCGCAGGGGATACGAGCCGAAAGAGGCGACGGCGGCGCAGAGGTAGCCGGCGACCCAGAGCAGCATCGCCACGCGGAGGCCGAAGAGCTCGGGGCGCTTCTCCAGCAGGCGGGTGATGAGGGCCTGGCACGAGGCGATCACGCCGACGTCGACGATGAGCAGCAGGGACACGGTGGACAGGCCCATGGCCATGAGGTTGACGGAGACCAGGGGAGCGGTGGCCTCGAACTGGCTGAGCCCGAAGAGGTAGACGGCGAGCTGGAAGACGGCGGCGGACAGGGTGATCCGCCACAGCTGGCCGACGGGGGTGGCTGAGGACTCCCGCTCCTCGGCGACGGTGGGCAAGTGCTTGCGTACGAGCAGAATCGCGATGGTGACGGGCAGCATGCCGACGGCGTTGGCGAGGAACAGATAAGGGATCACGGTGCGGGGCAAGGCGAGTGTGAGCCCGGCGGCGACGAGTGAGCCCAGGGCGAGGGTGCCGTTCAGCACGGCGTAGCGCCGGGCGAAGACCCGACGGCGTTCCTGGGCGGTCACCAGGGAGTTGACGATGGGGATGATGGCGGCGAGGAAGCTGCCCTGACCGACGCCGATGGCCAGCCCGGCGGCGATGACGGCGGGGTAGGAGCCGGCGAGGTAGAGGGCGAAGTAGCCGACGAACCACAGCAGGGTGCCGAGCACACCGAGGGGCACGCCGCGAAGGCGGAGCACGCCGGTGCTGAGCAGCAGGGCGGTGGCGAGGTTGGCGCCGCCGGAGCAGGCGTAGAACACCGCCACCCCGGGCGTGCCGACGCTCGGCAGGTCGGACAGGTAGATCGCGGTGTACGGGAACACCAGCCCGAGGCAGAACGACGACAGCCCGTGAGTGGCGATGAGGCCATTGACCGGCCTAGGCACGAGTGACCTCGCAGGTGATCAACGCCTCGGCGGCGTCCAGGGCGGCCTGACAACAAGTGTTGTCAGAGGTCACGGCGACGAGGGCGGCCAGCCGGGGGATGGCCCCGCGCGGCGGGAGACGCAGCGTGGCGCCGGGCTCGGCCAGGGCGGCGACGTGCTCGATGCCGGGGACCTCGGCGGCGGCAGCGACATCCACCCGGTGCACCACGGCGTCGAACGGCGGGTACACGAAGCGGACCTCGGCCGAGCGGGAGTGCGCCGGGGTCAGGTCCGGCACCTGGCCGAGAGACAGCTCGGCCGCGGCGACGACGAGGTCGACGCCGGTGGCGAGGAAGCCGGCGTAGGGGATGAGGTCCCCGCCGAGTCGGCCGTTGAGCTCGACCAGCCGAGGCCCGGCGGAGGTGAGGCGCAGCTCGGCATGGGTGACGCCGAGTTCGACACCGAGGGCCTGGTGCGCGCCGACGACGAGATCACGCGCGGCGCGGGCCCAAGGCTCATTTGCCCAGTCCGTCAGCAGGTGCCCGACCTCCTCGAAGTGCGGCGCGAAGCCGAGTCGCTTGCGAGCGACGTGCACACACTGGACAGCGCCGCCGGACACGACACTGTCGACGCTGATCTCCGGCCCGTCGAGGTACTCCTCGACCAGAACCCCGTGCCCGGTGGTCAGCGTGGCGAACGCGGCCCCGGCGGCCACGCCGAAGGCCTCCCGCACCTCGTCGACCGACGTGGCGAGGGCGACGCCGACGCTGCCGGCCAGGGCGCGAGGCTTGACGACAACGGGGAACCCCAGCGAGGAAGCGATGGACACGGCCTCGTCGGCGCTGTGGGCCAGGCCGTGGCGCACGGAGGACAACCCGGCGGCCGACAACAGGGACCGGGTCAGGTACTTGTCACGGCAACGGGCGGCGGCCTCGGCCGACATGTGCCGCAGGGACAGCTTCTCGGCGGCCCGGGCGGTGCTCTCCAGCACGGTCTCGTCCCAGGTGAGCACCCCGGAGTCGGGCCGGGCCAACGCCCGCAGCCCCTCGACCACGGCGGCGTCGTCGGCGAAGTCGACGACTCGCCAGGAGTCGAGGTAGAGGCTCTGCCACGTGGGCTCGGCCGGCAGCAGGGCGGACAGCCGGTACCGCCGCGCCAGCGAGGCGAACGCGTACTCGCGGTAGGGCCGGCCGCCGCTGCCGACGACGATCACGTGCGGACTCATCCGACGGCCTTGGCGCGCAACGGTTCCAGCGCCTCGGCGACGCTGTGCAGCTCGTCCAGCATGCCCTCGGCCGAGGCGGACATGGCGTCGGTGCCGGTGAAGGCGCCGTCGCCGTCGATGTGCTGGCCGATGAAGTGGATGGCCACGCACTCGGGCACCGGCACCATCTTCAGCGTGGTGACGACCTGCTTGGTCATCTGCGCGGCCCGCAGGCCGGCCGAGGTGTTGCCGTAGCTGACGATGCCGACCGGCTTGTACTGCCACTCGAAGTACAGGTAGTCGATGGCGTTCTTCAGCGCCGCGTTGATGGAGTAGTTGTACTCGGGGGCGACGAACACGAAGGCGTCGGCGGCGTCCACCGAGGCGCTCCAGTCCTTGGTGTGCTGCTTGGTGTAGTTGCGCTCGGACGGGTGGTTGGGCTCGTCCAGCAGCGGCAGGCCGATCTCGGCCAGGTCGACCAGTCGCACCTCGAACCGGCCGTGCTTCTCGGCGATCTTCGTGAACCACTCGGCCACCGCCGGGCCGGAGCGGCCGGGGCGGGTGCTGGCGATGATCACGTGCAGGCGGGGCATCTCGGAAAGCCTTTCGGGTGAAGGGGTTCAGGCCGGCAGGTAGCCGTAGGCGTGGTCGATGCGGAAGCGGACGACGAGGCGGCGGTCGGCGACCATGGCCCGCCGGTAGTCGTCCCAGTCGGGGTGCTCGCCCTGCACGCCGCGGAACACCTCGATGAGCTCCTCGACGGCCTTGTCGTGCGGGTCGGCGGCCACGGCCGACAGCTCGGCCACGCCCTCGAACACCGCGTAGGCGGAGCCTTCGGGCAGCGCGACGTGCAGGCTCACCCGGGGGTCCCGACGCAGGTTGGCGATCTTGGCGCGGTCGTCGGTGGTGGACAGGCGCACCATGCGCTCCGTGGCGTCGTAGTCGAAGTCCACATTGGACAGCTGGGGGCGCCCGTCGCGTTTGATGGTCACCAGCGCGCCGCGGCGGCGGGTGTCGAGCAGGGAGAGGTAGTCCGGCATGGGTGGGTCCCTTCGGTCACGTGAATTCCAGTATCGGGAAGTGCGCCGGCCGTTCCCGGCGGACTTGACGTTGTACGGACCGGATCTCACGGACGGGTGACGAGGGCGAGCACCCTGGTCGGGCTGCCGGAGCCGCCGACGATCGGCAGCGGCGACGTGATGACCACAGCGCCGGTCGGCGGCAGCAGCGCGAGATTGCGCAGCTGCGTCAGGCCGTACTTGCCGGCCCCGTGCAGGAACCAGTGGCACGGGAACGGCTGCTCGAACTCGTCGGCCAGCCCGGCGTCGGTGCCGACGGTCTCCACGCCGAGGCCGATCACCGGCGTCTCCGACGCCAACCACTGCGCGCAGTCCTCCGACACGCCCGGGGTGTGCCGGCCGTTGATGAACGCCTTGGCGTCGCCGCCACGGGCGTCCCACCCGGTCCGGTACAGCAGCCAGCCGCCGTCGGGCAGCGGGCCGTGTTCGTTGATCCACGCCTCGACGTGTTCCCGGCGCAGCCGGAAGTCCGGGTCTTGGGCCACCTCGTGCGACAGGTCGATCACCGCCGCCGGCGCGACCAGCCGGCCCGGCGGAACCTGCGAGACGTCCTGGGTGCCCTTGCCGGACAGCCAGTGCGACGGCGCGTCGAAGTGGGTGCCGGTGTGCTCGGACAGCCGGATGTTGTTCCAGTGCACGGTCGGCCCGGCGGCGTCGAACTCGCTGATCACCTCGCGGGAGAACGGCCATGGCTGGCCGCGGTCGGCCGGCAGGTCGATGATCGGCGTGTCCTCGGACAGCGGCGCGGTCAGGTCGATCACCTCGACCGCACCGGTGTTCAAGGCGGTCAACAGGTCGGCGAGCACGGTCATGCCGACACCTCCTGTCGGGCGGGCACGAGCGTGCTCCACTCGGGATGGTCGCTGCGGCCGCGGGCGACGTCGTCGTAGTGGTTCTGCAACAGGGCGGTGATCGGGCCGCGTCGGCCGCTGCCCACGGGGGTTCGGTCGACGCTGGTGACGGGCAGCAGTTCGGCCAGCGTGCCGCAGAGGAAGAGCTCGTCGGCCACGTACAGCTCGGTGCGGTCGATCTCGCGGCGGTGCAAGGAAAGTCCAAGCCTCTCCTCGGCCAGGCGGGCCACGGTGTCGACGGTGATGCCCTCCAGAACGCCGCTGGTGCCCGGCGGCGTGACGAGCTCGCCGTCGCGGACCATCACCACGCATGCGCCCGGAGCCTCGGCCACGGTGCCACGCTGGTTCAGCAGCAGCGTCGTGTCGTAACCATTGCGCACGGCTTCGTGCTGGGCCAGCCGGCTGTTGTGGTAGTTGGCGCCGGTCTTGATCCGTGGCGGCATGGAGTCGTCGCTGATCCGCCGCCACGACGCGATGCTCGCAGCGGCACCGACTTCGTGCTTGGGGGAGCGCGGCATCGGCAGTGCGGTGATGTGCACGCCGGTGGACGTGGTGTACGCCAACGGGTCGAAGTTCGGGCCCTGGTCGAAGTAGGCCACCACGCAGAGATGCGTGTCGACCGTGAGGTCGTTGGCCCGCACCAGGTCCAGGCATGCCCGCTTGAGCTCGGCGTCGCTGTGGGCGATCCCCATGTGCAGGCTCTTCATCGAGCGCCGCAGCCGGGCCAGGTGATCGTCCAGGCGGAACGCCCGCATGGCGCCGTCATCGGCGTAGGCCCGGACGCCCTCGAAGACGTTGGCGCCCCAGAAGGCGCCCTGGCTGCGGGCGTGCACGACGCACTCGTCCCACCGGACCAGACGGCCGTTCTGCCAGGCGTAATCGGGGGCGGTCATGCGGGGGATCCCTTCACGAGTGTGCGGTCGACGCCGGCGGAGAATCGTAGGGCCGCGGCGAAATCCTCGCCCTTGGTGCCACGGGCGGCGAGATGTCCATCCGGTCGTGCGACCCACCAGGTGCCGCCGACCGTGCCGTATCGGGCGAGCGCGGCGGCGTCGGACGATCGAACGACCCGCGCGTCGGCGGGAACGCCATCCGTCGGTGCGCCCTCGGGCATCACCACGACCAGGTCACACGAGCTGGAACGGGCCTGCTGCAACAACTCGGCGGCGCGACGGCCGGTGGTGGCGAAGCACAGTGCGACAAAGCGGTGCCCGAGCAGCCGCCGCAGCCGCAACGGCTCCTCGACGATCGGCAGGTCCGGCGCGAACGACCCCAGCAGGGAGTCGTCGGACGGCTGCACGATGGGCGAGCAGGTGTAGACGTACGGCTCGGCCATGCGCCCGCTGTTGACGTGCTTCTGGGCCAGCCCGAGCGAATGCGACAGTCCCAGCAACGCGGCCCGGGCCCAGCGGCGAAGGCGGTTGGGCGGCACCATGAACCGAATGGTGGCCTCGGTGACCCGCAGGTTCTCGCGAGCCGCCGCGTACCGCTCGACGTGGTAGGACTCCAGCAACTCCTCGCCGGCTTCTCCATTGTGGATGGACGCGAGCTTCCAGGCCAGGTTGTCGGCGTCCTGGATGCCGCTGTTCATGCCACGGGAACCGTACGGGGGCAGGGAATGCGCGGCGTCGCCGGCGAACAGCACCCGCCCGACCCGCAGGCGCGCCACGACCCGCTGGTGGAACCGGTAGGTGCTGACCCAGTCGATCTCGTACGGGATGTCGCCGATCACCGCGCGTACCCGCTGGTCGAAGCGGCCGTCGAGGCGCTCGGCCACGATGTCGGCGTCCGGCGGCAACTGCCAGTCGATGCGCCAGATGTCGTTGGGCTGTGGGTGCATCACCAGCTGCCGGCCGGGATTGAAGGACGGGTCGTAGTGGAAGTGCCGTTCCTTGGCCAGCGGCAGTTTCGCCTTGATGTCGGTGATGAGGAACCGGTCCTTGTGCGTGTAGCCGGTCCAGTCCACCTGCATCAACTCACGCATCTTGCTGCGCACGCCGTCGGCCGCGACGAGGTGGGCGAACCGCAGATCCCGCTCGCCGTCAGGGGTGTCGACCCGTACGGTCACGCCGTCTGAGTCCTGTGCCACCTCGACAACCTCGTGGCCCCAACGCAGATCGCACAGCGGGTTGGCCTCGGCCGCCTCGACCAACACCTGCTCGATGCGGTGCTGCGAGATGTTCACGAACGGGCCGAACCCGAGGCCGCGCGGGTACTCGGCGGAGCGGATGACCCGGTTGCGCACGTAGGTGTGCGCCACGGTCCACGTCACGCCTTCGTCCCGAATCGTTTCGGCACAACCGAACTTGTCCAGGATCTCCAGCACGTCGCCCTGGATCAGGCAGGCCTTGGAGCCCTGCTTGAGCAGCTCGGGCCTGGCCTCCAGCAGCACGGTCGGCACTCCGAACCGGGCCAGCCGCAGCGCCGCGACCAGGCCGACCGGGCCGGCCCCGACGATGCCGACGGGTGCGTCGAAATCAGTCATCGGGTCCTCGCAGTCTCGTCGGTCTCCTCGTCGGCCACGTCAACGGCGTGGAACACCGGAACGGTCCGCACGGCCTTCAGATACGGCGTGCCCTCGGTGTATCCGGTGCCGGACGCCTCGCCGAGCATGCGCACAGCCAGCCGGTAGTGGGTGTTACGCCATCGCATCAGCGCGCGGGCGAATCTCTTCATGCCCTCGGCGATCCGTTCGCGGTCCTCCTTGCTGACGCCGGAATCGCACAGCTCACGGAAGGAACAGTCCAAAGTGTCCTGTCCGGCCAGCACGCGCTCTCGTACGTCCGGCGCGGAGTGGAAGGCGGCCGAATCGACGCGGTCGGGGTCGGGCACCCGGCACAGCGACTCGACGAGCTTGTAGTTGCGGGACTGGATCGCGCTCGCGCCTTCGGTGAACTCGCGGAAGGTGCGGAACGACTCGACCTGCATGGTGGCCAGCATGGAAAACAGCGGCGCGGATTCCCGCAGCGCGTTCTCGGCGGTGGCCAGGAAGTGCGCGGCCCGATCGATCTCGCGGTCGGCCAGCGCGGCCGTCACGCCGCGAAGCAGCACGGCCAGCAGGGAGAACGTCGTCTCGAACGTCTGGAGCACACGCAGGAACAGGTACTCGTCGTGCGCGGTGTAGACCGGCAGCACGCTGAGCTCCTGCGCCCGTTCCTCACTGAACGACATGTCCGCCTGCACGACGGAACACGCCTGCCGCGCCAGCTCCAGCGGCTCGGTGGCGGTGAGGCCGCCGTCGAGGGACATCCGGGCCAGCACGGGTCGGATCACGCGCAGGCCGTGCTTGCAGCGCTTGACGACCAGGTCCGGATCGGGCCGCATCTCCGGCAGCAGCGCGGTCGCGCCCTCGGAGGCGGCGACCTCGAACGCCAACGCGTCGGCCACCAGCTGCGCGATCAGTCGGTCGCACCGTGAACGGGCGAACGGCGCCTGCTCCACCGGGTCGTCCACAGTGGGCAGTTGCAGCAGTGCGAGGGCGAGGTAGGTCGGGTAGTCGTAGCGCTGGTCCGGCTTGTCCAGCGCGGTGTCCAGAAAGGACGCAAGGGTCTGGATGTGTTCCCAGGGGCCGTGCATGGACGGCAGCCGGTCGCGGACCTCGGCCAGCAGGGACAGCAGCTCGGGGCGCACGAAGTGCTTGCCGACACGGCGGTAGTGGCCGACGACGGCGGCGTACGGGAACTTCTTGGGGTCGGATTCGTGGAGCCAGGTGCGTAACTCAGCCGTGGACATGGTTCTGTCGCTCGATTCGGGAAAGTGCCGCGCAGAGCGCGTCGATGTCATCGCTGTTGCTGTGGTGGTGGAACGACAGGCGCACGACGTCGCCACGGGGGCTGACCGCGATGTCGTGCTCTGTCAACCGCTTCGCGAGGCCGACAGGATCGGCGTCGACCAGCCCGATGTGCGCGCCGCGCCGATCGCGGGGCAGGGCCCGGACCGGGCGGCCCATCGCGGTCAGGCGCTCGACGGCCAGGTCGGTGAGCCCGAGGACATGCTCGCGGACGGCGGTGAGGTCGGCCCGGGCGACCAGCCGCAGGCCTGCGTTAGCCGTGTAGACGGCCGGCACGGCGGGGGTGCCCGTCTCGAATCTCGTTGCCGTGGAGGCGAAATCCAGCCGCCGCGGGTCGAAGGCGAACGGGTCGACCCGGCCGAACCAGCCGGTCAGCTGCGGATCACGATCGGTGCGCTCGGGGGAGCGCGCGTAGAGGAAGGCGAGGCCGGGCAGGCCCAGCAGGTACTTCATGGTGCCGGCGACGAGGTAGTCGCAGCCGAGCCGGTCGACGTCGACGGGTTCGGTGCCCACGGCCTGGTAGGCGTCGACGAACACCTCGGCGCCGGCCTCATGGGCGCGCTGGACGACGTCGGCGACCGGCAGCCGCTCGCTGTACTGGTACCCGGTCATGGGCACCGACACGAGCCGCGTGTCGGCGTCGATCTCGCCGCTGAACACGACTTCCGCGCCGCGAGGGCATTGCGCCAACCAGACGTGGGCCACGGACGGGAACTCCAGGTCTGTGGTCACGATCTTCGATCGCCGAGCGAAGTCCATTGTGGAGGCGACCTGGTACGCCCCGACGGAGGCGTTGGGCACCACGGCGATCTGCTCCGGCCGAGCGCCGACCAGCGCCGCGAAGCCGTGCCGGGCCTGGCGCAGCTGGTCCTCGAAGCGGTCCCAGGACATGTCGGCCCGCATCTGCTCCAGCGCGGCGTCCACGTCCACCGACCGCGCGCCGAGGCTGCAACTGGCCAGGTGGACCTTGGTGCCCAGCACGGGAAAGTGGGCCCGGAAGGCGGCGGGGGACAGGCTCACGACGACGTCCCGAGGTGGTACCGGCCCATCGGGCCGGTCTCGGTCAGCTCGGTGCGCAGCCGCCACAGCTCGGGGAAGAACCGGTCCTCGATCAGCCGGGCCAGCACGTCGGTGCGGGTGCCCTGGGTGCCGAAGACCTCGTTGCCGATGACCCGGGTGAGCATCTTGTAGTGCCGCACCCGCCACAGCGACACCCGCTCGTCGAACTCGATCATCGCCTCGGCCAGACGGTGCTGGGGGCTGTGCACCTGGCTGCGGTACAGCTCGGCCAGGTCGACGCCCTCGGCGGTCACGTAGTCGGTGAACGCGCGGCCGAGCGCGTTGCCCTGCCGGTGGATCGAACGCCAGCCGGGGGAGTCCGCGCCGGAGCCGTGGCCGAGCACAGTCCGCATGGTCTGGAAGTCCCACGGCGACAGGTGGTGCATCATCTCCAGCTGTTCGGTCACCAGAACGAGGCCGAGCGAGGCCCGGGTCAGCAGGGCGACCGTGGCGTCGAGGTCACGGGCGCGGAGCCGGTCGGTCGCGGTGACGAGCTCAGCGTGGGCGAGCTTGAGCCACAGCTCGGTGGACTGGTGCACCACCTGGAACAGCAGCTCGTCGCGGTGCACGACCTCCTCGGGCCGCCGCTGCAACGACAGCAGCGTGCCCGTGTGCATGTAGCGCTCGTAGTCGTTGCCGCCGTCGCCGTCGAGGATCTGCTCCGAGTAGTCCCGCAGGACCTGGTCGTTGTTCATCGGGCACCCACCCGCTCGACCGGTTCCGCGCTGACCCGGAAGCCCTTGGCCGTCGCCTCCAGGGCTTCGGCCACCTCGGCGCTCGACCGGCCACGGAAGCGGAACCGGCCGCCGACGTGCTCGTAGTAGGCATCGGCCTCAGGCAGGATCTCGCCGACGCCGAGCAGCGCCTCCGCGTACGGCCCGGGCTGGCCACCGACCATCGATGTCACCTCGGTGATCCGGCACGGGCGAGCCGCGGGTGCCGGGATCAGCAGCCAGCCGCCGACCTCGACAACACGTGTTGTCGGGGGCAGCTGGGGCTCAAGGCCCAGCTGGAGGTCGAAGGCGGCGCGCATGAGGTCGTAACCGTGCAGGTCACGCCAGATGAACGGGATCTCCGAGCCGCCGGCCCGGGCCCCGACCTCCAGGAAGGTGCAGGTCTCGCCGTCGAAGAACACTTCGAGGTGCAGGGGAGTAGGCCGGTCGGTGAGGGCACGGAGGAAGTCGGTGGCGGCGGCGCGAACCGCGCCGATCACCAACGGGTCGTCCACCTCGACCGAGCCGAGGAAGGAGCCCTCGCGGAAGCCCAGGCAGGTGTTGACGTAGCGAGAAACCCGCAGGCAGGCCAGATCCGTGCCGGTGAACACGCCGTCCACGTGATGGATCGGGTGCGGATTGAAGGCCTGCACCAGCATCGGCTCGTCGGTGAGCTCGAACGAGGCCAGCGCCGCCGGGCCGTCCAGCACCACGACGCCGGCGCTGGAGCTGCCGATGCGGGGCTTGAGCACGACCGGCCAGCCATGGACGTCGGCGAAGTCGAGCACCGACTCCGGTCCGGTCACCGTGGCGAACGCGGGGATGGGCAGCCCGGCGGCCGCGATGGCCTGGCCCATCAGGAACTTGTCGCGGAACCTCAGCAGATCGGCCGGCCGGTGTCCCGCCACGTCCCACTCCTCGCGCAGCTGGGCGCCGACGAGCAGGTCGTCCTCCTTCAATGCCACGATGCGGTGCGGCGGACCGTACTTCGAAACGAGTTCGGCCAATGCCGCGCGGGCCTGCGACAAATCGTCGGTGGCGTCGACGAGTGCGATGTCGGTCGCGGTCGGCGGCACCGAACCGAGGCCGATCTCGGTGCTGATGTAGGTGACCCGATGTGTCGAATGGTCGAGATAGCGGTGGTAGTCGGCGTAGTGCTCGCGCCACCGGTTGATGACGACGACGTGCGGGCGCGCGTCATCGCCCCCCGTTGCTCTGGTCATGTCAGGATCCGTTCAGGAAGTTCTGGTTGTGAAGACACAGGTCCCGCGGGTGCCGGTATTGGAATACGACACCACGGCCCCGTCGGCGGGCTTGAGCGCCCGCACGAATCCGCCGGCATAACCGGCGGGGTCGACAAAAATCCCCCAGTTCGCCACCCATTCCTCTCCTGTGTTCGTCTCGGCGTTCAGCACCGGCTCGGTCCTCGGCCGGACCCGGCGCTGCACCACGTGGTCGCCGGTCCGGCGCTCGGCCAGGGCCCGCTCCCACTGCTCGTCGGTGACGGAATGCCCGACCACGGTGCCGACGCCGCCGTAGCCGACGCCCGGCTTGAGCACCAGATTGCGGCGCTCGTTCCGGCAGTGCTGGACCAGTTCGTCCTGGTCAGCGGCGGTGCCGAGTAGTCGCGTCCATGGCACGACCCGGTCGACGACGGCGTGCTCGTCGGGCGTGAAGGTGGCGCGGACGTCCGGGTCGTGCAGCATCGCCAGGCTGCCCTTGCTCGCGTGCACCCCGCCTTCCAACGGTGTGAACAACACGGTCTTGGGGGCGGCGATCAGCAGGTCCAGCTTCTCCTGCCCGGCCGGGTCGTCGACGAGCTCGCCGGCGACGAAGTAGCGCAGCACGACGTCGAGCGGCCGGCCCCGCAGCGTGATGTGGCCGTTCCGCTCGCCGAGCTCGTCGATCTCGCCCAGCAACAGGTCGATTCCCTGATCCCGCAACGCTTCCCGTAGCGCGGTGAACACGTGGGCGTGGGCGGCGAGACCGTTGGTGCTCTCGATCAGCGCGACCACCGGCTCGTCGACGAGGGCGGCTGCGCGCAGGGCCGCGGCGACGCGGGGAATCGTGTCGACGTGGCCGAGTTCGTGCCGCCGGGCGAAGTCGGCGAACTCGGGCCGGGCCAGGAAGGCGCGGTTGAGTTGCGCGGTGTCGAGGCCGCCGAGTTCGCTGCCGATGTTGAGTTCCAGGAGCTTGAACGAGGTGCCGTCGTGGTAGGCGTCGGCCCGGGCGTACAACGGCGGCGCGCCGGTGGCGCCGCGGCACATCAGCTCGGCCAACCGGTCGTCCATGCCCAGCGCGGCGCAGTAGCGGCGGAGGTCACCGTCGAACAGGCGGCCGGGCAGCGAAACCAGAATGTCGAAGACAGCGGCGAGATCGGTGGCGAAATCACCGATCTCCCGTTCGGGGACAAACAGCGGGCGATCGAGCTGGACCGTACCATAAGAAGCGGCATAGGCCTCGGGAAGGCGCAGCTCACGCGCGGTTTCGCGGAGCGGTTTCGACACCGAGGATTCCGCGAGATAATGTTTGGTGACCACGTTCGGCACTGTTGGTGACCCCCTGCTGGTGAATGGTGAATGCGGAGGGTGAGCAATTGCTGTTTCGCTCACGGTGTGAAGTCTACGTTGACGAGGATTGGCGTTTGTCGGCCGACTTGACGGAGTCCGGCCAGCCTTCTTCGACCCGCGTCACGTCCTGTCCACCCCCAAGTCCTGGGGTAGCCGAACCGCCCCGCTCGGGCCCAGGATTCGGGCATGAGCGCGACGAGGGGGATCGAGGCCGACTATCTCGTGGTGGGCGCGGGCGCGATGGGGATGGCGTTCGTGGACACGCTGCTGACCGAGTCGGACGCGACTGTCGCGATGGTCGACCGCTACCACCGGCCGGGCGGGCACTGGACTGTCGCGTCCCCGTATGTGCGGCTGCACCAGCCGTCGTCCTTCTACGGCGTGGGGTCGACGGAGCTGGGCAGCGGCCGGATCGACGAGGCCGCCGGCGTTCGAGGTGACCGACGGGGTGCGGTGTGTGCCGCCGAACGGTCTGGCCACCGCGCCCGAGCCGGCCGGCCACTACACGGTCGTCGGCGCAGGCAAGACCGGCGTCGACGCTTGCTTGTGGCTGCTGGCCAACGGGGTTGGGCCCGAGCAGCTGACGTGGATCATGCCGCGTGACGCCTGCGCCCGTGGTGCGCGATCACCGCCGCCGGCACCGGCCGCCGCTCCAGCGTGTCCAGCGGGTAGGGATCCGCCCCGGCCACCAGGCCCTGGTACAGCGCCCGGCCGAAACTCCGGCTCGTAGCCATGCACGAAACTGAACGACTCCAACGCGATCGAGGCGTTCGGGTTGCGGCCGACCAGCCGCAGGCCGCCGTGCGCCACCAGCGGCCGGATGGCGCGGGACAGCGCCTCCTCCAGCTCGGCGGCGCCCTGCCCCGGCCGGGGCAGGGCCGCGAGGTCACGTGCCACCCGATCCACGGTTCGAGTGTGGCCCGCGGCCCGCCACCAGGGCTGCCCGATGGGGCGGACTCAGTGGCCGTACACGAGATCGTTGCCGATGTCCTCCAGGCTGCGGCCCTTGGTCTCCGGCATCAGTTTGGACACGAACAGGAAGGCCAGTCCGGTCATCACCGCGAAGAACAGGAAGTTCAGCCCTGCCCCGAACGTCGCCAGCAGCGACGGGAAGGCCAGCGCCACCACCAGGTTGAACAGCCAGTTGAACACCACGCACAGGCCGACCGCGCCGGCGCGGACCTTGAGCGGGAACAACTCCGGCAGCGCCACCCACTGCACCGGGCCCCACGAGATGGAGAACGACGCGATGTAGCCGACGATGCCGACCAGCGTCAGCGTCAGCAGCAGCGGACCGGTGCTGAGGCCGGACAGGTTGACCACGGCCAACAGGATCATCGCCACGCACATGCCCAGGGCGCCCCACAGCAGCAGCGGCCGCCGGCCGGCCACGTCGATCAGCCGCATCGCGGGCAGCGTCATGAGCATGTTCACCGCGCCGATGCCGACATTGGCCAGAATCGCCCCGGACGCCCCGAAACCGACGTTGGTCAGCAGGGTCGGCGCGTAGTAGATGATCGTGTTGATGCCCACGAAGTTCTGGAAGAACACCAGCAGCATGCCGACGACGAAGATCGGCCGCAGCCGGCCGGTGGTCAGCATGCGCAGCCGCAGCGGTTCGGTCTGCTCGGCCTCCCTGCGCACGCTTTCCTTGATCTCACTGAGTTCCGCCGCCGCGGCCTCCTTGTCACCGCGCAGGGACAACAGGACCTTCTCGGCGTCGTCGCTGTCCTTGTGGTGCACGGCCAGCCAGCGTGGGCTTTCCGGCTGGGTATAGATGCCGAACATCAGCAGCACGGCCGGAATCACGCCGAGCCCGATCATCCAGCGCCAGTCGCCGCCGGCCGAAAACGCGAAGTCGACGATGTAGGCCAAGAGAATGCCCACGGTCACCAGCAGCTGCATCAGCGAGGTGAGCTTTCCCCGCACCTCCTTGGGCGCCAGCTCCGACAGATACATCGGCACCACAACGGAAGCGACACCGACGCCGACACCCATGACGAAGCGGAAGCCCACCAGGAACGTGGCGTTCCCGGACAGCGCCGCGCCCAGCGTGCCCAGCACGAACACCGCACCGCTGCCCAGGATCATTCTGCGCCGGCCCCACGAGTCGGCCAGCCGGCCCGCCAGCCCCGCGCCCAGCATGGAGCCGGCCAGCAGGCCGGACACGACAAGGCCCTGGTCGAGCGGGCTCAGCGGAATGTCCTTGTCGATGTACAGCAAGGCACCGGAGATCACGCCGGTGTCATAGCCCCACAGAATGCCGCCCAGCGCGCCGAAAAACCAGATTCCGTAGTTCCGCGCTGCGGTACGCCGTGGCGTCGGTGCCGTGGCAGAGGTCATCATCACACCATAGGGCCGCCGCACAAGTGAGGCATCTTCAGGAGAACGGCATTCGGGCAGGCCCGTTTCCGGCAACCGAGTGAACATCGGTAGGAAAGTGCAGAGCCGTTCTTCCGTCATCGCCCCGAAACGGGCACAGGTCGGTCACGGGAGGGCGGGCATTCGGACGCGCGCCCCGACGCGGCGCGCGCCCGAACGGTCACTGGGCCGTCAACTGGAACGACTGCGCCGGCCCACCGCTGCACGTCCACTGCTGGAGCAGGGCGCCGTCCGTTGTGGACTGATCCCGCACGTCCAGGCACTTGTTGCTGTTCCGTGCGACGAACCGGTAGCTCCCGCCGCCCTGGTCCACCGCCTGCCACTGCTGGTTGGAGCCGCCGACATAGCTCCACAGCTGCACCTGAGCGCCGTCGGCGGTCGCCGAAGACCCGCCGGCCACATCCCAGCTCAGGTTGGTCGCATTGCGGTTGACGACCTGGTAGTAGCCGTCGCCGGTGGACCGGAACTGCCACTGCTGGTTGGTGGCCGCGGTGCAGGTCCACTGCTGCAGCGCGGTGCCGTCGGCCGTGCCGCGGTTGGCGTCGTCCAGGCACTTGCTGCTGTTCTGGTTGGTCACCGAGTACCACTTGGACGAGTCGATCGGGCCGGTGGGCGGCGGCGTGGTGCCGCCGGAGCCGTTCCAGGTGAAGGTGGCCATCGAGCCGGCGGGCATGCTGTAGCCGAACGACTGGCCGCCGTAGGAGACCTGGAAGTTCTGCGTGCCGCCGGAGTTCACCGCGACCAGCGCGATCGAGCCGTCCGGGTTGCGGAAGGCCACGTTCTCGATGCCGCCCTGGTTCTGCGCGGTGGAGTTGATCCGCACCGCACCGGGCTTGACGAACTTGGCCAGGTGGCCGAGCACGTAGTAGTCGGCGTTGTAGGTGACACTGCCGCCGTTGACCGTGACCAGGCCCATGCAGTTGCCGCAGGAGCCGATGACCGGGCCATGGTTGTTGTCCAGCGCCATGTTCCACAGGCTGACGCTGCGGGCCCAGTTGCGGGTGGCACCGACGGCCAGGTTGCGGCCCTGCCACAGCAACGAGTCGGCGAAGGTGTTGCCCGACTCGGTGCCGGAGCACTCCGTGAAGAAGATGTCCTTGTTCGGGTACTGGTCATGCACGGCGCTCTGCGCGCTCGGGTCGCCGAGGTAGCAGTGCCAGGCCGAGCCGACGGTGTTGTTGCCGGTGGCGGCGAAAACCTGCTCCGGGTAGGACGGTAGGTTCCAGTTGTGGTCCCAGGCCAGGATCTTCGTGCCCAGCCCGGCCGCGGACAGCTTGGGCGCCAGGGTGTTGATGATCCGGCTCTGCTGGGCGGCGTCCATCAGCATGCCCGGGTAGCCGCCGGGCTGGTTCTGCGGCTCGTTCTGCACGGCCAGGTACTGCACCGGCACGCCGGCCGACTGGTAGGCCTGCACCGACTTGACCAGGTAGTCGGCGAAGGTGCTCTCGTAGTTGGTGGAAAGCGACCCGCCGACCAGGTTGTTGTTGGTCTTCATCCACCCCGGCGCGCTCCACGGCACGACCATCACCGAGGTGGCTGGGTTGAGCTGCTTGGCCTGCGTGACCAGCGGCAGGATGTAGGACTGGTCATGGCTGACCGAGAACCGCGACAGGCCTGGATCGGCCGAGCCGTCGTCGTAGCTGTAGAAGTTGCGCGAGAAGTCGCTCGCGCCAAGGGGCTGGCGCAGCCAGTCCAGGCCGGCGCCGCTGGTCGGGCTGAACAGCGCGGTCATGATGCTGTTGCGGGCCGGGGAGTTGTAGATGTTCCAGGCCGCGGAGTCGGTGAGCGAGGCCCCGAAGCCGACCATTGACTGGTAGGTGGTGTTCGGGTCGACGGTGATCACCGCGCCGCTGCCCGGCGTCCCGAACGGCACAGATGCCTTTTGCGTCAACAGGTTTGACCGGTCGGGAGTGGTCAGCCACACGTTGGCCGAGGTCGCCGCGAACGCCGACGGCGCCTGGGCCACCGCGTAGACGGCCCCCGAGGCCACCAGGGCCGCGGCGGCGCAGGTCGCCAGCACTCTGCGGCGGGATTCGGTGGAGGTCATGCAGGGACACCCTCCTTGTGAAACAAATGTAACGCATCTGTAACAGGGTTCAGGAAGTGCAGCACTGGTTGTTGGAGATGTCAAGAAAGACTGGTGCACAACGAAACAATGCGTCGGACAATGCCGTAACAAATGAAACAAAGCTGCATTTCGGGTCCGGGCCGCGGTCCCTCGACTCGGCCGGACGGCCCAGACGCGCGGCGGTCGGGCCGGGCCGGTGCCATACTCGGTGATCATGGGTATACGCGGCAGGAACCACGTCACGGTCGGTGGTCGTAGCGAGGGTCCGGCGCTGATGTTCGCGCACGGCTTCGGCTGCGACCAGAACATGTGGCGGCTGGTGACGCCCGCCTTCGCCGAGGACTACCGCATCGTTCTGTTCGACTACGTCGGCGCCGGCCGCTCGGACCTCGACGCCTGGCGGCCCGAGCGGTACGCCACCCTCGGCGGCTACGCCGACGACGTCCTGGAGATCTGCGACGAGCTCGACCTGCGCGATGTGGTGTTCGTGGGGCACTCGGTCAGCGCGATGATCGGCGTGCTCGCGGCGGCCCGCGAGCCGTCCCGCTTCGCCGCGCTGGCGATGGTCGGCCCCTCGCCGCGCTACATCGACGACGACGGCTACACCGGCGGGTTCAGCGCGGCCGACATCGACGAGCTGCTCGACTCGTTGGACAGCAACTACCTGGGCTGGTCGGCGGCGATGGCGCCGGCGATCATGGGCAACCCGGACCGGCCCGCGCTCGGCGAGGAGCTCACCAACAGCTTCTGCCGCACCGACCCGGCCATCGCCCGACACTTCGCCCACGTCACGTTCACCGGCGACAACCGGTCCGACCTGGCCGGCGTGACCGTGCCGACGCTGATCATGCAGTGCCGCGAGGACCTGATCGCCCCGCTCGCCGTCGGCGAGTACGTGCACCGGGCCATTCCGGGCAGCGAGATGGTCGTGCTGGAGGCCACCGGGCACTGCCCGCACCTGAGCGCGCCGGAGCAGACGGCCAAGGCGCTGCGGGCTTTTCTCGAGACGTTGCCCGCGAGCCGCGCATGATGAGCCCCGCCCACGACGAATCCGTTGGTGGCCCAGCAGAGGACGACAACCGCCCGTCATTCTCCGCGCTCCTGGAGGACGACGCGGCCGACCTGTACGACAACGCCCCCTGCGGCTACCTGTCCACGTTGCTGGACGGGGAGATCGCCAAGATCAATGCGACGCTGCTGGACTGGTTGGGCTACGCCCGCGAGGATCTGGTGGGCCGCAAACGTTTCACCGACCTGCTCACCGTCGGCGGCCGGCTCTACCACGAGACCCACTTCGCGCCGCTGCTGCGCATGCAGGGGCAGGCGCGGGAGATCGCGCTGGAACTGGTGGCCGCCGATGGCCGGCGGCTGCCCGTTCTGATCAACTCCACGGTCAAGACCGGCGCGGACGGGGCGCCGCTGCTGATCCGCAGCACGGTCTTCGACGCCCGCCAACGCCGTGCCTACGAGCGTGAGCTGCTGCGGGCCCGCGAGGCCGCCGAGCAGGAACGCGCCCGGTGGCAGCGGCTGAGCGAAACGCTCCAGCGGACCTTGCTGCCGCCGATTCTGCCGGCAGTGCCGGGACTGGAGGTCGCGGCGCACTACCACGCCGCGTCGTACGAGCACATCGGCGGCGATTTCTACGACCTGTTTCCCTTGGCGGGCAACCGATGGGCGTTCTTCCTCGGTGACGTCTGCGGCAAGGGGCCCGAGGCCGCCGTCGTCACGTCGCTGACGCGGTACACCCTGCGGGCGGCCGCCGTCTACGACCCTGATCCCGTCGCTGTGCTGTCCAACCTCAACAGTGTTGTGCTGCAACAGGGCCATGCCGCCGATGCCCGGTACTGCACGGTCGTGTTCGGGCTGCTCGTGCCGGACGGCGACGGCTTCACGCTGACCGTCGCCAGCGGCGGTCACCCACCGGCCCTGGTGGCCCGGGCCGACGGGCGGGTCGAGATGCTGAACACGCCGGGCGGCCAGCTGATCGGCATCCTGCCCGACGCCACCATTGCCGTCGCGTCAACGCGTCTGGCCCCCGGGGAGTCCGTGCTGCTGTACACCGACGGCCTCACCGAGGCCCGCGATTTCGACGGAGCCCAGTTGGGCGATGAGCATCTCGCCCAGCTGGCCGAAGGCTTCGTCGGCCGCGGCGCCGCCGAGATCGTGTCGTCCCTGGCGACGATGCTCGACGGCCTCGGCGACCGGCTCACCGACGACACCGCCCTGTTGGCACTGACCGTCCGGGCCGAGTCGTGAGCGGATTGGCCATCACCACGCGCTCCAGCCCGCGCAGGCACATTCTCAGCCTGCACGGCGATCTGGACATGGCCACCGCGCCCGAGCTGCGCGAGGCGTGCCAGGGCCTGACCTTCACGGCGGGCCAGGAGTTGGTGCTGGACCTGTCCGACCTCGGGTTCTGCGACTCCAGCGGCGTTTCGGCATTCATCGTCAGCAGCCGATTGGTCGAGTCCTTCGGCGCCACGTTCGCCATCGCCGCGCCGCCCATGCAGCTCACCAGGGTGTTCGCGATGATCGGTCTGAGCGATTTCTTCACCCTGTACGACTCGGTCGACGGCTTGTAGAAACACGAAGGCCGCCGCCGTGGACAGCGCGTGTCCTCGGCTGGTTGACTCGGGATTCCGTGCGGCGGAGGGGGACCCGGTGATCGGCAGGGTGTTGTGCGCGTTGGGCCTGGCGGCGATGCTCACCTCGCCGGTATCGGCCCGGCCCATGTCCATTGTGGACAACGGTCCGGTCGGCTGGGACGTCTACCGGCACATGGATGCCCTGGGGCTGCCGCAGGACGGGGCGCGCAGCCGCCAGTTCTCCAGCTTCGACCGAACCGGCGGCAATGAGGACGGGTTCAACGGCACCTACTCCTGCCTGCGCACGACGGCCGACGGCTGCGTGATCGCGGAGCGCTCCGGGGCCGGTGAGCTGTCGTCGATCTGGTTCACGCGCGACTACGGCGTGGTGGCCAAGACCGGTCGGATCAAGGTGGAGCTCGACGGGAAGATCGTGCTCAACGCCCCGCTTCAGGACGTGGTGGACGGCAAGCTGGGGGCGCCGTTCGTGTGGCCGCTGGTCGGCAACGGCGACGACACCGCGGGCGGTTCCGTGATCAAGGTGCCGATGCCGTACCGGCAGTCGATGCGCGTGACCACCGAACAGAATCCGCTCTTCTACCACGTGGACTACCGCACGTTCGCCGATCCCGCCGGTGTGAGCACGTTCGATCCCGGCGACCGGGCGCAGGACGTGATCGACAAGCTGCGGGCGTTCGGGTTGCGCGATCCCAAGGGATCCGCGGCCGGTGCGAGCACCGTGCCGGCGTCGGCCGATGCCCTTCCCGGCGGGACGACGACCTTGGCCCAGCTCGCCGGCCCGGGCCGAATCACGCAGCTGCGCCTGCGGTTGCCGCAGTTGGTGCGCAGTCCGCGGGTCAACGACGACGGCCGTGCCTTCGGCGCCGGCGGGCACAGTGCCTTTACGGTGGCGATCGATCCCGCCAACTCGGGTGTGCGGTTGACCCGTCGCTACGACCCGGGGATCGGCAGTCAGCGCGCCAACCTCGTGGTCGACGGGCAGTCGGTGGGGCAGTGGTCCAACGGGGCCGCGGTGCCCGGCGGGATGTGGGCCGAGCAGGCGATCGAGCTGCCGGCGGCGTTGACGGCGGGGAAGTCGTTGCTGCACGTGGAGAACGACTTCGTGTCGTCCTCCGTGGACGTCAACGAGTTCCGGTACGACGTGCACAGCGAGGTCGGCGCCGACTGGAACCGCACGGACGTGGTCGACCTCGGTCCCGGTCATCCCGGCGAGGAACAGGCCCACGGCTACCAGATCACCGCGCCGACCTGGCAGGGCAGCCGGGTGTTCCGCTACGACGTGCCCGCCGGTCAGGTCGACGCCACGAACTCCGTGCTGTCCAACGCCCGGCTGCGCATCGCCTTCGACGGTCGGACCACTGTGGACGCTCCACTGGGCGAGTTCTTCGGCTCCGGGCTCGGGGAGTTCGACACCCGCACCCTCATGTCCTCGATCGACGCCACTCCCGGCGGCTGGTTGACCGCGTGGTGGCCGATGCCGTTCTCCAGCACCGCGACCGTGCAGCTCGTCAACGGCAGCGGCGCGGCGATCGCCGGCGCCACGGCGGAGATCACCTCCGCACCGGGCGGCAGTGCCCAGGATCCCTTCCACGCCACCCACATCGCCTCGACCACGGTCAACGGGAAGGACTTTCCGTTCATGGACGTGCGTGGTCACGGCGTGTTCTACGGCGCGACCCACACCATGCGAGGGCTGATCCCGACCGGCAACCAGCGGGCCTACCTCGAAGGCGACGAGCGGGCCTACGTGGACGGCTCGGCCAGTCCGGCCTGGCACGGCACGGGCACCGAGGACTTCTACGAGTCCGGCTGGTACTTCCGCGACGGCACCACCTACGCGATGCCGCTGGTCGGCAACCCCGCCTACCAGACCGCCGGCGACGGCTGCCAGTACGACTGCACGGGCGCATATCGTCTACTGCTGCCCGATTCCGTGCCGTTCGACACCGGCCTGAGGTTCGGCATCGAGCATGGGCCGGCCAACGACGCCGCGGCGGCCTACAGCTCCACCGCCTACTGGTACGGCGACGGCAATGCCACTGCGGCACAGTCCGATGTGGTCGATCCGGCCGACGCCGGAAGCCGTGCCGCGCATGGGTATCAGGCCGGCGGCGAGACTCGGGCATCCCTGACCTCCACCTTCGAGGGCAGCGCCCAGCCGGTGACCGGGACCGTCACGGCGGCGACCGGTCCGATCAGCTTCACCGCGCATGTCTCCGGGGCATTTCGCCTGGTGCGCACCGGTGACCAGGCATCGGGGTACCAGAGCGCCACCGTGTTCGTGAACGGCCGGCTGATCGGCGCCTGGGTGGAACCCTTGGCCAACAAGAGTTCCCGCTGGCTGACCGACTCCTTCGAGGTGCCGGGCTCGTATCCGTCGACGGTCACGATCCGGCTGGAGCCGACCGCCGGCGCGTGGTCGGCGTCGAAGTACCAGGTGGTGACTGCTCCGATCGGCTGACAGGATGGTTCATCCTTCCGGACGATCGACGCTGCGGCCGAACGACCTCTATACCTGGATGGCGAGTTCCGGCCGCACCGGGAGGAGAGCCCGCCTTGTCCGGATCGACGATTCTGCTGGCGCTCAACGACATCTCGCCGGGGTCGGTGATGGCCGACCAGCTGGCGCGGATCTGCGAGCACCTGGCCGGCGACGGGCACGGCGTGATCCGTGCCGGCACCGACGAGGACGCGCTGGCCCTCGTGCAGAGCCGGGCCGACCTGACCGCCGCCCTGGTGAGCTGGGACCTCCACGACGCCGACGGCATCCTGGAACGGCCGGCCGAGGCGGTGCTGACCGCGCTGATGGCCCGCTTCACCCGGTTGCCGGTGTTCCTGGTGACCACGGTGGCGTCGGTGGACGACCTGCCGCTGTGGGTGTCCGAGGCGGTCTGCGGCTACGTGTGGCTGCTGGAGGACACGCCCGGCTTCATCGCCGGGCGGGTCGGCGTCGCCGCGCGGCGGTACCGGGATGACCTGCTGCCGCCGTTCTTCCGTGAGCTGCGGCGTTTCGACGACACCCACGAGTACTCCTGGCACACTCCCGCGCACGCCGGGGGAGTGGCGTTCCTGAAGTCGCCGGTGGGGCGGACGTTGTTCGACTACTACGGGGAGCGGCTGTTCCGCACCGATCTGTCGATCTCCGTGGCCGAGCTGGGTTCCCTGTTCGAGCACACCGGTCCGATCGGGGACGCCGAGCGCAACGCCGCCCGGATCTTCGGCGCCGACCTGACGTATTTCGTGCTGCACGGGGATTCCACCGCCGACCGCATCGCGCTGCACGCCAGCATCGCCGCCGACGAGCTCGTGCTCGTGGACCGCAACTGCCACAAGGCGATCTACCACGGCCTCACCCTCACCGGCGGCCGTCCCGCCTACCTGGTGCCCACCCGCAACGGCTACGGGTTGATGGGCCCGATCCCGCCCGCGGCCCTGAATCGCTCCACCGTCGCGGATCTGTTGCGGGACAACCCGCTTGCGGCCGGGGCGGCGGATCCGTCGCCCGTGTACGCCGTGATCACCAACTCCACCTACGACGGCCTGTGCTACGACGCCGTTCGGCTTTCCACGCTGTTGGGCGAAAGTGTGCCTCGGCTTCACCTCGACGAGGCGTGGTTCGCCTACGCCCGCTTCCATCCGCTCTACGCCCGTCGATACGGCATGTCCGTGGACGCTTCCACCGTGCCCGACGCCGCCCGGCCGACCGTGTTGACCACCCAGTCCACGCACAAGCTGCTCGCTGCGATGTCGCAGAGCGCCATGCTGCACGTGAAGAACTCGCCCCGGTCGCCGGTGGACCACCGGCAGTTCAACGAGACGTTCATGATGCACGCCACCACGTCGCCGATGTATCCCATGATCGCCGGGCTCGACGTCGCCGCCGCCATGATGGACGGCGCCGGCGGCCAGTGGCTGTCCGACGAGGCCGTCACCGAGGCCATCCGCTTCCGTCAGGCCGTCGCCCGCATCGGCCGCCGCATCGCCGCCGCCGGCGACCGGCCCCCGTGGTTCTTCGGCACCTGGCAGCCGCCTGAAGTGAGTGACCCTCGGAGCGGTCAGCGTTACGACTTCGCCGACGCCCCGGTGGATCTGCTGCGGGCCGAGCCTTCGTGCTGGACCCTCGACCCCGGCGCCACGTGGCACGGCTTCCCGGGGCTGGAGGAGGGCTACTGCCTGCTCGATCCGATCAAGGTCAGTGTCACCTGTCCCGGCACCGACGCCATGGGCACGGCCGGCGACACCGGCATCCCGGCCAAGATCCTCACCGCCTACCTGGAGACGCGGCGCATCGTGGTCGAGAAGACCGACGCCTACACGTGTCTGATCCTGTTCTCGATGGGCATCACCAAGGGCAAGTGGGGCACTCTGCTCGACGGCCTGCTGGACTTCAAGTCCTTGTACGACACCGGCGCCGCGCTCACCGACGTCCTTCCCGCCCTGGTCAAGGAGTTTCCGTCGCGCTATGGCCGGCTCACCCTCCGTCAGCTCTGCGACGAGATGCACGCCCAGCTCCGCTCCAGTTCGCTGATTCCGTTGCTGGACGAGGCTTTCACCCATCCTCCTCGGCCCGTTCTCACGCCCGCCCAGACCTACCAGCGTCTTCTCCGCGGCGGCACGGAGCTTGTCCGCCTGGCCGAGCTCGCCGACCGCACCGTGGCCACCCAGGTCGTCACCACCCCGCCCGGCATTCCCGTCCTCATGCCCGGCGAGGACGCCGGTCACGAGGACGAGCCCACCCTGCGCTACCTGCGCGCCCTGGAGTCCTTCGACCGCCACTTCCCCGGCTTCCCCAGCGAAACCCATGGCGTGCACCGTGATTCCGCCGGCGACTACTGGATCACCTGCCTGCGCCAGTAGCATCGAGCGGCTGACCGACGTGGTTCATCATCTCGGCCGGGCACGTGGCGCCGGCGGCGGGCAGCGTGCCGTCGGTGAGGTAGCGGATGACGTAGCCGTTGAGACAAGTGTTGCCGTGCAGGAAATAGGCGGCGTGGCCGTCGCCGTGCCAGATGGCCCGGGCCCCGGGAAGCTGCGTGGTGACGTGGGCGGCGCCGAGGTTGGGGGCGTTGCTGTCGAGCTCGCCGATCGCGACGAGCGCCGGTGCCATTCCGGTGGCCTTGAGCGGCGCCGGTGGATAGGCCGGTGCGGGGGAGAGGCCGACGCAGCGGCCCAGTTCGAGGCGGCCCTCGGTCCAGCCGATGTGCGGGGCCACCGTCTTGAGTCGCTGCTCGATGGGTGGGAACTGGTGGTAGCTGGGCACGTTGGGCATGTAGTCGTGGCACAGCGTCTCGTCGAGCAGGTAGCCCTGGGGCTCCGGCGGCAGGGGAGCGATGGTGGTCAGGAAGTCGCTCGGGTCGCCGGCCTTGGCCTTGGCCAGTGCCTGGGCCAGCTTGGGCCAGGTCGGTGGCGTGAGCAGGCTGTTGAGCATGCCGACGTCGAGTTGGCCCACCGGCAGCGGGGCCTTGGCCACCAGGCCGTCCCAGATCCGCACGGCGTCCTGACCGTGGAGGGCACAGGAGGTGCGGGCGTCGCACCAGTCGCGGAACCGGAACAGCTGCTGTTCCTGGGTCACGGCGCGATCGCGCAGCCAGTCCTCCAGCCGGGACTGCGTGTGGTCGGGAACGCCGTCGAGGAACATGCTCTGGACGTGATCCGGGAACAGGTCGGCGTAGGCCTGCCCGTAGGTGGCGCCGTAGGAGTTGCCGACATAGCGCAGCTTCGGCTCACCCAGGGCCACTCGCAGGGCCTCGATGTCGTGCGCCGTCTGCCATGACGTGAGACCGTCGAACAGGGGCCCGGCCGCCTGCCGGCAACTCGCATCGTAGGCGGCGTTGGCTCGTGCGTGCGCGTCCCAGTCGGCCTGGCCCGTTGCCTTGACGAGGTCGAAGGCCGACGGCTCGGGGCGTGGGCACGGCACCAGCGTGTGGTTGTCGGTCTGGCCGACGCCGCGTGAGTCGATGACCACGACTTCGAAGTGCTGGGTGAGGTCGTCGTACACCGGTGGCAGCGGGGTCGTGTGAACGGTCGAGGTGCTGCTTCCGCTGCCCCAGTTGACAATCAGGGAACCAAGGCGATGGGCCGGGTCCTTGGCCGGGACCTTCGCCAGGTTGATCAGCGTCGCCGGCCCGTCGGGACGCAGCCAGTCGACCGGCACTGTCATGGTGGCGCAGCGAACCCCGGTGCCGCAGTCCCGCCAGTCCACAGCGGACTGATCGGCACTCGCCACGCCACAACCGGCCAGCAGGAACCCGGCGGCCGCCATGGTGGCGATTCGTAGTCGTCCTCGGTTCAGGTTCATGGGGCGATTGTGTTGTCGGTGAATGGCCCTTGTCGTCCTGCTCGGGTGGGTCATCCTCGGGAAGGACGTGCCCTCGGCGTTTTGTCGATATGGTCGGGTTGTGTCTGAGCTCAGAGTGCCGCTAGCCGGGCGGCTGCGCCGTGAGCACTGGCTGGCCCTCGATGCGGTGTTCGCCGTGGCGCTGGCGGCTTTCGTCGTGCCGGCGTCGCCGCGGATCGAGCTGTTCGGCCTGCCGGAGCCGGTCGGGTTCGTGATCACGCTGGCGGCGACAACGCCTGTTGCCGTGCGGCGGATCTGGCCTGCGGCGGTGTACTGGGTGGTTCTGGCGGCGTGCGAGGCGCTGGTGCTGCTGCCGGTCATCAGCGCCCCGTTCGTCGCGGTCGCGGCGGCCGCCTACACGGTTGCCACAAGGCTTTCGCGCCGTACGGCGATGATCGCGCTGCTGGTGGCGGTAGCGGTGCTGCTGGCCGGAGCGTTCGGTCCGCTCGGCGGCCAGGCCGTGACCGCGGCGGCGATGGTGATCACGGCATGGGGACTGGGGATCACCATTCGGGAGCATCGGATTTACGTTGCCGCGCAACGGGAGCACGAGATCCAGGCGGCGACTGCCCGCGAACGCCTGCGGATTGCCCGGGAACTGCACGACGTGGTGGCCAACGGCATGGGCCTGATCACGCTCCAGGCCGGTGTCGCCGGATATGTGCTGGACAGCCGGCCGGAAGAGGCGCGGCGGGCGCTGGGATCGATCGAGGAGACCAGCCGGGCCGGGCTGGCCGAGCTGCGACAGATGCTCCCGCTGCTGCGGGGCGACGGCGACGCCTCGGCACCCACCGGGGCGACCCCGGGTCTTGGCGATCTCGACACCCTGGTCCGGCGGGCCCGGGAAACAGGTGTTGTCGTGACGATGGAGACCGAGGGCGCCAGGCCCTTGCCGGCGGGACTGGAGCTTCTACGTGAAGTAGTTGGAAGAACTACCGAAAGTCAGTCCTTCCTGGACTGACGGACGTTACGGAACGATGATACGGAACGTTGTTAGGACGGTCACGAAACCGGCCTGAGCGGGGCGGATGGGGTATAAAGGGCTGATGACCGTTCTTCAGCTGCTCCGCGACCGCAGGCGTGACCGGAGTCTTCCCGGACAGCGCCGCGACGACGCGCGGCTGGTGCTGCTGATCGAAGGCGGCAGCTCCCGGGGCGCCTACTCCAGCGGGATGACGATCGCCATCGAGGAGCTGGGGCTGCTGGCGGCCTTCGACGCGGTGTACGGCAGCTCGGCCGGGTCGCTGAACGCGGCCTGGCTGCTGTGCGGGCAGGCGGCGAAGACACAACACGCCTGGTGGGACCCGCTGATCATGCGCACGACGATCAACCTGGGCAACGCCCTGCGCGGCAAGCCGGTGGTGGACACGGACTTCCTCGTCAACACCGTGTACACGAAGATCATGCCGATGGGCTTCCAGGAGATCCTCGACAACCCGGTGGGGTTCCACCCGATCGCCACGGATGCCCGCACCGGCGAGCCGGTCGACCTGCACGACCGGATCCACGACCAGGCCGGCGTGCGACTGGCGCTGAAGGCGTCCACGGCGATGCCGATCCTGGCCGGGGGACCGGTGGAGATGGGCGGACAGCTGTTCGTCGACGCCGGTATCAGCGAATCGGTGCCGGTCCGGACGGCGCTGAACCAGCAGGCCACGCACATCGTGGCGCTGCGGACGATGCGCGAGGACGAGACGTCGGGACCGCCGCCGCTGGCCGAAAGGCTGGTGGCGTCGCGGTGGTTCGCCCGGCGCGCCCCGGGCGCCCTCGCGCCGTACCTGCGCGGCGACGTGCTCAGGGCGGAAGAGGAACGGCTGCTGGCCCGACACCCGGCGACGCTGCAGATCCGCCCGCCGCTGGGCAGCGCCCGCATCGGCCGCACCGACCGGCGCCTGAGCCGCCTGCGCGAGGCCGTCGACGCCGGCCGGCAGGCGGCGTTCGACGTGCTCGCGGCCTGCGTCGACGAGCCACCGAGGAGGTCCACATGTTCGACACCGTGACCCTGCCCGCAGGCAAGATCGCCTACACCGAGCAGGGCTCCGGCCCGCCGGTGGTGTTCGTGCACGGCCTGCTGGTCAACGCCAATCTCTGGCGCAAGGTCGTGCCGCTGGTCGCCGACGCCGGATTCCGTTGCATAGCGCCGACTCTGCCGCTCGGCGCGCACCAGCTGCCGATGGCGGCCGACGCCGACCTCACGCCGCCGGGCGTGGCCAGGCTGATCGCCGACTTCATCGAGGCGCTAGACCTGAAGGACGTCACCGTTGTCGCCAACGACACCGGCGGCGCGCTGACCCAGATCCTCATGGCCAACCACCCGGAAAGGCTGAGCCGGGTCGTGTTGACGCCCTGCGACGCCTTCGAGGAGTTCTTCCCCAAGCCCTTCGACGCGCTGCCGAGGATGATCCGCAAACCCGGCGTGTCCTGGCTGCTCAGCCGCCTGCTCCAGCTCCCGGCCGTGCAGCGCCAACCCATCACCTTCGGCTGGCTGGCCAAACGCGGCATCCCCGCGGAGATCATGGCCTCCTACACGCGGCCGACCCGCGACAGCGCGGCCGTTCGCCTTGACCTCAAACGATTCCTGGCCGGAGTCGACAACCGTCACACCCTGGCCGCGGCCGAGGTGCTCAAGGGATTCACGAAGCCGGTTCTGCTGGTCCGCGCCGCCGACGACCGGATCTTCCGCGCCTCGCTGTTCGACCGCCTCGCGGCCACGCTGCCCGACGCCGAACTGGTCGACGTCGCCGACTCGTACACCTTCGTTTCCGAGGACCAGCCGGAAGAACTGGCCCGGCTGATCATCACGCACTACAGCTGATCGCCCGGCCCCAGCAGCTTCGGCGGCACGTAGCCGTCGCCGTCCTTGGGGTCGCCGGCGTGCGGCCCGGCGTACATCTGGTCCGGCACCACCAGCACCTCGGACGTGCGCTGGAGGCCCATCCGACCGTCGGCCTCGTCCGGGCCGAGCCAGTCGTCGCCGAACGGCGGCTCGATCGTGCCGGGCGTGGGGAGCCCGATGTTCCCGCACAGCAGCACGACCCGGTGCTCGTCCACCGCGCACACCTGGACCTCGATCCGGGTCGGCTGCGCCCCGGTGAACTTGTAGTCGAAGAACACCGCCACACCCCGCTGCGGCGTCTGCGGATGCTTCTTGACCTCCCAGCGGACGATCTCGGCCGTCACGGGATAGGTCACGTCGCCGCGGACCACGGTGACCTTGCTCGCGGCATGCCCCGGCGGCGGCGGTTGCGGTGTGCCGCAACCGGAAACCAGGCACAGCGCAAGACCGGCGGTGGTCAGCGGCTTCCAGATCATGATCCCCCCTGGAGGCCACGCTACCACCGGTGGCCGGGATCCCTGGCCCCCCGCCAGGGATCCCGGCCGCGGTCAGCCGACCAGCGGCTGTGCCGACAGCTGGATCTGAGTCCATCCCTGCGTGTCGACGGGGTCGGTTCCGAACCCCTCGATATCGGAACCGTTGAGGTCATAGGGATTGTGGTCGAAGTACCGGTACAGCGCGCCGTCGCGGGTCTGCGCGTAGTACAGGCCGTAGCCGGGCGAGACGATCCGGTCGAAGGTGCTCCAGCGGTCGGCCAGGGTGGCGCCGGTCCAGGTGTTGTCGGCCGCGATGTGGTAGGAGCGCAGCACGCCGGCGGTGCTGATGGCGATCAGCCAGTCGTCGCCGGTGGCGGCGATGGTGCGCATGGTGAAGCCGTCGCCGATCACGACCCGCTGCCCGACCTGCGAGGCCGCCGGCTTGGGCCGGGAGACCACATAGGACATCAGGGTGCCGTTGGCGATGCCGTACAGGTGGCCGTGTCCGTCGTAGGTCAGCATGTCGTGCGTCCAGCCGCCGCCGAGCGGGGTGGGCTCGGAGAAGGCCAGCGAGTTGCTGTTGGTGATGATGTCGACCCGGTACAGCTGCGCGGCCGGCGAGGTGACCAGCAGGGTGTTGAAGTTCAGCGTGGCCAACGCCTTCGGCACGAAACCGAGGCTGGCCGAGGAGACCACGGTCCTGGTGCGGTCGCCGGTCGCGGAGTTGATCGTCGAGTACGTGAGCCGGCCGTCGGACAGCGCGCCGTAGATTCCGGCGGTGACCGCGCCGGGGCCGCTCAGCTCGTCGACGATGCGCTGGGCGTCCAGGGTCTGCTTGCCGTAGCGGTCGGGGAAGGCCGAGCGCTGCACCCGCTGGCAGACGTCGCCGATGTCGGCGGTGCGCCAGCTGCCGTTGGGGTAGAAGTCCTCCATCACGTCCAGGAACTTGGTGGTGGCCCAGGACGGGTTGAGTCGTTGCGCCGCCGTGCCCCAGGAGTCGAGCTGCTGGAACAGGCCGAGGCTGGAGTGGTCGACCTTCTCGCTGATGTTCTCGATGGTCGACTCGACGATGGTGGTGGTGATCGCGATGACCGCGGCCCGCTCGTCCAGCCCGCGCTTCTGCACGGCGTCGATGACGGCGCGAGCGCACGACACGCGGTAGGCGGTCATGTCGCCCTTGAGGCCCTGGGTGAGCACGCCGTTGAGCTTGCCGGCGGCTGCGGCGTCGGCGGCGGTGGGCGCGCCGTTGCACGGATCGGTCGTGTAGGCGGCGACCTGCGCGACGCGGGCCTTCACGGCGTCGTCGGAATCGGTGGCGGCCTGGGCGGCGCCGGCAGTCACCATCGCCAGCGCGGCGACGACCGCGGAAGTTCTTGCTGCTAAACGCAAAGTGGACTCCTGGGTGGGGACGGCGCCGCGGCCGCGGTGGCCGCGGCGCCGTGGAGACGGTGGGAGGTCAGGCGCCGGGCGGCGAGACGTAGCCGGAGATCGGCTGGTCGTTGTTCGCGCCGGACCTGGCCGTGTCGGGGTCGATCACCCGCCGGGTGACGTGGTTGCTGACGTTGCCGCCGATCACGGTCAGCGTGCCGTCCGGGTGCACCGCGGTGACGACGTCGACGTGGCCACCGACGTGGTCGTCGGGCGCGCCGTAGATCACCCAGTCACCGGGCTTGGGGCTGCCGTGCGTGCTGTTGGACCGGTACTTGAACAGGTTGTGCTGCACACCCCACTTGCCCAGGCCACGGGCCACGAACTCGTCGCGCGGCACACCCGCGACACCGGCCGTTGCCCACGTCCAGGTGGCGAACATGGCGCACCAGTCGGGCTGGCCGTTGTGGCAGGCGCTGTTGTAGATGTGGCAGGAGTCCTCGCCCTTCCCGACCTCGCCGGTGGCCGCCGCGACGATCTTGCCGCGCAGCGGGTTGGCCGCGGGCTTGACAACACATGTTGTCGGGTCGGCCGAAAGCAGGGTCTGGGTCCAGCCGCGGGAGGCCACCGGGTCGTCCAGGTGGTACGCGATGTCGCCGCCGCGGCCGTCGGCCGGGTCGCCGTCGGAGTACCAGTACATGGCGCCGTCGGGGTTCTTGCCGTAGTACAGGCCGCCGCCGGGCGAGACCAGGTCGGTGAAGCTCTGCCAGCCGGCGTCGTCGAGCTGGGCCCGGGTGTAGCCGCCGCTCGCGTTGACGGCGTAGCTGATCAGCTGGCCGTCCGAGGCGGTGGCGATGAGCCGGTCGTCGGCCGCCGCGGCCAGCGTCTTGAGGTAGAAGCCGCCGCTGCCGATCTCGACGCGCTGCCCGATCTGCAGCTCGCCCGGCTTGCCGTCCTGGGCCGACATCAGGTACTGGAGCAGCTGCCCGCCGGACGTCGTGCCGTAGATGTGGCCGTGGCCGTCGTAGGTCAGCAGGTTGTGGGTCCAGCCGCTCTGCAGGAGGGACTCCGTGTAGGTGAGGCTGGTGTTGAACGTCTGCACGTCGATCCGGTACAGCTTGCCGGCGGTGGACGTGATGAGCACGGTGTTGGAGTTGAGCGTGGCCATCGCCCTGGGCGTGAACGACAGCGCCGTGCCCGAGGTGACGATGTGCAGGATGTTGCCGTTGTCCGGGTCGATGGACGTGTAGGTCAGGCGGCCGTCGGCCAGCGTGCCGTAGACGGAGACGTTGGCCGAGCAGGTGGCGTCGGCGTTGGCGACCGGGCCGGCCGTCACGGCGACCGCCGTGACGCCGCCGAGCGCGATCGCGAACGCCAGGAGCCCCGCTCTGGCGCGGCGGAACAGGGACATGCTGAAGCCTTTCCATGAGGTCATGACCGGGCTCCGGTTCCGGTGCAGGTCCAGCGGAGCGGTCCGTAGCCGGACACGCGGCCGAAGATCGTGCCGTCGTCGCCGACAAGGTAGGAACCGTCGGCCCTGGTGCCCGCGGGCAGCGGCAGATCGGCCAGGTACGTGGTGTCCGACCACACGGCCGCCGGGCCGTCGTAAGCGTCCCGGTTGCCGGCGATCAGGCCGTGGGCGTTGATCGACTGGGCGGTGCCGCCGTGGTCGATCGGGCGGGACGTGGCGGGGTCGGTCCACAGCAGCGACTGAGAATCCGGCCAGGCGACGGTCTGCTCGCCGATCACCTTGCCGTCGCGCATACCGTGGAAGTTCGTATACGTCTCGCTGGCGATCGGGACGACCTGGCCGTGCCGCCACAGGGATCCGTGGCCATGGCCGTCGGTGAGCAGCACGGTGCCGTCGTCGTCGAGATCGGAGCCCTCGCCGGCCGGGGTGTCGATCACGATCGGGCCGGCGGCCAGCGTCGACCAGAGCAGCGTGACGGCATGGTTGTCCTTCATCGTGTGGCCGTTGGCCAGCACGTCGCCGCGCTCGTTCAGGGCCGTCGCGTAGTCGGTCTCGTACCCGGCGGGCGACGGCAGGTAGGTGAGCGCGCCGTGGCCGGAGTGGCCGCCGGTGAACAGGAAGGCACCCCGGCGGCCGGTGCCGCGCTGGGTGCCGGACACCAGCACGGTGCCGGCCGAGTTCTCGTCCACGACCTGCGGGTACGTGAAGTCGCTCAGCTCGTCGGCGATGCGCGGCTGCCCGTTGGTCCAGAGCACCGGCACGGCGGCGTCGGAGACCGTCGAATCCACCGTGCCGGAATAGCTGCCGTGGCTGTCGGTGCCGGTGATCCAGGCGTGCGCGGCTTCGTAGCCGGCCGGCGCGATCACCTTCGACACCTGCCAGTCGCAGGTTTTGGCCTCGGCGGTGGCGGGTAATGCGGTGATGGTGCCCAAGGTGATGATTGCCGTGGCAACGACGCCGATTCTTCGGTGCACTTTCGTCCCCCTCGCTGTTCCCCGGTTCCCCTCGACAGCACGGATATGTAGCGTGCGGTGGTTGTCCGACGCCGGAGAATGAGCGCCGGACATCAAGAACCGGACAATCGTCGACGCCGGCCTGGGGGCCACATGCCGCGTGCAGAGCGACCGCTCGACCTTGACGGGTCGGCGCTCGGGGAATTCGCCTTCGACCTGCGCAGACTTCGGGAGAAAGCCGGTCGCCCGACCTATCGGGCGCTGGCCGCGCAAGCCCATTTCTCGTCCACCACGTTGTCCGACGCGGCCGGCGGAAAGCGCCTTCCCAGCCTCGCCGTGACGCTCGCGTTCGTGCGCTGCTGCGGCGGGGACGTCGAGGAATGGGAGCAGCGGTGGCACGCCGTCCGGGCCGAAGTGGAGGCCCAACCGGCTACGCCGGACGCCGCCGACACGGGTGCGCCGTACGTCGGACTGGCCAGCTACGAGGTCGCCGACGCCGATCGGTACGTCGGCCGTGAGCAGCTCGTGGCCGACCTGGTGGCGCGGGTGGGCCGGCAGCGGTTCACGGCGGTGTTCGGGCCGTCCGGCTCGGGCAAGTCCTCGGCGCTGCGGGCCGGCCTGATCCCGGCCCTGGCCGGCGACACCGCCCTGCTCACGCCCGGCCCGAACCCCGTGGCGGCGCTGGCCGGCATCGACGCGGAAACAGTTGTT
>NZ_KK037166.1:9944803-9964218 GCF_000568255.1 Kutzneria sp. 744
GGCCGACAGCGTCTTCGACGGCTTCACCGAGGCAAGCAAAAGATCGCCCAGGACCTGTTCGTGCGGCTGTGCGTGCTGGGCGAGGGGACCGAAGACACCCGGCGGCGGGTGCCCCGGTCGGAGCTGGACCCCGGGGCCGGCGACGTGATCAGCCGTCTGGTCGACGCGCGGCTCATCGTCGCCGACCGGGAGTCGGTGGAGATCACCCACGAGGCGCTGATCCGCAGCTGGCCGCGGCTGCGGCGCTGGCTGTCCGAGGACCGCGACGGCCTGCGGATCCACCGGACGCTGACCGAGGCCACGGCGGCGTGGGAGGCGATGGACCGCGATCCGTCGGCGCTGTATCGCGGGGCTCGGCTGAAGCAGGCGCTGGTGTGGCGGGCCACGGCCTCGCCGTCCACGCGTGAACGGCAGTTCCTGGACGCCAGCGAGCGCGGCCGGCACGCCGAGCTCACCGTGGCGCGGCGGCGGAGCCGGCGGCTACGGCTGCTCATGGCCACGGCCGTGGTGTGCGCGGTGGTCGCCGCCGCCGCTGCGGTGGTGGCCCGCAACGAGCGCACCACGGCCCTGAAACAGCGTGATGACGCGCTGTTCCAACAGGTTCTGGCCGAGTCGGACTGGCTGCGGGACCGGGATCCGGCGATGTCGGCGCAGCTGGCGTTGGTGGCGGGACAGATGCGTCCCGGCGACGACGCGGTGCGGACACGGCTGCTCAGCACCCAGACCGCCACCCTGGCGGCGACCCTCGGCACGCACACCGGCAACGTCTACCTCACGTCGTTCAGCCACGACGGCACTGTGCTGGCCTCCGCGGCCGACGACGACACCGTGCGGCTGTGGGATCCGCGGTCCAAGACCGCGCTGGGGTCGCTGCCCGGCGACCAACACGGTTGGCTCAGCGCCGCCGTGTTCAGTCCCGCCGGGAATGTGCTTGCTGCCGCTGGCAAGGCCGGGACCGTGCAACTGTGGAACACGGCCGACCCTCGGCGGCCCGTGCGCTTCGGGCCGCCGATTTCCGTTGGCAGCAGCGTCTATCTGCTGGCCTTCAGCCCCGACGGCCGGCTGCTCGCGACCGCGAACAACGACCGGACCATCGGCTTGTGGAGCGTCGCCGACCCCGCGCATCCCCGGTCGGTCGGCGTGCTCCGCGGCCACACCGGCGCCGTGCGGTCGGTCGCGTTCAGCGGCGACGGACGGCTGCTCGCCTCCGGCGGCGACGACAAGACCGTGCGGCTGTGGGACATCTCGGAGCTGGAGCATCCGGTTGCCCTGCACGAGCCGCTGGCCGGCCACAACCTGCTCGTGCACTCCGTGACGTTCAGTCCGGACAACAGGTTCGTCGTGTCCGGCAGTCAGGACGGCACCGTGCGGATCTGGGACGTCGCCACCGGGGCGCTCGTCGGCGCGCCCCTGACCGGGCACACCTCGGGCGTGTGGTCGGTGGCGTTCAGCCACGACGGCAGCATGCTCGCCACCGGCAGCGCCGACGGCACCGCCGGCCTGTGGAACATGTCCGATCCCGCCCATCCCGCGCTGCTGGCCCGGGCCACCGCCGGCGGCGACGTCTACACCGTCGCCTTCGCCCCCGACGACAGCCGGCTCGTCACCGGCAGTTCCGACGGCATAGTCCGGCTCTGGTCCCTGCCCACCAAAGTGTTGCTGGGGCACCGAACCACCGTCGACGCGGTCGCCTTCCGGGCCGATGGTGGGCTTCTGGCCACTGGCGGGCTCGACGGCTACGTGCGGCTGTGGACGGGGACCACGCTCGCCGCCGAGATCCCGCCGCCCGCCGGGCAGGTCGCCTCGTGCAGCGCCAGCTGCACCGACATCGAGATCAGCCACGACGGGAAGGTGCTGGCGGTGTTGAGCCAGGCCAAGGTCCTTCGGCTGTGGGACATCTCCACGCCGTCGCATCCCGTGCAACTGGGCGACGGGCTCACCGTCAAGACGCCCTACCGCGCCGCCTTCGCCTTCAGCCCCGACGGGCGGGTGCTGGCCGTGCCCGAGGACGAGCACGTCGTGCAGCTGTGGGACGTGACCGATCCTCGGTTTCCCGTCGCCGTCGGCCGCGTCACCGGCGACATCGGCGGCAACGCCATCGCCTTCAGCCCCGACGGGCGGATGCTCGCCACCGTCGACGCCGACCACAGCATCCGGCTCTGGGACGTCACCAACCGCTCCGCCCCACGGCCGGCCGGACGGCTGGTCGGGCACTCCAGCAACGTCGTCACCATCGCCTTCAACCCCGCCGGCCGCATGCTCGCCTCGGCCGGGGCCGACCAGACCGTGCGCCTGTGGGACGTCTCCCACCCCGGCGTTTCCGTTGCCGTGCAGGGACATACCCAGTCCGTTTCCACCGTCGCCTTCAGCCCCGACGGGCGGGTGCTGGCCAGCGGCAGCATCGACAAGACCATCCGCCTGTGGAACGTCACCGATCCCACCCACCCCACCGCCCTCGGCGCCCCCATGCCCGCCCTCACCAGCCGCGGCGCCGGCCTCACCTACAGCCCCGACGGCTCCCTGCTGGCCATCACCGACGACGCCAACGCCGTGCAGCTGCTGGACCTGGACGACGGGCACGCCGTCACCCGCATCTGCGCCACCACCGACACCCCGACCCCCGACCAGTGGCGCCGCTACCTGCCGACCCTGCCCTACGATCCGCCCTGCGCCGAGTGAACCGGCGGTCGCTCGACCGGGTGGGCGACCGGTGGTGGCATGATGCCGGCGTGACCAGTCACGGCATTTGTTGACATGGCAAGGACACTCTGGCGACGGGCCCGGCGGAGACCGGCCGACGTCGACCACCCGCGGATCGTGGTGTCGACGAACACCGCCAACACCATCATCGGCGACCCGCAGCACGCGCTCCAGGCGCAGATCATCAACGGGTCGGTGTACTTCGGGATCCGGCTGCGGTGGCTGATCCTGGCGCTGATCGTGGCGGTTGTCGTCAGCGCGACCGGCCTTGTCGTCTACATCTTCCGCATTCCGATCTGGAACTTCCTCTATCCGCCGCCCGCCGCTCCCGCCGCCGGCACGGCCCCGTCGTCGGGCGCGCAGGCCGTGCTGCTGGGCGACGAGACCCATGTGTTCGAGCGTGACCCCGCCGGGAAGCTGTTGCACATCGTCAGCACGCCACGCGGCCGGCGCTCCGAGACCTGGCCGATCCCGGTCGTCGGCAATCCCGTCGCCGTGGCGATCGGCGACGAGATCTCCGTGTTCGGGCGGGCGCCGGACAACTCCTTGCGCCACATCACCGTCACCAGAACCGGGCATGCCGACGAGTCGTGGGGCGGCCCGATCCTCAGCGATCCGGCGGTCGTGCCGTGGAACAACCAGCCGCACGTCTTCGCGCGCGGCGCCGACGACACCCTCCAGCACTTCTGGCCCGGCCACCACGACTCCTGGGGCGGGTCGCTGGCCGGACGGCCCGCCGCGATGTCGTTCAAGGGCAAGCGTTACGTCTTCGCCCGTGACGGATACGGCATGCTCTACCGCTGGTCGCGTCCGGACGACACGTCGACGATCAGCCGCACTCCCTGGGGTGGGCCGGTGCTCGACGACCCCGCCACCATGAGCACCGACGAGCAGCAGCACATCTTCGCCGTCGGGGCGGACGGCACGCTCCAGCACTACTACGAGGGTCCGTCCGACACCCAGCCCCTCCACGACGTCTGGAGCGGCCCGCCGCTGACCGGCGTGCCCGCCGCCGTTGTCATCGGCGCCAGCCAGATCGTCTTCGCCCGCGGTGCGGACGGCAGCCTCCAGTACTTCGACTGGACGGCCGGCGGCGACCCGCCCTTCCATCAGACCTCTTGGCACGGCACGATCTCCGACACCCCGACCGTTCTCGTCGACCCCGCCGACCGCATCACCGTCGTCGCCCGTGGCCCCGACACCGTGAACCACTGGCAGCTGGTCGACAACGGCCCGGAGGTCATGTCCGAGCCCTGGGGCCGGGTCGGTCACTGAGCTACCGCACGACCTTGTCGAAGACCTCGTTGAGGGCCTCGGTGGAGCTGGGGTGGGTGTAGATCGAGTCGCGGAGCTCGGTGGCGGTGATGTCGTGCCGCATGGCGAGGGCGACGGTGTTGACGATCTCCTGGGCGTCGATGCTGAGCAGGGCGGCGCCGAGGACGAGGTCGGTGTTGGCGTCGACGACGAACTTCATGACGCCACGGGTTTCCTCGACGGTGTAGGCGCGGGGCATGGCGATGATGTCGGCGACCATTTCCCGCGACACGGTGATGTCGAGGTTGCGGGCGCGGGCCTCGTGCTCGGTGAGGCCGACGGTGGCCAGCGGCGGCGTGATGAACAGGGTGTGGGGCACGGCGATGCGGTCGGTGGTGGCGCGCTTGCCGTCGCCGAGGAGTTTGGTCGAGCACGATGCGGGCGTCGTCGAGGGAGATGTAGGTGAACTGAGGGCCGCCGTTGACGTCGCCGAGGGCGAAGATGTGGGGCTGGCTGGTGCGGAGGTGCTCGTCGACCACGATGGAGCCGTTGGGCGCGGTGCGGACGGCGGCGGCGTCGAGCCCGAGGCCGGCGGTGACGGCGCGGCGGCCGGTGGCCGGGAGAACGGCGGCGGCCTCGATGGTGTGGGTCGTCCGGTCCTTTGTGTACACAACCTTGTTGTCGGCGACCTCGACGACCCGAGCGCCGGTGACGACCTGGATGCCGTCGCCGGTCAGGATTTCCGTGACGACGGAGGCGATGTCGGCGTCCTCGCGGGGCAGCAGCTGGTCGGCCGCCTCGATCACCGTGACGTCGGCGCCGAAGTGCCGGTAGATGGAGGCGAACTCCAGGCCGAGGTAGCCGCCGCCGATGACCACCAGGCTCCGGGGGAGGTCGGTGGCGCGGGTGAGTTCGGTGCTGCTGACCAGGAGCGGGCTGTCGGCCAGGCCGGGGATCGCCGGCAGGACGGGCTCGGAGCCGGTGTTGATCAGGATCGTCGGCGCGGTCACGGTGATCCTGTCGTCGCCCTCGCCGACGGCCACGGTGTGCGGGTCGAGGAAGGTCGCGGCGCCGGTGATCACGGTCGCGGTGTCCTTGCCGTCGAGCGACTCGAAGTTGCCGGCACGGAAGGCGGTGGTCAGCTTGCGGACGCCGGCGACGGAGTTGGCGAAGAACTCCTGCGCGTCGTCCTCCAACCGTCGCGAGTTCGAGTAGTACACCAGCATTTTCGTCGGCACACAGCCGACGTTGGGGCAGGTGCCGCCGTACATGTTCTCGGACCGTTCGACCAGGATCACGCGGCGGCCGGCGTCGGTGAGCGCGTGGGCGGCGGCCTTGCCGCCCTTGCCGAAGCCGACGACCAGCACGTCCGCGGTGAGGGGAGTAGCCATGCCGCCGAAGCTAGGCCGTCCGGTGTGATACAAACAGACCTGTCCGAACCAAATTTCTGCCCGAGAGTCTCATCATGGACCCGATCAGCCGCCTGCTCCGCATGGCGCGGGTCAGGGCCGCCATCGACAAGCGCTGCCTGTTGAGCGGCGCCACCCGCATGGACGTCGCCCCCTACCGCGAGCTGGAGACGCCGTTCCACGTCCTGCTGGACGGCGAGTGTGAACTCCATCTCGGTCCTGACATCCTGCATCTGCGTGCCGGCGACGTCGTGCTGATCCCCAGCGGCTCGCCGCACCGGGTGATCACTCCCGGTTCCGGCCGGCAGCGAGGCACGACCGAGACCGCCGGCGACGCTTTCGTGACGACGCACAGCAAGCGTGGCGGTGCGGCGGTCATCGACCTGTTCTGCGGGCACTACACGTTCGATCCGGGCGCCGGCGCCGTCCTGTCGCGCAGCCTGCCCGAGCCGCTGAAAGTCTCTTTTGGACAGTCCGCCGCCGAGCTCTCGATGTTGAGCGCGTTGATGCGCGGAGAGGCGCAGCGCGAGGGAACCGGCACGGCCGCGGTCCTGTCGGCCCTGTCCACTGCCTTGCTGGCCATGGTCCTGCGCTCCACCGCCACGCCCGCGTTGTGGACGGCCGTCGCCGATCCGCGCATTGCCGCCGCCATCTCGGCGATCTTGGACGACCCGGCCGCCGACTGGTCCATCGCCCGCCTCAGCCAGGCCGCCACCATGTCCCGGGCCACGTTCCTCCGCCATTTCGGGCAGGAGACCGGCATGACCGTCGGTGTCTTCCTGGCGCGGGCCCGGATCATGGCCGCCGCCGAGCTGCTCGACACCACCGACGCCACCGTCGCGTCGGTCGCCCTCCAGGTCGGCTACCAGTCCGAATCCGCCTTCTCGCGGGCGTTCCGGGCCGAGGTCGGCGCCACCCCGGCCCGGTACCGCCGCGACCGTCAGCAGGGCGGCTGGTAGGACACCCCCGGCAGGTACTTCGCCCACTCCTCACGGGTGATCGTCGGCTGCGCGATCTGGCAGGCCCGGACCTGGGCCCGCGCGGGGTCGGTCTCCCACAGCTGGGCGGTGTGGTCGTCGCTGGCCGTGACAAGGGTGTGCCCGTCGGGGGAGAAGACCGCGGCCTCGACCGCGCCGGTGTGGCCGGTGAGAAGGGCGGATTCGACGGTATGACCGGGATTGCTGACGTCCCAGAGTCGGACCGTGTGGTCGTAGCTGCCGGTGGCCAGCAGCCGCCCGTTCGGGCTGAACCCTACGGACGAGACGACGTCGGTGTGTCCATCGAGGACAAGGGGCTTCCTGCCCGGGGCCGAGAGATCCCACAGCCGGGCGGTCTGGTCGTCGCTGCCGGAAGCCAACAAGCGGCCGTCGGGGGAGAAGGCCACGGCGTCGACGAGATCGGTGTGATCCCGGAGCATGGTGGCCGGCCCGGCATCGCCGACGTCCGACAGGCGGATGGTCATGTCGTCGCTGCCGGTGGCCAGGAAGCGGCCGTCCGGGCTGAAGGCGACGGGCTTGACGTTGTCGGTGTGGCCGGTGACGGTGCGCAGCTCGGACCGGGTGGCGACGTCCCACAGCTTGGCCGTGTTGTCGTAGCTGCCGGAGGCCAGCAGCTTTCCGTCGGGGGAGAAGGCCAGGGAGAAGACGTTGTCGGTGTGGCCGGTGAGCTCGGCCAGCTTCACCGGACCGGCGACGTTGGACAGGTCCCACAGGCGGACCACGCGGTCCCGGCCGCCGGTGGCCAGCAGCCGGCCGTCGGGGCTGACGGCGACGGCGTCGATGGTGTCCTTGCTGGCCTCGATGCTGGCCAGCTGCCGGGGATGGTCCATATTGGACAGATCCCACAGCAGCGCATGGCGGTCGAAGCCGGCCGTGGCGAGAAGCTTGCCGCCCGGGCCGAAAGCGACGGCGGCGACGTCCTGCTGGTGGCCGCGCAGCGGAATGGCGACGGCGCTGATCAGCGCGTCCCGGTTGTGGCGGGTGGGGCTCATCCGGTACGCCGCGAGGGCGAGCTGGGCGGCGAGCGCCGCATGGTCGGTGCGTAAGGTGACGGCCTGGTCGGCAACCTGTTGCGCCAGAACGACATCGCGTTGCGCGGCGATCTCCTGGTTGGCGTTCATCGCCGTCACGGTGGAGATGGTGGTGATCACCAGCAGCGCGGCCAGCACGACCAGCAACACGCGCTGGAGCCTGATTCTTCGGCGCACGGCGACCTGCTGCGCCGACTCGGCGGCCAGGCTGGCCGCCAGGAAGTCACGTTCCCTTGTGGTCAAAGCGGAATCGGCGAGCTCGCGGGCCTGGGCCAGGCGGATGCCCCGGTAGAGGGCATCCGGGTCGCGCCGCAGCGACTCCCACACCGCGGCGTCGTCGGCGACCTGCCGATGGGCCCGCAGCGAGTCGCGGTCGGCGGCCAGCCAGGATCGCAGCCGCGGCCAGTGCTTGATCAGGGCCTCGTGGGTGATCTCGATGGTGCCCTGGTCCATCGTCACCAGCCGGGCCCGCACCAGCTCGTCCAGCACGGCGCGGACGGCCGGCTCGTCGTCGAGCTCGTCCAACGTGATCCGGCGCTTGGTGTCCTCCGTGGTCTCGCCCAACGCCGTGAGACGCAACAGGATCTGCTTGACGACGTCGCGCTGCTCCGGGTCGAAGCCGTCGTAGACGCTCTCGGCGGTGCGGGCGATGGCATGGTGGATTCCGCCGGTGGCGGCGTAGGCGGACAGGGTGACGGCAATTCCCCGGCGCCGGCGCCAGGTTTCCCGCAGGGCGTGCGAAACCAGCGGCAGGGCGCCGGGCTGATTGCTGGCGTCGGCCACCAACCGGACCACCAGGGCGGTTTCCACCGAGCAGCCGGCCGTGGCGGCCGGCTTCATGATGGCCTCACGCAATTCGTCCGCGGTCATCGGACCGACCAGCACCTGCCCGCCGCGCAACGCCTCCCGTAGCTCGGGATGGTCGCCGCAGGGTCCGAGGAAGTCGGCCCGGACGCCGAGGACGACCCGCACACGGCTCGGCTCTGCGGTCGCGGCGGCCACCAGCGCCCGGATGAACGCGGTGCGCTCCACTGGATCGGTGCACAGCGTGAAGACCTCCTCGAACTGGTCGACGACCAGGAGCAGGTCGACGGGCCCGGCGAACGCCTGCCGGATCCGCAAGTGCAGATGCGCGGGATCGTCGACGAACTCGGCCTTGAGGACCACCGCCGACTCGCCGGTCAGCTTGGCCATCCGAACGGCGCACTCCTCAAGGGGATGCGGGCCGGGGGACAGCAACAGGATCGGCTGCGGGCCGTCGCCGGCGACGCCCTCGTCGCGCGCGACGGCTGCCAGACCGGCGTGCAGCAGGGAGGACTTGCCGGAGCCCGAGGCCCCGAACACGCCGACGAACCGCCGTGCGGCAACCTGTTCACGCAGCTCGGCCAGCAGGGCGTCGCGGCCGTGGAAACGATCGGCGTCGCCGATGCGGAACGGCGACAACCCCAGGTACGGCGCGTCCGACTCGACCGCGGGCTCGTCCGGCGCCTCCTTGTCGGCGGCGACTTCGCGCCAGCGCTGCTCCCACTCCTCGGTATCGCCGTCGCACGCGGCCACATAGGCCAGCGTCACGGCCAGTGTCGGCAGCTTGCGCCCGCCGGCTGCCTCCGACAATGCCGGCGCCGAGTAGTGCGAGCGCCGGCTCAGCTCCCGATAGACCGGATTTCCCGCCGCCTCACGCAGTTTTCGCAGGTCGGCGGCAAATCTCAGCAGCGGCGTGTCGCCGACGTCCAAAGGACGCTCTCCGCGTGGCACTACGCACCCCCCGGTTCGTTATCCCTCATCCCCGGGATCCATTGTTCAGCATTGATTATTCATCGTCCAACTATCGATCGCTATCAACTGCCCACGCACTAGACAGGGGTGCCCGGCTGGGCGCGGGCGCGGTGCTCCGTCTGGCGTCGTCCGGTCATCCGCTGAGTGGTCGACGCCGGGTTCGAGGCGCGCAGACGTCCACTCGTTTGAACAGCCGGCGCCGGTCGACAACGTGGAATAAAGGGAGGAACAATGTCGAACATGGGGAGAGTGCTCGGCGTTTCATCGCTTTCCGCTCTCACCCTGGTCGGGTTCATCGTCGCCGCCGGTTATACCGCCTCGGCCGCGCCGCATTACTCCTGTGTGGTCGCCGACGGCGTGCAATACCGCACCGGCCCCGGCCTTCGTTATCCGGCCGCCGGCCTCACCGATCGGGGGCAGCGTTTCACCGACGGCGAGCGCGTCACGGACGGCAAGGAACGGATCGCCTGGACCGGCGGCGCCCTGCCGGGCCGCGGCCCCGAGGTGTGGATCGACTCCGCCTATCTCGGCCCCTGCTGACCGGGCCACCCGAGGGAAACCAACCGCCGATCGTCGGTTGTCGGGGCCGACCGTGGTCGGGAAGCATCCGAGGAACCCCTGCAACCACGGGAGCCTCGATGCGAGCTCTGTTCCCGGTCGTCGCCGCGCTGATCACGCTCGGCCTGGCGCTGCCCCAACCGGCGGCGGCCGCGACACCCGCCGCGTGCGTCAGCCCGCAGTTCGCGGACGGCGTGGCCCAGAACGTGTTCCCCGCCGACCAGACGACATGGGTGCGGGGCGAGGCGTGGGTGCAGACGCCGGACGACAGCGACCACGACGGCGTGCCGGACCGGGTGCACGTCGACATCACGCGGCCGGCCCAGACCGCCGATCCGAGCTGCCACTACCGGGCGCCGGTGGTGTTCGAGGACAGCCCGTACTACGCGGGCATCGGCCCGGCGGAGAACTGGCAGGTGGATCACCCGCTCGGCATGCAGCCGCCGCCGCGGCCGGTGACGCCGAGCTGGCCGGCCCGGAGCACGAGCCCGATCATCAGCACGATCTACGAGGCCACTTGGCTGCCACGGGGATTCGCCGTGGTGCACGCGGAATCGCCGGGCACCGGCCTGTCCACGGGCTGCCCGACCTCCGGCGGCCCGAACGAGACCCGCGGCGGCAAGGCGGTCGTCGACTGGCTCAACGGCCGCGTGCCGGCGTTCACCAGCGCCACGTCGACCGACAAGGTCAAGGCCGACTGGACCACCGGCAAGGTGGCCATGATGGGCACCTCCTACAACGGCACGCTGCCGGAGGCGGTGGCCAGCACCGGGGTCGACGGCCTGGCGGCGATCGTGCCGATCTCGGCCATCTCCGACTGGTACGACTACTACCGGGCCAACGGCATGGTCCGCGCCCCGTTCACCTTCCAGGGCGAGGATCTGGACGTGCTGGCCGATGCCGTCTACTCGCGCTCGGACCGGGCGGTCTGCCAGCCGGTGATCAGCGGGTTGGCCTCGAAGGAAGATCGCGTCACCGGCGACTTCAGCCCGTTCTGGAACGACCGCGACACCATGCGGGACGTGCGGAACGTGCACGCGGCGGTGCTGATGGCCCACGGCGACAACGACTTCAACGTGATGACCAAGAACATGGCCCAGTTCTACGACGCGGTCAGGGCGCGGGGCGTGCCGCACATGCTGTACTTCCACCAGGGCGGGCACGGCGGCGCGCCGCCGGACGTGATGGTCAACCGATGGTTCACGCGTTACCTGTTCGGCGTGCACAACGGCGTTGAGCAGCAGCCGAAGGCGTGGGTCGTGCGGGAGGCCAACGCCTGCCCGGTGCGGCAGACCACCTCCGTGGGCGACCAGTCCGACACCGTCACGCTCGCGGTCGCCGACTCAAGCCGACTGACCCTCGGTTTTGCCGCGTCGATCCCGGTCACCGCGGCCGACGGCACCGTGAAGAACACCTCCGCGCTCATCGCCAAGATCCCCGACCGGACGCACATCGCCCTGGCCGTGGCCGTCGCGACCAAGCCGGGCGAGCACGTCGCTGCCGATTCCGTGATCGGCTTGCCGTGCAGCAGCGCGAACCCCACGCCGTACGCCGAGTGGCCCGATCCGACAACGGGTGTTGTCACCGCGAACCTCGCCGCCGGCGCGCCCGGCGTCGGCGGCCTGACCCTGCGCCCGGGCAGCTCCGGCATCGAGACCCTGACCGACGACGCGACCGTGCCGGCCGTGACCTCGGCCAACGCCGCCACCTCCGGAACCCGGCTCGTCTACCAGACACCCGCGCTGACCGCGAACGTCCGGATCTCGGGCACGCCCTGGGCCTCGCTGTGGGCGTCGTCGTCGGCGTCCAGGGCCAACCTGACCGTCGCGCTGGTCGACTACCCGCCGACCGGCAACGGCACCATCCTCACCCGGGGCTGGACGGACCCGCAGAACCGGATCTCGGCCGCCACGACCGAGCCCGTGACGCCCGGCCAGTTCTATCGGCTTCGCCTTGACCTGCAACCGAAGGACGCCGTCGTGGTGGCCGGCCACCGGCTCGGCCTGATGGTGCTGTCCAGCGACCAGGAGGCCACGATCCGCACCACGCCGGGCACCAAGCTGTCCGTGGATCTCGGCCGCAGCACCGTGTCGCTGCCGATCGTCGGCGGCACGTCCGCCTTCGCCACGGCCGCGGGTGGCACCGACGTCTCCGCGCTGCGCGCCACCGTCGCCGGGCTCGGCCTGCCGGCCGGCCAGGCCCATGACCTGCTGAAGACGCTCGACAACACCCGTTGTCAGTCCCTGGACGACTTCCTGCGCACCGTGTTCGACCAGGTCGGCTCCGGTCGCCTGACCGTCGCCCAGGCGTCGGTGCTCCAGGCCGCCAACCAGGTCGAGCTGCAACAGGGCTGCTTCAACGCCGGCACGCTCGGCTCCTGGGTGACGCCCGGACGGGTCGGGCAGGCGTGGACGCGCGCTCCGCGCCAGGCCGCCGAACAGGACCTCCTCGACCTCGCCGCCGCCACACCCGACGCCCTGCACACCGTCGCCTCCGCCGGCCGGTCCGTCGTCAGCGGCCGTTCGGACACGTGCTTCAAGCTCCGTGGCGTGCACGGCGACGCCGGCGCCCGCCTCACCGACGAGCTCGGCTGTTCCGGTCGGTGACTCCGGAGGTCAGGAGGACTTGGCGATCACCGACTCCGTGAGCTGGCTGCCGTTGGCCGAGGACACGACGCAGTAGGCGTCACGGGCCCCGCCGTCGGGCTCGTCCTCGGTCTTCACGTGGTCCCACGCCTGGTTGTCGGGCACCAGCGCGCGGAAGCGCAGCGTGGAGTCCTTGTCCGTCGGGGCGATCTTCCCGCTGGCGAACAGCAGCGCGCAGTAGCCCTCCGCGCTGCGGGCCAACGCGTCCTGGCCCGGATAGGCGCCCTTGTAGTTCGTGTCCAGCGCGTCCGAGATACCGAAGACTTGGATGTCGTGCGGCTCGTCGCAGGACATCGACGCGGTGTAGGCGCGGCCGACTTCCATCGCGCCGCCGGCGCAGTAGCCGGTGTACAGCTTGAACTTCGGGATCTGGCCGCCCGGGCCGTAGGTCCACGTCGGCAGGATGGCCGGGGACGTGACGGCGGTGTCGGGCACGCCCAGCTTGCCGGACAGCCAACCGCCGCCGAAGCACGCCGCCGCCAGCACGACGGCCGCGCCGACCAGGGCGGCGATTCGCTTGCCACGCCTGGGCTTCGTCGTCATGGTGGGGGAGGTGATCTGGGTGGTGACGCCGGTTGGCCCAAGGCTCCCGGCCAGGTCCAGCAGGTGCATCGCCTGCTGGTGGGACAGGCGGGCCTCCGGCGAGGCGATGAGCAGACCCATCACCGCCGAGGCCAGCGGCCCTTGGCAGCGGCTGAGGTACGGCACCTCGTTGGTGACGGCGTACAGGGTGGCCGCGGTGTTCGCACGCTCGAAGGCGGCGTAGCCCTCCACGGCGTAGAACAGCGTCGCGCCAAGGGCCCACAGGTCGGTGGCCGGCGTCGCCACGGCGTGCTGGATGCGTTCGGGCGCAAGGTAGCCGGGCGAGCCGACGACGGCGCCGGTTGTCGTCAGCCGGGGGTCGTCGTCGATGCGGGCGATGCCGAAGTCGGCCAGCTTCGCGCGGCCGGACGGCAGCACCATGATGTTGCTCGGCTTGACGTCCCGGTGCACGATGCCCACCGAATGGGCGTTCTCCAGCGCCGACAACACCTGTTTCCCGAGGGCCGCCGCCGCGGCCGGTGGCATCGGGCCGTTGGCCGCCACCCACTGGGTCAGCGTCGGCCCCTCGACTAGCTCCATCACCAGGTACAGCCGGCCGCCGTCGCCGACCACGTCGAACACCGTGACCGCCGTCGGGTCGTTGAGCCGGCCCGCGCTGCGTGCCTCGCGCAGGACCCGCTCCTCCAGGATCTCCCGCTGCTCGCCGAGCAGGCCCTCGGGCAGCCGCAGTTCCTTCACCGCCACCGGCCGCCCGATGACGCGGTCCTCGGCCCGCCACACCACTCCCATGCCGCCCCGGCCCAACTCGGCCAGCAGGGCGTATCTGCCGGCTACCAGGCGCTGCGTCTCCGGTGTGGCCACGTGCGACATCCTCCAGGTCCCGACTGTGTGGAGTGGACAGTACATAACGGCCAGAACCGGGGATCACTTTCGTCGGTATTGACGACACATCGGAGCTTTCCTAGCGTGGGGGCTGCCGCCGCACGAGTGGTGAAGGGACGTGCTCGATGTCCGGACCTCTGCGTTCGGCGGCGCTGTTTGCCGCCTTGGCCCTCTTGTCCTCCGGTCAGGCCGATGCTTCGATGCCCTGGGTGGCGGCATGGGCAACCGGCCAGCAGTCCACCGCAACGCTGCCGGCACCTCCGACCTTTGTCGACCAGACCGTGCGGATGATCGTCCACCCGCGGGCCGACGGCCGGCTGGTGCGGATCCGGCTGTCCAACACCTTCGGCGATCGGCCCGTGACCTTCGGCCGCTCGACCGTGGGACTGAGCGCGGGTGGCGGCGCGGTGGTCACCGGCACGCTGCGGGCGGTCACGTTCGGTGGCGCCGCATCCACCACGGTGCCGGCCGGGCGTGAGGCGCTCAGCGATCCGGTGCCGCTCGACGTCAAGGCGGGCGGCGACCTCGCCGTCAGCGTCTATCTGCCGACCGACACCGGCCCCGCGACCTATCACCGGGCGGCGTACCAGACCAACTACGTCTCGGTGGCCGGCGACCACACCGCCGACACCGCCGCCACCGGCTTCACCACCACCGCCGGCCACTATTTCTTCCTCGACTCGGTCAGCGTCGGCGGCACCTCCTCGGCCGGGACCGTCGTCGCCCTCGGCGACTCCATCACCGACGGCTCCGGTTCCGCCGGCAGCTACCACCGCTGGCCCGACGTCCTCGCCGGCCGCATCCCCCGCCAATCCGTTGTGGACGAAGGAATCGCCGGCAACAAAGTGCTGTCCGACGACGCCGTGAGCGGGGCGAGCGTGCTGCACCGGCTCGACCGTGACGTGCTCTCCCAGCCCGGCCTGCGCACCGTGATCATGTTGGAGGGCATCAACGACCTCCGCAGCACCACGCCGCCGGCCACCGCCGCGCAGATCATCGCCGGCTACCGCCAGATCATCGCGCGGGTGCACGCCCGCGGCGCACGAATCCTTGGCGCCACCATCACTCCCGTCGAGGGCAGCGCCCGCTACGACGCGAACATGGAGCAGCAGCGGCAGGCCGTCAACACCTGGATCCGCACCAGCCGTGCCTTCGACGGGGTGGTCGATTTCGCCGCCACGCTGGCCGATCCGGCCGATCAGCTCCGGTTGCTGCCGGCGTACGACAGCGGCGACCACCTGCACCCCGACAACGCCGGTTACCAGGCGATGGGCAACGCTGTGGACCTCAAACTGCTGCGGTGAATCACGGTGTCTCCCCGTCGGCGGCCGGCTCGGTCATGCGGGCGGCGTCCAGGATCTGGAGGAGTTCCAGCCACCCGGTGAACGCGTGCTCGGCCCCGACGGCATTCCGTGCCCACCCCTGAATGGGCACGGCGTTCGGGACGAGCGCCAACTCGACCCGTACCGTCGGGGTTCCTGCCTCGCTCATGCCGGCCACGATTCCCGGCGGCGGGGCCGTGGGCATTGTGGTCGGCACCGCAATGTTTGCCCGTTGATCAGGCGGGCGGCTCGGCGATGGCCGCGCTGAGCTGAGCCCGGCCACGGATGGCGAGCTTGCGGTAGCTGGCGGTGAGATGGGCCTCGACCGTCCTGGTGGTGAGGAACAGGGCCTGCGCGATGTCACGGTTGGTGCGGCCGTCGGCGGCCAGGCGGGCCACGCGCAGCTCCTGGAGGTCAGCGCGTCCCGGCCGGAGACGGCGTCGCGGCACGGGCGTCACCCTCGGCCTCCACCAGCCGGCCCGCGTACCAGCATGAGTGTGAGCGGAGCATGGACAGGTACCGGTAGTTCCACACGTCGCCCAGCCGACTGCTCCACTCCGTCCCGCGGTCCAGCAGCGCCATGCCCTCGTCGTGACGGTCGCAGATGCCCAGCGCGGCGCTGGCGTAGTTGACCAGCATCCAGCCCTCGCGCACGGGAATCGAGCCCGTCGCGGCCCTGGTGGCCAGCTCGGCCACCTCGGCCGCCGTGCTCCTGCCCGTCGACACCGAGCCGAACGCCATGGTGGCCAACAACATCCGGACCTCTTCGGTGCTGCCGGTCAGCCTGGACGCGACGCCGGCCAGGCCGTCGAGCACGGCCGACGGCGGCTGCATGCTGATCATGTCGAGGGCGGCGAACGCGGCGTACATCAGCGGCGGCAGGTCGCCGCCGTACTCGGCGATCATGGCGCGGGCCCGCGCCGCGGTCTCGGCGGCCTGGGCCGAACGGCCGCTCTGCACGTGCAGGGATCCCTGTTCCAGCACCAGTCGGATGCGTTCGATCAGCGGCTCGGTGCGGGAGACGGCCTCGCCCAAATGTCCGCCGCCTCCGCGGTGCGGGCGGCCATGGCCAGCACCCGGCCCAGCATCGTGGCCAGTGGGCCTTTTTCCTGCTGCTGTGGTGGTTCCGCGCGGGCCCGGGTCAGGTAGGTCACGGCGGACTCGGGGGCGCCACGGCCCAGGGCGGACATCGCCGCGGCACGGAGCGTTTCCACCACCCACGGGTCGGATTCCGGCGTGGCGGCCAGCAGATGCGGGGCGAGCTGCTCGGCCCCGGCGTCGTCGGCGGCCAGCATGCGGGCCGCCCGCTTGTGCTCGGTGGCCCGCAGCAGGCTGCTGGAGTCGGCGTAGACAGCGTTGCGTACCAAGGGATGCACGAACATCACGGGGTGTCCCGCGGTGACGATGGACTCCCGCGCGAGTCCGTCCGCGGCGGCGGCCGCCGCCTCCAGCGACAGTCCGGCCAGGGCGGCGATGTGGCGCGGCTCGGCGGCCGTCTCCAGCACCGCCAGCGCCCGCGCGAACCGGACGGCATTCGCGCCGCCTCGGGCGATTCGGGCCAGCACGGCCCGGGAAATGGCGTCGGCCCGCAGCTGCGAACCCGATGCGCCTCGGCGGCGATCGGCCGGGTTCCGTTCTCCCGCAAGTTGGTGACGGCCTCGGCCAGCAGGAACGGATTGCCGCCGGTGGCGACGGCGCAGGCCTGGCAGAACTCGTCCTCGGCCTCGGCCGACAGGTCGCGGCGGACGAGAACGCCCACCGCCTCGTCGCTCAGCTGCCGCAGGCGAATCACGTGCGGCGCCGTGCCGCCCAGCGCGGCGCCGACCAGGCCGTCCAGGACCGGGCCGGGGCGGCCGGCCAGCAACAGGAGGACGGGCAGGTCGGCGATGCGCCGGGACAGGTGGGACAGGAACCGCAGCGAGGGCCCGTCGGCCCAGTGCAGGTCGTCGACCACCAGCAGCAGCGGGGCCGACGCGGAAAGGTTGGCGCACAGCCAGTACAGGCCGTACACCACATCGCCCTGGCTCGGGTCGGACCGACCGAACACCGGCTCGGCCAGCCCGGCCGCGCCGGCCAGCAGCTCGGCCCGGTCTTCCGTCCTCAGTGGTGGTTCGAACAGCTGCCGGACGATGGTGAACGGCAGGTCCTGCTCCAGTTCGCCGCCGACCGAGGTGAGCACCCGCAGGCCCCGGCCGCGGGCCTGCTCGCCGGCCGTGGCCAGCACCGCCGTCTTGCCGATCCCGGGCGGACCCTCGACCAGCACCGTCCGGCCGTGCCCGGCGGCCACCGCGCCGATCATGTCGTGGATCGCGGCCAGCTCGCGTTCCCGTTCGACCAGAGTCATGGGAGTCCATTCACGTCGTGCCGGCGCGACGGCCCACTCTAGCCGGTTTGGCGCGTATGCCGGATCAGTTTGCCGCCCATTCGGCGAGGACGCGCTGCTCCTTTCGGGTGTCCAGGCCGGGCGGCATGGTCGGAGCCGTGTCGAGCGTCCGCAGCCACGCCCAGGTGTCGTGGACGGACTCGGCGAAGGGCCGGGTGCGCAGGCCGCGGGCCGTGGCGCCGGCGGCCGAGACCGACCAGAAGCCGGCCGTCGCCGGGCCGTCCGGGATCCACAGCGGCAGCTCCGCCCAGGGCTGAACGCCTTGGGAGAACAGGAAACCCTCGTCCATCCACACAGGAGTGGCGTCGGCGCCGGTCGCCCTGACGCAGTCGTCGACGAGCCGGCCCATGGTGGTGTTGGGCTCGTCCGGGACGACGTTGTGCACGCCGCCGGCCCGCGCCTCGACCTGGTCCAGCACGAACGCCGCCAGGTCGCGGGCGTCGATCAGCTGGAGGCCCCGGTCGGGGTTGCCGGGCGCGAGCACTCGGCCGCCCCGCGCTGTCCGGGTCAGCCACCAGGGCAGTTGGCCGATGTTGTCGTGCGGGCCGACGACCATGCCGGCTCGCGCGATCACGCTGTCGGGGCCGTAGGTCTGCTCGACCGCCAGCTCGCAGCCCCGCTTGCGGACGCCGAGCCGGGTCAGGTCGGCCGGGTCTCCGTCCTCGTCCGCCACTCCGGGCCAGGTCGCGGCCGACTCGTCGACGCGCGGCGCGTCCCAGGACTGGTAAACGGCCGTTGTCGAGACGAACGCGTAGAACGGCGCCGCGTCGACCAGCGCCCGCGCGGTGCGCAGCACGTGAGCCGGGACCATGCCGCCCGGGTCGACCACCGCGTCGAAGGTGCGGCCCTCCAGTTCTCGTAAGCCGTCGTCGGTGGAGCGGTCGCCGCGGAGCGCCTTGACACCGTCGACGTCCGCGCCGGTCCGGCCGCGATTGACGGTCGTGACCTCGTATCCCCTGGTCAGGGCGTCTTCGACGATCGCGCGGCCGACAAACGCGGTCCCGCCCATGACGAGTAGTCTCATCCGGATCATCCCCCTTGTTGACAACAAGTGTTGTCGAGCCGGACCATAGTTGGGTCCGTAAACACTTGTTGTCAAGGAGCCGCCCGTGCTGTCCGACCAGGAACGCGCCGAGCTGGATGCTGCCGTCGAAAAGCTGGCCTGGACCTCGGCGCGGGCCTCCCTCGGCCTGCATCCCGAGCCCGGCTTCCGCTACGACGGCGACCCTCGGGAGCAGTGGCTGGCCACGCTGAACGCGCTGCTGGCCATCCGGGACAGCGCCGAGCAGTTGGCCGCCTCCGCCGCGCTGTCAGCCGCCCAGCAGGGCGCCGACTATCCCGAGATCGGCGCCGCGGCCGGCATGACCAGGCAGGGCGCCCGTCGCAAGTGGCCCGGCCTGGCCGGCATGGCCGACGCCCGTGAGATCAAGGCGGCCTGGTGGACCGCCCGGGGCGAGCAGTTCCTCGAATGCGTCCGGGCCGTGGTGCTCATCCCCGAGGCCCAGTCCCTGCCGTGGCTGAACGGCCTCCGCGGCCACCTGCTCTCGCTCGACGACGCGGCGCCGGGTGAGGCCCTCGACGCGATGTTCATCGACGCCTACACCGTTGCCTTGAACACCCCCACCCCGGAGGACCCCGCCGACGCGCGGCACCTCGGCCTGCTCGCCGCTCTCATGGCCGACGCCCGCGCCGCCACCAACGGCCTTTCGCCGCTGGTCCCCCGTAAGCGCAAGCCGTGCTCGACTCCGTACTGTCCGGCCGAGCCGGTGGTGGAGTTGCTCCGTGAGGACGGCGCTTTCCCGGCCGTGCCGGCTTGCCAGCCGCACGCCGTCGACGCGCTGCGGCATCCGTCCGCTCGCATCGTGAACGCCTTCCAGCCGGACGTTGCCCTGTCGCTGTTCGCCGAGGTGCGCG
>NZ_KK037166.1:9964318-9973267 GCF_000568255.1 Kutzneria sp. 744
TCCGGCGTCAGTTCGCCGCCGCCGACGACTTTCCGTGCAGCACCACGTTTGCGCTGCTGGCCTTCTTGATCGCCGACTCGATCTGGCTCATGCTCGACGAGGAGCTCAGGCCGGGCACCGTGGCCGACTTCAGGGCGTAGAGCGTGAACGTGTACGGGTGCTCGTGGCCGCCCGGGCAGGGGCCGAAGAACTGCTGGGCCGTCGTGCCGCTGCCCATCGCCTTCTGCTTGGCCCCGTTCTGGTTCGGCACCGTGTAGCCCGAGCCGAGGCCCTCCGGCAGCGACAGCGTGGCCGCCGGGATGTTCCAGATCGCCCAGTGCACCTTGTCCCCGCCGTTGGCCACGTCCCGCAGCACGATCGCGTACGCCTTGGCGTTGCTGTCGCCCGCCGTCCATGTCAGCGGCGGCGACACGTCCCGGCCCGCCTTGTGGTCGAAGGCGCAGCTGTAGTGGTCGGGAATCGCCGCGTTGTCCGCGAACGCCGTGCTGCTCAGGGTGGGACCGGCCTTGGCGCCGGCCGCCGCGGCGTCGGCCGCTGCCGGGCTGGCTGTCGCTGGACCGGCCGTCGCTGGGCTGGCCGCTGTCGGACCGGCCGCTGCTGGACCCGCCGCTGTCGCGCTGGCTTCCGCCGGACCCGCCGCCACTGTCACGGCCATTGCCGCGCCCACAACGCCGGCGAGCACTGCCCGCGACGGCAAGAGGTTGACCACTGCGTCCTCCCAGTTGTCCTTCGAACGGTTGGCGCGGCGGCAGGTTGTAATCGTTCTCACTTCTACAATCACCCGGACACGCCTGTCAAGAAAGCGCTTTCCGGACAAAGGGTTCGTGGCCTCGGGTGTTCGGCCCGGTCGATGAGGAGTCCGCGTTTTCACCGCTTTTCGAGCGCACGGTCAAGAGCCTGTTGCACGACGTGACGGTGCGCTCCGAACCGCACAACCGCTCGCACGCGGTTGCGTTCGCGGTCCGGGGAGGGGCTGATCTGACACGGGAAACGGCGGCGGCGCAGCAGAGCGGACCGCGCCACCTCGCGGCTCCCCCCGATGCCCGATGCAGGGAAGGACGCCTTACCCGCGTTGAACGAGGGTAAGGCGTCCTTCCCTGCATAACGGGGCCGGCCGACCTGCGAGGCATTCCGGTGGTCGACGAGCCCGCCACCGTGCTCTGCCTGTCCTGGGAGCCAGGTCCGGGCCGGCATCCCGACCTCGCGGCGTTCGTCGACCGGGCCCGGCGGCTGGTCTCACCTCCGCCGCACGCCGTTCGGTGAGCGTAAGGTCGTGACAACAGCTGTTGTCCACGGTCCGTGACGGGTGGTGACAACAGGTGTGCACGGATCGTCGAGTTCGCCTGGCGTTGGTGGGACCACCAGACGGCCTGCGGCATACTCGCCATGATCGTCGGACTAGCCAGGAGGACAACAGATGCCGGTCTCGAAGGCCCACGCCAGCTGGAACGGGGACATCCCCACCGGGTCCGGGCAGTTCAACGCGGGTAACAACATCTCGGGAGGCGTCACCTTCAAGTCGCGCTTCGAGGACGGCCCCGGCTCCAACCCGGAGCAGCTCATCGCCGCGGCCCACGCCTCGTGCTACTCGATGGCGCTGGCCAGCGCGCTGTCCAAGGCCGGCTTCACCGCCACCTCGATCGAGACGGACGCCTCGGTCACGCTGCGCCCGGTCGACGGCGTGCCGACGATCATCAAGATCGAGCTCGTGACCAAGGGCGACGTGCCCGGCGTCGACGCCGACCAGTTCCGCGAGTTCGCCGAGGGCGCCAACGCGGGCTGCCCGGTCAGCCGCGCGCTGGCGGGCGTGCCCGAGATCACGCTTGAGGCCAACCTCGCGTAGTGGTGATCACGGCCCGCCGGGAGTCTCCCGGCGGGCCACCACGATTTCCGTCTTCTGGCGCAGTGCGAAGCCCAGGTGCTCGTACAGTCGCACGGCGTCGGTGTTGGACGCCAGGACGTGCAGGAACGGCGTTTCGCCGCGCTCGCGGATGCCGGCGGCGATGGCCAGCAGCAGCCGCGTGCCCAGTCCCTGTCCACGGGCCGTGGGGTCGGTGCAGACGCCGCTGATCTCCGTGAACCCGGGCGGGTGCATGCGTTCCCCGGCCATCGCGATCAGCCGGCCGCCCCGACGAATGCCCAGGTAGGTGCCCATTTCGATGGTGCGCGGCAGGAACGGGCCGGGCTTGGTGGCCGCGGTCAGGGCCAGCATCTCGGGCACGTCGGCCGGGCCGAGCCGCACGGCCTCCTCGTCCGGCGCGGCGGCGATGCCGTCGTCGACGAACTGCAATAGCGGCAAGCGATTCACCACTTCCCAGCCGGCCAGGGGCTCGCCCTGCGGGCCGCTGAGGACAACCTCCTCGCCGGCCAGCGCCGCGATGTCCGCCCAGTCGGCCGCGGTGGCCCGGTCGGGCAGCGCCATGAACGGCGACATGTCGGCCGGATAGCGCACCGCGTTGCCGCGTCGCTGCGCGAGATGGGCGTGCGGTCCGGTCAGCGAGGCGTGCAACGGATTGTCCAAAGTGGTCACGAGTGCTCCATGATCAGGCAGGTGCTGCTGGCGTGCCCGACCACGCGGCCGGCCTCGTCGGTGATCGTGGCCTCGGAGGTCGCGACGCGGCGGCCGAAGGTCACCACCGTGCCGACGCAGCGCAGCCGTCCGGAGGCGACGGTCACGGCCCGGGTAAAATTGATCTTCAGTTCCAGGCTGGTGTAAGCGAATCCGACGCCGAGCTTGGTGTGCACGGCGCAGCCCAGCGCGCTGTCGGCCAGTGTGGACAGCACGCCGCCGTGCACGCAGCCGATCGGGTTGTACTGCCACTCGGCCGGCGTCAGCTCGAACACCGCCCGGCCGTCGGCGAACTCCACCGGCCGGATTCCGTTGGTCACCAGGGCGGGCGGGTGCGGCAGCCGTCCCTCGGTGTACGCGGTGAGGAACTCCAGGCCGGTCATCCGGCCGGCCGCCGTGGCCAGCAGCAGCGGGTCCTCCCAGTCGTACGACCGGGCGCGGTCGGTCTCGACGAGCTCATGGATGGTCATCGCGGTGGTCCTTCCGGTCGGCGCCCGACTGCCCGTGTCCGTGCCGGTAGCGCCCCTTGCCCATTCTACCCGTTCTGGTTCGGTCACCGAACTAATCCGTGCTACCTTCGGTTCATTCACCGAATCGCATGGCCTGTGAGCTGGGTAAACGGCAGAATTGGAGAGCGGTGTGACGGTTCTTGTCACGGGCGCGACCGGGCGTCACGGCGGCACCGGCGCCTATGTGGTCCGCCGGCTGCGTGAGCACGGCATCCCGGTGCGGGCCCTCGTCCGCCGCCTGGACGAACGGTCCGAACGGGCGGCCGCACTCGGTGCCGAGCTCGTCGTCGGCGACCTGGCCGACCACCGGAGCCTGGCCTCGGCCGTGGACGGGGTGTCCTCGGTCTACTTCACCTTCCCGGTCGACGCCGGCATCGTGCCGGCCGCAGCCAACTATGCCCAGGCCGTAAGGGAAACCGGCGGCTCGCCGCGGACCGTGGTGATGTCGATGGGGCCGGCGACGCCGACGCATCCCAGCCACCTGGGCCGGCACCAGTGGCTGTCCGAGCAGGTCCTCCAGTGGGCCGGGCTAGACGTGACGATCCTGCGCATGGCGGCGATGTTCCACGAGGACATTCCCTTGCTGTGGAAGCATTCCGTGCGCACCGAGAGCATGATCCGCAACTGCTTCGGCGAGAACCCGGTCAGCTGGCTCAACGCCCTGGACGCCGCCGAGTTCTGCGTGGCCGCGCTGCTGCGGCCGGAGCTGTTCGCGGACAAGGCCGCGCACTACCTGCCCGGGCCGGAGGTGCTGGACTTCCACCAGATCACCAAGGTTTTCGGCGAGGTCCTCGACCGTCCGGTCGGTTTCGAGCCGATCAGCCGTGAGGCCTGGCTGGCCGAGCTCCTCGACCTCGCGGCCTCGCCGCACGCCGGTCTACTCAAGCCGGACATGGCCCGGCACATCACCGCCTGTGGTCACGCCGTCGCCAACTCGTTGGAACGCGGCAACGCGGACTACTCCGACACCGGCCTGTTCCGGCGCGTGACCGGCCGTGAACCCGTTCTGGTGCAGGACTTTCTGACCTCGAACGCCGACCTGTTCCGCCCCGAGAGGTGATGGAGATGCGAGTATGGCTGGCCGACGCGGTGTCGACGGGACTCACCGTGGAACGGATGCTGTCGATGGCGACCCCGAGCGCCGCCTTCCACAGTGCGCTCAGCGACAGCGCGCGACTTTCCCGTGAGCAGGCGGTGCAGCTGATCGCCGCCGAGACGGCCTGCATCGACCACCCCAAGATCATCGAGAGCTTCGAGGAGATCGGCCGGGCGGGCCTGGTCGTCGCCGGCGACATCGACGGCGAGCCCACGTTGCAGATCCTGCGCGCCACCTACGAGGAGGGGCGGCTGACCGAGCTGGCCAGCTTCGTCCAGGGCATGCGCCCGTTCACCCTGTTGCGGGACAAGGTGAAGGCCACGGTGCACGACCTGCCGGCCGGCACATGGGCGGTGCCCGACCTGGCCGAGGACACCGGCGAGGCTCGCACGGCCGACATGACATTCCCGCACGACCCGGAGTTGTCCTTCCTCAGCCCCGTGTTGCGGCGGGCGGCGGCCCCGCAGTCCGAGGCCGACAAGGTGCTCACCCTGGCGTCGTCGATCTACGGCATGCGGCACTGGGCCGATTCCGGCCTGGCGCAGGGCGACAAGCGGCTGGCCTTCTTCCAGGTCGACGTCTCCGGCCGGCCGCTGACCATCGCCAACCTGCTGACCTTTGTGGACGATCGCGTGGTGCAGATCCGTTCGTGCTCGCGGCCGTGGTCGGCGGCGCTGGCCATGTACACGCGGCTGGAGAGCCGCTACTTCGACGAGCTGGGTGAGGAGTACTTCTGGCCGGACCAGTCCTGAGCCGTCAGTGCGGTAAGATACGAATAGTAACTTGTCGCGGGGTGGGAGTGGTGGCGTGGCCGGACCGAGGCTGTCCTGGGATGAGCGGCGGGACCAGCTCCTGGACACCGCGGGCGCCATCGTGCGGGCCGAGGGCGCCGACGCCCTCACCCTGACCCGTGTGGCCGAGGACGCCGGAGTCACCAAACCCATCGCGTACAAGCACTTCGAGACCCGGATCGGCCTGCTCAAGGCGCTCTACCGGCGCATCGACGACCAGCAGGTCGCTGCGGCCCGGTCGGCCTTGGCGGCCAATGCCGACACCCTGGAGGAATGCGCCACGGTGCTCGCCCGGTCCTATGTGGAGTGTGTGCTGCACATAGGCCGCGAGTTCGGTCCCGTCACGGCCGCGCTGGCGACAACGCCGGAGATCGACGAAATCCTGCGCACCGGCCGGGAACGCTACGCCGACGTTTTCCTCCAGGCCGTTCGGCGCTTCGTGAAGCTCCCCTCCGCCACCGGAAAGCCCTTGCTACTCGGCGTGGTCGGCGCGGCCGAGACCCTCTCCCGTGAGGTCGTCGCGTCCCGTTTGGACGGTGAAGCGGCCGTTGTTCTGGTGGCCCGGATCATCCTCGGCGCGGTCCGGCCCTGACTCACGACATCGCCCGGATCCACCCCCGGTGCGTGTGACCGGCCACGCGCACCCGTACCCGGGGCGCGAACTGCTCCGCGTCGATGCCCGGATAGCCGTGCCGCACCACGCCGCGGTAGATGTCGTCGGAGGCGACCAGCACGACGGGGCCGCTGGCCGCCCGCAGTTCTCGTTTGGTGCCGGTCGCATTCAGCAGGCGGAAGGCCAGGTCCAGGGCCTCGCCGAAGCATCCGCGCTGGTCGAAGTGGATCTCGCCGGCGTGCAGCACGGCCCGTAGCCGGAGTCGGTGGTCGGGGTCGAGGGCGTTGCGTTCGGCGAGCATCGTGCTCAGTCGGGGCGCGACGGTGTCGAGCAGCACGGTTTTCGGAGCCTCCGCCACGGGGTGCACCAGCACCATGACGCCGTCGCCGCAGTCGATGTAGTCGTCGCGTGAGGCGGCGTCGATGCCGGCGTCGTGCAGTGCCGCGTCGACCAGTTCGTACAGGGAACGTCGGTAGACCGCCTTGGCCGTGTTCGATCGCTCGGTGGAGCCTTCGACGTCCACGCCGAAGATCGTCCGGTGCTGCGGGCGTCCGGCGCCCGTCATGGGGTGTTCCATCGCGTCTTGCGTCCGCGTCCAGTGGAGTCGGGTCGGGCAGATGGTCTGGGGGCTCAGGCCATCGCGCTGGCGACGGCGTCCACATCGGACTTTCCGGCGCGGATGGCGTACAGGTCGCGACCGACGGACACGGAGTTGCGGTGCACCCACGCCTCCCAGTCCGGCGGCCAGCGGGTGGTGCTGGACCACCGCAGGCCTTCCAACGGGACACCCCGCAGGTCCACATCGGACAGATCGGCGCCGACGACCTGGCTGGCGGCCTGCACGACGGCGTCCACCGCGTCGGCGACGCTGCGCACCAGCTCGGCCCGGCGTCGGTCCCGCACCTCGCAGGTCTTGTCCACCAGATCCAGCGCCATCACGTGCGACACGTCGCCGGCCAGCGCCTGTCGCATCGCCTCGTCGGACACGCAGTGCCGCGTGTGGTTGAGGCACCGGGCCAGCGCGCCGGTCAACGACTGGTCCAGCAGTCGGGCATAGCCGCAGACCTCTCGCAGCCACATCTTGCTGGCCCAGTACTTCACGCGCTCGCCGGACCGGCCGGCCATCCAGGTCTGAAGCATGCCCAGGTTGTGTTCGAGCGTGCGGGCCCGGGACAGCGCGTGGTCAAGGGCGTAGGAGCGGTCATGGTCGAGGTCGGGGTCGCGCGTGATGGCGGTGGTGAGGTCCAGCACCTTGGTGGCGCCGCGCCCGGCCTCGGCGACCAGGGCGTCGATGATCTGGGCGGCGTGGCCGCGCTGATCGGCCAGCGCCGAGGTGAAGATCGCGAAGTCGTCCCCGTCCAGGTGGGCCTTGGACATCTCCTCGAGTTCCCGCGCGGCCTGGAGGGCTTGCAGCTCAAGTTCGGCGATCTTGCCGACCTGGGCCAGTTCCGGCAGCGGCAGCCAACTCCGAGCCGCGAGCCGCTCGCTCGGCGGCGCCGTCGCGATGTCGGAAGCGAAGCGGGACAGGTCCGAGCCGGCGCCGCGGACGTCGATCCGGTCGGCACGCGCGCCGCCGCCGACGATCGCGGCCAGGCCCGACTCCACGTCGATCACGTCCTCCAACGCGTCGACCAGCGCGTGCTGGAGGCCCGGCAGTCGGGCCTCGGCCAGGCCGGCGTCGATGTCCAGGAACGTGTCGAGCACCTCGTCGATGCGGGACAGCCGGTCGCTCAGCCAGTCCTCGTCGGGCGTCATTGTTGGCCCTCCCGAGACTCGCGCCAGGCCTTGAGCGATCGGCGTGCCTTGCACAGGGCGGCGCGCACGGAGTCGGCGGTCATGTCCAACTCCTTGGCGATCTCGCCGGGGGTGAAGCCGGACAGCGTCCACGCCATGACCTGACGTTGGCGCGCGGGCAGGTGCGTCATGGGCGCGGCGAGGTCGTGCAGCTCCATCCACCGGTCGATCCCGCTGTCCCGCAGCAGGGTGCTGGCCATCGGCAACTCGGCCACCGGGTGCTCCCGCACCGCGGCGATCTTGCGCACCAGCGCCTTGGAGGCCACCCGGTACGCCCAGGCGTTGTGGCACTCGACGCTGTGCCACCGCTCGTAGAGCTTGATCATCGTGTCCTGGACGATGTCGCCCGCGTCCAGCGGCGTCGCCCCCTGCATCAGGAGAAAGCCGAACAGCGGCTTCACCGTCGTCCGGTAGAAGACGGTGAAGGTCGCATCCAGGTCGGGGACGGCGCTCGGGTCCGTCCGCGCCGAGGCGTCAATGCGCTCGTGCTCGGACATCGCTCTCCCGGGTCGGTGGGGCGGGGCTGGTCCGGGCGGAGCCGTGGCGGGTGGTCCGTCTGTTCGTGGTCATCGGTCCTTACCGGCGGGGTGTCGGAGGAGGGTCGGAGGTTAGAGGCTCGATGTCCCTCCTTCGTGACCGACCGGACCCCCGCGCCACCCCAAAGAGTGAACCGTGGCCGTCAGGCCAGGGCGCGGCGCAGCAGGTCCTCGCCGGCGTCGAAGAACTCGGCGGCGCGGGCGCCGGCCATGCCGGGGGAGGCCTGGATCGGGACGGCCTTGGGGTTGAAGAAGACCCGGTCGCGGCCGTCGAGGTCGGGGTGGAACAGCAGGGGCAGGACGCGGCGGGCGTACTGCTCGGGGGTGGGGCCGAGGACGCCGATGAGGGATTCGGCGGCACGGTGGAGGAAGGAGCCGTCGCCGAGGAAGTTGGACCGGATGTCGGTGCGGACCATGCCGGGGTTGAGGCCGAAGTAGGCCGGCCCGGGCAGGCGCTCGGGGGCGGCGAGGACGAGGGCTTCGTTGGCGGCGACGGTGTTCATGTGCGCGGTGAGGGCCTTGTAGGTGGCGGCGTCGGCGTTGAGGTCGGCGGGATTGCCGAGGGTGCCGGTGCCGGGCGCGGCCATCACGAAGACGCGCGGGCGAGGTGCGTCGGCGGGGCGGTCGGCGCCGAGGCGGGCGGCCAGGCCGCGGAGCATGGCGTGGCGGCTCAGGTAGCTGACGGCCATGTCCCGCTCGACGTGCTCGGCGGTCTCCTCACGGGTCTTGGCGGCGAAGATGCCGGTGGTGAACAGGAGAACGTCGGCGTCCTCGACGGGGAGAGTCCGGCCGATCTCGGCGGCTTCGCGCATGGAGGTCAGGTCGGCGCGGACGAAGCCGATGCCCTGAGAGCCGTCGTCGCGGAAGGTCCGTCCGACGACATCGGCCTTGGCGCCGCGGGAGGCGGCCAGGCGGGCGATGGCCCGGCCGAGGCCGTTGGTGCCGCCGACCACGGCGATCTTGCGGCCGGTCAGGTCCATCCGGTCGGCGTCCACGGTGCTCATCGAGACCGTCTTGTCCCGAACTCCGTTGAGCCGCATG
>NZ_KK037166.1:9973367-9979045 GCF_000568255.1 Kutzneria sp. 744
GGCAGGTCCTCCTCGGTCACTCCCTGGCTGTGCAGGTGGTTGCGGGTGGCGTCGGTGACGATCAGGCCGGGCGTCACGGTGTTCACCCGCACGCCGGCCGCCGCCACCTCGTGGGCCAATCCCTTGCTGTAGCGGCTGATTCCCGCTTTGGCGGCCCCGTAGGGCAGCGGGCCCATGACCATGTGCCGGAAGGTCGACGACACATGCACGACCGCGCCGCGGCCGGCCTTGACCATCTCCGGCACGAACTCGCGGTCCAGTCGCACGGCCGACATCAGGTTGAGCGACAGGGTGTGCATCCACTCCTCGTCGGTCAGCTCGAAGGTGGTCTTCGCGCCCGAGAACTCCACGCCGCCGACGTTGTGCACCAGGATGTCCAGCCCGCCCAGCCGCTCGCGGACGGCCGCCGCGACGGTGGCCACGCCCTCGGCCGTGCTCAGGTCGGCGGCGACAACATCTGTTGTCGTGGCCTTGCGGGCGGTGGTGAGGACCCGCGCCCCCGCCTCGGTCAACCGGGCGGCGATGGCGGCCCCGATGCCCTTCGTTCCCCCGGTGACCAGGGCGCGGCGTCCGGTCAACGAATCACTGATCACGACAGTCTCCTCGCGGCGATGCCAGCTGCTCGACCACTCGGTGATCGAGGCGGTCGCCCGGACGGGAGGCCGCACCTGGCCATAAGCGGACTTCACCCCGCTTTATTTCGCGCGTGAAAGACTTCACAACACGTGGTGCTTCGGTGACGTTCGGTGGTACGCGCCTAGTGGCAGAGGCGCTCGACCAGCGTCTGCCAGGAGGCCGCGAGCTGCTCGGGCATCGGGCCGGGCTCGGCCTCCTTCGAGGCGAGGAAGTACAGCAGGATCGGCCCCTCCAACGCCGCTGTCAGCTGGAGCGCCAGCGCCCCGTGCGCCGAGACGTCCGGGCAGGCTTCCCGCAGCAGCATCTGCACGTGGAACAGGGACGGGTTGCGCGCGATGGAGATCGGACGCCCCGGGTCGAGCGCGGCCTGGGCCAGAACCCGGTGGGCCATCAGGAAAGCGATGCGTTCGTGGCCGAACGCCACCAAGCGCCGCACTGCCGGCGCGCCGGGGCCCAGCGGCGGCGGCCCGAACAGGACCCGCTTCTGGAACTCGGACTCCTCCTCGTCCAGCAGCGCGAGGAAGATGCCGGCCCGAGTGCGGAACCGGCGGAACACCGTGCCCTTGCCCAGTCCCGCGCGCTCGGCCAGCCCGTCCATGGTCACCTTGTCGGCGCCGAGCTCGGCGACCATCGCCTTGGCCACCTCGATCAGGTGCGCGCGGTTGCGCGCCGCGTCCGCGCGCTCGTCACGCGGCTTGCCCAAGGAGATCCCGACCGGTTCCACGGTGGGCACGCTACCCGTCGGCGAGATCGCGGTCGGCCCAGAACGGGTCGACCAGGGCACGCAGGTCTGCGGCACCGACCCGGTCCAGCAGGTCGACCGCGGCCAGATTCTGCCCCAGCTGCTCGACGCTGGTCGCGCCGAACAGCGTGGTGGTGTTGGCGGGATGGGTGAGCGTGAAGGCCAGGCACAGCTGGGCGGGCGTGGCGCCGACGCTCTCCGCCGCTTTGCGGATGCCCTCGACGTCGTCGGCGATGCGTCGCTGGACGTCGTCGAACGGCTCGGCGCCCGTGCGGCTCTTGCCCAGCAGCCGCCCGCCCTCGAACACGTCGGACGACTGCAGCGTGACTCCCAGCTCCCCGAACACCTTTCCGAACTCCGGACCCTCCACAGCGGACCGTCGGGCGATGTTGTTCACCAGCTGGGCCATGACCGGGCCGGGCACACCGTCGGCTTCGGCGAAGTCGTGCGCGGCCCGGATCGACGCCGGAGACCAGTTGTTCACGCCCCACTGCCGGACCAGCCCGGCCCGGTGCAGCTCGCCCAGCTCATTGACAACGGCGTGCAGGTCGATGCCGGGCGAGTTTTCGCCGACGATCACCAGATCGGCGTGCTCGACGCCGCCCCGGAACAGCGCGAAAAGGCATACCGAGCCTCTGCCGTCTGGTATGCGCGAGCGCGAGTTGATCTCAGCGTCGCGAATCGAGCGCGTATGTAACACACGTTGTGAGGGGTACAGTCGAAGCCTTCTGACTTCCATCTGCCGGCGTGATTGGCAAAACGATCTCTAAAGTGTTGTCTGGACCGCTGCTCACGCGATCACGTTTCTATGCAGTCTTAAACTGGCGATCGACGCATGAGGTCGGTCTTGACTCACGACGCCGCAGGCTGTCGCCGAAGTAGTCCGCCAGCCACAGCTTGGCTTGAGAACAGGTACTCGTCCCGGCGCAGGCCGGCGGCGCGGACCATGGCCGAGAACAGCACATCGGTGAAGACCGGCGGCCGGTCGGCCGTGCCGTACACGCCGACGTCGAACAGGGTGATGCCGGCGTCGACGGCCCGGCGCAGCATCCGCACCGCGTCCGGGAAGTGCATGCGGTCGTAGGTGTGCCACGAGCCGAGGGCGAGAACGCCGGTGGCCGGGCCGTCGCGGCCGATGCGGCGCCGGGGCAGGTCGGTCACGTCGAGGCCCTCCCGTTCGGATCACCGCCATCGAACCACGGGGGTGATCAGCTGACAACGGCTGTTGTCGCGCGGCGGCCCCGCACCATGCCGGCCACGCCCGCGACGGCGGCGAGGACGAGGCCTGCGGCCATGGTCGCGTTGCCGGCGACCGTGCCCGGGTTGGGGGAGAACAGGTTGGGCGTCAACTGGTTGGCCAGGCCGCCGACCCCGACGATCCAGAACGCGATGAGCACCGCGAAGACCGGATGCCACCGCCAGCGGGCGGTCAGCAGCGTCAGCAGGCCGGCCCCGGCGATGAACAGGATGCCCGGCGGGAAGGCGATGCCGAACGGCTGCTCGCCCGCGCTGAACTTGGCCGGGTCGGCCGCCCACTGGATGAGCAGGCCGACGATGCCGACGAGCAGCCCGGCCAGGCAGACGAGGGTGCCGCGGTTGAAGCGACGGAACATGGTGCACTCCTTATGGATTGGCGCGGACGACCGCGGCGACGGCACACACGCCGGCCGCGACGAAGCTGAGCATCTGCACCCAGCCGGCCGTGAAGTCGAGCACCACGGCCGGGTCGGTGAGTTTGGCGGTGAACTGGGGCGACACGAGGCCGCCGAACAGGAAGAAGGCGCTCATCACGGCGGCCAGCAACGGGATGTACCGCCACCGGGCCAGCGCCACGACCACCGCGAAGGCCGGGTAGATGAACGGGCCGGGCCCGTCGTATCCGGTGGCCTCATCGGCCACTGCGGCGACCACCAGCGCCACGCACGTGGCGATCAGCAGCGTTCGGTGCCGGCCGGTGGCCCGGCCGATCGCGGTCCACGCCTGGCGCGTCTTGGCCATCGATGGATCTCCTTTGTCTTGGTGGACAAGGGCAATCCTCGGCCCGGCCGGCGAAGTGTCGCATCGGACGCAGGGCGGCCTTCGCGGCGCGGACGTACGTCAGCTGACGTAGTGAGGTGTCGGCGTGAGGCTGACGCGGCGACGGCCGGCGATCGGCATGCTGACGGGCATGGTCGGAGTCGGGCGTCCGGTGTGGACAGACATGGTGCTGGCGGCCGGACTGGCGGCGGTCGTGGTCGCGGGAACGCTGGCCGTCGGTGCGGGGCAGACGGACCGCTCGCGACCGCTGGACCTGCTGGGTCTGTTTTCTGCTGGTGGGGGCGGCGGCCGTGACCGCGGCATTGCGGCGGACGGCCCCGTTGGCGGCGCTGGCGGGCGCGACCGTTGGTGAACGCCTATCTGCTGGCCGGCTTTCCCTACGGGCCGGTGCTGCTGTGCCTGGTGATCGCCGTGTTCGAGCTCGCCCGACAACAAGTGTTGTCGGTGTCGGCCGTCTCCGCCGGGGTGGCGGCGGTGGTGTCCGCGGCCACGATCCTGCTCCGGCTGATCGGGGACCGCCACGTCCCGGCGCTGCTGGCGTTGGCCTGGACGGGGTGGATCGTCCTGCCCTGGTCCCTCGGCGCGCTGATCCACGTGATGGGCACCGCCCGGCGGAACCTGATCGCGAGAACCGTCGTGGAGGAGAGGATGCGGCTGGCGGCCGAGGTGCACGACATCGCAGGCCACGGCTTTGCCCTGGTCACGATGCAGGCCGGGGTGGCGCTGCTGGTGTTCGACGAAGAGCCGGAGCAGGCCCGGATCTGCATGGAGGCGATCCGGGAGACCAGCGCCGCCGCGCTGGCCGACCTGCGCGGGATGCTGGATGCGTTCCACCCCGCGCCGACGCTCACCGACCTGGTCCAGCAGGTCCGCGCCGGCGGCCTCAAGGTGGACGTGCACGTCAGCGGGGCCGACAACCTGCCCGAACCGCACAGCACCGCGGTGTATCGGGTGGTGCAGGAGGCGCTGACCAACGTGCTCCGCCATGCCGGCCCCACCCGTGCCGAGGTTGCCGTAGACCGCGGGGACCGGCACGTCGAGGTCAGGGTGAGCGACCGTGGCGTGGGGGCGTCCACCCAAGCCGGCCGAGGGCTGGCCGGCATGCGACGCCGGGTCGAAGAGCTGCACGGCCGCTTGGAGGCCGGGCCCCGCGAGGGCGGCGGATTCCAGGTCGTGGCCTGGCTGCCGGCGCCGGAGGCGGCGAGGTGATCCGGGTGCTGCTGGTCGACGATCACCAGCTGGTACGGATGGGGCTGCGCGTGCTGGTGGACCGTGAGGACGACATGAGGGTCGTCGGCGAGGCGGACAACGGGCAGCAGGCCCTCGCTCAGCTCAGCCGCAGCCCGGCCGATGTGCTGCTGCTGGACATTCGCATGCCCGGCATGGACGGGCTGGAGGTGCTGCGCCGCCTCGCCGGCGATCCGGTGCGGGTCATCGTCGTCACGACGTTCGAGATCGACCGGTACGTGTTCGAGGCGCTCGGCGCCGGGGCCAGCGGCTTCGTCCTCAAGGACAGCGCCCCCACCGATCTGGTGCGCGCCATCAGGGTTGTCGCTGCCGGCGAAGCGCTGCTGTCGCCATCGGTGACGCGGCTGATGGTGTCCACGTTCGCCCGGCGGTGGTCGGCGCCCACCGCCATCGAGGGCCTCGACACGCTGACCGAGCGGGAGCGGGAGATCGCGGCGTGGGTGGCCACCGGCCGGTCCAACCGCGAGATCGCCGACGCGTTGGTCCTGTCGCCGGCGACCGTCCGCACCCACGTGGCGCGGGCGATGGGCAAGCTCAATGCCCGCTCCCGCGCCCAACTCGTCGTGCTGGCCGTCCGCGCCGGGCTGACCGTTCAGTGATCGGCGCAGCAGGGCGTGGGGTTGGGCACCTCGAACGGCGCGTACCGACCCGGGCCGGCCGGCGTCACGGCCAGCACCAGTTCTCCGGCCTGCCACTCCGGTCGCACGTGGTCCCGTGTGTCGAGGACGTCCTCGGCCACCGGCCGGTCCGGCCCGCCCACGACGTGCAAACGGTCGATCGCCGAACCGGCCAGCCCATCGCCGACCCGAACCCCGCCGGTGAGGCCGGTCGAACCGGGGAAGACCACGGCTCGACCGGAGATCCCGGCGCTGGCAACGGCTTCGGCCGCCGAAGTCGACAGCTCGGCCCGGCCGAAACGGTCGATGCTGCCGGCGACACCGGCGTTTTCCGTGGACGCGAAGCGCTCCAGCTCCAGCCACAGTTCGTCCACATCGGACGGAACCGTCAGCGACAC
>NZ_KK037166.1:9979145-10014115 GCF_000568255.1 Kutzneria sp. 744
CCAGCGAGTGGATCAGGTGGTCCGCTCTCCCGCAGCGAGCGGCTGCCGGTGTCGACGCCGAAGACCGTCACGACGGCAGGACCCACAGGGGGTTGCTGTAGAACCACAGGTCCTTCCACGGGTCGGCCGAGCCGAGGACGTCCATCGCCGGCCCGACCGGGTCGACCGCCGCGCCGCGCAGGCCCACGGCGGTGCGGTTGCCGTCGGTGCCGCGCACCCGCACGTACTGCGCCGCGCCGACCTTGCCCAGCGGGTAGGTGAAGTGCGCGGTGCCGGTGGACTTGTTGACCTCGAAGGACTTCGCGACCTTCGCGGTCGGCGCGACGAAGCCGTCGCGGTCGGTGGCGGGCCCGGTCACGTTGCCGGTGATCACGTCGATCCGGGCCAGCCGCGGCACGAACTGGGCCCAGTTGGGGCCGTTGGCCAGGTCGATCGAGATGACCAGGTCGACCTCGGCGCCCCGGCGCACGTGCAGCATGCCGCCCAGCGTCACCTCGTCACGGCCGTTGCGGGCGCGCAGCCGCACGTCGAGGCCGCTGATCAGGCCGCCGTGGTCGACCCACACCCGGCCGGCGCGGATGCCGTCCATCACCGACGCGTACGAGAAGTCCCGCGAGCCGACGTGGGTGCGGGAGTAGTAGCCCGGCCAGAAGTCGCTGTCGGTCAGGTTGAGGTCGCCGCCGTAGACCGGGTCGTTGTACTTGCCGTTCTTGGTGAAGTCCGAACCCGGGCCGCGCACCGCGTTGTCCGCGTACACGTTGTGGGAGTCGGAGTTGGCGGTGATCCACCACGGCTTGCCCTCGGCCAGCAGGCTGTCCCACAGCCCGCCGACGGTCGCGGTCATCCAGTCGAAACCGCCCCAGGTGCGGTAGCTCTCCAGCGGGTAGCCGGGGAAGGAGTCCGCGCTCGGGCTGTTGTCGTAGCCGCCGCGGCCGCTGCCGGGGCCGTGCGGCGCGGGGATGCCGGCGCCCTGGTGGCCCGGCGCACCCTCCATGCCGACGGCGATGGACGGGGCCGCGTCCCGCCATGCGCGGATCTCGTGCGGCGAGTCGATTCCCTTGCGGGCCGGGTGGTTGGCCAGGAACAGCGCGTCCTGCACGCGGCGGCGGCGCACCGCGTCGGCCAGGAAGTTGACGCCGGCGATGGCCATCGCCTCGTTGGCCGGCGTGCCGGCGGTCGTGCCCTTGACCGAGCCGTCGAAGGTGTTCTCGAACTCCTTGAGCAGCGGCAGCTCGTTGCGGCCCGGGTGCACGAAGACGGTGCCGTGCTCGGCGGCCGGGATGTTCCACTCCAGGCCCTGGAACACCAGCGTGTCCTTGACCTTGTCGCGGGCGGCCACGATGTCGGGGTTGACCTTGTCGACGCCGATCTTGGCGTGCTCGTTGCTGCCGTGGTCGGTGATGACCATCCAGTCGAGGCCGTAAGCGCTGGCGTGGCGGACGTGGTCGAGCACCCGGTACTTGCCGTCCGAGCTGTACTGGGTGTGGATGTGGTGGTCGCCGGCCAGCCACAGGAAACCGTTGCGGGGCGGGCGGTTGCGGTCCGGGCCCGCCGCCGCGGTGCCGGCTGCGCCGGCCAGCACGCCGGCCGAGGCCAGGCCCGCGCCCAGCAGCCCGGCGCGGCGGAACATCGATCTGCGTGACAGCTCGTCCGGGCTCAGCTCCTGATCCGGGACGGCGAGATCGGCCGCCGCCGGCAGCTCCTCGTGCGTGTGGTCGTGGCTGTGGCCGTGATCGTGGCCGTGGTGATGGTGATGCTGTCCCACCGGGAAACCTCTTTCGCCGCTCGCCGACACGGGCGTTTCGGGCGAAGCCTCACTTGTCCGGACAAACCGCACCCAAACGCCATATGACGCGGAGGTGTCCATCCCGCAGCCACGGCGAAGGTGTGCGCGCCATCGACACGCTTCGGCACAGCCGGTCCCGGGCCGCGCGCGGTTCGTGACCGAGTCGTGCGTCACTTGATAACCGGAGAGCTCTCCGATAACGTGAAGGCATACGGAGAGCTCTCCGGTTCTAGTGAGAGGCAGTCATGGAGTACGTGAAGCTCGGGGCCACCGGCCTGGACGTGTCGCCGATCGCCATCGGCGCGATGACCTACGGCGAGCCGGACCGGGGCCATCCCGTGTGGTCGCTGGCGGAGGAGCAGGCCAGGCCGCTCATTCAGCACGCGCTTGAGCGGGGCATCAACTTCTTCGACACGGCCAACATGTATTCGCAGGGCTCCAGCGAGGAGATCCTCGGGCGGGCCCTGCGCGACTTCGCCGACCGGGACGACGTGGTGATCGCCACCAAGCTGCGGCACCCCATGCGGTCCGGGCCCAACGGCAAGGGCCTGTCGCGCAAGGCGATCATGACGGAGATCGACCACAGCCTGCGCCGGCTCGGGACCGACTACGTGGACCTGTACCAGATCCACCGCAACGACCCCGGCACCCCGCTGGAGGAGACCCTGGAGGCGCTGCACGATCTCGTGAAGGCCGGCAAGGTCCGCTACCTCGGCGCGTCGTCCATGCACGCCTGGGAGTTCAGCAAGGCCCTGCACATGCAGAAGGCTCACGGCTGGGCTCGGTTCGTGTCCATGCAGGACCATTACAACCTGTTGGCGCGTGAGGAGGAGCGCGAGATGCTCCCGCTGTGCGCCGATGAGGGCGTGGGCACGATCGTGTGGAGTCCGTTGGCGCGCGGCCGTCTCGCGCGGGCCTGGGACGACGCCGGCACTGCCCGGTCCGAGACCGACGGCGGCTTCGCCGACATGCTCTACTCCACCCCGGACAGCGACCGTCGGATCGTCGACGCCGTGGGTTCCGTCGCCGCCGCTCGGGGAGTCAGCCGGGCCCAGGTCGCCCTTGCCTGGCTTCGCGCCAACCCCGTCGTCGTCGCGCCTTTGGTGGGGGCCAACTCCACCCGTCACATCGACGAGGCCGTGGCGTCGCTGGATGTCGTGCTCACCGCCGAGGAGATCGCCCAGCTGGAGCGGCCGTACACGCCTCGCTACGACTTCCAGGGCATCTCCAGCGACGCCGAGCTCCAGCGCATCGCCGCCCGCATCCCGCAGATGACGACGTCCTGAGTCAGCCGGTGACGGCCGGGGAAGCGGCGTCGCCGGCCAGCTTGCGGGGCGAGCCGGAGCCGTCGGCCGGGACGGACCAGACGGCGTTGTCGAGTCCATAGAGGACGGTGTGGTCGTCCGCCCAGAGGGCTTGGTCGTCGACGCTGCGGGTCTCGGCCAGCGGGGTTTCCTTCAGCGTGGCCAGATCGAGCACGGACAGCCGCCAGACGCCGTCGCCGACCTTCTTCTTGAACGCCACCCGGGTGCCGTCGGGGGACAGCGACGGGCATTCCACGTTCTCGCGCAAGGCCTTCCCGTGATAGTGGGCGTAGTCGCCCTCGACCAGGTACGTCTTGCCCAAGCTGGCGAGGGTGGCGTAGAAGCGGTTGCCGTCGGGGGCGAAGGTGATGCCCCAGAAGTTGGCGTCGGAGGCGAAGTACCGGCGGCCGTCGACCTGCACGGCCAGCTCCTCGATCGTCTTGACCAGCCGGCCGGTGTCCACTTCGTACAGTCCGGCCCGGGTGGAGAAGCCGGTGGCGGCATAGGAGTCGCCGGTGACGAACAGCGTCCAGTAGACGAGCCTGCCGTCGGGGGAGACCCGGGCCCGGCTGGGGGTTCCGGGCAGGGACTCCTTGTGCTTGATGGCGAGGTGGTCGTCGAGGACCAGGACGTCGGTCACGGCCGGGAGCGTGCCGGGCTGGACGGCCAGGCACACGGCGGTGTGCTTGGCGACCGCGAACCGGTCGCAGCGCAGGCCGCTGACCTGGGGCGTGGCCGCCGGGTTGGACAGCGGCACGGAGGCGATGCGGCCGGTGGAGACGGTGCGGTACAACAGCTGGCCGGGGGCGAGGGTGAGCTGGGCCGCCGGGCCGGCCTCGGCGTTGTCGTGTCGGGAGCCGAGGGTGAACGCGACGGCGGCGACGATCAGGAGCACGGTGCCGCCGACGGCGAGCAGGACCTTCTTCATGGGCGTACCGGCCTTACGAATGCGGCGGCTAGGGCGACGGCGGCCAAGGCGGCCGCGGCGACGAACACGGCCGGCCGGAGGTCCCACAGCGTCCAGGCCAGTCCGAAAAGGACAGAAGAAAGCATCCGGGCCGCCGCTTGCCCGGTCTGCACGACGGCGAGCCCGGTCGCTCGCAGCCCCGACGGCACGAGCGGCCCGGCGGCGGCCATGAGCACACCATCGGTGGCCGCGTAGAACACGCCGTGCAGACCGAGGGCCACCACCGCGAGCCAGAAACCGGCCTGCGGTCCACAGATGAGCACCAACGCCAGGCACAGGGCGACATGGCCGCCCAGGAACACCGGCCACCGGCCGATCCGGTCGGCGAGGCGGCCGAGCGGCACGGCCAACAGCAGGTAGACGCCGGCGGTTCCCAGGGGCAGGAGCGGGAAGTAGGTCGCCGCGACGTCCCAACGACGTTGCAGGAGCAGGTAGATGAACGAGTCGCCGACGGTCACCAGGCCCAGCAGGGCCGCCCAGATCGTGATCCGCCGGAAGTCCTTGGACCGCAACAGGCCGAACGCGGCCCGCAGCGACACGCCGTCCCGGTCGACCACGGCCGGCCGGTCGCGGACGAACAGGACCAGCAGCAGCACCGCGATGGCCGCGATGCAGAAGCTGGTGAAGAACACCGAGGTGTAGCTGCCCAGGCTCAGCGCCAGCACCGCCATTGCCACCAGCGGGCCGAGAAAGGCGCCCACGGTGTCCAGCGCGCGGTGCACCCCGAACGACCGGCCGAGCGCACCGGGCTCACTGCTGAGCGAGATCAGCGCATCCCGCGGGGCGGTGCGGATCCCTTTCCCGGTGCGGTCGGCGGCCAGGACGACGCCGATCGCCGCCACCGAGGAGCCGGCGGCGACCAGACCCAGCTTGCACACCGCGGACAGCCCGTACCCGAGCCCGGCGACCGCCTTGAGCCGCCGCCACCGGTCGGCCAGATGCCCGCCGAGCACCCGCACCACCGCGGTGGCGCCGGCGTAGAGCCCGTCGAGCAGACCGAACTGCAACGGGTTCAGACCCAGGCCCAGCACCAGGTAGAGCGGGAGGACGGCGGTCACCATCTCCGAGGAGACGTCGGTGACCAGGCTGACCAGTCCGAGCGCGACGACGTTGGCGGCGACCCGCCGCAGCGCCGGTTTCCGGTCGTTCCCGGCCGCCAGATCCGAGGTACGGCTGGCCGCGATGTACATGCCGACTCCCTACTGGTGGCAGGTGTAGGTCGGGCTGCTGTCGAGGGTCTTGCCGTCCACGCCGATCAGCTGCGTCTGGAACGTGGTGTCCGTCATGGACAGCTTCAGGATCCCGTACGTCTTCAGCAGCTTCGCGGTCGTGGCGTGCTTGGAGCCCAGATCGTACAGCGAGGCCCCGCCGGAGCCGCCGACGATCTCGACCGGCCCGTTCTGGTCGGACTTGCCGCTGGCGTCCTGCGGCACGAACCGCTCGTAGTCGTGGTCGTGTCCATTGAGGACGAGGTCGACCTTGTTGGACACCATGAGGTTCCACAGCTGGATGCTGTCGGGATTGTCGCCGTGGTCGCCCGAGCTCCACCGTGGGTGGTGGTAGTAGGCGGCGACGCAGCCCTTGGTGTTGGTGGCCAGATCCTGCTTCAGCCAGGCCAGTTGGTCGGACCCGGTGTCGTCCGGGGCGAAGTCGTCATGGGTCATGTACGCGCTGGAGTCCAGCGCGATGAAGTGCCAGTTGCCCATGTCCCAGCTGTAGTACCGCTTTCCGTTCGGCTGGGCGATCGAGCCGAAGTACTTGTCGTAGCCGTTGTACTTCGGACTGTCGTAGGTGTCGTGGTTGCCGGGCACCGGGCGGGTGATGCTCTTGAACTTGCCCCAGGTCTTGTCGTAGTAGGCCTGGTAGTCCGACAGATGGGCGTCGTCGTACTGGCTGTCGCCCATGGTGATCACCGCCGCCGGCCTCATCTGGTCGACCAGCTTGGCCGTCTTGACGTGCGCACAGCTCGAACTGCTCGCGGTGCACCGCTCGGCGATGTCGCCGGCCGCGGCGAGGATGAACGCCCCGCTGCCGCCGGCCTTGGTCTTCACGGTGATCGGGGCGCCGGCCGGCGACAGGTTGCCGGCGGTGTCCCGGGTGCGGACGGCGTAGGTGTAGCTGGTGTCGGCGGCCAGGCCGATGTCGGTGTAGGCCGGATCTTCGCTGCTGGCCACGGTTTTACCGTCGCGGAGGATGTCGTATCCGGCGACGGCGACGTTGTCCGTGGCGGCCTGCCAGGTCAGGGCGACGCTGGTGTCCGTGGTCGTGCCGGCGGTCAGACCGGCCGGTGTGGACGGTGGCTGGGTGTCGCCCGCGGAGTCGGCGACACCGAAAACCTGCATCTCCCACAGGGAATAGCCGTAGCTGGTGCCCCGGGCCAGGCCGACCAGGCGCACGTACCGGCCGTGCGCGGAGAGGTTGGTGAGGTCGTCGGTCTTGCCGTCACCACTGTCGACGGCGGAGACCGTGGTGAAGTCGGTGCCGTCGTCGGAGATCTCGACGCGGTACTGCTTGGCGTAGGCGGCTTCCCAGTTGAGCAGCACCCGGTGGACGGTCGAGGCCTGGCCCAGGTCGATCCGCAGCCACTGCGGATCCTGGCCCTCGATGCTGGCCCAGCGGCTGGTGGTGCTGCCGTCCACCGCCTTGTCGCCGGTGAACGAGGAACCCTCGATAGTGGAGGTGGCGACCGGTTTTCCTTGGGACAGCAGGACATCGGCCGCCCGGGTGGCGGCCGAGGCGACAACGGCGGTGGGAATGAGCAGTGCGGCGGCGATGACGGGTATGAAGCGACCGGATGGTCGTAGGCGGGTGGAGGGCACGTCGCGCTCCTTCAGGGACCTTGGCGGTGGCAGGCGGCGGACCTAGGTGAACAGGAGGTAAACGGTAAAGAAACTTTCCTAACTAGGGCCGACTGTAGCGATGTGTGATCGGGCTGACAAGACGTGTCACAACCGTGAATCGGTCAAGTGGACTTATCGTTCGGCGTGTAAAAATGGCGCGCGCCAACGCGTTGCGAGATCTGCAACGAAGTCACGGGTAATCGAGCGGACCTCGCTCTCGGGCGAGCCGCGATTGCGTTCCGTGCAACGCTCGGGTGCTCAGTCCTCGGCGGCCCGGGGCCCGCGACCGACGGTGATCGGTTCGAGCAGCAGGCGCGGCCGGCCGATCTGAGCGGAGACGGGGTCCAGTTCGCCGGTGGGCGGCTGGTAGCCCGGGCCCGGCTCGATGCGGATGTCCGGGACCGGGACGAGGCCGCCGCAGGACCGGCAGTGGTTCTCCTCGTCGATCAGCCCGTTGTCGGCGTCGTGACGCAGCGCGCGCTTCACGCCGTCGGGCGAGTAGGACTCGTCACCCCAGTGCAGCAGGGCGCGGATCGCCGGCCACAGCGCCACGCCACGGTCGGTCAGGCGGTACTCGACCACGCCGCCGTTCTCGTCCCGGCGGAACACGCCCTCCTGCACCAGCGACTTGAGCCGGCTCGTCAGCACCGCGCGCGGGATCTTGAGCTGGGTGGCGAAGTCGCCGAACCGTCGCACGCCGAAGAAGGCGTCGCGGACGATCAGCAGCGTCCACCGCTCGCCGACCACCTCCAACGCCCGGGCCAGGGAGCAGTTGGGCTCGGCGTAGGTGCTGGGAAGGGCCATGTCGCCCAGTCTACCTCGTCGGTTCGCTAAATGAACTGCCCCGTGCTACCGTGTAGTTCAGTGAATGAACTGCCGGTCGGAGGAGTGACGATGTCGACCCGCCCGTACGCCGAGAAGAGGTTCGCCGAGATCAACGGCGTCCGGATGGCCTACCTCGACGAGGGCGAGGGGCCGGCGATCGTGTTCCAGCACGGCAACCCCACCTCGTCCTACCTGTGGCGCAACGTCATGCCGCACCTGGCCGGGCTGGGTCGGCTGATCGCCTGCGACCTGGTCGGCATGGGCGACTCCGACAAGCTCACGCCGTCGGGCCCGGACCGGTACTCGTACCAGGAGCAGCGGGACCACCTGTTCGCGCTGTGGGAGCACCTCGATCTCGGCGATGACGTCATCCTCGTGTTGCACGACTGGGGCTCCGCGCTCGGCTTCGACTGGGCTCGCCAGCATCCGGACCGGGTGGCGGGCATCGCCTACATGGAGGCGATCGTCACCCCGCTGTCGTGGGACGACGTGCGGGGCGGGTTCCGGTCGACCTTCCAGGCCTTCCGTACCCCGGCCGGCGAGGAAATGGTGCTGCGGGACAACGTGTTCGTGGAACAGGTGCTGTTCCGGTCCATTCTCCGCGAGCTGAGCTCGCAGGAGAAGGAGGTCTACCGGGCGCCCTTCCTCGAACCCAGCGAGGACCGCCGTCCCACGCTGAGCTGGCCGCGGCACCTACCGTTCGACGGCGAACCGGCCGAGGTAGTGCGCATCGTCGAGGAATACGGCCGGTGGCTGGCCACCTCGCCCGTGCCGAAGCTGTTCGTCAACGCCGATCCCGGCGCACTGCTGATCGGCCGGCAGCGCGAGTTCTGCCGCACCTGGCCCAACCAGACCGAGATCACGGTGGCGGGCTCGCACTTCGTCCAGGAGGACAGCCCCGACCCGATCGGCGCTGCCGTGGCCGACTTCGTCCGCCGGATCAAGTCCTAGGAGTCATCATGTCTTCCGTGCTCATCACCGGCGCCTCCAAGGGCATCGGCCGCGCCATCGCCGTCGAGCTGGCCGGCCGGGGCCACCGAGTGGTCGCCACCGCCCGTCAGCCGGAGACGTTGGCCGACCTGGACGTCGACCAGCGGCTGCGGCTCGACGTCACCGACCAGGACAGCGTCGACCGGGCGGTCGAGGCCGCCGGCTCGATCGACGTGCTGGTCAGCAATGCCGGGGCCACCCTCCGGGCGCCGCTGGAGAGCGTGCCGCTGAGCGAGGTGGAGAAGCTGTTCCAGCTCAACACGTTCGGCGCGCTGCGCGTGGCGCAGGCCGTGCTGCCGGCCATGCGGCGGGTACGCCTTGCTGTCGTCCAGAGACTAGGGCAAGAGGGCTTCGTTTCTGACCGGAGCCCCCGACACAGGTAACGCACACAGGCTCGCTAGATCGACGACGCGGCACGACTGGAGCCCGGAACGAATTTGTTACAGTTGCGGTATATGACAGACGAAATTGCGCCCTCAACCGGCATCCGATTTACAAGCAAACCTATTGCGACGTTCACGCGGGAGGTCCTTAACTGCACTTAGCGCGTTTGCTTACCTCAGCCCTGAGAAAGGAGGCGACATACCATAAAGACGCCCTCGGTTTGTGAGAAGCTGATGCTGTTTCCTGACGGAAAGACTTTATATTGTTCAGGCTGAGACACCGTTGACTTGAACTTATATGGTACCGCGTCGGTGCGAGGTCAAAAGCACTGCCCTTGTTCCTAACGTCCGGATGGTACCACACGGTTCCTAAGGATACGAGTCTCACTAAGGGGGACTAACCCGGCCGAGCAGGCCCTGAAGGCACGCAAGGAAGCTCCGGACGGTGTGCCGTACATGCCGGTCGCGCTCGACTGGTGATCGCCTGGAACAACTGGAACAAGCCGGTTCTTCGCCACCGTCGGAAAATCGATGTTCACGGTTGCGAACATGAGGCTGTGGCTGGACACTGGGCGCTCCACCGTCTCCGACACGTCGCATGCCGCCACATCTCGTGTCGACTACCAATTCGAGAGTTCATCGTGCTGCGAAAGACACTTGTGGTCGCCACGGCATTCCTGGTCACGGCGGCGCTGGCACTGCCGGCGACCGCCGCCGTGACCCATCCGTCCGTGAAGGGCAAGGTGTACGCCGGCTACCAGGGCTGGTTCGACGCGCCCGGCAGCGGCTCGCCGATCAACAACTGGGTGCACTGGTCGGGCGGCACCGCGCCGTCGCCCGGCCACCAGACGTTCGAGATCTACCCGGACATGCGCCCGTACCCGGCCAATGACCAGTTCCGCACCGGCTACGCCAATCTCGGCAACGGCCAGCCGTCGACGTTGTTCTCCTCGTACGTCACGCAGACCGTCGATCTCCAGTTCTCGTGGATGCAGAAGTTCGGCATCGACGGCGCCGCCCTGCAGCGCTTCACCAGCGACCTCGTGCAGCCCGGTTCGGCCCGGTACAACCAGCGCAATGCCGTCACCGCCAAGGCTCGTGACGCGGCCCAGAAGTACGGCCGGGCCTTCTACATCGAGTACGACCTGTCCGGCATGACCGACGACCGCGAGCAGGCCGTCAAGAACGACTGGACCAACGTCGTCAAGAACTCCTTGCACCTGACCGATTCCTCGTCCTATGCCTACCAGGACGGCAAGCCCGTCGTCGAGCTGTGGGGAATGGGTGTCGTCGGTTCGGCCGCCAACATCAACCCCAGCCTCGATCTGGTCAACTGGTTCAAGGCCCAGGGCCTGTACGTGATCGGCGGCGTGCCTCGCGGTTGGCGCACCGACACCAATTCCAAGCCGGGTTACGCGCCCGTGTACCAGGCCCTGAACATGGTGTCCCCGTGGAACGTCGGCTCCCAGTCCGTCGACGGCTCGCTGTTCGCCGCCGACCTCAAGGCCTTGTCGGCCCGAGGCCAGGACTACCAGCCGGTGATCTATCCCGGTTTCGCCTGGTCCAACTGGAACGGCGGCGCCCGCAACATGATCCCGCGCAAGGCCGGCTCCTTCCTGTGGCAGCAGGCCGCCGCGCTGCGTCAGAACGGCGTCGGGCAGGCGTTCATCGCCATGTTCGACGAGTACGACGAGGGCACCGCGATCGCGCCCCTGGCCGAGGACTCGTCGATGATCCCCACCAACCAGTACTTCCTCACCGCCAGCGCCGACGGCACCTTCCTCTCGTCGGACTTCTACCTGCGCCTGTCCGGCGCCGCCACCAAGATGATCAACGGCTCCGCCCCGTTGACTCCCAACGTGCCCATCCCTCCCACCGACGGCCCCGTCGCCTTCCGTACCGGCTTCGAGCGCGGCCTCGACGCCATGCCCAGCACGGGGTCAGGCGTTGCGGTGGCCAACCATGTCCTCCGGGCCCAGGGCTCCTCGGCCAGCCGACAACAAGTGTTTACGGTGCACATTCCCGTGCAGGTCTCGACCAAGCTCAGCTACGACCTGTTGTCCGGCGGCGGGGTCACCGTCGATCTCCTGTACACCGACGGCACCTCGACCGCCGGTCCCGATGCCGTTTCCGCCACGTGGACCCATGTCTCCCGGGATCTCGGTGCGGCGGCGGGCAAGACCATCAGCGGCATCGTCGTGAACACCTCCGGCGCTCACGACGCCTCCCTCGACAACCTCCAGATCGCCAGCTGAGCCACGGGGCGTCACGACCTCACGGCAGCCCACACGGTGCGCTCGGTGTGGACGGCGAGATCGTCGCGACGAAGGAGGTTGTCGTCGGCGAGCAGCTCGTCCAATGCGGCAAGGTCGTCGGCGGAGATGATGTCGGCGACGGCGGTTCGCAAGCGGCGCAAGGTGGTCAGGGCGTAACGACCGACGGCGGGGGAGCGGGACTGTTCGATGTGGACGGTGATGGTCCGCTGGCCGTCCACGCGGAAACCGGCGTCGACGAGCATCGGACCCCAGTCGGCGCCGCGATGGGGCACGTGCGAAGCGTGCCGGTGGTGGCTGGCGGCGTGGCAGCGGTCCTCAAGGCCGTCCAGAGCGGGAAGAAAACGGGGCAGCCCAGCGAGTTCGACGACGGCGAGCAGGCCGCCGGGGGCCAGCACGGAGTGGACCTGACGCAGCGTGCGCACGGGGTCGGCCATGTGGTGCAGGGAGGCCGACGCCCACACGAGATCGGGGCGGTCGAGGTCGGGCCAAGCGTCGTCGAGGTCGGCGACGACGGTGCGCACACGGTCGTCGACGCCGGCCGCGAGGGCCTTCTCCCACAGCCGGGCCAGGTGCTCGGTCGAGGCGTCGACGGCGATCACCTCGGCCGTGGGGAAGTGCGTGAGCAGGGCGAAGGTGCCGGCTCCGGTGCCGGCGCCGAGGTCCACGATCCGGCGCGGCGGGGCCGCGACGGGCAGCCACGCGGTGATGGCGGCGGTGTGCTCGGCGAGCACCTCGGCGTCCAAATCGAGCATCTCGGCCTGGTCGGTGTTGGTCATGACGCCACCGTAGGGCGGCCGTGCGTCAGGAGCACAGCGCCTTGCGTAAATGGCAAGACGACGGGCCGCCGTCCTGCCGATCCGGCAAGTCAGTCGTCGGTCGGATGCCCCCGACGGGCGTCGCGGTCGAAGATGCCGAGGATCTCGCACGGCCCGCCGACGGAGCCGATCGCGTGCGGCAGCATGGTGGGGAACTCGGCGGCCTGGTTGGCCTCGACGCGCAGGCGGCGGTTGCCCAGCAGCAGGAAGGCGGTGCCGGAGAGAACCACGAGCCACTCGTGGCCGGCGTGGGCACGCATCCGGCTCGGGTCGTCCGGCGGGCCGGTGATGCGCTGCCGCACGACGCTCATGCCCGGCTCCGCCTTGATCGACCACCGCATCACCCCGTGCGTGCCGTCCAGCACCGGATTGACGATCACGTCGTCGGTGTCGGTCTCGACCAGCTGGTCCAGCGAGGTGTCCAGGGCGCGGGCGATGGCCACCAGCTGGTCGAGGGCCAGCCGGCGCTGACCGGTCTCGATCCGGCTCAGCGAGGACGGGCTCATCCGCGTGCGGCCGGCCAGATCCTCCAGCGACCAGCCCTGCGCCACCCGCAGCGCCCTGATGCGTTGCCGGACGAGGCCGTCCAGTTCGCCATCTGCTTGCGTCATACGCACAAGATAGTGCCTCTGGCGCACGCACTGGTACGAATAATCCGAATAGTGCACAACCCGCCGTTCGGCGGGTACGTCCCCTACTTCCAGCCCTAAAACAGTTGGTCCCGTTCGCTGACGATTTCCGCACGGGTCACGCCAGTTGACCTCCCTGCGGAAGGTTCCACCTCAATGCTCTCCACCAGAACTGCCGCGGTCGCGGCTGCCTTGGCCGCGTCCTCACTGATCGCGGGCGGCCTGGTCGGCTCCGGCACGGCGGCCGCGCAGACCGACCAGATCGGCACCGACGGCGCGGGCCGGGTCATCGCCGTCGAGCCGGCCACGCCGGTCGCGGCCCCGGGCGGGGCCAGCGCGGCCACGGCCGCTCAGGCCACCCCGGGCGGCTGGCCCAGTTTCGGGCTCTCGGTCGGCGAGCTGGTGCTCGACAACGTCCAGCAGCTGCCCGGCGGCAGCGTGGCCCGGCTCCAGCAGAAGATCTATTTCGCGTGCCGGTGTTCGGCGCGCAGGTGGTGCAGGACCTGGACGGCTCCGGCGCCCTGCTGGCCGCGGTCGGCAAGACCAGCCAGCGCAGCGCCGGCGCGTTCCCCGCCGACGCCGCGGCCGCGCAGGCCAAGGCCGGCAAGGCAGCGGTCTCGGCCGTGGCGGCGAAGGACAGCGCGGCCAAGGCTTTGCGCGCCGACGCGGCCCAGAACTACTGGTACGACGCCAGCCTGGGCACCGACGGCGCCGCGGCCACCGCCGTGCCGTCCTACTTCGTGCCGGTGCACGGGGCCGACCCCGAGGACAAGTGGACGGTCGTCGTCGGCGCCGACACGACCAAGGTCCTGGCCGTCTGGGGCGAGACCCGCAAGGCCGGCAACCGCGTGGTGTGCGACGCCAAGCGCAAGGTCGTCGACCTGGACGTCGCCACCGAGGCCGACATCCGCTGCGGCGCGAACCAGCCGTTCGGCGTGAGCCGCAGCGAGGGGCAGGCCGCCTCCGCGACCGCTGACGTCAACAACGTCTACAACTACTTCGGCGCGGCGCAGTCGTTCTACAGCCAGTACGCCAACTACGACCTGACCGCGAACATCGGCGCGAACTACGGCGACGGCCGCGGCAAGGCCCTGCGCGGCACCGTGCGCATGTGTGAGATCAGCACCGGCCGGGACGGCGTCCGCCGCCAGCAGTGCCCGTGGGCCAACGCCTTCTGGGACGGCGAGCAGATGGCCTTCGGCGAGGGCGTCACCACCATGGACATCACCGGTCACGAGCTGACCCACGGCGTCACCCAGCACACCTCCGGCCTGTCCGGCGGCTACGCGGCGGCCATCAACGAGGGCATGTCCGACGTCTTCGGCAAGTTCATCGCCCTCAAGGCCAACGACCCGAACGCCGCCGGCGCCAACCGCTGGCTGCTGGGCGCCGGCTCCTCGCTGGGTCAGGTGCGGGACATGAAGAACCCGGCCGACTCCGGCGAAGGCGCGAGCCCCGACCGGGTCAACGGCCAGTACTGGGTCGATTCCAACGGCGAAGAGCACACCGACGCCACGGTTGTCGGCAAGACCGACTACCTGATCACCGACGGCGACACCTTCAACGGGCAGACCATCCGCGGCATCGGCGAGAACAAGTCGATCGCGCTGTGGTGGAAGGTCGAGAACCTGCTGCGCTCCACCGCGACGTTCAAGGACCTGGGCAACGCGCTGAACACCGCGTGTGCCACCAACGTGCGGACCAAGGTCGCCGGCACCACCGCCGACGACTGCACCCAGGTGGCCAAGGCCGTGAAGGCCACCCAGCTGCTGCAGAACGCCTGAGGCGACCACGGGGTGGCGCGGCTTCGGTCGCGTCACACCGTTTCCCCGGACCTTGACGGTTCATTCACCGAACTGACCCGTGCTACGGTTCAGTGAATGAACCAAGGAGGTCTGTCATGTGCCAGTTGGACGCCGACTGATGGCCGGGCTGTTCCTGATCACGGGTGCGACCGGCAAGACCGGGCGCGGCACCGTCGACCTGCTGCTGGCCGGCGGGCATCGGGTGCGGGCGTTGGCCCACAACGACGACGAGCGTTCCCGGGCGCTGGCCGAGGCCGGCGCGGAGGTGGTGTTCGGCGACCTGCACGACCTCGACAGCGTGACGGCCGCGATGCAGGGCGTCAGCGGCGCCTACTTCTGCCACCCCATCCTGCCCGGCCTGGTCGAGGCCACCGTCACTTTCGCGCAGGCGGCGACCGAGGCCGGCGTCCGCTCGGTGGTCAACATGTCGCAGATCTCCGCCCGCCGCGAGGCCCGGAGCAACGCGGCACGGCAGCATTGGCTGGGGGAAAGGCTGTTGGACCGGACCGATCTGCTCACCGCGCACATCCGGCCGACGTTCTTCGCCGGGTGGCTGAAGCTGTGGTGGGAGAAGCGGGACGGGGAGGGTTATCTGCGGCTCCCGTTCGGCGAAGGCCGACACGCTCCGATCGCCGGATCCGACCAGTCGCACGTGATCGCCGCGCTGCTGCTGGATCCCGAGCCGCACGACCGCGCCGTCTACAGCCTGCACGGGCCGGTCGAGCTGAACCACCACGAGATCGCCGCGGAAATGTCGGCGACGCTTGGCCTTCCCGTGCACTACGACCCGATCAGCGTGGAGGAGTTCGCCTCGGCCATGACCGACCGGGGGATGCCGGCGCACCGGGTTCAGCACCTGAGCAACGTGGCCGTCGACTACCAGCACGGGATTTTCGCCGGTGTCAACGACATCGTCTCGCGGATCGGCGGCCGAGCGCCGCTGTCGGTCTCGCAGTACGTCACCGAGAACAAGGCCTACTTCGAGACCAGCGGGCCGCTCTTCGTGCCGCAGCCGTGATCACGGCCGTTCGGTGAGTTCGAGCGTGACGCCGCAGGCCTCCTCGGGCGGGACGACAATGCCGTTGTCCGTCTCCCTGAGGCGGACCTGACTGTCCAGCAACAGGTCTTTGGCCTGGGCGATGTCGCGGACGGTCAGCGTGACGACGACGCGGTCGGCTGCGGTGTAGTCGTCCGGGTCGAGGGCGACGATCGGGATGTCGCCGAAGACCTCGCTCAGGCCGAGGTCCTTTCCGTCGGTGACCACGCCGATCCGCTGGATGGTGTGCGCGGTGTTCGGGTGGGCCATCATCGGCGGCGTCCAGACGTGCTGCGGGGTAAGGCTTTGGCTGCAGAACAGCCGTAGCGGTGACCGGCCGACCTGGTCGAAGATCGAGGTACGGAAGGTCACCTCGGCCTTACTGCCGTCGGGCAGCAGCACATCGCGGCTGACCGTGAACGGATCCGTTGCCGTGACACCGGCTTCGCGCACCTCGGCCACCGCCGCGTCCGCGTCGTCGGCGTGCAGGGCGACGGCGATCAGGCCTTTGGGCGCCTGCTGGAACTCGCTGTTGAACGGCGTCGGGTTCACCACCAACAACAGCTCCAGGTAGGTGTCGTCGAACATCACGGTGTGGTTCGCGGTGCCCATCTCCGCGCCGTGGTCGCCCCGCGACGACAGTACGAAGCCTAGGCGTGCGTAGGCATCCCGGGCCGCCGTGAGGTCGTCGACCAGCACCAGGCCGTGGTCCAACCGGGTCAGATGGCGCATCCGTCGCTCCCTGCTCTCGACGTCTAAGTTACCATTCGTAACTTAGACGTCAAGAGGTCGGATCAGTCCGTCTGCGACCTGGCGGTGACAGTGGCCACCTGGAGCTCGGTTGCTGAGGGATTTCCCGGTATTTCCGCCGGCGGCGTTGAAGGGCCGTCGAGCGTGCCTATCGTTGCTGGTGTTGGGGAAATCAAGCCTTGAGGAGTGCGCATGTTTTCAACGCTGGCCACCCGTGGTGCGACGGCCGTTCGCGGCGCTGGGACTGACCGCTGCCGGCCTGGCGCTCGCCCCGGCGGCGGCCGACGCCGCGCCGGCCGGGGGCGGCGCGTTGTGGTCGCGTCGGACAGCGACTACACGGCGGTGTTGCAGTGGCCGAACCGCGGCGGTATGGAGACGACCGTCGTCGAGCCGGGCCGCTGCAGCTCCGCTGGGCCGGACGAGCGCGGTGACCTCATCGTGGTGCTGGCCAACTACCGTGGTGCCACCATCAACCTCGGTCACTGGTTCGGCGGCGGCTTCAACGAGACCGCCTACGCGCACGGGCAGTTCGGTGCCGGCACGGCCGGTTTCCAGGTCCGTTTCTGACCCGATCCGCTGCGGGCGCCGCCAGGTCCGCAGACATGTCGACGGCGTTTCCCCCACCCCCAGCGGGGATTCGCCGTCGACCACCATCCGGTCCACAGAGGAGCGTCATGCGCAAGCTCATCGCGTGCTGCACGGCTTCGCCTGCCCGCAGACCGGCCCCGGCGAGTGGCACCTGATCATCCTCTACTGAGCAGGCTCAGACCACGCCGGCCCGCATCGCGTACGCCACGGCGTGGGCCCGCGTGTGGAGGTTGTAGCGGGCCATCAGCCCGTGCAGCACGTACTTCACGGTTCGCTCCGAGTACGACAGCTCGGCCGCGATCTCGTCGGTGCCCATGCCCTCGGCCAGCAGCCGCAGGACATCGCGCTCCCGGGCCCCCAGCCCGGACATCGTGAGGCCGTTGGGTTCCAGGACGTCACGCCGCATGCGGGCGAGCTCGGTCAGCAGCTCGCCCTGCATGGCGGGCGGCAGGAAGGCCACGCCGCTGTGCACGGCCAGGATCGCCTGCACGAGCCGGGTCGCGCGGAGGCCTTCGCGCGGCAGCACCGCCGCCACGCCGCACTCCACGGCGATCAGCGGGTTGACCGCGCGGAAGTCGTCGGTGACGAGCACACAGCGCGGCGCCGGGTCGGCCTTCGACTGCGCGCGGATGGCGCGGACCCACGAGTAGGTGTCCTCGTCGGACTCCTCGATGATGACAACGACCTCTGCGCGGGCCTGGTCCTCGTCGGGGAGCACCCGCAGGCGGATGTCGCCGTCGAGCAGGCTGGCGGCGCCGAGCGCGCTGAGCGGGTCCGAGGCGTGCACGGCGACGTCGACGACCGCCGCCCGCGTGACGGGGCGAGGTGACTGCTGGATCATGGTTTCAGTTTCCGGTTCTCTACTTCACAGGCCCTCGACCGAGGGCGTCAGATGACGCCGGTGCGCATGGCGTATGCCACCGCGTGCTGGCGATTGCGCAGGTGAAGGCGGCTGTTGACGCCGTGGATGATGTTCTTCACGGTCCGCTGCGAGTAGCACAGCTTCTGCGCGATCTCGGCCGTGTCGAAGCCGTCGGCCATCAGCCGCAGCACGTCCACCTCGCGGGCGTTCATGTCCGTGAAGTTCAGGCCGCGGGCGGCCAGCACCTCGTGCTGGAGGTGCTCGGCCCGGGCGACCAGCTCGCCGAGCAGGTCGGCCGGCGAGGACTCGTCCCGTGAGGCCGCGGACGCGATGGCGTCGAGCAGACGCTCGTCGGTGGCCGCGGCTCGGGGCAGCACGGCCATGATGCGGCAGCGGACGGCGTCGAGCAGGTCGGATTCGCTGACCTTGTTGGCGATGAGGATCGCCGGGCAGTGCGGCACGTCCCTGCTGATCGCCGCCAGGTTCTGCGTGGTGAGCCGGTCCGGCACGAGGATCACGACGTCGGCGTCGGCCCGCGGTGGAGTGATCACCCGGACCTCGGGCCGGGAGGCGAGGTACCTCGTGATACCGGCGTGGCTGATCGGGTCGGATGCCTGCACGGCCACCCGGAAAGTCGGTCGCATGTCGATGTCCCCCAGAGACTCGCCTTCGATGGGAACGAGTCTTCCGGTTGTCACTTCATGAGCTCTCCACCGAATTGTCCGGGCACGTCAGAGGGGATATTCGCCGGCGTGCACGGCCGCCGCCAGCTCCACCCGGGACTGGTAGCCGGACCGCGTGAACAGCCGGCTGAGCCGTCCTTCGACGCTCTTCTCGGACGCCTGGAGCACTGTCGCCAGCTGCTTGTTGGTCAGGCCGTCGGCCGCCAGCACGGCCAGCAGGCGCTCGTTCTCGGCCAGCGTCTGCCGTCGTCCCGGCACCACGACGCCGTGGTCCCGCATCAGGCCCCGCAGCCACGAGCGGCACAGGAGCGCGTCGAGCTCCTCGACGAATTCGTAGGCCTGCTTGAGAATCCGGGGATCGGCCAGGCCATGGCTGACCAGCCGCCCAACGGTGGTGGCGAATTCGAGCGGCTGCCGGCGGTCCGTCGCCAGGCCTATCGCGATACTGGCCAGATCGGCGTCCCGCTCGACGATGGCCCGGACCACCTGCGCGCGGAGCCGGACGCCGGGGGAGTCGGAGACCCGCTCGGCCTCGCGGCAGCATCGCCGCGCCCCGTCGATGTCGCCCCGCCGGAGCTGGAGTTCGGCCAGCTGCGCCCACAGCCGGTCGGTGCCCAGGACCGTGCTGCGATCGGCGGCACGGGCCAGGCCTTGCCGCAGCCGGGTTCGGGCCTGCTCGTGGTCGCCGAGGGCCTGGTCGATCTTCGCCTCCGCCGAGTCCAGCAGGTACGGCAGCGCGGCGCCGACATTGCGGGCGCCGGTGATCAGGTCCCGGCTCAGTGTGAGCTGGCCACGGGCGAACGCGAGGGTGGCGATCCGCTCCTGGACGACGGTGGAGGCGATGTCGTCGGACCCGTTGCCCAGGGCCCGGGCGAGGTTCTCGCCGAGCCGGAAGTCCCCGCGCAGCAAGGTGATCGCCGCCCGATGAGCCGGGGCCAGCCGCTCGACCGCGATGCCGGTGCACGCCAGGATCTTCTCGACGGCCTCGGCGTCGGCGTCCAGCAGCGCCGGCAGCAGGCGCAGGTGGGCCACTTCCCAGTGGCTGCCGGCTGCGTCGAGGGCATGCTCGAAACGGTCCTGCCGTCCGAGTAGGAGATGGGCCTGCGCCAGCACGAGATGGCCCAGGCGGGCGGTGGAGGGCCGGACCCGCCAGTCGCCTTCGTGCGCGGTCAGCAGGAGCCGCGCGTGGTCGGGATGGCCGTCCAGCAGAAGATCGGTGGCACGGCTCAGCGCGTGGCGGGCGACGTCGGCCGGCGCGGACGGTTTGCCTTTGCCGACAACGCGGCGGGCCAGCACGGTGAGTTGCGTCAAGACGTCGATCTCGGCGTCGGACAGGCTGTCACCGTGCTCGTGCAGCACGCGTTCGGCGCTGCGTAGGCATTCCTCGTACGACCTGTGCCGATAGCAGGCCTGCGCGTGCCGGATCAGGATTCGCAAGCGGCGCTGGTCGTCGGCGGTCACGGTGGCGGCGGCGAGCAGCCACCGCTCGCTGGCCGGGCCGTTGAGCCGGTCGGCGCACGCCAGGAGTTCCTCGCACGCGGTCTCCCGGTCGACGAGCTTTCCCGCCTCCGCCAACCGATCCGCGTAGTAGGTCGGGTCGACGTGCTCGGCGCCGCCGTCCCACACCGCCGTGACGGCGGCCCCGGCCAGCAGCCGTCGTTCGAACGGCCCAACCTGGCCGGCGATCGTCGCCGCCACCGCCTCGGACCGGAACCGCCACCCGTGCCGACTCCGGCGCAGCACACCCGACCGGCACAGGCGTCCGATCACCGCCATGACCGCATCTGGGGCGGCGCCGAGGATCGCGGCGACCAGGGTCGGCAGGCCGGCGCCGATCGGGTGCAGCGCGGCGATCGCCTTGACGATCGGCCACTCCTCGGGCCCACCTCGTCGGATCGCGGCGATCACGGGGTGATCCGCCGGCAACACAGCGCTGACCGGCGCGATCAGGTGGGCGCGGCCGGTGGCGAAGGCCACGCCGTCGGAGTGGACCACCGAGGTAAGCGCTTTCGACAAGACGGCCGGCAACCCGCCGGACAACCGGCCCAGCGCGGCCACCAGCTCCGGTTCGGGGCGGGCCTGGAGGGCCTGGTGGGTGGCCGTGGCGATGGCGGCCGGCCCGAGCGGCCGCAGGGTCAGCACCTGCGCCAGTCCCTCGGACCACAACTGCCGCAACGTATCTCGCGCCACCGGCGAGCCCGGCAGCTCGGCCGTGCACACGCAGGTCACGCCGGCCCGGACCAGGGATTCCAGCACTGCCAGCGAATCGGCGTCCAGCCAGTGCGCGTCCTCGATCAGCAGCACACGGATATCGGCTCGCCGCAACGCAGAGACAATGGCCGCCGCAGTCCGTTCCGGCGGAGCTACTGCACCCGTCAGCGGGCCTGCGTGCGTCCAGCGCACGGCGCCGGCCATAGTGATCGAGGAGAGCAGCGACGCCCCGAGCGGATGCGGCGAGCATCTGACGTGCGGAGCGCGATCCAGCGTGGCCCGTAATCGTTCCACCAGCGCGTCCTGACCCGCTCCGACCGGTCCCACCACGGCTATGAGCGGCGTGTCGCCGCCGGCCACCAGGCCGGCAATGTCGGTCACGACGTGACCCGGGGGCCGTCGCCCGAGGCGATGCACAGGCCGGCCGGGGACACCACGACGACTTCACCCACCTCAGGTCTCCTTCATGTAGTCACCCGCCGGCGACGGCCCTTGACCATGGCCGCCGCGACGTCGACCCGGGTACGGGCGCCGGTCTTGGCGAACACCCGGGAAAGGTTGTGTTCCACGGTCTTCTCGCTCATCCGCATCGTCACGGCGATCTGCCGGTTGGTGCGGCCCTGCCGGATCAGCGAGGCGATCAGCAGCTCCGTCCTCGACAGCGTGGACGGGCGATCCGTGCTCCGAGGGGCGGTGACGCCGCGCAGGCGCATGAGATCCCGGGCCCGGGCCCGCAGCGGCGTCGCGCCGAGCACGGTGGCGAGCTCGTGGGCCTCGTGCAGCCACGGCCGCGGCTCTGCGGCCAGGCCGCCGGCCAGCAGGCACACGGTCAACAGCTCGGGGAGGTGGCCGCGGCGGCGGAAGAGATCGGCGGTGTTGCGCAGCCGGTCGAGGTCGCGGTTGACCGCGCCACGGGCGAATACCAGCAGCTCAGGGGCAAGGCAGCGGCTTTCGATCTTGCCGAGCACGAGGGCGGTCCGGACAGGGTCGTCGGCGAGCACGGCGATCACCACCAGCCGCATGAGCAGCTGTTCGTGGCCGGGCGCCGTGGGCGCGTCGAGGTAGGCGCGCCAACCGAGGTCGAACGCGTGGTCGCCGGCCCGCAGCCGCATGCCGCACTCGACCCAGGCCCGCAGCACGGGCTGCCGCGCGCCGGCCGCAGCCAGCCAGGACAGTGCCTGACGTTCGTCGCCCTGCTCGGCGCACACCTCGGCGGCCAGCAGGCGGGCGATCGGGGCCTGCGCGCCGGCCAGCTCCAGCCGTCGGGTCGCCGCCAGCACGGCCGTCCAGTCGCCGGTGCGGTAACCCCGCAGGACACGGTGGTAGAGCGACGGCATCGAGTCCGGGGCACCCGAGCCGTGCACCACGTCCAGCATGGCGGCGACGTCCTGCACGGCTGCTGCCTCGGCCAGCTCGGCGCGTTGAGACTGCGACAGCGGCCCGCACCAGGACGTGAGGTCGGACGGCCGCAGCGGTTCGTCGGCGAGCCAGCGGTCGGAGAACGCGGCGGCGGCCGGCAGCGCAGTCCGGACGGCGTGGGGGACAGGGCGGCAGGCGTGGATGGCCGCGACGGTGACCGCGGCCGCCGCGTCGGCGTCCAGCGGGGCGTCGGCGGCCATGTCGAGGAGGGCCTCGGCGCGTCCGGTCCTGGTCAGCAGCCGGGCGAACTCGGCGGTGATCGGCCGGGGCCGCGCGGCGAGGAGCCAGCGGGCCGCGGTGTCCTCGTCGGCGGCCCGCTCGGCCTGCCTGATCAGCAGGTTGTCGTGACGGAGGGAGCTGCGAGACAGGTGCTCGGCGATCACGGCTTCGTCGCCGTTCAGGTGTTGGGCCACGGCGGCGTGCATGTCGCTGATGGCCTCGGCGGCCTCGGCCAGCACCCGCGCGGCCAGCGCCGGGCTCGGGCACGTCAGCTGCCCGTCCGCGCCGCAGTCCAACACCTTCAGCCGCACGAGCTCGTCGACCGCGTCGCCGTACTCCGTCACCGTGCCGCCGACGGCCGCGACCAGCATCGGCAGGTCATCGACGCCGAACGACACGGACGCCGCCATGGCCACCAGATGGACGCCGACCACGCCGAAGCCGCGCACATGGGCCACAGCCTCATGCCCGGCCGGCACCATGATCGGGAAGTCGGCCATGCAGGCACGCCCGTGCACGACAACGAGCCGGCCCTCGCGCCGCAGTTCGTCCACAGTGGACAGCAGCGTGGCCGGATGCCGCCCGAGCGGGCCGAGTGCGGCAAGCAGGCGGCCCAACGTGGCCTCGTCGAAGGGCGTCCCGAACGCCTTGGCCAGCAGCGGCTCGACACATTCCGCCGGCAACGGCCGCAGATTCACGACGTGGTCGGCCAGACCGCACAGGCTGTCGTCGTCGGTGCACGTGGCGACGACGAGGCACCGGGGCAGGCACATGGCGAACAGCGCGCTGGCCGGCGACGCCAACGCGTCCACATCGTCGGCCAGCACGACAACGTCCTTGTGCCGGCTCAGACGGCCGAACAGCCGCGCGAGTTCCGTCAACAGGCCGGACCGCCCCTGGGGCGATCGAAATGTCAGCGGCTGCGTCAATCCCCGCACGGCTTCGATGGACGCCGCGACACTCGGCTCAGCGAATTCCTCGAAATGCCGTTGTGCGGCATGCAGGAGCGCCGTGGCGCCGAACTCGTCCCAGGCCGGGACGCCATCCCGAAAGGCCACGGTCAGCACGCGGGCGCTCGATGTCCGGCGGCCGAATGCCGCGAGCAGCGCCGATTTCCCGATGCCCCGCGGGCCGCGGACAACGGCGAGGACGTGGCGGCGCGGGCCGATGCCGGCGAGTGCGGAATCGAGTGCGGACAACTCGGCGTCCCGCCCGTTGGCCGACGGCATGCGACCACCACTCTCCCTGACCCGAGATTCCCGGAATTCGTCTGGTACATCGTGGGCGGCGGTCGAGCGGATCGAGCCTCACGAGTGACGGCCGCCCAGTGAGACTGCCCCTTCGAGCCATCGGCGGCCGGCGGTGCAACCTGCCCGGCACGGTGGGTGTTCGCGGGTTCAAGGAATTCCGCGCACGCCGACTGTCCTTTGTGGACTGGTAGGGTATCGGTGTCCGCTCAGGTAATTCCCCTGTTCTTGAACGATGGAGGATCGAATCAGGCAGGGTTGTTCGGGCAACCAACGTTTCACGACCAAACCTGACCCGATCCTCGCGACGGGCGCTCGCTTTCCCGTTCGACCGCGCTGACCTCGGCTGTTGCCCGTCGGGGCCGGTTATTCGACCGACACTCGCCGACGACGTGAGTTGGTGACGGCTAAGATGATCCAGTCATGGAAAGTCGAAGCGCGCGCCCCGGAATCGGCCGCAGCGCATCCATCCACGGGGCATCCATCCACGGGGCATCCATCCACCGCGAGCCGAAGTGACTTCCACCGAGTCGTCCCGGCTGCGCATTCAGCTGCTCGGCCCCGTGCGGGCCTGGCGCGGCGAGGCGGAGATCGACCTCGGCCGCGGGCGGCGGCGCGCGGTGTTCGCCATCCTGGCGGCCAATGCCAACAAGGCCGTCTCGCGCACCGAGTTCGTGGACGGCATTTGGGGAGACGCGCCGCCGGCCAAGGCCGTCGGCATCCTGCACACCTACATCTCCGCGCTGCGCAAGGCCCTCGCCGGCGACGGCTCGATCCTGACCACCATCGAGTCGAGCTACTCGCTGGCCCTCGAACCCGACCAGCTCGACGAGCAGCAGTTCGAGCAGCACCAGCGGGATGCCCAGTGGAGCTGGGAGAACGGCGACCTCCAGGCCGCGGTCGACGCCCTCGACGCGGCCGTCGGCCGGTGGCACGGCGACGGCCTCGACGGGCTGAAGGTGCCCTTCGCCGAGCTGTACCGGGCCCGGCTGGCCGAGCTGAAGGCCACCGCCCTCGAACGCCGGGCCGCGCTGGCCCTCATCCTCGGCCATCACGTCGACGCGACCGACGGCCTGGCGGCCACGGTGGCGCGGTTCCCGCAGCGGGAGGGAGCCCGCGGTCTGCTCATGGCGGCGCTCTACAAGGCCGGTCGCCGCGACGACGCGCTGCGGCTGTACGACGAGACGAGCGAGATCCTCAGCGCCGAGCTGGGCATCGACCCCGGCGCCGCGCTGCGTCACATCCGCGGCCGCATTCTCGACGGGGAGCCGCTGACGGCCGAGGACATCGGGGCCACCACCTGGATGCCCCGCCCGGCCGCGTCGGCGGTCGACCACCTGACAGCCCTGGAGCGGAAACGACCGGCCGTGCCGGAGCTCTTCGTCGGACGGCGGCCGGAGCTGGCCCGGTTCACGGCGCTGCTGGACGACCTGGACCAGGGCCGGGGCGCGTGCGTCTGGGTCGAGGGCGAGGGCGGCATCGGCAAGTCGTCCCTGCTGGCCAAGGCGCTGGCCGGCGACCGCATGACCGTGTGGGCGCGGGGGGACGAGCTGGCCGGGCCGGGCAAGGCGATCGGCCAGCTGCTGACCGCGGTCGAACAGGCGTGCCGGCGGTCGCCGCTGGTCCTGGTCGTCGAGGACATCCACCTCGGCCGGGACACCGACCTGCTGGCGTGGACCAGGCTGTCACGCCTGACCCGTTACCTGCCGCTGCTGCTGGCCGCCACCTGCCGCACCTTCCCGCGAAGGCGCGAGACCGTGCAGCTGCACAACGCCGTGCACATGACCGGCGGCCACGTGATCCAGCTCGAACCCCTGGCCTCGAACGACGTCTCCGTGCTGGCCATGGGCCGGCTCCGCCACTCGTACACGGCGTCCCTCATGCCGCTGCTGCGCCGGGCCGCCGGCAATCCCCGGCACGCCCACGACATTCTCGACGTGGCGGTGGCGGCCGCGGCCCGGCGGGCCAGCGCGGCCGGTTTCGAGCTCGACATGGCGGCAGTGGCCTCCGGGATCGCCATCGACCGGCTCGAATCGCTCGATTCCGACACACGGGACGTGCTGCGCTGGGCCGCGCTGCTCGGTCCCGAGTTCTATCCCGGCGACCTGACCAGGATCATGCGCGTGCCGGCGGCGGCGCTGGCCGGCGCGATCGGGGAGGCCACCACCGCCGGCGTGCTCGTCGAGACACGGGACAGCCTGGCCTTCCGCGACGAGGCCGTCCGGCAACGCCTGCTCGACGGCACCGAGCCGGCCCAGCGGGCGGTGCTGCACCGCGAGGCGGCCGAGACCCTGGCCGCGGCCGGCGCCCCGGTCGAGCGGGTGGCCGCCCAGCTGGTCCAAGCTGTGCCGCCGGTCGACCCGTGGTCCTTCCGCTGGCTGCTGGCCAACGCCGAGGCCATCGGGTTCGCGGCCCCGCAGCTCGCCACCGAGCTGCTCACGCGTGCCGTCGCCGGGCCGTCCCTGCTGCCCGCGGAGCACGAGATGCTCGCCCTGCGGCGGATCCGGCTGCTCGGCGCGCTGGAGCTGGACCCGCGCGAGGACGTGGCCGCCCTGCTCGCCACCACCACCGACAGGGAGATCGCCGGCGAGCTGCACTCGATCCACGCCCACCTCGACTACCACTTCGGAGCCGTGAGCGAGGCCTTGGCCCGGCTCCGCGAGGCCGGCCGTCTCGCGTCGCTGCCCGCGCACTGGCGGGCTCGGTATCTGACGTTGCGGGCGCAGATCGAACGCGAGACCTTCTCGGACATCACGGTCGTGCTGCTGGCCGCGACCTGCGCCCTGGACGCCGCCGTCGCCGTGGGCGATCCGGCCGCGATCTCGGAGGCGTTGCGCGAGCTCTGGTACGCCGAGACCGTCCGCCGCGACCACGCGGCGGCGTTGCGGCACGTCGACCGCGCGCTCGCCGTCACCGCCGGTGTGCCGAGCCTGGCCGAGCGCCGCATGGTCTTGTTGGACATGCGGGCCATCACGCTCGACAAGATGGACCGCCCGGTCGAGGCGTCGGCCGCGCTGGCCCAGGCGCGTGCGGGCAGCCACCGGAGCTCGTACCTGACCGCGCGCCATCACGTGACCGCGGCGATCCACCACTACTGGCTCGGGCGCTGGGACGAGGCGGTCGCCGACCTCGATCTCGCCGACAAGCATCTGCTCGACAGCGTCAGCCAGCACCGGTCGACCACGTTGCTGCGGCTGCGCGGCCTGGCCGCGCTCATCGCCGTGCGACGGGGCGACAACGACGGCGCCCAGGCACATCTGCGGGCCCTGGACGCGTGGCCGGTCAGCGGCCGCCGCAACGAGGACGGCAGCGACTTCCTCCTGGTCGCGCGGTCGATCGTCGACGGCGACAAGCTGGATCCGCTGTCCGATCTCAACTACGGCCAGTCGATGGCGCGCCATCAATGGCTGCCCATGGTGGTCCGGATCGGGCTCGAAGCGGGGACTCGGACCGTGTGCAGGCCGCCGTGGACGCCAGCCGGGCCGAGGCCGACCGAGAGCGAGAGCCGGGCCGCGCGCAGTGGGCCCAGCGCTGGTGCGAAGCGCTGGTCGAGCGCGATCCGGACACGTTGACGCTGGTCGGCCGGCATTTCACGGAGCTCGGGCGGCTGGTCGAGGCCGCCGACGCGCTGGTCGACGCCGGGACCGCGCTGGCCGAACGGGGCCGCACCGCCATGGCCAACCTGACCTTCCGCAACGCCCTCACCATCTATGCCGAGCTGGGCGCGTCGCGAGACATCGACCTGACGGAGCAGGCCATGCTCCGGCGCGGCGTCCTCGCGCCGGACGACACCGCGCGGCAGCCGATCGTCGCCGGCTGGCACACGCTCTCGGACATCGAGCGGCGGATCACCACGCTCGTCGCCGCCGGCAAGGCCAATCCGGAGATCGCGGGCGAGCTGGCGCTGCCCCGCCGCGACGTGCAATGGCACATATCGCACGTCATGCAGAAGTTGGCCGTGCGGACGCGGTCGGAGCTGGAGAACCGAGTATTCAGAGCCGCCGTCGACCACTAGCGGACGTTGTCGTCCCTCGAATTCGCGGCCGTACTGGGGAAATGGGGCACTGTGGCATCCGAGGCACTCACGATCGAGGTGCTCGGCCCGCTGCGCACGTGGCGCGGGGACGTGGAGATCAAACTCGGGCCGGCCCGCCAGCGCGCGCTGTTCACGGCCCTGCTGTTCCGCAACGGCGGCAGCATGTCCCGTGAGGAGCTGATCAAGGCCGTCTGGGGCGACGAGGCGCCGGCCACCGCTGGGGGCAGCGTGTTCACCTACATCTCCGGGCTGCGCCGGGCGCTGGAACCGGCGAGGTCCAGTCGCGGCGTGAGCGCCGTGCTGCCGTCCGACGGCACCGGGTACCGGGTGCTGGTCGACGCCGACGCGGTGGACGCGACCAGGTTCGAGTCGCTGTCCCATGAGGCCGCGAACGCCCTGGCCGACGGCGACGCGGCGGCCGCGGCGGGCCTGGCCGAGGACGCGCTGGCGATGTGGCACGGCGAGCCGTTGAGCGGGTTGCCGGGGCCGTTCGTGGTGGCCTGCCGACGCCGGCTGACCGTCGTCCGCTCGATGCTGTTGGAGACCCGGTCCACCGCGTTGTTGCAGCTGGGGCGGCATGCCGAGCTCGTGCCGGAGCTGACCGCGCTGGTCGGCCAGGATCCGCTGCACGAGGGCCTGCGCGGGCTGCTGATGATCGCCTTGTACCGGTGCGGCCGGCAGGCCGACGCGCTCGACCAGTACCAGCAGGCGCGCACCATGCTGGCCGCGGAGTTCGGCGCCCAGCCCGGTCCCGAGCTGTCCCGCGTCCACCAGCAGATCCTCGCCGACGACCCGACGCTGGCCGGTCCTTCGGGCTCGGTCGCTGTCGTGCCTAGGCCAGTTCGGCCCAGCCCACGGGCCCGTGGGCTCGTCGGCCGTGAGTCCGAGGTCGCCCAGCTCACCGCGGCGGTGTCGGGCCTGGTCGCCGGGCACGGCCGGGCGGTGTGGATCGACGGCGAGCCCGGCATCGGCAAGTCCGAGCTCATCGCCGCCGGTCTCGGCGCCCTGGACTCCGCGCCGGTCGAGGTCTGTTGGGCGTCCGGCGACGAGTTGGCCCTGCGGTTCCCGCTCCGCGCGATGCTGGAGTGCCTCGCCGTCGACACCGACTCCCCGGATCCCCGCCGGGCGCACGCCGCGGAGCTGATCGAGAAGTCGACCACCAGCCCCACTTTGCTGGGCGGGGCCAGCAGCGCCCTGGTGGCCATCGACATCCTGGTCGACCTCGTGCACGAGCTGTGCGCCGAGCGGCCGGTCGCGATCGTCGTCGACGACATGCAGTGGGTCGACGAGGCCAGCATGCTGGTGTGGAACCGCTTGGCCCGCGCCACCGACCGGCTTCCGCTGCTGCTGGTGAGCACCTGCCGGCCGATGCCGCGTTCGGTGGCCCTGGACAGCATGCGGGAGACTGTGGACAAGCACGGCAGCGCCATGATGCGGCTCGGTCGCTTGTCGGAGCAGGCCGTCTATCAGCTGATGGAGGGCATCGTCGGCGCGGCGCCCGGGCCGGGGCTGCGGCGGATGGCCGGCCGGGCCGGCGGAAACCCTTTGTACGTTCAGGAATTGGTCGACGCTCTGGTCCGGGACAACGCGGTCCAGGTCTCGGCCGGCACCGCCGACGCCGGCACCTCGACCGAGGCCGTCACCCCCGTCTCGCTCGTGTCGGCGCTGGAGCACCGCCTCGGGTTCTTGTCCCCCGGGGCCGTGACTCTGTTGCAGCACGCCGCTTTGCTGGGCACCGAGTTCCGGGCCGAGGACCTGGCCGCCGTGCTGATGTGCCGGGTCGGCGAGCTCGATCCGGCCGTCGAGGAGTCCATTGCCGCCGGTGTGCTCTTCCTTGGCGGCGATCGGCTGGCCTTCCGGCATCCGCTGATCCACCAGGTGCTCTACGAGCGCATAGCCCATTCCGTGCGAGCCGCGATGCACCGGCAGGCCGCCGAGCAGTTGGACCGGGCCGGCGCGTCCGTGGACACCGTGGCCCGTCAGCTCGCCGCCGCGCCGCTGTCGGTCGACGACTGGACCATCGGCTGGGTTTGTTCGCACGGAAGGAAAGTGGCCGCCCAGGCCCCGGACATCGGCGTCGACCTCCTGCGCCGGGTCGTTTCCGGCGCCGCGCCGTCCGATCCTCGGGTGCAGGGCGTCACCGCCGACCTGGCCCGGGTTTCCTACTGGCTGGGGGAGTCTCCGGAAGACGAGGCACGCTCGGTTCTAATGTCCACTGCGGACCCCGAGTTGGTGGGGGAGATGCAGTGGATTCTCGGTTGTGCCTTGTACCGTCGTGGTCTGGCTCGCGAAGGCGTGGAGGCGTTGCGCGCCGCCGTGCACGGCACGGAGGCGTCCGACGTGTGGAGGGCCCGTTGTCAGGCGTTGTTGGCCGGGCGGTTGGGCATGGGGTTGGGGGAGCTCGACGCCGGCGAGGCCACCGCGTGGGAGGCCGTGCGGCGGGCCGAGGTCATCGGCGACACCTTCGCCCGGTCGTACGCGTTGGAGATGCTGTGGCTGTTCCGGACCATTCAGCGTGATCACGTCGAGGCGCTGCGCTTGGTCGACGAGGCTCTGCGGGTGATCGAGCAGGGGCCGCAGACCGACGCCGAGCTCTCACACCTGGAGCTCAGCCTGTTGGACAACCGCGTTTTCAGCCTGCAGAACCTCGACCGGCTGCCCGAGGCCGATGAGACCTTGCTGGCCGCCGAGCAGTTGATGCGGCGCGACCGGTTGCCCACCGGGCTTCCGGTCGCGACCGCCGTCAACCACTACTGGGCCGGCCGTTGGGGTTCGGCCATGGAGACGCTGGACGCCGTTGTGGACGCCCGTGGTCTGGACATGGCGTTCCACGGTCTGCGCGAGAGCGGGCCGATGTTGTTGCTGCTCCACGGTGTCGCCGCCCTGATCGCCGTGCTGCGGGACGAGGGCGACGCCGCCACCGCCCACCTGGCAGCCGCCGACGAGCTGCCCCTGTTGACCTCCGCCGACCGTGAGAACTGCGATTTCCTCATCATGGCCGAGGCTTTGGCCGCCGAACGGGACGGCGAGGCCGATGCCGCGCTCATCGCGTTGACCCACGTGCTGGACGAACGGTATGCGCCGATGATGTTGCGGCACCAGTGGTTGCCCGATGCCGTCCGTATCGCTTTGCAGGCCGGGAAGCTCGACATTGCCCGCCGAGCCTTGGAAGTCTGCGAGATGGAGGCCAAGCGGGAGACCGTGACCGCCCGGGCCGCCATCGCCGTGGCCCGGTGCCATGCGCTGATCAACCGCGATCCCACCGCCGCTCTGGCCGCCGCCGAGCACTACTTCGAGGTCGGCCGCCCCGTGGAGGCCGCCTTCGCTTTGGAGGACGCCGCCGTGTTGTTGGCCTCGGCCGGCCTGAGGGAGGACGCCCTGGACGTTCATGCGAGGGCCGTGCGGCAGTTCGACGCGCTCGGCGCCGCGTGGGGCTCGCGCCGCGCGACCGCCCGCTTGATCGCCGCCGGGGTCAGTCCCGGGTAGCCCCGGTCACCAGGCGTCCGGGCTGACACCCTGCATCGACGGCTGGAAGGTGCCCACCTGGATCGACTTCAGGTCCAGCTCCGGGTATTCCGCCGCGTGGCCGTCGTCGCCGATCAGGCTCACCGTGACCGTCGGGGCGCCCGGGACCGTCAGGTTCGTCGTCGTGGCCACGAAGGTGCTGGGGTCGCCCTTGTCGCCGCTGATCAGCTTCACGCCCGCGAACGCCGACTGTCCCGGTTGGAGCGTGCTCGGCACCGTCGCGCCCGGCTGGCTCACCTTCTCCGTCGGCACCGTGAGGGAGTCGTTGTGGGCGTTGAGGAAGCTCAGTTCCGGCCAGCCCTGGACCGTGATCGGCCTGGTGCCCTTGTTCGTGAGGACCAGGATCTCGGAGCCCGGGGACTGCTGGTGGTTCAGGTCCGCGCTGATCTTTCCGTTGGTGTTGCTCGCGTTCTGGGTCTGGGTCTTCGCCTGGGACGCCGTGGTCGTGGCCGGGGTGTTCGGCTGCGCTCCCGTCGCGCTGGAGTTGCCGCAGCCTGCCAGCACCACCGCCGCCGTCGCCGTGGCGACCGCACCGAGGATGGTCTGAATCCGAGTCATGCGCACCTTCCAGGTTCGTCGGGTCTCACCACAGTAGACGCGTGGCCGCCCTGGAGGTTGATCGCCGAATCGTTCGGGCAGGTGGCCTGCCCGCCCGATCTACCAGGCGACCGTCTCCCCGCGCCGGTCCAGGAACTGCAGTCCTTGCGCCCCCGCCTGCGCTTCGAGCACGTCCACCACCTGCGGGACCGTGTCCCTCGGCTCCAGTTCCGCGCCCGGTCCGCCCAGGCTGGTCCTGTTGTGGCCCGGGTCGATCAGCAGCTTCGTGTGGCCGTCGTCCGCGTGTCGGGTCGCGTAGCTGCGCATGAGCTGGTTGAGGGCCGCTTTGCTGGCTTTGTACAGCTCGTAGCCCTCTTCCGTGTTGTTGGCGACGCTGCCCTGCTCCGAGGACATCACCGCCGCCGTGCCGCCCCGTTTCACCAGCCCTCTCAGCGCTTCCAGTGTCCGCATCGGGCTGTAGGCGTTGGTCACCATCACCTCCGTGAACATCTCTTCCGGCACCTCCGTGATCGGCAGATCGCCCCGGTCGATCGCCGCGTTCACGAACAGCAGGTCCAGCTCTTGGCCTTCGAGCCTTTCTCGCAGCCCTTCCCGCTGCTTCGCGCTGGTCATCTCCAGCCGCTCTTGGGTGATTCGTTCGTTTCCGGCCAGTTCGCCTTGCCCTCGGGTAGTGGCGATCACCCGCCACCCCCGCCGCGCCAGTTCCTCCGCCAGCCCCAGTCCCAGCCCCCTGGACGCCCCGATGACCAGCCCTTGTCGAGTGTTCATAGCCACCAGGTTAGACGCAACGTAGCGTCTAGTCTATCTTTTCGTGGGAGCCCATTCGTCCGCGAGCAGGCCGAGGATCGCTTCGTCCGCGTACGCCCCGTACACCCAGGCCGACCTTCGCAGCGTTCCTTCTCTCGTGAACCCCGTTCCGGCCGCCGCCGCGAGCATCGCGCCGTTGTCCGTCAGCGTCTCGATCTGCAGCCGTTGCAGTCCTCTGACCGCGAACCCGTATTCGCACAGCGTTCGCAGCACGTCCACGCTGAGCCCTCTTCCTCGGAACGCCGGCCTCAGCGCGATCCCGATGTGCGCCATCCGGTTGTGCGTGTCGATGCCCCACAGCAGCGCTTCGCCCGCCAGTTGCCCCTCTTTCAGCTCGATCACCGAGAAGTACGCCGCCTCGTCCGACGGCCCCGTCACCGTGAACGGCGATTTCCCCGACTCCACCGGCGTCGGCCGCCACGGCCGTGAGTCCGCCCGTGCCCGCGTGGCCACGTCTTCGTACAGCTCTTCGTGCAGTACCGCGACGTCGCTTTCGTGCCGGGCCCGCAGCCCGATCTTTTCGCCCTGTATCACCGCTCCTTGCTATACGAGCGCCACCCGCCCGGCAACCAGGTTTCCCGGCCCGGGCCGCCGCCGATGTCGGCTGTTTGCTGCTGACGCCTTTTCGCCGTCGCCGGCGCTGGTTCCCGGTGTCGGCGCACTGCGCTGCTCGGCATCCCTGGTGCGCTCCGGCTCAGTCCACCCAGTGTGCGGCGCCGGTCGGCGTGATCTCCGGCGTCGTGGTGATCCCCCGTCTCGGGCCGTTACGCCGTTTCGTCCAGCCCGTCGGAGAACGCCGGCCGCTGGTCCACCATCTTCACCGTCCACCGACTGTGGTGGATCAATCGGTGATGCGCCCCGCACAGCAGCACCATGTTGTCCAGGCTGGTGGGTCCTCCGTTCGCCCACTCAACCACGTGGTGAGCGTGACACCGCGCCGGCTCCGTCTGACACCCCGGGAACGCGCAGGTGCCGTCCCGCTCGATCAGCGCCTTGCGGATCCCCTTCGGGGCCGTGCGCTGCTGCCGTCCCACATCCAGGATCTCTTTGCCGGCCCCGAGCACCAGGCGCATGACCGTGCTGTCACAGGCGATCCGCCGGGCCTCCGCCGCGCTCATCACACCGCCACCCTCGACCTTCGCCACACCCGTGTTGTCCATAAAGTCCTTGAACGACATCGACAGCGTCAGGTGCGGCCGTTCGCCGCCCTGCTCCGGCAGGCCTTCGCTGCGGGAGGCGAGTTCGATGATCTCCGCGAACGCGTCGCCTTGTCGTTCGGCGGTGGTGCGGGGGTCTGTGCCGGAGGTGGGCTTGGCCAGTGCACTGAGCATCGCCGCGATCTTCGCCCCGTACTCCTGGTCGAGCATTCCCCAGAACACCATGCTGCCGTCCAGCTTGCGCTCGAAGCGGAACTCCCGCTTCGGCGCCCGCAGTTCACGATCGTCCGGCGCTTTGCCGTCCTGGTCGAGGTGGAACAGGATCCGTTGCGCGATGTTCTTGAACTCGCCCTCGTCGAACTGGACGTTCTCCAACAACGACGCCTCAACCCGGTCCCGCTCGACCGCCGGCGCTATCCGCAACGTCTCGTGGATGATCTTCAGATGTTGCCGATCCAACGCCCCAGCGCGGCCTGCTTCACGGATCGCTTGGCTGTGGAACAACTCCGCGTACCGAAGCCGCTCACGCGCTTCCCTGATGGTGAGCCGCCAGTGGAGCACCATCGACGACACGATCGAGGTCCGGTCCTCCTTCGACCGGCACGACCGGTCCCAGACTTCCCACACCCGCTCCAACTGCTGGATGTAGATCGCCCGATACAGGCTCTCGGCTTCTTCGCCTGCTTGCCACAGCTCCAGTTCGCCGTGCCGCCACCCTTCGGTGCCGGCAGGGAATTCAGGATTCGCTGACATACCCCCATTCTACTCCCGATATGTGATCGACTTCCGTTATGCACCAACCTATACACGATCGTGGCGGCCCAAATCTCCCTCGCTGGAAAGCGCTTTCCTGCCCCCTTTACAACGCTTCCCTCTCCATGATCGAACCCCCAACCTTCCGACCCGTCCCAAGCCATCGGTAAACGCGCGCACCCACCCACCCCTTGCCGCGCAACGCAACCCGCTCACCACTCGCCTCACGCCCCTTCCACTCCAGCACCGCATGCCGAAGAGAGATTGGGCGGAGACGGCAACTGCGCGGTGCGGACGCCCGACGCACGACCGGCGTTCAAGGCCCGGTGTAGGCGACCATGGCTGCCTGGTAGCGCGGACCTGGCAACCAACCGACAGGCAACTGCGCGGTGCGGACGCCCGACGCACCACCGCACCAAACGCAACCCCCTACGACGCCCGCGAAGCACGGCCAGGCCGATCCACCCACCGCAGAACTGCGGCATCCTCCGGCAGATGC
>NZ_KK037166.1:10014300-10018701 GCF_000568255.1 Kutzneria sp. 744
ACGCGGGTCCTGGTGTTCGGCGGCGATCTGCCAGGCCCAGTCGGCGCCGAGCACGACGAGAAGGCCGACGAGGCCGGCGAAGAGCATGCGGGTGGCGCCGTCGTGCGGACGGAGCTGGCCGCCGACGACGCCCCGGGCGGCGTCCCAACGCCGGAGGTGGCGCCAAGGTTGCCACGCGACGCCGTCGTCCTGACGCCGCAGGACCAGAGCGTCGGAACCGTTGTGGTGCACGGCCAAGGCGTCGGGCTCCAGGCACAGGCCGGCCAAGGTGCCGGCGGCTAGGTCGCCGGGGGAGGCGACGGTGCACGACGGCAACAACGCCGTGAGTTCCCGGGCGATGGCCCGGTCGAAGACGGAGGCGAGCAGTCGCACCGAGGGATGGATGTGGGCAACGGCCATGGCGTAGCGCAGAACCACCAGATCGTCGTGCGAGAGCACGGCGACGCCGTCGACGGGACCGGCCAGGGCGGTCCGGAGCGCACGGTCGTCGGGTGCGTCGAGATGGTGCACGGTGTGGTGCCGGTCCCGCAGCCCGGCGCAGACCCGGCGGGCGGAACCCGTCGAGCCGATCACGACGAACGTCGCCTCTTCGGTTGTCATGGCCATGCACCCCCAGCGATAACGGGCGACGGCACGCTAACCCGGAGTCACCTGGCAAAACGCCCGATCACCGCGGCGGCTTCGAGGCGGCGTCGATGCCCTTGCGTACCTCCCCGGTGCGCTTGACGTACTTGCCGACGGGCTCCTGGATGAGGGTGGCGGCCTGGCTCACGTGCTCGACGGTCTTCAGGTCGGCCCCGGCCGCCCGCGCGACGCCGGTGCTCAGCGGGTTCTTGGCGGTGGCGTCGACCATGCGCCAACGGTCGTGCAAAACCCTGTCCGCGGTGGTTTTGTGTTCCACCCCGTCGTCGGTCATCACAGCCTGGGGCAGCTCGCTGGGCAGCACCCGGCCGGTCTCGACGACCAGGTAGTTGCGGATCCGGTCGATCTCCGAGCCGCTGAAACCCTGGCGGAGCAGGGTGGGGTCGCTGCCGCCGAGGATCTTCATCAGCCCGTCGAGGTCACGCTGCGAGACGTACTCGCCGGGCTGTTTGTCCACGGCCTTGTGCACCAGCGCGTCGACCTCGGGGCTCTTCGGCACGGCGAAGCGTTGGTCGGGCACGGTGCCGATCCGGGAGAAGTCGTGGAGCATCTCGGCATTGGTCTTCGACGTGGCGAGGGTGTCGCACAACTGGGGGTTGTCCCGCAGCGTCTGCCGTAGGCCGTCGATGTCCTTGGGTGTGAATCCGTTCTGCGCAAGGGTTTTCTCCGACTCGCGCAGCGGTGACCCTTCGGGCGCGGACCGGTGCTGGGTCTCCGGCGGGCGTTCCCTCACCGACCGCCGGTCCACACCGGTCCTGGGAGCCTCGTGTCCACCGTCGAGGCCGAACTTGGTCCGCGCCTCGGCGACCTCGGCCTGCCGGTCCTTCGGCGGCGCCAACGGCGGCGGCACCTTCACGTCCGGTGGCTTCGATCTGAACTCGTTAGCGCCCATCGTGGTCACCTACCGGGAAAGTGGGGCGGCGTGTACCGCGGGAAAGGAGTCTGGAACTGCTGCGGGTGGGTCGGAACCACCTGCGGCGCCGGGAAAGACGGCCGGTCGTGCTGCCCACGGTTGAACTCCTGGCCCGTCGGAGCGGGCCTGTGCTCGACGCGCGGCGACTGCGGGTCGGGGCGGTCGAACTGAGGCGCGTGCCGGGCCTCGGGCACGGAATGCACCTTGTTCTCCTTGCACACCACGTCGAACATGGCCTTCACCTTGTTGGCCTCGATGTCGGTCTTCGCGTGGTCGACGTGCAGGGTGGCCTCCATCGGCTTGGTCTGCACCTCACGCCCGGTGTGCCCGCCGTGCGGATAGTGGTGGGAGTCGGTCTTGGCCCCGTGCCCGATGTCGTGCTGCGCATGGTCCCGCAGCACGCCGCTGATCCCGGCCTTGACGAGACCGTCGAGCTGCGCCTTGACCTTGCCCATGTCCAGCGGCCCGCCGGGCGTCGTCCGGACGCTGTCGTTGAGGTCCAGGCGGGTGGAGAACCGGTCGGCCGGCCGGTCGGTCTGCTGTTTGGCGTCGGGCGCGACCGTCGGCTTAGGACCGTCCATGCGTTGCTGCTGGCTCTCGAACTTCTTCTGCCACGCGTCCATCTTGGGCGACATCACGCCGTGCTGATCGCCGCCGTGGCGAGGGGCGTCCACGCCCCGCGGGGAGGTGTCGATCTTGACGGGACCGTGGCCGGTGGCCGCCGTCCTGTCGCCGGACGGGTGCGGCTCCACCGGAACGCGATTGTCCTTGGGGCCCTTGGCATCTGGCTGAACGGGACGGACCGCGTCGGGCGGTGGCTTCGGCGCGTCCGGCAGCTTCTCGGGCGGCTTCTGCGCCTTGGGAGGCGGGAAATCCGGTCCGGGCATTGTCTCACTCCTCGCTCGGCAGCACGTGCCGCCAGACCCAGCCGACGTCGTCGTTGAACCACTCCAGCGCGGCGGCCACCGCGCGCCGCCAGGCGGGCCCGCCGTCGGCCTGGCCGCCGATCGCCTGCTCCAGCGCGGCCGGCCGGCTCGTGCCGTACGTGACGGCGTCGCGGCCGGCCTGGTCCTGGTAGAGCTCCCGCTCCCAGCGCCGCACGGCCTGGAGTTGCTCGCCGCGGGTCGCGCCCGGGATCGGCCGGCGGTAGAAGCGTTCCCACGCCTCGGAATCAGGGTGTCGAGGCGCGTCGGGGTCGCCTTCGAGCCAGTGCCGCACGCGGGTCCACTTGTACGCCTGCGCGAGCATCGACTGGTCGTCGTCGTGACAGGTGTAGGCCTCGCCGGTCGAAAGCGACGAGAGCTGCACGCCATTGCAGTGCGCCGCGAAGAGCCACGGCAGCGTGCCCGGTTGCAGCTGAGCCGACCGGGTCCGCACCGCGCGCTCGACCGCCTGCGACAGCGCGCATTCCAGGTTCCGCACCGATTCGGACGTGACCAGGATGTCCCGATATCGGGGCTGTAGGGTCGGATTCGGGAAGCTGGCCAGGTGCGCGAGCACGGTCAGCTCCGTCCACACGGTGAGCACCGGGTACTGGGCCAACAGCTGGCCGGCGCGCGACATCTCACCCAAGGTGCAGGCGCGGGACTGGCATTCGCTGCCGCAGGTCGGGCTGCGCAGCGTGCGGATCAAGCCGTTGACCGGGGCGGGCCGGGGCACGCCCTCCTCGGCCCGGCCGGCGTGCGGGACGCGCACCAGCAGCGGCCGGTCCATGCCGTCGGTGAAGACGGCGGCCTCGCGGGGCTGCAACGACACCACGTTCCGGGACTGGTCCTCCTCCAGGTTCATGGTGGCCCCGACGCTCTTGCGGTCGTCCTCGGCCGGCAGCCGGTGCACGATCTTCACCGCGGTGTTCTTGATGACGTCCGGGATGAGCTTGCTGGGGATCTGTTCCACCACAACAAGTCCCTCGCCGTAGGCGCGGACCTCGGCCAGCAGCGAGGCGAAGGTCTCGACCCCGCGGGAGGCGGCGGTGTCTGCGTTCTCGCCGGCGTTGCGCAGCAGGCGGTGCGCCTCCTCGATGACGGTGAGGTGGCCCAGCGGCACCTGCGACTTGTCGCCGTAGAGCAGTTTCAGGTGCTCGGTCAGCTGGAGCAGCACCGCACCCATCAGGAAGGCCTTGTCGGTGTCGTCGCCGACTTCCTCGATCGCCAGCACCACGTTGCGCCGCATCAGCGCCTCGAAGTCCAGCTGGTGCGCGTCGTGCAGGAAGTGCCCGATGACGCCCTGGCTGAGGCTGCGCATCCGCACCTTCACGTAACCCTGCATGTTGGCGGCGATGTCGCTCGCGTAGCCGATCTCGTCCACCACGATCCCGGCCACCCGCTGGAGGTCGGTGAGGGTGGGATAGCGCGGCTGCGCGCCACGGTGGGCGGCCTCGCCGAGCGTGACGTCCCAGCCCAGCTCCTCGTACGACCTGGTCAGCGCGCTGGCGACGATCTGCGGGAACGGCTCCTCAGGGTCGAACGTGGCATTGAACAGCGCACGCACCAGGTCGAGGTGGGTCTGCAACGGGAAGACCCGCTGCGTGCCGTCGGGATCGGTGACCCGAGCCGGGACCAGTGGGTTGAAGCCGACGGGCGGGTCGCCCGGCTTGCCCGGCTGGAGCACGACGACGTCGTGGCCGAGCGGGCCCAGCCGGTTGGCCATCCTCCCGTACTCGGCCTTGGCCGGCTCGACGACGAGCCACGGCAGCCCGGCCCGAGCGGCCTCGGTCAGCAGGTGTCGGACCGTGAAAGACTTGCCGCTGCCGGTGGCGCCGCAGACGAAGGTGTGCCGGTTGAGCGAGTCGGGGCCGGCGGTCAGCGGGCCGACCTCGGCGCGGGCGGCGTCCAGCACGTGGCCCA
>NZ_KK037166.1:10018801-10022703 GCF_000568255.1 Kutzneria sp. 744
TGCCCAGCAGCGCACGGCTGAGTTCACGGAACCGGCTTTGCTTGCGTTCCAACGCGATCCGGTTGGCCTCGCCGACTTCGTTGCGGGACAACGGAAGGATCTCGCCGACCAGCCGGTCCAGCGCCGGCTGCACCTCCTGCGGCCGCGCCGGCTCGGCCAGCACCACCCAGGCGAAGGGCTGCCGCAGGTGGGCCACGTACTGCTCGAAGGAGCCGCGGCGCTCGGAAGGCTTGGCGTGCTTGGTGTCCGTCGGCGCCCACAACGCGTCCGGGTGACCGGTGCAGGGCACCCAGCAGGTGAACAGGTCCAGCAGCGTGGGTCGGCCCTTGCCCAGCGGGGTGGCCAGCGCGCCGGGTGGGAACAGCACCTCGCCGTGTCCGGTGCCCGTCGCCGGCGTGAAATCGGGCTTGCCGCCGACCAGGAAGTGCATCCGCCGCGCGTTGGGCGGGCGCAGCCAGGCCGACAACACGACCGGCGCGTGATCGCCGTTCGAGGTGAGCCCGGCGTGGGCCCCGGCGAGTGCGACGGTCAGCGCCGCCAGCGGGTCGTCGCGCTCGTCGTCACGGCGCTCGCTGTTCTTGCGGCGCTGGTCGTCGGCCTGCGCGGGCACCTCGGTCAGCTCGTGCAGGTCGAACTCCGACCAGCTCACGGGGTAGGGCACGGACGTCACCGCCTCACGCCGCCGGGATCGCGGAGACGCGGTCCCGCAGGCAGATGCCGGGATTGGCGTCGGCGGTGATCACCCGGCGGCCGTGGCCGGAGTTGTCGACCAGGATGAACAACGTCTCCGGCATGCCGAGGATCTCCTGCGGCTCCACCGTGAACTCGTACACGCGGCTCGTTCCGGTCGAGGTGCTGACGTTGTCGGCGGTGCTCCAGCCGCGGGTGCCGGTCCAGGTGTGGCCGCGGGAGTCGGACAGCCCGTTCTGTCGGCCCTGGGTGCCGGAGCGGCGCTGCTTGGAGTTGTTGGTGCCGCCCGTGTTGGCCCCGAAGCTGTCCCCGCCGCTGTCGGTGAACGTGCTGCCGACCTGGCGGGTGATCTGGTTGACCACGAACTTGTGGCCCTTGCCGATGAACTCGGCGGCGATGGTGGCGTCGCGGTGGTTGTACATCTTCATGATGCAGACCACCCCGCCGGTGCCGGCCGACTTCTCCAGGTCGCCCTGCGGCTGGTCGATCATCAGGATCAGCCGCACGCCGGCGTGGCGGGCGTGTTCGGACAGCGCCTGCACCGTCTTCGCGCCGAGATGGTCGGCCCCGGCCACGACCAGCAGCCCGCCCGGCCAGCCGTGACCGTCCATGGCCCGCTGCGCCAGCTGCACGAGCAGCCGGTCCAGCAGCTCCTTGCGGTCGCTGCGGCCGCCGTCGGTGGCGACCAGCGACACCCGGTCGTTCGTCCACAGTGGACGTCCACCCGGGATGGCGGCCACCACGTCGTTGACCATGTCCAGCTGGCGGGTGAGCAGTCGCAGCTGCCTTGCGGCCCACTCGTTCTGGTCGATGTCCCCGATCCGTGCGGCAAGCCGGTTGACCTCTTCCGGGGCCAGCTCGCCGGCGCCCTGGGACAGCACCCGCACACCGGCGGCCAGGCGGGCGAACGTGGCCGGCCCGTCGAGGGCGTCGAGCACCATCTTCAGCACGTCCACGGCCAGCGCCCGTTCCTCGCGGTGATCGCCGTCCGGGCGGCTGGTCGCGGCGTGGCCGACGCACTCGGCGATGTCCCGATTCGTCAAGCCCGCGAACAGGTTCAGCCCGACCGTCTCCTCCTCGGTCAGCGTCACCGAGCCCACGCTCAGGCCGCCGGCGCGGGCCACGCTGGCCAGCGACTCGCCGACCTCCTGGCCGGTGAAGTCCAGCACGGTGATCCGCTGGCCGCCCGCCAGCAGCGAGGAGCCGAAGGTGACCAGCAGGCTGGCCCAGCCGTGCCGATGCGGGTCGCCACCGAACACGTCGACCCGGGTCGGTTCGGACGCCGGCTGCACGGGGTACCACTGCGGCCCGTTCGCCGCCGCCGTGGCCATTCGTGCCGCTTGTGCCGCGGCTGCGCTGTGTTGGTACTGCGCCTGTTCCCAGGCCTGCACGGCGTGCCGGTAGCGCTGCTGTTCGGTGTGGCGCATCTGGTGGTAGGGCTGCTCGAAGGTGCGGATGTTGCGGTTGGCGAAGCGAACGCCGGAGATGGCCCGGATGACACCGATGGTCAGCAGCGCGGCGATCACCAGCAGGGCCACCGTGTAGACCTGGTGCGCCGAGTTGCCGTACCGGCTGACCTGTCGTTCGATCACCAGCTGGTACGTGGTGAAGGCGAACGCCGCGACGGTGAGGAAGGCCAGCCGCCAGATCACCCGTGTCACGGCCTTCGAGCGGGCCGCGACCAGCGCGCTGGTGTCCGGCCGCGGCGGCTCCACCCACGCCGGCCGAGGGGCCGGCGTGGGTAACGTGATCGTCGGCGCCGGCACCACCGCCGCGGCCTGCCAGCCCCAGCGCGCCGGCGGCGCGAACAGCCTGGGGGCGAGCTGGATCGCCCAGCCTTCGGTCGTCGTCGTGACGGACGAGAGGCCACGCCCCTGTCCACCGGCCATGCGATAGGTGCTCATCCCGGCCTCCTCGGTGCTCAGAAGGTCCGGCCGAACCAGGTCTTGGCCTGGTCGAGCAGTTCGGGCTGGGCGGCGTTGAGGATCATGAGGAAGATCCCGACCGCGATCGCCACGAAGATCAGCGAGAAGACCAGGCCCAGCAGCGCCCGGATCGGCCCCATCGGCCCACGCCGGCGCGTGCTGGCGTGGTGCGCCGCGTTGCGTCGGAACGTGGCGCTGTTGTTCTGCGCCTGCTGCTGGTAGTTCTGCTGCGCTTGCCGTGCCCCCGGCGATGTCATGGCGCTTCCCCTTCCACTGCGGTCCGATGTGCGGATGCGCGAGCCGGCCCGCTGATACGTGCCTGGTCCAGAAATTCGAGCAGCTCCAGCCAGCCCGTGAACGCGTGTGCGTTTCCCCCGGCGTCCCGTGCCCACCCCTGAATGGGCACGGTGCTCGGCACGAGCGTCAGCTCCACCCGCACCTGCGCGCCCCCTGCCTCCGTCATGCCGGCAACGATGGCCCGGGGAGGGGGTCGCGGGCATTGTGGTCGGCACCGCAATGTTTGCCCGATGCCGCTCTCACCGGATGTGACCGGACCCACGGTGCTCAGTTCTGCACAAAGTGCAGAATTGCACATAGTGTAAGAGGCATGGCACGGGCACTTGAGGGCCGCGAGGCGGCCAGCATGGAGCGTCGACGCCGACGGATCGTCGGCGCGGCGACGGAACTGCTGGCCGAGCGCGGGGTCGAGGGCCTGTCGGCGGACGACGTGGCGGCGCGGGCGGAGGTGTCGCGCCGGACGGTGTTCAACTACTTCCACTCCACCGAGGAACTGCTCATCGCGGTCGGCACCGAGATGCTCGGCGACGTCATCGACAGTCTCACCGTCGGTGACGGCCCGGCGCCGACCGGCGGCAGCGCGCACGAGGCGCTGCTCGACGACGTGGTCACCATGCTGGGATCCATCGACCTGCTGGGGGCGATGATCCGGCTGACCCTCGTCCTGGGCCCGATGGGACACCAGGACACGCGGGTGCTGGCGATCGTGCGCGACACGGTGTTCAGCGTCAGCGAGAACCTCATGGCCACGGCCCGCCACCGGCATCCGGACGTGCCGCCGCTCGACGTCGAGCTGCTGGTGTCGAGCCTGCTCGGTGGCCTGATGGTGCTGCAGAAGCACTGGACCGAACGGGCCGGGCTGGAGGACTCGCCGCAGACCCGGCGGCTGTGGTCCGAGCTGTTCGACCGCCTCGTCCTCCAGGTCCGCGCCGGGTTCCTGGCCCTCGGCTGAGCCGTCAACCCCCCGATCACACACGGAGCACCACCATG
>NZ_KK037166.1:10022803-10050162 GCF_000568255.1 Kutzneria sp. 744
GGCGCAGCTGGCGCAGAAGCTGCCGAACCTGGCCGGCGTCGCCGGCACGGTCGTGTTCCAGACCAAGGACGGCAAGCCGTTCACGGCGGAGCAACAGAAGGGCGTCAGCGACCTGCTGGCCGGCCTCAAGGGACATGACCGGGTGCGGGACGTCGTCGACCCGTTCACGGTGCAGCAGCAGCTTTCCGACCAGCGCAAGCAGTTAGCCGACGGGCAGAAGCAGGTCGACGACGGCAGGGCGCAGATCGCGGCCGGACGCCAGCAGATCGCCGCCGCGCAGCAGCAGCTGACCGCCGCGAAGACCGCCGCCGCGGGCAACCCGGCCGCGCTCGCCCAGATCAACCAGCAGCAGGCCCAGCTCGACGCGCAGACCAAGCAGCTGGACGCCGGCGAAGCGCAGATCGCCACCAAGTCCAAGCCGCTGGAGCAGGGCAAGCAGCTGCTCGACTTCTCCTCCAAGATCCGCACGGTCTCCACCGACGGCACCACCGCGACCGGCGTCGTGATGTTCTCCGACGACCAGTTCTCGCTGCCGCAGGAAGCCAAGGACAGCGTCGCCCACAAGCTGGACGCCGCGGCGATCCCGGGCGTGACGGTCGACTACTCGTCGGAGATCGCGCAGTCCACCAACGGTTTGATGGGCCCGGGCGAGATCACCGGCCTGATCGTGGCGGCCCTGGTGCTGCTGCTCATGCTGCGCACGCTGCTGGCCACCGTGCTGCCGCTGATCTCCTCGCTGATCGGGGTCGGCGTCGGTGTGGCCGGGGCGATGGCGTTCTCCGGCGTGGTCGACATGGCCTCGGTGACCCCGGTGCTGGGCCTGATGCTCGGCCTGGCCGTCGGCATCGACTACTCGTTGTTCATCGTCAACCGGCATCGACGGCAGCTGCGCGCGGGCATGGACGTGCACGAGTCGATCGGCCTGGCCAACGGCACCGCGGGCGGCGCGGTGGTCTTCGCCGGCGCCACGGTCATCGTCGCGCTGCTGGCGCTCAACGTCACCGGGATTCCGTTCCTGAGCGTGATGGGCGACGTCGGCGCGGTCTGTGTGGCCGTCGCCGTGCTGGTCGCGATCACGCTGCCGGCGGCGCTGCTGCGGATGGTCGGGCCGCGCCTGCTCACCAAGCGGATGCGGGCCGCGATCGGCAAGGACGAGCACGCCGAGGCTGCCCCGAAGCCGATGCCGACCTGGCGGGCCATCGTGACGGCGGGGCTGGCGATCGCGGCCCTGCTGGTGGTCGCCGCGCCCGCGCTGTCGATGCGGCTGGGCCTGCCCGACGGCTCCGCCCAGGACACGAACTCCACCGCGTACCGGACGTTCAAGACCGTCGCCGACAAGTTCGGCACCGGCGTCAACGGTCCACTGCTGATCACCGCGCAGACGCCCAAGCCGGTCGCCGCCGATGACGTGCTGGCCACTCAGGTCGACATCGCCCGTGTGCTGAGCCAACAGCCGGACGTGGTCGCGGTCGCCCCGGCGGCGGTGTCCGACATCAAGGACTTCTTTGCCTTCCAGGTGATTCCGGCCGACGGCCCGACCAGTGTGTCCACCGCGGACCTGGTGGCGCGGCTGCGTGCGCTGCCGACGCTGCCCGGCGGCATCACGCTCGGCGTCGCCGGCTCGGCCAGCGCCAACATCGACGTCTCGGACAAGCTGTCCGACGCGCTGCCCGTGTACCTGATCGTGGTGGTCGGCCTGTCGCTGCTGATCATGATCATCGTGTTCCGGTCGCTGCTGGTGCCGCTGATCGCCACCGCCGGCTATGTGCTGTCGCTGTTCGCCGCGTTCGGCGTGGTCGTCGCGGTCTACCAGTGGGGCTGGCTGTCGACGGTGTTCGGCGTGCACGATCCGGGGCCGGTGCTGGACTTCGCCCCGATCATCCTGATGGGCGTGTTGTTCGGCCTGGCCATGGACTACCAGCTGTTCCTGGTGTCCGGCATGCGTGAGGCGTACGTGCACGGCGTGCCGGCCCGCGCGGCCATCACCGCCGGCCTGCGCAACGGGCGGGCCGTGGTCACCGCGGCCGCGATCATCATGGTGGCGGTGTTCGGCGGCTTCGTCTTCTCCGAGCTGACCCTGGTCCGGCCGCTGGGCCTCGGCCTGGCCGTCGGCGTCCTGTTCGACGCCTTCGTGGTGCGGATGCTGCTGGTGCCGGCGCTGATGCACCTCACCGGCAAGGCGGTCTGGTGGCTGCCCCGCTGGCTGGACCGGTTGCTGCCCAACGTGGACGTCGAAGGCGCCGCGCTGGAGCGCAGCCACCCGCTGCCGGGCGCCGAGCCGGTGGTGGAGAAGGAACGGGAGACCGTGTCGAGCTGACACCGGAGCCTGGGGCCGGTCCGTGGCGACGCGGGCCGGCCTCAGCCCAGCTCCAGCACCTCGTCGCACAGGCCGTGCGGGTGCGGGCCGGACAGCACGACCGTGCCGCCCTCGGCGACGAAACGCTCCAGCACCAACCGAATCGTCAGCGCGGACTCCTCGTCCGCGTCACGGAAGGGCTCGTCGAGCACCAGCAGCGCGGGGCGGCCCAGCAGGGCGCGGGCCAGCATCAGCCGGCTGCGCATGCCCGCCGTGAGGTCCGAGACCCGGGCCATGGTCTGCTCGGCCAAGCCGGTCAACGTGAGCAGGTCCCAGGTCCGGACCACCACTTCCTCGGGGTCGAGCCCCTTGGCGGCGCTGGTCAGCGTCGCCCACGCCGTCAGGTCACCCCGCGGCCCGCTGCCGTCGAGCGGCGTGTTGGCCACCGACCGGATCACCCGCTGCCGGTCCTCCCACAGGTCGACGTCGAACACACGGACGGCGCCCTCGTCCGGCGGCAGTACCCCCGCCACCATGGCCAGCACCGTCGTCTTGCCGCTGCCGACCAGGCCGGTGACGGTCCCGGCGCGCACCTGGAAGGCGACGTCGTCCACCACGACCTGGTCGCCGAACTGCTTGCGCAGCCCGGAGACCTCGACCGCGGCGGCAGCGGCGGGGCGGGAAGCGAGCGGGGTGAGCGTCGACACCGAAGTGAACATGGCCTGACCTCCGAGAATCCGTCGTCTTTGGTGAGATCAACGCTAGAGGCGAGGCCTCGTCGGCACATCGGGAAGATCCCCCGGACCGGCCCTGAGGGACTTAACCCCACCCCCCTATTCAGAAGCCGCCATGTCGAGCCGACGCTGCACCTGGGCGGCGTCCGCGTCGCGCCCCTGACGCCGGTACAGCCGCAGCGCCTCCTGCCACAGCGCGCGGGCCTGGTCGTGCTGGCCGAGGGCGGCGTGCGGGGGACCGAGGCGGTCGAGGATGCTGGCGTACTCGTGGCTGTTGCCGAGGTGGCGGCGCAGGGCCAGGGCCTGCCGGTAGTGGTCGATGGCCGCGTGGTGGCGGCCGTGCTCGTGTTCGAGAGTGCCGAGCCGGTCGAGGCTGATGGCCACACCGGCGGCGTTGCCGTGCTCGCGGTGCAGGGCGAGCGCGGCGTGGAAGTGGCGGCGGGCGGCGTCGTGGTCGCCGAGACGGGCCGTGTGCCAGCCGATCGCGTTGTGTCCGTGGGCCACACACAGGGGCGTATCGAGGCGCTGTAAGAGGTGTAGTGCCTTTTGGGTGTGACGCAACGCCTGATGGTCGTCCAGCAGGCGGGCGATGGTCTGGTGGGCGTGGGCCAGTTCGTACGGGTTGTCGGCGGCAAGGTCGATGGCCTGCCGGAGGTGGCTCAGGGCCTCCTCGTGTCGGCCCACGGCGGCGCAGGCCTGGCCGAGGTGCCGGAGGGTGGCGGGGGTGGGCAGGCTCGACGCTGACCGCCAGACGGCGAGGCGGTCGTGGCGGTGGCCGCGCCGCTGTAGGAAGGTGTCCAGCGACATCGCCAGCCACCACACGGTGTGGTGCCGGCCCAGCCTCGCCGCGAGATGTTGGGCGGCGAGCAGCGTGGGGCGCTCGGCGTTGAACCACAGCATCGCCGCCCGGGCATCGGGCAGCTCCTGGACGTGAGGGCCGGGCGTGGGCGGAGCAAGCCCGGTCGGCCCTCGGTGGGCGTCCAACAGCAGGCCGGCGCGGTGAGCGGTGTGGGCGCAGTGGTCGAGCATGCGGTGTTGTGCCGGCGCGGTGTCGGATGCGCGCTGTGTGCCGTAAGCACGGATCAGGTCGTGCATCCGGTAGCGGCCACACGAGTCCTGATCCAGCAGCGACGCCTGCTCCAGGCCCCGCAACACCCGTTGCGCACGGCCGGGCGGCAGCCCGATCAGGTTGGCCGCCATGAGCAGGCTGATGTCCGGTCCGGGCGCGATGGCCAGCAGCCCGAACGCTTCGGCCTGCTCCTCGGTCAACGCCTCGTACGACCAGGACAGCACCGTGGGCAGGCTCGCGGACGGATCGTCGTCGGCCAGGCCGTCCAGGCCCGATTCCCGCAGCTCAGAGGCGGCAGCGGACAGCGAAAGGCCGGCCCGGCCGGCGATCACGCTCAGGGCCAGCGGCAGGCCGCCGCAGCGGTCGATCAGCTCGTCGACCGCCGTGCGCTCGGCGTGCACCCGGCTCGGCCCGAGGCGCACGGCCAGCAGGCCGCGGGCCTCGTCCTCGGAAAGCACCTCCAGCGGCACGCGGCGGGCGTCGTGGGCGGTGACCAGGCCCGTGAGGCGGTTCCGGCTGGTCACGACGACCGCGCACGCCTCGCCGCCGGGCAGCAGCGGGGTGATCTGCTCGGTGTTGGCGGCGTTGTCCAGCACCACCAGCATCCGGCGAGACGCGGTGAGGCTACGGAACAGTGCGGACCGGGCGTGTTCGTCGGGCGGCATGGCCCCCGCCCCGACGCCCAGGGCGGCGAGGAACCCGCGCAGCGCCGTCGACGGCGGCATCGGGCCGTTGTCGGGGCTGAAGCCGCGCAGGTCCACGAACAGCTGGCCGTCGGGGAACCGGTCGAGGTGACGGTGCGCCCAGCGCAGGGCCAGCCAGGTCTTGCCGAGGCCGCCGGCGCCGGTGACGGCCGTGAGCATCATCGTGCCGTCCGACCTCGCGGCGTCGAGCCCGGAGTCCAGCCGGCTCAGGTCCTCCTCGCGGCCCACGAACGACTTCGGCGCGGCCCGCAACTGCATGGGGGCCAACGATTCCGTGCGTGGGGGAGTGCCGGTCAGGACCTGGCCGTGCAGCTCCTGGAGCGGGCCGTTGGGCTCGGTGCCCAGCTCCTCGATCAACCGGGTCCGCACCTGCCGGTAGTGCTCCAGGGCGTCGGCCGTGCGGCCGATCTGGTGCAGGGCAAGCATGTACTGGCCCGCTACCCGTTCGTCCAGCGGATGCGCGCCGGCCCGCTCGGCCAGCTCGACCACCAGCTGCCCGCCATGGCCCAGGCGGAGGCGGGCGTCGGCCAGGTCGTGCTGCGCGGTCAGCCGCTCCCGGGCCAGCCGGGCGCGTTCGGCCTCGATCCATTCGCCGTCCAGACCGGTCAGCGCTTGCCCCTGCCACAGACTCAGGGCATCGGTCAGCAGCGCGACCGCCTGCTCGTCGTCGGCCGTGGTGCTCGCCGCGCACAGGTCGCGGAAGCGGTGCAGGTCCACCTCGGCGTGCAGGACGTAGCCGCCCGACCGGCGATCGATCGTCACGCCGTCGAGGGCGGACAGCACGCGCCGCAGCCGGGAGAGGTAGCTGTGCAGCGTCGCCCGGGCCCGTGGCGTGGCGTCGGGGCCCCACACCCGGTCGACGAGCAGGTCCACCGGCACCACCCGCCCGGCGTCGACCGCCAGCGCCGTCAGCACGCACCGTTGCCGCGGGATGCCCAGGGGCAGCGGCCGGCCGTCGGCCAGCGCGCCCACTTCCCCGAGCAGACGAACGACCACCGGAACCACCCCCGACCCCAGTGCTTATCCGTTTGAGCTGGCGCATGCAGAAACACTGCAAGAGATTCACACGAACGGCCCACCACTGTGATGCCCCGTGATCGAAAGGGGATTCTCGTGTTGACGAAAGCAACCCGCCGGTGGGGGACCGTGCTCGCGGCCCTCTGCCTGGCCCTGGCCGGAGTGATGGGCTTCTCCGGCAGCGCCTCGGCCGCACCGCCCAACTGCAACCACTCAGCCGGGCCGGGGGCCGTGGTAGACGCCCACTACATCGATATCCAGGGCAACGGCGCCCACATCGGCGCCGTGCAGCTGTGCACCCAGGGCGGCTACTACTGGGCTTATGTCCAGTTCTATGCCCCCATGGCGGCGGGCAACTACGGGCAGGCGGTCCTGTACCACTACACCAACGGGGTGCGAACCGGATCGTGGAACTGTGACGCTTCCGGCGGCAATGACCACGTGACGCCCGGGCAGGTCCAGTGCTGGACGCCTCGGATCCACCGTGGGTCCGCTGCCGACACGTTCTTGGCCTACGGCGAGGACTGTCTGGGCACCTACCCGAGCTGTGGCTTCCGCGATTCCTGGGGGTGGACACACATTACGGCGTGAGTGACATTCATGTCTGGCCGAACGCCGTGCCCGGGAGCGGAATCTCCCGGGCATGGCGTTGTGCGGCTCGGAATGGCAGTAGCCACCTGGCGGGGTGTGACCGTCGCATGGGCCGGAATGCGATCGAATCCGGCCTCTGTGCCGGCGGCAGGTAGACAACGCTGCCCGTTCGAACGCCGTTCCGCGCGGTGTCGCCGACCCGGGATTACCCTGATCTCGTTCCCTGACCCAGTGATTCCGAAGGGGACAGTGCTCTATGGACGGTGTGCCAGCCCGTTCGAACCGGTCGGTCCCCCCGCCGTCGGGCCCGACCGTGCGAAGCGGTGTCGGGCGTCGACAAGAGCCGACGCCCGACACCGTCGTGGCGTGGATCAGAAGGCGAGCGGCGGCACGTCCAGTCGATGGCCGGCCAGCGCGATGCGAAACCCCACGGGCGCGCCGAAGTCGATCATGTAGACCGCGTAGTCGCCGATGCCCAGATGGCCTTGCCGGTGACCTCGGTCAGCCGGTCGAAGGTGGGGTCGCCGGGCAGCGGGTCGGAGCGCGAGATAATGCTAACGTGTGTTGGGAGATTTCATGCGTTAGACCTGGGAGGCTGCGGTGAGCGTCGGCTATCGGACGGTCGAGGTGGACGGCCTGCGGGTGTTCTACCGGGAGGCGGGGCCGGTCGACGCGCCCACACTCCTGCTGCTGCACGGGTTCCCGTCCTCGTCGCGGATGTGGGAGCCGCTGCTGAGCCGGCTCGGCGACGCGTTCCACCTGGTGGCGCCGGACTATCCCGGCTTCGGGCACAGCGACGCCCCGGCCGACTTCGGCTACACCTTCGACCGCCTGGCCGAGGTGGTGGGCCGGTTCACCGAGGTGCTGGGGCTGGACCGCTACACGCTGGTGGTGCAGGACTACGGCGGCCCGGTCGGCTTCCGGCTGGCGGTGGCGCACCCGGAGCGGGTGCGCGCGATCGTGGTGCAGAACGCCGTCGCGCACGAGGACGGCCTCGGGCCGCTGTGGGAGACACGCAAGGCGTTCTGGGCCGACCGCGCGGCCCATGAGGCGGCGCTGCGGGAGAACTTCTTCAGCCCGGCCGCCACGCGGCTGCGGCACGTGGGCCACAGCCCGCACGTTGAGGCATACGACCCTGATCTGTGGACTGACGAGCAGGCCTTCCTGGACCGGCCGGGCCAGCGGGACATCCAGACCGACCTGTTCTACGACTACCGCACCAACGTGGCGAGCTACCCGGCCTGGCAGGAATGGCTGCGGGCGCACCGGCCGGCGCTGCAGGTGCTGTGGGGTCGGTACGACCCGTCCTTTCAGCAGGCCGAGGCGGAGGCGTACCGGCGGGACGTGCCGGATGCCGAGGTGCACGTGCTGGAGGCCGGCCACTTCCCCCTGGACGAGCGGCCGGACGAGATCGCCGGCCTGATGCGGCGCTTCCTGACGTCCGACTAATGGATAGGGTGGGGTGGTGACCATGAGTCCGACAGTGGAGCTGGTGCAGGCCACGGGCTTCCCGATGGGCGGGGAGCCGCTGGTCGCCCTCGACCTGGTCGACACGCACGCGTTGACGGCCGACCTGATCGCCGACCCCGAGCAGTACGACGCCTGGTGGAAGGTGCAGGCCGGGCGGCTCCCCGCTGGCGACCCGCCCGTCCCCGCTGCCGCCCGACGGCTGCGTGGCGTGCTGCGGTCGTTGTTCGAGGCGCACCTTGCCGGCGAGGAACCGGATCCGGCCTTGGTCGAGGACCTCAACGCCACTGCCGCCTCGGTGCCGACCAGTCCGCGGCTGGTCGGCTGGGGGAGCGCGGAAACCCGGTGGCACAACGACTTCGGCGGCAATCCGGCGTTGGCCTTCATCGCCGCCGAGGCCATCGGGCTGCTGGCCGACGCGGACCGGCTGGGCCGGCTCCGTCGGTGCGCCAGTCCGACGTGCTCGATGCTGTTCCTGGCCGAGAACAAGCGGCGCATCTGGTGCACCGCCAACATCTGCGGCAACCGCGCCCGCGTCGCCCGGCACTACGAGCGGGTCAAGGACGACGGTCCGAGACCCTGACCATGGCGCGGCGACGGCTTCTCCTGGCCACGAGACGTTCGACACGGCGGCTAGGGTCCGTGGCGTGGAGGAGTTCGCGGCACGGTTGCGGCAGGCGATAGCGGACCGCGGGCTGACGCTGGCCGGCCTGTCGCACCGGTTGGGTGGGCACGGGGTGTCGCTGAGCGCGGCGACCCTGTCGTACTGGGCGCGCGGCCTGCGACGGCCGGAAGGGCTGTCCTCGTTGGCGGCCGTGCGTGCGCTGGAGGACATTCTCCGTGTGCCGCAAGGCTCTCTGCTGTCCTGTGCCGAACGCGAGGCGCCGCAGCGGCGGGGGAGGGTCGGCGCCGCGCCGCTGCCGGTGGCCGATCTGTGGCCGACGGGAGACGCGGCGATCACACGGCTGATCGAGCGGATCGGCGTTCCCTACGAGGGTCGGCGCACGGTGAGCGTGCACGAACGGATGTGGATCGACGCGGCCGGGGCCGAGCAACGGGTGCGGGTGACGAGCGTGTTGGAGGCGACCAAGGACGGGATCGACCGGTTCCTCGTCATGCGCGACGACATCGAGGCGGTGCCCGAGCTGCGCATGGTCTCCGGCGGCCGGGTCGGACGCGTGTGCACGGACCGGCGTGGTCGGGTCCTCGTCGGCGAGGTGTGGCTGGACCAGCCGTTGAACCGCGGTCAGCGCACCGCGGTGGAGTACGAGCTGGACATCGGGGCGGACGGCCGCCGGACCGTGGACTGCACCCGGCGCTTCGCGAACCCGGTGCACCAGTACGTGCTTGAGGTCGCTTTCGACCCGACCGCCGTGCCTGTTCGCTGCTACCAGATCACCCCCGACGGCCCGGATCCGGTCGTCCCCATCGGCGCGGCCCACGCCGCTCGGTTGATCGTGCTCGACGGCAGAGCCGGCACTTTCGGGCTGCGGTGGGAATGGACGTGACCGCTCGTTAACCGTCAACCCGGCGCGGGCGGAGTGAACAGGATGAACGGCGAGGCCTACTCATCCCCTTCGCACAGGCCGTTGCGGTGCCTACCTTGCAAGGCGTGGCTCAATGGCGAGCCGGAGAGGTGGGTCAAACCCATGGGTGCGGGAAAAGCACTGTGGCGTAGGAAACTGCTGTCCATCGCGAGCGGGGCGGCGCTGGCCGGTTCGGTTCTGGCGTTGTCCGTCGGACCGGCCGCGGCCTCCGCCGGGGATCCGCAGGCTGGGGCCAACGGCGTGGCCGCCGACACCGGGCATCCACAAGCCGAGATCGACGGCGTGGCATCGGCATTCGGGCTCACAACCGACCAAGCCCGGGCCCAATTGGCCGCCCAGGACGCTGCCCATCGCGTCGCGGCGGCCCTGCCGGCGGGTGTGCGGGCGCACTCGGCCGGGTACTGGTTCGACGCCGCCGCCGGCAAACTCGTCGTCGCGGTGACGACTCCGGCCGCCGCCGACGAGGCCCGTGCGGCGGGGGCCGAGGCGCAAACGGTTGCCCGCAGCCAGAACGACCTCGACCGCACCACCGCCGCCGTCCGAAAGCTGGTCGGTGCCGGTGTGCCAGGCGTGTTCGGCTGGGGCGTCGACGTCCGGAACAACTCCGTCACGGTGTCGGTCGACCGGACCCGAAGCACAGCCGTGACGGCGGTTTTCCTGGCCCAGGCAAGGGATCTGGGCGTCACGATCACCGAGACCGACTCCTCGCCGCGGCCGCAGTCGGGCACCGTGCAGACCGGCAGCCCCTGGTGGCCGGGCAGCGAGAGCAACTGCTCGGTCGGCTTCGGAGTGACGGATTCCGTCGGCGGCAAGGGCTTTCTCACCGCCGGCCACTGCACCAACGACGTCGACCAGCCGGCGTACGGCGCGTCCGGACAGCAGAACCGGGTCGGCACGTCCAATGTGGGCGGCACCCACAGCGTCAACGCGCACGAGGGCGACATGGGCCTGGTCGCCGTCACCGAGCCGGGTTGGACCGTCTCGCCCGTGGTCAACACCTGGGGCCAGCCCGCCGTCACCGTCTCCGGCGCGGTCGACGCCATGGTCGGCGACCGCGTCTGCCACTCCGGCAACACGTCGCACTGGCAGTGCGGGGAGGTGAAGTACACGCACAAGTCCGTGGACTACGGCGGAAACGTCGTCGACGACCTCACCTGGACCACCGCCTGTTCCCTCGGCGGCGACTCCGGCGGCGGCTGGCTGGTCGGCGACAAGGCGGCCGGGCTGCACTCCGGCGGGCCGTCGCAGTGCGTGCAGAACCCGGGCGACGGCGACATGTCGATCTTCCAGCCGGTGCTGGAGGCGCTCGGCAAGTGGCAGCTCACGCTCGTGACCGGCGGCGGTGGCAGCGACTCCACGCCGCCGACCGTTCCCGGCAGTCCCCGGATCACCGGCACCAGCGCCACCAGCGTCTCGTTGGCCTGGGACGCCTCGACCGACAACGTCGGCGTCACCGGCTACGACGTCTACAACGGCTCATCCCTGGCCGCCAGCGTCGCCCAGACCTCCGCGACGGTGACCGGCCTGAACCCCGACACCGCCTACACCTTCACCGTCAAGGCCCGCGACGCCGCCGGCAACGCCTCTCCCGCGAGCACCGCCGTCGCCGCCCGCACCCAGGCCGGCGGCAGCGACGGCCGCACGCTCACCAACGACACCGACTACCCGATCCGCGGCTACCAGACCGTTTCCAGCCCCATCACGTCGACCTTGACCGGCCGGGTGGCCGCCACCCTCACCGTCGGCGTGACGATCCAGTACGCCTGCGCCGAGGACCTCGCCGTCACCCTCGTCGACCCCAACGGCTGGTCCTACTGGCTCAAGAACTCGGGCGGCTCCGGCTGTACGCCCTGGACCGGCGCGAAGACGTTCAGCGCGAGCAGTTTCTCCTCACCGGCCGGCGGCCAGTGGCAGCTGCGGGTCACCGATCGAGGCAGTCGAGGCACGGGGTTGTTGGACAGCTGGTCGCTGACGCTCTGAGCGCGTTCACACGGCGAGGCGGAACACGGGCCAGCCGATCTCGGTGCGCCATGCCGCGGGATCCGGGTCGTCGCCTGGACCGACCAGATAGGTCTCGTGCACGGGGCCGTCGACGGCCAGGGCATGTTCGACGACCCAGGCGCCGAGACGGCCGTAGGTGACGTCGATGTCGTCGTGGGGTCCACAATGGACCACCACGGCGAGCTCGGCGGCCGGGAGGTTCACGGGCGTCACCCGGCCCTGCCGAGGGGGATCGGCCACGGGGCGGTAGACCAGCACCGAGCCCCGGCCACCGGTGAACAACTCGTTGGCGTAGTGGCCGCCCGGCGGCCCGAGCGGCGGGCGATCCCCGAGCGCGGCGTCGAGTTCGGCCATGGCCTCGGCGTACCAGGACAGGACGTCGTCGCGGTCGACCACACCCTCGACCGCGGCGACGGTCCGGGCGGCCACCGGGCGAAGCTCGACCGGCAGCCCGCCGTCGTCGGGACGCAGCAGCTGACGCAGGGAGACCACGGCGGCCCGGGTGCGGGCCAGCTCCGCCTCCAGCCGCCGCAGATGCCCGCCCACCAGGTCCGCGCGCTCCGACGGATCCTCGGTCGCCAGGATCTTGGCCACGTCGGCCAGCGGCACGTCCAGCTCGCGCAGCCGATGGATCACCTGGGCGGTGGGGATCTGCTCGCCGGCGTAGTAGCGGTAGCCGCTGCCGGGGTCGACCGAGGCCGGCTCCAGCAGCCCGGACTCGTGGTAGCGGCGCAGGGTTCGCACGCTCAGGTGCGTCAGCTGAGCGAACTCGCCGATCGTCAATCCGCGGACCATGCCCCCACTCTGCCCGACGGATTTGACCCTCCCCCTACGGGAGGCCCCACCGTGTGAACCATGAACGACGAAGAACTGCCCGCGGTGATCACCCGCTACCTGACCGCCCACCACGCCCGCGACCTGGACCCCGCGTTGGCCTGCTACACCGATGACGCCGTGGTCGTCGACGAGGGCAGGACCTACCGCGGCCACGACGAGATCCGCGCCTGGCTGTCCCGCTCGGCCAACGAGTACAAGTACACCATCGAGCTCACGGGCACCGAACGAGTCGACGACCGGCACTACGTCGCCGTGCACCATCTGGAGGGAAATTTCCCCGGCGGCGTCGTCGACCTGCGCTTCCGCTTCACCCTGACTGACTTCGACTCGGACGGCGCACACATCGCCGAGCTGGTGATCGAGCCGTGACGCCGGCGGTCAGTGCAGGCGGCGGTGCAGGTTCTCCATGCGGGAGTCGAGCTGCGCGGCCAGCGCGGCGACATCGGTGAGCTCGGTGGCGAAGTCGGCCGGCACCTGGCTGTCGTACTTGTAGAACAGCTTGTGCTCCAGGGTGGCCCAGAAGTCCATGGCGATGGTGCGCAGCTGCACCTCCACCTTGACCCGCTCGACCCGGTCGGAGAGGAACACCGGGATACGCACGATCAGGTGCAGGCTGCGGTAGCCGTTGTCCTTGGGGACGGCGACGTAGTCCTTGCGCCGCAGCAGCTCCACGTCGTCGTGGCCGGTCAGCATGTCGGCCACCTGGTAGACGTCGGAGACGAACGGGCACACCACCCGCACCCCGGCCACGTCGTCGAGGCCCTCGGCGATCGCCGCCAGGTCGGCGGCCAGGCCGCGGCGCAGCGCCTTGGCCGCGATGGCCTCGGGCCGCTTGACACGGCTCGTGATGTGCTCGATCGGGTCGTGCCGGTGGGTGAGGTCGAACTCCTCGCTCAGGATGCGGAGCTTGGTCATGAGTTCCTCGATGGCGAACTTGTACACCAGCAGGAACCCGGGCTGCTGTCGGATCGCGTCCGTCACGGACTCATCCAGCAACGCGTCGCCACTCATCGGACTCCGTCACACCCCGCTCCGGTCGACCCTCACGAACCACGATACCGGCTCGCCCGGCGGCGCCCGTTCGAGTGACCAGGGCGTTCGTGTGACCAGCGTTGTCAGGCCACCTCTACTCGCGCCCGGTCGACGTGGAAGTAGGTGTAGCCGCTGATGACCGCGCACACGGCCGTCGTCGCCAGCAGCAGCTGCGCCCCGCTGGTGGCCAGGGCGAGCAGGCCGCCGACAAACGCGCCCACGATGAAGGAGACATAGACAATGGCATAACCGAGCCACTCGAAGACGGTGCCGCCGCTGATGTGGCGCTCGATGCCCTGACCCAGTTTCACGAGGGTTCCGGTGACATAGCTGAGCGGAATGGACACCTCGCCGTTGCGCACGAAGGAGACGTTCAGCGCGCCCATGCCGAACGAGATCAGGGCGATCGGAGTGAACGTCACATCACGCCCGGTCCAGCCGTTCAGTTCCAGGTCGAACATCGTGGCCAGCACCAGCGCCACGGTGGTGACCACGGTGGCGCCGTGGGCGTGGCGCTTCCAGAGATGGCGTCGCAGCAGGGAAGCGACCACGACACCGGCCAGGAAGGCGGCGATCAGCGCGGTCGAGGCCAACGCCAGGTGCGGGGTGCCGGAAAAGTAGCCGAGGACCGATCGCTCCGTATTTCCGGTCATGAAGGTGACGAAATACCCGGAGCTGTGGGTGAATGCCGTCGCCCCCGTCATCCCGGCCAGTCCGGAAAGCAGCCACGACAGGGTCGTCTCATTGTCAAAACGTCGACGCACGGCGCCGACCTTATCCCGGGAGAACGGAGGTCGCCATGTGAGAAATGCCGCGGTGACGCCGGGCACGCTCGTGGTCTCCCCAACGGGCGAGCCGGTTTGCCCCTGAGGTGTCCTCGACGGCCGCCGCCGACCCGGTGGAAAACGCTAAGGTCGGAGCCGGAGGCTCGCGGCGGTAGGGGGACCATGCGGAAGCTCGGGTTGAGGTCGTGCTGCGTCGTCGTGCTGGCGGCGGCGGTGAGTCCGCTGGTGGTGCCCGCGGTCAGCGCCGGGGCCGACGACGCCCCGACGACGGTGGCCGGCCTGGTCGGCCGCTACCTCGATCTGAGCCACCAGGCCGAACGCGTCAACGAGCAGCTGCTCAAGGCTCAGGAGCAGGCCAACACCCTGCGGCAGCAGGCCGCGGACGCCGACGCCGCCTTCCGGGCGGCCGACGGCAGCTGGAAGGACGCGGTGCGGCAGGCCGACCAGCTGGTGGCCGACCGCAAGCAGCGGGCGGCGTTACTCCGGGCCCTGGTGCCGGCCAACAGCGTCGCCGCGGTGCTGAACAGCGCCAGCCAGGACCAGTTCGCCTCGGCCTCGATCGTCGCCGCCCTGGCCCACGGAGCCGACGACGCCGTGCAGTCGGCGACCGCCCAGACCCTGGCCCAGACGTCCAAGGCCCGCGAGGCGGCCGAGCACCAGCAGGCCGCCGCGGCCAAGGCCGCCAAGGCGGCGACCGACACCGAGAGCAAGGTCAGCGCGCAGCGGTCCGACCTGGACAAGCGGGTCACCCAGGTGCGGTCGGCGTTGAACGCCCTGCCGCCCGACCAGCTTTCCCTGTTGCAGGGCGGCGGTGCGGCCCAGAACGTGGCGGTGCCCCCGGGTGCCGTCGGCGCAGCGCTGCGCTTCGCCCTGGCCCAGATGGGCAAGCCGTACGAGTGGGGCGGCGTCGGTCCGCGGGCCTACGACTGCTCCGGCCTCGTCCAGACCTCCTACGCCGCCGCCGGCGTCCACCTGCCCCGCGTCGCCGCCGACCAGGCCCTCGTCGGCCTGGCCGTGTCACGCGCCGACGTCCGGGCCGGCGACCTGATCTACTTCTACCAGCCCGTCCAGCACGTGGCCCTGGCCATCGACCACAACCGGGCCATCCAGGCCGCCACCTTCGGCGAGCCCGTCAAGATCAGCCCTATCGACGCCATCGGCCCGATCACCGTCATCCGCCGCCTCGTCACGAACTGACGCGTCGGGCCCGCCGCGCGCGGCCAGATAGTCCGTCAGCCGCGCGACGGTCGGCGCCTCGAACACCGCGCGCAGCGGCACTTCCAGGCCGAGTTCGGCTCGGATCCGGCCGACGAGCCGTACGGCCAGCAGCGAATGGCCGCCGAGGGCGAAGAAGTCGTCGTCGATGCCGACCCGGTCGCGCCGCAGTGTCGAGGCGACGAGCTCGGCCAGCGCCCGTTCCCGCTCGGTGCGGGGCGTGCGATGGCCGCTCGTCGCCCGTCGGGGCGCGGGCAGCGCCGCGCGGTCGAGCTTTCCGTTGGGAGTCAACGGCAACCGCTCCAGCAGGACGAACGCGGCCGGAATCATGTAGTCCGGCAGCCGATCGGCGACGAATCGACGCAGCTTGCGGTCGTCCGGCGCGTTGCCCGGGTCGGTCGGGACCACGTAGGCGACGAGCCGGTTGCCGTCGGGCCCGGGCCGCGCCGATATGACGGCGTTGGTGACGCCGGGATGGGCGGCGAGGGTGGTTTCGACCTCGGCGGGCTCGACCCGGAACCCACGGATCTTCACCTGTGTGTCGGTGCGGCCGGCGATCTCCAGTTGGCCCTGGGCGTTCCAGCGGGCCAGATCACCGGTGCGGTACATGCGCTGTCCGGGCGGTCCGAAGGGATCGGCGACGAACCGTTCCGCGGTGAAGCCGGGGCGGTGACGGTAGCCGCGCGCGATGGCGCCGGCGACGTACAGCTCGCCGGTGACACCGGGCGGCGCCGGGCGAAGGCCGGGACCTAGGACGTAGCCGCGGGTGCCGCCGAGTGGCCGGCCGATGGGCACGGCGGCGCCCTTATGCTCAGAATAGTGGAGCCAATGAACTCTAGAACAATGTCACTGAAGCACCATAAGCGGTTATTCGCCCCCCCGTGTATAGCTAGGTGGCTTGAGAATTTTGGGGGGTGGACGAATTCGGGGCGAGAATACATTATTTGATTCGAGCCGTAAGGCTGAGGACAATAATAGGAGGCTTCAGATCGGCCGGGACGACGTAGGCCGTGGCGTAGAAGCTTTCCGTCTGTCCGTAGGCATTGACCACCCGCACGTCGGGGAAGGCCGCACGGACCCGGCGGGCCAGCGTGGCCGACAGCGCGTCCCCGGCGAACACCGCGGTGTCCACATCGACCTTGCCGGCCAGCTGGTCCAGCACGGCGGTGAAGATGGACGGGACGGTGTGCAGCGTGCTGCCCGTCCAGTGGCGGCGTTCGCCGAGTTCGAGGATGTCGCGCGCGAGGTCGAGGGTGGCGCCGGTGGTGAGGGCGGTGAAGATCTCGAAGACGGAGACGTCGAAGTTGATGGAGGTCGCGGCCAGCATCCGCGATCCGGCCCGCAGGCCGACCACCTCGGCGAGGCAGCGGATGTCGTTGACGACAGTGGCGTGGGTGATGGCCACGCCCTTGGGAGTGCCGGTGGATCCGGAGGTGTACATCAGGTAGGCGGTGTTGTCCGGGCGCAGCGGCGCCACCCGGTCGGCGTCGGTGAGGTCGGTTCCGTCGCCGTGATCCAGGTCGAGGTCGTCGAGCAGCCGGCACGGCCGGTCGGTGTCCGGCAGGACGGAGCGGGTGTCCCGGTCCGTGATGATCACGTCGGGTGCGGCGTCGGACAGCATGAAGCCCAGGCGTTGGCTGGGATAGCGCGGATCGATCGGCAGATACGCCGCGCCCGACACCAGGATGCCCAGCAGGGTGGTGACCAGGTCCGCCGTGCGGGGCAGGGACACGCCCACGACCGACTCGGGGCCGATGCCCTCGGCGGCCAGGTGTCGGGCCAGCCGGTTGGCCCGGGCATGCAGTTCCCGGTAGGTCAGGACGGTCGCCCCGCACTCCACGGCGATCGCGTCCGGGAAAGCGGCCGACCGCCGTCGCGCGAGTTCGGCCACGGTGACCTCGGGGGGATCAGTGGCCGTGCCAGCCAAGTGGGTCAGGCGCGTGCGTTCGGCCGGGGTCAGCACGTCAACGGTGGCCACCGGCAGGTCCGGGTCGGCCACGACCTGCCGCACCACCCGCAGCAGTCGGTCGGCCATCGCCACCACCGACGCGCGATCGAACAGATCGGCGGCGTAGTCGATGGCGCCCGACGCGTCCGGTCCCACCATGAGGCGGATATCCAGATCGACCATGGCGGTGGCACCGGGGGCCGGCTCGCGCGACACCAGCAGGCCCGGCAGACTGAACTCCTGCGGCGTGGTGACGGTGAGCATCACCTGGAACAGCGGGTGGTAGGCGAGGGAACGCTCGGGGTCGAGGACCTCGACCAGGCGCGCGAACGGCACATCCCGATGGGCCGCGGCGGCCACCGACTTGGCGCGGACCCGGTGGAGCAGATCGGCGAACGACGTATTGCCGGCCAGGTCGACGCGCAACAGCCAGGTGTCGGCGACCGGCCCGACAAGGCCGGCGATCCCGTCGAACGTCTTCCCGGCACTGCCTTCGGACGTGTCCCGGGCGCGGCCGGCGACCGGTGTGCCGAGGGGGATGTCCGTGCCGCAGCCGAGTTGGCCGAGCAGCACGGCCAAGGCCGCCTGGAAGACCATCTCGACGGTCACGCCCCGGTCGGCGGCCAGCCGCTCGGCCGCTGCCAGCACCGTGGGGTCGACGGCGAACTCCACCAGGTCGCGCCGGTGGCTCATGGCCGGCGGATGCGGCCGGTCGGTCGGCAGGGGCAGCGGTGACGGCACGCCGGCCAGTTCGGCCTGCCAGTACGCGGCCTGCGCCGCCTGAGGGCTCGTCGGATCGGACTCGTCGCCCAGCAGTTTCCGTTGCCACACCGCGTAATCGGCATAACTCGCGGCCGGTTCGGCCCACTGCGGGCGGCGGCCGGCGATGCGCGCCGAGTACGCGGCGGCCAGATCGCGGGCCACCGTCGCGATGGACTCGTCGTCCGCCGCGATGCGGTGGGTCACCAGCACCAGCACGTGATCGTCCGACGCCGATGCCAGCAGGCACGCGCGAACCGGAATCTCGGCGGTCAGGTCGAATCGGCGGCCGGACACCTCTGCCACGGCCGCGGCGACCCGGCGCGGCTCGACCACCAACACCGGCACGTCGAACTGGACGTCACCCATCGGCAGCACCCGCTGACCGGGCCGGGCGTCGTCGTCCTCGACGAAGGTCGTGCGCAGGCTGTCGTGCCGCGCCACCACATCGCGGACCGCCCCGGCCAACGCGGCCACGTCCAGGCGGCCGGCGACGCGCAGGGCGACGGTGACATTGTGGGCCGCGGCGGTGTCGTCGAACTTGTGCATGAACCACGACCGACGCTGCGCGAACGACAATGGAACCATACGCGCCCACTCCTTGCGAGTATCACGACCGGCGAACGCGAAATTGGCGGCGAATTAGCGTGCGCCACCCCCGGCCGGAGCGTACCAACCCCACGGCGACATACCAAGGGGGCCGGACGGTTTACGCTGGTCACGGGGTAGTCCCGGGCTATTGACGGCCGTCCTGGCGACGGGACAACACTTCTCGAGGACCTCGGCGGAATGTACCGTCCATCGGGTTCGTGACGTCCGGTCAATTCGAACGTGAAGCAAGCAGGGAATCAACAGGAAAGCAAGGAGTGTTGCGTGCGCGCCTGTCTCAACCTGTACTCCGAACACGTCCGCACGGGTCCGGAAATCGCCGACGCGCGCTGCCGGACCTGGTCGGCCGCGGCGTCGCGTGAGCACGGAACGAGGTGCTGACCATGCTCGGACTGCCGTCCGGCCTCGCCCACCAGGACGCGGTGATCGCCACCTTCCTCCTGGCCCTGGCGGTGATCGTGCTGGCCAGCACCGCCTTCGCGGCGCTGGCCCGGCGCCTGCGGCAGCCGGCCGTGGTCGGCGAGGTCGTGGCCGGCCTGGCCCTGGGGCCGAGTCTGCTCGGCCTGCTGCCCGGCCACCTCTCGGCGCTGCTGTTCCCGACGGAGGTGCGCACCCTGCTCAACGGCATCGCGCAACTCGGGCTGGTGCTGTTCATGTTCCTCGTCGGGTGGGAACTGGACATGGGGCAGGCCCGCGGCAGCAGCCGGGCCGTCGGGTTCACCGCGGCGGCCTCGCTGGTGGTGCCGTTCGGGCTCGGCTTCGCGCTGGCCGCGGTGCTGTACTCGGATCATTCCACTGTGAACGGTCACGCCGTCGGCGGCCTGGACTTCGGTCTGTTCATCGGCACGGCCATGGCCATCACCGCGTTTCCGGTGCTGGCCCGGATCATCAAGGAATGCGGCCTTGAGCGGCACCGGCTCGGCGTGCTCTCGATGCTCATCGCCGCGGTCGACGACGTGGTGGCCTGGTGCCTGCTCATCCTCGTGGTCACGCTGGTCTCGGCGACCAGCCCGATGGCCGTCGCGGTGACCCTGGCCGGACTTGCCGGCTACGTCGTCGTGATGACGCTGCTGGTCCGGCCGGCCCTGCGTCGGCTGGCGCGGCACCTGACCGGACGGCGCAAGGCCGAGGCCGTGCTGTTCATGACGCTGGTGGTGGGGCTGCTCGGATCCGCGTGGGCGACGACCGCGATCGGCCTGCATCCCGTGTTCGGCGCCTTCCTGTTCGGCGCGATGCTGCCGCGGGCGGAGTTCCAGCGGGCCGCCCCGCAGGTGCCGCACCGGGTCGGCCAGCTCAACACCATCCTGTTGCCGGTCTTTTTCGTGGTCACCGGGCTGTCAGTGGATCTGGGCGGCCTCGGCTGGCTCGGCCTGGCCGAGCTGGGCGCGGCGATCCTGGTCGCCTGCGCCGGAAAGTTCGGCGGCGCGGCCATCGCGGCACCGGTCACGCGGCTCAACCTGCGGGACACCATCGCGCTCGGCGCGCTGCTGAACACCAGGGGCCTCACCGAACTCATCGTGCTGGGCATCGGCCTGCAGGTCGGGGTGCTCGACGACCGCATGTTCACCGTCATGGTGATCACCGCCGTGGCGACGACGGTGCTCGCCAGCCCGTTGCTGCGCCGGCTGATCCGCCCGGAGGACGCGCCGATGTCGTCCGACTTCCTCACCGGGCGCCGTGACGACGCCGGAATTGTCCCGTCGCCAGGACGCGGCGGGCCGACATGACACCAGGAGGACGCTTCGATGCTGTTTTCGGCGACGCGGGAGGACGGGCCGGATCAGGCCGGCCCCGCAGACATCGAAACATCGGCCGTGGCCTGGCTGCGGGCCGAGCTCGACGACCCGGAGATCACCGCCGGTGACAACTTTCTCGACGTCGGCGGTCATTCGCTGACCTTCTCCAGGCTGAACAAGTTCCTCGGCGAGTCCCGCGGCGTGGTGCTCGACCGGAGAACGACCTACGAGGAGTCCCTCGGCAGCGCCGCCGCCAAGGCGCGGCCGGTCGGACCGTCCGAGCCGGCAGAGCAAGGGAGCCTCACATGACCACCGCCGACGAGTTCGCGCTGTCCGACGAACAGCTCGACTCCTTCCGCCGCGACGGCTTCCTCGGGCCGCTGACGATCTACCCGCCGGACGAGATGGCCGAGCTGTGGAAGTCCGTGCAGCGCCAGGCGCTCGACCGGACGCACGCCGCCTACCCGGAGGTCGACGCGGGCATGGGCGCGCCGAACATCTTCAACTACGACCGGCACCTCGACATCGACCTGCTGGCCGAGCACGCCTGCCACCCGAAGATCGTCGGCGCGGTGGGCTCGATCCTCGGCCGGGACCTGCTGTGCTGGCGGTCCGAGTTCTTCCCCAAGTACCCGGGCGACGAGGGCACCGACTGGCACCAGTCCGACACCTTCGCCAACGCCAGCGGCAAGCCGCAGCTGCTGTGGCCCGGCGAGTCCGAGGAGTCCTTCGGCGCCGGCACGATCACGGTGTGGACCGCGTTCACCGACTCCACCCGGGAGAACGGCTGCCTGCAGCTCATTCCCGGCACGCACAACAAGATGAACTACGACGAGACCAAGAACATGGACTACGACCAGGAGCGCATCAACGCCAGCGTCAAGGACGGCGTCAAGCGCGGCTTCTTCGGCTACGACTACCGGCAGCTGCAGATCGACCCGGACTGGACGCCCGACGAGGACGACGCCTTCTCCCTGGTGATGGAGAAGGGCCAGTGCGTCATCTTCTGGTCGACCCTGATGCACGCGTCGCTGCCGAACACCAGCACGGGCCGCGACTACCGCATGGGTTTCGCCACCCGGTACGTGCCGACCGCCGTGCGCGTCTACCCGGACACCGACCACATCGAGGAGTACGGCGGCAACATCTCCCTCGACCGGTGGGGCGCCATGCTGGTCAGCGGCCGGGATGAGCACGGCCACAACAAGGTCGTGGACCGGACGCTGCGCGGCACGCCCGTCGGTCCGGCCGCGGCCCGCCGGCCGTGACCCGGATGCGATGACACGATGACGCGGCGCGGGGCACGGGTGGTGGCCTGCATCCCGCCGTCCTGTTGCGGGGCCGGCTATTTCCGGCGCCTGCGGCGGAAGCTGTCCGACCGGGTCGAGGTCCGCGCGGTCGAGCTGCCCGGCCACGGCCGGCGGTACGGGGAACGGGCCGTCACCCGCGCCGAACTCGCCGTGCGGGACGTCATCGAGCAGCTCGGCGGGCCCGTGGACGTCCTGTACGGGGAGAGTCTCGGCGCCTACCTCGGTCTGGCGGTGGCGGCCGCGGTCGAGCGGCCGCCGTTTCCGCTGTTGGTCGCCGCGTCCAACCCGCCGCCGTCGGTGCGGGAGGACATCCGCATCGAGGGCGTGCGGTCCATCGAGACGGCGGTGGCCGCCTTGGCCGCGACCGGTGGTCGCATCCCGGCCGAGGTGGTCGCCGACCCGGAGCTCGCGGCCGGCGCCTACCCGCTGATTCGCGACGACCTCCGCCTGGCCAAGTCGCTGGTCGACGCCACCCGCGCCACCACGGTGGCCGGCGACATCCTGGTTGTCGGCGGTGAGAACGACATCCGGCCCACGTCGTGGGCGGCCCACACGACGGGACGCTGCGAGGTGCGCCGGCTGCCGGGAGAACACCTGCTCGCCGCCGCCAATCCCGAAGGCGTGGCCGATCTGATCCTCGGTGCGCTGGCTCAACGGTGACGCTCCTATCCAGCGGGGACAGGCCCATCAGGCGGCGTCGCCCGGGTGGGGCGGCGCCGGGAGCGGCGAGAAGGGGGGGAATGACTTCCGCCGTCGCTCCCGGCGCCTGCATGGGAGGGGTCAGCCGGTCTCCTCGGCTCCCTTCGGTTCGCGGATGATCAGCGCGATCAGGCCGGACACCACCGTGATGCCGGCGCTGATCAGGAAGACCAGGTGCATGCCGTCCACGAAGGTGCTGTGCGCGGCCGTCGTCAGCGTGGTGGTGAGGTAGTTCACCTGGTCGGCGGGCACGTTGGCCTGTATCAGGTGCTGGGACAGCTGCTGGCTGGTGGCCGGCGAGAAGCCGAGGCCGACCGCCTGCCGGACGGTCGGGTCGGCGGCGAACTGGAGGGCCAGCGGGCTCGGGCTGCCACCGAAGGCGGCCTGCACCGCCCCGCCGAAGTTCGTGGCGACGAACGTGGAGATGACGCTGCCGAAGACCGCGACGCCGAGGGTGCTGCCGATCTGCGCCGCCGACTGCTGCACACCGGAGGCGGCGCCGGCCTTGTCCACCGGCGCGCTGCCGACGATCGCCTGCATCGCGGGCACCATGAAGAACCCGATGCCGAAGCCGCACAGCACGAGCGGCAGTGCCAGGGTCGTCCCGCTGGAGTCGACGCCGAGGCGCAGCAGCGCCAACAGCGCGACCGCGGTCAGCACGGCGCCGATGACCAGCGTCCAACGCATGCCGAGCTTGGCCATGAGCAGGCTGGCCAGCGGGGCCGACACCGCGAACACCGCGGTGAGCGGCAGCAGCGCGACGGCCGCGCCGACCGGGTCGTCGCCGCGCACGCCCTGTAGGTAGAAGGTCAGGTAGAAGACGATGGCGTAGAAGGCGAGGCGGGACACCAGCATCAGCACGGAACCCGCGGAGAACGTGCGGTTGCGGAACAGGCTCAGCGGCACCATGGGATGGCGCACCCGCTTCTGCAGCACGACGAAGACCCCGGCCAGCACGAGGCCGACGATCAGCACGCCCAGCGTGTTGACCGAGGTCCAGCCCCAGACCGGCACGCCGTTGATCGCCCAGACGATGGCGGTCATGGCCAGGGTGAGGGTGATCGCGCCGACCACGTCCAGCGGGGCCGGCCGGTGCTCGGTCTTGCGCGGGATCACCAGCAGGCCGACCGCGACGGCGACGATGCCGACCGGCAGGTTGATGAAGAAGACCCAGGGCCAGCTCGCGTACTGCACGATCAGCCCGCCGAGCACGGGGCCGCCGGCCAGCGAGAGGGCCGAGATGCCGCCGTACACGCCGAACGCCCGGCCGAGTTTGTCCGGCGCGATGGAGGACCTCAGCACCGCCAGCCCGGCCGGGGTCAGCAACGCGGCGAACACGCCGACGAGCACGCGGGCCCCGATCAGCATGCCGATCGAGGTGGACAGGCCGCAGACCACCGAGCCGAGCGAGAAGCCGGCGATGCCGATCAGGAACGCCCGGCTGTGGCCGATGCGGTCGGCGACGGCGCCGGCCGGGATCAGCAGGGCGGCGATGACCAGCAGGTAGCTGGTGGCGACCCAGGCGATGCTCGACAGGCTGGCGTGCAGGCCGCTGGCGATCGAGGGGTTGGCGATGGACACCACCGTGCCGTCGAGCTGCACCACCATCGTGCCGAGGGCGACGGCCAGCAGGACGAGCCCGCCGTGCCTGGCCGGCGCGGGTTCCCCGCTGGGAGGCCGGCTCAGCTGATCGTCCCGTGTCGTCATGGGAACCCTTCCCGTTCGCCTTCACCTGATCTGACTTGCACACTGTACAAGTCGACTTGAACGGTGTGCAAGTGGCCTACTGTTGAGGCCATGCCGAGGGAGACACTGACCCGGGACCGGGTCGTTCTGGCCGCTGTCGAGCTGCTCGACGCCGAGGGCGTCGACGGACTGAGCATGCGGCGGCTCGGCGAACGGCTGGGGTCGGCCGCGACCGCGGTGTACTGGCACGTCGGCAACAAGGAGAACCTGGTCTCGCTGGCCTGCGACCGGGTCTGGGACGAGCTGCCGCTGCCCGATCCGGACACGCTCGGCTGGCGGGCGGCGGCGAGCGCCCAGATGGTCGAGGCGCACGCCATGTTCCGCCGGCACCGCTGGGTGGTCCACGCCATGACCGGTCAGCCGGTCTACGGCCCCGGCATCGCCCGCTACCGGGACCACGCCTACGCCATCTACGAGGCGGCCGGCTTCGCGGACGCGGAGCTGGACTGGGCGCTGCACACGGTGTTCACGTTCCTGCTCGGCCAGGCCACCGCCGACACCGCCGACCTCGGGGCCCGGACGGACGCCGTCCGCGAGGACGAGCGGATGAGCGAGATCGTGTCCTCGGCCCGCGAGATCGCCGAGCGGTTCCCGCGGCTGCGGGCCCGCATCGCCGCGCTGGAGAGCGAGGACCAGAGCGGCTTCGCCGAGCAGGGTTTCGCCTTCGGCCTCGACGTCATCCTGGACGGCCTGGAAGCCCGCGTCGCGGCGCGTTCGGCGGCGCAGCGCGGGTAGGCGCCGCGACGATCAGGGCTTCGCCGGTCGTCAGGCGGAGCCGAGTGAGCGGTGCACGGAGACGGTGCCGGGCAGTTGCTGGCACAGCTCCCGCGCCTTTCGCGCCGCGGCGGCGCCGTCCTCGTCGTCGGCGAACAGGATGCCCAGCATGGTGCCGCTGTGCGCGGCGACCACGCCCAGCCCGCCCGCAGTGGCGCAGATCCGCTTGAGGTCGGCCAAATGGTTGCGGGGCAGCAGCTTGGCGTTCTTCTCGGTGCTGCGGGTGGCGACCGCCCCCAGCGTGGGCAGGTCGACCTCGCGCACCGCGCGGGTCAGCGTGCGCAGCAGGTCGTCGTACTCGCGCTTGTCCGCGTCGGTGAGGGACTTGGGCCTGCGGTTGAACTCGATGGTGCTGACCATGCCGCCCTCGTCGTGGCCGACGATCAGCAGCGGTGGCAGGAAGCCGAGCCGTTCTCGCAGCCGCACCTCGCGGTGGTAGTAGGCCACCACCCCGGAGTACATGACGCCGTCGGAGGGCTCGATGTCACGCAGGAAGTCCTCCAGCGTGCGCTCGTCGATGACGATGCCGAGCGCGTCGGCGACGGCCCGCGCCGTGGCCACCAGGTCCGCCGAGGAGCTGGCGAATCCCTTGCCCACCGGCAAGGTGCTGCTCAGCTGGAGCAGGCCGCCGACGCGCGGCGCGTAGGCGCGCAGGATGCGCTCGGCCAGCAGCCGTGACTTCGCCTTGGGGCCGGGAACCACCCGCACCTCGTCGTCGTCCGCGCGGGCGTGGAAGATCGCCGTCGAGAACTGGGCGATCGGCAGGGTGACGAGGAAGTCGAGGCCGTTCTCGAAAAGCACCCCCTGCAGCAGTTCGCCGAACGTGCCGTACGCAGTGCCCCGGCCGACGCTGTCCCCGGCCGGCTCGCGGTGGCACGCCTGCTTCGTGGCCACGTCGTCCAGGAGTCGACCCCCCACCCGCTCGCTCGGTCTAGCCAAATGAACAAACGTCCTGCCAAGATGGTACGCATCGATGTCGCGCACACGCCAGGAGTTCGATGTGCTTTTCGAGAGTGTCGTGGATGCGATCGGGCACACGCCGGTGGTCCGCCTGCGGGTCGACGGGCGGGAAGGTGTTGTGGCGTATGCCAAACTCGAGGCCCAGAACGTCTACGGCATGAAGGACCGGGTGGCCAGGAGCACGATCCTGGGCGCCCGCCGCAACGGCCTGCTGGCGCCGGGGGCGCCGATCATCGAGAGCTCCTCGGGAACGATGGCGCTGGGCGTCGCGCTGGTGGGCGCCGCGCTCGGGCATCCGGTGCACATCGTCACCGATCCCCGCATCGACCGCATCACCCTGGCCAAGCTGCGCGGGCTCGGGTGCGAAGTCCATGTGGTGGCGGCGATGTCGGGCGCCGGCTGGCAGAGCGCCCGCCTCGAACGGCTGGCCGTCCTGCGCGAGACGCTGCCCGGCGCGTTCTGGCCGGACCAGTACACCAATCCGGACAACCCGGCGGGCTATCGCGCGCTGGCCGACGAACTCGTCGAGGACGTGGGCCCGTTCGACGTGCTGGTCGGCTCGGTCGGCAGCGGCGGTTCGCTGTGCGGCACCTCGCGGGCGTTGCGTGAACGCCACCCGGACCTGCACGTGGTGGGCGTCGACAGCGCCGGCAGCGTCCTGTTCGACCAGCCCGACCGGCCCGGCCGGCTGCAGAGCGGGCTCGGCAACAGCCTGCATCCCAAGAACCTCGACCGCCGCCTGATCGACGAGGTGCACTGGCTCAACGACCGGGAGGCGTTCCAGTCCACTCGCGACCTCGCCCGGGAGCAGGGCCTGTTCGCCGGCAACACCTCGGGCTCGGTGTACCGCGTGCTCAAGCACATCGCGCGGGAAGCGCGGCCGGGCACGCGCATCGTCGGCATCTTCCCCGACCGCGGCGACCGCTACGTGGACACCGTCTACGACGACGCCTACTGGGCCGAGCACGACCTCGATCGGCACGACCTGGCCGACCGGCCCGCGGACATCGAACCGGGGGAGACCGTGGCCGGCTGGACCCGGTCGACGAAGCCGTACGCCCCGCCGCGGCGGGAACGGCTGCTGCACATCGAGTCCAACACCACCGGCACCGGCATGCAGGCGCTGAGGGTCGCGGACGCGCTCGGGTTCGAGCCGGTGCTGCTGACCGACCGACCCGAGCGGTACTCGGGACTCGCGGACACCGGGTGCACCGTGGTGCGGTGTGACACCAGCTCCCAGCGGGAACTGCGCCGGGCGATCCTGGACCGGTTCCGGCGTGAGGAACTCTCCGGTGTCGTCACGACCAGTGAGTTCTATGTGGACTCCGCCGCGGAACTGGCGGCGTGGCTGGGTCTTCCGGGCTGCGCGCCCGACGCGGCCCGGGTGTGCCGGAACAAGGCCCTGCTCCGGGAGCGGCTGGCCGAGCACGGTGTCCGCCAGCCGCGGTTCGCCGCCGTGACCGCGCCGGACCAGATCGCCGCCGCGGTGGCCCGGGTCGGCCTGCCCTGTGTGGTGAAGCCGG
>NZ_KK037166.1:10050262-10053403 GCF_000568255.1 Kutzneria sp. 744
CCGGGCTGCCGCACTTCGTCGAGTACCAGCACGTGTTTCCCGCGCCGGTATCCGAGCGCGTCGCCGCGGACATCGAGGCGACGGCGCGGGCCGCGATCGCCGCCGTCGGCCTCGACCACGGGGCCGCGCACACCGAGATCCGCCTCACCGACGACGGCCCGGCCGTCATCGAGATCAATCCCCGGCCGGCCGGCGGCATGATTCCCGAAGCCGTCCGCCTGGCCACCGGCACCGACCTGATCGAGCAGTATCTCCGCGCCGCGCTCGGCCGGCCGCCGGTGATCGACACGCGCCCCCAGCGCTGCGCCGCCGTCCATTTTCCGCTGCCCACCCGCGCCGGCACGCTGGTCGAGGTGCGTGGCGTCGCCGAGGCCGAGGCCGTCGAGGGAGTGGAGGAGGTCCGGGTGACCGCGCTTCCGGGCCGGCGCGTCGGGCCCGCGCGCAGCGCCTACGACCGGATCGGCTTCGTGATCGCGCAAGGCGACTCCTACGAGCAGGTCACCAAGAGCTGCGCCGAAGCCGTGGCACGCCTGGAGATCGTGGTGGCCGAGCCCGACGGGGAGGGGGCCGGATGACGCTGCTGACGCAGGCGCGCGGACACACCTCGATCCCCTCGGCCCTGACCCACTGGGCCGGCACACGACCGGAGGCGACGGCCTTTCGGTTCGTCTCGCCCGACATGACCATCGAGGACGAGATCGGGTACGGCGAACTGGAGCGGCGCACCCGGCTGGCGGCGAACGGGTTGCGCGCGCTCGCCGTGCCGGGTGACCGGGTCGTGTTGCTGCTGCCGCCCGGCGCCGACTACCTGGTGGCGTTCCTCGGCTGCCTGCGCGCGGGGATCGTCGCGGTGCCGCTGTATCCGCCCCGCCCCGGCGCCGGGATGGACCGCGTCGAACGCGTGGTGGCGGACTGCCGGGCCAGGCTGGTGCTCACCGCGGGCGAGCCGACCGAGCCGGGATTCCATGCGGTGGAAGAAATCCTGTCCGGCAGCGCGGAACCGCTCAGGGGCGAACCGGACGGCGACGCGATCGCCTTTCTGCAGTACACCTCCGGCTCGACGGCGCAGCCCAAAGGAGTGATGGTCAGCCACCGCAACCTGGTGGCCAACGAACTGGCCATCATGGCCGGATTCGGCCTGCGCGCGGACGACGTCGTGGTCAGCTGGCTGCCCATGTACCACGACATGGGCCTGATCGGAACCACGCTGCTGCCGCTGTTCTGCGGCTTGGAAAGCGTGCTGCTGAACACATTCCGGTTCATCCGCGACCCGGCGAGCTGGCTGCGGGCCGTCTCGACCTTTCACGGCACCTGCTCGGGCGGCCCCAACTTCGCCTACGGCCTGCTCGCCGACCGCCACGACCCGCGTGAGCAGGCCGGGCTGGACCTGAGCCGCTGGCGCATCGCCTTCAACGGGGCGGAGCCGGTCGATCGGCCGACCATGGACCGGTTCGCCGAAGCCTATGCGCCGCATGGCTTTCGACCGGAGGCCTTCCTGCCCTGTTACGGGCTGGCCGAGGCGACGCTGTTCGTCGCCGGCGCCGAGCCGATGACCGGTTTCCACGTCGAATCGTTCGACCGCGACGCGTTGCGGGCCGGTCGGCTCGCCAGCGCCACGGAGGACGCCGTTCACCTGGTCGCGTCGGGTCGGGCCGCCGAGGGCACGACGGTTCTCGTGCGCGACAACGACGGTGGCGTCGCGGACGACGGCGAGATCGGCGAGATCTGCGTGCGGGCGCCCAGTGTGGCGCGCGGCTACTGGGGCGACGAGGCGAACACGGCGGCGACCTTCCACGGCCGCGTCGCCGGCCACGACGGCGACTTCCTGCGCACCGGGGATCTCGGCGCCCTGCGGGACGGCCGGCTGTACGTGGTGGGCCGGAGCAAGGACCTCATCATCGTCGCCGGGCGCAACCACTACCCGCAGGACGTGGAGGCCGTCGCGGTCGACGCCGCGCCCGAGCGACTCGGCCGGACCGCGGCGGCGTTCCAGTGGGACGACGGCCGGGTCGGGCTCGTCGTCGAGGCCCGCCGGGGACAGGCCCGCCTGCTGGCCGAACCCGAGGCGTTCGCGGTGCTCGACGCCGCGGTCCGCCGGCAGGTGGGGGCGGCGTGCGGAATCGACCTCGCCGAGTTCGTGGTGGTGCGGCCGGGGGGCATTCCCCGGACCTCCAGCGGCAAGGTGCGCCGGGCGCGGACCAGGGAACTGCTGACCGAGAACGGTCTCGCCGTGCTCGGTCGCGCCGACCCGTCCGTGTCCGACCCGGCCGTGCCCGCTGCGACCGGCGTGCGGGAAGTGCTGCGGCAGGCCGTGTTCACGCGGACCGCCGGCCTGGACCCGGCGGACGAGCGACGGCCGCTGGCCGCGCTCGGCTTCGATTCGTTGCGGCTGGTGACCCTGCGCGGCGCGGTCGAGCAGCGGCTCGGCCATCGGGTCGACGGCGAGCTGTTCTTCGGGGACATGTCGATCGAGGGCATCGCCGACGCGATCGACAAGGCCGGCCCGCCCACCGCCCTGCCGCACGAGACCCTGGCGCACGAGACGGTGCCGCACGAGACCGGGCCGCACGAGACCGGGCCGGACGAATCGGCGCCGTTGTCCGAGGGACAGGCTCAGCTCTACTTCTACGACCAGCTCTACCGCACGGACGTGGCCAACAACCTCGCCCATGCGATGCGGTTCCACGCCCGCCTCGACCCGGCGCTGCTGCAGGCGGCCGTGCGCGGGGTGGTCGCCGCGCATCCCGCGCTGCGCACCGCTTTCGGCCCGCCCCGGGCCCGCCGCCAGACCGTGCACGCCGATGCGCGATTCGACTGGCTGGTGCACGAGGTGGACCGGGAGGACACCGAGCGGATCCGGCAACTGCTCGGGGAATTCGCCTACCGGCGCTTCGATCTGGCCGACGGTCCGCTGGTCCGGGCGGCCGTCGTGGTCGGACCGGAGACCACCACGCTGATGGTGGTCAGCCACCACGGCATCGTCGACTACTGGGCGCTGCGCATCGTCGCCGCCGGCATCGCGGCCGACGTCCTCGGTGTCGGGCCGGCGTTCCCGCCGCCGGCCGCGTCCCCGTTCGACTGGGCCAGGGCCGAGGCGGCCGGCGTCGAGTCCGCCCGGGGTCGGGCCGGACTCGCCGACCT
>NZ_KK037166.1:10053503-10062068 GCF_000568255.1 Kutzneria sp. 744
CGGCACAAGCCCTCGACGCCTGGGCCAGGAAACGCGGTGTCACCCCGTTCGTGGGGATCGCCGTCGCCTACCTGCGGGCGCTGCACGAGTGCACCGGGCACGAGCAGGTGGTGATCGGCACTCCCCACCATGGCCGGCACGATCCCGGGTTCGCCGGCACCGTCGGCTATTTCGTCAACCTGCTGCCACTGCTCGGCGACTTCCGCGACCGGCCGGACCGCGACGGGCTGGCCGACCGGGTCTGGCGGGAGCTGCGCGACGCGCTGCGCTGCGCCGACGTGCCGCTGTCCCGGTTGATCCGGGCGCTCGGCCCGGCGTCGCGGGGCGACCGGACGCCGTTGTTCCAGGCCACGCTGACGTTTCAGCAGTCGGCCGACGACCTGCCGCTGGCCGAGGGCTTCGCCGCGCCGTGGAGCGGTGTGGGACAGGTGATGGGCGGTGTGGAGGTCGAGGCGTTCGACCTGCCGCCCCGCGATGCCGCGTTCGCGCTGGCGCTCTACGGCGCGCGCGACCGCGACCGGCTCGCTTTCCGCCTTGTGTGGCAGCGCGACGTGGTCGACGAGCCGCTCGCGCACCGGCTGCGCGATGCCATCCGCCGCGGTGTGCTCCGCTTCGACTCCGAAGGGTAGATCGATGTCCGCGTTCCAGATCTCAGGCATGAGGACCCTCGGCGACGCCTTCGGCGCCACCGCGAACCGGTTCCCGGACCGGGTCGCCGTGCGATGCGGCGACCGGTCGCTGACCTACCGCGAGTTGGACGAGGCCTCGGCCCGGTGGGCGGCGGTCATGCGGCGGGAAGGCTGCGCGGGGCGACCGGTGGCGATCCTGCTCGACCGGTCCGAGAACATGATCGTCGCGGCGCTGGCCGCGATGCGCGCGGGCGCGTGGTACGTGCCGCTGGACCCCGAGTCGCCGCCGGCCCGGCTCGCCCTGATCCTGGCCGACGTCGAGCCCGCGATGCTGGTCACGTCGGGACGGCTCGCGCGCACGGCCCCGGCCTCCGTGCCGGTCACCTTCGTCGAGGAGCTGGCCGAGGCCCCCGCGCCGGATCCGGCCGAGGCCTACGAGATCGCGGAGTCCGACTATGCCTACGCGATCTTCACCTCCGGCACGACGGGGCGCCCCAAGGGCGTCGCGATCACCCATGCGAACGCCATCGGCCTGTTCACCGCCGCCGACCAGGTGTACGACCTCGGGCCGGACGACGTGTGGACGATGACGCACTCGTTCGCGTTCGACTACTCGGTCTGGGAGATCTGGGGCGCGCTGCTGTCCGGCGGCTGCGTCGTCGTGGTCAGCTCCGAGATCGCGCGCAACCCGGCGGCGCTGCGCCAGCTGCTGCAGGACGAGCGGGTGACCTTGCTCTGCCAGACGCCGACCGCGTTCAGCCGGCTGATCACCGAGGAGGAGCGGCACACCGACCGGCTGCCGCTGCGCTGGCTGATCGTCGCCGGCGAGGAGCTGCGGTTCGCCGTCTGCCGGCGCTGGTTCGCCAAGTACGGCGACGACGAGCCGGTCCTGCTGAACATGTACGGCATCACCGAGACCACCGTGCACACCACCTACCACCAGGTGCGGCGGGCGGACCTGGAGCAGACGGGCAGCATCATCGGCCGGGCCCTGCCGGGGCAGGGTTTCCGGCTGCTCGACAGCGAGCTGGCGCCCGTGCCGGTGGGCGAGGTCGGCGAGATCGTGGTCACCGGGTCCGGTGTCGCGCCCGGCTATCTGAACCGGCCGGAGCTGACCGCGCAGCGGTTCGTCGAGCTGCCCACCGCGGACGGGGGCACCGAGCCCGGCTACCGCTCGGGCGACCTGGCCCGCCAGCGGCCCGACGGCTCGCTGGTGTACCTGGGGCGGGCCGACGACCAGGTCAAGATCCGCGGGCACCGGATCGAGCTCGGCGAGATCCAGTCGGTGCTCTCGGCGGTGCCCGGCGTGGTGGCCGCCGCCGTGATCGTGCGCGGAACCGAGGCCGCCGCCAACCCGGTGGTGAAGTCCCGGCACACGCACACCGAGATCCGCCACGTGCGCGACCTGCTGCGGGGCGGGGCGCGCCGGGCCGCGGACACGCCGGGGCGCATCGTCGCCTACATCGTGCGCGGTGACGACTTCGACACCGACCAGGCCTTCGCCGCGTTACGCGAGCGGCTGCCCGGCTACATGCAGCCGGCTTTCGTGCTGCCGATCGACGAGATTCCGATGAACGGCAACGGAAAGCTCGACAAGGCCCGGCTGCCGGCGCCGTCGTCCGGCGGTTATCTGCGCCCGAGCGCGCGGCCCTCGGACGGCGAGGACTCCGGTGGCGCGCTGACGCGGGTGCTCGGCGGGCTGTTCCAGGAGGTGCTCGGCATCGACGGGGTGGCCGAGGACGACTCGTTCTTCACCGTCGGCGGCGACTCCATCCTGGCCCTCGACCTGTGTGCGGCGGCCGAACAGCGCGGGATCGTGCTGGAGCTGGCCGACGTCTACCAGCTCCAGACGCCGAGGGCGCTGGCCGAGGTGGCACGGTCCGGCGAGGAACGGGCCGGCGTCGAGCCGTTCAGCCAGATCTCCGCGGCGGACCGGGCCCTGCTGCCCACCGCCGGCGTGGAGGACGCCTACCCGCTCGCCCTGCTCCAGGCCGGCGTGCTGTTCCACAGCGCCTTCGGGGCCGAGAACAACGTCTACTGCGACGTGTTCCGGTTCCGCCTGTCCGCGCCGTTCGACCGGGCCGCGCTGGAGACGGCCCTCGCGCGGGCCGTCGCCCGGCACGACATCCTGCGGACCTCGTTCCACTTCTCCGGGTTCTCCCAGCCGTTGCAGGTGGTGCACGACTCGGGCACGGCCGAGCTGACCGTGCTGGACATCAGCGACCTGGACGCGGGGCGCCAGGACGCCGCCCTCGACGAGTGGCTGGACCACGAGAAGAGCACCCCGTACGACTGGAACCGCCCCGCGCTGATGCGCTTCACCGCGCACCTGCTCGGCAACGGCGAGTTCGTGTTGTGGATGTGCTTCCACGACGCGCTGCTGGACGGCTGGAGCGAGTCGGCCGTGCTCAGCGAGATCCTCACCGACTACTGGGCCATCGCCAACGGCTCGATGCGCCCGGAGGCGCCCCGTCCCACCCGCCGCTTCGCCGACTTCGTCGCCCTGGAGCAGGCGGCGGTGCGCGACGAGGACATCATCAAGTTCTGGACCGCGGAGCTGGCCGACGCCCGGCCGATGTCGTTGCCGCGCCTGGCCGACGGCCCGCGGGAGGCGGACGCCGACCGGATCGGGTTCCTCAGCGTGGAGATCGGGCCGGAGCTGTCCGAGCGGCTGGAGGAGACGGCGGCGGCAAGGAACGCCTCGCTCAAGCACGTGCTGCTGGCCGCCCACACCCGCGTGCAGGCGGTGCTCAACTCGCGCGACGAGGTGCTGATCGGCGTCGAGTCCAACGGCCGCGCGGAGGGCCAGGGCGCGACCGAGGTGCTCGGCACCCACCTCAACGTCGTGCCCTACCGGCTGCGCACGCAGGGCGTGAGCTGGGGCGGCCTGATCGACGCGGTGTGGGCCAAGGAGCGCGAGCTGCTGCCCTACCGCCGCTTCCCGTACGCCGAGGTCGGCCGGTTGATGGGCACCTCGGAGGTCAGCGACATCCTGTTCAACTTCACCCATTTCCACGGCTACGCGGCGCTGGCCGGCACCGGCATCCGGGTGGTGGACGCCGAGGGCTACAACCAGACCAACCTGACGCTGCGGGTCGAGTTCAACAAGGACCCGTTCACCGATGTGCTCAGCCTCGACGTCGAGGCCGATCTCGACCGCGTCACCGAGCCGCAGCTGCGGATGATCGCCGAGCTGTACGGCAACGCGCTCGCGTCGCTGGCCGCGGACGTGAACGCGATCCCGAGCCAGCACGACCTGCTGATTGAATACTATTACAGTCCATGCACCTGAGCGGGTTTTCATGGGCGATCGGGATCGAAACTTTTGTCTTGCCATCCACATCGACTAGGAAGAATCGTGCGCCTGGTCCTCGTTTTAACTTTGGCAGAAAAGGGACCTTGTCGAGTCAACCACCAATCAGCCCCAACGTCATTGGCGATTTTAAGGAATGAAAATGCTCTGCACTCCTATGGACACTCAGCTAGTAACAAGACGTAACAGGCCTCGAAAAGGTTCCTTGAGTAACCTGGGATTTGCCTCCAGACACTGAGTCCGATGACTTAACCGTAGTAGCGGCAAGGACAGTTCTCAGCTGGATTTTCCAACCGCACCCCAATGAATCTGGGGATGGTATGCTAATGTAACGAGGGAAGAACTTGTCGAGTCATGCGCCGAGTCCCTTACCAGTGTTGTGCTTTAATAAGGGAGCCAGGTGCCTTTTAATGGGGTATCCCCTCGCGTATACGCCTGTTCCCAGCGCGCTCAGGGTAGGGAGTTGGTACGCGTCATACACCTCGCTACCAGCTCTCAATGGTCTCGGGAATGCGGACTGAACCCAGGGCTAGCGAGGCTCTATAAGACGAGCCGTACACGGGGCCCTTGCCGGGCGCACGGGACACCGCGTACGTGGTGTTCACCTCCGGCTCGACCGGCGAGCCCAAGGGCGTGGTGATCCGGCACGACGGCATGGCCAACCACGTGCTGGCCAAGATCGAGGCCTTCGATCTCGGCCGGGAGGACCGGGTGTCGCAGGACGCCGCGGCCACGTTCGACATCTCGGTGTGGCAGTGGCTGTCCCCGCTGGCCGTCGGCGCGACCACGGTCATCTACCCCGACCTCGTCGGCCAGGACCCGGCTCGGCTGCTGCGTCACCTGGCACAGGACCGGGTCACCGTCCTGGAGGTCACGCCGTCGGTGCTCAACGTCATCCGGGCCGAGTTGGTGCGTAACGCCGCCGCGTTCCCCCCGTTCGCGCTGCGGTGGGTGGCGTCGCAGGCCGAGACGCTGGTTCCCCGGCACGCCAACGCTTTCCGGGAGCTGCTGCCGAACGCGCGGCTGCTGAACATGTGGGGCGCCACCGAGCTGTCCGACGACTGCACCCACTACGAGGTGACCGGCGCGGCCGACGAGGGCGTCGCGTCCGTCCCGATCGGATTCCCGCTGCGCAACCTCGCCGTGTACGTGCTGGACGCGAACCGCGACCTGGTGCCGGTGGGCAGCCCCGGCGAGATCTACGTCGGCGGCGTCGGTGTCGGCGCCGGCTACCTCAACGACGAGGAACGGACCGCCGCCCGGTTCGTGGCCGATCCCTACGCGGCCGAAGCCGGTGCGCTGATGTACCGGACCGGCGACCGGGGCCGTCGGCTCAAGGACGGCGCGCTGGAGTTCCTCGGCCGCATCGACAACCAGCTCAAGATCCGCGGCCAGCGCATCGAGCTGGACGAGATCGCCGGCGCGCTGGCCGCCGTGCCGGAGGTGCACGAGAGCACCGTGGTCGTGCGCGGCGAAGGCGACGACCGCCGACTGGTCGGGTTCTTCGCCCCGCGCGCCGCGCATCCCGATGTCACGCCCGCGCAGATCCGCGGCGAGCTGGCCCGGGTGCTGCCCTCGTTCGCGGTGCCGGACTTCCTGCTGCGGGTCGAGGCGTTGCCGCGCACCCCGCACGGCAAGGTCGACACCGCCGCGCTCGCCGCGTGGGAGCTCGCCGCGCCGGACACCTCCGACGGCGACGCCGAGGAACCCGCCAACCCGATCGAGGCCGCGGTGCTGGCGGCATGGGGCGAGGTGCTCCAGGTCGGCCCGCTCACCCCGAACTCGAACTTCTTCGCGCGGGGTGGGCATTCGCTGCACGCCACGCAGGCCATCGCCCGGCTGCGTGACGAGTTCGGCATCGACCTGTCCGTGCGGGCGCTGTTCGAGCATCCGACCGCACGCGAACTCGCCGCGCACATCGGCGTCGCCATCACCGAGAACACGTCCGGCCGCGCCGAGGCGGAGCGCATCCCGCCGCGACCGGCCGGCATGTCGGAGTTCCCGTTGGCGCACAGCCAGTCCAGCCTGTGGTTCCTGCACGAGTTCGATCCCTCGGACCGCTCCTACGAGCACGGCAACCTGATCCGCTTCTCGGGGCCGCTCGACCCGGCCGCGCTCAGCGCCGCCGTGGACATCGTGACCAGCCGGCACGAGATACTGGCCACGCGGTTCGACAGCCGGCACGGGGTCCCGTACCAGACCCCGGCGCCGGAGCGGCGGGTGCGGCTGGACGTCGTCGAGGTGGTCGACGGCCCGCGACTGGCCGAAGACCCCGAGGCGATGCTCGACCTGGTCAGGGGCGAGTACCGGCAGCGCCGCTTCGACCTGGTGGACGGGCCGGTCGCGGTGGCGCGGCTGTACCGGTTCACGCCGACCGAGCACCTCCTGGAGTGGAGCAACCACCACATCATCTCCGACGGCTGGTCCAACGGGCTGGTGCTGGGCGAGGTCCAGGAGGCGTACGCGGCCGTCCGCGAGGGGCGTTCGCCGCGCCTGCCCGACCTGCCCGCGCAGTACGCCGACTACGCGCGCTGGCAGGGCGAGTTCCTCCGCAAGTCGCCGAGGGCCGCGGCCACGCTCGACTACTGGCGGGGGCGGCTGGCCGACTACGAGGGGGATGTGGGTCTGGCGACCGACATCGAACGCGAGGACAAGCGCTCCCGCGAGGCGGGCTACGTGAGCAGGACGTGGAGTTCTGCCGCCTCGCGACGGCTGCGTGAGTTCGCCCGGGACCGCCGGGTCACGCCGTTCATGCTCTGCCACGCGGCGGCGGCCGTGCTGACCGCGAAGATCGGGCAGCGCTCGGACGTGGTGCTGGGCGCGGCGGTCGCCGGCCGCGGCGTGCCGGGCACCGAGACCATGGTCGGGTTCTTCGCCAACACGCTGCCGTTCCGCTACCGCGTCGACCTCGACGCCACCGGCGCCGACCTGTTGGCCGAGGTGTCCTCGGTGGCACTGAGCGGATTCGAGCACCAGCTCGTGCCGTTCCAGGAGATCGTGAAGGCGACGGACGTGCCGCGTTATCCCGGCGTGCCGCCGCTGGTGCAGGTCTTCGTCACGGTCGACGCCTTCCCGTTCGACGCCTCCAGCTTCCCGGAGCTGGAGGTCACCCGGGAGCGGCTGCCCAGCGCCACCAGCCTGTTCGACCTCGTCTTCGAGTTCATCGACGACGACGAGTTCGGTCTGCGCACCCAGTACGACGCCTCGCTGTTCCGACCGGCGACGGCGGAGCGGCTGACCGACGCGGTGGTGCGCCTGCTCGATTTCCTCTGCGCGCACCCCGACGAGCCGTTGCGGCTGGCCCCGGTGCTCGGCGAGACGGACCGCCACGCGCTGACCGAGCTCTGGCGGTCGATCACCGGGCAGTCCGTCGAGGTCGACGGCGCCGCCGCCGAATCCCTGATCGCCTCGCCGCAATGGGGCGAGTTCTTCGACCGGGTCGAGCAGGACGGACTGCTGACGGCGCTGCTGTTGGCGCTGTGAGGGGCACGGGCGGCGGGGTGACGGGGAACAGGGAACGAGGAGCAGGGTGACCGAGAACGGCGCGACATCCGGCAAGACGCCGGCACCGATGCTGGCCAAACTGCTGGTGGTCGGCTCGTGCGTGATGAGCCTGGCCAACAGCGTGACCGTGCCGTTCCTGGCGATCTACCTCAGAACCTCGCTGGGGCTGGGCGTCGACGTGGTCGGCCTGGTGCTGGGGTCGTCGGCGATCGTGACGATCGCCGGCGGCTTCCTCGGCGGGGTGCTCTCCGACCACCTCGGCCGCTCCCGGATGCTCATCGCCTGCCTGGTCGGCGTGGTCGTGGCGTTCCTGGGCTTCTACTTCGCCGGCGGCGTGGTCGGGGTCCTGCTGGCGAACTCGCTGCTGGCCCTGTGCACGGGCGGGTTCAGCCCGGTCGGCAAGGCCATGCTCAGCGACCTGCTGCCGCAGGACACCCGGGTCACGTGGTTCTCCTACCAGTACGTGGCCATCAACCTGGGCTACGTGGTCGGCCCGCCGCTGGGCGCGGTGTTCGGCGTGTCCGGCGACCGCGGCTCGTTCGCCATCGCGGCGGTCTGCTACGCCGCCTATGTGGTGCCGCTGCTGGGTTTCGTGATCCGGCGCAACCGCTCCGACCGGCCACAGCCGCGCCCGGCGCCGGCCGAGCTGACCGGCGCCGACCGGCTGCGCGAGCTGGGCCGTGGCCTCAAGGCCCTGTCCACCGACCGCCGGCTGCTGCTGTTCCTGATCGCCTCCTTCCTGATGCAGTCCGTGCACAACCGGATCTCCGTGCTGCTGGCCCAGAGCTTCACCGCGGACGTCGTCGACGCCACGGCGGTGCTCGCCGCGGTGCTGGCCACCAACGCCATCACCGTGGTGTGCGTGCAGCTGCTGGCCGCGAAGTTCGTGGCCAGGTACGAGGCGATCCAGGCGCTGACCATCGGCGGCGTGCTGACCTTCGTCGGCATGGCCGGCTTCGCGTTCAGCACGGCGGCGTGGCAGTTCGTGGTCGCCATGCTGGTGTTCTCGGTCGGGGAGACCTTCGTGGCCCCCTCCGAGTTCGCGGTGGTGGACCGGATCGGCCCCGAGAACCTGCGCGGCGCCTACTTCGGCGCCCAGACCTTCGCCGGCATCGGCGG
>NZ_KK037166.1:10062307-10064173 GCF_000568255.1 Kutzneria sp. 744
GCACGGCGCGGATCGCGCCGAGCGCGGACGCGTCCGCGGTGGGACTGCCGCCGTCGATCAGCGACTGGCTCGGCGCCACCGGCGGCGGCGAGGGGCCCGGCTCGAACGCCTGGGCCGTGGCCGGCTCGCGGACCGCGTCCGGCCGTCCGCTGCTGGCCAACGACCCGCACCTCGTCTTCACCCAGCCCAACGTGTGGTACCAGATCGGCCTGCGGCTCGACGACGGCGAACGCCGATCCGAGGGCTACGGCGTGACACTGCCCGGAATTCCCGGTCTTGTCGCCGGCGCCAACGACGATCTCGCCTTCGGCATCACCAACGCGACCGTGGACACCCAGGACCTCTGCTTGCTCGACGCGGACCAGCAGCTGCCCGACGCCTGGACCGAGGAGACGACCGTCAAGGTCCGTGGCGGCGCGGACGTTCCCGTGCGCGCCTCGGGCTCGACCGGATGCGTCGAACTGGAGGTGGCCGCCCTCGGCGGTCGGCGGTGCGCGCTGTTCTGGAGCGGGTACTGGCCGAGCAGCGAGATCGACGGCAGCCTGGACACCTGGCGGGCCCGCTCCTACCCGGAGTTCCGGGATGCCTTGCGCCACTTCGGTGTGCCGGTGCTCAACCACATCGTCGCGGCGGCCGACGGCACGATCGCGCTCAAGACGGCCGGCCGCGTGCCGGCCCGTGAGCCGGGCAGCGGCCTGCGGCCGGCCGGCTTCGACGAGGTCGCGCGGTCGTGGCGAGGCTTTCTCGAGTTCGACGAGCTGCCCGAGGTCGTCGACCCGGACGAGGGGTACCTGGTCTCGGCCAACAACAAGCTGCTGCCCGAGGACGACCCCCGGCATCTCGGCGTCGACTGGGCCGGGGCGTACCGCGCGCCCCGCATCGACGAGCTGCTGGACGCGACCGACGCCGTGACCGACCAGGACTGCGCACGGTGGCAGCTGGACGTCGCCAACCTGCGAGCGAGAAGGCTGCTTCCGCACCTGCTGTCCGCCTTCGACCAGTCCGCCTTCGCCCAGGACCGGCCGGCCGACGAGCCGGACGCGGCCTGCCTGACGCTGCTACGGGACTGGGACCATCGCGACGCGCCGGAACTCGCCGCGCCGTTGATCTTCGCCGCGCTGCTGGACGAGCTCGCCGAGGACTGGATCGTCTCGCGGCTGGGCAAGGAGCTGGCCGCCGCCATGCCCGATTCCCCGCTCCAGCTGGATCATCTCGTGGTCGACGCGCGGGCGAGGGTCGCGCTCGGTGTGCCCGAACAACTGCGGGACTCGGTGCCGGCCGCGTTCACCCGGGCCGTCGCGCGGCTGGTCGAGAAGTGGGGCGACGATCCGCGCAGGTGGCGCAACGACACGGCGCACCGCATCGCCGACAGCCACCTGCTGGGGCGGGCCGTTCCGTTGCTGGGCTCGTTGTTCGGCGGCACGCGGACCCCGGTGGGCGCCAGCCTCTTCTCGGTCCGGCTCATGCAGCCGGACGCGACCGGCGCCATCGCGGAAGGGGCGCCGTGGCGCTTCGTGGCCGAGGTCGGTGCCGGGCCGACCGAGAGGTGGGACGTGCTCCGGCACGGCAGCTCGGGTCATCCGCTGGCCCCGCACTACGAGGACCAGACCGCTGCCCACGCCGAGGGCCGGCTCTACCGGGTCAGTCCCGGTTTCCCTCGCTGACGGCCGCCTCGGACCGCTCCGCCGCGCGCCGCAGCGCACGGTTGGACAAGGTCGGCAGGGTGGCCAAGGCGACCAGGGCCACCAGCGCGCCGCCGAGCAGGAACGGGGCGTGCAGTCCGGCGCGGTCGGCCAGGACGCCGCCGAGCACGCCGCCGATGGGTTCGGGGGTGAGCGCGATGAGCCGGTAGGCGCTCATCACCCG
>NZ_KK037166.1:10064273-10075276 GCF_000568255.1 Kutzneria sp. 744
GCCGCCATCAGGCACGGCACCGCGACGCGACGTGGCTGGTGAAGCCGAGCCCCACTCGGCTCACCACCAGCAGCCCCAGGGCCGCGGACAGGGTGCCGCCGGAACCGAGGAAGCGTGCCACGCGGGCACTGACCAGGGCGCCGAGGACCGCGCCCGCGACGATGGCGGCAGCATCAGGCCGTCTCGCCGCTGCTGAGGCCCAACTCGCGCTTCGCGTACAGCACCAGCATCGTCGAACTGGCCATGTAGCCGAGATTGGTCACGCCGACGGTCGCCGCGAGCGCGAGCACCGTGGGCTGTCGGCGCAGCCAGCCGAGCCCCTCGGCGATATCGCGCCGGATCGACCGGCCCGGTTGGCGGGGCGGGGCGGTCGGGCCCCGGCGCCGCGCAAGCCCGCGCAGGACAACCGCGGACACGGCGAACGAGACCGCGTCGACCGCGAGCGGCACGGCGGCGGCGATCCCGAACAGGAAGCCGCCCACGCTCGGCCCGACCAGCTGTTCGCCCGTGGTCTGGCCGAGCGACAGCCGGCCGTTGGCCTTCTCCAGCTTCTGCCCGTCCGGCGGGACCAGCAGCGGCACCGTGGCCTGGCTCGACGTGTCGAACAGCGTCTGGCCGACGCCCAGCAGCAGCCCCACCACGAGCAGCAGCGCGATGTCGGCGTGCCCGGCGGCCACGGCCAGCGCCAGCCCGCCGAGCAGCAGCAGCCGGCAGCAGTCCACGATCCACATCACCCGCAGCCGGTCCCACCGGTCGACCAGGGTGCCGCTGATCAGGCCGACGGACAGCCAGGCCAGCGAGCCGACCGAACCGCTGAGGCCGACCAGCGTGGCGTTGGTGGTCAGCGAGGCCGCGAGCAGGGGCAGCGCCGCGGCCCACACGCCGTCGCCCAGATAGGAGACGTTGGCGGCGCCCCAGAGCCGGCCGAAGTCGCCGCCGAGATCCCTCCGGGTGCGCCACCGGCGGCGGTCACGCTCTTGCGGTGCAGGACCGTCGACCGGCAATTCACATCTCCCCTGAGACCAGGTCACGCATCACTTCGCTGGGCCCGGCCGCGATCACGCCGGCCAGCGAATCACGGTACAGCCTGGCCGCCGTCGACTCCTCCTGGTACCCGCGGGCGCCACTATATCGGGCGAAGGCCTCGGCCGCGGCGACAGCGAGCTCGGTGGCGCGCAGCTTGAGGATCGACGCCGTCCGGGTGCTCAGTTTTCCCTGGCTGTGCGACCAGGCGGCGTGGTAACCGTAGTGCCGCACCAGTTCCAGCTCGGCGTCGAGGTCGGCGACCCGGTGCCGCACGGTCTGTTTCGCACTCAGCGGCGCGTCGCCGATCCGGTGCGTCCGGATGAGCTGCTTGAGCAGTTCGACGCAGAACAGGGCGCCGCCGACCGCGAGCAGGCCGGCGACGAGCCGCTCGAAGTCGAGCGCGCTCATCAGCTGGATCAGCGCCCGGCCCGGCCGCCCGATCAGGTGGTCGGAAGACACCGGCACATCGGCGAAGTCGACCTGGCAGACGTCGGCCGACAGCCAGCCCAGCGTCTGTTGCGGGGTGCGGGTCACGCCGGGCAGGTCGGCGTCGATGACGAACAGGCTCGCCCCGGCCAGTCCGGGTGAGGACGCCTCGGCGTTGGCGACGACGGTGACGTAGAAGCCGGCCCGCGAACCGTTGGCCACATGGCGTTTGACGCCGGTGACGCGGTACCCGCCGTCGCCGTCGGCCACCGCGGTGGTGGTGAGCCGGCGCAGGTCCGAGCCGGCGTCCGCCTCGGTGATGGCCAGCGCGGCAACGTGTTCGCCCCGCCGCGCCGGGGCCAGATACCGCTCCCGCAGCTCCGGCGAGCCGAAAGCGGTGAGATACGAGGCGGCCATGTAGGCGTGCACGCCGACCGCGGCGCGAATGCCCGCGTAACCGGTGCGGCCCAGTTCCTCCAGGAACACCGCGCTGTCCAGGAAACCGGCGCCGGCATGGGGAAGGGCCAGCAGCCCCTCGTCGGCCAGCGCCCGCCAGCCCTCGGCCGAGATCTGCCGTCGCTGCTCCCAGCCGTCGGCATGGGGCAGCACCTCGCGCGCCAGCACCGCCCGCACCCGTGCCCGAAACTGAGCATGGCTCTCGTCGAGGCCGGGCGCGGACAACTCCTGGACCGTGCTCATGACCGCTCCGCGAGCTCGGCCAGCAGGGCCCGGCGATCCACCTTGCCGGTGGCCGACAACGGCAGCGTGTCGCGGAACCGGATCTCGGCCGGCACCATGAACGCCGGCAGCCGGGCGCGCAGGTGATCGCGGATCTGCTCGGCCGTGCCGGGCTGCTCGCCGCTGACGACGAACGCGACCAGTGCCTTGTCCCCACCGGCCGTCTCGCGCACGGTGACGAAGTTCTGCCGGACGGCCGGGTGCTGGTCGAGATGGTGCGAGATCTCGCCCAGCTCCACGCGGTACCCGTTGACCTTGACCTGGTCGTCCAGCCGGCCCTGGAACACGAACACCCCGTCGTCGCGCAGATAGGCGCGATCACCGGTGCGGTAGAGGCGTTCCACCGCGCCGTCGATCTCGCGGTCGACGAACTGCCCGCTGCCGGCCGGCAGGCCCAGGTAGCCCGGCGAGAGGCCCGGACCGGCCAGCAGGATCTCGCCGGTCTCGCCGGGCCCGCACAGGCCGTGCTCGCCGACCAGGTAGGCCCGGGTGTTCTGGATCGGCAGCCCGATCGGCAGCGCCGTCTCGCCCATCCGCCGCTCCCGCACCGGGTGGTAGAGGGCGAACGTCGTGCACTCGGTGGGGCCGTACATGCTGACGATCCGGTCCGGCCCGTAGCGGCGCAGCGCGGCGTCGATGTGCTTGAGCGAGTGCGCCTCGCCGCCGGTCAGCACGGTCCCGACGCCGTCCAGGATCTCCGGAGCCTCGTCCACGATGGAGTTGAACAGGGCGGTGGTCAGGAACAGCACGGTGATGCCGTGCGTGTCGATGACCCGGCCCAGTTCGGAGAACCTCGGGAAACGCGAGGGATAGAGCACACAGGCGCCGCCGTGCAGCAGCGCGCCCCAGAGTTCGAAGGTGGCCGCGTCGAAGGTGACCGGGGCGAGCTGCAACAGGCGACTGTGCTCGTCGAGACGGGCGTAGCGCGCGCCGAAGACCAGCCGGGCGATGCTCCGGTGCCGGATGGGCACGCCCTTCGGCTGCCCGGTCGAGCCGGAGGTGAAGTTGATGTAGGCGATCGCGTCGGGATCGACGGCGGTCCGCGGGTTCTCCTCGACGACCGTGTCGTCCACCGGCAGCACGGCGAGTTCGGGCAGGCGTGCGGCCAGTGCCTCGGCGTTGTCGGTCAGCACGGTCGCGCAATCGGTCTGTGCCACCAGGTCGCGCAGTCGCGCGTCCGGCCAGTCGATGTCGAAGGGCAGGTAGCAGGCGCCGCACTTGAGGATGCCGAGCAGCGCCGCGACGAGCTCCGGCGTCCGTCCTATCGCGACACCCACCACCGCGCCCGGCCGGACGCCGGCCGCCGACAGCCGCGCGGCGACGCCGTTCGCGAGCCGGTTCAGCTCGTCGTAGCTGACCGACCGGTCCCGGTGGATCACCGCGACCGATGTCGGCGACTCGGCGACCCGCCGCTCGAACAACTCGCCGACACCGGTCTCGTCGGGATAGGAGACCGCCGTGTCGTTGATGCGACGATGCAGCGCGATCGCCTTGCTGTCGTGCGCTATGCGTTCCACCCCAGTGCCTTCTTCAGACGTCGAGTCCCTCACCACGGGCCTGGCTGTTGCGGCGGATGGTCGCCGCGACGTCCCGGACGCCGCCGGTGGCGAACAGGTCGTCCGGTGGCAGCGTGTCCTCGCCGAACCGCTCCTCGACCTTGGCGATCAGCTTGATCGCGGTCAACGAGGTGCCGCCGGCCTCGAAGAAGTCGCCGTCGACGTCCGTCACCGTCAGGCCGAGGTCCTGGAAGGCCCCCAGCACCCACTTCTCGATGTCGTCGACGGAGCGGACCGTGTCGCTCATGCCGGGCTTCCCGTCTCGCGCACGGGAAACACGTACCCGTTGAGCGTCCGGTCGATGAACTTGTTGTGGTGGAACCGATTGGCGCCGGCCACCATCACGTTGCCGAACTTCTCCAGGCTCGCGTGGCCGCCGAACTCGTCCAGCGTGGTCGAGTACGGGTACACGCTGACCGACGGCGGCAGGTACCGGGCCGCGTAGCCCAGCCGCATCTGATCGGTCTTGCCGGCGTGCGGGTGGGAGGCGTGCATGAGCGTCGACCAGAACATCACCGACTGTCCCTTGCGCATCACCATCGAGACGGCCTTGCTCTCGTCCGGGCGCCAGTTCGGGTCCTTCTGGAGCTGCCGGTAGTCGTAGCCGAAGAAACCACGGCGGGTCTCGCCCTTTTCCATGGCGTTGATCCGCTCGGGATCGTAGTCCATGGTCTTGGTCTCGTCGTAGTTCATCTGGCTCTGCGAACCGGGAATGAACTGGAGCGCCCCGGTCTCGATGGACGCGTCGGTGAACGCGGTCCACACCGTGATGGTGCCGCCGAACTGCGCGTCCTCCGGCCAGACGATCTGCGGGTGCTTCGAGCCGGCGACGTTGGAGAAGTTGTCGGCCTGGTGCCAGTCCGTGCCCTCGTCGCCCGGGTACTTCGGGAAGAACTCCGTGCGCCAGCACAGCACGTCCGGCCCGAGCGCGCTGACCACCCGGTCCACGATCCGCGGGTTGGTGATGTGCTGGGCCAGGAAGTCGACGTCGATGTGCCGGTCGTAGTTCGACAGGTTCGTCACGCCCGAGACCGTGGACTTCCCGCCGTAGATGGCGGTCTTCGTGTTGATGAGCTTCGGCCGCAGGGCGCGGAAGTTCTCCTCCATTTCCTCCGGTTCGTACACATCGAACGGTCCGATGTATCCGTCCCGTTGGAACTGGGTCAATTCCGCTGGGGTCAAAGCGAAATCAAGTGTTTTCGAAACCACGTTTCTGCCTCATCTCACCACTCGGGTTGACCCGGCCAGTCTGCCATTTTCGGCTCGGGGGTCGCAATCACGCGCGGCTCGTTGTCCCGGCGACAGGACAGTCGGCCGTCGTCACGCGCACCGCCGTCTTGACCGTCCTGATGGCGACCAGCATAGTGAGAAATCGGATGGCTTTGCCCGGTCGGCAACGACAATCGGCCACATTGTGTTTCGCGCGGTCGGCCCGCGCCTGTCGATGAATCCGTTGCACTCGTCGTCGTGAGGTGATGGACGTGGGAGAACCCGTGCACCAGGACCGGACGGTGGCCGCTGTCGGCGAGGCGGCCACGCCGGTCCCGGACACGACGGTTCCGGCGTTGTTCGAGCGGTGGGCGCGGCGCACCCCCGACGCGATCGCGGTCGTGTGCGGCGAGGAATCGCTGACCTACCGGGAAGTCGACACCAGGGCGAACCGGATCGCCCGGGAGCTGCTGGCTCGCGGGGTCGGCGCCGAGTCGATCGTGGCCGTCGTGTTGCCGCACTCGGCCGAGCTGCCGGTCGCGCTGCTGGGTGTGCTGAAGGCCGGCGCGGCCTATGTGCCGATCGACCCGGCGTACCCGGCCGAGCGGATCGAGTTCATGCTCCGTGACGCCGCGCCGGTGGTGCTGCTGACCGCCGCGGGGTCGGCGGCCGGCCTGTCCGACACCTGCCCGACGCTGGTGCTCGACGGCATCGAACCGTCCCAAGTGGACGAAGTCGGCCCGGTCGAGGTGCGGCATCCGGACCGGCTCGCCTACATCATCTACACCTCCGGATCGACCGGGCGCCCCAAGGGGATCGGCGCCACCCACCGGGACCTGGTCACCTTCGTGACCGACCGGCGGTGGGGCGGCGAGAGCCAGCACTGCGTGCTGCTGCACTCGCCGCTGCCCTTCGACGCGTCCGCCTACCAGCTGTGGACACCGCTGCTCAACGGCGGCCGGCTGGTGGTCAGCCCGACCTCCGAACTCACGCCCGAGAGCCTGGCCAAGCTCGTGGCCGAGCACGGGGTGACCGCGACGCTGTTGATCAGCTCGGTGTTCAACCTGCTGGTGGCCGAGGACGTGAGCTGCCTGGCCGGCTTCCGCGAGGTGTGGGTCGGCGGCGAGCGTGTCTCGTCGCCGTTCGTGCGCAGGGCAATGCTGGACTGTCCTGACACGACATTCGTGAACGGCTACGGTCCCACCGAGACAACGGTGTTCGCCACCAGTCACGTGGTGGGGCCCGCGGACTTCGACGGGCCGGAGATTCCCATCGGCCGCCCGTTGGACAGCCTGAGCGTGGCCGTGCTGGACGAGCGACTGCGGCCGGTGCCGCCCGGCACGCCCGGCGAGCTCTACATCGCCGGCGCGCAGTTGGCGCGTGGCTACCTCAATCGCCGCACCCTGACGGCGGAGCGGTTCCTGGCCTGCCCGTTCGGGCCGCCGGGCTCGCGGATGTACCGGACCGGCGACATCGTCACCCAGATGCCGGACGGCGAGCTGCTCTACCAGGGCCGGGCCGACGACCAGGTGAAGGTGCGGGGTTTCCGCATCGAGCTCGGCGAGATCGAGACGGTCCTGCTCTCGCACGACGCCGTGGCCCATGCCGCGGTGGGCGTGCACACCGACAGCGGCGGCGGCAAACACCTTGTCGGCTATGTGGTTCCGGTCGAGGACACCGTCGACCACGACGAGCTGCGTGGGTTCGTGGCCGCGAATGTGCCCGCGTACATGGTGCCGTCGGTGTTCATGACGCTCGACCGGTTGCCGCTCACGCCGAACAGCAAGCTGGACCGCGCGGCGCTGCCCGCTCCCTCCTTCCACGCCGGCGTCTACCGTGAGGCCCGCACCCCGGTCGAGCGGACGCTGACCGCGGTCGTCGCCGAGGTGCTCGGTGTGGACCGGGCGGGCGTCGACGACGACTTCTTCGCGCTGGGCGGGGACAGCATCCAGTCCATCCAGGTGGTGACCAGGGCGCGGGCCAAGGGGTTGACGCTCAGCGTCCGGGAGATCTTCGAGCACCGGACCGTCGCCCGGCTGGCCGAGGTCGCGGCGGCCGCCGGCCAGAAGGCCGAGCCGGCCCTGGCCGAGCTGGCGGGCGGCGGGCAGGGCTGGCTGCCGCTGATGCCGGTGGCGCGGTGGATCAAGGAGCTCGGGCCCGGGTTCGACCGGCTGATGCAGGCGATCGTGCTGGAGCTGCCGCCGGACATCGACCGGGCCGGCCTGGTGGCGACGGTGTCCGCGGTCATGGACCGCCACGACCTGTTCCGGGCCCGGCTCGTCCCCGACGGGCTCGTGGTGGAGCCGCCGGGACAGATCGACGTCGACGCCCTGGTCCGACGGGTCGAGTGCGACGGCGACTGGGACCAGCGGACCTGGCATCCGCTGCTGGTGCGCGCGCTGGACGACGCCGCCGACCGGATGGACCCGGCGGCCGGCGTGATGTCGCAGTTCATCTGGTTCGACCCGCCGACCGGGGCCGGCCGGTTGCTGCTGACCCTGCACCACCTGGCCGTGGACGGCGTGACGTGGCGGATCCTGATGCCCGACTTCGCGGCGGCCTGGGCGCGGGTGCGGGCCGGCGAGGCCCCGTCCCTGCCGCCGGTGATCACCTCGGCCCGGCGGTGGGCGCACGCGATGGTGGACTCGGCCCACGCCGAGGAACGCGTGGCCGAGCTGGCCTACTGGCGGTCCGTTGTGGACGGTCCGGATCCGGTGCTGGGCGCGCGCCGACTGGATCCGGCGTTGGACGTGATGGGCACCGTGGCGAAGGTGCGGGTGTCGCTGCCGGTTCGGACGACCGAGGCCATGCTGACCGCGGTGCCGTCGGCGTTCCACGGCGGCGTGAACGACGGGCTGCTGGCCGCGCTCGCGCTGGCGGTCGGGCGGTGGCGGCGGGACCGGGGCGTCTCGGAGTCGACGACCCTGCTGCGCCTGGAGGGCCACGGCCGCGAGGAGGACTTCGTCGCCGGCGCGGACCTTTCGCGCACGGTCGGCTGGTTCACCAGCGTGTTCCCGGTCTGTCTCGACCTGGACGGGGTCGACGTGGACGACGCGTTCGCCGGCGGCGCGGCGGCGGGCGCCGCGATCAAGGCGGTCAAGGAGCAGCTGCTCGCGGTCCCGGCCAAGGGCATGGGCTACGGGCTGCTGCGCTATCTGAACGAGGACACCGCGACCGAGCTGCGGCCGTTCCCGCTCGGGCAGATCGGCTTCAACTACCTCGGCCGGTTCACCTCGGCCGACCAGCCCGAGGAGCTGCGCGGGCTGGGCTGGACGCTGTCCGGCGACCTGGCCGAGCTGGAGGAGCTGGCCATGCTCGATGCCGGCCACAACCCGGCGATGGTGGCCCAGGCCGAGATCGACATCAACGCGACGGTGACCGAGGGCGCCGAGGGGTTCCAGCTCAACGCGGTCTTCGCGGCCCCGAGCGGCGTGCTGTCCCCGGCCGAGCTCGGCGAGTTCGCCGACCTGTGGTGTACGGCGCTCGACGGTCTCGCCCACCACGTGCGGGAGCCGGACGCGGGCGGGTTGACGCCGTCGGACGTGCCACTGGTCACCGTGCGCCAGCAGGAAATCCAGGACTGGGAGAAGCGGTATCCGGGGCTGGTCGACGTCTGGCCGGTGACCCCGCTGCAGTCCGGCATGCTGCACCACACCGCGCTGGCCGACGCCGGCGACGACGCCTACCAGGTGCAGCTCGTCATCGACTTCGACGGCGCGCCCGACGCGGCGCGGCTGCGGGCGGCCGGACAGGCGCTGCTCGACCAGCACGCGGTGCTGCGCGGCGCGTTCGCCACCAACGACGACGGCGACCGGGTCCAGCTGATCATGGCCAGGGCCGAGCTGCCGTGGCGCGAGGTCCGGCTGGCCGATGACGGGGCCTTCCAACGGTTCCTGGCCGACGACCGGGACGAGGGCTTCGACCTGGCCCGGCCTCCACTGGTGCGGATGACGCTCGTCCACATCGGACAGACGCGGGCCGAGTTGGTGCTCAGCGCGCACCACGCCCTGTTCGACGGCTGGTCCGAACCGCTCATCGCCCGCGATCTGCTCGGCCACTACGGGCGTCGCCATGCGGCGCCGGCGCGGCGTTCGTTCAAGGACTTCCTGGCCTGGCTCGACCGGCGGGACCGGGAGCGCTCGCTGCAGGCCCATGTCCGCGCCCTGGACGGCCTGGCCGAGCCGACGGTGGTGACGTTCGAGGGCACGCCCGGCGCGGCCGGGTTCGGCGAACTCGTGGTCGAGCTCACCGACGACGAACTGGCCGCGTTCGAGCGGCGCGCCGTCGAGTTGGACTGCACGCTCACCACGCTGGTGCAGGCCGCCTGGGCGGTCGTGCTCGCCGGCCTGACCGGGCAGACCGACGTGGTGTTCGGCATCGCGGTGTCCGGGCGGCCGCCCGAGCTGGACGGGGTCGAGTCGATCGTCGGGTCGTTCCTCAACACCGTGCCCGTGCGGGTCCGCTGCGCGCCGGAGTCCTCGCTCGCCGACGTCGCCGAGCACGTGCGGTCGGCCCAGGCCGAGCTGCTCGACCACCATCACTGCGGCCTGCTGGACATTCACGTGGCGACCGGGTTCGACGTGCTGTTCAACACCCTCATCGCGTTCACCCCGCACGTGTCGGACAGCGCCGAGCTGGCCGGGGCCGCCGCCGAGGCGGGCCTTTCGGTCACCGGGTTCCGGGCGATCGGCGGGTCGCACTACCCGCTGGCCGTGGTGGCCGAGCAGAACCCCCGGCTGCGGCTGCGTTTCCAGCACCGCCGCGACGCGTGCCAGGCGCGCGACGCCGAGGACGTCACCGAGCGGTTCGCCCAGGTGCTGCGTTCCTACCTCGCCGATCCGACCCGGTCGCTGGCCGAAGTCGGTGTCGTGGCACGGAAGAAGCCGTCGGCCACCGGGAAGCGCGTCGAGCCCGCCGTCGGCGGCCGCGCGCCGCGTGACGACCGCGAGGAGCGCCTGCTGCGGTTGTTCACCGACGTCCTCGGCCGGCCGGCGCTCGGCGTGGACAGCGACTTCTTCGTCAACGGCGGCAATTCGCTGCTCGCCACCAGGCTGATCGGCCGGATCCGCGCCGAGTTCGGGATGCAGGTGTCCATCCGGTCCGTGTTCGAGCACTCGACCGTGGCCGGGCTGGCCGCGCGCTGGGCGGACATCGCCACCGCGAGCGGTCCCTCGCTGCGCCGCCGGTCGGTCGGATGAGGGGGAGGAGCAGTCCCGGATGAGCGTCGAGATCGCGGAGCTGGTGCCCGAAAGCCCGTACCTGTGGCGGGCGCGCCGGGCGGGAGCGCGGCGGCGGCTGATCTGCTTCCCGCACGCCGGCGCCGGCGCGGCGGCGTACGCGGACTGGGTCCGGTGGCTGCCGCCGGAGGTGGAGCTGGTCGCGGTGCAGCTGCCCGGCCGCCAGAACCGGATCGCCGAGGAACCGTTCACCGAGGTGCCGCGCATGGTCAACGTGCTGGCGCACGCGCTGCGCCCGGTGCTGGACGGCCCGTTCGCCTTCTTCGGCCATTCCGCCGGCGCGATGCTGTCCTACGAGCTGGCCCGTGCGCTGCACGCCGCCGGGCGCCGGGGGCCGGACCGGCTGTTCCTGTCCGCGCAGCCCGCGCCGGGCCGCACGGAGGTCCGCCCGCTGCACGGCCTGCCCGAGGACGAGTTCCTGGCCGAGATGGTCGCGCTGGGCGGCATCGACGCCGAGATCGCCGCGGACCCGGACGTGATCGGTTCGCTGCTCGACGTGCTGCGGGCCGACTTCGAGCTGTGGGAGCGGCACGTCCCGACGCCGGGGCCCCCGCTGGACTGCCCGATCACCGTGCTCGCGGGCGACGCGGACCCGCGGGCTCCGCGAGCGGAGCTGGGGCCTGGCGCGCGTGCACCACCGCGGAATTCACCACCAGGTTCTTCACCGGCGGCCATTTCTACCTCGTCGACTCGCTCGCCGAGGTGGTCGGATTCATCGGGAGCACGCCATGACGACGGCGGACGCGATCGGCCCGGACGCCCTCGCGGAGATCGCCGCCGAGGCCCGCACGGCGCCCGGTGTCGAGGACGC
>NZ_KK037166.1:10075376-10076861 GCF_000568255.1 Kutzneria sp. 744
CTCCAGACCTATCCCGTCCTGCTCGCGGAGGCCGAACGCACGCTGACCGGGCTGCGCGCGGCCGGGCTGCGGCCCGGTGACGCAGCCCTGTTGGTGTTCGACGACAACCGCGGCTACCTCACCGCGTTCTGGGCCTGCGTGCTCGGTGGCTTCGTGCCGACGCCCGTTGCCGTCGCCTCGACGTACCGATCGGCCAACGAGGCCAACCGCAAGCTGCGCAACGCCTGGGAGCTGCTCGACCGGCCGGTGCTGCTCACCGACGCCGACACCGTGGCCGAGCTGGCCGAGGTGCGTGCGCTTTGGGGCGAGCCGGACGTGCGCGTGCTCACCGTGGAGGATCTGCTCGACCATCCCCGCGACTCCGACTGGCACGCGGCGGGACCGGACACGCCCGTGCTCAACTTCCTCACCTCGGGCAGCACCGGCGTGCCCAAGTGCGTGCGGCACACCCACGCCAGCGTCACCGACCGCTCGTTGGCCGTCATCCAGGACCAGCAGCTCACCGAGGCGGACGTCAGCCTGATCTGGATGCCGTTCGACCACGTCACCGTGGCCTACTACAACGTGCGCGACGTGTTCCTGCGCTGCCTGCACGTCAACGCCAAGACCGCGCACGTGCTCGGCGACCCGCTGCTGTGGCTGCGGTGGATGGACAAGTACCGGGCCACCAACACCTGGGCGCCCAACTTCGCCTTCGCCATGGTCAACGAGCTCGCCGAGCGGATTCCCGGGCAGGACTGGGACTTCTCCCGCGTCCGCCAGTTCGTCAACGCGGGCGAGCCCGTCGTCGCCGCGACCAGCCGGCGCTTTCTCGAGCTGCTGGCCCCGTACGGGCTGCGGCCGGACGCGATGGCGCCGTGCTGGGGCATGTCCGAGACGTGCTCGGGCGTCACCTACACCCGGCAGAGCCGCCAGGACCGCGCCGCCGGCACCGTGGCGGTGGATCCCGCGTCGATGAAGGGGACCATCGCCGAGCTCGCCGCGGACCGGACGGGCGCCGTCGTGCTGTCCAAGGTGGGGCGGCCGATCCCGGGCGTGCGGGTCAGGGTGGTCGACGACGGGGGAGCGGTGGTGCCCGAGTGCCGGCTGGGCGAGCTGCAGATCCGGGGCCGCACCATGCTCAGCGGCTATTTCGGCAACGCGCGGGCCACCAGCGAGTCCTTCACCGACGACGGCTGGTTCCGCACCGGCGACCTGGCCTTCGTGCACGACGGCGAGCTGGTGATCGCCGGCCGGGCCAAGGACCAGATCATCGTGCGCGGCGTCAACTACCCGGCGCACGAGCTGGAGAGTGTGGTGGAGCGGGTCGACGGCGTGCGGGTCACGTTCGTGGCCGCCGCCGGGATCCGCGAACCCGGCGCCGAGTCCGACCGGCTGGCCATCTTTTTCGTGCCACGGCAGTGGAACGACGCGGAGCTCGACCGGATCGGCCGGGACGTGCGGACCGCGCTCGGCCGCGAGGTCGGGCTGGCGCCGGATCTGCTG
>NZ_KK037166.1:10076961-10080353 GCF_000568255.1 Kutzneria sp. 744
CAAGATCCAGCGGTCCGCCCTGGCCGACGCGCTGGGGGCCGGCCGGTTCGACGACCGGGTGATCACGGTTGCCGCGCCCCCGGCGGACACGCGGTTGGTCACCCGCGAGTGGACGGAGCTGCCGAGCTCGCCGGCCGCGGACGATGAAACCGGCGTCCGGCTGGTGCTCGGCGACGACAGCGACCGGGAGCGGCTGGGCATCGACGGCACAGTGGTCTCGGTCCGGCGCGGCGACGGGTTCGGCCAGGACGCGCCTGGTCGGTACCAGGTCGCGCCGGGCGATCGCGGGCAGCTGCGGTCGCTGCTGCGGGCGGTGACCGAGCGGCACGGCCGGATCGCGTCTGTCGTGCACGCGTTCCCGCTGGCCCGTGGTGGCGAGGTGGCCGACCGGTTGCTCGCGATCACCACCGAACTGACCGCGTTGCTCGACGTGCTGACCGAGTCGACGGCGTGCGGCTGCTGGTGCTGACCGCGGGCGCCCTGTGGGTGCGCGACGGCGACAGCGTCGACCTCGGCGCCTGCGCCCTGCCCGGACTGATCCGAACCGCGGTCAGCGAGCACCCCACGATGCGCGTCCGTCAGCTCGACCTGCCCGCCGACGACGGCGAATGGGCCCAGGCGGTGCGCCGGGAGCTGGCCGACCGCAATCACGCCGGTGTCGTCGCGGCGCGGGACGGACGGCGCTGGCAACCCAAGCTGACCCCGCTCGCCGAGACCGAAACCGAGACCGTGACCGCGCCGGTGCGCACCGGCGGCCGGTACCTGGTCACCGGCGGCCTCGGCGGCCTGGCCGTCGAGATCGCCGGCCACCTGCTGGCCGCCTACGGGGTCCGGCTGCTGCTGGTCGGCCGGTCCACAGTGGACGGTGCGAAGGCCGACCGGCTGGCCGAACTGTCCGCGCTCGGCGACGTCGACTACGTCCAGGCGGACGTGGCCGACGCCGGCGCGCTGGAGGCGGCGGTCGCGTCGGCCGAGGCGCGCTGGGGCCACGGGCTCGACGGTGTGCTGCACCTCGCCGCCGCCGATCCCACCGGGCAGTGGGCCGAACTGGAGCGGCATACGCTGGCCAACGAGGCGGCGGCGACCTTCGCCGAGCAGTACCGGCCCAAGGTGAGCGGCACGCTCGCCGTCGCGGCGGTGCTCGACCGTCGGCCGGACGCGTCGCTGGTGCTTTTCGGTTCGGTCAACGGTGAATTCGGCGGAAACTCGTTCGGGGCCTATGCCGCGGCCAGCTGTTTCCTGGTCGGATTCGCCGAATACTGGCGTCATGAGCGGCGGCGTTCGGTCAAGTGCCTCGCGTGGAGCATGTGGACGGACGTCGGCGTGAACGCGGGCCGTCCCGTCGAAGCGGCCCGCAGACGCGGGTTTCGCGCGATCGACCCGGACGCGGGATTGCGGCTTTTCCTGGACGCGATGGCCGCGCCGGGGCATTATCTGCTGCTCGGACTCGATCTGGCGAATCCGACGATCGTCGCGGACCTGGGGCCCGGCGGCGTGCACGCCGGCGAGCTCCTGGTCGCCTACGCGCCCGACGGCGTGGATCCGGGCGTCGTGCGGGCCGCGATCGCCGCCGGCATCCGGGATGCCGTGGTGCCGGTGCGGCTGGTGGCCCTGCCGCGAATTCCCCGTGGTGTGGACGGATCCGTCGACACCGAGCGGCTTCTGCTCGACACCGCGCCGGGACGCCGGCGGCGGACGCCGGCCGCGCCCCGGTCCGACCTGGAGCGGGAGATCGCCGGCGTGTGGTCGGCGGCGCTCGGCCGGACGGCGATCGGCCGTGATGATTCTTTCTTCGAACTCGGCGGGAATTCGCTGCGGGCGACGCGCCTGCTCGCGCTGGTCGACGACCGGCTGGGTGTGCGGGTGTCGACGCAGGAGCTTTATGAAAGCCCGACGGTGGCCGGGATGGCCGCCGCGGTGCGCGAACGGCGGCTTGTCAACTCGAAAGAATCGGCTCGGTGAGCGTGTCCTGTCGACGGGACACGACCGTGATTGCCGTGCTTGACGCACTCACGCGGCGCCGGTGATATTGAACCCTGCGAAGGCTTCCCCGTCTTTGTTTTTCGGCCTTTTTCAGGACACTCCGGGATGAATGAGGGGCGGACCGCGGTGATCCCCATTTCTTTCGCGCAGCGCCGGCTGTGGTTCATCGATCGGCTGGAAGGGCCGTCGGCGGTCTACAACGTGCCGTTCGTGCTGAGGTTGCGCGGCGACCTCGACGTGGACGGGCTGCGCGCGGCCCTGCGGGATGTCGTGGTGCGGCACGAGGGCCTGCGCACGGTGTTCGCCGAGGACGACGACGGCACGCTGACGCAGCGGGTCGTGCCGGTCGAGGCGCTCGCCGTGCCGTTCTCGGTCCACGACAGCCGCCCCGACGAGGTCGACGCCGCGATCGCGGAGGCGGTGACGCACCGGTTCGAGCTGTCGTCGGACATTCCGGTGTGGGCGCGCCTGCTGCGGTGTTCGCGCACGGAACACGTGCTGGTGTTGGTGATCCACCACGTGGCGGTGGACGGCGAGTCCATGGCGCCGCTGGCTCGCGACCTGAGCGCCGCCTACACCGCCCGGCACGGCGGGGTGGCCCCGGACTGGGCCGAACTGCCGGTGCAGTACGGGGATTACACGCTGTGGCAACGAGAACTGCTCGGCGACGACCAGGATCCGGACAGCGTGCTGTCCCGGCAGCTCGGCTACTGGCGCCGGGAACTCGCCGGCAGCCCGGACCAGCTCCGGCTGCCGACCGACCGGCCGCGCCCGGCCGAGGCGAGCCACCGGGGCGACGTGGTGGCCGTCGACATCGAGCCCGGGCTCGTCGCCGCGCTGCGCGACCTGGCGCTGGCCAAGGAGATGACCCTGGCGATGGTGATGCAGGCTGGCCTGGCCGTGCTGCTGCACCACCTCGGCGCCGGCGAGGACATCACCATGGGCGCCACCATCGCCGGCCGCACCGACGAGGCCCTCGCCGACCTGGTCGGGTTTTTCGTCAACACCTGGGTGCTGCGCACCGACCTGGCCGGCAACCCGACGCTGGACCGCGTGCTCGACCAGGTGCGGGACAAGGCGCTGTCGGCCTACGACAACCAGGACGCCCCGTTCGAGCGGGTCGTCGAGGCCGTCAATCCGGAGCGCTCCACCGCGTACCACCCGCTGTTCCAGGTGATGTTCACCTGGCAGAGCGAGCCGAGCGTCGCGCTCGACCTGCCCGGCGTGACCGCGCGGCTGGAGGCCGTCGGCACCGGGACGGCGAAGTTCGACCTCGAGTTCAACCTGGCCGAGGGCGACGCGGACGTCGGGATGCGCTGCGACCTGGAGTACGCGACCGACCTGTTCGACCGCGACACGGCCGAGGCCATCGGCCGACGCTACGTCCAGGTGCTGCGCGGGCTCGCCGG
>NZ_KK037166.1:10080453-10084404 GCF_000568255.1 Kutzneria sp. 744
CCGGACAACGTGGCCTTCGTCATCTATGACGGGTTCCACCGGCAAGCCCAAGGGCGCGGTGATCACCCATCGCGGGGTGGTCAACGGCGTGACCGCGCTGGCCCGGGTGGTCCAGCCGCGGCCGGGGACGCGCACGGCGGCCGGCTCGTCGATCAACTTCGACGTGTCCGTCTTCGAGATCGTCACCAGCCTGGCCAGCGGCGCCACCGTCGAGATCCTCCGCGACGCCCTGGAACTGGGGGAGCGGGAGAGCTGGTCGGGCGGCGTGCTCAGCGCGGTGCCCTCGGTCTTCGCCGAGGTTTTCGACGACATCGCCGGTAAGGCCACGGCGGACAGTGTGGTGTTCGGCGGCGAGGAGCTGCCGATGTCGCTGGTGCGGCGGGTGCGCGCGGTGCTGCCCGGCGTGCGGGTGGTCAATCCCTACGGCCAGAGCGAGAGCTTCTACGCGACCGCCCATGTGGTGTCCGACGAGGTGCCGGACGACGCCTCGGGCGGCGCCCCGATCGGGGCGCCGCTGGGCAACATGCGCGCCTACGTGCTGGGGCCGGGCCTGCGGCCGGTGCCGCCGGGCGTGACCGGCGAGCTGTACGTCGCGGGTGAGGTGGGGCGCGGCTATCACGGGCGGGCCGTGTCGACCGCGGAACGGTTCGTGGCCGACCCGTTCGGGCCGGCCGGGCACCGGATGTACCGCACCGGCGACCTGGCCCGCTGGAACGCCGACGGCCAGCTGGAGTACCTCGGCCGCAACGACGACCAGATGAAGGTCCGCGGGTTCCGGATCGAGCCCGGCGAGGTCGAGGCCGTGCTGGCCGCGCACCCCGGCGTGCGGCAGGCCGTGGTGACGACGCACGACCTCGCCGGCACCCGGCACCTCGTGGGCTACGTGGTTCCGGTGGACCGGTCCGAGACCGACGCCGAGGCCAGCCGGCACCACAACGTGGACCTGACCAAGGGCCTGTCCACGGCCGAGGTGCGCGCGTTCCTGGTGGACCGGCTGCCCGAGTTCATGGTGCCGTCCGTGCTCATCCTGCTCGACCGGCTGCCGCTGACGCCGTCCGGCAAGGTGGACCGGGCCGCGCTGCCCGCCCCCGAGTTCACCGGCACTGCCTACCAGGCCCCGCGCACGACCGAGGAGGAGATCCTCTCCGCGGTGTTCGCCGAGGTGCTCGGCCTCGACCAGGTCGGCGTCGACGACGACTTCTTCGCCCGCGGCGGCGACAGCATCCGCTCCATCCAGGTGGCGAGCCGGGCGCGGTCGCGCGGCATCGTGGTGTCCCCGCGCCAGGTGTTGCAGAGCCGCACCGTGGCCCGGCTGGCCGAGGCCGCGGCCGCGCATCGTGACGCGGTCAAGCCCGTGGCCGAGCCGGCGGGCGGCGGCGTCGGCACCGTGCCGCTGCTGCCGATGGGCCGCTACATGCTGGCGCTGGGCGGCGGGTTCGACCGCTTCTCCATGTCCATGATGCTCGACCTGCCCGACGGCATCGACGAGGCCGGCCTGCTGGCCACGCTGCGCGCGGTGCTGGACCACCACGACGCGTTGCGGTCCCGGCTCGTCGACGGTGAGCTGCGGATCGAGGCGCCCGGCGCGGTCGACGTGGCCGCGCTGCTGCACCGGGTCACCTGGGACGGCCAGTGGGACCAGGTCGCCGCCGAGGGACTGGAAACGGCCACCGCGCGACTGGACCCGGCCGGCGGCGTCATGGCGCAGTTCGTCTGGTTCGACCCGGGCCGCCTGCTGATCGTGCTGCACCACCTCGTGGTGGACGGCGTGTCGTGGCGGATCCTGCTGCCGGACCTGGCCATGGCCTGGGAGCAGGTGCACGCGGGCCGGACCCCGGCGCTGCCCAAGGTGCCGATGTCGCTGCGGAGCTGGACGCACGGGCTGCTGGCGGAGGCGCCGAAGCGCGGCACGGAGCTGCCGCTGTGGCGCGCGATCACCGACGGGCCGGACCCGCTGCTGGGCAGCCGTCCGCTCGACCCCGCGGTGGACGTGGCCTCGACCGTGGAGCACGTGTGGGTGCGGCTGCCGGAGTGGGTCACCGAGTCGGTGCTGACCGCCGTGCCCAAGGCGTTTCACGGCGGCGCCAACGACGGCCTGCTGACGGCGCTGGCGTTGGCGATCGTGCGCTGGCGCAGGCCCGCGGCGTCGACGAGGACTCGGTGCTGATCCGGCTCGAAGGCCACGGCCGTGAGCAGGAAGTCGTGCCGGGCGCGGACCTGTCCCGCACGGTGGGCTGGTTCACCAGCGTCTTCCCGGTCCGGCTGGCGGTCGCCGACGCCGAGGAGGCCTTCACCGGCGGGCCGGCGGCGGGCGCCGCGGTCAAGGCCGTGAAGGAGCAGCTGCTCGGCATCCCGGACAAGGGCATCGGGTTCGGCATGCTGCGCTACCTCGACGAGGCGGGCGCGGCCGAGCTGGCCGGCCTGCCGACCGGCCAGGTCGCGTTCAACTACGCCGGCCGCTACTCCCGTGCCGACATCCCGGAGAACCTGCGCGGTCTCGGCTGGACGCGCAGCGCCGCCAGCGCCGAGCTGATCGCGGCCCCCAACCCGGACATGCCCGCACTGTCCACATTGGACGTCAACGCGCTGGTCACCGACACCGACCAGGGGCCGCGACTCTCGGCCCGGTTCAGCTTTCCCCGCGGGGTGCTCGACCGCGCCGCGGTGCGCGAGCTGGCGGACCTGTGGTGCGCGGCGCTGACGGCGCTGGCCCGGCACGTGTCCGAGCCGGACGCGGGCGGCCTGACCCCGTCGGACGTGCCGCTGGTGTCCGTGCCGCAGCGGCAGATCGAGGCGTGGGAGCGGCGCTACCCGGCGCTGGCCGACCTCTGGCCGCTCACCCCGCTGCAGAGCGGCCTGCTGTTCCACGCCATGCTCGCCGGCGCCCAGTACGACCCGTACCAGAACCAGCTGGTCTTCCACCTGTCCGGCCCGGTGGACCCGGAGCGGATGCGCGCGGCCGGGCAGGCGCTGCTGGACCGGTATGCCAGCCTGCGCGTCGCGTTCGCCGCGACCGAGGACGGCGACCTGGTCCAGGTGGTGTCCGACGGCGTCGAGCTGCCCTGGCGGCATCTCGACCTCACCGGCCGCGAGCAGGAGCTGGCCGACGTCCTCGACCGGGACCGCACCGAGCACTTCGACCCGGCCGTGCCGCCGCTGCTGCGCCTGACGCTCGTGACCCTGGCCCCCGACCGCGCCGAACTGGTCTTCGACGCGCACCACGTGCTGTTCGACGGGTGGTCGGTGCCGCTGATCATGGGCGACCTGCTGCGCCTCTACGCGGCCGCGGGCGACGGCTCGGCCCTGCCCCACGTGCGGGGCTTCCGGGACTTCCTGGACTGGCGGGCCGGTCAGGACCGCGAGGGCGGCCTGCGGGCCTGGGCGGCCGAGTTCGCGGACGTCACGGAGCCGAGCCTGCTGGCCCCGGCGGCGTCCTCGGCCGACGCCATCGACGTCAGCCAGGTCTACGTGCCGCTCACGCCCGAGCTGACCCGCGAGCTGTCCCGCCGCACCGCCGAGCTGGGCGTCACCCTCAACACCCTGGTGCAGGGCGCCTGGGCGGTCCTGCTCGGCCAGCTGACCGGGCAGCGCGACGTGGTGTTCGGCACCACCGTCTCCGGGCGGCCGCCGGCGATCTCCGGCATCGACTCGATGGTCGGCCTGTTCATCAACACGCTGCCGGTCCGGGTCACCCGGCGGACCACGGACACCTTCGTCGATCTGCTCACCCGCCTGCAGGACCGCCAGGTCGCGTTGTTCGACCACCACCACTGCGGGCTGGAGGACATCCAGCAGGCCATCGGCATGGCCCCGCTGTTCGACACCTTCGTGGGTTCGAGTCGTTCCCGGTCGACCACGTCGGCCTGCTGGAGGCCAACACCGAGACGGACGTGACCGTCACCGGGCTGAGCCCGCACGGCGGCTCCCACTACCCGATCGCGGTCGTCGCGG
>NZ_KK037166.1:10088744-10106579 GCF_000568255.1 Kutzneria sp. 744
CCGGGGCCACGCCGTCTACGGCACCGACCTGTTCGACCGGGCCACGGTCGAGCGGTTCGCCGCCACGCTGATCCTGACGCTGCGCGACGGGCTCGCCGATCCGGACGCCGCCCTGCGCCGTGGCGACGACGCGTGGTCCGCCGCGGACCGGACCGCACTGTCCACAAGCGACGGTTCGGACCTCGCGCTGGTCGAGGCCGCGCTGGCCGCGCATCCCCGGGTGGCCCGGTCGGCCGCGCTCGTCCAGCAGACCGGCGACTCGGAGTCGCGCATCGTCGGCTACGTCGAGGTGGCGGTCCGCCCCGAGGCGGCCGACATGCTGGAGTTCGGCCCCGGTCTGTCCACTGTGGAGCTCCGTGAGTTCCTTGCCAGGACGCTGCCGGACACCCTGGCCCCGGCCACGTTCGTGATCATGGACGAGCTGCCGCTCGGGCCGGACGGGACCGTGGACCGCGCCGCGCTGCCCGAACCGACGACGACGGCGGGAGATCAGGGCCCCGCGGACGGACGCCGAACGTGTGCTCGCCGAGCTCTACGCGACCTGCTCGGCGTGGACCGGATCGGCATCGACGACGACTTCTTCACCATGGGCGGCGACAGCATCCGCTCGATCCAGCTGGCCACCCGGGCCCGCGCGCGAGGCGTCGAGATCGCGCCGAGGGAGATCTTCGAGCTGCGCACCGTGGCCGAACTGGCCGCACGGGTGGCCGACAAGGCCGACCAGGCCGTCGCCGCGGCGCGACCCGAGGACGACGGCGTCGGCTGGATGCCGCTGACGCCCATGGGCGCCCGCCTGGTCGAGCAGAAGAAGATCCGCCGGTTCTCGATGTTCACGATCGTGGACCTGCCCGCCGACATCGACGAGGCGGGCCTGCTGGCCACGCTCACCGCGGTGGTGGACCGGCACGACGCGCTGCGGTCCCGCCTCGTGTCCGGCGGCCTGCGGGTGCAGCCGGCCGGCTCCGTGGAGGTGGCGCCGCTGCTGCGTCGGGCCGGCCTCGGGGCCGACCTCCAGCGGGAACTCGACGACGCGATCGGCCGGCTGAACCCGACCAAGGGCGTGATGGCGCAGTTCGTCTGGGCCGAGCCGGACCGGTTGATCATCGTCGCCCACCACCTCGTGGTGGACGGCGTGTCCTGGCGGATCCTGCTGCCGGACCTGGCTTCGGCCTGGCAGAGCGTGCGGGCCGGGCGGACGCCGCGGCTGCCGGCGGTGCCGACCTCGCTGCGTCGGTGGGCCCACGCGCTGCTCGACGAGGCGACGACCACCGGGCGCATGGCCGAGCTGCCGCTCTGGGAGTCCATTGTGGACGGACCGGATCCGGTGCTGGGCAGTCGGCCGCTCGACGCGGGCGTCGACGTGCGCGCCACCCTGGACCAGCTCGACGTGCGGCTCCCGGCGTCGGTCGCCGACACCCTGCTCGCCCAGCTGCCCGTGGTCTACCGGTGCGGGATCGCCGAGGGCCTGATGGCCGCGCTGGCCCTGGCCCTCACCCGGTGGCGTCGCACGCGCGGTGTCGACGAATCCTCGGTTCTGCTGCGCGTCGAAGGGCATGGCCGGGAAGAGGCGGTCGTGCCCGGCGCGGACGTGTCCCGCACGGTGGGCTGGTTCACCAGCGCCTTCCCGGTGCGGGTGGACATCCCCGACGCCGAGCGCGCCTCGGCCGTGGACGCCGCGATCAAGGCGGTCAAGCAGCGGCTGCGGGCGATCCCGGACAAGGGCCTCGGCTACGGGCTGCTGCGCCATCTCAACGACGAGACCCGGGAAACGCTGGAGCAGTACCCGGACGGCCAGGTGACCTTCAACTACCTCGGCCGGTTCTCCGTCGCGGACACGCCGCGACGCCTGCGGGGCCTCGGCTGGACCGAGGTCGCGGAGGCGGCCGACATGGTCACCGAGTTCGACCCGGACATGGCGGTGCTGTCGGCCGTCGAGGTGAACGCCTACGTCGCCGAGGACGACAGCGGCCCCGCGGTCGTCGCCCGCTTCGGCTTCCCGACCGGCGTGCTGAGCCGGGACGAGGTCGGCGAACTGGTCGAGCTGTGGCAGACGGCGCTGGCGGAGCTGGCCGGCCGGCTCACCGCACCGGACGCCGCCGGCCTGACCACCTCGGACGTCCCGCTGGTCGCCGTGCACCAGGGCGAGATCGACGCCTGGCAGCGCAACTACCCGGGCCTGGCCGACATCTGGCCGCCGACGCCGTTGCAGTCGGGCCCTGTTGTTCCCGTCGAAGCTGGCCGGGCGGACCTTCGACGCCTACCACGTGCAGCGGGTGCTCCGGCTGACCGGCGAGGTCGACCCGGACCGCATGCGCGCGGCCGGCCAGGCGCTGCTGGACCGGCACGCCAACCTGCGGGTCGCGTTCGTCAGCGACGCGCGCGGCGAGTGGGTGCAGCTGGTGCCGGGCAAGGTCGCCCTGCCCTGGCGCCTGGCCGACCTGCGGGAGCTGGCCCCGGACGACCGCGAAGCGGAGCGGGCCCGGGTGCTGGCCGAGGACCGGGCCGAGTACTTCGATCCGGCCGTCCCGCCGCTGGTGCGCATGACGCTGGTGCTGACCGGCCCGGCCGCCGCCGAACTGGTGCTCACCACCCACCACGTGCTGCTGGACGGCTGGTCGCTGCCGCTGCTGGTGCAGGACCTGCTCAAGTTGTACGGATCGAACGGCGATGCCTCGGCGCTGCCGGCGCCCCCGCGGTATCGCGACTTCCTGCGCTGGCTGCGGGACCGGGACGCGGACGCCACGGCCGGGGCCTGGGCGAGCGAGCTCGACGGAGTGCGTGAACCGACCCTGCTGGCCCCGGACGACCGGTCGGACACCGAGGCCGGCACGGGCCAGCGCGAGGTGCCGCTGCGCGCCGCCCGCGAGCTCGCCCGGCGCGCAGCGGAACTCGGCGTCACCATGAACACGGTGGTGCAGGGCGCATGGGGGATCGTGCTCGCCACGCTCACCGGCCGGGACGACGTCGTCTTCGGCACCACGGTGTCCGGCCGGCCCGCCGACCTGCCCGGTGCGGACGCCACCATCGGGATGTTCATCAACACCGTCCCGGTCCGGGTCACCTGCCGTCCCGCGGAAACCCTGCGCGGGCTGCTGCGGGGGCTTCAACAACGGCAGGGCGCCCTGTTGGAGCACCATCACTGGGGCCTGACCGACATCCAGCGGACCGTCGGGCTGCCGATGCTGTTCGACACGGTCACGGTGTTCGAGTCCTATCCGGTCGACGGCGCGGACGTCGGCGCGGCCGGCACGGCGGCCGGTGTCTCGGTCACCGGCGTGACCTCGGAGGACGGCACGCACTACCCGTTGGGCGTGGCGGCGATCGCCGATCCCTACCCGCGCATCGCCATCGCGTACCGGCGCTCGGCCTTCGACGATGCCCACGTCGATCGCATCGCGGCGTTGTTCGGGCGGGTGCTCGACCGGATCACCACCGATCCGGACCTGCCGCTCGGCCGGCTTGACGGGCTCGACGCCGCCGAGCGGGAGCATCTGCTGACGGGGCTCAACGTGACCGCGCCGCCGCCACCCGCGCGGACCATCTGGGAACTGTTCGAAGCCCAGGCGGTGGCCAGCCCGGACGCGGTCGCCGTGGCCTACGCGGACCAGGAACTGACCTATCGGGACCTGCGGGCCCGGTCCGAGCGCCTGGCGCCGAACTCGTCCGGCGCGGGGTGGGGCCCGAGTCCGTGGTGGCCGTGATGGTGCGGCGCTCGCCCGAGTTGGCGACGGCGCTGCTCGCGGTGGCCAAGGCCGGCGGCGCGTACCTGCCCATCGGCCCGCCGAGCCGGCGGAACGCGTCGGCTACCTGATGTCGGACTCCGGCGCCCACCTGGCCATCGCCGACCGGACGACGGCGGCGCCGCTGGCCGGGCTCGTCCCGGACATCCTGCGGGTCGACGAACTCACCGCCGGCGAACCGGAGACCGTGGCGCCGGTCGAGGACGGCGCCGTGGCGGTGGACAACACCGCGTTCATCTTCTACACGTCCGGCTCGACCGGGCAGCCCAAGGGCGTCGCCGTCACCCACCGGGGCGTGGCCGCGATGGCCGCCGCCCACGTGGAGCGGCTGGCGGCGTCGGCCGGCTCCCGGGTGCTGCAGGTGCTCTCGCCGGCCTTCGACGTGTCGCTGTGCGAGATGTTCACCGCGCTGTTCTCCGGGGCCTGCCTGGTCTTCGCCGGCGAGGAGGACCTCGCCCCCGGCGCCGCGCTGACCGGCACGCTCAACGCGGGCCGAATCACGCACGCCTCGATCCCCAACTCGGCGCTGGCCCTGATGTCGCCCGACGCCGTGCCCACGCTGCGGTCGCTGGCCACCGGCGGCGAGGCGCTGCCGCCGGACCTGATGGCCGCGTGGGCCCGTGGCCGCCGGATGATCAACATCTACGGCCAGACCGAGACCTCGGCCGCGGTCACCATGAGCGCGCCGCTGACCGGCGGCGTGCCCCCGATCGGCCGGCCGATCCCCGGCTGCCGGGTCTACGTGCTGGACGGCGCGCTGCGCCCGGTGCCCCAGGGCGCGGTCGGCGAGCTGTACATCGCCGGCATCGGCCTGGCCCGCGGGTACACGGGCCGGCCGGGGCTGACCGCGGGGGCCTTCGTGGCCTGCCCGTTCGGGGCGGCCGGGGAGCGCATGTACCGCACCGGCGACCTGGTGGCGTGGAACGACCGTGACGAGCTGATGTTCCACGGCCGGGCCGACGACCAGATCAACATCCGCGGGCACCGCATCGAGCCCGGCGAGGTCGAAGGCGCGCTGGTCGCGCTGCCCGGCGTGGCCCGCGCCCTGGTGACGGTGGACGAGAACGGGGGAGATCGGCGCCTGGTCGGCTACGTCGTGCCCGAGGGCGTGCCGGAGCCCGGACTGACCGGTGCCCTACGTGAACGGCTGCGCGAGCGGCTGCCGGCGCACATGGTGCCCGCCGCCCTGGTCCTGATCGACGACATCCCGCTCACCCCCAACGCGAAGGTGGACAAGCGGCGGCTACCCGCGCCGGACCGTGCGGACCGGCCGACCGGGCGGGCCCCGCGCACCGCCCGCGAACAGATCCTGTGCGGGCTGTTCGCCGAGGTGCTCGGGCTGGACCGGGTCGGCGTGGACGAGGACTTCCTCGCCCTCGGCGGGCATTCCCTGCTGGTCGCCCGGCTGGTCAACCGGATTCTGGCGGTGCTCGGCATCGAGGTCCCGATCCGCTTGGTCTTCGAGCACCGCACGGTCGCCGGCCTCGCCGCCACCCTGGTCCCCGGTGGCGAACCCGTGGTGACCGAGGACCCGCTCGCGCCCGTGCTGCCGATCAGGACCGGCGGCGCACGGGAACCGCTGTGGCTGATCCATCCGGGCGGCGGCACCTGCTGGCCGTACCTCGGTCTGGCCGCGCTGCTGCCGGCGGACCGCCCGGCCTACGGCATCCAGGCCAAGGGCTTCGACGGCAAGACCGCCCTGCCGGACTCGATCGACGCGATGGTCGCCGACTACGCCGACGAGATCCTGGCGATCCAGCCGACCGGGCCGTTCCACCTGATGGGGCTGTCCTTCGGCGGCACGCTCGCGCACGCGGTGGCCGCCGAACTCCAGCACCGTGGCCACGAAGTGGCGCTGCTGGCCCTGCTGGACGGCGCGCCCGCCGACTACCTGATGGAGCAGGGGCCGCCGACCGAGGCCGCGATCCGCGACCACTACACCGAGCACCTGGTCGGCGTCGCGGACGGCGCGGACCAGCGGGAGGCCGTGGAGAACGCGGTGGCTGTGCTGGTCAACCAGACCAAGCTGATGCGCGACTTCACCTCGCCGAGCTATCGAGGGGACGTGGTGCTGTTCAACGCGGTGCCGAAATCGCGCGGGTCGTCGGCGGACCGGTGGCGCCCGCACGTGACGGGAGCCATCCGGCAGCACGACATCGTCAGCGCGCACGAGGAGCTCTACCGGCCCGGCCCCGCCGCCGAGATCTGCCGGATCATCGACGCCGAGCTGAGGGGATGACCGTGGCGCACGCCGGTGAATCGCCGACCCACGACGTCGTCGGCGTCGGTTTCGGGCCGGCCAACCTCTCGCTCGCGGTGGCGCTTGAGGAGAGCCCGGCCGCGCTGACGTCGGCGTTCTTCGAACGGCGCGCGTCGATCAGCTGGCACCAGGGCATGCTGCTGCCGGCCGCCAAGATGCAGGTGTCGTTTCTCAAGGACCTGGCCACCTTCCGCAATCCGGCCTCGCGCTTCAGCTTCGTGTCCTTCCTGCACGAGCGGGGGCGGCTGGTCCGGTTCGCCAACAACCACGACTTCTTCCCCACCCGGCGCGAGTTCCACGACTATCTGGAATGGGCCGAGTCGAAGCTGGCCCACGAGGTGAGCTACGACAGCGAGGTGACGGCGATCAGGCCGGGCCCCGGCCGTCCGGTGGACAGCGTCCTGGTCGACGTGTCCACGCCCGAGGCGACCAGGACGGTCGAGGCCCGCAACATCGTCATCTCCACCGGGCTCGTGCCGCGCATGCCGGCCGGCGTGCAGAGCGACGAGTTCGTCTGGCACAGCTCCCGGTTCCTCGACCACTTCCGCGACCGCGATCCGCGCAGCCTGCGCCGGGTCGCCGTGGCCGGCGGCGGCCAGAGCGCGGCCGAGATCGTCCGGTTCCTGCACGACAACCGGCCGGACACGGTCGTGCACGCGATCATGCCGTCCTACGGCTACGTCGTCGCCGACAACACCCCGTTCGCCAACCAGATCTTCGACCCGGCCGCGGTCGACGACTACTTCGACGGGTCCAAGCAGGCCAAGGACGCGTTCTGGCGCTACCACCGCAACACCAACTACTCGGTGGTGGACGACGAGGTGATCAGGGACCTCTACCGGCGTGGCTACGACGACGAGGTGGCCGGCGCGCCGCGGCTGAACTTCGTCAACCTGGCCCATGTCGTCGGGGCCAAGCGCATCGCCGACGACACCCGCGTCACCGTGTACTCGATGGCCAGGGAGGAGTCCTACGACCTGGACGTCGACGTGCTGGTGTGCGCGACGGGGTACGACCCGATGGACCCGGGGGACCTGCTGGGCGAGCTCGCCGAGCACTGCGTGCAGGACGCCGAGGGGCGCTGGCAGGTCGACCGGGACTACCGCATGGTGACCACCCCGGACCTGCGCTGCGGCATCTACCTGCAGGGCGGCACCGAGCACACCCACGGGCTGTCTTCCTCGCTGCTGTCCAACCTCGCCACCCGCAGCGGCGAGATCGTCAGTTCCATCGAGCGACGCAAGAGTTGACCGACACACGAAGGAGTCCGGGCATGAGCGCCAACCCGTTCGACGACGAGGACGGCCAGTTCCAGGTGCTGGTCAACGACGAGGACCAGCACTCGCTGTGGCCGGCCTTCGCGCCGGTTCCGGACGGCTGGCGGGTCGTGTTCGGCGCCGACCGGCGCGACCGGTGCCTGGCCTACGTCGAGCAGAACTGGACGGACATGCGCCCGAAGAGCCTGCGCGAGGCCATGGCGGCCGACTGACCCAACGGACCGACCAACGGACCCGGCTCGGCCGTGAGGCCGAGCCGGGTCCGAAGTGCGTCGGGGCGGGGCGAGCCCGGTCAGGCCGGGCAGCGCAGGGCCGGGTCCGCGGTCAGGATGGCGTGGTGCACGTCGCGCAGGCGCAGCCCCGGCTCGATGCCGAGCTCGTCCGCCAGCAGCCGCCTGCTCTGCTCGTAGACGGCCAGCGCCTCGGCCTGGCGGTCGCACCGGTACAGCGTGGTCATGAGCTGGGCTCGGAACCGCTCGCGCAGCGGATGCCGGGCGACCAGGCTGGTCAGCTCGGGCAGCACCTGGGTGTGCCGGCCCATGGCCAGTTCGGCCTCGATCAGGCTCTCCCCCGCGTTGACGCGGATCTCCTCCCAGGCGACGGGGCCCTCGGCGTGGCGAGGTGCTCGGAGACGTCCGCGAGCGCGGGGCCGCGCCAGCGCGCCAGCCCGGCCCGGAGCAGTCCGCTCGCGTCCTCCCAGCGGCCCGCCCGCAGCGCCACCTGCCCACGCGCGGCGAGCGCCTCGAACTCGGCGAGATCGAACGAGGCGCCGTCGGTGCTCAGCTGGTACGCGGGCCCGCGCCGGGCGGTGATCACGCCCGCGCCCAGCGCCTTGCGCAGCCGCGAGATGTGGTTGTAGATCTGCGCGTCGCACGTCGCCGGGGGCCGGCTGCCCCACAGCAGCCGGTTCAGCTCCCGCTCGGACAGGAACTTCCCGGTCGCCAGCAGCAACGCGGTGAGCATGGTCCGCTGCTTCACGCCGGCCAGGCGGATCCGGCCCGCGCCGGTCCGCACCTCGACCGGACCCAGGATGCGGTACTCCACCGGACTCACCGTCAGCCCGCCGCGACGACGTCGATGATGTTGTAGTTGGGCAGGCCGTTGAGGGTGGGCACGTCGGTCAGCGACACGAGCTCCAGCCCCGCGGCGGCGAGCAGGGCGCGGTACTCCGCCTCGTCGCGTTCGGTTCCCCCGGTGTAGACGAGGTTGTTCAGGTCGGTCAGGCCGTAGGTGGCCGAGTGCTCGGCCGCGATCACGGCCGGCATCACCGTCTCCACGAGCAGCAGCCGCGAGTTCGCCGCCATGGCCGCGCGGCAGTTGCGCAGGATGGCGACGGCCTTGTCGTCGGTGTGGTCGCGGATGATGTGGCTGAGCAGGTAGGCGTCGGCACCGGCCGGAACGGACTCGGCGACGTCGCCCGGCTGGAGCTCGCAGCGGTCGGCGACGCCGGCCGCGGTGAGCGTGGCCAGCGTGCGCTCGAACGCCTCGGGACGGTCGTAGACCACGGCCCGCGGACCGGGCGCCGAGCTCAGGATCGCGGCGATCAGCGTGCCCTCGTCCCCGCAGTAGGCCGCGATCGTGCCGAACCCGGAGAAGTCGTAGACCTTGCCGACGCCGTCGGCGAACTCCTTGGCGCTGCTCGCCTTGCCCGCGCGCCAGCTGGCGCCGAGCACGGGATCGCGCATGATCACCTCGCGGGCGGTGAGCCCGTCGTCGGTGGCGCGGCCGGGCGCGCCGGTCTGGATGACCCGCTTCAGGTCGCCCCAGGCCCGCCAGAGTCCCGGCGTGACCGACAGGACGATGTCGTCGCGGGCCGAGTCGGGCACGTCCGAGCGCAGCAGCTCGCCGAACTCGGTCAGCCCGAACCGGTCGGCGTCGTGCTGCACGGCCACGCCGAGGCCGACCAGCGCCCGCAGCAGCCGGCGGACCGCGGCCGGGTCGGCGCCCGTCCGCTCGGCCACGGTCCGGCTGTCCGGCGCGCCGTCGGCCAGGGCGTCCGCGATGCCCAGTTCCGCGGTGACGTAGAGGATCTGTGCGGGCACGTAGCCCGCCGACAGCTGCCGCGGCGACGGTGTCATCGTCCTGGCTCCCGTTCTGGCGTCGAGTCGGTGGTGCGGGGCTACTGGGTGTGCAGCGGGAGGCGGTTGACACCGATCATGTCCTCGGTGGGGAACATGGTCGGGGGAGAGGCCGGATCGGCGCGCAGCACGGCGAAGCGGTCGAACAGGTCGTTGAGCGCGATCTTCGCCTCCAGCCGGGCCAGACCCGCGCCGAGGCAGTAGTGGATGCCGCGGCCGAAGCCGAGGTGCGGGTTGGGGTCGCGCTCGGGGCGGTACTCGTCGGGCGCGTCGAACACGGCCGGATCCCGGTTGGCCGCGGCCAGCCACAGGAAGATCAGCTGGTCCTTGGGCACGTCCCGGCCGGCGATGGTGGTGTCCACGGCGGTGGACCGCGGCAGCACGGTGGCCGGCGACAGCAGCCGCATGGCCTCCTCGATCGAGCCGGGCACCAGGGAGCGGTCCGCGCGCACCCGCGCCGCCTGCTCCGGATAGGCGTCCAGGCACAGCAACGTGTTGCCCAGCACCATCGACGTGGTCATGTGGCCGGTGATCAACATGATGATCGCGATGGTCACGGCCTCGTTCCTGGTGAGGCGCTCGCCGTCGACCTCGGCCGTGGCCAGGTGGGTGAGCAGGTCCTCGCGGGGGTGGCGGCGGCGCTCGTCGAGGTGCTCGCGGATGTAGCGCAGCATCGGCTGCATCCGCTCGGTGCCCTCGTCGACGTCCTTCTGCCCCTCCTCCTCGTCGAGGAACTGCATGCCGCTGAAGCTCTCGATGATGTTGTCGGCCCAGCCCTTGAACATGGCGCGGTCGCCGGCCGGGATGCCGAGCAGCTCGCAGATCACGATCACCGGCAGCGGATAGGCCAGGTCGGCGACCAGCTCGATCTCGGGCCGGCCGTCCACCTCGTCCAGCAGTTCCTTGACGATCGTGACGATTCGCGGCTCCATCGCCGAGATCAGCGCCGGCGTGAAGTACGGGGTCAGCAGATTGCGCAGCTTGCGGTGCTTCGGCGGGTCCGTCTGGGAGAGGTCGCCCTCCATGAGATCGGATTCGACGGTCACCGGGAGCAGATGCGCGATCTGCGACGAGAATACCTTGTAGTTGCCGAGAGCGGTCTGGCACTCGGCATGGCCGAACACATCCCAGGCGCCCTTTTTCTCGTTGAACTCGATCGGTGAATCGGGGCGCCGCCCGCGCAGCCAGTCGTATTCAGGGTGAATGTTCCATCGTTCGACGACCGTCATCATCGCTGTTCTCCGAGGAATTCCATGGAAACCGGGACCGGTCTTCGGTCACGCGCGGGCCGGCTGCCTATCGGCTGGCTATTTGAGCGAAGTTCGATAACAATCGACTCTGTTGTCCGAGCCTTCCAGTGCCCACTCCCGCTGTCAAGGCACGTGAATTCGCCCCGCTGTCCCGTCGACGGGACGAGCGGGGAAGAGGGGACGGTCATGGCCGACGGCGTTCCGCTGCACGAGCCGGTCGAGGAAATCGCGCGGCGCCTGCCGTACAAGCTCGCCTGCGCGGGCGGAACCGGCTCGCTGCGCTACGGCGAACTGGCCGACGCCGCGGACCGGCTGGCCGCCCGGCTGGTCGCCGCCGGCGTCGGCCGCGACGACCGCGTGGGCCTGTTTCTGGCCCGTGGCCCCGATCTGGCGGTCGGGATCCTCGGCGTGCTCCGCGCCGGCGCCGCCTACCTGCCGCTCGGCATCGCCGACCCGCCCGCCCGTGTCGCCGCCGTCATCGCCGACGCCGCGCCGCGCTGCGTGCTGGTGCACGGTCCGACCAGCGCCCGGTTCACCGGCGACACCATGGTTCTCGACCTCGACGCGAGCACCGACGAAGCCTCCGAAGCGGAGCCCGTCGAGGACAGCGCGGCGGCGTACGTCGTCTACACCTCCGGCTCGACCGGCGCCCCGCGCGGCGTGGTCGTCGAGCACCGCAACCTCGCCCGGCACATCGCCTGGCTGCGCGCGCAGCTCCCGCTCGCGCCCGGCGAACGGCTGCTCCAGATGGCTCCCGTCACCTTCGACGCGGCCATGACCGACTTCTTCTGGCCGCTGTCCGCCGGGGCCACCGTGGTCTTCCTCGACGAAGGCGCGCACCTCGACCCGCGGGCCATCGTCCGGACTTTGGTCGAGCAGGACATCGTCGCCGTCCGCCTGCCGCCCGCCATGCTTCCGCTGCTGCTGGCCGAGCCGGCGTTCGCCCGGGCGACCAGCCTGCGCTACGTGATCTGCGGCGGCGACCGGCTGCCGAGCTCGCTGGCGCGCGGTGTCCGGGAGGCACTGCCCGGGGTCCGGCTGTTCAACCGGTACGGCCCCACCGAAACCGCGGTCGCGGTGACGTATCACGAGATCGACGCCGCGGATGTGCGTGAGCCGGGCGACTTGCCGATCGGTTTCCCCGTGGACGGCGTCGACCTGCGCGTCGACAATGGCGACGGAATCGTGCCACTGGCCCCGGGCCGGCGCGGTGAGTTGATCGTGTGCGGAGCCTCGGTCGCCCGTGGCTATCTCGGCGATCCCGACCTGACGGCGCGGCGCTTCGTCCAGGTTGACGGCGCGGGGCGCGGCTACCGCACCGGCGACTGGGTCAGCGTGGATCCGTCCGGGGCGCTGCGCTTCGTCGGCCGGCGCGACGAGCAGGTGCAGATCGCCGGCTACCGCGTGGAACCGGGTGAGGTGCGCGCGAACCTGCTGGCGCATCAGGGTGTCGTCGACTGCGTGGTGACCGCGACGGCCGGCGTCGAACCGGCGCTGGTGGCCTATGTCGTGCCGGCGATGCCGAGGCCGAGCAAGGCGTCGCTGCGGGCCTTCCTGCTGGACCGGCTGCCCCGGCACATGGTGCCCGGCGAGGTGGTGTTCCTCAGCGAACTGCCCACCACCGACCGGGGCAAGCCCGACCTGGCCGCCCTCGCACGCCGGTCCTAGCCCGAACCCGGGACGACGCGTCTCAGCGGTCGCGGTGGACGGGCTGGGCCATGGAGACCCGGATCTGCCGGGCGCCCCGGTACGGGCGCCGTCCGTGCGACATCAGCATGTTGTCCACGATCAGCAGGTCCCCGCGCTGCCAGGGAAACACGATGCTGTTGCGCCGATAGGCGTCCAGGATCTCGGCGATCACCTCCGCCGGGATCGGCGAGCCGTCGCCGAAGTAGGTGTGCGTCGGCAGGAAGTTCTCGCCGTAGAGCTCCAGCAGGCCGGTGCGGATCTCCTCGTCCATGGAGAAGACGTTGAAGAACGAGATGTGGTTGAACCACACCTCCGCGCCGGATCGCGGATGCGTGCGGATCGCATCCCGGCGCGCCGAGAGCCGCAGCCGGTCGTCGTCGACCCTCGTGACCTGAATGCCGTTGCGCCGGCAGTACGCCTCGATCTCGGTCATGTCCTCGGTCTGGAACACGTCCCGCACGGACAGGCCGAGCCCGCCGCCGATGTTGCGCACGTACATCCAGCCGCGTTCCCGGAACAGCTCGCGCGTCCGGTCGGACAGGGTGGCCAGCAGCGCGCGCGAGTCGGCGATCGGCGTCTCCCCGCCCTCGGCCGGCGGCTGCTGGCACAGGAAGTACAGGTGCAGCGGCCAGGTGTTGGTGTACGAGCTCTCGTTGTGCATCTGGATGGCGTGCTGCGCCGGATAGTCGGTCGACGTGTACACGCCGGTGGACACCTCCGACCGCGGCGACGACCGCTCGCCGTAGGCCAGCGGCTCGCCGGAGAACGCGCGCACCACCTCGGACAGATGGTCGCTGTCCGCCTCGGCGAAACCGCGCAGCAGCACCGCGCCGTGCCGCAGCAGCGCGGACTCCAGCTCGGCGCGGTGCTCGGCCACGTGCCGCGCGAGGGGGATGTCCGAGGGCGCCTCGACGCGCAGCAGCCCCGGCCGGCCGGTCTCGGTCGCCGCCGCGTCGTCCGTCGAGTTCGTCATCGTGCGCTCCGCATGGCTGGGTGAGAACGGGTCAGCGGGAATCGAGAGTCGGCGCGGGCGGGACGGTCGGCGCGCAGTCGGTGAGGTCGACCGGCTCGCCCATGGCCACCAGGATCATCCGGTCGCCGCGGTAGGGGTCCCGGCCGTGGGCCGCGAGCAGGTTGTCGACCAGGATCACGTCGCCCGCCTGCCAGGTCTCCCGCAGCGTGGCCGCGTCGTAGGCGCGCGCCAGCGCCTCGACGTCCTGCTCGGTCAGCGGCTTGCCGTCGCCGAACATCGTGTTGTACGGCAGCTCGTCCGCCGCCAGGTCGTCGAGCAGGTAGGCGCGCAGCTCCTCGGCCAGCGACCACACGCTCCAGAAGGCCACGTGGTTGAACCACACCTCATGGTCGAGGCGGGGATGCCGGATCAGGGCCGAACGCCGCTGCACCGTGCGCAGGCGCCCGTTGGCCTCCCAACAGGCGCCGATGTCGTTGGCCGCGCAGTACCGCAGCACCTCGTCCGGGTCGTCCGTGCCGAAGGCCGTCTGCCAGCCGAGCCCGAAGTACTCGGTGTAGTTGCGCACCAGGCCCCAGCCGACCTCGCGGAACCGCCGCACCAGCTCGTCGGGCAGGGCCGCGAGCACCTTGCGGCAGTCGGCCACCGGCGTCGCGCCGCCGGACTCGGGCGCGGTGAGGCAGCCGAACATGATCGTGCCGGGAAAGCTCAGCGTGTAGCTGTTCTCGTTGTGCAGCATGATGCCTGGTCGACCGGGAAGTCGGTGGACGAGAACACGTCGTCGCCGAAGCTCGACCGCGGGGTGGCCCGCTCCCGGTACGGCGTGCGCGAGCTGATCACCGCGTCGCGCAGATGCCCGAAGTCCGCCGCCGACTCGAACGCGAGCCCGCGCACCAGCAGCGCCCCGTCGCTGTCCAGCACGGCCCGCAGTTCGGGCAGCGTGGCCCGCAGCCACGCGCAGGAGTCCGCCAGGTCCAACCCGCGCGGCGCCGCGAAGATCGGCGGTTTTCCCGGTTCCCGCCTGGGTTCCACAGTCACCTTCCCACGTCGAAGAGGTGCGCCCGGTCGCTGTCCCGTCGGCAGGACGCCGATGCCCGCCTACGTGCCCTGGTGCAGGCGCCGCAGGTAGGCCTGCATGGTCGGGGCGGTGGCGACCAGCTCCTCCGTGCGCCGGCGCACCGCGGCGAACACCGGCTCCGCGCGATCGACGGCCTCCGGGCGGAATTCGAGCACCGGCAGCGGATGCTCGGGCAGGAAACCGAGCCCGGCGAAGATGCAGTAGTAGTTCGAGTTGGTCCAGAAGTTGCGGAACTCGGCCTCGAAATTGCCGTAGTAGTGCCCGTCGTCGATGGTGACCGGCAGTTCGACCGGCAGCCCGGCCCTGTACATCTCGACCTTCTCGGCGAACCCGTCCGCGAACGGCAGCTCCTTGCAGGCCCGCCAGAACTCGGAGTCGTCACGCGGCGACAGGCTGAAGTGCGCCTGGAGGAAGTCGCGGGTGTCGTCGTACATGGTCGCCACCTCGCGGTTGAACCGGTCGGCCAGGATCGGCCGGAACCGCTTGTCCGGGAAGTGCTTCACCAGCTGGTAGAGCGAGGCGTAACTGAAGTACAGGCCGGTCGACTCCAGCGGCTCCACGAACATGGCGGACACGCCGATGGCGACGCAGTTGCGCACCCAGGCCCGGCGGCTGCGGCCGACCCGGAACCGGACGTTGTTGAACGTCTGCTCCGCCGGGTCGACGTCCCACATGCGGCAGAGCTCCTCGGCCGCCTCGTCCTGGGAGGTGAACTGGCTGGAGTAGACGTAGCCGGAGCCGAACCGGCCGAGCAGCGGGATCTTCCACGACCAGCCCGACCGCATGGCCAGCGACGAGGTGTACGGCTCGATGCCCACCTTCTCGTCGTCGTGCGGGAGCATCAGCGCCACCGCGCGGTCGTTGAGCAGGTGCTTGCTCATGTCCAGGAACGGCTCCTGCATGACCTTGCCCATGAGCACGCTGCGGAAGCCGCTGCAGTCGATGAACAGGTCGGCGGCCAGCGTGCGGCCGGACTCGGTGTTGACGGCCGTGATGTGGCCGCGCTGGTCGAGGTCGGCATGCGTGAACACGTCCTGGACGTGGGTCACGTTCAGCTTCTGCACGGCGAACCGGCAGAGGAAGTCGGCCACCAGGTCGGCGTCGAAGTGCCAGGCGTAGCTGGCCAGTTTCGTGCCGTCCATCAACCTCGGCGAGAGCTTGCGGTCCAGCAGCTCGGGCTGCACGTAGCAGGAGCGGTCGAAGGGTTCGTCGGTCAGGCCGTTGAGGCGCCGGTGCGCCCAGTACTGCGACAGCGGCAGGTTCTCGTGCTCGGGCAGCTGGCCGAACAGGTGGTCGAAGTGGTCGGGGCGGCCGTCCGGACGCCGCCGCGGCGTGGCCTGGCCGTCGCCCGGCGTCCGCCAGTTGACGAACCGGACCGCGGCCTTGTAGCTGGCGTTGCACTCCCGCATCCACTCGTCCTCGGCGATGCCCAGGAAGTCGAAGAAGACCTTGTGCAGGTTGGGAATGGTGGCCTCGCCGACCCGGATGCGCGAGATGGAGGGCGCCTCGAGCACGGTGACCTCGACGCCGGGCCCGAGCGCCTTGCTCAGGTAGCAGGCGGACATCCAGCCGGCCGTGCCGCCGCCAAGGACAAGGATGCTCCGAATTCGATTGTCATCCATCAAATTGCCCTCTCTGACGCAATGGGGGAGTAGATCCCGGATTCAGTCAGCGAATCGGGCGCGGCGCAACACGAGCGGAACCCCCAAGGATGATGGCCGACGATAGCACGGGCCTTCTGTCGTGTCAGCGGTGTTGCCCGATGATAGAAATCCGATAGTTTCCGATGACATCGTGGTCGGCGGGTACGCACGGACCTGTGACGGAATATCGGGCTGAACTCGAGCTGAGGTGCTGTGGTGACTGCGAAGACCCCGGACAGGGTGGTGATCGTCGGCGGTGGCACCGCGGGATGGATGACCGCCGCCTACCTGAAGACCGCGTTCGGCGACCGGCTTTCGATCACCGTCGTGGAATCGAGCAGAATCGGGACCATCGGCGTCGGTGAGGCGACCTTCAGCGACATCCAGCACTTCTTCCAGTTCCTCAACCTCCGGGAACAGGACTGGATGCCGGCCTGCAACGCCACCTACAAGCTGGGCATCCGCTTCGAGAACTGGCGGCATGTCGGCCATCATTTCTACCAGCCGTTCGAGCAGATCCGCCCGGTCTACGGCTTTCCGCTGACCGACTGGTGGCTGCACGACGCGCCGACCGACCGCTTCGACACCGACTGCTTCGTCATGCCCAACCTGTGCGAGGCCGGGCGCAGCCCGCGCCACCTCGACGGCACGCTGGCCGACGAGGACTTCGTGGAGGAGGGCGACGAGCTCGCCAACCGCACCATGTCCGAGCACCAGGGCAAGTCGCAGTTCCCGTACGCCTACCACTTCGAGGCGGCGCTGCTGGCCAAGTTCCTCACCGGGTACGCGGTGGACCGCGGCGTCGAGCACGTCGTCGACGACGTCCTGGACGTGCGGCTGGACCAGCGCGGGTGGATCGAGCACGTGGTCACCGCCGAGCACGGCGAGATCCACGGCGACCTGTTCGTCGACTGCACCGGTTTCCGGGGACTGCTGCTGAACAAGGCGCTCGGTGTGCCGTTCGTGTCCTATCAGGACACTCTGCCCAACGACAGCGCGGTCGCCCTCCAGGTCCCGCTGGACATGCAGCGGCGCGGCATCGTGCCGAACACCACGGCCACCGCGCGGGAGGCCGGCTGGATCTGGACCATCCCGCTGTTCGGTCGGGTCGGCACCGGGTACGTCTACGCCAAGGACTACCTCTCGCCCGAGGAGGCCGAGCGCACGCTGCGCGAGTTCGTCGGCCCGGCGGCCGCGGACGTGGAGGCCAACCACATCCGCATGCGGATCGGCCGCAGCCAGGAGTCCTGGCGGAACAACTGCGTGGCCATCGGCCTGTCCAGCGGCTTCGTCGAGCCGCTGGAGTCGACCGGGATCTTCTTCATCCACCACGCCATCGAGCAGCTGGTGAAGCACTTCCCGGCGGCCGACTGGAACCCGAAGTCCCGGGACATGTACAACTCCGCGGTCGCGCACGTGATGGACGGCATCCGCGAGTTCCTGGTGATCCACTACCGGGGCGCGGCGCGGGCCGACAACCAGTACTGGCGCGACACCAAGACCCGCCCGCTGCCGGACGGCCTGGCCGAGCGCATCGAGTGCTGGCAGACGCAGCTGCCGGACACCGAGACGATCTACCCGTACTACCACGGGCTGCCGCCCTACTCCTACATGTGCATCCTGATGGGCGGCGGGGCCATCCGGACGCCGGCCTCGGCCGCGTTGGCCCTGACCGACCAGGGGGCCGCGCAGAAGGAGTTCGCCGCCGTCCGGGACCGGGCCGCGCAGCTGCGCGACACGCTGCCCAGCCACTACGAGTACCTCGCGCGGATGCGTGGTCTGGATGTCTGAGTCGTCGGGACCGGCCGCCTCGCCCTCGGGCGGGGCGACCCGGGACGGGTTCCGCGCGA
>NZ_KK037166.1:10106679-10141196 GCF_000568255.1 Kutzneria sp. 744
CCATCCTCGCGCGCGGCGAGTTCGTGGTGAACCTGTTGCACGAGCACGCCCGGTCCACCGCGGAGCTGTTCGCCTCGGGCGACCCGGACCGGTTCGACCAGGTCGCCTGGTGGTCCGACGGCGAGAGCAGCGGGCCACACCTGCGCCGGGACGCCCACGCGATCGCCGACTGCCGGGTGCTCATGCCGCTGCCGGTCGGCGACCACATGGTGGTGTTCGGCGAGATCGTCCGGGTCAGCACCCGCACGGAGCGGCGCCCGCTGCTGTACGGGCTGCGCCGGTACGGCAAGTGGGCGGTGGCCTGAGCCACCGCCTCACTCGGTCGGGAGCCGGTCCATCAGGCCGGCGACCGCCCGGGTGGCCTCGCAGCCGCCGAACGAGTGCCGGACGCGCCGACGGATCGCCGGCTGCTGCTCCTGGCTGAGCTTGAACATGCCGTCGGCCTCGGCGACCCGCAGCCGGAACGCCCCGACGCCGGGCAGGATGCGCCGGAAGTAGTCGAGCGAGCCCGTCATGTCCCAGCCCGCGCCGAATCTCGACTCCAGGGCGGCCACCGTGGCCCGCACGGTGGCCAGTGTGTCGTCCGCCGACTCGACCTTGCGCAGCTCGCCGCGCACCTGCACCGAGGTGAAGTTCCAGGTGGGCGCGGCGGGCGCGGTCCGGTAGACGGCGGGGGAGACGTAGGCGTTCGGGCCGGCGAAGGTCGCCACCACGTTCGCGGCCCCGCCCAGCGCGGCCCAGTGCGGGTTGGCCCGGTTCATGTGCCCCCACAGCGTGATCCCGACCAGTCTGTCGACCGGTCCGTCCAGCTCCGGGTCCACGATGATCGGCACGTGGGTGATGTGCGGCGCGGCGCCGCCGGCGCCGTTGCTCGCCAACTGCGCCAGCGGATGACCGCGGACGAGGTCGACCAGCCACCGGTCCTCGGGCGCGTGGTACGGGCCGGGCACGAACATGAGGCTCCCTCAGCCAACGGCGGAACTGGGCGAGTCCACCGATTCGATGGTCCGCACGACGAGGTCGACCAGTGCGGGCTCCTCCTCGCGCAGGAAAAAGTGCCCGCCCGGATACAGGTGCAGGCCGCGGAAATCCGTCGACTCGGGCGCCCACGTGCGCATCAGGTCCGGCGGGGTGACCCAGTCCCGCTCGCCCCCCATGGCGATGACCGGCAGGTCGAGCGGTGGCCCGGGTCGGTAGGAGTAGCTGCGGCAGAGCGCGAAGTCGGCGCGCAGCATCGGCAGCACCGCGCGGAACACGGCCGGGTCGGCCAGTATCTCGTCCGGCACGCCGCCCAGCCTGCGCACGTCCTCGGCGAACTCCTCCTCGCCGGCGGCGGGATCCGGCATGGTCGTGGCTGCCGCACCGACCGGCGGCCACGACGCGGCGGCCACCAGACGCGGCAGCGGGCCGCCGGTGCGCACCAGCTCCCTGGTCATCCGGTACGCCAGCAGCGCGCCCATGCTGTGCCCGAAGAACGCGTAGTCCTCGGTGAGGTCGTCCGCCAACCCGTCCAGCAGCGCCGCCACGGCGGTGTCCGCGTCCGTGAACGCGGGTTCCCGGTGCCGGCCCTGGCGGCCGGGCAGGCGCACCGCGCGCAGTTCGATCCAGTCCGGCAGCCGAGCGGCCCAGGTCCGGAACATCGAAGCCCCGCCGCCCGCGCAGGGCAGGCAGTACAGCCGCAACCGGGCGTCCGGCCGCGGCTCGAAGGCCAGGTACCACGAGCGTGACAACACCATTTTTCCGACGCGCTTTCTCCCTGGACCGGACCCGAGCCGGTCAGATCAGCGAATGACTGATGATCTCCTTCATCACCTCGGTCGTGCCGCCGTAGATGGTCTGCACGCGCGTGTCCAGGTACGCGCGGGCCACCACGGACTCGCGCACGAACCCGTACCCGCCGTGCAGCTGCAGGCACTGGGTGACGACCTGCTGGCACAGCTCGGTGTTCCACCACTTCACCATCGCGGCGTCCTCCGCGCTCAACCGCCGATCGTTGTACGCGAGGATCGCTCGGTCGCAGTGGCTGCGCGCGACCTCGACCGCGGTGGCGAGCTCGGCCAGGTGATGGCGGTTGCTCTGGTGCTGCCCGACGGCCATCCCGAACACCGAGCGTTTGCCCACGTACTCCAGGGTTTCGGCGAGCACCCGCTCGGCCGCCGCCAGCGCGGAGATCCCGATCCACATGCGTTCCTGGACCAGGTTGCGCATGAGATAGCCGAACGCCCGCCCCGGACGGCCCAGCAGATTCCTCGCCGGCACGGCCACGTCGTCGAAGAACAGCTCGCTGGTGTCCAGGGCCTTCATGCCGATCTTGTCGATCAGCCGGCCGCGTTTGACCCCGGCCCGGTCGGCCTCGACCACCAGCATGCTGGCCGAGGTGCCGCGCGCGGGCGCGGCCGTTCGCGTGTCGGTCGGGGTCAGCGCGACGACGAGATACAGGTCCGCGCTGTGCCCGTTGGAGACGAACGTCTTGCTGCCGTTGAGCTGCCAGCCGCCGTCCCGCCCGACGGCGGTGGTGCGCATGGCGCTGATGTCGCTGCCCGCGTCCGGCTCGGTGATGGCCAGCGCCGTGACCAGGTCCCCGGAGCAGAACCCGGGCAGCCAGCGTCGTTGCTGCTCGGCCGTGGCCAGCGTGCGCAGGTAGGAGCCGACGATCTCGTTGTGCAGCGGCAGACACGGCGCGTACGTGCCGGCCCGCGCCAGCTCCTCGGACAGGATCGCCTGGAACCGGTAGTCGTCGCTGCCCCCGCCGCCGTGCTCCGCCGGCATGTCGATGCCGAGCAGGCCGGCCGCGCCGGCGGCCCGCCACACCTCGCGGTCGGCCACGCCGCGCCGTTCCCACGCCGCGTAGTGGGGAGCGATCCGCCGGGCGATGAACGTGCGCACCAGCTCGCGGAAATCGCGGTGCTCGTCGGCCAGGATCTCCTCGCGCATCACTGTCCCCCGGTCACCCGGCGACGGGTCGGGCCGGCTCGGCGACCCGCCACTGCGGCAGGATGTCGCGCATCCTGTTCATCATCGCCTGGCAGTACGAGGCGTTGTGGTCGAGGTCGCGGTGCCGCGGATACGGCATCTTGCGCCGGCCGCGGTGGTCGATGACCATGCTCGCCCGGTCGCCGTCCGGCGTGTGCTCCACCCCGATCCACTCCGCCGCCGCCCGCGGCGCGTCCACCGTGACGTGGTAGCGGCCGTGGTCGGTCACCGCGACCTCGTCCAGCGCGACGTCCGGCAGGCTCAGCGGTTCGCGGTAGACGTAGGGCCGGGCGAGCAGGTCGATCTCGAAGATCGCCCGCAGCAGCGGATCCTCCCGCCACCGTGGCAGCGAGCGGACGTAGTCGCGCAGCAGCCGGTCCACTTCGGCGCGGTGCGAGTGCATCACCATGTGCAGCACCTTGCCGACGTTGTTGATGTCGTAGTTGTCCAGCGTGGCGATGGAACGGGCGAGGAAGGCGCAGAGCTCGGTGTCGGCGTGCGCGCGGAACCAGCGCGCCACGTTCTCCAGGAACGTCTCGTGATCCTGGTCGCCGACCGAGTCCAGGTAGCGCGCGGTGTAGTAGGCGCCGCGCGCGTTGTAGGCCACGACGACCGCGTAGTAGAACCACAGCCCCAGCTCGTAGTCCTGTCGGTTCACCCACTTGGTCTCCACGACCACGTCCGCCTCGGAGACGGTGTCGTTCACGCGGACCTTCTTGATGCCGAGCACCTCGGCCTGCCGTTCCATCGGCGTGTTGGGCAGCAGCAGCTGCGGGTAGGTGACCACCACGTCCGCGCCGATCCGGCACAGCTTGCCGATGCCCTCGCGGAACGAGTCCAGGGTCTCCCCGGGCAGCGGCCAGATCAGCTCGGTGTAGGAGCTGATCTCCTTCTCGTGCAGCTTCTGCTGCAGCTCGACGTAGGTCGACTCCTTGATGTTCGACCGGTCGACCATGGCCAGGGTGGCCGGGCTGACGGTCTGCAGCGACACCGGCTGGCTGGTCAGCATGCCGCCGGCCACCAGGATCTCGGTGATGTCGGTGACCCGGTCCGGGCGGTTCTTGGCCGCCTGCATGCTGACCATCATCGGATAGCCGTTGCGCTGCTTGCACTCCACCAGATGCCGGGTCAGCTCCACGTCCCTCGGCAGCGCGCCCCAGTTGGCGTCGGCCAGGAAGATGCTCTCGACGCCGTGCTCGGACAGCCACGTCAGGTCGTCCCGGACCCGGGTCAGCTCCCACCGGTGCACCTTGTCGTTGGTGGCCGCGCCCCAGTAGCAGTAGCTGCACCGGAACGGGCACCCGCGGTTGGTCTCGACCACGGCGAAGGCGTAGTCCGCGCCGTCGAACACGCCCGCGGCGAAAGGCGAGGGAATCTCGTCGAGATCCTTGATGCGGTCGGGTGCGGGCGTGGTGACCAGCGTGCCGTCACGCCAGAAGCTGATGCCGGGCACCCGGGCGAGATCCGGGTCCTCGCCGAGCAGCTCGCGCAGGTACTCGGAGAAGATGATCTCGCCCTCCGAGTCGGCGACGACGACGTCGGTCATGCTCGCGTCGATGTACTCGGTGATCCGGTTCATCACCTGCGGGCCGCCGAGGATGAACCGGGCCGACGGCCGGGCCTCGCGCAGCGCGGCCAGCACCACGCTGATCCGGCGCATGTTCCACAGGTAGCAGCTCATCGCGTAGACCTCGCAGTCCAGCTCGACGAGCTCGCGGATCAGCTCCCGCTCGGGATGCGACACCGCCCGGGAGTGGATCACGAAGGAGTACTCCTCGGCGATCCGCGGGTCCTGCTGGGCGTACGCCTGCAGATAACCGGAGGCCAGCGGCAGGGTGTTCGGATACAGCGGCACCTCGACCAGCGCGACGGACCTGCTCATCGGCCCTCACGCCCCGTTCGCGTCGCGATGGACTCCAGCAGTGACTGGGCCAGCTCGTGCAGGATGTCGGTCTCGAAGAAGTCCTCGGCCACCAGCCGCACACCCCGTCGGCGTGCCTCCGCCGCGGCGCGCATCGCCAGGATGGAGTCGCCGCCGAGATCGAAGAAGCTGTCGGCCCGGCCCACCGCGGCCAGGCCGAGCACCTTGGCCCACACCTCGGCCAGCACCCGCTCGACGTCGTTGCGGAAGCCGCCGTTCTGCTCGGTCGGTTGGTCCAGCGGCCGGGCCGCGAGCGCGGGCCGGTCGGTCTTGCCGTGCGGGGTCAGCGGAAGCGCGTCCAGCCGCACCAGGGGATGCGGGAGCAGATAGCTCGGCACCGCGGCGGCCAGCAGCTTCCCGAGGTGCTCGGAGTCCGAGCCGTCGCCCGCGCCGGTCCAGTAGCCGACCAGCCGTCGGAGGGGGGCGCCGTCCTGGCCGGGCGTCTCGTGCACGACGACGGCGGCGCCGGTGACACCGGGCAGTTCGAGCATGGCCGCCTCGATCTCCCCAGGTTCTATCCGGAAACCGCGCAGCTTGATCTGGCTGTCGTTGCGGCCGAGGAATTCCAATTGCCCGTCGGGGCGTCGACGCACGATGTCACCGGTCGCGTACATACGTTCTCGCGGGTGCTCCGTATCGGGAAGGAACTTGCGTTCGGTCAGCTCGGGGCGATTGAGGTAGCCGCGGGCGACCTGGATTCCGGACAGGTGCAGTTCGCCCGATTCCCCGTCCGGGACCGGCCGGCGATTCTCGTCCAGGACATGGGCCCGCAATCCGGGCAGCGGAGAACCGATCGGCGGCGGCGTGTCCGCAGGCGCGTCCGCGGTGATTTCGCCGCAGGTGGCCAGCATTGTCGTCTCGGTGGGGCCGTACACGTTGTAGAGCGCGAATTTCGGGCGGATCCGCGGCGGCGCGTGCAGCTTCTCGCCGCCGAGCAGCATCGCCCGGAAAACGCCGTCCCGCGGCCACCGGGCATCGAGCAGCTGCGTGGCCAGCACGGTGGTGAAGAACCCGACCGTGATGCGTTCGTCCCGCAGCCAGTCAACCATGTCCTGTGGGGATTCCGGCAGCCGGTTGTCCGCGAGGCACAGGGTGGCGCCGCCGGCCAGGCAGGGCCAGACCTCCAGCCCCCAGCCGTCGAACGAGGGCCGGGCCATGGTCGGCATCCGGTCGCCGGGTCGGACAGCGAACTTCTCGATGTGCCAGGCGACCAGCTCGGCCACGCCGCGGTGCTCGACGAGCACGCCCTTCGGCGCGCCGGTGGAACCCGAGGTGAACGTGACGTAGCAGAGGTCGTCGGGCGCGCCGCCCGGGCCGTCCGGCTCCTCGACCGACTCGTCCGCGACGAGGTCCTCGACGAAGACGGCCGTGCCGTGGCCGGCCGGCAGGCTGCCCGCGAGCCGCCGCGTGGTCAGCACCACCGGCGCCGCGCAGTCGGCGAGGATCTGGGCGACCCGCCCGGGCGGATCCTGCACGTCCATCCCGACGTAGGCGCCGCCGGCCAGCAGCGCGCCGAGGGCGGCGACCACCAGCTCCGGCGACCGCTCCAGCCACAGCGGGACGAGGACGTCGCGTGTCACCCCCGCCCGGCGCAGCTTCCCGGCGACGCGTCGCGCCGACCGGTGCAGCTCGTCATAGGTGATGACGCGCCCACCGCTGTCGATCGCGGGTTGATCGGGACGGCGTTCGCGCCAATCGGCTATTCGATCGAGCAGCGGCCTGGCCATCCCAACAGATGTGTCTTCGCGCATAAGACAGGCTGACCTTCCACGAGCAGGATATCTGTCCTCCTCGGTGAGGAAGGACGGACTCGGGACGACACGCGAATATTCGTGACGCTACTCGACCCGGCCGCGCACGGTCAATGTCGCCGGTGCGGCGGGGAACTTGACGTGTTGTCCGGTCGGCAAACACTGTTGAAGTATTCCCGATCGGAGGTATGTGATGCTGGTTTTGGATGCCGCCGCGATTCGTGAGTTGTTCCCCATGAAAGAATCCATCGAGCTGATGCGTTCCGCGCTGGTCGCCTTCAGTTCGGCGCGGGCCCTCGTGCCGCAGCGCCTCATGCTGCGAATCCCGGGCGGCGACGCCTACGCCGTGATGCCCGGTTATGCCGCGCCGTCGCCGGACGTGCCGCACGGCGGTTTCGGCATCAAGGTGATCGCCATCAAGCCGGACAACCCGAGCCGCGGCCTGCCGGTGAACTCCGGGCTGGTGCTGGCCTTCGACGAGCTGACCGGACGCCCCGACGCCGTGCTCGACGGCGCGACCATCACCGAGATCCGCACGGCCGCCGTGTCCGGCGTGGCCACCGACCTGTTGGCTCGTCCGGACGCCGCCACGCTGGCCATCCTCGGCGCCGGCGTCCAGGCCCGCAGCCACCTGGAGGCGATGGCCGCGGTGCGGCCGCTGCGCGGCGCGCGCATCTGGTCCCGCACCGAGGAACGGGCCCGCGCACTCGCCGAATCCGCCCAGGACTACCCGTTCCCGGTGAGCGTGGCCTCGTCCGTCGCCGAGGCCACCGACGGCGCCGACATCATCTGCACCGTGACCGGCAGCGTCGAGCCCGTCCTGCGGGATCGGGACGTCCCGGCCGGCGCGCACGTCAACGCCGTCGGCTCGTCCTTCCCCGACAAGCGCGAGCTCACCGAGGAGCTCGTCGCGCGCTGCTCGGTCTTCGTCGACAGCCGGTCCTCCGCGCTGGCGGAGGCCGGCGAGCTGGTCATCCCGATCGGCCGCGGCGCCTTCGGCCCCGAGGTGGTCCTGGCCGAGATCGGCGAGCTGCTGCTCGGCCGGTCGGCGGGCCGGCGCGGTCCCGACGAGACCACCCTGTTCAAATCCCTCGGCCTGGCTGTCGAGGACACCCTGTCGGCCTCCTTCATCGCCCACCGGGCCCGCCACCGCGGCGTCGGTCAGGAGGTGTCGTTCTGACCGTGGGTGATGTCCCGTCAACGGGACGGAACCAACTCCGCCAGACCCGCTCCACCGAGCGGGCCATGCCCTTGCTTCCCGATCTTCGTCCGGCGTCGGCGCTTCGCGCCGCCGGTGCGGGAGAGGGCCCCTGACCTGCGGCGATTGTTGTCACAGCAACCGACGGCCGCTGCCCGAAAGGGCAGTGTGACCGTTCCGACGTCTTGCGGATCCACGTTCGCCTTGTGCTGGCGGGCGGCATGTGCAGCGGCGCGCCGGTGATCCGCCCGCGCCCGGCCGCCGGGCACGACGACGACCGCACGCTCACGGGAAAGGAGGTCGACCCGCCCCGCTCGTCGCCCCGGGCCGGGGCACCCGAGCGTGATGGCTGCCGCGCGCTCGCCGTGCGGGGTAGCCGCGCGCATGTCGCGCCCGATGGAAGCAGAGGCGGGATGATGGGTCGCGTGAGCTCGATCGCGACCGTCGCCGGCGTGGACCTTTCTAGTGCCGCGCAGGTGTTCCGCCTGTGCCGGGACACCCATGACCACACCGGCGGCCGTATGTCCGGGGACGCCGCCGCGCGCGGTGCTGCCTTGTTCGCTGCCGGCTCGTCCTTCGCTGCCTTGTCCTCCGCGGGAGAAAACAAGATCCAATGTGGTTCGGGACGATCCTGTCTACCGCCAAGATCACCAACATGACGGCGCCGGAACGCACGTTCGGGTCATGGACCAGCAGGCCGGGACCCGTTATGGGCGGCCGGGACGAGCCCGCTGGCCCGAAGACGGAGCGGGGGGCGCCGACCGGCGGCGAAGCCTCCCCAGATCGTCCCCGTCACCAGCAAAAACGTACCTGAGGTTCGCCCAGGTTTGGCCGGAGCGCGGGCATCGGCGCCGATGCCCGATCCGCGCGGTGGTCCCGGAATATCGTCTTCGGGTGGCGTGACCTATTGGCCTCGCGAAACAGTCACATTTACACTCCGGGCAACTGCGAATCGCTACTGGACAGCTACCTAGGGTTGTCCTAGCATCGACCTCAAGGTTCCGACCCAGGGGGGATGGGTAGGGGGATGACTGTCTCGAACAGTGTTTCGTACTCGGCTTCGGCCATGGTTCGTGATCGGCACGCCGGGGCGCGGCCACCTCAACAGCGGCATCCGTCAGATGAAAGAATCCTCACCACTAAAAACGGCCTGCACATTCCGGAAGGCCTTTCCTTCAGCGAGTGGAAGGTCGCCGGCAGGCGGCTGTCCGGAATTCTTGACTCCTCTTGCTGGTGGCTCGGTGACTGGCTGGTTTTCGGCAAGGAACAATATTCCGACCGGTATCAGCGCGGTGTTGAGGCCGTCAACCTCAGTTATCAGACCTTACGAAACTACGCCTGGGTTGCCCGGCGTTTCCCGTTGGAGCGCCGACGTGCGCAGCTGTCCTTCCAGCACCACTCCGAGATCGCCTCGCTGCCGGACGACGAGCAGGAACAGTGGCTCGACGAGGCCGAGGCGCGCAGCTGGACGACGAAGCAACTGCGCAGCGCCGTTCGCATGGCCCAGCACAACGGATTATCCGAAGGCGACGCGAGCATGAAACAGCTCGCGGTGCCCGGCAGCCGGGTCAAATGCTGGCGTCAGGCGGCCGAACGCGCGGGTGTCGCCTTCGAGCAGTGGGTGCTCTCGACGCTCGACCACGCCGCCGAATTGGAACTGGACTCCGAAAGCGGACCGCCTGACACCCAGCTCGGCAACGGCGGGGAAGAGGATGGTTATGCGGATCGCACTGGTTAACATGCCGTTCGCCGACTGGGATCGCCCATCGGTGGCACTGAGTCAGCTCGCCGCATATGTGAATCATGAGTTCGGTGACGCCGTCGAGACCGATGTGCGCTACATCAACCTTGATTTCGCGTTGCTCTTCGGCGCCGGCGACTACAAGATCTTCGTGAACCAGTCCGAACACCTCATCGCCGGTGTCGGCGAATGGCTGTTCCGTGCGCTGGCCTTTCCCGATGTCCCCGACAACGCCGACAGCTACTTCGGGCGCTACTTCGCCGACGACGGCTCCGCTGGCTTTCGGGCCCGGTTGATGCAGGTCAGGGGCCGGCTGAGGGACTTCTGCGGCAAGATGATCGACGACTACCGGCTGGCCGAGGCCGATATCGTCGGGTTCACGTCGATGTTCTCGCAGAACATCGCCAGCATCGCCCTCGCGCGGATGATCAAAGAGCGCAACCCGAACGTCATCACGGTCATGGGCGGCGCCAACTGTGAGACTCCCATGGGCACGGTGCTCGCCGAGTACATGCCGGCGCTCGACTTCATCTTCTCCGGTCCCGCCCTGCACAGCTTCCCGGAATTCGTCCGCTGCGTGCTCGACGGCAAGCCCGAGTCGGCCGACGACATCCCGGGCATCATCTCGCGGCGCAACGTCAACAGGCCCGGCATCCGGGAGTCCATGGGCCGGGACCGCGATATCGACGACTATGTGCGGCCGGAGTTCAGCGGCTTCGTCGACAAGTTCAAGCAGTGCGAGGACGAATTACGTGCGACCGCCGGTTCGGCGTCGCCGAGGCTCTACTTCGAGACCTCGCGCGGATGTTGGTGGGGTGAGAAATCGCACTGCACGTTCTGTGGTCTCAACGGCCTCGGTATCGGATATCGCGCCATGGAGCCCGAGAAGGCGCTCGCGCAGTTCGAGTGGCTCTTCGAGTACGCGCCCTGGTGCAAGTCCTTTCACTGCACGGACAACATCCTGCCCAGGAACTACATGCGCGAGGTGCTGCCGAATATGCGCCCGCCGGCGGACGTCTCGGTGTTCTACGAAGTCAAGGTGCCGATCTCGGACCGGGATTTCAAGTCGATGGCGCAGGCCGGAGTTCGCATCGTGCAGCCGGGCATCGAAGCGCTGGCCACCTCGACGCTCAAGCTGATGGCCAAGGGCACGACGTCGTTCCTCAACCTCCAGTTCCTCCAGAAGTGCCTCAAGTACGACGTCGAGCCGAGCTGGAACCTGCTGATGGGATTTCCGGGGGAAGAGGCGGAGGTCTTCGAGAAATACGTGACCGATCTTCCCTCGTTGACGCACCTGCCGCCGCCCGACGGTGCCTTCCTTGTCCGCTTCGACCGGTACAGCCCCTACTTCAACAAGGCCGCGGAATTCGGGCTCGATCTGGCGCCGCTGGAGTTCTACCGCCTTGCCTATCCGGTCGTGCCCGACGAGAGGCTTTTCGATCTGGCGTACTTCTTCGTCGACGACAATCTGGGGCCCTACCAGGTGCACTCCGCCGAGTGGCTCGGCAAGGTCGAGCTCCAGGTCCGGAGCTGGCGGGCGGCCTGGCAGCGGGACACGCCACCGCGGCTGGCCCTGCTCACCGACGACGCCGGCGAGCTGGGTGTGCTGGACACGAGGTTCGAGCAGCACCGGTGGACCCCGGTCCAGGAGGACGGCGCGGCCCTGCTGCGCCGGCTCGCCTCGCCGAGCCGGTCGAGCAAGCTGGTCACGGAGCTGGGCATTTCCGCCGAGCGGCTGGCCGAGCTGGTCACCGAGTTCACCGAACGGAGGTTCCTCTTCCTGGAGGGCGACACCATGATCAGCCTCGTCATGCTGGACGAGGTGACCGACGACGGCCCGGACGAGCCGGTCGAGGTCGCGGCCCCGCGACTGCTTCCCCTCGTGCAGGTCTGAATCTCCGGCGCTGCCTATGTGCGACTTTGGAGTCTCGATTTATACAAACAACAGCCCAGTGGTGGGCTCGTGTGTAGTATACTGCAGCCTTAAAAGAGTGTAGGTATGGGTCTGTTTGCATGTCTGTGGGTAAGGACAGAGAGATACGTGCCGACCTAGGCACTACCACCGGCCGAAGACTATCCAGATCACTTCATTCTAATAAATTGACGGGGACATCCCTTGGCCAATTCCGGTCAGCGGACGTCGGCGCGGAGCAGGAAGCGCGACATCACGGCGGCGACCGACCGGGCATGCGGGGCCCGCAGCAGACCGTCGTGCGTCGCCGGCACCTTCGCCTCGTCCAGGCCGACCGGCACGCACTGCTGCCACTCCTCGGGGCGCACATCGCTCGACCCGCCGCCGGCGGTCGCCCTGATCAGCAACGCCGGACAGGGGAGCACCCCGGGTTCGGGCCAGTCGAGCGTGCGCATCGCGGCGTAGTACTCGAACGGTCCGCGCAGGCTGCCGTCCAACAGGTCCAGCTGGGACTGTCGGAGCAGGCGGTCGCCGTGCGCCAGGATGTCCGCCTCCGTGGCCCCCTCCAGCTCGAACTTCTCGGCGCTCCACCGCTGGGCCGCGTCCGGGAACGCGTCGGCGACGGCGGACAGGAACGAGCCGAGGAGTTCCTCGCGGCTCCCGATCAGCAGGTCGGTGAGTCCGATCGGGGCGGGGGAGTCGAGCAGGGTGAGGCTGCGCACCTCGTGCCCCCGTCGCACCAGCGCGTCGGCGAGATGGAAGCCGAGCGTGCCTCCGACGCTGTGTCCCGCGAGGTGGACCGGGCCCGGGCAGGACGCGGTGACGGCCCGCACGCAGTCGTCGAGCAGCGTGCTCAGGGTCAGTCCGGCGCCGTGGGCCTCGACCATCTCCCGCACCGGCAGCCCGAAACAGGGGCGGTCGGTGAGATACGCGGCGACCTGCGCGAACGACGATTCGAGGCCGAGACCGCCGGGCAGCGCGACGACGGCCGGGGCAGTGCTGGCGCTGGACCGCAACGGGAACAGGGCCGTCGGCGCGGGCGAGGCGGAGGTGGCGTCGTCGAGCCCCGGTGCGCCGGACAGCAGCGTGCCGCGTGCGTCCGGGCGGGCGGTCACCTCGGCGATCAGCCGCTCGAAGTCGGTGGCCAGCCCCTCGATCGTCTCGTCGTGGAAGAGATCGGTGTTGTACGTCCAGCGGAACGTGACGCGGCCGCCGGTTTCGAACACCTCCAGATGCAGGTCCATCTTGGCGGTGTCCTCGACGACGCTGAGGCTGGTCGCCTCGATCTCGTCGAGCTCCAGCGTCACGGGCTCGTTGTTCTGCACGATGATCATGATCTGGAACAGCGGCATCGCCGCCGAGCTGCGCCGCGGGTTGAGCCGCTTGACCACCACGTCGAAGGGCACGTGCTGGTGCTCGAGATCGTCGAGCGTGTCGCCGCGGACCCGGCCGAGCAGTTCCTGGAACGACTCGTCCGCGCGCACGGTGATCCGGCTGACCAGGGTGTTGACGAACATGCCGATCAGCTCGTCGAGCTCGGCGAACGGGCGGTTGGCCACCGCGGAGCCGAACGCGACGTCCGGCGCCGCCCCGCGCCGGACGAGCAGCACGGCGAGCGCCGCCTCCATCACCATGAACAGCGTGGTGTTCTGCTCCTGGCACAGCCGCCGCAGCCGGTCGGCCGCGTCGTCGGCGAGGACGACCTCGGTGGCCGCGCCCCGATAGGTCATCTGCTCGGGCCGCGGCTTGTCGGGCGGCAGCGGCGAGGCCTCGGGCAGCCCGTCCAGCCGCCGGATCCAGTAGCCGATGTCCGTCTCGGCCTCGGCCGAGGCCAGCCACTCCTGCACGCTGTGGGCGTAGTCGGGATAGCCGTAGCGCAGCGGGGCGAGCGGCGACTCGCCGCCGGGATTGTCGCGGAAGTGCTGGTAGAGGAGCTTGAGCTCGCGGCTGAGCACCGCGATCGACCAGCCGTCCGCCGCGATGTGGTGCATCGTCAGCATCACCGCGGCGAGCCCGGGCACGACCCGGACCAGACGCGCGCGCAGCATCAGGTCCTCGCGCAGGTCGAAGCGCCGGTCGGTCTCGGCGGCGGACAGCGCCACCAGGGCCTGCCGCCACGTGCTGCCGGCCGGGATGACCAGATCCTCCCGGGGCAGCCGGAAGCCGAGGTGCGGCCGGACCTGCGAGCGGTGCCGACCGTTGCTCACGTTCACCACGGTCCGCAGCGGGGCGTGCCGCGCCACCACGACGTCGAAGGCGCGTTCCAGCGCGGCCTCGTCGAGCGGCCCGTCCAGGATCACCGTGGTGTGCAGGTGATAGGCGGTCATGCCCTTGGCCAGCCGGTCGATGAAGTACAGGCGCGACTGCGGATCGGTCAGCGGCGGGTTGTCCGGATCCGGCGCCATCAGCGGAACCAGGGCGCGCGGGTTGCCGCGGCTCGACCCGTGCGCGCCCGCGTCCTTACGTCCGGCGCGGACGAGCGTCGACAGGCCGCGCACGGTCGGGTCGCGGAAGAACTCGCGCAGCGTCACGTGCACACCGAGGTCCGACTCCACGTGCGCGAGCAGCCGGGTGACCAACAGGGAATGGCCGCCCGCGGTGAAGAAGTCCGTGCCCGGCGTCACCTCGTTGTTGTGCAGCAGGCTCTTGACCATGGTCAGCAGCTGCGCCTCGACATCGCCCGCACCGGCCTCGACACCGTCGTCCGGGACCGCCAGCACCGGTTCGGGCAGGGCGCGCTGGTCGAGCTTGCCGTGATCGGTCAGCGGCAGGTCCGCGAGGAACACGAAGGCGCGCGGAATCATGTACTCCGGAAACGACTCGGCCAGCGCGGCCCGCAAGGTCTCGGCCGCGAGGTCGGCGTCGGCCGGGACCACGTAGGCCACCAGGCTCATGCCGATGTCGGGCACGTCGCGGCCGACCACCGCCGCCTTCCTCACCTGGTCGAGCGCGCTGAGCACCGCCTCGACCTCGCCCGGCTCGACCCGGTACCCCCTGATCTTGACCTGGTCGTCGTTGCGGCCGCGGAACTCGTACTCGCCGCCGGCGGTCAGCACCGCCAGGTCGCCGGTCCGGTATCCGCGCCGCCGTCCGCCGGTCGCGGTGGGCACCTCGACGAAGCGGTCCTGCGTCAACTCCGCGCGGCCGGCGTAGCCGAGAGCCACCGAAGGGCCGGTGATCACGATCTCGCCCGGTGTGCCGGCGGGCGCCGGCGCCAGGTTCTCGTCGACCAGCACGAAGTCGAGGCCGGGCAGCGGGCGGCCGATCAGGCTCCTGGTCTGGTTGAGGTCGTCCCGGCTGAGCGGGTAGTACGAGGCGATCACCGTCGCCTCGCTCGGCCCGTAGATATTGGCCAGCCGGGGGGAGTCCTCCCCGTACTTGTCCATCCACGGCCGCAGTTCCGCGAAGCGCAGCGCCTCGCCGCCCAGCAACACGTAGCGCAGCGGCAGCCGGTCGGCGTGCCGCACGTCCTCGGCCATGAGCTGGGCGAACGACTTCGGGGTCTGGTTGAGCACCGTCACCCGCTCGTCCCGCAGCAGGCCGCGCAGTTCGACCGGGTCGCGCGCCAGGTCGTTGGGCACGATGACCACGCAGCCGCCGGACAGCAGCGGGCCCCACGTCTCCCAGATCGCGAAGTCGAAACCGAAGGAGTGGAACAGCGTCCACACGTCCTCCGGGCCGTAACCGAGCAGTTGTCCGGTGCTCGACAGCAGGTGCAGCAGGCTCCGATGGGACACCCGCGCGCCCTTGGGCCGCCCGGTCGTGCCCGAGGTGAACACGGTGTAGGCGGCATCCGAGGGCTGGATCGGGGGCTGCCGCCACTCGTGCGCGGCCGGCATCGGCGCCTCGTCGACCAACAGCGTGTCCAGGTGCCCGGGCACCAGGTCGGCGACGCCGCTCGCGGTCACCACCAGCGACGGCGCCGCGTCCTCCAGGATCAGCCGCAGCCGGCCGGCCGGGTTCGACGGGTCCAGCGGCACGTAGCCGGCCCCGGCCTTCACCGCGGCCAGCGCGGCCACGATCATCTCCGGCGTCCGGTCCAGCAGCACGGCGACGGGCCGGGTGTCCTGGCCGATCCGGGCCACGATCGCCGCGGCCAGCCGTGATGAGGCATCGTCGAGTTGCCGGTAGGTCAGTTCGCGGCCCGCGCAGCGGACGGCGGGCCGGTCGCCGCAACGCCGCACCACGTCGGCGAAGGTCGCGGGCAGGTCCTCGGCGCCGGTGGCTGCGGATCGGCCGTCGGCCGGCCGCACCGGCACGTCGATGCCGTGGTGCAGGGCGATCCGACGCCGCATCCGCTCGGCACGAGCTGTGTCCATCGGGATTCTGCCTCCTAACCGTGGTCGGCTCGGGCGATCGGCGCGGGATGATCGATCGGCACGCCGAACGCGCGCCGCCCGGCCCGGCGGGGGCGCCGCGCGCGCCCACTCCGCCATCCTGACTTCCGTACCAATGTATCGGCACGAATGTTCGGCTCGCTAGTCTTGACGGGTGCCGGATCGGCGGGGCCGGGATGGCATCCTGTCCCGGTAACCGGCCGCTGGCCCCTCCCAGACCGAATTGGCGCGAACCATGGACCGTGCAGCTCAGATCGTCGCCGCCAACGTGCGACACCACCGCGCCCGTGCCCAGCTGTCCCTGGCCGACCTCGCCCGGCTGTCCGGCGTGGCCAAGGCGACGCTGTCCAGCCTGGAGGCCGGGGTCGGCAACCCGACCATCCAGACCCTGTGGTCGATCGCCAACGCGCTCGGGGCCGGCTTCAGCGACCTGCTGGTCGAGCCGGCCGACGAGGCCGAGGTGCACGTGGTCAGGGGCACGGTCGGCGTGGTGACGCCCGAGGACGGCGCCGAGGCGATCGAGCTCTACAGCCGGTGGCCCGCGCGCGGCATCACCGAGTCCTACGCCATCGTGCTCGGCGAGGGAACGCGGTACGAGGCCGGGCCGCACGCCATGGGCACGGTGGAGCACCTGATCGTCGTCGAGGGCGCGGCGTTCGCGGGCCCGGCCGGCAAGCTGGTCCGGCTCGAACGGTTCGACTACGCCCGGTTTCCGGCCGATCGGCCGCACGTCTACGAGTCCATCGACGGCCCGGCGCGCTGCCTGCTCATCGTGAGCTACGCGCCGCACCAGGCCTGACCACCAGCCTGACCACCAGGAGGCGCATTGTCCGGGGGGAACGAGACGTCGGTGGCGGCACTCACCGGCCGGATCAGCGCGGGGCCGACGGAGCTGCTGCGCACCGAGGTGCTGGAGCCGCAGTTCCGCTACGAGGCCGGCGCGCTGCTGCACCACTACGTGCACCTGGAAAAGGTGCTGCTGCTGGAATTCCGGCGCATGGCGGTGCTGCCGGCCGACCAGGTCGCGGCCATCGCGCGGGCGTTGGACGAGATCACCGCCGACCGGATCGTGGAGGGCATGGGCGGCAGCATGTCCGACATGGCCTTCGCGATCGAGCGGTTCGTGCTCGGCCGGCTCGACGCGCCGGCCCCGGCGTGGCACGCCGACCGCAGCCGCAACGACCTTCAGGCCTGCGCGCAGCTGATGGCCGCCCGCGAGATCACCCTGGCCGCCGCGGCCGAACTGGCCGGGTGCGCGGCCGCCGCGATCGACCGGGTCGGCCCGCTCGCGCACGACGTGATGCCCGGATACACGCACCTCCAGGCCGCCCAGGTGGTGTCGCCGGGTTTCCACCTCGCGGCGCTGTCCGGACGGCTGCTGCACGCCCTGGCCCGGCTGAGCGACGTCTACGACGGCTTCGACGCCTGCCCGCTCGGCAGCGGCGCCATGGCCGGCCAGGAGCTGGACTGGGACCGGCACGCCATGAGCGAGCTGCTCGGGTTCGCCCGGCCCGAACCCCACGCGCTGACCGCCGTCGCGTCCCGGGAATGGCTGCTCGAACTGGCCGGCGCGTGCTCGACGACCGGTGTGGTGCTGAGCCGGTTCACCACCGACCTGATGGCCTGGACCAGCAGCGCCTACGGTTTCTGCGAGCTGCCCGACGAGCTCGCCGGCATCTCCTCGGCCATGCCGCAGAAGAAGAACTATCCGATCCTGGAGCGGATCAGGGGGCGGACGGCGCACCTGACCGCGTGGTACGTCGACGTCGCGACCACCCAGCGCGCGGTGCCCTACGCCAACTCCGTGGAGACCTCCAAGGAGGGCAGCGCCCTGCTCCCGACGGCCATGTCGTCGTTCACCACGGCGCTCGGCCTGCTTCGCGCCGTCCTCGACGGCCTGGAGTTCCGCGCTGATCGCATGCGCGCCGCCTGCGAGCGGGAGTTCCTCGGCGGTTTCGCGCTGGCCAACCGCCTGACGCTCGACGCGGGCGTGCCCTGGCGCACCGCGCAGGTCATCACCGGCGCCTACATCACCGCCGCGATGCGGGCCGGACACGCGCCGGCCGACGTCCGCCCCGACCTGTTGGCCACGGCCGCCGAGACGCACGGGCACTCCCTGTCCGATCCCGCCGTTCTGCTGGCCGACGTCTTCAACCCGGACGCCGAGCTGGCCCGCAAGCGCTCGTACGGCGCCGCGGCTCCCGATCTGGTCCTCGCCGCGCGCGACGAGCAGGCGGCCAGGCTGACCGAGCTGACCGGTCAGTGGCGGGAGCGGCGGCGGGTCGTCGACGACGCCGTGCACCGCGTCGACCACCTGCTGGGCACTCGGCCGTGAACCTCGTGACTGCGCGTCCGTAGCCGCACCACGGCCACGGCGCAACCCCTTATCGCAGCGCGGCGACCCGCCGGTGGCAAGGCTCCACCACCCGGTAACCGGCGGTCAATTCCCTCGGTAATCGAGGTAGAACGCCTCCGGAATCCGCATAGCATTCGGATGGTCGTCAGCCCGGGGGAGAGCAGTCATGAGTCCAGCACCGCAGCGCACACCTGTGCCGCCGGGTGCTTCCGTGCCCGTGCGGACGGTGCTCGCCGACGACGACCTCGACGCTCTCGCCACCCTTCCGGTGGTGCCGGTGCGCCATCCCGCCCGCTGGGTCGCGGTGGCCGTGCTGCTGGTGCTCGCGGCGCAGTTCGTGCACGGGCTGGTCACGAATCCGGGCTGGGACTGGCCGGTGTTCCGGCAGTTCTTCGCCGATTCGACCATTCTCGGCGCGCTCGGGCTCACGCTGCAGCTGACCGCGTACGGCACGGTGCTGGGGTTCGCGCTGGGCCTGGTGATCGCCCTGATGCGCCTGTCGCACAGCCCCCTGCTCAACGCGGCGGGATGGCTGTACGTCTGGGTTTTCCGGTCGGTGCCGCTGATCGTGCAGCTGTTGTTCTGGTTCAACCTCGCCTACCTGTACCCGCGCCTGTCGTTCGGGATTCCGTTCGGGCCGGCGTTCTTCTCCGCGCCCACGCTGCAACTGGTCGGTCCGATGGGCGCGGCGGTCCTCGGTCTCGCGCTGCACCAGGCCGCGTACGCCGCGGAGATCATCCGGTCCGGGGTGATCTCGGTCGACCGGGGCCAGCTGCTGGCGGCCGCGGCGCTCGGGATCCCGAAGCGCCGCCAGCTGACGCGGCTGGTGCTGCCGCAGGCGATGCGGACCATTCTGCCCAATGCCACCAACGAGATCATCACGCTGCTGAAGGGCACGTCGATCGTCTCGGTGATGGCCCTGGGCGACCTGTTCTACCAGGCGCAGGTCATCTACGGCCGCAACGGCCGCGTGGTGGCGCTGATGATGGTCGCGACGATCTGGTACGTGATCCTCACCGCGCTGCTGTCGGTGGTCCAGTACTACGTGGAGCGCTACTTCGCCCGTGGCTCCTCGCAAGCGCTGCCGCCGACGCCGATCCAACGCCTGCGGACGTGGCTGGCCCGGATCGCGGCCGGCGGCCGCACGAAGGAGCGGGTGCGATGACGGCGTCGACGGTGCCGCCCATGGTCCGCGTGCGTGGCGTGCACAAGAGCTACCACGACAACACCGTGCTCAAGGGCGTCGACCTGGATGTCGCGCCCGGCTCGGTGACCGTGCTGATCGGCCCGTCCGGCGCGGGCAAGTCGACCCTGCTGCGCGTGATCAACCACCTGGAGAAGGTGGACCGCGGTTATGTCATGGTCGACGGCGAGCTGATCGGCCACCGCCGCGCCGGCGGCCGGCTGCACGAGCTGCGGGAGAGCGAGATCCTCAAGCAGCGCACCAACATCGGCTTCGTGTTCCAGGACTTCAACCTGTTCGCGAATCTGACGGTGCTGCAGAACGTCGCCGAGGCGCCGATCTCCGCGCAGCGACGACGCCCGGCCGAGGTGTACCCGATGGCGCGCGAGCTGCTCGACCGGGTGGGCCTGGCCGACAAGGCCGACGAGTATCCGCGCCGGCTGTCCGGCGGCCAGCAGCAGCGGGTGGCGATCGCGCGGGCGCTTGCCTTGCGGCCCAAGCTGTTGCTGTTCGACGAGCCGACGTCGGCGCTGGACCCGGAACTGGTCGGCGAGGTGCTGGCGGTGATGCGCTCGCTGGCCGACCAGGGCACCACCATGGTCGTGGTGACGCACGAGATGGCGTTCGCGCGCGAGGTCGCCGACACCGTGGTGTTCATGGCGGACGGCGCGGTGGTCGAGCAGGGCCCGCCGGATCGGCTGCTGGTCCGCCCCGATCACGAGCGCACCCGGAGTTTCCTGGCCAAGTTCCTGTAGTTCCCCGAAGTCGCGGTGTCTGGAGGACGACAATGCGCCGAGTATCGGCGGCCGGCCTGGTGCTGGTGGCGGTCACGCTGCTGGCCGGGTGTGACGCGACCAAGGGCGGCGATCCGGCCGCGCCGGGCACGTCCCACGCGGTGGCCATCAACCTCGCTCCCGACCAGAACCGGCTGCGGGCCACCAAGGTGGCTTCGATCGCCGACACGGCGCCGGCGGCCGTGCGCCAGCGGGGCACGCTGCTGGTCGGCGGCACCATCGACAACACGCCGCCACTGAGCTGCTACGCCACCGACAACAAGACGCCGATCGGCTTCGAGTACGACGTCGCGGTGCTCGTCGGCGACGTGCTCGGCCTGAAGACCGAGCGCGAGGTCACCTCGTGGGAGAACCTGTTCCTCGGCGTCGACAGCGGCCGCTTCGACCTCGGCTTCTCCAACATCGCGGTGACCGAGGCGCGCAAGCAGAAGTACGACTTCGCCACCTACCGCCAGGATCTGCTGGCCGTCGAGGCGCGGTCGGACGCGAACTTCACGGTGACCAAGCCCGCCGACCTGGCCGGCAAGACCGTCGCGCTGAACTCGGGCACCAACCAGGAGCAGGTGATCCTGCGGTGGAGCGCGCAGGACAAGGCCGCGGGCCTGCAGCCGATCACCATCCAGTACTACCAGAAGGCCACCGACTACTACCTGGCCCTGCAGTCCGGGCGGGTGGACGCCTACGTCGGCCCGAACCCGACGGCCTCGTTCCACGCGCTGACCACCGGCCAGTCGAAGGTCGTCGGCGTGATCGCGGACAGCAAGGGCCAGGTGGCCAGCCTCGTGGCGGCGATGTCCAAGAAGGACAGTGGCATGGCCGCGCCCGTGGCGGCGGCGATCGACGAGCTGATCCGCGACGGGAAGTACGCAGAACTACTGGGGCGGTGGGGCCTGTCCAGCGAGGCCGTGCCCAAGTCCCTGGTCAACCCGGAGGGACCGGCCGGTACGTGAGCAACCCATGATGCACCTCTCAACGATGATCGACGGATTCGGCGCGCATCCGGCGGCATGGCGCTCGCCGGGCGTGACACCCGGCGACCTGTTCGACCCCATGCGCGCCGTGGCGCTGGCCAGGCTGGCCGAAGAGGGCCTGCTGGACTTCGTGACCCTGGACGACCAGCGCGTGGAGTCGCCGCAGCCCGGCACCACGTTCGGCGCCCTCGACGCGCCGCTCGTGCTCGCGCTGGCCGCCGCGCACACCCACCGCATCGGACTCGTGCCGACGGGTGTGACGCGCGGCGACCCGGTGGCGATGGCGGCCCGGATCGCCACGCTCGACCGCGTCAGCGGCGGGCGCGGCGGCTGGCGGCCGAGAGTGTTCCTCACCGACGAGGAGCGCCGCAACGCGACCGCCGACCCTGAGGCCTACGCGGACTTCACCGACCAGCGCTTCCAGCACGTCACCGAGTACGTCGACGCGGTGATCCGGTTCTGGGACAGCTGGGCCGACGACGCCGTCGCGGCCGACGGGACGGCGCCGGAGTTCGTCGACCCGCAGCGGATGCGGCCGGCCCACATGTGCGGGGAACAGGTGCACGCCACCGGGTTCGGGGGCATCCCGACCTCGGCCGACGGCCAGCCGCTGCTGGTCACGCTGGCGCATTTCACGGCCCCGTTCAAACTGGCGGCCCGGCACGCCGACATCGTGTGCATCACGCCGTTCACGCTGGACGAGATCCTGGCGGTGCGGGCGGAACTGGCCCAGTGGTGCGTGGATCTGCACCGCGGGCGCACCCCGCTGACCGTGCTGGCCGACCTGAACGTGGTGCTCGGGCCGACCGAGGCCGCAGCCCGTGAGCGCCTGGCCTTCCTGGACGCCCGCTTCGGCTCGACGTTCAGCTCCGACGCCGCGACCTTTGTCGGCACGCCGGAAGGGCTGGCCGACTTCATGGAGCACTGGCACACCGACGGCGGTGTCGACGGTTTCCGGCTGCGTCCGGCCGTCCTGCCGGACGATCTGTCCACTGTGGTCACCGAGCTGGTGCCGCTGCTTCAGCGGCGCGGGCTGTACAAGACGTCCTATCCGGACACTCCGCTGCGGTTCCGTCTGCGGACCGCCGCCCACGTCGGATGAGCGCTCCGGATCTCGTGGTCCAGCGGATCGGCCTCGCCGATCCGCTGGCCGCGCCGTTGCTGGCCGGTCTCACCCACGAGTACCGGGTCCGGTACGGCGCGGGCGCGGACCGTGAGATGAGCGCGTACGACGGCTCCGAGTTCGATCCGCCGGACGGCGGGTTCCTGGTGCTGACCTCCGCGGGAATGACCGTGGCCGGTGGCGGCTTTCGCCGGCACGGCCCGGATTCCGCGGAGCTCAAGCGGGTCTGGACGAGCCCGGCCCACCGCAGGACGGGACTGCCCATCCAAGAGTAGCGTTGGGAGGTTCCCTACTGGCGTCGAACCGCTCACTTAGACGCCTTCGGTGTTTAAGCTCAACCACAGGAGAGCTCCCTGTTGGAGAAAGTGTACCGTTCCAAAAGCGCTTAGTCACCACGTCCCCCACGCAACGCACTACGTCGACCGGTGTGCGGGAGGGCTTTTTGCGCGGCCGGCTAGGCCACCGCGTTGTCCACAGCGGACTCCTCGGCCTGCGGCGCGGCCTGGGCCGGCTTACGCAGCACCGACATGGCCACGATGAACGCCACCACGGCGAACCCGGAGGCCACGAAGAACGCGGTGTGGAAGCCGGCGGTCAGCGCCTCGAGCTCGCTGGAGCCGGTGGCCTTGAGCGCGTCGGTCCGGTCCGCGGCCAGCGCGGCCAGCACCGAGAGGCCCAGCGCGCCACCGACCTGCTGGCTGGTGTTGAACATGCCCGACGCCAGGCCGGAGTCGGCCGCGGTCGCGCCGGACATGCCCAGCGTCATCAGCGCCGGCATCGCCGCGCCGAAGCCCACACCGATGATGATCATCGCCGGCAGCACGTCCACCACGAACGAGCCGCCGATCGGGGCCCGGCCCAGCAGCGCGAGGCCGATCGCGATCAGCACCAGGCCGGCGCCGAGCACGGTCCGCTCGCCGAACCTGCCGATCAGCTGGGCCGACAGGCCCAGTGCGACCGCGCCGATGGCCACCGCGACCGGGATCAGGCCGAGACCGGTGTTCAGCGCGTTGAAGCCGAGGGACTGCTGCAGGTACAGCGCGCTGAAGAACAGGAAGCCGAACATGCCGGCCACCATCAGGAACTGCGTGATGTTGGCGCCGGAGACGTTGCGGGAGCGGAACATCCGCAGCGGCAGCAGCGGCGTGGCCGCCTTGGCCTCGCGGATCACGAAGCCGACCAGCAACGCGATCGCGATCACGCCGGTGACCAGCGTGTTCACCGAGGCGAAGCCGTAGTTCGCGGTGTTGACGATGGTGTAGATGGCGATGATCAGGCCGCCGGTGACCAGCAGGCCGCCGGTGACGTCGGAGCCACCCTGCGCGCCGATGCCGGTGTCCTTGGCCAGCAGCTTCAGCGCGAACAGGATGGTCACCACGCCGATCGGGATGTTGATCAGGAAGATCCACGGCCACGACACGGCCTGGGTCAGCACGCCGCCCAGCAGCGAGCCGATCGAGCCGCCGCCGGCCTGCACGAAGCTGAACACGCCGATGGCCTTGCCCAGGTCCTTGGGCTCGGGGAACAGCGGGAAGATCATGCCGAGCAGCACCGCCGAGCACATCGCCCCGCCGATGCCCTGCACGAACCGGGCGCCGATCAGCATGCCCGCGTTGCTGGCCAGGCCGCACGCGATCGACGACAGGGTGAACACCACCATGCCGGCGATGAACATGCGCCTGCGGCCCCACAGGTCGCCCAGCCGGCCGGCCAACAGCAGCAGGCCGCCGAAGGAGGCCACGTAGGCGTTGACCACCCAGGCCAGGCTGGACTCGGAGAAGCCGAGGTCGGACTTGATGAACGGCAGGGCGACGCTGACGATCGTCTGGTCAATGATGATCATCAAGGTCCCCCCGCAGATCACCGCGAGAGCTGCCCACCGGTTGCTGGGAGGAGCGTCGATCCTGGTCATTTCCAACCTTCCATGAGGTACGACTTGTAACTGACGTAATTATCGGTAACCATCAGGCATGGTGAAAGGAGGCACTTTGTTGAAACAGGGGAACACCAGTGTGTCCGAGCAGGTCATGGCCGAGGGATGCCCGGTTCGGGAGGTGCTCGACCGGGTGGCCGGGAAGTGGAGCATCCTCATCGTGGTCGCCGCGGCGCAGGGGCCGATCCGGTTCACCGAGCTCGAACGCTCGATCGAGGGGATCAGCCGCCGGATGCTCACGCTGACCCTGCGCAACCTGGAGCGGGACGGCCTGATGGTCCGCCGGGTCTATCCGACCGTCCCGCCCAAGGTCGAGTACGAGCTCACGCCCATCGCCCGGGAACTGCACCGGTCCCTGGTCACGCTGACCGACTGGGCCGGCAAGCACCGGCACACGATCGCCGCCGCCCGCCGCGCCTACGACGAGGGGCACGAGCACGTGCCGGCCTGAGCTCACGAGCCGATGCTCCGCGGGTACCGGAAGAAGTTCGTCGGGTCGTAGTGGTGCTTGACGTCGGTCAGCCGCGGGTAGTTGCCGCCGTAGTACATCTGGCGCCAGTTCGGCAGGACCGAGCTGACGAAGTTGACGTACGCGCCGCTGGCCAGCCGGTCGAGCACGACGGTGCCGTCGGCCAGCCAGCTCTCGGCCGCGGTGATGTCCTGCGCGGTCGGCTTGTCGTACTGGGCCACGAAACCGCCGACGAACAGCGCGTCCCGGTGCGGGAACGCGATCGCGTCGGTCGTGTGGTCGGCCAGCGCGCCGCCGAGCCCGATGCAGTGCAGGACGCGGAACTGGCCCGCGCGCCGACCGTTGTCCCAGGCGGTGAGCATGTCGTTGATGTCGGACGACGACATCACCCGGTTGAACATGCGGTAGCTCTCCCGCTGCAGGCCCGTGCGCGGCAGCACCGCCACCGGGTTCTGCCCGACCGTGTGGCACTGCGCCACGGTCAGCGCGTCGCAGTTGTAGCTGGCCTGCAACGACTTGTCGTAGGAGAGCTCCGTCATCGAGCTGCTGGTCGGCTGCGCGCCCGCCGCCGAGGACATCTCGGCGATGACGGCCTTCAGGTCCGCCTCCGCGCCCAGGTACAGGCCCGTCACGAACAGGTTCGGTGTGGCCCCCGGCGCCGCGTTCGGCAGGGCCAGCACGAACGCCGAGCCCAGGTCGCGCGGGCCGGTGGCCTGCGCCTGCTGCCACGCCGCGAACAGCTCCGCCGCCACGTCGACCGGCCAGGACACCGTGAACTGCACGGCCGTCGGCTGCGGGATCGGCAGCACCTCCCAGTCGAGGACCACGCCGAAGTTGCCGCCACCGCCGCCGCGCATCGCCCAGAACAGATCGGGCTCACGCGTGTCCGACGCCTTGATCACGCGGCCGTCGGCCAGCACGATCGTGGCGGACACGACCCGGTCCGCGCCGAGGCCGTACTTGCGGGTCTCGTAGCCGACGCCGCCGCCGGAGATGAAACCGCCGCCGCACACCGTGGGGCAGGTGCCCTCGACGACCTGGATGTTGTGCTGGCCCAGCACCGAGACGGCGTCGATGGCCTTGGTGCCCGGTCCGAGATGGACGGTCGAGCCGGTGATCGTGGCCTGGTCGAACCGGGAGACGTCGATGACCAGGCCGTCGCCGGTCGACCAGCCGTGGTAGTTGTGGCCGCCGCTGCGCACCCGCACCGGCACGTTCTGGGCCCGCGCGAACAACACGCAGTTCCGCACGTCGGACTGGGTCTGGCAGTAGGCGATGGCCTGCGGGCGGATCGCGTCGTACTCGGCGATGTGCAGCTGCTTGGCCAACTCGTAGTCGCTGTCCGACGGGAGCACGAGCTCGCCGTCGAAACCGGCGCTGAGGGCGTCCCACTTGCCGGCGACGCGGGGGCCGGTCGCGGCCGCGGCGGGCAGGCCGACACCGGCGGCGACGACAGCGGCGGCGGACGCGCGCAGCAGAGAGCGTCTGGACAACATGGCTCAGGCTTCCTGTCTCGGGTGCATGATCTCGGTGACGGCGGCCGCGAGATCCTCGGCCTTGACCAGCACGCTCATCCGCTCGACGCCCGACGACTGCCGCAGCAGCCGCCGTCCGACCAGCAGCAGCTTCCCGTCCTCGGTACCGCGGGAGCGCACGACGGTGCCGGCCTCGATGACCTCGCCCGCCCAGTTCCACTCGTGGTCGTCCTGGCCGATCCGCGCGACCGCCTTCCACTCCGCCAGCTCGCGGGGCGTGTCGTGGAAGCGGTAGACGTCGTTCCAGTCGCCGGTGGCGCCGCGGTACTGGAGCAGGTGGTAGCCGTCCTGGTCGACGATCCGGTAGGTGACGCCGTACTGCGTCTGCTCGTCGGAGGACAGCCGAATGGGCTCCACAAAGGACAGTCCGGCGAAGCCCACGTCCACCAGCCACGTCTCGCCGTCCAGCGGGACCGACAGCAGCATGTGCTCCAGGTCCGGCCCGAAGCCGCCGCCGGGGCCGCGCACGCCGGCCGCCAGCAGGGTGTAGGTGAACCCGAACTCGGCCAGCAGCGTGCGGAAGATGCCGTTGAGCTCGTGGCACACACCGCCCTCGCCCTCGGTGATCAGCCGGCGGAACACGACGTCGACGTCGGCGTCCACCTCGTCCCAGACGGCGAGCCCCTTGGCGGCGTTGGCCGAGTTGTCGAACGGGACGGTCATGACGTGGCGCTTGTGCAGCTCCCGCAGCGTGTCGAGGCCAGGGGTGCGCGGACCGTCGTAGCCGAGATGCTTCAGGTACTCGGCAGCGTCGAACATGGTCTCTCCCAGTGGTCAGTCCCGGCCCGCGGTGACCTGACGAGTCATCAGGTACGCCACGAGCAGCTCCGGGGTCGGGTGGTCGAACAGCAGCATCTGCGGCAGCTTCAGGCCGGTCGCCTCGGCCAGCCGGTCGCGGAGCTCGATGGCGCCCATGGACGTCAGGCCGACATCGAAGAACCCCTCGTCCGGCTCAACCGGAGCGGCCGCCGGATCGGTAGCGTGCAGTACGGCATCGGAGTGCGTCCGCACCAGTTCGAGCAGTTCCTCGGCACGGCCCACGGATTCCCCCTCACAGGTGACACGGCACGGCGCCGCACGTCACCGGACGCTATCCACGCCGGTCCTGACCACGCCCCCTGACAAAACCCCTAACGCCCCCTTGACTTGCGCGCATCGGCGAGGCCGTGCGAAGTCACGCCGTGACCGAGATGACGTGGTGACCGTTGGATTACCGCCCGCCGATCACCGACTGGCTATGGTCGGGGCAGTCCGTCGCTACGCGCCTGCCGCGTTCTGGGGAAGGGAATTCCGTCTTGGCAACGAGTCCGCCTGCGGTGATCGCCATCGTGGGCGCCGGGCCCAGCGGCATCGGCGTGCTCGAGCGGCTCGGCGCCAACGCGCCCGAGCTGCTCGCCGGCCGCGATCTCGAGGTGCACCTCATCGATCCCTACCCGGCGGGGCCCGGTCGGATCTGGCGGCGCGACCAGTCGCCGCTGCTGATGCTGAACACCATGTCGGCCCACGTCACCATGTTCACCGACGACAGCGTCCTGTGCGACGGGCCCGATCCGGCCCGGGCCCTCGCTGCTGGACTGGATCGGCCGGCACGGCACGGAAGCCGAGCGGCAGACCATCACCCGCACGTCCTTCCCCACCCGCCGGCTGCAGAGCCGGTACCTGACCTGGGTCTACGAGCAGGCCGTCGCGGCCCTGCCGGCCGGCTCCACGTTTCGCTTCCACCAGGTGCGTGCCGTCGAGCTGACCGAGGAACCCGGTGGCCGGCAACGGGTGTCGATGGCCGACGGGCGGGAGCTGACCGCCGATGTGGTGGTGCTCGCCGTGGGGCACCAGGACGTCGAGGTGGCGGGCGAGCACGGGCGGCTGGCCGAGTTCGCCGCCCGGCACGATCTCGTGTTCCTGCCGCCGGGTTACGCCGCCGACTGCGACCTTTCCGTTGTGCCGGCCGGGGAACCGGTGATCGTGCGTGGGCTCGGGCTGGCGTTCATGGACCTGGCCGTCCTGCTCACCGAGGGGCGCGGCGGCCGTTTCGTCGAGACCGGGAGCGGCCTGCGCTACGAGCCCGGCGGCCAGGAGCCCCTGCTGTACGCGGGTTCCCGGCGGGGCGTGCCGTACCCGCCCAAGCTGACCTTCCCGCTGTCCGGGCCGCCGCCGGCGCTGCCCCGGTTCTTCGACGCGGCGCGGATCGTAGCCGAGGCCCGCGGTCCGCTCGACTTTCGCCGGGACGTCTGGCCGGCCATCGCCGCCGAGGTCGGCTGGGGCTACTACCACGAACTGGTCACCGGGCATCCGGACCGGGTGACCGTCGGGCTCGACGAGTTCGCCCCGGCCTATGCCGCCGCTGTGCACGACCCGGACCGGATGCGCCGGCTGTTGGCCGACACGGTGGTCGACCCGGCCGACCTGTTCGACATCGGCCGGCTGGACACCCCGCTGCTCGGCGAGCGGTTCGCCGACCCGGCCGACCTCCAGGCCCGGATCCGCGACTACCTGGTGTCCACAGTGGACCGCAGCGAGAACCCGCGGAACAGCCCGTACCTCGGGGCCACGTTCGGGCTGCTGTCGGCGTTCACGGCGTTGCCTCGGCTGGTGGCCGACGGCCGGTTCACGGCCCGCTCCCGCGCGGTCGACGTGGACGGCTGGTGGGCCGGTCTGGTCAACCTCGTGGCCAACGGGCCGCCGCCGCGGCGGGCGCGGGAACTGCTGGCGTTGTCCGAGGCGGGAGTGGTGCGGTTCGTCGGGCCGGACATGTGGGTCGAGGCACGCGAGGGCCGGTTCGCCGCGGGCAGCCCGGCCGTGCCGGGCACGGTGACCGCGCGGGCGTTCGTGGAGTCCCGGCTGCCGGTGGGCTCCGCGCCGGCCAGCCGGGATCCGTTGGTGCGCACCCTGTACGAGCGCGGCCAGCTGTCCGAGGACGTGGCCGCCGACGGCGAGTTCCGGCACCGCACCGGGTTGGCCGCTGTGGACGGGCAGGACGGCGCGGTGTTCGACGCCGTGGGTCGTAGGCACGCGCGAAGGTTCGCCATCGGTCCGTTCACCGTGGCGATCGCGGGCGGGAACTTCACCCGGCCCGGCGCCAACGCGTTGCCGTCCCGGATCACCGACGCGGTGGCCCGGTCGGCGTTGCGCGCCGCGGTGTCAGCCGAGTGACGCCGACGGCGTGACCTTCGGCCGCGGCGGCGGGTTCGCCTCGGTCAGGTCGTCGCGGCTCCAGCGCAGCAGCTCCGGCAGTTGCGGGTGGTCGGGCGGGCAGAAGTCCAGCGCGGCCCGGTAACCGTGCAGCGCCGTGCGCTGGGCGCCGCGGGCCAGTGCCTGGTGGCCGGCCTGGATCAGCCCGTCGCAGGCCCGACGTGCGATGTCGCGCGTGTCGAGGCCGGCGTACGACGCGTGCTCGACGGCTTCCTTGTAGTGGTGGGCCATCAGACCGACCGGCTCGCCCGACATGCCGCACAGCCATTCCGCGGCCAGCATGTGCTTGTCGGCGCGCAGCGCACGCGGCAGCCGCGAGTACGCGACCTCCCGGACCAGCGAGTGCGTGAACGTGTACTCGACATGCCCCAGATCGACGCCGAAACGGGAGCGCCGCACCAGATCGTGCCGCTCCAACGTGTCGAGGCACTCCTCGATGCTCGTCGCCTCGCGGTCGCCGAGCACGGCCAACGTCTGGCGGCAGAACGAGTCGCCCAGCACGGCCGCGTCGTACAGGACCGCCTTCTCGGCCGGGGACAACGTGTCCAGCCGGGTGGCGATGATGTTGTGCACCTTCTGCGGCACGGGCACGTTCGGGCCCGCCGCGGCGCCCGGCTCGCCGGCCAGCGCCCGCGTCGACATGGCGCCGTCGTGCACCAGTCGGACGTACTCCATGGCGAACAACGGGTTTCCGCCGACCTGGTCGACCAGGTTCGCGCAGACCGCGGCCAGCTTCTCGCCGGTCGGCGTGTTCTGCCGCTGGGCCTCCGTCGGCTCCGCCCTGGTCAGCAGGTCGCTCAGCAGGGTGTGCGTCGCCGAGCGGGACAGTGGGTCGATGCTCATGGTGGAGGCGTTGCGCCGGCCGCCGGACCAGTACGAGTCACGCTCGGCCAACTCCAGCCGGCCGGTGACCACGAGCAGCAGCGGCAGCATCCCGGCCAGCTCGGCCATGTCGCCGACGAATTTCAGCAGGACGTCGTCCACCCGGTTGAGGTCCTCCAGGATGATCACCAGCGGCTCGCGCGCCGCGATCTCCTGCACCAGCCGCCGCCACGCCGCGAACACCGGCTTGGTGTCGGCCAGGCCGGCGCCCTGGACCAGCAGGTCGCGCAGGTTCTTGACCAGCTGGCTGGCGATCGGGCCGGTGCCGACCAGTCCGGTCACCGCGACCCGCAGCTTGTTGGTCAGCTCCGCCGGCCCGTCGGCGTCGGTGATCCCGGCGTACGAGCGGACCACACCCTCCAGCGAGGCGTACGGGGAGTCGGGCCCGAACGACCGGTTGCAGCCGACCAGGCACCGCGCCCCGCCGCGCTCCCGGATGGCCCGGCGGAACTCGTGCAGGATCCGGCTCTTGCCGACGCCGGCCTCGCCGAGCAGGGTCACCAGGTGCGGACGGCCGCGCCGCCGCACATCGTCCAGCAACTGGTCCAGCAGCCGCAGTTCCCGATCGCGCTGCATCAGTGGCCCGGCGCCGCGGCCGCCCAGTTCGGCCTTGCGGCTGGCGATGACGTCGTGCGCGTCGGCGTCGGACTTGGACGGGGCGAAGCTGAACTCGTGCGCGCACGCCTGCCGCACCGGCTCGGACACCCGGACCACGGCGCACCGGCCCACGCCGAACAGCAACCGCAGGCCGTCCTCAAGGAACTGCCCCGGTCACCTGGAGGATGCGCGCCCCGCCGGCCGAGCGCACGACCAGCGCCTCGCCCGCGACCACGGCGACCGCGGCCTGCGGGAGCCGCGCGGCGGCCACCTCGTCTCGGACGGCCATCGCGGCCCGCACCGCGCGCTGCGCATCGTCCTCTTTGGTCTGTTCGGTGCCGAACAGGGCCACCAGCACCGGCCCGAGCGAGTCGTGCCGGACGCCACCGAACCGGTGCACCTGGTCGGCCACGGTCGCGTTGAGCCGGCGCAGCGCCTGATCCAGCACCTCGGGGTCGTCGTCGGCGCCGGTGCCGGCGCGGACCAGGATCGCGCTGACCCACTTGCGTTCCGCGGCGGGCCGCTCGTCGTCCGTGCACGCGGAGGCGGCCGGCGCCGGTCTCGCCGGTTCCTCGGCTTCGTCCGCCGGCGGTTTCCGCGGCGGCTTGCCCGTCATGACGGCCGGCGGTTCGGCCGGCGGCCGCGCGGTGCCGGCGGGGACTTCGGCACGGGCCGCCGGGACGGCCGTTTCGGCTCGGCGCTCGCCCACGCGGATCAGGGTCGGGTCGTGGTCGAGGATGGCGCGTTCGAGGTCCGCGAGTTCCCGACCGGGATCGAGCCCCAGCTTGCCGACCAGCGCCGACCGGGTGCGCCGGTACACGCTCAGCGCGTCGGCCTGGCGTCCGGACCGGTACAGCGCCAGCATCAGCTGCGCGCACAGCCGTTCCCGCAGCGGATCGGCGCCGACGAGCGGTTCCAGCTCGCCGATGAGCTCCAGATGGCGGCCGGTGCTCAACGCGGCCTGCGCCCGGTCCTCCTGCACGGCGTACCAGGTGTTCTGCACGCCGTTGCACTCCGGCCACTCGTAGCCGTTCTCGGCCAGGTCGGCGAGCACCGGGCCGCGCCACAGGGCCAGCGCGTCGCCGAGGTAGCGGTCCGCGTCGTCCCACGCCTCGCCGGCGACCGCCGCCCGGCCCTTGCGGGCGAGGTCCTCGAACCGGCACAGGTCGACGCTGTCGCGGTCGACCCGCAACAGGTAACCGGGCGCGTGCGTGACGAGCAGTCCGGAGCGGTCGACGTCGTGGCCGGGCGCGGACGGCAGCGCGCGGCGCAGGCCGGAGACGGCGTTCTGGAGCATCTTGCGGGCCGTCGGCGGTGCGTCGGCGCCCCACAGCGCGCGCAGCAACTCGCTGGTCGCCACCACCTTGTTGGCGTACAGCAACAGATAGCCCAGTGTCGCGCGCTGGATCATGCCGTTGAGCGAGACGCTGTCCTCGCCGTCGAGCACTTCCAGCGGGCCGAGGATGTTGAACGTCGTCGTCACTGTGGCCATCCCAGTGCCGACGGACCAGCGCCATTCGAGACCAAGATCGTTCCCCCCAGAACCACTGTTCGCCTCCTGGGTGTGGCCGGCCCGCGTCATTGGGGCCACCGGCCTATCACCTCAAGGCGTCACCGCCCCATCGTAGGGTCTGCCGGCACACGTTCTCAAGGAAACGGACCATTCGCGCAGAGATGGTCACGAAACATCGTGTTAAACCTGTCCACCGCTGCGGCCGGATACCGGGACGGCCGGTCGGTCACTGCGCCGATCGGTGCCGTCGCGGGGCCGCCGCGGTGCCACCGTTCCCATTCGGGTGCGAATGAATCCTTCCCGTCTGCCGACGACGCGCGGCCGACCGACCCGGCGAACCCGGGCTGTGCAACGAAAATGCGCGGAACGGTGATATGGGGCGGTCCGTCGGAGGGTGACCTCACCGAGGTTTCCCGGCCCGATGGATGTGACCTGCGCCGCTTCGCGACGAACGCCGCGGGTGGGGGCGTCACCGATACCGGGCGTCGAAGTGGGACAATTCCTGTCCGGCCGGCCGAACGAATCGCGCTCCGGTCATTGTCGATATCGCGGAATGACCGCGACGAAGGCGACGGACCCGGCTTCCCCATCGCTCCGGCCCCGCGGTCACGGCCGCGACCGTGACCCGACGGCCGACCCGGCATTGCCCCTAACCGCCCCCAGACTTCGGCCACGGGCCGTTCGATCCGGCGATCGCCGGGGCGCCGCGCCCTACCATCCGTCGAGTCCGGGGGCGGAGTCTCTCACAACGGAACGGCGGGGCGGAATGACGAAGATGCCGGTCGACAACGTCGGTGTGGCCGCGACCAGCACCATCGAGGTCGCGTTGGGGGATCGGTCGTACGCCGTGCACATCGGTTCCGGCGTGCGCCACCGATTGGCGTCGGTCGTGGCGCGGCTGGGCGCCGAGCGGGTGGCCGTGGTGTCGGCGCGCCCGGCGGAGTCGACGCCGGAGACCGGCGTGCCGACCCTGTTCGTGCCGGCCCGCGACGGCGAGGAGAACAAGAACCTGGCGTGGGTGGAGGAATTGTGCCGCAAGTTCGCCGCGTTCGGCCTGACCAGGGGCGACGCCGTGGTCTCCTGCGGCGGCGGCACGACCACCGACGCCGTGGGGCTGGCCGCCGCGCTGTACCACCGTGGCGTGCCGGTGGTGCACATGCCGACCTCGCTGCTGGCGCAGGTGGACGCGAGCACCGGCGGGAAGACGGCGGTGAACCTGCCGGCGGGCAAGAACCTGGTCGGCGTGTACTGGCAGCCCAGTGAGGTGTTGTGTGACACCGACTACCTGCGGACGCTGCCGGCGCGGGAGTGGACCAATGGCTACGGCGAGATCGCCCGCTGCCACTTCATCGGCGCGGGAGACCTGCGCGGCCTGCCGCTGGACGAGCAGATCGCGGCCAGCGTCCGGCGCAAGGCCGAGATCGTGACCGCGGACGAACGCGACACCGGACTGCGGCACCTGCTCAACTACGGACACACGCTGGGGCACGCGCTGGAGCGCGCCACCGACTTCGCGATCAAGCACGGCGAGGGCGTCGCCATCGGCACGGTGTTCGCCGGACGGCTCGCGCACGCGCTGGGCCGGATCGACGAGGCGCGGATGACCGAGCACCTCGATGTCGTCAGTGGCTACGGCCTGCCGACCGCGCTGCCGATCGGCCTGGCGGCCGAGACCCTCATCGGACTCATGCGGCTGGACAAGAAGGCGGTCGGCGGGCTGGCGTTCGTGCTGGACGGTCCGCGGGGCGCCGAACTGGTGCGCGACGTGCCGGCCCACGTGGTCGTGCGGACGCTGGCCGAGATGCCCGTGGCGGCGCTGCCGGTGTGATCGGCCGTGCCCCGACACGGATCGTCCCGTTCGGACGGGGCGATGGGCGGGCAGTGGGCAGCGGATGGGCGGACCACGGCAATGCTGACGACGCGGACGGTCGCTCGGACTGGGGCTCGATGACGCGCCGCCGCACCAGCATGACCGGGCTGCCCGGACGGACAGCCCGGGGGGGAGCAAGACGGGGGTAATACCAGTGCTGATCGTGGAGCGAACCACGCAGTTGTCCGACTGTCTTTCGCTCATCGCCGAAACCACGACGCGCCAGGGGCAGGTGGTCCTCATCGAGGGGTTGATGGCCACCGGACGCA
>NZ_KK037166.1:10141504-10144718 GCF_000568255.1 Kutzneria sp. 744
GCCTGACCCCGGCCGAACGGGCCGGACTGGACCGCAAGGCCGCGGAGTTGCTGCACAACCGGGGCGCCTCGGCCACGCGGGTGGCGCGGCATCTCGTGGCGGCCAACGACGTGACCGCGGCGTGGGCCGCCCCGGTGCTCGTGGAGGCGGCCGATCTCGCGCAGCTCGACCACGACGGTGAAGCGGCGGCCCGGTTTCTCGAGACGGCGCTCGAACTCACCACGGGGGAGCGGGAACGCGCCGCGATCCTGGCCAAGCTGGCCGACGCCGAGTGGTCGGTCAACCCGGGCGCCGCGGCTCGGCACCTCGACCGGCTGATCGCCGCCGCGCGGGACTCGACGCTGGACCGGAGCCGATGGCCGGTGCTGTTGCGACAACTGTTGTGGCACAGCAGGAACCAGGATGCGGCCGACCTCATGCGGCTGTTGCGGGCCGACCCCGGCCCGGCCGAGGGCGCCGTGCGCGACCTGGATGCCTGGCTGGCGTACACGCATCCGACGCTGGTGCGGCGGCGGACCGGCGCCACGACCGGGCCGCAACCGGCCGACGCGTCGAACACCGACCCGTGGCTGCGTTCCACGGCGGTGCTCGCCGGGGCGCTGGCCCGCGGACAGGACGACGAGACCGTGGCCCGCGCCGAGGACGTGTTGCGGGACCTGCGGTTGAGCCGTGACACGGCGTGGACCGACGAGGCGGTGCTGTTGGCGCTGCTGGCCTTCGTCTACGCCGACCGCAATGACAAGGCGGTCGAGTGGCATGACCGGCTGCTGGCCGACCTGGCGGGCCGGCCGGACGTCGTGCGGCGCGCGCTGCTGGCCACGGTCCGCGCCGAGATCGCGGTCCGCGACGGCGATCTGGCCGCCGGCCTGCGGCACGCGACGACCGCGCTGCGTCACCTGCCGGCGCGGTCGTGGGGCGTCGCCGTGGGGCTGCCGCTGGGCAGCCTCATCCTCGCGGCAACCCGGATGGGTCGGTACGAGGAGGCCGCGAAGTACCTCACGTACTCGATCCCGGAGGGCATGTTCACCAGCCGCTACGGGCTCGGCTATCTGTGGGCCCGCGGCCAGTACCACCTGGCCACCAACCACGCGCACGCGGCGCTGGCCGATTTCCGCTCGTGCGGCGAGCTCATGCGCGACTGGGGACTGGACATCGCCGGGCTGGCGCCGTGGCGCACGAGCGCGGCGGAGGCGTGGCTGCGGCTGGGCAATTCCGACCAGGCCCGGCTGCTGATCTTCGACCAGCTGGCCCGGCCCGGCGTCGACGGCACCCGGATCCGCGGCACCGGGTTGTGGCTGCTGGCGCTGGCCAGCCCGCCGAGCCGGCGGATGTCGTTGTGCACCGAGGCGCTGGAGTTGCTGGAGCGCTCCGGTGACCGGTTCGGCCAGGCAAGGGTGCTGGCCGACCTGGGCCAGGCCTGCAATGCCGCGCAACAGAAGCGGCGGGCGCGATTGCTGCTGCGCCAGGCGTTGCACGTGGCGAACATGTGCGGTGCCCAGCCGCTGGCGACCGAGCTGTTCGCGGTGTCCGGCGAGGCCGCGGAGGACACGGTGTCGCCGGACCTGCGGCCGGCGGGCATCGAGCCCGGCGGTCGGGATCGGCTCACTGTTCAGTTCGGAGCGTCGGGTCGCGTCGCTCGCGGTCATGGGCTACACCAACCGCGAGATCGCCGCCCGGCTCTACGTCACGCCAAGCACCGTGGAACAGCACCTGACCCGCGTGTACCGCAAGCTCGACGTGAAGCGCCGCAAGGACCTTCCGGTCGATCTGCGCACCGAGTTGACCAAGACCGGATGAGGGGGACGACCGTGGTGAGCGATGTGCTTGCCCTGAACGACACCGAGGCGCCCGACCTGGATCCGGCCATGCCGGAGCCGATGCGGCTGCGCCTGGCCGAGGCGCTGGGCAGACCGGCGGCGCAACAGCCGGACTGGCCCGACCCGGCGGCCGTCGCGGACGTGCGCCGCACCCTCGGCAATCTTCCGCCGATCACCACGCCGGCCGAGATCGACCTGCTGCACGACCGGCTCGCCCAGGTGGCCCGCGGCGAGGCGTTCCTGTTGCAGGGCGGCGACTGCGCCGAGACGTTCGCCGAGAACACCGAGTCGCACATCCGGGGCAACATCCGGACCCTGCTGCAGATGGCCGTGGTGCTGACGTACGCGGCGAGCCTGCCGGTGGTGAAGGTGGGCCGGATCGCCGGCCAGTACGCCAAGCCGAGGTCCAACACGATCGACTCGCTCGGCCTGCCGGTGTACCGGGGCGACATCGTGAACTCCCTGTTCCCGACGCCGGCCGCCCGCGTGCCCGACCCGAAACGACTGGTGCAGGCCCATTCCGTGTCGGCGGCGACGATGAACCTGGTGCGTGCGGCGACCGGCCAGGCCGGCATCGCCGATCTGCGCCAGGTGCACGACTGGAACCAGGACTTCGTGCGCATGACCCCGGCCCGCGCCCGTTACGAGGCGCTGGCCACCGAGATCGACCGCGCCATGCGTTTCATGGCGGTGTGCGGGGTCGACCACGGTTCGCTGCACGGCACGGAGATCTTCGCCTCGCACGAGGCACTGCTGTTGGACTACGAACGCCCGATGCTGCGGGTTTCGGACGGCAGGCTCTACTGCCTGTCGACGCACATGCCGTGGATCGGCGAACGCACCCGGCAGCCGGACGGCGCGCACATGGCGCTGGCCGAGATGCTGGCCAACCCGATCGGCCTGAAGATCGGCCCGTCGACGACGCCGGCGCAGGCGGTCGAGTACGTGGAACGCCTCGACCCGGACAACCGCCCGGGACGGCTGACGCTGATCTCCCGGATGGGGCACGGCCGGGTGCGCGAGGTGCTGGCGCCCATCGTGGAAGCGGTGACGGCGTCGGGACATCTGGTGATCTGGCAGTGCGATCCCATGCACGGCAACACCTACGAGTCGGCGGGCGGCTACAAGACCCGCCACTTCGACCGGATCGTGGACGAGGTGGCCGGCTTCTTCGCCGTGCACGCGGAACTGGGCACCCATCCGGGCGGGCTGCACGTCGAGCTGACCGGCGAGGACGTCACCGAGTGTCTCGGCGGCGCGCAGGACATCTCGGACGCGGGGCTGGCGGAACGGTACGAGACCGCCTGCGATCCCCGGCTGAACACCCAGCAGTCACTGGAGTTGGCGTTCACGGTGGCGGAGATGCTGCGCGCCGTCTGAGGTAGTGCTGTTCGGCG
>NZ_KK037166.1:10144818-10146340 GCF_000568255.1 Kutzneria sp. 744
GCTTCACGCGGGATTGCGGGCCAGCAGCAGCGCTCCCCGCAGCGACGACAGGCCACCGAGCGCCGCGGCCTGGACCGGGGGCGTGGGATGGCCGGCGCGGCCGAGCGTGTGGACGTGTTCCGCCACCACGTCGACGAATCCTGGCAGGCCGTCGGCGAAGCCGCCACCCACGACGGCGACGCCGGGACGGACCACTTCGGACAGTGTGACCACCGCCGTCGCCACGGCCTCGCAGGACTCGACCACCGCCGCCAGGACGTGCTCGTCACCGGCCAGCCAGCCGGCTCGCAGGTCCGCGAAGTCGACGCCGGCCCGGCGCAGGGTGGCCGGTCCGGACGCCACCGCCTGCAGGCAGCCGCGCCGCCCGCAGTCGCAGATCGGGCCGTGGCGGTCGATCACCATGTGCCCGACCTCGCAGGAACCCTTGCCCAGGCCGGGAATCAGCCGTCCGTCCAGCACCACTCCGCCGCCGATGCCAGTGCCGACTCCGACGTACACGATGTCGTCGTGGCCCGCGTGCGCAGCTTCGGCCAGCGCCGCCAGGTCGCCGTCGTCGGCGTAGCGGACCTCCGTGCCGTCGAACAGGTCGCGGAGTTCGGCGCCGAATGCGAAGCCGTCCCAGGACGGCCGGCCCGGCCACGTGGTCACGCGTCCCTCGGGGTCCACCGTCGCCGGCATCGCCACGCCGACACGGTCGTACGCGCCGCCGAGGTCACGCACGGCCGACGCCAGCGCCCCCAGGTCGTCGGCCGGGGAGGCGTCCGGCCGCCAGCGAAAGGTGTTGTCCGCGACGACATCGCCTTCGGCCCGCAGCGCGACCTTGGTGCCGCCGATGTCGATTCCCAGCCAGGTAGCCACCCGCCGATCCTGCCGTCCGCGCGACGGGCCGGGCGAGTGGACCGGCGAAGTGAGGGGGTGGTTAGGGGACCCCGGCCGTCGCCGGGCTGGTTTCCTGGAAATCCTTACCCACCAAGGAGTGCATGATGGACGGCATCACGGGCTCGACTCGGCTGTACGCGGTTGTGGGGGACCCGGTCCGACAGGTGCGGGCGCCCGGGATGCTCAACACGTTCTTCGCCCGCGCCGGCATCGACGCGGTGCTGGTGCCCGTGCACGTGCGTCCGGCGGATCTCGCGGCCACCGTCCTCGGCCTTCAGCTCGTCCAGAACCTGGACGGCCTGCTGATCACGGTGCCGCACAAGGTCGCCGTGCGCGACTTCGCCGACGCGGTGAGCCCGGCCGTCGAGTTGTCCGGCAGCGCCAACGCGATGCGTCGTGAGCCGGACGGCACCTGGTACGCCGAGAACTTCGACGGCGCGGGCTTCCTGGCCGGGCTGCTGGCTTTCGGCCACGATCCGGTTTTTTTTGACGGTCACGGTGGTCGGGGCCGGCGGTGCGGGCAGCGCCATCGCGCCCGCGGTGCTGACCGCGGGCGCGGCGACGGTGCACCTGTTTTTACGTCGACACCGGCCGCGCCGCCGCGCTGGCCGCCCGCCTGGAGCGCCGCTGGCCGGGACGCACC
>NZ_KK037166.1:10147064-10150911 GCF_000568255.1 Kutzneria sp. 744
AAGTCGAGGTCCGTGCTGCCGGCCCCGATGGCGGCGCGCACGAAGCTGTTGGCGCCGTCGCAGCCGACGATCCACGCGGCCGACCGGTCTCCTCCTGGCCGCCGGCGGTGGGCCGGATGACGAGCTCGACGTGGTCGTCGTGCTCGATCAGGTCGACGGCCTCGTGCCCACGCCGCACGGTCAGCGTCGGCAGCTCGGCGCCGCGCCGGATCAGCGCCTCCTCCAGGCCGGGCTGGTACATCGACAGCGAGTCCGGCCAGCCGCACCGGCCGTTCTCGGAGGCCTCGATGGACAGCAGGGTCTGGCCCTCGACGCCGAGCCACCGGTACTCGCCGGACGGTTCGGCGAACTGCCGGATGTGGTCGGCCACGCCGGCGGCGGCGAGGATGCGGGCCGCCTCGCTGTCGAACGCCACCGCGCGTGGCATCGTGTACGGCTCGTGCCAGCGTTCCACGACGGTCACGCGGTGGCCCCGCTGGGCCAGCAGGATGGCCAGCGTCTGGCCGACGGGGCCGTAGCCGACGACGAGGACATCGGTGTTCATGCCAGTTCCATTCGCTGGGCCAGGTACTCGGCGACCATGGCGGGGGTGGGCTGGTCGAACAGCAGCATCGTCGGCAGGGCCATGCCGCTGGTCTCGCTCAGCCGGTTGCGCAGCTCCACCGCGGTCAACGAGGTGAAGCCGATGTCGAAGAAGCTGTCGTCGTCGGCGATCTCGTCGCTGTCGTCGTGCCCGAGCACGCCGGCGGTCGCGGTGCGCACGAAGGCCAGCAGCTCCTCCTCGCGTCGCTCCGCCGGCAGGCCCGCGAGCCGGGCGGCCAGGTCGTCCTCGGTGTCGGCCGGCAGGTCGACCGCGTCGGCCGAGCCGACCACGACGGTCGACTCCAGCCAGTAACGCCGCCGCTGGAACGCGTAGGCCGGCAGCTCGACCGTGTCACCGGCCGACGGGAACGCCACCGGCACACCACGCACGTGCACCTCGGCCAGCGACGTGAGGAACCGCCGCAGGCCGCCGTCGTTGCGGCGCAGCGAACCGGCCACCACCGTGGGGCCGGACGCCTGCTCCAGCGTCTGCTGGATCGCCGGCAGCAGCACGGTGTGCGGGCTCATCTCGATGAAGACGTCGTGGTCCTGCTCGCGCAGCGTCGCCGTGGCCTCGGCGAACCGCACGGTCCGGCGCAGGTTCTCGTACCAGTAATCGGCGTCGACCTGGCCGGGGGAGACCCACTCGCCGGTCACCGTGGACAGCATCGGGACCTCGGGACGGCCCGCCGTCACGGGGGCCAGCACCCGGTGCAGGTCGTCGGCGATCTCCTCGACGTGCCGGGAGTGCGACGCGTAGTCCACCGGCACCCGGCGGACCTGGGCGCCGTCGGCGGTCAGCTCGGCCACCACGTCGTCCATCGCGGGCGCCGGCCCACTGAGGATGGTCGCGCCGGGCCCGTTGACCGCGGCGATCTCGACGTCCGGGCTCCAGCGTTGCGCCCGGCGCCGCACCTCCTCCACGGGCAGCAGCACCGACGCCATCGCGCCCTTGCCGGCGATGGCGCCGATCGCCTGGCTGCGCCGGGCGACCACCAGCGCGGCGTCGTCGAGCGACAGTGCGCCGGACACCGCCGCCGCCGCGATCTCGCCCTGCGAGTGACCGACCACGGCATCCGGCTGGACGCCGTACGACCGCCACAGCGCGGCCAGCGACACCATGACCGCGAACGTCACCGGCTGCACGACGTCGACCCGGTCCAGCGACGGCGCGCCGTCCCGCTGCCGCAGCACGTCGATGACCGAGAAGTCGATGTGCGGGGCGAGCGCGGCCTCGCACTCGGCGATCCGGTCGGCGAAGACCGGTGCGGTGTCCAGCAGCTCCGCGCCCATACCGGCCCACTGCGCGCCCTGGCCCGGGAACACGAAGGCGACCTTGCCGTCGATGTCGGCCTTGCCGGTCACCACGTGCGCCGACGACGCGCCGCCGGCCAGTGCGGCCAGCCCGGCCAGCGCCTCGGCCCGGTCGCCGGCGATCACCACAGCCCGGCGGTCGAGACGGGCCCGGGTGGCCAGCAGGGAATGCGTGATGTCGGCGGAGTCGATCTCCGGCCGCGCCTGGGCAAAGTCCCGCAGCCGGGCCGCCTGATCCCGCAGCGCCGCGGTCGACCGCGCCGAGAGCACCCAGGGGAAGACCGCCGACGTGGACCGTTCGACGGGGCCAGCAGCCGTTTCCGGCGCCGCTTCGATGATGACGTGCGCGTTGGTGCCGCTCACGCCGAACGACGACACCGCGGCCCGACGCGGCCGGTCGACGCTCGGCCAGTCCCGTTGCTCCGTCAGCAGTTCGACGCCGCCGGTCCAGTCCACCTTGGTCGTCGGCTCGTCCACGTGCAGCGTCCTGGGCAGGATGCCGTGCCGGATGGCCTGCACCATCTTGATCACACCGGCCGCGCCGGCCGCCGACTGGGCGTGCCCGATGTTGGACTTCAGCGACCCCAGCCACAGCGGCCGGTCGGCCGGCCGGTTCGCGCCGTAGGTGGCGAGCAGCGCCTGCGCCTCGATCGGGTCGCCCAGCGGCGTGCCGGTGCCGTGCGCCTCGACCGCGTCCACGTCCTCCGTGGTGAGGCCGGCGTCGGCCAGCGCCGCCCGGATGACACGCTGCTGGGACGGCCCGTTGGGCGCGGTCAGGCCGTTGGACGCGCCGTCCTGGTTGACCGAGGTGCCGCGGACCACGGCCAGCACCCGGTGCCCGTGGCGCCGCGCGTCGGACAGACGCTCCAGCAGCACCAGGCCGAGCCCCTCCGACCAGCCGGTGCCGTCGGCCGCGGACGCGAACGCCTTGCACCGCCCGTCGGGCGCCAGCCCGCGCTGCCGCGAGAACTCCACGAACACGCCCGGCGTCGCCATCACGGCCACGCCGCCGGCCAGCGCCATCGAGCACTCGCCGGACCGCAGCGCCCGCACAGCGAGATGGATCGTGACCAGCGACGACGAGCATGCCGTGTCCACGGTCAGCGACGGGCCCTCGAAACCGAGCGTGTACGAGATGCGGCCGGACGCCACGCTGCCGGAGTTGCCGATCCCGAGCAGGCCCTCGACGTCCGTCGGGATCTCCCGCAGCCGCCCGGCGTAGTCGTGGTACATGTGTCCGATGTAGACACCGACGCGGCTGCCCCGCAGCCCGGTCGGGTCGATGCCGGCGTGCTCGAACGTCTCCCAGGCGGACTCCAGCAGCAGCCGCTGCTGCGGATCCATGGCCAGGGCCTCCCGAGGCGCGATGCCGAAGAAGCCTGCGTCGAACTCGGCGGCGTCGTGCAGGAAGCCGCCCTCGCGGACGTAGGAGGCGCCGGCGCGGGCCGGGTCGGGGTCGTAGAGCCGCTCGGTGTTCCAGCCCCGGTCGGCCGGGAACGGCGTCACGCCGTCGGCCCCGGCCTCGACCATGCGCCACAGCTCGTCCGGCGAGGTCACCCCGCCCGGCAGTCGGCAGCCCATGCCGACGATGGCGATCGGCTCGTGCGCGGCCGACTCCAGCCGGGCGTTCTCCCGCTTGAGCCGCTCGTTGTCGGTGAGGGCGGCCCGCAGCGCCGCCACGATCCGTTCGGTGTTCTCAGATGCGGACAACGTGATCTCCTCGGTCAGTTGACGGAGCCGTCCAGCGCCAGGCGTACCAGGTGCTCGACGCTCATGTCGGCGATCCCGTCCGCCGGCTCTTCCTCGGCCACGGGGCTGGATTCGGGGCTGGTGTCGGCGTCGGAAACGAGCCGCAGCAACGCTTCGAGCACGCCGATCTCACGCAGCCGCGCGAGCGGCACGGTGGCCATCGCCCGGCGCAGCGCGGCTTCCGGCACGTCCTGCGCCGCCG
>NZ_KK037166.1:10152485-10159159 GCF_000568255.1 Kutzneria sp. 744
GACCTCGTCGCCGGCCCGGATCGCCAGCTCGACCAGTGCCGCGCCGGGAACCACGGTGGCAGCGCCGATCGTGTGTTCGGCCAGCCAGGGTTGCGTTCGGGTGGCGAGGGTTCCGGTCAGCACCACGTCGTCCGAGTCCGGCGTCCGCACGACCGCGCCGAGCAGGGGGTGACCGGCGTCGTCCAGGCCGATGGCCGCGACGTCCCCGGCGAAACCGTTGTCCGCCAGCCAGTAGTGGTGGTGTTGGAAGGGGTAGGTGGGGAGGGGGGTGTGGTGGGTGTGGGGGAGGAGGGTGGTCCAGTTGATGTGGTGGCCGGTGGTGTGGAGGTGGGCGAGTGCGGTGGTGAGTGTGGTGGTGTGGGGTTGGTTGCGTCGGAGGGTGGGGATTGCGTCTTCGGTGATGGTGGTGAGGTTGGCGTCGGGTCCGATTTCGAGGTATGTGGTGGTGTTGTGGTTGTTGAGGGTGGTGATGGTGTCGTGGTAGCGGACGGTGTTGCGGATTTGGTTGATCCAGTATTCGGGGTTGGTCCAGTCGTTGGTGACGGGTTTGCCGGTGACGGTGGAGATGGCGGCGATGGTGGGTTGTTGGTAGGTGAGGGTTTCTGCGACCTTCCTGAAGTCGTTGAGCATGGGTTCCATGAGTGTGGAGTGGAAGGCGTGGCTGACGTTCAACTTCTTGGTGCGGTGGCCCTTGTCGGCGAGCTGTGCCGCGAGTGTCGTGACGGCTGTTTCCTCTCCCGACAGGACGATGGCGTTGGGTCCGTTGATGGCGGCGATGTCGACGCCGGGTGTGGTGGGGATGTCGTTTTCGGTGGCGTTGATGGCGATCATGGTGCCGCCGGTGGGGAGTGCTTGCATGAGGGTTGCGCGGGCGGCGATGAGGGTGCAGGCGTCGCGCAGGTTCAGAACGTTGGCGATGTGGGCTGCGGTGATCTCTCCGATGGAGTGGCCCGCCAGATAGTCCGGTCGGATGTTCCAGGATTCGAGGAGTCGGTAGAGGGCGACTTCGAGGGCGAAGATGGCGGGTTGGGCGTGTTGGGTTTGGGCCAGAAGACTGTTGTCGTTGCCGAAGATGATGTCGCGGAGGCCGGGGAAGTGCGCACAGACGGCGTCGAAGGCTTCGGTGTAGACGGGGAAGTTCTGATAAAGGCCGTGGCCCATGCCGATGTGTTGGCTGCCTTGCCCGGTGAACAGGAAGGCGAGTTTGCCTTCGGTGACGGAGCCGGTGACGACGTTGGGGCTGGTGAGGTCGTTGAGGCCGGTCAGCAGTTCGTCTCGGTTCGTGCCGACGACAACGGCATGGTGTTGCCATTGTGTGCGTTTGGTCAGGGCGGAGGCGATGTCGGTCGGGTGGAGTTCGGGGTTGTCGGTGACGTGGTCGGCGAGGCGGCGGGCTTGGTCGGCCAGGGCCTGCGGCGTCTTGGCGGACAGGATCCACGGCACGACCGGCAGGGACGCGGCGGGCTGTTCCTCCTGTGGCGGCGCCTGTTCGATGATGACGTGGGCGTTGGTGCCACTCACGCCGAACGACGAGACGCCGGCCCGTCGGGGGTGTCCGTTCTCGGGCCATTCCCGGGCCTCGGTCAACAACTCCACCGCGCCGGCCGACCAGTCCACGTGATGGGTCGGCTGGTCGATGTGCAGCGATTTCGGCATGGTGCGGTGCCGGATGGCCATGACCGTCTTGATGATGCCGGCGACGCCGGCGGCGGCCTGGGTGTGGCCGATGTTGGACTTCAGCGAGCCGAGCCAGGCCGGTTCGGACCGGTTTTGGCCGTACGTGGCCAAAATCGCCTGGGCCTCGATCGGGTCGCCCAGCGTGGTGCCGGTGCCGTGGCCCTCGATCAGGTCGACATCCGCTGTGGTGAGGTGGGCGTCGGCGAGCGCCGCCTGGATGACGTGCTGCTGGGCGGGACCATTGGGAGCCGTGAGACCGTTGGACGCGCCGTCCTGGTTGACGGCCGTTCCGCGCACCAAGGCGAGCACGTGGTGGCCGTTGCGCTGGGCGTCGGAAAGTCGTTCCACCAGAAGGAGTGCGGCGCCTTCGGACCAGCCGGTGCCCGACGCGGAATCGGCGTACGCACGGCAGCGGCCGTCAACGGCCAGGCCGCGCTGCCGGGAGAACTCGATGAACGCGGCCGGTGTGGCCATGACCGCGACACCGCCGGCCAGCGCCATGTCGCACTGGCCGGAACGCAGAGCGTTGGCGGCCAGATGCAATGCCACCAGCGACGACGAGCACGCCGTTTCCACGGTGACGCAAGGGCCTTCGAAGCCGAACGTGTAGGAGACACGGCCCGTGGTGGCGCTGCCGGCGTTGCCGATGCTGAGCATTCCCTCGACCTCGGGCGGCACCTCGGACAGGCCCGCCGCATAGTCGTGGTACATCACGCCCGCGTAGACGCCGATGTTCGCGCCGGCCAGGGTGGTCGGGTCGATGCCGGCGTGCTCGAACGTCTCCCACGCCGTTTCCAGCAGCAGGCGCTGCTGCGGGTTCATCGACAGCGCCTCACGCGGGGAGATGCCGAAGAACTCGGCGTCGAACTGGCCGGCGTCGTGCAGGAATCCGCCTTCGCGGGTGTAGGACTTGCCGGACGCCGCCGGGTCCGGGTCGTAGATGCCGTCGAGGTCCCAGCCTCGGTCGTCGGGGAACCCGGTCACGCCGTCGACGCCGTCGGCCACGAGCCGCCACAGGTCGTCCGGCGACGCGACACCGCCCGGCAGCCGGCAGGCCATGCCCACGATGGCGATCGGCTCCGTGCGCTCGGCCTCGACCGCGCGCAGCCGGGACTGAGCCTGCTGGAGCTCGCCCACCACGCGCTTGAGGTAGTCGCGGAGTTTGTCGTCGTTGCTCATGGAGCTTCCTTTGCCGTTGGCCGCGGTCACGACAGGCCGAGTTCGTTGTCGATGAAGTCGAACAGCTGGTCGTCGGAGACCTCGTCGAGTTGGGCCACGCCTTCCCGCGCCGGGCCGAACCGGTCGGCCAACGCCCGCAACCGGGCGGCCACCCGGGTCCGCAGGTCGGCGTCGAGCGCCTCGCCGTCGAGCGACCGCTCCAGCCGGTCCAGACCGGTGATCAGGTCGTGGTCCGCCGTCGGGGCGGCCGCCCCGAGCTGGTCGGTCAGCTGGCGGGCGAGCGCGGCGGGGTTCGGGTAGTCGAACACGAGCGTGGTGGACAACCGGATGCCGGTGACCGTGGCGAGCCGGTTGCGCAGTTCGATCGCGGCCAGCGAGTCGAAACCGAGATCGCTGAACGCGTGCGACGCGGTGACCATGTCCGGCGACGAGTGCCCGAGTGCGGCCGCCACCTCCGCCCGCACGAGGTCGAGCACGGCCGCGGCCCGTTCGGGCGCCGGCAGCTCCGTCACCGTCTCCACGAAGCCCTTGGCCGGCTTGGCCTTCTGCTTCGCGCGCAGCAACGCCGGCGCGGTCTGCGTCGTCGCGATCGCGTTGTGGTCCAGGTTCGCCGCCAGCACGTCCGGATCCGTCCCGGCCAGTGCCGCGTCGAACATCGCCAGCCCGTCCTGAGTGGACAGAGGACGGACGTGGCCGCGCTGTGCGCGCTGGTCGAGGTGGGCGGTGATGCCGCTCGCCTCGGCCCACAGGCCCCACGCCAGCGACGTCGCCGCGAGCCCGTCGGCGTGCCGGTGGCGAGCCAGGCCGTCCAGGAAGCTGTTGGCCGAGGCGTAGTTGGCCTGCCCCGGGTTGCCCAGCACACCGGAAGCCGACGAGAACAACACGAACGCCGCGAGATCCGTGTCCCGGGTGAGCTCGTGCAGGTGCCACGCGGCGTCCACCTTCGGCCGGTACACCGTGTCCACCCGCTCGTCGGTGAGCGACGAGAGCACGCCGTCGTCGAGCACGCCGGCCGCGTGCACGACCGCGGTCAGCGGTCGCGCGGTCTCGACCAACTCCGCCACCGCCGCCCGGTCCGCCAGGTCACACGCGACCACACGGATTTCGGCCCCCAACTCGGTCAGTTCGGCCTCAAGCTCCTCGGCCCCTTCCGCCGCCGGGCCCCGGCGGCTGGCGAGCACGAGCCGCCGCACGCCGTGCTCCGTCACCAGGCGACGGGCCACCAGACCGCCGAGCGTGCCCGTGCCGCCGCTGATCAGGACAGTGCCGTCGGGGTCCAGCGCACGCGGCGTCCCCGCCGTCGCCTTGACCAGCCGGGGAGCCGAAACCGAACCGTCGCGGACCATCAGCTGCGGCTCACCGGACGCGACGGCCGTGGGCAGCAGGGCCAGGTCGTCCACGTCGGCGAGCACGAAGCGGTCCGGATTCTCCAGCTGCGCGGCGCGGACCAGGCCCCACACCGCCGCGGCGGCCGGGTCGGTGGCCATGCCCCGCGTGACCACGACCAGCTTCGCCGGCCGGTCCCAGTCCCGCACGGCGGCCAGCGCCCGTCCGACCAGCACGCGGGCCCGGTCCGGCGCCGACCGTCCACTTCGGACGTCAGGTCGAGCACCTCGAACGGCTCCGCGTCGCCGGTCGCGTTCACCGGCGTCCACTCCACGCGCATCAGGGGCGGCGTGGCCGCGGCGACCTCGCGGAACACGACCGAGCCGGCCGAGGCCACCGGCTGCCCATCGGCGTCGGTCACCGCCACCTCGATGCCGTCGCCGTCCACCGGGCTGATCCGGGCCCGCAGTGTCGTCGCGCCGGAGGCGTGCACTGCCACCGAGTTCCACACGAACGGCAGCCGGGCACGGCCGTCCGCCGCGCGGCCAGGCAGGAACACCGCGGCGTGCAGCGCGGAGTCGAGCAGGCCCGGGTGCAGCGCGAAACCGGCGGCCTCGGCCGCCACCTCCTCGGGCAGCTCCACCTCGGCGAACACGTCGTCGCCCCGGGTCCAGACCCTTTCCAGGCAACGGAAACGCGGCCCGAACGCGAAGATGTCCATCCGCTCGTAGAAACCGTCGAGGGCGATCGGCTGGGCGTCGCCGGCGCCCATTCGCCAAGGTCGGCCGGCTCGACCGGAACGGCTTCGAGCACACCGCTCGCGTGGCGGGTCCACTCGGCGTCGGCCGTCCGCGAGTACACCGCCACGGCACGCCGGCCGTGGTCGTCCTCGTCGGCGACGGTCACCTGGACCCGGACGGCGCCGCTCCCGGGCACCACCAGAGGTGTCTCCAGCGCCAGTTCGGCCAGCGTCGGGCTGCCGGCCTCCGCGCCCACCCGCAGGACCATGTCGACCAGCGCCGTGCCGGGCACCAGGACCGCGCCGGCGACGGTGTGGTCGACCAGCCATGGGTGTGTCGCCAGGGAAACCTGGCCGGTGGCCAGCACACCGCCCGAGCCCGGCAGGACCGTGATCGCACCGAGCAGCGGGTGGTCCGCCCTGTCCATGCCGGCCGCGGTGACGTCGGCGGCCGGTGTCGCGGCGGGCAGCCAGAACCGTTCGCGCTGGAATGCGTATCCCGGCAACGGAACCCGGACCGCACTGCCTCCGCTGAGCGCCTGCCGGTCCATCGGCACGCCCCGTGTGAACAGCGCCCCGACCGCCCGCGCGAGCATCCGCAGCTCGTCGGACTTCCGCTTCATGGTGGGGATTGCGCCGTCCGTGATGGCGGTGAGGTTGGCGTCGGGTCCGATTTCGAGGTAGGTGGTGGTGTTGTGGTTGTTGAGGGTGGTGATGGTGTCGTGGTAGCGGACGGTGTTGCGGATCTGGTTGACCCAGTACTCGGGATTGGTCCAGTCGTGGTCGGCGGGTTTGCCGGTGACGGTGGAGATGGCGGCGATGGTGGGTTGTTGGTAGGTGAGGGTTTCTGCGACTTTCTGGAAGTCGGCCAGCATGGGTTGCATGAGCGCGGAGTGGAAGGCGTGGCTGACGTTGAGTTTCTTGGTGCGGTGGCCTTGTTCTGCCAGTTTCGCCGCGAGCGTCGTGACCGCGTTTTCGTCTCCTGAGAGGACGATGGCGTTGGGTCCGTTGATGGCGGCGATGTCGACGCCGGGTGTGGTGGGGATGTCGTTTTCGGTGGCGTTGATGGCGATCATGGTGCCGTCGGTGGGGAGTGCTTGCATGAGGGTTGCGCGGGCGTGGATGAGGGTGCAGGCGTCGGTGAGGTTGAGGACTCCGGCGGTGTGGGCTGCGGTGATTTCGCCGATGGAGTGGCCGGCGAGGTAGTCGGGGTGGATGTTCCAGGATTCGAGGAGTCGGTAGAGGGCGACTTCGAGGGCGAAGATGGCCGGTTGGGCGTGTTGGGTTTGGGCCAGGAGATCGTTGTCGTTGCCGAAGATGATGTCGCGGAGGCCGGGGAAGTGGTGGCAGACGGCGTCGAAGGCTTCGGTGTAGACGGGGAAGTTCTGACGGAGGTCGCGGCCCATGCCGATGTGTTGGCTGCCCTGGCCGGTGAACAGGAAGGCCAGCTTGCCTTCGGTGACGGAGCCGGTGACGACGTTGGGGCTGGTGAGGTCGTTGAGCCCGGCCAGCAGTTCGTCCCGGTTTGCGCCGACGACAACCGCACGATGGTTCAGTGCCGCGCGTCGGGTGAGGGCGTGGCCGACGGCGACCACGTCCGTGTCCGCTGTGACGAAGTCCACCAGCGCGTCGGCCTGTGCGCGCAGCGCCTCCGGTGTCTTCGCCGACAACTGCCACGGAATCACCTGCGGCCGTGGGCTTTCCGGTGAGCCCTCGGGCGGCCGGGACGTGCTCGATGATCACGTGGGCGTTG
>NZ_KK037166.1:10159259-10161184 GCF_000568255.1 Kutzneria sp. 744
GCGAAAACGCCGCGTCGACCGGCTCAGTAGCGTCCACATCGGACAGACGCGAAGCCTGGTCCGCCAACGCCTGCGCGGTGCGGCCGGAGATCAGCCACGGCACCACCCGGCGTTCGACGTTCCGCGCCGGCACCTCGGCCACCGGCGCCTCTTCGATGATCACGTGCGCGTTGGTGCCGCTCAGGCCGAACGACGAGATGCCGGCCCGACGCGGCTCGCCGGTCTCCGGCCAGGGCTTGGTCTCGGCCAGCAGCTCGATGTTGCCGGCGGACCAGTCAACGTGCGGCGTGGGTTCGCTGATGTGCAACGTCTTCGGCAGGACGCCGTGCCGCATCGCCATGATCATCTTGATGATGCCGGCGACGCCGGCCGCGGCCTGGGTGTGGCCGATGTTGGACTTCAGCGAGCCCAGCCACACCGGCGCGCCCCGGTCCTGGCCGTACGTGGCGAGCACCGCACGGGCCTCGATCGGGTCGCCCAGCTTCGTGCCGGTGCCGTGTGCCTCCACGACGTCCACGTCCGCCGCGGCAAGGCCCGCGTCGGCCAGGGCATGACGGATCACGCCCTGCTGCGCCAGGCCGTTGGGCGCGGTCAGGCCATTGGACGCGCCGTCCTGGTTGACGGCCGAACCACGCAGGACGGCCAGCACGTCGTGACCGTTGCGGCGGGCATCGGACAGTCGTTCCACCAACAGGACGCCCGCGGCTTCGGACCAGCCGGTGCCGTCGGCGGCGGCGTCGAACGCCTTGCAGCGGCCGTCCGCGGCCAGCCCGCGCTGGCGCGCGAACTCCACGAACCCGTCCGGCGTCGCGAGAATCGTGACACCGCCGGCGATCGCGAGGTCGCACTCGCCGGAGCGCAGGGCCTGAGCGGCCAGGTGCAGGGCCACCAGCGACGACGAGCACGCGGTGTCCACCGTGATCGCCGGGCCGGCGAAGCCGAACGTGTAGGAGACGCGGCCGGACAGCACGCTGGGCTGGTTGCCGGTGGCGGTGTAGCCCTCGACGCCGTGGGTGTCGGCGTCGATCGCGTACCCGGTGTGGAAAGCGCCGAGGAAAACACCGGTCCGGCTGCCCTTCAGCGTGCCGACGTCGATGCCACCGCGCTCGAACACCTCCCACGCCGTCTCCAGGATCACCCGCTGCTGCGGGTCCATGGCCAGCGCCTCACGGGGCGAGATGCCGAAGAAGGCGGCGTCGAAGTCGGTGGCGCCACGCAGGAATCCGCCCCGGACGGCGTAGGTCTTGCCGGCCTTGCCGGGCTCCGGGTCGTAGATGCCGGCGATGTCCCAGCCGCGGTCGTCGGGGAAGTCCGCGATCGCCTCGCGCCCCTCGGCAACCAGCCGCCACAGCTCCTCCGGCGAATTGACGCCCTCCGGGAACCGGCCGGCCATCGACACGATGGCGATCGGGTCGTCGTCGACCCGCCGCGCCGCCACGGTCTCGGTCTCGGCCGTGCCGGCGATCTCGGCCAGCAGGTGCTCGGCCAGCGCGCCGGGGGACGGGTGGTCGAAGACCAGCGTCGACGGCAGCGACATCCCGGTGCGCGCCCCGAGCCGGTTGCGCAGCTCCACGGCGGTCATCGAGTCGAACCCGAGGTCCTTGAAGGCCCGCGTCACGTCCACGGTGGCGTCGCCGGAATACCCCAGCACCGCCGCCGTTTCCGCCCGCACCGCGGCCACCACCTCGCCGGCCGGGTCGGCCGCGGCCATGACCTGCTCGGCGAAGGCGGAACTCGGCCGGTCGTCGGCCGCCCGCATGGCGTCCCGCGCCTCGGGCAGGTCGCCGATCAGCTTGCTCGGCCGCACCGCGGTGAAGCCGGGCGTGAACCGCGTCCAGTCGACGTCGGCGACGGACACCGTCGTGTCCCCGGCCCCCACCGATCGGGTCAGCGCCGCCACCGCGAGGTCGGGGTCCATCGGCGGC
>NZ_KK037166.1:10161284-10164619 GCF_000568255.1 Kutzneria sp. 744
GTCGCCACCCGTCCCCGGGACCGGCGTCGTTCGGCGAGTGCGTCCAGGTAGGCGTTCGCGGCCGCGTAGGCGCCCTGGCCGCCGCCTCCCCACACGCCGGCGTTGGACGAGATCAGCACGAACGCGTCCAGCGGCCGGTCGCCGAGCAGCTCGTCCAGGTTCGCCGCGCCGATCGCCTTGCCCGCCAGCGCGTCCGCGAACACGGCGGCGTCCGTCTCGGCGATCGGCGAGTGTGCGCCGATCCCGGCCGCATGGACGACCGCGGTCAGGTCCGGGAGATCGGCCAGCACGACCGCGAGGGCGTCCCGGTCGGCGACGTCACAGGCGGCGATCGTGACCCGCACGCCGAGTTCTTCCCGGAGCCGCGTGACTTCCTCGCTCGTGCCGCCACGCCGGCTCATGAGCACCAGGTGCTCGGCGCCTCGACCGGCGAGGCGCCGCGCGATGTTGGCGCCGACACCGCCGGTGCCACCGGTGACCAGGACCGTGCCCCGCGGCGTCCAGTCCTTGGCGTCCGTGGACAACGGCGCGCGGGCCAGCCGCCGGCCGTACGTTCCGTTGGGGCGAAGGGAGATCTGGTCCTCGCCGGAGCCGGCCGTCACCGCGCCCGCGAACCGGCGCACGGCCGCTTCGTCCACGTCGAAAAAAAAGGTCGATCAGGCCGCAACCGCTGCTTGGGGTACTCCAGCGCGGCGACCAGGCCGAGGCCCCACACGGCGGCCTGCTCGGGATCCTTGGCCGCACCGCATCGTCACCACCCACAGGGGCCCGTTCGTCGGCTCGGAGAGCAGGTCGGTGAGCGCCGTGAGGCTGTGCGGGAACGCGTCGAAGGCGACGAACGCCAGCACCCCGCTCACGTCGCCGGACGGCCGGCTCATCACGATGTCGGCGCCCTGCGCCCGCAGTCCGTCGAGGAGCGCGGTGACGTTCGCGGGGACGCCCGGCGGGACCACGGCCAGCCACGTGCCGGTCAACCGGCCGGCGCTCTCCGACAGGCGACGCCAGGTCACCCGGTACCGCCAGGAGTCCACAGTGGACGCTGCGTGCGCGATCGGCTGCTTGGCCAGCCAGTAGTGGTGGTGTTGGAAGGGGTAGGTGGGGAGGGGGGTGTGGTGGGTGTGGGGGAGGAGGGTGGTCCAGTTGATGTGGTCCAGTCGTTGGTGACGGGTTTGCCGGTGACGGTGGAGATGGCGGCGATGGTGGGTTGTTGGTAGGTGAGGGTTTCTGCGACCTTCCTGAAGTCGTTGAGCATGGGTTCCATGAGTGTGGAGTGGAAGGCGTGGCTGACGTTCAACTTCTTGGTGCGGTGGCCCTTGTCGGCGAGCTGTGCCGCGAGTGTCGTGACGGCTGTTTCCTCTCCCGACAGGACGATGGCGTTGGGTCCGTTGATGGCGGCGATGTCGACGCCGGGTGTGGTGGGGATGTCGTTTTCGGTGGCGTTGATGGCGATCATGGTGCCGCCGGTGGGGAGTGCTTGCATGAGGGTTGCGCGGGCGGCGATGAGGGTGCAGGCGTCGCGCAGGTTCAGAACGTTGGCGATGTGGGCTGCGGTGATCTCTCCGATGGAGTGGCCCGCCAGATAGTCCGGTCGGATGTTCCAGGATTCGAGGAGTCGGTAGAGGGCGACTTCGAGGGCGAAGATGGCGGGTTGGGCGTGTTGGGTTTGGGCCAGAAGACTGTTGTCGTTGCCGAAGATGATGTCGCGGAGGCCGGGGAAGTGCGCACAGACGGCGTCGAAGGCTTCGGTGTAGACGGGGAAGTTCTGATAGAGGTCGTGGCCCATGCCGATGTGTTGGCTGCCTTGCCCGGTGAACAGGAAGGCGAGTTTGCCTTCGGTGACGGAGCCTGTGATCGGGGTCTTGAGGGCGGCGAGGAGTTCCTCACGAGTGCTGCCGATCGCGACCGCTCGGTGTTGCCATTGTGTGCGCCTTGTCAGGGCGGTGGCGATGTCGGTGGGGTGGAGTTCGGGGTTGTCGGTGACGTGGTCGGCGAGGCGGCGGGCCTGGTCGGCCAGGGCCTGCGGCGTCTTCGCCGAAAGAATCCACGGCACAACAGGGAGAGCCGTGTGCTCCAAGGGGGCCAGGTCGGGTGCCTGCTCGATGATGACGTGGGCGTTGGTGCCACTCACGCCGAACGACGAGACGCCGGCCCGGCGGGGGTGTCCGTTCTCGGGCCATTCCCGGGCCTCGGTGAGCAGTTCGATCGAACCGGCCGACCAGTCGACGTGGTGCGACGGCTGGTCGATGTGCAGCGACGTGGGCATGATGCCGTGCCGGATGGCCATGACCGTCTTGATGATGCCGGCGACACCGGCCGCGGCCTGGGCGTGCCCGATGTTGGACTTCAAGGAGCCCAACCACACCGGCCCCGGCCGGTTTTGGCCGTATGTGGCCAAAATCGCCTGGGCCTCGATCGGATCGCCCAGCGTGGTGCCGGTGCCGTGGCCCTCGATCAGGTCGACATCGTGGGCGGACAGGCGGGCATCCGTCAGCGCCGCCCGGATGACGGCCTGCTGGGCCGGGCCGCTCGGTGCGGTGAGGCCGTTGGACGCGCCGTCCTGGTTGATCGCCGTTCCGCGCACCAAGGCGAGCACGTGGTGGCCGTTGCGCTGGGCGTCGGAAAGTCGTTCCACCAGAAGGAGTGCGGCGCCTTCGGACCAGCCGGTGCCCGAGGCCGCGTCGGAGTAGGCGCGGCAGCGGCCGTCGGTGGCCAGGCCGCGCTGGCGGGAGAACTCGATGAACGCGGCGGGGGTGGCCATGATGGCGACGCCGCCGGCCAGGGCCATGTCGCACTGGCCGGAACGCAGTGCGTTGACGGCCAGGTGCAGCGCGACCAGCGACGACGAGCACGCCGTGTCGACGGTGATGGCCGGACCGGCCAGGCCGAGGGTGTACGAGATGCGGCCGGAGGCGACGCTGCCGGCCGTGCCGATGCCGACGTAGCCCTCCATGCCCTCCGGGGCCGTGCCGGGTTCGCCCGCGTAGTCATGGTGCATCAGGCCGGCATAGACGCCGATGTTCGCGCCGGCCAGCGCGCTCGGGTCGATGCCGGCGTGCTCGAACGTCTCCCACGAGGTCTCCAGCAGCACACGCTGCTGCGGGTCCATCGCCAACGCCTCGCGGGGCGAGATGCCGAAGAACTCGGCGTCGAAACCGGCCGCGTCGTCCAGGAATCCGCCCTCGCGAACATAGGACTTGCCGGACGCCGCCGGATCCGGGTCGTAGAGGGAGGCCAGATCCCAGCCGCGGTCATCGGGGAAGTCGGTGACGGCGTCGACGCCGTCGGCCACGAGCCGCCACAGGTCGTCCGGCGAAGCGACTCCACCCGGCAGCCGG
>NZ_KK037166.1:10166300-10203925 GCF_000568255.1 Kutzneria sp. 744
GAGCCGCACGCCGAGACCGGGCACCGGCAGGCCGCACGAGCCGTCGACGCGGGCGCCGGTCGGCCAGTTGATGGTGATCGAGCCGCAGGTCTCGGTGCTGCCGTAGGCGTCGAGCAGCGGGGCGCCGAACGCCTCCTCGAACGACCGGCGCAGCGCGGCCGTGGTGATCGCGCCGCCGACCAGGCACATCCGGAGATCCGGTGCGGTGAAGGCCTTCTCCCGCGCGGCCTGGACCAGGTAGTGGTACATGGTCGGCACGCCGGCCAGGAACGTCGCCGAGTCCGCGCGGATCGCGGCGAGCACCTCGTCGGCGGAGAACCCGTCGAGGATGCGCGCGGTCGCGCCGACCGCCGTCACGCCCAGCACGCACACGATGTGCGCGAGGCTGTGGAACAGCGGCAGCGGCCACACCACGCGATCGTCGGAGGACAGGCCGGGGATCGGCACGTAGCACGCGGCGACCGACCAGAGGCAGTTGCGCTGCGTGGACAGCACGCCCTTGGGCCGGCCCGTGGTGCCGGAGGTGTAGAGCATCCAGGCCGGGTCGTCCAGGCCGAGGTCGTCCCGTGCAGGCACGACCGGCTCGGTCGCCGCCAGCGTCGCGAACGACAGGGCGCCGGGCACCGGCTCGCCGTCGCCGACCACGATCACCTGGAGGTTCGGCCGGTCGCGCACCATGTCCACATGGGACGGATCGGTGATCACGACGCGCGCGCCGCTGTCGTCGAGCAGGTACGCCACTTCCGACCGGGTCAGGCGCGGGTTGACCGGCACGCCGATCGCGGCGGCCCGCGTGATCGCCAGATAGCTCTCCACGGCCTCGACGCGGTTGCCCAGCAGGATCGCGGCCCGGTCGCCGGGCTGCAGCCGCAGCGCGGCCAGGTGGCCGGCGAGCCGGCGGGTGCGCTCCGCCAGCTCGGCGTACGTCACGCCGCGGCGGGCGTCGACGAAGGCGATCTTGTCGGCGAAGGTATTCGCGTGTTGCTGCAGCAGTTCCGGCAGCGGCCGAATCAACTCGGTACGCAACATGTTCTTCCACCCCTGCGGCGAGTTAGCATGGCGGACACGCGAGCGCGGCGGTCCGATGACGAGCATCACGCCGCGGGGCCCGGCCGAATCCCCAGCGCGCCCCCCTATGGCATCCCTAACTTGGGGTTCGAGCGCTTCACCGCCGCCGCGCGACCAGGCCGCGCACTAGGGTCGACAACGTATTTCGTTGGGAATACTCAAACCGATCTGAGGTGACCGGTGGTGCCCAGCAACTGGTTGTTCGTCCGGCTGTGCAAACCGCAGTGGATGGACGCACGGGAGCACACGGCGGCCGTGCTGCCGTCGATCATGTCCGACCCGCTCGACCGGCTGCGGCTGGCCGACCCGACCGCGCGCTGGGCGTTCCGGCGCCGAGGCGCGCACGTCGACCTGTGGTTCACCGCGGCGCCGGAGGCGCTGGACGAACTGACCCAGCGGCTGCGCGCCGCGGCCGACCGCGCCGGCGTGCCGACGGAGTGCGAGCCGGGCCGGTCCTGGACGCCGTACCCGCAGCGACAGGACGGCGACGTGGCGGTCGAGCTGGCCGACGCGTCCAGCGACCTCGCCCTCGACCTGCTCGCCGACGGCGAGCTCGACGCCGACGGCCGGCTGTTCGCCGCGGTGCGCCATCTGGAGAACCTGACCGACGGGCTCGACGGCGGCGCCCGCACGTCGTTGCTGTTCCACTGCTGGCAGCAGTGGGCCGGCGCGCTGTCGCCCGCCGCCCGTGTCGACGTGGTCCGCGAGGCTGACTCGGCGGTGCTGAAAGGAATGTCGAAGCACGAGGAGTGGGCGCGCTACCGGGCCCGCGTCGAGTCGGCGGCCGACGTGGCCGGCTACGTGCTGCTCGACCACGCGCACCTGACGCACAACCAGCTCGGCATCGACGCCCGCACCGAGGCGCTGGCCGCGCGCGTGGTCCGGCTGTCGCTCGTCTCCGGAGTGCCGACGGCGCAGCTGCTGGTCCAACCCGCCTGACGGGAAAGCCGAGGAAGCCCCCGCCGAGGCGGGGGCTTCCTGGTGTCCCGGGTCCGGTCACACGAGCGCCGGGCACAACTCCAGCAGGTCCAGCGGCCGCCGCAGCACGACGTCCGGCTCGGTCGCGAGCAGCTCGGTGTCGTCGAAGTCGGCCCACGTCGCCGCCACCGCCAACACCCCCGCGTCCCACGCGCTGCGCAGGTCCGTCACCGCGTCACCGACCATCATCGCGTCCGCCGGGTCGGCGCCGAGCAGGTCCAGCGCGCGCAGCACGATGTCCGGCGCCGGCTTGGGCCGGGCCACCTCGTCCGAGCCGATCACGTGGTCGAACATCGACAGCAGGCCCAGCTCGTCCAGCAGCGCGCGCGCCCGCCGGCCGGACTTGCCCGTGGCCACCGCGAGCCGCAGCCCGCGGGCCCGCAGCGTGTGCAGCAGTTCGCGGATGCCGTCGAACACGTGCACCTCGCGGGACAGCCGATAGCTCTCCCGCACGAACGGCTGCTCCATCGCCAGCGGCAGACCCATGATCCGCATGATGTCCGGGAAGTACCGGCCGAGATGCCGGTTGTACTCCTCGAACGGAGCCGGCCCCGGGCCGACGACCTCCGCGTAGGCGATGGTGAAGGCCTGGCGCATCACGGCGAAACTGTCGACGAGCACCCCGTCGAGATCGAACACCACCACCCGCTTGGGGGTGGTGATCAGCGCCGTGCTCGTGGCCGGCTCGGTGTTCATGGACGTACCTCCAGCGCGATGGCTATGGATGAGCGGGCTGGTCTCACACCTGTGCCGGCACTGGCCGGGCGGAGTCGTAGAGGCGCTCGATGACCCCGATGGTGCGTCGGGCGTCCTCGATCACCAGGCCCTTGCTCGCCGGGTCGGCCAGCAGGGCGGGCAGTTCGTCCAGCTGACGGCGGTACTCGGCGCCGATCGGCTCCTCGGGCACCGCGACCGGCACGGCCTCGCCGTCCCGGGTGAGCGTGAGCACCGAGCCGCCCGCACGGTTGGGACTGAAGCCGAAGGTGCACCGCAGGGTCGCGGAGCCGTTGCTGCCCTCGACCGTGATCGCGGTGTAGTCGAGCGGCTCGTGCGACGCCCAACTCGCCCGCAGCGACACCGAGACACCGGTGTCCGACACGAGAAAACCGCGCGCGGTGTCCTCGACGTCGCCGCCGGCGTCCGGCTTGGGGCCGTCGTGCCGCCAGGCGGCACTCCAGGCCCCGTTGTGCAGGAAGTCGTCCGACACCGTGCCGACCGCCTGGTCGAAGCCGACCGGGCCGAGCAGCAGCGTGAGCGTGTCCAGCAGGTGCCAGCCCAGGTCGACCAGCGCGCCGCCGCCGGACAGGTCGCGACGGGTGAACCAGCCGCCCGCGTCGGGCACCCCGCGCGAGCGCACCCACGCCAGGTCCAGGTGCCGCAGCCGGCCCAGCGACGCCACGGTTTCGTGCAGCGTCAACACATCGGCGCGGTAGCGCGCCGCGCTACCGGCCAACAGCACCGTGCCGCCGTCACGCTCGGCCAGCGCCAGTCGGTCGGCCTCGGCCGAGCTCAGGCACACCGGCTTCTCCAGGAACACCGGCACACCCGCGGCCAACAGCCGGCACGCCACGGTGGTGTGCAGGTGGTTCGGCACCGCGACGACCGCGAGGTCCACGTCGTCGCGGTCCAGTTCGGACACATCGGCCAGCGCACGCGTGCCCGGCCAGGTGCGGGCCGCGGTGGCCCGAGCCACCGGCTCGGAGTCCACCACGGCCACCACGTCGAAGTCGGGGTGCTCGACCAGGCGCGGCAGCCAGATCGACCGCCCCGCCCAGCCGAGGCCCACCACGGCCACCCGCACGGTCATGATGTGGCCAGCGTGTCGGCCAGCACCTCGGCGATCTCGTGCATCTGCGCCTCGGTGCCCAGCAGCGTGCGGTGGTGCAGCCAGACCGTGTCATGCGTCATGGCGTCGGCGTTCGGGCAGCGCGCCGCCAGCTGCTCGACCGTCTCGTTCGGCGCGCCGGTCTCCCAGAAGCCCTGGCAGCGGTAGATCGCCCGGAACGCGGCGAAGGCCGGCAGGCCCCGCTCGATCAGCGCGTCGACCACGGCGTTGCGCCGCTCCTCGGACACGCCGGGCAGCCGGAACATGGCCATGTAGTGCGGATTGCGGTTGCTGCGCTCGTCCATGGCCTGCGGCACGACGCCGGGGATCTCGGACAGCAGCCGCGACAGCAGCGGCCAGCGCTGCTCGCGGACCGCGACCTGGCTGTCCAGCCGGGCGAGCTGGGCCCGCAACACGCTCGCGGAGAACTCGTTGAGCCGGAAGTTCGACCCCGACGTCTCGTGGAAGTAGCCGCGGTCGCCGTTGGGGCGCCCGCAGCTGTGCCGCACGAACGCCGTGTCCCACTGGGACTGCTCGGGGAACGTCACCGCGCCGCCCTCGCCCGCGGTCATCAGCTTGCCGTTCTGGAAGCTGAACGCGGCCACCGAACCGAGGTCGCCGACCCGCTTGCCGTTCCACTCCGCGCCCTGCGCGTGCGCCGCGTCCTGGATCAGCGGCACGCCCGAGTCGGCGGACAGCTTGGCCAGGGCGTCCATGTCCGACAGCAGGCCGGCCATGTGGACCGGCATGATCGCCGCCGTCTTCGACGTGATCGCCGCCGCCGCCCGCTCCGCGTCGATGTTGTACGTGTCGGGGTGCACGTCCACCGGCACCGCGACCGCCCCGAGCCGCTGCGCGGCCTGCGAGGACGAGATGAACGTGAACGCGGGCACGATGACCTCGGTGCCCGGACCGACCCCCAACACCTGAAGCGCCAGCTCGAGCGCGTGCGTGCCGTTGGTGACGGCGAGGGCGTGCTCGGCTCCGTTGTACTCGGCGAACTCGCGCTCGAAGCTGTCGACCTCGCTGCCGCCCATGCGCCACCACTGGCCCTGGTCCAGCGCGCGGATCAGGCCGGTGCGCTCCTCGTCGCCGTACTGCGGCCACGCCGGAAACTCACTTGACATGCGCAGTGCCCCACCCATGGTGCTCCCATTCCTGATACCGCCAGCATCCCCATAGGTAATTGCGGCGGAAATTCGGATCACGTAGTGCGGAACGGTACCCTTCACTACTGCGGCAGTCATTCCCCTATGTCACCCCTATAGGTCCCCTTTGCGTGCGGGGATAGCGAAATGCTGCTAATGTCCCGAATCATTGTCGCGGACTTCTGAAAGGGGTTTCGCATGTCCGAACTACTGCTGTTGAACGGTCCCAACCTGGGCATACTCGGCCGTCGTGAGCCGTCCGTCTACGGCACGGACACGCTGGCCGACATCGCCGACATGGTGGCCGACGAGGTGGCCGACCGCGGCTGGAAGGTCACCTCGGTCCAACGCGAGTCCGAAGGCGAACTGATCACCGCCATTCAGGACAACTATGACACCGTCGGCGCGATCGTCAATCCCGGCGCGCTCATGATCGCCGGCTGGAGCCTGCGCGACGCCCTCGCCAGCTACCCGCGCCCGTGGATCGAGGTGCACCTGTCCAACGTGTGGGCCCGCGAGCAGTTCCGGCACGAGTCCGTGATCGCCCCGCTGGCCAGCGGCGTGGTCGTCGGCATGGGCGCGCTCGGCTACCGGTTGGCCGCCCGCGCGTTGCTCGCCATGGTCTGACGCCAGAGGCTCTCTGTCGACACAGGGCGACGTTCCGATCGCCGTCGTCGGGATCGCCTGTGCGTTACCCGGATCCGGATCGCCGGCGGCATTCCGGGAGCTGCTCAGGACCGGTGGCGACGCCATCGCGCCGACTCCCGCCGAACGGTGGGAGGCCGGTGCGGACGGCGCCGGGGCACACCGGCTTCTTCGGCGACGGGGCGACCAACCACAACCAGTGGTGGGCCCCGGTCGGGCCCGACGGCGTGCGCCGCCAGGTCTGAGATTGCCCCGATGCTGCTCGCGCCCGCGGCAGGTTGCCGCGGGCGCGAAGGCACTGGAGGGGTGGTGCGACTACGGGAAGACGACGTGCCAGGACTGCGACTGGCTGCCGTTGCAGCCGAACAGGATCAGCTGCTGGCCGTACGGCGCGCCGGAGCCGCCGGGGATGTCGACGCAGAAGCCGGTGTTGGTGAAGCCGGTCCGCGACTCCAGGCTGCGGAAGCCGGTGGACGAGCTGTGGGTGTTGAACTCCTCGTTGCTGACGGTCCGGCAGTCGTTGAGGCCCATCGGGGCGCCGTTGCGCGGAGGCGGGGAGAAGGCGAACATGCAGAATCCGGCGCCGTTCTTGTTGATGAACTGCCAGATGTTGGTGCCGAACTGCCTGAGCTCCCAGCTCTGCGCGTCGCTGCCGTCGCACCGCGCCTCGACGACCGCGGTGTTCGCGGCGGCGACCGGCGCCGACATGCACTTGCTGGGGTCGCCGAAGTTGGAGATGGGGTTGAACACGGCGGCGTGCGGCGCGGCCTGGGCGGCCGGCGTCGCCTGGGCGACCGCCGTTCCCGTGCCGGCGAAGGCGGCGGCCAGCGCGACCGCGCCCAGTACCATTCCGACGATCTTCCTGCGGAACTCCACGGTGACGTTTCCTCTTTCACTCCGGGTGTCGCAACGATGGGTTTTCGTTGTCCGTCCGGGGAAAACGCTACGGATTCGGCAGGTCGTGGGTATCGGGAGCAGTTCCCCATGTTGGCCGGCCGGTTCCCTATGTTGGCGGGCCGGCCGGCATCGGGGCGTCGCGCAGCACCGTGGCGCCGACCACGAGGCCCAGCGCGACAACGCCGGCCGAGACCAGGAAGGCCAGGTGGAAGCCGCCGTTGAGCGCGTCGAGCGGCGAAGCCCCGGCTGCGGTCAGGTCCTCGGTGCGGCCGCTGGCCAGGGCGGCGAACACCGCGAGGCCCAACGCGCCGCCGATCTGGCCGGACGTGCCGGCCACGCCGGAGGCCAGGCCGGCATCGGTGGGCGTGGCCACCGACATCGCCAGCGCCATCACGGCCGGCATGGTCAGGCCGGCGCCCGCGCCGAGGAGCAGCGCCATCGGCAGCACATCCACCAGGTAGTCGGCCTGCACCGGGGCTCGGGCGGCCAGCAGCAGCGCGAGGACGATGAGCGCCAGGCCGGACAGCAGCGCCGTGCGCGGCCCGAACTTCATGGTGAACCTGGTCGACAGCCCCAGCGAGACCACGGCCAGCGTCAGGGCCAGCGGCAGGAACGCCAGGCTGGCCTCGATCGGCTTGTAGCCCAACACTTCCTGTAGGTACAGCGCGCCCAGGAAGTTGAAGCTGAACAGGCCGGCCACCATCAGCAGCTGCACCACGTTGGCGCCGGTGAGGTTGCGGGACCGGAACAGTGTCGGCGGCACCAGCGGCTTGGCCGCGGTGGCCTGCCGTACCACGAATCCGGCCAGCAGCAGCGCGGCGATCCCGCCGAAACCGAGCGTGGGCAACGAGATCCAGCCGTAGACCGGGACCTCGACGATGGTGTGGACACCCAGCATCAGGCCGGCGGTGACCAGGACCGAGCCGGGGATGTCGACGCCCTCGGCCAGGCCGAGTCCCTTGTCCCCCTTGACCAGCGGCACGGCGAACAGCGCGGCCGCGATGCCGATCGGCACGTTGACGAAGAAGACCCAGTGCCAGTTGACGCCCTGGGTGAGAAAGCCGCCGGCCAGCACGCCGAGCGAGCCGCCGGCCGCGCCGACGAAGCTGAACGCGGCGATGGCCTTGCCCAGCTCACGCGGATCGGTGAACAGCGTGATCACGATGCCCATCACGACCGCCGCCGCCATCGCGGCGCCCGCGCCCTGGAGGAAGCGCCCGGCGACCAGCATGACCTGGGACCTGGACACCCCGCACAGCAGGGAAGACAGCGTGAACACCCCGAGCCCGGCGATGAACATGCGCTTGCGGCCGACCAGGTCGCCGAGGCGGCCGGACAACAGCAGCAGGCCGCCGAAGGCGATCGTGTAGGCGTTGGTGATCCAGCCGAGGCCGGACTGGGTGAAGCCGAGCTCGGCCTGGATCGACGGCAGGGCCACGTTCACGATGCTGGTGTCGATGATCACCATCAGCTGCACGGAGCACAGGACGCCGAACGCGAGCCAGCGCGCGCGGGCGGTCGTCGGCAGGGTCGTCGACATGCGGTGGCCTCCAAGGGGTGTGTCCTCGAAAGCTACCGTAGCGGATGATCTGATTCTAGATGATCCGGTTCAGATCTATTTTGCCGACGGGCGACGCGGCGGCCGCTCGCAGGGCACCAGGCTGGCCAGCCGGTCGTTGACCAGCGTGACCAGTGCGCCGGTGAAGGCCTCGCGCTGGCGGGCGGGCAGCGAGGACAGCACATCGTCCTGGATGCCTTCGACGATCTTGTTGGCCGCGGCGACCACCTTGAGGCCCTTGGCCGTCACGTGGATGATGCGGGCCCGCCGGTCGGTGGCCGATGGACGCCGCTCGGCCAGGCCGGCCTGCTCCAGCTCGTCCATCGTGACGACCATGGTCGTCTTGTCCAGGCCGCACATGTCGGCCAGTTCCCGCTGGGTGTGGTCGCCTTCCAGCGCTTTGTAGAGCACGCAGTGCGCGCGCGGGGTGATGCCCAGGTCGGCGAGGCCCGCGGTCTGCTCGGTGGCCAGCGCGTGGCTGGCCCACGACAGCAGGAAGTTCAGGTCGGTCTCGGGCGCCGCTGGCCTGGTGTTGGGCATGGACCCATGCTATCCGCGGGAAGGTCCGGAGCGGATGGTCCGCGACCGGACGATCCCGCGGGTGGACGAGTTGACCTCGGCCGTTGCTGCTCGCGGGGGAGCGGTGAGTGGAGAACCGTCAGCCCGTCAGGTCACGGCGGGCGACCTGGCCGGCGGCGGCGCGGTCGGGGACGCCGAGCTTGGCGAGGATGGCGGAGACGTGGTGGTCGACGGTCTTGGCGGAGATGCACAGGCGGCCGCCGATGCGGGCGTTGGTGTGGCCCTCGGCGATGAGGACGAGGACCTCGTGCTCACGGCGGGTGAGGCCGAGGGGGTGGGATCGGGTGGTGCCCCGAGGCCCGGCGGGAATGGTCCGCGCGCCCAACCTCCTCAGCGCGCGGCGGGCCAGCGCGGCGGCGGCCCCGGCACCGAGGCCGGTGAAGAGGGTGAAGGCCTGGCGAAGATGCTTGTCCTGACCGGAATCCAGCAGCGCCAGGCCGGCCTCGTAAGGACAGCCGAGTCGGGTCCACGTGGCCGCCGCGCGGGAAACGTCCCCGCTCAACAGGTCCAGGTGGGGTGCGGCGACGTCGGTGTCGATCGGTTGCTCGGAGCCGGTTCGGCGCAGCCACACGGCGACGGCGCCACGGTGCCAGGCGACGCAGGCGCCGGCCGTCCGGGCGGCCGACTCCGCTTCGGTGCGCGCGGCAAGGAGGTCGCCGCCGAGCCAGTGCGCCTCGGCCCGGGCGAGCCGGGTGAAGACGTGGAACGGCGGCTCGTCCTGGTCCTCGGCGATGGCGGCTGCCTCGTCCAGGCACTCCCAGACCGCCGCCTCACCCCGCCGGGCCCGGATCACGCCCAGCCGCACCAGCCCGCACAGCACGTTCACCGGCGACTGATCACCGTGGTGGAGCAGCTCGTGAGTGGTGGTCACGGCCTCGTCCCACCGCCCGGTGCGCTCGAACAGGTTGGCCAGCTCGCCGCGCAGGCGGACGGCGTAGGTGGCGAGACCGTGGTCGTCGCAGTACTCGATCCCCTCGGCGAGATAGTGCTCGGCCTCGGTGAACCGCCATTGCTCGACGGCAATCACGCACAGGTTGACGTACGCCCGCGCGGCCTGTTTCTGGTGCCGGCCGGCCAGGGCGGTGTCCAGCGCCCGGCGCATCAGCGGGGTCCACTCCAGACCCCGGCCGGAGGCACTGCCGGCTTCGGTGTTCAGCGCGTCGCTGAGCACGTCGGTGACGCCGAACTGGACCGCGAGTTGCTGGGCCCGCCGGGCCAGGGCGGTTGCCGTGTCGTAGTCGGCCTGGAGCATGCGCTGATTGGCCAGCGTCGCGTACGCCCCGGCGAGTTCGACGGAGGGCCCGAGCGGTTCGAGCACGGACACGCTGGCCCGTGCCGCCGCGGCCGCGTCCAGGCCGCGGCACCGGCTCGACCTGATCCGTGACAGCCGGGCCAGCGCCGAACCTTCCCGTAACCGGTCGCCGGCCTCGCGCCACGACGCCAGCGCCCGCTCCGCGGAGTCCTCGGCCACCGCCAAGCGGCCCAGCAGCGTTGCCTCGTCGGCCAGCTCCTCCCACAACTCGCCGCGCACGGCCAGATCGGCCCGGTCGGCGAACCGCAGCGCACGCTCGAACTGGGCCGCCGCCTCATGATGGGAGCCCAGCCGTGCGGCCCGCCGAGCGGCGGCGGGGGCGTAGCGCAACACCGCCTGCTCGTCGCCGCTCTCCTCGGCGTGAAAAGCCAGCCGGGCCTCGTCGGGGCAGTCGTGCGCACGCAACGCCGTCAGCAACTGCCGGTGAATGGCGTGCGCCCGGTGTGCCGGAATGGCTTGGGCGACAGCGAGTCGCGCGATCTCGTGACGGAAGCGCAGCCGCCGGCCGTCCGCCATCAGCAGGCCGGAGGCCAGCAGTTCGTCCAGTGCAGCGGGGTCTGGGCCGAGCGTCGCCAGCAACGACACGTCGACCTTTACGCCGATCAGTGCGGCGACATCCAGGCTGGCCCGCGCGCGGTCGCCCAGCCGCGCGGCCCGTGCGAGCACCACGTCCCGCGCCGACATCGGCACGCCGGTCGCCCCGGCCTGGAGCAATTCGGCCACGTAGAACGGATTTCCGCCGGTCAGCTCGAACAGCCGGTCCGCGGTGAAGCCGCTGTCCTCGGCCAGCACCCGCACCGAGTCGAGCGACAGCGGGGACAGCCGGATGCGGCGGGTCGAGGGCTGCGCGGCCAGGTCGCCGAGGGCCTGCCGCAACGCCTCGCCGGCGGCCTCGTCGTCACGGTATGTCGCGATGACCAGCGCCGACGTGGCCCGGAGCCGTCGGCTCAGGAACCGGAGCAGGTCCAGCGTCGCCTCGTCGGCCCAGTGGATGTCCTCGATCACCACGACGTCCGGCGCGCCGAGCTGGCCCGCCAGCGCACGGAACAGGTCCTCGCGGTCGCCGCCGGTGGCGCAGCGCTGCCGCAGGTCGCCGCCGAGCTGGTCGGCCAGGTCGAACAGCGGCCCGAGCGGCCGGGGCACGAACAGCCCGTCACAGGCGCTCCAGGACCATCGGGCGCCCTCGGGATCCCGTCTCAGCGTCTCCAACAGCGTCGACTTTCCCACGCCGGCCTCGCCTGCCAGCAGCACCAGCCGCCCCGCACCCTGCGCGGCCTCGATCGCGTACTGGCGCAGCGCCGCCAGCGGCGACTCCCTCTCCAGCAGCGGCGGTGCGAAATCGGACAACTGACCGCCGGAATCCACCGCCCGGTCGGTGACCATGCTCACCACGCGTTTTCCCCCTCGAGTGGTTTGTGCGAGCGGGCAAGCATTCCCACTCGCATCCGAGGAGTACGTCGACGGGTTACGCGGGCGTCGGGGATCGGCGTGACGCTACGCTGCCGGTCAGGCACCGGTCTGTGGGGAGGTTGGCGTTGGATCACAGGGGAACGAATCTGCCCGCCGTCGGTGAGTACAACCAGACGGTCGTTCTCGACGCGATCCGCCGCCGCCCCGAGGGCATCACCCGGTCGGAGATCGCCGCCCTGACCGCGCTGAGCGTGATGACCGTGACCAAGGTCTGCCGCCGCCTGCTCGACGCGGGCCTGATCGACGAGCACGGCATGCGCACCGGCGGCCCCGGTAAGCCGGCGGCGGTGGTCAAGCTCAATCCGGCCGGTGGTTTCGCCGTCGGCGTGCACATCGACCCGGCCGCCGTCAGCTACGTGCTGGTCGACCTCTCCGGTGCGATCCGGGACCACTCGCGCACCGGCACGCCCACCGCCGGGGACGCGACCGCGGTCATCGAGGAGATGGCGACCGCGATCGACGCCCTCATCACGGGTTCCGCCGTCGACCGGTCCCGTGTGCTCGGGATCGGCATCGCCTCGCCCGGACCGGTGACGGTGGACGACGGCGTGCTGCTGAATCCGCCGATGATGCCCAACTGGCGCCGGGTCGCCCTGCGCAGCGCGCTCGCCGAGGCCACCGGGCTGCCCGTGCTGCTGGAGAAGGACACGACCGCCACCGTGGTCGCCGAGCTCTGGTACGCCAGCCCCGGCACCCGCCGCGACTTCGCCTTCATGTACTACGGCACCGGTCTCGGCACCGGCTTGTCGCTGGCGGGGGAGGTCGTTCGCGGCGTCAGCGCCAACGCCGGCGACGCCGGCCACATCACCGTCGATCCGGACGGCGATATGTGCACCTGCGGCCGGCGGGGCTGCGTCGGCTACGTGACCGTGCCCCGGGTGCTGGTCGAACGCGCCGTGCGGGACGGTGTCCTGTCGCCGGCCGAGGTCGGCAACCTCGACGACATGTCCGATGTGGACGCCGCACTGCGCAGGTTGGCGAACCTCGCCCTGGACGGCCATCCCGCCGCCTCGGCCATCCTGGCCGACGTCTCCCGGGCCCTGGCCCGGGCCATCGTCGTCATCGTCAACCTGCTGGACATCGACGAGGTGGTCTTCGGCGGCCCCTTCTGGGCCAGCATCGCCCCCGTCGTCCTGGCCACCCTGTCGGACGAGGTCCGCGCCGACCCCGCCCTCGTGTCGCCCGATCCCGTGCGGATCGTCGAGTCCGCGATTCCGGTGGATGTGGCCGCCGTCGGCGCCGCGACGCTGATGCTGGACAACACCTTCTCGCCGCGGCCGTCGGCGCTGCTGCTCACGGCGGAGTGAGCCCGGCGCTGCTGTTCACGGTGGCGTAAGCACCTGACTACCCGCTGCTCACGGCCTGAATTTGCCATAGCAACCGTTGCTGGTAATTACGATATATGGTTTAGTAACTCCCGTCGCGGGGGCCCGGTGCGCGAACCGTCGCCGAGCTTCTGCCACCCCAGGGCATCGCGACCCCTTGCCTGAGAACGTCAACGTCGACCCGGTTGGCGCCGCCCGCCAGCCGTTCTCCGTGAGGAAGACATGAGCATCAATCGCTTCGTGGGTGTGGCCGTCGTCGTGACCACCGCCGTCACCGTGCTCGCCGCCTGTGGGTCCCCGTCGTCCCCATCGGACAGTGCGGCGGCGGGCTCCTGCACGCCGTCTCAGGGCAAGGTCACCCTGCAGTACTGGAACACCGTCTCGGGCATGGACCAGGTCGTCGACCTGTGGAACAAGAAGAACCCGAACATCCAGGTGCAGACCAAGAACATCGCCAACGACCAGTACGGCGCCATCGGCAACGCGATCAAGGCGGGCACCGCGCCCGACCTGGCCCAGGTCGGCTACGACGAACTGCCCGACCAGAGAACCCAGGGCGCGCTCGTGGACGCCTCGGCCTGCGCGGACGCCGTGGCGGCCAAGTCGAAGTTCGTGCCGTGGACCTGGTCGCAGAGCAGCTTCGGCGGCACCGGCGTGTTCGCGCTCCCGCAGGACACCGGCCCGATGGCCCTCTACGTGCGCAGCGACATCTTCAGCCAGCACGGCCTGTCGATCCCCAAGACCTGGGACGAGTACGCCGACGACGCGCAGAAGCTGCACGCCGCCGACCCCAGCCTGACCATCACGTTCTTCGACCCGAACAACGCCGAGTGGTTCAACGGGCTGCTCTGGCAGGCCAAGGCCAAGATGTACAGCTACGCCGGCGACACCTGGCACGTGACGGTGGACTCCGCGCAGAGCAAGCAGGTCGCCGACTACTGGCAGAAGCTGGTCAACGCCAAGCTGGTCCGCACCGACCTGGCCAACACGTCCACGCCGATGTACGCGGCGTACGAGAAGAACCAGGTGGCCACCTACGTCGGCGCGGCGTGGGGCTACGGCAACTTCCGGGACAACCTGCCCGACCAGTCCGGCAGGTGGACGGTCGTGCCGATGCCGACGTGGAACGGCAGCGCGGCCTCCGGTGACTGGGGCGGCTCGACCGTGGCGTTCATGAAGGGCGGCCAGCACCTCTACGAGGCGGTCAAGTTCAACCTGTGGCTGAACAGCGACCCGGAGGCCCTCGCGCTGGAGAACAAGGCGGGCGGCCTGTACCCGGCCGCGACCGCCGGACTGCAGCTTCCCCAGCTTTCCCAAGGCGTTCCGTACTACAACAACGAGAAGATCTTCGACGTCTTCGCCGACTCCTCCAAGCAGGTCGACACCGACTTCACGTGGGGGCCGACGCAGAAGGCCGTGAACGTGGCGCTGCAGGACGCGATGGCCAAGGCCACGGCCGGCACCGGCACGCTCACCGACGCGCTGGCCACCGCCCAGTCGACGGCCCTGTCGTCGATGAAGGCGCAGGCAATTCCCGCCGTGGCAGGAAACTGACCCCGGCATGACTGACCTCGCCACCCGTGCGGCGCACGGAGTGACAGCAGCGGGAGGCCGTCGCCGTCGCGGCGCCGGCCGCCCGCGTGTTGTCACCGTCCTCGCGTTCGTGCTGCCGTTCTTCCTGCCGTTCGTGCTGTTCTACCTGGTGCCCGTCGCCTACGCGGTGTGGCAGAGCTTCCTGGTCGTCCGCCGCACCGGCGGCGCGTACGGCACCTCGTACACGACGTTCGGCGGACTCACCCAGTACGCGCAGGCGTTCCAGGACAGCGCTTTCTGGGGCAGCATCGGCCGCATCGCGCTGTTCGGGATCGTGCAGGTGCCGGTCATGCTGTTCCTCGCGCTGGCCATGGCGCTGCTGCTGGACACGTCGCTGCTCAAGCTCAAGTCCTTCTTCCGCATCGCGGCGTTCATGCCCTACGCGGTGCCCGGCGTGATCGCCGCGATCATGTGGTCGTTCCTGTACTCGCCGCAGCTGAGCCCGGTGGTCGATCTGTTGCACCACCTTGGCCTGCAACCGGATTTCCTCGGCCCCGGCGCGGTCCTGTGGTCGACGGCGAACGTCTCCACGTGGCTGTGGACCGGCTACAACATGCTCATCATGTTCTCGGCGCTGCAGTCGATCCCGCCCGACCTCTATGAGGCGGCCCGGCTGGACGGCGCCGGCGACTGGGCGATCGCCTGGCGCATCAAGGTTCCGATCATCGCCCCGTCGATCGTGCTGACCACGGTGTTCTCCATCATCGGCACCCTCCAGCTCTACGCCGAACCGGCCGTGCTGCGGCAGATCTCGTCCAACATCTCCAGCACCTTCACGCCGAACATGCTGGCCTACGCGGTGGCCTCCGGGAACAACTACCAGCAGGCGGCGGCCATCTCCGTGATCCTCGCGGTGATCACGTTCGTGCTGAGCCTCGGGTTCATGCGGTTGACGTCGAGGAGGGCGGGCCTGTGAACACCCAACGGGAAAGCCTCGGCAGCCGCGCGGCGGTGATGGCCATCATGCTCGTGCTGGCGATCTACTTCCTGCTGCCGATCTACTTCCTGTTCGTCGCGGCCACCAAGCCGCAGGGCGACCTGGCCTCCACGTTCGGCCTGGCGTTCTCGCACTTCCGCCTGTTCGAGAACCTGGGCGACCTGTTCGCGGAGAGCAACGGCATCTACCTCCAGTGGGCCGTGAACAGCGTGATCTACGCGGTGCTCGGCGCCGGTGTCGGCACGCTGATCTCCGCGCTGTGCGGCTACGCCCTGGCCAAGTTTCGCTTCCGTGGTAGGGAGTTCCTGTTCTCCGTGATCCTCGGCGGTGTGCTCGTGCCCACCACGGCGTTGGCGCTGCCGTTGTTCCTGCTGTTCTCGGCGGCCGGCCTGGTCAACACCTACCTGGCCGTGTTCCTGCCGAGCATCGTCAGCCCGTTCGGGGTGTACCTGGCCCGGATCTTCGCCAGCGCGGCCGTGCCCGACGAGATCCTGGAGTCGGCCCGACTGGACGGGGCCGGCGAGCTGCGGACGTTCTTCTCGGTGTCGGTCCGGCTGATGACGCCCTCGCTGGTGACGATCTTCCTGTTCCAGTTCGTGGCCATCTGGAACAACTTCTTCCTGCCGATGGTGATGCTGCAGAAGGAGTCGCTGTTCCCGATCACGCTCGGCCTGTTCTCGTGGAACGGCCAGACCGTGCACATTCCCCACCTCCAGGAGCTGGTGATCACCGGCGCGCTGGTCTCGGTCGTCCCGGTGATCGTCGTTTTCGTGCTCCTGCAGAGATTCTGGCGTTCCGGGCTGGCCGTCGGGGCCGTCAAGTAGGACGTCGTCGCCGTTCCCTCAGCAGAAAGTCTTGTGTTCATGCGGAAAGCTGCTGTCTTCGTGCCCCATTTCCACTGGGACCGGGAGTGGTACGAGCCCTTCCAGGTGTTCCGCCACCGGCTCGTCGGCGCGCTGGACACGGTCCTGGCGACGGCGGAGGCCAACCCCGACTTCCGCTTCACCGTCGATGGGCAGCTGGCCGCGGTCGAGGACTACCTGGAGATGCGGCCGGAGAACCGGGACCGGGTGGTGGCCCTGGTGGCCAACGGGCAGCTGGCCATCGGGCCGTGGCTGATCCTGCTCGACGAGTTCCTGTGCTCCGGCGAGACCATCGTGCGCAACCTCCAGCTGGGCTGGGCCGCGGCGGCCGAACTCGGCGGGGCGATGCCGATCGGCTATCTGCCGGACATGTTCGGGCACGTCGCCCAGATGCCGCAGATCCTGGCCCGGGCCGGCATCGAGCACGCGGCGCTGTGGCGTGGTGTGCCGGGATCCGTGCCCGGCCACGCCTTCCGCTGGCGCGGACCGGACGGCTCCGAGGTGCGGACCGAGTTCCTGTTCGACGGCTACGACAACGGCCTCGACGTGCTGCTGGTGCCCGACCAGATCGGCCGCGCGCTCGACGACTACGTGGAGATGACGGCGGAGCGCTGGGGTTCCGACCCGGCGCTGGCCATGGCCGGCACCGATCACGCCGCGCCGGACCCACGGCTGGCGAGCTGGCTTCGGCGCGATTCCACCGAAGAGCGCCCGATCATCATCGCCACGCTGGCCGAGTACGTTCAAAAGCACGCCCGCGATGAGGTGTCCGCGGTCGTCACCGGCGAGCTGCGCAGCCACGTGCGCGGCAACATCCTGCCCGGCGTGATCTCCGTGCGGCGTCCGCTGAAGCAGCGCATGGCCGTCGCCGAGCGCATAGTCGACCACGCCGAGCGGATGAACGCGATGTGGTCGGCGCGGGACGAGTCGCGGTTCCTCGCCCTGGCGTGGCACAAGATCATCGAGTCGACGGCCCACGACTCGGTGGTCGGCTCGGGTACCGACGAAACGGCCGACCAGGTCGAGGGTCGGCTCGCCGAGGCCGCGCACATCGCCCGTGCGGTGCGGGATTCGGCCCTGGCCGAGCGTGCCGCACTGGTGCCCAGTGACGGTTATCTGGTGGCCAATCCGTTGCCCGTGCCTCGCACGGCGCTGGTCGAGGTCGATGTCCTGACCCCGCCCGACGGTTCCGCGCTGGTCGCGACCGCAGCCGACGGCTCGACGCGGCCCGTGCAGTTGACCTCGGTGGCGCCCACCGTGCTCGCCGACGAACGCGTGGACGCCACGCAGCTCGAACGCGTGCTGCGCCGCATCCACCGCCGTGAACTGTTCGGCCGGCAGATCGACCGCTATGAGCTGACGCCCGGATCGCTCGTGTTCCACCTGGCCGAGGTGCCGACCAGCGGGCCGTTCGACCTGCTGATCCTGCGTCGTGAGATCGCCACCGCGGCGGCCACGCACCCGGGTGAGTGGACGGTGCTGACGCTGGAGGAAGCCCGCGCCACCGTGCTGGCGCCCGTGCCGATTCCGGCGTCCGGGCTGGCCAGCTTCCGGGTCTCGCCCGGTTTCAGTGATCTCTCTTTCACGCCAGCGACGGCCACCGCTCAGCGGCTGTCCAACGGGCTGGTCGACGTAGACGTCAATGCCGACGGCACCGTCGACGTGACCGGGGCTGACGGCACTGTGTTGCGGGGTGTCGGGCGGCTCGTCGATGGCGGCGACCGTGGCGACAGCTACAACTACGGGCCGCCGGCACGGGATTTGCTCGTCTCGGATCCGACCGACGTCTCCGTCGAGGTGCTGGAGAACGGCCCGCTGCGGTCGCGGCTGCGGATCACCCGAACCTACCCCTGGCCCACCGCGCTGTCGGACGACCGCGACGTGCGTTCCGCCGAGATCGCCTCAACACCGGTGGAAACCGTGGTCGAGGTGCGGGTGGACGAGCCGTTCGTGCGTGTCTCCACGTCCTTCCTCAACCGGTCCGCCGACCACCGGCTGCGTTGCCACGTGCCGCTGCCTTCGCCGGTCGTTGGTTCCGCGTCCGCGGGCCAGTTCTCCGTGACGGAGCGGGGTCTGACCGCCGAGGGCGGTTGGGGCGAGTTCCCCATCCCCACCTTCCCCGCGAGCTCCTTCGTGTCGGCCGGCGCGGCGACCGTGCTGCTCGATCACGCCACCGAGTACGAAGTCGTCGGCGGCGAACTCGCCATCACGTTGCTGCGTGCCATCGGCTCGATCAGCGTGAACATCCATCCGCTGCGCGACGAGCCCGCCGCGAGCGAGATCCCCGCGCCCGGGGCGCAGGAGCTCGGCGTCCGCATCGAGAACCGCTTCGCCGTGCTGCCTTCGGCCTCCGGCTGGCAGGCCGCCGACGCTGTCGCCCTGGCCGAGGACTTCCGCAACGACGTCCTCGTCCGCCGCGGCAGCGCACCGGCCGGCGGCCCGCTGCCCGTCGACGTAGCCGGCGTGCAGGTCGACGGTTCGGACATCTTCGTGTCGAGCATCCGTCGTGTCGTCAGCGATCATCGCGCGGGCGTCGAGGTGCGGCTGGTTGCCATGTGCGACAACGGTTCCACCGCTCGCGTCACCGGCTCGTTCACCGAGGCCACCACCGTCGACCTGCTCGGCCGTCCGCTGGCCACCACGTCCGTGGGGCAGGGGCTTGACCTCGCCCTCGGCGCGTGGGAGATCCGGACGATCGTGCTTCGGTAGCACGAAGTCGTTGCGGCACAGGGGCGGCCCCTCGCAGGGAGGGGGTCGCCCCTGTGCCGTCCGGTCAGTGGAAGGCCAGCGAGGCGGCGCTGACCGTTTCCGTCTTGGGGCACAGGAAGCTGCCGTCGGTCAGATTGGCCGTGAAGGGGCCGCCCGTGTAGTTCCGGGTCGTGCCCTGGCGGGTGTAGGTCACGTCGGTCGCCTTGTAGGAGCAGGTCTGGCCCAGCTCGCTCCCGTTGACGTCGACCTCGGGGGCGGACGCCGTGCCCGCCGTGTCGTCGAAGGTGACCGTCGGGTCGTTGGTCAGGCCGGCCGTGATGCTGCCGGTGCAGGTCGGGTGGACAGTCGTGTGGTCGATCGTCAGGGTGTTGGCCGGCACGTCGCTGGTGGTCGCGTTGGTCCAGGAGCAGCTCGAGTCGCCCACCGTGATGTTGCCGTCGACCTGGCCGGTGGCGGCGTAGGCCGGCACGGCCAGCAGCACGCTGCCGGCCACCGCCGCGATGCCCACGAGCAAGCGGGTCGGATTCATGTGGTCCTCCTACTGCGTCACGCGTCTGCGACGGTTCGCCCGCCGCCGTGCACGCCCTCTCCCCGCGATGCCCAGGAGGTCCGACCCCGACCCTCGAACGTGAAGATGATTCACGACCCGCATGGTCGCACGGATCGCTCAGCTCTCAAATGGATCGTCAAGAGTTAACCGCGCACCACTCGCGTCCGTCACCGGCGCGCGGTAGGCCTGGAACCAGCATCCTGCCCAGTTCGGGCGCTTTGTCATGCATCGGCGGATCAGTACCTTCGAATCCGGCTGGACGGCGTATAGCGCCTGGTGGACGCCTCGCCTTACGGTGTCCTCGCCGTCTCGGGCAGGCCGGGCGGGGGGATGAGGCGGCCTGGCTCGCGCTGCCTCGGGACGACGGGGGAACGCTCGATGCGTGGTGCCGGAAAACGCCGAAGAATCTTCACGGGCTGGCGAAGTCGGTCGATCGTCGCGGCTGGTCTGACCGCCGCCCTGGTGTGCGGCAACGCCCAGATCGTCAACGCGGTGGCGGCCCCCATCCCCGCGCCGCACACGGCGTCGGGCGGCGTCAGCGACTTCGGTCCGGACGCGGCCCGGTCGGGCGACGTCCTGGTGGACGGGTTCGGCGACGGATCGGGCTACCACCTCCAGGTAGCGGCCGAGAAGTCCGGTTTCGCCTGGCGGCAGGTCGCCATCCTCAAGCCCACCGGCCTCGACGACCGGTCGTGGACCGGCTACCAGTGCGTCTCCGGTGACGGCAAGTACGCCGCGGTCGCCGTCCTGCCGATCTCGGCGGTGAACCTGACCGCGGCCCGCGATCACGGGGCCTTCGCCTTCGGTGTGGACCTGGCCAGTGGCAAGGTGACGCCGCTGGCCAGCGGCGTTGCGCTGCAGTACCACTCCCCGGGCTGTGGTGTCGGCGACGAGGCGGCGTTCACCGCGGCCCTCGGCGCCAATGAGGAGAAGACCGATGTGATCACGGTCGACCTGGCCGCCGGCAAGGTGTCACACACCGCGAAGGTCGACGGTCAGCTCACGTCCGTGGTGCCGGCCGAGGCCGGTGTCGTTGGTGTCGTCGGCTCCGCGCTGGTCAGGGTGGGGCCGGAGGGCAAGGCGTCGCGGCTGGCGTCGGTGGGTGGCACGCCGTTCGAGGTCCGGGCCGCCGCCGATGGCGGTGTCGACCTCGTCGACCTGCCGGCCGACCACAACGCGCAGGCCAAGGCCGTACACGAGCACGCCGGCGCGCTGTCCGAGATCGTCCACGGCGACCGCGGCACGCTTCAGGTGTTCCCGGGTCGCGCCGGCCACACGGTGATCGTCGGCGCCGCCACCGGCGCCCGTGCCGACGGCCACGTGCTGGCCGATCCGAAGGGCCTGCCGCACGGCGCCACCGGCGCGTCCCTCGACGGCGACGCCCTGGTCGGGGCGGCGGCCGACGGTACGAAGGACACGCCGTCGCTGCTGTCCACCCGCACCCGGAAGGTCGTCGCCCGAGACCGCGCCACCGCCGGCGGCACGGAATCCGAGGCCGTGGCCCCGTTTCAGCCCGACGGCGTCGCCGCGGAACGGTCCACCCAGGGCTCGGCCGGCCAGCCGCAGCCCAAGGGCGACCGGCCGCTTCCCCCAAGACCTCCCCGAAAGCGGGTGCTACCCCGAACTCCGATTCCGAGGCGACCCAGCTCTGCGTGTCCCGGCACGTGACTAGCGAAACATAGTGGAGGGTCAGAGGCTTTCGCACGTAAGAGTGTTCGACAAGAGGGGCACCATAACCAGGCGTAATTGTTTCTCACCATTCAACGTGGGTGCCAAGTAGCTGCCTTCCGGTTCAGTCGAAGCAGATTGATTCGCACAGGGAGACGTTAAGTTCAGCTTGGACCCCCGCCTCGTAGGTAAAAGATCGTAGAATATGTATTGTAACCCCGTCACCCTATGTTTCAAGGACTGCCTGTGCACGTGCACAAAGGGTGCTAGCTCGGGACGAGAGTACTCCGCCCGCCGGCTTCGCCAACCTGGGCCTGGCGGCGTACGCGCCGAACGACAACTTCCCGAAGATCCCGCTCTCCCACCCCTCCTCGGACGGCTGGGACTCGGTGCCGCGCTCGGTGTTCGAGGCGATCATGGCCCAGGAGTCCAACTGGAACCAGGCCTCGTGGCACGCGCTGCCGGGCATGGCCTCGGACCCGCTGATCGCCGACTACTACGGCGCGGGCGGCGACATCACGTCGATCAACTACGCCGGCGCGGACTGCGGCTACGGCGTCGGCCAGGCCACCACCGGCATGGACGTGGCGTCCACCGGCCAGATCCTCAGCGTCAACGGCCAGACCAAGGTCGCCGTGGACTACCAGGAGAACATCGCCTACGCGCTGCAGATCCTGCAGACCACCTGGAACAAGCTCTACACCGCCGGCATCATCGCCAACGACGGCAACCCGCGCTACCTGGAGAACTGGTACTTCGCGGCGTGGGCCTACAACTCCGGTATCCAGCCGCGCGACGCCTCCTACGGCAACACCACGGGCTGCACGCCCAGCCCGACCTGCACCGGCCCCGACGGCACCTGGGGTCTCGGCTGGGCCAACAACCCGCTCAACCCGGTGTACCCGCCGAACCGGGCGCCGTACCTGAAGCTGACCTACGCCGACGCCGCCCACCCGGCCAGCTGGCCGTACGAGGAGCGGATCACCGGCTGGATGGCGTCGCCGCTGCTGCGGGGCGGCAATCCGGCCTACGCCAAGCCCAGCTACCACGGCGGCAGCAGCTGGCCGCAGCTGCCGGGCTTCTCCACGTTCTGCACGCCGGCGGACAACAAGTGCCAGCCAGGCAGCACCAACCCGACCACGCCGGACGCCGGAGCCTGCACTCTCTCGGACTACGAGTGCTGGTGGCACGCGCCGAAGACGTGGATCTCCAACTGCGCCCAGACCTGCGCGACGGCCGACTACACCGCCAGCGGCGGCCATGAGCCCTCGGTGGCCGACCCGTGGCCACCGTCCTGCCAGGTCGACTTCTCCAAGCTGGGCGGCGGCGGCACGCCGATCATCGTGGACGAGGCCCAGTCCTACCCGGACCTGAACCTGCAGGGCTGCTCGAACCCGAACTGGTCGCAGGGCGGCACCTTCAGCTACAGCTACGGGGCCAACAACAAGGGCGATCCGGTAGGCGCGATCGACACCCACCAGCTCGGCGCCGGCCTCGGCGGGCACTCGCTGTTCACGCACACCGAGACCGGCTCCGACCCGACGCTGATCAACACCGGCTCGTGGACGCCGAACCTCTCCGGCGGGGCCCAGAACTACAAGATCAAGCTGCACATCCCGTCGATCGGCGCCACCGCCACCAACGTGGTGTACAAGATCTATCCCGGCGGCGGCGTCGCGCCGTGGCAGTACCGGGTCAACCAGGACTGGCAGTCCGAGCAGTGGGTCACCATCGCCACCGTCGCGATGCAGCCCGGCGGCTACGTCCAGCTGACCAACGAGTCGCCGGTCACCGGCGGCACCAACGCCATCGACTACTCGAACTTCGACGTCGCCTTCGACGCGGTCGCCTTCATCCCGATGGGCGCGGGCGCGGTGATCGGGGGCCCGCCGACGGTGCTGGACGCCCCGAAGGGCAGCAACCCGGCGTTCGTCAACTGCGGCTGCGTGAGGCGCACGGCCGGCGACCCGGTGGACACCTCCACCGGGTACTTCGGTGACACGTTCACCGACCTGTCGACCAAGGGCCGTCTCCCGTTGACGCTGACTCGGTCCTACGCCGAGTCGATCGCCGATCCTCAGGGCCCCAACGGAAAGCTCGCGGCCGACGGCCCGTTCGGCTACGGCTGGACGTTCAACTACAACTCATTCACCACCACCGACTCCGCCACCGGAAATGTGACGATCACTCAGGAAGATGGCTCCGTTGTCACCTTCCTGCCGCAGGGCGGCGGCTACGTGCCGTCCGCGCCGCGGTACGACGCCACGCTGGTCCGCAACGGCAGCAGTTACACCTATACCCGGCGCGGCACCGACATTTTCACCTACGACGTCGCGACCGGCCGGATGCAGTCGCAGACCGACATCGCCGGCAGCAAGGCCTCGCCGCCGTACGCGCTCAGCTTCGGCTACGACGGCGCCGGGCACCTGGCCACGATCACCGACCCGGCCTCGCGCCGGTACACGCTGACGTGGACCGGAAACCACATCACCGGGCTGTCGGACACCGCCGGCCGTCAGGTCAGCTATGCCTACGACGGCAACGGAAACCTCACCGACGTCTACGGAATCGGCACGACCCGGACGCCGGTGCTCAAGGACGACGATCACATGCAGTACGGCTACCAGGCCGCCACGCATCTGATGACGTCCATGCGCACGCCGAAGAACTTCGGCGTCACGGCGACGCCCGCGCCGATCACGTCGATGACCTACGACGGCAGCGAACGGGTGCTGACGCAGACCGACCCGTTGGGCCACACCACATCCTTCACCTACGGCCCGGACGGCGGGCTGGCGGTGGGGCAGGTGCTGGTCACGGATCCCGCCGGCCATCAGGATCTGCAGAGCTACAGCAACGGCCTGCTGACCAGCGAGACCAAGGGCTACGGCACACCTGACGCCGGAACCTCGACCTATACCTATGATCCGGTGACGCTGGGCATCTCGTCGATCACCGACCCGCTGGGCAATCTGCAGACGTTCGCCTACGACGACCACGGCAACAAGATCAGCGCCTCCGATGCCCGTGGCTTCGCGACGAACTACCAGTACGACGACCACGGCAACCTGATCGCCACCATCACGCCGCAGGGTGTGCGCACCACCAACAACATCGACGAGGCCGGGCACATCGTCCTGCCCGGCGGCGGCGCGAATGCCGGTGGCTTCGCCTACGGCGATCTCACCAGCGTGGTCACCACGCAGCTCGCGCCGTCGAGCGAGATCGTCAACAGCGGCCCGGTCGCGCTGCCTTCGCGCACGGTTTCCTACTACTACGACGATCCGGCGCATCCGTCCGACCGAACGCGCTCGGTGGACGCGGCCGGTAACACCGCGATCGCGACGTACGACGCGTACGGCGAGATGGTCACCGCCGCCAACGCGGCCGGCGACAAGGCGATGATCGGCTACGACACCGCCACCGGTCGGGTCACGTCCACGGTCTCGCCGGAAGGCGTGGCCGCCGGTGTGACACCGGGCTGCACCCCGCCGGCCAAGGGCTGCGTCACCAGTCAGTACGACGCCTTCGGCAATGTCGCGAAGACCGTGGATCCCTTGGGGCACACGGAAACATCGACGTACGACGCCGACGGCGAGAAGCTGACCGACACCGACGGCAACGGCCACACCAGCACGACCACCTACGACGCCATGGGCAACGTCGTCGCGCTGGCGCGGGCCGACGGCACGACCGCCAAGACCGACTTCAACCCCGACGGCACCGTCGCCGACACCATCGACGCCGCCGGCAACAAGACCAGCTACACCTACGACAGCCGGGCCCGGGCCGTCACGCGGGCCAATCCGGACGGGCAGGTGTGGAAGTCCGGGTACGACAAGGCCAGCAACCCGGTCACCACCACCGATCCCGCCGGCCGCACCACCACCGACCGGTTCGACGCGGCCGGTCAGCTCATCGGGACCAGCTACTCTGACGGCGTGACACCGGCGGTGTCCTACGTCCGGAACTCGGTGGGGCAACAGGTCTCGATGACCGACAACACCGGCACGTCGACCTGGACCTACGACGCGTTCGGCGATGTCACCGGCACCACCGACGGATCCGGCGCGGCCCTGGTCTACGGCTACGACCCGGCCGGGCGGCCGACCGGGGTCACCTATCCCGGCGGCGCGGGGCAGAAGGTCACCCGCACCTTCGACGCGGCCAGCCGGCTGACCGGCATCACCGACTGGAACAACAACACCACCAGGTTCGGCTACGGCCACGACGGCCAGCTGCTGACCATCACCTATCCCAACGGAACCACGGTCACCAGCGGCTACGACAACGCCGACGAGGTCGCCTCGTCATCGCTGACCGGGCCGGGCGGCACCGCGCTGGCCGCCCTCGGCTACTCGCGGGACGCCGCCAACCAGCTGACCGCGCAGAACCCGACCGGGCTGCCCGACGGGCCGCAGACCTACGCCTACACCAAGCTGAACCAGCTCTCGTCCGTCACCTCCGGCGGCACGACCAGCTCGTTCAGCACCGACCCGGCGGGCAACCCGACCCTGGTCGGCGGCAGCCAGCAGGCCTTCGACGGCGCCGGGCAGCTCTGCTGGACCGTGGCCACGCCGGTCGCCAACCCCACCTGCGCCTTGGCGCCGACGGGGGCCACCGCCTACACCTACGACGGGCTCGGGAACCGGACCAAGGCCGGCACGGCCAGCACCTACTCCTACGACCAGGCCAACCGGCTGGTCACCGCCACCACGCCGGCCGGCAACGCCGGCTACACCTACAACGGCGCCGGCCTGCGCACCGCCAAGACCGTCGGCAGCACGACGACCCACTTCACGTGGGACGGCGAGAACCTGGTCGGCGACGGCACGAACAGTTATCTGTACGGGCCGGGCGGCCTGCCGATCGAACAGATCGGATCGGCCGGCACCTTCTGGTACTTCCACGACCAGCTGGGCAACACCCGGGCGCTGACCAACGCCGCCGGACAGATCAGCGGCACGTACGCCTACACCCCGTACGGCAAGGTCACCAGCCACACCGGCACCGACACTCCGCTGCAGTACGGCGAGGGCTACGCCGACAACGAGACCGGGTTCGTCTACCTGAAGTCCCGTTACTACGATCCGTCGACCGCGCTGTTCCTCACGGTCGATCCCATGGTCGACAGCACCGGCACGCCGTACGCGTACGCGCTGGGCAATCCGCTCAACGCCAACGACCCGACCGGTCAGTGGAGCGTTTTCGGCGCCATTGTCGGCGGTCTGATCGGGGCGGTGGTCGGTGTCGCGCTGGTCGGCTCGGTCGTGTTGACCGGCGGGCTCGACCTGCCCCTGGTCGCCGGGGCGTTCGCGGTGGGGGCCACCACCATCGTCGGCTACTTCGCCGGCGGCACGCTGTCCGTGCCGTCACCGATGTCGATGCCCAAGATCCGCATTCCCACCGGCACCAAGGACGAGCCGACACCGCAGAACCAGCCGACCGAGGGGCCGACCGCGGTCCCGCGCCCGCCGACGCCGCGTAATGACGACGACGAGATGGTGCCGATCTTCAAGGCGCCCCAGCGCGGCATGGGCGAGTGCATCGACAAGCACGGTTTCCAGGCGTCCCAGTTCCAGATGGACGGCGGCGACGACAGCGCCTACTTCAGCCGGGACCGCTCGGTGGCCGAGAAATGGGCCAAGATCTACGGCGAGGGCTACTTCGAGGTGCTGATCCCCAAGCGGGACTGGGACGCGAAATGGAAGCAGTACGAGCGTGGCTACGATGGGTGGTCGACCCAGGTCGTCATTCCCGCGGCCAAGGTGTCGCAGTTGAACGCCTATTACCGGCACTGGTGGAGGTGAGCATGAGTCAGCCCAGGCATCGTGACCCGAACTGGGACATGCACCGGCCGGGCGCGGTCGAACTGGTCGCCCTGCCGGTGGGGGAGGTGGTGCGCGGCGAGGTGGTGTGCCACCACCCGTTCGGTCTGGGCCTGTACCTGCCCGACCACGACACCTACGGCAACGTCAACGCCACCGAGGTGGAGGGGGAGGACGTGCACGGCCCGGAGGACTTCCCGGCGATCGGCAGCGCCGTCACGGCGCGGGTGCTCGGCCTCAACGGGCCTCAGCAACTGGCGCTGAGCCTGCGGAAGTAGGCCTGACGCAGCCGTGCTCCTGGTCGAGGCCGGGGGCACGGCTGCTGGTTGCAGTGGAGGCATGGGCGACGGGCCGCGGGACTGGGAGACGCATCGGCCGGCGGTGTTCGGTGCGGCGTACCGGATTCTGGGCAGCGTGGCGGATGCCGAGGATGTCACGCAGGACGTGTGGCTGCGGGCGGACGGCGCGGATCTGCGGGGATCGTCCTGATCCACGGGTGCGCCTACGACCATCAGCGTCACCGAGGAACCGCATTCCTGACGGCCGGCAAGTTGCCTGAAACACAGAGACAAGGTCCCGGCCGAGGCCGATGATGTCGCACCAGGGGGGCAGGCACGTCCGTGGCTGTCCTGACCTCGGAAAAGGGACAGCATGAGACGCATCGGCTACTTGGCGCTGGCTGCTGGGCTGGTTGGCGCACTGATCACGGCGGGAGCCGGCCCGGCCGTGTCCGCCGCGACGCCGACCGGGGCGCCGTTCACCCCGATCTCGCCGGTTCGGGTGCTCGACACCCGGGACGGCACCGGCACGGCAGGCGCGACCACGCCCGTCGGACCGGGCTCCACCATCTCCCTCGACCTGTCGGCCCGCGTGCCGGCATCGACGACCGCTGTGGTGCTGAACGTGACCGGCACCGAGCCGACCGCGTCCACGTACGTCACGGTCTTTCCCAGCGGCACGAACCGAACCTCGGCCTCGAACCTGAACCTGGCCGCCGGTGAGACCCGCCCGAACCTGGTGACCGTCGCGCTCGGCGCGGACCGCAAGGTCAACCTGTTCAACTTCCAGGGCACGGTGCATCTCGTCGCCGACCTGACCGGTTACTACGGCACCGACGCGGCCGGCAAGTACATGGCGCTGACCAGCCCGACCCGGGTGCTGGACACCCGCGTCCAGATCGGCCCCAACCCGCCGAACCCGGTCGGGTCTGGTGGGGTCGTGACCGTCGACCTGTCGGACCGGGTGCCGGCGTCGGCCACCGCGGTGACGTTCAACCTCACCGGCACCGACGCGTCCACCGGCACCTTCATCACGGCGTGGCCGGCCGGCACTGCGATGCCGAACACCTCCAACCTGAACCTGACCGGTGGCGCGACCTCGCCGAACCTGGTCACCATCGCGCTCGGGGCGGGCCGGAAGTTCAGCCTGGCCAACCACTTCGGCACGGTTGATCTGGTGGTCGACCTGGCCGGCTTCTACACCCCGGACTACGGCTCGCTCTTCGCCCCGATCACGCCGACCCGCGTGCTGGACACCCGCGACGGCACCGGCGGCGCGACCGGCCCGGTCGGCCCCGGCGGCGAGGTCAACCTGACGCTGGGCGCCAACGTCCCGGCGTCCGCGACCGGCGCGGTGCTGAACCTGACCGGCGCCGAGCCCACGACCGGCACCTACGTCGCCGCCCGGCCGACCGGCCAGGGCCGTGAGGACGGCTCGAACCTGAACCTGACCACCGGGCAGACCGCGGCCAACCTCGTCGCGGTCGGCACCGGCGTCAACAGCTCGGTGACCCTGTACAACGCCAACGGCAACGTGCAGCTGATCGCCGACCTGTCCGGCTACTTCTTCCTGCCGCCCAAGCCGTGCGCCAGCGGTTGCGTCTACGCGTGGGGTAGCAGCTACCTCAACCAGTTGGGCACCGGCGCCGTGGGCGGCTCGGCCACCCCGCTCCCGGTGTACGGCCTGTCCGGCGTGAAGGCGATCTCCGGCTCGCACGCCCTGCTGGCCGACGGCACGGTCTGGTCCTGGGGCTTCAACTACGGCGGCGAGCTGGGCAACGGCTGGTGGGGCGGCGAGTCGCTGATCCCGGTGCCGGCCATCGGCCTCGACCATGTGACGGCGCTGTCCGGCACCGTGGCGCTGAAGTCCGACGGGACGGTGTGGTCGTGGGGATCGGGCGCGCCCTCCGGCGGGCACTACCAGCCGGGACAGGTGCCGGGCCTGTCCGGCGTGAAGGCGGTCGCTTCGGGCCTCGGCGTGTCGTACGCACTGAAGAACGACGGCACCGTCTGGTCGTGGGGCTCCAACGGGTTCGGCGCGCTGGGCACCGGCTCGGACACCCCGCAGTTCGCGGGGACGCCGGTCCAGGTCAGCGGCCTGTCCGACATTCGCGCCATCGAGTCGAGGGGCTACGGCGCGATTGCGCTGAAGAACGACGGCACGGTGTGGACGTGGGGTGACAACCGCCAGGGACAGCTCGGCAACGGCACAGTCGGCGGCGTCGACTCCGGCTGCGAGATGGTCGGCAGCACCGCGCCCAACTGCTACTCCAACCTGCCCGCGCAGGTGAAGGGCATCGGGCCGGCCACGACGGTCGGCATGGACGGCAACAACACCTTCGCCGCGTTGGCCGACGGCAGCACCTGGGGCTGGGGCAGCCAGTACGAGGGCGCCACCGGCACGGGCGTCGACTGCGAGTGCTTCTCCGGCACGCCCAAGACGATGAGCGGCCTGATCAACGTCCAGTCGATCACCGGCATGGGCAACGGCGGCTACGCGCTCGACACCGCCGGCCGGGTCTGGGCCTGGGGCCGGAACTCGGAAGACGAGCTCGGGCCGGTGGACGGCCACCCCGCGCGCTCCGCGGTCCCGCTGCGGCTGAACCAGCCGACCGGGGTCAGCGCGATCTCGGCCGGCGTCGACGTGGGCTACGCCCTGGTGCCGTGACACCGCCTGGCGCCGTGGGCGGTCCACGGCGCCAGGACCTCACATGGTCACGAATGCCGAAACCGTCCGGGCGGCTGGCCGTACTGGCGTTTGAAGGCATGGGCGAAGGCGAACTCCGAGGTGTAGCCGATCTGGCGGGCCACAGTGGACAGTGGCGTGTCGGAACCGCGCAGGAGCCCGGCGGCCAGGGTCAGCCGCCACCAGGTGAGGTAGGTCAACGGGGGCTGGCCGACCAGTGTGGCGAAGCGGCGGGCGAAGGCGGCTCGGGACAAACCCGCGTGGCTGGCCAGTTCGGCGACTGTCCACTGTCGACTCGGCTCGTGGTGGAGAGCGCTGAGCGCCGCACCGACCGCGGGATCACGCAGGGCGGCGACCCAACCGCCGGTGACCTGCTCGTCGAACCACGCACGCAGGACGTGCAGGAGCAGCAGGTCAAGCAGGGCAGGCAGCATCGCACCCGAGCCCGGGCGAACCTGCTCCAGTTCCATGTCGAGCAGGTCCAGCGTCGCGCGCAGCGCCGGATGCCGGCCGGCCCGCGCCGACAGGTGGATCACGTCGGGCAGCTCGCCGAACAGGGGATGGGGGCGCGTCTGGTCCAGCAGGTACGCGCCGCACACCATGATCGTGGCGGTCGACGCGTCGTCGTCATCGGGCCGGACCTCGGCCAGCGACACGGTTGTCTCCACAGTCGGCGTGGAAGGGTCGTCGGTCAGTCCGTGGGCGCTTCCGCGGGGCAGGAACACGACTTCGCCCGGCGCCAGCGCGATCGGGTCGCCGTCGGGCGGGAGCAACCAGCAGCTTCCTTGCAGCACAACGTGAAATCCGGCTCCGGCCACCGGCGGGAACCGCCGGCCGAACGGCGCCGAACGCCGCACCCGGGCCGAGTGCGGGCGGCCGGTGCGCATCGCCATGACCGCGTCGGAGAGCACGTCCACCACGCCAGCGTATCGCCTTGAGCCCCTCAGCGAGACGATCACGCATGAATAGCGGACGTAGAAGCATAGGAAGTCCACCGAAGTCGCCATACCGTCGCTGTGTAGCTCATCTTCCGAACAGGAGACCGACGTGCGCATCGCCGTGTACGGAGCCAGCGGCTACCAGGCCAAACTCGTGCTCACCGAACTGTCCCGCCGGGGCATCGACGCTGTACTCGTCGGCCGCGACGCCGAGCGCCTGCGCCGGGCCGCGACGGAGGTCGGCCTCGCCGCGAGCCCGCGGCGAGTCGCCGACCGCACCACCCTGACGCACAGCTTCGCCGGGTGCGATGCGGTGATCAACTGCGCCGGACCGTTCACCGCCTCCGGACAAGCCGTGGTGCGGGCCGCGATCGACGCCGGCTGCCACTACGTCGACACCGCGGGCGAGCAGCTCTACCTCAAGACGATCTTCGACACCCTCGCCGGCGAGGCCGAACGCCGTGGCGTCACCGTCGTCCCGGCGGTCAATGATGGCTGCCTGCCCGGAGATCTGGTCGCGCACCTGATCGCCGACCGACTCACGTCGATCGACCAGATCACCGTCAGCCACGTCATCGTCGGCGGCGGACCGTCCCGGGGATCGCTGCGTTCCGCGCTGCACACCCTCGACGCGCTCACCACCGGCGGCCTCACCTACGACAACGGCGCGTGGCACAGCGGTCTGCCGGCCCGGAACACATCCATCGTCCTTCCCGGCGCGTCAGAACCGACCGAGATGGCCAAGTTTCCGCTCCCCGAAGTCGTGACGATCCCACGGCATGTGCGGGTCGGCCACGTCGAGGGCCTGGCCGAGGCGGCACTCGTCGCTCGGCTGAGCACGTCCGTACCTCCGGAGCTCATCGACACCCTGCCGGAAGGTCCCACTCCGGAAGCCCGTCTCTCCCAACGGTTCACGTACGTCTTCGACGCCACCACACCCGATGGCCGCGGCCTCCGGGGGCTGGTGCAAGGAGTCGACACCTACGGCACCACCGCGACGATCGCCGTCGAAGCCGCCCGTCGACTTATCGCCGATGACGCAAAGCCCGGCGTGCTGGCCCCGGCGCAGGCCTTCGAGGCTGCTGACTTCCTGTCCGCTGTCGGCCTGAGCTGGAGCATCAGCCCGAGGCCGTCGCCACCGTCGGATCGGCCTTGCTGAAGTCCATGTCCTTGGCGTGAAGGCATTTCTCTGGTCACGGGTGAGCGGCGTCCGCTTCGCGGCCAACGTGCCGTCCGTGCCCATGATCGCCTCCGCCTCGATTGGTGCACGCACTGTGTACGTCTTGTATGCAGGATGTCCACCGGAGGCCGCGGGCGGCCACCCGGGTGACAGCGGGCCGATCGAGGTAACCCCGGTCCGGTGTGCGCCGAGGATGGGGGCAGGACGTCCGGAGGTGCAGTCGAGTTGGCCGACACCCGCTTGAAGGCGATCACCATCGGCGTTCGCCACCATCACGGGCTGGCGGCGCTCGACTTCGCGGCCGAGCTGGTCACCCAGGTGGCCACCGCGCTGCGGAAGGTCGACTACGAGGTCACCGAGATAGCGGCGGACACCCTCGACGCCGAGCAGCTCGGCGCGCGGATCCAGGCGGCGCTCAAGGCCTGCACGGCCGACGACCTGCTGATCGTGCACGTGCTCAGCCACGGCGAGCTCGGCGACGGCGACAGCACCGTCTACGTGCTGGGCTCGGACGGGATCAAGAACCCGGTGCTCGACGTCGACCAATGGCTCAAGAACCTCCAGCTCGGCGGCCCGCGCACGCTGTTCCTGCTCGACTTGTGCTGCGCCGGGACCGCCGCGCGGCTGCCGTGGCAGCAGCGCCTCGACTCCGAGCGGACCCGAGGCTGGGTCGTCGCCGCGTGCCAGCGTGACCAGGCGGCCTACGACGGCCGGTTCAGCCAGGCGCTGGTCGCGGTGCTCAACGGCCTGCGGGACAACGAGTTCGACGTCGATCCGACGGTCTCGCACGTCCCGCTCACGACGATCGCCCGCGCCCTGCGACAGGAGGTGAACCGCCTGACCGTCGAGGCCGACTCGTACGGGCAGACGGTCACCGCCAGCCTCCAGGACATCAGCTCCGACCCGGACCTGCCGTTCTTCCGCAACTTCGGGCACGCGGACAACGAGCACACCAGGATGCGCACCGGCCTGCACCCCGCGCTCCGGCCGTTCCTCGACGAGCTGGACGAGGGACTGGACGCCCGGCACTTCCTGGACCGGGCGGCCGGTGTCGGCCGGCTGACCGACCAGCTGCCCGGCCAGTTGATCGGCTGCTTCAGTGGGCGCAAGGCGCAGCTGATCGAGCTGTCGGGGTGGATGGACCGGCCCGAGGTCGGCGGCCTGTGCGTGGTCATCGGCAGTCCCGGGGTCGGCAAGTCCGCGCTGCTGGGCATCATGGTCTGCGCCGGGCACAAGGTCCTGCGCCGGCCGACCCGTCCGATCTGGAACGAGGTCGAACGCGCGCCGTACCAGGTGGATCGGCTGGCCGCCGTGCACGCCCGGCAGCGCAGGGTGCCGGCGATCGTGCGTGTCCATTAATCACTGGCCAGCCGTTACAGACCGCCTTTTTCCGGCACGATTCCCCGGATAGTTGGCATCCATACAGTGGGCCTTTAGCGTCTACCGTGGGAGGCCCTAAATCGGACGGTGGTCGCGTCCTTGAAGAAGCGGACATCCTTTAAGGGTATCGGGATTTTCTACCATGTCCTTCCCGCTCCATGGGAACTGACTCTAGAACACCGTCATGGTCACGAACCCTGGGGGAATGTCGTGTGCACCCGACAGGCGTATTCGGCAGTTGGAAGCAGGATCCGGAGAGTGCATCACATAGGTTTTGTGATAGATCCGCATGTTCCAACAATGTAAAGTCCGAAGATATGCTACGATTTCGAGCGCAGACAATTACCTCGTCGTCGACCTGGACGTGGTGAAGGAGGAGGTGCTGGAGGAGGATCTGCACAAGTACGTCAACACGTTGCTGCGGACCATCCCGAGCTACAAACGCCCGTGGCGGCGTCACCGGGGCCTTCGCCAGTGAGGTCGCCAACACCTTGGCGTACGAGCGAACCGGCGACTGGGGCCCGTTCCTGGTGGCCGGCCTGTACACCCGGCACCTGGTCGCCACCAACCCCGACGCCGGGGCGCTCACCTCCGAGGCCGCCGCCGCCCTCGGCGCGGCCGTGCCTCACACCCTGCCCGACGTGCTGGACGTGGACCTTGCCGAGAGCTCCGACCAGCCGTACGTCCGGCCCGTGCTGGCCGCCCTGGCCCATGCCCGGGACCAGGGCATGCCGATCACCGTGCTGGCCCGGGTCGCCGCCGGCTTCTCCCGTGGGCCACGTCCTTCGTTGGCGGATGTGCGAAACGCGCTCATCGAGGCCAAGTTCTACGTCCGCCAGTCCACCGACACCGACCGGACCACGGTCTACCGGCTGTTCCACCAGGGCCTGGTCGATCACCTGCGCGAGGAAGCCGACCTGTTCGACGCGTTGCTGGAGCCGTTGGGACCGGCCGACAACCGCGACTGGGCCGCCGCCGAGCCGTACGTGCTGCGCCATGTGTTGACCGAGGCTGGCCGTCGCAGCGGTGAAGTCCTCAGCGATCCCGGCTTCCTGCTGCTGCCCGGCGCCATTGAGCGCATCGCGACCGCACCCGGCGAGAACGACCGCCTGATCGACCTGCTGCGCGCCCTGGGTTCGAATCCCACGCCGGAGGCGCTCGCGATGGCCGCCGCGCGAGCAGGGGCAGGAACATTGGCCCGCCACGCGGCGAAAAGCCTGCCGTGGCAACCACTGTGGACCCTGCGTGAACTGGTTGAGTGGCGGCCGCAGCGGACCGTGCACGTGCAGCATTCCACGCTGCGGTCCATCGCGGTGTGCGACGACGGCATCACCGTCCTTTGCTGCCGCGAAGACCTCACTGTCGCTCGGTGGGACGTGACCAAGGCTCGCGTGACGGCCATGACGACCGCAGTCGCCACCGCCGATTACGTCGCAGTCTCTGCCGACGGTATGCGAATAGCGGTCGCGAGCAGGTACCTCGGTGATGTCGAGGTCTTTCCTGAGGGCGTGACGGTCGACCAGAACATGGGCATCACCGCGCTGTTCGTGGAACCGGACGGCAGGAGGATCGTTGTTCTGCGCCCGGACGGGTCCGGCCGTGTGTGGGAGAGTCACGATACGGTCCAGACCTTCGACACCGGGTTGGCGGCGGCACGGTGCTGGGCCGTGGCCTGGGGCGTCGAACCGATCCTGTTCGCGGGTGTCGGCGCGGGCATGTACCGCAGGGATCTCGACGCAAAAGGCAGCGCGGAAATGCTGTACCACCAGCTCGACGATGTCGTGGAGCATATTGCCGTTTCAACGGACGGCCTGACGGCCGCTGGTTTGAGCCGAAGCGGGCAGATACACGTCGTCCGGGACTGGCGACTCAGCTGGCGACGGAGCGCGCAGAAGCAGAACTGGCCAACGGCGCTCGCGCTGAGCGCCGATGGCGAGTGGGTCGTGATCGGCGGCGCATCGGGCGTGGTGACGCTGTACGGCACCAGGTCTGAGGCGCCTGTCGCCGACCTGCCGGCCCACCAGGCATCGGTCTCGTGCATCGCGATCAGCAGCGACGGCGCCACCGTCGCCTCGGGCGCCGAGGACGGCTCGATGAGTGTGTGGTGGCCGAGGGAACACCAACCTGTCGGGTGCGAGCCGCGGCCCGTGACGGCATGCCACGTCGTGCCCACCGCGTGGCGGCCGGATCGATGGACGTTCATCGTCGCCTCCGACGGGGTGATCACGCGCCATGGGTGGTCGTTCGAGCCGCCGCCGATGCTGCTGGCCGGGGACGCCGGAGGTCGGCTCGGCCTGTTCGACCTGGTGACCGGATGGTCCGACTGGTCGTCGGAAGACGGCGACGGCGTCGAGGAGATCGTCGCCCAGGATGTTGGCGGCCGAACGTTCGCCCGGGTGTTCCGGCAGGATGACGAGAGCAGCGCCTGGGATCCGCTCACCCGGACGACCGTGCCGACCTCTGCTTGGGCGGGATTCGGCGACCAGGCACAGCTCTTCGCGCTTGAGCGAACGCTGTCGATCGGCGAGTCGGTGTACGAGGTATGCGCCGAGCCGGAGGGACAGGTCGTGCTCAACAACCTCGTGAACTCCGCCGATTCGATCACGCTGCCGGGGTCGCATGCCGGCAAGGTGATCAGGGCGCGGGCCGGCACGCTGCGCGGCCGGCCGGCGGTCTGCACGGGCGGAGAGGACGGGACCGTGCGGTTCTGGCTGGTGGACAAGATCGGGCCGCCGCAGGTGATCGCGGTGCCGGGGCCGGTGTTCGGCCTGGACTTCACCGACGACGGCTACTTGGTGGTCGGCGCCGGTCGTGAAGTGATCACGTTCCAGCACAACGGGGATTGGACGTCATGAGCGTCGTGGGCGTGCACGGCATCAACAACTACCGGTCGGGGCGCATCGCCGCGGACCTGAACGTGGTGTGGGGCGAGGCGCTGGGCCGGCCCGTCCAGGTCGCCTACTACTCACCGCATCTGCGGCGCGGGACGGGGCAGGGGGTGGACGACCCGGCAACCTTGGAGCCAGGGGAGCAGGAAATGCTGCTGGCCTGGGTCGATCAACTCCTGCCGGCCGGGACCGTGCCGCAGGGACCGCACACCGTGCGAGTCCGGCAGGCGGCGGACTGGCTGACCCGCAAGTACGGCGACACCGCGCGGCGGCTGGCGATGGTGTTCTGTCGCGAGGTGCACACCTATCTGTCCACTGTGGACTCGCCGCGCCGCAAGGCCGTTCGGGCCACGGTCGCCGAGACCATAGCCGAGGCCCGGCCCCGTGTCGTGGTGGCCCATTCCCTCGGCAGCGTCGTCACGTACGAGACGTTCTGGCACCACCCCGAGCTGTCCGTGGACCTGCTCGTCACGATCGGCAGCCCGCTCGCCATGCCCGGCGTGGTCCTCGACCGCCTGGACCCCGGCCGCCACGCCCGCCCGCCGGGCGTGCGCCGCTGGGTCAACCTGGCCGACGTCGGCGACATCATCGCCGTGCCCCGCGGCGGCCTCGGCCGCGCCTTCGCCGGCGTCGAGGACACCCCCGACCTCACCATCGGCGAGTTCGCCTTCCACGGCGTCGAGGCCTACCTCCAGCGACCGGAGGTCCGCGCCCTCTGCGGTTAGGACGGCCCCGCCGGCTGCCATCTGAACCGGCGGGGCCTCGGGGCGGTGATCTCTAGAAATCAACGTCCCGCCGCTGACGTACCACGCCGGTGATCAGCTAAACGTCGGGCCGCGGGCCGGAGTGGGTATCATGCGCGGTCGGGTGCGTTGAGCAGGCAGCGACCACGACAGGAAGTCTTTGGCGAACGCCAGGGTCGAGGTCACCTGCTCGGCCGGGCTCGACGCGAGGAGATCACGCGATGACCGACGACGTGCCGCTGCGGGCCGATCAGCTGGCGGAGATCGCCGAGTCGCTGGAGGCGTTGACCTCCGTGCTGGTGTCGACCACGCACAAGGAGACGATCCTGCAGGCGGTGGCCGAGCAGGTGGTCGGGGTCGTGCCGGGCGCGGACATGGCCAGCATCACCATCCTGGGCGAGGCCGGGCCGTACACCAGCGCCTCGACCGACCCGCGGGCGTGGCAGATCGACGACGCCCAGTACGCCGAGGACGACGGCCCCTGCCTGCGGGCCGCCCGGACCGGCCAGCTGGTGCGGATCGAGGTGCCCTACCCTTACAGGCTGTGGCCGACCTTCGCCCGCGTGTCCGGGGAGCTGG
>NZ_KK037166.1:10204025-10226672 GCF_000568255.1 Kutzneria sp. 744
CCTGTTCAGCTACGGCACCCACGGCTTCCAGGAGATCGACGCCCAGTTCCTCCTCCTGTACACCCTGGTCGCCCAGTCCGCCCTCCAGTCCGTCGGCCGCGCCCGGATGGCTGAGGAGCAGATCGAGCAGCTGCGGGCCGCGATGGAGTCCCGCGCCGTGATCGAACAGGCCAAGGGCATCCTCATGGCCGTCCGCGGCCTCACCGACGACCAGGCCTTCCAGGAGCTCGTCGCCCAGTCGCAGCGGGACAACGTCAAGCTCCGCACCGTCGCCCGCCGCTTCGTCGCCATGGCCACCGGCCGCGTCCCGGGCGCCAAGGCCGGCGAGGGTCAGTAGCAGGCGCGCCGGCTCGGGGTCAGGCGCATTCGCATGACGTTGTAGGGATCCCACTCCGACATGGCGAAGTAGAGATCGGCGCTGTCCACACTGGACGGACAGAGGAACGCCCCCGTACAGGCCGGGTTGGTCGGTGCCCCGCACGACGATCGCGCCGCCGGTCCACGGGCCGGCGAAGGACGGGGGCCACAGCTGTCGCCGCGCCCTGCCCGGCCAACAAGGCCGGGACCGGGTGAACGACAAAGCCCGAACACCCGGGCGGCGACCGTCACCATGGCCGGTGTTTGTCCGCTAGTGCACGGAACCCTGGACAAGACAAACCGGTGGACAAGGGATTGACCCACCTGGGTGCGATGGAGAGACTCGGCCGGCGGCCTCAGTTTGTTCGAGTTTAGTTCCAACGGCGGCCGATGGGGGCCGCGGCGACGGGGCCGAGGTGGACAACGGAGGCGTGATGGCACGTTCGACCTGGCTCAGTCGGGCGGTGGTGGCCACGGCGGCCACGCTGCCGATGGTGTTGGCGGTGACGCCGGTGGTCGCCGATGCCGGCGGCGCGCGGTTACCGGTGTACCTGGACACCCACTACTCGTTCGAGGAGCGGGCGGCCGACCTGGTGTCCCGGATGACCCTGCCGGAGAAGGCGGCGCAGCTGGAGACCACGTCGCCGGGCATCCCGCGGCTGGGGGTGCAGGAGTACAACTACTGGAGCGAGGGCCAGCACGGCGTCAACTCGCTGCACGACGACCTCAACCACGGCGACCATCCGGACAACCCGCCGGTGGCGACCAGTTTCCCGACCAACTTCGCGTCCACCATGTCGTGGGATCCGAGCCTGATCTACGACGAGACGACGGCCATCTCCGACGAGGCCCGTGGCTTCCTCGACAAGTCTTTGTTCGGCGTCGACCAGAACAACCTGGGCGACTCGCGGGACAACTACGGGCACCTCACGTACTGGGCGCCGACGGTCAACCTGGACCGCGACCCGCGCTGGGGCCGCACGGACGAGGCCTTCGGCGAAGACCCGTACCTCGTGTCGATGATGGCCGGCGCGTACGTGAACGGCTTCCAGGGCCAGACGATGCAGGGCGCGCCGCAGTCGAAGTACCTGAAGGTCGCGGCCACGGCCAAGCACTACGCCCTCAACAACGTCGAGCAGGACCGCACGGGCGTCACCTCCGACGTCACCGACGCCAACCTCCGGGACTACTACACGGCGCAGTTCAAGAGCCTGGTGCGGGACGCGCACGTCGCCGGCCTGATGACGTCGTACAACGCCATCAACGGCACGCCGTCGGTCGCCGACACCTACACCACCAACCAACTGGCCCAGCGCACGGACGGCTTCACCGGCTACATCACCTCGGACTGCGGGGCGATCGGCACCACGTACAAGACCTTCCCCGACGGCCACGACTGGGCGGCGCCGGGCTGGACCACCGACGGCAAGGGCGATTCCGCCACCTGGACCAACACCACGACCGGCGCGAAGGTGTCGGCGGTCGCGGGCGGCCTGGCGTACGCGCTGCGGGCCGGCACCGCCCTGGACTGCGGCGGCCTGGAGAACACGGTGGCCAACGTGGAGGCGGCCATCAACGCGGGAATCCTCAGCGTCGGCGTGATCGACAACGACCTGGTCCGCGCGTTCACCATCCGCATGCGGACCGGTGAGTTCGACGGCCCGCAGGCCCACAACCCGTACACGAAGATCACCAAGGCGGCCATCCAGAGCCCGGCCCACCAGGACCTGGCCCGCAAGGTCGCCGACAACTCCTTGGTGCTGCTGAAGAACGACCAGCTGCTGCCGGTGCAGGCCAAGGCGCTCAACAAGGTCGTCATCGTCGGCGACCTCGCCGGCAAGGTCACCCTGGGCGGCTACTCCGGCAACCCCACGCTCCAGGTCAGCCCGGTCGCCGGCATCACCGACGAGATCAAGAAGGCCGATCCCGGCGCGTCGGTGGTGTTCGACGCCGCCGGCACGTCCACCACGGCCACCTCGGCCGCCACGCTGAGCGACCAGACCAAGGCCGACATCGCCGCGGCCGACCTGGTGATCGTCTTCGTCGGCACCGACCAGAGCATCGCGTCCGAGGGCACCGACCGGCCGAGCATCGCCATGCCCGGCAACTACACCTCGCTGATCGACCAGGTGACCGCGCTCGGCAACAAGCGGACCGCCCTGGTGATCCAGGCAGGCGGCCCGGTCGACATCGGCGCCGCGCAGGCCAAGTTCCCGGCCGTGCTGTTCAGCGGCTACAACGGCGAGAGCCAGGGGACGGCGCTGGCCGACGTCCTGTTCGGACGGCAGAACCCGGACGGGCACCTGAACTTCACCTGGTACGCCGACGACAGCCAGCTGCCGGCGATGTCCGACTACGGCCTCACCCCGTCGCAGACCGGCGGCCTCGGCCGCACCTACCAGTACGCCACCACCACGCCGACCTATCCCTTCGGCTACGGCCTGAGCTACTCGAATTTCGCTTACAGCGACGTGAAAGCCGACACCAAGCAGGTGTCGGCCGACGGCACGGTCAAGGTGTCGTTGACCGTCACCAACACCGGCAAGACCGCCGGCTCCACCGTCGCCCAGCTCTACGCGGCCACGCCGTTCACCGTGCCCGGCGTCGAACTGCCCAAGGAGCGGCTGGCCGGCTTCGCCAAGACTTCGGTGCTGGCGCCGGGCAAGTCGCAGCGGCTCACCCTGTCGGTCAAGATCGCCGACCTCGCGCTGTGGGACACCAAGCCGATGAAGTCGCGGGTGTATCCCGGCGACTACGAGTTCCGGGTCGGCACCGACGCCACGCACATCGTGGCCACGCAACGGGTTTCGGTCACCGGCGCGATCACGCCGAAGGTCACCGAGGTGACGGTGCAGCCCGAGGCCAGCAGCTACCAGGTCGGCCAGACCATCGACCTCGCCGGCCGCAACCGCTGGATCGCCGACGACACGATCGCCAGCCGCGAGCAGCGCGACCTCACCGTCACCGCGGATCACGTGGTGGAGGCCGTGAACAACGACGGGTCCTTTGTGGACCTGGGCAAGCGGGACGTGAAGTACCGCAGCAGCAACGAATCGGTGGCCAAGATCAGCCAGCGTGGCGTTGTCACGATGGTCGGCACCGGTGTCGCGACCATCTCCGCCACGGTCGGCGGCGTCACCGGATCCGCGCCGATCGTGGTCGGTCACGCCCTGAAGATCGCCGCACCGGGCATTGTCGACCAGGCCAAGTCGGTCAAGGTCACCACGACCTTCACCAACCCCGGCGCGACGGTGCACGACGTCGCCATGTCGCTGAACCTGCCGGCGGGGTGGAAGGCGACGCCCAGCACGCCGGCGACGTTCGCGACGGTCGCCGAGCACGCCACGATCAGCACCACATGGTCGGTGCAGGGCCAGGCCGGCGTCGACGGGGGAGCGCTGACCTTCGGCGCTGACGCCACCGTCGGCGGAGTCCACGACAGCACCGCGACCACCGACGTCGACGTCGCCTACTCCCGACCGGCCGCCGCCTTCGACAATAGCGGCATCAGCCCGGACGGCAACCACGGCTTCGGCAACTTCGACGGCAACGGGTCGAGCTTCTCGGCGGATGCCTTGGCGGCGGCGGGAATCAGCGCCGGCGCGAAGATCACCCACGACGGCTACACCTTCGCCTGGCCCGACGGCGGACCGAGCGACGTGGCCGCCGGCGGTCAGACCATCGCGTTCCCGGCCGGCGGATCGTCGCTGGGCTTCATCGGGGCGTCGACCTACGGCACCCAGAGCGGCAAGGTGACGCTGACCTACACCGACGGCACGACCGAGCAACAGATGTTGTCGTTCGCCGACTGGTACGGCAACCAGCCCGCGGCCGGCGGCGATGTCCTCGCGACCACGCCGTACATCAACACCAGCAGCGGCACCAACCAGGGCTCCTTCAGCCTGTACTTCGCCTCGGTGCCGCTGGCGGCCGGCAAGACGTTGCAGTACGTCACGCTGCCCGACATCAGCCACGGCACCAACGGCGGCTGGCCGTCCATGCACATCTTCGCCATGGCCGCCAAGAACGACTCGCTGGCCGCGACCGCGCCGTCGATCGCCGCCCCGGGCTCGACCGTGTCGGTGACGACGAAGTACACCAACGTCGGCTCGGAGCCGGTGAACGGCGTCGCGCTGACCCTGTCCGGTTGGCCGGCAACGGCCACGTCACCGGCCAGCTTCGACACCGTGGCCCCGGGTGCGTCCGTGCAGACGACGTGGCAGGTCAAGGTGCCGGCCGATGCCAAGCCGGGCAGCGCCGATCTCACGGCCAAGGCCGTCGCCGGCACGGCCGTGACAACAAGTGTTGTCGGGCTGGCGGTGCCGTTCCCGAACCTGGGCGCCGCCTTCGACGCCAGGGCGATCAGCGACGACGCCACCCCCAACGACGCCGACTTCGACGGCGGCGGGGCCAGCTTCTCGACCCAGGCCATGGCCGCCGTCGGGCTCACCGCCGGCAAGTCCGTCAGCCACGACGGCGTGACGTTCACCTGGCCCGACACCAAGTCCGGTCAGGTCGACAACGTGGTGTCCGGCGGCCAGACCATCCGGCTCGACGGCACCGCCACCAAGCTCGGCTTCGTCGGCTCGGCGTCGTACGGGCTGACCTCGGGCGTCGGCACGATCACCTACGACGACGGCAGCACCCAGCCGTTCACCCTGTCCATGTCCGACTGGTACGGCGTCACCCCGCCACCCGGCGGCGACGTCGTGGCCAGCGCCGCCTACATCCACAAGGCACTCAACAGTCAGCCGGGCTTCAGCGTCTACTACAGCCCGGTGACGCTCCAACCCGGCAAGACCGCTCGCTATGTGACGTTGCCGGACCTCGGCGACACCGCGAAGTCGTACCGGCCGACGATGCACCTGTTCGCCATCGGCCTCGGCTGACCGACTCCGGTGGCCGGTGCGACGCGCCGGCCACCGGGGATTCACAGCAGTTCGAGGCCGCCGTCGACGGTGAGGACCTGGCCGGTGAGCCAGCCGGCCGCGGGATCGGCCAGCCGGAGGATCCAGGTCGCCACTTCCTCGGGCTCGCCCCGTCGCCCCAACGGGATGCGCTCGGCCTCGGCCTTCTTGACCTGGTCCACGAGGTCCGTCGGCAGACCGGCGGCGGTGAGGGCTTCGCTCTCGGTGGGACCGGGTGCGACCGCGTTGACCCGGATGCCGTCGGGTGCGAGCTCCAGGGCCCAGCTGCGAGTCAGCTGCTCCAGCGCGCTCTTGGTGGCGGCGTAGTGCGAGAAGTGCGGCGCGGGCCGGTGTCCGAAGGTGCTCGACACGTTGATGATCGAGCCGTTCGTGCGGCGCAGGTGTGGCAGCGCGGCGCGGGCAAGCAGGCTGGGCGCGGTGACGTTGAGGCGGAACAGGTCGTTTATGCGGTTCTCGGTGGCCTCGGCCAGCGGCATCATCGCGGTCGCCCCGGCGTTGTTGACCAGCACGTCCACGCCGCCCCAGCGGTCGACGGCGGCCTGCACGACGGCGTCCGGCGCCTCGGCGGCGCTGATGTCGGTGGCCAGCACGGCGATGCCGGGATGCTGCTCCGCGGTGGAGTCCAGGGCGTCCTGGCGACGGCCGACGCCGAGCACGTGCGCGCCGGCACGGGCGAAGGCGAGCGCGGCGGCGCGCCCGATGCCCGAGCCCGCGCCGGTGATGATCACGACCCGGTCGACGAACCCGGTGTCCTCGATGGCCACGACAACTCCCTCGGAATACTGCACTGACGGTAGCAAGCTCTGAGTAAACACTATTACTGCGAAAAATGAAGTATCGTGGCCGGCAACCTGAACCGGAAGACCGTGCCCGCGCCGGGCACGCTCTCCACGCCGATGGAGCCGCCGTGGGCCTCGACCAGCTTGCGCGTGATCGCCAGCCCCAACCCGCTGCCGCCGGTCTGCCGCGTGCGCGACTTGTCGGCCCGCCAGAACCGCTCGAACACGTGCGGCAGGTCCTCGGCCGAGATCCCGCTCCCGGTGTCGGCCACCTCGACCACCACCGAGGAATCCTCGACAAAGCCCCGCAGTCCGCAGCCGCTCGGTGTTGGAGCGCAAACGGGAGATCGGGCTCCTCCGGGCGCTGGGCGGAACCCGGCGGCACGTCGCCGGCCAGTTCGTGGCGGAGTCGATGGCCTTGTGCTGCCTGGGCGGAATCGCCGGCGCTCTGATGGGCGCGTTGGGCACGGCCGGGTAGGTGTCCCGTGGTTGGCCGTCGGTGATTCCGTCCGAGGCGGTGGTCGGGGGAGTGGGCGCGGCGGTGGTGATCGGCGTGCTGGCCGGCGTCTATCCGGCCACGCGGGCGTCACGCCCGCCGCCGACGGAGGCGCTAGCCGCCCCCTGAGGCCCGGCCACGGCGGTAGCGGGCCGGCGAGGTGCCCAGCGCGGCGCGGAATGCCTGGGTGAACGCCGACTCCGAGCGGTATCCGACCGTGCCGGCCACCCGGCCGACCGACAGGTCCGATCGCGTCAGGAGGTCGGCGGCGACCATCATCCGGATCGCCGTGACGAGCGTGGCGACGGTGGTGCCGGTGCGAGCGGTGAAGTGGCGCACGAACGTCGCCCGCGACATCGCCGCCGACTCGGCCAGCCGCTCGATCGTCCACGCCTCGCCGGGGCGTGCCACGATCTCGGCGACGACACGCCCCAGCGTGTCGTCGCCCATGGCGGTCCACAGGGCCGGCGTGCTCAGGCGCTGACCGGGGCGGCTGCGCAGCGCCATTGCCAGCAGCGCGTCACACAGCGCGGTGACGATGACGCCGGTTCCCTCGCCGTCGAACTGCGCCTCGGCACGCAGGAGGTCGGCCACGGCGAGGGCGGAGGCGTCCAGCGACACGTGCACCAGCGGCGGCAACAGGCGAAACAGCAGGGCACCGGCGCCGGATTCGACGCCGTAGTGGCCACAGAGGAGGTCCAGTTCGGGCTCGGCACCCACGGTGCGGCGGGTCGGGAACGCCCCTCCCGGTTCCTCGACGAGCCGTCGACGTCGGCCGGTGGATGCCGACACGCGGTGCGCGGTCCCGTGGGGCAGCAGCACGAGGTCGCCCGGTTCCATGTGGACGGTGGACCCGCCCGCGGTCAGCGTGCAGCGACCTTCGAGCACGAGGTGGAACGGCACCTGCCCCGGGCCGACCGCGTCGTGGTCGATGGCGAACCGCCCGGCCAGCAGGCACCGGACGTCCAGGCCGCCCTCCAGCCGGGCCAGCCGGACGAGCCGGCTCACCGCGTCCATGAGCCGATTCCGACGAAAACAGAGCCGATCATGCGTGTTCGTCTCTCCCGCTGGGGCGAATGCTGGGCACCATGGATGCTACGCACTTCGATCTGCTGGTCGTCGGATTCGGCAAGGGCGGCAAGACACTGGCCGCCACCCTGGGCCGGCAGGGCAAGCGGGTCGCGATGGTCGAGCAGTCCGCCGACATGTACGGCGGCACCTGCATCAACATCGGCTGCGTGCCGACGAAGGCGCTCATCCACCGGGCCGAGCACCGCGGCGCGGGCGATCCGGTCGCCCACCACCGCCAGGCCGTCGAGGAGACCCGGGCCCTCACCACGGCGCTGCGCGGCAAGAACTTCGCCATGCTCGACACGATCGACTCCGTCACGGTGATCACGGGCCGGGCGGTGTTCCTCGACGCGAAGACCGTGCGCGTCACGGCGGGGGAGGACGTGCTCGACCTCAGCGCCGACACCATCGTGATCAACACCGGCGCGGTGCCGGTCGTCCCGGACATCGAAGGGCTGCGGGAGAGCGCCAATGTGCTCACCAGCGCCGACCTGATCACGATCGATCGCCTGCCCAGGCGGCTGGCGGTCCTGGGCGGTGGATACGTCGGCGTGGAGTTCGCCTCGATGTACAACCAGTTCGGCAGCGCCGTCACCGTGCTCGACGCATCGCCGAGGATCATGCCGCGCGAGGACGACGACATCGTCGTGGCGGCCACGACGATCATGCGTGACTACGGCGTCCAGTTCGTGCTCGGCGCCCGCGTGACCCGGGTCCGCGACGTGATCGACGGCGTGGAGATCACCTATGAGGCCGACGGCGCGACGCGGATCATGCGGGCCGACAAGGTCCTCGTGGCCACCGGTCGCACGCCGGCCACCGAGGGCCTCGGGCTGGAGCGCGCCGGCGTCCGGACCACGCCCACCGGCGCCGTCGCGGTGGACGAGTTCCTGCACACCAGCCAGCCGCACATCTACGCGGTCGGCGATGTCAACGGCGGGCCGCAGTTCACCTACATCTCGTTGGACGACAGCAGGATCGTCGCCGACCAGCTGACCGGGCGGGGGGCACGGTCCACAAAGGACCGGGCGTTCGTGCCCTACACGGTGTTCATGACCCCGCCGCTGGCTCGCGTCGGCCTGACCGAGCGCGAGGCGGTGGAACGCGGTCTTGCCGTGAAGGTGCTGAAGAAGGCCGTCGCGGACATCGCCGCGATGCCCAGGGCCCGGATCGTCGGCCAGACGCGTGGGCTGATGAAGTTCGCGATCGACCGGGACACCGATCAGGTGGTGGGCGCGACGCTGCTCAGCGTGGACTCGCAGGAGCTGATCAACACCGTCGCGCTGGCGATGCGCCACGGGGTGACGGCGAGCGAGCTGCGGGACGCGATCTACACGCATCCGTCCGCCACCGAGGCCTTCAACGAGGTTCTGGGCGCGCCGCCCGTGCGGTGAGGCAAGCCGGGAGGGATGTTCGGACTGCAAATTTCGATGCGTGCTTGTAAAAATGCAGTATCGCTACTACGTTGGGCGGCCGTGACCCACGAAGTGTTCAACCAGGTGCCGGCCCCGGGCCAGACGAACACGGCTGACGATCCGGCCCTCATCGAGGCCCTGCACCGTGAGGGCGCGGGCTGGGCCGAGGAACAGGTGCGAGCGGCAGGGGCGCTCGGCGGTGACCCGCAGGCCGACGAATGGGCCTGCCAGGCCGACACCAACCATCCCGTGCTCCGCACGCACGACCGGGTCGGCCACCGTATCGATGAGGTGGAGTTCCATCCGGCCTGGCACCGCCTTCTCGGCACGGCGGTCGACCTCGGGCTGACCGCGGGGGCCTGGCTCGATTCCCGGCCGGGCGCACACGTCGCCCGTACGGCCACGGCTTACGCGTGGGAGCAGGTTGAGACCGCCCACATGTGCCCGATCGGCATGACCTACGCCGCCGTCCCGGCCTTGCGGCACGCGCCGGGGTTGGCCGCCGCCTACGAGCCTCTTCTGGCCAGCCGGCAGTACGACAGCCGAAGCGTGCCGGCCACGGCCAAACGCGGCCTCATCGCGGGAATGTCGATGACCGAGAAGCAGGGCGGCTCGGACGTGCGGGCGAACACGACCCGGGCCGTTGCCGTGGCGGACGGCAGCTACCGGCTCACCGGGCACAAGTGGTTCACCTCCGCGCCGATGTCCGACCTGTTCGTCGTGCTCGCCCAGGCGCCGGGCGGACTGTCCTGCTTTCTGCTGCCCCGGATCCTGCCGGACGGCACCCGCAATCGGATGCATCTGCAGCGGCTCAAGGACAAGCTCGGCAACCGGGCCGATGCTTCGTCCGAAGTGGAGTATGACGAGGCGGTGGCATGGTTGGTCGGTGAGGAGGGTCTGGGGCTGCGCACGATCCTGGAGATGGTCAACGTCACCAGGCTGGCGGTGTCCGTGGACAGTGCGGCCGGCATGCGGGCGGTCACCACCGCGGCCCTGCATCACGCCAGGCACCGCAAGGCGTTCGGTCACCATCTCATCGACCAGCCGCTCATGCGTAATGTGCTGGCGGATCTCGCGTTGGAGAGCGAGGCCGCGCTCACCCTGGTGATGCGGATGGCCGGTGCGATGGACCGGGCCGTGCGTGGCGACCATGAGGCGGCGGCGTTGCGGCGGATCGGCGTGGCGCTGACCAAGTACTGGATCTGCAAGCAGGCTCCCGCGCACGCCGCGGAGGCGCTGGAGTGCCTGGGCGGCAATGGTTACGTCGAGGACTCCGGTCTGCCGCGCCGGTACCGTGAGGCCCCGGTCAACTCGATCTGGGAGGGCTCCGGCAACGTCGCGGCGCTGGATGTCGTCCGCGCGCTTCGCCGTGACGAGGCCATCCTGGCTGCGTTGTTCACCGAGTTGGAACACGCGCGTGGCGTGGATCGGCGCTACGACCGGCAGCTGACCAGGCTTCGCCGCGAGCTCACCACGGCGGCACGAAACCCTTACGAGGACATCGTTTTCGCCGACGCACGGCGGCTCGCGGAACAAGCCGCGCTGGCCCTCCAGGCGTCACTTCTGGTCCGGTACAGCGCACCTGCTGTCGCCGACGCTTTCTGTGCTTCCCGGCTGGGCGGCGACCACGGCCGGGCCTACGGAACACTGTCCGCCGCGGCCGACACCGCTGCCATCATCGAACGCGCGCACACCGCCGGCTAGATGCCCGGCGGCTTGCCGAACAACCGAACGAAGACGTCTGCCAACGCGGCCTGGCCGGTCAATTCGGCCAGGCCGCAGCCGATCGTGCGCATGAGGTTGCCGTACGAGGGCAGTTGATCGTTCGTCGGCACCGTGATGACCAGGTCGGCATCGCTGGGGCCCGGGCCGATGTCGGCCAGTGCGCCGTTGGCGACGACGGCGTGCAGCACCATGTCCGGAAGGCGGATCTCCCAGGACGCGGTGACGCCGATCGCCGCCTCCGCGTCGAACACCGTGCGCAGGGTCATGGTCAAGGACTCGGCGGTGACGGTGTCGCCCGGCCTGGGTTTGCCCAGTTGCGCGGCGCCCCAGCGGCCGAGGGCGAGGATCGCCGGTTCGAGCTCGCGGCCGGTGTCGGTCAGGGTGTAGAGCACGCCACGCTGGGGCGCCGGCGCGATCTGGCGTTCGACGATGCCGGCCCGCTCCAGCTCTTTGAGTCGGGCCGACAGGACGTTGGTCGGCCGTCCTGGCAGGGCGTGTTGCAGGTCGGTGTACCGGCGCGGGCGGACCAGAAGATCGCGCACGATCAGCAGCGCCCAGCGCTCGCCCACCAGCTCCAGGGCGCGGGCCAGGCCGCAGTGCTGGCCGAACTGGCGTCTCTTCATGCGCACAACGTAGCAAACAGGTCTAATAGCAGTACATGGCGAATTTAGAAGTGAGCTTGCAAAAACGAAGTAGACTGCCTAGAGTGGCTCTCGTGACCGGGTGAGAACGACAAGTTCACCGCCTTCGAACGGATCAGGGCAACGAGAGGCCGTGACGGCGGATCTGCCCAACGGCCTGCTGTCCGGGCTTCCGGCGACGGCGGCGCACCCCGAATCACCTCGGATCTCGACTCCGTGTCCTGCCTGGGCGCGGAAACCTGTGAAGGAAGAGGACATGACCACTCTGAAGAACGCGACCGTGCTGGTGACCGGGGCCAACGGCGGGCTCGGCGCCGCTTTCGTGGACCTCGCGCTGGAGCGTGGCGCCGCCCGCGTCTACGCGGCGGCCCGCAACCCGAAGCAGTGGGGCGACGAGCGCGTCGTGTCGCTGCCGCTGGACGTCACCGACCCGGCCGCCATCGACCAGGCCGTCAAGCAGGCGGGCGACACGACGATCCTGATCAACAACGCGGCGGTGTTCCCGCGCACCGACCTGCTCACCGGGCCGATCGAGGACATCACCAACACCATCGAGGCCAACCTGGTCGGCCCGATCCGCCTGGTCCGCGGCTTCGCGCCGGCGTTGCGGGCGGCCAAGGGCGCCGTGGTCAACGTGGGCTCGGTGTTGAGCTGGGTGGCGATCGGCAAGGCGCACAGCGTGTCCAAGGCCGGCCTGTGGATGGCGACCAACGCGCTGCGGCTGGAGTTGGCGGCCGACGGCGTGCAGGTCCTCGGCGCCTACCCCGGCCCGACCGACACGCCGATGCAGCCGGGCGAGGACCGGGCCGGCATGAGCGCGCCGGCTGATGAGCTACGATCACATCGATACTCGGGAGGAATACAATCATCAATGTCCGATTAGCTATCGTGTTCGTATTGCGCCAACCGTACACGCCTGGTAATCTTCCCATCAAGCCACTGGGTGGGTCGTTATTCGACTATGGGCACCGAGTTATAATGCTTGCGAGACCCGAGCACGAGGTGATGGTGCACGACCTGACCACTCAGGTCCGTGCCGGACTGTCCGCTCCCGTCACCGCCCTCTACCCGGCCCTGGCCAAGTAAGTCACCACTGTGGACGCCTCCGGTGTGGTCCCGCGCGGCCACACCGGGCGTCCGGAAGGACCCGACGCCATGGATGTTCTCGTCGACGGCAACCGGCGGTTCGCCGAGACCGACTTCCGGCCCGATCTGACCATGCGGCCGAGCCTGGCCACGATCGTCATCAGCTGCTTCGACCCGCGCGTGGACCCGGCCGTGGTGCTGGGCGTCGGGCAGGGCGAGATCGGCGTGCTGCGCAACATCGCCGGCCGGGTCACCCCACGCACGATCGAGGAACTGGTCATGCTGCGCGAGATCGGGCGCTCCGTCGGACCTGGTATCGGCCCGGGCTGGGAGATCGTTGTGCTGCAACACACGCAGTGCGGCATCACCAAGATCGAGGACCGCCCGGACCTGCTCACCCCGTACTTCGACGCCGACCCCGGCGGCAAGTCCGTCACCGAGCCCCACTCGGCCGTCCGCCACGACGTGGCCGTGCTGCGGGCCGAGACCCAGCTGGCCGGTGTTGCCGTGTCCGGCCTGGTCTATGACGTCACGACGGGTTTGGTCGAGGTCGTGGCCAGGCCGTGATGGGGCGCGCGGTGGACATCGCCGAAGTCTCCTGGCCGACTGTTCACAACGAAAGGCCGTCATCATGTTCGTGACGCTCGTGGAGTTCTACCTCGACCCGGAAGGCCGTGAGCTTTTCCCTTCCTGGGTCGAGAAACTGCGGTCATTGGTGCGTGGCTACCCGGGCTTCGTCGACGCCCGGCGGATGACGCCGACCGACGGCCCCGACCGGACCATGTTCATGCTGTTGTTCGACACGCAGGAGAACACCCAGCGGTGGGCCGACAGCGAGGACCGGCAGGAGCTGCTCAAGCTGATCACTCCACACTGGACGAAGCCGTTCCTGCCGCTGCCGTTCTTCGCGGCCTAACCCCGCACGTCGAACAGCCGCAGGAAGGTGTCCAGCAGCTTGCGGCGGCCCTTGAGCTCGACCAGCCCGCACTTGGCGGCCCGCATGATGGCCTGGTAGGACGGCAGTTCGTCGTCGACGAGCTGGGCGGTGATCGTCAGGTCGGGCTTGTCCGGCACCGGGCCGGGGCCGGCGTCGAGCTTGCCGTCGGTGACGATGAGGTGCAGCACCAGGTCGTGGGCGTGGATCTCCCAGGACGCGCTCACGTCGGTGGCGGCCTCGGCGTCGAAGATGGCCCGGAAGTTCAGGGTGACCGACTCGGGCGTGACGATGTCGCCGGGCTGGGGCTCGGCGAGCTGGGTGGCGCCCCAGCGGCCGAGGGTGAGGATCGCCGGTTCGAGTTCCTGCCCGACCGAGGTCAGCGCGTACAGGACGCCGCGTTGCGGGGCGGGGGCGACGCGGCGTTCGACGATGCCCGACTGCTCCAGCTCCTTGAGCCGGGTGGACAGCACGTTGGTGGGGATGCCGGGCAGGCCTTGCAGCAGGTCGGTGTAGCGCTGCGGCCGGACCGTGAGGTCGCGGATGATCAGCAGGGCCCAGCGTTCGCCCACGAGCTCCAGGGCCCGGGCGAGGCCGCAGTACTGACCGAAATCACGACGCTTCATGCACTGATCATAGCGACTTCGCTGCGCGCCTGTGTGCTGCGCATGAAGCACTCAAGCATCAATAAACAAGTGAACTGGTCACGGTGGAGTATGAGACGACCGGTCATTTTGACCACACGAAGGAGCTGACGGTGACGACGTATCGAGCGTTCGAGGTGGCGGGGGCGCGGGAATTCCGTTGGGTGGAGAGGGAGCTGGTCGCCCCGGAGGCGGGGCACGTGCGGATCCGGGTCGAGGCCAACGGGGTGTGCCACTCCGACGCGTTCCTGGTCGAGAACCTGCTGCCCAACCTGAGCCTGCCGACCGTGCCCGGCCACGAGCTGGTCGGCGTGATCGACGCGGTCGGCGACGGCGTTCGTGCCTGGCGGGTCGGGGACCGGGTCGGCGTCGGCTATCTCAGCGGGCACTGCGGCGAATGCGAGTCCTGCCGGCGCGGCATGTTCGTCACCTGCTCCGACCAGCCGGCCACCGGCATCACCGTCGACGGCGGCTACGCGGAGGTCGCCTACGCCAGAGCCAGCGGCCTGGTCCGCGTGCCGGACGGGCTGAGCTCGGTCGAGGCGGCGCCGCTGCTGTGCGCCGGCATCACCACGTTCCAGGCGGCCTCGGGCACATGGCCGTGCAACAGGCCAACAAGCTGGGCTACCAGGTGGCGGCGATCGCCCGCGGCGAGGACAAGCAAGCCCTGGCACGGGAGCTCGGCGCCCACCACTACATCGACAGCACCGTCGAGGACCCGGCGGCCGCGTTGCAGGACCTGGGTGGCGCAGCGGCCATCATCGCCACCGCGGCCAGCGGCGCTTCCATGTCCCCGCTGATGCCCGGACTGGCCCCCGGCGGCCGGTTGACGGTGATCGGCCTGGCCGAAGACCCCATCGCCGTCTCGACGCTGGACCTGGTCCTGGGCACGCGGTCGATGGCCGGCACCCTGACCGGCAGCGCCGTGCAGAACGAGGACCACCTGGCCTTCAGCGTGGCCCAGGGCATCCGGCCGATGGTCGAGGTGATGCCGCTGGCCGAGGCATCCAAGGCCTACGAGCGCATGATGTCCGGGGCGGCCAGGTTCCGGGTCGTTCTCGACACCACCAGCTGACCGTCCACAATGGTCACGACAGCCGCGGGCCGATGGCCAGGCGTGCCCAGCGCATCCACACCACGGTGCCCACCGGCCGCCGACGCAGCTCGAACTCCGTGGCTAACGCCTTGATCAGCATCAGCCCGCGGCCGCGCAGCGTTTCCGCGGAATTCGCCGGCGGCTGCCATTGCCCATGATCGGTCACGGTGATCGTCACGTTCTCGCGATCCTGGGCGGCGTGCAGGTCGAACTCGCCGCCGCGCACGTGGTAGGCGTGCTCGACGACGTTGGTCAGCGCTTCGTGCACCGCGAGCGCCACGTCCTGGACCTGGTCGTCCGACAGCTCGGCCGCGCTGGCCCATCTGGTCACCGTGTGCCGTACGGCCGTGAGCTCGTCGATCACCGCGGGAACATTGCTCAACCGCAGGTCGGCGAGCCCGGATCCGGGCTTGTTCGATCGGTTGGCTGCCACCCGAATCCCCTGCCCGTGTTGTCGCTGTTCGTGCGCCGACATCACCGGCTACCCGACCGGGCCGCGGCTAACCCCGGTCGGGACGTGTGTGACGCAAGGCGCTACCTCCACCGAGGCTGATGACAGGCATTGTCGTTTTCCGGGGTGTGCCAAACCAGCGGGAAAGTGCTTCTCGCAGCGCGGCGGCGGCGGTATCGGTGGGTTCGTCGACGGGCGCGACCCAGGCGATGTGGCCGTCCGGGCGGATCAGGAGGGCATCGGCTGGTCGGTGGTCGGTTTCGGCGGTGTGGATGTCGATGCGGTGCTGCCAGTCCCGGGCGGTTTCGCGCACGTCCGGACGGTCGGCGAGGTCGAGGAGGATGGGCCGCGCGGTGCGCATGAGTTCAGCGACACTGGTGGCGCCGTGGTTGGTGCGCAGGGGGAGGTCGGGTGCGAAGGCACCGGCCAGGGCATGGTGGTTCGGGTTGGGGAGCGGGTAGCGGATGTCGGCGCCGGCGATCAGCGCTCCCATGCGGCGCAGGGGCTGCTCGTCCGTGAGCAGTTCCAGAAAGAGTTCCCGGAGCGCTTCGGCGGCTGGGTCGTGTCCGCGCCGCAGCGCCACCTGAGCTTGGGTCTGCAGCAACGCGCGTGCGCCGGCGAAGTGGCGTTCGTCGTGGTAGGTGTCCAGCAGGCCGGCCGGGGCCCAGCCGTGGACAGCCGCGGCCAACTTCCAGGCGAGGTTGACCGCGTCGGTCATGCCGGTGTTGATGCCGATGCCCGTGGCGGGGAACAGGTGGGCCGCATCGCCGGCCAGCAGGATCCGCCCGTCGCGGTACCGCTCGGCCTGTCGAGCCTGGAACTGGTAGCGCGACAGCCGAAGCGGTTCTCCCAGGGGGAGGTCCACGCCGAGCACACGGCGGATGCTGTCCCGGAGCTCGGCCAGGGTCATCGGCGTGTCATCGTCGACACCGGCGGGCTCGTCCTCGGTGGTCTGGATGAGCAGGCGCCCGGAGGCGAGCCACCCGCACGCGAACACGCCGCGGTCCGTCCGGGTGAAGCCCGCGCGGATCCTGCCCAGCCCGGCCACGTCGAGATCGCCGTTGTCGAGCACGGTCACCGAGTCGGGCACGGTGACCTGGCCGAGCCGGTTGACCTCCGGATAGGTGGTGCCGGGGAACGGGATGCCGGCGCTGTCGCGGCTGCGGCTGCGCCCGCCGTCACACCCGACGACGTATCGGGCGGTCACCCGATACGGCCCACCTGGTCCGCGCGCATCCACGGTCGCTCCGGCGTCGTCCTGGCCGACCCCGACCACCTCGTGTCCGCGGCGGATCTCGGCGCCGAGTTCGCGAGCACGCTCATCGAGCACCTGCTCCAGTCGCGGTTGCGGGAGCCCCAGCACCCGCAACGGGGAGTCCGCCAGGTGCTGGAGGTCCACCTGCACGCCGCCGAACGGGAACCCGGGAGCAGGATGGCTGCGGTCGACGCTGGCTGCCTCCAAGCGGTCCAGCAGGCCTCGGTAGCGCAGCAGTTCGAGGATCTGCCCGGAGAAACCGTTGGCCTTCGGGGTCTCCCGCAGGCGTGGCTGCCGCTCCAGCACCACCGGTCGCACTCCGGCCAGGCGCAGCTCGGCGGCCAGCATCAAGCCGGTCGGGCCGGCGCCCACGATGATCACGTCGACGTCCGTCATCGGCCGTTCCCCGGCCGATCTTGCATCACGGCCTCGCGCGACCGGGTCATCGACGACACACGCACTTCGCAACTCCCATTTCCGCAGGTTCCGGGCACGGCCGGTGATTCTGCGGCAAGACCCGGGTCTTGCCGCAAGAGCCCCCGTGCGCTATATGTTGAACATGGAGGAAAGGGTGTTCCTTTCTGTCCTCGTCCTCTGTGGACTGACTACCCCTTCGTGAAGTGGCGACGTCAAGAGCGCTGTCATTCTCTGGGCCTCGTCGCCACGCCGCATGAGCGTTGGCCGCTGTCGCTGAACATCCACTCGTGCCGCAGACCGGAAGTTGATCCATGGTCACTGAGACGGTCGGGCCGCACAGCGATGTTGTCGGCGCTGGTCGCCGGTAGATTCGCCGCGTGCGAGAGCGGAACGGCGTCATGCGGGCCAGCTGGATCTGCCTGGCCGCGGTCAGCGTGGGCATTCTCGGCTTCGGCCTGGTGGTGATCGTCGCACCGCCGAGTGAGGGCGACGGCCTGCTCTACCGGACCGATGGGCTGGCCTCGTTCGGCCTGGGGATGTTCGGGCTGCTGCTCGCGCTGATCCCGTTCCGCCGTCGGGAGCGATGGGCCTGGTCGGCGCTGTGGTTCTACCCGGTGTTCTGGCTGGCACATCTGGTCTTCGGCCTGCCGCCGGGCACCGACCACGTGCACCAGGTCGTCTTCATCGTGCTGTCGCTGGGCGGCCTGCTGCTGCCGATCCGCCAGTTCTTTCAGGCAGGTGCGCCGTGACGCAGGTGTTGGCGCTGCTGGGGTTCGTGCTGCCGCTCGGGTTGGATTCGTTCGCCGTGGCGGCCGCCGTCGGCGCCGCCGGGCGGCAGCCCGCCGCGGCCCGCTGGCGGCTCACCGGGCTGTTCGTGCTGTTCGAGGCGGGTATGCCGCTGGTCGGGCTGGCGCTGGGCGCGCCGTTGGCGCACGTGATCGGCCCGGTCGCCAACTACGTCGCGGCCGTCGCGGTCGTCGCGATCGGGCTGTGGATGCTCCTGCACGACGAAGACGACGAGGAGGAGAAGGCCAAGCGGCTGGTCAACGCCCGCGGCGTGGCACTGCTCGGCCTGGGCATGAGCATCAGCCTGGACGAGCTGGCCATCGGCTTCGGGCTAGGGTTGGCGCACCTGCCGCTCGTGCCGGTGATCGTGGGTATCGCGGCGCAGGCGCTTGTTGCCGCCCAGCTCGGGCTGTGGCTGGGTACGCGGGTCGCCGAGCGGTTCCGGGAAGCTGCCGAACGCCTCGCCGGCGTCGTGCTCGTGGTGATGGGCATCGCGCTGGCAGTCGAACAGCTGCTCGGTTGACGAAGTGATCGGCAGGGACCGCTCTGCTCGGAGCTGGTCGGATATCGCCTTCCGCCGGCCTCCGGTTTCCAGGGTTTTCCGTCGCTTCGTACGGGTATTCGGAAAACCGGGGGAGAGAGGGGCGGTTGGCGTGGACGGATCCGACGGCCGGCGCTCGGCGTGACACCGACCGTGCTGGTGGTGCTGGTGGTCGGCGCGCTGGCCGTGCGGGCGGTCGGCACGAGGCTGCGGCTGCCGGCGCCGCTGCTGTTGCTGCTGGTGGGGCTGGGTGTCTCCTTCCTGCCCGGCCTGCCCGACTTCCACCTCGAACCCGAGGCGATGCTCGCCCTCGTGCTGCCGCCGCTGGTGTACTCGGCCGCCCTGGACAGTTCCTACGTGAACATCCGCGCGGTGCTGCGGCCGATCGGCCTGTTCTCGGTCGGCCTGGTGGTCGTCACGACGGCGGCGGTCGGTGTCACCGCGCACCTGGTGCTGCCGCAGTTCCCGATCGCGTCGGCCATCGTGCTGGGTGCGCTGGTCGCGCCGACCGACGCGGTGGCGGCGATGGCGATCTGCCGCCGGCTGAACGTCCCGCGCCGGGCGATGGCGCTGCTGGCCGGCGAGAGCCTGGGCAACGACGCCGCCGCGCTGACGCTGTGGAAGCTCGCGGTCGCCGTCGCGATGGGCGCCGCATTGTCGTGGTGGCAAGGAATTCTGCTGTTCCTGTACGCGGCGGCGGTCGGCGGCCTGGTCGGTGCGGTGACCGGCTACGTCGTGCACCGGATCCGGCTGCACATCGGTGACGGGGTGCTGGAGAGTGCCATCGGCGTCGCGACGCCGTTCGCCTGCTACGCCCTGGCCGAGCAGGCGAACGCGTCCGGTGTGCTCGCGGTGGCGATGGCCGGTGTCCTCATGGGACACAAGGCGCCCTACGGCCGGCACACCACCCGGTTGCAGGAGAACGCGGTCTGGCGGTCGGTAGACGTCCTGCTCGAGTCGGTGGTGTTCACGCTGATCGGCCTGCAACTGCCGACGATCGTCGCCTCGGCCGGCGTGAGCTGGCCCCTGGTCGGCGCGGCCGGCGTGCTGCTGGCGGTCACGGTCCTGGTGCGGCTGGCCTGGGTGTTCCCGGTCGCCTACCTGCCGCTGTTGCGGTCACGGGGACAACCGCCGCCGGACCCGAAGGCGACGGCGGTCGTGGGCTGGGCGGGCATGCGCGGCGTGATCTCGCTGGCCGTCGCCTATGCCACGCCTGAGTCGATGCCGGGCCGGGACCTGGTTCTGTTGTTCACCTTTGCCATCACGGTCGGCACGTTGCTGCTGCACGGTTCCACCCTGGCGGGCCTGATCCGGCTGCTCGACGTGCCGGCCGACGAGGCGCGCGAGGACGCCGACGACGAGGCCAAGGTGCGCCACGAGGCCGTGGCCGCCGCCACCGAGGAGTTGGACCGGCAGGTCGCCGCCGACGACGAGCGGACGCCGGAGCATGTCGTCGGGCTGCTCAGATCCCTGGCCGAGCACCGCCAGGGCACGGCCCGGGAATGGATGGAAGACCAGGCGGACGGGCGGGCGGAGGCGTTCCAGCGGCTGTTCAGCACGATGCTCGACATCGAGCGCAAGGTGTTCGTCGCCGCCCGCGACTCCGGCGAGATCGACGACGAGGTGCTGCGACGCGTGCTGCACGAACTCGACCTGCGCCAGGCCAGCGTCGACACAACGTGACGGGCGTGTGGGCGCGAACTGCGCGGGGTAGTCGGTGGCGGTGATGAACAGACCACTGGGAGCGCTGCGGCGCGTCATCGCGGTCCGGCCCGCGATGCGGATTCCGGCGAACGTCGGCGATGTCGAGGACGCGACTCTGCGGTATCTGCTGTACGTGTTGCTGCCGGCCTGGTTCGTGCCGGGTGTGCTGGACTGGTGGCAGCATCGCCGCACCGCCATCCAGCACACGGCCGGCGTCAAGGAGTCGGCGATCCATCTGCTGATGATGGCCGAGGTGGGGGCGCCGATCGCGTTGGTGCTGCTGTGTGAGGTCAACCCGGCGGTGTTGACCGTGATGGCGTTGTCGGTCGCGGCGCACGAGGCGACGGCGTTGTGGGACGTGAAGACCGCGGTGGACAGCGGCCGTGAGGTGCGGCCGATCGAGCAGCACATCCACAGTTTCCTGGAATCGCTGCCGTTCATGGGAACGACGGCGATCGCCTGCCTGCACTGGAAGCAGGTGCGGGAGCTGCTGAGGGCCGGCGGGGGAGCGGACGCGTGGCGGTTGCGGTGGAAGCAGCGCCCGTTGCCGGCCAACTACCTGGCTGGTGTGGCCGCCGCCATCATCGGCCTGATCGCGTTGCCGTACGGCGAAGAGCTGGTGCGCTGCGTCCTCGCGGCACGAGGTCGGTCCCGTGGTTGAGATCACGCGCAGGTTCGAGGTGACGGCCCCGCCCGCTTCGGTGGTCGCCTACCTGCGAGACTTCTCCCGTGCCGTCGAATGGGATCCGGGCACGGTGTCGTGCCGCCGCCTGGACGAGGGCCCGATCGCGGTCGGTGCGTGCTGGCACAACGTGTCCAAGATCGCCGGCATCACCACCGAGCTGCGTTACGAACTCGCTCGGCTGGACCCGGACCGGCTGGTTTTCGTCGGCGCCAACGACACCGCGACCTCGACCGACGACATCGTCGTGACGGCGGGGTCGCGGCCGGGCACGGCCACCGTCACCTATCACGCCACCATCGAGTTCCACGGCATGGCGGCGTTGGCCGCGCCGCTGGCCAAGATCGTGTTCGCGAGGCTCGGCGACAAGACGGTGGCGAGCCTGACTCGTGTGCTGGGCGAGCCGGGCCCGATCACGCTGTCCGGCATGGTGTTGAGCAGCCCGGACCCGAGTGGCCTGGCGGCGTTCTACTGCCGGTTGCTGACCGCGGAGACCGAGGTCGACAAAGGACACTGGGTGACGGTGATGACCAGGTCCGGGGTGCGGCTTTCCTTCCACCACGACGAGAACTACCGACGCCCGGTCTGGCCGGCCGACGACGACGAGCAACGGATGATGGCGCACCTGGACTTCGACGTCGCCGACGTGGACGCGGCGTGCGAGCACGCCATACGGTGCGGGGCCACGCAGGCCGACACACAGCCGCAGCCGGACGTTCGTGTCCTGCTCGATCCCGACGGTCACCCGTTCTGTCTGGCCAGGCTGAGGCAGCAGGAATGAGATCATCGGCGGCCGGGTAGCCCCACCACCATGGCGACCACGGACGTCCCGGCGAGAATGGACCGGCTGCCCTGGTCCCGGTGGCACTGGACGGTGCTGATCGGGCTGGGCACGGTGTGGATCCTCGACGGGCTGGAGGTGACGATCGTCGGCGCGCTGGGGCAGCGGCTGACCGACCCGGCCGGCGGGCTGCACCTGAGCGAGACCCAGGTCGGGCTGGCGGCCTCGTGCTATGTCGCCGGCGCGGTGCTCGGCTCGCTCGGCTTCGGCTATCTCACCGACCGGCTGGGCCGCAAGAAGCTGTTCCTCGTCACGCTCGCGCTGTACCTGACGGCCACGGTGCTGACGGCGTTCTCGTTCACCCCGATCTGGTTCTTCATCATGCGGTTCTTCACCGGGGCCGGCGTCGGCGGCGAGTACGCGGCCATCAACTCGGCGATCGACGAGCTGGTGCCGGCGCGACTTCGTGGCCGCATCGACCTGCTGGTGAACGGCTCCTACTGGCTGGGCGCGGCCGCCGGCGCGGCACTGACGCTGTTGCTGCTGAATCCCGGGCTGTTCGCGGAGAACCTGGGCTGGCGGCTGGCTTCGGCCTCGGCGCGGTGCTCGGCGTCGGTATTCTGGTGGTGCGCCGCAACGTCCCGGAGAGCCCGCGCTGGCTGTTCACCCACGGCCGCGCGGCCGACGCCGACAAGCTGGTCGGCGACATCGAGCGGCAGGTGTCCGAGCAGACCGGCGAGCGACTGGAACCGGTGCGCGACACGATCGAGGTGCACGAGCGGGGCAGCATCGGCTTCGGCGCCGTCGCCCGCACGCTGCTCAAGACGTATCCGCGGCGAACGCTGTTGGGCCTCGGCC
>NZ_KK037166.1:10226772-10245187 GCF_000568255.1 Kutzneria sp. 744
CGGCGCGAGCGCCGCCTACCTCACGGTGTCGGAGATCTCCCGTTGGAGATCCGCGCGATGGCCATCGCGTTGTTCTACTCGGTCGGCACCGGGCTGGGCGGCATCATCGGCCCCGTGCTGTTCGGCGGGCTGGTCGACACCGGCAGCACCACGCTGGTGGCCGCCGGCTACTACCTGGGCGCGGTGATGATGATGGGCGGCGGTGTCCTGGAGCTGCTGATCGGCGTCGAGGCCGCGCAGCAGTCGCTGGAGGACATCGCGAGCCCGCTGTCGGCGGAGGAGCCCGCGTCGCGGGAAGCGGCGTAAGCCTCGTGTTTGTGTCCGCTGTGGGCGGGCATCCGACACCATGTCGGCACGGAGCGAGAACTCGAACGTTGCCGCGTTTCGGCGCGGTCGGTGGATCCTGGCCGGCCAGGGCCTGGTGTTTCTGCTGGCCGGTGGCTGGGCGCTCGTCACGGCTTGGCTGGGCGGCAGTCACGCTGTCGTGTTCGGCACGCCGGTGCCGACGGGATTGGCCGGAATTGTCGCCACGGCCGGCCTGGCGTCGGTGGTGTGCGCCTCGAACCGCCGCGCCGGGTCCGTGTTCGTGTGCGTGCAGGCGCCCCTGTTCCTGATCCTGTTCATGGTCTCGGCCGCCACCCGCCATTCCGGCGTGTGGCAGAGCGTCTTCGGCTACGACTCCGCCATGTCGTTGGCCTACCTGGTCATCGGCCTGCTCGGGCTGTTTCTCGTGATGTGGATGTTCCCGCACGCCATCAGCGAACGCGACCGCCCGCGCCTGCGGATCCGCCGGAATCACCACGGCCGGCCCTGACCGATGTTTCACGGGCGCGCGGTCGGGTATTCGGTGGCCACTTCCTTCAGGAGAGCAGGGAAGTCCACTGTTTCGATCGCCGACAGCGAGGCAAGGGAAGGATCGTCATGAGCACCGAGCGCAAGATCGATGCCAAGGCCGACGAGGTCAAGGGCAAGGTGAAGGAAGGCGTCGGCGGTGCCACCGACGACCACGGCCTTGAGGCCGAGGGCAAGACGGACCAGGCCAAGGGCAAGGTCAAGGAAGCGGCCGAGAAGGTCAAGGACGTCTTCAAGAAGGACTGATCGCATACGCTGATCCGAATGGACCGCCGGCAGTTCTGCCGGCGGTCCATTCTGCGTGAACGCCCCGTTGTCGTATTCCCGAATTCGGTGGACGAGAAATAGTGCGCGCCGCCGCGCGACCTCGCCGGGCGACCGGCCGTGATCCCTGGCGCTACAGTGCTGGTCAGGAGCTGGGGTCACCGGGAGTGCGCGTGGAGTTGAGGCTGCTGGGACCCGTGGAAGCGCGGGTGGGGGACACGGCGGTGAGCCTGGGGCCCCGGCAGAACCGACTGGTGCTCGCGGTGCTGGCCTGCGACGTGAACCGTCTGGTCTCCGTCGACCGGCTGGTGGAGTGGGTGTGGCCGGTGGACCCGCCGAGCACGGCGGCGCACGCGATCCGTGTCGGGGTCTCGCGGCTGCGGTCGCGGCTGGCCGAGACCGGCGCCGAGGTGACGATTTCCACGCAGGGACCGGGCTATGTGCTGCGGGCCGATCCGATGCGGATCGACGTGCACCGCTTCCAGAGCCTGATCGACCAGGCGCGGTCGACCACGGACGACCGGGACAAGGTGCGGCTGCTTGAGCAGGCGCTGGGCCTGTGGACGGGGCCGGCGCTGGCCGACACGGCCACCGACGACGTCCGCGATCGACTGTGCGGCCGGTTCGAGGAGGCGCGGCTCGCGGCCGTGGAGGATCGATTCGCCTGCCTGCTCCGGCTGGGGCAGCACGAGGACCTGCTCGGCGAGCTGCGGGCCTTCGCGGAGGCGCATCCGACGCGTGAGCGGGCCTGGGCGCAGCTGGTGCTCGGCCTGTACCGGAGCGACCGGCAGAGCGACGCCCTGGCGGCGCTGCGCCGGGTGCGTGCGTTGCTGGCCGAGGAACTCGGCATCGACCCCGGCGGCGAGCTGCGCCTGTTGGAGAGCCGGGTCCTCCGGCAGGATCCGCAGCTGCTGCTCGGTGACGCCGCGCCCACCGTCCGGCCGCGACCGACCCGGCCGCTGTCGGCCTTCCTCGGGCGCGAGCGGGAGATGCGGACGCTGTCCGAGACGCTGGACAGCCGGCGGCTGGTGACCATGGTCGGTCCGGGCGGGGTGGGCAAGACCAGGCTGGCGGTGGAACACGCGGCCGAGCGACAGGATCCGCACGGCCCGTGGCTCGTGCGGCTGGCCGACGTCCGGCAGGCCAAGGTCGTGGCCCACGCCGTGGCGGACGCGATCGGCGCCTCCGACATCTCGACCAGCACGCAGACCAGTGTGATCCGAACGCTGGCGGCGCGGCCGGGCCTGCTGGTCCTGGACAACTGCGAGCACCTGGTCGACGCGGTCGCCGAACTGGTCGTCGAGCTGCTCGACCGCTGCCCCGACCTGCGCGTGCTGGCCACCTCGCGTGAGCCGCTCGGGATCGACGGCGAGACCGTCGTGCCGGTGCTCCCGCTGCCCGTGTACGAGGACGACGGCACGGACGGACCGGCTGTGCGGCTGCTGCTGGACCGGATCAGCGCCGCCCGCGCCGGCTGGTCCCCGTCCCCGGCCGACACCGTCCACATGCGACAGTTGTGCGCGGCGCTCGACGGGCTGCCCCTTGCCCTTGAGCTGGCCGCCGCGCCGGCGACCGTGCTCGGCCTGGCCGAGATCGTGGCCCGGCTCGACCACCGGTTCGCCGTGCTGGGCTCGACCCCGCGCGGTTCCCTGACCTCGCACGCCAACCTGCAAGCGGCGATCGCCTGGAGCGTCGAGCAGCTCGCGGCCGGCGACCGCGCGCTGTTGACCCGGCTGTGGCCGTTCGAGGGCGGATTCTCGCTGGAAGCCGCCGAGGCCGTCGGCCCGGGCGACGGGCGGACGGTGGAGTCGTTGTCCGCCTTGGTATCCCGCTCCGTCGTCACCGCGGACACCACGCCGACGCCGACCCGCTACCGGCTGTTGGAGACGATTCGCGCCTACTGCCAGGAACAGGATTCCGAGCCGGCGGCGACGCTCGAAGCCCACGCCCGGTGGTGCCGGGCGCTGGTCGACCAGCACTGGGCCGAGCTGCCCTTCGCGCTCGGCGGCCACTCCATGCGGGTGCTGACCCGTGAGCTGCCCAACATCCGCGGCTGCATCGCCCACGACCTCGAACACACGCCCGCGTCCGCCCTGCGTACGGTCGGCCGGCTCGACTGGTTCTGGATCAGGAGCGGCCACTTCGCCGAAGCGAGCCGCCTGCTCGACACCGCGCTGTCGCTCGACAAGGAGCCTTCCCTCGACCGCGTGCAGGCCCTGACCGCCCGCGGCAACCTCCTGCTCGGACTAGAGGCCGACCCGGCCGACGCGTTCGCGTGCTTTGCCGAGGCCAGTGGCCTGTCCGGTGCGTCCGACGACGTCGAGCACCGGGTGAGCCACGGCCGGGTGCTGTTCATGTCGGCGTTCCTCCTGCGCGCGTTCGGCGAGCTGGACCGGGCGCTGGAGGCATCCCGCCGCACGGTCGCGATCGGCCGCGAGCTGGGGGTCGACTGGTTGACTTCGAGCGGCCTGGCCAACATCGGCGCCACGCTCGTCGTGCTGGGCCGGGTCGCCGAGGGCGAGCGGGCCCTCGTCGAGGCGGCCGAGGTCGCCGAGCGGGACAGCGTGATCTGGCCGCTGGCGTACGCGAAGATGACGCTCGGCCAGTCCCTGGTGCGGCGGGCGGCCGCGGCCCCGGACCCGGTCGCGGTGGGCCGGGAGGCCCTCGACCTGTTGTGCACGGCGGTGCACTGGTTCGTGCGGCTGGAGGACCAGATCACCGTCATGGCCGCCGTGAACTCCGCCGCCGCCGCGTTCGCCCACATCGGTGCCGCCGCGACGGCCCTGTCCCTGGCCGCCGGCGTCCGCCGCCAGTGCGACGACTTCGGCCTTTCCGTCGGCTACCTCTCGCGCTTCACCGCCGTCACCAGCGACATGCCCTCCGCCGACTCGCTGTCCGCCGCCGACCGCGCCGCCGCCGAGGCCGCCGGGGCGGCGCTGCGCTGGCCGGAGCTGGTCGACCTGCTGTGGCTGGAGGCGAAGCAGCTCACATCGGTGGCACGAGGGTGAAGTAGCGGTCGAGCACGGCACGGGGACCGACCACGCCGAGCAGTTCATCGGCCGGGATTCGCTGCCACAGAAACAACATCAGGTCCGAGGCGGTGCCGATCAGTTCGACGTGGCGCGGCTCGGCGCGGTCGATGAGGCGCACGGTGTCGCCGTCGAAGTGGACGGTCCAGATGTCGTCGCCGTCGGTGCGGCGCAAGCGAATCCGCTCGCCGAGGCCGGGCGGGGCCTGGGTGCGGGTCCGGCGAAACGGGGCCATGACGGTGAAGTTCTGCTCGATGGCGTCCGCCGCGAGCTCGTCGTCGATCGGTTCGGCCGTGCCGAGGGCGTTTTCGGCGTCCCAGCGGTGCACGGCCGCTTCGATGGTCTGCATGCGTGCCCAGAAGCCGACGGTCTGCTCCTGCGACCATGTCCAGACCGGTTCGTCGGGATTCCGGCTGCTGAACAACGATTCCAGCGTCGTGGCTCCGTCCGCGAACCAGTCGATCAGGCTCGTCGGCACGGGACCGTGAGTAGGTGCTTGCTCCGGGACGGGCCAGCCGCGCGTGTCGGCGGGGAGGTCGAGAAAGGCGCGGTCGGTCGGGTTCGGCGGTGCGGCAAGGCGTTGTTCGATCACGTGGATCACGTATCGGTGCACGTAGCCCAGGTGCGCCAGCAGGTCCGACATCGACCAGCCGGGGCAGGACGGGACGGGAGGAGCGGCATCGGCGGCGCGGCGGACCGCGTCCTCCAAGGCCGCGATCTCCCGCCGGAAGTGGGGCACGTAGTCCATGGCCTCACTCTGCCACCTGGCCGCCGGGCAGGACCTCGCAGCGGTGGCCCGGAACTGGAACGCCTGGTGGATCAGCCGGCCGCGGCGGCGAGGCGGTCGGCCAGGGCACGGACGAGGGTGCGCAGGGCGTCCGGGCCTTCGACGACGAAGGGGAGGCCGAGGCCGGCGAGCAGGCCCGGCACCCAGTCCAGGCGCTCGGCCCGCATCCGCACGCCCACCCAGCCGTCGTCGGCGATGGCGTGCACGGTGGCGATTCCGGGCGGGAACGCGGCGGCTACCTCGTCGGCGGTTCCTTGCACCCGCAGGGAGATCTCGTGCCGGTAGGGGATCCGCGCGAGCCCGGACAGGACGTGGTCGGCGGGCTCGAAGCCGTCCGGTGGGTCGAAGGCGCCGGCCAGCAGCCGAGGGGCGGTGACGCGGTCCAGCCGGAAGGTGCGGGTCTCGCCGCTCACGGAGTCCGCACCGGTGACGTACCAGCGTCCGGAATGGGCGACGATTCCGTACGGGTGCAGGACGCGCTCGGTGCGGCGGCCGTCGGCGGCGGTGTAGTCGATGGCGACCGGCCTGCGGTCCCGCGCGGCCTCGGCCAGCAGCAGCAACACGGTCGTCTCGGGGGCGGCCGACGGGAGGGGCCGCTGGGTGAATTCGACATTCTCCAGCAGGGCGTCCAACCGCCGTCCCAACGCTTCCGGGAGTGTGCGGCGCATCTTGGCCGCGGCGCTCTCGGCGGCCACGACGGAGCTGGTCGCCAGCCCCGCCCGACGGCCGGCGATGAGGCCGAGCAGCACGGCCAGCGCCTCCTCGTCGGTGAGCATGAGGGGCGGCATGCGGTAGCCGGGCGCGAGACGGTAGCCGCCGTAGCGACCGCGCACGGACCGGACCGGGATATCGAGGTCGGTCAGGTGGACCACGTAGCGGCGGACCGTGCGCTCGTCGACGCCCAGCCGCTGCGCCAGCTCGGCCACGGTGCGGGTGCCGCCGGACTGGAGGATCTCCAGCAGGGCGAGCACCCGGGCAGTTGGTCGCGTCACAGTGCTCAGTATCGCGCCGATACCGGGCGGATCCTGTCCGGTATCGGTCCTAGCGTGCTCGACATGACCACCAACACCCTTGTGTCGATCCGCCTGATCACCGACGACGTCGCCCGCCTTGTCGCGTTCTACGAGCGGGTCACCGGCCTGCCGGCCACCTGGGCGACTCCCGACTTCGCCGAGCTGGCCACCCCGGCCGGCACCCTGGCGATCGGCAGCACCCGGACCGTTGCGCTGTTCGGGGCGGGCTCCGCCGTCCCCGCGGCCAACCGGTCGGCGATCATCGAGTTCCTGGTCGACGACGTGGACGCCGAGTACGACCGGATCCGGCAGGTCGACACCTGTGTCGTCGCCGAGCCGACGACCATGCCCTGGGGCAACCGCTCCCTGCTGGTGCGCGACCCCGACGGCAACCTCGTGAACCTGTTCACCCCCGTGACGCCGGAGGCCGTCGCGAAGTTCGGGCGCTGAGCCGGGCATAAAAGAACGCGATCACCGCCATGCTCGCCGCCGCCGACGTCAGGGTGGTGATCGCGCTCAGTGTCGATCTACCGCGGATACTACGGCTTCATGCTCGCGCCGAGGGTGTCCAGCGCCTTCTGGACCATGGCCTGGGCGTTGGCGTTCAGGTTGGCGTTGCTGCCGTTCACGATCCAGGACGCGCCCGAGAAGATCACGACGGTCACGCCGTTGTCGACGCCGCCGGAGGTGCCGCTGCTCGGGATGCCGAGCGACGAGGCCGCCTTGACCGACGCCTCGCCGAGCTCACGGGAGTCGTTGTCCGAGGTGGTCTGCGAGTTGCCGGTCTGGGTGTCGCCGAAGATCGCGCCGATGACCTTGCTCTTGTAGAACATCAGAGCGAACTGCCGGCCCTTGATGCCGTGTTCCTTGTAGAAGAAGTGCGGGCACGGGGACTTGCGGTCCCAGCAGTCGTCGCCCAGGACGTAGAACGGGACGTGGTGCGCGGCCAGCTGCTTGCCGTTGCTGTCCTGGAACGTCGTCTGGTCCTGGTGGTCCGGGTCGCTGTCCGGGTCGCTGCCGTCGTCGTCCACGGCCAGGCTGGAGCTGTAGGCGTAGACGCCCGTGGCCACCTGGTACACGTTCACGTTCTGCGACCGGGTCATGGTGTTGATGTGGGGCTTCGAGTTGACCTTGTTCGCGGTCGTGCTGTTCTTCTTGACGCCGGCCAGGACCTCGGCGGCCGTGTACGCCGGGGCGGCGGCGGCCGACGGGACCGACGCGTCGGCGAAGTCCGCGGTGGCGGCCTCGGCCGAGTTGACGGCGAGCGGCGTGGCGAGCGCCAGCGCCGCGACTACCACGGCTAAGCGCGTACGGGGGGATGACATGGCTGCAGGGCCTCCACGTATCGTTAGGAAACTTTCCTAACGCATTGAAGCACCACGGGTGACCCCTGTCACGTGATCAACTTTCACAAAATTCGACCGGCGCCGGCCAAATCCGGGCATAGGGGACAGCTCGGGCCGGTAGCGGCGGTGATGTGACCGGATTTCCGCGAGTTGGCGGAGATCTGCCGGGCCGGGCCGGGGTCGGCGCGTCGACGCGCGAGGTCCGGTCGGGCGGCCAGGGGGCGGGCCCGCCCGCGCGAGGTCTGTCGGGCTACCGGCGCGTCAGCGCACGAGCTCGCGGACGTCCTGGAAGGCCCTGGCCAGCAGCGAGTCGAAATCGGCGGCGGAATCGGACGTCCACTCCTGGATGGCCAGGCCGAAGGTCGCCGCGCCGATCTGGGCCGCGAGCACGGCCTGCCGGTCCGGGATGCCCCGGGCGGCCAGGGCGCGGGCGGCGGCGTCCTGAATCGTGGCGATCTTGGCCAGCTCTCGCTCCCGCAGCGCCGGTGTCGACGCGATGAGCTCGGCGCGGGGCACGGCGAAGGGCCGGTTGACCTCCAGCACGGGCCGCAGGGCCCGGAAGGCCTCGCCCAGCACGGCCATGGGCGCGGTGGCGTCGGGCACCTCGGCGATGGCCCGCGCCAACGCCGTGGCGACGACGTCCTGGCCGCCGAACAGCACCTCGCGCTTGTCCGGGAAGTGGCGGAAGAAGGTGCGCTCTGTGACGCCGACCGCGGCGGCGATCTCCGCCGCGGTGACGGCGTCGTAGCCGCGCTCGCGGTACAGGGCGAGGGCGGCCTCCTGAAGGCGTCGACGCACTTCTTCTCCGCTGCGGGGCACGGGCCTCAGCCTACCCGTCAGTGACTGACGCTACGTAGTAGTGTCAGTCACTGACGCAACGAGCGGAGGCGGCTGTGGCCGAGGTGACGATCGAGACCGACCGGGGCGCCATGCCCGGCTACCTGGCGGTGCCCGGCGGCCCGGGGCCGTGGCCGGCGGTGGTGGTGATTCACGACGTCTTCGGGTTCACGCCGGACGTCAAGGCGCAGGCGGACTGGCTGGCCGGCGCGGGCTTCCTCGCCGTGGCGCCGAACCTGATGCACTGGGGCGGCCGGGTGGCCTGCCTGCGGTCGATCTTCCGCAACCTGCGTGACCGGCACGGCCGCGCCTTCGACGACGTCGAGTCGACCCGGCGGTGGCTGGCCGACCGCGCGGACTGCACCGGCCGGATCGGCGTGATCGGCTACTGCCTCGGCGGCGCGTTCTCGCTGCTGCTGGCGCCCGGCCACGGCTTCGACGCCTCCAGCGTCAACTACGGCACCGTGCCCGAGGACGCCACGAGCTTCCTGGACGGAGCCTGCCCGATCGTGGGCAGCTTCGGCGGCAAGGACGGCCAGCTGCGTGGCGCGGCGGCCAAGCTGGAATCGGCGTTGACCGCGAACGGCGTCGTCCACGACATCACGGAGTACCCGGAGGCGGGGCACAGCTTCCTCAACGACCACCGCCCCGGCGACATCCCGCGGATCTTCCTCGTGCTGACCAAACTGCTCGGCGCCGGCCTGCACGAGGAATCGGCGAAGCTCGCCCGGGAACGCATCGTCGGCTTCTTCCACGAGCACCTCGAAGAGAGCGTCGCCGCCGGCGGAAACCGATGAATGGCAACACCTGCCGTTGACCTTCGTCATGATGGTGAGCGAGGTCGATCCGGCCACGGTGCGGGGCATCCTCGCCGAGTTGCCGCCCGCGGTCAGCGGAGTCATCGCAGCCGCTGGTGCCGAGGAAGGATGACCCGGCTTTCCTGCTGTCAGGCCATTTGCCGGCGGATCCAGTCGGCTACGACGTCCAGCCGGGCCACGTTCTCCAGGCCGGCCTGGGGGCAGGCCGGGCCGTTGTTGACGATGGCGACCAGGGTACCGGTCATGCCGTCGGCCGAGACGAAGAACGGGCCGCCGGAGTCGTCGGGGCAGGGGCTGTTCTCGACCGTGCGCGGCACGGTCGGCGCGGCGCCGAGGGTGTAGTCGTGGATCTCTGCCACGGTGAAGGTGCCGCGCTTGAGATGGTCGGACGGCTTGACGACGGTCGACGACAGGGAACCCCAGCCGGCGAACTGGAGCGCCTCGCCCACGGTCGGCGGCGCGGTGGGCAGCGCGAGCGGGGCGATGTCGGTGATGGCGTGATCGAGCTTGGCCAGCGCGAGGTCGCTGACGGGCGACTGCCGCACGTCCACGACCTGGGCCGTCTCGCCGCCCGGGTCGCTGTCCTTGAGTTTTCCCAGTGTCACGGCCATGTGGTAGCGGGGCGGCCCGCTGTCGGGGGTGCCGACGATGCTGTGAAAGCAGTGCCCGGCCGTGACCACCCACTGCGGGGCGATCAGGGAGCCGCTGCACGCGCCGCTGCGCACGCTGCCGTCCAGCTGGGGGATGTCCTTGGCCGTCAGCTTCGTGTTGAACGGCAACTCGTGGCTGAGAACCGGTTTGGCGGCCGCGTGCGGGCGGCTCGTCTCGGCGGCCGCGCGCTCCTGCGCCACGGTGTAGGCACCCGCGCCGCCGGCGCCGAGAATCATCGCGACGCCGACGGTCCCGAGTCTCGCCCCGATGCGCCTGCGCGGAGACGTTGTCATACCACCCATACGCCGCCGGCCCGGATTCCGTTGCAGTTGAGTGTGGACCGGCCACGCGCTGGCGTTGCTCGATGGCTCGACGGAGAGGAAGCCGAGCACTGCCTGGCGTGACGGGGGTTTCGGATCGACCGCCAGGCGGTGGTCCGCCGGTCGGACATCGTGCTCGGCGGGCCGAATCTCGCCAACACGCAGTCGATGCCGCTGGGCAACGGGAGCCTCGGCGCGGCGGTGTGGGCCGCGGAGAAGCAGATCCCGCCGCTGCCCCGCACCGGCGCCGCCACCCACTCGCAGGTGCTGACGCCCGACGCCGACGCCGGCGGCCAGGACGTGATCGCCTACTCGACGCAGCCGACCGCCCAGCTCGACAACGGGGAGAACCTCGACCTGGAGCCGAGTTGGGCGTACGGCCTGATCGGCGACGACTCCGGCCCGCTCACCGACCCGGCCAAGCGCAGCTACGACGCACGGCGGTTCCGGTTCAATGCGGAGTGGGACTACGACGGGCTGTCCGCGGCCCGGTTGGGCCTGGCCGGCGAGGTTGAAGCGAACCTGGTCGCCATCACCAAGAAGTACCAGGTCTTCCCATCAGGCATGGGAAATCTGTTCGGTTCGGCCGGTGCGGCGCCGTACGACGAGGAGACGGGCATCGTCGCGGCCAACCTGAACGAGGCGCTGGCGCAGGACTGCGACGGGCTGCTCCGGATCGCGCCCGCCTGGCCGTCCGACTGGGACGTGGACGGCACGGTGTCGTTGCAGCACAACAGCAAGGTTGACCTGCAGGTGCGCGGCGGCGTGCCGGTGACGGTGGTGCTGGAGGCGGGGGACAACGCGCCGATGAAGGTGCGCAACCTGTGGGCGGGGCAGTCGATCAAGGTGGTCGACGCCGACGCCGACGCCGACGCCGACGCCGACACCGACACCGACACCGACACCGACACCGACCGCACGGTCGTCACGCCGACGGCCGCCGGGCAACATCGACGGTGGTGGCGCCAGCATGTCGGCCAAGGCCTTCGCCGATGTCGGCGTGACCCCGGGCGGCCCGGTCAGCCACGGCGGACTGACCTTCACCTGGCCTTTCCAGGCCGGCACCGGGACGCCCGACAACACCGTCGCCAATGGACAGACGATTACGCTGACCGGAACCGGAAACACGTTGGGATTCCTGGTGACCGCGGCCTACGGCACGGCCGGCGGTACGGCGACGGTCGTCTACACCGACGGCACCACCCAGGACTTCAGCCTGACCAGCTCCGACTGGTTCGGCGGACCGGGCGATGTGGCCTTCACGGCGGCGTATCAGAACCGGCAGGGCAACACGACGTACCAGGGCAGCGCATACGTGTACTACGTCCGCGTGCCGTTGCTGGTGGGCAAGACCCCATCGCGGGCCGGCTCCCGGCCGGCGGCCCCAGCGCCGTCGCTGCACGTGTTCGCGATGGCCCGAGGTTGAGGGCAATCTCGGGGCCTCCGAGAAGCTGGCCGTTGCGTTCTACATACGGACGCACGTATTCTTTCGGGGTGACCGTGCCCACGCCCCGGACCGAAGCGTCCGACCCGTTCTGCCTGTCCGACGTGCACGCCGCGGGCCTGCTGTTCGACGCGCCGTGGTCCCGCTTCGCGGTGATCGGGGACAGCCTGTCGGCAGGGACCGGCGACGCGAGCCCCGGCTACGCCGACCTCGGCTGGGCCGACCGGGTGGCCGGCATCCTGCGCCGGGTGCGGCCGGACCTGGGCTACCTCAACGTGGCCGTGGTCGGCGCGCGGACGCCGGAGGTGCTGGACAAGCAGATCGAGCCGATGCTGGAGTTCGGACCGGATCTGCTGCACATTCCCTGTGGCGCCAACGACATCGTGCGCCGAAACCCGGACTACGACGACATCGCCCGCACCCTGCGGCGGCTGTACGACATCGCCGCCGGCACAGGCGCCCAGCTGATGTCGTTCACCCTCGGCAAGGCCTATGTCGTGCCGGTCTTCCCCGACTGGGACGAGCGGGTCCGCACGATGAACGAGATCACCCGCGGGCTGGCCGCCGAGTACGGCGTCATCGTGGTCGACATGTGGGACCACCCGGTGAACGCCCGGGACGACCTGCTCAGCGAGGACCGGATCCACTTCTCGACCTCGGGCCAGGCCGTGATGGCCACCGAGGTCGTCAAGCAGCTCGCGTACCTGCTGGGCGCGGTCAGCCCGGTGTGAGAGCCCTGCGGCCCGGAACTCCCGCCCGGGCCGCAGGGCCGTTTCAGTGCGTGCGGAGCAGCTGGTAGCGGGCCGACGCCGGGACGTGGGCGGGCAACTGCTCGTCGGGGTCGGTGATCGAGGACCGCAGCTCGTGCCCGGGCCGCACGCCCAGCTCGTCCTGGAGCACCCGTTCGGCGCGCTGGTAGGCCTCCGCGGCCTCGGCGTAGCGCCCCATTCTGCGCAGGGCCAGGATGTGCCGGGTGTGGATCGACTCGTTCAGCGGATTCTCCGCGATGAACTTGTGCGCGTTGAGCACCACCTTCTGGTTGTTGCCGAGCGCGATCCAGGCGTCGATCAGCGTTTCCCTCGCCGCCGCCCGCCATTGGTGCAGTTGGTCGGCCGCCGTCGCGGTCAGCGGTCCGTCGAGAGTGTCCGGCAGCGCGTCGCCGCGCCACAGGGAAAGGGCGTCCTCGAGAATGGCCGCGACCACGTGCGGTGCCTCCGGCGCCAGATTCAGCGCCCGTTCGACGAGGGTCATGAAGCGGTGCGCGTCGACCGCGGTGCGGTCGATGTTGAGCCGATATCCGTTGTTGACCGTCTCCAGCATGTCGGACCGGCCGCCGTTGCTGTGCAGCCAGCGGCGCAGCCGGGCGACATGCGCGTGCAGCGCGTTGACCGCATCCCCCGTGGTGCGGGTCAGGTCGAGCTCCTCGATCAGCTCGTCGCGACCGACGTTGTCGTCGGCCCGGAACGCCAGAACCGCCAGTATGCTGCGGAGTTTCACCCCGCTGAGCGTTGCCTCCACGTCTCCGAACCTTGATCGCATCGGGCCGAGGATGCCTATGCGCGCAGAGTCCATCGTCCTCGTTCCTTCTGCCACGGCAGCCGACACCGAATGACGGGGGACGCACTCCTTAACCCCAGGAACCCGGGTGACCGCTGGGCAACTCCCCAGAAAGCCAGATCTTGGCTTGACAACCGAAGACTAACGATGCGGGTAGTTGTCGTGGCACCCACACCTTCAGGTAGGGCCACTCGGCGGATCGGGGGAGTCAATCGAGCGGGGTACAACCATTCCGCTGACCGGTCGGTGACCGCGGCGGATTTTGCCTCATCGGGCGGGGGTCGCCGGAATCGGTGGCGGCGGCGGGCTCCGGATAATCGGAGAGAATCGACACATCCCACGCCATCGGGCGATGGCATTCACTCGGTCGGCGGTTGATCTGATGTTTTGCCGAGGAATTTCCGGCCGGATCGGCATTCGGTCGCACGGGGTGGGCGACGAGCGGGCCAGGGCGGCGATGTGAGAGTATGATCGGTCGTATGGAAAACGGGTCGGAGCGCACGGCTCAGCGTTCGGCCGCCGGGGTCGTGTCGGCCCGCGACGCGGACGAGATCACCGACAAGCGGGTCCTGCGCGGGATGCGGAGCCGCCAGATCGTCCTGCGCGAGGCCGTGGACGTCGCCTCGCTGGAAGGGCTGGAGGGCGTCAGCTTCGGCCGGCTCTCCGCCGCCACCGGCATCAGCAAGGCCGGGGTCCAGACGTTGTTCCGTAGCAAGGAAACCCTCCAGCTGACCACCATCGAGTACGCGCGCGAGCTGTTCCTGGACTCCGTGGTGGCGCCGGCGCGGTCGGTCACCCACGGGGTCGCGCGGTTGCGCGCGCTGATCGGCAACTGGATCGACTACGCCGAGCGGCCGCTGTTCGCCGGCGGCTGCTTCTGGGTGGCCAACCTGGCCGACTACGACAGCAAGCCGGGCCCGATCCGGGACGCGCTGCGCCGTCAGCGGCAGGAGTGGGTCGGCCTCATCGCCGCCGAGCTGCGGCATGCGGTGGCGGCCAAGGAGATCGGCGACCTCGACGCGGACCTGGCGGCGTTCCAGATCGACGCCGTGCTGTGCGCGACCAACACCTCGATGCGCCTCGGCGACGACGATGCGGCGGACAAGGCCCGCCGCATCGTCGAGGCAATCCTGACCTGAGGCCGACTCAGCGGGCCTTGGCCGCCTTGGGCATCAGGAACACCAGCGCGGCCACGACCACCGCGATCGCGAACACCGCCAGCGACGCCATGGCGAATCCGTGGCCCGCGGCCTGGACCCGGCCGTCCACGTCGGGGCGGAACGACGTGAAGAACACCACGCCGATCACCGCGACGCCCAGGGCCGCGCCGACCTGCTGGGCGGTGGAGAGCGCGCCGGAGGCCATGCCGACCGCCGCCGGCTCGATCCGCGCCAGCACCGAGTTGAGCAGCGGCGTGATGAGCAGGCCGCCGCCGACGCTCTGCAGCATCAGGGTCGGGATCACCGTGGCCGGGCTCATGGGGCCGCCGGTCAGCAGCACCACCGCGGTCGACAGGTAGCCGATCGCCAGCACGATCGAGCCGATCTCCAGCACCCGTCGCCCGTACTTCGGCACGAGTCGGCCGGCGACCATGCCGAAGATGAAGAACATCACCGCGGCCGGCGCGTACACCAGGCCCGACTGCAGCGCCGAGAACCCGAGCCCGTCCTGCAACGACACCGCCAGCGACAGGTAGTACGACGTCAGCAGCGCGTACACGCAGATGACCAGCAGCAGGCCGAGCGAGAACGAGCGCTTGCGGAACAGGGTCAGATCCATCAGCGGGTCGCCGCCGCGGCCGGCCACCCGCCGCTCGACGGCCACGAACACCGCGAACGCGGCCAGGCTGCCGGCGAAGCAGACCCACGTCCACGACGGCCAGCCCTGCTCGCGGCCCTGGATGAGGGGGAAGGTGAGTAGGAACAGGGCCGCGCTCAGCGCCGCCACGCCCGGCATGTCCAGCCGGCGCGCGCCGGCCGCCTTCGACTCCGGCACGAACTTGGCCGCCAGCGCGAGGGTGACGATGCCGATCGGCACGTTGACCCAGAAGACCGAGCGCCAGTCGGAGCCGAACAGGTCGGCCCCGATCAGCAGCCCGCCGATCAGCTGGCCGCCGATGGTGCCGAGGCCGATGACCACGCCCAGGATGCCGAACACGCGGTGCCGGCCCTCGGCCGGCACGAGCAGCGTGATCACGCCGAAGACCTGCGGCACCACCATGGCCGCGCCCAGGCCCTGCACGATGCGCGCGACGACCAGCATGCCGGGGCCGGTGGCCATCGCGCAGGCCACGGAGGCGAGGGTGAAGATCACGATGCCGAGCATGAAGATCCGCTTGCGGCCGTAGAGGTCCGCGATGCGGCCGGCGGTGATCATGAACACCGCGTAGCTGAGCTGGTAGCCGGCGAGCACCCACTGGAGCTCGCCCGCGGTGGCGCGCAGGTCGCTCTGGATCGCGGGTCCGGCCACGATCGCGATGTAGGAGTCGAGGATCGCCATGAACATGCCGATCATGACGGTCGCCACGGGGGGCCACGGGATCGCGGGCGGCGCCTCCGGTGGACTCGCGACAGCTTGGTGCCTGGCATTCGTCACGAAGGCCGTTCCCTTCTCGTCGGACGCCGGACCCGACGATCCGGCCGGAGGCGAGGCTCACCCGCGGACGGGGGGTGTCCGCGGGTGACCCGCGCACAATAGAGCGTACATGCGACCGTATGTACATCGCAACGTGGCCGGGTTTATCGCAACGTGGCCGGGTTTACGGCAACGGGGCCGGCACGGCGCGGGGCACGGCGGTCAGGGCGTAGGCGTCCGGGTCGGGGCGACGGGTGGCCCGCCAGTAGCTGGTGCCGGTGCCCGGCCAGGACTGGCGGTTGGCCCCGGTGTGGTCGAGGAACCAGCTGTGGCAGCCGCCGGTGTTCCACACCGACCGCGACAGCTTGCCGTGCAGCCAGGAGTTGAACTTCCGCTGCACCTCGGCCCGCACGTCCAGCCGGGTCGCCCCGCGCGTCTTCATCAGGCGCAGGCATTCCACGATGTAGTGCAGCTGCGCCTCGATGACGAACAGGATCGACTGCGCGCCGCCGCCGGAGTTCGGGCCCATGACCATGAACATGTTCGGGAAGCCGGACACGGTCATGCCCAGGTAGGCGGTCATGCCGTCGCGCCAGGCGTGTTGGATGGTCTCGCCGCCGCGGCCGACGATGTGCTCGTGCGCGCACCGGTTGTCGGTGCTGAAGCCGGTGCCGAGGATGACCACGTCGGCGCGGTGCAGTTCGCCGTCGCTGTCGCGGATGCCGGTCTTGGTGAACTCGGCGACGCCGCTGGTCACCAGGTCGACGTTCGGCTGCTGCATGGCCGGGAAGTAGTCGTTGGTGAGCAGGATCCGCTTGCAGCCGATCTGGTACGAGGGCGTGAGCTTGGCCCGCAGCACCGGATCGGCCACCTGCTTGTCCAGCGTCCGGCGCGCGGCGATCTCCAGGATCTTCACGAAGCGGGGGTGCAGGAAGGCCAGCACCGGCAGCTCGTGCGTCCAGTAGGCGGCCAGCCGGTAGAGCCGCTGCACGAACGGCGCCAGCCGGAACGCCTTGCGCTCCCGGTCGCTGAGCGGGCGGTCGGCCTTGGGCAGCACCCAGTGCGCGTTGCGCTGGAAGACGTCCACATGCGCGGCCTGGCCGACGATCTCCGGAATGAACTGCGCGGCGCTCGCCCCGGTGCCGATCACCGCGACGCGCTTGCCCTTGAGGTCCACGGAGTGGTCCCACTGCGCCGAGTGGAACACCGCGCCGCCGAAGCGTTCCATGCCGGGGAAGTCGGGCCGGTTCGGCAGGTGCAGGGCCCCGTGGGCGAGCACGACGATCCGCGGCCGGAACTCCTCGCCGGAGCGGGTGCGCACGTGCCAGCGGTCGGCCGCCTCGTCGAACTCGTAGGACACCGCCTCCGTGTTGAAGCGCACGAACGGCTCCAGGTCGTGGTCCTTCACCACGCGCCGGATGTAGTCGAGGATCTCCGGCTGGCCGGCGTACATCCGGCTCCAGTTCCGGTTGGGCGCGAAGGAGTAGGAGTACATGACGCTGGCCACGTCGCAGGCGCAGCCGGGATAGGTGTTCTCCCGCCAGGTGCCGCCCACGCTGTCGGCCTTCTCCAGGATCACGAAGTCCCGCTGCCCGGCCGCCAGCAGTTTCACCGCCATGCCGAGCCCGGCCATGCCGGAGCCCACGATGAGGACGTCCGGCGACTCGGTCGCCCCTGCTTCGTTCGGTGTGGACGCCACGACCGTCTCCTCACGTGTTCGCGCGCGGATGTCTCGGCCTCGGATCATCCGCGCCGGCTCTGAAACGCCTCTGCCACACCGAACGGGGCGAGGTCAGGGGCTCGTCAGAGCGCTTTGCGATGATCGCGGCGTCGATCCTCGGACCGGGCGCGATGGGAGTTGAAGTTCCCGCGTGAACACTGCAGAGCAGGCACGACCGCGGCATGTGCGCGTGATAGTGATCGGCGGCGGGCTGTCCGGCGTCGCCGCGGCGGTGCGCCTGCGGCGTGAGGGCCACGAGTTCCTGGTCCTCGAACGCGGGGAGCAGGTCGGCGGCACCTGGCGTGACAACACCTATCCCGGCGCGGCGTGCGACGTGCCCTCGCACCTCTACTCCTTCTCGTTCGCGCCCAACCCGGCGTGGACACGGTCGTTCTCGCGGCAGGGCGAGATCCAGGACTACATCGTCGACGTCGTGCGCCGGCATCGCCTGCGGGACAACCATGTCTTCGGCTGCGAGGTGCTGTCCACGCGGTGGAGCGAGGCCGATTCGCGCTGGGAGCTGGAGACCAGCAAGGGCCGCTTCACCGCCGACATCGTGGTGGCGGCCTTCGGTGCGCTGTGCGAGCCGGCCCGGCCCGACATCCCCGGCATCGAGGACTTCGACGGCACGGTCTTCCACTCCGCCCGCTGGGACCACGACGTCGACCTGAGCGGCAAGCGGGTCGCGGTGATCGGGTCCGGGGCCTCGGCGATCCAGATCGTGCCCGGGATCGCCGACCGGGTCGGGCAGTTGGAGGTCTACCAGCGGACGCCGCCGTGGATCCTGCCGCGGATGGACCGCCGCTACACCGCCGTCGAGCGCTTCGCCTGCCGGCGTGTGCCGTTCTACCAGCGGCTCATGCGCACGGCGATCTACTGGGCGCGCGAGGCGCAGGTGGTCGGGCTGGCCAAGAACCCGCTGCTGATGCTGCCGATGGAGCTGGCCGCCCGGGCCAAGCTGCGCGTGCAGGTGCGGGACCGGGCGCTGCGGCGCAAGTTCACGCCAAGCTATCGCCTGGGGTGCAAGCGGATCCTCATCTCCAACGACTACTACCCGACCTTCGTCAAGCGCCACGTCCGGCTGGTCACCGAGGGCATCCAGCAGGTCAAGGCGAACGCGCTGGTCACCGCCGACGGCGAGGTGCACGAGGCCGACGTCATCGTGCTCGCTACCGGCTTCCAGATCGCCGACTCGCCCGCGCA
>NZ_KK037166.1:10245287-10248140 GCF_000568255.1 Kutzneria sp. 744
ACCATGAGCACGGGATTCACGGGCAAGGTAGCGGGATCACCGGCGCCGGCTCGGGCATCGGCCGCGCGCTGGCCGTGGACCTGGCCGCCCGCGGCGCCCGGCTCGCACTGTCCGATGTGGACCGTGACGGGCTGGAGGCGACCGCGGTGCGGTGCGAGGCCCGCGGCGCCGAGGTGCGCACGGACCAGCTCGACGTCACCGAACGCGAGGCCGTGCTGGCCTACGCGGCGGCGACGAGGGCGCATTTCGGCGTGGTAAACCAGGTCTACGCCAACGCCGGCATCGCCTACTACGGCGAGGTGGCGCGGGAGGAGTTCAAGGACATCGAGCGGGTGCTCGACGTGAACTTCTGGGGCGTGGTCAACACGGCCAAGGCCTTCCTCCCGCACCTGATCGACTCCGGCGACGGGCACGTGGTCGCCGTGTCCAGTCTGTTCGGCCTGATCACGCTGCCGGGGCAGAGTTCGTACTCGGCGTCGAAGTTCGCCGTGCGGGGGTTCACCGAGTCGCTACGGCAGGAGATGCTCGTGGCCCGGCATCCGGTGCGGGTCAGCTGCGTGCACCCGGGCGGGATCAGGACGTCGGTGGCCCGCAGCGCGGGCGTGGCCGACGGGCTCGACCCGGACTCGGTGGCGCGGGTCTTCGACCGGCGGATGGCCTTGCACAGCCCGGAAATGGCCGCCAGGACGATCCTCACGGGCGTGCGGCGGCAGCGGGCGCGGATTCTCATCGGCGGCGAGGCCAAGCTGTTCGACCTGCTCAACCGGGTCACGCCGATCGGCTCGCAGCGGTTCTGGGCCTGGTACTCACGGTTCCTCGCCGTGGCGCCGCGCAAGCAGGCGTCGTGAACCGGCCGTCGATCCCGCTGCCGCTGGCCCGCGTGCTGCTGCATCCCTTCTACCGGCTGACCTTCCAGCGGCGGTTGCCGTGGAAGGTGCAGCGGCTGCTGCTCGACGTCGCGGCGCGCACGCAGCCGATGCCGCCCGGGGCCACCACGCGCACGCTGTGGCTCGGCGAACGGCGGGCCGAGGTCGTGTCCGCGGGGGAGACGGCCGGGCCCGGAGCGGTGCTGTACCTCCATGGCGGCGGGTACACCGTGGGTTCGATCGCCACGCACCGGTCGCTGGCCGCGCACCTGGCCCGGGCGGCTGCGCGGCCGGTCTACCTGCTGGATTACCGGCTCGCGCCCGAGCACTCCTGCCCGGCCCCGGTGCAGGACGCGGTGGCGGCCTTCGACGCACTGGGCCGGACCGGGTACGCGCCCGGCACGATCGCGCTGGCCGGCGACTCCGCAGGAGGCGGCATCGCGCTCGCCGCCGCGCAGGCCATCGTCGCGCGGGGCGGCGTGCAGCCCGCCGCGCTGGTGCTGCTCTCGCCGTGGGCGAACCCGGCCAAGCGGGCCTCGCGGCACCGCGACCTGGTGGTCAACCGGCCGTGGGGCTTCGCCTGCGCGGACGCCTACCGCGGCGACGGCGATCCGGTCGACCCGGTGTACGCGCCGCAGCTGGGCCCGATGGCCGGGCTGCCACCGACGTATCTGCACGCCGGGCTGCGGGAAATGCTCTACGACCAGTGCCTGCAACTCGCGGTCCTGCTGCGTCGGGCCGGAATTCAACTGCGTTATGTGGAAAGCCCGGATCTCTGGCACGCCGGTCAGGTTCAGGCCGGTCTCGTCCGCGCTGCCGCCGATTCGCTGGAGGACGTCGGTGATTATCTCCGTCGAATATTCGACACGTCGAAATCGATAATTTCCTGAGTGTTCGAACCCGGATAATCGAGGATGGCTCGGTTCTGGTTAACGCCCCGTCGACGTCACGAAACGAGGTCGGGCAACCGTGACCTGGGTCACGCGAGGGGGCTGCCCGTAAGGGCGGGCTTTTAGTGGGCCCAACCCCTGTGTGGTCACGCCGTCCCCCACCGGGGACGATTCGAGATCGATCTTGAAAAGAGCAAGGGGAGCAGGGGTTTGGGCGGATGACGCGCCCTTGCGCGTGTGCTTTACTGGCTGAGCGTTGACCACGTCGGGGGAAGTGGGTTGACCTATGAGCCATGGGGAAAGTCGGGCCGCGCCGGACGCCGTCGGGGAAGCGGCGCCGTCGCTGGTCAGCGACGTCCTGTACCTGATCGCGGCCCTGCGCGCGGACATTTCCGAGCCCGATGCGTTCCGATTGGTGAGCGAGGCTGGAATCCATCTGATCAGGGGCGATCTGGAGCCGTCGCTGGCCCTGATCGACAAGGCGCTCCAGCGGCTCGACCCGGACGGGGGCGGCTATCTGGACGTGCTCGCGCTGCGCATGTTCCTGCTCGAGTTCGTCGACCGGGGCTCGGACCGATGGAAAACCTACGGCGCCGGCCAGGTCACCCCGGCCGCCGGCCCGCCGCGCATTGTCTCGCTCTGCATACAGTCGAATATCCAATGGCATTCCGGCAACCTTTTCGACGGCCTGATGCTCAATCGGAGCGCGATTCACAGCGTCGACCGCGAGACGCCGGTGTGGAACCTGTACGCGCAGCTGCTGCTGGCCAAGAAGCTGTCCGACATCCACATCGCCGACCAGGCGGCCGGCGTCGTCACGACCATCCAGAACCTGGTGGACAGCGCCGGCCTGCACGCGTTCGGGGCGCTGGTGCCGTCGCTGCGGTCACTGCTCGACCTCCAGGCCGGCCGGTACGACGAGGCGCTGGAGCAGGTCGACGAGACCGTCGCCACGGCGGCCGAGCGGGCCTGCACGGCCGGCGTCAAGCTCGCGCTGTCGGTGGCCGCCACGGTGTACCTGGCTCGCAACGAGCCCGGCCGCGCGGCCGAGGCGCTGCACGCCTACCACACCAACACCACCGACTACGAGCTGCCGG
>NZ_KK037166.1:10248240-10253834 GCF_000568255.1 Kutzneria sp. 744
TCGAGGGCCAGCCCCTGTGCCCGCGTTCGGTGCTGGACGTGGGCGCGGCCCGGACCGCCCCGTGCCACGACCCGGCGAAGCCGTCTGTCCCGCGCACCCCGCTCGAGGAGCTCTCCGAGCGGGAGGACGAGATCGCGCGGCTGGTCGCCCGGGGGCTGACCAACCGCCAGGTCGCCACCCACCTCGGCATCTCGCCGCACACCGTGAACTTCCACCTGCGGCGCATCTTCCGGAAGCTGTCCATCACCACCCGCGTCCGGCTGGGCCACCTCATCGCGCAGGTCGACTCCGAGCACGGGACGCCGGTCAGCCGGTGACCGCGGCGGTGATCAGTCGCCGGGTCCGGTCCGGGTCGAGCCGGTCGAGCCGCTCCAGGTCGTCCAGCACCCCGGCCGGGCCGCCGGTGGCGAGGAACTTCGCCCGGACGATCGCCCGGTGGTCCCGGCGGGTGTCCGGGCCGGCCGAGCCGATCGGCGCCGCGCACGACTCCGTCGCGGCCGACCCGTCGGCCAGCTCCAGCTCCACCCGGGCGCCGATGGCCATCGTGGCTTCGGCGAACGACTCCTGCGGCGGGCCGAGCGCGGCCAGCACCGCCGCCGCGTCGTCGCCGGCCCAGGCCAGCAGCTCCGGCAGTTTCAACGCGCGGTCGCCGGCCTGACGCAAGGCCTCGCCCAGCGGGGAGGTCGCCTGCGCCATCCGCACCGAGACGTCCCAGTCGTGGGCGACGGTCACCTTCGCCGCCAGATCCCACCGCGCCTCGTCGGCCAGCGCCGCTGGCGCCAGGTCTTTGTCCGAAACTTCCCTTGAGCAGCAAGCACGCCACGCCGTAGCCGACGGAGAGCTTTCTCCGCCGCGGTCGGGGTGCCGTGGCCGGCGAGGAACGGCTTTGTGTTTTGCGCTCCAGCTGCCAGGTCAGCAGCGAGGCGTGGACGACGATCTTCTGAACCCGCGAGGCGTCCAGCGGCCCATGGGTCCGGTGCAACCGCTCGGCGCAGTCGAAGGCCGCGTGCAGGTACGCGCTGCCCGGGAAACGCTTGTAGGTCAACGTGTCCGTGTGCCAGCGGCGGCCGAGGCCGAGCGTGACCGCCTCCGGCACCGGCACCACGGACAGCTGCGCGAGCAGGCCCTCCGGCGCCTCGATGATCGACTCCGAACCGGTGAGCCCGGCCGCGGCCGCGTCGCAGGCGTCCAGCGCCAGCCTTACTGGGCCCGACGCGCTGAGCGCCTTCAGATCGCTGGTCACGACGCCGTGGTGCAGCGGCACCGGCACGATGCCGAGAGCCAGGCCCAGCGCGGACGTCCACTGCTCGGCCGGCGCGCGCCTAGCGTGCAGCCGTGCGACCGCCGCGCTGGCCAGGTGGGTGTGAGTGTTGGTCTGGCCGCGGAAGAACGGGCTGAGGATGGTCGCCGCGGAGATCCGCGCCGCGCACTCATTGGCCGCCACGGCCGCGGTCAGCAGCCCTTCGCCGTCGAGCCCGCCGTGGCGGGCCTCAGCGATGGCGACGTTCACCGCTCCGGCCGAGATGTGTCCGGAGTAGGCGACTTCGTCGAAGTCGATCGCCGTGGCCAGCGCCGCCAGCACTTGCGCGGCACGGGTCGGGTCCTCCTGCGTCGGCGGCCCGTAGGCGGCGACCAGCGCCCGCCCGACCGGCAGCCGCAGCGAAGCCCGCACCGCCGCGAGATTCGACACGACCTGGCTCCGCGCCGCCGCCCGGGTCCGTTCCGGCACATCGGCCCAGGTCAGCTCACGCGCCCAGGCGGCCAGCAGCTGGGATCGGGTGGGGGATTGGGTTGTGGTCACCGGTGTCCTCCGGGGACGTCGGTCCGGTTCAGTTCGCCGGGCCGGGGCGTGGACTGCTTCGCCGTCACCGGTGGCCGCCCGGCACGAGCGCCTGGTACGCCCGGTCGTGCCAGGCCAGCGGCCGGCCCCGGCCGATCCGCACCCCGGACACCCGCCCGTAGACCACCTGGTGGTCGCCGACCTGGGTGCTGTCGTGCAGTTCGCACCAGGCCACCGCGAGCGCGCCGCTGATCACGGGGCGGCCGTCCACCAACCGGACTTCGTAGCCCAGGTCGGCGAAGCGCGTGCTGTCGCTGGGGGAGCGGGAGAAGCGGTCGGCCAGGTCGGGCTGGTCGTCGGCCAGCAGATGCACGGCGAAGCAGCCGGCATGGCGGATGGCGGTGAGCGTGCGGGAGTCCAAGGTCATGCAGCACAACAGAATCGGCGGCCGCAGGGACACGCTGGTCACCGTGCTCACGGTCGTGCCAGACCAGCCCGAGGGGCCGCAGGCGGTGACCACGGCGACCCCGGCCGTCAGCTTCCGGTAGTACTCGCGGCAGGCCTCGGCCAGCGTCGGGTCCAGGGTGGCGGTCATCGCCGACCGAACCAGGTCGGGGCCTCAGCCGGGGTGAGCACGGCCAGCGCGGCGGGCAGCGCGGTCAGGTCGTAGGCCGGGCCGGTGGCGGGCATGACCTCGCCGTCGTGCTCGTACAGCACCGGCTGCCCGTCGAGGCGCTCCACGGTGATCCGCTCGCCGCGGCCCCAGCACACGCCGGGCAGCTGGTACAGCGTGCGCCCGACGGCCGCCTGGCCGAAGTCCATCAGCTCCACCGACGCCGGGATCACCGTGATGTCGAGCAACCCGTCGTCCACAATGGACTCCGGCACGAGGTGCAGAACGCCGCCGCGGTAGGGGAAACCGCCGGCGATGGTCTCCACGATGCCGCCCTCGTAGATCACCTCGCCGTCGACCGTGACGCGGCCGGCATACGGCACGTGGCTCTGCATCGCGGCCAGTGAGGCGGCGATCAGCAGCTCCCGCCCGGTCTCCGGCCGGCCGAGCCGGGCCAGCAGGCTCTCCGCGAACAGGCCGCTGCCCGAACCCAGCACGACGACATGACCGGTCTGCTCGACGCGGGCCAGATCGAGGTGGCGGACCACGGCCTCGCCGCGCAGCGCGGTCGCGGCCACGGTCTCCCACGGCGCGTCGTCCCACAGCCCGCGGTAGGTGGAGTTGCCGGTGCCGGCCGGCGCGACCAGCAGCGGCGGCACGGCCGCGCCGGCCTCGCGGGCCCGGTGCAGGCCGGTGACGACCTCGCAGATCGTGCCGTCGCCGCCGACGCCCGTGATGACGTCTGGCGGGTTCTCGCCGACGGCCAGCTTGAAGGCGAGGTCCGTGGCGTCGCCCGCGGCCGTGGTCTCCACGGTGTCCAGCGTCGCCGTGCCGACGGCGGCCAGCGCTGCCACCGCCTTCGCGCCGTCGCCGCCCGCCGCCGGGTTCACGATCGCGGTGACTCGCAGACGTGGGTTCATCTGGTTCAGACCTCTCGTGAGCAGTTCAGCCGAGACGGCGCACGACACGCATGCGCGTGCCCTGCTTGGGGATCATCGTGATGTGGTGCATCCGGTCGTCCTCGTCGGCCGGGTCGACCGCCTCGATCGCCACCGTGCGTAGGATCGCCGCGACCACGGTCTCGATCTCCACCTGGGCGAACATCGCGCCGATGCACCGGCGCACGCCCCCGCCGAACGGCAGCCACGCCTGCGCGGACGGGTTCCCGTCCAGCCAGCGCTCCGGCCGGAACGCCGCGGCGTCGGCGTCCCACCAGCGCTCGTCCCGACCGACCACGCCGATCGCCGGCACCACGGTCGCGCCCGCCGGCAGCTGGTAGCCGGCCAGCTCGATGGGCTCGGTCAGCCGCCGGGCCACGTTCTGGATCACCGGCCGCACCCGCAGCGCCTCCTTGAACACCGCGGTGCGGTACGGGTCCTTGGGATCGTCGAGGCCACGGCGCAACCGCGCGTGCGCCTCGGGATGGCGCAGCAGCCGCTCGAACAGCCAGGCCAGCCCGACCGCGGTCGTCTCGTGCCCGGCCATCAGCAGCGTCATGACCTCGTCACGCACGTCCCGGTCGTCGGCGTCCGGGTCCTCCAGCAGCATCGACAGCACGTCGGTGCGCCCGGCCCGGTCCGGGTCCTGGCGGCGCAGCGCGATCTCCTGGTAGATCAGGCGATCGGCATGCTCCAGGTTGCGCACGACGTTGCGCCACGGCCAGTACTTGCCCAGCCCGGGTCGGATCAGCACCAGGATGCCGGTCAGGTTCATGTCGGCGACCTTGTGCAGCGCCTCGCTCATGGCCAGCGCCCGCTCCGGGTCGTCCACGCCCAACACCGCCTTGACGATGATCTCCAGCGTCAGCGCGTAGGAGCGGTCCAGGAACCGGAACGGGCGATCCACCGGCCAGCGCCGCGCCTCGTCCTCGGCGATGCGGCGCATGGTGGCCACCAGCCCGGCGATGCGGTCGTGGTGGAACGGCGGCATCATCCGCTTGCGCTCGGGCTTGTGCTCGGGCGCGTCCAGCGTCAGCAGCGAGTTGCGGCCGACGATCGGCAGCAGGTTCCAGTTTCCCTTGCCGCCGTGAAAGATCTCCGGCGCGCCGCGGAACACCTCGCGGATGTGCTCGGGGTCGCGCAGGATGACGAACGGGCCGTGCGGGATCAGCCGCAGCGTCACGATGTCGCCGAACTGGTCGAACATCTGCGGCATGTAGCGCTGGCGCTCGCGCCAGTAGTGGAACGTCTGCACGGCCGGCGAGGTCGACGGCCCGGGCGGCAGGCCGTCGGTCCGGGGCGGGCTGGTGGTGTTCGCGGCGGCCCTCATGACAGCCTCTCCCTCGGTCGGTCGGACTGCCCGGCGGACAGCCAGGCCAGGTAGCCGTCGAGCGCCCGGCCGGCCAGGCCGCCGCGCGGCAGCCACGGCGCCTTCGGTCGCAGCCAGGGCAGCGCGAAGGACAGGTGGTCCTTGCGGCCGGTGGCGATCCAGCGCGCCACGTGCGCGCCGTTGGCCACCGACACCGCCAGGCCGTGCCCGTTGCAGCCGCCGACGTTGAAGAGCCCTGGATCACGGGAATCGTTGCCCAGCAGCGGAAGCCCGTCCCGCGTCATGCCGATCGGCCCGGCCCACGCCGACTCGATGTCCACATCGGACAGTTCCGGGGCCAGTGCCCGCACAGCGGCGCGCAGCCGGCCTGGCGACGGTGCGAGCGAACCGTGGGCGCCGCGGCGCACGACTCCGCCGCCGACCACGATCCGATCGTCCGACGTGAGCCGGAAGTACGGGGAAAGCTCGCCGTGCTCGATCACGGTGTCGGTGCGCAGACTCTCCACCGCGGCCAGCGCGGCCGGCGACAGCTTGCCGGTGACGCCGGCCTGCACCCGCACCCCGAACACCCCGGCGGGTGTGCCCGGGATGCCGCCGTAAGCGTTGAGCGCCACCACGACCCGGTCGGCCGACAGCTCCGCGTCGTCGGTGCGCACGGTCGTCACCAGACCTCGCCGGATCTCGCGGACCGGGCTCCGCTCGTGGATCGTCACACCGCGCTGCTCGGCGATCCGGGCCAGCTGCCCGGTCAGCGCGGCCGGATCCAGTGTCGCGGCCGGCTCGTACCGCAGCGCGCCGAGATACCCCTGCGCGAAGGTGGGCAATTCACCCTGCGGGACAAGGGAAATCGGCAGACCGAGCGCGAGGGCAGCGTCGGCTTCACGCTGCTGAGCCTGGGCCGCCGCCTCGTCCGGAGCGACGACCAGCTGGCCA
>NZ_KK037166.1:10253934-10349476 GCF_000568255.1 Kutzneria sp. 744
TTGACCGCGCGCACGATCTCCACCGTGCCGTCACGGACCGCCTCGACCAGGCCCCGGTCGATCGAGCCGTAGGTGTGCCCGGAGCGCGCGATGCCGGCCATCGTGCCCTCGACGGGCGGGTTCAGCCCGTAGGCGCTCAGGTCGCCCCACTGCAGACGGTGCATCAGCAGGCTGACCCGGTTCACCAGCCAGGGCGGCATCTTCGCGTGCTTGACCGACTGGCTCAGCAGCGAGGTCAGCGGGCTGAGCTTGAACAGCAACGGGTTGTGCCGGATGGACATCCGCACCCGCGACGCCCCGGCCGCGGCCGCCGCCACGGCGATGTCGATGCCGGTCGGGCCGCAGCCGACGACGAGAACATCCTTGCCCGCGAACGGTTCCGGCACCGTGTAGTCGCGGGCGTGCAGGAACTCGCCCTCGAAGTCGGCCAGGCCCGGCCAGTCCGGCACGAAGGTCGTGCGGTGCAGGCCGGTGGCGATCACCAGGTGGTCGGTGGCCAGGTCGCCGATCGAGCTGCGCACCAGCCACCGGCCGCCCTCGCGATCGACGCGGTGCACCTCCGTGCCGTAGCGGACGTCCGGGTCCAGCCTCTCGACGTACTTGCGCAGGTAGTTGGCGAAGTCGTCGCGCATCGGCCACGGGCCGAACTCGGCCGACAGCTTCATGCCCGGCAGGTGGCTCAGCCGCCGCCACGAGTTCATCCGCAGCGACGGGTAGTAGGAGGTCCAGGTGGAGAAGGCGAACTGCGCCCGGTCGAGGACCAGCGGGGCCAGCCCGGCCTCCTTCAGCGTCCACGTCGCCGCGAGACCGGCGGGACCGGCGCCGATGACGATCGGGCGCGCATTGCTCAGCGACACGAGGTTGCTCATGGGTCAGATCCGCTCCGGCTGGGGCTGCTGCGGGCGCCGCGGCGCCCGGGTGATGGTCTTGTCGAACTCGGCGAACCCGGTTGTCGCCTCGGGTTCGAACGGCACCCGGAACGACTTGAGGAAGTTGCCGAAGATCGCGCGGTCGCCGCACAGGTGGACCGGCACCATCAGTAGCGCCCACTCGAAGCCGAACAGCCAGATCCACAGGCCCACCACGACCGCCTGGGTGACCAGGCTGTGCATGGTGTTGTAGAGGACGTAGTAGACCTTGGAGATCTTCTTGTCGGGCGAGCGCCGGTAGGCGATCGCGCCGGGGATGTAGCCGATCACGTCGATGTAGGCGAACAGCGCCACGGCGGGGATCCACCGGATCTCGCCGATGTGGATGAGCAGCAGCACGACGCCCACCACGAGCGCGACGCCGTACTCCGCGCGCAGCAACAGCAGCGTGGTCCGGCTCTCGAAGCGGTTGATGTGGTCCATCTCGGCCTTCTTCCCGGAGTCAGGCGGTCAGAACGGGGTCGGGCTCGCGCCGGCGCCGCAGCCGGGCGCTCACCGCCGCGGCGATGGCTGGATCGCCGACGACCGTGGCCTCGCCGAGCAGCTGGTGCACGATCAGGGCGATGCCCTCCTTGAGCACCTTGGTGGCGATCGGCTCCAGCACGCCGGCCAGGCTGGGGATGCCGAAGTCGAAGGTCGCCTCGAAGCGCACCTGGCAGCCGCCCGGGGCCGCCGTCACGCCCCACGAGCCGCGGAAGACCTCGAAGTCCCCGGTGGTCTGCTCGAACACGATGCGGCGCTGCTCGGACTGGAAGTAGTCGACCTCGGTCCAGCGCAGCAGGCCGTTGCGGAAGAAGATCTCCCAGTCGCTCAGCAGCGGGCCGCCGTCCTCGCGGCCGTGCACCACCACGGCGTTGACCTCGTCGACGAGCTCGGGATATCGCTCGAACTCGCAGATCCGCCGGTAGGCCTCGGCGGCGCCGACGGTGTCGGCCCGCAGGGTCAGTTCCAGGCTACGCATCGGTCACCTCGGGATTGTTGGCGGCGACCTCGGCGGCCGCGCGCTCGAACCGGTCGATGAGGAAGTCCACATCGGACTCGGTCAGCGTCGCCGGCGGCGTGAACCGCACGACGTGATCGGAGTTGAGGGAGATGTTGGCGATGACGTCGTTGGCCACCAACGCCAGCAGCAGGTCCGCCGCCAGCGCCGGGTCGGCGAAGTCGACGCCGATCAACAGGCCCGCGCCGCGCACCTCGCACCGGTGATGGGGTAGCCGGTCCGCGACGATCCGTTGGAACGCGGGCGTCAGCCGTTCACCCAGCGCCGCCGCCCGCTCGACCAGACCGTCCTCCTTGATGGCCCGGATCGCACCGCTGACGGCCGCCATGCCGAGCGGCGCCGCCGAGAACGTCGACGTGTGCAGGACCGGGTCCCGGTTCAGCGCGCCGAAGACCTCCTCGGTCGCGACGGTCGCCGCGACCGGGACGATGCCCCCGCCGAGTGCCTTGCCGGACAACAGAATGTCCGGGCGCACGCCCTCCGCCGTGCAGCCCCACCACGCGCCCAGTCGGCCAAGCCCGGTCTGCACCTCGTCGACCACCAACAGCGCGCCGTACTCCGAACAGACCGCACGCACGGCGGACAGGTAGCCGGGCGGCGGGATGTGCACCCCGCCCTCGCCCTGTACCGGCTCGACGATCACGCATGCCTCGCCCGGGTGCCGTTCCAGCGCTGCGGTCAACGCGGTGACGTCGCCGAACGGCACGTGCGTGACGTCCGGCAGCAACGGGCGGAACGGGTCCTGGAAGGCTTGTTTGGCCGTCACCGACAGCGCGCCCATCGTCTTGCCGTGGTACCCGCCGGTCATGGAGATCAGGTGCCGCCGCCCGGCCAGCCGGGCCAGCTTGATCGCTGCCTCCGTCGCCTCGGCCCCGGAGCACGAGAAGTGCACGCGCTCCAGACCCGGCGGCACCACCGACATCAGCGCCTCGGCCGCGCGGGCGGCCGCCGGCTCCAGGAAGATCCTGGTGCCCATGGGATGCGTGTGCAGCTGCCGCTCGACCTCAGCCACCACGGTCGGGTGCCGGGCCCCGGTGATCAGCACGCCGTAGCCGCCGGCGTTGAGGATCCGGTGCCCGTCGCTCATGGTCAGCCAGGCGCTGTCGGACGCCACCTCGACGTGACCGCCGAGGACGTCGGCCAGCCGCGCCCGCCCGGAGCTGAGCCGCCGCCGGTAGACGCGCGACACCTCCTCGCGGTCCACGACGTCGATGTCGGCGTTCACGCGATCCTCAGCACGTCGCCGGTGAAGTTCTCCACCAGGGCCCGGCGGGTGGCCGCGCGGGCCGGCGGGTGGAAGTTCACGCACTGGCAGGCGGCGATGAGGTAGGCGACGTCGGGGGAGCCGATGAAAGCCATGCCGCCCAACGCCTCCACCGCCCGGCCGGCGGCGTCGGTGATCGCCTCCTGCGCGCCGTAGCGGGCAATCATCGCCTTGGTCAGCGCGGCGTTGTCGCCCTCCTTGGCCATCAGCTGACGGGCGATTCCCTCCAGCAGCAGGGTTGCGGTTTCCAGGCGCACACCCAGATCCGCCCTGGTTTCCGCGCCCAGCCGTTCACTGGCCAGCGCCCGGTTCACGAGCGAGCTGGCCATGCCGAGGTAGGAGGCGGTGATGAGCATCTCGAACCACATGAAGCCGATGGTCTGGAGCTCGTCGACCTCGCCGCGGTCGCCGACCTCGGTCGGCACCAGCAGCCGCTCGTCCACCAGGACGTCGGTCAGCCGCACCTCGTCGCTCTCCGCCCCGGCCAGAACATTGCTGCGCCAGAAGGGATGCACCGAGATGCCCGGGCTGTCGGCCGGGATGAGCATGGCCAGGTTCTCCGTGCCGCCCTCCTTGCGGGGCACCGACACGCTGGCCGAGAGCAGGTCCATCGACGCGGACATGCTGCACGGCTTCTTCGAGCCGTTGACGAGGATCCCACCGTCGGCCCGGACACCGCCGACGGTGGGGGACAGGATGCCCTGGCCGGGGTTGCCCTCGGCGAAACCGGAGGACACCAGCAGGTTCTGCGTGGCGATTCCCTCCAGCAGCGCCCATTCCAGCCCGCTCGCGCGCAGGCTCTCGGCCAGGGTGAAGATCGTCGCGACGGAGAAGTGGTGCATGGTCGAGGCGACGGCCAGCGACGGCGACACGGCCCCGATCGCCCGGGTGACCTGGATCGCCTCCAGCGGCGAGGCGCCGAGGCCTTCGTACTCCTTGGGGATCACCAGCGCCGGGCCGCCCGCCGCCTTGAACAGCTCCAGCCCGGGGTTGCCCGGCTTCTCCAGCTCGGCCAGGCCGACGTCGGCCAGCTTGCCCAGCAGGCCCGGGAGGCGGTTCTCGCAGAGCTCGCGGGCCTCATCGAGTGTGCGCATCGTGGCCTTCCCTGTGCTCGGGTCGAATGATGGAAACCCCCTGCAGGTGGGTGGTGCGCAGCACGGGGAAGTTGGCCTCGCCGAAGGCGCCGCCGGTCAGGCCGGTGCCGCCGTGCGAGGGCAGGGGCGCGGTGAACGCGATGTGCGAGTCGTTCACCTTGAGCAGCCCGCCCTTGACGGTCTGCGCGACGAACCGGTCGATCACCGCGTCGTCCCTGGCCCACAAGGAGTTCCGCAGGCCGTAGGGGCTGGCGTTGACGAACTCCAGGAAGCTGTCGAACAGCGTGGCGTCCTCGGCCGCGTGTGGCACGATGATCGGCATCAGCGGGAAGAACGTCTCGTCCGCCACCGCCGACAGCTCGCCGGCCCGGCTCAGCCCGTCCACCCGCAGCACGGTCGGCTGGAGGAAGAAGCCCGCCTCGTCCAGGGTGCCGTCGATCTGCATGCCCTTGCCGCCCGTGACCACCGTCGCGCCCTTCTCGACGGCGTCCTCCAGGTAGCGCGTGAACTTGTCGTGGCGTAGCACCGGTGAGAGCAGCACGCCCTCCTCGTCCGGGTAGCCCGGCTTGAGCGCCGTGGCCCGGACCCTGACCAGCTCGATCAGCTCGTCGGCCACGGCCGGGTGCACGATCGCCCGATTGGGCACCATGCACAGCTGGCCGGAGCCGTAGAAGCCCTCCACGATCGCATCGGCCGCGCCCTCCAGATCGGCGTCGCGCCAGACCAGCACGATGTCGTTGCCGGCCAGTTCGAGGATCGGCTTCTTGCCGGCCTCCACGCAGCGGCGCTCGATCTTCAGGCCCGGCCCGACATCGCCGAAGTACATGATGTCGTCCACGTGCTCGCTGGCGATCCAGGCGTCCAGCATCGGGCCTGGATGCCCGCACACGATGTTGAGCAGCCCCGGCGGCGCGCCGAGCTCGTCGAGAACCGGCGCGATCACGTTGCGCAGCACCGAGGACACGCCGAACGGCGCGGTTCGCGGCGCGCGCAAGACCACGGCGTTGCCGCCGGCGATGCTCGTCACGCCCAGCAGCGCGCTGACCAGCGGCGCGTTGGCCGGCGGATTCACACAGACCACGCCGTCGGGCTGGCGGCGCACGATGTTGCGCCGCGCCCCGATCGCGAACTCCTGCCACAGCTGCGAACGCAGGAACCCCGTGGTCTCCGGCCGCGTCAGCTCGTACATCCCGGACAGCTCCCAGCGGGCCAGCTCCAGCGGATGGCCCTCCAGGGTGAGCATGTCGATCAGCTCACGCTCGTTGTCGTGGATCGCCTCGCGCAGCAGCCGGTTCCAGTCCTCCAGCCGCACCGAGAGCGGGACCGAGCGCCACAGTCTGGTCGCCTCGGCCGCGGCGGCCAGCGCGTCCTGCACCGTGTCCGGATCCGCCACCGACACCCGCCCGACCAGCACACCCGGCGCGACATCGGCCGCGGAGACGCGACCCGCCTCGAGGTTCCGCTTGAGCGTCAGGTTGGCGAACGAGTCGTCCAGCACCGCGCGCGCGGAAAGCGAGTACACCCACTTGCCGCTCTCCACGTCTTTCCCTCGCACGAAACTGCCCAACGACGGCAGCTGGTGCGGTTCGACCTTCGTGCTCAACACGCCCCCACAATCCCGTCTCCGACGACGATTCGGCTCGAAGTATCGGCCGGGGGCCTGAAACGCCCCTGACGCGTTACGGCCGGCGGTTTCGCCGCCGCGTCAGAGGCGTTGGCTAGCGTCGTCCCCAGCACGACACCGAGCAGGGAGGCAGGACGTGACGGTCCCGGCAGCGGCGCACCAGCAGAGCTCGACGCTTTCCGCTCTCCAGCGGCACTCGGACAACCCCAGCGCCTTCCTCGCGCTCAACGGGGGCAACGAGTACTTCCGCGTCGAGGGCGTGGAAGGCTATGTGTGCTACCGGGAGCACGGCAAGCGCTGGATCCAGTTCGGCGGCCCGTTCACCCCCGAGGCCAGCCGGGCCCGGCTGCAACGCGATTTCCTGGACCAGGCGCACGCCAACCGCCGCAAGGTCGTCGGCGTCCAGTTGCAGCGGGCGGACGCCGAGCTCATGGCCGAGCAGGGCCTGACCGTCAACCAGGTGGGCGCGTCCTACGCGGTGGAGCTGGCCGGGCACAGCCTGCGCGGCAAGAAGTTCGTCAGCCTGCGCAACAAGATCTCCCGCGCGCTGCGGGCCGGCCTGGAGATCGAGGAGGCGGACCCGGCGGCGGTGGCCGGCGACATCGAGCACATCGACCGGCAGTGGCTGCACGAGAAAGGCAAGCACACCAAGGAGTTGGCCTTCCTGATCGGCGAGATCGGCGGGCCGTGGCAGCCGCTGCGCAAGCTGTTCGTCGGGCGGATCGCCGGCGAGCCCATCGCCTACATCTCGTACGCGCCGGTGTTCGGCTCGCGGCCGGGCTGGCTGCACGACCTGAGCCGGCGCCTGCCGGCCTGCCCGCCCGGGGTGATGGAGGCGATCAACGCGTACGTCATCGAGCACGTCAAGGAGCTGGGCGCGGCCTGGCTGCACTTCGGGTTCACGCCCTTCACGACCCTGGACGAGTCCTACCGGCTGCCGACCGCGAGCCGGGCGGCGGCGAAGATCATCACACTGCTGGCCGAGCACGGCGACCGGGTCTATCCGGCGAAAAGCCAGCTGGAGTACAAGATGAAGTGGAATCCGACGGCGGTGCTGCCGGAGTACTTCGCGTTCGACGGTGGCATCTCGCCGCGATCGCTGTGGAGTGTGCTGCGGGTGACGAACATCGTCTGACCCGCGTTTTTCGGGAAGGGTACCCAAAGCGGCCGATGGGGGCCGGACCTCGGTCCGGTCGGGCTCTCGCCCACGCAGGTTCGAATCCTGCCCCTTCCGCGTAACCGCATCGCGAGAGGAATCCCGGCATGACCGAAGTCCGTTTCGTGCAGGAGTGCGCCGCGCCGGTCGAGGCGGCCTTCGCCTACCTCGCCGACTACCGCAACGTGCTCGACTACTGGCACGGCATGACCACCTTCGAGCCGGTCGGCGACCTCGACCGCGGCCTGGGTGCGACATTCCGGTCGGAGACCAAGGTCGGGCCGTCGACGCTGAAGTCGACCATCCGCACGGTGGAGTGGGAGGAGAACGTCCGCCTGGCCTACCGCTCGGTGGCCGGCATGGACTCGGCCACCAGCTTCGAGCTGACGCCGATCGACGGCAACCGGAGCCAGGTCGCCTTCCGCATCGAGTTCCAGCTGCCCGGCGGCATCGCGGGCAAGGCCATGGAGCGCACGCTGATGCCGTTCGTCAGCACCGCGGCCCGCAAGACCGCCGAGAACCTCGTGCGCGGCATCGCGGCTCGTCACGCCAGCGCCTGATTCTTGGCCCTCCTGACGTTATGCAGGGAAGGACGCCTTACCCTCGTTCAACGCGGGTAAGGCGTCCTTCCCTGCATGACGGGGTCAGCGGAGGGAGTGGCCGGCAGGGAATCTTCCCTGCCGGCCACTCCTTTTGTGTTCAGTGCCGGCCGTGCAGCAGCGTCATCACCTTGGCCACCAGCGCGTCGGTCTTGGGCGTGCGTGCGAACGTCGTCAGGGCCAGTGGCGCGGTGAAGCGTTGCCGCGCAACCGACTGCGCGTAGGCGAACTCCCGCAACCCATCCGGCCCGTGGATCCGGCCGAAGCCGGAGTCGCCGCAGCCGCCGAACGGCAGCGACGGGATCCGCGGGTAGGAGAACACCGAGTCCAGCGCGACCATCCCGCACCGCAGCAGCCCGGCCAGCTGCCGCCCGCGCCGGCTGAAGACCGTCGCCCCCAGGCCGTAACCGGTGGCGTTGGCCAGTTCCACCGCCTCGTCCATGTCCCGCACCGCCGTGACGGTCAGCGTCGGTCCGAACGTCTCCTCGGTGACTGCCGGGGCGTCCTCGGGCACGTCGACCAGGATCGTCGGCTGCACGACGTTGCCTGAGATCGTGTCGGACCCGCCGAGCACCACGCGCCCGCCGGCGGCGACCGCGGTGTCGATATGCCGGCGGATGATCTCCACCTGCCGGTCGAGCGTGATCGGCCCGAGCTGCGCGCCGGGATCGCTGCCCGCACGCGCTTTCCCAGCGATGGTAACGAGTTTGCCCAGGAAGCTCTCGTAGACCCGTTCGTGCACGTAGACCCGCTCGGCACCGATGCAGGACTGTCCGGCGTTGGCCATGCCGGCCCAGGCGGCGGCGTCGGCCGCCGCGTCCAGGTCGGCGTCCGCGTCCACGAGCACCGCGTCCTTGCCGCCGCACTCGGCCACCAGCGGGGTGAGCGTCGGCGCGCAGGCCGCCATCACCTTCTTGGCCGTCGCGGTCGAGCCGGTGAACGCGATCTTGTCCACGCCGGCCCCGCACAACGCCGCGCCGGTCGAGCCATCGCCGGTCACCAACTGGAGCACCGGGTGCTCGGGGACCACCTGGCCGAATGCCTCCACCAGCCACGCACCGGTGCCCGGGGTCAGCTCGCTCGGCTTGAACACCACGGCATTGCCGGCGGCCAGCGCGTAGGCGATCGAGCCCAGCGGGGTGAATACCGGGTAGTTCCACGGCCCGATCACACCGACGACGCCGTACGGCTTGTAGCCCACGGTGGCCACATGGTTGGCCATCATCAGCCCGGTCCGGGCCCGACGCGGTCCCAGCACCTTCGGCGCGTTCTTCGCCGCCCACGCCAGGTGGTCCAGCGTCAGCGCGATCTCCAACATGGCGTCGGAATGCGGCTTGCCGGTCTCGTCGTGGATCACCCCGGCCAACTGCGCGGCCCGCCGGGCCAGCACGCCGCGGAAGCGGTCGAGCCGCTGGCCGCGCGCCTGGTATGACAGGCCCGCCCACCACGCCCCCGCGACACGGGCGCGCTCGACGGCGTCGCGGACCTGGGCCGCGGTGTGGACCGGGTACTGGCCGACGAGGTCGCCGCTGCCGGGGTCGTGAACGGTGAACTCGGAGGCGCGTGCGGGCTGGATCGTGGTCACTGAACGGCCTCCTCGGCGGCGGAAACGGTGGCGGGCTTGCGGTCGCGGATGAGGTCGGCGGCCTTCTCCGCGATCATCACGGTCGGCGCGTTGGTGTTGCCGCGCACGATCCGGGGCATCACGGACGCGTCCACGACGCGCAGGCCCTCGATGCCCCGCACTCGCAGCTCCGGGTCGACGACGGACTGCTCGCTCGTGCCCATGGCACACGTGCCGACCGGGTGGTAGAGCGTCTGCGTCCAGGATTCGATGTGCTCACGCCAGGCCTCGTCGCTCAAACCGTCCACAGTGGAGGGAAGGTAGGCGCCGTCGAGGTAGCGGGCCAGCGGGGCCTGCCGCGCGATGTCGGTGAGCCGGCGCAGCCCGGCCACCATCGCGTCGGTGTCGGCGGGCTCGGCGAAGTAGGCCGGGTCGAGGTCGGGCTTCCAGCGCGGGTCGGCCGAGCGCAGCCGCAGCCGGCCACGGCTGGCCACGTCGACCAGCGTGGCGGCAGCGGTGAACATCCGGCCGACCGGCTCGCGCAGGCCGTTGTCGTAGAACCCCGTGGGGGCCACGTGGAACTGCATGTCCGGCGCGCTCAGGCCGTCGCGGGTGCACAGGAACCCGCCGCCCTCGCCGATGTTGGAGGTCAGGGGCCCGGTGCCGAGCACCTGCTGCTGTACGAGCCGGCGCGGGCTGACATGATCGATGGCGATGTCGGTAGTTCCCCTGGTGTGCCACAGAATTGGAGTGGCCGGGTGGTCGTGCAGGTTCTCGCCGACGCCGGGCAGGTCGGCCACCACGTCGATGCCGAACTCCCGCAGGTGCGCGGCCGGGCCGATGCCCGAGAGCATCAGCAGCTGCGGTGAGTTGATCGCGCCGCCGGACAGCAGCACCTCGCCGTCGGCGAACACCTGCTGGGTCCGGCCGTCGGTGGTGTACTCGACGCCGACCGCGCGCGGGCCCGCCAGCAGCACGCGCGTGACGAACGCGCCCGGGCGGACCGTGAGGTTCGGTCGGGTCATCGAGGGTCGCAGATAACCGTCGGCGGTGGACCAGCGTTGCCCACGGTGGCAGGTGACCTGGTACAGGCCGGCGCCGAGCTGGTTCGCGCCGTTGACGTCGTCGTTGGCGGGCATCCCGCTGGCGACCGCGGCCGCGACCCACGCGTCGGTCAGCTCGTGGGTGTAGCGGCGGTCCTCGACGTGCAGGGGGCCGGTGGTGCCGTGGAACGGCGCGCCGTGGCGGGTGTTGGTCTCGGCGCGGACGAAGTAGGGCAGCACGTCGTCGTAGCCCCAGCCGACCGCGCCGAAGTCCCGCCGCCAGCCGTCGTAGTCGGCGCGGTTGCCGCGCATGTAGATCATCGCGTTCATCGACGAGCAGCCGCCGTAGGCCTTCATCCGCGGCCACAGCGCCCGCCGCCCGCCCAGGTGTTTCTGGGGCGAAGTCTCGTAGTTCCAGTCCCAGCGGGTCCGGAACAGCCCGGCGAAGGCGGCCGGGATCTTGATCTCGTCGGCCTCGTCGGGCGGGCCGGCCTCCAGCAGCAGCACCGAGACCGCCGGGTCCCGTGACAACCGGTCGGCCAGCACACAGCCGGCGCTGCCCGCGCCGACGATCACGTAGTCGAACGATTCTCGAGTGGACAACGCTGCCTCCCGGTCGGCCGTCGTGTGGTCGCACCCAGCATCGGCCGGTGGTCGGGTCGGGGGCACGGTCGGCGGGTCCAATGTTTGCCGGCGGCGTTGTGCGGCGGTACAAAGCGGAGATGCGATCGGAAGCGGCGGCCTGGATCGCCGGCTACGCGGAGCAGGCCTCGGCTCCCGCGGAGCTGGCCCGGCTGGCGGCGATGACCGACCACGAGATCATCGCCGAGGTCCCCGAGTACGCCGAGGGCGGGGACCTGGACCGCGACCTGCACACCAGCACGGCAGCGCACTGGCGGGCCTTCCTCGCCGCCGTCACCCGCGAGGACTTCCGGGTGCGCCCGCCGGACGAGGCCTTCGACCTGGCCCGCACCATCGCCCGGCGCGGGCTCGGCCTGACCGTGCTGCTGAAGACGTACCGGGTGGCGCAGCGGGCCGTGTGGTCGTACGTGACGGAGACGGTGCAGGAGGGCATCACCGACGGCGACCTGCGCTCGGCAGTGCTGGTGCGGTTCTGGGACCGGGTCAGCCGGTGGATCGACGGCTCGGTGGAGGAGCTGGTGGCCGCCTATGCCGAGGAGCGCGAGCTGTGGCGGCGCGGGGCCCTGGCGCAGCGCGCGGACGCCGTACACGCGATCCTGCACGGCGACGACGTCGACCTCGACGCCACGGGCGAACTGCTCGGCCATCCGCTGCGCCAGCACCACACGGCCTTCGTGCTGTGGGCGGCGGACGGCTCCGATGTCGTACGGGCGTTGGAAGGCTCCATGTCGGCGCTGGGCGCGGCGCTCGGGTGCACCCATCCGCTCAACATCGCCAGCGGGGCGAGGGGATCCTGGTGCTGGGCGGCCACGCCGACGCCGCCCGTCCCGGAGGCGCTGGCGTCGGTGACCCTGCGCCCGGGCATCCGTGCCGCCGTGGGAAGCCCGGCACCGGGCCTGGCGGGCTTCCGGAGCAGCCACCGGGAGGCGCTGGCGGCGCAGTCGGTGGCGTTGGCGGGGGAGGGCGACGCCCCGGTCACCTGGTACGCCGACGTAGAACTGGCCTGTCTGGCCGGCGGGATCGGCGGGATGGCGGCGTTGCGCGTGCTGGTCGCACGGGAGCTGGGCGGCTTGGCAGCACCCGACGAGGCCACGGCCCGCCTGCGGCGCACGGTCCACCGCTACCTCGCCACCGGCGGCAGCGCGGATCTGGCCGGCAAGGAACTCAGCCTGCACCGCAACACCGTCCGCTACCGCATCCAGCAGGCCGAGCAGCTGCTGGGCCATTCGGTGCACGAGCGGCGCGTGTACCTGGAACTCGCCCTGCACTGCCTGGAGGTCTACGGGGCCAAGGCCCTGGACGGGTGATCTTGTACCCCGGCTGTGCCGATGGGCGCAGTGGCCGGTGGTGCGAAAGGGCGGAGGGGGAGTCAAGGGTGTTGTTGACGGAGTGCGGCCTGTTAAATAACCGGTAGTCGCTGACTGGGGTGTCGGCCGTGACTGGGGGTTCGGATGCGGCTGTCCGCCGACGCGGGCTGGGGTGGCGCGCTCGTGGCGATCAGGCCCAACGGGACGAGGCCGCCGCTGTACTGCGTGCCGGCCGTGTCGGGCTCGCCCTACGCGTACAACGGACTCGTCCGGCTGCTGGATCCGCAGCAGCCGGTGTACGGATTCGAGGCGCCGGGGTGCGACAACGAGCGAACGCCGATGACCTCGCTGCCCGATCTGGCCAGCGTGTACATCGATGCCTTGCGCGCCAACAGAGACGGCCCGTATCACCTGCTGGGCTGGTCGATGGGCGGCGTGGTGGCGCTGGAGATGGCGCGGCGCCTGGTGTCCGAAGGGGCCGAGGTGCCGCTGGTGGTCATCGTGGATTCCGTTACGCCGCAACGGTCCGAGCTGCCGGCTGAGCCCGTCCTGTTCCACTCCTTCCTGTACGACCTGGTCACGGCCGGCGGCATGGACTGGGCCCGCGTCGAGGACGTTGCCCGCGGTGACACCGCGGAGAGCGCTTTCGCCGCGGTGGAGCGGTCCGGACTGCTGCCGGAGGAGATCGACGCCGAGTACCTCCTTGACCGTTACGCCGTCTACCGGGCGCACATGCAGGCCGTGTGCGAGTACGAGGGCTGTCGGTACGGCGGCGGCCCGGTGGTGTCGATCCGGGCCGCGGAGTCGAGCGCTGACGCGATGCGGTGGGAGCTTTTTGCCGCTGACGTGGAAAAACACGTCGTCGACGGGGACCATCACTCGATCTGGACGGGAACGAGCCTGGTCGAGCTGAGCCGCCTGGTGGGGGAGAGCCTCGACCGGGTCGGCGCGGTGGCCCGATGACCGGCCTGGACAAGGCGGCGCCCCGCCGCTCGGCGTTGTGGCGCAACACCGACTTCCTCAAGTTCTGGTTCGGCGAGACGGTGTCCCTGTTCGGCTCGCAGGTCACCACGCTGGCGCTGCCGCTGACCGCGGTGACGGCGTTCGCGGCCGGCCCGAGCCAGCTCGGTCTGCTCGGCTTCGTGACGTGGTTCCCCTACGTGCTGTTCGCGCTGCCCTTTGGGGTATGGGTGGACCGCAGCCGACACCGCCCGATGATGATCGCGTCCAATGTGGTCCGAATGGTCCTCATCGGACTGGTCCCGCTGCTCGCCGCGCTGGGACGACTGGAGTTCGTGCCGCTGGTGCTGATCACCGCGGCGGTCGGGACCGCGTCGGTGCTGTTCGACGTCGGCTGGATGTCGTACGTGCCGACCCTGGTGCGGGACCGCGACTTTCTCGTCGAGGCCAACGGCAAACTCGGTGCCACCTCGGCCGCGGCCACCGCCGCCGGGCCGGGACTGGGTGGCGTGCTGGTCACCGCGCTGACCGCCCCGATCGCCATGGCCGTGGACGCGGTGTCCTACCTGGCCTCGGTCGTGTCGCTGCTGCTGATCAAGACCCGGGAACCCAAGCCGGAGCCCAAGGACGGCGCGCCACGGCGGCTGCTGTCGGAGCTGGGCGAGGGCCTGCGCTGGGTCGTCGGCAACCGCTACCTGTGGCAGATCGCGCTGTTCGGCGGCCTGTGCAACTTCCTGTCCAATGCGACGAACACCCTCTACCTGCTGTATGCCTTGCACGACAACGGCCTGCCGCCGGGACTGATCGGCCTGGTGCTGTCGATCGGCGCGGTCGGCGGGGTCATCGGCGCATCGGTGTCCGGGAAGGTGCTGCGCCGGCTCGGCGTGGGCCGGACCTATGCCGTCTTCATGTCGACGACTTTCCTCGGCCTGCTCCTGGTTCCCGTCGCCGGCGGGCCGCGGCCGGTCGCGCTCGGCGTCTTCTTCGTCGCGTACTTCCTGGCCTACCTGGGTGTTTCGGTGGCCAACGTGGTGGTCAGCAGCCTGCGGCAGATCGTCACGCCGCATGCGTTGCTGGGCCGGATGAACGCCGCCATGCGGACCCTGCTCTACGCCGGGGCCGCCCTCGGCACGGCGGCCGCCGGACTGCTCGGCGAGCAGCTCGGCGTCCGCACCGCGCTCTGGCTGTTCGCCGCCGGCTCGGTCGCGATGATCGTGGCGGTCGCCTTGTCCTCGATCACGCGACTGCGGGAGATGCCGGCGGCGGCCGCATGACTAGGCCTTCAGCTCGTCGACCGCGCCGGCGATCGCGCGCACCGTGTTGTCCCCGTACAGCAGCCGAACACTCGCCTTCACGCCGAAGGTCTTGTTGATTCGGCTGACCACGCGGCTGGCGTCCAGCGAATTGCCGCCGAGTTCGAAAAAATTCGCGTCGAGGTCGATCCGCCGTCCGCCGAGAACCGTCTCGAAGATCTCGACCAGCGCCGATTCGGTCGGCGTCGCCGCTTCGGCGACAGCGGTCACCGCTGCCGTCTGTGTCGGGGTCGTTTCGGGTGTTTCCGTTTCGTGAATCACGGCCAACTCCCAATCGGATGACCAGATTGCCCGATCGCCGCCGCGATAGACGACGAAGCTTTCTCGGAACGGATCAGCCACGAAGTTCTCCGGCGCCAGTTCGGCCTTGTCAAGCATGTGGCGGATCCATTTCTCGGCGCCGCCGAGCAACAGCTCGCCCGGCACTCCGCGGGGCAGCAGGTTGCCCTTGGGGTCCACGACGTATGCCCTTTCGTCGCTTGCGGACAACACCCGGTCCAACTCGGCGTCGGTGAGAATTCCAATGCCTGAGACGGGTTGCCGGGAATCCTTCAGCACCGAGCGCAGCACCTGGTCGACATGCCCGAGGAAGGCGTCGACCCGCCACCGGTCGAACACGTCGGCCGGGTACGACAGGTGCACGCGCATGCCGTCCGACAGCTCGAAGTAATTGATGTTCAGGTCGAAGGTCGCGCTGGTCGTGACCGGTTCGAGCCACTCGGCCGCCAGCCCCGGCAGCGCGAACGCGCTGGGCGAATTGGCCGAGCCGAGCACCTGGAGCGACACCTGGAACAGCGGGTTGCGCCCGGCCTCGCGTGACGGCCGAACCCGGTCCACCACCTGCTCGAACGGCACTTCCTGGTGGTCGTACAGGTCGAGCGAGGCGTCGGCGACCCGGGCCAGCAGCTCGTCGAACCGCAGGTCGTCGCCGAGATCGACGCGCAGCACGACCATGTTGATGAACATGCCGACCACGTCTTCGAGATCCGGGTCGGTGCGGCCGAGCATCGGCACGCCGATCGCGATGTCGCGGAGCCCGGTGTGCCGGCCCAGCACCACCGCGACGGCGGCGGCCAGCACGATGAACAGCGACGTGTCATGCTGCTCGGCGAAAAGCCGCAGGTCACGGTGGAAATCCGCGGCGTGGTCGCGCACGACGTCGCCCGCGACGAGGCCCGAGGCGGGGGTGCGAGGCCGGTCGGTCGGCAGGCTCAGTTCCGGCAGGCCGACCAGGCGCTCGGCCCAGAAGTCCAGCTCCCGAGCCTCCTCCGTGCCGCGTTCCCGCTGGTCGGCGACGAAATCGCGATAGGTCAGGGCGGGCGCGGGCAGGTCGGGCTCGGTGCCGGCGCGGAAGCTCTCGTAGGCCGCGGCCAGCTCGCCGCCGATGATGCCGACCGACCAGCCGTCCACGACGATGTGGTGAAAGCCCAGGCCAAGGCCGTGATCGTCATCGGCCAGCCGGACCAGCGTGAACCGGTGCAGCGGGCCGGCGGCCAGGTCGAACGGGGTGCCGGCGACGGCGCCGAGGTCCGCCCGCACGGTCGCCGCGCGCTTCTCGGGCGTCAGCCCGGTGCGGTCGACCACCGTCAGCTCCACCTCGTTCCATCGCTCGATGACCTGGAACGGCGTGCCGTCGGCCTCCCGGAAGGTGGCGCGCAGGACCTCGTGCCGGGCGACCAGCCAGGTCAGCGCCCGGCGCAGCGCCGCCTCGTCGAGCGGGCCGCGCAGCCGGTAGTTCATCTGGACGTTGTAGCCGGTCTCCCCGGGAGACAGCAGGTCGAGAAACCACAACTGCTCCTGTGCGAACGACAATGGCAGCCCTTTTGGGCAAGACTGATCCGGCATCGCTACTCCATTCGGGAATCCTGCCGCACGCATGCGCGTGTGATCGGGCCGTCCGCGCTATGTCGGACCATAGCATGACGAGTCGGATTGCTGGCGCGGTTCTCGGGGGCCTGGATGCGCCCTTTGGGGCGGATTTAATACCTGGTTTCGGCCGAACGCTTCTGCGTCCGGACAGCGCAAGGGGGCGGCCGGTCAATCTCTTTTGTCGCGGCGGGCCGTGTCCCGTACGATCGACTCGTCTTTGGGGGATTCGCGTGCGTCTGTGCCCTCGCCCACTCCTGTCCAATCCTTGGAGCGCCCGTGGCGGATGAGAACGAAAAATTGAGCGTTGTTCGCAATGATGGGCAGCAGTTTTCCATCTGGCCGGCCGAACGCCCGCTGCCGTTGGGGTGGCATGAAGCGGGCATTACCGGCACCCGTGCGGAGTGCCTTGCCCACGTCGACCAGGTGTGGACGGACATCAAGCCGCAGAACACCGGAACGCCCGTGAACAATGTGTTACATCGTGTGGTGGAAAGGGAGGCCGCGGACTGTCCGGACGCGGTCGCCGTCACGGCGGGGGAGGCGTCCCTCAGCTACGGCGAGCTGAACGCCCGGGCCAACGGCCTGGCCCGCCGCCTGACCGACCGCGGGGTCGGCGTCGAGACCCGGGTGGCCGTCGCGGTGCCCCGGTCGATCGAGTTCGTGGTGGCGGTGCTTGCCGTGCTCAAGGCCGGCGGCGCCTACGTGCCGCTCGACCCCGAGTACCCAGCCGAGCGCCGGGCCTTCATGCTGGCCGACTCCGGTGCGACGGTGGTCGTCGGCTCGACGGCCGAGCTGGACCTGCCCGCCGGGGTGGACTTCGTCGCCCTCGGCGACGGCACGGACGCCGCCAACCTCGACGTCGAGGTGGATCCCGGCAACCTGGCCTACATCATCTACACCTCCGGCTCGACCGGCGTGCCCAAGGGTGTCGCGATCACCCACGCCGACGTGCTCGATCTCGTGCAGGCCGACCCGCGGCTGGGTGTCGGCCGCGGCGAGGTCGTCGCCCACCTCGCGCCCACTGCGTTCGACGCTTCGACGTTCGAGATCTGGTGCGCGCTGGGCCGTGGCGGCCGCGTCGCGGCCCTGAGCCCGCAGCAGGTCTCCGTGAGCGAGCTCGGCGATGCCCTGCGGGCGACCCGGCCCGACTGGATGTTCATCACCTCGGGCCTGTTCCACCTGCTCGTCGACCACGACGTGGACATGTTCGCCAGCGTCGGCGTGCTGCTGACCGGCGGCGATGTCCTTTCCCCGCAACACGTCCAGGCCGCGGCCAAGGTCATCCGCAACACCGTCTACGCCTGCTACGGCCCGACCGAGACCACCGTGTTCGCGACCCTGCACGCGGTGGACCCCGACGCCGACTACGAGCGCATGCCGCTGGGTGGCGGGCTGCAGAACAAGATCGTGCGCGTGCTGAACGCCGAACTCGACCAGCTGCCGGTGGGCGAGGTCGGCGAGATCCACCTGGGCGGCGCCGGGCTGGCCCGCTGCTACCACCGCCGTCCCGGGCTGACCGCCGAGCGCTTCCTGCCCGATCCGTACTCGGAGGTGCCGGGCGCGCGCATGTACCGCACCGGCGACCTGGGTCGGCTGCTGCCCAACGGCGAGGTCGAGTTCGTGGGCCGGGCCGACCGTCAGGTCAAGATCCGCGGCTACCGGGTGGAGCTCGGCGAGGTCGAGGTGGCCCTGAACGCGCACCCCTCGGTGAGCGCGGCCGCCGTGCTTGTGGTGGGGGACAACGAGGTCGACAAGCGCATGGTCGCCTACGCCGCGCCCGCCGGCACGGCGATCCTGACCGCGACCGGGCTGCGCTCCTGGATGGCCGAGCGGCTGCCCGCGTACCTGGCCCCGTCCAACTACCTGCTGCTGGACAAGCTTCCCTTGGACCAGAACGGAAAGGTCAACCGCAAGGCCCTGCCGCCGCCGTGGAAGTCCCGGTGTGACATGGGTCTCGACGAGCCGGTCGCGCCGCAGACCGACACGGAGCGCCTGGTGGCGCAGGTGATCGCCGACGTGCTGTCGCTGGACGAGGTCAGCATGGACGACAGCTTCTTCGCCCTCGGCGGCGACTCGCTGCGCAGCATCCGTGCCCTGGAAAGCCTGCGGGCGGTGGGAATCAAGCTGACCGCACGGCAGTTCATCGGCCAGGAGACCATCGGCGGCCTGGCCAAGACGATCGAGAGCATCACGGACGACCGGGTCGGAGACATGAGATGAAGATCAGCACCCCCGGGCCCGACGTCCGGGTGCCGCTCGACGACGTGGACATGTATGACCCGTTGCGGTACAAGGAAGGCTGCCAGCACCCGCTGTGGCAGACCCTGCGGCACGAGCAGCCGGTGCTGTTGCAGCACGCGCCCAACGGCACGCCGTTCTGGTCGGTCACGCGGTACGACGACTGCGAGCGGCTGCTGAAGGATCACGAGACGTTCTCCTCCGAGTACGGCACGATCCTCGCCTCGGTCGGCATCGGCGACCTGGCCCGTGGCCAGACCATGACGGTCACCGACCCGCCGTACCACGGCCAGCTGCGCAATCCCGTGCTGCGCAAGCTGAGCCGCGAGGTGATCCGCCGCTGCGGCGCGGAGATGGAGTCCCGGATCGGCGCGCTGCTGGAGCCGCTGCTGGCCGAGGGCGGCGGCGAGTTCGTCGGCGTCATGCACAAGATGCCGATGGCCATGCTCGCGCCGATGATGGGCATCCCGGAGGAGATGAGCGACGAGATCGCCCACTGGACGGCGGTCAGCGTGACGCCGGACGAGCCCACGCTCAACGGCGGCATCGACGCGCACGTCGCGTCCACCCAGGCCCACATCCAGATGCTGGAGCTGTTCGAGGCCGCGATCAAGCTGCGCCGGGACGATCCCGGGGACGACGTGATGACCGCGCTGACCGAGCTCCAGCTGGAGGGCGAGCGGCTCACCGACGAGCAGGTGGCGCTGAACTGCTACAGCCTGATGATGGGCGCGCACGCCACCACGCCGTACGTGGCCAGCCAGACCATCGTCGCGCTGACCGACCGCCAGGCCGTCTGGGACTCCGTGCGGGCCGACTCCACCCTCGTGCCGGATCTCGTCAACGAGGGCACGCGGTGGACCTCGCCGACCAACCACCTGCTCCGCCGGGCGGCCGTGGACACCGAGATGGGCGGCGTGGCGATCGCCGAGGGCGACTGGATGTGCGGCTGGGTCGGCTCGGCCAACCGGGACGCCACGATCTGGTCCGACCCGTTCGAGTTCCGGCTGGACCGCACGCCCAGCACCCACCTCGGGTTCGGCGTCGGGCCGCACTACTGCATCGGCGCGCAGGTGTCCAAGGCCGCGCTGTCGATCGTGTTCTCCATCCTCGCCCGCCGCGTCCGCAGCTTCGCGCTGACCGCCGAGCCCACACAGATCGTGTCGAACTGGATCAACGGAATGACCCGCATGGAGGTCGCCTTCGACGTGGAGCCGGCGGCATGAACAAGTGGTTCATCCGACAGCCGCCGCCGGACGGCGACTTCATCGTCTTCGGGCTGCCCTACGCCGGCGTCGGCGCGTCGTCCTTCGCCGAGTGGCCGATGCAGATCGGCGGCGGCTGGTTCTGCCCCGTGCAGCCGCCCGGGCGGGAGAACCGCCTGCACCAGCCCGTTCCGGCCAGCCACCAGGAGTACGCCGAGCAGCTGTCCGACGCCCTGGCCGAGGTGCTGACGCCGGACCGCCCGTACGCGCTGCTCGGCCACTGCGGCGCGGTGCCGTACCTGTTGCAGACCGCGGGCGAGCTGGAGAAGCGCGGCCTTCCGTTGCCGCACAAGCTGTTCGCCTCCTCGTGGGGCGCCCCGGACCAGGGCCTCTACGGGCCGCTCAACTTCGTCGACCTGTCCACTGTGGACCTCGTCGCGGAGATCACGGCGCTGTGTGCCGCGATGGGGCGGTCCATCGACCCCGAGCTGGCCGAGATCGCCGCCGAGACCATGCTGGCCGATCTCGAGGTGCAGCGGCGGTACCGCTACGAGGACACCGCCAGGACCAGCGCCCCCGTCTGCGTCATCGGCTGGACCAAGGACGAGGTCGTGCCGGCCGAGCAGGTGCCGCCGGGCTGGGATCGTTGCGTGCAGGCGAGTTTCCACACCCTGGACGGCGATCACTGGGAGCTGTTGCGTGGTCCGAAGCAGCTGCTCGATCTCATCGACCACGAGATGGGTGCGTGACATGGCCGATCGGTGGATACGCACCCTGTTGAGGCGGCCGGAGGCCTCGGTCAATCTCGTCTGCATGCCTCACGCCGGCGGCTCGGCCAGCTTCTACCGGGGTTGGGGCGAGGGCCTGCCCGCTCAGATCGAGACGCACGTCGCGCAGTACCCCGGCCGGGAGGATCGCATCGCCGAGCCCACCCTCCGGGTCATGGCCGACCTCGCCGACGGCATCGCCCCCGCGCTAGAACCGCTCTTCTCACGCCCCGTCGTGCTGTTCGGGCACAGCCTCGGCGCCTCCCTCGCCTACGAGGTCGCCCTCCGCTGCGAGCAGGCCGGCCTCCAGCCCCAACTGCTCGTCGTCTCCGGCTCGCCCCCGCCCCATCGCCGTCCCCGCAAGACCTTCCACCTCGTCGACGACGACGCCCTCGTCGCCGAGCTCCGCCGTGAAGCCGCCACCAGTCCCGTGGTCCTCGACAGTCCCGAGCTCCTGGAGGTCCTGCTCCCCATGGTGCGGGCCGACTACGAGCTCATCGAGACCTACCACCCCACCTCTCCTCCGCCCATCCGCACCCCCTTCGCCGTCTTCCACGGCGACGCCGACCCCGAGGTGACCACCCTCCAGGCTGACGGCTGGCGTGAACTGAGCGACACTCACAACCTCCAGCACCACCAGGTCTTCACCGGCGGCCACTTCTACCTCCGCGACCACCAGTCCGAGGTCCTGGCCGCCCTCGCCTCGCTGATCAGTTCCTACGACCGGGTCAGCGAAGCCTCTTCCCTCTGACGACGCGGATGGCCCGGGTGCCGCACGACGCGCCACCCGGGCCGCCCGCGTCGCTCTCACGAAATCACCCTCAACTGCCTCTCACGACGCGGAGCCTGCGCCCATCCAACCAGCTCTCACGTCAGCAGGGCGCGGGCGTAGTGGTCGGTGTTGTCGTGGACGCCGGGCAGGACGTAGAAGTAGCCGCCGCCGAAGGGGGTGACGTAGTCGGTCAGGGGCTCGCCGGCGAGGCGGTTCTGGACGGTCTCGAACTGCCGGGCGATGTCCTGCTGGTAGCTGCAGAACAAGAGGCCGGCGTCGATGGTGCCGTTGGGCTGGAAGCCGCGGTCGTAGTTGAAGGGGCGGCGGAGGATGCGGCTGGACTCGGCCTTCGGGGTGCGGGGGTTGGCCAGGCGGATGTGGGAGTCGAGGGGGATTACCTTGCCGTCGGAATCCTTGCCGTAGTCGGGGATGTCGGTCTCGACGCTGCCGTCGAGCGGGGCGCCGCTGTCGCGGCGGCGGCCGAACATGCGCTCCTGCTCGGAGATCGAGACGCGGTCCCAGAACTCGACCAGCATCCGGATGAACCGCACGACCTGGAATGAGCTGCCGTCGGGCCGCCACACGACCTCGGCGGTGGGCTGGGAGATGCCGTCCTTGAACCCCAACAGGTTCCGGGGTGTGCCGGCCGGACGCGGGGGTGAGCCGAAGCCGTCGAGGCGGTAGCGGGGCTGCATGCCGTCACGGGTGTGCCGGGTGAGGTCCCGCAGCGCGTGGTGCACGGTGTCGATGTTGTTGGCGCAGATCTGCAACATGAGATCCCCGTGGCACCAGGCGGGATCCAGCACGTCGTCGGGGAAGGTGGGCATGGCGGAGAGACCGGAGGGCTTCGTCAGGCCGTAGCGGGAGTCGAACAGCGAGGCGCCGACGGAGACCGTCACGGTGAGGCCGTCGGCCGGCACGGTCGGACCGAGCACGGCGCTGTCCGACGGCGGCGCGCCGACGCCGAGGTCGGGCGGGGTGCCGCCGGCGGTGAGGAAGCGGGCCCGGTCGGTCAGTGCCTTGAACATGTCGGTCAACGCGGCCCGGTTGGCTGCCGTCGCGTCGAATGCCGCGAAGGTGCCGAAGCGCTGCGGCGGGCTGTCGACGCCGGCCTGGCGCGGCCCGTGGAACGGGTACGACTGCGGAACCTCGGCTTCCACCTTTCGGTATCTAGTTCGTTGCATTGGTTAGCCACCCGGAGGAAAATCAGGGCGATGCCGTCTTTGTAATACGTAGTCGCAAGCTGGTGTGTCCTGCTTGAAATTTTGAGGTATGTTGCGCATGTTGGGTGAAAACGATACGAATAGCAAGGCTTAATACGCAGCTCCGAACGTCGTCGCGGGAGATGAGCTTAATACCCCATATTTGGAGCTGATTACATAGTATGGTACAATACAGTAATATGTGTCACTTTACTCAGAGTGGCCTCTTCCAAGGCCCACGGTTAAAGGCTCCGTCTAGGAGGTAAATGGCTCTGCCTGATCCTGTGATTAACCGAGCCGAGGAGGAAGCGGCGACGGCTCAGCGACATGGCAGGGACTCCTTCAGGTGAAACAGATTCAGCTGGCGCGGACTTCGAGCAGGGTGGGGATGGCGGACAGCGTTTCCACGGCGGCGCCGACCCGGGCGTCGACCAGCTGCCGGCTGCCGGTCTGACAGGCCGCCTCCACCGCCGCGAGTTGAGTGCGGGCCGTCGCGATCAGGCCCGGCTTGCGGGCGTCGACCAGCGGCTGGAGCCGGTCCAGCACCGCGTTGGTAGCATCGACATCCGCCGCGACCAGCGTGAACGTGGAGTTGGACCCCTGGTCGGTCTGCCCGTTGAGGATGCGCCGCAACGCGTCCTCCAGGATCTCGTGCGCCCGCAGCGGCAGGTCGGCCGGATCGAACGACAGCTTCTGACGCAGCGCCTGCACGTCCTGCTGGAGCTTCGCGGCGACCGGTGCGAGCTGGGCGGCGGATTGCCCGTGCCACAGGCCGTATTCGACGCGGTGCAGGCCGGTGAAGCCGGGATCCTCGACGCCCTGGGGACGGCCCTGCGGTAGGCCGTCGATCGACACGCCGAGGTCCTCGAACTGCCCGTACGCGGCGCCGAGCCGCTCCCAGGTCTGCTGCGCCGCCAGCCACGCCGCCCGAGCGCCGTCCATGTCGCCGGCGGTGATCTTGGCCGCGAGGTCGCCGGTCTGAGTGTCCAGTGTGGACAGCTTGTCCGTCAGGTAGGACGTGAACGAGTCCGCCGGCTGCTTGAGGTCCTTGTCCGACACCGGCGCGACCGCCGGCACCACCGTCCCGCCGGATCCACCGGTGACGGCGGCGACGGGGGAGACCTGGTCCAGCTCGCCCGGCACCAGGCAGCGCCAGCTGTACTGGCCGGCTGGCAGGTCGACGGTGAGAGACCGGCGGGTGCCGGGGCCGAGGCCCTCGATCTCGCCGATCACGCCGCCGTCAGCGGCCCGGATCAGGTAGATCTCGCCGCCGTGCCCGGACTTGTTGACCACGGTGATGGTCGAGGAGCCGGCGGTCGTGCCGGACCAGTCCTTGGCGCAGCCGTCGGCCGTGACGGTGACCTGCGTCGCCGAGCCATCGCCCGACGGTGACGTGACCAGCGCGAGCACCCCGACAGCCAGCAGTGGCAGCACCACCGCCGCGGTCGCGTACACCCATCGCGGCAGTCGGCGGGCGGGCCGCTCGACGGGCACTGCTGCCGTGCCGGGCTTGCGTAGGAAGACCACCAACACCGTGACCAGGTACGCGACGTACACGGCGACCTGAAGCACGGTCATGCGCGGTGCCAGGTTGGTGATGCCGGAGATCAGCGACACCCACCAGCTGTCGGTGGACACCACGGTGGACAGATCGAACGCCACCCAGTTCCGCCCCGGCACCAGTCCGGCGGTCTGAAGCTCGCCGACACCGTAGGCCAGCACTCCGGCGGCGATCACGATGAGCAGCACCGCCGTGCGGGAGAAGAACACGCCGAGGTTCACCCGCACACTGGCGCGCACGATCAACCAGCACAACAGGAACGACACCGCCAGCCCGACCGCGGCACCGACCAGCGGCGCGAGCGTGTCGCCGGAGGCCTGCACGGTCGTCCACAGGAACAGCGCCGTCTCCAGGCCTTCGCGGGCGACGGCGAGGAACGCGGTGGTGGCCAGCGCGCCGGCGCCGATCTCCGCAGCGAGGCCGATCTTCTCCCGCAGCTCACCGGACAGGCCGCGGGCGGCACGCCGCATCCAGAAGATCATCCACGTCACGAGCACGATCGCGACCAGGCTCAACAGGCCGCCGAACACCGCCTGCGCGGTGATCGTCAGCTCGGCCCGGGAAAACGCCAGCACCGCGCCGAAGCCGAGCGACAGCAGCGCCGCGGCCAGCACGCCGAGCCACACCGCCGACGCCCCGGCGCCGGTGCGGCGCACGGCGGCCAGCAGAATGCTGACCACCAGCCCGATCTCCAGGCCCTCACGCAGGCCGATGACCAGGTTGGGCAGTCCGTCGACCCACACCTCGACACGCTCCTTTGGTAAGGCTATCTTAACTCCGGAGCGGATACTACACGTATGTAGAAGTCTGTCGACGGTCTGTGGCACGCTCTCGGCGTGACAAGCGGCATGCATCCGGCACGGAACCTCGTCCGTGCGCTCAAGGTCCCCGAGATCACCGCCTTCTTCTGGCTCGCCAAGGGCCTGTCGACGGCGCTGGGCGAGTCGACATCGGACTACCTGGTGACCGCGCTGTCGCCGATTCCGGCCGTGCTGCTGGGCTTTGTCGGATTCGTGGTGTCGCTGGTCGTGCAGTTCGCGGTGCGTCGCTACAACGCCTGGGCCTACTGGTTCGCCGTGGCGATGGTGGGCGTGTTCGGCACGATGGCCGCCGATGTGCTGCATGTCGGATTTGACGTCCCGTACACGCTTTCCGCGCTGCTGTACGGGATCGTCCTGCTCGCCGTCTATGTGATCTGGTTCCGCGTCGAGCGGACCCTGTCCATCCACAGCGTCGACCGGCCGCGCCGCGAGGCGTTCTACTGGGCGGCGGTGGTCGCGACGTTCGCGCTGGGCACGGCGGCCGGCGACCTGACCGCGATGACGCTGCATCTGGGCTACTTCTGGTCCATCGTGCTGTTCGCCGTGGCGATCACGGTGCCCGCCGCGGGCTACCGGTGGTGGCGGTGGAACGCCATCTTCTGCTTCTGGTGCGCCTATGTGCTCACACGGCCGCTGGGCGCGTCCGTGGCGGACTGGCTGGGCAAGCCGACCGATGTGGGCGGCCTCGGGCTGGGCGGCGGGCCGGTCAGCTTGGCGTTGGCAGTGCTCATCGCCGGTGTCGTCGCCTACCTGGCCGTCACCAAGATCGACGTCCAGGCCGATGCGGAGACGCCGACGGCCGAGGTGGGGCGCCGCTGACTGGCGGTCCACCTCGGCGCCCGCCGTCGCCGAGGTGGACCGGCGTCACGGGGTGACAGAGTCCTTCTGTGTCACCGAAAGGAAGCCGACGAGCGCGACGATCGCCGTCGTCAGAACCAGGCTGACCGCGCCGAGCCCGAGGTCGAGACCGCCGTTCTCGGTGGGCATGCCGAACAGATCCGCGAAGGACGCACCCAACGGCCGGGTGATGACGTAGGCGGCCCAGAACGCCACGGTCGCGTTCAGGCCGAACGCTTTCCGGGCAACCCCGGGCACGGCGAACGCGACGGCGAACAGCAGGCCGGCGCCGAGGAAGCCGAGCCCCGCGGTGTCGGCGACCAGATCGCCGGCCGAGGTGCCGAGCGCGAACGTCGCCATCACGGTGAGCCAGTAGAAGATCTCCCTGCGACGCGTGGTGATGCTGTGGATGGACAGCGTCCGCTCGGTGCCGTACCAGGCCGCGAAGATCACGGCCAGCGCGATGGCGAAGGACACCGTCGACGCCGCGAAGGACACATCGAGCAGGTAGTGCAGGATGTCGGCCACCATGGTGCCGACCACGCTCACCAGCACCACCGTCGCCCAGTAGAGCCACGGGATGTACCGTCGAACCGCGATCTGCACCACCAGCGCGACGATCAGCGTCAGGAACGCGACGCTGACAACGATGCTCGGATCGGCGTAGTCGAGCAGGAAATGGTCCGACGTCGCCTCGCCCATGCCGGTGGTCAGCACCTTGATGACCCAGAAGATCAGGGTCACCTGCGGAACCTTCGTTCTGGCCAACGGTGTTGACGTCGATTGTGTCCACTGTGGACGCGCGCGGGGCGTCGAGGCTGGCGAGGTCATGCCGGCAAGCTACTACAGCAGTGTAGTCGTGAGGTGACTCCGCGCTGTCGTTCGAGCATGCGGCCAGATGTAGCGGTTCCGGGACGCCTTACGCGGTTCGTGCTGCGTTCAGGTGGCGTACACCATCGTCGCCTAGAACTTCTACTTACATGTAGTAGTTGTCGATGGGAGTGCAACGCATGCGCAGAACACCAGTGGTGGCCGCGGTCGCGGCGGCCCTGTTAGCGACCGCGGTCGGACCGTCCGCCGTCGCGGCCCCGTCGGACCGGCACGTGCTGCTGATCTCCGTGGACGGCCTGCACGCCACCGACCTGGCCTGGTACGTGCGCCAGCATCCGCACTCGGCGCTCGCCTCGCTCGCCCGGGACGGCATCGACTACGCGCACGCCAAGACGCCCGTCCCGTCCGATTCGTTCCCGGGCATGGTCGGCCAGCTCACCGGCGGAGATCCGGCCGCTACCGGCATCTACTACGACGCCACGTACAACCACGCGTTGCTGCCCGCCGGCACGACCGACTGCGCGACGGCGAAGCCGGGTGCGGAAGTCGACCTCACCGAGGACCTGGACAAGGACAAGACCGCCCTCGACGCCGGCCAGGGCCTGGCCGGGCTGCCGAACTCGATCCTCGGCATGACCGGAAAGCCGCAGACGCTGATCCAGCCGTCCGCGCTGCCGGTCGACCCGGCGACCTGCAAACCCGTGCAGCCCAACCAGTATCTCAAGGTCAACACGGTCTTCGAGGTCGCCCGGGCCGCCGGCCTGCGCACCGCCTGGTCGGACAAGCACCCGGCGTACGCGATCCTCGACGGCCCGTCCGGCTCGGGCATTCAGGACCTGTTCACGCCGGAGATCAACAGCAACGTCGGCGGCGGCGACTGGACCACCGACAACATCGCGACCCGCCAGTACGACCACTACAAGGTTTTGGCCGTGCGCAACGAGATCGACGGCTACGACCACTCCGGTGCCACCCGCGTCGGCACGCCGGCGGTGTTCGGCCTCAACTTCCAGACCGTGTCCACCGCGCAGAAGCTGCCCGGCGGGGGCTATCTCGCCGACGGCACGCCGGGCCCGCTGCTGTCCAGCGCCTTGGACTCGGTCAACGGCGAGATCGGGTCGCTGACCGCCGAGCTGGCCAAGCGTCACTTGGCCGACAAGACCACGGTGATCCTGTCCGCCAAGCACGGCCAGTCGCCGACCGATCCGGCGGCGCTCACGCGCATCGCCGACGGCCCGCTGCTGGACGGCCTGAACGCCGCATGGAAGGCGGCGCACCCGGGCAGCGCCGACCTCGTGGCGTACTCGACGGACGACGACGCGATGTTGTTGTGGCTCAACGACCGCTCGCCCGCCGCGTTCGACTTCGCCCGGCACTATCTGCTCGCCCAGAACGGCACCGGCAACGGCATCACCGGCGTGGCCAAGCCCTTCACCGCTTCCGGCCTGCAATCCGTCCACACCGGACCGTCCTATTTCCACACTGCGGCCAATGACCCCCGGGTTCCCGACCTCGTCGGGGTCGTGCAGTACGGCGTCGTGTACACCGGTAAGAAGTCCAAGATCGCCGAACACGGCGGCGCCGCCCCCGACGACCGCGATGTGGCGCTGATCGTCTCTGGCGCGGGTGTCCGTGGGCACTGGACCGTCACCGCGCCGGTGGCGACCACGCAGATCGCGCCGAGCATCCTCGCCCTGCTGCGCCTGAACCCGAACGCGCTCCAGGCCGTGCGGACCGAGCACACGCAGGTGCTGCCCGGCCTGCGCTGACCGATCCCGGCCGCCCGGGTCTCGATCTACTGCCGGTAGATCGAGACCCGGGCGAGGTCCGGCGTACCCACGTTCATCGGTTGCGACCTGTGGCAACACCCTGCTGTGGGGAGCGTGGGGGCATGGGGATTGTCGTCATCGTGTGTTTCGTGAATGGCGGGATTTGGGGAAAGCGGCCGGGATCGCCTGGTCGAGGCCCATGGTGGAGGCGGGGAACGGCCGGTCGAAGGGGCACCTCCGCTGCTGATGCTGCCGAACACGCACTACGCCGAGCACAAGGACGACTACGGCATCACCTCCGAGCGGGGCGACTCCCACGACTTCGAGCACGTGTTGGCGCACAACGCCGTGACCTTCATCAACCACGAGGTCATCGTCCACTTCATGGGCATGACCGACGACGAGGCCTTCGACGGCTCAGTGGCAGCCGTCGAAGAGGAGTCCGCGGCGAAGCGTCTGGTGGAGCAGAGCGGTTGTGCCTGACCGGCCCTTGGTGCGGTGCGTTTGGGGTGCGGCGGTGTGTTGCGTCACCGGAAGGCCGGAAGGCCGGTCAGGTCGAGCGGGGACGGTTGATCAGGCGCGAGAGCACGATGACGCTCTCCGTGCGGTCGATGACCCGGCTCTCGCGCAGGCGCTGGATCGCCCGCTCCAGGTGGGGGATGTCGGCGGCGCGCATGTACAACAGCGCGTCGGCGGGGCCGGAGACGGTGCAGGCCTCGATCACCTCGGGGATGCCCTCCAGGTCACGGCGGAGCACGGCCGGCGTGGGGTTGCCGGTGCAGTACACCTCGACGTAGGCCTCGGCGGTCCAGCCGAGCGCCTCGGTGTTGACCAGGGCGGTGAAGCCGGCGATGACGCCGTCGGCGACGAGCCGGTCCAGCCGGCGCTTGGCCGCCGATGGGGACAGCCCGACGGCCTCGCCGATCTCGGCGTAGGTGCTGCGGGCGTTCACGGTGACGCAGCGGATGATGCCCTCGTCGATGCTGTCCATGGCGGTCCCTTCTCACGCAAAAAACCGCCGCAGCATAACAAGACGTGCAAAAAAGTGGCGGTCGTCGGCAATGCATGGCGATTGAGTGCGTGATCGGCCGGACCCTAGCATTCGAGGCGATCCCTGCGAGCACAGTGAGGTGTCTTGAACACAACCCCGGCCGAGTCGGCTGCCCTGGACGCTGTCGACGAAGGTGCGATCGCCGAGAACTTGCTTGAGCTGCTGGCGATTCCGAGCGTGACGGGATCGGCGGCGGAGTCGGAGGCGCAGCACTGGCTCGCGGAGCGCCTGCGCCGACTCGGGCTCGACGTCGACCTGTGGTCCATGGATCTGCCTGAGCTGCAAGCAGATCCGGACTTCCCGGGGTCGGAGGCCCCACGCGACGAGGCCTGGGGCCTGGTCGGCGTGACCGGGGACGACGGGCCGACGCTGATTCTCCAGGGGCACGTCGACGTCGTGCCGCCGGGCGATCCCGGGCGCTGGCAAGGTGATCCGTTCACGCCGCGAACCGTCGGCCGCACCGTGCACGGCCGAGGTGCCTGCGATATGAAGGCGGGGGTCGTGGCCAACCTCGCAGCCCTGGCGGCGATCAAGGCCAGCGGGGTCCAGCTTCGAGGCCGGGTCGCGGCGCACTTCGTTGTCAGCGAAGAGGATGGCGGCCTCGGCGCGTTCGGCACGCTGCGGCGCGGGTACACCGGCGACGCGTGCGTCATCACGGAGCCGACGAGCGGAAAACTGGTGACCGCCAACGCGGGGGCGTTGACCTTCCGCATCGAAGTTCCCGGCCAGGCCACGCATGCGAGCACCCGTGAGGCCGGCGTCAGCGCCATCGACGCCTACCTGCCGATCCACCGGGCCCTGGCCCGGCTGGAGACCGTTCGCAACCAGACGACCGATCCGCTGCTGGCCGGCTACCGCGTGCCGTACGCGCTGTCGGTGGGCAAGCTCAGTGCCGGCGACTGGGCCAGCAGCGTGCCGGACCTGCTCACGGCCGAAGGGCGGATCGGCGTCTGCCTGGACGAAGACCCCGCCGTGGCAAGGGAACAGCTCGAACGGTGTGTCGCCGAGACGTGCGCGGCCGACCCGTGGCTGCGTGATCATCCGGCCACCGTGGCCTGGACCGGCGGGCAGTTCGCGAGCGGCCGGCTGCCGGTGGGGGATCCGTTGCGCGGCCTGGTCGGGGACGCCTACGCGGACGCCACGGGCCGCGAAGCCCCGGAGGAATCCGGCGCACCCTACGGCAGCGACCTCCGCCTCTACGCCGCGGCCGGCGTGCCGACGCTCCAGTTCGGGCCGGGAGACGTGCGGCTGGCTCACGGGCCCAGGGAACAGGTTCCGCTGGACGAGGTCGTCGACGTCGCCAGGACCCTGGTGCTCACCGTGCTCCGGGCGGTCGGCCCGAAGTAGGCGGCCCAGGTAACGGTTGGTTAACGGCCCCGTCATCCGACTTCTGCTGCACCGCGATCCAGGGATCTACTCGGCAATCACATATATGTCCAGCGTTCATGAATGTGAACGGAGTGGTTGTGGTGTCCCTCAGATCCCTGCGACGGGTCGGCGCGCTGGCCACCGCGGTGGCTGTGCTCAGCCTCCCGCTGACCGGCGTCGCGTCGGCCGCCCCCGCGACCATCGACCCGGGCGGCGCCTGCTCGCTGCCCGTGCTGTCCCGGCTCTGCCCGCCCAAGACCGTCGTCCTCGACGGGGATCGCCTCGCGCTCACCAGGTTGGCCCTGCTGCTCGGGGACCGGACGACCAAGGCCTCGCTGGCCGACCTGCTCAAGCAGGCCGACGTCGCGGTCAAGGACGGTCCGTGGACCGTGGCCGACAAGGAGCGCGTGCCGCCGAGCGGCGACAAGCACGACTACCTGAGCCTCGCCCCGTACTGGTGGCCCAGCAAGCCGAAGACGCCGGACAACCCGATGGGCTGTCCCTACGTGCAGAAGGACGGCGTCCTCAACCCCGAGACGACGGCCGTGCCTGACAAGGCCGAGCGCCTCAAGGCGTTCAGCGCGATCTACCAGCTGTCGCTGGCGTGGTACTACACCGGCAAGCCCGAGTACGCCAAGCGCGCGGAGCTCGACCTGCGCACCTGGTTCCTCGACGCCGCAACGAAGATGAACCCGAACCTGAACTTCGCGCAGGGCATCCCGTGCCGCAACGACGGGCGCGGGATCGGCATCATCGAGTTCTCCTACACCTTCACCCAGGTGCTCGACGCCGCCGCCATTCTCGGCACCGGCGCCCCGGGCTGGTCCAAGGGCGACGAGAGCGGGTTCAAGGGCTGGTCGAGCGACTTCCTGACCTGGCTGCGCACCAGCCAGTACGGCAAGGACGAGGCCGCGGCGCAGAACAACCACGGCACCTTCATGGACATGCTGACCGCGTCGACCGCGCTCTACACCGGACAGACGGCCGTGGCCAAGAACATCGTGGAGCAGGCCAAGACCGTCCGTGTCGACCATCAGATCGCCGCCGACGGCAGCCAGCCCGAGGAGGTGGCGCGCACCCGCACGTACCACTACTCGACGTTCAACCTGGTCGCGCTGACCCGGCTCGCCCAGCTCGGCCGGCACGTCGGCGTCGACCTCTGGGGCTACACCAACCCGCAGGGCGGCAGCATCTTCAAGGCCGTCGACTTCCTGCTGCCGGCGGCGACCGGCGGCGTTGTTAACTGGCACTACCCGGATCTCAACTTCACCCAGTACGCGGCCCTGGACAGCGTCCACGCCGCCGCCGACGCCGGTGATCGTCAGGCCAGGGCGGCGCTGCCGAGCGTCCCGCGCCCGCCGAGCGGGGATCTGTACCCGGTGCGTCCCGCGGCCGAGCAGCTCGACGACATCTCCACCACAGGCTGACCCGGCAGCGGTGGCGCCGGCCGGCGCCACCGCTCAGCGGCTCAACGCCCGGTCCAGCAGTTCGGGGTCGTGCCCGTTGACCAGCAGCACGTCGGAATCGGGCGCCTGCCACAGTTCGGCGAGCCGGCGGTGGTTGGCGCGGACCTTGCGCCAGTCGTGGGCGACCATGCGCTCCAGCGCGGCGAGGCCGAGGGGTGTCCGGCCGTGCCCGGTGATCTGGTTGCGGTGGAAGAAGGCATCGCCGACGTGGAGCACCCAGTGATCGCCGGCATCCACCGCAACTGCGGCGTGGCCCCGGGAATGCCCGGGCAGGTTGACGAGCACGATGCCGGGCGCAATGTCGGTGAGCTCCTCGGCCCCGGCGAAACCGCGCCACGCCTCGCCTGCCGAGGGCGTGTGCTCCACCAACACCGGACCGTGATCACGGTGCGAGGCAAGGTATCGCCCGCGTTCCACGGCGCCGGCGGGGTGTTGGGCGGCGTGGCTCTCGGCGGCCGTGAGGTGCACCTGGGCCCAGGGGAAGTCGGCCAGGCCGCCGGTGTGGTCGCCGTCGAAGTGCGTGAGCACGATGTGCCGGACGTCGCGGGGGTCGAAGCCGAGGCGGCCGAGCTGGTTGACGGCGGCCTCGGCCCGGTCGAAGGCGGGGCGGACGTAGAACCGGCTCGGACCGAAGCGGCCCGCCGGGTCGTCGGCGTCGCGCAGGCCGACGCCGGTGTCGACCAGCACGAGGCAGCCCGGGGTCTCGACCAGCAGGACGTGGCAGACGATCCCGCCGGGCGTGGCCAGCGGCCGCATGGTGCCGCAGTTGAGGTGATGGACCTTGAGCACGGTCACACGCCGAGGTCGGGGGCGACGGTGTCGGTCAGGCGCGGGTCCGGCGCGCCGCCGGACATGGCCAGTGCGCCGGCCACCACCTTGCCGAGCTTGAGCAGGTCGCCGGGATTCTTCTTGTCCAGCCCGGCGACGAGCTGCCTGAGGATGGTGAGCTGGTCGAAGTAGATGCGCTCGGTGACCAGGTTCTCGTCGGCGTCGAAGACGAAGTACGCGGTCATCCGGGTGCGGTGCCGCGAACCGGTGGGCGGGATCTTGCCGAGCGGGCCGTTGTGCGTGCCGGTCAGCCAGAACTCGACGATCACGGCGTCGTGCGCGTGGCGCAGCGCGATGATCTCGTGGTTCTGGTCGGGGAAGGCGACGCGGGTGTCGTGGTAGTAGCCGCGGACCTCGGTGTCGCCGTCGTGCACGGTCATCTGGGCGATCAGCTCGTAGTGCGGGTGCGGGAACGTCGCGAGGGTGGCGTCCCAGTCCTGACGGACCTCGTCGTGGAAGTGGTCGAGCACGAGCCGCTCCCGTGCGCGCAGGACGTCCTCGGGCGGCAGGGCGAAGCGGGACATGGGCGAGCTCCCTTTTATCCACGGTGTGGGTATATGACGGGCACTGTATACCCACACTGTGGATTTTCCCAAGGCCGTCCGGCATCATGGGCGGCATGACCACCAGCACCGGACGCCGGGGGCGGCCGCCGAGGGGCGAGAGCCAGCTGTCCCGCGACGCCATCGTCCGGGCGACCTTGCGGGTCATCGACGAGGGCGGCGTCGGCGCGGTCAGCATGCGCGCCGTCGGGCGGGTGCTCGGGGTGGACGCCAAGAGCCTCTACAACCACGTCGACGGCAAGGACGGCCTGCTCGACGCCGTCGCCGAACACCTGCTCGGCGCCGTCGTGCCGCCGCCGCGCACCGGGGACCTTCGGACCGACCTGCGGGCCATCGCGTACGCCTTCCGTGAGCCCGCACTGGCACATCCGGAGGCCGCTTCCCTCGTCCTCACCCGCCAGCTCGACTCGCTCGCCGCGCTCGCGCCGGTCGAGGCCGTGCTGGCGGTCCTGCGCGACGCCGGCTGTCCCGCCGAGGAATCCGTGCGCCTCCTCCGCATGCTTGTCGCAACCCTCGTCGGCGCCCTGCTTCGGGAGGTCAACGCCGGGCCCGCCTTCGGCACCACCGACACCGACGGCATCGCCCACCGTCGCACCGTCCTGGAGCGCAGCGGCCTGCCCGCGATCGCCGCCGCCGCCCCTCACCTCGCCCGCTTCGACAGCGCCGCCGAGTACGAGTTCGCCGTCGACCTGGCCCTCGACGCACTGGTGGCCCGGCTCGACCGCACGTGACGAGCGGCCCGCCGCTGGCTGATCTACCACTAGGGAAAACACCGAAATTGATGTGTCTTGTATGTCGCGTGCTTGCCACGGCAATGCTGATGTGAGCGCCGGGAACCGGGCAGCGATTTTGGTGCGAATGGTCGGGCCGCTTGACGTAAACGCGAATACCGGCTGAGTATGGATCTCGTGAGCGGTGCTGTGGAGCTGTTGCCAATGACGGTTGCCGAACTCGACGATCTATTTCACGACCTGGTGCTACGGGTGGAACCCCGCGTCTTCGTCGAGGCCGGCGCCTATGAGGCGGCCGCGTCGCTGCGGGTCGCGCGGGCGCTGCCCGAGTGCAGGGTCGTCGCGTTCGAGGCAAATCCCTACGTTTACGCACGATTTTCACGCATTACCGACTTCGCGGCCGGTCGGGTCGAATATCGGCGCCAGGCATTGGCCGCGGAGAAGGGTGAGGTCTCGTTCTTCGTGGTCGCGGAGAGTTCCAGTTGGTGCGACGACCGGGTCGAGGGCTACAACTCGCTGCTCACCCGCGCCGGCGGCGACTGGCTCGGCGACGTCGAGTACGAGGAAGTGACCGTGGCGGCCACCACTTTGGACCACGAGTTCGCGGACACGGCCGGTCCGTTCGCCATGTGGATGGACGTGGAAGGCGCCGCCAGGACCGTGCTGTCCGGCTCCGCCGCATTTCTGTCCGAGTGCGACGTGCTCAAGATCGAAGTAGAGGAAAGCGCTTTCTGGCGCGACCAGTGGCTGGTCGGCGACGTGGTGGCCGAGCTGGCCGGGCACGGCCTGACGCCGCTGGCCCGCGACGCGGAGACGCCACAGCAGTACAACGTGCTCTTCGGCAGCCGGCGACTGCTCGCGCGCCACGACAACCCTCTGAGGTAGGAGTCATGGAAACGGTGCGGCGGACGGACTTCTTTCAACGCCTGCTCGACATGGAGTCGCGCATCGACTCGCGCGACCTGGGCTGGTACACGGTCAATCTCGACACCGAGGCGATGGACTACTGGGCCGTGCGGCAGCCCGGCCGCCTGGTGCGGTCGGCCGAGACCGGGGCGCCGCTGCCGAGGCGGTGCACGATCGCGGAGTTTCTGGCCGCCACGGGCGTGCTCGACCTCTTCCAGGACCGCGAGACGATCGGCCTGGCCGCGGTGCAGGCCGCCGTCATCAACCCGTGGGGTTTCGTCGGCTTCCAGTTCGGCGAGCCGCTGCTGATCGACCTCCAGTACTACCGCCCGGCGATGGAGGACGTTGTCATCGACGGCCAGCAGCTCCGCGTGCCCTCCTTCTACGCCAGCACGCTGCCCGACAGCACCTGGCGGGACGGCAAGGCCAGCGTGCTCTACCAGGACGAGGCCACCGGCCGCTGGCAGATCGGGACCGATGTCAACCGCTGGCAGGGCACCTTCACCGGCCGCGACGGCGTGCACTCGTTCGACGACCTGCGGACCTACGACTGCCAGCTGGCGATCCTGCGCCGGTCGCTGCGCCACACCGTCACCATCCTCGACCGGCACTTCGCCACGGCCGGCTGCGACATATGGACGGCCGGGCCGGACGTCCCCTCGCCGGCCAGCCTCCTCGGGGCCGCGCACCTCGCCGGTCCGTTCGGGGTCGTCGCCTATCTGGAGCACGGTCGGCCGCACCACGACGAGGCCGGCACCTCGATGACCACCTACCTGGAGGCCTTCGCCGACGTCACCGTCACGCCCGACGACCTCGGCGTGCAGTGAGCCGTGAACATCGACTTCGGCTTCGTTCTCCTTGCCCTGATCACCTCTTACGCGTCCGTGCAGGGCTTCGTCCTGCTGGTGATGGCGTCCAAACCCGATCCGGCGGCGACCAGACCGGTCACCGGACCACCGAGGCGGATCTCCGTGCTGGTGCCGTGTTTCAACGAGCGCAAGGTGCTGCGCCAGACCGTGGAGTCGATCCTGGCGTCGCGGCACGTGGACATCGCCAGGGTCATCTGCGTCGACGACGGCTCCACCGACGGCACCATCGAGGTCATGCGCGAACTGTGCCGCCGGCACGGTGACGTGATCACGGTGCTGGGCCAGCAGAACCGGGGCAAGGCCGCGGCACTCAACCACGGGCTGACCGTGGTGGACACCGAGTTCTTCGTCGCCATCGACGCCGACACGCAGGTGCTGCCGGACACGATCGCCAGCCTGCTCGCCGGCTTCGACTCCGGCCGGGTCGGCGCGGTCTCCGGGCACATGCTGGTCGGAAACCGCTTTCCCGCCAGCCGGACCGTCTTCGACGCGCAGGTGCGGGAGTACGAGTTCGCCAACAACGTCGAGCGCCGCGCGTTCTCTCTGATCCGGCGGATCACCGTGGTGCCGGGCGCCGTCGGAGCCTTCCGCAGCCGGGCGGTCGCCCGGCTCGGCGGCTACCCGGAAGGCACGCTGGCCGAGGATGCGCACCTGACGATGTTGTTGCTGATGAACGGTTTCGAGGTTGTGCACCGCCCGTCGGCCATCGTGTTGACCGAGGCGCCGGACACACTGGGCAGTCTGTGCAAACAGCGACTGCGCTGGGCGACCGGCAAGACGCAGGTGATGCTGAAGACGGCCGGACCGGCGTTGCGGCGCCGCGACTCGATGGCGCTGATGTGGTGCTACATGCTGTGGAACCACTCGATCCTGCCGTTGTTCTCGGTGCTGGGCACCGTTTTCCTGCCGGTGCTGGCCGTCCTGATCCTGGTCCGGGAAGGGCCCGCGCCCGTGCTGCTGGTGGCGATCGCGGTGCTGCTGTTGAACTACGTCTACCTGCGGGTGACGCGAAGGTTCGCGCATTCGCTCGATGCCGAGGGGCGGGCGGCCGCCGGGCTGCCGGACACGCAGTCGGGGCTGCTGTCCACAATGGTCGTTCCGATGGTGAGCTCGCTGGTGACCTGGGTCGCCTGGTACCGAGTGCTGACCGGCCGCAGCGCGGCTTGGAACAAGCTCGACCGCACCGGTGACGTGCGGGTTCCGGTGTTGGAAGAGGGGCGGCTGTGAAACGGATTGCCTTCAGCTTCGACGACGTGCCGCACTACGCGGGCGCCTTCTTCTCGCCCGATCGGCGCACCGAGACGTTGATCGAGAACCTGGCCCGGGCGGGCATCGACCAGGCGGCGTTCTTCGTGGTGGTCGGCGGCCTCCGGGAGCCACGCGGCGTCGGCGGCGAGGCGCGGATCAAGGCCTACACCGCGGCCGGGCATGTCATCGGCAGCCACAGCTACAGCCACCCGGCGCTGTCGGAGACCTCGGTCGAGGACTACCTTGCGGACCTCGACCGGGCCGCGGCCTGGTTCACCGACCGTGAAGGCCGGCGGCCCTGGTTCCGCTACCCGTACATCGACGAGGGCGACGCCGATCCGGCGAAGCGGTCGGCCGTGAGCGCGGCGCTGGCCGACCAGGGGTGGTCCAACGCCTACATCACCGTGCCGACGCTGGACTGGCTGCTGGAGTCCCTCGCGACACCCGATATGGGCCTGGACGCCCTGCGTGACGTCTACGTGGAATCGCTGCTCGGGCCGGCGGAGTTCTACGACGAGCTGGCGGTCAGGGCGCTGGGGCGGTCGCCGGCGCACGTGTTCCTGTTGCACGAGAACGATGTGAACGCGCTTTTCATCGCCGACGCGGCCGCGGCGCTGTGGGCCGCCGGCTGGCAGATCGTGTCGATGGACGAGGCGTACCGGGACCCGATCGCCGCGCTGGAACCGGTCGAGTGGCGCGGATCCGGCCGGCTCGCTGGCCTCGCGCTCGATCGCCAGCACGGCATCGAGTGCGACCTGCTCGACCACGATGCCCTGCGCCGGCGCGTCCGGGCGCTCGGAAAGGAGCCGGCATGAGGTCGTTCGACCTGTGTGTCGGACTCGGCCAGCACTGCGAGTCCACCTACCAGATCCGTCGGATCCTCGGTCAGGACGGCGCGCACTTCTTCGACTGGCTGGAGATCGATCTGGTCTACGTCCGGAACGCCATCGCCACCGACTTCGGCGAGGTGCTCCGGTCCGGCCGGATGGCGCTGACCAGCGACGGCGACGGCGCGCTGGACCTGCACGCCGGCATGGAGTTCTACCACGAGTTCCACGCCGAGGAGGGACAGCCGCTCACGGTCGCGGACATCGAGGCGCAACTTCCCAAGGCGCAGGAGAAGTTCGCCTTCCTCGCCGAGCGTTGGCGCGAGATGACGGCGTCCTCGGCCCGTGTGCTGTACGTGCGGCAGGACGCCAACGGCGTGGAGAAGGTCGCCGACATCGTCGAGCTCCGCGACCTCATCGCGACCCGGTATCCCGGCCACGACTTCGCGATTCTGTGGCTGGGCCGCACGCCGCCGGCCGATCTCGACCAGCTGCCGCCGGGAATCGCCTTCCGCGAGGTCCCGCTGCTGCCCGGCCGCTGGCAGGGCGACGACGAGGCCTGGGACGCGCTGTTCGCCGACCTGCCGCTGGAGCAGCTATGGACGTGACGGCCGTCGTCGTCGACGACCTGACCATGACCTACCGCGTGCCGGTCCGGGAGGCGGGGCTGGCTGCGGCGTTCAAATCGGTGCTGCATAGACGTTTTCGTGACGTGCACGCCGTGCGCGGTGTGTCGTTCGAGGTCGCCGCCGGCGAGGTGGTCGGCTTCATCGGACCGAACGGCGCCGGCAAGACCACCACCATGAAGATGATGTCCGGCCTGCTGCACCCCACCGGAGGCGACGTCAAGGTGCTGGGCCACACGCCGTGGCGGCGGCAGACGCCGTTCCTCAAGCAGATAGCGCTGGTCCGCGGCAGCCAGCCCACCGGCGGGCAGCAGGAGCTGACCCTGCTGGATTCCCTGCTGTACCAGAAGGTGCTCTACGAGATCCCCGGGGCCGAGTACCTGCGCACCCTCGACGAGCTGGTGGTCATGCTCGAACTGGAACCGTTGCTGGATCGGCAGTTGCGGGCGCTGAGCCTGGGGGAGAAGATGCGCGCCGGGCTTGCCCTGTCGCTGCTCTACCGGCCGCGGGTGCTGTTCCTCGACGAGCCCACGCTTGGCCTCGATGTCTCCGCGGCGGCGGCGATCCGGCGGTTCCTCGCCGCCTACGCCGCCGAGACCGGCGCGGCGATCCTGCTCACCAGCCACTACATGGCCGACGTGGAATCGTTGTGCCGCAGGCTGATCCTCATCGACCACGGCAGCGTGCGCTACGACGGTCCGCGGGAGCGGCTGGCGGTCCGGCTGGCACCGTGCAAGATCATCCGGATCACCGCCCCGTCGGCCACCATGTGGGATTTCCTCGACGTGGCCGAGGTTGTCGCCGCCCACGACGACATCTGGGAGCTCCGCGTGCCGCGCGACCAGGTCGCCGAGGTGACGTCGACCCTGCTGCGCGCGATCGACGTCGTCGACCTCTCCGTGGAGGAGCCGGCGCTGGAGGCAGTGATCGATCTCGCCTACCGGGAGGGGGTATGACCGCCCGGCTGGCTCGACTGCTCGGGCTCCGGGTCCGCAACCAGTTCCTGGACTGGGCGAGCTCATGGACGTTCGCCGCGACGCTCGCCGTCAACTACGCCATCGGGCCGCTGATCGGCCTCGTCGTGTGGACCGCGGTGCTGCCCGGCGACCGGAACACGGTGAACTACTTCGTCGCGCTGGTCGGCGTGTACCTGGTGACGGCTTCGTTCGAGGACTACACCTTCTCCGAGGCGGTGTACGACGGCCGGATCAGCCACGACCTGCTCAAGCCGCAGCCGGTGATCATCGGCCCGGCCGGCGAGAACATCGCGATCCGGCTCTGGCTCGGGCTTTTCGGCCTGCCGCTGACCATTGTGGTGGCGATAGTCGCCGGCGCGAGCTACCGGCCGTCCGCGCTGCTGCTGGCCGTGCCAGCGCTGCTCGGCGCCGCGATCGTGCGGTTCCTGTGGACATGGCTGCTGGCGCTGACGGCGTTCTGGACCGAGCGGGTGCACGCGATCGTCGCCTTCTCCCACATCCTGGCCTACCTGCTCGGCGGCACTGCGGCCCCGATCGCCGACCTGCCGGAGCCGTGGCGCTGGATCGCCCTGGCGCTGCCGTTCTACGCGATGCTCGGCCTGCCGGCGGACATCGCCACCGGCGCCCCGGTCGGCGCCGGCTACCTGCTGCTTCTCGGCTGGGGCAGCCTGTTCGCCGGGCTCGCCGCCGTCGTCTGGCGGCGCGGCATCCGCCGCTACTCGGTCGTCGGGGCGTGAGCCGTGAGACTCCTGCGTCTGCTCGGCATCGGCTTCTCCCTGTCGCTGCGGCAGACCGTGGCGTTCCGGGTGAACCTGCTGTTCGACACCGGGCTGGCCGTGGTCGCCCTGCTGTCGACCATCGCGACCACGCTGGTGATCTTCTCCCGCACCGACAGCCTCGTCGGCTGGAGCGAATCCGACGTGATCATCCTGATCGGCACCTTCGAGCTGCTCAGCGGCATCAAGGCGACCTTCGTGGACCCCAACCTCGCCGCGTTCCCCACCCGTGGCGTCCGTGACGGCGGGCTCGACCACCACCTGCTGCGGCCGGCGCCAAGCATGTTCCTGGTCAGCCTGAGCACCGCCACGCCGCTCGCCGGCGTGCAGATCCCGTTGGGGCTGGTCGTCGTCGGCCTCAGCGCCCACCCACCCGGTCTCGGCGCCGTTGTGCTCTGGCTGGTGCTCGTGATCGCCGCGACCGCGACGATGTGGGCCGTCGGCATGATCTTCGGCAGCATCGCCTTCTGGGCGCCTCGCCTCGATCTCCACAGCCTGTTCAGCAACACCTGGCAGCTGGCCCGCTATCCGGCCGACATCTACGCCCGTCCGGTCCGGCTCCTGTTCACCTACGTCCTGCCGGTCGCGCTCATCGCCACCGTGCCGGCCCGAGCGCTGGCCGGCACACTCGACGTGACCGCCGTCGTGGCCGCCTTGGGGACCAGCGTCATCGCGGTGGTGGTGGCGACAGTCGTGTGGCGGCAGGGTTTGAAGCGGTACACCGGCGCGACGAGCTAGCGACTGCTGGCCAAGCATCGGCGGCTCGGTTGGCGCTAAGGTCGGAGGTCAGACCGGCCATGAGGAGACGACGATGGACGAGCACCAGCAGGAGCGTGACGTGGTGGACGGCGAGGTCGTCGACGACACCTCGACCACCGCGCTCGTGGTCCCCGCGCCGTCGTTGCCCGATCCGGACTACGACGAGAGCGGCGTGCCCGGCTTCGACTTCGTCCGGGACAAGATCGAGAGCCGGTACACGACATCGCTGGGCTCGACCGAGCTGGCCGGGTTGGGCACGGAGAACACGGCGGAAGCCCTGGACAAGAAGATCGCCGACCGTGAGCAGGCGGGCAAGGACCGGCTGGCCGAGATCCGCCGCTCGATGCTCGGCGAGTAGCCGGCTAGGCGACGCCGCGGCCTGCCCGGGAAGGACCCTGATCCGCACCTCGGGACCGTTCCCGCGGGGGAATCAGGCGCGGATCAGGGGAAACCCTGATGGCAGCGTGGCCGGCCGCGGGCACGCTGGAGGTGCAAGGGGACATCCGCAGTTCGAGGAGAGTCATGAGCGAATCCAAGCCCGAGTACACCCGTACCGCCGTCGACTCGGTGGTCGACGCCGTTCGCGGGCTGGTCAGCGAGGGCATCAACCGTCGCGTGGTGGTGCGGGACAGCAAGGACGACGTGGTGTTGGAGGTGCCGGTGGCTCTCGGGCTGGTGGCGGCTCTGGTCGCTCCGGTGGCCACCACGGTCGGTGCCGGTGTCGCGTTGGCCGGCAAGTGCGGCATCAAGTTCGAGGACCGCCGGAAGCCCGGCAGTCAGCCCGCGACGACGGTCGACGCCGAGCAGGTGTAGTTAGCAGGCGGGGTTTGTCCAGCCACCGGCGCAGGGGGCCCGGCTGGACCTCCGAGCGGCTTTTCCGGCCGCTCCCGCGGTCGACCTCGGGAGTGGCCGGCGAAAGTCGGCCGCGTACGGTGCCAGCCCGTAGATGAGCATGGCTGAGAATCGGGTTACGTGGGACTTTGCCGAGGTGGACGGGTTCTGGGAGCGCGGTAGTCGGCAGTGGAGTCTTCTGTTGTGAAAGTCTGGCCGGAGGAATTCTCGGAGTGTCGACGAAGGAATCCGGCAACGCCAGGGTGAGACTGGGAAGTCGCTTCCACCGACTCTTCGGCGCCACGCTCGTGTCGGCCATCGGCACCGGCATGCACGCTGCCGCATTGCCCCTGCTGGTCCTGCGGAGCACCAGCAGCCCGATGGCGTTGAGCTTCGTGGTCATGGCCGCCGAGATTCCCTGGGTGCTGCTGTCGCTGCACGCCGGTGTGGTGGTGGACCGGCTGGACCGCCGGCGGGTGATGGTGTGGGCCGACCTGGGCCGGTTCGTCGTCATGGTCACTCTCGCGGTGCTGATCCTGACCGCGCGGGTAGACCTGGTATGGCTGGTGCTCGCGGCGTTCCTGCTGGGCATCGGCCAGGTCTTCTTCGACCTCGCCGCTCAGTCGGCCATTCCCGACTTCGTGTCGCGGGATCCGCGGAGCCTGGCCACGGCGAACGGGCGGATCGCCGCGGCGGAGAGCAACGGTGAGGACTTCGTGGGGCCTCCGCTCGGCTCCGCGCTGTTCGGCGTGTGGAACTTCCTGCCGTTCGCCGGCAACGCTCTCTCGTTCGCCGCCAGCGGCCTGTTGATCTTCTCGATTCGGACGGACGCCAAGCCGAAAGAGACGCCCGACGCTTCGCGTAAGGGTGTGCGGAGCGACATCGTCGAGGGCATTCGGTGGTTGTTCGGCAACCGGACCCTGCGGGCGCTGGCCACGGTTTCCTGTCTCGGCAACGTGGCCGTCACCGCTCAGTTCGCGATGCTCGCGCTGTTGGCCAAGGAGGTCCTGGGACTTCCGGATTTCGGTTTCGGTCTGTTGCTGACGGCCACCACGGTCGGCGCGACGGTCGGGGGATTGGCCGCCGCGGCCGTCAGCAGGCGATTCGGCCCTGGCGCGGTGATGCTCGCGGGCAAAGCCGGCGTAGGCGCGGCCATTCTGGTTCTCGGACTTGTCGCCAATGTGTGGATTGCGGCCGCGATGATGATGGCGACCGGTGCGCTGATGACCGCGGAGAAAGTCGTGGTGAGCACCCTGCGTCAGCAGATCGTGCCTGGTGACCTGCTGGGGAGGGTGCTCTCGTCGAGCAGACTGGTGGTAATGGCCGGGGGACCGGTCGGTGCGGGACTCGGCGGCATTCTCGCCAGCTTGTTCGCCGTCCAGGTCTCGTATGTCGCCGCTGGTGTTTTTCTCATTCTGGTCACGCTGGTCTTCTATCCCGTGCTGAACAATCGTGCTCTGGCCAGCGCTACGGATGAGTCGGCCGGGTAAACGAGAAAATCCGCGACGTCGACCGGTTCGTCGTCGACGGCGAGCGATCGGTGGAGCTTGCCGAGCTGGGCAGCGTTCAGTGGTCGGCGGACTGCGCGGCGGCGGCGAGCGGTTCGAGCGTCGTGATCAGCTCGTCGAGGTCGTCCGTGCTGAGCACGTCGTAGGCCGGCGCCGCCAGCTCGTCGGTGAGGGCCTCGATGCGCTCCTTGATCTCCCGGCCGGCGGTGGTGAAGCCGCCGGCGGCGTTCACGAGGCCGCGGGCGCGCAGGCCGTCGACGACGGCGCCCAGCTGCGCTGCGGGCAGGTGGTGGATGCGGCCGAACTCCTCCGCCCGCATGCCGAGGGAGAGGGCGAGCAGGACGTGGGCCTCGGTGCCGCCGATGCCGTGGGCGAGCAGGACGGCGTTGTGGCCGTCCCCGCGGTGCTCCCGCAGCAGCGTCGCCGCGTGCCAGAGCCTGGCCACCGGCTCCTCGGGCACATCGAGCGCCCGGAGTCCGGCGTACAGCGCCCGGCCGTCGGTCGGCGCGCTGACCGCAGCTCGGACGGCAATGTCGGCGGCCCGCGCCAGATCGGGGGAGTCGGCCAGCTCCCCGAGCCTGTGCCGCAGCGCGGCGGTGCTGCCCTGCTCGCGCAGGGCGATCGCCTCCTGCGGGGTGACCTTCCCCCAGACCCACGGGATGTGGCGCGCCACCTCGCCGTCGGCGAAGTTGTAGAAGACCGCGTGCACCACCTCGGCCGGCGCCAGACCCAGCGGAGCGGCGCGGCCGGCGAAATAGCAGTCCCAGAAGTTGCGCATGCCCACGGCCAGGAACGGCTCGTTCGCGGCCTCGGAGTAGGAGACGGTGGCGATCGGCTCGATGAGCTCGAACATGCGGTGGACCTTGGCCTGCGGGTGCGACATCGGTCTCTCCTGTGGGTCGTGACGGCGCCCCGGCGGGTGCTGTCTCACCTGTGCGACGAACGAGACGGCCCGGATTCGACAACCCCGGCCGGTTCTTTCTGGGCAGCGTCGTGCGGGCCTTGTGACGCCACATGCATCAGCACGGCGATGACCGCGTCATTCGGGTGCCATGGCAGTTCGTCGGGCGCGTTCGCGTACATCGGGGTCGGCGTGTTCGCGCAGCTCCAGCACGAGATCACGCCACGGCGCCGGCCAGCCCGCGTACTGGCCGGCCAGGTTGGAGATGCCGGCGGCCAGCAGCGCACCGGCGGCCGTCGTCGAAAGGTCGCGGGCGGTGGACAGCAACGACGGACGTCCCGGATCGTGCGCGGCCAGCCAGTTCTCCACCCGGTCGGTGACGCACCACGCCAGCACCGGCCGATCCGCGAGCGTGGCGATCCGTCGCAACGCCGGCAGTAGGTCGCCCCGTTTGGGCAGCGCGGCCACGGCCAGCGTGAGCCCGTCGGTTCGGTGGTCCGTAGTGGAGACCAGCGCCTCGGACAGCGCTTCCGCCGCACCGCGCAGGGCTTCACCGGACACGTCGACGCGTGCGGCGAGGCCCTTCACCAGGTAGCTCACCCGCTGCTGAGCCGGCAGGTCGCGATCAAGATCCATGACGTCGTCCGCGCCGGCCAACGCCGCGACCGCGGCACGTAGAGGCGCGGGGTCGCCGGTGACCGCGCAGGCGGTGATCAGCCCGTCGACCGCTGAGCGCCAGGTGGCGGTGTTGTCCAGGTCGTGATCACGGTCGCCAGCGATGCCGCGCCGCCGCGGTCCCGCTCAGCGCAAACACTACTTTCAGTTGGCTTAAAACAAGCTTGCTAACCCGACATCCGGCGTTTTTGTAGGCTCAGGGGCACATGAGATGCTTTATGTAGTAAATGTACCAAGTAGATGAGCGTAATTATCGCGCGACTCGCTTGATAACCGAGAATTCCCTAGCTGGGGCGGGACTCGCAGGTGAGCCGAGCCACCGTCCACATGCGATCGTCGTCCAGCACCCACCGCGCCGCCGACTCGATGCTGCGCCGGACATCGCGGTGCAGCTCCGGATCGGCCCACAATGCCGTCAACTCGTCCACCGCGCCAGGCGTGCGATGCTCGGCGATCAGCCGCACGGCCTCCTTGCGGGAGGTCACCTTTCGGCCGGCGAGCACCGGCCGCAGCGCAGCCAGCAGCACGTCCGGTGCGACGGCGCGGGCGCAGCGAGTCGCCGCGTACACCGCGACCCGGGCACGATCGGTGTCGGCGTAGCCGAGCAGCTCGCCCAGCACCTGGTCGGGACGATCGGTCCAGGCCAAGGCGGCCAGGGCGGTTTCGACCACGGCCACCTCGTCGTCGGAGAGGAACGGGCGCACGGCGTCGGCTCCTGCCCCGGGCAGGCGGCCCAGCCGCCGCACGGCGGCTGTTCGTTCCCAGACAGTCTTTTCCGGTGCGGTCGCCAGGTCGGTCAACAGTTCCGCATAGCGGGCGACCTGACGGGGCAGCCAGTGCCGCAGCGAGTCGTCGAAGATCGGCACGAGCCGGACGCCGGGATTGACGAACCGGCCATGCACCGGCCCTGCCAGCACGCGATCCAGCAGATCGGTGCGTCGGCAGCTGATCGCGTCCGCGACCGAGCCGACGGTGATCGTCGACGGGTCGCGGCCGAACACGATCTCGACTCGTTCGGACCGTGTGGCCGGTGGCGCCAACCACAGGTCGATCGCGCGCCGGACCGTGCTGTCGTCCGCGGCGGTCACGGCCGTGCCGAGGTAGTTCTGTAGGTCCGGCATGGCCCAGGCGCGTCGCCGCAGGCCCGCGGCCAGTGACAGGGCGAGTTCGTAGCGGTCCACTCGCACGTCGGCGGCGATGCGTGGCCGCAGCACCTGGAACACGGTGTGTTCCGCGCCGTGCGGCAGGTTCCGGTCCAGGGCGTGCAGGTTGAGCGTGCGGTTGTGCCCGCCGGCCAGGTCCATGATCCGCAGACCGCAGTCGAGCACGGGGGATGCGGTCGTCGTCGCGCCGTGTCGGATCAAGCTCATGGCAACGGCTTCCACGGCCTGCCTCGTGGTCCAGGACGCGTCCCTGGCCTCAAGGGCGTCGGTGGCGATCTTCTCCAGCTGCGACAGGCCGGACTGTGCGAGCAGCCCGGCGGGGATCGCGGCAATCGCCTGTAGTGCGGCGCGGCGGACCGGATCCTGCTCGTTGGACAGTCGGGTCAACGACGCCAACGCCTGTCCGAGCGTGCTCGGGTCACGGGTGGCCCTCGCCGCGCCGATCAGCAGCACGTAGGCGTGCTCACGCTCCGCGGCGACCGAGCGGGCAGTCCGCGCGCGCAGCACCGGTTCGGCCTCCGCCCAGGGCAGCCTGGCGGTGACCTCCAGCAGGGCCCGGGGGTCGTCGGCCACGATCCGAGTGGTCAGCAGCAGGCGGGCGTGGGCATGCCGCGCCGGCCACGGCAGGAGATCCAACACCGAGGTGGGCAGTCCGGCCGCGACCATGTCCCGGCCAGCCAGTGCGCCGTCCAACACCGCGGTCCGCCGGCACGGCGGGAGTCGGCGCAGCAGCGTGGTCAGGCGACCATGGTCGCCGATCGTGGCACGCACCAGTGCGGCCAAGGACGTGTCCGACGCCTGCCGCAATGCCTCGCACAGGCCGCGGCTGGGCTGAAACCGGATCCGCCGATCGGGGTCGGCGAGGATCGCGGCCACCCGCTCCGGGTCGGCCTTGGCCAGCATGACCAGCCAGCGGCCGGCCCCGGTCGGCAGCCCGGTCACCGGGCCCAGGCGTTCCACCAGGTCGAGGACCTGCCCGACATCGTGCCGGGCAAGATCGCCGACCGCCGGGCTGAAGCGCGCCCATACGGTGGCGCGTGCGGTCTCGCCCGCGCCGGTCAGCCGGCGCCGCAGGTGATCAAGCAGCACGGTCGGATGACGGCGGGCGAGCAGGTCCACGTTCAGTACCGCGAAGTCCAAGTCGGGCAGCAGCGCCCTGACGGTGTCCGCGTCGCATGCCGGCAGCACGGCGGCCGCCTCGTGGTCGCCGAACCGCTTGCGCACCGAAGGCATCAGGCCGCTCGCCCAGTCGAGGCTCTCGCTGCCGCGCATGGCACGGTAGAGGGAGCGCCGCCAGGCCAGCGGCGCGGTCGGCAGCACGGCCGCGATCACGTCGAGGTGCAGGCCCTGCCGTACGCAGTGGTTCACGGTGGCCTCCGCCACCGCGATGTCGGGCGAGGTCAGGCAGCGCTGCAGATAGGTCTGGTCACCCGCGACGACCGCCATGGTCACGGCCCACATGCGGGCGATGCCGGGCTGGGCCTCCAGTTCGGCCAGCAGGGCGGTCAGCGTCGGCGACCCGGCCAGCGAGCGTGCGGTGTCGGCGAGGACTCGCTGGCGTGCCGGATAGGCCAGTGAGTCGAGTCGGGCCGACAACTCCTCCAGATCCATGGGCGCAGATTGTTCCCGATCAACGCCCACGCACAACGGGATTTCCCCAGCTCACCCGCGCGGGATCGACGCGGGTGTCGTTGTCATGGACCTGCGGATCATGCGCGATCAGCAGAGCAGGCCGCAGGCCTCGGTCGGGTCGTCGACGACCTTCAGCGCGGGACCGTCCGCGCCGTCGACGATGACGACCAGCTCCTTGCTGTCGGTGGAGAAGGCCAGGCCACGGGCGGCGGTGGCGAAGCCGGCGGCGGAGGTCTGTGAACCGGCGGCGGCATAGAGAACGGAGCCGTCGGGGGTGACGGCGACGTCGGCGAGGTTGCTGCCGGCGACGGTGCCGGAAGCGCCGGCGTGCAGCGTGCCGGCGTCCACGGCGAAGACGGCGGTGGTGGACAGGCTCAGCGCGGGCTGGGCGGCGACGACCGGCCCGGCGTCGGCGGTCGGCGACACGACCAGCGGCGCGCCCTGGAAAGCGCTGTCCGGGGTTTGGTTCAGGGTGACGGTCGCGGGGCTGGCAGCGGTGTCGATCGGGCCGACGACGATGTCCTCAAGCGACGACGCGGTGAACACCACGCCGCCGTCCGATGTTCTCGTGCCGCCGGCCAGGTCGTCGGCCAGGCGGCCCGCGCACAAGTAGGTGACGTATCCGGCGAAGGGGTCACGCACCGCAGGCTGCTGCGCGTCGACCACCGCCTTGGTCCACACGCTGCCGTGATCGGGTTGCCAGGCCGACACCAGTGCCCACAACGCCGGCTCGGCGATATCGGCCCAGTGCTCGGCCTCCTCCCGCGTCTGGGGCGCGAACTCCAGATAGGCCAGGTTCATCGTGACCTTGCTCCGGCTGCCGGCGGTGACCTTGAAGCTGACCTCCCCGGCGCCGCGCCGGCCGTTCCAGCCGCGCGCCGAGTAGCCCGTCTGCGGGGGCTTCGCCTCGCTGGCCCGGATCACCGACAGCGCGAACTCCGGGTCGTCGAGCGGGTGGAGGTCCACCCCGCCCTGGTCGTTCTCCTGCGGCCAGACCCAGCGGCCCAGCAGGTCGCCGTCGACGGCGGCCAGCGCGCGCAGCGCGGCCAGCAACCGGTCGGTCACCTCTTGCGCGGATTCCTCACGTGGTCCCCACATGACCCGCACCAGCACGTGCTCACCGAATCATGGGCAGACCCTAACCGGATATCGATGCCCTCCTGGCGGAGCGAGTCGCTGAGCGCCTACTGCAGCTTCGGGTCCGACACCCGCCACTCGACCGGGTTCCCGTCGGCGGCCTCCAGCTGGCGGCGCGCTTCCCCGATCAGCTTGTCGTAGCCGGACTCGGTCTCGCCCTTCTTGGTGACGTTCTTGAACCACCACTGCCAGTTGCCGTTCTTGTCCAGGAAGGAGCCGTAGTTGTCCTTGGCCTCCAACAGGGTTCCGTTGTCGTAGCCGTCGAAGTCGACGCCGTTGACCCGGTACTCGTTGCCCTGCTCGACGCCGGTCGCCTTCTCCTGGTAGGCCGTGGATCCCGGGCTGCCACCCCGGTTGATCTTGACCCAGCTGCCCGGCCCGTTGTCGGTCGCGCCGGCCTGCGGTGTGCGCAGGCCGCTGCCCGACGAGGAACTGCTGCTGCTGCTGGAGCTTGAGCTGCTGGTCGAGTGCATCTGGCTGATGCCCTCGCCGATCGCCGCGGCCCCGACGCCCGCCAGCGCGATGCCGGTCGCCGCGCCCAACGCCCCGACCGCCGCCAGCGGCGCACCGGCGAGGCACCCGATGCCGGTCAGGCACAGGCCGCCACCGATCACGTCCAGGCTGAGGCTGGCGCCGGTGAGCAGGCCGCCGCCGATCACGCCCAGCGCTGTCTCGCCGATCGCGTGTGCGTTGCCGGAGATCCAGTTGCCGGCGTCGCTGGCCACGTCGCAGGCACCCTGCAGCCAGTCCCAGCAGTGGCCGTTGAGCTCCACGTTGCTGATCGGGTTGCCGCCGCCGAAGGCGTACCGGTTCATCGTCCACGGGTCGGTGGTCATGCCCAGGTCGGACAGCGCCCCCTTGTACATGTCCGGCTTGTCGACGCCGGTGGTCTGCTTGTCGTCGGTCTGGCCGTACGCGGTGTAGCCGTACGTGGCGCGGGTGTCGCCCTTCTCGTCGGTCAGGGTCTCGACGTCGGAGTGGGCGTTGTAGCCGTAGTAGGACGCCTCCTGCTGGTCGTCGTCCTTGTACGTCACCTGCGACAGGTGCTGGCCGCTCGGCCCGTACAGGTGCGCGACGGTGACCTTGCCGCCGACGGACTCGGTCTGGATGTCGTCGGTCAGCCCGCGGTAGGCGAGGTCGGTCTCCTTGCCGCCGTCCTCGGTCCGGCTGACCTGCCGGTCCATCGGGTCGTAGGCGTACTTCGTGGTCGTGGTGGAACCGCTGCGCTGCAGCTTCCGATTCTGCACGGTGTGGTCGAAGCCGTCGTAGGTGTACTTGGCGATGAGCGTGTCGCCGGTGGTGATGGTGCGCAGCCGGCCGTACGGGTCGTAGTCGTAGTCGTCGGTGACGCCCTGCGAGCTGGCGGAGACCAGCCGGTTGCGGTCGTAGTGGAAGCTCGTGTCGACCCCGCCGTGCCTCGCCTGGCGCCATACGACGGTGATCTTGCCTGTCGTGCCGCCGTTCGGGTGGTGTGGCGCGCAGGCGCCGCGTCGAAGTGCTTGTCAGGGCAAGGATGTCTTACCGGCGATCGACTGATCGATCCGAGCACTCGTCAACTGTCCTCTGTGGAGCGTGCTGCGGTCCAGCGGGGAGTTCAAGGCGGCCTTCATCAATCCCAGGCGCGGCTGCTCCAGGACAAGCGCCGGGATCTCCACGACGACAGCTGAGGGACGACGGAACCAGCCGGCTGCCATCAGATCGGGCGGGGGGAGCGTGTCGGGTGTGGCGCGGCCGGGCGCAGGTCGCGGACGGCGGGCACGGAGACCAGGACCGCGCATCCGGCGGCCCCGAACAGGCCGGCCGCAAGCAGCACGGCACTGGCCCCGACGGCGTCGCTGATCGGCCCGGCGATGGCGCGGCCGAGGGGGTTGAGCACCATCGAGCCGGTGATCTCGTAGGCGGAGACCCGGCTGAGAACGGACCGTGGGACATGTGACTGCACCGCGGTCGACCACATCACCGCCCAGTAGGAGCGGCCGCCGCCGGCGATGAGCATGCCGGCGGCCACCCAGCCGACTGGGGCACCCAGGGCGATCAGCGCAAACTGCGGCACGTACGCGAACAGTGCCAGCGCGCCGGCCAGCAGTGGCCGGCTGGGGGAGCGGCGCAGGGCCAACGCGCCGCCGGCGACCGCGCCGGCGCCGAACACGGCCACCAGCAGGCCATAGGCGGAGACGCCGTGCGTCTCGGCCAGCACGGTGGCGCTGAGCACGGTGTACGGCCCGAACATGCTCAGGCCGAGTAGCGCGAACACCACGATCACCACCCACAGCCACTGGCGGGAGGCGAACTCCCGCCAGCCCGCACGCAGGTCCTTCAGCATCGAGGGCCGGCCGCCCGTCGTGGTGCGGCCCGATATCCGGACGGCGGCCAACAGTAGGCCGCTGGCCAGGAAGGTGGCCGCGTTCGCGGCGACCACCACCGCCGGCTGGGCGAACGCGAGCAGCAGTCCGGCCAGCGCGGGCCCGCCCATCACGGTCATCGACTCGGAGATCCGCAGTAGCGCGTTGGCCTGTCGCAGGCGGCCGGGGGCGACCTCGGTGACCATGCTGGCCATACCGGGCTGGAAGGCCGCGGTGGCCAGGCCGCACACGGCCTGCAACACCAGGATGAGCCACAGATCCGGCCGCCCGACCAGCAGCGCGAAGGCCAGCCCGCCCTGTGCCGCCAGCCGCGTCGCGTCCGCGACCAGCATCAACGGCTTCGGCCGGAAGCGGTCAGCCAGTGCGCCCCCGACAAGCATGAACGCCACCATCGGCGCGAGGTTCGCGGCCAGCACCAGGCCGATGCCGCTGGCCCCGTACCCGATGGCCAACATCGCCGCGGTGATCGCGACCGGGAACATCATGTCGCCGCACAGCGACACCGTCCTGGCGAGAAAGTAGCGGCGGAAGTTCTTCTCGGCCAACAGGATGGACCGGCTGCGCGCCTCCGAGGACTGCCTGGACACCGCTACTCCGTTCTGTGCGTCGCGCCCGGCGGGCCTTGATCGGCGTGGCCGGCGCGGCGCCGGAATGGGTCACGGTGGCGCCCAAGGCCGCCCGCTGCTCGCGGAGAACCTGGTTCTCCAGAGCGAGTTCGGTGACAGCATCGGCGTAGAGGGTAATCAGTTGTTCCAGGGTTGCGCACTGTTTTTTCAGTGCGGGGCTCGACGTGCGTGCCGAGTGTCACTCAGTACCGGAAGTCGGCGCGCAGGTTCGGCGCGGGCCGGACTGTCGGCCTGGTCACGGCTGCGACGGCTCAGGCGGTCATCGCGGCAGTAGGTCGAGGCAATGGTTACCGCCTAGATTGAAGCGTACTTGCAAAAATGAAGTACACATGGTTAGAGTGATGCTCCTGGTGACGTGGGCCGGATGGTCGGGCGGCGGCGGTCCTCGGTGCTGTCAGCTGTTCAGCGTGGCACCGGGGCTGGTGGGCAGCTGGCCTGGCCGATTCGGACGCGCTCGCGATCCCTGACAGCGCATGACCGCCGACAACCACTGCGCCGGCAGTGAAGGAGCCTTCCGTGAGCGCCCACGACACCGTCGTCCACAATCCCCGCAGAGATGATGACCGCCGCCCGACGGCGCGATGGCCATACCTGCCGCGCACCGTCGGCTTTGTCGGCATCACCGTGTCGATGGTCGCGGTCCTGGTCGCGGCCGGCGCGCCGACCCCGCTGCTGCCGATCTATGAGCGGCAGTGGGGATTCGCGCCCTGGATGCTGACGCTGGCCTTCGGCGTGTATGCCATCGCGCTGCTGGTCGCCATCCTGGTGATCGGCTCCCTGTCCGACCATGTCGGCCGCCGGCCGCTGATGATCGGCGCGCTCGGCGTGGAACTGGTCGCGATGCTGGTGTTCCTGTTCTCGCCGTCGATCGAGTGGCTCATCGTCGCCCGCGTCATCCAGGGTGTCGCCACGGGCGCGGCGTCGAGCGTGCTCAGTGCCGCCGTCGTGGAACTGGCCCCAGAGCGCCGGAAGAAGCTCGGGGCTCTGATGACCAGCGTGGCGCCGATGGCCGGGCTGGGACTGGGCGCCCTGTACGCGGGCGTCCTCGCCCAGTTCGTGTCCGGCCCGACGTTCACGGTGTGGCTGGTGCTCGTCGTGATCATGGCTGCCGGCACCGTCTTCACGCTGTTCACGCCGGAGACTTCGTCCCGTAAACCCGGTGCGCTGGCCTCGCTGACGCCCAGCGTCTCGGTGCCGAAGCAGGTGCGTGTCCTGTTCGCCACGACACTGCCGGGGACGATCAGCTCGTTCATGATCATGTCGCTGTTCCTGGCCCTGGTCCCGATCGTGCTGGCCTCCGTGTTCGCGGTGCGCAGCCCGGTCGTCGGCGCGCTGGCCGCGTTCGTGACGTTCGCGGCGTCGGCCTTGGCGTCCACGGTCACCGGCGCGGTGCGCCCGCACTGGCTGCGGATCATCGGGGTGAGCCTGATGACGATCGGCGCGCTTCTGTTCGTCGGCAGCATCGTCACCGGGCTGTTGCCGTTGCTCTGGGCCGCGTCGGTGTTCTGCGGCAGCGGGATCGGCGCGGCGTTCTCCGGCGCCGTCCGAGGCCTCGTGCCCGAGGTGAAGCCGCACGAACGTGCTGAGCTGTTCGCCGCGATCTACCTGGTCGGCTACCTCACGATGGGCGTCTCCGCGATCATCGCCGGCCTGTTCGTCGGGGCCGTCGGGGTGACCGCCATGGCCGTCGGCTTCGGCATCGTCATCGCGTTCGTGGCTCTGCTCGGCGTGATCGTCACCTCCGGACACACCGCGCGTTGACGTCCCAAGCTGGTGATCTTCGCCGGCGCCGGCTTCAGCGGCGTTGATCCGCCACATGCCGCCGCGATCAGCTCGCTCCTCCAGCACCAGACACTCCTCGACAGGTGATGTGAATCACGCTCACTATTGGTTACGTTGAGGTAACCGATCAGGTTTGGCCACCCTGGGGCCGTCAAAGAAACTCGGAAAGGATTCACGATGGCCGGCTCGCCTACCGCGCTCGATGTTGCTCGCACGTATTTCGACGCCCTCGCCGCCAAGGACTTCGGCACGGTCGCCGGCCTGTTCGCCGAGGAAATCGCCTGGCATCAGCCCGGCGACCACCAGTTCTCCGGCGTACGTCACGGCAGCGACGCGGTCGGCCAGATGCTCGGTGGCATGATGACCGTCAGCGAAGGCACGTTCGCGCTGGAGTTGACCGGACCTCTCATGGTCAACGGCGCGCTCGTCGCCGCGCCGATTCACTTCAGCGGGAAGCGTGAGGGTGCCTCGATGTCGCAGGACGGCGTCGACGTGCTGCGAATCGACGGTGACCGCGTCGCCGAAGTGTGGCTGTACTCCTCGGAACCGGCAGCGGAGGACGCGTTCTGGGGTGCTGGATGAGCAGTACTCGGATTGTCCGGGCCGCGTCGCGGGACGAGGGCCGCCACGTCGCTCACTGCCGGGCGTCGTAGGCGTCCCGGGCCGCGAGGACCTCCGCGGTGTGTTCCTCGGCCCAGCGGCCGATCGCCTGCAGGGGCTTGTAGAGCGAGCGGCCCAGGTCGGTCAGCTCGTACTGGACCCTGGGCGGCATCTCGGCGTGGATGTGGCGCGCGACCAGCCCGTCCCGTTCCAGGTCGCGCAGGGTCTCGGTGAGCATCTTCGCGCTGATTCCCCCGATCCTCACGCGCAGGTCGCCGAAGCGCAGCCCGCCCTTCCCCAGCGCGAGCACCACCATGGCGGTCCACTTGTTGTCGATCCGCGCCAGGGACACGCGGGTCGACCAGATCGCGGTGGACGTGAGCCACTTCGGTTTGCCTGTCATGGTCCACATCCGCTGGGTGATCCGGCCTCGTCGACTATGGTTGCACCGGCGGCCGGGTCCTGGCCACCGCGGAAGGAACGAAGCCGATGTCTCACCCGCCCGAGTTCGACATCTTCACGGTGACCTGCCCGTCGCGAACGTCGTTGGCCCGTATCGCGAACAAGCGGACGGCCATGGTGGTGGCCGCGCTCGGCGACGACACGCTGCGCTTCACCGAACTTCGCGCCGCGGTCGCGGGGATCAGCAACAAGGTTCTGACGGTGACGCTGCGGCACCTGGAGCGTGACGGGCTGGTCGCCAGGCACGTGCACGACGAAGTGCCGCCGCGGGTCGACTACGAGCTGACCGAACTCGGGCGTACGTTGCGTGCGCCGCTGGAGGAGTTGGGCCGCTGGGCCGACGAGCACATGGAGCGGGTGCTCGCGGCGCGGGAGAGCTACGACGCCCGCCTTTGACGTTGCGGTGTCGACGACTCATTGCTGCTCCTTGGCGCCGGCGAGGTGACTGCGCAGGTAGCGGCCGGTCACGCTGTCGGCGACGTGGGTGATCTGGTCGGGCGTGCCGGTCGCGACGATCCGACCGCCGTCCGCGCCGCCGCCAGGTCCCATGTCGATGACATGGTCGGCGTTGGCGATCATGTCGAGGTCGTGTTCGATGACCACGACGGTGCCCCCGTTGTCGCACAGGCGCTGGAGCACGTCGAGCAAGGTCCGCACGTCCAGCGGGTGCAGGCCGACACTGGGTTCGTCGAAGACGAAGAGGGTGTCCGCCTGGTCGCGGTGGAGTTCGGACGCGAGCTTGAGGCGTTGCGCCTCGCCGCCCGACAGCGCGGGCGTGGCTTCGCCGAGCGTGAGATACCCCAGGCCCAGGTCGATGAGCGCCTGCAGCCGGGTGCGGACGCGGCGGATGTCGCCGATCCGGTCCAGCGCCTGCGTGACCGTCAGCGCGAGCACCTCGGGAAGCGCGAGGTCGTCGGCCGGGCGGCGGATGTCGCCGGCCGCCGGCGCGTACCGGGAACCGTCGCATTCGGGACAGACGATGTCGACGTCGGGCAGGAACTGGACGTCGAGCGAAACCTGGCCGGCGCCTTCGCAGCGTGGGCATTTCAGCGAGCCCGTGTTGTAGGAGAAGTCACCGGCCGTCAGGCCGAGCTCGCGGGCTCGCGGGGTCTGGGCGTAGGCGCGGCGAAGATCGTCGAGGACCCCGCTGTAGGTGGCGACGGTGGAGCGCACGTTGACGCCGATCGGGGTGGCGTCGACGACGTTCACGCGCGTGATCCGTCCCGCGTCGAGCTCGTGGACGTGGGACGGCAGCGCCGTGGCGGCGATCCGGGCGGTCAGCCCGGGCACCAGGCTGTCGAGGACGAGCGTGGTCTTGCCCGATCCGGAGACTCCGGTGACGGCGGTGAGCCGGCCGGCCGGCAACGCCAGATCGACGGCGTGCACGGTGTGCAGCGGCCCGGTCGAGAGCCGCACCTTGCCGTGGGCGAACATCTCGTCCGCGCGCGCCCGTTTCCGCACCACGACCGGTTCGCGCCCGGTGAGGAACCCGCCCATGAGGGACTCGGGCGCCCGCCCGATGGCCGCCACGGTGCCGGTGGCGACGATGCGGCCGCCACCGGCGCCCGCGCCCGGGCCGATCTCGATCACCCAGTCCGCCTCGCGGACGACCTGGACGTCGTGGTCGACGAGCACCACGGAGTTGCCTTCGTCCAACAGGTCCCGCACGACGCCGAGCAGTCCGTCCACATTGGATGGATGGAGTCCGACGGAGGGTTCGTCCAGCACGTAGAGCACACCGGTGGTGCGGTTGCGGACCGCGCGGGCGAGCTGGATGCGTTGTCGTTCGCCGGTGGACAGGGTCGAGCCGGCCCGATCGAGGCTCAGGTAGCCGAGGCCGAGGTCGACCAGCCGCCGCGCGTTCTGCGCCAGCTCGGCGAGAATGTTCTCCGCCATCCGGGTCATCGACGCGGGCAACGCGGGAACCACGCCGGGAGCCCAGGCGAGGACCTCGGTCAGCGTCTTCGCGGTGGCCTCGGCGAGGTTGATGCCGTCGACGAGCGTGGACCGGACCTGTTCGCTCAACCGGGTGCCGTGACAGGCCGGGCACACCTGGACGCTGAGGAACCGGTTGACCCGGTTGAGGCCGCGCTCGCTGGTGGCGTTGTCCAGGGCCTCCAGCACCGCCTGACGGGCGTTGCGGTAGGTGAAGTTCAGCTCGAAGAGCTTGCCGTTCTTCGATGGCACGGTGATGTGCCGCTTCTCCGCGGGCCCGTGCATGACGATGTCCCGCTCGCGGTCGGTGAGTTCCGCGTACGGCACGTCCGCGCGGACGCCGAACTCGGCGACCACCTGCGGCATGACTGTCAGGCCGAACATCGACCACGGCGCCACCGCCCCGTCGCTGATCGACAGCGTCGGGTCGGGGACGAGCGCGGCCTCGTCCACCTCCCGCACCGCACCCGTGCCGGTGCAGCGGGGGCACGCGCCGTCGGAGTTGAAGGCCATCGACTCCGCGCCCGGAGGGGCGAACTCCACCCCGCACTCCGGGCACGTCAGCGTCAGACCGAGCGCGACGTCGATGGTCGGCGCCTGCCGGTGACCGTTGGGGCAGAGGTGCGAGCCCAGTCGGGAGAACAAGAGCCGCAGCACGTTCAGCAGCTCGGTCGACGTGCCGAACGTCGAGCGAACCCCGGGCACACCGGGCCGCTGCCGGAGGACCAGCGCGGCCGGCACGTGCTCGACGCTGTCGACCGACGCGCGGGCCGCCTGCGACAGCCGCCGGCGGGTGTACGTCGAGAGCGCCTCCACGTACCGCCGTGACCCCTCCGCGTACAGCACGCCGAGCGCGAGCGACGACTTTCCCGAGCCCGACACGCCGACGACGGCGACCATCTGTCGCAAGGGGACGGACACGTCGACGTCCTGGAGATTGTGGACGCGGGCGCCGCGTACCTCGATCGAGGCTGGATCGGTGCGCCGGCCGGCACGGGGCTTCACGGGGTCGGTCAAGGCGCTCCTCGAAATGCCGGGTGCTGGTCGTGCGCTCAGCGTCGCATCCGAGCGTCGGTTACCTCAACGTAACCGACGGAGCCTGCCGCGACGGGCTGTCCGCCGCGCGCACATGATCAGAGTCGCGGGCGGACGGACCGGAGATGAGCAAGGCTGCACATGCGAGCGGCGAGAGCCGGACGGACGAGAACTGACGGTGGGACAGATGAACACTGGTGATCTGACGCGGACCGCGCTGGCGGGCATCCGGATCTTCAACGGCGTGGTGGGGCTGTTCGCGGCCCGGCGGATGGCCGCGCAGCTCGGCGGCGAGCTGGGGGAGGACAAGCGGTTCGTCTATCCGGCGCGGATGTTCGGGGTGCGGACGATCGTGCTGGGGCTCGATCTGCTGACGTTGCGCGCGGGTGACGCGTCCGCCCGTCGAGTCCTGTCCCAGGCCGTGTTGATTCACGCCTCCGACACCGCGGCGGCGGCGTATGCCGGATGGCGGGGCGAGCTCCCGGCCAAGGCCGCGAAGTTCACCACGGCCATCTCAGCGGTGAACACCGCGCTGGCCGTCGTGTCGCTGGCCACCTACCGGCGCGCTCCTCAGGTTCCGTCCGGACGCGCCGACTGAGCCGTGCTGACCGAACGCCGGAGGCCAGGAACGTCACGCTGCTCAGGTCCAGCACCACCGGCTCCGACTGCGCCGGGATAGTTCCGGGGTTGGCTGGGCACACTGTCACGGTGAGGTTCGCCGAGCGGAGGTGGGGGAACGGGTGGACGATCCCGGTAGCTTGCCGACCGATCCCGTGGGAACGGCCCTGCACCTGCGTGCGGTGCCGGCAGTCGCCGAGCAGGCCGGGGCGGTCCGAGCGGCGGTGCTGCGCTGGGCCCGGGCGGTGTGCCGGTCGCGGGAGATCGTCGACGACATCGGACTGGCGGTGTACGAGGCGATGGCCAACGTCATCGACCACGCGTATCCCGCCGGCGCCACACACCGGGTGTTCGACCTGTACGCCGACCGCGAGGCGGACATCCTGACCGTCGTCGTCGCCGATCACGGTCGGTGGAAGCCCCGAGAGCCGGACTCGGCCCCGTCGTGGCGGGGGCGCGGGTTGCTGATGATCGAGAAGCTGGCCGCCGAGGTCGAGTTGTGTCGCAACGCCTCGGGCACACTGGTGCGAATGCGCTGGCCGTGTCCGCAGTCAACGGCCTGAGCCGACCGGGGCCGGCTGGACCATGGTCGACCGCCCGGCACCGGAAACCACGCGGTGGCAGCGCCTGGCCGACGGAGAGCCGCCGGACGAGTCGCTTCAGCCGGCGACGCCGTCGGCCTGAGCGACTCGGGATGACCTGCCGGCCCTGGCACGGCCGTGTCCGGCCAGGTCATCCACACGGTTCGCTCGCTCCGCTCGTGCCGGCGCCCGGCCGGTCAGATCTGGTCGCGGAGCTCGGTGTTGAGGCGTTGGGCTTCGTTGAGTTGGTCCTCGAGGGTCACGATGCGGCAGGCGGCGTCGAGGGCGGTGCCCTGGTCGACCAGTTCCCGCACGCGGGCGGCGATACGCAGCTGGTAACGGGAGTAGCGGCGGTGGCCGCCGTCGGACCGCTGCGGGTTGATCAGTTTCGCTTCGTCCAGGCTGCGCAGGAACCCGGCCGTGGTGCCGAGCATCGCCGCGGCGCGGCCCATGGTGTAGGCCGGGTAGTGCTCGTCGTCGAACATGTCCCCGGAATTGCGGGGTTCTGGAACCATCGACACCTCCACATCACGAGGGGCCCCGGCGCATGTCGCGCCGGGGCCCCAGGGGTTAGGGTTTCACCACCATCAACCGACCGTCAGATCGGTTCTCTGTTTCCGCGTGGCCCTCGTGTGAAGCCGAGCCCGCGGAGATCGCAACTGCGTGACCGGAGACCACCTTCCAATCCGATGGGACTGCGGCACCCGCGCGGCGAGACACAACCGGCGAGCGAGGCAACGGTGTGTGACCCTTCCCTTCTCCTCTGACTTTCCGACCTGCTTCAACTGCTGATGATGCTGCTACTGCTGGTCCTGCGTCTGCTTGCGCGTCCACCACCGGCCGAAACCCCTTGCATACTCCGGTTCCAGCACGTGATGGCGCTGGCCACCCGCCGGAACCCCGTTCACTGATCGGCTCCGGCGCACCTGACCGTCCTGCTGGCACTGCGTTTTCGACACTGCACTTTCGGTACCGCGTTTTCGACACTGCACTGCTGAACTTCGGTGCCCGCCGGGCCGGCGATCGACTCCGGCGGGCCCCGTCCTGCGTCATGCTCGCGGGTAGTTCGTCATCTCCCGCGTCCATCCCTCTTGCGTTCCTTGCTCGACCGCCGCCGGGATCCTGTGGTCGAAGCGATCCACCGACGCGATCCTTGGCCGGACGCCGAAGCCCCGTTCACTGATCGGCTCCGCCGTCATCGACCGTCCAGCACCTGCTTCACGGGTAGTTCGTCATCTCCCGTGCCTGACGGACGTTTTCTTCTCTTGTGATGAGGAGGACACTACACACGGCCAGGCGTGAATGTCTACCCCAGCCACCATAGATTTTCTGGCTTCGATGGCACGGGAGATCGCCCGTCTTGGCTAGCGGGCGAGTTTCCGCAGGTGAGCGCCCGGTGGGGGACTGGCTGGCGTCGCTCGATCGGGCGTCGCCCAACCCTGGTGACGACCTTGTCGAGCCGGTCCGACTGCGAGTGATGGCGGAGCGGCGGTGCTCGTCCTCCTCGTGCCCACTCGGCTGCGCCGCTAGGACGGCTGGTTCGTGCGCAGCTCGTCAAGGCCGCTGACGAGGAGTCCCAGTCCGAAGGTGAACTCGTCCTGCCGGGACACCGGCAACCGGCTACCTGCCCGACGCCACGGACTTCCGGCTCGCCCGCGACCTTGAGCTGCCGGCGTTCGCACACGTCGACAACGACTGGTTCGGTCGCGCCGTCGAAGGGCTGGAGACCGAGGGCCCGCTCGGGCCGTGGATCACCTACATCCACTGCCTCGGCCTGGACACCTCGACCTGGCACACCATCGCCCGGACCGGCGGCAAGGTCTCGATCTCGTGCCTGATCGAGCAGACCCTGGGCATGGGGCGGCCGGCCATCCAGGCCGCCATCGACCACGCCGTTGCGACCGGTCCGAGCGCCGACGCGGTCAGCCTCGGCGCCGTCGACCTGTTCTCGCAGATGCGGACGGCGTTCGCCTTGCAGCGGGGCAGCCTGCACCAGGCCGAGGCGAGCGCCCCGGTCTCGGCCCGCGAGATCCTCCGCATGGCCACCCTCGGCGGAGTCGAAGCCGCCCATGTCGACGACATGGTCGGATCGCTGACCCCGGGCAGGAAGGCCGGTGTCGTCGTTCTCAACGGGCGAACCCTCAACGTCGGGCCGGAATGCGCGTCGTTCACGCCGTGACATTCGTCGAAATGTTGTCGAACACCGACGTGCGTGACTAGCCTTGGTGTCAATTCGCGCACTCTCCCGGAGAACCCGAATGACCGCCCTGCCAGCTGTGTCCCATTTGACGCCGACTTCCACCACGTTTGCCGAGCATGCGGGGCGGTCGAGGCCAGCCGGTTCGCCGGATACGGAAATGTAAACATTTACAACGGACATCGGTGGTTCGATTCACCCCTGTCTCCTTCGGTGGCAGTCGATCGACATTGTGTGATCCACGGCGTCGATTGTCTCGATTATGGCCCGGTGGCTCGGCCGTCGGTCGGACGCTCGATTCGAGCGGCGGCGTGAGCGCGTAGGTCGCGAGGCGCGCGCTCTGGTGAGGAGTGTCTTGATGGTCGCACCCGACCGTCAGCCGACGCTGGCTGACGTGGCTCGGTGGGCCGGCGTTTCCGTGGCGACAGCGTCACGGGTGCTCAACCGGTCGGCGCCGGTGAACGGGGACACCGCGGCTCGCGTCGAGCGGGCCGTGGCCGAACTGGGCTACGTGCGCCAGCGGTCGCCGCACCTCGTGCGCGGGCACAGCGGCGCGGTGTCGGTGGTCGTGTTCGACGACATGCTGCGATACCAGGAAGATGGAACAACCGATCACGGTTCATTTTTTCAGGCAATAGCACAAGGCCTAGTCAATACGAGGCCCTCCTCCTGCGATATTGCGCAGATGAGAACATTTATGTCGCCATCCAAAAAATAACTAAACATTCAGTCTCGTGGAAATTAAACATCTGTACGGCCGGGTAGTGCCAATTTTTATAACGAACACAGGGCTTCACCAGCCTTGTGAGGTAAATCCGCAGTTTCATTTTGCGAACAAACCGAGGATATCATCTTCATACACCATTAGGCAGTTGGCCTTTCTTGTAGTGATGCTACGCTCATCGAGCCCATGTGAACCTAGTCTAGCAATAGGGAGAACTAACGAGACGAGGGTCTCGAGACCTCTACTACCTTGTTTGTCGAGCTTGCGAAACGTTTTCACTATGATCTGTACGGCACCCTCACGTCGCGACATAAAAGGCACTCATGGTCCGATTCTGTCACATTCCGTCGGCCCGGCCCGCCGCGGCCGGACTGTCCTGTGTGGACGCGGACAACACGGGTGGGGCCCGGCAGGCCGTGTCGTACCTGATCTCGTCGGGCCGACGGGCCATCGCCACGATAGCGGGACCGAGCAACATGATCGTGGCCGACGACCGCCTGGCCGGCTATCGCAGCGCGTTGGCGGAGGGAGGTCTGGCGCCGGACGGGATCGTCTGCCGTGGGGACTTCACCGTCGAGTCGGGCGAGCACGCCATGTTGCGCTTGCTGGATCGACATCCAGCGCTCGACGCCGTGTTCGCGGCCTCGGACCTGATGGCCTTCGGCGCGCTGCGCGCACTGCGCCGGCTGGGCGTGCGCGTGCCGGACCAGGTGGCCGTCATCGGGTTCGACGACGCCACACTGGCCAGGCACACGACGCCGCGGCTGACCACTGTCCGACAGCCGGTCGAGGAGATGGGAGCGCGGTCGGTCGCCGAACTGCTTGCCGCCGACGGACGGTGCCGGACGGTTGTCCTGCCGACCAGCCTGGTGCTGCGCGAATCGACATGACTCCACCGGCCTGGCGCTGCCCTGTGGCGGACATCCGGTCGCTTCTGAAACTTTCATGGCCTGTGCCTGGGTTCGGTCACCTCCTGGTTGACGGACATTGCCGCCACAAGTTCCATCCTGTGACACCGGGGTAACGGTGTGTGTGCTGTTGTGACCAGGAGGTGGCTGTGACCACGGTGCCGACTTCGGGCGAGCGTCCGACACTGGCGGACGTGGCGCGCACGGCCGGCGTCTCGCCCGCTACCGCGTCCCGTGTGCTCAACGGGTTCCACCAGGTTCGGCCGGAGACCCGGCGACAGGTCGAGAACGCGATGGCGGAACTGGGCTACGCGCGACGCCGGTCGACACGCGACAGTGAACCGGAGCGCACCGGCTCGATCGCGTTCATCGTGTGCGAGGAGGGCTCCCGCGTGTTCTCCGACCCGTTCTTCGCGCGCGTGCTGTGGGGCGCCAGCCGCGAGCTGGCGCCGACCGGGTTGCAGTTGGTGCTGCTCATGCTTCGCTCGCCCCAGGACTACCAGTCCGCCGCCGTGCGCTATCTGCGAGGCGGCAGCGTCGATGGCGCGCTGTTGGTCAGCATGCACGGGCGTTGTCCCATCGACCTGGCGGACGTGTCCGTGCCGGTGATGTTCTGCGGTTGTCCGATCGGCCCGGACGCCGAGAACCTGTGCTATGTGGACGCGGACAACCGCGGCGGCGCCGAGCGTGCCGTGCGGTACCTGATCGAATCCGGGCGACGGACGATCGCGACGATCGCCGGTCCCGGGGACATGGCCGTCGGAGTGGACCGCCTCGCCGGCTACCGGGCCGCGCTGCTGGACGTCGGCCGGTTCGATCCCCGGCTGATCGCCTACGGCGACTTCGGCCAGTCCTCCGGCGACCATGCCGTGCAACTGCTGCTGAACCGGCAGCCCGACGTGGACGCGATCTTCTGCGCCTCCGACCTGATGGCCGCCGGGGCGTTACGCGCGTTACGCCGGCATGGCCGGCGGGTGCCCCAGGACATCGCCGTCGTCGGTTTCGACGACTCGCCGATCGCCCGGCAGACCGAACCCCAGCTCACCACCGTGCGCCAGCCGATCGAGGACATGGGCGGCCTGATGGTCAGGGAACTGCTCACACTGATCCAGACGCCGGCCCCGCACCGCCGCCGAGCGGTCCTGGACACGCGACTCGTGGTCCGTGAGTCGGCCTGACCGCACATAGTCACGTGCCGGGGCGCGATAAACGCTGCCCCGGCACGCACCTGCGGCAAGCCTCGCTTACCCCAGGGTCCACTGCTGGTTGCTGCCCCCGTTGCAGCTCCACAGCTCGGCCAGCGCCCCGTCGGCGGTGGACGCGCCCGTCACGTCCAGACAGAGCCCCGACTGCGCGCCGGTGACCGTGCCGTCGGAGTTGACGTTCCACTGCTGGTTGGCCTGCCCGTTGCAGGACCAGGTCACGACCTTGGTTCCGGCCGTGGCGCCCTGGCCGTACGCGTCCAGGCACAACGTCGTGCCGCCGAGCGCGACCGTCAGCTGGTTGGACGACGTCCGCGTCCAGTTCTGGGCGGCCTGGCCGTTGCAGGTGTAGATCTGCGTCTGGGTGCCCAGGGTCGTGGTCCCGTTCGGCACGTCCAGGCACTTGCCCGCGCCGACCGCGTGCAGCGGGCCGCTGCTCGCGCCGGTGCCGCCGGCGCCGTAACCGGCCGCGGTGATGTTGGCCTGCACCGCGTTCTCGGTGGCGTCGGACGGGTAGCCGGACGTCATCACACCTTCGTAGAAGGTGCCGGCGGAGCCCTTGCTGTTGTCACCGCCGATGCCGAGGATGATCGCGCCCTCCTTGTGCATCGGGTTGTAGCCCGAGACGTTCGGCCGCTGTCCACTGTAGAACGTCGACAGACCGCCGGATTGGGCGTTGCCGCCGCGGATGGCCCACTGGTTCGGCTCTCCCTTGACGATGGCGGTCAGGTAGCGGTGGTTGACGCTCGGGTCGTTGGCGTTGTACCCGGCGTTCACCCCGGAGAACAGCCCGTTCTCCAGGTCGGCCATCACCCAGGGACCGTTGCCGGCGCCGTAGCCCCAGACCTTGATGTTGCCGAAGTAGATGGCCTCCATGTGCCCGTTGCCGGTGTCGTTGCTGCTGGTTTCCGCGTTGCCGTAGTCGAAGCAGCAGCCGCCGTTGAAGTGGGTGCCGTCAAGGATGGCGTACATGCCCTCCGGCTGGTCGCCGGTCGCGATGCCCGAGGTGTGGTTGTTCCGGTAGCCGGTGCCGGCGGCCACGTAGACACCGTAGGCCTTGTGCCCGTTGAGGGTTGTGGGTGCGGCGGTGGCGTTGGCCAGGTTGTCCGGCCCGCCGGCGGCGCCGCCCGCGGGCGCCTGGGTGAGGTTGTTGCCCTTGCCGGACTGGTCGTAGATGATCGTGATGAGACACGTCGTGTTGGCGCAGAAGGAGTCCTGCGCGGCGGCGTCGGCGTATCCGCCGGCGCTGGTCACGCCGATGTCCCTGGTCGCGTTGTCCGACGAGCGCCTGACCTGGTAGAGGCTGCCCGAGTACGAGCCGGAGAGCGCCCGGGTGGTGATGGGACGATCACCCAGCGAACCTAGCAGTCGAGATTGATCAGAGTGCCAGACGGTTCTAGGCAGCTTATCCCGCCGCGAGTCCGATTTAGCATCGCTGGGGTTTTGCGGGAACCTATACTGTCGCTGATTGGTAGAAGCCCGCAGGGTGCCTCCTAAGGATCAGATGGAGTAAGCGTACGTTTACAGTGATCAATCGTGTGATCGACCACGGGGGCCCTCTTCTCTGGCCAACGTCTTGCGTAAAACACATACGAGCAGATCAATTGCATCCGTTATAAAGATTAATCAATTCACCGGTGACGGCCGCGAGCAGTGCCGCGGCGCCCGCGGTCAGAAGCAGCCGCCCGGTGCGTGACTTCCACGGTCGTAAGGCCATATGTGAACTCCCTTGTTCATGGCGGGTGGTGCTTCGGTGCTCGGGAACCGCAGGGACTGTTAGCGCTAACATATTTGAGGGCGAAGGAGATGGCTCGGGATGGACTTCGGGGACCGTGCGTGGCGGCCATCACTATCGCCCCCAGATGGACGCGTCGTCAAGATGCGTCGAGGGGGCCGGCCGATCAGTTGTAGGCGACCCAGTAGCCGTTGGTCTGGAAGTTCATGCCACCGCTGGACGAGGTGATCTCCCAGCCGAACTGGACGTTGCCCAGGGTGACGTTGCCGATCCAATGTGCGCTGTTCTCCAGCCATCTCATGACGTCGAGGATGTTGACGGTCCCGGACGTCGAGCTGCCGGTGTTGAGGAAGGAGTAGACGTTGTTGGCTCCGTTCCATCCCTTGTAGACGTTCCAGTTGTAGCCGCCGAGCCACACGGTCGTCACGTAGGAGCCGATCGGCCCGACCGGTCCGGTCTGGTTGAGCCACAACATGATCTCGTTGGAGTTGGACGAGTCCCAGATGTCGTAGGTGGTCTCGTAGGCGCCGCCCGACGGCACCGAGACGGTGAAGCCCGAGGTTACCGAGTTCAGCGAGTTGATCGGCGTGCCGACCCATCTGGTGGCGTTCGGATAGGACTTCACGCCTCCGGTGTTGGGCTGGTTCGACCACACTCCCCAGTTGCTGTAGGAGTTCGCCCAGATCGACTGTGGGCCGGCCCCGTTGCCCCAGACGTCGTTGTACAGCGTGTAGCCGCCGTTGCTCCACGACGCCCACTGGTCGGAGGAGCCCCAGGTTGCGGCGTAGGCGGGTGTGGCGGCCACGGTCAGGGCCAGGCAGGCGGTGAGCAACGCGGCCGCCGGCGCGATGACTGTTCGCTTCAGTCCGGTGAACCGGCGCTTGAGCAGGGTGTGAGACATGAGGATTCCTCTACGTTGAGGTATGGGTGAAGCGCTTCGAATCATCGGCACGAAGTTCCCCTCACGTCAAGGCTTTCGACGCCCGTTCGACGCGCGGAAGGTCTGTCGGTGAGCAGCCGCAGGCGTTCGACGTGTTTCGACGGAAGCGTGCGACCGACGCGCGACAGTCCGGCGTGCGGTCAGTGCGCACGCCGGACCGGGGAGTTCCGCGTCGTGAGTTCGCTACGCGGGGGCGACCCGCCACTGTTGGTTGCTCTGGCCGTTGCAGCTCCACAGCTCGACCGGAGTGCCGTTGGTGGTGCCGGCCCCGGTCACGTCGAGGCACAGTCCTGATTGGACGCCGGTGATGGTGCCGTTGGGGTTGACGTTCCACTGCTGGTTGGCCTGGCCGTTGCAGGTCCAGGTGACGACCTTCGTGCCGGACGTGGTTCCCTGGCCGTACGCGTCAAGGCAGAGCTGGCTGCTTCCGCTGTACACCGCGAGCTGGTTGCCCGAGGTGTGGGTCCAGCCCTGGTTGGCCGCGCCGTCGCAGTCCCAGATCTGGACCTGGCTGCCCGGCGTCGTGCTGCTCCCGTTGACGTCCAGGCACTTGCCGGACGCGGCGGAGGCGACGCTCCCGGGCGCGGTGGCACCGCCCGGACGCTTGAACAGACCGAACTCGGCGATGGTCGGCGTGGACCGGGAACCGGTGATACGCAACCGAACCCGATCGGTGGTGACCGGCGAGGACAGGCGGATGAGCTTCTTCTGGCCGATGGTGGTGTCGTTGGCGATCTGGTTCCAGGAGCTGCCGTTCCACGCGTCCACGGCATAGGACTCGACGCGCTGGCCGACGTGCAGGTCCTCCTGTGCCGAGATGACGTCGAACGTCTGTGTGCCGGGCAGCGTCAGCACCAGCGCGCCGGTGGCGCCGGTGGGCTGCCACGAGGTGTCCAGGTTGCCGTCCAGGGTCAGGTTCGGGGCGTGGCCCGTGGTGTTCGAGGTGCCGCCGTCGTCGGCCGCGGTGGCGCCGCCGGCGAGATTGACGCCGAACGTCCCGGTGATCCTGGCGTTGAGCTGGGACAGCACGGTCACCGCCGACTGGTCGAATACGCCCTGGCGGTTCGGCGGGACGTCCAGCAGGAAGTTGCAGTTGCGCCCCACCGAGTTGTAGTACATGTCCTCCAGGTCCGGCACGCTGCGCCAGGTGTCACCGGGCTGCCAGAACCAGTTGTGGTTGGCCGAGAGCGTGCCGTTGCACTCGGGAGGAGACCAGCGCAGCAGGTTCCAGGCGCTGGTCCCGTCCTGCTTGCGTTGGGACAGCAGGCCGTCGCTGCCCAGATCGGGCGCGGCGTAGCCGCCGGGCGGATTGATGATGGTGTCGGCGGCGGTCGCCGCGTTGCCGTTGTAGGGCACGACCGACCACTCGGACTGGCGGGCGTAGCCGTTCTCGTTGCCGACCCAGCGGATGTCCGGCCCGCCGTCGTTCTCGATCGACGCGGTGGGTTGCAGCGCGCGGACGATCTGGATCCAGTCGCTGAAGTTGTACGGCTGGTTGCGGCCGGTCGGGTTGGCGCCGTCCAGCCACAGCTCGTCGATGCTGCCGTAGCGGGACATCAGTTCGTAGAGCGTGTTCTCGTAGTAGGCGTTGTAGTCGTCGGAGTTGAGGTGGAACGTGATGCCGTTGACGACCTCGGAGGGGTCGCTGGGAATGGTCACCGGCCGGGACGGGCTGCCGTTGGCGAACTTGCCGCCGGGCTGGTTCTCGTGCAGGTCGGCCGGCGACAGGTAGATGCCCGCTTTCAGGCCGTCGCGGTGCATGGAGTCGGTGAAGTTCTTCACCGCGTCGCCCTGGCCGCCCTGCCAGGCGTGGTCCGACGCGACGCCGAACGAGGAGTACTTCGAGGGGAACAGCAGGAAGCCGTCGTGGTGCTTGGCGGTCAGGACGGCGCCCTTGAACCCGGCGTCCTTCAGCGAGGTCGCCCACTGGTCGGTGTTCAGCCCGGTGGGCTGGAAGATGTTCGGGTCCTCGGTGCCGGTGCCCCACTCCCGGCCGTCGAAGGTGTTCACACCGAAGTGGATGAACGCCATCCGCTCGGCCCGTTCCCAGGCCAGCTGCCGGGCCGACGGCACGACGTTCGCCGCGTTCGCGACGATCGTGCCGGGGGAGTCCGACGGCGCCACGGCGACGACCTCGGCCGGCGTGGCCGCGCCGGCGGTGGTGGCCGCGAACACGGTGACCACCGCCAGAGCGATGCCGACCAGGCCGGCCAGCCCGGTGCGCTGAGGAACCAGCAGTCGTGACGTGGATCTGCGTTGATCGGCCAGGTGCATCGATGACCCTCCCTGCCGCTGCGAGTCGCCGTCGGGTCGACCTGTGCGTCGACGCGCGGCCTCGAATCGAAGCGATTCGATTCGGACGCTAGGGTCGAGGGTGTCGGCGGTCAAAGAGTCGCGTTGACGGCAGGGAAGGCCGAATTCCGGTGCGCCGGAGGCGGTCCACCGTCGATCGGTTGTCCTGCCTGCTCGCCGGGCCGGCGGGCGGCCGCGGCGGTGTCGGGCCGGGCCCACGTCGGTGACATGTAACTTTCGAACGAACGGACGGGTCCGGCCGTGATGCGTCGGCCGGACCCGTCGAATGCACGTCGACTCGATTCGTCAGCTTGCCGTGCAGACCGGCGTCGGCGCCGGGTTGGCGCCCGAATAGCCGGCCTGGAACCCGAAGGAGGTGGCGCCGCCCGGGGCGATCGCGCCGTTGTACCCGGCGTTCGTCACGGTTTCGCTGGAACCGCTGTGGCTCTCGGTCGCGTTCCAGACGTTGCTGATCTGCTGGTTGCCACCCCAGGACCAGGTCACCTTCCAGCCGTGGGTGGGCGCCGTCCCGGTGTTCGTGACGGTCACGTCGGCGGTGAAGCCGGTGGCCCACTGGTTGCCCACGGTGTAGGCCACCGAGCATCCACTGCCACCGCCGGTGCCGCCACCACCGCCACCGCCGCCGCCACCACCGTTGCTGCCGGGGGTGGCGTTGAAGGAGAAGCTGGTGGTGGCCAGGCCCTGGCCGCCCTGCCAGACCTCGAAGCCGGCCTCGGCGTCGATCAGGTAGTGCGAGGGGTTGAGCGAGCCGCGCGCGACCGCGTCGTTGACCAGCGCCTTGATGTCAAGGTTGTCGAACGAGGTGCCGCCGGAGCCGAGCGTGTAGGAGATGATCTTCCACGAGGACTGCTGCCCGGTCCAGACGTTCCAGTTGTGGCCCGCGGCGTTGGACGTGCCGGTCTGCGAGCCGAACGGCTGCACGCCACCCCGGCTGTTGAGCCAGATCATCATCTCGGTGCCGTCGGGCTGGCCGCTGGTGGTGGGGGTGGAGTTGAACCAGATGTCGTAGGCGACGTCGTAGGCCCCGGAGCCGGGCTGCACGGTGCTCCAGGACGACACCGCGCTGCCGAGGTTGCTCACCTGGATCGGCAGGCCGCTGTTGGCCGTGCACATGCCCCAGTGGCAGCCCTTGTAGATGGACGGGTAGGTGGCCGGGGCGCCGTTGGTCGGCAGGTTGAAGTTGGCCTGGCTCACCGACCACGCGGTGCCGCCGGAGTAGTCGAGGCACTGCTGGGTCGACGAGTTCCACTCGTTGGCCTGGATGATGTAGTCCCCGGCCGAGATCGTGCCGCTGCCGGAACAGGTGGAGGTGGCGGCCGCCGCGGTCGGCGCGCCGACCGCCACCGCGATCGCTGAGGCGGCCAGCGTCAACGCCGCGGCGGCCACGGCCGCGCGGAGCCTGGTGAAGCGTAGGAACATCAGGTGTCACCTTTTTCGGAAGTCCGCCGCACTCGGGCGGCGGCAGCGCTCCCGGCCCAAGCCGGACCGGGAAGTGCCTGTGGCGCAGGGGGTCTGGTACGCGTCACGGTGGCGGCCGTGACGATGCGGGCGGCCTGGCGGGGCCTCCCGCCGGTCAGCTCGCCGAGCAGGTCAGCGTCGGGCTCGTGTTCGTTCCGCTGTAGCCGGCCTGGAAGCCGAACGAGGTGTTGGCCCCCGGGGCGAGCGCGCCGTTGTAGGCCGCGTTCGACACGGTCTCGTGCTGGCCGCTGTGCGACTCGGTCGCGTTCCAGGCGTTGGTGATCTGCTGGTTGCCCGGCCACGTCCAGGTGACCTGCCACGACCGGACGGCCGAGGCGCCGGTGTTGGTCACCGTCACGGTCGCCGTGAAGCCGGTGTCCCAGGAGCTGCCGACCGTGTACGTGGCGGAGCAGCCCCCGCCACCGCCACCGGTGGACGAGGTGACCGTCCACGTGAACGACGCCGAGCCGGCGACGGCGCTGGAGTCCCGGGCCGTCACGGTCACCGTCGAGACGCCGGCGGTCGTGGGCGTGCCGGAGATGCGACCGGTCGTGGCGTCGATCGACAGGCCGGCCGGCAGTCCGGTGGCGCTGTAGGTCAGCGTGCCGCCGGCGGTGTCGGTCGCGGAGATCTGAAGGCTGGCAACGGTGTTCACGGTGCTGGTCTGGCTGCCCGGGTTGGTCACCGTGACCGAGCCGGTGCCGGTGCCGGAGATCAGCGACGGGTAGGCGTTGGTCACCAGCTGCTGGAACTGGGCGCCGAACCACTGGCCGGCCGGGACGTCGTAGCCGGGGATCGAGCCGGTCGGGTAGGTGCCGCCGTTGCCGTCGGAGTTGGTGCCGGCGGGGTCGCAGTGCGGATCGCCGTGGCTGTGCGAGGCGGTCGGGTAGTCGCCGTCGGACTCACCCGGCGGCTTGATCCAGACGAAGCCGATGATCGGGTCGGCCGCCCCGTAGGGCTGGACGGTGGGCGCCGCGCCCAGGCCCGCGCCGTTCTGGTTGCACCAGTCGCCACGGAAGGACCGCTGGTCGGTCTTGTTGGCCGCGACGTAGGCGTCCGGCGTGGTCGGCGAGGAGTTGAGCGAGGTCGGCCGGTTCGGCCCGCCCCAGCCGTTGCGTGAGGTGTCGATGAGGATGCCGATGGTCGCGGGGAAGCCCTGGGCCACCAGCTGCGAGTACATCGCCTCGTCGTAGCTCTTCTCGTCGAAGTACGGGTTCCACTGGTAGAACTTCGCCGAGTCCAGAGGCTGGCCGCCCACCTGCAGTGTGGAGTTCGGCAGGAACGGCTCGGTGGTCGGCGTGTAGTTGGCGGTGTCGGAGATGAAGCCGTCCACGCTGGCGAAACCGGCGGTCGTCGCCTTGGCCACCTTGGCGAACTCCTGCGCGGCCGGCGGCATGTTGCTCGACCAGCCCAGCCACGCCGAATGCGCGATGTCCACGTAGTTGTAGACGTTGGCGATCGCGTGCAGCTTGTTCAGCGCGTACTCGACGCCCGCCTCGTAGTACGGGGCGGCGGTGGCGCAGGCCGGCTTGCTCGCGTTGGTGACGGCGTTGGGCAGCGAGTCCGGCTCGATGACGGCGACGATGCGCTCGTCGGCGTACTTCGAGTCGGCCAGGATCGCCGCGATCGGGTCGATGTACTGGGTCTCGTAGGTCGTCAGGCCGGCGGCGGTCGGCGGCACCTCGCCGTTGGAGGCCAGCGCGGCGCAGTCGCGTCCGGGCAGGTCGTAGATGACCACCTCGACCGTGATCGGCGTGCTGCCCTGCCGCTGGGCCAGCGCCTGGTCGAGGTGCCACTGCAGGCCGTGGTGGACGCCGTCGCCGGTGATCGCGGCGATCTTGTCCATCCACACCGCGGTCGGGTCGTTCGCGACCTTGTCCTCGGCCGTGGCCAGCGCCGGGTTCGTGCCCCGGTCGGCGGCGGCTTGGCCGTTGACCTCGGCGGCGTAGTCCGGGCTCGCGTACTGGGTGGCGCCTACGTACGGGTTGGCCACGTGTGTGGCCGCGTGCGCCGCGGTCACCGTCAGCGGCGAGAGCACCGACGCGGCGACGGCCAGCGACACCGCGCCGGCGCGTAGCGCCTGGATGGTTCGGGACACTCGGTCCTCACTCCTTGAAGACGTCCGCCACGGTGTCCGGGACGGAGGTGCGGAAGGGGCTACCGACCGTGAGGACGGCTGGTCGGAGAGTTGGCCGCCGCGATTGAGAAGTCAACGGACTGAATTCTCCGACGGTGGCTCGCGAGGTCAGCGCCGGTTTCGCGCTGAAAGATTCCCGTTTCGCACTGAAATATTTCAGGGCCGGGCGCCGCGTTCCACCGACGAGCGACGAGCGCGTCAGCCTCCTGGCCTCGTCGGGTCCCACGTCCTCGTCGCGGCGCCGGGGACGGCTGGTCGGGTGAACGGAGTATCGAAAAATGTTTCGCAGGAAGCGAGCTTGACTCGGCTGACCCCGCCTTCTACCGTCGAATTCGCGATCCGACGGCCTGATCAGGAGAACGTTTTCGACACCGAGGTTCTCCCCGTGGAGGCGGGCCTTGTGCGGGGGTCGTCGCCAAGCCTTGGATCCTTCGGCGGGCTGACCGCACGCCTGGCGTGCCGTGGCGGCTCTGGCTGCTCGCCCGAACCCGCTCCAGCCGCTGATCTCCGGAGGACGACGATGACCTCACCGGCCGAACTGGCCAGACGGAACTTCCTGCGACTGCTCGGAATCCTCGCCGCGGGCGCGGCGACCGCGCGGGCCGGGACGGCGTTCGCCGCGCCCGGCTACGTGTCCGACCGGGCCGGCACGGGCAGTTTTCCCTTGGTGTCGGGCGGGAAGGCCACCGCGCTGGTCGTCAGCGGCAGCGATCATCCCGGCGTGCTCCGGGTGGCCGGCGACCTGCAGGCGGACCTCGAACGCGTCACCGGGATCCGGCCGGCCCTGCACGTCGACGAGATGCCGACGGCCTCGCAGCTGGTGCTGATCGGGTCGATCGACCGCAGCCCGCTCGTCCGCGACCTGGTGTCCGCCGGCCGCCTCGACGTGACCGGGATCGCCGGCAAGTGGGAGACCTCGCTGACCGAGGTCGTGGCCGATCCGCGTCCCGGAGTGGCGCGGGCTTTGGTGATCACCGGCAGCGACCAGCGGGGCGCCATCTTCGGCGCTTACGACATCTCCCGGCTGATCGGCGTTTCGCCCTGGCACTTCTGGGACGACGTCCCCGTGGCACATCAGGACGAGCTGCACGTGCAGGCCGGCCGACACAGCCTGGGCACGCCGTTCGTGAAGTACCGGGGGCTGTTCATCAACGACGAGAACCCGGCGCTGGGCACGTGGGCGCCGGCGTTCTTCGGTCCCGGGCTGGCGCCCGGGCACGCCGACGGCTTCAACCACAAGTTCTACGAGCAGGTCTTCGAGACCATGCTGCGGCTGCGGGCGAACTACCTGTGGCCGGCGGTGTGGGGCCGTGCCTTCGCCGAGGACGACCCCGCCAACCACGCGACCGCCACCCGGTACGGCATTGTCATGGGCACCTCGCACGAGGCGCCGATGCTGCGCGGCATCGAGGAATGGAACCGGCACGCCGTGGCCGCGGTGCGGGACGCCGACGGCAAGATCGTGACGCCGGGGCACGACGCGTACGGCGGCACGGGGGAGTGGAGCTACCGCCGCAACCCGGACGCGCTGAGGGCGTACTGGACCGACGGCATCCGGCGCATGGTCGACCAGAGCATCGACGGTGTCGTCACGGTCGGGATGCGCGGCAACGGCGACACCGCGCTGCCCGACGGCGACAGCAAGGACCTGATGCAGGAGATCATCGCCGCACAGCGCGCGATCCTGGCCGAGGAGACCGGAAAGGACCCGGCGACCACGCCGCAGGTGTGGACGCTCTACAAGGAGGTTCTGCGGTACTGGCAGCAGGGGCTGCGGCCGCCGGACGACGTGACCGTGGTGTTCCCCGACGACAACTGGGGGAACATGTGCAAGCTGCCCGACCCCACGCTGCCGCCGCGAGCCGGCGGTTACGGCCTGTACTACCACTTCGACTACGTCGGCGCCGCCCGCTGCTACAAGTGGGTGGACACCAGCCTGATCGCCAACGCCTGGGAGCAGCTGAACCAGGCCGCCGGGTACGGCGTCAACCGGCTGTGGGTGGCCAATGTCGGCGACATGAAGGGCAACGAGCTGCCGTTGCAGTTCTTTCTCGACCAGGCCTGGAACCCCTTCCCGGCGGAGCAGCTGTCCGCCTGGGAGCAGGAGTACGCCCGGCAGAGCTTCGGTGAGCGGACCGCCGCCGACATCGCCGGAGTGCTGCACACGTACGGGATGCTCCAGTCCCGGCGCAAGCCGGAGCTGCTCAACCGGAAGATCACCATCGTCCCGGGCAAGGACCCGGCGACCGACCGGTCCGCGATCGTCTACGACGACCAGGCCAGCCCGTTCAGCCTGGTCGACTACCAGGAGCTCGACCGGGTCACCGAGCAGTGGCGGCAGCTGGCGGATCGCGCCGAGCGGATCGCGGGCGAGCTTCCCGCGAGCTACCAGGACGCCTACTACGAGCTGGTGCTCTACCAGGTCACGGCGAGCGCGAACCTGTATGCGTTGCGGCGGGCGGAATTCACCAACATCCTCTACGCCGCGCAGGGCAGGACCTCGGCCAATGACCTGGCGGCCACCGCGCAGGCCCGTTTCGCCGACGATCTCGCGCTGGCCGACAAGTTCAACGCGACGATCGCCGGCGGGAAGTGGAAAGGCTTCCAGACACAGCCGCACATCGATTACGGCGATGTGGCCCGCTACGGCCAGGACGCGTCCTGGCAACAGCCGCAGCGCGACAACGCCGCTATCGCCGACGTCATCTTCCCCGCCGTGTGGCGGGTCACGCCGTCCGAGGCCGCCGAACTAGGCGTCGCCATCGACGGCTCGGACCGTTGGTGGCCGGCGGAGTCGACGACACCGGTGCTGCCCGAGTTCAGCCCGTACCAGTCGCAACCCGTGCAGTACATCGACGTGTTCAACCGCGGCACGACGGCATTCGACTACACGATCACGCCCGGTGCGTCGTGGCTTCAGGCGCAGCCGGCGCGTGGGCGGGTCGACAAGCAGGTGCGCGTGACGTTGCGGGTCGACTGGTCCAAGGCGCCCCAGGGCACGACGCAGGTGCCGATCGTGGTCAGCGGTGCGGGCCGCAGCGTGACCGTGCACGCCGTTGTCGCCAACCGATCGCTTCCTTCGAGGTGGCGCAACGGTTTCGTGGAGGCGAATGGCTACGTGTCCATGGAGGCGGAGCATTGCACCGCTCAGGTGGGCACGGCGGCGGTGTCGTGGCGGCGCGTCCCGGACCTCGGCCGCACCGGGTCGGGGATGAAGCCTTTCCCCGTCGCCGCGGCCTCCCAAGTGCCGGGGCAGGGTCCGCGGCTGGAGTACCGGATGACGCTGTTCACCGCGGGAACCCTGACGGTGTGGGCCTATCTCTCGCCGCGGAGCAACGTGCTCGCCTCGCCGGGCCTGCGCTACGCGTTAGCCTTCGACGACGCGCAGCCGCAGGTCGTCGACATCATCAAGGCAACAGGCGCCGACTCCACCGCGATGAACCGCCAGTGGGAGTGGACCATCTCCGACAACGTCAACCTCACCGACACGAAGCACACCGTCACCGGACCCGGCGCCCACGTGCTGAAGTTCTGGATGGTGGACCCGACCGTGGTGCTGCAGAAGCTGGTGGTGGACACCGGCGGCCTGCGGCCGAGCTACCTCGGTCCGCCCGAGAGCCACCGAATCCCCTGAGGCACGACAAAGCGCCCTCCCCGTGCGGGGAGGGGCGCTTCGTCGGTTGCTCAGTTCTCGACGAGCTTACCTGTCGAGGTGGCCTCCTTCACGTCACCGACCGGGGTTCGAGGCCCGGGCTCAGTAGTACCGGTTGTGGCCGCAGTGTCCCGGCGAGATCCACTGCGGTTTGACACTTTCCAGCGTCGGCTTGACCGGGGCGATGGTGCCGTCCCGGTTGAAGACCAGCTTGTCGATGGTGGTCTCCCGGTGCGTGCCGTCCCCGCCGGGGATGGCGAACCGGTGGTAGGCGATGTACCAGTCGTCGGTGCCGGGCACCTGGAGCATCGAGCTGTGGCCGGTGCCCAGGATGCCGAGCTTGGGGTCCTTGCTCAGGATCACGCCGCGGTTGGTGAACGGCCCGGTCGGGCTGGCCGAGGTGGCGTAGCCGACCCGGTAGTTCTCGCTGCCGGTGTCGTCGATCGACCAGCTCAGGTAGTACGTACCCTGGCGCTCCACCATGAACATGCCCTCACGGAAGTCGGCCAGGCCGGTGAGGCGGGTGATCCGGGCCGGGTCGTAGGAGACCATGTCGGAGTTCAGCGGCACCACGTAGGCGTTCCCGTTGCCCCAGTACAGATAGGGCTGTCCACTGTGGTCGATGAACACCGCGGGGTCGATGGCCTGGCCGCCGTCGGGATTCGCGGCGATCAGGGGCTTGCCCGAGTCCTTGAACGGCCCGGTCGGCGAGTCGCCGACCGCGACGCCGATCTTGGCCTCGGCGCAGAAGTAGAAGTAGTACTTGCCGCCCCGCTCGGCGATCGTCGGCGCCCACGCGTTCTTGTCGGCCCAGCTCACGTCGGGGCCGAGGTCGAGCACCACGCCGCGATTGGTCCAGTTGACCAGGTCCTTGGACGACCAGGCTGAGAACTTGGTGCCGCCCCAGCCGGGAAAGCCGTCCGTGGTCGGGTAGATGTAGTACGTGTCGCCGAACGCCACGATGTTCGGGTCGGCGTTGAGCCCGGGCAGCACCGGGCTGCGCATCTCGTGCGCCTCGACCGTCCACACGCGACTGCCGCCCTTCGGCCCGGTGACGGTGTACGTCCTGGGCCGGCTCAGGTCCACGGGGCGGCCGTTGCCCGGCTCGATCCGCGAACCCGGTGCGAGCCCGAACTTCGGGGCCAGCCGGCGCAGGTCGGTGCCCGGCTGGACGGGCAGCACGACGGTGCCCGCGGTGCTGTCGATCACGGCCGGGGCCTTGAGCGAGGCCAGGTCGACGGAGCGGATCAGGGTGCTGTTCGACGGCAGCGCGGCGACGTCGTCACCGGACAGTGCCCGGTCGTAGAGGCGGACGTCCTTCATCTTGCCGGTGAAGTAGTTGTCCGCCGCGTACACCGAGCGGCCGAGGTAGTTCGCCGCCGTGAGGCCGCCGCCGATGTCCGACGGCTTGATCGTGGCGCTGGTGTTCCGGCCGACCTCGACCCCGTCCAGGTACAGCACCTCAACGCCGTTGCCGACGGTCAGGGTCAGGTTCTTCCAGACGCCGCGTGGCAGCGCGCCACTGGCGGGCGCCTGTTGTTCGGTGGCCCAGTTTCCGGTCGCGATCGCGCCGCGCAGGCCGCCGTCCGCGGTGCCGCCGGTGGCGAACAGGTAGCCGTCGCCGACGCCGGACGGCGCCGTATTGCCCAAGCCCCAGAGGAAGTACGGTGTCTGCTGCCGTGGATCGACGAGGACGTCGGCCGAGACCGTGGCGGCGTCGGCTCCGGTGAGCAGGTTGTTGGGCAGCTGGACATGGCCGTTCGTGCCGCCGAAGGACAGCGCGCCCCCGGACCAGGCGACGTCGCCGGCCAGTGCCCCGTCGTAGCCGTGACCGGTGGTGTCGGCCGCGACCAGGCCGGACTTCGCGTCCAGCGGCCAGTGGGCGACCAGGCCGTCGTGGTCGGCCTTGACCGGGGCCGGGGGAGCGGTCAGCCGGTTCAGTTCGGCCTGGGTGACCGGGAGAACGGTGCCGTGCCGCGGCGACGCCGGCAGATGGGCGCCGGTGGACATGGTCCACTTGCCCGAGTCGAGGTCGGTGGTCTCGAACGGCACGTAGCCGCGGCCGCCGTACTCGTCGATGAACAGGTACCACTTGTTCTCGGTGTTGGACTTGAAGCCGGTCGGTCCCTCGCCGGCGGACAGGCCGGGGCTGGTCGCGGTGGCCTTGCCGATGCACTCGGCGACGAAGTCGTAGTCCGGGTCGAGCAGGTCGGCAGCCTTCTGCTCCAGGATGTACTTGCTGCACGGCGAGGAGGACGAGTTGTTCCGCTCGTCCTTGGTGAACCGGTAGTAGTTGCCGCCGTTCTGGATCACCGTCGAGTCGATGACCGAGTAGCCGGGGTCGATCCACACCTTGGGCGCGCTGAAGGTGACGAAGTCGCGGGTGGTCGCGTACATCATGCGGTTGTAGCTGTCGCCGGTGTGGCCGGGGTCGTTGTCCGCGTACAGCTTGGACGCCCAGAAGACCACGTAGTCGCCGCGCTTGGCGTCCCAGAAGGCTTCCGGGGCCCAGGTGTTGCCGGCGCTCGGCGGCGCGACCTGCACGCTGCGCTGCCGCGACCAGTGGGTCAGGTCGTCGGACTCCCAGATCATGATCGACCGGCTGCCGGTGCGCTGCTCGGCGTCCCAGCCGCGGCCGCCGTTGATCTTCAGATCGGTGGCGAGCAGGTAGAACTTGTCGCCGTCGGGGGAGCGCATCACGAACGGGTCGCGCACGCCGAGTTCGCCGAGGCTGGACTTGAGCACCGGCTGCCCGTTGTTGAGCTCGCTCCAGTTCAGCGGGTCGTTGCCCTTGCTGGCGGCGGAGTAGATCTGTTCCCCGTTCGAGGTACCCTCGCCGGTGAAGTAGAAGAAGCTGTACCCCGCCAGCGGTTCCTTCGGCGGGAGCGGCGTGACGGTGGCGGCGAACCGCCGGCTGGCGCTGTCCCGTCCGAGCCGCACCGTCGCCGTCAGCGTGACCTTGGCCGGTTTGCCGCCCGCCGGGGGACGGGTGACCTCGCCGGTCGGCGTGATCACCTTGCGGTCGGACGACGTCCACGTGACGGAAGCGCCGTTCGGGCCGGCGGCGGGCAGGGTCAGGTTGCCGCGGACATCGTCGATGTTCGGCACGGACAGCGCGTTCGCCGCGTCGCGCACGGGTGAGTCGGCCTCGGTGTGGACGGCGGAACGTGGCGCCGCGTCGGCCATCCCTCCGCCGAGGGGAAGGACCGTGGCCGCCACGGCCAGCGCGACGCCGAGACGGCGTAACAGGGACAACTTCATCGTTGTGGTCTTCTTTCTCGCCGCGCGCCCTGGGATGACAGTTGTGTTAGCGCTAACACTCCGAGCGCACCTCGACATTAAGTTCCTGTTAGGTCGACGGTCAAGGCTCGAAGCCCGCGCTCACCCCGCCGGGGGTGATCACTTCGGCGGCGGTGCGGTGCTGGACCGGATGACGAGCTCGGTCGGGATGCGGACCGCGGCGGGTTCCCGACGATCGTTCGTGATCTCTCCGACCAGCGCGGCGACGGCGTGCCGGCCCACGTCGTCGAAGGACTGGCGCACGGTGGTGAGCGGGGGCCAGAAATGGGCGGCCTCGGCCATGTCGTCGAAGCCCACGACACTGACCTGGCCGGGCACGTCGCGGCCGGCCTCGTGCAGGGCCCGGATGAGACCGAGCGCCATCTGGTCGTTGGCGGCGAACACGGCGGTGACGGACGGATCCGCTGCGAGCCGCTGGCCGTGCGCGTAGCCGGACGCGGCGGACCAGTCGCCGACGAGCACGGGCGGCACGGGCCGGCCGGCCGCCTCCAGCACGGCCTGCCACGACTTGAGCCGGCGCTCCGCGGCGTAGGACTGGGGCGGGCCGGCGATGTGCCAGACGGTGCTGTGCCCCAACTCCAGTAGATGTCGGGTCGCGGAAGCGGCCCCTTCGGCCTGGTCGGTGTCGATCACCGGGGAGGGGTGCCGCGCGCTGGAGTCGATCACCACGACGGGCAGGCCCCGCGGCAGCTCGATCTCGTTGCGGTCCAGTTGGTGCTGTTCGATCAGGATGATCACGCCGTCCACGGCCTGCTCGCCCAGCCGGCTGAACGCCCCGGTGACCTCGCCCTGGGTGGACCTCGGCACGGTCATGAGCACGATCGAGAAGTCCTGGTCGACCACGGCGGCGGCGATGGCGTCCAGCGTCCGGCTGTTGCCGAAGGTGGACAGCGACGAGACGATCACGCCGATGGTGCGGAACCGCGGGAGAGGGCGCGGGCGGCGCTGTTGGGCCGGTAGCCAACGCGACGCATCGCCGCCAGCACGCGCTCGCGGGTGTCGGCGTCCACGTTCGACCGGCCGTTGGCCACCCGCGACACGGTCTGCCCGGAAACGCCGGCCTCCCGGGCCACATCGGCCATGGACGGCCCGCGCTGACCTGCACCGGGACTCTGTCGCACCGAACTCTCCCTGGTTTCCGCCCCTGGACATGTTTACGTCAACAGGTTAGCCTCGCCCAACTCATGTTGACGTAAACATCCGTGCCGGGTCGTCGATTCGGCGTTCGAAACCGGAGGGACGATGACGTCCACCGTGGGCCCACCCCGGATCAGGGTGGGCGCGGTCCGAGCGCGTGGTCGGCGCGGCTGGATCTTCGTCGCGCCGTTCGCGGTGGTGTTCGCGCTGACGTTCCTGGCCCCGCTGGTCTACGCCTTCGGCCTGAGCCTGTTCCGAGACCAGGCCTTCTTCGGCGGCACGGTGTTCGTCGGCCTCGGCAACTACACCCAGGCGCTGGCCGACGCCAACTTCTGGGACGCTTTCCTGCGCGTGCTGCTGTTCCTGGCCGTGCAGGTGCCGATCATGTTGCTGATGGCCCTGATCGCGGCCTTCGCGATCGACAGCGCCCGCCTGCACGCCGCCGGCTTCTTCCGGATGGTGATCTTCCTGCCGTACGCGGTGCCCGGCGTGGTCGCGGTCCTGATGTGGGGCTTCATCTACGGCGACCACTTCGGACTGGCGGCCGACCTGAACCACCTGCTCGGCCAGGACGCCGTGCAACCGTTGTCCGCCAACTGGATCCTCACGTCCATCGGCAACATCGTGACCTGGGAGTTCGTCGGCTACAACATGCTGATCTTCTACTCGGCGCTCAAGGTCGTGCCGCCGGACCAGATCGAGGCCGCCGCGATCGACGGCGCCGGCACGCTGCGCACGATCGTGAGCGTCAAGCTGCCGGCCATCCGCGGCGCGATCGTGGTCGCCACCATCTTCTCCATCATCGGCAGCTTCCAGCTGTTCAACGAGCCGAACATCCTCCGCTCGCTCGCGCCCAACGTGATCACCACCTACTTCACCCCGAACATGTACGCCTACAACCTGTCGTTCGCGGGCCAGCAGTACAACTACTCGGCCACGGTCGCGATCGTGATGGGCGTGATCACGGCGATCATCGCCTACGCCGTGCAGCTGCGCGGCCAGCGGAAGGAGCGGTGACCATGACCTCCGTGCTGCGTCCCCGCCGCTCTCGCACGCTGACCGCGGTGATGGCGCTCTACCTGCTCTACACGCTGATTCCGTTGGCGTGGCTGGTGATCAGCGCGACGAAGACCCAACCCGACCTGTTGTCGACGCCGGGCCTGTCCTTCGGCGGGGTCTTCGCCCTGTTCGACAACATCGGCCAGACGTTCACCTACGACAACGGGATCTTCCTGCGCTGGCTGGGCAACACCCTGCTCTACGTCGTGGTCGGCGCGGGCGGCGCGACCGTGCTGGCCACGGCCGCCGGCTACGGCCTGGCCAAGTACCGGTTCCGCGGCCGGCAGGCGGTGTTCGCCGTGGTGCTGGGCGCGATCGCGGTCCCGGGCACGGCGCTCGCCGTGCCGACCTTCCTGCTGTTCAGCCGGCTCGGCCTGATCGACACCCCGCTCGCGGTGATCATCCCGTCGCTGATCAGCCCGTTCGGGCTGTACCTGATCTGGGTGTACGCCGTCGACGCGATCCCGGACGAGATGATGGAGGCGGCCCGCATCGACGGCGCCGGCGAGATCCGCATCTTCCTCGCCGTCACACTGCGCCAGCTGGCGCCGGGCATCGTGACCGTGGCCCTGTTCGCGGTGGTGGCCACCTGGAACAACTACTTCCTGCCACTGATCATGCTCAGCGACCCGAACTGGTACCCGCTCACGGTCGGGCTCAACCAGTGGAACGCACAGGCCATCGGCGCCGCGGCGCAGCCGGTCTACCACCTGGTGATCACCGGCTCGGTGCTCACGATCATCCCGCTCGTGATCGCTTTCCTTTTCCTGCAACGGTTCTGGCAGTCCGGGCTGGCCGCGGGAAGCGTCAAGCAGTAACAGTCACCACGTCGCGAAGGAACCTCCCGATGGCACTATTCCGCCGCCACAGAGCAATTGCCGCGCTGGCGCTGGCCGCCGCGCTCGCCACCGCCTGCGGCTCGCCCGCCCAGGACACGGCCAAGGCCACCGGAACCCAGGACTCGGTCGACGCCGCGCTCAAGGCCGGCGGTTCGATCACCTACTGGACCTGGACGCCGTCGGCCAAGGCGCAGGTCGCCGCGTTCGAGCAGGAGTACCCGAACGTCAAGGTCAACCTGGTCAACGCCGGCACCGGCAAGGACCAGTACACCAAGCTGCAGAACGCGATCAAGGCCGGCTCCGGTGGTCCGGACGTGGTCCAGATCGAGTACCAGGCGCTGCCGCAGTTCGCGCTGCCCGGCTCGTTGGTCGACCTGAACCAGTACGGCTTCGGCGCGTTCCAGAAGGACTACACGGCCTCGACGTGGTCCAGTGTCACCGTCGGCAACGCGCTGTTCGGGTTGCCGCAGGACTCCGGCCCGATGGCGTTGTTCTACAACAAGGAGGACTTCGACAAGTACGGCATCGCCGTGCCGAAGACCTGGGACGAGTACCTGGACGCGGCCAAGAAGCTGCATGCCGCCGACCCGACCAAGTTCATCACCTCCGACACCGGCGACCCCGGCTTCACCACCAGCATGATCTGGCAGGCCGGCGGCCACCCGTTCAGCACGGACGGCCGCAACGTCAAGATCAACCTGAATGATCAGGGCGCGCAGAAGTGGACCAAGGTCTGGGACCAGCTGGTCCAGGGCAAGCTGCTGTCCACGGTCAAGGGCTGGAGCGACGACTGGTACCGGGAGCTGGGCGACGGCACGATCGCCACCCTGGTCACCGGCGCCTGGATGCCCGGCGTGTTCAAGTCCTCGGTGACCGCGGGCAGCGGCAAGTGGGCGGTCGCCCCGATGCCGACCTACGACGGCCAGCCGGTCAGCGCGGAGAACGGCGGCAGCGCGCAGTCGGTGCTCAAGCAGAGCTCGAATCCGGCGCTGGCCGCGGCGTTCGTGCGCTGGCTCAACCACGGCAACGGCATCAAGCCGTTCATCGCCAGCGGCGGTTTCCCTTCCACCACCGCGGATCTGAACTCGCCGGCGTTCCTGAACGCCGCCGACCCGTACTTCGGCGGCCAGCAGGTCAACCAGGTGCTGACCGCAGCCAGCGGCGCGGTGGCCAAGGGCTGGAGCTATCTGCCGTACCAGCTCTATGCCAACACCATCTTCGTCGACACCGTCGGCAAGTCCTATCTCGACGGCACGGCCATCGGCGGTGGACTGAAGGCCTGGCAGGCCTCGCTCGTCGACTACGGCAACCAGCAGGGTTTCACCGTCAGCGCGGGCTGACCTGACCGGAGGCGCGACCACGCATGGCTGAGTTCGCCATCGGCGACACCGACTTCCTGCTCGACGGGCAACCGTTCCGGATCCTTTCCGGTGCGCTGCACTACTTCCGGGTGCACCCCGGGCAGTGGGCGGACCGGATCGACAAGGCCCGGCGGATGGGTCTGAACACCGTCGAGACGTACGTGCCGTGGAACGCCCACGCGCCCGAACGCGGCACGTTCGACCTGTCCGGCGGTCTCGATCTGGACCGGTTCCTCGGCCTGATCGCGGACGCGGGCCTGCACGCCATCGTGCGGCCCGGTCCGTACATCTGCGCCGAGTGGGACAACGGCGGCCTGCCCACGTGGCTGCCGGGCGACCCCCGCACCTCCGAGCCCCGCTACCTCGACGCCGTTCGTGAGTACCTGGACCAGGTGTACGAAGTGGTTGTGCCGCACCAGGTCGATCGGGGCGGTCCGGTGCTGCTGGTCCAGATCGAGAACGAGTACGGGGCGTACGGCAGTGACGAGCGTTACCTCGCCGAGCTCGCCCGGCACACCCGCGAAGCGGGCATCACCGTGCCACTGACCACAGTGGACCAGCCGGTGGACAGCATGCTCGCGGCCGGCGGTCTCGACGGGCCTGCACCGCACGGCGTCGTTCGGTTCCCGCGCCGCCGAACGGCTTGCGACCCTGCGCGTCCACCAACCCACCGGCCCGCTCATGTGCAGCGAGTTCTGGTGCGGCTGGTTCGACCACTGGGGCGCGCACCACCACACGACGAGCGTCGAGGAGTCCGCGGCGGAGTTGGACGCGCTGCTGGCGGCCGGCGCCTCGGTCAACATCTACATGTTCCACGGCGGCACCAACTTCGGCCTGACCAACGGGGCCAACGACAAGGGCACGTACCAGCCGATCGTCACCTCGTACGACTACGACGCGCCGTTGGACGAGGCCGGCAACCCCACGGCCAAGTACCACGCGTTCCGGGACGTCATCGCCCGGTACCACAAGGTGCCCGACAGCGTGCCGCCGCCGGCGCAGCCGCTGCCGACGCCGGTCACGTCCCTGCACGAACCGTTCCCGCTGCTGGCTGTGTCGGGGCACTGGGGACAGTGGCCGACACTGCCCGCCTTCGACGACCTGACACCGGTTCCCCGCTTGATGTTAGCGCGCACGCGGATCGCCAGCCATGAGCCGGGGGTGCTGGTGTTCGGCGAGATTCGGGACCGGGTCACGGTTTTCCTCGACGACGTGCGGCTGGGCACGCTGTTGCGGGAGCATCACGACGAGGCCGTCGGGATGCCGGTGACCAGCGGTGAACTGACGCTGCTGATCGAGGACCTCGGCCGCGTGGACTACGGCCCTCGGCTCGGCGAACCCAAGGGGATCATGGACGGCGTCAGCCTGAACGGGCGGGCGCTGGCCGGTTGGGACGTGCTCCCGATCGACGCCGCGACGCTGCCGGACCGCTGTCCCGGCAGCGTCGACGGCCCGGCCGTCACCGGGCCGCTGGCCGGACCGGTGCTGGTCCGCGGCCGGCTGACGGTCGCCGACTCGACGGACCTGTTCCTCGACACCGCCGGGTGGGGCAAGGGAATGGTCTGGTTCAACGGGTTCCTGCTCGGCCGCTACTGGCGCCGCGGGCCGCAGCGAACGCTCTACGTGCCCGCACCGCTGGTCCGGGCCGGCGCCAACGACGTTGTCGTGCTCGAACTCGACACGATGATCGACCCCGTGGTCCGCTGCGCCCCGCACGCGCGCCTCGGCCACACCGAAGCCTGAGGAAGGTCGACAATGAGCTCAACGTTGCGTCGCCGGCTCGCCGCGGTCTGCTGTGCCGTCGGCGTCGCCGGCGCGATGGTCGCCAGCGCTCCGGCCGCCGGCGCCGCCACCACCAGTGAGTTCCGCGGCGTCAACTGGGCCGACCCTCGCGACAACTACGCCGCCGACGCGGTGGTGCCGTCCGGTCTGTCCACATCGGACAGCTACGCCACCACCTACGCCAAGGCCAGCGCGGTGATCAGCCAGTTCCGGGCCAAGGTCGGCGCCAACACCGTGCGCCTGCCGGTGAACCCGGCCTCGGTCAACGGCCCGTTCTGGCAGTCCTACACCGCAGCCGTCGACGCCGCCACGGCCAAGGGCTTCAAGGTCATCCTGGGCTACTGGGAGTCGCCGACCGCCAAGGACGGCCGGATCGACGACCAGTCCACGTTCGCCGCCATGTGGCAGCGCATCACCACGCGGTTCGCGATCTACCCCAACGTCTACTTCGAGCCGATGAACGAGCCGTTCGGCTACAGCACCCAGGAATGGACTGGCGTCGTCGCCTCCTGGCTGTCGACCTACTGGTACGTGCCGCGGTCCCGGGTCGTGGTCGACGGCACCGGCTACGCCGACGACGTCAAGGCGGTGTGCGCCGACAACCGCCTGGCCGGCACCCATCTCGCCCTGCACTTCTACGGCTTCTGGCACAGCACGTGGACCGACCCGCGGCAGTGGCTCGCCGACTTCGACCAGCGGCTCGGCACCTGCTCCGGCCGGACGATCCTGGACGAGTTCGGCGCGAGCATGACCACCGGGCTGAACTACAACGGACCGATCAACGGCTCCAACGAGATCGCCTACCTCCAGTCCGTCACCACCCGGCTGCGCGAGCTGCACATGGGCTCGGTCTACTGGCCCGGTCTGCGCACGGGCGACACCTACTCCCTCACCGCGCTCCACGGCACCGGCACCGCGCTGTCGCTGACCGTCACCAACGGCAGTGGCGCCGACCGCCTGGCCAGGGCGTGGGGCCGGTGAGCGCGGCGGCGATCCGGTAGGGACCAGGCCTCCGGTTCGCGCGCCTGGCTCCACCTTCACCGCTTTGGCTGCCCGGCCAAGGGAAAGCCACACCGGCGTCGACGAGGAGCCTGTTCGCGCAGATCTCCGGGGCCGACACCTGTACTGAACGCAAGTGCCCCTACAGCTGGCCGGTCGGCCGGCGCGCGGCGACCGCGCGCCGGCCCGGCGCCGTGGTCGCTGACGACCGGCCGAGCTGCACGGCGCTGTCGAATATCGTCGAATATCGACGGTTCGTTGACAGTGCCGCGAAAGCACGGGCAGCATGACTCGCTGTTCCGGAAGGCAGGGGGCTCATGTTCACCTCAGGTAAGCGCTTTCTTGCGGCGGTGGCAACGGTTCTGCTCGGCCTGACGACGGCGGGCACGCCCGTGGTCGCGGCACCGGCTCAGGCCGGCGAACGAACCGTCGACTTCGACCACGGCTGGCGCTTCGCCCTGGTGAACACCACGGGAGCGGACGCGCCCGAGCCGGCGGCCACCGATTCGTCCTGGCGATCGGTGGACCTGCCACACGACTGGAGCATCGGCCTCGACCCCACCGCCGGCCCGAACACGACCGCCGGCACCGGGTACCTGCCCGGCGGACTCGGTTGGTACCGCAAGACGTTCACGTTGCCGAGTTCGATGGCGGGCAAGAAGCTGTCGATCGAATTCGACGGCGTGTACATGGACTCCTCGGTGTACTTCAACGGGAAGCCGATCGGCACGCACGCCTACGGCTACACCGGGTTCAACCTCGACCTGACGGCGCTCGCGCACACCGACGGCCACACGCCGAACGTGCTCGACGTGAAGGTGCGCAACCAGGTGCCGAGCAGCCGTTGGTACTCGGGCAGCGGCATCTACCGCGACGTGCACCTCGTGGCCACCGACCCGGTGCACATTGCCCGGCACGGCACCTTCGTCACCACCCCGAATCTGGCCGGCACGATCAAGTCCGGCTACGCGACCGTGCACGTGGACACGACGGCGGTCAGCGAGTCCGGCGACAGCCCGGCCCAGCTGGCGGTCACGGTGCGGGATGCCGCCGGCAGGCCGGTGACCAGCAGGTCCGGTGACGTCAGACTGGGCAGGAACGCTGCTACCACGGGGCTGGACCTGCGTCTGGACCATCCGAACCTGTGGTCGACCGACACCCCCTATCTCTACACGGTGGACACCACACTGTCCGTCGGCGGCCGGGTGGTCGACGAGACCAGCACCACGTTCGGCGTGCGCTGGTTCACCTTCGACGCCGACCAGGGCTTCTCCCTCAACGGCACGGCGATGAAGCTGCACGGCGTCGACATGCACCACGATCTCGGCGCGCTCGGGTCCGCCATCGACCTGGACGCGGTGCGCCGGCAGATGCGGATCATGAAGAGCATGGGCGTGAACGCGCTGCGCACCTCGCACAACCCGCCGTCGCCGCAGATGCTGCAGGTGTGCGAGGAACTGGGCATCGTCGTGATGGACGAGGCCTTCGACACCTGGCGCACCCCCAAGGTGCGGTACGACTACGGCCGCTTCTTCGACGCCAACAGCGACGCCGACGTCACCGAGATGGTCAACGCCGCCAAGAACTCGCCGGCGGTGGTCATGTGGTCCATCGGCAACGAGATCCCCGACTCCACCTCGGTCACGATCGGTGTGCCGATCGCGAAGCGGCTCATCGCGGACGTCCGCGCCGCCGACCCGACCCGGCCGATCGTGATGGGCTCGGACAAGTACCGTACGGTGCCGGCAAACGGCTCGGCCCAGGACCAGATCCTGCGGATGCTGGACGGTCTCGGCCTGAACTACAACACGGCCGCCTCCGTGGACGCGTTGCACGCCAAGTACCCGACCAAGTTCCTGTTCGAGTCGGAGTCCTCCTCGGAGACCTCGACCCGGGGCGCCTACGACAGCCCGGACCAGCTCAACTCCGGTGAGAACTACACGCCGGGCCGGCGGACGGCGTCCTCGTACGACAACAACCTGGCGTCGTGGACGATGAGCGGGCAGTACTCGCTGAAGAAGGACCGGGACCGCCGGTTCTTCGCCGGCCAGTTCCTGTGGTCGGGCTTCGACTACATCGGCGAGCCGACCCCGTTCGACGACGTGTTCCCGGTGAAGTCCTCGTTCTTCGGCGCGGTCGACACCGCCGGCTTCCCCAAGGACCAGTACTACCTGTTCCGCAGCCAGTGGAGCGCCGATCCGATGGTGCACCTGGTCCCGATGAACTGGACCGACCACCGGCCGGGCGAGCCGGTGACGGTGTGGGCCTACAGCAACGCCGACACGGTGGAGCTGTACCTCAACGGCAAGTCCCTCGGCGTACGCAAGTTCGACCAGAAGACGACGGCCGACGGCCGGCAGTACCTGGAGACCACCGAGGCCACCGGGGACGACAAGACCGTCACCGGCGGGCCGCATCCGGGCAGTTACACCAGCCCGAACGGCAGCGCCGGCAAGCTCAATCTCACGTGGACGGTGCCGTTCGCTCCCGGCCAGCTCGTGGCGGTGGCCAAGCGCGGCGGCGTGGAGGTCGCCCGTGACGAGCTGCGGACGGCCGGCGCACCGGCGGCGATTCGGCTGAGCGCGGACCGCGGGAGCTCACTTTCCTTCGTCACGGCCGAGGTCGTCGACGCGAACGGCGTGACCGTGCCCGACGCCGACAACGAGTTGACCTTCCACGCGTCCGGCGGCCAGCTCGTCGGTCTCGACAACGGGCAACAGGAGAGCGCCGAGAACTACCAGTCCAGTTCGCGGGCGGCGTTCAACGGCAAGGCGCTGGCCATGGTCCGGGGTCCGCTGAGCCTGACGGTGACCTCGCCAGGTCTGCTCTCCGGCTCGCTGAACGGGAATCCGTCGACCGCGGGGCCCGCCGTCAAGGCGAGTCCGGGTGCGGACGCCAGCTTCTCCGGCGCTCCGAACACCCTGCCCGCCGCGATGCTGGACGGCGTCACCACCAGTGGCGGCTGGTCGAACTACTACAGCAAGGCCGCCACCGCGCTGCTGCCGGCCGTGAGTAAGGCCCACGCGAGCGACTGGGTTTCCGAGTCGTGGTCCGCGACCCGCCGCGTCGGTGAGCTCGGGGCCTACTTCACGGTGGACGCGGTGCATTCGCTGCCGGCATCGATCCAGGTGTCCTGGTGGGACGGCCGGGCCTTCGTGCCGGTGACCAACCCGAAGATCACCTGGGCCGCCGGCTCCGACCGACCGACGCGGGTCGCCTTCGATCCGGTGTCCACCACGAAGATCCGGCTGGACCTCGCGAGCAGCCATCCCGGCGCCGGCAACGGGTTCCTGCAGATCGCCGAGCTGACGGCCGGCTGACCGCGGCACTGCGGCGGCCCCTGGGTCGCTCACCGAGATTGAAACGATTCAACGAGAGGTGTGGCCATGCTCGAACGGCTGTCCCGGGGTTGTGTCAGAGCGGTGGTGGCGGCCACCGTCGTGGCGGCGGCCGCCACGACGCTGACCGCGTGCGGCGGCGAGTCGGGCGGCCCGACGACGCTGCGCTTCGTATGGTGGGGCAACGAGGACCGGGCCACCGCCACCAAGGCCGCGGTGGCCCAGTTCGAGAAGCTGCACCCCGACATCAAGGTCGAGACCGAGTACAGCGGCTACGACGCGTACTTCCAGAAGCTGTCCACCCAGGTCGCGGGCGGCGCCGGGCCGGACCTGATGCAGCTGGACCGCGCCACCATCGGCGAGTACGAGCACCGACACGTGCTGGCCGACCTCGCCGGCATGTCGCTGCACCTCGACAAGATCGACGCCAACCTGCTGGCCGGTGGCAAGGTCGACGGCGGCCAGTACGCCGTGCCGGCCGGCCAGACCACCCAGATGCTGGTGCTAGACCCGGCGAAATTCACCGCAGCCGGCGTGACCGTGCCGACCGCGAAGGGCCAGAGCTGGACCTGGGCGCAGTTCACCGACGCGATCACCAAGGTCGGCGCGACCGGCGTGGCCGGCACCACCGACTTCGGCTGGGCCATCGACTGGTTCGAGGTGTGGCTGCACCAGCACGGCAAGTCCCTCTACACCGCGGGCAAGCTCGGCTTCGACGCGAACGACCTCCAGACCTTCTGGACGCTGACCGGGTCGCTGCGTGACCGCAAGGGCGTCACGCCTGCGACCGCGACGACCAAGATGGACGGTTCCACGCAGAACTCGGCGCTGGTGGGCAAGCAGTCCGCGTCGGAGATCAATTACGACTCCAGCCTCACGGGCTACCTGTCCTCCTACGGCGCGCAGCTGGCCGCCGCGCCGCTGCCCAGCGATGGCAAGGACACCGGCATGGCCGCGATGCCGCCGGTCTCGTTCGCCGTCTCGCAGCGCTCCAGCCACAAGGACGCGGCGGCGAAGCTGCTCGACTTCCTCGTCAACGACCCGGACGCCGGCAAGATCCTCGGCGCCACCCGTGGCCTGCCGCCGAACCAGGACATCCGCACCCAGGTGTGCGGCGCGGCGACCGGCGCGAACAAGGCGGTGTGCGACTACGAGGCCGCGCAGCGGGACAAGGTCGGGCCGGCCTTCGGGGCGTGGCCCACCGGGTCGTCGGCGATCAAGCGGGACTTCCAGCGTACCTACGACGACGTCATCTTCGGCCGGATCAGTGCCTCCGACGGCGCGAAGCGTGTCGTGCAGAACGCCCAGAACTCGTTGTCGTGAGGCGCACCCAGGGGGCGGCGTACCTGTTCCTGTCGCCGTGGATCATCGGCGCGACGCTGCTGACGGTCGGCCCGATGCTCGCCTCGCTGTACCTGTCGCTCACCGACTACGACCTGTTCGACCCGCCGAAGTGGCTCGGCCTGGACAACTACCGGGTCATGTTCACCGAGGACGACCGGTTCTGGGCGGCGGTCGGCACCACCGCCCGGTACGTGCTGTTCTCCGTGCCGCTCAAGCTCGTTCTCGCGCTGGCCGTCGCGCTGCTGCTGAACCGGCCGCGGCGCGGCAGCGGGCTGTACCGGTCGGCGTTCTACGCGCCGTCGCTGCTCGGCGCGAGCGTGAGCCTGGCGCTGGTGTGGCGGGCGATGTTCGCCAGCGGCGGCACCGTCGACCGCGTGCTCGCGGCGGTGGGCATCACCACCGGCGGCTGGGTGGACCAGCCTCAGTACGCCCTGTTGGCCCTGGTCGCGCTGGCGGCCTGGCAGTTCGGTGCGCCGATGGTCATCTTTTTGGCCGGCCTCAAGCAGATTCCCCGTGAGCTGTACGAGGCCGCCGCGATCGACGGCGCGGGGCCGCTGCGGCGGCTGGTGAGCGTCACGCTGCCGATGCTGTCGCCGGTCATCCTGTTCAACCTGGTGCTGGAGACCATCCACGCGTTCCAGGCGTTCACCGGCGCCTTCGTGGTCAGCAGCGGGCGCGGCGGCCCGAGCGACTCGACCCTGCTCTACACGCTCTACCTCTACCAGCGGGGATTCACCGACTTTCGCATGGGTTACGCCTCGGCGATGGCGTGGGTGCTGCTGGTCGTCGTCGCCGGCGTCACCCTGCTGTTGTTCCGGGGCGCGCGTGGCTTGGTGTTCTACGCGGGGGAGGACCGATGACACGCAGGCTGGTGTGGCATGTCTTCGTCGTCCTGGTGCTGGTGGTGCTGCTGTACCCGGTGATCTGGCTGGTGAGCACGTCGTTCAAGCCGGCGCAGGAGGTGCTGTCCGGTCTCGCGTTGCTGCCGAAGGCACCCACGGGGGACAACTACGCCCAGGTGTTCGCCGGCGTGGGCGGGTTCAGTGTGTGGCACTACCTCGGCAACTCCCTGCTGGTGTCGGCCGGGGCCGTGCTGGGCAACGTGATCTCGTGCTCGCTGGCCGCGTATGCCTTCGCCCGTCTGCACTTTCGCGGTAGGGGGCCGATGTTCGGCTTCATGATGGGCACGATCATGCTGCCCCAGCACGTCGTGCTGATCCCGCAGTACATCATCTTCCAGAAGCTGGGCATGGTCGACACGTTCTGGCCGCTGGTGCTGCCGAAGTTCCTGGCCACGGATGCCTTTTTCGTGTTCCTGATGGTGCAGTTCATCCGTGGCCTGCCGCGCGAGCTCGACGAGGCCGCCACGCTGGACGGCTGCGGGCCGGTGGGCACGTTCCGGCACGTGGTGCTGCCGCTGCTGCGGCCGGCGCTGGTCACCACCGCGATCTTCACGTTCATCTGGACCTGGAACGACTTCTTCAGCCAGATCATCTACCTCAACGACCCGAGCCGGTTCACCCTGCCGCTGGCGCTGCAGATCTTCGTCGACCAGAGCACGCAGTCGGCCTACGGGCCCATGTTCGCCATGTCCGTGCTCGCGCTGGTGCCGATCGGACTGTTCTTCCTGGCATTCCAACGGCTTTTGGTGGAGGGCGCGGCGACGTCGGGGCTGAAGGGATGACGCGGTCACTGGGGCTGTTCGCGGAGGTCGCGCTGATCGGCGTGCTGGTGTGCGTCGCGTCCGCGCCGCTGGTGACGTCGCTCGGCGCGGTGGCGGCGGGGTCGGCGCTGTTGGGCGAACTTCTCGAGGAAGGCCGGACGCCCACGGTCGGTCGCTTCGTGTCGTTGCTGGGGCGGGCGTTGCGTGATCCGGTGGCGCTGCTGGTGCCGGCCGTTCTTCTCGCCGTCGGTGCGGTAGACGTGGTGGCGTTGCTGGCCGGTGTTCCCGGCGGCCCGCTGATCGGACTGGCCCTGCTGGCGGTCTCCGTCGTGGTGGTGCGCGGTGCCGCGCGGTGGATACCCGGCACGTCATGGGCCGGGCTGCTGGCCGACCCGCTTCCGTTGCGGGACTGGCGGGGCAGCGCGTTGGTGGCCGCCGCGCTGGTGGTGCTGGCGATTGTTGTCGCGCAGGCACCGGCGTTTGTCGTGCTGGCGCCTGGCTTGCTCGTGCTGTCGACGGCGGCCGTGGCCCGCAGGCGTACGCGATGAGGCCGCGGGTGGTCTTGGCCGGCGCCTCCGGTTACGGCCGCAGCTACCTCAGGCAACTCGTCGACCTCGACGCAGCCGGCCGGCTCCGGTTCGTCGGGGTGTGCGAGGTGAATCCGTTGGACCACGAGGGAAGGCTTCTGGTCGGCGCCCGACCCGTCGACACCGAGCTGGGACGGTTGCTCGCCGCCACCGGCGCCGACATCGGAATCGTCGCCACACCGATCCCCACGCACGTTCCTCTCGCGCACCAGGTCCTCGACGCGGGGGCGCATCTGCTGTTGGAGAAGCCGCCGACGATGACGTTGGGGGACTGGAACCGGCTCGTCACGCGAGTGGGGGAGGCCGGGGTCGCCTGCCAGATCGGCTTCCAGAGCCTGGGATCGCAGGCGTTCACGCGCCTCGCTTCGCTCATTCGCGACGGCGAGTTGGGCATCGTGACCGGAATCGGGGTGCGCGGCCGGTGGAGGCGCCCCGACGACTACTACCGGCGCGCATCGTGGGCCGGCCGGCGTGAGCTCGGGGACGGCGCGCTGGCCAATCCCTTCGCACACGGCATCGCCACGGCGCTCGAACTGGACGGCAGCACCGGTGTCCTCGACGTGCCGTCGATCGAGCTGGAGTTGTTCCGTGCCAGGGACATCAACGCCGACGACACCTCCTGTCTGCGGCTGCGGACCGGGCGTGGCACGACCGTCGTCATCGCGGTGACCCTGTGCGCCGAGGACGAGGAGGAACCGGTGCTGATCGTGCACGGCACCGCGGGCCGCGCGGAGCTGCACTACACCCTCAACCGGCTGGTCCGGCCAGGGCGCACGGAGGACTTCGGCTGCGTGTCCCCGTTGGAGAATCTCTTGGCGCACCTGGCGGATCCGGCCGTGCCGTTGCAGTCGCCGGTGCAGCGTTGCGGCGGGTTCACGCGGGTGCTGGAGACGATCCGCACCGCCCCCGATCCACTGCCGATCGGCCCGGAAAACGCGCGCCGACGGGGCGAGTATGTCGACGTGGTCGGTGTCGACGCCGTGGTCGGCCTGGCCGCGGAGGAGTTGCGCACCTTCTCCGAACTCGAGGCGCCGTGGGTGACCGGCCTGCTCAAGGACGTGACGGAGTACGGCTGGGACAAAGTGTCCCTGCCGCAGGTGGTCCCTCGGCCCGCACTGCACCCGGTGCGGACCCTGCACGGCACCGTGGTCACCGCCGAGCACCCCGAGGATCACCGCTGGCACCGCGGGATCGGGCTGGCGCTGCCGGACGTCAACGGGGTCAACCTGTGGGGCGGTCCGACCTATCGTCGTGGCCTCGGCTACGTCGAGGGGGAGTTGGGGCAGGTGCGCGAGATCGAACCGGACGTGGTCGAGTGGTGCGACGCCGCAGGCAACGGACTCCTGCGGGAACGACGCCGAATCGAGCTCCGGCCGCACACCGCCGGCTGGGAGTTGGTGTGGCACAGCGTGTTGTCGGCCGAGACCGACGTGGTGCTGAACAGCCCCGGCAGCAACGGTCGACCCGGAGCCGGCTACGGCGGCTGGTTCTGGCGGCTGCCGACGGTCGACCCCGGCCTCGTGGAAGTGTTCACCCCCGACGCTTACGGCGAGGATCAGGTGAACGGTGCCCGCGCGGAATGGCTCGCCGTCGTGGTGCACGATCCCGACGCGCCCTGGACCGCCGTGCTGTCCGGCCCGGACGACCCGTGGTTCG
>NZ_KK037166.1:10349576-10358969 GCF_000568255.1 Kutzneria sp. 744
CTCGACGGCGTGCACCGCCCGGGTTGACGCGTCGAACCGGTCAGCCGAGCCGGAAGTCCGCGACCCTGATCGGCGACGGCGTGGTCGGACCGGTCGATTTCCGCTGGTACAGCACGGAGAAGACACCCTCGTCGCGGACCCGGGACGTGTCGACGTCGACCTCGCCGAACGCGCCGAGCTGATCGGCGCCGAACACCTGCGTCCAGTCGGTCCAGCCGCTGGCCCTGGTCGCCGCCACGATCCGGCCGAACGGCATGATCACGTAGGCGTTGTCGTGCCGGTCGAAGACGAGCTTCGACCGCTGGGTGGAACCGGACTGAACGGGAATCTCCACCTTGCTCCAGGTTCCGTTCCCCGCCCTGGACAGCAGGAAGGTGTGCCCGTACCGCTGGCGATCCGCCTGGTAGTCGGTGACGCACTGGGTGAACCGCCCGGGCACGTAGCTGATCAGGGCGTGGACGGCGCCGGCCGAGTCGACGGCCTGGCTCTCCTGGTTCATCAGGCCGTGGTCGGGACCGAGCGGGTCGACGACCAGCCCCGGTGAGTCGAGGGAGACTGCCGACCCGCCGGTGGAGCCGACCACCGTGCCGGCGTTGTTGTGCCAGGTTCGGCCCTGATCGTCGCTGTAGACATAGCCGGTGTCGTGATTGGACAGTCCGCCACTGGCGCACAGCACTCCGGTGTTGCCCTCCCGCCACGTGAACGTGGCGTACAGCCGGCCGCTCGGCGTGTAGTCGATGCCGTGCAGGTACATGTTGCGGGTGGTGCTCACCACACCGTTGGGGCCGGTGTAGTTCCCGGTGGCCGACTGCCACCGGCCCAGCTTCGTCCACCGGCCGCCGGCGTACTCGGCCAGCTCGTTGGTGCCGTTGCCGGAGGCGCCGGTGCGGTAGGAAAGCTGCAGCGCGCCCGTCGGCGTGACCAGGAACTGCGGATAGGTGATCGAACCGAGGTCCACGCCGCCCAAGGTGCGTTGCACCGCACCGAAATCCGCCCCCGTCCACGGGTGCGAGGCCGGTTGCGACACCAGGCCGGCGATGGAGGCCACGTAGTAGACCGGATTGTCGTGGGTGTCCATGGCGATGTGCAGCCGCCCGTCGGCGGGGGAGACGCCCAGCGAGATGACGTTGTGGGAGTCGTTCGTCGACAGCTGGTGCGGCAGTTTCACGGTGGCCCAGGACCCCGACGGCAGCCGGCGGCGGGCGATCACCGCGTTCCGGTCGGCGGTGTACCAGGCGGCGTACTGGTAGCCGGCGTAGGACAGGATCCCGCTCTGCTGGAACGAGTCGTTGTTGACCAGCCCGTCGTAGGAGACGAAGTACAGCGCGGTCGGATCCAGCTGGGTGTCGGCGGTCCTGGTCACGGCGACCGAGCCGGCGGCGTGCGCACGGCCGGCCGGGGTGGCTGTGGCCAGCGTGGCCACGATGGCGGTGAGCGCCATGGCCACCAGGAAGCCGCGAGACGCAACCCTGGCTTTCAAGATCATTTCAACGGACCCCATCGTTGTGGTCAGCGCAGGAAGGCGGCGGCGGGCAGATGGGCGTCGGCCATGCCACGCGTGACGAGACCGGCCATCACCGTCCCCCCGTACTCGGAGAAGTGCGAAGCGTCCTGCACGCCGTCGTGGGCGACGGTCAGGTACAGCGGCCAGGAAGCGGCTTCGCCCAGCCCCTCCAGCAGCGCCTGGCTGCGCGTGGTGAGGTCGATCAGCGGCGTGTGCAGCTCGCCGGCCAGGGAGCGGATCACCGCGGGCAGGTCGACACCGAGGTTGTTGACGACCAGGCCGGTGGGCGTGAGCTTGCCGTCCGAGCCGAACAGGTGCCGCACGGGCGGCGTGACCAGCACGGGCCGGCCGCCGCGCTGGCGGACGCCGTCGACCAGCTTGCGCAGGTTGGCCCGAAACGTGGCTTCGGTCGTGGTCTTGTCGTTGTGGGCCAGCTGGATCAGCACCTCGTCGCCGGGCCGGATCAGCGGCTGCACGGTGGCGAACAGCTTGGGGTTGCTCAGCCAGCTGACGGTGCTTTCCCCGGAGTCGGCGTAGTTCGCCACCACGATCCCGGGGCGCAGCAGCTGGGGCAGTTCCTGCGCCCAGCCGCGTTTGGGGCCGTTGAGCCAGTCCGAAGCGGTCGAGTCGCTGATCACGAACAGGCTCGGGTGATGTGCCGGTGTCACGGTCACCCTGGTCGCGGCCGGATGGCTGCCGGTGAGGCGGACCTGCAGGCCCGGGGTGCCGGTTCCCTCTTCGCCCGTGGGCATGCTCTCCGGGCTGCGCACGTTGACCGAGAGCACTTCCTGGCGGGACTCGCCGGCACGGGTGCTGACCGGGGCGAGCATCGTCCGGCGCGCCTCCACCTGGATGCCGGTCTGCGCGGCGGCGGTGGCGCTGCCGAGGGTGACCGTGACGTCGTAGTCGCCCGGCGGGACGTCGAACGAGTACGAGGTGGCGGCGGGGGAGGTGGTGAGCAGCGACAACAGGGTGACGGCGCTGACGAGCGGGGCGATCACGGGGCCTCCTGCGGGGCGATGGCGAGCAGGGAGATGTAGGCGAGGGTGCGCTGGGCGAAGTCGTTGGTGGCGAACGTGGCGAAGTCGCCTGCGGGGTTGGACGTGCCCCGGGTCGGGATCTCGTCCACCGGGACGGGAACGGCCGTGCCGGAGACCCGCACCGCCGCCGGCCACGGCTGGCCGCTCGGATCGGAGGTGAACTGCTGCCAGCCCCGAGACCGGATCGTCGGGTCGGCCAGTTGCTCGCCGGCCCACGCGGTCACGCGGGAGTAGATCGTCTTGAACACCTGGGGGTTGAAGTCCCGGCCGTAGCGGGCGATCTTCTCCGCCGACGGCGCCTGCACGTAGCGGGCGAAGTCCAGCAGGGTGCGGCGGAATTCCGACACGTCGACGAGATCCAGCGCCTCCCACAGGATCTGCTCGCCGCAGAACGCCATCGCCAGGTTGTAGCCGCCGTCGAAGTCGCCGCGTCCGAAGTTCACCAGGTGCCCGGTGGTGGGGTCGAAGCCGACGGCCCCACCGGCCTCGCCGGTGAACAACCCGGCGGGGAAGGCGGCGATGTCCCGCATGCCGGTCACGATCCGGTCCCGCCACCGGGTGTCGCCGGTGCGCTCCCACTCCGTCAGCCAGTTGCTCACCAGCGCGTACCAGTCGGGGCCGATGCGCACACGGGCCGGCGCCTGGGTCTGCGGCGGCAGCACTTCACGCAGCGGATCGATCGACCGCAGCGTGGCGTCGGCCCGCAGCGAGCTCCTGATCAGGTCGCCGAGCAGCTCGTTCAAGTACCTATCTAGGTACTTACACCTAACGGAAAGAACCATGAAGCTAACGGTACACCCAGCGTAAGTCGTGATACAGCGCCAGGTGAGTGGCCCAGTTTGACGGGACATCGGATCAGGAGAAAGCCTAGCTCGCACAAGAAGATATAACTCGGGGAGCACGCACAAGATTTACCTCCTGGCCTCCTTGGCGCCGTCGCCCCAGTGCGAGACGGCATGCCGCGAACCGAGGCCGGCGAACCGCCCGCTGTGGTGCGTGTCGACCTCGCTGACGTGCTGGGTCATTGCCCGCGCCAGCCGGAACACCTCGGGCCGGCCGGACCGCAGGAAGACGTACCACAACGCCGCGTCGGTGCCGAGTTCCGCGTTGTCCCAGGCGTATCCGCCCACGTCGTAGCGCCAGCAGTGCCGGTCGGCGTCGTAGGTGTGCATGACGTCGCCGTAGTGCCAGAACCCGTAGAACTCGCGCTGGTCGACCTGGCCGGCGTAGAAGGCGACCTCGCGGTCGACGCCGTCCTCGTAGGCCGCCAGCGTCGCGGTGCGGCGGTCGGGCAGGCTCCAGCGGCCGAAGACGCCGGCTTCGTGGTAGCGGGCCGGCGACGCCACGATCTGGGCGTTGACCTCGGCGGGAAGCTGCGCCACGCGGTCACGCGCCGGCGTGCTGTCCAAGGCCCACAGCCACATCTCGGTGGAGCGGACCACGCCCTCCGGGGTGGCGAATCCGGGCTGGACGTCCTCGTAGGAGAGGTCGAGGCCGTGGGCGGTGGTGTCGTAGGGGCGCAGGTCCATCGCGCCGGCCTGCGGCGCCCATGACCACAAGGTGACGGTGGCGGTGTCGCCGGCCGCGCCGCGGACGTCCACCGCGCGGGGGAAACGCTGCCAGAAGTCGCTCATGCCGAAGGCGAGGCCGCCGCTGGTGCTCCCGACGTAGCCGAAACCCGATGCGCGGTCGCCGTGCCCGGCGTGCTTGAGCCAACTGGCCTTGGCGGAGGTCCGCTTCCACACCGAGAAGTGGTTCGCCGTCTCCTGGAACAGTGTGAAGTTCGTTCCACAAGGCCAATTGCCGGTACCCGTCGCGTACCTGCTGCGACCACTGATCGACGGGCGGGGTGGCCGTGCCGGCGATCTGGGCGGCACGCACGGCCGAACCCGGGTCGCGGCGGAGCCCGGTCAGCACCCGCACCGGCTCGCCCCAGATGCCGCCGGCCACCGTGCCGAAGCGGATGTGCCGGTTGTGCGGCTCCTCGGCCATCGGCACCGCGATCTGCAGCCCGAGCCCCCCGATGAGGTCGTGGTCGACGTCGGCGTCCCACACGAAGTGGTGCACCAGGCGGATGGCCTCGTCGCCGGCCCCGAGGTAGATCCGCAGCGTCCACGGCAGGACCGACCGCACGTCGCCCGGCAGGCGATAACGGCCGGTCAACTTCACGACCGCCCGCACCGGGCCGGCCTGCTCGATGGTCGCCGAGGTGACGTACCCGACCCACTCGTTGCGGCGGACCACGTTCGCGTCGTCGTGCTGTCCCTGCAACAACAGCGTGAGTCGACCGTCGTGACCGACGACGGTGCCGTCGCGGGTGATGGAGGTGATGGGCGTGGGACCGTGCGCGGCCAGGCGGACGTCGACGACACCGTTGCCGAGCCTGATCTCGTCGCCCGATTTCGACACGACAACGGGGCGCCTGGGCGCGGCCGGGGCGCCGGTGCTGAGCCGGAACGCCCCGGTCACCGGCGTCTCGGCGCCGGTCGCGTGCGCCGTCCACTTGAGACTGCCGTCCGGCCAGTAGGCCAGCGGCCACGACTGCACCGGAACCGACGCGCCGTCCGCGGTGGCCAGAGCGAAGGTGGTGCCCTTGGCCACCTGACCACGGGGCCATGGCACGCCCCAGGTGCTGCCGGACGGGGCCGGCGGCGGGCCGTCCAGCCAGTGCAGGTCCGCCGACGGTGTGGTCGGTGTCGTGGCCGGTGGCACACCCAGCCCGGCGGCCGCGGCCGCCGCGCCGGTGCCGGCCAGGAAGATTCGTCTCGGAAACGACATCGGCGACCTTTCCTAGCGAGTGAGCACGATGACGGCGTTGTGGTCGACTCCCGGCGTGACGGTCACCGTGAACAGGTGGGTCGCCGAGTCGTAGTGCACCGCACCGGCCGTGGCACCGGTGGCCGTCGGTGCGTAACCGTGCAGCGTCACCGGCTCCTCGTTCGCGGCGAAGCCGACGGTGGCCCGCACGGTTGCGTCGGCCAGGTTGCGGTGGAAAGCGCTTTCCTGGGTCGAGTCGCCGAGCACGGCCGCGGTCAGGCCGGCCATGAGGATCGCGTGGCGCCTGAGAGACATGGACTTCTCCTGCCGTGTCCGGTGTGGACTGTGCAATCGCGCGACGGAGTCCGGTGCGGCAGGACAGTACTGCTGGCTCCGACCACTGCCAAAAACGTTTCAATTCGCCGGACCCGCTGGTAGGCGGTTCGGCGCGAGCGAGAGGCGCCGGTTCGGACGTTCGCGGTGGTGGCGGCGGGCATGGGCGGGAGTCGACGGTGATCGTCGCCAAGATGAAAATTACACCGACCGATCCGCGGACCGGCACGCCTCGCCTGGCGATCGACCCGCGTACGGAGGTCCATCGCTCACGAACGAGCTCACCGCGTCTTCGGGCTCTTGGCATTCGTCGACACGGTTCGACGTGTCACGCTGGCATTTGTCGAATATTCGACGCCCGGTGGGACCGCCGGATTGGTCGAACCCGTGGTGGACGTGCATGCCTTGGTCTAGACCGGCCCTGGCCGTCGGGGCCAGTTCTTGACCGGCTCGCAATTCCCGTGCCACAGTGCGTTTGCCTGACACTGTGTCACCGGACGATCACGAGGAACCGTCGAAAAGACTCGATGGACCGTCCGGTCGAACCGCCGCGCAACGACGCTCGGAAGGTCCCTGCTCATGCGTAAATCCCTGCGCTTTGCCCAGGTCGGCCTGGCTGCCCTCGCCACACTGGTGCTGACCGCCACCACCGCCCATGCGGCCGGGTGGTCCTCCTCCGACAAGTGGGGCACGTGGTCGAACGGGGGCTACACGCTCAGTAACGACGTGTGGGGCGGCGGCGCCGGCCCACAGACTATCTGGGCCAACTCGTACAGCAACTGGGGCGTGACCTCCAACCAGCCCAACACCGGCGGCGTGAAGACCTACCCGCACTCCGGGCGCGGCATCGGCAAGAAGCTCAGCGCCATCGGCAGGGTCACGAGCAACTTCAACGTCACGGTGCCGGGCAGCGGCGCCTACGAGACGGCGTACGACATCTGGGCGAACAACAACGCCTACGAGATCATGCTGTGGATGAACAAGACCGGTGCGGTGGGCCCGATCGGCAGCAAGCAGACCACGGTCACCGTCGGCGGCCACACCTGGGACGTCTACAAGGGATCGAACGGCGCCAACGCCGTGTTCTCGTTCCTGCGGCACGGCAACACGAACGCCGGCTCGGTGGACGTCAAGGCCGTGCTGAACTGGATCAGGTCCAAGGGCTGGTTCGGCGACGTGACACTGGGCGACGTGCAGTTCGGCTTCGAGATCACCTCGACCGGGCGGTCGCTGAACTTCACCTCGAACAGCTTCTCGGTCTCCTCGTCCTGATCGGCCCGATCCGACACGGCGACGGGTCCTGCGCCGCCTCCGCCGCGGGCGGAGGCGGACCCGGGTCGTGTTGTTCCTCCGAGAGGCGGACGCTGCCGTGCTCAACCTGACAGATGTCCGACCGACGCTGGTGGACGTGGCCCACGCCGCCGGAGTCTCGCTGGCCACGGCGTCCCGTGTGCTCAACGGTTTCCACCACGTCCGGCCGGAAACGCGCCGGCAGGTGGTGCAGGCGGTCGACCGGCTCGGCTACGTCCGCCAGCGGGCCGGCCGGGCGCATGAGCCCCAGCGCGCCGGCCTGGTCGCCGTGACAGTGTGCGAGGACGGCAGCCGACTGTTCGCCGACCCGTACTTCAGCCGGATCCTGTGGGGGATCAATCGGGAGTTGGCCGCGGCCGACCACGATGTGGTCCTGCTGACCGTCGAGTCTGCCCGCAACGGCAAGTCCCCGGCGCTGCGCCACTTACGCAGCGACCATGTCGACGGCGCGCTGATCGTCAGCATGCACGCGCGGCATGCCGGGCCGCTGGAGCGGGTCGGTGTCCCCATGGTCGTCGTCGGTCGGCCGGTGGGCGCCGATCCGACCCGCTATTCCTCCGTGGACGTTGACAATCACGGCGGAGCGGCCCTAGCGGTGCGCCACCTGATCGAGACCGGCCGGACCCGGATCGCCACCGTCGCCGGGCCGAAGGACATGTCCGCCGGCGTGGACCGGCTCGCCGGATTCAGCGACGCGCTCACCGACGCCGGCCGGTTCGACCCGGGTCTGGTGGTGCACGGCGATTTCAGTCTGCCGTCCGGTGAGCACGCCGCGCTGCGGCTGCTCGACCGGCGGCCCGACGTGGACGCCATCTTCGCCGCCTCGGACCTGATGGCCGTCGGTGTGATGCGGGTCCTGCGGCGTCTCGGGCGGCGGGTGCCCGAGGACGTCGCCGTGATCGGCTTCGACGACGCGCCGATCGCCCGCACCACGGATCCGCCGCTGACCACTGTGGGACAGCCGGTCGAGGAGCTTGGTGCGCAGAGCGCCCGTGAGCTCCTCGCCATCCTCGACGGCACGGTGGTCGAGCACCGCCAGGCGGTCCTCGGCACCAATCTGGTGCTGCGGGATTCAGCGTGAGGGCACAGGTTCGTCGGCCACCCGGACCCAACGGCAGCTTCGACCCGCCCTGAACGCGTTCCCGGCTCAACCACGACACCGGCCCGACCGCAACCGCGGTGCCGCCGACGGCGGCACCGCGGTCCGGCGATCAAGCGATCAACACCCGAGCAGGTTGCAGGCCACCGCCGAGGAACCGCTCGTCCTGGACGGCGGCGTGCCGTCCGGCGAGTTCACCGGCACGTACGAGGCCGACGCCGTGTTGGTGAAGGGCAGCAGAGAAATCAGCAGCTGGGTCGAGCAGTAGACCTGCTTGCTCTGCCCCGCCGCCAGCTCGAACGTGCCCGCCGCGCTCCGGCAGGACGATTCCGCGCTGTCGTTGACGGTGGCGCCGGTGATGCCGACCGGACCGGCGTCGGTCACCGTGATCCGCCAGTGCGGGTGGGCCAGCAGCAGCCCGAGCAGACCTGGAGTCGCGTGTTTCACCCACGGCCCCGGACCACCGGGCCCGCAGTCACTGTCGTGCGCGGACGCGCAGATCTCCTTGTTCACCGACACGTTCGGCTGGCAACCGGACCCCGGGGCGACCCGCAGACTCACGGTGTTGGAGGTGAGCGGGCCGGTGGCGTCCGAACCGGTCGCGGTGTCGGTCACGCCGCTCACCGTGCAGGTCGACGAAACCGTGGTGCGGAAACAGATCTGGGGCGCGTCGCCGGCGAACGACACCACCAGATGCGGCTGGTTGCCGCCGGTGAAGTCGTTGCTGTTGTTCAACACCAGGTGCGCCGAGACCGTGATGGCCGGATGCGCGGCCGGCGAGATGCCCGACAGGTCGAGGCTGCCGTCGGCGGCGAACGACGGATGGGCGAACACGGAACCGTTGACGTCGCTGACATCCGCGGTCGACGCGGCCAGGTTCACGTTGGCCAGGTTCATGTTCTCCAGCCGGGCATCCGTGTAGCCGTGGATGTGGTTGGTTCCGCCGTCGCAGTAGAACGACGACGGCGTCAGCGTGACGTCCGCGCCACTGTGGATGCACGGCGAGCTCGACGTCGACGGGTCCTCGGAGAACAGGACCCCGGCGTCACCGAGCCCGAACAGGCAGCGGGTGGTCTGGTCGTACGCGTAGCCGTAGTCCCGCGTCGCGCCGCCGTTGGCCGAGGGATGGGTTGCCGGCAAGGGGAATCCGGCGCACGCGGCGGCAGCCGTCCAGTCGTAGCACACGGTGGCGCCGGCGACGGACCCGCCCCAGATGCCGGTGTAGCCGCGCAGGTGCCCGTCCGGGCCGAGGGCGTTCTCCGGATTGAAGACCAGCTGGCTGCTCAGGCCGTTGAACACGGTCGGCGCGGCCAACGAGGTGCCGTCGATCTTGTAACAGGTCGTGGTCG
>NZ_KK037166.1:10359069-10360668 GCF_000568255.1 Kutzneria sp. 744
AAAAAAAAAAAAAAAAAAAAAAAAAAAAAAAAAAAAAAAACAAAAATACATGTTCACACAGACCAGATTAGAAGCGACGGAATAAAAAAAAAAAACAAGATCCACGCATAGAACGTAACGTCCGGGCGGCGGTAGACGATCGGCGAGTAGCCGTCGCCGCGGTCGCGGTGGCCGTCGGCTTCACCGGCGCCAACAGGATGTTGCCCAGGTTGGTGCCGCCGGCGCGGGCGCCGGGGTTGGTCGCGCGCACCGCCACCGTTGCCGCGCCCAGGTCGGTGCCCTGGAAGTTCGTGCCGTCGGCCGACCAGCCCGGCGTCCAGCCCGGCGGCACCTGGAGCGACCCCGGCACATAGGCCTGCGCGCCCTCGACAGGATCGGTGACGGTGGCCGGGGCCGAACCGCTCGAACTGTTGTTGGCGTAGCTGAGCACCCAGTTCAGAGTGTCGGCGTGATGCACCGGATCAGCGCCCGGACTTGTCACGTCCTGCACGCTCTTGGTCAGCCCGGACGGCGCCGCGACGGCGGCCGGAGCGGCGACACCGGCGGCCACCGCGGTTATCACGACACCGATGGTCAAAGTGGAGCGTGCGAAGGCCAGTCTTCGTCTCATGCTCTCCCTCGTTCCCCTACGGACACCTCCGCCGGGATTGCCGGCGGCTGCGCGAAGGCGAGCGTAGGAAGACGGTTGCCATGGGACAACAAGGGTCGCTGGGACGCGAACCTCGCTGCTCTGTCCGCGCGAATCCGTGGTGTGCGACCAGACTCTGCGCACGCCTGCGGCATCGTCGCGCTGGGCAGAACGGGGGCCCCTCTAGCCCGATCGACTACTGGTGAAAGTTCTCTCTTCTGGAGTCTCCGCCCGATCGGCTCGGCTTCGGCGGCCTGACCGTTCGGCCGACCTCCCGCGTCGGCCACCAGGTCGCTGTCAGGTGGTGTCGTGACGCAGGGCAGCGGCCAGCCATTCCTGAACCGTGGCCGCCCGCTCGGGATCCGGCTGGGGAGTGCCGTTGATCGTCGCCACCAACGTGGTGTACCTGGTGATCAGGTTCAGCCCGGTCATCCTGGCCCGGACTTCGGCCGCCCTGTCCCGGTCGAAGCCGATCATGGTGCGCCGGGACTTGTCGGCGTCGTGCCGCCCGGTCATGGCGGCGACGAACTCGGCGCGGTGCGCGGCCATGCGCTCGGCGATGTCCCGGGCCTGCGGCGAATCGGCGGGCACGCCGGCCTGCAGCGCCGCCCGCGCCTCGAGATGGAGCCGCCGCTGCGTCTCGGCATGCGCCATCATCTCCGGCGAGGTCATCAGCTTGCCCTGTTCGGTGCCGAAGATGCGGTGCAGGTGATCGCGCAGCGCCGTGCGGAACTGGTCGTCCTGCACGATCTCGGCCAGTTCGATCCAGGCCTCCAGCTGTTCGGTGGTGGGCTCGTCGGGAAGGTGCGGCCGCCGGGCGCGCAGCCGCTCGACGTAGCCGGGGTGGACGTCGAGGCCGTCGGTCACGAAGTCCCAGAACCGGGTGATGAGCTGGTCGCGGTCGTCGTCGGACATGGACGCGAGCTTGTGCATCAGGCTCGCCTGCTCCGTTGTGGTGTGTTGTCGCACGA
>NZ_KK037166.1:10360768-10362463 GCF_000568255.1 Kutzneria sp. 744
CGCAGTTGGTCCTCGACCAGCCGCAGATGAGCGACGGCCAGGGCGTGCAGGGTGGTCTGCGCACCCAGCACCCGGCGGATGTCGTCCAGACCGGCGCCGAGGTCGCGCAGGGTGCGCACGAGTTCGAGGCGGGCGATGGCGTGCACGTCGTACAGCCGGAAGCCGCCCTCGGTGTGGCCGGTGGGCGCGACGACGCCCTCGTCGGCGTAGAACCTGATCGCGCTCACGCTCAGGCCGGTGCGGCGGGCGACGTCCCCGATGGAGTAGAGCTCGTTCACACCAGCCACTATGAGATCTCAAGCGGCCTGAGAGTCAAGGGCGATCTCGACGCGGGCGCAGACCGCGACCTCGGTGTCGCGGCACAGGGTCGGGACGAGCACGGCGGCGAGCTCCGTTCGTCCGGTCGACCCGTCGGTGGATCCGCGGCCAATGCGTCGAAATGAACTCGCCGTTGTCGACATCCCCGCCGGGATTCTTTCGGGCCGGCCGCGGCGCCTCGGTCGTCATTGGCACAAGCGAACCTTTACGCAGCGGAATGCGTAGTCACTCCTGCAGTCCAGCCACGTCGAGGTCGGGGGTTTCATGTCGGTCGCCAACCAGCCGAGCATTGTACTAAACGGGAGGTACCGTCTCGACGCGCCACTGGGGCAGCGAAGCGACGGCTGGATGTGCGAAGCGCACGACCTCGTCCTGGGCCGGCCCGTCATCGTCAAGATGTTCAAGTCGGTGGTGGACGAGGCGGCCGCACCCATGTTCGCCGAGCAGATCAAGTCGCTGGCCGGCCTGCGGCACCCCCACCTGGTGGCGCTGTACGACGGGGGCATGGCCGACGGCCACCCCTTTCTGGTGATGGAACCGGTCGACGGGGTCGATCTGCTCGACGGCACGAACGAGCGGCCGGTGTCCGCGGCGGACATCGCCACCCTGGGCGCCGGCCTGTCCGAGGCACTGGCCCGCATTCACGCGGCGGGATTCATCCACGGCGAGCTGACGTCCGCCAGCGTGCTGATCGACGCGAGCCGACGGTGGCGTCTGGTGGGCTTCGGTGTCGCCCGGCCCCAGGACGGCACGGCCGCGGCGGATGTCCACGCGCTCGGGCTCGTCCTGCTGAACTGCCTGAACGGGCCGGACAGGGACGGGGGCAACGAGGCGATCCCGGGGCCGCTGGCCCGTGTGCTGGCCGCGATGACGTGCCGGAATCCCGAGCGACGTCCGAGCGCGGCGGTCAGTGCCCAACGGCTCAGCCAGGTCGCGGACACGCTGCGAGCCGGTCCCAGCTCGCCATCGGCCGCCGCGCTGCGCTGGGGCCGGGTCGCCGGTCTCGCCGCCGCCGGTGGTCTGGTGGCTGCGGCCGCCATCGCACTCGTTCCCACGTCCGTTCCGCACCAGACCACACAGCCGGTCGCGGCCCCCGCGCCGACGCCGCCCGGGCAGCTCCCGGTTCCCGGCCCGACCGCGACCCCTGGGCGGCCGGTGTCGTATCCGACGCAGGCAACCAAGCGGCCGCCGACCGCGGGCACACACCCCACGACCAGCGCATCTCCGACAACGAGCGCGCCTCCGACGACGAGCACCCAGCCGCCCCCGGCCAGTGCCGACCCGACCACCACGGACACACCGCCCGGCCTGATCAAGAAGCCGCTGAGGCTGCCACCCGGATTGTTCAAGAAGCTGTTCGGGACGGAGCACGACGAC
>NZ_KK037166.1:10363133-10364708 GCF_000568255.1 Kutzneria sp. 744
CCTCGGGACGGCGAACTGCGGTGGGAGACCTCGCAGCACCGGCACAGCATTCATCCGGCCGGCGTTCAACCGTCCGGCCAGGACGGACTCGCCCTGCTGTTGGCGGCGCCCGTCCATGTCGGCTGCGATGATCACGGACCGGTCGTCGAGCATGCCGACCGGGCACTGCGCGCCGCCGCGGTGGCCCGCGTCCGATCGGAAGCGGGCGGGTCCGTGGTGGCGGACGGTGCGGTGTTGCGCCTACGGGGTGTTCGGCGGCTGACCGTGTTCGTCGACGTGCGAACGGGATTCGCGGGCTGGGACCAACAGCCGACGTCGGACGGGCCGGCCTGCGCGGCGGTCGCCGAGCGGGCCATCGCTGCCGCTTTCGGCCGGCCGTGGACGGAACTCCGCGCGGAACACCGAGCAGAACATGCCGAGCGAATGGGGCGGGTGACGTTGCGACTCGGCGGCCGGCCGCCGCGGGATCGCCCGCTCGACGCGAGGTTGCGCGCCCGTGCCGACGGCGAGTCGGACGAGTGGTTGATGCCGGTGCTCTTCGACTTCGGCCGCTATCTCCTACTCGCCTGCTCGCGTGCGGGCAGCCAGCCCGCCCACCTGCAGGGCCTGTGGAACGACCAGGTGACGCCGCCCTGGAACTGCGACTACACGCTCAACATCAACACGGAGATGAACTACTGGCCGGCCGAGACGACCGGTCTGCCGGAGTGCCACCAGCCGTTGCTGCGTCTGGTCGGAGAGCTCGCCGAGGCCGGTCGCGGGGTCGCGCGCGGGCTCTACGGGGCGCGCGGCTGGGCGTGCCACCACAACACCGACCTGTGGCGGGCGACCTGGCCGGTGGGGGAGGGGCGGGACGATCCGATGTGGTCGTTCTGGCCGATGGGCGGCGTCTGGCTGTGCCTGCATCTGGCCGAGCACTGGGAGTTCGGCCGCGACCGGGACTTCCTGCGCCGCACCGCGTGGCCGCTGGCGGCCGGCGCCGCGAGCTTCGCGCTGGACCTGCTCCACGAGGACGAGGACGGCTGGCTGGTGACCGGCCCCGCCACCTCGCCGGAGAACCGCTTCGTGACGGCGGACGGCCCGGCGGCCGTGGACATGTCGTCCACAATGGACGGGACGCTGCTCCGCGAGCTCTTCGGCTTCCTGCGGCGCAGCGCGGAGGACGCCGGCGACGCGGCCGATCCGACGCTGCTCGTCGAGATCGCGGCCGCGCTGCCGCGCCTGCGGCCGATCGCCGCGGGGCCGGACGGACGGCTGCTGGAGTGGCACATCGCACGGGAGGAGACCGAGCCGACGCATCGTCACGTCTCCCACCTGAGCGGCGTGTTCCCGGGAAACACCGTGCTGGCAACGCATTCCGACGCTGCCCGGCGCAGCATGGAGCAGCGCGGCGATGCGAGCACCGGGTGGTCGACGGCGTGGAAGGCCGCTCTGTGGGCTCGACTCGGTGACGGAGATGGGGCGTACCGCCTGCTCGACCTGTTGCTGCGGCCCGTCCCGGCCGATGGCTCCGGTGGCGACGAGGGAGCGTCTATCCGTCGTTGCTCTGCGCGCATCCGCCGTTCCAGATCGACG
>NZ_KK037166.1:10364808-10416145 GCF_000568255.1 Kutzneria sp. 744
ACTTCGGCGCCACCGCCGCCATCGCCGAGATGTTGCTCCAGTCCCACCACGACGGACGGCTCGATCTGCTGCCGGCGCTGCCGTCCGCATGGCCCGACGGCGAGGTGCGCGGGCTGCGCGCACGCGGCGGATTCACGGTGGAACTGCTCGCCTGGACGAACAATGCGCCTACCCGGTGCCGTGTGGTCGCCGGCCCGAACGCCGTCAACGGTGGCACGGTCCTGCTGCGGTGGCGAGACGCCGTCGGTACGACGCGGGAGCGGCTGTGCCGTGCGGGAGAGGGAACGATCTCGCTGATCTAGGCTCTACGCAGGCCCAACCCGGACCTGAAGCCCAGGTCGGTCAAAGCCGGCGTGATCCAGTGGACGGGTGCGCCACGGCGAGTAGGTGATGATGCGAAGAGGCCGACCGGCCGGCCCTACCGGCTCCGTCGTGCGACGGGCATTCCGGCTGCTGGACGCGTTCGATGCGCAGCGCCGGGCACTGACCCTGAGCGAGATCGCCCGTAGATCGGACATGCCGCTGCCGACCGTGCACCGGCTGCTGCGGGACCTGTGTGCCCTGGGCGCCGTCGAACGCGGTGACGACGGCCTGTTCCGCATCGGGCTGCGCCTGTGGGAAATCGGCTCGCTGGCCCCGCGTGGCCAGGGATTGCGCGAGCGGGCGCTGCCCTTCCTGGAAGACCTGTCGCAGATCACGAAGGAGAACGTTCAGCTCGCCGTCCGTGAGAGCACCGAGGTCGTCTTCGTCGAGCGGATCGCCGGCTCCGGCGCGGTTCCGGTGCTGACCAGGGTCGGCGGACGGTTCGCGCTGACGGCGACCGGTGTCGGGCTGGTGCTGCTCGCGCACGCCCCGGCCGAGATCCAGGCCACGGTGCTGAGCATGCCGATCGAGCGCTACACACCGAGGACGGTGACCGATCCGGCGCAGTTGCGCCGAATGCTGGCCGACGTGCGGGCACAGGGCTTTGCCATCAGCGACCGGCAGATCTCCATGGACACCCTCTCGGTCGCCGCGCCGGTCCAGGACGGCCACGGTCAGGTCGTCGCCGCGGTGTCCCTGGTCGTGCATCACGGCAGCACTTCGCCGCACTTCCTGGTGCCGTTGGTTCGCACCAGCGCACGAGCGCTTTCCCGCGCTCTCGCCACGCCGGGGTGACCTCGGCGAGCGGCACGCAAGTCGTCTTCCATTTTCCGGAAGAGCTGTTGGCGCGCGGGGGAGCACCCGTGATGCTGTGCTTCGGGCCAGCTGTCATCGCGCGGGAGGTCGATGATCATGACGGAGATTCCACGCGACCAGTGGTACGTCGCCGCCTACAGCTCGGAGATCGGCCACGAGCTGTTCGCCCGCACCATCTGCGGTGAGCCGATCCTGTTCTGGCGCACGCGGAGCGGCCCGGTGACCGCCGTGCCCGACCGGTGCGTCCACCGCCGCTTCCCGCTCTCGCAGGCGCCGTCCAGGCTCGTCGACGATCAGGTCGTGTGCGGCTACCACGGGTTCACCTACGCCAGCGACGGCAAATGCGTGGCCGTGCCGGGACAGAGCCGGATCCCTCGCACCGCGCGGCTGCTGCCGTATCCGTTGGTGGAGCAGGACTCGTTCGTGTGGGTGTTCATCGGCGATCCCGCCAGGGCCGACGCGTCGCTCGTCCCTCGGGCGCCGTACCTCGATTCGCCGGTCCATGCCACGGTCGCCGGCATGGAGCCGTTGCGGGCCCGGTTCTCCTTGCTCGTCGACAACCTGCTGGACCTGTCCCACGAGACCTATCTGCACGGCGGCTACATCGGCACGCCGGAGGTCGCGGCGACCCCGATCACGACCGAGGTCGACGACGAGGCCGGCATCGTCTACGTCTCGCGGCACATGGACGACACCGAGTGTCCGCCGTTCTATGCCAGGTCCACCGGGTTGCAGGGCAGGATCACCCGCTGGCAGGACATCGAGTACACGCCGCCATGCCTGTACATCCTGCACAGCCGGGTCGCCCCGGTCGGGTCCGTGCCGAACCCGGACGGCACCGACCCGGATGCCTTCCACGTCGAGGTGGTCTACGCGATCACGCCGGAGACCGAGAACTCCACCCACGACTTCTGGGCGGTGGCGCGGGACTTCGCCCTGGAGGACCAGGAGGTGTCGACCTTCCTCGCCGAGAGCAACCGCACGGTCGTGCTGCAGGACGTGGCGGCGCTCGACGTCCTCGAACGGGTCATCGCCGCCGAGCCCGACGGCTACCAGGAGCTGTCGATCAACATCGACACCGGCGGCCTCGCGGCACGTCGGATGCTCCAGAGCATGGCCCGTGCACCTCAGGCTGCCAGCACCCCGTCATGACCGACCTTCCCGAGAACCGGCCCGGGTCGTCCGGCCGGCGTGTCCACCGTGTGCACTGGGTGCCGGGCGCGGACCGGCTCCGTGCCGTGTGCCATTGCGGAGCCGAGCGCGAGTTCGACGAGCCGACCGAGTTGTGGGACTGGCTACTCGGCCACCCCGCCGGACACGAGGTGACCCACCGCGAACCGCAGCCACGGCCGGTCGGAGCACCGGTCCTGGCGTCGACCTGAGACCAGGACAAGACACCGCGATGACGACCGAGCCACACACCGAGCACGAACTCGATCTCGTGCTCGTGCGCAAGGAGACGATCGCCGACGGTGTCGTGCGGTTGACATTGCGCCACCCGGACGGGGAGTCCCTGCCCGGGTGGAAGCCGGGCGCGCACGTCGATCTGGTGCTCACCGACGACATGACCAGGCAGTACTCCCTGTGCGGGAACCCGCATGACAGATCGACCCTAGAGGTGGCCGTGCTCCGCGAGGAGGCTGGCCGGGGCGGTTCGCGGTACGTGCACGACGTTCTCGTCGAGGGGCAGCGCGTTCACCTTCGTGGTCCTCGCAACCACTTCGCCCTCGTGGAGGCCAGGCGATACCTGTTCATCGCCGGCGGCATCGGCATCACCCCGATCCTGCCCATGGTCGCGCAGGTAGCGGCTGGCGGAGCGGACTGGAGGCTCGTCTACGGCGGCCGCACACGTCAGTCGATGGCGTTCCGCGACGAGTTGACGGCCCGATATCCAGGGCGCGTCGAGATTCACCCGCAGGACGAGCACGGTCTGCTCGACCTGTCCTCGCTGCTCGCGGAACCGGGATCGGACGCCGACGACACCGCGATCTACTGCTGTGGACCGGAAGCCCTGCTCGTGGCGGTCGAGCAGCGTTGCGCCGGTCGGCCGTCCGGCGTGCTGCATCTGGAGCGGTTCGCGCCGAAGGACGGCGCGCTGGACCGCTCTCGTACGGCATTCGAGATCGAGCTCGCTCGGACGGGCACGGTGGTGGAGGTCCCGACCGACCGATCCATCCTCGGTGTCGTCGAGGAATCGGGCGTCTCGGTGCTCTCCTCGTGTCAGGAAGGCACCTGCGGCACCTGCGAGACCGCTGTGCTGTCCGGGAAGCCGGATCACCGCGACTCCGTCCTCACCGCCGAGGAACAGGAAGCCGGCGACGTGATGATGATCTGCGTGTCCCGCTCACATTCCCCTCGCCTTGTCCTCGACCTCTGACGACGGGCATCTCGCGCCCTCCGATGTCGACGGGCCGTGTCGGAAAACGCTTGCCGAACGGGATTCACACGACGCGGCCGCGCCGGCCGGCCAACGCCTCGGAATGCGCGGCCGGCTCGACACGTACGATCCCGCCTCCGGCACGTCCTCAGATCGCTGAGCGGTTGTGACGTGAGCCGCCGGCGACGTGCTGCGTCGCACACGCCGGAGTGCTAGCGGGGGCCGCTCATGATGGCGTTGATGATCTCCTGATGGGTCACCGCGTAGGACTTCCGGTCGAACAGCCCGAATCCGTACTGGCCGTTCGCGCCGTTGTCCCAGTAGACCGTGGCCGCGCCGTACTTCTTGGCCGTGGCCACGACGGCGTGCGCGTAGTCGGCACGGTACTTGTTGCTCGACGAGTCGAACGAGGACTTGTCTATCGAGCCGTATTCACCGACCACCACCGGGTATCCCTTGGTGACGAACTTGTCGTACGTCTTCTTCAACTGCGCGTCCAGGTAGTCCTCCTGGCCCCAGGTCGACTTCTTGGCCGGGTTGGTCGCCGCGCGGCCCCACTGCGTGATGGCGCCGCTGTCCGTGCCGGTGAAGTCCCAGGGGTCGTAGTAGTGCACGGAGATCATGATCCGCTTTTCGCTGCCGGGGATGGAGGAGGACCGGTACTGGTCGGTCGGCAGCGCGAAGCCGTAGTTCCCGGTGGTGTAGTCGATGTTCGTGTTCCAGCCGGGGATGAGCAGCCACCGCGCGGTATTGTTGCCGCCGGTCTTCCGCACGGTGTCCACGAAGGTCTGGTTGTAGCTGTTGATGTTCGAGTAGCACGGCTGGGTCGGATTGCCGTACTGCCCGGTGAACTCCTCGTTCATCGACTCGAAGATCAGGTGCTGGTCGTAGTTCTGGAACTTGGCCGAGATCTGCTGCCACGCCTTCTGGTACTTGGCCTTGATCGTCGTCTGCGCGGACGAGTCGCAGATCAGCCAGGAGCCGGTGACGGACTTGTAGCCGTCGCCGTGCATGTTGATCAGCACGTACAGGCCGCGGTTGTAGGCGTAGTCGACGACCTGCTGAATCCGGTTCAGCCAGGAGGAGCTGATCGTGTAGTTCGGGCCGGCCCCGATGTCGTTCAGGTACGAGACCGGGATCCGGATCGTCTTGAATCCGGCCGCCTTCACCTTGTCGATGAGGGCCTGCGTCACGGTCGGCAGCCCCCACGCGGTCTCGCTGGGATAACCGTTGGCGTTGGCTTCTAACTGGTTCCCCAGATTCCAGCCCGCGCCCATGTCGGCCACGATCTGCGAAGCGCTCGACCGTGGTGCGGTGCCGGCCGATGCCTGGGTCGCCAGGCCGGAAGCGGACGCGGCGACCGCCAACAGGGCGGCAAGGAAGGCGACTCTGGTCTTCCTTGTGGTGCGGGCCATAGGTGTTTCCTCTCTTCCGACGCGCGAACGGACACGTCGTCGCGCCGCTTGCTGCGCAGGGAATGCGGCCGGTGCCGTGAATGCCGCACGGTCAACTTCGCCGATGGAACCGCACGACGATGGGCCTGGCAAGTGTTGTCTGCCAGCTTCGTCGAAACACGCATGTCGCTGTTCCGGCGGTATGAAATTTTCAGATGCCGGCCGCTCGGCCAGATCATGACAACCCGTCACGTGTCCTGGCCGTGCGGCGGTGTGCCTTTCGACAAGCATCAATGCCGCGAATTCGGGCTGCTGTGCCGACCGCCCGGTGACGACTGTTCAAGCAAGTCGTGGTCGGCATCCGAAGGGTCCATTGTGGACTCAGCGGAGAGCGTCACCGGGTTCGGGCCGCCGTCGCCTCACGGTGGTCGACAGCGGTACGGGACCGCGCGGATGCGGTGAAGCAGACGTCGTTCGTGCTCGACGACACGGCGCTCGACGTCCGCTGATGACAGCGACCCGCCGGCCGCCGCCCTGGCCGATGAGGCACGTCGTCGCGACCGACCGACCTTCGACGGCTGTTGCGCGGCGGCCACTGCTCCTAGCGTCCCCTTCGTCACGGCACGGATCCGTAGGAAGGACTCGGATGCTTCGGTTAGCAACGGCTGTCGCGCTCGTCGGCACGTTGGTCGTTCCCACGGGCCATCCCATGGACGACGACGATGACAGTGGCCCGGCGGCCCCCGCCGACTACAGCTACGTGCAGAAAACAGTGCCGGGTCAGACCCTTCCCCGGCACGCCTACGATATCGCCGCAGCTCAGGCCCGCCATCTGCCGACTGTCGGCGGCGCCTGGCAGCCGCTCGGTCCGACGAACATCGGTGGCCGGGTGGTCGGGCTGGCCATGGACCCGACCGCGACCGACGCCTTGTACGCCGCCTCCGCGAGCGGCGGCCTCTGGCGGTCGACCGACGCCGGCCGCACCTTCACCGCCGCGTGGCCCCAGGACGCCACGCAGGCGATGGGGGCCGTCGCGGTAGCGCCCAACGGCACGGTCTACGTCGGCACCGGCGAGCCCAATCCGGGCGGCGGCAGCGTCACCTACGAGGGCACCGGCGTCTACCGCTCCACTGATCGCGGCGCGACCTGGCGGCCGGTCGGGCTGCCCGACTCCGGCACCATCGGCGCGATCGCCATCGACCCGACCGATCCGCGGCGGATCCTCGTCGCGGCGAACGGCTCGCTGTACACGCCCGGCGGTGATCGCGGCGTCTACCTGAGTGCCGACGCCGGCAGCAGTTGGCGCAAGGTGCTCGACGTGCCGAACGCGTTCACCGGGGCGGTCGACGTCCAGTTCGATCCGGCCGACCCGCACCGCGTCTACGCCGCGCTCTGGGATCACCGCCGGCAGCCCGACCAGCGGGTTTACGGCGGAGTCGGCTCCGGCCTGTACCGCTCGACCGACAGCGGCGCCACCTGGCGGCAGCTCGGCGGTGGCCTGCCGGCCACCGGACCCGACGTCGGCCGCTACGGCTTCGGCGTCTCCGTCTCCCAGCCGGGCCGGCTGTACGCCATCGTCGGCACGGCCGCCGGCGCCTACGGCAGCGCCTACACCTCGGCCGACGCGGGCAGCACCTGGACCCGCCTGCCCGACGACCCGGAACTCGTCGACTCGCAGTCCAGCTACAGCTGGTGGTTCGGCAAGATCTGGGTCGACCCGCGCGACGCGAACCACGTGCAGCTGGCCGGCGTGCCCCTGATGACCTCGCACGACGGCGGCAAGACCTGGACCGCCAACGACGACGTGCATTCCGATCAGCACGCCATCGTCTGGGATCCACGCCATCCGAAGCGGGTGTACCTCGGCAACGACGGCGGCGTCTACCGGTCCGACAGCAACGGCGACGGCGGCTGGACGCACGCGGTGAGCGAGCCGTTCACGCAGCTCTACAGTGTGGCGATCACCGCTGCGGACACCTCGCGCGTATCCGGTGGGGCGCAGGACAACGGATCGCTGCGGTCGTGGGGCGGTCCGCGGTTCAACGAGTACTTCGGCGGTGACGGCCAGGAGAACCTGATCAGCCCGGCCGACGACAACACCGTCTACGCCTGCTATCAGTACGGCAACTGCGCGCGGTCCACCGACGGCGGCACGACGACCACCGAATTCACCGACGCCACCACTTCCGACCGCCGCAACTGGCTCACCCCGGTCCAGTTCGATCCGACCAACCCGAAAGTCATGTACTACGGGGGAAACCGGCTCAACCGCACCACCGACGGCGGCGTCACCTGGACCACGATCAGCCCCGACCTGACCGGCGGCCCCGGCAAGGACGACTACCCGTTCGGCACCATCACCACCGTCGCCGCGGCGGGTGATCAGCACACGGTCTGGGTCGGCACCGACGACGGCCGGGTCTGGGTCACGCACGATCTCGGCGCCTCCTGGACCACCGTGCTCACCGGGCAGCCCTGGGTGACCCGAGTCGTCGCGGATCCCCACAGCCCGAACTCCGCCTACGTCACGCTGTCCGGCTACCGGTCTGGTTCGGCACAGCCGCATGTGCTGCGCACGACCGACAACGGCGGCCACTGGGCGGACCTGTCCGGAAATCTGCCGCAGGCGCCGGTGAACACCCTCGTGATCGGCGCGGGTGGCATTCTCTACGCCGGCACCGACCAGGGCGTGTTCGCCAGTCCGGCGGGATCCGCCCGGTGGGCGCGGCTGGGCCAGAACCTGCCGCTGGTGCCGGTCGACGACATCGCGTACGACCCGTCGCACCATCGCCTGGTGATCGCCACCTTCGGGCGCGGCTTCTACTCGCTCACCGTCGCGTGACCGGCCGTGCCGGCGGCCCGTGCGGGGTCGCCGGCACGGATCCGAGCGGTCCTCGCAGTAGGTATTGACATTATGAAGGTTCCTTTACGAACATAGGGGCCCGCCGCCGAAGCACACCCTCCACCCCCTGCCCATGGAGATCCTTCGGTGCCAACTTCATCCGCCGCGCGCGCCGTGACCACGGCCCTCGCGTGTTCCCTGCTCGCCCTGTGCACGGCCGCCGTTCCGTCCGCGGTCGCCTTCGCCACGCCGACGGCCGTGCACCAGGTCCGCGCCGACGAGGGCGACCTGAACGACCCCGCGAAGAAGGAGATCGCGATGGAGCTCGTCTCCAGCGCGGAGAACTCCTCGCTGGACTGGAAGGCCCAGTACTCGTACATCGAGGACATCCACGACGGCCGCGGCTACACCGCCGGCATCATCGGCTTCTGCTCCGGCACCGGCGACATGCTCGAACTGGTTCGGAGCTATGCCCAGCGGGAGCCCGGAAACGTCCTCGCCAGGTACCTGCCGGCGCTCGAAGCCGTCAACGGCTCCGACTCGCACGACGGCCTCGACCCCACCTTCAAGGACGACTGGGCGTCCGCCGCGGGCGACCCCGTCTTCCAACAGGCCCAGAACGACGAGCGGGACCGCGTCTACTTCGACCCGTCGGTCAGCCAGGCCAAGCAGGACGGACTGGGCGCGCTCGGCCAGTTCATCTACTACGACGCGATCGTCATGCACGGTCCCGGGACCGACGGGACCTCGTTCGGCGGGATCCGGGCCACCGCCATGCGCAACGCTCGGACCCCGGCCCAGGGCGGCGACGAGGTGACCTACCTCAACGCGTTTCTCGACGCCCGCAAGGCCGCGATGCTCACGGAAGAAGCGCACAGCGACACCACCCGTGTCGACACCGAGCAGCGGGTCTTCCTCGACAACGGCAACCTCGCCCTGAACCCGCCGCTGCACTGGCAGGTCTACGGCCAGCCCTTCGACATCGACGGCTGACCAGCCGTAGGCCCGCCGGGCGGCCCCACGCCATCACTCGGACACGCCCGCCGTCAAACACCGTGGGGTCCGCCGACCTGGTCAGGCCGACGGACCCCACGGTGACAGCGACTACCGGTCAGTGACTACCGGTCAGTGACTGCGGCGACGAGCAAGGAACCGAAGCGCGAACAGAAGGCCACCGCCGAGCACGAGCAGCAGGGCGGCGATCCCGATCATCACGCCCGAGTTCACACCGGTGTTGGCCAGCGCGGTGTTCTCGACCGACGTCTCAGTCGTCGTCGGCGCCACGACCACCGCGGAGGTGGTCGTCGACGGAGCCGTCGTCGTGGTCACCGCCGTGGTGGACGTCGTCGTGGTGGTCGTGGTCGTCGTGGTGGTGGTCGTGGGCGGCGGCGTGCTCTTCTGGCACGCCGCGGCCTGCAGCGTCTTGGTGAACGACCAGCCGTTCTTGCCGTTGGCGTCGTCCCACGCCTTCACCGTGACCACGAAGGTCTCGGCCACGTCGCTCGGGATGGTCTTCGCGTCATGGAACGTCGCGTGGTACTTGTCCTGGAACGTGGTCTGGACCAGGCTGGTCGCGCTCTTCGCACCGGCCGCCTGGACCGTGGCCGACACCGAGTTGGGGTGGCTGCCGTTGTAGTCCTTGAGGTCGATGGTGAGCGTGGTCTGCTCGCCCACACATCCCGCCGTCAGGGTCGGCGTGTGTGCGTCGGCGGGGGCGGCAAGCAGAACTGCGGCGCCGATCGCCACGGCCGCTGCGGAGCCGATGCCGAACGCCCGTCGCGCTGTGAGTGTCATCCGTCGTAACCCGATCTCTGATCAGCCAGGGGGAGAGTAAGGACCGAGCGACCCTACGGGCCAAGAAGGGCGCTGCGCTAGAACGCCCAGGCGCGCGATTGGGTATCAGATTGGTCACGACGGCCCTGGACGGTCATACGCGGACGCCGTGGCGTGGTCCGTGTGAACGCGTCAAGCGGCGTGCTGGCGGGAGTGAGCCACAAATCACACGATCACCAAGGGCAGTAGGGTGCGCGGCAGATGTCGTCAGATGACGCCGAACTTCGTGCTGGACATTCGCCGCGAGTGTTCCACCCCATGCCGCTCTGTCCGACGCAATACGCAAATGGAATCATCCGCGCCGGCGAGAGTTCGACCGCCGCGATCTGACCCGGAAGACGACGTGCAGGGTCTCGCGGCGACATAGGTTCCGCGGATTCACCGTGGGCGAGCGGATGAATCCGATCGAACTGACCCAGGGGTGTCGCCCTCGCCGTACCGCTCCTTGAGCAGGGCCAGCAAGGCCGAACCGACAGGCACACCGAGGCCCGTGCACGGATCCCAGCCGACCCGGGCGCTGTAGGCGCCGTTGTCACCGTGCGACACGTCGCGGAAGCCCTCGGTCGGCGAGCCCTCGGCGGCCAATGCGTACAGCGCGGGCTGCAGCAGCCCGACCGGCCGACCCAATGCCTGGGCGATCCGGCACACCAGCGCCACCCACAGCGGAGCGACCGCGCTCGTCCCGCCGGCAAAGCCCACCTGCCCGTCGATCAGCAGCCGGTAGCCGGTCATCGGATCGGCCAGCGCGGCGACGTCCGGCACCCCGCGGCCGGCTCCCCGGCCATCGGGCCGAGCCGGCACTCCGACATGGGTCTGCCAGTCCGGCAGCGGGAACGTCGTGCTGATCCCGCCGCCGGTGACGCCGCCGCCTGCGGCCTTCTCGTTCCACACGGTCTCGGTCTGCGGAGCCCCGCTCGGCGCGAGCAGCACCGAAGTGCCCCCGCAGGCCAGCACATGAGGGCTGGCGGCGGGAAAGTCGACGTGGGAGTGACCATCGACGTGCGTGTCGACGCTGCCGTTGTCGCCGGCCGCCGCGCACACCGTGACGCCGAGCGCCGCCGCGTCCTGGAAGAGTTCGTCGATGGCGGTCCTGGCCTGGTCGGTCCAGGTGTCTTCCGAGCGGCCGAAGCTGATGCTGAGCACCGTCGGGGTCGGCGTCGCGTGCACCGCGGTCGCGATGCCGTCCACGAAACCCCGGTCGTTGTTGGGCGCCTGGTACAGCACCAGGTCTGCGCGCGGCGCCAGTGCCCCGAGCACCTCGACGTCAAGCAGCAGCTCGTCGTCCGACGCGAATCCTTGACCGGCTGTATTGCGCACGCCGTCGACGCCGACCGATCTCACGGTGCGCCTCGGAATGCCGAGGCCGTCGAAGTAGGTGTCCAACTCCTGTTGGCTGAAGCCGCCCTCGAACTCCATGATGGCGGCGATCTGGCCACTGCCGTCGGTGTCCGCCGGAAAGTCGTAGACCTTCGTCAGTATCGGCACGTCGAAGCGGTAGGCCGCGCGCTGGGGCGAGGGCGTCTGGCGGCGCAGGTTGCCCTGGGCCTGTGGTCTGTCGTCGAGGCCGAACACACCGACCACGATGCCGTCCAGGACGCTCGGCATTCCCAGGCTTCCCGATCGGCTCCGGTGCTCGACGGGCTGTCCGGTTCTCGGATCCGTGCTCCGCGTCCGCTGAAGTTCGGTGGCGAACAGTGCGCTCACCGCGTCGGCCGGCCCGTCGCACGACATTCGCCGCGAGCCGATGTGCACGTCGGAAACCGCGATGCCGGCTGTCCGGAACACCGCTGTCACGTTGTCCACGTCCGCCGGGTTGGCCCCGAATCGTGCGGCCAGTTCGTCCCGCGACACGATTCGTGTGCCGTCGACAAGGTCCTTCGGCAGCGGGGACCGTCTACGCAGGACGACGGTGAACTCGATTCGCTCGGTCGCTTCCACCGGGCCGAGTGGCTGTGCGTCCGCCAGGACGGTCCGGTCGCTGCCCGGCAGCGTGGCATGGGACATGGCTTCACACTAGGACTTTCGCCCACCAACCGGTCATTCTCGACCACTTCCGGCAGTCAGCCGTCGTGCCGATCTGCCCGTTCGCTCATCACCGCCGTGTGGCGTCAGCAACAGTTCGGCGAGCTGGCTGCGGTCAGCGCGGAGCTTCTCCTGGCGTACGAGCACCAGACCGAGGAGCGCCTCTCCGGATCCGGCGACGGAAATCGGGGTTCGGAAACGGAAAACGCGGCCTAGAGTCGGCGGGTGGACGTTGGTTCTGTGCGGATGGCGCTCCTGGTGGCGAGGGCTGCCGAGCGCTGCAGTTGCCTCAAGCCGGGCGACTGGCCGGACGTCGCGGTCGGCATGCTGCTGGCAGGCAACGAGGATCCGGAGATCGCCGCGCTGGCCGGCCTGAGCGGGTCGGTGACCGGGTGGGACACCGACCCGCTGGTGGACTGCGTGTGCGAGCGACACGGTGTGTCGACACCCGACATGCAGGAGTCGACTCGTCTGATGGCCCGCTTGATGGCCGACGACCTTCGTGCCCGGCCCGCCGTGGTCACCTCGCCCATGATCCGCCTGCTGGCCCGGCTCGCGTCCCCGCCCGTCGAGTCGAATCTGGCGAACCGGTGCTTCGGCGTCGAGGAGTACCTGGACTGCGGCTGTGCTCAGGTCGACCCCGATCTGGACGAGGAACTGCGACTGCTGCCGACACTGCGGCTGCCTTCGGCCGTCGTCGAGGCACTCGCAAGGCCACTGCGCTCGACTCTGCCGACAACTCAACCCCCTCGCGGGCATGACTGGCACTGACCAACGCGTTCATTGCGCGTAGGCGCGGACTACCGCACTCATACGCCGCAGGCGGCCGACTGGTGCTGCGTACTCTGCCCGCGCGTCTGTAACTTTCACCGCCCAGCTGTCCTTTGTGGACATGATGCAGTGGCCTTGACGTGGCAAGGCCGCCTGGTCCGACTTCAGGGTCCCCGGCACCCGAGCGCGTGGATTGACAACTCTTCTCGCGGACGTCGAGGCTGAGGCGACGGAATGTTAGCGGTAACAGTCTTCTCGCTCACGGAAATGCCGATCTGACCGCGCAACGGTGGGAGCAACCACAAATGGACCTGCAGCTGACTGGGAGAAGGTCGTGATGAACAGCGGAAACACCAGCCGCAGGAGTCGATCCCTGATCGCCGTGCTCGCTGCCGCGGTGATGGTCGTCACGGGAGTGGCGCTGGGGGCCGGGCCTGCCCTGGCTGCCGCCACCGGCACGCTGCACGGTGTCGGTTCGGGTCGATGCCTGGATGTGCCGAACGCCAGCCAGACCGACGGCACCTACCTCCAGATCTATGACTGCTCCGGCGGGGCGAGTCAGCAGTGGACCGCGACGGACAGCGGCCAGTTGACGGTGTACGGCGGCAAGTGCCTGGACGTGCCCGGCAGTGCGACCACCGCGGGGACCCGGGTGCAGATCTGGGCCTGTAACGGTGGGGCCAACCAGCAGTGGCGGGTGAACGCTGACGGAACCGTGGTCGGCGTGCAGTCCGGGCTCTGTCTGGACGTCACGGGCGCCGGCACGGCCAACGGCACCGCGGTGGAGATCTGGACGTGTAACGGCGGCAGCAACCAGAAGTGGACCGGCATGTCGACCACGCCGCCCGGGGGAGGCGGCAACTGCTCTCTTCCGTCGACGTACCGTTGGACGTCGACGGGCGCGTTGGCGACGCCGCAGCACGGATGGGTCTCGGTCAAGGACTTCAGCAGCGTCGTCTACAACGGCAAGCACATCGTCTACGCGTCGAACGTCTCCGGGTCGGGGTACGGCTCGATGGCCTTCAGCCCCTTCACGAACTGGTCCGACATGGCCTCGACCGGCCAGACCGGGATGAGCCAGGGCACCGTGGCGCCGACGCTGTTCTACTTCGCGCCGAAGAACATCTGGGTGCTGGCCGGCCAGTGGGGCGCCACGCCCTTCTTCTACCGCACGTCGAGCGACCCCACCAACCCCAACGGCTGGTCCTCGGCGCAGCCGCTGTTCACGGGCGGCCTCTCCGGCGGCTCCGCCCCGATCGACCAGACGCTGATCGGCGACGGCACGAACATGTACCTGTTCTTCGCCGGCGACAACGGCAAGATCTACCGGGCGAGCATGCCGATCGGGAACTTCCCGGGCAGCTTCGGCTCCTCGTACACCACGGTCATGAGCGACTCGACGGCCAACCTCTTCGAGGCGGTCCAGGTCTACAAGGTGCAGGGCCAGAGCCAGTACCTCATGATCGTCGAGGCGATGGGCGCGAACGGACGCTACTTCCGCTCGTTCACGGCCAGCAGCCTCGGCGGTTCGTGGACCCCGCAGGCCAGCAGCGAGAGCAATCCCTTCGCGGGCAAGGCCAACAGCGGCGCCAGTTGGACCAACGACATCAGCCACGGTGACCTGGTCCGCAACAACCCGGACCAGACCATGACCATCGACCCCTGCAACCTGCAGTTCCTCTACCAGGGCAAGTCCCCCAGTGCCGGCGGCCCCTACGACCAGCTGCCGTGGCGGCCGGGTGTCCTTACGCTGCAACACTGACCCACTCCGCCTGACCACGCATGTCTCGGTGAGGGACCCCAGCCACCCTCCGGCTGGGGTCCCTTCCGGCGCTTGCACCGCCAGACGAATCACGGCGCGCGATGACCGTGACCGGACCGAACAAGACCATGCTGTCGGGGCACATGTTGTTCCGTAGCCACCATGTTTTCCGGCACGTCAACTGCGGGACATCGGTAAGTCCTCATTGGACACCGTATCGAGAGACCGCCCGCGCGAGTGCCACGGTCCCGATCAAGAATTCGAGTGATCCCCATGTGATGACGACGGTGACGTGAGTGTGTGAGGGCCGTCTGGTGTCCGGAACCGGCACCGGGCTGAGTGACCACTTGCTCGCGCCGACTTGGCGTCGAAGTCGCCTTGGTGACGTCGACGGAGCTGTTCGAACTCGCTCCGCGGTGTCCACATCACATCTACATCACTGTAGTTGTTAGGCGAGCCTTACCTGGGCTACGGTGTGCCCGCTCGGGATCCACCGTCGACCACACTGGAGTCACATCCATGTCCTCCGCGCAGATCGCGCTGCTCGGCGCCATCGCCGGCTTCACCATCTACCTCGGCCTGCCGCTGGGCCGGATGCGGGCACCCATGCCGCGGCTCAAGGCCGGACTGAATGCCGTCGCGATCGGCATCCTGGTGTTCCTGCTCTGGGATGTGCTCACGCACGCGTGGGAGCCCGTCGACGAGGCGCTGGGCCATCAGGAGATCGGGTCCGCGTTGGGCAACGGCCTCGTGCTCGCAGTGTGCGTCGGCGCAGGACTGCTCGGGCTCGTCTACTTCGACCGCTGGTCGGCCCGCCGTGGCGCGCGTCCCGGTCCTGGCGCCGCCGCTCTCGGCGAGCTCGCCACCGGCACCTGGCGCAGCGCATCCGGGGAGCTGGCGCTGATGATTGCCGTCGGCATCGGGTTGCACAACTTCGCCGAGGGCCTGGCCATCGGCAACTCGGCCGCCAAGGGCGAGCTGGCGCTGGCGGTGCTGCTGATCATCGGGTTCGGGCTGCACAACGCCACCGAGGGCTTCGGCATCGTCGCCCCGCTCACCGGCAGCCGCCCGTCCTGGGGCTTTCTCGCGGTGCTCGGCCTGATCAGTGGCGGTCCCACCTTCGTCGGCACGCTGGTCGGGCAGAGTGTCGTCAACGACACCCTGTCCATCGCGTTCCTTGGCCTGGCCGCCGGGTCGATCCTCTACGTGGTGATCGAGCTGCTGGCCGTTGCCCGCAAGGCGGCGTTGAAGGAGATCACCACCTGGGGTGTGTTCGTCGGCCTGCTGCTTGGTTTTGTCACCGACGCCGTCATCACCGCCGCCGGAGCGTGATCGGAATGGGTGGCCCGCTGTGAGGACGGTTCACCGCTACGGCCAGAAGCTCTTCGCGAGTACGTCGTTCGGCAACGGTGGTCGGCCGCCGCGGCGGTGGACATGCGTGTGGCAGTGACCAGGTCTCCACGGAAGGTTCCGCGCGCAGTTTCCGGGGGTGTGGCGCTGACCACCGTCTGCTGGGCGTTGTGGCAACGACGGCGGTCAGCGTCTGGGCCTACTTGGCGGCTTGAACGAACTTGTCGGTGTAGGTCCTGCTCAGGTCGATCGACTTGCCCTTCACGTCCGGGTTGAACGCCTGCAACACCTTCAGATCGGTGGCCGGCCCGTTGGGCGGCATCATCCCGGTCGGGTTGTAGATGCCCTTCTCGCTGTCGAACGCCTTGATGTAGGCGTCCTTGCCGGAGCCGGCGTAGTAGTCGGCCGGCATCTGGGCGGCCACCTCGGCGCCGGTGTGGTTCTGGATCCACTTCAGCGTCTCGACGTAGGCGTTGACCAGCTTCTGCACGATGTCGGCGTGGTTGTCGACGTAGTCGGTGGTCATGTAGAGCGACGTCGCCGGGTACTCGCCGCCGAGCTGCTGCGCGGTGGCGGCGGCGGTGCGCATGTCCAGCAGGACGTAGGCGGAGCCGGTGGCCAGCAGCGTCGACACGGTCGGCTCGGTGGTCATCGCGCAGTCCACATTGCCGTGCTGCATGGCGCCGATGAGGGTGGCGCCGGACTGCACGCCGATGCGGTGGATGCTCGTGGGATCGACGCCGTTTTTCTGAGCCAGGAACTGGGTGAGGAAGTCGGTGGACGAGCCGATGTCGGTGATGCCGAGGTTGCGGCCCTTCCAGTCGGCCGGGGAGTGCACCTGGTCCTTGACCTCGTTGCGACACAGCTCCACCTCGCCGGGCGTGGTGAGCATGGACACCACCGACTCCATCTGCTGTCCGAGGCCCTGCATGGCGATGGTGTGGTCGTAGAAGCCGCCCACGCCGTCCACCTTCTTGGCGAGCATGTTCGTGGTGGCGTCGACGCCGGCGCCCTCGTCCTGCAGCGTGACGTTGAGGCCCTGCTGCTTGTAGTAGCCCAGGCGCTCGGCGAGCATGAACGGCAGGTAGATCTGCTTGTTCAGGCCACCGACCATGATGGACACCTTGTCGCCGGCGCCGCCGGATGACGAGCCGCTGCTCGCGGTCTGCGAGGCGTTGTTCGCGCACCCGGCCATGACCAGCGCCGCCGCGGCGGCCAGGCCGATCCACAACTTCTTCGTCACAGTGATCTCCTTAGATGGCGCGGAAAGTGCTCACAGATCGGGACCGGCCAGCCTGGCCGGGCGCCAGCGCAGCAGGCGGTTCTCCAGTCGCGTGATGAGTAACTCCGCGACCAGGGCGACGGCGCCCATGATGACCATGGCCGCCCAGACGCCGTTGGCGTCGAACGTGCCCTGAGCGTTCTTGATCAACACGCCCAGGCCCGAATAGCCCCCCAGGAACTCGCCGACGATCGCGCCGATCAGCGCGAAGCCGAAACTGACGTGCAGGCTGGCGATGATCCAGGTGAACGCCGAGGGCAGCACCACCTGGCTGGTGACCTGCCAGCGGGACGCGCCGAGGATGCTGGCGTTGGCGACGAAGTTGCGGTCCACCTCGCGGGTGCCCTGAAAGGCGTTGAAGAACACGCCGAAGAACACCAGCACGATCACCAGCAGGATCTTCGACTCCAGGCCCAGCCCGAAGGCCAGCACGAACACCGATCCCAACACGATGCGGGGGATCGCGTTGAGCACCTTGATGAACGGCCCGAACACCTCGGACAGGAAACGAATCCGGCCCAGCGCGATCCCGCACACGATGCCCAGCGCGGTGCCGATCACGAACCCGATCAGCGCCTCTTCCAGGGTCGTCACGATCTGGTCGCCGAGCGAGCCGATCGCCGTTCCCTCGGAGACCCAGGTCCAGAGCCGGTCCACGATGCCCGACGGCACGCCGTAGAGGATCACGCTGCGAGAATCGCCCTGAACGATCAGTTGCCAGCCACCGACGATCACGACTAGCACGGCCACCTGGGTCAGGTGCACCAGAACCCGGTGCCGGCGGGCGGCACGGCGGTGGGTCGACTCGACCGATGCCACCTCGATCGGTGCCTCCTGCGCGGTCATCACGACGCCCTCCGGTCGGTGTCCAGCCGGGTGCTCTGCGAGTAGGCGATGTCGACCTCGGTGCGCAGCGCGTCCCAGATCTGGTGGTAGATGTCGAGGAACCGCTGGTCGAACCGGATCTCCTGGACGACCCGGGGCCTGGGCAGGTCCACCGGGAACCGGGCCTTGATCGTGGCGGCCGGGCCGGCGGTCAACACCACCACCGTGTCGGCCAGGGCGATGGCCTCCTCGAGATCGTGCGTGACGAACACGACGGCCGGGCGGGTCAGGTCCCACAGCGCCAGCAGCTCGTCGGACATCTTGGCCCTGGTCTGCACGTCCAGCGCGGAGAACGGCTCGTCCATGAGGATCACCCGCGGCTCGGTGATCAGGTTCTGGGCCAGCGCGACTCGCTTGCGCATGCCGCCGGAGAGCTGGTGCGGGTAGCGGTCCTCGAACCCGGCCAGTCCCACGCGCCTGATCCAGTCGCGGGCCGACTCCAGCGCGTCCTTCTTCGGCACGCCGCGAAACCGTGGTCCGGCGGAGACGTTGTCCAGCACGGACTTCCACGGCAGGATCGCGTCGGTCTGGAACACGAAACCGACGCCCGGCGTGATGCCGTCCACCGGCTTGCCGTGCACGGTCACCGAGCCGACGGATGGCCGCTCCAGCCCGGAGACGAGCGTCAGCATGGTCGACTTGCCGCATCCCGTCGGCCCGACCACCGCGCAGAACTCGCCTTCTGCCACGGTGAGGTCGAGCTCGCGCAGCGCGGTGTACGGGGTGCCGCTGTCGGTGGTGAACCGCTTGGCCACTCGTCGCAGCTCGATGGCGGGCTTTGATTTCTCTGCGCGCACGGTAGGATTCCCTCCGTCACAGCCGGCGTGTTGTTGCGTTCTTGTTGCCGCAGGACGGTAGGCAGGCCGAAACCGGCCCGACATATTGAGCTCGATACCCGTCGAGGAGTGCGTTTCCCGGCGTTTTGCTCGTTTCGTTCAGCGGTGATTGCGACAAAATGGACGTGCGCCTTGGCATCGGCGTTGCGGCGTGATGTCATGCGCCAACGCCCCCGACGAAACGTGGCAGATCGGAGTGGCCATGTGGCGTACCCGTCCGCTGGCGACCCAGATCCTGCTCTGTGTGCTGGCGATCCTGCTGGTGACGAGCACGGCCGGTGCTCTGCTCTACGCGAACCTGACCGGCCGGACGCTGGACGCCCAGTACACGCAGCGCGCGCTGGACATCGCCAACACCGTCGCGCACGTTCCCGAGGTCGCCGATGCCTTGGCGCAGAGGGATCCCGATCACCGCATCCAGGCACTGGCCGAACAGGTGCGCAAGAACACCAGCGCAAGCTATGTCGTGGTGGCCGACCGGAGGGGCGTGCGGTACTCGCATCCCACGCCGGCGCTGATCGGCCAGCGCCTGGAGGAACCCGTTGTCGCGCTGGACGGGAACGCCTACTTCGGCATCGACCCCGGCAGCCTCGGCAACTCCGCCAACGCCAAGGTGCCGCTGCGCGCGTCGGACGGCGGGATCATCGGCGAGGTGTCCGTCGGCATCCCGGAAGACCGGGTCAGCAGCCAGATCGCCGTGCAGATCCTCGACATCGCGCTGTACTCGCTGCTGGCGCTGGGCATCGGTGTGCTGGCGTCGTGGCTGCTCGCCGGCGCCCTGAAACGAGTGACCTTCGGGCTGGAGCTTTCCGAGATCGCCGCGCTGCTGCAGGAACGCGAGGCGATGCTGCACGGCATCAGGGAAGGCGTCGTGGGCATCGACGCCAAGGGGCACGTGAGCGTGATCAACGACGAGGCACGCCGGCTGCTGGGCATCCGCCGGGCCGGCACCGGCTGCCCGGTCTCGCGACTGGTGCCGGAGGGCCGGCTGCGGGACCTGCTCGTGGACGGCCCGCTGGGCAGCGACGAGGTGGTGCTGACGGACGATTTCCTGTTGGTGGTGAACAGAATGCCGATCCTGCTCGCGGGAAGGCCGGCCGGGCACGTCGTGACCTTGCGCGACCGCACCGAGTTGGAGGGCCTGATGCGGGAACTGCATGCGCTGACCGGTCTGACCAATGCCTTGCGCGCCCAGGAACATGAGTTCACCAACCGCCTGCACGTGCTGGCCGGCCTGCTGGGACTGGGCGAGACCGACGAGGCGGCGCGCTACCTCGCCGAGGTGGCCGGCGGTGCCACCGATCAGGCCAACGACATTCAGGTCCGGATCGCGCCCGCCGAGCTCGCGGCGTTGTTGGTGGCGAAGGTGACCACGGCCGCCGAGTCGGGCGTGCGGCTGGTCATCGACCCGGAGTCACGGCTGGATCGCGGGTACGCGGAGACCGGACCCTTGTTGACGGTGCTCGGCAACCTGATCGACAACGCAGTGGACGCGGTGGCCGGCGGCTCGCAGCCTCGTGAGGTCACGGTGCGGATCACGGACGTCGACGATGTGGCCCAGGTGGTCGTCAGCGACACGGGGCCGGGCATGTCCCAGGCGGAGATCGAGAAAATCTTCCTCGACGGCTACTCGACCAAGTCGACGCGCAACGGCATCCGGCGGGGGCTGGGACTGGCCCTGGTGCACCGGCTCGTGCTGCGCGCGGGCGGCTCCGTCGAGGTGGCAGCCGGGCCCGGCGCCCGGTTCGACATCAGGCTCCCGTTGCACGCACCCGAGCTGGAGGTGGCGAGATGATCAGGACGCTTGTCGTCGACGACGACTATCGGGTGGCCCGCATCCACGCCGCCAGCGTCGAACGGATCCCCGGATTCACGTGCGTCGGCGAGGCGCACACGGTGGCCGAGGCCCGGCAGGCGGTCGCCGATACCGCTCCGGACCTGCTGCTACTGGACTTCTACCTGCCCGATGGCGACGGGCTTTCTCTGCTGCGTGACCTGAGCTCCGGCGACGGCGCCGTGCCCGACTGTATCGTCGTCACCGCCGCCCGCGACCTGGCCACTGTGCGGTCCGCGATGCACATGGGCGTTGTCTACTACCTGGTCAAGCCGTTCGGGCTGCCGCAGCTGCGCCGCCAGCTCGACGCCTACCGGCTCTGGCGGTCGCAGACCAGCGGCGGCGGCGAGGCCGATCAGGCCACTGTGGACGCTCTCTACACGTTGCTGCGTGGGGCGACGCCGTCACCGACGGCCGACGGCATGATGCCGCCGACGATGCGCAAGATCCTCGATGCCGTGCGGTTGTCGGCCGAGCCTGTCGGTGCGTTCACCCTCGCGGACCGGTTGGGCGTGAGCCGGCCGACGGCGCAGCGCTACCTGAGCGAGCTCCATCGCCGCGGGGCCGTCCAGCTGCACCTGGAGTACGGCCGGGCCGGGCGTCCAGTACACCGCTACGCCGTCAAGTGAGTGAACCCGGTCGCAGCCGACTGCCATCCGCCGGGCCGTCCGCACCGCGGCTGCTCCCCGCCTGCCTGAGGCGTCACATCAACTGCAAGCTCTGTTCCTCGGTGGGCCGGCCGTCGATGGCCGCCAACTCGGGTAGACGCCCGGCCAGCACGAGCGCCCCGACCACCGCGACTATCGCGCAACCCGCCTGGGCGATCATGATGCCGACGCTGCTGTTGGTCGACTCGTGGTAGACGAACAAGCCGATTCCCGACGCCACCAAGGGATCCACGATGGTCAGCGTCGCAACGACCGCCGCGGCCGGTCCGTTGGCATGCGCCTGATTGATCAGCCAGGCGGCGCCGAGCAGAGCGATCGCGATCGTCGCGGCGAACACGAGTGTGATCAGGTCCAGACCGGACGAGCTGATGTGCTGGAGCATCGCGCGGATCACCGCGGACACCGTGCCGTAGAGCACTCCGGCCCCGGTTCCGAACAGCGCGCACCGTCGACGGCCCGTCGTGGCAAGGCCCGATGCCAGCAGAACCGCGACCGCGATCGCACCGATCAGCACCGCGCTGAGCACTGCGCTGGTGGGGATGGCGGCCTGGGTGCTGGTACTGGCCGCGAGCACGACGAAAAGCCCGACGGCCACGCTGGTGAGCGCGATCGCCAGGAACGGCATGCGGGGACTGCGCCGACCGGGCAGCGCGATCAGGATGAGGGCGAGGATGCCCACGGGCTGGATGACGACCAGCGGCGCCGTGGCGAGCGCAGCGATGTGCATCGCAGCCCCGACCGCCATCATGAGTAGGCCAAGCAGCCACCGCCGGTCGGCCAGGGTTCGCATCAGCGCGCGGCCGGTGAGCAGGCCGGAGCTCTGCCCCGCGCGGACCGCGCGGTGTTGCCAATACGCCGCAACGGCTTGACAACACGCAGCACCGCAGGCCAATCCGACCGACCACCAGATCATTCCGCGCTCCTGCCGGATTCGACGTCCTGCGCGCACCGTACGTCCTGCCGTGCCCGCAACACGCCGATCAACAGCACGCCGACAGCCAGTCAACAGCTTGGCGATAGCTGCCCTGGAGCGTCGTCATCCCATGGGGTTGCGGAAGTCGGCCCATGCCTCCCGCCTGCGACGACAGGACCGGTCAAGGATTCAGGGCGAGCTGCTAGAGCTTTCGCTCGGCAGGGTGGCGGTGGTGGCGGTCCTGCTCGCCATGCGATAAACAATGCGGACCGGATGGAGGCGCACGGATGTCGGACACGGTGGAGTGGACCCCGGCCGGGGTAGATCGAGACGTGCCCAGCGTGGCGCGGATCTACGACTACCTGCTCGGTGGCAGCCACAACTTCGCCCCTGACCGGGCGATGGCCACCAGGTTGCTCGCCGTTCAGCCCAACGTCGCCGACATCGCCCGCGGCAACCGTGCTTTCCTGCGCCGCGCGGTTCAGTTCATGGCGGAGGCGGGTGTGCGTCAGTTCCTCGACCTCGGCTCGGGCATTCCGACGGCCGGCAACGTGCATGAGATCGCTCAGAAGATCGTGCCGGGCTCGCGCGTGGTGTATGTGGACTACGAGGGCGTTGCCGTCGCCCACAGTCAACTCCTGCTCGCCGAGAACGCGGACGCCACCATCGTCCAGTGCGACGTCTCTCGGCCGAACGATGTGCTGAACGCCGAGGAGACTCGCAGGCTGATCGACTTCTCGCAGCCCGTCGGGTTGCTGGCCATCACGATCGGGCACTACCTGCCGCCCGACTGCGACCCGGCCGGAGTGTTCGCCCGCTACCGCGACGCCATCGCGCCGGGGAGCCACCTCGCGCTCACGCACCTGACAGACGACTTCACCAGCGTGCACGGCGACGAGATCATCGAGACGATGAAAAGCACGCAGAACCACGTGTTCCCACGAACTCGCGAGCAGGTGCTGGAGTTGTTCGGCGACTTCGAACTGGTCGAGCCCGGGTTGGTCACGACCTCGGGATGGCGGCCGGACCACGGGATCGCGCCCGCCGTCGACCCTGAGCGGGACGGACTGTACGCGGGGGTCGCGGTCAAACCGTGACACTGTGTCACATCATGCGACCTGCTGATATTCGTGGATCAGGCCGCCGAGGCGATCCCGTCGACGCACCTGTTCGAGGTGGTACCGGTCGGTGATCAGCGTCCGGTCCACACGCTCGCGGTGGACTCTACCCACCCAAGGCGAAGGCCGGACCGGCCCGATGTCCGGGGACTCGGCCACTGAGGGGAGTGCGCACCCGGGGGTTGCTGAGTACCGTCGACTACGGTGGGTGAACCTGGGGAGGAAGGCGTGGCGGCGGATCAGGCCGCGTTATGTGCTCTCGGCGCATGCCTGCGGCGGCTGCGGCTCCAGCGCGGTCTCTCCCTGCGCGGCATGGCCCGCCGGCTCGGCGCCACCGGACACAGCGCGCTGGTCGACTTCGAGCACGGACGCCGGTTGCCCCCTGCCGGCCTGCTCGCCTTGTACTGCAACGTTTATCCGGATGACGCCGCGGAGCTGACCCGGCTGTGGGACGCCGTGCACGAGGCGCGGGCCCAAGGCGTCGTGGTCGTCCCGCCGCCGTCCGAGCCGGTCGCGCAGCTGCCGGCGGATCTCGCGGACTTCGTCGACCGGGCGGCGGAGTTGTCCCGGGTGCTGGGGTGGATCCGGAAGGCGCCGGCGGTCGTCACCGTGTCCGGCGAACCCGGCGTCGGCAAGTCGAGCTTCGTGCTGCACCTCGCGCATCGCGTTCGGGCCGACTACCCGGACGGCCAGTTGTTCGTCGCACTGCACGGCGCCGGTCCCGCGCCACTGCCGCCGGCTCAGGTGCTGGCGAAACTCCTTGTCCCGCTGGGCGTTCCGGACAACCGGCTGCCCACGGACGTGGACGGCCGCGCGGCGTTGTTGCGCTCCGTGCTGGCCACGCGGCGGGTGCTGATCGTGCTGGACGACGCCGCCGACGAGGCTCAGGTGCGACCAGCGCTGCCGGGGCACGGCGAGGCGCTGGTGTTGATCACCTCGCGTGGCCCGTTGGCCGCGCTGGACGGCGTGCGGCACGTCCGCCTCGGCGTGTTCGCGCCGGATGCCGCGCTGGAGCTGTTCCGGCGGGTCGCCGGGGCGGATCGGGTCGCGGCCGAGCTGCACGAGAGCAGGCAGATCGTCGCCCACTGCGGGCATCTGCCGCTGGCCACCCGGCTCGCGGCAGCCGGCGTCGCGGCCTGGCCACATGGGCAGCTGCGGGATTGGGCCGACGAGTTGGCGGACCGGACGACCCGGCTGGACCGGCTGAGGGTCGGCGACCGCGCCGTGAGCACGGTGTTCGAGCTGAGCTATCAAGCGCTGTCCGAGCCGGCGCGGACACTGTTCCGGCGGGCGCCGCTGCTGCCAGGTCCGGACTTCAGTGCGCGGACCGCCGCTACGGCGCTACCCGACGGTGACGTGGACACGGCCCTCGCGGAGCTGACCCAGCGCGGCATGATGCAGGCGTCCGATCGCGCCCATCGGTACCGAATGCACGACCTGCTCAGGTTGTTCGCCGAGACGCGACTCAACCGAGAGGAGGCGGCGGGCGACCGGCATTCGGTCGAACGGGCCGTGCTCGGCGACCTGCTCGGCACCGCATTCGACGCGGGCGCGACGCTGGACCCGTCCGGCTACGCCGTGCCCCGGCCGGAATCCCGGTTCGCCGACCGCGCGCAGGCGGTTCGCTGGCTGGACGCCGACTATCGCTGCGTCACGGCCGGCGTGCGGCGGGCCTGTGAACTGGGCCTGACCGAGCTGGTGTTCCCGCTGCTGGTGGCTCTGCCGTGGTACTGGGACCTGCGGTGCCACTGGGACGAGTGGCAGGACGTGAACAAGTCCGTCCTGGAGGTGGCCGCGACTGTCGGCGACGACCTGCGGCAGGTGATCGCGCTGAACGGACTGTGCATCGCACTGCGTTCGGTCGGCGACGCCGAGGCGGCGATCGAACACGGCCGGGCCGCGGTCCGGCTGGCCCGTCGGATCGGGCGTGCCGACGAGGAAGCCGGCGCCCTCGATCGGCTGGGCTGCGCGCTCGGCGACATCGGCCAGCACGAGAGTGCGGCGTCGCTGTTCGCCGAGGCGATCCGCCTTTTCCATAAGAATGTCAAGCCATGCTCGCTTCGTGATATTTGACCGGGTCGGGTATCGGTAATCTCATACGCAGGGGAAATGCGCGACCCAGACCTAGATAAGGTCCCCCTACGCTAGCGAGCCAGGCGAACAAACAAGATAGCCGCGCGATGGGGTCAATACTTTGTACGCGTTTATCGTCATGAGTGTGTACAATAAGTGCGGACGTTCAGTATGGAGTCTTCTTACCAAACATAGAGAGTTAGGTGGGTTTAACCAACGTAAGTCCCTACAAATTATTGGGCGAATCCAGAAGACGAAGAACATTACAAATCAGGTGGATTCGGCCTCGGCCGGGTGTTCACCGCCGCCGGCCGGCGCGAGGACGCCAGGCGGGAACTCGCGGTCGCCGTCGAGGCGTTCGCGGACCTGGGGGACAACAGCTACCAGGCCGCCGCCCTGCGGGCGCTCGCCGTGCTGTCGGACGCCTCCGCCTGAGCCGGTCCGAAAGTGGTCCGGGGTCGGTCCGGACCGTGTCGACCACCCGGTAGGCCCTGCTTGTCTCGGATCGAACCCGTTCCGGCACAAGGAGGTTCGATGCGTATCCGGCTACCACTGCTTGCCGCGGTCGTCACGCTGGGCACCGCGATGATCGCGGCCACGCCGGCCGACGCGGCCGGCGCTGAACAGCACCACACGTACCTGCGGACGGTCAGCGGCTGGAACTACGTCTCCACGGAGGCAGGCTGGACCGACAGCCAGGGCCGACACGCCAAGAACGTGCTGCGCGCCCGCTCCACGATCCCCGGCCCGTACGAGGGCTATCAGATCCGGCACCTGTCCGGCATGCCCGCCGGCGCCGTCGCGCTCTGGTCGGACGTCGCGCAGGCCTACGTCACTGCCGAGTTCTCCTGGGCCGGCCGTGACCGGGGCACCCTGCACGCCCGGCCCGGCCAGACCACCGTCGGCCCGTGGGAGACGTTCTACCAGGTGCAGATCGGCACCAGCGGCAACTACCCCGTGTTCACGCTCAAAGCGAACGACTCCAGCGGCGGCAGCTACTACGTGTCCGCCGACCAGGGCAGCAACTATCCCGGCGACCTGCAGGGCGTGTTGCAGGCCGACCAGACCGTGGCCAGGGACGGCGAGCACTGGGCTGAGGGTCCCGGCCCGCAGAACCTGGTCACCGGCGACGACTATCCCTGGCGCTACGCCGCCTTCGACCCGGCGAAGAACCCGCCGAGCGACTTCGTCGACGCGCCGACCCGGGGCGGCTTCCAGTACGCCCGCGAGTGCGACTCGTTCGTCGCGTGGAAGATCTACGAGAACTCCGGCGGCCGGCAGTACACGCAGATCGGCGGGCCCGGCGGCACGCCGACCGACTACCGCACGTACTCGGTGGACATCAACGGCGGCAACCCGGGCATGGGTCCGGACGCCAAGGACTGGGCGAACAACGCGACGCGCTACAACTCCGGCTTCTGGGTGGACCAGACGCCGACGCCCGGCGCGGTGGCGCAGTGGAACGCCAACTCCGGCGGCATGGCCGGCTTCGGCCATGTGGCCTACGTCGACAAGGTCAACTCCGACGGATCGATCGTGGTCGAGAACTTCAACCTGACCGGGAACGGCGAGTACTCGGTGAACACGTTCAGCACGAAGAGCGCGACCGTGGTGGGGAACCTGACGTTCTCCTGGCCGTCGAACTTCGTGCACATCCATCAGTTCCACTGACCGATCGGCGGGATCTCGCGTCATCGAGGGGGCGGCGCGAGATCTGCTTCCCGGCCGTCCGACCCAGGTGACCGGTGTCCTTGGGGAGGACGGTCGGGGAGCACGTCGATGCCCGCGGCGACGGTGGCCGCGCGAGCGCTGATGTCGAGGTGAAGTGAAGTGGGGCCGGGAAATCGGTGCGGGTGGTCAGCTCGCGGAGTGGGCGTTCTCGGTGGCGGCCCAGGAGGCGAGCAGCCGCAGGCTCTCCTCGGAAGATGAGGCAGGCTCGGCAGTGTAGATGGTGAGGGTGAGCCCGGGTTCGGCGGCCATTTCCAAACCCTCGTAGGCAAGGGTCAGGTCGCCGACCACGGAGTGGTGGAATCGCTTCACGCCAGTTCCGTGATGGCGGACATTGTGCGCGCCCCACCGGATCCGGAAGGCGTCGCTGAGAGTGGACAGTTCACCGACGAGGTCGTGCAGGTCCTTGTCGTGAGGGGCGCGGCCGGCCTCGGTGCGCAGGATCGCGACGGTGATGTCGGCCGCCTGGTCCCAGTCGAGGTAGAAGCTGTGGGATGCCGGGTCGAGAAACTGGAACCGGGCGAGGTTCGGCGGCTGCTGACCGTCGCGCCCCGCACCGTGGTAGACGTCGTGGTAGAAGGCCCGAGCCAGCTGGTTGGCCGCGAGCAGGTCCATCCGTCCATTGCGGACGAACGCGGGCCCCTCGGTGACCGCGTCCAGCGTCCATTGCAGACTGCGATGCGGAGTCCACTGCCTGGCGGTGCGGCGCCGAGGCCGGGTGAGCGCCTCCGTGCCGTCGGCGGCCTGCGCCAGATGGAGCAGGTGGGCGCGCTCGGCGTCGTCGAGGTGCAGCGCCCGGGCGACGGACTCCAGCACACCGGGTGAAACGCCCGCGAGGTTGCCCCGTTCGAGCTTGGCGTAGTACTCGACGCTGACATCGGCCAGCGCGGCTACCTCGCTGCGACGCAGCCCCGGCACGCGACGACGGCTGCCACCGGGCAGCCCGGTCTGCTCCGGGGTGATCTTGGCTCGTCGCGAGACCAGGAACTCGCGGACTTCGGCGCGGTTGTCCACGTCCCGACCGTACGCCGCGCACCCGGCCCCGTGGGATGTACTGGCAGTACACCCTTTGTCAGTGACTCGCTGTCGTCTCGGACCGGCGGTTACCTGGATGACGTGGTGTTCCGTCCGGGCACGAACCGCCTGGCGACCCCACCAAAATCACCATCTGTGAGGAGTCACCCATGCGCGGCGCAGTCATCCACGCTCCCGGCGACGTCAGGCTGGAACAGCTCGACGACCCGAAGATCCTGCATCCGACCGACGCGATCATCCGCACGGTCGCCACCTGCGTGTGCGGCTCGGACCTGTGGCCCTACCGCGGCCTGGAGCCCGTCGCCGAGCCGCACCCGATGGGCCACGAGTACGTCGGCATCGTCGAGGAGACCGGCGACGAGGTCACCGCCGTCCGGCCCGGCCAGTTCGTGGTCGGCTCCTTCGCCACCTCGGACAACACCTGCTTGAACTGCCGCAACGGCTGGCAGTCCTCCTGCCTGCACCGTGAGTTCATGACCACCTGCCAGGCCGACTACGTCCGCATTCCCCACGCCCAGGGCACTCTCGTCGCCACCGGCGAACACCCGGCCGAGGAGTTCGTGCCCAGCCTGCTCGCGACCTCCGACGTGATGGGCACCGGCTGGTACGCCGCGCTCGCCGCCGAGGTCAAGCCCGGTTCGACGGCCGTGGTGGTCGGCGACGGCGCGGTGGGCCTGTGCGGCGTGATCGCCGCCAGGGAACTCGGCGCCGAGCGGATCATCGCGATGAGCCGCCACGACTCCCGCCAGCGGCTCGCCCGGGAGTTCGGCGCCACCGACATCGTCACGGAGCGCGGCGACGACGGCGTCGCGCAGATCATGGATCTCACCGGGGGAATCGGCGCCGACGCGGTGCTGGAGTGCGTCGGCACGCCCGAGGCCATGCGGCAGGCCCTGCGCAGCGCACGGCCCGGCGGCAACGTCGGCTTCGTCGGCGTCCCGCACGAGGTGTCGATCGACGGGCAGCACCTGTTCTTCTCCCACGTCGGCCTGCGCGGCGGTCCCGCCCCCGTGCGCCGCTACCTGCCCGACCTCGTCGAGCGGGTGCTGTCGGGCCGAATCAACCCGGGCCAGGTCTTCGACCTCACCTTGCCGCTGGAGCAGGTCGCCGAGGGCTACCGGGCCATGGACGAACGCCGTGCCGTCAAGGCCCTGCTGCGCGGCTGACCTTGTCGGTGGGGCTCGTCCAGGTCGACGGCCGTGCCGCGCGGCCACCACGCGTCCGGCAAGATCGTTTCGGTTCGCCTGATCGGGGGTATTCGCGGGGCCAGCCAGGACCGGACCGGGAGGCCCCGATGACCAGCACGAACCGCCAGGACAAACCCAGCCTGCACGACCCGGCCACCATGCCCACCGACATCACCGGGCGGCTCTCGGCCTTCGACAAGTTCGCCACCCACGCCGACCACTTCGCCTCCCGCGCCTGGTTCTTCGCGTTCTGCGTGGTGCTGGTCGTGGTCTGGGCGCCGTCGTTCTTCCTCTTCGGCAGCATCGACACCTGGCAGCTGATCATCAACACCGTCACCACGATCGTGACGTTCCTGCTCGTGGCGCTGTTGCAGAACACCCAGAAACGCGCCGACGACGCGGTGCAGCACAAGCTCAACGCGATCGCGGAGGGCCTGGCCACCCTCATGGGCCACGTCGCCGGCCAGGACAACGCCGACCTGCGCCGCGACTCCCACGAACTGCGCGCCGCGGTCGGTCTGGAAGACCGCGAAGGATCCTGAGCCGCTGCCGCTGCCGCTGCGCCGGCCGCCTGTGGGCACGGCCGGCGCATCCCGGCACCAGCGTGCCCGTGGCGGGCCACCGCTGGGAGCGTTCTACCGGCTGACGAGTTGCAGGGCCGGCTGGGTGCCGAAGTAGGCGGCGCTGGTCACGTACACCGCGTCGTGCGGGGCGAACGCCACGGCGGTCGGGTTCTGGATGTCGCCGTGGTCTTTGTCCGCGAGAATCGTGATCGGCCCGTCGCCGGCGAACCGGACCACCTGGTCGGCGAAGTTCAGCGCGGCGGTGACCACGCCGCATTCGTCGATGACGAAGTCGTCGATGCCCAGGCCGGACCGGACCACGACCGGAAGCCCGGCGGCGTGCTGGCCGATCGGGATGCGCAGCAGCACGCCACGGGAGCTGTTCGCGGCGTAGAGGACTCCGCTGCGCAGCTTGAGGCCGTTGACGCCGGGTATCTCCACGCCGTGGTACGTCGCGCCGGTGGGGGCGAGCATGGGCGAGGACAACCATGTTGTCGCGGTGTCCGTGCCGGGTGCGACTCGAAGGATCACGCCGCCGAACGAGTCGGCGACGTAGAGGGTGCCGTCGGTGGCGAAGACGACGCCGTTCGGAAACGCCTGTGTGGACAAGGCAATGCGCCGCGTGGGTGTGCCCGTGCCGGCGAAGGCGCTCAGCGGCACGATCCAGATCCCGGCGACGGCCGGATCGGCGGAGGACAACCCCACGGCGAGTCGGTCCGGTCGCAGCGGGTCTATCGCCACGCCGGTCGCCTGCCCGGCGGGCAGCGTCACGACCGCCCGGCTGCCGTCGCCGTGGACGGCCACGACGGCGTGCGCGTACAGCCAGGTGACGTAGACGGTGCCGTCGGGGCCGACGATCAGGTTCTCGGGGTTCTGTCCGCTGCCGGCGTCGAAGGACGCGACAACCCGTACCCCCGAGGACGCGGCGGCCGGACCCGCCGCAGCGACGAGCACGGCCAGGACGGTGGCGATCGTGGCGACCGCACGGTGTCTCCACGATGATCTGATGGTGATCGGGGACAAAGTCGTTCTCCTTCAGGTGGGGTGCGTTCGACCACCCGGTGGGGACGCGCCCGCCGACGCATCCCACCGGATGGTCGCTCACTCGGCCGGGCGCTCGGCGCCTCGGACGCGCTGGTAGGTGAGGTGGGTGAGGCTGTCGCCGACGGTGCGCACGTCGACCAGCCGCATCTGCTTGTGATTGCTGGTCCGGCCGAACAGGCGCTCGCCCACCCCCATCACCAGCGGAAACACCACCAGCCGCAGCTCATCGACAAGGTCGTGCTCGACCAGCGTGTGCATGAGCCGGGTACTGGCGTAGACGCGCATCTCACCGGGCACGGTGCGCTTGAGCGCCGCGACCGAGTCCACGACGTCACCGGCGAGCACCGTCGAGTTGGTCCAGTCGGGATCGGCGAGGGCGGTCGAGACGACGAACTTGGGCAGGCTGTTCAACCGGTCCGCCAACGCGCCGGTGCGCGATGGATACCGCGCGGCGAAATACTCGTAGCTGCGACGCCCCAGCAGCACGGCCTGCGCGCCCAGCGCGTCGTCCGTGATCATCTTGTACCACGCCTCGCGGTCGGCCGGACCGAGCCCGGCGCGCCAGTCGTCGCGGCTGACCCCCTCCTCGGCGGTCGGGTCCTGGGTGACTCCGTCGAGCGAGATGTTCTCGAAGGCGACGATCGTGCCCATGTCGGTGCTCCTCTGCTCCGCGGTCGGACTCCTCGACGAGATAGACACCGCGAGGTCGGCGAGACTGGGCGCTCGGCGGCCGCCCAGTTCCGTGGTCGACCGGTGTCCATATCCGAAGGAAGTGCCGTGTGCGGCGGGAGAGGGTGACACGAGCGTGGTGACCGACGATCTGACGTCAAGGGCGCGGGCCGGGGACGGCGAGGCGTTCGCGGCACTGATCCAGCCGTACCGTAAGGAGTTGCAGGTGCACTGCTACCGGATGCTCGGCTCGATGCAGGAAGCCGAGGACATCCTGCAGGACACGCTGCTGGCCGCCTGGCAGGGTCTCGGTGGCTTCGAGGAACGTGCCTCGATCCGCACCTGGCTGTACCGGATCGCCACCAACCGGTGTCTCAACGCGCGTCGCTCGACAAGTCGACGCCAGGCCAGGGAATGGAACGTGCCCGACGTCGAACCGCCCGAGCCGACCCGGCTCGGCGAGGTCGTCTGGCTGCAGCCGTGTCCCGACACCCTGCTCGACACACCGCTCGGGCCGGAGGCCCGCTACGAGCAGACCGAGTCGATCTCGCTGGCGTTCGTCACCGCGTTGCAGGCGCTGCCGCCGCGCCAGGTTGCCGTGCTCGTGCTGCGTGACGTGCTCGGATTCCCCGCGGCCGAGGTGGCCGCGATGCTGGACTCGACGGTCGACTCGGTCACCAGCGCCCTCAAACGGGCCCGGGTCACCCTGCCCCGCCGCCCGGCCGCCGACCACCAGCCGCCCACACCCGGCTCAGCCGCCGAGGGCGCGGTGGTGGCGAAGTTCGTCCGCGCGTGGGAGTCCGCCGATCTCGACGCCCTGGTGGAGCTGCTGACCGACGACGTGTTCATCTCGATGCCGCCGATACCGCTGGAGTACGAGGGCCGAGAGCCCGCCGCCCGCTTCTGCGCCAGCGTCTTCCGCGCCGGCCGCAGGTTCGACCTCGTGCCGACCCGAGCCAACGGCCAACCCGCGTTCGGCGCGTACCTGCGCGCCTCCAACGGCATCAGCCACGGCACCAGCCTTTACGTGCTCACGCTCGCCGGCGCCCGCATCAGCGCCATGACCGCATTCGACAGCAGCGTGCTTCCCCGGTTCGGCCTGCCCCGCTCACTCCCGAGCCGAGACACCTGACCCTGTCGACGAGCGTGCGCATCACGGACAACGGTCCTCGGGGAGTTACGTCGGCTTGCGGCCCCATGCGGTGATCATCGGTGCGAGCATGAGGTGGAGATCGCCGCCGGCGAGGTTCGCGAGGTGTGTCTCGATCTCCTCGGCGGTCGCCAGTCCAGCGGCCAACAGCTGGTCGCGGACGTGCTGGATCGTGGCCGCTTCGAGGGTGGCGCAGGCGGGTGATCCGATCGGGAAGTAGGCCTCCGCGCTGACGTCTTCCAGATCTGACTCACGCAGCAGCCTGGGCAGCGTGCGACCGTACGCGAGGTCTGCGCCGCGCTCGGCCATCAGCGCGCGGATTCGGGCGCGCAGTCGGTTCGCCAGTTCTTCGGCGGGGCCGCGTTCGTCCGGACAGGCAAGCGGCTGCATCGCGGGGTCCGCATCCTCGATCACCAGCCATCCGCCGGGCCTGAGCGCATCGATCATGACTCGCAGCGCGGCCGCGCGGTCCTTCAGATGGACCAGCACCAGTCGGGCGTGGACCAGGTCGAACGTCTCCGCCGGCGGCGGGTCGCCTGTCACGTCATGACGCCGTACTTCCAGCACACCGCCCGCTGCGGGCTCGGTCCACGAGACGTCGATGTCGGTGGCCAGCACCCGGCCGCCGGGCCCCACCCGCTGCGCCAGGCCGTACGGCACCGAGACGCCGCCGGCGCCGACCTCCCAACACCGCCATCCTTCGCCGAGACCCACGTCGTCGAGGTGGCGAAACGTCCAGGGGTCGAACAGCTCGGCGAGCGCTTCGAACCTTTCGCCCGCTTCCGGGCGGCGGTTGTCGAGCAGGTAACGGTTCACGGCAACAGCATACGAGCGGTCCCGCTCAGGCTCATTCAGCTCGTCGGCGGAAAATGGTGCAGTCCAGTGTGGTTGCTGGGTGCGCCGGCGATCTGACTGAAGCCTGGCCGGTCGGCCGGCTCCAGCCGCCAGAGATGATCGGTCGTGCCGTTGTCGTGGAACTGAACTGCGGGCGCGCTGTCCTGTGTGGACATGTTCGACACGCCCAGCAACAGGCCGCTGTTGAGGTTGCGGAGCTGGAACTGGCCGCCGCCGGTGTCGATCAGATTCCACAGGTGGTCGGTCGTGCCGTTGTCGTGGAACTGAACCGCGGGCGCACTGTCCCGTGTGGACATGTTTGACACACCCAGCAGCAGGCCGCTGTTGACGTTCTGGATCTTGTACTGGCCGCCGCCGGCCGGCGTCAGACGCCACAGGTGATCGGCGGTGCCGTTGTCGTGGAACTGGACCACCTGGGCGCCGTCCTGGGTGGACATCTGGTCGACGCCGAGCAGCAAACCGCTGTTGACGTTCTGAATGTGGAACACCGGCGGACTCCACACCTCGAACTCCTGCAGGCCCCAGCCGGTGCCGCCACCACGGTTGGGGGCGACGACCCGCAACCGGTCGGTGCTCAGCGCCGGGAAGGTGACCTCGTCGGACTGCCGGACCTGGCCGGGCACGGTGGCCCAGCCGTTGCCGGTGTCGTACTGAAGGTCGTACGACACCGGCGAACGCACGCCGCCACCGTCGTCGTAGAAGGTGAGGCGGACGTCGCTCACCGACACTGTGCGTTGGAAATCGACGCCGTAGTAGTCGCTGGCGTTGGGGGAGGCGTAGCTCGTCCAGCGGCTGTTCTCGGGGATGCCGGTGCGGTAGACGATGCCGTCGATCGCGTTCCAGGCGTTGTCGTACGGGGAGGTGTAGGACGCGAACGGCTGCGGACCGCTCGCGAAACGCTGGCCGTTGGCGGCGATGTCGACCAGACCGGAGGCAGGCTGGGTGATCGCCGGCCCGACGGGAACGGTCACCGCCCTCGGCGTCGGCGAGGACGCCACCTGGCGGCCGTCGACATACACGTGCATGCCCGCGCCCTGGTGATACCGAGAACCGGTGCGGTCCCACAGCACCGTGACGTCGTGGCCGTGGTACGGGGTGTTCTCCAGCGCGAAGTAGTCCCAACCGGACGGGGCCAGGGGCTTGATCGTCAGGGTGTTCCCGGCCTGGCCGCGCAGACCGATCAGACCGGAGATGACGTTGTCGTTGAAGGTGGAGTGGTTGTAGTCCTCGCTGTGGTCGTACGAGTCGTAGATCCACGTGGGCTGGTCCGGGTCGTGCGCCTCGGCCACGTACGGCTGTCCGTTGCGGTACTGGGTGGCCGCGTAGGTGTGCAACATCGACACGTAGTCGCCGGCGGTGATGATCGACTGTGCGGGGTAGTCGTCCAGCAGGTTGGCCACTCCGGTCAGCGTCTGCGAGGTCTCGTACGGCCAGGACGGACCGTCCCAACGGCAGCATTGGGCCGCCTCGTGCATGAACCACCGACTGCGCCGCTCGGTGGTCGTCGGCCCGTACGCGGCGGCGAAGCCGTTGGGGTCCTTCAACTGCGCGAACGCCGAGGAGTCGGATGCTGCCGGCATGTCGAACATCCACGGCACGAAGCCCATCTCCTCGCGCGTGTCCAGCAGCGCGTGGGAGGGGTTGTCGTCCCGTGGCATGTCATAGAAGAACTGGCGGCCCGGATCCCACAGGTGGGTCTGCGTCGCCGCCCGCAGGGCCGAGGCGCGGCGAGTGAAGTCGGCGGCTGTCGCGGTGTCGCCGGCCAGCCCGGCGATCTGGGCGATGGCCATGGCGTCGCCGTACTGATAGGCGTTGATGGTCGGCCGGAAGCCGGCGCCGCCGTGGTACGGATCGCTGGACTCGTACGAGGACGGCGAGTACTCGGTGGCATCCCAGACCGGCACCTGCCAGTACAGGCCGAGGCCGCTGTCGAAGTGATCGGCCCACCCGTCGTACTGCCGGATCAACGCCTGCCGCTCGGCGGTGGTGAAGCCGGCGTCACCGGCCGCGAGGTACTGCTGCCACACCGCGCTCGCCGCCCAGAAACTGTACTCGTGCGCCCAGTCGCCGGTGTCGGGGTTGACGCCGTCGGTGCGGGGCTTGGCGAACTGGCCCGGGCCGTTGAGCCAGTAGTCGATGTCGTCCTTGGTGTACTGCTGGTTCCGCAGCCAGCGGCCCTCGGTGATCTGGTGCCCGGCCGCCGCCACGACGCCCCCGTAGGGGGCGCCGTAACCGACCGGCTGGAGGAACTCGTTGGCCAGCCATCCGTATTCCGGTCCGGTGTAGACCAGATGCTCCTTGTAGGTCTGCCAACGGTAGTAGTAGACGTCCTGGATCTGCTTGTCCGGCACCTCCAGGCACGGGATGTTGGCTTCGTACCAACCGGGATCCTCAACCGAACCGAGTAGTGCGGTGTGGTCGAGGAAAGTGGTCGCCGCGGCCGAACCGCCGACGGCGGGGGCGGCCGGCGCGGCGACGGCGAGCAGCGCCACGGCCGCGGCCGTGGCCCACCCTGCCCGCCTCATGTCAGTGCTTTCCGGCACGCAGGGCGAGCAGCGCGAACATGCCGCCGACCACCGGGCGCGCCTGGAAACCGGACTGACGGCCGGAGATCGTGTCGTAGAGATCGGTGAACGGCACTCGGCTGGAGCTGGTCGTCACGAAGTCGTACACGTCGTTGACGAACGCGTCACGAACCGCGGGGTGGTCGTGCTGCCAGGCCGCGGTCCACAGTGCCCAGTCGGCCTTGGTGTAGGAGTGCCGAAGGTCCAGCGGCGTGCCGAACTGGTTGCGGTGCTGGAGATACCACACCCCTTCCTCCGACCTCACCGCGGCCGGGATCAGGTCGAGGCCGAGCAGCGTGTCGGCGAAACCGTTGTACTTCAGGCTCCAGGTGCCCGGCCGGTCGTAGGCGAGTTTGAGCTGCCCGGTGGCGTCGGTCGCCTTGGCCCGCCACTGGGCGATGTAGTCCTTGGCCACGTTCAGGTAGTGCGCGGCGTCGGCGGTGTTGCCGGCCGCCGTGGCGATCTGCGACATCGCGCCGATGGCGACGATGCCCTTCAACGCCAGGTTGACGCTGTGCGCGATGAAGCCGGTGAAGTCGTCGGTCTGGTTCTGGTAGCCGGGATCCAGGGCGTTGTCGACGAGGTAGTCGGCCCACTGCTTGAGGATCGCGTAGTGGCCGGTCTCGCGGGCGGCCGCGAACATGATCAGCATGTTCGCGGACTCCTCGACCGGCATGTCCTCCTCGTTGCCGTCGTTGTGGCCGCCGGCGTTGGGGTAGCTGGAGCCCAGGTCGTGCTCGGCGAAGTTCTTGGGCCAGCCGCCGGTCTCGGCGTAGTCCAGCACCGGTTCCAGCAGCAGGCTCAGGTACTGCGGGTCGAGGTAGGCGAACACGGGCATCGCCGGGTACAGCACGTCGATGGTGGAGACGTTGCCGTCGCTGGAGATCTCCTTGAGAAACGCCCATGGCCGGCCGTCGCGGACCACCAGCTCGGTGCCTGCGTAGGCCTGACGCAACGCCAGCGCGCACAGCGCCGCGTACTTGGCGCCGCCGGCCTGACGGGCCTCGGAGGCGACCTTGTCGTCGAGGTGGTCCGAGCGGCTGAAGGCCTGCTTGTCCGCGTGGAACTCCGCGACCATGCGGTGCCAGTCCGGCCAGTACATCGTCCACAATGGATTCAGCGGCGTGCCCAGGTAGCTCACCGCCGGCGTGCGGATGTGCCCGACGGAGACGACGAACGGGTCGGTCGGACCGCGGACGGCTCCCAGGTCGAGGGTGAACCCGGCCACCGGCCACCGATCACTGATCCGGCGTGGCTGGGCGGCATCCACGGTGTCGTCGAGCCGGGCCTTCTGCCGCACGGCGACGTCCTCGCCGATCTGCCAGGTCAGGCCGGGCCGTTCCGCGGTGCTCCAGGTGACCGTGCCCCAGGACGCCATGTCGTCGTGCTCCGCCAGCACACCCGGGTTCGCCGGGGTGAACGACAGCGAACGGACCCCGTCGGCCGACATCGAATCCCACCCCACGGAGGCGTTGGAGTCGCCGTTGGTCCATTCGGCGCTGATGTCGACGTACAGGGAGACCTGGTGCGCCTTGCCGTCGACGCTGCGGGCCTGCATCGAGACGTAGGACAGCGGCATGGACTGCCGACGCAGGTCGCCGGGCTCGATGGGGGACAGGAACGTGACCGTGAGCTCGATGCCGCCGCCGTTCAGTGTGAACCGGGACTTCGTGGGCGTGACGGTCACGTCGGTCTGGATCATGCCGCGCGGCGCGGCGTCGGGCAGCGCCGGCGCACCGACGAAGACGTGGGCCACGCCGTCGATCCGGGCGATGCCGGCCATCGCGGTCGTGCGGCCGGTCCAGAAACCGGCCCATTCGCCGGCCAGGTAGTCACCGGCCAGCCAGGTGCTCAGGTACGGCGAGCGGACCGCGAGCGGCGTCGCCGGCGGTCGCACCGGGTGGAAGCCAGACGGCGCGGGGGAGTTCGGGGCCGACTCCTCGGCGGCCGATGCGTTCGTTGCCAGCAGGGAAGACGCGGCGAGCGTCAGACCGGCGGCGCCGGAGAACCGAAACAGGTCACGGCGTCCGAGCGACGCCTCCGCTGCTTCGAGGTGGTGACGGTCAGAGGGCACGGTCGTCTCCCAGTGGTCACAGGGATAGGGACACTGCGTGGCTCCTCGGTCTTACATCGTTGGCACAACGTTGTAAATCGGTCTGTCCGGTTCAGGACAGTGAACAGGTGCGGTCGGCCGCTGATGCTCCGTCGGATCGCCGGCGTGCACGGGTCAAATCCGATAGCTGGTTTCGGCTGCCTGGACAAAGCCCCGGACCAACGGGTTCCGGCTGGTCCGCGGCCAGGCCACGACGATCTCGCTCGGCGGCCGGTCGGCCAGCGCGACGACGACCAGCCCGGCCGGCAGCGGTTGGTCGACGGGGGCCAGCGCTGAGATCCCGTTCCATACGACTGCCTGCAGGCATTCCTGGATGGTGCGCATGACCGGCGCGGCGGCGTCGTGCGGTCCGCCGGTCCAGTAGCGGTCCACGCCGGGTCGGCGTCGTCCGGCAGCCGGACCCACCGGCGGCCGACCAGGTCGGCCGCCGAGACCGTGACGTGGTCGGCGAGCGGATCGCTGTCCCGCACCACTACCCCGACCGGCACCGAGCGCAGCACGTGTGTCCTGATCCCGGTGCTGTCGAAGGGGGTTCGGGTCAGCGCCACGTCGACGATCCCGGCGCGCAGTCCGGCCGTCGGGTCGCCGAGATCGGCTTCGTGGATGCTGACGTTCACGTGCGGATGGCGGTCACGGAAAAGGGGGACCAACCGTCCGCCGGCGTGCTCGGCCGTGTCCGCGAGCGTCCCGATCGTCAGGTTCGCTGTTCCCGACGCGGCGGTGACCAGTCCGGGAATCCGGTCGGCCTGCCGCAGCAACGCGACGGCTTCGCCGTGCAGCACCGTGCCGGCAGCGGTGAGGGTGACGCCCTTCGGGGTGCGTTCGAACAGCGGGACGCCGAGTTCGTCCTCGAGTTGCCGGATCGCCCGGCTCAGCGGCGGCTGGGTCATGTGCAGGCGGCTCGCCGCCCGGCCGACGTGACGCTCCTCGGCCACGGCGACGAAGTACCGCAGCACGCGCACATCCACCCGAACACGATACCCGTGCGGTATCGGGTTGTCGGAAATGGTCTTGGACGTGCGGGCGGCCACGGGCGAAGGATCGGAAGCAGAAGGCGGAGAGGAGTGAGAGCCCATGACCGACCGCACGCTCAAGATCGGGTGCTTCCAGTACGACACGACACGGCCGTTGTTCGACGGGACCGTGCCCGCCGACGGCCTCGACCGCGTGCTGGAAACCGCCGCCACGCTGCCGGAGATCTTCGAACGGCTGATCCGCGGGAACGAGTTCGACGTCGCCGAGCTGGGCCTGACGTTCTACCTCCGGCTGCTGGAGTCGGACCGATCGCTCGTGGCACTGCCGATCTTCCCGAACCGGGTGTTCCGGCACTCGTGCGTCTTCGTCAACACCCGTTCGGGGATCACCGGACCAGACGATCTCGTGGGCCGGACCATCGGCGAGTTCGGCACCTACGGCCAGGACTCGGGCGTGTGGGCCAAGGGCGTCCTGATGGACGACCACGGGTTCCGGCCCGAACTGAACCGCTGGCTGATCGGCGGCCTCGATCATCCGTCCGCGCCGTTCGACTTCATTGCCCACCCGCGCCCGGACGACGTCGACGTGTCCGACGCGCCCGAGGGAAGAGCGCTGAGCGACATGCTGGATGTCGGCGAGATCGACGCCTTGTTCTCCGCCAACGTTCCGCAGTGCGTGCTCGACGGATCCCCGAACGTCGCCCGGCTGTTCCCGGACTTCGAACCGCTGGAACGCGACTACCACCGGCGCACCGGCATCTTTCCGATCATGCACACGATCGTCGCTCGGCGAGACCTCCTGCGGGAGCGCCCTGGTCTCGCCCGCGACATCTACCGCGTCTTCGCCGCGGCCAAGGACGCGGCCGCCGACCGCTATCGCCGCAACCGCAGGCTGTACCAGGTCCAGACCATGGTCCCGTGGATGAACGCGCTGATCGAGCGCAACAACGAGGAGTTCGCCGAGGACTGGTGGCCCTACGGCATCTCGGCCAACCGTGTCACGCTCGAAGCGTACCTGCGCTACCACTACGAGCAGGGCCTGTCCTCGCGGCCGTGGAAGGTCGAGGAGATCTTCGCGCCGGAATTGCTGGACACGTGACCTCCGACCATGGCCGCGAAGGACGGCGACTGCGCCCAGGATCGGCGGGGCGTCAGCCTCGCCTCCCGGCCGTCGTGCACCGCAAGTACCGAACGCGCCTCATGACGCAGGTACCGGCGCGGCAGGTCGACGACCGTCACGGGTGGTCGAGCAGGGCAAGCACCCTGGCCGCCATCGCGGCCGGGTCGCCGTCCTGGGGACGGAGCACGAGGGCGGGCTCGACGGGAACCTCGTAGGGATCGTCGACCCCGGTGAAGCCGGTGATCTCGCCGGCCCTGGCCCGCGCGTACATGCCCTTGGGGTCGCGGGCCTCGCAGACGTCGACGGGCGTGTCCACGAACACCTCGACGAAGGCGAGCCCGGCGGCCACGTGCCGGGCTCGCACCAGGTCGCGGTCGGCGCGGTACGGGCTGATCAAGGACACCACCGCGACCAGCCCGGCGTCGGCGAACAGCTGGGCCACCTCGCCGACGCGCCGCACGTTCTCGGCCCGGTCCGCGGCGCTGAACCCCAGCCCGGCGTTGAGGCCGTGCCGAAGGTTGTCGCCGTCGAGCCGGTAGGCCGGACGGCCGGCGAGCACCAAGCGGCGTTCCAGCTCGGCGGCGATGGTGGACTTGCCGGAGGCCGAGAGTCCGGTGAGCCACACCGTCAAACCCCGCGTCGCACGGTCGGATCGGCCGACCGCGGTGGGGTGCCAGACCACGGACGCGCTGGGCTCGGTGATCATGCCGGCGGCGACCGTGTTGTTGGTGGCGTCGTCGACCAGGATGAAGCTGCCGGTCGACCGGTTGCGGCGATAGGAGTCGAACAGCAGCGGTGTCTGCGTGCGGAGCCGAACCCGGCCGATCTCGTTGAGCGACAACGAATCCGCGGCCTCGTCGCGGTGCAGGGTGTTGACGTCGATGCGGTAGGGCAGTTCCTGTACCTGGGCCCGGACCGAGCGCGTGGTGTGCCGCATCGTGTAGCGGGCGCCCGGCGTCAGCGTGGACCGTTCGGTGAGCCAGCAGACCATGGCGTCGATGTCCTGGCCGACGTGTGGCCGGTTGTGTGGACGGCAGATCAGGTCGCCGCGCGCCACGTCCAGCTCGTCGTCCAGTCGCACGGTGACTGCCTGCGGCGGGAACGTCTCGTTGACCGGTTCGCCGCCCGGCCCCCAGACTTCCCTTATCCGCGAGGGAAAACCGGCCGGCAGCACCACGACCTCGTCGCCCGGCTTGAGCACGCCACCGGCCACGGTGCCGGCGTAACCCCGGAAGCCCTGCGCGCGGATCACATACTGGACCGGGAGCCGCGCGTCGATGAGGTTGCGGTCCGAGGCGACGTGCACCTCCTCCAGGTGGTGCAGCAGCGAGGTTCCCTCATACCAGGGCATGTTCGCGCTGCGCTGCACGACGTTGTCGCCGTGCAGCGCGGAAACGGGCACGAACGCGAGGTCGGCCACGGTCAGCTTCATGGCGAACCGGCGGAATTCCTCGCGGATCTCCGCGAACCGCTCGGCCGACCAGTCGACGAGATCCATCTTGTTCACGCACAGCACCAGATGCGAGACGCCGAGCAGGCTGGCGATGAACGCGTGCCGCCGGGACTGCTCGACGATGCCCTTGCGCGCGTCGACCAGGATCAGCGCCAGGTCCGCGGTGGACGCGCCGGTGACCATGTTCCGGGTGTACTGCACGTGTCCGGGCGTGTCGGCGATGATGATCTTACGCTTGGGCGTGACGAGATAGCGGTAGGCGACGTCGATGGTGATGCCCTGCTCGCGTTCGGCCCGCAGCCCGTCGGTGAGCAGGGCCAGGTTCGGTTCGTCCTCGCCGCGCGCGCGACTGGTGCGCTCCACCGCGGCGAGCTGATCGGCGAAGATCGCTTTCGAGTCGTGCAGCAGCCGGCCGATCAGGGTGGACTTCCCGTCGTCGACACTGCCCGCGGTGGCCAGCCGTAACATCAGAAGTAGCCCTCCTTCTTGCGATCCTCCATGCCCGCCTCGGATATCCGGTCGTCGGCGCGGGTCGCGCCGCGCTCGGTGGTCCGGCTGGCCGCCACCTCGGCGATCACGGCTTCCGCCGTGGTGGCGGTGGATTCCACGCAGCCGGTGCAGGTGGCGTCGCCGACGGTGCGGAAGCGCACCGACGCCTCGAACGGCTCATCGCCGTCGAGCAGCGTGATGAACCTGGTGTGGGCCAACAGCATCCCGTCCCGGTGCACGACCGGGCGCCGATGCGCGTAGTAGAGCGACGGCAGGTCGATGCGCTCGGCGGCGATGTAGCGCCAGATGTCCAGCTCGGTCCAGTTGGACAGCGGGAAGACGCGGATGTGCTCGCCTTTCCGGTGCGCGCCGTTGTAGAGGTTCCACAGCTCGGGCCGCTGGTTGCGGGGATCCCACTGGCCGTACTCGTCACGGAAGCTGAACACCCGCTCCTTGGCCCGCGCCTTCTCCTCGTCGCGGCGCGCGCCGCCGAACGCCGCGTCGAAGCCGTTCTCGGCGATGCCGCGCAGCAATGTGATGGTCTGCAACCGGTTCCGGCTGGCTCGCGGCCCGGTCTCCTCGACGGCCCGGCCCGCATCGATGTCGTCCTGGACGGCGGCGACCACGAGCCGCACACCGAAGCGGGCGACCGCGCGGTCCCGGAACGCCAGCACTTCGTCGAAGTTGTGGCCGGTGTCCACGTGCAGCACCGGGAACGGCACCGGCGCCGGCCAGAACGCCTTGGCCGCCAGGTGCAGCAGCACCACCGAGTCCTTGCCGCCGGAGAACAGCAGCACCGGCCGCTCGAAGGTGGCCGCCACCTCGCGCAGGACGTGCACCGACTCGGCTTCCAGGGCTCGCGGCGGGGACAGCTCGTACGCAGTGGTCATGGCGGAACCACCCTTCACGTCGGAAGGAAATTAGAACAGGTTCTTGTTCTTGGTCAACCGAGGGCGCAACCTGGACGGCGCCACTTCCGCCAGAGGAGGACCCCGATGGACCTGATCGCGATCGAGGAGATCCGCCGGCTCAAACACCGCTATCTGCGCAGCCTGGACCTCAAGCGCTGGACCGAGTTCGCGCTGACGCTGACCGGCGACGCCACGGCCGACTACGGCACCCCGGTCTACGGCGACCGGCTGCGGCTGGCCGGCCGGGACGAGATCGCCACGTTCATGAGCCGCCGGCTCGGGCCGGAGGTGATCACCGTGCACTTCGCCGGCCAGGCCGAGATCGACATCGACGGCGACGAGGCGACGGGAACCTGGAACATGATGGACACCGTGATCGCGACCGATCGTCAGGTCGTGATCCAGGGCGCCGCCTTCTACGAGGATCGCTACCGGCGCGAGGACGACGGCGTGTGGCGGATCAGCCACACCGGCTACGACCGGACCTATGAAGCGATGTTCACGCAGACCGACCTGCCCGGCTTCAAGCTCACCGCCAACCGGTGGGCCGCCGCCCGCTGACCTGTTCGGTGACCGCGTCGGCCGCGGCGACGAGCGCGTCGCCGCGGCGGGCGATCTCGGCGCCGGTGATGGCCTCGCCGACGTACAGGGTGAGCACCAGCTCCTGCCGGCCGTCGGCGTCGAACGTCGGCGCGGCGATCAGGCTCACCGGGTGTTTGCGCCGTGTCGCCAGGTCCGCGCCGAGGTACACCCGTTCGCCGAGGCTGGACACCATCTCGCCGACCAGGTCCCGCACCTCGGCCGGCAGGTCGTACGCGGCGACGCCGGCCATCAGCGAGTGCAGCCGCATGCCGGCGGGCGACAGGCTTTCCACCAGATAGCCGCGTTCACGGCACTCGCCGACCACCCGGCGCAGGTGCGCGCGGTCGGTCCGGGACGGCAGCGTCGGCGGCCGGGCCAGCCACTCGTCGAGGGCCCGGTCGCCGCCCCACAACACGTACATCAGCCCGACCGGCGGGGCGAACGGGTAGGTCTGGCCGACCTTGACCGTGGCGGCGGCCCGCGCCGGCCCGCTGCGCTCCAGCACCATGATCTGCTCGCCGACCACGGCGGACGCCGTGCAGACGGTGTCGTAGCGGGCGCTCAGCTCGGCGAGTTCGCGCCGGGCCAGGGCCGCCGCCGTGAAGTCGTTCTGGGCAACGCGTCCCGCGGCGATCAGCGCCGGACCGAGCCGGTAGGCCTTGGTCGCCGGATCGTGCACCAGGTAGCCGCCGCGGGTCAGCTCGTTCGCTATGCCGAGGCAGGTCGGCTTGGCCAGCCCGACCGCGCGGGCCAGTTCGGACAGGCCGAAGCGCCGGCCCGGGTGCGCGACCAGGAAGTCCAGCACCGCCACCACCCGCTCGGTCGGCGGCGAGCGTCGGGTCACCATTGCCAACTTCTAGAACGCGTTCTAGCCTGGCTGCGTCGGCGTTTGTACCGCATCGGTACATATTTGTACCGCCGTTACCGAGGTGTCAAGGAGCCGCCCGTGCTCACCCAGCCGTTCGCCGACGCCGTCGCCGAGGCCGAGAAGGTCATCGCCGAGGCCCCGCACATCCGGACCGAGCAGGATCTCGTCGAGGGCTACGACTACCTGGCCGGCAGCATCCGGGCGTCGCTGCAGATGGCCTGGGCCTACCAGCGCGACTTCCCGTACTTCGTCCGGTCCACCGGTCCGTACACCAAGCTGGGCCTGGACAACCCGGACACCCTGTACTTCCACGCCTACCTGCGCGACGACTGCGAATACGTGGTGACCGGCCGCCGCGGCAGCACCGCCGACCTCAGCTTTCAGGTGCTCAACGGGGACTACTCGCCGGTGGACGTGCCGGACAGCCTGACCGCGTTCGACGACCGGGCGTTCGAGATCGGCCCGGACGGCTCGTTCGAGCTGCGGTTCGGCCCGGCCAAGGCGGACGCCGGCCCGAACTACTTCACCCTCGGGCCCGGGTCGGCGATGCTCATCGTGCGGGAGGTCTTCAGCGACTGGCGCACCGAACAACCCGGCAGCATTCGCATCCACCGGGCCGGCGCCACCGGCGCCCCGCCGCCGCTGACCAGGGACGTGCTGGCCAAGCGCTACGGTGTCGCCGGCAAGATCCTGATCAGCCGGCTGCGCACCTTCCTGGCCTTTCCCGAGTGGTTCTACCTGAAGCTGCCGGTCAACACGATGACCGCGCCGCGGGCCACGCCCGGCGGGCTGAGCACCCAGTTCTCCTCGGTCGGCCACTACGACCTGGCCGACGACCAGGCCATGATCGTCACCGTGCCGGCGTCGGACGCGCCGTACCAGGGCTTTCAGCTCGGCAGCATGTGGTACGTGTCGCTGGACTACATCAACCACCAGACCAGCCTCACCGCCGACCAGGCCCGCGTCGACCCGGACGGCCGGATCCGGTTCGTCGTCAGCGAGCGCGACCCGGGGCTGGCCAACTGGCTGGAGTGCACCGGCCACGCCCGTGGCTACCTCCAGATCCGCTGGCAGCGACTGGCCCGCGCGCTCACCCCCGAGGACGGTCCCGAGGTGGAAGTGGTTCCCGTGCACGAACTTCCCGAGCGGCTGCCGTTCCACGAGCAGAGCCGAATCACGCCGCCCGAGTACGCGGCACGGATCGCCGCGCGCCGGGCCGCCGTGGCCGACCGGATGCTGGGCTGAGGCGATGATCGGGGGACGGGACCGCGTCGGCACGGTCGAGGACCTGCACGCCTCGGCGACCAAGATCACCGGGCTGGCCGACTTCGGCGACGACGAGTACCGCGACGGACTCGCCGTGCTGCTGGCGTCCTACGAACGCGACGCCGGCCTGACACCGTTGGGCAACAAGGTGATGCGCTCCTTCCTGCGCGGGGCGCTGGTGTCCCGGCTGCTCAGTGAGGCCGCGTGGCAGCAGTATCCCGAGCATGCGCAGGTGCCGATCGAGCGGCCCATCTTCGTCACGGGGCTGCCGCGCACCGGAACCACCGCGCTGCACCGGTTGCTCGCCGCGGATCCGGCGCACCAGGGCCTTCAGGTGTGGCTCACCGAGGTGCCGCAACCCCGACCGCCCCGCGACACCTGGGCCGACAACCCGGTGTTCCGGGCGATCGAGGAGAACTACCGTCGCCACCACGTCGACCATCCCGAGTTCATGGGGCTGCACTACATGTCGGCCGACGAGGTCGAGGAGTGCTGGCAGCTGCTGCGCCAGTCGATGCGGTCGATCTCCTACGAATGCCTCGCCCACCTGCCGACGTACTCCAGCTGGCTGGCCGGCCAGGACTGGACGGAGGCCTACCGCCGGCACCGGCGCAACCTCCAGCTGATCGGCCTGCCCGACCGCGATCGCCGTTGGGTGCTCAAGAATCCCAGCCACCTGTTCGCCCTCGACTCGCTGCTGGCCGTGTACCCGGACGCGCTGGTGATCCAGACGCACCGGTCTCCCCGTGCCGCCATCGCGTCGGTGTGCAGCCTGAACCAGCAGGCGAGCGCCGGCTGGTCCACGGTGTTCGACGGCGATGTGGTGGGCCGGGACCAGTTCGAACTGTGGGCGCGGGGCCTCGACCGCTTCACCGCCGACCGCGCCGGCCACGACCCGGCCCAGTTCTTCGACGTGCGCTACCAGGATCTGGTCGGCGATCCGATCGGGACCGTGCGGGCGATCTACGCGCACTTCGGGCTGGCGCTGACCGAACGCGCGGTGGCCGCGATGACGGCCATTCACACGGACAGCGGCTCCGGCCCGCGCCAGCCGGCGCATCGCTACCAGCTGTCGGACTTCGGGTTGACCGGCGAGGAGGTCGACGAGCGCTTCGCCGACTACCTGCGGGCCCAAGGTGAGGACCAGAGGTGAGGACCAGCGATGACCCTTTTCGAGCGGTTCCAGGTGACGGACAAGGTCGCGGTGGTCACCGGCGCCGGCCGCGGCATCGGCGCGGCCACGGCGGTCGCGCTGGCCCAGGCCGGCGCGGACGTGGTGATCTCGTCCCGTACGGAGGCCGAACTGCGCGACGTGGCGGCCCGGATCGAGGAGGCCGGCCGCAAGGCGCACGTCGTGCCGGCCGACCTGAGTGATCCGACGGCAGCCGCCGGGTTGGCGAGCGCGGCGCAGGAGACCTTCGGGCGGCTCGACATCGTGGTCAACAACGTCGGCGGCACCTACCCGCGGCCGTTGCTGGAGACGACCGTCGAATTCCTCGAAGAAGCCTTCCGGTTCAACGTGTCCACCGCGCACGCCCTGACGGTCGCGGCGGCGCCGGTGATGCTGGCCGACGGCGGCGGCGCGATCGTGAACATCTCGTCGGTGATGGGACGGGTCGCCGGCCGTGGCTTTGCCGCCTATGGCACGGCCAAGGCGGCGCTCGCGCACTACACCCGTTTGGCGGCAACGGATCTCTCGCCGCGTATCCGGGTCAACGCGATCGCTGTAGGCTCGGTGGCGACATCGGCCCTGGACATCGTGGTCCGCAACGACGAGCTGCGGGGGAAGATGGAGGCCGCCACGCCGCTGCACGCCGTCGGCGAGGCCGACGACATCGCCGCGACGGTGGTCTACCTGGCGTCCCGGGCCGGCGGTTACGTCACCGGCAAGGTGTTCGAGGTGGACGGTGGCCTCCAGGTCCCCAACCTGGAGCTCGGCCTGCCGGACCTGTGAGCGAGGAGAGTGCGCCCGTGGCCTATCGGGTGGTGCAGTGGAGCACCGGCAACGTCGGGCGGCACGCGATCGCCGGCATCGACGCGCGTCCGGACCTGGACCTCGTCGGCGTCTGGGTGTCCACAGTGGACAAGGTCGGTCGGGACGCCGGCGAACTCGGCGGACTCGGCCGGGAACTCGGCGTCGCCGCGACCGGCGACGTCGAGGAGCTGCTGGCGTTGCGGCCCGACTGCGTCGTCTACACGGCGATGGCCGACGATCGGCTGGTGGAGGCGATCGACGACCTCCGGCGCATCCTGCGGGCGGGGATCAACGTGGTCTCCAGCAGCCCGGTGTTCCTCCAGTTCCCGCGGGGAACGGTGCCCGACGAGGTGTCGGAACCGGTTCGCCGCGCGGCGCTCGACGGCGGAGTGTCGTTGTGGGTCAACGGCATCGATCCCGGCTTCGCCAACGACCTGCTGCCGCTGGCGCTCACCGGGATCAGTGAACGCGTCGACCAGGTGCGCTGCCTGGAGATCCTGGACTACAGCACGTACCACAACCGCAAGGTGCTGTTCGACATCATGGGATTCGGCGGCGCGCTGGAGGAGATCCCGCTGCTGTTGCAGCCGGGCGTGCTGAGTCTGGCCTGGGGCAGCGTGGTTCGCCAGCTCGCGTCCGGTTTGGACATCGAGCTGGACGGCGTGCAGGAGAGCTACCAGCGCCTGCCGGCGCCGGAGACCTTCCGGATCGGCACGGGCGAGATCGCCGCCGGCACGGCCGCCGGACTGCGGTTCGAGGTGCGGGGGATGCGCGGCGGCCGTCCGGTGTGCGTGCTGGAGCACGTCACCCGGCTGCGTCCCGACATCGGGCCGGACTGGCCGCAGCCGGCGGGCCAGGGCTGTTACCGCGTCGAGGTCACCGGTGAGCCCAACTACACGCTCGACCTGACGCTGCTCGGCTCGGACGGCGACCACAACACGGCCGGTCTCAAGGCGACCGCGATGCGTCTGGTGAACGCGATCCCGGCGGTGGTGGCCGCCCCGCCCGGCCTGCTCACCGCGCTCGACCTGCCGCTGATCACCGGCCGCGGACTGGTTCGCGGCTGACGAGGGCCGGTCCGATCCAGCGACGGACCAGGGCCCGCAGATCGTCGTCGGTGGGTGTTGGCGTCGAGGGGTACTGGAGGAACGACAGGAACAGCCGCATCAGGATCTCGGCCAGTCCCTGGAAGTCGTGGTCGGTGGTGACGCCGACCGCCGCCCAGTCGACCGGTGTGGCGCGCAGGATGCGAGCGCCGAGGGCGAAGGACTGGGGCGAGGTGACCGCGCCGGTGAAGACGTCGGCCTCGCCCGCCTCCAGGAGCAGGCCCAGATAGGGCTCGCGGGGAACCGTGTGCAGGCTGAACAGCACCGATTCCACGGCGACCTCGGCCGGGCTGCCGAACGAGGCCAGATGGCGCTGCATCCGCTCGGCGAACGCCTCGACGCCGGCGATGGCCACGGCGGCGAGGATGTCCGGCAGACGCGGGAAGTACCGGTAGACGGTCTGCCGGGTCACGCCGGCCTCGGCGGCGATGTCGGACAGGCTGGTCCGGGCCAGCCCGGCCCGGTCGATGCACGCCGTCGCCGCCTCGACGATCCGGCGACGTGCCTCGTCCTCGGTCCTCGGCGGGTTGCCCTGCCATCCGTGGTACCCCATACGCCCCATCATCCCCGAGCCGAGCGCCTCAGGCCGTGGCCGGCGCCCGGCTCCGCACCCGATAGAGCGCGGCCAGCACCAGACCGGCCCCGAGGAAGCAGGCCAGGGCGTAGAGGCCGCTGCCGACGGGGGCCATGCCGAGGGCGCTGAGCCAGCACACCGCCATCACGCCCAGGTAGACGGCGGGGTAGTACCGCGCGAAGGCGGACACCGGCTCGTCGGAAGTCCGAGGGGTCGACGCGATGACCCAGCCGCCGGCCAGCCAGACCAGCGCCAGCTCGATGCCGAGAACCCAGGCCTGCGCGGTGGTGTTGTCACGGAAGACACTGGACGGGATACCGGCGATGACCATCGCCAACGGCGTCAGCACACCGGCCAGCAGGATTCGGGGCACCAGCCAGCCGTTGCCGGCCAATCGCACGACCAGGTAGGTCATGGCGGCCATCGAGACCGATGCGAACAGCAGCATGCTGGTCATCGGCACCGACGCCAGCGCGGGATGGTTGACCACGACGTTGTCCGGGTTCCAGGCCCACCACCGCAGCGGCGGGCCGATCTGGTCGAACACCTCGTAGAACACCTGGCACACCAAGGCGACAGCCACCGCGCCGAGCAGCGCGCCGCGCCGGAAGACGCCGAGCGACCGCACGATCTCGTAGGCGAGCTGGGTGAACATCGAGTAGAACGCCACGATGTAGAGCGGCAGCCGGTCCCCCATGAACTGCACGGTGAAACGGTTGTGGGCGAAGATGAAGCCGTAGATCCGGTCGAGCCCGAACCACTCCGGGAAGTAGAGCGGCGGCTCGATGACCAACAGGTAGACCAGCGAGGCGAACCACAGCGCCAGGTTGACCGGGTCACCGGCCCGGTAGCGGCGGATGGCGTGCACCAGCGCGAAGACGGCGCCGCCGATGACGAGCACCTCCAGCAACGGCATCGTCCAGTTGGCGAGATCCCAGGGAGGACGGACCGAGATCACCGGGGAGACGTCGTGGCAGTCGAAGCCGAGGCCGCGGGTGACGGCGTCGGCCGCCGGCCCGCAATCGGCGCTCACCGTGCCGCCGCGGTGGCGGGGGAGTAGTCCGTCGCCGGCGGCTCGGCCTGCGGATCGAAGTCGAAGGGCACCCGCTGCCGACCCAACGTGCTACGGACGTAATGACGGAGGAACCCCGCGATCACCCGAGGGTTCCGCAGCATCTGGCCCAGCGACTCGTCGAGGTTGAACACCTTGGCGAAATGCTCGTCGACCACGTCGTCCTCCCGGGCGGCGCCGACGATGAAACTGAACGCCGGACCGGACACGGCCGCCAGGACGCGGCGTCGCCACTCGGGCGGCTTCTCGGTGCCCACCGCGCACTCGTAGCCCTGGTCCCTGGCCATCGCGAGCGACCACGGCACACGGAGCAGCTTGCGTTGGGCGGCAAGGAACCGCCCGGTGAAGTCCGCGTCGAGACGGTCGGCGCGGGCGAGGTGCTCGCGCAGCAGCAACGCCGAGCCCGACGCGGAGCTGATGCCCTGCGCGTAGAACGGATTGAACGCGCAGATCGAGTCGCCGACGAACACCAGACCCCGCGGCGGCCGGCGGAGGCGGTCGTAGCGTCGCCACTTGTTGCCGGTGGACCGGGTCAGGTGCACCTCGGAGGTCGGGGCGCAGCGAGCCATCGCGGCGGCGAACAACGGCGTCCGCACCCGGGCCGCCGACTCGACGAACGTGTCGGTGGTGCGCGGCATCTCCAGGCCCCACGAGCCCATGCAGGCGATGACGCGGTTGCCCTCGATCGGGAAGAGGTTCACCAGGAACTCGTGCTCGGCCGGATGGTCGCCCTTGTCCGGGGTCGGCATGATCACCAGGTGCTGCCACCACCAGGAGGGCGGTCGGGGTGTCGGCAGTTCGTACCAGCGCGAGGTGTAGGTGACCTTGGCGTCGAGGGTCCGCACCTCGGGTTCGGGCCAGCCCGCCGCCACCAGCCAGCCGCTGACGGCGGAGCCACGG
>NZ_KK037166.1:10416245-10422826 GCF_000568255.1 Kutzneria sp. 744
ACGCCGGTGACCGCTCCGTCGCGGGTGCTCAGGCCGCTCACCGTGACACCCTCGCGGACGGTCACGTTGGCCAGCTCGCGCACCTTGTCGCGCAGCACGCGCTCGATGAGGATCCGGGAGCTGTAGATCATCGTCATCGTGCTGCGCTTGCGGGCGGACCAGCCCTGGCCGTCGAGGTAGGCGGCGTCCATGGACGGCATCAGGTGCAGGCCGCCGGCGGCGACGAGGTCGTCCTCGAAGCCGGGGAACAGCGCCCCGATCGCACGACGGCCGGAGTTCAGCAGGAAGTGCGGGTGCTTGCTCTGCGGCACGCCGCGGCGGTGCTCGGCCGCCGCCGGCAACTCGTCGCGTTCGAGCACCAGCACCTGGTCGAAATGCGGGGCGAGCGCCCCGGCGCCGCACAGGCCGGCGGCGCTGCCACCCAGGACGACGGCGGTCTTGCCGAGCTTCACTCGGACCAACTCCCCAACGTCATTCATACAACCAGGCACCTAATGTATGAATGACGCCGTGCGGGTGTCAAGGTGGCACTTCGTCGTCGCCTGGTGAATGTTTCACCCCGCAGACCTGGCCGGATCGCCCGCCACCTGGGGCAATCCGGGACGGCGCCTCGGCGTCTTGACGCCCGCGCCGGTGGATCGGTACTGCTGTCGAGGGATCCACTGTCGTGGAAGGGAATTCATGTCACGGCGGATCGAGCTGCGTGTACGGGCCGGCGTGGTCGCTTTGCTGGCGACGGTGCTGGGCGCTGTCCTGATCGCCGCGCCCACGCGGGCCGCGACCGTCGGGTTCACCCCGGGAAAGGCGTGGCAGGACACCAGCGGCGCCGCGCTCCAGTTGCACGGCCTCGGCATCGTCAAGGTCGGCGCCACCTGGTACGGCTTCGGCGAGGACAAGGCCGGCGAGACCTCCGCCGACACGTCGTTCCAGGACATTCCCTGCTACGCCAGCACGGATCTGGCGCACTGGACGCCGCGGGGACACGCCCTCGTCCGGCAGGCCGGCGGCGACCTCGGTCCGAACCGTGTGGTGGAGCGGCCGAAGGTGCTGTACAACGCGACCACCCGGACGTACGTGATGTACCTGCACATCGACAGTCCGTCCTACGGCGAAGCCAAGGTCGGCGTGGCCACCAGTACGACGCCGTGCGGCCCCTACGCCTATCGCGGCAGCTTTCGGCCGCTGGGGCAGGTGAGCCGGGACCTCGGGCTGTTCCAGGACAGCGACGGCATCGGCTATCTGCTCAGCGAGGATCGCGTCAACGGGCTGCGCGTCGACCGGCTGTCCGCCGACTACCTGTCGGTCGACGCCGCGGTCGCCGTCCTGCCGGACTACGAAGCGCCGGCCATGGTGAAGGACGGCGGCCGGTACTACCTGCTCGGCTCGCGTCTGACCGGGTGGGGCACCAACGACAACGTGTACTCGACCGCGACGTCGTTGGGCGGCCCCTGGGCAGCGTTTCGGCCCTTCGCCCCGGCCGGCACCAACACGTACAACAGCCAGACCGCGAACATCATCCCGGTGTCGGGCAGCGCCGGCACCAGCTACGTCTACGCGGGGGACCGGTGGACCACCGGCGATCTCGGGGCGTCCCCGGCGGTCTGGCTGCCGATGACCATCGCCGGCGCCACCGTGACGGTCGGGTGGCAGAACTCCTGGAGTCTCGACCCGGCCTCGGGCACCTGGTCCGCGGGCTCGTCGAACCCGCCCGCCGGCACCCGCACGCTCACCAATGCCCACAGCGGCCTGGTGATGGACGTCAGCGACGCGTCGGCCGCCGACGGCGGCAAGATCATCCAGTGGGCCGACCACCAGGCCGGAAACCAGCGCTGGACCCTGACCCAGCGCGCCGGCAACGTCTACACGATCGGCAATGTCGGCAGCGGCAAGTGCCTCGACGACCCCGCCGGCTCCACCGCCCAGGGTGTCCAACTCGACCAGCGGACCTGCGACGGCGGCGCCGGCCAGCAATGGGCTCTCGACGCCGTCGGCGACTACACCTCGGCATCCGACACCGACTACCTGGTGGTCAACCTCGGCAGCGGCTGGGTCGCCGACGTCTCCGGCGGTTCCACCGCCGGCGGGGCGGCCGTCGTCCAGTGGATCACCAACGGCGGCGCCAACCAAACCTGGTCGGTGTCGGCGATGACGCGATCGGCCTGGCCTTCCACGGCCCGTACCCAAGGAGCACCCTGATGCGCCTGAACAGGTTCCGCCCGCGATCGCGCGTCGGCCGGCTCGCCGTGGCCCTCGCGTTGACGGTGGCGATGACACCCGCCGCCGCGCTCGTCGCCGCCGGCCCGGCCGAGGCGTTGGGCAACGGCCTGGCGCGGACTCCGCAGATGGGGTTCAACGACTGGAACGCCTACGGCTGCAACGTCTCGGAGTCGCTGATCAAGACCACCGCGAAGGCCATGCACGACAACGGCATGGCCGCCGCCGGCTATCGATACGTCAACATCGACGACTGCTGGCTGACCCACAACCGTGACGGCAGCGGCAATCTGGTGCCGGACCCGGCGAAGTTCCCGGACGGCATCGCCGGCACCGCCGCGTACGTGCACTCGCTGGGGCTCCTGCTGGGCATCTACGAGGATGCCGGCACCGCGACCTGCGCCGGCTACCCGGGCAGTCTCGGGCACGAGCAGCAGGACGCGCGCAGGTTCGCCGCCTGGGGCGTGGACTATCTGAAGTACGACAACTGCAACAACCAGGGCATCGGCGCCCAGGGCCGGTACACCGCGATGCGGGACGCCCTGGCCGCCACCGGCCGCCCGATCCTGTACAGCCTGTGCGACTGGGGCCAGGAGAACGTGTGGACCTGGGGCGCGGGCGTGGGCAACAGCTGGCGCACCACCGGCGACATCAACGCCTCCTTCGGCAGCATGCTGTCGATCTTCCACGCCAACGCCGCCCTGGCCGGCTACGCCGGGCCGGGTGGCTGGAACGACCCGGACATGCTGGAGATCGGCAACGGCATGTCGGCCACCGAGGACCGCACCGAGTTCAGCCTGTGGGCCGAGATGGCGGCGCCGCTCGTGGCCGGCACCAACATCGCCAGGGCGAGCGCCACCACGCTGAGCATCCTGTCCAACAAGGCGGTCATCGCCGTCGACCAGGACTCGCTCGGCAAGCAGGGCCGGCTGGTGTCGTCCGCCGGCGGTCATGACGTCATGACGAAGCCGCTGGCCAACGGCGACGTCGCGGTGGTGCTGTTCAACGAGACCGGCTCCACCGCGACCATCGCCACGACCACCGGCGCCGTCGGCAAGACCGGCGCGAGCCGGTACACACTGACCGACCTGTGGACCGGCGCGACCTCGACCACCGCCGGCGCCATCAGCGCCAGCATCCCGGCCCACGGCACGGTCATGCTGCGAGTGGCCGGCCAGTGATCGAAGCCGTCCGCCAGTTCGAGGACGGCCGAACGCCCCCTGTGCCCGGCGAACCGGACACAGGGGGCGTTCGGCGAGACTGTGCCTCGACGGCTACCGCACAAGCCGTGAACAACTGAGCCTAGCTCAGATACTCGTGATCGGCTCGCGCAAGTACGTGGATCAGCTGTTGCGCACGACCCGCCACCGGTTGGTCGCCGCGCCGTTGTCGGGGCCCTGGACGGCGAACGCACCGGCGCCTGTCGAGTTGTTCTGGATGGCCAGCAGCTTGCCGCTGTTGACGTTGCGGATCTTGCACGTCCCGTCGCCGAGGTCGACGAGCGTCCAGCGGTGGTCGGCGGTTCCGTTGTCCGACCACTGAAGCACGGTCGCGTTGTCCGCGGTCGACATGCTCTGGACACCGAGCACCTTGCCGCTGTTGACATTGCGGAACCGGACGGCGTCCCCGTCGGTGATCATTTCCCAGTTGTGGTCCGAGGTGCCGTTGTCCGACCACTGCAGCGCGCGGCCGCCGTCGGCGGTGGACATGTCCTGGATGCCCAGCAGCAGCCCGCTGCCCGCGTTGACCAATCGATAGGTCGTCCCGCCCTGGCCGTTGGCGCTCCAGTAGACCGTGTAGTTGAAGCCCTGCGCGTCGTAGAAGGGCGCCAGGTTGACCGTGGCGCTGTTGGCGGTGGCGGTGAAGGCGAGCGCGCCGGCGCTGGTGCGCGTGATCGAGGACGGTTGCAGAGTCGGCAGCCCGTTGAGGGAACTGTTGCCGTAGTTGCCGGCCAGGACCACCGGACCATAGGTGACCGCCGCGACGGTCGCGTTGTCGTTGGCCGCCCGCAGGGCAACCGTCATGGGCAGGCGGACGGTGACCGTGTCACCGGAGACCCAGGATCGGGTCAGGGCGGCGTAACTGCCGGGGGTGGCGGTCACGTTCTGCGTGGCGCCGTTGACGCTGATGGTCGCCCCGCTGGTCCAGGCCGGAATGCGGATACGCATGTCCCACCTCCCGCCCACGTTGCCGGTGACCGTCAGCGTGGTGGTGTCACTGACCGGATAGGACGTGGTCTGGGTGACGGTGATGCCACGCTGGGTCCAGCTGAGAACCGAGGGCAGGAACAGGTTCACGAGCAACGTGGTGCCGCTGGAGAAATAGATCGAGTCCGCCAGTTTCGTCTGGGTTTCCAGACCGGTGCCCTGGCAGCACCAGAACGAGTCGTAGTCGGTGCTCCACGTGCCGCCGCCCCATGCCGGACCGAGGCCACGACGTCCCCCCGGGTTGAGCGAGCTGAAGTACGTGACGTGCCCGTGGTTGTCGGCCGGGTTCTGCTGGCCGATCATCTGGTTGAGCAGCGCCCGCTCGTAGTAGTCGACCAGGTCGACGCGGTCCGGGTACAGCGTGAACAGTTCCCTGGTCAGCTTGAGCATGTTGTAGGTGTTGCAGCTTTCGCAGGTGTCCTGGTTGAGGTAGCCGGCGATGGCGTTGGGCGCGCGGAAGTGCTCGGCCTGGCTGTTGCCGCCGATGGCGTACGTGTGCGTGCCCACCGTGATGTTCCAGGCATTGGTGGCGATGTCGCGGTAGCGGGTGGTGCCGGTGGACTTGTACTCGCGCGCGGCGCCGATCCACTTGGGGATCTGGGTGTTGGCGTGCAGGCCGTTGAGCTGGTCCTGGCCGGCCGCCAGCGGGTCGAACACGGCGGCGTGGTCGAATCGTTGGGCGGCGGTCAGCCACCGCGAGTCGCCGGTGAGTTGGTAGATGTCGGTCAGCACCGCGTTCATGCCGCCGAACTCGGTGTTCATCAGCGCCTGCATCTGGGCGTAGCTGAGTCGGCCGGTGCGCCGGTCGACCCACCCGGCCAGGTTCAGCAACACGTCACGGGCCTGGGTGCTGCCGACGTAGCGCGCCACGTCGAGCAGGCCGGCCATCGTCTTGTGCACGCAGTAGTACGGCACGTTGCCGCTCGACAGGCGCCCGGCTTCGAGGTTGTCGAACTCGGACTCGGGAAACCCGGACAGGTAGCCGGCGGTGAACCCGGCGGCGGCGTTGTTGGCCTGGCACCTGGCCAGTTCGGCCACCATGGCGGTGGCCTTGTCCCGGCAGGTGGTGTCGCCGGTGACGGCCCACAGCTGCGCCCAGGCCGTCAGAAAATGCCCCTGGACGTGAGTGCGGAACGGGAAGCTCGGCGCGTCCCAGCCGCCGTTGGTGGCGGTGCCGTTGGTGGACAGCCGGTGGTTGGCCCGGAAGTTGTACAGCAATCGGTCGACGTCGACGAACCGCAGGTAGTTCTGCGTCCGGTTCTGGTTGTCCAGCCAGCGGCTCGCGGTCAGCCGCACCTGGCCGAGATCGAACGGGAACGCCGACGCCCCGGTTTCCGATCGGGCTGAGGCGGGTGCCGCGGCAGCGGGCGTCTGTCCGACGAGGGACGCGGCGGCGGAGGTGACAGCGCTGGCCCCCGCGGCTTGTAGCAGCCGCCGACGGTTGAAGGACGACACGAGAGCCCCTTTTCAGCGACCACACAGGCAGAGCGTCGGCGACGTTAGCGCTAACATTGGCTCCCTGTCACGGTGCTGGCTCATGGCGCTGCACCCCATTCGCCGTGGCCGATGGGATCCGGGTGCCCGGCCCACGGCCGCCGAAGCCATGCGTGGCAAGGAGGTTTGTGCGTTGTTCGCCGCTCGCGTGCCTGACTCACCGGCAGCTCCGGACGGGCTGTGCCGGATGAAACTTACACAGGCCCAGAGCTTCGGTGTCGCTGTCCGTCCGACCGGAACGACTCCGTCCTGCCGAGCGTGTGCTCGACGGGGCGGAGGGAATCGGGATTCGTGGTCGGCGGTGCCGTGACGTGAGCAGAATGTGATGCGCGTAGTAGGCGGCCGTGTTCAGGGTGTACCGCACGGACGACCGTTCACGATGCGTCCGAAGGCCTGCATCGGGGTGTTGTCCTGGCGGCCGAGGGTGAACGCGACGACATCGCGGCCCGGCTCGCCGGGGCCGGCGACCTGGTGCTGACCGAGCCGGAGGGCGGCCACCTGCGGGGCGGCCGGTTCGCGCCCGACGACCTGCTGGGGACGTTGGAGGCGTGGATGGCCGGCCCGCTCATCGAGAACCCCTACTACCTGCTGCCCGGTGTGGATGGCGCCGCGCCGGCGCAGAGTCGTCCGCGGAAGGCCGCGCCGTGACCATCCGGGACGGCGCGG
>NZ_KK037166.1:10422926-10499279 GCF_000568255.1 Kutzneria sp. 744
CCGTCAGCGGGAGATCGGGGCCAGCGGGGCGACCGGCGCGACGCACAGCGGGCCACCGGTGGCCGCGTCGTTCGTGTCGGCCGAGGTGTCGCCGTTCGGCCCGACCGCCTTGCTCAGCGACGGCGCCAGGCCACAGTCGTCGGCTCCGCCGGTCGTCGCGTAGACGACGCCGGCTCCGGCCAACAGACCGGCCAGTGCCACGCCTCCCGCGATCATCGCCTTCACCCGGTTCTGCACCATCTCAAGCTCCTTTCGAGAGTGCCCGCCGGGACGGTGCGTCGTCCCGGCCAGGACCCATTCAGGCAGAGCCGAGGTTTCGTCGGCATTGGGCGTCGTCGAGTGCTGGGAGGCGGACGGCGACGGTCAGGCCGCCGCCGGGATTGGGCTCGACCGTCACGGCGCCGCGATGCGCCTCGGCGACCGCGCGGATGATCGCCATGCCGAGCCCGTGGCCGCCGCGCGTGCGCGGCGTGGCGCGGACGAACGGCTCGAACAGCTCATGGAGCCGGTCGGCCGGCACTTCCGGGCCCGTGTTGGACACCGTCAGCACCGGTCCGGCCTCGTCGGAGCCGAGGCGAAGCCGGACGTGACCACCGGGCCGGTTGTGCCGCACGGCGTTGCGCAGCAGGTTGACGACGAGGCGGTCGAGCAGCCCCGGATCGCCGTCCACAACTGCCGGCGCGGACACCACCTCGATCGCCAGCTCCCTTTCCGTCGCTTCTGATCGCGTCTGCGCAAGGGCCATCTCGACCACCGTGGCGAGATCCGTGCGCGTGGCCCGTACGACGCCGTGTTCGGCGCGCGCCAGCTCCAGCAGGGTGTCGACCAGCTGCTCGCTCTGCCGGTTGACGGTGAGCAACTGCTCGATCAGGACCGGCACGTCGCACTTCGCGGGGGTGGCCGCGGCCACTTCGAGAATGGCCCGGCCGGTGGTCAGCGGGGTCAGCAACTCGTGCGAGGCGTTGGCGGCGAAACGCCGCTGCGACTGGAAGGTCCGCTCCAGACGGGCCAGCATGCCGTCGAAAGTGTCCGCGAGCTCCTTGATCTCGTCGCGCGGACCCGCGAGTGCGACCCGGGCGTGCAGGTTGCGCGATGCGGTGTCACGGGCGATCGCGGTGATCCGCTTGATCGGCGCCAGCATGCGGCCCGCCACGACCCAGCCGAGGACCGAGGCCACGGCCAGGCCGGCGACCAGGGCGATCCCCGCCGCCAGGGCGAGACCGGGCAGCGCGCCCTGATCGGCAACCGCCTGGTGGGCCGCCGAGCTCGGTGTGCCGCTGGGCGACGTGGTGGCGGCCGGGGGCTGGGCCGGCGCCGACAGGGTGGACGTCAGCAGGTACACGCCCACCGACAGCACGGTCGCGGCGACGGCGAACGTGATGCCGTAGACCAGGGCGAGGTGGGCGCGAATGGTCAAGGCCGGTCGGCGGGAGGTCACCGGTCGGCCAGCCGGTAGCCGACGCCCGCCTCGGTGTGGATCACGGCCGGCTCGCCCAGCTTGCGACGCAGCCAGTGGATCGTGATCCGCACGGCCTTGGTGAACGGGTCCGCGTGCTCGTCCCAGGCCTTTTCCAGCAGGTGTTCCGCGCTGACCGCGCCGCCCTGCGCGGCGAGCAGCAGTTCGAGCACGGCGAACTCCTTGCGCGTCAACCGGATCTCCCGCCCGTCCCGAGTGACTGCGCGGAGGTGGGGATCGAGACGCACGCCGGCCGCTTCGAGCACGGCCGGCCGGCCGTTGGGGCCACGCCGGCCCAGCGCGCGGACCCGGGCGATCAACTCCGGGAACCGGAAGGGCTTGGCCAGGTAGTCGTCGGCCCCCAGCCCGAAGCCGGCGACCGTGTCGTCCAGGCTCCGGGCCGCGGTCAACATGAGGATCCGGCACGGCGCCCCGGCTCGGGTCAGTCGTCGGCACACCTCGTCGCCGTGCACGCCGGGCAGGTCGCGGTCGAGGACCACCACGTCGTAGTCGTGGACGGCGAGCCGCTCCAGCGCGTCCGCGCCGGTGCCGGCGACATCCACGGCCATGGCTTCCGCGCGCAGGCCCGCGGCCACGGTCTGGGCCAGCAATGGCTCGTCCTCGACGACAAGTATCCGCATGCGAGGGTCCTCCCGGTCGTCCCGACACCGACAGCACATGGTCACCGGAATGATGTTTCGTCGGCGTTGGGGACGGCACGGAGGTGGTCTTCGTCATTCGGTTCGCATGCCGGTGTCCGGTACATGGCGCGAGAACAGGCTGTACAGCCACCACAGCGACGGGATCAGGATCACCGCGCCGACGGCCAGCACGATCAGCACGGGTGTCAGGACGCTGTCGGTCGCCGCCGAGGCGCCGACGGTGACATCGGGCTCCAGCATGGTCGGGTACTGTGCGGCGCCCCAACCCCACGGGATGGCCACGACGGCCGCCGCGGCGACCACGCGGGCGGATGCCGTAACGATGCCACCGCAGCAGCGGGAACTCGGCGATGCCGGCCACGGCGGAGAACACCACCAGCGGCAGCGCGCGGCCGGTGAGACCGGGCGGGTAACCGATGCGGCGCTGGCTACTCGGCCGGTGCCGTGCGGCCCGACTGGACGTCGCACGGCCAGACCGACGGGTCGGATTCACGTCTGGGCACACGGCCACGACCGTCCCACACGCGTCTCATTGGGACGCGGCGTTCTTCCGGCTGTTTCCCGCTTCCCGGGCCTCGTCGCCACGTCGAGGATCCTCAGTTCGCGATCTCTATCTTTCCACCACATCCGGACCGGGATGAAAGAGATTCCCTGCGCTCTGCGTTACGAAAGCACGGCCAATGACCCCTGCCGTCCGAGCTTCTGAAACTTTCACCCGTGCGTCGCCGTCCGCGGGTGCTCATGACCTGCGGGAGCATCCTGACGGCACGGCCGGCGCTTGAGATCGTCACTACCGCTTGCCAGGCTGGCCGGGATCGACATTACTGCCGCCGCACGTCCGTCCCGCCCCATCAGCTACGTCTACCAGGGCGCGAGCCCGTCCGCGATCGTTCGGAGAGACTCGTCGACGACAGGCTCGGAGGGCTTGTATGTCTCGAACCAGACGCATCCGAGTGATTGCCGTCATGGCCGCCACGCTCGTCTGTCTCGGGACGAGTCAACTGACCGCCAGTGCCGCGACGACGGTGGTGATCAACCCCGGCACGACGTTCCAGCGCATCGACGGATTCGGTGTCTCCGAGGCGTTCGGTCAGGCCAATGCCATCCGCAACGCGGCCGGCGCGACCCGTCAACAGGCGTTGAACATGTTGTTCGGCACGGCCGACGGCGCCGGGTTCAGCATCCTGCGCAGCCTCATCCCCTCGGGCAGCGACTCCATCGAGCCGAAGTCGCCGGGCAGCCCGTCGGCCACGCCCACCTACGTCTGGAACGGCAACGACGATGCCACCGACCAAGGACAACTGTGGTTGGCCCGACAGGCCAAGGGCTACGGGGTGACCACCTTCTACAACGATGCGTGGAGCGCTCCCGGGTTCATGAAAACCAACGGCAGCGACTCGAACGGCGGCTCGTTGTGCGGCACCTCGGGTGCGTCGTGCTCATCCGGTGACTGGCGGAAGGCCTACGCCAACTATCTGGTGCAGCACGCGAAGTACTGGGCGTCGGCCGGTCTCACCCCGTCGGCACTGGGTTTCGTGAACGAGCCCTCCCTGAAGACCAGCTACGCCAGCATGCTCGTGAGCGCGTCGCAGGCCGCCAGCTTCATGCCGACCTTCTCCGCCGCCTTGACGGCATCGGGCCTTTCGACCAAGGCCGCGTGCTGCGACACCCTCGGCTTCGACCTGCTGCCCGGCTACATCAGCGCCGTGGGCAACGCCAACGCCGGACTGTGGACCAGCCACGGCTACTCCAGTGCCCCGGCCGCCACCGTCAGCTCCGGCGGCCACAGCGTCTGGGAGTCCGAGTGGGGGGTGAACGGAAGCACCTGGAACACCTCGTGGGACGACGGCAGCACCAGCGCGGGCTTCACCTGGGCGCAGCGCATCCAGACCGGCATGACCCGAGCCAACCTCAACGCTTTCCTGTACTGGTGGGGAATCAGCTCGACCGGCCACGACAGCGCCCTGATCGGCCTGTCCGGCTCGACCCTGAAGGCGTCCAAGCGGTACTACGCGCTGTCCAACTTCAGCCGGTTCATCCGCCCTGGGGCAACCCGGATCGGCGCCACCAGTGGCGACAGCAACCTGACCGTCTCGGCGTACCGCAACAGCGACGGATCCACCGTGATCGTCGTGCTGAACACCGGATCCAGCAACGTGTCCGCCGCCTACACCGTGAGCGGCAGGTCGGGCGGCGCCGCCACCCCGTTCCTGACCAACGCCACCAACAGCACCGCTGCCCAGGCCGCCGTCGGGCTCAGTGCCGGCGCGTTCACCGCGACCGTTCCCGCCCGGTCCCTCGTCACCTATCTGATCCCCTGAGCGTCGAAGGACGGCGGCGGACGGCGTCGTTGCGGCACCACCTGACCTGCGCGCAGCGCAGCCGACCGCACTTCCCGCCACCCGTGAAACCTCGCCCCATCGGAGGAGCCATGAAGCTCGCTCGCAGTCGGTTCTGGCTCGCGGCGATAACCGTCCTCGCGGTCGGCACGACCGGTGGCGTCGCCACCGCCTCGCCGAACGATTCCGGGGGTGACCACTGGGTGGCGACCTGGACGTCGATGCCGCAGCTGACCGAGACGTCCAACATGCCGCCTGCCCCGTACACGCAGGGCGACCAGGTCATGGTGGACACCACACTGCGCCAGACCATTCACGTGTCGGTCGGTGGCTCCCGGTTCCGGCTGCACCTGAACAACGTCTTCGGGGGCGCGCCACTGCCGATCACCGCCGCTTCCGTGGCGGCGCCGACCGGCGGCGCCGCCGGGGTGAGCGGGATCCGAGCCGGCACGGCCAAGACCGTCACCTTCGGCGGCCGACGATCGGTGACCGTCCCGGTCGGCAAGGAGACGAGCTCCGACCCGCTGGACGTCAGCGTGCCCAGCGGCGCCAACCTCACCGTGACGCTCTACCTCGCCCAGGGGCAGGCATCGAGCCACATCACGTCACACCCCGGCTCCCGCACCACCTCCTACCTGGCCAAGGGCAACCACCTCACCGACACCGCCCTGACCGACACGGCCCCGGTCGATCACTGGTACTTCCTCAGCGGCCTGGACGTGTGGGCGCCGCCGCACACCGGTGCGGCGGTGCTGCTCGGAGACTCGCTGACCGATGGCCGCGGCTCCACCACCAACGGCAACGACCGCTGGCCCGACGACCTGTTCGTCCGGCTCCACAAGCACGGCGCCACCGCGGACGTCGCCGTCGCGAACGAGGCCGCGGGCGGCAACGCGGTGCTCAGCGGTGGACTCGGCCCCACCGCGGTGTCCCGCTTCGACCGCGACGTCCTCGGCCAGAGCGGCGTCAAGTGGTTGATCGTCTTCGAAGGCGTCAACGACCTCGGCGTCAACGGCTCACCCGAGACCGCTGCCGCCCTGACCGCGGCGTACCGGCAATTCATCACCAAAGCCCACGCGGCCGGCATCAAGGTGTACGGCGCGACGATCACACCGTTCGGCGGCAACAGCTACGACGACGCGGCCGGCGCCCACGAGGCCGCCCGCCAGGCGGTCAACTCGTGGATCCGCACCAGCAACCAGTTCGACGCGGTGGCCGACTTCGACCAGGTCGTCCGAGACCCGGCCGACCCCCACCGCATCCGGCCGACCTACGACACCGGTGACCACCTGCACCTCGACCCGGCCGGGTACCTGGCCCTCGCCAACGTCCTGCCGTACACCCTGTTCACCCATTGAGCCATCACAACGGTTCGGCGGGCGCTGGCCTCCTCCTGGCCAGTGGTGCGGTGAGATCGATGTAGGCCAACAGTTCAGCTCGACGGGAGTGCCTGCCCGGTGATCCCCGGTCAGCGGCGGCCGGTGGCCAGGATGACGAGGAACTGGCCGCCGCCCGCCTCGATGGCGGCGGTCACGGGCAGCCCTGGCACCAGCCGGGAGAACCTGTCCACCAGCCAATCCGCAGCCTCCTGGGCGTCGCGTTTGGTCGGGCAACGGGCCACCATCTCGCGGCCCCCTTTGCGCTCAAGCCTCCCGGCGACGGTGATCAGCGGCGCAGGCTCGACCACGTGCAGGCGGTCCGACCAGGCGATGACCACCTTGACCGCGCCCTTGCGGGTGTTGCACCCGCGGTGCGCGAGCCGCTCGGCGACCTTGGCCTTCCGGTCGGCGGTCCGGCTGTCGACGCTGGGCCCCCGCGGATCGTTCACGGACATGTCGGGGTCGACCGGTTCGTCGCATACCCAGCACCGCCAGCCGTCGCGCTCGGCCACATCATCGAGGAGACTCACCCGGGCAAACTAGCCTGCCCGACCGCCGCCTCGCGCACCGCACTCAAGTCGAGCGCCGCCAGGCGGGGACACCGCCATCCACTAGTTGGTCGACGCGGACGTCAATCGTGGCGATTCCCCCGTGTGGAGGGTGTCCACGTGCCTATCGTGTGCTTGTGGTGAGCGCCGGCTGGGGACCGGCGTCGGGGGAGTTGGGTATGCGCAACGAGGGGGACCGTTGGGCGCCACCGATCGAGTGGAGTTTCGACTGCTGGGGCCGGTGGAGAGCTGGCGCGGCGCGGAGCGGCTGGCGGTGTCCAGTCGGCACCAGCGTTCCGTGCTGGCGGCGCTGGCGCTGAGCCCGGGGCGCGCAGTGTCGGTCAGCGCGCTGGTCGACGCGGTGTGGGAAGAGAATCCGCCGGCGTCGGCGCGCAGACAGGTGATCAAGCTGGTGTCTCAGCTCCGGGCCACTCTGGGCGACGCGATCACCACCAGATCGGGCGACTACGTCCTGAATGCCGAGCCGAGCCAGGTTGACGTCGGTGTTTTCGACGAGGCGGTGGCCGAGGCCCGGCAGCTCGCGGTCACCGATCCGGCGGGTGCGGCTGATGTCGTGCGGAAGGCGCTGAGACTGTGGCGAGGCCCGGCGCTGAGCGGAGTCACGCCGGGTCTCGCGGTGCAGGCCACGCGGTTGGAGGAGAGCCGTCTCACGGCGCTGGCAGACGCCATCGACTGGGAGTTGGCCACCGGCGGCCACGCGGCTGTGGTGGCCGAGCTGACGGTGCTGGTCGCCGAGCATCCGTTGCGGGAACGGCTGGTTGGTCAGCTGATGGCGGCCCTGCACCGGTCGGGGCGCACGACCGAGGCGTTGGAGGTCTATCGTCGCATCCACGAGCGGCTGGCCGAGGATCTCGCGCTGACGCCCGGCGCGGAACTGCAACAGCTGCACGTGACGATCCTGCGCGACGACGCCGTCCCTGCCGCACCGGCACCTCCGTCACGCACGGTGCCGCGGCAACTGCCCTGCGCGGTGGCGGGTTTCACCGGTCGGGCGTCGCAGCTCAAGGAGCTCACGGCGTTGCTGGACCGGGACGAGACCGTCGTGATCTCGGCGATCAACGGCACCGCTGGTGTCGGGAAGACGGCGTTGGCCGTGCACTGGGCACACCAGATCGCCGACCGCTTTCCCGACGGGCAGCTCTACGTCAACCTGCGCGGCTACGACCCCAGCGGCGAGCCGGTGCAGCCGGCGGAGGCGATCCGGGGTTTCCTTGACGCGCTTGGCGTGCCAGCGCCGCGGATTCCGACCGGCTTGGCCGAGCAGGCGGCGCTGTATCGGTCCCAGTTGGCCGACCGCCGGATCCTCGTGGTGCTGGACAACGCCCGCGACGCCAGTCAGGTCCGGCCGCTGCTGCCGGGCTCGGCCCACTGCCTGACCGTCGTCACGAGTCGGGACGCGCTCGGCGGCCTCATCGCCAGCGAGGGGGCACGCGCCGTTCCGGTGGACCTGATGAGCACCGCCGAAGCCCATGACCTGCTGGCCAGCCGGCTGGGCCAGGAGCGGCTGGACGCCGAACCGCAGGCGGTCAGCGACCTGATCGAGTTGTGCGTGCACCTGCCGCTGGCGCTCAGTGTGGCGGCCGCGCGAGCAACCCTCACGTCCATGCTGTCGCTGGCCGAGCTGGCGGGGCAGCTGCGCGATGTCCGGGATCGCTTGCACGCCTTGGACATCGGGGACACGGGGGTCGACGTCAGCGCGGTGTTCTCCTGGTCCTACCGGACGTTGAGCGCCGCGGCGGCCCGGATGTTCCGGCTGCTGGCCCTGCATCCGGGCCCGGTCATCTCGGTGTCGGCCGCCGCCAGCCTCACCGGCACCGACCGCGTCCAGACCCGGGTGGCCCTGGCCGAGCTGACCAGGGCGCAGTTGCTCACCGAACCCAACACCGGCCGGTTCGCCTATCACGACCTGCTGCGGGCGTATTCGGCCGGCAAGGCGTGCGAGGACGAGGACGAGCAGGCGCGCCAGGACGCCATGCACCGCATGCTCAACCACTACCTGCACACTGCGCACGCGGGCGTGTTGCTGCTCAACCCGCCCAACGACCGGCTGTTCCTCGGGCGACCCCGGACCGGGGTCGTCGTCGACGAACTCGCCGACGATGAGCAGGCGTGGCAGTGGTTCGCCACGGAGTGGCTGGTGTTCGCGGCTGCCGTCGAGCGCGCCGCTGATGCCGGCTTCGCCACCCACGCCTGGCAACTTGCCTGGTGTGTAAGCAGTTTCAGCATCCGTGCCGGGCACTGGGGACAGATGGTCGCCACTCAGTTGGTCGCGATCGCCGCGGCCGAACGCGCCGGTGAGCCGCAAGGGCAGGCGTGGTGCCTGCGCGAACTGGCGCGTGCGTACATCCGACTTGGCCGTCACGCGGACGCACGGGACAGCCTGCGCGGTGCGATCGCCCTGGACGAGCGGCGCGGAGACCTGGTCGGCCAAGCCCGCGGCTACAACAACCTCGGCATCGTGGCCTACGCGCAGGGCGACTACCCGGAAGCCCTGGAGCACGGCGAGGCCGCCTACGCGCTGTTCCACGCGGCCGGACACGTCGCCGGGCAAGCAGACGCGCTGAACGCGATCGGCTGGATGCAGACCCAGCTTGGCCGGCACCGGGAGGCACTGCGGTACTGCGACGAGGCTCTCGCCCTGCACCGGGTGGTCGGCAGCCGGCACGGCGAGGCGGACACCTGGGACAGTATCGGCTGCGCCCACCACAACCTCGGCGAGCACCGCCTGGCAGTCAGCAGCTACCACAACGCCCTTGTCCTGTATGAGAAGTTGGGCGCCCGGCATCCCCAGGCCGACACGCTCATCCGCCTCGGCGACACCCATCGGGCGGCGGGCGACCTCCGCGCCGCGCACGACGCCTGGCGGCAGGCCCTGCCCATCCTCGACGACCTGCACCACGCCGACGCCGACGTCCTGCGCGCCCGACTGGCCGAACCGGCGGCGTGAGGCCGAGGGAACCAGGCGGGTACCGGACGGGTACCGAGCCTGGACAAGCTGACTGGCGTCGGCCGGCCCGTGCGCGACAGGGAATTCGCAAAACCGCGCGGGCCATAACAAAGGGGGAGCGTCTTGACGTCGAAATCCCGCATTGTTCGCCTAGTCGCTGTGGGAACGTTCGCCGTGTGCGCGGCCGTTCTGTCCACTGGTCCCGCCAACGCCGTCGCGGGTCCTCCTGGCGGCGGCGGTGGCAGGATGCTCGGCCTTTACACCCAGCCGCAGTGCTATTACCTCGGCAACTCGGCCGTCAGCAACCACCAGTATTCCCAGTTCTCGTGCGCGTTCGACCACTACCAGTGGGACAACACCGAGATCGACCAGCTCTGGGTGGCCTGACCGGCGCGCCTTCTCGGGGAATCCGACTGGCGTCATCAGGAGGGGAATGTCTTGAGAACAGCCATGAAACGTGCGGCGCAAACGGCGCTTGCGCTGGCGTTGACGATCGCTCCGCTGGCTGTGGCCGGGCAGGCGCAGGCGGCCGCGCGGCCGATGGCCTCGTGCGGCAGCGAGGTGGCCAACACGCCCATCTACTTCAGCGGTTACTCGCAGCAGGTCGCCTCGCTCAAGCTGACCAGCGGCGGCTGTTCGTATCTCTGGATGTGGAGCTGGTTCACCGCGAGCCACTCCGGCTGGACCGTCGGCCTGACCACGTGTCCCTCCAGGCTTCGGCCGCCCGGCTACCCGGTCTACCCGATATCGGACGGCAATGGTGCGGTGGCGGAGGGCTGCGCCCGCCCGTACGTGTGGACGAACACCTCGCAGCAGGAGTTCTACGGGCCCGCCGCCGGTGTGCTGTCCACCTGTGAACACGCGACGCTCCAGATCTTCTACAACAGCGAGAAGCAGCGGGACGACGGGACCGACATCTGTTTCGCCTGAACCTCAGGAGGCAACGTGCACAAGAAGTTCGCCGCGCTCGCCGTGGCTGTCTCCATCGCGGGCCTTGGCGCGGTGTCGACGGCTTCGGCCTCGGCCTCGGTCTCGACGACGCCCAACACGGTTTCACCGAATTTCACCAGGGTCAGCTGCTACGGGCCGTACCTCAAATGGCCGGTGAAGATCGTGCACTACGGCTGGGACGACCAGTGCTTCCAGTTCCCGAACGGCGGCGGTGAGACGCTGTACTCGAACGACTACTACGACGAGGTCTGGGCCGGTGGCTACCGGATCACCGTCTACTACGCGGGGGACAAGCCGCACAGTCGCAACCCGGGCGAGATGGTCAAAGAGCCGGGCGGTCTGCTTCAGAAGATCGTGGTGATCGGCTAGGGCGTGGCTTGACAAGCTGTGGTCCAGGTGACCACCGCATCGAGGACGATCGCCGCCCGGTAGACCACGGCAGGTTTGTCGTACCGGGTGGCGATACCCCGTCACTGCCTGATCACCGCGAAGCCGCATTCGATCACGGTGCGGCCTCGATGGTCCACCGCGTCGAACGCCGGCGGCCGGCCACCCCGGGGGCCGGTCCACCGTTCTTCGCGCCGGAGACGATGACCACCGACGCGGCTTGTCGTCGATGATGGCCGGCTTGGGCTCTATGGCTGGAGGTCTCGCTGGTACCAGCTGCCTGACTTGCCGCCGAGATCGGCCGGGGCGGCCGGGCCGGCCGGGACGAACCCGGCTTTGGACAGCACCTTCTGGGACGCGGTGTTGCCGTGGGAGGTGGCCGCCCGCAGTGTGCGCAGCCCGTGCCGCGTTGCCGCGATCCGACACAGCTCCCGGACGGCCGCGGTCGCCACGCCGCGGCCCGCGACCTGCTGTGCGACCCGATAGCCGAGTTTGGCAGTGCCGTCCTCGAGGTCGTACAGGTTGAACCGGCCTAGAACCGAGCCGTCATCAGCGACGAGCACGTAGAAGGCACAGATGCCGGCCTCCTGCTCAGCCAACAAATCGTTGTGCCGGTCGGAGAACTGGTCGAAGAACTCGTCGCCGCGGTCGGAGACCGAAGCGGCGAAGTAGGCGCGGTTCACCAGCTCGAAGGCCAGGACCGCTGGGGCATGGCCTGCATGCAGCTGCTCAAGCTCCGGCACTGCCCAACTCTACCCAGACAGTGCGCTGAGGCCATCTGTGATTCCGCCAACGGTGGCCAGCCCCAAACCAGGGCACATAACGATCTACGGCATGCAGCTCGCGGTGAACCTGGCCAACGGCAACCTCGTCATCGCCGACAACGACCTGAGCGTCGCCGGCACCGGCCAGAACCTCGCCCTTGACCACGTCTGCAACAACCTGATCCCGGACTCGGCCGTCGCCGCTCAGGGAAGGAAGGTCACCTCCGGGTACCGAGGGGATGGACCGTCCAGCAGATGGCCCTGGTGCCGAAGAGTCAGATCGAAAAAGGCCAGCGGATAGGCCCGCTGCACTGCCTCGACGCGTTGCGGCCGGAGCGTGCCGATCTGTTTGTCGATCTCTGCCTGGGACCAGCCGAGCAGCGGCGCGATCTGCGGCACCAGCAGTTCCTCGTCCCCGTAGGAGACGTGTGCCGCGCCGGGAAGTCCGGTGTTGAGCCGCCAACCGCGCAGGTTCGACCAGAACGTCTGCTGGTCGGCGAGCAGCTTTCGGCTGGTTCGGTCGGCGTCCATCAACAGGAACGGCCGATCAAGGCCGCCGGTGACCACCGGACCGAACATCGGACCGTCCATGCTGAGGCCGGCCCTGATCCGCTGATCCTCGAACATGGTGTTGGCGGTGGCGCTGCCGCCGGCGGACTCGCCGAACATGCCGATGCGGCACAGATCCAGCGAACCACGTAGGCCGTCGGGCAGTCGGCGGTGTTCGGCGTCGGGGTTGCCTCCGGTGTCGAGCAGTCGCAGCTGGTCGAGCACGAACCGGGTGTCGGCGACCCGCGTCCGCGCCGGATCGGCCACCATACCGTCGGGCAACCCCGGCACCACGTGGCCGTCGGGGAACTCCACCGCCTCCGCGTCGTAGGTGTGGTCGATGGTGACCACCAGATAACCCCGACTCGCCAGCTCTTCCACCACCACCGTGTTCGCCGACCGGACGGAGCCGTGGCCGGGCGAGTACACCACGATCGGCAGCCGGCCCTCGTGCCGGTCGACCGGAGCGCCCTCGTGGCCGTGGGTCAGCGGAACCCGGACCTGGCCAGGGGTGAGCCCGTTGTCGGCGAGAAACCGGGTGGCCGCCCCCGCCGGCAGCCAGGGCGCCACCGGATACCCGCCGATACGGCTGGTCGGATACCACAGGCTGATCATCAGTCCCCGCAGCGCGTTCTGGGCGCCCGTCGGGTCATGCCGAGACGGGTCAACGAGATGCAGAGACACCGTGCCGACCGAACGGGGTCCGGTGGGTGGCGGCAGGGTGAGCTGGAGTGGACCCGCCACCGGGGTGGCGTTGGCCGTGTGGATGGATCCCGCCACGCACAACGCGGCGACGCCCAGTGCCGCGAGGCGTCCCATGCGGCTTGCTTTCACACGCTCTCCTCGGGTTGTGATTGTTGCTGTCATTGACCTTGCGGTCGCAGCCACTGGAGTGCCGAGCCTGGGCTCACACGTCGCGGCGAGTCAGCCGCCAGGCCGCCGCCGTGACGCTGACGGTGAGGTAGGTCAGGCAGACGACCAGGGCGAATCCTGCGGTCGGCCAGTCAGGGTCGTGAAACGTTGTCCAGGTCAGGCCTTCTCCTGCCGCGGCCAGAGCCCAGTGGATCAGGGCCTTGGAGCCGTCGGGGGAGACCGCCTTGAGCACCATGATGGACAGGAACAGCAGCCCGGTGGTGAGTGCGGTCGCGCCCGCGGTGTGCCGAAGCAGGGTGCCGATCGCGGCACCGAGGATCGTGACCGTGCCCAGGTAGAAACCCTGGCCCAGCACCGCGCGCAGGACGTTCGGGTCGCCGAGTGCGACGTCCAAGTGCTTGCCCGCCAACACGAACTGCCCGGCGAAGAAGGCGGCAAACGCCAGTGCCTGCCCGGCCACCAGTGCCACGGTGCCCAGGACGAGCAGCTTCGCCGCGAGCACCCGGCCGCGCCGAGGCGCCGCGGCGAACGTCGCGCGGATCGTGCCCGTGCTGTATTCCGTGGTGACGGCCAGGACGCCGAGCAGCCCGAAAGCCAGCTGTGCCACCTGGAATCCGGTGAACGTCGTGAACACGGGATCGAACTCGGCACGGGCGCGCGCCCCCCAGCCGTCCCACGCGCCGATTGTCGAGCGGGCCTGCAATACCGCGATCGCGATGGTCGCGACCGTCGCGACGGCGAGGATCAACGGTGTCGACCGGACCGAGCGCAGTTTCGTCCACTCGGCGGCGACCAGGCCGGTCGGGAACAGGGTCATCGGGCGTCCTCCCGGCGCGGCTCGGCGCGGTACTGGAGTTCGGGATCGGTGATGCGGCGGAAGACTTTCTCGAGCGACGGTGCACGCGGAGTCAGTTCGACAAGCGCGATGCCGTGCGTGGCGGCCACCGTGGCGATCTCGCCCGGGCCGAGACCTGTCACTGCCAAGCCCTGGCCGGATTCCGGCGCCACCGTGGCCCCGCGGACGGTGAGCAGCGCGGCGAGCGGTGTGTCACCGGCAGTGCGGACCAGCACGTCGCCCCCGCTCGATCGGACCAACTCCGCCATGCCGGAGTCCGACAGCAGCCGGCCACGGGCGAGGATCAACACGTGATCGACGGTCAGTTGCAGTTCGCTCATCAGGTGGCTGGAGATCAGCACCGTGCGGCCCTCGGCGGCCATCGACCGGATCAGCCCGCGGACCCAGTGCACGCCGTCGGGGTCGAGGCCGTTGAGCGGCTCGTCGAAGATCAGGATCTCCGGGTCGCCGAGCAGGGCCGCGGCGATACCGAGCCGCTGCTTCATCCCGAGCGAGAACCCGCGGACGCACCGATGTCCCGCCTCGGCTAGGCCGGTCATGCGCAGCACCTCGGCGACGCGGCTTCGCGGGATGTCGTTGGTCTGCGCGAGCCAGCGCAGGTGATCGCGGGCGCGGCGGCCGCCGTGGACGGCGTTCGCGTCGAGCAGCGCGCCGACGTGCCGCAGCGGCCGGTGCAGCCCGCGGTAAGGCCGCCCGTCGATTCGCACCCGGCCGTGTGTCGGCGAGTCCAGGCCGAGGATCAGCCGGATGGTGGTGGATTTGCCCGCACCGTTGGGTCCGAGGAACCCGGTCACCCGCCCGGGCAAGATACGGAAGGTCAGCTGGTCCACCGCGCGGCGGCGGCCGTAGGTCTTGGTCAGCTCGTCGGCATCGATCATCGGCACTCCCTTTCTGGTCGCTCCACCATGCTGGGACGGCGGCGACCGCGTCATCGCCGCACGGGCAGGCGCCCTGGGGCGTACGCCCGTGGGCATACGCCCTGAGAGTGATGCGTGCGCGTGTGAGGTCCGGCTACGGTCGGGCGATGGTGATGGACGTGCGCCCGCCGCCGCTGCGGCGGCTGCGGCCGGGACACTGGTTCGCGCTGGACTGCGTCGCGGCCGTCGCGGTCGCGGTGGTGTGGGGCGGCCCGCTGCTCGGCGGGCACAGCGAGGCGGCGCCGGCGTCACGGTGGGTCGGTCTGCTCGGCGCCACTGTCCTTGCCGTGCCGCTCATACTGCGCCGACGGTGGCCGTGGGTGGCGTTCGGGCTGAGTATCCCGCTGTTCGACATGTCGCTGGCGACGTCGGTGGTGCCGGTGGTGCCGTTCGCGTCCGTGCCGATGGCGGTGGTCGCGTATTCGGTGGCGGCGCGTGGTTCCCGCCGCGCGTACGGGGGGCTCGCGGTGATCCTGGTCGTGGTTGCCGTAGCCGCGGCCGTCTGGAACGGACAGTGGGTGACGGTGCTGCTTCCGGGGGCCGTCGTGGTGATCGGGTGGGGTGTGGGGTTGTTGCGGGCGCAGTATCATGCGTACGCGGAAGCCCTTGCGGCGCAACGGGAACGCGAAGCCGAGGCGCTGGTCGCCGACGAGCGCCTGCGCATCGCGCGGGAACTGCACGACGTCGTCGCGCACAGCATGAGCGTGATCACCGTCCAGGCTGACATGGGCCGGCTGGTGTTCGACCGCAAGCCGGCCGTTGCGGCAGCCGCGCTCGGCGTCATCGAGACCACCGGTCGCGATGCGCTGGCCGAGCTGCGCCGGATGCTGGGTGTGTTGCGGGACACCGAATCGCGTGGCGTGCTCGGACCGGCGCCGGGCCTGGCCCGGCTGGACGGCCTTGTCGCGCGCACGGCGGCCGCCGGAGTCAACGTTGACGTCGTGGTGCGGGGCACGCCACGGCCGCTGCCCGCGGGGGTCGACGTCTCGGCTTACCGGATCGTGCAGGAGGCCCTGACGAACGTGGTCAAGCATGCCGGGACTCCGACGTGCCGCGTCACCGTCGTCTACGGGCAGGACGCTGTGCTGCTGACGGTCACTGACGACGGCCGCGGCGGGCCGCCCAGGCCTGGCGGGCATGGGCTGGTCGGGATGCGCGAGCGGGCCGCGCTCTGCGGCGGCGAGCTGCGCGCCGGCCCGACGCCCAGCGGGTTCGAGGTCGCCGCGCGGCTGCCGGACGGGGCCCGCCGGTGATCCGGGTGCTCATCGCCGACGACCAGGCCCTCGTTCGGGCCGGGTTCCGCGAGATCGTCGGCTCGGCCGACGATCTCGACGTCGTCGGGGAGGCCGCGAACGGCGCGGAGGCGGTCCGGTTGGCCGCGGCCCATCGGCCCGACGTCGTCGTGATGGACATCCGGATGCCAGAACTTGACGGCATCGAGGCGACCCGGCGGATCACCGCGGAGCTGACCGGGGTGCGGGTGCTCGTGCTGACCACGTTCGATCTGGACGAGTACGTGTTCGCGGCCCTGCGCGCCGGTGCGAGCGGCTTTCTGCTCAAGGACACCCCGTCGGCCGAACTGCTGACGGCGTTCCGGGTGGTCGCGGCCGGGGACGCGCTGCTCGCTCCCGGCGTGACGCGCCGGCTCATCGCGGAGTTCGCGGCCCGGCCGCTCCGGCCGTCCCCGCGTGCCGACCTGCCCGCCGCGATCACCGCACGGGAACGGGAAGTCCTCGCCCTGGTTGCGGCCGGACTGTCCAACGCCGAGATCGGGCTACAGCTGCACATCACCGCAGGGACCGCGAAAACCCACGTCGGACGGCTCATGCTCAAACTGGCCGCGCGCGACCGCGTGCACCTGGTGATCCTCGCCTACCAGGCCGGGCTCGCCGCGATGTGAACGAGGAATGGACGCGAATTCCCGTGGTTTGCCGGTTACCAGGGTTCTGGGCTAGCGATCTTCGGGCGCGTTCTTCCCGTCTGCGTCCAGTTTCCGACGGCCCGCCTTCACCCACCTGGGCCGCAGCCTCAATTCGGCAGTAGCGGACATCAGCGGGGCCACCTGCGGCATGACAGGACGTTCGCCTTGACGTTGCTCAGGCGACGTCGAGGGCGAAGTCCCAGTTCCCCACGCCGTGGCGGGCCAGGCCCATCGTGATCACGCCCGCGCCTTCCAGCCAGTACGCCATCTTCAGGTCGCCGACGTCCAGCGGGCGCAATCCGAGGCTCTTGACGAACGTCTCCACGCGCGCCTTGGCGTGCGCGTCGTCGCCGGCGATGAAGACGGCGGGGCGGCCCTTCTCCAGGACATGCCGGAAGATCGTGTTGAACGCCTTCACGACGCTGGCGCCGGCCGGTGCCGCCTTGGCGGCTTCCTGCGCGATCGAGGTGCCCTCGCCGTGGACCAGCCCGTCGGCCGCGGAATTGAACGGGTTGCTGATGTCGACGATGACCTTGCCCGCGAGGGCGTCTCCGTAGTGGGCGACGGCCGGAACGACGCCGGCGGACAACAGGGCCACGATGACGATGTCCCCGGCCGGGACGGCGCCCCACTCTCCCGTGGTGGCGCTGCCGCCGAGCGCCTTGGCCAGGTCGGCGGCCTTGGCCTGGTCTCGGCCCATGACCTCGACGGTGTTGCCGCCCGCGACCGCCAGCGCGCCGATGGTGCGGGCCATGTTCCCGGTGCCGATGATGCTGATGCTGCCCATGAGTCGTCCCGTCCTGACTGAGGGTCGAAAAGGTTGTTTCCTGAGGCTCAGATCGCCGCAGTGCCGCCGTCGACGGTCAGCTCCATCCCGTTCACATAGCTGGAGTCGTCCGAGGCGAGGAACAACGCGACCGTCGCGATCTCTTCGGGGCGGCCCATCTCTCCCCGCGGGATCAGGGACTCGAACTGCCGTTTCGTCGCCTCGTCGAACAACTCCTCCTGCTTCGGCGTGGCGACCTGGCCGGGGGTCAGCACGTTCACCCGGATCCGCCTGTCCTTCAGCTCGGCCAGCCACACCCGGGCGTAGGCCTGCTGCACGGCCTTGCTCGCCGAATACACACTCCACTCGGGATAGCCCTTGAGTGAAGCGTTCGACCCGGTCATGAAGATCGAGCCGCCGTCGTTGAACAGCGGCAACGCCTTCTGCACCGTGAACAGCGTGCCGCGCGCGTTGAGCCCGAAGGTGGCATCGAAGTGCTCCTCGGTGATCTCGCCGAGCTTGCGCTGCTCGCCCGTGCCGGCGCTGGCCCACAACACGTCGATCGAGCCCTTCTCCTGCCGGACCGTGTCGAACAAGCGGTCCAAGTCGTCCAGATCGGCCGCGTCGCCCGGCACGCCGGTCACGTTCCGGCCGATCTTCTTGACGGCGTCGTCCAGCGCTTCCTGCCGCCGGCCCGAGATGAAAACATGCGCTCCTTCGTCGACGAACAGCTTGGCGCCGGCCAGTGCCAAGCCACTTGTCCCACCCGTGATCACTGCCACCTTGCCGTCGAGCTTTCCCACTGTCACTCCATTGCCTTGGGGGCGTTCGAAAACGGCTATGTAAACCGATCTGTGTGCATAACGTATCAGGCGACCAGTTCACGCGCAAGCTATGTACACCGGTCGTTATCCACCTCGGCTACACTGGAGGCATGACGGAGCTGGAGAAGGGCCCCCAGGGCCAGCGGCGCGGCAGGGGCGCTCGCGAGCGCATCCTCAGCGCGTCACAACAGCTGTTCCGCGAGCAAGGCATCAACCAGACCGGTATGGACCAGCTCTGCGCGGTCGCCGGGGTGTCGAAGCGCACGGCCTACCAGCACTTCAGCGGCAAGGACGAACTCGTCGCCGAGTACCTGCGCCGGTTCGATCCCGACGTCATGTCCGGTGTGTTCGACCGCACCGACCTCACGCCCCGAGAACGGCTTCTCGCTGTCTTCGAGGCGCCTACGAACGCGACGCAGGACGACGTCACGCCCCTGTGCCCCTTCATCGGAGCGGCCGTCGAAATCCAGGACCCCGACCACCCCGCACGCCAACGCGCTCACGACTACAAGAAAGCCGTTGCCGCACGGCTGGCCGAGACCGCCCGCGAAGCCGGCGCCACCAACCCCGAACAGCTCGGCGAACAACTGGCGCTGCTGCTCGATGGTGCCTCGGCCCGTAACCGGGCCCTCAATGCCGAAACCTTTCCCACCGCTGCCGCCATCGCTGCCGTCCTCATCGACAGTGCCATCCCCGCGACAGCGCCTCGCTCGGTCGCCTCGCGGTCGAGCACATGAGAGAACCCGCTCGTCGGCTGCTTGTTGAATGGCCTACCAGCCTGGGGAATCCAGGGACTGAGGGCGATCTTCGTGTTGGTCCTTTGCTGACGCGGATGCCGCCGGACCATCGAGCTCGGTCCGGCGGCATCCGCGCCACCGCCATGGCGGCGGCCCACTTCGTCGCGGGCCAGTGCGGTTGCGGCGCTTGTCAGCCCTGGAAGTAGGCGCCTGAGAAGTCGACTGCCGATCCCGGGGCCGGCTGGATCAGGTCCTCCTGCGGTTCGGTGGTCAGGTACCCGATCACCGGGCAGTCGATCAACGCCTTGACGCTGCCGTAGGGCGCACCGCCGGGTGCGGTGAGGAGATCGGGGTGTTCGGCGGCGAGCTTGAGGATCTGGAACTCGTCGGTCTGCCGGGTGTTCAGTTTCTGCTGGACCGCCTTCTGCGTCCACTCACCGAACTGCGCCTCCCACAGCGGGCTGTAGGCGTCACGACGGTTGTTCTGCTTGAGCGTGGGGAAGTCACCCTGGATGTTGAGCGCGTCACCACCGTGGCTCAGCGCCTGCAGCAGCGCCTTGTCGCCCAGCGAGGCGTCTTCGCCGGCGTGGCCGTCCAGGATGAGGTGCGACAAACCCTGGGCCTGCGGGTTGTTCGCGCCGGTCTGCCCGTTGACGAAGGGGAAGATGCGCTCACGGGCACTGCCGAGGAAGTCGTCGCCGCCGGGGAAGGCGACATTGTTGAGCGCCGGGACGTATGTCGCGCGCTCCAGCACCGCCGTCGTCGCGTCACTGGCGTCGGTGGAGATGTAGATGATCGACTTGCCGGAGTCGAACCCCCGGATGAACAACAGGTCGACGGACGCGCCGTGGAACTGTGCCGGGCCGGTGTCCTTGGCGGCCGGATGCACCGCGAGCACGCGGTCGGCGGTGTTGGTGTGGTGGTCGACGTCGAACGGGCCGTCGCCGACGGCGACGATCGGTGCGTTGTAGACGATCGGGGAGCCCGCGACGCGGATGAAGGGGCTGTAGCCGGGGCCGCCGACGGCGCCGGGTGTGGCCTGGCTGGGCGGGAACCCGGTCGGCCCTGCCGTCAGCACCCGGCTCGGGCTGAAGTCGGGGACGCCGGCGAAGTGGATGGTGGCCTCGTTGAAGATGGCGTTGGCCCCGCCGGTGAGGGTGACGTCCTGGACGCAGCTCGGGCAGCCGACCGAGGCGTTGGCGAGTTTCGGCGCGTAGTTCAGCCCGAGGTCGTCAGCGGCGCCCTGGTCCGAGGCCTCGGTCAGCACGTACCAGACCGTCCGGCCTTTGTAGTCCCCCTTGTGCAGCGGCAACCGGACGTACTCGTTCTGGAGGTCGACCTTGATCGCGCTCGGCAGGATGGTCTTGCTGACCGGCAGGGTTCCTGTCGTGGCCCCGGTGCCGGCGTCGGACGGGTGGTCGCCGCCGGTTGCCGAAGCAGCGGCCTGGGGTACGACAGAGGCGAGGACCGATGCCACCGCCAACCCCACGGCGGATAACATGATCGCGCGGCGCCGATCGCGAATTCTCACGAAACACTCCTTGCCGTTACGGGAAAAGCACGACGCGCGAGCCGAACATGGCGCTGTGGCAGGGGAATCGCGGAGTGTTCGAGCTCGACGGCGGTGACGCTACGCCCCACCGGGCCGATTGCTCCTTACAGAAGACTTATCGGCTCATTACGTCGACCGACCCCAAGCGGGACAAGCCAATCCGTACCGCGGGCAGCCTGCCGGCATGGACGCCAACCGTGGGGTCAGCGGGGTACGCCGGTCGAGAAGTCGCCCGGGTGACAGGGTTCTCCCGATCGCGCGCCGGCGGGAGGTCGTGACAACTCAGGCAGAGTTACGCCGCCTTCTCACCAGTTCTTCAAGTGGATGCACTCGGATGAAGAGATTGACGAGTCACCGTCGAAAGCCCCTGCGGGGGAGCCGAATCAGCGGTCCGTGACAGGAACGAAGCCTGCCGCGGCGTTGGACCTTGGGGCAGAGCCCACACCGCAGCATGTGATGACCAGCGCCATCGCCATCCCGGACAGCAAGGAAACGCCGTGCAGGTCAGCGGCGACCGTCAGTGCGACAGCGCAGGCAACCGATCCGGCCAACGCGAGTCCCCGAGCGCGAACAACGCACAACACCACGACAGCGGCAAAGGCAGCGGCCACTGCGGCGGCCCGGATCCCACCGAAGCCCCAGCCCGTCAACGCGGCGATGTAGCACACGACAGCCCCCACCGCCCACCGGCTCGCGTCCCGCCGGTCTGCCAGCAACCAGACCACCGCCCCGCCCGCGAGCCCGCAGATCGCGATCGAATCGCCACCGCCGGGTTCCCCCCAGGCATACGCGGCGATCTGGCCGCCGATCGTTCCGGCGGCGAACAGCACCGCCCATCGCCAGCGGCCGAACAGTCGCTCGGCGACCACGCCGACAACCACCAGAGTGACCAGGTTCGTCACCACCTGGTACCAGCCCAGGGTCTGCACGAGCAGCGGTGTCACCAACCGCCACCACTGACCGGCCTCCAGCGCGCCCGGTTCACGCTCCAACGCCGGCACCACTAAAGGCGCCGCATACTGCACAACCGCCGCGACCGCGGCAACGCCGACCGCCGTGGCCGCGATGATCGGCTTCCGCTCCGCTGTCTCCACATTCTCAGGACGGATGATCCACCGCACCGGTTGCATTGGACGGCACTTCGGTCGGGTCGGCGTGGAAAGCGTTGCGGGCGGGGGACATCTCAGTCATTGATGTGTCAATCGGCCAGGGTGGGCTCAGCGGGGACCGGGGTCAACCCAGGAAGTAGCTTGGTGGCTGCTGGCGCAGGGTGGTCGCCGCCCTCGCCAGGTCGCTTTCCGGGATTGCCGCTGACGCCGTGCTGATCTGGATGACCCGGTCGCCTCTGCGGGCGAGGTAGAGCGACGCCCACCCGTTGGGCGGTTTGGAGACTCGCCAGACGTCGGGGGCGGCCGTGACGCACGGCGCGGCGGCCTTGCTGTCGCTGCCCAGGTTGGGGATCACGCAGTCGGCCGGGGGGTTGAACCCCGCGGGCGCGGACGTCTGGACCACCGCGATGTTCAGCGAGGCGTCGGCCGCCGACAGCGTGGAGGGCCCGTCCGCCTGCTGGCGCGCCGACGTGGGCCGCAGCCAGAAGGCGAAGGAGGACCCGGAGTCTTCGACGTGGTACTCGATGATCGTGTAGCCGGGCAGGTCCGGGGCGAACAGTGGATGCGGGAAGGCCGCCAGCTGGGCGCCTCTGCCGGCGGCCTCGTTTGCGTCGCGGGCGGCCCGCTGGATCGGATCCACCACCATCGCCGTGGGGATCAGCGCAACCACCATCACCGCCACGATGACCCGCCACCGCGGCCGGGCGCCCGGCCCGCCGACGAACGCGGCTGCCGCATAGCCGCCGGCCGCCACCACGGCCACCGCGATCACCGTGGCCGGCTCTTGCCACTGGCCAAGGCCTGAGGCGTAGGGGGCGAGCATGGTCAGGCCCCGCGTCAGCGCCACCAGCGCCACCGGGGCCAGCAGGGCTGTCAGCCCGGGCCGCCTCACTCGTACGATCAGCAGCAGCGGCCAGGACAGCGCCAAGGCTGCGAGCACAGCGGCCGCCAACTCGCCCAGCGCCCCCAGTTCCTTGTCGGCGATGGTGAGGGCGAACGCGGTCACCGCCAGGCCGAGCACACCGCCGACAGCCGCAGCCCGAGCGCATTGCCCCGCCAGCCCACGCGCGGGAAGGCCCTGTTCGGCCGACGCGGCCGGTCGTTTGTGCACAGCGGGAATCCTCGCGCCTGCTCCCCGGCCCGGCATCCGGGCAACTACTCAATTCCCAGCCACGCCCCAGCAAGTCCGCACGGCCAGCCAGCACCGCCGACACAGGCTGAACGGGCGCCGGACCCGCCGGTCGGCCACGCGGCCGAGCCCGAACCGCGAGAATCGCTGATGGACCGCCTGCGGGCTGGCGCCCAGGGGTCCAGTAGACCATCCGCATCTGCCGATGTGCGTTTGTCCGGAGTCGGCCGGAGATCAGGTGTCGGGCACGGCGATGCTGCGCCGCAGGGCACGGTGGGCGAGCACATCGAGGATCCGCTGCCACGCCGGTGATGCCTCGGTGACCAGGGAGGAGACCACCGTCCTGCTCCCTGGCCGGCTGAGGTCGCCTTCGTGTTCGAGCTCCCAGGCGTCCAGGTCATCGATGAGCTGGTCCACCCGTGGATCGTGCGGATCCCAGTCGACTGCTTGATCACAGGCCAGGTACAGGCGCGTCCGGTCGGGGTCGGCGAAGCCGGCGTTCTTGTCCTGTATCCACTGAGAGGTGGCGCGCGGGTCCAGTGCCTGTATCAAGATGCGCGCGTCCCGCTCCAGTCGCACGGTCCGTTCGCTGACCCCGATGCCGCGCATCCGGTCCAGGATGGCGACCACTTCGGGCGGCAGGACCAGCCGTTCACCGCCGGCCAGTTCGGCGATCCGGCGCCGGTGCTCGGCGAGCCGGTCGATCTTGCGCTGCAGGTCGGCGTCGATGTCGGTGATGGCCGCGGCGAACTCGGTCGGCTGGGCGTGCAGCAGCGCGTCGATGCGGGCCAGCGGCACCCCGGCATCGGCCAGGGTCCTGATCCGGATGAGGTCCACCGCTGCTTGCGCGTTGTAGCGGCGGTAGCCGGAGGCGTCGCGGTCGGGCTCGGCCAACAGGCCGATGCGGTGGTAGTGGCGGACGGTGCGTACGGTCACGCCGGCGGTCGCCGCGAGTTGGCTGATCGTGAGCACCGTCCTCCTCCGACTGTCGTGACGACTCTAGGCGCGGGCCGCGCGGTCCACCACGTCGCGGATCGCCTGGACCACGACATCAGGCCGCTGGAAGCAGAGCTGACTGTGGCCGATGCCGGAGACGGTGCGTTGTTCCCCGTGCGAGACCGCGCTCACCAGGGCGGCGATCATCCTCCGCTTGCCCTCACCAATCTCCCGCAGCGTCCGCTCCGCTATACGCAGCCGCGTTTGCTGCGACGTCAGCGCGCGCTGGGCGGGGTCGACGCCCTCCGCGGTGAGCGCGATCAGCGGGACGTCGGGGATGTCCGGTCCGGCCCGTAGTTCCTCGGCGAGTGCGACGAGGTTGCCGCGCTCGGCGAAGCCGGCCTGGAGCCATTCGTCGCTCGTGTGGGCATCGATCAGCGGCAGCCGCACGTGCTCCGGGTATCCCGCCAACAACTCGGTGTACATCTCGCGCAGGGCTGGGCGCATCTGCTGGATCTGCGCCGGATCAGGCGCCATCCGCTCGCCCGCGGCCAGGGCCGCCTCGGCGGGCATGAAGTCGTCCCAGTCGCGATGGAAGGCATCCAACCAGACCAGCCCGGCCACCTCGCGTGGGTGCAGCTGCGCGAACCGATGCGCGTAGGCGCCGCCGAGGGAGTGCGCCACCACAACGTAGGGGGCGGCGATGTCCTGGGCGTGCAGCAACTCGTGCAGTTCCGTGGCGACCGCGGCGGCGGTGCGTGGCAGTGGCAGCGGATCGCTGTAGCCCGTGCCGCCGCGGTCGTACACAACGGCGGTGGTGAACCGCGAGACCTGTTGCTGGACCAGGAAGTAGTCCAGACCGACCGAGCTGGCACCGGGCAGGAAGACGACGGCCGGTCCGTCGCTGCCCGTCCGACGCACGAAAACGCGGCGGCCGTCGATCTCCTGGAACCCACCGGTCGGCGGAGCGGGCCGAGCCGCGGAAGTGATGTTCTCCGTCATGGGACAAGGCTCGAACCCTGACCTACGGTCAGGGTCAAGCCCGTCGGCCGCTCCCCGGAAGGGCAAGGCGCGCTGGTGCCGGAAGTCCGGCTGTCAGCCCGGCGAGCGGACCAGGACTTCGGCGAACCGGTCCGCGGCGGTGGCGTCGGCGAACGGCAGGAACAGCGACGGCTCGATCAGCTCGACCTCCAGCACGCAATAGCGGCCGTTGTCATCACGGACGAGGTCCACGCGGGCGTAGGCCGGCGTGCCCAGCCGACGCCCGACGGACTCCAATGCCTTGGTGGCAACGAAGATCTGGTCGGGCGACGCGCTGTGCTCGGTGTTGGCCTCGGCCGCGAACAGCGCCTCCACCGCCCCGGCCCGGGGCAGAGTGACACGTTTGCTGGCGGCGTGGCTGAACGTTCCGCCGAAGAACACCATCGGCCACTCACCGTCCTCGGCGACCGACGCCAACAGCGGCTGGATCAGGACGGTCAGGCCAGCGGCGTGCAGGCGGGCGACGTGCGCGGTCGCGTTGCCATGCTCGTCGGGTCCGTACCAGGCAGCGTCGCGGCTGCCCGCGCCCACGGCCGGCTTCACCACGAATCTGCCGTCCGGGAACCGCGCGGTCGCGCCGGGATGCGCGAACACCGTCGGGGTGATCGACACGCCGTCCTCCGCCAGTTCGGCGAGGTACTGCTTGTCCAGGTTCCATCGCACGGTCGCGGGTGGGTTCACCAGTTCGCTGACGGTGTCCACGCCTTCGACCCAGTTCAGGAACTCGGGCAGGTGCTGTGGGTAGTCCCAGGCCGAGCGCAGCACCACCCGGTCATAGCTGGACCAGGCCACGCCGGGGTCGTTCCAGTCCACGACATCGACCGCCACACCGGTTCGCTTCAGTGCGCTCAGCGCGATCGGCTCGTCCTCGTCCAGTCCCCGTGCTTCCCGCGCCGTCACCCACGCCAACCGCTCGATCATCATCGGATAGTAGGTGAGCTGCTCCGGATCTGGTGGAGACCGTGATGTGCCCTGAGTTTCGTGGAGCCGGCTCGCTGGACTTCAGTGATGTGCCCCGGGAGCCGGTCCCGGTCCAGTCCTTCGACGATGCGTCGCCATTGTGACTTCGCGCCGTTCGCTGCGGCGCTTCGTACGACGGATGGGATGATCGGCGGTATGCGGACTTGGTGACACGTGGTCTGCTTGAAGGTACTTGCCTTGATGGGGATTGAGGTATGGAAATGATGGTCAAACGTCGTTCCGTCACGCTCGCCGCAAGTGCAATACTAGTTCTGGCCTCAGTGTCAACAGGCCCGCCGGCGGCAGCGAGCGTGCGCGGTTCACATTTATCGAGCGCAATCGACGTGGACATGAACGCGCCGAATTTCGGAACGGTGCCCGACACGAGACCCGTCGAGATCGAACAGCCACGGCCCACAGACCTGAATCATGCGACGTGGGGGCTGGAGCCAAATTCCGGCGCAGGTCAGGACGGAATGATCTCACTTCACACCGTGTACCCGAACCTGGGGATCGGCACAGAACATGGCGAATTTCTGTACGCGCCGACAATGAAGCCCGCAAATTCTTGCATCGAGATGACAACCGTGTACGGTCAGCCGGCGGGCGCCTCGCTGTGGGCTTGGGACTGGTGCCGGTCAACTCCCGGGCCGGCCAGGACGGCAGTGGTGGCCGACTCGTCGTTCCTTCCGGTCTACACCAAACCGGCGCCGACCGGGAACGGTCGTGCTTACCTGGTGCGAATCCAGCGCACCAATCCCGCCGCGAACACGTGGACGGCATCGCTTTTCAACTACAAGACGGCCGTGTGGAACCTTTTCTACACCAGCTCCGGCACGCCCGATCCCAACGGAAGCCCCGATCTGGGTTGGGACATGTTCGAAGCCTACTCGACCGTCGACCCGCAGACCGGCGACGGCTATTATTGCGCGTCGCTCGCGAACACGCGGTTCGACAGCACCAACATCAGACTGCTGGACGGCACCAGTAACAGTGCCGCGACAGCATCGAACTCGTCGTACCTGTCGACAGGAGGTCCTTTCTTCTGTCCGAGGTTGAGTTTCACCGTGGCCGATTCCTATAATTCTTGGACGGTGTACGGAGGGGCTTGATTGCTGAGGGTGCCGATCGGCGGGGCGGTCGCCAAGGTGAGCGGCACGGCGCAGGCCGCCGGCTTCGCGCCGGGCATGGCGACCGGCGTCGGCGGGTACGGCACCGCCGCCGCCGACTCTTGACGACCGCTCCGACGGCCACGGCAGGAATGCGCGAAACTGCTCGATCCGGCCCTTGAACGCTCATTATCGAGCGTCTAGGGTCGTGGTCATGCTGCGGATCGGGGTCGTCGGCGTGGGGCAGCGGGCGCGCATGGCCACCCTGGCGAACCAGATCGGCGTGGCCGAGGTCGTGGCCTGTGCGGACATCGACCCGCGAGGACGGTCGGACGCGCGCGAGCTGTTCGGGCCCGACGTCGAGGTGCGGGAGCGGTACGAGGACCTGGCCACGGACGGGCTGGACGCGGTGTTCGTGTTGACACCGGACCACCTGCATGCCCGGCCGGCGCTGCACTTCCTTGACGCCGGAGTCGCGGTGTTCGTGGACAAGCCGTTGGCCATCAGCCTGGCGGACTGCGACGAGGTGTTGGCGACGGCGGCCCACACCGGCAGCCGGCTGTACGTGGGGCACAACCTGCGGCATCTGCCGATGCTGCGCCGGATGCGGGAGCTGATCGACGAGGGGGCGATCGGCCGGGTGCAGTCGGTGTGGTGCCGGCACTTCGTCGGGCACGGCGGCGACTTCTACTTCAAGGACTGGCATGCCGAGCGGGCCAAGACCACCGGGTTGCTGCTGCAGAAGGGCGCGCACGACATCGACGTGATCCACTGGTTGGCCGGCGGCTACTCACGTGACGTCGTCGCGATGGGCGGGCTGCGGGTGTACGGGGACAATCCGCACCGGCGGACGGACGACCCGGCCGGCCGGCGGATGGGGGACTGGTACGACCCTGCGGTCTGGCCGCCGTCGCGGCTGCGGGACCTGCACCCCGTCATCGACGTCGAGGATCTGAGCATGATGCTGGCCCGGCTGGACAACGGAGTCCTCACGAGCTACCAGCAGTGCCACTTCACGCCCGACTACTGGCGCAACTACACGGTGATCGGCGACGAGGGCCGGCTGGAGAACTTCGGCGACGGGCTCGACGGCGACCCGGCGGTGATCAACGTCTGGAACCGGCGGCGGTCCGGCTACCGACGGGACGCCGACCTGTCGATCCCGATCCCACAACAGGATCTGCACGGCGGCGCCGACCGGGCACTGGTCACGGAGTTCCTTCGGTTCGCCGCCGCCGGCGGGCCGACCGAGACCTCGCCGATCGCGGCCCGGGAGGCGGTCGCCGCGGCCGTCGCCGCGACGATGTCGCTGCGTTCGGGTGGGACGCCGACGGCGGTGCCGGGACTCGATCCTGTGCTCGTCCGCCACTTCGAGGGGCGTCAGGGCACGGAGGAAACGTCATGACCGGACGATTCTCGTTGCGACGCTTGACAGACACGCGGCCAGGCCCTTTACTCGGGTGCACCCCGACGGGCCGCGGCCCTCGGTGGCAGATGGCACGCCCAGCCGGTATGCATTGTGCGAGCCCGGACTGAGTCGCCAGGACGCTTCGGCGTCCGAGGCGGGGACGTGTCCGCCAGCAGTCGGAGTTCGACGATGGCCCTGACTTCCCTGCGAGTTCTGCCGTCCCTCGGCGCGATCGTGACGTTGGCCGGCGGCCTGCTGTTGCCGTCCACTTCGGACGCACACGCGGTGACCGCGCCGCCCGTGCACGCCGGCTTCGACTACCAGATCGGCAGCCCCTACTCGCCGCCGTCCGGGGTGCGCGTGGTCAGCCGCGATCACGACGCCGTCCCGGCGGCCGGCCTCTACAACGTCTGCTATGTCAACGCTTTCCAGGCGCAGACCGGCGCCGAGGGGAGCTGGGACGCCGATCTGCTGCTGCGGGATGCCAACGGCAACGTGGTCAAGGATCCCGACTGGAACGAGGCGTTGCTCGACCTGCGCACCGCGGACAAGCGCGGTCGGGTCGCCGCGAAGGTCGACACCTGGATCGACCAGTGCGCCGGTAAGGGCTTCAACGGCGTCGAGCCGGACAACTACGACAGCTACACCCGGTCGAAGAACCTGCTGACCGCCGACCAGGCGCAGTCCTACATCCGACTGCTCTCGGCCCACGCGCACAGCCGCGGGCTCGCGATCGCGCAGAAGAACACCGCCGAGCTGGCCGGCAACGCCAAGGCCAACGGCCTGGACTTCGCCGTCGCCGAGGAATGCGCCGAATACGACGAGTGCGGCGACTATGCGTCGGCTTTCGCCAACCACGTCGAGGTCATCGAGTACACCGACAGCGGCCTGAGCAAGGCGTGCTCGAAGTGGGGGAGCACGCTGAGCGTCGTAGAGCGCGATGTCGACGTGACGGCGCCCGGCAGCGGCAGCTACGTCCGCCGCACCTGCTGAGCCGCAAGGGAATCGACATGGGCGCGCACTTGTCCCGCTTTGTACTGGGTCCATGCCGAAAACACATAGATGCGCGGGCACGGGCGACGGCGTCGGGCCGGACGGCCGGGTGACTATCGAGCTGTGGCACGGTCAGAACGACAACGGCCGCAAGGTGATCGAGGCGCTGATCGGCGACTTCCAGCGCAGCCACCCGGACATCGTGGTGGACACCAGCGGCGGCGCACTCGCCGATGGCCTGCTGGAGAAGGTGATGACGGCGCTGGCCTCGGGCTCGCATCCCGACATCGCCTACATCTTCGGCGCCGACCTGCCGAGCGTGGCGCGCAGCCCACAGGTGGTGGACATGACCGACGAGGTGCACTCCTGGTCGGTGCCGTGGACCGACTACTGGCAGCCGGCGCGGGACGCCGTCACGGTCAACGGACGTGTGCGCGCGGTGCCGGCGGTCGTGGACACGCTTGCCGTGGTGTGCAACAAGTCCCTGTTCGACCAGGCCGGTCTCGAGCTGCCCGAGCCGGGCTGGACCTGGTCGAGCTTCCTGGCCACGGCCAAGAAGCTGACCGACCCGGCCGCCGGTGTTTTCGGCACCGGCTGGCCGGGCGCCGGCGACGAGGACACCGTCTGGCGGTTGTGGCCGCTGGTGTGGAACCTCGGCGGCGAGATCATCGACTCGGACGGCACCGGCATCGGCTTCCGGCAGGTGGGGGCGCGGGCACTGGGGGTGGTGCGTCAACTGGCCTCGGACCGGAGCGTCTACATCGACCCCAAGACCGGCAGCGAGCAGATGTACCAGGTGTTCGACGCGGGACGGATGGGCATGCTCCTCACCGGACCGTGGCAGCTGCCGGACATTCGAGAGTCCGGTGTGGACTATCACGTGGTGCCCATGCCGACGTTCGACGGCCGGCCGGTGACCATCTCCGGGCCCGACGCCTGGACGTTGTTCGACAACGGCCCGGCCCGGGTGCGGGCCGCCCGCACGTTCGTGCGCTGGCTGACGCGGCCGGCCCAGGACGTGCGGTGGGACGTCGGCGCCGGTAGCCTGCCGCTGAGCAAGGACGCGGAGAACCTCAAGGAGTGGCAGGACAATTCCGCGCAAAGCGAGGGTTTGTCGGTGTTTGTCGACGCCCTGGCTTCGGCCCGGGTCCGGCCGGCCCATCCCGCGTATCCGCAGGTCTCCCAGGCTGTCGGCACGGCGATCGTGTCCATGTTGCTCGGCCGGAGCGCGCCGGCGCAGGCGATGGCGGCCTGTGCCGACGAGGCCGACGCGGCGCTGATCATTCCCCGATGAGGAGGTGAGGTCATGCCCCGGCGCCTGCCGACCCCGATCACGCTTGCGGCCCGGCGCAGGCACGGTGAGACCGCGACCGCGTGGACCTATCTGTCCCCGTCGGTGGTGGTGATCATCGGGCTGAGCGTCGTGCCGGTGGTCTGGTCGCTGCTGTTGTCGTTTCAGGCCAACGATCTCGTGACACCGAGCCGCTTCGTCGGCCTGGACAACTACGCCGCCCTGGCCAAGGACCCGCACTTCGCCCAGTCGGTCGGCAACACGCTGCTCTACACGGTCTGCTACGTGCCGCTGAGCATCGTGCTCGGGCTGGCGCTGGCGCTGGCCCTGAACCGGCGGATCCGGTTCGTCGGCCTGTACCGGACGATGTTCGTGGTGCCGTTCGTCATCTCCGCGACCGCACAGGGTGTGCTGTTCTCCTTCGTGCTCGATCCCCAGTTCGGCGTGGCCAACTCGGTCCTGCACCACCTCGGCGTCTCGCCGCAGGGTTTCCTCACCGATCCGGCGCAGGCGCTGCTGGTGCTGGTGGCCATCACATTGTGGAGCGGAACCGGGTTCTGTGTGGTGATCTTCCTGGCCGCGTTGCAGGACGTGCCGGCAACACTGATCGAGGCCGGTCGGCTGGACGGGGCCGGCCGGTGGCAGCTGCTGCGGCACATCACGCTGCCGGCGATCGCGCCGGTGACGGTCTTCCTGGTGCTGTGGCAGACCATCAACTCGTTGCAGGTGTTCGACCTGGTCTACGTGACGACCAGGGGCGGCCCGCTCGGCTCGACGACCGTGATCGTCTACTTCATCTGGGAGCAGGCGTTCAGGAACTTCACCGCCGGTTACGGCGCCGCGGCGGCCTACGTGCTCGCGATCGTGTTGCTGGCCGTGGCCGTCGTCCTGCGCCTGGCCCGGCACCGCAACGTCCAAGGAGCTCCGCGATGACCGCCACGATCGCCGTGACAACGGTCGACGCCAAGGCGAAACGCCCGTGGCGGCTGCCGTTCAGCCCGTGGCACCTGCTGCTGGCGCCGCTGGCGTTGCTGTTCGTGATCCCGTTGCTGTGGCTGGTGCTCAGCTCGGTCATGAGCGACGCGGAGATCAACCGGTTCCCGCCCGCGCTGTGGCCGTCGGCCATCGACCTCGGCGGCTTCCGTTACGTGCTGGCCAATGCCCTGTTCCCGACCTGGTTCATGAACTCGCTGATCGTGTCCGCGGTGACCGTGCTGGCCAACCTGCTGTTCGGCGCGCTCGGCGGCTACGCGTTCGCCCGGATGCGGTTCGCCGGCTCGCGGGCGCTGCTGGCGGCGATGGTGGCGACCATGGCGATCCCCTTCCAGCTCACCATGATCCCGACCTTCCTGGTGATGAAGTGGCTGGGCCTGATCGACTCGCTCGGCGCGTTGATCGTGCCGTCGCTGGTCACGCCGCTGTCGGTGTTCCTGCTGCGACAGTTCTTCCTGTCGCTGCCGCGCGAGCTGGAGGAGGCGGCCTGGATCGACGGCTGCTCCCGGCTGCGGGTGCTGTTCCAGATCATGCTGCCGCTGTCCCGGCCGGCGCTGAGCACCGTGGCCGTGCTGACGTTCCTGAGCACGTGGAACGATCTGACCTGGCCGCTGATCGCGATCAACCACGACAACCGCTACACGCTCCAGCTCGGCCTGACCACGTTCCAGGGCCTGCACCACACCCAGTGGTCCGCGGTGATGGCCGGGAACCTGATCACCGTGCTGCCGGTGCTGCTGGCGTTCCTCGGCGCCCAGCGGGCGTTCATCCGGTCCATCGCCTCCAGCGGCCTCAAGGGGTGAGCCATGCCCCACGATTTCGACCTGCTGGTCGTCGGCGACGCCAACCCGGACGTCGTGCTCGGCCCGGTGCCCGATCCGATCGAGTTCGGCCAGCGCGAGGTTCTCGTGCCGACCGGCGCGATCGTGCTCGGTGGGTCCGGCGCCATCACGGCGCGGGGCGCGGCCCGACTCGGGTTGCGCGTGGCGTTCGCCGGACGGGTCGGCCGCGACCATGCCGGCGCCATGGTCCGTGACCTCCTCACCTCCTCCGGCGTGGCCTGCTTTCTGCGGTTGGACGACGACGCGAACACGCCCGTGACAACGGTGCTGACCCGGGGGAGCGACCGTGCGATCCTGACCGCGTCCGGCACGCTCGCCCGCACCGAGGCCGCCGACGTGCCGGCGGAGCTTCTGGCGGCCAGCCGGCATGTGCACGCGTCGTCGTACTTCCTCATGCCCAGGTTGGCGGTGCCGGAGCTGTTCCGCGAGGCGCGCCGGCACGGTGCCACGACTTCCTTGGACACCAACGACGATCCGTCCGGGCGATGGGACATCGGCGCCGTGCTGGCGGAGACGGATGTCGTGCTGCCCAACGCAGCCGAGGCGATCAAGCTCACCGGCCGCGCCACCGTCCGCGAGGCCGCGGCGGCCCTCGCCGTGGACGGCCGGCTCGTCGCCGTGAAGAACGGCGCCGACGGGGCCTTGTCCCACGACGGAACCGACATCGTCGAGTGCCCGACCGTCACAGTGTCCACTGTGGACGCTGTTGGCGCTGGAGACAGCTTCAATGCCGGCTTCATCACCGGTCTGCTGCACGACATGCCGCCGCGCCAACGACTCGCGCTGGCCGTCGCCTGCGGCGCACTGTCCACAAGGGCCGCCGGCGGCACTGCCGCCCAGCCCACCCTCGCCGAGGCGCTCGGCCATCTTCCAAGCTACCGAACGGACCAATCATGAAGATCGCCTTCGTCGGCGCCGGCAGTGTGGTGTTCACCCAGGGACTGCTCGCCGATCTGTTGGCCTTCCCCGAGTTCGCCGACGTGCACATCGCGCTGCACGACATCGATCAGGACCGGCTGGCCACCGCGCTCGCCGCGGCGCGACACATCGCGCAGGTCCGCGGGGCCAAACCGGCGATCACCGCGCACCTGGAGCGCCGGCCGGCGCTCGACGGCGCCGACTTCGTGATCAACATCGTGCAGGTCGGCATGGGCGAGGCGACCCGCACGGACTTCGAGGTGCCGGCCCGCCACGGGCTGCGTCAGACCATCGGCGACACCCTCGGCATCGGCGGGATCTTCCGCGCGCTGCGGACCTTTCCGCTGCTGCGGGGCCTCGGCGCGGACATGGCCGAGGTGTGTCCGCGGGCGTGGCTGCTCAACTACACCAACCCGATGGCCATGAACGTGCAGTACCTGGCCGAGGCCACCGGGCTGACCAGGGTCGTCGGCCTGTGTCACTCCGTGTACTGGACCATGCGCGGCCTGGCCGACCTGGTCGGCGTGCCGTACGAGGAGATCGTCTACCGCTCGGCCGGCGTCAACCACCAGGCGTGGATCCTGCGCTTCGAGCACGAGGGTGTCGATCTCTATCCACGGCTGGCCGAACTCGCCGAGCGGGACCCCGAGCTGCGGCGCCGGGTGCGGTTCGACATGTTCCGGCGCCTGGGCTTCTACCCGACGGAGACCAGCGAGCACTCCTGCGAGTACGTGCCGTGGTATCTGCGCCATGACAGCGAGATCGAGCGGCTGCGCGTGCCGATCGGGGACTACCTGGACATCGTCGCCGCGAACGAGGCCGACTACGAGCGGACGCGGTCCGCGCTCGCCATGGGGGAGCCGCCTGCGGTCGAAGGCACGATGGAGTACGCGCCGCAGGTCATCCACAGCATCGCCACCGGCGTGCCCAGGACCGTGTACGGCAACGTGCCCAATCACGGACTGATCCCCAACCTGCCCGCCACCGGCGCCGTCGAGGTGCCCTGCCTCGTCGACGCCACCGGCGTGCAACCCACCCGCGCCGACCCGCTGCCGCCGCAGCTCGCCGCGCTCAACCGCGCCTATCTGAGCGTGACCGACCTGGTGGTGCGCGCCGCCGTCGAGGACGAGCCCCGGCACATCCGGCACGCCGCCATGGCCGATCCGGCCACGGCCGCGACGCTGCCGGTGGAGGCGATCTGGCGGCTGTGCGACGACATGGTGATCGCCCACGCCGACCGCCTCCAGCCCGGCCTACGGGCGGTTCTGGCGTCCGAGGTTCGCCCCGGGTAGTGGACACCGTGCCGGACACGGGAACACCGGCCACCGTGCCGAAACCCGATGTCCGGGCGTCAGCGGGTGCAGACGAAGCTCGCGGCGCGGTCCGGATCACCGGCTCGGTACCTGGGCCATTCCGGGTATTGGCACAGCGGACGATCGCGGTTGTGGATCGCGTCGGCCACGATCGGATTCGTCGGCGGCTGTCCCCGTTCGACCCAGTGCTCCAGCGCGGAGAGCGAATCCCAGCCGGCGGCGAACGCCGGCGTGCCGAAGTTGGCGTGGTTGGCCCCGGGCACGACGTAGTAACGCAGGAACGCGCCGGTCGACCGGGGGCCGACCGTGTCGAGCACTCGGTGGTAGTAGTCGCTCGTCGAACGGGCGGAGACCAACTCGTCCGCGGCGCCGTGGAGCAGGATCAGCTTGCCGCCGGCGCGAGCGAACGGCCGAAGATCCGCGTTGTTGCGGTCCTCGATCGTGGACAGGTGACTGATTCGGTCGAGCCACTGCCCAGGATGCCGGGGATCCACGTCGAGCGGGTTGTGGCCGGGGTCGCGCGTCAGGAAGTACTTGACCCACTGGTCCCAGTACTGCATCCCGTAGCCGCTCGTCACCGGCATGGGGTCGGCCGGTGCGGTGGTGCCGAAGCCGAGGAACGGGGTCCTCATGTCGGCCCCCGAGAGGAACGGGAAGCCCGGGTACTCGGTCTCGCCGCTGGCGAGCCGATACGGCCACCTGAACGGCGAGGACATGGCAGTCACGGCGTCGATCTGGGTATCCGAGAGGCAGGTCGGACCGGCGTCGACACCGCCGGGGCAGCGCAGCGTGTCGAGATCGAAGTGACAGGCCCGCGGGTTCGAGATGATCATGTCCTTGACGCCGTCCAGACCGTCGCACGCGGCGATGACGCTGGTGTAGAGGAGCGTCTGCTTCTCGGGTCCGGGGAAAGCGCCGGGGCGGGACAGGACCTGCGCCAGGTAGCCCAGGTCCAGGATCTCGCTGAGGTTGTTCCAGGCGGGAAAGGCGGAGATCACCCCGTCGAACGCGGTCGGCCACCGCTGGGCGACGTCGAGGGCTTCGCGGCCGCCGGTCGAGCCGCCGGCGAAGTAGACCTCGGCCGGCATGGTCCTGTAGGCGTGCTGGATGAGGAACAGGCTTGCGTCGCGCGTCTTCTTGAGTGCGTCGCCGGCCGCGAAGTTGGCGACGGCCTCGTCGTTCACGCCGAACGAGCCGTCCAAGGTCGGAACGGCCGTCGGGCTCTGTTGGTGGCCGGAGTCGCTGGCGAACACCGCGTACCGCCGGGCCAGGGGCACCGGCCGGTCGACGGGGCCGAACGGCACGTTTCCGGCCAGATCGGGAATGGTGCCGTTGTAGCCGCCACCGCCGAACATCATCGCCTTGCGATTCCAGCCGTACGGCAGGGCGACCCGCATCCTGATGTCGGGCGCGGCCGGATCGACGGCGAAGATGTCGGCGTCGACCTGGCAGTACTCGATGGTTTCGCCACCGACCACGGTGGTCGTCACCGCGGTCGACTCGACCCGACCGCCGGTCGTCGGCAGGCTCATCACCGACGCCGGGATCGCCATCCGATCCAGGCCGCCACATTCTGGCGCGGTCGTCGCGGTGACGGTCGCGGCGTCGGCGAACTGTGGCGCGCCGGCGATCAGCGCCACGGCCGCCAGCACCAGGAGCCGCCGATTCCGGATGCCCGTTGCCGATGTCCTGCTCACGCTGGCCTCTTCTCGCCAATCTCAGCGGTAGAGATGCGTTCCCGGGATGGCATGCGGGTCCGCACGGACCTCGGCGGTGTTGGTCTCGGGCAGGAACCACGCGCTGGCGAAAGTGATCAGCCCCATGACCGTGATGTAGCCGGCGACCGGCAGGGTGCTCCCGGTCGCGGCGATGAGCGCCGTCATGAGGAACGGCGTGGCGCCGCTGACCAGGACGGCGGAGAGCTGGTAGGCCAGCGATGCGCCTGAGTAGCGGACGCCGGGCGCGAACAGCTCGCCGAGGAAACTGGCGATCGGGCCGTAGGTGAGGCACTGGAACACGAAACCCACCACCACCGCGACGAAGATCAGCGGCAGCGACGCCGTGTCGACGAGCCGGAAGTACGGGAAGGCCCAGACGGCGACGCCGAGGCCGCCGATCAGGATCAGCGGCCGACGGCCCACCCTGTCCGAGATGTGACCGGACCAGGGCAGGACCACCACCATCGCCACGGAACTGGCCAGCACCACCGCGAGCAGTGGGCCGCGCTCCAGCCGGAGGGCGCCGGTGCCGTAGCTCAGGAGTCCGGAGATGCTGACGTAGAAAAGGCTGTTGGTGGCGGAGAGGAGCCCGCAGCCGAGCAGGATGGTTCCCCACTTGTCGCGGACGACCTGGGCCAGCGGAGCCCGGACCACCGCACGCTCCGGCCGCGACACCTGTCGTTGCAGCTCGCGAAACTCCGGCGTGTCCTCCACCTTGGCCTGGATGTAGCTGACCACCCCGAACATCACGACGCTGACCAGGAAGGGAATGCGCCAGCCCCAGCTGAGGAAGGCGTCGTCGGGCATCAGGCCGCTGGCCGCCACGAAGATCAGGTTCGAGATGATCACGGCGATCGGGACGCTGGTCTGCCCGAAGGTTCCGGCGAAACCGCGCCGCTTGGGGCCGGCGGATTCCGTGAGCAGGAGCACGATGCCGCCCCACTGGCCACCCGCCGCGAGCCCCTGCACGAAACGCAGCGCGACCAGCAGCGTCGGAGCCAGTGCGCCGACCGAGGCCGCGTCGGGGAGGCAGCCGATCAGGAAGGTCGCTGCCCCCATGACCGCCAGGCAGGCCACGACGACCGGTTTGCGTCCGTACCTGTCACCGAGATGGCCGGCGAGCACCCCGCCGACCGGACGCGCGACGAAGCCCGCCCAGAACGTGCTGAAGGCGAGCAGCGTTCCGGTCAGCGCCGAGGAGTTCGGAAAGAACACGTGGGGGAACACCAGTGCGGCCGCGGTGCCGTAGAGGAAGAAGTCGTACCACTCGATCGAGCTGCCGGTGAGTCCCGCGGCCAGCAGCTTGCGGAAGGCTCGGCGTCGAATCGGGGACGAGCCGGCGCCGAGAAAGCCGGAGTGTCCGCCGGGTTGGGCGATCGGGGTTGCCATGCGGGCCGCCTTCATCGATAGCGCAGGCATGTGATGGCGGTCATATTAAGGTGGGCGTTACCCTGTGGTTCAGGTGTGCTTCCTCCACACCTCGCGCCGGTTCGGTGGGTGTTTCGCCCACCCGTTGTCGAGGAGGATGGCGCTGTGGCCGGTGATCCCGGCGAGGCGGAGTCGTACTCGCTCGTGCGGCGACAGCGCGAACTGGCCTCGTTGTACGCCACCGCCAAATCGCTCACCGCGCTCGGCACGCTCGACGAGGTGCTGCAGTCGATCGTCCACCATGCGCACGATCTGATCGGCACGGACTTCACCTACCTCTCGCTGGTCGGCGCGGACGGCAGGCTGTCGGCCCGAGCGTCGGAGGGAACGATCTCCGCCTCCTTTCTCGCGGCGGCGATACCACCCGATGTCGGTCTCGGTGGCAAGGTGCTGGCCTCCCGGAGCCCGTACTGGGTGCGCGACTACGCCGCCTGCACCCTGATCGACCACGACCCGGACTTCGACCGCCTCGGCGCTGCCGAGGGACTCGTCGCGCTGCTCGGTGTGCCGCTGGTCATTCGGGGTGAGGCGGTGGGCGCGCTGTTCGCCGCGGACCGCTCCGAGCGGTCGTTCCAGGCCGACGAGATCGCGCTGCTGACCGCGTTCGCCGATCATGCCGCGGTCGCCCTCGACAACGCCCGGCTGTACGAGGCCAGCCGGACTGCCCTGCGGGAGCTGCAGGTCGCGTACCGGAAGATCGAGAGACACATGGGCGTCATGGAGCGTGCGCAAGCGATCCACGAAGCCCTGACCGGTGTTGTGCTCGGCGGCGGATCGCCCGGCGAGGTCGCCGAGCTCCTCGCCGATCAACTGGGCGGCAGCGTCACACTCCTCGACCGGACCGGCGCCGCCGTGGTTCGCCGGGACTCGGCGTCGAGCCCGCGCCGGACCGCACCGGAGACCGACCTGGCCGACGCCATGGGGAACGCGCGCCGAACCGGTCGCTGCACGACCTCGGTCGACACCACCGGAGTCGCACTCAGCGTGGCTTCGATCCAGGCGGGCGACACCTATCTCGGCGCACTGGCGTGGAGCCGGGAACCAGTGGCCGATCACGGTGCGCCGGACGACATGGACCTGCGTACCCTCGAACGGGCCACGCACATCATGGGACTGCTCATCCTCAAGGAGCGGGCGGTCGCCGAGGCCAGCGAGCGGTTGAGCGGAGAGCTCCTGACCGAACTCATGGTCGGCAGCCCGGGGATCAGCGCGGCCCAGCGCGCCCGCGCCCGGGCCCGCAACCTCGACCCCGACAGCCTGGATCTGGTCCTCGTCGCGGACTCCCTCATATTGTCGCCGACCGAGTTGTCGCGCCACCTGCACGACATCGCCCGTGACTGCTCCGGACTGGCCGGCGAACATCTGGGCCGGGCCACCCTGATCCAGCACAGTGTTGACGACGACCAGACCGTCGAGCAGGTCCATCGTCGGCTCAGTCGCACGGTGGGCGGCCCCGTGGTCGTGGTCGGAGAACGCGCGCTCAACCACGACTGGGCACGCGCCTTCTCGCTGGCCAGTCGCTGCGGCGCCGTCGTGCGAGCGATCGGACACGACGACCTTGGCGCCACCACGGGTCGATACGCCCTCTACGCCATGGTCTTCGACACCGAGCGCGTCCACGAACTCGGCCGTTTCATCTCCGACTCCATCGGCGCGCTCCTCGACCACGACCGGCGACGCGGCACCGATCTGGTCGGCACCCTCAGTGCCTACTACGTCCACCACACCAACGTCGCGGCGACCGCCCGAGCGTTGCACGTGCATGTCAACACGTTGCTGAAGCGACTGGACCGGGCCGGCGACGTCCTCGGCCTCGACTGGCGCCACGAGAACGAACTGGAACTGCGGCTCGGACTCCAGCTGCACCAACTCAGCGCGGCCGCGACGGTCGGGCCGCCGCCACTCAGCTCCACGTCACTGTAACCTCGGTTGCACAGCGAGAGGCGGCCTGATGGTGTCGCGGCGAGTGGTGCTGATCAGCGGCGCGGTGGCCGTGCTGGTAGCGGCCGGGGTCGTCGCGTTCGTGCTGACCCGCGGCCCGTCCGCGCCGAACTCGCCGCTGCCGCTACGCACCGTCCACGAGCTCGCGTTGCCCGGCGACAACTCGCGTTTCGACTACGCCAGCCTCGACGCCCAGCGGGGCCTGTTGTTCGTCGCGCACCTGGGCGCCAGCGAGGTCATCGAGATCGACGTGCACGCGAACAAGGTGGTGCGCACGATCCCGAACGTGTCACAGGTGCACGGCGTGTTCGTCGTCCCTGCGCTGCACCGCGTCTATGCCACGGCCACCGGAACCAACCAGGTTGTCGTGCTGAACGAGGACACCGGCGAGGTGGTCAACCAGGCGTCCACGGGCAATTACCCGGACGGGATCGCCTACGACCCGCGGCGCAACGCGATCTGGACGACCAACGAGACCGGCGGCACCGAAACCGTGGTCGACGCGGGCAATGCCTCAGCGCGCGGCAGTGTCGATCTCGGCGGCGAGGTCGGCAACGTCGTCTACGACCCGCTCTCCGACCGGATGCTGGTGGGCGTCCAGGGGCGCAACGACCTCGCCGTCATCGATCCCGCTTCGCTTTCTGTCACCAAGCGTGTCGGGCTGCCCGGCTGCGACCACGACCACGGCCTCGCGCTGGACGTTGCGGCCCGGTTGGCGTTCGTCGCCTGCGACGGCAACGCCACGCTGCTCACCGTCGACATGAGCACCTGGCAGGTCACCGGCACGAACTTGGTTGGCGCGGATCCGGACGTGCTGGCGTACGACGCTAACGCGCACCGGCTCTACGTCGCCGCCGAGAGCGGCGCCGTGTCCGTGCTGGATCTGCGCGACGGCAAGCTCACCGTGGCCGGCTCGGATCACCTCGCCGATGGTGCGCACGTCGTGGCGGTGGATCCGGGCACGCACCGCAGCTACTACCCGGTGCCTGCCGGCAGCGATGGCCGTCCCGCTCTACTGGAGCGGGAATCCCGTCAGTAGCGCCGGACCGTCGTCCGAGGTCAGCTCACGTTTGTGGCGTCCACCGCCACGCGGAGAGCCTGACCAGGGTGACGCCGTCGTCGACGGCCACAAGTAGGAGCAGAACGGCCTCGGCTGCTCGGTGAAGCTCAGGTTCGGAAAACCGCAGGTTAGTGGGTGGAGTGACACAAACGAGGGTTTCGACGCTGTAGGAGGTGAGACAGGAGCGCATCGTTGTCGACTCTTCGACCGGCGTGCCGCGGAGCGGATGCTCCGCGCCACGCCGGCCGGTGGCGGTCGTGCGCCGAACGACCTGCTCGCGGTCCAACACGAGGACCCGGGCAACGCACCGTCCCGCCGACCCAGCACCGCGCACGACCACAACCCCCCCAGCCGTACGACCCAGCCCACGCGAACACCACAGCCCGCCAGCCGGCGGCGGCCCGATTTCCATTGCCTCAGGCCGCCGCTCTGGGACGGGCGGCGGTCTGACCCCCAGCACTCCGCCGCCCGTCCCGCCCCACGTCCGGGGCGCTCAGCCGCGCACCGAACGGTCGAATCGGAAAGCCGGCACAGCAAGGGAGGCTCACCGTGTCCCGGGCGGTCCGGCGAAATCGGTTCAACGGTGACATCTGTCCAACTGGGATGCACGATGCGTGAACACCCCGGGCAACTCACACCCGGGTCCCTGCCCAAAGTGGAGGTCCGCTCGGCCCGTTCGTGGACGTGGTGGCGATCTTCGGCCCGCTCACCGGAGACCTGGCGACGGCGCTCGCGTACTGGCTGGTCTTCCTGGCGATGCAGGTGGTGCCGGGGATCGTCGCGTTCCGGCTGGACGGCGAGCGGCTCGGCCCGCTGCTGGCGCTGCCGTTGCAGCAGTTCGTGTACCGGCAGCTGATGTACCTGGTGGTGGTGCAGTCGGTGATGACGGCAGTGGCCGGTGCGCGGTTGCCGTGGCACAAACTGACGCGCACCGGGATCTCGGCGCCTGCGGCCGGCGCCTCGGATATCCGCGCCGACCGGGTGCGGTGACGGCTTCTGCCAGTCGGCGGTGTACCGGTCCTCGACTCCGGCGATAGTGTCCGCCGACGCGTTCACGGGTGCACCGTCTGGGAGGAAAGACATGCGGAGTGTGCTGGTGGCGGCTGTGTTCTCCTTGTCCACGGCCATCACGCCGCCGCAATCGGTCACGATCGACCTGCTCACCGTCAGCGGATCGGGGTGCCTCGCGACCACCACGGCAGTGGCGATCTCGCCCGACAACACCGCGTTCACCGTGACCTACAGCAACTTCGTCGTGCAGGGGCACGGACAGGCGGCGCACAAGAACTGCACATTGACGCTGCGGGTGAACCACCCGGACGGCGTCACCTACGGTGTCGACGAGACGGACTACCGCGGCTTCGCCCACCTGGACACGGGCGCTCGCGGTGTGGAGGCGGCGACCTACCACTTCACCGGCCTACCCACGAGGCGCAGCTCGCAGACGTTCGCCGGGCCGATGGACGACGACTGGCAGGTCAGCGACCAGCCGGACGCGGGATCGGTCGTGCACGGGCCGTGCAACGACAAACGTCCGCTCACCATCACCGCCGATCTTCAGCTCAACGGCACATCCGCCGCGAGTTTCATGAGCATGGACTCCACCGACGCCAGCGTGAGCGCACGATTCCACTTGTCCTGGTTGAAATGTTGACCACTGCACGCGGAAGGGCGGAACGAGACGCGGCTACCTGTTAAAGGCTTGCCTGGGTGGTTGCAGAGCAGGGCCGGGGCCGGTAGTATGTCTAACAATGCAATGGAAATGGCATAGCACGGACTACGGTCCCCTCCACGCGGCCCTAGCACTATACGACCTCTTGTTTTTTAACCTCTAGACGGATTACTGTTTAGATTGGCGCACGGGGTCAGGAGACCTGGAGATCCCTACAGCGTGCCCGATGGAAGGTTGACGCCATGCTCTGCCCGCCTCCCGTCCAGGAGCGGCGCCGGGTGGGAGGCCCAGGCGCCGCAGTCCGGTGATCAGTGGCTGGGATGCGTGGTCGGTGGCCCCGTAGGGTGGTTGGTGTTCGGGCTGGGATGGCTTGTCGGCGAACCATTTCCGCTGTGCCCATGACCCTCGTCGGCGCCGGGCGGCGGAGCGGTCGTGACGGTGACGCCGCCTTGCCCCGGCCGGTGGGTGAGCAGCGTGGCGCAGTACCCGTCGACCTTGTCCTTGCCCCCGGCAGCCGTGATCAGCGCACCGAATGCCGGGCTGTCCAAGGCTTTGCCGTGCTCTGAGCCCGCGCCGGCGGTGTAGGCGTCGCACAGACCGGTCAGGGACGGGGATGGCGACGGGGAGCCCGAAGACCCTGGGGCGTCGTGATTGTCACGCTCACCGGCGTCGGCCGAGGACGGTCGCGTCGAGCTGGTGGGAGCGCTGGAACGGACGGGCGCGACGGTGGAATCCCCACCCAGCGGTGAGGGTAGGTAGCCGGTTGCGGCAGCGGCCACGACGCCGCCGGCGACCACGGCCAAGGCGGCGGCGACGGCCGCGATCTTGGCGGTGATCAGCTTGGCCAACAAGGCTTTGAGCATCGAAGGTTGTCGGGGCACAAGGGCGGTTTCGAGACGGGCGGCACGGAACGCCATGACCGCTGCGTGCTCACCGGCCAGCTCGCCGTCACGGGCCGGGGCGGCCGCGTGGGCGAGCAGGTCGTTCAGCTGATCGCCACTCGTGACCAGGGCACCGTTCAGCATCTGTTCGGCGGTGCGCCGGTCGAGGTGGCGGCGGTGTGTGCTCATCTCACCTCCTTCAGCGTCGGCGGCCTCGTTTGTGTCACACCACCCGTTGACCTGCGGATTTCCGGGTCGGTGTCGACGAGGTCGGCGAGCTTGCGCAGCCCGCGGTGGGCCGCGGTGCGCACGGCGCCGGCGCGCTTGCCGAGCACCCGGGCTGCTCCTGCGGCGTCCAGCCCCATGACCACCCGGAGCAGGACCGCTTCGGCCTGGTCGCGGGGCAGTGTCGCGATCAACGCCAGCGCCTCGTCGGTCCCGATCGCGTTCACCGCGGACTCGGCGGTGTCCTCGCGGGCGGGCACCTCGGCCAACTGCTCGTCCTGCTCCGAGCTGACCGGGCGTCTTCGCTGTTGGCGGAGGTGATCCAGGGCACGGTTGCGGGCGATGGTCGCCGCCCAGCCGCGAAATCCGTCCAGGTCGCCGCGGAACGTCGCCAGGTCCCGCGCGATGTGCAGCCACGCCTCCGACGCGACGTCCTCGGCGTCGTCGCCGACCAGAACACGCAGGTAGCGCAGCAGATTGGGCTGGACAGCGCGATACAGCACCCGAAACGCGTCCTCGTCGCCGTCCTCCTGCGCAGCCCGCAACGCCGCCGACGGGTCGTCCGGCGTGCCCGGCCCGTTGTCTCCTGGGCGGACCGACACCAGTGCCCTCACCACCATTCTGCGACATGTCGACGACCGCGACATCATGGTCCAGCCCGTGCCGTTAGGGAACCCCTCCGTGGCCGGCCGCCTCGGCGACATCGACGCGCGCGCCGCATTTGGCCAGTCGCCCGCGGTAACTAACAAAGAGCTAACGACACTGTCCATTCGGGAGCGCGCAGCGCATGATCTCGCGGCATCGCCTTTCACCGCCTCCTGGAGCCCACTATGGTCAAGTCCGGTTTTCTGAGAACCATCGCCGCGGTGTTGCTCACCGCAGGAGCCGCGCTCATGGCGTCGGGTGTGGCGGCCGCGGCGACGGACACCCCGCCACCGTCGGGAGATGATCGGGCGATCGTCTACTCGGGCAACGCCGTCACCTGCGACCAGGCGCACCTGGCCGGTGGCATCGTCCAGGTCACGGCCACTGTGGACGCCACGAACACCTACATCACCGTGACTGGTGTTCCCGGTGGCGTCACGGTCACCGGCATCGTGGTGAAGGGCAGCGACGGGTTCAACGTGTATCTGCCCGCGGCACTCGGCGCGCTGCCCTGGACGAACCTGCACTCGCCGATAGCCGGCAACAGCGGCAAACCCGCGACGATCAGCCACTGGTTCGCTTGTGGCGCCGAGACGACGTCGTCGACGAGCAAGACGACCAGTCCCAGCAGCACCACAAAAGCCACTAGTTCCACGAGCAAGACGAGCACCACCAGTGCGACGACAACAACCACGCCAGGCTCATCGACCTCCTCCACCAAGGCGAGCATCACCACCACGACGGCCGCGGTCGCCGCGACGACGACCACGTCTGCCGGCACGGCGCCGCTCGCCTTCACCGGCTTCAGCGGGGGCTGGCTGATCGTTGTCGCGGCCGCATTGCTGCTCGGCGGGGCCGCGCTCATCGCGATTCCCAAGCTGCGCGCCCGGCGACGCTAGCCGCTGAGTTCCGCTGTCTCCGCCCTCGGCGTCCACTGTGGACGTTGAGGGCGGGGGACTGGCCAGAGTGCGTGCGCACAGCTGGGCGCGTGCCGGCACCGGAGCCCACGGCGAGGCGGATACGAACTGTTGCGGGGCCTGCTCGTTGCTGTCGGGCAGACGCGCGGCCATAGGCTGGATCGACTTGCGTTGCCGGCCACCATCAGCCACCGCAGGCAACTTGCGCCCCATTGTCGCTGGTCCTTGCGCTGCAACAAGACAGGCATCTCGATGCGAACGACTCCAGCTCGTCACGTGGGCGGTCGACATGATCCAGCTTCACGCGGTGATCAACGGCACGGACTTGCCGCAACACAAGCAAATTCACCCGACTCAACGAAGTACTACTAGGACGGTACCGGGGGAGTGCCGTGGGTGTGGAAGGACTCGATGGTCTTCAATCCCCATGCCTGGCCCTTGGCACGTTCGTCCTGGGTCCAGCTGATCGGCCGCCAGTCGGGGGCCAACACGAGCCGGGTCAACGGGTTGCACAGCTCGATGCGGTTGCCGCCGGGCTCGTAGACGTACAGGAAGAACGTCTGCTGGATGGCGTGTTTGTGCGGGCCGGTCTCGATGAACACGCCGTTGTCGAGGAAGATGTCGGCGCCGCGGAGGATGTCTTCGCGGGTGTCGGTGGCGAACGCGATGTGGTGCAGTCGGCCGTTGCTGCCGGTCCAGTCGTTGGTGTAGACGATGTCGTACGATTTGTTGCCAAAGTGGAGCCATTGCGCGGCGACGGATCCGTCGTCCTGCACGATCTGCTCGGTGACCTCGCCGCCCAGGCGGTCCGACACGAAGCGCCCATTGGCCGGCACGTCGGCGGCCAGGAAGTTGACGTGGTCGAGCCGGCGAACGGAGACGCCACGCCCCGGATACGCCTGCGGCTGGTTCTTCAACGACGGCCGCGACTCCGGTGGTGCCTCGAACCACGTGGTCTCCCAGTAGAGCTGGATCTCGTGCCCGTCGGGATCGGTGCACAGGTAGCTGGGACCGATGCCGGCCCCCGCCGCCAACCACCGGCCACCGGAATTCAAGGACACCAACCGGTCCAGCGCCTCCCGGCTGGACGCGCGCAGGGCGGTGCGGCGTATTCCGGACGTGTCGCTGGCGGTGAGCACGAGGCTGTACTGCTCGTAGTCGTCCCACGTGCGCAGGAACACCGAATCACCGTCGCTACCGTTTTCGGTGAGCCCCATCAGCTCGGTGAAGAACCACAGGCTGCGCTCGGGTTCCGGGGTGAGCAGCTCGACGTGTCCGAGGTGCGCGACATCGTGCCGGGGAGCCATGCGATCTCCTTGTCAGCGGGGGAAAACCTTGCCGTCGAACAGCTTCCGGGCCGTGCGCACGACCCCGCTGCGCCGGACGCGGCCGTCGGAGTCCAGCTCGACCTCCACCTGGAGATGGCCGGTCGGATGCTCGACGTCCACTCTGGACGATCCACTGCACAGCTCGTTGCCGACGGCGCCGTCCATCATCAGCGCGGTAGCGACGCTGACCGCGCCAAGCACGCCGATGGATGTGTGCAGCTTCAAGGGAATGAACGTGCGGGTGCAGATCGAACCGCCGTCGACCGCCGGGGACACCAACGTGGTCTTGGGTACCGAAGTAGTGTCGTCGAGCCCCATCAGCTTGGCCGCGGACAAGCGGAGTTCTTGCACACGATCGCGCAGAGAAACATCTTCGGCCAACTCGGCGACCGGCTCGTATCCCGTGATACCGAGATTCGCGGCCCGGGCGACGACAACCGGCATGCCGTTGTCGACGCAGGTCACCGGCACGCCGCCGATCACGTCGACGAGATTGCCCGTCGGCAGCACGCCGTTCGCACCCTCGGTGTCCTCGAAGTCCAACACCACGCCGGGCGCGGTGCCGGGAACGCCGGAGATGGCGACGTCCTCGGTGGGAAACCGGGCCGTGGCAACGCTGTCGGAGTTGACCATCCGGATCCGCACCGGGCGGCCAGCCGGCGCCAGCCCGCGCTCCACGGCGAACAGGCCTACGCCCGCCAGGAGATTCCCGCAGTTCTGCCGGTCGGAGACGGTCGCCTCCTCCACACCCAGTTGCAGGAACAGATAGTCGACGTCGACGTCCGGGTCGGAGCTCGGCGACACGACGGCGACCTTGCTGGTCAACGGGTTCGCGCCGCCGATGCCGTCGATCTGACGCGGATCCCCGCTGCCCATGATCCGGATCAGCAGGTCGTCCCGGGCGGCCGGATCCGACGGCAGGTCCGCGGCGAGGAAGTAGGCGCCCTTGGAGGTGCCGCCCCGCATCAGCACGCACGGCACGCCGGTCGTCATCGGGCCCCGTACTCCGCGGCGGTCGCGTATCGCACGCCCAGTTCCGCCAGCTTGTCCCGTAATCCGTACCGGTCGAGGCCGAGTTGCCCGGCGCGGAACGCCTCCCGCGCCGCCTCTTCCTTCTCCACCCGAGCCTGGGCAAGCTCGATCGCCCGCGACACCGCGCCCTGGGCAACGCAGAGCACGCCGTCGTCATCGGCGAGGATCACGTCGCCGGGCCGGATCGCCTGCCCGCCCACGACAATCGGCACGTTCACCGCACCGGCGGTCGACTTGACGGTGCCCTGCGCGCTGATCGCCTTGGACCACACCGGAAATCCGAGGTGGTGCAACTCGGCGACGTCCCGCACCCCGGCGTCGATGACCAGCCCGCGAACTCCTCGTTCCTGCAATGAAGTCCCGAGCAGCTCGCCGAACATGCCGTCCGTGCAGGGAGAGGTGGTGGTGACGACCAGGACGTCGCCGGCCTGGCACTGCTCGACCGCGGCGTGGATCATCAGGTTGTCGCCGGGCCAGCACAACACCGTGACGGCCGAGCCGCCGATCCGGCTGCCCAGGTGCGTCGGCCGATGCCCGGTGCCGACGTAACCGATGCGCCCCAACGCCTCGTGCACCGTTGCCACCCCGTATTCGGCCAGCCGGTCGATCGAGGCCAGCGGCGCGCGCGGGACGTCCGTCACCACAACCGTGTCCATGCCTACTCCGTCTCCCTGAGCGCGGTGATCACGCTCCGCAGATGGTCGCGAGCCGCCTGCTCGGCGGCGTTCGGATCGTGGCGGGCGATCGCGTCGATGATCGCCAGATGCTCCGGCAGCGACACGTGTGTGCGGCCGTCCCGCATGGCCAGCCGGAACTGGTGCCGCACGATCTGGCCGTGCAGCCGCTCCAGCAGCTCACTCGCCACCGGCTGGTCGGCGATCTCGCGGACCAGCCGGTGCAGTTCCCGGTTCAGCGCCGAGTACTTCATCGGCTCCCCGTCCGCCACCGCCGCCCGCATCTGCTCGCCGACCCGCGTCAGCGCGTCGATCTGATCGTCGGTGGCCTTCACCGCGGCCTTGGCCGCGCACAGCCCCTCCAGCACCATGCGGCACTCGGTGATCGCCACGGCCTCGTCGACGGTGACGACTCGGACCCTGGCCCCCCGATTCGGGATGCGCTCGACCAGCCCCTCGGCGGTGAGGTCGATCAACGCCGCGCGCACGCTGGCCCGGGTCACCCCGAACGTGTCGGCCAGCTCCGCCTCGACCAGGCGCTGGCCCGGCACGACGTCCCCGGCCAGCAGGGCCGCGCGCAGCGCCGCCACCGTGGCCTGCCTGCCTGCCTCGCCCTCCTGAGGCGCGCTGGACATGGGTGCTCCCTTCCTCGACGACGGACGCTAAGCATCTCACACAAGATTGTCAACAATCCTGTCGACAACTCTTGTGACGATCACGTCGTCAGAGCTACGGTTCGTGGCCATCGACCCGAGGGAGGGTTCATGTCCAGCAGCGCGCAAGTGCCGACGCGGGACCGGGCCGCCGTGCTGGCCAGGCTGGACCGGCTGCCGCGGCAGGCCGTGAGCCACGCCGCCACCGGCATCGTCGGTTTCGCGATGTTCGTGATCTTCTACTGCAACTTCGACATCAACGTGTCGTTTCTCCAGACGTGCGGCCAGATCGTGCCGGCCTGCACCCCGGCCGTCGCGCAGTCCTGGCTGCCGCTGCCGGTCTGCGCCTATCTCGCCGGCTACGTCGTCGGCTGCCTGCTGATCGCCCCGCTGTCCGACCGCCTCGGCCGCCGGCCGGTGCTCGCGGGCTCGGTGGGCTTTGCCGCGCTGGGCTCGCTGATCGCCGCGGTCGCCGGCGACTACGGCACGTTCACCATCGGCCGCGCCATCACCGGCATCGCGATGGGGGCCGTACTCGCCGTCGGCAACACCTACATCGGCGAACTCGCCCCGCACGGTGCCCGAGCCCGGTACACCGCAACGACTTTTGTGCTGTGCACGCTGGGCGCGATGGTGGGCATCGGACTCGGGCTGGTGCTCACCACGGAGGCCGCGCCGTTCCCCGAGGGCATGCCGGTCGCGTTCGGACTGGCCAGCGGCTGGCGCTGGATCCATTGGGTGGCGGTCATTCTGGGCGTTCTCGCCGTAGTCGCCGCGTTACGACTGCCCGAATCCCCGCGCTGGCTGGTCGAACATCGCCGGATTGACGACGCGACGGCGGTCGTCGCGAGGCTGGAGACCAGGGCGAAGGGCCCGCTGTCCGAGCCCGATTTGTCGACGGTGCCGCCGCCCGCCGAGCACGCGCAGCACGCCTACCGCGAGCTGTTCGTGGATCGCCGATACCGAAACCGGGCGCTGCTGCTGGTCGCAATGTGGTTCACCGGCTACGCGACGGTCTTCTCCTACTCGACCGGCTCCACGGTCGTGCTGACCAGTCTGCACTTCACGCCGCCGGTGGCCGGCATGATCTCCGCCGCCGGCGGCGTCGGGTTCTTCGTGCAGGGCCTGTTCTCGGCCCGGTACTCCGAGGTGCTGGAGCGCCGCTACTGGCTGCCCGTGGGCGCGGCGATGACCGTGCTGGGCGCGGTGATCATCGCGTTGCTCGGCGCCGACATCGGCTGGGCGCTGGCCGGCTCGTTCCTGGTGTTCTTCGGCTTCAACGTGTGGGTGCCGCCGACGTTCGCGCTGTCCGCGGAGAGCTTCCCGACCCGGGTCCGGTCCGCCGGCTTCGGCCTGGTGGACGGCATCGGCGTGCTCGGCGGGGCGATGGGCGTGCTGGTGATCGCCCCCTTGGTGCCGTTGCTCGCGCCGCTGCCGGCGCTGCTGCTGGTGTCGAGCTTCCTGGTGGTCGCCGCGGTGTTGGCCCAGTTCACGCCGCGTACCCGCAACCGCGCACTGGAGGAGCTGTCCCCGTGATCATCGACTGCCATGGCCATTACACGACCGCGCCGGCCGCGCATACGGCCTGGCGGGAGCACCAACTCGCCGGCGACGCACCGAAGTACCCGACCATCACGGACGACGAGATCCGCGAGTCGGTGCAGGGCCAGTTGCGGGTCATGGACGAGCGCGGCATCGACCTGACGATCTTCTCGCCGCGCGCCTCCGCCATGGCCCACCACCTCGGCGACGAATCGACCAGCGCCGCCTGGGCTCGCGCGTGCAACGACCTTGTGCACCGCGTGGTCACGCTCCACCCGGGCCGGTTCGTGGGCGTCGGCCAGATGCCGCAGTCGCCGGGTGCGCCGATCGAACGGTCCATCGGCGAGCTCCGCCGCTGCGTCGAGGAACTGGGCTTTGTCGGCTGCAACGTGAATCCCGACCCCAGCGGCGGGTACTGGACCGCGCCGCCGCTGACCGACCGCGGCTGGTATCCGTTCTACGAGGCGATGATCGAGCTGGACGTGCCGGCGATGGTGCACGTGTCCGCGTCCGCGAACCCCGTCTTCCACGCCACCGGCGCGCACTACCTCAACGCCGACACGACCGCGTTCATGCAGCTGCTGCAGGGCGACCTGTTCGCCGACCTGCCCGAGCTGCGGCTGGTGATCCCCCACGGCGGCGGCGCGGTCCCGTACCACTGGGGACGCTACCGCGGGCTCGCGGACATGCTTGCCCGGCCGGAGCCGGCCGAGCACGTGCTGGCGAACGTGTCCTTCGACACCTGCGTCTACCACCAGCCCGGCATCGATCTGCTGTTCGAGGTGATCGATGCGGACGCCGTGCTGTTCGGCTCGGAGACGCTCGGCGCGGTCCGCGGCGTGGACAGTCGGACCGGCCACCACTTCGACGACACCCGTCGGTACGTGGACGCGGCCGGGCTGTCCGAAGTGGACCGTGCCAAGGTCTACGAGCACAATGCCCGCCGGGTGTACCCACGCCTGAAGACGATCCCATCGCAGCTGTGAGCGACACCGGTGCCAGGTTCGTCGCGCACAAGACCGAGGGCGTCGTTGTTGTAGCCGCCGTCGACCAGGCCATCGACACGGTCGAGTGCTCGACCGCGATGCGGTCCAGAAGTTGTTGCCCCGTAGTCGAATTCTGCACCGACGGCGCGGTCACACTCACCGCGAGCGGCAGGCGGAGCCGGGCGACCGACGGCTGCCGCCCGGTCGGCGCCGGTTCATGACATGCGCAGCACCGGTTTGAGCACCGCGCCGGAGTGCGCGGCGGCGAATGCCTCTTCAATGCGCTCGAACGGAAAATGGGTGACCAGCTCGTCGAACGGGAAGCGGCCCTGTCGGTGCAGCTCGATCAAGGTGGTGATCAGCGGGATGCTCCGCCCCTCGCCACCGAGGATGCCAATGATCCGCTTGCCCCACAAGGTGCTCAGGTGGTCCAGCTCGACCGTGGCGCCGGCCGGCGCGCCGCCGACGAGCGCACAGACCCCGCGCATGCCCACCGAGTCCGCGGCCTGGCGGCAGACGGCGACAACGCCGGTGCACTCCAGGCTGAAGTCGGCCGGCCCGCCGCAGATCTCGTGAACCGCGGCGACAGGGTCGGCGCCGGTGGCCTCGATCGTGTCGGTGGCGCCGAACCTGCTGGCCAGAGAAAGCCGCGAGGCGTGCCGGTCGACGGCGATGATCCGCGTGGCGCCGGTGTTGCGGGCCGCCATGATCGCGGCGAGCCCGACCGAGCCCGCGCCGTAGACGACAAGTGCGGAGCCGACATGCGGACGCAGCACGTTGAGCACCGCGCCCGCGCCGGTCGACAGCCCGCAGGCGAGCGGCCCGAGCAGGTCGAGCGGGAGGTCCGGGGCAACCGGGACCAGCCCGCGGGCCGGCACGATCGCCTTGGTGGCAAACGAGGACTGGCCGAAGAAGTGGCTCGACAACGGCGTCCCGTCGAGGTCGTGCAGCGCGGTCGACCCGTCTGGACGGCGACCGCCGACCAGCAGGTCCGTCAGCCGCAGGCAGTAGCGCGGCTGACCGTCGAGGCAGTTGCGGCAGGCCCCGCACCACGGCCAGCCCAGCACCACGTGGTCGCCCACCTGGACGTGGTCGACGCCGGGCCCGAGCGCTTCCACCACACCGGCGCCCTCGTGCCCAAGCACGCCGGGCAGCGGAAACGGCAGATCGCCGTGGCGGGTGATCGAGTCGGTGTGGCAGATCCCGGTCGCGGCGACCCGGACCAGCACCTCGCCCGGCCGGGGCTCGTCGAGCAGCACATCACGCAGGCCGAACGAGCCGTGCAGTTCGTCCACCACCGCGGCGGTGATCTTCATGTCCTGGCCTTTCGGTAGGTGCTGGCGAGATCCGCCAGCAACCCGGCGGCCTCCCTCGGTACGGCCAGGGCATGGCCCTCGAGGTCCGGCGGCACCGCGGGGTGTGCGGCGTTGATCCGGACCAGCCGAGCTCCCGGCACGAGCCGGGTCGCCGCCTCAACCGGCCAGCGAACCACCGACGGGGTGCTGAGCCCGGCCCCGATCTCGACCACCAGCGGCCGCGCGCCGGCGGGCAGACCTCGCCACCAGCCGGCGAGCTCTCGTCCGGTGGCGTCGTACGGTTCGCCGATGAACTCGGGTCCCTTGTGGACATTGAGGAAGACGGCTCCTCCGCAGTTCGGGCAGACCGGAATGGCCTCGTCGGCGACCGCGCCGCTGGCCGGGTCGTAGGCGGCCAACGCGGCCTCGATGATCGGCCGGCTCGGCCAGGTCTCGCCGCTGCACGGGAGTTCGCACTGGTAGCGGGCGTAGTCGCCCTGCGGGGTCCAGACCCGCTCCGGTGCGAAGCCGTTGCGCTCAAACAGTCCGTCCACATTGGACGTCCAGACGAAGTGGTCCCGCTCACCGACCAGCTCGCGCAGCTGTTCGTACACCACGGCGGTCCCCGGGCCGAAGCGGATGTCGTCGACGTGCACCGCCCAGTAGCCCCACAGCCGGTGCGGCGGCAGCGGCAGGCCGATCAACTGATAGCGGGCACGCAGTCCGAGCCGGCGCAGGACCGGAAACAGCTCGGCGAACCGGTCGGTGTCGGCGTAGTCGTAACCTGCGGCGGCCGAGAGACCGGCACCCGCCGCCACCAGCACGTGGTCGGCCTCGTCGAACCAGCGGGACAGCGTGCGGATCAGATCGTCCATGTGGCTAGGTGCTCCTGGTATGCGGCGTCGTCGTCCGAGGCGAAAGTGGTGAAAACGACGCGGTCGAACCGGTTGGGACGCGTGCCGAGCCAGCCGGCGACGGCGTCGAGGGCGATCCGGGCGGCACGAGCCTTCGGGAAGCCGAACACGCCGGTGCTGATGCCGCAGAACGCGACCGTGCGGATGTCCTCGACCTCCGCGGCCAACTCGAGGCAGGCTCGATACGACCGGGCCAGTGCCTGTTCGTGCCACGGCTCTAGCAGGCCGTCGACGATCGGCCCCACCGTGTGCACCACGTAGCGGGCGGGCAGGTGGTACCCGCGGGTGATCTTTGCGGCGCCGGTCGTCTCCGGCGCCCCTTGCGCAGTCGCAATCGTGTGGCAGTCCTCGCGCAGCCACGGCCCGGCGGCGGCGTGGACGGCGTTGTCCACACAGTTGTGCATCGGCCGGAAACAACCGAGCAGTGCGCGGTTGGCGGCGTTGGCGACCGCGTCGGCGCGCAGCATCGTGATGTCGCCACGCCACAGCGCCGTCAGATCGGCGGCCGGATATCGGGTCGCCGGCCAGATCTCCGCCACCGTGGGCACGGCCAGCGCGTCCGTTGCCATGCGCAGTGCGCGTTCCCCGCCCAGCAACGTGTCCAGAAGCGATGTGACGTGCGGCTCCAACGGCTCCGGCCTCCGGACCGTGAGCGCCGCACGCAACACCTGGCGGGGCGTGAGCCCTGTGTTCCGCCACGTGCTCGCGCCGTAGCCGAGCGCCCGCACCGCGGCTTCCGCGATGCCGTCGAGCAGCTCCGGCGAGGCAGGCGGGGCCGTGGGCTGAAACGGCCGGTCGAGGAGGATCGCTTCACGGTACGCGCCCAGGGGCAGGCTGACGCGGAGGTCGCCGGCCGGCTTGCCGGGGTGGGGATTGGCGTTCTCGGTGGTGCGCCGGCCCGCGGCGGAAACGCCCTGCCCGCCGATGACGGGCCCTCGCTCGATGACCATGATGGTTCGCTTTCGTGCCAGTCGTTTCGCCCGCCGGCTCAGAACAGGCCGTTGCGGTGCGGCAGCTCCGCCGGGACCGGCGCGATGACGTCCCAGTGCTCGACGATCTTGCCGCCGTCGACCCGGAACAGGTCCCAGTAGGCGACCGCCTGGCCGAACTCGCCCTCCGACTGGAGCAGCACGAGATCGCCTTCGGCCACGTCCCGGTGCACGGTCTTGTAGGCCAGGTTCTTGCCATCAGCCGCCCAGCGCGCGGCGGCGGCGCCGAAACCGTCCAGGCCGTCGGCCGCCTCGGGGTTGTGCTGGAGGTAGGTCTCGGTCGAGATGTAGTCGGTGAGCACGGAGTAGTCGGCGTCGATGAGCACGCGCTGCGCGAACTCGGCGACAACCGCGCGGCTCCCCTCGGTGTCCGCCAACGCGGCGGGCGCGGCGGCGCCGTCGGTCTGCGACCGACCGCTGGCGGTCTTGCCGACCACCGGCGTCAGAGCGTCCCAGTGCTCGGCGAGCTTGCCGTTCTCCACCCGGAACAGGTCGAACGCGACCAGCGGCTCGGGGCCGAAGCCGTGGTAGATGCCGTGCAGAGCGACGAGGTCGCCGTCGGCGATCACCCGGGCGAGCTCGTAGCGGAAGCCGTCGGGCAGTCCGGCCACCAAGCCGCGCAGCGCCTCTGGGCCGTCCGCGGCCAGCGAGCTGTGCTGCCGGTAGCCGGGCGCGACCCACCGGTCGACCGCCATCGTGTCCCGCTCGCCGAACAGCTCGCCCGCGGCCTTGAGCACCAGTTCTTTGTTGTCCACCGTTGGTCTCCCTCGTCTGGTCCGCGGACCCGTTCACCCGTCGTGACCAATCTGCCCGGGCAAGGGCGGCGGTACGAGGTAGATTCAGGAATTGTGGTGGTCAAAAGTGGACACGTCACGCCGCGGGATCCGGTCGTCCAATTCGGCTTCAGCAACCCTGAAAGGCCTCACCTCGGACTCGACGTGGTCGATTTCCGCACCCTGCGCGCCAGATTGTCGCCCGAGTCGGTGGCCGCAGTGCACCGTGCCGATTTCCAACAGGTGTTCCTGTTCACCGGCGGTGCCGCCTTCCCGATGGTCGATTTCGGCGAGCACCCCTGCACCGACCCGGCACGCTGGCCGGCGCATCCGCATTCTTGGCGCCACCGCGCACCCCACCTCGCGCAGGTCAGGTTCCTCATCCGCGATCGCGACACCTCGCCATACGCCGACAGGACCGTCTCGGCGGAGTCATCCACGAATATCAACATGCCGCTTGAACTGCATGGATGGTTTTTTCGGCACGCACAGGGGCACACGTCGACGTCTGAAGGTGTTCGACTGCGGTCACTGCCTCTCGGCCCTGTTGTCACTTGCCACGTCTGACGCGAATGCGGGCCCGGTGCGACGGCGACGCAGGGGTGGGCGGCGCATCCACGTTGCCCAGCGCCAGAGCCACTCCACGGGTCCGTAGTGGCAGCGGCGCAGCCACAGGGTGGACCAGAGCCACTGGATGGCGAGGATGCCGCCGGCGATGCCCACGACGGTGCCGGCGGTCCAGGCCTCGGGGTGGCCGCCGATGAGGCGGCCGATGACGAGCACCAAGGCGGTGGCGGTGAGGTAGTTGGTCAGGGCCATTCGGCCGAGCGGCGCGAACACGGTCACGAGCACGGGCCCAAAGCGGGTGCGGAGCAGGAGAAGCATCAAGCAGATGTAGAGCCCGGCAAGCAGGAGGCCGGTCAGGGCGAGGGCCAGCGGGAAGTGGCGGTCGGTGGACGAGAGGCCGGACTGCCACCACAGGGCGGGCACGGCGGCGACGGCCAGCACCGGGGCCGCCAGGCGCACACCCCGGACGGTGTGGTCGATGACGTCGTACCGGACCAGGGCGGAGCCGAGCAGGAACAGGCCGGCGACGTAGGTGAAGCGGCCGTCGCCGGTGAGCAGTGATGTGGCGAGGAAGGCGGTGCCGAGCGGGGCGACGGCGGCGCGGGGCAGCCAGGTGGATGGCAGCAGCACGAGCAGGCCCATAACGGCGTAGGTGGACAGGATGTCGCCGTGCCACAGGAACACGAAGTGCGCCACACCGATGACCAACAACGCCAGCAACCGGCGCAGCAGAAGCAGTCGAGGGCTGGGGGTGCGGCCGGCGGCGGCGCGTAGCAGGAGGGAGAAGCCGACACCGAACAGCAGCGAGAAGATCGGCATGAAGCGCTGCTCCACGAACAGCCCGAACCCGGCCGGATCCACCACCTGTCCCGAGGTGGCGGCGAACCCTCCCTCGGCGGCTATCGGCTGCGCATTGGCCAGCAGGATCCCGCACAGCGCGAACCCGCGGACGACGTCGAGGGCCACGATTCGACCGCGGTCGACCGGAGTGTCTTGGGTGGACATGGCCGTCGATCCTGGCCAGCCGGACCGACAGTCGGCATCAGGGCAAAGCACGATTGATGGGCCCGCGTTCGTACTTTCGGCCAGTGCTCCACCCCGGGCACGACTCCGTAGCCTGGCCGCGTGAACGTGTGGGGGCGGCTGGCGAGGATCGCTGCAGATGTCGTGTTCGGGGTGGTGTTCGCTGCCGCGCTCGGGTTTGAGGCTGCGCGCATCGCGACGAGTTGGGGCGCGGGTTACTGGCAGTTCGACCTGGCCGTTGGGGCCGTGGTGTGCGGCATCGCGCTGGTGGGCCGGCGTGATCCAGCCCGTCCGGCGGTCGCGGCGCTGGCCGTGGCCGCGGTTGCCGTTGTCGTCGTGGGATTCACCGGCTGGCCGGGAGAACCAGGGCCCGCCATGGCCCTGGCGCTGTCGGTGCTGGTGGCCGCCGCGGTCCGGACGCTGCCGCCGCTACCGGCGACCGGCGTCGCGGTCGGCGGTCTCGGGGTGGCCGCGGGCAGTCTGCTCACCGCGCATGGTTCGCCCCTGCACTCGGGTGTGGTCCTGGCCAATGGGCTGGGCTGGCTGCTGGCCGTCGCCACGGGCCTGGCGCTGAGGCTGCGCCGGATCCGCCGGCTGGCAGTGATCGACCAGGTTCGCCGCGACGAACGTCTGGAGTTGGCGCGGGAACTGCACGATGTCGTTGCCCACCACATCACCGGCGTTGTCGTGCAGGCGCAGGCCGCCAGGATCGCCCGCCGCAGGCATCCGGAGCAGCTCGACGAGGCGTTGGCCGACATCGAGACGGCCAGCTCCGAGGCGCTGGCTGCGATGCGCCGGGTCGTGGGCCTGCTGCGTCACGCCGGCGACGCCGCGCCGGCCGGGACCGAGCACCTCTCCGATCTCGTGGCCCGCTTCGCCCGGCACGGGCCCGCCGTGAGCCTGCAGCTGCCCGAAGACCAGTCGGAGTGGCCGTACGAGATCACCAGCACCGTCCACCGGGTCGTGCGGGAGGCGTTGACCAACGTCGTCCGGCACGCCCCGAACGCGGGTCGCGCCACCGTGCAGGTGAGCCAGGAACCGGGGCATGTCGCCGTCGAGGTCGCCGACGACGCCCCGGCGCCGGCCATGCGTCACCGCGGCGGCTACGGACTGATCGGACTCCGCGAACGCGTCGAAGCCCTCGGCGGCACGCTCACCGCCGGTCCGGGTCCAGAACGCGGCTGGTCCGTGGTGGCCCGGCTGCCCGTTCCGGCGGGCCGACGCTGATGGGCATCACCGTGCTGCTGGCCGACGACCAGGCGATGATCCGCCGCGGGTTGCGGCTGATCCTGGAGGACCAGCCCGACATCACCGTGATCGGCGAGGCCGCCGACGGCCTTGAAGCTGTGGCCCTGGCCCGACGCCTCCGCCCCGACGTGTGCCTGGTCGACATCCGCATGCCTCGCGTCGACGGCATCCAGGTGACCCGCGCCCTGGCCGGTCCGGGCGTAGTGGATCCGCTGCGGGTGGTCGTGGTCACCACCTTCGACCTGGACGAGTATGTCTACGGCGCCCTTCACGGCGGCGCCGCCGGCTTCGTCCTCAAGGACGCCGGTCCCGGCCTGCTGGTCGAAGCCGTGCGCGCCGCCCATGCCGGCGACGCCCTCGTCTCGCCTTCGATCACCGTCCGCCTGCTGCGCCATCTCACCGCCATCACCACCTCCCGCAGCGGCGTGCCCCGCGCCCTGTCCGACCGCGAGACCGAGGTCGCCCGCGCCGTCGCCCGTGGCCGCACCAACCAGGAGATCGCCGCCGAGCTGTTCATCTCGCTGAGCACCGTCAAGAGCCACGTCGCCGGCATCCAGCACAAGCTGGGCCTGCGCAATCGCGTCGAGATCGCCGTATGGGCCTGGGAGAACGGCCTGTTGCGCGCCACCTGACCGCCGTCGCGGAACCACTTCCTCAGCCCGGCATGAGCGGATGCGCGCGGAAACGGTCTACAGTGGCAGCCCGCACCGGCCCGTGCTTGAGCTCGACGAACGGAACAAGATCATAAAAAGAGGGTCCTCACAGCGCCTGAGCTGCGAGGACCCTCTCGACCGTCGGGACGACAGGATGTGAACCCGCGACCCCTTGTCCCCCCAGTTGAATCCAGGGTCAACGGCATGCTCACGTCCGTTCTCCAAGCTCGCGCTCAAATCTACTTGCCACAGTGAAGGAGCTCGTGATTCCGAGCATTGATCACGAGCTGAGTCGGTGCTGAGAATGTGCTCCCGCTAGTACGGCTGTGGACAGTGGCCGATTCCGAGGGCTTCGGCGTCGACCCGGACCGGATCGTGATGTTCGGCGGCAGTGCGGGCGGCGGCCTGGCCGCGGCCACCACGTCGCTGGCCCGGGACCGGGGACGGTGCGTCCACTGGCGCAGATGCTGCTCTGCCCGATGCTGGATGACCGCAACGACACGGTCTCGTCGATCCAGATGGCCGGGCTGGGCTCTGGGATCACCGGTCGACCGAGTTCGGCTGGACTGCGTTGCTCGGTGACCGGCGTGGCGGTGCGCACGTCGAGCCGTACGCCGCGCCCGCCCGCGCCACCGATCTGTCCGGTCTGCCACCGACCTTTCTCGACGTGGGCTCGGCGGAGACCTTCCGCGACGAGACCGTCGCGTACGCCTCGCGGATCTGGGCCCACGGCGGCCGGGCCGAGTTGCACGTGTGGCCCGGTGGCTTCCACTGGTTCGCCGGATTCGTGCCGCAGGCACCGGTCTCCCAGGCGGCGGAAGCGGCCGGGTGGACTGGCTCCACCGGGTGTTGGCCTCCTGATCCGGCGTGGTGACCTCGCGGCCTGACCGACCGCCTGACCGGATCACCGAAAGTCCCTTTGGGGAGTGCTGAACGGAGTCCGCGCGATGCCCGAATCCGCCTTCCATCCGGGCCTGCGCCTGGCACACTGGTTGCCACGCAGCAGGATCACCACACGTGGAATACCGGCTGGCGCCTGAGCACGCCGTTTCCGGCTCCGCTGGAGGACTGCTACACCGGCCTGTGGTGGCTGGCCGCTCAGTCCGAAGTGGACAGCGAGCGGATCGCGATCGGCGGCGAGAGCGTCGAGTGCCTCCGTCCGCGCGTGGTGCGCCGGCAACGAGGTGGAGCTGTGTCCTAGCCGACCTACGGGTCGTGGTTGAACTGGATCGAGGCCGAGTTCGCCGCCCTGAGGCACTTCGCGCTGGGCGGGACCGACCATCGCAGTCACGCCGAGCAGAACGCCGCGATCGCGGCGTATGTCCGCTGGCGCAACGCCCGCGCCCAGCCCAAGACCGGGTTCGCGACCGACTCACCGATCCGGACCTGGACGCATTACCCGACCAAGGTTGCGGGACAAGCCACTAGTAGCGTGTCGCTGCTTAGTTGTGGTGCCTGTGACTGGGAGGCTGTTGTCCGGCAGGTCCCTTTCCCTGCCGGACAAGGACTTTGCCATGGCCTCACTGATGAAGCGGCCGGTCACGTTGTCGGCGCGGGATCGTGAAGAGTTGAGCCGGCTGACCACCACGGGTGTGCATCCGGCATCGACGATCAGGCGGGCACGGGTGCTGCTCGCGCTGGACACCTCGGTGGGCGAACCCGATCCGAAGGACGTGATCGCGGCCCGACTCGGGGTCTCGGGCGAGATGCTGCGGCTGGTTGCCAGGCGGTTCGCTGAGACCGGTGGCGATGTCCTTGCCACGATCTCGCGGAAGAAGCGTGACCTTCCACCGGTGCCGTCCCCGGTGACCGGCGAGGTGGAGGCCCGGCTGATTGCCCTGGCGTGCTCCCAGCCGCCCGCGGGGCATGCCCGGTGGTCGTTGCGGCTGCTGGAAAAACACGTCGAACTCACCGAGGACATCCCGAACCTGGATCACTCCACCATCGGCCGGGTCCTAAAAAAACGGAACTGCGCCCTCATCTGAGGAAGTGCTGGAACATCCCGCCACGGGCGAACGCGGAGTTCGCCGCCCGCATGGAGGACGTGCTGGCGGTCTACGCCCGGCCGCACGACCCCGCCCGCCCGGTCGTGTGCATGGACGAGAAACCCTTCCAGCTACTTGGCCACGTCCGCGACCCGCTCCCCGCCCGGCCAGGCCAGAACGCTTGCGAGGACAGCGAATACGTCCGCTGTGGCACCTGCTCGATCTTCGTGTGGGTCGAGCCCCTGCAAGGGTGGCGCCGTGTCCACGCCCTGGCCCGGCGGACCAAGATCGATTGGGCTGAGCAGCTCAAACAACTACTGACCGTCGACTATCCCGACGCCGAGACCGTGGTGCTGGTCATGGACAATCTCAACACCCACGGCATCGCCTCGCTCTACGAGGCCTTCGCACCCGACGAGGCCTTCGCCCTGGCCCAGCGCCTGGAGATTCACCACACCCCCAAACACGGGTCCTGGCTCAACATCGCCGAGATCGAGTTGTCCACGCTGTCGCGGCAATGCCTCGACCGCCGCATCAACGACCTCGACACGCTCAACGCCGAACTCGCCGCCTGGCAACACGCCATCAACACCGAGCAACGCCAGGTCCGCTGGCAGTTCACCACCGACGACGCACGCGTCAAACTCCGCCACCTATACCCCAAGAGTTAGCCGCGACAATCTACTAGACGGGCCTGTTTCCCTGATCCGCACGGTTGGCCTCGGCAAGCATCGTCCGGAGTTGCTCACCGCGTGGGGTCAGTTCATAGACGGTGGACGTCGACGAGGGCGATTGGCTCACCACGCCGGCGTTGATCAGATCCCACAGCCGCCAGTTCAGCACCTCGGGATTCGTGCCAAGGGGCCCCGTCTGAAGGTCGGTAAGGCTTCGTGGGCCGCTCATCAGCTCGCTGACGATCGACCGCAGCCACGGATCCGAGACGATGGTCTGGGTATCCACTACGGCCGCCACTGGCGCGGCGCCGGGCAGGTCGGCCGACGGTGGTTCGGTCGACACGGACGGGCCGGTCTTGGCGGCTGCGAACCAGGTCCTCGCGCCCGGTGTGGCCAGCAGCACGATGACGGCGGCGCACCCGATGACGGCGAGGGCTGAGGTCAGGTAGTCGACGTAGTACGGCCAACTCGGCAGCAGGTCCCCGAACGCCGGCATGGCTCCCACGTGTTGGTACTGCGCGCCCAGGCTCTGCTGCATGCTCTGGAACTCGGCGTCGACCTGATTCAGCGCGAGCTGAGTGGTCAGCGCGATCCCGGCCTGGGCGACGGCCAGCACGGCGAGCGTTCCCGCCGCCACGAGCGTGATCACCCGGGCCCGTGGGTGGGGCTGCCGAAGCGTGAGCGCCAGCGTGACCAGGCCGGCCGCGATGGCCGCCAGCACGACCACCACGGTGATGGTGGGCCCGATGGCGATCGACGGGAGCTGGGTGAACTGGATGTTGATGCCGGATTTCGAGCCCAGCTCGGCCGTCGACTGCTCGAATCCGCCGAGCGTGTCGGCGAGATCGCGGTAGCGCAGCACCTCGGCGACGGCGCTGCCGATCGCGACGCAGGCCAGTGCCAGCAACACGATCATGACGGCCGAGACGGCGCGTGGCTTGCCCTGCATCGGTCCCCCTCGGGTGTCACGACCCTTGTGGAGGGTGCGAGTGGGGGAAAGGTACCGGTGTCGTCGACGCCGGGGGGTGACTTTCGGCTGCTTCACCGGACTGGCTCAATCCGGACCGGACTCACCGAGCCGCCGGTTCGGCCTAGACTCCCGTCATGCCTACCGATCCGGAGGAGGAAGCGCGTCGCCGTCTCGACGAGTGGGAGCGCGGCTTCGTCCTTCCTGATCTGCCGTATCCGCCGCCACCGTCGAATTCGCTGTTCCTGCGGGATTGGCTGGCCGAGCGGGAGCGCGCGTTCCCGGACTGGGCCGCCAGCCACGGTCCGGCCGACCGGTGGGACTTCTCCGCCGACTCGATCGACGCCCTGGCCGCTGTCGTGAGCGAGGCGACGCCGACCGAGGAGCTGTTCCGGTCACCGGAACGGGCCAACTTCGCCGAGAATGCCGCGTGGTACTGGGGTGAGGTGCTGCGGCGGGCACGACCGTCCCGTTGGGAGCACACGCCGGGCGAGCCCGACGGACACAGTCCCTTCGTGGGGTACTGCTGGGTGCAGCGGCTTGACGTCAAGGCGTCCTACACTCCGCTGTTGAATCTGGCGCGCATGCTCAAGCTGAGAGACCGTCAGCTGCTCGGTGGGTTGTTCCAGGAATGGACGTCCTGGTAGCCCGTGACTCCCTCGCGTGACTCCCTCGTAGGAGGTTGACGGCCGTCCGACCGGCTCTGGAGACTGAGTCTGTGTCGAAGGCTCTCCTGTCGCGCTCCCGTAGCCGCTTTCGCGTGCGGGTCGTCGCTGCCGTCATCGGCCTGGTGGCCACGTTCATCGCGGCGCCGGCGGCGGCCGACCCGTCCGCGGTGCCGCCCGGCGCTGTGGTCGGATCCGGCGACACGCCGACGATCCAGACCCAGGGCGTGTACGAGTACGAGGACCACAGCGCGCTCCTCCACGTGCCCATGCCCACTCAAGCCGACCTGGACAAGATCGCCAAGGACCCGGCCGCGCAGAAGGACGGCACCTGGCAGCACATGTACGCCGCCTGGGGCCGGTACCTCCAGACGCAGCCCGGTTGGGACGTGTGGCGGGAGATATACGCGAAAGTGGTGTACGGCGACGAGAAGGCGCTCGACAACACCCCCGAGCCCACGGCGGACGAACTCGCCGGCGTGGGCCCGGTGACGGACGCGTCCGGGAAGGCCACGTATCCCTGGCGGAGCGAGTCCTACATGCTCGCCCGGTGGAAGGAGTTCAAGGCCTACGCGAGCCAGTGGCCGGCGTGGCGCGCGCAGTACGTGAACATCAAGAACAACAAGAGCAAGGGTGGCCCGACCAACGGCAAATATGGATTCGAGCCGGCTTACAAGAAGCAGGCCATCGCCGCGGATCCCGTGCTGTCACAGGGGGAATGGAAGTACGGCGAGCAGTTGTCGCCCGAGCTGAAGGCGCAGCTGAAGTCGAAGCTACACAAGGTCAACCGTCCGCTGGACGCCACGGATCTGACCAAGCTCAAGATGATTCTCGAACTCAAGTCCGGGAATTCGATCGACACCGATGCCGGCCGCGAACAGCTCCAGGACCTGATCCAGATCGCCAAGGCGACCGGCTGCCGGCTCTACTACGTCTTTGCGAAGATGCCCGACGACAAGTCGCGCGCCATGATCCAGGAGGAGGCCAAGGCCGCCGGGATCCAGGTCCCCATCGTGTACTGGCCGGCGCTCGCGCAGCCCGTGATGCCGGACAACTGGGGCGGCCAGCAGCCGCCGGAGGAGGGCACCGGCGGAGTCTCCGCTCCGGCGTCGCCCGATCCGAAGGGCGGCCCGGCCGGCGGCGGCGCCCCACTGACCGCTCCCGGCCAGGTCTCGGCCGTCGGCCCACTGGCCGACGCGATCGCCACCGCACCCAACTCGGACGGGGAGGCGGTCACGCAGGGCGTGGCCAACCAGTGGCTCACCGCGCAGGACGCCAGCGCCGGAGTGGACGATTCGGCTGACAGCCAACCCGATCTCGGCGGCGTGGACTTCTCCACCCTGCAGCTGCGGTACGTCTCGGACACCTACCACAACGGTTCCGGCGTGCAGTACGCGTTCAAGGCGGACGCGTTGCCCGCCGACGCGCAGTCCTTCGGCGGCCAGGCTTCGGCCCAACTCGCCTCGGACTCCTTCTTCACCTGGCTGGAGCTGAGCCCCGACAAGTTCTGGGTGAACCTCAATCCGGACGAGCCCGACCGGATCATCGACTCCCAGTTCGGCAGGACCGACGCCGGGCGGGTGCTGCTGCAGGCGGACCTGCAGATGAAGAAGACCGTCGCCAAGCTCATCCACCCGGACACCCCGGCCGGCAAGCAGTTCTGGGACGCGATGCAGGGCGACTCGCCGTGCCTGCAGATGCGGAACTGGATCGTGCCCGACACGGCGACGGTCCGGGACAACGGCGACGAGCTCTACATCCTGGACACCCCGCTGCGGGTCGAGACGGAGAGCGACTACGTCAAGGCGGCCGGGGTCGGGGCGGACTGCGGCCAGCAGGACCCGGCCACCACCCGGCACAACGAGCAGGTGTACAAGACGACGGTGCTGCCGCGGGTGCAGGACGCGGTGAACCACGCGCCCGAGTACGCCGACCTGCGCCGGGTGTACGCGAGCCGGGTGGCCGCCGAGTGGTTCCGGCAGCGCAGCGCCATCAAGCACACCGCGTACTCCGACCTCATCGGCAAGGGCGACATCAGCCGCTGGCAGTCCCGGGTGCCGTGGACCCCGCGACAGGTCTTCGACCAGTACGTCCAGTCCTACAAGAACGGCGAGTTCACCGTCACGCACACCACCACCGAGGGCAACACCGTCTACACCAACACCTACGTCTACGGCGGGGTGGACTTCAGCCGGATCAACCAGGACAGGGTGAGCGCCGCCGCCTTCACCAAGGACCACCCGGACATGGCCGGCGCGGTGGCCGGCGCGCTGTACAAACCGGACCAGGCCGGCCGGGACATGTGGTTCGGCGGCTTGACCAGTTCCAAGCCACCCGTCGAGGCCTTCGCCAAGCCGGCTCCGGCGACGTCGAACCCGTGGTTCTACCCGCTCGCCGCCCTGCCGCTGGCGGGTTGGCTGGTGGCGGGGGCCTGGCTGCTGCACCGCCGCCGCACGCGGCCTGCGGACAGGAGCGCGGCGTGACGACCATGGCGGCGCGTACGGACCGGAAACCACCGGCCACGGTGTTCGCGGGCAGCTATCTGTTCGCCGGCGTCGCGGCACTTGCCCTGGTCGGCGCGATCGGTGCGCTCTTCGCGATCCCCGAACTCGGACACTACGAGAGCGACCGCGCCCGCGACGACGCGGCAGGCGAGCTCGCCGCGGTCGGCCTGGTGCTGTACGCCGCGATGGCGGTGGTCTTCAGCTTCCTTTGCCTGCTGCTGGCGATCCTCGGCGGCCGAGGGCGGCCGGCGGCGCGGGTGCTGACATGGGTGCTCGGCGGACTGACGGTCTGCTTCAACATCGGGCTGCTGGTCATCGGGCCGTACGACTCGGTGCTCTGGTATCGGGTCCTGACTCAGATGGCGGCCTGGGCCGCGATTCTGCTCGCCACCGGGTCGGCCGTGCTGCTCGCACTGCCCACGTCTCACGGGTACTTCCGCGCTATGCGAGCGGCCCGACAACAACAACGGCTCCTCCACTTCGGGCCACCCTCGGACTATCGGCCGCCGAGTCACCCGATGCCCCCACCTGGATATCAGCCGCCGCCGTCCTTCGGTCAGCCGATGCCGCCCCCGGGTTACCAACCTCCGTGTTCGCCCGCTCCGCCCCACGGGGTGGCACCGTCATCGACGTGGCCGGCGTCCGCATCGCAGGTGGACCCAGCACTGCCCAGCGTTGGCGGCAACACTAGCGATCCGCCTCCAGATTCCCGGTGAAGGACTTGAGTCCTGCGGCGCGGGACGACGGTCCCACGAAGTTGGGGCTGCTACGGAAGACGAACTCGGTCCCCGGTCGGCATCTCCAGGTTCGCGGGATGCGGCACGAAAACGGGCAGGCTCTTCCGCCAGCTGTAGGACAGCGCCGGAATCGTTGGGGTGAAAGAGAAACAAGGCATCCCAGCGGCGTTGCCCCACCACCCCGACCAGCCCGTGCGGGTGCCCGAAACCCGGCCGCCCTATGCGACCTGCCGGTATTCGTGGATGGCTCCGCCGAGTCGGTCTCGTCTGTCGACCTTGATGTCGGCGGCAGCTGCCGATCCACCGTTCCATGATCCAGCGCCAGCGCGAGCAGGACCATGACGATGCGGCGTCGGCTGCGAGCCGTGGCCGCGATGGTATCGAGGCGCTGACCGGGAATCGGCACGTCGTGTCGTCCGACTGCCCGGGACTCAGGTCTCGCGTGCGCCGGCGGCCGGCGGGAATTCGGCGATGCCGTTTTCGATCAGCGCTGCGGCACGGCGGACGTCGTCGCGCACGGCGGTGATCGAGTCCGGCACGGGCCGTCCGGGCTGGAGGCGGCTTCGCAGGCCGGCGAACTGGATGCGCCACAGGCCGAGCAGCGCGGCGGCGGTGATCTGGGGCTCGGGGTCGTCGTGACGGTATCCGGCTCGGGCGGCCAGCACCTCGGCGGCGACGCCGACGTACCGGTCGGCGATGGTGTTGAGGTAGGTCCGCAGCGACGGTGTGGTGCGGACGAGGTCGCCGAAGCCGCGGTACCGGCCGAGGGCCTGTTCCAGGTCGGGTGCGGCGGCGAAGCCGGCGGCGAGCCTGTCCAGGTCCTCGTCCAGGACGCGGAGCATCGCGGTGACCGGAGGGAGGGCGGGGTCGGCGAGGTAGGTGCGCAGCGCGTCCCCGGTGGCTTCGAGTCGGTCCAGGAGCAGGGCTTCCTTGGTGGGGAAGTAGTTGAAGACGGTCTTCTCGGAGACACCGCAGGCCTCGGCGATGTCGACGACACGCACTTCGTCGAAGCCATGTTGGAGGAACATGTCCGTGGCGGTGTCGGACAACTGCCGGCGCATCGCGCGCTTCTTGCGCTCGCGCAGCCCCTCAGCGACTGGGTGACCGGTCATGACGCCTGCGCCGCGAAGGCCACGACCAGACACAGGAAAGCGATGATCGCCGCCGATGAGCGCAAGACGTCGATGCGCTGCCAGCGCAGAACGGTGGTCCGCCAGTCGGCGGGCGGGTTGTCGGGCTGCCAGTCGGCGACCTTCATGTTGAGAGGCACCGTGCCGAGAAAGGAGAACAGCAGGAACGCGCCGAGCGCCGCCGTGCCGGCCCAGCGCCAGCCGGCGCCGGCGCCTCCGGCGTCGACGATCACCACTGCGACGGCGACGAGCACGGTGGGCAGCATGATGATCGGGACGACGATGCGCAGGGCGCGCACCAAGGCAACACGGGCGGCGACGTGTGCACGGTCGTCGAGACGACGCAGGGCCGGCTGCACCCCGTACCGGACGATGAACTCCTCGCCGGCCAGCGTGCCGGCCAGAAAGAGCCCGACCGCCTGCAGCGCAATGACACTCATCTGGGTCCTTCCCGCGTGTGCCGACCGGGATGGTGCGGTGGCTATAAAAGTATCGTAGCAGTAAGTTTCTGCCGCAGTAAATTTCTAGCGGCTCGTCTCGTGATGGACCTGGGGGAGCGGGTCGGCGAGTTCAAGATCCCACCACGTTGCCCACGCGCGAACTGCTACGCCGAACGGTTCGTGCTCACAGCCAGATCCGAACTCACCGATCGCGTGCTGATCCTGAGCGAGCGGCGTCTCAACGCCGTGCTGGCTGAGTACGTTCGGCATTACCACGGTCGCCGGCCGCACCGGTCTCGCGAGCTTCGCCCACCCCGTCCGACTCACCCCACGATGAACCTCGATGCCCCAGCGGATCACATCGCGGCAGGTACTCGGGGGTCTGATCAACGAGTACGAGCGGGTCGCGTAAAGCTACTGGTCAGCACCGGTGACGGGCTCATGGAACCCCACAGGGACTGCGCGGCGCCGGCCAGCCAGCCGGCGGGCTCCGCGACTTTCTCGTGCGTGAATGAGACGTTCCGCGGACCGTAGTTGAGGATCGTGAGGGGATGTGGGCCGGGACCGGCGTACGGGGGAGCGGCCGGGTCGAAGACGTAGAGCCGTGGTGACTTGCAAACCTCGCTGTTTACGTCGACGTCCGCCTTGGCCTTTTCACTCGGTGCGGGCAGGGGCTTGAGCTGTCCGGAGGCCGGGCCGTCCGGGCGGTCCGGTGGCCACGCGCACGGGCCGGTCAGCACGAGGTTGAACTGGTTGGTGTCCCGGTGCACCTGGGTGGTCATCAGCACGCCGTCGGGGCCTTCCAGGTCGTACTCCTCGACCGGACTCGCCGAGTTGCCCGAGTGCCCGACTTCCTTGCCGAAGCCGTTGCTGGACCGCCAGATCTGTACGTCGTCGAAGTACTTGTCGGTCCGGTCGCGGTCGCCGGCCGAGACCTTGAGCTCGGCGCGTGGCGTGACAGCCCAGTCAGGGCCTGCGTTGCCGCAGCCCGGAGTACGGGTCACCGCGGGCCCGGACACGGTGACATCAGTGCCGAACACCGCTGTCACGAGCCCGGGTGAGGTGCTCCTGCAGCCGGTTCTCCACCTCGCCGGCGGACACCGTCGGCGACGGCCGCTGGTCCTCGGGCTCCGAGCTACATGCGGCCAAGGTCGCGATACACAGGATGAACGCGACGAACCGTGCCATGAGACCCCTGGACCAACCCGCATCAGGCCGAACATACCGCTGGGAGTGGTCCCGGAGCCAGTTGTTCACCTGCGGTGGGCACTGCGTCCGGGCACCCGCCGCTGGTCCATATTGGACTCAATGGCGGGTCGTGGCGGGTCGATCACGTCGTAGCACGCGGTCGCGCCGGTCAGGGTGGCCCAGTATCTGTCGCCGTACGACCAGTGCCAGGAAGTCCGGTGTGCTCTCGGGCCTGGCCGCCGATACGGAACCGCAGCCGGATCGGTTGGGACACAACGTATCCGGCCGGTGCTGACGAGGTACTGCAATCCGCGTCGGTGCCGCTGCGCGCGGTGTCAGGAGAACCGGCGAACCGGTTCGCAGCCGGCCATCGGCATCGACGCCAGGTCCCGGTCCGGTCTGGTCACCTCGGTGCCGGCGTACTTCCAGGTCGCCGTCCACCGCCGTAGGTGGCACGTTCTCAAGCAACCGCGTCGATACCTGGCCCAATCTCACGTAGTCGGCACTCCAGCTGGGCACGCGAGCTCCGCCCGACCTACCCCGTCGCAGACCTCAACTCTCCGCAGATCAAGCGACAGCGGCTTCTCGGAGGCCTGGTCAACGAGCACGAACGGGCCACGTGAAACTACTGATCAGCGCCGGTGGCCGACTTCTGGAACCCACAGGCCGGCACGGTGCGGTTTGTTCGGTCAAAGTCTGCGTCAGGGCTCGCAGTCCGGAGTTGCGCACCGCCGACAGATGCAGTTCGAACCCGAGGACCGCACTGCGGTGCAACGTCCGACGTACCAGGAGTTTTCCTGTCTCGTTACCCAGGCCCTCACCCGGCACCCAGTGGTTTAGGCGGCCCGCTCTGCCTCACGATGGCGGTGGCTCGGCCCGGAGTCGATCACCTGCTGGTCAGGTCATCATGTGTCGGAGCGGCACGGGTTTGTCGGTGCCAGGCCGGCCAGGTAGATGTCTACGAGCCGGCGCGCGGTGCGGTGCCAGTCGGGGACGTGGGGGAGTTGTTGGGCCAGCAGCGCGCCGAAGATCACGACATCGGCAGTGCGCGCGTCGCTCCGGATCGTGCCGTCACGCTGGCCCCGGCGCAGCAGGGAGCCGAGCCGGCGGTGCACCTCGGTCTGGAGGGCGACGGTGTCCGGGTCCAGCACCGGCGGCCCGCCGTGCAGGGGCAGCACGAGATCGGGCCCGTGCTCGATGGTCCGGTCGAGAAAGCCGCGCACGGCCTCGATTCCCGGCCGATCGGCCTCGGCGGCACTGGTGACCGCGTCCAACACGAGTTGGAACGATCGATGTGTCAGCGCGCCGAGCAGCGCCTCGCGGGACGGGAAGTGACGGTAGACGGTGCCAACGCCGACCCCGGCGTCCGCCGCGACGGTGGCCATCGGCACCGCCGTGCCCTCCCGGCGGACCGCGGCGCCGGCGGCGGCCAGCACCCGGTCCCGGTTGTCCGCCGCGTCCCGCCGCAGTTCCCGTTGCCGGACGCCGTCGTTGGCCCGTCGCTCGATCACGGCGTCGATGATGCCGGTCCGTTGACAGTCCGATCAATCGGACGATATCGTCCGGTTAATGAGCATGGCCTACCTCGCGCAACCCGAGCAGCAGCAACAACTCGACTGGCTCGACGGCGGCACACTGGCGATCCTGCTGGACGCGGCGGCCACCGACGGCCAGCTCATGATGGGCCGCTTCGACGTCAGCGAGGGCGAGGCCCCGCCCTATCACCAGCACCAGCACGAGGACGAGATCTTCCTGCTGATCAAGGGCACCGCCCTGGTGTGGTGCGACGACCAGGAGTACGAACTGGCCGAGGGCGGCGTGGTGTTCCTGCCCAAGCGGATCCCGCACGGCTACCGCATCACCTCGAAGAAGGCCGACCTGCTGATGATCAACACGCCGGCCGGCATCGAGGGCATGTTCCGCGAGACCGGCCGGGACAAGTCCACCCCGCGCCCGCCCGGCTTCACGGTGAAGCCCGACCCGGCGATCGCCGACAAGTACGGCAACATCGTGCTGGGCCCGCCGCGCTGACCTGAGCCGTTCCCCACCAACTCGAAGAGGGCCACCATGACCCAGCAGCAGCGCCAAGCCCTCGACGAACTCCTGCGCCACGCCCCGCTCGACCTCGGCGGCGACGTCGCCGAGCAGCGCGTGATCTTCCACGAGATGATCTCCGCGGCGCCGCTGCCCGAGGACGTCTCGGCCAAGCAGGGCGAACTCGGCGGCGTGCCCGTCGTGACCGTCGAGACCCCGGGGATCGACCCGTCGGTCGCCGTGCTCTACCTCCACGGGGGCGCCTACGCCCTCGGCTCGGCTGCCGACTCCGTCGGCCTGGCCGCGGACGTGTCCCGGCGCGTCGGGGCCCGGGCCGTCTCGGTCGACTACCGCCTCGCGCCCGAGCACCCGTTCCCCGCGGCCATCGACGATGCCGTGGCCGCCTACCGAGCCCTGCTCGACGACGGCCTGCCCAGCGACAGGATCGCGTTCGTCGGCGAGTCCGCCGGCGGCGGACTGGTCACCGCGACCCTCCTCGCGCTCAAGGACGCCGGCCTCCCACAGCCCTCCTCGGCCGTGGTCTTCTCACCGTGGACCGATCTGACGGTGTCGGGTGCCAGCGCGACCAGCAAGGCTGACGTCGATCCCGCGCTCACTGCCGAGGGCCTGCGCACCCGCGCCCACGACTACCTCGGCGAGCGCGACGCCGCCACGCCGTTGGCCAGCCCGATCTTCGCCGACTTCACCGGCCTGCCGCCGCTGCTCATCCAGGTCGGCTCGCACGAGATCCTGCTCGACGACGCCGTCCGGCTCGCCGCGCGCGCCGCCGAGCACGACGTCTTCGTGGAACTCCAGGTCTGGCCGCAGGTGCCGCACGTCTTCCAGGGCTTCGCGGCCCTGCTCGACGACGCCGACCACGCCCTGCGCGCGGCCGCTGCATTCATCACCCGCAACTGGGCCGCCTGAACCGGTAGGGAGCGAGAAATGTCAGACCCAGGTTCTACGGTCGCAGGGTGACTCCTCGCAACGCGCGGATTCTCAATCAGATCTGCGCCGAGGCGCTCGATCGGGACATTCCCGCCGACGAGGTCGAGCGATGGCTGGAGCTCATCCGCCCGTGTGCGCTGCTGACCGGTGGCGGCGATGGGCCGGTGGTGGGTTCGGCGGTCCGTGTGGCTTCCGTCCGATGTCGAGCACCTTCGGTTCCTCTGATCGCCACAATCGACTGCGCCGCCCTCCCGACGGCCATGACCGATCTTCCGCTGCCGCGACCTCGACGAGGTCGACACCACGATTGAGTACGTGGACCACAGCCAAACGCCAGACCGCGCCGGGTGCGCGGGACAGCCGGCTGCAACGCGACGGGCTCGACCAACCGCCCGGAGCAGATCCGGAGCAGGCAGGCTGAGCACGCCCGACTACCGCAATTCACGCCGCATCCGCGCGTTCGCTGCCGCTGCCCAAGGCCGCCAACGGCACTGTGCTCGATCTCCACGACGTCCATGGCCTGCGCGATTGAGCGCGGCGCGAGCACATATGCCCGCGACCCAGCCGGAACCTCGGGCCACCATCGAGACGCTGCGGATCCCGCGGCCGGACCGGACGGAGCTCGAAGTGGTCCTTTGCCGCCAGGCCGATGACAGCCGCCCGGCTCTGCCGGGCGTGACGTCACGCCCTGCCGAGCCGATCCGTGCAGTCGTGGGGGCGCGGTCAGTGGGCTTCCCCAAGGATCACGCGCGGATATGGCGTCGGCGGGCGTCTGGGACGGACGGTAGCCGACCAATCGGCAGATCGGTCAGCGAACCGGTAGTGCAATGGCGGGTATGCCCCGTGGCCGCTTCGGGCCACCGCCAGGCCGGGTGGCGTAGTAGGAGGTTTTGTTGATGTTCACGTAGCGCTCCCACCGTGAAAAGAACCGGCGGCAGACCTCGTGCTGCCTGTCTTGGCTACGGCGGTCGCGGTCCTCGTTGACGTCTGCGTGCCTCCCGACTGTTGGGAGGCATCAATGAGTGCCGCTACGCATGTTGAGCTGCAGCGACGAGTTTTCGAGCCCCACACGCTCGGCCAGCTCCCGAATGGACAGTCCCTCGATCCGCCGGTCTCGTCTGATCTGCTCGAACAGTTCCACCTTCGACCGCGCCATTCCCGACCTCCACGCCGACGACGACACCGACGTGAAGATCACAACCCGGGTGGGGCCACTATTCGCGACGACACGCTGCCCCCACGAACAGCGAGGTCACCACCAAGGCGGGGCCAATATTGGTGAAGAACGACGGCCCAACCGGGGCCAGTTCAGGTGACCACACTCAGTTGCACCACGTCCTCTCTGCCTGGAGATACGCGGTGTTGCGTTGACCCGTTGAGACCGCCCCGATGAGCGGGCGTTCGGCGCGTGTCCATGAGGAGTAGAGGCCGCAGCTCCGCTCCGCCTCAACGACACTGAGACTCCGCTGGGTCGCAGTCGCTCAGGGGACGAGAAGGCTGATGGCGGTGTCCATGCGGCCGAGATACTCCTCCCGGGTCTCCACCTGGTGCTTCAACCCGACCGACGCGCTGATCAGCGTCTGTGCGACACCGGTCGCCGCCTGCCCGCCCACCGCGGCGACGACGAGTTTTTCGAATCGCTTCGGAGCCGTGCGGGTGATCGTCCCCAGCAGGTCCGGGTTCTGCTCGATGACCTCCGGGACGTCGCGGCTCATCGGTCCGACGTAGCGGCCGGCCCACCGGTCGAACGCGCCGATCAGCCGCTCTCGCAACGGCTTTCCGGTGTCGGCGAGGATCTCCTCGGCCGCGGCCAGGTCCTGCTCGATCGCCTGGGTGACCGCCGTCCGAAACAGGTCCTGTTTGGACGCGAACAGAAAGTACAGCCCCGGCCGGGAGATCCGGGCCGTGCGCGCGACTTCGTCCATGGACGTCTTCCGGTACCCGTGCCGGGCGAACGTCAGCAGTGCCGACTCGAGCACCGCGTCCCGGCGACTGGTCTCGGCAGCGTCCGCAGCTTCGGAAACGGCCATGCGGCAACTTTACGGGATCCGATCTTACTATACAAGTTCTGTTCAGTCTGTATAGTTCGCCGAGTGACCGCACCTCAGCTCATCACCACCCCGTTCACCGCCGCCAGCACTGCGGACGACGTCCTGGTCGGTGTCGACCTCGACGGCGTCCGCGCCATCGTCACCGGGGCCTCATCCGGGATCGGCGCGGAAACCGCGCGGGCGCTGGCCGCCGCGGGAGCCGAGGTGACCCTGGCCGTCCGCAACACCGCCGCCGCGACCGCGGGACCCCGTTCGCGGGTCGCCCGGCTCGACCTCGCCGACCAGGAGTCTGTCCGCCGCTTCGCGCAGAAGTGGGTGGGCCCCCTGCACCTCCTCGTGAACAACGCGGGCATCGTCACCGGCGGACCGGCCTACACCGCGCAGGGCTGGGAACTGCAGTTCGCCACGAACCACCTCGGCCACTTCGCGCTGGCCGCCAGCCTGCACGCGGCACTAGCCCGCGGCGCCGCAGACCGCGGCGAGGCGCGGATCGTCTCGGTCAGCTCCACCGCGCACATGCGCGCCGGCGTCGACTTCGCCGATCTGCACTTCACGCGCCGCGCGTACAACCCTCAGACCGCCTACGCGCAATCGAAAACGGCGAACTCGCTGTTCGCCGTGGAAGCAACCCGCCGCTGGGCGGCCGACGGAATCTTCGCGAACGCCGTCAACCCCGGCGGAGTCGCGACCGGACTGCAGCGGAACTTCACCTCGGCCCAGAAGGAATCCCTCGCCGCGGCCGAAGCCGCGGGCATCTTCACCTACAAGACGGTCGAACAGGGAGCGGCCACGAGCGTCGTGGCAGCAGTCGCACCGCAGTTCGCCCACACCGGCGGTCACTACCTCGACGACGCGCAAGAAGCGTACAGAGTGCCGGACGACGCCGAACTCGCCGACCACCCGCACGGGGTGAAGCAATGGGCTCTCGACCCGGCCACTGCACAACGCCTCTGGACGGTGTCGGCGGCCCTGACCGGAGACTAACCGCAGCACTGGTCGTTCGTTCACGTCCGATCAGGCCGACGAACCGGCTGAGGACGCAACCCAGGCAGAGCGGCCGGTCGCGAGGCACAGCTGCCGAACTGGAATCCGGCGCGTCGATGGCTGATCCGGTGAACCATCACCTCGTCCTCGGCGAACTCCGAGAGATACAAGACCTTGCCCAGACGGGACAAGATGAGGCGCGTACCGGCCCACACGGTGACGGGACGTCGACGGACGCGATGGCGTCCCCTTCCTTGACGTCCGCACGCAAGCCCCGGTCCGTACATCGCCAAACCGTGACGGGGCAGGTCGTTCTCCCGCGGGACCGCACTCTCATGCCGCGGGTGGTACAGCTTGACCAGGCGACCGCCGGGGTGTGGTTCATGAAGTCCAGCGAGCCGGCTCCACGAAACTCAGGGCACATCAAACAGTTGCTGGCCGACCGGATACGGCTGTTAGGTGCCGACCACCTCGACACCTTGTTCACCCATGCCAACCTCGCTCACTGGAGAGAGCGGCTTTCGGACGACTGATCCTTTGCGGAGCGCGAAATATCTGGAACATGGGCAGGTAAACAGGTCCTGGATGGACGCATCACGGTGCAGGCTCTGTTCACGCGCCAACGGTTCCCGCGATCTCGGCGACACCCACCGGGCCGCCGACGACGAGCCGGCCGCGCACCACGCGTGGCGGCAGGCCCTGCCCATTCTCGACGACCTGCACCACCCCGACGCCGAAGTCCTGCGCGCCCGGTTGAGAGAACCCATGGGGTACCGGCGGGGTACCTGACGGGTACCGGGCGCGGAGACGCTTGGCATCACGGACAGTGAAAGGACCACGATGCCAACAAAACTCGCTTCACTGCTGAGAAGCCGCAAGGCGGCGGCCCTGCTGCTCGGCCTGCTCACGGTGGTCGCGCTGGGCGCCGGCGCGGGCACCGCCTCGGCCTCCGAGGGCGCTCGGGTGGAGATCTTGAACGCCAACTCCGATCTGTGCATGTCCATCCCCGGTGACGTCATCTACACGGGACAGCGGATCGACCAGTGGGACTGCGGCGGCTACGCGGACCAGTACTGGTATCTCAATCCCTCGGCCAGCCACCCCGGCTGGTTCTACATCCAGCCCCAGCAGAACGACACGCTGTGCGCCACCTACGTGCCCGGCACCAACGACATCCTCACCCTCCAGGGCTGCGGCACGAACGCCGGCAGCGGGAACGCCAGCACGCAGCTCTGGCGCTACGTCGGCGACAACGAGCTGGAGACCTTCCAGGGCTGGGCCATGTCCGTCCCCGGCGCCTCCACCACGCACGACGTCAGCATCAACATCTATCCGTACGGCCCCTACCCGGACCAGCACTGGGGCATCTACAGCGCGTGATCCCTCGGCGC
>NZ_KK037166.1:10500119-10504866 GCF_000568255.1 Kutzneria sp. 744
AGGTACTCGCCCGTCGCTGTGGGGTGACGGGGCGGGTCGGCCGGCGGCGGCCGGAGCACGTACACCAGTCGCAGCGGCACGCGCCGGCGCACCGCTTCGGCGGTGGCCCACCGCTCCGCGTGCCGCGCGCACGTCGAGCCGTCCACGCACGCCACGATCGGCATGGGGTCGGGCTCGCTCGTCATCTCCGGTGGCGCCGTCTACAGGTCGTTGCCGGCGTAGGACAGGTTGAAACTTTTGTTGACCAGGGGGAAGTCCGGCACGATCGTGTCGGCCAGCGCGACCGGCAGGGCGGGCCAGTTGACGAAGCTGGGGTCGACGATCTTCACCCTGCTCAGGGTGCCGTCGGCGGCGAGTTCGACGCGGTGCACGATGATGCCGCGCCATCCCTCGACGATCCCCACACCAGAGCCGGAGACGGGGCCCGGGGTCGCCGTCGGCGGTGTCTGGTCGTGGTCGCGGGCGTCGTCGAGCACGCCGGTGATCACCGCGATGGACTCCTGGACCTCTCCGGCGCGGACCAGGAACCGGGACAGGACGTCGCCGTCGGTGCGGCTGTGGGTGGCGCGGGGCAACGGCGGGGTCAGGAACGGGTGGTCGTGGCGGGCGTCCGTCGTCAGGCCGCTGGCTCTGGCGACGTAGCCGAGCGCGCCCAGGTCGGCGGCCTGAGCCGCGGTGAGCACAGCGGTGCCGGCAAACCGGTCATGGACGACGCTGTGGTCCAGGGCGAGCGCGACCACCTCAGCGATGTCGGTGCCGATGGCCGCCAGCACCATGGGATCGGGCGGTCGGACGAGGGTGGCTCGGCCGGGGTGGATCGCGCCCCGCAGCAGCCTGTGACCCGTCACCTCGTCGTTGATCCGCAGGAGTTGTTCCCGGATCCGCTGGGCGTGGGCGTTGAGGATGCCGTGCCCGACGTCGTTGCACAGCGCGCCGATGTCGGTGACGTGGTTGTAGAGCCGCTCCAGTTCCAGCAGGATCGCCCGACTCCGCCGTGCCGCCGGCGGGACGGGGATGCCCAGCGCGTCCTCGACGGCCAGACAGAAGGCGAGATTGTGTCCGACGGCGGTGTCCCCGCTGACCCGCTCGGCCAGCTCGATGGCCTGGTTGACACGCCGGCCCTGGAACAGTTTCTCGATGCCCTTGTGCACGAACCACAAGCGGGCCTTGAGGTTGAGGATGGTCTCGCCGACCACGGAGAACCGGAAGTGCCCGGGTTCGATCATCCCCGCGTGCACCGGGCCGACCGGGATCTCATACACCCCAGGGCCTTCGACCGTCCTAAAAGGATAAGGGCCGTCGACGGCGCCGAACGCGGGCGGGTCACCAGCCTCGGCCAGCATCGGATTCCAGCACCGCGGCCAGTGGAAGTGCCGGACCAGCCGCCGGGGCAGCGGATGGTCGTCGGGCACGATCCCGTACAGGTCACGCATCTCCCGCTCGAACCGACCGGCAGGAAAGGACATCCCGGCCAGGCTGGGCACGTGCGGGTCGGCCGGGTCCAGCGGCACATGCAGCTCGACCCGGTGGTCGGTGGCGGCGTCGGTGAACAGATACACCGCGCGCAGCCCGTCGCCGTCGTCGTGACCGGCCACCAGCGCCACCCGGTAACCGGAGTCCAGCAGCGACAAAGCGCGGCCGGGCAACTCGTCGGGGGCGATCAGCTGGGCGGTGCGGCGGTGGCCGACCAGCTCGCCGAAAGTCCGTGTCATGGTGTCCCCGTCAGGATGGTGGCGGCCGAGTGCAACAACGCGGTCAACGGTCCGGCGGTGACTCCGAGCCCGGCGCAGACCACCAACCCACCCACCAACGCGGCCGCGGCCAACATCGGCAGCCGGGGCGCGGCGGTGGCCGCGCCGGGCCCGTCGGGTGGGCTGCCCAACAGCATCCGACTGGTATGGGTGACCAGCGCCGCTGCGATGACCAGCACCAGGGCGAGCGCGGCGGTGGTGGCCCAGCCCAGCCCGGTGGCGAAGCCGGCGCGGGCGATGCCCAGTTCGCTGGCGAACACGCTGAACGGGGGCAGCCCGATCAACGCGAGCACCCCGAACCCGAGACAGCCGGCCAGCAGCGGCTGACGCGCCGCGAGACCGCGGACCTCGCCGATCTGGCTGGTGCCGGTGGTCTGTAGGACGCGGCCCGCGCCCACGAACAGCACGCCCTTGGCCAGGCCGTGGCCGAGGATGTGCAGCAGCACCGCGGCCACCGCCAGGGGGCTGCCGGCGGCGGCGCCCAGGGCGAGCAGGCCCATGTGCTCGATGCTGGAGTAGGCCAGCATCCTTTTGTAGTCGCGCTGGGCCAGCAGCAGCGACGCGGCCAGCAGGAGGGAGGCCAGCGCCATGACGATGAGCAGGGTGCGGGCGAAGCCGGTTCCCAGCGCGGCGTCGGAGATCACTTTGGTTTGACGGCAGTAGGAATCAGTTGTTCCCGGATCCGCTGGGCGTGGGCGTTGAGGATGCCGTGCCCGACGTCGTTGCACAGCGCGCCGATGTCGGTGACGTGGTTGTAGAGCCGCTCCAGTTCCAGCAGGATCGCCCGACTCCGCCGTGCCGCCGGCGGGACGGGGATGCCCAGCGCGTCCTCGACGGCCAGACAGAAGGCGAGATTGTGTCCGACGGCGGTGTCCCCGCTGACCCGCTCGGCCAGCTCGATGGCCTGGTTGACACGCCGGCCCTGGAACAGTTTCTCGATGCCCTTGTGCACGAACCACAAGCGGGCCTTGAGGTTGAGGATGGTCTCGCCGACCACGGAGAACCGGAAGTGCCCGGGTTCGATCATCCCCGCGTGCACCGGGCCGACCGGGATCTCATACACCCCAGGGCCTTCGACCGTCCTAAAAGGATAAGGGCCGTCGACGGCGCCGAACGCGGGCGGGTCACCAGCCTCGGCCAGCATCGGATACCAGCCCCGCGGCCAGTGGAAGTGCCGGACCAGCCGCCGGGGCAGCGGATGGTCGTCGGGCACGATCCCGTACAGGTCACGCATCTCCCGCTCGAACCGACCGGCAGGAAAGGACATCCCGGCCAGGCTGGGCACGTGCGGGTCGGCCGGGTCCAGCGGCACATGCAGCTCGACCCGGTGGTCGGTGGCGGCGTCGGTGAACAGATACACCGCGCGCAGCCCGTCGCCGTCGTCGTGACCGGCCACCAGCGCCACCCGGTAACCGGAGTCCAGCAGCGACAAAGCGCGGCCGGGCAACTCGTCGGGGGCGATCAGCTGGGCGGTGCGGCGGTGGCCGACCAGCTCGCCGAAAGTCCGTGTCATGGTGTCCCCGTCAGGATGGTGGCGGCCGAGTGCAACAACGCGGTCAACGGTCCGGCGGTGACTCCGAGCCCGGCGCAGACCACCAACCCACCCACCAACGCGGCCGCGGCCAACATCGGCAGCCGGGGCGCGGCGGTGGCCGCGCCGGGCCCGTCGGGTGGGCTGCCCAACAGCATCCGACTGGTATGGGTGACCAGCGCCGCTGCGATGACCAGCACCAGGGCGAGCGCGGCGGTGGTGGCCCAGCCCAGCCCGGTGGCGAAGCCGGCGCGGGCGATGCCCAGTTCGCTGGCGAACACGCTGAACGGGGGCAGCCCGATCAACGCGAGCACCCCGAACCCGAGACAGCCGGCCAGCAGCGGCTGACGCGCCGCGAGACCGCGGACCTCGCCGATCTGGCTGGTGCCGGTGGTCTGTAGGACGCGGCCCGCGCCCACGAACAGCACGCCCTTGGCCAGGCCGTGGCCGAGGATGTGCAGCAGCACCGCGGCCACCGCCAGGGGGCTGCCGGCGGCGGCGCCCAGGGCGAGCAGGCCCATGTGCTCGATGCTGGAGTAGGCCAGCATCCTTTTGTAGTCGCGCTGGGCCAGCAGCAGCGACGCGGCCAGCAGGAGGGAGGCCAGCGCCATGACGATGAGCAGGGTGCGGGCGAAGCCGGTTCCCAGCGCGGCGTCGGAGATCACTTTGACCCGCAGGATCGCGTAGAACGCGACCGACAGCAGCACTCCGGACATCAGCGCCGACACCGGTGCCGGGGCTTGGGAGTGCGCGTCGGGTAGCCACGCGTGCAGCGGCGCCAAGCCGGCCTTGGCGCCGAACCCGATCACCAGCAGCGCGACGGCGATCCGCGTCACCCCCGGGTCCAGGGTGTGCGCGCTGGCGACCAGCCCGGCCCAGTCCAACCCCGGCATGCCGGGGGCGTGCAGGGCGGCGTAATTGAGCAGCAGCGTGCCCAACAGAGCCAGCGCGATCCCGGTGGAGCAGATCACCACGTACTTCCACGCCGCCTCGACCGCCGACTTGCCGCGGCGTTGCCCGACCAGGAACGCGGTGACGATGGTGGTGGCCTCGATCGCGATCCACAACACGCCGAGGTCGGCGGCCAGCACCGCCAGCGCCATCGCGGCCAGAAACGCCTGCACGAGCAGGCTGTGCCGGGTCGCGGTGCGGGTGCTCGCGCGGTCGGCCTGGATCTCCGCGGACAGGTACGCCGGGGTGGCCGCGGTGGCCAGCAACCCGACCGCGCCGATCACGATCAGCATGAACGCCGACAGAGCGTCCACCCGCAGCAGGCCGGACAGCGCGGTGTGCGGGCCGGCCGTGCCCGCCGCGATAGCAGTGCCGATCGCGGCGGCCAACACCAGCGCAGCGCTGGCGGCACTGAACCACCTGGTGGCCACATGCCACCCGACCACCAGATACACCACGGCGCCCAGCACCGGCGCCAGCACGGGAACAAGCATCAACAGGGTGATCATCAGTC
>NZ_KK037166.1:10504966-10578171 GCF_000568255.1 Kutzneria sp. 744
CGATCAGGCCGACCCCCGAGGTGGTGAGAAACCCGACCGTGGTGATGCCGTTGTCCATCAACAGGAACCCGACCAGTTGCGACAGCGCGCGGCGGCGGGTGACCAGCACGAAGAATCCCACCAGGACCACCGTCACTCCCACGGGAATCGCGTGGGTGGCCGGCGAGGGCGCGAGCGCCACCAGCGGCTGCGAGACGGCGTAGGCCAGCAGGGTCAACAGCGCCGCGGCCAACAGCGACGTGGCGACGTTGACCAGCGGCCGGGTCTCCCGCCGTGCCGGCCCAGCCTGTGCCAGGGCCCGACGCAGCAGCCAGGGCAGCACACCCGCCCGCAACACCAGGATCCCGACCGCGACGCCGCCGAGTTCCGCTGAGCCCTCGTGCGCGGCCAACACCGTGACCAGCGCGGCCAGCGCGACGCCCTGGGCGGCGAACATCCTGACGATGACGGCTAGTTCCCGGCGCCACAGCACCAACACAGCGGACAGCAGCAGCCCGCCGCAGGCCAAGTCCAGCAGCTGGACGTAGGTGGTGTCACTCACGATGACGGTGAACTCCTTGTCAGGCCAGGAAAAACGACGCGGCGACCGCGAGCAACGCCAGCAGGAACGAGCCGGCCACCAGCTCGGGCACCCGGAACAAGCGCACCTTGGCCAAGAACACCTCACCCACCGCCAGCATCGCGCCCAGCAGCGTCACCTTGACCGCGACCGCCACCACCCCGCCCAGCAGCGCAAGCGGGCTCGCCGAGGTGGCGATTCCCCACGGCACGAACAGGTTGGCCAGCAAACCGAGGAACACCGTGAGCCGCATCGCCGAGGCCAACTCGACCAGGGCGAGGTCCGGTCCGGCGTACTCCAGCACCATCGCCTCGTGCACCATCGTCAACTCCAGATGGGTGGACGGGTTGTCCACCGGCAGCCGCCCGGTCTCGGCGACGATCACGATGATCAGGGCGACCGCGGCCAACAGGCTCACCGGGGAGATCACCCGGGCCGGGTCGTGCAGGGTCGAGGACACGATCGCCGCCAGGTTGGTCGATCCGACCCGCACCGACAGCGCGAAGATCGCGACCAGTAGTGTCGGCTCGACCAGGGCGATGATGGTCATCTCGCGGCTGGCGCCCATCCCGCCGAACGCCGTGCCGGTGTCCAGGCCGGCCAGCGCCAGCGCCACGGTGCCCAGCGCCAGCAGCGCCACCACCGCGAACAGATCCGCCACCGGATCCAGCGCGGACTCGGTGGTCACGAACGGGACCACGATCGCGACCACGACTGTGGTGGCCACCAGCACCAGCGGCGCGAACCGGAACACCTCGCTGGTGCCACGCGGGGCGATCGACTCCTTGCCGAACAGCTTGCGCAGGTCCCGCCATGACTGGCCGATCCCGGCACCGGCCCGGCCTTCCAACCTCGCTCGGACTTGGCGCATCACCCCGACCAGCACGGGGGATCCGGCCACCACCAGCAGCGGCTGCACCACTCCGCCGACAAGGCCCAGCGCGCTCACCGGGTCACCACCAGCAGGATCAGCAGGCCGCACACGGTGTAGAAGCCGTAGCCGAGATAGCGGTGCACGCTGCCGGTCGCCAACCGCCGTCCAGCCCGCCCCCACGCACCGATCAGCGTCAGGATCGGCTGGTAGAGGCGACGTTCGATCCGGTCGGGCACCCGCCGCCGGTACTCGACGGCCTCCACCAGGTAGCTGGACTCGCGGGCGTGCGTGACGTCCACATCGGTCTCCGGTTGCAGCACGTTGTCGAAGACCCGTTGTAACGGCTCGGCGAACGAGGTCGCCGTGTACTCCATGCGCGCCGACAGCGGTCCGGCTCCGCAGTCCCACAACCGCGCCGCCCGCCGGGCCCTGCGCGACGCGACCGCACGCAGCACACCGATCACCAGCACGATCGCGACGACCAGGGCGATGGTCAGCATCAGCGGCGACAGCGAACCCGCCACACCGACCAGTCGGACCGTCACCGCGTCCGCCAGCGCGGGGCTGGCGGAGCCGACCACCTGGCTGGCCACCGAGCCGATCACCGGCAGCACGAGCGTGGGAAACAACGCCAGCCCGACACAGGCCGCACCCGCGATACCCATGCCGGCCAACATGGTGGCCGGGCTCTCCGTGGCGTTCTGGGCCGCGTCGCTGCGCGGGCGGGCCAGGAAACCGACGCCGAACGCCTTGACGAACGTGGCCACCGCCAGACCGGCGGTCAACGCCACCGCGGCCACGGACAGGGGCATCGCGATCGCCGTGGCCACCCCGGAGGCGGGCAGCCCGTGAATCAACGCCTGCAACAGCAGCCATTCGCTGACGAACGCCGTACCCGGCGGCAGCGCGGACGCGGCGAGAGCACCGAGCCCGAACGCCGCCGTCGTGGCCGGCATCCGCGCGCGCAGACCGCCCAGGGCGTCTAGGTCCCTGCTTCCGGTGCCGTGCAACACCGATCCGGCCGCCAGGAACAGCAGCGTCTTGAACGCCGCGTGGTTGACCACGTGCAGTAGCGCCGCGGCCAACGCCAACCCGGCGAGCACCCGATCGCCCCCGGCGGCGAACATCCCGGCGGCACCGACGCCGACCAGCACCAGGCCCATGTTCTCGGTGGTCGAGTAGCCCAGCAGCCGTTTCAGGTCGGTGCTCATCGCGGCCTGCAGAATCCCGTAGATCGCCGAGACCGCCCCGAGCGTCAGCACCAGCAGCCACCACCAGCGGGGGCCGCCGCCGAGCAGATCGAGGCCGACCCGCACGATGCCGTAGACGCCCAGGTTGACCATGGCCGCCGACATCAGCGCGGACACGTGGCTGGGCGCCTCAGGATGCGCCCGCGGCAGCCACGCGTGCAGTGGCAGGATCCCGGCCTTGGAACCGAAGCCGGCCAGAGTCAGCACGAACACGACTGCGGCCACTGTCGGCGGTAGGTGCTGTCCGGCCTCGCGCAGCGCGGGGAACGAGTCCGTCGACGCGTTGGCGGTCAGCACCAGCAGTCCAATCAGGATTGCCACCAGCCCCAGGTGCGTCATGACCGCGTACCACCGGCCCGCCTCGGCCACGTGAGGCCGGCGCTGGTGCTCGGTTACCACCAGCAGCAGCGAGCACAGCGCCATCAGCTCCCAGCACACCAAGAAAGTGCCCACGCTGGCCGCCGAGACCACCAACAGCATGGCCACCACGAACAGTGGGGCCACCGCCTGCACCAACCGGCCGTTGCCACCTTGGCGGGCGTAGCCAATGCCGTAGACGCCGGCCGCGACCGCGACCGCGCCGGTGATGGCCAGGAACACTCCACCCAGGGCGTCCACAGTGACCATCACCCCCGCCAACGGCAACAGCGACGGCAGCGACAAGGAGAACGTCGTGCCCGACAGGGCGCAGATCCCCGCCGCCATGCCGGCCACGCCGCAGGCCGCCGTGCCCACGCCGACCACGGCGGTCCGCATCCGTTGTGGCGCCACCACCGCGGCCACTGCGGCGAGGACTCCAACGGCCACGGCGACACCGAGGCCGACACCCGTGGGGTTCACCGGCCGGTCAGCTTCCGCAGCGCCTCGGTGATCGCTTCCGGGCGGGGCGGGCAGCCCACGATCTCCAAGTCGACCGGGATCACGTCGTGCACGGCGCCGGCAACCCCATAGGCGCCGGCGAACACCCCACAGTTGCGGGCGCAGTCCCCGACCGCGACCACTACCTTGGGCCCGGGAACGGCGTCGTAGGTGCGGCGCAGCGGTTCGGCCATGTTGCGGGTCACCGGCCCGGTCACCATCAGCGCGTCGGCGTGCCGGGGCGAGGCCACCAACCGCGCGCCGTAGCGCTCGGCGTCGTACACCGGCCCGAACGCGGAGCCGATCTCCACCTCGCAGCCGTTGCAGGAGCCGGCGTCCACGTGCCGAACCTGCACCGACCCCCGCAGACCCACCGCAGCATCCGGCCGGTCAGCGGCCGGCGGAGGGGGTGCCGGTTCGGCCACCCGCCCGGTACCGCGGATCTTGCGCCACAGCCTCAGCACACCCCTGCTCCCTCGTGCGAGATTTGGGAGCGATCACCCCGCCCGGCGACAGTGAGTGAGGACGGCGGGGTGACCGCAGCTCAACTTCCCCCTGTTGCCGACTCCGGTCCGTCCGCCGCCGTGCCCGGTACGGCCGTGCGGAGGTCCGCCAGCAGTTCGACCTGCCCGGACAGCACGCCGGTCAGGATGGAGCGGGCCACCGTGAGCAGCTCGGCCACCTGCGGGCTGGTCAGCGAGTAGAAGACGTTCGAGCCTTCCTTGCGGGTGGTCACCAGCCCCGCCCGGCGCAGCACGGCCAGCTGCTGGGACAAGTTGGCCGCCTCGATGTCGACCTCGGGCAGCATCTCCGCGACCGCGTGCTCACGCTGACTGAGCAGCTCCAGCACCCGGATCCGTGCCGGGTGCCCCAGCGTCTTGAAGAACTCTGCCTTCAACTGGTACAGCGGCCTGCTCACGTCGCCCACCTCGCATCCACGGCCACTGGTCCCGACGCTGCGGGTGCCCGCTCCGCGTCCACCGTTGCCCTCGTGCCGTCGATCCTTCCTCGTCCGTCCTCGGCACGAGGACCGACCACACGCTCCCGCAGGACTCGACAATTGCAAACCTTAGCAAGTCTTCAGGGGTGGGGTTGGCCGGGTACCCCGGCGTGTCGTGATCTCGATGACGAACGCGGCGTGCAGTCAGTTCAGGTTCACGGTGTCGAGATGGAAGTCGACCCGGGGCCTGGCGGGCCCTGCGGGTGGAAAATATGGCCGGCGGCTGCCCGGCTGACGTCGTGATTTCTTGGCGCTACCCAGCCCGTGTGGAAGTCTGACGCTGGGATCCGATTTGCCCTTCAGGTACCTTCGCCTGTTGCTTCGAGCACGCAGACCAGAATCTTGATTCCTGCCGATCCCGCCGGACAGTCGCCTCCGGGAGCGAAGCGTCGGAGGGAGCGATCGGTATGGATGTGGTCTATCCGCGATGTGCGGGCATCGACATCGGCAAGGCCGACATGAAGGTATGCGTCCGGATCCCGGGGGCCAACGGCCGCCGACGCGGCGAGGCACGGACCTTCTCCACGATGGCGGCCGGAGTGCTGCAGGCCTATGACTGGCTGGCCAGTCTGGAGGTGACGCTGGTGGCGATGGAGGCGACCGGCTCGTACTGGAAGCCGGTGTTCTACGCCCTGGAGCATCGCTTCGAGACCTGGCTGCTCAACGCCCGGCACATGCGCAACCTGCCCGGGCGAAAGACCGACGTGGCCGACGCCGGCTGGATCGCCCAACTCGTCGAGCACGGCCTGGTCCGACCGAGTTTTGTGCCTCCCGAGCCGATCCGGCATCTGCGTGACTTGACGCGCTACCGGGCCGAGTTGACCGCCGAGAGGACTCGGGAAGCGATACGGTTGGAGCAGTTGCTGGAAGACTCCGGGGTCAAGGTGTCGGTAGTGGCCTCGCACATCATGACCAAGTCGGTCCGGGCGATGCTCGAGGCGCTGATCGACGGGGAACGCGACCCCGATCTGCTGGCCGATCTGGCCAGAGGACCGATGCGTGGGAAGATCCCAGCACTACGTGAGGCTCTGGTCGGCCATTTCAACGCCCATCACGCGTTCCTGGCCCGTGTCATGCTCGACCGTATCGACGCCTGGACGGGGAGATCGTCGTCTACAACTCGGACGGGCAGGTCGACTTCGGCCTGCTGCAGGAGCGTCGCGGCCGCTACCAACGCCACCGCCGAACCGACCCGTTCGACGACCCGGTAGCGGTGCGGCTCCTCGCGTTCGACCTGCTGCGACTCGGTGACCAGGTGCTGCTGCGCGAACCGTACGACCGCCGACGGGAGCTGCTGACCAGCATCGCGATGCCCGACCCGTACCTGGTGTCGGTGGTGCCCGCGATCACCGCGCAGGGACTGGCCGCCGACCGTCTCACTCCGCAGCGGGCTGCTGGAGCGCATCGCGGGCGAAGGTCACGAGGGCTTGGTGGCCAAGAACCGGACGGCCTCGTACTCGCCGGGCAAACGGACCGATGCCTGGCTGAAGCATCCGTTGATCCAAACCCGGGAAGTCGTCGTCTGCGGCTGGCGGCCCGGAAAGGACCGCCTTGCGGGATCGCTGGGCGGTCTGCTGCTGGGCGCACATGACCCAGTCACGGCTGACCTCGTCTACATCGGCGACGTCGGGACGGGTTTCAGCGAAGCTGACCGCCGGGCGCTGCTGGAGCGGTTGCAGCCGCTGCGGCGCAACAAGCATCCGTTCGCCGAGACGCCGCCGCGCGAGGACGTGGTGCGGGCGCAGTGGGTCGAGCCGGCCCTGGTCGGCGAGGTCGTCTTCCGGCAGTTCACCCGCGGCGCGGGCCGGTTGCGGCACACCAGCTGGCGCGGACTGCGCGAGGACCGCTCCCCTGACGAGGTGATCGTGCCGAAAACCGGACGATGAGCGGCACTGCCAGCGGCACCAGCACCGGGCACGAGGCCGGCGAAGGCCACAACCGCCGGCCGACGCGAGCAAATACGATCGCCGTGCAGGTGGGAGACCGTCAACGAGCACCGTCCAACCTGGACAATAAGCTCTACCCCGACGGCTACACCAAAGCCCAGCTCATCCAGTACTACACGCTCATCGCTCCGGTCCTGCTGCCGCACTTGGCCGGCCGGTGACGTTCATCCGCTTCCCCGACGGCGTCGGCGGCCGGCAGTTCTTCGAGAAGAACATCTCCGCCGGCGCCCCGGGGTGGATTCGCACCGCCCGATTGCCCCGCAGCGGCTCCCGCGGCCGCGAGGGGATCATCGAGTATCCGTTGATCGACGATCTGCCGGCGTTGGTGTGGGCGGCGAACCTGGGCGCGCTGGAGCTGCACGTTCCACAGTGGATCGTCGGGCCTGGACCGGTGCGGAGGCCGCCGGACCGGTTGGTGTTCGACCTTGACTCGGGCCCCGTCGTGGAGTGCTCCCGCGTCGCGGAGCGATTGCGCGAGATCCTGGTCGCCGATGGTTTGACCCCTGTGGCGAAAACCAGTGGCTCGAAAGGGCTTCAGGTGTGCTGCGGCGTGCGCGCCCGCATCCCGGAGCGGCCCTCGCAGTACGCAAAAGCCCTGGCGGAACAACTGGCGGGTGAGACGCCGCAGTTGGTGACGGCGAAGATGGCCAAGGCGCTGCGCACGGGGAAGGTGTTCATCGACTGGTCGCAGAACAATCCGGCCAAGACCACGGTCGCGCCGTACGCGCTGGGTGGTCGGGACCGGCCGACGGCGTCCACGCCGGTCACCTGGCGCGAAGTGGAAGCGTGCGTCAGCCCGGAGGATTTGATGTTCACCGCCGACGAGGTCCTCGACCGCGTGGAGAAGATGAGCGATCTGTTCGCTGAACTGGCCAGCACTCGGGGCGCGTTGCCGCGCCGGTAGTGCTCAGGTCCGCTCGGTCGTTCAGCCGGCGGGGTGCCGGGTGTCGACCACAGACGAGCCGTATCTACAGTGCCGCTGCCGTCGGCGGCTTCCTCGTCAACCTCGCGACGAAGGGGTGCTCGCGCCGCCGACGGCGCCTCGGGCCGCGCCAGACCCGGCGACCCACAGACATCCGAACTTGCTAACTGTCAAGCCGCGACGGGTTCGGGCAGTGGTGAGGTGGCTGGGAATGCCTTGCTCGGGTCGAAGGTCTGGCCGGTCTGCAAGCAGTGATACAGGCAGCCGAGGAACCGGTTGAACAGGTTGCGCATCGCCGCGGCGTGCTTGTCGCCGGCCGCGCGTCGGCGGTCGTAGTGTTCCTTAACCTGAGGCGAGGGCAACGCGCCGAAGATCCAGACGTAGCCGACAGCCGCGAGCCGCTGATTCTTCACTTTACGTTGGCGCACAACAAGACTCTTACCGCTAGCCATGGTGATCGGCGCCGACCCGGCATAGGATTTCAAACCCCGGGCGTCGCGGAACCGGGTGCGGTCGTCGCCGATCTCGCCCAGCACCCGGGCACCGGTGAGTGGGCCGATCCCGGGGAAACTGGTCAGGATCTCCGCGTCCGGGTGCTGCGCAAAGGCCTCAGCCACAGCGTCGGCGAGGTCATCGGCCGCACGGCACGCGGCGTCCAGTTGCAGGACCAGGGCCTGAGTTTGGCGGCCCATGGCCTGCTCGATGAGCGGCAACTGGTGCAGGTAGTCACCGGTGAAGATGCTGCGCAGCCGCTTGGCCCACGAGTCGATGTTGCGCTGCCGCCCCGATTTGCGTAGCACAGACTGCAGCCGTGTCAGGGTGAGCTTCGCCGCGGTGGTTGGGTCTGGCGCCGCGGCGAGGACCGCGCGGGCCTCCCGTGAGTCCAGGCCGATGCCGCGCACCTGAAACGCCGCGAGCGCAGCCGGGAAGTACTGCTTGAGGTGCGAACGCACCTGGTTGGACAGCTGTCCCCGGTTCCACACCGCGTCCTGCTGCGCTCGGGCCAGCACCGCGATCACTTGGACCAGCTCGGAGTCGGCCGGCAGCGGCCGATGCACGTCGGCGTCGGTGCGCAAGATGTTCGCCAGCGCCATTGCGTCCGCGTGGTCGGACTTCGCACGGGCCACGCGGTGGCGTTCCCGATAACGGGCCACGGCCAGCGGGTTGATCGAGTACACCTTGCGGCTGGTCGTGCGCAGGCAGGAGATCAGCAGCCCACGCGCGGTCTCCACCGCGACCGGGATCGGGTCCTCGGTTGTGTCACCGGCCTCGGCCAGCAGGTCGAGCAGGCGGCGGTAGCCTTCGGCATCGTCGCTGATGCGCCGCTTGGCGACCAGCTTCCCGGTCTCGTCGACCAGGGCAATGTCGTGGTGGTCCTCCGCCCAGTCGATGCCGCACGTGATCGCCAATCGAGCCTCCTTGTTCCAGTGTTTGCCCAGCGTGTGAGCCTGTGCGGGGTCACGCAGCGCCCTAATAGAAGGGCTCAGTGGCCCGACATCCGATGAGCAGTTCGTGGCCCCAGCTCACCGCACGGACGTCAGTCTCTGGACAGAGCTCGCTGGCTCGCGTTACAAGGAGAAGTCACCGTGCGGACGGCTCAGATCACGATCATGGACTCTCGACGAACCGAGGACCCGTCCGCCTCGGCGAGGTGCACGGCACCGGAGCCCACAGTCTGTGGATAGGAGTCCAGCTCCGGGTTTCAAGTAGGAGTCATCCGGTGCCGTGCAGTGCTATTAGGTGTCAAGCTCTGTCCGGCGTGGTCCGCCCACATCACCGGCACCGTCACTGAGCAGGTCCTGGCGCCCGAGGCGCCGATGGACCGCTTCGTGCTGCCGGCCCGCATCGCCGTCGACGAAGACGCCACCGACAGCGAACTTTCCACGAACGTCGTTCCGATGGATGCTGGCACTACCACTTCACCGGCTGTAGGGTCTCGCCGCGTCCGACAGGTCGATCTTTTGCGACCTGCGCTTTCGTGGTTGTCTCACGGCCGTGTCACCATGACCAGTCTCAAGTCCGTGGCATTTCCTCGTCCGACACCGGGCAGGTCGGCGGTCGTCCAGCCCACCGCCGCTGTTGGCCTGTTCCGGTCGCTCAGGGGCGCACGCGAATCACGGTCTTGCCCTTGCGTCGCTCGGTCGGGTTGAGCGCAGGGACAGCGTCGTCGAGGGTCGCGACGGTGCCGATGTGTGTGCGCAGGCGCCCGTCCCGCACCCGGTCGACGATCTCCACCAGCTGGCTCGGAACGGACTCGACGACGAAGTCGACCGCGAGACCGTCGACCGGGTGAGCCTGCGCGGGCCCGACCACCGACACCAGCGTCCCGCCTGGCCGCACGATGCTCGCCGAACGCCGTTGGATGTCACCGCCGATGACATCGAAGACCAGATCGACCCCGCCGAGGTCGTCGAGATCCTCGTGGTCGAGGTCGAGGAACTCGTTCGCGCCGAAGTCGAGCGCCGCCTGGCGGTCCGCCGCCCGCCCGGTACCGATGACGTAGGCGCCGAACTCCCGGGCGAGCTGCGTCACCACGGACCCGACCGCGCCGGCGGCGCCGTGCGCGAGGACGCTCTGCCCCGCCCGGAGACGACCGTGCTGGAACAGGCCCTGCCACGCGGTCAGGCCGGAGATCGGCAGGCTCGCGCCCACCGTGAAGTCGACGTTTCCCGGCAGCGGAGCGAGGTTGCGTGCCTCCACGGCCGCGTACTCGGCCAGGGTTCCGTCGCGGTGCCAGTCGGTGATCCCGAACACCCGCTGTCCCAGCGAGAGTCCCGTCGTGCCGTAGCCGAGGCAGGAGACCACTCCGGCGAACTCGTGGCCGATGATCGCCTGGGCTCGATCGTGACCGGAGCGATCGACCCAGGTCGAGGGCCACTCCCACTCCGCGGGGACGAAACCGGACGCATGGACTTCAACGACGACGTCGTTGATCGCCGGCGTCGGCTCCGGCCGCTCCGCGAGCGTGATCCCGGCTGCTTCCGCGGCCTGATCCATCGCGACGATTGCCTTCACTGGTACCTCCGTATATCTCGTGCTCGCCGGCTCTGTGTGCCGGTCTGTGGCGGTGTGTGGTGCTTGTCGAGCGCAGGTTGGACTCGACGGCCCTTCAGTGGTCCATCCGTCTATGGTGACGGATCTTGTTGCCGTTCCTGGAGTGGGCTACAGAGGTCGAATGGCCAGCATTACGGAGGCACCGGGTCAAGTCCCAGTCCGGTGAGTGACGAACGCGTCGATCAACTCGGGCCGGTATTGGACCCGCTTGAGCCGGTTCTTCACCACTGCGACTCGTGCCTTGACGCCCTTGCCGGTGGTGGGGCGCCTGGTGATCGGGGTGAGGTCGCGGCGGGGTTGGACGGCGATCTCTTCACCGTCGTGCAGCACGCGCAGGTGGGTGTCTTCGATGACGACGGTCACGAGCTTGCCGGCGTGGCGTGTCGGAACTTGTCAAACTGGATGAGACGGCTCAGGCTGCGTTTTCCGTGTTCTCCTTGAGTGGTTCGTCGATCCAGGTCTGCGCGGGGATCGTGGGTGGTGTTGGTGTGCGGCGGAACCGGTCGGGGTTGGCCGCGTAGGCGGCCGTGAGGGTCTGCGCGCGTCGGGCTTGGATCGCGGTGGCGGTGCCGTCGTGGACCGACGCCGGGGTGTGCAGGCCGATGCCGCCGTTCAGGTGGAGTCGGCCTGGGGCGCGGTTCTGACGTTGCCGTCAGTCCGTTTCCCCAGGCCGCTCGCCGAACCCGCCGTGCGGTGAAGTAGGCCGCCGACGAGGTGCCCGTGGCACGGGTCCTTTTCCGACGGCCCCTTCCCGAACCAGCCGTGCCCGGTTTCCGTAGCAGCTGGCTCTCCAGTGCTCATCGTGATTGCCGTGTCGGGCATCCGTGGTAGTGGATGTCCTCGTGGCAGGCGCGGCAGACGACAAGGGTCTTGCGGCGGCGGGCGGCCATCCGCATGATCCACTCAGGTTGTTGCTTCCGCCCCTTGGGGTTGAGGTCTTTCAGTGCCCGGACGTGATGCACTTCGACCTGTTTCCCCGAACCGCAGAGTTCGCAGGCATCGGCCATGAGCCGTTGGACCAACTCGGACCGTTGGCTGTTCCAGATGCGCGGCGGATTGTCGTTGAGGGGCCGTGGTGTGATGTCCCGTGCCAGACTGATGCCGCCCCATTGCGCCACCAGTGGCGGTCGTCCGCCCTCGCGCTCCACGACGACCCGGAGGCCGTGACGTGAGCCGTGCTCGGTCTCCAGCGCGGCGCGGTATCGGCGGTAGACCTGTGGGACCGTGATCCGATATTTCCGGGCCAGGGTCTTGGTCAACGACCGCTCCATGACGTACTTGAGATAGCCGAGCCGATGGCGGTTGAACGCCAGCCGGTAGTACTCCGCGACACCCCGATACTCGGCTTGGAACTGCGCGACAATACTGAAGTCAGTATTGACGGTGCGTTCGGTGCGCCGGATCGGTCTGCCGTGGTGCAGGTAGGGCGCGCATTTCGCGTGGATCACGTCGACCGGCACTTTCAACCCGATCGCCGCGTTGATGCTGCGGTGACCGCGCTGATCGCGCTTGTGGTCGGCGTGCAACACCACGAGCTCGTAGCCGAGGAACCGGGCGGCCTGCGTCCGCCCGTGCGTGATCAAGGTCTTGGCCGGCGACAGCTCCAACGCGAGTTCTTCGCGCAGGAACGTCCCGATCTTGTCCTTGATCTCCTCGGCCTCCTGCCTCGGGCCGGTGAAGCCCAGCAGCCAGTCGTCGGCGTAGCGGCAGTAGCGCAGCCGCCGGTAGGCCGGGTCGCCAGGGTCGCGGGAGGGCATGGTCTTCATCTGCTTGCGCAGCACTGAACCAGCTTCCCGGTCCCCGGCTTGTTCCAACCTGACGGCGCGTTGCCACAACCGCATGTAGGGCCGATGAGGCGTGCGTCGTTCTCCCCGGTTGTGGGCAGGCAGCAGGGCCTGCTCGATGAACTTGTCCAACCTGTCCAGGTAAATATTCGAGAGCACGGGTGAGACCACTCCGCCTTGCGGACAACCGCTCAACGTGGCGTGGTAGCGCCAGTCCTCCAGATACCCGGCCCGCAGCAGCCCGTCGATCAGGCGCAGGAACCGGCCGTCGTGGATCCTCTCCGCCAGGATCGATCTCATGATCGAGTGGCTCAACGACCCGAAACAGTCGGTGATGTCGCCCTCGACGAACCACACCGTCCCGTGCCATTGGTGATAGATCTCCTGCAGGGCGGTGTGACAGCCGCGGCCTGGGCGGAACCCGTGGGAGCGGTCGGAGAACTGCGGCTCGTAGTACGCCTCCAAGATCAGGCGCAGCACTTCTTGCAGCAGCTTGTCCGACCAGGTCGGCAACCCCAGCGGACGCTTGGTCGACGAGTTCTTCTTGTCGATGTAGGTGCGTCGCACCGGGGTCCACCGGTAGCGCTCCTGACGGAGCGTCCCGATGATCGCCTCGATCTTGCCCAGGCTCATGCCGTCCACGGTCTCCGCTGTGACCCCAGCCGTCATCGCCCCCTTGTTGCGGTAGATCTTCCCGTAGGCGAGCAGGAACAGATCCGGGTTGAACAGGCACCGGTAGACCCGTTCCAACGGCAGCCCTCTTCTGCCGCGTTCACGAATGATCTCCAATACGGTTGCGGCGTCTCGCATCTCGCGTACCTCACCGTCCTTGTCGACCTTGAGCACCTGGGTCCCTTCGCCCATGTGGACGGCTCTCCCGTCCTCCCTGGCAGGGCGTGACTCCTGCGACTACTACGGACCCTCCGTGACCGTAGGGCTCGCGCCCCGTAGGCCATCCCGAATTCCTCTTTGCGCCAGACGTGTCGAGCGTGACGTAGGCGTCCCGGTCCGTCCCCTTGAACAAGCTCGTTGCCTGTCGCCCGCCGACTGGAAGGGTTCGGGGCGACGAAAGTCGGAATCGCCCCTATGTCGACGGCCCCGACATCAGACGCCGTGTCGGGAGGTGTGAACGTTTGCACCGCTGGAGACTGGGTTTCAAGCAGTCTGGCCTTCGCCGTATCACGCGGGCCTTGCACGACCGTGCCTTCGGCGTCTTCGCGGCACCCCGCGCTTTCCCGCCATGCTCTTGTCCCCTCCCGGTTTCCCGTTCAGGTAAGGCGGGTGGCCCAGAGGTCACCTCCTCCCGAACCTCTGCCCCCTGTAGGGGCGATCTGGCGCCGAGTTAGACGGCGCACTCTCTCAACGCAACGGGCTCTCCACAAGTCCCGGCGGAGCCCTGGGTCTTCCTCATCCCGTGGCTGTTGGCCAGGGTGACGGAATCACGGTTCCCCGGTAGCGGTAGCGCGTGGTGCGCACTCGCGCGGGATCGAACAGTGTCCGTTCCTGGCCGGACGGCCACCACCCGCCGCCGCAGAAACGACGACGCAGGTCCTTCCACGTGATCCGGCGGTGCTTGCGCCGCAGCCAGCCGACAACCCGGGCCCATGTGTAGTGGCTCAGGTATTGGAAGGCGGCGTGCGAGACCCCGGGGCGGAAGTAGGCGCACCAGCCCGGCAGCATCCGGTTGAGCTGGATCAGCAAGGCATCGAGCGGCTGGTCGGTGTCCATGTTCCGGCACAACGTGAGTACCTGATTCCACTGTCCTGCAACGAAATCAGACGTCTCTGGGCCGCACTGACCAACCCGACGCGGTCGCGGACGCACGTCTATCGCTGGTCTGACTGGCGACGACGACGCCAAACCCAAGCCCGTCACAGCCACTACCAGCGACAACGCGTCAAACATCCCAGACTGCCGTTGCCGTACTAGAACCAATGCCGTGAAGTTAAGGGTGGGGTGCGGCTGTCCAACCGGGTGAAACAGGCAACGGAGTCCTTGCTAGAACGGTGTCGACCAAGATCACCAAACAGCAAGAACTCCGTTGGATACCCAGTCTGTCATCACACGCACCATCACCGTGGCCGGGGGCCGCTTCGCCCCCGGCCACCTCGGTGAACTCACCCAACACCTGCCCTTCGAGATGGTCGACGCGGCACTGACCGCGACCCGCACCACCCAATCCCGGTTACGCGATCTGCCCTCCCGGGTCGTGGTCTACCTGCTGCTGGCCGCCTGCCTGTTCCCCGAGGTCGGCTACCCGACGGTGTGGCGCAAACTCACCGCCGGGCTGGCGGGCATCCCCACCGCGTCCCCCACCGCCGGCGGGCTGGGCCAAGCCCGCCACCGCGTGGGCGCGGCACCACTGCGCTGGCTGTTCGACCTCCTGCGCGGCCCCGCCGCCACCGGCCCAAGGCAAGGAATCCGGTGGCAGGGCCTGCTGGTCTGCGCAATCGACGGCACCACCCTGACCGTGCCCGACAACCCCAGAACACGTGCCCGGTTCACCAAACAGCGCTGCAACCACGGCAGCACCGGCTACCCCCAGATACGGCTGGTCGCGTTGCTCGCCTGCGGCACCCGCACCCTGATCGACGCGGTGTTCGGTCCCACCACCGCCGGAGAAACTACCTACACACCACGCCTGCTGCCCAGCCTGCACGCGGGAATGATCCTGCTGGCCGACCGCAACTTCGGCGCCGCCGGCCTCCTGGCCCAGATCGCCGCGACCGGAGCCCACCTGCTGGTGCGCCTGAAAAACGGTCGCAAGATCCCCGTCCTGGCCCGCTACCCCGACGGCTCCTACCTGTCGATGCTCGGCGGCTTGCGGGTGCGCGTCATCGAGTGCGAGATCACCATCGCCACCACCGCCGGACGCCACACCGGCGTCTACCGGCTGGCCACCACCCTGCTCGACCCGCACCACCACCCGGCGGCCGAGTTGATCCGGCTCTACCACGAGCGGTGGGAGATCGAGACCGCCTACCTGGAGCTGAAATCCAGCATCCTCGGTGGCCGGGTCCTGCGCGCCCGCACCCCCGCCGGGATCGAGCAGGAGGTCTACGCCCTGATGGTGACCTACCAACTCCTCCGCACCACGATCGCCGACATAGTGATCACCCGACCCGACATCGATCCAGACCGTGCCAGCTTCGCTATCGCCTGGCAGGCCGCCCGGGACCAGCTCGTCCAGGCAGCGAACGTGATCGCCGGCAGCGTCATCGATCTGGTCGGCACGATCGGCCGCCACGTCCTGGCCGACCTGCTGCCCACCCGACGGCTACGGGTCTGCCCCCGCATCGTCAAACGCGCAATCTCCAAGTACCAGGCCAGAGGCTCGAACATCGACCGGACCAGCTACCAGGCCACCCTGAGCATCGACATCCTCGTCCCGTCAGACCCTTGACGATCACCACAACCGCCAAACTTCACGGCCTTGGTACTAGTAGCGTGTCGCTGCTTAGTTGTGGTGCCTGTGACTGGGAGGCTGTTGTCCGGCAGGTCCCTTTCCCTGCCGGACAAGGACTTTGCCATGGCCTCACTGATGAAGCGGCCGGTCACGTTGTCGGCGCGGGATCGTGAAGAGTTGAGCCGGCTGACCACCACGGGTGTGCATCCGGCATCGACGATCAGGCGGGCACGGGTGCTGCTCGCGCTGGACACCTCGGTGGGCGAGCCCGATCCGAAGGACGTGATCGCGGCCCGACTCGGGGTCTCGGGCGAGATGCTGCGGCTGGTTGCCAGGCGGTTCGCTGAGACCGGTGGCGATGTCCTTGCCACGATCTCGCGGAAGAAGCGTGACCTTCCACCGGTGCCGTCCCCGGTGACCGGCGAGGTGGAGGCCCGGCTGATTGCCCTGGCGTGCTCCCAGCCGCCCGCGGGGCATGCCCGGTGGTCGTTGCGGCTGCTGGAAAAACACGTCGAACTCACCGAGGACATCCCGAACCTGGATCACTCCACCATCGGCCGGGTCCTAAAAAAACGGAACTGCGCCCTCATCTGAGGAAGTGCTGGAACATCCCGCCACGGGCGAACGCGGAGTTCGCCGCCCGCATGGAGGACGTGCTGGCGGTCTACGCCCGGCCGCACGACCCCGCCCGCCCGGTCGTGTGCATGGACGAGAAACCCTTCCAGCTACTTGGCCACGTCCGCGACCCGCTCCCCGCCCGGCCAGGCCAGAACGCTTGCGAGGACAGCGAATACGTCCGCTGTGGCACCTGCTCGATCTTCGTGTGGGTCGAGCCCCTGCAAGGGTGGCGCCGTGTCCACGCCCTGGCCCGGCGGACCAAGATCGATTGGGCTGAGCAGCTCAAACAACTACTGACCGTCGACTATCCCGACGCCGAGACCGTGGTGCTGGTCATGGACAATCTCAACACCCACGGCATCGCCTCGCTCTACGAGGCCTTCGCACCCGACGAGGCCTTCGCCCTGGCCCAGCGCCTGGAGATTCACCACACCCCCAAACACGGGTCCTGGCTCAACATCGCCGAGATCGAGTTGTCCACGCTGTCGCGGCAATGCCTCGACCGCCGCATCAACGACCTCGACACGCTCAACGCCGAACTCGCCGCCTGGCAACACGCCATCAACACCGAGCAACGCCAGGTCCGCTGGCAGTTCACCACCGACGACGCACGCGTCAAACTCCGCCACCTATACCCCAAGAGTTAGCCGCGACAATCTACTAGAACCGCGCCGCGCTCGCTCCCTATACCTGAGTGGGTCTACACGTTCATGCCGGGTGTGCACGCCGCGTGGCCGAGAACCCGCTGCGCGAGGCGGTTGGGGGCCGGGCACCTGAGCCCGGCCCCCAACCCTGTCATCGCTCAGGGAGCCAATTGCCACTCCTGGTTGGTGCCGCCGTTGGCGGTCCACTGCACGACTTGTGCTCCGTCGCTGGTCGAGCGGCCGTAGACGTCCGTGACCAGCCCGCTGTCACGGCTGACGACGGTGTAGTACCCGTCGCCGGTGGGTTTGAGGTACCACTGCTGGTTGGTGCCGCCGTTGCTGGTCCACTGTTGCAGCTGCAAGCCCGCGGTGGAGGAGCCACCGTTGACGTCGAGCACCTTGCCGCTCGCGGTGTAGGTCAGCGTGAACGCCCCGTCGGACAGGGCACTGACGGTCCACGCCGCGCCGCCGGTCTGCTGCACGGCCTTGGCGCCGTCCGCCGTGGAGTTGCCGGAGATGGCGAGCGGCTTGCCGCTGTTGCGGTTGACGATGTGGTACGTGCCCGGCGTGGGGCCGCTGCTGGAACCCAGGTTGATGTACTCGGCCGAGTCGGTGAACGCGGTGGTGCCGCCCTTGGTGGTGGACAGCACCAGGTATATCCGCGAGCCGCTGGCCGGGGCGGTGAAGGTGACCGGCTGGGTGACCCGGGAGCCGAGCGGGATGGTCAGGGTCGTGTTGCCGGATGCGACGACCGTGCCGCCTACCTGGTTCAGGTACGCCGTCCAGGTGAAGCCGACGGAGGCGTTGCTGAAGTCGTCGTTGAACACGGTGATGTTCCGGGTCACCGTGCTGCCGGACGAGTAGGAGGTCACGGCCTGCGGGAGCGGGAAGTCGCCGTTCGAGTCCGACTTGCCGGAGGCCGACCAGTAGGGCAGGTCGATCGCGGCGATCGGGTTGAATCCGTCCTGGATCCGCTGGATCTGCGGGTTGCTCCAGGGATCGGCGAGGTTGTCCGCGCCGTAGAGGGGATGGCGGCCTTCCTCGGTGGTGAAGTCGGTGGTGCGTACGCCCGGCACGAAGCCGGCCCAGCCGGACAGCAGGGTGTACGGGCGAAGGTCGCTCGCGTCCTTGCCGCGCTTGGCGGCGGTCGCCGTGGCGAACCATTCGAAGCCTTGCGTGGTGCTGCACGCCGGCCAGATGTACTCGCCGTCGCCGAGGGGCCGGCCGGTTCCGGACCACAGCTGTTCGCCGTAGTTGCCGAAGCCGTCCAGGTAGTGCGGGACGATGTTGAAGTTGGCCTGCGTCATGTTCGGGTACTGGTTGGGCGACGCGCCGACGCCTTCGTCGACGCTGACGGGCCTGGTGCCGTCGTTGCCGTTCATCGCCGTGTACAGGTCCTGCTCGAACTGGCCGGAGTCCTGGCCGCTGGCGCCGTTCGGCTCGTTGACCTGGCTCCAGCGGATGATCGCGGGGTGGTTGCGGTCGCGCAGCACCAGTGAGCGGGCGTGGTTGACCATGTTGGTGAGTCCGGCGGAGAAGTCCTGGAGGCCGCTGGAGCCGCGGATGGCGGTCTCGTCGATGATCATCAGGCCCAGCTGGTCGGCCACGTCGAGCATGAAGGGGCTGGCCGGTTCCTGGTGGATGCGCACCACGTTGTAGTTGAGTCGCTGGTAGTTGTCGACGGCCTGCGGCCAGCCGGCGTTCGTGCTCGACGGCGGAAGGAAGCCGGGCAGCGTGTCGTAGGCGTCGCCCGCGCCGCCGTTGTTGATCTGGTCGTAGTCGGCGCCTTGCAGGTCGTCGCCGCGCAGGTTCGCCCGCACGCCGTTGAGGTAGTAGTACGCGCCGTTCTGGGTGAATTCCCGGAACCCGAACCGGCGGGTGGCGTCACTGGTGTGGCCGTCGTCGGTGGCCGCGTGCACCGCCAGGTCGTGCAACTGGGCACGGTACCCGGACCGGTAGGGGACGTTCGGCCACCAGTAGGAAGTGGAGCCGAGGTTCCACGCCACCGGGCCGACGGTCACCGTGCTTGTCGAGTGCGCGCCGACCGTGACGGTCTTGCTGGGCAGCGACGGATAGCTAAATGACGTTCCGTTGTCGGACGTGAGCGATCCGGTCAGGGTCACCGTGCGGGCGCTCGCGGAGGTGTTGGTCACCGACACGTCGTAGCTGAGGGTCTGATTGGCCACCGAGGTGCGTACGAAGGTGTCGCTGACATACACGGCGGGATAGATGCGCAGGAACGCGGAGCGGTAGATGCCCTGGGGCACCGCTGCGGACCATTCGGCGGCATCCGGTACCAGGTACTTGCCGTTCGACGGATTCTTCAGCGCGTTGCGCCCCTTGACGTCCACGCTGATCGTGTGCGTGGTTCCGGGCGCCGCGTAGGGGGTGATGTCGAAGTTCGACGGGGTGAAGGCGGTGGTCTGGGTGGCGACCACCTGACCGTCCACCGACAGAGTCGCCTGGTGGTTGACCGCGCCGAACTCGATCCACACCGACTGCGGCTGTCCCGAGTCCGGCACGGTGATCGTGCGCGAGTACACCGCTTCGGACACGCTGGTGAAGCCCTGCTTGTACCAGCCGCCGCCGGGCACGGTGATCGAGGTCTTCCCCTGGCCCGCCGGCGTGAAGCTCCACGATCCGGACAGGTCGACCGACGCTACCGCGGCGTCGCCGGCGGTGAAACCATCGACGCCTGATGCCGCTGCGGCGGGAACGGACGCCGTGGAGGCGGTGGAGGACGCCGATCGCGGTGCGGCTGTGGCCGGCCCGGCGGCCAGGCCCGCGGCGACTAGCGCCGCGACGGCCACGACCGCCCCTGCCAAACCTCGCCGTCGCGGCGAGGGCGTGTGTTGACGGTACCGGTTGAGGCGTTGCATGCGCGGGACCCTCTCCATTGACGGGCGCGACGTGCTACCAGTGACCGAATAGGCGCGCCGCGCTCGACGCGCGGCGCGGGTTGCCGGGCGCGAACTCGCTCAGCGGTGGGATGTGTTCGCGGCCGGTTCGGATCGTGGGTTAAGTTGCCAGCGCGCCGAGACGAGTGCAAGGGATGCGGGCCACTGCGCCGCCACCCCGCGGCGCCTGTCCGTCTTGACAGGCGGCTGACCAGCCTCGTTCGAATCGGTTCGATAATCGCGCTCTGAAGCGTCCAGTGCCGGCTCGCGAAACTTTCAGGTCATCGCCCGGCTCCATCGATTCCGGGCACGAAGCGATGATGCGAGGTCTAGCACATGCTGTGAACATAAGGCCCGGGTGCTCGGGCCGGTGCGACTAGACCGACGCCGGGATTCCCACAAGCATGACCCGGCCGCAGTGGTGTCCCTTCGCAATCCCCGCGCGAAGGGACACCACCGGCTCAATCCGACCTGGCCCCCGCTCGATCAGGGCTGGCGATATAGCACCCTGGGCGCACGAGCGCGCGTACCGTGAGGTGCACGGTTCGTCGTCGTGGCGAGGGGGTCGGCTATGACATGGCCCATCTTGGTTGCCGTGGTTGTCCTGGCACTGGCCATCGCGGCATTCGTGGACATGCGGTCGCGTCGAATCCGTGGGCACGCGCTGACGATGCGACTACCCAGCCGGACGGCGCGCAGGAGCGAGGCTCGGGCGCTGATGTCACGCCGAGTCGCGCCGGCCGACTGGGACAAGTACCGAGCCCGTCGGCCAGGTGTGGACATCCCGAGGGCGGACTGAAATCTGCTGATGCTCGTCGGCACCGCCCTGGCGCTACCGGTCAGCTCACCGTGAAGCCGTGGTAGCCGACCAGGGCCGGTGATCCGGCCGAGGCCGATACCACGAACAAGCCGGCGTCCTGGGTCGCTGCCTGTCCGGCCACGGTCGCGGTGCCGACGGTCGTCCAGTTCTGGCCGTCGGTGGAGTAGTAGCCGGTGTAGCTCGCGCCGGCCCGAACCAGCTTGAGGTGCACCGGAACCACGGCCGGAATGGTCCCGTTGCCCGGGGTCACGGAGTCGATGTACGGGTTGCCGTCGCTGTTCCACTCCAGCTGGATGCCGCCGGACGGCGACACGTACAGGATCACGCCCTCCGGCCCGGAGCCGGCGGCGGTCATGCTGTTGCGCACCATGATGCCGGCCTTGGCGTAACCGCTGAGCGCGGCCGTTGAGGTGACCTCGGTTTCCACCGTGGCCGCCGTGCCGACCACGCCGGACCGGTAGATGGCGGAGTAGTTGTCGTTGCCGGACCACACGTCCTGGCCCGCCCCGGAGATCGCGAAGTCGCCGCCGACCTGACCGAACCGCGCCGGCGCGTCGGTCGCCGACGAGTACGTCGCGTACGGCGCCTGCACCGGCGAGACGAGCTGGGCCTGCTGGCTGGTGGACACGGTGCCCTGCCGGTCACGCCACAGGTAGTTGGCGGTAGCGGTGAGCGTGTCCGTCTCGATCGGAGTCGTCGGAGTCGGTGGCGTCACAGTGAACTGGGCGGTCACTGTCCGTCCCGTGCCGACGCCGGTGAACCGGGTCGGGCCGGTCGCCGTGATCGACCAGCCGGCCGGGCCGGTCAGCGCCAGGTCGGCCGCCCGAACCACGGTGCGGCCGTTGTTGGTGAAGGATTCCGTAACGCTGACCGGCTTTCCGGGCTCAGCGCCGGTCAGGTCGCTCTGCCCGAGTATCACGTTCGGGCCGACGTTGGAGCCCACCCTGCCGGCCGACACCTGGTACATCACGACGCCATGCGCCGGCACGGCGGCGGTGATGGCGCCAGCCGTCTCGGTGGTGTTGTGTGACCAGAGGTCCCGCAGCTGGTAGTCGTTCGACTTCGGCAGGCCGACCTCGCTCGCGGTGGTGCCGATCGTGGCGGTCGTGCCGGTGGAGTTGAACAGCACCACGGCCCGGTCGCCGCCGGACAGCGGCTTGGACAACACCCACAACCCGTTGTTCCCGGCGGGCTTCCCGCTGGCCGGCACCGGAACCGCCTGCTTGGCCAACGGATCCTGGTCGACGGCGATGACATCGGCGTTGGTGTAGATGGCGAGGTCGGCGGCGCTGATGTGGCGCAGATCGGTGCCGGCGATCAGCGGCGCGTTCATTGCCGCCCACAGGCTGAACTCGGCCCGGTACTCGGCGGTGGTCAGGTGCCCGTTGCCGACCTCGAGCATGTCCGGGTCGTTCCACGCGCCCGGCCCGGAGTACGGGTAGAGCCACACGTTCTGCTGGAAGATCGACAGCATGCTGCCGTAGCTGTCGTTGATGTCCCCGGTGGTGCGCCAGGAGTTGCCGACCTGCGGACCCCACGTCCACGGCTGGTTGACGCCCCATTCGCACAGGCTGTACAGGATCGGCCGGCCGGTGGCGGCGAGCGCATCCCGCATCGCGCTGTACCGGTCGATGTACTGCTGGGTGGTGCTGCTGCCGGCGTTGTTGCAGTTGTCGTACTTGAGGTAGTCGACGCCCCAGCTGGCGAAGCTCGCCGCGTCCTGCTTCTCGTGGCCGAGGCTGCCGGGATAGCCGGCGCAGGTCGCGGTGCCGGCGTCCTCGTAGATGCCGAGCTTGAGTCCCTTGGCGTGCACGTAGTCGGCGACCGCCTTGATACCGTCCGGGAACTTCACCGGGTCCGGCACGAGGTTGCCCGCGGCGTCGCGCTGCTTCTCCAGCCAGCAGTCGTCGATGTTGACGTACTGGTAGCCGGCCTTGCGCATGCCGTTGGCCACCATGGCGTCCGCGGTCTGCTCGACCAGCGCCGCGCTCACGTCGCAGCCGAACGCGTTCCAGTCGTTCCAGCCCAGCTGCGGGGTTTTGGCCAATCCGTTGGCCAGCGCGTCCGCCGCCGGCGCGGTGACCAGCGGAACGGCGGTCGCGACGAGCAGGGCCGCGGCGAAGCCGACGACGCCGCGTCTCGGGAGTACGCCCATCGAACTGTTCCTCCATCCAGGAGCAGGGAACCCGGAACTGTTCGGTCATGGGCGGGCGTGTTGAAAAACCGCTCGTAACCGAACGGAAGCAATCAGGCAACCACGTTCTTAGCCTGGTGTGCAGGCGGTTCGCAAGGGGGAACCGGGCAGCTGTTGGATATTGTTTGACTTCCCGGTCCGGCGTTCGATCGCGGAACCGGCACCGGGGCCGGTTCCGGTGCCGGGGCCGAAGTGCCGCGCGTACCCGGAGATTCGGCAGAGCCGCGGGTGGCAGGCCGGGCCCGTCTGGGTGGATCCGATGCCCGACCGCGGTCCCCCACCGTTGGAAGTTCGACTGCGGGACGGGGGTGCCGTGGAGAACGAGGTGAGCGCCGACGCCATCGCATGTCGTGCAGGCCAAGGTCATTCGCGGCGATGTGAACGTGCACACGGCCACCGTCGTGGACCGTCCGACCCGGCCCCGGCAGTTGCCGCCCCGCCGATGCACTTGACCGGCCGGCGGGCCGAGCTGGCAGTCATGGACGACCTGCTGATCGAGGCCCAGACGGGTGGGTGGTGATGCTGACCGGGCAGGGCGGCGTGGGCAAGACGGCGCTCGCGCTGCACTGGGCGCACGCGATGCGGGCCCGGTTCCCGAACGGCGAGCTGCATGCCGACCCGAGCGCGTTCAGCGGCTCAGAGCCACTGCCGCTGCCCGGTCAGGGTGACGGTCTCGATGAAGTCCATCGCCAGAATCGCCTCAGCCTGGCAACGCAGGAAGGCAGCCCAGGTCACGGTCGCGCGCTGCGGGGACTGCTCGATGCCGGCTGTCTTGAGGATCTCTCATACCGCTGACGTGGCGACGGTGACGCCGAGGAGGGCGAGTTCACCGTGGATGCGGCGGTATCCCCGCGAAGGGTCCTCGGCAGCCACACGCAAGACCAGTCGGCGGATCGAGGCGATGGTATGGGGTCGCCCGGCCCTGCGGTGCTGGCTCGCGCGCGTGTGGCGGCGCCGGTCCCGGGGTGGGCTGAGCACCGAAGTCCATGTGTCGGTCGACGCGTGGTCTGCCGATGCGGATCGTGCCGCCGGGCCAGGCCGGTGACAACCCGCGACTCCTGCGAAGCGTGCACGAGCGGGCTGAGTGCGGTGAACTACCGCCTGTCGACTCTGTCCTTATCAGCCGCTCCAGGATGCCTTCGATCGACTTCTGAGACAGTTGTCGAACCGGTCGCGTGGCGCCGGCGGACACGACCAACCCGCCGGCCCCGCCCGCCGCGATGAAGCCAGTCCAAGCTGCTCCCGGCGGACCGAACTCGGGGGCGCCGCTGACGTCACGAATGCCCGTTGTAGCTCCAGGTCTGGCCAGTGCCGCGGTACTGCTCGACGGGGACGGGCTGAGTCTCCTCAACCAGGTGATCACGGCACAGGACACCGTGCAGGTGATCGATCTCGTGTGAGACAAGGCGAGCGATGCCCCGGTCGAAGATCGTGATCTTCTTCTCTCCGGTGACCTCGGTGTGCTCACCGTGGATCACCAGCGGCCGGGGAACCAGGCAGCGGACATCGAAGAAGCTCAGACAGCCCTCGTACTGCGCGTCGGTCTCCGTGCTTGCAACCACGCCGCGAACCACCATCGAGATTGTCCGCAAACCCGCTGGCCAGAAGGGGTTCGAGGTCATCCCGCAATATTCGCATCACCTGGGCACCACGCCGAACAACCCGATCAGCGCAGATAGGCTCGGGGAGCTTGAAGCCACGGCGAGGCAAGGTCTCACCGGTGGGCGGTGTCACCGGTTCGGCGGTTGTCGCTCAGGTGGCTGATGAGGTGGCCGGTCAGGTCGGCCTGCTGTGTCACCTGCTCGGACGACAGTGCCTCGAAAACCAGCGTGCGGACCGCGTCCACGTGGTCGGGGCAGCCTGTTCGATGGCTGCTCGGCCGGTGGCTGCGAGGTGGAAGGTGGCCGCTGCGCCGGTCGGTCTCGCACTCCTCCCTCTCGACCAACCCCTTTCCTCAGCGTTCGTTGTGATGCTGGTTCGGTCCGAGCACCGTTGCCGCCCGCCGATCAACCTTCACGCGCTGCGCACGGCTGCTTCAGTTGGTGGTGTTCGCCGCGCCGTATCTGGCCTCCATCATCAGTACGGCCTCGTCCACGACGTGTGCCATCGATGCGTCGTCAGGGGACCAGTTGATGAGCAGCATCCGGGGCCAGAAGACGTAGTTGGAGATCATCCCGAGGAACTGGGTTGCTGCCAGTTCCGTGTCGTTCAGCTTGGCCGTTCCCAGGGCGTTCTCGGTGTCGAGATAGCGGCGTACCGAGTCGAAGTAGGGCATCTTGCCGTGCGCGAAGTGGGCCTCGCCCAACTCGGGGAAGCGCGGCAGTTCGGCGATGACGATGCGGAAGAGGGCCGCCATGCCGGGCCGCGTGAGGAGGGTGACGTACCGGCGGCCGATCGCCGTCAGGCCCGCCCGCAGGTCGCCCGTCGGTGGGCGAAGGTCGCCATCGTCCTCGACCGTCCAGGACTCCGTCACAATCGCGTCGAACAGCACCGCCTTGGTCGGGAACTGCTTGAACAGAGTCGCCTTCGACACCCCGGCCGCCTCGGCGACCTTGGCCAGTGAGGTGCCGGCGTACCCGGCGTCGAGGAACAGTCGGGTGGCGGCCTCGACGATGGCCGCCCGCTTCTGCTCGGCGACGCGCCGGTGGTAGGGCGAGGGCTCCGTCGTCATGAGGCGAGCGGGCACTGTTCGTCCGCCTGGACGTCACCGACGAGGACGCCTGGGCGGCGGCGGTCACCGAGACCGAACGCCGGTTCGGTCCGATCGCGGTGCTGGTCAACAACGCTGGCGTCCAGAACCCCGCGGTGCCGATCGAGGCCATCGAACGGCGGGTCTGGGACCGCATACTCGACGTCAACCTCACCGGCACGTTTCTCGCCATCAAGACCGTGACGCCGTCACTGCGCCGCAACGGCGGCGGAGTGATCGTCAACATCGCCTCCACGATGGCCCACGTCGGCACCTCGCTCTACGCGCCGTATGTCGCCAGCAAGTGGGCGTTGCGCGGGCTCACCAGGACCGCCACGCTGGAGCTGGGCCGAGACGGCATCCGGGTCAACTCCATCCACCCCGGCGTCATCTCCACCCCGTTGATCAACGAACCGATCGCCGGCCAGCCGCCCATCGCCGACTTCTACTCGCCCGAGCCGTACGCCATCCCCCGGATGGGAACCCCGGCCGACATCACCACACTCCTGCTCTACCTCACCTCGGCCGACGCATCGTTCGTCACGGGCTCGGAGTTCGTCGCGGACGGCGGGCTCCTGCTCGGCCCCGCCCTGCAGCCCGACACGACGGCGGCCTGACCGGATCACCAGCCGCCCTGAAGGTCCCCGTCGCCTCACCGACGCCACGGCGAGGCGCACACACCCAGGACGTAGAGGAGGTCCGGTTAGGTTTCTGTGGCAGGGCTCGAACCTGCGCGCGCCTGGCGTCGTCGGCGAAGTCGGTGATACGCGCCTGGGTGAACCGCGTCTTCGGCTGGCTCAGTGACCCTGCAACGGACCCAGACAGGTGTGGACCGGCGGCGGCAAGCTGATAGGGCGGCTATCGGGCACGTCGGGGCGGGAGCAGACGTCAACGCCGTCAACGGCGGTCAACGGTCACGAACGGTCGTTGGCCGTACGAGGTTCAGGGCAGTTGCGGTTCGTTGGTGTCGGTTGGCAGATCCACCCTGTCAGGTGGCGCGAACCGCGACCCTGTAACGGTGTTACGTAAAAACTTGGAGGCACACGCTTCTGTTTCGCTCCTATTTGTGGGCTCTGGCGGGGTTTTGGGTCCACTGTGGACAATTGTCTGAAGATCATCAACGGGCATGAAAAAGGCCCGCTGACCTGAGCATCTGCCCTGGCCTGGCGGGTCTTCGTCGACCGTCGGGACGACAGGATTTGAACCTGCGACCCCTTGACCCGCAGTCGTGCCCGAGTGATGCGCTGACCTGCGAAAGCAGAGAATCTGCTGCGTGCTGTGGGTCTGTTGGCATCGGATGATGGGGGATTGGCGCCGTTGTAGTAGGTACGGCGCTCCTATTTCGCTCCTGCTCCTGGAGCCGGCAAACACCTGAGGGGCAGCAGCAACGCTGGGCCGTGCCCGAAGGTCAAGGCCTGCGGCCTCTTGCGGACTTGAGTCCTCGCCGGAGTCGTCGAGGTTGTCCCAGGTCTCGTGGAAGTTCTGAGGTGGCGGTCCCCCGCCTGAGACCTGCCATGAGGTAGGTGTTGGGCGTCTGCCAGGACAACCCGACAAGCAAGGGGACCGCCGTGGATAAGCAGTACCAGACACCGGAGATCGACTCGACCCGGATCGCCGTGCCCGAGCGGATCAGTATCGCGCTGGACGAGATCGCCGCCGACCTGCGCGAGGGCCTGCTCGCGCTCGCGGTGGGCGCTGGCATGCAGGTGTTGACCGCGATGATGGACGCGGACGTGACCGCGATGTGCGGGCCGCGGGGCCAGCACGATCCGGACCGGGCCGCAGTGCGCCACGGCCACGAGCGAGGGTCGGTGCCCCTGGGCGGACGGCGCGTGCCGGTTACCCGACCCCGGATGCGCGCGGCTGATGGCTCCGGTGAGCTGCCGGTGGCCAGCTACGAGGCGGTCAACGACACCGAGGTGCTGGGCCGGATGGCGCTGGAGAGGATGCTGGCCGGGCTGTCGACCCGCCGCTACACCGCCGGCCTGGAACCGGTGGGTGCCCAGGTCACCGACGCCGCTACGGCGGTCAGTAAGTCGGCGGTGTCGCGGAAGTTCGTGGCCGCGACCGAGACCGCGTTGGCCGATCTGCTGTCGGCTGATCTGTCCACACTGGATCTGGTGGCGTTCATGGTCGACGGGGTGCATTTCGCCGAGCACTGCTGCGTCGTGGCGTTGGGGATCGGCATCGACGGCACCAAGTACCCGCTGGCGCTGGTGGAGGGCTCGACCGAGAACGCCACCTTGGTGACCGAGTTGATCGTGAGTCTGCGGGAGCGGGGTCTAGATGTCACCCGCCCGGTCCTGGCGGTGGTCGACGGCTCGAAGGCGCTGCACCGCGCGATCAAGGACGTTTTTGATCATCCGGTGATCCAGAGGTGTCAACTACACAAGGTCAGGAATGTGGTCGACAAGCTGCCTGAGAAGCTGAAGTCGGTGGTACAGCGTCGAATGCGTGATGCCTACCACGCTGAGGGTGCCCTGGCCGCTCAGGCTCAGTTGGAGGCGCTGGCCGCGGAGTTGGACCGCACACATTCTGGTGCGGCCGCTTCGGTGCGCGAAGGGCTAGATGAGACGCTGACGGTGCTACGGCTAGAGGTGTCCCCGACGTTGGCGCGAACCTTGCGCTCTACCAACGCCATCGAGTCGATGATCTCTATCTGCCGCGAGCATGCCCGCAACGTGAAACGCTGGCGTGACGGGAAGATGGCGTTGCGTTGGTGTGCTGCGGGCATGGTCGAGGCTGGCAAGCAGTTCCGCCGTGTCAACGGGCATCTGCACCTGCCCGCGCTACGGGTCGCGCTCGAACGGCATGTCGCGACCGAAACCGCCGGTGTTGTGAGGCATGATGGGCGTGTGACCGCAGCCTGACGATCATGGGCCGCCACCGAAGTTCCACGAACCTCGGGACAATCTCGAGTCGTCGGCGAGTATCGATACGTGGCCTGAGCTGCAGCGAGGACTTTCGAGCCCCGCAGGGTCCGCGCGGAGGTAGGCGAATGAACGGGGAGATCTCGCGTGCTCTTGACCGCTGGCCGTTGCGGATCTTAGTGTCGACGCGGCGGCGTTGTGTTAGCGCTAACAACTTGTCCGGCGGCGTCGGAGCGGGCAGAAGGAACTCGCCGACCCCTGGACCGAACCAGCGAGGAGTTCGTCTGATGGCCCGCTTCACGGCGACCGCGCCCGAACTCAGCCGGGAGTTCTTCGGGCGGGTCGGGGACACCGACGTCCATCGGTACGTTCTGGCGTGGCCCGGCGGGCTCACCGTGCGTGTTCTCGACTACGGCGGGGTGATCCAGTCGTTGGAGGCGCCGGATCGCGACGGGTTGCCGGGCAATGTGGTGCTTGGGTTCGCCGGACTCGAGGGCTATGTCGCCAACAACGAGCCGGGCGCGGCCAGGGTCTTCCTTGGGGCGCTGATCGGCAGGTACGCCAACCGGATCGCCGGCGGCAGGTTCACCCTGGACGGCGTCGTCTACCGGACTCCCCTCAACAACGGGAAGAACAGCCTGCATGGCGGTCCGGCGGGATTTGACACCCGAGTGTGGTCGGCGACCGAGATCCGCGACACCGCGAGCGTCGGGGTACGGCTCACGCTGGTCAGCCCGGACGGGGACCAGGGCTTTCCCGCGACGGTGACCACCGACGTCACCTATCGCCTGGAGGCGCGCGACCGGCTGAGCATCACCTACCGTGCCACCGCGGTCGCGCCGACGGTGCTCAACCTGACCAATCACACGTATTGGAACCTCGCCGGCGAGGGCACGGGCGACGTTTACGGACAGTCGCTGATGCTCAACGCGAGCCGATTCTGTCCAACCGATGAAAACCTGATCCCCACCGGCGATCCGCAGCCGGTGGACGGCACGCCGTTCGACTTCCGCCGCGCGACCGAGATCGGCGCCAGGATCGACACCCTGGATCCACAACTGGCGATCGGACAGGGGTACGACCACAACTGGGTGCTCGACCGCACCGACCCGCTGTCCTTCGCCGCACGGGCCCATGACCCGGTTTCCGGACGACAGTTGACCATGTGGACGACCGAGCCAGGCCTCCAGTTCTATTCGGGCAACTTCCTCACGCCGGAGCTGATCGGCACCAGCGGCCGGCCCTATCATCGCGGCGCCGGCTTCGCCCTTGAGCCGCAACACTTCCCAGACTCCCCGAACCGGCCGGATTTCCCGAGCACCGTGCTCCGCCCCGGCGAGGTCTACCACCAGACCACGGTCTTCGAACTCGCTGTGGCTCCATGAGCGCCAACGCTCCAGCGGGGACCAGAGACGTGGTCGTTGTTCGGTCACTTCCGCGCACTGTGGGAACCCTTTCCGGAGAAGGACATTCGGCGGGTCACGTTGTGAACCGGGCTGGCAGGTCTCAACCGCACCGATCTTCGATAATTTCGACAACCCGTTGGCCGGCCGGATGAGAAGCCGATGGACGGGGACCGACCTGCACTTGCCGGTGACGCTTTCCCGCCTCGGGGATACGGGGCTTGCCCGGTCGTCGACGGTTTGGCGCGATCGCGCGGTCGACGTCACCTTTCTCTTTTCGCATAGGAGTTCGTGTTGTCGAGAAGATGGTCCGTGGCCGCAGGGGCCGCGTTGCTGATTGCGGTCGCGGGAACCGCGGGCGCGGTCGCGCTGAGCGACCGGACGGCCATCGCGGGTCAACCGGTCGCTGTGGTGGAGGCGAAAGCCCCACCCTCGGCCACGTCCACCTCGACCACGCCGCCGGCCAGCACCACCACCAGCACCGCCTCGAAGACGACGACTTCGAGCACGACGTCGTCCGCCGTGGCCGGGGCGTCGCCGGCCGGGAGAATCGAGCCCGGCGTGCCCCACGCCGGCGTGGCGACGTTCTACGACTCCGACGGCGGCGGCGCGTGCTCGTACGACCCCGGCCCCGACCCGCTGACCGCCGCGATGAACTCGACGGACTTCGAGGGCTCCCAGGCCTGCGGCGCCTATGTGCTGGTTCAGGCGGCCGGCGGGGCCAGCCTGACGGTGCGGATCACCAACCTCTGCCCGGCGCCGTGCCGGGTCGGGCAGCTGGACCTGAGCGCGGCGGCGTTCGCCCGGCTGGCTCCGCCGGTCGAGGGCGAGATTCCGATCACCTGGACGCTGGTGAGCCCGGCCCTGCCGAAGAACATCTCGATTCGCTACAAGACCGGTTCCACCCAGTGGTGGTGCGGGATCCAGGTCATCGACCACCGCAATCCCGTGGCCCGCATGGAGGTCCAGGTCGGCGGGCAGTGGCAGCCGCTGCACCGGGCCGACTACAACTACTTCCTGTCCGAGAGCGGCGCCGGCTGTGGCAAGCCGATCGCCCTCACCGACATATACGGCCAGCGCCTGGTTGTGGCCGCACTACCGGTCAAGCCCGATGTCCTCCAGGCCACGAACGTGCAGTTCGCCGGCCACTGACCGGTTGCCCGGCCACCGGCCGGCGCCGGAAATCACGGACGTGGGCGCATCGAGGAGAGGCCGTCCCACCGGGCCGGTGATCGGCCGTGCGCTGCAGTTGCTGGACGCGTTCGGCCCGTAGCACAGCGAGCTGTCCCTGAGCGACCTCGCCAGCGGGCCGGCATGCCGTTGTCGACCGCGCACCAGCTGTTGCACGAGCTCAGTGCGTGGGGCGCCGTCGGGTGCGGCGACGACGGCTTGTGCCGGATCGGGCTGCGGTTGTGGGGTTCACATTTCCACTCGGATGGTCGCCGACCCCGAGATTCGGATTTCGGCACGCCCGCCATCCCTCCACGATGAGCCCGTGCTCGACCGAGCCGCCCAGTTGTCAGTATCCGTCAGGCTGGACGATGAGCTGGACCCGGACAAACGCCCCGGATGCGCGCGGGCCCATGATCTTCTGGTTCCCGTCGAGAACAAGCATGTCGTCATCGGATTCCAGCACCGTACGGGCACCAATCAGTGCGGCGTCGACGTCGACCAGCTTGCAGGTGCATTCGCGCCGGGCCTGTCCTGGTCGAGAATCCGGTCAGTAGCCTTGGTCAGCTGATATGCCGCATTTGATGATCGGTGGGCCGTGGTTGCTCGACTGCTGTACCAGGCCTTGGCCCAGGGATTGTCCTGGCTGGCGCTTCTCGCCCGGTCCTCAGCATCCAAGGACGCGGAGATACTCGTGCTGCGCCACGAGGTCGCGGTGCTGCGCCGCACCAACCCACGCCCGCAGCTCACCTGGGCCGACCGGGCGGTGCTCGCGGCCCTGTCCCGACTCCTCCCCAAACCCTGCGTTCGTGCCGCATCGTCGCTCCCGCCACGTTGCTGCGGTGGCACCGGTGCCTGGTGGCCGGCAGGTGGCGTCAGCCGAAGCCGCCGGGTCGGCCGCCGATCAGTGACGAGATCACCGCGTTGATCGTCCGCCTGGCGACGGAGAACCGGGTCTGGGGCGTGGTCCGCATCCAAGGCGAGCTGCGTCGGCTCGGGCACCGCGTCGCCGCCTCCACCATCCGTCGGATCCTGCGCAGCTACCGGATCCCGCCACCGTCCAGTCGCGACGACACGTGGCGCACGTTCCTGCGCGCCCAGGCCGACGGTCTGCTCGCGGTCGACTTCTTTCACGTCGACGCCGTGGCCTTGAAACGCCTGTACGCGGCTTCTGTGATCGAGCACCGCACCCGCCGGGTCCATCTGCTCGGCGTCACCGACCACCCGACCGGAGCCTGGGTGACGTGGTGTGCACCGCGCCGCAGGCACCGCGGATGAACGCGATCGCCGAGAGGTGGATCTCCTCCGTCCGCCGCGAATGCACCGACCGGATTCTCATCATCGGCCGCCGCCACCTTCGCGATGTGCTCGACGTTTACGTCGAGCACTACAACGCCGGCCGCAGTCACCAAGGTCAAGGCATTGGGCTACGCGCACCTGATGATGACCCGAAGGTGATCCCATTGCCCACCACGCCGGACCTGATCAAGCGCAGGAAGCGCCTCGGAGGACTGCTCAACGAGTACCAACTCGCCGCCTAAAACCCCAGCTCACAGCCAGTGACAGGGTTTTCGACCAGGACAGGCACCCGCGTCCTCATTCCCGCAGTTCACACACAACCAAATCGGTGGATCCAGGCTGAGGTGCCGCCGGAGAATTCGTCCTTCTCATCGGCCCCCGTTACGCCTCGCGGACGCCAGCCAGAAGGGTGAACCCTTGCCCGCGGCGCCGGATCACGATAGAGAAAACCCATGGGATGCAAACCTCTTGTCATTCTGCTCACGATGACCGCCGCCATGCTGGGCACCGTCGGGACGGCGCCGGCCGAGCCCGCGCCGACCCCTCCGGCGGACACCTCGGTCGACTTCGAGAACTACCGGCCCGACGCCAAAGCCGTGACCTATGCCCCCGCCCTCGTCCCGGTGGGATCGAGCGCCACCGTGCGGGCCGTGCCCACCGCGGACGGCAAGACCATGGTGTTCCTCTATGTCGAGGGCCTGCTGGCCAACCACCAGTACGGCGCGCACGTGCACCAGAAGCAGTGCGGCGCCAAGGCCGACGACGCCGGTGGGCACTACCAGAACGTGCCGGACCCGGTACAGCCCTCGGTCGATCCGGCCTACGCCAACCCGCAGAACGAGATCTGGCTGGACTTCACCACCGACCGGCACGGTAACGCCTGGACCATCTCCACCGTGAACTGGCAGTTCACGCAGCGGCACGCCGGCTCCGTGGTAATCCATGCCGAGGGCACTCATACCGACCCCGGAAAGGCCGGTACGGCGGGCGCCCGGCTGGCCTGTGTCACCGGCGACTTCTGACGGCCCGACGGACGTAGTTCAACGGTCTGACCGCCGTGCGGCGGTCAGACCGCAACTCGCGCCGGGGGCGAACACGGCAGGTGACGCGACCGCATCTGAACCGTGCCGCACAACGGAAAGCACACGCCAGGAAGCGAGTTCGTGTCGAGCATGGCATCGGGCACCTGAAGAACTGGCGCAGCCTGGCTCGCTACCTCGGCACCGCCGCGAGATCCTCGACGACACCATCCGCGCCACCGCGGGGCTGCTGTCCGACCACCAGCACACCGACCGTCCCGCACCGCGTCCGATCGCGGCCCTGCCGGCCGATCGCCGCCACGGACGTCGATCCTCGGACGTGACGTTCGCTCAGGTCAAACCTCGCGGCCTGGTTCTCGACCAGGACAGGCAGTACATCCCGGCGTACGCGTGGATGCGGTCACCGTGACCAGACCCAGCCTGGACGACGTCTTCCTGCACTACACCGGGCGAGGCTTCGAGGGGATGGAGAATGCAGATCCTGTCGAACAATCCGGATTCCAAGTCCGGCGTGGGAGCCACAGGTTCCCACGCGGGCATCACGTCACGTTCAGCTCCGGGCGGTTGAACATCCAGCTCAAGCCATCGGTCAGCGCCCGAAGATCCGCGTCCCAGCCGGTGATGTCCTCAACCGTCACAACCTCGGCCACGCCGATCCCCACGCGGTGTCAGCCCATCGGGTTCAAGATCTCGGATGTAGTACCCGTAGCTCACCATAGTCACGTGCGGTCAGACCAACCGCGGGCCGCTGGCGTCGACGTCGAGGCCGGCCTTGTGCCCCAGCACGAGCAGGGCCCCTTCCGTGGGATCACCGACGACCTTTCCGTCGACGAGCGTCGCGTCGCTGGCCATCAAATAGGGCAGGATGGATGATCGCGTTGCGCTTGGCCAGGTCGACGCCGCCGAGTGAGAGGATGGTCTGAGTGACGGTCGGCAGCGCCTCCGGGATCGCGGCGATCGCCAGCGCGACCGCGCTGACGAACAGCGTGTCCCATGCCTGCCCCCGACTGAGCCCGAGCACGAACATCACGATCATGGTCAGCCCGCGGCGGCGGCGATCCACAGGGTGAGCTGGTTGAGCTCCCGAGTCCGCGGTGACTGCTCCGGCGGCGTCGCCGACAGCATCCCGGAGATCCGGCCCAACTCCGTGGCGGCGCCCGTCGCGGTGACGACCATCATGCCGCTGCCGTGGGTGACCGGGGTGTGCATGAACGCCATGTTCACCTGGTCCCCCGGAGCGGGCCGGCCGGACGGGAGAGCCTGCGTGCTCTTGGCGGCGGGCACGCTCTCGCCAGTCAGGGCGGACTCGTCGATCTGCAGCGAACTGGCGCGCAGGATCCGCCCGTCCGCGGGCACCTGATCACCGGCCGCGATGAGCACGACGTCGCCCACGACGAGGTTCTCCGCCGCGACGACCGCCTCTTCCCCGTCCCGGAACACCCTGGCGGTCGCCTTCATCATCGACCTCAGCGCCTTCATCGCGCTGTCGGCCTTGCCCTGCTGCCGCAACCCGACAACCGCGTTCACCACAGTCAGGACCATCAGCAGGATCGCCGTGGTCCACTGCCCTATCGCCAGCGAGACCACCGCGGCGACGACCAGAATGATCTGCATGTAGCTGCGGTACTCCTCGAGGAACGCAGCCAGCCCGGCCGAGGTTTCTCCTCCGGTAACGCGTTGGGACCGTTGGCGCGCAACAACTCCTCTGCGCGGGCGGCGGAAAGCCCGCAGGAGGGGTCGGCACCGAGCGAGGCGACGGCCTCCTCGGCGGTGCGGGCGTACCACGGTCCGACCGGCATCGGGACGTCGAAAGGTTGCGTCATCTCGTGACCTTTCCGCGGGCTCGGCGTGAACCGCCCGCCGTCGTGGGAGGTTTCTCCTCGGCCTCGAGCTCCGCCCTGGCCATGCTGAGCTCGTCCCGAGCCTCGTCGCTCACGCGCGGGTACTGGGGATCGATTTCCATCAACGTGTGCGCCAGCACCGCGCCGGCGCACAGGCGTGCGAACCACTTCCGGTCCGCCGGGATCACATACCACGGCGCCCAGGGTTTGCTCGTCGCCGACAGCATCTCGGAGAACGCTTGCTGGTAGTTCTTCCAGAAGCGCCGTTCCCGGATGTCGGCGGCGGAGAACTTCCAGTTCCGGTCGGGCACGTCGATCCGCTTCAGGAACCGCGCGCGCTGTTGCTCCCACGACAGGTTGAGGAAGAGCTTCACCACGGCGAACCCGTTCTCGGTCAGGTACCGCTCCCACTCGTTGATCTCGCGGTACCGCCGTGCCCAGATGTCCTTGCCCACAGACGCGCCGGGAAGGCGCTGCCGGTCGAGGTTCTCCGCGTGCACCCGGACGACGAGGACCTCCTCGTAGTGCGACCGGTTGAAGATCCCGATCTCACCGCGGGCGGGCAACCGGCACGCGTAGCGCCACAGGTAGTCGTGGTCGAGCTCCTCAGCCGAGGGGACCTTGAAACTGCTCACCTTCACGCCCTGCGGGTTGACTCCGCTCATCACGTGCCGGATCGTGCCGTCCTTGCCGCCAGCGTCGAGCGCCTGTAGGCACAACAGCACCCCGTGGATCTTCTCCGCGGCCAGCCTGCGCTGGTACTCGGCGAGCAGTTCGACCCCGGTCCGCAACAGCTCGCGGCCGTCCCGCTTCTTCGTGACTCCGGCCTTGAAGGCGGGGTCGAAGTCCTTGGCAAGGCTGACCTTCGAACCCGGCTCGACGCGCAGCGGCCCGATGAAGTTCGCGATCCGCTTGGCCCGTACGTCGTTCATTACGACGCCTCCTCGGTTCCGGCCTCCGGTCGAGGCTCGGCAGATTTTCCTTTTCCATCAAGGGTCTTTCGTCCCCACGACTGAGGGCGAGTTCCTCGGGACAGACGTCCGCGTCCCGGCTATCGTCGCGGGAACCGCCCGCCCACTGAAGGGATCGGCGCCATGTCCCAGTGGATTCCCGGTCTGCGGCAGGTCAAGTCCTATCGGCGCCACTGGCTGGCCAAGGACCTCGTCGCGGGTGTCGCCCTCACGACGCTGCTGGTGCCGCAGGGCATGGCCTACGCGGAACTCGCCAGGTTGCCCGCGATCACCGGGTTGTACACGTCCATCCTGTGCCTGCTGGGCTATGCGGTGTTCGGACCGTCGAGGCTCCTCGTGCTGGGTCCGGATTCCGCGCTCGGGTCGATGATCGCCGCGACGATCCTGCCGCTGGTCGCGGCGGACGGAGACCCGGCGCGCGCCGTCGCGCTCGCGTCGATGCTGGCGATCATGGTCGCGGCCATCATGATCGTCGCCGCGGTCGCGAAGCTCGGTCTCATCGCCGATCTCATCTCGAAGCCCACGATGATCGGGTATCTCAACGGGCTGGCGCTCACCATCGTGGTGGGCCAGTTGCCCAAGCTGTGCGGGTTCAGCGTCGACGCGGACGGCCTCATCGCCGAGATCGGCGCCGTGGTGCGGGGAATCGCCGACGGCGAGGTGGTCGGCGCGGCCGCCGCGGTGGGAGTCGGCGGTATCGCGGTGATCCTGGTGCTGCAACGCCGGGTGCGCAAGATTCCCGCAGTCCTGGTCGTCGTCCTGCTCGCGATCACCGCGGTTGCGCTGTTCGACCTGGCAGCGCACGGCGTACAACTGGTCGGTGTCCTGCCGAGCGGCTTTCCGCCGCCGACCGTCCCGGACGTGAGCCTCTCGAATCTCGCGCCGCTGTTCGGCGGAGCGCTGGGCATCGCGGTGGTGTCGCTGGCGGACACGATCTCCACGGCCTCGGCGTTCGCCGTACGCACCGGGCAGGAGATCCACGGCAACCGGGAGATGGCCGGAATCGGGGTGGCGAACCTGGCGGCTGGGCTCTTTCAGGGTTTCCCCGTCAGCGCCAGTGGCTCGCGGACCGTGGTCGCCCAGCAGGCCGGGGCACGGACCCAGCTGGCCGGAGTCGTCGGCGCCGTCCTGATCACGGTGATGATCGTGGTCGTGCCCGGACTGTTCCGGAACCTTCCCCAGCCCGTGCTCGCCGCGATCGTGATCACCGCAGCGCTGTCGTTGGCCGACGTGCCGGGAACGGTGAGGCTGTGGCGGCAACGACGGACCGAGTTCCTGCTGTCGGCCGCCGCACTGGCCGGAGTCGCTCTGCTCGGTGTGCTGCCCGGGATCGCGATCGCGGTGGTCCTCTCGATCCTGAACGTGTTCCGGCACGCGTGGCTGCCCTACCAGACGGTGCTCGGGAAGGTCTCGAACCTGCCCGGCTTCCACGACGTCCGCTCCTACCCGCAGGCGCTCCGACTGCCCGGCCTGGTGATCTTCCGGTTCGACGCGCCGCTGATGTTCGCCAACGCCAAGACGTTCCGCGACGAGATCCGCCGGCTGGCGGCAACAAGCCCTGCGCCCCGCTGGATCGTCGTGGCCGCCGAGCCAGTGACCGATGTGGACACCACCGCGGCCGACATGCTGCGCGACCTCGACGACGAGCTCAACAAACGCGGCACCCATCTGGTGCTCGCCGAGCTGAAGGACCCGGTGCGGCGCAAGATCGACCGCTACGACCTGACCCGTACCCTTGATCCGGCCCATTTCTACCCCACCATCGACTCCGCCGTGGCCGCGTTCCGCAAAGAGACGAACACCGACTGGATTCCCTTCAGTGCAGGTGAACCAGAACGAGGTTCTTCATCAGGATCATGACGACGCCGAGCAGCCCGGCCACACAGGTCGCCCCGATCAGCGTCGGACCACGCAGCCGGGCGGCCCGCGCCGCCGACCACGCGTGGTACACCAGCAGCGCCACCGCTGCGGTCAGCCCAGAGTTGGCCGCGGTCACCGGCGAGGCACCTGCCAGCCGGACCAGCAGCAGCACGGCGAGCGGGCCGTAGGAGGCCGTCACCATAGGCCAGGTCGCGCGCAGTTCCGCGACGATCTGCGCCAGCCCGGGGAACCTGCCGTCGTGGACGTGCCCGCCCAGCAGTTCCGCGTATTCCTCGGCCGTCCAGTAGACCAGGAGCGTGACCACGACCGCGATCGCCAGGGGCACAGTAGGCAGCTGCCCGCCCGCCGCGGTCAGGACGGCCGCGGTGACGATCGCCCCGTAGATTCCCGCGGCCCGGCGCCGCCCGGCGATCCGCTCAACCGGCGGGTCGGCCATGTTCCGCCTCCCCATTCTGTCTGAAATGGACGGAAAGCAACAGAGACTCGGTCCGGCGTACCGCACCCGCCCGCTCTGCGCCGTTGTCCGCCAGCGCCCGCACCACGAGATCGTCCGGACCCCGCCGTGCGCACAACTCCACAATCCGAGTCCGCAACGAAACGGGCAGGCCGTCGGGGCTCGTGGTCAGGTCGCAGTACCACAGCGCGTCCCGGACCGGGCCGCGTTCGTCCGGGAACTCCGCGAGCTGGGGACCGAGGCCCACCAGTGCGGCGACCGACGCCGCTCCCGAATGGTGGGCCACCAGTCCGCATACCCGGCCGGCGACACCGAGCCCGGCGAGGTAGCGCGCGCCGTCGAGCTGGTGCAGCCCGCTCGCCCGTACCGCGCCGGCATATCCGATGTCGTGCAACCATGCTGCGGCGATCAGCACCGGCCGGTCCACCGGTTCGAGGGCGAGGGCGACTTCTTCGGCCTTGTGCCCCACGCCCTTGCTGTGCGCCCATCTCCGTGGCAGGTCCGCCAGCAGCCGGCCCGCTGTCGACCGCGCCCACTCCTCCAGCGGTGCCTCGCCTGGAAACGCTCCGTCCAGACCGGGCCCACCCTCGGACAGCATGGGGGACATCCGCCTACCCCTTTCACTCAGCCGCGGTCCGGGCGGCGTGACCAGGGTCCGGTCCCGCACCGCCCGGTAAGACCGCCGAGGCTCCTTGGCGCCTTCATGCGCGAGGCTATGGCGGCGGCACAGCGCCTTCCTCATCCCGGTCGGGTGAGTCGGGCGCCTCGTCCCCTGGATCCGGGACTCCCGGTTCGCCTCGACGATGTCCTGCGCTGCCGGGGCGGGCACTCCGGCCGCTGCCGGTTCGTCTCCAGTGCCGCGTCGGAGACAGCCGGGGCACCGCCCACCAAGGCACCGAGGTGTTCTGCTGCCCGCCCAGCTCGCTGCTGCGCTCGTCGTGCACGGCCGAGACCGCGACACTGCCCAGTTGAGGGGCCAGCACCAGGACAACGAGCACGATCAGCACCTCACCGACGAAACCACATGAGACAAGCTCTCAGCCTCACCCGCGCCGGATGAAGCCCGCCGCAGCAGGCTCGGAGACAGTGTTGGCCGCCGACAGGAGGGTGGTGTGGTGATGACCTGGCATGCGGTTCGCTCCCCTGCAGCGCGGCGCGGCTTCGCGCTCGCCGCGCTGGCCACTGGCGCCGCGCCGGTCGTCCTCACGGTTCCCCTGCTATTGCGCGATCCGCTCGAGTTGATCGCCGCCGTCCTGCTCGTCGACTGCGCGGTCGCCGCCACGTGGGCGGCGCTGGTCCACCGGGGACGGCGCCGTATTCCGGCCGCCGTGACCGCCGTGCTCGCGCTGGCCGCCACCGTGGCCCTGCCGGATCTGCGCGCACCTATGGTTCCTGGTGGTGGCCGCACTGGTCGCGCTGTCCGCGGGCGCGACCAGTGCCGCGTTGGGGCACACACCTGCCAGTGCCGTCAGCCGGACCGGGCCAGCGCGTCATGGCGTCCTGCTGATGAACCCGCACTCCGGCGGCGGGATGGCTCTCACACCTGCCGTGGATGCTCCTATAGATGTCAAGGGGTGTTGTGCGAGGTCTTTCATGATCGCTTGGTGGACCTCTCGTAGGACGTAGCGTTTGAGGCAACGCATGATGTCTTTCTTGGACAGGCCTTGGGCGCTGCGTCGTTCGATGTAGGCGTGGGTGCGGGGCAGTAGCGCACGATCACGATCACGTGCAGGGCCGCGGTTGGCGCTTGGCGGTCGCCGCCGCGTTGATCCGGCGTTTGTCGGTGCGAATTACACCGTCGCCGTCAGTCCGCACAACGGTCCTGATCATCGCGGCGCCGCCGCTGTCGGGTCGCTTTCCTCCTCCGCCGCCGGACGCCCGCGATGGGGATGAACGAGCGCAACCGAGGGCGTTCGGCCCGTGGCGGCGCCCGAAGCAGGGCGGCGACCCAGCCGGCCTGCGGATCGATGTCGACCAGCACGACCATGAGTAGCAACGTCGCCGGAATCGCCAGCAGCAGACCCAGTGGGCCGAGCACCCAGGCCCAGAACACCAACGACATGAACGCGGTGGCGGTCGACAGTCCAACGGCGTCCCCGACATAGTGCGGCTGGATCAACGACTGCGCCACGAAATTGATGGCCGTGTAAACCAGGATGACGATGAGCATGGGTCGCCAGCCGCTGGCGAGCAGGGTGAGCAAGGCGGGCGGGAGCAGCCCCAGGACGAACCCCACGTTCGGAATGTAGTTGGTCACGAACGACAGCAGGCCCCACAGCACCACCAGCGGAATGCCCATCCACGCTAGTGCGATCGTGTCCAGCGCGGCGACGATTAGTCCGAAGATCGTGGTGACGACCAAGTATCGCCGGGTTCTGTGGGCGAAGCCCTTCAGCGCGACGCTGACCTGTGGGCGGTCCGCGGCGATCTCCAGCAGCCTCGCGTCGATGCCGCTGGCCTCGATGCTGAGGAACAGCAGGAGCGCAAGCAGGAACACGACGCTCGTCGTCATCCCGGTCAGGTCGACCAGGAGGGCGCCGAGCGAGGACAGCAGCTTGCCGAAGTCCGGCGCGCCGGCGATGTCTCGGAGCTGGGCCGATCCGACCCCGAGCCGGCCCAGCGCGTGGGGTGGCTTCTGCGACGAGCGCTTGGAACCGATCCGAGTAGTGGGGCAGCAGCGTGGCCAGCTTCGCGAGGGAGACGATCACGACCGCGCCGAACGCGATGAGTACGCCGTAGACCAACAGGACGAGCGCCAGCGTCGCGGCCCAGGCGGGGAGCCCGCGCCCCGTCAACCACTTGTGCACCGGGCTGATCGCGATCACGATGACGAGCGCCAGCAACGTCGGCGCGATCAACCACGCCGCCACCCTGATCCCGGCCACCGTGATGACCGACGCGCCAGCACCCAGGAGGATCACCAGGCCGCGTGGCATCACCGCGCCCGCACGCGGCGCGGCTTCGGAGGCGGCGGGGGGCCGGCTGGCCAGGGTGGGAGTCGTCACCTGCCGAAGCGGCTTTCGTCGCTGTGCACGGCGCGTCGCTCGTACCCTGGCCCGGGTTCCCCGTACGACCTGGTGCCGAGTCGCCGCTCCCAGCCGCAGCGCTCCGGATTTCCGGCTCGGCTGATTCGGCGACGTGTGTGCTCGCCTGTCATGGCCGCTGTTCGCGCTACCTGGATCACCACCCGGCATGTGGTCACGGTGACACGACCGGAACGTCGATCTCCTCATCCGGCCGGGGTGGCACGGCTTCCGCCCGACGAAGATCATCTGAATGGGTGGGAACCATCAACGGCCCCGGCGTGGCGTTGGCCCGGAACTTTCGTGTGGGTGACGGCCTGGCTTGAGACCACGACCGGTGGCTGTTGCGCGTGCTCCTTCCGGTGTTCGGCATGGTCAAGGTGGCCAGGTAGGCGCTGGTAGGCGGTCAGGACCAGATCAGCCCAGGGCGCGTGGCCGGCCAGCCGGAGGTGGACGCGCCGGGCGTGGCGGGCGATGAGGCCGGCGATGGAGTACAGCCGCAGCCGCAGGCGTGTGGGCTCCCAACGCCGGGCCTCGTGGTCGGTCGACGCGAGCATCTGGGTCCACGCGGTCAACTCGACGGCCAACGCGACGATCGCGATCCAGATCTGGTTGTGGGCGAAGCCGTGCAGCGGCAGGGTGGTCAGGCCGGTGTTCTTCGCGGTGCGGATGCGGTCGTCGGCTCGTGCTCGGCGGCGGTGTTGGAACCGGCGTTGCCGGGGCGTGGCAGGATCGCGAGTGGTTCGCCGGTGCCCGAGCGCCGTGGTCGACGAACGAGCACAACGGTGACAGTGGCGTCTTAACGCCACGTCGCGCGAGAAACTCCTCGCCGACGAGGAACAGCACCTCGACTACCTGGAAACCCAGCTCGAACTGATCGGCAAACTCGGCGAACAAGGCCGCCGTCACCGGTCAGGCCCCGGTGCCGAGAGCCGACACGCCACCGATGCCATGATGCCGACCGTGCCGCGTGCGTCGTCACTGCGGACCACGCAGCCGGATGTCCTCGACGCCGAAGCCGGGCTTCAGGCTAGCGGGAATGCGTGAGGCGGACAGCCTTGCCATCCTCGTGTCATGGCCTTGCGCTGTCTTCTCGTCGACGACAGTGCTCGCTTCCTCCAGGCCGCCAGGGCGCTGCTCGAACGCGAGGGACTGGTCGTCGACATCGCCTTGACCGGCGCCGACGCGTTACGACGCGCCGGGACGTTCCGGCCGGACGTCGTGTTGGTCGACATCGATCTCGGCGACGAGAGCGGCTTCGAACTCGCGCGCCGGCTGGACGAGCATCGGTTCGACGACCAGGCCGGCGCGAGCGGGCCATGGATCATCCTGGTGTCGACCCATCAGCGGGAGGACTTCGAGGAGCTCATCGCGGACAGCCCCGCGCTCGGGTTTCTCGCCAAGTCCTCCCTGTCCGCCAGCGCCGTCCATGAGCTGCTCCACGCCACGGGCGGCCAGGCCTAGCGGGCTTCGAGGAAGGTGATGACCGCCAGCACGCGGCGGTGATCGTCCCCGCTGTCGGGGAGTCGCAGCTTGGTGAGGATGTGCTGCACGTGCTTCTCGACGGTTCCCTCGGTGACCCAGAGCTGACGAGCGATGCCGGCGTTGGACCGCCCCTCCGCCACGAGCGCGAGCACTTCACGCTCACGAGCGCTGAGCACGGCCAGCGGATCGTCCTTGCGACTGGCGCGGAGCAGGTCCTGCACCAGCACGGGGTCGACGACAACACGGCCCTTGGCAATCCGCTCCACCGTGTCGATGAACTCGTCCACGTCGACGACGCGGCTCTTGAGCAGGTAGCCGACGCCCCGCCCGCTGGCCAACAACTCCAGCGTGTGCTCCGCCTCGATGTGGGCCGACAGCAGCAGCACACCCATCTGGGGGTACCGCTTGCGGATCGTCCGGGCCGCCGCGAGCCCCTCGGTGCGCTGTGTCGGTGGCATCCGGATGTCCAGGATTACCAGGTCGGGGAGGTGTTCCTGGACTAGATCCAGGAGTTGGGCGCCGTCACCGGCCTGCCCCACCACGTCGAAGCCGGAGCGCTTGAGCAGGCTGGTTATGCCCTCGCGGAGCAGCACGTCGTCGTCTGCCACGACCACCCGTCTCCGGTTGGTCGCGGCACCGTCCTCCGTTGGTCCCGGATCGGGCCGCATCGCCGCTTCCAATTGTCCGTATTGGGTACGCAAGTCCCTTCGCGTCGAGGGGTGAGCGGACTGTACTGGAGCCCATGTACGGGAGACTACTGTGGGCGGCCTGATCTTCCGTGTGCTCGGCGCGAGCGCCCTGCTCGCGCTCGTGGACGGTGTCCTGCTTGTCGTCCTGCTGCGCGAGGGCATCGGTGAGCGCGAGACGGCGCAACTCGCGAGGCACTCTCAGGAAGTGCTCTCGAGCGCGAGCCGACTCGAGAGGCTGCTCGTCGACGCCGAGTCGGGCGGCCGTGGATTCATGCTGACCGGCGAGGAACGCTTCCTCGAGCCGTGGAACACCGCATGCGCGGCGATCCCCGCGGAGAGTGCGAACCTGCTGCGGTTGTCCGACACCCCCGAGCAGAAGGACCAGTCCCGGCGGATCACGCAGGGCGTGGAGTCCTACCTTGTGGAGTATTCGGTGCCCATGGTTGACGCCGTGCGCCACAACGATCCCTCGGTCCGCAGTGTCGAGGCGATCGACGAGGGGAAAAGGCGCATGGACGTGGTCCGTGCCGAGTTCGAGCACCTCGACCAGACCGAGCGCGGCGTGGCCGTCGTTCGCGACGAGCAGGCCACGGCCACGGCCGCCCTGGTGGAGGTCACGGTGCCGGTCGGCGTCGCCGTGGCGGTGCTGCTGATCCTGCTTTTCGTCGGCTACCTGACGCGTACCGTCATCCGCCCCGTGCGCCGAGTGGCGGCCATGGCCGACCGGCTCGCCGGCGGCGAACTCACCGCTCGCATCCCCGAGTCCGGAGCAGCCGAGATCCGAACGCTGGAGCACTCGTTCAACCGGATGGGGCGCTCGCTCCAACAGAACCGCGACGAGCTCACCAGGCTCGCCGATGAGCAGGCGGCGCTGCGGCGGGTGGCCACCCTCGTCGCGCACGCGGAGCCGCCGCCCACTGTCTTCACCGCCGTGGCCAAGGAGGCCGGCCGGGTCCTTGGCGCCGACGGCACGCGGCTGCTGCATTACGAGGCCGACGGCACGGCGACCGTGGTCGCGCGCTGGGGGGCGGCCGGCTCCGACATGTCGGTCGGAGCCCGCGTGACGCTCGACGCCGGCGGGGTCGCGGCCGAGGTGTTGCGCACCGGGGAGCCCGCCCGCTTCGAGGGCCCTGCCGCGGCGCTCGGCGGAGCCGTCAGCTCGGCGGTCGGGGTCCCGATCCTCGTCGAAGGGGCCCTGTGGGGAGTGATGAATGCCCTGTCGACGGACGAGCCGCTGCCCGAGGACGCAGAGGACCGCTTCGCCAATTTCACCGACCTGGTCGCGACTGCGATCGCCAACACGCAGGCGCGCTTCGACCTGACCGCCTCCCGTGCGCGCGTGGTGGCCGCCGCCGACGAGACTCGTCGGCGGATCGAACGCGATCTGCACGACGGCATCCAGCAGCGACTTGTTTCCCTCGCGCTGGACCTGCGGACGGTCGAGGCCGGAGTGCCTGCCGAGTTGCCCGAGCTCCGGGCGGAGCTGTCCGAGGTCGCCTTCGGGTTGGCGGCCACGGTGGACGAGCTGCGCGAGATCTCGCGTGGGATCCACCCCGCGATCCTGTCCGAGGGGGGCCTGGGTCCCGCGCTCAGGGCGCTGGCTCGTCGCTCGGCCATCCCGGTCGAGCTCGACGTGCAGGTCGAGGGCCGACTCGCCCCACCCGTCGAGGTGGCGGCGTACTACACGGTGGCGGAAGCGCTGGCCAACGCCACGAAACATGCGCAGGCCTCGGTGGTCCGGTTCGAGGCGGCCGTGCTGGAGGACCGGCTGCACATCTCGGTCCGTGACGACGGCGTTGGCGGTGCTGATCCGGCCCGCGGCTCCGGTCTGATCGGGCTCACCGACCGGATCGAGGCCCTGGAAGGGCGGGTGACCCTCGCCAGCCCGCCGGGCGGGGGTACCTCGCTGCAGGCGGAGCTGCCCATAGGCGTGGCCGAATGACAGCGGGCGATTCCAGCTAACTGGTATGCCGGGCTGCCGGTGAGCACCCACTGCAAGATGCCCGCTCGCTGCGACGACACAGGCCCACTCGCACGCGAAGGTTACTCATTGCAAGGAAAGAGCGCCGAGCATTGGGACGTCAGATGCGAGCGACTGAGAAGCTGCACCACCGAGACGGACATTCGAGGTGAGCGGCATGGCCAGCGATCGGGATCAGGCGATTGCCACGGCGATCGGCAGGCTGGCCAGCGCCGACAACGTGCCGATCGGGATCGAGCATGTCTGCCGCGCCTGCTCGGCTGCGCTCGGCGTTGCCGGGGTGAGCCTGTGCACGATCGGCGACCTCGGGCTGGGCGAGCCGATCTATGCGACCGACGCCATCAGCGAACGCGCGATCGAACTGGAGATCACCGTCGGCATCGGTCCCGGCATGCAGGCGCTAGAGGACGGTGACGTGGTGGTGTCGACCGATCTGGCCAGCAGGGCCAGCCTGCACCAGTGGCCGGTGCTGGTCCCGATGCTGGGCGCACTCGGCGTGCGCGCCGTGTACGCGTTCCCACTGACCACGGCCGAGGTGACGGTCGGCGTCCTCGAGCTGTACCGCGCCCACCCGGGCATGTTGCCCATGGCCGCGCTGGTCGACGGGCAACTTTTCGCTGACTACGCCACGGCATTGCTGCTCGACAGCGACCGTGGGTGGCGTGGGAGCGATGTGGACTACTTGCTCGCCGGTCCGTTGTCCGAACAGTGGGCACGGGTGAGTCAGGCGGTCGTTGTCGTCTCGGCCCAGCTGGGCATCGGCGTGACACAGGCGTACCAGCGCCTGCGCGCACACGCGTTCACTGTGGACCGTCAGTTGCGGCATGTCGTCGACGACGTGCTGGAGGGCTGCATCGAGTTCACGCCGTGATCCCGTCGGAAGTCGATGCTTGGCGTGTTGTCGACACTGACGTCACATTGTGAGGATTCCGCGATTTGGCCCCTCACGTCAGCGATGTGGACGCGGCATGCTGGGATTTGCCGTCCGGCAGCACGAGGCGTCACAGTCGGTGGATATCGGGCGGTGCACGTGTAGACCGACGACGCGCAGAAGGAGGTCTGACCGGCAGGTGGTCTCCCGATACCTTCATGTCATGATCGACTCACAGGGAGACCACCACCGCCGGGCGTGGTGCTCGAACACGGCAGCCGGTCCGATGCCGGTGTGGCCACCCGCCAGACCGGCTGCCGCCATCAGCATTCACCCGCCAGAGCCCGTTCGACCTCGTCGAGCCCCTCGGCAACCGCCACCCGGCCCGGGCCGGTCGGCACATCGCCCGCCTTCACCTCTCGGCCGGTGACCAGAACAACCATGGTTCCGACCGGTCAACCAGGCCGTGGTCCGACGTACGGCGCTCATGAGGGTGAATACCCTTCCCTCTTACAAATTATCGTCTGTGCGCCAGGCTCTACTTAAATTCCTTTCGAAACTGGTGGAGGTTAAGGACGGTCCGCGACGACGATTGTAAGCGCCTATGCAAAAGCTTATATCGCTTGCGCATGACCGGCAACTAGATTACCGCGGGAAATGACCCGTCGACTGGCTACCCTGTTGCCAGTCAGTTCGGCCCCCACCCCCGCCCGCCCGGCCAACGTCGCGACCGCGCTCAGCAGTGCGCTGTCGGTGACCGCAACCATCGCTCCGCCAGTTCGGCGCACCGCGTCCAGCACGGCGTCGCCGATGGCCGGGCGCACCACCGCGATGCCGTCGGCCGCCGTTGCCGCGGGATTGAGCTCCGCTGGGCCGGCGGGCACACCGAACCAGGCGCGCACCAACGGCTGGCAACACTCGGCTTGTATGCCGACCAGGCGCGGTTGCCGCGCGGCGAGGCCACAGCTGACGAGTTCGGCGAAGCCCTTGGCGAGCGCCACCAACGTGGGACCATCACCGACCGGGACGATCATCGCGTCCGGGAGCCGGCGGCCGAGCTGTTCCCATACCTCGAACGCCACCGTCTTTTTCGCCTCGATGGTGAACGGGTTGGCGCCGGTGTTGCGGTCGAGCCAGTCGAATGCGCCCGCGGCGGCCCGGGAGAGGTCGACGGCGGCCGCGTAACCCTCGGGCACCCGGAAGACCCACGCGCCGGCCTGCGCCATGAGCGCGAGCTTCTCCGGTCGGCAGTCGGTGGACACGAAGATGATGGCCCGCATCCCGGCGGCCGCGGCGCCGAAGGCGGTGGCCACGGCCGCGTTGCCGGTGGAGGCGGTCGTGATCGTGCCCACCCCGCGCCGCAGCCCGTCCTCGATCACGAGTGCGGTTGCACGGTCCTTGTTGGACGCACTCGGGTTCCGCGTCTCGTCTTTGATCCACAGGTGCGGCGTGCCCAATGTCTTTCTGAGAGCCGGCACGGGCAGCAGCGGCGTGCCGCCGACCGGCATCGGGTACCGCACCGGACCGTCGGGAACCGGCAGCAGCTCCCGGTATCGCCACATGGTGAACGATGCCGGGCGTTCCTTCGCTATCACCGCGGAGCCGTAGTCGTATTGCAGCCACTCACACCCCGCTTGGTCGACCGACCCGATCACGCTACCCACGTGGCCGTCCTCCACACGTCATGCCGACCGCGAACCCGCGGTCAGCTCGTCAGAACCGAGCACGTCGTCGCCGTAGAGATCCTGCAGCCAATTGGTCTGGTAGACGGTGTCGAGGTAGCGCTCACCGAGATCCGGTGCGATGGCCACCGCGGTGAGTCCGCACGCGTCGTACCGGGACAGCCATTCCGTGGCGCCGCTGACCACCGTGCCGGTGGAACCGCCGAACAGGAATCCGTTTCTGGCCAGGCGATGACAGGCGCGGATGGTGTCCGCCTCCTCGACGTGCACCACATCATCCACATAGGACTGGTCGAGCAGCGGCGGGCGGACGCTCGTGCCCAGACCGGGAATCATTCTGCGGGCCGGTGCACCGCCGAAGGTCACCGATCCGACGCTGTCCACCGCGACGACTCGCACCCGTCGGCGCCACTGCCGGAAGTAGCGCGCGCAGCCCATCAGGGTCCCCGTGGTGCCCGCGCCGACGAACAGCACGTCCAGCCCGGGGAACTGGCGGGCGATCGCCGGCGCCGTCCTGCGGTAGTGCGCTGTCCAGTTGCCCGGATTGGCGTACTGGTCGAGCCACACGTACCGGTCGTCGGAGGCGCACAGCGCGCGGACATGGGCGATCCGCGCGCCGAGGAAACCGCCGACGGCATCCGGCTCAGTGATGACGTGAACCTGGCTGCCCAATGCCTCCATCATGCGTCTGGTCGACAGGTTGCACCGGGAGTCGGTCACGCACAGGAACCGGTAACCCTTGCTCGCCGCGATCATGCTCAGCGCGACGCCCAGGTTGCCGGACGAGGACTCGACCAGGACCGAGCCGGGCCGCAGGAGTCCGTCCCGCTCGGCGGCCGCCACCATCTCGGTCGCCGCCTTCAACTTGATCGAGCCGGCGAAGTTGAAGCCCTCGCACTTCAGGTAGAGCGAACGCTCGACGATCGACCGAAGGTCGACGTAGAGGCTCTCCTCGTTGAAGTCCTCGGGAACGGATATGACTGACACTTGTGACCCCCTCGTCCGCGGCCCGTGAACCGGCCGCTCATCCATACCGACGCAGTTCATGGAAGAAGTCGTCGACGACGTGCAACTCGCCGCAGCGGTGCACCTCGTCGTAGACGTGCTTGCCCACCGCCAGGTCGAGCACGCCGAGACCGAAGGGCGAGAACACCAAAGGCCGATCCGCCGGTGTCGCCACCCGGCCGGCCATCACGTCGTCCAACGTGCCGTGCAGGAAGTCCCGGTTGCCGGTGAGCTGTTCGGCCAGGTGCGGTGAGGTGTCGGCCTTCAGACAGTGGTCGACGTCGTCGACGATGTTGGCCGAGGCGAGCACGATCTCCGGCGCGAGGTCGCGCAGCGACACGTGCAGCACCAACGGATTGTGGTCGAACCACGACGGGTCGCCGACATGCGGCCGACCGGCGATGGTCGCGAAGACCACCAGGTCGCTGGCGCGGATCAACTGCTCGGCGTCGGGGTGCACGGTGATCCGGCTCGTGGCGCCCGACCGCTCCAGGTGGCTTCGGAAACCGGCCGCACTGTCCGCGGACAGGTCGTGCACGCCGATCTCGTCGAAGGACCAGCCGGTGGCCGCCAGGTAGGTGTGGATGTAGCGGGCGATCAGGCCCGTCCCGAAGAACCCGACGCGCGTCGGGCGCCCGCGGCCGCGGCTGAGCCAGTCGGCCGCCGACGCCGCCAACGCGGCCGTCCTGGTGGCGCTGATGATCGAGCCTTCCAGACAGGCGAACGGGTAGCCCGTGTCGTGGTCGTTGAGGATCAGCACGGCCGAGGCCCTCGGAAGTCCGGCCGCCACGTTCTCCGGAAAACTGGAGATCCACTTCAGACCGTCCACCCCTGCCCGCCCGCCGATCGAGGCGGGCAGGGCGATGATCCGGGAGCACGGGCGGTCGGGGAAGCGGAGGAAGTAGGACGGCGGGTTCACCGAATCACCGGCGCTGTGCAACCGGTACGAGTCCTCGACCAACTCCACGATCTGCTTCTCGCGTCCCTGCAGCACGTGTCGGACCTGGGCGCCGGAGATCACCGCAAATGACGGTACGGGGCTGGATTCCGTTGCTGTGGGACGAACGGGGTTCATCCGGCGGTCACCTCGACCGTCGGTGAGCAGTCGGCCAGCCGCACCGCGTCGGCCATCGCCGCGAGCACTTCGCGGGATCCCTCGAAGGGCTCCCTGCCGTGCGCGGTGCGGATGTTGTCGACGAGCAGCAGGTCGCCGGCCTGCCACGACTCGCGTACGGTGTTGTCCTGGTAGACCTCGTTGAGCAGCTGGACGACGTCCTCGCCGATCGGGTCGCCGTCGCCGAAGCTGGTGTTGAACGGCATCGCGTCGGCGCCGTAGACGTCGACCAGGTACTCGCGCACCTCGGGGGCCAGCGTCCACTCGTTGAGGAATGCGATCTGGTTGAACCAGCAGCGCCGGCCGGTGACCGGGTGATGCACGATGGCGCTGCGGCGCTGCCGGGTGCGTAGTCCACCGTCTGGTCGCCACTCGAACTCGATCGCGTTGGCGCGGCAGTAGTTCTCGACGGCCGCGCGGTCGTCGGTGCCGAAGGCCTGCGCCAGGGACGCGCCGATCTCGTCATTGTAGTTGCGGGTGAGCAGCCAGCCCTCCCCCTCGAACCGCTCGACCAGCTCGGTGGGCAGCGCGTCGAGCACGATCGGTGAGTCGGCCATCGCGGTCGCCCCGCCGACGGCCGGCGCGCGCAGGCACGCGAACAGCACCAGGCCGGGGAAGTCCAGCGTGTAGCTCATTTCGTGGTGCATGCACATCTGCTGGTTCGGCGGCCACTTCGATGCCGAGTACACGCCGTCGGAGTAGGGCCGCCGCGGCGCGAAGGACTCCCGCTCGGTCATCAGGCCGGTGGCCATGCGCCGAAAGACGGCGCCGATCTCGGCCTCGTCGCGCAGTGAAAGGCCGCGGACCAGGACCGAACCGTGCTCGGCGACGGTGGCGCGCAGCGCGTTCCGATGCTCGGCCGTCCAGTTCGGGGCGTCGCCGATGGCCTCGGCGCGCAGTATCGGTGGTTTGCCGGGCTGTAGGTCGACGTCGAGCAGCGCTGCCGGTGACGAGGACATCTCGGGTTCCCTTCGGTTGCTGTGCTTTTGCCGCGCGTGCCGCGCGGGGCTCGGGCCCTTCGGGGCCGGTGCCTTCGCTTGCCGGCAACCGCTCCAGGCACCGGCGGGGCCTCTCGGATCTAGGGGTTGGTGTTCACGAGGAAGCCAGCGGGACGGCCTGCGCCGCCTCGGTCGGACGGTGCGCGGTGGACCTGCCGTCGACCAGTCCGGCCAGATCGGCGAGGATCGGGTGCCGGCTGAGGTCAGCGGGGGACACCGCGCGGTCGAGGGCGATCGCCAGCTTCACCGCCGACAGCGACGTGCCGCCCCGGTCGAAGAAGTGGTCCCACCGGCCGATCTGGTCGGCGTGCACACCGAGCACCTCCGACCATGCGGCCGCCAGCCGCTGCTCGGTCCGCGTGCTCGGCGCCTGGGGTTTCCGCTCTGTGTCGTCGTCGCCGGCGAGTGCCGTCAGCGTCGTTCTGTCGATCTTGCCGTTGGGGGTCAGCGGCAGATTTTCCCGCCAGTGGAAGGCCGACGGGACCATGTACCCGGGCAGCGATTCCGTCATCCGGTCCCGCAGGACGTCGGCCGCCAGCGGCCGCCGCCCGGAGTAGAAGGCCACCAGGCGCCTGCTCCGGTCCGACGGCTGCGCGACCACCACCGCGCCGTCCCGGACACCGGGCACCCGCGACAGGGCGTTCTCGACCTCGCCGATCTCGATCCGGAAACCGGAGATCTTGACCTGGTTGTCCCTGCGGCCGAGGAACTCCAGCTTTCCGTCGGCCAGCCAGCGGCCGTAGTCGCCACTGCGACAGACGCGCCGGCCCGGGCGATGCGGGTCGGCCATGAAGACCCCGCGGCTGCGCTCGGGATCGTTGACATACCCGCGGCCGACGCAGACCCCGGAGAAGACGATCACGCCGGGCGCGCCCAGCGGCACCGGTGACAGGTGTTCGTCGACGACGTGGACACCGACGTTGTCGATGGGACGACCGAGCGGGACCTGGTCCCGGTCCGGTGCCCGGTCCATGACCTCGTGGACGGCGTCGTCCGAGGTCTCGGTCAGCCCGTACGTGTTGACCAGCTTGATCCCGGGCTGCGCGGCGAACCAGCGGCGCACGAGTTCCATCTTCAGGAAGTCACCGGTGGGCGACACCGTATGCAGGTCCGGCAGTTCACGAGGGTGCTGCTCCAGATAGGACAGTACGATGTCCAGATAGGACGGCACGACCTGGAGCACGGCGGCCCGGCCGTCGACGATCGTGTCGACGAACCGCTCGACGTCCAGGATCACCTCCTGCTCGACCAGCAGGGTCCGCCCGCCGACCAGAAGCGCGGCGACCAGTTGCCACACCGAGATGTCGAAGCACTGGGGTCCGGTCTGGGGGACGACCGCACCCTCGCCGATCTCCAGATCGGCGATCTTGGCGTGGATGTGGTTGAGCATGCCCGCGTGCTCGCACATCACACCCTTGGGCGTGCCCGTGGAGCCCGAGGTGAACAGGACGTAGGCGAGCTGGTCCGCCGCGACGCTGACGCCGAGATCGCCGCCGGCGTGATCCTCCTCGTACGCCGTGTCGATGTGGAGTTTCCGAACGCCGGGCAGGGTGTCGAGGGCCGCGTCGAGCGTGGTGGTGCTGCCGCGTTCGGTCAGCACGAGGCCGCACTCGGCAAGGGAGAGCGCGGTCGCGATGCGACCGGCCGGGAAACGCGGCTCGATGGGCAGGTACACGCCGCCGGCCTTGAAGATCGCGATGACGGCGGCCATCCAGTCCAGGTTGCGTTCGGTCACCACCGCGACGACGCCCTCACGGCGCAGGCCGCGCGCCAGCAGGGCGCGTCCCAGCCGGTTGGCACGGGCATTGAGCTGCCGGTAGGTCCACTGCCGGTCGCCGTGCACGGCCGCGATCGCGTCGGGGTGCATCCGCACCCGCTGCTCGAATAGCTCGTGCACGCGGCGGTTGGGCAGGTCCCGGCGAGTCCCGGCGAGCCCGTCGAGTTGGAAGCGGAGTTCCTCGGCGGACAGCAGGCTCTGCCGGCGGTGCTCGGCGTCCGGATCGGCGGCGAGCAGCGCGAGTGCGCGGTGGTGGTAGCCGGCGATTCTGGCGGCGTGGTCGGCGTCGAGCACGTCGGTCCGGTACCGCAGCCGCAGCTCGAGTTGACCGCCGCACCGCGAGATTCCCACCCACAGCACGGTTTCCTCGGCGAGATCACCGCCGATGCCGGCCGGATCGAACACCACCTCGAACGGCGGCCCGGCCACGCCCAACTCGCGACCGAGCTCGTCGACCGGAAAGTCGCTGTGCGACAGCAGTTCCGACTCGACGCGATGGACGTCACGCACCACGGCCCGCCACGAGTCGGGCTCGGTCGTCAGCCGGCAGGGCAGCGGTCGGCCGCCCGTCGTGGGGACGTGGCCGGTCACGACCTCGCGTTCGCCGGACAGCGCGGAAAGCACCTTGGCGTGAGCCGCCAGCAACGCCGATTCCAACGACACTGCCCACTCGTCCGCCAGCCGGCACAACGCAGTCGTGACGTCGTCGGGAACAACCGAGCCATGCGCGGCAACCCCCGGCGTCGGATCGAGGGTCCACCGCGGAATCGTGGTGGATCCGCCGGCGCGGAGCACACCGCGCCAGAACTCCGCTGACGTGTCCATCGAGTTCCTCCTCAGCTGGTGCTACTTGTCGCCGGCCAGAGCGGCGCCGACGCTGTCGTCGCTGTCCCGGTGGACCTGGGAATCGGCCGTGGCGTCGGGCATCTCGCGGGCCGGGTTTCCGCCCCAGCGGGCGTGTGGCGGGACTTCCTCGCCCTTCATCAGGAAGGAGTCGGGGGCGAGCACCGCGCCGTCGCCCATCGTCACGCCGTAGTGGACAAGGGCGCCGACCCCGATGGTGCAGCCGGATCCGACGGTGGTGCGGTCGGACTTGAAGACGTAGTCCTCCTGCGAGTGGCACTGGATGAACGAGCCGGCGTTGAGGGTGACGTCGTCGCCGATCGTCACCATGTTCTTCTCGGACATGCCGCAGCCGTCGTCGAAGAGCCGCCGGCCGAGCCGGACGCCCACCATGCGCCAGAACCACGACTGGAGCGGCGTGCCGATGAAGGCCGCCTGCAGCCCCGGCCCCGTCTGCATCTTGAAGAAGCGCTCCGACCGCCAGAAGTCGATGTGATAGATCGAGCAGTACTTCGGCCGCATTCCCCGGAATCCCGTGGACGCGCGCTCCACCATCGCGACGTAGACCAGGGTGAACAGGAGCAGGAGCACTTCGGACAGCGCGATCGCCGACGCGCCGAACGAGGGGCGCAGGCTCGCGGCGAGGAAGCCGGCCAACGTGAGCCCGAAGGTGTAGCCCCACCGAGCCAGCAGCCAGTACCCCATGGTGCGGAGGTTGTGCCTGTTCTTGGCCGCGAGCTGGCGGCGGGACTCGTCGCCGGCGGCGAGGTGGTTGAGCCTGGCGTCGCGGTCGACCGTGCGCGGGATCTCGAAGCTGGGCGACCCCAGGAGCCCGACGCCCTCCCGGATCTCCCCGTCGATCGGGACGAGGACCTTGGTCGCGAGTAGACAGTTGTCGCCCGTCCGGCCCCGCGCGGGATAGACGATGTCGTTCCCGAGGAAGTTGTTCGGGCCGATCGACGCCCGGGACACGCGGAAGGACGTGCTGGAGTAGTCCGCATTGGCGATCGACAGCCCACTGGCGATGACCGTTCCACTGCCGACGGAGCTCAGGTAGGGGTTCTCGTGCTTGACCTGCGAGCCGAAGTTGGACCCGGTCTGCACCACGGGGGAGAGACGGTAGCCGAGGCAACGCAGGTAGTGGACGATGTAGGAACTGTCGCCGAAGAGCTCGACGAAGAACCTCCTGTTGGTCAGGCCGACGATCGCCCGGTGGGCCGAATAACGGAATCCGTACAGGCGATGGACCTTGTCCGGCTCGATGACGAGATTGAGCAGGCGGGGGAGGGTGACCACGACGAGGAGGCCGAGGAGCGCGGAACCGAAGAAGAGCACGAGGGATGTCACCAGCGCGACGCCGACGAACGACCAACTCGTGAAGGCCGTCGACCCTGAATCGAACAGTGGCGCGAGCCCCGGGACCTCCTCGAACAGCAGGTCCGTAGCGCCCAGCATCAGCGGCAGGTACAGCAACAGCGCGCTCGCCAGCTGCACAACGGTGTATACGGCCCTTCTCCCAATGCCACAGTCGACCGGTGCGGCTGCCTGGTAGTTCGCTTCGGTCGGCTGCGCGGGGGAGCCGTGCCAGCGCTCGCCCTGGGGTATGCCCTGTCCCGTGTGGAGCGAGGAGACATGGCCTAGCTGGGCCCCGTCGCCGATCGAGGTCTCGATGTCGAGCACCGCCTTCTCACCGACGAACGCGTCCCGCCCGACGGTGATCGCGCCCGTCTGGATCCAGCCGGCGCGGGCCCGATAGCCGGTGAGGTAGGTGTCCTTGCGGATGACCGTGCCGTCGCCGATGGTGAGCAGGTCGGTACACACGGGCGCATGCCGCGAGAGGACCACGACGCCGCGGCCGACCCGCGCACCCAGTGCTCTCAGGTAGAGCACATAGAGCGGCGAACCGGCGAACAGGACCAGTGGGTTCAGCGTGACCAGCGTCTTGACCAGCCAGAACCGGAGGTAGGTCAGGCTCCAGACGCGGATCCGCCGGCGCTTCCACCGACCGATGAGCGCCCATTTCGCCGCGATCGGGAGGGTGCACGCGGCGAAGAAGATCGCGCCCCCGACCAGCACCATGCGCAGATAGTCGTCGAGCAGGTTTCCGCTGGCGGCAACCCACTCGATGGCTTGGTCGAAGCCGAGCGCGACGAGATAGGTGTACCCGAGCAGGAGTAGAACCTGCAGCGTTCCGCAGAGGACGTACTGCCGCGTGCTCGCCGGCGGCCCCACCTCGACGGGTGCCTGGGCCGGCTCGACGGGTGTGTCGCTCGGGGGTGCGAGCGCCGCGGCCAGGCTGGCGATCGTGGGGTGGTGGTAGACGTCCTTCATCGACACCGACGGCAGGTCCGCCCGCTTCCTGACCCGGGCACAGAAATGGGCCATCACCAACGAGTCGGCGCCGAGATCGTCGAAGAAGTGGCTGTCGACCGGCACGTGCTCGACGCGCACGACGTCGGCCAGCACCTCCGCGAGGAGCCCCTCGGCGTCGGTACCGCACCGGATGGTCGACGGTTCGGCCAGATCGGCCGTCAAGGTCTCGACAGACTTGCCCGCCACGTGAGCTCCCTGAACCAGAAGTCGGCAGATTCGCGCAATGTTCGGAAAGGAACGCGACAAGCGTGCGTCGGAGCGCGTGACGGAACATCCGCGAAGTTACCTACACCGGTACGGGTCCGGAGGTGTGGCCGGCCCGGACGGGGCCGGCATGTCACCTAGGCGCAGGGCGGGTTGTAGGGAGCGTCGCCGAAGTAGCGATCCCACTCGTCGTTCGAGACAGGGTTCCGCGTGACGTCGCAAATGTGCTCCGCCACCAGGTCGGTGTCGGTTTCCCACAATCGGGTCGTGTGGTCGTGGGCGACTGTGGCGATGGTGTGGCCGTCCGGACTGAACGCCACGGCGAAAACCGCGGTGAGGTGTTCGGGCGACAAGACGGCCGTCGCGCTGGGATGCTCGGGGTCGGTGACGTCCCACAGCCGGACGGTCCCGTCGACGCCGGTGGAGGCAAGGGTGTCGCCGTCCGGACTGAAGGCAGTGCCGAAGACCATGCCGCTGTGTCCGGTCAGGGACGGCAGCGACCGGGGCTGCTGCGGGTCCCTGACGTCCCAGAGCCGGATCACGCCGTCCCACGTCGCCGTGGCGACGACGTCCCCGTTCGGTGAGAACACGATCGATCGCACCGGTTGGTCCAGGCCGCCGACCGTGCCGACGAGCGTCGGCTTGCGCGGGTTCCTGACGTCCCACAGGCGGGCGGTCTTGTCCCAGCTCGCGGTGGCCAGCAGATGGCCGTCGGGGCTGAAGGTCACGACACGAACGGTTTCGGTGTGCCCCGCCACCGTGCTCAGCAGCGCGGGCGCGTGTGCGTTCCTGACGTCCCAGAGCCGGACGGTGTGGTCGTCGCTCGCCGTGGCCAGAATCTGGCCGTCCGGGCTGAACGCCACCCAGCGGATCTTGCCGTCGTGGCCGGACACGGTCGCTGACAGGCTTGGTCGGCGCGGGTCGGCCACGTCCCACAGGCGGACAGTCCTGTCCCAGCTCGCGGTGGCCAGCATCCGGCCGTTGGGGCTGTAGGCCAACGAGCGAACCGTGTGGGAGTGGCCGGTCGGCGTCGCGGACAACAGGGTCGGCCGACGAGGGTCCGAGACGTCCCGCAGGCGTAGCGAGCGATCGTCACCCGTGGTGGCCAGCACCCGGCCGTCCGGGCTGAACGCGGCAGCATAGACGGCGTCCGCGTGGTCGGCGAGGGCGGGACCGGTGACCTCCCACAGCCGGGCCGTGTTGTCGGCACTGGCCGAGGCCAGGGCACTTCCGTCCCGGCTGAACACCAGTGATGTGATCGCGTCGGTGTGGCCGGTCAGCACCGCGACGGAGCCAGGTTGGTACGGATCGGTCACGTCCCACAGCCGGATCATGCGATCGTCGCCCGCCGTGGCGAGCATGTGGCCGTCCGGGCTCAACGCCACGGTCCCGACCATGCCCTCCGGTCCCGGCACAGTGGCGGCCAGGCCGGCGTGACGTGGATCGGTCACATCCCAGAGCCGCACGGTGCGGTCCTGACCGGCGGTGACCAGCAGCCGTCCGTCCGAACTGAACTCGGCGCCGAGTTGCCCGTTCCCGGCGAGAGAGCCGACCAGCCGAGGACTGGACCGGTCGGCCACGTCCCACAGCCGAACCGTCCGGTCATAGCCCACGGTCGCCACCGTGTCGCCTCGAGGGCTGAAGGCGACCGCGCGGGCGTCGGAATGCCCGCTCGTCCGACCGGAAGGCCTGGGCTGTTGCGGATCGCTGAGATCCCACAGCTGAACCTCGCGGTCGCGGTCCACGGTGGCCAGCACGGCTCCGTTCGGCGCGAAAGCAATCGACCCCACGGCATCCGTGTGGTTGGGAATGGTGCTGAGGTCACGCGGTTCGTGCCGGTCCGCCACGTCCCACAGCCGAACCGTCCCGTCCGTGCTGCCCGTGGCCAGCAGATTCCCGGCCGGGCTGAACGCCGCCGAGCCGACGATGTCATCGGTCCTTCTGGTCACGTCTCTCGTCGCGGCCAGGGGGCTCGGCTGCCACGAGTCACTGAGATCCCACAGGCTGAAGCCACTTCGAGTCGTCGTGGTGAGTGTTCGACCGTCCGGGCTGAGGGCGACTGCGTCCGTGAGATCCGCTCCGCTCGTCACGACCGTGGCCCGTGGCGCGGCCCAGGAACTCAGCAGGCTGCTCCTGGTCTCCACCGTGGGCATGAGGCGATAGGCGGCCAGACTGAGCTGCTCCCCAAGAGCGGGGTTGGCGGCCCGTAGACCGGTGGCCTCGCTGGCCACCTTGCCAGAGATGGCCAGGTTCCGTTGCTCGACGGCGTCTTCCCGGGCGCGTACCGCGTACATGGTCGCCGCGGCCGCGAGAAGGAACAGGACGGTGAGACCGGCGACGAGTCGGCGAAGGCGGCGGGTGCGGTGGCGAGCGGCCTGCTGTTCGTCCTGCTCGAGTTGGATCGAGGCGTCGAGGAACTGGCGAGCCAGTGGGGGCACACCGCCGCCGGAGCCTGCCTCCTGCACCGACTCGCGCACGGCGGCGAGGCGCGGGCCTCGGTAGAGGGTGGCCGGGTGCCGGCCTTCGCGGTCCCAGGCCTCGGCGGCGTCGATGAGCCGTTGGCGGCTGAGCAACCAGGCGCGGTCGTTGTCGATCCAGCTGCGCAGTCTCGGCCAGGCGCGCAGCAGGGCTTCATGGGTGATCTCCACGGAATCGCGGTCCAGCGTGAGCAGCCGGGCCGCGACGAGCGCCTCCATGGCGACGGCGGACGCGGCTTGATTCGACGACTGGCTCAGCAGGCGGTCACGTTCGATGCGGCGGCCGCTGTGCTCGCTGTCTTCGCCGACTCGCACCAGACGCAGCAGCAGGTGCCGGGCTTCCCGCCGTGCGGTGGCGTCCAGGCTGGTGTAGACGCGTTCGGCGGTGGTGGCGACCGCACCATGGATACCGCCGGTGAGCTGGTAGCCGGCCACCGTCAGGCGGTTGCCCTCCCGCTGCTGCCAGGTGGCCAGCAGCGCATGGGACAGCAGCGGCAGGACGCGCGATTCGTAGGTGGCGTGTTCATGGTCGGCGCCGTGCTCGATGCCCAGGTCGCGCAGCAGAATCTCGACCAGGCCGGGTTCGAGTTCGAGTTTGGCGGCTCGCGCCGGACCGCTGATCGCCTCGATGAGTTCCGCTCGGTTCATCGCGGTGACGGCGAACTGGTTGTCCTGGACCGCGCCGAGCAGCTCGGCATGGGTCAGGCAATGGCTGTAGAAGTCGGCACGTACGCCGACCACCACCAGCGCGGCTGCCCGCTGACCGCCGTCGTCGGGACGGGACGCGTCACACAGCGCCCCGATGAACGCCCGGTGCTCGCTGTCGGTCTCGCACAGTGTGAAGACCTCCTCGAACTGATCGACGATCAGCACGAGGCGGCCCTCGCCGGGCCCGAGCGTCATCCGCAGCGTCGAACCCCACCGCCCGGCGTGATGACTCCGTATGCCTGGGTCGTTGGGGCATACGGTCCCGAGCTGGATCTTCAAATACTCGACCCAGGCGCATGGTCCTTGGAAAGTGGGTCGAGGTTAATGGTAATCGAGCGCACTAGCTTGTATCGTCCTCCTGGTTACAAACTGGATGTGGCCTTAATATGGATCCGTAGAGTGGTAATCATCAGTAAACGCCGGCGGGTATCCCCAGCAGCGGGGCCGCGTGCTCGGCCAGCGCGGCCGTCGGGTGCGCGGTCGGGGTCATCACCAGCACCGGCCAGCCGGCCGAACCCGCCGCCGGCAGGGCGCCGGCGGCCAGCGCGGGAATCAGGCCGGCGGACAACAGCGAGGACTTGCCCACCCCGGATGCGCCGAACACGATCAGCGGCTGATCACGGTCTACGCACTCGGTGACCCGGCCGACCAGGGCCGCCGTGCTTCGCGCCCGGCCGAAGAACCATCGGGCGTCCTCGGGGCCGAACGCCGCGAGCCCCGGGTACGGGCACGGGGGCGTGTCCTCGGCCGGCGCCACCAGGCCTGCCAGCGCGCCTTGTGCCCGCAGCACGTCGTCCAATCGGCGGGCAAGGTCCGTCGTCGCCGGCTTGTGACCGTTCTCCACATTGCTGAGATAGCCCCGGCTGTAATGCGTGAGCCCGGACAACTGGGACAGTGACAGTCCTTGCGTGTGACGCAGCCGCCGCAGCGCGGCCGCGAAGCCCTGTGCCTTTCTCGAGCCGTTCTCGCTGTTCATGGCCTGTATCCCCCACGGTCATCGGGCAGGGATACGGGAAACTTCTCCACACGGTCGCCGCGTTCGCGAAAACTCGGTGCCGGTGCGGGACAAGCTGACACGTATCCAGTTGTGGTCTCATCCCGCCGGCGGGTGCCAGGGGGACCCGCCGCCGGGGAATTTTACGTGCGGGTATGCGGAAAGGGCGTGCCATGGTCATGACAGTGTCCACTGCTGGACAAGCGCGCTTGTGCTTGTCCAGAAAGGGTTTCGGACGTTGAACGGATTGCCGGGGCGTCCACCGGGGGCGGCCAGGTGCGCGGATCTCGCCTCGACCGTGGGAAACACGCCGGTACTGTGGATCGACACCCCGTTCACGTCGGACAAACGAGGGTTCTGGGCAAAGCTGGAGGGGGTCAATCCCGGTGGGATGAAAGACCGGCCCGCCCTGCACATGATCGCACGTGCGCGTGAGCGTGGTGACCTCGCGCCCGGCTCGATGATCATCGAGTCGAGTAGCGGTTCGTTCGGCCTGGGCCTGGGGTTGGCGGGAATCGCCTTCGGTCACCCGGTGACGGTCGTGACGGATGCCGAAATGGAGCCGATCGTTCGGCGCATGCTCGGCGCTCTGGGTGTGCGGGTGGAGGTGGTTCGCGAGCCCTGTCCGGTCGGGGGATGGCAACGGGCTCGGCGCGACCGGGTGCGGGAACTGATGGCCGCGTGCCCGGGCGCGTACAACCCGGACCAGTACGACAATCCCGACCACGCCGCGGGGTACGCGACCCTCGCCTGGGAATTGGTGGCGCAGCTCGGCCGGATCGACGTGCTGGTGTGTTCGGTCGGCACGGGTGGTCACTCCGCCGGCGTCACCCGGGTGCTTCGGACATACTTCCCGCATCTGCGGTTGGTCGGTGTGGACACGGTGGGATCGACGATCTTCGGCCAGCCCGCCTGGCGGCGCCTGATGCGCGGCCTCGGGTCGAGTGTCTATCCACGCAACGTGGACTACGCCAGCTTCGACGAGGTGCACTGGGTCGCGCCGGCCGAGGCGGTGTGGTCGTGCCGGCAGCTGGCCGGCGCTCGGTACGTCTGCGGCGGCTGGAGTGTCGGCGCGGTGGCCCTCGTTGCGGGGTGGATCGCCCGGACACAGCCACTGGATCTGCGGGTGGTGGCGATCTTCCCGGATGGTCCGATGCGCTATTTCGACACCGTCTACAACGACGACTACTGCGGGCGCCATGGGCTGCTCGACGCGCCACCGGCCGCCCAGCCGGACGAGATACCCGACCCTTCGGCCCGCGAAGTCACCTCCTGGACGCGTTGCCGACGTGTGGTGGATCCGCTCACCCGGCCGGAGCGCGGCGAGGCGAGACGGTGCTGAGCGCGAGCCGATCCGTCCGGTCGCTGTCCCGCACCGCGCAGTTGTTGCTGCTGAACCAGTTCGGCGTCAACCTCGGCTTCTATCTGCTGATTCCGTATCTGGCCACGCATCTACGGGAGAACCTGCACCTGTCGACGGGCGTCATCGGGGCGGTCATCGGCGCGCGCAGTCTCAGCCAGCAAGGGCTCACCCTGTTCGGTGGGTCTGCGGCGGATCGCATCGGCTGCCGACCGGTGATCATCGTCGGATGTGCGCTTCGAACAGTCGGATTCGCGGCGTTCGCGTTCGTGGACAGCCTGCCCGGGCTGTTCGCCGCGACACTCGTGACCGGTGTCGCGGGCGCGATGTTCAGCCCGGCCGCGCGGGCATACCTGGCGCACGAGTCCGGCGACCAGCGGCTGCGGGCGTTCGCATTGCTCAACGTCGCCGGCGAGGCCGGAGCGCTGCTCGGCCCGCTGCTGGGCGGCGTGCTGCTCGCAGTGGAGTTCCCCGCCGTGGCGATCACGGCGGCAGCTGTCTTCGCTCTGCTGACCACTGCCCAGGTTGTCGTGCTGCCCGCTCGTGCACCGCGACCCTCGGGGCAGTCAGTGCTGGTGGATTGGCGAGAACTGAGCACCAATCGGCGCTTCCTGCTCTTCATCTGCGCCACGTCCGGCGTGTTCGTGCTGTACAGCCAGCTCTACCTGACGCTGCCGCTGGAGGCCAGCCGTGTGTCCGGAGTGGACAGCACGGTCGCGGTGCTGTTCATCGCCTCCACCCTTGTCACCCTTGGCCTGCAGATTCGTGTCACCAACTGGTGCCAGCGGCACTGGGAGCCGACAACGGCCATTGGCGTCGGGCTGACACTGTGCGGCCTGGCCTTCGCCCCGCTCGCTGTCACCGGCTCTTTGCAGCCGACCGCCGCCGGCGCCCACGACCGCGGGACAGCGGCCGTGCTGCTGTCCTTGCCTGCGGTCGCCCCGGTGATAGCGGCAACGATCGTGTTGACCCTTGGCGTTGCCGTGGCGCAGCCGTTTGTCCTGGATCTCGCTCCGGCATTCGGGTGTAGCGAGCTGACCGGCACGTATCTCGGTGCCTACGCCATGGCCGCCGGGATGGCCGGCGCGATCGGCAACACCGCCGTCGGTTACGTCACCGATCTGAGCATCTGGCTGGACATGCCGTGGCTGCCCTGGCTGTTGCTCGTCGGCGATGGGCTCGCCTGCGCCGTCCTGATCGGCGTATTGCGCACCCGCGAGGCGTTTCCTCCTCGAGACCGCTCGTGACAAGGAAGGGGGCCAATGCGTTACGACACCATCCTCGATGCCATCGGCAACACGCCGATGGTGCGTCTTCATCGGCTCACCGAGTCGACCGACGCGGCGGTGTGGGTCAAGCTCGAATGCCTCAACCCCGGTGGGAGCGTCAAGGCGCGGCCGGCCCTGGGCATGATCCGTGCGGCACTGCGTTCGGGGGCCCTCACCGAGGACGGCGCCATTGTCGAAGCCACGTCCGGCAACCTGGGCATCGCGCTGGCGATGATCGGCTCCGCGCTCGGCATCCGGGCGAAGATCATGATCGACCCCCGCACGCCGGCGCCGAGCGTGCGGACCATCGCCGCCTACGGCGCAGAACCAGTCCTCGTCGATAATTCCGACGAGCACGGCAAGTACCAGATCCCGCGGATCCAGGCGGCCGAAGCCGTCGGCCGGACTGTCGAGGGCGCTTACGTGCCCAATCAGTGGGACAACCCGGCCAACCCTGCCGCGCACAGCGCGACCGCCTCGGAAATCGTCGACGACCTCGACGGCGAGGTCGACACCATCGTATGCACCACCAGCAGTTGCGGCCAGATCACCGGAATAGGTCGGTGGATCAAACAAACCCACCCCGACTGCCGGATGGTGGCGGTGGACGGCCGAGGCTCGACCGCGATAGGCGGCCCCATGGACCACCATCTTCTGGTCGGTCTCGGTTCCGCGTTCACCCCAGGCAACTTCGACCCCGCAACCGTCGACGAGGCCTACTGGTGCGGTGACACAGAAGCATTCAGCACCTGCCGGCTGCTCGCGAGCAACGAAGGCCTACTGCTCGGCGGCTCGTCAGGCGCCGCTGTCTTCATCGCACTGGCAGTCGCCCAACGACTGGGTCCTCACCACAACGTCGTAGCCGTAGCGCCTGACGGAGGCGATCGCTACCTCGACACCATCTACAACGACACGTGGATTCGAGATCACGACCTCACTCTCGCCTCTACCACGGCCCAGCTCCGTGACCGGCTGACGGGCTACGCCCCGTTCCCCGGCGACCAACTCAAGCCGTGGCGCCACTATCCCGCGGGCCCATCCACCGACACCTGATCCGTGATCGGCAAGAACGGCCCGTCTGCGCATGCTGGCCGGGCCCTCGTCGAAACCCTGGCGACCGGCCACCCCGCTGGTGGGGAACTGTGCCTCGTGGGGCTCGTTTCCCCTGCTTGCGGCCTGTATCCCGACCTGTCGTCCGCGGGAATACGGAGAACCTCTGCCATGCGTCGTCGTGGTGGCGAAAACTCACTGCCACGCCATAGCGAGCGTATCCGGCCTGTGTAAGCGAAAGGATGAGCGATGCGCACCGCAGTGTCCACAACCGCGCCGGCACGTGTGTGCTTGTCCCGGCGTGAGTTCGCCCTGCTTCGAGCCATCGCCGCCAGGCGTGGCGAAATCACCGGTGGCCATGAGCCCGACCTGTTCATCGACGGCCTGGCTTGCTGTGATCAGAGCGCCGCTCATCACCTCGCGCACGCCGGCCTCGTCCATGCCGCGAGTCCGGTGGCGGTGGGGCAGCGCGCTTCCACCGAACTGACCACTGTGGGCCGAGTCGCGCTGGCGACGCTAGCGGGCGGCGAGTGGCCTTCCGACGAGGCCCGAATCGTCGACCTCGATGGTGTTGGCGTTCGGGACTTGAGGGTCGCCGTGTGACCAGGACACGGAGTTGTCGTGATGCGGAGACTTCAGGAGGTGGCATGCGGGTACATGAAGGAGTGGCAAGCGGCGTTGGTCCTTTGGTCGGCAGGCAGTGGGAATTGGCTTACCTGAAGGGGATCCTCGTGGCTGCCGCGGGCGGGAATGCCACTCGGGTGGCGGAGGTGGTGGGCGAGTCGGGTATCGGCAAGTCGCGTTTGTTGGGCGAGTTGGGTGCGGCAGCGGCCCGTGAAGGGTGGACGGTGCTGACCGGCCATGCGTCTGAACCGGATCGAGGCAGCCGATTCGGTGTGTTCGGTGACGCACTCGGTGAGCACATCGCGTTGCTTGACCCGGTCGAGCCGTTGCGACTACGCCTCGGGATCCGTTCGTTGTTGGAGCAATTGGCACCCGGGCGTGGGCTGGTGCTGATACTGGACGATCTGCATTGGGGGGACGAAGCCTCGCTGGAGTTGCTGGGATATCTGGTTCGTCACCCGCCACGAAGACCATTGGTGCTCGCGGTGGCCTACCGTCCCAGTCTGGCGCCCGGCAGGTTGACCACGGTGCTGGCTCAGGCGGAGCGACAGGGCAGGGCCGACCGGGTCGAGCTTGGTCCGCTGGATGTCGAGGCGGTGGCCGAGTTCCTCGGTCCCGATGTCAGCACACGACGGTGCCGGGCCCTGCACGAGGCCAGTGGAGGTTGCCCGTTCTACCTGGCGGCGCTGGCACAGGTTCCCGAGGACCAGCTCCAGACCGAACTGCTGGCCGGGCCACCGCCGGATGGCACCCGGTCGGGCGACGCAGTGATGTCGGTGAAGGATGTCCCCGCTGTCGTCCGGGCGAGCGTGCAGGCCGAGATGGCCGTCCTGCCGGACGGCGTTCGTGTGATCGCTCAAGCGGCGGCGGTGGCCGGTGACCTGTTCGAGCCCGATGTGGTCGCCGCGATCGCCGGGATGAACCGGCAGGACACCGACCGGGCAGTGGACGAGTTGGTGGCCCGTGATCTCATCCGGCCGAAAGGGCGGGGCAGGTTCGGTTACTGGCTGCCGATGATGCGCGCGGCTGCGTACGCCAGCGGAGGTGGTGGCTGGCTGATCCAGGCGCACGCACGAGCCTGGGAGGCGTTGGAGGAGCGGGGGGCCTCGGCGCTCCGGCGGGCGCACCACGTGGAACGGTGCGCGCGGACCGGGGACGAGCGAGCGATCGCCGTGCTGGTCGACGCCGCACGAACGACCGCCGCGCGGGCGCCCGCGAATGCGGCGCACTGGTTGTCTCTCGCACTGGACTTGCTGCCGGACAAGGGTGAGGACGATGCGCGTCGGTTGGAGTTGCTTGCCGACATGGCGACCTTCCTGGGCATGAGCGGCCAGCTGGAGCAGGCCCGCGACGCCCTGCACGAGGTGGTGCGGCTGCTGCCTCGGGACGCAGTGGATCAGCGGGTGCATGCCGTGGGGTTCTGCGCCACCATCGAACACCTCCTGGGCCGCCATGCCGAAGCCGGCGCCTTGCTCCTCGCTGAACTGCACCGGTTGCCCGAGCGCCGCCACGACGGCGGCTCCGAACTGGACGACAGGTTCACTGCGCTGAAGCTGAAGCTCGCCACCGCGAACCTGCTGTGCGGCGATTTCGCCCAGACCCGTACCTGGGTCAGTGCCGCCCGTCGTGCCGTCGGCGGCGCCGGAGACCGTCTCATGTCGGCTGCCGCGACGAGTGTCCTGGCCCTTGCCGACTACGCTGTGGCCGACATTCCGGCCGCACAGCACAACTGCGATAGGGCGGCCGAGCTTGTTGACGGGCTCACCGACGGTGAACTGGCCCGACAACTGGACACTGTGGTCTGGCTGGGCTGGGCTGAACAGTGCCTGGAACGCTACGACCCGGCACGGCGCCATCTCGAACGTGGCCTTTCCCTGTGCCGCGCCACCGGTCAACACCACCTCGTGACCTATCTCCTGGTCGGCCTCGGCAGCACACTGCGGTGGCAAGGACAGTTACGCGAGGCCGCCAACACCGTCGCCGAAGCGCGTGAATCGGGACAACCGGTGCACAGTCCCGCTCTGCGCGCCGCCACGCTGGCCATGCGTTGCCGCATCGCGACCTTCACCGGCGACCCCGACCAGGCCGTGCGCCTGGGCGAAGAAGCGTGCCAGCTGGCCGGACCAGCCGATGACTGGCTGTCGGTGCTGGCCTCAGCGTTCTTCGCACACGCCCGCCTGATGGCAGGCGACCCCCAGGGCTGCGTATCCACCCTGGTCGACGCCGGTGGTGGCGCGGAACTCCCGATGATCCCCAAGCCGGCCCGCCCCGGCTGGTTCGACGTCCTCACCACCGCCGCCCTGGCCCTCGACAACACCCGTGAAGGCGAACAGTGGGCCACGCGCGCCGAAACCACTGCCGCCCACCTCGGCCTGGCCGGGAGCACAGCCTTCGCGCAACTCGCCCGTGCTCGAGTCCAATACGCCACGGGCGACACCGTTGGCGCCGCCGGCACCGCTCACGCGGCCGCCGCCGCCTTCCAACAGACCGGTGAACCCTTCGACGAGGGCTGCGCATGGTTGCTGGCCGGCACAGCCACGGCTCGCACCGGTCCCCGCGCGGAAGCACTGCACGAACTGGAACAGGCCTACGCCCTGTTCGTCCAGTGCCACGCCATCGGCCTGCGCCACCACGCCGCCCGCGAGCTGCGCAAACTCGGCCGTCGGGTCCCCAAGGGCGTCAGCGGACAACGCAATGCCCGCAACGCCCTCGGCGCGGCCGCCCTCACCCGCCGCGAAACCGAAATAGCCCGCTGGGTCACGCAAGGGCTCACCAGCCGGCAGATCGCCACCAAGCTCTACCTCAGCCCGCGCACCGTCGAACACCACGTCGCCAGCATTCGCGCCAAGTTCGGCGTCACCACCCGGGCCGGCGTGGTCACCGCGCTCCTTGTCGCCGAACACACCGAGAGCACCTCTGCGGCGCTTGAGGGTGCGCCCGGTCGCCGCATCTGTTAGCTGAGCGACCCGCGCCCCATTGGGGCACATCGTCATCGCTCCACATCCTCGTGTTCTACCCGACGCCGCCGACTGCCACAGGGCAAAAGTCCCTAGCACAAGAGGACCCGCCGATAGTGCGACGTCCTACTAGTGTCCATATCCGTAGTGCCATTCGACACCCTGTGCTGCACGTTGCATCGATCGACCGCCAACCCATCCTGCTGAGCGGGTCCTCATCCGGTCATGCGGGCGTGTCCGGCAAGGGCACAGGGACCAGGGGCTGGAGGTCGTGAGCTCGTTGTGACAGCCCTGGACGCAATGCCGCGACAGCCGCGGCGGTGCGGGCGCGCTTGCGCGTGGCGATCGAGACGACCGGCGGCATCAGCGCGCCGAGGACGGCGAACGCGGCCGCGAGCACGATCCACTCGTCCTTGCGACGTCGTCCGCCCGGATCGCAACAATCACGCCACGGTGGTCAGTGGTGGCGGCTTGTCGCCCCTGCCTGCGGATCGAATGGCTGCCCGGGGCCCATGCCCGTCAAGATCGATGGTTACGGACGGACTTCTCGGCACCTACAAGCCGGGCCGGGTGGCGTTTGTGGTGCTTGAGGGGGTCTTGGGTGGTGCCTGGCCAGTTCTGGCCAGTGGCGTCATGTCCCCTGGTGTCGGGGGTGTTCCTCTGGTTGAGTGATGCTCAGATCCGGGCACGCTCCCCCCGACGTGCGCCGGGTTTGGCGGGGGTACCGGTCCGACGACATGTGGGTCGGGGGACCGGTACCCATCCGGGGGCGAACGCCCAGGGGCTGGGCGGGCTGCGGCTGGTTGATGGGGGTTCGTGGCCCGGCCGACCGCTCAGTGTCGACCGCTCAGTTCTGGGCGGCGGCAGGACGCGGCGGGCCAGTGCCAGGCACAGCCCTTGGAGGCGGTGGCCGCCCAGCAGCGCGGCCCGGTCCCGGTAGCCGCACCAGCCGGCGCTGCAGCGGTTAACGTGGTTGCTGGGCCTGGGTTCGATCGAGTACCGACGAGCAGCAGCCGTGGGTTGCGGTGTGAAGGTGTCATGTCACCCACCGCTCCGGACAGGGCCGAGAATCTGCCCCTGGAGCTGACCAGCTTTGTTGGCCGTCGGCATGAGGTGGCCGAGGCCAAGCGGGCGCTGTCGGCGTCCCGTCTGGTGACCTTGACCGGGGTCGGGGGTGTCGGCAAGTCACGGCTTGCGCTGCGGGTGGCCACGCAGGTGCAGCGGGCGTTCGATGATGGGGTGTGGCTGCCGGCGCCGTCACCCGTCGATGCCGCGACGACGCTGACCCGTCGTGAGCGGCAGGTCGCCGAGCTGGTCGCCGAGGGTTTGTCCAACAAGGAGATCGCGGCCCGGTTGGTGATCGCCCAGCGCACCGCCGAGGGCCATGTGGAACACGTCCTGGCCAAGCTCGGCTTCACCACACGCACCCGACTGGCCGCGTGGGTCACCGAGCAGCGAGAAGGCCGGGACCAGTGATGGCAGGCGTCGGGTCGGGTCGGGTGGCGGGCAATCTGCCGGGCGAGGTGACCAGCTTCGTGGGCCGCCGCCGCGAGAGCGCCGCGGCCAAGCGGGTGTTGCGGCGCGCGCGGCTGGTCACGCTGACCGGGATGGCCGGGGTCGGTAAGACCCGGCTGGCGGTGCGCGTGGCCGCCCAGCTACGCGATGCCTTCGCGGATGGGGTCTGGCTGGTCGAGTTGGCCGCGCTCACCGACGACGCACTGCTGCCCCAGACGCTCGCCGAGGTCTTGGGGATCCGAGATCAGCACGGACAGCGGTCTGTAATGGCTGTGCTGACCGACTACCTGGCCGACAAACAGCTGCTGCTGGTGCTGGACAGCTGCGAGCATCTGTTGGACTCCTGCGCGGCACTGACCGGCAGACTGCTGGCTGCAGCGTGGGGACTGCGGATCCTGACCACCAGCCGACAAGCCCTGAGCGTGGCCGGGGAGCACCTGCTGGAGGTGCCGCCGCTGTCGGTGCCCGACCCTAACCGGGGGCAGCCGCTGACCACACGCGCCAGCACATGCCATGAGGCGGTGCGCCTGTTCGCCGAGCGTGCGGCGACGGCCCGGCCCGGCTTTGTCGTCAACGCCGCCAACCGGGCGACGATCGCGCGGATCTGCCGTCGGCTGGACGGGATCCCGCTGGCTATCGAGTTGGCGGCGCTGCGGGTCCGGGCACTGTCGGTCAGCGAGATCCTGACCGGGCTGGACGACTACCTGGAATTCCTGGCCGAGGGGAGCCGGGTCGCGGTACCGCGCCTGCAGACGCTGCGTGCCGCGATCGACTGGAGCTTCGCGCTGTGCTCGCCGCTGGAGCAGCTGTTGTGGGCCCGGGCCTCGGTGTTCGTCGGTGGGTTCGATCTGGAGGCGGCCGAGGCGGTCTGCAGCGTGGACCCCATTACGCAACACGAAGTCTTCGATCTGGTGGCCGCCCTGGTCGACAAGTCCGTGCTGACCCGGACGGACTACGGCGCTCCGGCGCGGTATCGGATGCTGGAGGCCATTCGGCAGCACGGCAGGGAACGGCTGGCCGCATCCAGCCAGCAGAGAGTCCAGCGCGCCCGGCACCGCGACCACTACCACCACCTGGCCACCCGGGCGGAGGGGGAGTGGCTGGGCCCCCATGAGTTGGAGTGGTTCGCCTGGCTCCGGCGTGAGCACCCCAACCTGCGGGCCGCGTTGGAGTTCTGTCTGACCGAACCGGGCCAGGCCCGGGCCGGGCTGGAGATCACCACTGCCCTTCTGCATTACTGGGTCCGCTCCTGTTCCCTGGAGGAGGGCCGCCGTTGGCTCCGCCGGGCACTGGAACTGGACCCGCAACCCAGCCTGCAACGGGCCAAGGCTCTGTGGGTCAAGGGCTGGCTCACCCTCCAACATGCCGACATGACCACTGCGCTGTCCCTGCTGGAGCAGGCCCGTGTGCTGGCGCACCAACTCAGCGACGAGTCCGTCCTCGCCTACACCACGCTGTGCCTTGGCACGGCCGCGTTCTTCCAGAACGACCTGAACCACGCGGTCGCGCTCCTGGAGGACGCACTCGCCCACCACCACGCGCTCGGCGACCCGGCCGGCGCCTGGCTCGCCTTGGGTTATCTGGCCCTGGCCACCGCAGTCCTCGGAGAACCGGATCTCTCGGTCGGCTTCAGCCGCGAGCGTCTGGACCTGTGCGACAGCCTGGGCGCGTCCGTGTCCCGGATCTATCCACTGTGGGGGCTCGGCCTCGGAGAGTGGATTTCCGGCGACCGGCAGCAGGGCAGCAGGCTGATCCGGGAAACCATCCCGGCCGCACAGCACTTCGGTGACGAGTGGGCGGTTGCACACTGCCTGGAGACACTGGCCTGGATCGCGGGAGCGGACGGCCTGCACACTCGTGCCGCCTGGCTGCTCGGTGCAACCCACCCGGTCTGGCGATCAACAGGGACACCTCCGTCCGGCCCGAGATACCTCGCCTCCTGGCATGACCAGTGCGAGCGGGGCGCGCGTTCCGTGCTCGGGGACAAGCAGTTCAGTGCGGCTTTCCGGCAGGGCGCCCGGTTCAGCATTGACCATGCCGTCGAGTACGCCCTCGCCGAACCCGGCGAAACGACAACCACGGTTCCGCCGGCCGTGACCCCCAACCACCGACCGGCAATCCTGACCCGCAGGGAACGGCAGGTCGCCGAACTCGCCAGCCAGGTACTGTCCATCAAAGTCATTGCCGCCACGCTGCTCATCGCCCCACGCGCCGCCGAAGGGCACCTGCACCGCATCCTGACCAAACTCGGCCTCACCGACCGCACCCAACTCGCCGCATGGATCACCGAACACCCACCGCCAACGGACAATCAGTAGTGGCGGATACCGATCGCTTCAAGGGTTGCCAGAACTTCATCCTGGTGCGTGTCATCATCCGTGCCATCGACGGCATCCACATCGCCCTCGCCGGCCGTCCCCGGCTCCCCACAACCGCCTGAGTTCACTTCATGCGGTCACACCCGTGAATGGACACATTCTGGGTGGATTGTGACCGTGATCGCCGAACAGGGGGCCATTTCGGTGGCCTCTTGCGAAGAGCTTGTCGTTGGCCAATCCTATTGGTGGGCGTGAGGCGGGCTCTTTTTGGACGGCCGCGACAGGCTGTGGAATGCTCATGCGAGGAAAACGGCGGAAATGGTGGAGACTTGGCCAAGTTGGACTACGAAGTCGGCAAGGATGTTGACAAGAATAATATTTGCGAGCTGCTCAAGACTGCCATCTTCAACATGCTCTACCTATCACATCGCTCTCCGGGCCTCGCTCGGGCGGCTGATAAAGCGCTGAACACCCCTGTCAAGGGTGGCATGTACGTCCGTGCCGGTGCAGGCCATGGTCGACAGGTACGCGTTGCCGAGGCCGGCCGTGGCCGTGATTGCGGGATGGTACGACCGGATCAAGATCTTCCTTGGTGGCGGGTTCGCATGCTGGCGACCATCGGCGGGTGGGCGGGATGAGCCTGCACGCCGCGCTGGAGCGCACGGCTGCGGCCGCGCCGGCCGCGGCCCTGACCTTCGTCAGCGAGCATGAGGAGCTGCGCGTCGACCAGCTCTGTGAGCAGTCGCGGACGATGGCGGGCGCCTTGGCACGCAATGGGATCCGGCAGCGTGACCGGGTCGGTGTGCTGTGCGCCAACGAATCCGCGTTCTTCCGCTGCCTGTTCGCCCTGAGCCGGCTCGGCGCGACCGCGTGCCCGCTGCCGTTGCCGACGACCGGGCGTGACGGCTACGTCGCCAAGATCCGCGGCGTGCTCGCGGTCGCGGACGTCCGGGTGGTGCTGGTCTCCCGCAAGCTGGACAGGCTGCGCCGGCTGATCGGCGACGCGGTCGGCGACGCCCGGGTGATCGTGGTCGACGACCTGCCGGCCGCGGCCGCTGTGGACGGCGTCGACATCGCCGAGCAGGACGACCTGATCGTGCAGTTCACCTCGGGCAGCACCGCCAGCCCCAAGGGCGTCCGGCTCACCCACGCGAACGTGCTCGCCGGCGTCGACGCCATCAGGACCGGCATCGACCTCGGCCGGCCGGGGGACCAGCCGGCGATATGGCTGCCGCTGTTCCACGACATGGGCCTGTTCGGCACGCTCACCGCCCTGCTGACCGGGGTGTCGATGAGCGTCTGGGCGCCGTCGGCGTTCGTGAAGGACCCGGCCCGCTGGCTGCGCGCGATCAGCGACGGCGGGTACACCGCGTGGGCGCTGCCCAACTTTGGCTACGACTACCTGCGCCGGGCTGTGCCGGCCGACGAGGTCGCCGACTACGACC
>NZ_KK037166.1:10578271-10631695 GCF_000568255.1 Kutzneria sp. 744
CCGAGCACTTCGTGCCCGCCGGGTTCCGGCCGGAGGCGATGCTCGTGGTGTACGGGTTGGCTGAGGCGACGCTGGCCGTGACGTTCCCCGAGTTGGGCACGCGGCCAGTCGTCGACTGGGTTGATCGGGCGGCGCTCACCGGCGACCGGCGTGCCAGGCCGGTCGCCGCCGGTGCCCCCGGCGCGCGCGGCGTTGTCGCGCTCGGCAGCCCGGTGAAGGGACTCGATGTGCGCATCGCCGATCCGGACGACTGCCGACCGCTCGGCGAGCGGAGCCTCGGCGAGGTGCAGGTGCGTGGGCGCTCGGTGACCACGGGCTATCTCGGCGCGACCGTGCAACCCTTCTCCGCCGACGGCTGGCTGCGCACCGGGGACCTGGGCTACTTTGCCGGCGGGCAACTGTACGTGACCGGTCGCAGCAAGGAGATGCTGATCGTCCGGGGCGGCAACTTCTATCCCGAGGACATCGAAGCTGCGGCGCGCACCGATCCCGGCGTGCACCGCAGACGTTGTGTCGCCTTCGTCAGCGACGACGATGGTGACGGGATCATTGTGCTCGTCGCGGAGTCCCTAGTGGACTCCGGGGTGGAGCGGGACGAGCTGACCGGCCGGCTGCGCGAGCGGGTCAAGGCCGTCACCGGCCTCGACCGGCTGCGGGTTGTGCTGGTCGGTCCGCACGCCATTCCACGTACCAGCAGCGGAAAACTCCAGCGGATCGCGTCGCGGACCGCGTTCACCTGACGCCGGGAGAACTGTGCATACTTTTGAGGTTTCAAGCAATACGAGCGCAATCACTGGCAGCTCAAGGACATCGACTTCGGCACGGGTGCGCGCCGATCTCGTTGCGCTTGACGACTTCGATGTCGATGCCCCGCAGTGCGCCGTGGATGGCCAGGTCGTGGGTGAACCCGGCATCCACCCACGCCCGGGTCACCGTCGGGGTGTGCTCGACGACCTTGTCCAGCAACCGGACGCCGATCACGTTGTCGGTGACCGACGCCGCGGTCACGACCACCGCGATGATCACCCCCGAGCGCGTCCACGGCCGGGTCTTCTTGCCGGCGTCCTTGCCGGTCGTGGCGGCCGGGACATGGTTCGCGGCGCGGATCGACTGGGTGTCCAGCACGATCGGGCTCGGGTCCTCGCCCCCGCCCGGCCTGCTCGCGGACCTGACAGCGCAGCAGATCGTGGATGGCCTGGTCGGTGCCGTCGTCACGCCATAACGCGAAGTAGTAGTACGTCGCCGACTTCGGCGGCAGGTCGTGCGGTAGATACGCCCACTGACACCCGGTCCGGTTCTGGTAGAAGATCGCGTTCACGATCTCCCGCAGCTCGTAGCGGCCCTGATGCCCCGACACCGACGGATGCCGCACCTTCCACGCGTCCAGGAACGGGCCGACCAACGCCCACTGCTGGTCAGAGAGATCGCTGGGATACGCCTTGCGTTCGCCCATGGCCAGCCTCTACGCGGCCGAGAACCGGACGGCCTCATCACCAGCCCGAACACCACGCCATCGTGTGACGACGAACTACAAGAAACTCACAAACCGCCCTCTAAGAGCTGTCTCGTAACCCGGTGACGGGTGTCTCCGGGTGATCGCATGTGGGATTACGCGCTCAGGTGGCGGCCGTCGACCGTGTCCTGGTAGCCGGCCGCCTGCGTCCGGTACAGGTCGTGGTAGCGGCTGCCCGGGCCGAGGGCCATCAGCTCGTCGTGGGTGCCCTGGGCGATGATCCGGCCGCCGTCGAAGACGTAGATCCGGTCGCACATCCGTACCGACGCCATCCGGTGCGTGATCAGCACGCAGGTGGTTCGCTCGTCCAACTCGGCCAGCGTGCGGTAGATGCGGCCCTCGGCAATCGCGTCCAGGCTCGCGGTCGGCTCGTCGGCGATGAGTAGATCGGCCTTGCGGTAGAGGGCGCGAGCGATGGCGACCCGCTGCTGCTGTCCGCCGGACAGCCGGGTGCCGCGGACGAATTGCTTGGACAGCATGGTTTCCCAGCCGTAGGGGACCGCGGCGGCGACGTCGTCGGCGCCGGCCGAGATAGCGGCCGCCAGCAGCGCCGCGTCGCCGGGATCCTCACGGTCCGGGCGGCCGAGGCGGATGTTGGCGGCCAGGCTGACCGGCCAGTGGATCGAGTCCTGCATGACGATCGCGACGCCGGTGTGCACCGAGTCCGGGTCGACCTGGGCGAGGTCCATGCCGTCGCGGGTGACCCGGCCGCCGGTGGGCTCGTAGAGGCCGGCGAGCAGCTTGGCGGCGGTGGTCTTGCCGGAGCCGTTGAGGCCGGCGAAGGCGACCTTCTCGCCGCACCGGAGGGTGAAGCTGACCTCGTGCAGCACGGGGTCGGCCGAGCCGGGGTAGGTGAAGCTCACCTGGTGGAAGGCGTAGCTGTGCGGCCGACTCGGGGCGAGCACGGGACGCGGCGGCCGGACCCGCGCGGCGCAGTCGCGCAGGAACGCCCGGAACGCGTTGACGTACAAGGATTCCTCATACAGGCGGTTCACCGCGAGCACGACGTCGGCCAGCCGGGCCCGACCGGTCTGGATCGCGATCAGGGCGCTGCCGGCCACCGGCAGCGGCACTCGGCCGGTCACGACGAACATCGCCAGCATCGCGTAGGCGATCGCGAGCCCGGTGCCGCCGGCGGCCCGTCCGACCAGCCGGTTGCGCGCCTGGCGGCCGGCGAGCGCGAGCTCCTCCTCCTGGAGGATGTCGCCGAAGGCGGAGATGTCCTTCTGCAGCACCGGTTGCGCTTGGTAGGCGCGGATCTCGGGCGCGGCGATCTCGTTGTCGGCGAGGCGTTCGATCAGCCAGCGCCGGCGGCGGATGGGGGACAGGCGGCGCATCATGTCGTACAGGGCGCGGGAGTTGGTCAGCGCCGCCCACGAATCGGGGATCACCGAGATGATCAGCGGCGGCAGCAGCAGCGGGTCGAGCAGCGCCAGGGTCGCGGCGGTGGCGGCCAGGCCGGTCAGCGAGCCGACGGCGGTGACCATCCGGGACCACGCGCCGTCGACGTGCATGCTCGTCGACTGGGAGGCCAGTTCGCGGGCGTTGTACCAGTCGGGGTTGTCGTACGCCGACAGCGGCACCGTCACCGAGACGCGGAACACCTCTTCCTCGCACGTGCGGCGCATCAGCACGCCGATCACCTCGGTGCCGTACTGGCTGATGGCATCGGCCGACCGCTGCACCGCGAGCGCCGCCACCACAACGAGGATCGCCGGCAGCGCGGCGAGAAACCGTTGCGGCGTGGGTCCTTCGGTCACCAGCTGGCGCAGTACCGACGCCGTCGAATACAGGCCGAATCCCGATGCCACGCCCGCGGCGGCCGTGGTCGTCACGACGAGCACCACCAGCGCCGGCCGCCGCGCCCATGCCAGGCCGACGAGGTAGCGGGCGGTGTCTGGCAGCCGCAATGCCATCCGCCACAACGAGGTGTTCCGGGCCTGCTCCTCGAAATCCGCCGATCGCCACGGGGGAGTGACCAGTTCGTTCTCCGTGCCGGCAAAAGGATCGCCCTTACGCGCGCGTCGTCCCGCCACATGCCCTCCCCTTGTGCGCCGGTGAAGCCTTCATAGCGAACCGCGGGCGGATCGAACAGGCGTTCGCCGGGATGTCACCGGGATAGGTCATCGCCTCCGTCTCCGAGTCCCGGAAATCAGGGGCCCGCAGACCCGACTATCGGACCTTGCCCGTTGTCGCGGCGTACGGGCAGAATCCCGCACGCCTTGCACCTGTGACGGGAGCGACAACGATGTCAAGACGTCGGCTGGGACTTGCTGCCGGCCTGGTGCTGGCCATGCTGCTCACCGCGACCCCGGCGCTGGCGGCGCCGCTGGTGGCCGATCCCGCAGCGTTGGTGGATCCATTCGTCGGGACCGGCAGCGGCGGCGCGGTGGTGGGTGACGTCGACACCTTCCCGGGCGCCTCGACGCCGTTCGGGATGACGCAGTTCAGCCCGGACACGACGAGCCGGCCGGCGGGCGGCGGGTACTCGTCGGCCGACAACCAGATCACCGGGCTGAGCCTGACCCATCTGTCCGGCGCGGGCTGCGCTGTGGCGGGCGATATCCCGTTCCTACCGCTGGTGGGGGCAATACCGAGCTCGCCGGACGGTGCCAGCGCGCCGTTCAGCCACGCCACCGAGCAGGCGAGCCCCGGCAGCTACGCCGTGACGCTGGGGCAGGTCCGCACGGAGCTGACGGCGACGGATCGCACGGGGCTGGCGCGGCTCACCTACCCGCGGACGGCGCAGGCCCAGCTGCTGGTGAAGGTGGCCAACAGCCAGAACGGTTCGGCCAACGCCACCTTCCACACCATCGGCGACCGCCAGATCGCCGGCTCGGTCAGCAGCGGCCACTTCTGCGGCCAGCCGAATTCGTACACGGTGTACTTCGCCGCCAAGTTCGACCGCGCCTTCACGTCGTCGGGCACCTGGGGCGGTGGCACGGCCGACGCGGTGTCGGCGCACGCCCGCCAGGTGCCGGTGCCCAAGCAGTCGCACACCACCCAGGGCAGCGGCGTGGTGGCCGGCGGTTATCTCACCTTCGACACCACGGCCGTCCCGGTGATCGGCATGCAGGTGGCGATCTCGTACGTCAGCGAGGACGGTGCACGGGCCAACCTCAGGGCCGAGGATGCCGGATTCGCCTTCGACCGCACGGCGAAGGCCGCCCGCGGCGCGTGGAACGACCAACTCGGCAAGATCCAGGCGCGCGGCGGAACGCCGGCCGAGCAGCGCACCTTCTACACAGCGCTCTACCACTCCTTGTTGCACCCCAGCCTGTTCAGCGATGCTGACGGCAGGTACCCCGGCTTCGACGGCAAGCTGCACGCCGTTCCACGCGGCCATGCCCAGTACACGGACTTCTCCGGCTGGGACGTCTACCGCTCGCAGATCCCGCTGATCGCGCTGCTGGATCCCATGCAGGCCAGCGACATGGCGACGTCGCTGCTCAACGCCGGCGACCAGATGGGCTGGCTGCCGAAATGGCCGGTCGCCAATGGGGAATCCGGTGTCATGAACGGGGATCCGGCCGATGCGATCCTTGCCGGGGCGTGGGCGTTCGGCGCGCACGGCTTCGACGCGCGGCACGCCGTCGACGAGATGGTGCACGGCGCCAAGGGCAGCGGCGCTCCCGGACAGGGTTGGTACATGGAACGCCCGTCCAACGCGGGATACCTGGCAAAGGGCTACGTGCCGAACATGCAGGCGGACTCGATCTCGCCGGTGCCCAACGGCGCGTCGGAGACGCTCGAGTACGCGCTCGGCGACTTTGCCGTCTCGCGGCTCGCGGGCGCCGTCGGCCGTGACGACATCGCCGGCGCGTTCACCAAGAGCTCGCAGAACTGGGCCAACCTGTTCGACGCCGCCACCGGCTATATTCGGCCCCGCGACGGTGACGGGGCCTTCCCGCCCGGCGATCCGCTGGCCATGGGCGGCGGGTTCGGCCAGACCGGGTTCCAGGAGGGCAACGCCGCTCAGTACACCTGGATGGTGCCGCAGAACCTGGCCGCGCTGATCGCCGGCATGGGTGGCCGGGATGCCGCCCGCGCGCGGCTGGACCAGTTCTTCGGGCAGCTCAACGCCGGCCCGAACCAACCGAACGAGTGGGCCGGCAACGAGCCCAACCTGGATACCCCCTGGGTGTATGACAGCGTGGGTGCGCCCTGGCAGACGCAGACGACCGTGCGCGCGATCATGGCGCAGCTGTACGGGCCGACGCCCGGCGGCGAGCCGGGCAACGACGACCTCGGCGCGCTGTCGTCCTGGTACGTGTGGGCGGCGATGGGGATCTACCCGCAGACGCCGGGCGTGCCGATGCTGGTGCTGGGCACGCCGCTGTTCGACCACGTCACCGTGACGGCCGGCAACGGGCGTCGCATCGAGATCACCGCGCCGGGGGCGGGCGACGGCAACCCGTACGTGCGGAGCCTGCGGGTCGACGGCCGTCCGAGCACGCACACGTGGCTGATGCTCGCCGACCACCCGGGCACGACCCGGCTCGACTTCACCGTTGGCGCGCAACCGAACCGCGGCTGGGGAACCGGCGCGACCGACGCGCCGCCGTCGTTCGGCAGCGGGCCCGTCACCTTCCCGCCGACCACCCGAGCGCAGGTGCGCACCGATCCGGCGCAGATCCGTCTCGCGCCCGGCACCAACGCCACGGTGAACGTCCTCGTGGACAACTCCCTCGGCAGCCAGCCGGCCACCGTGACGTGGACGGCGTCGTCGCCGAACAGCGGCATCACCTTCGGGCCGCCGACCGGCACCGCGACGGTGGCGGCCGGGGCGAGCACATCAACGCCGCTGACCGTGAGCGCGAGTCCGCAGGCCACCGCCGGCTTCTACGCCGTCACCATCGCGGCGAAGGCCAGCAACGGCGCGGTGATCGCCAAGAGCCAGATCCTGGTCACGTTGGCCAGCCCCGGGCCAGACCATCCCCACCGCCTACGTGTCGAACTACTCCGACAACACCGTCACGCCGGTGGACCGCGCCAACGGCACCGCCGGCCCGGTGATCCCGGTCGGCAGCGGCCCTGACGGCGTCGTGGTCACGCCGAACGGCGCGGAGGTCTACGTCGCCAACAACAACAGCAACACCGTGTCGGTGATCTCCACCGCGGACAACAAGGTGATCGCCACGATCCCAGTCGGCTCGGTGGCCGCCGACCCGGCGGTGACGCCGGACGGCACGACCGTGTGGGTCAGCAACTTCGGCGACGGCACGGTGCAGCCCATCGACGTTGCGACGCACACCGCGGGCACGCCGATCAAGGTCGGCGCCAACCCCGAACGGTTGGCGATGTCCCCGGACGGCAAGGACCTCTGGGTCGCCAACCAGGGCTCAGGCACCGCCAGCGAGATCGACACCGCCAGCCGCGCCGTGGTGCGCCAGGTCGCCGTCGGAGCGCAGCCGTTCGGTGTCGCGGTCGGTGCCCACGGCACGGCGTACATCGGGAATGCCGGCGGCAACTCGGTGTCGGTCATCGACGCGACCGGCGTCGCCGCCACCATCGCGCTGGGCAGCTCGCCGGCCGGGATCTCGCTGTCGCCGGACGGCAGCCGGCTCTACGTGACGGCGGCCAGCGGCGGTGTGCTGCCGGTCAACACCGCCACCAACGCCGTCGGTCCGCTGATCGCCACCGGCGCCGGGCCGTATGCCGCGGCGTTCACCTCCGACGGGGCGACGGCGTGGATCGTCGACTCGGGTTCCAACGACGTCCGGCCGATCACCGTCGCCACCGGCGCCGTCGGCCCCGCCGTGACGGTCGGCACCGTGCCGGACGGTATCGCGCTCACCCCGTGAGAAGGGACAGCCAGCATGTCCGAGCTCGCCCGCCGTCAGTTCCTCGGCGCCGCAACACTGTTGGGCGCCAGCGCCGCCGTGCCCGCGGTGGCCGAGGCCGCGCCGGACAGCCGATCCCGGAGGGTGCGGTTCGGGCTGAACTACACACCCAGTAAGAACTGGTGGTACTGCTGGTCGGACTGGGACGCGCAGTCGATCCGGGCCGACCTGGCCGACATCAGGGCGCTGGGCATGGACCACATCCGGATCATGGGTCTGTGGCCCGAACTCCAGCCGAACGCCACCTTCGTCCGCCCGGAGATGGTGAACCGGGTGCGCGAGCTGCTCGACCTGGCCGGTGAGCGGCACCTGGACGTCGAGGTGACGGTGCTCAACGGCGCGGTCAGCGGATTCCTGTTCGTGCCGCCGTGGATGATCAACAACGGCACCGGCAAGGTGGCGAACTTCTTCACCGACCAGGACACGCTCGCCGCCACCCAGCGGCTGTTCGCCGCGCTGGGCAGGGGAATCGGCCGGCACCCGCGGTTCCTCGGCTTCGACCTGTCCAACGAGATCTACTGGTTCGCGCAGCCGCTCGGCATCGACGTCGCGCCGGCCGTCGGCGACGGCTGGCTGCGCACCATGTTCGCGGACGCCGAGGCGGCCGCCCCCGGCCGGCTGCACGTCGCCGGCATCGACCACTTCCCGTGGCTCAACGACGACTACTTCAGCCGGGACGCGCTCGGCAGCACGGGTTCGGTCAGCGCCAACCACACCTGGGCCGGCTGGGTCGACATCTTCAGCACCTACGGGCCGATGTCCACGCCGTCGCTGCACTACTCGGAGTACTTCATCGAGCTGATCAAGGCGTTCCACACCGATCCGCGCCGGCAGGTGTGGATCGAGGAGACCGGCATCTCGTCGGTGTGGATGGACCCCGAGCTCATTCCGCGGTGGACGGAGCAGTCGATCCGGAACATGGTCAGCTGCGAGGACCTGTGGGGCGTGACCTGGTGGTGCTCGCACGAGGTCAACCGCGGGCTGACCGGCTTCAACCCGCTCGAGTACGACCTCGGCGTCTACACCAACGACCGCCGGCTCAAGCCGATCGGCGCGACCATCGCCGACCTGGTCCGGGAGTACGACCGCAACCCGCCCAAGCCCATCCACCGGTCGGCGGCGCTGGTGCTGCCGGACGGCATGGTGCCGTCGATCCCGTTCTTCGAGCCCTTCATGCGCCTGATCGACAAGGGTGTGCGGCCCGCCGTGGTGAAGGCGAGCCGCGCCACCGACAAGGCCTATCTGGAGGCGCGGGGCATCGACAAGCTGATCCAGCTCGACGAGGTGTGATCGATCGGGCGAACCGGGCACACGGCGGCGCCGCGCCGGAGTTGTCACTGCGCCGGTGGTGTGAACCCGCTGGCGTCAATCGTACCGGCCGGTAGCCTGGGCGGCCGTCAACGAGGATTGGACGGTCCGATGAGCCGACGACTCCGGTGGGCCGTCATGCCCGTCGCCTTGGCGTCAGCCGCGGTCTTCGCGCCCGCGCTCGTGCCCACGGCGGCCGCCGCGACCAGCGTCGTGACCGACGGGAACGCGCGGTTCACGGTCGAGTCGCCGACCCTGATCCGGGTCGAGTACGCCGGCGACAGTGGCTTCGAGGACCGTCCGACCTTCACCGCGGTCAACCGCTCGATGCCGACGCCGGCGTACACGACGTCGGTGTCGGGCGGCTATCGGATCATCCAGACCGCCTCGGTGACGCTGCGGTACCGGGAGAACTCGGGACCGTTCACGCCGGCCAACCTCAGCGTCGACCTGACGGCCGGATCGCAGGCCGCCACGGCGCATCCCAGCTTCCCGGGCACCTGCTCGTACGGCTCGGGCTGCGAGGCTGAGGGGCTCACACTCGGCGGCAGCGCCGCCATTGCCACCGACCACAGCGGATACACCGGCAGCGGCTTCGTGGCCGGCTTCACCGGGGCGGGCGCGAAGATCGGCTGGCAGGAGTCCGCGCCGCCGTCGGCCGGGCAGTACGCCGTGCAGATCCGCTACGCCAACGCGACCGGCGGCGACGGTAAGAGCGTTACCCGCACCGTCAGTCTGACCACCGGCAGCGGCACGCAGCAGGTGAGCCTGCCCGTCACAGCCAACTGGGACACGTGGGCAGTCGCGACCGCCACCGTGAGCCTGCCCGCCGGCGGTGCGCCGATGTCGATCTCCTGTGGCAGCGGCGATTCCTGCAACGTGAACGTCGATTCCGTTGCGGTGACGCCGATCGGCGCCGCGTATCCGACGCCGGTGTCCACTCCGGACAACAATCTCGGCGGTTATCGGCGTGGCCTGGACGGTCAGAGCGGCCCGGCGGCGATGGCCGACGGCCTGCTCTCCCGCGACGGCTGGTATCTGTTGGACGACACGGGTTCCTCGATCCTCAACGCCGACGGCACGCTCACGCCGCGGCCGTCGCACAGCGTGCTGCCGTACCAGGACGGCTACTTCTTCGGCTACGGCCACAACTACAAGCAGGGCCTCAAGGATCTGCACGACCTGACCGGCCCGTCGCCGCTGCTGCCCCGCGAGGCCTTCGGCGTCTGGTACAGCCGGTACTACCCGTACACCGCGTCCGACTACGAGAACACGCTGATTCCGGCGTTCCGGGCCAACCGGACGCCGATCGACAGCCTGGTCGCCGACACCGACTGGAAGTCGCCCAACGCCTGGGACGGCTGGGAGTTCAACCCGAGTTTGTTCCCCGATCCCAAGGGATTCTTCAGCTGGGCGACGTCGCAGGACCTGGTGACGTCCTTCAACATCCACCCGAGCATCGCGCCGAGCGACCCCCAGTACGCGGCGACGCTCGCGACGGCCGGCACGCTGGCCGACAGCAGCTGCTACAGCATCGGCGCCTGCAAGATCTTCAACTTCCTGGATCCGGCGCAGCTCAAGGCGTACATCAATCTGCACAGCACGTTGGAGCAGCAGGGGCAGCCGGTGTGGTGGTTGGACCAGTCCAACGGAGAGGGTGGCACGCCCACCAACGCCGGGGTGACGCCCGACAGCTGGATCAACGCGCAGTACAAGGCGCACGCGGACGTGATCGGCAGCCGCGGGTACGTTCTGGGCCGGATCGGCGGCAACGGCAACGACTACTCGGTGTTCACGCCGTCGCCCTACGGCGCGTGGGCCGAACACCGCTCGGCCGTGCACTTCACCGGCGACACCACGCCGACGTGGGCGATGCTTGCCTTCGAGTCGCAGTTCACCGCCCGCGAGGGTAGCGGCATCGGTGAACCCTATGTGTCCCATGACATCGGCGGCTTCTATCAGAACTCCGCGAACGCCTCCAACGGGCACGATGACGAGGACCTGTACGCCCGCTGGGTGCAGCTGGCCACGTTCCAGCCGATCCTGCGTCTGCACTCCGACCACGGCGATCGGATGCCGTGGAACTACAGTGCTGGCACGGCCGCCGCGACCGAGAAGTTCCTGCGGCTGCGGGAATCCCTGGTGCCGTACACGTACACACTGGCCCGGCAGGCCGTCGACACCGGTGTACCGATCGTGCGCGGCCTGTACCTGAACTACCCCGAGTACAACGAGGCGTACAGCTATGCGGGGGAGTACACCTACGGCGACGACGTGCTGGTCGCCCCGGTCACCACCCCCGGCACGGGCTCGGTGAGTTCCACCGTATGGTTCCCGCCGGGCACGTGGACCGACTACTTCACCGGCCGCACGTACACGGGACCGGGCACCGCGCAGGTCGCCACCACGTTGGACACCATGCCGGTGTTCCTGCGCTCCGGCGGGATCATGACCACTCGCACCGACTACGTCGACTCCGCCAACCAGAGCCCGATGACCCAGGTCAGCGTGGACGTCGCGGCCGGCGGCGACGGGTCGTTCTCCCTCTACGAGGACGCCGGCCAGGGCAACGGATACCAGTCCGGACAGTCGGCGACGACCGCGATCAGCTACGCGGAAGCGTCGCACACCGTGACCATCGGCGCGCGGCAGGGCACGTATCCGGGGGCGGTGGCGAACCGGACCTGGACCGTCAAGATCCACAACCTGTACGCCGCCCCGTCGAAGGTCACCGTCAACGGCACTGCCGCGTCCGTGAGCTACGACGCCGGCACCCGCACCGCCACCGTACAGACCGGGTCGCTGGCGACGTCGTCGGCGGTGACCGTCACCTACACGCCTGCCGCACCCACCGGCCCCATCACCTCCGCGCTGGCGGGCAAATGCGTGGACGTCAACAATGCCAGCACCGCCAACGGGACCGCCGTGCAGCTGTGGGATTGCAACGGCACCAACGCTCAGCAGTGGACCGTCGGCACCGACGGCACGCTTCAGGCGCTCGGCAAGTGCTTGGACGTCAACAACGCCGGCACCGCCAACGGCACCACGGTGCAGTTGTGGGACTGCAACGGAACCGGGGCCCAGCAATGGCAGCAGGGGGCCAACACCTCCTTGGTCAACCCGGAGTCCGGGCGGTGCCTCGACGACCCCAATGCCGCCACCACCAATGGGACACAGCTACAGATCTACGACTGCAACGCGACCAATGTCCAGCGGTGGACCGTGCCCTGACGGGCCGAGCGCGGCGGCTGGCGAAACGGCGACCGCGTTACGCCCCCGGGTGTCGATATGCCGCGCAGCCCTGTCCAGGCATCTCGCGCGAATGCGATCGCGGAACGCTGGGTGGGCAGCATCCGCCCCTGACAATCGCCGGGACGACGGGAGGTGGCCGTTTCCCACCCCGCGCGGGAAACGGCCGTTCAGCCGATCAGCTGACGTTCGGGCACTCGTCGTCGGCCGGCAGGTTGCCGTACTTGCCGCCGACCAGGTACGCGGCGCTGACCCACAGGGGCTTGCTGTCATCCGGGCTGATCCGCACCCAGATGTAATTGATGACGCCGTTCACCGTGACGCTGTCGCCGACCGTCCAGCAGTAGCCGTTGACGAGAATGCCGGGCTTCAGCACGCCGGCGAGCCGGCAGGCGGTGGACGGGCACTTCTCGCGTTCTTCGTCGTCGTGCCAGGCCAGCACCTTCGTGTATTCCACGGTGCCATGCGGTGCTGCCTTGCCGGCCGCGGCTCTGGCCGGGGCGGTCGCGGCGGCGGCCGGGGTGGCCGCGGTCGCGGTGGCCACCCCTCCCAGCAGCATCGCGAACACCAGGCCGAGGGCGGCGGTGATCCGGACGATCGTCATGGGAGTCCTTCCTCGTGGTTGTCGATCACCAGGCATGACGACCAACAAGGCAAGACAGTTGCCGAAGGGTCACGCTGGTTGATCCCAGCAACCTGTTGGCGCGCGACACGTCCGAGGGGCCATGGGCCGGACTAACAGAGCAGTGCTCGTCTTCGTGATGGTGGCGATGTGACCGCGTCGTTGGATTGAGCTGTTTGAGATGTAATTGATGACGCCGTTCACCGTGACGCTGTCGCCGACCGTCCAGCAGTAGCCGTTGACGAGAATGCCGGGCTTCAGCACGCCGGCGAGCCGGCAGGCGGTGGACGGGCACTTCTCGCGTTCTTCGTCGTCGTGCCAGGCCAGCACCTTCGTGTATTCCACGGTGCCATGCGGTGCTGCCTTGCCGGCCGCGGCTCTGGCCGGGGCGGTCGCGGCGGCGGCCGGGGTGGCCGCGGTCGCGGTGGCCACCCCTCCCAGCAGCATCGCGAACACCAGGCCGAGGGCGGCGGTGATCCGGACGATCGTCATGGGAGTCCTTCCTCGTGGTTGTCGATCACCAGGCATGACGACCAACAAGGCAAGACAGTTGCCGAAGGGTCACGCTGGTTGATCCCAGCAACCTGTTGGCGCGCGACACGTCCGAGGGGCCATGGGCCGGACTAACAGAGCAGTGCTCGTCTTCGTGATGGTGGCGATGTGACCGCGTCGTTGGATTGAGCTGTTTGGGTGGTGAACACTGTTCACCACCAGATCGTCACCACCTGGTTCCCGGCTGGACAGTGCAGCGGCTGGATGGGGTCCGCCCTCCTGGGTGGGATTGCGGGTAGTGGGGCTGGCTTGTACCCATACCGGATCACGACACCGGGGACGCAGCGGCCCAGTCACTGTGACAGCACTCGACACGACCGCCCTCGACCAATCCGCGCGGGATCCGGTCTCGTGGCGGAAAGCTCCACCAGCACCGGGCTCGCGACACGGCACCCGCACCGAGTGGGGCAATAATGCCGCCCCACGCCGGAACAGATCGACGCCGAACACCAGATGGTCACCGGCCAGATCTACCGCGGAGGCACCAAGCGCGACAGCAAGGACTTCTTTGCAGGAGCCACAAATTCACAGTGCGCGGCTCCTGGCAGCCCAACACCGTCGCCCCCGGTCGGGACCCGCGCGACTCCTTGACCAGCGCGAGCGACGCTCACCCGGGCTGAGGTTCAGACCGGCGAGCCGCAGACCGGCTGCCTTGTGGGGGACGCGCGCTCGGAATTAGCCGTCGAAGCCGTATTCGGTGAGATCCACGCGGAGCGCCACGGTAGGCGCACTCCAGCGCTCCACCAGGACGCCCAGCAGGTCCCACTGCTCAGTCGGCGTCATCCCGCGAACAGCCGCCGTCGCCCCGCGAAACCCGCACTCCTGCCAGGCTTCGGCCAGCTGCGGAAACTGCGCGGCGACGTCGGTGTTCAGCAGGGGCCGTAAGCGGGATGCCCCCTGCGACCGCGCGACGCTTCTGGTCAGCTTCGCGGCAGCGGCTTCGCACGCAGCGAGCAGGTGGACGATGTGGATCGGCGCGTCCCGGTCGTCCTCCAGCAACACCCGACCCTGCGCACGGAGATCACCCTCGATGCCGGATTGCGGCGTACAGGAGTCGCGCCAGCGGCGCCGGGTCGACGGGCCGGTAGCCGCCTTCGTCGTCGGAAAACTCCGACGCACTGACCCACAGCAAGTCGCCGAGAATCCCGGGCACGCCAGGGGTGCGTTCAAAGTCGGCCATGGCGTGGATGGTGGCAGCGCGCATGCCATGGTCGCAGCGCCCGTCTCGGTGGTGGCGCGGGGCCGTCCAGGTGATGCCCCGATGAGTCGCCCCTCGACGACGCCATCATCGGACTCGGCATGGTTCATTTTAGTGCGCACGGCGATCCGGCGGAGCGTTACTACGGTGGGCCTGTACGCCGGAGCGCGAGTTAACGTGTAGCTGATCCTTACTTGCACCAGCTAGTCTCACGGCTCGGACCATCGAGGACACATACCCCCGAGCTCGGATCCGCAGATCTCCGCCCAGTACGCGATCAAGTGGTGGCGGCGATCCTGACCAACAACAGGACGCCCACAAGAGGGGAAAGGACGCTTAATGAGCTGATCTCACCGATATCAGGCTGACGGGCATGCGGAACGGGCCTGACCTGCGTGAAGACGGGCGTGGAGTCCTTGGTAGAAGAACGCTCGCCAAAGACGCTCCACGCAACCAAGGACCCCACGTGATTGCCTATCGTGCCATCCTCGACGTGCCCCGTGCACTCGCCCAGCACCTCGGCCGACTCCTGTACACACAGCGGCGTGAACGCGGCACTCCGCGCCGCAGCAGAGCCCTGACCTGCTTCGGACAGGCGGTGTTCGCGCTGCGCTGGTTCCGCGAGGGCCGCGACGTCCCCGCGCTCGCACGCGACCACGGCATCTCCCGCGCCACCGGCTACCGCTACCTGGCCGAGGCGATCGACGTGCTGGCCACGCAGGCACCGGACCTGCACGATGTGCTCCGCAAGGCCCAACAGGACGGGGTGACGCACCTGATCCTGGACGGCAAGCTGTTCGCCACCGACCGGCTGAGCGAGCAGACCACCAGCGTCAAGGGCGAGCAGATCGACGCCTGGTACTCCGGCAAGCACCGTGAACCCGGCGGCAACGTCCAAGCCCTGATGGAACCTGACGGCTTCCCGCTGTGGGTCAGCGAGGTCGAGCCAGGCTCCACCCACGACATCACCGCGGCCCGCGCCCACGTGCTCGGCGCCTTGTACTGGGCCGCATCCCAACTCAACCTGCCCACGCTGGCCGACAGCGGCTACGACGGCGCCGGGATCGGCGTGCTCACCCCGGTCAAACAACCCGGCAACGGACGGGCCCTTGACGTGGACACGCGTGCCTACAACGCGCTGCTCCGCGGTCTGCGGTGCCTGGGAGAGCGCGGGTTCGCACTGCTGACCGGCCGCTGGCGATCGTTGCGCCACATCACCGCCAGCCCTCGCCGGATCGGAGACATCGTCAAAGCCGCACTCGTGCTCACCCATTTCGAACACGGCCGGCTCACATGACATCCGTTGAGATCAACTCAATGAGTGAAGCGTTCTACTCGCACGCGAGGCTGTACGACCTGATGTTCCCAGGCGGCGAGCCTGCAGTCGACTTCTACAGGACCAGTGCCGATCGGCAGGGCGGGCGCGTACTGGAACTCGGGTGCGGCACCGGACACAAGCTGATCCCCATCGCGTCCGCCGGGCATCCGTGCGTCGGCCTGGATTTCTCGCCGGACATGCTGGCTGAAGCTCAGCGTAAGGCGAACGAGCGCGGTGTGGCGGTGGAGTGGATGCAAGGCGACATGCGGGCCTTCGACCTGGGCCGCACGTTCGACTTCGTGTTCATCGCAGCCAATTCTCTCCTGCATCTGCATGAGGCTGAGGACCTGGTGAGCTGCTTCCGGTCGGTTCGACAACACCTGGCGCCCGGAGCTCGGTTTGTCTTCGATGTCTTCAACCCGAGCGTGCGCCTGCTTGCCGAAGCCGATGGCGTGCGGCGCACCCGGGAGTCCTTGGCGTTCATGGATCCCGACCGTGGCAACGTCAGCGTCGATGTCGCTGAGATCTACGATGCGCATGCGCAAGTCACACGCGGGACGTGGCACCTGTCGGCTGAATCTGATCCCGACTTCGTCATCGCACCGCTCGAGATCAGGAGCATCTTCCCGCAGGAACTGCCGCTGCTCGTCTCGCTCGGCGGCCTTCGGCTCGTCGAGCGCTTCGGGGACTGGTCCGGTCGGCCATTTGCCGGGGATACGCCGCTTCAACTCTGTATCTGCGAGTCCGCGTGATTGACCTGAGCTGCCTCAGGTTAGTGCGCGCCTGCGCGGTGGATGCTCTGCGGCCTCGCCTGGACTGCGGAAGGACGCAGTCACGGCGTCAAGGTCGACCACGCTGGCATCCGTCATGACCGTCCCTCCGTCGGTCGAGAGTAGTTGCTGGCCAGACAAACAGAGTCGCAGCGGGAAGCTGAGTTGCAATGGTGCCACGCAGTAGGCGATGGAAACACCACTCGGATAACCCAATCGCAGGCGTACCAACTGCTCGCTTGTCTCAACCAGATGGCGGATCCGCCACTGATCCGCCATCTGGAGTGAGAATCCGCCGTCGAATTTGAGACGCTACAAGCCGCTGTAGGGTCTCTCCGCTCGGGACATGTCGATCTTGCGCGACCTGGGCGTTCTCCGTTGTCTCACAGCGATATCATCATGATCAATCTCAAACTCTTGACATTTCCTCGGCTGGTGAGCACGACAGCTGCGGTGAGCTGGCAGCATCGGCCAGTCCCGCCGCCTGCCCGATCGTCCTCATCGCGGCATGAGAGTGCGTTGCGGGCTGGCCACTTCAGGTAAAAATTCTTTCGGTCACTAGCGTGCGGCGCGTTCATGGATACAAGCGGGCAGCTTGGAGCGATGATGCTGGTGTGTCGCGCCGCGGGGACCGGCGAGGCCAGTTTTGCCAGCTGGCCGTTGGCGCCCAGTGCCCTGTCGATCGCTGCCGCGATCTCCGGGCTGGGCACGCTGCGGTCGTGTTCGAGATTTGCTGAGATACCCCCGGCTCAGGTTCGACTCTTCGCACAGTTTCGCCAGGGACTTGTTCTGCGCATCGCGCAGTGTGCGCATGCGCTGCCCGAACGTCTGCCCATTCGCAGCCGCAGCCGCGTGGGGTTGAGCCCGTCGCGCACGGGCGGCGGACGCGGCGGCACGCCGGTCACGGTAGCGGCACACGGTAGCGCAGCGGGGATCCGGCGCCTGGGACACTGGACCCCCGACCACCCGCGAGACCAGGAGTGCACTGTGCAGCAGGGAACCGTCCGCTGGTACGACCTCGAGCGCGGCTTCGGCTTCCTCGCCCCCGACGACGGCAGCGCCGACATCTTCGTGCACGTCTCGCAGGTGCAGGGCGAGGGCGCGGCCCGGGCGCTGCGCGAGGGCCAGACGGTGGAGTTCGAGCCCGGTGAGGGACCCCGCGGTCCGCAGGCGCTGCACGTCGCCGTCACCGGGGACGTCGCGCCCGACGCGACCCTGGGCGTGCTCGCCACCGTCTCCTGGTACGAGCCGGCCAAGGGCTACGGGTTCGCCGCGCCGGACGGCGGGGGTGCGGAGGTGTTCGTGCACTCCTCCGCCATCGTCACCGGGGGCGTCCTCGCGGCCGGGCAGCGGGTGGCCTTCGTCGTCACCGCCGGAGAGAAGGGGCCGCAGGCCCAGCACCTAGTGCCGCTGAGCTTCGACGCCGGGGTCCGCAGAGCCCCCCTGGTCGCGCCCGGCGACGGCGCCGACGGCTCCGTCCTGTGGTTCGACGAGGAGAAGTCGTTTCGGCTTCGTGGGCCGCCGACGACGGGTCGGGTGACGTCTTTCCTGCGCGTCGCAATGGATCGTATGTACCGTAGACGCATCACCCCTGCCTAGAATAGCGATGGATCGTTCAGACGTCGAGGATTCCGCGTCGGCCTCAGACGTATTTTTTGGGCCTGGATATAGTCACGAAAGTAATTAACACGGGTTCAGCATCCGAACCATCTCTGCTTGCGGTCGATTGTGACAAGACTAGCATATGCATGATGCGCTCCGCAGAGGTTCTGCCAGGGGTTTGAAGCTATCTACAAGAAAACGGGCTGGGAGTATACCGCGTGAGTTGTGCCGAGAGACTTATGGCCTGGGGAGAATCACTATGGCGGCAAACCAGTGCTGTCTGGTCCTGAGCTTTCCATGTGCCCTACCGAGTAAATAAACGCCCGGGCAACAGCTCCCGGTCTCTTGTGGTGGCCGGTGAGCGGGTGCGCTTCCGCATCCGGCAGAGCGACCGGGGCCCGCAGGCCGACGCCGTCGAGCACGCCTGACCGTCCGGGACGGTCCTACGACGCCTCGAAGCGGGCGACGTAGCGGCGCTGCCACGGCGTCTCGACCGCCCGGCGGTCGTAGCGCGCCCGCACGTACGCGACCGCCTCGGCGGCCGGCACCCTGTCCAGGACGGCCAGGCACGCCAGCGCGGTGCCGGTGCGACCGCGACCCCCGCCGCAGGCGAGTTCCACCTGCTCGTCGCGCGCGAGCGCGGGGACGACACCGGGAAGTCCAGCCCGGGCACCGACGACACCTCGAAGCACGCCCCCCGAGGTGGACAGGCTACTTTCCCAGCTGCATAAGAAGAATCGGGAAGCCGGTTCCCTCCGCGAACGTGTCGCCAAGGCCGAATCCGCCGCCGCCACGACCACGGGATTCACGCGGTAGGCGTGACGGGGCTGCTACGAGTCCCTAATTGAGGGTTCCCGGCGGCTGGACACCTCGTTGCCGGCGTCGAACGGGTGTGCGACCGCGCGGGCTAAACTGCGGGAATGCAGGGCGGGATGGGTGCATCGGCCGGCAAACAAGATCAATCCCAGTCGAATGGCCCTGGCCAACCAGGTGCCAAGATCATTGAGAAAGGGCCGCCGAAATCGGGACCCTACAAGAGGCGCTGGCACCGAGCCCATGCCGGCCTCACCGGAAATCCCGTGAGGTCCCGGGAACCCGCATGTCCAAGTGCCGCAACTGGTCCGCGCGCAGACTGATGACCTCGCCGACCTTCTCCAGCACGCCGCGGATGAGCATGGCGTTGCTGCTGTGGGCGATGTGGCGATATCGCCGCCACACCCCTTGGGTACACACGACGTTGAGCATGCCGGTCTCGTCTTCAAGGTTGAGGAAGGTGATGCCGCCGGCCGTCGCCGGCTTCTGTCGGTGGGTGACCGCGCCACCCACCACCACACGTTCTCCATGCTCCAGTGTGGACAGGCGTGTGATCGGGACGACTCCGAGCTTGTCCAGGCGTGGCCGGAGGAACTGGATCGGTGGCTGTCGGGAGAGATCCCGGTCGCCCACACGTCGGCGACGGCGGTTTCGATCTTGTCCATGCCGGGCAGCGTCGGTGCGTCCGTGCCCATGGTGGTCCCTGGCAACCGGTCCGGCCGATCCCGGGCTGCGGCGCCCGCTGCCCACAACGCCTGCCGCCGGTCCATGCCGAATCCGGCGAATGCCCCCGCGGTGGCCAACGCCTCCAGCTGGGGCGTGGTCATTCGCATGCGCCGGGCGAGATCGACCATGCTCGTGTACGGCCCGTTCGTGTCGCGTTCGGCGACGACGCGGTCGGCGAGGTCGGCGCCGATGGCGCGGATCGCGCCGATCCCCAGGCGTACCGCCCTCACGTCGCGGGCAGCGTCAATTGGTTCGAGGGTGGCATGAGCCAGGCTCATGTTGATGTCGACGCTGCGGACGGTGACGCCGTGCCGGCGGGCGTCGGCGACCAGTGACTGCGGGGAGTAGAAGCCCATCGGCTGCGCTCGCAGCAGCGCCGCGCAGAACGCGCCCGGGTAGTACTGCTTGACCCATGCCGAGGCGTAGACCAACACCGCGAATGACAGCGTCGACCAGCACGACGACGTCCGCGCCGACCAGGAACCTTTCCCAGACCACCTCCACGAGACCATCGTGGCTGCTCAGCGGGATCTCGCCACTCGACACCATCGGGCGGTCACCCGTCGTCGTGACATCGTCCACCGGCCGTGATCGGCGAGGATGAGGGCAGGCACAGGGACCGGGGAGGATTCGGCATGGCGGCGACCATGGTGGTGACGGCGGAGACCTCGAACGGTCCGGCGTGTCAGCTGTGGCGTCGGGAAACCTGACTAGTTCAGTAACTTCGCCTTCGCCTGGGCGAATTCGTCAGGTGACAATGCGCCGGCGTCGCGAAGTTGCGCGAGCTTCACGAGTTCGTCCGCGAGGGTGGTTGGCGCTGTGTCCCGCGGTGCTCCCGCGTGCTGAGGGACGTTGCCACGGAACGATGGATGCGCTCGAATCCAGGCCTCGATTTTCTCCGCGGTCCCGTGGTTGATTGCGCAGCTGGCGAGCTCTGTCCCGCCGCCTTGCAAGATCAACACCTGCTGGAAGGCACTCGCGCCGTTCTTCTTGTCCTGCCGAGTTGCCTTGCGGACCGAGAAGCCGGTCACGTCGGCGATGTTGATCTTGAAGGCTGGCAGCAGCTTGCCGGTCTGTCGGTATTCGATGATGCCGTCGCCGTAGTCGATGATGCTCCCGCTGCCGAATCCCAGGCCGTGACTCTGTCCTCCCGCCATTGACGGTCTCCGTTCTCGATCAGCTTGGCTCCGATAGCTGACCATCGCGGAGACAGGCCCATCGGTTACTCGGCAGGCTCAAGCCGTGTGTAGACCTTCCGGGGCAGGGTGCCGTCGCGCCGGACTTTGACGAGATTGGCGAACACCACGATGACTTCCGACCGTGCCTGGCGAGCTTTCGACGACGCCGCAGGAACTGGCCGACAGCACCGACGGGGGGACTGTGTGGACGCCGAGCCTTCGTTCAGGAGCAGCCGACGACGGCGGGGACGCCGGGGACCGCGAGGATCGCGGACAGGCGGCCGAGGTTCTCGGTGCGGGGGCGGTAGTAGACCCAGGTGCCGCGGCGGTCGGAGTCGACGAGGTCGGCCTCACGGAGCACCTTGAGGTGGTAGGAGATCGTGGGCGCGGAAAGGTCGAAGGAGCTCGACAGGTCGCACACGCAGCACTCGTCCTGGGACGAGGCGATCAGCGAGAGGATCCGGAGCCGGATCGGGTCGCCGAGGGCCTTGAACATCTTGGCCATGTCGACCGCCTGCTCGGGCTGCAGGGGCGCGGTCATCACCGGCGCGCAGCACGGCTCGGCCTGGTGCACCTCGACCGTGGTCCTCTTCGCCATGGCCCTATTTTTACATCCATCGAATCCACCTGCAAGCAACGTGCCGGCCGGGGGTGGTGTCCGGCTCGCGTGGACGTCCACGGTGGCGGCTCGACAGTGCCGAGGGTAGTCGATACGGTGAATGGATCGATCGCCATCGATATGGGAGGGCTCATGCCCGGCGAGCTGCCTGTGGTTGTCATCGGCGCGGGCCCGGTCGGCCTGGCGGCGGCCGCGCACCTGACACAACATGAGATCCCCGTGGTCGTTCTCGAGGCTGGCGACCGGGCTGGAACGGCCGTTGCCCAATGGAACCATGTGCGGCTCTTCTCGGCCTGGTCCGAGCTGATCGATCCTGCGGCGGAGAAGCTGCTGGACGCGGCGGGCTGGCAGCGGCCTGCACCGACGGCGTACCCGTCGGGTGCCGACTGGGTCGACGACTATCTCGCACCGCTGGCGGCAGCGCTGAAGGACCGGATCCGGTACGGGGTACGCGTCACCGGTGTCGCCCGGCGAGGCCGGGACCGGGTGGTGGACGCGGGCCGGGAGACCGAGCCGATCACCGTGCATGCGGACACGCAGGCGGGCGAGGAGAGGTTCTCGGCGCGGGCGGTGATCGACGCGTCCGGCACGTGGATGTCGCCGAACCCGCTCGGCGGTGACGGCCTGCCCGCGATGGGGGAGCGGGCCCACGCGGACCGGATCGCCTACCGGGTCCCGAATCTCGCCGACGCGGAGGTCCGTGCCCGCTACGCGGGGCGACGAATCGCGATCGCCGGCAGCGGGCACTCGGCGCTGACCGCGATTGTCGCGCTGGTCGATGTGGCCAAGGAGCATCCAGGGACGGAGATCCTCTGGCTGCTGCGCCGTGGTGCGGTCGGTGCGGTGTTCGGCGGCGGCGACGCGGACCAGCTTCCGGCCCGTGGCGCGCTGGGCCAGCGGGCGAAGGCGGCAGCCGAGGCCGGACATGTGCGGACTGTCACCGGCTTCCGGACCTCGGACGTGACTACGACGGCGGACGGCCGACTCGTGCTCGAATCCTTCGACGGTCATCAGCTGGAGCCCGTCGACGAGATCGTTGTGCTCACCGGCTTCCGGCCTGATCTGTCGACGCTGTCCGAGGTTCGCCTCGATCTCGATCCGGTCCTGGAAGCGCCGCGCCGGCTGGCGCCGCTGATCGACCCGAACGTGCATTCCTGCGGAACCGTCTACCCGCATGGCGTCGCCGAGCTCACGCAACCGGAGCCGAACGTCTACGTCGTCGGGATGAAGAGCTACGGCCGGGCGACGACCTTCCTTGCGATGACGGGCTACGAACAGGTGCGCAGCATCGTCGCCGAGCTGGCCGGCGATCACGAGGCAGCGGCACGGGTCGAACTGACGTTGCCGGAAACCGGAGTCTGCGGCGGAGCCGGCGTCTTCGACGATCCCGCCGAGTCGGCGGGCGGTGGTTGCTGCGCGCCCGCCGGGCCGCAACTCGTGCAGATCGGGTTCCCTGAGCGCAGTTGACATGCCATGTGGTGACGCTCAAGAAGCCGAGCGTCACCACATGAACGTCAGGTGAACAGTTCGCGCAGCGCCTGCCAGCGTTCGGGGACGAGCCGGAAGTATGCCCAGTTTCCGCGACGCTCCCGCGTCAGCACACCGGCATCGGTCAGGATCTTGAGGTGGTGGCTGACCGTGGGCTGGCTCAACCCCAGCGGATCGATGAGGTCGCAGACGCACGCCTCGCCGTCCGGCGCCGCGTGGATGATGCTGAGGAGCTGGAGCCGGGCCGGGTCGGCCACGGCCTTGAGCAGCTTGGCCAGCCGCTCGGCCTCGGGTCGGTCCAACGGTTCCGTGGTCAGCCGCACACAGTCCTCGGCGACCGTGGTGACCGTCAGAGTCCGCTTCATGCCCCCACGGTACGCAACCACGACCGCAGGGGCCATCTTCACGGCGCCTTCCGGACGCGGCAAGCGAAGCACTTGTACGCCTGCTGGCCGGACAGGTTGTCGTAGAACCCGTCGTCGACAAGGGTGTTGGCCGCCTCGTAGCGAGGATCCCCGAACTGGTCACCGACCTGTTGCGCGGGGCCGAACGTGTTGGGCACGAAGATGGTGTCCTTGCGGATGTCCGGCCAGTACAGCGCGGTGCCGGTGACCTGGCCGCGTGGGCTCTCCACGAGGATCGTGTCGCGGTCGGCGATGCCGTAGCGCTTGGCCGTGTCGGGGTGGATCTGCACCAGGCGGATCCCGTTGAGCTGCTCGCCGGTCGGCGTCCAGTGCGTGACCGACGCGAAGTGCACCACGCTCGGCCGGCCGGTCGTCCCCATCAGCGGGAAGTCGTGGTGCACCGAGCCGTCACCGACGACGCCGAGGCGGACCGGATGGGTGGCGGCCTGAGGATTGATCGGGTTGGTCACGAAACCGGACTCGTAGGCGATCGTCGGGTTCGCGCCCGTGACCTCGGGGTGGGTGTAGAAGATCGGCAGCGCCCGGTGCCCGGCCGTGGCCAGCTGTCGGTCCAGATCCTGGGTGAAGATCTCGATCTTGCCGCTCGGCGTCAGGAACCGCTTGCCCTTGGCGCCGAGGGACTCGGCCGCCTGGTACCAGGACGGGTGATCCTGGTAGAGGGCGCTGACGCCGGGATGGGTGACGGTCGGACAGGGCCACCGCAAGGGCTCCACCCGCGAAGCCAGGCGCTGCTTCGTCATTCCGCCGACGCCGGGGGTGTTGGCGACGAACTCCGCCCACAGGTTGCTGTAGTCCTTCCAGGACTGCGGGAAGGCGTCGGTCCAGTAGGACGGCGGGTTGTGCTTGTCGTTACGGGCCAGGGCGGCGGCCAGGTCGATCCAGATCTCCCAGTCAGGCCTGGATTCTCCGACTCTCGGCACGACCTGTTGTTGCCAACGGATCGCCCGGTCGTCGCGTCGCATGTAGACGCCGTCTAGCTCCAGTCCACTGCACACCGGGAGGATCACGTCGGCGTAGTAGGCGGCCTCCTCCATGAACAGTCCGGTGTAGACGTAGAAGTCGAGTTCACGGAACGCGGCCCGGACCTTGTTCGTGTTGGCGGAGGAGATCAGGGGATTGCCCTCGGTGATGACTGCTTCGAGCTTGTAGGGCCGCCCGGTGAGCACGGATTCGGCGAAGTAGTCGGGGCCGACGGGCAGCGCCTGCGACAGTGGGGGAGTGGGGACGGTGAGCGGCGGCAGGTGGAGGTCGCCCGGCCAGGTGTTGTGCATGAAGTTGCAGCCGCCGCCGAGCCGGCCGATGTTGCCCGTCACCGCGGCGATGAAGGCCAGGACGCGGTACGTGTCGAAGGCGCCGAGCTGGTGGGAGACACCGGCGTTGCAGAAGATGGCCGCGGGCTTGGCGGCCGCGTAGTCCTCGGCGATCCGTTGGATCGTCGAGGCCGGCACGCCAGTGACCCCGGCGGCCCACTGCACCGTGTAGCCGGCGTGCACGAGATGGTCCTTGAGCTCGTCGAAGCCGAGCACCCACCTGCGGACGAAGTCCTTGTCGTAGCGCCCGGTGGTGATGATGTGGTGCAGGATGCCGAGTGCGAGCGCCAGGTCGGTGTGCGGCTTGATGTCGACCCACTCGTCGGCCATCGCCCCGGTCGGTGTCTTGCGGGGATCGACGACCACGAGCCTCGCGCCGGTGCGCTCCCGGCCCCGCAGCAGGTAGTCGAAGGTGACCGGATGCGTCTCGGCCTGGTTCGTGCCGAGGAACAGGAAGTACTTGGCGGAGCCGAGATCGTCCTTGCCGGTGGCGCCGTCGGTGCCGTAGCCGTTGGTGAAGTTCCCGATGCCGAAGGTCGCCTTGAGCGCGTTGGCCCCCGCGTCGTTGCAGACCGGTCCGACGTCGGTGTTGTTGGGGCTGCCCAAAAGGGCGAACAGACGGGCGACGAGCGAGCCGACGCCGCGGGGGAGACGGCCGGTGGTCCGGTTCGCGATCGCCGCGACCCTGCCGGCGTCGCGGAGTTGCAGCATTCGCTTGGCGATCACATCGAGCGCCTGGTCCCAGGTCGCCGGCTCGAAGGTCGAGTCGGTCGAGCCCTTGGCGCCGCCGGTCCGGATCAGCGGAGTTCGCAGCCGTAAGGGGTTGTAGACGAGCTCGGCCATCATCGGCGCCTTCACGCAGATGTTGCCGCGCTGCACGGGGTCCTGTTGCTCGCCCTGGACGGAGATGATCCGTTCCGCCCGCAGGCCCACATGCAGCCGGCAGTTGGCGTTGCAGAACTGGCACGCCGTGGCGATCGTGGTGTCCGGCTGTAGCGCCGCCGAGTCGGCGGTGAAGTTCAGCTCGCCACCGGGCGGCGCGGTCGCGGAATCCGCTGCTGGCAGAGAGTCCGCCTGGGCGACACCCGGCTGGCCTACGAGCATGGCCGCGCTGGTCAGTCCCGCGCCCTGGACGAATCCTCGTCTGGACATGCTTTTGCCGTCGCTCATGGATCATCTCCCGGATGGGAAAGGGTAGCCGGATCCGGCAGGGCGGAGAGGCTCGGCCTGGCGGTCCGTTACTGGCGGAACGGGCTAGATCTGTCCACTGTGTACTGAAGTTCGGATCGGACGTTGACCCGTGTTCGACCGAACCGCGGTGCCGATGTGCGACTGGTGTTCGTGGCTTGATCCGGAAACCCTGTCGGCGCAACACTTCTCATGTCGGACCGCCCGAGGCGGCCGTTCCGATGTGCACTGGCACGGGTCGAGCCAGCCCCGATCGACCGCATTCGCGCCGGCCTCGAAGCGACTGCGGGCGTCGAGCCGGCACATGAGATCCGCGACCATGCGCCGGGTCGTGCGCAGGCCGATGCCGAGCTTCTTGGACACGGCCTCGTCCGTCAACCCTTGGCCCAATAGGCGCAGCAGCTCCCGTTCCATGTTGGTCGGACCGTCGTCGTGCACGTCGCGGGCATCGCCGAGCGGCGCCGCCGAGGACCAGATCTTCTCGAACAAGGCCACCAATGCGGTGACCACGCCGGGGCCGGTGACCTCGAAGGCGCTGGCGTGTTCCGGATCGGAGTCGGCCGGCAGCAAGGCCGTTCGACGGTCGAACACGACCAGCCAGGTCGGAAGAGTCGGCGCGGTGCGGACTTCCCCGCCCAGGTCGCCGATGCGCTTGGCGTAGCCCGTGGCGCACCGGTCATTCCGGGCACTGTCGAGCAGGACGGTCCAGACCGACGCGCCGTTGTGCAGCAGCTCCTGGTCCAGGACCTCACGCTCGGAGAGGTGCTGTGGAGTACCTGTCGGTAGCAGCGACAGGCACTCGATTCGGGACTGACGGGCAAGCAACTCCTGGCGGCCCTGTATCGAGTCGAATCCGTCCAGGCGCTCCCATTCACTGCACCGTCGAGCGCCCCGGAGTTGGTCGTAGTCAGCCGTCAGCCGGCTCACGGCGGCCCGGGTCTCGGCGTACTCCCGCTGTTTTCGGGCGAGTTCGTCACCCTGTCGTTGCAGCAGCGACTGAAGCGCCGTCGGCGAGCTCCCTGGCACGAGCGTGCCGGATTCCAAGCGTAGCAAGCACAAGTTCACCAGTTGCTCGACGCTCGCCCATACGACGTCGCACGGGAGCGCCAGCCGCTCGGCCACTTCCGTGGCGTTGTGGGCATCTCCGGCCAGCACCGTTTTGTAGACGGCGTGTGCGGCGTCATCCAGCCCGAGGGCTTCAGTCATCAGTCCCCCACCCTGCCCCGCTACCCGTCCCCACAGGTCCCCATCACTACATTGAGAGTCGTCAATATAGCCGCGGTTGCCGCCGGCGTACAGGTTCCGTTCGTGCACTCTGCCGGGCAGCATGCTGCCCGGCAGCTTCCTGCCTCGCATATCCCTTGGCACGCAATGCATCTCGGCAGCACGCTGTGGGCCGCTGAACCGTCCATCGGACCGTGACTCCTGCTGTGGAGGCCGCCGGCGGAGATCACGACAACCTCGAAGGGACTGCCATGAGCGCAGCTTTGCTGGACGCGCGTCTCGAAGCCGACGAGCTCACGATCCGCACACTCGCCGACTTCTCGGGCGTGGTCCGGGTGCTCGGCTCGAAGAGCTACTCGAACCGCTACCTGGCAATCGCGTCTCTGTCCGGCGAGCCCACGACGATCGACGGAGCCCTGGTCTCCGACGACACCGTGTACCTGGCGCGGGCCATCGAGCAGTTCGGCCACGCAAGGGTCACGATCGATGCGCCGAACGCGCGCTTCGAGGTGATCCCGACGGGGCAACCGATGCGGGCCCCGGAGGACGAGATCTACGTTGGCGCGGCGGGAACTCCGATCCGGTTCCTGATCTCGATGGCCGGCCACGCCAAGGGGATCAGCACGATAACCGGAACCAAGCGGATGCAGGAGCGTCCGATGGGGTCCCTTTTGGACGCCCTTCCGGCGCTGGGTGTAGACGCGGTCAGCGTTCGGGGCAATGGCTGCCCGCCGATTCAGGTGAAGGGCGGTGACTTCCGGGGCGGGGCCACGCGTATCAGCGGCGCGGTCAGCAGCCAGTTCACCTCCAGCCTGCTGATCAACGCGATCCGCGCGCAGCAGGACGTCGAGGTGACCATCATCGACGACCTGATCTCCAAGCCCTACGTGAACATGACGATCGCGGCGCTCGCCGAGATGGGTGTGCGTGTCGAGCGCGACGGCTTCACCCGCTTCGTCGTCCCGGCCGGTCAGAAGGTCCGCGGCGGCCAGGTCACCGTCGAGCCCGACGCCTCCGGCATGTCCTACTTCCTCGCCGTGGCGGCGGTTCTCGGCGGGCAGGTCACCATTCCGGGCATCGGCTCCGGGTCGCACCAGGGCGACGTCGGACTGGTCGACGCGCTGGTCAAGATGGGCTGCACCGCCGACGTCACCGAGAACTCGATCACGATCACCGGCGGCGAGCTGCACGGCATCGACATCGACATGGAGAGCATGCCGGACGTCGTGCCGACGCTCGCCGTGGTCGCGGCCTTCGCCAAGGGCACCACCCACATCAGCAACATCGCCAGCCTGCGGATCAAGGAGTGCGACCGCATCGCGGCCGTCACGGCCGAGCTGCGGAAGATGGGCATCACCGTCGAGGAGCACCCGGACGCCCTGACCATCACCGGCGGCACACCGCACGGCGCGGTCATCGACACCTACGACGACCACCGGATCGCCATGTGCTTCGCAATCGCCGGACTGCGCACCGACGGCGTCGTGATCAAGGACCCGGGCTGCGTCGCCAAGTCCTTCCCGACGTTCTGGCAGACGCTGGACACTCTCTTCTCGGACGGCAAGAGCACCCGATGAGCGCCTCCGCACGAGGAATCCTGCTGGTCCTCGACGGCTGGGGCGAGGCTCCGGCCGGCGAGGGCAACGCGATCGCCGCGGCGAAGACGCCGTATCTGGACCGACTGCGCGAGACGTGTCCGGCCCGCTTGGTCGAGGCGTCCGGCACTGCGGTGGGCCTGTTGGCCGGAGTCGTCGGCAACTCGGAGATCGGGCACATGGTCATCGGCGCCGGCAAGCCGGTGCCGTACGACAGCGTGCTGGTGCAGGAGCAGATCGACAACGGCGGCCTGCGCACGAACGGTCTGCTCGCCGACATGTGCGCCCGGCTGGCCGAGCAGGACAAGGCGCTGCACCTGATCGGGCTGTGTTCGGACGGGATGATCCACGCCAATGTCGAGCACCTGCGGGAGATCCTGCTGGCGGTGGCAGCGCACGGCGTCTCCAAGGTGTGGCTGCACGCGATCACCGACGGCCGCGATGTGGCCGACGGCAGCGCCGCGGGCTACCTCGACCAGGTCGAGAAGTACACCGCCGAGGCCGGTGTCGGCCGGCTGGCCAGCGTGGTCGGCCGTGGCTACGCACTCGACAAGGCCGGCAATCTGGCCCTGACGAAGGAAGCGGGACTGGTGATCGCCGACGGCGTCGGCCGGCCGGTGCCGCGAGCCCAGGACGCCCTGGGACAGGGCAAGAGCGACGAGTGGGTCGAGCCGTGCGTCGTGGCCGAGGCCCAGCAGGCCATCGGCGTAGGCGACGGCATCCTGTTCACGAATTTCCGCAGCGACCGGATCCAGCAGCTGGCCGACTTCCTTGTCGAGCATCTCGCCGACCGCGAGGTCACGGTGCGCAGCCTGGCCCAGTACGACACCAGGGCGGAGATTCCACCACTGGTGGGACGGGCCCGCACCGGCGGTGGCCTGGCCGAGGAGCTGGAACGGCACGGACTGCGCTCGGTCCGCATCGCGGAGACCGAGAAGTTCGAGCACGTCACCTACTACGTCAACGGCCGGGACTCGGCGTCCAGGCCGGTCGAGCAGCACGTCCGGATCACCGCCGAAAGCCCTGCGGACTACCGCAAGCGGCCGGAGATGAACCTGGACCTTGTGGTCGCCGCGGTCGTCGAACACGCGCGCCGGGACGAAGTCGATCTGGTAGTGGCCAACCTGGCCAACATCGACGTGGTCGGCCACACCGGCGACTACGACGCGACCGTGCTGGCCACCGAGCACACCGACCGGGCGGTCGAGCAGATCTGCACGGCGGCCGCCGAAGCCGGGCGGTGGGTGGTGCTCGTCGGCGACCACGGCAACGCCGAGCAGATGATCACCAAGGACGTCGCCAAACGGCCATATGGCGGCCACACCACCAACCCCGTGCCGGCGGTGCTCGTGCCGGCGTCCGGCCAGGAGGTCACGGCCGCGGAGACGGCCGGCACGCTCGCCGACATCGCTCCCACGCTGCTGAACCTGCTCGGCTTGGCGGTGGGGGAGGAGATGACCGGCCGGCCCCTGTGGGACTCGGCCGCCCATGTCCACTGTGGATCGTCCGGCACTGTGCTCCTGACCGCGGCTTTCGGTGAAGGTTCCACCATCAGGCCGGTGGACGTCGGTGCCGGTCTGCACGCGGTGCTGCGGACCAGCGAAGACGGTGCCAGTCACGTGCTGTGTGTGCACAACGGCAAACAGGAACCGGCCGTGTTCGTGCCCGGTGAGCATCTGCCCGGTGACACCAATGACCAGCTCGTATTCGTACACGGCGAGACCGTCACCCGAGCCCGCGGCGAAGACATCGAGTGCGTGCTCGAACCCGGCCGCCACGTGTGGCTCGGCCGAGCCGGCAAACAATGAGAGAGGACAGGCCATGACCACGCGCCCCCGCCTGGCGCTCGTGGGTGACCACAGCTCCACAGTGCATGCGCACGCACGGCTCGACGCCCTGGCTCCACATCTGGGTGTGCACGTCGACTGGGTGGCGAGCGACGCCGTCTGCGAGTCGATCGCCGACTACGACGGAATTTGGGTCGTGCCGGGATCGCCGTACGCGGACAAGGAAGCGGTGCTGTTCGCCATCCAGACGGCGCGGCTGCGCGGAATCCCTTACCTCGGCACCTGCGGCGGTTTCCAGCACGCGCTGATCGAGTACGGCCGCCACGAGCTCGGCTTCACCGACGCCGACGACGTGCAGTACGACGCCGACGCGCCGACGGCGTTCATCACCCCGCTGGCGTGCTCGCTCGTCGGCGAGACCGCGCCGCTGCACCTGACCACGGGCAGCCGCCTCGCGTCGGTGTACGGCGACTGCGAGAGCACGGTCGAGACCTATCACTGCAAGTACGGGCTCAACCCCGAGTACATCGACGCCATCGTGCACAGCCCGATGCAGATCACCGGCTGGGACGTGGAGAAGGCGCCGCGCGCAGTCGAGCTGCCCGACCACCCCTTCTTCATCGGCACCTTGTTCCAGCCGGAGTTGTCGTCCACGCCGTCGGCGGTGCACCCGCTGATCGACGCGTTCGTCGGCGCCGTGATCCAGAGAGCAGAACAGACCAGCTAATCAGGCGAATCCGTTGGGAGAACCACATGGAAGTACTGGTGTTGGTGCTCGTGCTGGCACTGGCTGCGGCCAACGGTGCGAACGACGTTCCGAAGGGCGTGGCCACGCTGGCTGCGGCCGGTGTGACGAAGCTGCGCACCGCGATCATCTGGGGCACGGTCACCACGGCGCTCGGGTGCCTGGTCTCGCTGACGTTCGCTGCGAAGCTCACCGCACTGTTCTCGAACGGCATCGTCTCCGCGAAGCCGACCGCCGGCTTCGCGGTGGCGGTGCTGATCGGAACGGCGGCGTGGGTGGCGTTGGCGACGTGGCGCAAGCTGCCCGTGTCGACCACGCACGCGCTGGTCGGCTCGCTGCTCGGCGCGGGGCTGGTGTTCGCGAGCAGCTCGCTGCACTGGGACGTGCTGCTGAACAAGGTCGTCGGCCCGCTGCTGCTGAGCGTGCTGGCCGCCTATGTCATCTCGGCGATCGTGTCCTACGGCAGCCGGGTCCTCGCGGGGCGGACCCTGGCCAAGGAAGTCGCCCAGGTGGCACTGCACGGCGAGTCGACCACCGAGCAGATGAGCGGCAGCGACACCAAGGTGTCCGCGCCGAGCGGTGTCGTGGCGCGCAGGCCGCGAAGCCTGACGGCGATCACCGGCGTGCACTGGATGACCAGCGGATTCACCAGTTTCGCGCGGGGCATGAACGACGCGCCGAAGATCGTGGCCGTCGGGTCGTTCGCCCTGGTCGGCGGCATGACGCCGACGACCCTGCTGTTCGCGGTGACCGCGGTCATGGCGATCGGCGGCCTGCTTGGCGGCGCCCGTGTCGCCAGCTGCATGTGCTGCTGCGTCACGAAGATGTCGCACGTGAACGGGTTCGCCGCGAACCTCACCACCGCGGCGCTGGTCGGGCTCGGCGCGTTCCAGGGGCTGCCGATGTCGACCACCCACGTGTCGGTCGGCGCCATCGCCGGCACCGTCGGCCGGGACCTGCACCTCATCCAGCGCAAGACGATCCGGGACTTCGTGATCGCCTGGCTGGTGACTCCGCCTTTTGCCGCAGTGGTGGCCGCGGGGGCGTACCTGCTGGTGCGCTGAGCTGTTGACAGTCCCTGCTTGATTCGATAGTCCTTTAAACAAGGATTTTTCGAATCAAGCAGGGAGCGCTGACCACCATGAACACTCAGGAGAACACCGAGCAGCCGACCGGCGGTTTCGTCACGGACCCGACCGAGGCGAGCGCCAGCACGACCGGCGGTTGCTGCGGCGAGCCGGCAGACGCCACCGGATCGGTTCCCGGCGGACAGGGCGGCGGTTGCTGCGGCGAGCCGTCCGCCAGCTGATGCCGGACACCATTACAGGGGGGTGACATGACGGAGACAGCCGAGACCGCCACCGACGGCGGCCTCGCCGACCTGGCCGACCGGTTCGACCAGGACCGCGCCATGGCCACCCTCACGGCGCTGTGCGCCGAGGACCTGGCCGGTCGTGGACTCGGCTCGCCAGGCCACGACCTGGCGAGCCGCTGGCTGGTCGCTCACCTGACCTCGATCGGGCTCGATCCGCGATCGGACACCTTCGAGGTTCCCGAGGTGTTCCGGCTGGCGGAGGCGCCGTCGGTGACGGTCGATGGCGGCCCGCTCGCCGGGGAGCTCGAACACCGCCGCGACTACGCGGAACACCCCCGCTCGGCCCGGATGGACGCACCGGCCGCCGGGACCGCGGTCCGCTGGGACGGCACTCCGGTGGCGGGGGCGTGGGCCGTCCTGGAGCGTGTTCCGCAGGGCACGGCGTTCGTCGAACTCGTCGACCAGGTCCGTGCCGCCGGCGGCGTCGGCCTGCTCACGCCCCAGGATCCGGACGGCTCCGGATTCCTGACCAAGCGGACCGTCGGCGCGGGCGTGGTCCAGCTGCCGGTCGTCGCCGTGCGCAGCGACCTGCTCAAGCAGCTGGCCGGATCCACCGTCACGGCATACGTGCCGCTCGTCCGGGCTGCGGCGACCGGTGCATATCCATAAATCATCATGCCCTCATCAGGAACGTGCTGAGTTTTATGCAGAATTTAGTCCGCGATTAAGCTTGTCGGTATGAAGCTTACTGCCTAGAGCGGTGTACCTCAGTGATAGTGTCGATGCACACAGGACCTCACTTCGACTGCGCCGGCGACAACGCGAGCGGGGTCGCCGTGCTGTGCGAGGTCGCCCGTGTGCTGGTCGAAACGGGAAAGACGTTGGCTCGACCGGTGTTGTTCGCCGTGCTGGACGCGGAGGAGCACGGTGCGCTCGGCTCCCGGCACCATGCCCGGCAACTGGCCGGCGAAGGCTGGCGGCCCGAGGTGCTCAACGTGGACATGGCCGGAAAGTTCAACGGGACCGTCGCCGTCGAACTCGGCCCCGACACGCGACCGATCATCGACGCGCTCGACCGCGCGGGCCGGCTGCTCCGGATCCCGCTCGCGGCCGGTCAGGTGGCCTCCGACAACCGGCAGTACGCCGGCGTTGGCATGCCTGCCGCCGGCATCGGGCTCGGGGCCGCGCACTACCACTCACCCCTGGATTCGCTGGACCGGATTGACCCGGAGGCGGTCCGCAAGGCCGGCCGGCTGTTGCTGGTCACCATCGCCCACCTGGCCGCGCGGACGAGCAGAGCCGGGAATGACAACGAGAACATCGGCAAGGAGTAAGCATGGCCACCGCAGCGCCGTCCGTGTCCGCCCAGCTCATCCAGCTGTCCCCGGACATCCGTGACAGCCACAGCACGTTCACCGCCGGCTACCAGGACTTCTTCAACGCGGTCTTCAACGCCTCGGCCCTGGACCCGAAGACCCGCGCGGCGGTCGCGCTCGGAGCCGCCCTGGTGCAGGGGCGTGAGGAGACGGTGCGCTCGTTCCTGGCCGCGGCCAAGCAGCTCGGGCTGAAGAACGAGGAGATCGCCCAGGTCGCCGGCATCGTCGAGGCCCTGAAGGTGGAGGCCGTGCAGCGCCCCGCCACGACCGCGGCCGCCGCCCCGGCGGCCAAGAAGGCCAACGCCTGCTGCTGACCAACGCGCCTTCGAGAAAGGGACGCCGGTGGCTGACAACGGCCTCACCCCGGCGAGGACGGTCGTCCTCATCGGTGGACGGGCGCAACGCGAATTCGATGTGCTGCGCGAACTCGGTTATCAGATCCTCAACGTCGACAGCCGGATCCCGCTGCACTGCATGATGTGGTCCGACGTCCCGCTCGACGCCGACGTGGACGACTGGGAGCAGGTGGCCAAGGCCGTCCGGGAGCAGCTCGACGACCAGCCGCCGGCTGCGGTGCTGACGCACGTCGAGCCGCGCATCCCGCTCATGGCCTACCTGTCCGAGCAGTTGCTGTCCGAGCACCGCGGGCTGACGGTGGCCACGGCGCTCAACTGCCGCGACAAGTGGCGGACCCGCAGCGGCCTCGCCGAAGCGGGATTGCCGGTGCCCGGGTTCGAACTCGTCGAGGACGTGGCCAGCGCGGTGCGGGCAGCCGAGGTGATCGGTTTCCCGGTCGTGGTCAAGCCGCGAGACGGCGCCGGCGCATTCGGCGTCAGGCGATGTGCCTCCGGGGACGAGGTCCGCGTCGCGGTCCAGAGCCTGCTCGATGATCCCGGACCGGGATCGCTCGCCGGTGTGCTGGTGGAGGAGTACATCGACGGGCCCGAGTTCGCGGTGCAGACGCTGACTCGTGACGGCGACACCGAGATCCTCAGCGTGTTCAGCCAGCACATGACCGAGCCGCCCGTGTTCGTCGAACTGAGCTACGAACATCCTTGTGGCCTGGACGAAGCTCGGCTCGCGGAGCTCAAGGCCCTGATGTCGTCGGTGCTGGACGTGCTCGGCCTGCGCGACTGGGTGAGCCATACCCAGGTTCGCTTGGGCAGCAACGGATTCAGCGTGGTCGAGGTCAACGCGCGCCGCCCTGGCGGTCGGTTGGTGGACATGACCACGGCAGTGTCCGGAGTGGACATGGTAGAGGCGGTGTCCCGCCTGGCGCTCGGCCTCCCGCCGACCGTCGGCGAGGTGCGGGCCAGCCACGCGCGGTACTCCAGCATCGTGTTCGAGGAGGCCGGCACGCTGCTGTACAACACGCCGACCGCGGACCTCGACGCGATCGTGGAGCTTGAGGTCCCGTCCGGCGAGGCGGTGGAGGCCGTCGACCATCCCGAAGGCGGCGTCTACGGCCGGATCGTCGTGTTCGGCGAGTCCCCGGAGGAACTGGGGCGGACGGAACGGCAGATCCGGGATGCCCTGGCGTTGCAGGTGATTGCGTCGGACGACGTCGCGCCGAGCACGGCGGACAGTCGCGAGTTCAAGTCGTGCTGCTGAGGTGGCTGAGATGACCATGGCGAGTGTCGTCGCCGACACGGCGGACGGATACCGCGTCGATCTCGCGCGGGGAGTCGGCGAGATCGACCGGGAGGCGTGGAACGCGGTTGTGCTCGGCGGCGGCGGCAGTGTCTTCCACTCGTGGGAATGGCTCGCGGCGTTCGAGGAGGCGCCGCCGGGCGACTTCGAGCCGGCGCACCTGGTCGCGTACTCGGGCAGCCGGCTGGTGGGGATCTGCCCCGCGTACCTGGTGCACAGCTGTCCGCGGCTGGACTACCTCTGGTCGTTGAGCGGGATCTCGCCGGGCGGCCCGGTGCTGCTCGGACACAGCCTGGCGGCCTTCTCGGGCGGACCGCTCGCCCTCGCCGAGCACGGTGACGTGATCGAGCTTCTCGTCGACCGGATGCAGTTGTCCGCCGACCAACTCGGCGCCTGGGCGTGGGGATTCGCCAACCTCCCGCGCGGACCGCTGGTCGGGCGACTGCTCGGCGCCGGACATGCGGTCGCCCAGGTGACCAGCGCGCACCGCTTGGAGACTCGCTATCGGTCCGCACAGGACTACTGGGCGACGCTCCCGGCCAAGCGGCGGCGCAAGCTGCTGCGCGAGCGTCGTGTCCGGCTGGAGCACGTCACTGTCACGGACGGCATGCCGGACACGGACACCTTGGTGCACTTGGTGCATACGCTGCTCACGGATCGCAGCACCCCGGTGGACGTGCTGCCGAGCTCGTTCCTGGAGTCGGTACGACGGCATCTCGCGCCGTTCGAGCGTGGTGTGATCGCGACGGACCACGACGGCGCCACCGTCGCGGTGTTCGCCGGCTGGGAGTTCGGCGGCGAGTGGTCGGCCTGGATCGCCGGCCTCGACACGGGTGTGCTCAGCTCCTTCGAGCCCTACCACCCGATGCTGGCCCACATCGTCGAGTCGGCCATCGACTCGGGCACCACCGTGGTGAACCTCGGTCGTGCGAACGCCATGCAGAAACGGCGTTATGGAGCCGAAGGCGTTCCGCTGTACCTCACACTTCAGGCGTCCGACCCGCGGCAGGCGGCGACCCTCCATGCCGCGTGCCTGCGGATCGAGGACGCCGTCCGTGGCACCGACGATGTCGTCGGTGTGGTTCGGCGGTGCTGCTGATGTCCATACTGAGCCCGGACTTCCGGCAGAGCGTGGCGTGCATCTCGGGCCGCCGCGTCGTCGACGTGCTTGCCGACATGGGCGTGCGCACCGTGCTGCTGGGCGACCCGACGCCGCTGGATCTGGCGTGCGTCGCGGACGTGCCCCTCGACATCGACCTAGGCGACTGGAACGCCACGGAGTCGGCGCTGGGCCTCTTGCACGGCGTGCACCCGCTTGACGCCGTTTTCAGCGTCTACGACGCCTATCTGCCCGTCGCGAGCTACCTCGCCGCCCGTCTCGGCGTGCGAGGGCTCGCGCTCGGCGCAGCCATCAACTGCAGCGACAAGGCCCGCATGCGACTGGCGCTGGCCGGCGCCGGCGTCGCCGTGCCCGACTTCGTCACCGCGGCAGAGCCCGCCGACGTGGAGTACGCGGCACGGCGGCTCGGCCTGCCGGTAGTGGTGAAGAAGACGACCGACGCGCGCGGACGCGGCACGCTGCTGTGCCGGAGCCTGGGCGAAGCCGAGGAAGCGGCCCATGTTCTCGGGCCGGGACCGTTGTTGGTGGAGCGGTTCGTCGACGGACCGGAGTTCGCGGTGCAGACCATCACGGCGGACGGCGCCACCGAGATCGTCAACGTCCTCGCCCAACAGGTCGGGCCTGGACCGAGAATGGCCGAGGTCGGCTACGACTTCCCGAGCGGCCTCGGCGATGACGGCGACGGCCGGCTCGGGACGTTCGCCGCCGATGCCCTGCGGGCGCTGGGATTCGACGACGGCATCGCCCACCTGCAGGTGCGGCTCGGGCCGCTCGGCCCGGTCCTGATCAACGTCGCGGCCCGGCCGCCCGGTGGGCAGCTGTGCGCGCTCACCGAGCAGGTTTCGGGCATCGACATGACTCGCGCGGCCGCAGAGGTTGCCCTCGGGCGCGTGGTCACGCGGAAACCCGGCGCTGCGTCACGCGCGCTCTATCGGTGCGTCGCGTTCGACCACGGCGGCATCGTGGACTACGACCGTACGGCCCTGGAAACCCCCGGAGTCTGGCTCGACATCGACCCGGGGGACCGGGTCCGGCCGGCGACGGACCCCCAGGGCGGCAGCTACGGCCGCATCGTCGTCTACGGCGACGACGCGGACCGACTGCGCGCGGACTACCTCGACATCCTCGACTCGCTCCGACCCCGGGTTCACCCGGACAACTCCTGACCCGGACAACTTCCAGATGGTGGGTGACATTGGTGCCAACCAGGGTGCTCGTGCTGAGCGGGCAACGAACACTGCGGATCCTCAAGGAACAGACCGATTACGAGGTAGGCTTCGTCGACGAGGGGATGAGCATCGAGCAGCTGATGCTGGCCGACATCCCGCTCGATGTGGACCTGGACGACTGGGACTCGGTCGTCGCCCACGTCGAGCAGCTGCACGCGACACAGCCCTTCGACGCGGTGGTGACCGGCGTCGAACGGCTGGTGCCGCTGGCCGGGCGGCTGCGGGCGAAGTTGGGCCTGGCAACGGGTATCACCGAGGAGGCGGCTCTCAACTGCAACGACAAGGCCGCCACGCACCGGCTACTGGCCGCGGCCGGAGTGCCTGTAGCCGTCAATCGGGTGGTCGACACGCCAGCGTTGGGCGTCGCGGCTGCCGAGGACATCGGGCTGCCGGTCGTGGTCAAGCCGAGGAGCGCGTCGAGCGCCGCCGGCCTGATGTACTGCGAGACCGGCGCCGAGGTGGCCGACGCGGTGACCGACATCCTGACCGACGGCTGGGACTCCGCGCTGATCGAGGAATTCCTCACCGGACCGGAGTTCGGCGTCTTCGCCAGCCGGGTGAACGGCCGGACGACGGTCCTGTTCATCGTCGACGGCGAGGTCGGGCCGCCGCCGAAGTTCGTCAAGCTCGGCGGTGTCTTCCCGTCCCGGCTGCCGGCGGACCGCCTCGCTGAGATCGAGCTGTTGTCCGACAAGGCCTTGACCGCGGTGGGGCTGGACAATTGGGTCGCCTCGTTACAGTTCATGCTCACCGCGGACGGTTTCCGGGCGGGTGAGATCAACCCCCGCGTCTCCGGCGGCCAGGGCGTGGAGCTCATCGCCGCGGTGTCCGGCTACGAGCCGAGCATCGTCGCAGTCGACGCTGCCCTTGGCCGACAACCCGAACGCAGCACGCCCAAGGCGGCGACGGGGCTCTACCGGAGCATCGTCTTCGACGAGGGCGGATCGCTCGACTACCGAACCGAGGCGCTGCAAGGGATCCATGGTCTTGAAGCGCACTATCCGCCCCTCGTGGAGCTGGATGTCCGGCCGGGTGAAGCGGTGCTGCCGATCAACCATGCGCGCGGCGGTGCGTTCGGCCGGATCGTGCTGGCCGGCGACGACCTCGAACAGCTGGAACGGGACTACGAGCGGATCCTCGCCGCGCTGGGCATGACCGTCCGGTCGGAAGCCGAGCCCGAAGCGACGGTCGAGCGCAAGCACACCTCGTGCTGCTAGTCCGTCCGGGCGAGGGGCCGACCGGCGGATCGTCGCGCTGAGCTGCGTATTCCCTGTCCGGCAAGGATTTTCGGGACTTCGGGTTGACGACCAACCGCGACAACTGCTTCGATACTTTTGAAGTTATCGAATCAAGGAGGAGGTGAACATGGCTGACGACATGATCGGCTCCGGTTGCTGCGAGACCAGCGGCAAGGAGGACGTCGCGGAGGACGGCACCGAGTGCGGGTGCGCGTGCGCCTGCTGCGACTAGCACCCAGTCACAAAGCGGTCCGCGCTCGCGGTGAGCGCGGCCGTGACTTGTCCGGCGGACCACGGCACACGAAGAAGGGGGCTCGACGTGAAAGAGTCGCTGCGCGCGCTGCGTTTCATCTACAGCTATCCGCTGCGCTACCGCAGCGCCATGACGATCGCCACCACCATCATGTTCCTCGGCCTGCTCGGCAACATCGCGATCCCGCTGCTGATGCGCGTCGCGATCAACGTCGGTGTGCTCGGCGGGGACCCCCAACTCCTGCTCGTCATCGCGGTGCTCGTGCTCGCCGCGGGCGTGGTCACGACCGCCTTGCTGCACCTGGGAAAGCGCATCCGGTTCACGGTCGCCAGCAAGGCGGTCAACGACCTGCGGCACGACCTGTTCGGCAAGCTCACGCACCTGGGCCCCGGCGAGACGGCCGAGGCGTCCGGCGGTCGTGCGCTGACGCGCCTGGTCTCCGACGCCGTCGCGGTCCGTGGCCTCACCAACGGCGGTCTGCTGGAACTGCTCATCCAGATCCTGGTCACCTTGACGATGCTGGTCGCCGCGCTCGTCATCGACTGGCGCACCACGCTGTTCGCGGTGATCCCGATGGTTCCCGTGCTCGCGGTCAACCTCACGGTCCAGCTGCAGCTGCAGAAGTCCTTCGTGGAACTCAAGGGGCAGTTCACCAAGATGCTCGCCGGCGTCGGCGAGTCGCTGGCCAACATCAACGTGGTCAAGTCCTTCGGCCGGGAGAACGCCGCCTCCGGACGTCTGCACAAGATCAATGAGGAGCACTCGGCGCGCGACGGCCAGATGAAGCGGACCTACAGCCGCTGGGAGGCGATCCTCAACGTCGTCGGCGGCCTGCCGACACCCATCGCGCTCTGGATCGGCGGCACCGCCGTCGTCAACGGCAGGCTGACCGTCGGCGACCTCGTCGCCGTCGTCGCGCTGATCATGATGTTCCAGATGAGCATGCACATGCTGGCCATGCACATCAACGGCGCGTTCCGTTCCAAGGTCACCGCCCAGCGGCTGCTCAACGTCATCGACACCGCCGACGTCGTGACCGAGGCCGCACACACCCGATCGATGCCGGCCCTCACCGGCGCCCTCCGCGCCGAAGGCCTGATCGTCGACATCGGGAGCAAGCGGGTGCTCGACGGCGTCGGCATCGAGGTCGCGGCCGGCGAGAGCGTCGCCGTCTTCGGACCTACCGGAAGCGGGAAGTCCACACTGCTGCACGCGCTGGCGCGGCTTCGCGACCCGGACGGCGGCGTTGTCACCTACGACGGGATCGACGTCCGCGAGTTCGCCCCGGCGGAGATCCGCCAGCACGTGGTGTGCCTGCCCCAGCGGCAGTGGATCTTCGAGGGGACGCTGGCGGAGAACATCGCGTTCGCCCGGCCGTCCGCCACCGACGCGGACATCGCCCGCGCGGCCGAGGCCGCCGGCCTGAGCCACATTCCGCTCACGCGGCGGTTCGGCGCGAGCACGATGGACCTGTCCGCCGGCGAACGCCAGCGCATCGGGCTGGCCCGAGTCCTGCTCGTCGATCCGGACATCCTGCTGCTCGACAATCCGACGGCCAACCTCGATGCGGAGACCGAAGCGGCGCTGCTCGACACGATCGTCCGCGTGCGCCGCGGCCGGACTCTGGTGATCGCCACCCAGCAGTTGGCCGTGGGCCGACACGTCGACCGCGTGATCACGCTCGGGGCCGTCCCGGACGCCGACGACCGCTCGCTGGCCCACGCCGGCACGACCGAGAAAGGCCAGGCCGGTGAGTGAATCGACCGAGGCCGTCGAGGACTTCGACGACCGGACGGCGCGAAAGACGTTGTGGCGCGCGGTCCGTCGCAGCCTGCCCTTCCTCAAGCCACACGCGGGCCTGATGACGCTGGCCACCACGATGGCCATCCTCAACTCCATCACCACCATCGCCGTGATGTACACCGTCATGGCGGGCATCGGGCACATCGTCATCGGCGACCTCGACGCGATCAGCGGCACCGCCGTCAATCTGGTCGCGCTGGTCGTTCTGGAGAACGTCATCCGGATCATCTACAACTCCGCGATCATCAAGGTCAACGAGCGCCTCACCGTCACGATCCGCAACGCCCTGGTGGTGCGCCTGCACAACGTGCAGCTGTCCGGCCATGTGGCACAGGCCAGCGGCGAGTGGGTCACCAAGGTCCTGTTCGAGGCCGACCGGTTCCGACGGTTCCTGAGCAAGTCCGTCATGGAGATCGTCAACAGCGTCGCCTGGTTCATCGCCTTCGCCGTCTTCCTGCTGGCGCTGAGCCCGGCGGTCGCCCTGCCGACGCTGATCGCGATCCCGCTCATGGTGTACGTGGCCATCTGGTGGACGCGCCGGCTGCGGCCCGACACCCGCCAGCAGCGCGCCGAGTGGGACCAGATGGTCGGCTACCTCAACCAGCGCATCGACGGCCTGGCCGACATCAGGGCCTTCGGCCAGGAGAAGGCGGTCCTGGCCGACCTGGACGAGAAGTCCGAGCAGTACAGCGTCGTGCACAACCGGTTGTCCCGCAAGAGGTTGTGGTTGTCCTCGCACCTGGGCGTCAGCGTCCACATCGCACTGGCCCTGCTGATCTTCTTCGGCGGCCTGCAGATCATCGCCGGCAACCAGCTCGGGTCCGGGTTCTTCTTCCAGCTGGCCTCCGGCATGATGCCGATGACCTGGATGTTGTTGGGCACCAACACGATGATGGCGTCGATGGGCATGGCTCAGGGCGCCGCGCTGGCCGCCGGCACGCTCGCCGCGTTCGCGCTGTTCGTCAAGCGCATGCTGAACCCGGTCCGGGACCTCGCGCACCAGCTGGGTGAGACCTCCGACGTGGCGGTGTCGGCGAAGCGGATCCTTGAGGTGCTCGACCTGCCCGAGGAAGCCGACGGCGGTGAGACGCTGCCCGAGGTTCAGGGCGATCTCGCCGTGGAGCACGTCAGCTTCGCCTACCCCGGCGGCGAGGAAGTGCTGCACGACGTGTCCCTGCACGCCAGCCCCGGAGCCCACATCGGCATCGTCGGCACGAGCGGCGCCGGCAAGAGCACGTTGATGCAGCTGCTGGTCCGGCTCTACACACCCTCCTCGGGCACGATCAGCATCGACGGCCATGACCTCGCAGGGCTGAGCCGCTCATCGGTGCGTACCCAGGTCCTGCTCGTGACGCAGGAGGCGCAGCTGTTCGACGGCACGGTCGCGGAGAACATCCGCTTCGGCCGGCCCGACGCCACCGACGAGGAAGTCGTCGAAGCGACCAAGGCCATCGGCGCCGACGAGGTCATCGCCGGACTGCGTGACGGATACCAGACCCGCGTCGGCGAACGCGGTGCCCGGCTGTCGGTGGGGGAGCGCCAACTCATCGCACTCGCCCGCGGCATGCTCGCGGACCCCCGCGTGATCATCCTCGACGAAGCGGTCTCCAGCGTCGACCCGGCGCGCCAACGCATCGTGCTGGCCGCGATCCGCCGCCTGCTGGCCGGCCGCACCGCCGTCGTGGTGGCGCACTGGCTGGCGCTGGTGGAGGACCTGGACCAGGTCTTCGTCATCGAGGACGGCCGGATCGTGGAGTCCGGCGCTCCCGTGGAGCTGCTCACGGCCGGCGGCAGGCTCGCCGAGCTGTGCCAGGTGCAGGAAGGCCAGGCGACTGGCGACAACACCGGAAGGGACAACATCAATGTCTAGCGAGACGCAGGTGGGCGACCTGTTCTGGGCCGCGTCCAACGCCCAGCAGCTGCCCGTCGTCCAGCAGGAGGCCAAGAGCTCCTGCTGCGGCCCCAAGCCGGCCGCCAGCACGGAGAAGGCGGCCGCCCCGGCCGCGTCGTCCTGCTGCGGGCCGAAGCCCGCGGCGACCACCGAGGAGCCCGTCGAGGCGACGGCCAAGAAGAGCTCCTGCTGCGGCTGACCCGACACCGCCGACCACGAACGAAGGTGAACCGATGACCAGGGCGCGAACGGCCGCACTCGTACCGGCGGCCGCGCTCCTCGTCGCCGTCCTGGCCGGCTGCGGGCAGGGTGCGGCCAGCCAGGAGCCCACGAAGACGTGCACGGACAGCAAGGCCAGCAGTGGGTTGACGATCACGTTGGCGGCGCCCTGCCCGATCAGAGGTGGTGAGTCCGCGACCGCGCACATCACGGTCAAGGACTCCAGCGGCACCGCGGTCAAGAACGCGACGGTCAAGCTGACCACCGACATGCCGGCGATGAACATGCACGGTGGCGACCAGACCGCCACGGCCAGCGGCGACGGTTACGACTCGAAGATCGTGCTGGGCATGGGCGGCGACTGGAACGTCACGGTCCAGGTCAGCGGTGGATCGACCTCGTCGGCCAGCGCGCAGTTCACGCTCTCGGCGAAGTGAGGGGGTGTCATGATCAGCCGGCGGGCGGCGGGCCTTCCGCTGTCGAGCACCGCGACTCTGGACGCGCACGTCAAGAAGCTGGCCGCGGAGGGCGTCGACGTCATCAACCTCACCGGCGGTGAGCTGGACTTCCCGACGCCCGATGTCGCCTGCCGGGGCGGCATTGACGCCATCACGAGCGGATTCACCCGCTACACGGCGGTGTCCGGGATCGCTCCGCTGCGACAGGCCATCGCCGAGCGCCTGACCGAGAAATGGCGGTGTCCTTACGAGGGCGACGACGTGGTCGTGACCAACGGGGCGAAACAGGCCCTGGCCAATGCCTTCGCCGTGCTGCTCGATCCCGGTGACGAGGTGATCCTGCAGGCGCCGCACTGGGTCAGCTTCCCGCACATGATCTCCCTCGCCGGCGGTGTTCCGATCGTCGTGGAGACCGACGCCGGGACGGGGTTCAAGTTCGACCGTGACGCGATAGTGGACCGGATCACGGTGCGCACCAAGGCATTGCTGATCAACAGTCCGTCCAATCCGACCGGTGTCGTCTATAGCCGGGCCGAGCTGACGGCGCTGGCCGAGTTGGCCGCCGAGTACAACCTGGCCATCGTCAGCGACGAGATCTACAGCGACCTCGTGTACGGCGGGGTGGAGTTCACCAGCGTGGCCTCGCTCGGCGCGGACACGCGATCCCGGACCATCACGGTCGGCGGCTTCTCCAAGACCTTCGCCATGACCGGCTGGCGGGTCGGCTTCGCCGCCGGACCGCGCCCTGTCATCGCCGCGATGTCGGCGTTGCAGGGGCACACGACCTCGGCCCCGTCGTCGATCTCCCAGCGCGCCGCGCTCGCCGCGCTGGTGGACGAGCCGATCCAGGAGTTGGCGGACCGCAAAGCCGAGCTGGAGCGGCGCCGGCGGCTCACCTGTGACGGACTGGCCGATCTCCCAGGACTCCGGCTGGCGGTCGAGCCGGAGGGCGCGTTCTTCGCCTTGGTCGACGTCAGCGGAACCTATGGCCGCCAACACGACGGCGTGGAGATCAAGGACGCGGCGACGTTCGCCGAACGCCTGCTGCACGAGGTCCAGGTCGCCGTCATGCCCGGCGCCGACTTCGGCGTTCCCGACCACATCCGGATCTCCTACGCGGTCGGCGCGGCGGAGATCACCGAGGCATTCCGCAGGATCCGAGCCTTCCTGACCACGTAGCTGAAAGAGGACCCGATGAGCACGACGACCTACTCCGTCCTGGGCATGACCTGCGGCGGCTGCGCCAAGCGCGTGCGCACGGCGATCGAGACGGACCTGCCGGGCCTGTCCGAGATCCTCGTCGACCCGAAGGCCAACGAGGTCCGGATCACCGCGGATGCCCCGGTTTCCGAGGACGCCCTCAAGGCGGCCGTGGAGAAGACCGGTTATGAGTTCGCCGGAGCGGTGGCGTGACGGCCGGACTGCGGCTGGGGGCCTTCGCGGTCCTGCTGGTCGTCATCTTCACGATCGCGTACGTCGTGGGCACGCACATCGCCCCGCAGTGGTGAACCGTCCATAGGGAGTGAGGGGAAATGTCGGTACCGACGGCGATGCCGAAGGCGGTGGTCACCCTTGACATCGGCGGCATGACCTGCGGGTCGTGCTCGGCTCGCATCGAACGCAAGCTCAACCGCATGGACGGCGTCGAGGCCGAGGTCAACTTCGCCACGGAGCAGGCCCGCGTCTCCTTCGACGTCGGCGTGACGGTCGACGACCTGATCGCCACCGTCGAAGCCGCCGGATATACGGCGGCCTTGCCGGTGCCCGAGCCGTCCGGGACGGACGAGCCGAAGCGCGATGCGGCCGAGGACGAGCTGAGCGCCATGCGCCGCCGGATCCTGGCGTGCACCGCACTGGCGATCCCCGTAGTCGCGATGGCGATGATCACCCCCTTGCAGTTCACCAACTGGCAGTGGCTCTCGCTGACCCTGGCGGCGCCGGTCGCGACCTGGGGAGCGTGGCCGTTCCACGTCGCGGCCTGGAAGAACCTCAAGCACGCCACCGGCACCATGGACACGCTCATCTCCCTCGGAGTGATCGCCGCCTTCGGCTGGTCGCTCTACACCCTGTTCTTCGGCTTCGCCGGCCTGCCCGGTATGCGCATGCCGTTCCTGATGGTGCCGACGAGCGGCCAGGGTCTGCACCATATCTACTTGGAAGTGGCCACCAGCCTGACCGTGTTCATCCTTGCCGGCCGCTACGCCGAGCACCGGGCCAAGCGCCGCGCCGGCACCGCGTTGCGGGCCCTGCTCGAACTCGGTGCGAAGGACGTGACGGTGCTGCGCGGCGGGGCCGAGGCGACTGTGCCGATCGGTCAGCTCCGCGTCGGTGACCAGTTCGTCGTCCGGCCCGGCGAGAAGATCGCCACCGACGGCGTTGTCGTGGACGGGAGCTCCGCCGTCGACGCGTCGATGCTCACCGGCGAAAGCGTCCCCGTGGAGGTGACCGCGGGCGATCCGGTCACCGGCGCGACCGTGAACGCCAACAGGCGCCTCGTCGTGCGCGCCCTGCGGGTCGGGGCCGACACCCAGCTCGCCCACATCACCCGGCTGGTGACCGAGGCGCAGACCGGCAAGGCGCCGGTGCAGCGGCTGGCCGACCGGGTCGCCGCCGTCTTCGTCCCGGTCGTGATCGCCCTCGCGGTGGCGGCATTCGGCTTCTGGCTGGGCAACGGCGCCGACATCGCCGCCTCCCTCACCGCCGGTGTCGCGGTCCTGGTCGTCGCCTGTCCGTGCTCCCTCGGACTGGCCACACCGACTGCGCTCCTGGTCGGCACCGGTCGCGGCGCGCAGCTGGGCATCCTGATCCGGGGCCCGGAGATCCTGGAGTCGACCAAGAAGATCGACACCGTCGTGTTGGACAAGACCGGCACAGTCACCACCGGCAAGATGACCCTGGTCGAGGTGGTGCCCGCGAACGGCGTCGAGACCGAGGACGTGCTGCGGCTGGCCGGCGCCCTGGAGAACGCGTCCGAGCATCCGATCGCGGCCGCGATCGCGAGTGCTGCGCGCGAGAAGTTCGGCACGCTGGAGACCGTCACGGCCTTCGAGGGCACGGCCGGGCTCGGCGTCACGGGCGAGGTGGACGGCAAGGCGGTGCTCATCGGCCGGTCCAGCTGGCTGGCCGAGCGGCTGTCCGTGCCCGAGGAACTGGCTCAGCCGCTGACGGACGCCGAGCGTCGCGGCCAGACCCCGGTGTCGATCGGATGGGACGGTCGGATCCGAGGAATCCTCACTGTCGCCGACACGACCAAGCCCACCAGCGCCGAGGCGGTCGCGCACCTCCGGCGGCTTGGGCTGCGCCCAGTTCTGCTGACCGGGGACAATGCCCGTGCCGCTCGGACGATCGCGGCGCAGGTCGGCATAGAGGACGTGGAGGCCGAGGTGCTGCCGGCCGACAAGGTGGCGGTGATCCGGAGGCTCCAGCAGGAAGGCCGTTCGGTCGCCATGGTCGGCGACGGCGTCAACGACGCGGCCGCGCTCGCGCAGGCCGATCTGGGCATCGCGATGGGTACCGGCACCGACGCCGCGATCGAGGCCAGCGACATCACGCTCGTGCGCGGCGATCTGCGCGACGCCGCCGACGCCGTCCGCCTATCACGGCGGACTCTCGGCACGATTCGCGGCAACCTGTTCTGGGCCTTCGCCTACAACGTCGCCGGCATTCCGCTCGCCGCCGCCGGTGTGCTCAACCCGATGATCGCCGGCGCGGCCATGGCGCTGTCCAGTCTGTTCGTGCTGTCCAACAGCCTGCGCCTACGCGGATTCCGGGCCAGCCAGAGCACGTTCTCCGGCGATCCGGTGAACGCGGAGGTCGGCGCGCGCGAGATGTCTCCGGTATGAGAACCGTGGCATTGGGACTGCCGGTCGCCGTTGTCGACGTCGCTGAGGCGCTCAACGGCGACTGGCGGGCCCACCGGCACTCCGTCGACGTAGTCCGCGTGCAGGACCCGCCGCCGCTGCTGTGGGATTCCCTTGCGGCCGCCGGCTTCCGGCCCAAGCCTCAGGTCGTGACCTGGCGTGCCGCAACGGCTTCGGACGAGGAGCAGTTCCTGTCCGGCCTGGCTCGTAAGGACAAGCAGAACATCCGCATCGCCCGACGGCGGGCGCGGGCCGACGGCCTGACCATCACGGTCCGCCCGGTCGACGCCGGGTTGATGGACGCCTTCCTGCCGCTGTACGAGGCGCAGGTAGCCCGCATGGTGCACGGCTGGTCGGTCGCCACCGAGCACCGCGACCGGGTGCTGGCCGAGGCCGATGACTACTTCGCCGTGTGCGCCTGGGACGGCGACATCCTGGTTGGAGCGAGCATCAACCAGCAGTCGCGAGAACGGGACGAGGTCAGGGCGCGGTTCTCCGCCGTCGTAGCCGACCAGCGCCAGGCCAGCCTGACCCGCGTGCTCTACCTGGAGGTCGTGCGGGAGGCCCGGGAACGCGGCTTTGCCATGGTGAGCCTGGGCAGCGATCCCAACCTCTACGGGCACCTGGTCAAGCCGGGGCTGTTCAGCTTCAAGAGCCGGCTCGGGTTCGTGCCGGTCCCGTCGCACCTGGTGGATCCCGACTCCGGATCGGACCAGGCCGACCGAGTCGTCGGGTTCGACGCGATCACCGATCCGTCCTTCGTGCTCTCGTACGCGCAGGGCGTTCGCGGGCCAAGTCTTGCCCTGGACCTGTACACCACCAAGCCCGGCATCGATCTGCGTCCGTACACAGTGGACCATCTCGCCGACGTCCGTGTGCACCAGCTGGAAGGAGACCGGCCATGAGGCTCGCGGGCAGGATCGGCGGCGTGGCCACCGGCATCCTCGTGCTGGCGTTGTCGGCGGCCGGCGTCGCGTCCGCGCACGTGACGGCGGTCAGCCCGGACAAGACGGTCAAGGGTGGCGACGCCGTGATCACCTTCCGGGTGCCGGACGAGGACGACGCGGCCAGGACGACGAAGTTCACCGTCACCTTCCCCGCCTCGGCGCCGGTGCTCGACGCCGACACCACCCCGGTGCCGGGCTGGACGGCCGAGGTCGCCACCAAGGAGTTGGACAAGCCACTGCAGGTGGGCGACCTCACGGTCAAGGAGGTCGTCAGCTCGGTCACCTGGACCGCGCAGGACGGGACCGGCATCGCGCCGGGCCAATTCCAGCAGTTCAGCATCGCGGTCGAGGGGTTGCCGAGCAACGTCGACCAACTCGTCATGCCGGCCACGCAGACCTACGACAGCGGCAAGGTCGTCAACTGGGGCGACCAGCCGCCGGCACCCGGTGCGCAGGAGCCCGAGCACCCGGCACCGCATCTGACGCTGGCCGCCGATGCGGCGCCGGCTGCGGCGGTGACGACGCCCATGGTCATGACCAGCCAGGACGACGGCGCACGCTGGCTGGGCGGCGGGGCCTTGCTCCTGGCCGCCCTCGCGCTCGGGGTCGGCATCGGAGCGTTGCTGCGCCGCCGGCCCAAACCGGCCGCCGGCTTCGTCGACGACGAAGAGCCGGTCGAAGCCGTGAAGTCGTGACGACCGCCCACGCGACCCGCGCCGCGACAACCCGGTCGGCCACCGGGCTCGTCGCGGTGGTCGCCGTGGGCGGGATCGTTGGTGTAACGGCAGGTCTGGCCCTGTCCGCGACCGCGGCGGTCGCGGTTCCCGGGCTCGTCCAGCCGTCGGCGGTGGTTGCCATCGCGCTGCCGCTGGCGAGGCTGGCGCTCGACATCGCCGCCCTGGTCACCGCCGGGGCCTCGCTCGCACCGGTGTTGTTGGGATGCCGTCATTCCGACGCGCTGGCTGAGCTGGCGTTGGCCAGACGCGTTGCGGTGCTGGGGTCCTTGGCGTGGGCGCTGGCCGCTGTCGCCACGCTGGTCCTGCAAGCGGCAAATGCGGATCCAGGGGCCGGCCTCGGGGCGGTGATCGGTTACGCGGCGGCGGTTCCTTCGGCGATGGCCTTGGTCGTGGTGTTCGTCGGGGCCTTGGTCGGTCTGGTGGTCAATGCCGCTGCGCTGCGGGATCCGTTGGCGGTGCGGCGTGGGTGGGCCGTCGCGGTCGTGGTCGCCACGATGCTGCCGCTGCCGCCCAGCGGCCATACCAGCGACGAGACCGGAGCGCCCCGCGTGCTCGGGACCGTGACGATCGAGCTGCATGTGCTCGCGGCGATGGCGTGGACCGGTGGCCTGCTGGCCGTGATCGCGTTGTTGGGGATGCGGCGGGCGTTGCTCGCCCAGGCGTTGCCCCGGTTCTCGCAGTTGGCAACGGTGTGTGTGTTCACTACCGCTGCCACGGGATTGCTGTCCGGGCTGACGCGGTTGGCGCTGACACCCGGCTTGCAGTGGTATTCGGCGCTGTTCACCACGGACTACGGCCACCTGCTGATCGGCAAGGGCATCTGCGTGCTGGTGGTCGGTCTGCTCGGGGCCCACATCCGGTTCCGGCTGCTGCCGCGGATCTCGTCGGTCAGCCGGCCTCTGGTGCTGCGCTGGGTGGTCTGGGAGTTGATGGTGATGGGCGCGGCCTTCGGTCTGGCCGCTGTGCTGGTCGGGAGCCCGGTCGCCTAGTCCATCGATGTTTGTCGATTCAACGGGTAGACTGGCGAATCGGCTCACGTCTGAGGGGTGATGGTCCGATGGCCACCAGTGGGCGAACCGACGTCGCGCCGGTTCGGGCAGTGCGAACGCTCGAGTCGGACGAGCACGCCGCGCAGCTGTTCAAGGCGCTGGCGGACCCGGTCCGCATCCGCCTGGTCCGGCTGGTCCGCACCGCCGCGAACGGCGAGGAGTGCTTCTGCGGCCTGTCCACCGAGTTCGACATGCCGCAGCCGAGCCTGAGCCACCACCTGAGCGTCCTGGTGAAGGCCGGGGTTCTGTCCCGGGAGCGGCGCGGCACGTGGAGCTGGTATCGGGTGTGCCCGGAGGCCTGGCAGGCATTGAGCGCGATCCTCGAACCCGGTGGCCTGCTCGTCCGCCGGCCGGCCACCGAACCCGACAGCTGCCGGTGACCCTTTTGTTGCAACGAGTTCATCCTCGGCGTGTGCCGGCCACCGCCCGCAACTCGGTCACCAGCTGTTTCGCGGTGCGACCGGCCCCGACCAAGGTGGCTGAGGCGGTGCCGGTCCAGTTGCCGTAGCCGAGCAGCCGAATGCGACCGTCGTCGACGGCCTCGGTCTCCCGGGTGGCGATGTGTCCGTCGACCCGGCCCAATCCCAGCGGGGCGAGGTGGGACAACGACGGGCGGAAACCGGTGCACCAGATGACCGTGTCAGCGGGCTCCGTGCGGCCGTCCGGCCAGGCGATGCCGGACGTCGTCAGCCGGCTGAACATCCGCTGTGCCACCAACGAACCTCGGTCCCGGGCGGCTCGGACCGGTGGCACGACCACGATGTCGCCCAGTCCGGCCACGCCGGCGGCCGGCACGCCGTTGCGGCGGGCGAGAAGTTGTTGCGTCGCCACGTCGAACAGGACTCGGCCGTCGACATCGTCGGGCAGAAACCGTGGCGGGTACTGCGTTACCCAGATGGTGTCCGCGACCGTCGAGACCTCGGCCAGGATCTGTGCGGCGGAGTTTCCGCCGCCCACAACGACAACGCGCTGCCCGGCGAACTCTTCCGGCCCGCGATAGGAGACGGTGTGGAGCTGTCGGCCGGCGAAGACCTGCTGTCCGGGGTAGTGCGGCACGTACGGCCGGGACCAGGTGCCGGTCGCGCTGATCACCGTCCGCGCGGACCAGTCCCCGCGATCCGTCTCGACGAGAATCTCCTTGTCCACAGCGCGAACGCCGACAGCACGCACACCGCGATGCACTGGCAGCTGGTAACGCCGCTCGTACTCCCGCAGGTAGCCCACCACGTGGTCCGCGGTGGGAAAGGGTTCTCCCGGCTGCGGCGGCATCGGCCAGCCCGGCAGGGAGCTGTACTTGGCGGGGGAGAACAGGCGCAGCGAAGGCCAGCCATGCTGCCAGGCCCCGCCACCGTCCGGCTGATCGTCCACAATGGCGAAATCGACGCCCGCCCGCCGCAGGTAGAAGCCCGCCGCCAGACCTGCCTGCCCGCCACCGATGACGAGGACGTCGACCCGGTCCGTCACACAGACTCCTTTGGCGCAAGGGCGATCGACAGCCGGGCGAGCGACGCCGGCACCACCCAGTGGTGAATTCGATTGCCGTCGCGCGTAGTGCCGACGAGGCCGGCCGCGCGCAGCACCTTGAGATGGTGAGAGATCGTCGGCCCGGTCAGGTCGAACTCCGAGCTCAGGTCGTAAACACAGGCCTGGCCGCCCGGGTGCGTCGCGATCAGGCTCAACAACCGCAGTCGCACCGGATCGGCGATCGCGCGCAGCACGTGCGCCAGCTCTTCGGCCTCCGCCGTGGACAAGGCGGTCTCAGTCACCGAGGCGAGGGACGCTGGCTCCGCTGGCATGCGCACATATTGACATTCTTCGATCCAGGCGGCCAGGGTGTGAACGGGTGTCGTCCGCTACTCCGCCGGCGTTGCCGTGCGGCGTTCCAGGAAGACCGTGTCGCGCCAGCGGCCGTGGTGCTGGGCGATGCGTTCCCGCACGCCGATCGTGCGGAATCCGGATTGGCGGTGCAGGGCGAGGCTGGCCTTGTTCTCGGGGAAGATCGAGGTCTGCAACGTCCACAGCCCGGTGTCGTCGGCGGCGCAGACCTGCTGGCGCAGCAACGCTTTTCCGACGCCGCGGCCGCGAAATCCGTCGCCCACGTACACGGAAGTCTCGGCGACGCCGGCGTAGCAGTCGCGTGTCGAGACCGCTGTGGCCGCGGCCCAGCCCGCGACCTGGCCGTCGACCTCGGCCACCCAGCGGTGGTCGCGCAGCCAGTGCTGCTCCAGGTAGTCCTGAGCGGGGACTTCGGTCTCGAACGTGGCGTTGCCGGTGGCGATGCCCTCGCCGTAGATGCGCAGCACCGTCGGCCAGTCCTCCTTGCGCAGCGCGCGAACCACGACGTCCGCCGGGGCTTCCGGGCAGCACGGCTGCGCCGACAGCATGCCCATCACCGCGTCGGCCGCCTGCGGCAGGCCGGTGCAGCACGCCTCGTTCACGGTGACCACCGTCGCGGTGCCGCGCTTCTGCACCAGGACGAAGCCCACCTTCGTCAGCCACTGCACGTGGTGGGAGCACGTCGACTGGCCGATGCCGAGCAGTGAGGTCAGCTCGCCGACGGTCAGGCCGTCCGGTGACGTCGCCACCGCGTGCAGCAGGCGGACCCGCGTGGGCTCGGCCAGGCAGCCGAACCAGTGTGCGTAGGTCTCAGCCTCGCCGGGGTCGAGCAGGCGGCGCTGCTCCTCGTGCGTTGTCGTCACCCGTCCAGTATCTATCCAGATCGATGGTTGCGTCCATCTATCTATCCGGATAGATTGAAGACCGTTGGATCGACGAGCATCGATACAAGGAGTTCGGGATGAGCGAGTTGCCCGTTGTTGTGGTCGGCGCCGGCCCGGTGGGCCTGGCCGCGGCGGCGCACCTGACCGAACGAGGTCTCACGCCGCTGGTGCTGGAGGCTGGCCCGAGCGCCGGACACGCGGTGGCGCAGTGGAACCACGTGCGCCTGTTCTCGTCGTGGTCGGAGCTGGTCGACCCGGCGGCCGGGCGGCTGCTGGAGCCGACGGGCTGGCAGCGACCAGCCGACAAGGAGTACCCAACCGGCGCGGAGTGGGCGAACCAGTACCTGCGCCCCCTGGCCGACGCGCTCGGCGACCGGGTGCGGCTCGGCGCTCGGGTGGTCGGCGTGGCGCGACGGGGCCGTGACCGCGTCGTCGACGCCGGTCGGGACGCCGAGCCGCTGACCGTGCACGTCGAGACGGAGAAGG
>NZ_KK037166.1:10632732-10658252 GCF_000568255.1 Kutzneria sp. 744
TGAGCCTGGCCGCCTTCTCCGTCTACGCCGTGGTCGTCAACCTCGTGCCGCTGCTGACCGGGCGCGGCCTGTCCGTGTCCACCGCGGCGATCGCCCTCGGCCTCGGCGGCGTCGGCCAGGTGCTCGGCCGTCTCGGCTACGCCCGCCTCGTTCAGCGGACCAGCATCCGATTCCGCACCGTCCTGGTGATCCTGACCGCCGCCGTCACCACCGCGCTGCTGGCCGTCCTGCCCGGGCCGACGCTCCTGCTGATCACCGCGACCGTGCTCGCCGGCATGGCCCGGGGCATCTTCACCCTCCTGCAGGCCACCGCGATCTCCGACCGCTGGGGCGCCGCCAACTACGGCCGGCTCAACGGCCTGTTCTCCGCCCCGATGACCCTTACCGGCGCCCTCGCCCCATGGGCTGGCACCAGCCTGGCCACCCTGGCCGGCGGCTACCCAGCGGTGTTCGCGACCCTCGCCGCCGTGGCGGCTGTCGCCGCCCTGCTCGCCGCTGGCAGCACGGCATCGTCGAGAACGGCGTTACCAAGATCGACATCGGCCTGAGCTACCAGGACATCGCCGAAGCCATCGGCGCTTCGACGCCGCCCGTGCAGCAGGTGATGACGAACCTCCAGAACGACGGCGTGCTCAGGTCCGGCACAAGGTCATCTACGTCCACCGGGAGTTGCGGCCGGCACCGTAGGCGGTTGTGGCGAGCGCTGTCGACATCGCCCCTCGCCTTCGCGGCGGTCGCCCTGCTAGCGTCTGAATCGACAAACATCGATCCAAGGGAGCAGGGATGAGCGAGTCGCTCGCCGATCGGCAGCAGGACCACGGCGACGCGGCCGTGATGGGCAAACTGTCCACCCTGGACCGCTTCCTGCCCGCGTGGATCATCCTCGCGATGGTCGCCGGGCTCGGACTGGGCCGGCTGATCCCCGGCCTGAACTCGGCGCTGGACGCCGTCAAGGTCGGCTCCGTGTCGCTGCCGATCGCGCTGGGCCTGCTGTTGATGATGTACCCGGTGCTGGCCAAGGTCCGCTACAACAAGCTGGACTCGGTCACCGGCGACAAGCGGCTGCTCGTCTCGTCCATCCTGCTCAACTGGGTCCTCGGTCCCGCCGTGATGTTCGCGCTGGCCTGGCTGCTGCTGCCCGACCTGCCCGAGTACCGGACCGGCCTGATCATCGTCGGCCTGGCCCGGTGCATCGCGATGGTGCTGATCTGGAACGATCTCGCGTGCGGCGACCGCGAGGCTGCCGCCGTGCTGGTCGCGCTGAACTCGGTGTTCCAGATCGTCGCCTTCGCCGCGCTGGGCTACTTCTACCTCCAGGTGTTGCCCGGCTGGCTGGGGCTGTCGCAGTCCGCGCTGCACGTGTCGGTGTGGGACATCGCCCAGTCGGTGCTGATCTTTCTCGGTATCCCGCTGCTGCTGGGGTTCCTGACCCGCACCATCGGCGAGCGTCGCAATGGCCGCGACTGGTACGAGCAGAAACTGCTGCCCAAGATCGGCCCGTTCGCCTTGTACGGCTTGCTGTTCACCATCGTCGTGCTGTTCGCCCTGCAGGGCGGCACGATCACCTCGCGCCCGCTGGACGTGGCCCGCATCGCGCTGCCGCTGTTGGTCTACTTCGGACTGATGTGGGGCCTTTCCTTCTTGTTCGGCAAGAGGGTCGGTCTCGGCTACGAGCGCTCCACCACGCTGGCGTTCACCGCTGCCGGCAACAACTTCGAGCTGGCGATCGCTGTGGCGATCGGCGTGTTCGGTGTGACCTCGGGGCAGGCTCTGGCCGGCGTCGTCGGCCCGCTGATCGAGGTGCCGGTGCTCGTCGCCCTGGTCTATGTCTGCTTGTGGGCGCGCCGCTTCTTCCCGGATGCCACGACCGAGCGCTAGCGCCCTGGGCTCTCGAGCAGGGGACCGCCGGGTCGCAGGAGCGCCTCCAGCGCCTCCAGCGGCTCCGGCAGCAGTCGGTACCAACTCCACGTGCCGCGCCGTTGCCGGGCCAGGATGCCGGCCTTGACCAGCACACCGAGGTGGTGGCTGAGCGACGGCTGCGGCATGTCGAACTCGGGCGCGATGTCGCAGAAGCACACCTCGGCGCCGCCCGCGCGCCGGATGAGCGAGATCAGCCGGATGCGGGTCGGCTCCGACAACGCCTTGAACAATCGGGCGGCCCGCTCCGCCTCGTCGTCGGCCACCTCGGCCGCCGGCGGCGTCAGCGACAACAGCACCGGCCCCACGCTTCGTTTGGTAGCAGCCACCCCTCCATCATCCCCGGCCACGCCAGTTCGATTGGATTGACAAAATTCGATACAGCTGATGTGCTTTGTATCGACAAATCTCGATCCAGAGACTGTCCGTGCCACTCCGCCCCAGGAGACCTGCCATGACCCGCGCTGACCACGGACTTCCCGCGCGTGAGGTGCTCCACCAGCTCGATCGCGTTGCCGCCGAGCTGGCCGACAAGTTCCACGGCGTGTTCGGCCCCGAGACCGTCAAGCGGTACGTCCAGGAGACCTACGACCTGCTGGCGGCCGACGCCACCATCGCCGTGCACCTGCCCGTGCTCGCCGCCCGCTTCGCTCGCGAGCGGCTCACCGACCTGGGCAAGACGCAGGGCCTGATCCGATCAACCGTGCCGCAGGTGCTGTTCGTGTGCGTGCACAACGCCGGGCGCTCGCAGATGGCCGCCGCCCTGCTCGACCACCACACCTCCGGGCGCATCGTCGTGCGCTCCGCCGGCTCCCGGCCGGCCGGCGACACCCCGGCGATCATCACCGTGGCGCTCGCCGAGCTCGGCGTGGCCATGGTCGAGCCCTACCCCAAGCCGCTGACCGACGAGGCCATCCATGCCTCCGACGTCGTCGTCACGACGGGCTGTGGCGACGCGTGCCCGGTCTACCAGGGCAAACGCTACCTAGACTGGGACGTCGAAGACCCGGCCGACAAACCTCTCGCGCAGATCCGCCCGATCCGCGACGAGCTCGACCGACGCGTGCGGCTGCTCGTCGAAGAGCTGCTCGCCTGAACCCGTCGTTCACTTGCGCCGGACATCATCATCGCCATGGCAAGGAGCACCACCGTGACCTGCATCCCCGAAGTGCTGTTCGTCTGCGTGCACAACGCCGGTCGCTCCCAGATGGCCGCCGCGCTGCTCCAGCACTACGCCATGGGTCGCGTCGCCGTCCGCTCCGCCGGCTCCGAGCCCGCCGAGAAGGTCAACCCCGCCGCCGCGGCCGCTGTCGCCGAGTGGGGCCTCGACATCACCGCCGAGGTGCCCACCAAGCTGTCCTATGACGACGTCGACGCCTCCGACGTCGTCATCACCATGGGCTGCGGCGACACCTGCCCGGTCTTCCCCGGCAAGCGCTACCTCGACTGGAAGCTCGACGACCCCGCCGGCCAGTCCGTCGATGCCGTGCGCCCGATCCGCGACGAGATCGACCGCCGCGTCCGCACACTGCTGACCGAGCTGCTCGACCAGCGCTAGTTCGCCAGTGGGGAAAGGGGATCTGCCATGCGTCTGGCGGTCGTCGGCGGCAGTGACGCCGGCATCAGCGCGGCCCTCCGGGCCCGGGAGCTTGTCCCCACCACCGAAGTGACGGCCGTCGTCGCCGACCCGTACCCGAACTTCAGCATCTGCGGCATCCCGTACTACATCAGCGGCGAGGTCGGCCACTGGCAGAACCTGGCCCACCGCACCCAATCCGACCTCGAAGCCACCGGCATGCGGCTGCGGCTCAACACCCGCGCGACCCGCATCGACGTCGCCGCCCAGCAGTTGCACGTCCTTGACGAACACGGTGCCGCCGACGTCCTCGACTACGACGAGCCGGTTGTCGGCACCGGCGCCGTGCCGGTCCGGCCGCCCATCGAGGGCCTGGACGGGCTCGACGGCGTGCACGTCTTGCACACCATGGACGACACCTTCACCCTCACGCGAACCTTGGAGGAGTGCCGGCCTACCTCCGCCTTGATCGTCGGCGCCGGCTACGTCGGGCTGGAGATGGCCGAAGGGCTCACCGCCCGAGGCATCCACGTCACCCAGGTCGAGATGCTCGACGAGGTGCTGCCCACCGTCGATTCCGAACTCGGCCGACTGGTCCGTGCCGAGCTAGCCGAGCACGGTGTCGACGTCGTCAACGGCACCACCGTGCGCCGCGTCAGCCGTGCCGGCGAGCGCCTACTTATGCAGGGCGACAACGGATTCTCCCGCGAGGTCGACCTCGTCCTGGCCGTCCTCGGCGTCCGGCCCGACACCGAACTCCTCGTCTCCGCCGGCGCGACGACCGGGACCCGCGGCGCTGTGCTCGTCGACTCCGCGATGCGCACCAACCTCCCGCACGTCTTCGCTACCTGCCGCTGGGCAGCACCGCGCACAAGCAGGGCCGCGTCGCCGGCGAGAACGCGATCGGCGGCAACGCCCGCTTCGCCGGCAGCCTCGGCACCCAGGTCGTCAAGCCTTCGACCTCGTCGCCGCCCGCACGGGCCTCCGCGACCACGAGGCCATTGCCGCCGGGTTCACCTCCGCCATCAGCCAGGCCGGGCCCGACGTCCACAAGGCGTACTACCCGGGATCGCACCCCATCACCATCCGTCTCACCGCGACACCACCACCGGCCGCCTGCTCGGCGCGCAACTCGTCGGCCGCCGCAGCAGCGAGATCGCCAAGCGTGTCGACATCTACGCCACCGCCATCCACCACGGCATGACCGTGGACTCGATCAGCGAGTTGGACCTGTCCTACACCCCGCCGCTCGGATCGCCGTGGGACGCCGTGCAGCTCACCGCCCAGGCGTGGGTTCGCGACACCAAGTCGGATCAGGCGTCCAGCGTGAGCTGAGCGCGGTGGAAGTCGAAGTGCTGCGTCGGGAAGTGGTACACGTCGGCCAGCGTCATCACGTCGCGGAAGAACGGGTCCCAGCGCGTCGGGTAGTGCATGCTCCTCGCCAGCGTCGCCTCGGACTCGCTGTCGAGCCGGCGATGCAGTGCCGCGATGACGCCGTCGAACAGCCGGAGCATGACTTGGCGCGGCAGCACTGTCCCCGCCAGCCACGCCCCGGCGAAGTTCACCACGTCGAACGGCACCGTCGCCGCGTTGAGCACCCGTGCATAGGTCCGCCCGACCGGCTCCGGAAGCCGGCTCATCACCACGACGAGGTTCCGCAGCGCGCGAATGATCAGGTAGCCGAGAAGCATGTGGAACAGCAACTGCTTGTTCGACCACCGCGTCCCCGCCGACCGACGGCGCAGCTCCTCGCCGGAGGCACCGTCCAGCAGTTCGTGAAACGCCGTCCGCGCTCCCTCGAGTTCGCTGTGCACCGCCAGTCGGTCCATCCCGGCAGTGTGCGCCTCGCCAGCTGAGCCGGCACTCAGCTGATCTCGCACCGGCGCTTCCCGTCGTCTCGGGCGTGTCGACGTCCCGGCATCGCCGCCCCCTCGGCGCACAATGACGCGATGGGCATGGACATCGAGTGGGCAACGAGTGAGCTCGACGCCTTTCTCAAGCTGGCTGAGCTGTATCGTCCGCCGGCTGCGAATATGCCGATCGCGAGCTCCCGCATGTCGAACCGTGGCTCGCGGGCGGAGATCGTGGCGTCCGCGCAGGTGGTCGAGCAGATCCTGGACCGAGTGCTCCCGAACTGGCGCCACGACGTTCCCTCCGATCGGAACAAGACCACCAATATCTGGTGGCAGCACGTAGAAGCCGTACAACGCGCGCGGACCATGCTGCAACGTCAAACGGAGCTCCAGGAGAAGCTCGGCGACAACGCGCCCCTGCTCAACGCCGCACACCTGCACCGGGTCTGCTGCACGAGTAGGTGACTGAGGTTCACCCCGGGGAGTGGACACCGAGTTAGCAGGACCAGCCGTCCTGCTGAAAGGATGTCCTCATGCCTCCTCGCAAGCGCCGGTCGTACACGGCCGAGTACAAAGTCGAGGCTGCCCACCGCGTGATCGACTCCGGCCGCACGATCTCCGAGGTCGCCCGCGAGCTGGGAATCGACGCGGGCATTGCGCCTGCCGATAACCTCGTCCGTGCAGCTCAGGCGACATGCAGGTATTCGTGGAGGACGCCGCCGAGTCGGTCGTGTCGGCGTATGGTCAGGTGGGCGATTCGGTCTGGATCGGTGATGGGCGCGGGCACCGGGCGCAGTGGGGCTGCCTGACGCCTGGCCTGGTGGGCGCGATGGGAGTTGGAGAACTTCTCGTACTCGCGTAGGGCGTGGCGCAGGTGGTGCTCGTTCCAGATGAGAGTTCGGTCCAGCAGCTCGTGACGGCAGCTCTGTACCCAGCGCTCCATGATGGAGTTCATCCTGGGAACCCGGATGCCGGTGAGGACGGTCTGGATGCCGGCGTCGGCGAGGATTTCGTCGATGAGGTTGGGGAACTTCGCGTCGCGGTCGCGGATGAGGAACTTCACAGTGGTGCCAGCGTCTTCCAGGTCCATCACCAAATTCTTGATCGTCTGGGTGACCCAGGCAGCGGTCGGGTGGGCGGTCGTTCCCAAGACGCGGATCCGCCGGGTGGCGTGCTCGATCACGGCCAGGACGTACTGGCGCTGCCCGGTCACGGTGACCGTCTCGAGGAAGTCGCACGCGAGGAGAGCACGCACTTGGGAGCGTAGAAAGGCGGACCAGGTGGTCGCGTGCCGGTCGGGCGCCGGGTCGAGGCCCTCCTGCTTGAGAATCTCCCACACGGTTGAGGGGGCGATCACGGCCAACGGCACCCTCTTGGAGCTGTGGACCTGCAACGGCGGCAGCAACCAGCGGTGGACCCTCAAGCAGGCGACCCAGGAGGCGGGAGTCCGACCGGTGCTCGAACACGTGTGATCCTGTGGGACTCGAAACTCGTCGCCGCGGCTCAGGATGCGTGTCGGTACTCATTGACGACTCCCCCGAGGCCCCCGGGTCTCCGGCGTCGACCTGAAGCCGGCTGCCGACCGCCAGATTGCCGAGAGGGGCTATCCATATCGATACAGTTAGTTGACGTCTATCCGCTGGTCCTGTACGTGCCGAGAAATACATCCATGCAGGTCAACAGCCATCGGCGCGCGACCGGGCGCCCTCCGGCATGATCGCGTCTCATGCCGGTCCGCTTCGCCCACCTCGCCGTCACCCACGCCTTCTCCGCGCTGCAGCCACTGCCGATGACCAACCGCGAGAAGGGCATCAAGATCCTCGCGTTGCGCCACCAACTCACCATCCTGCAACGACAACTCGGCGACCAGCGCCCACAACTCCACCCCGAAGACAGAGCGTTCCTCGCAGCACTCCTTCTCCCACTGGCCCGCGCGACACTGCGCCGACTCCGGCTCTTGGCCAGCCCGGACACCGTGCTGCGATGGCATCGCGACCTCGTGAAACACCGCCACGCCCGCGCGAGCGTGAACCACAGGCCAGGACGTCCGCGCACCCTCGCCTCAATCCGCCGCCTCGTTCTACGCCTGGCAGAAGAAAACAGCTCCTGAGGCTACCGGCGCATCCACGGCGAACTCGCCCTCCTCGGCATCACAATCGCCGCATCCACCGTGTGGGAGATCCTCAAGACCGAGGGCATCGACCCGCCCCCGCACCGCAAGACCGTCACGTGGCTACCTTCCTGCGCTCGCAGGCCGAGGCGATCCTGGCGATGGACTTCATCGAGACCATCACCCGCAACGCCAGCACACCCTGGCTGCCATCCACCACACAGGCCGGCGCGTCCACATCCTCGGCACCACCGCGCACCCCAACCATGCCTGGGTGACGCAAGCCGTCGGCAACCTGCTCATGGACCTCGAGGACACCGGAAACCTCACACAGGTCACATTCCTCACCCGCGACCGCGACGCCAAATACCCCGCACTGATCGACGAGATCCTCAGCAGCGCCGGGATCGCCACAGTCCTGACCGGCGTCCGGATGCCCCGTATGAACGCGATCATGGAGCGCTGGGTGAAGACACCGCGCACCGAACTGCTGGACCGCACCCCGATCTGGAACGAGACCCACCTCCGACACGCGCCGCACGAGTACGAGCGGCACTACAACCTGCATCGAGCCCACCGATCGCTTGCCACGGCGGCGCCCTTGCGAGCCCGACCTCAGCCGCTGGAACCCGACCGGATCAAACGCCTCGCCGTACGCCGGCAGGATCGTCTCGGCGGAGTCATCCATGAATACCGACATGCCGCTTGACCTGCTTGGACGTAGTTTTCGGCACGCACAGGATCTTGGTGGCTAACTTCAATCTGCCTGCCATGGCGGTGAGTTGACCGATCAGTGGTGGCTGATGCGGTGTCGGATCTATCGGCCGCAGGGGATGACGGTTTGGACGGCGTTGGTGGATCATGCAGCTCGGTGATCGGTGTTGTGCTTCCTCGTGGATCGGAGTGTGTTGTGTCGGTGCACCCGCAGCCCTGGCCTGAGCCGGATCCGCAGATCACCGCTGCGGTGCAGGCGATGTACTGGGGCAAGAGGGAAGCGCCGCTGGCGGTGCAGGTCCGTGACCGGCTGGGCGAGCTGTTCCCGGACGCTGCCTTCGCCGACGCGTTCGGCCGAGCGGGCAAACCGGGCTGGTCGCCGGGCCGACTCGCACTGGTCACGGTGCTCCAGAAGGCCGCGAGCCTCACCGACCGGCAAGCCGCTGACGAGGTCCGGGAGAACCTGGCGTGGAAGTACGCGTTGGGCCTGAGCCTGCAGGATCCGGGCTTCGACCACAGCGTGCTGTCGGAGTTCCGCTCCCGCGTGGTCGCCCACGAGCTGGAGGAACGGGTACTGGACCTGCTGCTGGAGCGCCTGCGGGCGCTGGACCTGGTGCGCGCGGGCGGCAGTCAGCGCACCGACTCCACGCACGTCGTGGCCGCGGTGCGCGACCTCAACCGGCTTGAGCTGGCCGGCGAGAGCGTCCGCGCGGCGCTGAACGCGCTGGCCGCCGCCTGCCCCGACTGGGTGGACCAGGCCTTGGTCGTGGCGGACTGGAGCCGCCGCTACGCCGACCGGATCGACACCTGGCGACTGCCCGCGTCCAAGGCCAAACAAGACGAGCTCGCCCTGCATTACGCCAGGGACGGCTACACCCTGCTGGACGCCGTCTACGCCCCGGCATCCCCGTCATGGCTGCGCGAATTGCCCGCGGTCCAGACCCTGCGGACCGTACTGGTGCAGAACTACACCCGCACGTCCGACCGCGGCGGAAGGCTGCGCGTCCGGCGCCGCGAGCGGACCGAGGACGGCGGAGACGGCCTGCCGCCCGGCCCATCCCGCCTGGCATCCCCCTATGACACCGACGCCCGCTGGTCGGTCAAGCGCGACCTGTTCTGGAACGGCTTCAAACTGCACGTGTCCGAGACATGCCACCCTCAGGCGGAAGGCGATCGCCCCGCCCGGCCGAACATCATCACCAATGTCACGACCACCGTCTCCACCCTCCCCGACACCAAGGCCCTGGAACCGATCCACCAGGCCCTCAAGCACCGTCGGCTGCTGCCCGCCCGGCACTACCTCGACTCCGGCTACCCCAGTGCCGAACTGATCGTGGGCTCCGCCAAGACCTACGGCGTCGCCCTGATCACCCCGGTCCTGCTCGACACCTCCCACCAAGCCAAAGCCCGAGAGGGCTTCGCCGCCCACGACTTCACCATCGACTGGGACAACCGCAAGGCCGTCTGCCCGGCCGGGAAGTCCAGCGCCACCTGGAACCCCGTCGTCCAAGCGGGCGTGGCCAAGACCGTCGTCACCTTCAGCGCCCTGGACTGCATCCCTTGCCCCGTCAAAAAGCACTGCACCAGCGCCCGCAGCAACCGCCGCCAGCTCAGCCTCCAGCCCCGCGAGCTCACCGAGGCCATCCGAACCGCCCGCGCCCGCCAGCAGACCGGCGACTGGAACCGCGACTACGCCCTGCGCGCCGGCGTCGAGGGCACCATCCGCCAGGCCACCCACACCACCGGACTACGCCGCGCCCGCTACCGCGGCCTGGCCAAGACCCACCTCGACCACACCACGAGCGCCACCGCCCTCAACCTCATCCGCGTCGTCGCCTGGTGGAACGGCCACCCCCTCGACCGAACCACCCACAGCCACCTCGCCAGACTCCAACTTCGCCTCGCAGCATAAGAGTTGGAATAAACCACCAAGATCGCACACCGTTCGACGGTCCGGTCACACTCACCGCCGGGGACGCCGTGACCTTCGACGCCATCGCCGCCACCGCCGCCGAACTCATCGGCCGCGATATCGCACGAGTCGTCGTGGACGACGAACAGTGGATCACCGACCGGATCGCCGCCGGCGCACCCGAGCCCACCACCCGCATGCTGCTGTCGTTCTTCCACGCCGCGAGGAACGGCCACTTCGCCGGGACCGACCCACTCCTGCCCGAACTCCTGGGCCGAGAACCACACTTGGTCCGCGACGTGCTCGCCGACCAGGCGAGCACCTGAACCGGCGGTGGTGACACCGCTCTGGCCGATCAGATCACCGGCGGAGCCGCTGTCAGGCGTGGACCCGTGCCGAGCGCGCTGACAGCGCCGCCGCAACGGCGCTGTCAGCGCGGGTGATCAACCGTTGTAAGGCAGCAACTGGACGTCCGACGCCTTCACGTAGACGACGCGATGGTTGTAGGAGATCTGGAAGTAGCCGGTGTTGCCCGTGACCAACGTGTGGTTGCTGGGCACGGCAGCCGGATCGAAGCGCGCGTAGTAGTTCTCCGCACGGAAGGCCCCGGTCGCCAGATAGCTCTGGCCGGCGGCCATGGTCCACGGAATCGGTCCGACCGTCCACACCGGATCGAACGGGATGGTCGAGGGATACTCGGACTGTTCGGGGAAGGCGCGCCCGTACAACGGAATCGACGCACGACCGGGCGCCGGGCTCAGCAGCAGACCTCGGCTCGGCACCGCCACGGAACAGTTCGGGTCGAACAACCACGCCTTCTGGCCGCCGTACCAGATCGCGGTCCAGTCGCCCTGACGACCGGCCAGCGCGTACGACCGGCCAGCGACGGCCTTGTCGCTCCAGTCGTCGATTCGGGTGGTGCCCGCGGTTCCGTCCGGGTGTACCACGGGGTCGGTGATCAGTGGTGCGTCCGCGCTCGGCGCGGTGTGCAGGTAGACGAAGTTCGCGCCATGTGCGGGCAGGGCAATGCAGTTCTGGCCCGCGTTGTCGCATGTGGTCATCGGCGGCTGGTTGGCGCCGTACTGGGGATCGATCGTCACGACCTGGCTCGCGGCGGACGCGGTGGCCTTGATCGGCGCGCCCAGCAGGTCCATGTAGTGCGCCCAGTCCCAGTAGGGACCCGGATCCCAGTGTACGGCGGCGAAGTTGGTGGCGCGTTCCCTGGACACGTCCTCGTGGCCGAGGATGTGCTGGCGGTCAAGGGGAATGTCGTACTTCGCGGCCAGATAGCGCACCAGCTTCGCGGATGCCTGGTACATCTGCTCGGTGTACCAGGCGCCACCCTGGGCGGCGATGCCCTCGTGCTCGATGCCGATCGAGTGCTCGTTGGTCGTCCAGTTGGCCGCGTGCCACGCGATGTCCTTGGTGGGCACCATCTGCGTGACCTGGCCGTCGGAGGACCGGATCACGTAGTGGCTGCTCACGCCGTCGGCGGGGTCCTGGAACGTCGCGATGGCCTGGTCGTAGGGGGTGGCCGAACTGGTCGGCGTGCTCTCGGTGTCGTGGATGACGATAGTGGTGATCTTGTTGCCGTCCGAGGGCCGCTCAGCGGGATCGTAGTTCCCGTAGTTGTTGGGGTCGCCGTGGTCGGGACTGGACCAGTCGTAGGCCGCGGGCACGAAGCGACAGTCGAGGCCCGCCGGGCATTCCGGTGCGGGCACGTCGGCGGCAGTGGCCCGTGACGTCGTCGCGGTCTCGGGCTTGAGCGTCGGATCGGCCGGTATCCGCAACGACTGGCCGTCGCTGGTGGTGGCCGCCGCACCGGTGCGCAGCGTGGTGAACACGTCGTCGGCGAAGGCGTTCGCTCCCGCGGTGGTCGGCGCCGTCGCGAACGCCGCGACGACCCGGTACCACGCGCCGATGTCGCCCGCCGGCACGCCGGACCGACGTGCCTGCCTGCCCAGAAGTGCCGCCGCGCCCCGGATGTTCTGTCCAGGATTGGTTTCGAGGACCGCTGCCGGCGCGCCCAGCAGGCTCGCGGCGTCGTCCAGGGTGTGCTTGGCCGGGACCTTGGCGGGGGAGGCGTCGCCGCGACCACTGCCATTGGCCGGCACGATCGCGTCGGAGCTGACCAGGTCCATCGGCCCGAACCCGCCGTCAGCGCTGCGCTGACCGCTGTGGGCCTCCCACCGGGTCAGGTTGTAGGCCACCGAGAGCAGGACGGTCGGCGGCACGCCGAACTCCCTCGCCGCTGTGGTGAACTGCCGCTGACGCTGATCGGGGCCCGCGACCGGGACGCCGGCGGCGTCGGCCTGGGGAGCCACGGCCAGGACCAGCGTCACGCCGAGCAGTGCGCATGCCGATCTCGCTGCTGTTGACAGCTTCATTCCCACCCTCTTGTCGATGAATAGTCGGTCACCAGTGCACTGCCAGGCTCGGCAGGCCGGAGATATGGGTCAACACCGAGATCGGCAGCGCCGACCCGTTGGTGAAGCCAGGGGCGTCTTCGCTGGTGTCAACCACCGAAACGGTCACACCGCCGGGATGGGTCGTCGTGGACGACCGCTGCACGATGGCGTGGTCGGCATCGCCCACCGACTCGGTCAGGGTTCGCACCCGCAGGTTGCCCTCGACAGTGTCGGTGCAGTTGGGGACCTGCTGTCCGCCCTGCGTGCAATCCAGCACCGGCCTGGTCGCGGTCGGCCAGATGTCCACTTTCAGGAGACGTTTCCCCGCCGGGGTGGCCAGGTCCGCCACCAGTGACCAGCCACCGTCGTCGACGCACATCGGGTGGCTGTCCGCGTCGTAACGGAGCGAGTACCCAGCAGGCAGACCAAGGTCGGCACCTCGCCAAGCCATGGCCAGCGCCTGGTTGACCATCGACCAACGTGCTGAGTCCAGGGTTGGTGGCGTCATGTTCTCGACCCGCGTGTCTGGTGGTGCTTCACCATTGCAGCCCGCTGCCGACCCAGGTAGCTGGGTGGTCGCGGGCGGTGAGGTGGTGACGGGTCTGCCGGCCGAGGGTCGCCCACCGTCGGTTCGGGCACCGACGGCGAACACGGACGCGGCGGCGATCGACGCGACGCCGACCATGACACCGGCCACGGCGCCGGTCCGTCTCGCCAGCCGTCGACGACGTCCCTTGGCGACCAGCGTGCTCAGATCGACCCGTAGTGGCGGCTCATCGGTCAACGTCCTCGCCAGCAGGTCCTTCTCCTCTTGGTTGATGGTCACGCGGATTCCTCCAGTGCCGCAACGCCGGCGCCGAGCAGCCTGCGCAGCGTGGCCAGCCCCTTCGCCGTCTGGCTCTTCACGGTGCCTTCCGAACACCCGAGCAGGCTGGCCGTCTCCTCGACCGACTGGTCCTCCCAGTACCGAAGCACCACCGTCGCGCGCTGCCCCGGAGTCAGCAGGGCCAGTGCGCCACGCACGTCCAGCGCGTCGTCCACGCTGGGCAGCAACGCCTCGACGTCACCGACCTCCGCGACTGTGTTCTCGAACCGGCGAAACGGCCGCCGTGACTCGTCGATCACAGCGTTGACCAAAATCTTGCGCACATAGGCGTCGACCGAGTCGTCCCGCCGCAGTCGCGACCAGGCCGCGTAGAGCCGCACGAACGCGGTCTGCATCAGATCCTCGGCACGATGCCAGTCACCGCACAGCAGATACGCGGTGCGCCGGACCACGACCGCGCGTGCGGCCACGAACTCACCGAACTCACGGTCGGTGTCCCGTGTGGCCATGCCCTACCCCCTCGGTCACCGTTTAGTACGGACCAGGGGGCTCCGAGGTTGCCGACCAGTTTCTGTGAGGCAGACCACCCTCGCTGACGCCTCGCCGGAGTCAGCGACATCGCCGCTGACAACTGGGATCGCGCCCATGACAAGCACCTGCCCGCTGGCGCTGTAGGGTCAGACGCGCGGCAGCACGCCCACGAGCGCCGCGGTGAAGGAGACCCGCAGGGCGTCGCGCAGCTCCAGGTGGAGCACACCGAGGGCGGGCTCGTCCGCGTAGGCGGCGAGGAGGCTGGGCGGCGGCGGGACGTACGCCGACAGGGCGCCCGCCGAGACCAGGCTCATCAGGCAGAACAGCTGCGCGCCGTCGCCGAGCTCAGGCAGGTGACGGCGCACGAGATCGGACATGGCTGCGAGCCTCGTGAGGGAGGACCGCTTGTGCCGTTTGACCACCTCGACCGAAACGTTGTGCTCCAGGACGCCACCCTGCGCGCCGAAGAGGTCGCACAGCACCGCCCGGCCCGCCAGCGACCGGCTGAGGATCTCGGCCAGCTGACCCGCCCGTGCCTCCGGCGCCGCGTGCGCCTCGACGCCCGCGGCCAGCTCGTCCGCCAGCTCGGCGAGCCAGCTCTCCAGGAAGACGTCCAGCAGTTCGAGCAGCACCGCCTCGCGCGACTCGAAATACCGCAGGACGTTCGACTTGGCCAGGCCCACCCGCCGACTGAGCTCGTTGAGGGTCACGTCGGCCACGGGCATCTCGTCGAGCATCGCCGCCGCCGTGTCCAGGATCGCCCGGCGGCGTATCTCCCGCTGCTCCTCGCTGCGCGCCCGCTGAAACGTCACGCCCTCACCCTAGCTTAAAGACCGCCGGTCCCTTGACAGAAGACCGGCGGTCTCTTACGTTGTCTCATAACAGACCGATGGTTCTTTAGGAGTGTGTCATGGGCGGCAACTGGACCGAGCAACACATCCCCGACCAGCACGGCCGGGTGGCGATCGTGACCGGCGCCAACACCGGGCTGGGCTTCGAGACCGCCCGAATGCTCGCCGCACGTGGGGCGGCGGTGGTCCTGGCCGTCCGCGACGTCGAGAAGGGCAAGCAAGCGGCCGCCCGCATCACCGGCGACGTCGCCCTCCAGGCCCTCGACCTGACCTCCCTGGACTCGATCCGGTCCGCGGCGGCCGACCTGCGCGCCACCCACCCGCGCATCGACCTTCTGATCAACAACGCCGGCGTGATGTACACGCAGAAGCAGACCACCGTCGACGGCTTTGAGCTGCAGTTCGGCACCAACCACCTCGGCCACTTCGCCTTCACCGGCCTGCTGCTGGACCGACTCCTGCCCGTCCCCGGCTCCCGCGTCGTCACGGTCAGCAGCACCGGCCACCGCATCCGGGCCGCCATCCACTTCGATGACCTGCAGTGGGAGCGCTCCTACGGCCGCGTCGCCGCCTACGGCCAGTCCAAACTCGCCAACCTCATGTTCACGTACGAACTGCAGCGCCGGCTCGCACCGCATGGCACCACTATCGCGGTGGCCGCCCATCCCGGCGTGTCCAACACCGAACTCACCCGCAACACGCCCGCCGCGCTTCGCGTGCCCGTCACCTGGCTCGCGCCGCTGCTCACCCAGAAGGCCGAGATGGGCGCTCTGCCCACCCTGCGCGCCGCCACCGATCTGGCCGTCACCGGCGGCCAGTACTACGGGCCCGGCAACCGGGGGGAGATCCGCGGTTACCCGAAGCTGGTCACCTCCAGCCCCGACTCCCACGACCAGGCCACCCAGCAGCGCCTGTGGACCGTCTCCGAGGAGCTCACCGGGGTGACATTTCCGGTGCGGTAAGGCGGTTCCTGCACAGCGGAGGGACTTCCCTGAGGCCGCAACAGGATTCAAACCGGTGTGCACCACTTACGGGCGCGAAGTGCTGGCTGCATGTGTTGACCGAGTTGAAGAGGCGTGGTCGACCGCTGAACGCGTTCGAGATCGCGTTCGACGGCCGGCTTGCCGCTGGGCGTGAGTAGATTCCGTCAACCTGAGTTACGCCGAACGTTCGACAGACCCGCGTCTGGACGCGGCGCTGACCGGCGCGTTGAGCTGATCCGCGCTACGACGCGTGCGCCCCCGGCCGCACCGAACACATGGCCGCACAGCCAAGATCTGCGGAGCCCGACGGAAAGTTCGTGATGACGGCCCGTTCCTCCACCACTCTCGCTCACGCCGAGGTGATCGTCGCGGCGGTTCAGCCGAGATGGTCGTTGGCTCCGCCGACCCAGGCGATGTAGCGCTCGGCCGAATTGCGGACGGCGGCCTTGGCGTCGGTGAGGATCGTGCCGCCCAACAGGCTGTAGAGGCGTTCGAACTGATAGGGCTCGAGACGGTCCACGATCCGTCGCACCAACCCGGCGGAGAGCGGGATCTTGTTCGGGTAGCTCCGCATGAACGTCACCCAGCCCTTGGCGACCACCGGCACGATGGTGTCCCCGGTGAGCAGGGTGCCCCGGCCGTCCGACCCGGTGGCGACGTGCGCGACCGCGGCGCCGGGGAAGTGGCCGCCGGCCTCGATGAGGGTGACCCCGGGCAGGACCTGTTCGACGCCGCTCCACTCCCGGATCACCGGGTCCTCCCGCTGCACCCACTGCCGGTCCGCGGAGTGCACCAGCACGGGGACGCTCCCCAGTTCGTGGCTCCAGCTGACCTGGGAGCCGTACATGTGCGGATGGCTGGCCACGATGACCGCGACCCCGCCGAGGTCGGCGATCTTGTCGACCAGCTGCTGGTCGAGGTGGTTGGGCGGATCCCACAACAGGTTGCCCCGCGGGGTCTGCACCAGGTGCGTCCACTGCCCGATCCCGAATGGCGGCTCCCGGTTGAGCCGGTGGATGTCCGGTTCCATCTCCTGGTGCGCCAGGCCGTGGCCGTCGGCGGCCAGTTTGTCCAGTGTGGTCCACACCTGGCCGGACTCGGGCACCCATTGCCGCTCGTCGGCGCAGATCCGGCAGGTGGTGGCCGGAGGCTGTGCGGTGTCGGGATGCTCGACCCCGCAGGTCCCGCAGATCCAGATCGTCATGGGAGCAGTCTGGAACCTCCAGTCGAATCGAGGTCAAGCCCGATGACGATCAAGCCGAAAGCGCGCGACCGTCGACAGTGCACTCCGAACACTCTTCAGCCGCGGACAGGACTTCGCGGTCAGGCTCAGGGAAGTCGCGCGGCCGTCACGTCGTCGGTGATCACCGGGCATGCCGACGGCGGTCGAACGCGCGGTCATTCCGCCGGCCCGAAGTGGCCGATCGCCTGCTCCACCACCATTCCGAGGTGCCAACCGCCGCGCAACCAGCCGGCCAACGCGAGCTCGGCCTCGACGTGGACGCGGACCAAAGCCGGCCGGTCGCGATCATCCCGCTCGACGGTTCGCCCTCGAAACGCGCCACTGTCTTGCGCAGTGCCCAGTTCGTCCGGCCGCCCACCACGCTGGCGAGCGAGTCCACCGCGTTGAACGGCACGGTGGCGAGAACGTGACGGCCCGACAGCGACCCACCGCGCCGACGACCTCGGCGTACGGGCCGACCGGTGTCTCCTCGTAACGGATCAGCCCACCCAAGCACGATCCGCCGTCGCGTTGGATGCACCGATCGCCCGCCGGAAGGGCCTCGGCGCGGGTGGCGCCTACAGTCCCCAGCCCCAGCGCAGCTGCGCCACGCCCGACGCGTTGTTCACCGCCAGGCCGCCGCCGCTCTGCCGGGTGATCGAGTAGGTGTCCCCCGAGCGTAGGCCGGGCCAGTAGACGACGCCGATCTGCCTCGACCTCGCCAGGTCGGTGGTGGCGGCGAAGTACGCGGTGAAGGCGTTGCCGTCCTGGTGCCCGGCGGAGTAGTCCAGCCCGGTCGTCATCGGGGCGCCGGCCTCGTCGATGATGGTGCGGGAGGAGTACGAACCGAGCCGGTTGGTCAGGTTGGTGGTCCACGCCGCGCGAGTCGTGTCCGACGCCCAGTAACCATAGAAATGCAGCGACAGGAGCGTGCCGTTCAACGCGCTCGCCGCGCCGACGCCCGTCACGTTGTCGTTGTAGCCGGTGCCGCTGATCAGGACTCGGCTGCGGGGGATGTTCGAATGCCGGGACAGCCAGGTCGAGCAGACCGACACCCAGGCATTCAGGCTGTAGCCGAACGGCTCGTTCATCGGTTCGAAGTAGACGTTGCCGTTGCCGCCGTAGTCGGCGGTGACCTGGTCCCACATGGTGTTCCACGCGGCCACGTCGTCGACGAGGCCGTCCTTGTTCGCTTCCCAGTATCCGAAGATGACTTTCATGCCGTGGGCCAGGGCCGAGTCGGCGGCGCCCTTGTACCGCGACCACCAGTCCGAGGTGACGCTCTGCGGGTTGACCGGCAGCCGCACGGTGTTCGCGCCCAACTGCTGCTGAAAGCCGGTGATGATGCCGTCCGCCTTGGCGCGGACGCTGTTATAGCTGTCCCCTGCGGTGAGGCCGGTCGGGATGACCCACCCATCCACGTAGTTGTCGCGACTGTCCGCCCAGTTGACACCGCGGAAGGCGTCGGTGGCGGCAGAGGCGACGTGCGGGACCGTGAGCAGCGGTGCCGCGAGGACCGCGGTCATGACGGCCCGCAGCAGGGGGCGGAAGCGCTTCATACGAACTCCGATGTTCGAGAGTGCGCCGATATGTTTACGTCAACATGTGCTGGGGAGCATGCACTCGCCCCGCATCGGAGTCAAGGACCTGCGGATATCCGGGACTCCGACGCGGGCATTGGCGAAGCCTTCCATCCGGGTGAGGGTTCGTACTCGTTGGACAAGCCTTCGAGGACGGGCCGGCCGACGACACGCGCGCAATCGCGGTCGGCAGCGGGTTGATCAGGCCGTGGCGGGCGTAGGTCACGGCCTCGGTGAGGGCGTCGCCTTGTCGTGCGAGAGACACCGGTCCAGCACGATCCGCAGATGCCGCTCGCCTTGGATCGGCAGCCGGCCGGTGACCTCGCTCCTGACCGTGCGGACGACCCGCTCGGCGAAACCGTTCGCCGGGAGTTCGCCGTGCCGGAGAAGGTGGCTGGTCGAGAACACGTCGGATCGCAGACGATGCCGCCGCGCTGCGGCGAACGGCCCCGCGTGGTCCCTGGAGTGACCGAGAACAACCAGGGACCACGCGGTGGCCGTGGACTACTTGACGCCGGACGTCGTCACGCTCCCGGCGTCCACCTGTAGGTGGCGATGGCGTGGGCGCCGAGCGAGTCGCCGAACGCCTGGCCGTTCCAGCTCGTGGTGAACGACTGGGTCGAGCCGGACGTGTTGTAGACGATCAGCGAGATCGAGCCGTCGGGATTCTTGAACGCCACGTCGTCGAGGTTGCCCGTGGTGGTCGAGGCGATGCGCTTGGCCCCCGGGACGACGAACTTGCTGAAGTGCCCGACCGAGTAGTATCCGGCGTTGTAGGTGACGCTCCCGGTGCTCTGGTTGATCGTGATCAGCGGAGTGCAGGCGTTGCAGCCGCCGGGGATCACCGGGCCGTTGCTCTGGTCCTGCGCGATGTTCCACATCGTGGCGGCCCGAGCCCAGTTGCGGCTGCTCTGGATGAAGGTCTCGATCGCGTTCTGGGGGTCGATGCCGTCCGAGCACTCGGTCTCGTAGTTGTCCTTGCCGGGCACGTCAGCCTGCATCGTCGACATGGCGCCGAGGTTGCCCGCGTAGCAGTGCCAGGAGGTGCCGGCCAGATACTTGCCGGCGGCGACGTCCTTGATCAGCGGCTCGGCGTACTTGTAGAGCTGGTCGGTGTTGAAGTCGGTGCCGAGCACCTTCGGCGACAGACTCGCCTGGGCCAGCGCCGGGCCGAGGTGGTTCGCGACGAAGTTCGCCTCGGCCGGCTCGCCGAGGTTCATCCCGGGGTAAGCGGTGCCGTAGGTCGGCTCGTTCTGCGGGGTGATCGCGTAGATCGGCACGCCCTGTGCCGCGTAGCCCTGAATGAACTTCACGAAGTACTGCGCCAGCGGGCCGTAGCTCGTGGAGAGCAGCGTTGCGGCGTTGTTGAGGTTGTTCATCTGGCCGTTCGACTTCATCCACCCCGGCGGGCTCCACGGGTTGGCCATGAACTTGATGTTCGGGTTGAGCGCGGCGGCCTGCCTGAGGTCGGGAATGATGTAGTCGAGGTCGTGCGCGATGGAGAAGTTCGCCAGCGTCGGATCCGGACGTCGCCACTGCTGGTTGGCCTGGCCGTTGCAGGTCCACAGCTGGACCAGGCTGCCGTTGGCGGTGCCCATACCGGTGACGTCCAGGCACAGGCTGGACTGCACGCCGGTGATGGAGCCGTTGACGTTGAGCTTCCACTTCTGGTTGGCCTGGCCGTTGCAGGTCCACAGGATCACCTTGGTGCCCGGGCTGGTGCCCTGCGCGTTGGCGTCCAGGCACTTGCCCGCGACCTGCAGTTCGCCGGCACTGGTGTAGGAGTACTGCTGGTTCGCGCCGCCGGTCGAGCAGTCCCAGATGTACGGCTGGACGCCGTTGGACGGGTTGCCGGTGCCGTCAAGGCAGCGGCCGGAGCCCACGCCGACCGTCGGGCCCGTGGAGGCCGACAGATTGTCGTCGTAGGAGTACGGCTGCGCGGTGGCGGAGAAGTCGGACGCGCCCATGGGAATGCGGAGCCAGCTCATGCCGATGCCCTGGCTCGGGCTGAACAACGCGTTCATCACGTTCGTGTGCGCGCTGCCACTCAGCTTGTCGGACAACAACCAGGCCGAGGTATCCGTCATCGCCGCGCCGAAGCCGTCCATGGTCTGGAACGTCTGCGCGTCGTCGACGCTGATCGTTCCCGAACCGGACGACCCCGAGAAGCCCAGATTGGACTGTTGCGTCAGATGCTGGCTCAGGTCCGAGGTCGTCAGCCATTTCTGCACGGCCTCGTTGGCGGCCGAGGCTGGCGGCGCCGACACCACAACCAGCGCCGAGATCCCGAGTACGCCGGCCAGGGCGCCGGCGACACGGGAGCGAAGTCTTGCTGTGAACATCTGCGTCAAGCCTTTCTGTTGCTTCACACGGACTGCGCTGCATGAGCCGACCGAGCCGGCTGCCATCGCGAGAGGTACGTCTGCGGACCCATCGGGGGTAACGTGATGAACACGGACACGCCTGTCAAGAACGTGGTAGGCCCGTCTCGGCCGGGTATGCGCGGCGGAGATCAGGCGCGGGACAAACCGCTGATCAGGGCGGTGACGCAGGCCGCAGGGCAGCCCTGGTCCACCCGAACGGAGAGCGAGGGCCGTCAGACCCGGCCGTAAGTTACACGCACACCGGGATAAGTGGGCGCGCCGGGCGACCGGGTCGTCGCAGTCTCGAGGGTCGTGACTGTGGGCGGCAGGCAACCGATCGACTGCGCCATCGCTGACAGCACCGTGCGGGAACCGCGAGCTGTCCTAAATGGACAGCTAACCCACCGCCGCTCGTAGAGCCCGACACGTAGCCCTCGCCGTGGGCTGCGTGTCCGGGCAGGGGACGAACCGCGGGCCGGACGGGCCGGCCAGGAGCTGGAGCCGTTCCTCAACCGGCTGCCGGCTCCACTTCTGGTTGCTGTCGTCGGTACAGACCCACAGTTCGACGACCAGTTCCTTGAACGACAAGCTAAGAAGCGGTCGCATCCAGCACCGCGTGGCGGCGCGTCGGCACGGGCACGGGTGGCAGCGTCACGTCGACACGGAGGCCTCCGCCGGGCACGGGGCACGCGGTCAGCCGTCCACCGTGAGCAGTGGTGATCGCGGCGACGATGGACAGCCCGAGGCCCAGGCCCTGCCGCCTCCGGCGTTCGCCGTCGAGCCGGCGGAACGGCTGCACGAGTTCGGCGATCTGATCCGGTCGGATCACCGGGCCGCCGTTGACCACGCACAGCGTCGGCCAGCCGCCGGGCGTGCCCGTGCGGACGGCCACCCATCCGTCCGGCACATTGTGCCGCAAGGCATTGTCGACGAGGTTGACCACGAGCCGTTCGAGCAGATGCGAATCGCCGGACACGGTGGCGGAAGTGAGGTCCGTGTCCAGTCGCACGTGGTCGTCCTCCCGGGTGGCGACCACCTCCTTGACCAGCACGGCCAGGTCGACCGGCTGGCGTGACTCGATGCCCCGCTGACTGCGCGCCAGCATCAGCAGCGCCTCGATCAGGTTTTCCTGGCGCCGGCTGTTGGCCAGCAGTCGGCGGTAGGTGTCCTGAAGCGACTCCACGGTCGGCTCGGGGTCGGCGAGCGAGACCTCGATCAGCGTGCGTTCCAACGTGAGCGGCGTACGCAGCTCGTGCGAGGCGTTGGCAACGAACAGGCGCTGCGCCTTGAACGCGGTCTCCAGCCGGGCGAGCAACCCGTCGAAGGTGTCGGCGAGGTCCTTGAGCTCGTCCGGCGGGCCGGCCAAGGCCAGGCGCTCATGCAGGTTCTCCTCGGACAGGTGGCGGACCCGGTGGCTCATCGTCCGGAGTGGACGGAGCACGCGGCCGGCCATCAGCCAGCCCAGCAACACCGACACGACCGCCATGATGCCGAGCGCGACGGCCGACTCGACAAGCAACGCGTTGAGCACGTCGGCCCGCTGCGATACCAGCGCCTCCTTCACCAGGCCGTTCACCGACTTGAGATTCGGTGGCATGATCAGCACCTTCGATGTGCCGGCGCCCGTCCCCGGCTTGCCGCTGACCGCCATCGAGTTGGTGAGCACGTAGGTGATCGCCAGCAGCATCGTCCCGGTGAGCAGGAACAGTCCACTGTAGAGCGCCGTCAGCCGGACCCGGACGCTGCGCCGCTCCAGCCGCCACCGCTCGAGAAATCCGCCGATGCTCATATCCGGTAGCCGCCGCGCGGGACGGTGTCGATCACCGGTGGATCGCCCAGCTTCTGCCGCAGCCGGCTGACGGTGACCTTCACCGTCTGCGTGAACGGGTCGGCGGCTTCGTCCCAGCCGCGTTCCAGCAGCCGTTCCGGCGACACCACCGCGCCCTGCGCGGACAGCAGCAGCTCCAGCACGGTGAACTCCTTGGGGGTCAACGCGAGCCGTCGGCCGCCGCGGGTGACCGTCCGCAGCGCCGGGTCCAGGTGCAGGTCGCCGTGGATGAGCATGGGCGGCACCGGTGGCTGCGAACGCCGGGCCAGCGCTCGAATCCTGGCCACCAGCTCGGCGAACGCGAACGGCTTTGGCAGGTAGTCGTCCGCGCCCATGCTCAGGCCCTGCACCCGGTTCTCGATGGTGCCGGCCGCGGTGAGCATCAGCACCCGGCTGTGCGCGCCCCGCTCGATCATCCGCCGGCACACCTCGTCGCCGTGCACCACCGGCAGGTCACGGTCCAGGACCACTACGTCGTAGCCGTTGTCCCAGGTGCGCAGCAGCGCCTGGCCGCCGTCGAACACCACGTCCACGGCCATGCCCTCGCGTCGCAACCCGGCGGCGACCGTCTCGGCCAGTTCCTGGTGGTCGTCGACGACCAGCACGCGCATGGGCCCCAGTCTGGCGCGCCGGCTGTTTTGCCGCGGTAACAGCGCTTGTTCCCGGGCGGTAACCACTGTCCTGGTTCGCTGCCCCATGTCTGTCATCGAGCGAGAAGGAGGACACGGTATGAGGTCGACGCCTGGTCGTTGGGCCCGCCGCATCGGAGTGCCGGCTGCGGCGATGGTCGCCGTGGCACTGGTGGGTGCGCCGGCGTTCGCCGCGACATCGACGCCGAGCAACCCGAAACCGCCGGCCGGCTGCGTGGTGATCGGCAAGCCCGGCCAGCCCGACAAGGGCATGGTCACGCTGCCCGATCCGGGCAAGGGGTGCGTCATTTGCATCATCAAGAAGCACCCGGGTGACGGTGCCGAGCAGGGCACCACCAGCACCGGCAAGCCGGGGCAGTGCCCGGTCTGCCCGCCGCCCGGCAAGCCAGGCACGACCGCTGCCGGCGAGGGGACGGGAACGGTCACGCAGCCGGGCAAGAAGTGCGTGATCTGCGTCATCATCAAGCCGGGACAGCCCAACGGGCCGGTCACCAAGTCCGCGCCGGTCACCACCCAGCCGGCGCCGGGCAAGCCGGTGAAGTGCGACCCGCTGCCAGTGCAGAAGTAAGTCCGATGTGAGGCGCGGGCCGTGTGCCGGCACGGCCCGTTCCTTGTTCGAACGCGACCGGTCTGCTCCTTGAGGCCCCCCGGTTGCCCGGAGACTCCGGGTAACCGGGGGGCCTCACACCAGTGTCGGCCGAGTCGGCGGCATCGACCGGATCCACCAACTGTCCACGTTCCGCTGCTGATCACTGGCTGTGCTCGACCGGCCGATTACTCCTGCGAACGCCATAGTCGCGCACCCGCGTCGGCGCCGCCGCAAGGCCATCTCACCGGTCCGCAGGTGAGGGTGTCACTGGTCCCCGGTCCGGCGTGGCTAGGCTGCGGCGGTGCCTGCCGCTTCGCGCCCTGCCGATCCCGCGCTCCGCGCGGTGCGGGGCTGCCTGCTGGCCGGCGCCTCGGCTGCCTTGACGATCACCGCGCACGTCGCGGCGGGCGGTGGTGTGCCCGACCTCGGGCTGTTCCTGCTGCCGACGGTGCTGCTCGCCGGCGCGGGCACGCTGCTGGCCGAGCGACTCCGCGGACGTGGCGTCCTGTTCGCGGTGCTGGGTGGCACGCAACTCGCGGTGCACAGCCTGTTGTCAGTCAACGCCACCAGCCACGAGGCGCTGTTGGCCGGCCACGCGATGGCCGGGCCGGTGCCGATGGCGATCGCCCACGTGCTGGCCACCGCGATTCTCGCGGTCATCCTCACCCACGCCGACGCGGTTCTGCGCGCGCTCACCGCCGCGCTCGCGGCGGTTCTGCCGCGCCCGATCCCGGCACTGCCAGCGCGGACGCCGGCTGCTGTGCCGGTGGTCGCCCAGTGCCCGAGCACCGAGATCATGGTTGTGCTCCGTCGGGTCCGAACCCGCCGCGGGCCCCCGTCCGACTCCTGAATCCCTTACACCCCACCGTACTGACAGGAGTCAGGAGCCATGTCACTTCGTTCACCCTCGCGCGCGTTGAGCCGGGTCGGCGCCGTCGCCACCGTCACGCTCGCCACCGCCCTGCTGGGCGCGGGGATCGCCGCCGCACACGTGGAGACCGATCCCGGCCAGGCCATCAAGGGCGATGAGTCGACCATCACCTTCCGCGTGCCCAACGAGGAGGACTCGGCCGGCGTGGTCAAGCTGGAGGTCAGCTTCCCGCTCGACCACCCGGTGCCGGAGGCCAGCATGACACCGATCCCGGGCTGGACGGCCGTCGTCGCCATGGCGACACTGCCCACGCCGGTGCACCAGAACAACTCCGACGTGAAGAACGCCGTGCAGACCGTCACCTGGACCGCTGACCCGGGCACCCAGGTCAAGCCCGGCGAGTTCCTGCGGTTCCCGGTGCTGGCCGGCCCGTTGGCCGACAACACCGACAAGTTGACGTTCAAGGCCGTGCAGACCTACAGCAACGGTGACGTCGTGCGGTGGATCGACGCGCCCGCGGCCGACGGCGCGCAGGAGCCCGAGCACCCCGCGCCGACGATCACCCTTGTCTCGGACGACGCCGACTCCGGTCCGGCCAAGCCCGCTGATGCCGCCGCCACGACAAACCCGGACACCACCGCCCGCTGGCTGGGCGGCGCCGGGCTGGTGGTCGGCATCCTCGGACTCGCGCTGGGGGTGGTGATCGCGGCACGCGGCCGGCGCGCCGGCCGCGTGC
>NZ_KK037166.1:10658352-10681510 GCF_000568255.1 Kutzneria sp. 744
CCGTCGACCAAGAGCGCCAGCGAGTAGCCGTCGCCGACGCCGGGGCGGGTTCCGCCCCGGCGTCAGCGGAAGTGGCGTAGCCGTAGGCTGTTGCTGACGACGAACACCGAGGAGAACGCCATCGCCGCGCCGGCGAGCATCGGGTTGAGCAGGCCCAGCGCGGCCAGCGGTAGCGCGGCCACGTTGTAGGCGAACGCCCAGAACAGGTTGCCCCTGATGGTGCCGAGGGTCCGTCGCGACAGCCGGATGGCGTCGACGGCGGCCCGCAGGTCGCCGCGCACCAGCGTGAGGTCGCTGGCCTCGATGGCCACGTCGGCGCCGGTGCCCATGGCGAGGCCCAGATCGGCCTTGGCCAGCGCGGCGGCGTCGTTCACGCCGTCGCCGACCATGGCGACGACCCGGCCCTCGCGCTGCAACCGGGCGATCACCTCGACCTTGTCCTTGGGCAGCACCTCGGCGATGACCTCGTCGATGCCGACCTCGGCGGCGACCGCACGGGCCACCTCGGTGTTGTCGCCGGTGAGCAGAATCGGATGGAGCCCCAACGACTTCAGGCCGGCGACGGCCTCGGCGGAGGTTGGCTTCACGGTGTCGGCGACGACCAGCACGGCCCGTGCCGAGCCGTCCCACGCCACCACGACGGCAGTGCGGCCGGCCCGCTCGGCGGCCTGCTTGGCCATCGTCAAGGATTCGTTCAGTGGCAACGCCCACCGGCCGACCTGCACCTTGCGGTCCGCGACAATTCCTTGGACGCCAAGGCCTTCGTCGTTACGAAAATCGTCAACCGTGGGCAGTTCACCGACCCGTGCCGCCGCGCCGGTGGCGATCGCCCGCGCGATCGGATGCTCCGAGGCGTCCTCCAGCGCACCGGCCAGACGCAGCACCTCCTCCTCTGATGCTCCGTCGACAACGTGCACGTCGACCAGGCTCATCCGCCCCTCGGCGACGGTGCCGGTCTTGTCCAGCACAATGGTGTCCACGCGTCGGGTGGACTCCAGCACCTCCGGGCCCTTGATCAGGATGCCCAGCTGCGCGCCCCGGCCGGTGCCGACCAGCAGGGCGGTGGGGGTGGCCAGGCCCAGCGCGCACGGGCAGGCGATGATCAGCACGGCGACCGCCGCGGTGAACGCCGTGTCGGCGGTGTGGTCGGTGGCCAGCTGGCAGACCAGGGCGAACAGCGACAGCATGATCACCGCCGGCACGAAAACCCCGGACACGCGATCGGCCAGGCGCTGCACCGCCGCCTTGCCGGTCTGCGCCTCCTGGACCAGCTTGGCCATCTGCGCCAGCTGCGTGTCCGCGCCGATCCGGGTCGCCCGCACGATCAGCCGGCCGCCGGCGTTCACCGTCGCGCCGACCACGGCCTCGCCTGGCTGCACCTCGACCGGGACGGACTCGCCGGTGAGCAGGCTCAGGTCGCCGGCGGAGCTGCCCTCGGTGACGACTCCGTCGGTGGCGATCTTCTCGCCGGGACGGACCACGAACTGGTCGCCGACCCGCAGTTGGCCCAGCGGCACGCGGTGTTCCTTGCCGTCACTGAGCACGGCAACGTCCTTCGCGCCCAGATCCAGCAGCGCCCGCAGGGCGGCGCCGGACCGACGCTTGGCGCGAGCCTCGAAGTAGCGGTCGGCCAGGATGAACGTGGTCACCCCGGCGGCGACCTCCAGATAGATCGGCGTGCCGGCCATCTCGATGATGAGCCCGGGCATGCCCGGCATGCCGGTGGCCATGGGCTTGCCGGCGTCGCCGAGGAACAGGGCGTACAGGGACCAGAGGTAGGCCGCGCCGACGCCCAGCGAGATCAGCGTGTCCATGGTGAACGCGCCGTACTTCAGGTTCGCCCACGCCGCCCGATGGAACGGCAGCGCGCCCCAGGCCACGACCGGGCTGGCCAGCGCCAGCGACAGCCACTGCCAGTTCGTGAACTGCAGTGCAGGGATCATCGCCAGCAGGATCACCGGCGCGGCCAGCGTCGCTGAGACGGTCAGCCGCTGCCGTAGCGGCTGGGTCGGATCCTCGGGCTCGGCCAGCTGCTCGACCGGTGTCGGCAGCGTGGCGGTGTAACCGGCGGCCTCGACGACCTGGACCAGATCCTCGGGCGCGAGCGTAGCCGGGTAGGTGACCTTGGCCTTCTCGGTGGCGTAGTTGACGGTGGCGGTGACGCCGTCCACCTTGTTGAGCTTGCGTTCGATGCGGTTCGCGCAGGAGGCGCAGGTCATGCCGCCGATGGACAGCTCGACCTCGTGCCGGGCGAGCTGGGTCGCGGATGTCATCGAGGCTCCTCCATGGAGAGTGGGTGGCCCGCCGCCTCCACGCCGACAGGCCCGGGTGTCAGCCGACCAGCTGGTAGCCGGCCTCCTCGACGGCGGCGCGGATGTCGGCCGCCGGCACGTCGACGTCGCTGACCACGGTCAGCCGGCCGGTGGCCAGGTTGACGTCCACCTGCCGCACGCCGCTCACCTCGCTGACCTCCTCGGTCACCGAGCTGACGCAGTGGCCGCAGGTCATGCCCTGCACGGTGTAGGTGTTCTCGGCCATCGGTAGGTTCTCTCCCAGGAAGGTGAGCTGTCGTCGAGAGCGGGCGCTCGCGCTGCGCGAATGCGGCCGCACACCATACAAGTCGTGTACCGGTCGCGGTTGGTTCCCGGTTGATGCGGATTTCTCAAATGCGCTCCGGATCAGTCTGCCGAGGTATGGGGATGCATTACGGTGTTCGCCGTGCCCAGAGACCACCACGCGGCTGGCGACGAACTGATCACCAAGCTCGCGTTCGACGCCGGTCGCGGCGATGGGGCGGCGCTGGCGGCGTGGGTGCGGGCGACGCAGCGGGACGTGTGGCGGTTCGTGGCGCACCTGGCCGGCCCCGCGGGCGCGGACGACCTGACCCAGGAGACCTACCTGCGGGCCATGGGCTCGCTGCACCGGTTCGCCGGCCGCTCCTCGGCCCGGACCTGGCTGTTGTCCATCGCCCGCCGCGTCGTGGTGGACCAGATCCGCACCGCGTCGGCGCGGCCGAGGCTGGCCGACGTGCCGGACTGGCACCAGACCGCGGAGACGCCCGAGCGGGCCATCGGGAGTTTCGAGGACGTCGTCGAGCTGCGCATGCTGCTGGACGCCCTGGAGCCGGAGCGGCGCGAGGCGTTGCTGCTGACGCAGGTGCTGGGTCTGTCCTACGCGGAGGCCGCCGAGGTGTGCGGCTGCCCGGTGGGCACCATCCGGTCGCGGGTGTTCCGGGCCCGGGAGGACCTGCTCGCGTTCGGCCGGGAACAGGACAACGCGATGTGAACGGAAACGGGAACTTAATGCCCACGCCACCCGACTACCTCTCTGTGGACTGTATGACCTGCCGCGAGGCCCTTTCCGCGCGCATGGACGGCGAGCAGGAGCCGGTGCCGGCCGCGTCGACGGACCTGCACCTGGAGGAGTGCGCCGCGTGCCAGGCGTGGTCGGCCGAGGCGAGCCGGCTGACCCGCACCCTGCGGGTGCGACCGGTCGGGGCGGTGCCCGACCTCGCCGCGCGGATCCTGGAGGACGCGCCCGCGTCGATCCCGCGCGTGCACTGGTCGCGGATCGCGCTGGGCCTGGTTGCGCTGGTGCAGATCGCGCTCGGTGTGGCCGAGGTGTTCGGGGCCGACCAGGTCATGCCGGGCATGGTGATGGGCGGTCACCTGTTCAACGAGAGCACGGCGTGGAATCTTGCGCTGGGCGTCGGCCTGCTGTGGGCGGCGATGCGACCTCGGGCGGTGGTGGGCATGCTGCCCGTGCTGACCGGCTTCCTGGTCGCGCTGGCCGCTTTCTCCGCGCACGACCTCATCGACGGCCAGGTCGGCCTCTCGCGGGTCGTTTCGCACGGACTGCTGGTGGTTGGGCTGGCGCTGCTGTGGGTGATACGCCGTCAGGACAGTGGCTTCGGGGAGCCGAGCCGGGTCCGGCAGGCTGACGACGACCGAGCCGTCGACGGCGTCACCACGTCGCGTGCGCCAGCCGAGCGCGGTCGGCGGGGCGGCGGTCCGCTGCGGCCGACCGGCCGGCACAACGCTGCCTGAGCGTCGCGCGATCAACCGTTGCAGCCGCAGCTGCAACCCGACGGGCAACTGCACGAACCTCCGTGCCCGCAGGAACAACCGTCCATGGGGCGCCGCCCTTCGTGGTGGGGACTGCGATGGCCTTCCGGCGATAGGCCTGGCCGTCAGCAGGGTCAATCGCCGCGGGCGGCCAGCGGCTTGGCGTCGTACCTGATCCGGATGACGCCGTCGTCGTGCCGGTCCGCTGATGCGTGCACACCGAACACGTCATGCAGCACCTCGGGAGTCAGGGCGTCGAGCACCGGGCCGGCTGCGGCGACCCGGCCCGCGTCGAGGACGACGATCCGGTCGCAGCACCGCGCGGCCAGGTCGAGCTCGTGCAGCACGGCCACGGTGGTGACGCCGAGACCACGCACGAGCTCCAGCATTTCGAACCGGGCCCGAATGTCGAGGTGATTGGTCACCTCGTCAGTCACCAACAGCCGGGGCCGCTGAGCCAGGGCACGCGCAAGGTGACCGGACGGCCCGCGAACGGTGTCATGCCGGTGCGTGCGACGCGCGTCGTCGATCGCGTCGCGGTCCGACATGGACTCCCGGGTCAGCAGCCCGTGGTGCGGGTTCCGGCCGAGCGCCACGGTTTCCGCCACGGTCAACCCTCCCGGGCCGGCGGCGTCCTGGAGCACTGCGCCGGTGCGCTGCGCAGCGGCGCGGGTGGACAGCCCGCGCACGTCGTCGCCGTCGATCAGGACCGTGCCCGCGAGCGGCCGCACGGATTTGTAGATGGTGCGCAGCAGCGTGGACTTGCCGCTGCCGTTGGGGCCCACCAACCCGAGCAGGCATCCCGGTTCCACGGTCAGATCGACGTCCCGCAGCACGGGGACGCCGGCCAGGTCCACGGCGAGCCCGGCGATGTCCAGCCGGGTCACGTGCCCCCTCCGATGCTCTGGTTTCGGCGTAGCAGCCACAGGAAGAACGGGGCGCCGAAGGCGGCGGTGAAGATCCCCAGCGGCAACTCGTTCGGCGCGTCCGCCGTGCGCGACAGCAGATCCACCGCGACCAGGTACGCGCCACCGATCAGGGCCGCCATCGGCAGCACCCGACGGTGGTCGACGCCGAAGGTCAGCCGCATGAGGTGCGGGATCATCAAGCCCACGAAGCCGATCCCGCCGGCGTTGGCGATCAGCACGCCGGTCAGCAGCGAGGCCACCGCGAGCAGACCCAGTCGCAGCGCGCGCACGTCCACGCCGAGCGCGGTGGCCTGCTCGTCGCCTGCGCCCAGCACGTTGAGCCGCCGCCCGAACATCAGCAGGCCGGCGGTCGAGCCGAGCACCACGGCCATCACGAGACCGAGTTGGTCCCACGTGGCCCCGGCGACGCTGCCCAGCGTCCAGAACATGACTTCCCGGAGCTGGTTGGGATTCGCCCGAAGCTGGAGGTAGTTCGTGGCGGCGAGCAGTAGGTAGCCGACCGCGACGCCGGCCAGCACCACCCGGGTCGGCACGAGCCGTCCCCGCTGCTGGCCCAGCAGCAGCACCGCGCCGATGGCCAGCATCGCGCCGAGGAACGCGGCGGTCGAGGTGCCGACGCCGCCAACGACGCCGCCGAGGCCCACGATCACCGCGACCGCGCCCAGCGACGCGCCGGAAGACAGTCCGAGCACGTACGGGTCGGCCAGCGGGTTGTTCACCACAGCCTGCAGCACGACGCCGGCGACCGACAGCCCGATGCCGCAGCAGGCGGCCAGCAGCACGCGCGGCATCCGGTACTGCCACACGATCTGGTCGGTCGCCGGGTCGAGACCGGCGGTGTTGCCGGTGACGTGGGCGAGCACCACGTGCCAGGTGTCGGCCAGCGGCACGGTCACCGCGCCGACGCAGGCCGAGACCAGCATCACCAGGACCAACCCGGCGGCGGCGATCACCAGGGCGGGGCCGAGGGCGATTCGGTGCAGCGGGGCGTGCCCGATGGCGCGGGCGCGGGTCGACGTCATCTCAGAACGCGTCCGGATGGACGAGGCGCGCGATCTTGTCCACCGCGACGTCGTTGCTCGGTCCCAGGTAGATGGAGTCGGACAGCACGAGGAAGCGGTTGTTCTTGGTGGCGTCCCACTGTGGGAACTGGGCAAGGATCTTCTTGGCCGAGCCGTCCGGGTCGGGGTTCATGTAGTTGACCACGATGAGCGCGTCGATCGGGGCGGTGGCCAGCTTCTCCTTGCTGACGGTGGCGAACTCGGCGCCGGCCGGGTCGTTGAACGGGTTGGTGGCGCCGGCCTTGGCCAGGATGTCGTTCCACATGCCGGCGGCGGCGATGGAGCTGAAGTCGTCCGCGCCCATGCCGGGGAACACCAGCATGACGTTGCGGGCCGGCTTGCCCCGCACCTTGTCGGCGGCGGCGGTGGCCTTCTGCCGCGATGCGGCGATCACCTGGTCGGCCTTGCCCGGCACGTCGAAGATCTTGCCCAGGTCCCCGAGCAGGTCGTAGCTGTTCTGGATGGTGGGGTTGCCGGCGACCATGCCGGTCGCGCCGCAGGCGTGCTCCGGGACGTAGGTGTTCGCGCCGACCTTGGCCAGGTCGTCGCGGGTGGCGAAGCCGTTGTCGGACGAGAAACCGCCTTCGTAGGTGGAGATCACGAAGTCCGGGCGCAGGCTGAGCATCGCCTCGCGGGGAATGTCCTGCTGGTCGTTGAGCTTGATGCCGCCGGTGGGCAGTGCCTTGATCGCGTCCGCCCGGCCGGGCACGTCCGAGGCGCCGTAGTTCTGCGCGTTGGCCACGACCCGGTTGCCCAGTCCCAACGCGAGAAGCGAGGATACCTCGGCCACGGAGCCGCCGTTCATCACCACGACTCGACTCGGGGCCTTGCTGAACGTGTACTGCTTGCCGCAGTTGGTGATGGTCAGCGGGTAGTGCGTCTTGCCCTCGCCCGCGGCCAGGGTGGTGGCGGCGTCGGTCGCCGGGGTCGAGGCCCCGCCGCACGCGGTCACCGTCAGCGCGAGGGCGGCGATCACCAGCACGGCGGCGGGTTTGCGCTGCATGTCCTGTCCTTCCACGATTTTCGCTGTTGTCACACAGGTCGTTCGGGAGTGGTGTTCGGTTCCCGGCGCGCGCACAGCAGACTCGTGACGACCGCGAGCACGACCAGCACCAGGATCGAGGCGGAGTAAGCGAACACCTGCCCGCCGAGCGTGTCGTCACCGTCGAGGAATAGCTGGTACCAGCTGCCGACGGCGGCAAAGCCGCTGGCCAGGCCGATCTGCGTCACGGTCGACGCCGCGCCGGAGACAGCACCCGCGTCGGCAGGGGAGATCCGGTCGAAGATCCCGGCGATCAGCGGCGACACCACCAGCCCCTGCGCCAGCCCGACGACGCCGATCGCGATCCCCAGCAGCGCCGTCTGAGCATCCGGCTGGGCGTGCACGACCGCGAGTTGCACGGTAAGCACGGCGGCGAGGAACAGACAGCCCGCGGTCGGGAGGCTCTTGCCGAACCGGGCCGCGACTCGGCCGCTGGCCGCCGAGCCGGCGACGAAGCCGATGCCCAGCGGCACGAACATCAGGCCGGCGGTGAGCGCGTCCCGGTCGAGACCGGTCTGCAGGTAGTAGGTGAAGATGAGGAACAGTCCGGCGTTGCCGGCGAAGAACGTGCCGATGGCGGCCAGCCCGGCCGGCAGGCCCGGCGCGGTGAGCACGGGGATCGGGAACAGCGGCTCCCGGCGGGACCGCTGCTGACGGAACAGGATCGCGGCCAGCACGACGCCGATGGGCAGGCTGAGCCAGATCCACCCGGTCTGCTGGCCGAGGATCAGCGGCAGCAGCAGGGCCGGCAGCGCGAGCGCGGTCAGGCCGGCACCGACGAGATCGAGGGCGGGGGAGCCGTCGACCCGGGTCTCCGCGACGGTGCGGGAGCCGAACGCGAGGATCAGCGCGCCGATGGGCACGTTGATCAGGAACGCCGTGCGCCAGCCCAGACCGGCGAGGTCCCAGTGCACCAACAGGCCGCCGCCGGCCAGGCCGAAGATGACGCCGAAGCCCAACACCACGCCGTACCACCGGATGGCCTTCGCGCGCTGGGCGTCGTCGAGGAAGATGCCGCGGATCAGAGCGAGTTCCTGTGGGATCAGCGCGGCGGCCCCGATGCCCTGGGCGAACCGCGCCGCGATGAGCGTCGGCGCGGTCGGGGCCAGCCCACAGACCAGTGACGCGAGCGTGAACACGGCCACGCCGAGCAGGAACACCCGGCGGCGGCCGTGGCGGTCGCCCAGTCGGCCGCCGGTGATCAGGCCGGCGGCGCAGGCCAGCACGTAGGCCGCGCCGACGAGTTGGATCTGCCAGAAGCTCGCCGGCAGGTCGCGCTGGATCGAGGGGGCCGCGATGACCACGATGAAGCCGTCGACCTGGCCCATGAACGTCGCGGCCAGGATGACAGCGAGCCCGATCCAGTTCCGCACGGTCGCGAGAGGAGTGGCGGTGGCGGTCATGGCCGACCTCCCGGCGGTGGGAAGAATCCGGTGTGACCGAAGTGGTCCAGGTAGGCGTCGAGCACCGCGCCCTCGATCGGCGGGAACTCGATGCCGGCCGCCTCGACGTTGTGCCGCCCGAACGCGACGGCGGCGTCGGCGGGGCGAGTGTGCACGTGCGTGGCGGCCAGCGCGAGACTGTCGTCGTGCTCGGCGGCCGCGTCCAGTCGTCGTGCCCACTCGGTGGCCGACACCTCGGCGATGGTGTGACCACGGTCCCGGAGTCGATTCAGCACCGTTGACACGGCAAGGGGTTTCGGAGTGGTCAGGTGGTAGGTCAGGCCGTGACCCGGTAACAAGTGCACGATGGCGGCGGCCACGCGGTCGGCCGGCACGAGGTCGACGTGGCCACCCGTGTCCGGGGCCGCGCCGAGCACCAGCATGGCTCGGACCAGGCTCCAGAACGCATCGTCCGGGTTGCCGACGCCGGTGACGGAATGGCCGCCGACGCGGCTCGGGCGGTGCACGGCCACCGGCAGGCCGCGTTCGGCCGCCGCGAGAACCAGTCCTTCCGACACCCACTTGCTCGCGATGTAACCGTTGGCCAGCAACGACTCCGGCGCTACCCGGCGGCTCTCGTCCAGCACGGGTGGATTGCCGTCCACCGCCACGACTGTGTCGCAGGTGGACACGAAGTGCACCACGGCGCCGCCGATGGCCGCCAAGCGGAGGACCTCTTCGGTGCCGGTCACGTTCGCGGCACGTAGGCGGGCGTAGGGCTCAAGGTGGTTCACCCATGCGCCGTTGTGCAGCACGACATCGACCTCCGTCAGGCGGCGGAAGTCCTCGGCCGACAGCCCCAGCCCCGGTTCGGCGAGGTCGCCGGGCACTGGAACCACTCGGTCCAAGTCCTTTTCGGACAGTCCATAGCGGCGCAGCGAGGCGCGTAGCCGTTCCTCGGCCGCCGCGGTGTCGTCCGCCCGGACCAGGCAGTGCACGCGGGCGTCGGTTCGGTCCAGCAGCTCCCGTAACAGGAATGCGCCGAGGAAGCCGGTGGCCCCGGTCAGCAACACTGAGCGCGGCGGCCCGGTGCGAGGTGCGCCGGTCGGGACGATCTCGGGATCGAGCCGTACTTCAGCGGCCAGGTCGATGCCTTCCCATGGATGCCGGACCGGGGTGTCGGTGTCCATGCGCTGGACCAGGTGCGCGACCGTGGGCGCATCGAAGACATCTCGGATGCCCAATCGCGTGCCGAACTGGTCCCGGATGCCGCGAAGTAGCCGTGCCACCAGGAGGGAATGGCCGCCGAGCGCGAAGAAATCGTCGTCCACGCCGACCTCCGGCAGGCCCAGCGTGTCGGCGAACAGCGCACACAGGGACCTTTCCCGCTCGGTGCTCGGCGTGCGGCCGGCGGTGGCCGCGATCGTCGGCGCCGGTAACGCGGCCCGGTCCAGCTTGCCGCTGGTGGTGGTCGGCAGCCGGTCGAGCGTCACGTACACCGGCGGCACCATGTAGTCCGGCAGCCGCTCGGCGAGGTGCCGTCGCAGCGCGGCGGGGTCGGGCTCGTCCTTGCCGGGCACCACGTAGGCGACCAGGCGATCGGCCTGAGCGAGCACCGCGGCTTGCCCGACGGCCGGATGCGTGAGCAGCGCCGCCTCGATCTCGCCCGGTTCGATGCGGAAACCCCGCACCTTGAGCTGCTCGTCGACCCGACCCAGGTACTCCAGCTGCCCGTCGGCCCGCCACCGGGCCAGGTCGCCGGTGCGGTAAAGGCGGCCGAACTCCGTGTGCGCGAACCGTTCGGCGGTCAGCTCGGGCCGGTTGTGGTAGCCGGCCGAGACGGGCACGCCGGCCAGGCACAGCTCGCCGGCCGCGCCCGGCGGCAGCAGCCGCTGCCCTTCGTCGAGCACATAGCAGCGTGCGTTGCCGATGGGCCGGCCGATGACCGGCGTCGGACTGTCGGCCAGCCGCGCCCACGTGGTGTCCACGGTGCATTCGGTGGGCCCGTAGAGGTTGAAGCTGTCGATGTCCGGTGCCGTCCGCAGCGCCGTCCACAGCCCCGGACCGGCCGCCTCGCCGCCGAGCGCGAGCACCGCCGGCCGGTGCCGGCCGGGTTCGAGCAGTCCGGCGGCCAGCAGTTCGGTGGCGTAGGTGGGGGTGACGTCCAGGAAGTCGATCCGGTGCTCGTGCACGTAGTCGAGCAGGTCGGCCGGGTCACGGCGGACGTCGTCGTCGACGAAGTGCAGCTCGTGGCCGGCCAGCAGCCACAACAGGCCCTCCCACGACGTGTCGAAGGACAGCGAGGCGGTCAGCGCGGCCTTGGTCCGCTCCGATGCGATCATCTCGGTTCGGTGGTGGTGGAACAGGTTCACCATGGCCCGATGGGTGATCACTGCGCCCTTGGGCTGCCCGGTCGAGCCGGACGTGTAGATCAGGCACAGCGGCTGGTCCGGGTCGATCACCGGCAGCTCGGCCACGGTGGCCTTCTCGTCGAGATCGTCGAGCAGCACCGTCGGCGCGGTGAGGTCGCCCCCGAGCGCGGTGGTGGTGACCACCAGGCGGGGGTGCGCGTCGGAGATCAGGTACTCGATGCGGCGGGCCGGATAGTCCGGGTCGGCCGGCAGATACGCGGCCCCGGTGCGCAATACGGCGAACAGCGCGATGATCGCGTCGGCCGTGCGCGGCAACAGCAGCATGACCACGTCGCCGGGACCGGCACCTCGCGCGGCCAGCACCCCGGCCAGCCGCCTGACCCGGTCGTCGAGCTCCCGATAGCTGAATGTTCCGTCGCACGCGACGAGCGCGGTCGCATCGGGTGTGGTGGCCACGCGAGCGTCGAGCAGGTCGACCACGGTGCCGGCCGGCCACGCCCGCTCGGTGTCGTTCCACTTGTGCAGCAGCAGGTCCCGCTCGTCGTCGAGCAGGAGATCGACCTCGCCGACCGGCTTCTCCGGCAGCTCCAACAGCCGCCGCAGCACGACACCGAACCGCCGCACGTGGGCGGCGAGATTCGCGGGGGAGTACAGGTTGGGGTTGCCGTCCAGGGCTATGCGCAGCCCCTGGCCGTCGGCGCGGTCGTAGACGTTGAACGCCAGGTCCTCGACCAGGCCGGCGGAGACGTTGCGGACCACGCTGGGATTGCTGGCGAAGCGCAGGCCGTAGTCGAACGGCATGATGTTGGCCGACGGTCCGAACAGTTTGCGCTGGCTGCCGACCAGCCGTAGGTCCCGGCGCAGCTGTTCGTAGCGGTAGCGGTGATGCCGGCGGCTGCGCCGCAGATGGGTGGCCACCTGGGTGGTCACGGCGACCAGGCTGGGGTTCTCGGTGAAGTCGGTCCATACCTGTACGACGTTGAGCACCATGCACGGCACGCGCAGCGCCACCGAGCCTGTGCGCAGCATCACCGGCAACGCGAGGGAGATCTCCGCCGCGCCGGTCATCCGGCGCAGGTAGGTCGCGATGGCGGCGCAGAGCACTTCGGTCCAGTTGGCCCGTGCGCTCTTGGCGACGTCACGCAGCAGATCGGAGGTCGGCCGGTCGATGTCGGCGACCGCCCGCACGACGTTCCGGGCCAGCGGGGCGGTCCGACCGGCCAACGTGGCCGGCGCCGGCCGGGTCTGCTGGTAGTCCACCCAGAAGTCGCCATCCCGTTGGTGTAGCGGGCCTTCCCGGTACGTTACGTCCTCGTCGACGACCGAGGCCAAGGTTCCGAACTCGTGCTCGGCGGGCTGCCGACCCTCGGCCAGGGCGGTGTAGACCTCGGCCACGCGTCGGGCGACCAGCGCCAGTCCGTAGCCGTCCAGCAGGATGTGGTGCACCCGGTGGTACCACAGGAAACGGTCCTCGGCGACGCGGAAGACCGCGTGCGCGAACAGCGGATCGTCCGCCAGGTCCACCAGCTTGGCCACGTCCGAGGCCATCCAGTCCAGCGCGGCCTGTTCGGTCACGTCGGCGACGTGCACCGACCACGGGCGCGGTTCGAGGATCTGGCGGGGCCCGTCGTCGGTGTCGATGAACCGCGCGGACAGTGCCTCGGCGTCGGCGACGGCCCGTTGAATCGCCGCCATCAACAGGTCCACGTCCACCGGGCCGTGGATCTCGATGTATTCGGCGGTGTTGTAGGCCGGGGACCGCGGGTCCAGCTGCTGGCCGGTCCAGATGCCGTGTTGCGCGGCGGTCAGTGCGAGCTCAGTCACGGGCCAGCACCTGCCACCACGCGTCCAGCGTCGGCCGCTCGGCCAGGTCGACGAACGCGACCTCGGCTCCGAGTTCGCGCCAGCGTTCGACTAGGGTCAGCAACCCTACGGAGTCCAGGCCCTCGTCGAAGAAGCTCTCGCTGGCAGCGACCTCCTCCGGTTCCATGTACAGCTGCTCGGCGATGTCCGCGCAGACAGCGTCCCGCGTGAGTCGCACAATTCCCCCTCGGCTAGTTGACCTGGCGGTCGCGGTCGGCCCAGTAGCGGTCGCGCAGCTCGCGGCGCAGGATCTTGCCGCTGGGATTGCGTGGCACCGCGTCCACGAACTCGAAGCGGGACGGGATCTTGAAGCTGGCCAGGCGATCCCGGGCGAACACCAGCAGGTCCCGGGGCCGCAGCTGCTCGTCGGGGCGGGCCGAGACGAAGGCCATGACCGCCTCGCCGAACCGATCGTCGGGAATGCCGATCACCGCGACATCGGCCACCGCAGGATGCTTGCCGAGCACGTTCTCGATCTCGGCGGGGTAGATGTTCTCCCCGCCGACGATGATCATGTCCTTGAGCCGGTCGCTGATGAAGACATAGCCGTCCTCGTCGAGGTGGCCGGCATCGCCGGTATGGATCCAGCCGTCGACCAGCGTCGCGGCGGTCGCCTCGGGCAGGCCCCAGTACTCCAGCATCCGCGCCGGCGTGCGCAGGCAAACCTCGCCGACCTGCCCGGCCGGCAACGGCGTGCCGGCCTGGTCGATCACCTTGACCTGCACGGTCGGGTACGGGCGTCCGGCCGCCCGCAGCCGGGGACTGCCGACCACGTGGGCCTCGGGCGGCAGGCAGACCGCGGTGTTGCCGGTCTCGGTCAGCCCGTAGATCTGAGCGAAGTCGCAGTCGAAGACCGCCAGGGACTCCTTCAGCAATGCTTCGACAATCGGCGAGCCGCCGTAGACGATCTTGCGCAGGCTGGCGAAGGCCGTCTTGTCCACGCCCGGCTCGGCCAGCAGCAGCCGCAGCATCGACGGCACCACACAGGCCGTGGTGACGCCGAGTTCGGTGATCAACCGGACCGCCCCGGTCGGCTCGAACCGCGGCATCGCCACGTTGGTGACGCCGGCCGAGAAGCCCTGGGTGGACCACCAGACACCGCCGACATGGAAACCGGGGATGCCGATCAGGCTGCGATCGCCTGGCCGCCAGTCGATCCAGTCCAGGCCGGCCCCGGCCAGCGCGTCCCGGATCGCGAACAGGCTGCGATGCGGCAGCACGACACCCTTGGGCAGGCCGGTGGTGCCGCTGGTGTAGAGCTGCACCACCGGGTCCTCTGGTCCGATGTGGACGAAGTGATCGGTGTCGGGCTGGTACGCGGTCCATTCATCGAAGCCGCTCGTACTCCGGATCTCCGCCGCGATTTCGCCGAGCGCAGGCCGCAGGTCGTCGTCCACGAACAGCAGCCGGCTGCCCGAGTCCCGCACGATGTGCTCGACCTCTGGTCCGGTCAGCCGGAAGTTGATCGGCACCAGCACCGCGCCGATCTTCGCGCAGGCGAAGTAGGTCGCGTAGTAGTACACCGATTCCTGGCCCAGGTAGGCGACCCGGTCGCCGACGCGGATGCCGGCGGCCAGCAGGGCGTGCCCGATCCGGTTGCTGGTGCGGTGCAGGCCGGCGTAGTCCAGTTGCCGGCCGGCGCAGATGATCGCCGGCACCTCGGGCTGTCGCCGGGCGTGGAAGCCGGGAATGTCGGCGACCGTGCGTAATTCCCCGTAGTAGAGCCGACCCTCAGCCACGTTCGCCTCCTTCGCTGTCGACGATGGCGACGTGGGCGGTGCCCGTGCTGCTGCCGCCGACGTCGTCCCAGAACCGGAACGAGGTGGTCAGCGACACCAACGGCCCGGCGTCCGGGCGCAGCCGGCGCTGGGCGATCCGGTCCACCGTGAGCTCGCCGCGGAACGAACGCGGATTCACCGGACGGGGGAAGGAGCTGCTGAACCGAGCGATCAGAATGTCCGGCAGCTGCCGGCGCCGGAACTCCGCCATCGTCCAGCCGCCGAAGACGTCGCCGACACCGCGGTGCACGGCGGTGGCGATCACCGCGTAGAGCATCTGGTTGTAGCAGATGTTGACCTCGACCGAGTTGAGATGGCCGGTGTCGTCGATGTAGCAGGACTCCGCGATGCCGAACTCGCCGACGCCACGCAGCACTTCGCCGTCCACGGCGAAATCCATCGATCTCAGATAGCGGCAGTGCGGCTTGTAGCACCGGAGAACGTCGTCGAGCAGCGACGTGGCGACGTCCACGCTCAGCCTGCCACGTGGTCGTAGACGGTGACGCGGTAGGACACCGCAGGCTCGGGCGTGGTCGTGTGCACGGCGCGGTGCACCAGGCTTCGGTTGTCCCACACCAGCATGTCGCCCTGTTCGAACGCCTGGAGGTGGATCGCCGGGTGCTGGTGGGTGTTGTCCAGCTGGCCGGTCGCGACCAGCAGTTCCCGCAGCAGATCCGGGCGGTCCTCGCCGTCGGCGTCGGTGATCGACAGCGTGAAGCCTTCGCTGAGGTACAGGATGGTCTCGTCGGTGTGCGGGTGGGGCTGCGCGGTCGGCGAGGTCACCGGTGGGGTCTTGGCGTCGACCTCCTCGATCACCTCCGAGATCGGCCGGTACACGTCGCTGGGCCGGATCTTGAAGTAGCGACGCACGCTGTGCGTGGCGGTGGTGTCCTTGACCGCGAGCTTCAGTTCCTCGCTGAGGTTCTCGTACGCCTTGGTCAGGTCGATGAACAGCGTGCCCCGGTTGCGGGTCGGTATGACCTGCGGATAGATCAGCGTGATGTCGAACGGACGCGGCATGAACTGGTAGTCGGAGTGCCAGAACTTGCCGGTCTTGGGCACACCGATCTGCTTGCCGTCCTCGGGGACGTTGGAGGAGACGAACACTTCCGGCACGTCGGGGTGCTGGTAGATCGGCTCGTAGTAGGTCTCCACCGTGCCGAGCCTTCTGCCCAGGGCGAGGAAAGCGTGCGGGTCCAGCTGTTGGTCCTTGAGCACGACGATCTTGTCGCGGTAGACGGCCCGCTTGAGCTCGCGGACGTCGTCGTCGCAGGCGGAGTCGAAGCCCTCCACCACGACGCCGATGCCGTCCTGTGGTGTGATCCGCATCGGGTTCGCTCCTTTCAGCCGGCCACGTGGGCCATGAGTCCGCCAACGGTGGTGATGCCGGGCAACACTTCGTCCGGGATGGACACCCCGAGTTCACGCTCCAGCTTGAACAGCAGGTCGACCAGACTGAGCGAGTCGACGCCCAACTCACTCCAGGTCGACTCGGTCGGCAGGTCGGCGCCGGCGTCCGGGTTGACGTCCCGCACGAAATCGGCGACCAGGACCCGCACCTGGGCATGGTTCATCCTGAATTCCCCCTCGTGTCAACGGTTGTGGTTACGCCAGGCGCGGCCAGCTCAGCGTGACGGAGCCCCAGGTGGCTCCGCCGCCGAAGGCCGTGAGCAGCACGCGGTCCCCGGCCGCGAGACTTCCGTCGGCATGGGCGTCGGCCAGCGCCAGCGGAATTGACGCCGCGACGGTGTTCCCCACCATCTCCACATTGCTGTAGACGCGGTCCGGGGGAATGCCGAGCTCGGTGCCGACGGTGGCCAGGATGCGCGCGTTGGCCTGGTGCGCCACGAACCGGTCGACCTGCTCGGGCTCCCATCCGGTGGCGGCCAACGCCTTTCGTGACGACTCCGTCATGCGCCGGACGGCGTGCCGGTAGACGGCCTGGCCCTGCATGGCGAACCAGCGGTCCTCGCCATCCCTTTCCGGGAAACGGGAACCGCCGCCGCGCACAGTGATCAGGTCGGTGAGGTTGCCGTCGCTGCCGAGGTCGATCGCGTGGATGGCCCCCGGTGCGGCGGAGTTCCCAGCCCGTAGCACCATCGCGCCCGCGCCGTCACCGAACACCGCGTTGGTGCTGCGGTCGGCCGGATTGAGAATGGTGGAGAACACGTCCGCGCCTATGAGCAGCACGGTGCTCGCCGCACCGCCGGCGATCACGCCGTTGGCCACCGCGAGCCCGTACACGAAGCCCGAACACACCGCGCCGATGTCGAACGCCGCGACGCCACCCAGTCCTAGCCGCGCGGCCACCGCCGGCGCGGTCGCGGGACAGGGATGGTCGGGAGTGCTGGTGGCGAGGATGACCAGGTCCGGTGAATCCTTCGAGCCAGCGGCTTTCAGGGCTTTGACGCCGGCCGCGACGGCCAGATCCGACGTCGCCTCATCGGGGCCGGCGAGATGTCGCCGGCGAATGCCCGTGCGGCTGCGTATCCACTCGTCGGAGGTGTCGAAGCGACTCTCCAGGTCGCTGTTGGCAAGAGCTTGCTCCGGCACATGCCCGGCCACCCCGGCGACGACGGCGGCCCGACGCCCGGGCGGCGGACTCGTGATGAGACCGACGCCCGCGTGATCGACCGAAACCAGCTCGCGCATGTCCTAGTGGTCGGTCCGATGAGCCCACCGGTTCCCGGCCATGTCAATGACACGATGGATTGAGACCTGCGTCACGGTCGAAGCGTAGGTGTTGACGGCCGGACACTTTCGTCACCCGGTCGGGCAATCCGAGTCGTGATCGGATTGCTTCGGCTGAACGGCCACTCGGACCGCGGCCGTTCAGCCCTCCTCGCCGGCCTGGTGTCCGCTCAGCTGCCGGCGATCGCCTTGTCCAGCCAGTCCGACTGCCTGCGCTGACTTGTCCGCTGGTGCCCGGGTCGTGGCCGGAGAACAGCGCGGGCACCAGCACCGCTACACCACGAACAACGCGACAGGTCCGACCCCGCGACGAACCTGTTGCTGTAGTTCATGAAGGTCCCGCTACTGCGGTCCGAGGACGCGACGTTGCCCGCGGCTCGCCGGTACGGGCTCACACCTCGAGCTGGCCGTTGAAGATGGCCATCGCCAGCTCGACCCGGGACCGGTACCCGGTCTGCTGGAACAGCCTGGACAGCTTGCCCTCCACACTCTTCTCGCTGGTCTGAAGTACCGTGGCGAGCTGCCGATTGCCCAGGCCGTCGGCCACGAGCACGGCGAGCAGCCGCTGGGTCTCCGCCACGGTGGACTGGCGGCCGGGTATCGGGATGTTGTGCTCCCGCATCAGGGTTCGCGTCCACGACCGCAGCAGCAACGCGTCCAGCTCGCCCAGGATCTCGTAGGCTTCGGGCAGCAGCCGGGGCTCGGCGGCGCCGTAGCGGACCAGTTGCTCGATCACCGAGGCCAGCCGCAGCGGCTCGCCCAGCTCCCGGGCCAGCCGCAGCGCGGCCGCACCGGCATCGCGGTCCGAATTCAGGGCCGCCTCGACGAGCAGGCTGTTCATTCGCGCTCTGGGCGTGCCCAGTCTGCGCGCCACGAGTTCGGCCCGCCGAACGCACGATGCGGCGCTGGCCAGATCTCCCGCGACGAACGCATGGTGGAACGCGACGAAGCACAGCTCGTCGATCCCCACCACCTCGCCGGCCTCCGTCGCCTTCACGAGCGACGCGTCCACCATGGCCCGGGCCCGCTCGTACTCGCCGAGGGCGGTGCAGATCCACGCCTCGACGCCCGCGAGCAGGTGGGGCAGCACGGGCTGCGCGGCCTGGACGCCGGTGAGCAGGTCGCGTGCCCGTGAGACGCGGCCACGGGCCAGGAGAATCACCGACGCGCTCTGGAACATGGCGACCTCGCTCGGGCCGTAGCCGAAGGAGGGGCCACGCAGGATGCGCTGGCGGGTCAGTTCGAGCGCCTCGTCGAACCGGCCGCGCCGTGCCGCGAACCCGGCCTGCTCGGCCAGCCCGAGTAGGCTTTCCCGGCCGTTCCCGGCGAGCAACCGCAGTGTCGGCTCGATCTCGCCGACGGTCAGCAGCGCGCCGACATAGTGGATCATCTGCCGCCGGTGGTCGCCCGGATCGCCCCCTCGGTCGAACAGGGCGGCCAGCCCGCGGTCGAACTGCTCGCGTTCGCCGAGCCACAGTCCCGCCAGCGACTCGAGCAACTCCGCCTGGCGCCTCGCGTCCGGAAAACCGCGCCAGAGCCGGTCGGTGTCCGCGAGCAGGTCGCGCACCTGTTGCCAGCGGCCCAGCGCGTAGAGCGCTCCGGCCCTGCTGATCGCCTGCTCCACGGGACGGCCGGGCCAGGGCCACCACTCGCCCCGCGCGATCTGCTCGGTGGTGACGAGATCGCCGGTGGCGTGCAGGGCCGCCACGTGGGTCAGGTGGGCCTCCTGGAGCCGTTCCGGGGACAGCTGGTCGGACAGCTCGTGCAGCAGCGTGTCGGTGCTGGCCAGGCACTCGGCGGACTTCCCGCTGACCAGGCACGCGATCGCGTGCTCCATCAGCGTGTCCGCGCGCCGCGCGCGATCCGGAGCCAGGTCGGCGGCCGCGCGCAGCCACCGGTGCACGCGGTCGCCGTTCGCCGCGTGCGCGCGGGCCAGCAGCTCGGTCCTGGCCCGTTCGCCGACCATGCGACCGGCGTCGGCCTGCCGGTCGGCCAGGTAGTCCGGATCGTCGCAGCGGGCCTGGCCGCTCCAGAAAGAACAGATCACCGCCGCCTGGGCCTCCGCCGGCGTTCGTACGGACCGAGCTGGTAAGTGAGCACGGCTTCGACCAGGGGCAGGCGGAAGGCCCAGCGTATCAAATCAAAAGCAGGTGTCGCAGGATGCCGTGGGAACACAACCGCCGGAGCGCGTCGTCGACCTCGCTCTCGAGGATACCGGTGGTCTCCGCGACGAGTCGCACGGCCGCGCCGCCCAGCGGGTTCAGCACCGCCATCGCCTTGGCCACCGACCAGGTGCGGTTGCCCAGCCGGCGCACTTGCAGCGGGAGGCCGTGGTTGTCCGGCAGGGCGGGGGCGACGTCCTTCCGGGCCAGGTACACGTGCCGGTCCACCAGGCGGATGGCGTCGCTGCGCCGGTACGCCTCCAACGCGGCGTTGAGGGCCTCCGGCCGGTTCCTGGTGAGCCGGCGCAGGTGCCGCACGAGCTGCGGCGCGGGCCTGGCGCCGAACCGGTCGGCGATCAGTGCCCTGAGCTCGGCGTCGCACAGCGGGCGGAGGTTGACCAGTTCGGCCAGCCCCTCGTGGACCAGGTGCGACAGGACGGCACGGCCGGTCGGACCGGCCGACGGCGGCACGGCCAGCCGGATCGCGCACACGCATCGCGCCTCGGTGCCCACCAGCTTGCGGATCAGCGACTCGAGCCGGCCGAGCGTGTCGACGTCCATCCACTGCGCGTCGTCGACGGCGAGGACGGCGCGCGGCTTGGACAGCAGTTCGCTCGCGGTGGGAATCCGGGGCACGCCGAACGGGCCGGGAAGATCGGCCGAGCCGGGGGTGAACTGGACCGTGACGACGGGAGCGCCGCGCGAGCGCAGTGCGGCGCAGATCCGTTCGAGCGCGGTGCTCAGCCCGATTCCGCCCGGTCCGACGATCGCGATCAGCGGCGGCCCCAGCGGCCGGGCGACGGCGTCGACGACCCGGTCGATCGTGTGGTTCCGGTCGAGTGAGGCCTGGCTGTGCACGGGCGCGCTCCGGTGGCGTCAGGGCGTGAGACGGATCTGTACCTGGCCGTGCACCGGGGGGCGGTCGGCCACCGGCGTCACCTCCCCCCGACGACAGTTCGACCATTATGGACTCGTGAGGGATGTCCCTGGAAACCAATACCCCACGAACGGGTATGCGCCATGGGTCCCACCGGTGGCGGGCATTGGTGAATGTCCTTCATGAACGCGACCGAGCGGCGTCTGCGGACGAGCCGGGAACGGTGCTGGAGCCGGAAGCCTCGGGCGGGACCGGCTCCAGCACCGTGATGAGCGACGAACGACACCGGTTCGGGGATCCGTCGGGGGATCGGTTCCTCGGCCACCGCTTTTGTTCGGGCACGTCGCCGTCGCGTGGCATGACGCTATCGCCGGGAACCGGCGACGGAAACCCGAACAAGGACGAAAGGGTTCCTCACAATGACGGGCGGCGCGCGGCGCGGCGCTCGGTGAGGGACATCCCTGGGATGGGCGGCCTCCGGCGCCGGAGCCGCCTGGTCGCGCCCGATCAGGTGATATCGATGCGGTGCCGGAGATTTCCTCCATGGCTGGTGAACGGGAGGATGCGTAGTGGTAGGACCGATGGTCGGCGCCCCGAGCACGTCGTCACCGCCCAACGCGGGCGGCGACGGCCTCTCCGTCGAGTGGTGCGGACCGCACGCGCTGATCCGGCGTCAGGACGAGAGCGCGGCGCAGGCGCGTGTCCTCAGCTGCCTGCCGCACCTGTCCGGAACGGTCGTGGTCATGGCCTCGCCGGCGGCGCACAAGCACCCCGACCTGCTCGGCGCCGTCCGCTCGTGCCTGACCGCCGTGCGGTCGAGGCCGCGTGAGGCCGATGCGCACACCGCCTGGCTGGCCGTGTCCGACCTGGGCGATCCCGCGGCCCGCACGGTCAGCTGGCTGCGCCGCCTGTCCACGGAGTTCCGGATGGAGGTCCTGGCGCCGCACGGGGCGTGTGTCCCGGTGTTCGGGTCAGGACTGTACGTCGGCCCCGCCTACGGCGGGCAGGGCTGGCGGCGGTTCGGTCCTCGCGGCGCGGGCGACCTGGTCACCACGCGTTTCCCCGTGCCGCACTGGGAGTATCTCCTGCCCTACGCCGGGTTCCAGGTGGCGGGGCTGATCGCCGGCCCCGTGCCGGCCGGGCTGATGGTGCGCCCGGCCGGCACGGCTCCACCGACGCACGTCGACCCGGAGTTCCGGGTGCCGATGAGCATGGCGATCCCGAAGCTCGTCGTGGGCGGCGCGGGCACGGCGCCGGACCCGGCGGCGGTGGCCGAGGTCATGATGCGGCTGCCGATGGGCGTGCGCTCCGACGTGCTTGTCGTGCCGACCACGCCGGCGACGACCCGACTCGAATGGAGCCGGGAACTGGCCCGGGGCGTCGGGGACGACGTGGTGGTGTCGGCCGGCACCCAGGTCGTGACCCAGGCGGGCCGGCTGCGGACGGTCGTGCTCGGCGATCAGGGCGACGAGCTGCTCGCGCCGTTCGCCACGATGCTGCGCTACCAGGCTGAGGTGGAACAGCCGGAGGTGATCGACGTCGTGCCGCCGCTGCCCGGGTGGACCCAGTGCGGGGCGCGGCACTACCGGCGCCTTCCGGCCGGCAACCGGCCGGGCATGCCGGACGTGTTCGCCGAGGTCCTGCCCGGCGGCGTCGTCGTGCGCCACGACGAGGGCAGCGGGGCGGCGGTCCCGTTCGACCCCAGCGGATGGGTCCTCGCCGTCGGCACGCCGGGTGAGGCGATCGCCGTGTCGCTGCTGCCGGCGTTGCAGAGCCTGCTGGACGGGCTCACCGACCTGCGACGGCGGACGGTGCGGGTTCGGCTGCTCGGCCTGGCCGGACCGGCCGTGCTGGAGGGCCTGGAGCGGATCGTTCGAGTCGCCGGCGTGCGGATGGAGGGATCGGCGCCGCTTTGCCCGTGCGACCGGCAGTCCCCTTGCCCGCGCCGGCTCCCGTTCCGCCTGCCCCTGTGCTGTTGCCGGCCTACCACCGGCGCCCGTTCCGCCGCCCGCTTTCTTTTGGCCGCCGCCCCGTTGGCCGCCGCCCCGTTGGCTTCCGCGCCGATGGCCGCCGCCGCGACTCCGCCGCCTGTGCCGGCGCCCGCCATTTGCCCGTCATCACCGTGTCGAGCCCGGACCGGCCGCAGCCGAGGCCCGCGCTCGCTCCTCCGTTGAACCGGTTGGGGCACAAGGGAAAGCGGAACCGGAGCCGGTTGCGGAGCCCGAACCGGTGCCGGCGCCCGCCCGTCCCCGCCGGCTCGGCGCGCCGATGGCGCTGGAGGACCGCCCGAGCACGCCGGCCGAGCAGTCGCGGCTGAGCGACAGCGGCGGCACCGAGTACACGGAGGCACTGGCCAAGGTGAATGTGGCCCTGTCGGCGTGGCCGATGCTGCGTCCCGAGGCCAAGGCCGACTACATCGCGGTCTGCATGTACCTGGGATACGGCGACGGAGGTGGGATCTCGCTCAACGAGACACTGACCACCGGTGGACCGGCGCCGTTCGACGGGTATCTGCCCTGCCTGATGTCGGGGTTGCGTCGGCTGCCGACGCACCGGCGCGTGGTCCTGCGCCAGGAGAAACTCGACGACGGCGCCGACTGCCCCTACCCGGCCGGCGCGGTGCTCGACGAGCCGGCCTTCCTCAGCGCGAGCGCCGCGCTCGACACCACCACCCCCGACGCCGGGCTCGACGTGCTCATCTGGCCGCTCTCGGCGCGTCGCACGACCGAGCTGGTCATGGGTCGCGCGCTGGACGAGGCGGTGTTCCCGCCCGGACGCCGGTTCAAGGCGCTGGCCGTGCTGACCGCGGACGGGGAGCCCGAGGACGACGACCTCCGGGCGCCGAAGACCGCCGTCCTGGTCCGTGAGCTGGTCCCCGGCGAGGATCCGAACTCGGCGGGGCGGTCGCCCGCGACGAGACCGCGCTGACGCGGTTGG
>NZ_KK037166.1:10682401-10694606 GCF_000568255.1 Kutzneria sp. 744
GGGCCGGCCGTTGGGCGAGGTCAGTCCCGCACGAGCGGTGTCTGCAGGAGGTTCACCGACCGGCGGCGGTTGACGTACTGCGCCCGCCCCGGCGGCAGCGTCTTCGGCCGGACGTTGCCGACGAAGACGCCCTCGTCCTTGGGGCAGGAGAACATCACCACGGCGGTGCCCAACTCCCACATCCGCCGCATCATCGCGCTCATCATCACCCGGCTCGCATTGGCCGTGCTGCGGGCGATGACCAGGTGCAGCCCGATGTCCGCGCCCTGGGCCAGCAGCGGCAGCAGCGGCTCGAGCGGATCGTTGTAGCCGCCCGTCTCGGTCAGCTCGAAGTCGTCGATCAGGATGAACAGGCGACCGCCGCTCCACCAGTCGCGCTTGCGCAGCCGGCTCGGCGAGATGTCCGGGCCCGGCACCCGGCTCTGCAACAGCTGGGCCACCTCCTGGATGGAGGTGGTGAGCCCCTCGCTGCTGACCGTGTAGTTGATCTGGTTGTCCTGCGGGACGGCGTCGTGCAGCTCACGGCGGAAGTCCACGAACATCACGCGGCCCTCGTCCGGGCCGTAGTGGGCGGCCACCGAACCCGCGATGTGCCGCAGCAGGTTGGTCTTCCCGCACTCGGCGTCGCCGAAGACGAGCAGGTGTGGGTTGGTGTCGAAGTCGTGCCACTGCGGGCTCAGGGCGCCGTCCTCGATGCCCAGCGCCATCACCATGTCCAGCGCCGGCTCCACCGAGGTGGGCGGCGGCAGCTCGGCGACGCGCAGCTCGACCGGCAGCAGCCGCACCTTCGGCGCACGCGGGGCCGAGGGCAGGTCGAGCGCCGCCGCCAGTTCGGCGGTGGCCTCGGCCAGGTCGTCGGTCGTGTTCGTGCCGTCGATGCGCGGCAGCGCGGTCAGGAAGTGCGTCCGGTCGCTGGTGATACCCCGACCGGGTATGGCCGGCACGGTGGCCGCCAGCCTGCTGTTGACCTCCGACTCGAGCGGGTCGCCCAGGCGCAGCTCGAACCGGGAACCCAGGACGTCACGCAGCCACGGCCGCATCTCCGACCACCGGTTGGTGCTCACCACCAGGTGGATGCCGAAGCCGAGGCCACGGGAGGCCAGTTCGCTGAAGCGGTCCTCCAACTCCTCGTAGTCCTGCCGGATCGTGTACCAGCCGTCCACGACGAGGAACACGTCCCCGTACGGGTCGACGTCGGTGAACGTCCCCCGCTGCCGCGCCCGGCGGTAGCTGGCCATCGAGTCGATGTTGTGCTGGGCGAACAACTGCTCGCGCAGTGCCAGCAGGTTGCCCATCTCCAGCACCGTGCGGGTGACCCGCTCGCGGTCCAGCCGGCTGGCCAGGCTGCCCAGGTGCGGCAGCTTCGCCAGCGCGCTGAGCGTCCCGCCGAAGTCGAGGCAGTAGAACTGCACCTCGGACGCGGTGTGGGTCAACGCGAGCGCGCTGATCAACGTCCGCAGCAGGGTGCTCTTGCCGCTCTGCGGGCCGCCCGCGATGCCGACGTTGCCCCTGGCCCCGGCGAGATCGGCGACCAGCAGTTCGCGCCGTTGCTGCGCGGGCAGGTCGACCATGCCGACCGGCGCCGACAGCGTGGAGGTGTCGTAGTCGCCCACCGGGCGCGGGCCCAGCCGCTCGTGGTCCACCAGCGGCGGCAGCAGCTGGTCGAGCGTGGCCGGTCGATTCAGCGGCGGGAGCCACACCTGGTGCGCGACCGGCCCGACGCCGCGCAGCCTCGCGATGAGAACCTCCAGCATCGTGGAGGTCGCCTCGTCGGTCTGCTCGGCCTCCTCCTCGGCCGGTTGCCGCACCGCCTGCGGCGCGACGTACTCGGTGCCGAAGGTCACGAGGTGCTGCTCCACCTCGGCCCGCCCCAACCGCTTGGCCGCCGCCGGGCGGTACGTCCCCGAGCAGTACGCGCCCTTGAAGCGGATCAGCGTCTGGGTGTCCGGCCGCAGGAAGCCGTTGCCGGGGCTGTTGGGCAGCTCGTAGGCGTCGGGCACACCCAGGACGCTGCGGCTCTCCATGGCCGAGAAGGTGCGCAGGCCGATCCGGTAGGACAGGGGCTCTCGACCTTGCTGATCCGGCCCTCGTCGAGCCGCTGGCTGGCCAGCAGCAGGTGGACCCCGAGGCTTCGGCCGAGTCGCCCGATCATGGCGAACACCTCGATGAACTCCGGCTTGCTCGCCAGCATCTCGCTGAACTCGTCGACCACGACGACCAGCGCGGGCATCGGCTCCAGCGGCGTGCCCTGGGCGCGAGCGGCCTCGTAGTCGCGCCGGGACGCGTAGTTCCCGGCCGCGCGCAGCAGTTCCTGCCGGCGGTTCAGCTCGCCGGCCAGCGCGTCCTGCATGCGGTCGACCAGCTCCAGCTCGTCGGCCAGGTTGGTGATGACCGCCGAGGTGTGCGGCAGCTCGTCGAAACCGAGGAACGCCGCGCCGCCCTTGAAGTCGACCAGCACCAGGTTGAGCTCCTCCGAGGAGTGGGTCGCCGCCAGGGCCAGCACCAACGTCCGCAGCAGCTCGCTCTTGCCGGACCCGGTGGCGCCGATGAGCATCCCGTGCGGGCCCATGCCCCCCTCGGCGGACTCCTTGAGGTCGAGCTCGATCGGCGACCCGGTCGAGGTCATGCCGATCGGCACCCGCAACCGCCTGCGGGCGCCGGACCTGGTCCGCCGGTAGGCGACCGGGTCGAACGTCCGCAGGTCGCCGAGGCCCAGCAGGGTGGGCAGCTCGTAGTCGCTGGCCAGCGGCTCCTCGTTGTCCTGCGCCTCGCCCACGCGGTGGCGGGCCAACAACCGGGCCAGTGCCGCGGCGCCCTGTGGGCTGAACGAGTCCGCCCGGCACAGCGGGGCTGGCGCCGGCTTGCCCAGCCGGTCGAACGAGACGGTGCTCAACTGCCCGTCGGCGACCCGCAGGTGCAGCGTGTGCGGGCGCTGCTGCCAGGACAACGCGCCGGACAGGTCGAGCACGACCGTGTTGCGGTAGGACTCGTCACCGACACGGTGGCCGTCGGGCAGGGAGGCGCCGTCGATCACCAGCACCACGAACGGCTCGTTGGCGCTGACCGGGCTGTCCGGTTCGTACGGCGGACGACCGGTGAACGCGCCGCCATCGAGCAGCTTCTCCAACGCCATGATGTTGTCCGCCACCAGCCGCCGGGGCCCGGTCGCGTCCCGGCTGTCCAGGTCCTGGTTGTGCGGCAGCCATTTCACCCAGTCCCAGTGCGGGAGCGACTCGGCGCTCGCGCACACCGCGATCCGTGCCTCCCCGGGGCTGTGAGCGGTGGCGAGCTGGGCCAGCATCGCGCGGACCAGGCCGCGTACCTGCTCGGGATAGCCCTGTAGCTGCACCCGGGCGAATCCCCGCAGGTACACCGCGATCGGCGCGTCGTCGAGGACGGAGTAGGCGCGGATGAACCGGCGCAACGCGTGGGCGCACAACGGTTCCAGGTCCTCCAGCGGCTTCGAGTCCGGCGGCAGCAGCTTGGTCGAGCTGCGCTGCTTGCCGAGCCCGAGCCGGACCTCGCCGAAGTCCTCGTGCATCGGGCGGCGCTCCCACAGCCGGTAGCCCATCGCCATCGACCACAGCGACCGTGGGTCGGGATGCACCCACAGGGCGGCCTTGTGCTGCTGGGAGAGGGCGGAGCGCATCCGTCCGCGCAACTGCCCGAGGTAGCGGACGTAGTCCCGGCGGTCGCCGTGCAGCTTCTCCTTGTGGTCAACGCCGGACCGAAGCAGCTGGGCGACGAGCATGCCGACGGCGGCGACGAGCATCAGCCCGCCGCCGACGTAGGCCAGCGCGCCCGCGCCGGGGCGGACGAACATCAGCACCATCGCCAGCGAGCTCAGCGCCATCGGCGCGTACATCAGGATGGCCGAGACCCCGCCCCCCGTGGTCTCCGGCACCGCGGGCGGCGGTTGCAGCTCGATCTCGTCGTTGGGCGCGGTCGGTCCCGGCCGACGCGACTTTCGGGTGAACACCTCGGTGGCCACTCGGACTCTCCTTTGGTGAAGGGTTTCCCTCGGACTCCGCGGCCGGTGGCCGCCGAGTCCGGAGGTCGGGCCGGCCGCGGCCTAGGTTCCGCAGCACGGCTCGTCGCTCGCCAGGAAGAATCCGGTGCACAACATGGAAGAACGCACGCAGCATCGCACAAAAGTGCCGACGAGGCTACGGTTCGTCCTCGGTGACAAGGCGGTGGACGTGGCACTGCCGGACGACGTCCTGCTGGTCGACCTGCTGCCGTCGATACTGGCTCAGTTCGGAAAGGACCGTATCGAGGAAAGCGTCGACCACGAGGGGTGGGTCGCGCAGCGGCTCGGCGAGGCGCCGCTGGATGAGGACCGCTCACCGGCCGAGCTGAACCTGCTCGACGGCGACACCGTCCACTTGCGACCACGGGGCGAGGAGATGGCCCCGTTGAACTACGACGACCTGGTCGACGGCGTGGCCGAGCGGGTCCGCGCCGACGCCGGCCGGTGGTCGCCCCGCCGGACCAGGTGGATGCTCCGCGCCGCGGCGTTGGCCGTCATGCTGGCGGCGCTGGGGATCCTGCTCGCCGGGCCCGATGCGGTGTTGTTCTGGCCACTTCCCGCAATGCTCACCCTGGCACTGGTCATCGGGGCCGCGGCGCTCGCGCGTACCGTCGGCGACAGCGTCGACGCCACGCTGCTCGGCATGGTCGCGGTGATCTACGCCACGGTCGCCGGTTGGCTTGCGGCCGAGTCCCTGGACCCGGGCGGCACGGTCGCGATCCGGGTCGTGTACGCGGCTGTGGGGGCGATCCTGGCCACCGTGCTGGCGCTCGTCGCCGTTGCCGACGCCGCCCTCATCTTCGCCACCGGGCTCGTGTTCGCGGTGCTGTTGCTCGTTCCGGCCGTGCTCTGGGCCAGTTCCTCCCTCACCGCGCAGCGGGCCGCGGCGGTCGGCATCGCGGTGAACCTGGTGGTGAGCCTGTTCGTTCCGGGCGGGGCCTTCCGGCTCGGCGGCCTCAGGCTGCCCATGCTGCCCACCGAGTCGCACGAAGTGCGGGAGGACATCGAACCGGTGCCGCACCGGGTGGTGCTCGACCGCAGCGTCCTCGTGTTCGGCTACCTCAAGGCGCTGTACCTCGGCTATGGCGGGGCCCAAGCCGTGCTGCTGGTCGTGTTGACCGCCGCGGGTGGGCAGTGGCCCCTGATTCTCGTCAGTGTCTGCGCGCTGCTGCTCTTGCTGCGGTCCCGCCATCTCAGCGGCGTGGTCCCGCGCTCGGCCCTGCTCGTGCCCGCGGGCTGTGCGGTGCTGGCCGTCCTGATGCGCCTCGCCATCGGTGTCGACCCGCTGCACCGTGTGCTGGTGCTGCTCACGCCCGTGGTGGCGGTGGGAGCCGCGCTGCTGGCGCTCGGCCATGTGCTGCCCGGCAGACGCCTGCGCCCGTACTGGGGGCGTGCGGTGGACATCCTGGAGTACGCCGTCGCGATCTCCGTGCTGCCGCTGCTGCTGGCGGTGCTGGACGTGTACGCCTGGGTCCGGGGGATGAGCGGCTGATGCAGTCCCGGAGAGATCAGGTCCAGGCCTACTTCTTCGTCGTGGGCCGGTTGGTCGCCGGCCTCATGCACGGCAAGCCAGACGTTCCGGAGCACCCGAACAAGCGGTTCAACGGCGGCATCTTCCTCGGGTTGCTGCTCGCCGGGCTGTTGGTGGCCTGCTTCGGGATCTTCGGCATGCTGTTCCCCGGCGGCGACAACTCGTGGCGGGTGCCCGGCACCGTGGTGCTGGTGAAGGACTCCGGAGTCCGCTACGTCTACACCGACGGGCAGCTGCGCCCCGCGTTGAACCTCGCGTCCGCCTTTCTGGCCGCGGGCGACAGCACGAAGATGGTCACCGTCGGACGCGGCTCGCTGACCGGCGTCCCTGTCGGCGCGCCGATAGGGATCCCCGGGGCGCCCGACGGGTTGCCCGCGCTCGACCAGCTCAACGCGACGCCCTGGACGGTGTGCGCGAAACCGGCCGACCCGCAGGCCGTGGCCAGCTCGCCGACCGTGACATTGCGGCTGGACCAGGCCGGCGGGACACCGACGCCGGCCGACCAGGGCTTGCTCGTGTCCACTCCGGACGGTGTGGACTACCTGGTGTGGCGCGGAAGCCGGTTCGACATCGCGGACCCGACCGTGCTGGAGGCCATGGGCTACAACGCGGTGCCGCCGTTGCGGGTGTCGCCGGCCTGGCTGAACGTGCTGCCGGCCGGCCGTGACCTGAAGGCGCCGACGATCGCCGGGCTAGGCCGGGCGGGACCGGTCGTCGGCGGAAAGACCGGCCACATAGGACAACTCTACGAGCTGCGCAATCCGGCGACGGGCTCGACCAGCTCTCCGTGCTCCAGGGCGATGGCCTGATGCCGGTCAGTCGGACCGTCGCGGCCATGCTGCTGGTCGGCGCCGACATGAAGAACGCGTATCCGGACCAGCCGGTGCGTCCCATCGAGGTGGGCCCGGGCGACGTGGCCGGGGTGCCGTTGCTCAGCGGCGACGCGTTGTCCGCCGGCCTGCCGGCCAGTCCACCGGCGCTCGCCGATCCCGGCGCGACCGCGCAGCCCTGCCTGCGGTTCACCCCTCAGGTGGACGGCGGCCGTACCGCCACGCTGGTGATGCTGCCGCGTTCCGCCGAGAGCGCGGCCGTGCCACCGGCCGGCCGGCACGCGGAGGGTGCGACGGCCGATCAGACGGTGATCCCGGCCGGAAGCGGAGCCCTCGTGCGTGTGCTGCCGACGCCGGACGCCACCCCGGGCACCGAGTATCTCGTCACCGATCTAGGGGTGAAATATCCGTTTACGGACGATTCCGCGGTGAGTGCCCTTGGTTACGGGCAGCTGGCCGGCATGGGTGTTTCCTCCGCGTTGCTCGCGTTGTTGCCGACCGGGCCGGCATTGGATCCGGCGGCCGCGCTGGCCAGCCAATTGGTGGGGCGGTGAACTCATGAGGGATATTCCCGGACTTGACCCCGCGGCGGCCACCAGAGGTGAGCGCGACTCCCTTTCTGGCCTCTAATTGCAGCGCTGCCGCTCCTGGTCGACCAGGCCCGGCTTTCGTCAGAACCATCCAGGAGGTACCACCACAATGGCGAGCAACACCAAGCTCACTCCGGACGAGGTCCGCAGCATCGCGCAGAAGCACAACGCCCTGGCCGACGAGGTCACCTCGGACCAGAGCCGCCTGCGCAGCACCATCTCCCAGCTGACCTCGGTCAACAAGGGGCAGATGATGACGAAGCTGATCGCGGTCCACCAGGACTGGGACAAGGCCATGTCGGACGTCGTCTCCAACCTGCACACCATGGCCAACACCCTGAGCTCCGCGGCCAGCGACCTGCAGAGCCACGACGAGTCGAACGCCTCGAGCGTCTCCCTCTGACCTGTTCCGCGTTGTCCCCTCGCCGTCAAGGCATTCCCCTCCACCAGGAGTGAACCGTGAGTTCCATCAATTACGACTACGGCTCGATCGACAGCGGCGTGTCCCAGATGAAGGCCGTCAACAGCGAGATCGAGACCAAGATCAGCAACCTGAAGCAGCAGGTCCAGGGGTTGCTGGCCGACTTCACCGGTGCGGCGGCGACGTCGTACGACACCTGCTCCCAGAACATCTCGAAGGACCTGACCACCAGCAACCAGGAGCTCAACACGCTGAGCGGCAAGGTCTCCACCGGCGCCAGCAACTTCCAGTCGGCCGACGCCGCGAACGCCCGCCGGTTCGGCCGCTGAGCCCGCTGGGCATTGGCATGGGCCCACTTCACATACTTCCCCCACCTGTCACCTCGGTCCACAGTAGACACCGGAAGGCCACACTCATGGGCAACAACCGCACGTACATCGACCCGGAGGGCACGCGCTCCAGCGCGGACCGCATCGGGCCCCTGCTCGACGACCTCTCGCCGTTCCACCAGGTCAGTGGGATCAAGACGAACTCGGGCAACTTCCCCGCCGCCAAGTGGCTGGACAGCCTGCTGGGCCAGCGTGGGGACGCGCTGTTCCAGCACGCCCAGAGCGTCGAGCTGGTCTGCCACGACATCAAGGCCGGCCTGCACAGTGTCGTTGACACCTTCGAGCAGACCGACGGCTCCAATGCCGGCGACCTCGACCGCAGCCTCTACCACGACGTGAACGTCACGCGCGTGCACGCCTGGAACCACACCAGGGAGTCCGCGGACACGAATCCGGACAACTGACTGGGCGACGCGGGGGCTTCGGTGGCCCCGGCGCGTCCCGGGCGCGAAACGGGAGATGTTCTTGAGCTGACGTGGCTGTCAGTGCCCGGACGAGAGCACTGACAGCCACCTGAGCTTGTGAACGGGCGGGCAACTTTCCAGGCTGCGAGGACCATTCAGCATGACGACCCCCGACTCCACATCGGACGCGCAGTCAGCCGTCGAGGATGCTGTCGGCCAGACCGACTCGGGCTTCGCCCAGATCAACTCGGTCGAGGAGTTCGAACAGGTCGCCGGCGCCGCCCTCCAGGCCGGCACGGCCGGCCAGTTCCGGTCGCTCGCTTCGGCCTACCAAGCCGCGATCGACAGCCTGAAGCACTTCCAGGACGGCTTCGTGAGCGAAACCAAGCAGCTGGACACCGAGTTCCAGGGCGCGGCGGGCGACAAGTTCCAGGACTTCGCGACCAACCAGGTCCTGCGGCGCAGCCAGGCGGTGACGGACTCCCTCTCGGGCTATCCGGCCGCGCTCAACGCCGTCGCCGGCGCCATCGAGAACTTTCAGGCACAGGCCGGCCAGGCCGTTTCCGGTCTGATGGCGCGGATCTCGGTCGAGCAGAACCTGGTCGACAAGTACGTCACGGCGATGGCCTCGGCCGGTCACGAGGTCGACGGCGCGGCGATGATGCAGAACGTGATCAACGAGGACATCCAGAACGTCCTCCTGCCGCAGCTGCGGGCGGCACTGTCCACTTTGTCCTCGGCCTATGCCAGCAGCGGACAGGGCATGGCCGGCTTCGACCCACGGCCGATGCAACCACCGGAGGGCTCGCACAGCAGCGGTGGTGGGAAGGGCGGCGGCCAGCAGGGCGGTGGCGGTCAGACCGGTGGTGGTCAGACTGGTGGCGGCGGCCAGCAGGGTGGTGGTCAGACGGGTAGCGGTGGTCAGACCGGTGGTGGCACGGGCGGTAGCGGTGGTCAGACCGGTGGTGGTGGCACGGGCGGTAGCGGTGGTCAGACCGGTGGTGGTGGCGCGGGTGGCGGTGGTCAGACCGGTGGTGGTGGCACGGGCGGTGGTGGTCAGACCGGTGGCGGTGGCCAGACCGATGGCGGTCAGGATCAGGGCGCCGCGCTGACCCCCGCGCAGCAGCGGGCAGTACGGCAGAAGGCCATTGACGACGCGGAGAAGGCGGCGGACAAGGCCATCGACGACGAGATCGCCAAGACCCCGCCGACGGGCAGTTCACCCCAGGCGGACGCCCGCCGCCAGGCGCTCGAGGACGCGAAGCGCCGAGTCGACGCCCGTCTGGAGAAGCTCGGCGCACAGCAGACGAGCGGCGACAGTGGGGCCAGCGGCGATGCTGTTCGGCAGAAGGCGTTGCAGGACGCGCAGAAGGCGATCGACGACGAGCTCGGCAAGACGAAAGGCGACCAGACGGCCGGTGCCGGCGGCGGCGTCGCTTCGGGTGCCGGCGGTTCGGGTGGCAACGGCAAGGGCGGCAAGAGCAAGGGGACCGATTCCGGCACGAGCAAGGGCGGCGACTCGTCGGACGCGGCGCGGCAGCAGGCCATCGACGATGCGCGGAAGGCCTCGGACAGCGCCATCCAGAAGCTTGAGTCCACCGCGGCCGACGGGACGGGCTCCGGCGGGTCGGGCGCCAAGGGCACGGGCGCCGGGACAGGCGGTGGCTCGTCCTCGGACACGCAGCGGGAAAAGGCCAAGAAAGCCGCGGCGGACGCGCAGCAGAAGGTGAAGTCGGTCTCCGATGGCGGTGGTTCGGGCGACGGCTCGAAGGGTGGTGGCGCTGGGGCCGGTGGTGGTCAGGACACTGCTGCGCAGCGTGCGGCGGCGGAGAAGGCGGCGCAGCAGGCCAAGGGCCAGTTGGCGACGATGTCCGGTGGTGGCACGGGTGCTGGTGCTGGTGCCGGCAGCGGTGGTGGTTCCCGTGCGGGGTCGAAGCTTGCCACGACCGGTGGCGGCACAGGCGGTGGTGGTTCGGACGGCGGTTCCAAGGACGGTAGTGGCGCCGGTGGTGGTCCGGACACCGCTGCGCAGCGTGCGGCGGCGGAGAAGGCGCTCAGCAGGCCACGGTCAAACATCAAGCACAGTCTCAATCTTCGACGATTATTTTTTAAGCTGGATCTAATAGTTAGGTTTCTATGGATATGGGAAGATTCTACCCAGGCTTCCCGGCAACACCATAGGAGTCTAGGGGGAGCGGTCGTTGTACACAATGGTGGACATGTACTGATTCTTTAGGAAGCCTTTGAGATAGATGCTGGTTGTAATGTGGGCGAGAGCCCGAAGTTGTTTAGCTGAATCATCGCGCGAGCATAATTTGTAGATATGTTTTCGGCGCGCTGATTAAAAGAGACACATGTCCAATCGACAATGAGGTCACCGCTAAGCGAGACTCGTCACCTATAAGGTCTGCAATGCGCTGGGTTGGTATGGCGGTGGCGCGGCCCGGACACTTCCGCGCAGCGTGCGGCGGCGGAGAAGGCGGCGCAGGAGACCAAGAGCCAGTTGGCTTCGATCACCGGTCGTGGTGCCGGCACCGGTGGCGGGGGCAGTGCTGGTGGTGGTGCTGGGGGTGGTGCCGGTGGTGGTTCCCACGCGGGATCGAAACTCAGCACGCCCGGGGGTGGTGCAGGTGGTGGCGGCGGCAAGACCGGTGGTGGTGCGGGCGGTGGCGGCACGGGTGGCGGCGGTGCGGGTGCCGATGGTTCCAAGGGCGGTGGCGCGGGGCCGGACACTTCCGCGCAGCGTGCGGCGGCGGAGAAGGCGGCGCAGGAGGCCAAGAGCCAGTTGGCTTCGATGACCGGCGGCGGTGCCGGGGGTGGCGGCGGTGGCGGGAGCGGCGGCGGCGGTGCCGGCGGTGGTTCCCACACCGGAAGTAAGTTGAGCGTGCCCGGCGGCCCCTCCGGCGGCGGTGGCAGTGGCGGTGGTGGTCTTTCCCCACAGGAGACCGCGGCGGAGCGGGCCGCCGTCGCGCAGACGGCCAATGACGCGATCGACTCGCTGAACTCGCTCGCCGGCGACCACTCGCTGCCGGACCCCGTGTCGCTCGCGGGCTCCGCCGCGAAGGCAGCGGCCGCCGGTGAGTCGGCGCTGTCGAGCTTCCTCGGTGGTGGCGGTGGTGGTGCCGGCGGCGGTGGCGGCGCCTCCGGGCTCAACGGCGTCAAGCCGAGCGACCTTCCCCTGTCCGCGGAGGCCGCCGCGGCCGAAGCCCGCCAGCAGGGCTTCGAGCTCCCCGGCGGCGGTGGCATCCAGACGTCGTCGGCGCTGCCCCGCTCGGCCGGCGGCTCCGGCGAGGAAGGCGCGCCGCCGATGATGCCGCCCGGCGGCATGGGCGGCATGGGCGGCGGCGGGAGCAAGCGCGAACGGGAACGCACGACCTGGTTGCAGGGCGAACAAAAAGACTGGTCGGAAGACGAGGCCGGTGTGTCCTCCTCGACGCTCGGACGGAGCTGACCGATGGCTACCCCAGACGAAACCCAAGCCGGTTTCGACGAGATCCTCGCCCAGGTGATGGCGGCGGATCCGGACACCTTCCACCGGCAGGCCCGGGCGTTCGACGACGCCGTGACGGCGTTGCACGACGCCAAGGCGGCCCTGGAGACACAGCGTCGGACCCTGGAGGAGACGTGGTCCACCCAGGACCCCGCCCGGTTCGATCAGCTCGACCAGGTGACGCGGCACCTCGAGGTGCTGATGAGCCGCTTCCAGCATCCCAGCTACTCGCAGACCCTTCGGCGGATCGGCGACCTCATCCGGGACAGCCAGCAGCGTCTGCTCTCCCTGAAGGACGATCACGGCCACGACGGCGTCGCCGCACGGGCCGACCGCGACAAGCGTGCGAGGAAGATCCTCGCCGACCTGTCCACTTCGTACCGGCAGCTCGGTGGATCTCTGCGTGAGCCGCCGGAGCGGACCGCCGACGGCGGGCTGCTGCCGGCGTCGTTCACCCGGACGGAGAGCCCGGACGGGGCGCGCCACACCACTGCGACACCCGTCGTCGGCGCGGTCGCGG
>NZ_KK037166.1:10694717-10700683 GCF_000568255.1 Kutzneria sp. 744
GTCGGCCGACGCGAACCTCGGTCCGAGCGGTTCGGCGGCGGGGCGGCGTGATGCGGCCGGGCCTGACACCGACGGCGGTGGGCGGTTCCGCCGCCGTGCCGGCCACACGCGGGACGGAGGTCTGGCTGCGGGCCGACGCGTCCAGCTGGGACGCCGTGGGGCGCACGCCGGGCCGGCTCGGCCGCGATCGTCTCGATGGACTCGACCACGCCTGGCAGGACGCGGGTAGTGCCCCGGAGGAAGGAAGGCAAGCGCGATGAACGACTGGAACGCCGCGAACTTCAGGTCCCTGGACGAGGCCAGCGAGGCCGCGCTGGCCGCCCTCGAACGGGAGCAGCGCAAGCTCGCCGACGTCACGAGGGTGATCGACGAGGAGACGGTGACCGTCCGGGCCAAGGACCGTTCCCTGAGCATCACCCTGGACGGCCGCGGCGAGGTCACGAACATCGCGTTCAACGGCACCAAGTACCGGGCGATGGCGCCGGCCGAGCTGGCGCACCTGCTCGTCGAGACGATCCGGGCCGGTCGTGCCCAGTGCGTCCAGAAGATGACGGCGGCCATGGGGCAGCCGGCGCTGCCCGACATCGATTTCGCCGAGCTGGCAAGTGGAAACCTGAACCCGATGGAAGTCTTCGACAAACTCATCACGCCGTTCCTCGGTGAGGATTTCGGCGGCATCGTCGGTCGTCCTGGCAAGGAATCACGGGAAGGCAAGTGACATGAGCGACAAGACCACAATCGACACTGATGGCGCGCGGAGCACGAACGCGCGCTTCCGTGGGCAGGGGTCCAGCTTTTCTGATGCCGTGACGCGCCTGACGGCGACGGTGGGGAGTTATGACGGCTGCTGGGGCAATGACAAGTTCGGCCAGGCTTTCGCCAAGGCCTATCTCCCCGGGGCGCAGGACGCGTTGAAGTACTCCGGCCAGATACCCGGCAACCTCAAGGACAGTGCCGACAGTATCGAGGCGTCCATTCACAGCTTCGAGACCGTGGACCAGAACAACGCCAACGGTCTGTGATCGATCTCGTCTGACGCTCTCCGACAGGACAGGTGCACCGTCCCATGGCTGCCACGCATCTTCCAGGCGCCCTCCAGAAACTGCTGGAGGTCACCGTCGGCATGCCGTGGCCCGAGGGCAACGAAGAGGACATGTGGCACCTGGCCGACGTGTGGCGCGAGTTCTCGGACGAACTCACGTCGCTGTCGTCCGACCTGACGTCCGACGCTGCGGCGTTCGGTGAGTCGATCAAGGGTGAGTACGGAGACAGTCTCAACGGATACTTCACCGGCACCGGACAGAACGATCTTCAGACGGTGCTCAGCAGTCTGGTGACGTCCATGGGAGGCCTGGCCGACGCGCTGGACAACGGCGCTTCGGACATTCAGAAAACCAAGATCATGATTATTGTGATGCTGGGTGTTCTGGCCTCGACGCTGGCGTCGCTGTTCGCCTCGCTGTTCGGCTCGATCTTCGCGCCCGGCGTCATCGCCGCGGCGCGGGTCGGTATCGGGTTCCTGTTGCGCGAGCTGCTCGCGAAGCTGATGGAGGCGGGGCTGGCGAAGATCGCGCAGCAGGTCCTGCTCAAGGTGGTGGTCAACGCGGCGATCGGCGCCGGCTTGCTGACGGGCCTCGATGCCGCGATTCAGTTCGGCCAGATCAAGGCTGGGCATCGGCACGGGTTCGACAAGCAGTCGTTGAAGGGCGACGCGATCGGCGGCGCCATCGGTGGTGCGCTGGCCGGTCTCGCCGAGTTCGCGGGCGGGTTGGGCGGTGGCCTGGGGCGGGCCCTTCCCCGATCCGTGCGCCCGTTCGGCAAGTTCGGCAACAGCGTGTTGCAGATCGCGGCCGCGGCCGCGAGCAACCCGCTGATCAACACCGCCACGCATCAGCCCGGCGGCAATGCGTCCGACGGCATTCTGGGCGCTTTCGATCACGGTGGCGGCCACGAGCGTCCGCACGTGGACGTGCCGCCGCTCAATCTCGATCATCCGCTGTCGGTCCCGCCGGTCGGGAGCACGTTGCCGACCGTGGAGCCAACCGTCGCGCACGAGACGACGCCGGTGCGCACACCGGGAGGACAGCAGATCGGAGCAGGGTTCACCAAATCTCCGTCGACTTCCAACGGTGGTGGCAGCTCGTCGAGCCATTCGACTGTGCCCACGCAGTCCAGTGCTCCGCGGGACGGGCACGCCGAACCAGGAAAGCGGTCGCCCGGGGTACTTCGAGTCAACACGACACCACCACGCGGCGGGAGACAACCCGCACCCCAGTCCGGCCGCAGCCCGGCGCAGTCGACCTCGTCCGGCTCGAACGGCACCGGGGAGACCGCGCCGTCCGGCGGCCGCGACACCTCTCCTGGCAGCCGGACCGCGTCAAACCAGACGACCTCGGGCAGCGCGCCGCCGACTTCCTCCGCGGACCGCAGCTCGTCCGCCACGCCAGGGCGCGGCGAAGACGTCCACACCACCGCCGAGCCGAAGACGAGCGGTGCTCCGTCCTCGGACGGCACAAAAGCCGCTGACGGCAACGGAAGTCGTGCCACCGTGCCGTCCACATCGGACGCGAAGACGGCGGGCACGAAGACGCCGGGCGCGGCGGATCCTGGGACGTCCAGCCGGCCCACGTCGTCGGATGGCGGCCACACCACGGACAACGGCGGGCAGACCGGCCAGGCGCCGGTTCGGGGCACGTCCGATGTCGCGCCGTCGAGCCGATCCGGTGATTCGGCCGGTCCGTCTGGTCGTGAGACCGTGGGAGCTGACGGTGGGGCGCGGCAGTCGGCGTCGAACGGCAGGGGCACAGCGAACGCGGGCGGGCCGGGGACCGGTGATCCGGTGGCGCGGGATCGCACGCCTGCCGGCCAGTCTCCGGTTCAGACGGACAGTCGGACGCCTGTCGCGAAGCCCGACGGTTCGGCGCCGAGCACGCGCCCGGATGGCACGACGTCGCCCATGAATACGACGAGGCCTGCGGACTCCACTGCGTCTGGCGTCCCCGGCCGGAGCCCTGCCGGTGATTCGGCCGGTCCGTCCGGTCGTGGGGCAGATCGCGAGGCGGTGGATGCTCCTTCGTCGAGTCGTGACGGTGGGCCGCGGCAATCGGCGTCGGAAGGCAGGAGCACGCCGCCGACGGTCGCGTCGGGCCCGCAGCGTCCCGGCGACACCGCTTCGCCTGCGGGTGTGACGAAGCCTGCGGATTCCGGTCCCGGCAACACCGGCCGGAGCCCTGCCGGTGATCCGTTGGTGCGGGATCGCACGCCTGCCGGCCAGTCGCCGGTTCAGACGGACAGTCGGACGCCTGTCGCGAAGCCCGACGGTTCGGCGCCGAGCACGCGCCCGGAGAGCCAGAGCGCCGCGGGTACCCAGCGTTCCGGCGACACGCCTGCGCCCGCGAACGTGACGAGGCCGGCGGACTCCGCTGCGTCCGGCGTCCCCGGCCGGAGCTCTGCGGGTGATTCGGCCGGTCCGTCTGGTGGTGGGCCGGTCCGTGACGGCGGGCAGCCGCAGCCGCCGGCGTCGGACGGCAGGAGCCCGTCGGTGACGGGTGGGCCTCGGGGTGGTGATCCGGTGGTGCGGGATCGCACGCCTGCCGGTCAGTCTCCGGTTCAGACGGACAGTCAGTCGCCTGTCGCGAAGCCCGACGGTTCGGCGTCGAGCACGCGTCCGGATGGCACGACGTCGCCCGCGAATGTGACGAGGCCTTCGGACACCGCTCCGGGCAGTACCGGCCGGAGCCCTGCCGGTGATCCGGTGGTGCGGGATCACACGCCTGTCGGCCAGTCTTCCGTCGACGCCAACGGTCAGTCGCCTGTCGCGAAGCCCGACGGTTCGGCGTCGAGCACGCGTCCGGATGGCACGACGTCGCCCGCGAATGTGACGAGGCCTTCGGACACCGCTCCGGGCAGTACCGGCCGGAGCCCTGCCGGTGATCCGGTGGTGCGGGATCACACGCCTGTCGGCCAGTCTTCCGTCGACGCCAACGGTCAGTCGCCTGTCGCGAAGCCCGACGGTTCGGCGCCGAGCACGCGCCCGGAGAGCCAGAGCGCCGCGGACACCCTGCGGCCGGGTGGCACGACTCCGCCCGCGGACACCGCCAAGCCTGGGGACGTGAGCACTCCCGCGAAAGCGACCACGCCGGCGAACACCGTCGTGTCCGGGGATGCGGGCCGCACGACTCCCACCGATCAGGAAACCTTCAAGCCGGAGCCGACCGCCCAACCTGCCGCCACCGACGCGTCCAGCCCCTCCACGCCCGGCCGCGCGGCCGCGTCGATGGCATCGTCCACGCCGGACCGTTCGACTCCCGCCGCCCCGCCTGCCACCAGCAAGCGTCCGACGGTCGAGACAGGGCGTGGGCCGGCGGATCCAGGCCCGGCGCGTCCGGCCGACGAGCAGGCGCCTGCCGGACGTGCGACGCCGGAGCCCGAGCACACGGCCGGGACAGGTCCCGAGCGGCCCTCGCGAGCGTCACTGGGTGAATTCCTCAGTTCCCGTCCCTCGGACGAGCCGGTGCGGCACCCGAGCGGCGAGCATCCCGCCACCGAGCATCCCGCCACGGAGCACGCCGGCGCCGACAACGCCAAGCCGCGCGACGACGAGCTCATGCCGGCGGACACCCACGTCGCGGACGACGAGCACATCGACCTGCCGGACGCCCCGACATGGCGCGATCCGGAGGTCTTGCCGGACCCGTCCCCGGCGGCACTGCTCGGGGATCTCCCGGTGGCGCGGAACGACCCGATCGGCTCCCTGCGGCCGGAGATGAAAGCCCATATCAACGAACTCGGCGGCGTCGCGCGGAAAGCCGGCCTGCCCGAGGAACAGTGGCGGCCACTGGTCGAGTCGGCCCGCGAAGCGGCCGACGGCGGCGGCTGGGAGCACACGCTGCCGCGGCTGGAGGCGCTCCGGGCGGCGGTGGAGAGCGGGCTGCTCGACAAGAAGCTGGCGGGGTTCGACGCCCACCTGCGCAACGGGTTCTCGCCGCTGCACCAGTTGGAGGTCGACCGGAAGGCGTGGTCGTCCAAGGTGGACGGCGTCAAGCAGGCTCGGCGGGCCGGCAATCCGGCGTTGGTGGACAGTGCACTGCGGGAGTACGCCGCGTTCGTGGAACGGCACCTTCCCCCCGAGGTGCTCACCGGCGAGGACGCTCCCCGGTCGTTCGACCCCGCCGTGGAGAAGCTTCGCCGCGAGTTGACGTCGGTCGACGACCCGGCGATGCGGGAACACCTGCGGGAAGACCTGGCTTGGCACCAGCAGATGCGGGAGCGGCTCGATCAGCTGGGGCAGGTCGACCCCGGCGCGGCTCACATGCGACGGCGGGTCAACGCCATGGAGGAAGAGGCGCGGTCCGGGGAAGAGGCGGCCAAGGCCCGAGCCGACCTGGCGGAGTTCGATCGTGACAGCGAACTGCGGCGGGGCATGGACAAGGTGCGGGCGGGCGCCCCCAAGGTCGATCTGGACCAGGGGCTGGCGGCGCTGCGCGACGGGAGCGCGCACGACCCTCACGGCGATGAGCTGCGGCGGCGGCTGGACGACGCCAAGACCGAGGAGGAGCGGGCGCATGTGCTGCGGGAGTTGGCCGAGCACAACAAGCTGACGCCGGAGGAGCGGCGGTTCGAGGCGTTGCGGAGGGCGTTTCCGCGTCCTGACGACGCGCGGCGGGAGGAGCTGTTCCGGCAGTCGGAGAACGCGCGGAGCCCGGAGGAGGCACGCCTGGCTGACCAGGCGCGCACGGAGTTCACCGACCAGCAGACGATCGAGCAGCAGCGTCAACTGGCCGAGCGGCTGCCGGCGGAGCGGCCGGCCGGCGAGGCGCTGCCGCCGCGGCTGAATGAGGATTTCGAGGCGTTGCGCGGCGACGGAGCGCATCTCGATCCGCGTGAGGCCGAGCTGATGCGGCGGACGGAAGCCTTGACGGATCCGGCGGAAGCGGCCCGCGCCGAGCAGGAGCGCGAGGAGCACA
>NZ_KK037166.1:10700783-10704370 GCF_000568255.1 Kutzneria sp. 744
CGAGCAGGAGCTGGAGCGAAGCCGGGCGGAAACAGGGCCTGGACCCGGCCGACGACGTCCTGCCGGACTTGCCGGGCGTGCCCGGCGCCACGAGGGACGGGTCGCACCCGCCGGTCTCCGGCGAGCCGGCCAGCCGGCGCCCGGTCGAGGGCCTGGACGTGCCCGAGGTTCCGGCGAGCGTGCTCCCGGGCCCGCCGGCGCGTCGCGACGCCGCCCCGGGGCGCAGCGCGACGCCGGTCACCCGAGGACCGGGTGAGGAGGTCGGCCAGCTGTCGCCCGAGCGTGCCCGGCCGGCCGCCTCTCACGACGACATCGAACTGCCGCAGGTGCCCACCAAGCCGTTGGTCGACAAGGCGGCGATGCGTTCGCGGGTCCCGAACATCTCGGACCTGGACCGGGTGTTGTCGGAACCCGAAGACCACCGTCCGGCGGGTCGTCCAGCGGAGGACATGGCGTCACACCCGGAGCACACCGAGCCGCTGTCGTCGGATCTGCACGATCGGTTCGAGGCGTTGCGGGGCGACGGGCCGCATCTCGGGCCGAGTGACGCCGGGCTGACGCAGCGGCGGACGGAATTCTCGACCGATCCGGCCGACGACACCGTGCCGGATCTGCCCGAGGTCCCGGTGCGGCCCGGGGCTGGCTCGGGACACGCCGAAACGCCGTCGGTGCGGGAGCCCGGAGAGGAGGTCGGCCAGCTGTCGTCCGAGCGTGCCCGGCCGGCCGGGTCCCACGATGACGTCGAGCTGCCGTCGGCGCCGACGAAGCCGCCGGTCGACAAGGCGGCGCTGCGCTCGCGGGTTCCGGACATCTCGGATCTCGACGAGGCGCTGTCGGATCCGGCCGCGCATCAGGCGGTTCACCCGGCGGAAGACACGGCGGCGCACCCGGAGCGCACCGAGGCGCCCCGTTTCGTGCCCGATCCTGCTCTCGCACGGTTCGCCGAGCGTGCTTTCGACAAGCTGGCTGAGCCCGCGGCCAGGAAGTTGTGGGGTGAGGCGTCCCGGATCGTCGCCCGGCACCGCACGTTCGACATGACGATCGGCCGCTCGGGTGACGGCATGCGTGAGCGCGACCCCGCGCAGTTCTGGGCCACGATGCAGGTGGCGCAGGTGTTGCACGAGAACCGCGATGCCCCGGACCGGCTGGAGCGCGCGAACGCGGTGGCCGGCAGCTTGGCCGACCTGCCACGTGTGACGAGCACTGCCCAGCCGGAGCAGCGGCCGGAAGCGGACAGCCCGCAGCCGGACAAGGTGGCGCCGAAGCACCGCGAGCAGGGCGAGCCCGTCGAGTCCAGGCAACACGACAGGTCGCCGCGCCGCGACACCGACGTTGCCGGTCAGGAGCCGCACGCAAACCCCACGCCGGTGGCTGCCCATCCTTCGCACGCTGGCGAAACGCCTGCGCCCATTCCTGACGCAGCCCGCCCGCCCACGCCCACCGACTGGACCGAGCGTGCCCGGGTGGAGCGTCCGAAGGTCGACGGCGACATCGACGGCGAACCCGTCCGCAGGGCCATTCTCGACGGGCTGGGCCTGGGCGATGGGCCGGTGGACAGGACGCGCGCGGCCATGGTCCGGACGCAGTTCTCGGACGAGAACCTGAAGGCGATGTTCCACCGGGCGGTCGACGGCGGGTTCGTGGTCGACCTCGGTCCGAGCTCACGGACCGCGCCGCAGATCCGGCTGGAGGTCGCGAGCCTCGGCACCCCGATGCACGTGACCCGCGCGACGGGCGACGTCACGGCCGGCAGCAGTCCCGAGAAGTCGGCCACGACGCTCGCCAACACCAGGGCCGCGGTGTTCACCGAGGCCCGGAACCTGCGCGTCCCGGTCGTGTTCGCGGCGGTCACGGCCAAGGTCGCCGGCCTGTTCAACGCGCGGGGTTCGGACCTGCGGTCCACGGTCACCCACGAGCGGGCGACGAAGGTCACCGAGACCGGGTCACCCGGAACCAGGGCGACCCACGACGTGATGTTCCGCGTGAAGGTGCGTGAGCCGCGGAAATTCCCGTGGTCGAAGGACCGGACCCGGAGCGACGTGGTGCCGGTCGAGGCCACGCTGCTGTGGCCGGACACCCACCGGCCGGATCCCGAGCAGCTGCCGTCCGCACCCCTGGAACGTCCGCAGGAGATCGTGCACGCGGAACTCTCCGGGATCGGGGACCTGTATCGCCAGGTGGAGGAGGAGCTCGGCGGCTTCCCGCCGAGTTCCGAGGGTGCCCGGCGGCTGCGGGACTGGCTGCACGGTCTGCCCGCGCAGGCGCCGGACCTGCTGGGTGGCAAGCCCGCGACGAGGTCGTTCAAGCTCCCGGGCAGCCGCCGCCGGATCGAGGTCACGGTCACGGTCGCCGACGTGCGGGCCTCGCACGCCCAGGCGGACGTCACGGGCACGGTCGAGCACGTTCGCCGGCACACCGCGGAAAGCGGCGCCGGCACGTCGGTGGCCCGACGCTGGGGCGGCGGCGTCGGCGTGGTGTTCGGCGACATCGTCAACGCCCATCTCGGCGGTGGGGTCGGCCCGATCGTGCTGGGGTACGGCTCGACGAAGGTGGAGACCCGCAACATCGCCAAGCTCAGCCACGAGCTCACCGACACCTACCACGGTCCGGTGCTGCGGCAGAACGTCGAGTTCGACTTCGTGGTGAAGGTCGGCGACGCCACGCGCAAGGTGGACGTGCCGGACAACGGGATCGCTGGTGATCACAACGCGCCCGACGGCGCCTCGCACGTCGACCCGAGCGCGGTGGAGCGGCGGGTTCCCGAGCGGACCTTCCGGACGAGCGGCTCGGCGATCGTGTGGCGCACGGATCCCGCGCGGCACGAACAGCCGGACGCGGTCGCCGAGCCCGAGACCGGTGCGGGGGAGCCGGCTTTTCCGTCCACTGTGGATACTTCGCGCCTGTTGGACCGGATCGACGCGGTGCACCGGTTGCCGGCGGAGACGCTCGGCCACCTCGTCGGTTCGACGCTGCACCGGCTTTCGGCCGAGGGACTGGTGAAGTCGAAGGCGCTACCCGAGATCGAGGCTCGGCTCCGCCGGTTCGTCGAGGACAACGCGGGCGAGCTGGCGCGCGGCGGGGACGGCGTGCGGTTCCCGCTGAGCGCCTGGCACAGCAACGCCCCGGACGTGTTCTTGCGGGCCCGCCCCGACGTGTCACGTCCCCGGTATCTGGGCGAGGTCGTCGGCGCGACGCGGACGGCGAAGATCGGCGGCGGGCACGAGGACGCGGTGCAGATCACCAAGGGCACCGACATCTCGGTCGGTGTCACGTCGTTCGTCTACGACAACGAGACCGCTCCGACCCTCGATCCGCAGGGCCATCCGGTGCTCGATCCGCAAGGGAACCCGAAAACCCATGGAGTGGACTCCGTCGGCGCCGGCGCGCCCGGCATCGCGTACAAGGGCAACGTCCGTGAGGTCACCGACCTCAAGCACGAGTCGGGGCGTGCCCACCAGTTGGCCGCGGGCGCGCCGCTGCGTCGGGTGCGGTTCCCGGCCGAGTTCGAGGTGCGGATCGGGGGCCGCTGGTCGCACCCGAGTGAGCCGGTGCGCCTACGGGACGGAAGTTCGTTCCAGGGCGATGTG
>NZ_KK037166.1:10704470-10707476 GCF_000568255.1 Kutzneria sp. 744
GGGGTCACGCACACCGACGGCTGGGGCGTGAAGGTCAAGGCCGACGTGTGGGACGCGCTGCCGCTCTCCAAGGTGACCAACCCCGTGTTCGGCGCCGGCGGCTCCGTCGGCTACGTCCATGCCGACGAGCATTCGCGCGCCGACCAGTTGCGGGAGTCGGTGACGCGGTCGCGGACCGAGCGGGGATACCTGGTCGGTTTCGACACGACGGTCGGGGTGCGGGCGGAGTCGCGGCACGCGGTCAACGTGCTCGGTGCGGAGTTCGACTGGAGTTCGCAGGCGCGGACGGGTGAGAAGTGGGTGCACCTGCCGGAGGGCGCGGCGGTGTGGGTGCCGGCGGGGAGATCCACCGCGTCGGCCGGCTGCCGGACGGCGATCTGGGCAAGCTGGCTCCGGAGGACGCCGCCCGCTACCACAACGAGCCCCGCCGGACGGTCCGAACGAGGCGACCGCGCAGCCGCACGACGGCGGGGAGGAAGCGCCCCAGCACAACGACGACCCGACGCGACGGACCGACCCGGTGGATCCGGAACCGGTGCGCGCGCCCGCGGACACCGGTCACGGCACCGGCCGGGCGGAGGTGTACCGGCCGGAGGCGGGCGTCGAGCTGCTGACGCAGATCGGCCTGCACCTGAACGAGTGGACGCGGCGGCGCGGCGGGTCGCCCGAGCCGGACCTGTTCGCCCTCGTCAAACAGACAGTGGGGATGCCGGAGCGGCCGACCCGGAGGGAGCTGGAGTTCGGTCCGCTCAACGACCGCCTGGTGCGCGACGTGCTCGGGCCGTCGCTGACGGGCGCCGAGTTCAACCCCGTGCTGCACGACATGCTCAACGGCGGCCGGTCGTTCTTCCTGGAGGGACAGACGGCGTTCGGCAAGGTCGAGCAGCTGGTGGTGCTGCGGGCGAAGCTGGGGACCGGCGAGTTCCACCGCACCGTCCCCGGCGGCGATGTCAAGGTCAGCACCGAGGCCACGCATCAGGTGGGGACCAAGACTACCGACGGTTTCGCGTCGGAATTCGGCATCGGCGTCATCGCCGCCACCGGCATGACGGGGAAGCCGGGCACGTCCCAGGGGCTGTACTTCGCCGGCGGTTACGGGTTCAAGCGCGAGGCCGAGCACGGCACCGGGCGGACGCACGCGCTGGAGTTCAGCGAGCGGGCCGACCACGCGGAGTTCCTGCACGACCTGCACGTCGAGATGGACGTCTACCCCTACGCACGCTCCGGCCACTACCGGAAGTACCTGCCGGGCGCCCGCAACCTGGAGGAACACGAGCACACCGTGTTCGACCTGCCCGGTGCGGTCCGGTCCTCGGTGCCGCTGGAGGAGACCATCCCGGCTGGGGGCCGCCCGCGTCCGTCGATCGGCCACGTGGACGGGTCCCTGCACGACTGGCAGCAGGGGCAGGACAGGCCGCGCGGTCTCAGCGACGACGCGGTCGCGCACGTGGCGCCGTTCGACGCGCCGAAGCTGTTCGACGCGCTCGGCGACCTGGGCGACGGCCGCGGCGGGCGGCCGGTGCTGCACCCGCGGGCGATGCACGAGCTGCGCTCGGCGACGGCGTCGCTGCCGTTGCGGCGGCACCTGCCCGACCTGCTGTCCGAGCGCGGCCATGTCGTGCACATCACGGGCGACGCGGTGTACAGCGTGAAGGTCTCGGCGGACGTGGTGAAGCGCGAGCTCGTCGGGATCGTCGACGGACCCCTCAAGCCCAAGGTGACCGAGCTGACGACGGCCAAGATCGGCCACGGGCACAAGGCCGAGATCGGTCCGGACGCGTTCGCCAACGTCACCGGGGTTCCGATCGAGGACACCCAGCAGCGGCCGAACGTGATGGTGGGCGACGTCTACGCCAACTGGCGGGACATCGAGCGTTCCCACGCCGTCGACGCCTCGGGCGTGCACGAGATCCCGGACGGCTCACCCTCCACTTCGGACGAAGAACGGCCGCCGGCGGCGGCCGGCGACAACCGCCAGTACATCGTCCGCCTGACGCCGAAGTGGACGATCGTGCCGGAGTACCGGGGCGACCGGGCGCCGCGACACTGGCACACCCCGCTGCACACCGAGGCCGACAGTCCGATCACCGTCAGGACCAACCGGCGCGGGCTGGAAGACCTGGGCCTCGCGCACCTGCTCGACGAACAGGCGACGGCAGGGCACGTTCCGGTGCGCGAGACGGCGGATCCGGAGCGGCCGCCCGTGCCCGAGCAGTCGTCGCGGCCGACGGCGTCGGGCGACTTCCTCGGTGTGCGGCCGTCGGGCGAGGCACACCAGGTGCAGACCGGGGACGGCGAGCACCCGGACAAGCATGTCCCGTCCATGCCCCAGGGGACGGGCCAGCTGGATTTCCCCGGAACGCAGCGGTTTCCGCTGGAGGTGGTCGCGGAAGCGGAACACCTGTGGGAGTCGCCGCTGACCGGCCTCGACACGGACGGGTTGCGGTTGCGGGAGACCGCGACCGAGGAACTGCCCGACGGGTCCCACTTCGAGGTGGTGGACCAGCGGGGTGTGCCGCTGCCCGGAGTGACGGTGGCACCGCGGGAACTGGGCGGGTTCGTCGTGACCGGGCACGGCGTGGGCGCATTGCACTTCACGTCGGCGGGCCGGTTCGTGTTCCGGACCGTGGAGTTGCCCGGCCTCGACCAGGTGGTGCGGTTCGAGGCGCCGACCGGAGTGGCACAGCCGCGTCTGGCCGAGCGGGACGGCTTGCCGTCGGGCCAGAAGTCGGTGGAGTTCGTGCCCGCCGAGGACGGTGGCCTGGTGGTGCGGACACCGGTGCGGGACGGCGGTGAGATCGCCTGGGCGCACTGGCATTTCGACGCCGAGGGCCGGCTGCGACGGGCCGAGCAGCCGCTGACCGGAGACGAGTTGGGCGTGCTGTCCGGGATGTCGCTGCGGGTCGAGCACGATCCGGCCGGTGGCGTGACCCGTGCCGTCGTGGGCGGCCTGGGAGCGCGGCTGGCTTTCCGGGTGGAGTCGTTGCCGCGGGCGCTGGCCGAGGA
>NZ_KK037166.1:10707832-10709298 GCF_000568255.1 Kutzneria sp. 744
GGTGCCCGACGAGCCTACGGACACGGCCGGTGACCAGCAGTCGCCGCCCGATGATCCCCTGCCGTCGGTGACCGCTCACCCCTCGCACGTCGACGACGGGGCCTCGCCGGTCCCGGATGCCGTGACCGCGCGAGCGACCCGGAAGCTGCGCGCGATGTACGTGGATCCGACGTACTTCCCGAAGGCCGAGGAGTTCGAGGCGCGGTTGGGCAGCTTCGCCTTCGAACACCCGCGTGCCGTGCGGGCGGCGCGGCAGAGCGTGTCGCGCCTGTTCGAGGTGCTCGTCGCTGGCTTCTCCGAGCACGACCGGGACGAGGTCGCGGCGGTCTTCTTCAAGGACGATCCGACCTCGAGCGGACAGGTCGGCGAGCGGCACCCGGCGCTGCCCGCCCTGCACGACCTGTTGCGGCACGGCAACGTCCGGGAGCTGATGACGGCGTTCTTCAACGCCACGTTCTTCAAGGACTCGCCCCTGACAGTTGAAGTCGCTGCTGGGGGAGATCGCCGAGCGGCGTGACTGGGCGCGGGCGGAGCGGCTGGGTCTGAACGTCCCGGCGTTGCGTCGGCAGGCGGCCTTCCTGCGCGGGCGCACGCGCCGGCAGGTCCACGCGGTGCTGGACACGGTAGCGCCGGGCCGGGCCTCGGCGTTCGCCAACGACTTCTTCTCCATCGGCAACGTGGTGGCGCAGTCGGGCTCGTGGCGGCGGGAGCTGGCCAAGTACTGGGGACGTGTCCGGCGCTGGCGCCCGGAGGACGAGCGGCTCGCCGGGGACATCGCCCGGACCCCGGGCGAGTGGGCCCGGCTCGGGATCGGGCTGAGCGAGCGGGAGCGGGAGTTCCTGGCCGCCAACCCGGTCGCGTTGCGGGTGATGGGTTTCCGGCCCGAGCGGGTGCCCCTGGACGAGGTGCGCTTCGACGATCGGGGCGAGCCGTCGCTGGACGAGCTGCGTGGGGCTCCCGGGGTGCTGGGAGTGGAGGTGCACCGCGAGATCGGGCCGGACGGCGAGCCGGGCCGGGTTCATCACCCGGATCGTCCGGGAGCCCGCCGTCGTGGCGAACCCGCGGGCGGTGATCTCGGTCCGGACGAGCAGGGCCCGGAGCTGCCGCTGGAAGTGGTGTCCGGCAAGGCGAACTGGGTGACGGACCCGAGTTCCTCGCTGTACCGGCAGGTGCACGACGAGCAGGGCATGCCCTGATCGCCGGGGTGTCGGGCACGGCCGCGAAGATCGGGAACGCGTTCAAGCTGCTGAACGTCGCCGACGCGGACCCGGACGGCCTCGCCCTGTCGCTGGTGGGGTGGATGCTGCCGACCGAGGACCACTCGTTGTACGAGATCCTCGCGGGCCTGCAGACGGCGAACGTGGTGCCGTCGCTGGCCGGCCGTCCGTTGGACGACGCGACCGCGATGTACCGGTCCGTGCCGGGGGTGCGGCCGGCGGACGTGCGCGAGCGGATCGGCGCGGACG
>NZ_KK037166.1:10710134-10711882 GCF_000568255.1 Kutzneria sp. 744
GACGCGCTGGTGCGCAGGCTGGACGGCGCTGCGGCGGACGCCGTCGTCGACCGGCAGGCGCGGCAGCGGCTGGTGGACCTGGTCGCGCACGTGAAGGCGCCTGGCAAGCGGGTGACATTCCCGGAGTTGGCTGCCCGCTGGGAAAGGCAGCCGGAGCAGGCCGTGGCGTCGTCGCCTCTGACGGCAGAGCGGGCGGCATCCGTCGGCGCGTCGACGGAGCTGACCTATCCGGTGTCGGATCCGGTGCGGCTTGAGCAGTGGTCGCACCGACGGGTGGGTGCGCCGAGCGCGGAGTTGCGAACAGAGCGGTTCGATCCGGTGCAGGGGGCGCCGCGCAATGGTCTTGTACCTGGCCGTTACACCCTGATCCGTGCCTGGGTGCGGCGTGTCCAGGTCGAGGACGGCCGCTGGGTGCGGAGCCTGACCTTGCCGCTGCCGGTGCGGTTCGGCGAAGGCTTCACCCCGGAGATGTTGCCGGGGTTCGTGACGCGGTGGCGGGCTGCGCTGAACCGGCATTTCAATGCCGGCCTGACCTTGCCACGTTCGGGCGATCAGCTGCATGTGGACGTGCGGCTGATACCCAGCGCCGGTGGGCGGGAGACCATCGAGCTGAGCATGCCGGCGGCGTCCGGGCGGTCGGACCAGCTGCACTTCCGGCTGATGCGGGAGAGTCCGGAGCTCGACCCGGCGGCGCTGGCCCAGGCGAGGCAGTGGAACGATCTGGTGGTCGTGCACGAGCTGGGGCACTTCATCGCCTGCCGGACACGTATCTCGACGCGGAGTCGTTGTTCCGCGACACCGCGGCGAAGACCACGAGCGACGGGATCATGGCCGACGTCGGCCGCGTTCCCGGCACGGGTGTGCCCAGCCGGTACCTGGAGATGATCGAGAACACGATCGACTCGGGACCGGTGGTGCGTGACCACCCGCTGACGACGGGGCCGTCCGCCACCCTGCCGGATACACCGTCCACATTGGACGATCTCGGCCGGCGTGAACCCGCGCTGGCGCCGCCGGGCCACACCGCGATCGAGCGGGTGCGGCAGGGGGACGCGGGGCCCGGGGCTCCGGACCTGAGGCGGGTCGAGCAGCTGATCAAGCAGGCGAGGACGGAGGCGAAGAGGGCCCGGGTTCCGCTGCATTCGCTGCACCAGGGCGTGGTGGCATTGCGGTCGGCCGTGTACGACCACATTCTGCTTGGTGCGCAAGAGGCTCGTCAGGCTCACCTGGACAAGGTGGGGCCGGACGGGCGGCAATCGTCCGTGCAGGGTGGTTTCACCGTCACGCCGGACGCCATCGCGGGCTGGCATGTCCTCGTGCACAACGGAATGGGGCTGCGGACGGCGTTCGACGCGGACGGTCGTTGGACGCTGCGGGAGTTCAAGCTGGGCGACCCGCCGGCGTCGATAGGACCGGGGCTGCGGGTCGTGGCGACGCGAACCTGGGACGAAGCGGGCCAGGAAGAGCTGCGGTACCGGTTCTCCCACGAGGACTCGACGTCCGATCTCGACGTGGAGACGGTGCCGCCGGATTCACCGGAGTACGGGCACGGCCCGTTCGTGATCACCGGTTCGGCGAGCGGGCATCGGCACCACTTCGCCTGGGAAGGGACCTTCACCGCCCGGGATGTGCCGGTGTACCGCGAGGCGTACCTGCGGTCCGATGTGCTGGCGGACGCTCCTCGGCTCGTCGACGTGCGGGGGGCCATTCGGGACGACTGGACGGTCGAGCGCCTGCCGGACCGCACG
>NZ_KK037166.1:10711982-10718299 GCF_000568255.1 Kutzneria sp. 744
GTGGTCGGCAACACCGCGCGCGAGCGGTCTGGCGACCGCCTGGCGCAGGACTTCATGGCGGCCATCTCCTTGGAGACCGGGCCCTCGACCCAGACCGGGGAGCAGCCGCCGCCCGATTCGGAGTCGTTGGATCTCGGCGATGGCCTCGTGCTGTCGGCGCATCGTGAGGGTGGCTTCTACAAGTTCGACGGTCATGACGTGTTCATCCACCCGTATATAATCATTGAGGGCGGCCCGGCAGGGCGTGTCGCGGCTGTTCGACGTGCTCGTCCAGGCCTTCCCCGACCGCGCGGCCGAGGAGGTCGCGAAGGTCTTCGTCAGGGACGACCCGGCTCCGGCGGACCTTCAGGCCTTGCTGGGGCAGGGCAACGTCGGTGAGTTGGTCACGGCGTTCTCCCGTGCGGCGTTCGGCGACGACTCCCCGCTGACGTTGAAGGCGCTGCTGTCGGAGGCGGCGCGGCGGGGCGACTGGTCGCGGCCGGAGCAGCTGGGCCTGTCCGTCGCAACGTCGCGTCGGTCCGAGTCCCTGCTGGCCGACCGTGGCCCGGATCTGGACCCGGGCGCGTCGCGGACGGCGGCGAAGATCGGGAGCGCGTTCCGGCTGCTGGATGTCACCGATGCGGATCCCGACGGTGTGGCGTTGTCGGTGCTGGGGTCGATGCTGCCCGGCGGCGACCATTCGTTGAGGGCGGTCCTCGGCGGTCTGCGGGCGGCCGACGCGGTGCCCTCGCTGGCCACGCGACTGCTGGACGACGCGGCCGACATGTACCGGTCCGTTCCCGGCGTCCGGTTGGAGGAGTTGCGGGAGCTGGTCGGCGCGGACGGCATGTTGCCGCATGAGGCCGTGTACTGGGCGAAGCTGCGGACCTTGCCCGAGGACGGCGGGTTCCGCGAGCTGGGCACGGAGGGGATCGACGTCGCCGACCACCGCCGGCAGGCCTTCCAGCGGCTGGTCGACGAACGTCCGAGCGACGACATGACCCGGGCCGCGGCCGAGTGGATGCGGGACAACGCGATCACGGCCCGGCAGGTGCTGGAGCGGTTGAGCCCGGCCCACTTCGCCGCTGTCATCGCCTACACCGGGCCGGCCTTCCCGCTGATCAACGTGTTGCTCCGGTTCCAGTCCCGGGGCACCCGGATGGCGCTGCGCTTCCAGGTCCGGCGCCTGCTCGACATGTACCTCTCCGGCGAGCGGCCGGACCACGAGGTTCCGCTCACGCTGCGCAAGCACGAGGCGCTCCGCCCCGTGCTCGACACGGTGCCCAAGAAGCTGACGTTCGCCGAGGCGGCGCGACACGTCGACGAGTACCTCGACGACGCGGCCCCGCAGCCGCTGCCACCCGTGCTGGCGGACAAGCCGGGCATCCACGAGCTGGCGGCGATCCCGCACCAGGGCATGACGCCCGAGCAGCTGGCGGAGCACAGGGAGCGCTTCCACGCCGCCGCGAAGGCGGTGTTGCCCGCCATCGACAAGGAGGTCGACGAGAAGACGGCGGCCATCAAGGAGCAGCTCCACGCCGCTGTCGAGCCGTTGCTGCCGGCCATCGAGAAGGAGATGGCGGCGCACACGGCGATGTTGGCCGACGCCTTGGCCATTGCCCGCCGGCGCGTGGCGAGGTGTGGCGTGGCACGCGGGCGCTGGGTGATCTCGCGTCGGGGATCGGGCGGCTGATCCCGCCGGCCCTCGGCGGCTCGCTGATCTCCGTGGGTGAGTTCACCAGCTTCAGCCGTGACGAGGGCAAGGCCGCCGAGTTCATGGTCAAGGCCGCGCACAACCGGCCCGTGCTGACCCACCCGGTGCTGGTGCACGCCCGACTCACCGGAAACCACGGCCGGGACATCTCGTTCCTGTCGGCGACCCCGGACGAGAAGGAGGTGCTGCTGCTGCCCGGCGCCCGGATGAGTGTCGGCTCCCGCCGGACCTCCGAGCGGACCGATGAGCACGAGGGCCGGGAGCCGATACGCACCAGGTTCGAACTGGTCGAGGCGGTGGAGCTGCCGCCGGAGTTCCCGATCCGGGAGTCGGGCGATCCGGTGGCCGCGCAGGCGGAGGCGGACCGGCTCCGGGACGCGTTGCGGCGGCTGTCGGATTCGGGTCCGTTGGTGCGACGTGACGATCTCAACCCGTTGGCCGAACAGGTCGGTGCGAAGTCCGGGTTGCGGGTGTGGCATCTCGCCGGGCTCGCCAGCGAGATATTCGGCGGACCGGCGCACCTGACCGTGCCGTTGCTGGCGGCGGTGCGGCGGACGGCGGACCTGGCTCGCCGAGTGCTCAAGCTCGGCGCCGACACGCCTGTCACCGCCGAGCACCTGGACACGTTGGTGCGGCGGCTGGGACGATGCGGCGGGCGGACGTTCCCGTCGACCGCGAGACACGGCGGCGCCTGGTGGATCTGGTCGAGCGGCTGAAGGCGCCGGGCCGGCGCGTCAGGTTCTCGGAGTTGGCCGCGCCGTGGCGGTCGGCGTCGGAGGGACAGGAATCCGTCCAGCACCACGACGAGGAGGCCGCGCCCGCCGAGCCCGAGGCGCAGGCGGTCCCCGACCCGCGCGGTCCGCGGGAACCGGAGCGGACCCCGCTGGACGTGATCGCCGAAGTGACGCACGTGCGGGAGGTTCCGCTGGCGGGGCTCGGCGTGGACGGGTTGCGGTTGCGGGAGAGCGAGACCGAGGCTCTGCCCGGCGGATCGCATTTCGAGGTGGTGGGTTCGGACGGCGTGCCGGTCGCCGGGGTGTCGGTGACGCCGCGGGAACGTGGCGGGTTCGTCGTGTCGGGTCATGGCGTGGGCGCCTTGCATTTCGCCGCGGACGGCCGGTTCGTGTTCCGGTCGGTGGAGCTGCCGGGCGCGGATCGGGTGGTGCGGTTCGAGGCGCCGAGCGGGGTCGCGCGTCCGCGGCTGGCGGAGCGGGACGGGTTGCCTTCCGGTCAGGGGTCGGTGGAGTTCGTGCCGGTCGAGGGCGACGGGCTGGTGGTGCGGCTGCCGGGGCGGGACGGCGGCGAATGGCATCTCGATGCCGACGGGCGGGTGTGGCGCTACGAGTTGCCGCTGACCCGCTCGGGAGCCGACACCGGTGAGCGAGCCGTCTATCACGCCCTCCCGCCGCTGCCGGACTCCGTGGCGACTCCGGGCCCCGATGTGCTGTGGTTGCGGTCGACGGCCGGTCCCGACGGTGAGGCGCGCCTGGAGGTCGTGGACGCCACCAGGTCGCCGGTGCCGGACCGGGCAGTGTGGTCGCAACCCCACGGCGGCGTGACCATCGCCGCCGCGGCGGGAGACGTGCGGTGGAACCTCGATCCCGAGTGCAGCCGGAGTCCCATGAGGTGCGGCTACCGGGGACGGAGCAGTTCGCGCTGTTCCACGGCGGGCTGCCGATGGTGGTGGGCCCGGCCGGGGAGCCGGTGGTGGGCGGGTTCGCGGTGGTGACGGTGCGGGACCGCTCGGGTGCGCCTTCCGGTGTGGTGATCACGCGGCACACTCCGCTCGCGGCCTGGCGGTTCGACGGTGGCCCGGCGTCCCTCACACCGCTCGCGCAGTGGCGGTTCGACCGCGACGGGAAGCTGCTCAGCGCGGACCTGCCGTTGACCGGCGCCGACGACCTGCCACGGGGTCTGCGGGTCCAGGTGTCCTTCCACCCGGGGGATGTCGCGGGTTCGGCACGCCGGGTGTTCCAGTTGGCGGGCACACCCGCGGCGACCGGGGAGTTCCGGGTCGGGCCGGTGGCCGAAGACCTCGCCGGCCGGCTGCCGGACGGCTTCTCGATCGTCCACTTGGGAACCGGGCGGCGGTGGCACGTCGACGCCGAAGGGCACGTCGTCGACGTGGCGACCGAGGGCGGACATTCCACCGGCGAGACGGGCGGACCGACTCCGGCCGTGGACGCGTCGGAGAGCGCGCACGAGGTCGCCGCGGAGCAGTCGCCGCGGCAGATGACGTCGCCCGGGTCCACGGAGATTCACCCGGCCGAACAGGCACTGCCGGTCATTCCCGCGGCGATGAGATGCCGCCACCGGCGGAGACGTCACCGGTTGTGACTGTCGAGCACGGGTCCACTGTGGACACGCCCGTGCAAGCCGACGCCACGGGTCGTCGGTTCGTCGCCGGACTGCGGGTTCGCCCGTTGTCGGGTGTGGTGACTCGTCGGGTCGGGTCGTGGTTTGGTCGTGGTGGTGCCAAGGCTGTGCGTCGTGTGACCGTGTCGGGTACGGATCTGGCTACGGGGCGGCGGGTGGAGTTCCGGTCGTCGCAGGTGCGGGCGTATCCGTTGGAGCGGGGTGGCCGGGCGATCGGGGTGACCTTCGAGGTTGGCCCGGAACGCGCGGCGCGGCGTGAGTGGGCGCGGCTGGGCGATTCCACGGTGGCCGATGGCCCGTTCCTCGTCGCCGCGCAGGGTGAGGCGGAGCGGGTGCACCTCACCCTGTCCTCCGGCGCCAAGGTCGCGGTGGACGGCACGACGTTCGGGCACGTGGCGCGGGACCTCAAGGTGTTCGGCCGCGCGGTCACGCACGACCGCCCGGATTCCCTGGCGTTGGTGGTCGGCAACACCGCGCGCGAGCGGTCTGGCGACCGCCTGGCGCAGGACTTCATGGCGGCCATCTCCTTGGAGACCGGGCCCTCGACCCAGACCGGGGAGCAGCCGCCGCCCGATTCGGAGTCGTTGGATCTCGGCGATGGCCTCGTGCTGTCGGCGCATCGTGAGGGTGGCTTCTACAAGTTCGACGGTCATGACGTGTTCATCAGTGTCGATGCCGTGCACAACCCGGACGAGCGTGAACGTGAGGAGGTGTTCGACCAGGTCAGGCAGTACTTCGGGGACGGCTTGACGATGCATCGCGGTATCTCGTCGTGGCATCCGACCTGGCATCGGGTCAACGGCGGCGAGATTCCGTCGCTGGGTGTGGGGTTGCACCCGGACTACGACACCCGGAACACCAGTTTCGTGCCGTTCACCGCGAACAAGGACATCGCCACGATGGCGGCGCTGGGGCACACGGGTATGGGGGCGGGCGACGACCGGCGTTTCGTGCCCGGTTACGACCCGGCCGATCCGGCGCACCCGGTGGGCATGGTGCTGTCGACGAAGGTCTCGGCGGCGACCGGTGAGCCGATCGCGTTCATCAACCCCGGTGAGACGCAGGTCGGCGGGCCGATCCGGGATTTCGATACGACTGCGTACCGGATGGACACGCCGTTGGCGGCGGTGTACGGCGGTGATGACGACGGCATGACGCTGGGTGCGGTGATGCCGCCGAAGCCGGAGCCGGACGAGGTCGCCGAGTACGTCGCGAACTTCGGTGGCCTGCGGCACGATCCGAACCTGCCCGCGTGGCAGCCGGTTCCGGCCGTCGAACATACGTCCACTGTGGACATGTCCACGCCGGCCGCCGACGATGCGGGCCACCATGTCACCACTGGGCGGTGGGTTCGTCCGGTGTCGGGTCCGATCACTCGTCGGGTCGGGTCGTGGTTTGGTCGTGGTGGCGCCAAGGCTGTGCGTCGTGTGACCGTGTCGGGCACCGATCTGGCTACGGGTCGGCGGGTGGAGTTCCGGTCGTCGCAGGTGCGGGCGTATCCGTTGGAGCGGGGTGGCCGGGCGATCGGGGTGACCTTCGACGTCGGTCCGGAACGCGCGACGCAGCGCGAGTGGGCGCGTGATGGCGATCCGACAAGGGCCGATGGCGGGCTTGCCCCCTGGGCCCGGAACTCGTTCTTCGTCGCCGCCCACGGAGAATCGCCCAAGGTGCACCTCACCCTGTCCTCCGGCGCCAAGGTCGCGGTGGACGGCACGACGCTCGGCCACGTGGTACAGGACCTCAAGGTGTTCGGCCGCGCGGTCACGCATGATCGTCCGGATTCCCTGGCCCTGCTGGTCGGAGACTCCGCGCGCGAACGGCGCGGCGACAGCCTGGCGCGCGAGTTCGAGGAGACCCTCTCGTCGGAGTTCGGGCACCGGATGCCGGTCTTCGCCCCAACCGCCGACGTCGACATTCGGATTGCTCCCACCGACGGGCGCGACGAGCTTTCGCTCGCGGCCGACGGCCGGTGGAAGGTGTTCTCCTCCACGCCGGATCCCCTGCTGGGAACCGATGTTCGGACCGGCGACGTCCGGTACGTCGACCTGACGGGCCTCCGGTGGCGGCCCCTCATGGCCGACGGCCGGCAGGTCGGCGTCTCCTTCCGGGAGGAGTCGGCGGCGGTCGGGGCGGATCACCCCGGCTCGTTCCAGGTGGACGCCGACGCCACCTCGACCCATTTCGGGCTTCGGCTGGTCGACGGCGGCACGGTGTCCGTCGACGGCGCGAACCTTCGCCAGGCTGCTCG
>NZ_KK037166.1:10719365-10727163 GCF_000568255.1 Kutzneria sp. 744
GCGGGCGTGGCGTTGTCGGGTGCGGTGGTGCACTGTCGGATGGTGCGGCTGCCTTCGAGCGTGCGCTCCATCAGTGGCTGGGCCGTGACCTGCCGGTCATTACGCCCGCGCACGAGCCGGTGCCCGGCGCGGCGGACGCACTGACCTCGCCGGACGCAGTGCGTTCCCCGGAGCGGGACGACCAGCATGTCGACGAGTCCGGTATGGACCATCTTGGCGACGAGAACCCCGTGGCAGAGCCGGTTTCGATCGTGCCTGCCCGTGGGGCACAGCTCCGCCTGCCCGCGGACGGCACGGAGTTCGCCCTCCTGGAGCACAACGGCAGGCTCATCGACGTGACCGTGGTGACCCGGTCGGCGCAGGGCCTCGACAGCGGTCCGCTCGCTGATCTGCTGGGGGCGCACCGGTCGGCGTGGCTGGACGGATTCGCGGTGCTGCGCTGGTCGACCGAGGCCCCGTCGCTGGCCGGTGCGTTGGGAATCGACCGTGCGGCACTGGAGGACGCCGGCGCGTGGCGGACGCTGGTCGTCGGACCGCTGCCAGTGCCGGTCATCGACGGTGCCCGGCCGGCACAGTCCTCGGTGCTCGTGGACGGTGAGCTGGCGGCCCGTCTCGTGGCCGGGGCGGAGCCGTTCCGCCACCTGCCGGGTGGCAGCGCCCGACCCGCCCTGACCCAGCCCGCCCTCACCCTGGCCGCCTCCACCCCCGAGCAGGCGCCGCACCAGGCCCACCACGCTGCCGACGAGATCACCGAGGCCGAAGACGGTGCTGGCACACGGGATCGCGGCCCGGACGACGACTTCGGCGGCCTGGACCTCCTCGGCCCCGGTGAGCTGGCCGAGCGGGCGCGGCGCGACCGCCCGGCGGTGGAGGGCGACATCGACGGCGCGGGGCTACGCGACGAGATCGCGAAGCTGCTGGGCAGGAAGGCGCGCGGCGACGACAGCATGCTGCGACGCCTGGTCGACTCGGTGTTCTCCGACCAGAGCCTCAAGCAGTACCTTCCCCAGGCGTTCGACGGCGGCATGGTCGTCGACTTCGGCACGCGCGGCAGCCGCGGGGCCGAGGTCACCATCGAAGCGGTGTCGGTCGGCAAGCCGAGGCCGCCTCGCCCCAGAGGAGACGGCCGCCGGTGAGGCGCCCACGCCGACGGTTCCGAGCCGACTCTCGCCGATTCCGGTGCGAGCACGTCCAGGGGCTACTCTCAGACCGCTGTCGGTTGGGGTATACAGTGAGTCACTGCGCCGACGACTTCGGCGGCCTGGACCTCCTCGGCCCCGGTGAGCTGGCCGAGCGGGCGCGGCGCGACCGCCCGGCGGTGGAGGGCGACATCGACGGCGCGGGGCTACGCGACGAGATCGCGAAGCTGCTGGGCAGGAAGGCGCGCGGCGACGACAGCATGCTGCGACGCCTGGTCGACTCGGTGTTCTCCGACCAGAGCCTCAAGCAGTACCTTCCCCAGGCGTTCGACGGCGGCATGGTCGTCGACTTCGGCACGCGCGGCAGCCGCGGGGCCGAGGTCACCATCGAAGCGGTGTCGGTCGGCAAGCCGAGGCCGCCTCGCCCAACAGAGGAGACGGCCGCCGGTGAGGCGCCCACGCCGGACGGTTCCGAGCCGAAGACGGGCAAGTTCCGGCACGAGCACGTCCAGGGGCCGGTGAAGACCTCCATCGGCACGGCCCGCGCCACGGTCGCCACCGACGCCCGGTCCGTCCGGGTGCCGATTCCGTGGCTGGTGGTCGGCGCGAAACTGGGCGGCCTGGTCAACGCGCGTGAGTCCGAGCTCAGCTCCAAGACCTCCCGGGAGACCAAGCTCAAACTGGAGGAGACGGACGTCCCGGCCACTTTCGCCGAGCATGACGTCACCTATCGCATCACGGTCGGCGAGCGCGGCGGCTGGCTGTCGCGGCGCCGGACGGAGCGCGTCGGTCACCACGACGTCCCGATGACGCTGTCCTGGCCGAAGTTTCCGGATTCGTCGCGGGCGCAGCTGCCGAGGATGCGGGTGGAGGCGCTCGAGCACGCCGAGTTCACCGGGATCGGCGACCTCTACCGCACGGTGGTGTCCGAGGCCGGCCTGCGCGTCAACGACCCGGCGGTCCGTGATTTCCGCGCGTGGCTGGAGCAACTGCCGGCCATGGCCTCGGAGCTGCTCGGCGGCCGGGCGGTGCGCGAGCACTTCGCGTTCAACGGCGGCAGGCCCGCCGAAGTGATCCTGGCGCTGCGGGCTCGCGGCGACGTCGCCGAGGCCAGGGGCGAAGGCGTGCCCGGTTGGTCGGGCGAGACCAGCAGGCTGGCCGGCGCCTCGGTGAGCCGGACCGAGCGGGCCAGCGGCGAGACCGTCGCCGCCCAGGCCTACACCCGCCGCCACGGCTTCAGCCTCACGCTCGCCGTCGGCCTGCTCAGCAAGGCCACCGGCGGTTACGCGGGCGTGCTGTGGAACCGCTTCGACAACACGGCCACGGCCGGCAGCGTCGCGGAGCGGCACGGCAGCGAGCTGAAGTTCAGCTACAAGGGCGATCTGGACCGGCTCCGGACCGACCTGACCTACGTCGTCAAGATGGACGGCGGCGGGCGCTCGCCGGCGCATGCCATCACCGTCGATGGGGGTGCGACCGCGTGGTTCCGGCCCGAGGACAAGATGCCCGAGGACGAGATGCCCGGGGCGCCGGCCGACCCGCCGGGCGGTGACCGGTTCGAGGTGCCGGACCGGCTCGGCGCCCGCTTCCGGCTCGACCGGGCCACCGCCGACACCATTGTCGGTCAGGCGCTCAACGAGTTGCTGGCCGCCGGCGCGATCCGTGCCGCCGACGTGCCTCGGCTCGCCGACCGGTTCCGGACGTTCCTCGACGATCACGCGCGCGAGATCGTCAACGGCGACGGCGCGCGCTTCCCGCTCAGCGCCTGGCGCAAGCACGCTCCCGACCTGTTCGTGCGTGGCGTCCTGGACCGGTCGCGGGGCCGGCACGTCGGCGAGGTGCCCTCGCGGACCGTGGACTGGGTTCGTTCGCTGACCCACACCCATTTCCGTTCGACGTGACCAAGGAGGCCGAGCGGGGCTTCGGGCTGACCGCCTCGGCTTACGGGGGCCCGGCCGGCAAGGAGCCCGCCAGCACCGATGGTTCCTCGCCGGCGGCTGGGGACCATGCCGCCGGCGACCCCACGCGCAAGGTTCGTGCCGTGTCCACCGGTGGCAGCCTGACGCTGAGCCGGGACCGGATCGACCGCGACGTCGACAAGGTGGCGCAGCAGGTCGGCGTCGAGCGGAGGACCGCAGCGGACCAGGAGACGCACCGGTTCGTCTATCCGGCCCGCTTCGAGGTCCGGGTCGGTGGCCGCTGGTCTCGGCTGGACACCGCCGCCTGGCGGGAGGGGCACGAACCGGCCCGCCGGCTCGTGCACAGCGAGGGAACCGTGGAGATCGAGGTCCCGCTGCGGGGCGGGCTGGAGACCCGGCCCGGTTCCGGTGCCGAACCGGACCACGCCGGTGCGGCCGGCCGCTGGCACGACGGCCCGCTGCCCGCCGAGCGCGACCGTTCCCTCGGCGAACTGCCGCGCGACTTCGAGCTGGAAGCGCTCAAGCCGGTGCCCGGCCTGCGCGCCGCGATGGCGCAGCTCGTCGGCGTCCCGAGGAAGGGTGGGTGGGTGCGCGCCCTCGCTGTCCCGTTCACCGGCGAGCGACCCGCACGGTTCGACGAGCACAGGGGACGCCACATCGCGGACCGGCAACCCGGCCAGCTGGACGAGCGCAACGCCGCCCTGGACGCGCTGGAGGAGTTCGCCGGTCCCGTCGCGCGCGCCGGCCGCTTCGAGCGGTCCGTGGTGTTCCAGGACACGTTGCGGCTCAAGGCCCACGGCTCCCCGGGGCTATTGGGCAGCCAAGAGCACACCGCGAGGGTCGACCTGAGCACCCGACTGGGTGCGCCGCGGATCATCGCCGAGGACGACGCGCACACGTTCCGCGGCACGGGCCAGGCCGAGTCGTCGAGGGAGAACCTCGCCGAGACCTCCGCCGAGTACAAGGCGCGCTTCAGCGTCTTCCGCACCGAGCCCGTCAGGGGCGTGTTCTCCACCGGCGCCGACCTCGGCCTCGGCGTCGGCAAGGCGCACACCGACGGCATTCTGGTGACCGGCCGCGGGCCGGTGCGAGCCGAGCGCGAGCACACCGAACGCGCCTACCTCGTCAGCTTCGACGCGACCTACCAGCTGCGGGCGGTGGTGCGCCGCAACTTCGGCGACGTGGTCGGGTTCTGGCGCGAGCACGACTCGTTCCGCGGTGAGCGCTGGGTCGAGGTGCCAGACGCCGCGCGAGTGTGGGTGCCCGCCCACGAGATCCACCGGGTCGGTGTGCTGTCCGACGACGAGCTGGCCAAGCTCGACCCGGCCGACGCCGAGCGCTACCGCCGCGACGCCGCCGAGATGGACGTCGCCGAGGTGGACGCGCGCCGGTCGGTGGACGTCGGGCGCCTGAGCCCCATCCCGGAGGGCTCCGAGCGCGGTGACTCGGCCCGCGGCCGGACCGAGCCGGCGCAGCAGCCGGCCGCCGAGGACGACCACCCGCCGGTGGCCGCGCCCGCCGACATCGGCCGTGGCGTGGGCAAGGTCGAGCTGTACCGCCTGGCGGCCGGCGTCGAGCTGGTCCGCCAGATCGAGGACCGGTTGCGGCACTGGACGGAGCATCGCGGCGGGGCCCTGTCGTCCAGCCGGCTGGAGCTGGCGCTGAAAACCCTGGCGGGTCGGCACGGCCGGTTGCTGCCGCGGCACCCGTTCGAGCCGGTCAACGAGCGCCTGGTGCACGACGTGCTGGGGCCGGCGCTCGCGGGCACCGTCGCCGACGCCGCCATCGAGGACATGCTCACCGGCGGACGCACGATCTTCGTCGAGGGCGCCACCCCGTTCGGCAAGGTCGAGCAGGCCGTCGTGCTGCGGGCCGAGCTGGGGGAGGGCCGGTACCACCGGACGATCGACGAGGCCGCCGAGACGATGAGCCTGGAGTCCGAACACGTCGCCGGCACCAGCGACCTGAGCCGCTGGCGCTGGGACGCCGGGCTGCGGCTGCTCGGCAACATCAGCAAGAAGGGCAAGCCGGGCAGCCTGCTGGCCGGCGGGCCCGGCCTCACCCACCGCGCCGGCACCAAGACCGAGGTGAACCTGGTCCGGCGGGAGAGCGTGAAGGCCGAACGGTCCGCGCCGGTCGCCCAGTTCGTGCACGACCTGCACGTCACCATGGACGTGTACCCGTACGCCCGGCCCGGCCACTACGCCAAGGTGCTGCCGCGGTGGCTGCCGAAGCCGGGGCCGCGGCCGGTCGACGAGGTGTGGACCACTCATTTCTCGCTGGCGGGCGCCGTCCGTTCGACGGTGCCGGTCGAGGACGCCATCGCGCCGCACCCCGAGGCGGAGCGGATCCTCGACAGCGTCGACGGGTCGTTCGCGGACTGGCGGCAGCGCGAGGAGCGCGACGGCCTGCCCGAGCAGGCCGTCCTGGTCGTGCGGCCGTTTGCCGCCCCCGAACTGCGCCACGCCATGGACACGGTCATCTCCGGCGGGGACGGCCGGCCCGGCCTGCGCCCGCGGGCGGCACACCAGGTGCGGGCCACGGGCAGCACCACCGCGCTGCGGACGAACCTGCCCGTCCTGCTGTCCGAGCACGGCTACGTCATCAAGGTCAGCGGCGACGCGGTGTCGACCGTCAGGATCAAGCTCGACCTCGTCGGCCGGCAGTTGCTCCGGGTCCTCGACAAGCCCATCGAACAGGAACTGCGCACCGACCGCGAGGTGAAGATCACCGCCGACCGCCGGGGCGAGGTGAGCGTCGCGATCGCGGCGGACGTCCGCGCGGTCACCGTGGACCACGTCCGGAGCCGGCCCACCGTCCCGCTGGTGGACGCCACCGTGCCCATCCTGCCGTGGTCGGTCAAGGACGCCGCCACGATCGCCAGCACCGACCGGAAGCCGGGCGAGGACAACGGCGACCGCCGCTACCTCGTTCGGGTCCGGCCGGTCTGGGAACTCACCCCCGCCTACCGGTCCAAGCGGGCCCCGGCCGAGTGGAGCCACCCGGTGCGGACGGCGCCGGACAAGCCGATCCTGATCGAGGTCGACCGCGCCAGCCTGGAAGCGCTCGGCCTGCACGACCCCGAGCCGGACTCGCCGGTCGCGACGGACGGCGGTCCGCGGCGGCCGCGGACGGCCCGGCCGAACACCGACAGCGCGTTCTCGGCCTTCGTGCCCCGACGCACCCGAAGCCGGCTGCGCTCCAACGGCGGCTGGGACTCCTTCGGCGCGGGCCACGGGCTTCTTCCTCGGCTTCCGCAGCCTCGAACACACGTCACGCGACCTGGCGCCGCCGGCCACCCGACCGGATCCGGGCCGGCTGCTGGGGCTGGCCGACAACGGGGAGATCCGCGCGTTCGAGCACACGGACGTGCTGACGCACCCGCTGGTTCGGCGCGGGAAGACCATCGGCGTGAGTTTCCTGGCCGACCGGGAGCTGCGCTTCGACCGCCGGTGGGCCAAGGGGTACGTGCCCGTCGACGAGACCACGCACTACTTCGGCGAGGGCGTCCGGCCGGTGTTCGAGCTCGGCTGGGGCCATGGCGTTCGCCGTGCCCCCGCGCCGTGGCCGGACGAGCCGTTCTTCGTCAGCACCCACGGGGAGCCGGAGTCGGTGGGGGTGCGGTTGCGGGACGGCGCACTGGTGCGCGTGACGGGCGAGACGCTCGCCCAACTGGTCGCCGTCTCGGAGCCGTTCCGCGCCGTCGTCGGCGCCGACGACGCGCGCGCGATCGCACTGCTGGTCTGCTACGGCGGGGCCGACGCCCGTCCGGGCGGGGTGGCGTTCGAGTTCCAGCGGACCCTGGAGTCGGAGTTCGGCCACAAGCAGCCGGTCGTGGGCGCGACCGCGATCGTGGACATGTGGCAGGACCCGAACTACGCCCGAGGCAACAAGGCGACCCGGTGGATCCGCAGTGTGCTTTCCGGAGAGCTGCCGGGGCCGCGCCGGCCGTCGCGGATCGGCGTCCGTGACGGTGGTCGCTGGCGGGTCTTCTCCTCCGGTTCGGCAGGCTTGCTGGGCGCCGATTCCGCCGGCCGCACCCGGCACTTCACCTCCGGCGAGGTCCACGCCACCCCGCTCGTGCGGGACGGCAGGACGATCGGCCTGTCGTTCCGGCCCAACCGCGCCGTGGACATCCCGGTGGCGCACCACGACTCCTTCCTCGTGGACGCCGCGACCGTGGACGGCCGGTTCCGGCTCCGGCTCGCCGACGGCCGGACGCTGCTCGTCGAAGCACCCGCGCTGGCCAACGTGGTGGCACGGTCCGAGGCGTTCCTCGCGGCAGGCGCGGCGGGCCCGGTCGGCTCGATCACCTTGCTGGCCAAGCCGAGCAGCCCGGCCGGACTGGGCCGCGCGCCCCGTCCGGTGGAGGACTTCCAGCAGGAGCTGACCCACGTGTTCGGCTTCGACCGGCCGGTGCACGTGTCCGGGCAGGGTGCCTGGCGGCAGTCCACCACGGAGCCCCAGCCCGGCCGGGTGGTGCTGGCCGGCGCGTCGTCCCACAGCCGCGGCCTCGACCACCCACGGCCGTCGGTCGGCCGATCGACGTCGTCCGGGGACCCGATCCTGCGCCTCGCACCGACCGCAGCGACCCTGGCCGCTCCGGTCGAGACCGCGGCCGGCCTGCTGCACGGGACCGAGCCGTCCGGCCGGCCGCGGGCTTTCCGCGCGGACGAGGTGGTCGTGGCGCCGCTGGCCAAGCGGGGTCGGATCGTCGGGGCGACCTTCTCGCCGCAGGCG
>NZ_KK037166.1:10727263-10728290 GCF_000568255.1 Kutzneria sp. 744
GCCGGCGACGACGGACGCACGCATCACGTCGCCCCGGCCGCGGTCCGCTTCACTTCGCTCGCCGACGGTGGCCCGGTCACCGTCGAGGAGCAGGCGTGGCGGGACGACGTGCGGTCCCGGACCCTTGCTTTCGCGATCACCACGGGGTCGGATCGCACGCGCGAGTTCGAGGTCTCCGACGTCGTGGTCCAGCCCTTGGTCAAACGGGGCAGGACGATCGGGCTGACGTTCCGCTCCTCCCGGTGGGAACAGGCGGTGGACCGGCAGTGGGCCGGCGGCCACGGCAAGAGCGAGTCCTTCGAGCTGCCGCCGTGGGCGGGCCAGTACCTCGAAGCGCGGGACCGCGGTGAGGCGGACCCCGTTCGCGCCCCGTGGACGGGCAACACGCTGTACGTGCTGGCCCACGGCCGGCCGCACCGGATCGTGGTGTCGCTCACGGACGGGGTCGACGTGCCGGTCGACGGCGCGACGTTCGCCCGGATCGTGGCCGGGACGCAGCCGTTCCGGGACGCGATGGCCGACCGGCGCCCGGACTCCATCGTGCTGTTGAGCTGTGCCGCGGCGGCCGTGGACGGCCCCGGTGGCGCCGCCTACGAGTTCCAGCGAACCCTGGCGTCGGAGTTCGGCCACGGGCAGCCGGTGACCGCCCCGACCACCGATGTGGAGCTGGTGACCGACCGGCCCAGCAGCGAACTGGTGGAGCGCGTGCTCGGGTTGCGGTCGCGGACGGCGGTCGTCCGGGGCGGCCGGTGGCTGGTGTTCGCCGCCTCGCCGGCGTCGCTGCTCGGCGCCGACCGTTTCGGCCACTACCACCGGTTCGGGCCGGCCGACGTGCGGCGGCGAGAGATCGTCCACGGTGATCGCAAGGTCGGCGTGTCGTTCGGCGCCGGCGCCGTGCGCCTGCCCGAGGACGCGCCGGCCGGGGTGTTCCATGTCGACGTCCGGGCGGGCCGCCGCGGGTTCGACGTGACGGCGGCCGACGGCTCCCACCGTGCGGTGGACGGGCGGGCATTGGCGCGGCTGGTCG
>NZ_KK037166.1:10728390-10729897 GCF_000568255.1 Kutzneria sp. 744
GGACTTCCGGTCGGCGTTGGCGCTCCACTTCGGACACGACGCCGCGGTCGTGGCCCCGGCGGGCCCGGTGCCGCACCGCCTCGGTCCGGACCTGGACGTGCTGACCCTGGACACCGGCTGGCGGGTGTTCCGGGCGGAGTCGCCCGGCGAGCCCGTGGATGATTCCCCGCGAGCTTCCCCTGCGGGCTCGCCGCGACCGGCGCCGAGCCTGCGGCAGTTCCTTAATGGAGGGTGAGACCGACGCAGGCGAGCAGGATGGCCGAGGAGGCTGTGATGGCGGAGACCGCCACGACCGAGGAGACCCCCGTCGCGCTCGACGGCGACCAGTGGGTCTTCCTCATCGATCCGGCGTGGCAGGCGGAGAACGCCGAGGCCGACCCGGCGGAGCGGCAGCGTCCGCCGCTGGAGGTCGTGGTCGGGGGCTGGTTCGTCGCCGAGAACGGCATGACCGGCCGGTTCCAGGCCAATCCCGCCTACGAGCCGTCCGGGCCGGACTCGCCGACCGACCCGGTGGACGCCTTCCTTCAGCTCGTCGTCCGCGGTGACAGCGAGGCGGACGAGCTGCTCGACGCGATGCGCGACGCCACGTTCGGGCTCGCGGTGAACGCCGAGAACACCCCGGTCGTCGTGCTCTCGCCGGACGAGGTGCCGTGCGTGCTGGTGGCCACCGCCCCGGCGCACAGCCGGCGGATCGCGGAGGTCGAGGGCTTGTCCGACGTCGCCGCCTGGGCCGAGGTCGAGCTCGCGCAGGTGGTCGGCGTGCTGCCGGAAGAGGGGGTGGACGTGCTGCTCAACCCCGGCGCTCCCGCCTCGATGCGACTGCTGGCCGGCGCGCTGCGGGAGATCGTGGCCGAGGCGGGCGACGGGGAGCCGCAGCCGCAGGCGCGGCCGGTCACCGAGTCGGACAGTTCGGTGAAGGCGCCGCGCACGCGGTCCCCGGAGGGGCAGCCGACGCGGGACCAGTCGGGGACTGCCGCCGAGAACTGAGGACCCGTGGCTTCGCTCGCACGGCCCTGCGCCGGTCGATCCCGCGGGCAATTCCTCGGGTCGTGGCCGGCCCTCGTGACCGAGGTCGTGGTGTCGCCGCCGGCCACCGCTGATTTCGAGTATGGCTCGTCTTCGTCGTGGGAGGTAACCCGTGCCAGATTTCCGGCCTGACGCCGAGCGTCCCGGCACCACCTGGCGTGGCGCGGTGTCGCGGACCGGCTGGGTGGTCCTCGGGTCGGGGGCCGTGGTGGCGCTGAGTGTGATGGGCGCGCTGGCGTTGCCGGCGGCTGACCCTCACGAGCCGGCGGTCGACGGCCGGTCGCCCATCCCGGCACCCACTGCCGGAGTGCTCAAGCCGCTGGTGGTCCCACCCGGAACCACCCCGACGCCGGTGCCCCGTACTGCCGTGATGCGCGACGGACTGCTCGATTTCCCTGGCGCCCAAGAAAGTCCGGCCGATGACAGTCCGGTTAGGACGGTGGTCGTCCCGCACCGTGACGCGGCGCGGCCGGCGGGCGCC
>NZ_KK037166.1:10730319-10734046 GCF_000568255.1 Kutzneria sp. 744
AGCTTGCCGCGTGTGGCCAGTATCAGCGCGGCGAACTGGTACATGCCGGTCTGGCAGAGGTCGCTGCCGAACCGCGGGCCGGTGGAGATGCTCTTGCGGGCCAGCTCAAGGGCGTCGTCGAACCGCCCGCGTCCGGCGGCCAGCAGGGCCCGGCCCGGCAGACGCAGGTGGTCGGCGGGCAGCCGCATGTCGCAGAGCAGCCGTTCGGCCCGGTCCAGGTCGCCGAGGGTCAGGAGGGCGCCGGCATACCAGTAGGCCTGCTCCAGCCGGCCATGCGTGTCCCGATCGAAGTCGGGCCGGTCGGAGTCCGGCAGGGCGGCGACGGCGTCGTCGAACTCGGCCGGCGCGCCGAGCCAGAGCGCTGCGAGTGCGCGCAGGGGCACCGCCTGCGGTTCCGGGGTCGCTGCCGTCACCTCACTGGCTTCCCGCCAGCGGTTGAGCAGGATCAGGGCGAGGCCGCGGATGCTGGTCCGGTACGGGTGCTCGCCGGGCCAGGGCAGCCAGTCCTCATCGGCGATGCGCTTCAGCGTGGCGGTGTCGCCGGCGTCGCGCAGCGCGCTGAGATGCACGAAGTAGGTCAGTACGCGCTGCTCGGGACCGAGTTCGCCGGCCAGTGAGCACAGCAGCGTCTCCGAGGTCCGCAACGCCAGCACGGGGGTGCCACCGGCAAGGCACAGGCGGGCGTGCCGCAGCAGGATCTCGGTCCGCTCGGCGGTGTCCGAGGTCAACTCGGCGGCCGCCCGCAACCACAGGAGGGCCAGGTCGCTGTCGCGGGCCGCCATCCGGCCCGCGTGGACGAGCAGTTCGGCTTTGGCGCGCTTGTGCTCCACCATGCGGCCGGCGTTGACCAACTGGTCCGGCAGGTACTCGCAACCGGGGTCGGGGGCGGTGCCGTCCCACAATGCGGACACGGCGAGTTGCGCCAGCCGCCGACGTTCGAAGGGGCCCATGGCCCAGGGCAGGACGAGCTCCACCAACGGCAACCGGAACCGCCAGCTCGCCGTCGCCCGGCAGTGCCGCAGCACGCCGGCCTCCTCGAGGAGGGACAGCATGCGCCGGGCCTCGGACTCGGACACGCCGAGGGCGTCGGCCAACAGCCGCGTGGTGGCCGGACCGAGCACGGCCAGCACGGATGCCGCCTTGGCCGCCACCCACAGGGCACTGCCCAGCCTTCGGATCGGCAGCACCAGTTCGTCGGTGTCCGCCAGACGCGGCGGGACCCGCACCGGTCCCTGATAGGCGTGCTGGTCGACGATCCGGACCAGCCCGTGCTCCACGGCGACCCGGAGCGCGGCGGTCGTGGCGGCCGGCCACCCCCTGGTGAGCTGCCACAGCCGGCTGACCAGCTCGGCTTCGGGCTTGGCCCCGGTCACCGTGGTGACCAGCGTTGTGAGCTCACGACACGGCAGTGGCCGCAGGGTGACGTGACGCACCGCGCGGTCCCGGCTCAGCCGGCCGAGCGCGGCGTCCATGGCCGGCGCGATCCTGGCGGGGACGGGGAGCGCCACCGTGGCCAGGCAGCTGGCTCCGGTGCTGGCGATCTGCCTGGCCAGACCCTCCAACCCGGCCGGCGCCGCCTCGGTGAGCCGCTGCACCTCCTCAAGGACGACCACGGTCGTCGCTGGATCGGCGCCTGAGAGGAGTGCGGGAATGCTGCCCGCGAGATGAGGAAAAGGTGTATTCGAGTTGAACGAGAGATTAACGGTAGTCATACCGTAGTCCTCGGCATGCGCGCGTATTGTGGCCACGGCGCGCGGTAGCTCGAGGTGCGCGGGGCCGCTGAGGACAACCAGCCTCGGCTCGCCTGACCTCAGTGTGTCGATGATTTCGACGCAGGAATGCTCGTGTGCGCCGTCGACGGGTCTCCGGCGCTGGCCGCCGGCTGGACGAATTGGACTCTTCATCTCGATCTGGTCACACTCGTTCCCCGTGCGTCACCATTGCGGCGCTCACTCGTATCCGGGTGTGGACTCATGGGGGAAGTCCCTTAACGTGAGCGACGGTTCGTTGGATCGGGTTAGTTGGGCTACGGTCTGTGACAGGCTAGCGTCGCCTGTTAGGGTGCGACACCACGAATAGCTCGGCGTTTGATCAGAACGGGTGAGTGTGGGCAGGTAAAAGAGGAGGCCGCCGGTGTCCCGGGAAGGCAGTGGCTTGTTGGGGCGCGACAGCGAGTTGGCGATGATCGAGCAAGTTGCAGGTAGACCCATGCTTCTGGTCGTCCGCGCAGGCTCTGGAGCGGGGAAAACGGCTCTGCTCGACGAGGTCCGGCGTAGCTGGGCCGCGCGTGACGTGAAGAGTCTTCATATTCAATTCGACGATGAGACTCCCCGCTGGGACCGGTTCGGCGCCAACGCCGTGGTGGCGGCATTCCGCAAAAGTTTCACCGAATTCGGCGATTCGCGGATGGCGACCGCGCTGGCCGCGGTGAGCCAGCTTTGCCTGCCCGATACCTATCGTTCCGCACGGGCCCGGTCGGGGCTTTTCGTCGAACTCGTGCGGCTGTTCGGCAGCCTGGGGCAGGACGTGCCGCCGGTGGTGGTGTTCGACGATCTTCACGCCGCGTCCGACCCGGGCCTCGCGGTGACCGCCGCCCGGCACGCCGGCTGCACCGTCGTGGCCGCCTGCCGTGAGGACGCGATCGCCGAGCCCACATCGTTGACCTCGCTCGCCGACCACGTCCTCGACCTCGAGCCGCTGTCCGACGGCCAGGTCGACGAGTTGGTCGCCAACGCCGTCCGGGCGCCGCTCGACCAGGCCGTGGCGCCCGCCGTTCGGGCCGCGCTCGGTTGCCTGCGCGGGAATCCGGGCTCCGTCCTGTCCGTGCTTGAAACGCTTCAGCGACAGGGCTCGCTCACCGCGGTGCTGGGCGTGCTGTGCCTGGCCGAGCCGGCGGAACCGATCGCGTTGCCCGCCGACCACGAGCTGGTGCGGCTGGTGGAGCTGGTGCCCGAGGTCGGGCCGGCGCTGGTGGCGGTGGTCGCCACCACCGAGCGGTTCAGAGTCGACGACCTGCTGGCCTTCTCCCTGGCGACCGGCCGGGATCACGGGACCTGCGGACGCGTCACGGACCTGTTGGTCGCGGGCGGCGCGCTGGGATGCGACGCGCAGGGCGCCCTGTCCATCACCTGTCCGGCGCTGGCTACCGCCGTGCTGAACGCGGTGGGCGAGGGACAGGTGCGTGACCTGCACCGCGCGCTTGCGGAACACCTGCTGCGTGGCGACCACTCGTTGCCGCCGGAACCCGCCGTGGTGGCCGACCACATCGCGCTGGCAGGCGCCGCCCTGCCCCTGGACGCGGCCCTCGTCCCGCTGCTGTGCGGCGAGGCGGCCAGGGTCTTGCTGGCCAAGCCGGCGCTGGCTGCCCGCTGGTATCGCGCCGCGCTGGTCCACTGCCGGCCGCAGGATCCCGTCCGTGCCCGCGAGATGACCAGCGCGCTGCTGCGTCTGTTGGTGCGGATCGGCCGCTACGACTGGCTCGGCGAAGTCGTCGGAGAGGCGGTCGCCGCCGGCGTGTCCGACCGCGAGCGGTACGAGCTGGCCGTCTCGGCGACGCTGGCGGCCCTGCACACCGGTGTGCCGACACCCCAGGCGGTGCGGGAGGCGCTGGCCGCCGACCCGGCCGGCGTGGCACTGCTGCGATTCGGCGACAGCTGGTTCGACGGCCGGGAGGCGCTGCGGCTCGACGAGGTGACGGCGGCGTTCGCCCCGTTCCGCCGCGGTGTGG
>NZ_KK037166.1:10734146-10736195 GCF_000568255.1 Kutzneria sp. 744
ACCTGCTCGGTGACGACTACGGCACGCCGGACGCCGGTCCGCTCGCGATCTATCACCGGGTCATCACCGGATACCACCGCGGCGAGTGGGCCGACGTGTTGTCGGCGGCACGGGCGCTGGAGCTGAGCTGGCCGCCGCACACCCCGATTCACCATCTGTCGCGCCTGCTGGTGGCCGAGATCCGTGGGTGCGAGGGCGATCCGGGCCTCGCGACGCAGTGGTTGGCGATCTCCGGCCCCACCTGTCCCTTTCCCGCGATGTGGGGCTGGGCCGAGATGGGCCTGCTGTCGCGGAGCGGCCGGCCGCTGGAGGCGTTGGCGGCGGGATGGCGTGCCTACGAGCTGGCCGCCGACGCGGCCGAGCGCGGCAACGTCGTGGGCCTGCACTGGTTGCTCGTCCGGCTGGCCCTGCTGGAATGCGAGGCGGGCAACGAGGACAAGGTGCTCGAGCTGCGCGCGCTGACCAGGAAGTGGTACGAGCGCTTCGGCGGGCGCCGGCTGCAGATGGCCGACCTGATGCTCGGCGGGCTGGCCGAGCGCGACTTCGCCAGTGCCCACGCCGCCGTGGAGGCGCTGCGCGCGCACGACAACCAGAGCGAGCTGTTGCGGGCCTGCCTGATCGCCTCGGCCGTGGCCGAGGAGCCGCGGCCCTGGCTGCACGAGGCGTACGACATCGCCAAGCGCCTCGGCGGCGACCAGCTGCGGATGACCATCAAGGCCAGGATGCGCGAGTGCGGGGTGACCCCACCCCGGCACCGGGCCGCCAGCCAGGAGCTGTCCGACATCGAGCAGCGCGTCATCGCCCTGATCCAGCGGGGCCTGACCAACCGGCAGATCGCCGTGTCGGTGCGGGTCAGCGAGAAGACCGTGGAGAGCTACCTGACCCGGCTGTTCGCCAAGACCGGCTGCCGCTCGCGGCTGGACCTGGCGACCGCCAGCCTGGAGGGACGCCTCGCCCTGGCCGGTTACGACCGGAGTGGAACGGCCTGACATCGAAAGGGATGTGCACGTGGCGCACGATGTGATCATGGTGACCCAGACCGCCGCGCAGGGGCACCGGTCCATCACGGACGCGGTGTCCGCCGCCCGCGAGGGCTCGGTGATCATCGTGAGCGCCGGGCAGTACCACGAGAACCTGGTGCTGACCAAAGCCGTGACGGTCACCGCCGAGGACGGTCCCGGCACCGTGCGGCTGGTGGCCGCGTCCGGTCCCGCCGTGGTGCTCGCCGCCGACTCGGCGGCCCTGTCCGGGCTCACCGTCGAGGCTCAGGACGACGACGGTCCGGCGGTCGTCGTGACCGCCGGGCAGCTCAGCCTCACCGAGTGCCGGGTCACCGCGGTCGGGTGGTCCGCGGTGTACGCGCTGGACCGGGGCGCCGTGCTGATGCGCGGCTGCGAGGTGTCGAACCCGACCGGCGCCGGCATCGTGGTCACCTCCTCCGCCGGCAACATCCTCGACTCCTGCCAGGTGCACGACGTCGGCACCTCCGGCATCGTGGTCGCCGAGCACGGAGAGCTGGTGATGCGGGCCTGCACGGTGCGCGATGCCGGCGGCAACGGCATCTGCCTCAACGGGCACGGCCGGCTGACCGCCACGGACACCACGGTGACCGCGACCGCCAAGCCGGCGATCGCGATCGAGCAGCACGCCGGCGCCACCGCCACCCGGCTCGCCGTCTCGGACGTGCCCGGGATCGGCCTCTACCTGGCGTCCTCCGGCAGCATCCTGATCGAGGACGGTTCGGTCACCGGCGCCGGCGCCGAGGGCGTGCTCGCCACGGAGTCCTGTGCGCCGGTACTGCGCCGGTTCCGGGTCAACCGGGCCCGTGAGCACGGGTATCTGTTCAGCGGGCGGGCCGCGGGCAGCGCGGAGGAGTGCGAGGCGACCGAGATCGCGGGCGCGGGGGTCGGCGTGCGCGACCGCAGCACGACCGAGTTCACCAGGATGACGGTGTCGGCGTGCACGGGCGACGCGGTCAGCGTGGAGAGCGCCGCCGATCCCTTCTTCCGCCGGCTGCGCGTGTTCGGCTGTGACGGCGCGGCCGTCGAG
>NZ_KK037166.1:10736295-10844571 GCF_000568255.1 Kutzneria sp. 744
GAGGTCGGCGGCGACGGCCTGCACCTGGCCGCCGGCGCCGAGGCCGTCGTGACCCGATGCCGGGTGCGCGAGAGCAAGGCCAGCGGCTGCCACGTCGGGGCGGGGGCGACCGCGACCCTGGAGCACTCCGAGTTCATGGCCAACGGCGGCGACGGGATCCACGTGCTCAGCGATGACCTGGTGCGGCTCATGGAGTGCGTGGTCCGCGACAACCGGCGGCTCCGGCCTGCGCCAGGGCCGGCCGAGCGCGAACCTGACGGTCGCCGGCTGCGCAGCGAGGGCAACGGGGTGCGCGACGCCTACGGATCGGCCGCCGCCGCGTCCGTGACCGCTCAGGCGCCGGCGCCCGCCGCGCCGGCGCAGTCGACGGCGCGGACGCCGAGCGACCCGTTGAGCGAGCTGAACTCGCTGGTCGGCCTGGACGGGGTCAAGCGGGAGGTCAGCTCGCTGGTCAACCTGAACCTGATGGCCAAACGCCGGCAGGAGGCGGGCCTGTCGGCCCCGCCGATGGCCCGCCACCTCGTCTTCGCCGGGGCCCCGGGCACCGGCAAGACCACCGTCGCCCGGCTGTACGGCGCGGTCCTGGCCGACCTGGGCGTGCTGCGCTCGGGCCATCTGGTCGAGGTGGCCAGGGCGGACCTCGTCGCGCAGATCATCGGCGGCACCGCGATCAAGACCACGGAGGTGTTCACCACCGCCCTTGGCGGGGTGCTGTTCGTCGACGAGGCGTACACACTCAGCGCCGGGCAGGGCGGCACCGGGCCCGACTTCGGCCGCGAGGCGATCGACACCCTGCTCAAGCTGATGGAGGACCACCGCGAGGACGTGGTGGTGATCGCCGCGGGGTACTCCGCGCAGATGCGCGAGTTCCTGGGCGCCAACCCCGGCCTGGAGTCACGGTTCAGCCGGACGATCGAGTTCGCGAACTACTCGCCCGACGAACTGGTGACGATCGTCCGCCAGCACTGCAAGCGGCACGACTATCGCGTCGAGGACGCCGCCTCGGAGCTGTTGCGGGACTACTTCGAACGGATTCCGAAGGACGGCACGTTCGGAAACGGACGCACCGCGCGCAAGGTGTTCGAGGTGATGGCCGACCGGCAGGCGTCGCGGCTGGCGCTGTCGGGCTCGATGGCCACGGCCGAGCTCACCCTGCTGACCGCCGAGGACTTCGACGAGGCCATGATCTGATCCGCGCGGGTTCCGCGCCGCCGACCGGGCGAGCGCGGCGCGCCGCCGGTCGGTGCGGCAGTCCCCGCGGATCGTCGTCGCATCCGCGCCGGCCGGTCGGCGGCGCATATCTGCCGCCGGCCGCCGTAACGGGGTGGCTCGGCGAGCGCCGATCCCATTTCTCCTGCCGCGAAGAGATGTGTGACTGCTGAGGGGTTTCCCGCTCGCACTTCCGCTCTCGTCCGATCTCGCCCGTCTGACCTGGTGTTTTTCTACAATGATGAGCAGGTGAACTCGCGGCGCCGGCAATTCACGTACGGATTCGTGCATATTTCGCTCGGTTAACGAGGTGTTGTGTCTCGCCGCGCGCATTGTGTTTCGACATGAACGGGGCCCAGCATGACGGTGCTAGACGACCGGCCCGGCCAGGTGTGGCCGAGGGCGGCGACTATCGGGGACGAGCTGACGGCGCTCGCCGACCGGCTGAGCCTGGACGTGTTGACCGCCGCGGCCCGTCCCGCGGCCCGGGCGCTCTACGGGGAGGTGGCCGCGGTGTACGGGCAGATCCTGGCCGGCGCGCCCGGCGTCACGCCGGGCCAGCGCGCCCGGGTGAGGGCAGCCGCGCGGACCCTCGCAGCTGCGGGCGGCTGCGCCGACGAGGCCGCCGACCATCTCGGCCGGATCGCCGCTCACACCGTGGACGGCGTCGTCGCCAGGCGGTGCCCGGAGACGCTGCCGATCCTGGTGACCGCGGGAAACCTGGTGTTGCGGGATCTGCTCGCCGCGACGGGCGAGGCCGGCGCGCACCAGGGCACACGGCCCAGGCGCGAGCTGGTGCGCCGGTTGGTCCTCGGTGGCGAGGTGCCGGCAAAACAACGGAGCACGAGCTGGCCGCCAAAAACGACATAAATGGTGCTGAGACCGGCCGACGACGCGCCCCAGCAGCGGATGGCCGGGCTGCTGGAGGAATACGAACGCACGGGCATTTCGGTCGCCTGCTGGACGGGGACGGGTCCTGCTCGTCCCGGGTCGCTGGACTACCCGGCCGAGCGGGCGGCCGAGCGGTGTGCGGCCGGTCTGGGCGTCGCCGTCAGGTGTGCGACGGCGCACCGGTCCCGGGAGCGGATCGCGTCCGGGTACGAGGAGGCGACCGACGTGCTGACGCTGGCATCCGCCGCCGGCCGCCGCCCCGGCGTGTTCCGCCTGAACGACTTCCTGATCGAGTACGCCGTGCTGCGCCAGTCCGCCGTGGTCGACAGCCTGTTGGCGATCGTCAAGCCGTTGCTGGCCAACGACATGCTGCGCCGGACGCTGGCCGCGCTGATCGAGTCGGACTTCAACCGCAACCTCGCCGCCCAGGCGCTGTTCATCCACCGGTCTACTTTGGACTACCGGATCAGGCGGATCGAGGAGGTCACGGGGCACAACCCGATGAGCGGCAGGGGAGCGCAGGTGCTCAGTGCGGCGATGACGGCGAGCACGGTCGCGGAGGTGATCCGCCGGCGCGGCATGGGAATCCCCATGCCCACGCCGTGACGGTCAGGGAGCCCGGGCACGACGGTGTCGCCGCGGTCCGCGCGCTGGTCGGGCCGTTGCCGCTGAGACCGTCGATCTCCGCGGCACGGCTACCGGCCCGCCGGCCGTCCTCTCCGGTCCGGGCTCAGCCGCCGAAGCCGTCCAGCCGCAGCGGGGGCAGTGGCATGGTCGCCGCCTCGTGCGCGGTGATCGCGGCTCCGAGGACCTGGAGGCCCCGCACCGAAGTCGGGTCGTGCCCGGTCAGTTGTTCGATCCTGCGCAACCGGTAGTCCAGCGTGCTGCGGTGGATGATCAGGTCCGCGGCCGCCCTCGACCGGTTGCCGTCCGCGGCCAGCAACTGCCGCAGGGTGGCGACCAGCGCCGGGTTCCGCGTGACGGGTTCGATCTTCGACACCAGCAGGCCGGCCACCGACGGCTGGGTCAGGACCGCGTACTCCACCAGGACGTCGCCCAGTAGATAGCAGCCCGGGGGCCGTCTGGCCGCGAGCGCCGAGACCACCACGTGCATCGCCTCGCCGCGCCCGGCCGGCACCTGACGGACCTTCTGCCGGGAGACCCCGGCCCAGCTCGCCTCGGGCAGCAGGGCATGGATGCGCTTGCACCGCTTCAGCCAGGCGCCGTCGTCCTCGGCGGGCACGAGCGCGTATCCGCCCTGCTCACAGACGATCGAGAGGACGTCCGCACCGAACTCGCGGACCGGGACGGGTTTGGTCCGGGCCGGGTTCACGGTGCGGAACACCATCACCGCGTAGGCACCGGCGAACCGGCCGTCGTCCGACCCCACCTGCCCGCGCAGCAGCGCCACCGCGTCCGCGCGGTGCGTCGGACGCTGCCGGGGCGAGGTGTGGGGAACCTCCTGGTAGCCGCGCAGCAGCTCGCGCATGAACCTGTTGTTGCACTCGGCGAGCGCCCTGAGCCGGTCAGGGGGGACGCCGGGCACGCCGGCCCCGGCCGCGACGGCCTCCTCACAGACCCGGCCCAACAGTTCGAGCAACTCGTCCAGTGGCCAGCCCTCGAGGGCCCAACTGTGGCCCATGGTGCGGACCGCGGCGATCTCCCGCGCGTCCCATTCATCGCGCTCGGTGTTCCCGGCCATCAACTGGATTGCCACCTTCACCATCTCGGTGGCTTTCCTCCGGCGGGCCGGGGAAACGCGGTCGACCGTGCCGAGAACGCGGTCCCAGATATCGGCGCTGAGGCAGTTCATCGGCACGCTTTCGGGCGCGGACATCAATCGTGGATCCCTCTCGCGTGAAATGCGCGCACTCATGGCGTTGGATTTGTACGTCGGCGCTCCTTGTGCACAGTGTAAGCGTCGCATAGCCGCGGGTCACAGGCGATGTGCCGCTCATCTCGGCACGTTCGGTGAGTTACGGATTGCAATCCGAGAAATGCTGAACCGCGGGTCCGGCTTCCTTCGCGTCTTGCGGCTCGGCCGGCGTTGCCGACGGCAACCCGCGCCGGGCTCGCGAGGCGGTAGCCCTGGAAACCTGCGCCTGCCGGGCCATGTCACGGCAAGAGGGCGTCGGTACCTCCTGAGCAGAGGTGACGCTACCGGCCCGGCGGGTATCCGGCGCGGCGTGCCGGCGGAGGAGCCCGAGGATTCCGCACAACGCGGAACTTTCCACTCCGTCGAGGACAGGAGAACAAGGGCCGACCTGGGCGACGTGAGTAGGCGTGCCGGGCGATGGCGCCGCGCCCGACTCGTCGGCAGTGTTCGCCGTCGCATTCGGCGCGGGCGATTCTCGCGGCACGCTTCCCGGTGGGGGCATGCGGTATCACCCAGGGGAATTTCAAAGTTTGTGATCTTGGCGTGAAGTCCGGCCGGGGCGCTGTCGACATGTGACACCGAGACAAGGTGATGGCCTCTCACCTGCGAAGATGCGGGTTCTCACACCAAGCACGTCGCAGAACAAGAGGCCACCGTTGTCAGTGTCGCATGCCCTGGATTCGCGCTGTTCGACGACCGGCCACCCCGACGCGGGTGTCGCCGGTGTCCGGGCGCTGGCCGACATGCTCGACGGGATAGCCGACCCGCGCAAACTGCGGGGAATCCGCCACCAGATCAGCGCCGTGCTGACCGTGATGGTCCTCGCAGTGCTGGCCGGCGCCCGCAACTTCCGGGAAATCGCCGACCGCAGCGCGGAACTGCCCTCGGACCTGTTGACCCTGGCGGGATGCCGTGTCCATCCAAGAACCGGTGAACACGTGGTCCCCAGCGCCGCCACGATCCGCCGCGTCGCGCACGGCATCGACGCAGACGCCACCGACCACCAGGTCAGCGCCTGGCTGCGGGCCGAAGCCCTGGCCCGCACGACCGCCCGAGACGCGGCCGGCGTGCTGGCCGACACACTGGTCGCGGTCGCGATGGACGGAAAGACCATCCGCAACACCATCGAACCCGGCGGCCCGGAAGGCAACGAGATCAAGCTGTTCTCCGCGCTGACCCACGCCGAGGCCATCGTGATCGCCCAGCACCGGATTCCCGCCGGCACCAACGAAATCACCCAGGTCCCAGCATTGCTGGACGGCGTGGATCTGCGCGGTGTGGTGGTGACCGGGGACGCGGCACACGCCTGCCACGGCACCGCCTCGCACATCACGACCGAGCGCGGCGGTCACTACGTGCTCACCGTGAAAGGCAACCACCCCGGCCTGCTCGCCCAGGCCACCGCGGTGTTGCCGCCGGCCGCGCCGGGCAGCGAGCACCACGTCACCGACGACCGTGGCCACGGCCGGGTCGTGCGTCGGGCCATCTGGGTCGCGCCCGCCGACGGGGTCGACTTTCCTGGTGTGGCACAGGTGTTCCGGATCCGCCGAGACACTTTCGACCACCTCGGCCGCCGACTGTCCAAAGAGGTCGTGCACGGCGTCACCAGTCTGACCGCCGAGCGGGCCACCCCCGAACAGATCGCCGGTTTGGTCCGCAATCACTGGCGCATCGAGAACAAGAGCCATTGGGTACGCGATGTCGTCTACCGCGAAGACCACCAGCACGCCTACGCGGGCACCGGAGCCCAGGTGATGGCGACCCTGCGCAACCTGGCGCTGGGCTTGCTACGCCTGGCCGGCGTCACCCAGATCACCCGCACCCTGCAACGCATCACCGCTGATCGGGCCCGGATCCTGCCGATCATCGCGGCCGCTACCAACGCAAACCGACATTGAAATCACCCTGCGGTATCACCCCTTCGGTGTTTTTCGGATTTATTGTCTCGTTCTCCGCATTATCTCAGCCTCGTCCGGTCGGTAAATTTCCTTTTGCAGTCCCTGGGCAAGAGTAGACACAATGATGTGAGGGATGAGGATGAAACTGAAGCACGTCGCACGAAGCGCCATCGCCGGTGCCCTCGTCGTCACGGCCGCGCTCACCAGCGCCTCGACCGCCACGGCGGGGCCGACCAACCACTTCGTCCTGCTCGCCAACAAGTCGGTCGTCCTGTTCGTGTGCGCCACGGCGAGGGACGGGCAGGGCGCCGAGGTCGGTCACTCGTGCCAGACGAGGGCGGCGGGGCAGAAGTTCCTGTTCTGGGTGCCCAACAACGCCACCTCGACACGCTTCACCGCGGCCGACCGCGGCCAGCAGATGATCGGCGTCGACCTGGCCAACAACCGGGACTGGTGCTACCGCGCCCCGGCCAGCGGCAACGGGAACGTCACCGGGCCGCACAGCCCCTGCACGCCGGACTGACCCGGATCGGTCGAGCGGGACCCGTGGGAATCACGGGGACAAGGGGTGGGTCCGTGAGAACACGGACCCACCCCTTCGGCGTGCGCCGCCTCGGCGGCCGGGCTGTGGCAGTAGCTGGTCCGGGCGAAGTCCGAACGGCATCAGCGCGGTCGCGACCGATCCGTCGAGGCGCGGCGGGCGCGCCCAGGAAGCCAGGCAGGGACGGCGGGCCGCGTCGTCAGCGACGTTCCTCCTCGCTGTGCGGATGGACCCCGTGGCCCGCCGAGGTTATGTTCACCCAGGTCCCAGACGTGATCATGACCGTCCGACGTGGACCGACCTGGTATCGCGCGGCGTCGGAACCGCCGCGTCCGCGAAAGGCTCCCTCGTGAAACTCGATGCGCCGAACGCCGAGCCGGCGATGACGTCCGCGACGATCTTGGTCGTCGGCGCGCCCGGCGTGGGCAAGACCGCTTTCCTGCGGTCGGCCTCCCGGATCTCCCCGCCAAGCACGGTCGTTCGACTGGGCGCGACCGCGGACGGACTCAGCGGCGTGGCCTTCGAGTTCAGCCGGATCCAGCTGAGCGGCGACCTCGTGGTGAACCTGCTCTCGGCCGCGAGCGGGCCGGCGCTGTGGGCGACCTGGGATCACTTCGCGCGCGGCGCTATCGGCGTCGTGCTGCTCGCGGACGCCTGCCGGTTGGACACGGTGTCCGCCTCGATCGACTTCCTTGCTCGACGGCACATGCCATATCTCGTCGCAGTCACCCGTCTCGACCAGGACCTTCGGGTCGAGGACGTCCGCGGCGCGCTTGCGCTCAGTTCGTCGGCGCCGGTCGTCCGCTGCGACGCCCGTGATCGTCAGTCGGCCGAGTGGACGCTGGCCGCGCTGGTCGAGCACGGTGGCCCGCATGTGTCCTGCCGGCGGGGCAGTTGACGACCGGCGTCGTCGCGCTCGCGGCCGTGCGGATGTCGACGGGCGCCCACCATCACGACGCCCGTGTCCGGCGCCGACGGGCGGCGCCGGACACGAGGGTTGCTACGTGCGGCTGACCACGACGTTCCGCGCGCGGTACACCGTGGCGCCGCCGGGGCCGGGAGAACCCGAGGACCCCTCCATCTGGAGGTTGATGATGATCCACATCGGCTTGTCGACGAACCCGGTCGCGTGGTGCACGCCCTGCTGCACGCCGTCGAAGTAGTAGTGGATGTCGACGTCGGTGGCGCTCACCTTGGTGAGCACGGCGCGGTAGGTGTGCCAGGAGCCAGGGCTGGACACCGACACCTTGGTCGTCGACACGTCGGAGGAGGTGCGGAAGGTGTTGAACCAGTTGGTGTTCTGGCCCTTGAACTCCAGGATGTCGCTCTCCGGCGGCCAGCCGTTGACGGCGGTGAGCCAGAACGCGGGCCAGGCGCCGCGGACCGCCGGGGCCTGGAACTGGCCGCTGACGTCCCAGCTGGGATGTGCCGCGCTGACGGTGACCTGCTGCTTGGCGTGCACGGCGCCCGAGTGGTAGTTGATGTGCAGGTGCGGCGGAGAGCTGCTGGTGCCCTCGTCCTTGGTGATCTTGTTGGCGGTCAACGTGAGCACGCCGCCGGAGGCGGAGACCTGACCGGCGCTCATGCGGGCGGACCCGTTGTGGTCCGAGCCCCACGGGTAGAGGTAGTCCCAGTTCGCCTGCAACGTCGAGGTGTTGGCGAACGAGCCACTCAGTACGGTCTGCGCGGGCGCGGCGTGGCTGATCGACGGCGGGGAGGCGAGCGTGACCGCGAGTCCTGCCGCGGCGGCGAGCAGGAGACCGCGGCGCGTCGTGCGGAGTTGCATGGAGGACCGCCTTTGCTGGTCGAACACGTTCGTCGGCGTCATGGTGTCCACGAAGTCTTGGCCGGACCCATGAGCCGGTCAAGGAATGCGCCGGACTTCCGAAAAATAATGAGGCGTCATGTCCTCGTCGCGTGTGCCGGCCGAGATCCTTGCCCGGTGCGCTCGGGCTACAACGTGATTCGGCTGGCGAAGGGCGCGCCGTAGTTCGCCGGCGGCACGGGCGATGCGGAACCGAACTGACGCCCCGGGTCGTCGGACCGTGCCGAATCCGTTGGGGGACCGGCGATGTGGCCGGCGCCGATGGTGAGGTCGCGCGGCACTGAAAGGTGTCGGTCTATCGTGTGCTCGATCAGGGCGACCAGTGTCCTGCGCACGGGTGCCTGAACGCGGGGATCGCACGCGAGGACCGGCACCGACAGGTCGACACCGAGAGCCTGGCGAGCCTCGGCGATCCGGGCACACCGCTTCCGGTCGAAACGGTTGACCGCCACGACGTACGGCAGCCCCTGTCCGGCGAGGAAGGCGACGGACCGGCACGCGTCGGCCACCCGGCGGTTGTCGACGAGCAGCACGACGCCGACCGCGCCGGTCCCGAACTGGCCCCACGTCGAGGAAAGAGCGGGTCCGGCCGCCGTGACCAGATGCAGGGCCAGTTCCTCGTCCAGTTGGACGCGAACGAAATCCGTGGCATCGGCGGCGATCGCCGTCCCCGGCAGTGTCGACGGCGCGGCCGCCGCGGCCGACCGCAGAAAAGCGGTCTTACCCGCTCGCGGGCCGCCGACGACCACGATCTTCACCGACATCGTCGTCCGGTCGGTGGCCGGTGGACGGAGATCCACGAGTGTGCCTTTCGGTGCGTGCGGCCACGTGGCCGCGCCGCGGCGGACGAGCGCGGCGACCACGCCGTCGTGCGGACGAGGTTCATGATCGGATCCGGGCCGGCCGGCCGTAACCCGCGCGGGCCTGGGATCCGTCCGAAGTACGCGGAGAACCGGCGCCGGGTCACAACGATGCGGAGCCGATTCCGCGTTCGTCGGGTGTCCGGTGGGCGTGCGCCGAGGCATCGTGGTGGGATGTGGTGGAACGATCGGTTCGACAGTGCCGCCATCGGGGTCGAGATCGGCGCCGACCGCGTCGTCGTCGTCTCGGTCACCGAGGACTTCGAGGTGTTGGACACCACCTGCGCACGGTATTCGTCCGATGTCACGGACGGCCTCGACCGGCGCCCACGCGCTAAATCCTCATGAGGGCTGCTCATGTTACCATAGGTTCAGTATCATTTTCAAGATGCCTCCCAAGATACTGGTACATGGGGTATGGGTTCAAGTACTTCGTGAGAGCATGGGACAGGCGGGATAAATAATCACCATTGGACACCTTTTGCGCAGATAAGTCTTGGCAGACGTAGCTACACCTAAGACAGGAGCCCTAGAAATCACTTGAAAACTGCCGTTAGCCAGGTCAGTCCCGTGCTGACTGTCCCAGGGGGAAGACGAGGGGATTACTGCCACAGGGTTCGATGTTTTGTCGGTGAGTCCTACGGTGAATGTATGACTCTCCTCCGGATCTACGTTCATCTCCCATGACGACATGCTCCGGCGGTCGCACTGGTGCGGGCTCAAAGACTTCGTGGTCCCGGTTCCACGGGCGGCTGGTGGCCGATCTTTCCGGCGCGTCCGCCATGGGCCTGCTCGACCGGGAGTCGATGGACTGGTCGATGGCGGTGCTGCGGCCGCTCGGGCTGTGGCCGCACCAGCTGCCGCCGCTGACCCGCCCCGATCAGAGTTTTTCCGCTCGTCGAGGAGGCCGCCGAACTCGCCGGCCTTGACCGTGGCAGGCCGTCGTGGTCGGCGCGTCCGGCGCCTGCCTGGCGCCGCTCGCCATGGGGCTGCACCGGCCGGACGCGACCATGGCATCCGAGCCGGCTGGGTGTGTTGTGCGCCTTGGGAGATCGCCCCGTTCGGTCGGTCTCGTCCACGATGGGCATCGGCGGCCACTGGCTGCTCGCCCGGTCGCGACGTCGATGACCTCCGGGCGGCCGGTGTCGGCGTCGAGGTGATCAGGGTGGCCGCCGACATGCGGGACTCGCCCGAGGTGGCGATGGACATCGCCACCTCGCAGGGCGTGTCGGTGGAGATCTCCGCCGTCGACGAGCCGCTGGCCGTCGGAGCCGCCGCGTTGGCCTGGTACACGGTGGGAGTGCTGCCTTCCTTCGCGGCCACCGGGCGGCTTTTCCCGCCATACAAGGTGTTTCGTCCGTGACGGTCGGTCTCGGCTCAGACGTGCCGCTTCGAGCCCCAAGCGCTCAACGCCGTGGGCTACCTCTCGGCCCGGCTCGGCCGCCGCGACGAGGGACGGACCCGTGTGAACGAGCGGTCGAACTACAACGTCTCCACCACGACTGGGCCGTGGAGACGTTGGACAGCCTGGGCTCCCGGCTGCACGAGACGATGCTGGACCTGCTCGGCGCGGCCGGGGTGATCCGGTAGTTGTCAAGTCCAATTGAGACTGTTGTGGCCTACGAGGCTGGTTGCGACTGTTGGTGGACGGGCTGGTTGATCCAGGCCACCTCCGGCAGCACGGGCGGGCGGGGCCGGCGGGCGAAGCGCTCAGGGTGCGCGGCGTAGGCCCGGTTGAGCGTGGCCTGCCGCTGGACACGGATCTGCTGCGCGGTCCCGAAGTGGACCGAGGCCGGGGTGTGCATCCCGATTCCGGAATGCCGGTGCTCATGGTTGTAGGCCAGGAAGAAACCCTCGCAGAACGCGCGGGCGTCGGCCAGTGACCCGAACCGGTCGGGAAAGTCCGGCACGTACTTCATCGTCTTGAACTGCGCTTCGGAGTACGGGTTGTCGTTCGAGGTGCGCGGCCGGGAGTGAGACCGCAGGACACCCAGGTCCACCAGGAGTTCGGACACCGGCTTGGACACCATCGCCCCGCCGCGGTCGGCGTGGATCGTGTGTGGCTCGCAGCCGTTACGGCGCACCGCGTCGGCGAGGAAGTCCTTGGCCACGACCGCGTCCTCGGCCGCGGCGACCAGCCAACCGGTGACGTACCGGGAGAAGATGTCCAGGATGACGTAGCACTTGTACCAGATCCCCTTCGCGGGCCCTTTCAGCGCGGTGATGTCCCAGGACCACACCTCGCTGGGGCCGCGGGCGACCAGCTCCGGGCGGACCCGGGGCGGGTGGGTGGCGTGCCGGCGGCGTTCGGACACCTGCCTGGCGGCGCGGGCGATCCGGTACATGGTGGAGATCGAGCAGTGGTAGCGGCCTTCGTCCAGCTCGCGGGCCCAGACCTGGGGGATGGCCAGGTCCCGGTAGGCGGGGCTGGTCAGCAGGGCGAGCACGGCCGCCCGCTCGGCGTCGGCCAAGGCCGCCGGCGGTGGGGTGCGGGGCAGCCATGGGCCGTGCATCGGGCCTGTCGGGCTGGCGCGTCGATAGTGGGTGGCGCGGGGAATGCCGGTCAGCGCGCAGGCTTTCTGCACCGAGGTATGGGCGTCGCGCAGCTCGGTGAACGCGGTCGTCATGATGTCGTCGGCGGCTCGTCGGTGTCCGCACTCTCGGAGAGTTCTTCCAAGAGTGCGTGTGCTTTTCCCATGATGTCCAGCGCGAGTCGGGTCTTGGTGAGGTCGGCTTCCAGTTGTGCGTTGCGGCGGCGGAGTTTGTCCAGCTCGATCTGCTCGGCTGTCTTCTTGGGGCGCCGGGCAGGGGCGGCGGGGTCTGTGGGTCCGGTGGTCAGGGAGGCTTTCCGCGTAACCGTTGGTGACAGTGCGTAGGATGTGCGGCGACACGCCGAACCCGTTGCGGTACAACACAAAACGCAGAACCCCGGTATGAAGGTGGTCCTTCCGAGATCAACTTCATAGAGGTTCTGCGCCCGATGAGTGTGACATACACCGCCACCCTGCCCGTACGCGACCAGACCGTGTTGTACCTGTCCGGCCTGCTGCACGCCGAACGCCTCTGCCGGGGCACTCGCACCGGCACCCGGGCGCTAAGCCCCTTCAACCAGGCAGTTCTCGTCCTGCGCTGGTTCCTGGACGCCACCCGCGTCCGACAACTGGCCACCGACAACCACATCAGCGGGTCCACCGCCTATGACTACCTCGACGAGGGGTTCACGGTCCTGGCGGCTCAAGCGCCAGCGCTCGAATCGGCCCTGCTGGCCGCGAAGATGGCCGGCCACGGCCACATCAGCATCGACGGCACGCTGATCGAGACCGACCGCTGCCGCACCCCCGGACCCACCCCCGGCGTGGACCTGTGGTGGTCGGGAAAACACGCCAACCACGGCGGGAACGTCCAGGTCATCACCGCCCCCGACGGCTGGCCACTGTGGACCTCCGACGTGCGACCGGGCCGAGAGCACGACACCACCGCGCTGCGCGCCCATCCCGAGATCCTGCCCGCCCTGGCCACCTGGACCGGCGCGGAGCGCCCGGTCCTGGGCGACCTGGGCTACGAAGGCGAAGCCGACACCATCACGGTCGCGATCAAGAAACCCCGGGACGGCGAACTCACCGGGGACCAGAAGACCCACAACAAGGCCCACAACGGCAAACGAGCGGTCGGCGAACGAGGAAACTCGCTGCTCAAGACCAGCTTCAAGGCGCTACGCAACATCAGCCTCTGCCCCTGGCGGATCGGCGCGATCGTTGCGGCGGCACTGGTCATCCTTCACGTCGAGCACGGTCGCACAACATGATCACCCACAGCAACGAACAGTTACGCGGAAAGGCTCAGGGCGCCGGCGTCGCGGGCTCGTGTCCATTCGATGACGTGGGAGGAGTACAGGCCTTCCCTGCGGAGGATCGCGCCTTTCTCGCCGTTGGGGGCGTTCTCGTACTCGGTGACGATCGCCAGCTTGTACTCGGGGGTGAACGCCCGCCGTGTGGGTCGCGGTGCGGGGTCGGCCGGCGGGGTCGAGCGGGTGGGCTGGTCGTCAGCGGGGGTGGACACGGGCACAAGGATCTCCGATCCCGCCCTTGGTCAGGAACCCCTCGTGCTCACACGGGGTGTCTCACACGATCCTGGCAAAGAGGGCGATCGACTGGTCGCGGGCGTCGCCGGCTCTGGTGTGGCTCACGGCTGGTGTGGTCGAGGAGTACCGCGGTGGTGACGTGGCTTGGCTGCGCCGTCATGGGCACGACGACGACCGGCTGCTTGCAGCTCAGCCCGTGGCCTGACGTCCAACGAGCCGACTCCTTCAAACTCGGGGCACATCACTGCCTCATGATCTCGGAATGTGGTACCAGGATCAGGTCGGGTCAGCCGGCATTCAGCGTCGTGGTGATCGTGGAGCGGAGCCAGCGCTGTGCGGCGTCATCGTCGAGGCGGGGATGCCAGGACATGGCGTAGCTCATCGGGCCGATCTCGTCCGGCGCCGCGATCACTGCGGTGAGTCCTGGTGTCGCGTGCTGGACCGCAAAGCTGTGGGGCAGGGTCGCCACCAGTGCGGATCCGGCCACCGCGGCGGCGGCCGCCGCATGGTAGGGCACGGTTACGCTCGCTCGTCTTGGCCTGCCGAGGGCTTCGAGCCTTCGATCGACGTGCCCCTGGCGCCCGTCGGCGACATCGACGACGATGTGGGCGCATTCGAGGTAGTCCGCCAGCGACACGGCAGAACTCTGTGCCAGCGGGTGCTTGCTGGCGACCAGGCAGGCGTACTCCTGTGAGAACAGTGCCTGTGAACGCAGCGGCGGCGGTGCCACACCGCCGTGGATCAGCAGGTCCACCATGCCGTGTTCGGCATCGCTGAACACCGTGTGGTGCCAGCGGGAGAAGAACACGGTCGATCCCGGCGACTGTGCGAACACCCGCGCGAGCAGCGCGCCGCTGAGCACGGTGACCGTGTAGTCGGTGCCCGCCAGCCGGAACGAGCGTGCCGCTGTGGCCGGGTCGAACTCCTCGTCGGAGAAGACGTGCTCCAGGCGCGGCAGCGCGTGCTGCAACTCGGCCTTGATCCGCTCGGCCCGCGGGGTGAGTTGGTAGCCGCTCGGCCCGCGCACCAGCAATTCGTCGCCGAGGGTGGCGCGCAGCCGTTGCAGCGCCCGGCTCATCGACGGCTGGCTCATGTGCAGTCGGTCGGCCGCGCGCGAGACGTGCCGCTCGTCGAGCAGCGCCTGCAGTGGCGCCAGCAGGTTCAGATCCACCGACTCTATACGCGGCACGCATACAGCGTATGAGACTTATGGCATTGCCGCATAGTCTGGCGCTGGGCACGCTGGTGTTTGTGAGTAGAGAACAGCGCGAAGCGCTCGACACCCTGTTCCGCAACGGCCCGCTGCAGATCGGCGGCGACCACGTGCAGCAGCGCGCGGTCTTCGCCGGCATGCTCACCTCCCGGCCGCTACCCGACGACGTCATCCTCACCCCCGGCGCGCTCGGCGGCGTGCCAGTGCTGCAGGTCGGCATCGACGGCGTCGAACCGGAAGGCACCCTGCTGTGGTTCCACGGTGGCTTCTACGTCCTCGGCTCGGCGCGCACCTCGGCTGCTCTGGCGTCGAACCTCGCCCGCCGCACCCGGATGAACGTCGTCTCCGTGGACTACCGACTGGCGCCCGAGCACCCGTACCCGGCCGCGTTGGATGACGCGCTGGGCTCCTACCGTGGCCTGATCGAGGAGATCTCGGAGGCCGGTGCGAAGCCGATCGCGGTGGTCGGCGAGTCCGCCGGCGCGGGTCTGGCCGTGGCCCTGCTGGTGCGTGCGCGCGAGCACAACCTCCCGATGCCGTGCGCCGCCGTCCTGTTCTCGCCGTATGCGGATCTGACGCTGAGCGGGGCGAGCATGAGGACCAAGGCCGCAGCCGACCCGTCGTTCACTGCGGAGGCGATCGCGGTCCGGGCCAAGGACTACGTTGGTTCCGCGGATCCTGCGGACCCGCTGATCAGTCTGGTGTTTGCGACCTTGCACGGCCTGCCGCCGTTGTTGATCCAAGCCGGCTCGAACGAACTGCTGCTCGACGACGCGCTGCGGCTCGCGGCACGCGCGGCCGCCGACGACGTCCCGGTCACGATCGAGGTCACCCCGAGTGTCCCTCATCTGTTCCAGGCATTCGCCGCGGTGCTTGAGGAAGGCGAGGCCGCTCTCGCGCGGGCGACGCATTTCCTGCGCACGACGCTTGGCGTCGGAGCCGCGCGATGACGGGCGCCACGATGCGTGCGGTGCTGCGCTTCGATCGCTACGGCGGCCGGGACGTGCTCTCTTTCGCTTGGCTGGCGGGCAAACCCTGGCTGACAAGGTACTCGCGGGGGCCGACCGCCGGAGTGCCGTCGGTCAGCCCTGGAACGAAGGGCTTGACGACTCTGTCACCGGAAGAGCCGAACCTGACGCGGTTGGCCGCAGGACGGTCAACCGCTGAGCGGCCTCCACGACGAACGCTCGTCGTTTCGCCTGCTCGTCTGGGTTGTCGGCCTAGCACCATCGCGGCCAGCCCGATCGGCACGTTGACCAGGAACACCCATCGCCGCGCTGACCAGGATCCCACCCAGGATCGGGCCGGCCGCGGCCGCCAGTCCGACGATGCCGCCCCACACGCCCACCGCGCGGGCCCGCCGGTCCGGATCGTCGTAGGCTGCCCCGCAGCAAGGCCAGTGACGCCGGCACCGCCAGAGCCGCCCCATTCCCTGCACCACCCGCGCGGCCACCAGCACCCCGACCCCGGGCGCCAGCCCGCAGGCCACCGACGACAGCACGAACACGCCCAGCCCCTATTGGAACACCCGCCGCGGACCCAACGGATCGGCCAGCGCGCCCCAGGACAGCAATCCGGCGGCCAGGACCAGCAGGTAACTGTCGACCACCCACTGCAGACCACTCACGTCCGCCCGCCGGTCCTGCCGCAACGCCGGCAACGCCACGTTGATGATCGTGCTGTCGAGAATGACCATGAAGTAGCCGAGGCACACCGCCACCAACGCCGGCGACAGCACCCTCACCTGACCGAATCGGACAGTCATGCCGACCGGCTACCCGGCCGCTCCCGCCGCAACGCCCTCAGTCGGCCAGCCGGTGTGGACGATAGTGGTGTAGCCGTTCAGTATCGCGCCGACGAACCCGGCGCAATGGTCGGCGTCGGGGGCGATGGCCGCGCCGCCAACTCGTCATTCGCCCGTGCCGCCCGGTCGTCGCGTCGGGGTCGGATTCGCCCTGCACCCAGGTCGAATCCGCCCGGAAGTCGTATCGCTGGTGTGGTAGAGATCGCTTGACGTGGCAAAATCCAGCAGAACCGCCAGGCTAGACTGCCTCCATGTGAATCCACCACAGTTCGACGGGAACGCCACTGCTTTCTAACCCGTTCCGGCCGTGCTCGGGGCGAGTTTCGGGGATCTGCCGAAACGGCCGCCCGACGTGTTCGCCGTCCTGCTCACGCTGGGGATGACGGTGCCGCTCGCGGGCCGCCAGCGGTGGCCCGCCGCGTCGTTCGCGGTGATTGCGACATGTTTTGCGGTGCACGAGGTGGTTGCATACCCCGCCACGGCGGGCACATTGGGGCTGCTGGCCGCGCTGTATTCGGTCGGCGCGCTGCAGGAGAGGCACCGCTGGGCCGTCGCGATCGTGAGCACCGCCGGGTATCTCGGATTCTGCCTAGCCTTGGTCCTGCGGCGTTCGCCGGAGGGGATCGCGGACTTTGTCGTGTTCTACGCGGCGTTGGTGGTGTGCGTGGGGATCGGCGCATTGGTGCGGGCGCGGCGCGCAGAAGAGGTGGCGCGGCGGCGGTTGGAGGCCGAGGGTGCGAAGGCGGCGGAGCGGGCACACATCGCGCGTGAGTTGCACGATGTGGTGACCCACCACGTGACCTCGATCGTCGTGCAGGCCGGTGCGACGAAGTACCTGCCGGGCCTGCCGGAGCGCGTGACGGAGTCGCTGGACACGATCGGTATGACGGGGCGGCGGGCCCTGAAGGAGTTACGGTCGTTGCTGAGCGTGCTGGAGGCCACGGGTGAGCGGGCCGTGGCGAGTGACGTGCCCGGGTTGGATGACGTCGTGGAGTTGGTGGCTCTGACGAAGAGCGGGGGGCAGCCGGTGCAGTTGGTGGTGGAGGGGGCCCCGATGGCACTGCCGGAGAATATGGAGCTGGCGGGATATCGGGTGGTGCAGGAAGCACTCACCAATGCGGTGAAGTACGCCGCGGGGTGTCCGACGGGCGTGCGGATCGGTTACTCGGTGACGGCCGTGGAGATCGAGGTGGCTAACGCCGGGGGGACAATGATGCCGGAACGGGAGCTTTCGGGTGGGCGGGGGTTGAGCGGGTTGCGGGAGCGAGTGGAGGGCGTAGGGGGCGAGTTGGTAACGGGGCCCGACGCTGATGGGGGGTTCCGGGTATGGGCGAGGATTCCGATGAAGAGCGGGGCATGATCAGGGTGCTGATCTGCGAGGACCAAGCGCTGATCCGTGCCGGTTACGCGATGATCTTCAACTCGCAGCCCGACCTGGATGTTGTCGGTGAAGCGGCGGACGGGCCGGCCGGGCTTGAGGCGGCGCTGCGGCTCGAGCCGGACGTAATCGTGATGGACATCCAGATGCCGCTGATGGACGGGATCGAGGTGACGACGCGGCTGGCGGGCGCGGGGGTCGCGAACCCGGCGAAGATTCTTGTCGTCACGAATTTCAACGTCGACGAGTACGTCTACGCGGCGCTCAAGGCCGGCGCCAGCGGATTCCTCCTGAAGGATTCACCGCCGGAGGAACTGATCAACGGCGTTCGCACGATCGCCAGGGGCGAGTCGCTGCTGGCGCCGGTTGTCACGCGCACGCTGATCGGCCGGTTCGCCGAACGCATCCGCCCCGCCGAAGAGGCCCCACGTCGACAGGCGCTGGAGGCCCTGGCGCCCCGCGAGCGGGAGGTGTTGGGGCTGGTCGCGCAGGGCCTGTCGAACGCGGAGATCGCGGCGGAGCTGGTGATCGGCTCGGAGACTGTGAAGACGTATATGTCGCGGATCCTGACGAAGCTCAACCTGCGTGACCGGGTTCAGGCTGTGGTGCTGGCGTACCAGTCGGGGCTGGTCGCAGTTCAGGACTGAGCTGCGGATCGCCGGACGATCAGGTTGTCGCGCTTGATCTTGCGGAGGAAGTACGCGATAGGCGCCAAGCAGGCGAGCACCGCGATGAGGCTCGCTTCGGGTCCGAAGGAGCCCCCAGTGAGAAGCGCGGGGCCCGACAGTGTGGTGGTGAGCAGGCCGTGCGCGGTGCCCGTAGCGCCGGAGACGGTGGTGCCGAAAACTCCGGATTCGACAAGGTTCCAGGCGAAGTGGAAGCCGATCGGCAGCCACAGTGAGCGGGTGGCGGCATAGCAGATGGCGAGCGTGACGCCGGCTTCGATGGCGATCGCGAATGCGCCCCACAGCGTCGCTCCGGTGTTGAGCAGGTGCGAGCCGCCGAACAGGACCGCTGACAGCGTCACTGCGATCCACGTGCCGAACCGGTTCTGGGTGATTCGGAAGATCACGCCGCGGAAGAGCAGCTCTTCGTTGACCGCGGCGCTGGCCATCACGCCCACGCTGGTCAGAAACCCCCAGAACGAGCCACTGGCGAAGTGGTCCCAGCCGCCGAACAACCCGATGAACAGCATGGTCGTGACGAAGGCGCCGGCGCCGATCGCGGCTCCGCGGAGGAGCCCTGGCAGTGCCTCGGTTCGGGCCAGCTCGGGGACGCTGCGGCGGCGTTCGAGCCGCCGCGACAGGCGGGTGTACACGAAGAGTCCGGCTGCCGCGGTGGCGATACCGCCGACGACCGAGAGGGGACCGAGGCCGGACAGGCCCGCGTTGATGAGACTCGCGATCGCCACCACGGCGAGCATCGCGATAACCAGGATCGGGAAACGGAACTTGCTGGGTGTGTCCGTCTTCGTTGTCATGCCGGGAAAGCTAGCCTTCCTCGGGCATCCAGGAATCCCCGTGGTGAGAACATTCGGTTGTAGCTCTCACGGGGGACAAGGCATCAGGCGGTAAGCTCGGCAGCTCGATCTGCCGCGCCGAGCCGTTCGAGTCCGCCATCGAAGTCCGGTTCATCGCTTTCGATCTACCTGTACGACTCTGTTGCCTAATTTTCGGTCGTGCCGCTATGCGGCCAGAGCGAGAGGATGTCCCGTCCGCTGTTGAACTTGGGTGACGGTCGTTGGTCATGTTAGGCGGTCGCAGCGAGGGTGTCAGGCTTGACGGGATGGGCGTGTCGGGCGAGGGCGGCCACGAGGAGCGGCATGCCCTTGTGGCCCTTGACACGACGGAACTTGCTCTCGGCGACGAGCATGCCGGCGGCGGACCATCGCCGCGTCCTTCCAGTTCTTGACGTTGCGCTGGGTGGTGCGGGTAATGGAGATCATGGACTCGATGGGGTTGGTCGTGCTCAGCGTGCGCTCCAGCGCCTCGCAGACGCCCAGCCCGCGGACGGTGAACATCTCCTCCAGGCCCTCGCGGATGCTGGCCGCGGCGGACGGGTGAGTGCGCTGCAGGCCACTGGCCAGCTCGCGGGCGGCGCGCAGGCCGAGCTCGGGGTCGGGGTGGGTGAACGCGCGAACCAGCTTGCGGTCAATGAGTTCCCGTTCCCGCTCCGGCAGGTGGTCAGCGACGTTCCGTCGCTTGTGGACAGTGCAACGCTGAACCAATGCCTTGGCACCGAACACCTTGCGCACTGCCTTGGACAGCGCCTTGGACCCGTCCAGCACGAACAGCAGCCCGTCGGAGGCATCCAGGCCGCGGTCGACCAGTTCGGCCAGCAGCGCGGTGACCACGGTGGTGTTCTCCGTGTCGCCTTCATACAGCCCGACCGGCACCTTGGTCCCGTCGGTGGTGATGGCCAGCGCGACGACCATCAGGTGCTCGGCGATGTGCAGCCCGTCGATCATCATCGCGGCGACCTTGAGCGTCGACAGGTCGCGGGCCAGCAGCTCGGCCAGTGCGGTCTCGGTGGCCTTGACGAACCGGCGGGACTATTTTCCGCTGAGCGCGACGTCGACCGTGCCTGGGCGGCCACCCGCTCACCGACCGGCTCGTCCCCGGCGGTGAAGCGACGGCAGGCCAGCCCGGCCAGCATCCGGCTCATCACCGCCTCGCCCAGCGGGTCGTCGGCGGCGAACGCGGCGAACGTGGACAACTGCACTTCCTGGCCGTCGACGGTGCGGGCCCGCGGCCGCCGCACCGGCACCCGCCGGGCGCCCAGCGTCACCGACGTCGGCGCCCAGCCGTGCCGCGCGGCCTCGCGGTCGGCGTCATGCCTGCCCTTCGGGCCTGCCAACCCGGTGATTTCCGCGTCCATCATCGCGGCCATCACCGTCAGGCCGGTGGCCACGCTCATCGCCAGCAGTCCCTCCCGGGCTGAGATGGCGGCCTCGGACAACGCCAGGCGCACCTGTTCGGGCAGGTCGGGCAGCTCGGGCATGGCGTGTTTCTCGGCCACGCGCAGGGTCGGTACCGTGGTCATGGCGGTCCCCTTTCCATGGGTCGACTTGGCGGTCGCCCAACACCTACCCCACGGCAGGCGTCAGGCGGGGGACCGCCACCTCGTGTGTCCTGATAGGAGAGTGATGGTGATGGAGTAGGTCGCCAGCACGAACCGTGCTGTGCCAGTGATGGAGGTCGGCCCTCCGGGTTCGCCGTGCAGGCGGAGAACCCAAACCACCGCAGTGTCATGCCGGTCAAGAGCCGGGGTGGGAAGCGACTGCGGACAAGGCCCGCAACCAGCGGGTCAGGTGTGCGACGAGAAGACGAACGTGTGTGAACCACTGCTGACGCATCGAAATGTCCCAAAGAAGGCGTCGAAACCGGGGGCGGAGGTGGTCCCCGGGACAAAGGCACGCCCCGTAAAGGCGTGCCCTCAGCCAGGAAGTGGCCTGCGTGCTGGCCTGGTGGTGCCCGGTGTATAGGTGGCGTGAGCTCGTCGCAGGCGCTGGCATGGAACAGGAGAACCTGTCGTCTCGATACCGTCCCGGCCGTGCATGTGGGTTTGTGCCCGGCCGGCGAGAGGGAGAACCCCAAGCGGTCAGAACCACGAGGGGCAGAGTACCGATGCGGGACACAGGGGCGGACCGGCTCGTAGTAGCGAGGAAGGTCCTGTAATGGGGCTGGAGCCAAGGGGCCGGGCAGACCAGGGTCATCTGGAGGTCAACCCTGCGGGGGAGGAGCCGACCGGGCGACCCAAGCCGGAGGGCAAGTCGTTTGAGATCCCCAAGCGTCTCGTCTACGAGGCGTGGGAGAAGGTCCGGGCCAACAACGGAGCACCGGGCGTGGACGCCGTCAGCATCACCGAGTTCGGCAACGAGGAGAAGAACAACCTCTACAAGTTGTGGAACCGGATGTCCTCGGGGAGTTACATGCCGGGGCCGGTGCGGGCGGTGGAGATACCGAAGGATCATGGGGCGGGGGTGAGGATTCTCGGGGTGCCGAACACGGCCGATCGGGTGGCCCAGACCGCAGCGGCGATGCTGCTGGAACAGAAGCTGGAGCCGATCTTCCATCCCGACAGCTACGGCTATCGTCCTGGGCGCTCTGCCCATGACGCCCTGGCTGTGACTCGAAAGCGCTGCTGGAAACAGGACTGGATCTTGGACCTTGACGTCAGGGCCTTCTTCGACAGCGTTCCCCATGATCTGTTGCTCAAAGCGGTGGCTCACCACACCGATGAGCGGTGGGTCCTGCTCTACATCGAGCGGTGGCTCAAAGCCCCCATGCAGATGCCGGACGGGACCCTTCTCGCACGAGAAAAGGGGACCCCGCAAGGGTCTCCGATCTCGCCGTTGCTCGCCAACCTGTTCATGCACTACGCGTTCGACCGGTGGATGGACCGGGAGTACCCGGGCTGCCCGTTCGAGCGCTATGCAGATGACATCGTCGCCCACTGCGACACCGAGGAACAGGCCCGAACGCTGTGGGCCACCATCGCCGAGCGGCTCGGACTCTTGGGTCTGGAGCTGCACCCCGAGAAGACGAAAGTCGTGTACTGCAAAGACACGCACCGCCGAGGAGACTCCGAGCACACCAGCTTCGACTTCCTTGGCTATACCAGCGCCACCACCAAAGGTCGTATCAAGATCACCAGACTCACCTGCCTTCACTTGGGTCGGATGTCGTCACAGTGCGACCACAACATTGCCGACGCAAGGGGCCACCTGCGGTGGCAGGTCCGGCCACACCCGAGTGATGGTCAGTTTTGCGCGCAGACAGCTGCGACGAAGCGCCCGACAGCGTCCGCGGGAAGGTGCCGGGCCAGGTCGGCCTCGCTGATCATGCCGACGAGTCGGTGGTTCTCGATGACCAGAAGCCGACGGACCCGGTGTTCCTCCATGAGCGCCAACACATCGTCGACGTCGGCGTCGGCGTTGACGGTGCAGGGCTTGCGTTGTGCCAGCTCACCGGCGGCCATGGTGTTCGGGTCGCGGCCCTCGGCGACACACTTGATCACGATGTCCCTGTCGGTGACGATCCCGTGCAGCCGGTCGTCATCACCGCAGATCGGCAGCGCGCCGACACCGAGTTCACCCATGCGCCGCGCAGCAGTGTCCAGCGTCTCGTGTTCGCCGATGCACTCGGCACCTGTGTGCATGATGTCTTTCGCGATGGGTCATCAGGCCCTCCTCTGTCTTGCTGGAAAAGACATCTGCACCGTCCTGCGGCACCATGCGGCTGGAAAGGGTCGAAAGTCCTCACTTTCCGACCGGACCGAGTATTTCTCAGAAACCATCCCGGGGGCAGCCGCCGCTCGTTCAGCGCAGCACGATCGGGCGTCAGACATCGATCGTCACGGCGCACCGCCACGCTCCGGTCTCGTGGGAGAAACGTAGACCGTGCAGGGCCACCGCCTTGGGCGCCGCACCAACTATGTCCACGTCCTGCACACGTGCCACCGGCATCCGGACCCGTAGCCTGGCCGCACCGCGCTCGACATCTGCACCCAGCGGGACGACGTCCTGGGTATCGAGCAAGTAGATGACCTCGTCGAGCGTCCCGAGCAACGCCTCCTCTTCGGTGTCCGCACCGAGATCGAACTCGACGCATCGTTGCTCTCGCGCACCGGAGACGTCGGCGAAGGTGGCGACGAGTGCGGCAACGGCTTCGGACAGACACGACTCCTGGGTCGGTCCCCATGCCTGGATGCGGATGTCGGCTGTGTGCGGCAGCTCGCGATGCCCGCGTTCGGGTCGAGTCATCCCTTGACCACTCCCACCGGCCGCAGCCGTGCGACGGTGCGACCCAGGCCCGCTGCCTCGGCCACCGCCACTACCTCGGCGACGTCCTTGTAGGCCGAAGGAGCCTCTTCGGCCAGGCCGCGTGAGGACGCTCCGCGGACGGCGACTCCCTGGCGTTCCAGGCAATTCCGCAAGTCGTTGGCGTTCACGGAGCGTGCGGCGTGGTGTCGGCTGTGTACCCGGTCTGCTCCGTGGCAGGTGGAGTAGAAGGCGCTGCCGCCGGGGATGCCGGCCATGACATAGGACGCGGTGCCCATCGAGCCTGGGATCAGGACCGGCTGACCGACCCCGAGAAGGTCCGATGGCAGGTCGGGGTGGCCAGGTGGCAGGGCGCGAGTGGCTCCCTTGCGATGAACGCAGAGCTGGCGCCGCTCGCCGTCGATCACGTGCGACTCGAGTGTGGCCAGGTTGTGCGACACGTCGTAGACGAGATCCAGGGCGCGTCCGGTCACCGAGCGGAACACGGTCGCGGCTGCCTCGCCCAGCATGTGCCGGTTGGCGCGGGCGTAGTTCGCCGCGGCGGCCATCGCCCCGAGGTAGGCACGTGCCTCCGGGGAGGTCACCGGGGCACAGGCCAACTGCCGATCCGGCACCTGAATCCCGTACCGCGGCATGGCCTTGTCCATCACCCGGACGTGATCCGAGCAGATCTGGTGTCCCAGCCCCCGAGAACCGCAGTGGATCATGACGCAGACCTGGTCGAGCCGCAGGCCGAACACCGCGGCAGCCGGCTCGTCGTAGACCGCGTCGACGACTTGGACCTCCAGGAAGTGGTTGCCGGAACCCAGACTGCCGAGTTGGCCGAGCCCGCGTTCCATCGCGCGGGAGCTCACCGGAGCGAGATCAGCACCGTCGACGGTGCCGCCGTCTTCACAGCGGCCGAGGTCGCGCTGGTCGCCGTAGCCCTGTTCGACGGCGTAGCGCGCACCGCCGAGCAGTGCCTGCTCGAGTTCCCGCCGCCCCGACAGTCGCCATACCGCGCCCCGGCCCACGCCACGCGGAACAGCACGGGCGAGCGCGTCCATGATCACCTCGCTGACATGGTCGAACTCCACGCTGTCCAGATCGGCCGTGAGTAGCCGGACGCCGCACGAGATGTCGAAGCCCACGCCGCCTGGCGATACCACGCCGCCCTCACGCACATCCGTCGCCGCGACGCCACCGATCGGGAAGCCGTACCCCCGGTGCACGTCCGGCATCGCGTAGGAGGCGATGACGATGCCGCGCAGAGCGGCGACGTTGGCCACCTGTTCCAGCGCGTGATCCCGGTCGGCATCGGGCAACAGCCGCCTCGACGCGAAGACCACGCCCGGCACGCGCATCGATCCGTATCGCTCGATGCGGAAGCGGTACGGCGTCTCCTCAACCAGTTCCATCGCACGCCTCCGCTGACGCCCCGCACCCAGCGTCAACCCTGGCACCATATGCGAGGAACGCTCAGAGGCCAAGGTCCTTCACGGGCAAGGCCAAACGATGGCGGAACCCATCGCACCTGACGAACGACAGCGGTGGGTAGGAACCATTCGATTCGGGCTGGATCCGCAGGCTCGATGCAACGGAGCTGGAACACCCCTGTACCCGACTTCGTTGACAATAGTGGAAACGAGTGGCGCCTGGCGCGTGAGAGGAGGAAGGGAAGGGGGACGACCATGGTGAAGAATCCCAAGCCCATGGCACGCCGTGTCGAGCGGGTCGGCGAGCCCGACGCGCTGCGCTACTACCTCAACTAGATCGCTGCCACACCGCTGCCGAAGAGGTGCAGTTGGCCGAGCGGATCGAGGCCGGCGTCTACGCCGCGGAGCTGCTGCGCCGCGCCGACGCGAGTGAGGACGAGCTGCCTACGACGCGACGTGAACTCGAGGCAGTCGCCCGCGTCGGTGAGCGCGCGAAGGAACACATGATTTGCGCGGATCTGCGGCTGGTCGTGAAGGCCGCGAAGCAGCGCGCCCGCGTGGGCATGCCGCTGCTGGACGTGATCCAGGAGGGCAACCTCGGCTTGATCCGGGCAGTCGAGAAGTTCGACTACACCAAAGGGTGCAAGTTCTCCACCTACGCCATGTGGTGGATCCGACAGGCGATCCAGCGCGGCACGGCAATGCAGGCGCGCACGATCCGCTTGCCGGTGCACGTCCTCGACGACGTGGCCAAACTCCGTCGACTCGACGGCATGCTGGAGGTTCGTCTCGGCCGGGCGCCCACGGTTGAGGAGTTGGCGGCTGTGTCGGGGATGCCTGTCGACAAGGTGGTCGAGCTGCGGCGCGAGGCTGTCAGTCTGGACACCCCCGTCGGCGAAGATTCCGACCTGCGGCTGGTGGACCTGATCGAGGACGCCGAGGCGGCACGGGCACCGGAGGGGGCCGAGCGTCACGCACTGGCCGAGGAGTTGGATGCGGTGCTGGCGATGCTGCCGCAACGCCAAGCCGAGATCGTCTCACTACGGTTCGGTCTGCATGGGGCCTGGGCCCCGGACCCTACAGGAAATCGGCGACCAGCTGGCGCTGACGCATGAACGTGTGCGCCAACTGGAAGCGGAGGCATGGGGACGGCTTCGAACGCAGGGACGGTGACGGCGCCTGCAAGCATGGGCCGCCTGAGGCCATAGTGAGCACACCTCAGCAAGGCGGGACTTTGGACACTAGCGGCGCCGCTCGGTGTCCAGTCAGCTGACACAGAGGTGTCATTGCTGTGCGGCGGACCTCGAGCGGAGGGCCACATGCTGTTCGTCAACCGGGCCGACGCGGGCCGGCGACTCGCCGAGCGGCTGGCATACCTACGCCAGCAGAACGTCGTCGTGCTCGGCCTGCCACGCGGCGGCGTGCCGGTCGCCTACGAGGTCGCCCGAGCCCTGAACGCTCCGCTGGATGTGCTCGTAGTCCGAAAGCTCGGCCTGCCCTACCAACCAGAACTCGCGATGGGGGCAATCGGGGAAGGAGGCGTCGGAGTCCTCAACGACGACGTCGTGCGCGCGGCCCATGTCACCGACGAGGAGTTGAAGGCCGCGGCCAACCGTGAGCGGGTGGAACTGGACTCGCGGGTGCGGCACCTGCGCGGCGACCGGCCACGACTGCCGCTGACCGGCCGAACAGTCGTCATCGTCGACGACGGGATCGCCACCGGCGCGACCGCACGTGCGGCATGCCAGGTTGCCCGGGCGCACCACGCCGCCAGGATCATCGTCGCGATGCCGGTGGGAGCTCCCGACACCGTGGAGAGCTTGAGCCGGGTCGCCGACGAGGTGGTCTGTCTGGAAACGCCACGGAACTTCTACGGGGTGGGCCAGTGGTACGCCGACTTCACCCAGATCAGCGACGCCGAGGTCGCGTCCCTGCTGACCGCAGGCGCGACCGACAGCACCCTGGCGGCCATGACCCAGCAGTCCGATCCGCCACCGGTCCGCGAGAAGGACATCACTATCACGGCCGACGGCGCTGCGCTTGCGGGACGGCTGGCCGTGCCGGACAGAGCCGAACACCTGATCCTGTTCGCCCATGGCAGTGGCAGCAGTCGGTTCAGCCCGCGCAACCGGTTCGTGGCGACCGCGCTCAACCATGCGGGCTTCGCCACACTGCTGATGGACCTGCTCACTCCTGAGGAGGAATGGGACCAGGGACACGTGTTCGACATCGCACTCCTGGCGGACCGGCTGGAGAAGGCTACCGGCCGGTTGCGGGGCGAGTACGCACGTGTGGGTTACTTTGGCGCGAGCACCGGGGGTGCCGCCGCATTGTGGGCCGCCGCCGAGCCAGGCGCGGATGTCGCCGCAGTTGTCTCCCGTGGTGGCCGGCCCGACCTGGCCGGGGATCGGTTGCGCCTGGTCGCGGCGCCGACGCTGCTGATCGTGGGCAGCCGCGACGAGATCGTCCTCGACCTCAACCGTGGCGCGCGTGCGCAGCTGCGCTGTCCGAGCGATCTGGTGGTGGTTTCGGGGGCCACGCACCTGTTCGAGGAGCCTGGTGCGCTCCAGCGCGTCGCGGACCTCGCCCGCGACTGGTTCAGTGCCCATCTCGCGAGGACGTCGCGCAGCCAGCTCAGTTGACCGCGCGTCAGTTGGCGGGAGTCATCGATGCGACGGCAGATGTGCCGGGAGGAACGCTCACGGCGATCTCCTCACCGAGTACTGTCCCCGCGGCCAGGTTCAGGTGGTCGCCGCTCCAGAACCTGCCGGCGTCGTACCAGTTCGGCCGGTGAGACGGCGGCAGCAGACCCATCTCCTCGTAGGTGATGGCGACGATCTCCGCGCAGTAGGCGGTCTCCAGCTCCCCACGCCAGGATGCGCGCTTCCTGACCGGAACCCGCCCGCTCAGCCACCGGGTGACCAGCCGGAACCTGGAGGGGAACGGGGTGCCGTCCAAGCGCGCGATGGTGCGTAGGACGGCGTCCTCCATGTCGCGGGTGCGCGGGCAGTCGAGTTGGCGTAGCCACAGCCGCTGGTCGTACTTGGTGGCCCAGACGAGGACCGCGCTGCGCAGGTCGTGCAGTTGAGCCCCACGTCGGTGGACGCCCGACCACAGGTCGGGTAGGGAACGGCCGAGCTCGGCATGCCACATCAGCGCGGGCAGGTCTTCGATGGTCACGGACATGCCGACGTGGTTGACCGGACTGTTCGTCGAGACCTGGATGAGCCGGTCGGCGGCGGTGTGTCCGCGGAACAGCCACACGTCTCCGGTGCGTGTCAGGTCGACGGCTGCGTCGAGACCGAGCTGCGTTCCTGGCACTGGTCTAGCCTAGGCCGGTGCGCTGGTGGAAAATACTGGGCTTGGCCGGCTTCCTCGGGATCGCCGCCACTGGTGTGGTGATCCTCCGAGAAGAGCGACGACGCCGTGCGCTCACTCCCGAGCAGATCCGTGAGCGACTCCACGCCCGCCTCACCGAGGATCGTCACGAATGAACGCGGAGTCTTGCTGACAGAACGACACCCGCTCGGCCAACACGTGGAACGTAGACACCGCCGAACACAGGCGTCACACAGGTCCGAGCTTGTACCCCAGCTCCCGCAACAACGCGTGCCGGTCGGCCACGTCGTCGTCGGTCTCCACGCCCACCGGCGGTGCGCCATCCACGACACCGACGACGCCCCGGCCTCGATCGGTGACCGCGACGAGCACATCGACCGCGTTCGCGGTCGCGCAGAAAACCGTGCACACCTCGGGAACGAGCTTGACCGGGTTGAGCACGTTCACCGGGAACCCGCCACGCAGCAGGATAACGAACGAGTGTCCCGCGCCGATGGCCAGCGCCGTTTCCGCCGCGAGGTCAACGAGCTCCTCGTCGTTTCCCGAGCGGCGGACCAGGCGGGCACCCGACGCCTCGCAGAAGCCGACGCCGAACTCAATCTGGGAGCCCACCCCGACCAGTGCCTCGTGTAGGTCCTCGACGGTCTTGATGAAGTGCGCCTGTCCGATCACGACGTTGGTGTCGTCCGGCTTGTCCACCGGGACCACCTCGAAGGCCACAGCGGCCATGACACTCACCCCTTACGACGACACTGCCGAGGGCGGTTCTCATGGCGACAGTAGCGCCACATGGCCGACGGCGCCGGTGGCTGCTGCCACCTCTCGTACTCACCGGAGGCGGACTTTCGCCTCTGTCCACGGCACGCAGACGGGCCGGACGCTGGTCGTCGGAGGAGTGAAGCCCCGGGAGGCCGATCATGCCATCGACGAAGGCGTCCGTGTTCGACCACGCCGTGCATACCGCGAACGAATGGGTGCGAGATGTGGCCGACGAGTTCGACACCGACGACCGGCCGTTCGCCTATCGGGTCCTTCGCGCGTGGCTACACACCCTGCGCGACCGGCTCACGGTGGAAGCCAGCGCGCACCTCACCGCGCAACTCCCCGAACTGCTGCGCGGAATCTATTACGAGGGGTGGGATCCCACCGCGGTCCCGCACCGGTTCGACGCCAAGGGCTATGAGTCGCGATTCGCGCGGGATGCCAACATCTCCGTGCAGGACGTGCACCGGGCTGCCCCGGCGGTGACGGCGGTCGCGCAGCGTCGACTGTCCCCAGGGCAGGTCAGCAAGACACTCGACCAACTGCCGGAGGACGTGCGTACACTGCTACGGCCGCCCGCTCCCGGCGACGTCGAGACAGGCTGCTGACGAAGGCGAGCGTGCCACGGATTCCGGGCCGTCAAAGACATGGCCGTCCCGATTTCTTGCTCCGTCGGGGGTTGCCGCTGCTGGCACAGTGGCAGGCATGGCAGACGCCACGGCGACGACCGTGTTCCTCTCCGGCGATGTGATGCCCAGCAGGGGAGTGGACCAAATCCTTCCCCACCCCGGTGACCCGTCACTGCGGGAGAGCTACGTCACCGACGCGCGCAGGTACGTGGACTTGGCAGAAGCGGCCAACGGCCCGATTCCCTATCCGGTCGAGTTCGCGTGGCCGTGGGGAGACTCCCTGCCGGCGCTGGACGCGATCGCACCCGACGTACGCGTGATCAATCTCGAGTCGAGCATCACTGCCGATGGCGAGTTCGCGCCAGGCAAAGCCGTGCACTACCGCATGAATCCAGACAACATCGGTTGCCTGACCGCGGCTCGCCCGGACGTGTGCGCGCTGGCCAACAACCACGTGCTCGACTTCGGCCGGCGAGGACTGATCGACACCCTCGACGCGCTTCGTGGCGCCGGCCTGTGCGGGGCAGGCGCAGGTGTCGACATCGAGCAGGCGCGCCGACCCGCGATCGTCACCAGCAGGGGCGGCTGCCGTGTCCTGATCTTCGCCTGCGGCATGGCGTCCAGCGGCATCCCGGCGGATTGGGCAGCCACCGCGGACCGGCCGGGCATCTGCTACCTCCCGGATGGCTCCGATCGCGAAGCCTCCGCTCTCGCCGGGCAGGTGCGGGCCGTCAAGCGGCCGGGGGAGGTCGTGATCGTTTCCGTGCACTGGGGGGCGAACTGGGGCTACCAGGTCACTCGGGACCAGGTGGAGTTCGGGCACCTGCTGATCGATGCGGGCGTGGACATCGTGCACGGGCACTCTTCGCACCATCCGCGCCCGATCGAGATCTACCACGACCGGCTGGTCCTGTACGGGTGCGGCGATCTCATCGACGACTACGAAGGCGTCGGCGGTTACGAGCGGTTCCGTGACGATCTGCGGCTGCTGTATTTCGTGTCGGTGCGGCCGGACACGGGTGCGCTGGTGAGTCTGCGGATGGTGCCCGTGCAGGCGCGCAACCTGCGCCTGCGGCGGGCATCGGCCGCCGATGCGGCGTGGTTGCGAGGCACGCTCGAGCGGATCAGCCGCTCGTTCGGAACACGCCTTGTCCTCGGTTCCGACGGTGTGCTCACTGTTGGTCGAGCCCGGGCGACACGCAGCTGAAGCACCACCGCCAGGAGGCGTGACATGCACGAAGGCCGCACAGCTGAAGACTTGGTGCGCGCCGTGCGGTCTAACGGTGTCAGCGATGAGCGCCTGCTTGAGGCGATCCGGACCACGCCACGAGCGGAGTTCGTCCCCGCAGGCCACACTGCGGTCGCCAATCACGATGCGCCCATTCCGATCGGCCACAACCAGGTCACCACGCAGCCGTCGCTGTCCGCGAAGATGATCGAGGGCCTCGCCCTCACCGGCAGCGAGCACCTGCTGGAGATCGGCACCGGCTTCGGCTTCCAGACCGCACTGCTGGCCCGCTTGGCCGACGATGTGGTCAGCGTCGAGTGGTGGCTGGACCTGGCGCGCCGGGCTGAGCGCAACCTGGCGCGGGTCGGCATCCACAACGTGGAGCTGTTTGTCGGTGACGGCAGCTGTGGCGTGCCCGCACGCGCACCCTACGATGCCGTCGTCGTCTCGGCGGCCTTCCCGGAGGTGCCGGCAGTGTTGGCCGCGCAGGTTCACGCTGGCGGCCGACTCGTCCAACCGATCGGCCCTGGCGGCCACGCAGAGGTCGTCCTGTTCCAACAAACCATCGAGGGACCGCAACGACGAACGGTCCTCACCCTTGCCCGGTTCGTGCGACTACGCGGCACCGTTCAGGACCATGGCTGAAAACAAGGGCGCCACCAGACCCGCGATCCGCCCCATCGAGTTGTTCGCCGGGGCTCTTGCTGCCGTCACCGCCGCATTTCTCGGCTCCCTGTTCGGCGTCGCCGGCACGGTGATCGGAGCTGCCCTCGCCAGCCTGGTCTCAGCAGTCGGCGCCGCTGTCTACCAGCGCTCACTGGATCGCGCATGGCAATCGCTGTGGTCACGGTTGGCCGCGCCGCCGCGGTCTGGTTCCGGCGATGCCGCGGGCCGAGCTGTGCCGGATGAGCACTCGTCACTCGCAACACCTCAACCGATCAACCCGCCTACGAGCAGTGGCCGGCACAAGCACCGTTGGCTGCCACTGATCGTTGCGGCCGTCGCCATGTTCGTGCTGGGCATGGCGGTGTTGACCGGCGTGGAGTTGTTGCACGGCGGCCCGATCTCCGGAGGCAACGCGGGGACCACGATTGGCGGCCTGTTCGGGCGACCCACGCAGCGTCCAACCCAAACCCGTGCTCCCGAATCGACCTCCACCACACCGAGACCAACGAGCCCGACGCAGACGACCACGACGCAAGTGAACAGCCCGCCGACCGCGTCCACCACAACGACGACGTCCACCTCCACCACCTTGTCGACAACCTCCAGCGGCTCCACCGTGACGCCCCCAACGGACATGGCTACCAGCACTCCCACCGAGGGCAGCCACCCGTGACAAACGCTGGTTAGCCTACGGGCGTATCTACGCCGACCATAACAGTGCGACATCTGAGCAATATGAGAGCCTGCGGACGACATGCCCGCGCGAGGATCGCGCTACCCCACCGACGTGATGCTCGACAGACAAGCAGAGTTCGTTGTATGGAGGGGAGAACGTTCAGCTGAGTGTTAGTCGCGTTGGGCGGGTGGCCCCTTGCGGATGGCGTCGCGGGTGTGTCTCATGACGTGTAGCGCCACCGTTGTGAGGAGAAGTCATGGCGACATGCGATGTCTGCGGCAACGAATACGTCAAGTCCTTCGAGATCCACATCGAAAATTCAGTGCACACGTTCGACAGCCTGGAATGTGCCATCCAACGCGTCGCGCCTACGTGTGGCAACTGCGGCTGTCGCGTTGTCGGCCACGGGGTGGAGGTCGGCGGAGCCTTCTACTGCTGCGCCCACTGCGCCCGAATCGTTGAACCGAGGGTTGCCGCCCGGGTGGCTGACCACGCCTGATCGCGGACGCGAGCGGCCTGCGAGACGACAAGCCGCTCACGCCCGCTGCGGTCAGGCGCGCTCAGTCACTCGAGATGGCGATCCGTCGCGCCTTGGCTTGCTCGGTTTTGGGCGCCCGCACGTTGAGCACACCGTCGGCGAGGTTCGCCTCGATGTGGTCCTCGTCGACGTCCTGGGGCAGCAGTACGCGGAAGGTGAACCGTCCGGCGCGCCGGGCGCGCTGACGGAACACGCCTTCGCGTTCCCTGTCCTTGATCTCGCCGTCGATGACCAACTCGTTGCCGACCAGGTCGATGGCGACATCGTCGCGTGCCACGCCGGGCAGGTCGACCTCGACCAGGTACTCCTCGGCCGTCTCGGACACATCGGCCAGTGGCGTCCAGGTGCGCAGACGCTCGTCGATGCGGCCCGCGGCGGCGTCCAACCAGCGGCCCAGCTGACCGTAGATGTCCTCGAACTCGCGGAACGGATCCCATCTGCCCAGCATGTGCGCCGAGCGGCCGACAGGAAGGGTCATGATCCTCACTCCTTCGAAATTCTGATCGTGCCTCACTTGTGCCTGATGTGGTCATAAATGTTCTGGTAGTGCTGGCCGGGCCCGGCCCAGGAATGCTCGGCCCGCATGCCGTTGAGCATCAGGTGCCGGAACTCGGTCGGGAACAGGTTCCACAGACCCAGCGCACGCCCCAACGCCGACTCCAGCGCAGCGTTGTCGGTCTCGTGGAACACGTAGCCGTTGCGTTCGTGCGGCGGTCGGAACGAGTAGTCGCGGTCGAACACGGTGTCGCTCAACCCGCCCGTGGAGCGCACCACCGGCACCGTGCCGTAACGCATGGCGACCATGGGCACCAGGCCGCACGGCTCGAACATGCTCGGCACCACCACGATGTCCGCCCCGGCGTACACCAGGTGCGCCAGCTCCTCGGTGTAGCCGATCTGCAGGTGGCAGTCCGGATTGTCGTTCAGGTAGCGCTTGAGGTGCCGGAAGTGCCCGCTGATGCCGTTGTGGTGGAAGGCGTCGCCCAGCAGCACGAACTGGGCGCCGTTGGCCAGCGCGTAGAACAGGGCGTGGTGCACCAGGTGCATGCCCTTCTGCTGGTCCAGTCGGCCGATGTAGGCCACGATCGGGCAGTAGCGGTCCCGCAGCCAGAACCGCTCGCGCAGGGCCCGCTTGTTGGCGTACTTGCCCTCCGGCCGGTCGGCCGAGAAACCGGCCGGGATCAACGGGTCGACCTCCGGGTTCCACATGTGGTAGTCGATTCCGTTGAGCACGCCGCCGAACTTGACCCGATGTGCGTGCAGGGTGTGGCCGAGGCCGCGGCCCTGGTCGCCGTAGCGTGCCTCGTCGGCGTGGGCGGGCGACACAGTGGTGACGAAGTTGGAGTACACGATTCCTGCCTTCATCAGGTTGACGGCGTCGCCGTCGCCGAGCCGGTCGGGGTGCAGGAAGTGGTCGGGCCGGCCGAGTTGGGTCGCCCAGAGCACTCGGTCGTCCGTGACGCCCTGGTGGCCGAAGTTGTGGATGGTGTAGCAGACCCTGCTATCGGCGAGCCCGGGTTGGTACTGCTCGTAGAGCAGCACCGGGACGATGCCGGTCTGCCAGTCGTGGCAGTGGATCACGTCGGGGCGTTTGCCGGAGTGCAGCAGGAACTCCAGGGCGGCCTTGCTGAAGAAGGTGAACCGGTCGACGTCGTCGGGGTAGCCGTAGAGCCGGTCTCGGCCGAAGAAGTTGTCGCCGCAGTGCGGTTCGACGAAGTAGCACGTGCGGCCGTGCACGTGGCCGAACCAGACGGTGCAGCGCACGGCCCCGCCGAACCACGGCACCCACAGGTCGCGGTAGGCCACCTGGAGGCCCCAGATGTCCTGGTAGCGCATGCAGTCGTACTTCGGCAGCACGATCTCCACCGCGTTGCCGCGTAGTTCCAGCTCCCGGCTCAGGCCGAACACCACGTCGGCGAGCCCGCCGGCCTTGGCCACGGGTGCGCATTCGGCCGCGATCATCACCACGTACACCAGACGCTCACCCGAGCTCAACCCCAGCGGTGGCCACCAGCTCCAGCGCACGCTCGAGATCCCGTTCGCACCGGCCCAGCCATGCCGATCCCCAGAAGAAGCTGCAGCTGGTCTCGGCCCGCAACACATGCCGCAGCGCCTCGGCGAGTTCAGGCCGTGCACCGTCCGCGCGCCAGCGGGCCTCGTGCACGCGCTCACTGACCTCGTACACCCGCGCAAGCGCCGCACGCTGCTCACTGCTGCCGGTCCACTGGGTGAATCCGACGCCGTCATGCCACCCTGTGTTCCAGGCGCCCGCATGGATCCGCACCTCGCCGACCGGGGGATGCTCGGCCAGGTAGTCGTGGATGAACACCGGCCGGATGCCGCCGCTGTCGCCGCGGCGGCTGCGGTCGAGCAGCTCGGTGTAGAACCCGGTCCAGAAGTTGCTGCCGGCGGTGGTGTTGCGGAACCAGCCGCCGTTGTCGCCGTCGGTGCACGTGGTCACCAACGGCGTGAAATCGCAGCGTCGGGTGCGGTCCCGCACCTCGCGGACGAACCAGTCCGCGTCCATCCCCGATTCCTGCGCGTCGGACAACTCCCGGTCGCGCACCACCACGACCATCTCCTGCCCACGGTACCGTGTCACATGCGGCCGGTAGCGCAGCTCGTCCCAGCGCATCGGGGTCACTGGCGCGACATGGACACTGTCGACGAGCACGTACCGGTAGCCTAGGCGGCGGATCAGCGGGACGAGTTCGGGGCAGAAGCCCATCTCCGGTGGCCACATCCCCGCGAACTCGCAGCGGTTGAACAATAAATTGGCGACACCGTGCCACCGCAGCAGCTGCTCGGCGCGGTCCACGGCTGGGATCAGTGGTAGCACCGGGGTGGTAGTAGGCGGTGCCGAGAATGTCGATGATCCGTGTGTTCTGCAGATGCCACAGCAGCGAGCCGCAGTCGACGATGCCGTAGACCCGCTGCTGGAATGCGGGGTCGGCCAACGTCGCCAGCAGCGTCCCCGACAGCGCCAGATGGACGCGGGCGCAGTCCTCGTACGGCCACAGCGACCGCGGGATGCGGTCCAGCGCATAGAGGATCTCCCGTGCCGCCCACTCGTCGGTGTCGAGCAGGTACTCGAGGTTTCCCTCCGGCTGGTGGAGGTTGAGCACCAGCGCGAAGGCGATCTCACTCATCGCGCCCCTGGATGGCCTGCATGGCCCGCCGGGCCATCTCCGCCCCGTACTCCGTCCACCGACCCTGTCCCCAGTAGCGGTAGCAGCTGGTCTCCGCCGACAGCAGGTGGAACAAGGCCCGGCGGTACCGGGGGTCGCTGGTCGCGACGTCGGTGTCGGTCCGCCACTGGTGGAACGCCGCGCTCGCCCGGTCCATCGGCGCCAGCACGTCCTCGTAGCCCTGGACCCAGGACACGTCGTTGGTCCAGCTGCCGCCCTCTGTGTGGAACCGCGGCTGCTCCGCCGCCAGATCCGTGATCACCGACGCCAGCCGCAGCGGACCGTCGCCCGGGGACAGTCGCTGCCAGATCAGGTGGTGCCACAGCGGCCTCAGCTGGGGCAGGTCGCGGTCGGTCACGCCGAGCTCGGCGATGCCCGCGAGATACTCGCTGACGTTGACCATCGGTGTGGTGCTGTCGGAGCATTCGCGGACGACGTCGACGTACTTGGGTGGGAATTCGTTCATCATCACCCCGCCGTTCTCGCCGTCGGCGATCTGGACGACCAGCGGTGGCACCCGTGTGCCGGCCAACTCGACCGGCCCGAGGCCGAGCGCCTCGTAGTAGGGCTGCATCTGGCCCACCAGTTTGGTGTCGCTGCCCTGGGTCTTGACGATCGCGATGATGTCCGCGGTCTCGCCCCTGGAGTTCGTGCACACCAGGCGATGCGGCACATGTGGGTTGGCGGGCGGCGTACCGTCGGGGGTCTCGACGGTGTGCTCCTGCACGAGCACCCACCGGTAGCCGCAGTCGCGCAGCGTGCGCACGAATTCGTAGGCGACGTCGGGATGGTTCGGCAGTGCCATTTCGGCCGGCGAGAAGCCGCGGACCCGGGACAGGGCGTCCAGGCCGAAGATCGACGCGAAGTGGTGTTGCCACGCTTGTACGTGCAACCGGAAATCCTGCACCGGAGTCGAGGGGGCCACCGCGTGGCCCCAGGTGCTGCCCAGCCATTCCACCGTCCGGGATTCCCTCGGCGCGCGCGTGATCCGGACGAGCGCGTCGAGCACGTCGTGCGCGCCCATCTGGCGCAGCCCGTACAACAGGGTGCCGGAGTAGTCCAGCATCACCCGCGGCCGCAGGCCCTCGTCCAGCAACTGCGGAAGGAACTCGCCCATCCTCTTGTAGCACCACCGCATCATCGGCGCATTGTGGTTGTCCCCGATGTCCTGGTGCTCGGTCATCCACTGCAGGTTCCCAATGACAGCAGCGGTCGAGATGTCCTCACCACCCGCGGGGATCAGGGGCTGGTGCATGTGCAGCGCGACGGCGAAGCAACTACGCAGCTCACGTAGATCGACGCCATCCGCGGCACCCACGAGCCGCCCGTTCGCCATCGCCTCCCCGACCCGCTCCTCCTGACCGCAGATGTTGGGCAAGCCATCGATGAGTTCGGGGAAGACAGACTCAGCCACCGAACCTCCTCAGCAGGTGCTCGGCCGGACAACCAAACTGTGGCAGCCACTCGTGCGAGGCACCAGAGGCCACATGTGTCTGCCAGCAAGGGCCTGCCCGGGAAGCACTCCCCGTCTTAGCTTGAGATTTAAGGTTGGCGTGCCCACGACGGCACCCGGTTGATCATGGATGAAGCCCTTGGTTGATCATTCCTTCCTGCGACAGTCGGAAGATCACACCAAGGGCTTCGATGATCAGTGTGCACCACACCAGCGCCACCGCTGTGCTGGGGGACCTGTCCGGGTTCCGTAAGGCGTTCTACCAGTGTCTGACCGCACGGGCGGACGCGTTGTTCGAGTTGGCCGACGCGGCACTGTGCGCCGAGGGACCGGTCACCTCGCTGGTCGAGTTATCACTGGCCACCGAACACCGACGGGGCCACGGCACCCTGTACGACGGCCTGCGCCAGGGCAAGATCGACATCACCCGATTCCGCAACGTTGTCGCCCGCCAGTCGATCCCCCGCTGCGACGACGGCCGGATCGTGTTGGCCATCGACGTGAGCCACTGGCTACGCCCGGATGCGAACACCAGCCCGGAGCGGCTGTTCTGCCACACCTACGCACGCGGTCGCGGCCAAGCCCAGATCATCCCCGGCTGGCCCTACTCCTTCGTCGCCGCCCTGGAACCCGGCCGCACCTCGTGGACGGCGATGCTCGACGTGACGCGCGTGCGTCCCGACGATGACCACACCGACCTGGCCGCCACCCAACTCCGCGCCGTGGTGGACGCGCTGGTCACCGCCGGACACTGGCACGCCGGCGATCCAGAGATCTGGATCACCGGCGACAGCGGCTATGACGGTCCCCGCCTGGCATTCCTGCTGGCCGACCTCCCGGTCCAGGTGCTGGTGCGACTACGGTCCGACCGGGTGCTTGCCTTCCCCGCGCCGCCACGGCAGCCCGGCGCCCGAGGCCGCAGCACCCGGCACGGAGCCCGGTTCGTGTTCGCTGATCCGGCGACCTGGCCGGTCCCCGTGCGCACCACGACGACCGACACCACCCGCTACGGCGCCGCCCACGCTCGCTCCTGGGATCGGTTGCACCCCAAGCTGACCCGCACGGGCGCCTGGGCCGACCACGCCGGCCACCTGCCGATCATGGAAGGCGCGGTGATCCGGCTCCAGGTCGACCGGCTACCCGGCACCGGCACCCCGAAACCGTTGTGGCTGTGGCACTCCACGACCGCGGCAACCCCGGAGCAGGTGGATCGGCTGTGGCAGATGTTCCTGCGGCGTTTCGACCTGGAGCACACTTTCCGTTTCCTCAAACAAACTCTGGGCTGGACCACGCCTCGCGTCCGTACGCCCGACGCCGCGGATCGGTGGACCTGGCTGATGATCGCGGTCTACATCCAGCTTCGGCTGGCCCGTCACCTCGTGGAAGATCGACGGCGTCCCTGGGAGCGAAAGTCGGCAACACCTGCCCGGTTGTCCCCGACCCGGGTCCGGCGAGGTTTTCGCGCGGTTCGCCCGACGGCCGCTTTGCCTGCCAGCGCACCGAAATTCTCCCGGCCCGGTCCTGGACGTCCGGCAGGGTCACGAAACTCCAGCCAAGCCCCGGTACACGACCCCGGCAAGCCCAAAAAAACAGACATTGAGGGTTAAATCTCAAGCTTAGGGCGGTAGGTCAAACTGGCTCCTCAGCCACGAAAATCCTGTGCTTCCTCGGGCGGCTCGCCGGGACTTCCCGGCACCATCAGCATGCACCGGTCGGCACGACGCTGTGACGGCCATAGGTCCTTGGCCGGCAGAGTCCATGTTCCTCGGCCTTGGGGTCCTGTTGGGTTCGTCGTGGCGCCCGTTGCGAGGAAAGCTTGCATATCTCCGCGCCGACCGGTCTCGTCGCCGCACCCTCACATCGGCGTAGTCGGCGCGGTGCTTGTCAATAGGCCGGTGTTGCGACGACCGGTTGAGCCTGGTCAATACACCTCCGGCCAGTACGCTCGCGTGGCTGCCGAGACCGTTGTCCGACTCTCGGTCGGACGCAAGGGACAACGCGGGGACAAGCCATGGCCCACCAAAGTCAAGGCACACAAGGAAATCTTCGCCCACATCGAGGGGTGGTACAACACCCGCCGTCGGCATTCCAGCCTGGGCTATCTCAGCCCGGCCGGCTATGAAGCCACGGAGGTGTCCGTTCCTCGGCGTGAGGTAGCGTGAGTTCACCATATCGACCCTGTCCGTCGAATCGGGTCAACCCCGCGCTGAGCCGCTCGAGGGCCTTCGTAGGGTCCTTGTAGCCCAGGGCACCGGGCATGGCTACGCCGACTACTCCGCCACGCATGGCTTGAGGGGATGGCCCTGGCCAGACTCCGCCGATGGCGTGGCACGGCCGTCATCTGGTGACGTGACGCGCAGTTCGCCCCTCGCGACCGCGCGGGCGACGCCGGCAAGCTTGAGGTTGTTCCTTCGGGCGTAACCCCGCAGTACGGTGAAGGCGTCGTCGACAGTCACCCGCAGGCGCTCCGCCAGGACACCTTTGGCCTGTTCGATCGTGATCCTGCTCTGGAGCGCGCGTTCGAGCTGTTCGATGACCACCGCGCTGTTCCGGGCCCGTTCGTTGAGCACGCCAATAGTGGCCACGTCGGCCAATGTCTGGCCGAGTTCGGCGGCCTCGACGTCAAGCTTGCCGGGCTGGACGGAGAACAGGTTCATCGCTCCTATGGTCCGATCGTGCCACCGCATCGGGAACGCGTGTACGGCGCCGAATCCGGCCGCCCGCGCGGCGGCGGTGAAGGTTGGCCAACGGTCTTCCGTTGCCAGATCAGGCGAACACACCAGGGATCCGCCGTGGAAGGCGTCCAGGCCGGGGCTGTCGTTCTGCGGTTCGGACAGCTCCGTGACACGGGGCCATTCCGAGGAGGCAGCTAGGCGCAATGCCTGTCGATGATCGGCCAACAGGACCCCGTTGGCCGCCACGTCCAGTAGGTCAACGCTGAGTTGGGCGAGGGCGCCCAGATAGTCGATGGCGTCGACGTCGGTGACCAACCTGCCTGCGAGCAGGACGAATGCCTGTCGCGCTCGCCTGTCCAAGGAATTCATCCTGTTCCTCCCGTAGCTGCTGGCATGTGTCAGCCGGCCACGACGCTACGGGGGACTGCCCTGGCGAAACGTCCCCCAGGTGGTCCGGTCGCGCCCCTCAGGTGGGCTGAAACGGTGGCGCTGGCCTGATCAACTGGTGGTGGGAGGCGTGGGCAGGAGCCCGATCCGGGTGGCGATGATGACCGCCTCGAGCTGGGTGTGCGCGTCCAACTTGCGCATGACGCTCTTGACGTGTCCCCGCGCGGTGTGCGTGCTCACGACGAGCCGCTGTGCGATCACGGTGGCGGCGAATCCTTCCCCCATCAAACCGAGGATCTCTCGTTCCCGGGGGGTGAGCCCGGTCAGATCAGGTACCAGGACGACCGGTGCGAGCGCCGCGATGGAGGTCTCCTCGACCAGGACCTTTCCTTCGACCGGGGTCCGGATCGCCGTCAAGATGTCAGGCAATGTGCTCGCCTTGGCCAAGAACGCGGTGGCGCCGGCCGCGACGGCCTCGGTGAGCAGGCGGGGATCGGTGTTCGCGGTCAGGATGAGCACTCGGACACGGGGGTGTGTCGCCATGATTCGCCGAGTGCCCTCGATGCCGTTCATGCCTGGCAGACGGATGTCCATGAGCACGACGTCAGGGCTTTGGCGGCCGGCCAGCGCCAGCGCGTCCTCGACCGTGCCCACGGCGCCGACGCAGTCCAGGTCGGGCTGAGTGTCGACCGCGATTTCCAGGGCGTCGGCGAGCGTTCGTTGGTCCTCGACCACCAGCACACGGATCACGTCTGTCGCCCTTCGTGTTCCCCGCGTCAACGGTACCCGCTGCCCGCGATTCGGTCGGGCGTAACCTGGCGATGCGAGCGCACCTCGCTTCGAGCGACGGGAGGTGTCGTACGAGATGGATAGTGTGAACGCGTTGCGGCACACGGGGGTGGACGGGCGGGGCAGAATGCCGTGACCACTTACTCGTTTCGGCTCTACGTGGCTGGGCAGACGGAACGGTCCCAGGCCGCGCAGGTGAACCTCCGCATGCTGTGCGACTCCCGCCTTCCCGGCCGTTACCAGATTGACGTTGTTGATGTCACCGACCAGCCCGACCTGGCGGAGGAGGAGCGAGTACTGGCCACTCCGACCGTCATCAGGATGGCTCCGTTGCCGAGGCGGAGGGTGATCGGGGATCTGTCCGACCACCGCCGCACGGCGTTGGCTCTCGGCCTGCCAGGAGTGGCCACTTCTACTCCACTGGAGGATGAAATATGACCGACAACGCCCCTATCAGGCGGCTTCCCACCGATATCAACGGCTTCGATCACGTGGCGCTGGGCGGGCTGCCCGCCGGCCGGTCCACCCTGGTCGCCGGCACCACTGGCACCGGCAAGACGTTGTTCGCCATCGAGTTCCTCGCCAAGGGCGTCCTTGGCTCCGGCGAGCCGGGCGTGTTCGTCAACTTCGAGGAGAATCCCGAGGACATCCGCCACAACGCGGCCTCGCTCGGCTTCCCGATCGAGCAATGGGAACGCGAGGGGAAATGGGCGTTCGTCGACGCGGCAGCCGAGGCCAATGATGATGAAGTGTCGATCATCGGCGCCTACGACTTCGGCGGGCTGGCGGCCCGCATCGAACACGCGGTCCGCGAGACCAACGCCACGCGCGTGTCACTCGACTCGCTCGGCGCGATCTTCGGCCGGTTCCGCGACTCCGCGATCGTCCGCCAGGAGCTTCACCGGATCGCGCACCTCCTGGGGCGGCTCGGGGTCACGTCCGTCCTCACCGCGGAGCGCACCGGCGAATACGAAGGCGTATCCCAACACAACGTCGAGGAGTTCGTACTCGACAACGTGATCATCCTTCGCAACGTCCTGGAGAACGAGCGGCGACGGCGGACTTTGGAGGTCGTCAAGTTCCGCGGCACCGGACACCGCACCGGCGAATGGTTGTTCACGATCGATCCGCGGGATGGAATCGTCGTGATGCCGCTGGCGTTCCTCACGGCGCCCGTGCCGGCGTCTCGCGTGCGCGTGTCCACGGGCAACACCGGACTAGACGGGATGTGCGGCGGTGGTCTGTTCAAGGACTCGATCGTGCTGCTGACCGGACCGAGCGGCTCCGGGAAGACACTGACGGCATTCGGGTTCACCGCGGCGGGGGTCAAGGCCGACGAACGCTGCCTGATCTACGCCCTCGACGAGAGCCGGGCCCAGCTGGGGCGCAGCGCCTCCGGCTGGGGATTCGATCTCGACGCCATGGAGGCGTCGGGCCTGCTGCGGATCGTGTGCGAGTACCCGGAGGTCGCGTCGCTGGAGGACCACTTCCTCAGGATCAGGCGAGCCGTCGAGGAATTCAGGCCGTCCCGCCTGGTCATCGACACGCTGTCCGCGTTGGAGCGTGTCGTCTCGCCGCGAGCGCTGCTCGACTTCGTGATCACGTTGGCCGTCGTGGCACGCCACCACCAAGTGACCACGCTACTCACCTCGGCGCCCGCAGGGCGGTTCACCCCCCGGCTCACACCGACGATCGCGGACGAGATCGCCAGTCTCACCGACGTCACGGTCAGCCTCCGCTACTTCGAGAGTGCCGGTGAGATCCAGCGCGCGATCGCCATCCTGCAGACGCGAGGCTCCGCCCATGATCACACCATCCGCCGGGTGACCGTCGACGGTGACGGTCTGCACATAGGTGAGCGCCTGTCCAGCGTGGTGGGCATCCTGTCCGACAGCCCCGTGGTCTCCGCGGCCCCGTGGTGGTTGGTCGGCCTGGCGCGGCCAGAGGGCCCTCGGCCAGGTGAGTGAGCACGCCAGCGCCTGGTTCCCGGACGACATCATCCGACTCATCGTCACGGCGTCGGCCGATGGGATCCTCGCGGTCGACGGAGAAGGGGTCATCCGGCTGTGCAATAGGGCCGCGGAGGATCTGTTCGCCCGCCCGGCGGCCGACCTGGTCGGCTCCCCGTTCGGCTATCCGATCGCCGTGGGCGTGTCCGAGATCGACCTGATACTGCCTGGCGGTCGCAAGCGGGTGGTCGAGATGCGGGTCACCGCCACAACACTGCACGGTAAGCGCCTGCATGTCGCGGCGCTGCGGGACGTCACCCGCCGCCGAGACATCGAACGCGCACTGCAGGCGGCGCTGGAGCGGCAGAACATCGTGCTCGCGGTGGCAGCGCACGAGCTGCACAGCCCGCTCGCCGCGATCAGTGTGCTGGCGCACGTGCTGCGTGACAACGGGGCCGGCCTGACCCAGCAGCGACGGGCCGAGATCACGGACCGCATCATCGAGCGCATCGCCTACTTGCAGGCGCTGGTGCGCAAGCTCCTCACCGCGTCGCGGATCGACGCCGCTGGTGGGAGCCCTGTCGTCGAACATGTGCCCGTCCTTGAAGTCGTCATCGAGCAACTCGCCGGCATCGAAGAGAAGTCGAGAGACGTCCGCGTGACGTGCCCCGAGGGGCTGGTGGCGGCCGTCGACCGGGCCGAGTTCTGCGAGATGCTCGCCAACTACCTGGAGAACGCCTTCTCCTACGGGCAGCCACCCGTCCAGATCCAGGGGAGAGCGAAGGCGGGCTGGGTCGAGGTGCGGGTGATCGACCAGGGCCCGGGAGTGCCCACCTCCTTCGTGCCCTACCTGTTCGAGCGGTTCCGGCGCGGTCCGGGCAGCGAGCGCCGGACTGATGGAACCGGGCTGGGGCTGTGGATCGTCCGCAACCTCGCGCAGGCCAACGGTGGAGACGCCTGGTACGAACCCGGCACGCGGCGAGGTGCTTGTTTCTGTCTGCGCCTGCGGCAGGCCGTCGCCACCCGGGCGATGTCTGGCTGATTCCAGGTCCCGACCCCGGCCTGCCGGGCTGATGGTTGTCTGAGGATCTCCGAGGTGAGCACATGTGGTCGGGTAGCGGGGACGCATTGCTGCGCCCCCTAGACAAGTAACAACTGACACGAAGATGAACGGAACTCGCAGCTCACAGCGTGATCGCTACGGGGGTGTACTCATGCTCCGATCGGGTCGAAGCGGACGGTGAGTCCGAGGGCGTTGGCCTGCGCGGTGATGCGGCGCATCCCTTGGGTCGGGTCGCGCTTGGCGAAGTAGTCGGCACCGAGGTCGTGGTACGCGACCTTGCCAGCGAGGACGTGCCAGATCGCGATGACGAGTTTGTGCATGACCGCGACCAAGGCGCGTTGCTTGCCGTGACGCGCGGACAGACGCCGGTAATAGACTCCGTAGTAGGAATCCTTCTGTTTGATCGCGGCCATCGCCGCGATCCCGAGCACCCGTTTAAGGTTGGCGTTGCCGTGGCGGGTGTGCCCAGACTTGTTGACCCCGGCGGACTCGTTGACTCCAGGGCACACCCCGATCCAGGAGGCCAGGTGCCCGGCGGTGGTGAACGGCGCCATATCACCGCCAGTCTCAGCGATCACGATCACGATCTCGGCGGCGGCGCGCCCGATCCCGGGAATCGTGTCGAGGTTGTCGATGTCCTGCTCCCACTCGGCCTGCTGCATGGTCGCGGCGATCCTGGCAGACGCCTCGCAGGACTGCTCGACGACTATCAATCGGCCGCCTAAAATCCCAGCCCACAGACGATGACAGCATTTTCGACCAGGACAGGCGAATGCCCATTGCGGAGGGACGCTGTCGGTGCCCGTGATGCCGTCGTTGCGATGTCAACTGCTTGAGGGCGACGGGCCGGCTGTCAGGGGTAGGGCTTGGCGCGTTGTTGACACTGTCGTGAATCATGAGGGTTCCGCGCGTTGGCCCCTCGCGTCGACGGTGTGGGGTGCGGGCCCTGGCACTTCTCCCCAGGTGTCAGGGACCGCCCCTGTTGCAAGCGAGGTGCTGGGGTTGGGGCGTGGTGCCGCCTCTGGCGCGGGGCGCTCATCGATCTGCTCGCCGAGCGTCGGCTTGTTCAGTTCGGGATGGTCCCCGAACACGGCCGTGTCTTACTTGAGGGGCACCGGCCGTGCCTGCGTGGTCGGGTCGTCAGCGCGGGCTGTAGGTGAGGCAGTTGGCGGCGTGGTCGCCCTCGCCGGGGGCAATGCGCACGCCGGAGGCGGTGCACTCCAGGTCGCTGTTGTGTATGCAGTCTGCCCTGGAGCAGGCGCCGACCTGGGCGAGGACCTTCGGCAGGCCCCCTTTGCGGGACAGCGGGACGAAGGTGCCACAGTCGGCGACCCCGTTCGCGCCGTACACCGTGATCGCGAAGGTGTGGCAGCCGTCGTCCTGGTTGTATGAGCAGCCGCTGACGGTGCACTCCTGGACAGCGGGCATCCGTGTTTCGGTGGTTGCCATGAGCACTCCTCAGATGTGAGTGGTTGACACGCTGCCACCGAAAACCGGCCCCCGCAACACGCAGGTAGTGAGGATAGCCTCACCTTGAAAAAAAGGTTCCGCAGGTCAACCCTGTGATCAATCTATTCGGGATTGCCCCCAGCGGGTAATTGGCCCCCGCCATTTTCCGCGCCTCGGGCCGGCCGTCGTGCCAGGAGAGCAGCTCGTGTGGGGACAACACCCGAGTGCACTACTTCACCACGGTAGCCTCCGGGCCGCCGCTGGCGCGGAGACAACCTTGCTGACCTGTAACTCTGCACCGGTAGCCGCCCAACGGAATCATTTTCAAGAACGAGAGTCGTAGGGGCCCTCGACCCCCAAGGGGAGGGGCCTCGCGGCATCCCGTCGACTTGGCAACGCCCATCACGCCCGTCAAGGGGGCACCTGCGCGCCGACCTGCGCCCGCCGAGAATGGGCGTCATCGCGGGTTTTCTCCTGTGCGGCAGAGGGACGGCATCTGGAAGGGCCGGGTGGTGGGACGGCAGCCGGGCCGGATGGCGTTTGTGGTGCTTGAGTGGGGTTCTGGCCAGTCCTGGCCAGTGGCGTCATGTCTCCCTGGTGTCGGGGTGTTGTCTCTGGTTGAGTGCTGCTCAGATCCGGGCACGCTCCCCCGATGTGCGCCGGGTTTGCGGGGGTACCGGTCCGACGACATGCGGGTCGGGGGACCGGTACCCATCCGGGGGCGAACGTCCAGGGCTGGGCGGCGGCCAGGACGTGGCGGGCCAGGGCGAGGCTCAGCCCTTGGCGGCGGTCCGCCCAGCGGCGGGGTTCGAGTCTTCTCGGTCCACCCGTTGGTGGAACGGGGCGCGTTCGTTCCGTGCGGAGCGGCGGCCGGCGGCGACCTGTGGTGTCGTTGTGAGGATGACGGTCAGATCGTCGAAGGCTGACACGTCCTGGGTCGCGTTGCCGCCCTCGTTCGGAGTATCCTGTGGTGCAAGGGATGTGTCGCTGGAAGGCCGGTCCTCACACTGGTTGCAGGTGGAGAAAATCTGGAGAGTCCGATGACCCTGTACTGCACGGAACGGCGGTCTACGGCACCGAACGGACGGCGGTTTTCCTGCGGTGCCTTGGTTTCCGCAGGTGACTGTCCTCTTTGGATCACGCTGGCAGTGTGAGGGTCAGGCTCGACATCTCCGCAGGTCAAGTGCTCTGCTGAGTCTGGCGGACGCGGACGCATAGGTCTCGGCTTACATGAACGGTCAGGCGTCTACTTCCCGGTTGATTGCCCGCTATAACGATGTGCCCGCTGAAGCCAGTCCCGCACGTCGGCCGGCTGGATGGCGGCGTCCGCGGTGCTGGCGGGATTACCCAACCGCCAGCGTCCTCGGGATACCTCGATGAACGCGTCCCGTCGACGCAGTTCTGCCCGGATCGCGTCGCCGCGCTCGCGCGGTGTGCCGGACAGGTGCATTCGCGTGGCCATCTCGGTCGCAGTCATCGGCTCGTCGGCTTCCGCGAGGAGTCGGGCGATCTGTTCTGACAACGCCTGACGCTCAGCTGGCTGGATGACGTTAATCACCCAGGTGACCTGCGCCTTGGTGTGCCGCTCGAAGACCGTCGCCGCGAGCGGAATGATGGTGTCGAAGGCTTTCCCGGTCAGCTCACGGACTCTGCTGACGTGCTGGTGGGCCTTGCCGCTCTGCTCCCACCAGTACAGTCCCGCCAAACCGGCGAGGAGCAGGATGGCTTGCGCCCACTGGGGCAGCTTGGCAAACGTCCGGCCTGTGGCCTTGGCAAGCTCTATGGCGAGAACGGTTGGAAGCCGAACGGTGGTGCCGACAAGTTCCATCTCGGCCTGGTTCGCCGACGCGAGCGTGAGCGGCAACCAGTTCGGGTCGCCGAAGCCGTTGTCGGTCAGGTCTGGGTCCTGGATGAGCCCGTGACAGGGTGCAAGAGCAACAGCCAGTCGGGCGGTGGGCAGGTCGACCGGGTGGCGGTTTGCGACCTGGGTGACGCGGTCGTCGCCCTCACCCCAGGTTTCCGGCACCGGCACCACGACGATGTACGGCAGATACATGCTGTGCCAGCGCCTCACAGCGAGCGTCGGGTCGACGTGTCGATCCTCGGCGAAGCCTGATCGGTCTCGCTCCATCTCGACGAGCACATGCTCGGCGACGAACAAGCGCGCGGCGTCATGATGAAGGGCTGCGAGCAGGCCGGTCAGTTCGCCGCGACGAGCACCCTGGACCACTTCGTTCATCAGCACGCCGGTATCCCCCACCAGCAGGCGGGGCGGTCCGAAGCGCACCAACGGCGAAGCCACCCGATCATCGTATGCTCCCTGGCCATGCGTTTTCTGGCCGGCGAGGGCACCGCGGGTCGACCGCGATCCACCCCGGGCGCGGGTGGGTGTTCGACCATTGCGGCCCCGCCGGTAGTTCGGCGCCGGCTGTGGTGATCCGGGTCTTTGGCTGGCCCGGTGATGTTGCGACGGGCCCGGTCGGGTGTGAACCGCTGGTGATGGGCTGATAGGGCGTGCGTCGGGCGTGTAGGGGTGGGAGCTGACGGCAACGGCGGTCGACGGTGGCGAACGGTTGCCGGCTACGTTCGGTTCGAGGTGGTTGTGGTCGGTTGATGTCGGTTGGCGGATCTACCTGGGCGGGTGGTGTGAACCGCGACCCCGTAACAGTGTTACGTAAAAAACTGTGGGCACCCGCTCCTGTTTCGCTCCTATTTTGGGGCTCAGGCGGGGTTTCTGGTCCACTGTGGATGGTCGATGGAAGATCGTCGGCGGGCATGAAAAAGGCCCGCCTACCTGGGCGTTTGCCCTGGATCGGCGGACCTCCTTCGACCGTCGGGACGACAGGATTTGAACCTGCGACCCCTTGACCCCCAGTTGAAGACGGGGTCAACGGCGTGCTCGCGGCCGTTCTCCAAGCTCGGGTCCAACTGTACTTGCCGCAGTAAAGGAGTCTGCGATTCGGAGTCTTGATCATGGGCCGGAGTGGTGCTGGGATAGTTCGCCCAGCATGTGGACGCGTGTACGCGTCACGGTGACGTCTCGCGGTGCTGGGAGACCTGTCCGATCTGGGCCGACCGGTCGAGTGTGTTGACGTTGGCATGGATGTACTGCTGCTCGGCGTGGAACTTGTTGAGCCTCTCCCGGCGAACCCGCTGGATGGTATTAGCTCTGTTTCGAATGGTGGCCATTCGGTGCTCGGTACGTCGTCCCGGAGATGGATATGCGACCTTCGCGCCAGGAGAACTCTGTTTTATTGGTGCCGCTAGCTATGTCGGGCCAAATCTTCTCGGCTACCAGGATGTAGCAGACGCCAGATCCCACAACGCGGAACAGGGAATTCCTGCGGGCCTCGTCTTCCTTGGCGATCGGCCACCATGCCGACATTAGTTCCATAGTCGCCACGAACATTTCCTTGCTTGTCTTTGTCAACTGTGTCAAAGTGGCGATCGCCGCAGCCTCTCTGATTGGCGAGTTTGAGGTGAGTGCCTCGGCGGCCTGTAGGTAAGCCACTAGTGGCGATGTGCATTCATGATGCAGTGCTATGTTGCCATTGATCACTCGGCTCTGAATCACCGTGCTGACACTCTCGGCTGACACCTCGTTGTGCATATCTTGTAGTGTGCGGCACGCGATCTGTTATTGGTCAACGGTATTGGCGTGCCGCGTTGATGTGGGCCGGCTGGCCCGAGCGATGCGGGCGGTGGCGATCCGCGCGGACGTCGTCGCCGAACTGCGCCAGCCGGGCCGTCGAGTACTGACGCCCAGCGGCGAACGGGGAGTTCTCGAGCGCGGCCGCGGCCCAGTTGAAAACCTGTGCGACGGAAGGCGGTTGCGGCCCGACGGTTGCTACCAGGTCGGGGTCGATGCCCGGGTTCACGCTCTTGTCAGCCACGGCGGGTCGTCTCAGGGACGAACCGGTGCGCGGGCAACGTGTTCCCCTCCTTCGGATCGGCTGTGGCGAGTGACGGTGGCGTGTGCGCCTGTCGAGGGGGCCGGTGCGGCATCTGTCGTGAGCGTGCATGAAAGCAGCAATCTCACGTCCGCACTCCCGTATTTTCGGGACAAGGGCGGATAATCACCCTGCTGGAGTCGCTGTGGCGGCACACCATCGCTGGCTGCGACAGCCGTTGGTATGTCAAGGCTTCGTCCTTCGATCGAGTGGCAATAGGATGGATCGTCGGGACTTTTGGGTGACGTCGGAGTAGGCATCCGGCCATGCACGGTCACCGAGTGGGCATCACTTTTCGCCAGATACTGTCGCCTGGGCAGCAGCAACGGCTGCTCGGCGGCAAGTCCTCGACGCTGTTCCGTCCCCGCAGCGAGATCCTGCTGCAGGAAGACCGCTCCGAGCACGCCTACTACATCGTCCAAGGGCGGGTCGCCGCGGTGTACTCGCATCCCGACGGCCGCCAGCAGTTGGAGGCGGTGTTGGGGCCGGGCGACCTGGTCGGCGAGTTCCCGATGCTCGACTCGCAGCCGCGGTGCGCGACGGTCCGCGCGATCGACGCGTGCTCGGTGTATTCGCTGAGGGCGGGCGATTTCCTCCGGATCGGGGGCCCGCGGGTGCAATCGGAGCTGCTGGGCTCGTACGTGACGGGCAAGATTCGCGGGCGGCAGGTCCGGCCGTACGACATCATGCACCTCAAGGTGCCGGCGCGGCTGGCAATGTTACTGCTGATGTGCGTCGACGTGGCACGGACGCGGATGGGCGACCGGCTGACGCTGCCGTTGAGGCACGAAGACCTGGCCGTCTACCTGGGCGTGTCGAAGAGCAGCGTGGACGGCGCGATGCGAGGGCTGACCGGCCGGGGCCTGATCCGTAGCGAGCACCGCGCGGTTGTGGTGACGGACGTCGACGGGCTGCGCCGCTTCGTCGAACGCGCCGCGTAGTGACGCCCGTCACAGGGGCGCTCTCAGTTCTGTGCGCGGCGGTGCCGGCCGACCGGCACGCTGCCCAATAGGTGTCCGCCACGTCCAAGTGAGGTCGACATGTCAGGTGGTGACGCAGCAGCGCGCAGCAGGGGCCTGCCGCCGTTCCGCGCCGTGTTCGCGGTGGACACGATGTCCTTCGGGCGCAACACGGATCCCGTGCAACGTGAACTCGCGGACCAGTTGCCGTCGGTGGTTGCCCGTGCGTTCGACCAGGCCGGCGCGGAGGACGCCTGGCGAGACCGGCACTTCGTGCGCAACCCGGGCGACGGGTACTGGTTCTGTTGCTCGGCGAGCCATCTCCCGGTGCTGCTCGGTGTATTCGGTGCGCTCCAGGACTTGTTGCTGGGGATGGCCTTGGAGGACCGAGGCGGTCCGCGTATGCGACTGCGGGCCAGCCTGCACGTCGGGCCGATCGCCGACCCGGGCCGGTCGGGCGAGATCGTGGGCAACACTGTGATCACCGCGCACCGGCTGCTCGACGCTCAGCCGGCGCGGGACGCGCTGGAACGGTCCGACCCCGACCAGACCTTGCTGGTGGCGATGATCTCGGCGCCCGTCTACGACAGCGTGGTCGCGACCGGCCTCGGAGCTGTGCCGGCCGCGCGTTTTGCGGCCTGCACCGTCCAGGTGAAGGAATTGTCGGCCCAGGCCTACCTATACGTGCCGTGCCCGAGTGGCGACCTGTTGCGGGACGGCGTCGCCGGCAAGCCGTTGGCCCGGACCGACTCTACGGCCGGGGGGCTGGTGGTCACCGGCAGCGGCCAGGGCATCTACCAGCCGCTGGTGTTCGGGGACATCGTCAACGGCCCGGGGACCGCGCGATGACCGCGGACAATGCGCAATTCCCTTTCGCCACCGGGCAATCGGTGCACCGGCCGCTCGTCTTCGGCGACATCCGCAACGTCCAGCACGAACACCATGTGACCATCCCCGTGGGCGACCAGCCGACACGTGTCCCTCGCGTCACGGGCTTCATCGACCCGGATGTCGTCGCGGTGTCGGCGCGCCGGTTCGTCGAACCGCCCGGCCTGTACCGTCTGTTGCCGGTGCTCAAGCTGCGCAGGTACCTGATCCTGAGCGGCGAGCGTAAGTCCGGCCTCTGGACGGCGGGGCTGAACATGTTGGGGGAATGCGCATCCCTATGCGGCGTCGAGTTGCGGCCGAGGTCGGCCGTCGTCGACGAGCAGAGTTCGCTCGACGACCTGTTGGGTCGCGACGACCGCTCACATGCCGTCCTGCTCGACCTGACCGGCACTGACCCGGTCGCCGACTGCGCCGTGTTCGGCAGCGTGGCCGAGCAGCTGGTCCACTTCGGCGAGCAGCTGGCCCACTGCGAGAGTTTCTTGGTGGTGCTGGTGCCGGCTGAGGTGCACGCGTTGTTCAACGCCACGGTGCCGAAGTGCTGCCACCCACTGCCGGTGCCGGTCGCGACCGACGTCTTCCGCGAGCATCTGCGCACCGCAGGGTTCGCCGAGCACCGGATTGACGACTGGCTTTCCTTCGACGAGTTGCCGCCCCTGCTGAGGCGGGCGCTGCCCGGAGAGGTTGCCCGGATCACCGGGCTGATCGCCGGTATCGATCCTGCCGGCTCCCGGGGACCCGCGGTCCTGGGCGAGGACTTCAGCAACGCGGTTCGGGACTGGACCGTCCACTTGCGAGCAGAGTTCGATTCCGGGGACGAGGAATGGCGCGCCGCCACGACCATGGTGGCGTTGATCGAACACGCGCCATGCGAGGTCCTGTTCCGCGAACTGCGACGGTTCATGGCCATTCTCGGCGTGCCCGAGGTGGGCCGGTCCCGGCCGTTCGCTGGTCCCGGCGCCACTCGCAGACTGGCAGCGATCGGGGCGACCAGGACCTCCGACGACCGGGTGGAGTTCCACCGGCCGGCATTCGGCGCGGCGGTGCTGCGCTACGTCTGGCAGGAGTACCCGGAGAACCGCGAGCACCTGTTGCGATGGCTGGCCGACATCGAGCTCGGCCGGGGCACCGGCCTCTACGTGCGAGACGGCGAACGCCTGGTCAATCGGCTGGTCGAGCTGCTGTCCGGCGCGCGAGACGCCCGCACCGTGCTCCGTATCGCCGAGGCATGGGTGGCGCGGTCGCTGACTTGCGACTATCTCCTGCCGATGGTGGAGCGGCTGCTGGTCAAGGCGGCGACGAGCGGAGGTATCGGCTCCGCGGTGCGCAAGCGGCTCTATGACTGGGCGTACGTGGTGAACTCGGATGAGCTGTTGGCTGAAGTTGTCGCGCGGGTCTGTGGCGGTATCGGGGCCGAGTACGGCAACGTCGCGATGACGAGGCTGAGGCTGCTGGCCGGCTGGGGTGACCGGCGCGTCGGCGATGCGGTGGTGTCGGCCGTGTCGGCCGTCGCGCGGTGCTCCCCGGCCTTCGACTGCGTGCTGGAGCAGTTGGTCACCTGGATCGCCGACGCCGAGCCCACGCGTCGTCGCGTCGGCCTGGCCGCGTTCCGCACGATCACCGATCCGGCGACCCATCCCGAGTGCCTGCGCCTGGTTCGGCCGGCGGTGGAGGACGGCGGCAGTGATCGGGCCGTCGTCGCCGGGTGGCGGGCACTGCTCAAGCAGGCGAGCACCCAGGAGGTGCACCTGGCCGTCGTGGCGTGGCTCAACGCGGCCGCCGCCGACACCGAGCACCGGGAGGTGATGATCGACCTGCTCGCGGACGCGGCCGGCCAGGGGGCGGACGCGTTCGTCAAGGTCGGCTACGTCTGCTACCACTGGTCGTTGGCCGCCGCCGACGAGGCCCGGGACGCCGTGGTCGCCCTGCTCCGGCTGCGGCTGGACGAGGTCGATCCCATTGTCGCCACGCTCGCCGACTGACCCTCACGAAATCCCGTCACCCGATCCGCTCCGCCAACTGTGGTGGGCGGAGCCCTGTCCTGCCGAGGAGCCCGCGTGAGCACGGCTACCGAAAGCCCTTTCGCCGCACTGTTGAACAAGTGCCTTGCCCCGGTCACCACGCGGCAGGACGCGATGATCGCGGACTCGGAGACGCTGAACTGGGCGCGCGCGGTGTACGCCGCCTTCGGCGACCACGACGAGGGCGACGGCCTGACCAAGGAGGAGCTCACCCAGCACTGCGCCGGCGCCGGGCCCGGTCGGTTCGAGCCCCGCTTCGACCACTTCATGACCACCAAGATGCTGTCTACGGACAAGGCCGGCGGCCATCGGTACGTGCTGGACGACAGCAGTGCCGTGATGCTGTTGATCATCGAGCGGCTGCTGCGGGCCGACGGCGTGGCCGAGTTGATCATTTTGCTCGAGCGGACCCAGGAGGACCTGGCCCTCGGCCTGCTCAGCCGCCAGGAGGTGTCGGACCTGCTGGTGCTGATGCGGCAGAAGCTGTCGATCGAATGCCCTCGGCTGGAGCGGCTCAGCGCGAAACCGGTCGAGGATGTGCTCCGCTACCGCCGGCTGCGGCGCAACGGTGACGCCCTGGTGCCTCGGGCCAGGAAGCTGATCGACGTGGTGGCCTCGACGTTTCCGGAGTTGCACGGCCTGGGGACCCGGCTGATCGCCGAGGCGCAGCGGTACTCGCTGGCGGTCAGCGCGGTCGTCGACCGGATCGCCTCCTATGCCCGGGCTCGTCGCGACTTCAGTTTGCTCGCGCCCGGCCAGTACCTCGATGCCGTCCGGGCCGCCTCGGTCGACCAGTTGGCCGAGGTGTTCGCAAGCACCGTGTTCGACCGGCCGGAGCTGGAACTGCGGCCGGACGAGGTAGCCGTGGCCGCGGAGGAGTTCCGGCCGACGCCGAGCCGGGTCCGGCCGCCCCGCTCGATAGACCTGGGACCGCTGACCGATCCCATCGACCTGGTGCGGGACCGGGAGGAGCGGGTCAGGGGGACACGACGGCACCGGCTCGGCGAGTTGCTCGACGGCGAGCGGAGGGTCGACCTCACCCCGCTGCTGTTGGAGAAGGGCTGGCCCGGCGCGGTCGAATTGGTGGTCTGGTTGATGGCCGCGGTCGCCGACCGCAGCCTCGGCTGCCGGATCGAGTTGTCGGACCGGTTGTTGGTCGACAGCACGGCCACGGTCACCTACCTCACGCCCGTCCAGCTGGTCCGAAGCGGGGGAACGTGACGTGGACGAGACCGCGTACTGGTTGGCCCGGCTGCGGGCGACGCGCACCGCGCCGGAATTTGCCGTGCCGGACGCGGCGGAGCTGGTGAGGGTGGCCGAGCGGGCCGGCCGGGCGTTGGCCATCGCCGAAGACGGGGACCAGGTTCCGGTGCTGGTCCTGGGCGCGGCCGCCGACTTCCTGCCCGAGGACGGCGACGGGTTCACCCGCCCGGTGGCGACCGGCCCGGTGCGCCTGGTCATGGCCGTCTGTCTGCGCTGTTGCTGGCTCGACCCTGATCTGCCGATCTATCCGGGCCGGCCGACGACGGTCGGAGAGATCCAGGCCGTCCTCGCGGCGCTCGGCGAGTCGTACGACGCGCCACGGCTTGGCCGACCGCTCATGGCGTTGCGGGTCACCGGATATCTCCGCCGCGACGGCGATCTCATCCGGCTGGGGCCGAAGGTTGCGCTGTGGAGCACCTCTGAGCTGACCGCGTTGCGCCAACTACACGAGCTTTTGCCTGAACCGGATGGGAGGTTTCGATGACCACGACGGGGTTCGACGCGTTGCCCGAGGACGCCAAGGCCGAGGTCCGCACTGCGGTAGCCGCGCTTGAGGTCGCGGCGGCGCCGGTACCGCGCACGGCGTTTCGGGCGCTGGCCGACGAGACGCTGCATGGCGCGGTGGTGGAGCTGCTGGGCTCGCTGGGGCGGGTGCTGGTCGTGTCGGGACGCGGGTTCCTGTCCGGCTATGACGATCGCATCGCGAGCAGGCTCGCCGCCGAGGGCTTCGGTGTACTGCCAGAACGGCAGCGCGCCACGCTGGCGCTCGTGTTCGTCCTGTCCGTCGCGATTCCACGGGCCGAGGGTCGGATCGCCGCCGAGACGCCGTGGACGAAGGGGATTCCGGTGACCGTGCAGGACATGCGGGTGGGACCGCTGAACGAGTCCCGGGTCGAAACGGAGCTACGGGAGCTGGCACGGGCCGACCTGGTCGCGCGGGTCGACGGGGCGGTGCGCCTCGGGCCGCAGTTCGACCGGCTCACCGAGCGGGCCCTCAAGGACCTGTTCGACGAGCTGATCCTGTTCGCCGAACCGGACGGCGACGCCGCCCGGAAGATCCGCCGGGACCGCGAGGTCCGCCGAGCACAGGAGCGTGACCAGCGATGAGCGAGAGCAACGGCGGCGACAACGGGATCGATCGCGGGGTGATCGGCGACCGGGAGCTGCTGGCGGTGCAGACGTTCGACATCGCCCGCCTCACCAACCATCCGGTGCCGATCGTGCCGAACACCTTCGTCGCCGTGTCCGGGCAGGGACCGCGGGGCGACTCCAACGGCTCCGGCAAGACGACATTCCTGGCGGCGGTGTCGTTGCTGCTCGCGGACCCCCAGTGGGGCCTGTTGACCAACGGCGGCCGGCCGGCCGCGGGACTGTTGTTCAAGCCGGCCCCGGCCGGTATCGACCTCGCCCAGCGCATTCCACCGGCGGCCCAGGGCTTTGTCGTTGGCGTGTTCGCCGAGCAGGACGATCCCGAGTCCACGGCGCGCACGATCTGGATCCGGATCGAGCCCACCACACCCCATGTGCAAGTCCGCTGGGCGGACGGCGCGCATCTGATCGCCGCCGGCGACGACGACGAGCGCGACCGCCAAGCGCCGCTGAAGTGGCGCGCCCTCAAGCGAAACGGCACGATCTCGGCGCGCCAGTTCGCGGAGGTCTGCTTCGGGGACGCCCCGCGCTGCCTGAGCTACCTCGACACCTCCCTGCGACCGCCCGCGCCGTCACTGCTCAGCCACCAGCTGACCGAGATGGAGCCGCACGAGATCGGCGCCGCGCTGATCTCCCTGTCCGGCGCGAAGCACCTGATCGACCAGGAACGCCGAGACCGGGCGGCGCTGCTGGCTCAGCGCCGCGCGCTGGCCGAGAGCGAGGCCGCCGACCGCGAGAACCGCCGCGAGGAGGAGACGCGACTGTCGGAAGTCCGGGCCAGGAACAAGTCCCGGTCGATGCTGGACAAGGCCGACCGCAGCTGGCAGGTGTTCCTGGCCAAGCGCTACCTCCACGTGCTCGCCCGCGACGAGGACCTCGCGGAGCGGCTGCGAGAACTTGACGCGCAACGGCTGCCGCTGGCTGAAGATCTACGGGACAAAGGGGGCGAGCGGGACGCCCTGGCAGCCGAACGGGATTGCGTGTCGTTGGCTGAGCGAACCCTGGCGGAGTGGGAGGTCGCCAAAGAGAGCCTGGCCAGCGCTCGTGACGAGCGAGCGGTCTTGGCGGCCGGCCGCGCCCAACTGGCCGACCGCCGTGCGCAGTGTCGGGCTCGGGCCACCGGCTGGACCAAGGAATCCGTTGCCAAGGCACAGAACAACAAAGAGGATGCGGAGCGGCTGCACGTCGCCGCGCTCGTGCGGGTCGCCTCGGCCACCGCTGCGGTGGAGGAAGCCGCCGCCGTGCTCATGGCCGCTGAACAAGGCCTGGGTGGCTCGGCGGGCCAGCTCACGGCCGCGCTCAACGCCGCCGGCTGCTCGGCGGCGCCGTTGTTCGATGCCGTCACTGTCGACGAGGCGCAGCGCGCGCACTGGGAGCCGCGGCTGTGGCCGTGGCGTGATGCGGTGGTCGTGGCCGGCGGCGTCGAGGACGTCGCCAGCGTCGCGGCCGAGTTCCCGGGCGCACTGCTCGTCACCGAGGACGAGGAACCGATCGCCAGCCCGGCCGGCATCGGCTGCCGCTTCGCGATCGGCGGCTTCCTGCGGACGCTGTCCGAACGCTGGACACCGGAGGATTCCGAACGCTGGGTCCACGACGACGGGCAGCGGACCACGGTGTTCGGCGGCTTCGCGGGGCCGGTCGCCGGGCGAGAGGCACTGGTCACCCGACTACGAGGCGAGCTCGACCAGAAGACTGCGGCCCAGCGGACCGCGGCGGAAGGCCAGCAGGCGGCCGCATCCGCGCTCGCCGTCGCGATCACGCGATACGATGCCGCCGTCGCGGCCGCCGAGTTGACGGCAATCGCTGCTCAGGACGCGGATCTCGCCGCCAGACTGTCCGATGTGGACGCCCGGATCATCGCTCGGGAAACCGCAGAGCGGGAGAAGTTCGGGCTGTGGCGGCAGGCGCAGGACATCGCCGACCAGTACCAGTACCGCACGCTGCTCGCCGAGAGCAAAGTCGAACAAGCCCAGCAGGCTCTAGATACGCATGACGAGCGCATGGCGGCCGTCAAGCAGGACCGGGTGGCCCTGGACGTCGAACGTTGGCGTGTGCTGTGGCCGACCGGCCGTGACGGAGCGGACCACCAGTTGCACGCCGAACCCGGCTTCGCCGACCGCAAGGCCGAGTCGCTCGGCACGGAGACGATGCGCCGCATCTACGACGCCTTCGAGGCCTGCGAGTTCACTCCGGACAGTGAACAGACCCCGGCCGACATGCGGCGGGCATTCACACTTCTGGCCCGCCTTGAAGGCCAGCTCGGCCTGGCGAAGGTGCCGACCGTCACCTTCGCGGACGTCACGTCCACCCTGTCCAAGCAGCTGGAAGACACCGACGCGCACGACCGCCGGGTGCTGACGACGATCGACGAGGAGCAGGCCAAGCGCCGGCGCTACAACGAACATCTGCGCGAGGAGGTGGACGGGCGCGAGGCCACGGTGCGCAATCTCCAAGCTATGATCGGCCGGTCGATCGAAGGGACCCTCGACCAGGTCTCGCAGGCATTCAATCGGCTCGACCTGGACAACGGCGGCTTCGGCGCGGACCTCGTCGTGCACGGTCCGCCACCGGCCGACGACGGCGTCTGGCGCTGGGAGGTCACGCCGCGCTGGCGGCGTTCCCAGCGCGGCGGCCTGGTCTCGTATCAGGTGATCGCCAACGGCGCCCAGGTCAAGGTGCACGCCGTGCAGCTGGTGCTCGCCGCGCTGCTCGCCGACACCAGCACCCAGGGACGCGTGCTCGTGCTCGACGAACTGGGCAACAGCCTCGGCGACGTCAACCGCAAGGACATCCTGCGAGTGCTGAAGACCGTCGCCGAGGAACGGCGGGTGACGGTGCTGGGCACCTGCCAGGACAGCGTCCTGCTCGACGCGTCCGAGGTGTGCGGTGAGTTGCTGTGGTTCAACCACGCCCACGAGTACGACACGTTCAACCGGCCCACCCGGGCCTGGGGATTCGACGACCAGTCCCGCCGCGTGGAGCTCACCGCCCCGGCCCTGCGGGCAGGGAGGACCTCATGAGCTTCTGGGACCAGCACGGCGACGACGCCTACACAGAGGCCGACGACGACACCCCGGTCAGCTGTCCACTGCTGGTCGGCGAGGCGCAGGGCCGAACGCGGTGGCCATTGCCGGGACTGCCAACGGGAATCGCCGCCTACACGGTGCCCAAGAAGACCGAGGCGGGTCCGGTCGTGCCGAAGGATCGGCGCCAGCGCCCCAATCCTCGGCGGGTGGACCTGGTGGTCGAGGTGATGGACGGCTCGTTCCAGCTGCCGGCGGGATTCAGCACGAGCCAGCTGAAGTGGGTGCTCACCATGCCGTCGCGGCGACAGTGGCGCGGTGTGCTCTCCAAGTTCGGGGATTCGGCCTGGGACAAGGCGATCCAGCTGGCCCGGGCCGGCGTCGTGGTGGTGGAGTGCGCTACCGAGGGCTTCGGCTACCAGCCGGTCGGCATCCGGCTGACGGCGGCCTGGCAGGAGGTCGCCGCCGACGCGGTGGCCGACCTCACCGGGTGGCGGCCGCCGGCCGAGGTCCGAGCCGAGCTGATCGCCCTCATGGAGTCCGTGCCCGACCTGGCAGCCGAACGAGCGCTGTTGGCCCGACAGCATCTGGATGATCCGTTGTGTGTCCCGGAGGGCTCGAAGTCCGGCGCGACGCGATGGTCGGTCCACGAGGCCGCGATCCGTGCGGTCTGTGCCCGACACGGCCTTCAGGTCGAGGGCGTGACGCCGACCGAGGCCAAGGTCGCCGCCGAGGCGTTCCACAACTCCCACGGCTGGACCGGTGCCCGACGGACCGCGTTCGCGAACCTCGTGAACCTTCCGTTCGCACTCGCGGTGCGAGAACCGTTCGTCGCGGTGCTGCTACGCGGCCCGGTCGTCTGGCGGATCGGCGGCGTCGTGGCCGACGCTCGCGCCTGCGTGCCGTTCGTCGGCGTGCCGGCCAACAGCCTCGACGTCATCGGCGTGCTCGACCCGACGCGCGTGCGCGGCGTGCTCGTCATCGAGAACCGGGACACGTTCCAGGATGTCTGCTGGCAGGAGGACATCATCGACCGCTGGCTGTGCGTGTGGGGACGCGGCTACTCGCCCAACGCCGTGATCACCGTCGTCAAGGCGATGGGGTCGCTGCCGGTCGCCGGCTGGGCCGACCTGGACGCCGACGGCGTCGGGATCATCGCCAATCTCGTGAAACGCCTCGGCCATCCGATCCGCACCGTCGGCATGGACGCGACGCTCTGGCTCGCTGCCAAGAAACGCCGTCAGACGCCGACGGCACAGCAGCGAGGCCGCCGGCTGGCCGAGGACCTGGCCGTTGACGGCCCGGAGTCGCTGCGCGACCTCGCCGCCCTTGTGGCACCGGACGGGGACGGGACGGAACAGGAGCTGATCAGCAAGCACGTGGTGCCCGAACTCGACCGCATCCTTACCGAGTTCGAGGAAGGAGCAGGTCCGTGAGCGGCTATTTCCGTCGGTACAGCCGGTTGGTGCGCCTGCCTCGCGGCAGATCGTTGGTGCGGAACACACCCTACGCCGGGGAAGGTCTGCGTCGGGCGCAGCGCGGCGCAGTGCACGCCGTGTGCGGGCACTTTGCGACCTCGATGGCGCCGGCACTTGTCGCGATGCCCACGGGCAGCGGCAAAACCGCCGTGATGACCATCCTTGCGTTCGAACTGGAGGCCGCGCGGGTGCTGGTCGTGGCCCCGTCCAAGGTGCTGCGCGAGCAACTCGCCGACGAATTCCGGTCGCTCAAAGTGATTCGAGACCGCGAAGTGTTCCCGCCCGACCGACCACTGCCGAAAGTGGCGGTGCTGGAACACAAAGCTGACGCGCAGGTGTGGGCCAGTCTTGGTGATCACGATGTCGTTGTCGGCACGATCAACGCGGTGTCCCCGGTGCTGGCCGACGTCGCCGCGCCGCCTGCCGGCACGTTCGATCTGATCATCATCGACGAGGGACACCACACCGCGGCACCCAGCTACCGGGCGCTGCTGGACGCATTCCCGGATGTGCCGGTGGTGCTGTTCACCGCCACGCCGTTCCGGCGGGACCGGCAGCACCTGCCGGCCGAACTTGTCTTCAACTATGGGCTCTCCCAGGCATTGGCCGAAGGCGTGCTCGCACCGATCGACTTCGTGCCGATCGACGTCGCGTCCCAGGCCACCCCCGCCCAGCAGGATATCGCGCTGGTCGAGGCGGCCCGCGGTCTGCTTGCGACAGTCGAACACACCGCGGCCGGTACGTGCGTCATCGCCCGTACCAGCACCATCGCGCACGCCGAGCAACTCGTCGAGCGCTATCGCGAGGCCGGCCTGGAGATGGGTTTTATCTCGGCCGGCACGTCGGCATCGGAGGCCAGGGCCGTCCTGGACCGGCTCAGGGCCGGCGAACTGGCCGGCCTGATCAGTGTCGGCGTCCTCGGTGAGGGCTTCGACTTCCCCCGCTTGAAGATCGGGGTCTACCACCGTCGACACGCCAGCCTCCCGGCGACGCTCCAGTTCCTGGGCCGGATCGCCCGCGTGTTGCCCGGCGGACCACGGGCCTGCCTGGTCGCGGTCAGAGAGGAGGTCAACGACGAAACCCGCGAGCTCTACGCCAGCGATGTCGCCTGGGCCGAGTTGGTGCCTGCCCTTGCTGACGCGGCCGTCGCCGCCGAGGGCAGGCGGCGGTCCTACGTGCTGAACTTCGACACCACTCTGTCGCAGCCACTGAGCCTGTCCGCGTTGCGCCCCAGCAAGAACGTCCAGGTGTTCCAGCTGCCGGAGGACAGCGCTCTTGACCTGCGGACACCGGTTGCCGGTATCGCCCGCGGCATCGTGACCGACTGGGGGATCGACGACGAGGGCCGGCTCGCCGTGTTCATCACCCAGCATCTCGACCGTCCGGATTGGATCGCGTCCGACGCCCTGGACGGCATCCGGCCGGAGCTGCACGTGGTGGTGCTGGACAAGGAAAAGCGCCTCGCGTTTGTCTACGGTACAACCGACCACACCATCGGCTGCCTTCTCCGCGCACTCGGCGAGGAGCGGCCCCTCCTGGTGAACCCCGCCTGGCTGGACCGAGTCATGGCGGCACGAACGTTGTACGGATACCACGCGATCGGCATGCGCAGCACCAGGGGCGCGGGCGGCAGGCTCGCCGGCTACCGGCAGGTCTCGGGCACCGATGTCGGCCGCGCAGTGCTGCCGTCGGAGGCCCGTTCCTATGGTGCCACCCACGTGAACGCGAGTGTGCCCGGCGACATCGACGAACCGGGCGGCGCACGGCGCAGCTCACTTGGCATCGCCTACGCCCGTGGCAAGGTCTTCAGCCCGACTCGGCTGGATCTGCTGGCCTTCCGGACCTGGTGCGACGAGCTGGCGGACGTGATGACCGCCAGCTCCATCGCGGCGCCGGCCGGCCTGCCCGGCCTCGACCTGCCCAGCCCACGACTGCTCGAGGCGTTCCCCGCACACCCGTACCTGGTCACGGTGGATCCTCTGCTGCTGGGGCAGGGGATCCGGGTCGGTGACGCCAGGACCGGCGCGTGGTACGAGATCGAACGCCTCGAGCTCCTGGTCGACAGTCATTCGGCGTGGGCGTTGCAGCTGGTCGGCAACATCGATGGGCAGCCGTGGTGGCACGGGGTCCTCACCACTGACGGTGCCGTGCATTCCAACGACAGCAACATCCTCGTGGATGTCGGCGCGGGCGAGCCAGTGTCTCCTCTGGCCGGCGTGCTGCAGCGCACCGCGACATCGGTGTTCTTCGCCGATGGCGCCAGCACGATCGGCGGCCAGGTCTACCGCCGCCGCGTGGACGGCTATCCGGACCTGCAGCCACAGGTCGTGCGGAGCCTCGGGTTCGACCACGTCGACATCAGGGCGGAGGCCAAGAACCCTCGCCGCGGCAAGATCACCATCAAGGAGTACATTGTGGCGTGGCTCGCCCGCGATCCCGATGTCGAGTTCGTGATCGACGACGACCGGGCCGGAGAGACCGCCGACCTGGTTGTGATCCACCGCCCGGATAGCCGGGGAATACGCCGGATCTGGCTGTACCACTTGAAGTTCTCCTCGAAGCCCAAGCCTGGCCGTCGGCTCGGCGACCTGTACGAGGTCTTTGGCCAAGCCGGCCGCAGCGCGCGCTGGCTGCACGCCGCGCAGCTGGCCCGGCGGCTGCTGGACCGTCTCCGGACCGGCAGCAAGGTCGCGCACGGCGATCCCGACCAAGTCCAGCAGCTGCTGGCTGACATGGTCGCTGGCTGCGTGGCCGTCGACTGGGGGATCGCCGTCGTGCAGCCGGGCCTGGTGGCCGCGGCGGTCAACGCCAAGGCGACAATCAAGGTGATGGTCACCGAGCTGCGCGAGTTGGCGTTGCAGGTGGATGCCGACTTCGTGGTCATAGGTCACGAATGAGAACCGTGCTGCGTCGCCACGACGTCCGCCACGAGTTGGAGCAGGTCGACTGCCTCTGCTTCGAGCGGGCCGCGTGGTCCGTCGTCGCTTGCACTGGTTCGCTTCCCTACACGGGTATCGACCTTGTTCCTTTGCTGAACGTGATGTTGGGCTGCTGGCGATCGGAGCGGTACCGCTCGTCGGCACTCGATTAGGGTGGTCCCGGCGTGGGAAGACCTCGAGAGTGGTTTCTGTCGCACGTGCTCCATGCGACAGAAACCACGTTCGCAGGTCTTGCTTTGCTCAGTCGGCCATGGACGCAGCGTCCAGAAAGTCCCTGTCCTGGTCGGAAACTCGGTCGGTAGCCTTGACCTGCTGTTTGTTGTGTTCGTTGATCGGTGGTCCGTGGCTGTTCGGCTGCTGTACGTGATCTTGGTCCAGGTGTTGTCCTGGCTGACGCTGCTGGCTCGGGGCTCAGCCTCCAAGGACGCGGAGATACTTGCGTTGCGCCACGAGGTCGCGGTGCTGCGCCGTATCAACCCTCGCCCACGACTGGATTGGGCTGATCGGGCAGTGCTCGCGGCTCTATCCAGCCTCCTATCGAAATCCCTGCGGGGCTGCCGTATCGTCACGCCCGCGACGTTCCTGCGGTGGCATCGCCGGCTCGTGGCCGGGAAGTGGCGTCAGCCGAAACCGCCGGGCCGTCCGCCCATCAGCGACGAGATCACCATGATGATTGTGCGCCTGGCGACGGAGAACCGGACCTGGGGTGTGGTCCGTATTCAGGGCGAGCTGCGGCGGCTCGGGCACCGCATCGCCGCCTCGACCATCCGCCGGATCGTGCGCGGCTACCGGATACCGCCGCCGGCCAGCCGCGGCGACACGTGGCGGACGTTCCTGCGCGCCCAAGCCGACGGTCTTCTCGCGATTGACTTCCTCCACGTCGACACTGTCAAACTCAAGCGCCTGTACGCGGCGTTCGTCATCGAGCACCGCACCCGCCGTGTGCACCTGCTCGGCGTCACCGACCACCCGACCGGAGCCTGGGCAGCCCAACTGGCCCGTAACCTCGCTGCGGATCTTGACGACGCCGGACGCCGTTTCACCCATCTGATCCGTGACCGGGACGCCACATTCACTGCGGCCTTCGACGCGGCGTTCGCCTCGATTGGCGTCCGCGTGGTCCTCACCGCACCGCAGGCACCGCGGATGAACGCGATCGCCGAACGCTGGATCTGCTCGCTCCGACGCGAATGCATCGACCGGCTGCTCATCACCGGCCGCAGCCACCTCTGCCACGTGCTGGAGGCGTACGTCGAGCACTACAACGCCGGCCGTAGCCACCAAGGCCACGACGTTGGACTACGAGCACCTGATGACGACCCGAACGTGATCCCACTGCCCACCCCAGTGGACCGGATCAAGCGCACACGACGCCTCGCAGGACTGCTCAACGACTATCAGCCAGCCGTCTAAAAGCCCAGTTCACAGCCGGTGACAGCATTTTCGACCAGGACACCCTGGACATCGTCACCCTCGCGAGGGAAGCGGGGCTCAAGCGCAACAAGCTGACGCACAAGCACACCGACCTCAAAGACCTCTTCTATGCCGAACGCAAGGCCCGCAATGGCATCCCCGACAACGAGATCGCACTGCGGGCGGAGATCACCACCCTCAAGAATACGATCAAGAACCTGCGGGAGGAGCGCGACGAGTATCGGGTCGCGAGCGAAACGTTCGCCCGAGCCATGAACCTGCTCACCATCGAGAACGCCAACCTCCACAAAGAGATCGACAAGACACAGTCCTCCACCGTCAGGCCGCTCCCATCCCGACACTGATCCTTTTCGTGTGCCCAGCAGACATGTTCCCCCGACTGGAGCACGGCGTTCTCGGTAGTCTGGGTGGCGGGCTATGGGTCGGCGATGAGGCTGCCCATGGCGCCGCGTTCGGCGTCGGCGAGCCGGTGGGTGGTGATCGTGTAGGTGCCGGGCTGGGTGAGGGTCAGTTCGGCGAAGCCGCCCTCGGCGGGTTGCAGGTCAAGTTCCTGGGCGCTTGGTGTGCCGGATAACCGGAGTGGGTCGTGTCGGGCGAGAGGTCGGATCCGGCACGTCTGCCAGGTCACGCCGCATCGCTGGCTCCCGTCGCTCTGTGGTTCGCGCACTCTCACCTGAGCATGTTTTTACAAGTGTATTCAAGTAAACTCGGATTGGGGGAGGCGGCCGCTGGCGGGTTGTCGACGGCCGCGGTTCCCCGGCACACCGAAACGTGGAGCAGGCCATGGACACGCACATCACCTACCGCAGGGTTTACGACGAGCCGTCGCCGTCGGACGGGACGCGGGTGCTGGTCGACCGCGTCTGGCCCCGAGGGATGCGCAAGGAGAACGCGCACCTGGACGAGTGGCTGCGCGAGATCGCCCCCTCCACCGAACTGCGTCAGTGGTACGGACACGTGCCCGACCGGTTCGCCGAGTTCAGCCGCCGGTACCTGGCCGAACTGAACGAGCCGGCACGGCAGGAGGCCGCTCGCCACCTTCGCCATCTCGCCCATGGGCACGACCTGACCCTGCTCACCGCTACTCGCGATGTCGACCACAGCCAGGCGGCCGTCCTCGCACGGTGGCTGAGCGGAGATGCGAAGTCGTCGACGTGACGCCGTCGAGATGACCGCACGGGCACCGGAGCCGTTGCCACAGCGGGAGGTCAGGCGGTCGCGATGGTCCGCGGTCCTGCGTGACCTCAACCCGGGCGTGTTCGCGTTCGTCATGGCCACCGGCATCGTGTCCACCGCGCTGCGCAACGACAACCTGCTGGCCGCGTCCGACATCCTGTTGCTGATCGGCGTGGCCGGATACATCGCGCTGATCGCCACCTTCGGGTGGCGCTTGCTGTCCTGGCGGCGGCGCTTGCTGGCCGATCTGGTCAGCCCACGCGGGTTCGCATTCCTCACCTTCGTCGCCGCGTCGAACGTGCTGGCCAGCCGGCTGGCCGCCGACGGGCAGCGATGGCCTGCGGCCGTTCTGCTGGCGATCGGCGTGCTGAGCTGGCTGGTGCTGGGCTACGGCGTGCCGCTGGGGCTGATCGCCGATCCGCGCCGGCACCCGACCTTGAGCCAGGTCAACGGCACCTGGTTCATCTGGGTGGTCGGCACCGAGTCCATCGCCGTCGCCGCCGCATCGCTTCCGCCGTTCGGCCCGGTCGCCGCGGTAGTGGTGTTCGCGTCGGTGTGCTGGGCGATCGGGCTGATGCTGTACCTGCTGCTGGCCGCGCTCGGCCTGGCTCGCCTGCTGACCCAGCCGGTGCGATCGGCGGAGCTGATTCCGCCGTACTGGGTGTTCATGGGTGCCGCGGCGATCACGGTGCTGGCCGGCGCGCGGCTGCTCGGCCTGCCCGATGTCGCCCGACTGCTGCCGCACGACGTCATCGCGGGCGTGTCCATGGTGTTGTGGTCGTTCTGCACCTGGCTGATCCCGCTGCTGCTGGCCCTGGGCGTGTGGCGGCATCTGGTGCGCCGGGTGTCGCTGCGCTACGAAAGCGGCCTGTGGAGCATGGTCTTCCCGCACGGCATGTACGGCGTGGCCAGCGACCAACTGGGGTCACGCCACCGACACGCGATGGCTGAGCGCACTGGGCGGCGGCGAGGCGTGGGTGGCGTTCGCCGTGTGGGTTGTCGTGTTCGTGGCCATGCTGGCCGCGGGCGTCGCCGCGTCATCGGGTGCTCGACCGGCGCGCTATGGCGACGCGGACCAGGCTCCCGAGCCGGGTGGGTCGGCGACGGCGAGGTGAGCACGGCGGAACGGGACGCCGATGTCGGCGAGTGATGCACCCGCACCGACGCCCCGACATAAGAGCGGGTGATCGGTGCCGGCCGTGGTCTCCGTCCGGCATTCGATCCGTGGTTATGGCGCCGGCGCCAGGTCGGCCAGCGGGACGGTGGGGTCGGCGAGTCGGGTGGTGTCGACCGGGGTTCGGGCACGGATCAGGGCTTGGATGGTGTCGGTGACGTCCCAGATGTTGACGTTCATGCCGGCCAGCACACGCCGTTCGCGGAGCCAGAACGCGATGAACTCGCGCCTCTGCAGATCACCGCGGACCACGACCTGGTCGTAGCCGTCGGTTTCGGTGTAGCCGGTGTATTCCATGCCCAGGTCGTACTGGTCGGTGTAGAAATACGGCAGGGCGTCGAACCGGGCGTCCTGGCCGAGCATGGCCACGGCGGCGGTGGCGGGCTGGTTAAGGGCGTTGGCCCAGTGCTCGACCCGGATGTGTCGACCGAGCAGCGGGTGATAGGCGCGAGCCACATCGCCGGCCGCGAAGATGTCGGGGTCAGAGGTGCGCAGCGACGCGTCCACGACGATCCCGTCGGTGACCTCCAGTCCCGCGTCGGCGGCGAGTTGGGTGTTGGGGGTCGCGCCCACGCCGACGAGCACGGCGTCGGCCTCGACGGCTGTGCCATCGGCCAAGCGCAGCCCAGTCACCGCGCCGCCCGCGCTGGTGATCTCCTCGACGCCCACGCCCAAGCGCAGGTCGACGTCGTGGCCACGGTGCAGGTCGGCGAACATCGGCGCGATCTGCGGGCCGAGGACGCGCAGCAGCGGCAGGGACGCGACCTCGACGACCGTGACGGCGACGTCGGCGGCGCGGGCGGCGGAGGCCACCTCCAGTCCGATCCACCCGGCGCCGATGATCGCGATCCGGGACACCGTGCGCAGCACCTCGCGCAGCCGGTCGCAGTCCTCGACGTGCCGCAGGTAGTGCACCTGTTCGGCGTTGGCACCCGGTAGCGGCAGGCGGCGCGGGGAGGCGCCGGTGGCGATCAGCAGCTTGTCGTAGCGCACTCGTTCGCCGCCGTCGAGGACGACCTCATGCCGGTCGCGGTCGATGGCGTGGACGGTGGTGCCCAGCCGCAGGTCGACATCGTGGCCTGCATACCAGCCCGGCTGGTGGACGAAGATCGTGTTCCGCTCGACCTTGCCCTGCAGGTAGTCCTTGGACAGTGGCGGTCGCTCGTAGGGTCGCGACGTTTCGTCACCGATGAGGGTGATGCGCCCGTCGATTTCCTGGTCGCGCAGGGCCTCGGCGGCTTTGGCGCCGGCCAGGCCAGCCCCGATGATCACGAATGCCTGTTGTGCCGACATGGTTGTCACGCTCCCGGCGTGGTGGTGAGGGTCTGCGCGAGTTGCGTGCTCAACTGGTCCCAGCTGGCGTCGAATTTCGCCACGCCCTCGTCTTCCAGCACCTGCACGACGTCCTCGTAGTCGATGCCGAGATCGGCCAGGTCGTCGAGTACCTGCTGGGACTGGTCGTAGGTTCCGTGGATGCTGTCGGGCGGCACGTGACCGTGGTCGGCGACGGCGTGCAGGGTGTTCTCGGGCATGGTGTTGACCACGCCGGGCGCGACCAGGTCGGCGACGTAGCGGGTGTCTTGGTAGGAGGGGTCCTTCACGCCGGTGGATGCCCATAGTGGACGTTGCGGTCGGGCGCCAGCCCGGTTCAGTGTGTCCCATCGGTCGGTGGCGAACGCCTTTTCGTAGCGGTGGTAGGCCAGGCGGGCGTTGGCGATGGCGGCCTTGCCGCGTAGAGCTGCGGCCCGTTCTGTGCCGAGTTTGTCCAGCCGCTGGTCGACTTCGGTGTCCACACGGGACACGAAGAAGGAGGCGACCGAGGCGATCGTCGCGAGGTCATGTCCGTTGGCCTGGGCGCGTTCCAGGCCGGTGAGGAAGGCGTCGATCACGTCGGTGTAGCGGTCCAGGGCGAAGATGAGCGTGACGTTGATGCTGATGCCCTCGGCCAGGCACGCGGAGATGGCGGGCAGTCCCTGTTTCGCGGCGGGGATCTTGACGAACAGGTTGGGCCGGTCGACCAGCCACCACAGCGCCTTGGCTTCGGCGATGGTGCGGTCGGTGTCGTGTGCGATGCGCGGATCGACCTCGATGGACACCCGGCCGTCCACGCCGTCGGTGGCGTCGAAGGCCGGCCGCAACACGTCGCAGGCGCAGCGCACGTCGTAGGTGGTCAACTCGCGCAGTGCGGTGTCGACGTCGAGCCGGCGCTGGGCCAACTGCTGGAGTTGGTCGGTGTAGGTGTCGCTGCCGGTGATGGCCTTGGCGAAGATGGTCGGGTTGGTGGTGACGCCGACGACGTGCCGGTCGTGCACCAGCCGTGCGAGGCTGCCGCTGGTCAGTCGTTCGCGGCTCAGGTCGTCCAGCCAGATCGAGACGCCGGCGTCGGTGAGCGTGGTCAGTGGGTCGGTCACCACGACCTCCTTCCGATGTGTCGCCCGGTTCGGCGGGTGCGGTTCACAGCACGATCCGGACGGGGTGTTCGAGCAGTGCGGTGAGATCGGCGAGGAACCGGGCGGCGGTGGCGCCGTCCAGGACGCGGTGGTCGATGGACAGGGTCAGGGTCATCGTGGTGCCGGCGACGAGTTGGCCGTCGCGGACGATGGGCCCCGGGTTGGCGGCGCCGACTGCGAGGATGGCCGCCTCGGGTGGGTTGATCACGGCGGTGAACTGGTCGATGCCGTACATGCCGAGGTTGCTGATGGTGAACGTGCCGCCGGTGATCTCGTTCAGCGACAGCCGACCAGCGCGGGCCCGTTCGGCGAGGTCGTGGGCTTCGCGGCTGATCTGCGACAGCGTCTTGGCATCGGCGTTGTGGATGACGGGCACGATCAGGCCGTCGTCCAGGGCGACGGCCACGCCGATGTGGATTCGGTGGTGGCGCAGCAGTCGGGTGTCCGCCCAGGAGGAGTTGACCGCGGGGTGCGTGGTGAGCGCCTGCGCGCAGGCTTTGATGAGCAGGTCGGTGAGGCTGACTCGGGTTCCGGTGTCCGTCAGGTCGGTGTTGGCCTGGGTGCGGAATGCCATCAGGGCGTCGGCGTCCACGGTGCGGGTGAGGTAGAAGTGCGGGGCTTGTTGGGCGCTCTGGGCGAGGCGTTGCGCGGTGAGTCGCCGCACGCGGGTCAGCGGAACTTCCTCGTCGTCCGGACCTGCGGCGGGTGGGGTGCCGGGCTGGGCGGCGCGGTGGGGGGCGGCTGCTGCGGTGCGGCAGGCTGGGGGTGGGCTTGGCGCCCTTGGCGTGTGATGGCTTCCTCGATGTCGGCGCGCACGATGCGCCCGCCGGGGCCGCTGCCGGGGAGGGCGGCGAGGTCCACGTCGTGCTCGCGGGCGAGCCGGCGGGCCAGGGGGGATGCCCGTAGGCTCGGGGCCGCCGGTTCGGGCGGCCGCACCGCTACGGGCGGGGAGACCGGCGGCGATGGCCGTTCGTCCGTATCCACGGTGCCCGCAGGCTCGGCTGTGTCCACAGTGGCCACTGGTTCGGGTGGTGTGTCGGTGGTGGAGCCGATGACGGCGATGGGGGTGCCGATGGGGACGGTGACGCCTTCGTCGATCAGGATTCGGGTGAGGGTGCCCTCGTCGTACGCCTCCAGTTCCATGGTGGCCTTGTCGGTTTCGATCTCGGCGAGCACGTCACCTCGCCGCACCGGGTCGCCTTCGTGCTTGCGCCACTGGGCCAGCACGCCTTGTTCCATGGTGTCGGACAGGCGGGGCATGAGCACGTCGGGCATGGCGGTCCTCCTATCCGGCGAAGCGGGTGGCGTCGAGGGTGTCTCGGATGACCCGGGTCAGCGCGGCGGCGTCGGGCAGGGCGGCCAGTTCCAGCGGTTTGGCGTAGGGCAGCGGGACTTCGGCGGCCGCCACCCGGCGCACCGGCGCGTCCAGGTAGTCAAAGGCGCCTTCACCGATGGTGGCGGCGATCTCGGCGCCGATGCCGTAGGACAGCCAGTCGTCCTCCAGCACCACGACCCGGCTGGTCTTACGGACCGAGGCGCATACCGTGTCCCGGTCCAGTGGGCGCAGGCTGCGCAGGTCGACGACCTCGACCGAGATCCCCTCGTCCTCCAGTCGGCGGGCCACATCCAGGGCGACCACGGCGGCGCGGGAGTAGGCGACGACGGTGATGTCCTGGCCCGGCTTGAGCACCGAGGCGGTGCCGATGTCCAGGGTGTGGTCACCGTCGGGAACCTCGCCCTTGGTGTTGTACAGCGCGAGGTTCTCCAGCAGGATGACCGGGTCGTCGTCGCGGATCGCGGTGGTCAGCATGCCCTTGGCGTCGGCGGGGGTGGCCGGGGCGAGGACCTTCAGGCCAGGGACGTGGGCGTACCAGACTTCGAGGTTCTGCGAGTGGGTGGCGGCCAACTGCTGTCCGCCGCCGCCGGGAGTGCGGATCACCAGTGGGACCCGGACCTGGCCGCCGAACATCGAGTGCATCTTCGCGGCGTGGTTGACGATCTGGTCGATGGCCAGCAGGCTGAAGTTGATCGTCATGATCTCCACGACCGGGCGCAGACCCAGCATGGCCGCGCCGATCGCGGCGCCGACGAAGCCTTCCTCGCAGATCGGGGTGTCCCGGACGCGGCGTGGCCCGAATTCGGCGAGCAGCCCGGCGGTGATCTTGTAGGGGCCTTCGAAGACGCCGATCTCCTCGCCGATGAGCAGCACGTCCTCGTCGCGCAGCAACTCCGCGCGCAGCGTGTCGTGCAGCGCCTGCCGGTAGCTGATCACCGTCATGGGGACACCACCGGGTCGCCGGGCAACCCTTGATACGTGTTGGCGACCGGGGTGGCGTAGACGTGGTCGAACAGCGTCTCCGGGGTGGGGGCGGGGCTGCGGTCGGCAGCATCCACGGCCCCGGCGATTGCCTGCTCGACGTCGGTCTCGATCCCGGCGGCGGCCGGGGTGTCGAGGACGCCGGTGTCGATCAACTGGGCGCGGAAGGCAGGCAGTGGGTCCAGGGCGCGCACTCGCTGGTTGTCCTCGTCGCTGCGGTAGCGGGCCGGGTCGACCACCGAGTGCCCGCGCAGCCGGTAGCTGACCGCCTCCAACAGCATCGGCTGGTGTTCACCTCGGGCGCGATCCAGTGCGGCACGGGCGGCTTCGCGCACCGCGAGCACGTCGTTGCCGTCCACCCGCTGCCCTGGAATGCGATAGGAGCACCCACGCCGGAACAACTCCGGTTCGCCCGCGGCGGCCTCCACGGGTGTGCCCATACCGAGCTGGTTGTTGACGATCACGTACACGATCGGTAGGTGCCACACGGCGGCGAGGTTGAGTGACTCGTGGAATGCCCCGATGTTGGTGGCGCCGTCGCCGAGCAGGCACATCACGGCCTCGCAGTCGGGCCCCGGCCCATTGCGGTAGGCCAGGGCGAGTGCGGCGCCGGTGGCCGGTGGGATCTGGCCGCCGACGATGCCGTATCCGCCGAGTAGCCGCAGCTGGGGGTCGAACAGGTGCATCGACCCTCCCCGCCCGCCGGACAGCCCGCTGGTGCGGCCGAACAGTTCGGCCATGATGCGGGCGGGTTCGGCGCCGCGGGCCAGCGCGTAGCCGTGTTCGCGGTAGGTGGTGAACAGGTAGTCGGTAGGGCGCAGGGCGGCCATCAGGCCGACGACGGTGGCTTCCTCACCGAGGTTGAGGTGGCAGTAGCCGCCGATCTTCGCCTTGGTGTACATCTCGGCGGCACGCTGCTCGAAGACGCGGATCGTCATCATCTGCCGGTAGTAGCCGCGCAGTGTCTCGGGTTGCTCGGTGCTGCCGACCCCCGTGCCGACGACCGGGGTCGAAGACGGTTCGGCCATGCTCTCCTCCTCAACTGCCGGGGTCGGGGTCTTGCAGGACGAACCGGTCCGCCCCGGCCTGGCACTTCGAACACGATTGCGGGGCGTGCTGGCCGCGCACCGGCTCGCCGCAGACCTGGCAGACCCATTCGGTGGCCAGCAGCGCGGCGACGTCGGCGCGGCTAACGATGCCCACCAGCCGGGTCCCCGCCAGCACCGGCACCCGGCGAATGCGCCGCTCCACCAACAAATGGCGCACCTCGTCGACGTCGGTGTCCTCGGTCACGCTGATCACCGCGGTGGACATCACCGCACCGACGGTCGCCCCGGAGCGGGCCAGCAGGTCGTACTCGCTGACCAGGCCGACCACCATGCCCGCGTCGTCGACCACGGGCACCCCGCTGATCCGGTGCTCGCCCAGCACGGCCGCGACCATGGCCGGTGAGGCGTCGACCCGCACGGTCACCACCGGGGTCGTCATGATCTCCTTCACCTTCACCGTGATCCCTCCCTCAGACCTCGGCGTCGACGCCGAGCAGGGTGAGTGCCTCGCGGACCATTTGGTGGGTGAAGCCCCATTCGTTGTCGTACCAGCTCATGACCTTGACCAGGGTGCCGTCCACCACACGCGTCATGGCCGCGTCGACGACGGAGGCACGCGGGTCGCCGATGATGTCGGTGGACACGATGGGGTCGTCGACGACGCCGAGTATCCCGCGGTAGCGCTCGGTCCCGGCCTCTTCGCGCAGCACGCTGTTGACTTCGTCCACTGTGGTCGGTCGCGCGCTGACCAGGGTGATGTCCGCGATCGACCCGACCGGGACCGGGATCCGCAGCGCCATCCCGTCGAACCGACCGGCCAGGTCGGGCAGTGCCCTGGTGGTGGCCAGCGCGGCGCCGGTCGAGGCGGGCAGCATGTTCACCGCCGCTGCCCGGCCACGCCGGAAATCGGCGCTCGGCCCGTCGATGACCTGTTGGCTGGAGGTGTAGGCATGCACGGTGGTCATCACCGCCCGCTCCACCCCAATTCTGCGATGCAGCACTTCGACGACCGCGGTGATGCAGTTGGTGGTGCAACTGGCGCAGGACACGATCCGCTGGCCGGCTTCCGCACGGTTGGCGCCTGGCACCACGGTGGCGATGGTCTCGGTGCGGGCCGGGGCGGCCAGCACCACGAAGCGGGCGCCGGCCGCGAGGTGTTCGGCCAGGTCGGCTTCGCGGCGGAACACCCCGGTGCACTCGAACACCAACTCCACACCCAACTCGGCCCAGGGCAGTGCACCGGGGTCGCGGCGCGCGTACACCCGGATCGGCTGACCGTCGACAACCAGCGTGTCGCCGTCGACGGACACGGGCTTGGCGTAGCGGCCATACACGCTGTCGTAGCGCAGCAGGTAGGCGAGGTTGTCGACCGGGACGAGGTCGTTGACGGCGGTGATCCGGAGATGGTCGTTGTCCAGCAACACTTTCAGGGTGGCCCGGCCGATCCGTCCCAGGCCGTTGATGGCCGCCGTCGTCATCGCGCACCGCCTTCCGCTGTCCCCGTCTTCGATCGTGGTACGGGTGGCTTGCGGAATGCCTGCGGTTCAGGATTGCGCGAGCGCGGCTAGCCGAGGCACCAGCGCGAGGTAGCCGCTGGCTCGGGCGGTGTTCAGCGCGGTCGTGGCGAACCGGGGTGCCGTGTGGTCGCCTCGGGCGTGGATGAGTTCGGCGTGGGCCCACCGGGCTTCGTGCTGAATGAGGGGCACGCGGTGGTGCAGCGCGGTGTCGATCAGTGACGTGGCCTCGGCGACGCGGCCCTGTTCCACCATGACCAGGCCCAGTCGGGCGGCTGCCCAGCCGGCGAACAGTGGAGCCGTCGCGGCGGCGTGCAGCGACCTGCGGAATGCCTGTTCGGCGCGGTCCAGATCGCCGGCCGCGTGCCAGGCGACGCCCAGTCCGCGCAGGGACGCCGCGGTCTCTTCCACATGCCCGACGCGGCGGGCGATGACAACCGCCGCCTGTGCGCTGTCCACCGCCTCGGCGTGGCGTCCCAGCGCGGCCAGGGCTTCGCTGCGGTGCCACAGGCAGGCGCTGTGCACCACGGGGTGCTCCACCGCGCGAGCCCAGGCCAGGACCTCCTCGATTTCGGCCAGTCCGGCGGCGGGCTCGGCCATGAAGACCAGGGCGTGACCTCGGATCGCACGCGGGTGCCACAGGCGCAGCACCTCGGTGGGGGTGACGACCAGGTGGGCGAGGGGGTCCAGTTCGCGGGCCGCCTCGGCCGGGCGGCCGGCGACAAACCGGGCCATACCCCGCCAGTACAGCAGGCGCGCGGCCCCGTTGGTGTCGCCGGCCTGATCCAGCAGGTGTTCGGCTTCGCGGAAGCGTCGCCGCGCGCGGTCCAGGCGCGGCAGAGTCAGGTCGGTGATCGCTCCGGCGGCCAGGGCCTGGCCACGGGCCGCTGGGTCGTCGCCGGCTTCCGCGATGGCCAGCTCGACCAGTTCACCACCGCCGATCACGTCGCGGGATCGGGTCTCCAGAATCCAGCTGCGCCAGGATGCGGGACCGGTCGGGTCCAGTGGACGTATGGACCAGCGCGGTTTCCAGGTCAGCGCGGGCTTGGGGCAGCCGGCCGCGGCGTCGGTGGACCTCGGCCCTTGCCGCCAGCAGGGCGGCTTTGGCCGTGCCGTGGGCGGACAGTGCGAGTCCCGCGTCCGCCAGGTGCAGTGCGTCTTCATCGGCGATCCGGTCCAGACGGGCGTGGGCCGCCGTGGCGAAGGTGGCGGCCGAGGCCTGTTGGTCGCCGCCTTCGGCCAGGTGGGTGGCGATCTCGGCGGCATCGGCCTCCTGCTGCCGGAGCGCCTGGGCGAGCAGGAGATGCAGCCGGGCCTGGTCGGTCGATCCCAGGGGGGCCAGGACCGCATCACCGATGGTGCCGGTCGCGACAGTCCAGCCGTCGGTCCCCCCGTCGACCATGCCGGCCTCGGCCAGGGTGTCCAGCACGTCGAGGGTGTCCCTCAGGTCCCAGCCGGCGGCCAACGCGAGAACGCTCGCCGGGGCGTGCCGCTCAAGCATCGTGATCAGGGCGAGCAGTTCCCGGTGGCGGGGTGGCAGTGTGGCGATGCGCTCCTGGGTGACCGATCGCGCGCTGGCGGCGGCCAGGATGCGGGCCCGGTGTATGTCGGCGGGCGTGCGCAGGCGCCAGCGGCCGTGTTCGTCCGCGTCGACCAGGCCCGCGCGCCCGAGGACCGCCAGCGTCTCGGCTACGGTGGCCGGGTGGCCCTGGGTGTGGTCGACGATGAGCGCGCCCAGTCTCGGGTCGGCGAACAGTCCGGCCAGCGCGGTCGCGGACAGCCCTCGAAGCATGATCGACCGCAGCAGCGCGGGGTCCGCGCCGGACAGCGCCTGCATCAGGGTGACCCCGGTCGAGGCATCCTCGGGTCGGTACGCGGCCAGCAGGATGAGCCCTGGCACCCGGCGCAGCAGCATCCGCAGCAGGGCCAGGCTGTGCTCATCCGCCCACTGCAGGTCGTCGACCACGAGCAGGCACCGCGGCCGGGCCAGGGACTCGATCACCCGGGTCGCCATCGGGAGGGTGACCGTGCGCCGATCCCCGTCATCGACGTCAGCGTCGGTCGCGGTGCGCAGCAGTTCACGGGCCACCGCCCAGGCGTCGTAGCGGTGCGCTCGTATCGCCCGCACCATGATCGCGGGCACATCGGCCTGGGCTGCGGCGTCGGTGAGCAGCCGGGACTTGCCGATCCCGGGCGGCCCTCGAACCAGCAGTGCCCGCGGTCCCTCCCCTGCGGTGGAGGCCGTGATCTGCTGGAGCGCGTCATCGCGGTCGAGTAGCGGCAGGTGCGGCGGGACGGTCTCGGCCTCGGGCTGGGGGCTGGCGGCCACGTGGTCGGTCCGGATCTGGTCGCGCAGGATTCGCTGCCGCAGGTCCATGGCTTCCGCTGACGGGTTGACGCCGAGTTCGTCGGCCAGGCGCCGGCCGAACGTGTCGAACATGGTCAGGGCGGCGGCCCGATCGCCGCAGGCCGCCTGCGCGTGGACCAGGAGCATCGCCGAGGCTTCCCGCAGGGGTTGCTGCTCGGTGGCGGCCTGCGCCCAGTCGACCGCCGGGATCGGATCGCCGGTCGCCAGGGCGGCCGTCGCCGCCCCTTCCAGGGCTTCCAGCCGGGCGCGCCACAGGTGGCGGCGATGCTCGGCCGCCCAGTCCGCGTATGCGTCCTCGGCCAGTGGTTCGCCGTGCCACAGGGCCAGGGCCCCGCGGAACGCGGCCAGCGCCGCGACCGGGTCGTGCGCTAGTTCGGCCTCGCCGCGGACCACGCCGGTCAGGAACGCCTCCACGTCCACCCAGCACCGCTCGTCACCCACCAGGGTGTAGCCGGCCGGACCCGTTTGGACCAACGACCGGTCGCCAAGCGCCCGCCGGATCCGGCTCACCAGGATCTCCACGTTGCCCGGCGCGTCGGCCGGTGGCCGAGTCGGCCATAGCGCCTCGGCCGCGACCTCCTTGGACAGCAGCGTCCCGCGGGACAGAGCGAGCATGCGCAGCAGCCGCCTGGCCAGCCGGCCTCCGAACAGTCGGGCGGGTTGTTCCCGGCCGTCACGGCGAACCGCGAACCGGCCCAGCAGTTGGATGCGCACCCGCGGCTCCACACACGCGACCGCGACAATCGGCGCTGTTCCCTCTGGTGACGCACTCATCCCAGGACACCCCTGTGTCGCCTCGCTCCTGACACCGCCCGATTCGGCTTTCCGTCGTGTCGGTGGCTCGTGGGTTCGCAGGGAATCTGCAAGCACCCGGCATCACCGTGACTGTAACCACGCTGGCGAAATCGAAATGGGGCCTTTGGTCCTCGGATCAACGTTCGTTAGACCAGGTGACATGGCGGCAAGTGAGGAGGTGGAGCGGCGATGGCGCGGACGCACTCCCTGACCGGAGGTCGGGGTGAGTCCGGGACCCGAGCACCGGGCCGGGCGCCGATCACCGCGCGGACGCTACGCACCGATGCCTGGTGGGCCTACCCGGCGTCAACGTTCATGGTGCTGCTGGCGTTCGTCGTCTACTCCACCTACGCGGCGCTGGCCAACCGCGACTACTACGCCGACCCGTACCTGTCGCCGTTCTACTCGCCCTGCCTGTCGACCCACTGCGGCGCGGTGCCGGGTTCGGCGGGTGCGCCCCACCTGGGATGGTTCGGCACCTGGTGGATCATTACCCCGGCAGTAATCATTCTGATCTTCCCGCTGGGCTTCCGGCTGACCTGTTACTACTACCGCAAGGCATACTACCGGGCGTTCTGGCTGTCGCCGCCGGCCTGCGCGGTGCCCGAACCCCGTCGCCGCTACACCGGGGAGACCTGGTTCCCTCTGATCTTGCAGAACATCCACCGCTACTTCTTCTACGCGGCGGTCGCGTTCAATCTGGTCCTCACCTGGGACGCGGTCATCGCGTTCGACTTCGACGGCCATATCGGGATCGGTGTGGGCAGTGCGGTGCTGGTGATCAACGCGGTGTTGCTGTGGCTGTACACCCTGTCCTGTCACGCCTGCCGGCATGCCGTGGGCGGCCGGATCAACAACTTCTCCCGCCACCCAGTCCGCTACTGGTTGTGGACGTGGGTGTCGCGGATCAACCCGATTCACGGCCGGCTCGCCTGGGCGTCGCTGGTGTGGGTGGCGCTGACCGACCTGTACGTGCGGCTGGACGCGGCCGGTGTCCTGCACGATCCCCGCTTCGTCTGATGGGTTGGGAGGCGCGCCGAGCATGGGTTATCAGCTGAATCTGAGGATCTGGCGGGGCGACGCCACCGCCGGTGGTCTGGTGGGCTACCCGGTGACCGTCGAGGAGGGCGAGGTCGTGCTCGACGCCGTGCACCGCGTGCAGGCCACTCAGGCCGGTGACCTGGCGGTGCGGTGGAACTGCAAGGCCGGTAAGTGTGGCTCGTGCAGCGCCGAGATCAACGGGCGACCGAGGCTGATGTGCATGGCCCGGCTGTCGGCATTGCCCCGCGACGCCGTCACCGTCACACCGCTGCGGACGTTTCCGGTCATCCGCGACCTGGTGTGCGACGTGTCGTTCAACTACCGCAAGGCCCAGCAGATCCCGTCCTTCACCCCACCCACGGACCTCGCCGCGGGTGAGTACCGGATGCGGCAGGCTGATGTGGAGCGGTCGCAGGAGTTCCGCAAGTGTATCGAGTGCTGGCTGTGCCAGGACGTCTGTCACGTGATCCGCGACCACGAGGACAACAAGGTCGCCTTCGCCGGTCCCCGGTTGTTCATCCGGCACGCCGAACTGGACATGCACCCGCTGGACACCCTCGACCGGCGGACCCAACTCCGGGAGGCGCACGGCATCGGCCTGTGCAACATCACCAAGTGCTGCACCGAGGTGTGTCCCGAGAACATCCACATCACCGACAACGCGATCATCCCGATGAAGGAACGCGTCGTCGATCGCCGCTACGACCCGCTGCGCCGGTTGTTCCCGAACTGGCGGCACAAACCGCAACCGGACGGAGGGCAGCCATGACCGTCAACAGCTTCGAGACACGCGACCGCCTCACGGTCGCCGGGACGTCCTATGCGATCCACCGCCTCGACCGGCTGCCCGGCGTGCGGCGGTTGCCCTACGGGCTGAAGGTCCTGGCCGAGAACCTGTTGCGGCACGAGGACGGCCACATCGTCACCGCCGAGCAGATCCAGGCGCTGGCCGGATGGGACCCGACCGCCGAGCCGGCCACCGAGATCCAGTTCACCCCGGCCCGGGTGCTGATGCAGGATTTCACCGGCGTGCCGTGCATCGTCGATCTCGCCGCGATGCGCGAGGCCATGGTCGCGCTCGGTGGTGACCCGGCGGCGATCAATCCGCTGCGCCCGGTCGAACTGGTCATCGACCACTCCGTGATCGCCGACTACGTCGCCCGGCCCGACGCGTTCGACCGCAATGTCGAGCTGGAGTACCAGCGCAACCGGGAACGCTACCAGTTCCTGCGCTGGGGCCAGCAGGCGTTCCACAACCTGCGGGTGGTGCCGCCCAAGACCGGCATCGTGCACCAGATCAACATCGAGCACCTCGCCCGGGTGGTGTTCGCCGAGGACGGCCAGGCGTTCCCGGACACGCTGGTGGGCCCGACTCGCACACCACCATGGTCAACGGGCTGGGCGTGCTGGGCTGGGGCGTCGGCGGGATCGAGGCCGAGGCCGCGATGCTCGGCCAGCCGATGAGCATGCTCCTCCCGCAGGTGATCGGTGTGAAGCTGACCGGGGGGCTACCGGAGGGCAGCACCGCGACCGACCTGGTGCTGACCATCGCCGAGCTGCTGCGGGCGCACGGCGTGGTCGGCACGTTCGTGGAGTTCCACGGCCCCGGCCTGGCGCAGGTGCCGCTGGCCAATCGCGCCACGATCGGCAACATGAGCCCGGAGTACGGCTGCACCTGCGCCTTCTTCCCCATCGACACCGAAACCCTGGTCTATCTGCGGTTGACCGGCCGATCCCCGCAGCACGTGGCGCTGGTCGAGACCTACGCCAAGGAACAAGGACTGTGGCACGACCCCGACCACGAACCCGCCTACTCGCACACCCTGGAGCTCGACCTGTCCACCGTGGTCCCATCGATCGCCGGGCCGAAGCGCCCGCAGGACCGCATCCCACTGGACCAGGCCGCGTCCGTCTTTCGCACGGCGCTGCACGGCTACCTGCCGGCCGACCCGGTATCGGTCGGCCTGGACGAGAGTGGCGCGGAGTCGTTCCCTGCCTCCGATCCGATCGCGGTGACCGGCAACCGGGCTGGTGATCGGCCGGTCCGGCCGCGCCAGGCCGGCGGCACCGGTGGACGACCCGGCAAACCGGTCGCGGTGACCCTGGACTCCGGCCAGACGGTCGAACTCGACCACGGCGCCGTGGTGATCGCGGCGATCACCAGCTGTACCAACACCTCCAACCCCCAGGTGATGCTCGGCGCCGCACTGCTGGCCCGCAACGCCGTCCATCGGGGGCTGCGCAGCAAACCGTGGGTGAAGACCTCGCTGGCGCCCGGCTCGAAGGTCGTCATGGACTACTTCGAGCAGGCGGATGCGCTGCCGGCCCTGCGCGAACTCGGGTTCGACCTGGTCGGCTACGGCTGCACCACCTGCATCGGCAACTCCGGCCCGCTGCCCGAACCGGTGTCCCGCGCCATCGCCGAGGGTGACCTCGCGGTGTGCTCCGTGCTGTCGGGCAACCGAAACTTCGAGGGCCGCATCCACCCCGAAACGAAACTGAACTACCTGGCCTCCCCACCGCTGGTCATCGCCTACGCCCTCGCCGGGTCGATGGACATCGATCTCACCCACGACCCACTCGGTATCGGCTCGGACGGCCGATCAGTGTTCCTGCGCGACATCTGGCCCAGCTCGCACGACATCGACCAGGCCGTCGCGTCCTGCCTGCGCCCGGAGATGTTCACCCGCGACTACGCCGACGTGTTCACCGGCGACGAACGCTGGCGGTCGCTGTCGGCCCCAGCCGGCGACGCCTTCGCCTGGGATCCCGCCTCGACCTACGTCCGCCGCCCGCCCTACTTCGAGGGCCTGCCCGCCGAACCCGACCCTGTGGGGGATATCGAGAACGCCCGGGTCCTGGTGTTGCTCGGGGACTCGGTCACGACCGATCACATCTCCCCGGCCGGTGCCATCAAGCGCGACTCGCCGGCTGGGGCGTACCTGCGGGAACACAGGATTCCACCAGGCGAGTTCAACTCCTACGGATCGCGGCGCGGCAACCACGAGGTGATGATCCGCGGCACCTTCGCCAACATCCGACTGCGCAACCAGCTGGCTCCGGCCACCGAAGGCGGCATCACACGGCATCTTCCCGACGGGCAGCGGATGACCATTTACGGCGCCGCCCAACGCTACGCCGGCGAACACGTGCCCCTGCTGGTCATCGCCGGCAAGGAATACGGGTCCGGTTCGTCACGGGACTGGGCGGCCAAAGGCACCGCGCTACTCGGCGTCAAAGCGGTCATCGCCGCGTCCTACGAGCGCATCCACCGCGCCAATCTCATCGGCATGGGCGTGCTGCCCCTGCAGTTCCCGCCCGGTCAGAACGCCACCACGCTCGGCCTGACCGGCGAGGAGACCTTCACCGTTCGCGGCCTGACCGGCGGCGCGCGCGTGCCCGACCAGGTGCGGGTCACCGCCACCGCGGCGAACGGCGACACCCGCGAATTCGACGCCGACGTCCGTATCGACACCCCCAGCGAAGCGGACTACTACCGCCACGGAGGGATCCTGCCCTATGTGCTCCGCCGAATCGCCGCCCGCTGATGGGCGACCCGCCCACGATGCCGCCGAGACGCTGCTGCGCTCGGCACAGTTCTTCTTCCCCGGCCAGCAGTCCGCGGACCGGCGGGTGCTGTATCGAGAGGGCGGTCGGGGGGCGGAGGAGTTCTCCCGGGAACGGTGGCGACACGATCGCGAAGTCCGATCAACCCATGGCGTGAACTGCACCGGCTCGTGCTCGTGGAAGGTGTATGTCAAGGACGGCATCATCACCTGGGAGACACAGGCCACCGACTACCCCTCGGTAGGGCCGGATTCGCCGGAGTACGAGCCCCGCGGGTGCCCCCGCGGCGCCTCGTTCTCCTGGTACACCTACTCGCCCACACGCATCCGATACCCGTACGTGCGCGGCCCGCTGCTGGAGCTGTGGCGCACCGCCCGCGCCGAGCACGCCGACCCGGTAACCGCCTGGGAATCCATTGTGGACGACCAGGTGGCGGCGGCGAGCTACAAGCGGGCGCGTGGCAAGGGCGGATTCGTTCGGTCGAGTTGGGCGGAGGTCACCGAACTGATGGCCGCCGCACAGGTGCACACCATCAAGCGGTACGGGCCGGACCGGATCGTCGGGTTCTCCCCGATCCCGGCCATGTCGATGGTCTCCTACGCGGCCGGCACCCGTTTCCTGTCCATGATCGGCGGCACGATCTCCTCGTTCTACGACTGGTACGCCGACCTGCCGATGGCCTCGCCGCAGGTGTTCGGCGACCAGACCGACGTGCCGGAGTCCGGGGACTGGTGGAACGCCGGCTACCTGATCGTGTGGGGGACGAACCTGCCCATCACCCGAACGCCGGACGCGCATTTCATGACCGAGGCCCGCTACCGAGGACAGAAGGTCGTGGTGGTGTCCCCGGACTACTCAGACCACACCAAGTTCGCCGACGACTGGCTCGCCGCCGCGCCCGGCACCGACGGAGCGCTGGCGATGGCGATGGGCCATGTCATCCTCACCGAGTTCTACCGCGACCGGCAGGTGCCGCGTTTCCTCGACTACGCCACGTCCTACACGGACCTGCCGTTCCTGGTCACCCTGACCGAACATGGGGATGCGTTCGTGCCCGGCAAGTTCCTCACCGCCGCCGATCTCGATGACACTGCCGAGGACACCGACAATGCCGCATTCAAGACGGTGTTCCTGGACGAGGACACCGGTCGGCCCGTCGTGCCCAACGGTTCGGTCGGGTTCCGCTGGGGCGCCTCGCCGGGCCGGTGGAACCTGAAACTGGACGACGTCAGGCCGGCACTCACCCTCCACGGCGGAGCTCGCGGCGGGGCGGTGGCGGTGGACCTGCCGCGCTTCGATTCCGGACCCGGCGAGTCGGGTGGCGTGCTGCGGCGCGGTGTGCCGGCCACGCGGGTTGGCGGCCATCTGGTGACCACGGTGTTCGACCTGGTCATGGCCCAGTACGGGGTGGCTCGGGACGGCCTGCCGGGCGACTGGCCGGCCAGCTATGAGGACGCGGCCGCGCCGTACACGCCTGCCTGGCAGGAGACGATCACCTCGGTGCCGGCGAAGGCGGCGGCGCGGGTGGCGCGGGAGTTCGCCCGCAACGCCGAACGCACCGGTGGCCGGTCGATGATCGCGATGGGCGCGGGCACCAACCACTGGTTCCACTCCGACCAGATCTACCGGGCGTTCCTGGCCATGCTCCAGTTGTGCGGCTGTCAGGGCGTCAACGGCGGTGGCTGGGCGCACTACGTGGGGCAGGAGAAGGTGCGGCCGCTGACCGGCTGGTTCCATCTGGCGTTCGGGCTGGACTGGCAGCGCCCGACCCGGCACATGGTGGGCACGCCGTTGTGGTGGCTGGCCACCGACCAGTGGCGTTACGAAGCCTTTCCCGCTGACGCGCTGGCCAGCCCGCTGGGCGCGGGACGGCTGGCCGGACGCAGCCTGCCGGACTGCAACGCGCTGGCCGCCCGGCTGGGGTGGATGCCCTCGCACCCGGCGTTCAACCGCAACCCGCTGGAGTTGTGCGACGAGGCCGAGCACGCCGGCATGGCCGTGGCGGACTACGTGGTCGGGCAACTGAAGGCCGGCACGCTGCGGTTCGCGGCCGAGGACCCCGACGACCCGGCGAACTTCCCGCGCGTGCTGATGGTGTGGCGGGCCAACCTGTTCGCCTCGTCGATGAAGGGCCACGAATACCTGCTGCGGCACCTGCTGGGCACCAGCGACGCGGTCACCGCCACCGAAACCCCACCCGAATTGCGGCCCACGGAGGTGACCTGGCGGAATCCGGCACCGGTGGGCAAGCTGGACCTCTCGGTGGCAGTGGACTTCCGGATGACCAGCACCTGCCTGTTCTCCGACATCGTGCTACCCGCCGCAACCTGGTACGAAAAGCACGATCTCTCGTCGACGGACATGCACCCGTTCGTGCACGCCTTCAACCCGGCGATCGCCCCGCCCTGGGAGGCCCGCACCGACTTCGACGTCTTCCACACGCTCGCGACGCGGTTCTCCGAACTGGCCAGCACGCACCTGGGCGTGCGCCGGGATGTCATCGCCGCACCCCTGGCCCACGACACCCCGGACGAACTGGCCCAACCACACGGCGTTGTGCAGGATTGGAAGGTCGGCGAGTGCGAGCCGATCCCCGGGCAGAGCATGCCGAAGCTGATCGTGGTCGAACGCGACTACGGCGCGGTCGCGGCGAAGATGGCCGCGATCGGGCCACTGCTGGACACCTTGGGCACCACGACCAAGGGCATCACGTGGACACCCGAGCGCGAGATCGACTACCTGCGCCACCACAACGGCGCCGTGCGTGGCGGAATTGCCGACGGCCGACCCTCGATCGCGCGGGACGAGCAGTTCTGCGAGGCGATCCTGACGCTGTCCGGCACCACCAACGGGCGCCTGGCGGTGGCTGGATTCCGTGCGCTGGAACGACAGACCGGCGTCGAACTGGCCGACCTCGCCGGCGAGCGGGAAGGCGACCGGATCACCTTCGCCGACACCCAGACCCAACCTCGCGCGGTGATCACCTCACCGGAATGGTCGGGCAGCGAGACCAGCGGCCGCCGGTACTCGCCGTTCACCGTCAACGTGGAGCGGCACAAACCGTGGCACACGCTGACCGGGCGACAGCACTTCTTCCTCGACCACGACTGGATGGCCGAGTTCGGCGAGCAACTGCCCACCTACCGGCCCCCGCTGAACATGCTCGCCCACTTCGGTACACCCAAGTCCGGTGTGGATGGTCGGCCGGAGGTGGTCGTGCGCTACCTGACCCCGCACTCGAAGTGGTCGATCCACTCCGAATACCAGGAAAACCTGCACATGCTCACCCTGTTCCGCGGCGGCCCGGTGATCTGGATGAGCCCCGCCGACGCGGCGAAGATCGAGGTCGCGGACAACGACTGGATCGAGGCGTACAACCGCAACGGCGTGGTCGCCTGCCGCGCGGTGGTCACCCACCGCATGCCCGAAGGCACGGTGTTCATGTACCACACCATGGACCGGCACCTGAACGTGCCGAAAACCGAGATCAGCGGACGGCACGGCGGCGGGGACAATTCGCTGACCCGCCTGCTGATCAAACCCACCCACCTGATCGGCGGCTACGCCCAGTTCTCCTACGGCTTCAACTACATCGGCCCCACCGGCAACCAACGCGACGAGATCACCGTCATCCGCCGCCGCGCCCAGGAGGTGGAATTCTGATGCGAGTCATGGCGCAGGTCGCGATGGTGATGAACCTGGACAAGTGCATCGGCTGCCACACGTGTTCGGTGACCTGCAAACAGACCTGGACAAACCGGCCCGGCAGCGAATACATGTGGTTCAACAACGTCGAAACCAAACCGGGAGTCGGCTACCCCCGCCGCTACGAGGACCAGGAGCGATTCAAGGGCGGCTGGACACTCAACCGGCGCGGCAAGCTGAAACTCAAGGCCGGCGGCCGGCTGCACAAGCTGCTCACGATCTTCTACAACCCGGAACTGCCGTCGCTGGACGACTTCTACGAGCCCTGGACCTACGACTACGAGCAGCTCACCACCGCACCGCTGTCCGACGACCTGCCCAGCGCGCACCCGAAATCGCAGCTGACCGGCCGTGACATGGCACCCTCGGCCGGGCCGAACTGGGACGACGACCTCGCCGGAGCACCCGAGCACGCGACCGCCGACCCGAACCTGACCGGCCTGTCCGAACAGGTGCGGATGGAGTTCGAGCAGGCGTTCATGTTCTACCTGCCCCGCATCTGCGAGCACTGCCTCAACCCGTCCTGCGTGGCGTCCTGCCCGTCCGGCGCGATGTACAAGCGAGAAGAGGACGGCATCGTCCTGGTCGACCAGGACCGCTGCCGCGGCTGGCGGTTCTGCGTGTCCGGCTGCCCCTACAAGAAGGTGTACTTCAACCACCGCACCGGCAAAGCCGAGAAGTGCACCTTCTGTTACCCACGCATCGAAGCCGGCCAGCCCACCATCTGCTCGGAAACCTGCGTCGGCCGCCTGCGTCACCTCGGCGTGATGCTCTACGACGCCGATGCCGTCCTCGCCGCCGCATCCGTCCCCGACGACACTGACCTCTACGAGGCGCAGCTGTCGGTATTCCTCGACCCACACGACCCGGATGTCCAGGCACAGGCCGAACGCGACGGCATCGCCCACGACTGGATACAGGCCGCCCAACGGTCACCGGCCTACGCGCTGATCAAGCAACACCGGGTGGCGCTGCCACTACACCCGGAATACCGCACGATGCCGATGGTCTGGTACGTCCCGCCGCTGTCCCCGGTCACCGACGCGGTACACGCCACCGGCTACCACGACGACGACCCGGACCAGGTGTTCGCCGCGATCGAATCCCTGCGGATCCCGATGGAATACCTGGCCAACCTGTTCACCGCCGGAGACACCCGACCGGTGGAGCGGGTACTGCGCACGCTGACCGTGCTGCGCACCCACATGCGCGCCCAGCAACTCGGCGATCCGATCGACGACGAACTACTGTCCTCGGTGGACATGGCGGCTGACGATGTCGAGGACCTGTACCGGACCCTGGCCATCGCCAAATACGACGAGCGCTACGTCATCCCCAAGGTGCACGCCGAGGACACCGGCAGCCTGCAGGCACAACACTGCTCCGTCGGCTATCCCGACCCGGTCACGGCCCCCAGCACGCACGCCGCGGACACCCTCGCGGCGACCGGCGGCGGCAGCCAGTTCCGGGACGATGATGGCCGGGTGCGGTTCAACCTGCTGGGCTGGAACGCGACCACGCGCGCACCCAACCTGTTCGGCGAGGGGGGCCGATGACCCGGCTGCGGCGCCGCAGCGCGCCCAATCCGGCGGACACCGCGCTGCTATACAAGATCGCCTCGATCCTGCTGTCTTACCCGGACGAACGAGTACACGCTCGGCTCGACGACGTGACCGCCGCGCTCCCGACGATCGGGGCTCCCACACCCCGGGCGTCCGTGGCCGGCTTCGTGAACTGGATGGCGGCAATGACGCCGACCGAGGCCGCTGCGCACTATGTCACGACGTTCGACCACACCCGTCGCCGTAGCCTGTACCTGACCTACTACCGCCACGGCGACACCCGGGCGCGCGGCATGGCCCTGCTCGCGCTCAAACACCTCTACCGCAACGCCGGATACCCCGCTCCGGAGTCCGAGCTGCCCGACTTTCTGCCCCTGGTCCTGGAATTCGCCGCGCTCGCACCCGAACCCGGCCACCGCATCCTGATCCAGTGCCAGGCGGGCCTGGAACTGCTCGCCGATGCCCTACGCGACGCGAACAGCCCCTACGCCGGACTGCTCGACATGATCCGCGACCGGCTACCCGAACTCCACCAACGGGACCGGGACAATCTGCGCGCGCTCGCCGCCACCGGGCCACCCAGCGAAGTGGTGGGGCTGGAGCCGTTCGCGCCACCCGAATACCTCGCGGGAGAGCATCGATGAGTGAGCGCAGCGAACGAATCATCCAACACAGCGTGCGTGGAGCCTCATCCGCGCCCGCAGCGAAGCGAGGACGTCGATGAGTGCGTGGGACCTGTGGTGGTGGGTGATCCTGCCCTACCTCGCCCTGGCCACTTTCGTCGTCGGGCACGTATGGCGCTGGCGCTACGACCAGTTCGGCTGGACCAGCCGCTCCACCCAACTGCAGGAACGGGTGCTGCTGAAGTGGGGCAGCCCGCTGTTCCACTACGGAACCTTCGCCGCGATCGCCGGACACGTCATCGGCATCCTCATTCCCGAATCGTTCACCCACGCCCTCGGCATCCCCGAGACCGCGTACCGCTGGTTCTCCTCGGCCGCCGGCACCGTCGCCGCGCTCGGCGTGATCATCGGTGTGGCCATGCTCGCCTACCGGCGCACCGTCATCCCGAAGGTCCGGGCCACCACCAGCCCGGTCGACTGGGTCGCGCTCGTCCTACTTGGCATCGTGATCGTGCTCGGCATCATCCCCACCATCGGGGTCAACCTGCTCGGCGGCGGCTACGACTACCGGGAGAGCGTGGCACTGTGGTTCCGTGGCCTGTTCGCCGGCAACCCCGACGTCGCCGCCATCACCCACGCACCCCTGATCTACCAAATCCACGCCACCGCGGCCTGGGCCATCCTCGCCGTATGGCCGTTCACCCGCCTGGTGCACGCCTGGAGCTATCCGCTGTGGTACCTGTGGCGCCCGTTCATCGTCTACCGCAGCCGCGTCCCCGCACCGCCCAGCGAACCCGGCACCAGCGGCCGACGCTGGCGCCGCATCGGAGTTCGGTACTGACCAACGGACAGCGGCTGGAAGGAGCATGGGTATGGAGAAGTTCTCGCTGGAGGCCCTGGCCCGGGAACATCTCGAACGGGCCGCCGCCGCATCGTCCGGGCGCAGTGCTGCCACCGTCTACGGCGGCCACGAGCACGCACTGCGCCAGACGCTGATCGCGCTAGTCTCCGGCGCCGGCCTGACTGAGCACACCAGTCCCGGCGAAGCAACCCTCGTCGTGCTGCGCGGGCGAGTTCGGTTGCACGCCAACGAGATCTCGTGGGACGGCCGCACCGGCGACCTGCTCGTCATCCCTCAGGCCCGGCACAGCCTGGACGCGCTGGAGGACAGCGTCGTCCTGCTGACCGTCGCTACCTAGCCATCACCGATGCCGCCGCACCACCAACGGGCTGCGGTCGCCGGCCAGCGCCTGGATCGGATCGTCGTCGGTCAACTCCAAGCCGCTGTCGGCCAACGCGGCGACAATCCTCGCCGCGGCGTTGCGCCGGCCGGCCGCGCTGACGTTCACCACCAACGTGATCGTGGTAACGCCGTTACTGCGCTCGATCCGATAGGCGGTGGGCCGGACACGACGCAGCGCGCACGCCACAACCTCGGCCGACACGTCCGCACTCACAGTTTCAGCATGCGTCTTCCACGGCCGCGTCGGCGTGATATTGGGTGGTTATGCGTGTCCTGACCTTCGGCCACGGCACCGCGGATGCCGAACAGATGACCCGGCTGCTGCGCGCCGCCGGAGTACGGCGACTAGTCGACGTGCGCACCGCACCGGGCAGCCGGCACAATCCCGACGCCACCCGGGACGCGATGTCGCGATGGCTGCCCGAGGCCGGCATCGACTACCGGTGGGACAAGCGGCTCGGCGGCTGGCGAAAACCCCGGCCGGACACCCCGGACACCGCCCTGCGCAACCGAGCCTTCAGCGGGTACGCCGGACACATGCGCTCACCGGAGTTCCTCGCTGCCATCGACGACCTGCTGACCACCGCGGCCGAGGAACCAACCACGGTGATGTGCGCCGAATCTGTGTGGTGGCGCTGCCACCGCAAGATGATCGCCGACTTCCTCGTGCTGGTCCGCGAGATCGAGGTATGCCATCTCATGCACGACGGCACGCTGCGCCCGCACCACACCAGTCCCGAAGCACGGCCGGCTGCTGAGGGGAACCTGCTCGTCTACGACGCCGGCCAGTCACCTCTGAAGTCGTGAGCCCTGACGCCGACCGCGGGCATGGCCGGGTTTCCTCAGCGTTGCTTGCTCGCCCGCGTGGCACAGAGCTAAGCACCCTCGGATGTGTCACATCGCCAGCAGGACGCCGAGGGCGACCAGAGCAAGGCTGAGGCCGCCGATTCCCGCGCGCAACAGTCCCGCGCCGCGTGCCTCCCGGCGCACCAGCCTGGCCAACAGCAGGTTGTCGGTCTGATTCAGGGTGTGCCGGCGCAGGCGGGTCATTCGCCGTGCCTGGGCCACGCCGATGGCGGTGGTCGCAGCCAACAGTCCGGCCACCGCGACCGTCGTGACGAGCAGCCCGTCCCACGGCCGGCCGGACACCAGCACCGCACCGGTGGCGAACCCGATCAGTAAGGCCAGACCGCTGACGATCCCGTGGGCGCGGCCCAGCGCCTGGAAGAACGCGACTCGTTCCGTCGGCCCCAGGGCGTGCTGGGCCACCCGCGCCACCACGGCGATCGTGATGAAACCTCCGAGCCAGACGGCGGTGGCGAGGATGAGTACACCAGTGAGTGCGGCATGCGCCGCGGACGTGATCGTGGACACCGCTGGGTGCATCCTTTCGGAGCAGGCTCGGGTCAGACCTGCTCGATTTCGGCGTGGACCGTGACCTTCGCCCCGGCGAACAGGCGGGACACCGGACACAGGGCCGCGGCCTCGTCGACCGCGGACTGGAACCCAGCCGCGTCCACCGTCGGCACGCGGCCGCCCACCCGCAGTGCCGAGGACACGATGGTGGAAACACCGTCGACCTCCGCCAAGGTCACGGTAGCGGTGACGGTCAGCCGCTCCGCTCGGGCCTTGCGCTCACCGAGCCGCAACACCAAGGCCATCGCGAAGCAGGCGGAATGTGCCGCCGCGGCCAACTCCTCCGGACTGCTCATCCCCGCCCGGGTGCTCGGTGCGGGCCGCCCAGGTCACGGGCAGGGCGTCCCGGGCACCATTGGTGGCGCGGACCGTCCCTCGACTACCGCCGAACGTGCCCTCCCAGGTGGTTTCCGCGGGACGTTCCGCGATCGCCATGCCAGTCTCCCTCCAACTCCTCCGAGAGTCCCGCGCTCGGTCTCCGGCACGTCCGCGGACACCGCACTATCCCTTCCATTTCTACAACTATTCTGGTTAATAATGCAGGGGTGCTGGTCAGTCGAGCGCCGTGGTGGTGCTGCCCACGATGCCATCATCGCGGTTGATGACCACCGTCCTGGCGCGCCGGGTTGGTCGCGGGCCCGCGACTGTGATGACTTGACGCGGCTCACATTTATACTAGCATCAATCGTAAATATAACGAACTCGGGGGTTCGGTCAGCGAGAGGACTCCTCATGACCACGACATCCGACGTCTACATCAGCGGCACCCGCGACGACCCGGCACTCCGGGCGAGGGCGGCGATCCGGGAGGATACCGACCGCCTGCTCCGGGCGTACCAGGCGAAGGCCGCCCTGGTGACCGAACTGGAACTCGACGGCGCGACCCGGCAGGAGGCGCACACCAGGCTGGTGGACTTCAGCACCGACCAACTGCGCCACCATCTGGCCGTGACCGACCGCGTCCTGTACGCCACCGCGGCAGGCGCGCCCGGAACCCGACTGCTGGTCCGCGCCCTGCGCCGCCAGCAGCAGGCCGTCAGCCGACACATCGACGACCTCGTCGCGGCGAGCACCACCGCACAGACGACCCGCGCCGCGCGCGCGGTGGGCGCGGTACTGGCGGTATGCGTGGACATCGAACACACCGTGTTGCTGCCCGCCCTGGCCGAGTTGCCCGGTGCCGACCTACCCAGTCTGGCCGAGGAGCTGCGCACCCTGCTGCACGGCGGAGAACTGGATGTCCCAGAGGTCCTTGACGTGCGCCCGGTTCCGCACGGACAGCGACACCCGCGGATCTTCGGTCGCTACGCGCGACTGGTTCCCGGTGAGTCGTTCGTGCTGGTCAACAACCACGACCCGAAACCGTTGCGCCGCGAGTTCACCGCCACCCATCCTGGCGAGTTCACCTGGGACTACCTGGAATCCGGCCCGAGCCAGTGGCGGATCCGCATCGGGCGCCCCGCGGTACCGGCGTAGCGCGCAGGGATTTCGCAAGCCACCCGACACATACTGAAACCACAGCACACCGGCCACCGCAGGTGGACGTCGAAGAGGTGCCGGCCGCCGACACAGCACGACGGAGAACGGGGAGGTGACGCACCCGATGGATGCACGGTCCGCACCACGGGGAGGCCCGATCGAACGACCGCGGCCGTGGACATGGCACGGTCAGCGGCCGGACGCCACTCTCGTCCTGATCCCGCCGGGCCACCGCACCGGCAGCCCGGCCGAACCGGATGTCGATGCCTGGATCCTCGTCCTCGCCGGATGTGGCAGCGTCCGCACTCATCTTCGTTCCCGGCGGCTGCGCCCCGGGATCCTGCTGTGGCTGTCTCATGATGGGGACGCTGTGAGGGCCGACGCCGGCGGCCTGGCCTATCTCGCCGTCAATTCCCGATACCCGAAACGACCGTGCGACGGTCACCCACCGCGCCCTGCCCGGTCAGCGACGACGTATCCGCCGACACTGCGCCGTGCCGACCTTCCGGGAGGACACGCACTGTGACCACGACGCAGCGTCCGATCACCATTCACCCCTATCCAGCACGGGAGTCGGTCAAGGGTGCGTACCTGCTGCGGGCGATCCGCACGACCGACCCGAAGATGCTCGGCATCATGTACCTGAGCACGTCGTTCGGGTTCTTCCTGGTCGGTGGTGTGATGGCGCTGCTGATGCGCACCGAGCTGGCCCGTCCCGGACTGCAGTTCCTGTCGCAGGAGCAGTACAACCAGCTGTTCACCATGCACGGCACGATCATGCTGCTGCTGTACGCGACGCCCACGGTGTTCGGGTTCGCCAACTACATCCTGCCGTTGCAGATCGGCTCACCGGATGTGGCCTTCCCCCGCCTCAACGCCCTGTCCTACTGGTTGTTCCTGTTCGGTGGCCTGATCGTGCTGTCGGGGTTCGTGACCCCGGGAGGTGCGGCGGATTTCGGCTGGTTCGCCTACACCCCGCTGTCGGACATCGTGCACTCGCCGGGGATCGGCGCCGATCTGTGGATCACCGGTCTGATCCTGGCCGGACTGGGCACGATCCTCGGCGCGGTGAACATGATCACCACCGTGGTGTGCCTGCGCGCGCCCGGGATCACGATGTTCCGGATGCCGATCTTCACGTGGAACATCCTGATCACCAGCATCATGATCTTGTCGGCGTTCCCGATCCTGACCGCGGCACTGTTCGGCCTGCTCGCCGACCGTCAACTGGGCGCGCACGTGTACGACCCTGCCAACGGCGGCGCGATCCTGTGGCAGCACCTGTTCTGGTTCTTCGGCCACCCCGAGGTCTACATCGTGGCGATCCCCTTCTTCGGCATCGTCACCGAGATCGTTCCCGTGTTCAGCCGCAAACCCATGTTCGCCTACCGAGGCATGGTCTATGCGACGCTGGGTATCGCGGGCCTGTCGATGACCGTGTGGGCGCACCACATGTTCGCCACCGGTGCGGTGCTGCTGCCGTTCTTCTCGCTCATGAGCTTCCTGATCGCGGTCCCGACCGGGATCAAGTTCTTCAACTGGATCGGCACCATGTGGAAGGGGCAACTCACCTTCGAAACCCCGATGCTGTGGTCGATCGGGTTCATGGTCACCTTCCTGTTCGGCGGCCTGACCGGGGTGATGCTGGCCTCCCCGGCGATCGACTTCCACGTCACCGACACCTACTTCGTCGTGGCGCATTTCCACTACGTGCTGTTCGGCACCATCGTGTTCGCCACCTTCGCCGGCATCTACTTCTGGTTCCCGAAGATGACCGGTCGGATGCTCGACGAACCTTTGGGCAAGCTGCACTTCTGGACCACATTCATCGGCTTCCACATGACGTTCCTGATCCAACACTGGCTCGGTGCCGAAGGTATGCCCCGCCGCTACGCCGACTATCTCAGCACCGACGGCTTCACCACCCTCAACACGGTCTCCACCATCGGCTCCTACATCCTCGGCGCGTCGATGCTGCCCTTCATCTACAACGTGATCAAGTCATACCGCTACGGTGAGGTCGTCGAGGTCGACGATCCGTGGGGGTTCGGCAACTCGCTGGAATGGGCCACGACCTGCCCGCCACCGAGGCACAACTTCACCTCGCTGCCCCGCATCCGCTCCGAACGCCCCGCGTTCGAGTTGCACTATCCGCACATGGTCGGACGCATGCGGGCCGAAGCCCACCTCGGCCGCAGGTACCACTCCCGCTCCGCCGACACGGCCAACGCGGCGACTGGGCCTTCTGCTACGGATGACTCCGGAACCGGTCCGACGGCCTGACACCGCACCCCGGCCCGACTACCGGAAGGATCTGGACATGGCTGTGGATGCGTACCCCACGCGACACGTGAGATCGCCGAGCGGCGTCGCCAGCTCGCTCCCGAGATCCGCCGAGCCTTCGACGCGTTCAGCAAACAGGTCTTCGCCGAGAGCGCTCTGCCGGAGAGGACCAAGCAACTCGTCGCGGTCGCCGTGGCGCACGTGACCCGGTGCTCCTACTGCATTGCCGGACACACCACGCTCGCTCGGCACACGGGGCGCTCGCTCGGCACACGGGGCCAGTGACGAGGAGATCATGGAAACGATCGGATGTGGCCAGCCGGTCGGCCTTCGCCGACCGGACCAGTACCACGGCCATCAGCAGCACCACGCAGACCCCGGCGCCGATGACGAGCAGCACGTGTTGGTTGATCGGTCCACCGACCACCGCCATTGCCACCATTGCGAGTTCGGCGGCGATCAACACCAGAACCCCGCGACGGCCCACGCAGAGCACCATGCGCCGCATCGCCAGCCGTGCGGCGGGCCACCGGTCGTCATGGCGCAGTCCACCTTCGATGTCGCGCAGGATGCCTCGACCGAGAGCACGATCCATCACCTTCAACCCACCGGCCGGTGAGCTCAACTCGCCTTGTGGGTACGCGCGGCCACAGCCGTGGTGAAGTCGTCGCGGGCGTGTTCCAGTACCCCCAGCGACACGATCTCGCGGGGGAACAGCAACGCCAGCGTCCAGTCCGCGACCACCCGCAGCCGCCGGTTCCACGACGGCAGCTTCAGCAGGTGGTAGGTGCGGTGCGCCAACCATGCCGGAAATCCGTGCAACCGCAGGCCGTAGATCTGCGCGACACCCCGATACAGGCCGAGGCTGGCCACCGACCCGGCGTAGGCGTGCCGGTAGACCACCGGTCGCGTCCCGTGCAGGGTGGCGAGGAGGTTGTCGGCCAGCACCGTGGCCTGCCGGACCGCGTGCTGGGCGCTGGGCGGGCACAGCATGCCCGGGTCACGGGTCACGTCGGGCACGGCGGCGCAGTCACCCAGCGCCCACGCGTCCTTAGTGTCCACAACGGAGAGATATTCGGTGGTGACCACCCGGCCGCGTTCATCCAGCGGCAGATCGGTCTGCTTGAGCAGCGGATGCGGTGCCACACCCGCGGTCCACACCAGCGTGCCCGCGTCGAACTCGGTTCCGTCATCGAGCACCACGTGGCCATCAAGGACGGACCGCAACCGGGTGGCCAACCGAACCTCGATTCCCCGGCGTCGCAACAGATCCACGGTGTAACGGCCCATCCGGTCGCCAACCTCGGGCAGGATCTTCCCTGCGGCCTCGACCAGGACCCAGCGCAGTTGCGTCGGGTCGATCTCCGGGTAGTGCGCACAGGCATCGCGGGTCATGTCCTCCAGTTCGGCCAATGCCTCCACACCGGCGTAGCCGCCGCCGACGAACACGAACGTCAACGCCGCCTGCCGCCGGGCCGGCGCGGTGGCCGAGGCGGCGGCATCCAGTTGGGCAAGCACGTGGTTGCGCACGTGGATCGCCTCGCCGACGGTCTTGAATCCGATGCCGACCTCGGCCAGCCCTGGCACCGGCAACACGCGGGAGATCGATCCCGGTGCCAGCACCAGCACGTCATAGGCCAGCGGTACCGGTTCGCCGATGTCGGAGGCCAGATAGGCGGTGCGATGCGCGTGGTCGACCGAGACCACCGCCCTGGTGATCACTTGAACCCCGGGCAGGACCTGCCTCAATGGCACGACCACGTGGCGTGGTTCCACGTTGCCGGCGGCCGCTTCGGCCAGCAACGGTTGATAGGTCAGGTAGGAATGCGCATCGACCACGGTGACCGTGGCCTCGCCGGGCCGCAGCCTACGCCGCAGCCGCAGCGCCACGTGCATGCCGGCGAGCCCGCCACCGACGATCAGGATCCTGGGCGTCCCACGCGCTGTGGTCATTATCCGCCCCACCTCTTTCCCCGATATTCACTGTATCCATTGTAAATATTAGGCGGGTTTGACGGTGTGCGCACCAGGGTCTTTGGTCATAGCCGCGCCCCGATGCCTCACTCGGAAGACAGCGATCGCGGCCGCTGAGAGAGAAACAGCAGTATCGCAACCTCGTTGAGCACACCGCCGGTCTGCCAGGCCAGGCTGTTGCCCGACGCGTCGCCACCGAGTAGTCGCAGCGCCAGCGACGCGTGCAGCAATCCCAGCGGCAGATAGAAGACCGGGTGGAAGCCGAACCGCACCCGCAGCATGGCCGGCATGATGACCGGGGTGTGGGCGAAGACCATGGAGTACACGAAACCCAGGAACACCGCGTCCAGCATGGCGTCATACGCCCGCCCGTCGCCCAGACAGCCGGCCGCAAGCCACAGCACCCCGGCCACCGCGAGCCAGAGGTAGCCCGCACCCAACCCCGATGGCCATGTACCGGGTCACGCCGCGCATGCGGATAGTGCGGCGCGATGTCGTGGGTGGCCAGCCACCCGGCCAGGCCGAGCAGGCCCGCGCCCGCCACTCGCACCCCGGCCGATTCGGTGACGAGCGAGATCGCCAGGCCAGCCAGCAGCAGCCCGACGGCGCCCAGGAACTGTCCCCGCCCCGTGCGGTGAGCGCGACCAACCGGGACAACTCCAGGCGTTCTCCGGCGGATGGTGAGCACGAGGAACCCAGCCAGCCACGACACCAGCGTGCTCAGGTCACGACCGCCCAGCCAGGACAGCCCGGCGACACACCAGCACACCACGCCCAGTGCCATGGTCGCGTTGTGCCACGAGGGCTGGATGCGGTGCAGTTCGGCGAACACCCCAGCAGAGCGAAGCCGGCGAACCCGATCAGCACCTGGCCGGTGCTGGCCGGCGGGCCGACGATCAGCCACAGCGCGCCTACCCCGCTGGCTGCCGGGGCCAGCCGGCCCGAACTGGCCAGCACCCTGGCCGCCCGGGTGTGGTCACTCCTGGGCCGACCAGCCGCGCGCGACCGAGCACATCAATGGCCTGCTGCACTACCTCGCCCGATTCCCGGACGAGGCCCACACACCGGCACCACGAAGGAGAACAACATGACCGCCGTCAGTCCCGAACTCGACGTTCGCCAGGAGATCCCGGCACGGCGCCACGAACGGATCTTCGCCACCTACGGCGCCCTCACCGCAGGGGACGACTTCGTCCTTGTCAACGACCATGACCCCAAGCCGCTGTACTACCAGTTCGCCGCCGAACACACCGGCAGGTTCACCTGGGGCGACCTCGAACAGGGCCCCGAGGTCTGGAAGGTCCACATCGGCCGCGTCGCCGCCGAATAACCGACACATCCCGGAGATGAGGAAGGGCTCGGTCGCGACCAAGCCCCTCCCTTCCGCGCGTCGGTCACCGCCGGCTTTTAGCCTGTCGACGGCCCTTGGTGGTAGCCGTGCCATCGGCTCCGGTCGGCTGCCGCGCAACGGGGGTGAGATGCGCCAGGCACAGCGAGCGCTCGACAAACGGCTCCAGCCGATCGGCCTTCAGCGGTGCCCGCACCTCCGCCAGGACCCCACGCATCAGACCCAGATGCAACGAGCACACGACCTCACGATGCTGCTCAGCGACCTCCCGGAACGGGCAGTGTCGCAACCGGATCACCGGCTGCACCGGATCATCCACCACGTCCGGCGCAAATCCGGCATCCGCCAGCACCGTCGACAAACGACGGACACCCTCAGCGACGTCAACCCGCTGCGACGGTGCCGGCCGCTCCGCGAGGTAACGCCCCCACGCCTCGCCGGCCGTGACCGCGGCCTGGTCGGACTGCGGCAACGCGTCGGCCACCAGACTGGTGAGCATCTCGGCCAGCAGCCGATAACTGCGCTGGCCTGCAGGCACATCCGTCGCGACGGCGCGATACACCATTCGGGGACGGCCAGGCTGGCTGCGCTCCTCGGCCTCGCGCTGGGCAAGACCTGCGTCGACTAATCCGTCCAGATGAAACCGGGCCGTGTTCGGATGCAGGCCCGCATGCTCGGCAATATCCTGGACGCCCACCGGTCCACCGGCCGCGCGCAGCATGTCCAGCACCCGGCCCCGACTCTCGCCGAGCACCGGCCCCACACCGGGATCGGTCAACGTCAACTCGCTCACACCCATCATTTTAGCCGAGTACATTTGTAGAAACTAGGCAGGTTGTGGACGGGTAGTCGTGCCATGACGCAGTCCGGCCAGGTAGACCACCACGTCGACGCCGCGCACGACCGTACCGCCCCTTCGGTCAGACGACCGCCGGCACGACCGGACGCGGCAGCGCGAGCCAGTCCGCGCGCCGCCTCTCCATCCGCCAGGCACCCCCGACCGACAGCCCACCTCGGCAACTAACGCTCCACCGGCACCCCCGCCCTGGCCAAGGTGTCGCCCCCGCACCCAGATCGTGTCCGAAGCCACCCATAAACGATCAACACCGCACGCAGGACTGGTGCAGAAGTTGCCGATGGCGGCCGGAGGCGCTGTACAGGCCCAGATCGGCTTGGCTCGGCCACGGGCGACCATTCGATCCAGGACAGCGCTCATGCCCGGTTCTCCTGCGGTGGCCGAGGCAGCGACGCCACCATCGGCGTGTCCGCTCCCAGGTCTCCGAGCTTCGCTGCGCCTCCAGGGCTGCCCAGTGGGCCATCTCGACCGGGCAGGGTCTCGCTGAAGAATCGGGCGTTGTCCTCCGTATACACCTGCCACTGGTCCGGCAGATCGTCTTCGTAGTAGATCGCCTCCACTGGGCACACCGGCTCGCACGCCCCGCAGTCCACGCACTCGTCCGGATGGATATACAGCGAGCGTTCACCCACGTAGATACAGTCCACCGGGCACTCCTCGACACACGCCCGGTCCATCACGTCCACACACGGCTCCGCGATCACGTACGTCATCCCTGCGCCCCTCACCGCACTCGAAGAACCAGCAGCACATATTTTTACTATCATTATAGTCAAAAAATGTCAGTGTAGGCACCCCAGAACAGCCAGTGGGGCCAGCAAACGCGCTCCCCACGGCCCAGCCTGCCGCGAACCCGACTCTGCACAGGACAGGTATTGCGAGCGATGTGGTCGACCATGACCCAGATTGGTCTGACCACGATGGCGACTTGTGAGCTCGGCACCAACCTCACGCGTGTACGTAACAGTTGCGACGGAGCGCTACCTACGAGAATTGGAAACAGTGGTCAACCGGCAAGAACCAACGGAGTCTGAGCCGGCGCCAGTCGTGGCTGATGTACTCGGCGCCACGGCGCGACATCGGCTGCCAGCGATGTTCGGCGATGCGCTGCCGGTGCCCGGTGATCAGTCCGGCGGCAAGCCGATAGGGCCGCGCTCGGAGAGGCGCAACACGAAGCGCAGCAACACAACGATTTTCCGGGGAAGCACCGTTCCTTGGAAGGTCTAAGCGTGTTGTTGAGCAGGCCGGTACGGTCCGCCGGTGCCCCCTCTTGATGACGTACCCGACCGTCTCGTTGTCAGTGGCGACGATGAGTGGTTGCTGTACTGGACGACCCGAGACGCTGAGATTCCGATCGGTCGGATGGCGTTGCTTGACGAGTGGTCCGACATCGACGCGCGGGAGCGTGCGCTCGATATCGAGAGCGGTACGCCGATCCTGATCGACCCACTGGGCAGGGTGGACCCGCGGCTCGCCTGGTTCCTCACCCGGTCGCGGTTCGCGTTTCTCGCCGACGGGTCACAGCGGTCGTACGTGACGGACTACCGGCTGTTCTTCACCTTCCTCTGGAAGCGCGGCAGGTTCTGGGATGAGGCAGACCACGACGACGTCGATGACTACGAGACGTGGCGGCGGCGGTCGCCGGATAATCCGAGTCGGATCGGCGGGGCCAAGTGGGCTCGGGAGTTGGCCGCGTTCAAGCTGCTGTACGACTGGGCCGTCGCCAGCCGTCGCCCATGTCGAGCGCAGCCCCGTGTCGACGCACACGGTGCGGCGCAGGGACGGCACGACGGCCGAGGTGGCCGACAACCAACCGAAAGACGTGCGGGCTTCCAACGTCAAGTGGGTCACCCCGCGGACCTACCGCCTGTGTCGGGACATCGGCCTGTGCGGCTACACCGCGCACGGGCTACCACAGGAGGGCTGGCGAGGCCGCAACGACGGCCGCAACACCGCGTTCGCGGACCTGCTGTTCCAGAGCGGGTTGCGGCTGCGGGAGGGCGGCTGCCTGCTCACCCTCGAAGTGCCGCACGCGATCCACGGCTACGCCTACTACGAGGGCACCGTGGCCGCGGCGATCGCCAAACGCAGCGAGCGCATGTTCTACCTCAACGCGGACGCGCTGACTGGCATCGAAACCTATCTGGCCACCACGCGCCGGGCCGCGATCCGGCAGGCGCGGCGCGCGGGCCGCTATGACCGGCTGCGCGGCAAGCAGATCGTCACCAAGATCTCTCAAGGCCGGCAACGCCGCGTGTTCTGGCGGGACGCTTTGGGGCACAAGGGCGATGCTCCGATCAACGCCATCGACGCCAGTGAGCGACGACGGTTGTTCATCGAAGCCGACGGTGGGCTGGAACCGCTGCAACTGTGGCTGACCGAGGGTGGCATACCGATGGACTACCGGTCCTGGGAGAAGGTGTTCTCAGCGGCCAATGATCGATGCGAGCAGCACGGCAAGCCGATCTATCTGACTCCGCACGCCTGTCGGCACTTGTTCGCGCTGAAGATGCTGGTCACCCTGGACCGTGCGCTGGACCGGCGCTTCGGCCTGGATCGGTCCGAACGTGATCACGCCCGCAAGATCTACGGTGACGCATTCGCGCTGGTCAAGGACCTGCTCGGGCACAGCAGCGAGGAGACCACGCGCACGATCTACCTCGCGCCCCTCAACGGCTTACGGTTGCGCTCGATCCTCGACGGCAACGAGAGCGAGGACCTCGACGCGATCTTGACTCGGGTCGCGCACTCCAGCCGTCTCGTCATGGACGTCAACCCCACAGCGGAGGACGCGTGAGTTCCGGCCGCAACCGGCGGAAGGCGACGTTGCCGACCGCGACCTACGTCCGCCCTGACGTAGTGGACGAGACCGGCCTGGTGTTCACCCTGTTCGGTGAGAGCGGAGGAGTCGAAGGCACGTGGGACTTCTCCAGGCTCGCCGGCAGCCTCGTGCTGAAGCAGGCACTCGCGGCCGGATTCGCCCGATTGGCGGGACCATCCGCCCGCTGGCGCGCCTGGGACACCTGCGACAACAGCTACTACGCGATTCGCCGGTTCACGCGCCACCTCGCGGATCTGGAGCGGCCACCTCGGTCGGCGGCCGAGATCACCCCGGCTGTCTGGGCGTCCTGGAAGCTCTCGTGTCCCGACACCCGCCATGGCGTCGCCATGATCCTCTACCTCAAGCGGCTGCTGCCCGAGGTTGAGGGGATTCCCGTGGAGACACTGCACGCCGTGGACCGGCGCGTCGGTACACACCGCCAGCAGATCACAGAGGTCGCCTACCGGCGCCAGGACCTTGACCGCATCAAGGGGGCCGCGGCGACGATGTTCAACACCGCGTTGATTCGGATCAGGACCAACCGCGAGCATCTGCGGCGCTGGTACAACGGGCAGATCCCCGACGGCACGGACGAGGATCGGATCGGCGCCGCGCTGGACTGCCTGCTGCGCACCGGCGACGTGCCCCTGACCCGAAGCCGCTGGCCCCGGCGGCGCGTGTCGGAGTCCACTGTGCGGCTGCTGGGCGGCAACGATCCGGAACTGACCTGGGGTCGCCTGTTCCTGACCCCTGAAGAAGCCTGTGCCCTGTCGGTGCTGCTGGTCGCCAGCGAGAGCTGGAACAAATCGGTGCTCCACAGGATGCGGATCCCCGAACACGACCCGGCGGTGGCTGACGACTTTGACATCCACCTGGTGGAGGTCCACAAAGCTCGTCGGCCCGTCCACCTGCGCTACACCACCAACAACCTAGTCGATGCCGGACCCGACAGCCCTGGACGGTTGATGGGCCGCGCGATCGAAGCGACGGACCTGGCCCGCCAGTACCTCCAGTTGCGGGGCACACCAACGGATCGGCTGCTGATCTGCCGCCTGCGGAATCCCCGGCGGAAGGATCAACTCTTTCGCCTGGGCATCCCACCGGACAACGACCTCATGCAGCAGTTCGCCGCGCACGCGAATCTCCACAACCCTGACGGCAGCGCGATGAATGTGAGCCTGCGACGCATCCGCCGCACCGTCCAGGTCCTGATCCGCAAGGAACCCGCACACAACAGCCAGGAAACCCACGACACCGTCTACATGCTGCCCGACCCGGCGACCCGCGAGCAGGCCAAGCACACCATCGCCGAGGGCCTCACTGACGCGCTGGAACACGCCCGGACGATCACCGCGATGAAAATGCTCCTGGGAGAGGACGCCGATGTGCTGATCGAGCTCTCCGACCACCCCGACCTCGCGCAGGCGATCCTGGACGGCAAACACGACACCGCCACCAGCGCGTGCACCGACTTCGACAACAGCCCCATCACCGGTCCTGGTCCCTGCACCGCGTCCTTCCTGTGGTGTTTGGCCTGCAAGAACGCGATCGCGACTCGGCGACACCTACCCAGGCTGGTCTATCTGCACCACTGTTTGGAGTCGCTGCGCGCGACGGTGGCGGCCGAGGTGTGGGAGCTGGATTGGCGCGAGCATCATCTTCGGCTGTCCTCGCTGCTGACACGGCACACGACCGGCGCCCAGCAGCAGGAAGCCGTGCGCACGATCAGCGGCTCCGATCGAGATCTCATCGACCGACTACTCCGCCGGGGGTTCGACGCGTGACCGTCCTACTGCGGCACGGCCCAGGCGATCGGGCCGGATGGCACGTCCGCGACGACGACCCGTTCGTGAGCGGCGCGCGTCTGCCGGAGGGTCTGGATCCCACCAGTGTGTCCCGCTACGGCGCCGACCGGTGGATTCTCAACGCTCTCACCCTGCGCGCCCACGAGGAAGGCCGCTCGGTCGCCTGGGACACGTTCCCCGCTGTGTTGCGGGAGTCGTTTCGCCGGGCGGGGTGGGCGCTGACCAACTTGCCGACTCCGGAAGAACTGCTGGAGCGGGCGTCTACCGCCCGCGTGAAATGGCCGGCGGCTGGTACGGTGCAAGGTGTTGTCGGCCAGTGGCGTCAGTTCGCTCGGTGGCTGGTCCAGCGCGGGATAGCCGACCTGCGTGATGTCGACGAGGACATCCTCGTTGACTACGCGCGCCACGCCAAGGGCCAGGGGCGATCGACCACGGCCACGGTCGGGAACCTGTACGCGGTCAGCATCCTGTGGGGATTCGCTCCGCATCTGCTTGTCCAGGACCGCATTCCGATGCCGCCGTGGGAAGCCGAGGCGATCAAGGACTACCTGCCCACCGGCGGCCGGAGCACCGAGAACAGAACCTGGCCGATCCATCCGGCCGTCATGTCACCGCTGCTGATCTGGGCGTTGCGGTTCGTCGACGAGTTCAGCGACGACGTGATCGCCGCGTGGACGGAGTACCAGCGACTCACCGCACGCATTCAGGACACCGCGAGCCCCGGCGGCTCCGCCGCACTGAGGATGTTCCTCGAACACTGTGCGGCGGAAGGCATCCCGCTGCCTGGCGCTGCCCCCAAAGGCACGCTCGGGGTCGCCGACATGTATCTGGCTGCCGTCTATCAGACCAGCGTGAAGCAGGTGCACAACGTCCTGTCGCGATACCGCGGTCGTCGGCGGAAGCTGGGGAAACCGGGGCTCGCGATCAGTACCGAGACACCGTTGGAGATCCCCATCCGAGGCCAACTCCACGGCCGTCCATGGACGACGCACATCAACTTCCACGACGCGCCCGGACTCATGCGACGGCTGTCCACAGCGTGCCTGGTCGCGGTGTCCTATCTCAGCGGTTTGAGGGGCGGGGAGGCCCTGGAGTTGCAGGTCGGCTGTTGTCCTGAACCCGACGACGACGGCACCGGAACCCTTCGCTACGAGCTGCGGGGCAACTTCCTCAAGGGCGCCTACGACGAGGACGGCCAACTTGTCCCAGAAGGACTGCCACGCAACGACCCGTGGACGACAATCCTCCCGGTGGCCCAGGCGGTCCGGGTGCTCGAACGCATCGCCACCAGCCGCTTCCTGTTCCCGGCGCACGAACCGTGGACGCCGGAGAGCACGAGGAACACGATCCGTACTGGCGAGGCGATGAGTACCGCTGGCGCCAGCTACCGCGTCCGCGAGTTCATCGCCTGGGTCAACGCCTTCGTGGCCGAACGGGGCCTGCACAGCGAGAGGATCCCTGATGATCCAGACGGTCACATCACCCTCGGGCGATTCCGCAGGACGGTAGCCTGGCATATCGCGCGCCTACCCGGCGGGCGGATCGCGCTGGCCATTCAATACGGGCACCTCCGCACCGCAACGGGACAGAAGTACAGCGGCCGAGCCCGCCAGGGCCTTGGCCGGGTCCTGGACATCGAGACCGCCCGGTCGATGGCCGACTACCTCAGCGACCTGTCCGACCGCATCGAGCACGGTGAGGGCGTGTCCGGCCCCGCCGCCCGGCGGATGATCAAAGCCGCAGCGGACGCGAAGACACGCTTCGAGGGCATGTTCCTGACCCCCAAACAGACCGAGGCGGTCCTGCGCGAGCCGGAGTTCCAGGTCTACGACAATCCCGAGGCGTTCCTCACCTGTAACAACGACCCGGCGAAAGCGCTGTGCCACCCCGACCGCGCTCTGGGAGGCAAACGCGACCGACCGCCGGCCACTGACCGTTGCGACCCCGCTTGCTCGAATATCTCCCGCACCGACCAGCACATCACCCGTCTCCGTCTGGAGATGACCAGACTTGCCGAGGAGGCCGCGAACCCGCTGACACCCATCCCCCTCCAGCGCCGCCACCGGCAACGGATCCCCACTCTTCAAGCGATCGTCGACCGTCACGTTCGCTCCCGCATCGTGACGAGGGGAAACGCCGATGACTGACGAGCACGAGCGACAGGCGATCGCCGCGGCCATCAGCCGACTGTTGGCCGGCACTCCTCTGCGATCCTCTGGTGCCCTGGACATCGTGACCCTCGCCGAGGAAGCAGGGGTGAAACGCAACAAGCTGACGCACAAGCACACCGACCTCAAAGACCTGTTCTATGCCGAACGCAAGGCCCGTGACGGCGTCCCGGACAGTGAGATCACGCTGCGGGAGGAGATCGCCACGCTGAAGGAAAAGATCAAGAATCTGCGGGAAGAACGCGACGAGTACCGGATCGCGAGCGAGACCTTCGCCCGCGCCATGCACGTGCTCACCATCGAGAACACCAACCTCCGCAAGGAGATCACCAAGATCCCGGCGTCCTCAGTCAGGGCTCTTCCATCCCGACCCTGAAACGTGATGGTGAGGAGGGAGCCCGGCGGTGGCCGGGTCGGTCCGGCAGGTCACATCCGGCTCGCCGAGCCGTGTGGGAGCTGATCACGGCGAACGAATGCTCGCTGCCAGCGTGCGGCCTTCTCAGGCGAGCAGCCGCTGTGTAGCCAGGAACACGCCCAGGGCGATCAGGACGATGCCCGCCAGTCGTTCGGCGGCTTCGCGGTAGCGTTCGGCGATCTGGTTGCCCAGGTGCAGGCCCAGTTGGGCGGCGGCAAAGGCTTGGGCGCCGATGGCGAGGATGACCGGGATCAGGGGCAGGTGAGTCAGACCGAGGCTGAAGCCGATGGCCAGCTCGTCGAGGCTGATACTGACGCCCAGTCCCAGCAGCGCCAGACCGTGGGCACTGACGAGCCGGCTGGCTTTCTCCTCTTCGTCATCGGCGTCACCGTGCAGCAGCATCCAGGCTCCGATGGCGATGACCGCAGCGGCGGCGACGTAGTCGGCGGTGTCGCCGATCGCGTGGGCCAGGGGCGCACCGAGCGCGACGCCGATCAGCGGCATCCCGCCTCGAACGCCAGAAACAGCACCGAGATCCGCCACCGCACCTGTGCTGGGAGTCGCCCAGAGGCGCCGATCGCGGCGGCGACGGCAAAGGAATCCAGCCCGAGCGGCAGGACGAACGCCAAGAGCTTCAGGATCGGCATCAGTGTCGCTCGGTGTGCTGGCTGGTGATGATGGCGTGGACCTCGCGGGCGGCGTAGAACACCAGCACGTAGCCGGCGACCGGGTCGGCCCACCACCACCCCAGCATGGCGTTGAGGAGCAGACCGGCCAGCACCGCGGTGGCCAGGATGCCGTCGACGAGGGTGACCCTGCCCTCGGTGCGCAGGACCGGGTTGTCCAGCGCGGCGCCGGTGCGGGCCTTGCCGGCTGCCAACGCGAACATCGCCGTGGCGGTGAGCGCGGTCCAGACGATCCCGACCGGGCTGTGCGCGGCATGGAAGCCGGTGACCAGCACGAGGGTGGACTGGACAGTCAGGTAGGCCGTGAGCAGAGCGAACGCGATTCCGATCAGGCGTAGCGCGCGGCGCTGCCGATCCTCGTCGGTGCCGGAGAGTTCCCAGATCACCACCACCGAGGCGCCGATCTCGATCAGCGAGTCCAACCCGAACCCGGCCAGCGCGACCGACCGGGCGCCGATCGCGGTGATCGCCAGCACGACCAGCCCGACCACGTTCCAGCCCAGAGTGGCGTATTCCAGGGCGAAGCCGCGACGAACCAGGGCTTGTCGGGCGGTGATATCGGCAGTGGTCACCGGGGCAGTCTTGCAAACAGCACGTGGGTGCCGAGCTCAGTCCGGTGTCCGGTTACCATGCGTCCTGAAGACTTGCTAAGGTCTGCAATTGTTGAGTCCTGCGGAAGCATGTGGTCGGTCCTCGTGCCGAGGGCGGACGAGGAAGGATCGACGACATGACGACGATGGACATCGGCTCCCGCGAGGGGCTGGCATGAGTAGGCCGCTCTATCAGCTCAAGGCCGAATTCTTCAAGACCTTGGGACACCCGGCGCGGATCAGGGTGCTGGAACTGCTCAGCCAACGCGAGCACGCCGTGGCCGAGATGCTGCCCAAGGTGGGCATCGAGGCGGCCAACCTGTCCCAGCAGCTGGCGGTACTGCGACGGGCCGGCCTGGTGGCCACCCGCAAAGAAGGCTCGAACGTCTTCTACTCCCTGACCAGCCCCAGGGTGGCCGAGCTGCTGGCGGTGGCCCGCGCGATCCTGACCGGCGTGCTGTCCGGGCAGGTCGAGCTGTTGGAGGACCTACGCACCGCCCCTTCCCCGATGTCCGCACCGGCACCAGAAACGGACACAGCGGAGCCGGCGGCGCGGGGCAGTGCTAATATCTACCCTGGACTCCCGACCAGGCCGAGGCCGACCAGCGCGGCCGCCTCGGCGATCTCACCCTCGTCCGGCAGGCCGCGGCCGCTGTTCCGGACGCCCACTTGATCGCGCTGCAGCAGCGCCGCGCCGCCGCCGCCCGCGCGCTGGCCGCCCGCCACACCACCGAGGCCCCGCGTGTCGCGATCGGCATCGACCTCAGCCCACTGTGGCGCCTGGTCGTCGGCCACGGCGAGGACACCGTCCACGAAACGGGCCTGAGCATGTCCCCGACCTACGGCGTGCCGATCATTCCCGGATCCAGCCTCAAAGGCCTCGCCGCCCGCAGTGCTAAGCGCACCGAGCTCATCCGAGTGTGCGGCGCGCCCCGTCCCCGCCCCGACGAACCGACCGGCACCGCCGACACCAACGAGTCCGCCCAGCGCGGCACCGTCACCATCACCGACGCCCTGCCCCTGACCCCACCGCGCCTGGTCGTCGACGTACTCACCCCGCACGTCGCGACCTACTACCAGTACTTCCAGAACACGCGCCGCGAGGGACCGCCGCCCGCGCCCGCCGAATACCACCAACCCATCCCGGTGCACTTCCTCGCCGTGCAGGACACCACCTTCCGCTCCT
>NZ_KK037166.1:10844671-10849796 GCF_000568255.1 Kutzneria sp. 744
GCCCGGCTGGTGGCCTCGCCCCGGCACGCCGACGCATTGCTGGTGACCGGACCGGTGACCCGCAACATGGCCGAACCGCTGCGCCGCACCTACGAGGCGGTGCCCGCACCGAAGGCAGTGGTCGCGGTCGGGGACTGCGCGCGGAACTGCGGGGTGTTCGCGGGCGCCTACGGGGTGGCCGGCGCGGTGCGCGAGGTGATCCCGGTCGACGTGGAGATCGCGGGTTGCCCGCCGCGGCCGGAAGCGATCGTCGAGGCGCTGCGGAAGCTGACCGGTCGATGAACCTCGCACAACTGGGCCTCGGCGTGGCCGTGGCTGTAGGACCGTTGTCCGCGATCGCGGCAATCCTTGTACCGCAACGGATACGAGCGACCGCGGTCGGCGCGGGCACGGCCGCCTGCGGCGCGGCCGGGGCGGTGTCGGGGATCTGCGCGGTGTCCGGCCAGACGTTCTCCCTCGCGCTGCCCGCGCTGCTGCCGCTGTCGGGTGTGATGGTCACGGTGGACACCCTGAGTGGGGTGTTCCTGGTCGTCACGGGAGGCGTCGCGGTGGCGGCGGGCATCTACGGGATCGGCTATGCCCGCCACGGTCTGGACGGGCGCCTGGTGCAGGCGGTGTTCCCGCTGTTCGTGGTGGCGATGCTGCTGGTCCCGGTGGCGGCCAGCGTGGGCACGTTCCTGGTGTGCTGGGAATTGATGGCCCTGTTCTCGCTGCTGTTGGTGCTCGCCGAGCATCAGCGGCGCCCGGAGGTCGCGGTCGCCGGGCGCTGGTATGCGGTGATGACGCACCTGGGGTTGGTGGCGATCCTGATCGGCCTGGTGGTGCTGGCCGGTAACGCCACCGGTGATTCCTTCGCCGCGTTGCGGGAGGCCGCACGGCACCTGCCGCCCGGTGTCGCCGACGTGGTGTTCGTGGTGACCCTGGTGGGGTTCGGCTCGAAGGCGGGGATCGTGCCGTTGCACGCGTGGCTGCCCCGGGCGCACCCGGAGGCGCCCAGTCACGTGTCGGTGTTGATGTCGGCAGCGATGGTGAACCTCGGCGTGTACGGGATCGTGCGGGTCGGGTTCGACCTGCTCGGCGGCGGCCCCCGGTGGTGGTGGCTGCTGGTCCTGGTCCTCGGGGCGGCATCGGCGGTCTACGGAATCCTGCAGGCGGCGATGAGCGCCGACCTCAAACGGCTGCTGGGCTATTCCACGACGGAGAACATGGGGCTGGTGCTGGTCGGGGTCGGCGCGGCCGGCATGTTCGCCTCCGCGGGCAACACCGTGCTGGCGGGGCTGGCGCTGGCCGCCGCACTGCTGCATGTGATCAACCACGCGGCGTTCAAGACGCTGCTGTTCCTGGCCGCTGGGTCGGTGCTGCACGCCACCGGCAGCCGTGATCTGGACGCCCTGGGTGGGCTGCGCACCCGGATGCCGGCGACGACGGCGGCGTTCGGGCTCGGCGCGCTGGCCGCCTCGGCGTTGCCGCCGGGCACGGCGTTCGTCAGCGAGTGGTTGCTGTTGCAGGCATTGATCCACGGTCTGCCCGCGTCCGGGGTGACCACGGCGATCGCGATGCCGGTGGCGGTGGCCGCGGTGGCGCTGACCGCCGGGCTCGCGGTCGCCACCTTCGTCAAGGCGTTCGGTGTCGGGTTCCTGGCCCGTCCCCGCAGTGCTGCGGCCGAGAAGGCGAGCGAGAGTCCGGTCAGCATGCTGGTCGGGATGGGGCTGGCCGGTGTGGGCGCGGTCGTGTTGGCGCTGGCGCCCACCCTGGTCCTGCCCGCGCTGGGTTCGGTGGCCGCCCGCACGGTGGGGTCGGCCGACAGTCCCACGGTGGTGGACGGGGTGACCGTGCGGCTGGCTGAGGTCGCCGGCTCACTGTCGCCGCTGATGCTCGCCGTCGCGTTGGTGGCCGCGATCATGCTCACGGTCGGGGTGCTGCGCGTGGTCGCGACCCGACGGGCCAGGCGTGCGGCGCGGCTGTGGGACTGCGGCGCCGGTCCACTGTCGGCGCGCATGGAGTACACCGCGACCTCGTTCGCCGAACCTTTACAGCGGGTGTTCGACAACGTGCTGCAGCCGGAGACCGACGTCGATGTCACCCACACCCGCGAGTCCAGCTACCTGGTGGAGGCCGTGGCCTACCGCCGCAGGGTGCCCGATCGGATCGAACGCCGCCTCTACCAACCAGTCCTGAAACTGGTAAGCGCCTGGGGCCGGGTCGGGCGACGGTTGGCGACCGGCAGCGTGCACCGCTATCTCGGCTACGGCTTCTATGCCGTGATCGCGGTGCTCCTCGTGCTGGCGGTGACCCGATGAGCGCGCTGGGCATCGTCGGCGGCGTGGTGCAACCGCTACTGGTGATCGCCGGATCTCCGGTGCTTGTTGGGGTGATGCGGCAGGTCCGGGCGAGGCTGGAAGGCCGGGCGGGTGCCGGGATCGGTCAGCCTTGGCGGGACCTGCGCAAGCTGTTCGGCAAGGAGCCGATCACGCCTCGGGGCACGAGCGAGGTGTTTCGGTTCGCGCCGCTGGTGCTGGTGGCTACCACGGTGGTGGTCGCGGTCGTGGTCCCGTTCGTGACCGTCGATTCCGCGCTGGATCCGGTGGCGGACCTGTTCGTGGTGGTCGCGTTGTTGGCATTGGGCACCGTGGCGCTGGCGCTGGCCGGGCTGGACACCGGCACAGCGTTCGGCGGCATGGGTGCCAGCCGCGAGATGACCATCATCGCCTTGGTCGAGCCGACCCTGCTGGTCGCGATCTTCGCGCTGTCGGTACGGGTCGGGTCGACCAACCTGGCCGCGATCATCGCGTCCACACTGGACGATCCGTCGCGGGTGATCTCCCCGGTGAGTCTGCTTGCCGCGGTCGCCCTGGTCGTGGTGATCGTCGCGGAGACCGGGCGGCTGCCGGTGGACAACCCGTCCACGCACCTGGAGCTGACCATGGTGCATGAGGCGATGGTGCTGGAGTACGCCGGCCCGGACCTCGCCCTGGTGGAGTTGGCCTCGGCGATGCGGCTCACGGTGTTCCTTGGTCTGCTGGCCAACCTGTTCCTGCCCTGGGGAATCGCCACCTCGGCGAGCCCGCTGGCGGTGCTCGGCGGGGTGGCGGCGGTCGCGGTCAAGGTGACGGTGCTCGGCGCGGCGCTGGCGGTGGGCGAGGTGTTCCTGGCCAAGCTGCGGCTGTTCCGGGTGCCGGAGTTGTTGGCCGGCTCGTTCCTGCTGGCGCTGCTCGCGGTCGCCGCGTCGTTCTTTCTGGCCTGACAAGGAGCTCGTCGTCATCGTGAGTGACACCACCTACGTCCAGCTACTGGATTTGGCCTGTGGCGGGTTGCTGCTGACCGCGGTGCTGGTGCTGTGGCGCCGCGAGCTGGTCGTGATCATCGGGGTGTTCGCCGCGCAGGGACTCGCGTTGGCCGCGCTGGTCGAGGTGTTGGCCGTGCATGAGGGCTCGGCCGAACTCGGCGGGGTGGCGGTCGGGATCCTGGTGCTGCGCGCCGGTGTGCTGCCCTGGCTGCTGCGCCGGGCCCTCGCGCAGGCCGGTCCGGCCCGGCGAGAGACCCGGCCGCTGGTCAACGTCGCCGCGTCGCTGTTGGCGGCCGCGCTGTTGACGCTGCTGGCCTACGCCGTCTCGCAGCCGTTGGTCACGCTCGCGCCCTCGCCGGCCACGCACGCGATCCCAGTCGGCGTCACGGTGTTCCTGATCGGGTTCTTCGTGCTGTTTTCCCGCCGCCGCGCCCTGTCGCAGCTGGTCGGGTTCCTGTTGATGGACAACGGCATCACCGCGGTCGGGTTCCTCACCACCGCCGGCGTCGGCCTGATCGTCGAGCTCGGCGTGTCGCTGGACGTGCTGCTGGCGGTGCTGGTGCTGCGGATCCTGACCACGCGGATGCGGGAGACCTTCGGCGACACCGACCTGGACGAGTTGCGGGAGCTGCACGACTGATGATCACCCTGTTGACGCTCGTTCCCGTGCTGCTGCCGGTGCTGGGGGCGGTGGTGTACCTGCTAGTGGGGTGGCGCCCCGCCACGAGATGGGTCAGCGCCGCAAGCGCCGCGCTGGTGTTGGCCGCCGCGATCGGCACCGCTGTCGAGGTCGCCACGACCGGCCCGCACGTCGCCCTGGCTGGCTTGCTGCGGGTGGACGCGTTGTCGGCGTTCATGCTGATCGTGATCGGCGCGGTCGGATTGCTGGCCACCGCCGCGACCCCGGCCTACCTGTCCGCCGAGATCGACGCCGGTCGCGCGAGCCCGCGCACCGCGACCCGGCACAGCCTGCTGGTGCAGGCGTTCCTGGCCGCGATGGCCTTGGCGGTGCTGGCCGCCGACCTCGGGGTGCTGTGGATCGCCATCGAGGCCACCACCATCGTCACCGCGTTCCTGGTCGGGCAACGTCGCACCCGCTCGGCGGTCGAGGCGGCGTGGAAGTACGTGGTGATCTGCTCGACCGGTATCGCGCTGGCCCTGTTGGGCACGCTGCTGCTCAACTACGCCGCCCAGCACACCCCGAGCGCACCCGGGCTGGACTGGGCCGCGCTGGTCGCCAGCGCGCACACCCTCGACCCGGGCGTCACCCGGATCGCCGTGGCGCTGCTGGTGATCGGGTTCGGCACCAAGGCCGGCCTCGCTCCGCTGCACGCCTGGTTGCCCGACGCGCACTCCCAGGCCCCGGCGCCGGTGTCGGCGCTGATGTCCGGCGTGCTGCTCTCGGTCGCGTTCTACGCGATCCTGAGGGTGAAGGTGATCGCCGACGCCGCCCTCGGGCCTGGGTTCGTCCGCGCCCTGCTGATAGTCATGGCGTTGGCCTCCCTCGTGGTGGCGGCCTCGCTGCTGCTGGCGCAGCGCGACTACAAGCGGATGCTGGCCTACTCCAGCATCGAGCACATGGGCTTGCTCGCCCTGGGGGCCGCGGTCGGCAGCCCCCTGGCGGTGGCCGCGGTGCTGCTGCACATCCTGGGCCACGGCCTGGCCAAGGGAGTGCTGTTCGTGGGCGCCGGCCGTGTCCTGCAGACCACCGGGACCAGCCAGATCAGCGAGGTCCGCGGCCTGGCGGCCCGCCAGCCGCTGCTGGCCGGATGTCTCGGGTTCGGGGTGCTCGCCCTAATCGGGCTGCCGCCGTTCAGCGTGTTCGCCAGCGAACTGGGC
>NZ_KK037166.1:10849896-10958357 GCF_000568255.1 Kutzneria sp. 744
ATTGCACGTGCCACTGGACCCGGACACCCCGCACGTGCCGAGCCTGGCCGGGATCTCCTTCCCCGCAGGGCGATTCGAGCGCGAGATGCGCGACCTGTACGGGATCGTGCCCGACGACCATCCGCTGCCCCGCAGGTTGGTCCGGCACTTCCACTGGCCGCGCGGCTGGTATCCGATGCTGGCCGACGCCGGCGACCCGCCCGCGTTCGGCGACGTCGACGGCCCCTACCCGTTCCGCACCGTCGAAGGCCCCGGCGTGTACGAGATCCCGGTCGGCCCCGTGCACGCCGGCATGATCGAACCCGGCCACTTCCGGTTCTCCGTGGTCGGCGAGACCATCCTCAACCTCAAGGCCCGCCTGTGGTTCGTACACAAGGGCATCGAGAAGCTCTTCCAGGGCCGCCGAGCCGACGCCGGCGTCGAACTGGCCGAGCGGGTCAGCGGCGACACCGCCGTCGGGCACAACCTCGCCTTCTGCCTGGCCGTCGAAGACGCCCTCGGCATCCCCGTGCCACAGGCAGCCCAGCGGTCCCGGGCGATCCTGCTGGAACTGGAACGGCTCTACAACCACGTCACCGACATCGGCGCCCTGTGCAACGACGTCGGCCACAGCATCCTCAACGCCCACGCCCAGCGGATCCGCGAACAACTCCTGCGGGTCAACGACGAGGTCACCGGGCACCGGCTGCTGCGGGGCGCGATCCACCCCGGCCGAACCACTCTCGTGCGGCCGCCCGATCCCGACCTGCTCACGACCATCGGCGCCGACATCGCCGAGGTGGTCGCGCTCGCCCTCGACAACAGCGTGGTCAACGACCGGTTCACCGGCACCGCCGTGCTCGCCGCGACGCAGGCCGCCGACCTGGGCACGCTGGGCTATGTCGCCAGGGCCAGCGGCCTGACAGTGGACGCCCGCCAGGACCATCCGTTCCTGCGCACCGGGTTGCCGCGCACCGTGCACAGTCGGACCGACGGTGATGTGCTGTCCCGGTTCCTGGTCCGCGCCGGGGAGATCCAGGAGTCCATCGCGGCGATCATCGCGCTGCTCCATGACGCCCGCGACCGCGACGAGACACCATCGACGACGACCGCAGGTCCGGTGTCCGGGACAGGCGTCGGGATCGTCGAGGGCTGGCGCGGCACCATCGTGCACCGTGTTGAATTCGCCGCCGACGGCACCCTCACGCGGGTGAAGATCGTCGACCCCAGTTTCTTCAACTGGCCCGCGCTGCCGGTCGCGCTGGCGGACACGATCGTCCCGGACTTCCCCCTGGTCAACAAGAGCTTCAACCTGTCCTACGCCGGCAACGATCTGTAGGGCGGCACCACCGGAGATGGCGACCGAGTCCGGCCCCCGGCCGATCGTGGCGTGCGTGGATGGCTCGACGTGCGCGCGGCACGCGGTGCGGTGGGCCACCGCCGAAGCGGTACGCCGAGGAGTGCCGCTACGACTGGTGCACACGCTCCAGCCGCCTTCGGTCGACCCGCGACGCCATCCCACCTCGATCGGCGAGTACCTGCACGGCCTGGGGTTGCGGTGCGTGTGGGAGGCCGCCGCCACCGTGCACCGGACTGCGCCAACCCTGGAGGTGGACATCCAGGTTCGCCTCGGCGAGCCCTCGACCGAGCTGCTGGCCGAGTCCCACTCAGCCCGCCTGATCGTGGCGGGCGCCCGTGGACTGGGCGGGTTTTCCGGCCTGCGACTGGGGTCCACCGCGCTCGCGTTGGCCACCGCTGCCCACTGCCCGGTGGTCATCGTCCGCAAGCAGCCGCTGGACACCGGGCCTGTGGTCGTCGGCGTCACCGGCTCACCGCTGAGCGATGCCGCCCTCGGGCACGCTTTCGATCAGGCGGCGGCCCGCGCCGAGACACTCATCGCCCTGCACGCCTGGCATCCCCTGCCGTTCGACGTCGATGCCGCAGCTGCGATGGGTATCGGTTGGGCGGACGTGGACGCCGAGCAGCACCACACGCTCGCACGATGGGTGTCGGGCTGGCAGCAGCGGTATCCGCAGGTCCGGGTGACGCGCATGATCGCGACGAAACGGGCCGCCCGCAGCCTGCTCGACCAGGCCCGGATCGCCCAACTGCTCGTCGTCGGCTGCCACGGCCGCAGCCCGCTGACCGGCCTGGTCCTGGGCGCGGCTCCCCGCGCGTTGCTGCATCAGGCGGCGTGTCCGGTCATGGTCGTGCGCGCTGGTCACGGCGGCTGACCGGGGGAGTGGATTTCGGTGTACCCCACATCTCACGCCTGAAGACTTGCGCGTATCTTTAACTGCGCAGACTATGGATTCCTCATGCCGGGTGGGGTACCCGTCGGATACCAACGGAGGGTCGGGGTCGGTGAGTCAGTTCGTCGCGGCGTTGCGCGCCCGAGTCCAGGACGCACAGCAGGCGCTGGAGGCGGCACGGGAGGCCGGACACCCCTACGAGGCGGGGCTGCACTCCGGGCGACTGGCCGACCTTCTCGAACTCGCCCGCCACCACGGCATCGACACCGCTGGCTGGGTGGATCCGGAGATCCTGGCCGTGCTGAGCGAGGAGAACCGGTGACCATCGCGCGAAGCGATCATGGCGCCGCGGCAGCACCGTTGCCACGCGTGGCCGTCCTCGGCGACACGGGCGACGACGACATCGCGCTGCCGCTACCGATTCCCGGCCTGGATGCCGTGGTCCTCCCCTCCGCCGGGGTACAGCAGACACTGCCCACCGACGTCGACGCGGTCTACCTCGCCGGCCTCGACCAGGCCAAGGCCCGCCTTCTGCAGGCCGACCTGTCTACCGCGTGGGGCATTCCCTGCCTCACCAGGGAAGAGCTGACCGCAGTGGCGTTGGCCGCCGAGCTGTTTGCTTCGCTCACTCAGGCGCGCAAGCAGCCAGGCGTGGCCCGGGTGGTGATCGTCGAGTCCACCGCGATCCCCACCCTGTGTCCGCTGCTGGTCGCCGCCGGCGTCGGCGAGATCGCCAGCTGGCATCCCGCCGACGCGCTGGGCTTCCCGCTGCACCGCATCGCGCAGCGCGCTGACGCAGTGCTTGATCCGGTCGGGGGCGGCGTGCCCGTCGTCGAGCCGGGCACCGACCTCGGCGGACCGATCCTGATCGCCGCCGATGATCCCGTACACCCGCTGCTCGCGCTGCCTGGTCTGCTGGGGGCGCTGCTGCAGGCACCGAGCGCACAGCCGGATATCGACGTCTTACTTGCCTGCGCCCAGGCGCTGGCCGCGTGCACCGCGAACGGCCAGCGCCTGCCCGACCCGCTCGATCCGGAACTCACGCCGATGGTGACCCGCCTGGCCGCCCGTGCCCTGGTCACCCACGAGGAGACGCGATGACCACCACCGTCCCGGGTCTGGACCAGGCGCCGACCACCCACCAGCGGCTGCTGGCGTGGGTGCGGGAGGTGGCCGAGCTGACCACGCCCGAGCAGGTGGTGTGGTGCGACGGCTCGGACCAGGAGTGGGACCGGCTCACCACGCAGCTGGTGCGGGCGGGCACCCTGGTGCCGCTGAGGGCCAAGCCGAACTCGTTCTGGTGCGCCTCCGACCCCGCAGATGTCGCGCGGGTCGAGGACCGCACGTTCATCTGCTCGCGGGAGCGCGCCGACGCCGGGCCCACCAACAACTGGATGGACCCGGTCGACATGAAGATCATCATGACCGAGCAGTTCCGGGGCGCGATGCGTGGGCGCACGATGTATGTGGTCCCGTTCTGCATGGGCCCGCTGGGCGATGACAACCCCAAGCTGGGTGTGGAGATCACCGACTCCGCGTACGTGGCGGTGTCGATGCGGGTGATGACCCGTATGGGTGCCGCCGCGTTGGCCGCTTTCCTGGACGACCAGGGTACGGAGCGTGACTTCGTGCCGTGTCTGCACTCGGTGGGCGCCCCGCTGGCCCCCGGCCAGGCTGATGTCCCGTGGCCGTGCGACAACACCAAGTACATCAGCCACTTCCCCGAAGAGCGGACGATCTGGAGCTACGGCTCCGGGTACGGCGGCAACTCGCTGTTGGGCAAGAAGTGCTACTCGCTGCGGATCGCCTCGGTGATGGCCCGCGAGGAGGGCTGGCTGGCCGAGCACATGCTGATCCTCAAACTGACCAGCCCACAGGGCACGGTCCACTTCATCGCCGCCGCGTTCCCGTCGGCCTGCGGCAAGACCAACCTGGCGATGCTGGAGCCGACCATCCCCGGGTGGACGGTGGAGACGCTGGGCGATGACATCGCCTGGATGCGGTTCGGCGAGGACGGCCGCCTGTACGCGGTCAACCCCGAGTTCGGGTTCTTCGGTGTCGCCCCGGGCACCGGGTGGACGACCAACCCGAACGCGATGCGCACCATCGAGAAGGGCAACACCCTGTTCACCAACGTCGCGCTCACCGACGACGGCGACGTGTGGTGGGAGGGCATGGGCGCGCCGCCCGCGCACCTGACCTCGTGGCGTAAACAGGACTGGACGCCCGAGTCCGGTGAGCCCGCCGCGCACCCCAACTCCCGCTACTGCACGCCAATGTCGCAGTGCCCGATCCTGGCGCCGGAGTGGGACGACCCGAACGGCGTGCCGATCTCGGCGATCTTCTTCGGTGGCCGCCGCGCCACGACGGTGCCGTTGGTCACCGAGTCTCGCAGTTGGGAGCACGGCGTGTTCCTGGGCGCCACGCTCTCCAGCGAGACCACCGCCGCCGCAGCCGGCCAGGTCGGTGTGGTGCGCCGGGATCCGATGGCAATGCTGCCGTTCCTCGGCTACCACGTCGGCGACTACCTGCAACACTGGATCGACATGGGCACGCGGACCGACGCCAGCAAGCTGCCCACGATTTTCCACGTCAACTGGTTCCGGCGGGGCGAGGGCAGCCGGTTCCTGTGGCCCGGATTCGGCGAGAACTCCCGTGTCCTGCAGTGGGCCGTCGAGCGCATCGAGGGCACCGCGTCCGCGGTAGTCACTCCGATCGGCTACGTGCCCACCGCAGCGGCACTCGAACTAGCCGGCCTGGACGCACCCCTAGAGGACGTTCAGGCCGCGATCGCGGTCGATGACACCGAGTGGCGGGCCGAACTCCCGCTCATCCGGGAGTGGTTCGACACCATCGGCGACAAGCTGCCTACCGTGCTGCACGACGAGATGCTCGCGCTGACCCGCCGACTCGCCGAGACCCCCTGACCGCTGGCGGGGCGACCCCCGCGCCCCGCCAGCACTCCCCAAGCGTCGCCCTGCCCATCCCCCAGCGATTTTCACCAAGACTCGTGGGCACAGGAGGTAGGCCATGGCCGCTGTCGTACCGCAGCCGATCGCTACGCGTCCCTATCCGACGCGAACGACGGTCAAGGGATCCGCACTGCTGCGGTTGTTCCACACGACCGACCACAAGCAGATCGGAATCATGTACCTGGTCACCTCGTTCGCCTTCTTCATGGTCGGCGGCGCGATGGCCCTGCTCATGCGCACCGAGCTGGCCCAGCCGGGCCTCCAGTTCCTCTCGCAGGAGCAGTTCAACCAGCTGTTCACCATGCACGGCACGATCATGCTGCTGCTGTACGCGACCCCGATCGTGTTCGGCTTCGCCAACTTCGTGCTGCCGCTGCAGATCGGCTCGCCGGACGTCGCCTTCCCGCGGCTCAACGCGTTCGCCTACTGGGCCTACCTGTTCGGCGGCATCATCGTGGTCGCCGGCTTCCTGACCCCGGGCGGCGCCGCCGACTTCGGCTGGTTCGCCTACACCCCGCTGTCGGACATGGTCCACTCGCCTGGCGTCGGCGCGGACATGTGGATCACCGGTCTGATCCTGGCTGGTCTCGGGACGATTCTTGGTGGGGTGAACATGGTGACGACCGTGGTGTGTCTGCGGGCGCCGGGCATGACCATGTTCCGGATGCCGATCTTCACCTGGAACATCATGGTGACCAGCATCCTGGTGTTGATGGTGTTTCCCATTCTGACGGCGGCCCTGTTCGGCCTGCTGGCGGACCGGCACCTGGGCGCGCACGTGTTCGACCCGGCCAACGGCGGCGTCATTCTCTGGCAGCACCTGTTCTGGTTCTTCGGCCATCCCGAGGTCTATATCGTCGCGCTGCCGTTCTTCGGCATCGTGTCCGAGATCTTCCCGGTGTTCAGCCGCAAGCCGCTGTTCGGCTACAAGGGCCTGATCTACGCCACGCTGGGCATCGCGGCCCTGTCGGTGACGGTGTGGGCGCACCACATGTACGCCACCGGCGCCGTGCTGCTGCCGTTCTTCTCGTTCATGACCTTCCTGATCGCGGTCCCGACCGGGGTGAAGTTCTTCAACTGGATCGGCACCATGTGGAAGGGGCAGCTGACCTTCGAGACGCCGATGCTGTTCAGCGTCGGCTTCCTGATCACGTTCCTGTTCGGCGGCCTGACCGGCGTGCTGCTGGCCGCGCCGGCGATCGACTTCCACGTGTCCGACTCGTACTTCGTGGTGGCGCACTTCCATTACGTGCTGTTCGGCACCATCGTGTTCGCCACCTACGCGGGCATCTACTTCTGGTTCCCGAAGATCACCGGCCGGATGCTGGACGAGGGCCTGGGCAAGCTGCACTTCTGGACCACGTTCATCGGCTTCCACACCACGTTCCTGGTGCAGCACTGGCTGGGCGCGGAGGGCATGCCGCGTCGGTACGCGGACTACCTGGCCAGCGACGGTTTCACCACGCTGAACACGATCTCCACCATCGGCGCGTACATCCTGGGCGCGTCCACGCTGCCGTTCCTGTGGAACGTGTTCCGCAGCTACCGCTATGGCGAGGTCGTCGAGGTGGACGACCCGTGGGGCTACTGCAACTCGCTGGAGTGGGCGACCTCCTGCCCGCCGCCGCGGCACAACTTCACCTCGCTGCCGCGGATCCGCTCCGAGCGGCCGGCCTTCGAGCTGCACTACCCGCACATGGTCGAGCGGCTACGCCGAGAAGCCGAAATCGGCGGGCACGCGGACACCCCGGCCGAGATCCGAGCCGAGTAGGACACAATCGCGCCGGATCACCGTCCACACGAACCTCAGTGTGGACCGGTGGTCTCGCGTCGCGGGCGACCACAGTCCAGGCCGTGCTTCCCACTAGCGGCCCGCAACCAGATCCTTCGCGGGCGATGAAGCAGCACGTCTCGTCTGATGTTCCTTTGTAGACGGACATGCGGATGATGGCCCCGTGGTCCTTGCGGACCGCTCGCGGACAGGCGCCGCGCGGTCCTGGCGAGCGAGGCCCCTTGGGGGCAGGGCTTTGTCGTCGCACTGTCCACAAGAGACAGCGATGTATGCGTTGTCGGTGAAGGATGTCCTGCGCGTGGCCCCGCTATGGCGGGGCTGATCGCTGTCGGCTTCACTGTCAAAGTCGACACGAACGGGTGAGTCATTACCTTGTGTCGGAACGGTTATCCCCATGCGAGTGGTCCTATGACCGGGACACCACACCCGGGTTGACTCCGGTAAAACCGCTGATACGCTCGGACCCTTCCAGCGAGTTGGCACTGGAGTCGAACGTGACCACAGCACCCCCAACACCTGGCCATTCACTGGCCGGACGACATGCCGCGCCAGCGGGTGTTCAGTGGCCGAGGGTTGCCGCCACAGCGTCCCGACTTCAACGCCAGTGCGGACAGTCGCGAGTTCGTGCGGTTGCGGCGACGGCTGCGCCGCTTCGTGTTCCCGATGAGCGTCCTGCTCCTGGCCTGGTTCATGACCTACGTGCTGCTGTCGGTCTCTTGCGCACGCCTTTGTGTCCCAGTCGGTATTCGGCCTGGTCAACGTCGGGCTGTTGCTCGGGCTCGCCCAGTGTGGGTCCACGGTGCTGATCACAGTGGCCTACATCCGCTACGCCCGCCGGCGGATCGATCCACACGCGGATCTGATCCGCGCACACTCCGAAGTGGAGCCCAGATGAGCACGATGATCCTCGCGGACAGCACGACGATCGGCAGCCCGCTGGTCAATCTGGGCATCTTCCTGGTGTTCGCCGCGATCACCCTGTACATCGTGTACCGGGTCAGCAGCGGCCACGCGACCGCATCGGACTTCTACGCGGCTGGCAGCGGGTTCACCGGCGCACAGAACGGCATCGCGTTGTCTGGAGACTTCCTGTCGGCGGCGTCGTTCCTGGGCATCGCCGGTGGCATCGCGGTGCACGGCTACGACGGCTTCCTGTACTCGGTGGGCTGGGTGGTGGCCTGGCTGGTCGGGCTGCTGCTGATCGGCGAGCAGTTGCGCAACACCGGCCGGTACACGATCGGCGACCTGATGGCCTACCGGATGCGTCAGCGGCCGGTGCGCGCCGCCTCGGCCGCGTCCACCTTGGTGATCTCGCTTTTCTACATGCTCGCGCAGATGGCCGGCGCGGGCGGTCTGGTGTCCTTGCTGCTGGGCATCCACGACCGGGTCGGGCAGTCGGTGGTGATCGTGGTCGTCGGCGCGATCATGATCTTCTACGTGCTGGTCGGCGGCATGAAGGGCACCACGTGGGTGCAGATCATCAAGGCTGTGTTCCTGTTGGTGTGCTGCAGCCTGATCAGCGTGTTCCTGCTGGGCAAGTTCGGCTTCGACTTCTCGTCCCTGTTGGACAGGGCGACGCAGAACAGCAAGTTCGGCGCCACGCTGCTCAACCCAGGCACCCAATACGGCAGCAACGAACTCGACTTCGTGTCGCTGGCACTGGCGCTGGTGTTGGGCATCTGCAGCCTGCCGCACGTGCTGATGCGCTTCTACACGGTGCCGGACGGCAAGCAGGCGCGGCGCTCGCTGGTGTGGGCGATCTGGGTCGTGTTCGTGTTCTACCTGTGCACGTTGGTGATCGGGTACGGCGCCACCGCGCTGGTCGGCACGGACACGATCCTGCACGCTCCGGGAGGCGAGAACTCCGCCGCGCCGCTGCTGGCCTTCCGTATCGGCGGCACGGTGCTGCTCGGCATCGTCTCCGCAGCCGCGTTCGCGACCATCCTGGCCGTGATCGCCGGTCTGACGCTGGCCGCGTCGGCCTCGTTCGCGCACGACGTGTACGCCAGCATCATCAAGCGCGGCCACGCCGATCCGCGGCGTGAGGTCCGGGTGGCCCGGCTGACCGCGCTGGTCGTCGGCTTCCTGGCGATCGTCGGCGGTATCGCGGCCAACGGTCAGAACGTGGCGTTCCTGGTGGCGCTCGCGCTGGCGATCGCCGCCTCGGCGAACCTGTCGACCATGCTGTACACGTTGTTCTGGCGGCGGTTCAACACTGCGGGAACGCTGGCCAGTATCTATGGCGGGCTGTGCTCGTGCCTGACGCTGATCGTGTTCTCGCCGGTGGTGTCGGGTTCGCCGACCTCGCTGATCCCGTCGGTGGACTTCCACTGGTTCCCGCTGAACAACCCTGGCATCGTGTCCATCCCGTTCTCCTTCCTGTGCGGCTTCGTCGGCACGGTGCTGGGGCGCACGCGTCCTGAGGAAGTGGCCAAGCGCAAGGAGATGGAGGTCCGGGCGCTGACCGGGATCCGCCCCACTACCAACTGAGCTGCATCTGGCATTCTCCGCACGACGCGGGCAGCATGCTGCTCCCGGTCCGGGAGTTCTTCGTGATGCCCGATGATCGAGGAGGTGCACTGTGACTGCCGCGTGGTGTGGAGGCGTTCGTCTAATTAGATGATCACCAGGCCTCGGTCTCGCCGAACTCAAGTTGGTAGTTGCCGAATCTATGGGGAGTGGACCGGTGTCGCTGGCCTTGTAGTGGGTGTGGCGATGGTGGTTGGGCTCGACAACCCGCCGAGCCCAACCGTCGGGCCTCAGCTCGCGCGCGCCGGAAGGGCACCGCCCACGAACAACCAGCCGTGGGAGTCTTCCTGTGCGCGGGTTTGCGTCTGAGGGGCTGCCTGTGTTGCGCGGAAGAGAAGTGTGCGGTCGTCTGTGTCCCGATAGGACACAACCCAGATCCCGTTGGTCAACAGGGCGGTCGACGGATCGGTCACTGTCTTGACCGCGGTGCTGACAGCAGACCACGGCCGGTAGGTGGTGCTGCCTGGGGCGGTAGGACCGGTGTTGTAGATGTATCCGTCGCTTGCTCGTACCACGATCTCCACGGTGCCGCTTGCGGTGAGCACCGCCGATGGCGAGCCAGCGGCAGTGATGCCGGAGATGCTCGTCCAGGACGTCGGCCATGTGCTGTCGCTGTTCTGCCGGATCGTGCGGACGGTGCCCGTGTTGTCCCGGGCGACCACCTGTAGCGAGTCGCCGCGTACCACTGCGGACGCGCTGCCGGTGCCGGTGATCCCGGACAGCGGCGTCCACGCGCTGAGCGTGTTGCCGGTGAAGTCGGCGATGCGGAATGTGCCGGTGGTGTCCAGGGCGATCAGATGGATCGTGTTGCCCTGCACAACGGTGGTGGGTGTGCCGGTCACACTGGAACCGCCGAGGCTGCGCCAGGACGTCAGGACGCCGTTCTTTGCGGTCTGCGGTAGGTACCAGGTCCCCCCGGCACTGTCGATCCCGAAGGCCACGACGGTGCCGTCCGAGGCGTGCGCCAAGGCGGGTGCTGTGGGGAAGTAGCCGCCCGCCTTGGTGAGAGCAGGCCAAGAACCGCTGACTGCGGACTGTGCTGAGCCGCGGGACTCGCCGTCCATGCCGAGCGCGAGCAGTTGAGCGGTGCTGTTGTCGTTGAAGGTGGCCCCGACCCGACCGGTCGAGGACTGGTAACCCGGCAGTGCGGCGAACCGAGCGGAGTTGGGATTGGTCACGTCGGCCTGGTCGCCGGCGACGGTGCTGCCATCGCCGCCGACGTAGAAGTACTCAAGGTGTCCATTGCTGTTGGCGACCAGTGTGGTCGCCTGCTGGGCCTGCGCGGTCACCGTCGGGGGTGTCGGTGTGGTCAGCGGCGTGCGGCAGGTGTCCGGTAACGCCGTGATCTCCCAGGTGGGGTCCCAGCCCCAGCCGAGATTGTTGCCGCCGGCCCAGGAGTTGGTCGAGTCCGTGTAGTGGTACCAGAGCAGGTCGCCGTGCGGGTCGACGGTGTGGCCGTACAGGGTGTCGCCGCCGGGCGAGAACATGCCGCCGAAGAGGTTCCAGCCAGTGCTCAGCACCTTGGCTCGTTCCAGCCACCGTTGTGACGCGGTGTCGTACTGGTACCGGTAGAGCTGTCCGCCGTTGACGCTGGGATCCCGGGCGTAGATCGTGCCGGCGCCGGCCGCCTGGATGAGGTCGTAGTTGCCCCAGTTCGTGTCGATCTGCTGCTCGACGAAGCTGCCCGCGGCGGCGTCGTAGTGGGCGACGTGCAGGCCTCCGTCGCGGGGGACCTCGTAGAGGTCGCCCTTGGCGTCCATCGTGATGCGGTTGTGGAACTGGGGGGCGTCCCAGCCGGTCCAGCCGTGCGCGAGGGTCTCGAACTGGCTGCCGCCGGTCGAGTCCCAGCCCGACCCGTTCCAGTGGTAGCGCCGGAAGTCGCCATTGGGCTGGATGTTGTAGACGTACCCGTTCGAACTGCCCAACAGTTTGCCGCCGTTCGGGCCGCCCACGTCGGCCGAGGAATCCCAGGTGGATGTTCCGCCAACGGGATCCGTGTGCTTGTACAGCCTGGTTATGCCGTTGGGTAGGGCGGCGAAAATCTGGGTGCCCCCCGTGCAGCTAGTTGTCGAATCCGCGTGCGAATATCCAGCTGGCAGGATTGCTGACATCGCGATTGTTGTGGCGACAATTGTTGCTGTAGGTCTGAAGTTGCTGGTTCTCAAAGCTCCCCCGTCCCCCTTGTTTTGCCTGGTTGCAGTCGTGGCACACGTGGCGGTGGCTGACCGTACAGCATTGCTGTGACGTGTCTATGACGTGCTTCTGGCGGTGGCCGTGTTACGTAATCTGGATCGCATTCGGGTTACTTCGACTGCCTGCTTGACGGGCGGTAAAAGGCGTGTTAAGTGAAATTTCACCTTGCCTTTACGGTTGTTCTTGGCGCATCCTGTTCGCGCGTCATCTCGGTGCGCACCTTCATGGGGGAGGAATTTCGGTGGCTTCTGCCGGTGTCAGACGCGCGCGTGGGCGTCGGGTTCGTAGCATGGTCGGCCTTCTCGTGGTCGTATTTGTGGTCGGCGTGTTTGGGCCGACCGCTTCACAGGTCACGCCGCCGCTGTTCGGCGACCTGCACGCGCTGGCGGACGCGTTGTCCCTGGCGCCGAAGCAGCGCTGGGGTTCGGCCGACGACGCCGCGGTCCAGCAACCGGGTGAGCACGGGCACGTGGTCGCCACCACGGCCGGCAACCAACAGGCCGCTCGTGGCCTGCGTGCCGACTACCCGTCGATGAAGTTCCCTGCGGCCAAGCCGAAGCCCAACACCGCGAGCGTCAGCACAGGCCCGAACGCCGTGCGCGGGTTCGATCCGAAGACCAGCAAGGAAGTCCCGAACGAGCGCGGCCGGTTCCAGTCCACGTACCGCAACACCGACGGCACGGAGACAACCGAGTTCAGCAAGGACCCCGTCAACTACCGCAAGCCCGACGGCACTTGGCAGCCGATCGACACGACGCTCGTGCCCGACAATGGCGGCTGGCGCAATGGTTCCGACGAGGTCGCCGCGCGTTTTGCCGGCTACGCGGGTGGCAGTGGCATGGTCAGCTTCGGCCTCGACGGCGACCACGTGTTCGGCTACGGACTCGACGGCGCGCGGACGGTCGCCGGTCAGGCGCAGGGCAGCACCGTCACCTACCCCGGCGTGCTCGCCGACACCGACCTGCGGCTGGACGTGCAGCCCGGCGGCATCAAGGAATCCCTCGTGCTGGCCTCGTCAAACGCCCCACACAGCTTCCTGTTCCCGCTGCAGCTCAAGGGATTGACCGCCGAGTTGCTCGACGGCCGCGTCGCGCTGGTCGACGCCACGGGCAAGGAGCGCGCCAGCATCCCGGCCGGCTCCATGTCCGACGCCAGTCGCAACCCGCACACCGGCGACCCCGCCACCTCCACCGGCGTGACCTACCACCTGGTGCCCGGCGGTCTGCGAGTCGACCTCGACCAGAGCTGGCTCGCCGACCCCGCCCGCAAGTACCCGGTGGTGGTCGACCCAACCGTGGCCAGCCCCAACGCCAGCGCCTCGATGTACGTGCAGAACGGGTCCCAGAACGACGGCAGCACCGAGCTGAAGACCGGCTACGACGGCGACGACAACATCCACACCGCCACGTACCTGAAGTTCGACGGCATCGAAAACGTCCTGCGCAACCACAAGATCTTCGGCGCCAAGCTGTACATCGTCAACGACTGGTCCTGGTCGTGCGTTCCCAGCCCGGTCTACATCCACGCCGTCACAGCGCCGTGGACCGGTGGCGGATACCCCGGGCCCGCCTTCGGCCCCGAGCTGTCCGAGGCGTCCTTCGCACACGGATACATCGCCTCCGGCCACACCAAGTCCGACTGCCCGGTCGCCGGCGAGGGCATCGACCTCGGCCCGGCCGGACGCGACGTGGTCCAGGCGTGGGTCAACGGCACCATGCACAACTACGGCCTGACCGTCCGCGGCTCCGCTACCGACAGCAACGGCTGGAAGAAGTTCACCGGCGCCGGCACGGCCAACCCGCCCAAGCTGTTCGTCACCCACACGCCGTTCAACGCCGACTACAACATCACGCAGCCGGTGCCGGACCCGCCGGTCACTCGCACGCAGAGCGGCAAGATCAAGATCACGGTTACCAACCGGGGCGCCGACACCTGGACCCAGGCCGGCTACGCGCTGGGCTACCGCGTGTACGCCGCCGGCGGTGGCTTGGTCGCGATGAAGGAAGCGGCGCAGCTTCCCGGCGACGTGGCGCGTGGACAGTCCGTCAGCCTCGACGCCACCATCCAGGCACTGGATCCAGGCGACTACTACCTCGACTTCAGCATGTTTCAACGAGGCGGACCCTACTTCACCGACGAGCAAATACCGCCGGCCCGGCTCGTGTTGGGTGTGCGCAACATCCCGCCCGCCATCAGCGCTCAGTATCCGCCCAACGGTTACTCCTCACCCACGCTGATCCCGCAGTTGTGGGCGCACGGCGTGAAGATCGATGCAGCGCCAGGCAGTTCGCTGCAGTACCGGTTCGAGGTGTGCGAGCGCGACAGCGCCAACAACCCGGTCAACTGCTTCGACTCGGGCCACATCTCCTCGGACACGTGGACCGTGCCGGCCGGGAAGCTGGTGTGGAGCAAGACCTATCTCTGGCGCGTCTTCGCCTTCGACGGCACCGACGAGAGCCCGGCCCTGCCGGAGAGCACGCTGTTCGAGTCGGTGCCGCAGCCCGAGATCACCTCACACCTGGGCAATGCGCCGTACAGCACCGACAGCAACGACTTCGATCCACAGGTAGGCAACTTCTACCGCAGCGCGGTGGACGCCACGCTGGCGATCGGCGGTCCATCCATCTCCGTCGCCCGCACGTACAACAGCCTCGACCCGCGTCGCGGTCTGGCCTTCGGAGAGGGCTGGGCGACCCAGTACGACATGTCCGTGGTGCCCGACGCCGACGGCTCCGGCAACGTGGTGGTCACCTACCCGGACGGGCAGCAGGTGCGGTTCGGCCACAACCCGGACGGCAGCTTCGCCGCGCCGGAAGGGCGCTACGCGCTGCTCACCCATCCCAACGACCAGGTTTGGGATCTCGTCGACAAGTCGGGAAGCAAGTACGAGGTCAACGGCGGTCACCTGACGTCCATCACGGACAGTCGGGGGCAGGCGGTGGTGCTGGACTACACCAACGGACGACTCAGCTCCGTGCATCAGCCGGCGCTGCTCGGCCGGACGGCGCAGGGCATCTCCTTCGCCTGGACCGGTTCCCACGTGACGTCGGTGACGACGAGTCCGGGTGGCGGCACGTCGCTGACGTGGCGGTACAGCTATGACGGCGACAAGCTGACCAAGGTGTGCGATCCGCTTGGCGGCTGCACGACCTACGGCTACGAACCGGGCACGCACTACCGCAGCGCCGTGCTGGACACCAAGCCCGATTCCTACTGGCGCCTCGGCGAGTCCGCCGGATCCGACGCGACCAGCCAGGTGGCCATCAACCTGGGCAGCGACAAGGCCAAATACAAGGACGTGACGCTGGGCGCGCCCGGTCCGACCGCTGCGTCGTCGGCCGCGACGTTCAACGGGACCTCCTCCGCCGTCACGCTGCCGGACGGCACTCTGCGCAAGAACCGCAACATGGCGATCGAACTGTGGTTCCGAACCACTAAGCTTGAGATTTAACCCTCAATGTCTGTTTTTTTGGGCTTGCCGGGGTCGTGTACCGGGGCTTGGCGGGAGTTTCGTGACCCTGTCGGACGTCCAGGACCGGGCCGGGAGAATTTCGGTGCGCTGGCAGGCAAAGCGGCCGTCGGGCGAACCGCGCGAAAACCTCGCCGGACCCGGGTCGGGGACAACCGGGCAGGTGTTGCCGACTTTCGCTCCCAGGGACGCCGTCGATCTTCCACGAGGTGACGGGCCAGCCGAAGCTGGGTGTAGACCGCGATCATCAGCCAGGTCCATCGATCCGCGGCTCCGGGCGTACGGACGCGAGGCGTGGTCCAGCCCAGAGTTTGTTTGAGGAAACGGAAAGTGTGCTCCAGGTCGAAGCGCCGCAGGAACATCTGCCACAGCCGATCCACCTGCCCTGCGGTTGCCGCGGTCGTGGAGTGCCACAGCCACAACGGTTTCGGGGTGCCGGTGCCGGGTAGCCGGTCGACCTGGAGCCGGATCACCGTGCCTTCCATGATCGGCAGGTGGCCGGCGTGGTCGGCCCAGGCGCCCGTGCGGGTCAGCTTGGGGTGCAACCGATCCCAGGAGCGAGCGTGGGCGGCGCCGTAGCGGGTGGTGTCGGTCGTCGTGGTGCGCACGGGGGCCGGCCAGGTCGCCGGATCAGCGAACACGAACCGGGCTCCGTGCCGGGTGCTGCGGCCTCGGGCGCCGGGCTGCCGTGGCGGCGCGGGGAAGGCAAGCACCCGGTCGGACCGTAGTCGCACCAGCACCTGGACCGGGAGGTCGGCCAGCAGGAATGCCAGGCGGGGACCGTCATAGCCGCTGTCGCCGGTGATCCAGATCTCTGGATCGCCGGCGTGCCAGTGTCCGGCGGTGACCAGCGCGTCCACCACGGCGCGGAGTTGGGTGGCGGCCAGGTCGGTGTGGTCATCGTCGGGACGCACGCGCGTCACGTCGAGCATCGCCGTCCACGAGGTGCGGCCGGGTTCCAGGGCGGCGACGAAGGAGTAGGGCCAGCCGGGGATGATCTGGGCTTGGCCGCGACCGCGTGCGTAGGTGTGGCAGAACAGCCGCTCCGGGCTGGTGTTCGCATCCGGGCGTAGCCAGTGGCTCACGTCGATGGCCAACACGATCCGGCCGTCGTCGCAGCGGGGGATCGACTGGCGGGCGACAACGTTGCGGAATCGGGTGATGTCGATCTTGCCCTGGCGCAGGCCGTCGTACAGGGTGCCGTGGCCCCGTCGGTGTTCGGTGGCCAGTGATAACTCGACCAGCGAGGTGACCGGTCCCTCGGCGCACAGTGCCGCGTCGGCCAACTCGAACAACGCGTCCGCCCGTGCGGTCAGACACTGGTAGAACGCCTTACGGAACCCGGACAGGTCCCCCAGCACAGCGGTGGCGTTGGTGTGGTGCACACTGATCATCGAAGCCCTTGGTGTGATCTTCCGACTGTCGCAGGAAGGAATGATCAACCAAGGGCTTCATCCATGATTAACCGGGTGCCGTCGTGGGCACACCAACCTTAAATCTCTAGCTAAGCCTCGGCGGCCGCCAGCCGGCGAAACCCTTGACGGTGACCATGCCCGCCCCCGGCCAACCACCGGCGGGCAACGCCGCAGTCCTGATCACCCGCCCATCCGGGGCCACGGACACCCAGCTGATCCCGGCCGACTACTCGCCCAGCGCCCACACCATCAGCGCGCAGGTAAACCACCTCAGCGACTTCTGGTCCGCGTTTCTCGACTTCACAAAAGTCGGTGCCGCCATCGCCCACGCCCTGGCACAGATGACCGGGCTCGTTGGAACGCGCCCCGACTGCGCGGGAGCGTCGGCACCAGGGCTCGCGGGCTCGACACTGTCCTTCAGCGGCGACTACTCGGCGAAGGCCGACCCTGCAGCCTGGCCGTGCGTCAGAATGGACAACGGCAGCGCCGCCGTCACCTTGACCAGCAACTCGCCCCTGCCGTGGCGCATCCGTGTCGCACCAACAGCCACGCTCGATGCGACTGGAACCACCGACCTCGGCAAGGCCGCCATCCTCGCGGTCTACGACGCTCTCGCCACCAGCCGGCCACATACCGAAGGCCTGCTTGTCCGGGGCCAGTCGGTCACCTACCGATTCGCCGCCGTCAGCCTGCCTGCGACGGTACAGGGACAGGCCGACCCGGGCTTCTACCTCGGCATGGTGTTGGTTTTCGGCTTGCAGGAGGCAATGGACGCGTTCGGCATCGATCTCGGCGACCTCTCGAAGGACGCCGATGCGCTGTCCTGCTTGTCGGACGCCATCGACGCCACCGGGCTGGCCGCCCACCCCGACCTTGGCGCGATCGTGTCCTTGGGCAAGGCCGTACTATCCTGCCTGGGCCCCGTGGCCGGGGATCACGAACCCGGGCCGGTCAAGGTCGTGGTGGGGATTCTGGGTAGTGGGCTGTCGCTAGCCCTCGGCGGCGTCGAAGGCGCCTTGCTGAGCGCTCTGAACAAGGACACTTTCACGATCGGGCTGCGCCGGGTCGATCCGCCGCCGTCTGCGACACGGGTGGTTAATATCGTGGCCGCAGATCGTGCCGGCGCGCCGGCCGCGGGCTATGGGGTCACGTCGCAGAACGACGAGGTCTTCGACTGTTATCCCTCACCGGCAGCTGTCGGGCCCGACATTGTCGCCTGTGGACCGTCAGCGGCCGAAGCAGACATCTGCTGGGTGAACCCTAATCGCGTCACGCTGCTGTGCGGTGACCAACCCTGGGCGCACACTCTTCGTCAAGCAACGTCATCGACACTGATCGGGTCGATCACGGCGACGTCGCATCCCGATCCATGGGGGCTGGAGCTGTCCGATGGCGCCAAGTGCCGGATATGTCGGCGCTCACGAAAATCACCATTTGATCTTGGTCGCGCTCACGTAATCCACCAGGCCGGGCGGTCGTCGCTCAGGTAATCCACCAGGGCGACGACGTACCCGGCTTCGGGCTGGTCCTCCACCGGAATAGATGCTTCCGCCCACTGTGGACAGTGGGAGAGGGAGCCGATGGGCAGGAGGACGTTCGAGATGGTGGATCTGATCGAGATCTACGTCCATTGGTTCGCGGGCCGGTCCAAGAGCGAGATCGCAGCCAGCCTGGGAGTGGACCGGGGCACGCTGCGCAAGTACCTCGCGCCGGCCGAGGCGGCGGGGATCACACCGGGTGGACCGCCGATGCTGGTGGAGACGGACTGGCGGCGGCTGGTGGCCGAGTGGTTCCCGCAGGTGGTCGACACCACGCTGCGCGCCACGACATGGCCGGAGATCGCCGAGCACCGCGACTACATCGTCGCCCAGCTCGGCCAGGGGGTGACACAGGCCACGATCCACCAGCGGCTGCGTGACGAGCACGGGCTGCAGGTCAGCTACGCGTCGGTGAAGCGGTGGGTGGCCGCGAACCTGCCCGAGGAGGTCGTCCGCTCCAGAGTGACGGTGCCGCGCCCGGAGGTGCCCGCCGGTGAGGAGGCACAGATCGACTACGGCCGCTTAGGGATGTGGACCGACCCGGCCACCGGCACGCGGCACAGGGTCGACGCGTTCGTGATGGTGCTGGCCTGCTCGCGACACATGTTCGTCTTCCCGGTGGTGAAGATGGACCAGACCGCGTGGACCGCGGCGCACGTGGCCGCGTTCGACTTCTTCGGCGGCGTGCCCCGCAGGCTGGTGCCCGACAACCTGCGCACTGGGGTGGACAAGGCGGACCTCTACGACCCGAAGATCAACCGCTCCTACTCGGAATTGGCTGTCCACTATGGAACGTTGATCGACCCGGCGCGGGCGGTCAAGCCCAAGGACAAGCCGAGGGTCGAGCGCGCGATGCCCTATGTCCGGGACTCCTTCTGGCGGGGCCGGGAGTTCCTGTCGCTGCAAGCTATGCGTGACGAGGCCGCGTTCTGGAGTATAGAGGTCGCCGGGCGGCGGACCCACCGCGGCCTGGACGGCGCGTCGCCGCTGTCGATGTTCGAGACGGTCGAGGCCGAAGCGCTGCTTCCGTTGCCCCGTAAGCAGTTCGTGCTCGCGTCCTGGTCGACCGGCAAGGTCGGACCGGACTGCCACGTGAAGGTCGGCACCGCTCTCTACTCGGCGCCGTGGCGGCTGATCGGGCAGAGTCTGGACGCGCGCTCGACCGCCACGATGGTGCAGCTGTTCCACCGCGGTGAGCTGGTCAAGACCCACGTGGCCGCGCAACGCGGTAAACGCACCGATCCGGGCGACTTCCCGGAGGAGAAGATCGCGTTCTACATGCGGACTCCGGCCTGGTGCCGCAAGACCGCAGAGGAAGTCGGCCCGGCCTGCGTCGAGGTCATCGCCGCGCTGGCCGAGGGCGGGGTGATGTTCAAACTCCGCCAGGCGCAAGGGATCTTGGGCATGCGTGACAAGCACACCCCGGACCGGCTGGAGGCCGCCTGCCGCAAGGCCCTGGACGCTGGTGACCCGTCCTACCGCACCATCAAGGGGATCCTGGCGCTGGGTGCGGAGGCCGACCCCGTCCAGCGGCCGGCCGGCGACGGTGGGGCCGCGGCGTTCCTGCATGGGCCTTCGCTGCTATTCGGCGACGCGCTCACCATGCCGACCCCGCACGAGCAGACCGGCGCCCCCACCGCGAGCGTGAGCGGCGACCCCGCCGGGCAGGCGGCCGGTTGACCCCGGCCGCCTGCGTCACCCCCGGCTGCGGCAGCCCACCCTGATGAGGAGAAACCCTTGAACAGCAGCATTGTTGACCCCACCCTGCACCAATCTCTACGCGCTCTGAGGTTGTCGGGGATGCTGGACACCCTCGACGCCCGCTTGGCCCAAGCCCGCGGCGGAGAACTGGGCCACCTGGACTTCCTTCAAGTCCTCTGCGACGACGAGATCACCCGCCGCGAGGCCCACGCGATCGCCCGCCGTGTCCGCCGGGCCCACTTCGACGAGCAGGCCACCCTGGAGGAGTTCGACTTCACCGCGTCCCCGAAACTGCCCGCCGCCCAGATCCGCGACCTCGCCGCGCTGCGGTGGCTGCAGGCCGGCGAGTCAGTGATCTTGTTCGGGCCGGTCGGTGTCGGGAAGAGCCATGTCGCACAAGCGTTGGGGCATCTGGCGATCCGCCGGGGCGCCGACGTCCGGTTCACCAAGACCAGCAAAGCGTTGGCCGACCTGGCCGGCGGGCACGCCGACCACACCTGGGCGCGCCGCCTGCGTGAGTACGCTCGCCCGTCGCTGCTGATCCTGGACGACTTCGCCATGCGGGAGTTGACCGCGCCGCAGGCCGACGACCTCTACGAGCTGATCTCCGAACGTGCCACCGGCGGGGCGTCCATGGTGCTGACGTCCAACCGGCAGCCGGCTGACTGGTATCCGTTGTTTCCCAACCCGGTGGTGGCCGAGTCACTGCTCGACCGGCTCATCAACTCCAGCCATCAGGTCTTCATGAACGGGCCCAGCTACCGCCCCAAGAAGCGGCCGGGCAGAGCCGCCACCACCCCGGCGAAGCCGAGCGAATAGAGTCACACCACGGACCAGCCCTCTGGTGGATTCCGTGAGCCGAGCTCTGGTGGATTAGCTGAGCGTCGACAACGAGGCGAAGCAGTAGGCCAACCCGATGTCAGCGCGGAGGCGACATCGCTGACACATCCGGCCGTGGCCACCAAGCCGAATCCACTGACATCGCGCGTCGCCTACCTACTGGCACGCGATGGCGTTTCCCTGGTCAACGAGGTAGTCCGCCCACGGGCAGCCCGACACGTGCGGGCAGCTGTCGATCTTCGCGTTGCAGTTGCGACATAGCACGCCTCTGACCAGGCCATTTCGGTGGTCGTGATCGACCGCGGCCGCCAGCCCACGGCCGCAGGCGTGGCAGGCCGTGCCGAACCGCTCGGCCAGCTGGATGCGGATCCGACCGAGCGGGGTGGCCGGGTTGTGGTGCGCTGGCCACGTCGTGCGCGCCTCGGCGCTGGGGCAGCGCTCGGCCGGCGGCACGAGTTCGGCCGGCGGCACGAGTTCGGGCGCGGTGACGGTGTCGGTCAGCGTGAACGTCCACCGCACCGTTCGCCACACCGAGCCCGCCGGCAGCTCGGAGCTGCTGACCAGCGGCGCCTGGACGCGGTAGGCGGCGCCGTCGGTCCACCAGTAGCACCACTGCTCGTGGCCGAACCGGCCCTGCTCCGCCGGGCGCGGTCGGCGCCGTGGGTTTTCTCCGCAGACCAGTGTCTCGTCCACCCGCAGGTGCCAGCGGCCGTCGTCGCCGAGCACGGCCATCGCCTCGGTCAGCCCGTCCAGCGTGCCCGGGTAGCGCCACGCGCACGGGCGCTGGGCCAGTTCGGAACAACGACAGGTCTCGGGCAGGCCACCCTGGAGGAGTTCGACTTCACCGCGTCCCCGAAACTGCCCGCCGCCCAGATCCGCGACCTCGCCGCGCTGCGGTGGCTGCAGGCCGGCGAGTCAGTGATCTTGTTCGGGCCGGTCGGTGTCGGGAAGAGCCATGTCGCACAAGCGTTGGGGCATCTGGCGATCCGCCGGGGCGCCGACGTCCGGTTCACCAAGACCAGCAAAGCGTTGGCCGACCTGGCCGGCGGGCACGCCGACCACACCTGGGCGCGCCGCCTGCGTGAGTACGCTCGCCCGTCGCTGCTGATCCTGGACGACTTCGCCATGCGGGAGTTGACCGCGCCGCAGGCCGACGACCTCTACGAGCTGATCTCCGAACGTGCCACCGGCGGGGCGTCCATGGTGCTGACGTCCAACCGGCAGCCGGCTGACTGGTATCCGTTGTTTCCCAACCCGGTGGTGGCCGAGTCACTGCTCGACCGGCTCATCAACTCCAGCCATCAGGTCTTCATGAACGGGCCCAGCTACCGCCCCAAGAAGCGGCCGGGCAGAGCCGCCACCACCCCGGCGAAGCCGAGCGAATAGAGTCACACCACGGACCAGCCCTCTGGTGGATTCCGTGAGCCGAGCTCTGGTGGATTAGCTGAGCGTCGACAGGATACGCGACGGCGGCGCCTGGGGCGGTCGGGCCGACGGCTTTGTCGGCGCCTACTCGTGCGACCGCGACAACGAGTACGTCCTCGTTCCCCAGACAGCGACCGAGTCGGTTGACAAGTCGAAGCTCACGTGGGCAGTTCGGGTCGGCGACCTCCAGAATCCCGATTCCGTCCTGCCGCCCCCGGCAACGGTGGCCGTCGCCGTCGCATACTTCGCCGCACGTTGAGCGACTGACGATCACACGGCTGGAGAGCTCATTCCGGACTGTATTCCTTGGAGACCTTGTGTGTGAAGAGAATTGCTGTGCTGGCTAACAGGTGCTGACGCGTGATGGCGTGCCGTCGGGGAGGATCCCTCTCCTGTGGCGGTCCGATTGGCATGCCTTGCTGGCGGTCAGGTGGCCTGCCTGGAGGTGGTTGCCAGCACACGCACCATCCAAATGACGCCGGCACAGGTGGGTCTGCTGCACGGATTGGTGACATCTGAGTTGGCTTGCTGTGACGGCGTCGCCGGTTGCGTGGTGCACACCGACCGCGGATCGCAATTTCGATCAAGAAAGTTCGTCCGCGCGCTCGTGCGTCACGGCCTGACTGGCTCGATGGGCCGGGTCGGCGCCGCGGGCGACAACGCCGCGATGGAAAGCTTCTTCGCGTTGCTACAGAACAACGTTCTCAACCGGCGCACCTGGTCCACCCGCACCGAACTGCGGACCGCGATCGTGGCCTGGATCGAACGCACTTACCACCGCCGCAGACGCCAAGCCGCCCTCAGCCGGTTGACCCCCATCGAATACGAAGCAATCATGACCACGTCAGCCAGCCAGGCTGCGTGACTACCACTGTCACCTACTCGTGCAGCAGACCCAGATTCTCGCTCGGATCTCGGCGTCGGCAGTCATGCGAATGTTATTTCGACACTCGAATGTGAGTCAGCGGATCGCGTCGTGTACTAACCGGGAGACGGCGGCTTGCTGGTCCTTGGTCGGAATCGGCAACACGTTGGTCGATGTTGAGGAACCCTCAGGTACTAGGAATCGAACGTTCGGATGCTGTGAGGCAACCTGGTTGGCGGCGGTCGCCGCCGCCTGGTCGATGGTGACCACGACGTTGCAGCGTCGTTGCAGAAGCGTTGCCACGTAAGGAGAGTCACTGGCCGCGGTGTTGGGCTCGGCCATGGCGAGGTAGGACACCTTGATGCGGGTCTGGGTGGACACATCCTGCAGGCCGGCCCAGACTGGCTGGGCCGCCGGCGAGGCCAGGCCCGACGGCCCAGTCAGCAGGCAGGCCTGGAAGTCCTGGTACACCACGGCTCGTGACGGCGGCAGCTCGCGGTCCGAAAAGGACAGCCACAGCGCCACCCCGACGCCGGCCGTGGCCACAACCACCGCGGCGATCAGCAACCACCGATTACGGCGCATGTCTACCCCCTTCGAACCGCCATCAGCCTGCCAGGTGCACCGGCGACTCCGCCATCGATGCCCGAAAAGTGCGGGTCCGTACGATTAGTGGGGCTCTCGCTGGTCAGCGGGCGAGCATTGGGCCGTTCGGCGGATGTTCGTGACCTCGACTTGCCATCTACCTTGACCAACATTTGGGGGGTTCGTTCAGGGGGGACGAAGTGCGTCTAGATCCGCGTGTCCAGATCAGACCGACTCGTCGGCGAGTGCTCAGGGCGATCACCCTGTCAGCGTTGGTCATACTGACGCTCGGGTTATCGACAGAGTCGGCCAGTGCCGCCGAGCTGGCGCTACCGGCGATCAATCTGCCGTCGCCGATGGATGTGTTGTCCTGGCTGGCGTCGCCGTCTTGGGGGAATCTGCCCAAGCAGCAGGGCGGCACCGCGGACGGCAAGAGCCACCAGGTACCGGCTTCGGCGACCCGCGCCGGTCGCGGGATTGGCAAGGCGCCCGGCAAGGGCGTCGGCGAGTTGCCGCCCGAGCATCCGCCCAGCCACCCAACCATCGTCGGCGCGTCCACGAAGCCGGCGGCCAGGGCGGTGGCCGGCTTCAATGCCCAGACCAGCCACCGGAACGCGGCGAAGTCCTCGGCGACAATGAGCTGGTTCAGCAACGCCGACGGCACCGTCACCAAGAAGTACACCCAGGAGCCGTCCAACTACCGGGACGGCCATGGCGACTGGCAGCCGATCGACACCATGGTCGCGCTCGGCGGCGACAAGCGCTGGCACGAGAAGGCGAACTCACTCGGTGTCGACTTCGCCCCGCAGGCCAACGATGCCACGCTGGCGTCGTTCGCAGTGGACGCCAAGCACGGCATTTCCTACGGCCTGCAGGGCGCCGTGCCGGTGACGCCGAAGGTGTCCGGCCAACATGTCACCTACCCCGGAATTCTGGCCAACACCGACCTGACGGTGACCCCGACGCCGACGGGGCTCAAGGAGTCCGTCGTCCTGCGAACCTCGTCAGCCGGCTCGTCTTGGACCTTCCCGTTGCATCTCAACGGGTTGACGCCGAAGCTGGCCAAGGACGGCTCGGTCAGCCTGGTCGACTCCGCCGGCAAGGAGATGCAGCGCATCCCTCGGGCCTACGCGTTCGACTCCAAGGTCGACCCGGCGTCCGGCGACCCGGCCACCACTTACCAGATCAAGTACGAACTGGTCGACGCGCATGGCACGCCGGCGCTCAAGATCAGCCTCGACCCCAAGTGGCTGGCCGACCCGCACCGGGTGTTCCCGGTCACCGTAGACCCGACCTTCACCCTGACGCCCAACACGACCTACGTCGAGTCGGACAGCCCCGGCGACCACTCGATGGAACAGACCATCAAGATCGGTTCCTACGACGGCAGCGTCGCCGCCCGGTCGCTGCTGTCCTTCCCGAGCGACATCGACGGGTCCGGGATCAAGATCGACGCAGCCACCCTCAACCTGTTCGACACCTGGGCCTCCAGCTGCACGCCGGAAGACTTTGGGGTCAACGAGCCGAACGACTGGTGGGACCCGAAGTCGGTGTCGTGGCCGGGCCCCGGCATCGGCACCTCGATGGACGGGCAGTTCAAGCCGCCGAACGTGCCGAACGCCTGCACGAACACCAAGGCCAACCGGGAGGTCGGCGACTGGGTCAGCGTGCCTCTGTCGCCGGAGTTCGCGCAGACCTGGGCCAACGGCGGCGACGACCTCGGCCTGCTGGTCGCCGCCATCGAGAACGACAGCCTGCACTGGAAGCAGTTCGACTCGGCCAACATGTACGGCTTCCAGCCGACGCTATGGCTGACCACCGAGGGTGATGTGCCGCCGCAGATCGACTCGATGTGGCCGGCCAACGGGCAGACCATGCAGACCCTCACGCCGTGGCTGTTCGCAGCCGGGCACGACGTCGACACCTCCGCCGATTCGTTGCAGTACCAGTTCCAGATCTGGCAGGACGCCAACACCAAGGTGGCGGACTCGGGCCCGATCGACGACGACTACTGGACGGTACCGGCCGGCAAACTGACCTACGGGCAGTCCTATTTTTGGACGGTCCAGACCCTTGATGGCACCTACTCCTCGAACGTGTTGGCCTGGAACCAGATCAACATCCAGGTGCCGCAGCCGGCGATCACCTCGTCTTTGTCCCAGAACAGTTCCGCGCAGGGCTTCGACCCGAGCATCCAGAACTACACCACCAGCGCCACCGACGTCACCGTGCCGACGCCGGGACCGTCGCTGTCGGTGGTGCGGGACTACAACTCCCGCGATCCGCGGCGCACCGGCGGGTTCGGCGTCGGCTGGTCGGGCCTGTTCGACACCAAAGCGACCGAGCGCACCGACCCGTACGACCACAGTCACGTCAACAGCGTCAACGTGACCTATCCCGATGGCTCGGAGGTGGGCTACGGCAAGAACTCCGACGGCACCTACTCGCCGTCGCCCGGTCGGTTCGCTACCTTCAAGTCGATCACCAACGGCTACAGCCTCACCGACAAGAACGACACCACCTACACGTTCACGCAGAATCTCGGGGCCGGCACCTACGGCGTATCGTCCATTTCGGACGCCAACGGCCGGACCGAGACCTTCACCTGGGTCAACAACCAGATCACCGCCGTCACCTCCGCGGTGTCCGGCCGGTCCCTGCACGTCACCTGGAACACCCCAGCCGGCGCTACCTCGCCGCACGTGGCCGCCGTCGCCACCGACCCGGTGACGTCCGGGCAGTCGGCGAGCGCCCTGACCTGGACCTACTCCTACCAAGGCGACCAGCTCTCCTCGGTTTGCCCGCCCGGCGCCAGCACCGCGTGCACCAGGTACGGCTACGACAGCGGATCCCAGTACCAGAACCAGGTTCTCGACCAGGGACCGCACTCGTTCTGGCCGCTGGCCGAGACCTCCGGCACCACGGCCAACAGCGGCGTGCTGATCAACGAGGGCGCGGACAACGGCACCTATGCCAACGTCAACCTCGGCCAGCCCGGGCCGCTGCCGGGTTCCTCGGCCACCAGCGCGGGATTCAACGGCACGTCGTCGTACGTGCAACTGTCCAAGGACATGACCGCCGGGTCATTCCAGACGCTTTCCCTGTGGTTCAAGACAACTGCCGTCAACGGCGTGCTGTACTCGTCAAGCTCGCTGCCGATCACCAACAACACCACGACCGGCTTCTACACGCCGGGCCTCTACGTCGGCTCGGACGGCAAGCTGCTCGGTCAGTTCTGGACCGGAGACGCCACCAACCCGTTGAAGACCGCGAACCCGGTCAATGACGGCAACTGGCACCATGTGCTGATCTCGTCGCTGTCTGCCGCGCAGGCCATGTACCTCGACGGTGGCTTCGTCGGGCAGGCCGCCGGCGCGCTCGCGGTTCCGCTGCAGCGCTTCAACTACATCGGCGCCGGTTTCCTCGGCGGCGCCTGGCCGGACGAGGCGAACCAGGGAAAGGACAATAACACCGGCTACGCCAGCTACTTCAACGGGTCGATCGCCGACGTCGCCTTCTACGACACCGCGCTGGACTACCACCAGATCATCGACCAGTACCAGGCGGCCAAGTACCCGGCGAGCCTACTGTCCCAGATCACCCAGCCCTCGGGCGCGGTGTCGGCGAAGATCTCCTACGACCCGGTGTCGGCGGCCGTCCGCCAGGTCACCGACGCCAACAACGGGGTGTGGCAGGTCGCCGCGCCGGTCGTGCACGGCACCGGCCAGTTCCTCCGGCAGACCATCATCGGCGACAATCCCACCGCCTACTACCGATTGATGGAAACCCCGGGCAGCACGAAGGCACGCAGCGAGGTCACCTACCAGGCGGGCACGTACTCGTCCGGCGTGACGCTCGGCGTTGACGACGCCTACCAGGACGGCGGCACCGCCGCGCAGTTCGACGGCAAAGGCTCATCGGTCGAACTACCAGCGTCGACGATCACCTCGGCGACTGACGGGCTGTCCATCGAACTGTGGTTTCGTACCACGAAGCGAAACGAGATCCTAGTCGGCGACACCACGACACCGGGGCAGAATTGTGCGGTGGGCCAGGCCTGCCTGCCAGTGCTGTGGGTCGGTTCCGACGGCAAGCTCTACGGCAGCCTGCCCGCCTCCGGGCAGCCGCAGCTGAGCTCGGCCAACACCGTCGACAACGGTTTCTGGCACTACGTCATGCTGACCGGCTCGGCCACCAGCCAGACCTTGTACGAGGACCTGAACACCCCAGTGACCGCGGCCAGCGGTGCGCTGGCGACCGGCGGCAACACCCACCTCCTGCTCGGCAGCGGCACGGCCGGTGCCGGATGGCACGGCCTCACCGACATGGCGGTGTTGCCGACGGACGGCGCCATGGGCGACGTTGCCTTCTACCACAAGGCATTCACCAAGGACGACGTCAAGCGGCACACCGACGCCATCTCCAACTCCAAGGGCATCCGGCCCGACGTCAACGTCTACGTGACCGATCCGGGTGGCAAGTACATCTACTACCGGTTCGATCCGGTCTACGGCAACCGGAAGATCGCCACCACCGACAACCTCACGGGGGCGTTCACCACCGTCACCTACAACTACGACACGTCGGGCTTCCTGAACAAGGTCACTGACGCCAACGGCATCGCCGCCACGACCGGGCACGACGTGCGCGGCAACACCGTGTCCCAGACCACCTGCCAGGACCAGGCGGCGAACAAGTGCTCGACGGCGTACTACACCTACTATCCGGACGACACAACCAAACAACTGACCACCACGGACGCCCGCAACGACGTGCTGCTGACCGTGCGGGACGGCCGGTCGTCCAGCGCCACCGATCCGACGTACCTCACGACGTACGGCTATGACGCCAAGGGCAACAAGACCACGGTGACGACGCCGCCGGTACCGGGCTTCCCGAACGGCCGCACGACGACAATCACCTACAGCGACGGCACTTCCGCCTATCCGGCGGCCGACGGCGGCAGCGTGCCGGCGGGCATGCCCGTGAAGACCGTGTCACCCGGCGGTGCCAGCAACTCGGTGTCCTATTTGCACGATGGCGACGTTGCCAGCACCACCAACGCCGACGGCCTGGTCACGAAGTTCGGCTACGACGGTATCGGGCGGGCCGCCAGCCAAACCGTGGTCTCGGACAGCTATCCCAGCGGACTGACCACAACCTATGGCTACGACGCGCACAACCACGTCACCACCCAGACCGACCCGACCGCCACCAACCGGGTCACCGGCGCGCGACACACCGCCGTGACCACCAGCCTGTACGACCCTGACGGCAACCTCACCTCACAAACGGTCGCCGACTCGACCGGCGGCGACGCCTCCCGGACCGTCGGTTCGACGTACAACTCGCTGGACCAGAAGACATCCACTACAGATGCCAACGGCAAGACCACCAAGTACGGGTACGACGTCTACGGCAACAAGACGTCCCAGATCGACCCGGCCGGCACCGAGACGGACTGGACCTACGACGCCGCCGGTCACCAGCTGACCCAGTCCATCCAGTACAACGGCAGCCCGCTCAACCCGCAGCCGGTCAAGACGCTTACCGAGGCCTCGCGGGCCTACGACCCGGGCGGCCGGCTAGCCTCGGTCACCGACTCGATGGGCATCACCACGTCGTACACGTACCTGGACAACAACCTGACCGCGACAGTCACCAAGGCTGATGTCAACGGCCAGAACAAGTTCCAGGTGGAGTCCGACTCCTACGACAACGCGGGCAACCTGACCAGCAAGACCACCAACAACGGCGCGACCATGGTGACGTCCACTGTGGATGCCGCCGACCGGACGACCACCACGACGGTCGATCCGACCGGTGTCGACCGGACCACCACGCTGTCCTACACCCCGGATGACAAGCCGGCCACCACCACGCAGACCGACTCGGCTGGCTTCGACCGCACGGTCAACGCGAGCTACGACCCGATGGGCAACGTCGTCTCGGAGAGTCTGTACGGGGACAGCAAGGGGCATCCGGTCGGCTGGTGGCCGCTCAATCAGACCGCCGGCGCCACCGTCCCCGACGCATCTGGTTCCGGAAATACCGGCTCCGCAACGAATGTCACTTGGACGGACGGGGCGGCGAAGTTCGACGGCAGTGCCTCGAAGATCACCACCAACGGCCCGGCAGTGAACACGACGTCCGGCTACAGCGTGTCCGCGTGGGTGTCGCTGGACAAGCTCGACAACTACTACACGGCGGTCGCGCAGGGCGGCGGCAACGCCGCCAGCTTTTACCTCCAATATTCCCCCGCTTTCCACAACTGGGCGTTCGTCAGCCCCAGTTCGGATAGCGGCAGCGCGAGTGCATACCCGGCAGCCCACGACAGTCAGGCGCCAAACAAGGGCACGTGGACCCATCTCGTCGGGATCTTCGACGACCGGACCAACACGATGAGCCTGTACGTCGACAACCGCTTGGCAGGCACGGCGCCGAACTCCACACCCTGGACCGGAAATGGGCCACTGACGATCGGTGCGGCACAGACCTCCGGCGGGGCCGCGAGCAACTGGTTGCCCGGGGAGGTCAGCGATGTTCAGGTCTACTCACGCGCACTGACCGCAAGCGACGTGCAGACATTGTTCACAGCGGGTCGAGACAAAGGCACTGTCGCCTCCACGCCGTCGGTCAATGTCAGCCGCGCCCTGGACCAGCGCGGCCTGCCCAAGACCCAGACAGACGCGAACGGCAAGGTCACCAGCTACTCCTACGACGAGGCAGGGCATCTGTCGGTCACCACCGCACCGACGGTGTCGACAGAGGTCAATGGCGGCAGCCCGACCCAAGCGCACCCAGTGGCATCCGCCGGCTACAACACCTTCGGCGAGGCGACCGAGCAGCAGGACGCCAACGGCAATGTGGACACCACGGTCTACGACGCCGACGGCCAACCGGTCTCGATCACCCAGCCGAACTACACCCCGCCCGGCGCGTCTGCGCCGATCACCGCCGTCACCGTGAACAGCTACGACGCGGCGGGCAACCTGGCCGACGTCACGGATCCCTTGAACCACAAGGTCTCCTACCTCTATGACCAGCTCGGCGACCGGGTCCGTGCGACCCAGCCCAACGGCGCCAAGACCGAGTCGGTCTACGACACCAACGGCCAGTTGCTGCAACAAACCGACCCGACCGGGGCGCAGACGCAGGCCACCTACGACGTGCTCGGCCGTCAGCTGACCTCGACCGTGCTGGAGCGCTACCCGAGCGCCGTCACCGCGACGACCACCAACTCCTACACGGCATCGGCGATCAACCCCAACGGCGCCTTCCTCGCGTCCACGACATCGCCCTCTGGCGCGACCATCACCTACGGCTACGACAATGTGGGCGAGAAGACCTCCGTCAAGGACGGAGCGGGCAACGTCAACTCCTTCGGCTACGACTTCGTCGGACGACAGCAGTCCACCACCATGGCTGACAAGTCGAAAGGCACCACGACGTTCGACGCCGCCGGAAACCCGATCGGTGCTGATCTATTCGACGCCAACGGAACCAAGCTCGCATCGGTGACCGCCGGCTACGACGGCGACGGCAACAAGCTGACCGACACCGACGCCCGTGGCACCACGGTGCGGCGCAGCTACGATGCACTCGGCCGGCTCGCCCAGGCGACCCAGCCGGTATCGGCGACCTCTTCGATCACCACGTCGTTCGGCTACGACGCCGCCGGCAACCGCACCAGGGTGACCGACGGCCGGGGCAACTCCTGGATCAGCGCCTACAACACATGGAACCGACAGGAATCCACGCTTGAACCGGCCACCGCGCGATACACCACCGACGCCGATCGCCGCAGCACCACTGGTTATGACGCCGACGGGCGGCCGACGCGGACGACCGAACCCGGCGGCGTGACTATCGCCGCTGGCTATGACGTCAACGGAAACATGGTGACCCGAACGGGAACCGGAGGTGACGCTCCGACCGCCAACATCACGATCGGCTACGACCTCGACGGCCGAGTCACCTCGGCGAAGACCGATGCGATCGGCACCGGCGCGGCCGCGACCAACGAGACGTTCGGCTACAACGACCGCGGCAGCCTGCTGACCGCGACGGGATCGGCTGGCTCGTCGTCATTCGGATACACAGTGGATGGTCTGACCGCCAGCCGCTCCGATGCGGCCGGCAGCACCTTGTACAGCTACGACACCGCAGACCGGCTCGCGACCGTGACCGATGCCGCCACCGGAACCAAGGTCGGCTACAGCTATAACACGCTCAACCAGGTCTCGCAGATCACCTACGGCAGCAACGGTAACGTGCGGACCTTCGGCTACGACGGGCAACACCGCCTGGCCAGCGACACCCTCGCCACCGCCAGCAAGACGACCATCGCGTCGATCGGCTACGGCTACGACCCGAACGGCAACCTAACCTCTAAGAACACCAACGGGTTCGGCAACGCCGCGGCCAATACCTACACCTACGACCTGGCGAACCGCCTGAGCGCGTGGACGGTCGGTGGCACCTCCACCAACTACGGCTATGACGCTTCTGGCAACCGTACCCAGGCCGGCGCGAACGTCTACACCTACGACGCCCGCGACGAACTGACCTCCGACGGCACAACGAATTACAGCTACTCCGCTCGGGGAACACTCAGTCAGCAAGGGACCACTGCCGTCACGTTCGACGCGTTCGGGCAGATGGCCACCCACGGCAACCAGAAGTACACCTACGACGGTCTGGGTCGGGCCCTAAGCAGCGGCACCGACACCTTCTCCTACGCCGGCGACAACACCACGCCGTCGTCGGACGGCCACAACGTCTACACGTATGACCCGTCCGGCAAGGTGATCGGCATCGGTAGCGGCACGCCAGGCACTGGCCTTCTGGCGTTCATCGACTTACACAACGACGTCGTCGGCGAATTCAGTGCGGCCGCGACGACGCTTTCCGGTTCGACCACCTACGACCCGCTCGGTAACGCGCAGCCAGGGGCCAATCTGACCGGCAAACTCGGTTACCAGTCGGGGTGGACCGACCCGGCGACCGGCAAGGTCGACATGGCGGCCCGCTGGTACAACCCGAAGGCCGGCCAGTTCGCCAGCAAGGACACCGCGCCGCCGGACCCGGCGGTGAATCCCAACTCCGCCAACTCGTTCGGCTACGTCGACGGCGATCCACTGACCCGCACAGACCCGACCGGCCACAGCTGGTGGGACGACCTCAGCAGCGCCGTCTCGGACGCTTGGGACACTGTCACCTCGGCCGCCAGCGACGCCTGGGGCTGGGTCGACGACAACATCATCCAGCCGTGCGTGCACGCCTGGGACGACTTGGTTGACACCGTCGAGGACGACTGGGACCAGACCTGGAACTGGATCGACGACACCGCCTACGGCGTCGTTAACGATGTCGGCCAGGCCTGGGACGACGCGTCCGACTTCGTGTCGACCGCGTATGACGACGTGCAGACCAAGGTCGTGCCGTGGGTGCAGAACCACGAGTCGACCATCGCCTCCTTCGCCACCGGGGCCGCCACCTTCGTCGGCTGCACTGCTTTGACCGGCGGCGTCGGGGCCATCGGCTGCGCCGCGCTCGCCGGTGAGGCCGCTGGGGCCGTGGCGTACAGCATGGACTGCGGCAAGTCCCAGGATGGTTGCACCGGTGACGGCATCCTCACCGCCATGGGCCTGGGCGTCCTCGGCGGTGCCCTGGGCGGTGCCCTTGCTGGTCCGCTCGGCGGTCAGCTGGTCAGCGACGCCCTCGGCGGCATCTTGCCCAAGATCGCTATCAACGCCCTCGTCGGCGCCGGCGCCGGTGCCGGCAGCGGGGCCGTGGTCGCGACCACCGAATACGGACTTTCCTGTAGTTCCAGCAAGGACGGCTGTTCGGTTGAAGGCGCCTTGGACGCCGCTGGCGGCGGTGCCCTGACCGGTGCCCTGTTTGGTGCCCTCGGCGGCGTCATCGCGGGCGGAGGCGGGGATGAGCCCGGCGCCACCCCGGAGGGCGAGATCCCCGCGGTCGGCGAGTCAGTGCCGGCTGCGGAAACCGCACCGGCGCAGCAAGCCGCGCCGGGCGCGGAAGCGGCGCCGGCGGCCGGAGGACCAAGCGAAGAATCCGCGGCGCCGCCCGAGGAGGACGAGCCGGAGAGCTGCCCGTTCCCGCCGCCGACGCCGCACAGCTTCACCGGTCAGACCAAGGTGCTGATGGCCGACGGCTCGACCAAGCCGATCAGCCAGGTCAAGGTCGGCGACCAGATCGCCGACGCGGTGCCAGGTGACAGCAGCCAGCAGACCCACACCGTCCAGGACGTCATCACCACGACCACGGACAAGGACTTCGTGGACGTGATGATCGCGCCGTCGAAGGTCGGCGCGGCGCTGGCCGGGATGGCGCTCGCCGCAGCGGCGACGCTGACCACGACCTACCACCATCCCTTCTACGACGTCACCCAGGCCGCCTTTGTCGAGGCGATCGATCTCAAAGCCGGCGACCAGGTCCAGACCTCCGACGGTGACACTGCCACCGTCACCGGCGTCCGTGCGTACCACCAACAGGCGACCACCTACGACCTCACCATCAACGGCCTGCACACATACTTTGTGCTGGCCGGCGACACCCCGGTGCTGGTCCACAACATCAACACACCGCTGGCCGGCGTCTGCGGGCCGAAGGGCGAGGACGTCTTCGGGATCCCGCCCGGCTCGAAGAACGGCCCGGGCGCCTTCCAGGGCATCACCCCGTCGTTGCTGCGCGACTACAACATCGGTGCCAACGCGAGGGCGAACACTACAGCACCGATGTGCTCGTACTGCCGAGTCAGCAGCGCGCAGGCGCTCGATCACGTCTGGCCGAGAATCGGCGGTGGTGACCTCACCGACGACAACCTGACCCCGGCGTGCCGGCGCTGCAACAGCTCGAAACGGGACCGAGTGGCAGCCAAGACACCGCCGTCCAACTATGTCGGCCTGTGGCCACCGCCGTGGTGGCCGCAATGGATGGTCCAGGGCTGGCAGCAGACGTACGGCCTGACGCCATACACTGTGCCCTAGTCCAACGGGGGCGCACCGCGACGCGATGCGCCCCCGTCCGTTCGATCGCGAAAGGATGATCCGATGAACCCGGAGCCGATCTACATCGCCCACTCCGATCCGGCGCTGAGGTCCGGGCAGCAGCGGATCGCGATGGCCGACCTGGCGCCGTTCGGCCTCGACGGGCAGTTCGAGCAGCTGTGGTTCGGCGACATCGGGAACGGCGTCCACGAGATACGCTGCGTGCCATTTCACGTGTACGGCATTTCCCTGCTGGACCACGTAGAAATCCGCGACGACCGATTGTACGCGCTCGTGAAACCGTCCGGACATCGCACTCTGCGGGCGCTTATCCGGCCCGAGCCGAATGGGGTCTCCGTGTCGGAAATGCGCCAGTTCGTCGACGACCTCGCGGCTCGTGAGCGGTTGCTGGTTGAATGGAATGGCGACAGGTTCTTCGCTGTTGACATTCCGCCTGGTCGCGTGTCGGCGCCGCTCGGCGAGTTCCTGTTGCGCAATCAGGAGGCCGGAAACCTGCATTGGGAGTGGGCCGACTCTCAGGAGTTCGCGTCGAGTCGGTAACGAGTGGACCCGCCTGACACCGGGCCTGGGGCGCGCGCTGGATTTCTCCAAAACGGGACTGATGGCGGGTCGTTGGGCGGCCGGGACGCAACTCGTGGCCTCGCACACTGTGGCAGATCACTGGTGCCCAATTGAAGCCGCCGGTTCTGGCCGACTTGCCCACCTAGTGCTTCGTAACTCTGTTTGGTTTACGTCTGGTTGACGGGCCGTGGTGTTGACTTGGCCTGGTGGAACTGACGTCGCAGGAGCGGGCGGAGTTGCAGGCCCTGGTCTACAGCCCGGATGTCGTGGCAACGGTCGCGACCAGGGCCCGGATCGTGTTGTGGCACGCGGAAGGCCGGCAGAAGAAGGACGTCGCCGCGTTGGCCGGGGTGTCGCGTCCGACGGTGGACCTGTGGCTGAACCGCTACGTGACCCAGGGCATCGCGGGTCTGTTGGACCGGCCGCGTGGCGCCGGCCGTGAGCAGGTGCCCTGTCCTGGTCGGAAACTCGGTCGGTAGCCTTGACCTGCTGTTTGTTGTGTTCGTTGATCGGTGGTCCGTGGCTGTTCGGCTGTTGTACGTGATCTTGGTCCAGGTGTCGTCCTGGCTGACGCTGCTGGCTCGGGGCTCAGCCTCCAAGGACGCGGAGATACTTGCGTTGCGCCACGAGGTCGCGGTGCTGCGCCGTATCAACCCTCGCCCACGACTGGATTGGGCTGATCGGGCAGTGCTCGCGGCTCTATCCAGCCTCCTATCGAAATCCCTGCGGGGCTGCCGTATCGTCACGCCCGCGACGTTGCTGCGGTGGCATCGCCGGCTCGTGGCCGGGAAGTGGCGTCAGCCGAAACCGCCGGGCCGTCCGCCCATCAGCAACGAGATCACCATGCTGATTGTGCGCCTGGCAACGGAGAACCGGACCTGGGGTGTGGTCCGTATTCAGGGCGAGCTGCGTCGGCTCGGGCACCGCATCGCCGCCTCGACCATCCGCCGGATCGTGCGCGGCCACCGGATACCGCCGCCGGCCAGCCGCGGCGACACGTGGCGGACGTTCCTGCGCGCCCAAGCCGACGGTCTTCTCGCGATTGACTTCCTCCACGTCGACACTGTCAAACTCAAGCGCCTGTACGCGGCGTTCGTCATCGAGCACCGCACCCGCCGTGTGCACCTGCTCGGCGTCACCGACCACCCGACCGGAGCCTGGGCAGCCCAACTGGCCCGTAACCTCGCTGCGGATCTTGACGACGCCGGACGCCGTTTCACCCATCTGATCCGTGACCGGGACGCCACATTCACTGCGGCCTTCGACGCGGCGTTCGCCTCGATTGGCGTCCGCGTGGTCCTCACCGCACCGCAGGCACCGCGGATGAACGCGATCGCCGAACGCTGGATCTGCTCGCTCCGACGCGAATGCATCGACCGGCTGCTCATCACCGGCCGCAGCCACCTCTGCCACGTGCTGGAGGCGTACGTCGAGCACTACAACGCCGGCCGTAGCCACCAAGGCCACGGCGTTGGACTACGAGCACCTGATGACGACCCGAACGTGATCCCACTGCCCACCCCAGTGGACCGGATCAAGCGCACACGACGCCTCGCAGGACTGTTCAACGACTATGAGCCAGCCGTCTAAAAGCCCAGTTCACAGCCGGTGACAGCATTTTCGACCAGGACAGGCACTCGCGGGATTGGCCGGAGCGATGCCGGCGACCGTCACCACGCGGGCGATCACGTTTCACCTCCGTAAGCGCCGGGCCGATCAGGCTGTCGAGAACTACCGGGAGCGGCGGGCGGATGCGGAAACCCAACCGGTCCGCGAAGCGCTCGCGACGTGGATCACCGGCATCGGTGAGGAATTGGCCGATGCCGAACCGGATATGCCCGACGGTGTCGCCGACCGGCCAGCAGAGACATGGGAACCGCTACTGGCTATCGCCGATGCCGCCGGTGGTGATTGGCCGGACATCGCGCGCGCCGCGTGCCTGCATTTCGTTGGGGAAAGTACGCAAGCCCCGACTTCGCTCGGGGTTCGGTTGCTTGCTGACCTGCACGCCATATTCACCCGCCGCAACGCGGACCGGTTGGCGACCAAAGACTTGCTTGCGGAACTGTGGGAGATCGACGACGGGAGGTGGACGGATATGGAGGGAAAGCCGCTAAACGATCGTCGCATGTCCAAAGAGCTGCGTAAATACTTGGTCGCCCCGGCTGCGTTCAACGATGGGACCGGCACGGTGAAGGGGTACGTCACCTACCCGACCTATGACAGCGCCGGTGAGCAGGTGCAGGTGGGGCTGGCGGACGCGTGGTCCCGGTACCTGTCTTCCAGCGTCGGTAACGTCGGTAACGTCGGTAACCTTGCAGGTCAGAGCGTTACCGATACGGGGTCGGTTACCGCAACGGTTACCACTAGCGCGGCCAGCTCGGGCGCCCACCCTCTGACGGGCGGTGCGCCATGACCCCGTCCCATGGGCGCCCGAACGCGCCGATTACCGGTAACCAGGGTGCTAGCGGTAACCGTCTGACCAGGCACGTTACCGACGTTACCGACGTTACCGATCCTGGGGAACACCCCCTGGGGCCCTCCGCGACCGCCGCTGTCCGCCGTCGGCCGGCCGACCGAGCACGCCACGAACAGGGGGACGTCATGCCGGAGCTGGCGCACGTGCCGACCGTCGTGCCTACGCGGCACCTGTACCGCATTCCGGAGGCAATGGCGCTGCTCTCCATGAGTCGTTCGGTGATTTACGAGCAGATTCGGGCCGGTCGACTCAAGACGGTCAAGCAGGGATCGGCCCGCCTTGTTCCGGCTGTGGCCATTAACGCGTACGTCGAATTGCTTATGAGTGAATCGGGGGTGGAATTTGACCAAGCGTCGTAGCCGTGGTGACGGTGGTCTGCATTGGGATGATAATCGTAAGCGTTGGATTGCGACCGCAAGTCTTGGGTTCGACAGTAACGGGAAGCGGCTGACCAAGCGGGCCAGTGGAAAGACGAAAACCGAAGCTAAGGACAAGCTTAAAGAGATCCTGCGCGACCTTGACGACGGTTTGCCTGTCGGTCCTGATGGCTACACGGTGGCTGACGCTGTGAACGCATGGTTGGCGTTCGGTCTGAACGGCCGCAGTGCAGGAACGGTCAGCAACTACCACTGCCTCGCAGAGAAGCACATCGTCCCGAAGATTGGTTGGCAGTCGCTTCGCAAGCTGAGTGCGGAGGATGTTGATAAGTGGCTCGCCGGGATGACGGTTGAACTGAGTACCCGCACACTGCGGCTACTGCATTCGCTGCTCAGTCGAGCGGTCAAACACGCTCAAGCGCGAGACAAGGTCAAGCGCAACGTCGTCGCATTGTGTGAGATCCCAACGGGGCTAGACGGTAGACCGTCAAAGGCGCTGACGTTGGAGCAGGCGGAGGCCGTTCTCAATGCAGCTCGGAATTCACCGTATCACGCCTACATTGTGTTGTCGATCCTGCTCGGTGCCCGCACCGAAGAGTTGCGCGCGCTGACATGGGACTGCGTGGACCTCGTGGGCAAGCCAGATGCGGACGAGCCGATGTTGCCGTCCATTGCCGTCTGGTACTCGGTGAGGGAGGGAGGTGACACCAAGACCAGGAAGTCTCGCCGCACGCTGGCGATGCCGACGCGTTGTGTCGAGGCGTTGGCGGAACATCGCGACATGCAGGACGCGCGGCGGAAGGCGATTCGACAACGGCAGGCTGCCGGTGGTCCGCGCGCGATCCATGCCCGCTGGGAGGACAACAACCTGGTCTTTGCATCGGAGGTCGGCAGCGCGCTGGACTCCCACAACGTCCGGAGAGGCTTCCGGCGAGTGCTCAAGGATGCCGGCGCGGGGCTGGTGCCGGGGGAGTGGACCCCGAGGGAGATGCGGCACAGCTTCGTTTCGCTGTTGTCGAGTGAGGGGGTGCGGTTGGAGGACATCGCGCGGTTGGTCGGTCACAGCGGCACGGCGGTGACGGAGGCGGTCTACCGGCACCAGATCAAGCCCGTGATGGAGGAGGGGGCCACGGCGATGGACCGGATCTTCCCGGGCAAGCCCAAGCCGTAGTCACGCAGTTAGTCACTCAGTACGATAGAGGCCCTGCCACCTGTGTTGGTGGCAGGGCCTCTGACCTGCAATTTCGACCGTCGGGACGACAGGATTTGAACCTGCGACCCCTTGACCCCCAGTCAAGTGCGCTACCAAACTGCGCCACGTCCCGGTCTTGCACTCGGGGGTGTTCGTTGAGTGCTGGGATAGCTTAGCGCACCGGGGGGAAAGATCGAAATCGGGGGGTGTCTGGGCGCTGAGCTGGGGGAATGGAGGGCTTCCGGCGGGTGGGGATGTGTGTTAGGAAACCTTCTGAACTATTTCGGCGTGCGGGGAGCTGGGGCAGATGAGACGAGCGCTGGGCAGGGGGCTGGTGGCGGCCCTGCTGGTGAGCCTGGTGGCTGCCACGGGGGCGATGCCGGGGCAGGCGGAGCCGGCCGGCGGCGAGCGGGGGCTACAGACGCTGGGCGGCCAAGGGTGGCAGGTGCAGAGCAGCGCCCAGGCGACGCAGCCGGGGGCGGAGGTGTCGAAGCCGGGCTTCGACACCAGGACCTGGCTGAAGGTGCGGCCGGACGACGGGGGAGCACCGGGTACGGAGATCACGGCGCTGCTGCAGAACGGGAAGTGCCCGGACGTCTACTTCTCGGACAACATGCGCAAGTGCTTCGGGTACACGACGGACAACGCGGGCCCGGTGACGATCCCGCCGTTCGACGTGCCGTGGTGGTTCCGCACGGATTTCACGCCGGACGGCAGCGGCGACACGAGGCAGCTGATCGTGAACGGCGTGATCGGCAAGGCGGACGTGTGGGTGAACGGGCAACAGGTGGCGATCAGCAGCACGGTCACGGGCGCCTACACGAAGTTCACATTTGACGTTTCCAAGCTCACCACGAAGGGCCGCAACACGGTGGCCCTGAAGCTCTACCCGAACGACCCGGGCGCGATGTTCACGGTCTCGGACATCGACTGGAACCAGGTCCCGCCGGACAACAACACGGGCATCCACTTCCCGGTCCAGCTGAAGGTCTCGGGCGCCCTGAACAACGGCAACGCCAGGGTGCTGCAGGACAACACGAAGGACATGAGCCGCTCGACCCTGACGGCGAAGACGGACGTCACCAACAACGGCGACCGCACGGTCACGACGGTGGCCAAGGCGACGGTGACGGACCCGAACGGCCGCCGCGACACGGTGCAGCAGACGGTGACGGTCCAACCGCACAGCACTCAGACGGTGACGTTCCGGCCGATCGTGATCGACCACCCGAAGGTGTGGTGGCCGTACTACCTGGGCGACCAGCCGCTGTACACGCTGACCACGGAGGTCCAGGGCAGCGGCACGAGCGAGCAGTTCGGCATCCGCACGGTGACGACGGGCCTGATCAGCCCCTCGCCGGCGGCGCCGCAGGGCGTGCGGCAGTACTCCATCAACGGCAAGCCGCTGGTGATCCGCGGCGCGGGCTTCGCGGAGGACCTGTTCCTGCGCTACGACTCGGCCGACATCGCCAAGCAGATCCGGCTGCTCAAGAACATGGGCATCAACCTGGTCCGCGTCGAGGGCCACTTCCTTCCTGACGACTTCTACCAGCAGATGGACCGTGCCGGCATCATGGTCAACGCGGGCTGGTCCTGCTGCGACCACTGGGAGCTGCCCGGCAACGAGAAGGGCGTCACGGATGAGGACTTCAAGATCATCCAGAACAGCGCCCAGTCGGTCGGCGAGCGGCTGCGCGACCACCCGAGCGTGATCACGTTCAACTGGAGCGACAACCAGCCGACGCCCCGCCAGGAGGCGGTCTCGCTGCAGGGCTTCAAGGACGCGGACTTCACGCAGCCGGTTGTGGCCTCGGCGGAGTACAAGGCCAGCCCGAAGCTGGGCCAGGCCGGCGAGAAGGAGGGGCCGTACGACTACGTGTCCCCGAGCTACTGGTACGACACCACGCACTTCGACCCGACCGACGACTCCCGCACCAACGTGGGCGGCTCCTGGGGCTTCGACAGCGAGCAGAGCGCGGGCGACACGGTGCCGACGCGGGACTCGCTCAACCGCTTTATGAGCGCGGACGAGCAGGCCAAGCTCTGGCAGGATCCGGCCTACAACCAGTACCACCTGAACTTCGAGGCCGACCACGGCGGCTACGCCTTCGGCACGCTGTTCACGTTCGACACGGCCCTGCAGAACCGCTACGGCCAGTGGAACAGCCTCGACCAGTACGTGCAGCAGGCGCAGGTGCAGAACTACGAGAACACCCGCTCGCAGTTCGAGGCGTTCATCGACCACTCGACCAACCAGCCGACGCCGGCCACCGGCACGATCTACTGGCAGGGCAACAAGGGGTGGCCGAGTCTGCTGTGGACGTTGTACAACAACGACGGCGACCAGGCCGGCAGCTTCTTCGGCGCGAAGAAGGCCAACGAGCCGCTGCACGTCCTGTACGGCTACGACGACGGCGGCGTCACGATCGACAACCTGGGCGCCGACAAGCAGGACGGCCTGACCGTCGAGTCGAAGGTGTACGACACCGACGGCAACGTGCTGGACAGCCAGCGCACGGCCCCGACCTCCCTGGCCAGCCAGCAGGTCAGCACCGACGTGCTCAAGCCGAAGACGCCGGCGGTCACCACGCCGCCGGCCAAGGCGCAGACGTACTTCGTGGAGCTGTTGCTGCGCAAGGGAAACCAAGTCGTTGACCGTAACGTGTACTGGCTGTCCACGCAGCAGGACGTCGTCGACTGGCCGGCCAGCTACGGCAACCCGCAGGCGACCATGACCCAGTACGGCAACCTCAAGGGCTTGCAGAACCTCCAGCAGGCCAAGGTGTCCGCGGTGGCGGCCTCGCAGAGGCAGCGGGATGGCAAGCAGGCGACCAAGGTGACGGTCACCAACACCTCGAAGCAGCCGATCGTCGGCTTCTTCCTGCGGGCGGACATCCGGCGCGGCAACGCGGACGGCTCCGAGAAGCCCGGCGACAACCAGGTGACCTCGGGCGTGTGGAGCGACAACGACGTCACGCTGTGGCCGGGGGAGTCGCAGACCCTCACGGTCACCTACGACGCGGCCGATCTGCGCGGCGCGACGCCGGTGGTCAGCCTTCAGGGCTGGAACCTGCCGAAGTTCGACGTGAAGGCCGGCAGCGACCTGGTGTCCTGCGCTGCGCAGGAGGCGGCTGTGGCCGCGCACAACATCCTGCACGTGGGGTGATCGACCGGTAACACAGCGGCGCCGCCGGACCTCCCGGCGGCGCCGTTTTCAGTTGTGGCCGATCACGCCGGTCTCGGTCAGCGGCGGATCCCAGGCCAGGGCACTGGGCGATCCACACCTCGGCGCTGTTCTGCTCGTCCTGCGCCTGCTGCTTGTCGTCGGCGATCGCCTTGTCCGGGCGTCGTTGGCAGTGGTGACGGCGGTATCGGCGTCCTCGCCGGTGTGTGGGCCCCTTCTGTGTTGAGTGGCTGCGGCTCCGCAGCCCGCTGCGATTTTGTCGTCCACCTGGTAGGCGGTCCCAGTCACGGTGGTGCGGCTGTGTCGCGGCTCCGTGGCGTCCGTCAGCGTCCAGTCGGTCTGGGAGCGCTTCCAGAAACTCGGTCACGAGATGGTGTCGACCTGTTGACCTGATGACCACAGGCCGACAAACTCGCCCGCAGCGTCTGGAAGCGCTTCCAGAATGGAGCGGAGCACATGCGTCAGAGACTTCTCGCGACCGCCATCGCGACGGCCGTGGTGGCCGGCCTGGTCACCGCCTGCGGGGCCGGCGACGCGGCGGACAGCAAGATCCACTTAACCATCGCCACCTTCGGCGAGTTCGGCTACGAGGACCTGCTCAAGCAGTATCAGACCGAGCATCCGAACATCGTGGTCACTCAGCACAAGGTCGGCCAGGCCGCGCCGCACCACAAGGAGCTGTTCACCAAGCTCGCGGCCGGTTCCGGGCTAGACGACGTCGAGGCCATCGAGGAGGGCTACCGAGCCCAGGTGATGGCCAAGGCCGACAAGTTCAACGACCTGAGCAAGATCGGCCCGGCCGACGCCGGCCCGGACCGCTGGCTGCCCTGGAAGTACGAGGGCGGCAAGTCCAAGGACGGCAAGCTGATCGGGTACGGCACCGACATCGGACCGCTGGCCATGTGCTACCGGACCGATCTCCTCCAGACGGCCGGCCTGCCCAGCGACCCGGACGGCGTGAAGGCGCTGTTCAGCAGCTGGCAGAGCTACTTCGACGCCGGCAAGACCTACGTGCAGAAGACCGGCAAGCCCTGGTTCGACACCTCGACCCAGATCTTCAACGCCATGCACAACCAGCACGACGTCGGCTACTACGACCAGAACGACAACCTGGTGGTGGCCACCAACCCGGACATCAAGAAGGACTGGGACGCGGTCACGCAGGCCATCGCCGACAAGGAGTCGGCCAAGCTGGTGTCGTTCGGCAACGAGTGGCAGGCCGGCTTCAAGACCAGTGCCTTCGCCACGACCGTCTGCCCGGCCTGGATGCTCGGCTCGATCGAGCAGAACTCGGGTCCGGACAACAAGGGCAAGTGGGCCGTCTCCTCGGCCTTCCCCGACGGCGGCGGCAACTGGGGCGGCTCGTACCTCACGGTCCCGTTGCAGAGCAAGCACCCCAAGGAAGCCGCCGAGCTCGCGGCCTGGCTGACCGCGCCGCAGCAGCAGATCAAGGCGTTCGTGGCCAAGGGCCCGTTCCCCAGCCAGGTGCAGGCCCTGCAGTCGCCGGAGCTGCTCAACACCACCAACGCCTACTTCGCCGACCCGAAGACCGGTGCGCTGTACGCGGACCTGGCCAAGAAGCTGACGAAGGCCCAGTACAAGGGTCCCGCGGACGGTCAGATCCAGGACGACGTGTTCGCCCCGGCACTGCAGGCGGTGGAACAGGGCAAGTCGGCCGCCGACGGCTGGCAGCAAGCAGTCGCCGGCGCACAGAAGGCAGCGAAGTGACGCTGACCCGACTGCCCGCGCGACGACCGGAGGCCACCGCTCCGGTCGTCGCGCGGCGGGACCGCCTGGACAAGCTGGATCTCAAGGTCTCGCCGTACCTCTACGTCGCGCCGTTCTTCGCGGTGTTCGCGCTGGTCGGCATGTTTCCGTTGCTGTACACGGCATACGTGTCACTGTTCGACTGGCGGCTCGGCGATGACACGGCGAAGTTCGTCGGCGTCGGCAACTACACCGAGCTCCTGGCCGACCCGCAGTTCTGGAACGCGCTGGTGAACACGATCAGCATCTTCCTGCTCTCCAGCGTGCCGCAGGTGATCGTGGCGATCGCCGTGGCCGTGCTGCTGAACACGAACCTGCGGCTGCGCACGGGATTCCGGATGGGCGTGCTGGTGCCGTACGTGGCCAGCCTCGTCGCGGTCGGCATCATCTTCGGCAACCTGTTCGGCGTCAACTACGGCCTGGTCAACTCGGTGCTCGACTTCGTCGGCATCGGCAAGATCGACTGGCAGGCCGACCGCCTGGCCAGCCATCTCGCCATCGCCACCATGGTGGACTGGCGCTGGACCGGCTACAACGCGCTGATCGTGCTGGCGGCGATGCAGGCGATACCACCGGAGCTCAACGAGGCGGCGCTGATCGACGGCGCGGGCCCCTGGCGCCGGTTCACCAGCATCACACTGCCGATGCTGCGACCGACCGTCATCTTCGTGGTGATCACGTCCACCATCGGCGGCCTGCAGATCTTCACCGAGCCCAAGCTGTTCAGCGCGATGCCCGGCTCGGACACCGGCGGCTCGACCAACCAGTTCCAGACCGTGACCCTCTACCTGTACCAGTCGGCGTTCGACAACCAGCAGCTCGGTTACGCCAGCGCCATCGCCTGGATGCTGTTCCTGGTGATCGTGTTGGCGGCGATCGGCAACTACTTCATCACGAGGAGGCTGAGCCGATGACCCGCCGACCGGGATTCCTCGTCTACGGCCTGCTGATCGCCTTCATCCTCGGCTCGGTCTTCCCGCTGTACTGGTCGTTCCTGGTGCCCAGCCACGGCAACGACATCCTCACCGACAAGGTGCCGCCGCTGCTGCCGGGCGGCAACTTCCTGAGCAACGCCCAGCAGGTGCTCGACACGATCCCGTTCTGGCACGCCATGGTGAACAGTGTCATCGTCTCCGGTTCGGTGGCGCTGTCGGTCGTCGTGTTCTCCACGCTGGCCGGTTTCGCCTTCGCCAAGCTGAGGTTCAAGGGCAGCAACGTCCTTTTCGTACTCGTGGTCCTGACGATGGCGGTGCCCACGCAGCTGGGCATCATCCCGCTCTACATGGCCATGTCCGAGTTCGGCTGGGCCGGTCACCTGCAGGCGGTGATCGTGCCCAACCTGGTCAGCGCGTTCGGCGTGTTCTGGATGCGCCAGTACCTGGCCGACGCGGTGCCGTCGGAGCTGATCGAAGCGGCCCGGTCCGACGGCTGCTCGATGATCAGGATCTTCTGGCACGTCGCCGTGCCGGCCGCCCGGCCGGCCGCGGCCATGCTCGGCCTGTTCACGTTCATGCAGTCCTGGAACGACTTCCTGTGGCCGCTGATCGCGCTCGACCAGAACAACCCGACCATCCAGCTGGCCCTGGAGCAGCTCCAGGCCGGCTACTACGTCAACTACGCGTTGGTGCTGGCCGGCACCACGCTGGCAACGATCCCGATCTTCCTGCTGTTTGTCGCGGTGGGCCGTCAGCTCGTCGCCGGCATCATGCAGGGCGCCGTGAAGGGGTAACTGTGCTTGATTCCGCTGGGGTGTTCCCGGAAGGATTCCTGTGGGGCGCGGCGACGGCCGCCTACCAGGTGGAGGGCGCGGCGGCCGAGGACGGTCGGTGCGAGTCCATCTGGGACGTCTTCAGCCGCACACCGGGCCGGACGGTCAACGGAGACACCGGTGACGTGGCGGCGAATCACTACCACCTGCTCGACGTCGACCTGGCGTTGATGACCGAGCTGAACCTTGACGCCTACCGGTTTTCCGTGTCGTGGCCTCGAATCATCGACGACGACGGCGCGATCAACCGCAAGGGCATCGACTTCTACGAGCGGCTGGTCGACGGCCTGCTCGATCGCGGCATCACGCCGTTCCTCACGCTCTACCACTGGGATCTGCCGCAGCGGCTGGAAGACCGCGGCGGCTGGGCCAATCGCGACACCGCACAGCACTTCGCCGACTACGCCCAGGTCGTGCACGAGGCGCTCGGCGACCGCGTCCACAACTGGACCACGCTGAACGAGCCCTACTGCGCCTCCCTGCTCGGATACGGCGCCGGCGTGCACGCCCCCGGCCGCCGCGAGCCGAAAGCCGCGGCTGCGGCCGTGCACCATCTGCTGCTGGCCCATGGCATGGCCCGGTCGATCATCCGCGGCGACGTCGGCATCACGCTGAACCTGTACCCGGTCCAACCCGTGAACCCGTACGACGCACAGGACATCGACGCGGCGAGGAGGGTCGACGGCCTCCAGAACCGGCTCTTCCTCGACCCCGTGCTGCGCGGCGAGTACCCGGCGGACGTGCTGGAGGACCTGGCGCCGCTGGGCTTCGCCGACCACATCCGCCCCGGCGACCTGAACCTGATCGGCGCCCCGCTCGACACCCTCGGCGTCAACTACTACACCGGCCACCACGTCACCGGCCACGTCGGCGACCGCACGCCGGAATGGATCGGTTCCGAACACGTGCACAACGTGGGTCGGGGATTGCCGACGACGGCGATGGGCTGGGAGGAATTGCCGGACGGATTGTTCACCGTCCTGAACCGCCTGCACGACGAATACCCGCGCCTGCCCATTCACATCACCGAGAACGGCGCGGCCTACGACGACACCGTCGTCGACGGCCGGATAGACGACCACGCCCGGCGGCGGTATTTCGAGCAACACCTCGGGGCCGTGCGGGACGCCATCGCCGCAGGTGTGGACGTGCGCGGCTACTTCGCCTGGTCCCTGCTGGACAACTTCGAGTGGGCGGAGGGTTACGCGAAAAGGTTCGGGATTGCGCATGTCGACTTCGACACCTTCGCCCGCACTCCTAAGCTGAGCGGCAGGTGGTACGCGACGGTGGCAAGGGCGAACGCCCTGCCGGAGTAGGGGTAGAGCGTGGCCGAAGACGGCCGGGAAGTCCCGACCCTCGACGAGGTGGCCAGGGTGGCCGGGGTGTCCCGGTCCACCGCCTCGCGGGTGATCAACGGTCGCACCTATGTCAGCGCCAAGGCCCGCGAGGCGGTGGCGCAGGCCGTGACCAGCCTCGGCTACAGCCCGAACATGCTGGCCCGGTCGCTGGCGATGAAGCGCACCAACTCGATCGCGCTGGTCGTCTCCGAGCACGGCGACCGCGTGCTCGGGGACCCGTTCTTCGCCCGGGTGCTGCGCGGCGTGCACGCCGGCCTGGCCGGCAGCGGGCTGCAGCTGGTGCTGCTGATGGCCCAGGACGAGCAGGACCATGGCTCGATGGCCAACTACCTGACCTCTGGGCACGTGGACGGGGCGCTGGTGGTCAGCCTGCACGGAGAGGATCCGCTGCCGGCGCAGCTGGTCGCGTCCGGGCTGCCGGTGGTGTTGTGCGGGCGGCCGCTGGCCAAGGTCGCGGTGCCGTACGTCGACGCCGACAACTTCAACGGCGCCGGGCAGGCCGCGCAGTACCTGATCGACCAGGGCCGCCGGCACGTGGGCACCATCGCCGGCCCGAGGGACATGGCCGTGGGCATCGACCGGCTCAGCGGCTGGCGGCGCACGCTGTCCATGGCCGGCCGGCCGACGGACGCCATCGCGCACGCCGACTTCAGCCTGGAGGGCGGCATGGCGGCGATGGAGCAGCTGCTGACCGCCCATCCCGGGTTGGACGCGGTGTTCGTGGCCTCGGACCTGATGGCCATCGGGGCGCTGCACGTGCTGCGGGGGCGGGGCATCCGGGTGCCGGAGGACATCGCGGTGGTCGGCTTCGACGACTCGGGGCTGGCCGCGACCTCCGTGCCGCCGCTGACCACGGTCCGGCAGCCGATAGAGGAACTGGGGCGGACCATGACGTGGCGGCTGCTGGCGCAGTTCGAGGGCGACGTGGAGTTGCCGCCGTCGGTGCTGCTGCCGACCGAGTTGATCTGCCGCGAGACGGCGTAGCGGAGAGGTACCGTTGCGCCCGTGAGCATGCCCGAGGCACTGGAGCCGGTCGACGAGTCCTTCGACAGCGTGCTGGCGCTCGTCGCGCATCCCGACGATCTGGAGTACGGCACCGCCGCGGCCGTCGCGCGCTGGACCGCCCAGGGCAAGCGCGTCGTCTACGGCCTGGCCACCAGCGGCGAGGCCGGCATCGACGCCATCGACCCGGAGCGGTGCGGTCCGCTGCGCGAGGCCGAGGAGCGCGCCGGGGCCGCGATCGTCGGTGTGGACGAGGTGGAGTTCTACGGCTTCCCGGACGGCGTCGTGGAGTACGGCCTGCCGCTGCGCCGGGCCTTCGCCGCGGCGATCCGCCGGCACAGGCCGGACATCGTGCTGATCACGACCTGGCGCGAGTTCTGGGGGCCGGGCAACCCCAACCAGGCCGACCACATCGCGGTCGGCCGGGCCGGGCTGGACGCCGCCCGGGACGCCTCGAACCGCTGGGTGTTCCGGGATCTGGGGCTGGAGCCGTGGAAGGCCAAGCACGTTTTTGTCGTCGGCAGCCCGAATGCGCGGCACGGCGTCGACGTGACGGCGGGCTTCGACCTCGGCGTCGCGTCGCTGGAGGCGCACGGCGAGTACCTGCGGGGACTGGTCGACAACCCGATGAGCGACCCGCGCGAGTTCCTGGAGTCGGTCGCGCGGCCGACCGGCAGCCTGCTCGGGGCCAAGTTCGGCCTCTCGGTGGAGGTAATCGACTTGTAGCGGCTGGTTAATCTCGCCGCATGACCGCACGTCTGGTGAACGTCGTCGACGTCGAGGCGACCTGTTGGCCGGGCAGCCCGCCGCCCGGGCAGGTCAGCGAGATCATCGAGATCGGGCTGACCGTCGTCGACCTCGTCGCGCGTGAACGCGTGGCCAAGCACCGGATCCTGGTGCGGCCGCGGGTGTCGTCGGTGAGTGAGTTCTGCACGTCGCTGACCGGGCTGACCCAGTCCGAAGTGGACGGCGGTGTGTCCTTCGCGGACGCCTGCGCCCGGCTGGTCGACGAGCACGAGGCCCGCAAGCGGGGCTGGGCCAGCTGGGGCGACTATGACCGCAAGCAGTTCACCCGGCAGTGCGCGGCCACCGGAGTGGACTATCCGTTCGGGGCGCGGCACACCAACGCCAAGGCGGTGTTCGCCGGCGACGGCCGGCAGGTCGGCATGGCCCGGGCGCTGGAGATCACCGGCCTGCCTCTGGAGGGACGGCACCACCGCGGCGACGACGACTCGTGGAACATCGCGGCGCTCGTGCTGCTCATGGTGGAACGGGGGAGCTGGCGCGGCGTTTGACAACCCCGGCGATGCCGTGAATGCCTTGTGGGCCTGCGGAAACGTGAACGCCGGTGGTCGGAGGGGAACCCGGCGGCGACCCGGGCGAACGGCTCGTCCGTATGTTCGAGCCACCGCTGCTACGGTCGATGCATGACCCGTGCCGACGCCACCAGGGCCCGCCTGCTGGAGGCGGCCACCGAGGAGTTCTCGCGCTACGGCATCGCCGGCGCCCGGGTGGACCGCATCGCGGCGGCGGCGCAGGCCAACAAGAACCTGATCTACGTCCACTACACCAACAAGGAGACGCTGTTCCGCGCGGTGTTCGAGGCGCATGTGGTGCGGCTGCTGGGCGAGGTGCCCTTCAGCGCGACGGACCTGCCGGCCTACGCCGGGCAGCTGTACGAGTTCTTCCTGGACAACCCGCGGCTGCTGCGGCTGGCCGGCTGGTTCCGGCTGGAGCAGGGCGACTACGACGAGGCGGTGGCGGCGATCGCCAGGTCCAATGCGGACAAGGTGGCGGCCATCGCCCGAGCCCAGGCCGACGGCCGGGTCGACGGCCGGTATCCGGCCGATGTCGTGCTGACGCTGGTGCTGGCCACCGCGGCGGCGTGGGGCTCGGGCAACCCGGCCACGGTGTCGACCTACGATGGGCCCGACCCGAAGATCGTTCGCCTGGCGATCGAGGCCGCGGTGCGCGGTGTCGTCGCGGGAAAGGACTCGGCAGCATGAGCGACGCGCCCACCTCCGACCTGACCGGCTGGCGCAAGGCGCCGTTCACCGGGGCCGGCCTCACCTATGACTGCTACGAGAAGGGCGAGGGGCCGGGCGTCGTGCTGGTGCCCGAGGTCCCCGGCATCACGCCGTTGGTGCTCGGCCTCGCGGATCACCTGGTCGAGCAGGGCTTCACCGTGGTGGTGCCGTCCCCGTTCGGCACACCGGGCAAGCCGATGACCGTGGGCTACGTGCTGGGTGTGGTCGCCAAGCTGTGCGTGTCGGCCGAGTTCCGGGCGTTCGCGGTGAACGCCCAGCGGCCGATCACCCAGTACCTGCGGGCCGTCGCCCGTGATCTGGCCGGCCGCACCCCGGGCAAGGGCGTCGGCGTGATCGGCATGTGCTTCACCGGCGGGTTCGCGCTGGCCACGGCCGTGGAGGATGTGGTGTTGGCGCCGGTCATGAGCCAGCCGTCGGTGCCGTTCCCGCTGGGCAAGGCCCGGCGGGCCGACCCCGGCCTGTCGGAGGCCGAGATGCAGGCCGTGGCCAAGCGCACCGAGGACGGCCTGTGCGTGATGGGCCTGCGGTTCAGCCAGGACCCGGCCGTGCCGGAGGAGCGCTTCGCCACGCTGCGCCGGCGGCTGGGCGACGCGTTCGAGGTCATCGAGCTGGACTCCAAGCCCGGCAACCCCGGCGGCTTCGCCAAGGGCGCGCACTCGGTGCTGACCGCCGAGGTCCGTGAGCGGCCTGGGCACCAGGCGCTGGCCGCGCGGGAGCGAGTCGTGGAGTTCCTGCGCGAGCGGCTGACGGCGTGACGGATCTGGTGCTGCGCAACGTCCACCGCGATGGGCGGCTGGTGGACGTGCGGATCGCCGGGGGAGTGGTCGCGGCCTTCGGCGAGCCGGGCACGCTGCCGGGCGAGGTGATCGACGGCCACGGCGGGCACCTGCTGCCGGGGCTGGTCGACGCGCACGTCCACATGCAGCAGTGGGCCTCGTCGCGGCGGCGGATTCCGTTGGGGGAGGCCAAATCCGCGGCCGAGGCGGTCGAGCTGGTGCGCGGCGGCGCGCAAGATTGGGTGTTCGGCGCGAACTTCGTCGACGGCCTGTGGCCGGACGCCCCGCACAAGGATCTGCTGGAGGCCGCCCTGCCGGGCCGTAAGGTCGCGCTGTTCAGCGCCGACCTGCACACGCTGTGGCTGAGCCCGGCGACCCTCAAGGAAGTCGGCGTGGATCACCCGACCGGCGTACTCGTCGAGGCGGAGTGCATGGCCGTCACGGCCCGCCTGCTGGCCGGCGACCCGGACGCGTGGGTGTTGGAGGCGGCCGACGCGGCGGCGGCCCGCGGCGTCACCAAGATCGTCGACTACGAGCTGACCGACACCATCGCCGACTGGCAGCGGCGGCTGGCGATCCGCACGCCGTCGGTGCGGGTGGCCGGCGTGATCGCCAAGCACCTGCTGGAGCCGGCGATCGAGCGTGGTCATCGGACCGGCGCGGTGGTACCGGGCAGCGACGGGCTGTTGACCGTCGGGCCGTACAAGCTGTTCGTGGACGGGTCGCTGAACACGAGAACCGCCTTCTGCCATGACGCCTACGACGGCGACGGCCACGGGGTGGTGGTCGTGCCGCCGGAGGAGCTGGTGCCGTTGATGCGGCGGGCGTGGGAGAACGGCATCGTGCCGGCCGTGCACGCGATTGGCGACCACGCCAACCAGATTGCCCTGGACGCCTTCGAGACCGTCGGCTGCCGGGGCCGGATCGAGCACGCGCAGCTGGTGTCGGAACGGGACCTGCCGCGGTTCGCGCAGCTGGGCGTGATCGCTTCCGTGCAGCCCGCGCACGCCCCGGACGACCGTGACGTCGCCGACCGCCACTGGGCCGGCCGGACCGGGCGGGCCTTCCCGTACCAGTCGCTGTTGGCCGCCGGTGCGACGCTGGAGATCGGCTCGGACGCCCCGGTGTCGCCGTTGGATCCGTGGGACGGCATCGCCAGCGCCGTCACCCGCACCGACGACGACCGGCCCGCGTGGCACCCCGAGCAGCGGATTCCGCTGGAGGCCGCGCTGGCCGCGGCATGCGGCGGGCGGAGTTCGGTCGAGGTCGGGGACATGGCCGAACTCCTTGTCGCGGAACGGGATCCGCGTCGCGGGGAGCTGCGGGACATGCCGATCGTGCTGACGATGACAGGAGGACGGACGACACATGGCTGAGACGTATGCGATGCACTGCGAGGCCATCGAGCGCGAGGGGGCCCGGATCGGCGAGGTCGCCCGTACACACGACCTCTCGGCCCCGGTGCCGTGCTGTCCCGGGTGGACGCTCGCGGACGTGGTCGAGCACATCGGCCGGCTCCAGCAGTGGTTCGCCGCGATGATCGAGCGGCGGTCGCCGGAGCGGCTGCCGTTCGCCGAGGTCGACTTCGGCCTGCCGGCCGATGTCGCCGACTACCCGGAATGGTTGGTGGCTCGTCAGGCCGTGGTGGCCAAGGTGCTCCGGGCGGCCGATCCGGACGCCGCGATGTACACGTGGGGCCCGGGCGGCGCCGTGCGGTTCTGGGCCCGGCGCATGGCGATGGAGTGCCTCATCCACCGCTACGACGCCGAGCTCGCCGCCGCTTCGGTCACGGCCTTCGACCCGGCGCTGGCCGCCGACGGCGTCGAGGAGTTCCTGGTCAACCTGCCGTCGGCGGAGAACTTCACCCCGGCCGTGAGCCGGCTCCGTGGTGACGGGCAGACCATCGGCTTCGGCGTGTGGGGCACCGAGGTCGACTGGACCGTCCGCCTGGACGCCGACTCCTTCGGCCTGGTCGGCGCCGTGGCCGACCCCGATGCCGTGGTGAGCGCCGAAACCGTGGACGCCCTGCTCCTGCTGGTCTATGGCCGCATCGGCGTGGACGATCCCCGGATCAAGACGAAGGGCGACGCCGACCTGCTGGAGAAGTGGTTCACGAACTCAAGGTTCTGACCCACTCCCGCTGCTGCTCGGTGTCGGGCACCTGGTGGCCGCGGGCCTGGGTGATCCGGGCCCAGGCGTCGTCGGGATCGAGGCCACGCAGCACCATGATCGACGCCGCCAGCAGCGAGGAGCGGCCGATGCCGGCCCAGCAGTGCGTGACGATGCCGGCGCCGGAGTCGAGGCGCGCGGCGAGACCCGCAGGGTCGGCAGGATCTCGTCACGGTCGCGACGGTCCGATCCCGGCATGGGAGGTGCACGACGTCGAGGCCGGCGTCGACGGCGGCCTTCGGCTCGTCGGTGAGCCCGGCGTCGGCGAAGTCCTCGTCGGTGAGGGCGCACACCAGGATGTCCACGCCGGCGGCGCGCAGCGTCGGCAGGTCCTTGAGCCGCGGCTTGGCCATGGTGCTGAGACGACCGGGGCCGGGCAGGTCGACGGTGTAGATCACTCCTCGACCATACGGGCCAACTCGGCCACGGCCTGCTGTGCGGTCGAGCGGGCGACCACCAGCCGGTCGCGGAACTCGTTGTGCAGGGCCGCCATCCGGGCCATGTGCTCGTCGGCGGCGGCGTTCTGCTGGCGCGCGTGCTCGTCGGCCTCGCGAATGGTGAGCGCCGCCCGCTCCTCGGCGAACCGGGTCACCTTGGCCGCCTCGGCCCGCGCACGATTCATGAGCTGCTCGTGCTCGCGGTTGAGCTTGGCCTTGAGCTCGTCGTACTCGCGGTCAAGAGAGTCGTTGTGCTCGTTGTACTTGCGCTCCAGCTGCACCCGGCGCTGTTGGAGCTCGGCGCGCTGCTCGACCAGCTCGCGCTCGGCGGCCCCGCGCTGCTCGGCGATCTCCTCCGCGGCCAGGTCCATCATCATGCGCACGCGCTCGTTGACGTTCTCGCCGGTGAGCGGCTCGTCGGCCAGCTTGCGGACGCGTTCCCGCAGCGAGGTCAGCTCTTCCTCGGCCGCGCCCAGGCGTTTGGCCAGCTCGGCGTTGCCGGCCCGGGCCAGGTCGCGTTCGCGGGAGGCGGTGCGCAGGTCGAACTCGAGACGTGTCACGCGCTCGTTGACCTGACGCGTGTTGTAGCCCCGGAGGACCACGTCGAAGTGGTTGGGTCTGCGGGCGTCCTGTCCCGGCGCTTCGTCGGCACCTGCCATACCTCCACCCTACTGAGACGATCACCGCGCCGTTCACCCGAACCGGGGATCGGGATCCTCCGGGTAGCGGTCTTGTGCCGACCATCCCGTCGAACCGGGCAAAGCGGGCCAAAGCGGCGGCCGCCTTGACGCCGTCAGGCCGTGGCCCTAGCGTTTGGATGAATCCGTCAGGAAGGTTTCCTAACAATGGGGAAACCGCTCTCGGCGGACCGCACAACCGCCGCCTTCCTCGTCCCTGCAAGGAAGGAACCCTGCCCATGGTTAGCGCAGTTCGTCGCGCCATCACCATCGCCGCCGCGGCCCTGCTTCCCGCCGCGGCCCTGGCCATCGGCACGACCGGTGCCGACGCGGCCACGCCCAAGTCCTTCCCGGCCAAGTTCGCCGCGCCCTACCTGGAGCTGTCCAGCAGCACGGCCGGCCTGATGGCCGCGGACAAGAGCGCGTCCGGCGTCAGCCACTACACGCTGGCGTTCCTCATTCCCAAGAGCGGCTGCACGCCGCAGTGGGAAGCCGGCAACTCCGCCGTCGGCGCGTTCAAGTCGCAGATCAGCTCGCTGCAGTCCCAGGGCGGCGACGTGATCATCTCCTTCGGCGGCGCCGAGGGTGGTGAGCTGGCCCTGACCTGCACCAGCACGTCGAGCCTGCAGGCCGCGTACGCCAACGTGGTCAAGACCAACAACGTGCACCGGCTGGACTTCGACATCGAGGGCTCGCCGCTGAACAACAAGGCGTCCATCACGCGGCGCGACCAGGCCCTGGCCGCGCTGCAGAAGGCCGACCCGTCCGTGCAGGTCGACTTCACGCTGCCGGTCGACCCGGGCGGCCTGCCGAGCAACGCCCTCAACCTGCTCAAGGACGCCAAGGCCCAGGGCGTCAAGGTCAGCACCGTCAACATCATGACCATGGACTTCGGCGACGGCGAGAACGCCCTCAACGACGCCGAGTCCGCGGCCAAGGGCACGGCCAAGCAGCTGGCCAGCCTGTACGGCGTCTCCTCCGCGCAGGCGTGGTCGATGATCGGGCTGACCCCGATCGCCGGCAAGAACGACGACAACGAGAACTTCACCCAGGCCAACGCCAAGACGCTGCTGTCGTTCGCCAAGTCCAACGGCGTCAGCCTGCTGTCGTTCTGGGAGGTCAACTCGTACGACAAGAAGGTCGGCTACGCCTACTCGAAGATCTTCAACGGCATCGGCTGACCCGCTCGAAACCGATGGCCCCGCCGCGCGGCGGGGCCATCGGCCTGTTCCGGTCGACCTGGTCGTCCAGCGAGGCGCAGGAGGAGAACGAGTCGTTGTTCAGGCCCACGGTGTCGAAGATCCAGCCCGAGGCCGGGAAGAACGACGGACCCTGCTCGTTGGCGTCCCGGTAGCAGTTGATGCGGACGTGCGAGTGGTTGGCGATCGGACTGACCCGGTCGCCGAAGCCGACGGAGCTGAGGTTGACCTTGAAGCCGCTGACCCACTGGCACGGCCTCGGGCTGCCGTCGCCCTTGCACTGGGCACCCACGTCGAACCGGTGCATCTGGCCGCCGTAGTTGTTGTTCTCGTACACGCAGAGGCTCTGCCCGTCGTCGGGACAGCTGGTCGGCGTCGCCGCCGCCGATGCCGCCGGGGCGAGGGCGATCGTGCCGGCGACCAGTCCGGCCGCGGCCGCCCCGAGGGTGAATGCGCGTCGAATACGCATGTGATTCCTCCGTTGTCAGTGGCTGATGGACCCGACGGAGCCGAACGAGTCGTTCTGCTTGCCCACCGCCGAGAAGAATTCGCCGCTCGGCAGCTGGAACTGCTCGCCGCTGAAGCCGGCGTCCTTGAAGAAGCGCAGATCGACCGGGGTCTTGTTCGCGACCGAGCTGACGTTGTCGTTGACCGCGTGTCCGTTGCTGAATCGGGGCCCGCCGAATTTGTCTATCGCCGTTGACCACCGTGGCCGGGTGGGCGGCCCGGGTCACAGCCCCCTTGCCCTTTTGCAACAGTGTTGATTAAGTCTGGGCATGGCTGACCCCGACCTCGCCGAGCTGCGTGCCCAGGAGCAGCGGCTCGTCTTCGACCGCTTCGACAACACCACCGCGTGGGACCTGGGCCAGCAGATGGTGCTGGCCGCCCGCCGGCGTGAGCTGCCCGTCGTCGTGTCCATCGAGCGCAACGGGCAGCGGCTGTTCCACGCCGCCCTGCCTGGCACCGCGTCCGACAACGACGCTTGGGTCGACCGCAAGGTCCGGGTCGTCCGCCGCTACGGCCGCAGCTCGTACCACGTCGGCTGCGACTTCCGCGCCGGAGGCTCCACCTTCGAGGCGAAGTCCCGCCTGGACCCCGACCTCTACGCCGCCCACGGCGGCTCTTTCCCCCTGACCGTCCGCGGAGTGGGGGTGGTCGGCTCGGTCACGGTGTCAGGGCTGCCCCAGGCCGAGGACCATGCGTTCGTGGTGGAGCAGCTGGAGTCGTTCCTGGCACAGTGAAAACCGCGAGTCCCGCTCTCGGGCAAGCATGATGCCGGTTTCGGTGTGCGGGACTCGCGTTCTCGCTGGCGGTGGCTGTCGTCCGGTTACTTGCCGTTGATCTTGACGTTGACCAGCTTCAGGCCGTCCACATTGGACGTGGTGTTCTTGGTGTCGGAGACGCCGTTGAAGGCGCAGTTCTGGGCGGTGAAGCCGGCGACGTGGTCGGAGGACAGGCCGCTGACGTCCAGCACCTTGCCGTTGACCTTGGTGCTGGAGCTGTTGGTGATGCTGAACGGCCCGAACTTCGGCGGGAAGTTGCCGGTCTGGCCGTTGTAGGTCATGGTCACGTAGGCGACGGAGCGGTCGAAGGTGCCGCTGACGCTGTCCAGGTTGATGTTCTGGGCGAAACCGCCGCGCAGGGTGTTGGACTTGATGTACAGGGCGAACTTGGTGGCGCCGGTGACCTTGAGCTGGTAGGCGTACACGTTGCGGATGCCGCCGGTGAGCTCGCTGCCGCAGGTGATGGCGCCCCAGTTGCCGTTCATGGTGCAGTTGACCACCACGATGTTCTGCGACGGCACGTTGACCCGCCGGCCGTCGGCGTCCCGGCCGGACTTGATGGCGATGTTGTCGTCGTGGGCGCCGAGGATGCAGTTGCTGATGACGACGTGGTCGCAGGATTCGGGGTCGCAGCCGTCGGTGTTGGAGTGAGCGGTGCTCGGATCGGTGCTCACGCCGTCCACGGTCACGTTGGTGCACAGCGTGGGGTGGAGCTGCCAGAACATGGGGTTCTTCAGCGTCACGCCCTGGATGAGCACGGTGTCGCACGAGTACGGCTCGATGAACGTCGACCGCATGGCGTGGCCGGAGCCGGGCACGACCCGCTTCTCCGGCGGCACTCCCTTGGCCACCAGGTCGTCGAGGTAGGCGCGGTCGCTGCCCTTGTTCCACGAGGAGGTGCCGCCGGCGTCGAGCACCCCGCTGCCGGTGACGGCGATGTTGTGCTCGCCGTGGGCGTAGATCATGGGGGAGCGGTTCATGCACTCGATGCCCTCGTAGCGGGTGAGCACCGTCGGGAACTTCGAGGCGTCGCCGCCGAACTTGAGCGTGGCGCCGGCGGCGAGGTTCAGGTCCACGTTGCTCTTGAGGTAGATCGCGCCGGTGACGTAGGCGCCCTTGGCGACGACCACGTGCCCGCCGCCGGCCGCGTTGGCGGCGGTGATCGCCTTGGCGAAGGCGGCGGTGTTGTCGGTCTTGCCGTCGGCCACGGCACCGTAGTCGGCGACCTTGAACGTGCGGTCCGGGAACACCGGCAGCTTGGTGTTGGCCACGATGTCGTTCGCCGCCGGCCAGGGCAGCGTCGGCACGTCATGTCCGTGCGGGCTCGCGCAGGCGGGTCCGTCGAGCACCGGGAGCAACCCCAGCGCCCCGGTCACTGCCGCGCCGAGCTTCATCATCTGCCTGCGGGAAAGCGCGCCGGCCATCGACTTCGTCCTCCTCGGTGAGGGTCGCGGCGGCGAGCCGTCCGTTACTGTAAAGGTTTGCGCGGCCAGACGTCCACTCCCCGGACCGTCGAAACCGATGCAACCATTCCGGTGATGTTGTTCGCGGACGCCGCAGGTGCCAGCCGGGCTGCCCGGGACGGCCGCGATGATCGTCGACTCGGCCTCCGTCACGCTCAGCACCGGCCGGCCCGCTCCCAGCAACCGTTCGAACACTGTGCGTGACCAGGGGGTCGGCCGTCGTCGCCGGCACGGCCGTCGCCTTCGACGACAGGGCCGCCCCCGTCGTCGACGCGGTTCGACCGGCCGCCGATCCGGGCCGTCGCACCGGATGGACGACCACCCCATGGCGCTGATCAGGCGGTATCCTCTTCTGATCCGGTCGGTGGAGGAGGTTCAGGTGGCCGAGCCAACCCACGAGTTCCACCTCCTGCACGTGACCCAGTCGTGGCCCGCCCCCGACTTCGACGACCCGATGTACGACGCCATCAAGGCCGACCCGCCCGAGGGCTGCGAGCCCGACGACTTCGGCGGCCTGTTCGGCCTCCGCTGCCTGCGCAGCGCGCCCACCCTGCTCGACGCCGTGGCCGAGGTCTGCCACGAGGTGCGGACCGCGCACGGCCTGCTGATGACCGACCTCGGCATCGAGAAGCTGTGGGAGTGGTCGCCCGACGGCCGCGACGGCTTCGGCGCCACCATCGTCGGCCAGTTGCTGCTGATGGCCTCCTCGCGCGGTCAGCAGCTCGGCTACGACATCGAGGACCTGGTCCGCTTCATCCGCACCGCGGCGGCGGCCAAGTAGCCCGTTGACGACAACTCTCTGGCGCAACACCGATTACCTGCTCTACTGGTGGTCCCGCGCGAGCTCCGTTCTCGGCTCCCAGGTCAGCTACATCGCGATGCCGCTGTTCGCGGTGTCGGCCCTGCACAACGCCGTCGAGGCGTCCCTGGTCACGGTGTGCGCCTACGGTTCCGGGCTCTTGTTCGCGCTGCACGCCGGCGTCGTCGGCGATCGCTTCAACCGCTAGCTCGTGATGGTCTCCGCCGACCTCGCCCGGGCGATCCTGGTCGGGATTCTCGCGTGGCAGGCCGCGGTCGGCGGCGCGTCCGTGTGGTCGATGTGTCTGATCGCGCTGTCCGTCGGGGCGCTGTCGGTGGTGTTCGACTCGGCGGCCGCGGCGGCCCTGCCGGATCTCGTCGGCGAAGGCCTGTTCGCCGGGGCCATGGCGCGCAACCAGTCTCGGGACTTCGCGCTCGCCATGGTCGGCCCGTTGCTCGGCGGCGCACTGCTGCAGGCCGGTCCGAAGTGGGCGTTCGCCGCCGATGCCGGCAGCTACGTCATCTCGGCCCTGCTGCTCGGCTTCCTGTCCACGAAGCTGACGACGGACCGCCGGGCGCAGCGGACCGTCGCCATGATCCACGACGGCATTCGGGCCGTGGTCAAGGATCGGGTGCTCGGGCGACTGGCGGTCTACTTGAGTGCGCTCAACCTGGTGCTGACCGGGAGCGTCTTCGCCACTTTCGTCAAGTTCGGCACGGTCTCGGCCGGCTCGGCGGGAATCGCGGTGGCGGCGCAGGCGGTGGGCGGCGTGCTCGGTTCGCTTGCCGCCGAACGGATCCGGCGAAGGCTGTCGGCCCGGGCGATCGTCGGCCTGCACGGAGGACTGTGGGGCGCCGGCCTGCTGGCGATCGCCCTCGTGCCGACAACACCTGTTGTCGCGGTGGGGCTGGGGCTCGGATGGCTTGTCGCGCCGGCATTGCGGCTGGTCCTGGGCACCCGGTTGATCGAGGTGGTGGCACCGGACATGCGAGCCCGGGCGAACAGCGCGGTCTCGCTGTCGACTGCCTCGTTGAGCCTGCTGGGCCCGCCCATCGCCGGGCTGGCCGGCGGCGTCCTCGGCTACGGCGGCACGATGGCCGGGTTCGGGCTGATCGCCCTGACGGCGATGCTCGGGGCCAGGCCGACAGCCACGAGGTGATGTGGAGGGGGCCGATCACCTCGACCGTCCACAGTGGATGATCGTCAGGCGGCGAGGCCGTCCTCGGCGCGGGCCGCGAGGCGCCACACCAGTTCTTCGATCTGGTCATGGTCGAGCGGGGTCGGCGCCTCGGGCTGCCCCGGGCAGCGGCCGGCGATGACGTCCTCGACGAACCGGTGAACCTCGTCCGCCTCGGCGAGCACGTCGCCGCCGAGATAGGCCAGCACCACCGGGTCGTCGGCCGGTGCCGTCTCCAGCGCGACCGACCAGCCGTGCCGCTCGTCCCACAGCAGCATGAGATCCATCTCGGGGAACACGGGGCTGCGGCGGTGCAGCGCCAGATAGGCGCTGGACAGCTCGCTCACCTCGTGGTGCACCGCGTGCCCCGGCACGCGCAGCGCGGCGGCGACGGAAACGACGTAGTTGGCCAGGCCCCGCGCGGTCAGACTATCGGGATCAACATTCACGGCCTGCGGTTACCCGCGAGAACGTGGTCCGAAACCGGTCACGACCGAAAATCCTGCGGCCCGCCCAGCGCGCTCAGGATCCGTTGCATCACCTGAGGATCGACGCCCAGCGGCTCGTCGGCCAGCGCCTCGGCGGCCGGCGACCGGCGCTGCTCGCGGCGGGGCAGCGGCACCGATTTGGCGTTCATGTTGTTGGGCAGGGCCAGCTCGCTCCACAGCCGCGTGCCGTACGCCGTCGGCACGACGCCGATACGGGCGCCGGCGAGCTCGGGCGACACGACGGGTCGGGTGGCCACTCGCTCGTCCTCGACCTCGACGACGAGACCGTCGCCCTGAAGCCGCAGCCGCACGGTCATGAACCCGGCGACCCCCGGGCCGGCGTTGTCCACCACGGCCGCGACCATGTGCCGCCCGACCTGTGTCGCCAGCGGCACGAGAGGCCGCAGCGACCACTCCATCAGGGAGAAGCGGACGAACATCTCGGCGACGTTGACAGCGCTCGGCGTCGCCACCAAGCGCAGGTCGTCCACCTGGGAGGTCTGGTTGTTCAACCGAGGTTCCTTCCCGCAGTCGGTGCAGTGGTGCCGCGTATCTTGCCAACCTGCGCGAACGTTACGCTAACCGGGTCACTTCTCGTCGCGCCGCGCCCGGTCCCTGAGGTAGCGCGTGTGGTCGGACTGGCGCCGCGAATCGGCGTCGTAGAACTCCTCGGCGATCCGCCGCGCCTCCTGTTCCAGCAGGTCGAGCTGGGTGAGCAGCTGCTCGGCGGCGCTCGGCTCGCTGGCCACGCGGCGGGTCACGGCGTACCACCACGGCATGTTCAAGAACGTCTGCACCGTCGTCGGCAGGTCCGTGGCGGCGATCCGCGCGACCGCGTGCAGGGTGTCCGGGTAGGCGCTCAACTCGGCCGGACGGGCCAACAGCCCGCAGAGCACTTCGGCGATCCGGTCCAGCCGTTCGATGGCCTCGGCCGGCATCCGATTGCCGAGCCCGCGCACCCGCGCCACGAGCGAGTCCAGGCCGCGCAGCAACGCCTCGGCCTCCTCGGCCGGCTGCGGCGGCACCAGCCGCACCCGCTCCGGCGGGGCGGCCAGCGCGCCGGCGGCGTACAGCGCGGCGACCACGCCGAGCCAGTACGCGCCGCCGACACCCACGAAGTGCAGGCCCAGCCCGACGATCCCACCGGCGCAGCCGGCGAGGTTCTTGGTCGAACCCAGATATCTCACTGGTAGCCCCGGATGTCCTTGAAGACGTCGGCCAGCGACTGGCTGCGGCCGTCGAACACCTTGCCGCCGGTCGCGGTGGCGATGGCGTTCATGTCGTCCTGGCTACCCTCGCCGAACAGCACGGGGAACACGGGCGTGCCCTTGAGCCGGTCCGGCACCGTGCCGACGAAGCTCTTGAAGTCGTCCAGGCCGGCGCCCGCGGTGTTCTCGCCGTCGGTCATCAGCACGATGGAGGTGAACCGGTCCGGGTCGGTGTCGGACTGCTGCTCCAGGATCTGGTACGCCTTCTCCAGGCTGGTGAAGATGGCGGTGTCGCCGTCGGCCACCAGCCCGTCGGCGGTCTGCTTGATCTGGTCCAGCGCCGGCTGCCGGTTGTCCGGGTCGACGGTCATCGTCACCGGCGCGGCCGGGCCGGTGGAGAACGGCAGCAGCGTGACCTGTTCCCGCGCGTGGAACTGCCGGTAGCGGCCGACCAGCGAGCTGTCGACGCCGGTCAGGCCGCTCAGCGCCGCCTTCAGCGCGGCCAGCCGGTCGCCCTCCATGGAGCCGGACGTGTCGAGCACGTACACGGTCCGGGACGGACGGCGGATCTTGTCGAAGTAGGCCGAGACGAGCGTGTCGACGGCCTGTTCGGTGCCGGGGAACGGAAGTTCGACCGGGCTGGCGTCGGTGAACTCCTTGGCCAGCGGCACCTGCGGCGCGATGGGACGGCGGTGCGTGGTCTCCATGATCCTGCGCTGCACGTCCGGGGTGCGCAGGTGGTCGGTGAGGCGCCGGAACGAGTCGCGGGCATCGGAATTGGCCGACGCCAACAGGGTCAGCGGGTAGTCGGCCGTCACCACACCGTCCGACGGGTGGATCACGGTGAGTCCCTTCATCTCCAGCAGCACCGACTCGTAGTTGATGAGCCCGTCCACCTTCGGACCGGGATCGGCGCCGCTGGCCCGCTTCTGGAACGCGTCCGACAGCCAGCCCGAGGAGCCGGCGCTCAACGTCTGCGCGGCGAAGAACTGCTTGAGCTGCGGCGTGATCGCGGTGATCTGGTCGGGCGTCAGCGCGCTGCCGCTGCCGGCCAGCGCGGCCGCCACGCCGACCAGCGCGGAGAAGCCGGAGTTGGAGGCCGACGGATCGGTCATGCCGTAGCTGAACCTGTGCTGCCCGGCCGCCTCGGCGATCTGCGACCACGTGACCTTGCCGTCCTGCCACCCCAGTTGCTGCAGCACGGAGTTGGGCAGCCCGAGCACCACCGGCGAGCTCATGATCTTCGTCTGGGTGCCGAGCTTCTTGGCGCCGCCGGGCAGCAGCGTGAGATAACGGTTGGAGGAGAACCAGATCGCGTCGTAGGCGGAGTCGGCCTTGCCGTCGAGCACCGTCTGCGCGCCCTCCAGCGTGCCGGAGAAGGTGAACTTCACCTGCACCCCGGTCGCCTTGGCCGCTTCGTCCAGTATCGGCTGCATGTCGGCCAGCTCGCTGCCGGCCAGCACCCGCAGCACGCCCGCTTTCGCCTGTCCCAGCGGCTGTTTCTGGTCCTTGCTGTCGCCGCCGGAACAGCCGGCCAGCCCCACCGCCAGCACGGCGGCCAGCGCGATGAACCGCTTCCTCATGGTGTCTCCCGTAAGCGGTTCTGAGCCCGTCGCAACTCGTCCTCCAACGCGGAGACGGTGTCGGCCATCGCCGACGCGGCGGCGGCCTTGAAGCCCTCGACGTCGTCGATGGCCCGGTAGATCTGGTCGAACGACTGCCGCAGCGTGTCCATGCCGACCGCGGGATCGGTGCTGATGCGCTGGATCTGCTGGCCCTGCATGGCGATCAGGTCCGCGTTGGCCTTGATCAGCCCGTCCGTGGTGGCCCGCAGCGTCTCCATCTCGTCGATCACCTTGCGCTGCCCGGCCAGCGCGCCGCTGACCACGACGGCGATGCGCAGCGCCGAGACGGTCGTGCCGGCGGCGCGGTCGACGCCCCGGATCAGCTCGTCGTTGTTGCGCCGCAACACGTCCAGGGCGAGATAGCCCTGCACGCAGACGGCCAGCTGGGTGAGCAGGTCCTGATGTCGTTGCCGCACCGGGAAAAGCACCTCGGCCCGGACCGCGTTGGCCCGCGCCGGATCGGCCAGGTCCATAATGGACGCCTGACGGTCCACCGCCTCGTCGACCGCGCCGGCCATCGCCGCCGCTTCGGACAGCCGGCCCATGGCCTCCCACAGGCGTTCCCGCTCGCCCTGGATCGCCGCGTTGTCCCGCTTCAGATCGTCCTGGCGGGCCCGCAGCGAGCGCACCACGGCGTTGATCGGCGCATCCGCGGCCTGATAGCGGGCCAGCAGCTTCCTGGCCGGATTGCCCAGGCTGATGCCGAACACCTTGCGGCCGGCCGGATCCAGCTCGTGGATCCGCTCCCGTAGCTCGGTCAGGCTCACGCTCACCTGCTCCGACGGCGGGTTCACGCCCCGCACCGCCCGGTCGAGCAGCCGGCCCGCGATCGTCGCCGCCACCCGCATCTCGTCCTCGCCCAGCGCCAGCACCTTGCCCACCCGCACCGAGAAGTCCGGCGCCATCGGGTCCATCGCGCCCAACTCGGCGGCGATCCGCTCGGCGTCGTCGGCCAGCTTGCCCAGCCGCTCCGCCGGCACCGGCACCATGCCCGTCGCGCTGGACGTCGACACCGCGCCGACCGGCTCCGGTGCGGTCAGCGGCCGCTCGCTCACGCCCCGTACTGCTTTCCGACGGCGTCCAGCAGCCGTTCGAGCGTCTCGAACGACGGCGGGTCGACGGTGTCCACCAGCGAGGTCGGCAGCGGCAGCTTGTGCTCGGACACGACCTGGGTGAAGTACTTCGGGTCCTGCGTGCGGAAACCGAAGGTGGCGGCCAGCTTCGACAGCTCGGGGTCGCTGTTGAGCAGCTGCCCGACCTGGTCGCCCGGGCCCTTCAGCGCGACCAGCGTGTGCTTGGAGTAGACGGTGGGGGACAGGTACAGCAGCCGCATGTCGGGCTTGATCGAACCGTCGTCGCGCACCAGGCGATCGGCGTACTGCGCCTCGTAGACCAACACCATGGGATTGCGGCCGATGCCGGCCGACAGGTAGTCCTCGAAGGGCGCGTCCGAGCTGTTCTGGGTGTAGCCCTGGTTGGTGAACAGCGGGGTGACCTTGGGCAGGATCGTCGCCTCCTGCTGCTGCGTGTTGACCACGCTGAAGCCGTTGGCCACGTACGAGGCGATGGACAGGTACATCGCCGCCGAGTTGGAGTCGCGGGGATCGGTGGTGGTGATCAGGATGTTCTTGCGCACCGGATAGCTGGTGTTGCCGGGCAGCTGGTCCCAGCGTGTGCCGTTCGCAGTGAGCTCCATGTACTTGGCGATGTCCAGCACGTCGTAGTCGCCCGCGCCCTTGTGCACCACGCCGGCCTTGGTCAGCAGGTCGACGATCGGGGCGAAGGTGGCCACCGCCATCGGCGAGGAGAACGGGGCATAGGTGTGGGCGTTGCCGTGGTCGTGCCGGATGCGGTCGGCCGCGGGGCTGCTGGACGGGAAGGCGAAGTCGTACCTCGACAGGTCCGTCTGGATGGCCATCTGGCGCGAGCCGGCCGGATCCACCTGCACGTCCAGTCCGTGCCTGGCGAACGCGTCCTTGACCCGCTGGTCGCTGAAGAAGGCCAGCTTCTCCGAGCCGATGACGCCACGCACGGTGGTCAGCGGGGCGCTGTCGGTGCCACCGCCGCTGCCGAAGATCACGGCCAGTGCGACCCCGGTCACCAGAACGACCGCGAGGCCGATGCTGATCAGCCGTTTCACCTTTGTCTCCCAAGGGATTCCCGGTGGCGACAACGCCGCCGTGGCGATCATCGCCCGGGCCACGGGCGTGGTGACGGGGGTTGGCCGGATCGGGTCATGAATTCTTGGTGAACGGGCAGCGCCGTTGCCATACCAACTGGTCGGTACTAGCGTGGTCGCGAGTCGTCCAACGGAGGTCGTCGCGTGATCGTCAGCACCATGCAGGAGTACCCGCTCACCATCCCCGCGATCCTGCGGCACGGCGCCTCGGTCTACGGCGGCAGCGAGTGCGTGACGAACACCGGCTCCGGCTTCCGCCGCGCCACCTTCGCCGAGGTCGCCGCGAACGCCGAGCGGCTGGCCGCGGCGCTGACCCGGCTCGGGGTCGGCGCCGGCGACCGGGTCGCCACCTTCTGCTGGAACAGCCAGGAGCACCTCGAGGCGTACTTCGCGGTGCCGGGCATGGGCGCCGTGCTGCACACGCTGAACATCCGGCTGTTCCCGGAGCAGCTGTCGCACATCGTCAACCACGCCGAAGACAAGATCATCATGGTTGACGACAACCTGGTGCCGCTGCTGGCCCGCAGCCTGCCCGACTTCAGTGCGGTGGAGAAGTTCATCGTGGTCGGCGACGGCGACGCCAGCATGCTCGGCGACCGCGTGCTGCGGTACTCGGACCTCATCGCCGCCGAGGAGCCCGGCTTCGTGTGGCCCGAGCTGGACGAGCGGTCGGCCGCGACCATGTGCTACACCAGCGGAACCACCGGCAACCCCAAGGGTGTCGTCTACTCGCACCGGTCGTCCTACCTGCACGCCATGGCCGTGCTCTCGGCGTCGCTGATCGGGATCACCGAGGCCGACCGGGTGCTGACCATCGTGCCCATGTTCCACGTCAACGCGTGGGGACTTCCTTACGGCGCCTTCCTTTCCGGCGCGACGCTGCACATGCCCGGGCCGTTCATGATGCCCGACCAGCTGACCCGGTTCATCGCCGCCGAGCGGTCGACGCTGGCCTCGGCCGTGCCGACCATCTGGAGCGCCATCCTCAACTACGGCGCCGTGGCCGACATCGACCTTTCCTCCTTGCGTGCCGGTACTTCCGGCGGCGCGGCCATTCCCTCGGCGCTGCTCACGGCGTTCGACGAGAAGTACGGGCTGCGCATCATCCAGGGCTGGGGCATGACCGAGACCAGCCCGCTGGGCGGCATGGCCCTGCCGCCCGCCGGCGTCGAGCCGGGCACGGCCGAGGACCTCCAGTGGCGCCTCAAATCCGGCCGCGTCGCCGCCGGCGTCGAGATGCGCATCGTCGACGCCGTCGGCGAAGTCCTGCCGTGGGACGGCGAGTCCGTCGGCGAGATCGAGGTCCGCGGGCCGTGGATCACCGGCTCCTACTTCCGCGACGACGCCCCCGAGAAGTTCGACGACGGCTGGCTGCGCACCGGCGACATCGGCACCGTCGACGCCCGCGGCTTCTTCCAGATCACCGACCGGGCCAAGGACGTCATCAAGTCCGGCGGCGAGTGGATCTCCTCCGTCGAGCTCGAGAACCACCTCATGGGCCACCCCGCCGTCGCCGAGGCCGCCGTCATCGGCATCCCTGACCAGCGCTGGGACGAGCGCCCCCTGGCCTTCGTCGTCGTGCGCGACGGCGCCTCGGTCGCCGCCGCCGAGCTGGCCGACTTCCTCGCCGCCAAGGTCGCCAAGTGGCAGGTCCCGGAGAACTGGACCTTCGTCGAGGAGATCCCCAAGACCACCGTCGGCAAGTTCGACAAGAAGCCCCTGCGCGCCCGCTACCGCGACGACGAGCTCAAGGTCGAGCGCCTGCGCTGAGCTACGGCCGCATGCAGGTAAGGCGTCCTTCCCTGCGTTCACCGAGGGTAAGGCGTCCTTCCCTGCATGTGGCTGCGCCGCCGCCCCCTAGTTGTTGAACAGGCTGCTTCGCCCACCCTCGTTCTGCGGCAGGTACGGGGTGAGGGAGTGGGCGAGGCGGTCGATGGGCAGGGACTGGAGCCACACGCGGCCGGGGCCGGTGAGCTCGGCCAGGAAGATGCCGTCGCCGCCGAAGAGCTTGTTGCGGATGCCGGGCACGGTGGTGATGCCGAACTGCACGGTGTCCTGGAACAGGCCGATGTGCCCGGGGTGGGCGCGGATCACCTGACCGGGCTGGAGGTCGTAGGGCACGACCTCGCCGGACAGCTGGAGCCACGCGCGGCCCTGGCCGCCGATGCGTTGGAGGAGGAAGCCCTCGCCGCCGAAGATGCCGGCGCCGAGCCGCTGCTGGAAGCCGGTGGTGAGGGTGACGCCCATGGTGCCGGCGACGTAGGAGCGGCGGTGGGCGAGAAAGCCGTAGCCGGGCTGGGGAGCGACGTCCACGGGGAAGATCTGCCCGGGCAGGTGGGCGGCGAAGGACACCGAACCGGGCTGGCCCACGGCGGTGTAGTTGGTCATGAAGAAGGTGCCGCCGGACAGACTGCGTTTGAGGGCCCCGAAAACGCCGCTGCTGCCGGCGCCCTGCGTCGAGGTGCTCAGCTGGATGCTGGCCGACATCCAGGACAGCTCCCCGGACTCGGCGCACACCGATTCGCCCGGATTGAGCATGATGTCCAGCACGGGCATGACGGTGCCGTGCACACGATCCTGCATGATCCCTCCCAGTGGGTTCCCCGCTCTGACGCGGATCATGGCAGGCCGGTTCCGGGCGGCCCCCGCCCGGTGTCGGACGGGGGCCGGGAACCACTAGGAGACGGCGAAGTCGTCCGCGTAGACGGTGCCCTGGGCGTACCAGCCGTGCACGTAGACGGTGACGGCGCCGGAACCGCCGGTGGTGAACGGAATCGTGAGCTGGGTGTAGCCACTGGACGAGGTCCAGGTCTCGGCGCTGGCCCCGCCCTTGACGCCGGCGTAGGCGAAGTTGCCGCGCACCCACACGGTCAGCTTGTGGCTGGCGTTGGGGGACACGGTGATCGTCTGGTCGCACTCGCCGGTCTGGCTGTTGGTGGCGGCGACGGACAGCGCGTGCGTGCCGCCGTGCACCGGGGTGGAGACGACCGCGCCGCCGGACTGGCACGTCCACGGGCTCAGCGCGCCGGTCTCCAGGCCGGGGTTGACGATCGCGCCGGGCGGCGGGGGAGGCGTGGTGCCGTTGACGGTCAGGGTGAACGTGGCGGAGTGGCTGGTGGAGCCGGCGGCGCCGGTGATGGTCAGCGGGTAGCTGCCGGCCGTCGCCGAAGAGGTGGTGTTCACGGTCAGTGTCGCCGTTCCGCCGGCCGACACTGAGGTGGGACTGACCGAGGCGGTGACGCCGGCCGGTGCGCCGCTGACGCTGAGCGTGACGTTCTGCGCGGAACCGGTGGTGACAGCGGTCTTCACGGCCGCGGTGGTGGAGCTGCCGGGGTTGACGGCGGCGGAGCCGGGCGTCACCGACACGGAGAAGTCGTTGGTGGGCGGGGTGGTGCTGCCGCTGGTGAACGGCGCGAAGACGTGGCTGAAGTCCCAGGTGTTCTGGGCGATGCCGGAGCAGCTGTCGTTGCCGCCGACGCCCGGACAACCGCCGTTGTCACGCTGCAGGGCCCAGAAGGACAGCATGTTGATGCCCTTGGACACGGCCCAGTTGTAGACCGAGGTGGCGTTGGCGACGGTGAAGATCTCCGGCGGGCCGGTCTCGCCGCCGGTGCCGTAGTCGTCGCGGCCGGGCATCTCGGTGACACCGACCATGGCGTAGCGCTGGGCCTCGGTCTTGCCCGGGTAGAGCTGTCCGAGCTGGCCGACCAGGCCCGCGACCGCGGTCTGGGTGTCCTTGGCCATGTCGTGCTGGGCGTTGTCGTAGTAGTCGAACGTCATCAGGTTGACGACGTCGATCCGCGCCTGGTTGGACACGGCGTTCTGCAGCACGTTGAAGCCGGTGTCCAGGCCGGTGGGCGTGGTCGGCAGCGTGTAGGAGAACTGGAGGTTGCGGCCGTTGGCCGCGGCCCAGTCCTCGGCCATCTTGATGGCCTTGTTGCGGCGGTCGATGCCGGCGCTGTTGGTGAGCGAGTCGACCTCGACGTCCAGGTCGATGCGGCTGATGTTGTACGTGGTGACCAGGCTCTCGAAGCCGGCGGCGATCTTCGAGACGTCCGTGCAGCTGTCGGCCAGCTCGGTGTTGGTCGTGTCGGCGGTGTAGCCGCCCAGCGACGGGATGGCGTCGCCGCCGGCGGCCTGCAGCGCGGCGATCTCGGTGCCGAAGCTGCCGCCGCCGATCGCGGTGGTGCCGTCCCACAGCAGGGTGCAGGAGCCGGCGCTGGCGGTCTGCAGGAAGGCGAACGTCAGGTACTTGACGCCGGCCTGGCGGGCGATCGCCGAGGGGCTCTGACCGTCCTGATAGGTCTCGAAGTACGGGGCGAACACATGCGTCGGCAGGGGAGTGGCCTTCGGCGTGACCGCGGCGTCGGCGCTCGCGACCAGGCCGGCTACCGAGACGGCGGCCACGGCCGCGCTCAGTAATGCCGTTCTCAAACGCATCCTTGCTCCAGGGGTGGGCGGGATAAGGACATGGCAGCGGCCTGCTCACAATTGGACTAGACCACCGGTCGTGTCAAGGGACCGAACGGCGGAGCGCCCCTCTCGACCAGGGGGTCAGGCCCGGCGGACTGAGAAGTGCGAGGCCCCCGCCGATGCCTGGAACGTCGCCGGATTTCGATCGCCGCCACCCACGCGAGCACCCGCGAAGCCGATGCGGCGTTCGAAATCCGGCCAGCGAAGGCATCGGCCCCACAGGGGGCCGAGCCGCGCGGGCGGAGCACGCGCCATCGAACACGGTCGCCGACGTTTCGGGCGTTCCCGGCCTCCCGTTCGATCACGGGATCCGCGTCGCGTGTTCCGGCCGGGGCGGGGTGCGGCTACGCTCCCGCGAATGTCGTCCCGGACCACCTCGGCGCGCATCGAAGCCGCGATCGGGCAGCTGCTGCGTCGCAGCACCCGAGCCCACCTGTACGACACCATGGTCGCCGGCCTGGACGGAGTGGACGCCACGACCTATCCCGTGCTCAGCGGCGTCGCCCGCTGGCAGCCGATCAGCGCGACCAACCTGGCGCAGGAGATCGGCATCGACCGCACCGCGACCACCCGCTACGCCAGCCGACTGCAGCAGGCCGGCCTGGTCGACCGGGTCCCCGACCCCTCCGACGCCCGGGCCACGCTGCTCCGCCTGACCCCGGCCGGCGACCAGATCGTGGAGACCATGCGCGACCGGCTGGTCGGCCACCTGGAGGCGGCCACCGCCGATTGGCCGGACGAGGAGGCGCAGCGGTTCGCGGTGTCCCTCGAACGGCTGGTCGACACCCTCAGCCGGCGATGACGCGCGCGGCCGACACCGGCCTCTCCTCCACGCCGAAAACGCCGGCCGAGCCGGAGTTCACGCTCCAGCGGTAGCGGGTGAACTCGCCGGTGAGCTCGGAGGCGTAGAACATCATGTGGCCGTAGCCGACGCCCTGCGACTGCTGCTCGCCGACGATTCGCGTGTCGGGGAAATCCTCGTAATTGCCGACGCCGGCCAGGCCGTGCGGTTCCGCGGTGCAGTCGGCGACCTGCACGGCGTACTGGATCTCGCCCTCGAAATTGAGGCGCGGATTGGGTGCGACGTAGACGCCGTGCATTCGGCGGACCATCACCACGTGGCCGGTGTTGGTCTCCTGCGCATTGGCGTAGTCGATGGCGATCAGGTCGCCGGGCCGCAGGTCGGCCACGCGTGCGACCGGCCTGAACCGCCTCGTTCCACCGGCGGCGAAAACACGCTGGTAGTCGCGGGCGAATGGGCTGATGCTGTCGAAATGCCGGGCGAAATACCTCGACCGGGCCCAGGAAGGATGGGCCCGCCGCAGGACCGCCGTGATGAATGAGGCGCACTGGCTCTGGTTGGACCAGCCGGCGGGCTCGCCCGGCACGCCCCAGGTCACCACGTTGGGCTCGTCGGGCTCCTTGTACAGGTTGACGCCGGCGCCGGGCAGCATCAGGTGGTCGATGAGCGTCTCGGCCTCGGCCAGGTGCGTCACCACCACGCGGCGGGGTCTGAGCAGGTGGCGGGCCGTAGCCAGGTCGGCTGCGTGCACGTCGTGTCCTCCTTGGATGATCCGCAGACACCCTAGATGGTCGCCGCGCAGCCGTGACGCAACCCTGCCGCAACCCGGGCGTGATGCTGTGATCCACGCCAGTTGGGGGCAGCCCTCTCCAGACCTCAGGAGACACCGTGACGATGACGAATGTGGTGCCCCGCGGCGACACCGTGCTGCGGTTTTGCACCTCGCCGACCTCGCCCCTCATGCCGGCGGCTATCAGTGGCGCCTCAGCGACGGCGCCGCCCACCTGCACGTGGAACACGCCGGACAGTCCGGCCCACGTGCTCCGCGGCGTCGGCGCCGTGTTGCACCACCTGCGGATCGCTTTGGCCGCCGCCGGTTGGGGTGCGCTGATCGGGCGGGGCACGGTTCCGTCCGATCCGACCCACATCGCCTCGGTTCGCGCCGTACGCCAGCAGCCCACGACCGAGCAGGTGGCGATGGCCGCGGCGATCAGCGTCCGCAGCAGCGAGGACGCCGACTACAGCGAGGCGGCGGTGCCGTGGACGGTGCTGAACCGTCTCGCCGCCCAGGCCCGGGCCGAGGGGGCGCAGCTGGACGTGGTGCTCGACCACGGGACACGGCTGCGCATGCTCCGGCGGTCGCGGTCGTTGCAGAACGCCGGTGTGGTCGTGGTGATCGGGGTTCGCGAGGGAGAGGAGATCGCGGCCGGCGCGGCGTTGAGTGCCGTGCTGCTCATGGGCACGGTGTGGGGGCTGCTCGGCTGTCAGCTGCCCGTGCGGCCTGTCGTTGCCCGCCAGGTGGTTGGTCCCGACCTGGTGCCGCAGGTCGTGCTGAGACTCGGTTATCCCCGCACCTGATACGCGCGGAGGTGCTCGGCGGGATGGCCGAACAGGAACGCGGCGCCGTGCGCTCTCTTGAAGTAGCGCTGGGCGTCGTGTTCCCATGTGATGGCGATCCCGCCGTGCAGCTGCACCATCTCCGCCGCGACCTGCTGGAGCGCCTCCGAGCAGAAGACCTTGGCCTCGACCGGGTGCTCGGTGTCGTACGCGGCCGAACGAGCGGTCTCGACCAGCACGTGCATGTCGGCCAGGCGGTGTTTGACCGCCTGGAAGCTGCCGATGGGCCGGCCGAACTGGACCCGCTGCCGGGCGTACTCGACGGTCATCTCCAGGCATCTCGCCGCCGTGCCGGCCTGCTCGGCGGCGAGTGCCGAGAGGGCGAAGTTCCGGACCCGGGCCTCGTCGTAGGGGCCGATCGGATTGGCCGGCTCGTCGACAACAACTGTTGTCAGCCGTCGGGACTCGTCCATGGTGTTCACGCGGTCGATCCGGGCCTGGCCGGGTCGCATCTCGTACAGCACGCCACCCTTACCCACCAGCAGAATCTCGGCGTGATCGGCGTCGAGGACGTACTTCTCGCCCTCCGGGCACCAGACGGCGAGGCGTCCGGCCGCGATCTCCGACAACAGTCGTTCACACGCTTGAGTGTTCCCGGTGGCCAGCACCGCCTCGGCGGCGATCGCGGTGGCCAGCAACGGTGTCGGGGCCAGCGTCCGGCCGAGTTGCTCCAGGACGATCTGGAGCTCGGTCAGGGTCGCGCCGCTGCCGCCGTACTGCTCGGGGATGGCCAGGCTCGGCGCCCCGATCTCGCACAGCTTGGGCCACAGGTCGTCCGGCTCCTTGGCCAGGAGCCGGGCGACGGTGTCCTGCAGCGCCAGTTGCTCTTCGGTCAGCCACATAGCGCCGCCATCAGCCGTTCCCGGTGGTACGCCTCGGTTCCCCACGCCGTCACCAGCGCGCGGACCTTCAACAGCCAGCGGCTCAGGTCGAATTCCGCCGTGTAGCCGATCGCCCCGTGGATCTGCAACGCCGTGCGCATCGCCTGGTACGCCGCCTGGCCGACGGCGATCTTCGCCGCCGAGACGTCCCGCGGGCTCATCGTCACCGCCGCGCCGAACACCAGCGGCTCGGCCAGTTCCAGTCCCACGTGGACGTCGGCGAGCTGGTGCTTGACCGCCTGGAAGCTGCCGATGGCCTTGCCGAACTGCTTGCGCTGCAAGGCATAGTCCCGGGTCCGCTCCAGCAACGTGCGGCCGAGTCCCACCAGCTGCGCCGAACAGGCGAGGACACCCCGGTCGAACGCCTCCGGATCCATCGGCCCCACTGCTTCGCCCAGCCGAAACCCGTGCAGCCGCCTCGTCGGGTCCACCGACTTTTGTGGATCCCCAAGGATCGCCCGGTACCGGACGTCGTCGACGATCGCGTAGGTGTTCTCCGCGTTGTCCACGACGTAGGGAACGTGTGGCTCCCAGGCCAGCGTGGACGAGGTTTCCCGTAGCACGGCGAACGACTCCACGACCGGCCCCGGCACGGCGGCGCGGCCCAGTTCCAGGAACGCCACCACCAGATCCGGTCCCGACTCAACTTCGTGCACGCCCAGTGCCAGCAGCGTGTCCCATTCCGTCGACTGCTTGAGTGCGTCCCTCAGCGCTTGGGCGAACTGCCGCTGCTCATAGGACAGGGTGAACTTCATCGCGGCAGCCCCAGGAGTCGTTCGGCGACGACGTTGCGCTGGATCTCGTTCGTGCCGGCGTAGATCGGGCCGGCCAGCGCGAACAGGTAGCCGTCCAGCCACGGTCCGGCCAGTTCCGCCTTGGTGCCCGACAACTCCAAAGCCGTCTCGTGCAGATCGAGGTCGAGCTTCGACCAGAACAGCTTGGTGACGCTCGCCTCCGCGCCGATCGGCCGGTCCAGCGAGCCGAAGACGTGCAGGCGATAGGCCTGCGCCCTCATCCAGGCGTCCAGAACCTTGTTGCGCAGCGCGGTGTCGGTCGGGTCCCCGATTTCTCGCCACAACGTGAGCAGACGGTCCGCCGCTGCGCAGAACCGGCCGGGACTGCGCAGCGACAGACCTCGTTCGTTGCCCGCGGTGCTCATCGCGACGCGCCAGCCTGCACCTGGCTCGCCGAGCACATCCGCGTCCGGCACGAACACCTCGTCCAGGAAGATCTCGGCGAAGCCGGCCTCCCCGTCGAGCTGGGGGATGGGCCGCACCGTCACCCCCGGCGCCTTCAGATCGAACAGGAAGTACGTCAGTCCCCGATGCCGCTCCGCCTCCGGCTCCGTCCGAAACAGCCCGAACCCCTTGTCGGCGAACGCCGCCCTCGAACTCCAGGTCTTCTGTCCACTCAGCAGCCAGCCGCCGTCCGTTCGAATGCCACGGCTCCGGATCGCCGCCAGATCGCTGCCCGCCTCCGGCTCCGACCACGCCTGCGCCCAGATGTCCTCCGCCCGGGCCATCCTGGGCAGCAACCGGTTCTGCTGTTCTTCCGTGCCGTGGGCGTACAGGGTCGGGGCGAGCAGGAAGATCCCGTTCTGCGCCACCCGCCCCGGCGCGCCTGCCGCCCAGTACTCCTCCTCGAACACCAGCCACTCGGTCAGCGACGCCCCTCGCCCGCCGTGCTCCACCGGCCACGACACCGCCGACAGCCGCGCCTCGGCCAGGGTGCGCTCCCATTCGCGGTGCTGCTCGAAGCCGTCGGTTGTGTCCATCGAGGACAGATGCCCGGGAACGTTGTCGCGGAGCCAGGTTCGGACCTCGCGGCGGAACTCCAGGTCGTGGTCATCAAGATCCACGGGGACCTCGCAGCGGCGTGACGACCCCGGCCGTCGCCTCACTTTTCACTGGCACCCCTCATTGCCTTGGCGTCCATGCCGGCCAGCGAGTCCTTCGACACCTCGGCGTTGTGGGCGTGGGCCAGGTGGTGCAGACCGAACACCGAGTCCATGCCCGACCGCATGCCCATCTGGTCCTCGGCCTGGTTGACGGCCTTCTTGGTCAGGGCCAGGCCGAAGGCGGGCATCTGGGCGATGCGCGCGGCGAAGGCGTCGACGGTGTCCCGGAGCTCGGCGCGGGGCACGACCCGGTTGACCATGCCCCACTCGTACGCCCGCTGGGCGGTGAAGCGGTCGCCGGTGAAGAGGATCTCCTTGGCGGCGCGGGGGCCGAGGACCCAGGGGTGGGCGAAGTACTCGACGCCGGGAATGCCCATGCGCACCACGGGATCGGCGAAGAACGCGTCGTCGGAGGCCACGATCAGGTCACAGACCCAGGCCAGCATGAGGCCGCCGGCGATGCAGGCGCCCTGGACCATGGCGATCACGGGCTTGGGGATCTCCCGCCACCGCCGGCACATGCCGAGATAGACCTCGGACTCGCGGGCGAAGCGCTGGTCGCTGCCGGCCTTGTCGACGTGGTCCCACCACAGCACGGCCTTGCGCTCGTAGGAGACGTCGACATCGCGGCCGGGGGTGCCGATGTCGTGCCCGGCGGAGAAATGGTCGCCGGCGCCGGCCAGCACGATGACCGACACCTCGTTGTCGTTGACGGCGCGCTCGAAGGCGGCGTCGAGGGCGTAGGTCATGACGGAGTTCTGGGCGTTGCGGTACCGCGGCCGGTTCATGGTCACGGTGGCGACGGGGCCGTTGCGCTCGTACAGCACGACTTCCTCGGTCACGGGGCCTCCTCGCGTAACGAGCGTTTGAGCACCTTGCCGGAAGCGTTGCGGGGCAGCGAAGCCAGGAACGCCACGTGTCGTGGCACCTTGAAGTTGGCCAGCAGGCCGCGGCAGTGCTCGATGACGTCCTCAGTGGACAGTTCGGCCGTCGTGACGACGAACGCCTTGCCGACCTCGCCGAGACGGTCGTCGGGCACGCCGATCACCGCGGACTCGGTGACGCCGTCCAGCCGGGCCAGCGCCTGCTCGACCTCGGCCGGATAGACGTTGAAGCCGCCGCAGACGTACATGTCCTTGAGGCGGTCGGTGATCGTCAGGTAGCCGCGATCGTCGAGGACGCCGACATCGCCGGTGTGCAGCCACCCCTCGGCGTCGATGGCCTCGGCGGTCGCGGTGGCGTCGTCGAGGTAGCCGATCATGACGTTGGGACCGCGCAGCAGGATCTCGCCGGTCGGGGCGATGCGCACCTCGAAGTCGGCGGTCGCACGGCCGGAGGTGTGGGAGACGGTCTCGGCGCCGTCATCGGGTCGGCACATGGTCGCCACCACGGCCTCGGTCAGCCCGTACGCGGTGAGCACTGTGCCGAACCGCTTCTGCATCCGCTCGGCCAGCGTGACGGGAACGGGCGCGGCGCCGGTGACGGCCAGCCGCAGGGTGTCGCAGCCGGGGCGGGACAACAGCGTCTGATAGATCGTCGGCGGCCCGGGCAGGATGGTGATCCCTTCCTGCTCCACCAGCTCGATCGTGCGGGCGACGTCGAACACCGCCTGCGGCACGAGGGTGGCGCCGGTCAGCAGGCAGACGAGAATCCCGGCCTTGTAACCGAAGCTGTGGAAGAACGGGTTGATCACCAGATACCGGTCGCCGGCCACCACGTTGCCGCAGTCGGCCCACGCGGCGGCGACGGCGAGGGCCTGGCGGTGCGCGCTCATCGCGCCCTTGCTGCGGCCGGTGGTGCCGGAGGTGAAGAGGATGTCGCTGATGTCGTCGGCCTGCACCGGGGCGGCGTCGACCTCGTCGGTGAACGACCAGTCGCCGGTGGTCAGCACCAACTCCGGCACGCCGCCGAGGTCCTGCAACTCGGCAAGGCGGTTGCGGCCCAGGAAATCCGTGGCCACGACGAGGGCGGCGGCGTCGCTGCGGGAGATGACGTCCAGCATCTCCGTGGCGGTGAAGCGGGTGTTGAGGGGCACGAGGATGCCGCCGGCGTAGCTGGCGCCGAGGGCGGCGACGACCCAGTGCCACGTGTTGGGGGCGCAGATCGCCACCCGGTCGCCAGGGCGCAGGCCGCCGGAAATGAAGGCGGCGGCGACCTGGCGGACGCGTGTGCGCAGGTCACGGTAGGTGAGGCGCAACTCGCCGTCGACGAGGGCCTCGCTGTCGCCGAAGCGCTCCGCGGCCGCGTCGACGGCCGCCGGGATGGTGCCGGGAAGCACAACACCTCCTACCAAGCAACTGCTTGGTAGGCTAGCCTACGGTCATGGCGGTGACCAGATCCGAGATCCGGCGGTGGCTCGCCGAGCATCTCGTCGGGCGCTTCGCCGAGCTCAAGGGGCTCGGCGGGCCCGGCCGCGAGCACGAGGCGTTCGCCGAGCGGCTCGACTGGGAACGCCATCTGGCCGCGCATGGCTGGACCTGCCCGGCCTGGCCGGTCGAGCACGGCGGCCGGGGCCTGACCTTCGACGAACAGGTCGCCTTCCATGAGGAGTACGCCCTCGCCGACGCACCCGCGCGGGTGAACCACCTCGGCGAGAACCTGCTCGGACCCACGCTGATCGACCTCGGCACCGCGCAACAGAAGGCCCGCTTCCTGCCGAAGATCCGGGCCGTCGAGGAACTCTGGTGCCAGGGCTACTCCGAGCCCGGCGCGGGCTCCGACCTCGCCGCCGTCGCCACCTCGGCCCGGCTCGTCGACGACCAGTGGGTGATCACCGGGCAGAAGGTGTGGACCTCGCTGGCCCATGTCGCCGACTGGTGCTTCGTGCTGGCCCGTACGACCCCGGGATCGGTGGGGCACAAGGGTTTGTCCTACTTGCTGGTGCCGATGAGGCAGCCCGGCGTCGAGGTGCGGCCGATCCGCCAGCTCACCGGCACCGCCGAGTTCAACGAGGTCTTCTTCGACGGCGCGCGAACCGACAAGGACCTTGTGGTCGGCGAGCCCGGCGGCGGCTGGGCGGTCGCGATGGCCACGCTGGCGTACGAAAGAGGCGTGTCGACCCTGGGGCAGCAAGTCGGCTTCCGGCGCGAGCTGGACGCCGTGGCGGCACTGGCCGACCCGGAAGACATGGTCCTGCAAGAACAACTGGCCCGGGCGGCGGTCGAGCTGAGTGTCATGCGCTCGCATGCCTTGCGTACCAGGGGATCCGATCCGTCGGTGAGCAAGCTGCTGTGGGCCGGCTGGCACCGGCGGCTGGGCGAGCTGGCCATGCGGGCCCGCGGCGCGGAGTCGATGGTCATGGGCGACGACCTCGACCAGTGGCAGCGGCTCTACCTGTTCAGCCGGGCCGACACCATCTACGGCGGCTCCGACGAGATCCAGCGCAACATCATCGCGGAACGGGTGCTCGGCCTGCCCAGGGAGGCGCGCGGATGATTGACTACGTGCCCGGCCACAACTTGTTGGCGGACAAGGCGGTCGTCGTCACGGCGGCGGCCGGCACCGGCATCGGGTCGGCGGTCGCGCAGCGGTGCCTCGAAGAGGGCGCCAGGTCCTGATCAGCGACTGGCACGAGCGCCGGCTCGGCGAGACGCTGGACAAGCTCGCCGCCGACCACGGCGACCGGGTGGCCGCGACACATGTGATGTCACGGACGAGGCCCAGGTCCAGGCCCTGATCGACACCGCGGTGAGCACCTTCGGCCGGCTCGACGTGATGATCAACAACGCCGGCCTCGGCGGCACGAAGTCCGTGCTCGACATGACCGACGACGAGTGGTCGCGGGTGCTCGACGTGACCCTCAACGGCACCTTCCGCTGCACCCGGGCCGCCCTGAGGACCATGGTCGACCAGGGCGGCGGCGCGATCGTCAACAACGCCTCGGTGATCGGCTGGCGGTCCCAGGCCGGCCAGGCCCACTACGCCGCGGCCAAGGCCGGCGTCATGGCCCTCACCCGATGCGCCGCCGCCGACGTCGCCGCCCACGGCATCCGCGTCAACGCCGTCGCGCCCAGCCTGGCGATGCATCCCTTCCTGGCCAAGGTGACCAGCGAGGAGCTGCTCACCGAGCTGACCGGACGGGAGGCCTTCGGCAGGGCGGCGCAGCCGTGGGAAGTGGCCAATGCCATGGTGTTCCTCGCCAGCGACTACGCCTCGTACCTGACGGGCGAGGTCCTGTCGGTCAGCAGCCAGCACCCCTGAGGAGAACCATGAGCCGTCGAGCCGAGCTGCTCGCGCTGGCCGCGAGGATGTTCGCCGAGCGCGGCTTCCTCGCCACCACGGTGCGGGACATCGCCGACGCCGCCGGCATCCTGTCCGGCAGCCTGTACCACCACTTCGACTCCAAGGAGTCGATGGTCGACGAGATCCTGCGCGGCTTCCTGGACGGCCTGTTCGGCAGCTACCGGGAGATCCTGGCCGCCGGCGAGCCGCCCCGGCAGGCGTTGGAAGCAGTTGTCGTCGCCTCGTTCGAGTGCATCGACCGCAGCCACGACGCCGTCGCGATCTACCAGCGGGAGGCCGCCTACCTCTCGCAGTTCGACCGGTTCGGCTACCTGACCGACCGCAACACCGAGTTCCGCAAGCTGTGGGTCGGGCTGCTGGAGCAGGGCATCCGGGACGGGGCGTTCCGCGACGACCTGGACGTGGAGCTGGTCTACCGCTTCATCCGCGACACGGTGTGGGTGGCCGTGCACTGGTACCACCCGGGCGGCGCGCTGACCGCGGACGCCGTGGCCCGGCAGTATCTGTCGATCGTGCTGGACGGCATAGCGCAAGGGAGGGCCGATGGCCCAGGCGTACCTGGTTGACGCGGTGCGGACGCCAGTCGGCAGGCGCGGTGGCGGGCTCAGCCACCTGCACCCGGCCGACCTGGGCGCCCGCGCCATCGAGGGACTGCTCGCGCGGGTGAACGTGGACCCGGGCGAGGTCGAGGACGTGATCTTCGGCTGCGTGGACACGGTCGGCGGGCAGGCCGGCGACGTGGCCCGCACGGCCTGGCTGGCCGCCGGGTTCCCGGAGGAGGTGCCGGGCGTGACCGTGGACCGGCAGTGCGGCTCCAGCCAGCAGGCGCTGCACTTCGCGGCCCAGGCGGTGCTCAGCGGGACGGCCGACCTGGTGGTGGCCGGCGGCGTGCAGAGCATGAGCCGGATCCCGATCGGCGCGGCGATGACCGTGGGCGAGCAGTTCGGCTTCCCGACGCCGTACGAGGGCTGCGACGGCTGGGCCCACCGCTACGGATCCGAGGAGGTCTCGCAGTTCCGGGCGGCCGACCTGATCGCCGAGCGGTGGGAGCTGAGTCGGGAGGAGATGGAGGAGTTCGCCTTCCGCAGCCACGCGCGGGCCATCGACGCCGTGGACAATGGTCATTTCGCCGGCGAGATCGTGCCCGTCGACGGGATGGAGGTCGACGAGGGCCCGCGCCGCGACACCAGCATGGAGAAAATGGCGTCGCTCAAGACGTTGCGGCCCGACGGCCGGGTCACGGCGGCCCTGGCCAGCCAGATCGCCGACGGGGCCAGCGCCGTCCTGGTCGCCTCCGAGGAAGCCGTGCGGACGCATCGCCTCAAGCCCCGCGCTCGCGTGCACCACCTGTCCGCCCGCGGCGCCGACCCCATCTTCATGCTGACCGCCCCCATCCGGGCCACCAGGCACGCGCTGGCCAAGGCCGGCATGACGATCGACGACATCGACCTGTTCGAGGTCAACGAGGCGTTCGCCAGTGTGGTCCTGGCCTGGGCCAAGGAGCTCAAGGTCGACCTCGACCGGGTCAACGTCAACGGCGGCGCCATCGCGCTGGGCCACCCCATCGGCGCCACCGGCGCCAAGTTGACCGCCACCCTGTTGTCGTCGCTGGAGCGGACCGGCGGCCGGTTCGGGCTGCAGACCATGTGCGAAGGCGGTGGCCAGGCCAACGTGACGATCATCGAACGGCTTGCCTAGCGGTCTAGGTTGGGAGCGTGTCCGAGGAGCAGATCATCGCCTGCGCGTTGGGCGGGGACGAGCAGGCCGACCGCACCGAGCAGTGGCGGCGGCTGTTGACCACCGCCATCCGCAGCGAGCCCGTGCGCGAAGGCATCCGCTTCGTGCTGCCCGTGGAGATGTCCGGCCAGATCGCTACCCTGGCTGTCGCCGAGCAGCGCTGCTGCCCCTTCTTCGACTTCACGCTGAGACTGGCTGACGGCCGCCTGGCCTTCGAGGTCCGTGCCCCCGCGCAGGCCGCAACACTGGTCGCCGACCTCTTCGGCACCTAGACCTTCGCCGCCGCCAGGAACTTGCGGATCCGCCCCAACTTCCGGTCGAAGTCGCGGTCACCGCGGCGCGTCGTGTGCGTGCCCGGGATGCGCAGTGACCGCCCCTGGCTTCGGACGGCGTGCACGTCCCACCACTGACCGCCGCGCACCCGATGGCTTCGCTTCTCGATCCGGGTGACGTCGGCCCACCCGATCTTCCGACGACTGAAGAAGGTGTGGAACTCCATGCCCGCCGCGGTCAGCAGCGTCCGGCCGTAGCAGCGGTTGACCATGTAGACGACCGTGGCCAACCACACCAGGCCGAACCCCACGAGCACCCACCAGCGATCCGGCCACGTGCTGTCCGCCGTCGGCGCCCACCCCATGGCCGCGATGACCGCCGTCAGGAACCCGGTCCAGCACCAGCTCATGAGCTTGGCGTGGCGGTCGAGACCGATCCACTCCTCGGACACGTCGGCGATGCTACGCCCGGATCTCCTGTCTCAGCACGGGTTTCGGTGTGACGCTGGGCGGGACTCGCGGGGGTCAGGGGGTGTCGAGGGCGAGGTGGTGGCGGAGGGTGGGGCCGGTGTAGTCGGTGCGGAAGACGCCGCGTTCCTGCAGCAGAGGCACGACCTGGTCGGCGAACTCGTCAAGGCCGCCCGGGGTGACGTGGGGGACCAGGATGAAGCCGTCGCTGGCGTCGTTCTGCACGAGGTGGTTGATCCGCTCGGCGACGGTGGCGGGGGAGCCGATGAAGTTCTGGCGCCCGGTGACCTCGATGACGAGGTCACGGATGGAGAGGTTCTTGGCCTCGGCCAGCTCACGCCACTGCCGCGCGGTGGCCAGGGGATCCCGGTACATGCGGTCGCTGGCCCGTCCCTTGGAGATGGTGTTCTCCCCGATGACGGGATCGAACGACGGCAGCGGCCCGTCGGGGTCGAACCCGCTCAGGTCGGCGTTCCACAGCTGCTCCAGGGACCTGATCGCGGTGGCCCCGCTGACCTGCTGGCGCCGCACGACATCGGCCCGCTCGTGGGCCTCGGCGTCGGTGTCGCCGAGCACGAAAGTGGCCGCCGGCAACACGATCAGCTGGTGGCCGGAGCGGCCGTACTTGGCCAGCCGGCCCTTCACGTCCGAGTAGAAGGCCTGCCCGGCCTCCAGGGTGCCGTGCCGGGTGAAGATGGCGTCGGCGGTGGCGGCGGCGAACTCCCGCCCCTCCTCGGAGTCACCGGCCTGGATGATCACCGGCCGGCCCTGCGGGCTGCGCGGCACGGGGAATTGGCCGGAGATGTCGAAGTGCGAGTCGTGGTGCTCGAAACGGCCGGCGCCGTCACGGATGAACTGCCCGGAAGCCTTGTCGGCCAGGACATCGTCGGCCCGCCACGAGTCGAACAGCTCCCACGCGGTCCGCATGAACGTCTCGGCCCGCGAGTACCGCTGGTCCTGCGGGAGGAAGCCGCCGCGCCGGAAGTTCTCGCCGGTGAAGGCGTCCCAGGAGGTGACGACGTTCCACGCCGCCCGCCCCTCGGACAGGTGGTCGAGGGACGCGAACTGCCGGGCCACCTCGAACGGCTCGTTGAACGTGGAGTTGATCGTGCCGGCCAACCCCAGCTTCGAGGTGACGGCGGCCAGCGCGGCCAGCACGGTGAACGTGTCGGGCCGGCCGACGACGTCCAGGTCGTAGATCACCCCGCCCTGCTCACGCAGCCGTAGGCCCTCGGCCAGGAAGAAGAAGTCGAACTTGGCCCGCTCGGCGGTCTGGGCCAGCTTCACGAACGAGCTGAACTCGATGTGGCTGCCGGCCTCGGGATCGCTCCACACGGTCGTGTTGTTCACGCCCGGGAAGTGCGCGGCGAGATGGATCTGCTTCAGCGGCTTGGTCATCGCAATCCCCCTCAGACGACGTAGCGGTTGGCGGGCCGGCCCAGTCCCAGCAGCCCGCGCAGGGTGGAGGCCTCGTACGACGTGCGGAACGCTCCGCGCGACCGCAGTTCCGGCACCAAACCCCGGGTGATGCCGTGCAGGTCGTGTGGCAGCGAAGCCGGCCGCAGGCGGAAGCCGTCGAGTCCGGCGACGTGCCAGGCCAGCAGCAGCTCCGCCAGCTCCTCGGCCGTCCCGGCGAACACCAGGGCGTCGCTTTCCAGCAGCGCCAACGAATCCAGCCGGGCCCGCCGATCGGCCGCGGTCCTCGACGTGGAATCGAGGAACACGACCAGATCCGCGAACACCTGCCGCCCGTGCTGCGCCTCGACCAAGGGCCCGATCTCGTCACGGGACTGAGGCGTCACATAGACGACGTCGACCGACGAGTCGGCAACACCGCTCAAAGCGGTCACCAGCGGCTGGCCCTGCGGCGGCCGTGGTGTGATGGACGGCCCGCGGACCGAGAAGAACCGGCCCTCGAAGTCGATGTAGTGCAGCTTCTCCCGGTCGACGAACCGCCCGGTCGCGACGTCGCGGATCTCGGCGTCGTCCTCCCAGCTGTCCCACAGCCGCCGCAGCACCTCGATGTAGTCCGCGGCCTCGCCGGCGGTGTCCTCGTCGACGGAACGCCGCCCGAAGTTGCGGTACTCAAGGGCGTCGGAAGAAACCGACACCTGAACACCGCCCCGACCGGTGCTCACGTAGTCCAGGGTCGCGATGGCCTTCGACAGGTGGAACGGCTCGGTGTGCGTCGCGACGATCTCCGGCACCAGCCCGATGCCCGAGGTCAGCGGCGCGACCCGGGCCGCGACCAGCACCGCGTCCAACCGGCCCCGCACACCGTCGGACGGCAGCGCCAGCGAGTCACGGAAGGTGACGAAGTCGAGCGTGGCGGCCTCGGCCTCGCGCACCAGGTCCAGCCAGTAGCCGGCCCCGAACACCTCGGCCGGACGCGTCTCCTCGGCACGCCAGGCGGCGGGGTGCCAGCCGACGCCGTCCAGCGCGACGGCCAGTCGCGGACCAGTTCCACGTGTCATGTCAGCGATTGTGCGCCGGAGGACGCCCCGCCCGCTGGAGTGGCCACGCAGTGGGAAAATCCGGGGAAGCGGGAATAAGGCAGGATGTGATCATGCCGCACATCGGATTGGTCGCCGTGCTCGTGCACGACTACGACGAGGCGATCGCCTTCTACACCGACGCCCTCGGCTTCGAGCTGCGCGAGGACACCGACCAGGGCGCCAGCCGGCGCTGGGTCGTCGTGGCCCCGCCGGGCTCGACCGAGACGGCGATCCTGCTGGCCAAGGCCGACAAGCCGGCTCAGCAGGACCGCGTCGGCGACCAGACCGGCGGCCGGGTCGGCCTCCTGCTCAACACCGACGACTTCGCCCGTGACCACGCGCGCATGCTCGCCGCCGGTGTCGAGTTCGAGGAGGAACCGCGACACGAGCCCTACGGCTCGGTCGCGGTGTTCAAGGACCTCTACGGCAACCGCTGGGACCTCATCCAACCCGCCTAGGGGTACTGCGTGAGCATGCCCAGGTTGGTCGTGGAGTCCGACGGGCCGCCGGTGGTGTTCACGATGTGGGCGATCGTGCCCTGCCCGCCGCCCAGCGAGAACGTGATCATGCTGTGGAAGCGCACCCCCGGCGTGTGCGGGGCGGCGATGGCGCGGTCGGCCACGATGGTCCGGTCCACGGCGAAGATGCAGTAGCTGCCCAGACCCCACGCCTCGTGCCGGCGCACCCGGTCGCCGACCGCGTAGGCCGGGAAGCCCCGGTGCGGCCCGTCCATCCAGCCGGCCTGGTTGGGCGGGTCGTAGGGCATCTCGTTCTGGAAGAAGTAGGTGCGGCCGTTCTCGCCGTTCCACTGCACCTGCGTGCGCTGGTGGTGCTCGACGAACAGCCCGTAGGCCACCACGTCGTCGCCGTTCACGACCAGGCCCTCGCCCACGGTGTTCTTGGTCCAGCCGACCCCGCTGCCGTGGTCGGCCCGCCACAGCCAGGTGTTGTCGATGATCACGTTGTTGCTGTTGACGACCACCGACTGCTTGGTCTTGCCCGGCAGCGTGCCGCCGATGCGCACGAACACGTCGTGCAGCGAGCTCGGGTTGCGGCTGTGGTCCCGCCGCGAGCCGGCCTGACCGACCCGGATCAGGGCCTCGGATTCGGTGATGCCGGCCTCGATCAGCAGCCCGGCCAGGTGCACGCCGTCCACGTCGGCGACGTCGATGGCGGTCGCGCCGTTGTCGGGGATCAGCGTGGCATAGCCGAGACCGAGGATCACCGTGTCCGGCCTGACGACCTTGAGCGACTCCGACAGGTGGTAGATGCCGGGCGTGATCAGCAGGTGCTTGCCCTGGGCCAGCGCGGCGTTCATGTCGGCGACGGTCACGCCGTCCTTGACGATCAGGAAGTCCGCGATCGGGATCGAGGTGCCGGCCGGCTTCTGCGCCTCCCAGCTGGTGGCCTGCGCGTCGTGCCGCACGTCCGGCACGAAGACCTGCCAGGCGCCCGCGGCATCCACGTACAGGAACGGCTTCTCCCGGATGGCCGGGGACTTCGCGACCGAGGTCACCGGGGGCGCCGGGAAGGTGGTGGCCGGGGCGTTGGCCGTGCCGACGAACACGATGTTCCAGTTGGAGCCGACCCAGCTGCCCAGCACCGAGTTGCGGGTCACCCACTGCTGCTGGGTGCCGGAGTTGATCTGCCCGGTGAGCTGGCAGTCGGCGATGAAGCCGCCGCTCGACCAGCTGCCGTCGGACAGCTTCAGGTCGCCCAGCAGGTAGATCCGGCGGTAGAAGGTGGCCTGCGAGACCGCCCAGGTGTCCTGGCCGCTGCGCGGGACGATGTTCAGGTTCTCCGCGCCCCGCCAGAAGTTGGTCAGGGTGTTGTTGCCGTGGGCCTCGCCGAGCACCTGGCAGGAGCCGGTGATGCCGGCCGCCGAGGGCTGCAGGCCGAGACCGGCGACATGGGTGTAGTAGCCCAGTTTGACGTCGATGCCGTAGCCGCCGGGCTTGAACAGCAGCGCATACCGGCCGGAGCCGAACTCGGCGTGCTGCTGCTGGGCGTAGACCGCGTCGACCGTGGACTGGATCGTCGCGGCGGGCATGGAACCGTCGAACACGTGCACGTTGGGGCCGAAGTCCGGATCACCCGCTTTGGGCTGAGCCGGCGGGGGAGGCGCCGGGGCCTCGGCCGCCGCGGCGTTCGAGGCCAGCGCCATCACGGGCGCCGCCGCCAGTGCCGCGCCGAGGAAACCTCTGCGGGCCAAGCCTCGACCGGTCTTGCCGTCACTATCGGACACAGGGCCTGTCCTCTCGTCAGGGCAAGGTCCTCCGCAACAGGGTCCTTCTGGCGCCCCCGGGGCGAAGTCCCTTCGAACCAGCCCCGACCGCCGCCCGACCGAGGCTTTGTTCGAGTCGCGATTTAACTCGTGAAAATATTCGGCCGTCAAGGTGCGGGGAACAAACGCGGTGTCCATATATCGTGACGGCATGACCGAGACCGACCAGCCGATCCGCCGCGGGCGGGGCCGCCGACCCGCCGCCGAGGTGCGCGAACAGGTGCTGGCCGCGGCCGGCGAGCTGCTGCTGACCGAGGGCATGGCCGGCTTCACCATCGAGAAGGTGGCGGCCCGGGCCGGGGCCAGTCGGATGACCATCTACAAGTGGTGGCCGTCTCGGGGCGCGCTCGCGTTGGACGGCTACGCCACCAAGGTGCGCACGGTGCTGGAGTTCCCGGACACCGGCGACATCGAGGCCGACCTGACCACGCAGGTGCTGGCCTTCACCCGGCTGCTCACGGAAACCGGCGCCGGCAAGGCGATCGCCGAGCTGATCGGGGCCGCGCAGACCGATCCCGAGCTGGCCTCGGCTTTTCGGGAACGCTATTCCGCGCCGCGGCGGGAACTGGCCGTGACGGCGATGGGCAAGGCCATCGAGCGGGGACAGCTGCGCGACGACATCGACCCCAAGGTCGTCGTCGACCAGCTCTGGGGCGCGTGTTACAACCGGCTGCTGGTGCCGGACGAACCGATCACCGACGACTTCGCCAAGGCGTTGGTGCGCAACGTGATGACGGGTATCAAGCGGTGAAGGGCGGTCCACAGTGGACCGCCCCGCGTCCGCTCGGGATTAGACGACGCCACCGTTGGCGTAGATCACCTGGCCGTTGATCCAGCGGGCCGGGCCGGCGAGGAAGGAGACGACCTCGGCGACGTCCTCCGGCTGGCCGAGGCGCTCCAGCGGCGCGGCCTTGGACGCCCGGTCGATGGTCTCCTGGTCCTTGCCGACGAAGTACAGCGGAGTCGCGGTCGGGCCGGGGGCCACCGCGTTGACGGTGACGTCGCGGCCGCGCATCTCCTTGGCCAGGATCAGGGTCATGCCGTCGATCGCGCCCTTGGTGGCGGCGTAGGCGGTGTAGTTCGGCACGGCGATGTGCGTGACCGAGGTGGAGAAGTTGATCAGCGCGCCGCCTCGGCGCAGCCGGCGCACGGCCTGCTGGTCGACCACGAAGGTGCCGCGCACGTTGGTGCGGTGCATCCGGTCGAAGTCGGCCAGGTCCAGGTCGGCCAGCGGCGACAGCAGCATGATGCCGGCGGTGTTCACGACCACGTCGATGCCGCCGTAGCGCTTCTCGGTGTCGTCGAACAGGGCTTCGATCTGCGTCTCGTCGGCGACGTCGGCCTGGTAGGCGGACGCGGTGCCTCCGGCGGCGGTGATCGCCTCGACGGCCTCCTCGGCGCGCTGGGGGTTGCCGGCGTAGGTGACGACGACCGTCTGGCCGTCCTTGGCCAGCCGCTCCGCGACGACGCGGCCGATGCCGCCCGAACCGCCGGTGACGATGGCAACCCTGGTCTCGCTCATGGTCTTTCTCCCTGCTTGATTGTGGACGCGGTGTACATATAATCATGGATGTGTACGGCGTGTCCATATATCGCGGTGTGTCGGCCGTCACGTGGCATGGCCCCGTCTGATGGATACACTATGTCCATATATCGAGATACGGTCTGTCCATATCTGGCGATACTGCCTGGTACACATCGATGGGAGGCGCGTGATGCGTGGTCGACGTCCCGCCGCCCTTGTCCGCGAGCAGGTGCTCGCCGCCGCCGGTGAACTGCTGCTGGCCGAGGGCATGGGCGGCTTCACCGTGGAGAAGGTGGCGGCGAAGGCCGGATCGAGCCGGATGACCATCCACAAATGGTGGCCGTCCCGGGGCTCGCTGGCCCTGGACGGCTACGCCACGGTGGTGTCGCACAGCCTGGAATTCCCCGACACGGGCGACGCCGAGGCCGACATCGTCACGCAGCTGCTGGCCTTCGTGCACCTGGTGCGCGACAGCCGCGCCGGGCGGGTGATCGGCGAGCTCATGGGCGCCGCCCAGACCGACACCGAGCTCGGCCTGTCCTTTCGGGAACGCTACTCGCGCCCGCGCCGTGAACTTGCCGAGCGCACGCTGCGTCGTGGCGTGGAACGTGGTGAACTCCGTTCCGACTTCGACCCGCAGGTGGTCGTGGACCAGCTGTGGGGCGCCGTGTACCACCGGCTCCTCATCCCCGACGAGCCGCTGACCGACGAGTTCGCCCGGGCGCTCGTCGCGAACATCATGCCCGGACTGCGTAGGGAGAACAGCGTGAGCACGCCAGCCGCCATCCAGGCCTTCGTCGACGCCACCAACGCGGCCGACACCGAGGCGTTCGTCAACGCCTTCACCGAGGACGCCTTCCTCGACGACTGGGGCCGCCAGTTCCACGGCCACGACGGCGTGGCCAGCTGGAACAAGACCGACAACATCGGCGTGCAGGCCCACTTCGACCTCCAGAAGGTCGAGCCGGCCGGCGAGCCCGACAGCTACAACGTGACGATCAAGGTCCGCAGCCACCGCTTCAACGGCACCGGCACCATGGCTTTCGTCGTCCGCGGCGACAAGGTCGCGAGTCTTGTGATCTCCTGACCGGGTGTTCGTCACCGACGAGGGTCAGGGATCGCCGGTTTTCCTGCTGCTGCACGGGTTCAGCGGGTCGCACCGGTGGTTCGACGCCGTGACGCCGCTGCTGGCCGCGCACGGGCGTGTGCTGCGGGTGGATCTTCGCGGGCACGGGCGGACCGGCGGCCGCACCGGCCTCGACGCCGTGTCGCAGGCCGCCGATGTGCTCGGGGTGCTGGACTCGCTCGGCGTCGGCCAGGTGACCGCGGTTGGCCATTCGTACGGGGCCGACGTGGCCCTGGCCCTGGGGCGGCGGGCGTCCAGGCTCGTGATCATCGGGCAGGCGCCGGACTACGGCGGCGCCACTTTCCCCAGGGGTAACGGATTGTTGGCTGCGCCGTTCCTCGGCCCGCTGCTGCACCGGTTTGCGCCGGCCGGCGCGGTGCGTCGCGCGGTGTCGTACGCCTTCGCGCCGGGGTTCGCCTTCGACCCGGTGTTGCTGTGTGATCACGCCGCCACGGATCCGGCGGTGGCACGGGCGGTGATCGTCGACCGGCGGAAGGCATTGGCGCGTCGGCCGTTGGACGAGCAGGTGCGTGACCTGGACGTTCCGACGTTGGTCATCCTCGGTCGACACGACCGGTTCTATCCCTGCGCCCGCACCGCCGAGCGCTACCGCGCGGCCGGTGCCCGGGTGGAGATCATCGCCGACGCCGGCCACAGCCCTCAGGTGGAACGGCCGTCCGAAGTTGTGGATCTAGTGCTTTCGTTGCACGCCAACTGCTCCGAATGACCTCTGTCGCCGGTGACGATCTTGCCGTACCCCTGGGGGCATGGCTGGCCCCCGAACCGGCGTGACCGCCGGTATCGCCCTGTTCGCACTGCTCACCCTCACCGCCTGCAACCTGCCCGCCACGGCCGGCGGCGACAGCACCGCGCCGCTGCCCAGCGACAGCAGCCAGCAGCTGGCGTCGCTGAAGATCGCCGCCGCCGGTCCCATGACCGGCTACTCACGTGATCGCTTCGGCGGCGACTGGATCAAGCAGCCCGACGGCTGCGACACCCGCGTCGACGTGCTCAAGGCCCAGGGGCGGGACGTGAAGTCCAAGGGCTGCACCGTGAACTCCGGCAACTGGACCTCGCTCTATGACGGCGTGGCCGTGACCTCGCCCCATGACCTGGACATCGACCACCTCGTGCCCGAGGCCGAGTCCTGGCGCACCGGCGCCGCGACGTGGACCCAGGACCAGCGGGTGGCGTTCGCCAACGACCTGGACGAGCTGGTCGCCGTCACCGCGCACAGCAACCGCAGCAAGGGGGATCAGCCGCCGCCCGGCTACATGCCGGTGGAGTCCGAGCGGTGCGACTACTCGACGCACTGGATCAAGGTGAAGGCCAAGTACAAGCTCACGATCTCCCAGACCGAACACGACGCCCTGGTGCAGATGCTGGGCACCTGCCACTGAGCACGTGGCGTGCGTCACAGGCGTGACCGGCCAGCCAAACGGGCCTTGCGGCGTCAAGCCTGTGTGGCGACAGGACGAAGGGGCCGCGTGGCGCAGGCCCCCGCGATGGCTGGATCATTCGCCCACGCGCTGTGGGAGCTCAAACAGGCGGCGGGGGACCCGTCCTACGATCGGATGCGGGCCGAGTTCGGGGCGGTAGCATCGAAATCGGCGCTGGCCGACGCCGCTCGCGGGCACCGGCTGCCGTCGTGGGACATCACCTGGGAGTTCGTGCGCCCGTTGGCGGTCGGCGTGCTGGGCCAAGAGCCACGGGCGGTGCGCCGGGCCTGGCGGCTCAAATGGGAGGCCGCCGCCGCGCAGCCGGCCCTTGCCGTCGCGGCGATTCCCGGCGACCGGTCGACGTTCGTCAGCGATCTCGACGTGCCTGACGGCATGACGGTGCCGGCGGGCACGCGGATCGTGAAGACGTGGGTGCTGCACAACTCCGGGACCGTGCCGTGGATCGGCCGGTACCTGCGCCGCGCGGCGTCGTTCGGACCCGACGAATGCCTGACGCCGCAGGAGGTCCCCATCCCGGCGACCCGCCCCGGCGAGCAGGCCCGCGTCTCGGTCGACGTCCGGGTGGCGCAAACCCCGGGCTACCACCAGGTCTACTGGAAGATGGTCGACTCGGCCGGCCGGCTCATGCTGCCCGGCCAGCGGGCCGTCTTCTTCCTCCTGCACGTGACCTGATTTGTGCGGCGGACAAAGGCGCGACCAGCGACGACGCCGGGAATTGTCCGCGATCGCCGCCGGCCGCTTCCGCCCGCCATGGTCACGCTCCGAGGCTGGACAAGATCCATCCGACGAGAGGGGACGAGCATGACCAGGACCTGGATTCCGCTGGTGGCCGCCGGCATCGCGACCCTGGCGCTGGCCGGGCCGGCCGTCGCCGCGCCCGCCGCGCCGGCCAGCGCCTCCAAGTGCGGCACCAAGTACTGCATCAACGTCAAGGGCAGCGGCCTGCACGTCGACTCCGCCACCGTGTCGCTGAAGTCCGGTGCCGCCGTCACCGGCTACTTCTACCTGGAGGCCAGCACCGGCTCCGGCGCCACCTTCTACTGGACCCCCAAGCTGACCAACGCTTACAGCGCCACGTTCTACGACATCACCTTCACGCGCACCGTCTCGCTGTGCGGCGGCGAGAACGCCGTCAAGTCCAACGTCGACCACGTCGGCGACGGCTGCGTCAGCGTCCACGCCTGATCCTGGGCCGTGGCCGTGCCCCCGGCACGGCCACGGCGCATGGTCAGCAGAGGTACTCGTACTCCCCGGTGTGCCACCAGGTGGTGCCGCCGATGTAGCCGTACACGTCGTAGTGGCCGACATAGAAGGTGTGGTTCGGCGCGTACACGTACATCAGGTTGTACTGGTAGACGGTGTCGTTGCCCGCGCGCTCCGTGTACTGCGGGCAGCCCGCGCCGTTGATGCTCGGCGGCGGATTGACGTGCGGGGACTGCGAGCTCGCCGGGGCGGCAGTGCTGGCCTGCGCCGGTAGGGCGCCCGCGGTGAGGGTGACGGCGGCGGTGACGGCCGCGGCAGCGGCCAGCTTGGTCAGGGAGATCACACATAGCTCCGTTCATCGGTCGTGCGGCGGCGCCGAATGCGCATCGCCTCGGCCAGTTCTAGCCGTTCGACGACGTTCGGCTTCCGGCCGCGGCCGCTGATCGTCAATGTCCGAACAACGCCGGCATGTTGCTTTCGGCCAGTCCTGATCGTCGGATCGGCCCCGGCCTGCCACCATGACCAGGGTGGACCCGCTGCCCGAGTCGGTGTGGAACGCGCACGAGGTGCGCGACGCGGTCGCGAGCAACTCGCCGTCGGCGGTGATCGCGTTCGCCCGGCGGGCTCATGGGCTGCGGCAGGACGAACTGGGGGCGCTGGCCGGGTTCTCGCAGTCGGCGATCTCGCGGCTGGAGTCCGGCAGCAACCTGGCCTACGACGTGCGGGTGCTGCGGATCGTGCAGCGCACGCTGAACATCCCGCCGCGCTTGCTGGGCCTGGCCGAACAGGGCGTGGCCACGGCCGAGCTGCGGCACCACGGCGGCACCGAAGCGCTGGTGGCGTTGCTGGGCGGGCGGATGGAGCGGACGGCGCCGGCCACGCCGGAGATCGTCGGCCAACTGCTGGTGGCGCGGCGCGTGATCAACGACGCCGACAACTGGCGGGTGTCGGCGGCGCTGCGGCCGGCGGCGCGGGAGCTGTACGAGTTCACGGACCTGCTGCGGCGGTCGGCCAGCGGCGAGATGCGGCGGATCCTGCTGTCGGTGGCCGCGCTGTACGCCGAGTTCGTCGGCTGGCTGCACGAGGAGGGCACCGACGAGGACGGCGCCGAGCAGTGGACGGCCCGGGCGATGCAGCAGGCGCAGGCGGCCGAGGACCGCGACATGGTGGCGTACGCCTACGTGCGGATGAGCGAGCTCGCGGCCGGCGACCACGACCGCATGATCGGCCTGGCCCGTGCCGCCCAACGGGAACCGGGCATCGGCGCGGTACTGAAAGTGCTGGCGCTGCAACAGGAAGCTCGCGGCCTCGCGCTGGCCCAGGACGAGGCCGCCTGCCTCGACCGGCTGGAGCAGGCGGCACTGCTGATCGACGGGGTGGTGCACCCGGCCACCGACGAGTACCGCGTCGGCTACTGGACGGACATCGAGCACCTGGCGGCGCTGCGGGCCTCCTGCCTGCTCGACCTGGGCCGGCCGCAGGAGGCCATCGACATCTACCACCACCTGCGGCCCCGGTGGGGCCACGTCTGCTCGTGGTTCCAAGGCGTGCACACCGCCAAGCTCGCCCGCGCCTACGCCACGAACGGCGACCTCGACGAGGCGACAACAGCCGGTGTCGACGCCGCCGCCCTGGCCCGCGTCTCCGGATCCCCGCATGTCGTCCGCGAGCTGCGAGCGTTGGCCCCCTGGCCGGCGGTCAGTATGCGGATCGCGCATACGGGACCCGGAGCCGGCATCGACGACACCTCGGGACGGCCACTTCCGCCACCATCGTAGGCATGGACGAGGACGGCGAGTTGTGGATCCCTTACGGCGATCTGACGCTGCACTTCTACGCTACGCCGCACCTCGTGGTCTGCGAGGTTGGCGACGCTATGCCAGAGCCTTCCGCAGCCGCGCCTCAGCTTGGCGCGTGACGTCGTGGGGCGCCATGATGTCGGCGATCTCCGCCCCGGCCACGGCGTCCAGCACGACGTCCACAGTGGACCAGTCGGGCACCTGGACCAGTAGCGCCAGGCCGTCGCGGACGCCGTCGTACTCCGGCGTGACGACCACCGGACCCTGGTGGCAGACCACGACATCGACGCCGTCGACGGCCACGGCCGCCCGCAGCGTGTCCCAATCCGGTTCCAGCACGAGGAGAACCGGCCGGCCGGTGAGCCCGGGGGAGTAGACGAAGTCGCAGTACTCCACCGGCACCAGCGCGGCAACCTCGTCCCGGTGCGTGGCCAGCTTCGTCCGCCATAGCACCAAGGCCCCGAAGTATTCGCGGTGGGCGATCGGCACATCGCCGGGGGTGATCAACTCGTCGTAGATCTCCGGCTCCGGCATCGCCTCGTTCCGGTTGACACCCAGCAGTTGCCGCTGCTCACGGGGATAGGCCAGCTGCGCGTAGGTGCCGCAGTGGCGCTCGCCCAGCGGCGTGACGGGCCGGCCGGACAGCACGTCGATCCAGTCGTCGGTGATGGACCGGCCGTACTGGAGGTGGATGCTTTCCCACACCATGCCGCCGCCGACCCGCGGGTTGATCTCCACGATCTCGGCCGTGCCCTCGGCGTTGACGCGCAGCTCGACGTGATAGCCGCCGTCGGTCAGCCCGAGCACGTCCATCGCCTGCTGCGCAACGGTCTTCGCCCGGTCCAGCTCCTCGTCGTCGAGGATCGTGACGGGGGAGGCCATGCCGCGTTCCAGCACGGTGTCGGCGCCGAACTCGATCAGCGTCTTGTCGTGGTCCACGACGTACGCCGAGACGCCGTCCCGGCGGATGATCTCCAGGCTGATCTCGCGGCCGTCGAAGAACGACTCGGCGATCAGCTCGTTGTCGGCGAAGTACTCGGCCATCATGTCCGCGTCGGCCGGCCCCTCGTCGAAGGCCCGCTGCAACGCCTCGACGTCCGCCCACTCGCGGACCAGCCCCACACAGAGCGAGCCCACGCCCCGCCGAGGCTTGACAACAAATGTTTCCCCGGCCTCGATCCGTTGCCGCAGCATCGGATCCGTGATCCGCAGCGACTCGATGGTCGTGGTCAGGGCCTTGCGCATCAGGTGCTTGTCGAGGGTGTGCACCAGCGCCTCCGGCGCCACGTCGGGCGCACCCAGCAGCCGGTTGGCCTCGGCCATCAGCGGACGCAGCGAATCGGCCTGCGTCAGACAGAAAACGAGGCCGTCGACGGCCTTGACGACCGCGGCGACCTCGTCAGAGGTGATCGCCACGCCCTGCGAGACGGCGTGCTCGACCTCGATGTCGGCGCACATGCGCCGGAACTGCGCGCCGCCGTCGGCCGGCAGCGAGGACAGCACGAACGGCTCGAACCCTTTGCGCCGGAGCGTGTGCACATGCGACCTGGTCAACGGTGCGCCGCGCCGGACGAGCAGCAGTGCACGCATGCTTCCCCACCTCCACAGACGACTTCTCCCGGCCACGTTATGGCCGGGAGAAGAGTCGTCCGTAGGGTCAGAAAGGGCGTCCGGAAGCGGTCACCGCTGCCGCGGTCACTGCTGCTGGGCCGCCGCGATCTGCTCGCGGACCTTGTCCATGTCCAGCGCCTGCACCTGGCCGATCAGGTCCTCCAGCGCCGCCGCCGGCAGCGCGCCCGGCTGGGAGAACACCACCACGCCGTCGCGCACCGCCATCAGCGTCGGGATCGAGCGGATGTCGAACGCCGCCGCCAGCTGCTGCTGCGCTTCGGTGTCCACCTTCGCGTACACGATGTCGTCGTGCTCGTCGGAGGACTTCTCGAACACCGGCCCGAACTGCCGGCAGGGGCCACACCACTCGGCCCAGAAGTCCACCAGCACCGTGCCCTTGCCGACGACGTCGTCGAAGTTCTCGCTGGTCAGTTCCACCGTGGCCATCGCCACCTCCTTCGCTGTCCGTTCAACGGTCCGACGATGGTTTTCATTCCTCGGCATCGACGGCACAGGCGCGCCGACCGGTGACATCCGCCACGGTCACGCGGACGCCCGTATGCCATGTCTCGCCGTCGTGCCCCCAAACCGGGTCACACCTTGGCCAACCACACCCTGAGGCTCAGCTCGCCGAACACCGTGGCCTCGTTCTCGCCGGGCCCCTCGGTGATGTCGACGGCCAGCACCTCTTCGGCCAGCAGATCCCGGTGGCGGCGCAGGGCGGCGGCCACGTCCTCGCGGTCGCTGGTCCACCACAGCCGGATCCGGTCGGCGATGTCGAGGCCGGCGGACTTACGGGTGTCCTGGACCAGGCGGAGGGCGTCGCGGGCCAGGCCGGCGAGGGTGAGCTCCTCGTCGAGCTCCAGGTCGAGGGCCACGGAGGTGCCGTTGACGGTGGTCACGGCCCAGCCCTTGCGAGGCTGCTCGGTGAGCACCAGATCGTCACCGGCCAGGGTGATCGTCTCGCCGTCCAGTGTGACGGTCAGCGTGCCGTCGACCGGCGTGCCAGCGGCGGCGATGGCCTTGGCCAGCTGCTGCATGCGTGGCCCGAACCGCTTGCCCAGCACCCGGAAGTTCGGCTTGACCGTGACCTCGACAAGGTCTGTTGTCATGGGCTCGACGGCCCGGACGTTGAGCTCCTCGGCGATCTGCCCACGCAGGTCCGCGTCGAGGTCGGCGAAGCCGGGGGCGTGCACCATGGCCCGGGCCAGCGGCTGGCGGGTGCGGATCTTGTTCGCGGCCCGGGTCGAGCGGCCCAGCTCCACCAGGTCCCGCACCAGCCGCATCTGAGCGACCAGGGCCGGATCCGCCGGCAGGCCGGCGGCCTCGGGCCAGGCCGCCAGGTGCACGGAGTCGGCGTCGGCGTGCAGGTGCTGCCACAGGTAGTCGGTGACGAAGGGCACGAACGGGGCCATCAGGCGGGTCAGCACGTCCAGGGTCTCGTGCAGGGTGGCCATCGCCGACGGCTCGGCCTGCCAGAACCGCCGCCGCGAGCGGCGGATGTACCAGTTGGACAGGTCGTCGATGAAGCCGGCCAGGCGGCGGCCGGCCGTGGCGGAGTCGAAGTCCTCCAGGGCGGCGTCCACGTCGGCGACGACGCCGTGCAGTTCGGCCAGCAGCCAGCGGTCCATGACGTGCCGATCGGTGACGGGTTCGCCTGGCCGCCAGTCGGCGAGGTCGGCGTAGCGGAGCAGGAACGAGGCCGCGTTCCAGTACGTCAGCAGCACCTTGCGGACGATCTCGCTGAGCACCTCGTCGCCGACGCGGCGATCCACCCACGGCGAGCCGCCGGCCAGCATGAGCCAGCGGACGGTGTCGGCGCCGTAGCGGTCGAACAGGTCGAAGGGGTCGAGGATGTTGCCGAGGTGCTTGCTCATTTTGCGGCCGTCGGCGTCGAGGATCAGCCCCAGGCACAACACTGTTTCGTACGAGGACTTGTCGAACACCAGCGTGCCGACCGTCATCATCGAGTAGAACCAGCCACGGGTCTGGTCGATCGCCTCGCAGATGTACTGCGCGGGGTAGGAGACTTCGAATTCCGCCTGGTTGCGGTGCGGCGCACCCCACTGGGCGAACGGCATCGCGCCCGAGTCGTACCAGACGTCGATCACCTGCGGCACACGACGCGCTTCGGCCCGGCATTCGGGGCAGGGAAAGCTGATCTCGTCCACGAACGGCCGGTGTGGATCGAGCTCGGTGAGGTCTTCACCGGCCAAAGTGGACAGTTCCTTCAGCGATCCCACGCACGTCAGGTGGTTGTCCTCGCAGCGCCAGATCGGCAGCGGCGTGCCCCAGAACCTGTTGCGGGACAACGCCCAGTCCACGTTGTTGTTCAGCCATGCACCGTACCGGCCGTGCTTGATGTGCGCGGGATGCCAGTCGGTGCGCTCGTTCTCCGCGACCAGCCGGTCCTTGATCTCCGTGGTGCGGATGAACCAGGACGGCAGGGCGTAGTAGATCAGCGCCGTGCCGCAGCGCCAGCAGTGCGGATAGCTGTGCGGGTACGGCTCGTGCTTGACCAGCAGGCCCTTCCGGGCGAGCTGTTCGATGACGGTGTCGTTGGCGTCACGGAAGAACAGGCCGCCGATGAGCGGGACGTCCTGGAGGAAGTGGCCGTCGAGGCCGATCGGGTTGACCATCGGCAGGCCGTGCTGTCGGCCGACCGCCATGTCCTCCGCGCCGAATGCCGGCGCCAGGTGCACGATGCCCGTGCCGCTGTCCATCGTCACGTAGTCGGCCGTGAACACTCGGAACGCTTCGTCCCCGAACTCGCTGAGCGGCACCAGGTCCAGCGGTCGTTCGTAGCTTGCCCCGGCCAACTGCTGTCCGGTCATGCGGTCGATCACCGCCGCGCTCTCCGGCAGCAGCGGCTCCGCCGCGACGATCTTCTCGCCCTCGTGCTCCGCCAGCGCGTACGTCGCCTCGGGATGCACCGCCACCGCCGTGTTCGACGGCAGCGTCCACGGAGTTGTCGTCCACACCAACAGGTTCGCGCCCTGCCACGGGCCACTGGCCAGCGGGAACCGCACGTACACCGAGGGGTCGACGTCGTCCTGGTAGCCCTGCGCCACTTCGTGGTCGGACAGCGGCGTCTCGTCCCGTGGGCAGTACGGGGTGACGCGGTGGTCCTCGACGAGCAGGCCCTTGTCGAACACCTGCTTCAGCGACCACCACACGCTTTCCACATAGGTCGGCGCCATCGTGAGGTAGGCGTTGTCCAGGTCGACCCAGTACCCCATGCGCTCGGTCATCGCCGCGAAGTCGGCCACGTTGCGCAGCGCCGACTCCCGGCAGCGGGCGTTGAACTCGGCGATGCCGTACGCCTCGATGTCCTGCTTCTTGGTGAAGCCCAGTTCCTTCTCCACCGCCAGCTCCACCGGCAGGCCGTGGCAGTCCCAACCGGCTCGGCGCTCGACGTGGTGGCCCTTCATCGTCTTGAACCGGGGGAACAGGTCCTTGAACACCCGCGCCTCGACGTGGTGCGTGCCAGGCTTGCCGTTGGCCGTCGGCGGGCCTTCGAAGAAGCCCCAGCTCGGGCCGTCCGCCGTCTGCTCCAGCGAGCGCCGGAACACCTCCGTCGACCGCCAGCGGTCCAGAATCTCCCGCTCGACCGCGGGCAGGTCGATCTCGGTCGGCAGCGGGGAGAAGGCGCGTTCGCTCACCTTTACAGACCTTATCGGCCGGTCAATCCGGTTTCAGCCCCGCCTGGCCCGTCCGGCCCCGACCCGCCGCGCTCCTGCCCTTGTCGTCCGCCCCGGCTACCTGGCCCGGATCGGCGTCCACCAGCGGAACGACCGTGAGGTCCGGCCGCATCCGCCGAGCGCGTCCGAGGTCGGGCGTCGGTGAAACCCTTGACCCTGCTGAAGAACAGGGCCGGGGCGCTGTCGCCCATGCGACCCGGGCCGCACGCATGCCCGGCCACCGCTCGAGATCGGGGGCGGGCAGGTCGGCGCCCTGGTCGTCCGGCGAGTACGAGCAGTCGGCCAGCTCGCCGACCGAACGGGCCGAGAGGCCGGTCTCCAGCTCGACCGTGCTGCGGGCCCACCGGGACATCACCAGATGGGTCTCCACGTCCGGCAGCCGCGCCAGGTTCTCCAGCAGCCGCACGCCGAAGACGGCGCCGGTGGCCCCCGTCATCCCCACGATCAGTCGCACGGCTGCCGCCTCCCGTCGTTTTCGGTCCGGCGAGAACGACGCTAGGCGTAAAACCCCAGGTCGTGGTGATCATATGGCGACGTGTGATGGGCAAAAACGGACACATGGCGGACGCTGTGACGCGCTGTGGCGGGCACTGGACCTTCTGGACAACGGGTACCGCCAGCGGAGTGAGGCACCGTCGGAGATCCACGTGAACATGTTGCGGCGTCTCGATCCTCCGGCCACGACGTCCGGCTCACCTGAAGGGATGACCCCGCGAGACCGGTCCCGAACCCCTGACCGGCCGGCGGGCAACGGCCCTGTCTCAGGCGGGATTTAATGGCGCGATTGCGTCATGAAAGTGCATGGGGCGCTTTCATGGGGCACCTGCAAATAGTAATCCGTAACCTGTCCGGCCGTCGGACGTCTCCGTCCGACTCCGTCCGGGTGACGGAAGGCACCGTTCGTGGGCTGCGGAAATGCGATCGTGCACGTGCAGCTGCACCATCATGCGGCAATTCCTTCGGGTGAAGCGAGGTCATTCACCTTTTCTGCCTATTCCCGAAACGGCATCTCTCGTCGAAACTGAACGCGTTCCCGGGGGCGTGAGGAGGCCGGTCACCGATGGAGGAAATTCGGCGAATACGGGATGTGGACAACGAGCAAATCGCACAGGACGTGCCGTCCATTCGGGTGCCACCGGAGGCGGCGCAGGTGGCCACCGGAACGTGTGTCGACGTCCGGCCGCCGGATGATCGCGCTCTGGTTCGACGGCCACGCCCGATCCACAGGTCCCAAAGCCTGGCCGACGCGCGGCGGCCCGAGGAAAACGCGGTGATCGCGAAAGTCCGGCCTCAGCTGCTGAAACTGGCCTGGCGTTTGTTCCGGGTGATCGTCGGCGGCGCGGCAATGGGCGCCGGACTGGCCCTGATGATCCGCGCACGGCTCGGCGCACAGCCGTGGGACGTGCTGCACCTGGCCCTGGCCAAGCTGCTCGGCGTCTCCCCGGGCACCGTGATCATCGGTGTCGCGCTGCTGGTGCTGCTGTTCTGGTGGCCGCTCAAGCAGCGCCCCGGCCTGGGCACGGTGGCCACGACCTTCCTGCCCGGCATCGGCTGCGACGTGGTGCTCTCGCTGGTCCCGACGCCCGACGCCCTCCTGCCGAGGGTGGCGCTGCTGGCCGGCGGCATCGTGGTCTTCTCCATCGGCACCGCGCTGGTCATCCGCGGCGGCCTCGGCCCGGGCGCCCGCGACGGCCTGATGACCGGCGCCTGCGCGCGGTGGGGCCTGAGCGTCCGCACCGTGCGCACGACCCTGGAGCTCAGCGTTCTCGTCCTGGGCCTGCTGCTGGCCAACCCGATGCAGGCCATCAGCGCCGGCACCGCGGGCCCCGGCACGCTGGCCATCGCGCTGACGCTGGGCCCGCTGATCGGCCTGCTGCTCAAGCAGCAGTTCAAGCGGCGGGAGGCCACTCCCTCGTGACCTCAGTTCTGGACGGCGGCCGCGATCAGCTGGGCTCGCAGCTCGGGAGTCAGCCGGCTGGCCATGCGCTCCACCAGCATGGACATCTCGTACGCGACGACGTCCATCTGGCAGTTGGGCGCGGCCAGCACGGCCAGGCAGGACCCGTCGCTGATCGACATCAGGAACAGGTAGCCCTGCTTCATCTCCACGATCGTCTGCACCACGTCGCCGTAGTCGAAGCACCGCGCGGCGCCCTTGGCCAGGCTGACCAGGCCGCAGGCCACGCTGGAGACCTGCTCGGCCCGGTCGGACGGCAGCGCGTGGGAGCCGGCGAGCAGCAGCCCGTCGGCCGACACACACGACGGCGTGCGCCACCTCCGGCACGCGGCGCACGAAGTCGCTGATGAACCACGCGAAGTCGCCGGGTTCCTGGTTGGTCATGCTCGCTCCACTTTCAGCGCGGGTCTCGGCCAGGTCGTCGCCCGTGCTGTCCAGCGCGTGCCGGCGGGCCCGGCCGAGGCCACGCTGGAAACCGGACAGCCGGCTGCGGGTCGTCTCCGGGGTGCGCTCCGGGAACTGCGGCGGCCGCGTCTCCTGCACCTCGGGCGCGGCGCTGCGGGGCGCGGCGGAGCCGGGCACGAGGTGCTTGTTGGGCACGCGTTTGGGCAGGCCGACCGCCGTGATCTGCTCGGCCGCCGGTCCGTTGAGCTTGGTCCGCACGGTCAGCCAGGCCTCGTCGGCCGGCGAGATCCACGACTCGTGCCGGTTGACCGGCGCGGGCGGCGGCTTCATCGGCGGCAGGCTGGTCTCGACGGGGTCGAGCTCGGCGATCGGCAGGGCGGGCAGCGGCGGGGCGTCGGGCTCGTCGACCGGCCACTCGTCCATCACGACCGGCTGGAACCAGCGGGAGAGGACTTCTTCGTAGATGGGCAGCCGGGTGGTCGGCTCGGGCTCGGGCTCCTTCACCGGCTTCGGCTCGGGCGGCGGCCGGAACAGGCTGCTGCCGTTCTGGGCCGGGACCGGCACGTGAGCGGCCAGGTCGGGCTGGGTCTCCTCCAGCCGGGTCGGCCGGCGGACCAGCGGCGTGTCGACCCGCGCGTCTTCCTCGCGCGGCGGGGCGAGCAGGTCGGCCGGCACGGTGATGACGGCCTTGGTGCCGCCCTCGATGAAGTCGCCGCTGCGCAGCCGGACCTTGATGTTGTGCCGCTGGGCCAGCCGCCCGACCACGTACAGGCCCATCCGGCGCGCGACCGTGACGTCGAAGTCGGGCGGGTCGGCCAGCTTGTGGTTGGCGGCGTCGAGCTCGTCGGTGGTCATGCCCATGCCGGAGTCGGAGATCTGCATGGCCAGCTGCCCGCCGCGCAGCTGCCGGGCCGCGATCGTGACCGTGGTCGAGGCCTCGGAGTACGTGGTGGCGTTGTCCAGCAGCTCGGCGATCAGGTGGATCAGGTCCTTGACCGCGCGGCCGTGCACCAGCGCCGTCGGCAGGCCGGTGGCCTTGACCCGGGCGTAGTGCTCGACCTCGGAGATCGCCGCGCCGACCAGCTCGGCCAGCGGCAGCGGCCGGACCAGGGCCTTGGTCAGCCCGGTGCCGGACAGGATGATCAGGTTCTCGCTGTTGCGGCGCATCCGGGTGGCCAGGTGGTCCAGCACGAAGAAGCGGGCCAGCTGGTCGGGGTCCTGCTCGTTCTGCTCCAGCCGGTCCAGCTCCGAGAGCTGCCGCTCGACCAGGGCCTGGCTGCGCCGCGACAGGTTGACGAAGATCGCGTTCACGTTGTCGCGCAGGACCGCCTGGTCGACGGCCATCCGCACGGCCTGGTCGTGCACCAGGTCGAAGGACCGGGCCAGCTGTCCGATCTCCTCGCGGCTGAACACCGACACCGGGTCGACGGCGTTCTTGGCCGCCTCCACCGGGTCCTGGTCGGCGAGGATGCGCTTGAGGGTCTGCGGCAGGCGGACGTTGGCCATGTCCAGGGCTTCCAGCCGGAGCCGGCGCAGCGGCGTGAGCAGCGACCACGCCATGACGAGCATGAGTCCCAGGGCGATCATCAGCGTGCCGAGCAGGGCCGCGATGTCACGGCCCGCGGCCGCCGCCGCGTCGCCGGCCAGGGCGGAGGCCTGGGCCCGCAGCTGTCCGATCAGGCCCAGCTCGACCTGGTGGAACTTGTCGTTGGCGATGGCGCTGGCGGTGGTGAACGCGTGGATGTCGATGTTGAGCGGGGCCGTCGGGCTGGCCGTGAGCAGCGCGGACTGCTCGATCAGGTGGTCGGCGTCGACGTCGGAGCCGCTGTAGCCGTCGCTGAAGGCCTGCCGCTCCTGGCTGTTCGCGACCGCCGTGAAGTCGGTGACCGACGCCGTGAACGCGGCGTTCGAGGAGCGGGCCCGGTCCTGGTTGAGCGAGGACTGGAACGAGTTGTGCGCGGCGGCGATCTGCAGCAGCGCGTCGAGCTGGGCGATCTGTTCCTTGGCCGAGTCGAGCGTCTGGGCGGCAGTGCTGACCCGGGACAGCTCCTGGGTGCCGGCGGCCGCGGTGACCTCCCGGCCGACCTGCACCAACGTGTCGATCACGGAGGTGTACTCGGTGAACAGCGCGTTGTCCGGGTAGACGCCGCGCTGGGCGAGCACGCGGAGCGTGGTCAGCGTGGTCAGGCCGTCGACGGCACGGTTGTACCGGTCCATGGCCCCGGGGTCGGGCAGGTTCAGCTTGGCCACGGCGCCACGCAGCTCGGCGATCGCGCCGTTGGTGCGGTCGAGCTGGGTGGCCAGGGGGCTCCCGGCTGCCGAGCTGGTCGCGGCCGCGCCGGTGACCATGAGCACCCGCTCCTTCTGGAGCTGGTGGACGACCTCGGTGATCTGCCGGGCCACGTCGACCTGGGCCACCGTGCGGTGGAAGTTGTTGGCGTTGTCGATCTCCGACTGCACCCGCAGGCCGCCGAGCAGCAGGGCGGCCAGCGTCGGCACCAGCAGCACCGCGCCGACCTTGGTCCGCAGCCGCCAGTTGCGCAGCCGCCATCGTCCGCCGGCCGAGCCGCCGGGCCCTGGTCGTCGCCCCCTCACCGGCCCGCGGGGTTGGTGGAGGTGATCGCTCGACTCGTCGTGGGACACCCGACGCTCGGACACTTGCTCACACGCTCCCCTGGTCATCCGAACAAGGACCCGTCAGGCGAATCGGAGTTCGAGGGTGGATGTCGCGGCCCTTTTGTCGACAGTTGACGATCTGCACCCGAAAGGTTTCGGACCGGCCGGATGCAATTGCACCGGAGCTTCTTAACACAGCTGGGGACCTCGTTGTGACGCGCGTCGGGGTGACGTCCCACCAATGGCCGCTGGCCGCTCGATCGGTTGTCGCCGCAAGTAGAACTGTGTTTCGGCACCATGAAGGCCGTTTTCGAACGCCGTGCCGCCGGTTTTCGGCTTGATCACGTCGAGTGAATTCACCCGCATGGACGCCACGGTGTCTGCTAGAGCGAATCGGTTACTGGCACGATGACTCGGCGTTTCGGCGTAAACCGTGCGCCGAAACGGACCTGGTCCGGGGCTGTGACCGCAGGATTTCCGCTCTGCGGACGTATGTGCCGCGTGGATGACGGTATTGCGGATGTCGCTAGAGTCTCGTCCGTCAAGGCGGTGATCCGCATCACGTCAATTGTGAATTCGATCCACGAGTGGTCAGGAGAAAGATCGACATGACTGATCCACGCGCCGGTGCGACGGTGGGCAGGCCCTGGTCGCGGCGGCTGTTCCTGTCGGTGACGGCGGCGGCCGCGGTGGCCGCGGTGGACTCCGGCTGCAGCCTGCTGGGCGGCTCACCCAACACCGACGTCAAGGCGGCCGGCAACGAGACCCTGGAGAAATCCAAGATCAACGTCTCGCTGATCCCCTGCACCGACGTCGGTCCACTGTGGCTGGCCAAGAAGAACGGCTACTTCGCCGCCGAGGGCCTCGACGTCACCCTGGTCAACAAGCCCAACGGCCCCGGCGTGATCAGCAGCGTGTTCGGCGGCGACGCCGACTTCGGCTTCGCCACCTACCCGGTGCTGGTGCAGGCCCAACTCAAGACCAACGGCAAGCAGAACCTCCGGGTGGTGGCCGACGCCTCCGCGGCCAAGCCCGACACCACGGCCGTCGTGGTGAAGAAGGGATCCGCGCTGAGCCGGGCCGAAGACCTCAAGGGCAAGCGGATCGCCGTCACCGCCCGCGGCACCATGGCCGACCTGGCCGTGATGGCCGGCCTGCGGGCGGCCAAAGTGGACTGGTCCACCGTGGACTGGAAGCAGATCGGCTTCGCCGACATGCTGCCGAAGCTGGAGAGCGGCGAGATCGACGCCGCCTTCTTCGCCGAGCCGTACGTGACCATCGCTCAGGCCCAGGCCGGTGTCACCACGGTGTTCCAGCCGCTGACCGGCGCGCTGGACGGGATTCCGCTCAGCGGCTACATGGCGACGGAGAAGACGACGCAGGAGATGCCGAAGACCGTCGCGGCGTTCCAGCGGGCGATCCGCAAGGCACAGACCGAGGCCGCCACGCAGCAGGGCGACACCGAGGTCAAACAGACCATGGTCGACAACGCCAACGTGCAGCCCGACATCGCGCCCGTCATCCACCTGCCGTCCTACCCGATCTCGGCCGACCCGACCAGGTTGCAGCGGGTGCCGGACCTGATGCAGCAGTTCGGGCTGATCAACCAGAAGTTCGACATCAAGCCGATGATCCTGCCGCAGCTGAGCTGAGGGACGGAGAAGAGCGTTGGGCCACACGGCAACGCGCCGGCACCGGTCGGTGCGCCCCTGGGGGGCGGACCGAGAACGGTGGCGGCCGCGCGCCGCGCTGCGAGGACTGGCCGGCGTCCTGATTCTGTTGCTGGGGTGGGAGGTGGTGGTGCGGGCCGGCGCGGTCCCGGCCGACTACCTCCCACCGCCCTCGGTCGTCTTCCCGCAACTGGTGGACATGCTGGTGGATCCGGCCTTCCTGCTGGCGGTGGTGGCCACCGTGCTGTCGTGGGCGATAGCGCTGGCGCTGGCCGTCGGGATCGCGGTGCCGGCGGGCCTGGCGCTGGCCAGCGTGCACTGGCTGCGGGTGGCCAGCGGGACGGTGGTCGAGTTCCTGCGGCCGATTCCGGCGGTGGCGCTGGTGCCGCTGCTGGTGGTGTCCATCGGCGGCGGGCCGACGACCAAGATCTCGCTGGCGGTGTTCGCCGGGCTGTGGCCCATCCTGTTCAACACCATCTATGCCTTCGCGGAGATCGAACCGTTGCAAGTGGACACCGCGAAGGTGTTCGGCGCGGGAAGGCTCCGGGTGCTGACCCGGGTCGCGCTGCCCAGCGTGGCGCCGTTCGTGCTGACCGGGGTGCGGCTGTCGGCGGCGATCGGGCTGGCGGTGGTGATCTCGGCCGAGATGCTGACCGGGGCCGGCGGCGGCATCGGCCAGTTCATCCTGGCCGCCGCCAGCGGGGCGACGAGGATGGACCGGGTCCTGGCCGGCGTGGTGGTGGCCGGGGTGCTCGGCTACGTGATCAACGCCGTCCTGGAACGTGTGCACCGACGGTACTTCGGGTGGCAGTCATGAGTCGATTCCTGGTGCGGTGGGGCGTGTTCCTGGCCGTGGTGGCCTGTTGGCAGATCCTGACGACGCTTGCCGACCATCCGTACTTCCCGACGCCGCTGGAGATTCTGGACGCGGCCCGGCAGATGTGGTTGTCCGGCACGGCCGCGACGCTGTTCCTCAGCCCGGACGCCGTAGACGCCCTGGTGCCCAGCGTCGGTCGGCTCGTGGGCGGCTGGCTGCTGGCGGTACTGGTCGGTGTGCTCGTGGGCACGGCTTTGGGGCTGTCACGGCGATTTCTCGAGTACACGGGCCCGGTGTTCGCCTTCTTCCGTTCGCTGCCACTGCCGGCGCTGGTGCCGGTGTTCGTGCTGCTGTGCCGGCTCGGGACGCAGATGGTGCTGGCCGTGATCCTCTTCGGTGCGGTGTGGGCCGTCCTGCTGAACACTGTGGACGGTGTGCGGACGGTCGACCGGGTGCAGATGGAGACCGCGCGGGCGTTCCGCGTGCCGGCCACGCGGCGGCTGCTGGGCATCGTGCTGCCGGCGGCGCTGCCGAAGATCTTCGCCGGGCTGCGGGTGAGTCTCTCGCAGTCGGTGACGCTGATGGTGGTCGCGGAGCTGTTCGCCGCCAACGGCGGCCTCGGCGGCGAACTCCGCGACGCGCAGGACCAGTTCGACTTCGCCCAGATGTGGGCGGCGGTCGCCATGATCGGCGTGCTCGGCTACACCCTCAACACGCTGCTGCTCGCGGTGGAGCGGCACGCGTTGGGCTGGCATCCCGCCGCGGGCGGTCGTCGCCCGCCGGCCAGAGCAGGAGGACACCTTGTCGACCATGCTTGAGTTGGCTCGGCTGAGCCATGTCTACGGCGGCGATCACGCCGCGATCGCCGAGCTGTCGTTCACCGTGGACACCGGCGAGCTGGCCTGCATCGTCGGCCCCTCCGGCTGCGGCAAGTCCACCCTGCTGCGGGCCATCGCCGGTTTGCTAGCGCCCACCAATGGTTCCGTCTTTTTGCACGGCAGGCCCGTTCGCGGCGTGCCCGACGACCTGGCGGTCGTGTTCCAGGACTACAGCCGATCGCTGTTCCCGTGGCTCACCGTCCAGTCCAATGTGGAGTTCCCGTTGCGGGGACGGGTCGGGCGCACCGAGCGCCAGGACCGGGCCCGGTTCGCCCTGGCTCAGGTGGGACTGGCCGGCGCCGCGCACAAGCATCCGCAGCAGCTGTCCGGCGGCATGCAGCAACGCGTTGCCCTCGCCCGTGCCCTGGCCTACCGACCTTCATTGCTGCTCCTGGACGAGCCCTTCGCCTCCGTCGACGCCCAGACCCGGTTCGAGCTGGAGGATCTGCTGCTTCGCGTGCACGCCGAGCAGGGCACCACCATGCTGCTCGTCACCCATGACATCGACGAGAGCGTCTACCTCGGCGACCGTGTCCTCGTCCTGTCCGGATCACCCGCCCGCGTGCTGGCCGATCTCACCGTCGACCTGCCCCGCACCCGGGACCAGATCACCACCCGCGAGTCCGAGCCGTTCGTCGAACTCCGCTCCGAGGTCGCACGCCTGCTGCGGGGCACCCCGATCCCCGTGGCCTTCTGATTTCCCGGCCGGACCGGGAACCTG
>NZ_KK037166.1:10958457-11012902 GCF_000568255.1 Kutzneria sp. 744
CGGGAAATCGCCCCGGTGGGCCGGGACGGCGCGCCTGGTTCGGCCGCCGGACAGCGGGTACCCGCAGCGTGACGAGCACGAGGAGGCACGCTGATGATCGGGTACACGCTGATGACCGAGCAGGCCGGGCCGCGGGCGCTGGTGGAGCACGCCGTGCACGCGGAGCGGGCGGGGTTCGACTTCGAGGTGATCAGTGACCACTACTCGCCGTGGCTGGTCGAGCAGGGGCACGCGCCGAACGCCTGGGCGGTGCTGGGCGCGATCGCGCAGGCCACGGAGCGGGTACGGCTGATGACGTACGTGACGTGTCCGACCATGCGGTACCACCCCGCGGTCGTCGCGCAGCAGGCGGCAACGGTGCAGCTGTTGTCGGACAACAGGTTCACGCTGGGACTGGGCGCGGGGGAGAACCTCAACGAGCATGTGGTCGGCCAGGGCTGGCCGCCGGTGAACGTGCGCCACGAGATGCTGGGCGAGGCGCTGGAGATCATCTCCCGGCTGTTCAACGGCGGCCACGTGGACTTCGTGGGCCGGCATTTCCGGGTGGACTCGGCCAAGCTGTGGGATCTGCCGGAGCAGCGCGTGCCGGTCGGGGTCGCGGTGTCCGGCCCGCAGTCGGTCGAGCTGTTCGCGCCCAGCGCGGACGCCATGATCGCTGTCGAGCCGGACGCCGACCTGTGCCGGCAGTGGCGGAAGGCGGCCCCGGACGCGGACCGGATCATCGGGCAGCTGGCGGTGTGCTTCGACCGTGACGAACTGGCCGCGATCGTCCGGGCCCACGAGCAGTTCCGGTGGTTCGGCGGCGGCTGGAAGGTCAACTCCGAGCTGCCGGGACCGCCGGCCTTCGCCGGGGCGACGCAGTTCGTGCGGCCGGAGGACGTCGCCGCGTCGATCCCGTGCGGGCCGGAGGTGAAGCCGATCGTCGAGGCGGTGGCGAAGTTCCAGGACGCCGGCTTCACCGACGTGGCGCTGGTCCAGATCGGCGGCGACCACCAGCACGAGTTCCTCGACTTCGCCCGGGAGGAGCTGCTGCCGGCGCTGCGGGCCTGATCGGCATGGTTGTGGAGCAGTACAACTACCGGTTCACGCACCCCCGCGAGTCCCGCCTACCGTCACACCGAAAGCACGAATCCGATTCACGCGTTCGGTGTGACCGTGAGCGGGACTCGCGGGGGTTCAGTCCTCGTCGCGGATGATGTGGACGGCGGCTTCCTCGGCGGAGGCGCCGGCGCCGTCGATGCCGACGTCCACACCGAGCAGGTCGGCGTCCCACTCGCCGCCGCCGACACTGGCGGCGTCGGAGGCCACATAGGACTCGCTGACCAGGCGGCCGGCGCGGGCGTCGCCGACCTCGTCGTAGTCGCGGAGCTCGCCGTCGGAGCCCGAGAGGTCGCCGAGACCGTCGTCATCGTCGGAGTCGCCGGCGCCGAACTCGGGGACCTCGCGGGCGAGCCGGTCGTCGAGGGACTGGCCGTCGTGCTGCTCGCGCGGGGTGGTGCCCCAGTCGTCGAGCACCCAAGGCTTCTCGGCGGGGGAGAAACCCTCGTCCAAGGGGTCGCCCGGCCCGCCGTCGAGGGTGTCCGAGGCATCGAGCTGCTCGAACGCGTCGTCGTCGAACTCGTCGCGGTCCATGAGGGCGGCTCCCGTCGTACTCGGTGTGGCGCGAGCCAGGATAGTCGCGTACGCCGGAACGCGTAGTCCGCAGGTACGTCCTGCGTGCGATGTCTGCCGGCCGGTCACGGCCCTACCGTCGACGCCATGAGGATCGAACGCGCGTGTTACCTGGTGGCGGCCGTCCTGTTCGCCAGCGGCCTGGCGCACCTGGGCGTGCAGGCGGTGCTGGGCGGCCCGTGGGACGGCCCGGTGTCCTGGCGCAAGCCGGCGGACTTCGGCATGGCGTTCGGGCTCACGCTGTTCGCGGTGACCTGGGCGAGCACGTGGATCGACGTCCGGCCCCGCCGCGCGGTGCTCACCGGCTTCGCGGCGGCCTCGGTCGTCGAGGTGGTGGCGATCTCGGTGCAGGCCTGGCGGGGCGTGCCGTCGCACTTCAACACCACGACGCCGCTGAACTCCGCCTTCGCGTTCAGCGCGGCCGCTGGCGGCGCGGTGATCATCGTGACGACGCTGGCCCTGCTCAGGGCGGCTTTCCGGCCGTCGGACGCCACGCGCGGCCAGCGGCTGGCGGTGCAGGTCGGCTTCGGCAGCCTGCTGGTGGGGCTGGTCATCGGCGCGGTGATGATCGCCATCGGCACCGCCCAGGCCCGCACGGTCTCCCTCGACGCCGCCTACGACGCCGCGGTGGTGCTCGTGCCGGCCCACGCGGCGGCGATGCAGGGCATCCTGGTGCTGCCGATCCTGGCTTGGCTGACCGGTTTCACGTCCTGGCCGGAGCCCGCCCGCACCCGCGTCACGGCCCTGGGCTGCGCCGGTTACCTGGTCTGTGCCGGCACGATCGTGCTGGAGGCGTTCCTCGGTTTCGACGGCTTCGACCCGGCGAGCGCCCCCGTCCTCGGCACCGTCGTCGCGGCGGCCGGGGCGGCCCTGCTGGTCGGGGCCGGTGTGGCGACGCTGGCCGGCCTCGACCGGGGGAGTCGGCTTCGCCAGACCGCTGCGAGTCGCTAGGGTCCGGGGCCAGGCGATCTCAGGGGGGACAGCATGCGTAAGCACGCGTGGATGACGGCGCTCACGGCCGGTGCGTTGGCTGCGACGATGATCACCGGCACGGCCAGCGCGGGCGAATGCGCCTGGACCGGCACGGCCCTGCCGCACGACGGCGACGCCATCGCTCAGGTCCAGGCGGCCGGCGACATCCTGGGCTTCGGCGACGGCCATTGCTGCGCTGGAGCAACGGCGCCGTCACCTCCACCGCCCTGCCCGACGGAGCCACCCAGCTCCAGCTGCGTGGTGCCGACAGCGCCGGCCGGGCGGCCGGCACGATCAACTCCCCGAGCCACGCGATCACCGTCCGGGATGGCAAGATCACCGAGTTCTCCCTGCCCGCCGGCGCGAGCAACGGCGAGGTCAAGGGCGTGAACCAGCGCGGCGATGTGGCCGGCGTCGCCACCGGGCCGGGCCCGCAGCAGCGGCGCTACCTGGTGTGGGCCAACGGTTCGACGGGCCCGACCGAGGTCCTCGTGCACGCGGACCAGTTCCGGGCCCTGACCGGCATCGCCGATGACCGCCGCCTGCTCATCGACTGGGCCACCACCGACGGCCACACCCGTGCCGCCACCTTCCTCGGCGGTGGCGCGACGCTGCTGGCCCTGCCCGCCGGTGCCACGGATTCGTCGTCCACGGCCGTCGCCGGCAGCTGGATCATCGGCAAGATCGGTGGGCAGTCCGTGGTGTGGGACCCGAGCGGCACTCCGCGCCTGCTGCCGGCCGGCTTCGACGCCGTCTCGGTCAACCGCTCGGGACTGGTGGCCGGCCGCTACGACGGCCAGGTCGCCATGGTGACCCTGGACAACTCCGTCCAGGAGCTTGGGGCCGGCAGCGAGCTCGGTTCCGTCGCCGACGACGGCACGGTGCTGGGCGCGGCCGGCGGTGTGCCGACGACGTGGTCCTGCCGCTGACTCACTGCTGGCACGGCATCGGCAGCACGTTGTTGGCCGCGAACGACGGCCACATCTCGGCCACGTGCGGCGCGTTCTCATTGAGGTGACCGCAGATTCCGGCGATCGCCGAGCCGACGTCGAGCGTCACCGCCAGCTGCGTCTCGGTGGTGATGATCGTCAGCCGCCGGTCCGGCGAGACGGCGGCGGCCAGCACCTGGCCCTTCCATCCGGACAGCGCGGCGTACTCGTGCGGGTGGTGCGGATCGCGAATGTCCCACACGGCAATGCCGTTCGCATCGTCGGGCAGGATGACGTACGTGCCGTCCCGGCTGAACACGGGCTGGAGTGTGCCGCCGCCGGCGGGCACCGGCTCCTCGACCTCCTTGACGTCGCCGTCGGGCTGGACCGTGTACATGCTGATCGGAACGTGCGGATCGAACGCCCCCATCACGACGGTGCGGCCGTCCGGCGACAGGGCCATCGGGGGCGCGAGCATGTCGGACCGGGTCGCCAGCGGCAGTTGGGGCGGAGCGGAATCCGTGGCATAGACCCGAATTCCGTCCCCGCGCTCCATCGACCGCACCGCGACCCGGGGCGCGTCGGCGGCGAACGCGGCTTGGCCCCAGGAATCGGCGAACGTCCGCACCGGTGCCGTGAGGTCGTTGACGTTCCACAGTTCGAGCTGGGGATAGCGGGAGACGTCCTGGCGCCAGTTCGCCGTCGTCTCGCCGATGGCCAGTGTCCGGCCGTCGGGGCTGAACGACAGATAGGTCCGCCGGCCGGTCCACGTGCGCTGGAGAACCGGGTCCCCGGCGGTGTTCCAGAGGTCGGCGACACCGTCCTGATAGGACACTGCGACGTGTTTGCCGTCCGACGCCACAGCAATCGACTCGACGGTCGCACCGTGCGCGGGAATCTCCTTGCGCGGCCAGTCAGCAGGCTCGGGGGCCAGCGCGATCGTCGCCGTGTCGGTGACCGACGCCGAGAAGGAGCCTGTTGGGTCGAGCACCGCCATGGTCCGCGGGGTTCGCGGCGGCGTCGTCCAGCCCTGGTACCACCAGCGGAACAGCTGCCCACGGTGCTGCGGCGTCGGATCGGACTGGTAGTCGGCGACCGCCAGCGCGGCGACGTCCGTCGGGTTCATCGGCGACTCGCTCAGGACGGCGGTTTCCACCTGCTGCAACGTTTCCCGGTGCAGGGCGTCGGCGGTGCGGCCCTGCTCACGCAGCGAGTACGCCGTCGTGCCGGACACCGCGACGAGCAGCACCACCAGCAGGACGACCAGACGGACGAGGCGGCGGGACTGGCGGCGGCTGGTCGCGGCGCTGGCGTCGAGGAACGCCCGCTCGTCGACGCTGAGCCGGGTCCGTGTCCGCTGCAACCAGTCCTGGGTGAGTGCGAGCCGGGCGCCCCGGTACAGGGCGCCGGCGTCGCGGTTGAGCGTCTTCCACTCGGCTGTGGCCTCGGTGAGCAGGCGGTGGGTGCGTAGCCCCTCGCGGTCCTCGCCCAGCCAGTCGCGCAGCCGGCCAGTGGCTGATCAGTGCCTCGTGCGTGATCTCGACGTGGTCCTGGTCGACGGTGATGAGGCGGCTGGCGGTGAGCGCCGCCAGCACGGCCTCGCTGCCGGCGTCCAGTTCCGCACGGCTGAGCCGGCGTTTGGTGTCCTCGTCGCCCAGCGCGACCAGGCGGAGGAACACCTGCCGCGCGACGGTCTGCTGCTCGGCGTCGAGGCGAGTGAACACGGCCTCGGCGGTGCGGGCGATGGCGTGCTGAATGCCGCCGGCTGCCTCGTAGGCGGCCAGCGTCAGCGCGATGCCTTGCCGACGTTGCCACGTCTCGCGCAGGGCGTGTGACACGAGCGGCAGGGCCCCGGCCTCCTTGCCGGCGTCGGCGAGAATCCGGTTCACCAGCGCGGTTTCGATGGTGAGTCCAGCGTCGGTGGCCGGCCGGACGACGGCCTCCCGTAGCTCCTCGGGGGTCATGGCGCCGACCAGGACCGTGCGGTCACGAAGCGCCTCGCGCAGCGCGGGAACGGATCCGCAGTGCCCGAAGAAGTCGGCTCGCACGCCGAGCACGACCCGCACCCGGCTGCCTTCCGCGTTCGCGGCGTGCACGAGGGCGTCGATGAAGGGGGCCCGGTCGGCACCGAGGGTGAAGACCTCTTCGAACTGGTCGACCACCAGCAGCAGGTCTTCGCGCCGGTCGGCCAGCGCCTGGCTGATCCGCCGGTGCAGGCCCGTGGGGTCGGCGGCGAACTCGGCGCGCAGGACGGCCGGGACCTCGCCGGTCAGGTCGGACAGCCGGGCGGCGCATTCGTGGAGCGGGTCGGCGCCTGGCGTCATCACCACCACGGGGCCGGTCACGGCCGCCGCCAGCCCGGCCCGCAGCAGCGACGACTTGCCCGAGCCGGACGCGCCGAAAACACCGATGAATCGGTGCTCGCGGAGATGGCCGAGCAGTTCTTTCCGCAGGTTTTCCCGCCCGAAGAAGCGGTCGGCGTCGGAAATCTGGAATGCCGCCAGCCCCGGATACGGGGACCGTTCCGTATCCGGTTCGGGGCGCGATGGCGCGAGGTGATCGGCCACCTTGCGCCAGCGCGTCGCCCATTCGTCGGTGTCGCCCTCGCAGGCGGTCACGAAGGCCAGCGTGACCGCCTTGCTCGGGAATTTGCGCCCGCCCGCCGCCTCGCACAGCACGGCCGTCGAGTAGTTCGCCAGCTTGCTGAGCTCCCGGTACGTCGGATTGCCGGCCCGCCCGCGCAGCGTGCGCAGATCGGCGGCGAATCTCAGCAGTGGAGTGTCGCCCGCGTCGAGCGGGCGCTCCGGTCGTGCCATCCCTACCTACCCCCAGATCAGGTGTCGACAGCGATGTTTGCCCCGGTCACAGTTATCTGGCAACCAATCGCCGACACCTAATAATCCAGCAGGGCCCGGACCGCGGTGGTGTTGTGGTCGAACCACTGGGCGTGCTCCGGGTTCATGGCGGCCGCCGCGGCGCGCCAGGCCGGTCTGGTGAGGACGTCGAGGTACTGCCGGACCAAGTCCTCGGCGTGCGCGGCGCCGCATCCGCATTTCCCGGCGTCGACGGTCAGGCGGTTGGCGAGGATGGCGCCGTTGATATAGCGGAGAGCGGTCGGTTCGAGCCGGGCGAAACGGGTGGCGTGGGCCGTGAGCACGATTGATGCCGGGGGATAGTGTTCGAGGGTCGTGCCCATTCCCTCGCAGCCGCTCATGATTCTCAACACCGCACCGGTGTGGTCGACGAGTTCGTCGTCGACTTCGTCAGCGGTAATGGCCTGGTGCAGATGGGCGGCAGTGGCGATCTGGCCGGCGAAATAGCCGCTGAGGGGGTCGCCGTCGCAGGAATGGCGCAGCAGCCAGTGTCGGGCCTCATCCGACAGTCCCCAGCGGCAGAGCGCGTCCACCACGTAGACGCGCCCCCACCCGGCGACCCGCTTGGCCAGCCAGAGCAGGTCCTCGCCAGCGCCGCGGCGGCGAAGACCTTCGGCCGCCAGCGGCCCGAAGTGGTTGGACAGCAGGCCGATGGTGCGGATGAGGGGGCTGTCCTCTTTACTAGTATTGATCCGGCCTAACTGTCGACGTTTTTGACGTCGCGTAGCACACGGAGTTACGATAGCTAATCGTATCTAATTCATGAGGATCGCCACCTGCACTCAGAACGGTTAATTGAGGTCTAAGTTCCGAAATACCCTCGTAGGATCAGGCAAACCAAAGATGCTGTGTAAATGCAAGGGGAGGAAACTATGATCAGGCTACGTCGCGTGTTTCCGCTCAATATCGGGCTACATCGGGGTGCGCACAATCTAGCAGAGGATATCAGTGACCAAAATCGCGTCATACTATCACTACCGGCTAATCGGCTGTCTAGTACCTCGAACCGAGCATGCCTTTCCTTGTTACAATGAAGAGTCGTGGCAGACCTCGGCCAGGGCACTCGGGCGACGCTTTCGAGATCGGCGAAATAGCCCCAGCAGGGCCGCGACGTCGGGCGCCCCGAGCCGCTGGTCAGCATTGCGCCATCGGCGGCCACGGTGCCGGTCGTGGTCCGGGAACGGCTGGCCGTCGCGCGGCAGCGGCTCGTCGGGAGTGAGCTCGTGCAGGCGCAGGGCGTGGTCGTACAGCGTGTTGTCGTGCTGGGCCGCGCTCATCCGCGGAGGGAAGACTCGATTCTCTCGATCATGCGGCCCATGATCGCAGCCCCTGGCAAGCGCGTTTAGCGCGGGTTGCCCGCACGCAGCCAGGACAGGTAGTCGGCGACGGCCCGCTCGGTGTCGAACTCGGGCTGGTAGCCGGTGTCCTTCCGCAGGCGGGTGATGTCGAGCGGGGGGAACACCTGGCCGCCGTCGGGGAGGTCGACCTCGGCGTCGGGCACGACCTTCTTGATCGCGGCGATGATCTCGGCGTTGGTGGTGGCACGGCCGGAGCTGACGTTGTAGGTGCGGTGGTCGAGGCGGTCGGCGGTCTGGAGCAGGGCGAGGGCGCGGCCGCAGTCCTTGGCGTAGCAGAGGTCGATGGCGTCGCCGGACCGCGCGTTGGTCTCGGGCCTGGTGCCGCGGGCGGCGGCGTGCACGAGTTGTGACGCGGCGAAGAAACGATCGACGAAATGGCCGCGCGGCCCCCAGATGGCGCCGATGCGGTAGTTCACGATGTCCAGGCCGGCGGCATCGGCGAGGTGGTCGACCAGCAGTTCGCCGATCTTCTTGAACGCCGGGATGACGTGGGCCGAGGTCATCGGCAGCGGCAGGTCCTCGGTGTACGAGTCGGCGCTCACGCCGCCGTACACGCCGATGGTGCTGGCCACGCCGACCCTGCTCACACCCCATTCCTGCGCCACCTGCAGCACGTTGAACAGGCTGCCGAGAGCCGTCCGGGCCGCCTCGATCGGCTGCTGGTCGGGGCCGGATTGCTCGGGGGCGGGCGGCCAGGGCATCGACCCGGCCAGGTGCAGGATCCCGGTGATCTTGTGACGCCGGCCGATCGCCCGTAACGAGTCGAGGTCGGCGATGTCGGCCTGCACGATTTCGGCAGGCACGGGCGGGTCCGAGGCCGGGCGGCGCTGCGCGAGGACGCAGGGCCGGCCCAGGTCGAGCAGGGCGCGGGCGGTGTGGGTGCCGATGAAGCCGAGACCGCCGGTGACCAGGATCATCAGTTCTCCTTACGGTTCGCTGTACTGAACGTCAGGCTGACAAATCATCAGTGGAGCTGACAATCAGCGTAGCGATAAGATTGCCGGGTGTCCAGCGACCAGGCGAGCCCCCGGCTCGCGTACCTGCTCAAGCACGCCAACCTGCGGATCTCCGAGCTGACCGAGAAGGCGCTGCTGCCCTACGACATCAGCGGGCGGGAGCTGGGCGTGCTCAACGTGCTCAACGGGCGCGAACCAGGCTCGCAGCAGCACGCGGCGCAGCGGCTGGGCATCGACCGCACCACCATGGTCGCGCTGTTGGACACGTTGGAGGACAAGGGCCTGGTGTCCCGTCACCCCGACGCCGACGACCGCCGGCGCAATGTGGTCGAGCTGACCGAGAAGGGCCAGAACATCGTCCGCTGGGCCGGTTCGGCGGCCGCGGAGGCGGAGCAGGTCTTCCTGCGCCCGCTGACCGAGGCGGCCGGCCAGCAGCTGCGGGAATCGCTTCAGGCCGTCGTTGCCCGACCGGACAGTTCTGGACAGGTCCGGCCGTAGGACCTCTAGGGTCGAGGGATGCAGACACTGCTGCGGGGCGGCCGGGTGATCGATCCGGGCGCCGGCCTCGACGGACTGTCCGACGTGCTGATCTCCGACGGCAGGATCGCGGCGGTCGGGCCGGGCCTGGAGGCGCCACCGGGCGCCGAGGTCGTGGACGTCACCGGGCTCGTTGTCGGACCCGGGTTCGTGGACGTGCACAGCCACGTGCACTCCATCGTCGGGCACCGCATGCAGGCGATGGACGGCGTCACGACCGCCCTCGACCTGGAGGCGGGCGTGATGCCGATCGAGAAGGGCTACGCCGACGCGGCCAAGGCCGGGCGGCCTCTGAACTACGGCTTCTCCGCCTCCTGGGGCGGCGCGCGGGCGCAGGTGCTGCTCGGCGCCGAGCCCAATGCCAACGTCGGCAGCAGCCTGGCGATGCTGGGCAACGAGGCCTGGCGGCGGTCGTCCTCACCGGCCGAGCTGACGGCCTGGCTGTCGCTGCTGGAGAGCGAGATCGCCGCCGGGGCGCTGGGCATCGGCGTGCTGCTGGGGTACGCGCCGATGACCGACCCGGGGGAGTTCCTCGCCGTCGCCCAGCTGGCCGCGAAGGCCGGCGTTCCCACGTACACGCACGTCCGCGAGCTGGCGGAGGTGGACCCCTCGACCCCGGTCGACGGGTCGGAGGAGATCGCCCGAGCCGCCGGGGAGACCGGCGCGGCCATGCACCACTGCCACGTCAACAGCACCTCGGGCCGGCACGTCGACCGCGTGCTGGGAACCTTGGACCGCGCGCAGCGGCTCGGGTCGCGCGTGACCGTGGAGGCCTACCCCTACGGCGCGGGCAGCACGGCGATCGGCGCCGCCTTCATCGCCCCGGAGCGGTTGCGGATGAAGGGCCTCGGCCCGTCCAACATCATCGTGGTGGAGACCGGTGAGCGTGTCGCCGACGAGAAGCGGCTGCTCCAGCTGCGCCAGGACGACCCCAGCGCGCCCTGCCTGATGGAGTTCCTGGACGAGAGCCGGGAGGCCGACCTCGAGATGCTGCGCCGCACGTTGGCCTTCCCGGACTCGATCGTCGGCAGCGACGCGATGCCGCTGTTCTGGCCGGACGGCAGCTTCGAGAGCACCGAGTGGCCGCTGCCGCCGGGCGGCTCGACCCATCCGCGCGCGGCCGGCACGTTCTCGAAGACGCTGCGCCTGATGGTGCGGGAAACCGGGGTCTGGACCTGGTTGGAGGCGTTCAGGCGGTGTTCGTACCTGCCGGCGCGGCTGCTGGACGACTGCGCGCCGGCGGCGCGGGCCAAGGGGCATCTCGGAGTCGGGGCCGATGCGGACGTCGTGGTGCTGGACCCGGCGCGGATCAGCGACGCCGCGACCTACCGGGACCCGCTGCGGCCGTCGATCGGCGTGCGGCATCTGTTCGTGGGCGGAACTGCTGTTGTGCGGCAAGGGGAAATGCGGACGGATGCGCTGCCGGGACGGGCGCTACGCGGGGAGGCACGATGACGGATCTGTTGGCGGACATCGAGGAACTGGTGCGGTGCGAGTCGCCGTCGTCGGATCACGACGCGGTGGCGCGCAGCGCCGATGTGGTGACGGAGCTCGGCCGGCGGCTGCTCGGCGCCGAACCCGAACGGATCGTGACCGACGGGTGCACGCACCTGCGCTGGCGGTTCGGCGACGTGCCGAAGGTCCTGCTGCTCGGGCACCACGACACCGTGTGGCCGCACGGATCCCTTGAGACCCACCCGTTCTCCGTGGTCGACGGCGTCATGCGCGGGCCGGGCTGCTTCGACATGAAGACCGGCGTCGTGATGATCCTGCACGCCGTCGCGGCGCTGGAGGACCGTTCCGGCGTGACGATCCTGATCACCGGCGACGAAGAACTCGGCTCGCCGCGGTCCCGGACGCTGATCGAGGACGAGGCGCGGGGCTGCGAGGCCGCGTTCGTGCTGGAAGCGGCCGGCCCCGGCGGGGCGCTGAAGACCCGCCGCAAGGGCACGTCCATCTACCGGGTCGTGGTGCAGGGCAAGGCATCCCACGCCGGGCTGGAGCCCGAGAAGGGCGTCAACGCCGCCGTCGAGATCGCGCACCAGATCCTCGCGGTGTCCGCATTGGACGATCCTGCGCGCGGAACCTCCGTCGTGCCAACGGTGCTCAACGCCGGCACCACGTCCAACACCGTGCCGGCTAACGCTGCGGTGTCGGTGGACGTGCGGGCATGGGACCGCGACGAACAGGTTCGGGTCGACGAGGCCATCCACCGCCTGACGCCCGTGCTGCCCGGTGCTCAGATCCGTATCGAGGGCGGCATCAACCGACCGCCGCTGGATGCCAAGTCCTCGGCCGGGCTGTTCGCGCTGGCGTCCGCGGTGGCCGGTGAGCTCGGACTCGGTGAGCCGGCCGAGACGGCCGTCGGCGGGGCTTCGGACGGCAACTTCACCGCCGGCGTGGGCGTTCCGACGCTCGACGGCCTCGGCGCGGTGGGCGACGGCGCCCATGCCGACCATGAGCACGTGATCGTCGAGGAGATCCCTCGCCGCACGGCACTGCTCACCGGACTGATCAAGGCGGTACTCGCCTGACGGCAGTTCTCGACACACAACAAGGGGGGGAGTGGCATGACTCGACGCATGCGGATCGAGGACCTGTACGACCTGGCCGTCCCGGCGCAGCCCGCGCTGTCGCCGGACGGCCGCCGGATCGTGTACGTGCTGCGCACGGCCGATCGGGCGGCGGATCAGAACCTCACACAGCTGTGGGAAGTCGACACGAGCGGGGGAGCGGCGCGGCAGATCACCCGTGGCGCCAACGACTCCGCGCCGGCCTGGTCGCCGGACGGCTCGGCGCTGGCGTTTCTGCGCGAGGAACAGGTGTGGCTGCTGGAAACCGGCGAGCCCCGGCAGCTGACCTCCCTGCCGTCGGGCGCCGGCGCCCCGAGGTGGAGCCCGGACGGCACCAAGATCGCGTTCACCGCCCTGGTCGGCCCCGACCAGCCGACGGCGCCGATCGTGATCGACCGCTTGGCCTACAAGGCGGACGGTGTCGGCATGATCGGGGCGAAGCGGGGACACCTCCACGTCCTCGACGTCACGACCGGCGAGGTCCAGCAGGTCACCTTCGGCGACTGGGACGCCGGTGATCCGGCATGGTCGCCCGACGGCACGCTCCTGGCCTTCAGCGCGGCCCGGGGCGACGACGCCGACCTGACTTTCCGTTCCGCCGCCTACGTTGTCGAGATCGGTGGCGAACCCCGGCTGGTCGGCACCGCCGACGGCGTCTGCCAGCGGGTCGCATGGACGGCCGACGGGACCGCGCTGTTGGTCGTCGGCACACGGACCCTGAAGGTCGGCAACGCCCGGTTGCTGCGGGTCCCATTGGATGGCGGCGAGACCGTCGACCTGGCCGAGTCGTTGGACCGCAATGTGATGGCCGGCGAGGCCGGCTACCCCGGGGTCGTGCCGCAGGCGGTCGGTGACACCGTCTACTTTGCCGTCCGTGACCGGGGCTGTACCCACCTGTATGCGGTCGAGGACGGCGATATCAGGCTTGTTCTCGGCGGCGACGGAAATGTTGTGTCCGATGTGGACGTCGTTGGCGGCAAGGCGGCGGCTGTACTGGTCACGCCGTTGTCGTACGGCGAGGTCGTGGTGGTTGACCTACACCGCGGCGATGTCGACGTCCGCACCGCCCATGGCAACGCCAACATCACACCGTTCCCCTGTGAGGAAAGGGAATTCGCCATCTCCGACGGCACAGTCGTGCACGGCTGGCTGATGCGCGATCCCGCCCGCAGGGGCCCGCTGCCGCTGGTCCTGGACATCCACGGCGGCCCGCACAACGCCTGGAACGGCGCCGCCGACTCCACGCGGACCTACCGCCAGGAGCTGGCGGCACGCGGCTGGGCCGTCTTGCTGCTCAACCCGCGCGCCAGCGACGGCTACGGCGAGGCGTTCATCTCCGCGGCCGTCGGTGCATGGGGCGAGGCCGACGCCAAGGACTTCCTTGAGCCGCTGGACCAACTGGTGGCCGAGGGCGTGGCCGACGCCGACCGGCTGGCCGTGGTCGGCTACAGCTACGGCGGCTACATGACCTGCTACCTCACCAGCCGTGACAACCGTTTCGCGGCGGCGGTCGCGGGCGGCATCGTCGCCGACACCACCAGCATGGCCGGCACCTCCGACGGCGGGCACTACCTCAAGGTGATCGAGTTCGGCGACGGGGACTGCTCGCCCCTGAGCCGAGTCGACCAGGTCCGCACGCCGACCCTGATCCTGCACGGCGCGGCCGACGACCGTTGCCCGGTCGGCCAGGCCGAACAGTGGTTCACCGCGCTGCGGGCCCAGGGCGTGCCAGCACAACTGGTGCTCTACCCGGGCGCGTCGCACATGTTCATCCACAATGGACTGCCTTCGCACCGTGTCGACTACAACCGCCGGGTCGGCGACTGGCTCCCCTGGTTCCGAGCTGATTTACTCTCTCTCTCGTTGAGCTCCGCGCCGACCACTGGCGGCGACGACTGGCCGAGTTGGCTCGCAAGCATCACGTTCCCGGTGCGGCGCTGGGCATCCTGCGCGGCGATGAGCTCGTCCAGGTCAGCGCGGGCGTGCTCAACAAGGCGACCGGCACGTCCGTGACCGACGATTCGGTGTTCCAGATCGGGTCCATCACCAAGACCTGGACCGCCACCCTGGCGATGCAGCTGGTCGACGAAGGCCGCCTCGACCTGGACGCGCCGATCGCCGACGTGCTGCCGGATCTGCGACTGTCCGATCCGGACGTGACCAAGCAGGTGACGATGCGGCACCTGTTGACCCACACCAGCGGTATCGACGGCGACGTGTTCACCGACACCGGCCGCGGCGACGACTGCGTGGCCAAATACGTCGACCGGCTCGGCGAAGCCGCCCAGGTGTACCCGCTCGGCGTCACTTTCTCCTACTGCAACTCGGGATTCGCGCTCGCCGGCCGTGTGATCGAGAAGATCACCGGCCAGACCTGGGACGCCGCGCTGCGGGAGCGGCTGATCGATCCGCTCGGCCTCAAGCACACCGTGACCCTGCCCGAGGAAGCCATCCTGCTCAGCGCCGCCGTCGGCCACGAAGCCCCGGCCGGTCGGGAACCTCTTCCCGTGTCAACGTTTCTGCTGCCGCGCTCGATGGGCCCGGCCGGACTGATCACCGCTTCCACCGCCGATGTCCTGGCTTTCGCCCGACTGCACCTGACCCGCGGCCTCGGTCCCGACGGCGACCGACTGCTCAGCGAGGCGTCCGCGGTGGCCATGACCGAGAACCACGCCGATGTGCCCAACAAGTACGTCTTCGGCGATTCATGGGGCCTCGGCTGGATGCGGTTCGACTGGGACGGTCGCCAGGTCATCGGACACGACGGCGGCACCCGCGGGCAGTTCGCCTTCCTGCGCATCGTGCCCGAACTCGGACTGGCCGTCACGCTGCTCACCAACGGCGACAACGCGATCGACCTCTACCAGGAGCTGTTCCGGGAGCTGTTCGCCGAGATCGCCGGCATCACCCTGCCCGAACCCGTCTCGCCGCCGGCACAGCCGCCGACGGTCGATGCCGCACGCTACCTCGGAGCGTACGAGCGAGCCGGCAGTCGCATCGAGATCTTCGCCGGTGAGAACGGGTTGCGGGTGCGGTCGATCGCGACCGGCCAGATGGCCGAGATCGTGCCTGAACCCGTCACCGAGCACGATCTGTTGCCCGTCGGCGACACACTGTTCGTGTCGCGGGCCGAAGGCCGGCAGTGGTGGACGCCGATCGTGTTCTTCAGCCTGCCGACCGGCGAGCCGTATGTTCAGGTCGGCGTGCGGACCTACCCGAAGGTGGGATAACCCGCGCGATCGTGGGTACCCGGGGGCGCATGAAACAGCAGACCACCTACGACCCCGCGCCGCCCACCACGCCGATTCCTGCCGCGCCGATCCCGCCCGCGCCGCCGACAACGCCGATTCCCGCGCAACCCGAGCAACAGGAACCCTTGCCGGAGACCGAATCGGTGCTGGGGGCCATGCCGAACGAGCAGCCGGGCATAGAGTGAGCGGGGAGGACGTCGCCTGCCGTCCTCCCCGCCCAGTCCTGCTGGCTCAGGCTAGCTCAGGGTCACAGCCGCGTCGTCGACGACGAACGAGGTCTGCAGCGAGCTGTCCTCCGCCGCGGTGAACTTCAGCGCGAGGGTCTGCCCGGCGAACGACGAGACGTCGATCGACTTCTGGACGTAGCCCGCGGCCTTGTTCAGGTTGGAGTAGGTCGCCAGGGTGGAAGTGCCGCCGGCGACGGTCAGCTTGTCGAACTGGGTCGTCCCGGTCGTCTCGGCCGAGTCGATGTGCAGGTAGAACGTCAGCGTGGCGTGGCAGCCGGCCGGGATGGCCACCGACTGGGACAGCGTGTCGGTGTGGCTCGTGCCGTAGCCGTCCATCCAGGCGTTCCAGGTGCCGCCGTGGGCGGGCTGGTCGGGCGCGTTCTGGCCGATCACGCCAGAGGACGAGGTCCAAACCGTGGCGCCGGACTCGAAGCCGGGGTTGCCGAGCTTCTGACCGGTGCAGTTGCCGCTCACCGTGCCGACCGTCCAGCTGAACGAGGCCGAGCCGCTGTGGCTGGCGCTGTCCGTGGCGGTCACCGTCACGTTGCTGCTGCCGGCGGTGGTCGCGGTGCCGGAGATCGTGCCGGTGGAGGCGTTGATGGACAGGCCGGCCGGCAGGCCGGTCGCGGTCCAGCTGTACGGCGCGGTGCCGCCGCTGGCCGACAGCGGCAGGCTCACGGCCGCGCCGGTGGTGGTGGACTGGTTGCCCGGGTTGGACACCGTGACCGTGCCGGTGGCCGAGCAGGTCGGGTCGCCGGCCTGCGCCGGCACGGAGATCGCGTCCCACGCCGCCTTGACGGTGTTGAACTCGGTGCAGCTGCCCGGGAACATGTTCTTGGCCGCGGTCAGCGTCCAGGTCCGGTACTTCAGGTAGGAGCTGCCGGTCGTCTTGAGCAGCATGGCGTTGTAGAAGATCTTCAGCGCGTTCTGCACGCCGAGCCCGGTGATGGTGGAGCTGTTGCAGGTGGTGCTGGTCGGCTGCCCGTTGGTCGGGTTCGTGCCCTCGGCCAGCAGGTAGAACCAGTGGTTGCCGGGACCGGCCGAGGCGTGCACCTCGCCGCCGGGGACGCTGCTGTCGTAGCAGTTCTTGTCGCCCAGGGCGGACGGGTTGTACATGTTGCGGATCGGGCCGGAGCCGACCAGGTTGATCTGCTCGCCGACCAGGAAGTCGGGCACGTCGTAGGGCGCCGGCTCGTTGGCGAACCACTCGGTGGACGCGCCGAACACGTCGGCCACGAACTCCTGGGTGCCGTTGCCGGAGATGCCGCCCGGGGTGTGGTCGTCGATGCCGTGGCCGTGCTCGTGGGCCACCACGTCGATCGAACCGATCCACTGGTTCTGGCTGTTGTGGCCGATCTGCACCTGGCTGCCGTCGTAGTAGGCGTTCTCGTCGGCCAGGCCGACGCGGATCGGCCAGCCGCCGCCGTTGCCGTCGAAGCTGTTGCGGCCCAACCACTGCGACAGCATCTTGTTCTCGGTCTGCACGCCGAACAGCGCGTCGACGCAGCCCGTCTCCTTGCTGGTGGCGTTACCCGTGCCCCAGCTGTCGGAGGTCTTGGTGAACGTCGTGTTGTTCGCGGCGTCCTGGCAGCTGACGTTGGTCAGCACCGGGTCCTTGAGCGAGAAGTTGCTGCCGGAGTGCGTGGTGTCCAGGTGTACCGGGTTCGGACCGTTCCAAGCGGACGTTCCGTCGCCGAACAGCACGTGTTCCTGGGTGTGCAGCACCTTGCCGCTGACCGCGTCGACGACGACGTCCAGCTTGCTGGGCTCGTTGTCCCGGGTGCCGGTCACGGTGCTCTGCCACGCCAGCGTGGGCGTGCCGAGCGCGAAGGTCACCAGCTGCGCGGCGCCGACGCTGTCCACCTTCGACAGCTGGCCGCGGGCGACGTTCTGCGCCTGCGCCGAGGTCAGTTTCGGCGTGGTGGAGGCGAGATTGATGGTCGCGTCCTGGGCCACGGAGGTGCCCAGGACCTGGCCGGTGGAGTTGGTGGCGACCACGAAGTCGCCGCCGACCACCGGCAGACCCTTGTACGTCCGCTGGTACGGCACGTACTTCAGCCCGTTGGTGGAGGAGATGGTGCTCTGCTGCGTGAAGACGTCGTCCGAGCTGGCGTGCAGCGCGGCGGGCCGGGAGGCGACGAGGCTCTGGGCCGCGTTGACGGCCATCGCGTCGGCGGTGAGCGGGTTCGCCGCGGGCGCGGATGGCTGCGCCTGTGCGGCCGTGCTGGTGGTGACCGCGGCGACCAGAAGGCCGGCCGCGACGACAACGGTGGAGCGTCTCAGGAACATCGGCAGTTCTCCTCCGAGCAGGGGCTATCACGACCCGGGTCTCGGGCCGCGTTCGGCAGAGGTGGAAGGTGTCGACCGCGGACCAGGATCGGCGCTCGGGGAACCGGGAACAACCGACGAAGGTAGTGAACTTTGCATGAATCGCCTGAACGGCCTTATTGCGTCGTAGGGGTGTGGGCCGCTCAGGCGACGTGACCCGGTTTTGTTGATCTAGCAAAGAAAGGGTCTTCCTACGAGGTTTTGGCCGCCGCTTCGAGGATCAGGTCGGTCACGGTGTCCGCCTGGGACAATGCGAGCAGGTGCGAGCCGTCGATCTCGACAACCGTGGAGCCCGCCCGCTGGGCCCCGAAACGTTGGACGGTCGGATGGATCGCCTTGTCGGCGCTCGCCACCGCGTGCCAGGACGGCAGGGTCCTCCACCCGACCGGCCCTGACTTCTCGCCCAGCGCGACCGCGGCGATCGGCCGCTGGCTCACCGCGAGCAGCGAAGTCACGTCCTCGGGCAGGTCTTCGGCGAGCACCCGGCGAAATCCCTCCGTGCTCAGGTAGAAGTCGTCGCCGATCGCGCGGAGGTTCGGGCCCAGTTCGGAATCGGGGAAGTTCGCGGCCATCTCCAGCACGCTCTCGCCTTCGTCGGGCACGAACGCGGCAATGTGCACGAGCGCATTCACATTTGACATTTGTGGCGCGGCCGCCCCGATCACCGCGCCGGCGTAGGAATTGCCGACGAGCACGACCGGGTCGTCGATTGCCGCGACCGTGCCGGCGACGAAGGCTGCGTCGTGGGCGAGGCCGCGCAGGGGAGTAGCGACGGCCTTGGCCGTGATGCCGGCGGCTTGGAGCCGCCGGATCACGCCGGCCCAGCTGCCCGTGTCGGTGAAGGCGCCGTGCACGAGCACCACGGTGGGAGTCATCAGGTCCTCCGAGTCTTGGCGAGAGAAAGAACGTTCGTTCTGCCCGTGGTGCACGCTAGGGGCGGTGGCTCCCGGCCGTCAAGGGTTCGGCAGAAAGAACGGTCGTTCTGTAGGCTGATGTCCATGAACGAGGCCCCACGCGACCGCCTGCTGACCACCGCGGCCCGGCTGTTCTACGCCGAAGGGATCCGGGCCGTCGGCATGGACCGCCTGGTCGCCGAGGCCAACGTCACCCGGTCCACCTGCTACCGCCACTTCGCCGGCAAGGACGACCTCGTACTGGCCTACCTCGACTCGGTCGACCGACTCATCCGGGACGCGGTCGAGACGATCGTGGCCGAGCGGCCGCCGGTCGAGGCACTGGTGGGGATCTTCGAGTTCTATGCCGACTTCGCCGCCAGCGAGGACTTCCGAGGCTGCAACTTCCTCAACGCCGCCGCCGAGCACGCCGACCGGAACAGCCCGCCACGGCGCCTGATCGCCGCCCACCGGGCCTGGCTACGCGAGACTTTTCGGTCCCTGCTAGGGCAAACTGGTCACCCGCAGCCGGATCAGGCTGCCGGGGCGCTGGTCTTGCTACGTGATGGGGCCATGTCCGCCGCCGAGCTGGACGACCCGGCCACCGTGCGGGAGACCCTGCTGCACACGGTCGGAGGTGTGATCTCCGGCTGAGTCAACCTTCGATCGTCGTGTGTGTGAGACCGCTTCCATCCTCCCTGTGGAGGCGATCGGCGACGGCCTTCGCGGCGGTCGCCCGCAGCGCCCACATTGCCTCGGTGCTGGTGATCGGGCGGGGAAACGAGGATTGCTCTGTTCGGTTCGCCCAATGGAACCGCGGCGCCTCGGTGGACACCGCCGCCCCGGGGTGAAACCGGAGCGGCGGTGCAATGCCCTTGGTGGCATTCCAGTCGTGAGTTTGCGGGCGGCGTCCCTTGCGGAGCGGCCTTCGGCGCAATCTCGTCGGTGACGTTCCAGCGGCGAGCATTCCGGCCACAGCCCTCGTGAAGCCGGTCCTCAGCGCCGCTTCCTCAACAACCCTCCCGCCACCATCAATCCCACTAATCCCGCCGCCCCCTGCAAGATCCGGCGCTGGCGGCGGGCGCGGTCGCGGGCGTCGGCGTAGGGCATGGTGGTATTCGTGATCATGGCGTGCAGAGGCATCCATCGATGCCGCAAGGCCTTCTCCAACACCACGTCACAGGCCTTCTCCAGCCGAACGGCGGGGGAACGGACGGTGTCGCGGAGCTCGGCGAAGTTCTGGCGGGACATCTCGGCCAGGGCGTCGGTGTGGGGCTTGCGTCGCTGGTAGAACCGCTCGACGGCGTCCGGGGCCGAGGCAGGGAAGGCGGAGAAGGCATCGGCCAGCTCCAAGCCGTCCTCGAAGGCGGCGTTCATGCCCTGGGCCAGGAACGGGTACACGGCGTGGCAGGCGTCGCCGATGAGCACGACCTTGCCGTTGTGGTGCCAGGGAGAGGTCCGCGTGGTGACGAGCTTGAACGTGGGCTGGTCGAGGAAGACCTTGCCGACATCGGGCACGAGATCGAGGACGTCGGGGAACAGCTCACGGAACAGGGTCTCGACGTCGTCCGAGGTGCGAAGGGTGTCGAAGCTGCGAGGACCCCGGAACGGCAGCACGCAGGAGCAGGTGAAGGAGCCGTCACGGTTGGGGTGGGCGAACATCATGGTCTCGCCACGGGGCCAGAGGTGGAAAACGTCGTCGGCCATGCGGTGCTGGCCGTCGGCGCCGGCCGGGATGTGCAGTTCCCGCCAGCCCCATTCCAGGAACTCCTGGTGGAAGTCGGCCCGCTCGTCCCGGTGCATGTGCTTGCGCACGACGGAAAATGCGCCGTCGGCGCCGACGATGACGTCCGGGGTGACGGTGAACGCCGTGCCGGACTCGGAGACGAAGTCGGCGGCGGGGAGGTCCCGGTCGATGCCGACGCAGCGGGTGTCGAACACGAACCGCACGTTGGCCGACCGGGTGGCGGCCTCGATGAGCTGGACGCCGAGATCATGGCGCTGGATGGCCAGAATGCCGCCCTCGCCGTAGGTGGAGAAGCGCAGCGACCGGTCCTGGCTGTGCACGAGCCGGCCCCGCATGGGCATGACGTGTCGGGTGATCTCCTGCCGCAGACCGAGGCGCTCCAACGCCTTCAGCCCACGCTCGGACAGGCCGAGGTTCATCGAGGTGGTGTGCACGGCGTTGACCCGGGGATCGGGTCGCCGCTCGTACACGGTCACCGTGTGGCCCTGCCGGCCGAGGGCGAGCGCGAGGAACGCCCCGGCCATGCCGCCGCCGACTACCGCGAATTCCACTGCGGACTCCCGGTCGTGACGACGTGCACCTGGTCGATCGCCTTCTCCGCCAACGCCACGGCCTCGGCGGCGGTGGGCGCCAGCACCATGACGGAGCCGATCCGGTCCCACGAGCTGCGCAGCTCCCGCACCGGATCGCCGACGCCCGGCCCCATACCGAAGCTGACCACGCCGGGCATCTCTTGGGCGGCGTCGAGGCCGTCAATGCTGACGATCTCGCCCGGCGGCACCTGCATGAACCGCACGGCGGCGGCCTGCGGCGCCACGGACGGCATCTCCGGCGGCTCCAGGCCGCGCATGACCGAGAAATAGCGCTCGCCGATCGGGTCCTCGTAGGCCCGCTCGATCATCTCGATGATGCCGTCGCCCGGGAACCGACCAGCGCACTCCACCAGGTACGGCGTGCCGTCGTCGCGGACGATCCACTCGCAGTGCACGACCCCGGAGCCGAAACCGACGGCCCGCAGCACCGCCAGTGTGCTCACGACCAGCTTGTCCCTCAACGCCAAGGGAATCGCCGCCGGCAGCACGTGCCCGAGCTCGACCGGCCGCGGCCCGGGGTAGAGGACCTTGTCGGTGATGTTGGCGAACAGCGACTGACAGTCGCGGACGACCATTTCCACGCTGTACTCGTGGCCGGCAACGTACTCCTCGACCAGCATGCGCACCGCCCGCTCACGGTCCGGCACGAACATGCCCTCATCGTGCTGAATACACGATTCCCAGGCCGCGGCAACGGAATCCGCGTCGTGCAGGACCTGCGTGCCGACCGCGCCCTGGCGATTGGCCGGCTTCAGGATCACCGGGACGCCGTGGGCGGCGATGAACGCGGTCACCTCCTCCGGCGACCCGACCTCAGCGGATGCCGGATTGGGCACACCGGCGGCGCTGGTCACCCTGCGCAGCAAGGACTTGTCACGCAGCACCTCGGCCGCCCCCAGGCTGGCGCCGGGCGTCCCGAGCCGTTCGGCCAGCCGGGCGGCGAACGGCGTCGCGTACTCGACCAACGGGACCACGGCCGACGCGGCGAGATCAGGCCGACTGGCCAACAGCGTGTCGGCCGCACCGGGCAGTTGGTACTCCCACTCGACGAGCTCGCGCACCAGTGCCGATTCGGCAATGTGGTTGCGGACGTCCCGCTTGCGCACGACGTCCGGCTCCTCGACGATGATCAGCGACTGCTCGGGCAGGAACTCGGCCAGCTTGCCCAGCGCGGCCACGAAGCCCACCAGGATGATCGGTCGTTCGGACACGTCAGCGCTCCTCTACTTCGCGATGCCGAGGCACAGGCCGAATTCGGGGGTGCCGCCCAGCAGGTGGGCGCCGCCGGACTGGAGGATCCGCTCCTGCGCGAACAGGTGCTGGCACATCGTCGTGGTGTCACGCAGCCAGCGGTCCATCGGCGACGCGCGGTGGATCGAGGCGGTCTGGAGCAGGTCGTAGATCCGGGTCACGATCGACCGCGCGGTTCGGAAGGCGTGCAGCCGCGACAACGGCAGTGCTGCCCGCTCGGTGCGGGTGAGGTCGTCGAGGGTGCCGCCGCCAGTCAGCACTTCCTCCAGCCGCAGCAACGCGCCGCGCACACCGAACCGGGTGGCGTTGTAGTCGGCCTCGCACTCGGCGATGATCGTCTGCACGCGACGGTTGTCGGCCCACCGATCCCCGTTGGGGTAGCGTCGGTTCTCGGCCAGCTCGCGGACGTAGTCCAGCGCCGCGCGAGCGACTCCCAGCGGCACGCCGGGCAGGCACCGCATGAACGTCTCCGGCTCGGTCCTGGGGCTGGAGTGGTCACGCAGCTGGCTGAACACCAGCGTGTGCTCCTCCGGCACGAACACATCGACGATGGTGTAGTCGCAGCTGCCGGTGCCGGACAGGCCGGTGGTCTCCCAGTTGTCGATCAGGCTGACGTCCTCGCGGCGCACCATGAACAGCCGGGAGTCATGAGGGTCCTTGCCGTCCGGGCTCGGATCCGGTTGGCCGTCACGGTAGATGAACGCACCGGAGATCACCCAGTCGCAGGTGGTCACGCCGCTGCCGAAGGTCCACCGGCCGGACAGCCGGTAGCCGCCGGGCGCCCGCTCGGCCCGTCCGACCGGGAACAGCGCGCCGGCGGTGATCATGTCCAGGCTGGGGAACATCACCCGCGCCGCCGAGTCGTCCAGGTAGCGGGCGAAGTGACCGGTGTGCGCGCAGACCTCCGCGGTCCAAGCGGCCGATGCGTCCCCATAGGACAGTGCTTCGACGATGTCCAGCTCCTGCAACGACGTCAGGTCGGGACCGCCCCAGGCGTGAGTGAAGCCGGCCCGGTAGATGCCGGTGTCCCGCAGCTTCTCGACGATGTCGTCGGGCAGGTGCCGGGTCCGCTCGATCTCCGCCGCCCGCTCGCGCAGCTCCGGGGCGAGCGCCTTGGCCCGGGCCAGTATCTCCGCGGCAGTCAGCGTTGCCTCGGGTGCGATGGTCATCTGCTCACTCCTCACGCGTCGGTGTCCAACAGGCCGGCGGGCATCTCGAAGGCGGCATCGGCTTCCGGTGGCCCGATGGGCTGGGCGTCGACCTCGACCATGGCCGAGGTGTCGAGCAGCCGCCGCCGGCAGGTCGGCACGTCGTCGGCCTCGCACACCACGAAGGAATGACGGGCCAGGTAACCACCCGGCGGCAGCCTCAAAGTGGTGCCGGGATCGACCATCGGCGACGCCGTCACCAGGCCTTCCGCCACGGAGGGCACCGTCACCGATCGCACCACGCAGTCGGCGGCCGGCAGCCCGAAGCGGATCCCGGCCACGGAACGCTTGGACGGCGCGATGTCCGGCCGCTGCCCGGTGGCCACGTCGAACAGAACGTCGCCGGAGTCGATACCGGTGGCGATCTTGCCCAGCAGCGGGATCAGGTCCCCGCCGACCCGGCCGTTGATCTCGATCACCACCGGGCCGTCCGCGGTCAGCCGCATCTCGCTGTGGGTGATGCCGTCCTCGATGCCCAGCGCGCGATGGGCCCGGGCCAGGGTGCACACCAGCGACTGGTCGGCCAGCAGCGGGTCGGCCGCGTCGACGACGTGCCCGATCTCCTCGAAGTACGGGTGCTCTCCGCTTTCTTTGCGGGCCAGGAACATCGGCAGGTACTCGCCCTTGTGCACGGCCCCGTCGACGCTGATCTCCGGGCCGTCGGCGTAACCCTCCACAATGGCCTGAGCACCGTAGACGCCCTGGTCCACTTCGCTGGCCGCCAGGGCGACGGCGAAGGCGGCGTCGAACTCCGACTCGTCCCGGGCCAGCACCACGCCGATGCTGGCGCCGAGCGCCCGGGGTTTCACCACTACCGGGAACCCGATGCCCACAGCGGCTTCCCGTGCGACGGCCGGATCGGACGTCATGGCGTAACCGGGTTGAGGTAGGCCCGCAGCCGTCAGCAGATCACGGGTACGGTGCTTGTCGCGGCACCCGTGCACGCCGGCCAACCCCAGGCCAGGCACGCCGAACTCGGCCGCCAGCTCGCCGGCCGTCAACACGAGCGGCTCGTCCCAACACATCAGCCCGACGATCTGCTTCTGTTCGGCGACCTTGCGGGCCTCGGCGATCATCACCGCCGGGTCGAACACGTCGGCCAGCACGATCTCGTCGAAGTACTCGCTCTGCCAGGTCGGCTTGAGATTGTTCAGCAGCACCAGACGCAGCCCGGCCTCACGGGCCCGGCGGTGGATGGAAGTGACCAGGTACTCCCGGTAGTACCGCAGCCCGCTGCCGATGACCAACAACACACCGTTCACTGCGGCACCTCGCTAGCGCTCGGTGTCCGCGTTCGCGGACGTACTGCGTTGAATGATTCGCTCGCAAGCTCGCTCATGCCACGGCCTCCTCAGCGATCACCGGCTCCACCTCGGGTTCCGGCTTGACCTTGATGCCGGCCCAGGCCAGCGCGCCGGTGATGATGCCGAGCACGGTCAGCACCGGGAAGAACACGTTGCCCAGCGCGGCCCACGCCAGCACGCCGACGATCGGCCCGAGCGCCTGGGCCATGCCCATGACCGAGCTGGTGACGCCCAGATAGCGGGCCCGGTAGCGGGCGGGAGTCTTGGCCGGGCGGGCGAACATGGTCGGGCCGGACATCATCAGGCCTCCGGTGAACAGCGCGGCGCTGATGATCACCGCCGCCGGGTTGCCCGAGGACAGGCCCCAGCCGACGAAGGCCAGCCCGAACACCACGTGGCCCAGGAACACCGCCAGCGAAGGCGGCCACTTCACGATGTACGAGGTGATCTTCAGCTCGCAGGTGATCAGCACGATGCCGGAGGTGGCCAGTACGAAGCTGTACAGGTCGGTGGACAGGCCGTCGGCGACGATCTTCAGCGGCAGCGCGACCGTGTACTGGGCGTACACCACCGTCCCGATGAACACGGCGGCCAGGTACATCAGGAACCGGCCGTCCCGGGCCAGCACCGCGTAGGCCGAGCTGCGCGGCGCGTTCTCGCCGGGCGTGGGCTTCTCCTCCTCCGGCGCGACCACGTTGGGCAGCAGCGAGAACGCCAGCAGCGAGTACGCCAGCGCCGTCGCACCGTCCACATAGAACAGCAGGTCCCAGTTCACGCCGATGAACACGGTGGCCAGCAGCGCCGCGCCGGCCGCGCCGGCGTTGAGGGCGATGCGCATCATGGAGAACGCCATCACCTGGAACTTCTCCGGCATCAGTTCGGCCAGCATCACCGACGCCGCCGGCCGGTAGGCCTGCGTGACCAGGCCGGCCAGGCCCACGTCGAGTATGAGCAGCCAGAACGTGCCCGGCCCGCTCAGCAGTGGGATCAGCGCGACCAGCGGGCCGGACGCGGCCATCGCCAGCCCGATGGTGTACCGGGTACCGAGCCGGTGCGCGAGCTCGCCGCCCAGTGTGCTGCCGATGATCGCGCCGACGGCGTAGGCGACCAGGCCGACGCCGGCCAGCTCCGCCGTGACGCCGCGGTGCACCAGGTACAGCAGCAGGAAGGACTGGACGAACGCGCCCAGCTGGTTGAGCAGCATGCCGCCGAGCAGGTACCGGATCGACGTCGGTGTCGCCCTGATCGCGGCGAGCACGCCGTCGGACGCCCTCTCGTTCATGCTGTTGCCTCCATGGCCTCGACGATCGTGCGAGCAACGAGCGGTGCGGCGGCGAAACCCGAGCCGCCGCAGGCGGGCCGGACCCACAGTCCCGGCCCGAAGTGGTGGAGCAGTGGGCCGCCGGTGCCGGGATCGGTGGCGTAGTGGCATTCCCGCACCGCCACCACCTGGTAACGGTCCATTTCGGACAGAATCGGCTCGGCCAGCAGCCGGTCGACCCACGGCCCGGGTTCGCCGCCGGCCGTGGAGTCCACGTCGCGGCACACCAGGTCCGAACTGATCTTGAGCAGGGTTCCGTCGCCCGGCGGCAGCAGCCAGGCGCGGCAGTCCGCGCCCAGACCGCCCGCGCCGGGTGCGTGTTCCCACCACGCCGCCAGATCGGCCGGCGGGCGCAGGTACACCATGGTCTGCCGATACAGCTTCACCGGGATGTCGACCAGTTCACGGCTCCACGGCCCGGCCGCGACGACTACGACGTCCGCCCCGAGGGCGGTACCGTCCACAAGCGACACCCAATGCTCCGCGACGAATTTCACCGAGCACTCCGGCCGCACGGTCACGTTGGGCCGCCTGGACAACCATCGTGCAGCAGCATCCAGGAACCGGTCCGCCAAAAGGACTCCAGCGTCGGCGTCGAGCACACCGACCGTGTCATGGGGGAATCTGATGTGCGGCAGCTTCTCCGGCTCCACGACGGTCAGTGCCCCGACCTCGTTCCGCGGCCAGGCCGTCACGATGCCGACCTGGCGGAAGAACCGCTCGCCCAGCAACGACTCCAGCTCCAGCCAGCATGTGCGGGCCGACGCGAACTGGGCCGTCATGACGGGGTCGCCGGGCCGCAGCACCCGCAGTGCTCGGTGCTGGTCGGCCGACGTGGACGCCGGGTTGGGGATGGGGCCGCGGTCGAGCAGCGTCACGCGGTGTCCCACCCGCGCGCACTCGATCGCCGTCACCATCCCCGTGACCCCGGCGCCGACGACAACGATGCTGGACATCAGCCGCCGGCCCCGGTCAGGCGCGGCAGTGGAGTGGGAGTGACCGTCACGGCGTCCTGGCGGGCCGGGATCGTGGTGTCCGGTAGTGCGGCGCCCGCGAGGTCGATCAGCACCGGGGCGGCGCAGCGGAGGAACACATCGACTTCGTGGCACAGGTCGCCGGCGGTCTCCTTGGTCACCCCTGCCGCCATCTGGTCCAAGCGGGCCAACTGTTCTGACATCGTCGACGCCACGGCAGTGAGGCTGAAGCGCCGCACGCCGTACCCGGCGGCGAACCGGTCGACCATCCGCTGCGCGGACCGCCGCGACCGCTCGGACACCGGCAGCGCACCGCGGCCCACCCACGCGTCGACCGCCGCCGCAACGCGGTTCCACGGCCGGACCAGACGCGTGTCGGTGACGCGGACCAGGGCCTCGCGGGTGAAGTCGGTGCGCTGGAACTCGGGGCTGGTGGCCGACAGGTGGAACCGGATCAGGTCCCGCGGCACCTCGGCCGCCAGCTCCCGCCCCGACACCACGTGACCGCGGCTGGTGGAGAACTTCTCGTTGGCCAGCTCATAGAAGTCGTTGGTGACGTACTGTGCCGGCACCACGTACTCGCCCAACGCCGTCAGCATCGCCGTGCCGACGACTGCGAACGGATACGTGGCGTCCAGACCGGTGAAGTAGACGACGGTCGTGCCGGAGTCCTTGCGCCACAGCTCATCGTCCGACTTGAGGACCGCGCCCCGCCGCTCGGCCGCCAGCGCCGTGGTGAACATGCTCCACGGCATGCCCTCCATGTGCGGGTAGATCACCTGGCCCGGCACCTCGGGGAACGGCGCCGGGATGCCCCACGAGGTCGGCTGCGTGATGGGGAAGTCGGGCAGCGGCCCGGCCATCACGTCCTCGATCATCTGCGCCATGTGCGGGCGCATGGTTGTCCCCGCGAAGTACGCGGTCAGCTCGGCCCGGTACTCCTCGACCGGGAACACCAGGATCTCCGCCTCGCGGATCTCCAGGGGCTCGTCCGGGTACAGCGTCGAGCGGGGGTCGAGCAGATCCCCGGGCGCGACCGGCAGGCCGCAGCTCTCGCAGATGCCGGCGTACCCGGTGGCCAGGCAGAACGGGCAGCCGCCGAGCACGTAGGCGTCCATCAGGTACTCACCGGTGCTCGGCAGGTACGGGAAGCGCCAGGTGCGGAGCTTCAGCCGGTCCTGGCTGTGCAGCCGGTCGTAGAAGTCCAGCACCATCTTGGTGAACCGGTCGCCGATGCAGCCGAAGCCGTCCACCTCTATGCCCATGGCCGCCAGCGTCCGTTCGACCTGCTCGGCCGACCGCACCCGGAGGTGCTCCGGGGACACGCCCAGCTTGCGCGCGGCCGTGACCACATAGTTCTGGGTGAAGTGCATGCCGGTGCCGTACAAGGCCTCCACGCCGGTGGCACGGGCGTAGCGGGTGCATACGTCGGCGGCCAGGAAGGGACCGGCCAGGTGGCCGACGTGGAGGTCGCCGTTGGCCGTCGGCGCCGGCGAGATGATCACCAGCCGTTCCATCAGGCGCTCCTCAGCTCGCCGCGGCGGGCCAGCAGGTCGTTGACGATGTCCTGCGACCGGTGGGCCAGCACGCTGATCAGCGAGTCCGCGATACCGTGCGTGCCCTCGTTGACGCCCTGCAGATACATGGCGCCCCAGGTGGAGTCGCCGAGGTCGACGCGGTAGCAGCGGCTGACCGTGACCTCGTCCAGGCCGACCCGGTCGGCCAGGTCGCGGACCATCTCCGGCATCCGCTGGTCGAAGCCGGTGCCGACCAGCACGACGTCGCAGCGCAGCGGCTCGACCTTGCCGCTGGTCCGGTCACGCAGGTCCAGAACCACCTCGTCGCCGTCCATGCGAGCGCCGACGACCTCGGTCAGGGCCCGCACCCGTGACCGTTCCTGGCCGACACCGCGCTGCTGGTACAGCATGGTGTAGAGCTGCTCCAGGAACGGCGGCGCCAGGCCCGCGTAGTTGGTCAGGTGCATCTCGTCCAGCAGCTGCTTGCGGACCTCGGGCGCGCTGTCGTAGAAGGTGTCCACAAAGGACGGGAAGAACAGCTCGTTGACGAACTTGCTGGTCTGGTAGTTCTGCAGGCCGATGGAGCGGACCACCATGGTCAGCTCGCTGTTGGGCAGGTTCTGATGCAGCGCCATGAACATCTCGGCCGCGCTCTGCGCCCCGCCGACCACGACCGCGCGCAGCGGCGCCTCGGACGGCAGCGCGGCGATTCTGGTCCGATACTGTGCGCTGTGGATGACCCGGTCCGACGGCAGGTCGGCGAAGACCGCCGGGACGTGCCGGTCCCGGCCGCCGCCCACCACCAGGTCCCGACAACGGATGGTGTCGCCGCCGTGCAGCGTGACCGTCCACCCGGTGATCGACCCGTCCGCGGCGCGGGTCGGCTCGATGCACTGGGCCCGCGAGTTGAACCGGATGTTCACCCGGTCCAGTGAGCGGGCCACCCACTGGAGGTAGTCGGAGATCTCCCAGCGGAACGGGTTGAAGGTGCCCAGGTTCACGAACTCGTCCAGGCGCCCGGAGTCGTGCAGGAAGTTCAGGAAGGAGAACTTGCTGCGCGGGTTGCGCAGCGTCACCAGGTCCTTGAGGAACGACACCTGGCTGCGTGCCCACGGCATCAGCAGGTCGCGCTGCCACTTGATGTCCGGGCTCTGGTCCAACAGCAGCGTCTCGTCGGCCAGTGCGTCCGAACCGGACTCCTCGATGGCCACCGCGAGCGCCAGGTTCGCCGGCCCCGCGCCGATGGCAAGCAAGCCCACCTCTTGGTCAGTCACAGCTGCACCTCGTTCATCGTGATCGATTCGCACGCCGAGCCGGTGGCTTCAGGCGGTGACGGGTGATGTGCCGAGCGAGTGACCAGCTCGTGACCCGATGCTATGGTCGGGCCCTTCCCTGTAGATAGGGAAGCTTTGCCCGTCCGGCGGGGAATCTGCCGGCGCCGGCGTGCTTTCAGCGGTAGTGACTAGTCGCTTCGGGGGGATCGCACCCCTGGTCTTTTGTGCCGCAACTAACGTTGTCAGGTGGCGGTTCGCTAGCTTGACATCCCAGATGGGCGGGCACTGGGGGGAGCCTGAGGACCTTTTGGGGGACCACATGACTCACCCGGCACAGATCGAGGGTTTGTTCGCGGGCGGACGACACGGCGCCACCCTGGAGACCGTCACGGTGCTGCTGGCCGACGCACATCCCGTCGCCCGCAGGCGGATCCGGTCCACGTTGGAGCGAGACGGCGGCTGCGTGGTGCTCGGCGAGGCCACCACCGCCGCCGAGACCTTCGCCGAGACCGCATGGCACCGGCCGGACGTGCTGGTCGTCGACCCGCACCAGTTCGGCCCGCTCGACGTGGCCGGCATGATCGGTCATGTGGCCCGGATCGCGCCCGGCACAAGGGTTCTCGTCGTCACCTCGGTCGACGACGACGCGGCCGTGCGGTCCGCGCTGCACGCCGGCGCCCGGGGCTACCTGGTCGCCGCCGACGCCGATGCCGACCAGGTGTTGCGCGGGGTTCAGGTGGTGGCCAACGGAGAGGTCATCGTCGGCCGGTCCGTGGCCGGCCGGCTGCCGGCGCTGTTCAGCCCGACCGGCGGGCACGTGCCGTATCCCTTCCCGCAGCTGACCGCCCGGGAACAGCAGGTGCTGGAACGGATCGCGGCCGGCAAGTCCAACCTGGCCATCGCCCGCGACCTGGCGCTGGCCCCCAAGACCATCAGCAACCGGGTCTCCTCGGTGCTGGGCAAGCTCGGCGTCAACGACCGGGCCCAGGCCATCGTGCTGGCCCGCGACGCCGGCCTCGGGCGCGGCTGACCCCGTTGGCGGGCAAGGGATTTCCCCGCGTTGTGGGATAACTTCCCCTACCGGCCGGGAAACATCCGACATTAGCCTCGGTCAGCGTCAACAGGATTCGGCTGATCGGAGTGGGGACGTGACCGACCAAGAGCCCGTGGCCGTGGACATCCGCCGACTGGAGCACGAGAATCTGGTCCGCGCCTACGGACTGGAGATGAAGCTGCTCTACCCGTGGGACGGCCTGACGGCCCCGTTCGAGGGCGCCTGGTGCGTGCTGCGGCCGGGCGACACGTCGGTGACGCATGCCCACCACGAGCACGAGATCTTCATCGGCATGGCGGGCCGCGCCGAGGTGGTGACGCCCGCCGAGCGCTATGCGTTCAACGCCGGGGACGTCGCCTTCCTGCGTCCCGGCATCGAGCACCATCTGACCAACGCGGGCGACGAGGACTTCGCCTACTACGCGATCTGGTGGGACCGGGCGATGTCCGAGGGCTTCGTCAAGCAGGAGGAGGAGCGCGCCGCCGGTGGTGGTCGGTGATCGACTACGACGGCCGCCGGTTCCGCAAGGAGGGAGCCGGCGACGCGCCGGTGGCCGTGTACCGGCAGCGCGGCGACGTCGTGTGGACGGAGGTCTCCGGCGGCCCGGTGCTGCGCTGTTCCGTCACGGGGGTGCGGGATTCCCGAGACATCCTCCACATGGGATACACGATCGTGCTCGACTCCGGGGACGTGATCTGCGGTCGCACCGTGAACACGCCGGAGGTGGCCGACGACGGCCGGATCCGGCTGCGCGAGCAGTGGGAGCGGTACGGCGCGCATGCCGCCACCGGCACGTCCTACCTCGAAGAGGTGAGGGATCTCAGATGAAGTCACCGTCCGAACAGGACTGGCGACGGCTCGGCCGGGCCGTGACAGGCCGTGTGCTCCGCCCTGGGGACAACGGCTTCGGGGCCGTGAGCACGCCGTTCAACCGGCGCTACGCCGCGACCGTGCCGGCCGGCGTCGTGTCCGTGGCCTCCACCGTCGATGTGCAACGGGCCATCGCCTGGGCCCGGGACGTCGGCGTCGGCGTTGCCGTGCGGGGTGGAGGGCACAGCTACGCCGGCTTCTCCGTCGGCCCTGGCCTCGTGATCGACCTCGGCGCGCTGAACACCGTGTCCGCCAGCGCTTCCACCGGCCTCGTGACGGCCGGCGGCGGTGCTTCGATGTCCACCGTGTACGCCGCGATCGAGCCGTGCGAGATGGCCTTCGCGCTCGGCAACGGCGCCTCGGTCGGCATCGGTGGGCTGACCCTCGGCGGCGGTTACGGGGCGACGTCTCGGGTGCATGGAATCACCGCCGACGCACTGGTGGCGACGACGCTCGTGACCGCCGACGGGGAGGTGCTTCGCTGCGACGCCAACGAGAATGCCGACCTGTTCTGGGCTTGTCGCGGCGGTGGCGGCGGCAACTTCGGCGTGAACGTGTCTTTCACGTTCCAGGCCGAGCCCGTGTCCGACTGCGCCACCTACGTGCTGCTGTGGCGGATGGAGGACGCGGAGAAGGTGTTCTCGGTGGTGCAGGAGACTGTCCGTTCGGCACCGGATGCGTTCGCCGCCCGCGTCGGCGTGAGCACCACGGGGGCGGACGCGATCGTGTCGTGCATCGGGCAGCACCTGGGCCCGGCGTCGGAGCTGCGGGAGATCCTCGATCCCGTGCTGTCGGTGGCGCAGCCGTTCCGCGTGATGATCGAGGATCGAACCTATTGGCAGGCCAGGGATGATCTGCTGCACGACACCTCGGCCGGCGCCTTCGCGGCCCGGACCAGTGTGCTGACCCAGCCGTTGCCGGACGACGCCATCAGCGCGATGTTGGCACAGGTGCGTCGATGGCCCGGCGGCGGGAATGCCGACGGCGGCGGGGCGGCCCTGTTCTCGTGGGGCGGTGCCGTGAATCGGGTTCCCGTGGCCGACACCGCTTTTCCGCACCGCGAAGCGAAGTTCCTGCTGTCCATGGACACCTCGTGGGCGGAGGACGATCCCAGTGCGGTGGTGGACGCCAACCTCGGGTGGCTGGAGGAGTTGGCCGCCTCCATGGCTCCGTACGGCGGCGATCGTTCGTACCTGAACTTCACCGATCCCGACCTGAAGTCCTGGCGCAGCGCTTACTACGGGAACAACTACCCGCGGCTGGCCGAGATCAAGCGGCGGGTCGACCCGGACGGCTTCTTCGCCTTCGAGCAAGGGATCGGGTCATGACCACGCCGCCGCAGGTCGATGCCCGGGTGCTGTTCTGGTCGGCGGCCGACGTCGACGCCGGGGACGTGCCCGACGGGCAGTTGCCGTACGTGCGGGAGATCCTGTCCTGGGCGCGAAGATACCTGGTGTCGCCGCATCCGGAGCTGGGTCGCAACGGTCCGGTGTGTCCGTACACGCAGCCGTCCCTCCACAAGGGACTGTTCCATCTGGCGGCGTTGTCAGGGGACGGCGACGTCAACGAGGCCGTGGAAAGCCTACGTACGTGGTACGAACGCATCGGCGCCACCATGTCCGCCGCCGACCGTGAACTGCTCACCGTCCTGTTGGTGTTGCCGCACCTCGATTACACCGATGCCAGCGGGCTCGACGCGTTGCAGCGGGTCGCCAAGGACAAGTTCGTCGAGGACGGCCTGATGATCGGCCAGTTCCATCCCGTGTGCGACGCGCCCGGGCTGTGGAACGCCGATTTCAAGGCGTTGCGGGCCCCGGTGCCGCTGTTGGCGATTCGCAAACTGGTCGTGTTCGACCTGCCTTTTCTGGTGGAGCACAAGGCCCATGCCGAGAGCTACATCCGCCGCTTCGCCCCGGAGATCCCGCCTCGCGTCCGCAAGCAGCTGGCGCAGCGGATGACACGCTAGGGGGCATGGATCCTATTGACGAGTACGTGGCGCGGCACGGCGACCGGCACGAGCGGGAGCTCGCGGAGTGGGTTGCCGTGCCGAGCGTCAGCGCTACCGGGGAGGGCATGGTCGAGGCCGCTGCTTACGCTCGTGAGCTGCTGGTTCGCAGCGGCCTGACGCCTCGGGTGGTGGAGACCGTGGGTTGGCCACTGGTCGTCGGGCACGCTGCCGGTCCGGGTCCGCATGTGGTGATCTACGGCCATTACGACGTACAGCCGGCCGGTCCGTTGGGGGAGTGGGACAGTCCGCCGTTCGAGGCCGTCATCAGGGACGGTCGCATGTTCGGGCGCGGCACCGGCGACAACAAGGGCCAGCACCTTGCCCAGTTGTTGGCGTTGAGGGCCTTGCGGGACTGCTTTGGGCAGTTGCCGTGCGAGGTCACCGTCATCCTCGACGGGGAGGAGGAGATCGGCAGCCCCAACCTGGCGTCGACCCTGGCCGGCATGCGGACGGAGCTGAACGCCGACGTCGCCCTGTACAGCGACGGGCCGGTGAACGCCGGCTACGAGCCGACCGTCTCTTTGGGCGTCCGTGGTGTCGTGAGCTTCGAGATCACCGTTCGCGGGGCCGGGGCCGTCTTCCACTCCGGCAACTGGGGCAACGTGGCGCCGAATCCGGCGTGGGAGCTCGTGTGGCTGCTCGGCACCATGCGTTCCCCGGACGGCCGGATCCTCATCGAGGGCTACGACGCCGGCATCACCCCGTTGACTCCCGCCGAACTCGCCGCGTTGGCCGCCCTCCCCGTGAGCTCCGGTCTCGATCGTATGGACGTCGTCGCCGGCTCCGTCAACGAGCGGCTGGCCCTGCCGACCTTCTCCGTCAACTCTCTGACCTGCCTCGACAACAACGAGCACCGCACCGTCATCCCCGCTGTGGCCGTTGCCCGCTGCGACATGCGCCTGGCCGGCGGTCAGCGGACAACAACTGTTGTCGAGGCTGTCCGTGCGCATGTCAACCGCCATCTCCCGCACGCCGAGGTCACCGTCAAGGCCTTGATGGAGCCCTCTCGCACCCTCCCCGACGCCCCTTTCGCGCAGGTCGTCCTCGATGCCGTCGGCGCCGACCGGCCCGCCCTCTTCGAGCCCGCCATGGGCGGCAGCCTCCCCATCGCCGGCCTCACCGACGGTCTCGGCGTGCCCTGCTACGGCATACAGCTGGCCAACGTCGACGAGCGCAACCACGCCCCCAACGAGAACTTCGAGCTCCGCCGCTTCCACGCCGGCATCCGCACCGCCGCCCGCGTCCTGCAGGCCCTCGGCCGCGCCGGTTGAGAAACGCCGAGGTGGGTAGTCGATCAGTCGGAGGTGGTGACCATGACCGTGCCCGCGCCTGAGCGTCCACTGCCGGGAGACCCCGACGAGCCGCGGCTGCCGAGCCCGGAGCCGGCGGTGCCAGGTCCTGGTCCGGATCCGGTGGGCCCGGATCCTGTGGTGCCGGGTCCTGGTCCGGATCCGGTGGGCCCGGATCCTGCGCTGCCGGGTCCTGGACGGGTGGTTCCCGAGCCGGGTCCGGTGGTGCCGCGTGAGATTCCGCCGGAGCCCGAGTCCGCACCAGAACCGCTGATCCCGGGGTGAGTTTTCTTGGAGCCGGGCGGGGTTTGTCGGATGCTCTCGACACTCTGCACGTAAGACCGTCAACGCGATCGCGTTCGCGGGTGGCTCGGTGTGGATGCTTGGGCTGTGTTATGCCGTGCGGGGTGTGGGTGTTTTGTGGGGTGTGGGTGGGTCGATTTGGTGTGGAGCCTCTGGACGATGGCCGCGAGGTGCACGTCAGGGGGCAGGCTTTACCTGCTGACTCGCTGCTCTCCTTCGCCATGTGCCGGGCTTTCCCCGGCTCGGACTACTACGAGAGCTCCGCATCCACAAGCCCCGCCCCACTCTGCTGACAGCCGACCCCACCCCCTTGACAGGCTGGGTCTCGTCACGCAACCCTGCCCTGGTGACCGACATGGCCGACATGACCGACGCCACCTGGCACAAGACCGCGTGCAGCCTCTGCTACGTCAACTGCGGCATCGAGGTGCTGACGGAGGGCCGGGCGATCACGCGGGTGCGGGGGGACCGGGACAACCCGCGCTCGCAGGGGTACCTGTGCCAGAAGGCGCAGCGGCTGACCTGGTACGGCAACCACAACGACCGCCTGACCACGCCACTGCGCCGTCGCGAGGACGGCACGCACGAGCCGGTGAGCTGGGAAACGGCGATCAAGGAGATCGCGGCGAGGCTCAAGGCGGTGCGGGACGAGGACGCGGCGGCCAGCCGGCCGGGGTCGATGGCGTACGTGGGCGGCGGCGGGCAGGGCAATCACTCGGGCGGGGGATACGGCTTCGCCCTGCGCCGGTGGATGAACTCGACCCGGTTCTTCGGCGCGCTGTCGCAGGAGAAGACGGGCGACTTCTGGGTCAATGGCAAGATGTTCGGCGGCCAGACCAACCACACGGCCGAGGGCGTCGAGGAATGCGACCTGCTCCTGGTCATCGGCTGCAACCCCTGGCTGGCCAACGGTTTCAACCGGGCCCGCAGCGCGGTCAACGACATCAAGAACGACCCGGGCCGCAAGATGATCGTCGTCGACCCGCGCCGAACGGAGACGGCCGATGTCGCCGACGTGCACCTGCCGCTGAGGCCCGGCACGGATGCCTACCTGCTCGGCGCGATCCTGGCTCTGATCATCGAGCGCGGCGGCGCGGACACGGACTTCCTGGCCAAGCACACTGACGGCTTCGAAGCGGTCGCGGCGACCCTCGGCAAGATCCCCGTCAACGAGTGGATCGCGCATGCCGAGGTCGAGAGGGTCGAAGTCGACAAGGCGGTGGACCTGATCCTCGCGGCCGAGGCAATGACCGTCCGCGTCGAGCTGGGCATCCAGCAGGGCCGCAACTCCACGCTCAACAGCTACCTGGAGAAGCTGCTCTACCTGATCACCGGCAACTTCGGCCGCCCCGGCACGAACGCCCTGCACACCTGGCTCATGCCGCTGTGGTCGGAATCCCGCGGCGAACGCTCGGAGATCACGGGCTTCGAGTACATCGGCGGCATGCTGCCGCTGAACACGCTGGCCGAGGAGATCCTGGCCGACCATCCGAACCGGGTCCGCGTGCTGTGGGTGGAGTCCTCCAACCCCGCCAACACGGCCGCCGACACCGCGGGCATCGAGCGGGCGATCGGCGCCGCCGAGCTGTCGGTGGTGATCGACGTCGCCTTCACGGAGACGGCGGCGCTCGCGGACTACGTGCTGCCAGCGGCCTCCCAACACGAGAAGTGGGAGTACACGTTCTTCGACTTCGAGTTTCCGACCAACTACTTCCACCTGCGGCCACCGCTGTTCGACCCGCTGCCGGGCACGCTCGTCGAGGCCGAGATCTACGCCCGCCTGTTCGAGGAGCTCGGCCTCCTGCCCGATCGGTCCACACTGGACGAACTGGCCGGCAAGAGCCGTACGGAGCTGCTCAAGGCCGCAGGCCAGATCCTGCAAGGCAATCCGGCCATCGCGCCGATCCTGCTCTACCGGACGCTCGGGCCCTCGCTGCCCGGCAGCGCCGCCTCGGTCGCGGTCCTCTGGCCGGGCTGCCTGGCGCTGGCCAAGCGCATGCCCGTTGCCGTGCAACGAGCCCTGAACTCCGACCAGGAAGGCCCGGCGCTCGCATCGGAGCTGTTCGACCGGATCCTCAACAGCCCCAGCGGAACGGCCTTCAGCACCCATGAGTACGACGAGGTCTGGCAGCTCATGCGGCACGACCGCGTGCATCTCGAAGTGCCGGAACTCCTGTCCTGGCTGGAAAGCCTCGACCCGGCCCAGGATCGCACGGATCCCGAGTACCCGCTGTCCCTGATCAACGGCCAGCGCCGGCGGCACAACGCCAACCAGATCCTGCGCCCGCCGAGCTGGCGCCGCACCGACCCCGACGGCGCGCTGCACATCCGCACCGACGACCTGAAGGCCATACAGGCCAGCGAAGGCGACTGGGTGGCGGTGGTCAGCCGCACCGGACGCATCGTCGTGAAGGCCGAGATCGACGACTCCCTGCGCAAGGGCCAACTGGCGCTGCCGCACGGCTTCGGCATGGCCGTGCCGGACGGCCACGGCGGCCGAGTCATGAACGGCCCGCGGATCAATATCCTCACCGACGCCCACGACCGGGACCCGATCGCCGGCACGCCCCACCACAAGGACATGCCGGTACGGCTGGAACCGGCCACCGTCCAGGAGGCGGAGGCGGCGGAGCGGGACGCCGAAGTCGTCCGCGCCCTCATCGCCTCTGGTTCCTGAGTTCCACCGCCACGCCCATGGATCGGGCGGTGCCGGCGACGATACGCATGGCCACCCCGACGTCGGTCGTGTTGAGGTCGGGCAGCTTGCGCACCGCGACCGCCCGCAGCTGCTCAACGGTCAGCCGACCGGCCTCCCGGTGTCCAGGTCGGTCGGATCCGTTGCCGCCCAAGGCCGTACGGATCAGATGGGACGTCGGCGGCGTCTTGAGACGCAGCTCGAACGACCGGTCGTCGGCCACGGTGACGACGACCGGCACGACGTCGCCGCGCTGGTCGGCGGTCGCCCGGTCGTAGCCTCGTTTGACCTCGACCAGGTTCACGCCGGTCTGGCCGAGCATCTTGCCGAGGTCGGCCATGGCGGCGTTGCCGCCCTCCAGATGCAGCGTGACCTGGTGTGTCTGCTTCTTCGCGCGTGCCATGTCGACGGACGTTATGGTCTGCCGTTACGTCAGACTCAACGTGATTGGCGTGCCTCGACTCCGGGATGCGCCGGGGTCATACTGACCCGCGTCGAGGTGGCTGCCCATGGATGAGGCACTGAGGGCGACGGTTCGGAGCCAGGCGTTCGCGGTGGCCCCCGCGCCCTACCTGCTGCTGGACACCGAGCTGCGGATACAGGCGGCCAATCCGGCGTACCTGCGGGCGACCGGGCGGCATCCGGACAAGCTGACCGGCGAGCCGGTCGCGGAGGGATCGGCTCTGGACACCGGATGCTGTAACGAATGCGGTTCCTCCGCGCGGAGATAGTCGTTGTACGCGGTCACCGAGCCGCATCGGCCTTCAACGACAGGAACTTCTCCGCGTTGCCGCCCAGGATCTTGTCCTTGTCCTGCTGGCTGAGGAAGTCCGACCGCCGCACCACGTTGCCCACCGGACGCTCCCCGAGCGGGTAAGGGTAGTCGCTGCCGGTCATGACGTTGTCGACGCCGAGGGTGTCCACCAGCAGCCGCAGCGCCGCCGGCTCGAACACCACACTGTCCACACTGAACCGCCCGACATAGGCCGACGGCGGCTTCTCGGACGTGCCCAGCAGATCATGCCGCTGGTGCCAGGCGTTCTCGAAGCGCCCCAACCAGAACGCGAACGAGCCGCCGCCGTGGGCGAAGCAGATGCGCAGGTTGTCCGACACCCGGTCGAACACGCCGCCCAGCACCATGGCCACCAGCGACAGGTGCGTCTCGGCCGGCATGCCGGTGATCCACCGGGCCATCCAGCGGTTCAACCGGGGCGAGGCCGGCATGTCCCACGGGTGCACGAAAACCGGCGCGCCACGGTCGGCGCAGTGTTGCAGGAACTGGACGATGCCCGCGTCGTCGAGGTCGCGGTCGCCCACGTGGTTGCCGATCTCCACGCCACGGTGCCCGTTGTCCAGGCACCGGTCCAGCTCCTGGCAGGCCAGATCGGGATCCTGCAACGGAACCTGGCAGAACGGGATCAACCGCCCGTTCGACGGCCCGGTCAGCTCCAGCGCCGCGTCGTTGAACACCTCGGCGATCCGCAGCGCCTCACGAGGCGACCGGTCGTAGGAGAAGAACACGGGCGTGGGGGAGACCACCTGGGCGTCCACGCCGTCCTCGCCCATGTGGGCCAGGCGCTCGGCCTGGTCCCAGGAGTTGGACTGGATCGTCCGGAACTCCTTGGACCCCACCATGATCGTGGCCTCGCGGGCGCTGTCGACCCGCAGCCAGGGTGCGTCATCCCAGCCGAGGGCGGGCCATTTCGCGGGCACGGAGTGGGTGTGGATGTCGATGACGGTCATCGGGCCGACCTTCCCGGGTGGACAGTGCCGCAGTTGCCGCACTTGCGGAGGTTCTCGTCAGCGTAGAACCGCTCGAACACCGGCGGCAGGTCGACGACGATGTCGCGCACCTGGAGCTCGGCCTCGTGCACCAGGTGGTTGCAGTTCAGGCAGTACCACTGGAACTTCTCCAGCACGCCCTCCTCGCGGATGCGCTCGATCACCACGCCGACGGAGCCGGGATCGGGGCGCTGCGGTGAGTGCGGCGTGTTGCGGGGCAGCAGCCACATCTCGCCCTCGCGGACGTGCTGGGTGACGATGCCCTCGTCGGTCTGGAGATTGACGTGCATGTCCCCGCGGAACTGGTAGAACCACTCCTCGTACGGGTCGACGTGGAAGTCGGTGCGCTCGTTGGGGGCGCCGACCACCTGCACGATGAAGTCGCCCTGGGCCTGCCACATCTGCTTGTTGTTGACCGGCGGCCTGAGCAGGTGCTGGTTCTCGTCTACCCACTTGACGAAGTTGAACGCCGGGTTCAGCGCGGTCATGGTTCAGCCTTTCAGGACGGCGACGGCCTGGATCTCGATGAGCAGGTGCGGGTGGGGCAGCTGGTGCACGGCGACGGTGGTGCGGGCGGGCCCGTTCTCGTCGAAGTGCTGGGCGTAGACCTCGTTGTAGCCGCGGAAGTCGTTCATGGTGACCAGGTAGCTGGTGATCTGCACGACGTCGGACAGATCGGCGCCGACCGAGGCCAGGATGTCCCGGATGTTCTGGATCACCGCGGCGGTCTGGACCCTGATGTCCAGTTCCGTGCCGCCGAAGGAGTCCACGGTGGCGCCGGCGATGGTGTTGTCCGGGCGGCGGCTGCTCGTGCCGGAGACGAAGGCAAAACCTCCTGCCACGCGCACATGCGGGAAGCGTCCGCGCGGGGTTGCCTTGTCCGGCAGGGTCTTGGCGTTGCTCATGTCCGTCCTCACAGTGCGACGCAGACGTTGGTGGGCTCGGTGTAGAAGTGCAGTGAGTGCACGCCGCCCTCGCGGCCGATGCCGGACAGGCCCGAGCCGCCGAACGGGGAGCGCAGGTCGCGCAGGTACCAGGTGTTGAGCCATGACATGCCGACCCGCATCGCGGCGGCCACCCGGTGCCCGCGCTCCAGGTTCGAGGTCCAGACGGCCGCGGCCAGGCCGTACGGGGTGTCGTTGGCCAGGCGGACCGCCCCCTCCTCGGTGTCGAACGGCATCAGCGTGGCGACCGGGCCGAAGATCTCCTCCTGCATGATCCGCGCCGAGTTGCCGACGCCGGTCCACAGCGCGGGCTCGATCCACGAACCGCCGCTCAAGTCTTCCCCGACGGCCGGAATTCCACCGCCGGCCAACAGCTGCGCGCCCTCCTGCTCGGCGATCGCGTAGTACGACAGCACCTTCTTGCGGTGGGCCTGGGAGATCAACGGGCCGGTGGTGGTCGACGGGTCGTAGGGACTGCCGAAGCGCAGCTCCTGGGCCCGCTTGGCCAGGCCGGCGGCGACCTCGTCGAACACGCCCCGCTGGACGTAGACCCGTTCCGTGCACAGGCAGACCTGGCCGGTGTTGGTGAACACCGACCGGGCCAGGCCGTCGATGGTGCGTTCGAGGTCGGCGTCGTCGAACACCACCGCGGGGTTCTTGCCGCCCAGCTCGAACGACACCGGCAGCACCCGTGGGGCCACCGCCTGCATGATCGCGGAGCCGGTGCGGGACTCGCCGGTGAAGGTGATGCCGTCGATGTCCGGGTGGGTGGTCAGGTACTCGCCGGCCGAGCCGGGGCCGAAGCCGTGGACCACGTTGTACGCGCCGGCCGGGGCGCCGGCCTCTGTGATGATCTCGGCCAGCAGGGTGGCGCTGGCCGGCGCCTCCTCGGACGGCTTGACCACCACCACGTTGCCGGTGGCCAGCGCCGGCGCGACCTTCCACGTCAGAAGGAGCAGCGGCAGGTTCCACGGCACGATCACGCCGACCACGCCCAGCGGGCGGCGGACTGCGTAGTTGAGGGCCTTCTCGGTGAGGAAGGAGTCGACGCCGAGGCCGGCGACCAGGTCGGCGGCGGCGCGGAAGTTGGCCGCGGCGCGGGTGACGTCCAGCTCGGTGGCCAGCGCGACCGGCTTGCCGGTGTCGGCGATCTCGGCGGCGAGCAGGTCGTCGAAGCGGGCCTCGATGCCGTCGGCGATGCGCCGCAGCAGCGCGACCCGCTCGGTGGCCGTGAACCGGCCCCATTCGCCTTCCAGCGCTCGGCGGGCGGCCCGGACCGCGCCGTCCACCACCTCGCGGTCGGCCTCCTGGACGCGAGCGACGAGCGTGCCGTCGACCGGGTTGACGTCGTCGAACAGATCGCCGCCGTCGACGTACTGCCCGCCGACAAAGTTCTGCAGCACACGGCTCATGGACTCGCTCCCCGGCTTCGGTTTCTCGGTGACTCGATCGTCGCCCTGGGTAGTTACGTCCGACAAATGCTTGAATCGCTCGCTGCTATGCCTCGGTGGGCATATCGAGGGTCTCGCGGATCTCCGCGCCGACCTCCTCCAGGTGCTTCATGAACGCCTTCAGGCTCGGGCTCTGGCTCCGCCCCGCGGCCAGGGTGAGCCCGACCAGCCGCTGCACGTTCGGCAGCTCGATCGGCAACACCGCCAGCGCGTCGTCCCGCGCCAGCAGCGCCGGCAGAGTCGCGATCATGTCGGCGTCGATCAGCAGGGACCGCAGTGTCGGCAGCGAGGTGCATTCCACCCGATTGGTGGGCACGCCGAGGCCCTGTCGGAAGAAGACCTGCTCGACCTCGGTGCGCAGCGCCGTCTGCGTCACCGGCAGCACCCACGGGTAGTCGATCAGGTCGGCCAGCTGCGGCTGGTCTATCGCCGTCGCCGGGTGCCCCGCGCGGACCACGAGTCGGATCGGCTCGTGGTAGAGCCGTATCCGGGTGGTCCGCTGGTCCTCGCCCTGCGGGGTCAGCCGGCCGACCACCAGGTCGATGTCGCCGGTCAGCAGGTCCTCGGTCAGCCGGTCCGGCGTCGCCTCGCGGACGATCACCGTGACGTACGGGAACTGCCGTTTGAGCCGGGCGATCGCCGTCGGCAGCAGCACGTTGGCCCCGCTCAGGTGGTTGCCGACGACCACCGTGCCGACCATGCCGGTGCTCAGCTCGGCCACGTGCTTCCCGGCCTGCCGGATCTGCGCGATGATCGCCCGCGCGTCGTCGACGAAGGCCCGGCCGTACGCGTTCGGCGCCACCCCGCGCGGCCCCCGGTCGAACAGCTCCACCCCGAGGATCTGCTCCAGCTCCCGCAGGCCACGCGTGACCACCGGCTGCGTCACCCGCAGCCGCTCCGCCGCCCCGACCACGCTGCCCTGCTCCGCCACGGTGACCACGAGCACCAGGTGCCGCACCTTCAGGCGACCGTCCAGCAGCCGGTTGATGTCCATGGGCACCATCTTCGGGCCCTACCGGCCGACGAGCATCGCCGTGCGGTCGTCGGGGGCGATCATGCGACCGGCTGACCGGCCAGGATGTCGATCGCGGCCGCGGAGGGCGACCCGGGCTCGGCCATGTAGGCGAAGATCTCCAGGCCGGGAGCGGCGGTGACGGCGAGCCGGTCGTAGCGCAGCACCAGTCGGCCGACGCGGGGGTGGTGGAAAGCCTTCTCGGCCGCGAAGTGGTGCCGCACGTCATGAATGGCCCACAGGGCGGCGAAGTCCGCGGATTCCGCCGACAGTTCGCCGACGAGGTCGTGCAGGTCCCGGTCGAACGGATTGCGTCCGGCCTGGGCCCGCAGCGCCGCGACGCATTCCTTCGCGATCCGGTCCCAATCGGCGAAGAAGTTCCGCGCGGCCGGGTCCAGATAGGTGAAGCGGGCCATGTTCGCGCGGGCGGCCGACTCGAACATGGGGGCGAACAGCGCTCGTCCGAGCCGATTGGCGGCGAGAACGTCCTGGCGGTTGTTGGCGACGAACGCGGCGGCGCCGGTCATCGCGTCGATCATCCACTCGATGCTCGGGGGCACGGTCTGCCGGCTCGGGCCGGGCCGCCGGCCGGCGGCGTGGTCCCGCGACGCGCGAGCCAGATCGGCCAGGTGCGCCCGTTCGGCCGGGTCCAGACGAAGCGCACGCGCGACCGCGGCGAGGATGTCGTCGGAGACGCCGGCCAGATTGCCGCGTTCCATCCGGTTGTAGTAGTCGATGCTGATCCCGGCCAGGGTGGCGACCTCCTCGCGCCGCAGCCCCAGGACCTGCCGTGTGCCGTAGGAGACCAGCCCGACGTCATCGGGAGTGATCTTCGCGCGCCGCGACGTGAGGAAATCCCGTACCTCGACCCTGGTGTCCACAGCCGCGAGCGTAACCCCGCCATCCCGGGGTGTACGGCCAGTACCTGGCCGAACGAGTCCTCTCGGCCGTGCCCTCGACCGTGCTTTTCTCAAGGAACACCGAGCACGGAGGACACCATGCGAATCATCAGGAACGGGCTGGAAACCCTGAGCGGCCAGAGCGACTGGTTCGCCGGACCGGTCTACCTGGACGTCATCGGCACGCCGTCGCCGACCTCGCGGATCATGGGCGGCGTCGTGCACTTCGCGCCGGGCGCCCGCACGGCGTGGCACACCCACCCGGTCGGCCAGACGATCTTCGTCACCGAGGGTGTCGGCCTGATCCAGCGCGAGGGCGGGACGGTCGAGCAGGTGCGGCCGGGCGACCGCGTGCACATCGAGCCGGGCGAGAACCACTGGCACGGCGCGACTCCCGGCTGCTTCCACACGCAGGTCGCCTACCAGGAGGCCGACGACACCGGCAGCCACACCGAGTGGGGACGGCACGTCACGGACGACGAATGCGCGGGGTAGTGGCTACCCTGGCCCCGTGGCGATCAAGCTCGTCGTCGTCGACGACCAGACCTCCGTGCGGGAGGCGCTGGCGGTGATGCTCGGGTTGGCCGAGGACGTGGACGTCGTCGCGACGGCCACCAACGGGGCCGAGGCCGTCTCCGTCATTGCCGAGCATCACCCGGACGTGGTGCTGATGGACCTGCACATGCCGGAGATGACCGGCGTCGAGGCGACCGCCCGCATCCAGGAAACGGCCCCCGACGTGCGGGTTGTCGTGCTCACGACGTTCGAGGACGACGAGTCGATCCTGGCCGCGCTGCGGGCCGGGGCCTCCGGTTACCTGACCAAGGAGGCGGACCGGGCGACGTTGCTGCAGGCGGTGCGGAGCGCCAGCCTGGGGCAGTCGGTGCTGGATCCGCGCGTGCAGCGGCGGCTGCTGGAGCTGGCCACGGCCCGGCCGGTGTCGAGCACGCCGTTCAACCTGACCGCGCGTGAGCTGGAGATCCTCGGGCTGATCGGGGAGGGCCTGCGCAACACGGAGATCGCCAAGCGACTGGTGATCAGCGAGGCCACCGTGAAGACGCACATCAACAACCTGTTCGCCAAGGCCGGTTTCCACACGCGGACCGACGCCGTGCGCTACGTGCTGAACAATCGGGTGGAGACGCCTCTCCACCCGCCGCTGTAGTTCACGAATACGGCGCTGGTCTCAAGACCTCGCCGGTGATTCTTCCTAATCTTGGTCGGGTCGGACCTGATGAGGAGGAAACACGGTGAGCACGCCGATCGAAATCCTGTTGGTGGTCGCCCTCGTCGGCTACATGCTGATCCGCCGCCTGCTGGGCGAGCCCGCGCAGGCCAAGCGGATGCTGGTGCTGCCGGCGGTGCTGACGGTGATCGGCCTGTCCGGCGCCAAGGACGTCCTGCACGACCCGGTGCAACTCGGCTTCCTGGTCGTGACCACGCTGGCCGGTATCGGCATCGGCGCCTTGCGTGGCCTGAGCATTCGCGTTTTCGTGCGGGACGGAATCGTGAACATGCGGTACACCGGAATGACCATTGTGCTCTGGGTGGTGAACATCGCGGTCAAGCTCGGCGGCAATTTCCTGCTGTCCACGATCGACCCGCACGCCGACGGCGGCAACACGCTGATGCTCACGCTCGGCGCCGGCCTGCTGATGGAGGGCGCGGTCGTGCTGGCCAAGGCCATGCGCACCGGTGGCCAGGTGATCTGGCAGCAGGGCAAGGACGGCGCACCGCACCGGACGTCGAGGTTCATCGACGACCTCCAGGCCCGTGGCCGTCGCTGACGCTATGTTGCCGGGCATGGTGCCCCTCGACCGGATCGTCGAGAAGGTCGCCCGCCCCGTGCTGGCGGTCGCGGCCATTCTCGTGACGGCGCTGGAATTCCCCGACCACGCGATCATCGCGCGGCCGTTCGCCATGGGGCTGTTCGCCGTCGTGGCCGTGCTGTCCCTGGTGACGCTGATCCCGTGGCGGTCCCCGTTGGTGTTGTGGGTCGCCTACGCCGTCACCGCGGCGGCGTTGTTGCCGTTGGCACAGACCACTCTCGCGCCGATCTTCGCGTTCCTGGCCTCCGCCGGGGCCGGCGGCCGGTTGCCGTCCCGCAAGGCCGCCTTGGCCATCGCGGTGCTCACGTCGGTGGCGTCCGCCGTCGCCGTGCTGGTGGTCAACGGGATCTGGCCGACGCCGACGCAGTGGCCGTGGTGGGAGGCACTGGCCACCGGATTGCCCTCGTACATCGGGATTGCCCGTGCCGACCGGGCCGCCGCACTGTCCAATGCGGAGCGTGCCGCCGCCGAGGCCCGGCGGGCGGGGGAGTCGGAGGCCCGGGAGGCGACGCTGGTGGAGCGTGGTCGGATCGCCCGTGAACTGCACGACGTGCTCGGCCATTCGCTGACGGGCATCGCCCTCCAACTCGACATGGCCGACGCCCTCAACGAGAACGACCGCCGCGATGAGGCCACGGCCGCGATGCGCAACGCCCGGCAGTTGGCCGTGACCAGCATCGGCGACATGCGGGAGGCCGTCCACGCCCTGCGCGAGGACACCGTTCCGCTCAGCCGAACCCTGCGGGCCGTGGCCGACAACGCCGGCGCCGCCTTCGTCGTGCAGGGGGCGGAGCGAACCCTCTCCGTCGACGCCGCCTACGCCATCCTCCGCGCCACGCAAGAAGCCCTCACCAACGCCGCCAAGCACGCCCCCGGCGCCGCAGTGTCGGTGAAGCTGGCTTTCTCACCGGATTCCGTGGAGCTGGAAGTCGCAAATGGACGGTCCAGGGCACCCGTGCCAGTGGGTATCGGCGGCGGCACCGGCCTGGGTTTGACGGCCATGCGCGACCGGGCGGCCGCCCTCGGCGGCACCCTCGACGCCGGCCCGGTCGACGACGGCTGGATCGTTCGCTTGCGGCTGTCCTGACCGCTCAGAATCGGGTCACGAACCGGCGCTGCCACGGCGTTTCCACGGCCCGCTTGGAGTAGTGCTCACGGACATAGCCGACCGCCTTGTCGTTCGGCACGCCGTCCAGCACCGCGAGGCAGGCCAATGCCGTTCCCGTGCGGCCGAATCCGCCGCCGCACGCGATCTCCACCCGCTCCTGCGACGACCGCTCCAGCAGGTCGTTCAGAGCCTCGGCGAAGGCCGGACGGTCCGTCGGCAGCCAGAAGTCCGGCCAACGAATCCACCGGCTCTCCCACGCCATCGCACCCGGGTCCGAGCCGCGAAGATAGAGCCCGAACGCCGGCGTCGGCCCCGGCGGCAGCGGATTGCGGAGGCCGCGCCCGCGGACCGACCTCCCCGACGGCAATCGCAGCAGGCCGGGCGTGTCCGGTTCCCACGTCATCCGCCCGAGCCTAGGCCAGAGCCCGTGACCGGGCCGCTGATAACCTTGGACAACACCCGTAGACCTGCGTGTTGGAGACCGTGACCCGATGCCTGACCGTGCCGTGATCGACGCGTTGTTCCCCGCCGACCTGCCGGAGCCGGCGCACTGGGAGCAGCGCTACCCGCAGCGGCAGCTCCCGGACGGCGCGATGGTCACCCGCGTCGGCCCGTCCCCGACGGGCTGGCTGCACATCGGCGCGCTGTACGTGGGCGCGATCAACCGGGACATCGCGCACCGCACCGGCGGCCGCTACCTGCTGCGTATCGAGGACACCGACCAGGCCCGCGAGGTGGAGGGCGCGGTCGAGCAGTTCACCCGCGCGTTCGACTACTTCGGCCTGCCGGCCGACGAGGCCGAGGGCCACGGCGACTACGGCCCGTACTTCCAGTCGCAGCGCGAGCAGCAGTACCTGACCTACGCGCGGGAGCTGCTGCGCGAGGGCAAGGCGTACCTGTGCTTCGCCACCGAGGAGGAGCTGGCCGACATCCGCCGCCGCCAGGAGGCCAGCAAGATCCCGCCCGGCTACTACGGCGGCTGGGCCATCTGGCGCGACCGGTCCGACGAGGACGTGCAGGCCAAGCTGGACGAGGGCGCGCCCTACGTGGTGCGGTTCCGCTCGCCGGGCGAGGTCGACGGCCGCGCGGTGTTCACCGACGCCATCCGCGGCCGGCTGGAGCACGAGGACAACCGCAACGACGTGGTGATCCTCAAGTCCTCGGCCAACGCCGTGCGGCTGCCCACGTACCACTTCGCGCACGCGGTCGACGACCACCTGATGCGGGTCAACCTGGTGATCCGGGCCGACGAGTGGATCTCCTCGGTGCCCACCCACCTCCAGCTGTTCGCGGCGCTCGGCTTCGAGCAGCCGACCTACGCCCACATCGCGCCGCTGATGAAGCAGATCACCGGGGGCAAGCGCAAGCTGTCCAAGCGCAAGGACCCGGAGGCCTCGGTCGACTTCTACATCGCCGAGGGCTACCCGGCCAAGGCGGTGCTGTACTACCTCAAGGGCCTGACCAACGGCCGCATCGCCGAGCTGCCGCTGGCCGAGGCCCTGGACGCGCCGATCAAGCTGGACGAGATGGGCCTGGCCGGGCCGCTGATCGACATGGCCAAGCTGGACGACATCAGCGCCGACCACATCGCCACCCTGACCGGCGCCGAGATCCTGGCCGCCGTGCGGGAGTGGGCGCTGACCCACGACGCCGACCTGGTGCCGGTGCTGGACGCCAACCCGGAGCTGGCGCTGGCCGCGCTGGCGGTGGAGCGCGAGGGCGTCGAGAATCCGCGCAAGGACCTGCGCAAGTGGTCGGACTTCCGCACCGCGTACGGCTTCTTCTTCCCCGAGCTGTTCACGCCGGTGACCGCCGCCGACGAGCGGATCGAGGGCGTGACGCCGGAGCTGGCCCGGGCCTTCGCCGCCGACTTCGCCGACAGCTACGAGCACCTGGCCGACGGCCAGGAGTGGTTCGGGCAGATCCGCGAGCTGGCCGCCAAGCACGGCTACGCGAAGAACGCCAAGGAGTACAAGAAGAACCCGGACGCCTACCCGGGTTCCATCCGCGAGGCCTCGCAGATCATCCGGGTGGCGCTGACCGGCTCCACCCGCAGCCCCGACCTGCACGCCGTGGCCACCACGCTCGGCGCGGACGAGGTGTTGCGCCGGATCCGCGCCGTGGCTGGCTGAAACCCGGCGGAGGTTGGCAAGGCGGCTCCTTCTTCGACGGGGCGGACGCTCGTAGCGTTCGCCCCGTCGTCGTTTCCGCGGAAGGGTTGCCATGTCGGCCGAAGGGCCGCGCGAGGTGGAGAGCGGCAACGGCCTGTTGTCCTTGCGGGCGGAGTCCCGTTTGGACCCTTCGCGCGCCGACATCGTCGTGGTGCCAGGGGCTTTGGGCTCGCTGCCGGACGGGATCTCCGAGATCCTCGGCCGCACGCTCGGCACGCCACTGTCGAGCCTGCTGGCCGAGGCCCTGGCCCGGCCGGAGGTGCTGGTCGCGACCGTGTGCGGGGGATCGCTGCTCCTGGCGATGGCCGGCCTGATCAAGGGCCGTAACGCCACCACACATCACCTGGGCCTGGAAGCCTTGGGAGCCAACGGAGTCACCGTCGTCGACGCTCGGGTGGTCGACGACGGTGATCTCGTGACCGCCTCTTCGGTGACCTCGGGTATCGACCTCGGCCTGTATCTCCTGGAGCGGGAACTGGGCGCCGATGCCGCGATCGCCGTGGAGAGGATGATCGCCCACGAGCGTCGCGGCACCGTCTGGCGCGCCTAACCGGCCAGGCTGAACTTCTCGGCGTGCACCTGGCGGTCCGGCACCTGCAGCGCCCGGGTGCTGGCCAGCACCGCGTTGGTCATCGCGGCCGGGCCGCAGACGAAGACGTCACGGGCCCGGATGTCCGGCACCAGGTAGCGCAGGCTCTCCGGGTTGAACTGGCCGGCCGACGGTCCACCGAGGACACGGACCACCGGGGCCAGGGCGCGGAGTTCGTCCAGCAGCACGGCATCCCGCTCGTCGCGGACCCGGTACAGCACCACGACGTGGCCCTTGATCTCCTCCAGCAGCGCGCGGATCGGCGTGACGCCGACACCGCCGGCGATCAGCAGGGCGTGCTGGTGAACCTGGTTGGCGGTGGTGAAGGCGCCGTACGGGCCCTCGGCGTAGACGCGCGTGCCGACCTTGAGGTCGCGCAGGGCGGCGCTGGCCGTGCCGACGGCCTTGACGGTAAGCCGCAGGTAGCGGCCGTCCGGCGCGGCGGACAGGGAGAACGGGTTGGCGCGGTGCCACATGCCCTTGGCCAGGAAGCGCCACACGAAGAACTGGCCCGCCCGCGCCGGCAGTTCGTGCAGGTTGCGGCCGCTGACGTAGACGGAGACGACGTTGGGCGACTCGTGCACGATGCCGGCGACGCGGAGCTGGTAGCGGTGGTTGCGCAGCAGCGGGCGGATCACGCGGCCAGTCAGCAGCGTGCCGATCGCGGTGGCCCACAACAGGAGCCAGTAGATGCGGCCGCCGGTGGAGGCGATGGTCGTGCCGGAGATGAACTGGTGGGTGAAGGCCAGCGCCACGATCGCGTAGGTCAGCAGGTGGATGGCGTGCCAGGTCTCGTAGGGCAGCCGCTTGCGGGCGATGCGGGCCGAGGTCGCGCCCACCACGACCACCAGCAGGAAGGCGATGATCGCCAGCAGGACGCCGGTGAACGTGTCGGAGAGGACAAACACCTCGGAGATCACGTCGTGGGCGTCGTGCTGGGCGTAGCCGGACACGATCAGCACCACGTGGCCCAGCAGCGTCCACATCAGACCGATGCCGTTCCAGCGGTGGTAGGTCGTGAGCCGGTCCATGCCCAGCCGCTGGTCCAGCCACGGCAGGCGGGCGATCAGCAGGAACTGACCGGCCATCAGCAGACCCGCCACCAGCCCGAAGATCCGGCCTAGGGTGATCAGGATGTTGGGCGACGCCCCGGTCGCCACCACCAGCGCGGCGACGATCAGCACGTTCACGACCAGGGCCGCAAGCAGCGCCACGCGGGCCGTCCGGCGGCGGTCCGGCCGTGCCGGCGCTTGCACCGGGTGGTTCTGGGTGGTGGTCACGGGGTCCTTAGTACAATAAACTGAAATGATGCACTCGGATTCGTCTAGGACCGCAGTTTTTCCGGCCGGGATTTTGATACCTAACCGATCCAGTATGGCTGCTCGTCGGAAACGCCCAGGGCTTCGCGTATCGATTAACCGCTACAGGCAGTACCGGATCCGCGTTCTCTCGAGCGGGTGTCCCGAGAGAATTCATCCCGTGACAGTTGCACGAGCCGATAGGTTGGGGGCCGCCAACGAGAGCGAAGCCACGAAATTAATTTCCACTGGCCCGATGGCTTTACAATTTAACGTACCGGAAGACTCCGTCTCTTCAAGGCGACACCGAGTTGTTTACTTCGTAGGGCGACACTTCAGTATTAGGCTAACTATCCATCTGGGATGAGTGTACAGGCAGCTCCGTCTAAGCCTTTATCGGCGCGGCTACATACTGGAAGGTCGGTCCAAACGTTGGAGAAGTCGGCTCCAAACAATACGCACTAGTCTTCTTATGAAGCAGTAGTGAGAAGTGTTTTTTTACATGTGCCGGGCCAGCACCAGCTCGTCGAGACCCTTGAGGTGCTCGGCGGCCTCGGCCACCACCCGGTCGGCGAAGCCCTCGACAACAGATGTTGTCCACGTGCCGTCGGCGGCGATCTCCCCGGCGGCGTCGCCGACCGGCCGCAGCGGCACGTCCAGCACCTGGATCCGCACCACGGCGCAGCCCTCCGGCGCGCGGCTCGGGTCGACGGCGGTGGCCTCGTGCCAGGACAGCGTGGGGTGCTTGGGCAGATAGCCGGCCTCGGCCTGCCGCACGGAACGGACCAGCTCGTCGACGCCACGCCCGAGGTTGAGGCCGCCGCCCTGGTCCAGGCGCGGATCGGCGAAGGAGGGGCGGGCCGACAGCGCGAGGTTGAGCTGGAAGCAGCCCCGGCGGTAGCTGTACCGGGAGGCCTGGGCGCGGATCGAGTCGCCGATCGAGACGTCGCGCAGCAGGTGGCCGTAGAGCTGGTCGGGCGTGGTGCTGGCAACAACTGTTGTCGCGGTCAGGACCTCGCCGTCGGCGGTGCGGACGCCGACCGCCCGGCCGTTCTCCGTCAGTACGGCGTCGACCCGGACGTTGGTGACGATCTCGGCCCCGTGCTCGGTGACCAGGCCGCTGAGCGCCTCGGCGAGCCGGCCGCTGCCGCCGACCGGCTGCGGGTTGCCGCCGGGCAGGATCAGGCCGAACAGCGCGATCCACAGCGCGCCGATGGCGTCGTGCGGGCCGATGCCGACGTGCAGCAGCCACGGCAGCAGCGCTGTCCGCAGCTCCTCGGTGCGAAAACGTTCGGTGACCAGGTCGTGGCCGTTGCCGGCCAGCAGCGTGGCGAACGGCAGCGCCGCCGTGCGGTCCCGGTCCAGCTTCTGGATCAACTCGGCCGCCTGCGGCTTGGTCAGGTCCATGCCCAGCAGCGGCATCAGCGATTCGAGGTGCGGCGCCACGTCGGCCATCAGCCCCGCCCAGCCGTCCTGCTCGCCCAGCCGCTCCAGCTCCGCGCCCAGCGCCGCCGGGTCGGTCGGGATGACTGCGGACCGACCGTCCGGAAGGGACGATCCCGTGCTGACACCGCCCTGCACGTAACGAAGTCCGTGACGGCCGAGGTCCTCGCCCAGCTCGGCGAAGGCCGGCCCGCCGACGAAGATGGGGTGCAGCGCGGAATAGGTGTCGTGCACGAAGCCGGGCAGCGTGAGTTCCTCGCTGCGCACCGCGCCGCCGGGCCGGTCGGACTGGTCCAGCAGGCACACGCTTCGGCCGGCCTTGGCCAGATACGCGGCGGCGACCAGGGCGTTGTGCCCGGCGCCGACGAAGATCACATCGTAAGACGGCATGTCCGCAGGCTATGGCCGGTCGGCCGACGCAGCCAGGCGAAGTCCGGCCAGCGGACTATTGGGGCACTGGCAGGGACTGTTCGGGCAGCGCAAGGCGATCGGCCACCCGGGCCGCGGTCGCACAGGTGGCGTTGAGCAGCTTGGGCGACGGCTGCGCGCCGTGCGCCATCGTGGTGATCACCGCCGTTGCCTTGCTGGGCAACGGAATCGGCACGGCCACACAGGTCAGCCCCTTGGTGACCTGACCGGCGTCGATGTACGGCCGCGGCTCGACCGCCCTGAGCGCGTCGGCCCCCGCCGTGCCTTCCGGCACCGGTTCGCCCGGTTCCGCTGTCACGCCGAGCGGCTCGTGAGCGTCAATCATCTGCAGGAAAATGCTGCGACCGCCGACATTGATGCTCAGCGTCACGCCGGCCCCGGTGTGCGCCGCCAGCTCCGCGACCGGGCGTGCCGCGACGGCCCGCACCCGCCGTTCGATCTGGCCGCCCGCGCCCAGCAGGCTCGCGCCGAGGCGGTACTTGGTGCCGTCCCGCCGGACCGCGCCGACTGCGAGCAGTTGGCCGAGCAGGCGATGCACGGTCGGCCGCGGGATGCCCGTCGCCGCGGCGAGATCCAGCAGCCGCGCCGGCTCCTGCTCGCGGACCTGGTCCAGCACCGCGAACGCCGCCTCCAACACCCCTCTACCCGCCTCCATGCGACCAGCATGGCGTGCGGATTCGTCCTGACGGCCAGGGGTGTCGCGGATTCCCGCCAGCACTGTCCGAATGTCCCCGGGCCGTCACGAGCCGTTGCTAGGGTTGAGCTGTGGGTGACGAGGTGGCTCTGCTCAGGGACAGCGCGACGCTGACTCGGGTGTCGACGGACTTCGGTGGGATGATCCGACGGCGACCCGACGCGGTCCTGGTGCCCCGCACCGCGGCCGACATCGCCGAGGTGATCCGCGGTGGCGGGCCAGTGACCGCGCGTGGGCGGGGGCATTCGACGCACGGACAGTCGCTTGTGGACAGTGGTGTCCTGGTCGACATGACCGGTTTGGGCGCTGTGCATCGCGTGGAGCCCGGCCACGTCGTGGTCGACGGCGGTGCGTCGTGGCGGACCGTGCTGGGGGCCACGCTGCCGCATGGGTTGACGCCGCCCGTGCTCACCGACTTCCTTGATCTGTCCGTCGGCGGCACGCTGTCGCTCGGCGGAATCGGCGGCACCAGCCATCGTCACGGCTCGCAGGCCGACAACGTGCTGGAGCTGGAAGTGGTCACCGGCACCGGCGCGGTGGTCACCTGCCGGCCGGGATCCGACCTGTTCCGGGCCGTGCTCGGCGGGCTGGGGCAGTGCGGCATCATCACCCGGGCCACCATCAAGCTCATCCCGGCGCCGTCTACGGTCCTGCACCGCAAGGTCCGATACCCCGACACCGCGTCGTTGAACGCGGCGCAGCGGGATCTGGTCCTCGGTGGACAGTGCGACTACGTGGAGGGCTTCATCGTCCAGGACGGCGGCTGGTCGCACGTGCTGGAGACCGTGTCGGCCGAGGACCACACCCCGCCCGGCCCGGG
>NZ_KK037166.1:11013760-11064894 GCF_000568255.1 Kutzneria sp. 744
CCGACAACACCGAGTACCTGGTCATCCTGGTCAACGGGCCCAGCCGCGAACTCGGGGCCGAGGCGTTCCCCGACGACGGCGGCAAGGGCGCGCTGGCCGTCGACGTGCAGGGCCTCACCGTCGTCGCCACGCACGTGAGCTGGGGAAACAAGCGGGCTGGCCAGCTTCAGAGGGTGGCTGCGCTGGCGCCCGCGCCGGCCGTCCTGCTCGGCGACTTCAACGCCGACGCCCCGACCGTGCTCGCCACCCTGGGCGAAAGCTTTCGGGCGGCCGAGCTGCCGGCCGGCGTGAAGACCCGCGGCCAGCAGGTCATCGACCACGTCATCGTGCGCGGCGCCACCGCATCGGACGCCGAGGTGCTCGTCGCCGACGGCCTGTCGGACCACAGCCCGGTGCGGGCCTCGATCAGCTACTGACCGGGAAACGTTCGTTGCCGAGCACGCCGAGCAGCTGGAGTTTCTCGAAGGCCTCGGTGCGGGGTGCGGCGGTCAGGACGAGCAGCGCCTGCGACTGGTCCTCCGTGAACAGGACCTGGCAGTCGACCTCGATCGGGCCGAGCTCGGGGTGGATCAGCACCTTGTGGTCGGCGAACCGCTTGGCCACCTCCTGCCGTTCCCACAGCTCGGCGAACTCGGCGCTTTCCTCGCACAGCACGGTGGCCAGCTCGCCGGCCCGGGACTTCGGGCCCATCTGCCCGTAGGCGGCGCGCAGGTTGGCCACCATGGCCCGGCTCTGCCGCTCGTGGTCGTGCTCGGGATAGGACCGGCGCTGCGCGGGATCGGTGAACCAGCGGTAGATCTCGCTGCGGGCGTGTCCGGTGTAGACGGTCAGCTCGCCCATCAACGCCCGGGACATGCGGTTCTGCACCAGCACCTCGCCCAGGTTGGACAGGATCATCGCGGGCGTGTCGTCGAGGCGGTCCAGCACCCGCATCAACGCCGGCGCGACGTGGGCGGCGGTGGTGGTCGGCGACGGCGCGTTGCGGCCCGCGACCTGGAACAGGTAGTCCCGTTCCTGCGTGGACAGGCGCAGCGCCCGGGCCATCGCGGCCAGCATCTGCTCGCTCGGCTGCGGGCCCCGCTCCTGCTCCAGCCGCGTGTAGTAGTCGGTGGACATCGCCGCCAGCGACGCCACCTCCTCGCGGCGCAGTCCCCGGGTGCGCCGGCGGGCACCCGTGGGCAGCCCGATGTCCTCCGGTTGCAGCGCCTCCCGCCGGGTGCGCAGGAATGCGGCCAGTGCAGCTCGATCCATGCCCCCAGTATCGGCCGCCGCCGGATTCCCAGCCAGGGATCGCCGATCCCCCGATATGCGCTCTCTGCACACGGTTCGCGGATCCGGCCAGGCTCAGTGCCATGGACATCACCGGAAACACCGTCTTCATCCCCGGCGCCACCAGCGGCATCGGCCTCGCCCTGGCGCTGGCGCTCAACGAGCGGGGCAACAAGGTCATCATCGGCGGCCGGCGGGTCGCGCTGCTGGAACAGCTGGCCGTCGAGCACCCGGAGATCTCCACCGTGCAGATCGACACCGCCGACGCCGCCAGCATCGAGGCCGCGGCCAAGGAGGTGCTGGCCGCGCACCCGTCGCTCAACGTGCTGATCGCGATGGCCGGCATCATGCAGGTCGAGGACTGGCACAAGCCGGAGGGCTTCCTGGCCTCGGCCGAACGGGTCGTCACCACCAACGTGCTCGGTCCGATCCGCCTGGTCGCCGCGTTCGTCGAGCACCTCCAGACCCGCCCCGACGCCACCATCGTCACCGTCTCCTCAGGCCTGGCCTTCACTCCGCTCAAGGTCACGCCCAGCTACAACGCCTCCAAGGCCGCCATCCACATGCTCAGCGAGTCGCTGCGCATGCAGCTGTCCGACACCACCGTCAAGGTGCTGGAGCTGGAGCCGCCGTCGGTGCGGACTGCTTTGATGCCCGGCCAGGAGGACAACGAGCACGCCATGCCGCTCGACGAGTTCATCGCCGAGGTCATGACGTTGGTGGAGACCCAGCCCGACGCCCGGGAGATCCAGGTCGAGCGGGTGAAGTTCCTCCGCTACGGCGAGGCCCGCGGCGACTACGACCAGGTCGTCGCCGCCGTCAACGGGACCGACCCGCACGGCAAGTAGGCCCGGCGTCCACCGGCGACGCCGGGATTTCCGTCGCGTCGCCGGTAACCGCCGTGCCAGAATCCGCCGAGTGCCCACCATAGCCAGCTTCGACCGCACCCGGATCGCCTACCAGGAGCTGGGGGAGGGCCGTCCCGTCGTGCTGCTGCACGGCTTCATGGGCCTCGGCTCCCAGTGGATCACCTCGGGCCACGCCGACTTGCTGGCCTCGCACGGCTTTCGCGTGATCCTCCCGGACCTTCGTGGACACGGCGCCAGCGATCGTCCGCACCACCCGGACCTCTACCCGCCGGACGCCCTGGCCGACGACATCCTGGCCCTCGTCGCCGAGCTCGGGCTCGACGACTACGACCTCGGCGGGTACTCCCTCGGCGGCCGGGTGACCCTGCGGATGCTCGTTCGCGGCGCCCGGCCTCGCCGGGCCGTCATCGCCGGTCAGGGCCTGGATGCCCTCGACGGCACCACTTCTCGCACCGGCTCCCTGCGCCGGAATCTGACCGCCATCGTCCAGCTGGAGGAGCTGGATCCCGGTGCCCAGCAACTGGCCTCGTGGCTCACCCAGCTCGACGCCGATCCGTACGCGTTGTTGCACGTCCTGGACACGCACGTCGCGACGCCGCGCTCGGCCGTGGGCCAGATCGACGTGCCGACAATGGTTGTTGTCGGAGACGGCGACGATAGCCACTCCTCGGCCGTCGACCTCGCCGCCGCCCTGCCGTCCTCCCACTATGTGCGCGTGCCCGGCGATCATTGGACGACGTTCACCGGCCCCGACTTCGGCGCTGTGGTCCTGGAGTGGCTCTCGAAACCTTTCGACGCCCGGTAGCATCCTCGCCATGCGTGGTGACACGCCGACGCTGGCGGAGATCGCTCGGGAGGCGGGCGTGTCGACGCCGACCGTGTCCAAGGTGCTCAACGGGCGTTCCGACGTCGCGCCCGGCACGCGGGCCCGGGTCGAGGAGCTGCTCCAGCGGCACGGCTACCGCCGCCGGGCCGGCGGCCCGCCCGCGCGGCTGTTCGACCTCGTCTTCCACGAGCTGGAGAGCGCCTGGGCCATGGAGGTCATCCGTGGCGTGGAGAACGTTGCGCGCCAGGAGAAGCTGAACGTCGTGCTGTCCGAGTCGGCCGGCCGGCTCTCGCCCGGTCAGTCCTGGGTGGACGGTGTGCTCGCGCGGCGGCCATGCGGTGTGGTGCTCGTGCTCAGCGACCTCGACGCGGCGCAACGGGCCCAGCTGGCCAGCCGCGACATCCCTTTCGTGGTCCTCGATCCCGCTGGCGACCCGGCCGAAGGCGTGCCCGCCGTCGGCACCAACAACTGGCGCGGCGGCGTCGCCGCCACCCGCCACCTCATCGACCTGGGGCACCGCCGCATCGGCCTGATCGGCGGCCCGTCCCGCATGCTGTGCAGCCGCGCTCGTCTCGACGGCTATCGCGCCGCCCTCGAAACCGCCGGCCTCCCTTACGACCCCCGACTCGTGCGCGAGGGCGACTTCCACTTCGAAGCCGGCTATTCCGCCGGCCGCGACCTGCTTTCCCTGACGCAGCCGCCTTCTGCCGTCTTCGCCGGCAACGACCTCCAAGCCCTCGGGGCTCTACGAGGCCGCCCGGGAGCTCGGTCTGCGCATCCCCGACGACCTCAGCGGCGTCGGCTTCGACGACCTCCCGATGGCCCGGTTCTATCACCGAGCGCTACGCGTTGCGCGCCAGGAGAAGCTGAACGTCGTGCTGTCCGAGTCGGCCGGCCGGCTCTCGCCCGGTCAGTCCTGGGTGGACGGTGTGCTCGCGCGGCGGCCATGCGGTGTGGTGCTCGTGCTCAGCGACCTCGACGCGGCGCAACGGGCCCAGCTGGCCAGCCGCGACATCCCTTTCGTGGTCCTCGATCCCGCTGGCGACCCGGCCGAAGGCGTGCCCGCCGTCGGCACCAACAACTGGCGCGGCGGCGTCGCCGCCACCCGCCACCTCATCGACCTGGGGCACCGCCCGCATCGGCCTGATCGGCGGCCCGTCCCGCATGCTGTGCAGCCGCCGCTCGTCTCGACGGGCTAATCGCGCCGCCCCTCGAAACCGCCCGGCCTCCCTTACGACCCCCGACTCGTGCGCGAGGGGCGACTTCCACTTCGAAGCCGGCTATTCCGCCGGCCGCGACCTGCTTTCCCTGACGCAGCCGCCTTCTGCCGTCTTCGCCGGCAACGACCTCCAAGCCCTCGGGCTCTACGAGGCCGCCCGGGAGCTCGGTCTGCGCATCCCCGACGACCTCAGCGTCGTCGGCTTCGACGACCTCCCGATGGCCCGCTGGGTCGGCCCGCCGCTGACCACCATTCGCCAGCCCCTGGTCGCCATGGCCGAGACCGCCGCCCGCCTCGCCCTCTCGCTGGGCCGAGGCGAGCGCCCCGACACCACCCGGGTCGACCTCGCCACCTCGCTGGTGATCCGCCACAGCACCGCCCCTTTCGGCGGCTGACCCCAAACATTCGGACCGGTTGACGGTGCGCTGGTTCCAGTACGGGGTTTTCTGCCCGCTGTTCCGCCTGCACGGCCACCGCGAGCCGCGGATCGGCTTCGGTGCGGGACATTCCGGCGGCCCCAACGAGGTCTGGTCGTACGGCGAGGAGGCGTACGAGATCATCGCCGACCAGCTGCGTCTCCGGGAAACCCTGCGCGACTACATCCACCAGCACCTTCGGGCCGGAAGTCCTTTGCAACGCCCCCTGTTCGTGGACTTCCCCGATGACGCTCCCGTGTGGACGGTCGAAGAACACTTCCTGTTCGGCCCCGATCTCCTTGTCGCGCCGGTCACCGAGCTCGGCGCCGCGCTGGGCGTCCCGACCGGCGTCGGCTCGGGCTTCCTCTACGGCCTGAGCCAGGACGGCAGCGCACCGGCCGACAACCTCCTGCGGCCGCTCAGCGTCAAGTCCGGGCGCGGCGGCGGGGCCCGGATCGACGGCCACGGCTGGATCGGCGACGGCATGACCGCCGGCGCCGGCTACCGCGTCCGCATCAACTCCGCCCCTCGACCAGGCCCGCCGGCTCGGCGCCTATGGGGCGAGCTACGACCTGCTGGTCAGCGACTTGTTCGGGGCCGACACCACGCAGCCGTCCTCGACGGTCTACCCCTGCACCAACGGCGACGGTGCCAATTGGACGACGTTCGTCGACCAGGTGGCGGCGCAGCGCATACCCGACCAGAATCCACTGGCCCAGCCAGTCACCGTCGGCACCACCGCCATCACGGGCAATGCCGGCGTGCCGATCTCCTGGACTTCCGGCGCCGACGCCTACTTCGTCACCCTCTCGCCGGCCGACGGCCCGGTCACCCAGATCGTCGACGGCCCCCACACCCTGACGATCACCGTTGGCAGCGGCCAGAGCCCGGCCAGCACCGGCCGGAACATCGCCATCGACCGGGCCGACATCAGCTGAGCATCCGCGCGGGGTGGCCCTTGCCGCCTCACCCCGTCGGCGCGAAGAGGGTGAGGCGGACGGCATCGTCGTCATTGGTCTGAAAGTTGGCGAAGTCGTAGGTCACGACGCCGCGGGACGGGTGGTGCAGCGTCTTCTGGCCGGAGCCGCGGCCGACGGAGATGTCGTGGTCCTCCCACCAGGCGGTGAACTCGGGGGAGTGGGCGGCGAGGCGGGCGGCCAGGCCGGTGAAGGCGGGATCGCCGGCGAAGACGTCGTGGGCGGCACGGAACTGGGCGACGGTGCGGCGGGCCATGACCGCCCAGCCCCGGCCGAACAGGCGGCGCGTGGCCGGATCGAGCAGCAGGTAGACGAGGATGTTGCGGTCCTCGGCGGCGCACGCGCCGAAGTCGGTGAACAGCTCGCACGCGGCGTCGTTCCAGGCCAGGACGTCCCAGCGGCGGCCCGTGGCATATGCGGGCCGGTCGAGGCCTTCGATGAGCCGTTTCACCGCCGGCGGCACGGTTTCGCGGACGAACGGCGGCCGCGCGGTCTGGTGGGCCAGCACGGCGAGGTGCGTCCGCTCGGCGTCGTCCAGGCGCAGCGCGGCGGCCAGGGCGTCGATCGTGGCGACGGAGGGGCGGACGGCCCGGCCCTGCTCCAGGCGGATGTACCAGTCCACCCCGATGCCGGCGAGCTCGGCGATCTCCTCCCGACGCAGCCCGGGCGTGCGTCGGCGGCGGCCCAGAGGCAGGCCGACGGCCTCGGGCGTCAGGCGTTCGCGGCGGGAGCGCAGGAACTCGCCGAGTCCGGTCGACATGGGGGACCTCCTCAATCCTAGGATAATACCAGGTCTGGATGCGCCGACCGGATCGTCGCACGATGGGTCGTGCCAGGACGAACTACCCGGAGGACATCACCGATGAAGGCCGCAGTGCTCACCCAGTTCGGCGCCCCGCTCACCGTGCGAACCGTGCCCGATCCCATGCCCGGCGAAGGGGAAGTGCTGGTGGACGTCAAAGCCGCGCCGGTGCTGCCGTACACCGACGAGGTGATCGCCGGCGACCGCGGGCAGCTGCTCACGCTGCCGATCACGCTCGGCATCGGCGCGGTCGGCCAGGTTCGGGCCGTCGGCCCCGACGCCACGCGGCTCAAGCCGGGGGACTGGGTCCTGTGCGACCCGACGCTCCGCTCCCGCGACGACGCTTTGACGCCGGACATCATGCTGCAGGGTTGGAGCGCCCGTGGCGACGGCGGCCTGCGCCTTCAGGACCACTGCGGCAACGGGTCCTTTGCGGAGCAACTCCTTGTCCCCACCGAGAATGCGACCCCACTGGGCCCGATCGACCCGGCCGACGCGGGCCGGTGGGTCGCGGCCACGACCGTTGGCCTGGTGCCCTACGGGGGACTGCTGGCGGCGGAGTTGGCGGCGGGGGAGACGGTGCTGATCAGCGGCGCCACCGGCAACTTCGGCAGCGCCGCCGTCGCCGTGGCGCTGGCCATGGGCGCGGGCTGCGTGGTGGCGCCCGGCCGTGACGAGAAGATGTTGGCAGAGCTGGAGAATCGCTTCGGTAACCGCGTGAGGACGATCCGCCACGGCAGCACGGAGGAGATGCTTGCCGCCGCCCCGGGGCCGATCGACGTCGTGCTCGATCTGCTGCCGCCGACGGCCGGAAACGAGCCCGTGCGAGCGGCGGCGATGACCGTGCGGGAGTACGGCCGCGTGGTGCTGATGGGTGGCGTGCAGGACGACCTGTCGCTGCCGTACCGATGGCTGATGCGCAACGGGATCACCGTGCGCGGGCAGTGGATGTTCCCGCGCTGGGCCAACCGGCGCTTCGTCGAGCTGGTCAGGTCCGGTCTGTTCGACCTCAATCAGTTCGACGTCACGGAGTTCGCGCTCGACGACATCGCCGACGCTGTGAAGCACGCCGCCACCAGCGGCCGGTTCACGGCGACCGTGATCACGCCCTGAAGGCGATCAGCTCCACCGCCGGGCTGTTGCCGCGCCGCTCCCTCAGCGTCAGCTGGACGTCCACGAACCCGGCCGCCTCGGCCTCGTCCCGCAGCGTCGCCGGCTCGACGCCCAGCACGTGCCGGTGAACGGTGACGACCAGCCGCCCGCCGGGCTGCAACACCCGGTGCAGCTCGGCGAACCCGGCGCATCGGTTCCACAGCATCACGTTGTTGACGGAGATCGCCGCGTCCACGGACCCGTCGGCGCAGCCGGTGTTCTCCGCGGAACCGGCCCGCAGCTCGACATCCCCGGTCTGGATCGCGCCGGCGCAGCGCTCGGCGGCCATCGTCCGCATGACCGCGGACGGATCCACCCCGATCACGTGGCCGCCGGGCGACACCGCCGTCACCGCCAACGCCACACCCACCCCCGGCCCGTGGCCGACGACCAGGGCAATCTCGCCGGAGCTCAGCTCCGCGTCGGCGATGGCCGCGCGTTCCTGCTCGCGGTTGCCCAGGGCCATGATCGAGCCACCCAGCCGGCCGGCGACGCCGCGCGGGTGACCGAACGCGGCGTCCAGGGCACGCATGAGCAACGTCATGCCTCAAGGGCACCACGGACGCCGCCTCGGCGCACCTCTAGGCCAGCGTGTCGGCCGCGAAATAGTCGCGCAGGCGGGCGATCTTCCCGTCACGTAAGCGCACGATCTGCACCAGCGACATCGCCACGCCGTCGACCGTCCGGCACCAGCGGTAGGGGCCCCGAACCCGAGCGACGCCCGTAAATCCGCTGGTTGCTGCCCGGACGTGTGTCGTTGGGGGCGTGATCCACTTGGGCCGGGCAGACTGGGCCCGTGAGCAACGAAGGACACCAGCGCGCCGGTATGGCGGCGCTCGCGGTCGGCGCACTCGGCGTCGTGTTCGGCGACATCGGCACCAGCCCGCTCTATTCACTCCAGACCGTGTTCGCCATCGACGGCGGCGCGATCCGCCCGGTGGCGCTGGACGTGTACGGCGTCATCTCCCTGGTCTTCTGGGCCGTGCTGCTGATCGTGTCGATCAAGTACGTCGTGTTCGTGATGCGCGCCGGCAACGACGGCGAGGGCGGCATCATGGCGCTGGCCGCACTGATCCGCCGCAGCGTGCCCGGCCGGACCAAGATGGTGTCGACGGCGGTGCTGTTCGGCGTGATCGGCGCGGCGTTGTTCTTCGGCGACAGCGTGATCACGCCGGCCATCTCCGTGCTGTCGGCGATCGAGGGCATCGAGGTCGTGTCGCCGGAGATCAAGGAGATCATCCTGCCGGTCGGCGTGACCATCCTGGTGCTGCTGTTCCTGGCGCAGCGCCTGGGCACGCACCGGGTGGGGCGGTTCTTCGGGCCGATCATGCTGCTGTGGTTCGTGGTGATCGGCCTGCTCGGGCTGCCGTGGGTGGTGGCCAAGCCCGGTATTCTGCTGGCCCTCTCGCCGACGTCGGCCATCGCCTTTTTCCTCGACCGCCCGGTGTTGGCCTTCGTCGCGATGGGCGCGGTCGTGCTGGCCATCACCGGCGCCGAGGCGCTCTACGCCGACATGGGCCATTTCGGCCGTCCGGCGATCAGCCGGGCCTGGTTCTTCGTGGTGTTTCCCGCTCTCACGCTGAATTACCTCGGCCAGGGCGCGTTGATTCTCAGCCGGCCCGAGGCCGTGTCGAACCCGTTCTTCATCCTCGCGCCGGGGTGGGCGCAGATCCCGTTGGTGGTGCTGGCCACCGTGGCCACGGTCATCGCTTCGCAGTCGGTGATCTCCGGGGCCTTCTCCATGGCCCGGCAGGCCGTTCAGCTCGGGTTGCTGCCGATTCTGACCGTGCGGCACACGTCGAAGGAGGAAAGCGGCCAGATCTACGTGCCCGGCATCAACTGGATCCTGTTGGCCGGCGTCATCATCCTGACCGTGACCTTCGGTTCCTCCCAGTCGCTAGCCACGGCCTACGGCCTTGCCGTCACCGGCACGCTGCTGCTAACGACCTCCCTGTTCCTCGTGCTGGCCGGCGCCGCCTGGCACTGGAAGTGGTGGCAGCTCACGCTCGTCGGCGTCGTCTTCGGCGGCCTGGAGTTGGTGTTCCTCGCCGGCAACCTGACCAAGATCGTGCACGGCGGTTGGCTCCCGCTGCTGCTCGGCGCCCTGGTCGTCGCCGTGATGCTGACCTGGCAGCGTGGTCGCCGTGTCGTCACCGCCCGGCGGGCCGAGATCGAGGGCTCGATGGCCGAATTCGTCGACGAGATCCGCGCCGGCGAGGGCGTCCGTGTTCCCGGCATCGCCGTATTCCCGCATCCGTCCAAGGAGACCGTGCCGCTGGCGCTGCGGGCCAACTTCGAGTTCAACGGCGTCGTCCACGAGCACGTCGTCATCGTCACGGTGATCCCGGAAAACGTCCCTCACGTGCCGCGGAACGAGCGCCTGAACGTCGATTCCCTGCACCGCACCGATGACGGCATCGTCCATCTGACCGTTCGCTTCGGCTTCCAGGACGACCAGGACATTCCTTCGGCCCTTCGCGACGCCTTCATGCTCACCTCGGAGCTGGAGATCGATCCCGATGCCGCCTTCTACTACCTGTCCCGCGTGAGCATCGAGGTCGGCCACGAGAAGGAAAAGGGCCTGCCTCGCTGGCAGAAGCTGCTTTTTGTCGGTCTCGCGCACAATGCCGCCAGCCCGGCGGTGTATTTCCGGTTGCCGGTCGAGCGCACCGTCATCATGGGCACCCGCGTCGATCTCTAGCCGTGATGGTGGGGGATGCCCCGCACCGAGTGGTCGGCGAAGCCCAAGGCTTCGTCGACCAGGGCCGCCAGGTGGTCGCTGGTGATGCGGTAGAGCATCCGGCGGCCGTCGCGGCGTGCTTGGACGAGGCCGGCCAGGCGGAGCCGGCCCAGGTGTTGGGAGACCGATGACCTGGAGGCCGCGACCTGGGTCGTGAGGGTGGACACGTCCTGCTCGTCGTCGCGGATCAGGTGCAGCAGGTGCAGGCGGGTGGGATCGGCGAGGTGGCGCAGCACATCGGCGGCGATGGCGAGCCGTTCGCCGTCCACCTGCTGGTGCGAACCACTGGCAATTGCCATGTTCTTGTGCGCGCACATGGTTGCATAATGCGCTTGAGCAGGTCATTCTGGCAACGTGACGCCTCACCACGGACATGGGCACGGCCACCGGCACTCTCGCTGGGGCCGGCTTCGGCACGTGCTCAAGCCGCACAGCCATGACAGCGCCGACCGGGTGGACACGGCGCTGGAGACCAGCCGGCAGGGGATGCGGACCTTGGGCTGGTCGTTCGCCGTTCTGTTCGTGACGGCGGTCGCGCAGTTGGCGGTGGTGTTGGTCAGCGGTTCCGTCGCGCTGCTCGGCGACACCGTCCACAACTTCGCCGACGCGTTGACCGCGGCGCCGCTCGGGGTCGCTTTCCTGTTGGGGCGCCGCGCGGCCACCCGCCGCTACACCTATGGTCTCGGCCGCGCCGAGGACTTGGCCGGTGTGGCCGTGGTGCTGATCATCGCCGGTTCCGCCGTGATCGCCGGTTGGGAGGCCGTCGACCGCCTTCTCCATCCGCAGCCCGTGAGTCACCTGTGGGTTGTCGCGGCCGCGGGCGTGATTGGCTTCCTGGGCAACGAGATCGTTGCCCGCTACCGCATCGTCGTCGGCCGTCGCATCGGCTCCGCGGCTCTGGTCGCCGATGGCCTGCATGCCCGTACCGACGGCTTCACCTCACTGGCCGTCGTGCTCGGCGCCGGCGGCGTGGCCCTCGGTTTTCCTTTGGCCGACCCGGTTATCGGCCTCGGCATCACCGTCGCGATCTTGTTCGTGCTCCGTGACGCCGCCCGCGAGGTGTTCCGCCGCCTCATGGACGCCGTCGACCCCGTTGTGGTCGACCTGGTGGAACGCACCGCCTCCGCCGTCCCCGATGTCCAGCTCGTCGGCCAGGTTCGCATGCGTTGGATCGGCCACACCCTCCGCGCCGAGCTCGCCGTCACCGTCGACGCCGCGCTCACCGTCGAGCAGGCTCACCGCATCGCCCATGACGTCGAGCACCGCTTGGTGCATGCCGTGCCCCGGCTCGCCGCCGCCACCGTGCACACCGAGCCCGCCAGCAGCGCCGCCGATGCCCACCAGGCTTTGGCCCATCACCGGTAGTCCAGGAACCCTCGAATCGTCGGCGACACCCGCCCGTTGAACATCGTCGTCAGGTGATCCCCGCCTTCGATCAGCAGCAGCCTCGCGTTCGGGATCCGTTCCGCCGTCGCCCGGGCATACTCGACCGGCACCAGCGCATCCCGTGTTCCCGCGATCACCAGCGTCGGCGCCTGGACTTCGCCCAGCCTCTCCGTGACGTCCCATCCCTGCGCCGCTTCCACCATTTCCGCTTCGCCCGGCGCCCTCTTGTTGTTCGTCAGCGATGCCACCGTGTACACCACTGTGGTCAGGAGTCGTAGGGGTCCCCGGGTGATCAGCCCACTCGCCGCCCAGGGGTCGTGCTTCCCTCGCCGCTCCTCCCTCATCAGCCTCAGCAGCGCCCTTTTGCCTTCTTCACTCGGCCTACTCGCCGCTGTGCACAGAACCAGCCTTCGCACCACGTCCGGGTGATCCATCGCCAGTTGCAGCGCCGTGATCCCTCCCGCCGACGTCCCCATCACGTCGACGGGGCCGTCAAACCTCTCCCTCAGCGCCTCCGCGTGCCACCCCGCCAGCTCCTCGATCGTCGTCCCTCGGGGCATCTCCGTCGGCCTCTGGATGTGATGCACCCGCCTGCGAAACCCTCTCGCCAGCGTCTTCGCCGACAGCGCCACCATCCTCGGCACCTTCACCGCCAGATCCGCCCCGTTGCCCAGCCCGGGCAGCGTGACCAGTGCCGCCCCGTCCCCCACGGCAATCGCCGTCAGTCCGTTGTTGAGTCGCTCTCCGTGCATGCCGGCCCCCTGGCTGTGATGTCCGTGGTTGTGGAACGGGAGTGGGCGCGGTGGGGTTCCGGGGCTTGAGCAGGTCTTGAGGCAAGGGGCGGGATTTTCCGGCATGCGAGGTGCGGCTGGCGGGGCCACGGGTTCGGGTGGCAAGGCCGCGACGGCACAGACATCCGTCAACGCCAGGTGGGGAGCGCAGAAGGTCTGATGTGGCAACGATCTGGGGGATGTCGAGGTGGCCTCGGAGATGAGCTGCTGACGCTCGGAGCGGCGGTCCGTCTCGGTGTGGGAGCGGGAGACGTGGCCGGGCCGGCTTCGAAGGTGTGGCGAGAACGAGAACCACCCGCGAGGCGGCGGAGGCGATCGGCTTCGCGGCGGACTGGCTGTTGCGGGCGCTGGCCGGGGAAGTGGCAGGCGACGCCCGGCACTACATGCGCGCCGACGGGCATGTCGACGACGGCAATGCGCAGCTGTCCAGATGGCGGCCGGCTAGGTTTCAAAATGGTACCGTGCTGGCCATGGACGAGATCACCACGGCGGTGGACGGGCAGACGCTGACGGTCGCGATCAACCGTCCGGCCAAGCGCAACGCGCTGACCACGGCGATGTACCGCGAGCTGGGGACGGTGCTGCGGCAGGCCGAAGAGGCCAGGGTGGTGGTGCTCGCCGGCGCGGGCGGCGCGTTCAGCGCGGGCAACGACCTGGGCGATTTCCTCGACGACTTCAAGGCGAACGACGCCGTGCGGGAGTTCCAGGAGGCGGTCCTGGACACGAAGGCGGTCCTGGTCGCGGCGGTCGACGGCCCGGCGGTCGGCATCGGGGCGACGGTCCTGCTGCACTGCGACCTCGTCTACGCGACGGAGCGCAGCTACCTCCAGTTCCCCTTCGTCAACATCGGCCTGGTGCCGGAGTTCGGCAGCAGCCTCCTGCTGACGCAGCGCATCGGCCGCCACCGGGCCGCCGAACTGCTGCTGTTCGGCGACCGTGTGCCGGCCAGGAAGGCGCAAGAACTGGGGCTGGTGAACGAAGTCCTCGACGACGCCGAAGCCCTCGAAGCCCGGCTCAAGGACCGGGTGGCGGCGCTGCTGGCCAAGCCGGAGAGGTCGCTGGAACAGACCCGCAAGCTGGTGCACGACACGATCCACGCGCACGACCAGATGGTGCGGGAGTCGCAGGTGTTCGGCGAGCTGCTCGACGACCCGGACACCAAGGCCCGGATCCAGGCGATGCGCCGCTGACCGACGGCACGAAGAGGGCCGCCGGTCAGCGAAACATCAGTTCGACGGAGCGCAGGCCGAAGGATCGGCGGCCACGTGCAGCTGCGTGTTCCAGCCGGAGCCGACGACCTTGCCGGTGGCCTCGATCCACGTGTCGGTCCGGTCGTCACGCCGGAACCACAGCAGCTTGGCGTTGGACGTGGTCGGGAAGAACCGGCCGTACAGCACGTCCCCGCCCGGCGAGAAGATCTCGCTGAACTTCTGCCAGCCGCTGCCGACCAGCTCGGCCCGCTGGAGCCAGGTCCTGGTGGCGACCGAGTACTGGTACCGGTAGAGGTTGCCGGCGGGGTTGCGGGCGTACAGCACGCCGTCGCCGGCGGCGGTGATCGAGTTGTACTGGGCCCAGCCGGTGCCGAGCACCTCGCCGCCGGGGTTGTCGAAGGTGCCGGTGGTGTTGTTCCAGGCGTACATGCGCAGCGCGCCGGTGGTGTCGATGGCGAAGATCCGGCCCTGCGAGTCGACGGTGATGCGGTTGACGTACTCGGGCGTGAAGTAGCGCTGCCAGCTGCTGCCGACCTTGCCGCCGCCGGTCCACTTGGTGCCGGTCCACACCCAGCGCTTGAGGGTGCCGTCCGGGTTGGGGTCGGCGGTGCCGGTGTTCTTGTGGATGTCGTACACCACGCCGTCGGGGCCGGCGAGCAGGTGCCCGAGCCAGCCGCTGCCGACGGAGGCGGTCGGCGTGACCCAGCTGATCGAGCCGTCGCCGGGGCCGTTGTGCACGTACTTCCACAGCAGTCCGTCATCGCGCTGCGACCACACCGTGGCCGGCGTGCACGAGATCTGCTGCGGCGCGGTCTGCTGCCCGATCCACGCCGCGAGCGTGTCGGCGCGAACCTCGGTGGTGCCCTGCTGCGGCTGCTCGACGCCCACGCATCCGTGCTGCAACGAGGAAGTCGTCACGCCGACGAGCACGGACTTGCCGTCGACCTCCTGGAAGGCCGGCGCGCCGGCGTCGCCCTTGCACGCGTCGGAGTCGGGGCTCTGCAACACCAACTGCGCGGCGTCGACCGTGCCGACGGTGAACGTGTTGGTGTGCAACAGGTTTGGCAGCCACTCGGTGGCGGTGCGGCCGAAGCCGGCGAGCCGAACCGTGGTGCCGGCGACGGGCGCGGCGCTGGTCAGCGTCACCGGGGCGATGTCGGTGGCGGCCTTGTCCAGCTTGGCCAGCATCACGGTGTGGCCGGCGTCGGGCACCAGCGTCGACACGTGGGCGACGACACCGTTCGTTGTGGACAGATCCGACCGCCCGACCACGACAGTGGTGTCCTTGGCCGGCGAACCGCCGTCGGCGTTCTCGGGGAAGCAGCTGGCCGCGGTGATCACCCAGGCCGGGGCGACGAGCGCGCCGCTGCACGCACGGCCGTCGGCGGTGAGCTTGGCTGCGAAGCCATAGCTGCCGGTGCCGCCGGAGACGGCGAGCGCGGGCGCGATGGTCACGGTCACCATGGCCGCGGCGACCGCGGCGACGACGGATAATCTTCTCGGCACGGGCGAAGTATCTGTCGGTATCACACCATATGTCCCGGATATGAGTGTGACCTGGCTCACCTAGAAGGCGGGCTCAAGGCGGGCAGTGCGCAGCCGCGGCATGACCGCATAGACGACCCAACCCGCCACGGCCAAACCCAGCCACGTGATGGCCCGGTAGAACAGGACGATCACGCCGGCCGGGGCGGCGGCGATGCCGGCGCCGAGCAGCACGCCCAGCAGGCCGGTCTCGGCTAGACCGGCGCCGCCGGGGAGGATCTGCAACGCGATGCTGCCCTGCACGACGAGGAAGCCGACGACCAGCGCGGCCCACGGCACCTCGACGTCGACGCTGAGCACGCTGGCCACCAGCGTCACGAAGTCGAGGACCCAGCTCAGCATGGCCACGCCGACCAGCGCCAACCAGCGGCGGCCGCTGGGGCGCAGCGACGCCACGTTGTCCGACAAGGCGTCGGCCTTGGCGGCCCAACGGCCAGGAACGAGGCGTCGCAGCAGTGCGGGGTGGGAGAGCAGCTGCCACGCGCCGAAGGTGCCGAAGCCGATGGCCAAAGCGATGGGCACGGCCACGAGCGCCGGCAGTTGACCCGTGACGGCCAGCGCCAGGGCCCCGATGACGATCAGCGTCACGGTGGCGATCAAGCCGGCCATCAGTACCGACCAGGCGGCCACGGGCCCGGCCACGCCCCGCTTGCGCAGCTGCGTGATGCCGTAGCCCAACGACCCGGCCCCGCCGACCACCGGCACGGTCGTCGAGACGGCGTTCTGCGCGAAGTTGATGCCCTGGACGGTGCCGGCCGGCAGCTCGGCACCGCCCACGACCAACAGCTGCCGGTGCAGTTCGCCGTACACCGCGAGCGCGCCCGCGCCGCTCAGCACCGCCACCAGCAGCCAACCCCAGTGCACGGTGTCCAGGTGCACACCCGTGGCCGTGAACTGGGAAACCATGTCCGGGATGCGCCACACGACCCAGCCGAGGGCGGCTCCCACGACCGCCCAGTGCAGGATCGTGCGCCATGGGAACGGCTTGTGTTCCTCGGCCCACCCGATAGCCGCCATCGCCGCCTCCCTCATCCATCAAGGTCAACCGCCTCGTCTGGGAACGAATTTCCGACACGGCGGCGATGTGGTCGGCATCTCTCAGGCCAGGCCGCCGATCTGGGCTTTCAGTGCGTTCAGGGCCTGGGCGATGTCGGTCACCGAAGAGGGGATCGCCTTGCGCAGCAGGCCGAGCGCGTGGATGTTGCCGACCGCCTCGAAGTACGAGGTCGGCACGCCGGCGGTGATCAACGCGGCGGCGTAGGCGCGGCCCTCGTCACGCAGCGGGTCGAGGCCGGCGGTCAGCACCACGGCAGGCGGCAGGTCGGTGAAGACGCCCTGCATCGGCGACGCCCGGACGTCGGTGATCACCGGCCGGTAGGCGTCCTGGTAGAAGGCCCGGCTCTCGTCGGTGAGCAGGTAGCCGTTGGCGAACTCCCGCTGCGACGGGTACTTGCCCACCAGATCCGTGGCCGGCCACATCAGCATCTGCGCCACCACCGGCACCTCCGCCGGCCGGTCCCGCAGCGCCATCGCCGTGACGATGGTCAGGGTGCCGCCGGCGCTGTCGCCGCCGAGGACCAGGCCGGTGACCTCGCGGTCCAGCTCGGACGGGCTGGTGGCCAGCCAGCGGGCGACGTCCTCAGCGTCGTCGACGGCCGCCGGGTACGGCGCCTCCGGCGCGAGGCGGTAGTCGACGAGCAGCACCGGCAGGTCCAGGCGCTGGGCCATGTCCGCCGCGAGCGACCGGTGCGTGTCGATGCCGCCGAAGACGAAGCCCCCGCCGTGGAACCACAGCAGCACCGGGCCGGCGCCGCGGTGCTCGCGGCGGTCCAGCAACAGCGTCGGCAGCGGGGCCGTCTCCAGCATGCGGGCCGTGGCCAGCGGCGGCTCCGGCAGGTCGACCACCGTGGCCAGCATGCGCATGGACTCGCGGACGGCCTCCGCCGTCGGCGTGCCGCTCTCCGGCGGGATCTGCTCCAGCAACGCCTGCACGTCGGGCCTGATCATGGCTACCTCCCTGATGTCAGCGACTGTCATCAGAGTAGGTCGTGATGTCAGGCGCTGTCATCACAGGTAGGGTGTGATCCATGGCTCGTTGGCAGCCGGACGGACGCCGCCGGCTTCAGGACGCGGCGCTGGAGCTCTACGGCGAGCGGGGCTTCGCCGAGGTGACGGCGGCCGAGGTGGCCGCGCGCGCCGGGCTCACCGAGCGGACCTTCTTCCGGCACTTCGCCGACAAGAAGGAGGTCCTGTTCGGCGACGAGACCCGGCTGGCCGAGACCATCGCCGACGGGGTCCGCGCCGCGCCGCCGGAGGCCTCGCCCATGGAGGCCGTGCTGGTGGGCTTCGCGGCGCTGTCGGAGTCGGCCCACGCCCGCCGGGACCGGCTGCTCCGCCGCGAGCGGATCATCGAGCAGAACGCCGAGCTGCGGGAACGGGAGCTGGCCAAGTTCGCCGCCTGGACCGCGGCCCTGGCCTCGGCGCTACGGGAACGAGGCGTCGCCGAGGCCTCCCTGGTGGCCGAGGTGGCCATCGCGACCGGCCGGATGGCCTTCCACCGGTGGATCGAGGCCGACCGGCCGGTGCCGCTGGCCGAGGCGATGCGCGAGGGCTTCGCGGCGGTGCGGGCCTTCGTCAGCTGACCGTCCACTGTGGATCGCGGCCGGTCAGGCCGAGGATCCGGTGCATCGCCGGGGCGTTGTCCGGCACCGCGACCTCCGGCCCGAAAATCCCCATCTGCCGGCCCAGCTCGGCGTTCTGGGCCAGCCCGGACTCCACCTCCGCCTCGATGTCCGGGTCCACGTCCAGATCCCGGCCGGCGGCCCGGGCGAGGTCCCAGCCATGCACCACGAACTCGCCGGCGATCATGGAGCCCACCAGCTCCGCCGGCAGCTCCATCGGACTGCCCATGTGCGTCACACCCTGCCAGGCCGCCGGGTCGCTCCAGGCCTTCACCACCGCGGTGACCGCAGCCGTCAGGCTGGCCAGGCAGTCGCCGCCGGTGAGGTCGAGGTCCGCCTCCGACGCGGCCGGCGGCGCGATGGCCTCCTTGGTCGCGCCGCCGGCGAGCGACGGCGCCCAGAACAACAGGTGATTGATCAGCCCGCGGACGGTGTATTCGGTGCAGGGCGTCTGGGCGTCCAGGTGTGGCTCCAGCGCGGGGATGAGGGCGAGCAGTGGCGCGGCGGCCCGTTCGATCAGCATGGACGGCAGTCAAGCCAAAACCGGCGGCCCTGTATTGAACAAACGCGACACTAGAATCGGGTCGGTGAGGGACGAACGGGAGCTGGGCGGCGCGTGGCGCCGGTTCCAGCGGCACGACTTCCCGCAGCCGTCGCCCGATCTGGCCGCCTTCGTCGACCACTACTGGCTCGTCAGCTGGTCGTACGCGCAGCCGTACCGCCAGAAGATCGTGCCCTATCCCCGCGTCAACCTGACCGTCGCCGACGACGGCACTGCGGTGGTCACCGGGGTCGGCAGCAAGCACGGAATCCGTGTGCTGGAGGGAGATCGCACCGTTGTCGGCGTGGCCTTCCGGCCCGGCGGCTTCCGCCCGTTCCTGGGACGGCCGGTCGCCACGATCACCGACCGCCAGCTGCCGGCGGCGGAGATCTTCGACGACATTCCCACCGAGCCGACGGTCGAGGCCGTCGAGGCACCCACCAACAATCCTCTCCTCCCCGCGTCACCTGACCGTCGCCGACGACGGCACTGCGGTGGTCACCGGGGTCGGCAGCAAGCACGGAATCCGTGTGCTGGAGGGAGATCGCACCGTTGTCGGCGTGGCCTTCCGGCCCGGCGGCTTCCGCCCGTTCCTGGGACGGCCGGTCGCCACGATCACCGACCGCCAGCTGCCGGCGGCGGAGATCTTCGACGACATTCCCACCGAGCCGACGGTCGAGGCCGTCGAGGCGATGCTGCGCCGGCGCCGGCCGGAGCCCGATCCGCGGGCGGAAGAGGCGGCGGACCTCGTCGCCACGATCGCCGCCAAGCCGGAGATCACCCGCGTCGACGAGCTCGGCCGGCCCGTCCGGCAGTTGCAGCGGCTGTTCGCCGACTACGTGGGCATCAACCCGAAGTGGGTGATCCGGCGCTACCGCCTGCACGAGGTGACCGAGCGGCTGGCCAAGGGCGCGACGATCGACTGGGCCGGGCTGGCGGCCGAGCTCGGCTACGCCGACCAGGCCCACTTCGTCCGGGACTTCACCAAGATGTTCGGGGAGTCCCCGACGCACTACGCGCAGCGGTACTAGACCGCCAGCCCGCTCAGGTAGGCCTGGCAGGTGGCGCGCATGCGGTCCACGGTCATGTTGTGCGACCCGAGCAGCACCTGGATGGCCAGCCCGTCGATCATCCCGACCACGGTGTTGGCCATCAGCACGGGATCCCCGTCGCCGATCAGCCTCTGGTCCTGGGCGTCGCGCAGCAGGCCGACCACGGTGCGCCGCCAGTCGCCGTAGATGTTCTCGTTGAGTTCCTGCAACTCCGGCTCGCGCAGCCCGTGCACCCACAGCTCGGCCCACACCCGCCACGCCGAGACGCTCTCCGCGTCCAGCGGCGCGTACGACTCGACGAGCCGGGTCAGCAGCTCCAGCGGATCGCCGCCGGCGGCCAGCACGGCCGCCCGGCGCTCCAGCGAGTGCCGGTAGTTGTGCTCGAAGGCGGCGTGCAGCAGGGCCTGCTTGCTGTCGAAGTAGTAGTGGATCGTGCCGGAACTGACGCCCGCTCGCGTCGCCACGTCGGTCAGCCGCAGCTCCTGTATGCCGGACTCGGCGATGACCTCGCAGGTGGCGTCCAGGATCTGCGCCCTGCGCTCGGCCTCGACGCTCGGACGCGGCACGGTCACTCCTTCCGATGGGTGTGACCGTGAGTATAGATAACTGGCCCGCCGGTCAGAGATGGCGGGAGATCACCAGGCGCATGATGTCCGAGGTGCCCTCCTCGATCTCCTCCAGCTTCACATCCCGCATCCACTGCTCCACCGGGAACTCCCGCGAGTAGCCCCAGCCGCCCAGCGTCTGCACGGCGGCCCAGGTGACGAACATGGCCGTCTCCGATGCGGTCAGCTTGGCCATCGCGGCCAGGCCGGTGACCCGCTGGCCGGCGTCGATCTGCCGGGCCGCGTGGTGCACCAGCAGCCGGGCCGACTCGATCCGGGTGGCCATGTCGGCCAGCCGGAAGGCCACGGCCTGGTGTTCGATGATCGGCACCCCGAACTGCTTGCGGTTACGGGCATAGTCCAGCGCGAACTCGTAGGCCGCGCGGGCGGCCCCGACCGCGGCGGAGCCGAGTATCACCCGCGAGATGTCGAAAGTGCCCATCAGGCCGTGAAAGCCGAGACCCTCGTCGCCGAGGCGGTCGTGCGCCGGCACGAAGACGTTGTCGAAGAAGACTTCCCGGCACACGATGGCCCGTTGGCCCATCTTGCGCATCGGCTCGCCGAACCGCAGCCCCGGCGCGTCCCGTTCGAGCAGGAACGCCGTCACGCCGGAGGATCGCTTGCTGCGGTCGGTCTTGGCGAACACCACGTAGTAGCGGGCCGCGCCGGCGTTGGAGATCCACGCCTTCTGGCCGGTCAGCTCGTAGCCGCCCTCGACCCGCCGGGCCGTGGTGATCATCGCCGCCGCGTCGGAGCCGGCGTTGGGCTCGGTGGTGGCCAGTGCCGTCATCGGGGAGTCCGGGCCGGTCAGCGGCCGCAGCCACGTCTCCTTCTGCTCCTCGGTGCCCAGCACGAGGATCGGGTCGGCGAAAAAACCGTTGGAGCACAGCAGGTTGCCGATGCCGGGGTCGCCCCAGCACAGCTCCTCCTGGACCAGGCACTGGGTGAACACGTCGGTGAAGCCGCCGCCCCCGTACTGATCGGGCAGCATGAAGTTGGTGATGCCGACCTCGGCCGCCCGGGCGAACAGGTCGACCGGGGTCACCACGTCCGCCTCGTCCACCTCACGCGCCCGCGGCCGGATCTCCTTGGCCGCGAAGTCGTGGCACAGCTGGACGATCTGCCGCTGCTCGTCGGTGAGCGGCCAGGCCGGGAAGTGGATGGTCATGCGCGGCGTGCCTCCTTGTGCGGTCTGGTCCCGATGATCAGCGCGTCCACGGCGACCGGCCCGTCCGGCCCGACCCGGACGGGGTTCAGCTCCAGCTCTCCGACCAGCGGCGAGGCCGCGACCAGCAGCGACACCCGATGCACCAGGGCGGCGAGCCCGTCGAGGTCGACCGGCGGTCGGCCGCGCCAGCCGTGCAGTAGCTTCGCACAGCGCAGCCGGCCCAGCATTTCCCGTGCCGTCGCCGGGGAAACCGGGGCCAGCTCGGTGGCGATGTCGTGGTGCAGCTCGGTCTCCGTGCCGCCGGCGCCGACCACGACCAGCGGGCCGAAGTCGGGGTCGCGGCGGGCCCCGACCAGGATCTCCACGGTGTCCGGGCGGGTGTCCTGCTCCTCGACGACGTACTCGCCGGGGCCGAGCCGGGCGGCCATCTCGTCGAAGGCCTCGGCCAGCCGCTCCAGGGTGGACAGCCCCGTGCGGACGCCGCCGGCTTCGCTCTTGTGCTCCAACCACCCCGCCTTGAGCACGTACGGCGAGGTCAGCCAGCTGGCGTGGTCGAGGTCCTCACGGCGGCGAACGACCAGGCCGCGCGGAAAGCCGACGTCGACCAGGACTTGGCGTGTCTCCCAGTAGCCGTCGGGCAGGACGCCGATCGGCCGGGTCTGGTAGGGGAGCGGTAGCTCGGCGGGGCGGCCGAGGGCGGCCAGGCCGGTCAGCGCGGTGATGGCCGGCTCGATGCGGTCGTACGTCGGCACGCCGGCGGCCCACAGGGCGTGGGCGGTGGCGCTGTTCGGGCCCATGGAGTGCACCAGCACCGGCTTGCCGGTGGTCGCCGCGATCTCGCCGATCCGTTGCGCCACGGCGATCTCCCGGTCGGCGATGACCGGGATGTCCAGCCCGTACCGTCCGAAGTAGCCGGTGAGCACGGCCGCGTCCACGTCATCGGACCGCAGCACCGCCTCGGTGACGAGGGCGTAGTTGGCCAGATCCTGTTCGCCCGCCCCGGCCAGGTCCACGGGATTGTGCTGCGCGGCCTGGGCCGGCAGGTCGACGCCGATGTCCTGGGAGAACTGGGGAACGTGCAGGTCGTGGGCGTGCGCCACATCCGCCGCGATCCCGCACTGGCCGCCGCTGTCGCCGATGATCGCCACCCGGTCGCCGCGCAGCGGTCTTGTGGCCAGCACGGCGCGGGCGACGTCGATCAGCTCGGCCGGCGTGCGCACCCGCGCGACTCCGGCGGCCCGGCAGGCGGCGTCCACGACGTCCAGCGGCGAGGTCAGGGACCCGGTGTGGGAGCGGGCCAGGCGGGTGCTCGCCGCGCTGCCGCCGACGGTCAGCAGCAGCTTCGGCTTGTCGATCGCGCGCAGCGCCTCGACCAGCGCCATGCCGTTGGAGAAGTTCTCCAGATAGACCGCCACGACCCGCGTCGACTCGTGGTCGGCGAGGTCGGCCAGCAGCTCCGTCGCCGTGACGTCGCTGGCGTTGCCGAGCGAGACGAACCGGGAGATCCCCAGCCCTTGCCGCGCGCCGAGCAGCGCCAGCTCCGAGCCGACCTGCCCACTCTGCGACACGATGGCCAGCGGGCCCGGGGTGAAGCTGCCCCACGCCAGGCGCAGATCCGTTGCCGTGTCGACGATGCCCAGGCTGTTCGCGCCCACCAGCCGCGCCCCGCCGGCCCGGATCCGTTGCGCCAGCTGCGGTTCGTCGGCAACGCCGGCCGTGATGCCGAGGAACCCCTTGACCCCCAGGGAAAGCCCTTCGGTCACGACATCCGGCACGTGTTCCGCAGGCACGCACAGCACCACCAGCTCCGGCACGGCGTCGAGCTCGGTGAGGCTGGTGGCACACGGCCGACCGCAAACCACGCCGCCGCGCCGGTTGACCAGGTCCACCCGGCGACGATGAGCGCCGGTCAGCGCCCCGGAGGCCAGCCAGTAGCCCCATTTGGACCGGTTGTCCGAGGCGCCGACCACCGCCACCGACGCAGGATCACGGAACACGCCCAGTCGCCGCATCGTCGCCCCAGAGTGAGATAACTGGCTCGCCAGTCAGTTATCGTGAGTGGGGCGCCAGGGGTTGTCAACCGCGGTCGATGTGCTGCGTCACCTTCGTCAGGCGCCACTGCACCGAGCGGTGGTCGATGGTGTCGTGCACGGGGGAGCCGGCCATCTCCCCGGTGATGCCGGCCGCGCCGGCCTCGGCCTGCGCCATGCTGTCGTAGGCCACGATGTCGACCACCGTCCCGTCTTCGGCGACCGCGATCCGCCGCCACCGAAAGCCCGGCCGCTGGCGTAGGTAGTCGTTGATGTCGTCGTTCGCCGCGACGAAGTCGTCCGCCGTCAGACCGGCCGCCGGCCGGAGCACCGTCACCTCGAGAATCTCTGTCACGAGAACAGCGTTCACCGGGCGACGGCGTCCAGGAAGGCCGCCGCTTCCTAGGTGTGCGGCACCTGGTGTCGCGGCTTCAGTCGCCGACGAATACCAGGTAGTGGTGCGTTCCACGCAGCACGAGGTCGCACAGATCGCGCGCCTCGTCCATCCAGGCGCCGCCACGGTCCGCGGGCAGTCGGTCCAACTCCCGCAGCAGCTCCGGAACCTGCAGCTCGTTGAACACCGCGTCCCCATAGGGAATCAGCGCGCCGATCAGGGGAAAGGCCGTCCGGTCGAGGTCGACGAGCGTCGTCTCCCACGCAACGCCACTCTTTGCACGAGCCACGACTGCACCGCACAACTCCCGACGCACCTCCATGTTGATCACCGGCACATACTAACCGCGCGACCTTACGCAATCCGATGTCAGTGCGAGGCACTCGCCAGCGCCGCCAGCTGGTCGATGGCGTCCTGGGCGGCCAGGCTCTCCGCCGTGCCGACCAGCAGCTGCTGCCCGGGTGCGTCCTTCACGTCGAAGGTCTGGTACGTGAGTTCCACTCGCCCCACCCGAGGATGCACAAAGACCTTGTACGCCCGCATGAGCCCGGCAACGGTGTGGTCGGCCCACAGCTCACGGAACTCGGCCGACTCGGCCGACAGCTCGGCCACCAGCGCGGAGATCCCCGGATCGGACGGGAAGAGCCCGGCGTTGAGCCGCAAGGCGTGCACGGTGGCCCCGGCCACCAGCGGCCACTCGACGAACACGGCCCGGGCCGCCGAGTGTGTGAACAGGATCCGCGGCATGTTCCGCTCGCCGCCGAAGGGCGACAGCAGCGCCTCGGCGACCCGGTTGGCGGCCAGGACGTCGAAGGCCGGCCCCAGCACGTAGGCGGCCGCCCGCGGGAAGGCGTCCAACAGCTGCACCAACGACGGATCCACCCGCGTCGGCGGCACACCCGGCACGCCCGGGTGAAGCCCGGCCAGCCGGTGCAGGTGATCACGGGCGTCCGGGCCCAGTTGCAGGGCCCGGGCCAACGCCGTCACGACCTGGGCGGAAGGATTCCGTTCGCGCCCTTGCTCCAACCGTGTGTAGTAGTCGGCACTGACCCCGGACAGCACCGCCACCTCCTCGCGGCGCAAACCCGCGACCCGACGCGTGGTCGTGTCGCCGGGCAGACCCGCCTCCGAGGGCTCCAGCCGGGCGCGGCCGGCCCGCAGGAACTCACCCAGTTGGTTGTCGCGGCTCACCATGGGCAAATGCTACTCAGTACAGCGGCTTGCGCCCGATCGCGCCGTAGGCGCAGCTGCGTTCGGGGTGCTCGTCCACGTCCTCCGGCGTCTCCGGCCGCCACTGCGGCACGTAGACCACCCCGGGCTCGATCAGCTCCAGCCCCTTGAACAGCCGCGTGAACTGGTCGCGGTCGCGGGCCGTGAAGGGGCTGTCGGTCTCGTCGTACAGGCGGATCACCTGCTCGCCCTGCTCCCCGGCTGAGTCCTGGGTGCCCTGGGAGATCACCACGTAGCTGTCGGCGGCCAGGGCGTTGCGATAGGCCGCCACGATGGCCTGCGCCTCGGCGTCGTCCTCGACGAAGTGCAGCACCGCCGACATCAGCACCGCCACCGGCTGGGACAGGTCCAGCATGTTCAGCACGACCTCGCTGCGCAGCACGTCCCGCGGCACCCGCAGGTCGGCCCGCAGCGCGGCGGCGTTCGCGTTCTTCTCCAGCATCAGCGCCGAGTGCGCGATGGCCACGGAGTCCCGGTCCACGTACACGACCCGCGCGTGCGGGGCGACCTCCTGCGCGATCTCGTGCACGTTGCCGGCGGTGGGAATGCCGGAGCCCAGGTCGAGGAACTGGGTGATGCCCTGGTCGAGCAGGTAGTGCACGGCCCGCCGCAGGAACCGGCGCGAGGTGCGCAGGATCACCGGCAGGTCCGGCATCGTCTCCTGGGCCCGGTGCGCGAACTCCCGGTCGATGGCCAGGTTGTGGTAGCCGCCGAGGAAATAGTCGTACACCCGGGCGGCGCTGGGCACTTCCGGATCCAGCCCCGTCGGCATCCACGCGGATTCGTGCACGAGCATGACCTCCCGCTTTCACTTCTACGTTCGGCGGACGCCCTTGATTCGCCGCGGAACACTAGTACAGCCTCATGCGGTCGCGGTGACAACGAGGGTCGGCGGTCGGCGCAGATAATCACCGAAGTGGACCACATCGGCGGTAGGGGAGCAGACCGGATCCCACCACGTGACCTGCCGGAAGCCGGCCCCGAGCAGGGCCTGTTCCTGGCTCGCCCGTGACCAGTTGTGCGGGGTGACGTCGATCGTGCCGCCCAGGAACTCGCTGCGCAGCCGAATCGGATCACCGTCGGAAAGTTCAGCCGAAGGGGCTATCAAGTCGAATCCGTACCGCAGGTAGTAACCCGGCTCGCGGGCGAAACCGGGATTGATGGTCACCGTCACGAATCGCTTTCCCGGGCCGGCCAGCGCCGATCGGGCCGAGGCGCACATCGCGGCCAGGGCGTCGTAGGTGTCCGCGTACGGCAGCAGGTGCACGGCGAGCACCACGTCGAAGGCGCCGGCGATCGGCTCCGACGCGTCCTGGAGCACGAAGCTCGCCCCGGTCGGGTCCTCGGCCTCGCGCCGCCAGGCGTGCTCGATCATGCCGGCGGCGCCGTCGATGCCGACCACCGGCCGCGCCCCGCGTTCGGCCAGCAGCCGGGTGTACGAGCCGGCGCCGCAGCCGAGATCCAGCGCCGCCAACCCGGTCACGTCGCCCAGCGCCGTCAGCACCGAATGCTGCTCCACGTCCCGCCGGTACGGCCACACGTCGAAGCTGCGCTCGTACAGGTAGGCCAACTCGTCGAACTGGCTTGTGGTCACGGCACTCCTCACCAGGTCACCGGCAGCTGCATCGGGCGGGTGAACATGCGGTTCGGGTCCCACGGCAGCTCCCGCTCGCTGACCGCCAGGTCCAACGTCGGAAACCGTTGGAACAGCGCGGAAAACGCCTCCTGGAGCACGACACGGGCGAGCTGCGAGCCGAGGCAGTAGTGCGGCCCGGCGCCGAACGTGGCGGAGCCGTCGGTGGCCCGGTGGATGTTGAACCGCTCGGGGTTGCGGTAGTGCCGCGGGTCCCACGTGACCGCCTGCATCGGCACCACCACGGCGTCGCCCTGCCGGATCATGGTGCCGTTCAGCTCCACGTCCTCGCGGGCGATGCGCGGGAAACCCAGGCCGCCGTTGTGGAAGTAGCGCAGCACCTCCTCGACCGCCTTGGGCCACAACGAGGGGTCGGCCACGCACTCGACGAGTTGCCTGCGGTGCAACATGAGGATCATGGGGCCGGTGGTCAGCGGGGCCACCAGCGGGTCGAACGAGGTGACGAAGATCAGGAACAGCGTGCCGAACATCTCCGACTCGCTGATCACGCCCTCGCGGCGGGCTTCGAGCAGCGTGTGCACGGGCGTGTCGGGCGCCGGATCCGCGCGGCGGGCGGCGATCAGCCGGGCGATGAACTGCTTGGCGGCGTCGGTCTCCTTCTCCACGGCCTCCGGCGTCGAGGACAGGTCCAGGCTCATCGGGTAGACCTGCCGGCACTCCGCCGCCAGCTCCGGCGGCACGCCCATCAGCTCGCCCATGGCGTCCAGCGGCAGCGGCGCCGAGTAGGCCTCCACCAGGTCGGCCGGGTTGGGGCCGGCCGACAGCTGATCCAGCAGCCGGTGGGCGTGGCGGGCGAACAGCGGCCGGTGGCGCTGCACCGCGCGGCGGGTGAACCAGCCGCTGAGCACCTGCCGCACCCGACCGTGCGCCGGCGGGTCGAGGTTGAAGATCGCGTCGTGCACCGAGGTGAGGTCCTCGCCGACCATGCGGGGCGAGCCGGGCTCGGCCAGGTTCCGGCTGAACCGGTTGTCGGCCAGCATCTGGGCCACGTCGTCCTTGCGCGTCAGCATCCAGGCCGTGACGCCGCTGGGCAGCCGGACCGGGCACACCGGTTTGGCGCGTTGGGCCCAGGCGGTCAGCGGGGGGAGCGCGCCGGTGTCACCGAGCGGAAACGGGTATTGCAGCGGGAGTTCCGGTTCGATCGTGTCCGTCACGATTTTCCTCCTCCTGGCTGACGATCGCCCACGTCTGGCCGGGCGCCGCGGTGAGAATGGAGCCGCTGTCCGCGATCGCCGCCACCAGTGGAGTGGCACGGTGGTACACGAAAACGCTCCTGTCGGCGCCGAAGACGTCCGGGCCGTCCGTGAGCAGCGGAATTTCAGCAATGACGTAGCGAACCGCGATGTCGATATCGCACTGTGTGACCGGTTGGCCGTCCGCCGCGTTGCCGACCACCTCGGCCGTCATCTCGCGGCAGGCCCGTCGAATGCGCGGATCGGTCAGATATGCCTTGCGTGAGCGGATCAGCGAAGCCCGGTACGCGGCGTCGGCGTGCAGCCGGGTCCAGCTCGTCACGTGCCGCGACGGATCGGGGACGCCCAGGTCGGCCAGGGCTCGCACGGCCGGATTGCGCAGCTGGCGGTAGGCCCGGCGGGCCCGGTGCACCGCCTGTGCCGGCGGGTGGCCGGCCGCCACCAGCGTGTACGCCGCCTCGAATCCGGGAATGACCACGTCGATGGATCTGAATCGGGGCTGCAGCCAGAAAATCAGGTTCCGGATGTATTCCGGCTTGTATCGTCCGTTCTGCGGACTCAGCCCGACCAGAACGTGGTCGCGATGCCTGGCTGTCTCTGCTAACCAGTCGAGAGTGAACACGATGGAGCCCCTCCCTCGCCCGTGCGACATGGTGTCTACGGATCGTTCGAGACGGACAACTGCGCATTTGCATAGCTACATCTGCAAATTTCGGCACAAGTCTAGGTCGGGTTCACCGGTGGCGGACAGAGCTAGTTCGTGTGAAAGAGCAATCACGCGCCGCACTTGACCATCACTCGCCCGAGTTAACCATCCCTCGGGTGGGTGACCCCCCGTCCCGGCCCCGCTGAGACGCCCGGTGTGCCTGCGGCCCTCCCGTGCGGGCCTGCCACCTGGTCATACACCGGATTCTCGCCACTATCGGGTGACTTTCGCGCCGTGCACAGACGATCAACAGCAAAAAGGCGCGGGTCGGAAGACCCGCGCCGCGACGCGGCTGCCGCCCCACACCGGGGCGGCAACCGTCAGGTGATCAACTCTGCGTGGACTCGGCCCGCCGGGGCAGCTTCCAGCCCGGGCGCACGAAGTGGCAGGTGTAGCCGTTCGGGTAGCGCAGCAGGTAGTCCTGGTGCTCCGGCTCGGCCTCCCAGAAGTCGCCCGCCGGCTCGACCTCGGTGACGACCTTGCCCGGCCACAGGCCCGAGGCGTCGACGTCGGCGATGGTGTCCTCGGCGACGCGCTTCTGCTCGTCGCTGGTGTAGTAGATCGCCGACCGGTAGCTCAGCCCGATGTCGTTGCCCTGCCGGTTCTTCGTGCTCGGGTCGTGCACCTGGAAGAAGAACTCCAGCAGGTCCCGATAGCTGGTCGCGCTCGGGTCGAAGACGATCTCCACGGCCTCGGCGTGGGTGCCGTGGTTGCGGTAGGTGGCGTTGGGCGTGTCGCCGCCGGAGTAGCCGACCCGGGTGGACAGCACGCCGGGCTGCCGCCGGATCAGGTCCTGCATGCCCCAGAAGCAGCCACCGGCCAGCACCGCGGTCTCGGTCGTGTTGCTCATCGCTCCCTCTCTGCTCTTTCCCCCCGGCCCGTACAACGCGGGCCCGGCCGGTTTTGGTCCCGGCTGTGACATGCGTCCGGTCCAGCGTAAGCAGTGCGTAAGAGGTCTCAGGCGCCCTTGTCGAAGAAGTCGGCCAGAAGAGCCGCTCGGGCTTGGCTCCCAGGTGTTGCCTCACCCGCCGGGTGACCCCGGCCACGACGAACTTGTTCGTAACGAACATGTTCGTTAGTATCGGTTCATGACCAAGACACTGCTCGCTCTGCACGGTGGCCCGGGGCGGCGCTCGGTCCAGCCGATCGTGGACCGCTTCGGCGACACGGTGCTCGCGCCGACCCACGCCGGCTGGGACGGCACACCCCGGCCGGACTGGTACGAGGGCGTGGACGACCTCGCCATCGAGTACCTCGACCTGTTGGACGACGGCGGCCACGACGACGTGGGGGTGATCGCCAGCTCGTTCGGCGGGTGGATCGCCGCCGAGATGGCGGTCCGCGACCGTGGGCGGCGCATCTCCGGGCTGGTGCTGATCGACGTGATCGGCCCGCAGATCCCGGGCCACCCCGTAGGCATGCCGTCGGTGGACGACGCGCGGCTGCCGGAGGAGATGCGCGCCAACTTCGCCAACGTGTTCCACTACACCGCGCGCCACCCGCAGGGCGATCCGCGGCTGCCGCATCGCGTGCAGCGGATCGCCGTGCCGACGCTGTTCATCTGGGGCGGGGACGACCGCATCGTCAGCCTGGACTACGGCCGCGCCTACGCCGCCCGGTTTCCGAAGGCGGAGTTCGTTGTGCTGCCCGGGATCGGCCACGCCCCGCTGATGGAGGCGCCGGAGCGCACACTGGACCTCGTCGCCGATTTTCTGCGGGTCTGACGAACATGTTCGCCACGAACACGTCCGTTAGGGTCGGCCGTATGGCAGACACCTACAACCGGCGGGAGCGTCCGGCCAAGCCGGCGCTGAGCCGGGACGGCATCGTGGCGACAGCACTGGCCGTGATGCGGTCCGAGGGCATGGAAAAGGTGACCATGCGGCGGCTGGCCAAGGAGCTCGACACCGGCCCGGCCTCGCTCTACGTGTACGTGAAGGACACCGAGGAACTGCACGCGGCGATGCTCGACGAGCTGCTCGGCGGGGTGGAGCTCGACCCCGGCCCGGACGGCGACTGGCGGGCCCGGCTGTGGCGGGTGATGACGTCCTACCGGCGGGTCCTCTTCGACCACCCCGGTCTGGCCCGGGTCGCCCTGGTCGCCCGGCTCAGCGGCCCGAACTACCTGGCCGTGATCGAGGCGGTGCTGGCCCGGCTGGCCGAGGGCGGCATGCCGCGGGCGCAGGCCGGATGGACGGTCGACCTGCTGATGCTGGTGGCCACGGCCAGCGCCGTGGAACAGGGCACCCGCAGGGCCAGCGGCGCGGCGGCCGACCACGACCTGATGATCAGCGCCCTGCTCGGCGCCTCGGCGCAGACCTACCCCAACATCGCCGCCCACGCGGTGGAGCTGACCGGCGGCCCCGCCGCCTCGCGGTCCCGCTGGATGTTCGACGTGTTGCTGTCCGGTGCTTTCGGCACACCCACACCCGGAGAAGGAGATCTACCATGAAGATCGTCATTGTCGGCGGCGGCCTCGGCGGCCTGACCCTCGCCCGCGTCCTGCACGTCAACGGCATCGAGTCCACTGTGTACGAACTCGACGAAACGCCGACCTCCCGTGATCAGGGCGGAACTCTTGACCTGCGTGAGGACACCGCGCAGCGCGCCCTGCGCGAGGCCGGCCTGTTCGACGAATTCCGTGCGCTGGCCCGTGATGAGGGCGAGGCGATGCGGTTGGTCGACGCCAACGGGGTGGTGTACATCGACGAGATCCCGGACGAGCCGGGCGGCCGCCCGGAGATCGACCGCAGCGCGCTCAAGCGCATCCTCGTCGAGTCGCTGCCGGCCGGGACCGTGCGGTGGGGAGCCAAGGTCACGGCGGTCACCCTGTCGTCGATCACCTTGAGCGACGGCGAAACCGTCGCGGCCGACCTGGTCGTCGGCGCGGACGGGGCGTGGTCGAAGGTGCGGCCGCTGCTGTCGGACGCCATGCCCGTCTACTCCGGGCTGTCCTTCGTGGAGACACATCTGTCCGATGTGGACGCACAGCACCCCGCACTGGCGGCGTTCGTCGGCCACGGCTCGCTGTACGGCCTCGGCGACGGCAAGGGCATCATCGCCCAGCGCAACGGCGACGGCCGGATCCGCGTCTACGTCGCCATCCGCAACGAGAACGAGAACTGGGTCGGCGCCGATGTCGTCGACGCCGACCCGGCGCAGACCCGATTGCGGCTGCTGGAGATCTTCGACGAGTTCGCCGAGCCGCTGCGCGGACTGATCGCCGACGGCGACGACGTCTTCGTGCCGCGGCCGATCCACGCCCTGCCCGTCGGCCACAGCTGGGAACGGGTGCCCGGCGTCACGCTGCTCGGTGACGCCGCGCACCTGATGTCGCCCTTCGCCGGCGAGGGCGCGAATCTGGCCATGCTCGACGCCGCCGAGCTGGCGTTGGCGCTCGCTTCGCACTCCGACCTGGAATCGGCGCTGAAGACCTACGAGACCGCGATGTTCCCGCGCGCCGAGGCGGCCGCCGCGAAGTCGGCGTCCAACCTCGTCGCGTTCTTCGAGCCCGACGGCGCCGAGCGGATCGGCCGGATGTTCGCCGAGTACTCAGGTCAGTAGCCAGCCGCCGTCGATGTTCAGGTCGTGGCCGTTCATGCCGCCGTTGCGCAGCAGGAACTCCGTGGCGTCGGCCACCTCGTCCATCGTCACCAGCCGGCCCAGTGGCGTGCGGGCCACGGCCGGGTGCGTGTCCTTGACGGCGCTCCACTTAGGACTGTCTCCGACCACGCCCGAGTGCAGCGCGTTGAACCGCACCGGCGCCAGCTCCTTGGCCAGCGTGCGGGTCAGGCCGGTGACGCCGGCGTTGATCGTGGTCACCATCGTCGAGCCCGGATAGGGGCGTTCCTTGGCCAGGCCGCCGAACAGCACCACCGACGCCCCCGGCCGGAACCTCGCGGTCAGCACCCGGACCGTCTCGGCGTAGCCCACCAGCTTGATCGTCACCGAGTTGATCGCGTCGGCCACGTCGAACGTGCCGATGCTCTGCACCGTCTGCTCGATCGCCGTGATCACCAGGTGGTCGACCTCGCCGACCTCGGCCAGCGCCGCCTCGATCGTCGTCGGTGCGGCCAGATCCAGGGCGATTCCCTTGGCGTCGCCGCCGATCTCCGTCGCCACCGTCTCGGCGCGGCCCTTGTCCCGGCTGGTGATCACCACGATGTCCCCGCGCCCGGCCGCCCGCTCCGCCACCAGTCGGCCGATGCCGTGGCTACCCCCGACCACCACTGTTGTTCCCATTTGAACATCCTGGCACGGGGTTTCTTCGGTACTGGCCGGAACTGACCGAAAGGGCAGCGACTCAGTCCTCGGCTTCCGCCGCCTCGTCCACCGCGTCGGTGTCCCTCCTGGTTCAGGGCCTGGCCCAGCTGAAGTCGTGCCTGGTGGCGAATTCCACGTAGCCGCAACGGGCGAAGGCCGCCCGCATGCGGCGATTGGCCTGGTCGGTGTCGGTGGTGATCTGAGTGAGGCCGTCGTCGAGCACGGTGGCCGTGCCGTAGGCCAGCAGCTGCCCCGCGTAACCACGGCCGCGCTGCGTCTGGACCACGCCGAGCTCCGCCATGATGGCCCGGTCCCCGTGCACGCGAGCGGCCTGGAACATAGCCGACGGCATCGCCGGCCGGGTCCACGCCGACGACGAACCAGTGCTCAGGATGGTCGCGGTGCCGAGCCTGCCGGAGCCGCCCGGCCGCCTCGGCCTCGCGACCTTCCGTCGCGCGATTGGACCGCTGGCCGTTGTCAACGGAGCCGTCGCCGACCGCGGCGAAGATCCGCAACAGATCGTCGTCGGAGAACTCGGCGGCAGGTCGGAAGGCCAGTACACCACTGGGGCGGCGAGTGGGGGCGCCGTCGGGCCACAGGAGTCGCACGCGGTCGACGTCCAGCCGGAATCCGGCGGCCGTCAGGATCGAGGGCTGCTGCTCCCGCTGGGCCCGCAGCTCGGGGGAGGCGTCGGTGTCGATGACCACCCGCGCCTCGACGGCCGAGGCTCCGAAGGCCGCCAGGTCATGCGTGAGCAGGGCAGTGGCGGCGGTGGCATCGACATGGCCGAGCAGCTGCACGAAGGTCGGCACGTCGCCGGGATCGCCCTGGCCGGACCAGGAATCGAAGACGTGCGCGGCCAGCAGCTCACCCTCGTCCGACCAGGCCATGCGGCACCACTCCGGCCGCGACTCGCCGTTGGCCAGCGCCGTCGTCACCCAATACGAGAGGGGTTCGCGCTTGACGCCGAGCGAAACCAGCGTCTCGACCTCGGACTTGTCGGTGATGCTGCGAAAACGCATGTGCCGGAAACCTACATTCGGTGGGTCGGAGGGCGTGACTCGCGGGGGTTGGGGTCCGGGTGACGCTATTCGAGGCTCACCGGGATTTCGACCGAGATTTCCGCGGCGACTCACCGCACCCACACTTGCCACGCATACGGCCCCTACGCCGACATTGCCTTGAACCCGTCGCGCCAGGACGGCCACGCCGGCTGCCAGCCCAAACTGTTGCGGGCAAAGCCGTTGTCGGCCCCACGGGCGAAGCCGGTGCGCTGATCCGACGGCGTCGGCGGCTCCCCCCCGACTGCGGCGCAGAACTCCGGCACCCAGTCGACGCCGGCCGCGGGTTCGTCGTCGCAGATGTTGACGGCGCCGTTCCCCCAGTCCAGGGACTGCAACGCGGCGGTTGCGGCGTCGTCGATGTGCACGAAGCTCGTGACGTCACGGTTGGCGGGCGGCGGGGTCGTGGCCATCAGACCGCCGGGGGAGTACCAGGTCCCGGGGCCGTAGAAGGTGCCGTAGCGCAGAATCACGTGGGCGGCGACGCGGGCGGCCTGGCCTTCCAGCTCGGCGACGGCGCGCACGGTCGTCTGCCGGGGCTCGTCGGCGTTGAGGTCGAGAGGAGTGTCTTCGCGGGCCGGGGTGTCGCCCGGCTCGTAGGCGAAAGCGATGCTCTGCACGACAAATCGCCGCACGTCGGCGACCAGCGCGGCGTCGACGAGATTGCGGGTGCCGATCACGCGGACGGTCGAGTTGGCGGCGCGGTCGCCGGCCGCGAGATCGGTGAGCTGGTGCATGACGACGTCCGGCCGGGCGGCCAGCACCGCCGCCCGAACGCTGTCCGCGTCGAGGGCGTCACCGTCGATGGACTCGGCGCCGAGCCGGCGGGTCCGCTCGGCGCTGGCCGCCGATCGGGCCAGGCCGGTGACGTGGTGACCGTGGTTGAGCAGCAGCGGGACGAGTCGGCGGCCGAGCGCCCCGGTCGCGCCGGCGAGGAAAACACGTGCCATGGACACACGCTATCCGGGGTGGCCGCTGCCGGTGTGGACCAGCTCGCGGCCGGATTCCGGTACCAGCGCCGAGGGGCGGGCCACGACCCCTCGGCGCCGGTGTTGATCAGTCCCGGGTCAGGGCGAAGCTCCGCACGTCGTGGTTGACGAGGCTGTGCAGGTCGGTCGCCGGGATGGTGATGGCGTAGCCGCTGCAGTCCGGCGTGGTGTAGAGCAGGAAGGCGCTCGAACTGGCGTTCAGCTCCGAGTGCACGGCGAACGGCAGCGCGACGCAGGCGTCGGTGGTCGGGGTGTAGTTCACGCTCTGACCGCTGAAGTCGGCCTGCCAGAACGTGATCCCGGTCGGCTCGTCGGCGGACGCGGTGCCGGCGACCGCGACGACCAGGCCCAGTGCGGCGGCGAAAGTGGCGACTATGCGCACGGTTTCTCCTCGGTGCGGGGCGGCGGTCCTCCGATGATCGTCAGTGTTTGCCCTACCGGTCAAAGGTTTGTGACCGTCGGCGCACAGTGACCGTTGACTCCGTCCACACCGGATTGTTCTAGACAATGCTGTCCGGAAGCGTGCGAGCCCGGATCATAGTGCCCACGCCGAGTTCCACACGGATCCGCCCGGGCAGGCGCTCGGTGTCGATCTGTGGGTGATCTTCGCTGGACACCGTGAGCCGCAGCGTGTGGCCGGCGACAATTCGGTGGTGCGTGGGCCAGATCGGGATCGTGATGTCGTAGAGCGCATCCGGCTCGACCGCTGCGATCCGGTCGTGGCCGTCGCGGTGGCTCATCTTGAGCCAGCCCTGGCTGACCCTCACGGCCGCGCCGTCCTCGTCGACATCGTCCAGCACGACTGCGATGTTGCCGTCGGCGCCGGTGACGCCGGCGCGCAACGCGGCCTCCAGACCGCCGGTGATCACCACGCCCTCGGTCGCCACGGTGCTGAACACGAGCTTGCCGCCGTCCTGCTCGAACTCGGCGATCCCGGCCTGACCGGCCCCACTGCCCAGGTTGCCGTCGGCGGCGGGAAACCATTGCGTGATCCCGGATTCGGCCGGCGGCCAGGTGTCGAACTGTCGCCAGCCGTGGCCGGGCATCTCGTACGAGGTGACCTTGGACCCGGGCAGCGGGGACGGGCGGTCGGCCAGCCAGAGGTCCCACCACGCTAGATAGCCGGCGAAGCCGATGTCCTCCGTCTGCCCCGGCACCATGCCGTGCTCCCACGGCCCGGCGACCATCCACGTGTTCGCCTCACACGCCTGGAAGTTCTCGACCATGGCCTGCCGGTACTGGTCCAGCCAGCCGCCGATGTCCAGCATCGGCAAGGTGAGCCGGTCGTAGCGGTGCTTGACGCTGCGCTCGCGCCAGAAGTCGTCGTGGAGCGGGTGCCGCGCATAGCTTTCGAGCGTGTCGGGCGCGGTGGCCTGCTGCCAGTCACGGATCCGGGCGTTGTAGATGCCGCCGTGGTAGATGGTGTTCTCGTACCAGTCGCTGAGCGCCTGCACGGGAATGATTGCCACGAGGTGCGGCGGCCGGTTCACGGCGGTGAGGATGGTGTTGTGGCCGCCGTAGCTGATGCCCTGCATGCCGACACGGCCGGTGCAGAACGGTTGCGCGGCCAGCCATTCCACCAGGTCGTAGCCGTCCTCCTGCTCCTGGACGCCGAACGGTTCGACGTGGCCGGGGGAATCGCCGGCGCCGCGAACCGAGGGGACGAGCGCCACGTAGCCGCGTTCGACATAAGGCGCGGCCCCACCGGCGAAGACCATTCGGGCGCTGTAGGCGTTGAAGTCGTAGACGAGGCCGGGGAAAGCGCCTTCCACCGGCTCGTTCGCACCGGCCGGGCGTAGCAGATCGCACAGGAGATAGCTGCCGTCGCGCATGGGGACCCGGATCGTCTCGCTGTGCACGCCGAACTCGGCCGGGCGGTCGTAGCGGAAGAACGGGTCGTCGACGGTCATGGTCGGCCCGGTGGGTCGGATGCCGCCGGCGTCCGCGAACTGCTGCATCATCGCGGCCATCTGCTGCGAGGTTTCGGACACGTCCAGCTCCAACAGTGAGGAGGAAAGGCTTTTGCCGTGGATGTCGAGGTCGAGCGAGCGGGTCACCCCGTCGAGAGTGTTGTGCAGCACGAACTTCAGGGCATGCAGCCGCGGTAGCTCGAACCGTTGCACCTCGCCGCGCACGATGTCGGCGAAGTGCTCCCGGACGCGCTCGGCCGTGACCTCGCGGCGCAGCAGCTCGAAGTCCTCGGCGCGGTAGGCGATGACCGTGATGTCCGAGGTCGTGTCCTTGTCGCCGGCCCGGGCGTGCGCGATCTCGTGCAGTCGCATCTCAGGCCTCCACAAAGGTCAGTTCGGCACGGATGTCGTTGCGGTCAAGGAAGAGTGAGTCGACGGCCACGACCTGCTCGGCCCTGCGCGTCGCGCCGCCACCGCCGGCCGGTCCGTTGAGCCACAACGAGGTGACCTCGTGGCCGATCCTGCGGGCGGCGTCCAGCGTCGGGGCACGTCCGGCGACGCGGACCCGGACCTCGTGCGCATCCTCGGCTTGTGTTGCCGGCCCGCGGTGAACGGCGTCGATGCCGATCAGGTCGAACCGGAGCTCGGTCGCCTCGGAGGTCGCCAGCCGTTCGCGGACGATGTCCAGCGCGAGTCGGCCCCGGGCCACGGCATTGGGGCCGGCATAGGAGATCTGGCCCTCGCCGAGGTAGCCGTCGAGGTAGCCGACCAACACCTTGAGCCGGTCCGGCCGTGGACGTCCTGTCGCCCCGGTGACCAGGACGCGATCGGGGCCGATCGGGGTGAGGTCTACTTCGGAGAAGTCGCCCGTGACGTCGGCCGAGACGTACGCGGACGGGTCGTGCACCTCGTACAACAGCTGTTCGGTGCAGGTCCGGACGGTGACCGCGCCGCCGGTGCCGGCCGCCTTCGTCACCACGAACGTGCCGTCCTCCGACGCCTCGGCCAGCGGGAACCCGAGTCGCGCCAGGTCGGGGACGTCCTTGAAGCCGGGATCGGCGAAGTACCCGCCGGTGACCTGGCCGGCGCACTCCAGCAGGTGCCCGAGGCAGAGGCCCTGGCCGAGCCGGGGCCAGTCGTCCAGGGCCCAGCCGAACTCGTGCACCAGCGGGGCAAGAAACAGCGACGGGTCGGCGATCCGTCCCGTCACGACAACGTCGGCGCCCCGGGCCAGCGCCTCGACCACCGGCTCGCAGCCGAGATAGGCGTTGGCGGACACCGTGTTCTCGTCCTTGTCCACCAGCCCGAGGACGTCGTCCCCCGTCACCGCGGCGATCTTCAGCCCGGTCAGCCCGGCCTCGCGGGCCACCTCAGCGACCACCTGCGCCGCGGCGAGCGGGTTGGCGGCGCCCATGTTCGTGACGATCTTCGTGCCGTTTCGTACACAGGCCGGCAGCGCCGCCGCCATCCGCTCCGGCAGCCACTCGGTGAAGCCCCGTGTCGGATCCCGTAGCCGTTCCAGCTGGGCCAGGGCGATCGTGCGCTCCGCGAGGCACTCGAACACCAGATAGTCGAGGTCGCCCCGCTCGGCCAGTTCGGCCGCCGGCTCCACCCGGTCGTCCGCGAAGCCGGCGCCCGCGCCGATCCTGATCGTTCGCACACCTCCATCCTGGACAGTCCCCGAACGGCCCGCCACTTCCGCTTTCACATGCGGTTATGCTCTGAGGCTATGGATCTCACGCTGCACCAGATGGAGATCTTCGCGGCGGTCGCCCGCACCCGCTCGTTCACCCGGGCCGCCGCCGAGCTGGTGCTCAGTCAGCCTGTGGTCAGCCGGACCATCGGCGAGCTGGAGCGGAAGCTGCGGGCGCCGCTGTTCGTGCGGACCACCCGCTCGGTCGACCTCACCGAATCCGGTGTCGAGTTCCTCGGCGTGGTCACCCATGTGTTGGAGAGCTACCGGCGCGGGCTCGACCGGTTCGCCGACTACCAGGCCGGGGAGCGGCGGCTGATCACCGTCGGCGTGCTGCCCTCGATCGCCGCCGTCGTGCTGCCGTCCGTGCTGAGCGGGTATCTCGCCGCGCATCCCGGCGTGCAGGTGCGACTGGCCGACGGCACCAACGCCGAGATCCTCGCCCTGCTCCGCGACGGCTCCGCCGACCTCGCCCTCACCGAGGTCGGGCCCGCCTCCGCCGACCTCGTCGTCGAGCCCTTCCTCGACGACCCTTTCGTCGCCGTCCTGCCGCCCGGGCACGCGTTGGCCGATCGACCTTCCCTGACGTGGACCGACCTTGCCGCCGAGTCCTTCATCGCCTTCAGCGCCGACAGCAGCGTCCGCCGCCTCGCCGACCTCGGCCTCGCTCAGGCCGGCGTGCAGCCTTTGCGGCACCTGGAAACCCGCTCCGTCGCCACCGCCGGCGGCATGATCGCCGCCGGCCTCGGCGTGAGCGCCATGCCCGAGCTCGTGCTCCCCCTGCTGGCCGCCACGCCCGTCATCACGCGGCCTCTTCTGGAGCCGTCCATCACGCGCAAGATCGCCGTGCACCGCCACCCCGACGACCCCTGCCCCCTCGCCGTCCTCCGCCTCGTCGACCGGATCCTATCCAGCCGCCCCCACTAACCCCGCCTCTTTTGCCACATGCGCTTCCTATGTGGCGCCAGAACGCAAGTGGGAAGCGCATGTAGCAAAACGGGGGCGGCGGTAAGGTAGCCCGACTATGGTGGAAAGCGGACAGCGGTCGTCGGTGGTGGAGTTCGGGTTCAGCAACCCGGACCGGCCACGGCTGGGCCTGGAGGTCGTCGACCTGGCCCGGCTTACCTCGCGGCTGACGGCATCGACGTTGTCCACTGTGCACCGCACCGACTTCCACCAACTGTTCCTGATCACCGGCGGCCTTGGCTCGCTGATGGTCGATTTCGTCGACCACGCATGCGAGCCGGGCACGCTGGTGTCAGTGTGTCCGGGGCGGGTGCTGCGACTGCCCCGCGCCACCGATGGTCCGTTGGAAGCGCTGATGGTGCTGTTCACCGACACGTTCCCGCAGCGCCTGGCGGCCGTCCGACCACTGCTCAGCCCGTTCAGCCAGGTGGCCTGGACGGTCCCGTCCGAGGAACGGCCCGCGCTCACCGGGGCGGTCAGGGAGCTGATGGCCGAGTACCACCGGGCCGTCGACGAGCCGGTGACCATCGCTCTGCTGCGCCAACTCCTCGGCGCGCTGCTCCTCCGCATCGCACGCCTGCCGTCCGACGGCCCACCCGCCGCGCACGAGGACACCTACGCGAAGTTCCAGCACGACCTGGAGCGGGACTTCGCCACGACCCGCAACGCCAACGACTACGCCGCCCGGGTCGGTTACTCCCTGCGCAGCCTCAACCGTGCCTGCCAGGCCGCCACCGGCCGCTCCGCCAAGGCGTTGATCGACGCCCGCGTCGCCCTGGAGGCCAAGCGCCTCCTGGTGCACACCGACCTCCCCGCGTCGGCCATCGCCAGCCGCCTCGGTTTCACCGAGCCCACCAACTTCGGCAAGTTCTTCCAGCGCGAGACGGGTGACACCCCAGGCGCCTTCCGCGACCGTGAACGGATCAGCGCAGACGACGCGCCGGCCGAGTGAGGCTGGCGAGTGGCTGCCGCGTCGACGACAGACGACAGCCACTCGCAGGGTCAGCTCAGCCGGCGGCCGACGGCCGGAATCACGATGGCGGCGGCGATGAGGTGGGCGACGGCCAGCGCGACGCGCGTGGACAGGGGGCCGACGCCGGCCAGGGGAGCGATCAGGGAGACGGCAACCAGGACTGATGTGGTGACGACATAAGTGCGTGCGGGCTTGCGGGCGAAGCGGGCGATGAGGACGGCCAGGATGGTGCCCCAGAAGCCGCTGACGGCGCAGCCCATGGCGAACATGCCGACGGTGATCGCGCTGGGGACGGTGTCGAAGACGCTGCCGACGATCATGGGGATGCCGACGACGGGTAGCAATAGGCCGTAGATCTCGGTGACGACGGCGGCGACGAGCAGGGCCAACACGCTGACGGCCCACACCGGCAGGGTGCGCCGGGCGGTGACGGTAGTGTCCATTTCGGTTCCTTCCCTCGGGTTGCACCGAGGGGTCGGAGCCTCGCCGGACATCTCTACACGAAGGCCCCGCACTTTTCGCCACATGTGGTCCGCAGGCGGCGCTGGGAGCGGAGTGTGGGCCACATGTGGCATTTGCTGGTGCGAATATGAGAAGTGGCGTCGGCGAAATGTAGAGGGTGGCGGCGGAGGCTCCGACTAGGCAGCGATACAGGCCCACGGAGACCGGGCCCCACGAACGAGGGAGCAGCACGATGAAGTACCTGCTGATGATCTACGGCAACAAGGAGAAGTGGTCGTCGCTGCCGCCGGAGCAGTTGCAGGAGGTGATCGCCAAGCAGGACGCGTTCAACACGCGCTACCGCGAGAGCGGCGAGCTGCTCGGCGCCTACGGCCTCGGCGACGCCGACGAGGCGAAGCTGGTCCGCCGGGTCAACGGCCAGGCGGCGGTGACCGATGGCCCGTACCTGGAGACCAAGGAGTACATGGCCAGCTTCTACCTGCTGGACGTGCCCGACGAGGCGAGGGCCCTGGAGATCGCGGCGGACATGCCCAGCGCCGACCAGGACCCGGTGGAGCTGTGGCCGGTGCCGCACGAGGCGCCCCAGAGTTGACCCGAGCCACGAGAGCGGTGGCGGTGGCGGTGGCGGTTGTCGTCACCGCCGCGCTCGCGGCGTGCACAACGCCCGCCGCGACACCACCGACCACCACAACCCCGAAGACGTACGACGGCAAGGTGCTGGCGGACGTACGCCACCCGGCCGGGGCGTCGACGCTGCCCAGCGGCCGCAACGACTACCGGGAGCCGGCCGATGTGCGGGCCGACCTGGAACAGGCGGCGAAGGCGCGGCCGGACGTCGTACGGGTGGTGGACCTGCCGCACAAGTCGGTGCAGGGCAAGGCGGTGCCGGCGCTGGAGATCGCCCACCACGTCCAGACCGACGACGGCCGACCGGTGTTCCTGCTGATGGGCGGCATCCACGCCAATGAGTGGCCGGGAGTGGAGGTGGCCACCGAGTTCGCCATGGATCTTGCCGAACAGGACGGCCGCGACCCGCGGATCACGGCCCTGCTCGACCACGTCAGGGTGATCGTCGTGCCGGTGGTGAACCCGGACGGCTTCGAGGCCTCCCGCACCGGCCGGATTCCCGACAAACGCAAGAACTGCGACCCCACCTGCGGCACGAAGGTGGACCCGGACACCGGCGCCGACGACGCGGGCGTCGACCTGAACCGCAACTTCGGCGTGAACTGGGGCGGCCCGGGCTCCAGCGGCGACAGGACCGGCGGTGACTATCGCGGCCCGAAGGCGTTCTCCGAGCCGGAAACGCAGAACATCCGCGACCTCGTCACCGGACACCAGGTCACGGTCCTGGTCGGCCTGCACACCTACGGCGACATGAACCTGCGCCCGCCCGGCCAGAACGCCAGCCCGCTCACGCCGGACGAAGCCGTCTACGCGGAACTGGGCAACGAGATGGCCGAGGCCAACGGCTACCCGAGCCACCTGAGCCGCGAGCTGTACGAGACCAGCGGCACCGCCGAGGAATGGTCGTACTTCACCACCGGCGGCCTCGGTTTCGAGACGGAACTCAACGGCGACAGCAATCACGGGCCGTTCGCGAGCAGCGTCCTGAGCCAGTACGCCGGCGAACGGGAGGCGTTGCTCCGCGACGCCGAAGCGGCGGCGAACCCCAAGTACCACAGCAGGATCGCCGGCAACGTCCCCGCCGGCACGAAGCTGGAGCTGTCCAAACCCGGCCTGCGCACCACGATGACCGCCGACGGCCCGTTCACCTGGGACGTCAACCCGTCGATCCGGCCCGGCCCGGACGGTCGGAACATCGAGGAGAGCTGGACCCTCCAATGCCCCGGTCGAACCGTTCAGGTCACGCTGGCCCGCGGTGAGACGAAGCAGGTCAGCTGTTAGTGAGGTAGCCGCCCATGGTCGTGAAGTAGTCGGTGGCGGCGTGCTCGGCGCCGTCGGCCGTACGCACGCGCTCGACCACCAGGCCCGGGAAGGTGCCACGCCGGGCGTCCGGGCCGGCGACGATGACCACGCCGTCGCCTTCGCGGTAGAAGATGCGGCCAGGGGTGCCGCCGTAGTGGCCGGTCGACACGGACGCCTTGACGATGCGCAGCTCCTGGCTGCGGTGATACGTGAAGGCGTTGGGGTAAGGGTCGGACTGGGCCCGTACCATGCGCTCGATGTACTCGGGCGTCCAGTTCCAGTCGATCAGGCTGTCCCGCTTGGCCCGCTTGTGGAAGAAGCTGGCCTTGGACCGGTCCTGCGGCTGAGGCCTGAAGCCCTGCTCGATCAGCTTGATCGCCTCGGCGGTGATCGGCGCGATCAGGTCGACGGTGCGGTGGAACAGGTCGGTGGCGGTGTCCTTCGGACCCACCTCGACCGACTGCTGGAGCACGATGCCACCGGCGTCGAGCTCGCCGTCCATCATGTGCGCGGTGACGCCGACCTCGGGCTCGTCGTTGAGCAGAGCCCAGATGATGGGGGAGAAGCCCGCGTAGGCCGGCAGCAGCGAGTCGTGGATGTTGAGCGTGCCGTGCCGGGGCAGGGTGAACACCTCCGGCGGCAGCCAGGTCCGCCAGTTGTTGGCCACGATCAGGTCCAGGGCGGCGGCGCGCAGCTCGGCCAGCAGCTCGGCGTCGTCGGGGCGTTCCCGCAGCAGTACCCGGATGCCGTGCTCCGCCGCCAGGTCGGCCACAGAGTCGGCCCAGATCCGCTCGTACGCGTGGTCGCTGACCGGGTGGGTGACCACCAGGGCGACCTCGTGGCCGGCGTCGATCAGGGCGCGCAGGGTGCGGTGACCCCAGGTCTGGTAGCCGAACATCGCGACGCGCATGTGCAGGTGCCTTCCGTGATCGAGTAGGTCAGCCTAGCCTAACTTAGGCTAGGCTGACCTCTGTCACTCGGCTAGGCCTTCGACGCCGTGTAGTTCTTGAACAGCAGGTAGGTGTCGACGATGTCGGACTTGGCGCTCTGCACCGACCGGTAGATGCCCCACTTGGGCCGCACGTAGTCGCCCTCGTCGGGAATGTTCACATTGGACAGTTGACCCTGCGCGGCGATCGGTGCGCTCGTGCCGGCGCCGCTGCGGATGATCGCCGCGGCCTTGCCCTTGGAACCGGGCGTCAGCGTCAGCGTGATGTTGATCCACTTGTCCCGCAGCGGCGCCAGGTTCGTCTTGGCGATCGCCGGCGAGCCCGAGTTGGCGTACGCGCGGGCCTGGATGATCTCCGTGCTGCCGTCGCGGCTGAGGTCGATCGTCACCCACGGGCCGCCGTTGGTCGACGGAGTCTTGGTCTGGAAGATGTGGGTGAACTTGCTGGTGCCATGCAGGGATGACGGCATGTACATGTCGTAGTTGATGGTCCAGGTCTCGCCGTTGTGCATCTTGAGCGCCGTGCCGTTCTGCACCATGCCCTTCGACTCGGTGCGCTGGCGGTCGCCGCCGCCGGTGGTGTCCCGGTCGTCGGCCCAGATGTTGAAGCGGTAGTGGTCGTCCTCGACGACGACGTACTTGCGGCCCGGGTGCTTGTTGCCCCGGTCGGCCTCGATGCCCTCGAACGCCTTGAGTCCGTCGGTGGCGGGATTGGGATGCCAGAGCGTGGTCGCCGCGGGCGCGGCGAGGGCGGTCAGCGGTCGCAGCGCGAGAGGCGCGGCGAGCGCGGTCACGGCCAGCGTGCGCAGCACGGTCCGACGGGACGGTTGCGGCAGGGATTCCGACATTGTTTCCGTGTGTCCTTCCTGGCGGCGAACGACAGGGGTACACATCGGGCGGCGGGAGAACGGCCCTGCGGTGGGCCAGAACATCCGATGGCTTACGTCAGCGACCATAGGACTCCCGGAACCAGGCTGTCAATGGAAAGCTTTTCATCCGAGCACTGCTAACTCTGTGGGCAGCGGAAAGTCCCCGGGGGATACCGTGCCGCGCATGCAGTTGGGGATCGCGGTGTTCGCGGGGGTCGAGGGTCAGGCGCCGGCCGAGCTCGGCCGTGCGGTCGAGGAACGCGGCTTCGAGTCGCTCTTCTACGCCGAGCACACGCACATCCCGGTGGCCAGCCGGCGCGACGACGATCGCCCGCCCCGTGACTACGCCTCCAGTTACGACCCTTTCCTCGCGCTCGCCGCCGCGGCGGCCGTGACGACGACGCTGCGGCTGGGCACGGCGGTGTGCCTGGTGCCGCAGCGGGATCCCATCATCACGGCCAAGGAGGTCGCCAGCCTGGACCGCATGTCCGGCGGCCGCTTCGAGTTCGGCGTCGGCGCCGGCTGGAACCGTGCAGAACTCGCGAATCACGGCACGGACCCGCGGCGGCGCATGGCCGTGCTGGCCGATCGCGTCCAGGCGATGCGGGCGATCTGGACGTCCGAGGAGGCCGAGCACCACGGTCCGCACGCCGACTTCGAGCCGCTCTGGTCCTGGTCGAAGCCGGTCCAGCGCCCCCATCCGCCGGTCCTGGTCGGCGGGAACGGTCCCGGTGTCGAGGACCGCGTGCTGGCCTTCGGCGACGGCTGGCTGCCGCAGTGCGGACACCTCGCGTCCGTGCGGGAGCTGACCGACCGGATCGCGAGCCTTCGTCACCGTGCCGGAAAGCGTGTTCCGGTCACGCTGTTCGGCGCGATCCCGTCGATGCTGGGCGCCTTCGCCGAGGCCGGCGTCGACCGCTGCCTGTTCACGCTCCAGTCCGGCCCGGGTGACCTCGACGAACTCGACCGGTGGGCGGAGTTGATCGGCCCGCGGTCGGCCGGCCGGTCATTCGACTGAAGCCCCCAGCGGGCACGCACGTGACGACCGAGCCGGCGACATCGCCGAGCTCATCGCGTTCCCGGACCTGTTTCTCCAAGCACTGCGTCATGCCTTTTCGGGCCACCGCGGCTGGGTCAGTTCCCTGAGCCGCTGGATTTCCGCGGCGGTCTCCTTCGTGTCGGCCGGCCGACCGTCCACAATGGTCAGAACCCGCGGGTCCGTCTCGTCGGTCCGGACTGGGGGAGAGAGACCGGACCGGCCGTGGCTGCGGTGATCCTGGGGCGGCGTGGGAAGGCTACTGCTCGGTCATGGCGGCGGCGAGGGACTGCCGGGCGGCGCGGCGGGCGGGGACTAGGGCGGCGAGGGGAGCGGCTAGGACGGCGGCGGCCAGGAGGATGGCTAGGCGGGACCAAGGGAGGGAGAACAGGACGGGTTCGGCGTCGGTGGAGGCGACGCGGGCGAGGAGCCAGGCGGAGACGATGCCGACGGAGAGGCCGCAGACGGCGCCGAGCAGGGCGACGAAGACGGACTCGGTCATGACGGTGGCACGGAGGCCGCCACGGGTGAGACCGAGGGCGCGGAGGAGGGCGGATTCGCGGGTGCGTTCCAAGACGGAAAGGGACAGGGTGTTGGCGATGCCGGCGAAAGCGATGAGCACGGCAAGGGCGGTGAGAGCCCACAAGAGGTTGAGGGTGCCCTGCAAAGGCTTGGTGAGCTGGGCCTTGATGTCGGAGTGGCTGTTGACCTCGAACAGGGGGTCGGCGGCAAGAGCCTGCTCCAGCCGAGAAGAGTCCACAGTGGACTGAGTCTTCACCAGAAGGCTCTCGTCGTAGGTGGTGCCGCCCCCGGGGGTGATGGCGGGCTGCTGGGCGAAGTCGACGAGCGCGAGCTCCAGGTCGGCGCCGGGGGCGCGCTGGCTGTCGTAGACGGCGACGACGCGGAGGGGAACCTTGGCCTGAACTGTGTCGCCGACCTTGAGACCGGTCTCCGTGGCAAGCTGCTTGCTGATGGCCAGCTCGCCGGGGCCGAGACGGTCGAGCGAGCCGGAGAGGACGACGGGACGCAGCACGAGGCCGAGGGCGTCGCCCTGGATGGCGGTCATGCCGAAGCCGCCGTACGAACCGAGCTCGCCGGTGAACGACGCCCGCCGCGCGGTCACCTCGACGCCGGGGATGTGCCCGAGCGTGGCGGCGAGATTGTCGGGCAGGCGCTTGCCGATGGCGTTGGTGATGGTGAAGTCGGCCAACACCTGCTGGTCGACGCCACGGCTCTGACCGGCCTCGAGACCGGCGGTCACGGTGGTCACGAGCGACACCACGGCCAGCCCGATGGTCAGCGCTGCGGCGGTGGCGGCGGTGCGCTTGGGGTTGCGGTCGGCGTTCAGGGCGGCGAGCTTCGCGGGCTGTCCCAAGGCAGGCGCGAAGACGGCGCTCAACACCCGCACCACGGGACCCACCAGCAGCGGACCGACGGCCAGGGCGGCCACGAGCAACGCCACCATCGCCACGACGACCAACGCCGCCCCGGTGTCCTGGTCGACGCCGAGCGACACGGCACCGGCCCCGACACCTACCACCAGCGCCAGCACGGCGCCGACGGTGCGCAGCTTGCCGGCGCGGGCGGCTTTGCCTTCGAGCGGCGTCCGCAGGGCCTCCACGGGCGCGACGCGGGTGGCCGCGCGGGCCGGCAGGGCGGCGGCGAGCGCGGTCACCAGCACACCGATGGCCAGCGACTCGACGGCAGTGCGCGCACTGAGCGGCACATGTACGCCGGCGGGGTTGCCGAGCTGCAACAGGGCGGCGATGCCCAGCCCGCCGAACAGGCCAACCACCGACGCCACCGCGCCCACGACCACGGCCTCGATCAGCACGCTGGCGAACACCTGCGCCCGACCGGCGCCGACACAGCGCAGCAGGGCCAGCTCACGCGCCCGCTGCGTGACGAGGATGGTGAACGAGTTGACGATCACCAGCGCCGCCACCACCATCGCCAACACCGCGAAGGCCGTGAAGAACTTGGTCAGGCTGGCCGAGTCCGGGGCGGCGTTGCCGAGCAGCTTCGCCGCCGCCTGCTCGCCCGTGACGACATCGAAGCCGGGCACGGCCCGCGCGACACGGTCCACGAGCTCCGTGTCGCTGACCCCGGGCGCGGCGCGCACGGCGATCTCGTGGTGGCCGCCGCCGACGGTCAACGGACGCGCGCCCTCCACAGTGAGCACCATCTGCGGCGCGCCGATGCCGGCGTCGGTCGGGCGACTGAACGTGCCGACCACCGTGTACTGGTGCTGCTGGGCGTTCGGGTCGAACACCGTCACGTGCTGCCCCGGCGAATACCCGGTCTCCGTGGCGGTCGCGAAAAAAAAAAACCTCGGCCGGAAGTCGTTTGTTTGTTTGAGGTCGAACGGCCGCCTCCGCTCGTCGGCCGGCAGCACAATCGCGCCGGCGTCCTTGGTGGGCCGTCGACGAGCATGGGCGCGCCGACGGTGGTTCGTCCCTCCGCCGCGGCGACGCCCGGCACCTGGCGCAGCTTGTTCAGGGCGGCGTCGTCCAGATCGCCGCCACGCTTCACCGTGACATCGACGTCCACCCCACGCAGCTGATACGCGACGGCGGCGCGCACCCCCGCGTGCAGGGAGTCGGCCAGGATCAACGAGCCGGACAGGAACGCCACGCCGAGCGCGATGGCGACCGCCGACAGCAGCAGCCGCTTGGGCCGGGCCTTGAGCCCGGCGATGACCGTACGCAGCATCACGCCCCCAGATTCGCCAGCGCGGACACCACGGTGTCGGTGGTCGGCCGCTGGAGGTGCGCGGCGATGCGCCCGTCGGCCAGCAGCACGCCGTGGTCGGTGTAGGAGGCGGCGACCGGATCATGCGTCACCATGACGACGGTCTGCCCCATCTCGTGCACGGACGCGCGCAGGAAACCCAGCACCTCCGCGCCGGAACGAGAGTCGAGGTTGCCCGTGGGCTCGTCGGCGAACACCACGTCCGGCCGGCCCGCCAACGCCCGCGCGCAGGCCACGCGCTGCTGCTGGCCGCCGGAGAGCTCGCCCGGCTTGTGCCCGAGCCTCGCCCGCAGGCCCAACACGTCGATCACGGTGTCGAACCACCGCCGGTCCACCGGACGGCCCGACAGCCGCGATCCCAGCAGGATGTTGTCCTCGGCGGTCAGCGTGGGCAGCAGATTGAAGGACTGGAACACGAAGCCGACATGGTCCCGACGCAGCCGGGTCAGCGCGGCGTCGGACAGGCCGGTCACCTCGTGCTGCCCGATCCGGACCCGCCCCGAGTCCACCGTGTCCAGCCCGGCCAGGCAGTGCATCAGCGTCGACTTGCCGGAGCCGGACGGCCCCATGATCGCGGTGAACCGGCGGGCCGGGAAGTTCACGGACACGTGGTCGAGCGCCCGCACCGCCGTGTCCCCGAGGCCGTACACCTTCACCACGTCGACCACTTCGGCCGCTGTCGGACTGTCCACTGTGCTCTCCCGCGTTCGCTCCACGACTGACCCGGCGATGATGGCGGGCCGCACCTGAACGCCTCCTGAAGCGACCTGAAGTTCCCTTCAGGATCTGTCGGCGGGATCTGGGAGGATCGAGGCATGCGAGTGCTCGTCGTCGAGGATGAGAAGCGGTTGGCCGAGTCGCTCCAGTGGGGACTGGAGTCGGAGGGCTACGCCGTCGACCTCGCGTACGACGGGATCGAGGGCCTGCATCGCGCGCAGGAGCACCCCTATCAGGTGATCGTGCTGGACATCATGCTGCCCGGGCTGAACGGGTACAAGGTGTGCGAGCGGCTGCGGGCGCTCGGCAACACGACCCCGATCCTCATGCTCACGGCCAAGAACGGCGAGTACGACGAGGCCGAGGCGCTGGACACCGGCGCCGACGACTTCCTCAGCAAGCCCTTCTCCTACGTCGTTCTGACGGCCCGGCTGCGCGCCCTGACCCGTCGCGGGCGGGTGGCCGCCGTGACCATGCTGGAGTTCGGCGACCTCGTGCTGGATCCGGCCAAGCACAAGGTTCGCCGGGCCGGGCAGGCGGTGACGTTGACGTCCAAGGAGTTCGCGGTGCTGGAATGCCTGATGCGGCACAACGGCGCGGTGGTGACCAAGCAGGACATCCTCGACGAGGTGTGGGACATGGCCTACCAGGGCGACCCGAACATCGTGGAGGTGTACGTGAGCGCGTTGCGCCGCAAGCTGGACACCCCGTTCGGGCGGCACACCATCGCCACTGTGCGCGGCACGGGCTACCGGTTGGCCGACGATGACTAGATGGTGGCCGGCCTCGATCCGGACCGGCATGGTGATGGCGACCTTCCTGGTCTGCGGCAGCCTGTTCACGCTGGGCTGGATCGGTATCCGAGCGTTCGTCGACACCCGGCTGTCCATTCAGGCCGAGGGGCTGGCCGGCAGCAAGCTGACCCGGCTGGTCGACGCCGTCACCAGCGACCGGGACCCGCAGCTGAGTGGCGACGAGATGTACGTCCTGCTGGACCGGTCCGGCCGGGTCGTCAAGGTCAGCGACGAGATCACCCGGCTGAGTCCACAGTGGACTCCGCCGGGCCCGGCGCCGGCCGGCGCGCCGGCCGACTGGAACACCGAGGTGGATGTGACGCTACGGTCGGTGGAGCATCCGCAGTGGCGGGAGTTCCGCACCTACACCGCGTTGGGGCGGGTCGCCGGCCCGTACACCGCGTATCTGTTCGTGCTGCCCTGGGGACACGCAGGGGCACGCTGAAGCTGTTCGACGACACCATGGCCTTCTTCGTGCCGCTGGCGACGGTGATCGCCGCATTGGCGGCGTGGTTCGCGCTGAGACGGGCGCTGCGGTCGGTGGAGGCGATCCGCGAGGAGCTGTCAGTGGTCAGCGGCAGCCGGCTGGACCGCCGGGTGCCGGTGCCGCGGTCCCGCGACGAGATCGCCAAGCTGGCCTCGACCACCAACGAGACGCTGGACCGGTTGGAGCGGTCCCATGAGCAGCAGGAGCGGTTCGTCGCCGACGCCAGCCACGAATTGCGCAGCCCGCTGGCCAGCCTGCGCACCGGGCTGGAGGTGGCGCTGGCCCACCCCGGCCGGGCCGACTGGCAGTCGGTGGCCCGACGGTCGCTGCTGGACGTGGACCGGCTCCAGCGGATCACCAGCGACCTGCTCCAGCTGACCGGGGACAGGCCGCTGTCGACGGAGCTGGTGGACCTCTCCGACGTGGTGGCGGAGGAGGCCGCCGTGCACTCCTCGCTGGGCGTCGGGCCGAGGGTGCTGGCCAGTGTGGAGATTCCGGCGATGGTGCGCGGCGAGCTCGGGCAGTTGGAGCGGCTGCTGCGCAATCTGATCGACAACGCCGTCCGGCACGCCGACTCGATCGTCCGGGTGCGGATGGACGCCCGCGACCCGGACGTGGTCAAGGTCGAGGTGCTCGACGACGGCCCCGGCATCCCCGTGCACGAGCGTGAACGCGTGTTCGACCGGTTCGTGCGGCTGGACGACGCACGGGCCCGCGACGGGGGCGGCTCCGGCCTGGGACTGGCCCTGGCCCGGGACATAGCGGTTCGGCACGGCGGCACGCTCACCATCGAGGACAGCGCCGCCGGCGCCCGGTTCGTGCTGCGCT
>NZ_KK037166.1:11065400-11133009 GCF_000568255.1 Kutzneria sp. 744
GAGCACGCCCATGTCGGCGTCCGGGCCCAGCCCGATGCCGATGATCTCGATAGGGCGGCTGGGGTCGGCTTCCGCGCGCAGCCGGGCCAGCAGGCCGTTGAGGTCGAGGCCGCCGGCCCGCTCGTTGCGGCCGTCGGTGATGAGCACCTCGGCGTTGACCTTGGTCGGGTCGAAGCCGTTCTTCAACGCCTCGTAGCCGGCCAGGGCGGTGTCGTAGAGCGCGGTGCTGCCGCCGACGCGGCCGGGCAGGGTCGCGCCGGCCTGTTGTAGGGCAAGCCGCTGCGGAACGCCGTTGTCCAGGCCGCCGAGCGGCCCCAGCGGCACGAGTTCGGAGGTGGTGAGCGAGAACGTCCACAGGCCGACGGACGTGCTGTCCGGCATGAGCGACAGCCCGGCCAGCGCCCCGTCGCGGGCGACCTGGATGCGGGACTGTCCGTCGGGCATCGGGTCCTTCATGGAGCCGGAGGTGTCGATCACGGCCAGGGTGCGGCCGTCGAGGTGCACGACGCTCCACGCCCGCATCACGGTGGCGACCTGGTCGGCGGTCGGGGCGGGGATGAGCTTCGGCGTCTGGGAGCGCACGCCGTCCTTGCCGCCCCACGACGACGAGGCCACGGCGCGCGGGTCGCGGAAGCCGGCGGCGCTGAGAATGCCCATGGACCGGGCCGAGTGGAGCTCGGCCTCGAAGGCCGTCGCCGCGGCGTCGGTTCCTGCCGGCTCGGTGGACGTGGTGACGCGCACGACGGGATAGTCGAACAGGACGCTGCCCTCGGTGGGGTAGACGGCCACGGCCTTGGCGCCGCCATTGGCGTTGTGGGCGACGACGGACTGCTCGGTGGTGGTGAACACCGCGTCCGAGTGTTGTTGCTGCGCCTGGAAAGCCGCCGCCGTGCTGTCCACAGTGGCATTACGGAGCTTCAGCAGCACGGCAATGAGCTCCGGCGGCGGGGCGGCGGTGGGTGCGGGGGAGAGGCGCTGCGCGAGGGCCAGGGTCGCGATGCCCTCCGTGTTGCTGAGGGGGTCGGCGATCATGGCGTTGCCGGTGACCAGCTGTTGCCAGGACGTCAACTTGCCGGCCTGCTGCGGCGACGCGGCGATCACGAGCGGCGACGAGGCGATCGAGGGATGCTCGGCCAGCCGGGGCGTCGGCCCGGTGACGCGACCTTCGAGCTGCTGCGCGGTCGGGACCCAGAGCGCCGAGTCGGGGATCCACAGCGCGGGCGGGTCGACGGGGTTGACCGGAAGGTCCTGCACGACCTGCGCGGCCGGCTCGGCGGTGACGTCCACAGTGGCGCACTGGCCGTCGTTGTCGGCGGCGTCGTGGTTGAAGGCGTCGGCGATGGCGTGAACCGGGGCGAGCATCGCCGGCGTGACGGCGATGCGCAGCGGGATGTCCGAGCCGTGGCAGTGCGACGCGGCGGCGGCGTTCGCGACGACCAGGCCCGTGACCGCCAGCGTGCCGACGAGCAGGGGAAGCAGGAAGGGCCGCAGCGGATGCTGCGGGGTGCGAGAGTGGTGACGGGCCGCCATGTGCCTCTCCTCGCGAGTGCGTGGACGTGGATCTCCACGCTCTACTACGCGGGGGAGCCGCAGTCGGTTCAGGCGCTCAGCGTGGCCAGGGCCTTTGCCGCCGCGTCAACGGTGACGGTCCATCGTGGATCCTCGACATAACGGTCATAGAGGTAGTCGGCGATCATCAGCCGCAGCAAGCCATGCAGGGCCGAGACCGCACCCACAGCATGGCCCCGGCCGCGACGTGCTTCAGCCTGCGGCGGTCTCCGCGTCCTCGCCGAACGTGGTCTGCGTCGTGACTCAGGCGCGGAACGCCGCCACGATCTTGTCGGTGAGGCGGTCCAGGTAGTCGGGGGCCGGCTCGGAGTTGATCGCCGTCAGCCTCCAGTAGAGGGGGCCGGCCAGGAAGTCCAGGCACAGCTCGACATCCGTGTCGGCCGGCAGCTCGCCGCGCTCGATCGCCCGTGCCACCATGTCGCCGGAGCTGGCCCGGCGCGGATCCCGAACACTGCTGAGCAGGGCCTCGGCCAGCTCGACGTTGCGCCGCGCCTCGGCCAGCAGGTCGGGGATGATCGCCAACGCCAGCGGATGCGACAGTGCCGCCCGCGCGTTGGCCAGGAACTGGCGCACGTCGCCACGGAGGCTGCCGGTGTCGGGGGCGTCGATGGCCGAGACGGCGACGGATGACGTCAGCTCCACCGCCATGCGCTGCTTGGACGGCCAGCGGCGGTAGATCGCGGCCTTGCCCACGCCGGCCCGCTTGGCCACGGCGTCGACGGACAGCCGGCCGTAGCCGGTCGCGGCCAGCTCCTCGAAGAAGGCCGCGCTGATGGCGTCCGTGACGTCGTCGTGCAGCGCCTTGCCCACCGTCATGCCGCCAGCCTAACACGGAACGGAACGGTTGCGTCTCGTCAGGGGCGGCGCTATCTTGATGGAACGATACCGATCCGTTCCGGTGAAAGGCGCAGGTCATGATGTTCCTGTTCGAAGACGAGTCGTTCTCCTTCGAGGCCCTGCGGGCCGCCGGCTTCGCCAACTACGGCGGCGCCGACCTGGGCGAGATCCTCACGACCGTGCGGGCCATCCCCGAGGGCGACGAGGCCGCCTGGCATCGCGAGTGGAAGGCGACGGCCACGCGGGTGGAGGCGCTGGGCCGGGCGTCGCTGGCCGCCGGCCGCGAGGTCAGCGCCCGGGAGGCGTTGCTGCGGGCGTCCAACTACTTCCGCACTGCCGAGTTCTACCGCCGCGACGACCCGAAGAACGACCCCGAGGTGGCCGAGCTGTCGGAGCGTTCCCGCGACACCTTCGTCACCGCCGCCGGACTGTTCGACTTCGGCTTCGAGCAGATCGAGATTCCCTACGAGGACACGACTCTGCCCGGCTACCTGTACACCGTCGACGACAAGCCACGGCCGACCGTGATCTACAACTCCGGCTACGACTCCACGCTGGAGGAGTCGTACTTCGCGGTCGCCGGCGCCGCGCTGGCCCGTGGTCACAACGTGCTGGCGTTCGACGGCCCCGGCCAGGGCGCGGCGCTGCGCAAGCAGGGGCTGGTGTTCCGGCCCGACTGGGAGGCCGTGGTCACGCCGGTGATCGACTTCGCGCTGACCAGGCCGGAGGTCGCGCCCGACCGCATCGCCCTGTTCGGCTACAGCCTCGGCGGCTACCTCGTGGCCCGCGCGGCCGCGTTCGACCAGCGGCCGGCCGCGATCATCCTCGACGACGGCATCTTCGACTTCTACGCCGCCATGAAGAACTCGCTGCCGCCGTTCCTGACCCGCTGGATCGAGGAGAGCCGCGACGACGCCGCGATTCCCGTGCTGGCGATGCTGCGGGCGTTCAACACCCAGGTGCGGTGGGCCATGCGCAACGGGGTTTGGGCGATGGGCGTCGACAACGACGCCGAGCTGGCGCGAGAGTTCCGCCGCTACACCCTCGACGGCGTCGCCGACCGGATCACGTCGGCGACGCTCGTCCTGGACGCGGAGAACGACCAGTTCCTCAAGGGACAGCCGGAAAAGGTGGCGGCGGCGCTGGTGAACGCGCCGACCACGCTGGTCACCCTGCGGGAGGCCGAGGGCGCCGGCGAGCACTGCCACATGGGCGCGATGTCCCGCGCGCACCAGGTGATCTTCGACTGGCTGGACTCGGCAGTCGCGTAGTTCCGGGCTCTGGTTCAGCAACTGCCCACGCGGCGACACGAAGGCCGGTAACGGCCACCGTCCACTGCGGACAGTCGGAACGCCGCGACCCGGTGGCAGTCCAGGAAGGCTAGCGTCACGCGAAATGACGCTCAAGGTCGCCGCGGACGCCGGCGTGGGCCGGGGAGAGCCTGGCCTCGCAGGTGGATCCGGACTTGGCCCTAAGCAGGTTGCCAGAAGTTGTGTCTGTAACCCCATGAGTTGACCTTGCCGCGAACGCGAAGAGCCCCGTCGGGTTGGATTGAGTTACCACACACAACCGACCCGACGAGGCCACCACCAGTATGCGCCCCGCGCATGTCTACGCCGACATAACCCCCGCCCAACACCTCGAACTGGTCGCCGCGCTGCACGGACCCTGCCGAGTCGCCACCCGCATCGTCATCGTCATGCTGTCCGCGTCCGGAATGAGCACGCCCGAGATCGCGCAACTCCTGCACTACGAGCCAGTCACAGTGCGCCGCTGGATCACACGACACACCAACGAAGGCATCAGCGGACTACCCGACCGAGCCCGCAGCGGACGCCCCCGCCTCGGCAGCCCCACCCTCGGGCAACGCATCCACACCCTGCTACAAACCCCGAAAGCCTGGACCACCGCACGACTCTGGCACGCCGCCCGACGCCCCGAGATGAGCCTGCGCACCTTCTACCGACGCCTCCGTGAACACGCCAGCTGGCGACGCCCCCGCCTGATCGCCAAAGGCGACCCCGACCACGACACCACCTGCGCCGCCATCGCCGCCCGCGTCGCCGCACTCCCCACCGGATCCATCGTCCTGGCCGAAGACGAAACCCACCTCGACCTGCTACCACGCGTCCGATCGTGCTGGATGCCCACCGGCCTGCGCCACCACATCCTGACCCCCGGCAGCAACATCCGCCGCACCCTCCACGGCGCGGTCAACCTCGCCACCGGCGCCTGGCACCACCACGTCTCCGTCAAGAACGTCTCCGTCGTGTTCTGCTACTTCCTGCACCAGCTACTCAACGCCTACCCCCACGCACCCGTCGTCGCGGTCATCTGCGACAACGGCAGCACCCACCACAGCGCAATCACCCGCCGCTGGCTGGCCAAGCACCCACGCCTGACCCTGATCGAGGGCGCCAAATACAGCCCGCAGGACAACCCCGTCGAACGCGTCTGGGCCGGCCTCAAACACCACATCGCCAACACCGCGCCAACCACGATGGCCGGCCGCGTCCGCCAAGCACACGCCTACTTCCGCCACCGGACCACCGAGCAGAACCTGATCACCGCCGCCCCCTGGACCAGCCCCTGGCTACCCGAAGGTTACGGACAAGACTTTTGGCCAGGTGCTTAGCGGATTCCCTCAAGTAGCTCGTGCAGGCGGGTGGCGTGGGCGAAGCCCGGGACGACGTTCGTGCCGGCGGTGATGTCGTCGCGCAGGTCCGCGTAGAGGTGGGCCACGTTGTACGCGGGCTCGGCGGCCCGGCCGGGCAGTACACGTTCGTAGCGCGCGGGCACGGGCAGCTCGGCGAGCTCGGTCTCCGCGCCGTGAGCGCCGCGGATGGTGACGGCGTTCATCCACCACAGCCCGGGCGGGGCCGTGATCACGAGGTCGCCGTCGGTTCCGTTGATCTCCCAACGGAAGTTCGTCGCCCGCGACATGCCGCCCCGCACGTGCACGACCGCGACCGCGCCGGATTCCAGGATCGCCGTGAGCGCGACCTGGTCGGGAGAGGTCATCGTGGCCGCTTCGCCGGTGACGGCGTGGTGCACCTCGGGGCGTCGGGTGGCGGTGTGACCGGATATGTCCGTGACGTCGCCCAGCACCGCGGTCAGGGCGTCGAGGCTGTGGCCGGTGGGGATGGACAGCAGGGTGGCGCCGTTGGCGGCATCGATGAGGTACTTGCTGTCCGTCTCGTAGGTGGCGCCCCAACCGCCGCCGGAGCCGACCATCGTGGTCGACAGCACGGTGCCGAGGTAGCCGTCGGCGATCAGGTTGTGGAGGTAGCGGACGGCCGGCGCGGACCGGGCCTGGAGGCCGATGGCCGTGCGGACGCCCCGCGCGGCGGCGGTCAGCGCCTCGGCGCGTTGCCGGTCGGCCGCCAGCGGCCACTCGCTGAGCACCATCTTTCCGGCCTGTAGCGCCGGTTTGACGAGTTCGTCGTGGAAGGGCACCTTGACCGTCACGACGACGAGGTCCACATCCGGGTGCTGGGCGAGCTCCTCGGCGGTGTCGAGGACCAGCGGCACGCCGTGGGCCTCGCCCGCCGCCTTCCCGGACTCGGGTGAGCTGGCGCTGAGCGCCCTCAGCTCGTAACCCTCGACGCCCCTGAGCGCCGGCACGTGCGCCCCGGCCGCCCAGCCGCCGTGGGCGCTGAGCCCGACGATCCCGACCCCGATCGCATTGTTCGATGTCACTCGAACACTATGCGTCGCCGTGGGGCTCGCCGCCAGTCTGCTGCTCGGGGCCGGCGAAGGTGACCGAATCGATCCGCCCGGCCTGGATCACCGTGTGCGCGTCCCCGTCGAAGGTGTTGTCGGTGCGGTCCGGCTCGCCGGTCGTGGTGCCGGCCTGCGCGTTGTCACCGACCGCGATGTTGTCGGCGTTGATGGAGCCGCCGAACATCTGGATGCCCTTGTTCACGTGCTGCGCCATCGGTCCATCGTCGCCCCGCCGCGGCCGGGCGGGGCCGGCATTGCCGCCGGATCACCCGAACGGCCCGTGGCGGACATAGGATCATGGGTGTGACCGACACCGAGGTGTTTTTTTAGGACAATCGCTACGAGCTGCGGATCGACGGCAAGCTCGCGGGGCTGGCCGCCTTCCTCGACCGGGGCGAGCAGCGGGTCTTCCACCACACGGAGGTCAACAACGCCTACCGGGGCCAGGGACTGTCCACTGTGCTCATCGAGCAGGCGCTGGCCGACACCAAGGCGCAGGGCAGGCGGATCGTGGCCGTGTGCCCGGCGGTGGCGGCGTTTCTGGGCAAGCACGGCGGGTTCGCCGACATGACGGATCCGGTCACGGACGAGACCATGGACTGGCTTGAGGAGAAGTTCGCGAAGAAGGGCTAGCCAGCGCGGCCAGCAGATCGACCGAGGCGGGCGGCGGGAGCGGGCGGGCGTGCCCGGCGCGGAACGAGTTGAGCAGGTAGGCGACCAGCCGCCGGGACGCGGCCTCGGCGGCCTCGGGGGTGTCGGCGACGATGCCGTTGTTGGCCATCAGCACGAGCGTCAGATCGGTGGGCTCGAAGTCGGCGCGTAGCTGCCCGGACTGCTTGGCCCGCTCGATCAGCACGGTGATGTCGTGCACGGCACGGGCGCGGTCGTCTTCGGCGCCGGTGGGGAAGGCTTCCAGGAACGCGGCGCTGAAGCCCCGGTCGTGAGCCTGCATGGCGCAGATGCCCTCGATCACGCGCGTCAGCCCACGCCACGGGTCCGGATCGGCTATGGCCTCGTCCATGTTGGCCACGCACGCGCGGAACTGACCGGCGAACACGGCTGAGACCAGCGACTCCTTGGTGGGGAAACGGCGGTAGAGGGTGGCCACGCCGACCCCGGCCCGGCGGGCGACGCTGGCCATCTGCACGTCGAGACCGCGCTCGGCGAACAGCTCGCGGGCGGCGGCGAGGATGCGGTCGCGGTTCTCGGCGGCGTCCGAGCGCAGGTGAGACGTCTCGGTGCTCATGACTCTCACTTTAACGCAAGTGGACTAGGTGCTCCACTTCCGGTGATAGAGTTCCGGTAATCGCCGATCTGGAGGACCGATGAGTTTTCAGGACACAGCATTCGGACGTTATGTCGGCGTGGTCAACCGGTCGATGGATCGAATGCGCGGTTCTCGGCTGTTCGGCCCACTCATCGGCCGGTACATCACCGTTGTCAGCTACACCGGCCGCCGTTCCGGGCGCACCTTCAGCACCCCGGTCGGGTACAAGCGGACCGGCGACGTGGTGACGATCAAGGTAATGGTGGCCGACGCCAAGAACTGGTGGCGGAACTTCACCGGCGACGGCGGCCCGCTCACGCTGGACCTGCCCGGTGGGCCGGTGACCGGGCAGGCCGTCGCGAAGCGGGTCGGGAAGAACCGCGTCAACGTCACCGTTGCACTGTGACAGTTGTTTCCCGCCCCAGTTCTGCGGGAAGCCGGGCATTTTCTGGCAGCCGCAGGTGGAATAGAACAACGGTGGCATTCCCGGTGTGATGAACTGGGTCAGTGTGTCCTCGGCGATCACCGGCTGGGGCAGGATCCATTCCTTCGGCACCTGCTTGCCGGACGGGATGTCGACGGTGGCGATGACCGCGGTCCGCCATCCGGCGAGGTTCTGCGGGCGGCGGAGTACTTCCGCCGCGCGAAGCGGCCGTTGGAACTGGGCAACGGCCTCGAAGACGCCGCCGTGCTCATGGCCGATGAGGACCCCGCCTCGGCGTTGGCGACGCTGACCGAGGCCGTCGACGTCTACCTGTCGTTGGGCGCCACCTGGGATGTCATGCGGGCCGATGCCCGCGTTCGCAAGCACGGGGTCCGCCGCGGCCAGCGCAGCCGGCCCGAGACCGGCTGGGAGGCGCTCACCGGCGCCGAGCTCAAGGTCGCCGTGCTGGTGGCCGACGGACTGTCCAATCCGGACATTGCCGACCGTCTTTTCCTGTCCCGGCGGACGGTTCAGACCCATGTCTCGTACATCCTGGTCAAACTCGGCGCGCTGTCACGGGTCGAGATCGCCCGGATGGCGGGGCAGCGGGATCAGCTGAGGTAGTCGGCCACCGGCCCCAGGTGTACGAGACCGCTTCCGGCGCCGGCGAATTCCTTGGCGGCGGCGGAGATCCGGGCGCGGAGTGTGGGAAGCAGGGCCTGGTCATCGAGGCGGCGGCCGGCGGTGATCTGGAGGCAGGTCAGGAACTCGTACATCAGGTCGGCCGGCGGCTCGGGGGCGGCGTGCAGGGCGTCGCGGGCGGCGGAGCGGTCGTCCAGCAGCAGGAACGGCTCGATCCACGGCCGGTACGGGCCCCAGTCGGCGGCGGGATCGGCCTGGTGGTCAAGGGAGAACAGGGCGAGTGGCAGCAAACCCTGTTCCACACCGGGCATTCCGGTGCCGGCAAGTACCAGAAACGCCTCGCGGTAAGCGGCTTCTGAGCGGGAAAGCATGGCCCGGTACCAGGTCGTGAAGACGCCGACCAGGGGCAGTTCGTGTTGGGCGGCAAGGAGGTCGGCGGCGTCGGCATGGGAGGAGGCGGCGGCGAAGTCGCCGACGGCGCCGAGGGCCTGGACGCGGATGAGGTGGCCCAACACGGTGAAGGTGGGCAAGTCGTGGCGGGCGCCGAGGGAGATCAGCTCCACCCCAGTGGCGTCACGCTGAGGAGACAGGCCGGCGCGGGTGCAGGACTGCATGAACCGTGCATTGAGGGCGAACGCCAACAGCGCGGGATCCCCTAGTGAGCGGGCGATCTCCTCGGCCTCGCCGGCGGCCTGAGGCCCGAGGGGCGATCGGGTGCCACGCATCTCCATTGCGATGGTGGCCAGCAGGCGGCACCGCGATGCGGGAAGGTCGGGCAGGGCGGCCAAGGTCCGTGTGGCGGCGGCGACGATCTGCTGCGCCTGCACGGGATCGTCGCTACGGGTCCAGATCGCCGGCACGTCGTAGGCGCCGATGACCCGGGCCGTCAGGGCGGGATCGCCGAACTCCTCGGCGGCGGTGATGGCCGAGAGGCGGTGTTCCTGCGCGGCCCGAAGGCCACCGGTGACGGCCAGGGTACGGAGCAGGCCCACCGTCGACTGCAGCCGCGCGCGAGAACCGACTGCGACGGTCCGGTCGTACACCTCGGCCGCCCGCGTCCACAGCCCGGATGGGTCGAGCCGAGGATCCTGAGCCGGCACATCGGCCTCCAGCCGGTGGAGCCGAGAATCGGGGTCCGAACCCATCTGCACCTCGGTGGCGTGGCTCCGCAGTCCGGGTGGGTCGAGCCGGGGATCCTGGGCCAGCACATCAGCTTCCAGCAAGCGCAGCCGAGGGCCGGGATCCAAGCCCAACTGGTCGGCCAACATCGCTCGGGCCCGGCGGAGCACGGCCAAGGCGTCGGACTGGCGGCCGGATCGGTAGAGGGCCAGCGCCAGCAGCCGCCATCCCTCCTCGCGCCAGGGATGAGCGGTGACGTGGGCGTCGAGATCGGGTACGGCGGATGCGGCGGAACCAGCGGAGAGCCGTTGGGCGGCAAGGAGTTCGACGGCCTGCAAACGGAGCTCGGCCAGGCGTGAGCGTTCGGCGCGAGCCCAGGAGGCGTCGGCGAACTCGGCGTAGGCGGGACCGTGCCACAACGTCAGAGCCTCGGGAATCCGTTCGGGCACAAGGGATTCGAACTCCCAGGCGTCGACCGACGTGGCCAACAGGGCGTAGCCGGGACCGCGGGTGACGAGCAGGCGGGGAGGAGTGCGTGGTGGGCGCGAGGGTTCGAGCGCACGGCGCAGGTCGGCGACGAACGTCTGGACAGCGCCGACAGCCCCGACCGGCGGCGAGTCCCACAGGTCGGACACGAGCCGCGAGACCGGTACCACACGGCGGCGTGCGATGAGCAGGCGGGCCAGTACGGCGCGGTGGCGAGGACCCTTCAGCTGCAAACCAGAGCCAGAGAGATCGGCGGTGACGGGGCCGAGGACTGAGAACCGGACTTGCTGATCCGTTGCTGATTCGCCGCCGGCAGGCTCGTGCACATGACCACTATTCCCGGCTTCGAGACGCACCGCATCCCCGTCGCCGACGGCGTGGCCCTGCATGTCGCGACGGGCGGCGCCGGCCGGCCGATCGTGCTGCTGCACGGATTCCCGCAGACCCACCTGATGTGGCGGCACGTCGCCGCGGACCTGGCCGCCGACCACACGGTGATCTGCCCCGACCTGCGCGGCTACGGGGCCAGCGACAAGCCGGACCACGGCTACGACAAGCGCACGATGGCCGCCGACATCGTCGCCGTCGCCCGGCATCTCGGCCACGAGGAGTTCGAGCTGGCCGGCCACGACCGCGGGGCCCTGGTCGCCTTCCGGGCCGGCCTCGACCACCCCGACAAGGTGACCCGCCTGACCTGCCTGGATGTGCTGCCCACGCTGGACATGTGGGACGTCATGCGCGGCACGACCGCCGCGGTCGGCTTCCACCTGTACCTGATGGCCCAGCCACCCGGGCTGCCGGAGCGGATGATCGCCGCCGACCCCGACCTGTTCTTCGGCCACTTCCTCGACGCCTGGACCCGCGACCCGAAGGCCATCCCGCCGGACGTCCGCTCCCACTACCTGAACGCCAGCCGAAACGCCGTGCCCTCGATCGTCGCCGACTACCGGGCCTCAGCCACGATCGACGTCCAGCACGACACCGCGGACCGGGGCAAGCAGTTCCACATGCCGGTCACCGTGCTGCAACAGGACTGGGGCTTCGGCGGCGAGGAGCGGTGGCGGGCCTGGGTCCCGAAGCTCGACCACCGCACCGTCGACTGCGGGCACTTCATGGCCGAGGAGGACCCGAAGCTGATCGCGGACGTGCTCAGGGCTTGAGGTCGCGGATCTCGGCGACGACCTCCGCGCCCGACGGCGCGGTCGCCGGATCCACCAGCCATTGCAGCATCAGGCCGGTCAGGATGGCGTTGGGCACGGAGCCGCCGAGCCCCTCCCGGGCCTCGCGCTGCCCGGCGGCCAGGTGCTCGCGGATCTCCTCGTTGTGCTCGGCCTGCACGATCGCCTCCAGCTGGGCCACCCACAGCGTGCGGTGCGTGGTGAAGGTGTCGATCAGCACCTGCCACCGGTGCTCCGGGTCGACGTCGGCCAGCCGAGCCGCCATCTCGTCGCCGAGCTCGTCCATCACCGCCATCACGGCCTGCGTGAGCAGCGCCTCGCGGGAGCCGAAGTGGTAGCCGATGGCCGCGTGGTTCACGCCGGCCGCCGCCGCGATGTCGCGGACGGTGGTGCGCGCCCAGCCGCGCTCGATCAGGCACTGCTTGGCCCCGGCCAGCAGATCCTCACGGTTGCCCATGGGCACGAGCCTAGCGCAGGAGTTAACCAGGTGGTTTATCCAATTGGATTGACCAAATGGATAAGACGGATCTACAGTCGGTGCCATGACCAAGGTGCTGATCTCCGGAGCGGGCGTGGCCGGCCCCGCCCTCGCGTACTTCTTGTCCGCGCACTGCGACGTCACCGTCGTGGAGCGGGCGCCCGAGCCGCGTGGCGGCGGCTACAACGTGGACTTCCGCGGCGCGGCCTTCGACGTGCTGGCCGAGCTGGGCATCGAGGAGCGGGTCCGCGCCCTCGACACGAAGATGCGCGGCACCACGCTGGTCGACGAGACCGGCGCGACGATCGCCGAGCTGCCGGCCGAGGTCTTCTCGGGCGAGCTGGAGGTGCCCAAGGCCGACCTGACCCGCCTCCTGCACGACATCACCAAGGACCGCGCGCACTACGTGTTCGGCGACTCGATCACCGCCGTCGACGGTCGTCACGTGGAGTTCGAACGCCGCGACAAGGCCGAGTACGACCTGGTGATCGGGGCCGACGGCGTGTGGTCCAACGTGCGCCGGCTGGCCTTCGACGAGCAGGGTCTGACCCACCTCGGCATGTCCGGCGTCGGCTTCAGCCTGGCCAACCACCTCGGCCTCGACCACAAGGGACTGCTCTGGCAGCACGGCGGCGCAGCGATCTACCTGTACAGCTCCGGCGACCCGAGGCGCATGACCGTGAGCATGTCGTTCGCCACCGAATCACCCGAGCTCGACCGCAGCCCCCGTGACGAGCAGGAACAAGCGGTCCGGGCGGCGTTTACCAGCCACGGCTGGGAAATCCCGCGCCTGCTGGACGCGATGAGCGCGGCCGAGGACTACTACTTCGGCTCCACCTGCCAGATCCGGCTCGACCGCTGGTCGCGGGGCCGGGTGGCGCTGCTCGGCGACGCCGGCTACTGCGCGGCCCCGACCAGCGGCATGGGCACCTCGCAGGCGCTCATCGCGGCGCGGTCGCTGGCCCGGCATCTGATCGCCACCGACGATCACGAGGCGGCGTACCGGGCGTACGAGGCCGAACTTCGCCCCTATGTCACCGAGAACCAGGAGAAGGGCCGGCAGGTGGCTCAGACCTTGACGGCCACGCCGGCGTAACCGGCGTTGGGGATGTCGAAAGCCGGCACCGCGTCGGCCGGATCCGGCCGCCAGTCGGGAATCCACACCACGCCCGGCGGCACGAGCCTCCAGCCGCCGAACAGGGCCTGGACCTCGGGCCGGGTCCGCAGCCGCACCTGGGCCACCGACTTCTCGTACATCTTGCGGGCCCCGTGCAGGTGCTCGTCCGGCATGTTCTCGGTGTGCTGGCTGCCGTGCGCGACGACCAGCATGCTGCCCGACGGCAGCGCCTCCCGGAACCGGGCCAGCACGGCGGCCGGGTCGTCCTCGTCGTGGATGAAATGCAGGATCATGATCAGCATGACCGCCACCGGACGGTCCAGGTCCAGCGTCCCGCGCACCTCAGGGCTGTCCAGGATCGCCTGCGGCTCCCGCAGGTCGCCCCGCAGCACGGTGGTGGTCGGATCCCCGCCCAGCATCTGCCGCGTGTGGCTCACAGCCACCGGATCGGTGTCCACGTAGACCACGCGCGACTGCGGGTCGGCGGCGCGGGCGATCTCGTGCACGTTGCCGACGGTCGGGATGCCGGAGCCGATGTCCAGGAACTGGGTGACCCCGGCGTCGGCGCACATCCGCACCGCGCGGCGCAGGAACGCGCGGCTGGCCTGGGCCATCCGCGGCCCCTCCGGCATCAGCTTGAGCATCTGCTTGGCCACCTCGCGGTCCACCGCGAAGTTGTGCGAGCCGTCCAGGAACCAGTCCCAGATCCGGCTGATGCTCGGCTGGTCGATGTCCACGTCCGGCGGCGCCCAGGCGGGTCGTTCCATGCCCGTCACCCTAGAACACCGCCGGACGTTCCCGAGCTAACGGTCGAACTCCGGGATGAGCTCGCCGATCAGGCGGATGCTGGTGGTCACCGCCTCGTCGGGGATGCTGCCGATCTGGTGCAGGCACATCAGCCGGTCGATCCCCAGATCGGCGTAGGCGCGCAGCTTCTCGCGGCACGTCTGCGGACTGCCGACGATCAGCGACTGCTGGGCGCTGAGCACCGTGAACACCTCCTCCTCGGGGATGTCCTCGCCCTGCAGCACCCGGCCGATCAGCAGCTGGGCGTCGGTCGGCGCGTTGTCGATCTCACCGCGCAGGAACTCGCCGGTGAGCCCGCCGCCGTCGGGGGAGTCCAGCAGATCCTGGTGGCGCTGCATGGTGGCGGCGAATTCGGTGGCGGCCTCGAAGAACCGCAGAGCCGTCACGGTGTACCAGGCGGCGGCCGCGGCGGCGCCGTTGCGCATGGCCTGCTCGTCGGTCTCGGCGCAGTGCACGAACGTGAAGTAGCCGACCTGGTTGTTGACGAACGAGCCCACCGGGTCGGTGCAGGACTCGGCCGCCGCCCGGTACAGCTTGATCATCCGGCCGACCCGCTCCAGCGACTCCCACATCGTCGTGCCCAACACGCCCACACCGCGCCGTCCGGCGTCCTCGAACGAGGTCGGGCTGGCCGCGGCCTGCCACAGCGGCGGATGCGGCTGCTGCAACGGCTTGGGGCCGATGGAGATGGTGGGGATCTGGTAGTTCTCGCTGTCGTGCGAGAACTCGTCCGTGGTCCACATCCGCGGGATCATGCCGAACGCTTCCTGCGTCTGCGCCCGGGCCTGCTCCGGGGAGATGTCGAACAGCCGCCACTCCGGGATCGTCGACCTGGTCAGGCCCAGCTCGACGCGTCCGCCGCTGAGATGGTCCAGCGTCGCCGCCCGCTCGGCCACGCGGATCGGGTGGTTGAAGCGTCCCGGCGCGAGCACGGCCGAGTGGCCGATCCGGATTCGCTCGGTGTGCTGGGCGATCGCCGCCAGCATCAGCTCCGGCGCCGAGGACAGGCTGAACTCGCCCGCCCCGTGGTGCTCGACCTGCCACCAGCAGCCGTAACCCAATTCGTCGGCCAGCTTCGCCTGCTCGATGGCCCGCCGGAAGCGTTGCTGTTCGTGACCGGCCGGCCACGGGCGGGGATTCTGGATCTCGTTGAACAGATCGATCTTCACGGCGGACGCCCCTTCGTCGCGACGGTCACTGCACGCTGATGTCTGCCGACCGAGCGTGGTCGTTACACCCAGCCGTTTCACCTGCGGGGACATCCGGGAACGCTCCCGCAGAGTTGCCTGGGAATGACTCGACTCCGCGCGGGTGGCGAAGGTACGGTCTTCCCCGCCGACTTGCGAAGCTCGGGCTACTGGGGGAACGACTAGCGGACAGGGGTGTCCGGAGATCGTCGTGTCGGCCCGCGCACCACCGTGCGCCGGTCGAGGTCCCCACCATAAGGAGCCCAACGTTGTCGCCGGTCAACCTGCCTGCCGCCATGTCCAGAGTGACGCCGGAGTCCCTGCGTCCGCTGCGTGACGGCTTCGACACGCCGCGTGTCCGCGCCGACGAGGGGCTGGTCGGCGACGATTCGGTGCTGCGCCGGTATTGCGCGCCTTGGCTGCCGATGGTGCTCGGAGGCTGGTCGGCGTTCACCACGCTGGTGCTGGTCGACCACATGAGACAGTCGATAACGATGGCCATGGAGCGGCGCCCCAACTTCAACGAGTTCCGCCAGCTCACCCGCGGCATGCTGGTCGCCATCTTCGGTGACACCGAACAGGTTGAGGCGCAGCGCAAGGGCGCCTACGAGGCGCACGCCCGGCTGCGCGGCGTCGACGCCACCGGTCGCGAGTGGACGGCCAACGACCCGGACCTGACCACCCGGGTCTACACCGTGCTGATGTGGCATCTGCTTGCCGCGCAGGAGAAGATGATCGGCCAGCTGGATGAGTCCGATCGGGACTCCTACTGTGCGGACGCGGTGCTGACGGTCGGCCACGTCTTCGGCACCACGCCGGCGCTGCCGGCCACCTTCGCCGAACTGTCCACAGAGTACGAAGGCATCATCGCCAAGGAGCTGACCGCCAACGCCGAGGCGGTGGCGGTGTTCCAGGAGAACCGGTCGCTGCGCGTGAAGGACGTGGCGATGGAGGACCTGGTGGCGGCGACCGCCGGCCTGCTCGACCCCGAGGTGGCGGAGGTCTTCGGCATCGACCGGTCGGCGGCGGTGGAGCTCCCGCGCATCGACCTCGCGACGGTGACCGAGGACGATCTGCTGCCCCTGGCGCTTCTCAGCCGGTAGCGCTCAGGTCGCTGTCCCAGTCGATATGGTGCAGGTGCAGCCAGTCGATGTCGGGATGACGCGTCCGGCGGGTGACGGCCCGGTCCCGCAGCAGCCGCTGCACCGGCCCGGGCACGCGCGGCCCGAGCTTGCGGAACCCTGAGCGCACAACACGTTCCACCCGTTCCCGGCGCAGCCGTTCGTACAGTTGAAGCGCCGCAGTGGTGTCTGGCACGTCACGCAGGCACTGTGCCAGGGTGACGGCGTCCTCGATGGCCATGGACGCGCCCTGTGTGGTGGACGGCGACGCCACGTGCAGCGCGTCGCCGACGAGGGTCATGCCGGCGCGGGACCACGTCGGCACGGTCGGCAGCTGGTAGCAGGCGGTCGCGGTGAGGTTCTCGTCGGCGGTGGCACGGATCGCTTGCACGGTCCCGATCCGGTCGCCGGCGAACAGGTCGCCGAGGCGCTGCCTGAGTTGCGCCGGCGACGCGTCGGCCAGATCCCGTTCGCCGCAGGGCACATTGACGAACCACCAGGTCTCACCGTCCGGCGATGTGATGTGCCCGCAGGTGGCCCGGCGGCCGAAGTACATGTAGTAGCAGTCCCGGTGGTTGTCCGTCAGCGCGTCGCGGACGGCGCCCATCGCGATGTTCCAGCCCGTGTAGGCCGGCTGCGGGGCGTTCGGGTCGATCAGCGTGCGGGTGGTGGAGCGCACGCCGTCCGCGCCGATCAGCAGATCGCCGCCGAGGCGCGTGCCGTCGCCGAAGAACGCCGTGACGCTGCCGTGGTAACGGGTTCCGACGAGTCGCTTGCCGTGCTGGATCTCCACGCCCCGCCGCCGCGCCTCCTCGACCAGAACCCGGTACAGGTCGGCGCGGCGTATGGTGCGCGGGCCGTGTTCCGGGTCGGGGCTGGGAATGCTGAGCACCCCGAGCCGTCGGTCGTGGCCGTTGCGCATGCGCACCTCGTTGGAGGTGAACGACCGGTCCAGCACCAGATGCTCGGCCTCGATGGCGCGCAACGCGTCCAGCCCGTTGGCCATGATCGTCAGGAACGCGCCCTTGCCGTCGGCACCGATCGGGTGCGCCTCCGACACGGTGGCCTCCAGGCCCGCGTGGCGCAGCGCTATCGCCGTCGTCAGGCCGGCGATGCCCCCGCCGACGACCAGCACGCGGCTCATACGCGCAGTTCCCGGGACAGCGCCACCAGTTCGCGGACATCGGCTTCGAGCCCGCCGTCGGCCGGCACGGCCACCGGTTGCGCCGCAACGACATCGTCCTCGTGCGGCGTGGTCCGCAGTGCCCCGCGCAGCCACAGCGCGATGGCCGCCGGGTCTTCCGGGCAGTCGGCCGGCAGTCGGCCGCTGGCCCGCACGAGGCCGTCGCGGCACTCGATGACCCGGCGGTAGAAGCGACGATTGACCGCGCGCAGGCTCAGCGTGTCCCGCCAGACGCTGGCCGGGGCCCGGCTGAGCGCGTCCTCGGGGAACGCCTCGTGCAGCATCGTCCACAGTGGACGAAGTCGGTGGTAGTCGCGCAGGTGCCGCCACCACACCCGGCCGGCCGCCCACCGCACGCGGGCGCCCGGCATGATGAAACCGACCAGCACCAGCAGGTTCGCCGTCATCACCACGGGCATCGGCAGCTCCAGGGCCATCGCCGTGTCCGGGTTGGCCAGGCGGATCACCATCGACACGGCGATCAGCGCCGAGCCGAGGCCGATCAGGGCCAGCCCGGCGGAGGCGATGGCCAGGCCGCGGGCCAGCCAGCGCTGGGTGATCTTCGAGTGTCGGCGCATCCAGACGATGCACGTGATCACGCCGTAGACGGTGTAGGTGTTGGCGACGAAGCGAAACGCGTCCAGCGTGGCCCGCGGGTACTCGGTCGGGACCAGACGCTGCGGCACCGTTGCGGCGAGCATTCCCAGCACCAGCAACGTGATCGCCAGCCGCACGGCCTCGCGCACCGCCTGCCGCCAGGCCGGTCGACCCTGCCCGGCCGAGAACACGAACACGCAGATCAGCGCGTACAACATGGTCAGCAGCAGCGCCTCGGCCAGCCACATCAACCAGATCGGCCCGGCCCCCGACACGCCGCCCTCCACGCCGGCGCCGGCCGACGGAGCCACGCCGAACGCCGCCGCCGACAACGCGAAGCAGGCCACGACCCACCACAACGAGATCCGCTTCGGCGTGCGGGCCAGCTGGGACGCCTTCCACACGCCGATGCCGATCGCGGCCAAGACCTGAAGAGTCACAGCCACCCCAACCGGTCGCTCAGCGCCGCGTCCACACCCTCGGCGGCGTCGTCGCTCTGCGGCAGCCGCATGGCGTCCAAAATGGACGCCCACTCCAGGATGATCGTGGCCACGGTCTCGGCCTCGCGCTCCTCGCGTTCCTCGTAGGCGGTGCGGCAGCGCAGGCTCTCCGGCGGCTCGGGCAGCTCGCCGGCCGGACCGGCCAGCAGGTCGCACAGGTCCTCGGCGCCCTCGTCGGACGGGTGGTCGGCCAGGATGTGGCCGACCTCGTGCAGGATGATGTGCCGCTGGTGCGGCTTGGTGGTGTGCTCCTGGTAGACGATGAAGTCGGTGCTGCGGCCCTTGAACCACAGCCCGAACGGCCCGTCGGCCCACAGCGGGTAGGGCACCAGCCGGATCGGCCGGCCGCGCACCATGGCCAGGCGGGCACAGAACTCGTGCACGTCCAGGGGCGGCTGCACATCCAGTTCGCGCAGCAGACCCCGGCAGCGCCTGCGCAGCGCGCGCTCGCTGGTCCCGGCGTCGCGGCGGGCGAATCGCATTCTCGGCTCAGCTCCCGGCGCCCGGCAGCGCGTGGCCGCCGCCCGGGTCGATCACTTCGATCATCTCCAGCAGCATGCGCAGCCGCTCCGGGCTCATCCGGCCGGCCCGCATGGCGATCGCCCGCACCTGCTCGGCCCGCTCCGGCAAGGCCCCGTGAACCGGTAGGGCCTCCTGGCGCTGCTCCGGCACGTCGTCGCCCTCGGCCAGCAGCCAGGCGGCGGTCACCCGCGGCGCGCCCTCGGGGCGGTGGTCGTCGAAGAACTTGGCGATGGCCCTGACCTTCTCCATGGTCGGATTCGCCTTGCCCTCACGGACCTTCCACAGCGTCACGCGGGAGATCGAGATCGCATGCGAGGGATCCTCGGTGATAGCGGCCGCGACCTCCGGGGTCGAGAACCGGACCGGCCGACCGCGCTTGTCCACGGCCTTCACGGTCGTGTTGAACAGGTGGTTGAGCCGGCGCGCCAAGACATGCTCGGCCGCGGCAGCCCCCGCGCTGGTGGCGTCCACGGCAGCCCTCCCTCGTTGCGTGGAACGCACCGATGTTAACCGGAACTGCGCCACCGGGTACAGGCCGTTGCGCCGAGAGGGTGATTCGAGCCGGATCACGTGACTCCCGTTAATTATAATGTAGCGTGATCGGCGTTGGGGCCGGCCGGTTTCACCGGCGGCGCGCGGGTTGGCTGGGGGTAGACCCGCCGACGGTCCCGCGCGCACCAGGCCGGTTGCTCCGGGGGGTAGCCGCTGGCCGACTCGGTGGGGAGGGAGGCGCGCGGGGCCGCCCCCACGCACTCCACTTCTCTGCCACATGTGGCCCACACTCCGCATTCGGACCCACATGTGCGCCACATGTGGGGATCGGGCGGGGGTCAGGCGACACTCTGGATCAGGCCGTGGTGCACGGCGGTCATCAGCGCCTGGGCCCGGTTGCTGACGCCGAGCTTGTCGTACAGGCGCGTCACGTACGTCTTGGCAGTGGACTGGGTGACGTGCATGAGCTCCGCGATGGCCGGGACGGACAGCCCGCGGCTGAGCAGTTGGAGCGTCTCCCGTTCGCGGGGGCTGAGCCCGACACGCGCCCCGGCTTCCTGCCGACGGGCGAAGGCGCTGGCCAAACCCGTTGCGGTGAAAGAGGAAGCGGCCACGGCGGCGTGCCGGATGGCGCCGAGGACCTCGGCGGTGGGCGCGGTCTTCGGCACGAAGGCCGAGGCCCCGGTCTCCATGGCCCGGAACAGCACGTCGTCCACGCCGCGTGAGGTCAACACCACGATGCCCAGGCCCGGGTAGCGGTCCCGCAGCTCGCGGGCCAGCCGGATGCCGTCGATGTCGGGCAGGGTGACGGCCAGCGTAACGACGGTGGGCCGCCGCGTCGCGACGAGCCGGAGCGCCTCGGCGCCCGAGCAGGCCTCGCCGGCGAAGGCCATGTCCGGCTGTTCGTCGACGAGACGGGCGAGCCCGTAGCGGGTCAGTGTGTGTTCCTCGATGACTGCCACTGCGATCGCCATGGGCCGTGCCGTCCTGTCGGGTGGTGCCTGCTGCCTATGTCATCGCGGACGGCCGTTTTGTGCTACACCGGACGGTGAACTGGGGGTGCTGGACATGGTCATCGGCTCGCTGCCCAAGCCCGACATGAGCGTTCGTCTGCGCTGGATCGCGGCGCCGGTCGGGGTGCTGCTGCTGGTCGCCACCGCGTTGAGGATCCCGATGCCGTCGCTGCCGGCCTACCTCTACTTCACGGCCGTGGCCGTGCTGCTCGCGGTGATCGACATCGAGCTGCGGAGGCTGCCCAACCTCATCGTGCTGCCGTCGTATGCCGTGGTCGCGGCGCTGCTGGCCGGGTCCTCGCTGTGGCGCGGCGAATACTGGCCGCTGGCCCGGGCCGGCCTCGGCGGGGTGCTGCTGATCGTGTTCTTCCTGGTGCTGGCCACCGCGCAGCCGGCCGGCATCGGCCTCGGCGACGTCAAACTGGCCGGTCTCATCGGGATCGCCCTCGGCTACCTGTCGTGGACGGCGCTGCTGGTCGGGGCCTTCGCCGGGATCCTGCTGGGCGGCATCGCCGCCCTGGTGCTGGCCGCCCGCGGTCGGGGCCGGGACGTGTCGCTGCCGTACGGGCCGTTCCTCATCGCCGGCGCGCTGCTCGGGGTTCTGCTCTAGACGTGGTCGATGGACGTGTCGGTGAACCGGCGCAGGGCCTTGGCGAAGGGGTGGTCCGGGATCGCGGCGGCCAGCGGCACGCCCTGGTTGATCGACGCGGGAACGGCCTTGGTCGCCGGCAGTTCGCCGTCCACGCGGTTGTGCACGAGGGCGTCGACCTCGCGCGGGCTGAGCCGGACCTCGGGATCCACCCGGTTGAGCACGATCCGGCGCCCGCGCGGGTCGTAGGTCAGCAGGTCGAGCATGTCCAGGGCCAGCCGCATGGCCTTCAGCGACGGGCGTTCGGCGGTGCCGACGACGATGTGATGGCGGGCGGAGTCCAGCGCGGTCAGGACCTGCTCGGTGAAGCGGGTCGGCGTGTCCACCACGACGTGGTCGTACTCGCCCTCCAACGCCACCAGTAACTCGGCGACGAAGGTGGGGGAGAACAGCTCACCCGGCTTGGCCTGCGTCAGCGCGCAGTCCAGGCCCGGCTCGTACGGCGTCACCAGCGGCGACACGGCGTCCAGCCTCAGCTGCGCCGCCAGCCCGCTGGTGTCGAGGCTCAGGTCGACCAGGCACACCTGCGCCCCGGTCGCCCGCAGCACGGAGGCGAGGTTGATGGCCACGGTGGTCTTGCCGCAGCCGCCGGTCGAGCCCAGCACCACGGTGATCTGCCCCGGCCGGTACGACACCTCGGACGGATGGGCCCGCTGGCAGGCGTTGGCCACGGCCGTCCGGTCGTTCGCGTCCACGACGACCAGCACTCCGCCACGGACCGACCGTGCCAGCACGTCGTCGTCGATCACGCTGCGCAGCAACACGATGCCCACCCCGGGGCGGGCCAGCCGCGCCTCCGCCGCGTACTCCAGCGCCAGGCTCATCGGCAGGCTCGGCCCGATGACCACCACCGACTCCAGGCCGTTGGTCAGCGCCCCGGTCGCCGCCTCGCGCCGGGTGGCGATGCGCGGGTCCGGGATGACCGTGAGCAGGCGGACCGCGAGCACGGCGTTGGGTTCGTAGAGGAGCGTCATGTGCTCAGCGTGAGCGTTCACCGGTGATCGTCACAGAGGGTGAACGCCCGACAGGTGTCGTCCGAACGGCCGACAGCAGCCCACCGATTCGCGCGGCGTCGGCGGGGTCGGCGCGGAAGGTGACGACCTTCTGCTCGGCGTCGTCGGCGACCTGAAGCACCAGCAGCGCCAGGTCGAGCCGGCCCAGTGTCGGGTGGTGCAGGACCTTCCGGCCGGAGCTGAGCGGCGCGACGTCGTGGTCACGCCACCAGTCGCGGACTTCCTTGCTGCACAGGCGAAGCCGGGCCAGCAACGCCTCGTACGCCGGGTCCTCGGGATGCCGGTCGGCCGCCACCCGGAACCGGGCCAGCTGCGCCCGCGCCTCCGCCTCCCACTCGACGAGCACGGTCCGCGCCCGGGGATCGGCGAAGGTCCACCACAGGATGTTGCGGTCCGCCGGCGGCAGCGCCGGCCAGTTCGTCCACAATGCACACGCGGACTTGTTGGCGTGCAACACGTCCCAGTGCCGGCCGCTGACGTAGGCCGGATGCGGATCGAGGCTGTCGACCAGATCCGCCACTCCCGCCACGAGAACCTCCGGCGGGCGATCCTCCCGCGTGCCGTGCACCAGGGCTCGCATGTGGTCACGTTCCGCCGGCGTGAGCCGCAGCGCGCGGGCGAGGGCGTCGAGGATCTGCGGCGACGGGCTGACGTCCCGACCCTGCTCCAGGAAGGTGTAGTACGTCGTCGAGATCCCGGCCAGCTGGGCCACTTCCTCGCGCCGCAGGCCCGGCGTGCGGCGCCGACCGACCGGCGGCAGACCCACCTCCGCCGGCTGGAGCGCCTCCCTCCGGGTGCGCAGCAGATCGGCCAGCTCACTCATCCTGGTACCCGTCTTACTAGCAAGAACAGCAGCTGGTTGGCAGCCTAGCCGCCGGATAGCGTCGCCGTGTGAAGATCGAGAACCGCTGGCTCGACGTGCCCGTGGCGGGCGAGCCCGAGCCCATGTCCGCCTACCTCGCCCAGCCCACCGAGCCCGGTCCGCGCGCGACCGTGCTGGTGGGCTTCGAGTTGTTCGGCGTGACCGACTACGTGTGCGCCGTCGCCGACCGCGTCGCCGCCCTCGGCTACACCGCCGTCGTGCCGGATTTCTACCACCGCTCCGGCCGCCGCATCGCGCTGCCCACCACCGCCGACGGCCGAACGCGGGGCTTCGAGCTGCTGTCGGAGGTCACCCCGGGGACGGCGTCGATCGCGACATCGAAGCCCTGCTCGACCAGCTGCCCGGCCCGCACGCCATGGTCGGGCCTCAGCGTCGGCGGCACATCGGCTACTACGCCGCCGCCCGGTTCCCGTTCGCTGCCGTGGCCACGTTCTATCCCGGCTGGCTCACCGACGCCACCATCCCGCTCGGCCGCCCCACGCCCACCCTCGACCTCACGCCCGGCATCAAGGGCCGCCTGCTCTTCCTCGTCGGCGACGGCGACAACCTCTTCACCCCGTCCCAGCGCGACGAGATCGCCGCCCGCCTCCGTGACGACGGCATCGACCACGACTTCGTCGTCTACCCCGACACCCCGCACGGCTTCTTCTGCGACGAACGCGACTCCTACCGACCCGCGGAGGCTGCGGATGCCTTCAGCCGCGTCACGTCAATGCTGGCCGATCACCTGGGCTGATCGCCGGCGTCGCGGACCAGCAGCGCGACCTGGACCCGGTTGGTCAGGCCCAGCTTGGTCAGGCAGCGGCTGACGTGCGCTTTGACCGTCGCCTCGCTCATCACCAGCTCACGGGCGATCTCGGCGTTGGACAGCCCGCGCGAGACGGCCCGTACGACGTCGCCCTCGCGTGGAGTGAGCATGGCCAGCCTGGTGCGGGCCTTGGCCGCGTCGGGGCGGCGCTGCCCGGCGAAGGCCTCGATCAGCCGTTTCGTGACGGTCGGTGCGAGCATGGCGCTGCCGGCGGCGACGGTGCGGACGGCGGCGACGAGGTCGCGGGGCGAGGTGTCCTTGAGTAGGAAGCCGACGGCACCGTGGCGCAAGGCGGTGTGCACGTAGTCGTCGATGTCGAACGTGGTGAGCATGACGACCGCCGGCGGCATCGGGAGTTCCTGAAGCGCGGCAAGGGCTTTGAGGCCGTCCATGCCCGGCATCCGCACGTCCATCAACACGACGTCGGGCCGGTGCGCGCGGACGACAGTCAGCGCCTCGGCGCCGTCGGCGGCCTCGGCCACGACCTCGATATCGTCCACCGGCTGGAGGATCATCCGGAACCCGGCGCGGACCAGCTCCTCGTCGTCCACGAGCACCACGCGGATCACTCGGCCTCCCTCTCGTCCGGAACGTCGGCGACAACGGCGAAGCCCCCGTCGCGCGGGCCCGCCTCGAACCGCCCGCCCATCAGCTCGACCCGCTCGCGCAGTCCGACCAGGCCCATTCCGCTGCCGGGCAACGGATCCGGCGCGTGCGGCGGGCGGCCGTTGGTCACCGTGACCTCGACGGCGCCGGGCCGGTAGCGCAGGACGACCGTCGTCGGGGTCGGGCCGGCATGCTTGTGGACGTTGGTCAATGCCTCCTGCACGACGCGGTACACGGTGGCGGCGGACATGGGTGACAGCTCGCGTGGCGTTCCCTCGTCTCGCCGCGTGACCTCGACGCCGGCCGACCGGGACTGGTCGAGCAGCCGGCCCAGGTCCTCGATGGTGGCCTGCGAACCGTCCACATCGGTCGACTTCAGCACGCCGAGCACCTGGCGCAGCTGGGAAAGCGCCTCCTTGCCGGTCAGCCGGATCAGCTCGGCCTCGGTGGCCGTGTAGTCGTCCTTGGCGTTCATCTCCAGCGCGCCCGCGTGCAGCACCATCAGCGACACCCGGTGTGCCACGACGTCGTGCATGTCCCGGGCGATCCGGGCCCGCTCCTCGGCCCGGGCCCGTCCGGTCCTGGCCTCCTGTTCACGGGTCAACTGCGCGGTTCGTTCGTCCAGCCACAGGCCGACCGCCACAGGCAGCCACACGAACAACGCCGCCCCGCCCAGCAGGCCGTACGGATCGGGGGACGCCGTGACCGGCGCGAATTCCAGTGCGGTGGCGGCGATGACGTAGCCGAGGACGCGGGGCGAGCGGCGATAGGTCGAGGCGGCCAGGTAGGACGTGACGAGCAGCGTCGGCCAGGTCGACCGCAGCAGCCACGCCAGGACCGTGACCGCGAACAGCGGCCAGAGCCGGCGCGGCGTGAGCAACACCGCGCCGGCGCCCAGGATCCCGAGCACCATGGCCGGCACGAGATCGGGCACGGGAAGGTGGAAGTAGGTGGCAGAGCGGGCGTCGGCCGGCAGCAGTGAGCCGGCGAACACCAGCGCGGCCAGGATCGCCCTGGTGCGCCGTGAAACCGCCCCCCGACCTTCGGTCACGCCGAACACCATAGCCCTACAACTAAAGTAGGGGCCGGCCGTCGCACTTCGGCCGACGTGTCGCACCCGGTCGGGCGATGACGATGACTGCCATGGCCGACACGACAACCGCCGCCGTGCGCGCGGCGGGACTGAGGAAGATCTACGGGGCCGGCGACGCCCGGGTGGTCGCGCTCGACGGCGTCGATGTGACGTTCGCACGCGGCGGCTTCACCGCGATCATGGGGCCGTCCGGCTCCGGCAAGTCCACGCTCATGCACTGCTTGGCCGGGCTCGACCGGCCCGACGACGGCCGGATCTGGCTGGGGGACACGGAACTCACCGGGTTGCGCGACGACGCGCTGACGGCGTTGCGGCGCGACCGGATCGGTTTCGTGTTCCAGTCGTTCAACCTGTTGCCGACTCTGACGGCGCTGGAGAACATCACCCTGCCGTTCGACCTGGCCGGCCGCCGTGCCGACCCGGACGCTGTGCACGCCGTCGTCGACGTGGTGCGGCTGGGCGACCGCCTCGGTCACCGGCCGAGCCAGCTCTCCGGTGGCCAGCAGCAGCGGGTCGCGGTGGCCCGGGCGCTGGTGACCCGGCCGGATGTGGTGTTCGCCGACGAGCCGACCGGGGCGCTGGACTCGGTGGCGTCGGCCGAGCTGCTCGGGTTTCTGCGGCACAGCGTCGACGCGCTGGGGCAGACGGTGGTGATGGTGACTCATGATCCGGCCGCCGCCGCGTACGCCGACCGGGTCGTGCACCTGGCCGACGGCACGATCGTGGCCGACCGGGTGAAGGTGGGGAACTGATGTTGAAGGCCACGCTGCGCGATCTGTTCGCGCACAAGGGGCGGGTGGCCATGACGATCGTGGCCGTCGCGCTGGGCGTCGCGGCCACGGTGGCGAGCTGGGTCGTCAGCGATTCCGTCGCGGCCACGTTGGTCCACGCCGATATCCGCACGGATGTCGGGATCTCGGTGCCGGGGCCGCTGAACGATGTCGATCGAGGCCGGCTGGCCGCGTTGCCCGGCGTCACGCGGACAACAAGTGTTGTCAGCGGCCGGGCCGGGCTGGTGGGCCCGACCGGCAAGCTGGTCGATGTCGGCACGCTGCCCGAGCAGGCCGGCACGGATTGGGACGACAGCGGGCGGTTCGTGCTCGTTGCCGGACGTGCGCCGGCTCGGGCCGGGGAGATCGCCGTGAGTTCGGAGGCCGGCGTTCCGGTGGGCGACCGGACTCGGGTTCTGTTGGCCAGGGGGCAGCAGAACCCGGTGACCGTGGTCGGCGTGTTCCGCTATCGGACGCTCGGGCCCGATGAGCCGAGTCCTGTGGTGGCATTCTCACCGGCGTCGACAGTGCTCGGCGCGACCTACTCACGGATCGAGGTCACCGGCGCTGACGTTGCTGCGGTGCGGGCGCTCTATCCGAAGGCGGCCACCGGGAATGAGTTGGCGCTTGCGGCCCAGGAGCAGGCAGCCGGTGACGCCGAGGACCTGCGCGAGACCCTCCTGCCGTTCGCCGCGGTGGCGTTGCTGGTCGGAACCTTCGTCATCGCCAACACCTTCACCATGTTGATCACGCAGCGGACGCGCCAGTACGCGCTGCTGCGGGCGGTCGGCGCGTATCGCCGTCAGGTGCGGCGGAGCGTGCTCGTCGAGGCCGTCGCGCTGGTGGTGACCACCTTGTCGGCCTACGGTTCCGCGCGCCGGGCCGCCACGGTGCCGCCGGTCGCCGCGTTGCGGCTCGACGCCGGCCGACCCGAGCTTCGGCGTGGTCTTCTCGGCCTGCTCGCGTTGGTCGCGGGCGTGATTGCCGTAATGGCCACGCTCGATCCCGGCGCCGACACGACCGAACGGATCGTCGCCATCGGCGGGGCGATCGTCGGCGCGGTGGGAATCCTGCTGCTGGCCCCCGTTCTGGCCGGTGCCTCGCTGCGGCCGTTGATCGCGCTGACCCGGCGGTTGGCCGGCCCGGCGATGAGGCTGGGCGTGCAGAACGCGGCCCGCGATCCCCGGCGTACGGCCGGCACCGCCACGGCGATCACCGTCGGCCTCGGGCTGGTCTGCGCCTTCGGCACCTTGAGCGCGACCCTGACGGCGTTGATCGGCTCCGCGGACCGCGTCAACATTCCCGTGACCACCACGATTCTTGAGCCCGCCGCGGGCAGATCGGCCACTGTGGACGCTGCCGATCTCGGCACCGTGCGAGCACTACCGGGCGTCACCGAGGCCGCGGCGGCCCGCAACGCCATCGCCGATGTGGGCTACGCGGGCGGCACCACCAGGTTCCGGGTGACGGCCATCGAACCGTCGGCACTGGGCACCGTGCTGACGCCGCAGCTCACGGCCGGCACCGCCGACCTGCGTCGCGGCGTTGTGATCTCGCAGAACCAGGCCGACATGATGGGCGTGCGAACCGGCGACACCCTGACCCTCGGGCTGGGCGCCTCGACGGTTCGGACCGTGGTCGAAGGCGTGTACCGGGCCACCGAGTTGCAGTCCAGCCTGTACTTCGACGTCGCCCGCGCACCGGCCGAGGTGCGGGACCGGCCGTCGCTGATCTACGCGGCCGGTCCCAACGCTCGTGCCGCCGTGGAGGCCGCTTTCCGCGGCCGTCCCGACGTTGTGGTCGCCGGGCGGGACGACCTGGTTGCCGCCGACATCGCGGCGCAGGCCCTCGCCTTCGTGGTCATTGACGCCATGTTCGGCGTGGCCATCGTCATCGGCGTGTTCGGCGTGGTCAACACGCTCGTGCTGTCCGTGCTGGAACGCACCCGTGAGATCGGCCTCACCCGCGCCGTCGGGGCGAGCCGTCGTCTGATCCGGCGGATGATCACCGTGGAGAGCCTGGTGATCTCGCTGTTCGGGGCCCTGCTGGGCATCCTGGTCGGCGTCGCGGTCGGGGCGGTCATGCAGCACGCCATGCTCGGGCAGGAGCTGCTGACCTTCTCCGTCCCGGTCGACGCCATCGGCCTGTCGCTGGTCGGCATCGTCCTGGCCGGGGTGCTGGCCGCCCTCTGGCCCGCGCAGCGGGCGGCCCGCACCGACGTGCTGTCAGCGATCGCCGGCTAGCAAACCGCCGGCCGCCTTGGCGAAGCGGGCGCCCATGAGGCGATGGGTCTCGGCGTCGGGGTGGAGGTTGTCGGGCAGCTCGGGGTCGCCCTCGGCATAGAGCTCGCGGCCGTCCAGGTAGTGCAGGTTGGGGTCGTCGTCCGAGCGCTGCTTGACGATGCGGGCCAGCTCCTCGCGGATGACCGACAGCGTGAGCTTGCCGGGGGCCGGCTCGCCAGTGGCGCGGAAGCGGACCTGGTCGCCGTCCATGAGGGGCATGGCCGGGCCGGGGGTCTGCTCGTGGATGGCGCAGAAGATCGGCGAGACCACGAGCAGCGGCGTGTCCGGGTGGCCCTCGCGGATGGTGTCGAGGAAGCCGTGCACCGAGGGGCCGAAGACGCGCAGCCGCATCACGTCGCCGTTGACGAGGTTGATGCCCAGCTTGAGGCTGATCACATCGGCGGCGGTGTCCCGGATCGCCCGCGCGGTGAAGGGATCGAGCATCGCGCTGCCGCCGAAGCCGAGGTTGATCAGCTCCACGCCGGCCGCCGTGGCGGCGAGGGCGGGCCAGGTCTGGCTGCCGCTGGCGGCGTTCGAGCCGTGGCTGATCGAGCTGCCGTGGTGCAGCCAGATCCGGCGATCGGTCGTCACGGCCTCCACCGGCGCATCCGTGCGCAGGGCGACGAGCTCGGTGATCTCGTTGTACGGCAACCAGATCACCACCTCCTTCGACCCCGGCGGGAGATCGAAGCGGACGGTGCCGACCGGGCCGGACACGGTCTCGGCGCCGCCGGTGGACATGTCGATGCGGAGCTCGTTGCCGCCCGTCGTGCTGGCCTGGCCGACCAGCTTTCCGTCGACCAGCAGGTCGTACAGGCCGTCCGGGCGCGCGGGCGCGCCGAGGTAGACGTTCTTGGTGCGGAGCGTGTCCAGCTCCACTGCCGTGGCGGAGGTGCGGAATACCAGGCGGACGCCCGAAGTCTGTGCCTCGGCCATCATCAGCTGCCCGTCGGGGATCTGCACGCGTGCGCGGGCCGGCAGCCGATGCGGCTGCACGCCGTGCTCGGTCGGCTCCATGGCCAGCGCGCCCCGCACCAGGTCGGCGGTGATCGGCGTGGTGATCCAGTCGTTCATGACCCCACCCTGTCACAAAGCCGCGGGAAAAGTGGACTCATATCGGCCGGTGCCGACGGAATTGCTTGTCAGGTGTCCTAACGCGTGCGATAAACGACACCACTTATCATTTCAACGACGAAATCGGTGAGGTATTGCCCGTGGCCATCGCCGTGGGATGGGGCTCTACGTCGGCCAGCCCCTGATCACCGGACTGGTGTCCATATTGGACAAAGCCGGTTGTCGACATCCGTGAGACGAAGTCTCAGCTGACCACGGTCGGCTGGAGGATACTTGTGGGAGCTGTTTGTTGATGATTGGTTAGTATACTAATCTTATTTGATATTCATGCATTGGGTTATGAAAATAAGAGATGGTGTGGCGAAGGCTATTCAATTAACGATCAATATCACATCGGCCAGTGCATTCGTGATGCTACTCCATCCTACGGCAGTGGATTCTTGTCATTTTCTGTATAGACTCGAGGGTTTGTCGTGAACTACTTGCGGGGTGTTCGTGATGTTGCTAATAAAGCATGATTGTCATGCTAATTCAGCTTTGCGAGGTAGCTGGTGGTCAAAGGAAAGCACAGTAACTGAAGTTTTACTACCTGCGGAAACGACCACAGTCAGTGGATTCATTCTCCGGCTTATTACGTCACGAGGGGGTGTTCTAGTGGAATACCATCCTTGTCATGTTTATGGTGAGCGAGGTCTTACGTGGAGATGTTACAAGAACGGTACGTACAATTGTCATAACCGAGTTACCCCCAAACGTCACTCGAATCGCCGGAGCGGATAAATCATCCGGTGAGGCGTTGAAACTCGCTGCGATTGAGGTCATGTGCTGTCGATTGCTTCGCGCGATCACTGAAATTGGTGCTCCTGTAGGAGCCCTGCCAGCAAGCTTAAATTTCGTAATCGACTTCCTTTCTTAGATGAACCATAGTTCGTGCTCTCGCATAAGCAAGAGACACTCAATGCACCCGCCGCTCGTCGTCCGCGGTCGCCTGCTGGTTAACAGTTTATAAATACATCTGGTTTGAGCGGTCCCGTTGTTCTGGAAAAGTTGAGAACAGAACTCCTTTCTAGTCCTCACTGACTCAGATACGTTGCCGAGCCACTCACGTAGGACAAAAGCGACCGCTTGCCGCCGTCGAGCCGCCGCTGAGCGGCGGAAAGGAGCCGTTGGGCAGAAGTCGTGCCCGAAAGGCTAACGATCAGCGTCGCCGCCGCGAATTAGCCTCGTGCCGGGATTCCCAAGTCTCCACCCGGTGCCGCGTGGTCCCCCTGTCACCCCCGAGCGGGGGGATCACGTCGGCTTGAAGAACTCCCGCACCGCCGCCGCGACCAGCTCCGGCTGCTCCTCCGGCAGGTAGTGGTCGCTGGGCAACGCCCGCCCCGTCACGTCGACGCCGTATCCCTGCCAGACATCGGGCACGTCGTAGGTGGCGCCGACGAAGCTGTGCTCTCCCCACAGCACCAGCAGTGGGCACTCGATCCGCCGGTCGACGTCGGCGTTGTCGTGCACCAGATCCGCGCCGGCGGCGGCCCGGTAGTCGGCGCAGGAAGCGGCGATCGACGCCGGATCGGAGAAGCAACGTACGTACTCGTCGACGGCGGCCGGGTCGAAGGCGGTGCCGCCGCTGTGCCGGGAGTTCATCCGCGAGCGGATCCAGAACTCGGGCTCGGCGCCCAGCAGCCGCTCGGGAATCCCGTGGCCGGCGGCCAGGAAGAACCAGTGGAAGTAGCCCAGCCCTACCGCCGCGTCAACATGCTCGAAGGCGTATCGGGTCGGCACGATGTCCAGCACGGCCAGGCGTTCCACGGCATCGGGCGCGTCCAGGGCCATGCGATGCCCGACCCGCCCGCCACGGTCGTGCCCGACCACGCCGAAACGGTCGAAACCCAGTTGGCGCATCAGGGAAACCTGGTCGGCGGCCATGGCCCGCTTGGTGTACTCGGGGTCGCCCTCGGTCGGCGCGGGCTTGTCGCTGTCGCCGTAACCGCGCAGATCGGCCAGAACCACGGTGTGGCCGGCGGTCAGCAAAGGCGCCACGCGGTGCCAGATCAGATGCGTCTGCGGATACCCGTGCAGCAGAAGCAATGGCGGGCCCTCGCCCCCGACCGCGCAGTGGATCCGGGCGTCACCGGTGTCGATGTCCTGGTAGGTAAAGGAATCCGCCAACAGGCTCACGCGAACTCCAACACGGTCTTGGTGAACTCCACGGTCGACGCGGTCCCGCCGAGATCCGGCGTGCGCACCGGCGACTTGGCCAGGCAGGCGGCGATGGCGTTCTCGACCTGGGCCGCCGCCTCGGCGTGACCGAGGTGGTCAAGCAGCAGCGATGCGGTCCAGATGGCCCCCAACGGATTCGCGATGCCGCGGCCGGCGATGTCCGGCGCGGAACCGTGCACCGGCTCGAACATCGACGGGAAGTCCCGCTCCGGGTTGAGGTTGGCCGCCGGCGCGATGCCGATGCCGCCGGCCACCGCGGCCGTCAGGTCGCTGAGGATGTCGCCGAACAGGTTGGAGCCGACGATCACGTCGAAACGGGTCGGGTCCAGCACCAGCTTGGCCGCCAACGCGTCCACGTGCTCGGACCGCCACGACACGTCGGGGTGGCTGGCGGCGACCTCGGCCACCACCTCGTCCCAGAACGGCATGGTGTGCACGATCCCGTTCGACTTGGTGGCCGAGGTCAGCACCCCGCGGCGGTTGTCAGCCAGCGTGAACGCGTACTCGGCGACCCGGGAGATGCCGGCCCGCGTGAACACCGCCTCCTGCACCGCCATCTCCTCCGGGAAGCCCCGGTGCAGCCGGCCGCCGATCTCGCCGTACTCGCCCTCGACGTTCTCGCGCACCACCACCAGGTCGACCTGGCCCGGCAGCGCCGTGCGGACCGGGCTCGGCAGGCCCTCGAACACCTTGACCGGCCGCAGGTTCACGTACTGGCGGAAGCCGCGGCGGATCGGGATCAGCAGCCCCCACAGGGAAACGTGGTCCGGCACCGACGGATCGCCCACCGCGCCGAGGAAAACGGCGTCATGGTGGCGGATCTGGTCCAGACCGTCGGCCGGCATCATGGCGCCGGTCTCGTGATAGCGGGCGCAGGACCAGTCGAACTCGTCGTAGGCGAAGGTGACGCCGTGCCGCGCGCCGACGGTGTCCAGCACGTGCCGGGCCGCCGGCGTGACCTCGTGGCCGATGCCGTCGCCGGGGATGAGCGCGATCCGATGGGTGACCATACGTCCGATCACAGCACCACTGCCGACGCGCGGTCCAAGACCGGATCCCAGCCCGCGTGATAGGCGTTGCCTATGAGAGCATGGCCATGAACGCCGCGGCCGCCGGGCTCAGCCCGGCCGACCTCGTGGCCAGCGAGATGTGCAGGTACGCCTCGGGCTCCAGGTCGTGCACCCGCGCCCCGCTGCGCAGGGCCAGCCCGGCCCAGGCGTCCGACAGCACGGCCATGCCGGTGCCGTTGAGCACCAGCGGCAGGATCGCCTCCCGGTGCTCGGTGTCCACCACGGCCGCGAGGTCGACGCCGCTGTCCCGGATCCGGTCCACCAGCCGCCGCATGCCGCTGCCGACCTGGCCCACGATCAGCCGGTGGCCGGCCAGCTCCTCGTGCCGAACGACGTGCCCGGCCGGGAACGGGCCGTCCGGCGGCGTGACCAGCACGAACCGCTGGCGCCCCAGCGACGTGAAGTGCACGCCGGCGGCCCTCGGCTCCTCCGTCGAGGCCAGCAGGCCCACCTCCACCGCGCCGGCCCGCACCATGTCGATGACCGAAGACGCCGTGAAGGCCGCCCGCACCGCGACCGACATGCCCGGATGCTTCGCCGTGAACGCCCCGATCAGGCTGGGCAGCGGCTCCACCGCCTGTGACGGCGTCGCCGCCATCTCCACCCGGCCCACCGCCAGCCCCGACACCGACTCGACGCTGGCCCGCGCCGCCGCCAGCCCCCGGACCACCTGCCGCGCCGGCTCCACCAGCGCCCGGCCGGCGTCGTTGAGCATGAGCCTTCGGCCGATCCGGTGGAACAGCGGCTGCCCCAGGTCCTTCTCCAGTGTCCTCAGCGCCTGCGACAGCGACGGCTGCGCCACGTAGAGCACCGCCGCGGCCCGGCCGACGCCGCCGTGGTCGACCACTGCCAGGAAGTACTCCAGCTGCCGAGCGTCCACAGTGGCCAGTATTTCACCTGAGCGTGACCTATCACCCGTTCCGGGGTATGTCGACGCACCAGCGGTGATCACTAGGCTGGTCGGCGACTTCGAGGAAGAGGTGGCAACGGGTGGAGCGACCGGACTGGGCCCCCAAGGACGTCGACATCGAGAAGGCCAGCGCCGCGCGGCTGTACGACTACTTCCTCGGCGGCAGCTACAACTTCGAGGTCGACCGGGCGCTCGGGCGTCAGATCGAGCAGGCGGCGCCGGGCGTGCCGGAGTTCGCCTTCCTCAACCGCGCCTACCTGCGGCGGGCCGTGCGCTACATGCTGGCGCAGGGCATCGACCAGTTCCTCGACCTCGGCTCGGGCATCCCGACCGCGGGCAACGTGCACGAGATCGCCCAGAACGCCAACCCGGACGCCCGCGTCGTCTACGTGGACAACGAGCCGGTGGCGGTCGCGCACGCGGACCTCATCCTGGAGGACAACCCCAACGCGGTGGCCATCGAGGCCGAGCTGCAGGACCACGCCACGGTCCTCGGCCACGAGAAGACCCGGGGGCTGCTGGACTTCAGCCGCCCGATCGGCCTGCTGGCCGTGGCCGTGCTGCATTTCCTGCCGGCCGGCGTCGACCCCAACGCAGTGCTGGCCGAGTACCGCCGGGCCCTGCCGGCCGGCAGCTACTTCGCCCTGTCGCACCTCACCCGCGACGTGGGCAGTGATCAGGTGGACCAGATCATGCGGCTCTACGCCCAGTCCCAGAACCCCATCACCCCGCGCAGCAAGGACGACATCACCGGCCTGTTCGAGGGTTTCGACGTGGTCGACCCCGGCGTCGTGTTCACGCCCCTGTGGCATCCCGAGTCGCCCGAGGACGTCGGCGAGCGGCCCGACCGCAGCGGCGCCTTCGTCGGGGTCGGCCGCAAGCCCTAGGCCGCCGGGGCATCGGCGACGACGGCTTAATCCATCGGGAAAGCCGATAGACACTTTGGAGTGCTGCGCCTGCGGGGTGTTGGCGCAGCACCGTGGTCAGTCGCGGTCGGCCCGGGCGGCGGCGTGGCGGAACTTGTGCCGGTAGGAGCGGGCGGTGGTGCCGACGTGGCGCTGGAAGTTGCGGCGCAGCGTCTCCGGCGAGCCGAAGCCGACCATGGCGGCGATCTCGGCCACCGGGTGGTCGGTGGTCTCCAGCAGCAGCTTGGCCCGGTCGATGCGCTCCCGGTTGACCCAGTCGAAGATGGTGGTCCCGGTGGCGGCGCGGAACTTGCGGACCAGGCTGCGCTCGCTGATGTAGGACTGCTCGGCCACCTTGGCCAGGGACAGCGGCTCGTGCAGGTGCTCACGCAGCCAGGCCATGACCGTGGCCATGGGTTCCCGGTCGTCGTCGCGGCGTGAACGGGCGTCGCCGCGCCAGGGGGCGGCGATGACCGCCCGGCCCACCGCCTCGGCCCGGGGCCGTCCGACGTCCATGGCCAGCAGGTGCAGGGCCAGGTCGATGCCGGAGAGCATGCCTCCGCCGGTGTGCACCCGCTCGTCGTCGACGTACGAGTGGTCGCCGTCGAGGCGAACGGAAGGGAAGAGCTCGTGGAATTCGCGGGCGTACTTCCAATGTGTGGTTGCCCGGCGGCCGTCGAGCACTCTCGCCTGGCCGAGCAGGAATGCGCCGGTGCCGAAGCCGGCCATTCGCGCGCCGGCTGCATAGGCGGCCCGCAAAGCGTCGATGAGCGCCGGGCTGCGCGGCGTGAGCGGATTCTCGACGCCGGGCACGATGACGGTGTCGGCGGTAACCAATGTCTCCAGCGGGGCCAACTCGCCCCCGCCGTTCTGCTCGCCGCACAGCACGACTTCGTACTGCCCGGCGACATCGGACTCGGCGCTGGCTCTCGGGCCGAACACCTGGCGCACGACGTCGATATCGAGCGAAACGGCGTCGTTCGGCGCCACGAGCGCGATGACGTGCCGGTAGCGGCCACGGGACAGCGCCGGCCGGCCGGCGTCGGTGCGCATCACGACGGCCTGCTGCCCGTGCGGACTGGCCCGCCATACCTTGCCGTGACTGGTCGCGAAGGTGGTGTAGGCCGGATACACCTGCATCGGCGTCGCCATGGTCGCCGTCCTTTCGAGGTGTCGACGCAGGCTCGCACGGCGTCGGCCGCTCTCGCACCGTCGCGCATCGGCGCACGCTCCTACGGGGTTTGCGGGGGTTGTCGAGAACCTACCCATCCGGGCGGGGAATGAGCATCAGTCATCCGACGGTGGATGTGTAGGTAGGCCATTACGTCATCCGGCGAATTGGCGGTGTCCGTGGCGCATGTGGCGCACGCTGGGCGATCGAACACCCCGTGTTGAATGCCGTTCCGCCCGGCGTTGTGAGGTCGCCGTGAAGGAGAACGTTCGCATTTCAACTTCCCGTAGCATAAAGGCGGGATAAGCGTCCGGCCAGAGCGAATCCCGCCTTCTTCGTGGCGTCGGCGTGTGATCTGGCCGGATGTGTGCGATCGCCCGTGCGGTCGGGGCGGCTAACTGGGCATGTGGCGCTCGAACCAGCCGACGACGCGGCTGAGGAAGTCGGTGACGGCGGGGTCGCCGTACACGTGCTCGGCGAAGGCCTGGCCGCGGCCGCTGCTACCGCGACAGTTGGGGTTCAGCACGGCATTGCCCCGTGACACCAGGAGAGGCGCCCAACTGAGCCACATGGCCCACTGGTTGCGGGAACGCCCAGATCGGGCCGCCGTGGAGCCGGCGGCGGAACGCGGGAAGTCGGTGCCGGGGTGGGCGATGGACGCCAACACCTCGTCGCCGAGCATCACCTGCTGCGGCAACTCGTAGTCGTCCCGGATGGTCAAGAACCCGCCGTCCGCGGTGAAAGCCCCATGGGGGTAGAAGGAATTGCCGCCGCAGTCGGACGATGCGGCCAACAGCTCGGTGACCGTGCCATGGGGGACGGAGATAGAGCCGGCCTGCACCACAGCGACATGACGGCCGTCGGGAGAACCGACGGGCAACTCCAGCTGACGGCCACGACGGCGTCCGAACCGGACCACCCGGCCTCCCAACAGTTCATGCCCTCGGGTGACACCCGAAGAAGGTCGCAAGTGTCCACTGTGTACACCCGCAGGGCCCGCCAAGCGTGCGAGGGCCGCGCCGGCGTGTTCTCGGTCATCGGTCCCGACACGCGGCCGTGCATCCAGGTGTCGTCCGCGAAGGCCGGCATCGCGTCGTTGGCCCCGGCCGCCGCGACCAGCGCCCGGATCGCCTCGTAGATCGCCGCCGCCCCGGCGCACACCTCACGCATCCGCGCGGCATCGCTGGCACGCCTGAAGGTGCGACCCGTTCGGCGCAGCGGCGGCGTGGCCGAAAGCGAGTCGCTCTCACGTACAGGTGAACCGGCTTGAGCCGGTGTCCGATGTGGCCGATGGTCAGATCAGCAGCGAACCACGGCGCAAACGGGGATGTGCCAACGCTCCCGGTGCGTCGCGCCGTCCACATTCGACTCTGCATAGGAGCCTGTGTGTCCACCAGACGCACCGTCGCGATGCTCGCGGCATCCATCGTACTCACCGGAGTGTTCGCCGCGTCGGCGCACGCCGACATCACACCGCCCCCGACGGGCGGCGACGACGGCCCGGCCGCCGACTCCTGCGTGCGGAAGGCCCCGCTCGGCGACCCCGACGACCCCCTGTCCGGGCTGTGCGCGATCCCTCGGCTCGGCCTCACCGAGACCTCGGAGGAGCGCCCGCCCTGCGACAGCTGTGAGCACGGCGGCGGCACCATCATCGACAGGATCGGCAAGAACGGCCTCGGCTACAAGGAGGGTCTGCGCAAGCACGACACCATCCTCGGCCTGGCCAACACCAAGGGCAACGACGCCTCCGCGCTGCTGACCGACCCCGACGCGCTCATCGCCGAGCTGGCCGAGCACAAGGAGGGCGAGAAGCTGCGGCTGTACGTCTACAGCAACGAAGCGGGCAAGTACGAGGTCTGTTCGCTGACCCTCGGCCCCGCCGGCTGACACAGGGCGGTCCCTGACCTCAGGGGGGAGGGAGGCCAGGGACCGCACGATCAGGATAGCCCCTCCCGGGCGGCTCAAACCACCAACCGCGCGGGAATTAGTCCACCAGTTCACGCTGTGAGAGGCGGACCTCCTCGATGTCGAGGCGGGCCTGGAGCTGACGGAGCACGGTGTCGTCGATGCGGCTCTCGTCCCGCAGCCGCACGACGGTGGCGCGCTTGCGGGCCAGCAGCGCCAGCCGCAGGGCGGTGTAGTGCTGGTCATGACGCAGCGCGGGGGCGTCGGCCTCGTCCTCGTCGCCGTCGTGGAGGACGTGAAGATGCTTCTCGAACTCGCGGTTCAGCCGATCGACGACGTCCGGGTCGGTGCCGAGCTCGTCGGCCACGATCGGCATGGCGGCCAGCGCCTCCTCGGTGGCGATCCGCTGGGCCAGCCGGCGTTCCTCGGCCACGGCGTTGTCGTCGGGCAGGTGGGCCCAGCGCACGACACCGGGCAGCACCAGTCCCTGCCCGACCAGCGTCACGATGATGACGCCGGCCGTGACGAACACGATCATGTCCCGGCCGGGGAAGGGCGCCCCGGACACGACGGTGTCCGGCACGGCCAGGGCGGCCGCCAGCGACACCGCCCCACGGAACCCGGACAGGCCGCTGACGATGCGGCTGCGATGGCTGACCCGGCGCAGCCGCTGCGACGGCCGTCGGTCGACGGCCCGGATGATGTAGACGCTGACGAACAGGAACACGATCCGCACGGCCACCAACACCACGCACACCACGGCCACGGTGAGCAGGCCGCGCAGCAGGCTGCCGCTGGCCAGCCCGCGCACGGCGGCGTGCGACTGCAGTCCGACCAGCACGAACAGCGCCCCGTTGAGCAGGAACGTGGCCAGGCCCCAGAAACCCTGTGACAGCTGGCGGGTCTCGGCCCGGCCGATGCGTGGCATGACCTGGCTCATGATCAGCCCGACGGTGACCACGGCCAGCACCCCGGACGCGTGGACGGCCTCGGCCAGCAGGAAGGCCAGGAACGGGGTGAGGATCATCGCCACGTTGCCCAGCAGCGGGTCCTCGATCCGCCGGCGGATCGGGATCGTCACCGCCGCCGTGACGACACCGGCCGCGATGCCGCCGACGTAGGCCAGCACGAACAGCCCGCCCACGTGCGGGACGGTGAATTCCTCCCGGCCGACGGTGATGCCCACGGCCAGCGCGAAGATCACCAAAGCGGTGCCGTCGTTGACCAGGCTCTCCGCCCGCAACGTGGTGATCAACCGGCGCGGCAGCATTCGGGCCAGCACGCCCACGGTCGTGGCGTCGGTCGGCGCGACCGCCGCGCCGAGCACCCACGCCGGCCCCCACTCCATGCCCAGCCAGTGCGCGGCCGCGGCCACCGCTCCGGCCGTCACGACCACCAGCACCGTGCTGACGAGCACGATGCCGCGCAGGTTGCTACGGATCTCGCGGAGCGAAGTGGACAGGCTTTCCCAGTACAGCAACGCCGGCAGGAACAGCAGCAGCACCACTTCGGACGGCAGCTGCACGCTCAGCACGTCCGGCACGAACCCCAGCAACACCCCGCAGGCCAGCAACACCACCGGCGGCGCGACCCGGAAGCGCTGCGCGACCACACCGGACACCAGCACCGCCACGCCCAGCGCCACCACGAGTTCAAGACCGAGCACGTCGACCTCCTTCGACCGCGGTAATCATGCCGCCTGTCGACGCACTCGGTGCACTGTGGAGGGTTACGGGGAGGTTCAGAGGCGTGGACCCGTGCTCGCCCGGGGCGTCAGCCGGGGCGGCAGCAGCCGGATTTCCGGCTGCGTGTGGCCGGCCACCTGGCGGAGGACCATCTCCACCGCCATCCCGCCCAGCTCCGCCGCCGGGACGGGGACGGTCGTCAGCGGCACGGCGCCGCTGATGGCCGCGGTGTCCGAACACACCGCCACCACCGAGAGGTCGTCCGGCACGCGCAGCCACCGCCGGTGCAGCTCGGCCATCGCGATCGGCAGCACGGCCTCGTTGTGCACGACGAGCGCGGTCGGCTCGCCGGCGAGCAGGGTGTCCAGGCAGTCGCGGACGGCGTCGTAGTTCGGCGCACACGGCCGGGCCCGCAGGTGCGTGCCGTGGCTGTTGGCGGCGTTGGTGATGCCTCGCAGGAATCGGCCGGCGGAGCTGGCGCCGCGCTGGTAGGCCGCGGGAGACGGGCCCACCAGCGCGATCGACCGGTGCCCGAGGTCGGCGAGGTGCTCGACACAACGGGCGCCGGCGGTCTCGTAGTCCAGGTCCACGCAGGTCAACCCGGCGGTCTGGTCCGGGGCGCCGATCAGCACCACCGGACGGCCCAGCGACAGCAGAGTCGGCAGGCGCGGGTCGGCCGACTCCACGTCCAGCACGATCAGGGCGTCCGCGATGGCCGAGGAGATCACCCGGCGCAGCGCGGTCGGGCCCTCGTCCTTGGTCAGCAGCAACAGGTCCTGGTCGCGGTCGCGGGCGGACGTGGCCACCGCGGCCACGAAGTCCATCACGGTCAGGTCCTCGCGCAGCGGCGCGACCAGCGCCAGCACGTTCGTGCGGCTGGTGGCCAGGGATCTCGCGCCGGCGTGCGGGTGGTAGCCCAGCTTGCGGATGCTCTGCTCCACCACCCGGCGGGTCTGCGGGGAGATCGACCGCTTGCCGCTGAGCACGTAGGACACCGTGCTCGGCGCGACGCCCGCCGCCCGTGCGACATCGATGATGGTCACCACGGAATTGGTCCCCTCGCACAGGTTGGAGCGCATCGACGTTCTATTCACGCTAGAACACGCGATCCCGCCTGTGCAAGAAGCAATTCGACACGTTCGAAACATTCGATGAACGGCCACTGAAAATGGTTGTCGAATCCGTCGAACGGGCATGTAGAGGACATCTGAATCGATACTGAAATGCGCGTTTGTCGGCCCAGGTCTGCACAATTGCTCTGTGTTACCCGCCCCATTCAATTCGCAGTCGCTGGCGTGGGCGTTCGAACCGGTTCAGTCGAGTCGCGGCGCGCCCGTTCGCCCGAAATTCGGTGGCGGTCGTTCCTAGGCTGATCGGGTGGTCGACACGAGCTGGAAGTGGGACGCGACGCTGTTCGCGGGCAGCGCCGCCTACTACGCGCGCGGAAGAACGCCCTACCCGACGGCGCTCGGCACGGCGCTGGCCGACGAGCTCGGTCTGGACGGAACGGGCCGGTGGTTGGACGTCGGCTGCGGGCCGGGAACGCTCACGCCGCACCTGGCCGACCGGTTCGAGCGGGCGGTGGGGATCGACGCCGACCGGGAGATGATCGAGGAGGCCTCCCGTTCCGGCGTCGCGAACGTGGAGTGGCGGCTGATGCGGGCCGAGGAGCTGCCGGCCGGGCTGGGGGAGTTCCGGCTGATCACCTTCGCCCAGTCGTTCCACTGGATGGATCGCGCCCTCGTCGCCGCCGCGGCCCACGGCATGCTGACCGCGGACGGGGCCCTGGTGCACGTCCACGCCACGACGCATCGTGGCATCGACGGTGGTGTGCCGTATGACGAGATCGGTGAGCTGGTGCGAAGCTTCCTCGGGCCGGTGCAGCGCGCGGGCCAGGGGACGCTGCCGAACGGCACCCCAGGCGGCGAGAGCGAGTTCTACCGGGCGGCGGGATTCCAAGGGCCGCACCGCATCGAGCTCCCGGGCCCGGCCGTCACGCGCGACGCCGACGACATCGTGGCGGCCGTCTTCTCGACGTCCAGCTCGGCCCCGCACCTGTTCGGCGAGCGGGCACAGGAGTTCGAGGCGGCGCTGCGTGAACTCCTTGGCCCACAGCCGTTCCACGAGCGGTTCGGCGACATCGCGCTCGACGTGTGGCGGCCATGAGACAACGGCAGTACTACGTCAACGAGGTCCGCCTCGGCCCCGACACGTTCCGGGTGATGCACCCGGCGAAACCGGTCGCCCACGGCCCGCTGTACGAGGCCTGGTCGGGCACGGAGATGCTGGTGAGCCGGGCCGGCGTCGTCGACCTCACGGTGGCCTGGTGGCTGGCCGCTCGCTCGCCGCGGACGCTGGTGTACCTGCCCCTGCGGGCCAGCGGCTGCCAGGCGGCCCCCGACTATCTGGAGCGGAAGCTGGACCTGGTGCTGATGCACCACAGCCTCGGTTTCCGGCCCGCCCGCTGGAAGGACGTCCGGGGCCGCCTCACGCCGACCGGCCTGCAGAAGGTCACGCTGCCGAAGAAGCCGTTCCCCGCCTTCGGCCGCCCCGACTACCTGCGCATGCACCACCGCGAGTTCCGGGACCACCTCCACCACAAGCTCGCCGCCGACACGCTGTTCCTGACCGGCAGCCGGCACGCGTTCGAACTCGAAGGCCACGGGATGTCGGAGCTGCTCGACGTGACCCCGGACTTCCATACCTGCGCGGAGATCGTCGTCGGCATATGGTCCGGCAGCGGCTCGCCGGTCGAGCGTCGAAACGCGCCGGAACTACTGCATGTCGTGTGCTGCACCGATCATTGGTGAGTGGGCAGGAAACGCGGTGCCCGCCGGGCCGCGGCGAGGCGTTCGAACGCGGTGGCGAGGGCGATGACCTCCGCGTCCTTGTCCTTGCCGGCCATGAATGACACGCCGACAGGCAGCGGGCCGTCGAAACCGGCCGGCACGGTGATGCTCGGGTAGCCGGCGACGGCGGCGGGCGTGGACGAGCTGATCTCGTACCCGTCGCCACGAACGTAGTCGGTGGGCCAGGCGGGGCCGTTGGTCGGAGCGATGATCGCGTCCAGCTGGTGGGCGGCGACCAGATCGTCGATGAGGTGCCGCGCCAGATCGCTTGCGGTGGCCCGTTGTTGGCGGTACGTGGCATCGGTGAGCGGCGGGGCGGTCTGCGCCTGGTAGAACAGCTCCTGCCCGAACTCGGACAGCTCGACCGGGTCGTCCTCGTTGAACGCGATCACCTCGTCCAGGGTCTGCGGTCCGCCCGGCCGGGTCGCCAGATAGGCGTCGAGGTCGTGCTTGAACTCCGCGACCAGCGCCGACCATTCGAAGCCGCCGAGCTTGTCCAGGTTGGGCACCGCCACGTCGACGAGAACGGCCTCGGCGCCGCGAAGGGTGTCCAAGGTGTGCTGCCAAACCTCCTCGACGCCGGCGATGGTCCACACGCCGATCCGCCTGCCCTGCAACGACATTGACGCCGGCACGTAGTCGCGGCCGGCCAGCACCGACAGGGTGATGGCGGCGTCGACGACGTGCCGGGCGAACGGGCCGGCGGTGTCCTGCTCGTGCGAGACGGGCACGATGCCCTCCCCGCTGACCACGCCCAGGCTCGGCTTGATGCCGACGATCCCGTTGGCGCCGGCCGGGGACACGATGGAGCCGTCGGTCTCCGTACCGATCGACACCTGGGCCAGCGCCGCCGCCACCGCGACCGCCGACCCCGACGAGGAACCGCTCGGATTCCGGTCCAGCACATGGGGATTGTTCGTCTGGCCGCCCACCGCCGACCAGCCGGACGTCGACTTCGTGGAGCGGAAGTTGGCCCACTCCGACAGATTCGCCTTGCCCAGGATCACCGCCCCCGCCTCCCGCAGCCGCCGCACCAACGGCGCATCCTGCTGCGGATTCATGCCGAGCAGCGCCCGTGACCCGGCGGTCGTCGGCATGTCGTGGGTGTCGATGTTGTCCTTGAGCAGCAAGGGAATCCCGTCCAGCGGCCCCAGCGCGCGGCCGGACCGCCGCCGCTCGTCGCCAGCCTCGGCCTGGGCGAGCGCGGTCGGGTCCAGGAAGACGATGGAGCTCACCTTCGGCTCCAGCTCCCGGATGCGCTCCAGGTACGCCTCAGTCAGCCGCACCGAGGTCAAGGCCCCGTCGGCCATCCGAGCCTGCAGGTCGGGGATCGTCGCCGCGTCGAGATTCACCGGCCCAGCCTAGGGAATCCCGCGCAAAGCGGTCCGGGCCGCCGCAGCGGCGGCCGGCCCGGACCGAAAAACCGTCACACTCAGACGTCGAAGCGGTCCAGGTCCATGACCTTGGCCCACGCCTGCACGAAGTCGGCCACGAACTTGGCCTTGGCGTCGTCGCTGGCGTACACCTCGGCGACGGCCCGCAGCTCGGAGTTGGAGCCGAACAGCAGGTCCACGCGGCTGCCGGTCCACTTGACGTCGCCGGCGGCGTCGACGCCCTCGTAGGTCTCCTCGTCGGAGCCCTTGCGCCACTGCACGCCCATGTCGAGCAGGTTCACGAAGAAGTCGTTGGTCAGCGACCCGACGTTCGACGTGAACACGCCCAGCGGGGACTGCTGGAAGTTGGCGCCCAGCACCCGCAGGCCACCGACCAGCACGGTCATCTCGGGCGCGCTCAGCGTGAGCAGGTTGGCCCGGTCGACCAGCAGGTACTCGGACGGCAGCCGGTTGCCCTTGCCGCGGTAGTTGCGGAAACCGTCGGCGGTGGGCTCCAGGGCGGCGAACGACTCGGCGTCGGTCTGCTCGGCCGTCGCGTCGGTGCGGCCCGGCGTGAACGGCACCGTGACGTCGTGACCGGCGGCCTTGGCCGCGGCCTCGACGGCGGCGACGCCACCGAGCACGATCAGGTCGGCCAGCGAGACCTTCTTGCCGAAGGAGGACTGCACGCCCTCCAGCGCCCGCAGGACCTGCGCCAGGTTGTCGGGCTCGTTGACGTCCCAGCTGCGCTGCGGCTCAAGGCGGATGCGGGCGCCGTTGGCGCCGCCGCGCTTGTCGCTGCCACGGAACGTGGACGCCGACGCCCACGCCACGGACACCAGCTGCGACACCGACAGGCCGGTGCCGAGGATCTGCGCCTTGAGGGCGGCGATGTCGGCGTCGTTGATCAGCTCGCCGTCGACGGCCGGCACGCGGTCCTGCCAGATCAGCTCCTCCTGCGGCACCAGCGGGCCGAGGTAGCGCTGGATCGGGCCCATGTCGCGGTGGGTCAGCTTGAACCAGGCGCGGGCGAACGCGTCCGCGAACTGGTCGGGGTTCTCGTGGAACCGGCGCGAGATGGGCTCGTAGATCGGGTCGAAGCGCAGCGCCAGGTCGGTGGTGAGCATCGTGGGCGTGCGGTTGAGCTCACCGGTCTCCGGGTCGGGGAAGGTGTTCGCGCCCGCGCCGTCCTTCGGCTTCCACTGGTTGGCGCCGGCGGGGGACTTGGTCAGCTCCCACTCGTAGCCGAAGAGGTTGTCGAAGAAGCCGTTGTCCCACTGGGCCGGCGTGGCGGTCCAGGTGACCTCCAGGCCGGAGGTGATGGTGTCGCGGCCCTTGCCGGAGCCGAAGGCGTTGCGCCAGCCCAGGCCCTGCTCCTCCAGCGGCGCGCCCTCCGGCTCGGGGCCGACGTTGGCATCCGCGTCGGCCGCGCCGTGTGTCTTGCCGAAGGTGTGGCCGCCGGCGATCAGCGCGACGGTCTCCTCGTCGTTCATGGCCATCCGGCCGAACGTCTCACGGATGTCGCGGGCCGAGGCCAGCGGGTCCGGGTTGCCGTTGGGGCCCTCGGGGTTGACGTAGATCAGGCCCATCTGCACGGCGGCGAGCGGCGCCTCCAGGTCGCGGTCGCCGGTGTAGCGGTCGTCGCCCAGCCAGGTGGTCTCCGGGCCCCAGTACACGTCCTCGTCCGGCTCCCACACGTCGGCGCGGCCGCCGGCGAAGCCGAAGGTCTTGAAGCCCATGGTCTCCAGCGCGCGGTTGCCGGCGAAGACCATCAGGTCGGCCCAGGAGATCGACTGGCCGTACTTCTGCTTGACCGGCCACAGCAGACGGCGGGCCTTGTCCAGGTTGGCGTTGTCCGGCCAGCTGTTGAGCGGGGCGAAGCGCTGCATGCCGGCGCCCGCGCCGCCGCGGCCGTCGTGCGTGCGGTACGTGCCGGCGCTGTGCCAGGCCATGCGGATCATCAGGCCGCCGTAGTGGCCGAAGTCCGCCGGCCACCAGTCCTGCGAGGTGGTGATGACCGCGTCCACGTCGCGGGCCAGCTCGTCCAGGTCGACGGAGGCGAACGCGGCCGCGTAGTCGAACTCCTCGCCCAGCGGGTTGGCGACCGCGGGGTGCTTGCGCAGGATCTTCAGGTTGAGCTGGTTGGGCCACCAGTCGCTGTTCACGCCGCCCTCGGTGGGGTGCTTGAAGCGCCCGGTGACCGGGCACCCGCCAGCGCTGGGGTCGTTCATCTCTCCAACAACGGCGTCGGGCTTGTCAGACACGGGAATCCTTCCGGAACTTGAGGTACGGCGTTACGAGATGGGCGCCGCGGCGCAGTCGGAGCACTGGCCCCAGTAGATGACTTCGGCCTCGTCGATCACGAAACCGTGCTCGTCGGAGGCGGTCAGGCAGGGTGCGGAGCCGACGGCGCAGTCCGCGTCGGCGATGACTCCGCAGGCCCGGCACACGACATGGTGGTGGTTGTCCCCGACCCGGGACTCGTAGCGGGCCACGTGGCCGGCCGGCTGGATGCGCCGGATCAGCCGCGCGTTGGTGAGGACCTTGAGCACGTCGTAGATGGCCTGGTGGGACACCTCGCCCGCATCCGTGCGCACGGCGCCGAGAATCGTGTCGGTGTCGGCGTGGGGATGGGCGTGCACCGCGGTCAGCACCGCCACCCGGGGCCGCGTCACCCGCAGCGCGGCCCGGCGCAGCATCCGCTCGTAGTCCGAGGAGGTGGGCACGCCGGCAGTCTGGCCCACTTTCTGGAATCAATCAAGTTTTTGTGGGCTTCTAGCAGGTGGACAGGCGTGTCGCCAGTGGGCCGGACGGGGTAGTGCGTCCGCATCGGACGGGTATCGCGTCCGACGGCGGGGTTGACCCGTCCAGTCGATCTTGAACCTAGCGCAGCGGCCGGCAGCGGCCGCCGCGGGGTGTCGGCCCGATCGGGAATTCGATCTCGCCGAATGCGGTTAATTCGTCTCGACGAGCAACCGTCAATAAGCGGGCACTGCCCATCCTCCCGTCATCCGATGAGCCCTTCGCGGCAGCACGCCGACCTTTTACTCCGTTCAGTCGGCTCGGATTCTCCGGCAATGATATAGCCTCATCTCCGCAGTGCGACCGAATTGTCGCGCATTTCGGAGGGAATTATGCGTGGTGCGTTGGCCATCGCCGGCCTCGTCCTGTCGTTGTTCACACCCGTGACCGATTCGCAGACTTCGTCGCCGCCGCCCGGAAAGATCACGCTCGATATCAAGACCATCAACGGTTCCGGCTGCCCGGCCGGCACCGCGGACGCCGCCGCCGTGGTCTCGTCCGACAACACGTCGTTCACCGTCACCTACAACAACTTCGTCGCCCGCACGGGTGGCGGCGCCTCGGCGATCGACCAACGCAAGAATTGCCAGATCAACGTGCTCGTCCACGTTCCGCAGGGCTTCACCTATGCGATCGCGGAGGCCGACTACTCCGGATTCGCCCATCTCGCCGCCGGCGCGACGGCGCTGGAACAGGCCAACTACTACTTCGCCGGCACCGCGGCGACGGCCCGGGTTCCGCACACGCTGACCGGCCCGTTCGACGGCCAGTGGCAGACCAAGGACGTCACCGATGTGGCCGCCCTCGTCTACGCCCCCTGTGGCGTCGACCGGAATCTGAACATCAACGCCGAGTTGCGGGCCGGCGTCGGCACCTCGGACCGCAGTGCCGGCAGCTTCATCGAGATGGACACCTCGCACGCCAGCGTCAGCACCATCTACCAGTTCGCCTGGAAGGAGTGCTGACCGGAGCCGCATGTCTCGGGGGCGGATTCCCGGCGGGGATCCGCCCTCAGTTCCGCGGCGGGCACGGTCGCTGGCCATAATCCCGCCCTGGCGGAGAATTCCGAGCGGCACGCCGGCTGGCTGGAGCTGTTCTACGACCTGCCGTTCGTGGTGCTCATCGCCCAGCTGGCCCATTACGTCGTCGAGGATCCGGCGCTGTTCGCCGGCGCGTACACCGCGTGCCGGTTGGCGGTGATCGTATTCCGGATCGTGGCCGGGCGGAAGTGGCCGGCCGGCGGGGCGAACTGGCCGCTGCTGGTCTCGGCGGTCCTGTGGGTCGGCCCGATCTTCCTCGAACCGCCGCTGGCCTATGTGCCGTGGCTGGGTGGCCGAGAAGACCATGAGCGCCCGCCGCGACGAGTCGTACCGGCTCACCGTGCAGATCTTCGTGGTCGGGCACTTCCTGCCGGTGGTGACCCTGGTCGCCTTCGCCGCCGGCCTCAACGGCCTGGTCGCCGCCGGGGCGGAGGGCCATGACGCCGGCGAGCTCCTCCGGCTGTGCGCGGCCACGCTGGCCGTCTATCTGATCGACAATGCCGTCATCGGGCGGACGGCCATGCGTTGGTCGATCCGGCGCGTGCTGGGCTGGCTCACGCCCAACATCGTCGTGTTGGTGCTGCTCACGGTGTTCGCCGACGAACTGCCGCCGGCCGCCGCGCTGTTGCTGATCACGCTCGTGCTGACCGCCGAGACCCTGCCGCGGGCCAGGCGCACCGCCCACGCGTCAGCCGGCCAATAGCGGCAGATACCCGTCGCGCTGCCCGGCCGCGTTGGGGTGGAACGACCCCGACACGTCCGGGAACAGCACGCCGTTGATCCACTCCTCGCGGCCGCAATAGCCGTGCCCGGCAAAGGCCGGCCGCGCGTCGACAAAAACGGCCCCGGCTTTCACGGCCCGGTCCCGCATCACGTCCGCGAGCCGATCGGCGCCCTCGTTCAACGCCCGTCGCTTGTCCGTGCTCAGCGGACACGGGCCGTTGTCCTCTACAACATGCGGATATCCCAACACCACCAGCCGGGCATTGGGAGCCTTGGCGTGAATCGCCTGGAACGTCGACGACAGGCTGTCGCCTAGCGGCCCGTCGATGACCACCTCGGCCTGCCGCACCTTGTCGACGCAGGCCTCGTCGCCGCTGAGCACGCACGTCGTCATCACGTCCGAGAACCCGACATCGGTGCCGCCGACGGTGATGCTCACCAGCGACGTGGCCGGAGTCAGATCCCCGAGCTGGTCGTTGACGACGTCGGCGGTGCCGGCCCCGCTGCACGCCGCGAGGTGGGCGTTGACCAGGTGCTGCTGTGCCGCGTACAGGCTGGGGTAGGCCTCCGGGCTCCGTCCACACTGGCCGGTGGAGCCGGAGGTGCCCACCCCCGCCGCGTAGGAGTCGCCCAGCGCCACGTACTCCGGCGCGAACGACCCGTGCGGGCCGGTCATGATCAACGATCCGATCAGCAACGCCGTGAGTCCAGGCATGGAATGTGAGTACCACACACCATGTCACCCGGACCGGTGAATCTCAGGCCCGCAGCTGCCGATCGAGGTCCCGCAGCGCGTGCAGGAACACCTCCGAGAACGTCGGGAACGGCTGGATCACGTCGAGCATGACCTCCAGCGGCACCTTGGCCCGGATGGCCACGGTGGCCTGCTGGAGCCATTCCCCGGCCTCCGGGCCGAGGGCGTAGGCGCCGGTGAGCACCGAGCCGTCGGAAACCAGCGTGAGGAACCCGGGAGTCGTGTCGTAGGCCCGCGTGTAGGTGGAGGTTCGTGGCACGCCGGAGAGCTGGATGGTCGACGTGAACGTCCCCTCGGCGGCTCCGACGGCGGCGGCCTGCGGGTCGGTGAACACCACGCGCGGCACGGCGTCGTAGTTGATCGTCCGCGGGCGTCCATGGATGTTCGAGGCCACGATCCGCCCGTGGTACTCGCCGACGTGCGTGAGGTTCCACTGCCCGGTGACGTCGCCGATGGCCCACAGCCCGTCGCCGGCCGACATCCGGTCATCGACGGGGATGCCGTGCGGATTCGCTTCCACGCCAACGGTTTCCAGGCCGATGCCCGCCACCCTAGGCTTGCGGCCGGTGGCGACCAGCAGCTTGTCCGCGCGGAGCTGGGTGTCGTCGGGCAGGTCCAGCACATACTCGTCGCCCTCCATGCGAGCCCCGCTGGCGTGCTGGCCCAGCACCAGCTCAACACCGTCGGCGATCAACGCCTCGGCCAGGGCCTCGCCCAGCGCCTTGGGCTCGCGAGGGAGCACCCGGTCGGCCCCGTCGACCAGCGTCACCTGCGAACCGAGGCGGTGGAACGCCTGGGCCAGCTCCACGCCGGTCGGGCCGCCGCCCAGCACCAGCAGACGGCGCGGGATCTCCTTGGTCCCGGTGGCCTCGCGGTTGGTCCACACTCCGTGCAGTTCACGAAGGCCGGGAACGGGCGGGATCACGGGGTCCGAGCCGGTGGCGATGACGATATGTTCGGCCGTGAACGTGCGGTCGCCGACCGCCACCGTATGCGGGCCGGCCAGCCGGTTCGTGTCGCGCAGCACCTCGATGCCGGCGCCCTCGGCCCACTTCTGCTGGCCGGCATCGTCGTAGGAGGAGACCATGAAGTCCCGCCACGCCAACACGGCGGCCGCGTCGACGGGACCGGTCACCGCCTCCCGCGCGCCCGGCACGTGCCGCGTCCCGGCGACGGCCTCGCCGGGGCGCAGCAGTGTCTTGGACGGGATGCAGGCCCAGTACGAGCATTCGCCGCCGAGCAGCTCCCGCTCCACGATGGCCACCCGCAGACCGCCCTCGGCGATGGCGGCCGCGCAGTGCTCTCCGGGCGCACCACCCCCGAGGACCATCGCGTCGAATCGGCTGCCGGCGTTCACTTCTGCTGCGCCTGAACCAGGTACTGGGCATACCACGACGGCCAGTCGGCGTCCTCATGGCCGAGTTGCTTCTCGTGCTCGCCGTGCGCCGCGGCGGCCCGCCGCAGCGCCTCGGCCAGCTCCGTCGAGTCCTCGTACGTCGCGCTCATCGTCACTCCCGACCGGGCAGGCGGCTGGTGATCTCCTGCAGGACCCACTCGTTGCCGTCGGGGTCGCTGAAGCGGGCGAACGAGGAGTAAGTGCGGCGCTCCGGGTCCGGGCCGGCGACGTCCTTCTCCCCGTTGGCGTGGTGGAAGACGCCGTCGGCGTCGTGGAACACCTCGCTGACCTCGATGCCCCGGCCGGTCAGCTCGGCGTAGGCCTTCTCGATGTCGTCCACGACCAGGTGCAGGCCCTGGGCGGAGCCCGGCCGCGCGCTGCTGATCTTGGCCCCGAAGATCACCGAGGCCTTCGACCCGGGCGGCGTCAGCTGGATCACGCGGAAGCCGTCCTTGCCGGGGAAGTCGGCGTCCTCGCGCCAGCCCAGCCGGGTGTAGAAGGCCTTGGCCCGGTCGACGTCGGAGACGGGCAGAACCACGACCTCAAGCTTCATGTCCATGGTCGGACTCCCTGTTTCGGGGCCATCCCGTGATGACCGCTGGCCCAAGGCTGCGCCCCCGGCGAGGGCCCTCGCACCCGTGTAACACCCTGGTCCCGGGGACCCCAGGGTCCCTGGGCCCTAGTCGTCGAGCACGCGCTTGAGCAGGTCGCGCAGCTCCCGCCGCTGGTCGACGGGCAGGGTGGCCAGGGGATCGCGGGCGAACGGCATGTTGTCGTCGAGGTCGGCGATGACCGCCAGGCCCTCGTCCGTGGCCGCCACGAGCCTGCCGCGGCGGTCCTCGGGGTTGGGGCGGCGCTCCAGCAGCCCGGACTCGGCCAGCTTGTCCACGATCGGCGTGACGTTGGACGGCTCGGCGTGCAGCACCTCGGCGATGCGGCGCATCGGCACCGGCGTCCGGGCCGCCAGCAGGGCCTTGGCCTGCATCGGGGTCAGCCCGTGCCGAGCGGCCGCGGCCTGGGCTTCCACCGTGTAGCGGCGGGTGATGGCGGCGATGAGGCCGACCACTTCGGCGGTTGTGTCCAGGGCCACGTCTCCCTCCAGGTCGTTATGAAGCATAATGGTTATGGTAGATAACTAACGAGAGTAGGGCGACATGACCGACACCGTTCTCATCACCGGCACATCCTCCGGCATCGGGCTGACCACCGCGATCGCCGCCGCCAAGGCCGGCTGGCGGGTCGTCGCCACCATGCGCGACACCGGCAAGGCCGAGGCACTGCGCGCCGCCGCCTTCTCGGCCGGCGTCGTCGACCTGATCGACATCCGTCCCTTGGACGTCGTCGACGCCGCGGCCGCCTCCGCCTGTGTCGAGGGCATCGTCCGGGACCACGGCCGTCTCGACGCCGTGATCAACAATGCCGGCGTCGGCCACCTCGGCACGTTGGAGCAGGAGACCGTCGACGACGTCCGCACCGTGTTCGAGGTCAACTTCTTCGGCGTGCTCAACGTGACCAAGCCCGCCCTGCCCCACCTGCGCGCCTCCGCCGGCCGCCTGCTCACCGTCACCAGCGTCGGCGGTGTCGTCGGGCAGCCCTTCAGCGAGTCCTACTGCGCCGCCAAGTTCGCCGTCGAGGGCTACATGGAATCCCTCGCGCCCACCGTCGGCGCCCACGGCGTCCGCGTCACCGTCGTCGAGCCCGGCGCCGTCGCCAGCGAGTTCGTCACCAACGTCGCCTTCGACCCCGCGCAGCTGGAGTCCTTCGGCCCCTACGCTCCCCAGCTCCGCAACGTCCTCGACCACATCGGCGGCGCCTTCGCCGCCGCCCAGTCCTCCGACGACGCCGCCGCATCCATCGTCTCCACTCTCACCGCCGACAAGCCTCCCTTCCGCGTCCAGACCTCGGATCACGCCAGGACCTTCAGCGCCACCAAGCTCTCCGACCTCGACGGCTCCGCCGTCCAGAACATGACGGCTGCTTGGGTGTCGTGAGTGTTGCGGGGGAGGGCGTGCCGGCGGCGGCACGCCCTCCGTCGGGTTGTCGTCCGTTCGTGGACACGGCGGGTGACGTGTGGGGAATTGGCGGAAAGGGCGGAAGTGCTTGGCGCGCTGGCGATGTTGAGGGACCGGCGGGACGGATGAAGTCGGCCTAGGACAATGCCGGCGGGGAGACAACGGCAGGGCGAAGCCGCTCTAGGACTCGCGGTTCAGGAACTGGGCGGCTTCGGCCAACACCCGGTGGGAGATGCCGGGGTCCTTCTGCTCGGCGGCGGCGACGCCGCGCCACTTGGCCAGCAGGACGCGGGTGCTGGTGAGGTCACCGGAGCGGGCGGCCTCGCGGCGGACGACCGCGAGCTCGTTCTCGAACTCGGGACGGAGCAGAGGCGGCAGCGCGGGACCGAGGGCGGAGAGCTCGGCCGAGAGGTCGGCGGCCGTCATGTCCACGGTGGACGGAAGCATGCCAAGGACGGTAACGGGCAAGGAAAAGTGGCGCTAGCTGACCGGTGTCGGGAGGCAACGGAAAGGGCACGGACGGTCGGACGGGAAAGGCCCGGGAGACGGAGCCTCCCGGGCCTTTCGACCGAAACGGACTCTAGCCCTTGCGAATGGCCTCGATGATGCGCGGCCGCAGCTCGGCGGCGCTCACGACGGCGTCGACGGAGCCGACCTCGACGGCCCGGTGCACGCTGTGCACCCGGTCGAACTCGGTGGCGACCTCGCCCAGCTTCTCGGTCCGCACCGACGACCGGACCTCGGCCAGCTTGGCGCTGAGCTCGGCCCGCTCGGCGCCGGAGGTCTCGGCGATGCGGGCCTCCAGGTCGGCCACCCGGGTGTCGGTGGAGGTGCGGCGGTTGACGTCAGCGGTGAACACCACGGCCGCGGCCGGCGCGCCGCCGATGACCGAGGCGAAGGAGCCCTCCACGGCCAGCACGGTCATGTTGGGGTTCAACGCCTTGGAGAACACCACGAACGCGCCGCCGTGGTAACGGGAGATCACGCTGAACACGATCGGGCCCTGGAAGTTGACGATCGCGCGGCCGATCTCGGCACCGTACTCCAGCTGGAGCTTGCGCATCGACTCCGGGGAGCCGTCGAAGCCGGACAGGTTGGCCAGCACCACCAGTGGCCGGTTCCCACTGGCCGAGTTGATGGCCCGGGCCGCCTTGCGCGACGACTGCGGGAACAGCGTGCCGGCGGTGTAGGTGTCGGGGCCGTCGGTGGGAGGGAAACCGCGCCGCTGCACGGACTTCGACTCGATCCCGAGCAGACACACCGGCTGCCCGCCCAGGTGCACGTCCTGCACCACGGCGGTGTCGGCGTCGGCCATGCCGGCCCAGCGCTCCAGCACGGCGTGGTCCTGGTCGGCCACGGCCCGCATCACCGTGCGGATGTCGAACGGCTTCTTGCGGTCCGGGTTGGCCGCCGCCGAGAAGATCTCGCCGACGGTGGCGAAGTCGGTGCCGAAGGTGTGCGGGAACGACGAGATGTCCCGGTCCACCGGGTCGGTGCTGCCGGCCGCCCGCGGGGTGGCCTCGCCCGGCGCGACGTAGGTGTGCTCGTAGTGGGCCATCAGCACGTCACGGGCGCCGCTCAGGCTCGGGGCCCAGTACTGCGCCTGCCCGTTGGGGCCCATGACCCGGTCGTAGCCGCCGATGCCGAAGTTGTCCTCGGCCGACACGCCGCCGGAGAAGTCCAGCGCCTGCTTGCCGGTCAGCACCATCGCCGAGTCCGGCGTCATGACGAGAATGCCCTTGGTGTGCATGAGCATCGTCGCCTCGGCGTTCCAGTACGGCTGCGCGCCGACGTTGATGCCGGTGACCACGATGTTGATCTCGCCGCCGTCCTGGGTGAACTCGACGATCCGCTTGAGCGCGGCCGCCACCCAGTCCATGTTCTCGGTGCCGGAGTCCATCGAGATCCGCGCGCCCGAGGACAGCGCGAACCACTCCACCGGCACCCGCATCTGCTCGGCCAGGTCCAGCGCGGCGATCACGCGGCGGCACTCCGGCTCGGACAGCGCGCCCAGCGACTTGGTGGGGTCGCCGAGCAGCACCACGCGCTTGACGCCCTCGGGGTAGCGCTCGGTCGGCGTGCTCACCACACCGGCGACCATGGCCGCCTTGTTCTGTCCCTTGGGCCGGTCCACCGGGACCAACGCGTTGTCGGCGTTGAGGTCGTGCTCGGTGAACTCGCCCAGCAGGCCGGTCAGCTCGTACGGGTAGACGGTGTTGCGGCTGCTGGCCCGCATCACCTTCAGGCGGTAGTCGTCCAGCGGCTCGACCACGTCGACGGGGGGCTCGACGACGTCCAGCGTGGTGCCGCCGGTGGCGTCGAAGGCGATCCGCACCGCGATCTTGGTCAGCGCGCCGGTCTCCCGGTCGCGCCGCCGGGCGATGAGCAGGATCTCCTCCAGGCCCGCGCCGGCCGTGGTCGGCAGCACGCGCCCGGCGATCATCTCCAGCTCGGCCCGGGTCATCTCGCTGGCCGGCCACACGTAGATGACGATCCGGTTGGTGGTGAACCGGTTCTTCGACGGGCGGCGGGACTGCGCGCGGCGGATCGAGTCGAGGCAGGTGGCGACCGCGTCCTCGGCGGTGGGCAGGGCGACCAGGCGGCCGTCGTGCTCACGCAGCTCGGTCAGGTCCCGCACCTGCGCGAAGGCGACCAGCCGGTCGTCGGCCGGGTTCTCCCGGGCGACGGCTTGGAACAGGTACACCTCCTCGTCGGAGGACGGCAGGCGGGTCAGCTCGAACTTGCGCAGCCGCTCCAGCTGCATGCGCTGCGCGATGTACGGGTGCAGGCCGCGGATCAGCCGCTCCTCGGTCAGGCCCGCGGTGGACGGCCGGAACGTGAAGTGGTGGTGCATCACGGCGCCGCCGCGGCCGGCCACGGTCGCGGTGACCCGGCGGACCTGTGTGGGCAGCGGGTGGGCGCTGATGACCTCCAGCAGCTCCGCGGCCATGGCGTCGTGGTCCTCGGGCTGCTTCTCCCACGCCAGGTAGATGTCGGCGTCGACGGCCTCGTCGCCGGCGGCCAGCTCGGCCAGGCCCCGCAGCGCCCCGCCGAGGGCGTCGAAGCTGACCGCGGCCGACGCGATCCGCGCCCCGGCACGGGAAGCGACCACGAACGTGCAGCCGGCGACCTCGCTGCGGCGCACGTCGGTGGTGCCCTTGTTGCCGTAGTAGCGGCGGATCAGCACTTCGAGCATGGTGGCGTTGTCGAGATCGGCGCGGATCAGGCGCTGCCCGAGCAGCCGGACCAGCGGCTCGGTGCTGGCGACCATCTCGGCCACGCGCTCGGCGCGGTCCGGCGAGTCCGGGTGGGCGTCGAGGTGCCGCAGGTGGTTGCGCACGGCGGCGTACACGCGGGCCCGGTTGCGGCGCAGCAGCGGCTGGCCGAACCACGCGAACACGACGCCGCGGGCCAGGTCGGAGACCGCCGGGAAGCGGACCTGGGTGGCGGCGACGAGCCGCTCCAGGGCCAGACCGGTGGGCTCACGCAGCGCCTCGTCCGGCGGCAGCTCCCGCAGCCACGAGCGCAGCAGCGTCGTGACGACGCCTGCGTCGGAGGACGCGCGCTGCTGGGCCAGGAAGATGCGGAAGACCGCCGTCTCCAGCTCCGGCGTGCGGTCCAGCTCGGTGACGCCGTAGTGGGCCAGCACCTTGGACAGCTTGGCCTGGAACGCTTCCGGCAGGCCGGCGCGCTCCACGTCCAGGCTCTGCAGGTAGGTGTGGAAGTACTCGCGGGCGCTGTAGGAGTGACCGTCAGCTTCGCCGGTGGGGCGGTTGCGGGTCAGCTCGGCCAGGTCGGCGAAGACGTCCAGCAGCGCCAGCTCGTCGGCCAGCGGCCGGTGGCCGTCCTCGGTGGCCTCGGTGCGCGCGGCCATGTAGTCGGCCAGCACGCGGCGCTCGTCGAGCGGGTCGACGTCGAAGCCCAGCAGCAGGTTGCGGAGGTCTTCCTGGCCACGGGCGAGGCGGTCCAGCGCCGGCTCGGTCATGGCGGCCGCGGGCAGGTCCAGCTCGACTGCCTGGACCTCGGCGGCCTGCTCGGCCTCGTCGTCGGCGATGGGCTCCAGCCGCAGCAGCGGGGCGCCGGTCGGCACCTGGCTGCCCACCGACACCGGGCGCTCCTTGAGGCGGGCCTTGAACGGCGCACGCAGCACCGTCTCCATCTTCATGCTCTCCAGCACGATGATCGGCGCGCCGGCCTCGACCTCGTCGCCGACCTCGACCGGGGTGGAGACGACCAGCGCCGGCGCGGGGGAGCGGACGACGCCGCCCTCGTCGCGGCTGACGCGGTGGGCCACGCCGTCGACCTCGACCATGTGGATCGGGCCGTGGGTGCCGGTCAGCAGGGAGTGCCGGGAGCCGTTGACCCGGATCTGGCCGCTGTGGTGGTCGAAGCGGTCCAGCACGACGTCGGCGGTGCGGACGTCCTCGCCGGCCTCGATGGCCACGCGGAACCGGGTCGCGCCGACGCGGGCCACGCGCACGCGGTATCCGACGCCGCGGAGCTTGAGGTCCAGCGGGCGGCCGCTCTCGTGCTGCACCTGGGGACGGCCGCCGAACGCGGTGGACAGCAGGCGCTGGCGCTCGACCCGCTCCTCTTCCTCATACGCCTCGATGGCGGCGGCGGCCAGGGCGACGGAGGAGTGGCGGTGCGAGACCAGGCGGCCCTCGGCGCGGACGCGGTCGATCCAGCCGGTGTCGGCGCTGGCGTCGATGACCTCGGGCTGGTCGAGCAGGTCCAGCACGAAGCTCTTGTTGGTGGCGCCGCCCTCGATGATGACCCGGGTCTCGGACATGGCCCGGCGCAGCCGGCCCAGCGCCTCGTCGCGGTCGCGGCCGTAGGCGATGATCTTGGCGATCATCGAGTCGAAGTCGGCCGGGATGGTGTCGCCCTCGCTGACGCCGGTGTCGACCCGGATGCCCGGGCCGGCCGGCAGGTCCAGCCGGGCGATGCGGCCCGGGGACGGCGCGAAGTCGCGGTCGGGGTCCTCGGCGTTGAGCCGGGCCTCCACGGCGTGGCCCAGCTCGGCCGGCTGCGGGCCGGTCAGCTTGCCGCCGGCCGCCACGTGCAGCTGCAGGCGCACCAGGTCGGTGCCGGTGGTGATCTCGGTGATCGGGTGCTCGACCTGGAGGCGGGTGTTGACCTCGAGGAAGGCGAACAGCTTCTCGCCCGGGTGGTACAGGAACTCCACGGTGCACGCGCCGCGGTAGCCGACCTTCACGGCCAGCCGCTCGGCCGAGCGCTTCACCTCGGCGGTCTGCTCCGGGGCGAGGACCGGCGAGGCCGACTCCTCGATGATCTTCTGGTTGCGTCGCTGCACCGAGCAGTCGCGCACGCCCAGCGCCCACGCCGTCTCGCCGTCGGAGATGACCTGGACCTCGACGTGGCGCGCGCCGGTGACCAGGCGCTCCAGGAACACGACGCCGGAGCCGAAGGCGCGCAGCGCCTCCTGGCTGGTGCGCTCGTAGGCGTCGGCCAGCTCGTCGGCCGAGGCGACCTTGCGGATGCCGCGCCCACCGCCGCCGGCGGTGGCCTTGAGCATCAGCGGGTAGCCGATGTTCTCGGCGGCGCTCAGCGCGCCCTCCAGGGTGGCGACCTCGCCGCGGCTCCACGGCGCGACCGGGACGCCGACCTCCTCGGCGATGAGCTTGGCGCCGATCTTGTCGCCGAGCTGGCGCATCGCGTCCGGGCTCGGGCCGACGAAGGTGACCCCGACCTTCTCGCACACCTCGGCGAAGTTCGGGTCCTCGGCGACGAAGCCCCAGCCCACCCACGCCGCGTCCGCGCCGCTCTCGACCAGCGCCTGCTCCAGCTTGGCGTAGTCGAGGTACGGGCGGGCCGAGGCCGGGCCCAGGTCGTAGCCGAGGTCGGCCTCGCGCACGAACGTGGCGTTGCGGTCGGCGTCGGTGTAGAACGCGACGGTCTCGATGCGCGTCCCGGTCTCCGCGGAGAGATCCCGGACGGCGTGGATCAGCCGCATCGCGGCCTCTCCGCGGTTGACGATGGCGACACGACTGAACACCGACCGAGCCTCCTACTAGACACGTGCGGGGCCGACGGACCCCACTCCCACCCTGAACACTCTCGTGTATCCGCCAGTGGCGAAATGCTGCAAGTGACGGTGCACGGCACCGGAAGTTGTAGAGACCCCACAAAAGATGACGCCAGTCACAGGGACGCCGGCCGGCCGCCCGGCCACGGCGGCGTGTCGCGCTGGACAACCGGGGTTGTCGCGGTTCCTCGCGCGCATGGCGTCCTCTTCGGCCGGTGGTCGTTGGCACTGCCGGGCGCTCGCGCGCCCGGCGTGCAGTCTCCCCCACGAGCCTTTAGGGGAACTCGCAGTTCGCACAAATATGACTGGGAGCTGGCGAAAAACCAGCCCCCGCCTGATGTCAGCTTGTGGCCACCAGCGCGGCGCTGCCGGCCGGGAGGTCGACCGTGACCGTCCCACCGCGCACGGTCACGTGCTTGGGCCTCGGCGCGAACTGACCGCCCTTGCCCACGGTCGCGCCGGCCAGGGAGATGGCTGTCGAGTCGAGGCTCGGGGCCGTGAGCAGGTACTCCGCCGCTTTGTGGGCGGTCGTGGACAGCTTGACCGTCACGTGGATGGCCGTGGTGCCCGTGTTGTTGACGACGACGTTGCGGCCGATGCCCCAGGCCGTCACGTTCGGCGCGCCGGTGACGGTCGCCGCGTGCAGGCTGCCGGTGCCGGCCAGCTTCCACAGCAGCTGTCCGTAGTAGACGCCCTGCACGCCGATCGGAGTCAGGCCGTCGAACACGATCGGGGAGTACGTCAGCGGGAACTGCGAGGAGGTGCCGCCGTGGAAGTTCACGCCGTCGCCGTGGTTGGCCGCGATGCCGTGCATGTAGTCCAGCGACCACAGCGCCGCCGCCTGCACGTCGCTGACTCCCTTCGCGCCGCCGTGGAAGTACGAGTTGGACTCGGTGATACGCCACCCCGGCAGGCCGTTGGCGACGGTCACGTTCTGCATCGCCGCCTCGTTGTTGGGCAGTCGGCCGCTCGTGTTGGACGCCAGCAGCGCCGGGATGGAGGCCGTGGTGTTGTTGCCGATGTAGAGGTGCGTGGACAGCAGCCGCAGGCCCTTGTCCTTCTCGTGCGCGGCAAAGGTGCTCGCCCACGCCGTCGAGTCGGCCTGGCCCGGGCCGTCGAACACCGCGTCGGGGACCTTGGCGCGGATCGCCGCCGTGTAGGCCTCGAACGACGCCTCGTAGGCCGCCTCGGTCGTGTAGACGTTCGGCTCGTTGCCGATCTCGAACGCGATCACGTTGGCGCCCAACGCATGTGCCGCGAACTCGGCCTCGTCGGCGGCGTTGGCCGGCGTGTTGGTCTTCAGGTTGATCCCGTAGATCACCCGCCAGCCGGTGGCCTTGACGAACCCGGCCAGCCTGGCGACGTCCGCCGGCGCCACCTCCTTGTCCGAGCCGCCGGCGCCGGCGGGGTTCCAGTTCACCTGGTCGCCCAGGTTCCCACCCAGCCGCAGCACGCTCGGCCCCAGCCGGCGGAACAGCTTCACCAGGTCCGTGTCCTTGGCGTCGAACAGGCCCGCGCCGACGCGGTCCTTCTCGTAGCTGAAGCCGGCGAAGCCGCGCTCGACGCTGCCGCTGGACGCCTTCGCGATCTCCACCGTCACCGGCGTCGGCGGCGCCGGGCTGGCTGCCAGAACCGTGAGCGAGGCGAGTGTGGTCGCCAGGATGTGGGCGAGTGCCATCGGGTCTCCCTTGGTCGGGGCAACCGGGCGGCACGGATGCCGCCGGCGACTATAGATCCGATGTATCAGGGTCGTAAAGCTTTGCAACTGGTCTTTGGGTATCGAGAGATCCGATCAGTCGGCATCGGTGAGCGCGGGTCGGACGGCTCGGGGTGGCGCGGGCGGGTGGGTCGTGTGCTCTAATGGCATTAGGGCATTACTGGGAGGCGGGAATGGCAGAGTCGCGGCGGCGGTTGGCGACCGGAAGGCTGTGCCTGGAGCTGGTGGCGACGGTGCACGGCCGGCTGAGCGGTGCGCCGAACGACGACCTGCTGGACGGCGCACGGGTGGCCGAGTGGCTGGCGGCGATCGGGGCCGAGACAGGGGAACGCCCGGCGGACGGGGATGTCGAGCACTATCTGGACGTGCGCGAGGCGATCTACCGGCTGGTGACCTCGGCGGCGACCGGGGACGTGGCGGATGTCGAGCAGCGGAACGCAGATGTGGCGTTGGTGAATGCCTGGGCCCGTGGGCCGGCGCCGGTGCCGCAGTTGCGGGTGGGGGAGCAGGGCCTGGTGTCGAACACCGCGCTGCCGACTCCCCGGCAGGTGCTGACCGTGGTGGCGCGCGACGCCATCGACCTGCTGGCCGCGCCGGAGGCCGCCCGGCTGCACCAGTGCGACGGAAGCCATTGCGGCACGGTCTTTCTGGACACGTCGCGGGGCGGGCGGCGCCGGTGGTGCTCGTCCGACAAGTGCGGCAACCGGGCCCGCGTCGCGGCGCACCGGGACCGGCACGTGTCGGCCTGAAGCGGCGGAATCGACACTCGTATCGACCAAGGGAGGAACTTCCGCCGGCGGAAAAGTGCCGGTCATCTGCCCCCGTGACCGGCTCGATCCTGTCCTAGGCTGACGGGGTCGGAACCTGCCGGATTTCGCTGGGGGAAATCTGTGGACCACAGACAACTGAACACGTTCACGACCGTGTGCCGCACCCGGAGTATCACCAGGGCGGCAGCGGAGCTGGGTTATTCGCAGTCGGCGGTGACGTCGCAGGTGAAAAGCCTGGAATCGGTGCTCGGAGTGGCGCTGTTCGAGCGCAGACGCGACGGCGTGCGGCTCACGGCGTTCGGTGAGCGATTCCTGCCGTACGCGCAGCGTTTGCTGACATTGGCCGACGAGGCCCGCGGCGCATTGCACAACAATGGGGCGCTCGGGGGCAGTCTCATTGTCGGCGCCGGCGAGTCGGTCACCACCTATCGGCTACCCGCCCTGGTGGAGGCGTTCCATCACCGGTACCCGGACGTCCGGCTGTCGCTGCGGATCTTCCGCGACGGCCGGGCCCTGAACGCGCTGGAGCGCGACGAGGTCGACGTCTGCCTGCTGTCGGCGGTGGACGAGCCGGCCGGTGACTTCCACCGCAAGGACCTCGGCGACGACGAGGTCGTGCTGGTCGCGGCCCCGGACCACCCGCTGGGCCGGCACACCCTGATCACCGTCGCCGACCTGGCCGGATGCCGGTTCGTCATCGCCCAGCCGGACTGCCTGTACGCCCGGATCCTGGCCGCGGAGATCGGCGGCGCGGCCGAGGCGGCCCTCCAGTTCGGCACGGTCGAAGGCGTGAAGAGGGCGGTCGCGGCGGGCCTCGGAGTCGCCCTGCTGCCGAGGATCGCCGTCGCCGACCTGGTTGCCGCCGGCGAGGCCGTGGTCCTGCCTTGGCGGGCGGCAGCGCCGGCGCGCCTGTATGCCGTCTGGACCGGCAAACACGAAGGAAGCCGCGAACTGGACGCACTGGTCACGCTGATGTCCCGCACCTCCCGGGAAGACCTCCGCCTTGTGAGCTAGCCCTCATAGCGGCCGCTGATGGCGTTATCGACGAACTCCCGCTCCGACCGCTTCTCCCGGCGCTGGCGAATCGCTAGTGTCGGTGTCGAGAACACAACGGAAACGAGTTTGTCCGACACCGATGCAATCCGTCGCCGGTAACGGTCACGACTGACCGGAACGCGCATATGGCGATGGCTGATCGTGTCGTCAACCAACGGAAAAAGGCTTCGCCCGTTGGTGGCGGCCGATCATGGTCGTACTGTGAGGGCCGGGCGTCAATGGCGGCGGCAACGGTATTCACATACCGCGTGCACAATGCCGGCTGAAACGCGCCCGAATCACGTCCTACTTGGGGAGAAGGGCATTAGTGTGTCTGAATACACGTCGGACGGCCACGTCGACATGGACGTGGCGATCGTCGGGATGGGTCCTCGCGGCCTTTCCGTGCTCGAACGGCTGGTGGCCCGGCTGACCGAGACGCCCGTCGACGCCACGGTCCGGATCTGGACGTTCGAGCCGGGCGAGCAGGGCGCGGGCCGCATCTGGCGCACCAGCCAGCCGCACTGGTTCGCGATGAACACGGCGGCCGGCGAGGTCAGCATCTACTCCGGCGGCCCGGACGGCGGTCCGCACCGCGCAGGTGCGGGGCCGTCGCTGTACGAGTGGCTGGCCGCGCACCCGGATCCGCGCTGGTCGGCGCTGGGGCAGAGCGACTACGCGCCGCGCCCGGTCTACGGCGAGTACCTGACCGCCGCCTACCGCGCCGTCGTGGCCGACGCGCCGGCCAACGTGCACGTGCTGCCGGTGTCGGCGCGGGTGGACCGCGTCGAGAGAGTGGACGGCCAGACGGTGCTCACCGCGTACAACGGGCGCTTCGAACTGGCCGTGGACAAGGTGATCCTCACGACCGGGCACCCCCGCAACGTCCCGGACGACACCAACCGGCAGTTCCTCGCGCACGCCGACGCCAATCCCGCGCTCCGGTACGTGATGGGCGACTCGGCGGCGGAGATGCCGCTGGACGCCATCGCGCCGGGCAGCGAGGTCGGCATCATCGGCCTGGGCCTGACCTTCTTCGACGTGGTGGCGGCGCTGACCGCCGGCCGCGGCGGAGTGTTCACCACCGACGACAACGGCGTGCTGCGCTACCGGCCCAGCGGCAAGGAGCCGCGCATCATCGCCGGTTCCCGCAGCGGCCTGCCGATGCTGGCTCGCGGCCGCAACCAGAAGGCGCCGACCTACCGCTACAAGGCCCGCTTCGCCACCGACGCGGCATTGCAGGCCGCGCGGCGACGGGCGCAGGCCGAGCACGGCACGGCGCAGCTGGACTTCCGCCGTGACGTGCTTCCCTTGCTGCAGAAGGAAGTCGAGCACACGTACTACCGGACCCTGGTGCGTCGCCGCCAGGACCAGGCGGTGGCCGACCAGTTCGCCGAGCGGCACCTCGCCGTGGCCGACGACCCGGCGCTGGTCGACAAACTGCTGGCCGAGTTCGGCATCTCCGACGCCAAGCGCATCGACATGGACCGGATGGCCCGGCCGTTCGCCGGCGTGGAGTTCGACAGCCCGGCCGACTTCCACCGGGTGGTGCTGGACGTGCTGCGGCTGGACGTCGCCGAGGCCTTGCAGGGCAACCTCGACGGTGGAGCTTACGCACGGCCAACGAACACCGGTGTAAGACCGAAGCTCCATCACCTGTCGGTGGGATGCGAATGACTTCTTCAAGCGTACTTCCGTTCCAGCTCGCTTTTTTGGCTAATATCCCGAGGGTCAGCGGCTATAACTCATTACTGTAGTGGACATGTTGGCGTGCTATCTGAGCGTTCTGAGCGATTCCAGTATCCCAAACACGGATAACCCCCTGCGGGTGCGCCAAGATGCATCTCGGTTGGAAAGTTAAATCAGACAGGGTACGAGTAAGCGCAACGGAGTCCTCCGCGGCATGTACAGCCACTCGAAGTAATTAATTTCGGCGAGCTGCACGGGCTCTCTCTGTAACACTTCGAATATAGCTCGACCCCGACGGCTGCATCGAGACGCCCAGGTATTTAATGTGTTGGACTGGGTGTCATGCCGTCGTTCACGTTATATCTATTTCCTGTCTCTTTCAGCGCCGTGACCGCTACGTTCCGCCTCCGCTCATACTCCACTCCAACCACAATGTTAACAATCTAGTGTCGTTAAGATATCGATCGCTTCTATGTCTCTTGCTAAACAGGGCACCCGTAGGAACGGGTGCTCCGTTCGCACATTGCATCTCACGGGTAGCCTCGCCGCTGACCGCCGGCTGCTGGCCGACGGGCTGATCTCCGAGCACGTCAACGCCGACCCGGTAACCGGCGAGTGGTTCGCCAGCGGCGGGCTCGCCGTCAGCCGGGCCCCGTTCCACGTTATCGACGGCGACGGCCAGCCCGACCCGGACCTGTACGCGCTGGGCATCCCGACCGAGAACCACCGCTGGTTCACCCAGATCGGCAACGGCCGCCCCGGCCCGCTGACCGGCTTCCACACCGACGCCGACGCCATCGCCGCCGACGTGCTGGCCGCGCTGCGGGTCCCCGCCTACTCCACCATCTGACCGGGAGAGCTTGACGTGACAACGAACTACGAGCGGTTCAAGGCGGCGCGGGACCTCCTGCTCGACCTCCGTGACGATCACGACCGGGCCTGCGCCGAGTTCCGCTGGCCGCGGTTCGAGCAGTTCAACTGGGCGCTGGACTGGTTCGACGAAATGGCCAGAGGCAACAGGTCCGACGCCTTACGCGTCGTCGACGGCGACACAACCGTGGCGGTCACCTACGAGGAGCTGTCCCGGCGCTCCAGCCAGGTGGCGAACTGGTTACGGGCCAACGGGGTTCGGCGCGGCGACCACCTGTTGCTGATGCTGGACAACCGGGTCGAGGTGTGGGAGTCGGTGCTGGCCGGCATCAAGCTCGGGGCCGTCGTGCTGCCGACCTACACCACCGTCACCGGCGCGGACCTGGCCGACCGGCTCGACCGCGGCGGCGTCGACCACATCCTCACCACCAACGTGCAGGCCTTTGCCGACGCCCCAGCGGAATTGACCCGGTTCTGCGTCGGCCGGGCCGAGGGCTGGCTGTCCTATGAGGACGCTGACGACCAGCCGGCCGAGTTCGTCCCCGACGGCCCGACCAACGCCGACGACCTGCTGTTCATGTACTTCACGTCCGGCACCACGTCCAAGCCGAAGATCGCCCAGCACACCCACACCAGCTACCCGGTCGGCCACCTGTCCGGCATGTACTGGAACGGGTTGCAGCCCGGGGACGTGCACCTCAACGTCTCCGCGCCGGGCTGGGCCAAGCACGCGTGGAGCAGCTTCTTCGTGCCGTTCAACGCCGGCGCGACGCTGCTGACCGTGAACGCGCCGGCCGGCTCCAAGACGCATCTGCTGGATGCCTTGGTGGAGCACGAGGTCACGTCGTTCTGCGCGCCCCCGACGGTGTGGCGGATGCTGATCCAGCAGGACCTGCGGCAGTGGCCGGTGCGGCTGCGCGAGGCCGGCAGCGTCGGCGAGCCGCTCAACCCTGAGGTGATCGACTACGTCCGGGAGACCTGGCACGTGACCGTGCGGGACGGCTTCGGGCAGACCGAGACCACCGCGCAGATCGGCAACACCCGCTCGCTGCCGCTCAAGCCCGGCTCCATGGGCAAGCCGTTGCCCGGCTACGACATCGTGTTGATCGACCCGAAGACGGGGGAGCGGGCCGAGGAGGGCGAGATCTGCATCGACCTGGCCGACCGGCCGGTCGGCGTGATGCCCGGCTATCTCGGCAACCCCGAGAAGAACGCGGCCACCTTCGCCGGCGGCTACTACCACACGGGCGACATCGGAATCCGTGATGGCGACGGCTACATCACGTATGTCGGACGGGCCGACGACGTGTTCAAATCGTATGACCACCGCATCTCCCCGTTCGAGTTGGAGAGCGTGCTGCTGGAGCACGAGGCCGTGGTGGAGGCGGCGGTCGTGCCGACGCCCGACCCCGTGGGTCTGGTGGTGCCCAAGGCCTTCGTCACGCTCACGGCCGGCGTCGAGCCGGATGCCGTTGCGGCGCGGTCGATCCTGACCCACATCCGGGAGAACCTCGCGCCGCACCAGTGGATCCGCCGGCTGGAGTTCGGGCCGCTGCCCAAGACCACCTCCGGCAAGATCCGCCGCGTCGAGCTGCGCACGGCCGAGCAGCGGCGGATCGGCCGCAACGAGCACGAGCACCTGTTCGAGGACGTCTTCCAGACCGTGGAGTCGGCGCCCGCCGCTCCCGGCATGTCCTGAGATTCCCCTTCCACACCAAGGAGGCAGTTACCATCATGCGCGACGTGAAGATCTACAAGGACATTCTCGGCGCCGGACTGACCAACGGCCAGTTCACCTGGATCCCCTACGTGCAGCCGGGTCGCGCCTCGGTCGACGTGGAGTGGCTGTACACCGGCGAGCAGACCGGCCCCGACGGCGCCGAGGCCTACGTGGCCCGCTTCGGCCCCGGTGCCCACGGCGACCTGCACGAGCACAACGGCTTCGAGCTGCTGATCGTGCTGGAGGGCGAGCTGCACAACGACAACGGCGACGTCTACCCGCCCGGCACGCTGATCGTCGAGCTGCCGGAGAGCGTGCACCAGGTGTCCAGCCCGGACGGCTGCGTCGTGATCGTCATCCGCGAGAAGGGCACCACGCCCATCGTCGTCGAGCAGGCCGACGCGGCCGAACTGACCAACGCCTGACCGGCTCCGCGCGGCAACAAACACGGACTTGCCCAGGGAGGCCGCGCCTGTCAGTCTGTAATGGCTTAAACCCATTACAGACCCGGGCGCGGCCTCCACGGCCCGTACGACCAGGAGAAACAGCCATGCTCGAGCAGACGCAGGACGTGCTGACAGCCGCGCCTGCCCCCCAGGTCGAACCCGTCTCGTCGCGCACCGGGCGGTCCGGGAAGGTGCACACCGCCCGCTACAAGTGGGGCGTGCTGGGCATCGGCATCATCGCCCAGGCCGCGTTCAGCGCCGCCTTCCAGGGCGTGCCGACCTCCGGCTCCATCCTCCAGGCGGCCTACCACCTGTCCGTCGGCCAGCTCGGCGTGGTGCTGGCCGCGATCACCTGCGGCATCTTCATCACCGACGTGTTCTGGGGCATCCTGTCCGACCGCATCGGCGAGCGGAAGGTCCTGATCACCGGCCTGACCGGCACCACGGTCACGCTGGGCCTGGTCACCGCCTTCCTGGTGCCGACGGCCGACGCGACCCCCTCCTACGTGGCGCTGGCCATCGTGCTGTTCCTGTCCGGCGCGATGGGCGGCTCGGTCAACGGCGCGTCCGGCCGCGCGGTGATGGGCTGGTTCCCGGTCAACAAGCGGGGATTCGCCATCAGCCTGCGGGTGGCCGCGGTGCCGGCCGGCGGCGCGATCGGCGCGGCCATCCTGCCGCCGCTGGCCCTGGCCGGCGGGTTCCGGCTGGTCTTCGGCTTCCTCACGGTGTTCGCGCTGCTGGCCACCGTCGCGGTGATCCTGTGGCTGGACGAGCCGCCGCTGGCCAAGACCAAGGCCGCGGGCGGCGTCGCCGCCACCGCGATCGAGAGCCCGCTGCGCCGCTGGGACATCTGGCGCTTCGCGATCACCGCGTTCCTGCTCGACCTGCCCCAGTTCACGGTGCTGACCTTCGGCTCGGTGTTCCTGCTGTCCGAGGAGCACCTGTCCATCGGCGCCATCGCCGTGCTGCTGGTGCTCGTGCAGGTCGGCGGCGGCGTGTCCCGGGTGTGGGGCGGCCGCTGGACCGACAAGCACGGCGGCCGCTACCGCCGCTCGATCGTC
>NZ_KK037166.1:11133109-11135797 GCF_000568255.1 Kutzneria sp. 744
CCGGCCAGCTGACATCCCGGCTCTTGCCAGCCGCCCCAGCAGGAAACGCTCGGACGGCCGCAGCCGGTCGATGCTCTCCCGGATCGGCGCCAGGATCTGCGGATCCCGGGCCAGCAGCACGATCAGCCGTCCCGGCGGCAACAGCAGGAACCGGCGGGCCGCCTGCTCCAACGCCCCCGGCAGGCCGTCGAGCAGCCGGCACACCTCGGTTACCGCCGGCGTCGCCCGGAAGGCCGGTTGCAGCAGCCGGATGTGCTGGAGCAGCAGCCGCACCGACTCCACCCGTTCGACATCGACGTCACCGGGCCCCGGCACGGCCAACGGCCCGAGTGGGAAGACCCGCTCGCCGTCGACGCCGGTCGGGGCCCGGGACGTGACCAGCACCCGCAGCGCCGGAAACCGATGCAGCAGGTGCATGACCGGCCGATCCCGCCACTCGCCGTCCAGCACCAGCAGGGTCGGCTGGGCGGCGGCCACCACAGCCAGCTCGCTGTCCGGGCGGTCGGGCCACAGGACCGGCCAGCCGTGCTCCGCGTGCAGCGTGGTGGCGACCTCGGCGGCGAGGCGGGACTTGCCCACGCCGCCGACACCGGTGACGGTGACCAGCCGCTGGTCGCCGGCGACCAGCAGCGAGGCCAGCGCGCGCACCTCGGTGCGGCGGCCGACCAGTCCGTGCAGCGGCGCGGGCGGCCGCTGTTCGGGCACAAGGTGTTCGACGGCACGGCCGGCGGCCGCCTCGAACGTCGATCGCCGATGGCCCTTGAGCGCGAGGCTGTCGGCGAGTAGTCGGACCGTGACGACGCGCGGCTGTCTGGCGTTGCCCAGCTCCAGATCCCGAACCGCCCGCACGCTCAGCGTGGCGCGATCGGCCAGCTGCTGCTGCGTGAAGCCGCCTTCACGCCGGTAGGCGCGCAGGATGCGGCCGAACGCGGCCGCGGGCTTGTAGGTGTTGTCCACCCTGGTGTTCATCCCCTCGTGGTCCCCCAGTGGTTCCCCCCGCGTCAACGCTGCCATCGAGGGGATCACCGGAGCATCGGGAGACTCCCTACATTTCCCTGGCGTGACGCGCGAGATGGCTGGCAACCGCTGTGCGCGACGCCACACCCAGCTTGGTGAAGATGCGGGACAGGTGGGCCTCGACCGTCTTGGGGCTCATGAACAGCTGGGTGGCGATCTGGCGGTTGGTGTAGCCGTGCGCGACCAGCTCGGCGATCTCTAGCTCGCGCTGGGTCAGCGGCCCGCCGTCCTTGCGGACCCGAGTTGACCTGGCCCCGAGCAGCCGCTGCTGCTGCACGACGGCGGCGTGCATGCCGGCGGCGCCGCAGTTGGCGAACAGCTCCTTGGCCCGGCCGAGCTGCTGCTGCGCCTCCTCGCGCTTGCCGAGGTCGGCCAGCGCGGCGCCCAGCAGGTGCCGGGCCTGCCCTTCGAAGACAGGAAGGTGCACCTGCGCAAAATTGTCGGCGGCTTTCGCGGCGCGTTCGGCCCCGGTCGCCGGGTCCTTGGCCGCGATGTGTGCGCGGGCCGAGGCCAGCATGGCCTGGCCGGTGCGGCCCGGCAGGTCGCCGCCGGCCACCGACTCCTCGGCCTTGCGCGCCCAGTCCAACGCCGACTCGATGTGGCCGAGGGCGATCTCGGCGCGGACGAGCTCGTCGAACCACAGCCGTCGCAGCGAAGGGGCGTAGCCGACCTCGGTCGGATCGCCGCCACGCAGCAACTCCTGGAGGCAGCCCTGCGGATCGCCGTTGGCCAGCCGGGCCGCCGCCAGCGCGGCCGTGCCCTCGCCGGACCACCAGTAGGCGCCGGGCTGCGTCTTCTCCACGGCCTGTTCCGCGTACTGGAGGGCGGCCTTGAGATCACCCCGCCACAGCGCGATCTCCGACTGCCGGACGTGGATGAACTCCAGCAGTTCGGTCCGCCCGGTCAGCAGCGCGGTCTCCAGCGCCGCCTCGGCGTGCTCGGCGGCCTGCGTCAGGTCCCCGAGCCAGGCGTACACGTGGGTGAACGTCAGCTGAATGTCCGGCTGGAGATGGCTGTGGCCGGTGCGCTCGGCCAGCGCGGCGCAGCGGCGGACGTGGCGCTGCGCGTCGTAGTAGCGCTCCAGCACCAGCTCGGCCCAGGCCAGCTCCAGCGTGAGGTAGAGCCGTTCGGACAGTTCGCCGTCGGACAGGCCGTCCAGCATCGCGGCGGCCCGCCGCACGTGCCCGACCGCCGACTCGAAGCGACCGGTGTAGGCGTCGGCGGTGGCCAGGATGCTCAGGCCGATGGTCATGGTCAGCGGCCGCATCTGGTGCCGGGCCGGCGAATCCATGGCCTGCATGACCCAGGCGCGGGCGTCCTCGAACTTCGCGCACTGCAACAGGCCGGCGGCGATGTCGATGCGCATGCCCAGCGCCGGCCGGTCGTGCCGGTCCGGCCGCCGGGTGAGCTCACCGACCAGCAACGCCTGCGCCTCGTCGTAACGGCCGAGGAGGCGCTCGACCGTGGCGCACATGGAGACCGCGGCGCTGCGCTGGTCGCACGGCTCCTCGGGCAGCAGATTCAGGACCTCCTGGAGGATGCCACGGCAGTCCTGCAGCCGCCCGATCACCAGCAATGCCCTGGCCCGTAACAACATCAGGCCGCACAGCCGGGTGCGGTGATCGGGCGTGCGGGGGAGCAGGTCGATCGCCGTGCGCAGCCAGTCGACGG
>NZ_KK037166.1:11135897-11156032 GCF_000568255.1 Kutzneria sp. 744
GACGCCCAGCTGGAACCGGCCGGCCGGTGGGTGGCGGACCAGGAACTCAAGCAGGCCAACGGATCCCTCGTCGGCCCAGTGCACGTCGTCGAGCAGCAGGAGGCCACCCGTCTCGGGCGTGACGACCTCCAGCAGCGTGCGGACGGCCCGGTAGAGCCGGTGCCGGCCGACGCCGTGCAGATCGGCCTGGCTGGGGTCGGCGCCGTGGAAGACCGAGGCCAGCAGCTCCACCGCCGGCTCGCCGATCCGCTTGCGTTCCTCGTCGTCGAGGCGGGCGACCCGGTCGGCCAGCGCGTCCAGGAACACCGCGAACGGCACGTGCTGCTCGAACTCGGTGGCCCGGCCGGCGAACGCGCCGCCACGGGCGCGGGCGAACTCGCCGAGCAGGCTGGTCTTGCCGATTCCCGGATCGCCGACGATCTCGATCAGGCGGGCCGGACCCGGCGCGTTGAGCAGCGTCAGTTCGCGTTCCCGTCCGACGATCGGGCGGCTGGTCGCAGTCACTCATGTCCCCTCAGCGCAGTTCGGCAAACAATACGCACCCGGGGTCGGCGGAAGTAGTCGAGAACAAATGGTGGGATGGATCGGCGGCCGAACGAAGTCAGGGCCAGACCGACACTTGGGTCAGGCCGGTCAGCCGGGACCCCGCCGCCGCCCGCACGCGCACGTAGCGGGCCGTGACCGTTGACGGCAAGCCGATTTTCACGAAGCGGTCCGAGCCCTCGGCGGCGGCCCTGGTCGTCCAGCTCACGGCGTCGTCACTGGTGTCCACCGTGAGCGCGCCGGCCGGATTCGCGCGGGCGAAGACCGTGCCGACCGGCTCGGGTTTGCCCAGGTCGACGTACACCCAGCCGTTGGCGGCGCACTGTGCGTCGGCGCAGGACGGGTCGGCCAGCGGGTGGTCGAAGGAGCCGTCGGTGAGGGCGCACGAGGCTGGCCGGCCCTCGGCCACACAGGGCTTGCCGCGGGATTCCGGCGCACCGGCGGTGCCGCGGAAACCGATGCCCTGGCTCGTGTACCAGAGTTGGAAGGTGGTGTCCGGGCCGGGCGCGCTCGCGGCGGCCGAGATGTGCACCACGCCGTTCGCGTCCTCGAACTCGCGAGCGTCCATTGTGGCCGACGGTTCGGCCGGGCCGGACCAGATTTCCTGGCCGTTGACCGCGAAATGCGCGGTGTATTCGTTCATATTCTTGAAAGGCGCCCAGTCGAGCGCGACGTTTTTCGCGTCGCCCTTGGCCGTGACGTGGTCGGGCTCCCAGAACCGCAGCGGCGGCACGGTGAGGTCCGGCCGCTGGATCTCGAAGGAGGCCCGCACGCTCGGACCGTCCACTTGGGAGCCGGTGCGGGGGAGCTGGGCCGTCAGGTCGAAGTTGGTCGCGGTGTTGAAGGTTCCCCGCACGTCCGACCCGTTCATGTGGACGGTGTACGTGCCACCGGCGTCGGTCTCCGTGCGCTGCAACAGCTTGCACAGCGGTGGCGGGTCGTCGGCCAGGCATGCGGTGCCCAGTGTGGCGGCGACCGGGATGCCCTGGAAGGCCAGCTCGCCGAGGTCCGGGATGCGGGTCAGGGCCAGCCGCAGGTTGCCGGCCGGCGAGCCGTCCTGGCGGGCGACCTTGCCGGTCAGCGTCACCTTGGCGTCGGTCGGGACCTTGCTCTGGGCGCAGCCGGCTGTCCCCGTCGAGACCAGCAGCGCCGCGACCACGAGCCGCGCGGCCGGCCGCGTGATGTGCATGGTTGGCGATCGTAGGGGCGTTCGCCGCTGGTCGGAGGCGCTTTGATCAATGTTCTGAAGCACTGTGACTTCAGTGATGGGTGAAAACAGCGGGAATGCGATGATGATGGTTCAACGTTCAACTGCTTGATGGACGAGGGTTCAGGAGAAGGGAAGGGCATGACCGCACCAGTGGAGTTCGGGGTCGACACCTTCGGCGACGTCACCGTGGACGCCGAGGGCAACCGCAAGTCGTACGCGCAGGTGTTGCGCGACGTCGTCGACGAGGCGGTGCTGGCCGACCAGGTCGGCATCGACTACTTCGGCGTCGGCGAGCACCACCGGGACGACTTCGCCGTCTCCGCGCCCGAGGTGGTGCTGGCCGCGATCGCCGGCCGCACCTCACGCATCAAGCTCGGCACCGCGGTGACCGTGCTGAGCTCCGACGACCCGGTCCGTGTGTTCGAGCGCTTCGCCACGCTGGACGCGGTGTCCAACGGGCGGGCCGAGATCACCCTCGGCCGCGGCTCGTTCACCGAGTCGTTCCCGCTGTTCGGCTTCGACCTCGGCGACTACGAGGTGCTGTTCAGCGAGAAGATCGACCTGATGGCCCACCTGCTGACCGAGCAGCCCGTCACCTGGGAGGGCACGGTCCGGCCGCCCCTGACCAACGCCAACGTCTTCCCCAAGACGGAGAGCGGCCGTATCAAGACGTGGGTGGGCGTGGGCGGCAGCCCGGAGTCGGTGGTGCGCGCGGCCAGCTACGGCATGCCGCTGACGCTGGCCATCATCGGCGGCGACCCGGCGCGGTTCGAGCCGTACGTGGACCTGTACTACCGGGCGCTGGACCAGGTCGGCCTGGAGCGGCTGCCGGTGGCCGTGCACTCGCCCGGCTTCGTCGCCGACAGCGACCAGGAAGCGGCCGATCTCGTGTGGCCGCACACCAGGAAGATGCACGACCGGATCGGGCGTGAGCGCGGCTGGCCGCCTATGACCCGGGCCCAGTACGACGGGGAGATCGCGAACGGCTCGCAGTACATCGGCTCGCCCGAGACGGTGGCCCGCAAGATCGCCCGGACCGTGAAGACGCTGGGCGTGCAGCGGTTCGACCTGAAGTACTCGAACGGGACCATCCCGCACGAGGACGCCCTGCGGAACCTGGAGCTCTACGGCACGAAGGTCATCCCTCTCGTTCGCGAGTTGCTGGCCGCTGGGGAGTGACCCGCAGCTCCGCCAGGACCCGGACGAGGTCGCGGTCCTCGATGTCGCTGCTGCCGTAGAGGCGGGGGTGCGGCATCGCGGGGCCGCGGCGGAAGGCGTTGCGCAGGCGCTGGGTGAAGTGGTTCGTCGTCATGGCACCAAGTGTGCTCTGAGGTAAATCCTGCCAACAGTGGCAGGAGAGACGCTGGTGCGCAAAATCCTGCCATGTACGCTGGTGGCGTGCTGAGATCGGTTGCCGCGCTGGTCGTGGACGGGGTCGCCCCGTTCGAGTTCGGCGTGGTGTGTGAGGTGTTCGGCATCGACCGGACCGACGACGGTGTGCCGCCCTTCGACTTCCGGGTGTGCGCCGAGCGGCCCGGCGAGCCCGTGCGGACCAGCGTCGGCATCCAGCTGACGCCGGACCGCCCGCTGGCCGACCTGGTGTCCGCCGATCTGGTCGCCGTGCCGGCGTGCACGGTTCGGGTCGACTACCCGCCGGCCGTGCTGGACGCGCTGCGTGAAGCGGTGGCCAGGGGAGCGACCGTGCTGTCCGTGTGCAGCGGCGGCTTCATGCTCGGCGCCGCCGGGCTGCTGGACGAACGCGCCTGCACCGTGCACTGGCGCTACGCCGACGAGTTCCAGCGCCGGTTCGCCAAGGCCCGCGTCGACGCCGATGTGCTCTACGTCGACGACGGCAATCTCGTCACCAGCGCCGGCACCGCCGCAGGCATCGACGCCTGCCTCCACATCGTCCGCCGCGAACTCGGCTCCCGCGTCGCCGCCCTGATCGCGCGGCGCATGGTCGTCGCCCCGCAGCGGGAGGGCGGCCAGCGGCAGTTCGTCGAGATGCCCGTGCCCGAGTGCACCGCCGACAGCCTCCAGCCCGTCCTGCTGTGGATGCTGGAAACCCTGACCGAGGAGCACTCGGTCGCCGAGCTCGCCTCCCGTGCCGCCATGTCCGAGCGCACCTTCGCCCGCCGCTTCGTCGCCGAGACCGGCACCACCCCGCACCGCTGGCTGACCACCCAGCGCGTGCTGCACGCCCGCTCGCTGTTGGAGCAGAGCTCCTACGGCGTCGAGGAGATCTCCCGGATGGCCGGCTTCGGCACGCCCGCGCTGCTGCGCCACCACTTCCAGCGCGTCATCGGCGTCACCCCGACCGACTACCGCCGGTCCTTCTCCGCATGAGCTAGCCGTCGACGAACGTCACTGTTTCGTTGAGCGGCGCCCGGCCGACCCGGCCCAGGTCCACGGTGGTGTCCTCGTAGCCGATCGACATGCCGCAGAACAGGATCAGGTCGTCCGGCGGCGACACGACCTCCGCGACGGACCGGTGGAACTTGGCCCACGCCATCTGCGCGCAGCTGTGCAGGCCTTCGGCGCGGAGCAGGAGCATGACCGTCTGGAGGAACATGCCGGCGTCCGACCACTGCGGCCGCCCCATCTCACGGTCGATGTAGCAGAACAGTGCCGCCGGGGCGCCGAATGCGGCCCAGTTGTCGGTCGCGGCCCGTTGCCGGGCTTCGACGTCGGCGCGGGAGATGCCGAGCGAGCCGTAGCGCTGCCGGCCGAAATCGGCGCGACGTTCCTGGTACGGGGACTTCAGCCCGTCCGGGTACATCGTGTACTGCGGCTCGTCCCACGCCTCGCCCGCGGCGATGCGTTCCGCGATGCGCTTCTTCAGCTCCGCCAACGGTGCTCCGGTGACGACGAACGCGTGCCACGGCTGGAGGTTCGAGCCGGACGGCGCCCAGACCGCGGCGGACAGCACCCGCCTGAGCACCTCCGGCTCTATGGGTTGGTCGACGAACTTCCTTACCGCGTGGCGGGTTTTGACCGCCTCGTAGACGTCCATGGTCACTTCGACCGCACCCAGTCGCGGTAGTGGGTGCCGGCCAGCTGGGCGTCGGCCGGGGCGAGCAGCGCGTCGCCCTTGATGACGGCGAACAGGCCGGCCGTGTCGTCGGTGACGACGTGGCGATCGGTGCCCTCCAACGTGATGCGGCCGAGCTCGTCGAGCGTGAAGACGTCGGGGCCGGCGATGTTGCGCGTGCCGTTGAGAGGCGCGTTCGCGGCGGCGTCGGCCACCGCGGCGGCGACCTCGGCCGAGGTGATGGGCTGGATCGGGGTCGCCGGCAACCGCACCACATCGCCGTCGGTGGTCCACGACATCGTCGGCTCGGCGAACTCCATGAACTGGGTGGCCCGCACGATCGAGTACGGGATCGAGCCGGCCTTGACCAGGTCCTCCTGGAGGGTCTTGGCCCGGTAGTAGGCCATCTCCGGCACCCGGTCGACGCCGACGATGGACAGCGTGACGATGTGCCCGACGCCGGCCTTCTCCGCCGCCGCCAACAGGTTCGTCACCGACGTGCGGAAGAAGTCGAGGGAGGCGTCGTCGAAGGTCGGCGAGTTGGTCACGTCCACCACGACCTCGGCGTCGCGCACGGCGTCGTCCAGTCCTTGGCCGGTGAGAAGGTCGACGCCGGTGGAGCGGGAGTGACCGGTCGCCTCGTGACCGGCGGCGACGAGGTCCGCGACCACCTGGTTGCCGATGAGTCCGGTGCCGATGACTGCGATCTTCACGGGAGGTCCTTCCGGTAGAAGTCGGCTGCTGACAACGTTTCTGGGACGCCGAGCTCCGCCGCCACGGCAGTGATCGCCCGCGTGGCGACGGCGTCGTCGACCTGGCCGTCGGTGGTGTAGTGCGGGGCCACGAACTTGTCGTAGTAGGCCCGGATCTCCTCGCGCGTGTGCCGGCCGAGGAACGTCTCCAGGTGCTTGACCGTGATGTCGGGGTCGTTGTGCAGCACGTGGAGGGCCCGGCGCTGGGCGCGGACGACGGCCTGCACGCCAGGGTCGTCGGGGCTGAGGTGGGTGGGATCGACGGCGACGCCGACGGTGGGGATCCGGAAGTGGTCGCCGACCCAGGCCAGCACTCGCCAACCATGTTGGGCGGCAACGGCTTCGGGGTTCATGGTGCTGCCGACGTAGGCGGCGTCGATCGTGCCGTCGGCGAGATGGCGGAGGTCGAGGCCGTAGTCGCCGGGGGCGCGGACGAGGCAGTTGACGTCACGGTCGGGGTCGAGGCCGGCCTGGCGCAGCACGATGCGGGCGAACACGCCGGGTGCGGTGTGCGGCGCGTGCACGGCAAGTCGTCGGCCGGCCAGATCTTTCAGCGACTCCACGCCGGGGCGGGCCAGGAACCAGAACAGCGGGCTGTGGGTGTTGACCGTGAGCGCCACCCACGGGATTCCGTTGGTCAGGCGCGAAAGCAGCGCCCGGCCGAGGCCGATGGTGGCGCCACGACGCAGCCGCTCCTCGCTCCAGGCGACGCCGTCGTGCAGCGCGACGCGGACGTCTTCCGCCTCGTAGAAACCTTCCTGGTCCGCGATGTGGGCGACCAGTTCCTCGTGCATGCCCCGGCCGACGTAGGCGAGATCGACGGTGTGCATCAGCTTTCTCCTTGGCGCGTCGGGATTCCACGGGCCGTGTTGGGGGAGGGCCACCAGGCCGCGTCCTCGACGGCGGTCGCCGGTGCGCCGGTGAGCCGGGGGACGACGTCGGTGACCATGGCGACCTCGCCACGGGCGATCGCCTGGTACCACGAGATCCAGGTCTCGATCTGCGTCCCGCTGACGCCCCGCCGCCACCTCTGGGCGAAGGCCTGCTCGAAGGTCTCGGGTTCGTAGCGGTAGGGCCGGCCGGTGGCCGCGGCGATTCGTGTGACCGCCTCGTCCAGGGTCAGGGCCTCGGGACCGGTGATCTCCAACGTCGCACCGTCGTACTGGTCGTCGAGGGCGGCCGCCGTGATCACGGCGGCGATGTCGTCGTGAGTGACGAAGGCAGCGCGGCCGTCCCCGCCCGGTCCGCGCACGACGAAATCCTCGTCGGCCAGGGCTGCTGGCGTTGATGTGTAGATGCCGGCCCGGAGGATCGTGTGGCGGATCCCGGCTCCGGCCAGGAACTGCTCGGTCAGCCACTGGTCGCGGGCGTTGAGGTAGGTGGCGATGGGAGAGGCGCCGACCAGGGACACGTACAGCACCCGCCGCACGCCGGCCTTGATCGCCGCCTCGACCGCGGTGGCGTGCTCCTCCAGCCGGCGGCCCGTGCGGTGACCGGAGACAAGGACCAGGGTCTCGGCCCCTTCGAGCGCCGTGCGCATGGCCTCGGCGTCCGCGTAGGCCGCCGGACCGCGCCGCTGTGCCGCCGGCAGCTCGGGCAGACGCTCCGGGCTGCGGCCGACGAGGAGTTGCGGGACGCCTTGCTCGGCGAGCCGGGCTGCGACCCGGCTGCCCAGCGCCCCGGTCACCCCCGTGACCGCTACGGTGCCGTGCTCAGCCATGAGTCGTCGCTCCAACCGGTTCTGTGCGGTAGAACTCGGCGGCGGTGAAGGTGGCGGGGACACCGAGTTCGGCTGCGACGGCAGTGATCGCCTGTGCGGCGACGGCTTCGTCGACCTGGCCGTCAGTGGTGAAATACGGCTTGTAGTACCTGGCATAGTGCTGGCGGACCTCCTCCTCGGTCTGTCCGCCGAGAAAGGTCGCCAGGTGCCTGATCGTGGTGTCGGGATCCTCGTGGATGACCTTCAGCGCCCGCCGGTGGGCGCGGACGAGGGCTTGGATCGCCGGGTCGTCGGGGTCGGTGAAGGTGGGGTCGACGGCCACGCCGGTGGTGGGGATCCGAAAGTGGTCGCCGACGAAGGCCAGTACCCGCCAGCCGTGTTCGGCCGCCACCGCGTCCGCCGCGAAGGTGTCGCCCACCACTGCGGCGTCGACCGTGCCGGCGCGCAGCCACCGCAGGTCCATGCCGAAGTCGCCGGGCATGCGGACGGTGGGCTGGATGTCGCGATCCGGGTCGATACCGGCCCGGCGCAGCACGATCCGGGCGAAGACGCCGGGCCCGGTGTGCGGCGGGTGGATGGCCAGCCGCCGGCCGGCCAGGTCCTGCAGGGTTTCGAGGCCGGGGCGGGCCAGGAACCAGAACAGCGGACAGTGCGTGTTGACGGTGAGCGTGACCCAGGGGATGCCGGTGTTCAGCCGGGACAGCACGGTCCGGCCGAGCCCGATGGTGGCCCCGCGACGCAGCCGCTGCGGGTCCCAGACGCTGCCGTCGCGCAGGACGACGTGCACGCCCTCGTCGGCGTAGAAGTCCTCCTGGTCGGCGATGTGGGCGACCAGTTCCTCGTGCGGTCCGCGGCCGACGTAGGCGAGATCGACAGTGTCCATCAGTACATCGCCGTTCCGCCGTTGACCGCGGCCGTGGTGCCGGTCATGAAGGCGCTGTCCTCGCCGGCGTAGAAGGCGACGGCGCGGGCCACGTCGGCCGGCCGGGCCAGGCGGCCGAGGGGAGTGGCCGCCACCAGCCGGTGGTTCTGCTCCTCGTCGATGACGCTGGAGATCCTGGTCTCCGCCACCGGGCCGGGCTCGACGACGTTGACCGTGATGCCCTGCGGACCGAGCTCCTGGGCCAGGTATCGGGCGAACTGCGTCAGCGCCGCCTTGGCCGTGCCGAGCGCGATCATGCCCTCGCGGGGGCGTCGGCTCAGGCCGGTGCCCAGATAGATGACGCGGCCGCCGTGCCCGGTCATGTGCGGCAGGACCGCCTTGGTGACCACGAAGGCCGCCTTGAGTTCGTCGTCCAGCTTGCCGCCCAGCTCCGTCCAGGTCATGTCCTGGAACGACTTGATCGCGTACGGCGTGAGCGCGTTGTGCACCAGCACATCCACGCCTCCCCAGGTCGCGTCGACGTTGTCGATCATGACCCGGACCGCGTCGGCCTCACGCACATCGGCCTGCACGGCCATCGCCTGGCCGCCGGCCTTTTCGATGTCCGCCACCACTCCTTCGGCAGCGTCCTTGCTGTGCAGGTAGTTGACCACCACCCGCATTCCGCGCTCGGCCAGCAGCCGGGCGGTGGCCGCCCCGATGCCGCTGCTGGCACCGGTGATCAACGCGACTTTCTCCCCAGTCATCCTGTTCTCCCTTGACTACGGGTGGTCCTCTCGGATCGCCCCGTACAGCACGGTGTCCACCGTCGTGCGGAAAAGATCGGCGGCCGTGCGGTTGAGTTGGCTCGGCAGCCGCGAGTTCAGCAGCCGCTCCACCGCGCCGCGGGTGATCTCACCCAGCAGCTCCGGCGGGGCCGTCAGCACTCCCTGCCGTTGTCCCTCTCGGAACAGTTCCTCCAGCGGCTGGTAGACCACGGCGTCGATGCGGTGCTCCACGTGCCGGCGCAGGACCGCGTCCCCGCGGCCGGTGGCCAGCTGGGCCGCCCCGATGGCCGACAGGCCGTCGCACGCGGCGACCAGGAACTTCCGCAACCGCTCCCCGAACGGCCGGCCTTCCGCCTCGCGGGCCGCGTCGGCGATGAGCCGCTCGATCACGCCGAACTGCCGGTCCAGCACCGCCGTCATCAGGCCCTGCTTGTCCGGGAAGTGCCGGTAGATCGTCTTCTTGCTCATCCCCAGGTCGCGGGCCAGGTCGTCCATGCTCACCCGGCCGGGCCCCAGGAACATCCGCCGCGCCGCCGCGAGGATCGCCTCGGTCCGCTCGGAAACGTCGGAAACTATTTCGGTTTCCATAGTTTCCACCCTGCTCCGCAGGAGTCACGGTGTCAAGGCCGCCCCGATGTCACAACCCGGTCGGGGGACGTGTCCAACCAGGTGAAGGCAGTTCGACCAGGGAGGACAGCGTGATGAAGACCATCGAGGTCGAGGACTCGTTCATGGCGTACCGGGAGGCCGGCGCGGGGGACACGACGATCGTGCTCCTGCACGGGAACCCGACGTCGTCGTACCTGTGGCGCAACGTCATGCCGGTGCTGTCCGACCGGGCCCGGTGCCTGGCGCCGGACCTGATCGGCATGGGCGACTCGGGCAAACCGAACATCGGCTACCGGTTCGTGGACCACGTGCGCTATCTGGACGCATGGTTCGACGCGCTGGGCCTGGACGACGTGGTGATCGTCGGCCAGGACTGGGGCGGGGCGCTGGGCATGGACCGGGCCCGGCGGCGCCCGGACCGGGTGCGCGGGCTGGCGCTGGTGGAGACCTTCCTGCGGCCGCTGAGCTGGGCCGAGATGCCGCCACTGGGGCAGGACCTGTTCCGGCGCATGCGGTCGGCCGAAGGGGAGCAGATGGTGTTGCGGGACAACCAGTTCATCGAGTTCAACCTGCCGTTCGGGGTGGCGTCGGGGCTCGCCGTCTCCGACCACGACGAGTACCAGCGGCCCTATCCGGACGAGCGGTCCCGCCGTCCGCTGCTGGCCTGGCCGCGGGAGATCCCGTTCGACGGCGAGCCGGCCGACGTGCATGATCGCGTCGTCGCCTACGGGCGGTGGATGGCCGAGACCCCGGAGGTGCCGAAGCTCGTGATGACGGTCGAGCACGGGATCGGCATGGGCTCCGCGGAGACGGCGACCTGGGCCAAGGAGACCTTCGCCGCGACGACGGTGGTGTCCGTCGGGCCGGCCGGGCACCAGGCGCCGGAGGATCAGCCCGAGGCCATCGGCCGGGCCATCGCCTCTTGGCTGTGGGCATGAGCGAGCTTGCGAGCGAATCATTCAACGCAGAGCGTCCGCGGACGCGGACACCGAGCGCTAGCGAGGTGCCGCAGTGAGTGACGTCGTCGCCCGTGCCGTCGACGGGGATCAGGACGCGCTGGGGGAGATCGTGCGGCAGCTGCGCGATCCCCTGTACCGGTTGGCGCTGCGCATGGTGTGGCGGCCCGCCGACGCCGAGGACGCCACCCAGGAGATCCTCATCCAGGTGATCACCCGCCTGTCGTCGTTCCGGGGCGAGGCCAAGCTGCTGACCTGGGCGTACCGGATCGGCGTGAACTACCTGCTCAACCTGCGGCGCAAGACGCCGCAGGAGGCGCGTGAGCTCAGCCTGGACGAGTTCGGCGCCAACCTCGCCGAGGGCCTGGCGGCCGAGGACTACGGCGGTCCCGACGCCGAGCTGCTGGGGCACGAGGTGCGGCTGTCGTGCACCCAGGCGGTGTTGCAGTGCCTGGAGCGGTCCGAGCGGGTCGCCTACGTGCTCGGCGACATCTTCGAGCTCACCTCCACCGAGGCGGCCTGGGTGCTGGACATCTCGGCCGCCGCGTATCGGAAGCGGCTGGAGCGGGCCCGCGAGCGGCTGCGGGCGTTCATGGGCTCGACCTGCGGGGTCGTGACCGCCGCCGGGTTCTGCCGCTGCGCCCGCCGGGTCGAGCAGGCCGTCTCCGTCGGACGCATCGATCCCGCAGCGCCGCTTCTGGTCGGCCACGCCGTCAACGGCCGTGGTGTCCGCGAGGCCGCCGCGCAGCTGCACCGGCTGCACGACGCTGCCGCCGTGCTGCGGGCCCACCCCGACTACGCGGCGCCGCGTGACCGCACCGACGCCATCGTCGGCCTGCTGCGCTCCGGCTCCTTCCCGCTGCTCGACTAGGGGTTGCGCTACCCAGGGATGATTCCGGATCAGCTGCCGGTATGACGTCAGCGCAGGTCCCGCGTTCCTATTCTTCGGGTGTATAGCCGGAGGAGGGAACCATGGACGTCTACCGACTGGCCACACTCGGCCTCGCGGGCATGCGGCGCCCACTCGACCGGCTCGCCGGGCGTTGGCGTCCGGAGGAGCGGGCCAGCGAATGGGCCCTGGGCCTGCGCTTCCCCCGCGAGGACCTGTCCGGTCTCGACGTCGGCGCCCGGGTGGCCTTCGCCGCCGCCCGCGCCGACGCCCTGTGGAACCACGGGCTCACCATCGGCCTCACCTCCGGCGCCCGCTCCGTGGCCGAGCAGCAGCTCCTGTTCGACGAGGCCGTCGCCCAGTACGGCAGCGAATCCGCCGCCCGCCAATGGGTTCTGCCTCCCACCGAGTCCCTCCACGTCCAGGGCCGGGCGTTGGACGTCCGCCCGCGCGAGGGCGCCCGTTGGCTCGAAGCCCATGGGCACCGCTACGGCCTCTACCGCACCTACGCCAACGAGTGGTGGCACTTCGAGCACTGGCCCCAGTTCATCGGCACAAACTCCCGTCCGGCAATGCGCCCCGACCCCCGCACTCCGGCCCACCGCCTGTAGCTTTCGCGGCATGGCTATGCAGGTCGCGGTGTTGGTCTCCCATGGCGGCTCCAACTTCCGGGCCCTCCACTCGGCTTCTTTGGTTGCGGGGGCCCGGTTCGCCGTGTGTTTGGCCGTCAGCAACAACAGTCTTTCCGGTGGTCTCGCGTACGCCCGCGTGCAGGGCATCCCGGCCCTCCACCTCTCAGGTCGTACGCATCCGGTGCCGGCTGCGCTTGATGCGGCCCTGGTGGATTCGCTGGTGGCTTGCGGTGCGGATCTGGTTGTCACCGCTGGCTACATGAAGAAGCTCGGACCCCTCACCTTGGCTCGCTACGCCGGGCAGATCATCAACATCCACCCGTCCCTGCTCCCTCGGCACGGTGGGCCCGGCATGTACGGCCTCGCCGTCCACCAGGCCGTCCTCGCCTCCGGCGACACCGTCAGCGGTCCGTCGGTGCATTACGTCACCGCCGACTACGACGCCGGCGAAGTCATCGCCCAGCGGGAAGTCCCTGTGCTGCCCTCGGATACCGCCGAGACATTGGCGGCGCGGGTGTTGGTCGCCGAGCACCAGTTGTTGCCGGAGGTTGTGCAGCAGTTCGCGACTCAGGCGTGAGTGGCCCATGTGAGCCGGATGCTTGGTGAACAAGACCTCAGAACCGCCTCCCGCCCGCCCTTTCGCGGGCGTCGGTCGGCACTCTTTGCCCACCCCACGCCTGACTTCCGGTTCTGTGTCGTTCGCGGCCATCTTCCTGTAGCGGAAAGAACTCGACACATGGTTGCCCGAAGGGGGGACTCGCGGGGGGTGGGTGGAGACCCCCGCGAGTCACGCTCTCGGGCGCCAGGGCGAGTTCCGCCCTCGGGCATTTTCCGGCGTGGTTGCGTCGGGTGGGTGGGCCCGAGGACGGGACTCGCCGGCCCGAGAGCGTGACTCGCGTTGTTAGAGGGGGTGGACGAGGAAGGTGAAGTCGGTGTGGATGCGGGCGTCCGGGGACACCGGCAGCTGGATGCGGTCGGCGAGGACGAGACGGCGGACGGCGGAGCGGCTGAGGTGGAAGCCGGCCATGAGGAGCTTCACGACGCGGATGGGGGCCGGCAGTTCGAGGCGGACGACGACCTCCAGGGCAGTGGCGTCGGGGCTTTCCAGGTCGTAGAAGGGCAGGTCGGTGTCGAGCGCCCAGGTGCCGGCCCAGTCGAGCAGGTAGGGCGTGCGGCGGGCGAGGGAGACGTCCGTGGCCAGCTCGCGCACGATGGCGGGATCGTTGTTCTCGAACCGGACGAGACGGTCGTGGTCCAAGGCGGAGACGTGGATGCGCTCGTGCACGGGGACCTTGGAGGTGCGGCCGCAGTGGTCGCAGCCGATGAGCAGCCAGACGTCGAGGAGCTTGCCGCTGGCGTTGACCCGGACCTTGCCGGTGGGATGGTGTCGCTGGGTGCGGCACGAGGGGCAGCCCCTCACGATGGCGGGCAGACCAAGCTCCCGGACGACCCACAGGGCCTTGCGGTCGACGTCAGAAGGCACGGGGGTATCGCGAAGGTGACTCATGAGGTGGCCGAACTCCAAAAAAGCACGGGGGCACGCCGAACGCGCCCCTGGGGGGATCAGTGGCAGACGGCCGGCGCCGCGCAGTGAGGCGGGCACACCGGCCGGGCACGACGTCGGATGCGACGCCGCGTGAGGGAAAGCCCGCGCAGGGCGGACTTCAACGGGGATACAGCCACTGATCACACGAACATGTCGGCCATGGTCATGGAACCGCAGGCCGACGGACAACCGATTTAACGCCGACCGGGGTCATGGTTGCCCGGGAGCGGGACTCGCGGGTGAACGAACGGCCCGCCTCCGAAGCGGAGGCGGGCCGTCGAGCGAAAGCGGTCAGGCGTTGGGGTTGAAGTTGATGCCGGGAGGCATCGAGTGCTCAAGCCCGTAGTTGAAGTTGCCGTCGTTGATCTTGATGGTGGCGTCGCCGAAGTTGGCCGACATCAGCTTGTCGCGCAGGCCGTCCGGGTAGCCGTTCCAGCCGACGAGCGGGGGGTAGAACCAGCCGTGGGTGTAGTTCTCCGGCGGGTCGTCATTCGAGTTGGCCAGCCGGATGAAGTGCGTGCTGGTGCCGTCCTTGTGGTAGACGACCTTCACGTGCGTGCCGTCGAAGCGGGCGTCCGAGGCGGAGTACCACTTCCAGCCGCTGTGCTGCGAGGTGGACACGTAGTCGACCCGGTTGGCCGCCACGTTGATCCACACGACCACGTGCTCCCAGTCATGGGTGTGGCCGATGGCCAGCGGACCGAGGGTTGCCTGGTCCTTCTCGAAGTAGCTCGCGTACATGACCGCGCAGTAGTCGCCGTTGCACTTCTCGCGCGAGTACGTGTTCGAGTTCTGCAGCTGGGCCGGGTCGTGGCAGTGCCCGTTGACGTCGCCGCCGAGCTTGAGCCCGGGGTTGAGGGTGCCGTCGGACCCGATGGCGGCGGTGGCGTAGCAGCCGTCGCCATCGTAGTCGTAGGCGGGCGAGAAGGACTGCTCCCACCCGTCGGCGTTCTGCGGCAACGCGTGGAGGATGGCGGCACCGGCAGGGCTTGGCAGGGACAAGGTCAGCACCGCGACGCCCAAGGCAGCCGCGAGCGCGGACAGTTTGCGCACATCCACTCCTAGGTGTTTCTTGGCGGCGTAAAAGAACTATGCCCAGATCGGCCCGGCCGATCAAGGCACAATTCGGTGACTCCCTTGTGTTCCAAGGGAGTTCACGCCGCCGACACCCCGATCAGCCGTCAGCCGATGGCGTCCCGTGACCGGTGCACGGCCTCCAGCAGCAGCTGGGAGACGTCCCGAACGGACACATTCGTCCCGATGTCCTCGCTCTGGCGCTGCACGAGGCCGTCGCTGACCATCACGCGACAGAACGGGCATGCCGTCGCGATGGTCTCGGCCCCGGTGGCCAGGGCCTCGTCAACCCGCTCCAGGTTGATGCGCTTGCCGATCCGCTCTTCCATCCACATCCGCGCGCCGCCGGCGCCGCAACACAGGGAGCGGTCGCCGTGTCGGGGCATCTCGGTCAGCGCGGTGCCGGCCGCGGCCGCGAGCTCGCGGGGCGGCTCGTAGACCTTGTTGTGCCGCCCCAGATAACACGGGTCGTGGAAGGTGATCTGCTGCGCGGCGCCGCCGGCCGGTTGGATGGGCGTGAGCTTCTTCTCGCGCACCAACCGGTTCAGCAGCTGGGTGTGGTGCACGACGTCGTAGTTGCCCTCCAGCTGCGGGTATTCGCGGCCGAGTGTGTTCATGCAGTGTGGACAGGTGGTGACGATCTTGCGACGGCCGGGTTCACGCTCGCCGAAGGTTTCGTTGAGCAGGCCGGCGGTCTCCTGGGCCAGCATCTGGAACAGGAACTCGTTGCCGGAGCGGCGGGCCGGGTCGCCGGTGCAACGCTCGCGGTTGCCCAGCACGCCGTAGTTCACGCCGGCGATGTGCAGCAGCTCGGCGGTGGCCTGCACGGTGGCCCGGGCCTTGTCGTCGAACGCGCCGGCGCAGCCGACCCAGAAGAGGTACTCGGCGTCGTCGGGCAGCTCGCCGGTGATCACCGGCACCTCGAAGTCGAGGTCCTTGGCCCAGTCCAGGCGGGCGTTGTTGTTCTGCCCCCAGGGATTGCCCTTGTTCTCCAGGCCGCGGAACAGCGCGCCCAGCTCGGTCGGGAACTCGGACTCGATCATCACCTGGTAGCGCCGCATGTCGACGATGTGGTCCACGTGCTCGATGTCCACCGGGCACTGCTCGACGCAGGCGCCGCAGGTGGTGCACGACCACAGCACGTCCGGGTCGATGATGCCGCCCGTGGCGACCAGCGGAACGGGTTCGCCTTCCTTCTGTCCCATGACGTACGGCGCGCGGTCGAACAGGTGGTCCCGCAGGTCCATGATGACCATCTTGGGGGACAACGGTTTCCCGGTGTTCCAGGCCGGGCACTGGGACTGGCAGCGGCCGCACTCGGTGCACGTGGCGAAGTCGAGCATGCCCTTCCACGTGAAGTCCTCGATCTTGCCGCGCCCGAAGATGTCGTCGTCGCCGGGATCGGTGAAGTCGACGGGCTTGCCGCCGGACTCCACGGGCAGCAGCGGACCGAGGGCGTTGGGCAGCCGCTTGGCCGACACGTTGAGCGGGGCCAGGAAGATGTGCAGGTGCTTGGAATGCACCACCAGCACGAGGAAGCCCATGATCACGGCGATGTTGCCGAGCAGGAACACCGTCTCGATCACGGCGTTCACGGTCGTTCCCAGCGGGGCCAACGCATGCGCGACGAGCCAGGTGGCGAACGGCCAGCCGCTGTCGCCGAACGGGAAGTGCCCGGTGTTGTACTGCCCGGCCCGGTACAGCAGCAGCGTCACCATCACGCCGGCGATCATGGCCAGCACCAGCCAGGCCGGCCCGGTGTGCGAGCCGTAGAACCGGGAGGCGCGCTCCTTGCGTTCCGGCGCGTTGCGCACGCGAATCACCGCGAACGTCGCCAGCGCCGCCAGCACGGCGACGGTGAAGAAGTCCTCCAGGAAGCCGAGCCAGGGCTGCCGGCCGATCCACGGGAACGCGAAGTCCTCGTCGAACAGGGCGCCCCACGCCTCGACGATGGTGAACAGCAGGATGACGAAGCCCCAGAAGGTGAAGAAGTGGGCGAGTCCGGGCACCGACCACTTGAGCAGCTTGCGCTGGCCGAACACCTCACGCAGCTGGGCGGCGGCCCGCGCGCCGAGCCGGTCGGTGCGGCCCGACGCGGGCTGCCCGGACCGGATCAGGGCGGCCAGCCAGAGCACCCGTCGGCCGGCGAGCGCCAGGCCGGCGACGGTGATCAGCAGGCCGAGGATGAGACGAACGATCAACGGGGTTCAGCTCCACTCCGGTCGGAACCAGCCGGCGTAGTACCGGCATGCCTTGCACGCGTAGCGCATCTTCCGGACCCGCCAGTGCCGCTGGTACAGCTCGAAGCCGCGCCAGGGGGCGCTGTGCAGTCCGAGCTGGTCGTAGTGCCGCAGTGACGAGCCGGTGTCGACCTCGAACTGCTCGGTGGCCCAGCCCAGGTGCGCCCGGCGTAACGAGACGCCGCAGTCGGGCAGCAGGTGCTCGTTGCAGAAACGGTGCAACAGCACCAAGTCGGGCAAACCACGGCCGGACGGGCTGTTGTCGAGATAGTCGACGACGACGTGGCCCGGATGGAACTCGCCGACATGGTCGACGAGCACGGGCAGTCCACAGTAGACGCACGGGTGCCGAAAGCCCCGCTTGACCGAGGACGCCGTTGTGATCAAGGCCACAGACCGGAGGTTACTGGTGAGTTGGGAGGCGCGCTACTCCCATCCGTATGCCGGTGATCGAGATCGGGACGGCCGAATGGCCGTCCCGACTACGTCGAAAGGAGTAAAACCGCTGCTCAGACCGCTCGCAGCGCCTCCAGCGCCTTGTCCGCGTGCACGGCCATGCGCAGTTCGCTCTTGATGGACGCGATCACCCGGCTGTCGGACCCGATGACGAAGGTCTGGCGGCGGGTCAGCACCGGCCCGAACTTGCGCCGCACCCCGAACTGGGTGGCCACCACGCCGTCCGGGTCGGACAGCAGCGGATAGTCGAACGAGTTCATGGCCGAGAACTCCCGCTGCTTGCCGACGGCGTCGGGGGAGATGCCCAGCCGCTGCGCCCCGACCGCCTCGAACTCCGCGCCCAGGTCGCGGAAGTGGCAGCTCTCGGCCGTGCAGCCGCCGGTCATCGCCGCCGGGTAGAAGAACAGCACGACCGGGCCCTTGGCCAGGAACTCGGACAGCCGCCGGGGCTCACCGTGGTCGTCGAGCAGCTCGAAGTCCGCGACCAGGTCGCCGTTGTTCATCGGGATCCCTCCGGTTTCGGCGGCAGCGGGAAGAAACCGCTGGTGCGGCGAACGTACTCGGCGTAGCCGGGCCGGGAACCCATGGCCCGCTCGGTCAGCGCCTTGCCGGTGCCCTTGGTCAGGAAGAACGTCATGACCAGCGGCGACAGCACGGTCAGCGCGCCGACCCAGTGCTGGCACGCCATCAGGTAGAGGCCCCACCAGACGGTCGCGTCGCCGAAGTAGTTGGGGTGGCGGGTGTAGCGCCACAGGCCGCGGTCCATGATCACGCCCTGGTGCGCCGGGTCGGCCTTGAACCGGGACAGCTGCCAGTCGCCGACCGACTCGAACCCGATGCCGACCAGCCACACCGCCGCCCCGATCCAGGTCAGCAGGCCCAGCGAGCTCTCGTACTGGGCGGCCTGCACCGGCCACGACACGAACCACATGATCACGCCCTGGACCAGGTAGATCTTGCGGAACGCGTACCAGTGCGGATTGCCGGTGGCCCGCTTCATCAGCGCCACATACCGCGGATCCTCGGGACGGCGGCCGTTGCGGAGCTGGATGTAGGTGGCCAGCCGCAGACCCCAGACGACGGTCAGGGCCGTCACCAGCCAGCCCGAGCCGGAGACGATCAGCCCGACCACGGCGATCACCGCGAAGCCCAGGCCCCACACCGTGTCCACGCCGTCGTGCCGGCCGCGGGCGACGGCCACGCCGAGGGCGATCAGCATCACCACCAGCACGGCGCCGGCGGTGATGCCCAGATTGGCCAGCAGTCCGGCCAGGTTCACGCGACAACCTCCCCAAGGCGGGTCCTCGGCATGCCGCTCCCGCCGGACGTCGTGGGCCGGACGGCGAGGATCTGGTCCACGCCCATCCGGTTCTCCTGGAACGCCAGCGCGCCACCGGCGAAGTACAGCCGCCACACCCGCAGCTGCCCCTCACCGACCAACGCGGTCAGCTCGGCGGCCCGTTCCTCCAGGGTCCGCGCCCAGGCGTCCACGGTCCAGACGTAGTGCTCACGCATCGCCTCGACGTCCCGCACCTCGAGGCCGGCCCGCTCCAGCATGGCGATGGTCTCGCCGACCGGCCGCATGTGCATGTCGGGGGCCACGTAGCGCTCGATGAAGGAGCCGCCGCCGGGTGCCTTGGGCGCGCTCGCCACCCGTGACATCTGCTGGAGCAGCAGCCGCCCCTCGGGCTTGAGCAGGCGGAACAGCTGCGCAGCGTAGGTCGGGTAGTTGCCCAGGCCGACGTGCTCGCCCATCTCGACGGTCCCGATGGCGTCGAAACCGGTGTCGGGGATGTCGCGGTAGTCCTGGAGCCGCACCTCGACCCGGCCCTCCAGCCCCCGCTCGGCGATCCGGGCCTCGATGAACTGGCGCTGCTGGGCCGCGAGCGTCACCCCGGTCGCGTGCACGCCGTAGTGGGTCGCAGCGTGCAGGATCAGCGAGCCCCACCCGCAGCCGACGTCCAGCAGCCGCATGCCCGGCTTGAGGCCCAGCTTGCGGCAGATGAGGTCCAGCTTGTCCCGCTGCGCGTCCTCGACGGTGTAGTCCGGTGCGGCGGACGTCCAGTACCCGCAGGAATAGGCCATGTTCGGGTCGAGCAGCGTCCGGTAGAACTCGTTGGACAGGTCGTAATGGTGGGCGATGGCGGCCCGGTCCCGGGTCTTGGTGTGCTCCGCCCCGGACAGCCGCGCCTCCTCCGGCGGCGGCGCCGGCCGCATGCCGATCACCCCGAGCCGCAGTGCCTGCTGGACGGCGTGCAGGCGGTCGGCCGTTGAAAGTTTCACCTTGCCGACGCCCTCGCGCCGGGCCAGACCCCAGAACCGGGACAGGCCGTCCCGCAGATCGCCCTCGACGTCGATCTCGCCGGACACGTAGGCCCGGGCCAGACCCAGCTCGTTGGGATCCCAGAGCAGCCGCCGCAGCGCCTTCCGGGAGCGGAACCACCGTCGGGGCGTCGGCGGGGCCGGCCACGCTGCCGTCCCACGCCCGCAGCCGCACCGGCAGCTCACGAGGAACCGGCGCACCAGCCCGGCGAGGGTCAGAGCGACTGTCACTGGGGACCCCTTCTGCACAACTACCGTCACGGCATGCGTTCGTGCCGGCCCCCGTCGCCGGTTCGGGTCAGGGCGTGACGAGATGGTCGACCAGCAGGTTCAGCGCCGGCAGCGCGTCGGCGACGGCCGCCCGGGCCTGCGGCGGGAGCTGGTCCAGCGCGGCCGAGATGCGCCGCTCGTGGGCCTGCTGCCACTCGGCCAGCTGCTTGCGGCCGGCGTCGGTGAGCGACACCCGGGCCACCCGGCGGTCGGTCGGGTCGCTGTCGCGGACGGC
>NZ_KK037166.1:11172435-11175727 GCF_000568255.1 Kutzneria sp. 744
CGCCTAATATCAAGGGATTGAGCAACACGATGTAGGCCATCGCGACGAACGTGGTGACGCCGCCGCGAACCTCGCGGGCCAGCGTCGTGCCGCGCTCCTTGAGCCGGAAACGTCGTTCGATCAGGGCAGTCGTGGGGCGGCGGTCGCGCAACTGGGTCATGACGTACTCCCATGCCGGTGGGCGCGCGCGGAACCAGGCCGTTAGCGGGAACGGCCTGACTCCACGGGCGTTTAAGCGATGGTGCTCCGGTCAGCACGCGCGTGACGAGGATCAGTACTCGACGCGGTCGGTGCGGGAAAGCCACGCGGAGAACGGGGTGTCGTGGTCCGCGGTCCTGACGTGCAGCACGGGGATCGGCCACGTCTGCTTGGGCTGTTCGAACAGGTCGTAGAAGTCACGGTCGTTGAAGCCGGCGTCGGCGGCGTCGTTGCGGTCGGCGGCGAAGACCACTCGATCCACGCGGGCCCACAGGGAGGCGGCCAGGCACAGCGGGCACGGCTCGCACGAGGAGAACAGCACGCAGCCGGTGAGCCGGAAGTCGCCGACCCGTTGGCAGGCCTCGCGAATCGCCACCACCTCGGCGTGGGCGGTCGGGTCGAGCGTGGGCACGACCCGGTTCACGCCGGTGGAGATCAGGTCGTCGCCGCGCACGATGACAGCGCCGAACGGGCCGCCGCCGGTGGCGACGTTGGCGGAAGCCAGCCGAACGGCCTCGTCGAGCCACGCCTGGTCGGTGGTCGCTGCGGTGGTCATCGCGGAATCTCCCGTGTCGTCAGGTGTTCCGGCCGCACCGGAACTCGGTTGAGCGCCAGGCCGGTGGCGGCGCGGATGGCCGCGACCACGGCCGGCGTCGACGAGATCGTGGGCGGCTCGCCCACTCCGCGCAGCCCGTACGGGGCGTGGGGGTCGGCCAGTTCGAGCACGTCCACCGGCATCGGCGGTGTGTCGAGCACGGTCGGGATCAGGTAGTCGGTGAACGAGGGGTTGCGGACTTTCCCGTTCGAGACCTGGATTTCCTCCATGACGGCCAGGCCGAGGCCCTGCGTGCTGCCGCCGTGGATCTGGCCGACGACGGCCTGCGGGTTCATCGCCTTGCCCACGTCCTGCGCGCAGGCCAGCTCGACCACCTTGACCAGGCCGAGGTCGACGTCGACGTCGACGACTGCCCGGTGCGCGGCGAAGCCGTACTGCACGTGCGCGAAGCCTTGGCCCGTATCGGGATCCAGCGCGGTGGTTGGCCGGTGCCGCCACTCCACCGTCTCCTCGATCACGTCATCCCCGAGCACGGCGACGATGTCCTGGGCGGTGAGCTCCGAGCGGGGTTCTCCGAAGCGGGACACGGCCAGCTTGAGCAGCTTCTCCCGCACCGCCTCGCAGACGGCCTTGACCGCGCCGCCGGTGACGTAGGTCTGGCGGGAGGCCGAGGTGGAGCCGCCGTTGCCCACGGTGGTGTCGGCCGGGTGCACGGTGACCTGGTCGATGCCGAGCTCGGTGCGGACGATCTGCTGCTGGATGGTGACCAGGCCCTGGCCGACCTCGGCCGCGGCGGTGTGGATCACCGCCGCCGGCTCGCCGTTGATCACCTGCACCCGCAGGCGGGCCGTGGAGTAGTCGTCGTAGCCTTCGGAGAAGCAGATGTTCTTGATGCCGACGGCGTAGCCGACGCCGCGGACCACGCCCTCACCGTGGGTGGTGTTGGAGACGCCACCGGGCATCGCCGTCAGGTCCAACGGTCCATCGTGGACTGCCGGCAGCGGGCGTTGCTTGATGAGCCGGAGCAGTTCCTCCACCGGGGCGGCGGAATCGACGACCTGGCCGGTCGGCATGACGCTGCCTTCGCTCATGGCGTTGCGCACCCGCACATCGACCGGGTCCATGCCCAGCGCCTCGGCGAGTTTGTCCATTTGCGACTCATAGGCGAAACCGGCCTGCACAGCGCCGAATCCGCGCATGGCGCCACAGGGCGGGTTGTTGGTGTAGGCGCCCCAGCAGTCGATGGTGACGTTGTCCACATTGTACGGTCCGATGCCGAGCGTGGCGGCGTTGGCCACCACCGCCGGCGTGCTGGACGCGTACGCGCCGCCGTCGAGGTAGATGCGGCACCGGACATAGGAAAGCTTTCCGTCACGGTCGGCCCCGTGCTCGTAGTACAGCTTGGCCGGGTGCCGGTGCACGTGGCCGTAGAACGACTCCTCGCGGTTGTAGACCATCTTGACCGGCTTGCCCGTGTGCAGGGCCAGCAGGCACGCGTGCACCTGGATGGACAGGTCCTCGCGGCCGCCGAACGCGCCGCCGACACCGGCCAGCGTCAGCCGCACCTTGTCCGTCGGCAGGTCGAGTGCGAAGCAGATCTGCTTCTGGTCGACGTGAAGCCATTGCGTGGCCACGAAAAGGTCCACGCCGCCGTCCTCGGCCGGAATGGCCAGGCCGGACTCGGGGCCGAGGAAGGCCTGGTCCTGCATGCCGACCTCGTACACGCCGGTGACCACGACATCGGCCGTCGCCTGCTGGTCGCCACGCTCGATGTGCACCTTGCGTACGGTGTTGCCGCCGTGGTGCAGCAGCGGCGCCTCCGGCTTGACCGCCTCCTCGGCGTCCACGATCGGCGCCAGCACGTCGTACTCGACGTTGATCTTCTTGATCGCCCGCCGGGCCGTCTCCGGGTGGTCGGCGGCGACCAGCGCGACCGATTCCCCGTGGTAGCGCACGACATCCACGGCCAGCACCGGTTGGTCGGGGTGCTCAAGGCCGTACAGATTCGTGCCGGGGACGTCGTCGTGGGTGAGCACCGCGTACACGCCGGGCACCTTCAGCGCCTCGGCGATGTCGATGGACCGGATCCGGGCGTGCGGATGTGGGCTGCGCAGGGTCGCGCCCCACAGCATGTCCTCGTGCCACAGGTCGGACGAGTACGCGAACTCGCCGCGCACCTTCAGCGCACCGTCCGGGCGCAGCGGGCTCTCGCCCACGCCTCCCCCAGAGCGAGTTGTTACGGTGGATTCCCTGGTGGGGGAGGTCATCGCAGCACCTCCGCGGCATTCGCGAGATCACGGGTGATGGATTCGACGTCGGCGGTGCGCAGCTCGCCGCCGGCGATGACACTGCGGCCGCCGACCAGCAGGCGGTCCACGGCGGGGGCGGAGCCCAGCACCAGCGCGGCCACCGGGTCGGTGATGCCGGCGTGCTCCAGGTCGTCCATCCGCCACACGGCCAGGTCGGCGACCTTGCCCGGCTCGATGGAGCCGATCTCGTGGTCGCGGCCGAGGCAGCGTGCGCCGCCCATGGTGCCCA
>NZ_KK037166.1:11175827-11187421 GCF_000568255.1 Kutzneria sp. 744
ATGGTATGGGCCAGCCACACGTCGTCGCCCAGCCAACCCAGCTGTTCGGCGTACTGGGCCGGCGTGCAGCCGTTCTCGGCGAGGCACTGCTCTTCCTCGTCGATGGTCTCGGCCAAGTGCGTGTGCAGCCGAACTCCGTGCCGCCGGGCCAGTTCCGCCGCCTGCTCCATGAGCTCGCGGCTCACGGAGAAGGGGGAGCAGGGGCCGACAGCGATGCGGATCAGGCCGAGCGGGTCCGGGTCGTGGTAGTCGTTGATGGCTTTTTCCGTGCCCAGCAACGCCGCTTCGAGATCCTCGACGATGTTGTCCGGCGGCAGGCCGCCCTGGGACTGCCCACGGTCCATGGAGCCGCGCACCGCGTGCAGGCGGACGCCGAGCCGTCGCGCCTCACCGACCAGCGCGCCGATCTGGTCGCCGCCGTTGTCGGGGAAGACGTAGTGGTGGTCGGCGATGGTCGTGCAACCGGTCAGGGCCAGCTTGGCCATGCCGGCCGCGCCGGCCGCCCGCGTGACCTCCTCGGTCAGCCGCCCCCACACCGGGTACAGCGTGGTCAGCCACTCGAACAGCTCGGCGTCCTCGGCGTAGCCGCGGGTGGCCCACTGGTACAGGTGGTGGTGGGTGTTGACCAGGCCCGGCGTGACCAGGCGGCCGCCGGCGTCGATGTAGTCGTGGTCCTCGGCCGGCCGCTGGGCCTGGCCGGGGCCGACCCGCTCGATCAGGCCGTCACGGATGACGACGTGGCCGCTGGCGTGCTCGGTGTTGTCGGCGTCGACGGTCGCGATCGCCGCGTTGTCGACGACTACGACGCTCATCGGGTCGCCGCCAGTCGCACCGCGTCGAGGATCTTCTCGTATCCGGTGCAGCGGCAGAGGTTGCCGGCCAATGCCTCCCGGATCTCCGGATCCGACGGCTGCGGCACGCGGTTGAGCAGATCGTGGGCGGCGACGACCAGACCCGGCGTGCAGAAACCACACTGGACCGCACCGGCGTCCACAAAGGACTGCTGCACCCGGTCCAGGGTGTCACCGTCGGCCAGGCCTTCGACCGTGGCGACCTCGCGGCCCTCGGCCTGCCCGGCCGCGACCAGGCACGAGCACACCGGCGTGCCATCCATGTAGACCGTGCAGGAACCGCATTCGCCCTGCTCACAGGCGTTCTTCGAGCCCGGCAGGCCCAGGCGCTCACGCAGCACGTGGAGCAGGCTCTCGCCCTCCCACACGTCGTCGGCCTGCCTGGCCTCCCCGTTGACCGTGACGTTCAGGCGCATCGCGCGTAGTCCTTCCATGCCCAGGTGAGCGTGCGGCGGGCCAGCACGGACAGCGCGTGCCGGCGGTAGGCGGCGGTGCCGCGCACGTCGTCGATCGGCGTGGCCGCGGCGGCGACGAGCTCACCGAAGCGCCGCGCCACGGAGTCGGTCAGCGGCTTCGGCGATTCCCACGAAAGCTCCTCGGCCGCGAACCGCTCGGCCTCGACCGCCCGGATCGGAGTCGGTCCGGCCGACCCGATGCCCGCGCCGACGCGGTTGCCCTCGGGATGCAAGGCCAAGCCGAAGGAGCAGACCGCGATCACCATCGCGTTGCGCGTGCCTACCTTGCTGAACTGCTGCGGCCCCGTGCCCGCCGGCAGGTGGATCGCGGTGATCAGCTCATCCGGCTCCAGCGCGTTGCGCTTCACGCCCCGGTAGAACTTGCCGATCGGAATCTCCCTCGTGCCGCGCACGGAGGCGACCTCCACCGTCGCGTCGGTGGCCAGCAGCACCGGATGCGTGTCGCCGGCGGGGGAGGAGGCGCCGAGGTTGCCGCCGACCGTGCCGCGGTTGCGGATCTGCGGCGAGCCCACCGTGCGGGAGGCCATGGCCAGCCCCGGCAGCCGGTCGCCCAGCTCGGCGATGATCCGCGCGTACGTCACTCCCGCGCCCAGGCGGGTGCCGCTCGGCGTGACCGTCCACTCGGCCAGTTCGCCGACCCGCGTCAGGTCGAGCAGCGCGGCCGGCCTGCGGTGGTCGAAGTTCAGCTCCACCATCACGTCGGTGCCGCCCGCGATCGGCACCGCGTCCGGCTGCGCCGACTTGGCGTCGAGGGCCTCGGCCAGTGAGGTCGGTCGTAGGAATTCCACGTGACGTAGTACACAGTCCGCCCGCGGGCGGTGCTAGCGGCGAACACCACGAAACGCCGACCCGATCGGGCGGGTCTTTTGGAGGATCCTCCAAGTACCCTGCCTGACGTGCGCCTGGGTGAGCTGTTGGCCGATCCGGGGCTCGGGCTCCGGCTGCTGGTCGGGGCGATCGAGCCCGATCCGGAGTTCCGCTGGATCTACGTCACCGACCTGCGCGACCCGCGCCGCTACCTCGGCGGCGGCGAGGTCGTGCTGACCGGCATGCTCTGGTACCACGATCCCGGCGACGCCGAGGCCTTCGTGTCCGCCATCGCCGAGATGGGCGTGGTCGCCCTGGGCGTCGGCACCGCCGAGATCGGCCCCGTCACCTTCGACGTCGTCGCCGACGCCTGCCGACGGCACTCGGTCCGGCTGTTCACCGTGCCCCTCGACGTCTCCTTCACGTCCATCACCCAGCGTGTCGTCTCCGCCCTGGCCGCCGAGCACGTCCGCCGGTCCAGCGCCGTGCTGGAGCACCACCGCCGTCTCGTCGCCGTGCTGGGCTCCGGCGCCGGTCTGGACGGCCTCGTCGCCGCCGGGTCCGTCGAGCTGGGCGTGCCGTGCTGGGTCATCGCCCCGACCGGTCGCGTGGTGGCCGGCGTAACCGACCTCCCCGACAGCGCGGCGGTAGCCGCCGGCTTTGTCACCGGCAAACGCCAGGTCGGCTCTTACAGCATGCTGCCCGTCGGCACCGGGCATCGACTGGCCTGCTGGGCCCTCGTCGTCGCCGACCGGACCGCCGACCGGCACGAGATCGCCGTCGAGCTCGCCACCCTCATCGGCCTGGAACGCTCTGCCCTCGCCGCCGGCCGCGTCGGCGAGCGCCGCTCCGCCACCCAGCTGCTCTCACTGCTGGCCGACGAGTCCACCCCCGCCGCCGACATCAGCGCCCGCCTCACCGCCGCCGGCTTCGGCCCCGACGACAGCCTGTGCGTCGTGTCCATGACCATCACCGGCGAGGCCGGTCTCGCCCTCGACGTCCTTGACTCGCTCGTTGAAGGCCTCGTGACCGATGTGGACGGTGAGGCCGTAGCGATCACCTTGGCCGGCAACGACTTGCTTGACTCCCTGCGCTCCGGTGTCCGTGCCCTCGAACCCGGCCTCGGCCCCTGCCGCCTGGCCCTGGGCATCAGCAGCCCCGGCCCCGCTTCCCGCCTCCGCGCCTCCGTCGACGAGGCCCGCTACGCCCGCGGCGTCGCCGTCCACAACGGTGCTCACGCCGCCGTGGTCGCCGGCTCCGAGCTCGCCTCCCACCAGCTCCTGTTCGGCGCTCTCCCCGACGAGCTCCGCCAGTCCTTCTGCCGCCGCCTACTCGGCCCCGTCCGCGCCTACGACCAGGAGCACCACTCCGAGCTCCTGGAATCCCTGCGCGTCTTCCTCGACTGCTCCGGCTCCTGGTCCCAGGCCGCCGCCCGCCTGCACCTGCACGTCAACACCCTGCGCTACCGCATCGGCCGCGTCGAGGACCTCACCGGCCGCGACCTGTCCCGCTTCGCCGACCGCGTCGACCTCTTCCTGGCCCTGGAGCTGTCCCGCTAGTGTCCTGCGCCTAAAGTTCGTTGATTAATTGTAGGATTGACGGATGGCAGGTAGAGGCCGGCCGGTGGCCGCTGTGGTGTTAACCGACGAGGAACGCGAGACGCTTCAACGGTGGGCGCGGCGGGCGAAGTCGTCGCAGGCATTGGCACAGCGATGCCGAATCGTGCTCGGGTGCGCGGCCGGCGGATCCAATCAGGACGTCGCCGCCGAGTTGGGGATCTGGCCGCAGACGGTGGGCAAGTGGCGACGACGGTTCCTGGACAGGCGCCTGGAGGGCTTGGTGGACGAGCCACGTCCGGGCGCCCCGCGCAAGATCACCGACGAGCAGGTCGAGGAACTGGTGGTGGCCACGCTGGAACGGACCCCGGCCGATGCCACGCACTGGTCGCGGACCTCGATGGCGGCCGAGAGCGGATTGTCCAAGTCGACGGTCGGACGGATCTGGAAGGCGTTCAACCTCAAGCCCCACCAGGTCGACACCTTCAAACTCAGCAACGATCCGCAGTTCGTCGACAAGGTCCGCGACGTCGTCGGGCTCTACCTGAATCCGCCCGACAAGGCGCTGGTCCTCTGCGTCGACGAGTTGGGTCGGACCGGGGCGCGTTGACGTCCTTACGAACGTTACGTTTCCCCGGCCCGCCCGCCGAACCGGACGTGCCCATTCCTGAGCATCCGGCTCTCCACGAGCCCGTGTCAGCGGATCACTTTGCTGGTTCTGGCGTTATGACTGCCCAGGGTGTAGGGATGTTGGCCGCCCGGTATCGGTAACGGCTGACCGTCACCGTCTGGGGCTGGAACAACGTCACCTCGTCCTCCGTCGGTCGCCACCCCGGAAGGTAACGGCGCATGAGGACGGCCCACTTCGTTTTGTTGTGCCGCTTACGAATCCACCGCACTACCCGATGCCAGGCGTAATCATCGAGGTAGTGGAAGGTCGCCTTCGACACACCATGACGGAAGTAGACGCACCAACCCCGCAGCACCAAGTTGAGTTGGCGCAGCAGGGCGGCAAGTGTTGGATGCGACGACCTGCGGGTCAGCGCGCGGACCCGCCCGACGATCGAGGCCAGCGCCTTCTTCGACGGGTAGGTGTAGACCACGCGCTTGTCCGTGCCCCGCTTCCGTTTCCGCTGGATGCGGAACCCGAGGAAGTCGAAGCCCTCATCGATGTGACAGACCCTCGTCTTGGCTGCCGACAACCGCAGGCCCATCGGGGCCAACAGTCCGGCCACCACCTCCCGGAGGTCTTCGGCATGCCGCTTCGACCCGGACACCAGAACCACGAAATCGTCCGCGTAGCGAACGATCCGATAGGTGGCCGACCCCTTGCGGCGCGCCACGAACCGCCGATACGAGGTGCCGCTGGCCGCCCATGCCCGGGCGAAATGCTCGTCCAGGACTGACAGGGCGATGTTGGCCAGCAACGGAGACAGGATCCCGCCTTGGGGTGTGCCGGTACTGGTGTTCCTGACCACGCCGTCCTCGCTGAGGACGCCCGCATGCAGGAACGCCTTCACCAGAGCCAGAACACGTTTGTCCCCGACCCGACCACGCACCCGGTCCATCAGGGCCGGGTGGTCGATCATGTCGAAGCACGCCTCGATGTCCCCTTCCAGGACCCACTCATACGAGCGGGACGTGAACTGGTGGATCTCCGCGATCGCATCCTGGGCCCGGCGCCGAGGACGGAAACCGTAGGAACACGGTTGGAAGTCCGCCTCGAAGATCGGCTCCAGTACCAGCTTCAGAGCCGCCTGCACGGTGCGGTCCCGCGCGGTCGGGATACCCAAGCGACGCAGATTCGCGCTGCCCGGCTTGGGGATCATCCGCTCCCGCACGGGCATCGGGTCGAACCGCCGCTCCCTGAGATCTCGCCTCAAGGTGGGCAGGAACCACTCCTCGGCGGCGAACACGGCGTCCGGACGGACACCATCCACCCCCGCCGACCGCTTACCCTTGTTGCCCCTGACCCGCGTCCACGCCACAACGAGAACAGCCGGGTCACACACCAAATTGAACACGTCGTCGAACCGGCGACCAGGACCATCGATCGCCCACTGATGCAGCTTGGTCTGGATCCGCAGTACCCGCGCCTCGGCCTCCTCGACCGTCGGCCACAGCACACCCGTATTCACCGGTGATCTCCTGCCCTTCCGTTCCCATCGCCGCGGACTCGCTGCCGCCCTTCGCCATGTGGCCGGCTTTCCCGACCTCGGACTACTACGACGGCTCCGCCACGCCCCGGCCCGCTCAGCCGACGACGAGCCTGCCCGCACCCGACCTGGACGGCCAGCACGCGGGACCAGCCCGGGACGCTTCCCACGTTCACCACACACCGGTCGACGGGGTCGGTGCCCAGCTTTGCCCCTGCGACATCGCCACGAGTACGCCGCAGCCTTTCCTCGCGGCCTCCCTGCCGGCGTCTTCACCCGGCCCGAAAGTCACCCGCCCTGTCCCGGACATCCGGTCAAGACAGGTGTGCGTCGCGCTCCGGCCCGCATCCGCCAGGTTGGAGCCGGTGTATCTCTTGAGAGGCTTTAACCGCTGGTTCCTCACGTACACCTTTCCGTCTCGCTAGGTGAGCCCGAGCCGTCTGGCAGTGCCGGCCCGTCTCCTCGTTGTCAGGGCTGCTCCCACCCTCCCCGGCGCCTCCCGGATCAGGCTGCCCTCAGCTTCATCGACCTGCTGCGACAGGACGACGGCGGAGGTCTCTCACCTCCACCCGATAGTGCAGCGCCTCGTGGCGCACGAAGTCGCAGATCCAGGCGCTGGACCGGTCCGCGCCGATGCTGCCGATGATGCCCGGCCTGCCGCAGCGCCGTACCCATGACTACATCCGGCACGGCATCACCACCCTGTTCGCCGCGCTCGACGTGGCCAGCGGCGAGGTGATCGGCTCCATCCACCGCCGTCACCGCGCGGTGGAGTTCAAGAAGTTCCTCACCACACTGGACAAGCAGGTGCCCGCCGACCTTGACGTGCACCTAATCTGCGACAACTACACCACCCACAAACACCCCACGATCAACAAGTGGCTGGCCGCGCACCCCCGCTTCCACATGCACTTCACCCCGACCTACTCCTCCTGGCTCAACCAGGTGGAGCGATGGTTCGGCTTGCTGACCGACAAACGCCTGCGTCGAGCTGCGCACAAGTCCTTACGTGCACTGGAAAACGACATCCGCGACTGGATCACGACGTGGAACGCCGATCCCAGGCCGTTCGTGTGGACCAAGGACGCTGACGAGATCCTCGACCGCCTCGCCTCATATCTTGACCGAATTCCTGGCGCAGGACACTAGTTCTCAGGTGACATCCGCCGTGCCCGCCGCGTCGACATCAACCTGAGCCTGGCTCATGCCACCCTCGAACCATGCGGCGCCACCAGCGCCGTGAGGGCGGTGCGCCTCGGGATCGGCGCGATCCGCGCCATCGGCACCGACCTCGCCGACCGCGTCGTCGCCGAACGCGACACGAACGGGCAGTACACGAGCATGGTCGACCTCGCCCGACGCACGCGGATGACCACGCCCCAACTGGAGGCGTTGGCCACCGCCGGGGGCATCCGCCGGATTCGGCATGGACCGGCGGCAGGCATTGTGGGCAGCGGGCGCCGTGGCCCGGGATCGGCCGGACCGGTTGCCAGGGACCACAATGGGCACGGACGCACCGATGCTGCCCGGCATGGACAAGATCGAGACCGCCGTCGCCGACGTGTGGGCAACGGGAATCTCCCGACAGCCACCCGATCCAGTTCCTCCGGCCACGCCTGGACAAGCTCGGAGTCATCCCGATCACACGCCTGTCCACAAAGGAGCATGGCCAACGGGCGGTGGTGGCCGGCGCGGTCACCCACCGACAGACGTCGCCATTTGCCTACCGTCTGCGGCCAAATGCCCAACTCGGTGGCGACCTCGGTGTTGGATTTGCCCTCGGCGCAGCCCAGCACGATGCGGCACCGCAGTACCAATATCTGCGACGATTTCGCACGCTGGGACCAACGCGTGAGCGTGTCGCGCTCCTCGTCGGTCAATACCACCGCGGCTGCCGGACGACCTCGACCTGCTATCCACCGATCGTACAATTCTTCAACGAACTTCGAACTCGGGACACTAGTGTCCTGCGCCGGAAATTCAATGACTAAGTCTAGTCTGGGTGGATGGCGCGGACTGGACGACCGAAGGTCGAGTTGGTGTTGACCGCTGACGAGCGGGAGACGTTGCAACGGTGGGCGCGTCGGGCGGCGAGCGCGCAAGCGCTGGCTCTGCGGTGCCGGGTCGTGCTCGCGTGCGCGGAGGGTTTGTCCAATGTGGAGGTCGCGGCGCGGTTGGGGGTGCATCGGACGATGGTGGGCAAGTGGCGTGCCCGGTTCGCGGTCGGACGCCTGGACGCCTTGATGGACGAGGACAGGCCGGGACGTCCGCCGTCGATCACGGTGGACCAGGTCGAAGAGGTGATCGTGGCGACGCTGGAGGAGACTCCGCGCAACGCCACGCACTGGTCGCGGACGTCGATGGCGGAGAAGTCCGGGCTGAGCAAGTCGACCATCGGCCGGATCTGGCGCGACTTCGGCCTCAAGCCTCATCGCGCCGAGACGTTCAAGCTCTCCACTGATCCGCTGTTCGTGGAGAAGGTCGTGGATGTCGTTGGCCTGTATCACAATCCGCCTGAGCGGGCCGTCGTGCTGTGCGTCGACGAGTTGGGTCGGACCGGGGCGCGTTGACGTCCTTACGAACGTTACGTTTCCCCGGCCCGCCCGCCGAACCGGACGTGCCCATTCCTGAGCATCCGGCTCTCCACGAGCCCGTGTCAGCGGATCACTTTGCTGGTTCTGGCGTTATGACTGCCCAGGGTGTAGGGATGTTGGCCGCCCGGTATCGGTAACGGCTGACCGTCACCGTCTGGGGCTGGAACAACGTCACCTCGTCCTCCGTCGGTCGCCACCCCGGAAGGTAACGGCGCATGAGGACGGCCCACTTCGTTTTGTTGTGCCGCTTACGAATCCACCGCACTACCCGATGCCAGGCGTAATCATCGAGGTAGTGGAAGGTCGCCTTCGACACACCATGACGGAAGTAGACGCACCAACCCCGCAGCACCAAGTTGAGTTGGCGCAGCAGGGCGGCAAGTGTTGGATGCGACGACCTGCGGGTCAGCGCGCGGACCCGCCCGACGATCGAGGCCAGCGCCTTCTTCGACGGGTAGGTGTAGACCACGCGCTTGTCCGTGCCCCGCTTCCGTTTCCGCTGGATGCGGAACCCGAGGAAGTCGAAGCCCTCATCGATGTGACAGACCCTCGTCTTGGCTGCCGACAACCGCAGGCCCATCGGGGCCAACAGTCCGGCCACCACCTCCCGGAGGTCTTCGGCATGCCGCTTCGACCCGGACACCAGAACCACGAAATCGTCCGCGTAGCGAACGATCCGATAGGTGGCCGACCCCTTGCGGCGCGCCACGAACCGCCGATACGAGGTGCCGCTGGCCGCCCATGCCCGGGCGAAATGCTCGTCCAGGACTGACAGGGCGATGTTGGCCAGCAACGGAGACAGGATCCCGCCTTGGGGTGTGCCGGTACTGGTGTTCCTGACCACGCCGTCCTCGCTGAGGACGCCCGCATGCAGGAACGCCTTCACCAGAGCCAGAACACGTTTGTCCCCGACCCGACCACGCACCCGGTCCATCAGGGCCGGGTGGTCGATCATGTCGAAGCACGCCTCGATGTCCCCTTCCAGGACCCACTCATACGAGCGGGACGTGAACTGGTGGATCTCCGCGATCGCATCCTGGGCCCGGCGCCGAGGACGGAAACCGTAGGAACACGGTTGGAAGTCCGCCTCGAAGATCGGCTCCAGTACCAGCTTCAGAGCCGCCTGCACGGTGCGGTCCCGCGCGGTCGGGATACCCAAGCGACGCAGATTCGCGCTGCCCGGCTTGGGGATCATCCGCTCCCGCACGGGCATCGGGTCGAACCGCCGCTCCCTGAGATCTCGCCTCAAGGTGGGCAGGAACCACTCCTCGGCGGCGAACACGGCGTCCGGACGGACACCATCCACCCCCGCCGACCGCTTACCCTTGTTGCCCCTGACCCGCGTCCACGCCACAACGAGAACAGCCGGGTCACACACCAAATTGAACACGTCGTCGAACCGGCGACCAGGACCATCGATCGCCCACTGATGCAGCTTGGTCTGGATCCGCAGTACCCGCGCCTCGGCCTCCTCGACCGTCGGCCACAGCACACCCGTATTCACCGGTGATCTCCTGCCCTTCCGTTCCCATCGCCGCGGACTCGCTGCCGCCCTTCGCCATGTGGCCGGCTTTCCCGACCTCGGACTACTACGACGGCTCCGCCACGCCCCGGCCCGCTCAGCCGACGACGAGCCTGCCCGCACCCGACCTGGACGGCCAGCACGCGGGACCAGCCCGGGACGCTTCCCACGTTCACCACACACCGGTCGACGGGGTCGGTGCCCAGCTTTGCCCCTGCGACATCGCCACGAGTACGCCGCAGCCTTTCCTCGCGGCCTCCCTGCCGGCGTCTTCACCCGGCCCGAAAGTCACCCGCCCTGTCCCGGACATCCGGTCAAGACAGGTGTGCGTCGCGCTCCGGCCCGCATCCGCCAGGTTGGAGCCGGTGTATCTCTTGAGAGGCTTTAACCGCTGGTTCCTCACGTACACCTTTCCGTCTCGCTAGGTGAGCCCGAGCCGTCTGGCAGTGCCGGCCCGTCTCCTCGTTGTCAGGGCTGCTCCCACCCTCCCCGGCGCCTCCCGGATCAGGCTGCCCTCAGCTTCATCGACCTGCTGCGACAGGACGACGGCGGAGGTCTCTCACCTCCACCCGATAGTGCAGCGCCTCGTGGCGCACGAAGAGTCAGATCCAAGCCCTGGACCGTTCCCAGCCGGTGTTGCCGATGATGCCAGGCATGCCCGAGCGGCGAACGCATGACTACGTCCGCAACGGCATCACCAGCCTGTTCGCCGCGTTCGACATTGCTGACGGCACGGTGATCAGCGAGTTGCACCGCAAGCACCGCGCCGCCGAGTTCAAGAAGTTCCTGATCACGATCGACAAGTCCGTGCCCGCAGAGCTGGACGTGCACCTGGTCTGCGACAACTACGGCACTCATAAAACCCCGTCGATCAAGGCCTGGCTGGCCAAGCATCCCCGGTTCCATATGCACTTCACCCCGACCGGGTCGTCGTGGATCAACCAGGTCGAACGCTGGTTCGGGCTGTTGGCCGAGCAGAAGATCAAACGCGGTGCTCACAAGAGCGTCCGGGCGCTGGAGAAAGACGTTCGTGCCTGGATCGCCGACTGGAACACCCATCCCCGTCCGTTTCTCTGGACCAAGACCGCCGAAGAGATCCTCGAGTCACTCGCCCGATTTTGTCGACGGATTTCCGGCGCAGGACACTAGCCGACCGACGAGGACGCGATCTTCCAGATGCCGTCCTGCTGCACCATGCCGAACGTGGTCCGCTCGACCTGGGTGCTGCCGTCCTTCTTGTGGTAGGTGATGGTCGCGACCACGGTGCCCGGCGGCGTCGCCGTCACGCCGGTGGCCTCGACGCTCGCGACACCGCCCCAGAAGCTCTGGTAGCCCGCCATGCCGCCGGCCTTGTTCTGCCGGTAGTCCTCGGTCATGCGGTTCCAGGCGTCGTTGAGGTCGTGCGGCACCAGCGTGTAGTAGTCGGAGATCGCTTTGGCCAGCTGGGTGGCGGGGTCGGCCGGCGGCGGGGCGGCGGCCGTGGTCGTCGTGGTGGCGGTCGTCGTGGTCGCCGCGCCGGTGGTCGTGCTGCTGGGCGCCGTCGTGGTGGTGCTGGCGGCGGTGGTGGACCTGCCGGTCGTGGACGGGCCGCCGGCGGTGACCGAGGGCTGCGGCTGGTTAAGGCGTAGGCGA
>NZ_KK037166.1:11188576-11199679 GCF_000568255.1 Kutzneria sp. 744
CCCGGCCCTCCCACGGCGGCTGCGTGGAGGCCTTCCGGCCGGCGTGGCCCAGCTGCATGGCGGCCCGGGCGCCCTGGCCGTGGATGAAGTCGACGATGCGCCGCCACGCCCGCACCTGCTCGTCGTTCCAGATGCCGGCGTCGCGCGGGCTGATCCGGCCCTCCGGCGACACCGCGGCCGCCTCCGTCATCACCAGGCCCGCGCCGCCGGCCGCGAACTGGCCGAGATGCACGAAATGCCAGTCGTTGGGCACGCCGTCGGTGGCGGAGTACTGGCACATCGGTGACACCCAGATGCGATTGCGGGCGGTCATGCCGCGCACCGTGTACGGCGAGAGGAGCGTGCTCATGCCTCGGCCAACACCTGGTCCGCCGGCGATGTTTCCAACACCGCCGGGCCGAGCCGGAGAATGCCGTCGTCCAACGGCACGCAACGGACACCGCCGTGCCCGCGCAGGCCGCGAAACGCGCCAGGCGCGACCACAACGTCCATCCACGCGCACGGATTGGCCGCCCGGTGGCCCTGGAAGCGGATTCCGTCCAGGGTGAACTGCTGCCTCACCAGCGAGTCCACGGGAAAGCCGCGCAGCACGATGTTGCGGCGCACCGCATGCGGGTCCGGCGCCGGGTCGAGGTGCAACGCCTCCAAGGACTCCGCCGCGAAGATCGTCACGGCCGCGTTGCGATGGGCCTTGTGGTTGAAGTACCGGTCGCCGACGAGCCCGAGGCCCGCTCGCACCTCCACGTGATCACGCTGCACCGCAACGGGATCCGGCCTCGGCCCGTCCTGCGGGCGGCCTTCGAGGGCGTGCGTGGGCGAGACGTGCAGAGCGATGATCTCCACCTCGTGCCGGCTCACGCCCGCAATTCTAGGGGAAAGGCCGCGCGCGGAACGGGCTGGAGCGGGAGCGGTCGGCGTGGTGTGTCGAGCGCCACGCCATCGCCGCGACGCTAGCGCAACTCCCTACGCATCAACGTGCACATGGTTTCGTGCCAAACGGTCGCGCCGTCCGGGCCTTCGGTGTCCCAGCCGTCCTTCTCGGAGCCGTAGGCGTGGTAACCGAGCCGTTCGTACAGCGCACGGGCTCGCGGGTTGTCCTCCTCCACGCTGAGTTCGGCCGTGGACAGGTCGCGCCGGCGGATGCGGTCCTCGGCGGCGCGAATGAGTACCGTGCCGATCCCGCACGACTGTAGCGCCGGCATCACCGCGAGCTGCCAGATCACGCCCGCACCGGGCCGGGCCTCGTAGTCCACGCCGCCGATGGCCACCGGGATGTCCGACGGCGGGCAGACCGCGAGGTAGTCGACGACGCCGTCGCGGGCCCGGGCCAGCTGGACGGGCAGCTTCTCCAGGTGCCGGCGATCGCCCGACCAGGTGCAGGTCGGCACGTCGGCCGGCGTGAGGTCACGAACGGCGAGCGGCACATGGATGGTCGACATGCGGCCCAGGGTGTCGGTGATCTGCCGCGCTGGCAACGGGAATTTCGTGGGCGTGACTCTTCCCGGGGGATGCTCGCTGATCGATTAGGGTCGGAGGCGACGGAGGGGGGCCGTTGCATGGGGCGACGTGAGGGTGTGGTGGCCGACGCCGTGCGGCAGGGCCGGCTGTTCGGGCGCACCTACCAGGCATTTCTGGACTACCGCGAGCGGAACGGGTCGCTGCGCGAGTGGCAATGTGAGCGGTTGTCGGCGTTGCTGGGCCGGGTGCTGCTGACGGTTCCGGCGTTGCGGGCCCATGGCCTGGAGTTGGCCGAGGATCCGTTCGAGACGCTGGCGCGACTGCCGACCGTGACCAAACAGCAGATCCGGGGCGACTACCGCGTGCACTTCGCCGAGGACATCGACCCGGCCGACTGCGCCTCGGTGGTCACCTCCGGCACGACCGGCGTGCCGCTGAAGATCGTGCACAACTCCGAGCACTTCGTCCACGTGAACGCCCTTGCCCTGCGGCGGGCCTTCGACTACGGGTTGCCGCTGGACCGGAAGGTGCTGCGCCCCTTCAAGTCCGAGGCCGACGAGTGGTTCGAGTACACCGTGCCGTCGGCCGGTTTCCTCCGCTTCGCCGAATTCGGGTTCGTGCGTGACGAGGCCGCGATCGCCCGCCGCTGCCATGAGTTCGCGCCCGATGTCGTGTTCACGCATCCGTCGCGGGCGTTGGCGCTGCGCGACATGGCTCCCGGCCTGCGGCCGCGGATCGTGCAGACGTTCGGAGAACAGCTCACGGACGCCGGCCGCGCGGCGATCGAGGAGCACTTCCAGGCCCCGGTGCGCGACTGCTACGGCACCAACGAGGCCAGCACCATCGCCGCCCAGTGCCCGGAATTCGGTTCGTACCACATCGAAGGCGAGCGGGTGTGGGTGGAGATCGTCGACGACAGCGGCACTCCGCTGCCCGACGGCGTCGAGGGCGACATCGTCGTCACCAACCTGTTCAACACCGTGATGCCGTTCGTCCGCTACCGCACCGGCGACGTCGGCGCCCTGTCCGATCAACGGTGTCCGTGCGGGCGGGAGCAGAAGGTGCTGCGGCTCATCGCCGGCCGCCAGCACGGCGCCATCACCCTGCCCGACGGCACCCGAACCGACGTGCTGCGGCTGGTCAAGCTGATCGAACGGTTCCCGGTGGAACGGCTCCAGGTCGTGCAGGCCGACACCACCGAGCTCACCGTGCTGGTCGACCCGGCGGCGAGCTGCACCGACGAGGACCTGCGCCGGGCCGCCGAGGCCGCCAATGCCGCCCTGCACCACCGGCTGCCGGTGCGGCTTCGCCGCGCCGGGGCCGGGGAGTTCACGGAGTCCAGTGCCGGCAAGCACCTGAACTTCGTGAGCCTGCTGGAGAACCGGTGACAGAAAGGAGGGGACGGATGTCCATCGAGGACTGGAGCAAGATGATCGACGAGATCGACTCGGCCGACACGCAGCCGGAGACCCTCTGAGACGAGACCGGGGCGGGACGACTCCCGCCCCGGTTCGCTTCTAGTCGAATCCGCGCGGCAGCGCCGTGTCCTGGAGCCAGGACCGGAAGAAGCGGTCCAGCGGCTTGACGGAGTGCTCCTGCGCCACGGCGATGAACTTGTCCGTGGTCACGGTCGAGTGCCGGTGCTTCTCGGTCCACTCCCGTAACACGGCGAAAAAGGCGTCGTCGCCGAGCCGCACCCGCAGCGCGTGCAGGGTCAGCGCCCCGCGCTGGTACACCCGGTCGTCGAACATGCGCCGCACGCCCGGGTCCCCGATGCGGATGTCCTGGCGCTGGCGGGCGATCTCGGCGTGCGAGCGCGCGGCCAGCACGGCCGCGGACAGGCCGCCCGACGCCTCCGACCACAGCCACTCGGCGTAGGTGGCAAACCCCTCGTTCAGCCAGATGTGCCGCCAGTCGGCGATGGTCAGGCTGTTGCCGAACCACTGGTGGGCCAGCTCGTGGGCGACCAGGTGCTCGCAACCGCGGTGCCCGTCGACGTGGTTGGCGCCGAAGATCGACAGGCCCTGGGCGACCGGCACATCCAGGGCCTCGTCGGCCACGACGACGTGGTACTCGGCGAACGGGTACGCCCCGAACAGGTTCACGAAGGCGGCCATGATCTGCGGCTGCCGGCCGAAGTCGTGGCCGAACACGCCGACCAGCCGCGGCGGCACGGCGGCCCGCTGGCCGGCCGACACCTCGACCTCGGTGTAGAGCCCGATCTGCACGGTGGCCAGGTAGGTCGCCATCGGCGCGAGCTGCTCGAACTCCCAGGTCGTGCTGCTGCCGCCGACCCGACGCGACACCAGCGAGCCGTTGGCCACCACGGTGTAGGGCGACGGGGTCGTCACGGCGATCCGGTAGGTGGCCTTCTCGCCCGGCTGGTCGTTGCACGGGAACCAGGACGGGGCCCCGATCGGCTGGCTGGCCACCAGCGCGCCGTCCTCCAGCTGCTCCCAGCCGATCTCGCCCCAGTGCAGGCTGCGCACCGGCCTCGGCGTGCCGACGTAGCGCACCTCCACGGAGAACGCCGCCCCGACCATGAGCGGCCGGGCCGGCGTGATCCGCAGCTTGTCGCCGCGATGGCTGTACCTGGCGGACTTCCCGTTGACCAGCACCCGCTCCACCCGCAGGCCGTGCAGGTCGAGGCTGAACCCGGCCAGGTCGGCGCGCGCCTGGCCGGAAAGCCGGGCCCGGCCGGCGAGGCGGCCAGGTCCCGGCTTGTAGTCCAGCTCCAGGTCGTAGTGCGTGACCCGGTAACCCCCGTTGCCGTGCTGGGGCAGGTACGAGTCGGCGGAGCGGTCCGCGCCGATCGTGCCCCTCACCCGCGCTTGCTCCACGCGGAGATCGGGTTGCCCAGCCAGCGCGAGTTGGCCGGCACGCTCTCGCCCGCCATCACCAGCGAGGCCGGGCCGACAGTGGCGCCGGCGCCGATGGTGGCGCCCGGCAGCACGATTCCGTGCGGACCGAGGGTCGAGCCCTCGGCCAACGTCACCTCGTCCATGCGCATGATTCGATCATGGAACAGGTGGGTCTGCACCACGCACCCCCGGTTCACGGTCGCACCCACGCCGACGCTCACCAGGTCGGCCTCCGGCAACCAGTATGTCTCGACCCAGGCGCCGCGGCCGATCCGGGCCCCGAGCGCGCGCAGCCAGAGGCTCATCACCGGCGTGCCGGACACCGAGCCGGCCAGCCACGGCACGGCCAGCACCTCGACGAACGTGTCGGCGAGCTCGTTGCGCCAGACGAAGGAGCTCCACAGCGGGTGCTCCACGGCCTTGAACCGGCCGACCAGCAGCCACTTCGCGGCGGCGGCGACCGTCGCGGCGACCACGCCGCAGGCGGCCAGAACCAGGCCGCTCAGCAGCGCGGCGACCCCGAACCCGGCGACGCTCGCGACGCCGGCGATCGCGAACAGGGCCAGCACGGCCAGGGCCACGGCGGCCATCACCGGCACGACACGGCAGATCTCCACCAGGCCGCGGGCCACGACCAGCTTGGTCGGCGGGTCGAAGGTGCGGCTCTGGTCGCTGTCCTCGACGGCCCGCGGCAGCTTGATCGGCGGCATGCCCAGGTATGAGCTGCCGGCCTTGGCGCCCTTCGGCGTGGACGAGAGCACGCCGACCAAGCCGCGCTTCGGCACCGCCCGGCCCGGCGCGGTCATGCCGGAGTTGCCCAGGAAGGCCCGCTTGCCGATGCGGGCTCCTGCGATGCGCAGCCAGCCGCCGCCCAGCTCGTAGCTGCCGACCATGGTGTCGTCGGCCAGGAACGCGCCGTCGCCGACCGTGGTCATGGACGGCAGCGCCAGCACTGTGGACGCCTCGACCCGGCGGCCCACCTTCATGCCCAGCGCCCGCAGCCACACCGGCGTGAACAGGCTGGCGTACAAGGGGAACAGCGTGGTGCGGGCCATGTTCATCAGCCGCTCGGTGGTCCACGCCTGCCAGGCGACCCGCCCGAACACCGGGTGGTAGCCGGCGCGCAGGCCGATCGAGCACAGGCGGACGCCGACCAGCACCAGCAGCGCGTACGTGACCAGTGAGGCCGCGGTCGCGGCCGGCACGGCCAGCAGCGCCGAGCCCAGCGTGGGCGCGTCGTGCAGGAACAGCGCGATGATCGCCAGACCGGGCAGGGCCGCGGCGACGGGCAGCAGACCCAGCGTGAGAGTGGCGGCGCTGTAGGCGAAGCCCCAGACGCGACGGCGCGGCGGGCGGCTGTTCGGCCAGCGGTGCTCGGGCCTTGCCGTCACGCACGGCCGGCACACCCGACCAGCGCTGGCCGGCCGGGACCGAGCCGGTGACGCCGGAACCGGGGGCGATCTCCGCGCGCTTGCCGATGCGGGCCCCCGGGAACAGGGTGCTGCGGGCGCCGATCGACGCGCCGGCGCCGATGCGGATCTTGCCGATGTGCAGGACGTCGCCGTCCAGCCAGTGGCCGGACAGGTCGACCTCGGGCTCGATCGCGCTGCCCTTGCCCAGCTTGAGCAGGCCGGTGATCGGCGGAAGCGAGTGCAGGTCCACGCCGTCGGCGATCTTCACGCCGAGGGCGCGGGCGTAGCGGGTCAGCCAGGCGCCGGTCAGGTTGGTGGCGCCCACCGCGCCGGCCAGCTGCTCGGCCGCCCACAGGCGCAGGTGCGTCTTGCCGCCGCGGGGGTAGCGGCCCGGCTTCACCTTGCGCAGCAGCAGCCGCGCACCGCCGGCCGCCACCGCCACCCGGCCGGCCGGGTGGAACAGCACCAGCCAGGCCAACGCGATGGCCCACCACGGCAGCGTCGGGGCCCAGGCCGCGCCCATGAGGTTGAGCAGGGTGCTGCCGGCCGCCGCCGCGACCGTCCAGCGCAGGCCGACCAGCGTGGTCAGCGGGACCATGGCCAGCAGCTGCTTGACCTGGGCCTTGCGCGGGGTCGGGGCGACCGTGCGGGCCTTGAGGGACTTCGCGTCGAACTCGTCCAGGCGCGCGGCCATCGCCCGCAGCGTCGGGAACTGGTAGATGTCGCTGACCGAGCCGCTCGGGTACTTGGCCCGGATCAGGCCGACCAGCCGGGCCGCGGCCAGGCTGCTGCCGCCGCTGGCGAAGAAGTCGGCGTCGTTCCGCGCCGGGGCCAAGCCCAGCACCACGGCCCACTGCTCGGCCAGCCACGCCTCGGTGCCGGCCAGCTGGCTGCCGTCAGTGTTCTGACTGCCGGCTTTTTGGGGAAGTGGCCACGGCAGGGCGTTGCGGTCCACCTTGCCCGACGTGCGGGTCGGCAGCGTCTCCACCTCGGCCAGCAGCGGCACCAGGGCCGCCGGCAGCGCCGAGCGCAGCCGGTCCAGGGCCGTGTCCCGGTCGAAGTCGGCGGTCGGCACCACGTAGCCCACGAGCAGCGTGCCGTTGCGGACCGCGGCCGCCGCGCCGGCGACACCGGGCAGCGCCTGCAGGGCCGCGTCGACCTCGCCCAGCTCGATCCGGCGGCCACCCAGCTTGACCTGCTCGTCCGCCCGTCCGACGAACAGCAGGCCCTCCGGCTCCGCGCGGACCAGGTCGCCGCTGCGGTAGGCGCGGTCCCAGCCCATCGACGGCAGCGGCGCGTACTTCTCGGCGTCCTTGGCGCGGTCCAGGTAGCGGGCCAGGCCCACGCCACCGATGACCAGCTCGCCCTGCTCGCCCATCGGCACCAGGTCGCCCCGCTGGTCTACGACCGCCAGCTCCCAGCCGTCCAGCGGCAGCCCGATGCGCACCGGGCCCTCGCCCGTCAGCTGCGCGGCGCACGCCACGACCGTGGCCTCGGTCGGGCCGTAGGTGTTCCACACCTCGCGGCCCTCGACCGCCACCCGCTCCGCCAGCTCCGGCGGGCACGCCTCGCCGCCGAAGATGAGCAGGCGCACCTCGTCCAGGGCCTCCGCCGGCCACAGCGCGGCCAGGGTCGGCACCGTGGAGACCACGGTGATCTCCCGCTCCACCAGCCAGGGGCCCAGGTCGATGCCCGTGCGGACCAGCGCCCGCGGGGCCGGCACCAGGCACGCGCCGTAGCGCCAGGCCAGCCACATCTCCTCACAGGAGGCGTCGAAGGCCACCGACAGGCCGGCCAGCACGCGGTCGCCCGGGGCGATCGGCTCGTCGACCAGGAACAGCTCGGCCTCCGCGTCCACGAACGCCGTCGCCGCGCGGTGCGAGACCGCGACGCCCCTTCGGCTTGGCCCGTCGAGCCCGAGGTGAAGATGATCCTACGCGTCGTCGTCCAGCCCGGGCGTGCCCAGCACGCCCAGCGGCGTTCCCGTGAGGGTGATCTGGCGCTCCGCGCCGATGACCGCGCACACGTCGGCCTCGCCGAAGACCAGGTCGGCGCGCTCCTGCGGGTCCTCGAAGTCCACCGGCACGTACGCCGCGCCGGCCGCCAGCACCGCCAGGATGGCCACGTACAGGTCCACCGTGCCCGATGGCGCCCGCACACCCACCCGGTCGCCCACGCCGATGCCGTGCCCCGCGAGCACCTCGCGCAGCCGGTCGACCTCGGTCGCCAGCGCGCGGTAGCTCAGCGTCGTCTCGCCGTCGTCCACCGCCGCCGCGGCCGGGTGCCGCAGCGTCGTCTCCGCCAGAACGTCCAGCAGCGTGCGCGCCTTCGCCGCACCGCGCGTGGTGAACACCGCGTTCCGTGCCGAAACGCTCAGATCCTGAACCGCAGTCCATGCAACCGCTGTCAATGCACGCCTCTCCGAGCCAGGTAGCCCGGCGCACGGGCGCTGGAGTCCACACTGGACTGTCAGCGATCACCTTCACCGTCGCGGGCCGACGACGTACTTTACTCGCTGTTCACCCGCGTGTCGCTGTCGGGGTCGTCACACGATCCGTTGACGGGCGGGGAATACCTCCCACGCTCCGTCACTTTTCCCTTGTGTCAGAGCAAGTGCGGCCGCTGCCGCCCGGCTTGAGGCGGATTGCGTCGCCGTGGCCGCCCGGTGGCCCCGCAAGTGCCGATTTCCCCGTGCTGGTAAGGAAAGAAGCCGGTAGTCGGCGTCCAGAACTGGTAGTTTTCGCCCGGGCCGCGCCCGGCGTGTCGAGGCGCGGATCCGCGGCGTTCAGGGAGAAGGCAGACACCGGATGACCCGTTCACCCTTGCTGGCGGCTGAACGACGACATGCCACCCGCTCCGCGAACCGCCGCGTGCCGCCGAGCGGTGCAATCGGCATGCTCCTACTGACCGTCACCGGCATAGGCGCGGGCCTGCAAGGAATACAGCTCCGCGTAGCGGCCGGCGGCCTTGAGCAGGGCGGCATGGGTGCCCTGCTCCACCACCGTTCCCTTGTGCAGGACGTAAATCCAGTCGGCGTGGCGGACGCTGGCCAGGCGGTGGGTGATCAGCACCACGGTGCGGCCGCCGGCCAGCTCGCGCAGGGACTCGTAGACGGCGAACTCGGCCTTGGCGTCGAGTGGGGCGGTGGGCTCGTCGCAGATCAGGACGGGTGCGTCGCGGAAGATGCCGCGGGCGATGGCCAAGCGCTGCCACTGGCCGCCGGACAGCTCGCGGCCGCCCCGGAAGTGCTTGGACAGCACGGTGTTCCAGCCCTGCGGCAGGTCGTCGACGACCTCGTCGGCGCGGGCGAGGGCGGCGGCCGACCGCAGGGAGCGGTCGCCGGGGTCGGGCCGGTCGTGCCGGCCGATACGGACGTTGGTGTGGGCGGTGTGAGGCCACCGCACGGCGTCCTGCGGCACCAGCACCACCCGGTCGGCCAGCGAATCGGGGGAGATGTGGGCGACTTCCACACCGTCCCACTCGATCGTGCCGGCGGCCGGCCGGTACAGGCCGGCGATCACCTTGGCCAGCGTGGTCTTGCCGGACCCGTTCTCGCCCACCAGGGCGACCGTGCGGCCGTGCCGGATCACCATGTCGACCCCGTGCAGGCACGGCTCGCCGCCGGGGTAGGCGAAACCCACCCCGCGCAAGGTGATCGCGGCCGGCGCGGCGGGCGCCTCCAGCTCGCCCGCCGGCCGCTGCCTACCGTCCGCGTCGGCGACGAACGCGAGGTAGTCCGCGATGTACAGGGACTGCTCGAACACCAGATTGGCGGCCAGCACCAGCCGGGTCAGCGCGGCGGTCGCCGACCGGATGGCGACGACCGCCGCACCGGCCACGGCCAGCGGCAACCAGCCCGCGTGCAGCATCAGCAACAGCACCGCGTACGTGCCGGCCGTTCCGACCGCGGCCAGGGCTCGCCCGACCGCGCCGATTCGTGCCTGTGCCACGGCGACCCGCGTTCGCTGATCGCGGTACGCCTCGGCGAGCGTGCGGTACTCGCCGAGCACGAACGGCGCGGCCTGGCAGGCCCGCAACTCCGCGGCGGACTCCCGCTCGGTCGCGAGGCCGTTGACCATCCACAGCCGACGCAGCAGGCTCACCGTCCGTGCGGAACCCAGGTAACCCAACCGCGCCGACCGCAGCACGGCCCACGCCTGCGGCAGCAGTCCCAGCATCAGGACCGGCAGCAGCACCGGGTGCATGACGGCCAGGCTGACCGCGGCCGCCGCCACGCCGACACCAGCACCCACCAACTCGACCAGGTTGTCGCCGGCCCGATCCAGATGGTCCAGCCCCTGGTCCCGGGCGCGGTGCATCCGGTCGTAGAACCGGTCGTCGTCGAAGGCGACCAGCTCCACGTCCAGCGCGGCGGCGAGCAGCCTCAGCTCGGCCACCCGGTGCACTGCCGGTCCGACCCGCGCGTGGGCCAGGGCCACGCCGGCGTCCAGCGCGCCCTTGAGCGCGTACACGGACGCCAGCAGCAGCACCGGTCCCACCGCCGCGGCGACCCCGCCGCTGAGCAGTTGCTGGAGCGTCGCGCTGGTTTCCAGCAGCCCGGTGGCCGCGGCCACGCCGGACGCCAGTTGCAGCACGAGCACGGTCAGCGCCGCCCCGGGCGCGGCGGCCCGGATGATGCCCAGCACGGGCCGAACGGTCCCGGGCAGCCTCCGCACCAGCCGCCACAGTCCCAGCTCGGCGTCCCGGGCGTCGTCCAGCCGCCAGTACGGGGACTCCAGCTCCTGCTCAAGCATGGGGCAGCAACACCGTCGGCAGGTCACAGCCGGGATGCATCCGCAGCAGCTGGTACGCCACTCCGCCCAGGCCCGGGAGCAGGCCGGGGGAGAAGGCGTCCCGGGCCAACCCGGAAACCGCGCCGAACTCCTCCAGCCCACCGATCACGTGGGCGTCCAACTCGCGTCTGTGCAACCCGGCCGGCCCGACGCCGGCCGAAATCGCCTCCTGCACCACCTCCCAACATCCCAGGTCGCCGTGACACAACGTGTGGTTCCAGCCGAAGCTAGCGGGCCAGACCGACCGCGCGCTCCGACGCAGCACGTCGAGGTGTCGGGGGTGCCCGGCGCGCCGCCAGAGGTCGGCCGCCGCGACCCCTATTCCCGCAGCTCCATGGCACCAAGCGGTGCCGATCCGGTCTTCTTCACGGTTGTCAAGCCAGCCGTTGCGGTCGATCTTGTAGTTGGCCTCCTCGTACCGTTCGGCGGCCTCCGCGACCGCCGCGTAGCGGTCGTCGCCGGTGGCCAGGGCCAGCCGGGCCAGCGCCCAGCCGATGCCCGTCGACCCGTGGGCGAAGCCGCCGAGCCCGGCCGGCCAGCGGATCGACGCCCAGTGCGCCCGGCCTTCAACGATCTGTG
>NZ_KK037166.1:11199779-11248256 GCF_000568255.1 Kutzneria sp. 744
CGGCGCGCACCTCGTGCTGGTAGCCGGCCAGCACCATCGCGACCCCGGCCGCGCCGCCGTACACGTCCTGGCTGAGCGGCCGCACCGTCCAGCCGGTGTCGTCCAGCACCGGCGCGATCCACGTCGCCGAACCGTCTTCGCCTCGGATCGCCGCCCGCACAAGCCGCTGCGTCAGCTCCGCGGCGAGCCTGCGACGGCGGCGATCCAGGTCGTCGGTGCGGATCACCGTCGGCCGCATCGGCTTCTCGTCCGGCAGCCAGCCGTCGTTGAGGTAGGCGCTGACCAGGGCCGCCTTGATCACCTCACGTTCCACCTCGACGTCGCCGCGCCGGAAGCGGTCCAGGGCCTCGGCGACCTCGGGAACGGCCGTGTAGAAGGGGATGTCGCCGGCCAGCAGGTCCTCGATCTCCGTCGGCGTCAGCACCTTCGCGGCACGCTCGGCCGCCGCCGGCTGGTCGTGCAGCGAGACCGGATGCCACAGCATGCGGCCGACCTCCGCGTACTGCTCGGTGGCGCGCTTGACGATTCGCACCTCGCAGGCGTGGAACGGCTCCAGCAGCGGCCCCAGCCGCCCCTCGCGGTCCAGGGCGAGCAGCTGCCTGGTCAGCTCGTCGAAGCCGGCCAGCACCTGCGGCCAGTGCTTGGACAGCGCCGGCTCCGGGCTGGGATGGTTGGCGGCGGAAGGGATTTCCGCCGGTGCCAGGCCCACGTGGGCGGTGTCCGTGCCGACGCCGAGGACCACCGGCAGCTCCGTCTGTGGCTGCTGGTCCGGCAGCGAGCCGACAGCCGACGTGTCCACGCCGCGCCAGCCCAGCGCCGTGCCCCGCCCCGGTAGCAGACCGGTCCGCAGCACCGAACCGCTGACCAGCGCCCGCGCCCGGTCGACGGCGATGCCGCCCAACGAGGGCTCGATCGGTTCGAGCGGGGTGAACAGAGTCTCGCAGTCCACGACGACCGGGACCGGTCCGCAGGCGATGAGGTTCTCCGCGTGCAGATCGCTGCCGCCGACCAGGCGGGAGATCGCCAGCCAGTGCCCGATGCCGCGATAGAACTGCGCAAGTTCGTCGTCGGCGCAGTATCGATGGGTCACGAACTCCGCCCAGCCGTAGCCGTCCCGTACCCGCACGTCCGGCACCCTGATCTTGACGTTCAGCGTGGCCAGCAGCGTCGACAAGGCCCGATCGACCGCCACCGAACGCGGCTTGTACACGGTGTTTCCGTTGGCGCAGCGCAGGATCGCCACCGTACGGCCGTGACGGTGGCTGTCGCCGGCCCCGAAGTCACCGCCAGCAGCTCACCCAGCGCCGGGTCGCGGTCGGCCGCGAACCGGGTGGCGAGCTCCAGCGCCGCCGCGCAGCGGTTGGCCACGATCACGTCGACCCGCGCCAGCAACGTCGGATAGTGCTCGGTCAACGAGTCCCAGTACTCACGCCGTGCCGCCAGCGCAAGGAACTCCGCCCACCGCTGCGCCGGATCCGCACCCGTCAACCGGCCCGTCACCCGCGCCGCGTTCAGCTCCAGCACGAGCGTGCGGGTCACCTTGCGCCGCACCGTTTCCAGCAGCGCCGCGGCCGCGCCCTCGTGCAGCGCCCCCGCCTCGGCGGGGGTGAGGCCGACGACACCGCGCAGCCCGGTTTCCAGGTCGTCCAGCGCCGGCCCGACCAGGCAGCCAAGACAATCGTCGAAATCGCCGGCCTCGGTCATCGCGGGCTCAGCAGCAGAGTCGGGTGCGCGACCCGGTGCAGGCCGTCCCACAGCCGTGCAGGGTGTCCGGCGGGATGCGGTTGGCCAGTTCCGACTCGGCGTGCTCGCCGCCGGTGTAGAGCGGGCCCGCCGGGTTGTCCGGCGCCTGGATGTCCGCTCGCCACTGTGCCACGAGATCTGTTGGCGACATCGGGTTCCCCTTTCGGTCGGGGTACGGGGGAAATCCACGCTAGATCCGGTGTTTTCCCTGGTGACAGTGCCGATCGAGGGAGGGTCACGCTGCCTTCGGAGGGAAGGGCAGGGTGGCGCCCCGGCCCCGCAAGGCGCGACCGGGCACCGCCGGCCGTCTTTCGCGCCGGCCGGGCCGGACCGTTCTGGCAGGGTGGGGGCATGGATCTCGACGAGCTGATCAAGCGCCTGGATCTGGACACCAAGGCCGGGCTGGTGGCGGGGCAGGACCGGTGGTCGCTGCCGGCGACGGCGCGGATCGGGCTGGCGTCGCTGGTGATGTCGGACGGGCCGATCGGCGTGCGGGGGACGAGGCAGACGCCGGACGACCCGTCGGTGGCGCTGCCGAGCCCGACGGCGCTGGCGGCGTGCTGGGATCCGGAGCTGGCGCGCGCCGTGGGGCGGCTGCTCGCGCAGGAGGCGAGGCGCAAGGGCGTGCATGTGCTGCTGGCGCCGACGGTGAACCTGCACCGGACGCCGCTGGGCGGGCGGCATTTCGAGTGCTACTCGGAGGATCCACTGCTGACCGGGCTTGTGGGGGCCGGGTACGTCAGCGGCGTGCAGGACGGGGGTGTGGCGACGACGGTGAAGCACTTCGTGGCCAACGACTCGGAGACGCAGCGCTACACGGTGGACGTGCAAGCCGATGAGCGGACGCTGCGGGAGCTGTACCTCGCGCCGTTCGAGATCATCGTGAAGCAGGCGAAGCCGTGGGGCGTGATGGCGGCCTACAACTCGGTCAACGGGGCGACGATGACCGAGCACGGCCCGCTGCAGAACGGAATCCTGCGCGACGAGTGGGGGTTCGACGGCTTCATCGTCTCGGACTGGACGGCGACCAGGCACACGGAGCGGGCCGCGAAGGGCGGGCTGGACGTGGCGATGCCGGGCCCGATCACGCCGTTCGGGCCTGACCTGGCGGCGGCGGTCCGCGACGGCCGGGTGCCGGAGGACGTGCTGGACGCGATGGTCCGCCGGGTGCTGCTGCTGGCGGCGAGGGTGGGAATCCTGGACGGCGCGGAGCCGGCGGTGACGACGGTCCCGGAGCCGATCGACGGCGGCGCGCTGGCGCGGGAGGTGGCGGCGCGGTCGTTCGTGTTGCTGCACAACAAGGCGGATCTGCTACCGCTGGACGCAACGAAGGCGGGAATGCTTGCAGTGCTCGGCGGCGCGGCGAAGGACGCGAGGATCCTCGGCGGCGGCAGTGCGGTGGTGTTCCCGGAAGAGGTGATCTCGCCGCTGGACGGCCTCCGACGGGCCTTCCCGAACGTGACGTACGAGCTCGGCGCGGACCCCCGCACGCAGCTGCCTCCGTTGGGGGACAACGCAGATCTCCGCTGGCGGGCGCTCGACGCGGACGGCGGCGAAGTCGCCACGGGGCCGCTGGAGAACGGCCAGATCCGGTGGATCGGCGAGGCGCCGGCCGGCGTGGACCCGAAGCGGGTGCGCTCGGTGGAGATCGCCGGCAGGTTCACGCCGTTCGAGACGGGCCGGCAGACCTTCAGCTTCATCGGCCTCGGCCAGGCCCGGCTGGAGATCGGCGGCACGGTGCTGTTCGAGCAATCGACCATGCCGAGCGGCGACGACCCGTTCACGGCGATCCTGAACCCGCGGGAAGAGCGTTTCGACGTCGATCTGCCGGCGGGGCAACCGGTCGAGGTGAGCTTCCGCCTCACGCCGCTGGGCCTGGAGCGCGGCATCAACAAGTACGTGTGGATCGCCCTGACCCTCGGTCACAGCGGCCCCGAGTCCGACCCGGAACGGCGCATCGAGAAGGCGGTCGCCGCCGCGAAGAACGCCGATGTGGCGGTGGTCGTGGTCGGGACGACGGACCAGAGCGAGAGCGAGGGTTTCGACCGCACGACGCTGGCGCTGCCGGGCCCGCAGGACGAGCTTGTACGTCGCGTCGCGGAGGCCAATCCCCGCACGATCGTGGTGGTGAACGCCGGTTCGCCGGTGGAGATGCCCTGGGCCGACGACGTGGCGGCGGTGCTGCTCACGTGGTTCCCGGGCCAGGCCGCCGGCGCGGCGCTGGCCGATGTCCTCAACGGCACCACCGAACCCGGCGGTCGGCTGCCGACGACATGGCCGAAGCGCACCGAGGATGCGCCGGTGCTGAACGTGACGCCGACCGACGGCACGCTCCGCTACGAGGAGGGCGTGTTCATCGGCTACCGGGCCTGGCAGCGCGGCGACACCGAGCCGGCCTACTGGTTCGGCCACGGAATCGGCTACACGGATTGGGCGTACGAATCGGTGGAATTCGCACCGTCCGATGAGGACCCCGACATTCTCGGCACGGCGACGGTCGTTGTCCGCAATGCCGGAAAGAGGCCCGGCCGCGAGGTTGTGCAGGCCTATCTGGCGCCGACCGAGCCCGATTCCGAGCGGCCGCACCGCTGGTTGGCCGGTTTCGCCTCCGTCACCGCCGAGCCCGGCCGCACGGCCACCGCGGTGATCACGGTCCCGCGCCGGTCGCGGCAGGTGTGGCGGGACGGCGGCTGGCGCGACGCCGCCGGCGGGCACCGGCTGGAGGTCGGACGCTCGGTGGCCGACCGGCGACTCACCGTTGATCTGAGCGCCGGTACAGTAGCCGGTTGACAGTGGGTTGTGTGGTTGTGCGAGGTGAGAGTTGGTGGGTGTGGCCACAGGGCGCGTGCTGCGGTTCGACGACGTGCGGGGCTTCGGGTTCATCGCGCCGGATTCCGGTAGCGAGGACGTTTTTGTGCACGCGAACGACCTCAGCGAGGACAAGTCGGTGTTCAAGCCGGGCACCACGGTCGAATTCGAGATCGAGGAGGGCGACCGGGGCCTGAAGGCCGTCGACGTGCGGCGCACGGGCGGTCGCGGCGGCGGCCGGGGCTCGGGCTACAGCGGTGGAGGTGGTGGTGGCTCCGTGTCGGCGTTCGGCGCGGAGCTGACGGAGGCGTTGCTGGTCGAGGTGCCGGACCTGACCGGGGCGCAGATCCTGCGGATCCGCCAGACGGTGGCCGATGTGGCCCGGTCCCGCGGCGTCTCGCTCTAGCGGAAGCGGGCGGCGGCCACGGCCGCCCGTTTTCCCGAGCCGCTCGTCCTGATCCCCGGCCATTTCTGGATCATTGGGGCAGGAAAATCCGGACTCCCCTTGCCGGTATCGGGTTAACACCGATAACTTCGCAGTGTTGCGTGACAGCGCTGTCACGCCCACTGGGGAATGCGCACACAAGGGGAGTGGGGCCTTGTCAGTCAGCACCGATTTGTCCGCGCGTGCCGTCGACCGCGCGAGGGGGTGCCCGTTCGCCGCCGCGGCCGGGCACGAGGAGACCGACCTGAACGGGCCCGTGGCGCGGGTGCGCACGCCCGCCGGCATCGACGCCTGGATGGTCAACCGGTACGACGATGTCCGTGACGTGCTCAGCGACGCCACCCGGTTCAGCTCGGGTGCCGGCTCGATCAACCACATGCTGCCCCGGATGTGGCCGCCGCAGCCGATGGAGCCCGGCGACTTCAACCGCATGGACGGCGCGGAGCACCTGCGGTTCCGGCGTGCCTTCGGCATCGAGCTCGGCGCGGCCAAGCGGATCGACGGGTTACGGCCCGCGGTGCAGCGCATCGTCGACGAGCGGCTGGACGCCATCGCCGGCGCCGAGCAGCCCGTCGACCTGCACGAGCTGTTCTCCAAGCCGGTGACGACCGCGGTCATCGCCGACCTGATGGACGTGCCCTACGAGGACCGCCAGCTGTTCCACGACTCGGCGTCCGCGGCCCTGGACATCAACATCGACGTGGAGACGGCGACCGCCGCGTTCGACAAGCTCAAGGCGTACGTGCGCAAGCTGCTGGTCGATCGCCGCGAGAACCCGGGCGACGACGCGCTCAGCCACATCATCACCCGCAGCGAGGCCGGCGAGAAGCCGTTCACCGACGACGAGCTGGAGTCGATCGGGTTCGCCCTGATCTCCGCAGGCTTCGACGTCACGGCCGGCATGCTCACCTTCATCATGCTGACCCTGTTCGAGTTCCCGGACGAGATGGCCCGGCTGGTCGAGGACCCGTCGCTGGCGCCGACCGCCGTCGACGAGTTCGTCCGGTACCTGCCGGGCAACGTCGGCATCCTGCGCCAGGCCATCGTCGACACCGAGATCGCCGGCGTCCAGATCAAGGCGGGCGACTACGTGCTGGCCGGGATCGGCGCCGGGTCGCACGACGCCGAGGTCTTCCCGGACCCCGAGAAGCTCGACCTGGCCCGCACGCCCAACTCGCACCTCAACTTCGGCCGTGGCCCGCACGCCTGCGTCGGCCAGCAGCTGGCCCGGCTCGAACTGCGGGTGGCGCTGGAGACGGTGCTGCGGCGGGTGCCGTCGCTGCGGTGCGCGGTGCCGGTGTCCGAGGTGCCGCTGCGCGAGGACAACATCGTGCCCGGTCCCGCGCATCTACCCGTGGTGTTCGACGAAGTGCTGCCGGCGCAGGAGCAGTAGGAGACATCTCGTGATCCACATCGAGACCGACACCGACCTCTGCATCGCCTCGGGTGTGTGCGCACTGGCCGCGCCCGCGGTGTTCGACCAGGACGAGGACACCGGCCTGGTGGTGCTGCTGGACGCCGACCCGGCCGAGGAGCAGGCCGGCGCCGTGCGTGAGGCGGCCACCATGTGCCCCAACGCGGTCATCAGGCTGACCGAGCGCGCCTGAGACAGGACAGGCTCCTATGTATTCTCAGCGGGGCGTATGTTGTTAGCAGGAGACCATCTGTAATCGAAAATTCAGATGTTCGCTGTAAGTGTGCGACTAAGGAAATAAACCGTCGCACCGAAAGTGTAACTCCCAAGGGGCTTCAATGACCCACGGCCAGTGCCGCCTCGGTGGCGTGAGATGCTCCGCGCGTTTGTTCCTTCAGTCACCTTTCTATTCGGCGATTCCTCAGACGCCTACCGTGCTTAATTGCGGCTTCACGTGTGATCGCTATGATTACGATTGTAGCGAGGACTAGCGCCAAATTCATGGCTGTCCCGATCGTGCGATCACAAGGTGCCGTCGCCGACCCTGACCCATGATGCGCCCTGGTTGTCCATCGGCCGAGGTTCCGACCGACTAGTGACGCGGGTCACCTCCGACGAGCTTGGTCAAACGACCGAACATGCGGGCCACCCTGGTGGTGGGCCGGGTGGGGCGGCACACGGGCTCGTACGTCCCGCAGTGCAGTCGCTCCGCGCCGGTGCTGGTGGTCGCGACCACGGTCGCGTGGCCACAGCCCGGGCACGGGGCGACGGTGCCATCCGGATCGGGAATGCCTAATACACTCACCAGGCGGCCTCCAGGACCAGTCTGTCCATGCCTCCAGTCTCCCATCCCGGCCGCTTCGGGTGGAGCGGACATCGCCTCCGGGCGCGTCGGACACCGCCGCCGGTTGCGCTGATCAGGCCCGATGGGCACGGCCCGAGCCCCTGCTCGGGCCGGGATTTGTGTGCTAGGCATGACGGATGATCGAGGCGGGGACGGAAGTTCACGAGGCGGCGCGGGCGCGGGCGGACTCGGCGGCGGAGCAGGCCGGGGTGACGGTGCGGCTGGTGCACGAACTGCCGGAGCTGGAACAGGTTCGTGTGCTGCTCGACCTGGTGTGGCGGCCCGACCCGACGAACCCGCCGGCCACGCTGGAACTGCTGCGGGTCGTCTCGCACCTCGGCAGCTACGTGGCGGCGGCGTATCGCGGCGACACGATGGTCGGCGCCACGATGGGGTTCTTCGGCCCGCCGGACACCCGAAGCCTGCACTCGCACATCACCGGCGTGCTGCCGGACGGCCAGGTTCGCGGCGTCGGGTTCGCGCTGAAGACGCACCAGCGCGCGTGGGCGCTGGACAATGGGCTGCGCATGATCGGCTGGACCTTCGATCCGCTGGTGTCCCGAAACGCGCACTTCAACCTGGCCAAGCTGGGCGCGCGCTGCCATGTGTACCTGGAGTCCTTCTACGGCGACATGCCCGACGAGCTCAACGCCGGCGACGAGAGCGACCGCATCCTGCTGGAGTGGGATCTCGCGGACCCGGTCGTCACACGGGCGCTGGCCGGGCATCCGGTCGAGCGGGCGGCGGATGCGTTGGTGGCGTTGGACATTGACGGTGAGCAACGGCCGGTCCCGGGCGGGATCAAGGGCCGCTATGTGGAAGTCCGCATCCCGGCCGACATCTACGCCGTGCGCAAGGCGCGGCCCGAGGCCGCGCTGCGCTGGCGTCTGGCGGTGCGTGACGTGCTCGGCGGTCTGCTGGCCGACGGCGCCGTGATCACCGGGTTCAGCCGTGAGGGTGGATATCTGCTCGACCGCGGGGAGGACGCGTGAAGATCGAGGGCCTTGAGCTGCGCTGGGCGACGCTGCCGCTGGTGGGCGCGTTCCGGACGTCGTTCGGCAGCGAGAGCACCCGGGACCTGTTGCTGCTGCGGCTGGTCACCGACCAGGGCGAGGGCTGGTCGGAGTGCGTGGCCATGGGCGCGCCGGTGTACTCGCCGGAATACGTGGACGCGGCCGCCCATGTGATCGAGCACGTGCTGTTCCCGGAGATCGCCGCGCTGTCCGATCCGGACGTTCACGCTGTTTCCCGCGCCATGCAACGGTTTCACGGCCACCAGATGGCCAAGGCCGCGCTGGAGACGGCATTTCTCGACGCCGAGCTGCGCTCCCTCGACCTGTCGCTGGCCCGCTACCTCGGCGGTGCGGCCGACCGCGTGGCCTCCGGCGTGTCGGTCGGCATCATGGACACCATCCCGCAGCTGCTCGACGCCGTGGCCGGCTATCTCGACCAGGGCTACGTGCGGATCAAGCTGAAGATCGAGCCCGGCTGGGACGTGGAGCCCGTGCGCGCGGTCCGGGAACGCTTCGGCGACGAGGTGCCGCTCCAGGTCGACGCCAACACCGCCTACACCGTCGGCGACGCGCGGCAGCTGGCCAAGCTCGACCCGTTCGACCTCCTGCTGATCGAGCAGCCGCTGCCCGAGGACGACCTGCTCGGGCATGCCCAGCTGGCCCGGCTGGTGCGCACGCCGATCTGCCTGGACGAGTCCATCACCTCGGCCAAGGTCGCGGCCGACGCCATCAGCCTCGGCGCCTGCGCCATCGTGAACATCAAACCGGGACGGGTCGGCGGCTATCTGGAGTCCCGCCGCGTGCACGACGTCTGCCAGGCCCACGGCGTGCCGGTGTGGTGCGGCGGGATGCTGGAGACCGGGATCGGGCGGGCGGCCAACCTGGCGCTGGCCTCGCTGCCCGGGTTCACCCTGCCCGGTGACACCTCGGCGTCCGACCGCTACTACCACCGGGACGTCACCGAGCCGTTCACACTCGAGAACGGGCACGTCCGCGTGCCGACCGGGCCGGGAATCGGCGTCACCCCCGTACCCGAGATTCTGCACGACCTGACGACCGACACCCGTTGGTTGCCGGCAAACGGGTGAAGGAATCGTTTTAATTGTTCTAGACCTCCGGTGACCCGGCGGATTCATCAATGTATACCTCGGTGTGTGCTGGGTCTCTCCGCCTTGCGTCACTGAATCGAATCTGCTCAGATAATGAGGTACCGTCGCCTTGTCTCTGGGGGCAAGAAAATGCAGTACCTTCGCCGGATCGGCGTGCTCGCCGCTTCCGCCGCCGTCGCCATTGCCCTCTCCACCGGGGCAGCGCAGGCCAACCCGCCGTCGCTGTCGGACGTCGTCACGGACACCACCCTGTCCGCCACGACCTTCGTTCCGGGCCAGCAGGTCCACGCGACCTGGCACTTCAACACCGCGTACGCGCCACAGGTGACCGCCGTCCAACTGTGGCTCGCGCACTCCACGGGGATGGGCCACGCGCCCAACACGCTCATCAAGACGAGCGTGGATCCGAAATCCGGAGCCGTCGACTTCACGGTGCCCAATGTGACGCCGAGCAAGCCGGGCAACATCTGGATTTTCGACATCGTCTGGCTCAACGGGAACGGTCAGCAGACCGAACTGTCGCTGACGAACGTCACCGTGGCGTGAGATGACCGGGTCGGGCGCCCCGTCGCCGCGCCCGCCCGGTCGCCGACATTCTTCCCTTTGTTCGACGCCCGGGTTGGTTCAGGCGATTTACATTGCCGGGGCGCTCGGTGTGAATAATTGTTGACGAGCAGTGGCGCGACACGAGGCCGCGGGGCCCACGCCCCGCGGCCTCGCCGCGTGTCCGGGCCTCGTCATGCAGGGAATAGCGCGAGACTTTTGGGCTTGCATTTCTGCCCCTGGCGGCCTACCAGGTGGGCACTAACATGTGCTTTATAACAGGATTAAGCCTACTATCCATGCTATTCTCTTGGAGCGTGATTAGGGGCGGTCGTGTGCAGAGTACTGGTTTAACTATCAGGGAAGGACGCCTTACCCCGCGCTGGATGCGGGTAAGGCGTCCTTCCCTGCATCCGGGGCGGCCCTCGGTTAGGTCGCAAACTTCCCTATTGTTCCCTAATCAGTTGCCGATAGGGAGCGATGCGGTAGTCTGGCGTCTGTGTCCCAGGAGATGTACTCGGTCGAGCAGGTCGCGGACCTGCTGGGCCTGCATGTGCGCACGGTTCGCAACTACGTCCGTGAGGGCCGCCTGAAGGCGGTGCGGATCGGCAAGCAGTACCGGATCGCCCGCGAGGACCTCGACGCCTTCACCGGCGCGGAGTCCAAGGTCCGGCGCACCCGGCACGTCGAGGTGTCGAGCATCGTCGAGATCGACGCGATCAGCCGTGAGGACGCGAGCCGCATCGCGATGGGGGCGGTCGGGGCCGCGAACACCCGCGGCTACCAGGAGCAGCCCCTGCGCATCGAGTCGGCGTACGACGAGGCGCGCGGCCGGCTGAAGCTCATCGTCCTGGGGGACCTGACCACCACCGCGGAACTGCTGCGGTGGATCGCGTTGCTCGCCGAGGGGGAGTCGTGACCGCAACGATCTACAAGACCGACGCCGGGGCCCAGCAGATCCGTCGCCAGTACGAGGAGTGGCTGGCCCACTGGCCGGTCCCGGCCGACCGGCGCACGGTGGCGACCCGCCACGGCGACACCTTCGTGCTGGTGTCCGGGAACGAGACCGGCCCGCCGGTCGTGCTGCTGCACGGCTCGGGCGGCAACGCCCTGACCTGGATGCCGCTGGTGGGACACCTGGCCGACCGGTTCCGCTTCCACGCCGTGGACGTGATCGGGGAGCCGGGTCTGAGCGCGCCGTCGCGGCCGCCCTTGGGCTCTCCGGCCTACGCCGAGTGGCTGGACGACGTGCTGGCGGGTCTGGGCCTGACCGAGGTGCAGGTGGTCGCCGTGTCGCTGGGCGGCTGGTTCGCCATCGACTACGCCACGCGGCGGCCGGGGCGCGTCAGCCGCATGGTGCTGACGGTGCCGGGCGGCATCGGCCGCCAGCGGTTCGGCAATATGGCGGCGTTCCTCCTCGGTCAGATGTTGGGTCGCAAGCAGCCGGAGCCCAAGTCGGCGCCGGAGAAGTACGTGCGCATGGTGTTCCAGCACTTCCGGCCGCGGCTGCTGATGCCGATCTTCTCGGCGGCCCGGCTGCGCCGGCTGACCATGCCGCTGCTGGTGATCGTCGGCGACAGCGACGAGCTGCTGGACTCCCGGGCCACGCAGCGGCGGCTGAGGTCGACGACCGACGCCACCGTGGTGATGTTGCCCGGCGCCGGGCACATGCTGCCGGACCAGACGGAGCGGATCGGGGGATTCCTCCATGGCTGACACGCTGACCGACATCAGTGGCACGAAGGCGTACGTGCTGGACGCGGACGGCCCGAAGCTGTCAAGCGAGCAGGACGCGGTCGACATCATCGGGCAGCTGTGGGGACAGTCGGTGACGCTGGTGGTCATTCCGGTGGAGCGGTTCGCCGACGGCGTCTTCGACCTGCGCACAACCCTGTTGGGGCACTTCACGCAGAAGGTCATCGGCTACGGCCAGCGCCTCGCCATCGTCGGCGACCTGGGCGAACACCTCGCCGTCAGCGAGCCGCTGCGGGCGTACGTGCGGGAGTCCAATCGGGGCCGCCGCCTGTGGTTCCTGGCCGACACAAATGAGTTGGCCGCCCGCCTGGCGTGACTATCCTGACCGGATGAGCGAACTGGGGCCCGAGGTCGACCGCGTCGCCACCGCGACGGACTTCTCCGGCGTGGTGCGGCTGGACGAGGCTGGCGCGACGGTGTTCGAGCGGGCCTACGGCATGGCGCATCGCGGGCTGCGTGTACCGAACACTGTGGACACTCGGTTCGCGATCGCCAGCGGCACCAAGTCGTTAACGGCCCTGGTGGTGATGTCTCTGATCGAGGACGGCACCCTCGACCTGTCGACGACGGCACGGTCCGCGCTGGGCGCGGACCTGCCGTTGATCGACGACGCGGTGACGGTGGAGCAGCTGCTCTCCCACCGCTCCGGCATCGGCGACTACTACAGCGAGGACGGCGACAAGGATCCGGTGCTGTCCGTGCCGGCGCAAAACCTGGTCACCACCGAGGATTATGTGCCCGTCCTCGACGGCTACCCGATGAAGTTCCCGCCGGGCACGGACTTCGTCTACAACAACGGCGCTTTTGTCGTGCTGGCGGTGATTGCCGAGCGCGCCAGCGGCGTGCCGTTCCACGAGCTGGTGGCGCGGCGGGTGTGCGCCCCGGCCGGCATGACGGACACGGCCTTCCTGCGCAGCGACGAGCCGGACGCCCGGATGGCGCTCGGCTACCTGGAGACGGAAGGCTTGCGCACCAACGTCTTCGACCTACCGGTGCGGGGCAACGGCGATGGCGGCATCTACACCACGCTGTCCGACGTCCACGCGCTGTGGCGGGCCTTCTTCGCCGGCCGGATCGTCGCGTCGAAGTGGGTGGACGAGATGCTGCGGCCACGCAGCGCGCAGCCCGATTCTCCGCACCGCCGCTACGGTCTGGGCTTCTGGCTGCACCCGACGTCCGATGTCGTGATCATGTCGGGCGGCGACCCGGGTGTCTCGTTCTGGTCGGAATGCGAACCGTCCGGCGCGTTCACCCGCACCGTCATTGCCAACATCACGGTCGGCCGGCGGCCGATCATCCGCCTGTTCGGTTGACTCCATTGGAGGTGTCGGCGGCGCCGGGCCGCTGGCTAGCATTCGCGAGTGGACGCCAGCACGCTTGAGTCGGATGCATGGCGCGGGTCGCCCGAGCGCCGCCGGCAGCGGCGAGGCGGCTGGCTGACCGTGTTGGTGGCGGTGGCCGTCGGCGTGGCGTCCTTTGTGCTCTACCGGAACTACCGGATCACGCTCGGCTTCGAGCAGGTGCTGCCGGGGCAGATTCCCTACCTGGCGCTGGCGGTCGCCACGGCTGTGCTGTTCGGCCTGTTGGCGCTGTTCGTCAACTTGGCCTATCGCGATGCGCTGCAACGGGAGCACGCCGACCGCTGGCAGGTGGAGGAGACGCGCCGGCGGTTGGAGCGGGCCGAGGAGGCCGCCGACAAGCGCGGGCCGCTCGAACTGACGGCCCTGTGGGCGCTCACCCAGCGCCGTCTGGACTACTACCACGCGCTGGCGACTTCCCAGGCGGAGCGCAGCTTTCGCCATGCGCAGCGGGCGGTGGTCGTCGGCTTCGCAGTGCTGGTCGTCGCGGTTGCGGTGGTGGCGTCGACCGGCTCCACGGTGATCGTCATCGCCGCCGGCTCGATCGGCGTGGTCGGGGCGGCGCTGGCGGCCTACCTGGGCCGGTCCTTCCTGCGGGCGCAGGAGTCCACGTCCGAACGGCTACGGCTGTACTTCTCGCAGCCCTTCGCCTTCTCCCGTCAGCTGTCGGCCGAACGGCTACTGATATTGCTCGACTCGGAGGATCGCGCGGCGGCGGTCCGGGACCTGATCCGCGCGATCATGGAGCTGCCGCTGGCCCCGGTCGACCCGATCAGGAAGGGCCGTCACTCGACGGGCCCGCTGTGAAGGGGGCTTTCCCGCACTCCGAGTGCGGGAAAGCCCCCTTCACAGCGTCGGCATCGCCGTGACCGGCGCCTTGGCGTAGCCGTTGACCACCACGTCGTCCAGGCGGGTGGGCTCGCCGCTCAGGGCGAGGGCCGGGAACCGTTGGCGCAGCTTGGTGATCGCCTCGTCGACCAGGTCCTCGTGGTCGCCCAGGGTGAGGTGGCCGGTGGTGTTGCGGCCGAAGTCGAGCTCGTCGGGCCGGTCGAACATGATCGGGTCGCGGTTGGCCGAGCCGATCAGCACGGCGACCGTCTCGCCGGCCTCGATGTCGATGCCGGCCAAGGTGATCGTGTCCGTCGCGGTGCGCAGCGCCATACCGTAGGGGCCGTCGTGCCGTGACAGCTCGGCCACGTTCACCCCGACCTGGTCGGGGTGCCGGAGCAGGTCGACGACGGCGTTGACGAGGAGATGCGCGACCACATTGTCGCCGACGATCGGCTGGGCGAAATCCCGCAGCAGGTCGAAGTCGCCGTCCAGGCCGGCCAGCACGGCGTCGACGTCACCGGGCGCCGGCTCGGTCGGCGACGACCGGAGCGCCTCGAAGGCGTCGGCGTAGCGGCTGATCAGCCACACCCGCCGCCCGTCGGGCAGCACCGCCTCGCAGATCGGCGCCTGCGACCGCAACCACCGATGCATGGTGTGCCGGTCCTGGATGTACTTGTCGTCGAGCATCACGGCCACGACGCATTCTAGGTGATCAGCAGCGCCAGCCGATCGAGGCCCCGCAGCGCGGGGTCCGGCCGGAAGACGGGCTCCTCGGCCAGCCGCAACGACGGGAACCGCGCGGCCAGCGCGGGGAACAGCACCTGGCCCTCGACCCGGGCCAGCGCCGCCCCGAGGCAGTAGTGCGCGCCGGCGCCGAACGTGAGATGCCCGGCGGCGTCGGGCCGGCGCAGGTCCAGGCGGTCCGGGTCGGGGTAGCGACCGGGATCGCGGTTGGCCGCGCCCAGCACGGGAAACACCAGCTCACCGGCGGTGATCCGCTTGCCGGCCAGCTCAAGGTCGACGGTCGCCCGCTGCGGCGTGATGATCGGCGCGGGACTGTCGTAGCGGAGCAGCTCCTCGGCCGCGGTCCGGGCGACCGACGGGTCATCGCGCAGGAGCTCGTACTGATCGGGGTTGCGGAGCAACGCCAGCACGCTGTTGCCGATGTAGTGGGCCGTGGTCTCCAGCCCGGCGTTGATCACCGAGATGACCGTGGTGGCCATCTCGGGGTCGGAGACCATGCCGCCGATGTACTTGGTCAGCTCGTCGGCGGCGGCCATGGCCCGGTACGCGGTGCTGACCGGATCCTCGCCGAACTGGGCCTGCCCCAGCACGGCCATGACCTCGCGGCCCCACTCTGCCACCTGCGGCTGATCACAGCGCGGCACGCCCACGAGGTCCATCACCACGCGGCCGGGCAACGGATACGCCACCTCGGACATGAACTCCACCGGTCCCGGGCGGTCGATACCGTCCAGCATCTCGGCCACGGCCTTCTCCACGTCGCCACGCAGCGCCTCCACCGCCCGGCCCGTGAAGCTGCCGGCCATCAGCCGCCGCATCCGCTCGTGCCGCTCGTGGTTGCTGAACGGGAGGCTGGCGTCCAGCCACTCGATGAACGGCCTCAGCTCGGCCAGCGTCTCCTCGGGCAGCCGCGGCAGGAGCGTGGCGGTGGACGGCCGGATCACCGACGGATCCCGCAGCAGTTGGAACACTTCGGCGTGCCGGGTCAGTACCCAGCCGTCCACGCCTCGTCCCGGTACACCGGAGCCAGGTCGCGCAGCAGGTGGTAGAAGGGGTACGGGTCCTGGAGGAAGTCCGGGTCCATCGGGTTGAGGTGGATGCTGGCCTCGACCCGTGCCTGCTGCGGCGGTCGCGGCGCGGGGATGGCGGCGATGCAGGACCGGATCGCCGCGGCCAGCGCGGTGAGGTCCGGCGGTGCGAAGGCCCGTGAAGTGGTTGCCGGGCACCGTGATCACCGACAAGCTTTGCAGCGCGACGCTTTCCCAGCCGTTGGCCGGATCATCCAGGCGCAGCGCGATGTGCCGGTCGTCGAACAGCACTTGTGGGAAGCCGCCGTCGGCCTTGATCAACGTCACGGCGAGGTCGGACGGCCCTGGCTCATAGCGCACCACGGCTTCGAGCTGGGCTTGGTAGACCCGCATGATGGCGGCGATGTGCTCGTCCGCCGGTCCGCTCGCGCCGAGGAAGCGGGCCAGCTCGCGGCGCTGCTCGGCGGGGGAGAGGGACTGGTCGACCCGGCGCCTCGGCGCGTCGGCACCGCGGAAGGCGAGGCTGCGCATCCGCCACAGCTCCTCGATGATCGCCACGTCATCGGCCGGCGGCTCGGGCTGGCCGGGCTCGGCCAGGTAGGTGTCGATCAGGATCACCTGCGCGACCTCGTCGCCGTGTTTCCTGAGTACGCAAGCGACCTCGTACGCGACGAGGCCGCCGAACGAGTGCCCGCCGATGAGGTAAGGCCCGTGCGGCTGGATCGCCTTGATCTCGTCGACGTAGCGGGCGGCCAGCGCCGGCACCTCGTCCAGTGGCTCGTCGACGCCGTCGAAACCGGGGCTCTGCAAGGCATAGAACGTCTGCTGCGGCCCGATCGCCCGGGCCAGCGGCAGCAGGTAGTAGGCCGCGCCGACCGCGCCGCCGATGCAGAAGAACGGACGCGGCGGTGTCAATGCCAACGCCAGGCTCTCCGGGCCGGCGACCTCGTCGCCGTGCTCGTCGAGGTGCCGGCCGACAGCGTCCAAAGTGGGCAGTTCGAGCAGCAGCGAATGCGGCACCCGATAGCCGAGGTGGGACGACAGATCGGCCAGCACGGTCGCCATCTGGAGCGACTCCAGGCCCAGCGTGGCAATCGGGGCATGTGGGTCGACCGGGCGCTTGATCTCGGCCGATACGCGCCGGGCCAACCAGTTCGTGAGGTCGTTGCCGAAGTGGCGGGCGACGAAGTCCAGGGCATAGTCGAGGTTGCACTCGACCAGTTCGAAGGCCGGCAGGCTGCCCACGTGGTAGGTCCGGTGCCGGCCCTGGATCTCCTCGATCCGGTCGTAGATCCCGTCGGCGAGGTCGGCGCACCCGAAGTGCGGCATGTACTTCCACTGGCGGTCCCAGAACACCTCGTCGGCGTCGGCCGGCCCGTAGGAGTAGCGGGCGCAGACCTCGCTGTCGGCGTATCGGTGGTGGAAAGACGTGTCGCCGTACAGCGTGAAGGCCATCCGTGGTTGGTCCGGGGCCGTGCAGAACGTCGTGCGGTAGTCCTGATATCGCACCCGGGAGGCGAGATCCTGTTCGTCCTCGCGAGCGTCCAGCACCGGCAGCAGCTGATCCAGCGGCACGGTCAATACCAGATCGTCGAACCGCAGCGTCTCCCCGTCGACGGTCACCAGCACCCGGTTGCCGTGTCGTCGGATCGAGGAAATGCTTGCCTCGCAACGAACATCGGCCAGCTCGGCGGCGACGCGTTCCCACACCTGGCCGAACCCGCCGGCGATGGTGAACGGCCACTGACGACCCAGCACCGATGTGCCCCGGTCTGACAGCAGTCCGGTCATCTCGGCGTACTTGACCAGGTACAACGCCGGCAGATCGCCGTCGAGACGACCGTATCCGGAGGAGGTGTAGCCCAGTTCGAACGTCGCCGCGAACTCCGGCAGCAGGGAAAGCCACTCCCGCACCGGCATCGCCAACGCCCTGGCCGAGTGGGCCAGCCCGGCCTTCGCGATGTCCGGGAAGTGCTCCGCCTTGAGGGCGTCATACCGCCGCCGCGCGTCCTTGCTCAGGAAGGGGCTCCGTGTCACCGGAGTGATGTCCTCAATGGACAGACCGAGCTCGGTGACCAGCGCCGCCACCCGCTTGTACGTCAGCGTGCACACGTGCCCGCCGACGTCGAAGACATGTCCGTCCAACGTCACCGAAGCGCACTTGCCACCGACGTTCTCCGCCGCCTCCAACACCGTCACGGAATGGCCGAGACGTTCCAGCTCCCGGGCGACGGTCAGACCGCTGACTCCCGCCCCGACCACACAAACACGCCTCACGCGGGCACGCCCTCCCGGGACAGGAACGCCTCACGGCACGCACCGCGCCGGATCTTGCCGCTGGTTGTCTTGCGCACCAAGCCCTGCGGCCCGACCACCACCCGGGCACAGGCCAGTTGGTGATCACGCTGCACGCGCTCGGTCACGGCCTCGATGATCGCCTGCTCGTCGGCCCGGCGGTCCCGCGTCTCCACCAGCACGACCAGCCGCTCGCCTTCTTCTGCCGGCACCGAGAACGCCGCCACGCCGCCGGGCCGGATCGCCGGGTGGCAGTCCCGCACGCTCGCCTCGATGTCCTCCGGGTGCAGGTTGCGGCCGCGCACGATGATCAGGTCCTTCAGCCGCCCGGTCACAAAAAGCTCGTCCCCGTGCAGGAAACCGAGGTCCCCGGTGCGCAGGTAGTCGGTCGGGTCCTCGCCGCCGGCCACCCGGGCCCGGAACGTGGTCCTGGTCTGCTCGGGCCGGCCGTAGTAGCCCAGCGCCTTGGTCGCCGAGCTGACCCAGATCTCCCCGACCCGGCACGGCGGCAGCACCTCGCGCGTGTCCGGGTCCACGATCCGCAGCCGGGCGTCGAACTTGGTCAGCCGCCCGCAACCGACCAGCGTCGTCGCCATGCGGTCGGGCAGCGCCGGCACCGCGCGGCCGGCCTCCAGGCTGACCCGGTCCAGGCGCAGCGTGCCGCGACCACCCATGGTGACGCTGACGGTGTGCTCGGCCAGCCCGTAGGCGGCGTAGAAGGCGTCCCGGTGCAGCCCGGACGGCTCGAAGGCGTCCAGGAACGCGGTCACGGTCTCCGGGCGGATCGGCTCCGCCGCCGACATGAAGACCCGGACCGAGCTCAGGTCCCAGGCCGCCCGTTGTTCGACAGTCGTCTTGCGCACCGCGAGGTCGAAGGCGAAGTTGGGGGCCGCGGTGTGCGTGGCCCGCACCCGGGACATCACCTCGAACCACACGGCCGGGCGACGCAGGAAGGCCAGCGGCGAGAGCAGCCGGCTGTGCGCGTTGCCGCTCAGCGTCGACATGATCACGCTGATCAGCCCGAAGTCGTGGTACTGCGGCAGCCAGAACACGCCGCGGGCCCGCTCGCCCAGGCCGAGGTCGACGGCGTTGGCGGTGACCTCGCCGATCAGGTTGCCGTGCGTGATGACCACTCCGCGTGGCGATCCCGTTGAGCCGGACGTGTACTGCAACAGCGCCGGTTCGTCGGGATCGGACGGCGAACGCCACTCGACCGGAGCAGTGGCCGGGCGGCAGTTGTCGGTGTGCCGCCACGTGATGCGCGGCCAGCTCGGCTTCGTCCGGTCGAACACGCCGGCGACCACGCCGATGCTACGGGCCCGGTCGTATGCCTTGACCGTGAGGACCGCACGCGGCCGGCAGTCGTCCAGCACGGCGGCGAACGCCGGCAGCGTCTGCCGCAGGCGGAACGGGTCCGGCGGGTACACCGGCACCGGAACCACGCCGGCGATCAGGCATCCGACCAGGGCGATCACGAACTCCGGGCCCGGCGGGTACACCAGCACCGCGCGGTCGCCGACCTGGAAACCCCAGCGCCGCAGGGACTCCGCGACCGCCTCGGCCCTGGTGACGACCTCGGCCGCGGTCAACGAGGTCCGGTCGGCGCCCTCGTCGTCCACGAAGGTCAACAGCGCCTTGTCCGGGGCGAGCGCGCGCAACGACGCCAGTACCGAGTTCTCCAAGCCAGCCACCGTCCTCGCGCACCGTCCGCGACCGCTCGCCCGCTGATCGCGCCCCCGTCTCCGCACACCGTGCGGCAGGTGTCGTCCGGCGCGCAAGCACCCCGACGGGTCGTGTCGCCGAAAGCTACATCTCTACTGTTGGTGTGCTCGACGGACGTCCACTGTGGAACAAATGGGGGTGAGGTGGCGCGAATGGTCGAGGATCTGTCGCGCAACGATCTGGCCGCGCTGCCGGACGCGCGCCCGGCCAGCGCCCGGGAGCTCATGGCGGCGATCGCCGACGCGGCCAGGATGGCCTGCGCGCTGACCGACCTGCTGACCACGCTGCGTGAGCCGACCCGACGGCTGGCCGGGGCCGGCGCGGCGGCCTCGGTGGAGGTGGCGCGGAGACGGTCGGAGGAGGCGCTCCTCGAACTGGAGATCGCCCTGGGTGACGTGCGGGCGGCCGGTGGTCGTACGATACGTCCGAACGGGTGAGCACACTGGCGGTCCGGTCCGTCCGGGACGACCGTTGGTCCTCAGCTGGCCGCCGCTCAAGGTTGCGTGGTGACTAAGGTTGCGAGACATGAGTCCAGCGTCGTGTCCGGAGTGCGACGGGCCGTCGGCCCGGCCGCTGCGAGTGCTGGCCGTGGACGACGAGCTGCCGGTGCTCGAGGAGATCGTCTACCTGCTCGGCGCGGACCCGCGCGTGGGCACGGCCGAGGGCGCGCAGGACTCCACCGACGCGCTGCGCCTGCTGCACCGCGCCGCTGACGCGGACCGCCCGGTCGACGCCGTTTTCCTGGACATCAAGATGCCCGGCCTCAACGGTATGGAGCTGGCCCGGGTGCTGACCCGGTTCGCCAGCCCGCCGGCGCTGGTCTTCGTCACCGCGGACGACAAGTCGGCGGTCGAGGCGTTCGAGCTCAAGGCCCTCGACTACGTGCTCAAGCCGATCCGCCCGCAGCGGCTGGCCGAGGCCGTGCACCGGGTGGCGCACAAGGTGATCGCCAGTTCCGTGCACGTGCCGGCCCAGCAGGCGGCCGAGCCGCCGTCGGTCACTCCGGACGACGTGATACCGGTGGAGCTGGGCGGCATCACGCGGTTCCTGCGGCTGGCCGACGTCCGCTATGCCGAGGCGCAGGGCGACTACGCGCGGCTGCACACCGCGAACGGCAGCTACCTGGTCCGCACGCCGCTGACCGGGCTGGAGGAGCGCTGGCGTGAGGCCGGCTTCGTGCGCATCCACCGCAGCCACCTGATCGCCCTGGCCCACGTCGAGGAGCTGCGGCTGGACGGCGGGCAACTGTCGGTGAAGATCGGCGGCGCGATGCTGACCGTGAGCCGCCGGCACACCCCGCAGCTGCGGGACCTGCTGGTCAAGCGGGCCCGGCCGCACGCGGTGCGGGCGGGCAAGTGAACGCGGAACGGCCGCGGCGGGTCGTCGTCACGAGCCCGTGGACGCGGGCGACGCGGCGGTCGCGGTCGTATCCGATCGTGCGGGAGATCGACGAGCAGTCCGAGGTCGGCGCCCTGTACATGCGGTCGCTGATGCGGACCCAGCTGCGGCTCGGGCTGCTGGTCGTGCTGCTGGTGTGCGGGCCGCTGGCCGCGCTGCCGGTGCTGTTCAGCGTGGTTCCGCTGACGAAGACGGTGGTGGTGCTGGGTTTGCCGCTGCCGTGGCTGGTGCTCGGACTGGCGGTGTACCCGGTCGTGGTGGCGGCCGCCTGCTACTACGTGTGGCGGGTGGAGCGCACCGAACGGGATTTCGCCGATCTCGTCGAGCAGTCCTGACCGGTGAGCAGCACTTATTCCGCGGTCTTCGTGGCGCTCGTCCTCGCCGCCGCGCTGCTGATCGGCGGATACGGCCTGCGGGTCTCCCGCACCACGTCGGACTTCTTCGTGGCCTCGCGCACCGTGTCGCCATGGTGGAACGCCTCGGCCATCGGCGGGGAGTACCTGTCGGCGGCGTCGTTCCTCGGCGTCGCCGGACTGATCTTCGCGTACGGGCCGGACATGCTGTGGTACCCGATCGGTTACACCGTGGGGTATCTGGTGCTGCTGGCGTTGGTGGCGGCGCCGCTGCGGCGGTCGGGGGCGTACACCGTGCCGGACTTCGCCGAGGCCCGGCTTGAGTCGCGGCGGGTGCGGCGGATGGCCAGTGTGCTGTCGGTCGGCATCGGGTGGCTGTACCTCGTGCCGCAGCTGCAGGGCGCGGGCTTGGCGTTGACGACCGTGACCGGCGCGCCGGGGTGGCTCGGGGCGTTGCTGGTGGCGGTGGTGGTCGCGGTGAACGTGATGGCCGGGGGGATGCGGAGCATCACGTTCGTGCAGGCCGTGCAGTACTGGCTGAAGCTCTCCGCGTTGGCGATTCCGGTGATCTTTCTGGTGTTGGCGTGGCGGGATGCCGGCGCGCCGTCGTTGGACGGGTCGGTGCCGGCGGTGTTTGCCAACGACACCAAGGTGACCGTGCAGACCACTGTGGACGTTGAGGTGTCGTCCCGGGTGTCGGTGGTTGTCGACGGTGTGGTGGATGGCCGGACGTATGCCGGCACGTCGGTGTCGCTGGCGCCGGGGCCGCACCGGATCGCGGCCGGGGCCGCGCTGGACTTCCCGGCCAAGTCCGTTGTGCCGCAGGTCAAGGGCATTCCCGCCGACACGAACGCCCTGTGGGCGCAGCCGTTGGGCGGAGAGGGGCACGGCAATCCGTTCTACGTCACGTACTCGCTGATCATCGCGACCTTCCTCGGCACCATGGGCCTGCCGCACGTCGTGGTTCGCTTCTACACCAACCCGAACGGCCGGCAGGCTCGTCGGACGACCGTGGTCGTGCTGGCCCTGCTCGGCATTTTCTACGTGCTGCCGCCGGCCTACGCGGCGTTGGGGCGGATCTACACGCCGGAACTGTTGCTCACCGGGCAGACCGACGCGGTCGTGCTGGTGCTGCCGTCGCGGCTCGTGGGTGGAACGCTGGGGGAGCTGCTCGGCGCCCTGGTGGCCGGTGGGGCGTTCGCGGCGTTCCTGTCGACGTCATCGGGATTGACGCTGTCGGTGGCCGGCGTGCTGTCGCAGGACGTGTTGCTGCTGCGGGGACTTCGCGGGTTCCGGGTGGCGGCGTTCTTCGCGGCCATCGTGCCGTTCGGGGCGGCCCTGCTGGTGTCCGGGATGTCGTTGGCCGATGTCGTGGGATTGGCCTTCGCGGTGGCCGCGTCGTCGTTCTGTCCGTTGCTGCTGCTGGGGATCTGGTGGCGGCGGCTCACACCGTTCGGGGCGGTGGCAGGCATGATCGCCGGCGGGGGACTGGCGCTGGTGGCCGGGCTGGTGACCCTGTTGGTGCCGCCCGGCGCCGGGCTGGTGTACGACCTGCTCAGCCGGCCGGCGGCGTGGAGTGTGCCGTTGGGCTTCGCGGTGATGATCGTGGGATCGTTGCTGACGCCCCGGACCGTGCCCGCGTCGGTGAACCGCACGATGGTGCGGTTGCACGCCCCGGAGGCGCTCGGTCTCGCTCAGGAGGAGACGCCGTGACGACCGCTGTGCTGGCGGGGCTGCTGTGCGTGATGACCCTGGCCGTGCTGGTTCTGTTGTGGCGCCTGCGCAATGCCCTGCGGGAGTCCGGCAACGCCGTCGACCGGGCCACGTACGAGACCCTGCACACCGCTTGGTCGGCCGCGCCGCCGCTGCGGGCCGGTCTCGTGCCCGAGGCCGCTCGTCGTTCCGCGCCGCATCTGCGGGCCCTGTTGGACACTCCGGCGTTGGCGTTGACCGACGGCGAGCGGGTGTTGGCGTGGGACGGCATAGCTGAGCAACACTCGGCCGACGTGCTGGAGATCATCTCCCCGGCCCTGACGCACGGCCGTTCGCACGTGGCCCGCGTGTCGTGCTCGGATGCCGAGTGCCCGCTTCGGTTCGCTGTCATGGTTCCGTTGCATGTGGACGGTCGTATCGGCGGTGTGCTGCTGGCCTACGCCGAGGAGGCGTCGGCCGGACTGGTCCGTGCCGCCAACGAGGTCGCCCGGTGGGCCGGCGGGCAGCTGGAGCTGGCCGAGCTCGACCGGTCCAAGCAGCGGCTCATCGAGGCCGAGGTGCGGGCCCTGCGGGCGCAGATCTCCCCGCACTTCATCTTCAACTCGCTGACGGCCATCGCCTCCTACGTCCGGACCAACCCCGAGCGGGCCCGCACCCTGCTGCTCGACTTCGCGGAGTTCACCCGCTACTCGTTCCGGCGGCACGGCGAGTACACGACCCTGGCCGAGGAGCTCCGTTCCATCGACCAGTACCTGTCGTTGGAACGTGCTCGCTTCGGCGAACGCCTCCAGGTCACTCTGCGGATCGCGCCCGAGGTCCTGCCCGTCGCCGTGCCGTTCCTGTGCATGCAGCCGCTGGTGGAGAACGCAGTGCGGCACGGCATGGAGGGCAAGGTCGGCCCCGGCCACATCAGCATCCAGGCCGCCGACGCCGGGGCCGAGGCCCACATCAGCATCGAGGACGACGGCGTCGGCATGGATCCCGAGCGCCTGCGGCGCACCCTGGCCGGCGAGCCCGACGAGCAGACCGGCATCGCCCTGGGCAACATCGACGAGCGCCTCCGCCAGGTCTACGGCGACGAGTACGGCCTGGTCGTGGAGACCGCCGTCGGCGCCGGCACCAAGATCCACCTCCGCGTCCCCAAATACCGCCCCGGCATCCACGCCGACTAACCGGCACCACCGGCGTGTCGCACCCCCGCGAGTCCCGCCCAGCGTCACACCGAAACCCGCGCTCCGACACACCGCGAGTCCCGCTGTCAGGCAGCCATGTGTCGAGTTCCGGCGGCTGCCCTTTGCTCAGGCGGCCGCCCTCCCGCCAGGCGGTGGCCCCGCCGAGGCCAACGCCCTTTCACCTGATGGTGTGAGCCTGGCCGGCATCCAGGCGGCGCCGGAGCCGTCGGCGACGACGAGGCCGGCGTGCACGAGGTCGTGGGCCATGGCCTGGTCGCAGCACGGCAGGCCGTCGACGCGAAGATCGGGTTCGCTGCTGGCGGTGAGCTCGGCGCGGCCGGCGGCGACGGCGCGGAGCATGGCGATCGCCCGGTGCGGCAGTGGAGTGGTCATCGGTGGACCCCTTTCCCGTTCGGATGCCCGGTACACGGCCGACGCCGCCGCGGGGTTCACGGGAGACCGAAGGTTTACCCCTGAGTCTTTGCCCACGATCAACCGCACATGTCCCGAACCCGTTCCCGACCGCGAATAGTTGCGGCGTGAAGTAACGGTCGTCGTGACCGGAATGAGTTGTTCGTGATTGGGGTGTGGCTCCGCCGTCATAAATTTCGTGCCAATGCGATGCACATCACGCTAAGGGCGGGTTCGTGACTTCCTGCACGTGCATACTTCCTACCGACGGGTAGGAAATGTAGGATTTACCTGATGTCAAGTCGGATGACCTTGTGCTAGGGGTCTGAACAGAACGCGGTGTGTGAGCGAATCCCCGGACGGGTTACCTCAAGCGGGTTAGGGGTCGGCGGGAGGTTGGGACGACTTCTGCTCCACGTCGGTGTCACACGATTTAAACCACTCTGATGGAGCAATCTGCCACGCCTGAGTGAAGTTCGATGATTCCGATGGAGTTCCCACGTGCGTGTTCCGGCTCCGGAACTAAACACCCGGGGATACTCCATTCGGCGGTAGAATTGGCGAGAATCATTGGGCACCGTTGCGTACGGATCTCGATGGTTGTGGTGGCCCCAACTGTCGAGCCCATCGATCGCGGTCCGGTGACGACGGGACCCGGTTGTCCATTCCCGTAGCACGCAGGCGAAGGGGAATCGCCGCGAGAACGGCGTGCGCGCGGACGGACCCGGGCGGTGTCGGCGGCGCGCCGTGAATTGCGCTCACCCTTCGGGCAGGAACGCGCCTGAGAGCAGGCGGCTGCTGCCCGCCCGTGAGGACGACCAGTGCCGTGACCGGCTCTGGCGATGCCACCTACCCGTTTTGACCCGTGCTCGAAAGGTGCCCTGATCGATGTCGGTCCCACCGGAGTGGAACGCCACTGACCGGCCTTTGCCCGCCCGCACCCTGGCCCAGCTGGTCGAGGCGCAGGTCGCGCGCACTCCCGGCGCGCCCGCGCTGCTGGGAGCGGACGGCACGGTCAGCTACGCCGAGCTCGACGCCCGGGCCAACCGGCTGGCGCGCCTGCTCGCGGCGCACGGCGCGGCGCCGGAGCGAATCGTCGCGCTGGCCCTGCCCCGCTCGGCCGACCTGGTCGCGGCGCAGCTGGCGGTGGCCAAGACCGGGGCGGCCTTCCTGCCGGTGGACCCGGACTACCCGAAAGAGCGAATTTCGCTCATGTTCGACGACGCGGATCCGGTGCTCGTTGTCACCCGGCGCGCACTGGCCGACCGCCTGCCGGCCGCTGTGCCGACGATCAGCATGGACACGCCCGACCTGCTGGACGACCATGACGACCGGCCACTCGACCGTCCACAGTGCACCGACCACGCGGCGTACGTGATTTTCACGTCCGGGTCCACCGGGCGGCCCAAGGGTGTAGGAAGTACGTCAGGTGGGGGCACGGGACCATCTATCCATCCGATAAATCCAGCGGAATCTAGCGTGCTTCACCAGAGGGGTGTACGGAGTCGGGATTTGCTAGCCACTGAGGAACAATGTAGCGTACCACGCGGTCCAATTCAAAGCAGTGCTACCATTGGTCCAGAGCGGGCGGTTCCCACTCTCCCATACTGACCCTGCTTCGCCCATCGCCTCCGCGTCACCTCGTTGTAGTAACAGCTGTACAGGTGGTATGTCATGTATCCACTATCGATCGATTTCGCCCCTGATGCGTTCTCCCGGACGCGAGAGTCTCGCTTGATCCTCTCGTAATGGGTCCGTGCGCCGGTAAGTTCGGTACTCCATAAAGGAAATAGGCGAAAAAACGACGTCCTCCGCACGGAGCGCATCACGCACGCGCTGATCCCGCCGGTGGCGCTCGCGACCGTGCCGGACACCAAGCTGCCCGACTTCCGTACGCTGATCGTCGGCGGCGACGCCTGCACCGCCGACCTGGTCCGCCGTTGGGCCCCCGGCCGCCGCATGATCAACTCCTACGGCCCGACCGAGTCGACGGTCGTCGCCACCTGGAGCGACCCGCTGACCCCGGGCGGCACCCCGCCCATCGGCCGCCCGATCTGGAACACCCGGGCCCACGTCCTGGACGCCGACCTCCGCGCGGTCGGTGTCGGCGTCACCGGGGAGCTGTACGTCGAAGGTATCGGACTGGCCCGCGGCTACCTTGAGCGTCCGGGCCTGACGGCTTCGCGCTTCGTCGCCAGCCCCACCGCGCCCGGCGCCCGCATGTACCGCACCGGCGACCTGGTTCGCTGGACGTCTGGGGGCGTGCTGGAGTTCGTCGGCCGCGCCGACCACCAGGTGAAGATCCGCGGCTTCCGCGTGGAGTTGGGCGAGATCGAGACGGCGTTGCGCCGGCACCCGCACGTCCGTGACGCGGTGGTGATCGCCCGCGAGGACCGGCCCGGCGTGAAGCGCCTCGTTGGGTACGTCTTAAGCAGCACCGACGCCGACCTGCGCGCGCACCTGGCGACGTCGCTGCCGGACTACATGGTGCCGGCGGCAATCATGTGCCTGGACCGCTTCCCGTTGGGCCCCAATGGGAAGCTCGACCGCAAGGCCCTGCCGGAGCCGGACTGGTCGGCCACGCGCCGCAGCCAGCACGTGGCTCCGCGCACCGAGGCCGAGACCGTGTTGGCCGGGCTGTTGGGAGAGCTGCTCGGCGTCACTGAGGTCGGTGTCCACGACGACTTCTTCGAGCTGGGCGGCGATTCGATCCTCGGCGCGAAACTGCTGGCCCGCATCCGCACCAGCTTCGACGTCGACCTCTCGCCGCGCGTGGTGTTCGATGCCCGCACAGTCGCCGGCATCGCCGAGCTGCTGCCGCCCCAGGCCCGCGCCGCCGAGAACCGGATCCGCCGGGCGCCGCGCACCGGGCCGGTGCCGATTTCTCCGGCGCAGCGCCGGTTGTGGCTGATGAACGACCTGACCGCCGGCGACACGGAGTACAACTCCGGCATCGGCCTCCGGCTTCGGGGCCCGCTCGACCGGGAAGCCCTGCAGGCTGCCCTGAACACCTTGGTGGCGCGGCACGAGTCCCTGCGCACGACGTTCGACACCGTCGACGGCGAGATCGTGCAGGTGATCCACGAGACTGGATCGGTTCCCCTGCGCCGGATCGACGACATCGAGGACGAGCTGGAGCGCCCGTTCGACCTGCGTGAGGGCCCGTTGACCCGGGCCGGTCTGCTCGAACTCGGTGCCGATGACCATGTGTTGTTGTTGTGTCAGCACCACATCGTCACTGACGGCTGGTCGGTCGGCGTGCTCGTCGACGAGCTGGTCACCCTCTACGCCGGTGGCGAGCTGCCCACCCCGACCATCCAGTACGCGGATTTCGCGCTGTGGCAACGGGGACGGCTCACCGGGCGGCTGCGGGAGCGGCAGCTGGCGTACTGGCGGCGCAAGCTGGCCGGCCTGGCCCTGCTGGAGCTGCCGACCGACCGCCCCCGACCGCAGGTCCGGACCACCGCGGGCGCGATCCGCCGCTACGACCTGCCGGCCGATCTGGTCCGGCGGCTGTCGGAGATCGGCCAGGACCACGGCGCCACGCTGTTCATGACCTTGACCGCGGCCGTGCAACTTCTGTTGGCCCGCCACAGCAACCAGCAGGACGTCGCCATCGGCACGGTCGTCTCCGGCCGTGACCACGCCGAGCTGGAGCCGGTCACCGGCTTCTTCGTGAACACCCTGGTGCTGCGCTCGTGGGTGGAACCGGCGCAGAGCTTCCCCGACTTCCTGGCCGGTGCCAAGGAAACCGTGCTGGAGGCGTTCGCCTACGCCGATCTGCCGTTCGACCAGGTGGTGGCCGACCTCCAGCCGGTGCGCGACCCGAGCCGGAACCCCTTGGCGCAGGCCCTGATCATTCTCCAGAACGACATGGTGCCGGCCCGCACGGCCGGAGCACTGCGCATCGACGAGCACGACCTGCCGCGCCCGCGGGCCCGCTTCGATCTGGTCTTCGAGTTCGTGCCGCGCGACGGCGGCCTCGTCGCGGCGATCGAGCACAACACCGATCTGTTCGATGCCAGCACGATCGACCGCATCGCCGGCCACCTTCGCGTGTTGCTGAACGGCATCGCCGCCGACCCGGACCGCACGGTGGGGGAGTTGCCGCTGCTGAACGACGTCGAGCGCCGGCAGGTGCTGACTGAGTGGCAGGGCCCGGCCGTCGACGTGCCGGCGGTGACGCTGCCGGATCTGTTCGAGCAGCAGGCTGAGCGGACGCCCGAGGCCGTCGCGGTGCTCTGCGAGGGCCACGAGCTGACCTACCGTGAGCTGAACGAGCGGGCGAATGGCCTGGCCCGAAGTCTGATCGCGGAAGGTGCCGGCCCGGAGCGGCTGGTGGCGATCTCCATGCCACGCTCGGAGCAGATGATCGTCGCGGTGCTGGCCGTGCTGAAGTCCGGCGCCGCCTACCTCCCGGTGGACCCGAAGTACCCGGCCGAGCGCCGGCAGCTGATGATCGCCGACGCCGAGCCGGTCGTGGTGCTGACGGAGATCGGCGAACTGCCGGCGCAGACGGAGAACCTCGATCGCCCGGGCCTGATCCCGGCACATCCGGCGTACGTCATCTACACCTCGGGCTCGACCGGCCGCCCCAAGGGTGTTGTCGTCACGCACGCCACCGCGGTCGACCTGATGGCCTGGGCGGCCAAGGACTTCGGGCCCGACGGTCTGTCCACTGTGGTCGCCTCTACCTCGCTCAACTTCGACGTCTCGGTGTTCGAGATCCTCTGCCCGCTGATGGTCGGCGGGCGCATCGAGGTTGTCCGGGACGTCCTGGCCCTCGGCGAACGTCCCGACGCCGACTGGACGGCGAGCCTGGTCAGCGGCGTGCCGTCGGCGTTCGCGCAGCTGCTGACCCAGGGCGCGGTGTCCGTGACGCCGGACCATGTCGTGTTAGCCGGCGAGGCCCTGACGGCGAAGGCCGTGCGGGACGTCCGGGCAGTGCTGCCCGGCGTGAAGATCGCCAACATCTACGGCCCGACCGAGGCCACCGTCTACGCGACTGCTTGGTACGACAGCATCAGCCGGCATCGGGGCGACGACCGGAACCCGCCCATCGGCCGGCCGATCGCCAACACCAGGGCGTACGTGCTGGACTCGGCCTTCCGCCCGGTGCCGCCGGGCGTGACCGGGCAGTTGTGCCTGGGTGGCAACGGACTGGCCCGCGGCTACCTCAACCGCGGGGGCCTGACCGCGGACCGCTTCGTCGCCGACCCGTTCGGGCCGTCCGGCAGCCGGATGTACCTCACCGGCGACCTCGTGCGCTGGACCGCCGACGGCGAGCTGGACTACCTGGGCCGCGCCGACCACCAGGTGAAGATCCGCGGCTTCCGCATCGAGCTCGGTGAGATCGAGAACGCCCTGCGCGCCCACCCCGACGTCGCCGACGCGGTTGTGGTCGTCCGTGAGGACAACGGGCACAGGCGCCTCGTCGGCTACGTCATCGGCGGCGACGAGGCCGACCTGCGGGTGCACCTGGCCCGGTCGCTGCCCGAGCACATGGTGCCGGCCGGCTTCGTGTGGCTGGACAAGTTCCCGCTCAACCCCAACGGGAAGCTCGACCGGGCGGCGCTGCCGGCCCCGGACTGGGAGTCCCACGGCACCGACTACGTGGCCCCGCGCACCGACGCGGAGCGGATGTTGGCCGAGGTCTGGGCCGAGGTGCTGGGCGTCGCCCGCGTCGGCGTGCTGGACAACTTCTTCGAGTTGGGCGGCGACTCGATCCTGAGCATCCAGGTCGTGTCCAAGGCGGCCAGGGCCGGGCTCAAGGTGTCGTCGCGGGACATCTTCCTCAACCAGACCATCGCCGGGCTGGCGACAACAGTTGTTGTCAGTGAACTCGTCGAGCGTGGCCCGGCGCTGGGCGAGGTGCCGCTGACCCCGGTCCAGCGGTGGTTCCTCGACACCAACCCGGCTACGCCCGGGCACTTCACGCAGAGCGCTGTGGTTCGTTTCGACGAGCCCATCGACGCCACGAAGCTGTCCGTCGCCCTCCAAGCCCTGGTCGACCAGCACGACATGCTGCGGGCACGGTTCACCGACCGTCAGGTCATTCCGGCCACGGAGCCCGTCACCGTGCTCGGCGACGCGGATCCGGTGTTCGATCTGACGCAGGGCCCGCTGATCAGGGCCGCGATCACCGGCGACCGCCAGGTCACGCTGTACGTGCACCACCTGGTCGTCGACGGCGTGTCCTGGCGGATCCTGACCGAGGACCTGATCACCGCCTACCGCGGCGGGGACCTCGGTCCGCGCACGACGTCGTTCCAGGAGTGGGCGCACAAGCTCAGCAACCACGCGTTCGGCGACGAGGAGCACTGGCAGGCGATCGAGGACGTGCCGATCCCGGTCGACGGCGACGGCCCGGACACCGTTGCCGACACGTGCGAGGTCAGCGTGCGGCTCGACGCCGCCGAGACCCGGGCGCTGTTGCAGGACGTGCCCGGTGTGTATCGCACGCAGGTCAACGACGTGCTGCTGGCGGCCGTCGGCCGGGTGTTGTCGGAGTGGACCGGCAGCCCGCGTGTCGTGGTGGATCTGGAGGGCCACGGCCGCGAGGACCTGTTCCCCGGCGTGGACATCTCCCGCACGGTTGGTTGGTTCACGTCGATCTTCCCGGTGTCGCTGGAGATCGCCGGCGACTGGGCCCGGGACCTCAAGGCCGTCAAGGAACAGCTGCGGTCGGTGCCGCACAAGGGCGTCTCCTACGGGGCGCTGCGCTACCTCGCCGGGAGCGTGCCGGAGATCGAGCCGGCGGTCAGCTTCAACTACCTCGGGCAGTTCGACGGTGAAATGGCGCTGCACGAGGACCCTGCCGCGCCGCGACGGCACCTGCTGGATGTGGTGGGGCGTGTCGAGAACGGCTGCCTGGAGTTCACGGTTTTCCACGGTGCACGGCATTCGCGGGCGACCATCGAGGGGCTGGCTGCTGCGCTGCGCACGGCGCTGTTGGAGATCATCGAGCACTGCGCGCAGCCGGGCGTCGGCGGCCGCACGCCGTCGGACTTCCCGCTCGCCGGCCTTGACCAGTCCACCGTGGACCGCCTGGTCGGCGACGGGCGCACCGTCGAGGACATCTATCCGCTGACGCCGACGCAGGCCGGCATGGTGTTCCACCGGCTGGTCGAGAACGGCCAGGGCGCCTACTCCAGCAGGTCACCTTCACCGTCGACGCTCGGCCCGACGAGCTGGCGGCGGCCTGGCAAACGGTGGTGGACCGGACCCCGGTGCTGCGCAGCGACATCGTGTGGGAAGGTGTCGACCGACCGGTGCAGATCGTGCGCCGAGGCGTCACGCTGCCCGTCCGCCGCTACGACGGCGACTTCGATGCCCTGCTGGCCGAGGATCGGGCCGCCGGCCTGGACCTGGAGGTCGCCCCGCTGATGCGGGTGACGCTGGTCGACCTGGGCACGGAAACGCGGGTCCTGTGGACGTTCCACCACCTGCTGCTGGACGGCTGGAGCCTGTTCCAGGTGCTCGCGGACGTCATGGCGGCGGTGCACGGCGACGAACTGTCGGCTCGACGCCCGTTCCGGGACTATGCGGCCTGGCTGTCCGAACAGGACACTTCGGCCGCCGAGGAATTCTGGCGGCAGCACACGTGCGAGCGCACGCCGCTGCCGTACGACAGGCAGCCGTCCGGCGTCACGGAGTCGACGGCGAGCCTCCGCATCGACTTCCCGGCCGATGGTCTGCGGGAAATGGCGCAGCGCAACGGTTTGACCGTCAACACGGTCGTGCAGGGCGCCTGGGCGCTGCTGCTGGCCCGGCACAGCGGGCAGCGGGAGGTGTGCTTCGGTAGCACCGTCTCCGGCCGGCCAGCCGATCTGCCCGGGTCCGACGGGATCACCGGCATCTTCATCGCGACCTTGCCGTCCATAGTGGACGTCGAGGAGTCGAGGGCGCTGGTGCCGTGGCTGCGCCGGATCCAGGACGAGCAGGCGGCGGCCCGGAGGTTCGACTACGCCCCGCCCACCGGCACCCTGTTCGACAGCATCCTGGTGTTCGAGAACTACCCGGTGGACGCCGACCTCGGCCTGCGTGACCTGCGCGGCGTCGAGACGACGAACTATCCCCTCGCGGTCGTGGCCTATCCCGGCGACCGGCTGACCCTGGCCTTCGGCTACGACCCCAAGTTGTTCGACGAGTCGACGATCGAGGCTTTGGCCAACCGGCTGCGCGTGCTGATCGAGGAGATCGCGGCCAACCCCGACCGACTGCTGTCGTCGCTGTCCACGGTCACCGACACCGAGCGGACGCTGCTGTTCGACGAGTACACCGACACCGCGCACCCGCTGCCCGAGGTCAACGTGGTCGACCTGTTCGCGGCCCAGGTCCGCCGGCGGCCGACCGAGCTGGCCGTCGACGACCTGACTTACGCGGAGCTGGATCGCCGCTCGAACCGCTTGGCGCACAGGCTGATCGAGCTCGGCGTCGTACGGGACGAGCCTGTGGCGCTGCTGCTGGAGCGGTCGCCGGAGCTGGTGGTCGGCGAGCTGGCGGTGCTCAAGGCCGGCGGCGCGTACCTGCCGCTGGACGCCCGCGCGCCCAAGGACCGGCTCCGCACCATGGCGGCCGGCTCGTCGGTGCTGATCACCGACGAGAGATGGCGGTCCGTCGGCGAGTCCGTCCACAGCGGACAGATCGCCATGATCGACGAGGGGACGTCCGACGGCCCGGTGGATGTGGCCGTGCACCCCGCCAACCTGGCGTACGTGATGTTCACGTCCGGGTCGACCGGCGTGCCGAAGGGCGTCGCGATCACCCATCGGGACATCGTCGCGCTGGCCGCCGACCGGTCCTTCCGGCCGCACCACCGGGTCGTGATGCTGCACTCGCCGCAGGCCTTCGACGCCTCGACCTACGAGCTGTGGGTGCCGCTGCTCAACGGCGGCCGGGTGATCGTCGCCCCGCCGGGGAGCGTGGACCCGGCCGTGATCCGGTGGGCGGTCGGCCAGGGCGCCACCTCGCTGTTCCTGACCATCGGCCTGTTCCGCCTGGTGGCGCAGGAGGATCCCGGGTGCTTCGACGGACTGGCCGAGGTCTGGACCGGCGGTGAGGCCGTGCCGGCCGAGGCACTGCGCCGTGTGCTGGCCGCCTGCGACGGTCTGTCGGTTGTGGACGTATACGGTCCGACCGAGACCACGACCTTCGCCTCCCGGCACCTGATGACCGACGCGGTGCCGGATGTGGTGCCGATCGGCACGCCACTGGACAACATGCGGTTGTACGTGCTGGACGCCGACCTGCGCCTGGTGCCGCCGGGTGTGGTGGGGGAGTTGTTCATCGGCGGCGCCGGCGTGGCCCGGGGTTACCGCGGCCAGCCCGGATTCACTGCCTCCCGCTTCATCGCCGATCCCTTCGGTAGTGGCGAGCGGCTGTACCGCACCGGTGACCTGGTGCGCTGGCGCGGCGGTGTGGTGGAGTTCGTCGGCCGCGCCGACGACCAGGTCAAGATCCGCGGGTTCCGCATCGAACTCGGCGAGATCGAAGCGGCCATGGCCGCGCATCCGAGCGTCGAGCAGGCCGTCGTGGCTGTGCGCACGGACGACGGTCGCAAGCGGCTCGTCGGCTACGTCGTCGGCGAAACCGTGGGCCTGAAGGAGTTCCTGGCCGAGACGCTGCCCGACTACATGGTGCCGGCGGTGATCGTCCGGCTGGAGTCCTTGCCGCTCAGCGCCACCGGCAAGGTCGACCGCAAGGCGCTGCCGGCGCCGGACATCACCGACACGACCCGGGGCCACGTCGCCCCGAGCACCGACGCCGAACTGACGCTGGCCAAGATCTGGGCCGAAGTGCTGCGCCTGGACCGGATCGGCGTCGAGGACAACTTCTTCGAACTCGGCGGCGACTCGATCGTCAGCATCCAGGTCGTCTCTCGCGCCCGCCAGGCCGGCTTGAGCCTGATGCCCGGCGACCTGTTCACCCACCCGACGATCGCCGCGCTGGCCAAGGCTGCCGGCACCGCCACCACCGTGACCGCCAGCCAGGACGCGGTGACCGGTGACGCGCCGTTGACCCCGGTCCAGCGCTGGTTCCTCGACGCCGAACCCGTGCAGGCCCAGCACTTCACGCAGTCGATGCTGCTGGACGTCCCCGACGACCGGGAGGCGCTCGACCGGGCCCTCAACGTCCTGCTCGCGCACCACGACGCCCTGCGTACCACCTTCGCCGAGGGCCAGACCACGAAACCGGTGCAGGCAACCAAGATTCTCGACGGCCCGGCGTTCGACCTGGTCAACGGGCCGCTGCTGCGCGCGGAGCTGGCCGACGGCCGGCTGCTGGTCGAGGCCCACCACTTGGTCGTCGACACTGTGTCCTGGCGGATCCTCGGTGAGGACCTGCGATCCGCGCTGCGCGGCGACGCCTTGCCGGCCAAGACGACCTCGTTCCAGGAGTGGTCGATCCGGCTGGCCGAGTTCGCCGAGGCCGGCGGCTTCGACGACGAGCTGGCGCACTGGAAGTCCCTGACCGCCGACGCCGGGCTGCCGACCGACGCCGATGGCGTCAACACCATGGGTTCGGTCCGCACGATCACCGTCGGCCTCGACGCCGAGCACACCCGGGCGCTGCTCCAGGATGTGCCGGGCGTGTATCGCACGCAGGTCAACGACGTTCTGCTCAGCGCGCTCGGCCGGACGCTGGCCGAGTGGACCGGCCGCGACCGGGTTCTCGTCGATCTCGAAGGCCACGGCCGGGAACAGCTGTTCGACGACGTCGACCTGTCCCGCACGGTCGGCTGGTTCACCTCGATCTTCCCGGTCGAGCTGGCCGCGAGCGGCGGCTGGGACACGATCCTCAAGTCCATCAAGGAAAGCCTGCGGGCGATCCCGCGCCGCGGCGTCGGCTACGGGGCGCTGCGCCACCTCACCGGCTCCGCCCCGGCCATCGACCCGGAGATCAGCTTCAACTACCTCGGCCAGTTCACCGACGACGGCTCGATCGGCGGCTCGGCCGACCCCGGTCAGCGCCGCCCGCACCTGCTGGACGTCGTCGCGTTGGTGCAGCACGACAAGCTTGAACTGACCTGGTACTTCTCGGACCAGGTGCACAGCGAGGCAACGGTCCGCACGCTTGCCGACTCCATGGTCCAGGCGCTGACCGGCATCGTTCGGCACTGTGCCCGGCCCGGCGTCGGCGGTCGCACGCCGTCCGACTTCCCGCTGGCCCGGCTGAGTCAGTCCGATGTGGACGGACTGGTCGGCGACGGCCGTGGCGTGGCGGACATCTACCCGCTGACGCCGCTCCAGGCCGGCATGATCTTCCACAGCCTGGTCGACGGCTCTTCTGGCGCCTATTTCAACCAGGTTCAGCTGAGACTGACCGGCATCGACGACCCGGCCGCGTTCGCCGCCGCCTGGCAGCGTGTCGTGGACCGGACCCCGGTGCTGCGCAGCCGGATCGTGTGGGACGGCCTGGCCGAGCCGGTCCAGGTCGTGCAGCGTGACGTCACGCTGCCGATCACCGTGCTGGACTGGACCTCCGGCGACATCGACGTCCGACTCCGGGAACTACTGGCCAACGACCGGGCCGCTGGCATGGATCTCGCCGTCGCCCCGCTGATGCGCGTGACACTGGCCAAGCTGGCCGCCGGCGACGTGCTGCTGGTCTGGACGTTCCACCACGTGCTGCTGGACGGGTGGAGCTGCGCCCAGCTGGTGCAGGAAGTGTGCGAGGACTACAAGGCCGTCGGCACCCCGCCGCGGCGCACGCCCTTCGCCGAGTACCTGCGCTGGCTGTCCACACAGGACCTCAACCAGGCGGAGACCTTCTGGCGTGAGGCCCTCGACGGCGTCGAAGGCCCGACGCCGCTGCCGTTCGACCGGCAGCCGGTGGAGTCGCACCGGGCGCAGTCCTGCGCCACTGTCCGCGTCGACTACGCGGCCGAGCCGCTCAAGGCGCTGGCGCATCGCCTCGGCCTCACCGTGAACACGGTGGTGCAGGCCGCCTGGGGCCTGTTGCTGGCCCGCCGCAGCGGCGGCCGCGATGTCGTGTTCGGCACCACGGTGTCGGGCCGCCCGGCCGACCTGGCCGGCGTCGAGTCGATGGTCGGCATGGTGATCAACACGTTGCCGAGCCGGATCCGCATCGACGACGGCAAGTCCGTGGCCGACTGGCTGCGCGGCGTGCAGCAGGAGCTCTCCCGGGCCCGCCAGTGGGACTTCGTGTCGCTGGCCCAGCTCCAGGGCTGGATCGGGGCGACCCTGTTCGACAGCCTGCTGGTCTTCGAGAACTATCCGTTCGACGAGGAAGCGATCGCCGCGCACGGCATCGGCATGCACGGCATGGGCGAGGTGCAGCCGACCAACTACCCGCTCAGCGTGGTCGTGCAGCCCGGCGACGCGCTGGCCGTCAGCTTCGACTACGACCCGACCCTGTTCGACGAGACCACCATCCACAGCCTGGCCGACCAGCTCGAACTGGTGCTCACGGCCATCGCGCGCGCGCCGGAGAAGTCGGTGCGGGACCTGGATCTGCTGACCGACGCCGAACGCCGGCTCGTGCTGCGGGAGTGGAACGCCACGGCGACCGCGCCCTGCTTCAACACCGTGCTCACGGCCTTCGCCCAGCAGGATCCCGAGGCGTTGGCGCTGGATCACCTGACCTACGCGGAACTCGACGCCCGCGCGAACCGCCTGGCCAACCGCCTGGTGAAGCTGGGGGTGGGCGTCGAGGACCGCGTCGGGCTGCGGATCGAGCGGTCGGTCGACCTGGTGGTCGCCGAGTTGGCCGTGCTCAAGGCCGGCGCCGCGTACGTGCCGATCGACCTCCGTGCCCCTGCCCACCGTCAGCAGGCGGTCCTCGACCAGGCCGGCGCGCGACTGGTGCTGAACGACGGCGAGGTCGATGTCGACGAGTCTTCGACAACACCTGTTGTCAAGGTCGGCCGGGTCAACCTGGCGTACGTGATGTTCACGTCCGGCTCGACCGGCGTGCCCAAGGGCGTCGCCGTCACCCACGCGGACATCGTCGACCTGGCCCGGGACCGCTCCTTCGCCAACGGCCACGACACGACGCTGCTTCATTCGCCGCAGGCCTTCGACGCCTCCACGTACGAGGTGTGGGTCCCGCTGCTCAACGGCGGCCGCGTGATCGTCGCCCCGCCCGGTGACGTCGACGCCTCGGTCATCCGGTGGGCGGTCGGGCAGGGCGTGACCGGCATGTGGCTGACCGCCGGCCTGTTCCGGTTGATCGCCCAGGAGGACCCGGAGTGCTTCGCGGGCCTCACCGAGGTCTGGACCGGCGGCGATGTGGTCCCGGCCGACGCCGTGCGGCGGGTGATCGCCACCGGTGTGTCCGTTGTGGACGGTTACGGCCCGACCGAGACCACCACCTTCGCCTCCCGGCACAAGATGAAGGGCCACGTCCCGGACACCGTCCCCATCGGCTCGCCGCTGGACAACATGCGGCTCCACGTCCTGGACGGCGACCTCCGCCTGGTGCCGCCGGGCACCGTCGGCGAGCTGTACATCGGCGGCGCCGGCGTGGCCCGCGGCTACATCGGCCGCCCGGGCATGACGGCTTCGCGGTTCATCGCGGATCCCTTCGGCAGCGGTGAGCGCCTCTACCGCACCGGTGACCTCGTCCGCTGGCGTGACGGCGTCGTCGAGTTCGTCGGCCGTGCCGACGACCAGGTCAAGGTGCGGGGCTTCCGCATCGAGCTGGGGGAGATCGAGGCCGTCCTGGCCGAGCACGCCGCGGTCGAGCAGGCGGTGGTGGCAGTGCGGAACGACGACGGCCGCAAGCGGCTCGTCGCCTACATAGTCGGCGAAACCGAAGGCGTCAAGGACTTCCTCGCCGAGCGGCTGCCGGACTACATGGTTCCGGCGGCGCTGGTCCGGCTGGACGAGCTCCCGCTCAGCCGTAACGGCAAGGTCGACCGCAAGGCGCTGCCGGCCCCCGAGCTGGCCTCCAGCAGCGGCTACCTGCCGCCGCGCACCGACAACGAGCGTGTCCTCGCCGGCATCTGGGCGGAGATCCTCGGCGCCGAGCGCATCGGCGTGGAGGACAACTTCTTCGAGCTCGGCGGCGACTCCATCCTCAGCATCCAGGTGGTCTCTCGGGCCCGCGCCGCCGGGCTCAACCTCACGCCGAGGGACCTGTTCGCGCACCCGACTGTCGCCGGCCTCGCGGCCAACGCCACCACCGCCGTGCAGATCGTCGCCGAGCAGGGTGCGGTCAGCGGCGAGGTGCCGCTGACGCCGATCCAGCGCTGGTACCTCGACGGTGACCTGGTTGCGCCGGAGTCGTTCACGCAGTCCATGCGCATCGAGTGGCCACAGGACTTCCATGTCCCGCAGCTCCGGGCCGCGCTGGCCACGGTGGTCGCGCACCACGATGCCCTGCGCATGCGATTCCACCGCATCGACCGCACGTGGTGGCAGCACAACGCCCCCGACGAGTCGTCGGAGATCCTCGACGCCGAGATCAACCTCGCCGACGGCCCGGTGATCACCGCTCGACTGGCCGAGCCGAACGTGCTGGTGCTGACCGCGCACCACCTGGTGATCGACGGCGTCTCCTGGCGTGTGCTGGTCGAGGACCTGGAGGCGGCCTACCACCGCAAGGCCCTGCCGCCCAAGACAACCTCGTTCCGTGAGTGGTCTCAGCGCCTGGACAAGCATGACTTCGGCGCGGAGCTCGCCTACTGGACGGGCATGACCGCCGATCCGACCCTGCCGACGGACGGCAACGGCCCCAATACCTTCGCCACCACGACAACAGTTGTTGTCGGCCTCGACGCCATCCAGACCAAGGCCCTGCTCCAGGACGTTCCGGGCGTCTACCGCACCCAGGTCGACGACGTCCTGCTGGCGGCGCTGGGCCGGGTGCTGGCCGACTGGACCGGCCGCGACCGGGTGCTGATCGACTTGGAGGGCCACGGCCGGGAGCAGCTGTTCGAGGACGTCGACCTGTCCCGCACGGTCGGCTGGTTCACCTCGATGTACCCGGTGGAACTGACCATCGGCGGCGGCTGGGCCGACACGCTCAAGTCCGTCAAGGAACAGCTGCGGGTGGCGCCGAACAAGGGCGTCGCCGGCCTGGTTCATGCCACCGCCGAGCCCCGGATCAGCTTCAACTACCTCGGCCAGTTCACCGACGCCGGCACGCTCGACTCCTCGATCAGCCCGGACGAGCACCGCCCGCACCAGCTCGACGTCGTCGGGCTGGTCCAAAGCGGCAAGCTGGAGCTGACCTGGCAGTACTGCACGGAACTGCACCGTGAGTCGACCATCCGCCGGCTCGCCGGCGACCTCGTCGCCGCGCTGCACGAGATCATCCGGCACTGCGCCGAGCCCGGCGCCGGCGGCCGCACACCGTCCGACTTCCCGCTGGCGGGGCTGGCCCAGCACCAGGTCGACCGGCTCGCCGGCGACGGCCGGGAGATCGAGGACATTTACCCGCTCACGCCGATGCAGGCCGGCATGGTGTTCCACGGACTGTCCCAACAGGACCGTGGCCTCTACTTCGAGCAGGTCGCCTTCGTGCTCGAGGACGCGCCGGACGTGTCGCGACTGGCCGCGGCCTGGCAGCGGGTGGTGGATCGGACCCCGGTGCTGCGCAGCCGGATCGTGTGGGACGGCGTGCCGGAGCCGGTGCAGGTCGTCGATCGACACGTGATCGTGCCGATCGCCATGTACGACTGGCAGGGCCTCAACCGCGAGCCGCTGCTGGCGGATCTCCTGGCCACCGATCGGGCCGAGGGCTTCAACCTCGCCGCCGGCCCCCTGCTGCGGATCACTCTGGCCCGGCTGTCGGCCACCGAGGTGCAGGTGGTCTGGTCCTTCCATCACGTGCTGCTCGACGGCTGGTCGGTGTTCCAGGTCCTGTCGGACGTGTTGGGCACGGAAATCCCCGTGCGCCGGCCGTTCTCGGAGTATGTGGCCTGGCTGCGCCGGCAGGACCTCGACACCGCCGATGAGTACTGGCGCGATGTGTTGGCCGGCATCGAGGGCCCGACGCCGCTGCCGTTCGACCGCACGCCGACCACCAGCCACGACACGGCCTCCACCGAGTGGGTGTCGGCGCGGCTGGATGAGCGGGCGGCCGGCCGGGTGCACGAGTTCGCCCGCAGCCGCCGGCTGACCGTGAACGCGGTCGTGCAGGGCGCTTGGGCGTTGCTGCTGTCCCGCTACAGCGGGCAGGGCGACGTCTGCTTCGGGGCGACCGTCTCCGGTCGGCCGACCGACCTGCCCGGCGCCGACGACATCGCCGGCATCTTCATCAACACCCTGCCGGTCCGGGCCACCGTGGACGCCGGAGTGTCCGCCGTGGACTGGTTGCAGGAGATGCAGCAGGCGCAGGCGGAATCGCGGCGGTTCGAGTACGTTCCCCTGTCGCGCCTGCAATCTTCGGCCGGTGTGCCGACGCTGTTCGACAGCGCCGTGGTGTTCGAGAACTACCCGGTCAGTGAGAAGGGCGGCATCCGCGACCTCGACGCCACCGAGGCGACGAACTACGCGCTGACCGTCGTCGGCGTGCCGGGGGAGACCCTGACCCTCGGCATCGGCTACGACCCCGAGCTGTTCGAGCCGGACACCGTGCGGCGCATGGTCGGCCACCTGGTCCGCGTCGTGGAAGCCCTGTGCGACAACCCCCTCCTCGGCGACATCGACGTGCTCACCGCCGACGAACGGGAACACGTGCTGACCAGCGTGAACGCCACCGAGCGGGTGGTCGTGCCGGCGACGTTGCCGGAGCTGATCGAGGCCCAGACCGCCCGCACCCCCGAGGCGATCGCGGTCCTGGCCGACACCACGCTGACGTTCGCCGAGTTGGACCGGCGGGCCAACCGGTTGGCCCGCAAGCTGATCGCCGCCGGGGCCGGCCCGGAGAAGATCGTCGCGCTGGCCCTGCCCCGGTCGCTGGAGATCATCGTCGCCCAGCTCGCGGTACTCAAGGCCGGCGCCGCCTACCTGCCGGTCGACCCCGCCTACCCGGCGGAGCGCATCGAGTTCATGCTCGCCGACGCCAAGCCGGTGCTCACGATCACCATGCCGGACAGCCCATTGCCGGCGGATATCGTCATGGACGGCTCCGAAGCGTCCTATTCGGACGAACCGGTGACTCGATCCCTGTCGCCGACCAGCCCGGCCTACGTGATCTACACCTCCGGCTCGACCGGCCGCCCCAAGGGCGTTGTCGTCACGCATGCCGGCCTGGCCAGCTTCTCCGCGGCGGAGATCGAGCACTTCGACGTCCGCCCCGGCGACCGGGTGCTCCAGTTCGCCTCGCCGAGCTTCGACGCCTCCGTGCTCGAACTGTGCATGTCGTTGCCGGCCGGCGCGGCGCTGGTCGTCCCGCCGCCGGGACCGCTGCTGGGGGAGCATCTCGCCGCGGTGTTCAGCGGCCGCCAGGTCACGCACGCCCTGGTCCCGCCGGTCGCCATGGCCACTGTGCCCGAGGTCCCGCTGCCGTCGCTGCGGACACTGATTCTCGGCGGCGACGCCTGTACGCCGGATCTCGTGGCCCGGTGGGCGCCCGGCCGCCGGCTGATCAATGCTTACGGTCCGACAGAGTCCACTGTGGTCGCAACCTGGAGCGATCCGCTCGAACCCGGTGGCACGCCGCCGATCGGCCGCCCGATCAGGAACACCAAGGCCTATGTGCTGGACGACGGGCTGCGGCCGGTTCCGCGCGGCGTGCCGGGGGAGCTCTATGTCGCCGGCATCGGCCTCGCCCGCGGCTATCTCGACCGTGCCGGCCTCACGGCCTCGCGGTTCGTGGCCAACCCCTTCGAGCCCGGCGCCCGGATGTACCGCACCGGTGACCTGGTCCGGTGGAACCCCAAGGGCGAGCTGGAGTTCCTCGGCCGCGCCGACAACCAGGTCAAGATCCGCGGCTTCCGGGTCGAGCTGGGGGAGATCGAGGCCGTCCTCACGGCCCGGCCCGACGTCAAGGCGGCGGCCGTCATCGCGGTTGAACAGCGCCTGATCGGGTACATCGTGGGGAAGACCGAAGGACTGCGGGAATACCTGGGCGGCCGGCTGCCGGAGCACATGGTGCCGTCGCTCTTCGTGCCGTTGGACGAGCTCCCGTTGACCCCCAACGGAAAGCTCGACCGGCGCGCGCTGCCGGCACCCACCCAGGAGCTGCCGACCACCGGTTACACCGCGCCGGAGACCGAGACCGAACAGGTGCTGGCCGGCATCTGGGCCGAGGCGTTGCAGCTCGACCGCGTCGGCGCCACCGACAACTTCTACGACCTGGGCGGCGACTCCGTGCGCAGCCTGCACATCACTTCCATGGTGCGCACCGCGTTCGACGTCGAGCTGACGCCGCGTGACGTGCTGGCCAGCGCAACCGTGACCGTCCTCGCCGAGCTCATCGAGGAGCGGGTCCTGCTCGAACTGGAACGGGTCGCCTTCGGCGACGAGGAACTGTGAAGGGACACAAGACAGTGCGCGACGACATCGACTACCAGGTGCTGGTCAACGACGAGGAGCAGTACTCGCTGTGGCCGCTGGCCAACGAGGTCCCGGCCGGCTGGCGGCCGACCGGCTTCCAGGGCGGCAAGCAGGAGTGCATGGACCACGTCGACCAGGTGTGGACCGACATGCGTCCGCGCAGCCTGCGGGAGTGGATGACCGCCAATCAATAACACTATTACTTCAGGGAAGACTGAAAACAAGCCCGTGGTCAGAAACACCAACTGGGGAGGCATGCCGTGACCTCGACGGTCCGGTCCGATGTAGACAGATCGACGCTGGCGGTGACGCTGCGGGATCTCATGGCCAGGCACGATGTGCCGGCGGCGCAGCTGTCCGTGCACACCGGCGGTGAGACGATCACCGTCGGCGCGGCCGGCAAGTATCCGATCGGGTCGATCACCAAGCCGTTCACCGCGACGCTGGCCATGCTGCTGGTCGCGGACGGCGACCTCGACCTGGAGGACCGGCTCGGCGAGCACCTGGGGGATCTGGGTCCACGGGTCGGGCGGCTGACCGTGCGGCAGCTGCTCAGCCACACCAGCGGCCTGCCGGCGGCCCTGGGCGGCGAGACCTCCTCGGCCCGCCAGTACTTACGGGCCTGCCGGGACGCGGAACTGGTGCTGCGGCCCGGACTCGGCTTCTCCTACTCCAACGTCGGCTACGTGCTGCTGTCCCGGCTGGTGGAGGAGATCACCGGGATGGACTGGTGGGAGGCGGTCGAGGCGCTGCTGCTCACCCCGCTGGGGATCGAGCCGGCGTTCACCGTGGAGCACGGCGGAAAGCGATCCGTAGGGACCTTCATGGCCGGACACGCCGGTCGTGGCATCGAGGTCGAGCAGACCCTGCAGGAGATCGAGGCCGGCGCCGGGGCGCTGGCGCTGAGCGCCGAGGACCTCGTGACCTTCGGGCTCATGCACGTGACCGGCGACGGTCCGCTGACCCCGCAGCTGCTTCGCACGATGCGCCGGCAGGTGCCGGGCGTCGTCCCGTTCGGACTGGCCAACGGCTGGGGCCTCGGCCTCGCGGTGTTCGACGGCTGGGTCGGCCACGACGGCACCGCCGACGGCACGTCCTGCCACCTGCGCATCGACCCCACCGGCGGCCAGGTCGTCGCGCTGACCACCAACGCCGTTTCCGGTGCGGCACTGTGGATGGATCTTGTCGGCCGGCTCCGCGCGCTCGGCCTCGACGTGGCCGACTACGACCTGTCCCACCGCCGTGACGAGATGCCGATGCCGGCCGGGCTGACCGGCAGCTACGCCAACGGCGACATGGAGTACTTCGTCGACGCCGGCGACGGCGTGCTGCGCGTCGGCGGCGAGCTGTACCCGGAGCTGACGGTGCATGCCGACTGGGCCTTTTCCGTGCTGGAGCCCGAGTCTGGACGCCGCGTGCTCGGCGGCCGCTTCCTGCGCGACCCGTCGACGGGCCTGGTCAGCGGCCTGCAGACCGGCGGCCGCGTGGCCGCCCGCCGCTGAGCGACCACTGTCTCGACCACCTCTGGAGAGAAACGGACATCATGACGACATCGAGGCAGAGCCGCATCGACGCGCTGCCGGCGGAACTGCGCGAGCAGCTCAGGCGACGACTCGCCGGGCGGGCGAAGGCGTCCGACGGCATCCCGCGCGCCGATCGGACCTCGGCGCTGCCGCTGTCGTACGCCCAGCAGCGCCTGTGGTTCCTCGACGAGCTGCGGCCGGGGGAGTCGGAGTACAACAGCGCCGTCGCGCTGCGGCTGTCCGGCGACCTCGACGTGCCGGCGCTGACCGCCGCGATCGCCGCGCTGGTCGCCCGGCACGAGTCGTTGCGTACCACGGTGTCCGTTGTGGACGGCGTCGCGGTGCAGGCCATCGCCGAGGCCGTCGACGTCCCGCTGCGTGTGGTCGAGGAGCCTGCGGAGCTGGACCAGGTGCTGGCCGACGAGTACTCGCGGCCGTTCGACCTGCGGAAAAGCCCGCTGCTGCGGGCACTTCTGGTCCGGCTGGCCGCCGGCGACCACGTGCTGCTGCTGACCGCGCACCACGTGATCACCGATGGCGCCTCGATGGGTATCATGATCGACGAGTTGGGTCGCCTGTACGGCGGCGCAACCCTGGCCGAGCCCACGGCTCAGTACGCGGACTACGCCGTGTGGCAGCGTGGCCGCTCGCTGGACAAGCACCTGGAGCACTGGACCTCGCAGCTGGCCGGTGTGGAGCCGCTGGAGTTCCCGACCGACCGGCCGCGCCCGGCGGTGCGGACCTCGGCCGGCGCCGTGCACGACTTCCGGCTGCCGGCAGCGGTTTCCCAGCGGCTGTCGGAGCTGGCCCGCGAGCACGACACCACGCTGTACACCGTGCTGGTGGCGGCCTGTCAGATCCTGCTGGCCCGATACACCGGCCGACCGGACATCGCCGTCGGCTCGGTGGTGAACGTCCGCAACCGGCCCGAGCTGGAGCGGATGGTCGGCTTTTTCGTCAACACCGTGGTGCTGCGGTCCACAGTGGACGACGAGGTGTCCTTCGGCGACTTCCTGGCGCAGGTCAGGACGACCGTGCTGACGTCGTTGGAGCACGCCGAGGCGCCGTTCGACAAGGTCGTGGAGGCCTTGCGGCTGGAGCGGGATCCCAGTCGGAACCCGTTGTTCGACGTGCTGGTGCTGCTGCACGGGTCGGCCGGAAGCCAGCCCGAGTTCGGCGCCCTCGCGGTGGAACCGGTCGACGTGACCCGGCGGTCCGCGACCTTCGACCTCAGCTTCGAGTTCCAGGACACCGGCGACGGCCTGGTTGGATCCGTGGAGTACAGCACCGACCTGTTCGACGCGGACACGGTGTCACGGATGGCCGGGCACCTTTCCACGCTGCTGATGGAGATCACTTCGGTCCGGCGGGTCGGTGACCTGCCCCTGCTGGCCGCGGACGAGCGGTCACGGCTGCTTGTCGAGGCCAACGACACCGCTCTGGACGTGACGGCCTCCACCATTGTCGAGGTCTTCGAGGAGACGGTGGCCAAGGCGCCGACCGCCCGCGCGCTGGTGTTCCAGGACACAGAATTCACCTACGCCGAGCTCAACGCCCGCGTGAACCGCTTGGCCCACCGCCTGATCGCGTCGGGCGCGGGACCGGAGCGGGTCGTTGCCCTTGCGCTGCCCCGTTCGGCCGAACTGGTCATCGCGATGCTGGCGGTGTTCAAGGCGGGCGCGGTGTACCTGCCGGTGGACCGCGGACTGCCCAAGGACCGTGTTGATCTGCTGCTTCGCGACGCCGGCACCACACTTGTGGTGGTCGAACCGGGCGACACCACCACACCTGTGGTGGGTGGCCGAGTGGTGCTTTCGGACGCGGCCGGCATGCCGGAGACCAATCCGGACTGTCCGGTGCGGACGGACAGCACCGCCTACATCATCTACACCTCCGGCTCCACCGGCACCCCCAAGGGCGTCGCGGTCGAGCACCGCAACCTGGTGAACCTGCTGTTCAACCACCGCAACGACTTCGCCGCCGGCCGTCGGCTGCGGGTGGCGACCACCGCCGTGTTCTCCTTCGACACCTCCCTCGAAGGCCCGGTGCTGCTGGCCGACGGCCATGAGCTGCACGTGATCGACGACGAGACCCGGATGGACGCCGACGCCCTCGTGGACTATGTGGCGGGCAACGGGATCGACTTCCTCGACCTCACCCCGACCTACCTGCGGCAACTCCTGCCGGCCGGCCTGCTGACCGATCCGCGCCACCGCCCGGCCGTGCTGATGCTCGGCGGCGAGGCCCTCAGCGACGAGCTCTGGCGGGAACTCGCGGCCGTCGACGGAACCACCGCGCACAACTTCTACGGCCCCACCGAGTGCACGGTCGACGCGTTGTCCTGCGTCGTCGCTGGTGATCAGTCCTCTTTGGGCCGTCCGCTGCGGAACATGCAGGCCTATGTCCTGGACGGCTACCTGCGACCGGTGCCGACCGGCGTGGTGGGGGAGCTGTGCCTGGCCGGCGCGCAGGTCGCCCGCGGCTACCTGAACCGGCCCGGCCTGACCGCCGATCGCTTCGTGGCCAATCCCTTCGGTGACGGCCGGCTGTACCGGACCGGTGACCTGGTGCGTCGGCGGGCCGACGGGCGTCTGGAGTACATCGGTCGGGCCGACGACCAGGTCAAGATCCGGGGCTTCCGCATCGAGCCGGGCGAGGTCGAGGCCGCGCTGCTCCGGCTGCCCGAGGTCGACGCGGCCGCGGTCGTCGTGCGGGACAACAGACTCGTCGGCTACGTGGTGGGGGACACCTCGTCCCTGCGGGAACGACTTCGCGAATCGCTGCCGGACTACATGGTGCCGGCGGTGTTCGTGCAGCTGGACGAGCTGCCGGTCAGCAGCACCGGCAAGCTCGACCGGAAGGCCTTGCCGGCGCCCGTGGCGCAGACCGCGGAGTGGGTCGCGCCGCGCACGGACAACGAGCGGCTGCTGGCCGAGATCTGGGCCGGCGTGCTCGGCAGCGACCGGATCGGCGTGCGGGACAACTTCTTCGCGCTGGGCGGCGACTCCATCCTCAGCATCCAGGTGGTGTCCCGCGCTCGGGCCGCCGGGCTGAGGCTGACCTCGCGGGACCTGTTCACTCACCAGACGATCGCCGACCTGGCGCTGGTGGTCCGGACCGAAGCCGAGGTCGCGGCGCCGGTCATCGCCGGCCCCGCGCCGCTGACGCCGATCCAGCACTGGTTCTTCGAGACGTACGGGCCGCTGAACCACTTCACGATGTCGATGCTGCTGGAGCTGCCGGCCGACGTGGACCGGGCTCGGCTGTCGGCCGCGATCGACACCGTGATCGCCCATCACGAGGCCCTGCACACCCGTTTCACCTGCGACGACGGCGTTTGGCGGCAGGAGCCGGCGGCCGCGCCGACCGGGATCCTCGAGGACGGCACGGAGGTCAGCCGCGACGGCCTGGACATCACCACCGGCCGCATGGTGAAGGCGATCTTCATCCCAGGCGAGACCCCCTTGCTGTTCCTGGCGATCCACCACCTCGTCGTGGACGGCGTCTCGCTGCGGCTGCTGCTCGGCGACATCGAGGCCGCCTACGACGGCTCGGCGCCGGAGCCGACCGGCACCGCGTTCACCCAGTGGGCGCACCGGCTCAACGGGCACACCTTCGACGAGGATCTGCCGTACTGGCAGCAGATCACCGATGGCGAGCCGCTGCCGACCGACCACATCGGCGAGAACACCTCCGGCTCGACCCGGACGATGACCGTCAGCCTCGGCCGCGAGGAGACGGACGCGCTGCTGCACAAGGTCCCGGACGTCTATCGCACGCAGGTCAACGACGTGCTGCTGAGTGCACTCGGTCAGGCGCTGGCCGACTGGACCGGCCGCGACGAC
>NZ_KK037166.1:11248378-11259519 GCF_000568255.1 Kutzneria sp. 744
ACGGCATCGCGGACGCAGCGGCGTTCGGGGCGGCATGGCAGGCGGTCGTGGACCGCACGCCGGCGCTGCGCACGCGGCTGGCCTGGGACGGGCTCGACGAGCCGGTGCAGATCGTGCAGCGGCATGTCACCGTGCCCATCGCCTACCAGGACTCCGACGACACCGACCTCGACCTCACTCAAGCTCCGCTGATGCGGCTGGCGATCGTGCCGCTGGGCGGCGACCGGATCCGACTGGCCTGGACCTCGCACCACATCATGCTGGACGGCTGGAGCCTCGGGCAGGTGTTCGAGGAGGTCTGCGCCCAGTACGGCGGCCAGGTCACCACGGTCCGCCGGCCGTTCCGCGACTACCTGTCCTGGCTGTCGTCGCAGGACTCGGCCGCGGCCGAAGCGTTCTGGCGGGAGGAGCTCGGCGGCTTCGAGGCGCCGACACCGCTGCCGTACGACCGTCAGCCGGCGCAGGCACACCAGGCCCGGTCCTCGCAGTCGGTGCGGGTGTCGCTGTCGGAGGAGCAGTCCGTTCGGCTGCGGGAGTTCGCGCAGCGCAACGGGTTGACCGTGAACACCGTCGTGCAGGGCGCATGGGCGCTGTTGCTGGCCCGGCAGAGCGGCACCGACGACGTCGTGTTCGGCACCACGGTCTCCGGGCGTCCGGACGACCTGCCCGGCGTCGAGTCGATGATCGGCATGTTCATCAACACCATCCCGACCCGGGTCCAGGTGCGCAGCCAGGAGCGGCTGGTGCCGTGGCTGCGGTCGGTGCAGGAGCGGCAGACCGAGTCGCGCCGCTACGACTTCGTGGCGCTGGGCAGGCTCCGCGCCTACAGCGACGTGCCGGCCGGGCAGAACCTGTTCGACAGCATGGTGGCGTTCGAGAACTACCCGTTCGACGAGCGGGCCGGCGTGGCCGTGCAGCACGTCGAGGCCACGGACAGCACCAACTTTCCGGTCGTGCTGCGGGCCTACCTCGACCGCCGCCTGACCTTCGAGCTGGCCACCGATCCGGCCCTGTTCGATGCGCGGACGGCCGAGACGATGGCCGACCGGTTGCAGACGCTGATCGTCAGCTTCGCTGACGATCAGCTGCGCAACCTGTCGTGGATGTCCGAGGCCGAGCGGCACAACGTGCTGGCCGGCTGGCAGGGCAACGCCGTCGGTCTCCCGGCCCCGACGATCACCTCCCTGTTCGCCGCGCAGGTCGAGGCCCACCCGAACGCCGTCGCGCTGACGTCCGAGGGGACGAGTCTGTCCTATGCGGACCTGAATGCCCGGGCCAACCGGTTGGCGCACCGGCTGATCGCCGCCGGTGCCGGCCCGGAGACCTTCGTCGCCCTGTGCCTGCCGCGGACCGCCGACCTGGTCGTCGCCGTGCTGGCGGTGTTGAAGGCCGGCGCCGCGTACCTGCCGATCGACCCCGACTACCCACGGGACCGGGTCGAGCGGATGCTGGAGGACAGCAACGCCCTGCTGATGCTGACCTCGGTCGAGGCCGACGGCGAGCCGTGCACCGACCCGGACGTGCTGATCACACCCGAGAGCCCGGCCTATCTGATCTACACTTCCGGCTCGACCGGTGTGCCCAAGGGCGTGGTGGTCACGCACGCCAACGTGACCCGGCTCTTCGCCTCGACCCGTGACCTGTTCTCCTTCGGCAGCAACGATGTCTGGACGCTGTTCCACTCGTACGCGTTCGACTTCTCGGTGTGGGAGCTGTGGGGCCCGCTGCTGCACGGCGGCCGGCTGGTTGTCGTGCCGCACGCGGTTTCCCGTTCGCCACGGGACTTCCTGCGGCTGCTGGTCGACGAGCGCGTCACCGTGCTCAACCAGACGCCGTCGGCCTTCTACCAGCTGGAACCGGTGGATGGCCTGTCGCTGCGGTACGTGATCTTCGGCGGTGAAGCGCTCGACGCGCGGCGGCTGGACGCGTGGTGGGGCAAGGTCGAGCTGGTCAACATGTACGGCATCACCGAGACGACCGTGCACGTCACCCATCGCGCACTCGATGCCAGTGCCGGCAACACCATCGGCGTCGGCCTGCCCGACCTCCGTGTCTACGTGCTGGACCCGGATCTCAACCCGGTGCCGGCCGGCGTGATCGGCGAGATGTACGTCGCCGGCGCCGGCCTCGCGCGCGGCTACCTGAATCGTCCCGGCCTGACTGCGGCCCGGTTCATCGCGAACCCGTTCGACCCGGGCAGTCGCATGTATCGGACCGGCGACCTGGCCCGGTGGCGAGCGGACGGCGAGCTGGAGTACTTCGGCCGCGCCGACCACCAGGTCAAGATTCGCGGCTTCCGCATCGAGCTCGGCGAGATCGAGGCCGCGCTGCTGACGTCACCGCAGGTCACCGCCACGGCCGTAATCCCACGCGAGGACACTCCGGGCCACCACCGGCTCGTGGCCTATGTCGTCGGCGACACCGAGGGGCTGCGCGAGCACCTGGCCAAGACGTTGCCGGATCACATGATTCCGGCCGCCTTCGTGCGTGTCGACGAGATTCCGTTGACCCGCAACGGCAAGCTCGACCGCCGCGCGTTGCCGGCCCCCGAGGTCGTCAGCCGCGGCTATGTCCCGCCGGCCACCGAGGAGCAGCGCAAGATCGCCGCGATCTGGGCCGAGACCCTCGGTGTCGAGCGGGTTGGCCTGGAGGACAACTACTTCGAGCTCGGCGGCGACTCCATCCTCAGCATCCGGATCACCTCCCGGCTGCGCGCCGAGTTCGGCGTCGAGGTCTCCCCGCGTGTCCTGTTCACCGCCCCGACCGTCGCCGCCCTGGCCGCCGCGCTGCCGGGGTCTTCGGAACTCACCGTCATCCCGGCCGTGCCCCGCGATGGTGAGTTGCCGCTGTCCTATGCCCAGCAACGACTGTGGTTCCTGCACCAGTTCGATCCCGACAGCACCGAGTACACGACCGTCTTCGCGGTGAAGCTGTTGGGCGAGCTGGATGAGCCGAGGCTCAGGTCCGCGCTGACCACCTTGATCGCTCGGCACGAGTCCCTGCGCACCACCGTCTCCGACCGCCCGGGTCTGGTCGTGCATCCGCCCCACGAGGCCGAGTTCACCGACGCAGACGGCCCGTTCGACCTGGTCAACGGCCCTCTGCTGCGGATCCGGCTGACCGAGTCGTCGCCGCGTGAGCACGAGCTCGTGCTGTCGATGCACCACATCATCACCGACGGCTGGTCCATCGGCGTCCTGGTCGACGAGCTTTCCGCCCTGTACAACGGTTCCGCGCTGCCCGAGGTGGGGCTCCAGTACGCCGATTTCGCCGCGTGGCAACGTGGTCAGGACCTGGACGGCCAGCTGTCCTACTGGCGCGACCGTCTGCGGGACGTCCCCGCCCTGGAGCTGCCCACCGACCGTCCTCGCCCGGCCACGCAGACCCACAACGGCGCCGCCATCGAGTTCGACCTGCATTCGGTTCGTCTCGCCGACTGCACCCTGTTCATGACGCTCGTGGCCGCCTGCCAGGCGCTGTTGGCGCGGTGGACCGGCCAGGACGACATCGCCGTCGGCACCGTCACCTCGGGCCGCGACAACCCGCAGCTGGAACGGGTTGTCGGCATGTTCGTCAACACCGTCGTGCTCCGGTCCCGTGTGGACGGTCGGCAGACCTTCCGTGAGTTCGCCGCTGCCGTTCGGGAATCGGTCCTGGAGGCCTTCGCCCACCAGGATGTTCCCTTCGAGCGGGTCGTCGACGAGGTGCAGCCCTCTCGCGACACCAGCCGTTCGCCCCTGTTCCAGGCCATGGTCACGTTGCAGAACAGCGGGGCCAAGCTGCCGTCGTTCGACGGGCTCACCGCCTCCGAGCTGGCGCTGCCCATGACCACCGCCAGCTTCGATCTGACCTTCGAGTTCGCCGAGGCCGGCTCCCAGCTGCGGGGCCTGGTCAACTACAACACCGACCTGTTCGACGCCTCGACCATCGCTCGTCTCATCGGCCACCTGCGCACCCTGCTGGCCGCCGTCGCCGACAACCCCGACCGGCCGTTGGCCGAGCTGCCGCTGCTCACGTCGGCCGAGGTCGCACAGCTGGTGGAGTGGTCCGGCACGTCGACCGAGGTTCCGGCCACCACGTTCCCGTCGATCCTCACCGCCCAGGCTCTGGTCACCCCGGACGCGGTTGCCTTGGTGCACAACGACATCCGCCTGACCTTCGCCGAGGTCGACGACCGGTCCTCCCGGCTGGCGGCCGAGCTGGTGGATCGCGGTGCCGGCCCTGACCGCATCGTCGCGGTGTCGATGCCGCGCTCCGCCGACGCCGTCATCGCCATCTTGGCCGTGCACAAGGCCGGCGCCGCCGTGCTCTACCTCGATCCCGAGCTGCCGACCGACCGCGCTGAGTTCATCAAGGCCGACGCGCAGCCCGTGTCGGTGCTGACCTCGGCGACCACCGATGCCGAGCCGAGGCCGTTGCCGACCCCGCAGCCCGACAGCGCCGCCTATGTCATCTACACCTCCGGCTCCACCGGCACGCCCAAGGGCGTGGTGATCAGCCACCGGGCGCTGACCAACCTGCACTTCGATCACGGCGACGACTTCGCCGACGGCCGGTGGCTCAAGGTCGCCCTCACCGCATCGCTGTCGTTCGACGCGGCGTGGGAGGGCCTGCTGCTCATGGCGGCCGGCCACGAGCTGCACATCGTCGACCCCGAGACCGTGCTTGATCACGACGTCGACCTGGTCAACTCGACTCCGTCGTTCATCCGCCACCTGCTGACCACCGGTCGTCCGATGCCGCCTGTGCTCGTGCTCGGGGCCGAGGCGATCGACGAGCAGTTGTGGCACGACCTTCAACAGTTGCCCGGAACGCGGGCCTACAACCTGTACGGCCCCACCGAGTGCACGGTCGACGCCACCATCGCCCCGATCACCGGCACGCGCCCCGTGATCGGCCGCCCGCTGAGCAACCTCCGGGCTTACGTCCTCGATGACTCGCTCCGTCCGGTGCCCGTCGGCGTCGCCGGTCAGCTGCACATAGCCGGCGCCCAGTTGGCTCGCGGCTACCTCAACCGCCCCGGCTCACCGCCGCCAGCTTCATCGCCAACCCCTTCGGCGCCGGCCGCCTCTACGTCACCGGTGACCGCGTTCGTTGGACCACCGAGGGATCCCTGGAGTACCTGGGCCGCGTCGACGAGCAGGTCAAGCTGCGGGGCTTCCGCATCGAGCCGGGCGAGATCGAGGCGGCGTTGCTGCGCCTGCCCGAGGTCGAGCAGGCGGCGGTCGTGGTGCTGGACAACCGGCTGGTCGCCTACGTGGTCGACCGTTCGTCGACAACAGATGTTGTCACGCCGACCTCGGCCGAGATGTCGCGCTGCGTCGCGGACATCAGCGCGGGCGCGGTGTCGACAACAGCTGTTGTCAGCCTCAAGGATCGGCTTCGGGAGTCGCTGCCGGACTACATGGTGCCGTCGGTGTTCGTGGCGATGGATCGGCTGCCGACGACGAGCAGCGGGAAGATCGATCGGAAGGCGCTGCCGGAGCCGGTGGTCGAGGCCGAGGAGTGGGTGGGGCCGCGCAGCGAGAAGGAACGGGTGCTGGCGCGGATCTGGGAGGAGGTGCTGGGGGCCGAGCGCGTGGGCGTCACGGACAACTTCTTCGCGCTGGGCGGGGACTCGATCCTGAGCATCCAGGTGGTGTCCAGGGCCCGGGCGGCCGGGCTGAACCTGGTGTCCAAGGACGTGTTCCGGCACCAGACGGTGGCGGAGCTGGCTCGGGTGGTGCGGGCGGAGCGGGCGATCGTCACGGACGCGACCGGCACGGCGCCGGTGACGCCGATCCAGGCGTGGTACCTGAACAGCGGCATGGACGCGTTCACGATGTCGCTCGTCGCCGAACTGGGCGAAGACATCGACGTGGAGCGGCTGCGACGGGCGCTGGACGAGGTGATCGGCCATCACGACGCGCTGCGCACGAGGTTCACGCAGGTCGATGGCGGCTGGCGGCAGGAGGTGCAGGCGGAGAGCGAACACGTGGGATGGAGTTTTGACGCCCCCAACCTCGCGCTGACGATCAACCATCTGGTCGTCGACGGTGTGTCCTGGCGGATCCTGCTCGACGACATCGAGTCGGCGTACCATGGCCGGCCGCTGCCGCCGAAGACGACGTCCTATGTGGACTGGTCCCGCCGGATCGCGGCCCACGACTTCGCTGCGGACCTGTGGTATTGGGAGCGCGCGGCGGAAGCCGACGGCAGCCTGCCGGTCGATCGCCAGGGCAACACGGCCGCGAGCGAGACGATCACCGTTCGGCTCGACCGGGAAACCACGGATGCCTTGCTGCGCAAGGTGCCGGAGTCCTACCGAACCCAGGTCAACGACGTGCTGCTGAGCGCGCTCGGACAGGCGGTGGCCGGCTGGTGCGGCCGGGACACGGTGCTGATCGGCCTGGAAGGGCACGGCCGTGAGGACATTGTGGACGGTGTCGACCTGTCACGGACGGTCGGCTGGTTCACGGCGGAATACCCGGTGGCACTGACCATCCCGGCCGGGGACTGGGGCACAAAGCTCAAGTCGGTCAAGGAGCAGCTGCGGGCAGTGCCGTCGAATGGCCTCGGCTACGGGGCGCTGCGGCATCTGCACGGCACGGCGCCGCAGATCAAGCCGGGCATCAGCTTCAACTACCACGGCCAGTGGGCCGACAGCGCGAGCGGCTTCTACCGGTCGATCAGCGGCGGCGACCAGGAAGGCTCCCGCACGTACCTGGTCGACGTGATCGGCATCGTGCAGGACGGGCAGCTGGAGCTGGGCTGGACCTACTCGCCGGAGGTCCACGACGAGCAGACGGTGCGGAACCTGGCCGAGACGATGCTGGCCGGGCTGCGGGAGATCGTGGCCCACTGCGCGGCCAACAGCGGCCGGACGCCCTCGGACTTCCCGCTGACGCGGCTCAGTCAGTCCGAAGTGGACACGATCGTCGGCGACGGCCGAAGCGTGGACGACGTGTACCCGCTCACGCCGTTGCAGAAGGGCCTGCTGTTCCACAGCTTGGTGGATCCCGACCTGTACGTGGACACGCTCCGGATCCGCATGGCCGGCATCGACGACGCCGGCCGGTTCCGCGAGGCGTGGCAACGGGTTGTCGACCGGACGCCGGCGCTGCGGACAAGGCTGGTATGGACCGGCGTCGACGAGCCGGTGCAGGTCGTCGACCGCACCGCGCGGCTGGTCGACGGCCCGATCAGCCTGGACCGGTCGCCGCTGACCAGGGTCGATGTCATCGAGGACGGCGACGAGATCGAGCTGGCGTGGACCTCGCACCACGTGCTGATGGACGGCTGGAGCCTGGCCCAGGTGTTCACCGAGGTGTGCGAGGAATACTGCGGCCGCACGCCGACGATCACCCGCCGGCCGTTCCGCGACTACCTGGAATGGCTGGGGGAGCAGGACCACGCGGCGGCCGGGGAGTACTGGCGCGACGTGCTCGACGGCGTCGCGCGGACGGCGCTGCCGTACGACCGGCAGCCGGCCGAGGCGCACCGGTCGCGGTCGAGCGCGTCGACGAGGATCACGGTCAGCGGGCTGGCGGAAGTGGCCCGGCGCAACGGGATCACCGTGAACACGATGATCCAGGCGGCGTGGGGCCTGGTGCTGTCGCTGTACTCGGGGGAGCGGACGGTGCTGTTCGGCACGACGATCTCCGGGCGGCCGGCCGAGCTGCCGGGCGTGGAGTCGATGATCGGGCTGTTCATCAACACGGTGCCGACGCGCGTTGATGTCGGTGGCGCGGCGCCGGTGCGGGACTGGCTGCGGCGGTTGCAGGACGAGCAGAGCGAGGCCCGGGACAACGGGTTCATCCAGGTCGGCAGCCGGTTCGACAGCATGGTGGTGTTCGAGAACTATCCGATCAGCGAGCCGGGGGTGGCCGGGGCGCCGCGGGTGTTGTCGGTGGCGTCCGGGGATGTCACGAACTTCCCGCTGTGCCTGCGGGCGTCGATGGACGCGGAGCTGACCCTGGACCTGGGCTACGACCCGGAGCTGTTCGACGCGAAAACGGCTGTTGAGCTGCTGGAACGTGTTGAGAAGTTGATCAGTGCGATGGTCTCGGAATTGAGCGCCCCCGTATCGACTCTACCGTGGTTGGGCGCCGGCGAGCTGCGGAGCATGATCGACGAGGCGGCTGGAGAGCGGCGGGACGTGCCGGCTGCTAGCATCCCGGCGCTGTTCGTCAAGCAGGTGGCGCGGACGCCGTTGGCGGTGGCGGTGACCTGCGGAGATATCAGCCTGACGTACGCGGAGCTGGACGGCCGGGCCAACCACCTGGCGCACCGGTTGCGGGCGATGGGGGTGCGGGCCGAAGACCGGGTGGCGCTGCTGCTGGAGCCGTCGATCGAGCACGTGATCGCCGAGCTCGCGGTGCTCAAGGCGGGGGCGGCCTATGTGCCGCTGGACGTCCGGGCGCCGGCGGAGCGGCGGCGGGCGATCGCCGGGGACAGCATCGTGATCGGCCCGGAGATGATCACCGGGGACGGGGCGGCGACGGTGCCGAACGTCGAGGTGCACCCGAACAACCTCGCCTACGTCATGTACACCTCGGGCTCGACGGGAACGCCGAAGGGTGTGGCGGTCCGGCATCGGGACGTCGTGGCGCTGGCCCACGACAGCCGGTTCGATCAAGGCCACGAGAGGGTGCTGGCGCACTCGCCGCTGGCGTTCGACGCGTCCACCTACGAGCTGTGGGTGCCGTTGCTGCGTGGCGGCGAAGTGGTGCTGACCGGCCGGCCGGACCTCACGGTCGAAGACCTGCGAAGCGTCGATGTGACCGGGCTCTGGCTGACCGCAGGCCTGTTCCGGATGATCGCCCAGGACGCGCCGGACTGCCTGAGCGGCGTCACGGAGGTGTGGACCGGCGGCGACGTGGTGCCGGCCAATGCCGTGCGGCGAGTGCTGGCGGCGTGCCCGGGCATCGCGGTGGTCGACGGCTACGGGCCGACGGAGACCACGACCTTCGCGACCGCGCACCGCATGACAACAGATGTTGTCGACTCGGTGCCGATCGGCCGCCCCCTGGACAACATGCGCACCTACGTCCTCGACGCCGACCTGAGGCCCGTTCCCAACGGTGCGCCGGGGGAGCTGTGCATCGCCGGCGCGGGACTGGCCCGCGGCTACCACGACCAGCCGGGCCTGACGGCGGACCGGTTCGTGGCCGACCCGTTCGACGCCGGCCGACGCATGTACCGGACCGGGGACATCGTCCGCCGCGTCGACGGCGAGCTGGAGTTCCTCGGCCGCGCCGACGACCAGGTGAAGATTCGCGGCTTCCGGATCGAACTCGGCGAGATCGAGACGGCCCTCACCGCGCAGGCCGACGTGGACCAGGCGGTGGTGATCGTCCGCGACAAGCGGATCATCGCCTACGTCGTCGGCACCGCCGATCTGGCCGCGCTACGGACCGTGCTGCCGGAGTACATGGTGCCGTCGACCGTGGTCACGCTGGACGAACTCCCGCTGAGCCGCAACGGAAAGGTCGACCGCCGGGCACTGCCGGAGCCGACCGCCGCCGACACCGACTTCGTCGCAGCCCGCAACGAGCTGGAAGCGACCGTCGCCGGCATCTGGGCGGAGCTGCTCGGCGTGCCCAAGGTCGGCATCGATGACAACTTCTTCGAGCTCGGCGGCGACTCCATCCTCAGCATCCGGCTCGTCTCGCGGCTGCTGGCCGACTGCGATGTGTCGATCTCCCCGCGCGTTCTGTTCACCCATCCGACCGTGGCCGAACTCGTCGGCACCCTCGGTGCCACCGAGACCGAAATTCCACGCGCCAAGGGATGTGCCGCTGCCGCAGTCGTACAATCAGCAGCGGTTGTGGTTCCTGGACAGTTTCAACCCCGAACGGCGAGTATGTGACGTCGCTGGCGATCAGGCTCAGGGGTCCGCTGGACGCCGACCGCCTGGCCGACGCCTTCACCGAGGTCGTGGCCCGGCACGAGGCGCTGCGCACCACCTTCGACGACGGCGTGCAGATCGTGCATCCGCCGCACGAAGTCGCATTCACCGACAACCGGCCGTTCGACCTGCGCCGGGGCCCGCTGATCCGGCCGCGGCTGGAGCGCGTGGCCGACGACGAGCACGTGCTCGCGCTGGAGATCCACCACATCGTCACCGACGGCTGGTCCAACGGCGTCATCCTCGACGAGGTGATGGCCCTCTACCGCGGCGAGACCCTGGACCGGCCGACGATCCAGTACGCGGACTTCGCCGCCTGGCAACGAAACCGCGACCTCGACGGCCAGCTGGCGTACTGGACGCAGACCCTGGCCGAGCTGCCGGCCGCCGACCTGCCCACGGACCGGCCCCGCCCGGCGGTCCGCACCACGACCGGTGCCGTGCACGAGGCCGTTGTCCCGCAACGGATCGCGACCAGGCTACGGGAGATCAGCCGCCGTCACGAGACGACGTTGTTCACGACCCTCAACGCCGCCTGCAACATCCTGCTGTCCCGCTGGACCGGCCAGCGTGATGTCACCGTCGGCACCGTCACCAACGGCCGCGACCGCGCCGAGCTGGACCGGGTGGTGGGCTTCTTCGTCAACACCCTGGTCCTGCGCTCGACCGTCGCCGGCACCTTCGACGACTACCTGGACACCGTGCGTGGCAACGTCCAGGAGGCGTTCAAACACCAGGACGTTCCGTTCGAGCGGGTCGTCGACGCCGTGCAGCCGCAGCGCGATCCCAGCCGCACGCCGCTGTTCCAGGTCATGGTCGTGCTGCAGAACGCCCCGCAGGCCGCGCCCCGGCTGCCGGGCATCGAGGTCGAGGACGTCGAGTTGCCGCTGACGACCGCGAACTTCGACGTGACCATCGAGTTCCAGGAGCAGGGCGGCGACCTGCTCGTCGCCGTGACCTACAACGCCGACCTGTTCGAGGCCGACACCATCGCCCGCCTCACCGAGCACCTGGGCATCCTGCTCGACGGCATCGCGGCCGAACCGTCGGCCAAGATCGCCGAGCTGCCGCTGCTCACCGCCGATGAGCTCCAGAAGCTGGCGGCCTGGAACAACTCCACCGTCGCCACCAAGCCGTGCACGCTGGCGGAACTGGTGGAGGAGCAGGCGGCCCGCACGCCGAAGGCCACTGCGGTCATGGGCACCGAGACCCTGACCTATGCCGAACTGAATGCCCGGGCTAACGCCCTGGC
>NZ_KK037166.1:11259619-11278025 GCF_000568255.1 Kutzneria sp. 744
ACCGGACTGCCGGTGCTGCTCCTGGACGACTTCGCCGGCAGCGACGAGGCGAACCCACAGCGCCCGCACCGGATCGACCAGCCGGCCTACGTGATCTACACCTCCGGCTCGACCGGCCGACCCAAGGGCGTTGTCGTCACGCACACCGGCCTGGCGAGCTTCGCGGCGGCGGAAATCGCCCACTTCCGGGTCCGTCCCGGCGACCGGGTGCTGGCGTTCTCCTCGCCCAGCTTCGACGCGTCGATCCTGGAGCTGTGCATGACGCTGCCGGCCGGGGCAACACTTGTTGTCCCGCCGCCCGGGCCGCTGCTCGGGGAACAGCTGGCCGAGGTGCTCGACGGTCAGCGGATCACCCACGCGTTGATCCCGCCGGCCGCGCTGGGCACGCTTCCCGACGTCGAGTTGCCGAACTTCACCACGCTGATCGTGGGCGCCGACGCCTGCTCGGCCGAACTGGTCACCCGGTGGGCCCCGGGCCGGCGCATGATCAACGCTTACGGGCCGACGGAGTCCACCGTGGTCAGCACCTGGAGCGAGGAGCTGACAACAGGTGTTGTCCCGCCCATCGGGCGGCCGATCCGCAACACCAGGGCCTATGTCCTCGACGACGCGCTGAAGCCGGTCCCGATCGGTGTCGCCGGCGAGCTCTATGTCGCCGGCCTCGGCCTGGCCCGCGGCTACCTCGACCGCCCCGGCCTGACCGCCGCCCGGTTCGTCGCCAATCCCTTCGAGCCGGGCCGCATGTACCGCACCGGCGACGTGGTGCGCTGGCGGCCGGACGGCCAGTTGGAGTTCCTCGGCCGTGCGGACGACCAGGTCAAGATCCGTGGCTTTCGCGTGGAACTGGGCGAGGTCGAGGCGGCCATCCGACAGCGCCCTGACATCCGCGAGGCGGTGGTGATCGCCCGTGACAAGCGCCTGATCGCCTACGTCGTCGGCGAAACAGCTGGCCTCAGGGACTTCCTGGCCCGCACGCTGCCGGACTACATGGTGCCGGCGGCGTTCCAGGAGCTGGACGCGCTGCCGCTCAACCCCAGTGGCAAGGTCGACCGCAAGCGGCTGCCGGACGTGACCGTGACGGCCAGCGGCGAACACGTCGAGCCCAGTACGGAGATCGAGCAGGCGCTGGCCAAGATCTGGTCGGACGTGCTCGGTGTCCAGAACGTCGGCATCACCGACAACTTCTTCGAGCTCGGCGGCGATTCCATCCTCAGCATGCAGGTGGTGTCCCGGGCCCGGCAGGCCGGCCTGCACCTGGCGTCCAAGGACGTCTTCCTGCACCAGACGATCGAGCAGTTGGCGCCCGCGGTGACGGCCGTGACCAATGCCGGCGAGCGCCGGCAGCTGGTCACCGGCCCGGTGCCGCTGACCCCGATCCAGCACTGGTTCTTCCAGCACCACACCGTGAATCCCCACCACTTCAACCAGTCCCTGCTGGCCGAGCTCGTCGAGGACGTGGACGAGGCCGCATTGCAGCGGGCGCTGGACGCGGTGTGGGGCCACCACGACGCGCTGAGGATGCGGTTCGACGGGGAACCGTACAACGCCCCGCTGGAGCCGGTCCCGGCGCTGATCCGGCACGAGTTCAGCGAGGAGTTCGCCGACGAGGTGCACGCCGGCCTCGACCTGACCACCGGCCCGCTGTTCAAGGCCGTGCTGTTCGACCGGGACGGCCGGCCATGGCTGTTCCTGGCCGCGCACCACGTCATCGTGGACGGTGTGTCGTGGCGGATCCTGCTCGACGACCTCGACACTGCCTATCGCCAGGCGGCCCGCGGTGAGGAGATCGACCTCGGGCCGAAGACCACGTCGTTCCAGGAATGGTCCAACCGCCTGACCGAGCACGTCCGCAACGGCGGGCTGGATGCCGAGTACTGGCAGGGCATCGAGGCCGCCGAGGAGCTGCCGGTCGATCACGACGGCGACGACCCGGCGACCGACACCGTGTCGGTAATTCTCGACGAGGCCGACACGGATGCCCTGCTGCGCAAGGCTCCCGCTGCCTACCGCACGCGGATCAACGACGTGTTGCTCACCGCGCTGGCCTCCGCGCTGTCCAAGTGGACGGGGGAGGAGCGGGTCACCATCGACCTCGAAGGACACGGCCGCGAGGACGTGCTCGACGACGTCGACCTGACTAGGACGGTCGGCTGGTTCACCACGATCTTCCCGGTGACCTTGCAGGTCCAGGGCGACTGGCGCAGCCGGATCAAGTCGGTCCGCAAGCAGCTGCGAGCCGTGCCGGACAACGGTTTCGGCTATGGCGCGCTGCGTTATCTGGGTGGCGACGTCCCGGTCGTGGAGCCCGGCATCGCCTTCAACTACCTCGGCCAGTGGGACGCCGCCGACGGCCAGGCCGGCGGCGGGCTGTTCGCCGCCACCCACGGCTCCTTCGGCCGCGACCACGACCCGGCCGAGCGCAAGGCCCATCTCCTGGACGTCGTCGGCGCCGTGCAGGACGGGAAGCTGGCCTTCTCCTGGCTCTACCAACCATCCCGACACGAACGATCCACTGTGGACGCAGTTGTGCACGACTTCGCCGCGGCCCTGCGTGCCATCGCCGAGGACTGCCGATGAACGCCCGCAGCCGCCCCGTGACCACGGAGGACAGCCGATGAACCGCTCCTACCGCCTCCTGTGGGCCGGGCAGGCGCTGTCCACGGCCGGCTTCAGCGGGTCCATGATCGCCTTCCCGCTGCTGGTGCTGGCCATCACCGGCTCGCCGGCCGTCTCGGGCTTCGTGCTCGGTGTCGACGCGGCGGCCCAGCTGATCGCCGGCCTGCCGGCGGGGGCGCTGGTCGACCGGTGGAACCGCAAGATCGTCATGCTCTGCTGCGAAGCGGCGCAAGGCATCGTGGTGGCCAGCCTGGTCGTCGCCCTGCTGCTGGACCACGCCACCGTGCCGCACATGATCTTCGTGGCAGCGACGATGGGTGTGTGCCGCGCGCTGTTCCTGCCGGCGGAAAACGCGGCCGTGGCCCAGATCGTGTCGCAGGAGCAGCTGTCGACGGCCGTGGCGATGAACTCCGCCCGTGGCGCCCTCGGCCAGCTCACCGGCACCGCGGCCGGCGGCTTCCTCTACGCCGTCGGGCGGGCCGTGCCGTTCGCGGTCGAGGTGCTGACGCACCTGATCAGCTTCGTGTTGCTGCTGTTCGTCCGCGTCCCCTACCGACGGCCCGAGAAGGTGGAGAAGGGCCACCTCAGCAAGGAAATGGTGGAGGGACTGCGTTTCGTGTGGCGGCAGCCGCACGTCCGGGCGACCGTGGCCTGCGCGATCAGCCTGAACTTCTTCTTCTCCGCCTACTACGTGATCCTCGTCGTGCTGGCCAAGGAACGCAACGTGCCGTCCGGCGAGATCGGCATCATGGCGGCCATGCTGGGCGTCGGCGGCCTGCTGGGCGCCCTGCTCGCGCCTACGCTGCAACGGGCCATCAGCCCGTTCCTGTCCATCGCCGGCGTGTTCTGGGTGCTGACCCTGCTCACGCCGCTGGCCGTGTTCGTCGACAACGGCTACGTGCTCGGCATTCTGTTCGCCGGCATGGCTTTGCTGCCACCCACCGCCAACACCACGATCGCCACCTCCCAGCTGCTGCTCACCCCGGAACGCCTGCACGGCCGGATGACCAGCGTGATGGCGGTGATCTCCGGCGTCTCCGCCGCCACCGGGCCGGCCCTCGGCGGCGTGCTCGTGCAGCAGTTCGGCGGCGTCAACGCGATCCTGCTGTGCGCGGCCGGCATCGCCGTGGTCACCGTCGTCGTCACGGTCAGCCCCACCATGCGCGCCTTTCCCGTCATCGACCGAGTCAAGGAGCCCACCCCATGACGCTCGCCCCGCCCCGGTACGCCTTCGAGGACCGCCTGGACCAGTGGATCGACCGGCGCGCCACGGAGCCGGTCTACCTGGACGAGGAGAACGGCATGTGGCGGCTGCTCGACCACGCCGCCGTCTCCCGCGTGCTGTCCGACCCGGGCGCCTTCTCCAGCGACTTCTCCGGTCTCGCGCCCGTGCAGGAGGACTTCGAGGCGTTCCGCAGCGGCATGTTCCTGACGATGGACCCGCCCAACCACCGCAAGCTGCGCACCCTGGTCAGCCAGGCCTTCACCCCGCGCACGGTGGCCGGGCTGGAGCCGCGGATCTGGGAGATCACCGAGCAGCTGCTGGACGGCGTGGCCGGCAAGGACCGCGTCGACATCGTCGACGAGCTGGCCTATCCGCTGCCGATCCTGGTGATCGCCGAGCTGCTGGGCATCCCGGCGCGGGACCGGGAGCTGTTCGAGAAGTGGGCCAAGGTGCTGTTCAGCGGCGACCAGCTCACGGAAAGCTCCACCATGGCCGAGATCGAGGCGGCGCTGGAGCTGATCGCGCCGACGATCCGTGAGATGAACGAGTACGTGCTGGCCCACATCCGCCACCACCGGGCCAACCCCAGCGAAGGCCTGACCAGCAAGCTGATCCGGGCCTCGGTCGACGGGGAAAGCCTGACGGACCAGGAGATCGTCGGCTTCGTGGCGCTGCTGTTGGTGGCCGGCCACATCACCACCACGGCCCTGATCGGCAACGCCACCATCAGCTTCGACCGCCACCCCGAGGTTTCCGCGGCGCTGCGCGAGGATCCGTCCCGGATTCCGGTGGCACTGGAGGAAGTCCTGCGCTGTCTGCCGCCGTTCAACGAACTCGGCCGGCGCACCACGGCGGAGGTGGAACTGGGCGGGCGCACGATTCCAGCCAATTCGATCATCATGGCCAATATCGCCTCGGCCAACCGCGACCCCGGGGTTTTCGTCGACCCGGAGCGCTTCGACTTCGCCCGCACACCCAATCCGCACCTGACGTTCGGCCACGGCATCCACTTCTGCCTCGGCACGCCGCTGGCCCGCATGGAGGGCCGCATCGCCTTCGAAGCGTTGCACCGCCGCTACTCCGGGTTCTCGGTGGCCCGCGACGAGCCGGTCGAGTTCCAGAATCCGGCTATGATCGTGAGTGTTCGCAAGCTTCCGCTTGACGTCGAGCCGCGCTGACCCCCGTTACTCACCCCATCGGCTATTTTCCTTGCACGATAGGATTATTGCCGCCGTTTCGGGCTGCGGATAGCGTTCGGCCGTGACTCCCATGCTGCGCTCCGAGCGCCTGGTGCTGAGCCCCTACACGCCCGAGGACGAGGAACACTTCGTCGCGCTGTTACGCGACGAGGAGGTCTGCAAGTGGATGGGACAGGAGCGACAGCCCGAGGAGACGATCAGATCGCTCTTCGGGCTGTTGTTCACCGAGGTGTACGCCAAGAACATGTTCGACGTGTGGGCGGTGCGGCTGGACGGCCGCTACGTCGGCCACGCCGAGCTGAAGAAGACCGGCAACGTCGACGGCCACGAGCTGATCTGCGCCCTGGTCCGTGACGTGTGGCGGCTGGGGCTGGGCACCGAGCTGTCCAATCGTGTGATCGACTACGGCTTCGACGAGCTGGGCCTCGACGCCATCCATGGCTGTGTCGCCGCCGAGAACACCCGCTCGCTGGCGATGGCCCTGAAGGCCGGCTTCGAGATCGTGCGGGACGTGAACGGCGAGGACGGCAAGGTCACCCGCGTGGTCACGCTGCGCGCCGCCGACCGGCAACTCCTCCGGAAATAACTGCGCGCCCCGCAACTTTTGCTAGTGTGGTGGGGTGTCCGGACTCCGTGAGCGCAAGAAGGTGGCCACCCGCGAGGCGCTGAGCATGGCCGCGCTGACCCTGGCCGTCGAGCGCGGGCTGGACAACGTGCTGGTCGAGGACATCGCCGCCGCGGCGGGCGTGTCCCCGCGCACCTTCAACAACTACTTCTCCAGCAAGTACGAGGCGATCTCGTCCCGGGCGTCCGACCGTGTCTTCCGCGTCGGCCAGGCCCTGCTCGACCGGCCGGCCGACGAGCCGCTGTGGGACGCGATCACCGCCGCCGTGCTCGAGGTGCACGCCGGGGCCGCCGAGCTGCCGCCGCCCGGGTGGCTGGCCGGGCTGCGGCCCGTGCTGTCCTCGCCGGCGATGGCCGGCGAGCTGCTGAAGACGTACGTGAAGATGCAGAAGGGCCTGGCCGCGGCCATCGCCGACCGGCTCGGTCCCGGTGACCACGGCATGTACCCGGAGATCGTGGCGGCGGCGGTCGCCGCCGCCACCCAGGTGGCGTCCGAACACTGGCTGCGGGCGGACCCTCCGGTGCCGCTGCTCGGGCTCGTGGAGACGGCGCTCAAGCAGTTGAGGGGGACGCGATGACCTTGTACACCAAGACGATGGGCAGCGGTCCGGTGCTGCTGTTCATCGTCGGCGGCAACGGCGACAGCACCGTGTTCGAAGGCGTGGCGGCGCAGCTGGCCGACCGCTACAAGGTGGTGCTGTACGACCGGGCCGGCTTCGCCCGCAGCCCCGTCGACGCCGTGCCGGCCGACAAGCTGGCCGCCGACGTCGAGGACGCCCGGGCGCTGCTGGCCGACGAGCCCGGCTACGTGTTCGGCAGCAGCTCCGGCGCCATCGTCACGCTGGAGCTGCTGGCCAAGCACCCGTCGGTGGTGCTGAAGGCCGTGCCGCACGAGCCGCCGCTGATCTCGCTGCTGCCCGACCGTGACGAGCGGTTGGCCGAGATGGACGAGGTGTACCAGCTGTACCGGACCGACGGGCCGGAGGCGGCGATGGGCCTGTTCGGCAAGGTCGTCGGCCTGGCCCAGCAGGCCCCGCCGCCCGGTTTCGAGCTGCCGCCGGCGATGCGCGAGATGATGGGGCGGTCCAAGCACAACGTGCCGTTCTGGTTCGACCACGAGTTCGTCCCGTACCCACGGCACGTGCCCGACCTGGCCGCGCTCGCCGCGGCCAAGGACCAGCTGGTCCTCGCCTGCGGCGACGAGTCGCGGGGCCTGGTCGCCTACCGGCCCAACGTCGTGCTGTCCGAACGCCTCGGCCTCGACCTCGTCGAGTTCCCGGGCGATCACGTCGGCTACGCCCGGCGACCCGTCGAGTTCGCGGCCCGGCTGCACGAGGTGCTCAGTTCGGCAGGGACCGCCTGATCCGGCCGAGAATTCCCAAGCCCGCCAACACCATCAGGGTCGGGATGCCGTAGAAGAGGGCGGTCGTGACGGAGGGCGTCCAGAACAGCGGCGGCCCGAGAAGCGCGAAAAGCCCGTAGTCCACCAGGTTGGACACGAGCGGCAACGCCAGCACGAACGCCGCGTGTCGGCCGGTTCGCCGGTCCGGCACGCGGCGGCAGGCCAGACAGCCGCCGAACACGAACGTGGCCCAGGCGAGCCAGGGGCCCAGCAGGTAGGCCCAGAATCCCAGGGCGTACAGCGCCGACATCATCGCCACCATCAGCGTCGACAGGGCGACGCCGCCGAACGCGAGCCAGATGCCGCGCCGGCCGACCAGTTCCTTGCCGCGCGCCGGACCAGCCGACCACGTCAGGCCGATGGTCGTGAACACGCCGAGCAGCAGCAGGCCGGTGTTCTCGTAGTTCGCGGCGTAGTTGATCGGGAAGGCCGAGATGATCGTCAGGTGCACGGCGCAGGCCACCCAGGCCATCGCCGCGGCGGGGCGGCGGGCCCCGAACAGCGTCAGCACGGCCACCACCGCCCAGGCCGCCCAAGCCGGCCAGTCCGGCACCTGCTCGTACGGCACCACGGCGACGAGGCCGTCCGCCTTGAACCACCAGGCGATCTCGTGCAGGTCGGGCGCCGCGCCGGACAGCAGCAGGATCGGGCCCAGCAGGCTGACGACCACCATCGCGTCCCGCAGCGAGACGCCACCGTCCATGTTGAACGTCCGCCTCAGATGCAGCGCCGCCGCCCCGCGGACCAGATCGAGGTCGTCGCGCCAGCCGCCGTGCGCGGCCAGCAGCACCCCGAGCATCTCCTCGCCGTGCTGCCGACGATGGTCGCTCGGGTACAGGGCGAGCAGTCGCCGGTAATGCTGTTCCCTGGTCATGCCGTCCCCCCGACGGTCCGTGCGCGCAGGCGCGTCTCGGCCGCGCGGGTGGTCACGCGCAGCCGTTCGACTTCGGTCGCGAGGCGGGCCGCGCCGCGGTCGGTCAGCCGGTAGTACCGGCGGAGCCGCCCGTCGACCACCTCCTCGCGGTCCGCGGCCACCCAGTCGTCGGCGACCAGCCGGTCGAGGGCGGTGTAGAGCGTGCCGGCCCGCAGTCGGACCCGGCCGGCCGAGATCTGCTCCACGTCGAGCAGGATCCCGTAGCCGTGCTGGGGGCCGGCCGCGAGCGCGGTCAGCACGAGGAAGGTCGGCTCTCTGAGCGCGCCATCAGTCACGTGATCGGTATATACAGATCACCGGACTATAGGCAAGGGGCAGTCAGCCCGCGATGTTGACCAACCAGTAGATGCCGAACTTGTCCTGACAGGAGCCGAACACGTCGCCCCACATCTGCTTCTCCAACGGTGTGCTCACCGTTCCGCCATCCGACAGCTTCTCCCAGTAGCCGCGCAGCTCCGCCTCGTCGTCGCCGGACAGGCTCACCGTGATGTTGCTGCCGGGCTTGTACTCCATGCCGGGCGGGGTGTCCGAGGCCATGATCGTGTAGCCGCTGGAGGTGGTCAGCTGGCCGTGCATGATCTTGTCGCCCAGCTCGCCGCCCTGGCCGAACTGCCCGAAGGTGTTGAGAGTCAGCTCGCCGCCGAACACCGCCTGGTAGAACTCCATGGCCTGGCGGGCGTCGCCGTCGAAGCTGATGTAGGGGTTGAGCTGTGAGCCCATGGCTCGCTCCTCGGGTAGGGAACAGGCCGCCATCCTCGCACCGGCTCGGGGGTCCGACAACGCGAAGTGTCCGCCGATCACGTGAAAACCCGAGGTCAGGACTAAGGTCCCTGGCGCGACGAGCCGATCAAGCAGACAGCGACTTCGCGCGGAGGCGGCCATGACCCCGACTACACGATCCCCATCGGACACTCTCGTCCACTCGTACCTGTACCTGCGGCGAGCCATCGGCCTGATCGGCGTCGCCCTGCCGGCGGTGCTGATCATCGGCAAGCTGCTCGTCGAGGGCGGCGGACTGCAGGACTCGATCAGCGCCTACTTCTACACCGACATGCGCGGCGTTTTCGTCGGCAGCATGTGCGCGGTGGGGGCGTTCCTGTTTTCCTACCGTGGATACGACGTCATCGACGACGTCGCCGGCAACCTCGCCGGCGTCGCCGCCATCGGCGTCGGGCTGTTCCCCACGGCGCCCGAGAACCCGTCGAGCACCGCTCAGGTCATCGGCGTGACGCACCTGGTGTTCGCGTCCATCTTCTTCCTGACCATCGCGTTCTTCGCCATCTTCCTGTTCCGCCGGACCAACGAGATGGGGCCCACCGAGCGCAAGTTGCAGCGCAACCGGCTGTACCTGACCTGTGGCGTGGTGATCATCGCCTGCCTGCTGGCGATCGCCGCCGTGCACCAGTTCCTCCAGGCGCAGACCGCCGCGATCCACCCCGAGCTGTGGCTGGAGGCGATCGCCGTGATGGCCTTCGGCTTCGCGTGGCTGACCAAGGGCGAGGCCATCCTCGGCGACGTGGTCCCCACGCCGGCCGCGGTCGTGACCCGGGCTTGATCTCCAGGATGGTGGAGGTTGCAGACTGATGTCGCAGCCTCCACCACAGGAAAGGTCCGCCACCGTGTCCTTCACCCAGGCCGAGCTCGACTACCTCGCCACCCAGCCCCTCGGCCGGCTGGCCACGTCCCAGCCCGACGGCACCCTCCAGGTCAGCCCCGTCGGCTTCCGTTACAACGCCGAGACCGGCACCATCGACATCGGCGGCCACAACATGGCCGCCAGCCGCAAGTTTCGCAACGTCGCCGCCAACGGCCGCGTCGCCTTCGTCATCGACGACATCGTCTCCACCTCCCCGTGGCGCGTCCGCTGCCTCGAGATCCGCGGCACCGCCGAGGCCCTCGCCGACGGCGCCGGCCAGCTCGCCGGCCCCACCATCCGCGTCCACCCCCGCCGCATCATCAGCTTCGGCCTCCAGCCCGGAGACGTGGACCGCGAGCCCCACACCCTCAAGGCCGACATCAGGAACGTCTGACGACCTCAATCGGCCTTGCTGGCGCTCTTCCACGGGGACAGGTCGAGCCCGGGGTAGCGCAGGGCCATGCCGGCCAGGGTGTCGGGGGTCCAGTACGGGTGGCCGGGCGGGGGGAAGCCGAAGAGGCCGAGCTGGCGGGCGGAGGCGCGGTCGACGAAGGAGTACCAGGCGGGCAGGTGGCTCTGCGCGGCCCAGCCCTTCTGGAGGGCCCAGTCGTCGGTGGCGCGGCGGAAGTTGAGGTGCATGGAGTAGCGGGCGCCGCCGGGCCGGCGGAGCTCGGTGCCGCGGTGGAAGGTGCCGGTCTCGAAGGCGACGACGGTGCCGGCGGGACCGGCGCCGGAGACCTCGTGGGTGTAGAGGTCGGGGGAGGCAGGGGCGACGAAGTCGGAGCCGGCGCCGGAGCGTGGGAACCAGTTGGGCACGGCGGGCAGGTGGGAGGTCCACTCCCGGGCCAACAGGTGCGGAGGGCCGAGCTCCTCGGGCACGTCGACGAGGTAGACGAACATCTCGACCTGCCGGAACTCGGTGCTGGGCACGAGCACGGTGTGGTTGAGGTAGTCCCGGTGCAGGTCCTGGTCGTAGGAGGTGGCGCCGGTGTACTTGGCCCACGCCTCGGCGCCGTAGATGCGGATGTCGTCGGTGCCGAGCAGGGACGAAGCCAGGTCGACGATCTTGGGGTGCACGGCCAACAGGCTGACTTGGGTGCTGGTGAAGGGGAAGTTGTCGATGCCGTCGAACTCGTCGTCGAGGAAGCGCGAGCGTCGGGGATCGGAGCCGTCGTGGAAGCCGGCGGCGGAGGGGAACATCAGCCCCAGCTCGGCGACGGCGGGAGCGAGGTCGTTATGGGACAACAGCTCCGGCAGGATGACGAAGCCCTGCTGCCCCCATTGTTCCAGCATGCCAGCAGTGTGACGCCGGTCTCAGCGGCGGCGCCACCGAATGTGGGGCCGCCACGCCGGCTTGTGACGCCGGCGTGGCGGCAACTTCTAGGACAGCGTCGTCGCCGTCACGATCCAGGACCAGAGATGGTTCGCAAGGATTTGTGGTCCTGACGATCTTAACACTCTGGCAAATTCCAGACTTCAAAAGCATCGCAGGCGACAGCGGAGGATTGCTCGATTCCCTGGACACCTCAATTATTCCTAGGGGGCGGGGGCCGTATCGCAAATGCTAGAGAAATTGTTCATCATCGCACCACGAGGGCGACAAGAAAGTTTATGCCATTAGAGACATCACTGTTCCACGGTCGGCCCTCGCCGGATTCCCCTCCGTTCCAAATAAGGACCGGGCGTGACCGGGGCGGCGGGCAGCGAAGGAGTGCTGGCGCCGAAACGGTTGTGGGCCCGAACGGTGACCACATAGGACGTCCCGTTGGCCAACCCGTCGACCACGGCGTAACCCTGCTTGTCGAACTGGGCCGCGGGAATGCTCACGGTCCTGGAGCCGGCGGTGACCAGGTAGCTGTCCAGGGCGGCGTTGTTGAAGGCGTAGCTGGGGTTCCAGGTGACGTACACCTTGCCGTCGGCCGCGAAGGCGCCGACTCGGGTCGGTTGCGCGGGAACGCCGTTGCCGGTGGCGGAACGGGAAAGCAGCCCGCGGTAGGCCGGCTCCAGCCCGGCGTTGTCCACGATGGACTTCGGTGCGGCCGAAGGGTTGTCCAGCAGGTGGTTGTCCTGGGTGATGACGCCCTTGTTGTTGCCGTCCTTGTCCCCTTGCTCCCAGTAGTTGCCCTGGATCAGCGTGGGGTCGTTGTTGCCGAGGTTGTCCCGGTAGTCCACGTGCGCGGTGCCGACATCGGCGTAGGCCACGCCGTAGATGACGTTGCCGACGACGTTCTCGTAGGTGTTGCCGTTGTCGGTGTAGACACCCTTGCCCAGCCCCAGCTGGCCGTAGATCACGTTGCCGGTGACCTTCTCGCCGGTGGCCAGCGAACTGCCGGTGATGCCCTGGGTGTAGATGCCGCCGCCGTCGTCCAGCGACAGCATGTAGTCGTGGATCAGGTTGTCGGACACGACGTTGTCGTGCGAGTTGTTGGGTGTGGCGGCGACCTTGATCTTGTCCGGCCAGCCGCCCCAGCCCATGGAGATCGCCGAGTAGGCCACGTGGTCGATCTGGTTGTGCGAGATGACGTCGTGCTGGCTGTAGCCGTTGAGAATGGCGACGCCGCCGTGGAACTCCCGTGGCAGGCCGTAGAGGTGGTTGTCCAGCACCTGCACGTCATGCGTGCTGCCGGTGGTGGGCTGGTCGACGCCGCCGATCTCGATGCCGTTGCCGGAGATGTCGGTGAAGACGTTGCCGCGCACCATGGTGTTCGCGGTGTTGTCGGCCAGTCGCAGCCCGGCCGCACCGAGATGGGTGAACGCGGAGTCGCTGAACTCCAGCCCGGATCCGCCGGACACGGTGATGTTGCCGGGTTCCGGCGTCCACGAGGCGTACGGGCACTTGCCGTTCGGCACGAACTGGCACAGGCCCTGCACGGCCCAGCCATCGGGGCCGGTGTTGGTGTACCCGGCCTGGATCTCGGAGAAGCCCTCCGGCGACGACGGCGTCAGCCAGGTCGCGTACTCGAACTGGATGCCGCGGAAGGACACGTCGTGCAGGCCCGTAGCGGTGATCAGCTGCTCAAGGGCCGGCGCCTCGACGTCGGCGGTGTGCAGGTTCTCACCGGGCCGAGGCATGTAGTAGACGGTGTGCGACGACCGGTCCAGGTACCACTCGCCGGGCGTGTCCAGCACCTCGAACGCGTTCTCCACGTACGTGGGATGCCGGCCGTTGGTCAGGTCGTACGGACCGACCATGTTGACGCTGCGACCCGGAATGTTGGGGAACAGCACACGTTTGGTGGAGTTGTCCCAGCAGGGCTGGGCCATGGTGATGGTGGTGTCGCTCATGGACCCGATGGGGCAGCGCGGTTCGGTCCACTGCCCGAGCCCGTCACGCTGGATGTTCCACAGCGCCTCGCCGGCCGTGTACACGAACTCGATGTCGGTCGGATTGCGCCAGCCGGCCATGGTCGCCGCGGAGGCGGTGTAGCCGGTGGCGGTGGCCTTCACCGTGACCGGCAGCGGCCCCTGGGCCCGCTGTTCCCGCACGCCGTTGACGTACAGCTGGCGCGTGTTGTCCAGCCCTTTTGGCGCTGGGGCGGAGAAAAGACCCGGTTTGCCCGGTACCGGGTGCCAGCCGGTGACCTGCTTGCCGCCGCTGATCTCCGTGCCGCGGCTGCCCTGCCAGATCACGCGGTGACCGTTGACGCCGGAGTCCCGCGCGTCGAACTTCAACGGCTGTGACAGATCGAACACCCCGGCCGCGAGGTGGACGGTGATGTCCCCGTTGGCATGCCCCGCCCGCTCACGCGCAAGTTCCTGCGCCCTCGGCAGAGTGCGCACCGGTTGCGCCGAAGTGCCTGACAGCCGGTCGTTTCCGTGCGGGGAGACGTAGACGTCCGCGCCGTGTGACCCGGAGGCGTCCGCCGGGGTGGCCGTCAGCGCGACGGCGGAGATCACCGCCGCGGCCGCGCCGACCGCCAGCTGGACTGATCGTTTCATGAGTTCTCCACATCGTGATCGCGTGACGATCGGCGTACGGTGCGTGCATGGACATCGGTGTTGCCGTCTTCGCCACGCCCGATACCGTCGCCCCCGGGCCGCTCGCGCGGCTGGTCGAGGAGCGCGGGTTCGAGTCGCTGTTCTTCCCGGAGCACACCCACATCCCGGCCGATCGCCGCACTCCTTACCCTTCGGGCGGCGAGCTTCCCCACAAGTACGCCCACACCTACGACCTGTTCGTCGCGCTGACCGCAGCGGCCGCGGCGACGACGAAGCTGCGGGTGGGCAGCGGGATCTGTCTGGTGAACCAGCGCGACCCGATCACCACGGCCAAGGAGGTCGCCAGCGTCGACCACCTGTCCGGGGGACGGCTGGAGTTCGGGGTCGGCGCCGGCTGGAACCGCGAGGAGATGGAGAACCACGGCACCGACCCGCGGACCCGGATGCGGCTGATGGCCGAGCGGATCGGGGCCATGAAGGCGATCTGGACGCAGGACGAGGCCTCCTACGCCGGCGAGTTCGTGAAGTTCGACCGGATCTGGGCCTGGCCCAAGCCCGCGCAGCGGCCGCACCCGCCGGTCCTGATCGGCGGCAACGGCCCTACGGTGGCCGACCGGGTGCTGTCGTTCGGCGACGGCTGGATGCCCAACTACGGCGGCCGGGCCGACGACATCGTGGGCCGGGCCAAGGACATGCAGGACCGGGCCGACCGCAAGCTCGACTTCGTGCTGATGAACGCGCAGGCCAAGGCCTCCTCGCTGGAGCGGTTCGAGGCGGCCGGCTTCCGGCGCGCGGTGTTCTGGGTGCCGCCGGTCGGGCGTGGTCCGATGGAGCGGGAGTTGGACCGGATCGAGACGGCGGTGGCGGAGCTGCACGGCGAGTAGCATCAGCCGGCCGTGAACGAGGCGAAGTCGGCTCGGCCGTCGACGTACTTGTTGTGGGACGTGGTGAACACGCCGACGTCCTCTGTTGTGAGCGCGGACGGCACGGTGATCGTCGCGACGGTGCTCCAGGTGGAACCATCCATCGAGTACTGCCCGGTGAACGCCGTGCCGTCGCGCACCAGGCGCAGCCACACCGGCGCGGTCACGCCGGTCACCGTCTTGGACGACTCCAGCTGGCCGTTGCCGTCGGCGTCCCACTGGAGCTGGATGCCCTTGCCGGGTGTCACTTCCAGCGTGACGTAGCCAGCGGAGTTGTCCGCTTTGGACAGATCGTTGCGCGCGATCAGGCCGGACTTGGTGGCGGCGTTGCGGTTCTGCTGCGACAGCACGTGAACGGTGGCGGCGCCGGTGGTGGGCAGGCCCTGCGGGCGGTAGATCGTGCCGTACTGGTTGTTGGTGCCGGACACGTCGGCGCCGGCGGCGATGATCGCCAGGCGGTCGCCGAGCTGGCCGAACTGGGGCCGGGTGGTCGGGTCCACGGCGGCGAAGGCCTTCAGCGGGGCCGCCACGGGCGTCGGCCGGTGCAGCTCTTCGGTGAAGGACTGCTTTCCGTTCAAGGAGATCGTGAACTGTTCGGTCGGCAACGGGGTGTCGACCGCCGGGGCGTCAGCTGGTATGTGACGGAGCGGCTGGCGCCGGACGGGACGACCGGGATCAGCTCGTCGTGGGACGAGGGCCGACCAGCCCGGCGGCAGCGTGAGGTGCAGCTGGTTCCAGATCCCGGCAGCAGGCCGTCATTGGTGACGGTGGCGGTGATGCTCGATGAGTCCACATCGGACAGGCCGACTACGACGTGCGGCAGGGCCAGCTGCCGGTTGGGGGAGATCCGGTACATCGCCGACCCGTGCGCCGGCAGCGCGGCCGTGATCTTGCCGGTGGACTCGGACGTGGTGTGCGCGAACAGATCCCGCACCTGGTAGTCGAAAGCCCGGCCCAGCCCGACGGCGTCGGCAGTGGTGGTGACGGTCGCCGGCGAGGCGGTCTCGTTGAACAGCGTGACGGCACGGCTGCCGTCGGCCAACGGCTTGGTCAGCACCCACAAGCCGTTGGTCGACGACACCGGACGCCCCTGCGCGCCCAGCCGATCCTGATCAACGGCGATGATCTCGCGGTTGGTCAGGATGTCCTTGGTGGCGGCCGACATCGTGCGCACCTCGGTGCCGACGATCAGCGGCGCGGCCATCTCCGCCCACAGCGCGAAGTGCGACCGGTACTCCACGTCGGACATGCCGCCGTTGCCGATCTCCAGCATGTCCGGGTCGTTCCAGTGGTCCGGGCCGGCCAGCTCGGGCAGCGTCACGTTGGTGTGGAATAGCGACAGCATGCGCGCGAAGTTGTCGTGGATGTCGCCGGTGGTGCGCCACAGGTTGCCGACCGTCGGCCACGCCGAGTTCGGCACACCGAAGTCGGTCTTCTCGCAGATGCTGAACACGATCCCCTTGCCGGCCAGGGCATCCCGCATCGCCTGGTACCGGGCGATCGTCGCCTCGACGTTCTGGCCGTCGGCCGGGACGTTGCAGTCGTCGTACTTGAGGTAGTCGACGTGCCAACTGGCGAACAGGTCCGCGTCCTGCTGTTCATGTCCGAGGCTGCCGGGGAAGCCGCCGCTCTTCGAGCACGTGTGGATGCCGGAGTCCTCGTAGATGCCGAGCTTGAGGCCTCGGGCGTGCACGTAGTCGGCCAGCTTGCCGATGCCGTCCGGGAACTTGCCGGGGTCGGCGACGAGGTTGCCGCTGGTGTCCCGGTCGGGCAGCGCCCAGCAGTCGTCGATGTTCACGTAGGTGTAACCGGCGTCCCGCATGCCGCTGGACACCAGCGTGTCCGCGGTCTGCTCCACCAGCTGCTGGTCGACGCCGCAGCCGAAGGCGTTCCAGTCGTTCCACCCCATCGGCGGCGTCGGGGCCAGCGCGTTCTGGGCCGCCGCCGGCGTGGCCAACCCGGCGAGCAGCACGGGCACCACCGCTAAGACCCGGAACACATCCGACCTCCTCGCCGTAACTGAGGCGAAACCTAGGGCGGAGAACCTTTACAAGCAACAGTGACCGGGCGTTTTTAGGCCAATCGGCCCACGTTCACAGTGAATTCATCGGATGACTGAATGCATTCCGGTTCACATGGGTGATTTTTGTCAGCGGTGCAGCTTCGCCTCCGCCTGCCGGATCGCGTCGGTGAGCTCGCCGCCGACCTGGTCCCAGGTGGTGGATGACCCGTCATGCGCGCTCAGGGCGGCGATGATGTAGCGGTGGTCGTCCCCGATCACGCCGGTGCTGTGCAGCACGCGGTCGGGCTTGCAGCACGCCCAGCCCTGCTTGACCGCCCAGTCATGGCCTTCGGTGGCGTCGACGATGCCGTAGTACTGGTAGAAGTCGTCGGCGGCGGTCCTGGTGGTGCTGGCCAGCGCCTTCATGATGGTGTCGCGCAGCGGTGCCGACGCCCGGTCGAGGATGTACCGGTAGATCTCGACCACGTCGTCGGCGGTGATCTGGGTGTTGCCCCACCAGCCCGGATCGTCCGGCACGACGATGTCGGGCAGGTCCATCACCTTGGCCATCCGCTCGATGATCGCGATATTGCCGTACTGCTCCCACAATTGGTTGGCGATGTCGTCGTCGCTGACCGACAACATCGTCGCCACCAGAACCGGATCGGTTCCGTTCTGCAATGCTGTGACCGCGATGAGTAGTTTCACGACGGATTCCGCCGGAAAGTGATCGGTCGGATTCTCACTCATCACGACCTGCCCGGTCGTGCGGTCGAAGACGACGAGGGAGAACCGCCCGTCGGCCTCGGGCGAGCCCGCCGCCGCGACGGTGTCCGAGGTACCGGGCGCGGTGTCGGAGGTGCTGGTCACGGCGACGGAGCTGATGGGAGGTGGCGCGGTGACGACCACGGGGGACGGCTGGCTGCCGGCGGCGCGGACGTGCCCACAGCCCACGAGCGCCAGCGCCGCCACCGCCAGGACAACGCTCGCCGGGATACGCATGCCGGTTTAGTCGCCGGCATCGCGAAAAGGATGGCCGCCATTGTGGAACAACCGTGTCACAGGGCTTGTGACAGTGTTGTTTCACAATGGGAGATCCCTTCGGTGGGTCTCCCGACGTACAGTGCGCGCCAGCCGCTGACTGCTCGGTGCGCCCAACACGCGGGAAATGCCCCGGGCGGCCGCGACGACCGCCGGGACTATCTCACGGGGCTGGGCCGACTCCGTCGGCACCACCACGGAGATCGCGGCGACCACGGCGTCGTCCGGCCCCCGCACGGGGGCGGCGACCGACAGCGCCACGGTCTCGATGGTGCCGTCGGTGATGGCGTAGCCGTCGCGGCGGACGTCGGCCAGGATTCGTCGGAGGTCCGATGGGCGGGTCACGGTCCGAGGCGTGAAGCGGCGCAGCGGGGCGGCCAGGATCGCCTCCTGCACCTCGGCCGGGGCGTGGGCCAGCAGCACGACCCCGACGCCGGTGGCGTGCGGGGCCAGCCGCCCGCCGACCCGGGAGATGATCGACACGGCGTCCCGCCCGGAGATCCGCTCCAGGTACAACACCTCGTGCCCCTCCAACACGGCCAGCTGCACGTGTTGGTGCGTCGCTTCGTACAGGTCCTCCAGGAACGGCATCGCGCTCTCCCGCAGGCGGACTCCGCGCGGCGCGAGCGACGCGATCTCCCACAGCCGCAACCCGATCCGGTATCGGCCGTCGTCCCCACGCTCCAGCAGGCCGCCGGCGGCCAGCTCGCCGACCAGGCGGTGCGTGGACGTCAGCGGCAGTCCCGTGCGCCGGCTGATCTCGGACAACCTCAGTGCCGATGCCCGCGCGGAGAAGGCGTCCAGCACGGCGATCAGGAAGCGCCCCGACACTGACGGGCTCGGTGGTGCGAGACGGCAACGGGCA
>NZ_KK037166.1:11278125-11292134 GCF_000568255.1 Kutzneria sp. 744
CGCTGCGCTTCGACGGCGCCGACCACCGCGTCGCGTTCGAGGAGCTGGTCGGCCGCAACGTCACCGTGTACGGGCAGCAGGAGGTCGTGAAGGACCTCATCGACGCCCGTAATCGCGACGGCGGGCAGATCCTGTTCGACGTCAGCGACACCGCCGTGCACGACATCGACACCGACCGCCCGCGCATCACCTTCCGTGACGCCGACGGGCAGGCCCAGGAGCTGGTCTGCGACGTGATCGCCGGCTGCGACGGATTCCACGGCCCCAGCCGGAAAGCCGTGCCCCATGACGCCTACGACCACACCTACCCCTTCGCGTGGCTGGGCATTCTGGCCAAGGCCGCGCCCACCCGCGAAGAACTCGCCTACACGTACCACGAGCGCGGCTTCGCGCTGTACAGCATGCGTTCGCCCGAGATCACCCGACTCTACCTCCAGGTCGCCCCGGACGAGGACCTCAACGAGTGGCCCGACGACCGGGTCTGGGCCGAGCTGCACACCCGCATGGCCGTCGACGGCGAGAGCCCCGTGCTCGAAGGACCCTTGCTGGACAAGGGAATCACCGCCATGCGCAGCTTCGTCGCCGCCCCCATGCGGCACGGCCGCCTGTTCCTGGCCGGCGACGCCGCCCACATCGTGCCGCCGACCGGGGCCAAGGGCATGAACCTCGCCGTCGCCGACGTCCGCCTGCTCTCACTGGCGCTGACGGAACTGCTGAAGCGCAACGACTCCCGGCTCGTCGAGTCCTATTCAGACACTGCGCTGCAACGAGTGTGGAAGGCCGAGGCGTTCTCGTGGAAGATGACGTCGATGCTGCACATTCTGCCCACGGCCGACGCCTTCCAGCGCCAGGTGCAGCTGGCCGAGCTGCGCTACACCGCCGGCAGTAGGGCCGCGCTGACCAGCATTGCCGAAAACTACGTCGGTCTGCCCTGGTAGATCTGGCATCCTGCGTGCGTGCTTGATCACTCGTGGCTGCACGGCCTGGTCGATTCAAGGACTGGCGCTACACCGGGCTGGTCCACCACGTGCCGACCGACGCATTCCGGCTGAGCGTCCACGATCCCGATCCGCTGGCGTCGGCCCGCGCGCGGTTCCTGCTGCAGGTCGCCGACCATCCCGGCCGGCCGCTCACCCGCACGACTTGGCCGCGATGGCTGGCGATTCGAACAGACGTTCGATAGTGTCGGCGGCATGGCGTTGCAGGGTTCACTGTTCGACCAGGCCGAGTCGCCCACGCTGGGGTCGCTGCGCGGGGTCCACCGCACCGAACTGACCGAGGGCGCGTGGGTGGACGTGCTGCCGAGCTGGCTCACCGGCGCGGATCTGCTGTTCGACCGGCTGGTGGGACACGTGCCCTGGTACGCGGAGCGCCGCCAGATGTACGACCGGATCGTGGACGTGCCCCGGCTGGTCTGCTTCTACCGCGAGCACGTCCAGCTGCCGGATCCCGTGCTCGACCGGGCCCGGGACGCCCTCACCGACCACTACGGGCCGGAGCTGGGCGAGCCGTTCCGCACGGCCGGCATGTGCTACTACCGCGACGGCCACGACAGCGTGGCCTGGCACGGCGACAACAGTGGCCGCAACACCGATCGGACCATGGTGGCGATCGTGTCGCTGGGCGCCCCGAGGGCGCTGTTGCTGCGCCCCCGAGGCGGCGGGGAGAGCGTCCGGCGCATGCTGGGCCACGGCGACCTGATCGTCATGGGCGGCACATGCCAGCGGACGTGGGAGCACTCCGTGCCCAAGACGGCGAAGCCGGTCGGGCCGCGGATCAGCGTGCAGTTCAGGCCACGGGGTGTGCACTGAGCATCCGCTCGGTGACTTCCCACAGCCGCACGGCATTGGCCGGGTCCAGCGCGTAGGCGGCGACGCCGTGCAGCAGGTCCTCGCCGCGCGCGTGCAGGGTCTCGGCTTCGTTGCAGTCCTCGAAGTACCGTCCGCCGACACCGTCGAGCAGCGGCGACACCGCCAGCAGCACGGAGGTCGCCGCGCCCTGCTGCACCGTCTTCCAGTCGTTGGTCGAGCTGCGCACCCGGCCGCCGACATGGCGTTGGAGGTTGGTGGAGATCGCGCCCGGCATGACGGCGTTGGCGGTGATGCCGTCGGCCGCCCAACGCCGGGTCGCCTCCACGGCGAACAGGACATTGGCGGTCTTGGACTGACCGTAGGCCAGCCACGGGTCGTACGGGCGGAACGCGAAGTGCAGGTCGTCGAAGATCACCGGCGAGTGCTTGCTGGCGCTGGAACTCAGGGCCACGATCCGGCCGCGTCCAAGGGCCAGTGCCTCGTGCAAACCCACGGTCAACGCGAAGTGGCCCACGTGGTTGGTGGCGAACTGCATCTCCCAGCCCTCGGCCGTGTGCTGCTCCGGCATCGCCATCACGCCGGCGTTGTTCACGAGGATGTGCAGCGGCCCGTCCCAGCCGCCCACGAAGTCGGCGATGGTCCGCCGGTCGGCCAGGTCCACAGGGGACACTAGTTGCCATATAATTCGCACGATCGTTTAAGCGCACGCCCCAGGTCTCTTGCTGGGCCCGCTTTATAGACTGCCACTTGGGCTCTCTAGAGTTCGTATCCACTGGTTCGCTAGGCCTCGCCAACGTAGGGTGTGACCTTTCGTTCCCAGTGTTGACCCATTTGGGGTTGGTTCGGGTTGCGACGTCTAGTACTGTCATAGCTCGGAACTTTGTAAGCTTATTCGCCTCATACTCACCAGCTCTTCTCTGATCTATACGGCGGTCTTGCTAGTGCGTATGGACATGTATGGCAAACTTTAGTGCCTTCTTTGTCGGTCGGTATTATAAGTACTTGAGGCGCCAAGGGCTCTTCTGGGTGCGGGCCAGAGTGTAGTGAGTTTTGAGCGAAACGTTAAAGAGCGGGACAATAAGTGTCTCCTGTGCGGCGAGCCATTCAACAACGTCATCCCGGACGGCCAGCGTGACCTCGGCCCCGGCGCGGGCCAACGTGCGGGCCGTCTCGACGCCGATGCCGGACGCGCCGCCGGTGACGACCGCGCGGCGGCCGGCGAGGTCGACACCGGCGGCCACGTCGTCGGCGGTGGAGGCGAATCCGAACGGAGTCGTGATACGTGTCATGGGAATCAGTCTGCGACTGTCCACATAGGCCAGCCAGTGCTCTCCGGATCCTGGGACCACGGGGGACAGGCAGGGCGCAAGCGATCCCTTTACCCTGGAAGCATGGACACGCGACTCGGCGAGTACCTGCGGGCCCGCCGCGAACTGCTGCGGCCGCAGGACGTCGGCCTGCCCGGCCAGGGCCGGCGGCGGGTGCCGGGTCTGCGCCGCGAGGAGCTGGCGCTGCTGGCCGGCATCAGCAGCGACTACTACCTGCGGCTGGAACAGGGCCGAGACCAGAACCCGTCGGAACAGGTGCTGGAGGCCATCGCGCGGGCGTTGCAACTGGACGTGGAGGCCACCGAGCACCTGCACGCCCTGGCCCGACCGGTGGCCCGGAAACGCCCGACCCACAAGGCGGACAAGGCATCCGAGGGCATCCGGCAGCTGGTGATATCCTGGCCCGACACGTCCGCGTACGTGCAGAGCCGGCTGCACGACGTGCTCGTGGCCAATCCCATGGCCACCGCGCTGTGCCCGAGCTACCGCGAGGGCAAGAACATGATGCGGGAGGCGTTCCTCAACCCGGCCGTGCGCGCGATGTACCGAAGGGACTGGGACGCGATCATCGCCGGCACCGTGGCCGGACTGCGGGCGCTGGTCGGTCCCGATGTGGACGATCCCGCGCTGGCCGAGCTGGTGGGGGATTTGTCCGTACGCAGCGAGGAGTTCCGCCGCCTGTGGGCCCGGCACGACGTCCGCCGGCGCACCAGCGGCGTCTCGTGCCTGACCCACCCGCTGGTCGGCGACCTCGACCTGCGGCACGAGAAGCTGGCCGTGACCGGTTCCGGCGGGCAGATTCTCGTCGTCTTCCACGCCGAGCCGGGCAGTAGGTCCGCCCAGGCGCTGGCCCTGTTGCGGGCTCTGTAAAGTTCCCCCGTCGTCTCAGCGACGAAGGGGGAGAAGTGCGCAGAATCGTCGTGCTCATCGCGGCTGTCGCGGTGGCCGTCCCGGCCGTGGCCGCGTCCACTGTGAACGCGGGCGCCGTCAGCCAGGCGCCGACACTCGATCCGGCCACCGTGGCCGCGTCGATGAGCTATCTGGAGCAGGCCTACGGCGTCAGTCCGGCCGAGGCGCTACGCCGTCTGGAGCTACAGCTCGACGCGTCCCGACTGGACACGACGTTGCGCGCCAAGGCTTCCGCCACCTACGGCGGCATGGCGATCGACCAGCAGCACGGCGGCGTGCTCACCGTGGACGCCACCGACCAGGCGGCGATCAAGCCGTACCTGACCCAGCTCCCGGACCGCTCGCACGTGCGGACCCGCACCGTCGCGAACTCCCTGTCCGAGCTGACCACGGTCCGCAACCAGTTGGCCACGCAGGTCGACGCGGGCGCCGACTCCGCCTACCTGCCGGCGATCGACCAGCAGGCCAACAACGTGGTCCTGTGGCGGCGCACGCCGGCCGCGGCCCGGGCCGCCGTCAGCCAGCCCGGCGTGGTCGTGAAGGACCTGCCGATCCCGACGCCGCTGAGCGGCCCGGTCGACTGGGGCTACTGCCATCCGCTGTTCTGCAGCGGCTACGGCCCCATGCGCGGCGGCCTGCGGCTGGACTACACCCGGGACGACGGCAGCATGGGCGGCTGCACGGTCGCCTTCAACGTGCGGTCCACCGGCGGCGGTTTCCCCAACAACACCCCCTGGGTGCTGACCGCCGGGCACTGTGCCCAGAACAAGACGAACTTCACGCCCACGCAGCACAACACGACGCCGATTGTGAACCAGCACGGTGTGGAGAAGTACGCGTACCCGTACGACTACCAGTTCGTGCAGTACGTCGATCTGACTACCGCCGACACGTGGCTCAACAACCAGACTCCGCACAACACGGTCCTGCTGTACTGCCGCCCCGGCGGCCTGGACTCCTCGCAGGCGTGCAACGGGCAGAACGCCGACTCGGGCAGCCAGCCCATCACCGGCATCCACCCCCTTTCCGACATCAAGGCCGGTTGGGTGGTCTGCGCCGACGGCTCGGCCTCCAGCAAGCGGAACTACCCGCAGGCCGTGGACAGCGGCGCCGGCGCCGACTACCTGCCCGGCACCCGCTGCGGCCAGGTCACCTCCACCGACGTCGGCATCAACACCAACATCTGCGCCCGCCCCGGCGACAGCGGCGGACCGCTGTTCAGCCAGGTCGACAACACGGCGCTCGGCATTCTCGAGGGCAACCTGCCCGGCCAGAACGGCAGCGGCCCGTGCACCAGCGGCGAGGCCAACAACTACTCGCCCATCGGCACGATCCTCGACGACGTCAACGCGTTCAGCGGCGGCAAGGGCTCGCACTTCGACGTGATCACCACGCCCAACGGCTAGAACACGAGGCGGTGGGCGGCGCCGACGACCGACTTGTAGGCGTCGCCCCATTTCGCCCGGGCCACCGCGGCCCGGGCGGCATTGCCGCCGGGGGCGCCGTGCACGCCGCCGCCGGGATGGGCCGAGCTGCCGGCGAGGAAGAGCCGGTCGACGGGGGTGTCGGCGCGGCCGAGGCCCGGCGTCGGCCGGAACACCAGCTGCTGGGCGATGATCGCGGTGCCGCCGTTGACGGTGGCGGTGAAGTCGTCGGGGCCCTGCACGTGCCGGGCGATGATCCGGTCGGCGAAGCCGGGGGCGTGTTTCTCGACCACCTGCTGGATCTTGTCCGCGAACCGCGTCACCCGGTCCTTGGTCCAGCGTTGTCCTTGCGGCACATGGGTGTACGCCCACGCCGACTCGGTGCCGGCGGGGGAGCGGGTCGGGTCGGCGGTGGTGGTCTGGCCGAGAAGCAGGAACGGGTTGCGGGGTACGCGCCCCATTGCCATGTCCGTGCTGGCCCCGGACATCATGTCCATGTCGCCGCCCAGATGCACCACGCCGGCCGTGGCGCCTTCCTTGGCCGTCCAGGGAATCGGAGCCGACAGCGCCCAGTTCACCTTGACCGTGGCCGGATCCCACCTGAACCGCTGAAGATCCTGCACGAGACGTGACGGAAGGTGCTGCGTCCCAACGAGGTCGGTGTACAGCTGCGGCGCCGGCACGTCGGCCAGGACGGCTTTGAGGGCACGGATGGCGTTGCCCTCATGGTCCCGCACGCCGACGGCCGCCCCCCGGGCGATCAGGATCTCGGTCACCCGCCGGCCACATTCCACTTGCCCGCCAACGGTTTTCAGTCGTGCCACCAACGCCCGGGTCAGCTCGCCGGCCCCGCCCTGCGGTGTCGGAAAGCCCAGCTCCTGCGCGACCATGGCCAGCAGCCAGGCGAACACCCCGCTGCCGGTGTTGTCGATCCCGGCATCGGCGTGCATCGCGTTGCCGTTCAACAACAACCGCGCGCCCTCGCCGCCGAACCGCTCCTCGGCCAGGCCCCGTGCCGACAACGTCAGCATCCGGGCCAGCCGCAGCGCCTCTGCCGATCCCGTTGCGGCCACGAGCTTCCCGGCCGCCCGCACTGGCGGAAACGGCCGGAACAGCGCCTCCAGCAACGGATCCCGCACCTTCAACCACTGCTCGTGCATCGCGCGCCAGGCTTCGCCGTCACGGGAATCGAAGTGCGCCACCGACGCCATCGTCCGCTCGATCTCCGGCGACAGCGTCACCCCGCGCCCGTCCGGCAGCACATGAGCCAGCACATCCGGGGCGCGCCGCCACTTCAGCCCGTGCCGCTCCAGTTGGAGGCCCTTGAGCACCGGCGAGGCGACCGCCAGCGGATACGAGGAGCTGTACAGGTCGGTCACGAAGCCCGGCGCCGTCACCTCCGCGCTGCGCACCGACCCGCCGGGCTCGTCCGCCGCCTCCAGGACCAGCACCCGCCAGCCGGCGTCGGCCAGCAGGTTCGCCGCGACCAGCCCGTTGTGCCCGGCCCCGATGACCACGGCGTCGAAGTCCATACCCCACCCTAGGATCTGCTTCGTGCTCGCACTCTTCGATCTTGACGGTACTCTCGCCGACCGCCACGCCGGCCAGCTCGCCTGGGCCGTGGAGTTCGCCGCCGACCACGGCCTCGACCCGGCGGAGGTGGACTGGCTGATGGCGGCCGACGGCAACGGGATGGTGTCGAAGGAGGAGTACTTCGGCCTGGTCCGCGAGCGCTACGGGCTCGCCGCCTCCTTCGACGAGCTGTGGGTGCAGTACCGCGACCGGCAGCCGACGCTGGTCCCGGCCTACGACGGCATGCTCGACGGCCTGAAGCAGCTCCGGGCGGCCGGCTGGCGCATCGGCGTTGTGACCAATGGTTACGAGGACGTGCAGACGCTCACCCTGACCAGCAGCGGCATCGCCGAACACGTGGACGGCTGGGCGATCTCCGCCGCCGAGAACATCCGGAAGCCCGACGTCGGCCTGTTCGAGATCGCCGCGGCGCGGGCCGGCTCGGCGCTCGGTGGCGGGTGGATGGTTGGCGACAGTCAGGCCGACATCGTGGGCGGCCGCGCCGCCGGCCTGCGCACGGCCTGGGTGCATCACGGCCGCGAGTGGCCGGCCGGAGTCGGTGGTCCGGACCATGTCGTGGCCGCCGCGGCGGATGCGGTTCGCCTCATTCTGCGGTGACCGCCGGGCCCGGCCGTCCATACTGAACCGGACGTTTTGGACCGGGGGCCAGTGCACATCTGTGAACACGTGATCCTTGTCCGGCCCTGGGGGACCGGGCAGCATGGTGGGTGCGTCATCGCTGACAACGATGTCAACGCACCGCCGCCACGGTGCCAGGATGAATGGGGACAGCCGTGGCCAGGTACTGGACAGCGATGTTGGCCGTCGTGACCGCGTTGGCGCTGGCCGGGCCGGCGACGGCCGACGCGGCGACGTCGATCACCATCGACGGCTCCCAGGGGGGCCGGACCTTCGACGGCATCGGCGCGATCAGCGGCGGCGGAGGCAACTCGAGGCTGCTGATCGACTACCCGGAACCCCAGCGTGGCCAGGTGCTGGACTACCTGTTCAAGCCGGGCTACGGCGCGGACCTCCAGGTCCTCAAGCTGGAGATCGGCGGCGACGCCAACTCCACCGACGGCTCCGAGCCGAGCATCGAGCACACGAAGGGCGCCGTGAACTGCGGCGGCGGCTACGAGTGGTGGCTGGCCGAGCAGGCCAAGGCCCGCAACCCGAACATCGAGCTGTACGGGCTGGCCTGGGCCGCCCCGGGTTGGATCGGCAAGGGGAACTTCTGGTCCCAGGACATGGTCGACTACCTGATGACGTGGCTGGGCTGCGCCAAGCAGCACGGCCTCGACATCAGCTTCCTCGGCGGCTGGAACGAGCGCGGCTACGACAAGGGCTGGTACGAGAACCTGCACGCCACCCTGGCCGGGAAGGGCTACGGCGGCGTGAAGGTCGTCGGCGCGGACTCCGGCTGGGAGATCGCCGACGACATGGTCAAGGACCCCACCTTCGCCAAGGCGGTGGACATCGTCGGCGCGCACTACCCCTGCCACGGCGGCGACGGCGGCGACGCGGTCTCGTGCGGCACGACGTCCAACGCCCTGGCCACCGGCAAGCCGCTGTGGGCCAGCGAGAACGGGTCGCAGGACATCGACAGCGGCACGGCGCCCCTGATCAGGTCGATCACCCGCGGCTACCTCGACGCCAAGATGACCGCCTACCTGAACTGGCCGTTACTCGCCGCGATCTACCCCAACCTGCCGTACAGCACGGTCGGGCTCGCCGTCGCGCCGTCGCCGTGGTCGGGCGCGTACAGCACGGGCAAGAGCACCTGGGCGACGGCGCAGGTCACCCAGTTCACCAAGCCCGGCTGGCACTTCATCGACTCGGCCAGCGGCTATCTCGGCACCAGCGGCAGCTACGTCACCCTGACCGACGGCCACGACTACAGCACCGTCATCGAGACGTCCACGGCGACCGCAGCCCAGCAGGTGAGCTTCTCCGTGCGGGGCCTCAACACGAGCACCGCGCACGTCTGGACCACCAGCCTCGGCACCGGCCCCGACTTCCAGCACAGCGCCGACGTCAACGGTTCCAGCTACACGCTGACCCTCCAGCCGAACACGATCTACACCATCTCCACGACCACCGGGCAGGGCAAGGGAACCGCGGTCAGCCCGGCCGAGCACGGCCTGGCGTTGCCGTACCGCGACGGCTTCGAGTACGCCAGCGGCACGGAAGCCAAGTACCTCTCGGACATGCAGGGATCGTACGAGGCGCAGCCGTGCGTGGGCCGCAGCGGCCAGTGCCTCACCCAGATGGCGCCGATCCGTCCGATCGAGTGGCAGGACGACTCCGACGCGTTCTCCCTGATCGGTGACCAGGACTGGGGCAACTACACCGTCTCGGCCGACGTCCGGCTGGCCAAGGCCGGCGCGGTGGAGCTGATGGGCCGGGCCAACGCGCAGTCCCGCCCGCAGTCCCATCAGGACGCCTACTACTTCCGGGTGAGCGACACCGGGGCATGGTCCATCGTCTCCGGCGACACCAGCGGATCCCTCACGACTTTGGCCTCCGGCACCACAACAGCCCTCGGCACGAACGCGTGGCACACGCTCTCCGTGACCTTCCAGGGCAGCACGATCACCGGATCGGTCGACGGCCACACCGCGGGCACCGCCACCGACGGGCGCTGGACCAACGGCCAGGCCGGCATCGGCGTCGTCGGCTATGCCACGGACCAGTTCGACAACCTGGCGATCACGCCCGGCGCCGGTTCGCCGGCCCGCCAGGGCCCGATCACGTCCGGCATGGCGGGCAAGTGCGCCCGGGCCGGCGCGCAGGTCGCGCTGGCCACTTGCGACGGCTCCGCCGCGCAGACCTGGACCGTCCGCAACGGCTCGCTCGTGAATTCCGGGCAGTGCATGGACGTCACCGGACAGGGCACGGCCAACGGCACGCTGGTCGAGCTGTGGGACTGCAACGGCGGCGGAAACCAGCAGTGGACGCAGGCGACCGACGGCAGCCTGCGAAGCGTCCAGTCGGGCAAGTGCCTGGACGACCCGGGCTTCTCCACCACGGACGGGACCCAGCTGGAGATCTGGGACTGCAACGGCGGTGCGAACCAGCGCTGGCAGCTGCCGGCGGCTTGACCGGGCGCGACGGCCCGCACCAACGGACTATGGAACAGGCTGATCAAAGGGGGCACAGTGGAAGACATGTCACGACGCTCGGTGCTGAGACTCGCAGGCGTGATCGCGGCGGCGGGGGCGCTGCCGATGATGACGGTGCCGGGCGCCGCGCAGGCAGCTCCGGCCGGCACCTTCACGCCGTTGCGTCCGCCGGCCACCCCGCTGGCGGTGCGGTCTCCGTACCTGTCGGCGTGGCATGCCGCTGACAACCTGCCCGGGGCGTGGTCGAGCTTCTGGAACGGCCGCACCACCGCGCTGTGCGGCATCGTCCGTGTGGACGGCACGTCCTATGTGTTCGCGGGCGCGCCGACACAGCCGGCGCTGCCCCAGCTGGCGCAGACGTCCTTGCAGGTCACGGCAACCCGGTCGATCTACACGCTGACCGGCGGCGGCGTCACCCTGACGGTGACGTTCTTCTCCCCGGTCGACCCGGAGAACGTGCAGCGGCAGTGTGTTCCGCTCAGCTACGTCACGGTCGGCGTGGCCGGCGCAGACGGCCGACAGCACCAGGTGAGCGTGTACCTGGACATCTCCGCCGAGTGGGCCCACGGCGACAACGGCCAGCTCGTCAACTGGCGTAAGGACCAGACGGCGTCGACCACCACGCTGTCGTTCACGCCGACCTCACCGACGCCGTTGGCGGAGAACAACGACCAGGCGTCGTGGGGAACCGTGATGCTGGCCGGCGTGAACACCGGCGGCCTGACGTGGCAGATCGGGCAGGACACCGTGGTGCGCGGCAACGCCGCCTCGGCCGGCACGTTGCCCGGCACCGTCGACACGGACATGCCGCGCCAGATCTCCAACCGCTGGCCGGTGCTCGGCCTCAACGCCGACCTCGGCTCCGTCGGCGCCACCACGGCCGAGTTCACGGCCGTGCTGGGCCATGTCCGCACGCCGGTCGTCACCTACCTGACCGACGCGCTCCGTCCATGGTGGACGCACTACTGGTCGACGTGGCAGTCCATGATGGACTGGTTCGTGGCCGACCGCGGCGCGGCGCTGTCCCGTGCGGTCGCCTTGGACGCCCAGCTCAACCAGGACGCCACCGCCGCCGGCGGCGCCAAGTACGCGGCGCTGTGCACGCTGGCCGTGCGGCAGGCCATGGGCGCCACGGAACTGGTGGACCGCAACGGATCCCCGTGGGCCACGCTGAAGGAGATCTCCTCCAACGGCAACATGTGCACCGTCGACGTGATCTATCCGGCGTTCCCCGGCTACCTGTACCTCGGGCCGTCGTACTTGCGGCTGTTGCTGGAGCCGCTGTTCGACTACGCCGAGCACGGCGGCTGGCCCAAGGAGTTCGCCGAGCACGACCTCGGCACGCACTACCCCAACGCCACCGGCCACAACGACGGCAACGAGGAGGACATGCCGGTCGAGGAATCGGCCAACATGCTCATCATGTCGGCCGCGCTGGTGCAGCACCTGCCGGCCGCCGACGCCCACGCCTTCGCGCAGGCCCACTACGCCATCCTCAAGCAGTGGGCCGACTACCTGGTCGGCAACACCCTGGATCCCGGCCTGCAGAACCAGACCGACGACTTCACCGGCTTCATCGCGCACAGCGCCAATCTCGCGCTCAAGGGCATCGTCGGCGTCGGCGCGATGAGCGTGATCTCCCGGTTCCTCGGCAACGCCGCCGAGGCCGACCGCTACATCTCGGTGGCGCGCTCCTACATCAGCCAGTGGTTCGACCTGGCCCAGGACCCGTCCGGCACGCACCTGAAGCTGGCCTACGACCTGAACAACACGTGGAGCCTCAAGTACAACGGCTATCCCGACGAGCTGCTGGGTCTCGACCTGGTGCCCGAGGCCGTGCACGCCCAGGAGGCGGCCTGGTACCAGGCCAACGCCACCCCGTACGGCGTGCTGCTGGATCCGCGCAACGACTACACCAAGGCGGACTGGGAGCTGTGGACCGCTGCCTGGCTGGCCGACCGCGCGGTCCGGGACACGCTGATCAACGGCGTGTACAACTTCGCCGACACCACCGGCGACCGGGTGCCGGTGTCCGACTGGTACAGGGTGGCCAACGGTTCGTTCCTGTACTTCAGGGCGCGGCCCGTCGTCGGCGGCTTCCTGGCCCTGCTGCCCCGCGCGCAGACCGGCGTCACGCAGTGGGTGCGGATCCAGAACAAGCACAGCAGCAAGCTGTTGGCCGTGCAGAACCAGTCCACCGCCAACAGCGCCGAGGTCACCCAGTACGCGGACAACGGCACCCCCGACCACCTGTGGGCGATCGTGCCCGACAGCCCCGGTGTCGTGCGGATCGTCAACCGGCACAGCGGCAAGATCCTGGCGGTGCACAACCAGTCCACCGACGACGGCGCCCACGTCCAGCAGTACGTGGACAACGGGACGCCCGACCACCTCTGGCGCATCGTCGACGCCGGCGACGGCTGGTCCAAGATCGTCAACGTGCACAGCGGCAAGGTGATGGCCGTGCAGGATCAGTCCACCGCCGACTCCGCCCAGGTCACCCAGTGGTCCGACAACGGCTCCGAAGACCACCTCTGGCGCCTCCTCTGAAACCGCGAGTCCCGCTCTCGGACAAGCATGTGTCCGAGTTCCGTAACTCGACATTCAGTTGCCGGAGAGCGGGACTCGCGGTGTCACTGGCGGCGGAGGGCGGCCAGGGCCTTGTGGCGGACGGAGCCGGCGGAGGCGGCGGTGCCGACGGCCCAGACGGCGACGACCGCCACTACCCACGGCGCCGGCAGCAGCCGGTCCACCAGGGCCAGGCAGACGGTGGCGGCGAGCAGGGCGACCCGGAGCAGGCCGAGGTACCACCGCCGCCGTGCGGTGCCGAAGACCCTGGTGCCCACGAGGTAGATGGTCAGCCCGGCGGTGATGAACCAGGCGGCGGTGGACGGCGCGGGGTCCTGGAGCGACAGGTTCACGCCGGCCGCGACCGTGAGCAGCGCGAAGGCCGGCGGCAGGTGCCCGCCGGCGTAGAGGGAGTACGCGAGCGCGGGGTTGCCGCCGGACAGGCTGAGCAGGCGCTCGTAGATCTCGGCCGCGGACGTGAAGTAGATCCACCACAGCGCCCCGGCCAGCACCAGCCCGCCCACCAGCACCAGCCAGTACCCGAGGTCGTCGGACGGGCGCTCCAGCACCGCGCCGCCCACCGTGATCACGACCTCACCGAGCAGCAGAATCATGAACAGGCCGAACCGCTCCGACAGGTGCGCCGAGTCCAGCGCCTGGTCGGGCTGCTTCGGCGGCGCGAGCAGCTCACGCCACCGGCTCTCCCGGCTCGGCCGCTCCTTGCCGCGACGGACATCGCGGTGGACGTCGCGGTGACTGCCGAGCAGCAGGAAACCGGCCTCCTGAAGCAGGGTGAAGCCCCACAGGACGTACAGCCACGGCCAGGGCAGGAATGCGGACACGGCGAACAGGACCGTCGACGCCGTGTAGCCCCAACTGATCCGGTGCTGGTCGAGCTCGCCCTTGGCCGGCCACCGGTGCGCGACCGCCAGGATCAGCCGGACGCCGGCCAGCGCCAGCGCGAACACCGCCGGATGGCCTTCGAACACGTGATGCGCCTGGGTCGCCGCGATCGCGCACGGCACCGTGCCGAGGAGCACGAACAGCCGGTCGGCGACGCGCTTGTCGTCGCCACGGCGGTTGTACAGCACCGCGAACCCGATCCACGTCCACCACAGCGTCGCGAACAGGCCCAGCGCCGCCGCCACCCGCGACCACTGCGGATCGGTCACGATGCCGTGCGCCACCTGGCCCACCGCGAACACGAACACCAGGTCGAAGTACAGCTCCACCCAGCCGACCCAGCTGTGCCGCCCTCGTCGCTCACGGCACGGA
>NZ_KK037166.1:11292234-11301860 GCF_000568255.1 Kutzneria sp. 744
ACCTGTCCCGGCTCCGAGGGACACGAGCGGCCGCGAGGCCCGCTCCCAACCCGAAGGAGTCGTCATGCAGCAGACCCAGGTCTTCGAGGTCCTCGACCGCCCGCTCAGTCAGGAGCTGCTGGCCCGCGACCTGTGCCGGCTGGCCTACGTGGCCAAGGACGGCACGCCGCGCAGCATCCCGATCGCCTTCACCTGGAACGGCGCCGAGATCGTGCTGTGCACCAGCAAGAACGCGCCCAAGCTGCACGCCCTGCGGCAGAACCCGGCCGTCGCCATCACCATCGACACCGAGGTCCACCCGCCGAAGATCCTGCTGGTCCGCGGGCAGGTCGAGCTGGACGAGGTCGAAGGCATCCCGGCCGAGTACCTCCAGATGAACGGCTCCTACGAGATGACCGCCGAGCAGCGCGTCGAGTGGGAGGCCGAGGTCCGGTCGCTGTACGACGGCATGGTGCGGGTGGTCATCAGGCCGACCTGGGCCAAGCTCATCGACTTCGAGACCACCCTGCCGTCCCCGGTCGAGGAGCTGGTCCGGCAGCGGGCGGAACGTCAGAGTGCTTAATGCACTATGACTTCAGTGAAGAATGAAACTAGCCATCCGCAGGTACCAGAACAAAGCAACATCTCTACGATGTGCCGGTGCACCTGGGCGAGATGGTGGCGGGACTGCGCACCGGCCGTGGCTTGTCGCAGGAGCAGTTGGCGGAGCAGAGCGGGGTGAGCGTCCGTGCGATCGGCGAGATCGAGCGCGGCGCCACCCGCCGCCCGCACCGCGAGACGCTCCGCGCCCTCATCGGGGCCATGAACCTGACGCCGGGGGAGCAGCAGGCGCTCGCCGGGGCCGCTCGGTCCGCACCGCCGCCGGACACCCGTCGCCGGCGGACAACAACCCGACCGGCGCTGCCGGCCCCGGTCACGTCGATCGTCGGCCGGTCCGACGATCTCGCTGCGGTGCAACGGCTTGTGCAGGACTCGGCGGTCCGCCTGGTCACGATCATCGGCACGGGTGGGGTCGGCAAGACCCGTCTCGCGGTCGAGGTGGGCTGGCAGGTGGCGGCACGCTTCGACTCCGTGCACGGCCTCGACCTGAGCCCACTGCGGCACCCGGACGACGTCCCGCAGGCGCTGGCCGAGTCCCTGCGCACCTCGGACCCGGCCGCGCTGATCGGCGACGGGCGATGGCTGCTGGTGCTGGACAGCTTCGAACACGTGGCCGCGGCGGCCACCATCGTGGGCACGCTGCTGGCCGGGTGCTCGCGGCTGACCGTGCTGGCGACGAGCCGATCTCCGTTGCGGCTGCGGGGAGAGCACCTCTGGCCGCTGGCCCCACTGTCCACTCCGAACGGTGACGACACGGCCGCGCTGGCCGACAACGCGGCGGTCCGGCTCCTGGTCGAGCGAACGGCGGCGGTTCGGCCGGGGTTCACGCTCACCGAGGCCAACGCCGCCGCGGTCGCCGCGCTGTGCCGGCGGCTGGACGGCCTGCCACTGGCCCTGGAACTGGCCGCGGCCCGGCTGCGCACACAGGCCCCCGCCCAGGTGCTGGCCCAGGTACGCGACCTGCACGGCGACACCGTGGACCTGGCCGACCGGCACCTCAGCCTGCGCCGCACGGTCGAGTGGAGCACGCGCGGGCTCACCGATCCGGACCGTCGGCTGTTCGGCCTCCTCGGCGCGTTCGCCGGTGGCGCCGACCCGGTCGACATCGAGGCCGTGCTGGGCGCACCGCCGTTGTCGTTGGCGACGCTCGCCGCGCACAGCCTGGTCACCGTCACCGAGCAGGCCGGCAACACCAGGATCGGCATGCTGGACACCATCCGCGAGGTGGTGGAGGACCAGCTCACCGGCCACGGTGACCGGGACGCCCATGCCAGCCACTTCCTGCGCCTGGTCCGCGACGGCGACCCCCGGCTGGCCGACGAGCTGGAGAACGTGCGGGCCGCCGTCCAGCACGCCATCGACTCTGCGCCGACCTTGCTGGACGTCGCGACCGTGCGGGCGTTGACCAGCCACTACGTGGCCCGGGGGCGGTTCGCCGAGGGCCGGCGGATGTTGACCGCCGCGGCCGACGCCGCACCCACCGCGCAGGCCCGGGCCTGGGCCCTGCACGGGGCCGCGGTGACGGCGAACGAGAGCGGCGATCCCGAGGCGGCGCTGACGTTGGCCACCGCGGCGGCCGACATCTTCGGCGCCGACCCCGAGGGGCGGGCCGCGACGCTGACCCTCATCGGCAACGCCCACAAGTTCGCCGGCCGCCATGACGAGGCCGCCGCCGCGTACACCGGCGTCCTCGACCAGGCCCGACTCACCGGCGACGCCCGCCGGGAGACCATCGCCCTGAACAACCTCGGCGCGCTCGCCCACGACCGCGGCGCCTACGCCGAAGCCATCGACTACCACCGCGCCGCGTTGAGCCGTAAACGCGAACTCGGTGACCGTCGCGGCGTCGCCGTCGCTCAGCTCAACCTTGGCGCCGTCCGCAACGACACCGGCGATCACGCCGAGGCCGCCGCCCTGCTGACCGAGTCCGCCGCCACCTTCGCCTCCCTCGGCGAACCCGGCTCCGAGGCCTTCACCCTGGCCCTGCTCGCCCAGTCCCAGGCCGGTCTCGCCCGCTGGTCCGACGCCACCGCCACCGCCCGCCGCGCGCTGGACCTGGCCCGCCACGTCGAGCACGTCCAGGCCATCGGGCTGGCCCTGTTCGCCCTCGGCCAGACCACCGCCGCCGACGGCGACCACAGCGGCGCCACCCGCCTCTTCCACGAGGCACTGACCTTCCCGCTCGGTCGCCCCGACCAGGCCCGCGTCCACGAGCACCTCGCGCAGCTCTGATTCTGCCGGCTTTTCCGCCGGTTCGGCCTGGAGTCGGCCCGCGGTGATCTCTACCGTCTCCCGGGTCACGGCCCGTACTTGTTTGTCATCGAGGAGACGCATGCCGTTTTTACCCCGCGCGTTCCGTGCCGCGGTGCTGGTTCCGCTCGCGATCGCCGCCGTGGCACTGACCGGCGTCACACCGGCGTCGGCCGACAACACCGTTCCGCCGCCGGTGAGCGGTGACGTGCTGTATTGGTGGACCAACACCGGCAATGACGGCACCGGCGTGAAATGCATGCAGATCGACCCGGGGCGCGACGACGACTTCGCCCCGGTCGACCAGTACCACTGCCAGTACCGCAACAACCAGGGCTGGCGGATGGGCTCGGTCAACGGCGACCCCACCGTGTTCTGGCTGCAGAACGTGGCCTCCGGCAAATGCCTGGACGACTACGCCTACGGCACGAACCAGGGCAACCCGATCATCCAGTACACCTGCCTGATCGGCACGAACCAGCAGTGGCGCATGATCTGGAACTACAACGACGGCAGCGCGCAGTTCCAGAACGTGAACAGCGGCCTGTGCCTGTCGGTGGACGCCATCAACTCCAGCAACTACCGGCGTTTCGTGCAGAACCCCTGTTACGGCTTCATCAATGAGCGGTTCGACGCGATCTGGGCGGGCTGACACAAGCACACGGGCCACGCCTGCCACGTCCGGGCAGGCGTGGCCCGTGGACTCAGAACGCCGGCAGCGTGTGCCAGGCCTGCCCGGCGTCGGGCGCGTCGTCCCGGACGACGGTGCCCTCGATCAGCCCGTACGGACGGTCGGCGGCGTAGAAGACCTCGTTGTCGTTGGCCAGCCCGAACTTGCCGAGATCGACCACGAAGTGATGCTTGTTGGGCAACGAGAGCCGCACCTCGGAGATCTCCGGACGGGCCCCGATCACGGCCTCGCCCATCGCGTACAGGGTCTGCTGCAACGACAGGCTGTGCGTGTCGGCGAAGGCGGCGAGCAACGCGGCGCGGGCTTCGGCGAAGCTCTTGTCCCACTCGACATCCAGCCCCGAGAAGCGCCACTGGGCGCTGACGGCGGTGGCCAGGATGCGGTCGTTGGTCTCGGGCAGGGTCGTGTACTTGTCACGGGGATAGCCGTGGAACTCCGACCCGGTCGTCTTCAACACGATCAGGTCCCGCAGCCCGGAAACGACCCATGCTTCGGAGCCGTCGACGGTGACGGCAGTCGTTCGCTTCTCGTCGGAGCCACGGACGAAGGAGTGGTCGTTGGCGGCGATCCGGCCCCAGCCGTGCTCGTCGATCAACACCCGGGCGCCGGTGATCTGGTCGAAGGAGCCGACGAAGTGCCGGCCCAGGCGCAGCGCGAACTCCTCGATCTCGCCGACCGGCGCCTCCTTGGCGAAGGCGTAGACGGTGTTCTTCTGCGTGTCGGTGGGCACCACTCCGGAGTTGTCGCCGGTCAGGTGGGTGGCGGCCAGGTCGCCACGCAGCGAGGTGCTCACCGTCAGATCCCGCAGCGAGTGCACGGAACCGTTGCGGGACACCGTCACCAGGCGGTTCTCGGCCTTGCCGTACTGGTTGGGACCAAGGTGGACGGCCACGATCAGCTCCCTCGGTAGCTGGTGAAGGAAAACGGGCTCAGCAGGACCGGCACGTGGTGGTGCCGGTCGGGGTCGGTGATCCGGAACGTCACGGTCACCTCGGGGAAGAAGGCCTCGCGGCCCACCCGCGCGAAGTAGGTGTCGGTGTCGAAGACCAGCCGGTACACGCCGGCCTCCACGTGGTCGGGGCCCAGCGTGCGGCAGCGGCCGTCGTCGTCGGTGACGCCGTCGCCGATGATCCGGCCGTCGGATTCCAGCCGCACCAGCACGCCCTGGGCGGGTTGGCCGGAGGTGGTGTCGAGCACGTGCGTGGTGATCATTGGACGACCTTCGCCAGGCGCAGCAGCGCGATCTTGCCGAGTTCTCGGACGGTGACGGCCAGTTCGGTGTCGGGGTCGTGGGCCAGCCGTTCGCGGAGGTCGGCCAGCAGCTCGTCCCCGCCGCGGCCGGCGGCGCAGACCAGGTAGATCCGGCCGAACCGCCGCTCGTACTCGCGGTTGGCCGTGACGAACTCGTCGGCGTTGTCCACTCCGGACTGTTCGGCCCGTGACGTGGCGCTGCCGGTCTTGTCGCCGATGCGCGGGTGGCCGGCCAGCGCGAGCTCGACCTCCTCGGCGGTCAGCGTCGCCGCCGCGCGCTCGGCTACCGCGAACAGCGCCTCGGGGGAGTCGTAGGGCTGCCCGTCAAGCACGGTCCGCACCCAGCGTGGCACCGCTAGGCACTCGGTCAGCGCTGCCTCGTCGAGGTTCATGTCCAGCGACGGTAGAAGCGTCGGCCGACGGATGTCAACAATTTGTTGAAGTCGATCATGATTGGGACCGGTTCAGGTAGTTGTAGACCGTGAACCGCGTGACCCCGAGCGCCTCGGCCACCGTGGGCACCGACTTTCGCATCTCGAAGGCCCCGCGTTCTTCCAGCAGCCGCACCGCCCGCTGCTTGTCGGCGCGGGACAGCGAGTTCAGCGGCCCGCCGAACTCCGCCTCGACCTCCGCAAGCACCCGATCCAGCGCCCCGACGCCGACCGGCTGATCGTCGGCCGCGCCACCACTCTGCGCCTCCGCGCTCCCGATCGTCCGTTCCGACGGACTCGCGCCGCCCGGTACTCCCAGCCGTAACGTTACGCGGGTCGCCCCTCCGGCCAGGGCCGCGCGGAAGATCTCCGGCAGCGCGTTCAACACCTCGTCCGACGGCCCCCGCACGGTCGTGCCGAGAGGCCCGAACGTCGTCTCCAGGCCCGCCTTCTGCGCCTGCTCGGCGGCCTGCGCGGCATGCGCGGGCGGTTCCCCGCCGGCTTCGGCGCGGAACGGCTCGGTGGTGAACTCGGCCTCCAGATCCACCGTCGAACCGTAGCGCCGACCGTTGACCGGCCGCAGCGGAGCGTTCTACTCTCTCACTAATCGGAAAAGTAATTCCGCGATACGGAAATCGGAGTGATCCGGTGCTTCTCGACGCCAACCTCTCGATCCTGTTCACCGAGCTGCCCCTGCTGGAGCGGCCGGCCGCGGCGGCCAAGGCCGGCTTCGACGCGGTGGAGTTCTGGTGGCCGTTCGACACCGCGAACCCGACGCCGGCGCAGGTCGACGCCTTCGTCGACGCCCTCGACACGGCCGGCGTGAAACTGGTCGGCCTCAACTTCTTCGCCGGCGACATGCCGGCCGGCGACCGCGGCGTGGTCTCCTGGCCCGGCCGGCAGACGGAGTTCAACGCCAGCGTGGAGATCGCCGTCGACATCGCCCGCCGCACCGGCTGCCGCACCTTCAACGCCCTGTACGGCAACCGGATCGCCGGCTTCACACCGTCCGAACAGGACGAACTGGCGACGGCCAACCTCACCGTCGCGGCCACCGCCGTGCAGGCGGTAGGCGGCACGATCGTGCTGGAGCCGCTGTCGGGCGCGCCGGACTACCCGCTGCTGACCGCGGCGGACGCGCTGGCCGTGGCCGACCGGGTGCCGCTGGGCAACGTGGCCCTGCTCTGCGACCTCTACCACCTCGCGGTCAACGGCGACGACCTCGATTCCGTGACCAGCAAGCACATCGACCGCATCGGCCACGTCCAGTTCGCCGACGCCCCCGGCCGCGGCGAGCCCGGCAGCGGGCAGCTGGAGCTGCTGCGACACCTGACGACCTTGTCCGCCAACGGTTATCGCGGTCACGTCGGCGCCGAGTACCGGCCGACCGGCGCCACCGCCGACAGTTTCGGCTGGCTGCCGACATTCCAGAAGGAGGCGTCATGAGCAAGATCGGCTTCATCGGCCTCGGCATCATGGGCTCGCCGATGGCCGGCCACCTGGTCGCCGCCGGCCACACCGTCACCGGCTTCGACCTGTCCGAACCGGCCCTGGCCAAGCTGGTCGAGGCCGGCGGGCACCGGGCCGCCAACGTCACCGAGGCGGTCGCCGGGGCCGAGGTCGTGATCACGATGCTGCCGCAGGACGAGCACGTCGAGGCCGTGACGACCGAGGTCATCGCGGCCGGCGCCGACGGCCTGCTGCTGATCGACATGAGCACGATCCGCCCCGAGACATCGAAGAACGTGGCGGAATCGGCGGCACACAAGGGAATCCGCGTGCTGGACGCGCCCGTGTCGGGCGGCGAGGCCGGGGCCAAGAATGCGGCACTGTCCATTATGGTCGGTGGCACGGCCGAGGACTTCGCCGAGGCGCTGCCGCTGCTCCAGAACCTGGGCAAGACCATCGTGCACGTCGGCCCGCACGGCGCCGGCCAGGTCGTGAAGGCGGCCAACCAGCTGGTCGTCGGCGGCACCTACGCCCTGGTGGCCGAGGCGATCGTGCTGCTGGAGGCGGCCGGCGTCGACGCGCGGGCCGGCATGGACGTGCTGGCCGGTGGCCTCGCCGCCAGCCGGATCCTGGACCTCAAACGCGAGTCGATGATCGCCCGCAACTTCCAGCCGGGCTTCCGGATCGACCTGCACCACAAGGACATGGGCATCGTGCAGGCCGCCGCGCGGCAGGCCGATGTGTCGCTGCCGATGGCCGGCCTGGTCGCGCAGCTCATCGCCGCCGCCCGCGCCATGGGCCACGGCTCGCTGGACCACTCCGCGCTGCTCAAGGTCGTCGAGACCCTGTCAGGAAAGGCGTAGCCATGTCGAAGATCCCCGTCATGCAGGCGGTCGTCGAGGTGCTCGCGTCCGAGGGTGTCGACATCGTGTACGGCTGCCCCGGCGCCGCGATCCTGCCGTTCTACGCGGCGCTGGAACAGAGCTCGCTCAACCACCTGATCGTGCGCCACGAAGAGGGCGCCACCCACATGGCCGACGGCTGGGCCCGCACCACCGGCAACGTCGGCGTCGCCGTCGGCACCTCCGGCCCGGCCGGCACCAACATGATCACCGGCCTCTACACCGCGCAGGCCGACTCGGTGCCGATCCTGTGCATCACCGGCCAGGCCGTCTCCAGCAAGCTGCACCAGGAGGCGTTCCAGGCAGTCGACATCGTGGAGATCGCCAAGCCGGTCACCAAGTGGGCGGTGCAGATCAAGGAGGCCGCGCAGGCCCCGTGGATCTTCCGCGAGGCCTTCCGGATCGCCCGCTCCGGCCGTCCCGGCCCGGTCCTCATCGACCTGCCGCTGGACGTGCAGAAGCAGGAGATCGAGTGGGACGGCGCGATCGACGCCCCGCTGCCGATCGACGCCGTCACCCCGCACCAGCCCCGCGTCGAACGCGCCCTGGACATGCTACTGGCGGCCGAGCGACCGCTGCTGCTGGCCGGCGGCGGCGTGATCGGCGGCGAGGCCTCCGCCGTGCTGCGTGAGGTCGCCGAGCTGCTGGGCGTGCCGGTGCAGATCACGTTGATGGGCAAGGGATGCCTGCCCGAGGACCACGAGCTGTTCGCCGGCATGGCCGGCATCCAGACCAGCCAGCGCTGGGCCAACGCCCTGTTCCTGGAGTCCGATTTCGTCCTGGCCCTGGGCGCGCGGTTCGGCGACCGGCACACCGGTGACCTCGCCGTCTACCGGGGCGATCGCAAGTTCGTGCACGTGGACGTCGACCCGTTGCAGATCGGGCGCGTCTTCGGGCCGGACCTCGGCGTCGTCTCGGACACCAAGCTGTTCCTGGAAGCCTTGCTGGCCGCCGCGAAAAAGCGCAACGCCCAGCGGTCCTGGCAGCAGTGGGCGGCCCGGATCGATGAGCTTCGCACGCAGCTGCCGCGGCGGGACGACTTCGACACCGTGCCGATCAAGGCGCCGCGGGTGTTCCGCGAGATCAACGAGTTCTACGGCCCGGAGACGTACTTCGTCACCGCGATCGGGCTCTACCAGATCTGGTCCGGGCAGTTCCAGCGCACGCACCTGCCCCGGCACTACCAGGTCTGCGGGCAGGCCGGCCCGCTCGGCTGGGAGATCCCGGCGGCGATCGGCGTGCGCACGGCCAAGCCGGACGCCGAGGTCGTCGCGGTGGTCGGCGACTACTCCTTCCAGTTCCTGGTCGAGGAGCTGGCCGTGGCCGCGCAGTACGACGTGCCGTTCGTGCTGATCATGCTGAACAACGAGTACCTGGGCCTGATCCGGCAGGCCGAGACCGGCTACAACATGAACTACCAGGTCGACATCCACTACGACGAGTACGGCGCGGACAACGTCAAGATCATGCAGGCCTACGGCTGCTCGGGCCGCCGGGTCACCGAGCCCGGCGAGATCACCGACGCGCTGGCATGGGCCCGCAAGGAGGCCGGCCGGACCAGCCGGCCGGTGCTGGTCGAGATCATGATCGACCGGGCCGCCAACGCCTCCATGGGCAGCGCGCTGAACACCGTCGTCGAGTTCGAGCCGGTCAGCTGAGGACGATGAAGGTCCTGCTGGCCCCGGACAAGTTCAAGGGCACGCTCGCCGCCGGCCAGGTCGCCGACCACCTGGCGGCCGGCCTGCGGCGGGTCCGGCCCGACCTGGAGGTGCGAGTGGTGCCGGTCGCCGACGGCGGCGAGGGCACCGTGGACGCCGCCTGCGCCGCCGGCTTCGACCGCCTCGTCACGACCGTGACCGGGCCGCTGGGCAGCCCGGTGCGGGCGATGCTGGGCCTGCGCGGCGGCACGGCCGTCCTGGAACTGGCGCAGGCGTCCGGCCTCGGCTGGGGCAGCTCGCCGATGTCGGCTTCGAGCTCCTGCGTCTGCGAGCTGATCCGGGTGGCCATGGACATCGGCTGCGCCCCATAGTGCTCGGCCTCGGCGGCAGCGCC
>NZ_KK037166.1:11301960-11374444 GCF_000568255.1 Kutzneria sp. 744
GACGTGCTGCTCGACCTGCTCGGATTCGGTGACGCCGTGCACGACGCCGCCCTTGTCATCACGGGCGAGGGCTCCCTCGACGCCCAGTCGCTGCGCGGCAAGGCCCCGGTCGGCGTCGCGCGGGCGGCCGGGGGAGTGCCGGTGGTGGCCGTGGCCGGCGTCTGCTCGCTGACGGCCGAGGACCTGGTCGGGACCGGGATCAGCGCCGCCTACGCGCTGACCGACCTCGAACCCGACCCGGCCCGGTGCCGGGCTCGACCGGGCCCCTTGCTGGAGCGGACCGCGGAGCGCATCGTGAGAGATCACCTATGCTGCTGAGCGGGGCCGAGGAGGATCTATGTCCACAATGGATCTGACGTTGGTGGCGCGGCGGGCGGTCACGCCGAACGGCGTCGAGGCGGTCGAGGTCGGCGTCCGTGACGGGCGTATCGCCGCGGTCGAGCCGATGGGCGCCTCGCTGCCGTCGGAGGCCACGGTCTGGCTCGACGACGACGAGGTGCTGCTGCCGGGCCTGGTCGACACGCACGTGCACGTCAACGATCCCGGCCGCAGCGAGTGGGAGGGCTTCGACACCGCCACCCGCGCGGCCGCGGCCGGCGGCGTCACGACGATCGTCGACATGCCGCTCAACAGCCTGCCGCCGACCGTCGACCCGGACGCGTTGCAGGTCAAGCGCAAGGCGGCGGCCGGCCGGGTCCACGTCGATGTCGGCTTCTGGGGTGGCGCGGTGCCCGGCAACCTGGCCTCGCTGCCCCCGCTGCACGAGGCCGGGGTGTTCGGCTTCAAGTGCTTCCTGCTCGACTCCGGCGTCCCGGAGTTCCCCGCCGCTGACCCATTTCGAGCTGGCCGACGCGCTGCGGGTGCTGCGGGACCTCGACGCCCTGATGATCGTGCACGCGGAGGACGCCGAGGTCATCGACGCCGCGCCGCCCTCGTGCGGCCGCCGCTACCGTGACTTCCTGGCCTCCCGGCCGCGCCGGGCCGAGAACGAGGCGATCAAGGCCGTGATCGCGCTGGCCCGCCGGACCGGGGCCCGCGTGCACATCCTGCACCTGTCCTCGGCCGACGCGCTGCCGCTGATCGCCGACGCCAAGGCCGAGGGCCTGCGCATCACCGCCGAGACCTGCCCGCACTACCTGTGCTTCACCGCCGAGGACATCCCCGACGGCGCCACCCAGTTCAAGTGCTGCCCGCCGATCCGCGAGGACGCCAACCGCGACGCCCTGTGGCGGGGCCTGGCCGACGGCGTGATCGACTTCGTGGTCAGCGACCACTCGCCGTGCACCGAGGACCTCAAGCGCTTGGACACCGGCGACTTCGGGCACGCGTGGGGCGGCGTGGCCAGCCTCCAGCTCGGGCTGCCGGCCGTCTGGACCGAGGCCCGCCGCCGCGGCTTCGACCTGTCCCAGGTCGTGTCGTGGATGGCCACGAAACCCGCCTTGCTCGCGGGATTCGCACGCAAGGGCCGCATTGCTGTCGGCGCCGATGCCGACCTGAGCATGTTCGCCCCGGACCAGCCGTTCACCGTCGACGTGCACAAGCTGGCCCACCGCAACCCCGTCACGCCATATCACGGCCGCGATCTCACCGGCGTCGTGCGCGCCACCTGGCTGCGCGGCCGCAGCATCGCCGGCGACCAGCCGTTCGGACAACTACTCACCAGAGGAGATTCATGAGCCCGGCTTGGACCACGCTTCCCGATCTCGCCTCTCGCCGGCTGGGCGGCGGGGTGCCCTGGGCGAACGACGAGTTCTTCGCCGAGCGGGAGAACCTGATCAAGCCGGAACCGCCCGTGTTCCAGACCTACACCTTCGGCCACAAGGGCCAGGTCTACGACGGCTGGGAGACCCGCCGGCGCCGGGAGCCGGGCGTGGACCAGGCGATCATCCGGCTCGGCGTGGCCGGCATCGTGCGCGGGGTCATCGTCGACACGGCGTTCTTCAAGGGCAACTACCCGCCCGAGGCGTCCGTCGAGGCGTGCGCGCTGGAGGGCTACCCCAGCGGCGAGGAGCTGGCCGCCGCCTCCTGGCACACCATCGTGTCGCGGGCCAAGCTGGCCGGCGACTCCGAGAACGTCTTCGACGTCGACTCCGACCGCCGCTGGACCCACGTCCGGCTCACCATCTACCCCGACGGCGGTGTCGCCCGTCTCCGCGTGCACGGCGAGCCCGTGGCCGACCCCCGGCTGTTGATCGGCACCGTCGACCTGGCCGCGTTGGAGAACGGCGGCGAGGTCCTCGACGCCAGCAACGTCTTCTACTCCAAGCCCACCAACCTGATTTCGCCTGGCCTCGCCGCCGTGATGGGCGACGGCTGGGAGACCGCCCGCCGCCGTGACGACGGCAACGACTGGGTGCTGCTGCGCTTGGCGGCCGAGGGCGTGCTGTCCATCGCCGAGGTCGATACCAGTCACTTCAAGGGAAACGCCCCCGGCTGGGCCTCCCTGAGCGGCTGCGCCGACCGCGTCGACGACCCCTCCGCGTGGTTCGAGCTGTTGCCCCGCACCAGGTTGCAGCCCGACACCCGCCACCGCCTCGTGCTGGATGTCGACCGTCCCGTACAGCACGTGCGTTTGGACGTCTTCCCCGACGGCGGCATGGCCCGCCTCCGCTTGACCGGCGCCCCCACCGAACGCGGCCGTTCGTCCTTGCTACGCCGCTGGTTCAACGCCCTCCCGGCCGATCACGCCATGACCGTCTTCGACAACAAGGCCGTCGTCGACGCCCGCCCGCTGGACGCCGACCAGCCCCTGCCGCACGTCCTCAGCCGGCTGGTTCGTTGATCACGCCGAACGGCACGTGCACGCCGGGAACGTGCCGAGAGGTGAGGTTCTTAGGCTGATCGTCGAAGAAGATGTGCGGGCGGAGCACGTCCAGCACGCCGGCTTTGTCCACGCCGCCAAGGAAAAAGGCATCGTTGACCATGACACCCCACTGCTTGAGGCTGGTCACGGCCCGCTCGTGCGCAGGCGCGCTGCGAGCCGTTACGAGGGAGATGCGGAGCCGGCGGTGATAGCCGGGATGCTCGCCGCCGTGCTGCTCCTCGCGTTGCTGGATGCGGTGCAGGCCGGCGAGGAAGTCCCTGAGCGGCCCGGGTTCGTGAGGGGTGACCATGTTGGCGACCTCGTGGCCCTGGAACGCCGGCAGGCCCTGCGTCTGCCACACCTGGTCGGAGGCGTCGTCGGCCAGGATGCCGTCGAAGTCGAAGGCCACCCGCAGATCCCGGTCCTCGGGATCGTCGGCGAAGGCGGCGTCGAGCACCCGGCCGGCCGGCAGTCTCATCGCGACCGCTTGGCGCACATCGGTTTCGTTGGCCGACAGGAACAGCGACATGTTCAGCGCCGGCATGAACCGGTACGGCGCCCGGCCCTGGCTGAAGACCGCCCGGGTGATGTCCAGCCCGTGGTGTTCGACCGACCGCATCACCCGCAGTCCCGTGTCGGGATCGTTCTGCGACAACACGATCGCCTCGACCAGCGGGTCGCCAGCCGGGCTGATGTCGTTCAGCGAGAGCAGGCGGCGCACGAACGGGAAGGCCGTGCCGGGCCGTAGCGGCACGGCCAGGTGCTCCTGCTGATAGCCGCGGTAGGCCTGCTCGCCCTCCTGACGGAACACGGCGTCCGACTCGGTCAGGTCGAACAGGGCGCTGGACGCGATGCCCACCACCAACCGGGTTCCGAGGTCATAGGCCATGTTCGGCCGCGTTGAGCAGGTCGATCAGCGCCGGGGCGGTCGTGCCGTCCAGTGACTCGCGGATGATGTCGGCGTGGCCGGCGTGGCGGGCGGTCTCCTCGATCAGGTGCAGCAGGATCCAGCGGGCATTGAACTCCGTGGCCTGCGCGTTGCGGCACGGGACGTCCAGCGATGGCAGGGCGTTGACGATCTCCTCCGTGCCCCGCGCGGTCTCGCGGTAGGCCGCGACGCAGGCGGCGATGGTGTCGTCGGCGTCGAGCACGAACTCCTTCGACCAGTCCGCGGGCGGCCACTCGCCGGGCAGGTCCTGACCGTCGAGGCCGGCCAGCACCCAGCGGCGCTCGGTGCGGCGGGCGTGCCGGAGCAGCGCGAGCGGGGACAGGGCGCTGGCCGTGGAGGTCTTGCCCGCGTCGGCGTCGGTGAGTCCCTGCACGGCGGCGATCAGCGCGTCCCGCTGGCTGGCCAGGAACGTCAGCAGGGCGGCCCGTTCGTCGGTGCCGGTCGGGGGAGTCATCAGCATTGCCATGGGCCCATCCTCACCTACAAGACTGACAACTACTGGCAGGTTTTCGCGGTGCGTCCCTTCCAGGCGCCGCCCCGCCCCAGCCAGTGCCGCCGCGCCGAGTCGACGGTCATCGCCGTGTACAGCACCGCCACCGCCGGCAGTGCCGGGGCCAGCCACAACGGCAGCCGGTACATCCGCAGCATCGGCCCGTACGTCGCCGCCATGATCACCCAGGCCAGCAGGCCCAGCACCCGCACGTCCATCGGCCCGACGGCGACGGCCAGCGGCGGCACCACGAAGATCAGCAGCAGCCCCAGCACACACCCGGCCAGCAGCAGCGGTGATGTCCTCAGCTGCGTGTAGGCCGAGCGAGCCACCATGTTCCACAGGTCCGCCAGCCTTGGATACGGCCGCCGGCTGGTGATCGACGTCGACAGCCCCAGCCACGTCCGGTGACCGGCGCCCTTCAACAGCTGCCCCAACGCCACGTCGTCGATCAGCGCGTCCTTGATCGCCGCCAGGCCGCCGGCCCGCTCCAGCGCCTCCTGCCGCACCAGCATGCAGCCGCCCGCCGCGGCTCCCACCCGTGACCGCGGGTCGTTCACCCGGCCGAACGGGAACAGCAGGCTGAAGAAGTAGACGAAGGCCGGCACGATCAGCCGTTCCCACCACGTTTCCGTGCGCAGCAACGCCATCTGCGACACCAGGGCCCGGTCGTCGGCCACTGCTGCCGCCACCAGCTTGCGCACCCCGTCCGCCGGGTGCGCGATGTCCGCATCCGTGAACAGCAGGTACTCGCCGTCGCTGGCGTTGTTGACCCCCGTCTGCATCGCCGCCACCTTGCCCGCCCAGCCCGGCGGGGGCCCGTCGCTGCGGACGATGTCCAGCCGCCCCGTGCCCACCGCCCGCGCCGCCTGCGACGTGCCGTCCGTGCTGGCGTCGTCCACCAGCACCACCCGGAACGGCCCCGGGTAGTCCTGCCCCAGCAGCGTCGGCAGGGTCAGGCCCAGGATCTCCGCCTCGTCCCGCGCCGGCACCACCGCCACGACGGCCGGCCATCGATCCACCGGCCCGCCGGCCGGCAGCCGTTGCGTCGTTCGCCAGAACCCACCGTGCGCCAGCAGGAGGTACACCCACGCCAGCGCCGCCACCCCGGTCACGATCAGCACGCGGGCGAGTATTGCCGATCATGACCGTTTTGCCGGCCGCGACAGACCGGGAGCAGGGGTGTTGACTGGGCGCGTGATGATCCGGAAGAGCACCCTCGGCCAGAGATCCACCGTGTCCCGCCTGATCGCCGCGCTGGAACGGCGGGAGCTGACGATCTTCGCCCACATCGACCACGCGGCCCACGCGCGGCAGGCGGACCTGCGGCTGCCGGCGATCGACGTGCTGGTCTTCGGCAACCCGAAGGCGGGCACCGGGCTCATGGCGGCCGACCCGAGGGTGGGGCTGGACCTGCCGCTGCGCATGCTGGTGTGGGAGGACGAGCCGCAGCAGGCCTTCGTCGGCCACCACGACCCGAGGGAACTGGCCGGCGAGTACGACCTGGCCGAGCACAAGGAAACCCTGGACCGCATGGCGGAGCTGCTGGAGTCGGTGGCGGCCGAAGCCGCGGGGCAGTGACGGGGCGCGATCGCCCGGGTCGACATGAGTGATCGCCTGATGCCGCAGGGGTAATCGCCGGAGCGGCGTGGAAGAGTTGACCACCGTGCGGAAGAAGTACACGGTGACGGCGCTCGTCCTCGGTGTGGTGGCAGTGATCGGGGTGGGCCTGCTGGTGTGGTCCACGATGACGACCCAGGCCCAGAACCAGGCGGCGGCCCAGCAGCAGTGCGCGCAGCCCGACGAGGTGGACATCTACCTCCACGACGACGCCGAGTTACCCAAGATCCAGGCCCAGGTGCTGGCCACGCACCAGGACGTGGAATCCGTGACCACACAGACCAAACAGCAGTCCTACGCCGACTTCATCCGCATGTTCGCCGACCAGCCCGACGTGCTGAAGACGGCCAGGGTGGACGCGATGCCGGCGCTGGTGAAGGTGCGGCCCAAGGCCGGCGTGTCGGCCGGCGCGCTGGGGGACACCCTGACCCAGCAGTTCCCGCCGCCGTCGGAGATCCACCGCCTGATCTGCAGCGAACTCCAGCACTGACCGTTCGTCGGAACCGATCGTCATCCCACGTCCGATTCGCGCTGTACACCCGCCGAACGGCCGGTGTCCGATAAGTCGTTTCCTCCTAGAGTGACCTGTTCTACGGGCCCTGAGGAGGGAAAATGACAGGTCGGTTACGCGCGCTCGCGGCCGGTGTCGCGCTGGTGGCTCCGTTGCTCGCGGTGACGGGAGCCACGGCGACGGCCGCGCCGGATTCGTCGTACAAGATCCCGTCGATGCTCAGACAGCAGGCCGACCAGGTGTCCCGGCTGGGACCGGCCACGGCCGGCAGGCTGAACGCCCACGCGGTGGAGATGGACCAGGCCGGCATCGGCGTCCAGGTGTTCGCCGACGGCCCGGTCACCACCGACCAGGAGAACCAGCTCCGGTCGCTGGGCGTGACCGTGAAGACCAACGCGGCCAAGCTGGCCGACGTGCCGGGCGCCGAACTGCCCGCCGCCGGCCTGGTCAGCACCGTGGTGCCGGCCGACAAGCTCAACGCCGTCGCCGCGCTGCCGTGGGTGTCCACCCTGCGGCCGAGCATCCGGCCGGTGACCGACGTCGGCCCCAACACGGCTGAGGGCGTCAAGCTGCACAAGGCCGACATCGCCCAGAAGCACGGCCTGACCGGCAAGGGCCAGACCGTCGGCGTCATGTCCGGCGACGCCGACCACGTGGCCGAGTCCATCGCCCGTGGCGAGCTGCCGCCCGACACCAAGATCCTCAGCCAGGCCGACTACGACAACGACGAGGGCACGGCGATGATGGAGATCGTCCACGACCTCGCCCCCGACGCGAAGCTCATGTACGCCACCAGCGGCGAGACCCTGGCCGACTACGTCAAGGGCTTCCACGACCTCGCGGCCAACGGCGCCACCATCATCACCGAGGACCTCGCCTTCGACGACGAGCCCGCCTTCCAGCAGGGCCTGGGCGCCACGACGGCCGAGAACCTGGCCAAGCACGGCATCTGGGTCTCCTCCTCGGCCGGCAACCTCGGCACCCGGCACGCCCCGCGCGTCGCGGCCAAGGGCACCGGCCGCACGCCCGACGACCAGACCGGCGCACAGACCAACTGCCCCACGCCGATCCACAACACCGTCAACCTGCGTGGCACGGACAACTCGTACAACCTCAACCTGCTGCCCGGCGCCTCGGTCATGCCGACCCTGCAGTGGAGCGAGCCGCGGGCCATCTACCCGACCACCGGCCAGGGCGGCTTCACCGACCTGAACCTGTACCTGGTCGACGCCGCCGGCAACTGCCTGGCGTACAGCAATGCCAAGCAGGCCAACGGTGTCGGCGACACGCTGGAGCAGTTCACGTACACCAACGAGACCGGCGTCGCCCAGCCCGCACGGCTCGTCGTCGACGTGGCCGGCACTTCCTCGGCCCGTGCCGTGCCGACCCTCGACCTCCGGTGGCGCGCCCTGTCCGCCGGGGTCCAGACCCTCGACCCCGTCGACCGCGCCGGCTCGCTGAACCCGGACTCCAACTACCTGGGCTACGCCACCAGCGCCGGGGCCACCGACGCCACCACCGCGACCGACCCCAAGACCAGCCCGCTGGAGGCCTACAGCGCCGCCGGTCCCGTGCAGATCATCACCACCACCCGCTGCCCCGGCAAGGGAATCGGCCCGTGCCAGGGCGTCCCCGGTGGCCACGCCAGGACCTTCTCCGCGCCGACCTACACCGCCACCGACGGCGTCTCCGTCAGCGGCGTCGGCCCGTTCGGCTCCGGCACCTGCCCCTCGGTCAAGCCCGGCGACTGCCGCTTCTACGGCACCTCCGCCGCCACCCCGAGCTCCGCCGGTGTCGCCGCCCTGACCCGCCAGGAGTTCGGCGGCCGCTGGATCTCGCCCGAGCTGCTGACGTTCGTCCTCAAGGCCCGCGCCGTTCACCGTGACGGCGACGGCTGGGGCGCCGGCGTGCTCAGCGCCATCTAGTCGATGACTGTGAGGGTGTCCGGGTGCCCGAACACCCCTCAGCCATGTCCGGCGCCGGTACGGTCGCAGGCGTGGAGTTCATGGACGCGGTGCGGCGGCGCAGGATGGTTCGGTCGTTCACGGACGAGCCGGTGGCGCCGGAGGTGGTGGAGCGGATCCTGGACACCGCGCGGCGGGGGCCGAGCGCGGGGTACAGCCAGGGCGTGGAGTTCGTCGTGGTGACGGACGAGGCGACGCGGCTGGAGCTGGCCGGCGAGGGCGAGGAGATGCTGGCCAAGGTCGGCATGAAGAACTTCGTGGCCCAGGCGCGGGTGCACATCGTCATCTGCGTGAGCGCCGAGATGTACAAGTCCCGGTACCGGGAGTCGGACAAGATGGCCGTGGTGGGCGACACCACGGAGGACGAGCTGTGGCACACGCCGTACTGGTTCACCGACGGCGGGGCAGCGCAGATGCTGTTGCTGCTGGCCGCGGTGAACGAGGGCGTGGCGGCGGCGTTCATCGGCCCGCAGCCGGCGTTGCTCCGGCGGCTGCTGGGCATCCCGGCCGACTACCACCCGATCGGCGTGGCGCTGCTGGGCCACGAGGCGCCGGACGCCAAGCAGTACGGGGATGTGTCCGCACGCAAGAGGGTCCGGCGCCCGCTCGACGAGGTCGTGCACCGCGGCCGCTGGTGAGGTCTACGCGTGGAGGGCCTCGACCACTACCTGAATCCCCAGCGCGTCGGCGAAGTCGTGCACCGCTAGCTGCTGGTGAGGTCTACGCGTAGAAGGCCTCGACCACCTCCTGAACCCGTAGCGCGTCGGCGAAGTCGGCGAGGTTGGCCGGCCGCGAGCCGCGAATGGCCTGCGCGAAACGGGAAAGCCGGGTGGTCTCCGCCCCGGTGCCGTCGCCGTCGAGCTCGACCGGAGTCCAGGGGCCACCGTCCGAAGTGGACAGCTGGGCCCAGTTCGTCAGCCGGAACGACCGCTTGGAACCCCACAGGGTCCACTCGTAGTGTTCCGGCGCGGCGACGTTGGCGTACCCGGACACCTGCACGGGAACCTCACCGGCCCGCAGCAGACCCCGGGCCGCGACCTCGCTGCCAGAGGCCGGATAGTCCACAGTGGCCCGCTCGGCCGAGATCGGCCCGACCAGGTGGTCGGTGAGGTACGCGAAGTGGGAGAACACTTCCCGGATGAAACCGCCCTCGGCCCGCTCGCCGACCCATGCCGCCGGCGCCTGGAACGGCCGCGGCCACTGCGGGAACGTCATCCGCACGTCCACGCCGAGCAGCTGGCCGGCCTCCGGGACGGCCTTCTCCAGGTACAGCGTCCCGTTCGTGTCCGACAGCGGGAAGTTCACGGCCGTCACGCCACCGGCGGCGGCCATCGCCCGACCCTCGGCCAGGTCAACAGCCAACGGCTTCTCGCAGAACACGGCCACGCCGGCCCGCAACGCCGGCAATGCGTACCGAGCGTGCGCGGCCGGGGGAGTCGCCACGTAGATCGCGTCCACGCCGGTCATCACCTCGTCCGCCGGCACGAACTCCACCGAGGGATGCTCCGCGCTCAGGGCCGAGACGACGGACGGGTTGGCGTCGGCGGCCCGGGCCACGACGAAGTCGGGGTGCTGGAGGGCCTGGCCGAAGGTCCGACCGCCCATCACGCCGAGACCGATGACTCCGAGCCGAATAGGTGTTTCTGTCACCCTCGCATCCTCCTATTTCGCGTCGGCGTAGCACTCGACGGCCGCGATATCCAGCGGAAAACCGGGCCGGAGTGTCCCCGAACACGACCCGTCCGGCCGTCTCGGCCGCCTGTTCCAGCACGGCGACGACCTCGTCGGCGTCGGAGGCCCGGCAGTGCACGATCACCTCGTCGTGCTGGAAGAACACCAGCTCCGGCCGCGACCCCTCGACGCCGATCCCGGTCAGCGCCGGACGCAGCGTGGCCAGCAGCGCCAACGCCCAGTCGGCGGCGCTGGCCTGCACCACGAAGTTGCGGGTGAACCGCCCCCGCGCCCGGTTGCGCGCCCCGGAGTCGGAGACCTCCTCCACCGGGTCGGGATCCAGCGAGCCGCCGGTCCAGCCCGAGGTCGCCGGGGGACAGGTCCGCCCCAGCCACGACCGCACCAGCCCGCCGGACTCGCCGACCTGGGCGGCTTTCTCCACGTAGTCCACGGCCCGGGGGAACTGCCGTCGCAGCGCGGCCACCAGCGCCCCGGCCTCGCCGCTGGTCTGCCCGTACAGCGCGGCCAGCATGCCGATCTTGGCCCGCGGCCGGTCGCCCCCGAAGGCCTCGTCGGCCAGCGCCCGGTACAGGTCGCCGGAGCTGCCGGCCCGGGCCAGCTTGTCGTCACCGGCCAGCGCCGCCAGCACCCGCGGCTCCAGCTGCCCGGCGTCGGCCACCACGAGCACCCACCCCGGATCGGCGATCGCCGCCCGTCGCACCCGCTTGTGGATCTGCAGCGCCCCGCCGCCCCGCGTGGCCCACCGGCCCGACACCACCCCGCCCGGCACGTACTCGGGCCGGAAGCGGCCGTCGTGCACCCAGGCCGCCAGCCACGACCAGCCGTGTGCGGTGTAGATCCGGTACAGCTCCTTGTACTCCAGCAGCAGCGGCACCGCCGGGTGATCCACTTCCTTGAGCACCCACGACCGGGTGGACGGCAGCCGGATCCCGGCCCGGGCGAACGCCTTGAGCACCTCGGCCGGCGAGTCGGGATGCAGCCGGTGATCGCCCAGTGCCGCGCCGATCCGCTCCGACAGGTCGCTCAGCTTGCGCGGCGGCACACCGTAGGCCTGACGCGCCCCCAACATCTCCGTGAGCAGCGCCGAGTGCACGTCGGCCCGCCACGGCAGCCCCGCGTGCCGCATCTCCGCCGCCGCCAGCGCACCTGCCGACTCCGCCGCCACCAGCAGTCGGAACCGCCCCGGCAGCGCCGTCTCCCCGATCCGCCGTAGCTGATCACGGTGCACGGCCACCAGGACGTCCATCGGATCCGCCCCACCCAGCGGATCCGGCGGCTGCTCCGCCTCGAACAGGGTCGGCTGGACGTCGGGGGATCGGGGCGGCCGGTCGGCCGGCACCGGCCCGCCGGTCATCCGCGCCCACGCCGCCGGCACGCTCCGCGGCCCGCCCCACCGTCCGATGTAGCCCAGCAGCAGCGTCTCGGCCAGCTCGACGTCGTGACAGCGCTCCACCCGCACCCCGGCCGCCAGCAGTCGGGGATAGATGTCCATCGTGTGCGCCCACACCCATCGCGGGCCCGTCCGCTCCAGCTCGGCCACGGCCGCCACGAGATCGCCCACCTGACGCGCGCCGCCGAGGGGCTCACCGTCTTCGGTCAGCTCCTGAAGCAACGCCCCACCTGCGTCGATGGGCACCACGGCAACCCGCACAGGTACATCTTGACAAGGTGGTCTGACAGTTTCGGGACGCGCCCATATAGATCTTGGACGCAATTGTCAGCCGGGTATGAAACTCTGGAGTCGTGGCTTCCAGCGCAACCCCGGGCCGGTCCCCGGCCGAGGCGTACGCGGCGTCCAAGCGCCGTGCCGCCCGGCCCCGGTTGACCGACTTCGTCTCGGTGCTCTCCTTCGAGCTCGACCCGTTCCAGCGCCAGGCTTGCGAGGCCCTGGAGGACGGCCACGGGGTGCTGGTCTGCGCCCCCACCGGCGCGGGCAAGACGGTGGTCGGCGAGTTCGCCGTGCACCTCGCGCTGGGCAAGGGCGGCAAGTGCTTCTACACGACGCCGATCAAGGCCCTGTCCAACCAGAAGTTCGCCGACCTGACCGCGCGCTACGGCGCCGACAAGGTGGGCCTGCTGACCGGCGACTCCTCGATCAACGGCGACGCGCCGATCGTGGTGATGACCACCGAGGTGCTCCGCAACATGCTGTACGCGGGCTCCTCGGCCCTGCACAACCTGGCCTTCGTGGTGATGGACGAGATCCACTACCTGGCCGACCGGTTCCGCGGGGCGGTGTGGGAGGAGGTGATCCTGCACCTGCCGGAGTCGGTGAAGGTGGTGGGCCTGTCGGCGACGGTCAGCAACGCCGAGGAGTTCGGCGAGTGGCTGGTCGAGGTCCGCGGCGACACCACGGTCGTGGTGGACGAGCACCGCCCGGTGCCGCTGTGGCAGCACATGTTGCTGGGCGGCCGGGTGGTCGACCTGTTCGCTGACGACGGCGCCGACGAGGCCCGGATCAACCCGCAGCTGCTGCGCCGGGCCGAGGAGATGGGCCGCCACCACGTGCCGTTCAGCCACGGCCGCGGCCCCCGCGCGTCACGGGCCCGCGACAGCGGACCGCGCTTCCGCCCGCCGTCACGGGTGGACGTGGTGAGCCGGCTGGAGCAGGCCGGCCTGCTGCCGGCGATCGACTTCGTGTTCAGCCGGGCCGGCTGCGAGGCCGCCGTCACGCAGTGCGTGCGGGCCGGCATGCGGCTGACGGCGCCGGAGGACGTCGACGTCATCCGCGGCATCATCGACGAGCGCACCAAGGACCTGCCCGAGGGCGACCTCATGGTGCTCGGCTACTGGGAGTGGCGAGAGGCCCTGGAGCGGGGCATCGCCAGCCACCACGCGGGCCTGCTGCCGGCGTTCAAGGAGACGGTCGAGGAGCTGTTCGTGCGCGGCCTGGTCAAGGTCGTGTTCGCCACCGAGACGCTGGCGCTGGGCATCAACATGCCGGCGCGCACGGTCGTGCTGGAGAAGCTCGTCAAGTACAACGGCGAGGCCCACGTCGACCTCACGCCGGGGGAGTACACCCAGCTCACCGGTCGGGCCGGGCGCCGCGGCATCGACATCGAGGGCCACGCCGTCGTGGTGTGGCAGCCGGGCATCGATCCCAAGCAGGTCGGCGGCCTGGCCTCCACCCGCACCTACCCGCTGCGCTCCAGCTTCCGCCCCGGCTACAACATGGCCGTCAACCTGGTGCAGCAGCTCGGGGCCCAGGCGGCCCGGGAGATGCTGGAGCAGTCCTTCGCCCAGTTCCAGGCCGACCGCTCGGTGGTGGGCCTGGCCCGCCGCATCGAGCGCGGCAAGGAGGCGCTGGCCGGCTACGCCGAGTCCATGACCTGCCACCTCGGCGACTTCGCCGAGTACGCCGAGCTGCGCCGCAAGCTCACCGACCGGGAGAAGGCGCTGTCCCGGCAGAACAGCGCCAGCCGCCGCGCGGCGGCCGCCGAGTCGCTGGAGAAGCTGCGCAAGGGCGACGTCATCGCGGTGCCCTCGGGCCGCCGCTCGGGCATCGCCGTGGTGATCGACCCGGGCCTGGACCCGCTGGGCGAGCCCCGGCCGTTCGTGCTGACCGAGGACCGCTGGGCCGGCACGCTGTCGGTGGCCGACTTCCCGGCCCCGGTGGTGGCGCTCGGCCGGATGAGGCTGCCCAAGAACGTCGACTGGCGGTCCCCGCGCATCCGCCGCGACCTGGCCAACGGCCTCCGCGACACGGGCATCCGGCCGCCGCACCGCGAAGGCCGCCGCGGCAAGGGCGACGTCCATGACGACGCCGAGCTCGCGACCCTGCGCCGGGCCATGCGCGCCCACCCGTGCCACGGCTGCGACGACCGGGAGGCGCACGCCCGCTGGGCCGAGCGCTACCACCGGCTGCTGGCCGAGACCGAGCGCGTGGAGCGCCAGGTCGCCTCGACCACGCACTCCCTGGCCCGGGCGTTCGACCGGATCCGCAGCCTGCTGCGCGAGCGCGGCTACCTGGCCTCCGACGGCGACGGCGTCACCCCGAACGGCAGCCGCCTGGCCCGCCTGTACAGCGAGTCGGACCTGCTGGCGGCCGAGTGCCTGCGCCAGGGCGTGTGGGAGAGCCTGACGACGCCGGAGCTGGCGGCGGTGGTGTCCTCGCTGGTGTTCGAGGCCCGCCGCGACGGCCCCATGGACCCGCGGCTGCCCACGCCCGAGGTGGCCACGGCGATGCAGGAGACCATGCGCCTGTGGTCGTCCATCGAGGACGACGAGCGCCGCCACAAGCTGGACCGCACCCGCCAGCCCGACACCGGTTTCGCCTGGCCGGTGTACCGCTGGGCGCGCGGCGAGTCCCTGGAAAAGGTCCTCACCGCGGCCGAGACGAACGGCCAGGAGATCTCGGCCGGCGACTTCGTGCGCTGGTGCCGGCAGGTGATCGACCTGCTCGACCAGCTCAAGGAGGTGGTCGGCCGGTCCGAGCCGGTCGGCGCGACCGCGGCGGAGGCGGTCAAGGCCCTGCGCCGCGGGGTGGTGGCGATGGGCACCCTCTGAACGGCGGATTCGCGGCCGCCCCGTTGGTGGCAGCCTGCGGGGGCGACACGGGATTACCCAGGTCGGCCGCGCGGTGGTGGCGGCCTGTGGTTTGATCGCGGCTTAGCGGCCGGATGTCGGAGTTCAGCAGAGCACGGAGGCAACAATGACCAGCCCGTACGGACCGTCCGGGGGCAACGACCCGCAACAGTGGGGCCAGCAGCCCCAGGGTGGGTACCCCGGCACACCGTCCGGTGGCTTTCCGGCCCAGCAGCCGCAGTGGGGCCAGCAGCCCCCCGCGTCGAACCCGTACGGCCAGCCGCAGCAACCCCAGCAGCAGCCCGGCCAGTACCAGCAGCCCGGCCAGTACGAGCAGCCCAACCCGTACGGCGGCCAGCCCGGCTACCCCCAGCAGCAGCCCCAGCAGCCCGGCTTCAACCCCTACGGCCAGCCGGCGCAGCAGACCGCCCAGTGGGGCCAGCAGCCCGCGCCCGGCCAGCCGCAGTGGGGGCAGCAGCCCGGCCAGTTCGGCGGCCCCGGCTTCCCCGGCGCGCCCGCACCCAAGGCCGGCAACCGCAAGGGCCTGGTCATCGGCATCGTCGTGGTGGCCGTGCTGATCGTGATCGTCGTGGTCGTGCTGCTGGTGGCCGGCGTGTTCACCAAGAAGGTGTTCGACACCGCCAAGGTCGAGCAGGGCGTCACCGGCGTGCTGACCAACGACTACAAGCTCAAGGCCAGCGACGTGAAGTGCCCCGACAACGAGCCGGTCAAGACCGGCACCACCTTCACCTGCCAGGTGACCGTGGACGGCGCGCAGAAGAACGTCCAGATCACCGTGAAGAGCGACGACGGCCACTACGAGGTCGGGCAGCCGCAATAATCTGCTCGCCCGCCCTCAGTAGAGTCGCATCATGACCACGCCGCCGTTCGACATCCGCACCCTCAGCGGCGAGGAGGAGCTGCGTGCCGCCCTCGGCCTGTTCCGGCGGTGCCTGCACGGCAACCCACCCAGCGACGAGGACTGGCCGCTCGCGTACGGCTCGTTCGACCGGGCGACGGTGCTGGGCGCGTACGACGACTCGGGGGTCATCGGCACGCTGACCGCCAACGGCAGCGTGATCGCGCTGCCCGGCGGCAGGGTCGTGCCGATGGACGCCGTCAGCCGGGTCGGTGTGCGCTCCGACCGCACCCGGCGCGGCCTGCTGAGCGCGATCATGCGGGCGCACCTGGAGGGCACGTCCGCGCCGATCGCCACCCTGCGGGCGACCGAGGGCGTGATCTACCGTCGCTACGGCTACGGCGTCGCCACCCGGTCCCGCACCACGAAGCTGGACTTCGCCAAGGCGCGCCTGCACGACCGCGCGCCGGTGGCCGGCGACGTCCGGCTGGTGCAGGACAAGGAAGAGATCAGGCGGCTGATGCCGGAGCTGCTGCGGCGCTTCGGCACGGCCCACCCTGGCGGCATCATCATGTCCGACGGCTTCTGGCACATGGTCCTGCACCGCCAGAACGGCAGCCCGGGCCTGGTGGTGCACGAGGACGGCTTCGCGGCGTACGGGGTGAAGGAGATTCCGGGCGAGACCTACGCGTACGCGATGAAGGTGAGGCACATGTTCGCCGCCACCCCGGCCGCGCGGGCCACGCTGCTGAAGTTCCTGCTGGGCATCGATCTCGTGCGGCACGCGGAGTTCGACGGACGTCCCGTGGACGAGGACCTGGAGCTGTTGCTGGTCGATCCGAGAGCCGTGCACTACTCGGATTACGAGGACGAGACCTGGCTGCGCCTGGTCGACGTGCCGGCGGCGCTGGCCGCGCGCGTCTACGGCGACGCCGAGCCGGTGGTCATCGAGGTGGTGGACGATTTACTCCCGGCCAACAGCGGCCGCTACCGGATCGGCCCGGACGGCGCCGAGCGCACCGACCGGGACGCGCAGCTCCGGCTGGGCGTGGCCGACCTGGGCGCGGCCTATCTCGGCGACCGCCCCATAAGCCAGTACGCGGCGGCCGGCCTGGTCGAGGTGCTCGACGAGGCCGCGCTGCCCGCCGCGGACCAGCTGTTCCTGCTCGACCGCGCCCCCTGGTGCGGCACGTACTTCTGACGATCTTTCTTCTGGCTGGAGCTCCATGACCACGCTCGCCGGCTGGCGGCACAGCGTCGATCGCTACCTGGGACCGACCCGTGCGCTGGCCGCACTCAGGCGTGCCCCCTTCACCATCGGCCTGCTCGGACTGCTGTGGCTGACCGCGATCGTCACCGGCAGCCTGCCCGCCGGGCCGCCGGACAACCTGTTCGACGTGGTCGCGGTGTCCTGGGACGACCTGGCCGGCGGTCGCTTGTGGACGGTCGTCACCAACGGCATGTGGTGCTTCGACCTCACCGGCTACCTGGCCACCACCGTGCTGCTGCTGGGCATCGGCGTGCCGGCCGAGCGACGGCTCGGGGCAGGGCGCAGCATGCTGGTGCTGTTGGCCAGCCAGGTCGGCGGCGTGCTGGTGGCGATCCCGCTGGTGTGGCTGGTCTCGCTGACCGGTGAGCCGTGGACCTCGGAGATCGTCGCCGACACCACGCTTGGCCTGTCGCCGGGCATCGTCGGCCTCGGGCTGGCGCTGAGCGGGCAGCTGGGCGCCATGTGGCGTCGCCGGCTGCGGCTGTTCCTGCTGGTCGGCGCGGCCGTGATGGTGCTGTACTCCGGGACGGTCCAGGACGTGGTGCGGCTGTTCGCCGGCCTGGTCGGCTTGGTCATCGGGCTGACCGTGCTGGGCCGCCCGGCCCGCGTCGCCATCAACGCCTCATCCCGCTCGGAGACCAAGGTCCTGACCGCGCTGCTGGTCGCGGCGACCGCGCTCGGGCCGGTGGCCACCCTGTTCTCCAAGACCGCCAACGGCCCGCTCGGGCTGCTCCAGTACATGTTCGCCTCACCGGCGCTGGACGCCGGCGACGTCGCCGAGTACTGCGCGAACGGCTTGCAGGACACCGTGAACTGCCGCGTGGTCACCGCCGAGACGCTCGGCACCGGCATCGGCTCCGCCATCACGTCGATCGGGCCGGCGCTGCTGCTGCTCGCCGTGGCCGAGGGGCTGCGCCGGGGGCGGCGCTTCGCGTGGTGGCTTGCGCTGGTCTTCAACCTGATGCTGGGCCTGGGCTGCGTGGCGTTCGTCACCGGCTACCTGTACGGCGAGACCAACTTCAGCGACGTCATCCCCAACATCGCGCCGATCGTGCTGCCGTTCGCGGTGTGCGGGCTGCTGCTCGGCACCCGCCGCGTGTTCACGGTGACCGCCCCGAAGCGCACCTACCGCCGGCTCGCGGCCGGCCTGCTGGTGGCTTTCGTGCTCACCTCGGCCGCGTACATCGGCATCGGCTACCTGGACCGCGCCCACTTCAAGCCGATGCCGGACCTGTCCCTGCTGCTGACCGACCTGCCGTCCCGCTACCTGCCGCCCGGCTATGCCCTGCTGACCGACATCGACTTCCTGCCCACCGGCAGCCTGGCCATCCTGGTGTGGGAGTACACCGGCGCGGTGTTCTGGGTGGTGCTGCTGATCGGGCTGCTGATCAGCTTCTGGCGGGCCAGGCCGGTGCAGGACGCCGAGGCCACCGTGGCGGCCCGCAAGCTGATGGAGCACAACGGCGGCTCCTCGCTGGCGTACATGACGACATGGCCGGGCAACCAGTACTGGTTCACGCCCTGCCGCCAGGCCGCGCTGGCCTACCGCGTCTCGGCCACGGTCGCGTTGACCACGGGCGGCCCGCTCGGCGATCCCGACCTGCACCGAGACGTCGTTGCCGGCTTCCAACGGTTCTGCGCCGACAACGGCTGGACGCCGTGCCTGTACAGCGTGACCGACCGGGTACGGGACGCGGCCGTCGGCCTGGGCTGGCGGGCCGTGCAGGTGGCCGAGGACACCGTGGTCGCGTTGGCGGACCTGGAGTTCACCGGCAAGAAGTGGCAGGACGTGCGCACGGCACTGAACAAGGCCGGCAAGGAGGGCATCGCCGCCGAGTGGCTGTCCTATCCGGACGCGCCGCTGGCCATCAGCGACCAGGTGCGGGCCATCTCCGAGGAATGGGTGGCGGACAAGGGAATGCCCGAGATGGGCTTCACCCTCGGCGGCCTCGACGAGCTCGACGACCGGTCGGTGCGCTGCCTGATCGCGGTGGACGCCGACCGGACCGTGCACGGCGTCACCAGCTGGCTGCCCGTGTTCGAGGACGGCGAGGCCGTCGGCTGGACCCTGGACTTCATGCGGCGGCGCGGGGCCGGCTTCCGCGGCGTCACCGAGTTCATGATCGCCTCGGCGGCGATGACGCTGAAGGAGGAGGGCGCCCGGTTCCTCAGCCTGTCCGGCGCGCCGCTGGCCCGCCTGGACCGCGGCGAGGAAGTGTCCTCGCTGCAACGGATCCTGGACATCACCGGCAAGGCGCTGGAGCCGGTGTACGGGTTCCGGTCGCTGCTGTCGTTCAAGGCGAAATTCCAGCCCGAGTACCGGCCGCTGTTCATGGCGTATCCGGACTCCTCGGCGCTGCCGTCGATCGGCAACGCCATCGGCCGCGCCTACCTGCCGCACCTCACGGCGCGGCAGGGGCTGCGGCTGGTGACGAAGTTGCTCAAGAACTAGGGCAGGCTCAAGAACTGAGGTACCGCACGTCGGTCAGCTCTTCCGACAGTTCCCACAGGCGGCGGCCCAGACGCGGGTCGGTGGCCTTGGGGGAGGGCTTCTCGATGCGCGGCGATCCCTTGGTGCGCAACAGGTTTCCCGGACCGATGAGGCTGCCGCCGGGCAGGTTCGGCGCCGTCGCTGCGTACAGCGTGGGCAGCGCGCCGCCGGCCATGTCCTGCACCATCGGCTTGGACAGCACGTCCAGCACGGGGTTGCCCAGGCCGATCTCGGGATCGACGGCGAAGCCGGGATGGGCGGCGTGGCTGGCGATCCCGGTGCCGCCGAGGCGGCGGTCCAGCTCCAGGGTGAAGATCATGTTGGCCAGCTTGGAGCGGCCGTACGCGCGCATCGGCTTGTAGGCCCGCTCCTGCTGCGGGTCGTCGATGTCGAAGTCGTTGAACCGGTGCGAGGCGCTGGTGATCGTCACGACCCGCGCCCCCTCGCGCAGGGCCGGCAGCAGCAGGCCGGTCAGGGCGAAGTGGCCGAGGTGGTTGGTGCCGAACTGGGCCTCGAAGCCGTCCTTGGTGGTGCGCCGCTCGGGCACCACCTTCTCGCCGGCGTTGTTGATCAGGAAGTCCAGGTGCTCGTGCTCGGCCAGGACCGCCTTCGCCGTCTCCCGCACGTTGCCGAGGTCGGCCAGATCCAGGTGGACCAGGTCGATGCGAGCGTTCGGCAGTTTGGCCTTCGCCGCCGCGACCGCCTTCTCGCCGCGCTCCGGATTGCGGGCGGCCAGCAGCACGTGAGTGCCGTGCTCAGCCAGGCCCAGCACGGCCTGAAAGCCGATGCCGCTGTTCGAGCCGGTCACCAGCGCCGTCTTGCCGGTGAGGTCGGGCATGTCGGCAGTGCGCCAGGAGGTCATGCCTCAAAAGTGGCACAGCCTGCCACTTGGCGTCAAATGACACTTTGTTCCGGTAGGCTGACGCCGTGACCAAGCTGTGCGGGCTGCGCGAGCGCAAGAAGCAGCAGACCAGGTCCGCCCTGGTGGACGCCGCGCTGGCGCTGTTCGAGGCCAAGGGCTTCGAGGCCGCCACCGTCGAGGAGATCGCCGCCGCCGCCGACGTCTCGCCTCGCACCTTCTTCCGGTACTTCACCGCCAAGGAAGGCGTGCTGCTCGCCGTGCACGACGAGGAGTTCGCCCGGCTCCTCGATGCCGTCGACACCGCCCCGACCCTGGCCGAGGCTGTCATCGCCACCATCGACGGCGACCACGAGCGCTTCCGCCGCGTGCAGGAGCTCCTCGCCCGCGCCCCCGCCCTGCGCGCTACCTTCCTGGAGCGGACCGTCGAGCAGGAGCATCAACTTGTCGACAAGCTCCTGCCGGCCGATCCGACCCCGCAGCAGGTCCTGCGCACGCGTCTGCTCGTGGCCGCCACCTACGCCGCGCTGCGCGTCGCCATCGAGAGCTGGCTGACCACTCCCGACTCGCACTGCGCCGAGCACGTCACGGAGGCGCTGGCCCTGCTCGACCAGGGCCTCGCCGTCACACGCTGAACAGGCGCGGCACGTACTGCTCGGGCGGGGTCGGAAAGCAGTTCCCGCACACCAGTTGCAGGTTCGTGTAGTCCTGCAGGCCGCCTTCGTCGGGCGACACCATGAACTCGAAGTTGGCCATCGGCATGACGGACTCGAAGATGCCCTCCACCCGCCGCTCGCAGTGCACGCAGCGGCCGAGGTCACGGAAGAACACCGCCCGCAGGAAGTGCTCCGGCGGCGACATCCGCCTGATCGAGCCGTCCGGCAGCACGAAGATGCCGGCGCCCGGGGGCCTCCCGCAGGTGGTCGACCGGCAGGGCGGCGACCCGTGGCGCGAGGAGCTCGTGGATCCGCGCGAGCAACAACCGGTTCGGGAAGATGATGCGGAACACCTCGTCGCACAGGTACTCGGTCAGCTCCCGGTAGTCCTCGCTGTCCGACAGCCCGATGTAGTGCGCGTGGCAGGCCTCGACGATCGGATCCTTCCGGTCGTCACCGGGCCGGACCCGGCTGATCGACCGGACGTTCTGGCCGAACGGCTCGGGCACCGTGAACATCTCGCCGCCCCGTATCCGGTGCGACTGCATCAGGACGTCCACCGGCAGATACCGCCGGCGCCGGCCCGCGTCGTCGACGTGCTCGACGTACGGCCCGTTCCTGTCGAACAGGAACATCTCGTCCATGATGACCTCGGCCAGCTGGTGCACGGCGGTCGAGTTGCGCCACGGAGCCACGTACTCGATCATGAGGTCCTCGAGGAAGGTGAGGTCCGCGGGATCGCGGGTGCCGCTCACCATTCGAGTGATCCTCGTGGCGATCTCGTACGCCCGGGTGTGATGGTGTTCGAGCCAGCTCCGCCGCTCAGCCTTCGAGTTCACCGGGGGAGCGTAGTGCAGCGCGGCCGGCCGATCGGCGGCTCTCGCCGCCTCTCACCGCATCGTGGCGGTCACAGGCTGAACAGGATGCCGCGCAGGATCAGCGCCGCCACGAACACCACCGTGAACGCCAGGTCGATGCCGATGCCGCCGGCCCGTATCGGCGGCATCACCCGGCGGACCGGCGCGATCACCGGCTCGGTGCCGGCGTGCGCCAGCCGGCGCGCGCGGACCGTCCAGTACGGACCGCGACCGGCGAGCGACACCCAGTCCAGGATCATCCGGAAGATCAGCAGCAGGATGAACAGCGTCACCACGAAGCCGAGCAGCGTTCCGAGCAGGCCCATCTCGTCTCCTTCGTCTCAATACGGACAACGTCCGGACCGGTGGGGAAGTGTCCGTGCCGAACCTGTCGATACGCTCAGCGCGTGATCTCCGGCGACGTGGGGGAGCGGGTCCTGGCCAGGGCGACCTGGCGACTGGTCCCGCTGATGGCCGTGTGCTACTTCTTCGCCTACCTGGACCGGACCAACCTGTCCGTGGCGGCGTTGACCATGAACAAGCAGCTCGGGCTGTCGGCGACGGCGTACGGGCTGGGCGCCGGGCTGCTGTTCGTCGGCTACGTGCTGCTGGACGCGCCGAGCAACCTGATCCTGCACCGGGTCGGGGCGCGGGTGTGGATGGCGCGGATCATGGTCGTGTGGGGGATCGTGGCCTCGGCCTGCGCGGCGATCCAGGGCGAGACCAGCTTCTTCGTGCTGCGTTTCCTGCTCGGGGTGGCCGAGGCCGGCTTCTTCCCCGGCATGATCCTCTACCTGGGCTACTGGTTCCCGGCGGCGCGGCGGGCCACGGTGACCGGCCTGTTCATGATCGCCGTGCCGCTGTCCACGGCCATCGGCGCGCCGCTCGGCGGCTTACTGCTGGGACTGGACGGTGTCGGCGGCCTGCCCGGCTGGCGGTGGCTGTTCCTGCTGGAGGGCGTTCCGTCGATCCTGCTCGGCGTGCTGCTGCTGTGGCTGCTGCCCAACCGTCCGGCCGACGCCCGGTGGCTCAGTGCCGAGGAACGGGAGTGGATCACCTCGACCTTGGCCCGCGAGGACGCCGCGGTGCCGGCGATGCCCGTGCGACGGGCCGTCCTGCATCCTCGGGTGATCGCCCTGGGGCTGGTGTACTTCGCCATCGCGTTCGGCCTGTACGGGCTCGGGTTCTGGATGCCGACCATCCTCAAGACGTCACTCGGGCTGGCCAACCTGCCCGTCACCCTGCTGACCGCGCTGCCTTACGCCATCGGGGCGATCGCCATGGTCTGGTGGGGGCGTCGCTGTGACCGGATCGGGCGACCTGTGGCCTACACCCTGGCCCCGATGGCCGTCGGCGGCGTAGTGCTGGCCGTGTCCGCCTTCCTGACCTCCGCCCCGTGGCTCGGCTACGTGGGGCTGTGCGCGTGCGCGATCGGTGTGATGGCCGCCTTCCCGTGCTTCTGGACGCTGCCGTCGGCCTTCCTGTCCGGCGCCGCCGTGGCCGCCGGCATCGGCGTGATCAACTCCATCGGCAACCTGTCCGGCTTCCTCGGGCCGTACTGGGTCGGGTGGATGACCGACCTGTTCGGCTCCAGCCAGTGGGGCCTGGTCACCATCGGCGCCGTCATGGTCGCCGGCGCCGTGCTCGTGTCTCGGCTGCGGGTCGCCCCGTGATCGAGATCGTCGCCTATGACCGGCGTTGGCCTTCCGTGTTCGCCTCCCTGCGGGACGGCCTGGTCGGGCCCCTGGCTGGTCTCGTCGACCGCATCGAGCACGTCGGCAGCACCGCCGTGCCCGGCCTCGCCGCCAGGGACGTCATCGACCTCACCGCCGTCGTCGACACCCTCGGCCACCTGCCCGCCGTGATCGGCCGCCTCGCCCCGCTCGGCTACAGCCACGAGGGCGACCTCGGTGTCACCGGCCGGCACGCCTTCACCACCCCCGCCGGCGCCCCCGCCCACCACCTGTACGTCTGCACCGCCGACAACCTCGACTTCGCCCAGATGCTGGCCTTCCGCGACTACCTTCGCACCCACCCCGACACCGCCCGGGCCTACGCCGAGCTCAAGTACTTCCTCGCCTCTCGCTTCCGTGACGACCGCGCCGGCTACACCGCCGCCAAGTCGGCGTTCATCACCCGCATCGTCGCCACCGCCGCCAAGATCACTGATAGCTGACGAACTCCGGCAGCGGCGTCATCCTGAGCACCTCTTCCGGTCCCAGCATCGGCTTGTCCTGCTGGTAGAACAGCTTGAACCCCATGTGGAACCTGCCCGGCTGCGCGATGGCGTGGTAGATGTCCATCTTCGTCTCCACGCCCCCGAAGCCGTCCAGGTGCTGCACCAGCGCCAGCTCCGGATGCTCCGCCACCCCCGTCAGATCCGGGATCATCGACGCCCGGAACATGTGCAGCAGCACGACTTTCTGCGGCAGGTCGCGGCTTTTCGTCAGCTCCGCCACCCAGTCCAGCACCCCGTTCACCTCCGCCGCCCCCACGTGCCCGATCACCTTGCCCGGCACCTGCCCCGGCTCCATCCGCCACTCCGCGTCCAGCGCCAGTCCCACATCCGGCTGCGCCAGCAGATCCTGGTACGGCTGCACCGCCTGCATGAAGTCCTTCTGTCCCGGTTGGACGTCCAGCAGGAACAGTTGGTGGTGCTTCCTCGCAACGTCCAGGTACTCCTGCACCTTCTCCTTCGCCACCTGGTGGCTGTACGCCCCGTCCGGCCCCGGATACCCGTCCGCCACCGTCGCGATGAACTCCATCGCCGGCTGCACCTTCCGATCCGGCGTCGCGAACCCTTGTGCCGCCTTGTCTATCGCCTCCGCCGCCTCTTCCGGCGTCCCCTGCCCCAGCACCCCCAGCGCCGGCGTGCCTCCCGTCCCGTAGTACGCCACCACCCGGTACTGCGGAAACACCGTCCTCCCGCCCATCGGCAACTCCGGCGGCGGTGGCGGTGTGGTCGTCGTCGGGGCGCTGCTCGTGGCCGGTGGCAACTTCGCCTGCTGCACCGGCGTCTCCGCCTGCGTCCGTCCTCCACACCCCGCCAGCGCCACCACCAGCACCGCTACCGTCGCGCCCGTCCCCAGTCGTCCGTCCATACGGACGAGTACCCGACGGTGGCTCGGCTTAACGGTATAAGCCGAGGAACTGTTTGCCGGTGGTCATGCGCTGGTGTCGCGTTGGAACGAGGCGACGCTGTGCGCGGCCATGATCGACCCTGCTCCGGGACCATATCTGCTCGCGGTGCCGACCGTTGACAGCCGTCTCCCTTCAGTTGAGGCCAGCTTTGCGTAGCAGGAGTTGGAGGAACTGCTCCGCGCCCTTCTCCGGCGCATGCTTCGTCTGGAGCGCCTTCACCGTTTCCCGGAGCCAGCCGGCTGGCAGTCGCCACTTGTCATTGGCGAGCTGATGCAGCACGAGATTGCGAAAGGCGTTCCGTGTGTGATGGTCATCCGGTCCGAACCCGTTCATCGCAATGCGGATGCAGATCCCGTAGGCATTGGTAAGAAGAGTCACCTCGTTGTGGTAGCCAGACGCCAGCCAGAGCTCGATGAGTGCCCGGCCGGCGCTGACCATGCCGTGCCCGCCCGTGTCATGAAACGTCAACAACATGGTGTCGAGCTCGCCGACGAACGGCAGCAGATTGTGCATCGCCGCTTCCTGGAGTCGGCCGCCGGTGAACCCTGTTTCGGCCAGCATGTGCCAAGAACTGTCATGGACGAAGGAATACGGGCCGTTTTCGTGGTTGGGTGAGTAGTTGTAGGTCCACTGTGGATCAAACGTGAGCTCGGGGACCGGCGCCGAATCGTCCAGACGCACCACGGAGCTGAGCCGCACCAGTCGCTGATCGCCGTCCCACTCTCGGTGGACGTCGATGCTGGAGTAGAGAGTGCGCCAGCCCTCGGACGGCAGTTGCGAGTGCCACAGCTGTGCGACCCTGGCCCATTCGGCTGCGTGGTCGTCGGCTTCTGGAAAGAGCTCCCTGCTGGTGACCTCGCCGGCGGCGACGGCGAGCAACACGAACAGGTTCGCCGAGTAGACCGCCACCCGCCCGGGCACAGACGCCCGGACCGGCCGGTATTCGTCCAAGGGCGTGTGATTGCGGGCCTGCATGGCTGCGCGGAACAGGCCCAGCAGCAGGTCTCGAAACGTCTCGTCGTCGCCGATCATGTTGTCGATGAATGCCACCACTGTGCGGCGCATCGTGATGGGAGCGTAGGAGAGCGTGGCGTGCAGGAACTGGTCGTCGACCCGTGAGGTTGGGCTCCACATCGTCGACACCGACGCAGCGGCGAGCAGGTTGCGCAGCTCCTGGACCACCAGCCGCGCCACCAGGAACTCACCGAAAGTGGCGTGCAAGAACTCATAGGTCCTGAGGTGCTTCTGGTCATGCACGGCCTGCGCGACGTAGACGAAGTAGAAGCGCCCGACCAGCAACTCGGCGGCGGTGAGGCGGGTGCTGTCTGCCGCCGACGGTTCCCCGAGCAGAACACGGAGATCGGCGTCGAGCTGGGCTTCGGTGACCCACAGCTGGTTGCGGTTGAACATGGCGAACGCCACGACCGACAGGTACAGCATCTCCCGCGCCACCAACCCGTCCACCTGGGAGTCGGTGAGCGTTTCGGCGGACTTGCGGACCTCGCGGCGGGTGAAGCCGGTGAGCAGACGCTCGTAGAGCTCGGCTTCGTTGAGGGTTTCCTCGTTGTGCAGGCCATTGCCGTCGGAGTCGTACAGGGCGAGCAACAGCAACAGCAGCGGCTGGCAAGCGAGGTCCCGGTAGCGCAGAGCGGTTTCCGGTTTCAGCGGGTGGAGTTCCCGGACTGTCAACGCCGCGGAGTTCGTTTCGTTCCAGGCCGTCAGCCACAGCTCGACCTGCCGGTCGTCGAACGGCTCCAGCAGCAGCGTCACTGCGCCGTTGACCGGGCGGGCCCGGTCGGCGACGGTGAGCCGGCTGGTGACGAGTACCGCCACGGGACGGCCGAGCTCCGACTCGCGCAGCTGGAAGGCGGCTATGCGCTCCAGGTAGTTCGACTGGCTCTGCCCGGTCGCCTGGAGCAACTCGTCGAACCCGTCCAGCAGCACCACGGGCATGGCGTCGCCGGCGGTGGCGACGAGCTCCGGCCACGTTGTGGTGGTCCCGGAGTCAGCACGGATCCGCATCTCGATCTGGGTCTGCAGATCGGCGTCGGCCGGCACCTCACGCAGCGGCACCCGGACCGTGAGGAAGTCGCTGGCGGGCAGCCGGGCGGCGAGCATCTGAGTGAGTAGCGACTTGCCCGCTCCAGGGTGGCCGAGCACCACCAGCGGCGCTTCCGCGGCGGTCGGCGAGGTCAGATGGCCGACGAGGAAGTCCTGAATGTCGGTGCGCAGCGGGCGTTCCTGCCACCAGTCAGGGCGGGTGATCTCCTCGGGCCTCGGCTGGCCCACGCGGAAGTTCGGGTTGACGTAGCACCGCCCGATCGTCGGCGTGGACATGTCACCGAACGCCAGCCCAGGCCTGCGCAGCACGCTGGCATTGCGCCTGGCCAGTGCGAGGCGGATACCCGCCGGCTCACGGCCGATCCGCAGGCGCGTCAACGTGTCGGACATCCCGGCCAGCGCGATGTCCATCCGCCGGATCTCGGCCCGCGTCGCCTGGTGATCGAGCATGTTGGCCCAATACCCGAACTCCGGAAACTCCACGGCGAGACGCCGAAACAGCTCCCCGTACCTCACGATCGCCTGCGCCGGGATCGCTTCCAACTCGGCGGCGACCCTTGAGCGGTTGATCTTCGTGAGTGAGTCCCAATCGGCGAGTCCCATCGCGAACGCGCTGACCTCCCGGGCCATTGCGCGGTAGAGGCCGGCGAGTTGGGCGATGGTCTGGTCATGGGGGACATGGACTTCGGGCAGCGCCGGCGGCAGTTCCAGGAGGGAGGAAAGGCGGTCGCCGGCCGCGAGCGTCACCTGCTCGGCCTTGGTGGGACGGAGCATTTGCGGCAGATCGACGCGACTCGTGCATTCGAAGAACGCGGCTAGAACCACCACCGCGTGCGCGGCTTCCAATCGACGGGTGCGGTCGTAGCGGTTGAGGCCGCGAACCCGCTCACCCACGCCACCGATGAGGTCGGCGCAGAGCTTGGACAGCTCCCCCTTCGCGTCGAACAGGCTGAGCGCCAGTTCGGCACCGCCGGCGGTCGCCAGCAGGAGAGCGCCGCCGAGGAGTTTGTCCAGGGCGGCGACCACCTTGGTTTCGGGGCCGCCGCCCAACAGCACTGCCGCATCACGGTACGAGAGCCCACGCGCCATGCGTGGGTTATCGGATCCCCGGCCCTAACGCTTCAGGGCGGCGATGAGCCGATCGACTGAAGTTCCGAGGTTCCAGCGCTTCTTCAATGCCAGGAGGCGGTCGACGTCGGCGGGGCCGGCCGGGACGGGGTCGGGGCGGTCGAGGACGACGGGGGCGTCGACGGCGACGCGGACGACGGTGGGGGCGGCGGCGAGGTAGGGGGCGGCCTCGTTGAGCTTGGTGCGGATGCGGGCGGTGAGGCGGCGGTCGCGGGGGTCGGAGACGGCGGTCAGGACGCCGGCGAGGGAGCCGAAGTCGGTGATGAGCTTGGCGGCGGTCTTCTCGCCGATGCCGGGGACGCCGGGGAGGCCGTCGGAGGGGTCGCCGCGCAGGACGGCCATCTCGGCGTAGGCGTCACCCGCCGAGTCGACGGGGAGGGAGTACTTGGCGGCGAGCTCGGGGGGACCGATGATCTCGACCTTGTTCCAGCCCCGGCCGACGTACATGACGGTGACGGGGGTGGGGGAGAAGCGGACCAGCTGGAAGAGGTCGCGGTCGCCGGTGACGACCTCGACGGGGGAGGCCTTCTCGGCGTGGGCGAGGGCGCCGATGACGTCGTCGGCCTCGTAGCCGACGGCTTCGGCGGTGGTCAGGCCGGCGGCGTCGAGCAGGTCGAGGATGATCGGCACCTGGGGAGTGAGGGCGTCGGGCACCTCCTCCTCGGAGCCGTCGCCGGCCTCGGCCACCCGGTGCGCCTTGTACGAAGGCAGGGCCTCGACCCGGAACGCGGGCCGCCAGTCGGCGTCGAGACAGGCGACCAGCCGCGAGGGCTTCCGCTCGATGAGGATGCGGGCGACGGTGTCGGCGAAGCCGCGCACGGCGTTGACCGGCTGGCCGTCGGGGGAGGTCATGGAGTCCGGCAGCGCGTAGAACGACCGGAAGTACAGGCTGGCCGAGTCCAGGAGCACCAGCGGGGCAGCGGTCATCGCACAAGTCAACCAGCTACCCCCGACAGGCCACGATCCGAGGGCAATTGCAGAGAAACCTCTGCAAAGGATCCTCTGCGTTCGCTACGGTGGACCCATGACGGAGATCAGGCTCGACGCGAAGACGCTGCGGGCCCTGGCCCACCCGCTGCGGATCAGGCTGCTGGGCCTGCTCAGGGCGGACGGCCCGGCGACGGCGACGGGCCTGGCACAGCGGGTGGGGGAGACGAGCGGCACCACCAGCTGGCACCTGCGCCAACTGGCCGACCACGGCCTGATCGAGCAGGACGAGGAGCGCGGCAACAAGCGGGAACGCTGGTGGAAGGCGGCCTACGAGTCGACCGAGCTGCGCATCGAGGACTTCCGCGACGACGAGGACTCGGCCGGCGCCCTCAACGCCTACCTGTACGAGATCGCCTCCAGCAGCTATCGCCGCATGACGACCTTCCTGGGCCAGGACTGGGAACAGTCGTGGCGGGAGTCGTTCGTCATGTCCGACCAGGAGCTCCCGCTCACCCCGGCCGAGCTCAAGGCCATGCGTGACGAACTGCACGAGGTGATCGACAAGTACCGCCGCCCCGAGCGCCCGGGCGACGAGATCGTGGTGACCCAGCTCCAGGGCTTCCCGAGGAAGACTCAGCGATGAAAATCCCCCTGTTGGCCCTGCTCACGGGCACCACGATCTCGGGCGTCGGCACGGCGATGACGGTCCTCTCCATCCCCTGGTACGTCCTGCACACGACCGGCAGCGCGGCCCAGATGGGCCTGGTCGGGGCGGCCGAGGTCGCCGGCCTCATCGTCTCGTCGGCGCTGGGCGGCCCGCTGGTCGACCGGATCCAGCCCCGCCTGGTGAGCATCGGCTCGGACGCGCTGGCGGCGATCATGGTCGGCCTGGTCCCGCTGCTCGCCGCGGTCAACGCCCTGCCGCTCGAAGCCCTCATAGCGCTGGTCGTCGTGCAGGGCCTGACCAGGTCTCCTGGCGGCACGGCCGTCGACGCGCTGCTCCCCTCGACCGCGAAGTTGGCGAAAACGCCGATTTCCCGGGCGTCGAGCCTGTTGGAGGGCGCGGGCCGCACCGGACGGCTGCTCGGCGGGGCGTCGGCCGGCCTCTTGATCGCGTTCCTCGGCCCGGCCGAGGTCCTGTACGTCGACGCGGCCACCTACTTCGCATCGGCCCTGCTGACCGCGGCGTTCATCCACGTCGACATCGCGCAGGCCAAGCCGCAGCCCTGGTCGCCCAAGGGCCACCTCGCCGAGCTGAAAGATGGCATCCGCTACCTGAAGGCCGAGCGCCTGCTGGCCGCCGTGGTCCTGATGGTCATGGCCACCAACACGCTCGACGGCGCCTACGGCTCAGTCCTGCTGCCCTCGTTCGGCAACGAGGTCCTGCACAGCAGCATCCTGCTCGGCCTGATGGTCGGCACGTCCAGCGCCGGTTCGCTGTGCGGGATCGTCTTCTACGGGACGTTCGGCGAACGACTGCCGACCTGGGTCACCTACTCCGTGGCGTTCCTGCTGACCGGCGCGCCGCGACTGATCACCATGGCGATAGAGCCGTCGCTGACGGTGCTGTTCCTGGTGATAGCGGTGACGTCGTTCGCCTCCGGCCTGATCAACCCGATCCTGTTGAGCCAGCTGTTCACGCGGGTGCCGGAGTCGATGCGCGGCCGGGTGTTCGGCGTGGTGGCGGCCGGCGCCCAGGTGGGGATGCCGCTGGGCGCGCTGGCCGGCGGCGCGGCAGTGCAGTTCGCGGGGTTGACCACGGCGTTGCTGGTCACCGCCGGCCTCTATCTCACGGTGACGCTGTGCCCGTTCGTGTTCCGGGTCTGGCGTCGGCTCGACGAGCCACTGCCCGTGAGCGTGAAAGGCGAGTCGTCAGGCGACCACGTCGGGGGTGCGGTCGCCTGACGACTCGGGCTCAGGGGTGGGCCTGCGGCTCACGATCGTCACCCGGCCGGCGGCCAGCGCGTCGTCCTCACGCCGCGGCATCGGCAGCGGGGCGACGAGCTGCCCGGACTCGGCCAGCTCGCGCAGCAGCCGGTCGGTGGACCGCCGGGTGCGCCGCAGGCTGATCGGCCTGGTCACGGCCCGTGTGGGGGCCGGGTGGAGGATGTGCGCCCAGCAGCCGAGCGCCACCACAACGAGTGCTGACGTCCACAAAACGAACATCATCTACTCCTCGCGGTCACTCTCTGTTTACCGGCCTATCGACTTGCGTCGACTTGAGCCCCCAATCGGGTGACAGGTATGGAGTTAACCGGCACAGCGCGCTAGAAACATCCGCCATCTGGACGCGTGCACCTCCGGTGACCGGAAAGTTATCCAGAAGCACCCCTTCGGGCGGGGGCCGCTTCGAACGCATGATCCGCTTGCCGGCCGACCTCGCTAGGCTCTTGCCTCATGTCCGTCAGCGCAGCCCCGATCGACGTCGAGTCCCTCCGTGACCGCTTCCGCCGGGCCGCCGAGGCCGCCGCGTCGGCCGGTGTCGACGCCCTGCTCGTGTCCCCCGGTTCCGACCTGCGCTATCTGCTCGGCGCCGGCGGCTCCTCGTTCGAACGGCTGACCTGTCTGGTTCTGCCGGCCGCGGGCAGCGCGGCCGAGCCGGCGCTGGTGGTGCCCAAGCTGGAGCAGCCCGGCTACGCCGGCGTGCCGACCGACGCCCTTGGCGTACACGTGGCGACGTGGGTTGACGGCGAAGACCCGTACCGACTAGTGGCCGACCTGCTCAAGGGCACGGCAAAGTCCATGGCCGTGACGGACATGATGCCGGCGCTGCACGCCCTGGGCCTGCGCGACGCGTTGCCGGACGCGAGGCAGGGCCTGGCCGGCCCGGTGCTGCGCGAGCTGCGGATGCGCAAGGACGACGGCGAGATTGAGGCGCTGCGCAAGGCGGGCGCGGCGATCGACCGGGTGCACGCGCGGATGGGCGAGTGGCTGCGCCCCGGCCGCACCGAGGCCGAGGTCGGCGCGGACATCGCGGCGGCGATCGTGGAGGAGGGGCACGAGGTGGCGGAGTTCGTCATCGTCGGCTCCGGCCCCAACGGCGCCAGCCCGCACCACGGCGTCTCCGACCGGGTCATCGAAGCCGGCGACGTGGTCGTGGTCGACATCGGCGGCCCGGTGCCGGAGGGCTACAACTCCGACTCCACGCGCGCCTATTCGGTGGGTGTGCCGGGCTTCGACGACGTCATGGACACCTACGCCGTGCTCAAGAACGCGCAGCAGGCCGCGGTCGACGTCGCCGCTCCGGGCGTGACCGCCGAGGCGGTGGACGCGGCGGCACGCGACGTCATCGCCGACGCCGGCTTCGGGGAGTACTTCGTGCACCGCACCGGCCACGGCATCGGCCTGGACGTGCACGAGGACCCGTACATCGTCAGCGGCAACGACCTCGTGCTGGAGGTCGGCATGGCCTTCAGCGTCGAGCCCGGCATCTACCTGCCCGGCCGCTGGGGCGCCCGGATCGAGGACATCGTCGTCGTCAGCGAGGAGGGCGCGGTGCGCCTCAACACCCGCCCGCACGAGCTGGTGGTGCTGCCCTCGTGACGACACCGCTGGAACCGATCGACCGCGCCATCCTGCGGGAGCTGACCCAGGACGGCCGGTGCAGCTTCACCGACCTCGCCGAGCGCGTGGGGCTGAGCGTGTCCGCCGTGCACCAGCGGGTGCGGCGGCTGGAGCAGCGGGGTGTCCTCAAGGGGTACGCCGCGCGCGTGGACGGCGAGCAGGTGGGCCTGCCGCTGACGGCGTTCATCTCGCTGACGCCGATCGACCCGGCCGCCCCGGACGACTATCCGCACCGGCTGGAGCACCTGGCGGCGGTCGAGGCGTGCTACTCGGTGGCCGGCGACGCCTCCTACGTGCTGAAGGTGCGGGTCGCCGGTCCGACTGCGCTGGAGGAGCTGCTGCGGCAGATCCGGGAGCAGGCCAACGTGTCGACCCGCACCACGGTGGTGCTGTCCACGCCGTACGAGGACCGCCCGCCGGGCGTGTGAGGCGCCTTTCCGCGCCGCTTGTCCGGTTTTTCTGGGCCGATAGGTCGAACGGGCTATTGCCGCCGGGCAATGGGAGCGCTTCCATGAGTTTCGGCAGGTCCTGCCCTGCCGTGAAGCGCTGTCGGCCGCCACGGCGACCGCCGACCCAGTGGAGTCAACGATGACCCTGCCTGTCAGAACCCTGTTCAGACGCTCGATGTCCCTGCTCTCCGTCGGCGCGATGACGGTGCTGCTCACCGCGTTCGCCGGCGCCCAGGCCCAGGGCGACGTGCCCGCCCCGCCGGCCGGCTGGACCACCGTGTTCAGCGACGACTTCAACGGATCCGCGGGCAGTCCCGTGAACGGCGCGAACTGGATGTACAACACCGGCCCCGGCTCGAACTTCGGCACCGGTGAGATCGAGACGATGACCAACTCGACCAACAACGTCCGGCTCGACGGCAACGGCAACCTCCAGCTGATCGCGCTGGGCTCCGGCAACAACTGGACGTCCGGCCGGATCCAGACGCCATCGGCCGTGGCCGGCGCCCCCGCGGGCGGCAAGCTCGAGGTCACGGCGTCCATCCAGCAGCCCAACCCGGGCAGCGGCCTCGGCTACTGGCCGGCGTTCTGGATGCTGGGCCAGGGGCAGTGGCCGGAGAACGGCGAGATCGACATCATGGAGGACGTCAACGCGCGTTCCCAGGTGGCCGGCACCATCCACTGTGGAGTGTCCCCGGGCGGCCCGTGCAACGAGGGCAACGGCATCGGCAGCGGGCTGCGCGCCTGCGGCGGCTGCCAGACCGGCTTCCACACGTACACGATGATCCTGGACCGCACCAACACGTCCAACGAGTCGATCACCTTCTACCTGGACGGGGCCTCGTACTTCACGGTCACCGAGGGCCAGGTCGGCACGGCCACCTGGCAGCAGGCCTACGACCACAACCTGACGATCCTGTTCGACCTGGCCATGGGCGGCGCGTTCCCGAACGGCGTCTGCGGCTGCACCTCGCCGAACGGCGCCACGACTTCCGGCGGCGCCATGACCGTCCAGTACGTCGCCGCGTACACCACCAACGGTGGTGGCGGGAACCCGCCGCCGCCCGGCGGCGGCGCGATCACGGGCTACGCCGGCCTGTGCCTCGACGACAACGCCGCGAGCACCGCCAACGGCTCGCACATTCAGGTCTACACCTGCAACGGCAGCGCGGCCCAGCAGTGGAGCTTCGTGCAGGCCGGCACGACCCTGCACGTGCTGGGGAAGTGCATGGACATCACGGGCGGCGGCACGGCCAACGGCACCAAGGTCCAGCTGTACGACTGCAACAACACCGGCGCGCAGGTGTGGATACCGCAGTCCAACGGCACGCTCTACAACCCGCAGTCCAACAAGTGCCTGGATGATCCCGCGTACTCCACGACGCCGGGCACCCAGGTGCAGATCTGGGACTGCGCCGGCACTGCCAATCAGATCTGGCACCTGTCCTGATCGATGCGGGCGGCCGTCAGACGGCGGTCGCCCGCTCCAGCAGCGCGATGGCGCCCTCCACGGCATCGGTGAACGGCTCGGTGTTCCCGGCCGCCCGTGCCAGCACGTAGCCACCTTGCAGTACGGCCAGGAACGTGTCGGCCAGGCGGGCGTCGAGGTCGCCCTCGGCGAGGATTTCCCTTAGCTGGCCACGAATCCAGTCGAAGTGCTCGGCGATGGGGGAGCGAAGCGCGTCGCTGGCGATGATCTCCAGGTCCTGCGCGAGCACGCCCATCGGGCAGCCGCGCAGGATTTCCCGTTCCCGGCGCAGCCAGGCGGCGATGCGCTCGGTGGGGGAGCCGGGGGAGGAGAGCTCGCGTTCGGCGGCGGCGGTGAGCTCCTCGGCGTTGCGGGTGATCGCGGCCAGCGCGAGGTCCTGCTTGCCGGCGAAGTGGTGGTACATGCTGCCCTGGCCGGCGTCCGCGCGCTGTTGGATGGCCTTCGGGCTGGTGCCGGTGTAGCCACGCTCGCGCAGCAGCTCCCGGGTGCTCTCGACCAGCCGATCGCGGGTGGACATGGCCGAACTGTACCTACTGTTATGTACGTACAGTCGCACTATGACTTCAGTGACGACTGAATACAGGCACAGTGATCCGTGCCGCAGGTCCCGTCGATAGGACCAAAAGCCGCCAGGAGACCACGGGCGGCCGGTAGAACAAGATCCATGGCTGAAGTGGGGTTCCTGAACGAGCAGTCCGCGGTGCGTCGGCTGGAGCTGGGGGACACCCGGCTCACCTTCGTGGTCGACGGCGCGATGGCGTTGGAGGCGCGGGCCTTCTTCCCGGCGGTGCCGGGGGAGTTCTGGGGCGAACACCCCGAGATGGTCGACGCGCGGGGGCGCATCGCAATGTCCGCCGGTGGGCTGCTGGTGGAGCGGGGCGACCGCAAGCTGTTGATCGACGCCGGCCTCGGACCGTTGGCCGGTCCGATCGCGGTGGGGGAGCTGCAGCTCGGGGCGGCCGACTGCGGCGCGATGCCCGACACCCTGGCCGCGTTGGGCGTCGACCCCGGCGACATCGACACCGTGGTCTACACGCATCTGCACGTGGATCACGTGGGCTGGGCGTTCGTCGACGGCCGGAAGTTCTTCCCCAACGCCCGCTACCTGGTGGCGGCGGAGGAGTGGGCGCCGCACGAGCGCGGTATCGAAGTGCCCGGCGTGCTGGAGGAGATGACCGTGGCGCCCATGCGCGGCAACCACGAGCTGATCCGCGAAGGCGACGAGGTGTGGCCGGGGGTGCGGGCCATCGTGATGTCCGGCCACACACCGGGGCACACGTCGTACGTGGTGTCCACCGACGCCGGCCGGATCGTCGCCTTCGGCGACGCCTTCCATGCACCGGCCCAGATCACCCATCCCGAGTGGGGATCGATGCCCGACACCGACACCGCGGGCGTGCTCAAGGCCCGCGCTCGGCTGGTGGGGGAGTTGGAGCAGCCCGACACCCTGGGCTTCGGCACCCACTTCGGCGACCAGGCCTTCGGCCGCCTGGTACGCAACGAGGCCGGGGTTCCGGCATGGGAGCCGGTGGTAGCGGAGTACTTGCTGGCCGCGCCCCGCAGTGTCTAGATAGATAATATCACTATAGCTTCAGTGACGACTAAATACAGTACTCTAACGACCACAAAAGCAACCACCAGCACCGACCAGAACGCGAGAGCGTCGACGAAGGCGATGATCCGGCCAGCGCCCGTGGACACCACGTACAGCGCCTACAGCGAGGCGCCGAGCACGGCGAAGGCCTTGGGGTCGAGGAGCTTGATGCTGCGGTCGGGGCCGCGGGCGACCCAGGCGTGGTCGAGGGCGTGCTGGAGGAGGGCGGCGGGCAGGGAGCCGCTGAGGTGTTCGCGGCGCTCGGTCCAGTCGAGGCATTCGCGGAGCAGGGGGCGGCGGCCGCCGGGGAGCTTGATCTCCAAGGCGTCGAGCACCTGGTGGCCCCGAGGGGTGAGGGCGAGGCCGCTGGCGGTGGAGATCAGGCCGGCGGTCAGCATGCCGGTGCGCAGGGCGACGCCGAGGTGGCCGGCGATGTGGTCGTAGCAGGTGCGGGCGAAGGCCAGCCGCTCCGCACGCCGGGACGAGCGCAGGCTGTGGGGCTGGGGGAGCGGGGCGGCGAGCTCGTTGAGCTGCTCGATCAAGTCGGCCACGCGGGAATCGGTGAGCCGCACGTAGCGGTGGCGGCCCTGCTTGACCGTCTCGACGAAGCCGGCGGCGGCCAGGCGGGTCACCTGCTCGGTGGCCGAGGGTGGCGCGACGCCGGCCACCTTGCCCAGCTCGCCGACGGTCCAGGCGCGGCCGTCGATCAGGGCCATGCACATGGTGGCCCGGGTGGGGTCGGCGAGGACGGCGGCGACTTCGGCCAGTGGGTGCGCGCGCATGCCCCCACGCTAGGCAACTTCTAGTTCGGGGGCCGCCGAAGTGTCACGTGGCGGGCAGGGCCAGTTGGACGTCGCCGTGGCCGTCGGGGACGCAGGCGGCGTGGCGGACGGTGAGCGTCAGGAACTGGCTCATGCACCGGGCGAAGGCGGTGTAGCCGGCGGCGTTGGGGTGGAACGACTGCTGGAGGGCGTGGGTGTAGCGCGTCTTGTCCTGGATGTCGCCCAGGCTGAGGGTGAGGCGGGTGAACCATTCCTGGCCGCCGGTGCAGGCCTCGTGGCCGACGCCGGCGCGGGAGAGGTCGAGGAAGCGGGCGCCGCCCTGGTCGGCGGCGCGGCGGATGCCGTCGTTGAGGATGGGGACGGCGCGGTCCTGGACCCAGTGCAGGTCGTCGGTGCGCAGCGGGCAGCCGCTGACGTTCTGCAGGCTGCGCAGGATGTCGGGGGCGACGGGGGCGGCGTAGGACTGGAGCACCAGTTGGTAGGCGCTGTCGGCGTAGCCGTGTTCGATCATGACGCGGCGGATGTCGCGCAGCGCGGCGACGACCTTGGGCACCATGGCGTTGACGCGGTTCTGCCAGGTGGGGTCGGCCTTCTTGCCGCAGCCGGGTTTGGTGGTGGCGAAGATGGCGTCGACGCAGCTGGTGAGCAGGGGGCCGAACTCGGGGTCGTCGTTGGCGCCGACGGCCACGACGACGGCGTCGATGCGGTAGGTGCTGGCGATCGCGCCGAGCTGGGCGGCCTGGCTGGGCTCGATGGGGTGTTGGCCGTCGAGCCGGATGGCCTGGGAGTTGGCGCCGGAGCAGGCGAAGTTGAAGATCTTGGTGACGTCCGGGAGCTTGATGCGCTGGACCATGGCCTGCGGGGCTCGGTGGCACCAGTCGCCGCCCGGGCCGTCGGTGTCGGGCGTGTAGTTGCCGGCGCCCTCGCCGGACATGGTCGAGTCGCCGAGGGCGACGACGGCGTGCGGGACGTTCTCGGGTGGCCGCGGGGGCGGCACGATGCGGTTGTCGCCGGTGAGCAGGAGGAGGGCGAACACCGGGAAGACGATCAGGATGATCGCGGCCCGGCGGAGGAAGTTCCGCATCGCTGCGAGAGTCTAGGCCACGGGCGCTGCCCCCGGGCCTTCGGGGGCAGCGCCGGGTAATTCGTTTTACTGGGAGATTCGTTCGAGCTGCCACTTGTTTCCGGAGCCGACGCAGATGTAGTGCGTGTAGGTGTCGCCGGGGTGGGTGGCCCGCCATCCCTGGAGGTGTTCCTGGCCGGCTTGGGTGCAGGCGCCGTTGGACGAGAACACGCCGTCGGGCGTGACCGTGACGGCGGCGGCGATTCCGGTGAGGCCGAGGCCGAGCAGGCCGGCGGCGCCGGCGGTGACGGCTGCGCGCGTGATGAGACGCATGGCTACTCCCTGTGGGGGCTGGTGCGCCGGAGGGGCGCGTTTTCGACGCTAGTGGCGTCGGAATTCGTCCCACAAGGTGTGTCGGCCGGTCGGGCAATTAATCGGTGAAACAACGACGACACGAATCGAAAATGGTCGAGGTTGTCTCGTATTCGGGCCCGATTGGGTTTTCGTCGATGGCGGCCCGGCGCGCGCGGTGGCCGGGCCGCCATCGGGGTCACTTCTCCTGCTGGGCCCACCAGCCCTGGCCGGACTCGCCGAGGGTGTAGATCGGGTCGTAGTACGGGTAGGTGCGGGTGAGGGCGTCGGCGTCGTCGTGTTCGATGCCGGTGCGGTAGTTCTTGGTCCAGTAGGAGATGCCGAGTTCGCGGTCGTATTCCGAGAGCTGGTGGACCCAGCGCTTGCCGACGTAGGGGACGTCGCAGACGATGCGCGGCGTGGCGTAACCAGGCAGGTAGCCCATGATGGCGTGCTGGAGTTCCTGTGCTTCCCAGACGGCCAGGCGCCAGTGCTCGGCGTTGGGGATCATGTCGCACGTGATCAGGTCGTTCCGTCGAAGGTAGCCCTGACCTGCGAATACGGGGCATTTTCGGCTCCTAGGTAACTTGTGGGGCCGTCCTGGGGCCGTGAAGGCTGGTGGCGTTCACGACTTGATCCTCGGAGCCGGCGGGTTCTATGCATGGCCGGAACAGGTTGTTGATCGCCTGCCGGGCACGAACATGACTTGATGGCATCAGATGGACGTAGGTCCGAAGCGTGAAGGCTTCAGATGCGTGGCCCAAATATTCAGCTAGTTCCTTGATACTGACACCCTGGGCGAGCATGTGCGAGGCGAACAGGTGGCGGAGCGCGTGAGTGCCGTCTTCCTGCTTGGCGTAGTTCAGGCCTGCTGCGGCGAAGGCTGGTCGCCACACCTCGTCACCGAACATCGACGCGCGCCACGCATCGTTTCTTCCCGTGGTCAAAAGCAGATTGACGGTCTCAGACTCCTTCTTGTCGCGTTCCGCCCATGGCAACGTGACCGCTGTGGGTGGAAACTCGTCGACGTACTGGTCTAGGGATTCGAGTATGCCATCGCCAAGCGGAATTGTCCGCGTCTTGTGCCCCTTGGGGAGCTTGAAGTATAGGACACCTCTTCGGTATACGAGTTGTCGTGTGCAGTTGTACACCATCCTGTTTCGATCGATATTGTCAGGCGAAAAGGCGAGCGCCTCTCCTAGTCGTAGGCCAATTCCTGCGCCGAGTCGAACAAATGGCTTATATCGCCTCGGAAGCGCGTGCCCAATTTTTGTGGCCTTTTCATCAGTCCAGGGTGTTATCCTGCGCCTAATCCTCCTAGGGGGAGAGATTGCTTTGTTGTTGCACGGATTGCTGTCGATCTTTTTTTCCGCGACAGCGGCGTCGAGCATTGCGGAGAATGTATCCCATGCGTCCGCCTGGTAATTGACAGAAATGCCGCTAACTTCGTCCAGCCAGGTCAACCAATCTCTCAAAGAGTTGCCCACGTTGTCTAGCTGTTTATCGCCCCAAAAAGGGTAGATTTGACAATTGAACAGGCTGTTGAGTGTGATTTGACTAGACTCGTCCTTAGAACGCCCTTGGATGTATGTGTGTCCCCAGGATTTTATTGTAATGCGGCCGGCGTGTGGATCGCGATAGCTTCCTGCCAGTAGGTCACTTTCGACCTTGAGTGCGAACGCCTGTGCCCTCTTGAGTTGTTTGTCGGGGAATGACTCGGATTGCTCCTTCTTATTGTTGTCAAGGTAGCGGACGCGGTAGCGCATGCCCTTGCCGTGACGTTCGGTCTTTTCTTGAACCGGCTTGCCGTTCCCGCCTATTATCGGCTTCCCTGTCCGAGGGTCAGTCTTCTTTCGCCACCAACGGTCGTCAATAGTTGCCATAGCTAGGGTCCGTTCTGCAGCGGCCAGGCCGGAAGCACTGATGTCGCCATGTTGCGTTCTCGCGGTAGGTAGCGGCTGCGAGCCACTCTGTGCGGCGGTTGATAGTATGTCGTGGCAGTCGAACCGCACTCGGCTGATCATACGACGTTCGCGTACGCGTCGAAGCGGGCGGGGTTGGTGCTCGGCTCGCGTGGTGTCGAGTGCCTACCCTCTGTTAGGGGGGCTCTGTCGGGCGGCGCGCAACTCCATCCAGTCGCGGACTTCCTTCGGGTTATACCTCACGTGCTTGCCGATCTTGAGCCACCGTGGCCCAGTGCCATCGCTTCGCCACTTGGTAAGCGTCTTTTCTGGAAGCTTGAGGAATGATGCGAGGTCTTCCGGGCTCCACAATGGTTCGGGTGCGTTCTCCTGGCTCACTGTTTACAGTCCAATACCGTGTCGCGAGTTCGACTAGACGGGCGAGCGCAAATGGTTCCGACCGAAATTACTGCCCATGTGAACAGTTGAAAAGTTCGCCCGTGTGTCGAATGGTAGACCTTCGACTTGTATGGGCTTTCGGTGACAGTCCTTTCTGGGGCGGTAGTCAATCGTGCAGTCCAATGAAGATATTGCCCCTGTGTGTTCCAAGTGTCACGGTGTGATTTGGATGGGGAATACCGAAAATGATGAACCGTTTGACGGGTGGGCACGACAAGGGCGGGTGAATCTGTCAATAGCTAGCAGCGAATGTGTGTATTTCGCTTGAAGTCTGCTTCATGTCGAGTCTGTGACACTCTTGTTGGCGATGTAAAGGTGATTACAGTCCGGCGATAGACTCCGTTTTGGGATGCCACTTTGATGCTTACGTAGACTCGGAATCTCTGCTTGGGCGAGCCAGTTCATCGGTCCTCCTGATTTGGATGTCAGTTCGCGGGCACCCTGCATGGCGACTCGGCAGAGTATGCCGATGCGCGTTTCGTGTAGGTTGCGCACGGTGTTCGATACTTGTAGCCCCGACCTGCGTAGACGTCTCCTGCTTGTCTATACTGTCACCCTCTGTAAAACTAGCCAGTTGGCAAGTTTTCACACTTTTGGCGTAGTCGAGCGAATGGTGATCTGGTATCGAGGGTGCCGACTGGTGAGGTCGCTTATTCAACTGTCGCGAGTTCATGGCGGAGATGACAATGTGTGATCACCGGGTGCATAGCGGCGCCAGTCGTGCCGGCCTGGATGGTGAGCTTGGTCGCGGTGACGTGGTGGTCGCCCAGTGCGTCGGCGACGATCGGAGTCCAGCAGGTGCTGTCGGATGGCGGCGCGGCGGCCGACGACGGTCGGGACTCCGAGCTGGTGGATCAGCGTCGCGCATCGGGCATCGCGGTACCCACCGTGCCCGACACAGCCGTACCACGGCTGGTCGCCCGGCCCCGACTCGGCGGAGATGGCCACCGCCCACTACTGGACATGACCGCCCGCGCCACGCAGGCCGCCGCCGCTATCGACGGCGAGTACAAAGCCGCCGGCGTGGACGCGGTCGCCGACGCCGCGATCGCACGCATCACACCGGACAACTTCCTCGATCACCACGCGCTGGTGCGCGACGTGCTCGGCGAGAGGCGGTCCGCCGCGCTGCTCGACATCGGTGCCGTCGATTAATCCGGCATTAGACGACTAGACTTTGGTGTTGAGTCTCTAGGATTGTTGGGAGAATTGTTGATGGCCGGATGTCTTTAAGACTGCCTTTGATCCATGAGTCGGTCGTCAGGCACGCCAGTAGGCTTAGTAACATTTGAGGCCTGTCGCTAAGGGACGAGCAGCACTGGGTCCAGCCCACCATTGGACCTGACGGCCCCGACCGCCCGGTCGACGTGGACCGCTTCGACGCCGCAAACGCGGAGGATGCGGAGGCGCACGCCCGCAACAGCCTTGCCCACCGGACCACGGACTGGCACGACGACTCCAGCGTGTACGGGGCAGCTGTCTACCTCGAATTCGGTCCTCGCTGCGCCACCACTCACCGCGGGCCGGATGAGCTGTACCACCGTGCCGCCTGGGAGCGGGCCGCAATAGCGGCGTTGAACGCCGGCCGCGAGGACTGGCAGAGATGGGCCTCGCAACACCACAAGGAGTTCGCGATCCGTCGGCCCACCGATGAGGAGGTGCGCGCCGCCCTGAGCGCGATGAGGTAGAGGAGATGAGGTTCCGATCGGTCACGTCGGGGTCGTTCCCCGTCCGCCGCGGGACGTCACCGGGCGGGGAACGGCTCAGCACCCCACGGCGACAACGACATCACTAGACCCAACAAGCACGACGCAGGCCCGTCACCTGGCGCAGCAAGGATAGTCCAGCGTGAATTCGCGCGATCCGTTTGTCCAATGCCGCCACGAGTCCAGGCTGACAGCGCCGACGAGGCGATCACCGGGCACCAACGGAATCTGCGCCGGGCAGGAACACGAGTTCGTCCACGACAGTACCGGCGCAGCCCGCATGACGGCGGCGTGCTTGCGGTGTGCGACGGCCACGCCGACTCTCGGGGCATTGACCTAAGCCTCGATCCACCGGTCTAGATTGCTGGTGATCTTGGTTTCGTGGAGTGACCGTGTCAGCGATCTTGCTCGCGGCTGTGGGCAGCCGGAAACCGCTGGTCTGTCCAGCTTTCCACGACTGGGTCTCCGGTCGAGCCTTGAGAAGGCGGGATTCTGATCAGACAGTCCTGGGCGGGGCGTGGGCGGTTGCCGACAGTGCCAGCCAGGCCGGTTCCCAGGGCCAGTGCTGGGGTAGGTGCAGGATCAGCCGGCGTGCCCGGTGCGCCATGCGGGCGGGAACGTTGATCAGCTGACGGCGCAGCGTGGCGATGCGGGCTTTGACGCAGTGTCCGCCAGCCAGGCAGCCGGCGGCGCGGGTCAGGTTGAACGCGATCGCCGCGCAGGTCAGCCAGGCGGCGTTCGCGGCGAAGCACCCCGACGGGAAGTGCGCCAGCGGGCCGTGTTTGAGGTCGTCGTTGACGTGTTCGATGACCGCGTGCTGGCGGTGGGTTGCTTCGGCCTGGACCAACTCGGCGGTGCTGGTGGTGAAAAAGGCGTGGTAGCGCCAGACCGGGAACAGCGCGTCGAGGTGGTTCTGGTCGCGGACCCGTCGCACCACCAGCCGTCCGACCACCCGGTGACGCTTGTCCGCGGCGAAGGCGGTGAACGGGGTCTCGGCGATCTCCGCGTCACTGATCCACGCTTGGGTCTGGGCGTCCCACACCGCCTTCGGGTAGCGGATCGGCATCCACGCCGACTCCTGGACTCCGGCGATCGCGGCGACCACCGAGGGGTACTGGTTGATCGTGACCGACACCGCCACCCCAGCCTGCCGGCAGGCGGTGATCAACTCGCCGACGTAGAAGGCCGAATCGCCGCGAAACAGCATCCGTCCCGGTTGGCCGCCACAGCCACGGGCCACACCGATCAGTTCTCGTGCCATGCTGGCCGCGCCCCGCGCCGAGCCGGCGTTGCCCGCTCGCAGCCGGGTGGCGGCGATCACTGGCGCCGCGGCAGGGGTTGACAGCGTGGCGATCAGCGGGTGATAGCCCCGTAACCGCACGACATAGCCGCCCACCTTCGCGTGTCCGAACGCCGCGCCCTGTTTGGCGTGTCCGAACACCTCGCCCAACGTCGAATCCGCATCGAGAAACATCATCTGTTCGGCGCCGGGCAGCAGCGGAGTCCGTGAGGCCAGGCCGATGGTGGTCTGTCGGGCCACCGACTCCAGTTGCCGGGCGTGTCCCCAGGTGAACGCGCGCAGGAAGGTGCCCACTGTGGACGGTGCGCGTGCTCCGGTGAACAACCGGCCCATCCCGCCGTGCCGGACCACGTCCAGGTCGTCGATGCTGTCGGCGCCGGTGAGCATCCCGGCCACGATCGAGCCGACCTTCGCCGCGGGGTTCGCCCCTGCCGATTCCGGTATCCGCACCCGGTCCTCGACCAGGTCGTGCAGGCCGGCCTGCTCGGCCAGTCGCATCACTGGCACGACACCGGCCGACGCCACCAGATTCGGATCATCGAACACCGCGCCCACACGCGCGGCGCTATGACATAATCGCATCTCGGAGATGCCCTCTCGGTCGGGATGGATCGTTCCTTCAGCAAGACCGATTATCCTCACCCGGAGGGCATTTCCCTGTTCACGCCACACCTCGCGGCCCGAGATCACCAAGATCACCGGTGGATCGAGGCTAAGGACTCGCGAGCAGAAGATGCTCGACTTCATCATCGGCGTGCGGGCCGATGACATCGTGCTGTGCGGGACGATGTACTTCTCCGTCGCCGAGACCCGCGAGGCCAGCCACCCCGCCCTTAGGGACACCAGCGTTGTGCTGTGGGGGTCCAGCTTCCGTCAGGACACCAGGATGTGGGGCGCGCGCATGCTCTGGCACATCACCCAGGACAACTGTCCGTACGTCCCGAAGATCCTGTCCGATGATGACCGCGACCGGCTGGGCTGGCCGCGGGGCGGCGCACTCTGACCAGCCGCACCACCCGCATGCCCACGACTACGCCCGCACCGAACCCAACCTGCCTTGCCACCACACGCTCAAGTCCACATGCGACACCCGCGATTCGCCGCAGCGACAACAGATAGGGAACACTATGCCACCGCAGAACAACGACTACCCATACGTCCGAGCATGGGGCGACCTGATGGGCTCCTACTCCTACTTCATCAACGACCAGGTCATGCGGGCCAGGGCCGACGGAGCACCCGCCAACGCCACCCATCGACGCCACGACGGCACCTGGGCCACCACCGATGACATCCTGCGCTCTGACACCCGCCGCCAGCTCGGCCTGGACCCGCTTCCGCCACGTGAACCCGACGCCCTCGACCTCATGCATCGCGTCATCGACGCCATCGGCCACCGCGGCGACCTCATCGACCTCTACGGGCTCATCCGGGTGCGTGCCGACAATCAGGAGTCGGCCGTCGTCGAGTTCTCCACCGGGTGGTCCGCGCGACTGCAGGTGTCGTTGACGCCCCCGACGACTCCTCGCTGATCCAATGGCCCGGGTGGCACAGGACACGTGGTGCAGGTGGCCTCCACCGTGACCGCCTACGCCGAGGCCGCCGAGCGCGTCATACCGCCCAACAGTGGACGCGGGCCCGACCTCAGCCGTGTTGTCCGCGGGCCGCGCCAGCATTAGCGCCAGCCCGACCGCCCAACCGACCACCACGCCGGCCATTGAACCGGTCACCGGTGCGCGCGAGTGTCGAGCGCGACAGGGCGCGTCGCACCGAGACTCGTCCGACGATCACCGGTGGTGCGGTCCGTCCGCAAGTCAGTGGCCAGCATCGCCACAGCGATCGTCAGCCCGTACACCACACCACTCGCGATCCCGCCGAACACCAGGTTGAACGCGAACCCAGCCACCAATCCCGACACCCACGGTGTCAGGGGTGCCCACGAGGATGCGGTGTGGGCGCGGAATCCAGTCAGGGATGGACCACCATCCCAAATACCTGGCGCCAACACCACGCCCGGCGCGCCCTCACCGCTGGCCAGAACCACCACCGTCGCGACCGCCCCGATACGCGCGCCCCTCATGCGCCAACCCGACGACTCCCGGTGCAGATCCCGGCCGCCCATCAACCACTCCGCCCGACGCCCCCCAATGCCGGCCAGCGGGCCACCACAACAGGAAGACACCACACCGATGTGCGACAAGCACCCGGACGGGGAACAGCATGACCGCTACCGCGTCCGCACGATCACGACCGTCACCCCACCCGCCGTCGTCCCCGACCGTCTGCCGGAGACGACATGACCGTCCTGATCGATGTCCGCCGCCGCATCTGCGGCTGCGGACATGCCGGCGACGAACACCGCCAATCACCGCTCGGCATCGCCGCATACGGCGGGCTTGGGCCATGCATGCGCCAGACTGTGACTGCGTGATGTATCGGGTTCACGCCGCGAGCCGCTACGCCCTCGTGTGGCACCAAAGCCACTCCCACGCGGTCAGCTGGATCGGCGCCTACCAGCCGCCAGTACTGGTCGAGGGCCTACCGACAGTCAGCGCCGCCGCGCGACCCCACGGCCGATGGGGTTACTGCGCAGACACCTGGCGTGGCGGCGACCTCCACACGATCGACGAACAAGGCCTCCTGATCGACGGCTGCTGCTGCACCTGCGGATACCACGGATTCGACCACGGCCGCCACGAAGACGCCGCGGTGCTCGCCGAGCTCCCCCCGCTGATCGAGTGGACCGTCGCGCACACCAAGCGCGCGGACCTCATGGAACTGGTACCGGTACCGCCGCTGGTCGACGAGAACCTCGGGCCATCGCCGGTGACCATGCGGATCGGCGCAGCCGACCTGACGGTCACCGACGACAACGACGGTGACCCGCTGCAACGGGGCGAGCGGTACGTGCTCGACCTGCGCCGAACCGGGATGCGGATGACGGTGCACGCATTCCTCCGGACCCAGTCGCTGGTCAACGACGACGAGACCGCGCTGGAGACGCACGACGTGCCGCAGGTGCGTGTCGACGTGGACCGGCCGCCTGAGCGCCAGGTGGTGACAGTGAAGGTCGGCGACGCGCGTGCGGAGCTGATCGACGGGAGCGGCCGCCATGGGTAACTGCCGGCGCGGCCGGCAGCGGCCCATCCCGTTTGACTGCAAGCGAGCGCCACGGCACGAGGGGGAGTGCTCGCCGTACACGCTTGCGCCGAGCGGCAACTGGCTGACTGACGGTTTCACGCCGTGCGGCGAGGGTGATCCATCCGGCGAGCGTGAGATCAGCGATGGGCTCCCGGACGGCGACCAGGTGCCGGTCGACGAATCTGCGCAGTTCAGACGTGGTGTCTGACTCGCAGGACAGGTCAGGACCTGAGGGCACTCAACGACAAGGTGCTCAAAGTCGCCGATGAGAACGGGTAGCGGCACCGGGTCACCCTCGACACCAACATCACGCGATCGACCGTCACGGTCGTCAACCTCCCACGCGCACCCTGATCGCGCAGCCAGCTTGCCGTGCGCCCGCCTACCCGAAGGCGCTGTCACCGCCGCAGCCGCGGGCACCGCAACAACTGTCGCGGCGCCCACCGCACGTGGAAGCGAAAAGCCGTGACCGAGGCCAAGGCCCGAACCCGGGTTCGCCCCATTTCACACAACCCCACTACCAAGGGAAACCGTCATGACATCCATCGACACCCCGCTGAGCCGTGAGCTGGCCGAGGCCGCGTTCACGGCGTGCAAGACCCAGTTCGCGGACTGGTTGGAGCCGTGGGAGCTGGCCGGTCAGCAGGAGCCCCCGCTGTGTGGGTCGCCGGAGCTGATCGAGCGGTTCAACGGCAAGCTGCACTGGGCGATCGTGTGGCGCGACGGGCCGCAGGGCTGGGAACAGCACGCGTTCCAGGGCTGGCTGGACGTCCCCGCCTACAAGCGGCTGCGCCTCGATGGCGAAACCCCGAAAGACGCGGCGCAGAAGGCAAGCCGAAACTCCACGCCGGTCCCACCCGGCGTGTTCCCGGAGCCGATCACCAACGGCGCGCTCGGCCTCTACCCGGCGGTGACCTGGTGAACCCGGAGGACGACCCGATCCCGAACGTGCTCAGGGAGATCAACCAGGAGCAGGGCCTGGCGGCCGTGGTGTCGCGGTGCCGGGCGTACCTGGAGCCGACGATCGCCGCGGGTGCGACGAGGCCACCGGTGTGCCGGACGCGGCAGTTCGTGCCCGCGTACGGCGAGCGGCAGTGGCCGGCGTTCGGGCGGCCGGGCGGCTCGCCGCAGTGGACGCGGCACGCGTCCGTCGGTCCGCGCAACACCGTCGCCTACCGCCGCGTCGTCAACGAGGGCATGGGCGAGGACGAGGCGGCGGTCAAGGCCATCCGCAACCGTGTCGACCCGACGGCGGTCGTCGCGTTCGAGCCCATCGACCCGGTGGCGCTTGCGCTGCTCCCGAGGGAGCCGGCCGCATGCGACCATTGACCGTGTTCATGCTGCCGTGCAGCGCCAAGAAGTCGAGCCACCCCGCGCCGGTGCGGAAGCTGTACATCGGGTCGACGTTCCGGCAGCCCTTGCCGGTGGTCACACGCGAGGCGGCGTTGACGGCCATCTGGGGCTACGACACCCGTGTGCGGGTGCTGTCCGCGAGACACGGCCTGCTGAGGTTGAACGAGGTCATCGCGCCGCACGAGCAGCGCATGGAAGACCTGGACACGGCGGCGACCGCCGTGTTGAGGTCGCTGGTGTGCGGGCAGCTAACCGAGCTGGCCGGCAAGCACGACCAGGTTGAGATCTCGGCGTTTCTGCCGCGCGCCTACCTGCGCGGGCTGGCCGGCGCTGCCGCTCTCGCCGGCCACCTCGTGACCGACGTGTACAAGGGGTGCCGCGGCATCGGCGACATGCGGCACCTGATCGCGTCGATGCGGGACACACAGCAGAACGAGCTGCCCGGCATCCCGAAGCCCCGCCTGGCCTGCTCGGAACCGCTCGTTGCCGGCGGCCGTGCAGGCTGACTGGCCGGTGTGCCGGTGCGGCACGACCCCCGAGTCCGTCGGGTTCCTGCCGTGCGACCGCGACGGGAACACCACGAGGCCGGCGGGTTGGTCAACGACGAAGGTACCCTCGCCGGCCACCTGTTCTTCGGCCTGGTGGACGGCGCATTCCACGCTTTGCTGGAGCGGTACGAGCTGGACACGCCCGACGATGCCGGCACCCGCGACTGGGTGAGCGTCACCGACCCCGCCCCCGACCAGGCGCCACTCGCGATCACTGGCAGCGACACGAGCGCCGTGGCCCACGCATCGAATAAGGAGAACCACCGCGGCCGATAACCCTCCGGCCGACGTCATGTCGGCCCTGTTCGCGGCGGCAGACCGCCGCATCGTCGCAGAGCAACCGTTCGACCGTGCCGAGTGGGAGAGCGGCGCCGCGACGGTGACGCGCAACCAGTTCACGCTGCGCCGGCTGCTCGCCCAAGCGCTGTGGGCCATGGCCCCGTGCGACTGGCCCGCCACGGACGTCATGCGGGTCGAAGCCGGGACCTACCGGGACGCGGACCTGGCCGGCGAGTGCGGCAACTGCTGGCCGTGCTCGTCGACGACGTGCCCCGTCCAGGTCGAGCACACGATCATTAACCCGAGAACCGGCACCTGCGACAAGGACAACTGGAACCAGCGGTGCGCGGCGGGCGCCGCCACCACGTCCCCGCTGGCCGCACACCAGATCCACGCCTGGTTCGCGCTCCGCGCGGACACCGACTACGTCACCGAAAAGCCCGATCCGGAGGACCCAACGAGGCACCGACTCAACGACACGCTGCGCGACACCACCTGTCCGATCATGGCTGACCGGATGCAGGACAAGCTCCGCCGCGAACACGCCAGCGTCAGTGGTGCGGCGATAGTCAGCCACACCACCAGCGTCGAGATCGACCAGCGGCACCCCGGCCCTGGACACACCGGCTAGGCCGATCCGCCTTGGCACCAGGAGTTCGGCGCGCCCGAGGACACCCTCAACATCGAAGACCTGGACGGCGCCCCGAGCAGCGGTGAAGCCACCCGTGGCTGCCGGCCGACCTGACCCCGGACCAGATCTGGGCGAGGCCAACCCGTCGGGCCGCGCCGCGCACCCGCTGGGCGACATCTACAGCGACGCCTTCCACGACGCACATCGCGCCCTGGTGCCACGTGTCGCCGCCGACTACACCGCCACCACGGCAACGAACTGGAGAGACGATTGCGATGCCCGAGAACACTGAGGCCACGCGCCGGACCCTCGCTGCGCTGGGCGCGGCCGTGACCGCTGAGTTGGACCCCACCTACACCCTGATCTACGCCGAGAGCGACCGTCTGCCCACCGATGTCGTCGCCGCGCTGGTCCGAGGCGAGAACGAGTGGGAGACCCAAGGCGGGGAAGGACTAACCCAGTGGAAATGCGACATCGTCGACACCGCCGCCCGTCAGGTGGTGGACGACCTCACCACGCAGGTCATGCGCCGCTGGGAACGCGCCGATGACACCACCTACCCGAACCTGCTGGAGGAGTGGAGCACCAGCCTCGCGCGCGACGCGGTCATCGAGACCGTGCGCGACCGTGACGAGTCGACGTGGTTCGACGACATGGTCACCCGGCACGGCGCGGTGCTGCTACGGGTCGGGATCGCCACAATGGACGAGGACGCCGGGCTGAGCCACAAGCCGTTGCCCCCACGAAGGTTCCTGGACCTGCTCGGGTTCGCCCACACCGAGCACAACCTGACGCGGGCGGCCGAGGTCGTGGACAACGCCTCGCCCGAGTTCAGCGTCGTCATGGGGTACGCGCTGCTCGGTGCCGACCTGGCCGACATCGTGCGCCTGCCCGGCGACGGTGCCCGGACCGTGCAGCTGCGCAACCCTCACATATGGTTGGGCAGCCCGTTCACCGGGTCCGGGTGGTGCAGCGATGAGCCCTTCGACGGGACCTTGACGGTCCACCGTGGCGACCTGCGCACCGATGAGGACGCGTTCGGCCACTCGTGGGAAAAGGTTGCCGGCGGCACGAGTCCGAGCTACTTCTCCAGTGGCTCGCTGGTCCCGGTCGAGCCGGAGCCGGCGGGCCGAGGACGCCACCGCGAGCCAGTGAAGCGGACCTGAGCGTGACCAGGCAACACAGGATCGATGTCACCGCGCGGTCACCGGCTGCAGGTCGTTCCGCCGGACCTGCTGCTGGATCGGACAAATCCGGGGTCGCGCCGGGAGTGCGTAGTGTCCGACGGTGGCGGCCGTGCGGGCGACGTCGGGCCCAGCAGAACCGGCAGGCGAGCCGGGGATGCGGGTGAAAGTCTTCGGGGGCCGGACTGGTCGTGCGCGGTGAGCTCGGGCTTGTGCCGGGGCGGGAAGGCCAGCGCGAGCCACATCCGACGTGACGGCGTCTCGCGCGCCGGGCCGCCACCGGCGCGGGTGAGCAATTCGTCCAGCAGCGCCGGAATCGCGCCCTGGTCCCGGTCGTCGCCGCTGCCCCAGACCGGTGACCGCGGGTGCCGTAGCCCGCCCGTCGCGCGGGTGGTTCTGCCAACCCGGATTCACCGACCGGCGATGATCCACTGCTCGAGCAGTTCCGCCAGTTCCGGCAACGTCATCCCGCTCAACCCGCGGCCCCGGGGTGACGCGATCGAGTAGATCGAAGCCGCCGCCGGGCCCCCTCTGTCCGCCACGACCCGATCGGAGACCCACACCATGACCACCGCCACCATTGCGGAGCCGGCGAGCTGGATCGAAGTCCCCGAGATCAACGACGACGACATCCGCGTCTTCCAGTACGCCCTCGACCTGACGATGCCGCTGCACCGGGTCATCGCCGTGCAGACCGCCCTGTGCCACGACATCCACACCGGCCACAGCACCGTCGGCCTGGCCCTCTACCGGGCGCGGTGCTACGACATCGACAACCCGATCGAAAGCCACGACCTGCTCACCATCACCTACCACCCGATGCCCGTGCCCCTGCCCTGCCAGATCGAAGCCACACGGGTGCTCGCCGAGTTCGACCCAACACCGCTGCGGTGGAAGCAACGTCGCCCCACCGACAGGTGGGTGACCAACCACTGGCCGCAGGCCTCCGACCTGCTCGCACGATACGGGATGAACGACGACGCCATCTCCTGACGCGACCCGGGTTGTCGCCGCCGGGCGACCACCAGTCACGACAACGCGACAACCCCGACCCGCGGCATTGTCGCCGCTCGGTGACAACCTCCTTACCCGCGCCCGCGCTCCCCGATGTGCGGGGGCGCCCTCATGCCCACACTCATTTCGCATCGACAGCGAGCACGATCACGACCAACACCACCACCACGCCGATGCCGCTGGGCGAGGGCGAGCAGTACGTCGAACTGCTCAGCCGCGAGGTGATCGAGGACGAGGCCGCGCCCCCGGACCGGTGTTCCCCGCGCTGGTCGCCGAGCGGGACTGCTGGAACGGTTGGATCAAGCCGTTCGCCGCGAGGTGAGTCCTCCGAACCCCGATGAATGTGTCTAATGATAAAAAAGGTTCGTTGTGAAGCGGAACTTGAGTTTCCCTCATCTTACGTGCTCGCAAGTAGAGGGGCTATTCTACACGCTCGGACGAAAGCTCAAGCGAGTGTGTGTCCGAACTTACCGAAATTGCCGGCGAGCTCAAAAAAAACCCCACACGCCTGTTGGCACAGATTTAAGGGAATATTTTGGCTAAGCCAGAAGATTACCGCGTCAATAAGTCAAGTCGAATAAGTCCGATGTCGCTTAAGCGGATTGAGTTAATCAACTACTCCGAGAGGTAGGCGAGCCGTTTGTAAAAGTAAGCCAACTAGACGAGTCGGCTGCGACATCAGGGATATGGGTTGGTAATGTTAGTCAAACGCCGCAACAGTTATGCTCAACCTGCTCGCGTTAACTTCGGACCCGCTGCTGTGCGACCCCTGCCACTTCGAGGGAGACACGATCCTCTACTTCGAGGAAGGCGACCCAACCGCCCGCATCGAAGTCACACCAGACGAGCAAGGCCGCTACCCGCTCGGCGCGGGCAGCTGGGATTGGTTCCTGTCGGTGCGCACCGATCCCGACGGTGACGCGGCGCAGTTGGCCGACGCCGGCCGGCTCTATCCGCAGGACGGCGAGATCCTGGTGACACAGGGCATGCCGGGCCGCGACCCGGTATTCCCAGCGATCCCGCAACCGGGCTTTCACCAGATCCAGCGGCTGGTGCCGTTGTTCCGCCGTGAGGTCGCCGAAGTCGTGGTCGCCTGGACCAACGACGTCTACCGCAGGCACCCACACGGCTCGGTGCGGGCGCACTGGATAGGCGACGAGATCGAGGTGCTCAGCGCCATCGACTGCCACCGCGAGTGGCACTCGTACGACTGGATCTGCGCCGATAAGAACGGGCGCTACAGCATCGCATCCTGCTGGGTGTGGACGCGCCTCGATTGACCCGCCACGCGATGATGGCACCCACGCCCCGGTCGGAGCGCGGACGCACGCCATGGTCACCCGTCACGATCGCCAGGAGCCAGCCACCGACCCTCGTGCACCCGGCTCGCACACCTCTCGGCAGGTCTGGCCCAGTAATCTCCGACGCAGATGCGAACGGCACAATCGATCGCAAACGATGCGGCCCGGCGCCCCCGCCTCGGCGGGGGACGTCATCAGCTTCTGCTCGTGCGACTGTGCTTACGCCGCCGCAGCACCGATGGACTGGTGCGCCTGTGGCGAACCTGGGGGACGTGCTGACCGCACTGGGCCAGGTCGCCGTGACCGTCCAGCGCGGCCACCACCGTCAGCCATGCGAGCACGGACTCAGCACGGCCGGCGCCGAGCTGGCCGAGGCAATGGCCGGCAGCAGCGACTGGGAGGCCGGCCAGGCGATGGAGCAGTTGACCACCGCCGGCAAACACGACCACTGAGATGCACGAGCTGCCGCACGCCATCGCCGGCAAGGTGAACGCCGTCCTGGGGCGGCTCGTCAACCCCGACAGCAACCCAGCCCCCTCGGGCTCGCGTCGGCATACCGGCTGAACATGCTTGACCCAGAACAGTTCTCATCCATCCAAACTGGACTTTCGCCCAAGACGCACCAGCTGCTCGATCCCGGCGACGGCACCTCCAAAGACGACCGGACATCCACCACCTGAACAACCACAACCCACAAGGGGACATCATGGCCACGACGACCGACCACCAGCAGAAGCTGGAGGCGGCGCAGGCGCTTCTCGACGAGTTGATCGCCCAGCGCATGCCCCCCACCGGCAGCAGCACGCTCGCGATGGCGCTGCGAACGCTGCTAATCGGCGTGTGCCACGGCGACGAATCCCGCCTGGACATCCTGCTCGCCGAGGCCGCCGCCACCAACCGCACACTGGTCGAGTGCCTGCCGACGCTGCGGGAAAAGTGGGCGCTGGCAGCAGAACGCAGTCGTGCCAGCTTCCTCCTCGACCTGAACAGCCTCGACTCGCTCGAACTGAGGCAGAACGACGACGACGAGTTCATGATCACCGTGCGGGACGACCACATCGGCTACGACTCGCGTGAGGCAACGGCGCGATTGAGCACCGACGAGCTGATCGAGTTCGTGCGGCGCGTCGCGGCGCAGTCGGGCCTACGCGGCCGGGGCGCCGTCACTGTCGACGACACAGTGGCCACGGAATGATCATCGGCAACGAGACCGTGACCGCACCGCACGACCCGGCGCCGAGCGCCACAGTCAACATCAGCGAGGGCGGCCCGGCGGGCACTACTGGACGTGTGAGACGTGCGACACCAAGCCATCGCTGCTCTTACCGAGGGCAGCTCACGTGAGCCGAACTGGTGAACGCCTTGATCGCGGACACCGCCCGGGCAACCTCCACACTGGCACTGTGGCCGGCGGCAAACGACGCCACTACGTGGCAATTCCACTATGTAGGAGAACGCGACCGGTGTCCTTCGTCGGACTCAAGACTGCACGTGTGGCACCTGCAAGTGACGCTGTGGACGGAAGTTGACGCCCTGGTTGTCGCAGGCGACCGCGACCCGGGCGCCGAGTGCCTGCGGCCGTTGATGTTCATCCGCATCCCCAGCCCAGGCGGTGGCCGACGCGCTGCACCGGGCTGAACACCACGGCACCTGCGCGCATCGGTTCCCCTTCGGCGGCTGAGGCGGCGGGGAGCTCGCGCCCGCTGGCCGCTTCTGGCGAACGGACCCGCAACCGGTCGACCAACTACGCGACGGCTACCACCCTGCGGTCCCTAGCCGTGCCTGCACCCGTCACACACGGAAGGATCATGATCGACATGACCGAGAACACCACCGCTCCTGTCGTCGTGCACGCGCGCACCGCCACCTATCGGGCGCGCGGGATGGCGCGCGTCGGCGGCTACGGCGTGATCGTGGACCGCCTGCTGGCCAATCCCGCCGAGTACGGCATCACCGACGAGGGTGACGACCGCAACTGGGACGCGATCCACCACGGCGCCCAGGTCTACGCCAGCGAGCAGGCCGCTGTCGAGGCCGGAGCCCAGTGGATCCGCCGCACGCTCGGTGAGCAGGGTCTGACCCTGGAGTGGGTGCAGCAGTCGTTGTTCCCGCGCCTGATCGAACTCGCCCGTTTCCTCGGTGTGGACGCCTCGTGTTGGTCGATGGACCAGCGCGTCGGCTTCGGCTGGAGGATCATCGAGCACACGCCCAGCGGCCCGCGTCAGATCGGCCCGGGCAACGACCACACGTGGTGGGAGACCGCTGGCCGCATCCAGGGCATGATCGACATGTGCGTCGAGATGCAGCGTGCCCGCGACGACAGCGAGCGTGGACGGTGAGCGCCGAGACCCTCGTCGCAGAGATCCGTAGCCGCCTTGCCACCCTCGACCCGGCCACCCTGACCGAGCGGCAGGCCCGCGCCACGGCGCTGGCCCTGCGCGAGCTCATCGCCGCGCGTGAGCACGAGATCACTGCCGCGACCGTGTTGGCCTCACTGCTGGAAGCCACCTACACCGAGCCCGGCTCAGCCCGCGAGGACCCGGCGGCGACCTCGGTCACCGCCAAACGCGGCACGTGGGTAGAGATCACCGCCGCCCTGCACGATGGCCGCCGCGTCCGGTTGGGCGGCATGGTCGCCGCGCTGCGGATCCTGCCCCGCAGTCGTTACCCCGCGCGCCCTGAACGCGTCGCGGTCGAGCTGGTCGAGCCGAACCTGCGCGAGGCCGCCGCCGCACCCTGACCCCAACATTCCCGCTGATCGTCAGGACCGCTCGCACCTGCCGTGGGCAGTCCCTCTCGAGTGCTCCCACCCCCGCCTCACGGCCACTGTCGTGGGGCGGGGGATGACCACGGATATGACACGAGCACGAGCGCAGTTCGGCGACAGGACGGTCTGCACCGAAGCCCGCAACGGCATAGTGGCGGAGATGTTCCGAGCCGCCTCCAGCGGCGACGCCTGATCGGTGCGCTATCCCGCCACCGTGATCTACCAACGTGCCATCGTAGTTACGCGCCGATCGACCATTACCCAGCCGGGCCCGTCACATCGACGGACCAAGACTGACCCACGCCCGCCACCCCAGGGTTCGTCGCGCAGGTGCGTACTGAGGACATGCCCGGCGACGACCGGCAAGGGCCTATACCGCTCGTGCTGTGGACCCGGGGGAGCGCGTCGAATGCTCCTGCGGACCGGCCTTTCACAACTCGGATTGGCACTACGACGACCACATGACCGTTCTGCTGACCGCGCTGGTCATCGGCGGTCCCGACGGCTCCGAGCCCGTTGAGATCGACATCGAGTGACGGTGGCGGTGACCACCGCAGGCGAGCCGCTGGCGGCCACCCTGACCCGGGACCGCGTCGCCGCCATCGCAGTCGAAAACAGACCGGACTGTGACGGCGGTCCACGAGGGGCCTGCAGTACCGCTACACCAAGGGACGCACGTATCGGGGCTGCCGTTTCGGAGAGCACGGCCTCGCTCGCTGTATGTCCGCGCGCACCGCGCCAAACGGCTACACGACGGCCAGGGACGCCGACGCCGGTCTTGCTCGACGAGAAGTACCGACCGGCCAACAGATCGGAAAACATCATGACCGCGAAGCCACCGCCCATCCGCAGATCGCCGCGAGCATGGACGCCGCCCGCCGCGAAGCCGAGCGGTGGCACAACCAGATACACGCCGCGCGACACGGCTACTGCCCTGCGCCGATCAACAAGAAGCCCTTCGACATGTACGACGTCCACAGCGCCACTATCGCCGGCGCCGCGCCGCTCCACACCGCCTCTTCGTGGCTGGCGAGACCGACACCACAGCGTGGTACGTCCGGTGCAACCACCCAGCCCCCATCTGGCCAGAGACTCGCGTGTTCGTTGCCGCCGACACGCCGTGCCGGAATGGTGACAAGACCAATGACTGATCGGCCGAGGAACGTGCCTTCGTCGAGATTCACGTCGGCTACGACAACGCAATCGGATCGCGGGCTTGATGACCGAGTCGAATCAACCAACGAGTCCACAGTAGACCCGGGTTCGAAGACAGGAACCTAGGCAGCAACGCACAGTTGCGCGACATAGCGGCGATCGCCGTCGCCACGATCGCCGAGGTCGGCGACAACATCAAGGAAGCGCTGCGCCCTGTCGATGTCACGCCCGAATTCCCAGCTGAATACCGGCGCTCTGCAGCGGTCTGGGGCGCCCCGGCTGGGGCGCACCCCCAAACTGGCCGGCGCGGAACCGCAGCGTGCCGCGAAAGCCGCCGTTGAACTGCCGCAAGTCCCGCCGCCAACCGTGCCGGCCAGCGTGCCGGACCGAGCACTCCGATCCCCAATCCACGCAAGCACACCGCGCCCGCTGACCACGGAAACAGTCGACGCAATTCGTCGGCCGCCCTGACGCGGGACACGCACCCCAGCGCCGCGACGGCACCGCACCAGCGGGTCGAGGCGCTGTGGCCAGTGCGTCCCCCTCAGGACAACCAGACGAAACAACCCCATATATGCACGGATGTGCTGGTTTCTCCGACATCTCTTCCCCGCCGTCCTTCGCCTGAAATGGAGCCACCACGATGACCACGACCGAACGCGCCCTCGACAACAACACCCCGTCGCGCGTCGCGTCCCCGGACACCTCCACACACGACGCGGACACCCACGAGATCACGCTGGTCCTGCCGACCAGCGCGCAGGAGGTCAAGGACTTCAAACTGCTGCACGTCGACCCCGACGAACTGGTCATCGGGCGCAACGCCCGCGCGTTCAAGCACGAGGACCTGGACCCCGACTTCGTGCACGACCTCAGTGACCGCGGCAACTATGTGCCGATCATCGCCCGGTTCGACGCACACGGGCAGTTGGTTGTCCGCGACGGGCAGGTCCGCACGCACGGCCTGCGCGAGGCCAAGCGCCTCGCGGTCGACAAGCACGGCGATGAGAGCACCTGGCACAAGGCGCTGGTGCTGGCGCAGGAGCACGACATCACCGACGAACGAGCCGCGGAGATCGAGCGCCTGGTCGAGCAGCACGGCGCGAACTTCCTCCGGTTCGCCATGACCGAGGCCGACCACCTGCGCACGGTCCAGGGACTACTGGAGCTCGGCGTCGAGCCCGAGAAGGTCGGCAAGAAGCTGCGGCTCAAGGCCAACGACGCCGCTGTCCTCGTGGCGGTCGCGAAGAGCACCCACGCCGCCGAACTGGCCCACCAGGGCGTGCTGGGGTTGTCCGAGAGCGCGGTGATCGCCGAGTTCGAGGCCTTCGGCGACGAGAACGAGGCGGTCGCGGCGCTCACCGAGGTCGCGCAGTCCAACCCGCGCCACCTCCACCAGACCGCCCAGCGGCTTCGTGAGGCGCGCACCGAGCGGCTGGCGGTGCAGATTGCGGCCGCGGAACTGGCCGCGCAGGGCGTGACGGTGATCGAACGTCCGGACACCCTCTACGGGCCGCAGATTCGCCAGATCGCGGACCTGCGCCCCACGGCCAGGACCCGGCCGGGCAGCACACTGAGCGTCAAGCGCCACTCCACCTGCCCCGGCCACGCCGCCTTCCTGTCGTTCCGCCGCACCTGGCAGGACCGGGAGGGCGCGGTCACCGTCATCCACGTCTGCACCGACTTCCAGAAGCACAAGCACGCCGAGCGCAACGCCGAGCCGGGCCAGACGCTTCTCGAGGGCCCCACGAACGCCACCAGCGGCGGCGGCACCCAGCAGGGCCCAACGACCGCCGAGAAGAAGGCGTACCGCAAAACGGTGATCGCCAACGGCAAGGCGTGGGACTTGGCCACGATCAAACGGATGGAGGCGCTGGAACTGTTCGCCAAGCGCCGCAGCCTTTCCCAGGCAGAGGACACCTGGCTGGAGGCGATGCGAGCCACCAGCAGCCGCTACGCCGACGCCGCGAGCAAGGGCCACCGCCTCGCGCTCAAGCTGCTGGGCTGGGACACCAAGTTCGCTGGCTACGGCAACAAGCCCTCGCTCCGGGCCGAGATCCTCAAGGCCAAGCCGGAACGGGCCCGCATAATCAGCATGGTCATGGTGCTCGCCGCAGTAGAGCAGGGCGCCAGCCGCCGCACGACGTGGGAGAACCCTAGCGACGAGGAGATCGCCTACTTCGCCAAGCTCCAGACGCTCAAGCTGCAGACCATGGAACCCACCGGGCTCGCCGACTGGGAGCTCTCCGACGTCGAAGCCCTGGTGCTCAACCGGTCCGCACCCGTGGACGCGGCCGTCATCGCCGCGGTGGTCGACGAGCTCGAGGTCGAGGCCACCCCGGACGACGAGGACGGGGACACCGACCTCGACGACGGCGACACGCCCGAGGCCTTGCACACGCCGGCCACCGTGATCGACACCGAGACCCGGGCGGTCGAGCACGACCATGAGCTGGCCCCGGACCAGTGATATCGCCGTGATGGCCTCGCCGCGAGCATCGGCCGCTGCGCTCGAATTTCCTCGACCATGGAGTACACCCATGCCGTAGCACATCTACACCAGCCGCAAACGGCGAGTTCGGGTTCGCCTCGACGGCACCGCATCACGTCCACCGGGCCGCTGCGCACCCTGGAGCGTAAGCGCTGGCCCGTGGTGCTGCAGTGGCTCGAACGCGGCGGCGGCCGCGGGCAACCTCGCGGCCGGAATTCGCCAGTTCATCACGCACTATCACGAGCCGATACTGCTGGAGTTTCGGGGATATACCGCCATTATCGAAATCGACATCGGTGGGGAGGACGGTGCGCTGAAGTGGGTACAGCGCACCATTGACCCCGCCGGCCCCGACCGCGGCGTCGATGTCGATGTCGACCACATCACAGCCGCGAACAAGGAGGAGGCCAAGGCGGACGCCCGGAACAACCTCGTACAGCGCAACACGGACTGGCACGACAACGCCGACGTGCACCCCGCGGCCACCTGCCTCGAATCCGGGGTCCCCACTGCGCAAAAACCCGGCGCGGTCCGGATGAGCTGTACCGCTACGCCGCTGGCGCCGTGCCCGTCACCGGTGACGACGGCGCGCTCAAAGGGTGGCTTTACTACGGCTGGGCCTGTGACTAGCGAGTGAGGAACGGGGTCGGATCTGACCCGACTCACACGCCGCCGGCGCCAGGCAGCAGCCAACCGTTGCTCATACCCAATCGGATCTCGGTGCATACAGAACACTGCGCGGCGCCGTCATAACCGCTGAACCCGGCGTCAGGCAGGCCTCAGTGCCGATGGCCAGCGCCCTACGGCTTCCAGGCCACCCCTGCTACATCACCCGCCACAACACCACGGCCGACGATGGTCAATCTTGGCTTTACCCACCCGCGCAACGGATCCACACTGCACACGCCACCGACGCTGCAGCCCAACGCCAGCGCACTCGAACCGTGCAGGCTGACGCCGGCTCAGTGCTTGTCGACCCGATCACCGGACGCGTCGCTGTCGCCATCTCCGCATTTCCCGCGGGCATCGCGGCGCTCCCGCGTCGACCATCCGCCCGCCATCGCGCCTCCTTCACGATGCTCACGAACGGATCACCATGACCCTCCTGCACCCCGACCTGTCCATCGACACAACCACCCACCCGGACTCGCCGCCCGCCACCGGCCTGACCGGCCTCGGGCACATCACCAGCAGCGTCCGGCAACTGCGCGACCGGCTCGGCCCGTCCTGCGACCGGCTCACTCCGGACCGCGACACCGAGGTCTGGGTCCTGCATACCCCGGCCGGACTCGCGCAGCTGAGGGCTGGCACCACCGACCGCGACCCCACCGACGACGTCGAACGCCAGTGGCTGATCCTCGCCGACACTGACGACGTCCTGCCCTGGGTCTACGCCGCTGTCCGGGGCTCGACCGCGGAGTTCCCTTCCGCTGCTCTCCCTCACTTCACCGAGGCCACCCTGCACGGCTTCGGCTACGCCTACCTCGGCTACCTCTACCTGCGGATGAACGCCGAAACCCGGCGCCCCCACCAGCTCGACCGGACCGCGCCGGACTTCCGCACGCACCTGCACCGGCCCCGACAGATCAACACGATGCTGCTCCAGCTCGCCGAGCTCCTGCACCACTACGAATGGGCGCACGCGAGCGCGACCGAACGCGAGGAGTGGTCGCACATGCACCGCCCCACTCCCAGCGAAGGGCTGCGGTACTGGAAGGCCCGCAACCGCTGGCTGTATCCGCCGGCCACTGGCTCGCGCCACGGCAATCCCGACCTGCCCGGGATGCTGCGCGCCCTGGCCGACGCCGCGCGGGACAACCGGGACTCGCTGTTGGAGAGGGCGCCCGAGATGGACCTCGTCCTGCACGACGAGCACGAGCGGACGCTGCGCGCCCTGGCCGGCATCCCGATTCCGGGACTGGACGCCCTCCAGTTCGCTCGCGGCTGAGACCTCACCTGTCCAACCAGCAGCGGGCGTCGGATGGTGGCGAGTCGCCGACGCCGCTGGCGTCTTCGTCCGCCTCCAGAAGTCCCTGTCCTCGACCTAGGAGCACATCCATGCCCTACGACGACTACACCACCCACGAGCGACCGGTGCGGATTCGCCTCGACGCCACCGCGTCCCGTCGACCTGGCCGGGGTCGAGGCTGGACCGTGGAGTCCGGATACTGGGGCGCATCCGCGCGGACCGAGAAGGATGCCGCGGATGCCCTCGCCGCCGGACTGAACCAGTTCCTCCGACACTACGAACCCCCGCGAATACTGACGTTTCGAGGGCACACCGCCGTGGTGGAACTCGATCAGGGTGACGGGGACACGTCGCTGTTCTGGCGTCGCCGCACCGTCAACCCCGCCGGGGGCGTGAACCTCACCGGCTTCGCCGCCGCCAACTGGGCCGAGGCGGAAGCGGAAGCACGGCACGACCTCGCTCACCAGACCACGGACTGGCACGACGACGCCAGTGTGCACGCCGCGGCCACCTACCTCGACCAAGGTCCCTGCGGCGACGACCGGTACCGGTCCCACGAGCTGTACCGCTACGCCGCCTGGCAGCGGGCCGCGAAGGTCGCGATCGAATCCGGTCAAGAGGATTTCCACACGTGGGCGTCCACGCACCGGGAGAAGTTCGCGGTCCCTCGACCCGAAACACCGGAGAAGCCAGCCACCCCAGCTCCCTGAGATCTCCACCGGAATCAGCCATGGGGTGGTGATCTGCTCGAAGTTGATCAGACCAACGCGGGGGTCGTGTCAAGGAACGAGCCCAACTGCGGGCTGGCTCCTTGACACCCGTCGGGCCCCGCGCCGGCCTGATCTCCGCTCCGCAGATCGACAGCCCACGGTGGGTCAATTGATCACGCTCTGCGTACACCGACTGGGCGGCGCAGATGCAGACTGTGCAGCTAATATCGCAGGATGACGGGCTTATTTGCCGGCAAATTCGGCTTCGCCGAAACAAAATGGATCGTCACGCCAAACATGATGACTGCAACCGTGTCGCGCTGCAAACCGCACTGGAAATCTCGACGAGGAGGAATTGACAATGGCAATGAACGCCACTCTCGAAACCGTCAGCAAGACCGAGGCGCGGCGACGGTACGAGAACGGACAACACATCGGCGTCACGAACGACCGTCCAACAGGCCACGTCGCCGGCTACACCTTCACCAAGCAAGACATGAACGGCATTACCTTCGCCGAACTCGTCACCCGGTCGACCGATTCATGCCGGCCAAGCGCCGTGTTTTGGCTGCGCCCAACGTTGGGCGAGGCTGAATCACTCCTTGGCAACCTCAGTCCGGCCGACCTCGTTTGCGCAGTGCGGACGCTCGGTGAATTGCATCGTTTGGGAGCTGTCGACTTGCATGCCGAGCACCCCAGTTCTTATCAGTCTGAAGTCGCAGCGAAGGCAAGCGAAGCGACAGAAACTGACGGGTAACGGCTGCCTTAGTCGGGTAGTTCTATCGACTTATTCGAGAAATGGGAGATTGTCATGGCTGCCGATATCTACACCATTGAGATTGACCAGTCCGCCATCACCCGCGCGCCGAACTTCCCCCGCTCAGCCGAGTGGTGGCGGCGATTCCTGCCGGTGTGGTTTTCCGGGCCGCACTGGTGGGAGAAGTTAGATGTCGAAGCGACCAATGACAAGGTCGATGTCGACGAGGAAAACGGTGTGGTCGTGGTCGAGGCTCAGAACAAAAGGCATGCTTCGTCGATTGTGGCGTACCTGCGCTCTGGAGTGCTGGCGCGATACATTCCCGAGTCCGCCATCCAGTGGCACAAACGGCCAAGCAATCGTGATCTCGATGGTCTAGCTACGGCTTCCCAGGACGCGAGCAGTCTGGTCGCCCAGTACGCGGCGATCGCCGACCTGCGCGGCAGCATGGACGATGGCTATGACGACGACAGCGTGAATCGAGTCCTCGGGCGCATCAGCGAGGCATCTGGGCTGCGGATCGTGTGCGTGTGGGACTACTACGACGCATTCGGGGTCGGCGGCAACTCAGACTTCTACGTGAACGTCGACGGCCGACTTCACTACTGCGCTGGTGATCTCTGGCGGTGGCTCAATGGCAGCACCGAGGACCCGGACACGCCGACCGTCCCCGGCCTGCCTGCAAGCTGGGTTGGCGCGCCGACAGATCTCCGCGACGACCAGCTCCGCTACGACGACGGCGACCACAACTACGCCATTCGCGACGACGTCAACGGCGTTGACGCCGCCGAGTGATCCTCTACGGCTTGGGTTCGACCTGGCCGATGTCAGCCAGGTCGAACCCACACGGCTGGCTGGGCGAGGTCACCGGGCTGACCGCCAGCCTGAAAGCGGCCGCGCGCAAAGCTGGCCAGCATCGACCGGATGCGGGAACGGCAACCGGCTGGCCCGGTCGATCTCGGCATGTACGCCGACGCCGTGTAGTGGCCGGCGCCCCGGCGGAATACCGCTCGAACGCGGGCGGTGCCGCGCCCAGCCCGGCCAGAACGCGGCGATCAGGCGGTGTCACCGTTCGAGATACCGGGTAAGTGGTCGCCGTGTCGCATCGTGCACCGTCCGGGACCTGCGATGATCGGGTGGCCGTTGCGCGCCCCCTGAGTGATCCTGGGTGGATGGGCACAGCGCATCAGCGTCGCCAGCGCCACGAGATCGGTGCGGTGACCTTCAGGCCGGCAATCCTGCTCGGCATCGGAGACGACGACACGGTCGAAGCGGTGGCCGAAGATGAGTTCGACAACGAGCAGGCCGCGCGGACCTGGGTCGAGCAACATCTGCCGCACGCCACGTTTCCAGAGTGGGTGGCCCGCCGTCGGCACGGCACGGCTGGTGCGTTCCTGTTCGGCCAGGTCCAGCGCGGCTACTACAGCGGCGAGAGCGACGAGGACTGGGAACTTGATCACGACGCGCCCAGCTGGGACGCCGATCTCGTGGACGGCGTCGTTCGTTGGCACGCAGGCGTCTGACGGCTCCAGCACGGCATCCCGGAGATGTCCACCTTCGCCGCGGCCTCCCACGCAGACGAGATCATCGTCGCGTGGGAAACACAGGACATCGCGGAAGCCGGCGAACTTCCCGCCCGGCATGACGGCAGCGGACTCAACATCGTCCGGGCGACAGCCGACCAGCGGACCCTGTACTCGTTCACCTATCGCGAGCAGGAAAGCGGCGTCACCGACCATGGGTTCAAAGCCCTCGCGCCACAGTGACCTCACCGGGCGCCGCACAACCAGCAACCGGCCTGGAGCCCGCAATCACCACGTTGCTCAACTTCAGCTTTCAGCCCCTCCAGACTGAAGGCGATGACCTCTTGCAGCAGTCCGTGGCGCTTTTGGAGTCGCAGGGCTATGCGGTCAGGCTGACTATGTAGGACCCCGCTGTCTGTCGGTGCCGCCACCGAGCGCGACATGATGGATCCGCGAATCCGGGCTGTCGGAGCGGAGCTCTACGGCCGGGCCGGGCGTCGGCTGGCGAGATCCGGGACGCCGGTGCGCGCTGCCAGCTGCTGCTCCAGATCAGCGTTCGCCTCCTTCAGCCGGTGGTTCTCGACCTCCAGCACATGGACAACACGGGTGAGCTGCTGGCTCAGCTCCCGTTTGTCGGCGCGTTCTGCCCGGAACCGCGCCAGATCCTGCTGCTGTTTCTGGCTGCGAGCCCCGTTCAGCTTCGGTGAGCGGGTTCGGGTCGGTGGTGCGGGCTTTGACCAGGGCATAGAACAGGTCCTTGAGTCCGGTGTGCTTGTGGGTGAGCTTGTTGCGGCGTAAGCCGGCCTCAGCGGTGAGGGAGACGACGGTCAGCCTGCCATCGGAACGCAGCGGGGTGCCGATCAGCAGCCGCACCATGGCGTCCGTGATGGCTCTGACCTCCGTGGCATCCTCGGGGCCGCCAGCGGCGGCGGCCTGGTTGGCGAGCACCGTGCCGACGAGCCGAGCGAGGCCGACCGACAGCTGTGGGCTGGCGTCGATGGTGCAGTTCATCGCGGGTCCTGAAGGTCGGCGTCGGTCGGCGAGTGAGCCTCGTGGCGGCGGATGATGTCGGTGAGGTGGGCCTTGCGTTGCTGCTCGCGGGCGGCAATCGGGTAGGGGTCGAGGCCGGCTTCGGCGGCGGCGTCAATCCGGGCCACCTCGAGCCGCAGCGCGGAGATCTGGCTGTCGGTGCGGCTGATGTTCGAGCACGCCGGGTTGCAGCGGGAGTGATCCGGTGTGCTGCGTCCAACGCCGGATGGGCGACCGCGGTCGGGGTTGCACAAGGCGGTGAAGGCGTCGTGGTTGCACGTCAGGAAGGCATTCGGGTCCTCGTAGACCTGGCGGCGCGGGTTGGCGACCAGAGCGCGTAGTTCCCGCTTGCCGAGGTAGCTGCCGGCGTAGCGGTTGGAGAACTCGGCGGACGCGGCAGGGTAGCGGCGCCACCATGAGGAGGACCCGATGCCGAACGTGCTCAGGCGGATCAGCCAGGAGCAGGGCCTGGAGGCGCTGGAGGCTCTGAAGTCACAGTTCCCGGCGTACCTGAAGCCGACGACGCTCGGCAGCGTGACAGCGCCGAAGGAGACTTCTACGTCACCGTGGACGGTCGGCTGCACTACTGCGCAGGTGACCTGTGGGCGTGGCTCAACCGCATTCCCGACAACCCGGATACGCCGGCAGTACCCGGCCCGCCGGACGGTTGGGTCGGGGTGCCGTCCGCCTTTCTGGCAGACGGGCTGCCCCACAACGACTGTGACCGCAACTGCGCCGTCGACGAACGCGAATAGGAGGGGTGAGCGTGATGCGGAATTTGATCCTGCACGTGCTGCCGTGCAGTGGGAAAAAGCTCGACCACACCGCGCGTGTCCGCGACCTGTACACGGGGACGACGTTCCGGCAGGCCCTGCCGGTGATCGAGCGGGAGGCGGAGCTGGCGACCGTGCTCGGGCCCGACACGTGCGTCTCCGCCAAGCACGGGCTATTGGAGCTGGACGAGGTGATCGAGCCGTACGACCGGCGCCTCGACGAGTTGGACGAGCAGGCGATGGTGGTGCTGGAGGCGCTGCTGTGCAAGCAGTTGGCCGAGCTTGTCGGTGAGCGCGACAACGTCGAGATCTCCGCATTCCTGCCGCGCGCCTACCTGCGGGTGCTCAGCGCCGGCGCCGCGCTGGTCGGGAAACACGTCACGGTCACCGACGTGTACGAGGGATGCCGTGGCATCGACGACATGCGGCACGTGATCGCCAGCGTGCGCGCTACCCAGGCGCCGTAGGCACGAGACCCGGCGACGCTGGGAGCACTCCTCATCCAAACGATGGACCAGAAGGACTGGGCTCGGGTCCAGGGCGAGAACCGCAGTCCGGAAGTGAACTGGCACTAGGGGAACAGCTCGACGCCCTACGACTCCGCTCTACCCCTGGCTCGCCGCGCCGGCCTGAACCGACGACGATCAATCTTGCTATTTACCCACCCCGCAACTGATCCACACTGCACACGCCACCGACGACGCAGCCCAACTGCCACCGCACTCAAACCCCGCAGGCTGACGCCCACTCGGCGCTGCGCGACCCACCTGTACTGCCTGACCTGACAAGCACACACCAGTGACGGTCCGGCACAAGTCCACATCGGACTCCATTGAAAACTATTGCCGTACAACGGAAATCGCCATCACCGATCTCGCGAAGCCATTCGATCGCCGCTGACGTCCCATTGCCCAGCACGAATGTATCGGGGGACACCGGACAGTTCGAGCACTGAACCGCGACGAGCACGGCAACGGCGAGTGGGGTGTTGCTGCTCGACCACAACCACGACCCCAGAGACGACCAGTGAGGCCTGCACCATGACCACGAACATGACAATCCTGCGGCTGCCAGCCCTGAGGATCCGGCAGCGCCAACGCGACATCGTCGCCTTCGGTGTCGACGGCAAACAGCTGCGGCGATTCGCCACCGTGTCCCGGGTCAGCCGGGAGCCCGGCGAGCCGCTGCGGGGCTACCAGCGGCCGGAAGCGCTGGCCCACGTGCGGGATATATGCCGCTACCTCGAGTCGGACGAGGCGCTGCTGCCCAACGCGATCGTGGTCGCCTTCGACAACCGCGTGGTCGCGCCGCGCACCGTACGGCACATAAGGGCGTGACCACCCGATCCGCCAGCCGCTCTGCCCCTGTCGCCGGGTTGTCACGTAGGTCAAACCTCAGCGCAAGGGAGAAGTCATGGGCGTCTCGACGGCACGCAAGCTATGTGGAGAACTGCTCGACAGCCGGCTCGGCGAACTCGAGGCCGACCTCCGTCGCATCGCCGCCACGGTCGTACTCGAGCGAAAGCGGATACCGCGTCTGCACGATGGGCAGATCGGCGACTCGGCCGGCCACATCGTCGGTCGGGTGATGCACGAGATCACCACTATTCTGGCGAATCACGTCTCAGGTTTGGCGTCCGCGGCGGGCGAATTCGACTTGGTTGTCGCCAGGAACGAAAGCCATCGCGAAGGTGCCGAGTAACAGCTCCGAACTGTCGGTGTGACGTGCCGCTGCATTCTGAAGCGACCCCGCCCTGTTCGCGGCCGGATCGATTGTGTGGCAACGCGCAAGCCCCTCACGCACTCCTGCCACCGCCACCCTCACAGGGCTGCTGCGGCACTGACTGGTACTCGGCGCGCTGTTAACCCACCCCACACCAGGTAGCACTGCTTGCCCTGGCCTGGCACTCCGCGTGAGTCGCCGTCCTGTCGTGACCCGCTGTGATTTCACGTGGCGAGGCGGTGTTCGAACGTGGCGTATCGGTCTGTCCGGCAGGATCCCAACAACCCCAACGAAAGGTAGACAGTCAATGGTACAGCCGGACGGAGAGGCGGCCGGGAAGCACGAGCCGGGTATGGCATTTTCTGAGGTGCCAGCTGAGGTATGGTTGCTGCGGCATGACCACGACGTCAGCGTCTACGTCACGTACAAAACGGCCTTCGCTGACCTTGCGCAGAGGGTTTACCGCCGGTGGAACTACATCACTCACCATGAGGGTGTGCCGTCCAGCCCGAGCGAACTATCCGAACGGGACGCCGTCGCCCTCTACTACAAGCACCGTGCTTGCGTCGAAAGCTACAGCCTCTACGGCAGAACCGTCGAAGGCACCACACGCTCTGCTGAGCAGGCCCGGCAGTATCTGCTGAGCACGGACCCATCCCCGGCGGGTGCCGCCGTACGCACCCTGTTCAAGCGGCTCAAGACGATCGAGCAGGGCGACGGCAATTGGCCCGGAGGGGACGTGATCATGGTGCTGTGTCAATGGCTAACCGATCACGGCTTCGACGTCTAGGGTCCAGTCCAGGAATTCCGCGACACTCCCGCCGGGTGACGAGGACGCACCACCGCGAGAGGGCAGGTCTGCGCCGCCACACCCTCGCCGGCGAACCGCTGTACGCGCCCTGCCGAGCGTTCCTCTGCCCTCGGGCAGGCCGTTCGCGGACCAGCCGTGGGAACCGACGAACGATCCCTTGGCCAACCTGGACAAGGCCATTGCGATGGCCCAGCAGGCGTCGCCGTGCTCGACGCAGGCGACCAGGACAGCGCCACCGACGAGCTCTGCCATCTCGGCGCTGTCGGCAACGACGCGATCATCCAGGTCGCCGCCCTCGGACACCTCCACTACGGACGACCAACTCCGACACCGAACTGCTCCCGTTCTCGCCACGATGGGCTACCCGTGCTCGGACGAACGGGAACGCGAGGCGATGACCCGCGCGCCCACTTTCGTCGGCTACCTGTCCGCCGACGGCACCGCGCTGACCACGTGGCCCGGAGGGCACCTCGCCACGATCCACCCCGTCGGCACCACCAGCACGGCCGGTGTACCTATACCCCCTCGGGCGGACTGCGGACCTGGTATGTATGGCACGCCACCGACGCCGACGGAGCCCGCTGGGCTGGCGTCAACGGCGGCGCCGGCCTGGTCATCCGCGTTCGCCGGCTGCGCGTGTGTACCTGCAAACCGAGTATGGCACCGGCCCGTACCGCGCTACGGCCACCGCCGCGCCACCCACGCCGGCCAGCGCGGCGCATTCGACCTCTACTGCCGCGGCCACGCCCGCCAGGCCCTCGACCTCAACGGCTGGACCTCGACCGCCCTGCCACCGCGCGCACGTGCGCAGATCACGGCGTGAACCCGGCTACAGCAAAGAAAGGTGTGACGGATGTTCGTGACGTTCGGCGCGCAAATCGTCATCCACTTCGAAGAGAGGCACCGACCATGATCTTGGTCGAGACACTGGAAGACCTCGTCTACAACTACCTCGAAAACACAGCCCGGCCCGGTTCCGCCGTGGGCAAGGTCAACGCACAAGACCTCGTCGGCCACGTCGTGCAGCACCTCGCCGAACGAGGCGTCGACGTTGGCTTCACCGACGGCTCCCGGCCCACCCTGACCGGCAGCACACCGCGCCGGCCCGAACCGCGCCGCCATCGACTGCCCTTGGTGCTCCAGGAACTCGACGACGGCTACGTCCGCATCTACTGCGATGGGCAGGACTGTGTCTGGTCCTGGCCGCTCTACCGCAATGCGACGTCGTCCAATGGCGAGGCAATCACCGAAGCAGTACGCCACACCACACATCGACACGGACGCACGTCCGCGAGTCACCCTCTCTGACCACGGCGAGTCCAAAACGTGACGGCGTGTGGTCGTCGCCCGGACATACCGCGGTCAACCTGAGGAGCAGTCGCTGTCCGTTGCCACCACGACGCCGCTGCGCCTCGGTGGTTCCGTTCAGTCGCGCGGCGGGCGGGCCCGCCCCCCTTGCTGCAATGCGGGGCGTAGCCGTAGATCCTCCACGCCTGACCATCTATCTCGTGCTGCTCGTATGCCGCCAGGGAGGCCAGCAGCGCGGCGAGGCCACGCTCATCGAGCGTGGGCAGAGCCGGCGCATGCCGTGCGCAGGCCCGCGGGGCACGGCAGGCCCCACGCCCCGTACGCCCGCCTGGAAGACCGTGCCGACAGCGTGATCACCATCGGCCAGCAAGCCCTCATCGGCCGCCCAGGTCGCGGCGAAGCGGCCTCAACTGCCCACCACGAGTCAACTTCCCGAAGGGAATACCACCATGTCTCGACTCGACCTTCACCGCGCCCACATCGACGGCCTCGTCCACGCCGGACTGCAGTTCGGCCTGATCGGCGTGTTCGACGACCCCACGCCGGTCGGCCAGATGCTGCTCCAGCAACACCTCCCCACCCGACCCGGTGAGCACGCAGTCGACGATCCGCCGGACTACGTCGCGGCGCTCACCGACCGCGTCCTGCATCCGCTCGCAGTCCTGCGCCTGTTGGACTGCTACGAGTACCAGACCACCCGCACGCTGGGATGGGCCACCAGCACTAGCGGCGCACGCGCCTGGACGGCCCGCCTGCGCGAGACGATTCTGAACACGCTGCCCGCCGAAGCCAAAGCCGAAGTGCGCCACGGCGCCAACTACGTCGCCGCTTACACACTTCTCGACGCCTACACCGGCACACCCTGGGGTATCTCGTCGCTCGACCAGGTTCCTGACATCGGAGACGGCGTCATCCACATTCCGATCGTCCGCAAGGGACTGCGCGTCGAGATCCTGACCGGTCCGGTCCACTGCTCGAACAACGGCCTGTCCTCCCGCGTGCGGCACGTGACGATCCTCGGAATCGGCCAGGAACGGACGCTGCCGGCCTTCGCGCAGATCTCCGAGCCCTCCGACACCGCGCCGGGGGCCTACCTGCTGTTCGAGTGCGGCCGCTTCGTAGCGCGTCCAGCCGATGCACCGCCCGGCAAGCACTTCATGGCCTCCGGCGCCCACCTCTACTGCCATGATGACCGTTGGAGCGAACTGGTCGGCCACTGCCTTCCGATCCCTCTGCACGACCGCACCGAGCCCTGACCAGGACCACTACGCACTCGATGAACTCCGCGGGCCCGGCAGCCCAGGTCGGCAGCTGCCGGCCCCGCGGAACCCACGACACCACCAACCCTTACCGACCAAGGAGTCGACTGTGCCCGCACTCGACGTGCTCCGCGTGTAGCTGTTGCGTGCAAGCCAATCTTCCGCACCCGCGATTCGCGACTGCGCCGCCGTACACGGCCCGATCGACACCGTCACACACATCGGCAATGACACCGCCCCTCGGCGGTTCTGAGCGACATCCCCGCGACCCGACGCACGAGTCGAGGATGACCTCCCGCGTCTTCGACCGGGGCACAGCGTGTCTGCTCACGCCCGAAGCTCCCTGACCAGGCCAAACGCGGGTACACTTGAATGTAAGGGACACCTGCCTATGTCCACCTCGAACCCCGCCAACCCCACACGCCCACGCGCCACCGGAGGAAGCCACAGCGGGCCGGGTGGCCGGCGCGGTCGCACTGACACGCACAACCCGACGGGGAGGCGTCGTGATCCGAGAGAGGCAGTTCTTCGATGCCGCGCCCGCAGCCGCCGACCGCCGCTGTGGTCTCGGGTCCTGCCATACCCTAATGGCATATACGCTGCGACGTCTGGTACGCGGCGTAGGCGGTGTATGAGATGACAGGTTCCGCGCCATCGAACGACCCGGCGCCCACACACCCGTCTCCTGTCCGCCGAAACGACCATGCGTCGCCTTCTGCACAGCGGGATCCATCATTCGGCAGCGCGGAATGGGAGGCGCTGGCGGAAGACGACCCACGCCGGATACGTGCCGTCTGGCACGCCGCCTGGTGTTGGCATCGATGGTGGCAGCAAGACATGATCGCCATGCGTGCCATGCAGGCCGACCGCGATGCGTGCGACCGTCTTCGTGCCCTGTCGAACGACCTGTCCGCGGCTGCTGATTGGGCTCGGCTTTCCGGGCGACCAAGCCACCGCGAACTCGTGCGGCGACGGGGTGGCCCGTATCGCTGCGTCCATTGCCGGGAGGCGTTCTCCCTGCCCGCCGGCACAGTTTCCGACGGCGAGCCCGACTGTGGCCGATGTTGGCCTGATGTCCCGCGTCTGAAGTCCACCAGCACAAAGTAGGACTGGACGCTCGCCGCCACCCAGTGATCACGCGCATCGATGGCCGACTCGCAACGTCGGGCCGGTCGCGCCCGATCCTCCCGCAAGCAAGCACACTCCAGTCCTACGTCTGCTCTTCCTACGGCTTCACACCAACACGCAGCCGCACGAGGGCTCGCGCCGCGCTGTAGTCCGCGCCACCGCGGCGCG
>NZ_KK037166.1:11374544-11379785 GCF_000568255.1 Kutzneria sp. 744
AAAAAAAAAAAAAAAAAAAAGAAAAAAGTATTTTCCCCCCCCCCAAAAAAAAGGGGGGGGGCCCCCCCCGCCTTTTTTACTTTTGAGGGTTGGATTGGAATAATTTAGGGTGGAATGAGCCCCCTGAACCATATTCCTCGGACCCGCAAAAAAAAATAGGAGCACCGAGCGCGAGCCCTCCGCTCTAGCGGGGAAGGGCCCGAACTTCGTGCGCGGCGCCGGCCGTGCTCCCACAGCAAGGTGGAGCTGTGTCGCTGGCGCGGCGCGGCTGGCGCCAGGTTTGCGCTTGCCGCGACGGTTGCGCCAGACAAGCTCGTCCCGCCACCACGCGGCCAGCTCGCGATCAATCAGATGTTCGTGAGCCCGCTGAGCTGCCGCGCCGAGCACACCTAATCGATGGGCAACCGTGCGCAACGACCCCATGCGACGTAGCCGGCACACACCGCTGACCAAGCCCTCGGCCCGAAGTTTCCCCAGATATGACGCGATACGTTCGCGACTGTATCCGGTCAGCTGAGCCACATGGTCCTCATTGCTGGCGCCTCGCTGGATCGTCCACAGCACTCGGCTCAGGTGGTGACCAAGCCCTGTGCGGTACGTCCAGACGTCGTCGCGAGTGTGCGCCAGCTCTGCCGCGATCTCAGCGATCATCCGCTTGTGAAGCTGGACGTCATCTCCGGCCACGCGTATCTCATACACTATCATTTCAGTGACGAGTGTAGACATATCTCCAGACAGCTCCTGCGCTCGCGCTGGCACCGCAACGCCACCACCCGCCCTACAAACCGCATCGAAGCCGGGGGCGGGTTCCCCTTGTGTCCCACCTGTGTCCACAGCGGACAGACTGGCGGTGTGTGCGCGCACCAGGCGCCATCGCGCTGCCCGGGTGCCGCGGCTTGGCGCGACCAACTCCAGCCACTGATGCCCGCCGTCGTCGAGGGAGGCCAGCCGCGCCACCGCTCGCGACACGGTTGACCGGCTGTGGCCGGCGATCTCTGCCCACCGGCGGACGTCCAGGTCGACTTCCAGCTGGCGCGAACGCAGACACATCCAGCACAACGCCTGCAGCACAGCGTGATCGGCCGGACCTCCAGGGCCTGCCCACCGCTCGGGGAGTTGCGCGGCCTGGGCGAGTACGCCGGCGACCACGGTGGTGATCTCCTCGATGCGAGCGTGGAGGTCCTCACGTCCCGTGCGGCGCTCACTGCTGGGCAATCGGGACGCTGTGTCGACTGCGCGCTCCCACTGGCGGCGCAGCAGCGTCTCCTGCTCCACCACCGTGCGCGGTCGCGGGTGTGGCTCGCCGGGACAGCGTTGCGACCGGGCGTGCTCCATGGCGTGTGCCCCGGGATCCGCGATCCACGCACGCACATCGGAGAGTCGATATCGTGCGACTGCCGCCGCGAGCAGGACCGACCACAGAACAGCGGAGCGATCCGCGGTGGGGGAGAGAGGAGCGTGCAGTGTGGCGGCGGCTGCCGTGCTCAGTGCACGCGGCTGGCCTGCTAGATATGGCACGTTCTCGGCATCGGTCAGAACGTGCGAGCGGGGGGCCGCGATTTCCGCGGTCGTCCCGGTGTCCAGTGTGGGCAAAGACCGCAGCAGGTATTCGAGGTCTGCACACGTGGTGCCGTGACGCCGGAGCAGCCGAGCTGCCCGCCGGGTTTGGGAGGCGGTCACCACGCCACCGTTGCCGTGCACGGCCGGATCCAAACGGCTGTGGCCGCCGCTGCGATGCAGCGCACCAGGCGGACGAACGGCGCCTGTCTTCGCGTTGAGCAGGACTCCGTGGTCGAGCGTGGGCAGGAGAGTTCGCAGCGCCCGCGCGAATCGGGCGACCAGCGCCGCCGGAGCTCCCTGGGGAATCGAGAACCACACGTGTCGGCCGCCATCGGGCCCCGAACACGCAACGACGTGGTGGATGCCTGCCTCGGTCAGCCACCCTCGCACGCGACGCAGATCCTCGGCCACAGCGGCCGAGCCGAGCCGAGAACTGTCCAGGTCCAGCGCGATCAGACGGTGTCGATGCCGCGTGTCCGTCAAATAGATCGCGTGTGGGGATCGAGGTGGCTGGTCTGCGCGGGCCTCGTCCGTATAGCGGTGCTGTCCACTGTGGTCAACGCGTATGCGAAGCCGCGGCGACAGCTCCGTGGTGAACAGCCTGTAGAGAAGGTCGCGGTCCGCATCACATGGCACACGGTGCGGCGCACTCATCTCGACGCGCCGCCGAGTGCGGGCGACCAGACGCTTCGGCAGTCCTGCGCCAGTGCGCGACTCGGGTCATCCCTCAGGTGTCCGCTGCGGTTGCCGCAGGCTCCCGCTGCGACACCGTTGGCGCAACTGACGCGAATCCATGTGAGCGAAATGGGGCGCGCCACAGCCACATGCGTGTGGACATGGTCGCACCCACGGGTTACCGTGAACACGAACTAGGGCCTTTCTGTGAGGCCAAGCCGATCCCGATGTCACCGGGTGAGGTGGTGAGGTTCCAGGGGTTGTCGGCCCCGGGAGGCCTCAGGAAGCCGCGGAGTGTCCGGCGCCAAGGCCGGTCATCGTCCACGACTGGAGCATCGGGGCGGTCCCCTTACGGGGACCGCCCCGATGTGTGTGCAGCCGGTGTCCGAGTCCGTCGCGAACGTTGCGGAACACGTGGAGTGGCGACGCCGCGTTACAGCCGGCCTTGCGGCAGCGCGGGTGCGCACACCGACGATCCCGACAGCGGGAATGGCGGCGTGCGCACCAAGAGCGCCAACAGCAATCCGGGCCGCGCTCAGACCCGTCTCAGCGACAGTATCGGTGCGGTCTGCGACTAGCACAGCTCGGTCCTGCTCTGGGTCCGGTGCCACCGTGGGCCTGCACCGGCCGGATCGCCGGGCGCCGAGCTCACGGTAGGAGTCAGCCTGGATGCGGCGACGAAGAATGAGATCCTCCTTGGGTGGGGCGCCAGGTCATAGCGGATCGTCACGCGGATTCTTGGTTGTGAGCCAATGCATGGTCCGCCCAGGCAAAAAATGAGGCATGCGCGATTCTGTTTGCCAGGGATCTGATGCGCGCGCTCATCGCGGGATGCGCCGTCGCTGATCGGCCCGACGATCGCCGCGCGGCAACGGCATCGTCGCCCGGTTTCCCGGGAACGATGCTGTGGTCGATGTCGTCACGACGTGACGACGCGGCAATCCTGTTCTGCGGTGGACGATTGGCAGAGGATCATCCAGGCGGTGGGTGCAGCGCTCCGCTCACCGCTCGACTGTTGGTCGGCCGGCCACCTGGTGCTCTGTGAGTTCGGCGGGAGCCGCCTTGCCAGGTCGTCGTCTGCGGTGCTGCCTGGGTCGATGTGCGGTGCGCACAGGCTGATGCGAGCAGCGATGGCTGCGTCGTTGAGAATGCGCGCTGCGGGCTGTACTCGGGCGCTTCTGGTCGAGCGGTCTGCGTCGTCTCGCCAGCCGGCACCTGGACCGTGTGTGGTCTGCGGCGTGCTGTTGCTGCCACTGTGACGATGTGTCCCTCATTGCCTGCCCCCATCCAGGTCGCGCCGCGAGTCGGTCACGTGGCGGTCGCATTGACCAGGCCACACACTCGGGCTGCTACGCTCGGTAGCCGGCCGTAGCCCTCCTACGTCGACGAACGTAGTTGACACGTTTACATCGTCACAGAACGTCAAACTAGCCACCTGGCAAGTTTTCACACGTTTGGCGTAGCGATCGTTCCGTGGTGGTGGCGGCCCCGGAGGCTGTGGCATCGCAGCCAGCACCTGATCCGCCAGCGATGCGCCACCTGGTGCGGATAGACAGCCTCCCGCTGAGCCAGCACGTGGCGCAACGATGCGGCAGGTGAGAAGGGCCCGGTCTCACAGGCCCCCTGAACGCGGCTCCCGCGCCGCCCGGTCGCGGCCTGCCTTCCGATGGCATCAGCAGGCACCATGACGCCGCGACCGTCGCCCTCACTCTGGCCGCCACCCGACGGTGCTGCCGAGGGCTGGGCCGACGCCGACCTGAACGACATGGATGAGCACCGCGGCCACAGCGACAACACCATCGCGGTGGTGGTCGTCCTGAACCGTCACGCCACTGGTCATATCGGACGCGAGACTGCGGTCGCCGGTCCACTCGAAGCCGGATTGGTAGCCGCCCGGGCTGGCTTGCCCCAGGAACGACCTCACCACATTCCCCACCCACACCGACCTTGTCAGGACGGCACCACCACCATGACCATCCTCCCATTCCCCTCCCGCGCCACCATCAGTCCCGATACGGCGCCCCACCACCTGCCACCCGACACCACACCCACCACCGAAGCCCGTGTCACAGACCAGACTCCGCATCCCGAGAGCCTGACCGCCGACCACGCCACGAGCGACGAGTCGACAGCAGGCGCAGGCTCGCGTCCCGACACCCCCTGTCCCGCAGTGCCGGCGCCTGCCCCTCCACTCCTCAACGGTGACCCGAGCGAACCTGGCAGCAAACAGCAGTCCCGCGAACTCAGCCGCTACACGGTGCGTGTCAGCACCCAAAACCCCGACGCCGAAACCATAATGCGGACGCTACTGCGAGCGACGACGCAAATCCTTGGCCCCAACACGTCCATGGACGTGTTCACCGGGACCGGCGACCGCTTCGCCACCTTTAACGCCGGGGGCTGACACAGCCACGATCACGGCGTCGCCATCTACGAGCGCCACCAAGACGTCCGCCACGGCAGGTGGCCTGTGGCCGATGCCTGACCGATCACCGCCGACCGCGGCCACTACCGAAGGGAATCCCGTGATGTTCAGCGTCCACACCGTGTCCCTGCACGGTCTGACCGGGCACCTGCTCACCGTCACCGTCACCGTCACCGTCACCGCCACCGCCGTCGACGGCCCGCCTGTGATCACCCTGACCGGCGCTACCCGTTATGACGCCCGCGACCTTCGAGACCGGGTGCACGCGGCATTGGCCAACGCCGGCCACCGCAACCGGCACAACGTCGAGGTGAACGTGGCACCGGCGAGTACCACGCCGCCCCCTGACGCCGCGGTGGCCGCCGCGGTTCTCGCCGCCACCATCGGAGCCGACCTCCGTCGGCTCGCCGACACCGCGGTGCTCGGCGACGTCGGTCTGGACGGCCGCCTCCGCCCCACCCGCGGTGTGTTGCCCGCTGTGCAGGCCGCCGCCGAGCTCGGCATCCGCCGGGTGATCGTGCCCGCGGCCGACCTCGACCAGGCCGCGCTCGTCGACCAGGTCGACGTGCTCGGCGCGACCT
>NZ_KK037166.1:11379885-11384845 GCF_000568255.1 Kutzneria sp. 744
GGGCACCCTGCTCGCGGCCACCTGGCTGCACCAGTTGCTGCCCGACCTCACACCGGCCCAGCAGCGTGAGGTCGCCGCGCTCCAATCACTCACCGGCCCACCTGAGGACGGAGCAATCCTGGTCAGCACCCCGCCGATGGCGACCGCGCACCACAGCATCTCGCTCGCCGCGCTGATCGGCGGCGGCGTCCCCGGCGCAGTCAGCCAGGCGCACCACGGCCTCCTGGTCGCAGGCGAACTCGACCAGTTCACCACCGCTGCGCTGGGATCGCTCCGCGTCACGCTGCTTGCGCGAGAGACCACGCTCATTCACGGCGGGCACGAGCGGCGCTTCCCGGCCAACTTCCAGCTGTTCGCCACCTGCGTCCGCACCTCGGCGCTCCGGCGGCCACGGCTTGCGCCGGGGCTGCTGGACGCCATTGACATTCACCTCACGCTGGGAGCGTCTGCCTGCGTGATGAACCAGCATCCCAGCACCGCCGCGCAGCAGCGGGCCGGACAACTCCTGACACAGGCGCGAACCCGGGTCGCCGCTGCGCGGGCCCGCAGCGCCGCCCGATGGAACCCAGGTGCTAGGGCGTTGTCCGGCGCGGGAACGGCTCTCACCAACGCCGCCGTGCCGACCGAGCGGCTGCACACTGTGCCGATGCCCGGCGAGCTGGCCGCCCCCGTGTGCCAGGCGCGGGACGCCGGAGCGTTGTCCCGCCGCGGCGCCGAGGCCGTTTGGCGGCTGGCGTGGACCATCGCCGATCTCGACGGCGCTAAGCGACCTGACCTCGGCCACGTGGAGCAGGCCCTGGCACTGCGGCGCGCGGACGGCACGCGCCCGGCCGGATCGCAGGTGCGGTGATGCCCGGACCCCCATCGGCGTTCATCCCGCCCTACCGGGAGCTGTACGTGCGCGACGTCGGCGACCTTGGCGACGCGCTGATCGGATACGGCCTGCGCAAGGAGTTCGAGCAGCAGGTCCGCACCCGCCTCCCCGAGCTGATGATGAAGGGCATCACCCGCTGCTGGATCCGCTGGAGCACGGTGTGGGTGGTGCAGTGCGGTGGGGGCGCGCGCAACAACCGAGTCGTGCTCGCCGGACGGCTAGCCGCGGACCACCGTCGAGCCCACGCTGCCCTACCTGCATCGCTACGAGGTGCGCACGCCGTTGTCGGACACCGCTCGGTTCCTGGCCGCCCTGCAAGCCGACTATCCGCCCGGCACACCCACGCGCGCGCTGGCCGACGGCATCCACGGCCTGCTCACCGCGTTCGCCCACCACAAACGCGAGCGCCATACCGGGGTGCCGCTGGCCCAGATCGACCGGGCGATCGCCGAGCCCTTGCGGCCGCTGCTCGCCGCCTGGCTGCACGGCGAGGACATCACCGACACCGACGACCAGCAGTGGCGGCTGCGCTGACCCGATAAGACGGCCTCGACAGCGGGAACGCGACGACGCGACGCCGAGGTCCCGCACGGCGGGGCGGCCGCCCGCTACCCCCGGTGAGTGCATCCCACCGCCCGAGCCACGGCGTCGCCCGAACCGGGTGGAGGAGAACCCGAATTCCCCCCAACCCGACAGCGACCCGCGAAGGCCACCAACGAGCTCGCCCTCATTCGCCCACCGGCTCGCCGGCCGCATACGTGCGATGGGATTCCCAGCAGGGCCAACATTCCCGCACCCCACCGAAATGCCGTCGGCGGGCCGACCACTGGGAGCCAGGACCGGCTGCTAGCGTCTTACCCGTTTGCCTGATCCGCACAATGCTGGGTGCGCGGATCACCGTCCCCGCGCTGGCGGGGCTGCTGCGGTAACCCAGACATGACCGGCTCGCCCGGGTACAACGTCGACACGTCCTGCCTGCGACGAGCAGTCGCCACGGCACACGTGCCCGCCTGGTGCTCGTGCGCCGCCGATTGTCGCCGGCGCTGCTCCAACCACGCTGCTAACCGCGCGGTCAGGCCTGCCGCCGGTCCGAACGGATCGGCGCGGCACGCCAGCGAACTCGGACATGAAGGAGTCGGCGGTGAACACCGCAACGCCCACGTTCCCAGCCTGACACGCGGAAGCCCTCGCCAACAGCTGTGGGCTTCCCGAATCCGCCAGGTTCTGTGGGAATGGGCACAGGACGCCATCACGCTCTACAGCGCACCCCGCCCCGCCTGGCCGCGCTGTCGTCGCTGGATCGCGCCGAGCTGCCCGCCGTCACCACGCTGCCGCCGCGGTTGGGCACGCGCTACGCAATCCTGTCCGAGCCTGCGGTCGGTGCCACGGTCTTCTCCGACATAACCCCATTCAGTACGGCGGGGGGATCGCCAGCTGAGCCGCCGACCAGCGCGGCACCAAGAACATGGTGCTGCTGTTTGCGAACACCAAAATCGACGACGATGTCTACGAGATCCTCTGCGGCGGCGTCCGCAAGCTCGGCGTCCCGTTGGTAGAAGTGGCGCTGGCCGAACCCCGTGATCGGTGTTCGAGGATCGGCAGCCTCTCGGTAACAGCGGGTTCGCTCCGTACTCGTAATACCTGAAGATCCTGCCGCGCCGGAAGTGGTTGGCCGCCAACGCCGAGCCGGCCGACATCGTGCTCCACAGCGGGATCGACCCGAACCCTCGGGACCGCAAACGCGCGCTGGCCATCGAACGCGGTTGGACGCCGGGGCGCTCTGCCTTCCCATTGCTGGTCGAGCCGGGTTTGACCAAAAAGGACATGCTCGCGGAGGCGCGCGCCGCCGGGTTGACCCCACCAGCGTCGTCGGCTTCAACCTCGACGAACTCGGCGAGGCTGAAACCGAGAAGGTAATCCGAGCCGCCGCACGTCGCCATCAGTGCGCTCACCTCGGTCGGGTGCCCGGAATTGCGATCTTCGACCAACTCATGCCCGGGATTGCTCTGGCGCTGGGGTGTCGTGGATGTTCTGGCCAATCCGGCCGCTGCACGCCGAGTCACTGTCGGCGGACTGATCGAAGGCCATGTGGATAGTGGGCAGCCATGGGGCCGGTCGCCGGCGTGCGGTAGATGAACCAGGCGATACCGCGTCTACCCCGCCTCTGCCTCTGACGACGTCGTGATCGGACGCTAACCAGCCTTGCCACAGCCACAAACGGGCACACCCCGGCACGCCGACGGCGATCGGCGGCCAGCGCGTCGGACACACACCTGACCATCGAAAGGACCCCTTGTGCGCCGCCCCATCCACCACCACTACAGCCCTGACGAGATCGCGCAGTTCCAACAGCACAACGCACACTTGTTGACAATGGCCGAGCACGCACTGACAGATCCGGAGACGTACGCCGCGATCACCGACCAGATCACCGCGGCCGCGCCCAGCGTCACCGGACTTCGGTCCATCGACCGCGCACTGCTCGCGCTGCAGACTCTGCCGGTCGGTCTTTCGCTGACTGACATCGACACCGTCGAGGGATGGCTCGCCCGGGGCCGGCGCGTCACACGCGGGCAGCAGGCACTGCAGATGCTCCCGGCTGAGGTCGACCCCCAACACCTGCGGGCGCGAGCCGACGGAACCCGCCCCACGATCCGCATGGCGCCGGTGTTCGATATCAGCCAGACCAGCTACCTGCACCAGACCACGGCGGCCCCGTCGGCCCGCCCTGGTGCGCCGAGCACGACGGACCCGCGCCCCCGCCCGCGCACAGGCACCACGGACACGGCGACACCGAGCAAGGAACTCCGCGACATGGGCGCGGCGCTGCGCGACCGCGGATTCACCATCGAGCGCACCGGCGCGATCGTGCGAGCTGACGGCGTCGCCAGCCGAGTGTTCGTACCCAGTCACCTCACCGACGATCAGGCGGCCAATGCTGTGCACCGCCTGCTGGCCGTCCTGGACGACCTCAATGGCCGGGCGCCACTGGCCCAATGCGCAACAAGCCCCGCCGCCGAGCGCTCAGCGCGGCCTGCGCCACCCGCGCCCGTGACCCCGACTGCAAGCGTCCACAAGCGGCGGTCGCAAGGAGCGGCAGACCAGACCCGCACGGCACCCGTGGCCCCGTCACCGGTCAAGCCCTCCAGCCCGGCCAGCGCCTCAGCTGGCCAGCTCCCGCTCCCGACCGCCGCCACCGCCGAGGCCCCGTCGTCGCTACCCGGAGGACTTCGCCCGCAAGTGGCCCGACGCCGCAGGCCTCATCACCCGCTCACACCAGCTGACCTCGACCCAGCAGACGGTCCTCGCAATCTACGAGGACGACCGAGACGAGACCGCGGTGACCCGCGCCCAGCGTGAAGTGATTGCCGCCGCCGTGACCGCCGAACGCGACGAGGCCTACCGCATCGCCAAGGGGTCACCCGCCGGCCTGGCCGCGCTCGCGCTGGTCGTGCGCGACCTCATCACCGACGCGTCCTGTCAGCTGCTGCTGCAGCCGTGGGAGCAGCTTCTCGGTGGGCCTTTGCTCGGTAGCACCACCAGCAACCCGTTCAGCTCGTAGACGTGCCGCCTGCGCCAGCCGCGATCGCGCGGCTGGCGCGCGATCGCGCGGACACACCGTGAGGAGCAGCAGGCGTCCACGCTGTTGGACACGCCCATGACAAGCCGTGAGTTCGACGAACTGATCGCCGCGGTGTGGGACACCGACAGCGAGGCCGAGGGCCTCCGGGCGTCTTTGCCGGTGAGTGCCGGACGGGTGGGGCCAGAACTGCCCGGACAAAAAGTCCGGGCACAGAACAACCAGCGACGCCGCGAAGAGGCCCTGCGCTGGCTGTGGTCCTCCTCCGACACCCGGCCCACATCCGCAACACCCGCTGGGGCGCGCTGAATGCCATCGGCGAGCACCTTGACCATGCGGGCCGCACCAACAGCGCCAACCGCAACGCCCTACGGACCCTCACCAGCGGCGACGTGGCCAAGAAGAAGCAGACCGCGTTCGCACTGCTGACCAGCTGAACCGCGCCCGTCCCGTCGAAGGCGCGCACGGGGCGTCCCACGCCACGCCCGCCACGACACTCGCCCCCA
>NZ_KK037166.1:11384945-11419382 GCF_000568255.1 Kutzneria sp. 744
CCCTCACCAACCAGCTGCACCGTCACGATGACCAGCCCCTGGTCGAGCACCTTCACCGGCTACTCGCTGCCCTGACGTGCCTGCGCCGCGCCGAAGCCGGCGACCCAGCGACCGCCACCGCCCCGGACGGATCAACCGGGACCGACGCAGTTGTCGGCTACTGGCGGCGGTGCGTCACCCACGCGGCGCACAGCCTCGTCGCACACATCACCGCCCCAGAAGACACATTGACCCGTTCCGCATAGCCCGCAGTCCCGCCTGTCGTCGGGGGAGCGGTGGCCGCCCCGATGACCGCAGGCCACCGCTTCCACCCGACAAGGAATCACGTACCCACCCGATCACCCCCTCACGCTCCGCAGTGCCCTCGGGGCGGCTGTGCATATCCGCACCACGATCCCGTTCAGGCCACCCACCCCGGGAGCACCGATGACCAACCCGACGATCCGTCACATCACCGATATCCCTCGTGCCCGGCTGCAAGGCCTCTACACCCTCACCCGGTACTACCGCGTCGGCGTCACCACCCTGTGCGCGGTCGTTGCCCGCACTCCCGACCTGGCCACCTCCACCGCAACCCTGTCCAGGTACGGCGCAGACCACGCATGGATCCCAGTGGCCACCGAGCCGGCGACCACCTGGCATCACCGAACCCCCTTATGGGGCCACCGCGCCAGCACACCCAACGGGCAAAGCGGATTCGCGGTACTGCGCGAGATCGCCGACCGCCTGCTTGACCATGCCCTGATCACTGTCCCTGAGCTGCAAAAGCTGGAGTGACCCGATGACGAACCCGGTCGCCATGGCCTGCGCTGTGTGCAGGCAGGTCCTCAACACGCACATCCCCTACGGATCAACGAAGCGACACTGGAGGCACCCGGCAACCGCCGCCTCCGACCATGAACCGGTCCCCACGCCGGCGGACACGCTCTCCGACGTCATCTACCACTGCGACTTTTGCAACGACACGTCCGTGGCGTTCGCGTACTCCACCACCGACGACACCACCATCGTCATCGCGTCACCGCGCTTCACCGACCAAACCCGCCGCGAGCAAGTCGGCCAGCACACTTGGATGGAGCGCACCATCGACGCGCCAGCCATCGACATCACCACCAATCGCTCCCTCGGAGGGTGGCTCGCCTGTGCCCCGTGCGCCGAATTGGTCGACATCCGCGACTGCGAACGACTGATCACCCGCTTCCGACGCAGACACCCCGAGCTCAACGCGACCAGGAAGCACCTGCGCGCCAACTACATGGCGTTTTTCCGAGTCATCGGCCTCCGCGCGCCGTTCGGCGAGCAGCAGACGTCCCCATGACCGCACGCACCCCGTCGGCCGATCCGAGATGGCGGGCCCGGCGCACCGCGCCGGCAAGCCCGCAGCTCATCTCATTGGCCACCTCCGGTCCCCACTGGCGCCGGCCCCGGGACTGAACGCCCCGTGCGCCAACGATCACGAGAGCACAGGAGACCACGATGCCCGAGGCATTCTCTTGGTTCACACCAGACATCCCGCCGAATCCGACCCCCTCGCCGTCCACGGCAGCAGTGGAAGACCCGCCTATCTACGCAGAACTTGCCCGCACCCACCTCACGCTGGCCCCGCGCGCGAAACCCATCGCATGGCCCACTGCACAGCAGGCAGCCGACGCGGCGGCGCGCGCTCACGCGGACCACACCGCGATGGCGTTGTCCCACAGTGCTTCGACGACGGCTCCGGACCCCGCCGCCACGGCCCCGCCGCCTCAGGAGGCCACCGCGTCCACTGTGCCGCCCCACATCCGTGCGTGACCGCCCTTCGTCGGACGGACCCGCGGGGCGGCAGCACCCAACGCACCACGACGTCGCGCCCGCACCTGGGCCTCCGAACGTGCCAGCCGCACAGGACACCCTGCCCGCGCCACCAACCTTGAGGCTGTACATCACGCACGGAAGCAAATCCACACTGCCCTTCCCCGCACCGGCGCGCCGGCTCTACACCGGAGCGCGTTTCGCACCGTGCTCCCCGTGCTCTGCACCCAAGCACGCCTCACCGCACGGCGGGACCTGCACACCCAGGTCCTGATCCTGTCTCGGCACCACGGACTGATCGGCCCGGGCACCCTGATCGAACCCTACGAGCAGCCACGCGAACGCTCCGCCGCTCTCGCGCCCCACACCCTGGCCGAGCAACTCACCGACATCGTCGACGAGCATCTGCACGTCACGATCACGGCGTACACCACACGGGCGAACGTCGGCCTACTGAGCGCGGCGATCGCGAAGGTAAACACCGGCGCCATCCTCGCACTCGGCGCCGCGTTCGCGACCGCGCATGGAATTGGCGACCAGAACAAGGTGGTCTCCCAACTGCGGCGCGAACAGAAGCAGCGGATGGCCGAGTACGAATGGCACGTCTAGCGCGCACCGTCAGCTACCGACGCCCCATCAGGCCGACCTGACCATGCGCCGACCTGACCCACCACACAGGCGAGCCGACCGCGGCTCGCCTTCCGTGTGCCTGCAGCACCTGTGTCCGACCGTCTGCCGACCTCACCGACCACTCCGCGGCAGCGTGTCCATGAACGGAGACGACCCCCCGATGACTGACACCTGGACCATCGCCATCCCGGAAACCGTTGCGCAGGCGCGCCTTGCGGAGAACCCGCCGACGTTGGATGGCATCGGCCACGTGACCCAGATCAGCGTGAACGCCGGCGCGTTGCGCGTGTCGCTCACCTTGACCAACGGTGCCGAAGTCACGCTCGAAGAGGATATCGAAGGAATGACGGTCCTTGACGACGAGAACGAAGTCCTGGAACCCGATGCGTTGGCCGCCATGGTCGGCCCGGACGCCGACCCAGACCGGATCACCATGGCCCTCGACGATCTCTGGCTGACCGTGACCACCATTTCCGACGCGCTCATCTCAGCAGTCCTCACGGCTGTGGCACCGACCGTGGTCGACCTCCTCAACACCTCCACGAGGTGACGAACAGCGCCACTGGCACCTCAACCCTGCATCAGCGGGGCCAAGCCCGCGCAACCCGCCGACATAGCCAAGGAGGACCACTGCACGATGTCCACGACCGCACAGATCGACAACTTCCTCGGCGAGTACCGCTTCCTGAGCAACTTCTACCCGCACACCATCATCGGAGCACACGGAATCCAGTACCCGACCGCCGAAGCTGCCTCCCAGGCCGGCAAGACCACAGATCGACGCGAACGCGAACGCATCGCCGCCGCGAGCACACCGAACGAGGCGAAGCGACTCGGTCAGAAGGTCACGTTGATCCCCGGCTGGAACGAGCGTGGCCGGCACGTCGTCATGCGGGCGGTGCTGCGGGCGAAGTTCTCCGACCCTGAGCTTGCCAGCCGGCTCGTGCTGACCGGAGAAGCCACACTGGTGGAGGGAAACTCGTGGCACGACCAGTTTTGGGGTGACTGCCGTTGCAGAGGCTCCGCGTGTGAACGCGTCGGCGAGAACTGGCTTGGCCAGTACCTGATGGCGCTCCGAATGGAGCTAGCCGGCTAAGCCGAGGGATGACTGGCATCAGGTCAGCCGGCGGCCAGTACCCGCCAATCCCGACAAGCTCAAACCCCGCACAGTAGCCGCCCAAACCTGGCCACCGTGCTGGCCGCGTACCCAAACAGCGCCGGGTCAGACCTGACGACAGATGGACGCCCGATCCGTCGGTAACCGCGTCGGCAACGTCGGCGCGTCAACATCGCGCTGAACTGGAGATACTCATGCCCGACCTCGACACGATCCGCAGCGCCCGGATCTACCTGGCCCGCGTAGCAGAACCACCGGCGCCAGCGTTGGCACAGTTCGTCGCGCAATTCGGCCCCATCACCGCCGCCGAGCGGGTCCGCGCCGGCGACGTGCCCGACGACGTCGCCGCGGAGACCCGTCACCGCCGCCGCATCACGGACGCCCGTGATGCGGACTTCTGCGGCGCCAGCAGAGGAATCCACCTCCTCATTCCCGAGCACACCGACACCTGGCCAGCCGCGGCAATGGACGCGCTGCTGCGGACAGCAGAGCATGGCGGGCCACCGCTAGGTGCTCCGCTCGCGCTGTGGGCCCGCACCGACCTCGACCCGATCGCGCTGCCGGAACTGCTGGAGAGCGGCGTCGCCCTGCTCGGCGCCCGTGCCGCAACCAGCTACGGCGAAACGGTCGCCGCCGACCTCGGCCACGACTTGGCCCAGCAGGGCATTACCGTGACCAGTGGCGCGGCGTACGGAGTCGAAGGCGCCGGCCTGCGCGGTGCCCTGATGCGCGGCGGACGCGCGGTCGCCGTGCTCGGCTGTGGCATCGACCGGGACTACCCCCACGGCCACCGCTCTCTGTTGGCCGACGTCGCCGCACACGGTGTGGTGCTCAGCGAGTACCCGCCCGGTGTGCTGCCGGCGCGCCACCGGTTCATGGCCAGGAACCGACTTCTCGCGGCCATCAGCTCGGTCGTGGTGATCGTGGAAGCCGGCGTCCGCAGCGGAAGCCTGGCTGCGGCGAACACGGCCCGCATGGTGAACCGCACGGTCATGGCGGTGCCCGGACCGATCACCTCGGCCACATCCCGCGGCACCAACCAGTTGCTCCACGACCACGCAGCCACTGCCGTGACCTCCATCAAGGACGTGCTGGACGCACACCGCGAGGCGGCCCAGCCCGGGTCCGCGAGCGTCCATACCGCACCGGCGATCCGGGCGGTTGCCACCCGGCTGCCCGCAGACGAACACGCCCAGGTGTTTGACGCCGAGCCCGTCGACTGACCCTCCTTCAGCGCGGCGACCCGACACCGGGTCGCCGCCCTGACCGCCGTTGCGGACGCCCCGCGTACGAACGAGCGCACGGTCGCCTGGCCGGTACCTGATGGAGCGCAACACGGAGCTGGCCGCCTGCCGCGATCCAGGCCCGCCATGCGCATCATCGCCGTCGCAGGTGGAGGAGATCCGCAGCGAACCCGACGTGGACATCCCAATGGGGTGTGTCCATGTCGGGCGACATGCGCGCACCCTCCTCGCGTCGTGGACATGAAGGACACCCGCCGGGGAGATCCGCATACCCCTCACCCGGGGTGCTATCCGGTGGGTCTCGACGATGCCGCTAGAACGTCGGTCCCGCCTCATTTCCTCCAGTAAGGACACCCCGCTATGCCCGCAGGACCACTCCGCCCGCGCACGATCTCCGAGTACGCCGAGATGATGGACGCTGCGGCCGCCCGTACGCAGAAATTCTGCGCCGACCAACCTGCTCAGCAGGAGGTGCGTACCGCGCTACTTCGCGCCGAAAAGGACGTTCACCAAGGAGGCTGGGACGGCCAACCCAAGATGTTCTTCCTCCAACAGAACACCCGGACCCACCGCATCCGCTACACCGAGTTCGAGACGTTCCCGCGGATGCTGTCGGAGGTGCCCGGCCGGACCGCGGACATACTCGACCGGCTCGCCGAGGTCTACGAGTTCATGCGCCGCCAGGTCCATGTCCCAGCCGTCGAGATCGACCAGGCCCTGAGCGGGCTACCCCTCACCGTCCGTGACATCGTCTTTCGCGCGCGAGCCAACCCCGACGCTGATCTGTTCGACATCACCGGCCGCAACTGGCGCTTCCACGGCGTGGGTATGGCCTGTGAGGCCTGGATGGCTCTCAACGACGGCGAGGCCACCGAAGAACTAGTGTCCTGCGCCTAAAGTTCGTTGATTAATTGTAGGATTGACGGATGGCAGGTAGAGGCCGGCCGGTGGCCGCTGTGGTGTTAACCGACGAGGAACGCGAGACGCTTCAACGGTGGGCGCGGCGGGCGAAGTCGTCGCAGGCATTGGCACAGCGATGCCGAATCGTGCTCGGGTGCGCGGCCGGCGGATCCAATCAGGACGTCGCCGCCGAGTTGGGGATCTGGCCGCAGACGGTGGGCAAGTGGCGACGACGGTTCCTGGACAGGCGCCTGGAGGGCTTGGTGGACGAGCCACGTCCGGGCGCCCCGCGCAAGATCACCGACGAGCAGGTCGAGGAACTGGTGGTGGCCACGCTGGAACGGACCCCGGCCGATGCCACGCACTGGTCGCGGACCTCGATGGCGGCCGAGAGCGGATTGTCCAAGTCGACGGTCGGACGGATCTGGAAGGCGTTCAACCTCAAGCCCCACCAGGTCGACACCTTCAAACTCAGCAACGATCCGCAGTTCGTCGACAAGGTCCGCGACGTCGTCGGGCTCTACCTGAATCCGCCCGACAAGGCGCTGGTCCTCTGCGTCGACGAGTTGGGTCGGACCGGGGCGCGTTGACGTCCTTACGAACGTTACGTTTCCCCGGCCCGCCCGCCGAACCGGACGTGCCCATTCCTGAGCATCCGGCTCTCCACGAGCCCGTGTCAGCGGATCACTTTGCTGGTTCTGGCGTTATGACTGCCCAGGGTGTAGGGATGTTGGCCGCCCGGTATCGGTAACGGCTGACCGTCACCGTCTGGGGCTGGAACAACGTCACCTCGTCCTCCGTCGGTCGCCACCCCGGAAGGTAACGGCGCATGAGGACGGCCCACTTCGTTTTGTTGTGCCGCTTACGAATCCACCGCACTACCCGATGCCAGGCGTAATCATCGAGGTAGTGGAAGGTCGCCTTCGACACACCATGACGGAAGTAGACGCACCAACCCCGCAGCACCAAGTTGAGTTGGCGCAGCAGGGCGGCAAGTGTTGGATGCGACGACCTGCGGGTCAGCGCGCGGACCCGCCCGACGATCGAGGCCAGCGCCTTCTTCGACGGGTAGGTGTAGACCACGCGCTTGTCCGTGCCCCGCTTCCGTTTCCGCTGGATGCGGAACCCGAGGAAGTCGAAGCCCTCATCGATGTGACAGACCCTCGTCTTGGCTGCCGACAACCGCAGGCCCATCGGGGCCAACAGTCCGGCCACCACCTCCCGGAGGTCTTCGGCATGCCGCTTCGACCCGGACACCAGAACCACGAAATCGTCCGCGTAGCGAACGATCCGATAGGTGGCCGACCCCTTGCGGCGCGCCACGAACCGCCGATACGAGGTGCCGCTGGCCGCCCATGCCCGGGCGAAATGCTCGTCCAGGACTGACAGGGCGATGTTGGCCAGCAACGGAGACAGGATCCCGCCTTGGGGTGTGCCGGTACTGGTGTTCCTGACCACGCCGTCCTCGCTGAGGACGCCCGCATGCAGGAACGCCTTCACCAGAGCCAGAACACGTTTGTCCCCGACCCGACCACGCACCCGGTCCATCAGGGCCGGGTGGTCGATCATGTCGAAGCACGCCTCGATGTCCCCTTCCAGGACCCACTCATACGAGCGGGACGTGAACTGGTGGATCTCCGCGATCGCATCCTGGGCCCGGCGCCGAGGACGGAAACCGTAGGAACACGGTTGGAAGTCCGCCTCGAAGATCGGCTCCAGTACCAGCTTCAGAGCCGCCTGCACGGTGCGGTCCCGCGCGGTCGGGATACCCAAGCGACGCAGATTCGCGCTGCCCGGCTTGGGGATCATCCGCTCCCGCACGGGCATCGGGTCGAACCGCCGCTCCCTGAGATCTCGCCTCAAGGTGGGCAGGAACCACTCCTCGGCGGCGAACACGGCGTCCGGACGGACACCATCCACCCCCGCCGACCGCTTACCCTTGTTGCCCCTGACCCGCGTCCACGCCACAACGAGAACAGCCGGGTCACACACCAAATTGAACACGTCGTCGAACCGGCGACCAGGACCATCGATCGCCCACTGATGCAGCTTGGTCTGGATCCGCAGTACCCGCGCCTCGGCCTCCTCGACCGTCGGCCACAGCACACCCGTATTCACCGGTGATCTCCTGCCCTTCCGTTCCCATCGCCGCGGACTCGCTGCCGCCCTTCGCCATGTGGCCGGCTTTCCCGACCTCGGACTACTACGACGGCTCCGCCACGCCCCGGCCCGCTCAGCCGACGACGAGCCTGCCCGCACCCGACCTGGACGGCCAGCACGCGGGACCAGCCCGGGACGCTTCCCACGTTCACCACACACCGGTCGACGGGGTCGGTGCCCAGCTTTGCCCCTGCGACATCGCCACGAGTACGCCGCAGCCTTTCCTCGCGGCCTCCCTGCCGGCGTCTTCACCCGGCCCGAAAGTCACCCGCCCTGTCCCGGACATCCGGTCAAGACAGGTGTGCGTCGCGCTCCGGCCCGCATCCGCCAGGTTGGAGCCGGTGTATCTCTTGAGAGGCTTTAACCGCTGGTTCCTCACGTACACCTTTCCGTCTCGCTAGGTGAGCCCGAGCCGTCTGGCAGTGCCGGCCCGTCTCCTCGTTGTCAGGGCTGCTCCCACCCTCCCCGGCGCCTCCCGGATCAGGCTGCCCTCAGCTTCATCGACCTGCTGCGACAGGACGACGGCGGAGGTCTCTCACCTCCACCCGATAGTGCAGCGCCTCGTGGCGCACGAAGTCGCAGATCCAGGCGCTGGACCGGTCCGCGCCGATGCTGCCGATGATGCCCGGCCTGCCGCAGCGCCGTACCCATGACTACATCCGGCACGGCATCACCACCCTGTTCGCCGCGCTCGACGTGGCCAGCGGCGAGGTGATCGGCTCCATCCACCGCCGTCACCGCGCGGTGGAGTTCAAGAAGTTCCTCACCACACTGGACAAGCAGGTGCCCGCCGACCTTGACGTGCACCTAATCTGCGACAACTACACCACCCACAAACACCCCACGATCAACAAGTGGCTGGCCGCGCACCCCCGCTTCCACATGCACTTCACCCCGACCTACTCCTCCTGGCTCAACCAGGTGGAGCGATGGTTCGGCTTGCTGACCGACAAACGCCTGCGTCGAGCTGCGCACAAGTCCTTACGTGCACTGGAAAACGACATCCGCGACTGGATCACGACGTGGAACGCCGATCCCAGGCCGTTCGTGTGGACCAAGGACGCTGACGAGATCCTCGACCGCCTCGCCTCATATCTTGACCGAATTCCTGGCGCAGGACACTAGCCCGTGACCACAAACTCTATACCCACCCCCGGCGCATCGAAGTCCGCGAGGTCTACTACGCCGCCCGTGACGGCTGGACGTGGGAAGTGATGAGGGCGCGACGGACGCCGACCATCGCCCTACCCCGGCACTGCATCGTCTTTCACCGCGACAACGACTACCGCGTGATCGGTGGTGTCCCGCACGCACTCACGCGCATCTGCAACGCCATCGCCTCCAACCCGGTCCCCATCGTTCCCGCTGATGGGCCGGGCAACGAATAGCCGCAGATCTGCATCGGCGCCGACGAAGTGGTCCGTCACTCCGGCACCGAGTTGGGCCAGCGCGTGCTGATCGACCAGCTCCTGGCCGAGGTCCTCCTCATCCTGCGCTGTTTGCAGCGCGTGCGGGAGCCCGAGCGTTCGGAAGACCGCGAGGTTCACGACACGCGCTCGGGTTCATGAATGCGACGCACGGGTCATAGGTATCACCGTGTCGTCGGGATTCCGGAAGTGATGTCAACAATCCGGAGGGGCGCCCCAAGCAGCCAACATCCCCCGTCCCAGCCCTCGAGGTGTGCGAGCGTCCCAGATGAACTCGCGGGATTCGAGGTATCAACAAGGTCAGCCGCAGCAGCGGTTGCGGAACTGGCGGTCAGCCCAACGAGGGCACCCCCAAGACGACCCGTGCGACTCCGCTCTTCCGACGAGTTCCGGCGAGTTCACCGAAGAGCCCCGTTCTGCCCCTGGTCCACCTGCCCGAGCGCATGCCGACGCCCCCATCGGTAGCAGCTCCGCTCACACCTGTTCGAGCACCTGCCCCTAGAGGGGCGCGACCAGGCCCACTGACAGTCCGGAAAGAATGCTCAACCGATTCCGCAAGCCGCGCTGACCGACATCCGGATGATGGTCAAAACCTGCTCATGGGCATGCGCCCTACGGTGACACGCACGAGGGGCGCTGCCTCGCGGAGACCGTCATGGCACCGGACGACTGGTTGTCAGGCGGGGCTCTCTGCCCGTCGACTGAGACGGACCGCCGACCTGCGGCGATTCCCAGTGCAGACAAGGAACCTGACCGCCGATCCCGAGCTTCGCTTCACCAGTGGCTCGCCACCGTCGCCGCAGAGCAGGATTGCCAGGCTCCGCGACCCCGATCTTCTCGATTGGTGGCGCGCGCATTCCCGCGACTGTCAGGCCTCACCGCGTGTGGATCACAGAGCTGACCGCCGCCATCGGGCTTCCATCTGCAGCTGTTCGCCACGGTCGTGGCAGCGCCACACCGCTGCGCCGCTGCCCGCAATAGCATGCATTTTCAACCCGAAAGGATGCCCTCATGACGTTCGCACTGAGCGCAGCGGATCTGCCATCGCTAAACTCGATGACGAAGTACCCGTCAATCCCCACGTATCACCGCCTGGACTCTTCGAATGGCAGCCTTGCTGAGCCGACCGTGCCCTTCGAAGGGGAGGTGATTGGGACTGAGAAGATCGATGGCACGAACGGTCGGATCATCACCTTCCCCGACGGCAGGTACATCATCGGGAGCAGGGAGGACCTGCTGTATGCCAAAGGTGATCTGATCTCCAACCCCTCCCACGGGATCGTCGCTGCGCTCAAGCCCGTCGCGGACCGCATGGATCCCGACGTCCACGACCAGATCCGAGTGCACTACCTGGAGGTATACGGCGGGAACATCGGCAGGATGGCGCGACAGTACACCGGCTCCGACCATGTCGCCGGCATCATGTTCGACTGCGTCGTCATCAGTGACTATGTCGAACTACTGTCCTGGCCTATCGAGCGGTTCAGCCATTGGCGGGAAAACGGTGGACAGCGCTTTCTAGGCGAGAACGAACTCTGGGACGAAGCACTGAAGCACGGCTTCACCCTTGCCCCACGCCTGTTCACCCTCAACGCCACCGAGTTGCCTACGACGATCGAAGCCACGCGAGCATGGCTGAGCGAGCGACTCCCGCGCACTCTCGTCGCGCTCGACGATGCCGCCGGCGCACAGGCAGAGGGCGTCGTACTGCGTGCCGCCGACCGCCGTCTCATCGCCAAGGCGCGCAACCAGGACTACGACCGCACCATCCGGCGAGCCCGCAAGTAGCGACTGCAGAGATGCACCAGCCTCAACCCGCGTCGACCCCCTCGCCGCCGTCACCGACGTTCACGTCGGACGGAACGCAAAGGTGCGCCGCCCGACAACCATCCTGCACCACAAGACAGAGCAACACTGCGACCGCCGCCTCGGCGGTCCAGCGCACGCTCACGCTCGCGGCCACCGGCGTTGCGTTCGGACTGGCCGATCGGGCGCTTGCCACGCGCTGAGCACCGGGCCTCAGCCACACGTGCTGAGCCCCTCAACTCTCCCCATAGAAGGGAAATCTGCCATGGACGCAGCCGAACACCCATCCCCGGACCGACCAGACCCCGCCCGCAGGATCACGCTCACCGACAGCGGCTCGCTCATCGCTGCGATCCCGTCGGTGATCGGGTTCCACCCCCAAGCCTCACTTGTCGTGGTGACCCTGCAGGACGACATGATCAGTGACGTCGTGCGGATGGACCTGGCGCCGCCACCGCAGTACGGCGCGCTCATCACCGGCCTGATCAGATCGGTACGGCAGTTCAACGGGAAGACAGCCGTGCTCGTCATCGTCAGCGACCAGCCAGATCCACGGCACGATGATCTCGTGCGGGGCGCAGTCGCCGCCCTGGCCGACATCACTGTGCCCGTGCGGCACGCCCTGTCGGCCCCATCCACCGCCGGCGGTGTGCCCTGGCGCTGCTACCTGCACGACGACTGCGAGGGTGAGGTGCCCGACAGCACCGCCACCGAACTGGCCGCCGAGATGGTCCTGGCTGGCAATGTGACCTTCCACAGCCGTGACGACCTGAACCGGCTGCTCGAACCGCCCGACGTCGACCGCGTGACCAGGATCAGCAGCCTGATCGACACAGCTGCCCAGACCGATCGCACCACCAGCGCCAAGTATATGGAACTCATTCGCGACGCCATCACCTCCGACACTCTGCCCACCACCGACGAGGACCTCGTCCGCCTCGCCCTAGCCCTGTCCGACTACCGGGTCCGCGACGCGTGCCTCGGCTACGCACTGGACCCTCAGGCCGCCACCGCCGCCGAGACGCTCTGGCTCGAAAAACACCCAAAAACCTGCCGTCCCCGGACCGCGCCGAGGCCGCAGTCCTGCTGGCCGCGTGCGCCTGTCTTCGTGGCGCCGGACGCCTTGGCCACCATCGCTGTCAATGAAGCCCGAAAGGCCCTGCGCGGTCACAATCTCGCGGACGTCCTCTACGGTGCCATCATCCACGGCGTTCCTGTCGCCCAGGTCCGGCAGCTGGTCACCAAGGCTGCCACCGACGCACGCGCCGACATCGAGACCGACGCAGACGCCGCCTCGGCGCGTTGACCGGGTTCCCTGGCGCAGCGATGCGCCTGGAGACCATGAGGAACAGCACAGCAGGACCAGGGATCAATTGGGAGCCCGCGTCTACAACTACGACGACCCCGGTTCCTCCCTGGCTCGCACAAGCCGCACCTTCACCGCCCTGAGGAACCCTCGCGCGATTGGCGGGATCACCGCACGCGGCGCGACGTACGCCGGGCTCCACCAAAGCTGAGCTCCGGCAGCGACCTGTGGGATTCTGAGTCGGACGACAGCATGTTCTGTCGCACGGTGCGCCTTCAGCAAACGCCGTCGACCACAACGGCCAGCCGGACTTGCTAGCTCAGCGGCCAACGATCCACTCCACGCCTGAGAACCGAGGTGTGGCACAGGCCACGGGGCCGCAGTCCGAAGCCGACACTCGGCTTATGAACGAGCCGTCCGGGCCGTCCTCGGCGGGGACAGGCGCTTTCCGGCTGGACACCGGCATCGCCCACCCGGTGTCCAGCCGGTCCCTGACACGCAGGGGCCCTGCGTTGTGAGGCCCACGTCGCGACCAAGGGCGGCGCGCGACGGACTCCCGCTGGGACAAATAGTTCATTGCCTGCGACTGCGCCGATGCCGCACCGCCGCCCTCCACCCCGGGCCTGTCTCGACCATCGAGAACGCCACATTCCGCGCGACCACTCGATCGCCAGTGCACCGATAACCTCGCCGGGAGACACCATGGCTCACACCGAACAGCGGGACGAGCAGTACGTCACTGCCGCGAAAGCCACACTGCACCCGCTGCCCGATTTTGGCTACCACGGGGACAAGAATCTGTTTCGCAGCTGGGGTTTGCTGCCGTTCACGCAGCACCGCGACTCGCACACCGCTGACCGCAGCAATTACCGCACCATTCTCGCTGCCCTTCAACAACACGCAGCCCAGGACACCGCCGACCGAGCCGGGGAGGCACCCGACCTGGTCGAGGACATGCGGGCAGCATGCTGGGCGCACGGCTGGCGCGAGCACATCCTGTGCCGCGTGCTGATCGACGACACCGCCGACATCACCATCGCCAACCTGACCCACGTGTTCAGGGTGGCCGTGGACATCGCCCAGCGCCTGATCGAGCATCCCATCCTCGACGAAGACGACCTCGGTAAGCTGGAAAGCGAGGAATCCTGGGAAGCGTTCGACACAGCATGGAACGGCATCCTCTGGATCGAGGTGTCTCCGAACTTCACTGATGAGCAGATGAAAGACGCCGTCTACCGGGAACTGACCGCGGCCGGGCTGCCCGATGGGTTCAGCGAGCAGGAGATCGTCGCGGCCGTCATCGACTGGACCTGGAACGAGGCTTGGGAGGACTACGCGCGGGTTTACGCGGCGCAGCTTCCACTATTCGATGTGACACTCACGCCGTCTCCCCGCGCGTGACGGCGATGGCGTCGATACCGGGGATTGCACCGCAGGCCGCCATTTCAGCGCCTACCAGGTGAGCGGATCACGTGCACTGCGCCAATGCCGGACAACCACGACAGGAGCCCGAAATGGCGAGGCCAGCCAGCAGCACCAAGGCGCAGCACGCTGAGTACCGGCGGGCGCTGGCAGTCGGCGGCCAGGCCCACGCGACCGGCGGCATGGACTGTCCCACGCACCAGGCGCTCGACGCCTATGCGCTGTGTACCACTGCGGCGACGGTCGAGGAGGTCTGCGGCGGCTACCACACGCAAGACGACGCGGGCCCCATCTGGGAAGGGATTGCCCGAGCCTCTTAACACGGCTACTGGTTCGTCTGAAGGATCCCGACCGAGAAGGCGATGCGCAGCTCCCGCCACCCGCCAAACCGCAAACCTGACACACAGTAGGCCCAGGCGTAGCTGCCCGAAGCCACACACGCCCCATGAATGAGCCGTTCGAGGCATCCCCGCTGCGCCCGAACTGGCTTCCGGCTGGACACCGGCGTCCCCCCACCCGGTGTCCAGCCGGCCCACCCTCGATTCGTCCACTCGGAACGTGCCGCAACCCACTCTGCGCACTCAACCCATCTGTCCGACCCGGACGCAATGTCTGTGCCCACTGCCCTAACAACCATCCCTGACCCACACTCGGGAGCGCTTGTGACCACCTTCACCGGGTACTCCATCACCAGCACCGACGATCTTCAGCCTGGCTGTGTGGTGATCTCGGAAAGCTACGTTCGGTGGAAGATCACCGCCCGCAGCGCCCTCGCCAGCAATCGTGAGCCCGTGTTGACGCTGAACCCGATCGACGACCCCGTCAGCATCGCTGACAGTCTGACCCACCCCCGCGCCGACACGGTCCAGGTCTCCTCATACGAGCTGGCAGCAGACCCGGACAACGAGGTCCGGTGGGGTTGCGTCCCCGCGGACGACCAACGCGCGGTGATGACTCCCACCCAGTGGTGGAACGTGCTCGCCGCGCACCACCGGGCACCCGACCCGCGAACAATCGTATGGGCCGGCCCGGCCCCGATCGCAGACGCCGACCTCGCCGCGAACGCGACGATATTCGAGCCCCACAGCAACGCGGTTCCGCACCCGGAGTTCCGAGACTGGCTCCGCGACTACGCCAGCCGCGTCCCGATCGCCAACCTCGAACATCGGAAACGCACGGTCCTGAGTTGCCTACCCGGGTACGCGCGCCCCGGAGCACTCGCCTGCTGCTGGCACCTTCCCCGATTCTTGGACGCCGCTCACCCGTCCTAGTCAGGTGGAGGGCAACGGCCAGCCACCAGCTCCTCCTCCCCGCCACCGCCGGGCATGTCGTCGGCCGCACGGCCTGGGCACAAGCAGCACACGCCGGCCGGAAAACCCTGAAGACACACCACGCGGCGACCGCCGCCCGCCACGCCACGCCACGCCAGCAACATACCCAACGTCATCAACGGCAAGCACGTCGACGACGCGCTCGGCGCCGAATCCGTCTGTATCACAGGAAGCTTTGCGATGACTGAGCACACCACCACGCCACGGCCCACACCGGCACTGCTGACCGCGCCGAGTTGGCCGCTGGGCTCCGCCAACTCACCCGAGCACCACCAGCCAGCCCGCCGCGTCCTGGCCCAACCGGCCCGCCCGACCACGATGGGCAACACCATCCTCCATTTCGGAACCCACCCCACCGCCAGCGGCAGCGAACTCTGCGACAGCAACGAGATCCTGCTTACGCCGGGAGAGCGCGAAGAGTTGATCGCCGCCCTGATCGCCCAGCGCGACACCGTCCGCACGCGCGTCGACGCCGCCTGCGCGGAAAGCGTTGGCCACACCGAACTAACCCCGGTAGAGACGATTACCGCGAGCCTGTTGCGGACATGGTCCGCAGCGAATCGCACCACGATCGTCCAGTACGCCAAGGGCTTGGTGGCCACAGCAACACCAGCCGTGAACGACATCGAGCAGTGGGCGACGGTAGCGGCGGCACTGGGCCTGCCCGCAGGAATTGACGCGCGAGTCGACGGTGCCTGGGTGACGCTCGACGAACAGGCATGGCGGACCGGCATCGGCGCCGTGCACGCCCTCGGGCACGGCCGGGTCGACTCCGCGCACGACGACGATCCCTTCGATGTGTTCCGGCCGTGGTCGACCCGCCACCCCTGGATCGTGCGACCCGAGCATCTGGTCCTGCCCGACGGCGACTCGGTCGCCCTGGGCGACTACGTCACCGCCGTCACCGGGAACACCGCGCAGGCCGCCATGATCATCGTTCGAGCGGCCCTCGGCCCCTCCGCAGACACGAGTCGGTGACCCGCGATGACCATCACCCGCTACGGGCACCGCACCCGTGACGCGCCTGTGCACGCCGTCGGCCGGAACCACGCCAGCGGCATGCTGCTCAGCACCACCCCGCGCCGATACCTGTTGGCACTGGCCGCCTCCTGGTACGACCACACCCACGCGTCACGAGACCGCATCGTGCTCCAGACAAGTGCCCGGTCTCGTTTCTTGCCCCCGAGACCAGCAGGGAAAGCGACCTGATCCACGGCGCGTGCTGGTTGGCCGTCGCAGCTTCGCGCAGCCTGGCCGCGATCGCGACGCGCCTGGCCGAGGACCCGCACTGAGTGGCCTGCCTCGACAATCCCGCGCAGGTGCCGGTGCGCCTGGGCTTCGAGACCGACGCGGCGGTCGCTGTCCTGAGGATGACCGCCCCGCAGGCCGTTCCCGCAGCTGTGTGGCCGCAGGTGGACGCCGACGACCGCGCGGTGCTGGCCACTGTCTGTTTCGACGAGTTGGCCAGGGCCATGGCAGCTGAGTGGGCCGCCGTCGGGTAGCCCAGCCGCGGTCACCAGCCATCGGGAGTCGGGCCCCACAAGGCCGGTCCGCGCCCCGCTGTGCCGGGTTGAGGGGCGTCGCCGTAGCGCGCTAACGCCACCAACCGAGCAGCCGGCCCGCCCCACCGACTGCCACCGGCCCTGGCCCTCCAGTAGCCCGGTCTCGACCGTTAGCGGTCGGGCTGACTGCCCACTCCGTCCCACTTTCGGAGGCGCCCCCATGCACACCATCAGCCTTGACGATCTACCCGCAATACAGCACGTCGGTGCCGACAGCGGCAAGCCGCCCAGCGGCTGGGCACCACGCGATTCACTGCGCATCGGCATGCTGGCCGAAGTCCACCAACGGTGGGCCGTCATCGTGTACATACGGCCGAAAAACGACACTCTCGCGGTCCAGTTGCGTGAAGTCGACGGCAGCCACACCGTGCAATTCCTCGCCGACGGCGGAGGGATGTACGTGCGGCTCGACGTCGTGGTCGACCTCGGCGACCACCGGGCGCCGCTACTGCTGCCCATCCACGCCGGCCCGTCACCACGCCACCTCGGAGTCGGACCGGTCCCTGCCCACGAACTCACCGTCGGCACCGAGGTCATCTGCTGGACCGCTGCGGCGACCAGCGGCCAGCTGGCGACACAGACACCGTGCTGCGGCCGGCGCCTCACGATCGCCGCCGTCCGCGGTCTCCACCAGTTCGCCGTGTGCTGCAAGCACTCCCGAATCTTCGGCTGTGTCGTGGAGCAGGACCTCGACGGTGGCGACCAGGCCACCTTCACCGTCCTCACCGACACGGTCGCGGTCGCGTCGCACCGTGGCGTATCGCCACGCACGCAACACCGGCGCGATGACAGCGGTGCGGCATGCCAGGCCAGCCCACTCCTGGCGGTTCTGGCCGAACCACTCGGCGGGAACTGACCAACACCCAGCAGCAGCCCGACACGGTTCATAGTGATGTTTCACGTCTGCTGACAAGGCCGAGATACCTAGCGGTCACGACGACACCGCGCGGAAGCGTCGGGCCGCTGCAGTTTCGTTCCCCAGCCGCACTCTCCGCGCCGCCGCACGCCACTGAACATCCGCCACCGCAGTTTCCTTCCCAAATAGGAGGTGTCCTCGCTGTGCCCGAAACCACACTAGATGACCCTTGGTTGCTCGGCGCCTACGGACAACCGAACCCGGACTCGACCGCGTCGACGCGCGAACACACCGATGGTGCGCTGCGCTGCGATGACGAGGAGGCGCGATGCGCCCGCTGCGGCGGCTGCGCCGCCACCACCGGGCGGACTGTCGACGACGACGACGTCTGCGATTCATGCGCCGCCCGACACTACACACGCTGCGAGAGCTGTGATCTCCTCGTTGTCGACGACGAGGTCGAGAACGCCGCCGACGACACCGAGCTCTGCGGCTCGTGCGCGAACAGCCGCTACTGGAGCTGTGAATACTGTGACAGTCTCATCAACCGCGGGGACCACTGCGACTCGTGCGCCCGCGACCTCTCCGCCGACGGCGTGATCCAATCGTACGACTACACCCCGGAACCGGACTTCCATGGTGAGGGACCGTCATATTTTGGCATCGAGCTCGAGCTCAGCGCAAATTCCGGGCACTTGCGTCGCTGCGCCGACCTCGCTGCGCAGCGCCTCGGAGATGTCGGCTACCTCAAGAAGGATGACTCCATCAACTACGGCTCCGGCTACGGTTTCGAACTGGTGACCCATCCGATGTCCTACCCGTGGGCGATGGAGAATTTTCCCTGGGACATCCTTGAGGAGCTGGACCGAAATGGATGCAGCGGCGGCGGCAACGGGCTGCACGTTCATCTCAGCCGTGCCGCGTTCGGCTCCGCCACGCACAGCTACCGGTGGATGCAGTTCCTCTATCGCAATGCCGGCCAGGTGATCACCGTTGCCCGACGGGTGTCCGATGAATGGGCGGCGTTCCACGAGGCAGACCGACGGCGTGTCAAGGACTACGCCAAGGGCGCACGAGACGGCGGCCGATATCGAGCGATCAACACCGGGAACGTCGACACCTTCGAGCTGCGTATGTTCGCGTCATCACTGAAGCGTCAAGAAGTTCAGGCCGCGCTCGCGCTCGCGTCCGCTTCAGTCGAGTACACCCGGGTCCTGAGCGTGTCCGACATTGTCCGCCGTGGCGGATGGACGTGGGCTGCGTTCACGGTCTGGCTTCAGGAACGACCCGAGTACGCGCCGCTGGCGAGGGAGATAGACGAGCGCTCATGTGCCTGCTGACGTTCTGCCCGGAAGGGGTAGTACCCGATGTGGACGCACTGGCTATCGGTGCGTGCGTGAACCCAGATGGTCACGGGTTCGCAGTGGTCTCCGGTGGTCGGATCATCGTGCGCCGCGGCCTCGACGCCGAGCGAGTCCTGGCTGAGTTCAAGCGCGTCCGCAGTCGGCACCGCAGCGGACCCGCGCTGTTTCACAGTAGGCTGGGCACCCACGGAGGGATGTACAGTCGCAACTGCCATCCGTTCCGAGTAGGTGGCGACGGTCGCACTGTCCTTGCGCACAATGGGATTCTTCCACCCCTGGTGCACCCGATGGATGGGGACGTACGTAGTGACACCCGCATCGCTGCGGAGGACTTCCTGCCACAGCAACCGTTCGGCTCTCTGGACAGTCGCTTCGGTCATGAGCTGCTCCGTCGCTGGCTTGGCCCGTCGAACAAAATGGTCATCTTGACCGTCGATCCGCTGTACCGCAGAAGCGCGTACCTCCTCAACGAGGACAGCGGCATCTGGCGTGACGATGGCGCGTGGTATTCAAACCTCAGTTTCCTCTCGGCCGCACTGGACTACGACCATCTCGCCGCAGACGAGGATCTGTTCTGCGGCCCGTGCTCGACGCTCACCGCGATCGATCCGTTCAGCGGCTGCTGCGCTGTCTGCGGCAGCTGTCCTGATTGCGATGAACTGGGTGGCTACTGCTCCTGCTACCGGCGAACGTCGCTGGGCAGAGCAACAAGCTAGAACAGGCCTGACCGCCAAGCAGATCGGCGGGATCACGCTTATGGCCCCGCGCTTGGCCGCCACCCGAGTGTCCAGCACGCTGAGCCGCGGCAGCACCACGGCCGCCAGCTGCTGCCTGCGTTGGGACGCCGGCGGAAGACGGTCGCCCTCACCCGCGGACTGCAGCCGATCGCCAGTTCACCGCCGACAAGCTCGCCAACTCGGAGCCTTCAACGAGGACGGCCGTGCCTACCACCGGCGCGTGTGCCTGGTGGACGAGTGCCGGCACAGTTCCCGCCAAGACTCGCCGCGCTGCTGCACAGGCCTTTTCCGGGACACATCCAGTGCCTGCTGGCCGAGATCGCCTACCTGTACTCGACCGATCCGAAGGTCGTCTCCGCCGCACTCATCGATGCGGTCGACGATGGCGCGGAAAGGCTGTCGCTGTTCAGTGCCACCCGCCACCGCTACACGTGTTCTGCCGCGACCAGAGCAGCCACTGGCTTCCGTACAAGTGCTTCCCGTCACGGACCTTCGAGACCTGGATCCGACCACCATCCCTGCCTAGCCACTCGCGGCACTCGCCGGTCCCATCGCAGCCCTGCGGTTGTGGGTCGACACCCGGCCGAGCTCTGCGTTGATCCCACCGCCGGAAGCACGCCGGACGCTGAGGACTCGATGCCGTCGCGGAGGCTGAGCGCACGCGGATGAGGACTTGTCCAGCGCCGCCACCACATCCGACTCCAGGAGGACCCGGCTCATGGCTGAAAGCGCCACGCATCTGTCATCCATCCAAGGCGAGCAGTGCCACGACACCGAGCGGGCACGAGCGACAGAAGACGCCATCGACGACTACGTCGAGAGCGCCTCTGAGTGGGTCCTCGCCTGCCGAGAACGCGGGGTTCACGAATTTCCCACCATCAAAGAGATCGGCATCGCCTTCACCGCAGTCAACCGTGACGGGCTGTTCGTGCGCGAGGTGCTGTGCACCCGCTGCGGGCTGGCCGTCAGGACCGAGAACTGGGAGGGGTTCAAGCGCGGAAGGCGCAGCCGATTCCGAAAAGTCAGTTCCGATCTGAGATACCTGAAGGGCCGCAACGGAGAGAGGTACTTGGCACCACCAGGGCAGGGGCGTATGACACCGCGTCAGATCGCGGACGCGATCGCCTCGAAGGTCCTGCACGATCAGAGCTTGGTGGAGCTTCGCAAATCGCTGAAGCCCAGTGAATAGAGCAGATGTCGCCCCGGCTCAGGCGTCGCGCACGCGGGCGACCGCGCCGCGGCCCAGGTGAGCTCCCGCTGGCCTGGATTCGCCTACCGGCCCTCTCCCCGAGATCTGAGGTCGGGAACACGCCGGCGACGCGAAAACCCCACCGCACAAGCTTGTCTTCCCGGCGCATACGGCCACGCCGAGCCGATGTGGGGTCGCCTTGCGCCCGACGGCACACGCCACGACAGGAACAGTGTCCACGTGAGGCAGTCGATGCCCGTGACACGAGCATAGATCGGCTCTAACCGGCACTGATTCCTCTGGCATGAATCTTCCCGCCATGACCCCGTTGACTTCGCCCGGACGGGCCGCCGCTCACGCGGAGAGCCATCCACACCGTGTACATCGAGCGATGTGACGGGGCCGATGCCCAGCCTGAAAGGGTCACTCATGTCCGATCCGCCCCTGACTGTGTGGATCATCGCCCGACACGACCCCTCCGCGGACCCTGAACCCGTCGCTGCCGTAACCGATAAGAACCTCGCCTGCCAGGCCCTGAGCGACCTGGGTCCGGAACACACCGTGCTGTACGAAGTCCCACTGCTCACCGCCGATAGCGGACACGCCATCGTCGCCTGGTGGAGATGCACAGCCACCGTAACCGCAACCGCCACCGCCATCGGAACCCCCACCCGTATGCCCGGCGCCGCGCACGTGCTCCACGCCGGACAGGTCCTGCACTGCACCGAACATGTCGTCATCGACACCGAGGCATCGCAACTCGAACAAGCGGTCAACGGCACACGCGTGCACTACATCGACACCTTCGCCACCAGCCCCACCCGCGCCCGCGCCCTCGCGGAAGAACGCGCGCACCAGCTACACGAAGCCTAGACACCCCACGGCGAACACCTCCATCACGACGTGATCGCCGCAGCTCCACACAAAACCACGCAGCACGGCCTCGCCATGGGCTTCCCCGCCAGGGGAGGGGCTCTCAGCGCACAGGTGCGGAACCACCTGCTGAGGGTGCACCACCAGAGGAGGACTCCGCAGTGGATGACACTCGATCCGACGGCCGAATCTACGGCATGTACGCGCCCCCGACCCTCGGGGACGGCCTACTGGTCATAGCCGGCCGGATCATGCAGGACCTCTCCGACATGCGAGACACCATCGCATCAGAGGGACCGCAGGATCCCCGTCCAGTTACCGACAAGGTGAATCTCACCGCCGCGGTGATCGACCGCACCATCTCGATCAACGTGTTCCTGTACCGCGACGACTACGCCGATCTCGACCCGAAGCGTGCCGCCGCGATCCGGAACAAGGTGGCGACGATCGCCAAACGGTACAACTGGAAGCACCGGACGAATCACGCTGACGTCCGATTTGTATTGCGGTGCAGCGTGAAAGTCATCGACACCAGCCTGCACCACCTGGTCGCCGGAGCGCTGATCGGCTAACGCCGTGAAGCCGTCGTGGGACGGCAGTCGCATGCCGTCCCACGACGCTCCTCACCAGAACAGCGCCGGAGCGCGGAACCACTGACCGGCCACTGAGGACTCCCGCACGAGCGGGACAACCAACTCGACATTACCACCACCACAGGACCACCGAGCCCTCCGCGCCGCCTGCACGCGTACCCAACCGCACCGTGAGCGAGCGGTTCCCCAACCACGCCGAAGCCACAGAGAGCCGCATGCGCCCCGACATCCACTCCCTCGCGCCCGCACAGCTGCTGTGCACCCTTGCCGTCACCGAAGGCCACCACCTGCACAGCGACATCCGTGCCCTCTACGTCCGCGGCGCCCGAACCGTCGCCGCACTGCACGAGGCAATCCCGTTCGCGCACGACTACCGACTCGCCGCCCAGACGATCGCTCGCCGCGCCAGCACCGAACACGCTGACCAGATCCTGCTGGTGATCGTCGGCCCGCAGCTGGCCGACGCCGACCCCACACCCGCAACCCACCGAGCCCTGGTCGAGGTCACCGGTCAGGAATGCCAGCACGCCAGCGTGGGGCTGCGGGCCCTCTGGTGCGCGAACACCACACCAGGTGCGACGTGGGCCAGCTACGACACCGACGCGCAAGGAACCGTGGCGCCGATCGAGCAGTCACCGGAATTCACTCCCGGCCAGGTCGGCCCCTTCGCACACCTCGCCGATCTCCGCCACGCAACGCACGAGGACGACCCCGAGCACACCGCCCGACTCGGCGCCCTCATCGACGACCACCTCACCTCCGGTGAGGCCGACACCGACCCGCCCGCGATCCTCGCACGCGTGCAGCACATGCTTGACGGCCACCAGACTCCCGACACCGACGAGTGCCTGGTCGATCTCGCGGTCGGCCTGGGCGACTACCTGATCCGCGACGCCCTGATCCACCACACCCTGCGCCGTCCGCTGGGCCGGTCCGAGGCACTGTGGCTCGCCCTCACCCGCACGCTTCCCGCACCCGAACGCGCCGACGCCGCCGTCCTGCTCGCGATCTCAGCACTGCGACGCGCCAACCGCGCGCTGTGCGACACCGCCGTGAACACCACACTCACCGCAGCCCCCAGCCACCCTCTCGCGATGCTGCTGCGCGACGCATGCGACCAGCCGGACACGTGGCCCCGTGTGATCGCCAGCCTGCACGGGATGACCGAGGCCGCGCATCAGCACCTGTCGCTGCCGGCGCCGCCGCCCGACGAGAGCCACGACTGAGCACGCACTCTCCGCACACGAGCACCCCGACGATCAGTCGCAGGAGGACCGGTCGGCCCTCGCACCGCGTCGACCCGCCGACAGCCCGGACGCATGCGACGTGGTCGAGCCTGGCCACGCGACAGTCGTACAGGCGCCCACCGCTGGCTCCGGGCGGATCCGGCGCCGTGGCGCATCCCCACCCGCCGTCGGGAGCTGCGGCGACCCGTGCCCGGCGTACAGCGGAGTGCGCCTGGTCCGCACGGTGCGCAGACGCGACGCAGGGCATCGCGGGCCGTGCCCTGCCAAGAGGTCGGTCAAGACCCACCCTCGCGCGCCAACGGTCGCGCGACCACATCGAAAGGAACCATCGTGCGTCGCACGTCCCACCACCCCTACACCGAGGCCCAGCGCGCAGAACTCCAAGGCAAATACGCCGCCCTGCTCACTCAAGCAGAAACGGCTCTGGCCGATCCCGTCGTCCGCGAGGCGGTCGACGACCAGTTGGCGCAGGCCGCCCCCAGCATCGCCAACCAAACCCCTGTCAACCGGGCGTTGCTCATGCTGCAAGGCCAGCATCGCGACATTCCCCTGACCGACATCGACACCTACGACGGCTGGCGCGCACACGGGCGGCTCGTCCGGCGCGGCGAGGAAGCACTACGGATCCTTCCCCACGGCAGCCGTCCCGAAGGCCTCCGTGCCAGCCCGGACGGAACCCGCCCACCCATTGTCATGCTGGCCGTGTTCGACATCAGCCAGACCAGCGACACCAACCACGCCGGAGCGGTCCCGACCCCGGACCGCGAAGCGTCCGCGGCGACCACCGCGGCAACCCGCCCTCGTCCACGCTCAACGCCGGCGCAGACCACCGCCACGACCACCCGACTCCGGACGATCACCTCAGCCCTCAACGCCCTCGGCTTCGACCTCGAACGCACCGGCAGCGCAGTGCGCGCCGACAGCGTCGCCCGCCGCGTGTTCGTGCCCGAGCACCTCACCGAGGAACAAGCCGCGCAAGCTCTGCAACGCCTTCGCCCGGCCATCGAGCGCGAACTCGCCGCCGACGCCACCATGGACACGCGCCCACCGGCGCGTGCCGCAGACCCCACGCCTCGGCCTGCCCTGCTGGCCCGTCCCCGCCGGGGCACGGACACCTCGGAGCCGGCCGCCCGTCCCAACACCGCAGGGGCGACGGCACCCGTGACAACCCGACAGCCCGACGCCGCCACCCCGTCCGACGGTCCCGCAACCCCACCGACGCAGCCTGCGGCAGCCGGCCAGGAACCCCAGCTGCCCACCGAGCTCGCTCAACAGTGGCCGGACGCAGCGGACCTGATCACGCGTTCACACCACCTCTCGCCCACCCAGCAGACAGTGCTCGAGGTCTACCAGGCCGAGCACCCCGCTCACGTCGTGGCCGCAGCCCAACGCGAAGTGATCGCCGCCGCCGTGGCCGCCGAACGCGACCAGGCCTACCGCATCGCCGCAGCCTCACCGGCCGGCCTGGCCGCAGCCGCCCTCGTCGTGCGCGACACCGTCAGCGACCGCAGCTTCCAGGCGCTCGTGCAGCCGTGGGCGCACGTGCTCGCGACACCCGCGTTCGGCTGCGCGACGGGCACTCGCGCCGCCACATAGAACAGGCGCCCACCACCTCGGCCGTCATCCACTGTCCGTCCTGAGTCACACCGCGCCATCAGGAGGAACGGGTGGACACACCCGACGACTACCCCTACATCCGGGCGCTCGGGCGATTCCTTTTCCTGCCCGAACACGAGATCGACCGCGAAGTCGCCCGTGCCCGCGCTGCATGCGCCCCCACCACCGTCGCCTACCGCACCGCAGACAACCAGTGGATCACCGCCAGCGAACTGTTCCAGGCCCGTACCCACCTCCCCGTGCCACCACTGGCCGACCTCGCCGCCGTCGTGATTCGCGACCGCATCCACACAGCCCTCGAACACCTCGACGCCACCCAGGGACCCCTCGACGGCGTGATCCTGCGCCCTGTCGACGAATCCACCCTCGCGCTCCACCACGCCAGCGGATGGACCGTCCGTGTGTCCGTCGCCGCGGACACACCGCCGCCACGCCCCGCGCCGACCGCCCCTGAGCCAGCCATCGCCGCATCGCCCATCCGCGAGCCCGCCCGAACACACACCGAGGAGTCCTCATGACCACCACGCGCTTCGTCACCCCGCCGGACCAGCGGCGGTTGCCCTGGCTTGAGCTGGGCACCGACGTCAGCGGCGCCTTCAACGCCTACGACGCCATGGTGACGGCGAACCTGACCGGCTGGGACATCCGCAAGCTCCGCCAAAGCGCTTGTGAGATCACCGAGCACGGCGCTGTCCGCGTGGACAACCCCGACAAGGTCATGCTCGTCTACACCGATCCGGCCACACACGCGGTCCGCTACCTGTCGACCGTGGGGGACAAGTACGGAATCCACCAGAACGAGGCCGTCGCGAACCTCATCGACGCGCTCGTCGCGGACACCGGCGCCGCCGGCTGCACGAGCGCCGGAACGCTGCACGGCGGCCGGCAGGTGTACGTCACCATGACCCTGCCCCACGTCACCTCACTGGGCGGATTCGACAATGTCCGTTTCGTCATCGAGACCTCGACCTCCCACGATGGCACCGCCGCCTTCCGCGTCCGTCTGGTGCCCTACCGCCAGATCTGCACCAACGGCCTGCACGTGTCGATGGACGGGTTCGTTAACGAAGTCACCATCCGCCACACCAGCAACTCCCAGATCGACGTCGAGGCGGTCCGGGCGAAGCTGCCCAGGTTGTACGAGTACGCCGCCGAGTTCGAGAACCGCGCGGCACGAATGCTGGAAACCCGGATGAGCGACACCGAATTCGATGACCTCATCACCGCGGTCTGGCACACCGACAGCGCTGCGACCGGAGCGCGCGCGGAGAAGAACGCCCAGCGGCGTAACGAAGCGCTGCACTGGCTGTGGCGATCCGCCGACACCCAAGCCGGGATCACGGGCACCCGATGGGGCGCTTTTCAGGCCATCACCGAACACCTCGATCACTCCGCCCGCACCCGCCGTGCCGACGACCGCGCGACCCGGGTCCTCACCAGCAGCGACCTGGCGAAGAAAAAGCAGAAGGCGTTCGTGCTGCTGACTCCCTGACCGTGCAACCGCCCCGCGATCAGCACGTCGGACTGGACGGCACGGGCCCGGAAAAGCCCGGATCGACCTCGAAGCCGGAGAGTCGCAGCCTCGAACAGCGGCGCCCGCAGCGCCCGACCTAACAGGCGCCCAACCACGGCCGAGTGTTCCGGCAAACACGCGGCCGATCCGTGACCGCCTGCCCCTGGAGCGCACCGGCTCAACGCCGGGCCCGGCCCCGGCCCGCACCCTCGCCAGCGCACCGCCCCGGCGGCCTGTCCTGCTCAACCCTGCGCGCCACCACCGTGGTGGCACAGATTGTCCTGCGCCACCACGACTCACGCCACAGCGCAGCGCCGTTCATCAGCACGTGCCCACCCGGGCCACCTGCCCGCCGACATGTCCGCGAGGCGTCCCACACCACTCACATCGACCTCGACCCCTCCACCTACTCCGGGGCCCTCAATGGAAAACCCGACCATTAGGCATATCACCGAGATCTCCAGCGCTAGCCTGCAGGGCGTCTACCGCCTGGACCGCTTCTACCGCGTCGGCCCCATGACACTGCGCGTGGTGGTCTCCCGAACCGCCGATCCGAGTTCCTCCACGGCGACGCTGTCACTGTTCACCCCCGAGAATGCCTGGCGATTCGTGGCCGACAGCCCTGGGACCAGTTGGCATGACCGCACCCCGCTGTGGGGCCAACGAGCCGACTCTCCCGGCTGGACGAACGGTTTCGACACGTTGCGGCAGATCGCGGACGCACTTCTGAGCCGCAGCCTCACGACCATTCCCGAACTCACGAAGCTCCAGGAACTCGAATGATCAACCAGGCCGCCACGGCCCACGGCGTCCGGTAGCGCCTGCCGAGCCGATCCGCACCGCTACAACTGGCCGCGACGCCCCCTTTCGGCCGCCGACCGCACCACCCCCTGATCACGACCACCACGAGGAAGGAACGGCGATGCCGCCTGCATCTCCCTGGTTCACGCCAACCACCAACCCCGGCGCAGCCGCCTCGGCCCCCGGGTCACCCATGACCGACACCCCGATCTACGCCGCCCTCGCGGCCGCCTACCTGCATCCGAGCGACCCGACCGAACCCCTGTGGCCCACCGAAGATGAGGCTCGTGACGCCTGCGCGCGAAATCGACCGCATTGTGTCCCCGCCGGGCTGCTCCAACCAGAAGCCGCTGATGCACAGGGAGCGATCGGTCCGAGCTCGCACACGGTCACCGGGGCGCCGCCCGACCTCCGGTCGTGACCGCCTTGGGCCGGCCAGCTCCAGGCCACCCCGTCGGCCCGCATGCCCAGCACGCGCGACCTCCGGCTCAACGCGCCACGACCGCCGACACCACTAGGGACCCGTCGCCCACAACGCTGGCGCTCTACATCACCCATGGCGGCAAAGCCAAACTCCTGCTCCCCGCGCCGGCTACAGGCTCTATACCGGCGCTCAATTCCGCACAGTCCTTCCCGTCCTGTGCGCCCAAGCACGGCTTACCGCGCGACGCAACCTCCACGCGCGCGCGCTGATTCTCTCGCGGCACTGCGGTTTTGTCGCCCCAGGCACCCTCATCGCCCCATACGAGCAGCCTCACCCCCGGTCGGCCGCTCTCACACCACACACCGTCGCGAAGCAACTCGCGGACAACGTCGTCGGGCATAGCCACGTCACGATCCACGCGTACACCACGCGAGCGAATGTCGCGCTGCTTCGAGCAGCGGCGGCAACGCTAGCTGCCCACACGGCTGTCGAACTCGATGACGCTTTCGCCACCGCCCACGGAATCGGCTACCAGAAACAGGTGATCTCCCACCTGCGCCGTGAACAGGAGCAGCGAATGGCCGAGTACGGCTGGCACCTGTGACAGACGACGCCGCACCGGAGACAGCGTGGGTTCGCAGTGCCGTTGAGCGATCCGGAGAAGCCGTGCGGGACCTGGCGGGCAGGGGGCGGCGCGGACCTGCCCAGCCGGTGGCAGGCCGAGGATTCTGTGCGGAAACCGACCGCGAGCTGACCGAGGAGGTGCTCGACGATGACTGACAAGACCGTTCGCGTGGTGGGCTACACCGAACTGTGGGAGCGGATGCGGCGCGTACTCGCTGTCGAGGGAGACCAGACCTACGTCGGGTGGATCGAGTCCGAGCCGCCGCCCGCCTACTTCGGGCAGGACGGGCAGCCCGACATGCTGTTCGGCCACGTCCTGGCGGGCCTCGGGACCACTCCCGAGCAGGTGACGGCGGACTTGCTGCCCCACAACGAAAGTGAGCCGCGCACGATATTCGCCGCCGCCGGGTTCCCCCTGACCGTGGAAGCGGGGTGGTTGGCGGAGGGCGTGTGGATCTACGAGATGCGTAGTGTGTACTGGACCCGCTGTATCGGTAAGCGCGAAGACCATACCGCGGATAAACCTGACTGGGTGACGCAGGACGCCGTCCCCCTGGCCGAGATCGAGGGGACTTCGGGCGAGGTTCCAGTGGACGTCACCGCCATCACGGCGGCGGTCCCCACGACACGGCCGTCGGCCATGACGATTTCCTGGGCGCGCCAGATCGGCTACAACGTGTGGATGCGCGCCGCCGAGCAGGCGGGGGAGGGCACCACGTGGACGGTCACCCGAGCCACGTTCGATGTCGACAGCGTGCCCGTAGATGCCTCAGCCGCCGACGACAACGTGTGCGCCGCCATCCTGGTGGACCACCGGTGGTACGTGATCGAGCGCTGCGGCGATACCGTCCGCGCCCGCCTCGTTCCGATCGACGGCCACGATGACTAGCCAGCTGAGGAGGCTGCGGACGGCCCAACCCGGTGCTGGTGCCGAGCGTCCCATCCGCCGAACCACGAGCTATCGAGTGCGGTCAATCCGCGCTGTACTCAGCGCCTGCGAGCCGGCATGGCCCCGGGTTCACGATCCACGACGTCGACGCGCGCCCGACAACGGTCACCAGGCGGGATGTCCCCACTGCGGGACACCCCGGCTTCCGTTGCGCTTGAACGAGAGGAACATCCATGTCCACCAGGCCATCCAATGGGCCGACGGTGAGCATCGCTGACGCGCTCGACGTGATCGCCGACATGCTCAAGCGCGAAGCTGATTCGGACCTGGAGGGTGCCCGCGCCAAGGTGTGGACCGAGGCCGCGGTCTGGCTCCACCAGTACGCAAACGCGGCCCGGCAGCAGACGGCCACCAGTTACGGCGTGGTGACCAGGCTCGATGGATGCTGTATGTGGCTCGACCAGCGTCGTCTCGAAACCGAGGACCTCGCCCTGGGCGAGGCGTTCACGGCGCTGCACGACCGGCTCAAGGCCTACACGCAGGGGGACAACTACCGCGTAACCATGCGCGCCTACGACGACACCAGCCACTCCCTCGCCGTGCGCGCGACGACCCCGACAGAGGCCGCACAACGCGCGCGACGGCTGGACCGGTTCTACCTGGTGGGTACCGATGTCCCTTCCGTCGAGTTCGTCGAGGTGACCTCGGTGGCAGTCATGACGCTGGCCGGACCTCGCCGTTGAGCGGCCGCGCACGCCCGGTCCGGACTGAGGACCCCGTGGCGCGACAGGTACCACCATCTCGAGGTCACCTTGGCCCCTGACATCGGCACCGCACCAGACGCCACACCGCCTCCGGAACACCTCGTCTCATCGAGCGAGCCGTCCAACGTGATCCGCTACGCGAGATTCTTCCCGTGTGGCCACTCGGCCACCCGCACGCAGCGTCGGTCTGCTCGGGCGACAGCCGTTCGGTGACACAAACTGAGCCAGCCCCATTCCCGATGCATCCACAACTACCCGCGGGAACTGGGCCCAACAGGACGCCGGTCGCCGACACGCTCGACGACCTGGCCAACCACCTGGAACGTGGTCTATCCACGGCAGAGAATCCGACCCTGGCGTAGGTGACGGGACCATTGCAGCACTGCGGGCCAGCGCCGGCCGAAGCCCGCAGTTCGATGTCTTCATCCGCGATCGATCCCAGCGAAGCCGTGGATCGCCGGACGGCCGTCTGCGTGACGATGCCCCATTGTGTACACCTGACCGGGATTACGTGAGCCAAGCAACCTGGTCTCTGGCTTCGAATAGACTGTGCTGCGAAGGCGAGGAATCCTCTTATGCTGGGGTCGGATGGCGATCGACACGCCGTGATCCGCCATCACGAAGAATCGCTTCCACAGCAGGATTCACCGACGGCCGCGCCCGACGATCTCCGCAGAAAGGCCCATGGATGTTCCTGCGCGCCGTGGTGTCATGGCGACGACATCGCCGCCACCAGCCGGGCCGCCCGCGCGTGACCTCCAGGCCTCCCAGTCGAGAGATGACGACCGGGCCGAGTCAACCGAGACCCGACCATGCAGCACGACACATCGCACCATCAACCCCTGGGCCAGCTGACAGAATGCAGTACCGATCGAGTCACGCCAGTCGATCACCGATCTGCACGAAACCATAGATACACATAAGAAAGGATCAGTCATGGCTGGAGAGACGGTAATCACCGTGGTCGGAAACCTGACCGCCGATCCCGAGCTTCGCTTCACTCCCTCCGGCGCCGCTGTCGCCAGCTTCACCGTCGCGGCCACGCCGCGCACGCTGGACCGGCAGTCCGGCGAGTGGAAGGACGGCGACGCGCTGTTCATGCGCTGCAACATCTGGCGCCAGGCCGCCGAGAACGTCGCCGAGTCCCTCACCCGGGGCGCTCGCGTGATCGTGACCGGCCGGCTGCGCCAGCGGTCCTACGAGACCAAGGAAGGCGAGAAGCGCACCGTCGTGGAGCTCGAGGTCGACGAGGTTGGCCCGTCCCTGCGGTACGCCAACGCCAAGGTCAACAAGGTCCAGCGCGCAGGTGGCGGTGCTGGCGGCGGCGGTGGTGGTTTCGGCGGCGGCGGTGGCGGCAACAGCGCCCCGGTCGACGACCCGTGGGGCTCCGCGCCCCCGGCGAGCTCCGGCGGCGGCGGTTTCGCCGACGAGCCCCCGTTCTAGATCGCGGCCCAGCAGACCTCATTCACGTAGAAGTATCCAGGAGAAGACCCCATGGCGAAGCCGCCTGTGCGCAAGCCCAAGAAGAAGGTTTGCGTTTTCTGCAAGGACAAGGCCAGCGCGAACCTGATCGACTACAAGGACACCACGCTGCTGCCCAGTGACGTCTCACCACGGCAGTGGACGGTGATCGCGGCCTGGGAAGACGGTGAGTACGTCGTGGCCAACCCGGAGCGCGGTGAAGAACTCGCGCGAGATGGCGCTGCTGCCCTACACCTCGACCGCTCGCTGAGAAAGGAGTCGCACCGATGAAGCTCATCCTCACCACCGATGTCAGCGGTCTCGGCGGCCCCGGCGACCTGGTCGAGGTCAAGGACGGCTACGGCCGCAACTACCTGCTGCCCCGCGGCTTCGCGATCCTCGCGACCCGTGGCGCCCAGAAGCAGGTCGCGACCATCCGTCGGGCCCAGGAGCCCCCCGGCGAGCTCCGGCGGCGGCGGTCTCGCCGACGAACCGCCCTTCTAGGTCAACGAACTGCTACAGACCCGGCCCGGACATGGCGAGCCGGGCCGGGGCTGCCGCGAACCCCAGCAACTCGCATCGCTCTGGCCAACGAGAGAGGTCGCAGATCACCATGCAGGTGCAGGACATTCATAACAACTGTGGCCGCCGGTGCAGTCTTCCCAGTGACGTCTCACCACGGCAGTGGACGGTGATCGCGGCCTGGGAAGACGGTGAGTACGTCGTGGCCAACCCGGAGAACGAATTCCGGTTCGTGAAGCTCCGCGAGCTCAGGAACTTGTACTGACTGGCTGTGGGGCGCGTGGCTGCACGTGAGAGCGATTCCCCATGCGATCACACCCGCTGTGGACTGTTCACACACAACATGCCGGCGGTGCGCGCACTGCCGGCACGCGACGCCACGCCGAGCGTGCGACGCCACGGGTTTGGCTCACTAGCTCATGGCGTACCCGCCGACGCGCGAACACGCCCGGCCCGCCGGCCGCCAGCCGGAACACGACCTGTCCGGGCACCATCTCGACCGGCGCGCTGTCCACCACGCCACCGGCGGCGAGTCGCAATCCTGTAAGCGTCCCGCGCCCGTCGCGCGCCAGGCCGCCCGATCACGTCGCGGAGAGACCTCCACCTCCGCATGGCCACTATCCACGCTCATCAGCCTGAGCGAGCCGCTGCCGTTCCTGGATGAGTACGGCCACAACACAGCCGTCGCTGTGATCGACGGCCCGCTGCAGCCGACGGGTCACCCTCCTCAGTGGACCTATCGTGACGCTGACCCAACAGGACGACGCCTGAGCCATCACCCACGACGGCGGTGAGACAGACATCGACGCGCTCGCCGAGCTGGCGAGCCAGCCCGGTGACACCGACGGGGTCACGCTGATGTTCGCCACGCTGTGGCACGCGGTTCGCTCGATCGGTGATCACCACACCATTGCCGCCGTGCGCACGGTGGAGCGGGCCTTGGTAGACGCGCTCGACGCGCTCATGATCCATCCGTTCTCATCAGGCGGCTCTCACCGCGAAACATCCAGTGTCGACGCGCGCCCACAGGTGCGGCCCGATGTCGACCCCCCTACGAGGCGGCCGCCGCACGGCCGACAGTGGCCTTGAATCGACGCTCCAGCATCGACCACTGGCAACCTTCAGATGGTGCAAGGACCGTCGTAACGGCATGTCCGCCAGCGGTCCGACGAGATCGACGGTGCGCGTGGTCGTCCCGGACGGGGTCGTGCTGTGTAGCGCCGGTGATGTTTCTCGACCTGACATCCGCAACGACCACGTACACCGCCACCGGAGGCACATTCCATGAAGGACACCCTGACCATCTCCGTTCCCGCCACCACAGTGGACGCCCGACTCGCCGAGCCAGCGCCGTCGCTGGACGGGATCGGCCGCGTTACCTCCGTCGGCGTCGTCGGCGGCGCACTGCGAGTGTCGCTCACGCTCACCAACGGCGTTGCCATCACACTCACCGAGGACGTCGGATCGATGGTGGTCGTAAACCGCGACGACGAGGTCCTGCAGCCCGACCAGGTGGCCGCGCTCGTCGACCCGTTCGCCGACACCGACCACGTCGACCGCGAGCTCGACGCGCTGTGGCTGGCGGCGACCTCGCTCGTCGACGCGGCCACGGCTGCGGCCGTCGACGCGGTCGCGCCGACACTGATCGGCATCCTCAACGCCGGCGCCCGGTGACCAGCCACGGCCCGTCCGGGCAGCGCCATCGTCGTGTCCGCCTCGCGGCCCGCCGCGCCGTCCCTGCTCGCCTGCTGTGTTCGTGCATTGGCTTCCACGGAGGACCTTCCCGATGACACCGTCCACACTGCCTGAGCTCCCCATCCTCGACCTGGTTGACGGCTTCGACCGCGAGTGGTGGTTCCTGTCGAACTTCGCGTTCTCACCGCTGCTGTGGGAAGGAGTCTGGTACGCGACCGCGGAGGCCGCGTTTGCCGCCGGCAAGACCGTGGATCCAGCGCTGCGACTGTGGATCTCACAGGTCGTCCCCCCGCGTGAGGCCAAGCGCCGCGGACGTCAACTGGCGCTGCGCCCGCAGTGGGACACCTCCCACCGCTATGCCGTCATGCGGCAGGTGTTGCGTGCGAAGTTCACCGACCCCGGGCTGCGGACCCGACTGATCAACACCGGCGCCGCGCTCCTGGTCGAGAGCAACACCTGGTGTGACACGCAGTGGGGGAGTTGCGTGTGTCAGCGACACCGCGCGACACCCGGCCACAACCACCTCGGCCGCATGCTGATGGCGTTGCGGGACGCGCTCACGGCCGTGCCGG
>NZ_KK037166.1:11419482-11421350 GCF_000568255.1 Kutzneria sp. 744
CGCCGGTGCGCGGGTGTGGCTGTATCAGCCTTTTCCCGAGCAGACCGAACGTTGGTCGCACGACTGGCGTGCCCACCACGACCGGGTGCGCAGCACCGCCGCGCGGGTCGCTGTGCTGGGCAGGACCTACAGCCCGAAGACCCTGCACGAGCGGAACTCGTGGATGCTGCGCGACGCGCAGGCGCTGGTCTGCGTCAGCGATCCGGAGCACCGCGGAGGCGGAACCCACGCCACACTCCAGCAGGCCAGGAGCCGCAGGATGCCGGTGATCCACATCGACGTCCGCCGGCGTGACACGCGTCTGGTGCTTCCACACGACTCCTGACCACCGATCCGCGTCACTGCTCCGGCGCGCCGGCCCAGCAGGGTCTACGAACCAGGCCCACCCAGTCACTCCGGGCCGGCGATACACCGCCCAACAAGAAATCAACAACGACCCGACCAGGCCATGGGGCGGGATATGAGGGACACCGAATAGCGGACGGTCACCGACGCCAGAAGTAGCAGCGATGTTCGCATCCCCCCATGCACGCACCGCTTCCTGCGCAGCCCTTCGCGTTCATCCCTGACCATCCGACTTAGACTGAAGGAACCGCCATGTATTGGAATGCCGTGGGCGCCGACGTGATGCTCGTCGTGCTCATCGTCGCAACACTGTGGAGCATCAGCGACGACGACTAGCTCGACGCGCCGACCTCGTCCCCGACTCGGTGTGTCTGTGCTGCAGACGCCACAGACGGCATCTCTGGCCGCCGTCGTGCGCCTGCTGCCACCGACCGAGCGGCCCCGGCCCAGGCCGCCGCCGGCCTCGACAGCGCGTCGCCATGTCGGCACAACGCACACCCGCCAGTAGGCAGACACCGGACGATGTCCCCGTCATTCTGAAAGGATTCCCGTGACGTTCGCGCTCCGCGCCGTCAATCTGGCAGCGCTGAACTCGATGACGAAGTACCCCTCAATCCCCACCTACCACCGCCTGGACCCGTCGAACGGCAACCTCTCCGAGCCGACCGTTCCCTTGCACGGTCAGGTGATCGTGACAGAGAAGATCGACGGCACGAACGGTCGGATCATCTCCCTGCCCGACGGCAGCTACCTCATCGGGAGCCGGGAGGAATTGCTATACGCCCAAGGCGATCTCCTCGCTAACCCCGCACACGGGATCGTCGCTGCGCTCAAGCCCATCGCCGACCGGATGGAGCACGCGACCCACGACAGCATCCGGGTGCACTACCTGGAAGTGTACGGCGGCAGCATCGGCAAGATGGCACGCCAGTACACCGGAGGCAACCGCGTCGCGGTCACGATGTTCGACTGCGCCGCCATCGACGACTACGCCGATCTGCTGTCATGGCCTATCGAACGTGTCAGCACCTGGCGCGACACCGCAGGGCAGCACTTTCTCGACGAAGACGAACTCACCGATGAGGCCCGGCAGCACGGGCTCGACCTCGTCCCGCGGCTGTTCACCATCGACGCGACCGCTCTGCCGACGACGATCGCAGACGCCCGAGCGTGGCTGAGCACAACACTCCCGCGCACCCTGGTCGCCCTCGACAACGGCGCGGGGTTGCAGCCAGAAGGCGTCGTGCTGCGCACCGCCGACCGCCGGCTCATCGCCAAGGCACGCAACCAGGACTACGTCCGCACCCTGCGCCGCACCACCAGGTAGCGACCACCGATCACAGCCTGCACCGCCACGACCAGGCTGGCCGACCAGGTGCCGCTGCGCCTCGATTGGGGGGACCCTGCCCCCCGTGGCGCCGCCCACCGACGGCCGGGGCCTGCGGCGGCATGACGCCAACCACTGGCCTCCTGAATGAGCCGTTCGCTGCGATCCCCGCTGCGCGCGAACGGGCTCCCGGCTG
>NZ_KK037166.1:11421450-11442417 GCF_000568255.1 Kutzneria sp. 744
CGGCACCACAGGAACGCAACAACCACAGGGCAGGAACGCCACGGCCACGGCGCGCCCGAGCCGCTGCGCGCCGTCACAGGTGAGCCCACCGCCGACGCCGATGCGTGCAGCGTCTCGGTCATACCGAGGCGCGGGGCGGGCCGCCGACCGCAGTGCCGCACCCGTCGACAACACCACCGATGCCGGACCCCGCGGCGCCGCACCGCCCACGCGGGCCCCCCACACAGCACCACAACGCTGCCCGTGCCCACAGCAGCGCAGGACGCCTGCGCCGTCGTCCCGCCTCCACAAGGGAGTCTCCGCATGGAAGCCTATACCCCGCCCGGACGCAACCAACGCTTCGTCATCGGCCACGACGGCCGCACCGTCTTCTGGCACCTATGGAAGGACCAGATCGTCAGCATCCCGATCAACCCGAGAACGGACTCGTGAACTGGCCCCGCCGGGCCGACGCCACCCTCACCGCCGCCGGGGACCTTCCTGCCACGCCGACACGCCCGGCGTGGACAGACACCGCGGCGTGGGCACGCGCCCGACAGCCCGAGACCACGGCGCCCGGCCCTCTGCGCAACTGGGATCTGCCTGTCCCCACCTTCGAGTCTCCGATCATGGTCACGACCGACCCCGACGAAGTCCTCTGGCTCAGCGACAACACACTGTGCGCCGCGCCCCTGATCGACAACCTCGCCTACTGGAGCCGCGCCCGCGCCATCACCTGGCACGAGCTCGATGACCATGCCGCAACCCACTACCAGGGCACAGACCGCGTGCTGCGCGAGGCCACGACCGGACGCAACCGGGTCGACGAGCGCCTCATCCTGATCTGTGCCGACGTAGCCACCCGCGAGGTCTGGGCGCACTCGCTGTGGCGCGGCTACACCTACCTCCAGTTGCTCGCCGGCCAGTGCACCGCCGAGATCACTCTCACCGCACCCGACCACCGCGAGCCGCGTGCATTCCTCGCCGACGTCGAGAACCAAGCAGCCCTCCAGGGCTACACACTGATCACCACCGCCCAGATGCAGCAGATCATCGACGCCGACTCCAGTGGCGGCGCCATGACCGGCGCACTCACGCTCTGGAACGACACCGACCCCGATAACAGCGACATCGAGACCTGGACACACAGCCACCACGGTCCCACTCGGTGGACGGCGTGGTTCTGGCGAGGCGACCTCGCCGCGATGCGCCACCTGCAGGCCCTCAGCGCCCGAACCGAACAGAACCGGGCGAAGCTGAACGCAGCCAAGGACATGCACCGGGAGCACCTGTCCGCGCTCGCCGCGATACACGTGCGCAGCGTGTACCTCGAGGCAGTCTCCGCGATCGTGGAAATCCGCCGCGAAGATCACGCCTCCACCTGGCTCGACCCACGCATCGTCGCCGTGACGTCATCCCACGACGACACCCTCGCGGTCCGCCACACCGACACGCTCACCCGGCACTGGCAGCAACGCGCCCTGACGCACGCCTCGCGACACCTCAACGAAATCCTCAAGACCAATCGGCCGGTGCCGCTGCAGCGGGACTGGCACATCCTCAACGACGGAGCAATCCAGCGCTGGGTGTGGACCCTGCCCGACCCCACGGACCTCCCCGAGCCGGCACCGGTGCCATCCGTCGATCACTGACCACCGAAATGAACTCCGCGCCACCGGCACCCCGACCGGTCGCCGCGCAGTTCCCGGTCGGACACCGCACAACCCCCGGCGGTGTCCGACCGGCCTTCCCCACACCGGCCGCCGGATGGCGCACCTGCGGCGAACCGACAGCGACGGCAAGCCCCAGCCAGGCAATCACCATGACCCAATCGGCGCCGAGAGCGCGCCTGCCAGCGACGACCAGCCATCAACGGCCGCCGACTCCGCCCGACCAGGCAGCAACGACCGCACCGTGACCACCTCCATGAGGACGACCGACCAGCGACCGCGATCGGCCAGACATCTGCGCCGTCCGCCGTCCGGTCCCGACTTCCCAGGGGGCAGGTGCCTGCCAGCCTCACCGCAGCTGGACTTATCGCCCGGCTGCGAGAGACCACCACACCCGTCCTCCGTCCCCACTGGAGCCGAAGGAGCTCTCAATGCGCGTGCTGACCGTGGGCGGCCTCTACGCTCCCGGCGTCACCAGGTGGCCCGCGAACAACGCCAACCGGATCCTCACCAAAGGACACCATGTCGGCGGCGAAGGGGGAGTCGAGGTCGCCATCTTCCTGTCCCGCCCCGCGTCCGCGTACCGACATGAGTTCCACAATGGCTGGATCCGCTTCGCCCTTGTACCTGGCCGGCGTCGTCGTCGTCCTCGGCATCAAGATCGGCGCGATGCCCTGGTGGGACAGCCCCTGGATGGCCACCCGCCAGATCGCACCGCCGCCCGGACTCAGCACAGTCACCCCCGACCAGCACATGCCCCTGATCATGATCCTCGTCGACGACGACACCGGCGTCATCGCGGGCATGCGCGGACACTCCTGGCCCGGCCCGTTCAACCACGGCGCGCAGCAGGCCATCGCCACCCAACTCGCCGACCCCGACGACGACGCCGGCAGCGCACAAGTCGACACCTGGTACCGCCAGTACCTCACCCCCGAGGCTCTCATCAACAGCCTCGCGACACACCAGGTCGTCGGCGGCTACGGCACCTGACACCGCCAGACCCCACGCCGCCGCCGACAGCGCACCCAACTCCGCCGACAAGCCTCCCGGTGTCCTGAGCGCAAAAAATGTGTTGGCCTTGCCTGAAACAAGATTAAGAAGTTACAGGGCCTGAGCTTAGTAGAGATTTAAGGGCGCAATGCAAAGCATTTTCCAGCGGAGCATAAGGCGGCAGTAGCAAGCGGAGTATATGAAAGGTTTGTGTTCTCGGCTCTGTGGAATTCGCCGGATCGTATCGCTGACCCCTTCGAGCCATTAGAGTAGCCGCTACCTACCTAGGCTGCCTCGCGTTCTTTCCTGACTCACTCGGTTCGTTCGGCAATCCCTGACCCAACTCCGCCGACAAGCCTCCCGGTTCTCACGGCGCGTCCGCCCTCGTCGAGCATCGCCCGACGATGGGAGCAGCACAACAGGGTTAGGCCCGACGAGGCCCCGCAACCCTGTACGCGCATCCAGCCGCGACGGACACCACCATCGCAGGCCTCGACCGCTGCCCGTCCCGCCCGACACCGTCCCCTACCCGGAAGGTGAACCGTCATGGCACACCAGCACGAACCCGAAACCAGCGAGATGGCGCCGGACGTGGACCCAGCGCGCGAACTCACCCAAGATGACCTCGACGCCCTCGGCGTCAACGGCATGCTGCTTCAGTCGATGCTCGGCCGCAACGTGACCTGGGCCGACGTGCCGAACCGGGGCGAGAGCAAGGGACACCGCGTGGCCCCCGTGGACGTCACCGCCATCACCGCGGCAGTACCCGCTCTCCTGCCAGAGGAGCTCACCGGTGTCTCGAACTACGAAATCGGCTACACCCTGTGGATGCAGGCCGCGGCGAGGGCGGGGGAGGGCGCCGCCTGGGAGGTCACCGAGTCCACCTTCGACGTGTCCACAGTGCCCGTCGATGCCGACAACGACGACGACGTCTGCGCCGCAGTCCTCGTGGACGGCACCTGGTACGTGATCGAGCGCCACGCCGACACCGTCCGCGCGCAGCTCGGCTGATCCGTCGACGACGCCGCCGCGCTGTTCATGCGTTGCAACATTTGACGCCAGGCAGTGGAGAGTGTCGCAGAGAGCCTCACGCGGGGAGCGAGGGTCCTGGTCGCTGGTCGCCTGAAGCGGCGGTCGTACGAGACCAAGGAAGGCGAGAAGCGCACGGTTGTCGAGCTCGAGGTCGACGAGGTCGGCCCGTCTCTGCGGTACGCCAACTTCCGCCGCGTGTTCACGAATTCTGAAGGGGCGGAGGAGAACCCAAGCGCGGAGGTTCCATTTTGAGAGGCTTGGACACTTGGGTTCCTCGGCTCCCGGCCGGTGTCGTGCTGCTGGCGCCAGCACGACACCGGCCGGGGTTGCCGTAGTATCCGGAAATTTGAACGGATCTGGTCTGACCAGGGACTTCGCGCTCGGGGCCGCTGCTAGACACCGGCTTCTGCCGCAGCCACCTCGCCGTGTATCCGAACCCCGCCGTCGACGACATCCGTCGCTGCGGCACCGACGTGCCGCTTTCAGCTACGCCCGCTACGGTGGCCAGCCGCTCACCTCGGCCGCAGTCTGCGCCCCCGACGCCTTCGTCTTCGGCATCCCCGCCCGCTAACCCCTCGTCCGCGGAGGTACCTCCCCATGTCCGACACCACACCGACGCACAACGTTCGCACCTGGGCCGACGGATTCGGCCGCTGGCACGCGTCTGTGCCGCTGACCGACTACGCGGTGGCCGACGCGAACAAGGCACGTGCGCTGATCATCGCAGAACTGACCGAGCGTGAGGGGCCGCAGTTCGACCCCTCGGCCGTGCACGTCACGCGTACGTCCGTCACTGGCCACGGGACAGCCGTCTACAGCGAACGTGTCGACGACTGACCACCGCCCGGTGTCGATTCGGTGGCGCGTGGACTCTCCCGCCGCATGCCACGTCCACACCGAACGCCACCACACGGAGGTTCCCCGTGAAGTCCACCCGTGCGTTGTCCATCGTCATGCTGGTCGGACTGGAGTACTACCGACGGCATGCCGACGCCGTGACGCCCGCAGCCGCCGAGCCCCACTCAGCCACGCTGTGCGCGCTGATCCGGCGTGGCTGGGTGGACTCCCACCAGACCGGGTCCGTCGCGCCGCACGACACGCTCACCGACGCTGGCCGCGCCGCGTGGGCCGGGCTCACCAGTCATGGGCTGATCTGCGACTACTGCGACCAGCCAGCGACGATCCGCCCTGTGGACTCCGACGACATCCTGTGCGGGCGCGACGCGTACGACCAGTACGCCGGTGGCCCGGGCGTGCTGCGGGCGCTCACGGCGGCCGACAGCCGAAAGCGTCAGTCGCAGAGCTGACCGCCCCGTCCGGGCCGTCATGGTGCCCGCGCGCACGCCGACCGGGTCGCCACGGTCCCTGGCCGCATCCCCACCACAGGAAGGTCTGGCATGTCCGACACCACCACGTACCGGTGGCACGTGGGTAGCAACCTAGGCGACTACTCGCCCGAGTCCGCGCCCACGTGCTGCGAGTCCGCCGATGCGGCGCGCACCGCGCTACTAGACAAGCTGGCGCGCACCCGCGACGTGCTGCCCGAGTGCAACCACGAAGCCACGGTTCCGGAGTGCCCCGCGCGCACCTGGTACGCGGAGATCGACTCGCTGATCACCAAACTCGCCATCACCGACCCGTCGGAGGGCGGCTACGTCGACGTGTCCGAGGGCTACTCGGTCGACGTCAACACCGGCCGGTCACGGCCGCTTACCCACTGGGTCGGGCGGTTCGACGCCGGAGACCTCGACAACCACGCCGAGTGCAACCCGGAGGACTGACCGCGTCGCCGTGGTGCGGACGGGTCTTGCCCCCGTCCGTGCCACTGTCACCCGACCGGCATCCGCCCACAGGAACGTCACGCCATGTGCCTCGAGTGCCACGGTGCCGCACGGTTCGACCAGCACGACGTCTACGACCGACCCGCCACGACACCGGAGGTTCCGGTGCAGCCCTACACATTCGCCAGCCATGAGGCCATGGCCGTCGTTCTGGGCGCGTTCAACGCGTATACAGACACCACCCGGCTCCGTCCTCGCCACGGCTGAACCGATCCTTCTAGCGGACGCCACGGCCCACAACGATGGCCCCGGGGCAACCCGCCCAGCGTGCCCACTGGGCATCGGTCAGATCCTGCGATCAAGCATGACACGGTCCGACTCGTCAACACCGGTACGATCCCCAAGCACTGGCCCAGCGACCGCCCACAACCCAGCCGTCGCGAACCTCGATATCGCCCACCAGCGGAGAAGGAGGACAGCCCGTGTCCATCGTGCAGTTGACCAACCCCACAACGAAACCCTCCGAGCCGACCGGTGGGACGCGGCGGCCGAGGCGTCGGCTCGTACTCACTGGGGCCGTACTGGCGATCGTCGTGAGCGGAGTGATCATGACTGTGCGGCTGGGATCCCCACCCGCCGGCCCGTCGCCGCTGGACCGCGGTGACGCCCGTGCCGTCGGCGTGGAGGTGCTGCGACGCCAGGCCGTCGGAGACGCGACCATGTGCGCGTTGGCCAGTCCAGAACTGCTGCCGACGCTCCGCCGGGAGGGCCGTTGCACCGTCGGAGCGCCTGGAGAGCCCGCGCCGGCGATCACGGTGCTGTTCTCGAAGGTCTGTGGCGACCGGGCCGGCGTCGAGGCGCAAATCGAGCCTGCCGGACGGGACGGGAAGCCGTTCGCGTTCGTGGGTCTGTCCCAGGGTGCCGACGGCTTGTGGTCGGTGCGCGGCGTCACGATGTTCACCGATCGGGACGGGCTGGGACCATACGAGTGTGCCAGCGGGCCCAGGAACTGAAAGGCCTCGTCACGGTCACAGCGCTCACCCGAGCGGACCACCGCCGAGCTCGACCTGATTGCCGCCGCACCAGTGCACAGCTATCACGGGGGCCACTCTCATCCCAGGGTGATCTCCGTGTCCTCGCCAAGTTCGCCAACCCGCACTTGAGCCTGGCTCCCAAATACCGCTGAAGGCAACATCACACCCGCAACCACCCGCTTGGCGCTGCCCTCACCGTCGCCGCACTCGGCCGAAAAGCCTTGAAGTCGATCCCGGCGAGCCCGGAGGACTTGCGGCAGCTGCGGTTCCACCGCTGGCGGATCGGCTAGCGACGACCCGTGGGACTCGGCCCCGTCGGCTTTATAAGTTGTTCTATGCATGTGAACGGTCTTGTACATTACTGCCGTGGAAGTACCGAGTGTTCTACTGTCTGTCGAGCTAAACCCGGCTTCTGTTCGGGACCTTGAACCTTGGGGTTGTTACAAAATCAAACGTGAGAGGAATGGTTTCCGTATCTTGAGCCGCACGTACTCCTGGCCACATGCTGGACGTTAATACAAGTTGGCAAGCAAAAGCCCGCCGGTTTTCCGTCGGCGGGCTCCGCTCACCCCGACACGCTCGGCACCGGAAGCAGAAACCGCGCCATGCCAACTCGATCCCACGAACGACCGAACGTCAGTTTCCCAGAGAGGATGGTTTCGTCATGGGCCGTCGGCTGCGCGCGGTGTGGACCCACATCAACCGTGTGCTCAAGTCGTTGCAGACAAAGGATCCGAAGATGAACCACGGTATCGAACAACTCCGTGGGTCCTTAGCATTTGGACTTGATCCCGATCTGGCCAACCGGATCTGTGACACCCTCTTCAAAGCAACTGGCGTTCAGTTCGTCTGCGTTTGGGACACCTACACCGACGCTGGTGGCCTTCAGATGAACCCCCAGTTGTTCGGCCTGGACGACGATGGACGGCTCTACTGGCTGTCCGAAGAGTTGTTGCAGTGGCTCCACGGCGAGGAAACCATGACAGACAACGTCATCCTTGCCACACCCGAAGCCTTGCACCTTATGCCCTCAGACGGGTACACCGAGACTTTTGACTACTTCGACGGTCACCACAACTTCGCCGTCTATGCCCCTTCGATGCATGACCCTGATTCGTTGCGGCTCTTGCCAATCGTGACCTTGTCGGATCTCGCATGAACGATACTCAACCCGCTTGGTCGCCCATGACCGTCCTGCGCCGCCAGGACGGTCACGCCGGCACCCTCACCCGGCGCGCGCGTGATCGTGACGGTCGGCTGCGCCAGCGGTCCACCGTCCTGCGGCCGACGCCACAGTGCCGGGCGGTCTCGAGCGCGAGCAGTGCAGTGCCCCAGTCCACGGCCAGGGACTCCCGGGCCCCTACGCCCCGGCCCGACACCTCCGACGCCTCGCGATTGTGATCGGCGCTGCGAGCCTGCCTGACATCGCACACCGCACGCGCGAGGCGCATCGCGAGCTGGAGGCGTTGTCGTGCACGCCGGTCCGGCTGATTTCGTCGACTCCTGCACACCCAGTCCACCGTAGCGCGGACTGGGTACGCAGGCGTCTGGTGATCAACCGACATCCAGAAGCGAGAGCGAGCCCGACCATGGACGTGCAGGAGCCCGAGAACATCAGCCCCGCGGAGATGATCGAACGGCTGACGGCCGGCGCAAACCTGATGATCATGGTGCCGGACCTCAGCGACCCGTGCGGAGGGACATACGTGGCGCGGCCGGTGATGGCCGTATTCCCGGCGGACGTCCCGATGGGCGACGGAAGCGACCAGTGGACGCAAGGCCGCCACCAGATCTACTTCGGCGGAGACCAGTACACGCCGAGCTTGATCACCTATCCGCCCACCCGCTACGCGGTGGTGCCCCCAGACGCGGACGCGTCCACCTAGATCTTCCCCCACCCACACCGAACGCCCCGCACCCGTGGCCTTGAGCCCGGCTGCGGGGCGTTCTTCCCATGCGGCAAAGGAAAGCGAGCGTGCCCACCATGCGTAGGACCACACGGAAGACCATGACTCACGCGCAGCGGCGGAAGGTGCGGGCCGCCACCGACCGTGCACGTCAGCGGTGGGGGCAGATCGCGACGGCCGTGGCCAGGGGAGAGCGTTGGTGGCACTTCACGCACGAGCAGGACCTGAGCGACGCCGAGCGGGACGACATCCAAGCAGCGTTGAAGGATCTCCTGCGCAACCAGTGGTCCAACGAAGTCGACCACAACGGACGCGAGCTGGAAGCCGCCTACCACGCGGGATTCATCCTGTCGTGCGCATGGTTGATCTTCTCCGGCACGGAAGCCTACGAGCTGCACGAGGTGTTCAACCGCCACCGGATCGCGCTGCACCCGGACTGGTGGATCACCGACGGGTGGGGCGAGTGGCACAGCAAGTACGGAGTCCGGTGCGACGGGTGCAACACCTCCACCTACGCCGACGCCGAGAGCATCGACGCCGACCCAGCGGACGTAGCATGGCCGCGCACGTGCTGCGGATGCCGGTCGGAGTTGCCGCAGCGGCACGACACCAGCGTGTGCGGAGCGGACACGTCGTGGTGGGCGGAGTGCTCGTGCGGGTGGAGCGCCGACAGCCCAGCGAAGGCGGCGCGCTACGCGAAAGCGTTGGCGACCAGGCACCGCAACATCGAGAGCCAGAAGACGGCGCGCGCGACGCAGTCGGCGGCCTGACACGCCACGCCCACCAAGTACCAGTCACGGCAAGAAAAACCGGGCCCGCCGCACTCCGCGACGGCGAGCGGACCGCCCGTGGAGAAGGTCCGCTCGATCACTGACCACAGCCCCACGTATCCGATGTAGGCAGACCCAGGGCCACTACGCGTGCGGATCCGATCGGGGTGCATGCGCGGCGACGACCAGTTTCCTGCCCAAGGCCGATGTCGCTGCTCCCACGCGCCTATCACCGCCAGCCGAGCGACGGCTCCGCGAGTGCGCCCCACGACTCCGAAGGAAACCACTCCGCCATGACCGCCCCCGCCTCCGACGACGACCGTGTCTACGACCCGACCGGAATGTGCGGCCCCGACACCATCGCCGCACGACGCGAACTGGTCGGCAAACTCATCGCACTGCCGCAGATACAGACCGCCACGATCACCTGCGACAGCGCGCCGCTGCAGATCGAGGGCGCGCTGTCGGACGGCCGCCGCTTCTACTTCCGCGGCCGATCCGGAAAGGCAACTCTGAGCATCGCGGAGTCCGGGCAGTCCCCGCACGACTCGGCCGCCGCCACCGCCCGCACCGAGTGCGCGCCAGGGGAGTGCACCGAGCGCGCCGCCGAGGCCGTCGCCCTGGTCCGCATCCTGCTCGCCGAGCACGACCGGGGAGAAGGCAGCCCGCGGTGACCACCACGACCACCCCGACCGCGGACGGAGTGCCCGGGGCCGGCGATCTCGTCTTCCTCAGGGTTCTTGACCTGTCCACGATGCACCTGAGCCCGCAGATCCGCGCGGACCTTGACAGCTATCCCGGGCTGTCGGCACAGCGAACCCCGCACGATTTCGGCTGGTGGGTGTACGCCCCGCAGTGCGAGGTGATCGACGAGATGGCCGCGAAAGGCGACTGGCCACCGGAACTCGTAGCGATCATCAAACTGGCCCGCCGCCACGGCTGCCGCTACATCCTGTTCGACTGCGATGCCGAAGTCACCGAACAGCTACTGCTGTATGAGGATTGATCGGCCTCGCACCGGACGACAGCGGTCCGGTCGTCGACGTCACGGCCTGCCACCCTGATGTCACCGCCGACCCGAAACAGCATCGTCCGCGCCCAGCGGACCCTCACACCACCTGGATGAGTTCGGCGATGCGTTCCCCTCCCGCTCGCCGAGCTTGCGGCCGGGCACCTCGCACCCCGATAGAGGTGCCCGGCCGCCTTCGGTCGATCTCGCCACCGGCGCACGTGCTCGCCAGCCAGCGGCAGAACTGAGAGTCCCACCGCGGAGCACTGGCGCCCACCGCGGACCCGACGTGGGCAACCCTCATCGCAGTCAGGCGTTCGCACCGTGTCCGGTCGCCCGCACCACCCGGTGATGCACTGAGTGGATCTCAGCGGCACGACGCCAGCCATCGCACGACGAGCACCTACCGACCGCTGTGCGTCGAGCACCCGACGCGACGGAGCCGGCGGTATCGGCGCGCATGGTGACGAACAGCTGCTCTCGGTCCGCCTCGAACACCACACTGCGCCCGGTCACCCACACACCGCGACGCGAACCCCATCAGCGAAGGACTGCCCGACCATGCGACACATACGGGTCCTGCACAACCTCGACAGCAATGGCTGCCGAAGTTCCCGGCTCGCCGACCGCTTCATTGACAGCTGTTCCTACACCAGCGTTCTCGACACGATCGAGGACATCCTACGCAGAACTGTCGATCTGCTCGGCAGCTCGCCACCCAGCGAACTGCTCGAACACGAGGCCGTCGCGGTCACTCACTACCGAGCTGCAATTTGCCGCGACATTGGGCCCGGGGACCACATCGAGGTCGATGGCACTCAATGGACAATGACCACCGAGGGCTTCCAACGCCTCTCCCAGCCCCAGCGCGGCTGGAGCAGAGCCGACGTCACAGTCCTGACCTCCCAGACCTTCACCGTCGCGGCCACACCCACGGAGTCCTGGCATGTGACCGTCGGTGACAAGGCGACGACATCTCATTTCCGAGTCTTCGCCGGTCTCCCGACACGAACGGCATGGACCTGGTCGATCAGCTGCGACGAGGCCGGAGCCGTGTCATGGGGCGACACGAGGCGCCTGCTGGGGGCGACCAGACGATGGGACCTCTCAGCCGCGCTAGACGCACTTCTCGATGTCATCGCCCACCCTCACCGCGAATCCGATGACATCAGTCAGCAGGATCGAGAGTGGTACGCCTACGCCTGCATGGTGACATCCGGAATCGTGCCACTGTGGACACCGCAGGGCGAACCCAGCGTCGCCGAGGCCGGAACCCGCCACTGACACCCCAGCGTCCGGGATGATCAAGCCGCACTTCCGCCGCACTCGTGACCGACAGCCATCGACGCAGCCAGTGCCCGCGGCGCACCCCGACCGGCCCCACGGCGGCCCCTGCACCACAAGGGGCGCACCACCGCCAGCCCCGGCCATAACCCGTCCCGCCGAATACAACCGCGCACATGTCGGCCGGTCCGTCTGCGGTCCACACCGGACCTTCCGGAACCGCAGAACATCAACACACGCAACATATTGGCACAACGCAGGAGGACCGAAGCGCCGCCCGCAGGCGGCTAGCGATCGACCCGGCCACACGACGCGTGTCACCGTCGACCCGCCATAGGCCGCAACCATCCAACAGCCCAACCGCGTCAGCGGCCGCGTGCAGCCGCTCCAGAACCACCTGAAAAAGCCGCTCGGTGTGTCCCCGCTGCACCCGGACCGGCTTCCGGCTGGACGCCGCCCCCGCAGCGGCGTCCAGCCGGCCCTTCTGCGCAGGCCGGCGCGTGGATCCGCTGTGCGCCAAAGGCCTGACATTCACTCGTACGCATCCCTGCATCGTCGGACACTGCACCTCATGACCAGGCGCAAGGCATGACCAGGTTCCTCGGCTACCCCGTCATCCACGTCGATGACCTTCAGGCCGGCTGTGTGCTGATCTCGGAGAACTGGACCGGTGGAGGATCACGGCCCGCACCCTGGCCACCGAGTTCAACAACGCCGTTCTGACGTTGAACCCGATCGACGACCCCGTCACCATCGCAGACAGTCTCACCCACCGCGCCGCCACGAGATCCGTGTTCCCGCGTCCGAGCTGGTAATCGACCCAGACATCGACATCACCTGGCGCTACATCGACAGCGACGACGACCGTGCAACGATGACCCCTGCGCAGTGGTGGACTCGACCGTCCCTATCCCACCGGAAGCGAGTCGTTGCTGAGGAACCTCGTGGACAGCGGAGGCCTGGTGGTCAGCGAGTACCCGCTCGGCGCACAGCCCGCCCGAGTGCGGTCCATCGCCAGCCGCCGACTGACCGCAGCCCTGTCCGACGCGACGGTGATCGTCGAGGCTGGAAAACGCAGCGGAGCTCACGCGAACGCCGCCGCGGCGCAGGCCCTCGGACGCCCTCTATATGCCGTACCTGGCCCTGTCACATCGCCGCGGTCGTGGGGCACCAACGAGCTCATCCGCCAGGGCGTCGCCACCGCAATCGCCGCGGCGGACCAAGTGGTCTCCCAGTCAGGCGAGCGCGCCCCTCTCGCGACGCCCCGGCCATAGCGGCTCAGCCACAACCACACTGGGGCTATCCGCGTTCGGCCTCGAACACGCACCCGGCAGCGGACCACGCCGCTGCACACGCCCCCCGCCCCAACACCGCGCCACGCCCACAGCGACGAGCGGACCGTCCAGCACAACACCACGCGAGAACCGCATCCGACCCGGCACAGAAGCCGGGCACAGCCCCACCCGTCAGGGTTTGGGCCAACACTCCTTGTGCGACAACGAACAGCACCACAGCAGCGCGCCGCACCGTGCGCAGGCGCCACCACGTAGGAAGGCAACCGATGGACCGCGCCCGTGACGCCGAACCAGCGATGTACCTCGATCTCAACGCTGAACTGGTGACAAGGCTGCACCAGGCGAGTCCCACAGCCGAACACCGCGGAATCATGCTGACCCCGCACGGCTGGGCTGTGCTAGAAAGCGACAACTTCGACGCCCGACTCCTCTACCCCCAGGCGCTCGACGCCCAGGACCTCGCCGACATGCTGGGCGACACCGAACTCACCGACGACGCCGCCGCCGACATCGCCCGTCACCTTCGCACCTCCGACACGCGAGTCCTCGATGAACTCCACCACTGGGCGGACACGCCGTCGGAGACTGCCGTTGTGGTCACCGAACCCGACCGAGACAATGCAGAGTGGCCCGCATCCCATTGCTGGAGATCGACGTTTCGGTGCTGGTGGTTCGACCACGCCACCGCGCGTCAGCTCCTCACATCCACCCCAGACAGCACACGAGGAGCTGGTGGCATCACGGCCACCCGCGACCTCTGGGTGACGGCTAGCGGACGATTTGTGTCACGTCGACAGTCCACCTGGGTCACCCCGCACACGGCGTGGGTGGAAGTAGAGCCAGAAACGGCCGCGGCCCGACTCTATGACGCAGACCCGGGCCATGTCCTCAAGCTCGACCACCCGCCACTGCTGATGCGCGCGGTGCTCCAGGCTCGCGCCTTGGTCGACACAGTCCAAGGGGATGATCCCGATGCCGCCACGGACGAGATCAACAACCTTACGATCGCATTCATGATCGCCCAGATCCTCCGGCCCCGCCAGCTCGCCGAACTCGGCCAAGTGCGGTCGCCACAGGCCCGCGCGCTTAGGGAGCTGGTCGGATCGGCATACGGGCCGTTCATGCCCAACGAACAGCCCGCAGGCCCCCGGTAGCACCACCCGTTCCAGGAACACGCGCACCGGATCATCTCGCCCGAGCGCACATTCAGACCAAGACCACCCGCGCCACCGGTTGACCGGCTCGCGCGCGTCGGCCACCGCGCACACGTACTGGTGGTGTGCGGCGACCTCTTGCTGCTGGGCGCCCCGCTGGGCGTTACTCGGCGCAGTCGGTGGTTGCGCGCAACCTGGCGGCGTCTCTGCCCGAGCCAAGCTTGCGCTCCTCTCGCAGACCTGGCGCCAGCAGTCCTGGCCACCTGGCGTTTGAGGCCCATGCCGGATAGCCGCAGCGGCGATGCCAAGGGCGCAAAACCGTGCCCAGACGGCGAGGCGAGCGAGGCCGTGGCCGCGCGAGCCGGCCGACGCACGGCGGATCCGACTGGCAATCAGCGTGGGCTGGGACGTCCCGCTTCGCCCACCGCAGAACCACACACCAGACAAGGGGAGCGACAACCCATGGACGTGAACAAGATCAAGCCCGCCCGGGCGATGCTGGCCGGCGCGTTCGCCGAGCTGGACTGCAAGGTCGCGATGGTGCGCACGTTGGGCTATCCGATGCCCGAGGGCAACACGCGGCGCACCAACGCTGAGCTGGACCTGCTGTCGCTGGCCTCGGACGTGGTCGACGCCGAGCGGAAGGTGGCCCTCGTCCAGGACGGCCTCGGGGTCTCGGTGTTCACCGGCGGCCAGGCGATCGCCACCGACGCCGACTACTGGCAGGCAGAGATCGCCCGGCACCGGCAGGCGCTGGCCGAGGCCGTCGCCGGCGCGGTCGCCGACCTGGACCGCACGGTCGCGATGGTGCGGGAGCTGGGCTATCCGATGCCCGAGGACACCGCGCGGCGCACCGGCGCCGAGGTGGACCTGCTGTCGCTGGCGTCGACCGTGGTCGACGCCGAGCGGAAGCTGGCCCTGGTGGAGGACGGCGACGAGGTCCTGGCGTACACCGGCGGCCAGATGACCCCCACCGACGCCGACTACTGGACGGCCGAGATCACCTGCCGCCAGCAGAAACTGGCCGAGGCCGTCACCGGCGCGGCCCGGCGGCGGGGCGGAGGCCGGTGAGCCACAACGACGCGGTGGCCCCGTACGGCCGGTTGCGGCCCGATTTGGTGTCCCGGTGACACGGCGGGCCGGCCCGCCGCGCGGCTGAGCGATCCGCCGGCTCACCGCCGCCGAGCGCGCCGCGCACACGCGGTGCGTGGGTGCGGTGCGGAGTCCACGGGCAGGCATTCGCCGAGACCAACATCACGCACCCCGACATCGACCAGGCCCCAGGCACCACGCCCTGGGGCCTGTGTCGTGCCTGCACCCACGCCCCGCGCGGCATCCGGCTACGAGGCGGATTCACGACCTGGTGGCTCCCACTGAGGCGCTCAGGGCCCTCGACCCATGGCCGTCCTCATCGCTTCCAAACCGTCCAGTTCATGGAGGAATCACGTGTCCACGAACGAGTCCCTGCTCACCGACGACATGCCCACCTTCGCTCCGCCCGCCCGAGCAGCCACCCACACCACCATCAACCCGACCTTCGAGCTGCCGAACGTGGACGGCACCCCCATGACGGTGCGCGAGGAACTCGTCCAGTGCCACGGCCAGCCCGGCACCTTCCGCGCCGCGCAGCCGATCGCCCCCGGCAGCCGCGTGATCGAGGTACCCGGCCGGATGTGGCCGGCAGTGCGCCCCGAGAGGTGCTGTGACGAGTCCGGCCGCGGGATCTGGTTCGACGCCGCGGGGAAGGAGATTCCTGCTCGCCGAGGCCCGCAGCATCCTGCGCCTGGCCGAAGACATGACGAGCTGAGCACCACGACAGAACGCCCATGACCAACCTGGCCTGCGCTACCCCGAGCGCGGCCAGGTTCCCCGGCCGGGCACCGCCCCATCCCCCCACGGCGGTGCCCAGCCTTCCCCGCTTCACCCGCGACGTGGCGTGGCCACCGACCAGCGACCCCACCACCACCGCCCGGAGGCCACGCCATGCCACCAGCCCTCGCCGACCCGGCCCAGGCGATCGACGGGCCCCATGCCCGGCCCGTCCGTGACAACACGGCCGATCACAACCCCAGCACGCCGGTTCTGCACCTCGTCGTGCGCGTCTGCGCGCAAAACCACACCTACCGCGTCTCCTTCCAGGGACCGCACGCCGAGAACCACGCGCTGGCGTTCATCGCTCGTAAGAGCCACGCCTGCGCCTTCCACGAGGTCGAGGACGAGCCGTACGACCCCAGCGCCTTCCCTCGCGTGTTCGACGTGCTCAACCCGAGCTGCGAGCACAACCTGTCCCTGAGCAACTGCTTCGGACCAGGCCACTACCCGCCGGACAGCTACTTCGCCTAGCGCGGCATATGCCCCGAACCGGCCAGCGACGCGCCGGCGAACAAGACCGCCCGGCCGACGCTTCCCCCTCGAGCGCGGCCGGGCCCCGGGGCCGGGCACCGCTTCATCCCCCAGAACGGTGCGCGGCCCCACCGCATGGCCGCTGTCGGTGAGCCGGACCCGCCACACCCAGACCTCCACCGCCCGAGCAACCGCTCACCCGCGCGTTCCCGACGCCAACCCAGGAACGGACACCGTGCCATGGCCCTTCACGACTGGACCTTCTTCACCACACACAACAATCGCCCGATCGCCGTACGGACACACCGCACCGTGACCGCCGTGGCAACGTTCTCGTCCACCCTCATCAATGTGGACCTTCACCTGGTCCACGCCGGCACCGGCGAGCCCATCACGTCCGTGTCCAACGTGATCCACAGCGACCTTGGAATCTTCGCAGACTTCGCCGACCTCCACGTGGAGATCGCGGCGGCCGAACGTCGGTGGTGCCCCGAGACCGCAGACGCCCCCGGCGACCACCAGCACGACGGGCAGCCCGACAGCGCCCCCGTCAGCATCATGTACCCCGGGTGCCTGACCGGCACCGCCGCCCAGCGCGCGGCCGACACCACCTACGAGCGCCGGCTGGACCGCGCACTCCAGGGCGGCCGCGTGTGGACGTTCAGCGTGCCCGAATACGGCACCGCGATCATCACCCTCGGCGAGTCCATCAACGGCTACTCCACCCCGGGCCGGCACCCCGTGCGGCGCACCGCCTATCGAATGGACTTCACCTTCAATGGGGACACCTTCGACGGGCACGACTTCGAGGTGCCGGCCGAGTACGACCCGCGCGGCTGCGACTCCGCCCTGGCGCTGATGCACGCCATCGGCCGACAGTTCGGATCGGGACGGCTGATCACCTATGCCGCGGAGCAGTTTCCGGTGTGGCTCACCCGAAGCTGACCGGACGCCGGCACTGCGCGCAGGCCCCACAGGTGCGCTCGCGCGTGTCGCATCCGCCGCCCCGGCCCGTACTCGGCGCGAGCCGGCCGCCAGCCCCCGCTACCAACAACCGACCGCGAACAGGGGACACCACGTTGGACAACCAGCCCGCCCGCCCGACCTCGACTATCGCCGACGCCTTGGACACCATCGCGGACGACCTGGAGGCCAAGGCCATGGGCAAGCCGAAGCCGTGGCCGCTCGCTGTGGTCGAGACAGTCGAGCTGCTCCGCGACAACGCCGACCAGGCCCGCCGGCACCCCGACACGCCGATCAGCGTGATCAACCGGCTCGACGGGCTGCGCGCAATGCTGACCAGCGCGCGCCTGGGCATGATCGAGGAGGACGAGCGCCGTGCGATCGCGGAACTGGGCGACGAGCTTGACGGCCTCACTGCCGGCGACAACTACCACGTCGTGCTGCTCAGCGCCGGCCCGCGGCGCCATCACATCGTGGTCCGGGCCGAGGATCAGTTCGTCGCCGTACAGCGCGCCATGGCCCTCGACCGCCGATATTTCGTGAGCGCCCAGGCTCCCGACGTCGCGATCCTCGACCTGGCCTCGGTCGAACACGAGGCCACCTTCTACCGCAAGGCGATGAGCGAGGACTAACCACCGCATCCCCGGCCGGTGTACACCCACGGCGGTTTATCACGCTTGATAAACCGCCCCAACCCGCCGGGTGACCAGCCGGTTTGTGCCGCGTCCAGAACGACGAAGGTCGTGCCTCTTCAGACGAGGCACGACCTTCGGTGTGTTCCCGCGGAAGCCCCCGGAACGGGGGCTAACCGCCCCCCTTCCGGGGGACGGCCTGCGAAGACCGCAGGAACAACGTGGCACGGGACTCGCACGGGCGTCGGTAGAGCCCTTGGCAGTCCGGTGCGCCCGTCAAGGATAGCCGGCCTTCCGCTAGGCGGCGCCGCGCGCCGTTACTGACCTCCGGTGAAGAGTGTCAGGTCAGGCCGGCCGCCGTCGCTGGTCACGACCCCGACCAGCGATGGCGGCTTCCCGCTCCGCCGTCTGTTTCATGCCGCGAGTCACGCGGTGTGCCCCAAGTAGGGGATTCGCGGCCCGCCTCCTGTGACGCTCCGCGCCGGCGGTGCCAGGGGCTCGCGGCGCGGACCCGGGTGGTACCAGGGGGCCCCGGCCCCCTGGACCCCCGGGCCCCGGGGCACGGCCCGCGCCAGGACTTCGTAGCAGTGTGAGTTCCGTCGGCGCGGACCGCGCCCCGGGATTTGCGGCGGAGTATCCTAAACAGTCTGGCGACTAATCGTGCGGCTAATTGGATCTCTCGCGTTTTGCGTGAGAACAAATAGCCTGGACGAAAAGGGTGGACCGTTGAATTCAAGTCTCTTCCGTAACTTTATCGTTATCACAATTCGGACTGTTTGGCGGGGATTCTTGATAGGATCAACGTGTAAGAAAAACCGGGAACGCGAAGCCCGGTGATTCGCGCCAAGTCGGTAATGGGGTCAACATGCGTACTGCTCTCGCTCTGCTTATGGACATGGACGCGCAAATCGCTAAAGGCGACCACGACGCGCTTCAAGCGGCCAAGACGACGGCCGCAGACTGGATCGACACTTTCGACGTCGACAGCCCCGAGTATCAGGTTCTGATCGAATGTCTCGCTACCCTTGGCGACCTGGACAGGACCACCGCCCGCGCCGCACTGTCCGCCCGCTACGGGGACAACGACCCGGAATCCGTCATCATTGACGGCATTTTCAATTTCATGACGCAGGTGTCCGACCGACCCGAAACCAAGTTCATCGTTCCGGGAGACCTCACGCCGGGTGAAGCGGAAACGGACGACCGCGAGAACGACCAACTGAACACCGTTGACGCCGACCTCAACCCCAAGGTGCGCGACAGCGATCACGGTTACCGGCCCGGATACGCCGAGAATGCGCCCCAGAAACGCGTCACCTCGTTTGGGCTTCACCGGACCGAGCGCACCAGCAAGGCCGACCGGTGGACCACCCCGCTCGGTCTGCGCGACTGGTCACGCAAGATTCACGAGGTCGGCAAGGAAGTAGTCCCCGCCCTGGTCAGGACCCGCAAGGAGCTTGCCGAACGCGTGCCAAATTGGCTGTGCGTTGTGAGCTACTGCGCGTACAGGCTCGGTGTGGACGACGACGCGAAGATGACCGAGGGCGACTCGTCCGAGTACCTCGGTTACTCGTTCGCCGACGAGAAGCGCGACAACAAGAAAGTCCCGCTGAAGGCGCTTCCGTGCGTCGCCTGCGACCTTCCGCGCTCCCGCACGAGCACCGTCACCGCCAGCCGTGACAACGGACTGTGCCCCGAGTGCGCCAAGGCCAACCGCGCCGGATTCCCCCGCATCATCGGCGACCGACAGGACAAGGTCGTGAAGCGGTGCGAGTGGCTCGCTACCCGCTACCCGGGCACGCTACTGGACAAGCTGACCGGGTTTGCGGCGCAGTCCGGCAAGATTGACCGCAGCATCATCCGGAAGTGGGCGGACAGCCACGTTGCCCACGAGATCCGCGAAGACGAAGCCGCTCAGGCTGCCGTCAATGACGACCGCCGCGCCGCCGACGCCGCGAAGGCCCTTACACTCGCCGACGAGTTCCCCAACGCGATAGTGCCAATTTTCCGCGTGTGGTGGAACACCGAACCCGGCCGCCGCGCCGTTGTCGTGCGCGCCCTGACCGCTCTGCGCGACGCCGGACGCATCGAGAGCACTATCGGCAAATCCACCCTCACCCCCGCCACTGTTCGCACCACCGCCACCCCCGACGCTGCCACGCTGGCCGACGAGCGCGCCCGCCTGGCCCGCCGATTCCCGACCATGGCGGAGCGCATCCTGAACGCCTGGGCCGACGAGGTCACCGCCACCCAGCCCACGACCAGCGCATTTACCGCCGTCATCGCTCAGGTTGTGACGTTCGCCCGGACCTACCCCCGCGCCGCCCACACCGTGATCACGGCATGGCTCCGACCGGAGGCCACCCTTACCGAGCGCGCCGCCGTCCACCGCGCCCGCCAGCAGCTGATCAAGTCCGGCGAATTCGTCACGGTTGACGGCGAGCTCACCGCCAACCCGGACCGCTGGACCCGCGACGAGTCCGGCCAACTCACCCTCACGCCCGCCGAGGAACTCTCCGCCGCGTAGCCCCGCCCGGCAGGGACCGGCGACCGCCACGGCCGCCGGTCCCCCCTCAGCCCCGAGACCGCACTACGCGCCAGGAGACCCCGCCATGCAGGACACCAGCACCCAGCCCCGTTACCGCGTGTGGAGCGCAGACGACTACTACCAGGCCGCCGGAATAAGCGCCGGATTTCTGGCTATGGACCTGCATTTTCTCGCTGAAGACGCCGCACAGGGCACGGCGATTGATCTCACCGACGCCGCCGAACGTGCGGACTGGATCGCTGAGCAACTGTCGAGCCACCCTGTTCACGCCGCACAGGCAGCGGCACTAGCCGCCGCCGTCCGAAAGGCTGTGAACGCTCCCGCTGACTACGTCGACGAACTAGTGACACTGGCTGACGATCTTTGCGACCAGTTCGACGACGACCACGAGGCCCGCGACCACGCCGCCGGCAGCGACGACCCCGACGAGCACGACGACGACGAGTGCCACGACATCCACCTTGCTGCCGACGGCGAGCACCGCACCTGTGACGGCCGCCTGATCTAGCGGTCAGCACCCAGCCCCCAGCCCAGGGCCCCGGCAAGCAGTCGGGGGCCCTGGGCCATGCCGCC
>NZ_KK037166.1:11442517-11465398 GCF_000568255.1 Kutzneria sp. 744
TCAAGCAGTGCACTCAGGTATCCCTAGCGGGATACGGGTCTTTTGGGTGATTTGTCCGACCTGAGCGAGGGGAGCCCAGGGTGGACATACGTGACGTATGTGACGGTGATCGGGCCGGATCCCGCGCAGGTGGAGTACCGCCTGGGCGGGGGACACGGCTGCGGTCACGGGGCGGCTGAACGCCGCTTCTCCTACCGCGCCGACGGCCGTGAACGGCCGCTGCGGTGGATCGGGCGCGGCCTCACCGAGGTCGGCATCACTCCCGGCTCCGAGCTCACCGAGGACCAGTTCCCCGCGGCCCGCGCCCTCATGGCCGGCCGCCACCCCAGCACCGGCGCCACCCTCGTCAAGTCCAAGAAGGCCATCCCCGCCGACGCGAAGCTGCGCGTCGCACCACTGCTGCGCGCCGTCGACGCGTGGCCCACGAAGCCGGCGTCAGCGCCGCTGAGGTGCTCGGCAACCGCAAGAACCTCGTCGACCGGTACGCGGCGATGCAGCGCCTCGTCCAGCGCGCCGGCCCCGACGCGCGGATGCGAGCCGACCACCTCGGCGAAACGGCCAGGTACGCAGACGTCCAAGTCGACGACGTATGGGCCCCCGGCGCGTTCGCTGTCGCCGAGGCCAATCTCTGGCTCACCAAGCAGGTCCACAGTGCGAACGGCGTCAAGGTCGACAAGCGCGTTCCCCGCCGAATTACCGTCGGCAACGCCGGCTACGACCTCACCATCACCCTCGACAAATGGGCATCGCTGCTGCTGGCGTTCGCCTCGGCCGATGACGCGGCCGCCATCGAGGACATCCTCATGAGCGCTATCAAGGACGTATTCGACTGGGCCGAACAGCTGCTCGCCTACGGCATGCGTGGCCAGCACGGGCGTGGGAAACGCGCCGAGGTCGTGCAGGGATCCGGATTTCTGGGCTGGCTGATGGTGCACCGCGCGGCCCGCCCAGTCGGGGGCGCCGACGTCGGGGATCCGCACTGGCACGTGCACATCAGCATCGCGAACATGACCCGCGCGCTCGTCGACGGGGAATGGTCCACGGTCGCCGGCGGCGGCCGCGACATCATGCGACACGCGGCCGCCATCGGGAACATGGTCCGCGCTGTGGTCCGCAGTCGCCTGGCCGACCGCTATGGCGCCCGATTCGAACGCAGCCCGGACGCCGAAACGTGGGACCTGGTCGGCCTGCCCCGCGAGACCATCCGTCGCTTCTCGAAGCGCAACACCCAGATCAAAGAGACCCTGGTCGCCCTGGGTTTCGACCCGGACACCGCGACCGCCACGCAGCAGAAGATGGCCGAGCAGCGTTCCCGCGAGGCCAAGCCGGAATCCGTCAACGCTCCTGACGAGACCTTGCAGCAGATCTGGCAGCGCCAGGAATGGGACGCCGGTGGTGACCCACAACGCTACATCCGCCACGCTCTTCCCACGCTCGCACCCCGATACGGCGGCCGTCCTCGCCCCGACCCGCAAAACCAGGCCGGAACCCTGCCGGACGCCGATGAGAAGACCATGTTCGAGGCCGACGCCGACGCGATCAGGAAACGCCTACTGAATCCGGACACGGGACTCACCTCACACTCCAGGCGATTCAGCCGCGCCGACGCGCTGGCCGCCGTCGCGGACGCGCTTGATACCCGCTACCTGACACCAGCCGCGATCGAGGCGATGACCGACGCCGTCCTCTCCCACCCCCACTTCATCGCCCTGCCTCCACCTGGCACAAAACGCCCCGGAACCAGCCAGGGCGTACCCAAGCAGCTCGGCGCGACCCACATGCGCAATGCGCACCTGTTCACCACAGCCGACGTCGTCACCGCCGAGACAACCATTCTGCGCGCCGCGAAGAACAGCCACCCCAGCCAGACCGACATCACCGTCGACAGCCCCGACCAGATCGACATGGCCGTGGACGTCGCGATGGCCGACCGAGACCATTCCCTGTCCCGCGAACAGCACCATGCACTGAATCGGTTGGTCACCGAGGGGCGGCTCATCGACACCGTCAACGGCGGCCCCGGCACCGGGAAAACAACCCTCATGCGCGCGCTGCGGGTCGTCATGGAAAGCGCCGGGTACGTCGTGCGAGGGCTCGCCACGGCCGCGGTGGCCGCGCACAACCTGGAAGCGAAATCCGGTATTCCGTCCCGCACCGTGGCGTCCCTTCTGTTCCGCATTCGCGCAGAACCGGACGATCCCCGCCTGACCGGGATCGACATGCTGGTGCTGGACGAGGCCAACCTGACCGAGGACCGCGACCGCGCCGCGCTGTACCGGTGGGCCGCCGACCACCACGTGCGCATCGTCGAGATCGGTGACCACCACCAGCTGCGCGGTGTCGGCGTCGGCTCCCTGTTCGGGCGGGTGCACGAGATCGTCGGCGGCGCCGAACTGACCGACAACCGCCGCCAGGCCGAAGAAGACGAACGCGAGGCCATTGCTGCCTGGCGAGCGGGACAGTACGCCCACGCCTACACCATCTGGGCCGGCAAGGGCCAGGTAGTCGCCACCGAGACCGGGCAGGAGGCCATCGCGGCGATGCTCGGCAAGTGGTGGCAGCTGCGTGAGGGCACCGACGATCCGCACCTGCACATCAAGGGCCTGGTCATGCTCGCCGCCACCAACGCCGTGGTCTCCAGGCTCAACCGCGCGGCCCAGGCCATGCGCAGCGCCGAGGGCGAACTCGGCAGGGGCCACGAGTTCCGCGTTCGCGGCGGCCGCACGCTGCGCCTGCATGTCGGTGACCACGTGGTGCTGAAGAAGAACGATCGCGCCCACGAGCTCACCACCGGCCAACACCCCGATGACATCGTGCTCAACGGGGTCCGCGGGGTCGTGCTGGACATCACCGACGACGGCGAGGTCCTCGTCGAGTGGCAGCAGGAGACCGCCGACGGCGACCGAACGGCCGGCGCGGTGTTGAGCCCGGCGTACCTGGCCGCCGGCGGCGTGGAGCTCGGCTACGCGATGACCGTGCACCTGTCGGAGGGCCTGACCGTTCAAGACCAGTGGGAACAGCGCAACGGCACGACCAGCGGCGCGACCGTGCTGTTCGCCGCGGCCGGCGCGGACAACCCCGCCGCGCACGTCGCGACCTCCCGCCACCGCGGCGCCGTTTACATCTTCGCCGGCCGCGACGAGGTCGAAACCGACTCCGACACCTACGAGCGCGGCCGGCCGCGTGGCCGTGACCAGCTGGTCAATCGGATCGTCGCCGCGCTGGCCCAGCACGCCCGCAACACCGAGGGAGCACGCCGACGACCGCCCGGTGGTCGTCGACCTGGGTTATCGAGGAGTTCGCGTCAGAGGATGGCAGTGCCCGGCTGGCGGAGGCGATCCGAGAGGCGGAACGGGAGGTAGCCGAGCGCAAAGAAGCCGAACGTCGGCAGGCCTGGCACGACCGGGACCGGCTGCGCGCCGAACGCCGCGCCGAACGCCGCCGACAGCAGGAGGAACGCGAGGACGCTGACCAGAAGCGCCGCGCGGCCGCCGCCGAGATGCTGCGCCAGGAATGGGCCAGCGAGCCTGACCTGGTCGAGCGGATCATCGTGCTGGACGCGTTCAACGCGGCCGCGCAGAGGCTGGTCGACGCGGTCGAGTCCGGGTTCGACGCCGGCGAGGTCCTCGCCGAGATCCCGCTGCGAGATGTCGGAAGCCCGCGGATCCACGATCCGGCCCGGTTCCTGGCCAGCCAGATCGACGTCGCGGTCGAACGCATCCGTACCGGTGAGGCCGCCGCCGACGCGGCCAGCCGCCAGGCCGCGTTCGAACGCGAGCAGCTGCGCGACCAGGCCGCCGACCTCGTGCGCGAGATGTGGCCCACCCATCCCGAGCTCGCCGAGCGCGTCATCCACGGCATCGCGTTCGGCGCCGTGGTGCGCACCCTGGACACCTACGCCGATCTGGGCCTGGACGTTCGTGACCTACTGGGCAGCCTGAACTTGGCCAAGCTCGAGCGCATCGCCCACGACCCCTCGCGCCTGGCCACCTACAGCCTGCGCCGCGTCGGCGAACGGCACCTGGACAACCTGCACCAGGCGCAGCAGCGCGCCGCCGAGCACGCCGAGGCCACGGAGCACCTGGCCAACGCCGCCGCGGTGGTCCGGCACGCGTGGGCAGCCGAACCCGAGGCCGCTGAACGCATCATCGAAGGACCGGCTTTCCGATACCTGGCCGAGCGGATGGAACGCGCCGCCGACCACGGCTTCGACGTCGAAGCCGTGCTCTCGGAGATGGACCCGATCGCGCTGCAATCGGCCCCGTCACCCAGCGGCGCGGCGGCCTTCGCCTTCAACCGCAAGCTCACCGAGGCGGCACCCACACGGACAGTGGAGGCCCGCCCGGACACAGAACCAGCACCGCAGGCAGAAATCGAGCCCGAGACGATCGAACCGGACCAGCCCGCTGTCCAGCCTCAGCCCGCACCTCCAGCTCCGGACGTCGGCATCGGGCGGTCGGTCGACGTGCCGCACTGGTCCGAACGCGAACTCGGCCACATGCAGACCGCCCAGTTGCGTGCCCAGACGCAGATCGAACGAAAGCGGGAACAGGAGCTGGCTGCGGGCCGGAACGAAGCCATGCGGCGAGCCGAGGAGATCCGCGCGGACGTGGTGAACCAGTGCGGCCCGGACGTGACCGTCGTGGAGTACCGGCTGGAGCGCGCCCGCAGGATCCAGGAAAGCCTGAACACCATCGAGCGCTTCGAGGTCAACTGGAACGCCGCGCGGGATCGCGCCGTCGACGCCGCACGGCAACGAGGGCTCGCCGAGCACGACCTTGCCGAACTCGGGCGCTGGTCACCGCGACGCGCCGAGCTGACCCGGCAGATCCAGGAGCTGCGGGCCGCCGAAGCCGTCGCGCAGACCCAGGCGGAGGCCTTGGCGGCGCAGACCGCGATGCTGGCGGAGAACCTCGGCGACCGCGAAACGCGGCGCCAGCTCCAGAGCGACGTCCGCGCAACCGAGGAGGACTACCCGAACGCTCGGGAAGCGGCGCAGCGGCGCGACCGCGAGGCCGCCGAAGCGGCCCAACGCCGCGCAGACCGAGCCACCGAACAGCACATCAAGCAGCTCCGGCGCACCACTGCTATCGAGGCCGAACAACAGCTCCGCGACCGCATGCCCGCCGCCCAACTCGAACTCGAGGAACGCGAACGGGCCGAGCAGCTCACACCAGCCCACCCGGCCCGCGAAAGCGTTGCCGTGCACAGCGTCGAGGTTGCCGGGCCGGAGGCCGCCATGGAGCCAACCCCGCACCTCCAGGTCAACCCGCCGCCGGCGCCTGAGACGCCGGAGCTGTAGCTGGCGTACCCGGCTCGTTACCCACACCAGCGTTCGCGGCGGATCAGGTCGTGATTTGGGTCCTGTGGATGGGATTTGGGAGCTCGCCATGTGGGCATGCAGCACCAACAAGACCGCTGCGGCGATCCCGAAGCCACTGCCGCATGTCACTCGACCGTGGACGTCCTGGCGCCTCGGTCAGCTCTGGCACGCGGTGCAGGATGCGCCGCTCCTCCTCAGCAACCATGTCCTCTGGCAGTCGTGAGAGGCCGCTGAGGACGTCGACGGTACTGGGGCCCGTGAACTCGCAGAGCGTGTGGCCGGCGTCGGCAACGATCAGCTTAATCATCGGTGCGGATATCCTTGGTCGGTACGATCGGGAGAGTGGCTGGAGAAGGCGACTACACCGGAGTCACCTGGCTGTCAGGCATTGCTGTCAGGCATTGCATGCACGGCATCCCGCTGACCATGAACGGTACGAGTTCGGCATCGCCGGGCGCGATTGTTAACTGGCCGCAGCGCGTCGTCAGCGTGGCCGGGATCTCTTGCACAGGAAGTCGAACACGCACCAGATGCACGACCTCGTCGCGGGCACCGGGAATGTACTCGTCCGGCGGCTGGTGCGACGGGCCCAGCACCGGGCGGCGCGGGCTTCGCCGTCGAACCCCAAACCACTCGTCACCGATTTCGGGCGTGGGCGTGCGGCCAGTGGCCAGCAGCTTGTCCAGACGTGCTGGCGAACTGGCCGAAGTGGTGTCGAGGGCGCCGCTACGAATATGCAGGTGGTTACCGGGCAGTATCGCGGGGCCCAGCTCCTGAAGGGCCACCGTGACCAAGCCCCCCGTACCCTGGGCCAACACCCAGCCCGGAACCGGAACCTCAAGGCGCTGTCCCTCGGGATCCTTGAGCACCGTCACGTCGCTGCCGACCTCAATCTCCCGCCCGTTGATATCCCACCACCCTGGCGGCGGAGCACTATCGAGGGCCGCGATCACCTCTTTCACCGTCCCTTCCGCCGTCCAGGGCGCGGGGCCGCCGATCACCGTTCGTAGGGCCTGGGCCTGGTCCGTCCCGAGGATCCACAAGACGTCCATCCACAGCGGGGGAGTTTCCCGGTAGCCGTGCAGGCCGCCGTCTGCGAGGTCGCCCTTCTCGGCATCGTGGTGCCACGTCCAGCCGTCCAGGTCGCGCAAGTGGGCCAATTCCGGCCACAGCGTGATGGCGAGGTCGAGGGCGTTCACGACTACCTCGTGGTGGAAGGGGAGGCGGTGTTAGCCGCCGCTCGGTGTTGATGACGGTGCCTGGCGCACCAACAGCAGGCCGGACCGGTCCGTGACGTAGGGTGATCGTTAGTGACCTCGTGGCCGACCGCCAGGAGCGTTGGAAGAAAATGGGCTTTCGAGCAACGCTCTCGCTCGAATGGGTGATCGGGCGGCGATCGGGAGGCGCAGTTGGCCACGGACCACGGTCACAACGAGGCATTGATTCGTGCCCGTCGGGATGCCATGAAGATGGAGGTCTCCGAGCTGGTCACTGCGGTCAACTTGTTGTTGGCTGGCGCTGACGTAGTCCTCGACGAGGACCTGTACCGCAAGTGGGAGCGTCGTGGGTGGCGCCCCCGCGATCCGCGAATGTCCGCGGCGGTCGCCGCGGTGCTGGGCAGCCCGGAGACTGACCTGTTCCCGCCGGCGCGGGCACGGGGGGCGGCGGTGCGCACAGCCGACGCGGCTGCCCTGGAACCAACAGTGCGGTGGGAAAGCCCGCGGACCGTGGCGGCACGGCTCAACCAGATGACTGCGGACACGGCCACCACGGCGTTGGCGGCGCTGGACCGGGAGATTGACCGCGTCGTGGACCACTACGAGGCCCAGGGGCCGTTCCGCCTGGTGAGCGCGGCCCGGGCGATCCACAAGTCGGTCCTCGCGATGATGGGCGGCGGGCACCCGCCGCGCGTGCAGGGCCAGTTCTACGCCCGCGCCGCCCGCGTGTCCGGGGTGCTCGCCTACATGGCGATCAACGCCCGCAGGCCCACGCTGGCGACCCGCTACTGCGAGGAGGCGTGGTTCTACGCCAGTGAGGCCGGCGACCGCGACCTGCAAGCCTGGATCCGTGCCACCCAGGCCCAGAACGCCTACTGCGCCGACAACGCCGAACTCGCGCTGGAACTCTCGCTGGACGGGCAGCACTACGCCCGACCGGACGGCCAACTGGTCCGGCTGATCGCCAACGGGCAGGCCCGCGCGCACGCCAAGCTTCGCGACACCGTGAACACCTACCGGGCTGTGGAACGCGCGCTCGCGGTGCTGGACGCCTACCCTGCCGCCCCGACCGTCCTGACCTCCTGCATCTCGTTCGGCCCCTACGGCCTGCCCCGGACGGCCGCCAACGCGGCGACCGCGATGCTCGGCATCGGCGACACCGCGCAGGTCCGGGCCTACTCCGCGCAGGTGGACACCTCGACCTCGATCTGGTCGCAGTCACTGGTGGGCCTGGACAACGCCTCGGCACTGCTGCTGGACGGCGAGGTCGAACAGGCGATGAAAGTCGGCAGTGCAGCGCTGGCCGCCTCCGCGCAGCACCCGATCCGCAGCGTCTACGACCGCGCCGCCGCGCTGCGCGCAGACGCAGCCCGCTTCGCTGGCCTCCACGCCGTTGACGCGTTCGGCACCACGTTAACCACGTGGGCGTCGCGCAGGGACAACCGGATCACCGCCGGGCTTGCCGCGTGAGCGGCCGCAGTGCCCCGTTTCCACTGACTCCCCCCGGTTCCCTCACCGACGTCGACGTCATCCGCGAACACGACTGGGCGGCGTTCCAGATGGTCGACACGTTGGCGGAGCACTGGGACCGGCCCGGCTGGCGGCCGGGCCGCGCCAGCTACCACTGGATGGTGCTGACCCGCCTAGGGGCAGCCGGGCTCAACCTGCTGCGCCACGCGCAGGCCGGGCTCGCAGATCAGCCGGGCCTGGACCTGATCGCCCCGGACGCCGTCCATCTGACAGTGAGCCGCGTCGGGTGGGAGAGCGACATTCCGGCCGAGCAACTCCCCCGCATCGCTGCCGCTGGCCGTGCCCACTGCGCAGACCTACGGCAGTTCGAGGTCGAGGTGGGGCCGCTGGCCGGATCTCGCGGCGCGATCCGGTTCTCCATCGCCCCGTGGGACGACTTGCTGCGGCTGCACGACCGGCTTCGGGCCGCCACGCTCGACGTGCTCGGCGAGTCGGCCACCCCAGCCCCGAGCAGCGCGTTCCGACCCCATCTGGGCATCGCCTACAGCGGCAGCGCTCAACCTGCGCGGCCTCTCGTGCAGGCCGTGCAGGCTCTCCGCCACCTTCCCTGCGCGCGGGAGGTGGTCGCGGCCGCCGAGCTGGTACGGCTTGAGCGAGCCGACCGCGCCTACCTCGTGCAGCCCCTGCACACGGTGCGTCTGGCGAGCTGAGTCCGCTGTGCTCGCTTCACTGGGCGCCTGGGCAGAAGGCATCAGCCGTGCTGACCTCGACCGACCCGGCCTGGGCCTCCTCCGCGGTGGTGCCAGGCTGATTGGCCCCTCGTGCCTAATGCTTCAACGTCGGCAGCGTCTGTCGGCTCTCGCCGCCGGAAGCACCAGCAGCCGGCCAGGATCAGCCCAGCCCAAGCGCCCCTGAAAACCCAGTCGCCGGCATCAGGCTGATCGGCATGACAAAGGGGCCTACGTCCAACGCGTTTCCAGCGCTCGTCCAACACCACGGCAGTCGACTGGAGCGGGCCGCGGCCGTCGCGTCCTCCCTGATCGTCAGGGACTTGGGCAGGGAGGCGTGATGATTGAGTGGCTGATCACGGCGGCCGCTGGGTGCTTGCTCCTGCTGGTGTCGTTCGTCGTGCTGGTCGCGGTGCTCGTGCGCGACCGTGCCCGGGGCGAGCGCGCCGTACGCGTGCTGCGCCTGCTCCTGGTCGCCACGGCTCCGAGAGTAGCCGGCGCGTTGATCAAGCTGCACGCCGTCGGGCTGCTGTGACCTCTTGGACGGCTGCGGGGACGTGAGGCTGACCGAGATGTCATCCGGATGTCGCTCGATCGGGCTTCCGCGCCATCACCACTCACGTTCCGCCGGTGAGCATCGTGCAGGCCTGGTCGGCCCGCCACGTTCACGTGCTGAAGCCGAAGGCTGCCGTGCGGGCCCGTCCGGCGGTGCGGGCAGCACCGAGCAGATCATCGGCTGGCTTCCGCCAGTTTGGATCATGCTCGCCACGCCGGCACTGCATGGGCAGGCGCCCCAACCATCGATCGAGCCGGCTGCGGAACAACGGCAGATGCCTGTCCTGGTACTCGACCGCGGCAAGAGCAGTGGCCGCCGGGTCCACGTTGGCCGCGTACCAGGCCCACGCCTGCACGGCCAAATCGCGGAACAGCCCGTCGTGCTCGCGCCAGCAGCCCGTCGGGATCAGCTCGTCCTCGGTGATCGCGAAGATCGCGTTGTAGTCGGCGATGAAGTCCGCGATCAAGCCTTCGAGAGCCGCGAACTCGTCGTCGTCGAGCAGCGCTGGGTTCCACGGCGGCCGCCGCTCCGGTGTCCGATCCGCATACAGGTCGATCAGCGGGCCGATATCCCCGCGCGGTGTTGACGAGGTCACCGTGAGTCCCCTCGGCCGAAGTCGGTTCCGGCTGACGCCGCGGCGTCAGCCGCCTGGTCGGCCGCGAGGTCACCTGCGCGTGCCGCTGCGGCCCGCCGCGTCACCTGGCGGACTTCACGATCGATCCGCCGGCGAAGCAGCGGGCGCTCCTTGATCGAGCGCACCTCGGCCACGAACGGGGTCAGGCCACGGGCGACGACGGTGCTCTGCCCGTCGCCAAGCCGCTGCTGGTCGGCGATCGTCAACGCCTCGAACCATGACACCTGTTCGGTGGCGAACTCGCTGCCCCGAGAGGTCGTCACCACCGGTGTGGTGCCGGCCCGCCTGCTGATCTCCTCCGCCGAGATGGGGTCGATGCCGCCGCTGATGCTCACGCCGGCGGCCGCCCGCAGCGACGCCGCCCGCCGGCCGAACACCTCGTCCTCCTGGGTCGAGTCCTGTACGGCATAGACCATTCCGATGCCGAATTTGCGTTGGCTGTTCGCGACGCTGGGCAGCGAGGGAACCGGGACCCCGAACCGCAGCTCGTCGTGGACGCCGATGAACGGCAGTGCCAAGCGCTTCGAGCGGCGGGACAGCGCGACTTCCTCGGCCACGGCGAACAGCTCGCCGCAGAACATCGCCAGCAGGGGGCGGATCCGGCCGATGTACCGCTCGGGTGCCAGCACGTAGATCGTGCCGCCAGCGCGGATCAGCTCCTCCAAGTCGAGCTGGGTACCGGTGCGGGTCCGCCGGCCCGGGGTGAAGCGGCGGCCGCAGAAGTCGCGGCCCTCGTCACTGCCCAACGATCGGGTTGCCAGCGACAAGTAGCGGGCGACGCCGCTGGTCGTGTTCGCGGCGCGACTGTCCAGGTGTGTGGTCAGCGCCAGCAGCGCGGTCCGATCCGCACGGGGATGGTCGGCCAGGATGGTGCGGGGCAGCGGGTCGTTGAGATCGCGTTGCCAGTTGAGCAGGTCGTCGATCTCCCGGTCGCCGAGCGCTGCGGCGTGCAGCCACGCGGCGAGCACCTCGGATGCCGCGTCGCGGAAGAACCGGTCGTTGCCGCTGTCGCCGCCCGTGCGGGTGTCGTCCTCGATCCCGTTCACGAGGTCCAGTGCACGACGAAGCGCGGTGGTCATGTCCTCGCTGCCGTCGATGAGGTTCCATTCCACCCGCCGGTACCCGGCTGTGCTGCGCAGCCGAGCGGGCCCGAACTCCGCGACCGCGACCGGGTACTCCAGCGTCGGAAACCACCTACGCAACACCAAGCCCACCCAACGCCAGCGGATCGGTCGCTGCCGGAACTGGCGGGCCTGCACCGTCGACTCGAAGATCTGCGGCTCGGTCGAACTGATCAACGCCGGACCGGGCAGGGCGCGGATGATCGGCACCAGCAGCCGCAGAGTCTTCCCCCAGCCGTTCCATGCCTGGATCCGCACACGCTGTTCCCAGTCCGCCCACAACTCGTGCCGCCGGTGCCCCTGCACATAGCCGAGCGAGTACCCAAACGCGGTGGTGGGCAACAGCATCCGCTGCCACCACGTGGTTTCCGGCAAGGTGTACCGACCAGCTCGGCGCACTGCGCGGGCACCGAGCAGCCGGCGGATCGACGCGAGGTCGGTGCTGTCGGCGCGGACGTCGCGCTGGAGACCGGCGAACACCGGCCTGCACACGACCCGCAGCCACACCAACCACACCGGCACGGCCGCCAGCGCCGACCACACCGGGTCCGCCGGCCAGGACACAGTGACTGGCGACTGCCATGGGGTTCCCACCGCGCCGCCGGTCGAGGAGTGGAATAGCCCAAGCAGGCCGGAGCCGCCGGGCTGCCTGGTGAGCACCGAACGTACGTGCAGGGTCGGCGGTGACCAGCCGATCCCGCTGACGTACGCGACCGCTCCAGCGGCGATCCACGCGGACAGCGCGGCTCCCAGCAGCGCGAGCAGGACACCAGTCTGCGAGCGCAGCCGTTCTCGGCGGGTCAGCAGCCGGTTGCGGCCTAGACGGACACGAGGCACAGGCACCTCTCCGGGCCGGATGCGGCAGCGTGTCTCTTGGTGACGGCCACACCCAGGGTGCGCGATACCGTGCCGGAGACCGAGGTCGTCGTCGTCATGGGGCGGGCCGGGCGACGACGGAACGGAAATCTGAGTCCCGATCCCTCACAACGCTGATCATGACCTGGTCGCCGGACTGCGGGGACTCCACCATGTAGGGGGTGCCGTTCAGCTGCCCAAGGTAGAGCGCGACGTGGTGCGCCGGTGCGCCCCAAAACAGCAGGTCGCCCGGCTTGACTTGGGAATACGGCGCCGTTGTCCGGGCGGTGGTGAGCTGGGGGTCGGCGGTGCGGGCGAGCGCGATGCCAGCCTGGGCGTAGGCATAGAGCGTCAGGCCCGAGCAGTCGAAGCCGATCTTGGCGTAGTCGCCGTACTTGTCGGCTATGCCGCCGTCGTGGATGCCTTTGGTCGGCCCGTTTGGGCCGCCTCCGCCCCAGGCGTAAGTCGTGCCCAAGTAGCTCATCGCGGCGGCAGCCGCCGCCGCTGTGCGGTCGTTGGGGAAGGTGAACGTGCCGTGCACCGGTTGCTTGTTGACCAGCGTGCCGTCCGGCACGTCGACCTTCAGGCCGTCGACTTTGACGTGGACCGGCCCGTGCCCTCCGCCCGGGGTGCAGGTCACGGTCGCGTCGCCTCCACCGCCCTGGGCGGGGGTTCCCGTGTACAGCTGGGCGGCCAGCGCAAGCGCCCAGGTCTCCCATGGTGCGTAGAACGAGGCGTCCTTATCGGATCTCTCGACAGCCTGAGCAGCGACCCCGAACGCCACGCCGCCGTACGTGGAGTCCTTGTCGTAGTTGGGAACCACCCGGAGCAGCTCCCGATAGAACCCGCGCGAGGCAGACGCGGCATCGGCGCGGGTGATGTCGGCATACGGCTCGCCCTGCTGCTGGAACAAGCCGACGTAGCGCCCGTTGGTCGCGCCCGTGTTCAGGCTGCTTTCGGCCATGGCGGTGCCCAGGCCAATCGCGGTGCCGCGTTGGGTGATGCCCATGCCCTTGCCGACCGCGACGATGGTGCGGGCCGCCGCCATCTGGTCGGCGTTGAGCGTCGCGGTCTTCTGCGCCGCCGGCGCAGTCGCCGTACTGGGCTGCACGGCGCATCCGCCGGGCGGCGGCTGGGCGTTGGCCACGGTGTTGCCGCCGAGCGCGACGATCAGCCCGAACATGACAGTGCTGACGATGACCGCCACGGGTATCGCGAGCCGAGCCCACAACATCGGCGATCACCCACCCACGCTAGGCAGGTCGACGTGCCATGCGCCGTCCGCGCCGCGCAGCACGACGCGCTGCGCGGTGACCGGCTCGGTGTAGGGCGGCCCGTCCGAGCCGGTCACCACGCGGGTCGCGGACACCATGACCACGGCGGCGGTGGCGGAGCGGGGCGCGTCGGCGTTGACCACTGCTGACGCCGCAGAGCAGCGCCCTGTTTCGTGTGCGGCAACGGTTTTCGCCCACGACGCTCGTGCGGCTGCGTTGCCGCCCGGGTCGAAGGTGCCCCAACCGTTGGCGGTCATCGCCGCGCGCGCGCGGGCTTCGGCGACGGCGAGCTGCTCGGTCCAGGTGAACGGGCACCACCGGGCCAGCCATGCCGCGGCCGCGCCCTCGGGCGAGGCCAGCTCCGCGCTCGTGGGCGGGCCTGCCGGCGCGTCGACCACCGCGACCGTGCGGGGATCGACCTCGGTTCCCGTGGGCGGGATGATCGGCGCCACCCCGCTCGAGGGAATCGGCAGCAGCGTCGAGACGTGGGTGGTCGGTGCCGACGAGGCGCGGGAGGTAGTCGAGAGCGGCGGGGCCGTAGTGGACAGCGCGATGGCGCCGGTGTTCGGGGCCGGCGTGGGTGGCGCTGACGTTGTGCCAGAGGACATCCACGCGCCCACGGCCACAATCACGAGCACAACGAGAGCCAACCCCGCTATCACCCCGACGTTGCGTCGCGGGCCGACCGGCCGCCAGGTGCGCGAGAAATCCACCCCGGGCTCGCCTGCGGCGTGCCAGGCGCGCGACAGGTCCCGCCGCGCCGTCCGGGCGCGCACCCGGATCTCCGCGCGTTCGGCCCGGCGCGTGCGGGCCGCCTGCCCCCAGGGCCATAGCCGCGGGAGCGGGGCGAGTTCGCCGAAGGCCTGGCCCATAAGCCGCATCGCCTCGTCCGCTGACGGCATGCTCGCGGGCGGCGGCAACTCGCCTCGGCGGTGATCGTCTCGCGCCTCGTGCGCGCCGCCGACAGCATCCTCGTGCTGGCTCACGGTGGCGTCGTTGCTCACGATCCCCCCTTGCGTGGCTGCTGCGGCCGCGACGGGGCGGTCCCCGACCCTGCGCCGAGGGAGCGGCGAACCGGCGGGGTGGCCTTCGACAGCGGGACGAGCCGCCCCGCCGATCGCGCGCCCGATGCCGTGGGGCTGTCCACGACGACGCCCCGGCCGGCACGAACATCGCGTGCCCCCGGCGTAACACGCCGGTCTGTGGGCCGGCCCGGTGTCGTCCACCGGCCTGCCGGCACCGGGCCCCGGATCGTGCCCTCGCGCCCAGACACCCACGTGCGGGAACCAGCAGGTGACGCCGGCCTCATGGTCGTCACGTCATTCTCTGTCCACAATGGACCAGCTGGGCCGGGGCGCAGCGGACGCCGGCCGGGCCCTCCGTCTAGCGACGCCAGTGGCGGCCGTGGCTTGGGGCCGCGAGGCATGTCCAGCGGTCCGCTGCCCTTCTTCCAACGGACGCCGTGGTTCCAGCCGAACGACTCCGATTTGAGGGAGGCGCTGCCACGGATCGTGCCGTCGAGCGCGTTGCCCGCGCCGGTCGCCGCGCGGCCCATCGCGCTCCGCACGCCGCCCATGAGCCGGCCGGCCATGCCCATCGCGCCGCGGCCCAGGGCTCGCGCCACCAGGAAGCTGCCCAGCCCCATCGAGCTGCCGCCCCCGACCGTGGTCAGCATCTCCAGCCAGGCCTGTGCCTTGACCGCGGCCACCATCAGGACGATGTTGAGCACGCCGACCAGGAAGAACCCGTACTTCCCGGTCTGGGTGGTGATGATCGCCGAGACCACCATGTCGCCGGAGACAGTGACGGTGACCACCAGCGCCTGCATTTCCAGCCCGATCGTGTAGGTCCAGAACTTGGTGCCGATCTGTCGGAGAATGCCGGGTATCGGCCAGAAGACCAGGAACACCAGGCCGATGATGAGCATGAGCGGCACGCCGACCACCGCGATCAGCCCGGACACGATCAGCTTGCCGAGCAGGAACGCCAGCGGCAGCACGATCGCCAGCAGCATCAGCGCCATGCCCATCCGGCCGAGGTCCTGGCCGCGGATCCAGTCGCCCTCGCCCTGGAACTCGGGCACCGCGCCGTTGTTGTCGAGCACCTGCATCCAGCCCTGCCAGGTGCTGTCGTTGGCCATCGCGTGAAACCCGGCGACCTTGCAGATGCTCAGATCGTGGAATTCGACGAAGCACCAGAACGTGGCGCCGTAGGAATTCCACATACCGTCGGTCAACGTCCGAGTGGCCACCTCTTGAGCGGTGCCGCCGATCGGCGGCGTCGGGAACCCGATCGGATTGGCGGCGGTGTGCAGGTAGTCCGCGGCGCCGGCGACGACGCCGTTGCCCAATGTCTGGCGCAGGTCGTCGATCGCGCCCATGATCGTGGACGGGCCGGAGGCGAACACGATGCCCAGCACGGCGGCCGCGACCACCCAGCCCAGATCCGAGGCGAACCCGGCGCCCTCGCCGCGCCACCGGGCGTAGACCAGGAACGCGCCGACCGCCACCGTCGCGGCCAACATCGGCCAGAACACGTGGTTGGAGATCATCCGCACGGCGCTGTCGATCTCGCCAGCCGAGTCGCGGTAGATCGTGAGGCCCAGGAACCACTCCAGCAGCGCGAGCGCGCCGAACAGGATGCCCAGCCCCAGCCACAGCACGATATCGACGACCGCGCCGACCGTCTGGAGCAGGCTCTCCTCGAAGCCGAGACCACCAGAGTTGTTGGAGTCGGGCTTGACCGTCACCTTGTAGTCGAAGACCCCGTAGGTCTCGAACAGCGTCTTCGGGCCGCCGTGGGCCAGATCCGGGGTGCCGATGATCGGATCGTCGGCGTACGCGGCGTGGCTGGTGCCGACCATCAGCATCGCCACCAGCCATCCCAGCGCCAACATCCGGCGGGGATCGGCCAGCAGCCAGCGCAACAGGCGCGGCGCGCGAAGCTGCCACCACTGGATCCGCGCCGACACGGCGGCCAGTACGGCGCCGGCGTGGACGCGTGCCGGCCAGGGCAGTCCGATGCCGATCATCCGCCCGCCCCCGGTGCACATTGGTACGGGCGCAGCCCGTCCCGGTCGGTGAACATCGCAACGTTGCGCACCGACCACATTCCGTCCGTGCCTTGGGACAGGCTCACGAACGCATACGGCTTGCCGTCCCGGCCGGCCGGATCCAGTTGCGCCTGCACGCCGGCGCGGTCACCGCACACCTGCGAGAACAGCGGCGTGATCGTCGGCACCGGCCCGCTGGCCACGCCGGTGGTGCAGGTGCCGGCGCGGCGCAGGGTCGCCAACAGCTCGGGGCTGGCCAGCCCGCACACGCTCGGGTCTCCGATGGCCTGTCGGCGCAGCATCTCCAGCCCGACAGCGCGGGCATCGGCACGGTCCAGCGGAGCGGGCCTGGCGGGGGAGGAGCTGAACACCACGGCCAGGACCACGCCGACCACAGCCACCAGGACCACCACCACGGCGGCGACGAGCCTGAGTCCCGGGCTCGGCCGCGACCCGACGGTCATCGGCCCGAGCTGATCGGTAGCGGTGTCGAACGATTCTTTGCTCATGCCTGCTCCACATCGCCTTCGGTGTCTTCGGCGGCGTCCGTCGCGAGCACATCGCGGACCCATTCGCTGAGCAGGTCGAACTGAATGGGCGCCAGCCGGTTGCGTCGATCACGCATGATCGCCTGCCCCACATCCAGGTTCGCCAGCGCCGCCCGCAACACCGGGCCCGGATTCGGGCGGCGCGCCAACGCCGCCTGCGCCGCCTGCTCGACATCGCCTTCAGCGCGAAACGCGAACGAGGTCACCAACTGCTCGACCAGGCCGGGCACAGCGGCCAAACCGTCGGCGTCCTGGGTGTCCAACGCGACCGCGGTCTGCAACGCCCGCCCGGTGCGGGCTGTCCACTCCACGTAGCCCCGGCCCTCCGGGTACCGGGTGATCAAGTGCAGCTCGGTCAAAGCCACCAGCTTCTTCATGGACCTGGCGTGGCGGCTCTGGAGCAAGGCGTAGGCGAACACGAGCCGGAACACGGCCATGGCGCACCGCTCCGAGGGCGACCACTGCACCGGGTCCAGGCTGTGCCGCGGCAACGGCAACCCGGACAAGTCCACGTACACCAGGCCGCGCCCGAACAGCATCGGCTGCGCGTCCGGCGGGAGCGCGCCGAGCACCACCCGCATCTCCGCGGCGTGCGAGCGGGTCCGCAGGATCTCCCCGATCTCCCGCGCCGTCCGTGCCGCCGTCGTGTCGCCTTCGGTGACCACGAGCTCGCTGACCACCTGCGGGCTCGACCAGGATTCCCGGGGCCGCGCGAGCACCGCGTCGATCGCCTGCTCCACCACCGTTTCGGCGCGCCGCCGGTCGTCCGGGTGCAGCGCGCCCAGCAGCACGTCCAGGGTTTTCGAGCGGGCCTCGTCCGCGTCGGGCGCGAACCGCATCGGGTCCATGCTGCCCGAGGCCGCCGCGCTGGTGACGTCGATGACCTGCACCGGCACGCCAAGCAGCCCGTGGGCGGCCTCGACGATGCCGCCGAGGTCGCCTTTGCCGTCTACCAGCAGACACCACGCGGCCTCGGCCAGCACACCGAGCACGGTCAGCATCACCGCCGTGCTCTTGCCGGATCCGGACTGGCCGGTGAACGCCACAGCGGTCGGCATTCTCTTGTCGGTGGCTGACCGCGAGGTCAGGTGGAACCGCACCGGGTCCGGGGTGGAGCCGAGGTTCGCACCGATGTAGGGACCGGTGGTGTCGCCGACCACCGAGCCGCCGTGAAACCAGGATCCCGCGAGTGTCCGCATCGGCTGCAACTGCGCGAACTCGGTGACGCGGACGGTGTCGCCGGGCAACAGTTCCTGCCACAGCAGGTCTTGGGTGTAGGGCACCACCTGGAGGGAGAGCGTGCCCGCGTAATGCCGGCGCAGCGCGTCCACCCGCTGCACCAACTCCTCCTCGGTGGCGGCATCGACGATCCACCGCGGATGTGTGGTGATCTCCACGTCCAGCCGGCGGGTGACCTCGTGACGGCGCGCGCGCAGCGCCTGATCGGCCTCCAGCACCTCGGTCGGCGGCTGGCCGCCATGCGCGGTGGACTCCCGTTCTTGGCTGGTGACCAGCTTCCGCGCGGAGTCCAACAGCGTGACCGAGCCGGCCTGCCCGTGGTTGAACCCGCGCAGGCTCGCCTCGACACCGTCGAGGTCGGCGAGAACTTGCAGCCATTCACCGCCGGGGATCTCCAGCTCTGAGGGCGGGAACCCGTTGACGGCCGTGGTCAGCACGGCGACGTAGTGCGCTGTTCCGGTGCGGGCGTCGGTGACCACCACGTGGTTGTCGCTGCGGGTGGGGTCCATCTGCCCGTCCATGAGGCTCACCAGCCGCCCGCCGGACAGGGTGTCGTCGTCGGGCACGTCCAGGTCGACACCTCGTCGCAGCTCGCGTGCGTAGGCCCAGGCGATCGTGCCGGCGCTGGCCGGACGGCCACGCAGCGGCGGCTGGGCCACCTGCTGCATCCACCGGTCAACGGCCGGCCGGACCGCGTCGCAGCGCTGGCCGGCTTCGCGCAACTCGGCCGACGCCGAGCGCAGCATCCGCGTCACCTGCCGGCCGCGGTCAGTCTGGGAGCGATCAGGCCAGCGCACGCCCAGCAACACGACTCGCTGGCGGAACCGGCCGGCGGCGGCGTTCGCGTCGATCCGCTCACCGCCGAGCGCGATGTACTGCTCGGCCAGCGGCGCCCGCACCGACTCGATGGCGGCCCAGCTGCGCGCGTACTCCGCGCCGCTGGTTGGCCGCCACACGATCTTGATGTGGAACTCGGTGTCCGGCGGGAGAGCGGCCGCCAGCGCGGTCGAGTTCGCCAGTGTCGCGTCGACCAGTTCCTGCTCCTCCAGTAGGTAGGTCGCGGTGGCCGGGATCTCCACCCACGCCCACACGCCCGTGTCGGTGATCTCGATGCCGTCCTCGATCAGCAGCGGCCGCGCAATCGGGGTGGTGATTCTCTCCAGCTGCTGCCGTGTGACGTTGACCCTGCGCGTGCGCGTCACGCCCGTTCCCCCCTTGACTTCGTTTTCCGCCGGCCTGCCCTGTCCTGGCCCGGCGGGGCGTGGCGGATCTCGGCGACCACGATCATCCGCACGACCTGTCGCTGCCGGTGCGGATGCGCCGACAGCGGGTTGCGGATGATCCGACGGCGGCCGGGAAGCCGCGACAACAGCCAGTCGTAGAAGGTGTTCGCCGCCATCCGGCCCGTCTCGTCGACGCGAAACGCGAGCACGAGCGCACCCGCCGGCGGGGCGACGTAGATCAGCCCGATGTACTGGTTGATCAGCGGCAGCCCGCAGATCCCCACCAGGATCAGCAACATCAGCCCCGCCCACACGATGACGACCACGGCGCCGATCCCCATCCGCCGGCGGCGGATGCCCTGGCTGATGGGCTGGCCGAACAACTCGTACTGCCGGCTCTCGAACGCGATGTGGGGGGTGTCGGTGGGCAGCGTCAGCGCCACGTCAGCCACCCCCGAACACGGTCTGGCCGATCGCCTTGAGGATGGCGATCCCCTGGTCAGGCAGGAACAGGAACAGCACCACGGGCACCGCCGCCACGGCGACGGTGATCATCTGCCCGAAGTTGTCCTTGCCCCATTCCCGCAGCAGCTTCACCACCAGCGCGATGATCAGGATCGTGCCCAGGAACGGCAGGACCGCGTTCTTGATGCCGCTGCCGTCGTCCCGGAAGATCCCGGCGGCCAGCACCAGGTCGGCGTGCGCGATAAGGCTCATCTCGACACCCCCTCGGTCTCGGGGGACACCGCGGCCAAGAACCACCGCTGGTCCTGTTGTTGCAGCGTGATCAGGTAGGAGCAGGTCAGCTTCCCGGCGCCGCCGGACAGCGCCCAGGTGACGGTCGCGTCGCCAGTCCTGGTGGTCGCCTGCGCGCCCGGGGCCACCGTCGGGGCCCGCCAGGTCTGCACCGAGTCCAGCGCGGCCGTCGAGGCCAGGCCGGCGAAAGTCGTGCCAGCGGCACGGGCGTAGTCGAGCTGGCCGGTCGCGTACGCGCGCAGCAATGTCGAGACCGTGTCCTTGGTGGCGGCCGCGAAGCCGTCGTCACCGGCATCGCCGTCGGCCACGGCCGCTGCCGGGGCGACGGTGGGCGGGGAGCCGACCAGCGCCGGCGTGGTCGTGACGACCATCCGCCCGGCGCGCTGCGCCAGCGGCATCGCCAGGGTGACCCATCGCCCTGGCAGCGCGGTCCACCCGGTGGCTCCGGGCATCGGCTGGGAGGCGGCGTTGCCGTCAGCGTCGGCCGAGCTGCTCGTCGACGAGCCGGCCGGCGCGCCGGCGTACGGCGTGACTCGGACCCGGACCGTGGCCACCGCGCTGTCGCCGGCGCCTCGGGTTATTGCGATGGTCTGCGCTGCGTCGGCGGACTGCCGGCCGGTGCCGTCCCAGCCGTCGATCACTGTCGTGGTCGACGGGGCGTAGCGGGCCAGCGCCGTCTGCCGGGTGGTTTTGTCGGCGCTGTCCCAGGACAAGTAGTCGGTGGCCACCACCGCCGCCCACCCCGACATCGCGGTGTCCGACACCGTGGGCGTGGAACTGCTCGCGGACGTTGCGGGCGGGCGCACGAACGCAAGGATCCGGTCAGCCACCGTGAACCCGCCGGTCACCGTGAGCACCCCGATCACCAGCAGCAGTGCGGCACGGCGCAGCCGAACCCAGCCCGATTCCCGCGGAACGGGCACCACCTCCCACGCTGCCGCCGGTGCGGCCGCACTCGTCGAGGTCGGAGGCAAGGTGCCCGACAGGGAGGCGATCTGCGCCGCCGGCACGCGTTGAGTGGTAGCGGCGTCGAATGCCGGTGGCTGCGGATGCGGCGATGAGGCATGTTGGACGGCGGGCGGCCAGGCACCAGCCCGCACGGCGGGGCCGGGTGGCGGCCACCCAGGCGGGGAAGGCCAGCCAGCGGGTGGACGACCCGGTGCTGTGCCGGTGGTTGCGGAGCCTGGTCCACGACCCGCCGAGCGCCGGCGCCGGAACCTCTGCCGGTAGTCGGGGCCGAGAATCAGGCGCAGCACGGGGTTCTCTGGTCCTCGCAATGTGTTCTCCTCCCCCCCAGAGGCGGTGCTCGCAGTCGGACGTCCGTGTGGGCGTCGGGGCGCTGTGTGCCTCGCGGCGGAGGCGGTGAGACGTCCGCGCCCGAGGAACGTCAGCAATGGGGACGCGCGCAAGTCGCGCGACCAACGCACGGCCGCTACCATCCGTGACTGCTTGAATGCTTTCTACCTGCTGTTATGTCCAACATCAGGTCTACCTGGCTACGCTGCGTCTAACTAGCCAATTGGCAAGTTTCCACACTTATGGAGTATCGGCGCCCGATGTCTCGCAGTTCTCGTCGGCGGCCCTCGGCGTCGTGAAGCCCGCGCTCGTCCGGCGTCCAGCCCATTCAACTGGCGCGGGCAGGACGCCGGAACGAAGGGCTCAGCCCGTGACGATCGCGTTGCCGTTGGCCGGCTTGCCCGGCGTCGCCGGTGGTACCGACGTCGCGCCCGGAGTCCGCGAGCTCGGCGGCGCCGGCCGTGTCGTGGTCGGCTGGTGCGTCGGCGTTCCGGTCGGCGGCACAACGGTCGTGGTCGTCGGCGGGGGAGGAGTCGAGCCCTGTTTGCACGTCACGCCGGCGGCCTCGACGGTCTGGGAGACCCGGCCCTTGACGTCTTTCAGCACCATCGTCGCGCCGACCGCATGCCCTCCGGAGGCGATGCCCCAGGTGACGGTCAACAGGCCGTGCGTCTCGGTGCCGGTGCGGCCGCCACTGGCGATGCCGTTCTTGCAGGTTGCCGAGATATTGCTGATCGTCACGGCGCCGAAGGTCACGCTGCCGACGGTCGCCGAGGCGGTCCCGGCGCCGGCGGACACCGACAGCGACGATGCGTGCACACCGCCCTGGGAGTCCACCCCGGGGGCGGACTGGGACTGCACCGCGCCGGCCGAAGCGACATAGGGCTGCGCGGGCACCTTGTCCGTGCCGCTGGCCGAGATGCCGAAGGCGGTGGACTCTCCGGCGGCCTGCGCCGATGCGATTGACCCGGACAACGCCAGCCCGACGACGGCGGCGAGGCTCGCCACGGCGAGCGTCCCGACCAGGATCGTGCGTGGTGTACGGAAATGGGTAGAGCGGACCACGAAGTCCCCCTCGAAGTGGCCGGCCCGCATGCGGGCCGGGATGGTTATTACGTGATCAGCACGGCAGTGCCCAGCGGCACGGTGGTGCTGAGAACTTGCAGAGCGTCCAGCGGCACGCGGATGCAGCCGTCGCTGGAGTTCTGTCCGTACACAGTGGACGTCGGCCACGAGTGGACGCCGACCTCGCCCGGCCCACCGCCATACGATGAGAACACGTTCGAATGCACGCCCAGCGGAAGGATCACGGGGCTATAGGTGGGATGCGCCTCGAGGACGTCGCCGAGAACGAACGTCCTCCCGACCGGGGTAATCGACTCCGGCTTCCCGCCCTGCGCCGCCAGTTTCCCGACGCCCACCGTCCACCGGCCGACCTGAGCACCGTCCCGTAACAGGGTCAACGTGAACGTGGCCCGGTCGACGGTGATGACGTACGGCGTGTGCGCCGTGGTCACCCGGTCGTCGACGGCCAGCCAGCCCGTCGACGAGTTCGGCCTGTCCGGCAACAACACGCGCGCCCAGCCCGG
>NZ_KK037166.1:11465498-11466960 GCF_000568255.1 Kutzneria sp. 744
CATGACGATTCTCCTTGCCATGTCACGGTCTGTTGCGTGGGAGGTGGTGCGGCGGACACCCCACGTGGCCCGCCGCACCACGGCATCACTGGCCCAGTTCGGCCAGGAACGCGGCGTTTGGCGTGCCCACGCCGGTCACCATGTCCCAGCCGCTGCCGCTCTGGAGCGTCTGCGGCTTGGCATCGAAATCGACCAGATAGCTCCCGCCCTGTGACGGGACCGGCACGCCGCCGAACGAGAACAGGCCCGGCGTCCACGCACCAGCCGGGTGCGCGGTCACATCCGTGATCGCCTTTCCGCCGTTCAGCGCATAAATCGCCGGGTTCAAGAACCCGAACCGATCGAGGTGCTGGGCCTGCTCGGTGTCGGCGACCATGCCGGCCAGCAGCGGCGACGACAGCGAGGTGCCGCCCGCCGGAAACTCGACATACTGGGAATTCCCCTTGGCATCGGTCGCGGTGAACCCCACGGCCAGGCCGGTGTACGCCGAAGCCAGCATCGCGATGTCCGGCACCGCCCGGTGCCCGCCGGCCACGCTCGCCGGCACCACGCCAGCCTGGTAGTCCGGGGCCCCGAAGACCGACGACACGCCGCCGCTGGAACCGCCCGCGAAATGGCCCTGATCGGCCGGCAACGGCGTCCACTGCCCGCCGGACAGGGCCTCGCCGCCGTCCTCCCAGCCCGTTTGGAATCGGACGGAGTTGTTGGCGTTGAGCGCGACCGAGGTGCCGCCGACGGCCGTGACCCACGGGTCGGAGGCGGGGAACCCAGGCTGCGCGGGCTGAGCGACCCCGTAGCTGTCCTTGATCCCCGAGTTGTCGCCGGCGTCGCCGCTGCTGAACAGGATCGCCTGTCCCTGGATCGCGGCCTGCACCGCGATCGAGGTCAGCTGGTCCCGCACGGCCGGAGCCACATCGTTCTCGCCCGGGGTGGCCCACGAGTTCGTGATCACGCTGACCGCGTCCTGGCTGACGGCCGTGTTGAGCGCGTCGTAGATCCCCTGGGCGCAGTCCGCCCCGGCGTAGAACGTGATCTTCGCGGCCGGCGCGAGGGTGTGCACGGCCTGCACGTCCAGGGCCTGCTCGCTGGCCCATGCCTCCGGGGTGTCGCAGGAGGGCATGTCGTGGAATCCGCCAGCGGGCAGCACCGTCGTGTACTGGCCGTCAACGAGAGGCGCGTTCCCAAAGTCCTGCGCCGCTCGATTGGTGTCGGACACGATGGACCCGAGGTTGTACGCGCCGACGATGCCCACGCTCGTGCCCGCGCCGGTGTTGCCCGCACCCAGGCCGTAGATCGCGCGGGCCTGCGCGGTGCGGTAGCCGCAGAGCGCATTGCTCTGGTCGCCGCCGGAGTACTTGGTCGGCACCGCCGGGTTCGACTGCTCACCCCAGTAGTGCGCGCAGGTCTGCCCAGCGGCGGCCGGCTGCACACCGGCGCCGCCCGGGCGCGGAACCATCTGCTG
>NZ_KK037166.1:11467060-11536934 GCF_000568255.1 Kutzneria sp. 744
CCGCCGTGGCCAGCGACTCCGCGCCGGCCTCGTCGCGCAGCCCTAACGCCAACTGCACGTGCCGCACGGCCGCGCCGTTGGCGTCGCCCACCTGGCTGGAGATCGTTGCCCAGGCCGGCGTGGAGCCGGCGATGACCGCACGCGCGGTGCCGTCGCTGACCTGAGCCGCCGCGGTCGTCGCCATCGCGCCGGCCAGCGCCACACACCCGGCCGCTACTACGGCAGCACGAGATGGTCGAAATGACATGAAAGCCCCCGTATTTGAGTTTCCGTGAACGACACCCGAAGCGAGCTGCCTGCGCTCGCGTATTTCCCTGGTAGTTGGACCTCGCGCGCACAATCTCGGAGCGTGCAGGCCGCCGAAGCGTGCGCTCGCTTGTTCTTTTGATCGCCGACGACAGTCCTAGCCGGTTGAGTCGCATGTTCGACGACGTCGGCAACACCCTGCACTGACGCGACATGATCCGTCAATGCATCCTGCAAATCTTCCGAACGGCTTTCGGTCGCCGCTTATTCGGTCGGTTTTTCGGCGCGCGAAATCGCCGGCCGGGCATGTGGCCGGAGTTGAGTGTCGAGATTAACTATTGGCCGAACGCGGACGTGACCTGCTGGATGACGAAAGCGCGCTCACGGCTGCATGGTGATGTCGCAGCTTCCGCGATGTAGCCGACCAGGCGGACCCGCTCGGTAGCCGGGGTGTCCCCGGTCAGTGCCTGGCGCATGAACTGCTCGAAGATCGGCTCGCTCAGGCGTAGCCGCTGGCGATGCGCGGGATCCGTCGGGGAGCCCAGCACCAATTCGCCGCAACCGGGATGGTTGGTGAGCCAAATCGCCTCCCCGTCGACCGTGATCATCGGCCCCTGGCGATCGGGAGGCGGCAGGGTCACCGTGGTGGCTGGCGGCCGAGCTGGTGTCAGCGCTGGCGGCGGACCGTTGCAGGCCGCGATCGTGGCGGCCCCGACGACGATGCAGAGCACGATGCCGACCTGGCGCCCTGGTGCTGGCATAGTAAATCCTTCCCCCTCGACACTGGCGATTGACTCCGCCTACGCTCAGTCACGCCCTAGCGGTGGACTGAATGAGCTGATTGCCTCGCCTCGCGGTGCCGCGAGATTTCACTGTGTTTGGTGACGCTATTCTTTCCGCGCCAACGCCAGTTGTCGTGTCTGAACTTGACGGCGATGATCGCGGCCAACAGGAGCAAGGACACGGCATTGGCCAGGATTAGCGGTAAGTCGCCCTGTATCACGCCGTAGATGTTCCAGCAGACGAGCCCGCTGCCGAATGTGAGAAGATAAGCCCACGCGAAGTCACCAGTTTCCCGTGTCCGGAGAGTCTTCAGCACCTGGGGAAGCCACGCGCCCGTGGTGAGAAGGCCGGCAAGAAGTCCGAGTATCGGGCCCACAGATCGCACCTTTCCTCGTTACAGGGTCTGTCAGCGCTCCAGTTCGCCGCGGATGAACTTCTCCACGGCCTCGTGGGCCACCGAGTCGGAGTACTGCTCCGGCGGCGACTTCATGAAGTAGGAGGAGGCGGACAGGATCGGTCCGCCGATGCCGCGATCCAGGGCGATCTTGGCGGCGCGGACGGCGTCGATGATGATGCCGGCGGAGTTGGGGGAGTCCCAGACCTCCAGCTTGTACTCCAGGTTCAGCGGCACGTCGCCGAAGGCGCGGCCCTCCAGCCGGACGTAGGCCCACTTGCGGTCGTCGAGCCACTGCACGTAGTCGGACGGGCCGATGTGCACGTTGCGGGCCCCGAGGTCACGGTCGACCTGCGAGGTCACGGACTGCGTCTTGGAGATCTTCTTCGACTCCAGCCGGTCGCGCTCCAGCATGTTCTTGAAGTCCATGTTGCCGCCGACGTTGAGCTGCATGGTCCGGTCCAGCAGCACGCCCCGGTCCTCGAACAGCTTGGCCAGCACGCGGTGCGTGATGGTCGCCCCGACCTGAGACTTGATGTCGTCGCCGACGATCGGCACGCCGGCCTCGGCGAACTTGGCGGCCCAGGCCGGGTCGGAGGCGATGAACACCGGCAGCGCGTTGACGAAGGCGACGTGAGCGTCGATGGCGCACTGGGCGTAGAAGCGGTCCGCCTCCTCGGAGCCGACCGGGAGGTAGGAGACCAGCACGTCGACCTGGGCGTCCCGCAGCGCCTTGACCACGTCGACCGGGTCCTCGTCGGACTCCTCGATCGTCTCCCGGTAGTACCGGCCGAGTCCGTCGAGGGTGTGCCCACGCTGCACGGGCACCCCGAGCGGCGGCACGTCGGCGATCTTGATGGTGTTGTTCTCGCTGGTCAGGATGGCCTCGGACAGGTCGAGGCCGACCTTCTTGGCGTCCACGTCGAACGCGGCGACGAACTCCACGTCCCGCACGTGGTACTCGCCGAACTGGACGTGCATCAGGCCGGGCACCCGCGTCCCCGGCTCGGCGTCCCGGTAGTAGTGCACCCCCTGCACCAGCGACGCCGCGCAGTTGCCGACGCCCACCACGGCTACCCGCACCGAGTTCTTGGCTGAGTCCGCCCAGCTGGCATGATGTGAGGTGTACTCGGCGTACCTGCTGTCATCTTGGGCTGGCATACCATCCTCGGCTCCGTCGTTGTGCCCCTTGGCGTGCGCCCTCAAGCCGCGCGGTCCGCCGGCCCGCAATTGATCATGAGAGCTGGCGGGAAGAACTCGTCTTCCCCCTCGGCGCTGCGACTGGTCCCGCCCGTGGCGCCGTACCCGTGACCCGCGGGGCGACCACGGGCGGGACCAGTGCGGCCGCGCGGGATCCTGTACGACGACACCTGGGGGGCGCGTCCAGTCGCACATCCGCAGCGGCCGGCCTTTGGTGGTGGCGCTCCCTGGGTCTCACTCGCCCTGAGCACCTCGCAGGCAGGACCGCGTCGGTCCGCGCCTGCACTCCCCCAGATTTGACTCACTGTAGTTGCTTGTAGGTGGATCTACCTGCATTTACGTGTGATGAAAGATCTACCCGATCACTCAGAGTCTAACTAGCCGAGTGGCAAGTTTTCACTCCAACGGCGTAGCGTTGACGAGAGGCGGATGGGTAGGTTGGACACGACCCGCCACCCCGTCCCACCTGGAGTGATGCGTTCCGTGCCCGTCACACCCGACACCTATGCCGACCTCACCGACCCGACGCGCTGGCAAACCAAGTTCAACCAGCTGTTCGCCGAGGTGCCCATCGACCGCGCCGCCGAAAAGGACAGAGGAAGCAACAGTCCGCCGCCGCCCACGGAACCCGACGATCGGCGCGGCACGAGACCACGTGAGAACCGGTTCAGCAACACCCTGATCGCCGAACGCTCCGGACTCGACATCACCACCATCGGACGACTCCGCAAGGGCATCCGCACACCTTCGACCGATGTCCTGGTGCCGCTCGCGCTGGCGTTCGACACCGACCCGCTGTGGTGGATGCTGCCTTGCTCGGTGAGCCCGCTCGACCACAGGCTGTCACCCGACGAGGCGGCGGTCGCGCGTGCTCTAGTCCACAACGGGCCAGATTCCGCGAAACGCTCCGTGCTGCTGAGGGTGGCCGAGATCAGCTCGCCGGAAGTACTCGAACTGCTCGATCGGCTCCTGGCGCACATCGAAAGATCTGGCGGAGCCACAGTGCTCCCGCGAATGCGAGGCGTGCTCAAACGTCTTGACACCGAGGACACTGGCTTCCAGTAACAGCACAGGGAGGGCGGAGACCCGATGCCGCCGGCAGAATCTGACGTACCAGGCTACGAATCCGCGACGACCGTCCGTGTGGCTGGTCGCGTCCTGCCGGCGGCAGCACTGCGAACCTATCCCGAGCGGTACGCGCACCTGCTTGCCGCCGCTCGCGCCGAGGTCGGCCACGCCGAATGCCTCTGCCGGCCCGGCCGGCCGCTGCGGCTGGTGATTCGCCGCCGCGTCGGCCGCCTGCACCTTGCCGGATGGCCCAACGACGGGCACAACCACGCCCCGAGCTGCCTGTGGTACCGCGCCGACCCCGAGTTGTCCGGTCGGGCCGGCTACGAACGCGACGGCGCGATCGACAACACCAACGACGGCATCCGCCTGCGACTCGCTGTCCCCTTGACCACCCGCACTGACCCGGCCGACCGGACCCCGGCGCATCTTCATGCTCTCGGCGAGCAGGCCGTGTCCCAGCGTGGGCTGGGCCTGCTCGGCTTGGTGCACTTCCTCTGGGAACCCGAGCTAGCGGTGCACTCGTCCATCACGCGCCGCCGCTGGCGGGACTGCCAACCGGCGCTTGTTGACCAGGTCGCGCAGTGCTCGACCAAGGGCTTCCCGCTGCCCGAGGTGCTGCACGTCATCCCGCCCTATCGCAAGGAACGCCCTGACGAAACCGCCGGCAACCGCGCAGCCTGGCAGGCGTTCCTGCGGCAACTCGACACCGTCGGCCCCGTGCGCCGCCACGCGCTGGTGCTCGGCGAGCTCCGCGACATCGTCCCTGCCCGCTTCAGCATGCGGGTCCAGTTCGCACACTTGCCCGACGCCGCCTACGCCAGCCCCGAACTGATCGAACGGGTCCAGAACTCCTACCGCGTCGCCTTCACCGACGAGCACAGCCGGAACTCCGGACGACGCATCGCGCTGTGCGTGATCAGCAGAAGCCCGAAGGGATACCTTCGCGTTGACGACATGGCCGTGATGCCCACCAACTTCGCCTACATCCCCGTCGACTCCAGCTACGAGCTGACGATGGCGGACGCGTTGATCAGCGCCGGCCGCGTGTTCATCAAGCCCTTGCGTTACGACCCGGACCTCATGGCGACGCTGCCGGACTTCGTGTTGATCGACACCGATCCGCCCACCTACGTCGAAGTCTGGGGCGTCCTCGGCCGTGAGGACTACGAACAGCGCAAAGCCGAAAAACGGGACTACTACCGCAAGAGTGGACACGCGCTGCTGGAGTGGGATGTCCGCCGTCCGATGCCCGACGTGCATCGGACGGACTGACCGGGCCGTGCTGGAGGCCATGATGGGCCTGCCGGCCGGTGTCCCGGTCGCGGTAGACGACCTGACCGAGCGGGAACGCCGACTGCTGCCCCGCGCTCCGCGGGGCGCGGTCGAGCGCGACGGCGACCTGCTGGTGCGCCGCGCGGTGCCCCCGGTTCTGCGCACACGCGCGATGCTGCTGCCCACACCGCCAGCCGACCCGGACGACGCGGTCATGCAGGGCGTCGTACTGAGACGTCGGGATCGGCGTGGTCACTGCGGGCACGCTGCCGGGCACCCCCAGCACGACGCGCTGATCCACGAGCTCGGGAACGACTTCGACGACTGGGACGAGCACTACTCGGCGGACCTGCGGCACGCGGCGAGCCGCGTCTGGGCGGTATGCAGCCGATGACGAGGCGACGGTGACCGACCTCGACTCGCGCCGGCCGGCGCCACCCGGGGATGGCGGGCCAACGGTGCGCCAGGCCTGTCGATGTACGAAGTGGACTGCACGGATGTTCGAACTCCTGGGAACGCCAGCCGGGTTGATTCCCCTACCTTCGAAGCTGAACGAGGATTGTTGCCGGCCAGAGCTGATGGCTGGCTCCCTCCGGCTGGTTCTTCTGATCAAGCACCTGATGTTCGGCCAGCGGGCGGGTGAATCGCGGACCATATACTCCGCCGTATGGTCGGACATCACGATAGGTGAGAGGTTGATGTCGCACGGTGTCGCCATGCTCGCCGAGACGCGGACTGGACGGAAGTAGACGCGCTCAGCGCCCGGCCTACGGGTTGGCCGCATACCGAGTAAACCAGGCCGCGATGCCTGCACGGTTGGAAACTTTCAGCTTTCTTAGAACATCGCGAACATGGGTGTGAACAGTAGACTCAGCTATATGCAACTCCTTTGCGATAGCCTCGTTCGTCAACCCCTGCGCGACAAGCCGTGCGACCTCAAATTGCCTGTCTGACAACACAGAGGTTGACTGTTCTCCCAAGGCCAATGCAACGGCGTCGTCGAACGTCAGTGACGCGCCGGCGTGGTAGGCGCTGCGATACTGTTCTGCACCGAGATGTTCGCGAATAAGATTCTCAGTGGTCGTATGCGGGGCAGGGAAAGATGGCCCCGAGTTGTCTGCCCCAGCCACCGTGCTCAGCTTGGATGCTGCGCCGAGCAATTGCGCCGCGCGTAGATGTTCACGTGCCACCGCCGCGCATCGTGCAAGGGTCTCAACCATGAACTCGGTCCCCCAGTAGGTGCCCAGATCTCGCTGCACCCGGAGGGCCTGTTCGAAGCGCTCGCGAGCCTTCGCGGCCTCCCCGATCTCCAGTTCGACGAGGCCGCGTACCCACCTGGCCCAGCTCAGCGAGTGCCCCGCCGCGTGAGCCTCGGCATGCACGAGACATTCCTGGCTGGCCCTGTCCGCCACAGCAAGATCGTCGAATTTCATCCCTGCTTGGGCAAGATACAAGGTGCTCAGATGAAAATAGGTGGGCATTTCGCCCGAACGCAAGGCGGCGACCGCGTTGCCGAGCACGTCGATCGCACGTGCATCTTCCTTGCCGAAGAGAAGGTGCACACCCTCAGCAAAATCGGCCAATGCGTGAGCGGTTACCGCGTGGCGCGGTTCAGATTCCGCTGTTTCTTTCGCGGCGTGTTGGCACCGATTCGCCCAGTCCTCGGCGGCAGGATCGTTCTGCAACATCGCGTGCCACACTGTGTGCGTGAAAACGACCATTCGTTGAATGCTCGGTCGCGCATCGGGCATTCCGAGTGCTCGTATCAAATAACGCTGCCCTTCTGCGACGGAGGCCGCAGTGAACCATGTGGTCGCTTGACTCAGGGCGGCAAGCAAGGAAATCGCCATATCCGTGAGGTGGATATGGCTCAGACACCATGTCACCGCCACCCGAAAGTCGGGCATGTGGTGCCGCACGGTGTCCACTACCAGGGAATCGCATGGTGAGAACCGCTTCGCCGCCACCTCGGTCGCGACCCGACAGAAGAACTCAGCATGGCGCTCGTGCCACTGGGTGTCGCCGTCCGGAGTTGAGGTTTGCAGAAGGGTCAGGCCGTAGTCTCGGATTGGATCCAAGAGCCGGTAGCGGGCTTGGCCATCGACCGTCTGCTCGCGAGTGACTACCGATGCCCATACCAACGAATCCAGGACATCCACGATGGATTCGGCGCCGATCAGTCCGTTAGAGTCTCGATCGGCGCAGACTGCCTCCGCCGCCTGGATGTCGAAGTCGCCCGCGAACACCGACAGCCGCATCCAGAGGTCCCGGCCGGCGGGGCTGCATAGGCTCTCGCTCCAGGCGATGCAATCCCGCAGGGTCTGGTGGCCGTCCGTGGAGTCACGGCCGCTGCGGTCCAGGACTGCTAGTAGGCCGCGGGACGACTCGAGCATGTCCCGCAGGCCCATGCCGCGGAGCCGTCCGGCGGCGAGCACGATCGCCAATGGGATGCCGCCCAGTCGCCGAACGAGTAGCGAGACCAGTTCAGGATCGGCGGTGTCGCCGAAGTCCAGCAGACCGACATCTGCGGCGCGCGTGACGAGCAGCTGGACTGAGTCATAGGCCAGGTCGCGTACATGTCGAGCTGACTGGTGCTGCCCTTCCGGCGGGACCGGCAGCGGCGGAACCGGCCTGATGCGTTCGCCCTCCACTCGGAGTGCTTCACGCGAGGTCGCCAGAATTCGGACGCCGGGCGCGCCGTCCAAGATCGCGTCGACGAAGGCTGCGACGCCGTCGATGAGGTGCTCGCAGTTGTCCAGGACCAACAACATCCGCTTGGTGCGCAGCCACTCGACCAGCGTCGAGAGGATGGTCCGCTCGTCGTTGTCGTGCAGCCCCAACGTCGTGGCGACAGCGGCAGCGACCAGGTCGGGATCCCGATGCGGTTTCAGCTCGACCACCGTCACGGACATGGCCGCAGCCATCTCCCGCGCGACGGCCAGGGCCACCGAGGTCTTCCCGACGCCCCCGACGCCGTCGAGCGTCACTAACACGGCAGCGGCCAGGTCCGCGATCACCGCGTTGATCAGATCCGCGCGACCGACCAGCGGCGACCGCGCAGCCGGCAGCGCCGATGCTGCCTCGGCCTTCGATGATCGCGTGTCTGCCACACAGGACAGCGAACACCACCCGATCGGCGAGGACAAACGGACGGTCAGGGTCCCGGTACTTTCGGTGCCGATTCAGCCGGCGGATTGAAGTCCGGGACGTCCTCCGGTCTGCTGTAGTGGCCGGTCACCCATGGCTGGCATGGACCCGGCGAAGGACGAGGGGGACCCACATGACCGGCGAGGCACCGCGCTATCCGTTCGGACCGGCAACAGGGCTCGATCAGCACCCCGGCTACCGCCGCCTACGCGGCGCCGGCCCGGTGCGAGTCACGATGCCCTACGGGGGCGAAGCATGGCTGGTAACCGACTACCACGACACGAAGGTTGTGCTCGGCGATCAACGCTTCTCTCGCGCGGAAGCGGCTGGCCGGGACACCCCACGCTCGCGCCCTCCGATGGATTCACCGGACCAGATTCTCAGCATGGATCCGCCCAGGCATACTCGGCTGCGCAAACTCGTGGCGCAGGCCTTCACCACACGACGCATCGAGCAGATGCGAAGCCGCATCCAAACCCTGGTCGACGGCCTGCTCGACACGATGATCAGCGCGGGCCCGCCGGCAGACCTGGCCGAGGGTCTGGCCTGGCCGCTTCCCGCGAGCGTGATCTGCGAGTTGCTGGGCGTCCCTGGCGACGACCACGAGACGTTCCGGGCCTGGACGGAGGCCACACTCGCGCTCGGGGAAGACGGCTCCGTCGACCCGGTCACTGCCAGGGACAACCTCAACACCTACCTGTCCGACCTTATCGCTGAACGGCGGAGCCGCCCGACGGACGATCTTCTGTCGGCTCTGGTGTCCGCGCGCGATCATGGCGACAAGCTGTCCGAGGAGGAGTTGGTCCGCCTGGGCGTGACCCTGTTGATCAGCGGCCACGAAACCACCGCCAACCAGATCGGCAACATGGCCTTTGTCCTGCTGGCCGAACCTGATCGCTGGGAGACTTTGGTCGCCGGCGGGCCCTCCATGATCCCCGGCGCCGTCGAGGAGCTGCTGCGCTACATCCCCATGTCCGCAGCCGCTGACTTCGCCCGGATCGCGCGGACCGACATCGAACTCGGCGGCCAGCACATCGCCGCCGGCGACGCTGTGCTGGTCCAGGTCTGCGCCGCCAACCGCGATCCCGAAGTCTTCGCCGACCCGGACAGCCTCGTCCTGGACCGCAGCCCGAATCCGCACGTCATCTTCGGCCACGGCGCACACCACTGCCTTGGCGCGCAACTAGCTCGCCTCGAACTCCGCACCACCCTCGCGTCGCTGGTCACGCGCTTCCCGCAGCTACGCCTTGCTGTCGAACCCGAGCAGATCGAATGGCGGACGGACCGCCTAGTCCGCGGTGTCCGAGCGCTGCCGGTGATCTGGTAGCGCTCTGGCAGGTACTCACCTGCTCCTGCGTGCGGCCACAAAGGCCAAGGGGAGCGCGGCGGCCGATGACGGAGCGACACACTCTCTCGCTAATGGGCGAGCCGATCGTCACCCGAATGGCATCCATAGAAATATGGAGCCCCCCGGTTGATACCCGAAAGTGGCACTCAGAATTGGCGGCGAAACCTACTTAAACTCATCGCCCTCGCCGACGTAAGTAGATACTCAGGGGTCAACGTCGAATCTACTTAGAACCAAGCCCGAGTCATCCCGGTCGAACGCTCGATCACGCAGGGTGTCGGCCCGATGGGCCGTTTGACGACGCCTGTCGCCGCTGACTTGATCAGACATAACCGCTGGTAGGGACCATATTGCCCTCGGCGGAGGCGGCTTTCGCCGACCTTCGAGTCATAGCCGGGAGCTCTTGTCAAGAAACGCAATGTCACCGCGCCGAGTTGGATTACTCCATCTCGGTGCTTTTTAAGAACCGGGATCGGCTAGCCTGGAAATAATGTCTAGTGTGGCCATGCAGAACATCTGCGCCGGCAAGCGATCTGGGGGATTGCGGAAGGCGCGGCGACGTTGGCCCGTCGCCGCGCCGTAACGAGATGCAGGCCTCCCAGGTCATACGCCGACACGCTGGGCGCTACGGCTGGTACGGGGGTACCTCAATGCACAACCCGGAGACCCTGAATCCGGAGATAATAGAATCACCAGTCCCGGTCGCGGTTGATGTCCACACTGATCACCTCCTCCTTGACGTACCGTGGGCGGAGGAGGGGACAAGCACGTTGGCCTCCAGCGTGTCCCCTCTCGGAGATGTCCGCGCGAGACCGAATCAGCCTCGCGCTTCGACCGTTGTGCGCACCGCGTCCCGACGCGCTGCGGTCAGGATCTCCTGTGGTCGTCACCAGGGCCATACCAGGTTGTGGCGTGCGCTGGCCGCGTGGCATCTCTGGAAACGACCTCCGCTGGTCGTGGCCTGGATACTCTGTGTATGTGTGACCGCTGTCACAAGCGGCGTCTGGTCGGTCGTGTATTCGCCGCCGGTAACGGCCGCCTCATGGTGGTGGGCTGCGGGACTAGCGTCGGCGGTGACCGTCCACAACGTGATCGCATGGCGGCATGAGGAACGCCGTCGTGACGCCACGGCAGGCACGGGCCCGCACATCGACTTGCGGTCAGTCTTCACGTTCGCGTCGGTGGTCGTGCTGCCGGCGCCGTTGCTGATCGGGATGATCGTGGCCATGCGGGTCGCGACAGCCTGCATGCGTCGCCGGCCACCGCACCAGGTGGCATTCGGAACCGCGTCGATCCTGCTGTCCGCGCTGGCCGCTCACGTGATTGCGCAGATGGTTACCACGACACGGGGCGACGGCATCGCCCAGCTGACGGAGCTCGGCATCCTCGTTGGTGCGGCCGGCGTCCACGGCGCGATCCAGGCACTACTGATCGGCAACGTCATCCGGATGACCAGCAACCCGCGCATGCCCTGGAAAGAGACACTCGGCACTCCGACGGACAACGCTTTGGAGGCCGCGATGCTGCTGCTGGGCGTCGTGGTCGGCGCGGCGGGCTGGTGGTGGGCGCCGCTCGTGGTCGCCGGACCGGTCACCGCGGCCACCATCGCACTCGATCGCGCGGGGCAGCGCGCTACCAGCCAGGAACGACTACTTGCCGAACACCAGGCCGCCGTCCAATCGGCCATCGCCGAACGTGACAAGGCCCTCGACCGGGCCAGCACCGAACACCGCAACGCCTGCACCGACCCACTGACGCAGCTCCTCAACCGCAAGGGATGGGCCGCCAGCGCAGTCGCACTCGGCCGGCATTGTGCGGACATCGGCATCCAGCTGTTCGTGCTTCAACTCGATCTGGACCACTTCAAGACGATCAACGATCTCTGGGGCCACCCGACTGGCGACAAGGTGCTCATTAAGGCCGCCGCGACCGTGCGTGGCGTCGTGCGCGCCCACGATCACGCCGTGATCGCCCGGCTCGGCGGCGAGGAAATCGTCGTCGCCGCACCCGGTGACCTCACCGCTGGCGTGGTCGCCGCCGAGCGCATCCGCGCTGCCCTGGCCGAGGTCCGTGTACACGCCACCGACCACAACGGTCAGCCGGTCGTGCTCGCCGGCCGCGGGAACCAGCCCGTCCGGTGGGCCGCCGATGGGGTGCCAGCCTTCGACCAGACGATCAAGGCCTCGCGCGCGATATCAGCGTCCATCGGCGCCGCCCACCTCGACCTCGCCGCGCTACGGGCGGCGCTCGACGCGAGCGACACTGACCAGGCGCGAGCGGATCAGGCGGCGCTGGAGCTGATCGAACACGCCGGGTCGCAGGCAGACGCCGCCCTCTACCAGGCCAAACGCGTACGAAACGCGGTCTGCGCCTTCACCGACGACATGGTGACCGTCCCGACGGCCAGCTCTGCGCCGCTCGCCGTGGCGACACCGGCCATGGGAATGCCGCTGCCTGCGTAGACGCCACTTCGAGGTGGTGGTGCAACGGCGCTCCACCACCTCGACTTTCCTGAAGTTGCCGCCCCAACTCCGCCACCGTTGTACGGTGCGTCGCGGGATGACCACGCTGGGGAGGCACTGGGTGGCAGGGACGTCGTCGGACTTGCGCACCGCGCTGAAGTCCCGGGAGTTCATGGCGATCTGGCTCGCGGGGGTGCAATCCGTGCTGGGAGACCAGATTGCCCGGATAGCCTTGGCGCTGCTGGTCTTCGGGCGCACCGGCTCGGCGGCATTGACCGCGCTCACCTACGCCTTGACCATGCTGCCCAACATCATCGGCGGACTGGTGCTCGCACGGCTGGCCGACCGCTTTCCGCGCCGCACGGTGATGATCGCCTGTGACCTCACACGCATGGTGCTAGTGGCCGCGATGGCCTGGCCCGGTTTGTCCCTTCCTGCCCTCGCCTCGCTGGTGGTCGCTGCCCAACTGCTCAAAGCCCCGTTCGACGGCGCGCAGAGTGCCTCAGTGAACGAGGTCCTCACCGGCCGCGCGTACCCCGCCGGCGATGAGCTCCGCCAGCTCAGCGCGCAGGTCGCCGGGTTGATCGGGTTCGGTGCCGGAGGGCTGATCGTGGTGGCGATCGGACCGCAGACCGCGCTGCTGGTCAACGCAGTGACGTTCGGCGTCTCGGCCGTCCTGCTTCGCGCTGGCGTCGCGGCGCGGCCGGCCCCACACTCTTCCGACAGCGCAACCGCCGGCGGGCGGCCGTCTCCCTGGAAGGTGCTGGGCGGCTGGGCGGTGCTCGCGAAGGATTCTCGCCTGCCGGTGCTGCTGGGCGCAGCGTGCCTGGCGGGGTTGTCCACAGTGGTGCCGGAAGGTCTGGCCGCGCCGTGGGTTGCCGAGTCCCACGCGCCGACCGCCATGGTGGGCGTCGTGATGGCCGCCGACCCGGTCGGGTTCGTACTTGGTGGGCTTGTTCTGCGCCGCCTATCGATGGAGACCCGCTTGAAGGTGTTCGGCGCGCTGGTCGTGGCCACCAACCTGCTGCTGGTGCCGTACCTGGTGCATCCGCCACTGTGGGTGGCGATGCTGCTGGTCACGGGGTCGGCGATGTGCTCGAGCTACATGATCACCGCCAGCCCGACGTTCAACCGGCTTGTTCCGAACAGCGTTCGTGGCCAGGCTGCGGGATTCGCGCGCTCGGCGATCACTGCCGCCCAGGGTGCCGGCGTCGCGGTGGGCGGCGTTCTCGCCCAGGGACTGGGGAGCGCGGCGTTCGCCATCGGCGCCATGAGTGCCGTCGGTACTGTCATCGCCGCGGTCATCGCGGTCAGTTGGGCCCGAGTCGCCGAGCCGGTCAAGATCGCCGCGATGGTCACGGCGTGACACTCGCCGGATTACGGCTGGTCAGGATTCGCCGTGGTGCTGCCGGAACCACGCGGCGAGCTGCTCGCGGTCGTTGGCCTCGATCTTGCTCATGGCATTCGCAGCGTGGTTCTCCGCTGTGCGACGTGAGATGACCAGCCGTTCGCCGATTTGCCTATAGGTCAGGCCCTGGGCGACTAGAGCGGCGACGTCGAGCTCGCGCTTCGTCAGGGCCGGCGTGGTCGGGGCCGCTGCGGTGTCGGGTCTCTCTGCGAGTAGGCGCTGATTGACGAGTTCGGCGAGTGTGCCCTCGGCCTCGGCGCGCCCGCCGCGGGTTGGCCGTGCAAGCGCGTCCTCGCCGAGAGCCCTGCGCACCATCTCACCGGCGCGCTCGGCGCCGCGGGCAAGCGGGATCATGCTCGATAGACCCATGCCGGAGCGCTCCACCAGCACTAGCGCCGCGTTGAGCATCGTGGCGGCGACGTCGTGCTTGCCGAGCACGGCCAGGGCTTCGGCCAGCTCCATCGCGACCAGGCCAGGGCCCCATTGGTCCCCGAGGTCAAGTTGCTGGCGCAGCCCGTCACGCAGAAGATTGACGGCCAGTACCGGGTCGCCGTGACGGAGCTGGGTCAGTCCGGCGGTGGCCAGCGCCCAACTGTGGTTCCAGGCGGGATAGCCGGCCTCGGCAGAGTCGGCAAGCAGCCAGTCGGCGAGCGTGAGCATCTGCTCGGCGTCCGACGAGTAAGTCGCGCCGGCGAAGATGGCGAGGTTGCGCATGAAGTAGCGGCGGCCGCGCTGGCCGAGCGCGTCCATCGCGTCGGCGGCACGCAGCAGCAACTCGACGCTGTCGGGGTTGCCGCTCAGCCACCGGTGGGCGCCATCGATCCCGGCAAGCGCAGCGGCGGCGTAGGTCGTTGCCGGGTCGAATGGGTCGCATTCGGCCAGGACCAGACGTGCCTGATCGAGTAGCAGCTTCGCTTGGTCGTGGTCGCCCTGACAGCTGGCATAGAAACCCTGCTGGGCCAGCGCCGTGGCCCGAGCGGGACTCGGGTTCGGATTCACCGCGCAGGTACGTGCCAGCCAGACCAGACCTTCGTTCAAGCTGCCGTGGAACCACCACGCCAGGTAGCCGCCGAGGCCGATGGCCATGGTCAGACCGACGTGCTCCAGCCCGGGCATCTCGCAGCATGCCGACAGCGCGGCGCGGATGTTCGGCATGTGCGTGCCGAACCATCGCATGCCTTCCTCTTCGCGGGCCGTGTAGTACCACTCCGCCGTGCGGGTGATGCCCTGGTGGTAGTGCAGCGCGTGCCCGCGCCGCACCGCGTCGACCAAGCCGTTCTCGTACGCCGCCCTGCGGCGCCCTTCGCGCCGGAAGGTCTCCAGCAGGCGAAACCTCGGAGTCTCACCCGGCACCGCGACGATGATGGACCGGACGTCCAGTTCCTCCAGCACGGTCACCACGTCCATGGCGGGCACCTGTTCGCACGCGCCGACGGCTTGAGCGGCCTCCAGGTCGAACGGTCCAACGAACACCCACAACCGGGCCCACAGCGCGCGCTGCGCCGGCGTGCACAGGCTCCAGGTCGCCTCGACCATCGCCTCCAGCGACCGGTGGGTGTCGCGACGGCCCACTCCCGTGCCCGGAGTCTGATCGAGTAGGTCGAGCCGTTCCAGCAGTTGTTCGGCGGACAGCACGCGCAGCCAGCGGGCGGCGAGTTCGATGGCGAGTGGGAGTCCGTCGACGGCGCGGCACAGCCGGACCAGGCCGGCCCGATTGGCGTCGGTCACGACGAAGTCGGGCTGGATGTCGCGGATCCGGTCGGCCAGCAACTGGACCGCCTCCCACTCGCCGCCGTCGGCGTCCGTCAACGGCACCGGGTCGTCGCTGGCGATGTCGCCGCGAGCGGGCGCGACGGCGAGCGGCGGCACCGCCATCTTGCGCTCGCCCGGGACACCGAGCAGCTCCTGGCTGGTGGCGATGATGGTGATGTTGTCCACGGCGCGCAGTACGGCCACGACCAACTCAGCGATCGGGTGGACCAGGTGCTCACAGTTGTCGAGCACCAGCAGCAGCGCCTGGTCGTGCGCGAGATCCGCGAGATGCCGGATCAGCCCTCGCAGACCAGGCTCGGCGGACTGGTCGTGCAGCGGACGCGGCAGGGATTCGCCGATGAACCGCGCCAGCCGTTCCCGGTGTTCGAGTTGGGTCAGATCGATCAGCGCCAGCCCTTGGCCGAACCGGTCTCGGACGCGGCGGGCGAGTTCCTCAGCCAACCGGGTCTTGCCCGAGCCCGCCGGCCCGTGCAACGTGATCAACCGGGCCGCCGGATCCGCCAACAACGCGCCCGCCTCGGCCAGCTCCCGCTCCCGGCCGATGAACGTCGTCAACGACGCCGGCAACCCACCCACCCTGGGCGGGTCCACCGAGTCGGCGCTGGTCACAGCCCTCACCTTAGGCTAAACAGATGGAGGTCTCAGCGTTTTGGTGGTGAACCCCGCAAATCCGGGCGACACCACGGGGGCGAGGGGTGTAGCTCGTTCGCCCGTGCCGCGCCGACCCCTACCTAAACCGGTCATCGGCGAAAGATAGGTAGCGCATACTCATTGAATTGCTGGATTGCCCGAATACCGTAGACGTGTGTCTGGGGAACACGAGAGGGACACCACATCGTCGGGAGCATGGTGGCCGAATGCGGCCCCAGCTGCCGATCGCCGTCAATCTGAATCGCGGTGCCTTCTCGAGCACCCCTTCATCGCCGACCTACACCTGGCAAGCTTGTCCGGTGGCGACGCCGTCGGCGACCTGCACTTGGACCTCGACCTCAGTCGCGCGCCGGACGCGACACGGGCAACTGCCCTGGGCACGCGGCTGTGGATCGCCGTGTTGCAGGGCGACGGCCGTGCGGACGCCCTGCGCGAACGATGTCGCGCCGAGATCGCGCCGATCCTGCCCAGGCTCAGCAAGGGGCAGACCGCGGTAGTCACGTTGGCGGAGGGCACCTACCGCTGGCTAGCGATGGATGACCAGCGCTCGGGCGACCTGTTGCACGCAGCACTGGGCGACTTCGTCGCGGTCGGAGCGCTCGCGGACGCCGCTTTGTGCGCCGTGTACTGCGCGTTCGAAGCGCACCTTCGGGGGGATGAGCGAACGACAGCACGGGCCGCCGCCGAATGCCGGGAGCTTGCCGCACACCTCGACGATGACCGACTGCTGTGCTGGGCAGCGTGGCTATCCGGTCTGGTCGACCGGTGGGCGGATCGAGACGGCGCCGCGCAGCAGATCGCCACGGCGGCGACCCGCTTTGCTGACATGCGTGACTGGCGCGGATTGGGCTGGTCGTTGGAGCTGCTGAGCTGGCTCGCCGCCGCCTCAGGCCGGTACGTCCGGGCAGCCGAGCTGATGGGCGCAGCGGACGTGCACTGGCGACGGTTCCGGGTGCGCCTGCGCGCGCTGGGGCCGGCCGGCGCGGAACGTGCGCGCTGGCAGGCTCAGGTGCTCAAGCAGCTGACACCCACCTCGTTTCACCCGCTTTACGACTACGGCGCTGGGCTGCCGAGTAGTGGTGTGATCACACTTGCGGTAACGCTAAAGGGCGATTCGTAGTGATCGGTCGTCTCTTTCTGCGGCAGGACCAGCCACTGTCGCGCCGGGGACGCGAGGTCGAGGGTCGTCGCCAGCAGGCCGGCGTGCAGCTGGTCGACGTGGCAGTCGGTGTTCTCCAGCTCGGCGAACGCCCCGGCCGCCGGCGCCGTGATCAGCTCAGCAAGCCGGTCGGCCATGCTCGCGGTGACCTGCCCGAGGTCGGCGAACGTCGGCTCCAGCTCGGTCGGCACCGTGTGTCCGTGGTGATCGAACCGGGCGGCGTCGGCGATATGCGCGGCCAGGTCGCCCATGCGCTCGACCTTTTCCGCGCAGTAGGTCGCGGCCAGCACGATCCGAGGTCCCGGGCGATCGGGGCCTGCAACGCCAGCAGCGCGTACGTCTGCTCCTCGCACGCGGCGCGGAGGGCGTCCAGGTGGGTGTCGCCGGTGATCACCTGCTCGGCTAGGCCGAGGTCGGCCGACAGCAGCGCCCGGGTGGCGTCGCGCATCGCGGCCGCAGCCGCCGTGCTCATGCCGGCCAGTTGCTAGCCGAGCTGGGTGAGGTCTCCGTGGAAGGCTTCGCGCACAACCGCGCAGCGTAGTGGCTTCGATCGTCGTCTGCCTGCGGCTGGGGTACTAGTGTGAGCAGCTCGACCCGGGGTCGTTGCCGGCCACAGAGAAGAAGCTCCACGTGCCCGGGTGGGTGTTGGTGCCTCGCGCGAAGATCGCCACGGCCCCGTGCGGGTGGCAGTACACCCAACCGCCCTGGTCGGCTCGGGCGGGGGTTTCGAGGGTCTGCGCCAGAATGGCGAGTTCGGCGCCGTCGCGCTCGCGCAGTTCGGCGATGGACTGTCCGTGCGGCCCAGCGTCGAACTGGCTGGCAAGTGTGGAGAAGTCGTGCTGGCAGGCGGCTTTGTGCACCGTGGTCACTTCGCCGAGCACGGGCGCGGGTAACGGAGAACCGCTGGCGTCCGCTGGTGCCACGGTGCCGCACGGCGGGGTCGCCGGCCCGGTCGGTGACTGACCGGTCGAACCTGGCGCAGCGGATTGCGGGGGAGCGCCCTGCGGTGTGGCCGGCCCGCCGGTTTCCCGAATGATGACGGCCAGTCCAACCATGAGCACGGCCAGCACGATGACGCCGATGGTGGCGCGGCGGAGGCTGGTGGACGCTGCGGCGCGCATCAGCACATCCCGGCCAGATGCTGTGGGTCGTCGGCTGGAGTCAGGCCGAGCTTGCCTTCGTACAGGTAGGCCGCGCCATAGGAGGCCAGTCGGGTGGGGCCGCAGTTCAAACCGGACACCCGGAACGGCTGACCGTTGTTGTCCACGACTTGCGTGCTCAGTGTGTCTCCGGATTCGTAGACCACGGCGAACTTGTACTCGTAGCTGCCCTTGTCGGCGAGGGCCGTCACCACCACCTCGGACGTTTCCCCGGGGTTGAGGTTGATGGTCTTGGCCGGAAACAGCGGACCTGCGGGCACAAACCCGTCGGCTACGGGCTTCGTGGCCTGCAGGATGGGAAACTGGTCGTCCAGATACACCGCCGCCTCGGTGGATTCCTCGCCGCCCTGCGGTTTTGCCCAGACAAGGCTGCCGGACAGCGGCGGCTTCCTGCTGACGACGACCGGCTTGATGTCGGTGATCCGCACCGGGTGATCTCGTGGGCCTTCCAGATGCAGGCGGATGGTCTGCGTCTTCAGCTTGGCGGCGTCGGTGTGCCGCAGCGCCGCCGCCACTGAGTCATCCATGGAGATGTTGGTGTTCTCGACCTTGGTGATCAAGGTGGGGCCGGGGAAGGTGGGGGAGGCGCTGACGTATCCCCAGGGCGGTTGGTCGTTGTACGACAGATCCGCCGACACCCGCAGGTCAGCTGGAGCCGGCGACGCGGCGGTCGGCGATGCGCGGGGCCAGGCGATGATGACAACGCTCACCAGCCCTGCAACGGCGAGCACGGCGACCAGAGCCAGCCATCGCGGGCCCGCACCGCTCCAGACGTGCACGCCACCGTGGATTTCGCCGGATTGAACGACCTGGTCGGCCCGGCCATTGAGAATGTTTTGCAGAGAAGTGGGATCAGTGTCGTCCATCGGACCGTGATCGCTCATCGCACTCCTCTGCCGCCAGGGTGTCGGCATTCTACGTCCCAGTGTTACCGGTGACTCGACGCCGTCCAGCGCGCGATTCGGACGAAACGGTGGTCATCGGGCTGGGCTCGATGATCGGGGCCGGGCTGTTGATCGGCCTGGCCGTCGCGGCGCTCGTCGCGTACTGCAACGCCACCGCGTCGGCGCAGCCGGCGGCGGCCCACCCGACCTCGGGCGGCACGTACATCTACGGTCAGGAGCGGCTCGGCGAGTGGTGGGGGTCCACCGCCGGTTGGGGGTTCGTGGTCGACAAGTCCGCGTCGTGCGCGGCGATGGCGCTCACCTTCGTCTCGCACGCTGTGTCCGGACCCTCCTGGGCGCAGCGGGTCGTCGCCGTGGTGGCCGTGCTGGGCCTGGCCGTGCTCAACTACCGCGGCGTGGCCAGGACCGCTCAGCTGACCCGGATGCTGGTCGCGTGCAGCCTGCTCACACTAGTACGGCAACCGGTGCGCCCAGTGATCAGGAGGTGATCGTCCAGCGGTCATGACCTGATCACTGGGCGCACCGGTTGCCGTACTAGGTGCTGCCAATGCGCCCCTGGGCGGCGGGTTCAGTCAGCCAGCTGGTTCTTCCGGCGCAGCTCGGCCAGTTCCTGATCACTACGGACCTCACCCGGCGTACGAGACCCGGTCGCGGCGGTTCGCCTGTCCCACTCGGTTAGCACGCCGGGGGCGCGATTCATCGTGGCCCGGCTGACCTGTGCCTCCTTCCACAGGTTGTCCTTGATCAGCCGACCGTCGGTTCGCTCGGGTTTGCCAGCCAGCAGCCGGTCCATCGCCGCGGTGATTGAGGAACAGCAGCAGCCGACGGCCGATGTAGGCATAGTCGAGCATCGTCTTGGCGTCCCGGCTGGCGAGCGCGAGTATCCGGAACCAGGTCGAGATGGGTTCGACGGGCCGCATCTGCTCGTCCAGCAGGATCGGTTGCCGGTCATGGGGTCGCCGGGCGCTCAGCAGCGCGGCTAGGTCGGCCGGGCTGATGCCGGGTACTTCGGTCACCTCGCGAAGAACACGAGGCTTTGTCACGAACAGTTCCACAACTCTCCACATGGCACGGACATCGCTTCCGGGGAACACGCGATTCCTACCAGGTGGGCCATGCTCGACGACGTGCTCTTGGAGACGGCGGACCTCGCCCGTGAGACATCTGCTGATTGGCGAGAGAACCGCTGAAGATCGTAGACCACCGCCGCCCACACAAATCGATCCTCATGTTCGAGATCGCCGGCACGGCATGCCACCGAAGTCGAAGGCCAGCGAACCATGCGTGGCGCGGGTGCTCCAGCTCGACCAGTGGCACGGCGTCGGCAGGCAGCTCGTGCAACATCAGCCCGTCGCGGGCGGTCCGGATGCCCAGCGGCAGGACGTCGAACGGGCCCGGCCGCGTGGGCGGGCGGAGTCCAGCCCGCCTTGATCAGCAGCGTGGTCAGGTCCTCGTTGTGCGGGTCGCCGAGCACCCGGCTCTCGCTCTCGCGGTAGCCCGCGAACCGGATGAGCTGCCCGTTGACGATCGTGATTCCCGGCTAGTGACCGGGTTGGTCGGCGGGGAACAGCGTGACGCCCGGAACGAGCTGGCCGCGGCGGGAACCACTGCGCATGACCCACCTCAGGTGCTGCTCAGCCGCGGTCGCGACCTCCGCCGCTGTGCTCGCCGTCGTCTGATCGCGCAGTTGCATCGCCGGCCACCACAACCGACCCAGGCAGCGCGCGTTGTTGCGCCACGACAGCTGGACGGCGCGGCGCAGCTCACGAGTGGTCAACTTTACCTGCCCTGTGACTCACAGCATGTCGAGGATCTCGGCGCGGCGGGCGGCGGTGCTGATCCGCATCAATTCCGGGTCCCGCAGCAGCAGCACGGCCTGCCCCAGCACATCCATCGGCACCAGCTCGCCGGTCCGACCGCGCTGAACCTGCGGGGCGGCCATGGTGGGGCACTGCGCGACGGCCAGGTCATGCATAGAGCACCTCCGACCCTGTATGCCGATCTCGGGTGTCGGCGGCAGCCAGCGCCGCGGTGAGCTCGCCCCAAACCTGAGTGGCCGACAATGCGTTCGCCCGATGGGGGACGACCGCGATGACCGGGCGGCCCGCGAGTTCAGCCCCACGCACCGTGCGCAGGCCCGCCACCGTCAGGCGGTCGATCACCCGCTGGGTCAGGATGTCGTCGTGGGCTCGGCCCTGGCCGCTGTTGACCCGCACCACCATCGACCCGACCCCCTCCGGGACCGCCATCGTCCACTGTGGATCGGCGCGGACGGTTTCCCGGATTTTCCGCAGGGCGTTGACCTGTGCGCGCAGGTGCGCCCGCAGCGCGACCAGACCAGAGCAGTGCAAGGCCAGGGCCAGGCCCAGCGCCCGCTCGGGCGCGCCAAGGCCGAGGAACTCGTGGCGTGCGCCGAGCGCGTTGATCAGCGCTGGGGCGCGCACCGCGGCCGGGTCAGTGGTCCAGCCCGCCGCGCACAGGATCGGGGTGTCCACCAGCACGCCGGGATCCAGGCACACCGACTGCGCCTTCGCCACGCCGGCCAGCAGAGACCGGCGCTTGGGCAATATCGCGTACGCCCCGGCCGGGGCGTCCACATGCAACCAGACGCCGACCTCCTGGGCCACCGACCCAATCCCTGCGAGATCGTCCGCGATCCCGCAGGAGTCGCCGACCACTGCGGCCACCATCACCGGCCGGCGACCGCTGGCCGTGTCCTCCCGAATCGCCCGCCGCAACGCCGCAGTCGACATGCGCCCAGTGTCCGGCGCCGTGTCCACCCACCGCAACGCCCCTGCGCCCAGCGCGGCGGCCAGCACCGCGGCCGTCACCGTCTGCTCGGGCCGTGCCGCCAGGTACACCGTCTCAGTACCGGCCAGTCCTGACGTGCGCCCAGCTCGCGTCAACGCGCCCGCCAACGCCAATCGTGCGAACTCGGTGGCGGAACTGGACACGAACCCGATCCCGCCGCCCATGCGGGTGAACGCGGCAGGAAGCCCGACGGTCCGGGCGAGCAGGTCCACCGTCCGCGCCGACCAATGCGCCACGGCCCGGTTGTCCAATGCGACTCCCGGTGCCGGTGTTGGTGGGCCGGAACGGGCGATCATCACGCGGAGCTCGGCCAGCACGTCCTCGCGGCGCTGGGGCGTCATCGGCAGCGCGGTGAAGCCGTTCAGGCCGGGCCCGGCGTCGGGGTCGCGGGTGGCGGAGAAGTTCTCGGTGGTGCGCACTGCCTTCATGCCGGTTCCTTGTCGTCGGTAGTGGTCTGCTGCGGGGGTGGCCGGCGGCGAGCCGCGCCAGGTCGAGGACGTGGCCTCCCCGGTTCGGCGCGGCAGCCGGCACCGCGACCACGAGAGCCCGGGCCAGCGCGGTGACCACGAGGTGCGCGTGGACCCGGCCGCTGTGGCCACCGGGGGCGATCCGGATCCACAGCTGGCCCTCGATCGTCGCCGAGGACAGCAGGACCTGGCCGTCGCGGTGGACCGCGTCCAACAAGGCCTGAGTCGCCTGGCTCCCGTCCCGGACGCGCAGCAGTACGAGGCCGAGCCGGGTGCGGGATTCCAGTTGAGGTTGGGCTGTGGCCCAGATGCCGATCCGTTGCGCCAGTCCGAGGTTGCGGCGCAGCAGACGGCGCAGCTCTGCTTGGCCGAGGCAGCGCAACGTCATGCCCAGGACCAGCGCGCGGTCCGGCCGGCCGGTGGGTAGTTGCAGCCCGCGCGGATCGACGCCTTCGCCGGGCTGGCCGTTGGCCAGGTAGGGCTGGTCCACCGCCATAGCGGCGGCCATCGCGTCCGGCCACCGGGTCCACAGCACCGAACAGCCCAGCCCGGTGCGCAGCAGCTTGTGCGGGCTGACCACCAGACTGCTGGCGAACGCGTTGCCGGCCAACAGGTTGCGGTGCTCGGGTAGCACCGCGAACGCCCCGCACCACGCGGCGTCCACGTGCAACCACAGGCCCCGGGAGGCGCAGATCGCGCCGAGCGCGACGAGGTCGTCGACGGCTGCGCTGGCCGTGGTGCCCACGGTCGCGACCACCATGACCGGGCACAGACCGTCCGCGACGTCCTCGGCCACCGCTGCCGCCAGCTCCGTCGCGCTCATCGCTCCCGTGTCCGGATCGTGGACAACCACGCGCAGGCCCTGCTGGCCCAGTCCTGCGGCCAGGACGGTTCGTGCCACGCTGCCGTGGGTCTGGCTGGTGACGTAGACGCGTTCGTCGCCGCGGACCCCGTCCTGCCGCCATCGCAGTCCCCGCGTGCGGATCAACGCGCCCAGCAGCGCCTGCTGAACGCCCGAGGTCGCCGAGCCGAGGACGACGCCGGCACCGCCGCCGGCCCAGGTCAGACCCGGCGCGAGACCGAGCATGCGCGCGAGCTGGTCGGTCGTCGCGCGCTCCCACTGCGCCGCCGCGATGTTGCTCGGCCAGACATGGGAGTTCCTTGTCGCGGCGAGAACCTCGGCCACGAGCGCGGGGATCGACGTGGTCGCGGGGATGTAGGCCATGCGCGCCGGGTGAAGCCAGGGCTCGCCCGCGGCCGCCCAGAACTGGCTGAGCTGGGCGGCGACGTGCTCGACCCGCTCCGGGCGCTCGCCGATGGCGTCGGACAGCAACTCACGGACCCAGCTGCCGGGCCGCGCGGGTCGGAGCCGGCCCGCGGCCGTCGCGCTCCACGCGAGTTCCGCGTAGTGCCGGATCGCCTCGTGCACGGCGCGCATGGCGTCGCCAGCCTGGTCGCCAGCCTGATTGAAAAGTGGCCGGCCTAGGTGTAACACAGCGAGGTCCCCAGACGAGCATGGGCTGACTGCTTCACCTAGAGTTGCTTGCACGTAGTGTTGAGCTAAGGCGCAGTGGCGAGCAATCGTTGCAACCCCGTCCACCTCACGATGCGCAGTCGGTTGTGCAAGTTAAACGTCATAAAACGTCCGTAAAGCGAACGGTCCTCTATGATGATAACCGGCGCCAACCGACTTCGGCATTTTCTCGGTTAAGCGGACCCGCACGAGGTCCCGCCAGTCCTTTCCCGTGATCCACGCGGTGCCGTCGGGATTGATGGCGATGCCGTTGGGCACCGCGTCCGGGTCGCCGCCGCCGGGGTGCTCGGCTCGTTGCAGGCCCGCCAGGTCCGCTGCTGTTCCGGCCCGGCCGGTGTAGGGGTCGATGGCGAACAGGGTGTTGCCGCTGTTGAGCGGCGTGGTCAGGCCGGGACCGGTGGGGAACTGGTTGGCCCACACCACGCCGTCGGCGCAGTCGAGCTCGTTGAGCCCGATCGTGGGTCGGCCGGCCGCGGTGACGGTGAACGCTCCGGTCACCGCGAGGGTGGCGGGGGATCGCCGGGTCAGGGTGGCCGAGCCGTCACTGGTGATCAGCTCATGGCCGTCGAAGCAGATGCCCCAGCCCTGCCCGGTGGGGTTGGTCAGCGGCACCGTCGCGAGCAGAGCGAGGTCGGTGCCGTAGTGCAGGGCAACCTGGTCATGCCAGGTCAGCAGCCAAATCGACGGTGGCCTGTCGGGGAGTCCGTGCACCACCGCGAGCCCTTCGGCGAACACGCCCTTGACGTCGACCTGCCGCAGCACGCGGCCGGTAGCCGAGGCCAGGACCATCAGCCGGCTTGGCTGGCCGTCGACTGCGCCGGTGGCTTCGACGAGGTTCCCGTCGGGCAGCGCGTCCAGGCCCTCCACGAACTGCGTGGCGGAGGGCTGCGGGATAGTGCCGAGCGTCTGCACGCTCAGCGTCGTCGGTGCGGGCTCCGACGGCGGGGCGGTAGCGAAGGGGTTCTCGGGCATGGGAATCGCGGCACAACCGGTGGCCGCCAGGAGGCTGGCGGCCACCAGGCCCCGCGCCACGGCGCCGAACCGTTCCTGAGCGATGTTGCGGCGTCCGAACCAACGACGGCGCGGGGCTCGGTGTCGACCCGGCAACCGGCTTCGCCGACCACCGTTCCCGGAGCGTCCTCGGCCGGCGTTGACTGCGACGCGCGGCAAGATCCGCGCCACGAGTGGGCTCGCGACCACGGCCACAACCACGGTGCCGACATGCCGTGGCTCCCACCGACGCCGACACGCACCGTTACTTGCATTCCCGGTCATCTTCGAGTCAGTCCTTCCCGGTTCTGCGAGCGAAACTCGCGACGACAAAGCGGCGGCGTCAAGGCCCACCACGAAGCAGCGTCAGGCGTCCGGCAAGTGCATTCCTTACGGTTCGGCGTGAGGTGCGAAATCCTGGTACGACGTCCGCACCCCACGCCTGTAACCAAACAGCGAACGGGCCGGCATGACCCGCTCATTGCAATGGCGTGTTACGCCGGGCAGGTGGGTGTGATAGACCAGTCCACGAACTGGGCGGCGATGTACCCGGTGACGTGCCGTGTCATGTCGCTCATGTACCACGTGTTCCCATAGGCGGGGAAAAAGAGCTGATAATCGTCGCTGGTGTAGGCCAGGGCGAGGATCGTTCCTCCGGGAGTCGCCCGAATTCGAACGCCGTCAGCGGCGAGGTAGGGATGAGAACTGCAATCCCGGTTGACCGCCATATCACGCGTTGCCGGCTGCACCACCTGGGCGGCATGACCGGCCCGAGGCATGTACTGGGCCTGCGCCGTACCTGCGGCTACGCCGATGAGGCCAGCCGCGAGCGCAGCCGCGGCCACGCCTGTGACTATCCGATTCATGACAGACTTCTCCTGTCGTTCAAATCTGTAGTGGGCGTCGAGATGACGTAACATGCGACCTGCGTGAGTGTTTTCAGTAGATCACGACAGGCCAATAAGGCCCGGGGGAACCGCCGTCGGTCATCACACCTCCCCGTCCATTCAATTGGAGTTCTCGACTTCGCCATGGCCGCCGGCATCGCTATGCGACGTGATTCGGCGTTAATGAGAAGTCCGGCGGGCTATGACCTCCTTTCCCGCCAGCGTCGGCGAAACGCCGCCCCGGCGTTCGCATCGGCCAGCACAGTGACCGAGCTCAACGCCCCGGCCATCAAGTCCGGCCCGGACGCGGCAGGCCGGCGCGTGACACGCGCGGCGCGCCTGCGTCGTGGCGCTCGATGCCGGCCCGACCGGCGCCGCACCCGGCCGGCGCCGGCCGAGGCACGCTCAGCGTCGCCCTTGTCGATGCTCAGGCGAGGCAACAACAACGCGACCAGCAGCCCGACCGCGACGGCCACGACCACCGTCCCGACCCAGACCTGCCGGTGCTCGAGGGCGGCGAGCGGATCAGCCGCCAGCACGCCAGCCAGCACCATGCCCGCCAACAGCGCCAGCACGTCCATACCGATCCGCGCTCGGCGCACCGACAAACCCCTCCGCAGCAAGGCCTGCATCACCCGGTCCCGAGGTCCTGCCCCCAGCCCGCAGCCCACCATCGCCGCGGACCCGGCGGCGAACACGACCGCCCCGCCGAGCAGGTAGCCGACGCGGCCGGCCAGCGCGTCGGTCGCGGGGAGCACCGTCAGAGCGAAGTCGGTGCAGACACCGGGAACGATCAGACCGACCAGCAACCCCGGCAGGGTCCGGGGCCGCACCGGCTCGCCGAGCACGACGGACACGATCAACGCAAGGGCGGCCGTGGCGATCACCCCGCCGCCGACGGTCGCGTCCGCGCCAAGGACGTCGTGCAGCCAGTTGGTCAGGGCGACGTGCCACACGTCCCACGGCAAATAGCCAGCGTGCGCGGTGATCATCGCCGCGATACCCCACCCAATCGCCGCCGCGCCGAGGAGAAGCTGCGCCCAGCGCCGGACCGTGATCACCGACGCGTTCATGCCGCGTTCCGTCGGATCGCGGCCACCGGGTCTTGACCGGCCGCGACCGCATCCTGGGCCCGGCGCGCGAGCTGCTCGATCTCGGACTGGACCCAGTGCGCGAGGTGCACGTCCAGCGCGTCGGGCGCGTCGGTGCGGAACTCCAGAAGCTCGAAGTCGACGCGGGCTGAGAGGTTGATGCCTACATGCAGTCGGCCCGCCGGGATGACGAGCACGTCATCGGCGTGGTGCACGATCGGGTCGAGTTCCTCGCCCAGCAGCGTCAAGCCGTGGCCGGCCCGCACGAACAGGATGGTGTCGGTGACCGCGTGGGAGTGAACATGCGCGACGTGCAGCGGTGGCATGTCCAAGGCCCACAAGTGGCCCTGTGCGCCGCCGCCGACGTAGCGAAGTGGTTGGCCGTGCGGGGTGGAGATCGGTGTGGTGTCCGCGATGTTGAGGTGCTGGAGCATGGTGGTCATGGCTGGTCCGATCGATCGTGCAGGCCCGGCCGGGTGGTCCGAGCTGTAAAGGTTGGGGTGACGCCGTGGCGGTGCCGCAGCAGCGGCACCAACGCGGCCGCAGCCACCAGGGACGCGAATGCGCCAAGCGCGAGGTGGGCGGCGCGGACAAAGGGTGTGGTCACGCGCAGCACCAGCGGCCCCACGCGGGAGACCATCTCGCCCAGCGCCGGCTCGTGGTCGTTGTCGAAGCCCACGTAGCCGCCCGCCGGGTGGTCGGGCTGGTCGCCGTCAACGGGGTTCACGACGGATCTCCTTGAGATGTAGGGGAAATCGCTGTGGTCACAGCAAGGAGCAGTCCGAGCGCGACGACACCGACCGCAAGCGCGCGCAGCCCGACGTCGGTTCCCGGCAGCGCCTGCACGACGACGACCGTCGTGCCCTGACCGGCGACGAACTGGATCAGGCGGCTCCAACTCGCGACACCGCCAGCACGGGACAGCGGGCTGGCCGCAACCGAGCCGTGCTGGGTTGCGAGGTTCGCCGCGCCACAGGTCACGCCGAGCAAGGCCAGCACGCCGAGGACGGCGGCCGCGGTGCCGGACACCGGAAACGTTGGCATCGCCAGCATTCCCGTGCCCACCAGGACCAACGAGCCTGCTCCGGCCAACAGCGGTGGAACCGGGCCTCGGTCTCGGACCGCGCCGCGGAACATCGCCACCGCGCCGACCGACAGCGCGGCGACCGGGAGCAGAGCCGCTCCGGACTGTTCGGCCGTCCAGCCCCGGTCGGCCAACCAGAGGGGCAAGCCGTAGACCACGGCGTACACCGCGACATACACCGTCGCGGTGCGACCCAGGCCCAACAGGATCGGCCTCGAGCTCAGCACCGTCAGATCGATCGCCGGCCTCATGCGGTGCTGGCTGTGCACCACCAAGGCGGCGATCAGCGCCAGAAGCGCAGTGGGCAGCACCATCGTGGGCGAGGACAGTCGGATCGGCACAACCAGAACCGCTGCAGCCGTCGCCGCCACCGCGATCGCCAACGCCAAACCAGCCGGGTCGACCTCCGACCAGACCCGCCGGCGCACCGCGCCGGGCGCGCCGACGCAGTCGATCTCCGCTGGGAATGCCTTGTACACCAACACAATTGCGGCTGCCGCTGGGATTGCGAGCACCATGCAGGCGACCCGCCAGCCGAACGCCGTGACCAGCGCGCCCCCCGCGGCCGGCCCTATGCCGAACATCAACTCCGACGCGGCCACGATCGAGGGCAAACCCATGGTGACCGCGAGCCCGCGGCGGGTGTTCGTGTGCGCCAGCATCCGGATCGCCGCCGGGTACAGACTCGCCGTAGCCACTCCCACCGTCAGGCGGGCCGCGACCAACTCCGGCAAGGTCGAGGCGAGCCCCGACGCGAGTGTGACCAAGAGGACCACCACCAGTCCCGCGACCAGCACCCGGCGGGCGCCGAAGACGTCGGCAATCCGGCCCGCCGCGATCACACCGAAGGCGGCGCCGAGGAAGAACGCGGTGACCAGCGCTTCACCGCCGCCGACGCCCGCGTGCAAGGCTCGCCCGATCACGGGGACCGCCGTCGCGATCGACGACGCGGCAAACCCGTGTAAACAGCACGACACCGACAACGCAACGGTGATCAGCAGATGCGGTGCAGTAGCGGGCCCGCTCACTGCGTCCACCAGCCGCAGCCGCGAACCAGACGGCGGATCGTCAAGGCGGGCATGCGCGGCCATCAGATGATCTCGGCCGACGCGCCGCACACCACGACCCGGCCGGACAGGTACGCCCACAACGTCTCGGCCAGAAGAGGGCCGCCGCGCCACTGGATCCGGGTGAGGTCCTGCTCGCTGGCCGCTGGCGGGACCGGCCAGAAGCCCTGATCCAGGATCGGTCCCCTGTCGAGATCTTTCGTCGCCACGTGCACGGTCGCGCCGATCTGGCGGGCGCCGCGCTCCAGCGCCTGCCGGCTCGGCCGCGCGCCAGGGAAGCCGATCGCGTCGCCGTGATGGAGGTTGATCACCAGGACGCCGGCGGCCTCCAACTCCGCGCACAGCCATGGGCTGAGGACCTGCATGTAGCGGGCCAGCACGATCACGTTGACCCGCTGGTGGATCACCATGTGCAGCAGGCGCCGCTCGGCTTCGTCCTTGTCGTCGGTGGGGACGAATGCGAAGGGGACGCCGCCGAGGCCGTCGAGCACGTGGGCATCCCGATGGTTGCTGACCACCCCGACGATGTGAGCGTCGCCGAGCAGCCCTTCGGCGTACATGCCGAGCACGTTGTACAGCCCGTACAGCGTCTTCGACACCATGATCAAGATGCGGTGTGCGCCGACTCGCGACAATCGCCAACTCACATCGAACGCCGGATCGACGCGCTGCCCTTCGGCGATTAGATGCCCGACATGCTCGGTGAAGCCGGCCTGCAATTCCGCCAGCTTTCCAGCACTCGACAGAAGAAACGTGCTGCGTATCAGCTTGAGCCTGTGCGCGTTGCTGTTCTTGGTGACGATCCGCCCGTCGATGACCTCGCCGCCATGGGTTTGAAGCCAGTCGTTCAGAGCTGGCAGGACGTCATAGTCACCCCTGACACCCGCCGTCAGCGATACATGCACGGTGCTCATCGAACCTTCCTTTCGGCTCGAGGAACGAAACCGGCAACCACAACAACGCCAGTCGTCATACCCAGTGCAACCATCTCGAGCACGCCGGCAATGCGATCGCCGAGCGACCGCCGTTTGGGGTCCATATCGATCTGATGAGGACGCATCACTTCACCCATCGAAGGAGTCGGAAAATGACGGCAGTCGCAACCTGTCGAAGTGTCCGGCCTTGAGTGTCGCGGCGCGAGGTGCGACATCCTGGTACGGTTCCCGCACCTCACGCGCGACGTTCGAACGCCGGCCATGCCTGCCGACTGGTACATAGACGGAAACGGCGGGTCTATCCGTCCATTCTCACCAGCAGGTGTTCTCGTCGTGGCCGAGATATTGGGTGTAGATCCACACGCCCCACCCATTCGCGGTGTAGTCGTTGATCATTGCCCACTGGCCGTCGTCGCTGTATTCGAGGAAATAAATGTTGTCACCCGCGTTTGCATGGGCCTTGATCTCGCCCCACGGAGTCGAACGGAGGTTCACCCCGTAACCGTCGATGAACCACCATTCCTGTTGACAGCCGCCCGCAACGCCCTGAGGCTTGGCTTTGGCGGTCTGCGACGTTCCCATGTCGCGGGTTGCGGGCTGGACGGCCTCGATCTCCCTGCCGTCATGACGTGGCATGACCTGCGTGTGGGCGTTCACGCCGTCCCGCTGCTGGGCCTGTGCGGCACCAGCGAGCCCGCCGACCAGTCCGACCACAAGTGCCGCGGCAGCCATCCCGCGAACTAGCGCTCGCATATAGAAATCTCCCTACGCGATTGAGATGAACACTACGAAATGAATGTCCCGCCAGAAATGACCGGAAGACGCCGTGGTACAGATCTCCTTTCGGTGAGTTCTACGGACACTCATTCGCAGGGATGCCTTCGGTCACGTACGTCCTGATAGTCCACCCCCGACGTTACCGTCGGAGTAGTCGACCAGCTCTTTCCGGTAGCTGCCGTCAGGCTCGGTGGCGTAGTCGATGGTATTCGAAACGAGGTCTGTGTGGTTGGCCGTTCCGATGACGGTTCTCCACGGGGTTCGGAGAATGTTCACACCATCCGCGACGGCCTGAGTTCGCGTGTTATCCGCCGCCCGTGCGGCTGCGTTTGGTTTCGCTGCCGCGCCAGGCGGGACGACGACCCCATCGTGACGGGGCCTGCGCTTCGCTAGTCAGTCCGCCTATTAGGCCGACGGAAAAAAAGCATGGCAGTGGCTGCGCATGTTGCTCGCAAGATCCAGGATCCTTCCATTCGCACTGAGCAGTGTTTTCGGGCATACGAAGTAAGCTCGACCTGCACGAGCGGGAAGGCTCATTTCGAATTAGTAGACGGTTGCCGGCTGGCCTCACCGCACCGGGTTTGACGGTGAGGCCAGCCGAATCGGTCACGTGGAGCGAGGGGATTTAGACACGCGACCGAGCCTGTAGGTTGTTAGTTCCGCCCTTTTGGTCCGAAATGCTGCGTCGCCGCGCGGTCGGGATCGAGGCGATGAGCGGTGCATCCGAGGTCGCGGCCACACGTCGACGACAGTCCCGGCGTGTACTCCCACCAGGTATGCGTACTGCGACCGACGATCTGGCGACGAGGCCGTGGCATGGTTGTCGGAATCGGCATCAACAGCGCCAAATCCGGCATAGCCTGCCACATTCGTTGAACAAATGTAGACCGTGCAGGTTGCGGGCCGAGCGCCTGCCAGACCGTCGCGGTGCACGTCGTCAAGTTGCGTGCCAGCGCAAGCCAGCCATATCTGCCCACTGCACCGGCGACACCCGCCCCGTGCACCGATAGCACCACGCCACGGTCGTCGAGCTCGATCTCGACGTGCACGATCAACTCGAGGCCAAGTTCGGCGAGTTCGTCGCGTGCGGCCCAGATCCGGTCCAAGTCCGGGTACCCCAGCTCGTCTCGACCCCATCGGACTCCATCGCCCTCAAGCTGCTGCAGCGCAAGGGAAAGATGGGCGCACTCCACGCTAGCCGCTCCTGTACCGCGAGGCGGCTGGAGGTGACGATCAACCAGGTCCCAGAGCTTCGCTGGCTCCAGCACCTGCCGGACATCCGGGGCGAGCGGCGATCCACAATCAGGTGCCTGTCGGCGCCACTGAACGAGAGCGCCTATGCCGACCATGCTGCGCTTCATGCCGACCCCCTCGGCTGTAGCCAATACGTCGCTTGTTACGCGACGTAGCTGAACGTCTGCCTTCTACCTGCGTTGACCGGTGAACTAGGTCTACAGCGTCACTCTCGGTCAAACTAGCCAATTGGCAAGTTTTCACTCGTTCGGCGCATCATCGGCGAGGGATCATCGTGGATGTGCCTTGGCTATCGACAACCTGCGACTCCACACTGCATGCCGCGCTTCACGCGAGGGTGGCGGCTGAGAAACAGCGCGAACTCCAGTGGTGGAACGCCCAACTGGAGGAGGTACTCCGCCTTGACTCATCCTGGGAGCGAACCCTGGCGCGCGCAGCCATCGAGGCCGAACGGCTACGCAGGCGGGAATCAGGGGAGGTGCTGGCGACCAAGGACGCGCTGCTACGCCACTTCCTGACACAAGTGTTGGCGGACAACGGATGGGATCGCAGGTACGTTCCCGTACCAAAGGGAGCAGCCAGTGTCCCTGGCAGACGCTGGGGTGTAACCGCTGGTCGCACGGGCGATGGCAACGGCCGCCTGGGCTGCCACCTGCCGGTCAGGCTTTGGGAGCAAGTCCGCCGCGCCGCCTACTGGACGTCGTTGCCTCACGTGCGGGGACTTCAACGGTGGCAGGCGCAGTTCGGCGATGGACGATTTGGGCGACGTGCCCCATCAGAACTCGTTGTCCCGCGCGAGGTGAGGCAGGTATCGCTGTTTGTCGGGCCAACCAAGGCTGACATGGACCGCAGGCGTTACCTCCGGGCACAGGTCGTCACCACTGGCGACATCCTCCGTATCGCGGCGTCTCAGGCGACTATTGATCACAAGTCGTGACCCTGCGGGTCCCCCAGTGAGCTGGTCGCGTCCGGTGAGCTACCAGACTTTCGCCTAACGCCTTCCTGAAGACCTTCCAGGACACCGGGAAACTCGAGATGCAGTGACGTGAGCAGGCTCATGACCCGTTGTCGGTCACCGGCAGCCGCCGCCGACCTAACCTGCTCCTGCAGGCGCACCTGCAACGAGGTGTCCGCCGATCGAACGTCGTGCTCATCCCCGTTGTCAACCACTGCGTCTCCTTCTCGACCGGTCATGAGCAAGCTACCCCGTCCGCGCCGCCCTGCCACCTCGCCCACGCCAATCCGCCGCGAGCGAAGAGATGCCAGACTCGACCGCGTCACACCGTAGCCCGGTGGCGCCGCGGATGCCGGCCAGGCAAGGGCGACCACGAGTTCACCGTGCCGTTCAGCGCCGAAGGCGATGTCGAGACGCCCCGCGGCTGGGAATGCCGCCAACACGGTGTCCTCGGCACACCGCTCAATGGATATCGCGGCCCGGAGCCGGACGAGCGGAACCCGCCAAGTATGCACAGGCCGATGATCCAGGGGTGCCGCTCGATCGCCGAACTGGCGACGCTCCTGGATTTTCGACCAAGCGGGGTCGCAGACTGGTGAGGTCGCGTGTATTCGCCAGTTCACGACGGAGATGACGGTGCATGATCGCCGGGAGCGTATCGGCTCCAGGTCGTGCCGGCCTGGGCGGCGAGCCGGGTCGTGGTGATGCGATGGTAGCCGAGAGCGTCGGCGACGATCGGGGCGGGCATGTCCAGCAGGTGCTGTCGGATGGCGGCGCCGCGGCCGGCGACGGTGGGCACTCCGAGCTGACGGATCAGCGCTGCTGGTCAAGGTCAATGGGGTCCCCGTGGTGCGCAACTCGACGCAGACCGGCCTGATCAACATGCAACGGAATCCGGACATGGTTTGGGATTCGGCAGTCTGCCAGCCCTCCGCGTTGGCCGAGCAGGACAAGGTGGTGGGCGCCCAACTAGCGCAGATCGCGCGGACCGGCGTGGTTCCCTGGTTGCTGACCGGCACGGGCAACGAGTGGCACCAGCGATCCCTACTCGCGCGCCGGCTGTTCGTCACACGCGCGGATCTCGCGCCGCTGCTGGTGCTGTTGGCCGCGGTGACCGGCCGCAACAGCGAGACGCTCAAGGAGTTGCCCGCCGAGCATCGTGTTCTCGACGGCGTCGCGGTCGAGCTGCGGGCGGTCAAACGCCGTCGTGGGGCTGGGCACTGGACCGACACGCTGGTGTGGGAGATCGGGCCTGCGCACCGGCAGCTGCACACGCCGGGTGGGCTCTATCTGCTGCTGCACCGCCTCATGGCCCGCGGGCGAGCCCTCTGCTGCGCAACGAGTCTGTGGGCGGAGTGGCGCAACGGAGTGTCAGGGGCCGCGGCCACCGTGGCCGAGCATCGCGATCCCTTCGCCGCTAACCTGTCGACGGGGATACAGATCAGCGACTGGGCTGCCGGGCACGCCCTGCGCGCGGACCCGATTCGGGCCGACGCGCCGCCGACGCCACTGCGGGTGAAACTGGGCCGCATCCGTACCACCGTCGAGGTACGCCGTACCCGCGCGCTCGGCGGCCACCTGCCCTCGGCGGCCCGCTCCAACTCGATCAGCGTGCTGTTCGCCAGCTACCTGCGGGGCGACCCTACCGCCCAGGAATGGGCCGAGGACGTCGTCGGCCAGGCCGTGCTGGACGCAGAACAGGCCGCCCTGGCGGTGCACCGAACCGCGCTGGCCGAGACCGGACGCGCCAGCCTGCGCGTGCGGCACGATCCGGCGGCGACCGAGGCCGTCGACGGGGTGTGGACCGCATGCTCGGACCCGGAAACGCACCCGGGCACCGGAAAACCGTGCCGGCAAGTGTCCTTCCTGGACTGCTTCCACTGCGGGAATAGTGCGGCCGGTGCGGCATCACCAAGCGGATCGCCACCCGCTCGCGCGACGGGGACGCGATCTGCCACACCTGCACGCGACAGGATCCTCTCAACTTCCAGCGCTGCACCCGCTGCGGTCGGCAGGCGACGCCGGTGGTCAACAACTCCGAGGAGACCCTGTGCCCGCGCTGCTACCAGCCGCCGATGGCCACGTGCCCGGTCTGCGGCCGGCGCAAGCCCTGTTACCTCGCCGCCACGGACACGCCGCGCTGCGGGGCGTGCACGAGTCAGATGCGGGAACCGGAGACCTGTGTGCGGTGCGGCGCCGTGCGACTGGTGCAGACCCGCACCGCTGACGGCGGTGGGGTGTGCGGCAGTTGCAGCCAGCGCAGCGACACCTGCGCGCTGTGCGGGCAGATGAAACCGGTGCACGGACGCGCGCCGGAAGGCCCGTTGTGCCGGTCGTGCTTCGAGGTGCATCCCGTGTCGCTGCGGCACTGCAGCGAATGCGGCGCCTTTGAGCGGCTGTACCACCACGGGTTGTGCACCCGCTGCGCGTGCCTGCGGCTGCTGCGTGATCTGCTCAGCGACAGCTCCGGCGCGCTGCGCCCGGCCGTCGTCCCGATCGTGGACGCACTTGCGACGAGCGAGCCGTACAGCGTGCTGCTGTGGTTGCGCGGGGCACCGCCCCGCCGTGTGCTCACCGCGATCACCGCGACGGAAGGGCAGGTCACCCACGCACTGCTCGATGGCCTCGACCACCCACAGGCCGTCACCCGGCTGCGCGCCACGCTGGTCGCGCACCGGGTGCTGCCCGATCGCGACGAACACCTTGCCGCGATCGAACGATGGCTCGGTCCGTTTCTCGACGGGATCGACGACTGCGCCGAGCGCAAGATCGTGCGCAGCTTCGTCACTTGGCACCACCTGCGGCGGCTACGCCGAGGATTCCCCAGCGGCGCAGCACGTTTGAGCAAGCCGTGGTGATCAAACGCGAGGCGCGTGTCGCTGTGCGCCTGCTGGACTGGCTCCACACTCGCGGCCAGTCCCTGGCCAATTGCGGGCAGGGCGACATCGACCGGTGGCTCGCCGAAGGCACCAGCTACCACTACAGCGCCAGAAACTTCGCGCTGTGGTGCGTCCGGCGTGGACACGCGAACGACATCACGATTCCCATCTATGTCAAGGAAAACCTGCGTTCGGAGTTCATCGAGGCCGACGAACGCTGGACCCTGGCTCGTCGGCTACTGCACGACGACGCACTGAACATTGTCGACCGAGTTGCCGGCTTGCTCCTGCTGCTCTATGCCCAGCCGCTGGCCCGGATCGCCACCCTGACCCTCGACCAACTCACCCAGCGGATCACGGACCATCGTGTCCAACTTCGCCTGGGCAGCAAACCCCTCGCACTGCCCCCGCCGCTGGCCGCGCTGCTGCTGGACTTGGTCGACCGTCGCCACGGACGCGCTGTCGTGGGCCGCACGATCGAGCTGACCTGGCTGCTGCCCGGAGGCGCACCCGGCCACCCGATCAGCGCCCGGCAACTGATGCGCAGGTTGAGCGGTTGGGCATCCAAGCACGGCTGAGCCGCAACACTGCGCTGTTCGACCTGGCCGCCCAACTTCCCGCGACAGTGCTGTCCGACCTGCTCAACCTGCACATCGGGACCGCCACGGCCTGGAACGACATCGCCGGCAACACCCGCGCCGGCTACGCCGCCGAACTATCCCGGCGAACCGCCGACATCTGACCGTATGACGCGGGCCAGCCCCAACGACGCCAACGCCGACCGCCCGGACCAGCGACTCCGGCTCGCAGCATCTGGCTACTGCCCAGCGGGCACGCGCTATCGAACCCCTCAGGTCAGGCCGGACGCCTTGAGAAGCTTGACGACCGCCCCCAGTAGCGGGGCGCCGATGCCGTTCGAGCATCAGATGGCGCAGGCACGGGCCGCGTCAGCGGCCCTGATCATGGGCGAAGTGGCATAACACCGCGATATTTGTTCGCGCTCTCCCACGTCGAAGGGCCCGTGCTAGCCGGGGGTGCTTCCCAGATCCCCGCGGTCGGCCCCGGCAAGCAGTGTCTGGAGGTTCTCACCGCGCGGGGTCAGTTCGTACCCGGTGGGCGATTGGCTCACTACCCCGGCGTTGATCAGGTCCCATAGCCGCCAGTTCAGCACCTCGGGATTCGTACCCAGGGGCCCCGACTGAAGGTCGGTGAGGCTTCGTGGGCCAGCCATCAACTCGCTGACGATTGACCGCAGCCACGGATCCGAGACGATCGTCTGGGTATCGACCACGGCCGTCACTGGCGTGGTGCCCGGCAGGTCGGCCGACGGCGGCGCGGTCGACCCGGCGTTCGCGGCGCCGAACCAGGTCCGCACACCCGGCGTGGCCAGCAGCACGATGACGGCGGCGCACCCGATGACGGCGAGGGCCGAGGTCAGGTAGTCGACGTAGTAAGGCCAACTCGGCAGCAGGTCCCCGAACGCCGGCATGGCTCCCACGTGTTGGTACTGCGCGCCCAGACTCTGCTGCATGCTCTGGAACTCGGCGTCGACCTGATTCAGCGCGAGCTGAGTGGTCAGCGCGATCCCGGCCTGGGCGACGGCCAGCACGGCGAGCGTGCCCGCGGCCACGAGCGTGATCACCCGCGCTCGCGGGCGCGGCCGGTGGAGCGTGAGAGCCAGCGTGACCAGGCCGGCCGCGATGGCCGCCAGCACGACCACCACCGTGATGGTGGGCCCGATGGCGACCGACGGGAGCTGGGTGAACTGGACGTTGAAGCCGGATTTCGAGCCCAGCTCGCTCATCTGCTGCTCGAATCCGCTGAGCGTGTCGGCGATATCGCGGTAGCGCAGCACCTCGGCGACGGCGCTGCCGACCGCGACGCAGGCCAGCGCCAGCAGCACGATCATGACGGTCGAGACGGCGCGTGGCCTGCCCTGCATCCGTTCCCCCTCGAGGTAACACCGACCCTTGTGGATGGTGCGAACGGGGGAAAGGTACCGGCGTCGGCCACGCCGATGGGCGACTTCCGGCAGCTTCACCGGACTGGCTCAACCCGGATCGGACCACGCGGAAGGGCGGACCTCGCCGACGGCGCGGCAGGCTCCCTCGGCGAGGTGCTGCGCCGGCCGGCCGGCGCGGGGCCTGGGGGCTGGCGCGGCGGTGAGCCGTTCGTCCCAGTCGGGCCTGGCGTAGCCTCCCTGTCTTGAAAGAGTCGCACGATGGCTGCGCTGGTCTCGTCTGCGGGGTGAGGAGCGGTGATGGACGCGTACCAGGGGCTTAGCGACTGGGTGCACCGGATTGGCCTCAATCTTCTGGCACTGGACGAACTCGAGGGTGAGGACGGGTTTCATCCCGACTTCACTGGCGCGTCGCTTGAGGGGCTGGAGCTGGCGCTGCTGGCGCACGTGAGTGAGCCAGACGTCACCTATGATCCAGAGCATCGGCACCTGATCGACGGTGCGGCTGGTTACCTCGGCGAGGTGTTGCTCCGGCAGACCGGAGGCGCATGGGGTTGGCGCGGGGGCGAGCCGCTCATCCGCGCTGACAAAGCGCTCGCCCTGCCGCCGGCATTCCCGCTGCAAATCATCGCGCGGGCGATCCACGAGCAGACCGAGCACGAGTTCGCCGACGTGTACGCGGTGTGGAAGGCGGCCGTCACCCGACATCAGGTCGACAATCCCCAATGGACGCCGACGAAGACGCGCACGCCGGGCGTAGACCCCTTCGAGATGACCCCGGCGGACGCCGCCCATATCGCCGCGTGGGTCGCCGAGCGGCGGGGTGCGTTCTCGCAGTGGGCGCGCACCTACGGAGCCGACGTCGCGTGGGACTTTCAGCCCTCGTCGTTGGATGCGCTGGAGAACCTGCTCACACGCATCACGCCGACCACTGGTGACCTCCGAGACCCGGAGCACCGCGACTTCGTCGAGGGCGCTGTCTGGTATTTCGGGGAGGTGGTCCGCCGGGTCAGGGGCGGGACGTGGGGCTTCCGCACCCAGGACCCCGCAGCGCCGAACGCTTATGCCGGCGACCCCTACGTGCAACAGGCCGGCGAGGTTGACGAGTTCGTGATGCCAATCGTCATGCTCAGCGACTTCGTCCGAAATCGGGTAGCGGGCACGCTGCGCGAGGAGTACGAGCGCTGTGCGAGCGAGGGCACCGAAGTCGGCTAGCCCCGTCTTTCGCACATGAGGTTGGTTGGGGCCGGAACAGCGATTCGCCTTGATCATCTTATCGTGGTCGGATGCGGGAACGACGGGCTCGGCAGCCGATGGCCTATGGCGGGCCGAGCGTGGAGAAGGTGCTGGGTGCGTTGCCGGTAGTGGCCGATTTCTGCCAGCGGCTGGACCTGGCCGGGATCGTCGACCGGGCTTGCCCGATCCGGACGGATGTGGCGATCCTGACGCACGGGCAGGTGATCGAGGCACTGGTGGCGAACCGGTTGACCTCGCCGTCGCCGTTGTACCGGGTCCAGGACTGGGCGCGGGCCTGGGCGGTGCAGGAGACGCTCGGCATCGACCCGGCCGCGCTGGGCGACGACCGGATCGCCCGCGCCTTGGACGCGATCGCGCCGGAACTCGACAGGATCGTCGGATCGGCTGGGGCGCAAGCGATCGCCGCGTTCGGGGTGGAGGTGTCCCGGCTGCACTGGGACATGACGTCGGTCTCGCTGTTCGGCGCCTACGAGCAGGCCGAGGACCAGTTCGCGACCCCGAAGTTCGGGCATCCGAAGGATCGCCGTCCGGATCTGAAGCAGATCCAGGCCGGGCTGGCGGTGACCGGAGACGGCGGGATCCCACTCTGGCATCGCGCCTACGACGGCAACGCCGGTGAGGTGGCCCAGGTCGTGGGTGCGATGACCGCGTTGAAAGCCGTTGCCGGGCCGAGGAGTTTCCTGCTCGTGGGCGACTCCACACTCATCTCCTACGGCAATCTGCACGCGATGATCACGGCCGGGGTGGAGTTCATCGCCCCGGCGTCCAAGCTCTACGTCGGCGCCGCCGAGCTGGCCGGGCTCGACGTCGACGCGGCCGCCGCCGTGGACTACACCGCGGAACGCGACGCGGGCAAGCCCGCCGGTCGCACTGGCGTCTGGCGGGTGCTTGAGGACACGCTGACCGTGCCCGGCAAGAAGAAGACCGATCCCGCGCTGCGGTTGCGGCGGGTGTTCGTGCACTCCAGCGTGCGAGCCGCGGCCGCGGCCGCGGCACGGGCCAAGAAACTCGGCCGCGCCCGCGATGATCTGGAACGGCTGACTCGCGGCCTGGGCTCGCGGCACTACCCGACCGAGCAGGCCGTGACCGACCGGGTCACCGCCATCGCCCGCGACCGCCGGGTGAAAACCTGTCTGCGCAGCGAGACCGGCACCGACCCTGCCACCGGCAAACCCACCCTGACCTGGTGGTTCGACCAAGCCGCCCTGGACGCGGAAGCTGCTACCGACGGCTGGTACGCCCTGCTCACCAACCTGCCCGCCACCATCGACGCCGCGACAGTGCTGATCCGCTACAAGGGCCAGGAAGTGGTGGAACGCCGTTACAGCGCGTTCAAGGGCCCGCTGGCAGTGGCGCCGATGTTCCTCAAGACCAACCGGCGCATCGAAGCCCTGATCACTGTGATCTGCCTGGCATTGCTGATCTTTTGCCTGGTCGAGCGTTCCGTCCGCCGAGCCCTCGCCCCGGACACCACCATGGCCGGGTTGTATCCCGGCCAGAAGGCCAAGCCCACCGGCATGCTCATCTTCCAGACCCTGGCCGGGCTACGGCTGATCCCCGCTACCGACGGGCAACCCGCGACTATCCCGCAACCCGGCCCTGTCCAGGCCCGGCTACTCGACCTCCTTGCCGTCGACCCGACTAAACCACCATGATCAAGAAATCCCCGATTCCGGGACCATCTCACTCATCGCCATGTGCGAAAGACGGGGCTAGCGTCGTCGACGGGCCAACGCGTCGAATCCGCCGACAGCGCCCCCCGAACCGCGCTACCCTACGTGCGCATCAGTGTGGGTTGAGTCACAGTCCGGTGGAGGGGTGGCCATTGCCCGCGCCTCCGTCGAGGGGGCGGGCGCAAGCGCGTCCCCCCGTCGTAGGGGAGGCGATCGCGCCGATGACGGAGATCAGAGGGAAGCACTTCGGCCCGGCATTGGTGGTCGCGCTCGTCGTCACGCTGATCGGGGCACTGTTACCAGGTCCCGCGATCGCGGCGCCGCCCGGCTCACCGCCCGCGAAGTACGCGCTGGGCTTCGATCCGTCGGCACCGCCGCCGCTCGGCTTCGATCCATCGACGCCACCGCCGCCGGGGTTCGTCCCGGAGGAGTTCAAGTTCAAGGACGCGGACGGTCTATTCTCCCTGCCGGAGCCGCCGGACCCGAACAAGTCTCCCGACGAATGGCGGATCTATCAAAAGTACCTGCGAAGCCTCGCGGCGCCGAGAAATTACACGCCGGGTAGCGCCACGCATTTTTATGCGCGATGGAAAGTGTACCAAGCCCGCGGCGGGACCGACTCGTTTACGGACTACCGCATCGATTACGTGAGCGCAAGTCACGCACGAGAGCGGGGCAAAAAGGCGTTCGAGCCGTTCGTCCGCGAACAGGAGAAAGAACTGTTCTCCGGTGCCGGATGGCAGTCCGACAATCAGGTTGCCGGGACCGGAACAACCGCGAGGCCCGATGAGTACAACGAGAACGATCCCTACTTCTACGACTTCAAATCCAGCGCGGATCTGGGCACGGACAGCCAGCTCAACGATTATGTCAAGATCGCCCAGTTGAAGGGCAAGACCGGCGTATACCTCTTACAGAAACCGCCGTCGGACAAAGCGCTGAAGAAGATCGACAAGGCGAATCGGGCACTGCCGGAGAACAAGGGCGTCGCGCCCGGTGCGCCGTTGAAGCGGGTGGCGGTCATGGCCCGCTACTACCCGGCGCTCGCCGTCGGCGAACCGATCCCCGACGACAAGGACAAGAAGGGGAATCCCGTCCCGGATCGGCCGGACTGGAATCCGCCGCCAAGTGGCGGTGTCGGGAGCACGCCGGGCGGCAACCCGGTCACCGGTCCTACCGGAGGCGCCGGGGGTGCCCTCGCCGCGGCCGGGCAGCACAGCACCGACGGCGGACTGAACTCGGCCGTGGCCAGCTCTCCTGATTCAGCCGCCGACGCCGCACAGCTGGCCGCGACCGCTCAAGTCGTCGCCGCGGAGGACGCCGAAGAATTCGGCGACGACTACTCCCCGGACGAGGCCACCGCCGACGACCTGGGCGGCGTGGACTTCTCCACGCTCGACCTGCGCTACGTCTCCGACTCCTACCAGGGACACGCGGCTCAGTTCGCCTTCAAGGCGGACGCCACTCCCGAGGACCAGCCCTCCTACGGCGGCAAGCAGGCGGCGAAACTGGCCTCCGACTCGTTCTTCGTCTGGCTGGAGCTGCCGGTCGACGCGTTCACCGTCAACCTCAACCCGGACGAGCCCGAGCGGATCATCGACAGCCAGTTCGGCCGCACCGACGCCGGCCGCGTGCTGCTCCAGGCCGACCTGCAGATGAAGAAGACCACGGCCCAGCTAATCGACCCGGACACTCCGCTGGGCCGCCAGTATTGGGACAGCCTGCACGGCGGCGAGAAGAAGTGCCTGTCGTCCCGGTCGTGGATCGTGCCGGGCACGGCGACCGTGCACGACACCGGCAACGAGCTGTACATCCTGGACGCGCCGCTCACCGTCAAGACGGAGAGCGACTACCTGTCCTCGACCGGCGCCGGCGACACAACGTGCAGCAAGAACGCCGACTCCGAGTACAACCAGGAGATCTACCGCAGCACCATCCTGCCGCTGATCCAGAAGAAGGTGAACGAGGCGCCGGAGTACGCCGACCTGCGTCGGGTGTACTTCAGCCGGGTCGCCGCCCAGTGGTACCGCGACCGCAGCCGCACTAAGCACACCGCCTACTCGGACCTGATCGACAAGGGGGACGTCAGCCGCTGGGTCACCCAGCAGAACTGGACGCCGAAGGACACCTACGACCTGTACGTCAAGTCCTACAAGGAAGGCGAGTTCCACCGCACCTACACCACGACCCAGGGCAACACGGTGCTGACCGAGACCTACATCGTCGGTGGCGTCGACTTCAGTTCCATCAACGAGAACCACCTGGGCGGCGGCGCGTTCGCCGGGCAGGATCCCGGACTGCCGCAAACCGTGGCCAACGCGCAGATCGGCGCGGTGTCCGGCGACGGCGGCAAGGACGTCTGGCTGGGCGGGATGACGGCGGACCGTCCGATCACCGAGTTGGCCTTCAGCCCACCGATCCCGGCGACGTCCACCACAATTTTCTACGTCCTGGCCGGAGCGCCCGTCCTGGCCTGGCTCCTGGCCGGCGCGTGGATTCTCATCCGCCGCCGCCGCCGGTCGGCGGTGGCGATAGGCGGGGCGTCGTGACCATGCCCCCGGTGTCCCTCGCGCCCGCGCCACGCCGAGGCCCGCAGCCGGCCCTGGTCACCCTGGCCTGTTACCTGCTGGCCGGTGTCGCGGCGTTGCGGCTGGTGGCCGCGATAGCGGCGTTCTTCGCCGTCCCGGAGTTCGCCTGGCTCTACAGCCAGCAGTACGGCGACGACGAGCGCGGTCAGGTCGCGGCGATCGGCATCGTCGTCCTCGGGGTCTGTTCCCTGCTCGTCGCCGGCGTGTACCTCGTCCTGGCGCTGCTCGACGGCGCCGGGAAGAACTGGGCCCGCGTCCTCACCTGGATCACCGGCGTCCTCACCGTCATCGGAACCGTGATCGTGCTTGCGGTCGACATGGCCAGCGGCGTCGCCTGGTACCGGCAGCTGACGGTGATCATCGCCTGGGTGACGGTGGCGTTCGCAGTCGGGGCGCTCGTGTTGCTCGCGGTGCCGCCAGCCCATCGCTACTACCGATCACTCCGCCGCATCCCGCCACCGGCATGGCTGCCACCCCCGCCCGGGTACCGACCCCCATCCGGCTACGGTCCGCCGTGGTACGGCTCGCCACTGACACAGCAGCCAGGTCCGGGGTGGCAGGGCACCGCGCCGCCCGCAGTGCCACCGCCGCCGCCCGGCACCGACGTGCCACCCCCTGACAGCTGATAGCACGTCAGGCCAGATGCCATCTCAACAAGTTCTGATAGCCGGGATTACCAACAGGAACCTCCCCCGTCCGGGTTCCGGGCCGAGGTCGAGTCCGAGCAGGCCTTGCCCGCGGCGAACAGCTCCTGGCGATGGCCGACGCGCACGAGCACACTCGGCCCATCAACTCCGGATGGCAAACGAGGCAAAACATTTAGTAGCTACCCCCGGTGTTGCATGTAGAGATTTGCGTCGTTGTCAGTTGGGGATAGCCCGCAGAGTTACTTCGACATCCTCGCCCGCGTAAAGGACCAATAGTCAAGTTGCTAGATGACTCCTACACCTCTGCTGAAACACGGCTTCTGATCTGGTATCATATAGGGTGGCTGTTAAATCAAGTCGGAAAAGCCCGTTGGTCTGGGAGAGGAGTCCGCTCTGAGCCAATAGCGACTGGTTTTGCATCACACAAGCCCTCGCCTGGGTGGAACGGTACAGATGGTACTTGTGGTAGTTTCACCCCATCAATCAGATATAATTCTTATGGCTGTAGATGCGTCAACCGTTATAAATACCGTCGATATGAGTCGTTCCCGAGTGATGCCCAATCCAATAGGTTGAGCTAGGCGAAGCACCGGGGCCACAAGAGCACCGATACATGTATCGGTACCTATGACCTCTGACCGGAGAGGCCCCCACAACCTGAATCAACACTCTCCTGACTTATATTTATAGGTTGTATGGCCTTGAGGAATGATCGAGCAAGTTTTACCAGCTTCTTCGCATCCTGATCGCATTGCCAGAATTTTTACAGAGAGCCGACCGCTGGAATGCGGCAACGTCGCGCCCACCGCCGACAACATCGACGCACTCGGACACGAGCACGCCCGGCTCGCCGACGAACTCGCCGCCCGACCGAGCCTGCCGCCGCTGCTCGCGCACCGACTGCGCGCCCGCCACGGCCAGATCACCCACTTCCTCGACCGCCACAGGGAGACCCCGTGACCCGCCGGCCCAACCTGCCAGCCCTCGCCGACGTCATGACGGCGATCACGGAGCTGACCGACGCGGCCGGCAAGCCACCGACCGTCCTCGCGGTCGCTGCCCGCGTCGGCCTGGCCAACACCACGTTCCGCCGGCACTTCCCCGAGGTCGCCACGACTGTCCAGTCGGCGCCGGCAGGCGGCTGGAGCTGTGGGCGTCGAGGCCGAGATCACCCGGTTCGAGCGGCTCAAGTCCGACAACGACCGGCTGCGCCGCGACAACCACGAGCTGACCGAGCACCTCGCCCTCGCGGTCGCCGCCATCCAGCGGCTGTCCATCCAGAAGGAGCAGCTGCTGCGGCAACTGGAGGCGGCCGCGAGGGTGCCCAGCATTGACCCGAGCCGACGGCGGTGAGCAGCGTGGCGCAGATCGCGCCAACGGCCAGGCCGCGCGACGCCTCGAGTTGACGACGGCGTGCACATCGGCTGTACTCACCCGGTCGACCACGAAGTCGAATAACACCACCTGACTTGGGATTATTCGATCACCGGTCGATAGCTGAGCGCCTCGGCGAGACCCGGGGCTTCCCCGCACAGCATGCGTGCCCGGCCACCCCGGCGGGCATGAGCCCTGCTGTCCGGGAGCCGCACTATGCCCGAGCCGATGCCCTACGCGGAGTTGCACTGCCACTCCCATTTCAGCTTCCTGGACGGCGCGTCGTCGCCGGCCGAGCTGGTCGCCGAGGCGCATCGGCTCGGTCTGTCCGCGTTGGCGATCACCGATCACGACGGCCTGCACGGCGATGCCGCGTCCGCCGCCACCCGATCGGCCGGCCGACAGCGCAGATCCTGCTGGGCCAGCCTGCGGCACGCGGGCCAAACTCCCGGCACCATGCTGCCATGCTCATACGATGGAGACTGATCCCATGCTGCGGCTGCTCAAGCTGCTTTCGCTGGCGGCCTTCGTCGAGAACGGTGGCTGCGGGCTGCGGCCAACAGGTGGGGGCGGCGCACCCGAGCTGGACAACGACCTGGCGCTGACGGCCGCCGACATGTGCGCCTACTTCGCCGACGCCGTCGAACACGTGCGCAGCGACGGCGATGAGTTCGAGTACGTCGAGCTCGCCGACTTCACACTGAGGTTCGTCACCAACGTCGGCGTCGACTCCGCCGCCGAGCTCCTGCTCGGCGGCATCGTGGCCAGCTCGCTCGGCCTGCTCGCCGGGACCGACATCCGCGTGATCGGCCGCAAATGGATCGGCGAGACGATCGACGCCTGCTGGGCCGTCAAGATCGCCCCACCGATCCGCTCCGGCCGAAGCCTCGCCGGCAGGAGATCCACGTCGCTGATCGACTTCGAGGCCAGCGACCTGGAGCCGTAGGTCGCCCGGTAGCCGCATCGAGCTCGTGGCCGCCGAACGGGTCCAACGGTAACTCGACGACCCCTCGACAAACCCCCGAGCGGCGCCGGCGATGGGCCGGACGACCGTTAACCTGGCCGGTGTCGACCGAGTAAATGCCAAGGATTTGAGACTGATCATGGGTGACACGGCCGTGAGACAGCCGACGAAGCCCAGGTCAGCGAAGATCTACATGTCGTCGGCGGTGAGACCCTACATCTGTGTAGGATCTCGAATCCCGCTGCACTTTCCCGGCAAGAACTGCACCTGCGCCGCACCTGTGCAGCGGGACCGAGACTACGACGTCAAGGTGGAGCCAGGTTCGAACTTCACGCGGCCAGTCGCGCGATCGCGCAGAACACAGCCGCGACGGGAGCGACGACGAAAGCCCCGGTGGCGCCGTACTGATCGGCCTGCCAGCCGGCAACGAGCTGGCCTACGGCGGTGCCGACCGGCCCGCCCGCGCTCAGCATCGCGATCACCGTGCCGACGCGACCGACCGCCAACCGCTCAGCGGTCGCGAACAACGACACCATGTACGGCGCGATGGTTATCCCCCCGATGATCATCGCCAGTGGCAGCGGCAGCACCACCAGCCCGATCATGCCGATCACCAATGCGGCGGCAGAAAGCCTTCGGGACAGCCGCATCCAACCGTTGGCGACACCGCCGACGCAACTGCCCACGCCCAGCAGCCCGTAGAGCTGACCGGCACCGCCGTGCGCCGTGACGCCGGTTTGCACGGCCCCGAAGATCACTCCTACCGACACCATCGCAGCGACCAGAACCGCGATCGACAGCCACCGCACTGCGACCGCGCTACTCGCCGGCGTCGGCCGGCCGCGGTCGTACCGCAGCGCGAACGGCACCGCCGCCACCAGCAGCAGAACCAGCATCGCCGGCAGGCTGGCGATCATCGGTCCGACGATGAAGCCGATCTCATCCGCCGCCGCCTCGAAAGACAACGCCACCGGCAGCAGATCCGGCCTGTGCAGAGCCCAGTGCACGCGTACCAACGGTCCGACCTGCGGCTGTGTCAGCCCGACGAGCACCGCCACCAGCCCCGCCGGCCATCCGTGCGCCGGTGTACAGATCATGAACGCCGCCGCGCCGACATTGAGCACCGCCGCGACCACGCCGACGCGGCGCGGGCCATGACGGTCAGCGAGGCGGCCAGCGATCAGTCCGCCCACCGCGATCGCGATGCTCTGCGCAGCCGCTACCCCGCCCGCGTGGGCGAAGTTCATGCCGCCGGTCCGCAGCCAGAGCAGCGTCGCTAGCGACACCATCGCGTAGGGCAGCCGGGCGGCCAGGCCCAGCACGAGGAACAAGGGACCGGACGAGCGCGCGAGCTCGCGGTAGGACATGACGTCTCCCGGGCACAACCACGAGACGCGCCTACCCAGCCACCAGACGCGTGCCCTGTCCCGGTTCTGGCGTGACCATACACGGCACATCGACATCGGCCGAGCAAGTAATCACGTCTGCCACCTGGCGGCCGCCGGGAACGGCGCCGACACGTCGCAGCCAAGGCTCTGGGGGCTGACCTAGACGGTCAGTCCGGCAGCGCCGCCGCGTGCCGGTCGCGGAGGAAATGTCACGAGTTTGAGACTGATCTTGGTGACAGCCCGCTGAGACGAGTTGAGAAACTCCAGGTCGGACAAGATCCACATGTCATGGGCGCCGAGAACCTACACCTACTGTACGGTCTCAAATCTCGCTGCACTTTCTCAAAGAGAACTGCACCTGAGCTGCACTTATGCAGCCGATGTGAGACTCGGCCATCCGCGGGCGGAGCCTGCTCGCTTCGTCAGCGGCTAGGCACCGAGCTGCAGGTACGCGTCACTTCCGAACGGGATGATCCGCTGCGGTTCGGCCGCGCTCGCTCGGATGGCTTCGCGCAGCGCGTCGGCCTGGCTGGCGAGCCGGTCCTGCAGGCGAGCCTGGCGCTGCAGCGCCTCGTCGAGGCGTGACTCTGCCTGGTCGACCAGGCCGGCAGCCGTAGCCATGCGCGCCCGCTGCGCGGCCAGGTCGGCTGCCACGGCAGCTCGAATGGCGGCCTGGGCGTCCTCGCCGACCGGTGGAGCGGCCAGTTGGTCGGGGTGATTGAGCTGCAGGAACACCCCTCGTTCCGGCTGGACGCCCCGGACCGTGTTGGCGTACGCCTGCCTCGCCCGGGCACCGGGAGTGTCCGGGGCGACCCGCAGGAACACCTCCCAGTGCACGACGTCGGCGCTGGCGTCGAACTGGAACCACAGGGTGTGCTGCTCGGTGACCAGGGCCAGGATCTGCTCGCGCTCGTAGGTGAAATCATGAGCGGTGAGACTCAAGACGTGAGCACTGCTGCCGCCGCCGTACGCCTGCATTGCCTCCATGACCGCCAGCACGTAGAACCGTACTTCCGCAAAGGGCCGGGCGAGCAACTGAACGTGCTGAGCGGCGGCTCCGAGGGTGATGCGGGAGGATTCCACGGCCGCCTGCTGAGCGGCGAGCGCCTCCTGGACGTGCTCGATCAGTCGGTGGGCCCGCTCGGCGGCCATCGACAATCCCGCCTGCGCCAACAGCAGCGCATCGCCCCCGGTGGCCGGCAGGGGCGGGTGAGGGCCGACGTCCGGCCCAGGCGGAAGGTCGGCGTCTTGGATCGCCTGCACCAGCTGGGTGATGACGTCGTTCAGCGCGCTCAGCCGGTCCACCGGGCTGTTCGGCCGGGCGCACACGGCGGCCGCTACCGTTTCCGTGACGTCGGACAGACCGGCCGCGCGGGCGTCCACCACGAGGCCGGGGGCCAACGCGAACGCCGTCATCAAATGGTCGGTGCGGCCGTGGTGGACGGCCAGCGCCAGATGCAGCTCGGCGCAGGCTGCCAGCGGTTCGATGTACCGCATCAGCACTTCGGCGGACCGCTCGACCTCGTGCAGCCGCCGGTATAGGCCCGCCGCGATCAGCACAGCCGTGGCCGCCATGACCGGGGCCTGGCGGGCGCCGTATTGGGCGCATTGGGCGAACGCCTCGGCCGCACCGGCACCGGCACCGGCGCGTTCCCGCGCCACCGCCAGGTTGAACCACCACGCCGGGTTGTAGCGAAACTGCGCCACCGCGCGCTCCAGGTCGGTGACCGCGTCCTGCAGCCAGCCCTCAGCGAGGGCGTAGGAGCCGTTGCGGAACAGCTCGTCGCCCGCCGTCTGACTCGGGTTGGCGAGCACATGCTCGATCAAGCCCAGGCGCTCGGCGGCCGCCGACAGTTGACCGATGATCGCCGGCAGCGCCTGGTCCGCCACCGCCGCCAACCGAGCCACGTCCCGCGCCACCGCGTCGCCGCCGAAGCGGATGTCCCCGAGAAGATCGACGACGGTCGAGTGCCGCTGCGCGGCCAGCAGGCGGTCGTAATAACGGTCGAGCTCGGTGCGCAGCGTCATGGAACCTCCGGGGCCCTTACCGCTCGTATGTCGTCGATCGCCCGCCCCGTGCTACATCGTGACTACGTTGCCTAGGCTGAGGAAATGTCGCGCGAAATGAGACTGATCATGGTGACATCGCTGTGAGACGAGTCTTGAACCTGCACGTCAAACAAGATCGACATGTCGCCCGCGGCGAGAACCTACACCTACGCATCGAGGGGCGCCTCCGTCATCAGGAGGCGCCCCTCGCGCGCATCGTCAGCTCAGGTTTGGGGTAGCAGACCGCACAGGCCGTACTTTCCCACTGCCCACGTCGTCTTGGCAGTCGATTTCATGGCCATCAAGGCCAGCTTCTCCTTGCCTCGATTCATGTTGGGCCTCCTCACCTGTCGTTCTCCTCGTGCCGCTTCAGGTCGTCGAGCATGTTGGTGCAGATCAGATCGACAAACTTCATGGCGCCAAGAGCGACCAGAGCTACGAGGAAGCAGGTCAGCGTGTTGCCGCCCCCAACCTCAAGCCTCAGCCGACGAGGTCCAAAAATCGTACAGGAACTCCACCAGCACGGCATCCGGATCGGATCAGCGAGTCGCCAGCGGGGGTGAGACCTTCGCGCGCACCACCACGAGGTCGAGCTCGCGGTGGCGAAGAAGCCGTCCACGGCGGTCGGCTGCCAGGTCGGCGGGCTTGATCACGACGAGCCTCAAGCCATGAGCGGGGATTTCCTGGTCTCGGCGCTGGTCGTAGATCTTGCGTTGCAGTCCTCGGTGGACACCGCTGATCGTCATCCGGTGCGGCTTGTCGAAGTGGGGTACCGGCCGGTCGTGCTGGAGTTCGCGGTATTCCACCACCAGGCCGTGGCCGGGCCAGTACGAGTCGACCCTGAGGGTGGCGGTGTGGCCGCGGGCGTCTGGGTCTCCACGCAGCCACTCGAAACGTGCTTGGCGCTTCCCGGCCTCCTGCAACACCTCGTCGCACAGGTCGAGCACGTAGTACTCGTCGCTGTTCTCACGGCCCATGCTGGCCATGGTGCACGCCCGACGTGCTCGACCGGGGCGCGCCCTCGCCGGACGCGGCCGATCAGTGGCCAGCCGGATACCCTCCCTGCAAGCCGCGTTGCAGCTTGCCGGTCAGCTCCAGCACGAGTTCGGGGATGCCAGTGCGCGTGGCGGCGGCGGGGTCGGGCAGCGCCGACCAGTGGTCCAGGCTTCGGGTCCAAGCGTCGGCCTGGCCCAGGCCGTAGCCCAGGGTGCCGGGCGACGTCGCGCACCGCCATGCGCGGGCGGTAGGAGATGACGTTGGCGACCAGGGCGGCGTTGCCCTCCGCCAGCACCGGCAATCCGTTCGCCGCGCGCGGGCCGGTACTCGATGATGGCGGCATGACCGACCCGACGCCGCCGACGCTGTACCTGGGGCCGGCCGTGCCCCGGTGGCAGCCGCGCACCATCGCCGACATTCGGACCGTGCTCGCGGACGGCCTGCTGGCCGAACGGCATTGGCTGGACGCCAAGCGGGAGATCAGCACGGGCTCGGGCAAGAAGGACGCGAAGAAGGAGCTGGCGCGCGACGTCGCCTCGTTCGCCAACGACGGCGGCGTGCTCATCATCGGCATCGACGAGGACAAGACGACCGGCACGTTCACTCTCGCCTCGCAGTCGCTCGACGGCCTGGCCGAGACCGTCGAACAGATCGTCGGCCACCATTGCGACCCGCCGGTGTTCGTGCAGTGCCACCGGATCGTCGATCCGAACGACCCCATCGGACCGAATCGGGGCGTCATGATCGTGGAGGTCCCACCCAGCCCGCTGGCCCCGCACATGGTCGATGGCAAGTACTTCGGCCGCGCGGACACGCTCAAGCGCGTCCTGCCCGACGCCGACGTCGAGCGGCTGCACGTCATTCGCCGCGCCCGGCAGGTCACCGCCGAGGAACTGATCGACCGGGAGATCGACCGCGACCCGGCGCCGGCCGACGAGCGGGACGGGGTTCGGCTCTACGTGGTGGCCCGGCCGATGTCCAGTCCGCCGGAGCTGCTCACCGAACACTTTGTCACCGGCGCTCTCACCACGGTGATCCACGCCGCGCGGGCCACGGGTGAGGACGACAGGTGGCCGCGCGGTGGCTATGTCGATCCGCGTGCGCGCGGGATCGGTTGGCCGTCGCGGAACCTGCGGGGGCGGCGGCAGGCCGGGAAGTCCCACGGAGACTCGGACCTGGAGGTGCACGACGACGGCACCATCACCTTTTTCGCCGACACCCTGTCCGGGTCGATGAACCCGAGCCACCGGCAGCAGCATTTCGTCCGGTTGGAGGCGGTGCTGGGGCTGGTCCGCAGCGTGGTGCAGTTCGCCGGCGAGATCGGCGCCCGGTTCGGCTACGCCGGCCAGTGGCAGCTCGCGGTCGGCGTGACCGGTCTGCGCGGCCTGCCGGCCGCCATCGTGACCCGCAGGCACGATTTCGTCGACTTCACCGAGCTGGCCACCTTCAGCGAGCTCCGCTACACCGCCGGCACGACGGCCGTCACCGGCGAGCTCACCACGGCCGCGGCCGCGGTCACCCGGCGGCTGATGATGCGGTTCGCCCGCGCCTTCGACCTGCTCAACCGCGTCGAGACCGACGACTACCTCGGACGCCCACGCCAGCAGGCACAGGAGGAGCGCGATGCCTGACGTGGTGTCCGTGGCCGACGTTGTGCAGCTGGCCGGCGACGACCCGTTGCTGGCCTGGGCTGCTGCCGGTCGCGAGCACGCCGGTTGGGTGCTAGCGATGTTCCATCCACGTCCTGGCCGAACACGGCCCGGCGATCCGGGTCACCGGCGTATGCCGAGCTAATCGGCGTGGTCTGCGCACTCCGGCCCGACCTGGCGCTGTCCGACACCTATGGCCAGCTCGACCGCGCCTTGCTGCTGCGCCTGCACACCGCCGGCGTCCCGCTCGGCCAGGCCGGCATGCCGTTGGCCGCCGCCCGCTACCTGCTCACCGCCGACCCACCCGACACGGGCGCGAAGGACGACCGGCAGCAGCGGCTTCGGGATGAGCTGCCCCGAGGATACCTTCCGTGAGCTGTACCTGGTCCAAGGCTGGTCGCTGTCGCAGGCGGTGGCCACCTTCTTGATCCGGGAGCGGTCGACCTGGTAGCTCGTGCACCGCTCGCCGGTGGCGCCGCACGCCATCACCGGCCTCACCGCCGGTGGCCGCATGATCGCCGCGGCGATCGCTGAAGTCCTCGCACAGCAGCCCGCACTCGTGCGCTGAGGCGCCAACACCGTCCCGAGCGGCTACGCGGCATACACGACCACTCGACAGGGACTCCTGCGGCGAACACTGCCTCCGACGGCCACCAAGGTCTGTATAGCCCCCTCTATGCAAAGCCTATCCGGTGGTGCATAGTGGGGCCTATGCAGACCTCGCCTATGGTCGACCGGGTCGACGCTCTCATCGAGCACGCCACGGGCATCTTCAACGCGCCCAACAGCGTCGTCGATCGCGACAAGTACGCGGCGCTGATGAGCGACATGGCCGAACGCGGGTGGCAGGGGCCACCGCTGCTGGTCGACGGCGAGAACGCCTTCACCGGCTCCCACCGCATCGCGGCGGTGTCCGACTTGTGGAACCGCGAGCGCATCACGGTCGAGATCCCCTACGTGCAGGTCGCCGACCTGTGCGCGGAGTTCGACATCGACTTCGACGCCCTGGTGGAGGACTGGGTCGCCGGCTCCGGCGACATGCTCGACCTGTCGGACCGCCTGACCGAGCTGCTACCGGCCGAGGTCGTGGCCTATCTGGGAATGGACCTGCACTGATGGCCGACGACACCGTCCACGCCAGCGCCGAGGACGGCTACGGCGTCGAGGAGCACGAGGTCTTGGCGGTCCTGGCAACGCTGGTCGGCGACCGCGACGGCGAAGACCCGTCCTGGTGGTTCACCCACCTGAGCAGCCGTCGCGCCCTGTTGCTGGAAGTCGCCGGCCGCGTCGCCGACATGACCGCGCACACCGCCGCCGAGATCTATCAGGACATGGGCGACAATAGGTCCTACGCCAAGCTCGGCGCCGCGCTGAACCTTTCCCGGTCTCGTGCCCAACAGCTGGTCGAGCGCGCCCGCGCCAGCACCGACACCCGCCCGGCCGAGTAGAGGTGGGCTGCTCTGTCGAGGGCTGCCGCAGGGCCTTGTGCGCTCGGGCCTGTGCCATTCGCACTATCAGCGCTGGTGGCAGACCGGGAGTCTGCCGCGGTATGCCCACGTGTGCCTGATCCCCGGCTGCGAGGAGAAAGCCGCCTCTCGCCGGTTGTGCAGCAGGCACTACCACCGCTGGCGACGCACCGGCGACCCGGGCGAAGCGTTCTCCACCTACGGCCGCAGCGGCTGTCAGATCGATGGATGCGCCAAACCCCACCGGGCGTGGGGGTACTGCGCGACGCACTACAAACGGTTCGCCGAGTCCGACCGGGCCGTGTGCCGTCGTTCGGAATGCGACGGCCCTATCGCCGGCCGAGGGCTATGCAGGAACCACTACCAGCAGCTGTGGTCGTGGGGGCTGATCCCGCGGCGGGAGCAGCTCCCGGCTCACGTAGTCCAGGGTGATGACGCGTCGGCGAGAACCGCGGTCGGCGCAGGTCCAAGGCCGGCGCGCCGGCACAAGGCGCCAGGCGGATCGCTCGCTTCCGGCCGGGGCGACGGCGAACCGGTGCGGCCTCAGCCAGACCCGGCGTTGGCCGCAGCTACAGCGCCGGGCGTGCAACCGGAATGGGACAGGTGGCTGCTGTGCTTGGACTGTGGGTGCTGGGCGCGACTGCTGCACCCACACCTCCGCGGCCATGACACCAGCAGCGCCGACTATCGGCGTCAACACGGCCTGAAACTCAACCATCCCCTGGCAGCCGTAGATATTCGAGCTGGCTACGCGGACCGTGCTCGTGCTCGCATGGCGGCCGACCCGCACTGGTGGACCACCAACTTCGATCATCCGCCAGACCAACGCGAGCAGTTCGCGGCCCTCGGACGGGAGAGGTCCACGGCGACGTCGGCCCGTCCAGAGCGCCGCACAACCAACCAAGCCAGTGGGCGCCGAATCGGCGAACAGCAAGCCCAGCAGCGTAGGGACGTTCTCGACCAACGGGCCCGGGAACTCGGTCATGCCGACCTGCATGACCTTCTCATCACGCTCCATTCCGCCTCGAACACCGAACCGGCGGCCCTGCTGGGCATGACGCTGGGAGCGGCCGGCCAGTAGCGACGACGCCTGTGCGGCGTCACGTCGGACAAATTCGAGGCCCGACAACGGGTACGACAACAAGCGCTTGACACCAAGGCGCATGCCGTTGGCTACACCGACTTTGTGACCCTGATCGATGCGACCCGCGACGAGGCGGTCAGGCCGCTCGCGCGCCGCACCGGCCTGTCTGTGAACACGATCAAAAAGCACCGCTCGAATGGACATGTGACCACGTGAAGCACAGGTACGTGAAGAAGTTGTGGAACCCGACGACCGCTAGTTGGGACACCGTCGACGTCGTCGAGCGCGACGAGATGTTGTCGTTCGACCAGATCGGCATCAGCGCCGAGGATGTAGGCGGTGAGCCCGGAGAGCAGCTGCTGGCCGAGTTGGTGATGATCGACGAAGAGGACACCGAGCGGGTGGTCGAGATGGGCGTCGTGGAAGCGGAGTGAGCAACACCGTCACCATCGGCCGGTTCCTATCGAACGGCACGTCGGCAGTGTCCGCCGCCGCTGGCTGACCCGCAAGCGGCGCGATCGTGGCGGGATGTCCGGAGATGCTGGCGCCCAGCTCCCGCCCCGACTCGCCACTCGGGTCAACGACGAGATGCGACGAACCTTGAGACTGATCATGGTGCGGTCGCACTGAGACCGGCAAGGAAAGCCCAGGTCGCACAAGATCCACATGTTCGACTGCGCGGGAACCTACAGAGGAGGGGCCTCGCTGGTACGGCAGATGGTCTGGCAGACTCGGCGGTGGTGTCGAGCAGGCGCGTGGCAGGCCGTGGGTCGCCGTCGGGTTCTTATCAGCCCGCTGCTCCACTCAGCCCCAGCACGAAAGTGTTGGGGCTGAGTCGTTTCTCCGCTCGTGCGTTGTACGAAACAGCGCCTGCGTCCCCACGGAGGCGGGTCGGACATCGGCCGTGCGCTCCCCAGCAGCACGGTCCGACCTGCCGTTGGACGCTGACAGCGCGTGGCGTGCTCGGCCACAGCAGCGGACCTATCCCGCGTCTGGGCGTACCGCGCTCGGCGGCACCACCGGCTCTGCGCTGGCCTCGTCACGCCCAACAACGGACCAGACACCGGTTCCTGTCGGAAGCTCGTCTTCGACATCCCACAAGCGGTCAAACGATGGCTGAGGCATCGGCTCGTCCGCGCCCAGTGGCCGCTCGGTCCAGCCGGTCGGCCACAGCCGGGGTGCGCCGGCGTTGGTCTTGTAGTTGGTAAGGGCCCGGGCAGCGGTGAGGTCGATGCCGCCGGGGACTGTGATGTCCGTGAAGCTGGCCATCCCGCTGAACGTGGTGCCGGCGAAGTTGGCTTGTTGCGGGCCGAAGTCCGCATGCGTGAACTGGGTGGTCGAGCCGAACCACGCATTCGGGAAGGACGCCGCTCCGTCCTCGAACCGTGTGTACGCGAAGTTCGCGAAGAACCTGAAGCGGGCGCCGCCGAACAAGCCTCCACCGATGAGCCGTGCGTGCCGGAAGTCCGCGCTCGCCATCGCCGCGCAGTTCATCTCGAAGTCAACAAGGGTCGCGCCAGCGAGATCCAGATCCATGCCAGGCCAGAAGGCTCCGTCGAGGTGGTTCAGGCCGGGCCACTGGCCGTCGAACGCGTCGGCGAACCAGGCGTAGGAGTGGCCGTTGGCGCACAGGTGGCTGCGGAGGACGAGTTGGATCGTTTTGCGGACCAGCAGTTCCTCGTCGTTGCCTTGCACACGGCCGGCCGGTCCAGCGATCCGCAAGCTGCGCGATCCGATGCGGGAGGAACCACGCTGCTCTGGGCGGCGAAGCGTTGGCTCGAATGGCATCCTCAGGTACGCGCACAGCAGGTTTACGACCATCTGCCGCTGGTCGGGGTTGTCCTGCGCGAGGCGTTCCAACGCGTAGACGCCGGCCAACCGGACCGGGGCCTTGTCGGAGCCGAGCTGGTCGGCTGCCTTGGCGTAGAGGTCGATGGTCCGGCGTTCCCGGGCGTCGGCCTCGGTGGCGGCCGCAACGCGCTCCAGGTGAGTGCGGGTGTCGGCGGCCTGTTGCTGCTGGAACGCGAACTGCTGCTCGGCGTGGTGCTGGTCGACAGCCTTCTGGTTGAGCCCGATCTCGCCGGTCTGCTGTCGGCGAGCGGTCAGCCACAGCGCGGCGGCACCGCCGGTGCCGAGCACGACCGTGCCGGCAGTTTTGATGGCGTCGAGCTGGTCGGCGTGCTGTCCGTTGCCGAACACGACCAGCAGCGCCACCGCGAGGCCGACGCCGATGGTGATCAGCCCGATGGCCGCCCACCGGATCACGCGGTTGGACAGCACCGGGTAGGTCGCCGGCGCGGCGGGTGAGCTCGGCACCGTGCCGGTAGTGTGCTCGGGCTCCGGGACGGTCTCGCTGCCGGAGTGCGCCGCGGGTTGCGCGGTTGGTGTCGTCTGCTCGGCCGCCATCAGTTGCCCCCAGGTAGTTGCTGGTGCGCAGCTTTCTGACGGTAGCGATCAGTCGCTCCTCCACGGGGAAGGTTTGCGCCAGCATGTCTCCCGGTCAACGGTCAGGCCAAAACCCTATCTACATGCGGCACAGTCGTCCTTGTCCCACTGCACCACCGTCCGGTCCGTCATCGCGGCCCGCTCGACCGGCACGACCTCGCTGACCGGCCGGTCGGTGATCACCATTCCGCCCGGGTGGATCCCCAGATGCCGCGGCGCGGCCTGCAGCTCGCCGGCCAGCTCCAGCACCAACTCCGGCACCTCGATGCCGTCCGCGGCGGCCTGCTCCGGGGTGGGCAGCGGTCCCCGCCCGAGCTGCTGGATCCAGCTGTCGGCCTGCCCGGCGTCGTGTCCGAGCGCCCGGGCCACATCACGGATCGCTAAGCGCTGTTGGTAGGAGATCACCGTGGCCACCAGCGCGGCGTGCCGGCGCCCGTAGGTGCCGTAGACGTACTGGATCACCAGCTCCCGGCGGCCGGCCTCGATGTCCAGATCTTCACCGGACTACGCGGGCCGGAGAATCCGCCCGGTAGGGTCTCGGTGATCTTGTCACTGCACATCCCGGCTGACCAGCGGAATGACAGGTCTGTTGAGACCGAGGTCGCCAGTTGCTCACTGAAGTTGGCACTTTTCGACGGGCGCAGGTCATGCCGCTGAACTACCAGTCTGCGGCATAGCGTACGTCTTGCTATCCGGAACCCTCCGGGGCGGCTCACTGCACGGCGCTAATCCGCCCCAAGCATTCGGATGTGCCGCCATATGTGGGCGTAGCTGCGGTGCACCGCGCGCATCCAGGAAGGAACAGAGTGCCAGTCGGCGGCAACCTCTCGCTCGCCCCAAGCCACTTGCATGATCCGGCGATCACCGACGAAGCTCTCGACGAGATCGCGGCGCAGGTAGAGCAGGTGGCCGCGCCAGGGCTTGTCCGCGCGGAAGACTGCGGAGGCGCGTCGGCCGTCCAGGCCCACGAGGTCGACGGTGCCGGGCAATTGGCGCAGGCCGAACCGGGCGGCGAACTCGAACGACGGCACGTCGTAGCCCCCGCCGAGCCCGATCTCTGAAGTGCTGCCGGGGGAGAAGTCCACGGCGACCTGGCCGAACTCGATGCCGTCGTCCTGCCAGTCGCCACGCAGCGCTCGGTGTGGGAAGTCACCCAGGGCATCGTCGTCGAACCTCAGCTCGAACCGGGGGCTCCAAGGCATCTCAGCGGCCAGCACGTCGCGGACCGTCGGCAGCTCAGGAAAGAAATGGTTTCCCGGATACTGGCGCTCGCTGGCGAGCTGCCGAGCGGGTTCCACGTCCTCCGGCTTCAGCAGGAGAGTGCGGAAGAACCCGAACACCGTCCGCCCGTCGTGGCGGTGGTCCAGGTATCCCTCGACCAGAAGCCAGCCGCCGTCCACTCCGTGGATCTCCTCAGGTGACCACAGATGGTCCGGGACAGCCACCGTCCCCGAGGTAAGCCAAGTCTGGTCGTCGGTCGGCTCCATAGGCGCCCACAGCGGAAGGGACATGGGTGCTACCGGGGGCGTGGCGGGGAAGGTCGGGTCGATGTCAGGCATCCAACGTTCTGCGTCCCCGAGAGGGGCCGGTGCGCGGCCGGCGTCCACGAGGCGGCCGACCATTTCGCGGTAGCCGATCCAGCCGTACTTCTTGCCGTACCGCTCTACCCTCCTTTTGGTGCTGTAGGGCCGCTCCGCGTTCGCGGCAATGGATCGGTCGACGCTGCCGAATTCCTTCTCGCGCCAGCCTAGTTCCCAGACGCGAGCCATGACCTCAGCGCGGGCCCTGCGGTAGTCGGCGTGGTTGAAGTCGTAGTTGTCCCTGCCGTTGATGGCGGCCCCGATGATGTAGTTCTCGAAGTCGATGCCGAAGGTGCGGTCGCATTCGTCGGCGTTGGGGTCGTCGTCCTCCATCACCTCAGCGGGCGCAACTGCGGCGAACCTCGGCGCGAAGGCATCGACACCGTCCGGGATGGCGGCGGGGTGGAGAGCGCCAGCGAATTCATAGGTGGCCCGTACGTAGCCGCGCAGTTGCTCGTTCGAGGTGGGTGTGGTCCCGCCGGCCAGGAAGTGGTCGCGCAGCTGCACCAGCCAGTCCCGCAGGGCGCGTTCGAGCGGTCCGCCAGGATCGGGCATCTGGTGGGTGCTAGCCGCCCCGAACGCTGCGGCGACGATGCGTTCGACGACGTAGGGGTCGTCGACGTCGAGCATCCGGGCGGCGAGGTCGAACAGCCGCTTGGGTTCTGGCTGGCCGTAGCGCTGGAGGGCTTTCGTCGCCAGGTCCCGCATGATCGAGTCCGTGGAAGTCAGCAGCCAGGCGATGGCCAGCGCGTCCAGGTCGTCGCTCTCGGCGCGATTGCTGCTTCCGGACCACCTGTGGATCGCTCGTTCCAGGTCTGCTGTCAGCCGACCTGGGGCCTGGCCTCGAGCCCATTCGGTCCAGCGCAGGTCACGTTCGGGAACGGACAGCTGGCGCAGGACGCGGTCGAGGAATACGGCATTCAGGCGGTGTGGGGCGGACCTGCGGATCTCCCACAGACGGCCGAATGCTGGTCGGCCCTTGCTCTTGCTGGGATGCGCGGTAACGAGCGCGGTAGCGAGCGCGTCGACAGTCTCGTTGTCGAGGAAGTCCGACTCGGTGGTGAGTTCCTGGGCGAGAACCAACGAACGGTGCTCATCCGGGGCGACGCGCCACAGGTGTTGCCGGGTGAAGCGGCGTGGCAGCAGCGAGATGAGACCGATGAGGATGTCCTCGCCGAGGGGGTGTGCTTGGTCGCCCAGGAGGGACTGCCAGAGAGCCGTCTCCGCGAGCTGCTCATTGACCTCCGCAGGGGGAATACGCACCAGAATCGCGTCGGCGATCAAGTATCCAGCGAGGCGGTCAAAAACGAAGCCGCACTCAGTGTCGTCGGAACCCTTGATCTCCTCGCGGAAGATCACTCCTTCCTCTACGAGTCGCCGGAGCAGGCTTTCGTCCCAGTTCGGCTGGTCGGTGTCGAGGATTCTTCGCGTTTCGTCGAAGTGAATCCGACGGACGTTGTGTGTCCACAGGTGTCTCGCCAGAGCGGCGAGGCGGTGCTGGATCTGGTCGGCCGGCACCGGGATGCGGGCCGGGTCCTGGGCCAGCCGCTCGACCACGCCCTCGCGGTACAGTTCGAAGACGCCGATGAGGGAATGAGGCAGTGCCTCCACGCCCACAGGCGCTCGGCGGTCGTGGTTCGCGGCCTCGCAGTACATGCGCACGAACAGCGGGTTGTGAAACTCTCCGATCGGTAGCCAGGCGTCGGCCGGGTTGATCAGATAGTCGCGGAAGTAGACGCGGAGGATGTCGTCGACTTCCGCACGCTGCCACTCCAGTTCCAGTGGCACCGTGTCCTTCGGGAGAGCCTGGTCGGCGAGTGGTTCGCGGAGGGTGACGATCACCGCCACGTGAGGGTAGCCGCCCAGGGCCGGTGCCAATCCCGCTAGCAGTGTCCTCCATTCCGAGGGCCGCTCAGCTTCGTTCAGGCCGTCGATGATCAACGGTATCCGGCAGCCGGCGCGGTTGCCGGCTGAGTTGAGCGCTTCGAGGAGGTCCTCGAAGTGGTCGACCTTCAGTCCGGGGATCCGTCGCGCGAGGTCGTCGAGGGTCTTGCCAGCGCGCAGGTTTCCGCCCTGGATGAAGACTCCTGCCGTGAGCTGGTCGTTAGGTGAGGTCGTCTGCGCGGCGAGGTGCGTCTTGCCCTGTCCCGCGGCGGCGATGACGGCGAGCAGGGGGGCTTCGGTGTCTGCCCGCGTGTCGTGCAGCCAATGGACGATGTCGCGGATCTCCGCGCCGAGACCGGTGACGAGCAGCGCCTCGGGCAGGCGACGTTGCCTTAGTTTGAGCACCAGGCGTCGCAGCGTGCGGGGAGAGGTTGCGGGTGGCCGCTGTTCGGCGAGGCGATCGCGGACTTCCCAGGGCCGGAGGTTCCTCCCGGCGTCGAGGACCTCCCGCAGGTCGTCGACGAACCGGTCCAGGTCGTCGGCAATCTCGGCGGCGTCTTGGCGGAAGGTGGTGTCCAGACCGTCAAGGGCTGCGCGCAGTGCCTGGATCCGAGCTGCGATGTCGTCTGTGCGCTGCTCCAGCCACTCGAACGACGCCGGGCGCAACAAGGCCCGGTCGATGCGGTGCTCCACGTGGTGAGAGGTGTGCAGCCGTGGCGTCCACCGTGCCTCGACGGGCGCAACAGATCGCTTGTGGGCTTGCGCCAGTACGTCTGCGGTGAGGGCGAGTTCGCCGAAGAAGGTGGAGCGGAGCTCATCGTGTCCGGCGAGTTCTGCGTCGTAGTTCTCGGTGGACCAGAGTTTGACGCTGACGCCCTGCCCACCGTGTCCGTCGATCCACTCCTCGTCGTTCTTCGCGGGCCGTTGTGGAAGGCAGAGCACGAAGTCGGTCAGGCCGGCGACGTGCTTGATCGCTTTGGAGAGCGAGTCCTCGATCTGATCACGCTGGCCCACTGTCAGGCGGTTCTTGCTGTCGAGGATGAACCACTTGCACGACCAACCAAATACCCGGCCGGGATCACCCAGGACACCGGCGTGGTCTACACGCAGGTAGAACTCGACGCCGGGCTGGTTCCGGCGCTCCCGCATTGTGCCCAGCGCGCCGTAGCGGCGGGACACGATAGCCCGCGTGAGCGCTTCGAAGTTCTTGTCGGCGGCGCCGGGCAGGCGCGCCAGATCAGTCAGATCCACCGTCGCTCCGGTTGCTTGCATTCGGCCGCGCGATCGCGTCCTCGTCCCATTCGTGGCGGGAGTAGACCTCGACCCTCGCGCCGTAGTGGAGAAGCACCTTCAGGAATCCCTGAACGTCGGACTCGTCGGTCCAGATCCGGACCGTCTCCGCTGTGCGGGTGACGCTGTGATCGAGTGCGAAGACGTCGACGTCGTGCCGCCCCATGTCGTACAACTTCATCTCGGCCAGCGCTTGGCCGAGTTCGCGAGGCATGCGCTCGTCGGGGCTCCGCCAGTCGTCGTCTGACCACTTGTCCTCAGCAAGGGCCTGCAGGGCCTCCATGCGTTCTTCCGCTGCCTTCGCGCCGGTGATCGTCTGGAATCGGCCGATCAGAACCAGGTTCATCGAGTGCTCCGAGCCGTAGCCGTTCCAGATCCTCATGGTGCCTCCCTCAATGCATGCACAGCTTCCATGATGCGGATTCCGACTGACAATCCCGTGGGCGCGTAGGCGTGAGGGCGCAGGACGCCGGTCGCGTCGATGTGCATATGCGCGTCGAGAGGGTGCTCGCCTGGGATGGCCTCCGCTGTGGGCAGTGCGGCTTCGAGGCCGGTACGGGAGATCGCGAGCCGAACCCCTGTCCTGGCGATCGCGGCCCATTCGACGAGGCGCTGCGCGTCAGCGTCGCTGATCCCCGGAGTTGCCGCGGTCGGCTGCTCCGGCAGAAGCAGAAGTTCGGACGCGCCGACCTTGTCGGAGAACTCGGCGAGGTCATCTAGTTCGCTGACCGTGTCGGCATTGATGACGGCGTTGATGCCGAAAGGGGCGAGGGTGCCGAGCAACCCTGCCGCTTGGACCACAGCCGCGAACCGTCGGCTGCGGAGCCGCTTATAGGTGGTTCCGACCCCGTCGACTGAAAGGCGGACAAAGTGCACGGCCCCGCGCAGGGATTCGACGAGTTTGGGTGTGAGCCGGTGCCCATGGGTCGTGAAGGTCACCGCCATAGACGTGGACTGAGCTATGTCCGAACACAGCTGGGCGAACCTTCGGTATGCGGTCGGTTCCCCTCCTCCGAAGCCGACACCGAGGCACCCGGCGGCATCAAGTTCGACCGCCCATGCCAGCACACGCTCCCTTTCGAGCGCGGCGGCGTGCTTGGGCGCGTAGCAGTACGCGCAGTGGAGCTCGCAGGCGTTGGTCAGCGCGACGGACAGGTACCGGGGAGCACGGGAGAACTGCTCAGCGGGAACAGGTACCTCGTCGAGCAGTACGTTCATCCCGGAGACACGGTCAAACAGGTGAACACCAGCTGCGGACAGGCGAACCTTGCACGTCACCGACAGTATGATGCCACGCCGTCAGCCGCTTGTCCGACGTACCCGTCGAGCTGAGCCTGGGCCGAGGCAAGACGACCTCAAGGAGATACCGTTTCGTGCTGAAAAGCGCATGTCGCACCAAGATCGTCGTTCTCTGGCCCGATGCCGCCACGTCGGTGGCAGAGTGCTCTTCGCGGGAGCACTTCGGAATGAATTACCAGGCATCGAAGGTGTCGCTGACCGTCACATTCTCGATACCGCCGAGCTGTGTCGCCGTACTGTCAACAGGGCCGCACCTGAGGACTGGCTGCAGATACCTACAGATCAAGTGCAAACCTTACGTGTCGTCGGCAGGACCACCAGCACATCGGGGTCACGACCCGTCTGTGGGCCGCCGGCACGGCGAACTACCTCCGCGGCGTGCCCCCGGACGTCGCACTGATGGTCGCCGACCTGCTGCGACATGCCGTTGCCGGGGTCAAACGCGGTGACCTGCCCAACGACACGACGTCCTCCATGCTGCGCCTCGCCTCGAAACTGCAGAGCCTGTGTGCGAGCCAGTAGAACCGTGGCCCTGCCGGTCGGCGCAGTGCCTCACCGGCAGCTCGACGTCACCGGGTTCGCTCGGTGATCACCGGCATGGCCAGGTCGACAGGTTCGGCAGGTGGGCGACGGTGACTCCGGCTGGGGTTGTAGCGCAGGTCGCCGCCGCCCGGCTACAAGCCGGACGCCATGTCGGGCTACCGCGAACAGGACGACAATGAGTCGTCCGCGTTTGGCCTGCTCGGAACAATCCGGGACGTGCATGATCGAGAAGGCGGCAACACCTGGCAGCAGTTCGCCGCGGAGCTTCGGCGGGTGCGCGTGGCGGCGGGGCTCAGCCAGACGACCTACTGGTCGGAGGTGGACGTCGTCGACCTCACCGGCGCCACCCTGATCGACTTCGACTTCGCCAACAGCCACATCGGCGACGTCACCTTCCGGGCGGCGCAATTCCACGGCGAGACCGTGTTCTGCTTTGCCCGTCTCACTAAGGCAGAGTTTGCCGACGCCGAGTTCTTCGGTCCGACTTCATTCCAAAACGCTCGGTTCACCCTTGCCGCTCAGTTCAACCGAGCGCGGTTCAGTGAGGACGTCGTGTTCAGCAAGGTCAGGATCGACGGCAACGGCTCGTTCGAGGAGACCCAGTTCTTCGGTGTGGTCTGGTTCGACGACGCCCGGCTTCCAGATCTCACCTCGCTGAAGTCGACGCGCTTCCACGATCACGCGTCGTTCGAGTCCGCCGAGCTCAGGATGATCTGGCTGCTGGGGGCCCGGTTCTATGGCGGCGCGACATTCCACGGCTCCCAGCTCACCGAGATCAAGACCGATGATCCTCTCGACCCCGCACAGCCGATCTGGGTCGGGTTGGATGTCCCCAATTCGCGACCGTCTTCGTGGCCACCGGGCTACATCGTGCAGCCCGCCATCCATCCACCCGACGAGCCTATAGGCCGGTGGAGCCACCTTGTACGGGCACCGAACAGCAAGAAGTCCACCAACGCCAAGAAGAACGGCGGCGAGCAGCGAGGGGATCCGACCTCGTGCACGGCCGTTCCCACTCCTCCAGGTGATCATCTGTCGTTCTGACTCAGCTTCAGCCTTCGTGAACCGATCTCGAACAGGTCGAGTATGTGCGGATCATGCTGAAGGTGGGGCTGCGGGTTGAGCCTGGCGGTGGTGCGGGACCTGGGCGAGCGGCGGGTGCCGGCGAGCCCGGAGCAGATCGCGGGGTTCGAGGCCGACGTGTTGGCTGGGTTTGTACCCGCCCGAGCCGGCGCGCCAGAGGCGTAGAGCCGGCCTATCGCTGCTGGTCAGGGATATCCGAGGCGTTCTGGTCCGCCCCCGCGATCGGCTGGGTCCGCTGATGTGGACAGTGCCGGAGGCTACGATGTTGTTCGCGACGGCCTCGAGCTGCCTGAAGCTGATCTGTTCAGTCGGCATGGGCGGGGCCAAGGGCTCGGCGGCGATCAACCGGTCGACCGCACGGGCGTCGAATCCCGGCACGCGCACCCACGTCCACTCATCGAATTCCTTGTTGGTCGCCCGCAGCCGGACGAACTCGCTCGCACGGGCGACCCGCGTGTGGTCAGCGTGCGACAGCCACTGGTAGATGGTGTCGGAGATGATCATTGCGGTCTTCGTTCCGCCGTTCGGACGCTCGGCGACGCACCGGCGGGCCAGCAGCCTGAACTGCTCGGCATCCAGCAAGCGGGTGCGGGCGATGACAGCCGGTTCGACGGCGAGGAGTTCGCCGTGCTGTTGCCCGGCGTCGACCGCGAGGGCCTGGCCCCAGCCGCCGAACGCATCCGCGCGGCGGTGGCCGCGCTCGCCCCGGAGATCACCGACCGGGCCGGCGTGACGGCGACGGTGACGACCTTGGTGTCGGTGGGAGCCGGGCTGTATCCGGACCACGCCGGTGAGCTGAGTCAGCTGCTGCTGTGCGTCGACGCCGCGCTGTACGAGGCCAGGGCGGCCGGCCGCAACGGTCCGTGCTCGCCGGCGCCGGCCCTCTACCGTCGTCACCATGAGCGAGGAGCCCGACAGCGTGATCAAGCCCGAGTCTGTGCAGCTGTGGCTGGAGCGGGTACGCCGTGACGTGCCGGAGGTCGATGCCGACCTGGTGCTTCCGATCACGAACATCGACACGGACTACTCGCCCCGGATCGAGGCCACCATGCAGCGCCGCGGCTGGGGAACGGTGTCTGCCGTCGCGACGAACGCCCTGCAGCTGGTCAAGGTCCGGGGCCAGGAGTGGTCGGCCATGTTGTCCGGTGAGGTGACTGCTGAGCAGCTGGAGCTCCTGCGGTGGAACGGGGCCTACGAGAACCACACCGAGCTGCTGGACGAGCTGACCGGCTTTGACGGCAGGTACTGGCGGGTGGTGGTCGACGACATCGGCGACCTCGGTGCCAGGTGGCTCGATCGGTGGGGCAGCGTCGACGCGGATGTGTGGGAGCGAGCGGCGCGGGAGCTGACCGTGGCGCTCGTCCGCCCCGGCCTGCGGCCGGCGGTCGAGGCGTGGCACGACGCGTGGTGGCCGGCGAACCGGGCCTCGTGGACGGACCCCGACGGCGGCCGGCCCAGCATGCGGTACCGGGTTACCCGCGACAACGTCCTGGCGCCGGTTCTGGGCATGGCCGTGATCGTCGGTTCGCTGGTCGCCGTGCTGCCGCAGAGGGACGAGGTCGCCGAGGCAGTGCTGGAGCTGATCAACCGGACGATCGACTTCATACACCAGGGCTGATCCCAGCTTTTGCCCGAGCCCACGCCCAGCGCGGCCGCCGCTCGCCCACCGGGTGCGCACGAGTTCCGGGGATGTACTGCCGACATAGGGTCGGTAGAGATCACCTGGCGGACCTGCTGGAGCAGTACGACACGGCACCGCCTCCCCGACGCCGCAGTGGTGCGAATCCCGCCCATCCATCGCGAACTAGTAGCGCCGACTGAATAGAAAGACCACCGCCGCAGGGTAAGGCGCACCGGACGTCGTATTGACATATGTCAAAACGGTCGTACTTCGTCGCTGAGCACCACCTTCTCCAGCCTCACGAGCTACGGCATGCCCGCAGATGCCGCTGCCGGCACGAGCGGGCCCCAACCAGAGCTCGCGACAGTCAGGGAATAATGCGGTTGAGGGCGGTAGGCCGCCTCCGCGATTCGACAGTTCCTGGCGACGCTGGTGCTGACCATGTCAGGTAACTCGGTGCCAGATCTCAGATTGGGTACCCGCTGCGTACCGTAGAGGCCAACAACCCCCTTACGAGGAGGGACTTCACCGTGACCGCACCCGTCCCAGGCCCCGGCTCGACGATCGGAGCCAATCTCTCCATGCTGCGCGCCTGGCGGCGCACCACGCTTCGCGCCCTGGCGGGCTTGGCCGGGATCTCCTACAGCTACCTCGGAGAGCTGGAACGCGGCGAGAAGATCCCGACGACGGCGATCATCGACGCGCTGGCCGACGCGCTGGGTGTGCAGCCGGACCTGATCACCGGCTCCCCGACGACCAACAGCGCTGTCAGCGCTGGAGCGCGGTTGGCGTTGGACGTGACCCGCGCGATGTTGGAGGACTACGACCTCGGCGACCCGCCGTCCGTCATACCCCGACCATGGCCGAAACTGGCCAGCGACCTCGACCAGCTCAACACCGCCCTGCGCGCCGACTACATCGGGCAGGCTCAGGTGCTGGCGCGGCTGGTGCCGGAGCTGCTGGCCGTCTACTACCTCGGCCACGAGCACGCCCGGGACGCGCTGGTCGGGCTCATGTACAGCTACTACGCCGCCAGTTGCGTCAGCAAAAACTTGGGCGGGGTAGACGGGTGGCCGCAGCTGGCGGCTCAGCGAGCGCGGATCGTGGCCGGTGAGCTGGCCGATCCCGCGTGGATGGCCTATGCCGAGTACGTGCGGGCTTATGCCACCGGCCAGGCGTCGCGCGCCCGCCAGTACGACCGGGTCAACCAGGCCCTGACCACCCTGTATCGCGACACGCGGCTCGCCGACGAGGCCGCCGTCCAGGTCGCAGGCATGCTGCACTTGTCGGCCGCCGGAGCGGCGGTGGCGCTGCGTCGTGCCGATGACGCGCTCACGCACATCACTCACGCCAAGGATCTGTCCGCACGGGTGCCCGAGGTCGGGCCTGGGCTCGGGCACCTGTACTTCACGTCGCACAACGTGGGGATCTGGGAGGTCGGTCTGCAGGTCGACCTCGGCGCGGCCGGCAAGGTCGCCGAACTCGCGCGGCCCGTACATCCCGAGACCATTCCGGCCGCTGATCGGGCCGCCGTGTACTGGATGGACCTCGGACGTGGCCTGGCCGCCGAGAAGACAACCCAGGAACAGGCCGTCAACGCCCTCTGGAAGGCCTACCAGACCGCGCCACAACTGGTACCTGCCAAGCCGTTGGTGCGCGACACGGTCCGATACCTCATGCCACGTGTCGGGGTGAAGCACACGGAGATCGCCAACCGGTTGCGCTACCTCGGCCACCAGCTGGGGTTGGCTCCATCCGGGTGAATCCTGTGGTTTGTGCGCTACTAGCGCACAAACCCTCCGACAGCGTTTTTAGCGTCACCATGTGATCAAGACCGACGAGCCCGCGCTGCGGCAGCGCGACGGCGCCGAAGCTGACCGGGGCGCCACCGGGACCGCCCTGGCCTTCGCGTCGATGCGCGTTGCCGATTTCGCCGCCCATGTCGTCCCTGACCGCGAACAGCCATTGATCGCCGCACGGCTGCGGCCCTCGATGTTCGGCCGCACCGTCAACGGCAAGCACTTCGGGCTGCGGGATATCGCCGTGCATCTTTTTCCTCTACCCACGGCGGAAGTAGTGCCCTCGGCACTGGTTGCGGTGTGTGGGTTCGACCTCCAGCGCGACACCGGTGAGCTGGTGAACGGGTTGGGCAGGATCCCGTGCGAGCAGTGCTTGTTGTCGTGCCCAGCGATCGGTCGCGGTTCCCAGCCGCTCCGGTAACTACCGCAGCCTGAGCGATCCAGATTCCCGCATGACTCCGCCACCCGCGCTGATCACCAGCCCGTGCCGGATCTACCGGCAGTGCACATCACCTGACTCTGTCGATGAATTCCCGCACCGCGGGGGAACGGACGCCGCGCAGATGGTCAGCGACGATACCGACCCGATCCCACGCCCTCGCCGAGTTCACGGTTTCTGCCAGCTCCAGGGCCTCGGTTGCGGTCGCCGCGGCCTGATCGGCCTCCCCAGCCCACACGTACGCGTCGGCCAACCAGGTCAGGTACAGCGATCGCTCCCGCGCGAACGACGCGTCATAGCGGCCCAGCACCGACGACAGCAGCGGTTCGGCCTTCAACGGCCGCCGCAACTCGGTGAAGCATCGCCCGGCCATGACGTCCAGCTCGTCCCGACCCACCCAGTACACCCAGTCCGGGTCCTCCGCGCTGTTTGCCCGGTCCAACGCCTCGTCGGCGGTGTCGAGGGCCCGTTCGGTGCCGTAGGAGTCGCCGGCCCTTGCCGATGCCCACGCGACGCGGTCCGCCAGCAACGCCCGCGTCCGAGGTGTGGCCGTGTGCTGTGCGCCGCGTTCGGCGGAGCGGGCCAGCAGCACCGCGTCGGCCGATTTTCCGACGTTCGCGACCTGGTAGGACATCGACGACAACAGGTTCGCCGCCAGCGGGATGTCCTCAGCGGCGTGGGCGGCGTGCACACCGGTCATGTAGGCCCGCGCCGCGGCCTGGTGCGCTCCCGCGTCGGACAGAGTCCATCCGGCGAGCTGGGCGAGTTCCCCGACGACGACCAAGAGCCGCCGACCGATGTTCTCGGTGTACGAGGCGTCAGCCAGCAGCTGGATCGTGTCGGCCAACTCGGTCTCCACGTCCACGGCGAGGTCCCCGCCGCCCACGTGGTCGTCGAGGCGGCGAAGTTGGATCACGCGTTGTTCGAGTTCGGCGGCGAGGTTTTCGCCGATGCGGCGGCCGGCGTGGGTGGCGACCAGCTGCGGTGGGTCGGTGATCAGCCACTGGTGGGCGAGACGGACGGCGTTGTCGGCGTCCACGGTGGCGTGGGTGAGCATCGCGGACAGTTCAGTGGCGTCGCGCCGGG
>NZ_KK037166.1:11537034-11577525 GCF_000568255.1 Kutzneria sp. 744
CAGGCCCACAGGGACGGCGCCGGTGGTGGTGATGGCGGCGGCGATGAGCGCGCCGTCCCCGCCGAGCTCGGTGTCGAGCCGCGCCGCGAGTTCAGCCGATGGCGGCTTGTGTCCATTGAGGATCCGGGACAGGTGGGCCTTGTCGAAGAAGACGCGGCGGGCAAGCTCTCGCAGGCTGACGTCGCGTTCGCGCATGAGCCGCTTCGCGGTGTCGCCGAACGTAGTGGCCATGGTCGTGTCCCGTGGTGTGCGTTGACCGTTGACCACCCGTTGCTGGTGGTTGGTCAACGTCTGTCCCCGGTGATCACGGTAGGACGAAGGTCGTCGCCATGACCAACCGGGGAGACGTGGTTGCGTCGTGGTTCACCATTTCGGCGCAGTCGGTGCTGGTGATCGCCGGCGTGCTGCCCACCTTCGCGTCGTGCCGCCAGGCCGGCCGGCAGCATCTCAATGGGCATGCCGGCGACGTGCCCGGATGGTCGCTGGTCCTGAGCGCGCCCGGCTGCGGCACCGGCGCGCGGCGTACCCAGGTCGAGGCTGAGCTGCAGTTGTCCTGTGCAGGCCGTGGCATACCGGAATCAATTCCACCGGATCCCCGCAGGCCACTCGTGCTGACCCGCAGCCACCGATGTGCGATCCCAGTGCGCCCATCACCCGCTCGCCCCGCCGGCTCCCACGGCGCCTGTCCTTGCGCGACCGGCTGCTCCCCGGCGACGCGGTGCGCGTTGCCCCTCCCTGTCTCGGGCAGTGGTCACGATCTGGTCGTGCTGGTCCCCGTAGGTGGGAGGCCACTGTCATGACCATCCGGCCAGATGCGGTCGCAGCGTGGTTCACCCAGTCGGCGCACTGGGCGTTGATGATCCTCGGCGCTGCTTGCGTGATATGCGCGCTGTGGTGCGCCCACCGGCTGCGACGTGAACACCGACGGCGCCACCGCGTGGACGCAGTCGCTGCCCACCTTTCCCACAGCCCGTCAGGACATCGGCGATGCCACTAGTCAGACAGCAGGCGCGCACGGTGCCGCCACGCCAGCTGCAACGCCGCCGTGCAGCTGGCACCCATCCTGCCCTCCGCCCAGAACCGGCCCACGTTCTCAGCGCTGAACGCGATCCCGTGCTTGCTGCGAGCACCGCCGTCACTGACCAACGTGCCTTCGACGTTGCTGCTGGCCATCTGCCGAAACAACACGTCGAACACCGGCGCGTCGAACACGACCGCCACGCTCAAGATGAGGTTCAGGCTGAGCGGATCCATCACCAGCCCGAGCACGTGCACCCGCACCTGGCCGGCGTCGCGGGCTTGGGTGATGTCTCGGTAGAACGGCCAGCAGTCGTAGTCCACCGGTACGCCGCTGCTGCCGTCGTGTTCCGGCATCCCCAGCAGTTCCTCGGAGTACTCGCGGACCAGCGTCTTCCAGATGTCCAGATCGGCCGGGATGCTCTGCGGGGCGATCGAGGCGGGTTGGAATTCCCCGGCGGGAATCAGGCCGGTCATGCCGGACCCCACCGCGACCGCGCGGGAATCTCGCTGCAGGACCAAGAACTCCGGCGTTCCCGCACGCTCGGCGGCACGCAGAGTCACTGCGGTGACCGAGAGGTTGACCGCTCGGTCGGCCAGCTCGAACGGCCGTGTCCCGAGCAACGCTCGGTAGGGAAGCGCGCCCAAGGTCGGTGGTGCGCTGTCACGGTGGACGTAGGCGGCCAGCTCGTGCACCAGCGCTTCTGCGACGTCGAACTTTGCGAAGTAACTGGACAAGCCGAAGGTCAGCACTGGACCGTTGGGCGTTTGCAGGGAGGAGCCGAGCAGGCGATAGCTGGCGCGATTCTCGAACAGCGACGGCGGAGCGAGGTAGCGGATCGCGCTGCTGTAGCTGGGAAATGCCCGTCCCGGTGCACGCAAGGGCAGCGTCGGTGCGGCTTCGGGCTCCTGGCCAGTGATCAGCGGCGGCGGAGGATGCTCCACCCACTCCAGGGCAACTGCGTCCAGCGGCACCGGCTGCTCAGGCACCCAGCCGGCAGCGGCCAGCACCGGCAGCCCGGACACACGCGCCTCGTCCGGGTACAGCTCCAGCGCCATGGTGGTCAGCCGAGTCCCGTAGTGCGCAAGCGACCCTCGAACCTGTCTCCACTGCTGTTGGCTGGCCGACACCGCGGGGTTGGCGTCCGTGACGCTGTCCAGCCGAGCGGTGGCTTTTGGCGCCTCGGCGTCGCCGGGGCTGGCGGGATCGCCGGCGCTGTCGCGGATGGAGTTCGGGCGCTGCTGGCGGGGCAAGTCGAACCACAGATACCGCTGCGGCATGCCCAGCGTGGCCGCCCAGCGGATCATCGTGCTCAACGAGTCCTGGATTTTCGCGTTCTCGTAGCGGGAGACTTCAGCCTGGGAGATGCCCAGCCACCGTCCCAACAGAGTCTGAGTGATGCCGTCCTCGCCGAACACGGCCTTGTGTCGGGGATCGGCCCGGTAGGCGGCCAGCACGCGCCCCATGTCCCGGGAGGCGAACGCCGCGCGCAACGGCGGCGTGTTCCACCACGTCTCCGGCAGCACGGGCGGGGCGGTCTCGTGCCTGCGGCTGGCCGTGCACGGTGTGCACATCTCGCCGGAGTGATCGGCGGCCACCATCGCGCCGCACCCGCGGCACGTGCGATCTCCGGTGCCAGGTGTCTGTCCGCCCACACGCCCCCTCATGTAACTCACTATTCCAGATCGGCATACCTGCAGGTCGAGATGGAGACCGTGGCGAGGACGCGGCGCCGTGCGGTGGTGGACCCGTGCCATCGAGCGGGTGACGAGGACGTCGCTGCCCGGCGACCGACATGGCCGTCGGCTTGCGCGGCCACACCTCGGGGGGCCGCATTCCGTCCCGGCATGACGCCGTATGCCGCATCCGTCAGGCCACGGATGGCCGAGACACGTGACAGTGACTGCGCGCGTGGGACGCCGACAACGACCGGCAGCGCATTCGTCGAGCTCAACGACGCCCGCCGCACGGGCCACACCCACGAACGATTCCGAGGAACAGCATGACGGACGACGACGCCCCTGTTTCCCCTGTCGACACAGCTCTCCACCTCGCCGTCAGCATCGCGACCAACCGCGGCGAGCAACTCGACGTCGACGTCGACGTCGCCGGAGAGCTGTCCGCGCTGAACGCCGCCGACCCGCGATCGCTGCCGGCCATCGCATCGACCCTGCTGAGCCTTCTCCGCGACCACGACGCAACGCTGAGCAGGGAGGCAGAGCTCCTCGCCAGCCGGGATGACGGCACACCCTCCGCACTGTGGGACCGCGCAATCACGCGCGTGCAGCAACTGCGCGATCACCCGCCGACGGGCACGCCGGTCACCGCGATAGGCGACGTCGACGACGTCGATCTCAGCCTCGCCATCTGCCACATCCTGATCCTGCACGTGGCGGTCATCCTCGGTAACGAGCTCGTTCTCTGGCTGAAGGCCCTCAGCGCCTCTTCCCAGGTCACCCGCGCCCTCGACGACGCAACGATGTTCGCCGACCCCACCAGCGCCGAGGCCGCCGAGAACGGACAGTTGCTGTGGCTGGCCGCCGTCGACCTCGGCCCGCACGACGCGGCCGCTGACCTGGTGGGCGCGGTGAACGGCCTGCTCCACTACGTGCTTGGCAACCAGCCCACCCTGCTCGCAGTGACCGGGCTGGCGGGCAGCCCCGACGACGGTGACGCGGAACTGCACGAGCTGGCGCTCGCGCTGACCGGCACCCACAGCGAAACGGTGCAGGCACTGCGGACCGGCCCCGACAGCGCCCTGCTGCTGGCAACCTCGATCGTGCGGCCGCTGCGCTGGTACGACCCGCGTATCCCGGGGACGGATCCGGACCTGGCCGGGTGGCTGTTTGCCGAGATGTGGGGACAGCGGGTCTGGGTCACCGCCCGCCGCCACCTGACCGACTTGCCTGTGTCTCCCGAGCGGGCAGCGGAGCCCTGCTTGGTCATGGGGACCGCGCCGGCCGGTCGGCCGCTGGAGTTGACCGGCCCCGGAGCCTGGGTGCGGGTGTCCGCCGACTCATGGCCGGACAGCGCATCGGACCGCCCGCACATCCTGATGTCGGCCACCACACCTGGGCTGGTCGTGGGCACCTCCACCTGCGGTGAGGGTGTCCTGCTGCACTCCTGCGCGCCCTACTCGATCGCCACGGCACGCGTCCGTATTCCCGACAGCGGCGCGGGACGGCAGGCCGCGCTGGCCCATCACGCGCGCACGGGCGGAGCCTGAGATGCCCGAGCCCGTGTCCTCGCCCTGGGGCGGCCAACTAGTCCGCGACTTCAACTACATCCTGGCCGTGGCCTCGCCTCCACACACCAACGCCCGTCGCGCCGTGTGCTCGCTGCCCGCACTGGAAGAGCGTCTGGCCACCTACGCCGCGGTGCGGCGCCGGATGGACCTTGCCCCGGACCGGGTCATCCACTGCGCGCTGCCGGGCCAGGACCCATTGCCCTATGGCTGGTCGAAACCCCGGACGGAGAGGCCCGCGACCTGCGCGGATCTGGGCTGGCTGTGGCGGGCGTATCTGGGACAGGGCCTCACGGTCACCACGGCCGGCAGCCACGGCCTCGCGCCCGAGCGCGGGGCGTTGGCGTCCTTCGCCGCGATGTCGCGGCTGGTGTCGTCACTGACGCTGCGGGTCGAGATCACGGGCGTTCTCCCGCAGGAGGAACTGGATAGCCTGGCGGAGGATGTGCGGATCCTTCGTCCCTTGTGGACTATCCCGGCGGTCGGCCCCGGCGGCGACGAGCTGCCCAGGAAACGTTTCCAGATCCAGATCGTCCACGTCGGACCTGCCGAGCGCTACGCGCACAACGAGGCGTGGGCGTTGCTGTACAGAGTGGACATGCCGCTGCGGGAGTGCGAGGCCGTGTTCCACGACCCGACGCGGCTGGTGTTCCAGCAGAGGACTCCCGGCGATCCGACCCGGGCCGTGCCCGGCTACGGCTACGGCATCCGCGGCGAGGTGTTCGCCGTCCACGCCGACGGCGTGACCATCGAGAACCTGCGCACCGGCACCCAGCCGCACGCTTCCCAAGCTGCACACACGCACCTCGGCCGGTACGACACGGGCCCCGAGCGATGAGCACGCACACCACGCGGTTGCCGACCGCTGTCCGAACCTCCTCGCGCAGCACCGGATACGGTCCCGGCCTTGCCCACCGCACGTGGAGACCGCGCGGTGTTGTCGGTCATGTCCACAGCGGACGGCCGTCGCGTGTCACGTCCCGCGCCTGTGCGGTGTGGGGCCCCTCCGATCACCCTGTGGCACGACCGGCGCTGTCTGCGCTGGGGCATGGACTCTGCCGTGGGCGCCGATCACCACCGGGCCTGTGTCGTGATCGCCCACTACACCCGCAACGGGACCGCGTCGAACCGAGATGCCGACCGTCGACGCCCACCCGGTCCGCGACGCGGTGATCTCACCACTGTGGACCTCCGCCACTCCGGCACGCCCCAGCCCAGAACTCCCTAGTACAGAAAGCGATCCGCCATGGACTCCCGCGGCTACGGCACGACTTTTCACCACCGGCGAGAAGGGGAATGGCGACGGCTCGTGGCCCTCGCCGACGTCATGGACCCCTACAGCCGCACTCGCCTGCAGACGCTCCCGGTCCCGCAGCATCCGGCGATCCTGGAGGTCGGCCCCGGCGCGGGCGCGATGGCCCGGTGGATGGCTGACGCCTTCCAGCCGGCCGAGTTGGTGGTGCTCGATTGCGACCGGGACTTGTTGGGCCGCATCGGGTCTGCCGCGATCCGTACGGTGCACGCCGACCTGACCGATGCCATGTTGGCCCAGCCCGGGCAGTTCGACCTGATCCACGTCCGCAATGTGCTGGCGCATCTGCCAGACCCGCAGGTCGCGCTCGACCAGTTGGTGTCGTGGCTACGGCCCGGCGGGTGGCTTGTGCTGTCCGACATCACGGACTCGGCCTCCTTGACCTCCGACCCGTGGGCACTCGCGGTGGCCCGCGTGATCCGCGAAGGCCTGAACACGCACGTCGGCAGTCACCTGGACTGGGCTCCCGGCTTCCCGCAGCCGTTGCGCCGGGCCGGGCTGGAGGACGTCCACGTCGCGATCGACGTGCCGCCGTTGGTCGCCGGCGGCCCGGCGCAGCAGTTCCTGTCGATGACCGCGCAGGCACTGTCTTCCACCGGCTTCGCAGAGGTGGGCGAACCCGGCCCGGAGCTGCTGACCGTCTCGCCCATGGCGATGGTCAGTGCCTGGGGATGCGCGCCTCACGCCCGCAGCGCCAGGTCGTGACAGCGGCCGCAGGCACCTGAGGACACCTCGCCGGGCGGTCACGGAGTGTCCGGCGCCGCGCCGTCCGTCGAATGCCGGTGGTCGGCCTGTCCCGCGCCGCGATACGCCCACTGGCCGGCGGCCCAGCGTGCGGTGCCGGCTGCCGGCCGCACGCCGCTGCACGCGGGCACCGACACCGATCACCTCTGCCCACACCCCCAACGCCCTGGGCGCACGACGCGTCGTACCCGCCGCTGCTGCGTCGCCACCACCCCGAGGACACCATGACCACCACCGGCAACGGGTCCCTCCTGCCCGCCTTCGTCACACCGCTCATCGGACGCGACGGCGATGTCGACGCGATCCGCACCTTGCTGGACGAGCGGCGGCTGATCACCCTCACCGGTCCGGGCGGCATCGGCAAGACCAGGCTGGCCGTCGCGGTGGCAGACGTCGTCGTGAAAGACGGCGGCGCGGTGCGGTACGCGAGGTTGACGGACGTGCCGGCCGACAACCCGACCCGGCCGGCGCAGCAGGTCACGCCCGACCTCGCCGCAGCGCTGGGCGCCGGCGCCGGCCAGACCAGCGTGCAGGAGCTGATCACCCGCATACGCGACGCGGCCGGAGACGGTCTGCTGCTGGTGCTGGACAACTGCGAGCACGTCACCGCGCAGCTGGGGGCCGTGCTCGGTCCCCTGCTTCAGGGTGTCCCTCAGCTACGGGTGCTGGCCACCAGCCGCGCGGTCCTCGACGTGCCCGGCGAACAGGTGCACCTGGTGCCGCCGCTGCCGGTCCCGCACTACCCGACCAAGGCCGCAGTCGACGCCGCCGGCTCGGTGATCCTGTTGCGGCGGCTGGTCGCCGCGCACAGCGGCACCGACGCGCTTCCGCTGGATCCCGAGCCGCTGATGCGCCTGGCGCACCTGCTGGGAGGTCACCCGCTGCTCATCGAGCGGGCCGCGCAACGACTGCGCACCCTGACCGTCGAGCAACTCCTGGAGCGCATGGATCGGTCCCGGACGGTGCTGACCACTGCCAGCATCAACCAGCGCCACACCAGCATCGACGCCGTCGCGCGGGGCAGCCACGCGTTGTGCACCGATCGCGAGAGGTGGGTGCTGTGGCGCTGCTCGGTGTTCCACGACGCGTTCGACCTGGACGCGGCCGAAACCGTGTGCTCCGGTGACGGCATCCCACCCACCGACGTGCTCGACCTCATCGACAGCCTGGTCGCCAAGGGCATTTTGAGGGTCATCCGCACCGCCCGCGCCGGACGGGCCCGCTACACGTTCGTCGAGCCCGGCATGCGTGAGCTGGCCGCGAGCATGCTCGACCGCGCCCAGCAACGCGAGACCACCGACCACGCCCACCGGCAGCACTACGCCACGCTGCTGCACCGCAGCGCCCACAGCCGTCACGGCTCCGCCCAGTTCGCGGTCATGCGCGAGGTCGGCAACGCGATGCCCGAACTTCCCGGCGCGCTCACCTCGATGATCGACGCCGGGCATCCCGCCGAGGCACGGTGGCTGTGCGCGGACCTGATCGCGACCAACGCCCCCCTGGCCCTGGGCGCCGCCACCGGCGCCCGGGCCCTGGCCGCCTTCGCCGCGCCCCACGGCATCCCGCAGACGACGCTGACACCCAACCAAGGCACCGAATGGGTGTCGTTCTTGGCGATGCAGGTGTGGCTGCACGCCGGTGCCGGCGACGCCCGAGCCGCCGCCGAGCGCCTGGCCGAGTGCGTCGATGTGGCCGGCCGAACCCGCCACGCCGCGGTGCGACGACGCCCCGACCCCCAGCGCCACCACCTGACCGGCATGCTGCGCTACGCCGAGGCCGCGCACGCGCTGCTGGTCGACAACGACCCGGTCGCGGTCGCGCTCAGCGAGCAGGCCTGCGACGGGCTGCGCGCCGCCGGACCGGCACTGGACGCCGACCACGCCCGCGCCCAGCTGTTGCGGGCGTTGTGCTACGCCCTGGTCGGCGAGGACCTCGGCCAGGCGCGACGCGTCGTGGCGTCCCTGGTCGACGACACCGACACCAGCGGCGAGCCCTGGAGTCATGGCTTCGCGCTCTGGGCGCTGGCGTGGGCGAAGTTGCGTGCCGGTGAGACCCAGGCCGCGCGCAACACCGTCCTGCGCTGCCTGCGGCACATCCGCGACATGGACGAGTGCTGGCTGCGGCCGTGGGCACTGCAGCTGTACGCGGCGATCCGCACGGCTGAGCTGCCTTCCAGCCGCAACCGCACCCGCGACGCCACCCGCATCGCCCAGGTCATCGGCGCGGCGAACCAGGCCCAGCGCGACGGCGGCATGAACACCGACGGCGTAGGGCCGATGGCGCTGCTGAACGAGACCACCCGCACGGGCCTGGCCGCGGTGCTCGGCGCCGGCGGGCTGTCCCGGGAGATCACGGTGGGCGCGCAGTACCCGGTCGAGGCGATACTGCGGACCCTGCTGGACAACCGCGCGCTCAAACCGATGGGAGAGCTGACTCAACGGCACCGCGAGGTCGTCGCACTCGTGCTCCAGGACCTGACCAACACCGAGATCGCCCAGCGCCTTCGCCTGTCCCCGCACACCGTCAGGCACCACATCGCGGAAGCCATGCACCGTCAGGGCGTCTCCGACCGCCGGCAGCTGACCCTCCCCTGACGGGGCGCGGATTCGCACGAGCCGCCGCTCGGGCTCCGGTCCAGTGCCCGCCATCGCCGTGGACCGGAGCCGGTGACGCCGGGGGAGCTAGTAGCTGACCAGCACCTGGTCCGGGCGGTGGGTGATCTGCGACTCGCGGAACTCGCCGACGGAGTGCAGCTGCAGGTCCGGGGCCTTCGCGACCATAGCGGCCGCCGCGATCCTGGCTTCCAGCTGGGCGAGTTGGGCGCCGAGGCAGGCATGCGCGCCATGCCCGAACGCCAGGCTTGCCTCCTTGGGGCGGTACAGGTCGAACACGTCCGGATTCGGGCGACGCCTGCGCCAACCGCGGTTGGCCGTCAGCAGATTGGGCAGGACCACGTCCCCCTCGGGGATCACCACGCCCTCGCCGAGGTCGACGTCGCAGACCGCCACGCGGTAGGCGGCGTTCTTCAGCGGCGCGTGGCACCACAGCGTCTCCTGCACGGCAGCCGGGATCAGGCTGGTGTCGGCGACGACGGACCGCCACAGCCGGTGCTGCAGCAGCGCCACCACCATGTTGCTGATCAACCCGACGGTGGTCTCGTGCCCGGCGATCACCAGCAGCACGGCGTTGGTCAGAATCTCGGCGTCGGTCAACCGCGGGCCGTGGGCGCTCGCGGTGAGCAGCGCGGACAGGATGTCCTCGCCCGGCTTCGCCGCCTTGGCCTTGAGCAGGTCGGCCAGATAGGCGGCGAGCTTGAGACTGCCGCCCACCGACGTCTCCTGATCGGCGGCCATCATGTCGTGGGTCCACGGCCGGACCATGTCGCGGTCGGACGCCGGGACGCCCAGCAAATTACAGATGATGGTCATGGCGAGCGGGAATGCCAGCGCGTCCACGAGATCGAACGGCTCACCCGGGCCGGGCCAGGCCGCGATCAGCTGGTCGGTGACCTGCCTGATCTCGGCTTCGGGAAGGCGGGTCCTGGTGAACCACTGGCGGAACGGCGTGCGCAGCCGCATGTGCTCGTCGCCGATGTTGAACAGCATCGCGAGGGGGTGGACCAGTCCCATGGTCTCGCGGGGCTTTCCCGCCGCCTCGAACTTGTCGCCCAGCGCCTTCCCGACCAGCGCGTAGTTCTGGGAAAAGCGTTGGCAGTCCCGGTCGGCCAGGATGGCCCGCACGTCGTGCTCGCGCAGAACCGACGTGATGGTGTAGCCGTCTCGCAGGGGAACCTGCACGGCCGGGACGGCTTCGTGCGCCTGGTCGCCGAGGCCAAGGGCGTCGGGTCCCCAGAAGCTGTAGGGCAGAGCCTTGCCGTTGATCAGGCTGGGCACCGACCCGGATCCGGTGATAGTCATGCCGCCACCGTCCGGCCCGCCCGCATCCGCGCGCATCGGCCGATGACGACCGCTTTCCCCGGCCGCCGATCCGGCGCGACGGTCGAGTGTGGACACCGCCGCCGACGCCACCAACGGCCTCAGTGGACGCCCGAACATGTCGTGCCGCGACGCACGCGAGCAATGGCAATCCCCCGAGCGGGTGGCGAACGTGACCAAAACGCGGTTTTAGGCCCATGGATTTAGGCCGCCGCAGCCTATACACCGCGAGGCCGGAGGCCACCAGGCTTGCGGTCCCCAGGGTCCGTGCTTCGCCGCCAACTGGTTCTGCGCGTGACCGGAACCCCTGACCTCGCTCACTCATCAGGCTTGGCTGGAGGCCCTCGCATGTCGCCCGGACTCGGCACCCGCGATGCGATCCGGGAGCAGCCGGCCGACCAGGCCATGCGCCGATCACCGCCAGCCCGTGCCGGCGCTGTCTGATTCCGAGCCCAGCCGTTCACCCCGTCAGGAGAAAATCGATGGATCGTCGGACCAGCGCCCCGCCGGTCTGCCCGACCTGCGGCTCGACCAGCCCCCCTGTCGTCGAACAGATCCGTGCCTTGTTGGTGGACGACCGCGCCGTCATGGCGGACCTGGTGGCCAGCGGCAACGGCGTCGGTCTGGGCGAGGCCCGTCGCCAGATCAGCGTGTCCGACCGCGCCCGGAAGCAGGTGCTGGCCGTGCTCACCGACGAGCCCGAGACGCGGTCGGCGTTCCTGGCCCTGGTGGACCTGTATCTGCGGGATGAGGTCTCGCTGGACGACTCGGTGCTGGACGCGGCGAACCTCTACTGGGCCCACGTCGAACACCGGCCCGCCGAGGACACGCCTGTCGGCTAACTGCTGCCGGCGGCAACGCCGCGTGCCCGGCCCCGTCGCTGACATCGGCGTCCGCCCGCCGACACGCGCGGTCGCGCCGGCCCGGCGCCGTGCCTGCTCGCCCCGACGTCCCCGGGTCCGATCCCAGGAGCACACGAACCCCGTGAACAACCACGACAACCACGACAACCACCACGATCGGCACGAGTCCGAGCGACCCGGCAGCGGGGCGTCGACCCGGCGTCGGCGCAGAGCGCGGCCGACGAGCACCAGCAAGTGGTCGATCAAGGCGCGCCTGACCGGCGTGGTCCTGATCCCCAGCATCGCGCTGATGGTGCTGTGGACGGTCGCCGCCGCCACCCAGGTCTTCGACGCCTACTACGTCAAAGCGGTCGTCACCGGCGTGCGCGAGGTGTCCATCCCTGCCGTGACCGCGCTGGCGTCCACGCAGAAGGAACGCGAGCAGGCCACGGCTTTCCTCGGCGGCGGCTCCGCCGAGGACCTCACACGGTTGCACGACCAGGAGCACAAGACCGACGCGTACCTGGCGTCGATGGCGGCCGCGGCCCAGCAGCTGGCCGCGAACGCGCCGGCGCCGGTCGCGCAAGGCTTGCAGAAGCTCAACGACAGCCTCGGCCAGCTGCCCACGATCCGCAGCCAGATCGACAACCACGCCATCGGGGCTACGCAGGTCTTCGACTTCTACAACACCATGCTGGACTCGGCATGGAGCCTGTTCGACACCCAGGCCCGCGTCCTGCCCGATGTCACGGTCGCCCTGCGAGGTGTGACCACGGCTGGCCTGTTCCGCGCGGTCGACCAGCTGTCGCGGTCGGCGACACTGATCTCCGGCGGGTTCCCCGCCGGCACGTTCGACTCGCCGACCCACTTGACCTACGCCAACCTGGTCGCCTCCTACCACACTGCGCTGACCACAACGATCCCGCTGCTGCAGCCAGACATCCAGGCCCGGTTCAGCGCCTTGACCAGCAGCGCGGACTGGAAGGCCCTCGTCGAGGACGAGAACACGTTCATCGAGCACGGCGCCTGGACCAAAGGCACCGCGGGCCTGCCCGTCAAGCAGGCGACCTGGCGGGACCTGACCAACGGCATCTTCGACCAGCTGGTCGCCCTGACCATCGACCAAGCCAACGAGGTCTCCGGCCAGGCCATCGACGACGCCTACAGCCAACTGACCCTGGCCCTCATCGGTTCCATCGTCGCCTTGGCCGTCGTGGTCGGCACGATCGCAGCCGCGTTCTGGATCGCGCGACGATCCGTGGTGAACCCGCTGCTGTCTCTCCGGGACGCTGTGCGGCACAGCCAGGACCGGATGCACGACATCATGCGGCGGCTACGACTGGGCGAGGAGGTCGACGTCCGCGCCGAACTGCCCGACCTGGACCACGGCCAGGACGAGATCGGCCAGGTGATCGAGGCGTTCAACACCGCCCAGCACGCAGCGGCCAGTGCGGCCGCCACCGAGGCGCGGGCACACGTTGCCGAGACGGAGGCCCGCGTCGCCGAGACGCACGCCCGCGTCGCCGAGACGCACGCCCGCGAGGGTGTGAGCAAGGTGTTCCTCGCGATCGCCCACCGCAACCAGGGCCTCGCGCACCGCGCACTGAAGATCCTGGACACGATGGAACGCGGTGAGGAGAACCCGCAGCAGCTGGAGAAGCTGTTCGACTTGGACAGCCTGGCCACCCGGGAGCGACGCAACGCGGAGAACCTGATCATCCTCGCCGGCGGCATGCCCGGCCGGCGCTGGCGCAAGCCGGTCAAGCTGATCGACGTGCTGCGCGCCGCGGTGTCGGAGACCGAGCTATATCACCGGATCCAGGTGGAGCCCACCCCCGACGTGGCGCTGCTGGGCACTGTGGTGGCCGACACCATCCACCTGTTCGCTGAGCTGGCGGACAACGCCACCAACTTCTCCCCACCCCGCTCCCAGGTGCTCATCAGCAGCAAAACGGTGGCCCACGGGGTGGTCGTCGAGGTCGAGGACCAGGGCCTGGGCATGAGCGAGGAGGACCTCGACCGGGCCAACCGGATGATGATCGAGTCCCCCGATTTCGACGCGATGGCACTGACGACCGACGTCCGACTCGGCCTGTTCGTGATCGCCCGACTGGCCTCCAAACTGGAGATCAACGTCGAGTTCCGGCGGTCCCCGTACGGCGGCACGCGAGTCATCGTGCTCATCCCCAGGGCGAACCTCGCCCCCGACAGCGCACCGGCAGAACCGGCGGCTAGCCCCGACAGTGAGGCGGCGGCAGGCGACGCTGACTGGTTCACCACCGAGGAGGACCCCCTGTGGGTCCTGCACCGTGCCGCTGGGCAGAGGGCCTGGCCGGCACTGGAGTCGAGCACCTCCGGGTCGCTGCCGGCGGCCGCCTCTCCCCGGCAGAACCACCATGGCGCGCCGCCTCCTGCCACCGTCAGCTGGCCTAGCACTGACCTGGTGCCGCTGCCCCCGGCCCCGCCGCTCGACGCGCCGGCGCCCACCGCCGGCTCGGCGAACGGCATCCGTCCAGTGCTACCGCAACGGCACCCCCAGCACAGTCTGGCGCCGCAACTACGCGGCGACCTCTACGACGAGCCCGACCTCGACCCCGATTCCGGCAGGTCACCCGAGGAGATCCGCCGCACCATGTCGGCCTTCCAGTACGGATCCCTCCAGGGCCGCCAGGCAGGCGCGCCCACCGGCTCTTCACCCCAGGAAGAGGGAAGTCAGGACTGATGACCAAACCGAACCCGGTGACCGACCTCAACTGGTTGCTGAACAACCTCACCGAACGGGTCGTGGCCACCCAGCACGCTGTCGTGCTGTCCGCCGACGGCCTGCTCATCGGCAAGTCCGACCAGCTGTCCCGGGACGACTCCGACCAGCTCTCGGCGATGGCCTCGGCCTTCCAGAGCCTGGCCAAGGGCACCGGCCGGCACTTCGGCGGCGGCCAGGTGCGCCAGACCATCGTCGAGATGGAGCACGCCTTCCTGTTCGTCACCGCCGCCGGCCGCGGGGCCTGCCTGGCCGTGCTCGCCACGGAGGACGCCGACGTCGGCCACATCGCCTACGAGATGAACCTGCTGGTCAAGCAGGTCGGCGTGTATCTGAGCTCGGCGCCGCGCACCGCGCCGGCCCCTGCGGACAACAGTGGGCAGAGGGCGTAGCCGTGGCCGGGCAGGAAGCGCGGTGGTACGACGCCGAGGCCGGCCCGCTGGTGCGACCGTTCACGATGACGGGCGGCCGCACCACCCCGGCGACGCCCATGCTCGACATCACGACTCAGGTGGTGACGGTGCCCGCGGTCGGCGAGCGGATCAACCTCACCCCCGAGGGGCAGGCCATCGTCGAATGGTGCCACCACGCCTTGCCCGTTGCCGAACTAGCCGCCCACCTGGACGTGCCACTGACCGTGGTCAAAGTCGTGATCAGCGACCTGATCGAGCGCGGCTACGTGGTCGTCCGCAATCCCACCAAGACCGCCCTGCAGGATCCGGGCGCCGATCTTCTGAAACGGGTTCTTAAAGGTGTCCGTGCACTCTAACCAGGGCCAGGCCGCCGCGCCGGCCCCGGAATCGGTGAAGATATTGGTGGCCGGCGGTTTCGGCGTCGGCAAGACCACCCTGGTCGCCTCGGTCAGCGAGATCCCGCCGTTGAGCACCGAGGAGACGCTGACCGAGGCCAGCACCGACATCGACGACCTGACCGGCATCGAAGGCAAGACCACCACAACGGTCGCGTTCGACTTCGGGCGCATCACGATCCAGCGCGACGAACTGGTGCTCTACTTGTTCGGCACGCCCGGCCAGGACCGGTTCTGGTTCATGTGGAACGAACTGGCCCAGGGCGCGGTCGGCGCGATCGTGCTGGTCGACACCCGCCGATTGCAGACCAGCTTCGCGGCCGTCGACTTCTTCGAACGCCGCAGCATCCCGATCGTGGTCGGAATCAACCACTTCCCCGACTCCCACTGGTACGAACCCGACGAGATCCGCGCGGCCATGGCGATTCCGGAGTCCGTCCCGGTGATCGTGTGCGACGCGCGGAACCGGCGGTCCTGCAAGCAGATGTTGATCACCTTGTTCGAGCACGCGCTCGCCCGGGTCCCCGGCTGACCGGGCAGAGCGCCACCGCATCCGGGTCGGTCAAATCCTGATCAACGGTAGAGGACAGGAATCACATTGTGGATCCGAATACTGTTCACAGCATTGCGCTGAAGGTAAGCAAGTTCGCGGCCGTGTTGGACCACGACATGCGCACCGTGTCGAGATGGACGGTGCACAGCCTCGATCACGCCCAACGACCGAGTCTGCTGTCGACCGAGCGCGCCGTCCTGGCCGGACCGGTCGGACGCCACGCCGAGGACGGTCAGTGGCTGCGCGATCGACTGCGCGAGCAGTACGCGCAAGCCACCGCCGAAGGCTGCCACCGCCGCGTCCGCGTGGTGCACCTGCCACTCGACCACCTCATGCACGCTGAACTGACCGCCGTCCTGCTGCACGCCGAATGCGGCGCGCCGATCCGTGTGGTGACCGCCACGCAGATGGCCCGGTGGGTCAACAACCTGCCTCCCGACCAGGACGTCCTCACCCTCGGCGGGGAGGTCACCTATCACCTGGGCCGCGGCCCCGACGGCGCCATCACCTACGCCTCCCGCACTGAGCACCCCGGGATGGCCTGGCAGTGGCGGCACACGATCGACCAGCTCTACAGCCAGGGGGAAGACGCCGTTGCGGCATGCCCGCGGCTGCTGAGGGAGCAGCCGCTCACCGAACAACTACCAGCCATCGGATCAGTGCCTGTTCCAGCACCACGACACCCGCAAGGCCACCAGGCCCAGGGCAGGACGCCCGATCCGGGCGACCGACACGTCGGCCACGGCGTTGCCGAGGCTGCGAGACGGCGGTGACGATGCGCGAGCGGAACCACAACACCGACCAAGGTCCCTCCGAAGTGGACACCACCCGGGCCAGCGCCGCGCGGATTTACGACTACCTCCTCGGCGGCTCGCACAACTTCGCGGTCGACCGCGAAGCGGCCGAGGCAGTGCTCGCGGTCCTGCCCGAGGCGTGCACGTTCGCCCGCCAGAACCGAGCCTTCCTCCGGCGGGTCGTCCAATACGGCATCGAGCACGGCATCCGCCAGTTCCTCGACCTCGGCTCCGGCCTGCCCACCGTGGGCAACGTGCACGAGACCGCCCAGGCCCGCGTTCCGGACGCCCGCGTCGTCTACGTCGACAACGAACCCGTCGCTGTCGAGCACAGCCTCGGCATCCTCGGAGACAACCCGTACGCGACGTGCATCCACGCCGACATCACCGACACCCAGAGTGTGCTGACCCACCCCGAGACACTGCGGCTGCTGGACTTCACCCAGCCGCTGATGGTGCTGATGTGCGCCGTCCTGCACTTCGTGCCCGACGACCGGCAGCCCGACCGCGTCGTGCGGGAGTACGCCGACGCGCTGGCGCCCGACAGCTACCTCGCCCTCACCCATGCCACTCCTACCGACTACCCCGAGCAGATGGCCGAGGTCGTGGCGATCTACGAGCAGACTCAGAACAGCGCGCACCTGCGCACCCGCGCGCAGATCACCGGCCTGCTCGCTCCGTTGCCGTTGTTTGTGTACCCGGGCGTGGTCTACACGTCGGAGTGGCAGCCCGAGCACCCCGCCGAGGTCGGCGACCCCGCTCGGTCGCTGGCCTTCGGCGCGCTGGCCTACCTGCCCCTGACCCGCGCGCACAGCGGCCCGGCACTGCCCGAACACTGCAGGCAGGCACCCGGCATGGACCCGATGTGACCGCAGCGTCACCGTGACTCGATCTCCCCACCTTTCGGCCGGAGCCGGCCCCGGTGCATCACTTCTGATTGGAGGGCAACGCATGGGCCGACACTCGTTCACCACGCTGGTCCCGTTGCCCACCGTTCCGCGTGGGCGGCGGCTGATGGGCAGGAGCAGAGAAGTGGTCGCCCTCCTGATGCTCACCGCCGCTCACTCCGGCGAGTCGCTGTGCTCCATCGCCGCGCGCACGGGCAGAGCTGAGTCGACAGTGCAGCGAATGCTGCGCGACGTGGGGTATGTCAGCCGGGCCGCCGCGTTCCGTGGTGACCGGCGATTCGCCACCGGCCGCGCCATGGCACTGCGCTTCCGCAACGGCGCGACAGTCGAAGACCTCATGACGTTGTGGGATCTCGCCGCCTCCGAGACCGTGGTCAGGATTCTGGCCGAGTGGGACATTGACGCTCGCACAGCGACTCAGCCCCGCCGACGACGCCGGCGCCCGAAGTCGCGTGGCCACCTGACTCCGGGCGCCGTCACCGCCGCGGGCCCGCCGACGCACCGACCAGCCGCCAGCACTGGAACCAGACGCAGCGCCGTCAGCCGAGAATGCGCCGCGCCCGGCCCCACCAAGTCTGCTGGCACCGCGCCGCCTGGCCCACCTCACCTCACTACGGCCATGACCCCGGCCGCGCCGGCACCGCGTCGACGACTTCGGGCGGTGCCCAGTGCCGACTGGACGCGTTGGAGATGAAGAACCTCTTTTGGGACCTCGTGCGTTGGAACCCGCGCGCTGAAGTCCCAATGCAACATAGCCCGACGGAATCCGCGTCGTAGGCCTTGCGGCAGGTCGGCCGCCACGTCGGGTGCTGTCGACCGTGAACACTCGGTACCCGCACCGCAGTCGAACCCGTCCCAGACTCCCGAAGTCGCAACAAGCGCGCGGCGAAACGATCCCCTGCGCATCCTGATGCCACCACCGGCCCAACCAGCATGAGGAAAGACCCATGATGTGTACACGGGGCGCACTCGCGCCTACTCTCCTAATTCCTCCCGCCATCGGTATGCGGGTCGCATCGCAACGGAGGTCCGCAGGCGTCGTCTTCGACGGCGCTGTCGTGACGCCGGCGACCAGGCGGCTCGCGTGATCTCATCGCTGATCGAGCGGACTTTCACCGCCCGCGAGAACGCCACGCGACAGCCGGCTGTCAGGCTTTCCCTGATGGCCGCTGCCGGACTCCTCGTGGCCTTCTTGTGGGGTATGTGGTCAAATCTCCTGCCGAACTACACCGAGTCCACTCTGACTCGCCTGGCCCCGGCGGTGACCGGCGATACCAATGACCTCGTGGTGAGGGGGCTAGATTTCCTTGTCGCCCTGGTTGCGCTGCTAGCTCTGGTGTTGGCGACCGATCGAGCGGAGATCGGCCTTCCGGTGCGACAGTCAGCCAAACAGGCTGGGGCCGTTTCGATTTATTACCTCGCTGGCCAAACATATATTGTGATCATCTTCGCGATGAGAATCCTCGTCGACCCGTGGTTGCCTGTGGGGGCATCCGGGTTCAATCCGAGCGCGATGAGCATGCAGTACCAGATCCTGGTCAGCGTGGATGCGGCGAAAGAGGAAATTGTCGCGGTGGCGGTACCCGTCGTCATCGCGACGCGTCTCCTGAGAGCCTTCAGCGCGTCGCCGAGTACGCGTCACAAGCTACGTTGGGTGGGAGTGGTAGCTCTAACGGGCGTTCGTCTGGGCTACCACTGGTGGCAAGGAACGCATGAGGCCCAATTGGTCGTATGGGCAGCTGTCGCGGTGGTGATCTTCCTGCGAACGCGCTCATTGGTGGCAATGATGGTCGGGCACGTCCTTATGGACTGGACGAACGTCAGTCTGCTGCGACCGTGGGTGTATGTGATCGTTTTCGGTCTCTTTCTCTATTTCCTGTTCGACTTCGTGCAGGGCGAGGGCGGCGCGCCGGAGAATTCCGGTGGCGGTGGAACAGAGCGCTCTGTCGGCGGCCGCGGCCGAGACTACGGCTGAGCCGGGGCGGCACCGGAACTCATGGCGGGGCGTGTCGGTCGCTGGCAATGGTGGCTGCACCAGGTCGTACGGGCCACCGCAATCGCCGTCCTGGCGGCCAGCGTCCGACGGCCGGTGCCCGAATCTTCGAACTACCACCAGCGGGCACGACACCTCGCGCCCTCGATGTGTTGGAGCGTCAATAACCTGTGCGTGACGCGAAGTACCCCGCAGGCGTCGGCCGGCCACACCACAGCGCGAAGCACTCCGGGCTCGCGACGACATGGCGGCCCCTTCCACGAAACACCTGCGGTCGCCGCCGTCTGGCAAACGATCGGCCAGCGCGGCCGCATCGCGGCGCTGCAACTCGTGGCGTGGGGCCACCAGTTCGGCACGCCCGCCGGCGACGGTGGGGTGGACGTCGCCGGGTGACGCAGCTGGACCTGGCAGAGGCCATCGCCGCGAACCCCGCGTACGTCGACCGGGTACTCGCCCGGCTCCGCGAAGACGGGCTGGTGATCACCGGCCGGTGTCTGTTCCACATCCCCGCCCCCGAGGAATTGGCCCGCGCCGCCCGCGAGCCAACACCGCCAAAAACATGAGTATTACACATTTCACCGTCGCCGTGGACTCTTGATCGTGCCCGCGATCGCCCTGCCCGATCGAGGATGCCTTGCCGCAACACGCGGTTCGCTCGACCCCATCCGTTTGCGGGAGCTGCCCGAAGCGGTCCGGGCCGGCTCCTCATCGCGATCGGGTGCCTGCTCGGCTTCGACCAATCCCAACGATTGAAGGAACGGTGTCGTAGTGTCATCTTCGAGTCCTGACAACCACTCCCAGGCTGGTGTGGATCACGATCGTCACGACGACGAGGCAAGTCTGGGTGCCGCATCGGCCGCCCCGGTCGCGGTCGCCGCGCGGAGCCGTGTGCGTCACGGTCGCGCAGTGCTGCTGATGACCGCCTGCGCCATCGCGGCCTGGGAACTGTGCACCTGGGCGAACGTGCTGCCTGATTACCTGGCTGACGCCCTGGACAAACTCCTCCCGGCAACGATTGACGCCGATGGGTTCGACATGGTCGAGCGGTTGATCTTCCTCGGGCTGTCCGGGCTCGCGTTGGCGTGCGCCGCAACGGCGACGAGTGCGCGTGAGGTCGGTCTCCGCACGGGGGACTGGAGCCGTCAACTGAGTGTGACGGCCTACGGCTTCTGGGGGATGCTGCTCACCAACCTCGCCCTGACCTATGCCGCGACGTGGTGGATCACACCCACGGATACCGACGCCACGCAGACCGTGCCCGATCCCAGCGCTGGTCCCCTGTGGTGGCAGGCCGTGGCCTACACCGCCGCCGCTGCTGAGGAGATCGTCGCGATCGCGATCCCCGTACTGCTCATGCGGACGGTCGCCGAGCATCGGGCGTGGTCACCAAAGACGCGGCAGGTTCTGGGTTGGTGCGGCGTTGCTGCTCTGGCGGCGATCCGGGCGTCCTACCACCTGTGGCTTGGCCCTTTGGCGGCCGTGGTGGCGGTCGTGGCGGTCGTCGAGGTGATGCTCTACCGCAGGTTCGGCTACTTGATCCCGCTCATGGTGGCCCACTGCATGATGGACACGGCGATCAACATCCCGGCCGCGGTGCCGTTCGTGGGTGTGGCGGCGTTTGGGATGACGGCCGTGGCCTTGGCCCGCTTGGTGCCGGAGAAGAACGACGCTGGCGTGTCCGGTGGGACCGTCTGATGGTGGTCCACGACCGACAACGGGCTGTGGCCGGAAACGGCCGGTGGCGGCTTCGGTTGGACCTGCGCCAGCGCAAACGGCCGGATCGTCAGGAACGGAAAGGGTGAGAGTTGCCCGAGGCGTTTCGGGTCGGGTGCCAGCGAGGTCCGTTTTCGCGAACACAACCATTCGCAATAGCCGGTGCGGGGTCGGTTCCTGCGGGAAGCGCGGGCACGAACCATGACCAATACCACACGACGGGATTGTTTTCCCGACCAACGTAGGACGAGGGGACGACGCGTGAAGGGCAGCACAATGCGATCGAGCAGGCCGACGGCGGCCGGCGCCGGCGCCACGGGCACGACGGACCGGAGCACCAACCCTGCACCAGGCTCGGAGCGGAGGAATCCAATTGTCCGGGTCACTGTCGGCCCGCAGGCGGCCACGCTGGCCCCACGCGAGTTCGAGGTTCTCCAACTGATGGCGGACGGATGGCCCAATGAGGCCATCGCGAACTACCTCGGCTTTAGTGGCAGCACTGTGAAGACCACCGTGGGGCGGATGTTCGAGAAGCTGGGTGCGGAAAACCGGGTTCAGGCAGTCACCACGGCCACCGTGCTCGGCGTGATCTGCCTCAGTGACGCGCGCCGCGCCGAGGTCGCCTCCCCGTGATGCCGCCGGATCGTACGCACCTGCCGGTCAGTGTCGCTGGCAGTGATCGCCCATCCCCCGTGGAACACAGCTCGGTCGACAACACGGTCGATTCCGCACGCATTGGCACGGTTGTGCAGGCCGGAGACGTCGGCGGCTCGGTCATCGTGGTGAGCGCGCCGCCGCTTGCCGCTCAACGTCCACTGCGGCAGCTGCCGCCTGCGCGGCCTATCGTCGACCGCGAGGGTGTGCTGGCCGAGCTGGACGCTCTCTATCACCGGGGCACCACCAGCAGCCGCGTCCTAGTCGTGGCCGGCGCACCGGGCGTCGGACTGCGCACCGCGGCGTTGGCCTGGGCGCACCGGCATGCCAGCGAATTCGAGGCCCATGCCGTGGTCAGCGTGACCAGTGGCCTGTACGCCGCCCAGGGCGTCCTGCTGACTGCGCTGGGGTTGGATCCCGACCGGCTCCCGCATGAGATCGGGGATCGAGCGGCGTGGTGGCGTCACCACACCAGCGGGACTCGCACACTCGTAGTCGCGGTCGATCCGCCGCCCGGCATTGCTGGTGTCGAGGCGTTGCTGCCCGGCGCCGCCGGGAGCGTGGTCCTGGTGGCCAGCCATCACCCGGTGCTCGATCGCACCGGTGTCCCCCATCCGCCTGTCAGTGTCGGTGCGATGACCGACGACCACCTGCGTGAGCTGGTGTCCCGCATGCTGGGTGATCAACGCGTCGCCAGCGATCCGGAGGGCGTTCAGGCGCTGGTGGCCCGGTGCGCCGGACTGCCGCTGGCCGCGCGGATCGTCGCCGGCGTCGTGGGGCTGCGCCATCCGAATGCTCCGCTGTCGCAGATCGCCGACCGACTCGACCTGACGGCCGGCCTTGCCACTCAGATGGGGCCGATCATGGACCAGGCCTATGCCGCGCTCCCCGAGGACGCCGTCCCGCTCTACCGCGCGATCGGCGCCTGCGACCTGACGGAGCTGACCCGGGGACTGGCGATGGCGCTCCTCGGCGGCGATGCCACGACCGTTGACCGGGCACTCGAGGCGTTGGTCATCGCCGGACTGGCAGACGAGATCGAACCCGACCTGTACCGGGTGCGTGATCTCGCCCGCGAGCACGCCCGCGCGATGGCGCAGTCCGCCGACCCGGCCGCCGCGCGGACCGCACTGGTGCTCCGCGCGGCACGGTACCTTGAGCCGATCCTGCGGCTGGCCAACAGAACCAGCGGCCGTGACCTCGGTCCGGCCCCGACTGCCGACAGCGCTGACGCGCAACCGGACACCCCATTCGACGGGATGTCACCGACGCAGGCCCTGGACTGGATCGAGCAACGGCGTCAGATCGTGATCCACCTGTGCCAAGCCACGCTGGATCAGGGCCTGCCACTGTGGACTGAATGGCTGGGCACGGCGTTGTGGGTGGTCACCGAATGGCGCGGGGACCGGGAGCTGCGGGATCTGTTGAGCGGCATCCGCCGCGCCGCGGCACAGCTTTCGCAGGATCCGCATGCCCTGCGGCGCGCGATCGGGCGCATCGGCCAGGACTACACCGAGGCGGGCGAGTGGGACGCGGCGTTGCCCTACCTGCTGGAGTCCCGCGCGTTGGCCGCGGCGGCCGACGACCCGGCCGCGCCACGGGATCGCCGCACAGCCGACAAGCGCCTCGCGAACTGGCACGTGCTACGCGGACGGGAACGCCTCCTGCAGAGTGATCCGCGAGGACTGGACGATCTACGAGAGGCCGACAACGGGTTGACCGTCCTGATCGCCGACTACGAGGCCGCGGGGCTACTGGGCAAAGCCGCCGCCGCCTTGACGATGCGCGCCCAGGCCCGCCTCGGCGCGGACCGACGCCTCGACGCGCTCCGCGACAGCGAACGGGCCATCGAGCTCGTGCTTCACCACGGGGACCAGCTACACGAGGCACGGGCCAGGATCACTCACGCCGAGATCCTCACGGCGTGGGGTGATGTTCCTGCCGCTCGTGGGGAGCTGGCCAAAATCGAGCAGTCGGCGGCTGCTCGGGCATTGCCACCACGTGACCAAGCCCGCTGGTCCGATCTCGATAGCATCTTCGACGATTCCGCCACCTGACCTTACAGTCCGCAACGGGTGTTGCTGGCTGGCGAAGTCAACGGATATCTCGGATGCCATTGCGGTAGGCATTTGGTCAGAGGCGCGGCCAGGCTTCCGTGGTCTCACGTCGAGCCCGTCTCGGTCCAGGACGAGGCCCGTCGCCCGTCGTGGGAACGGCTGCCAAGGCCAACGCAACCCCGTCACTTTCGTCGCCCTATGCGACCAGTCGACGAAAGTGAAACGCGGTCGGGAACCTGTGGCGGCCGTGATTCCGTTGGCATCACGGCCGCCACAAAGGATCAGCTGCCGTGGGCGGCCTGGAACTTGGCCACCAACTCAGCCGGGATGCGGCCGCGGTCGGAGATCTTCTCCCCCTGGCTGCGGGCCCACTCGCGAATGGCCTGGTTCTGCGCGCGGTCGCCGCCCGCCTTCACCGCGGTGGTGGCGCCGCCCCGCTGCTTGCGGCCACCGACACGCTGCGACTTCTCGACGTACGTAGCCAGGTTCTCGCGGAGCTTCTTCGCGTTCCCGTCGGACAGGTCGATCGTGTATTCGACGCCGTCGAGCCCGAAGGACACGCTCTCGTTGGCCTCACCGCCATCGAGGTCGTCGATCAGCTGGACGATGGTCTTCTGTGCCATGCCGTTGGTCTCCTTGAGGTGATGACTACGCGCATTTTGACATCTGGATGCGACGTTCTGCACGTATGTGGGTCAGCATACACACAATGCTGCGTAGATTCTGTTGCCACGCGGATATATCGTAGGGAACGGGCCCCAAGTCGTCGAAAGAGACGTACCGCGCCGCGGCGATCGGGGTGCGTCAGCGGGGTATCGGCCTGAATCTGCTCGTGAGAGGTCTGGCGTTGTCCGCCCCATGTCCGCGTGCACTCCCTGTGCCAGGTCTCCGTTCTCGCCGCCAGGCCACGAGTGCGGCCCGGCGGCCCGTCACAAGGTCCAGGCTGATCCTGCGGTGAGCACAGGGCATGGGCGACCGCCATTTTATTGTCTCGCGAGTGCGCGTCCGCCCCGACGCTCGCAGCGACGCAGTCACAGAGCAGCCGGACGTGCTCGAACACCGGTAGCACCCCCGTTTGGAGCCTCGTCCCAGGCGGGGCGTCCTCCACCACTTTCAAACGAGAACCCGCAACGCCCTCCGCCCGATCATCCACGAGAAGCCGCCACGTTCGGCGTGAACCGACTCGGTGGGCTGTGGTGGTCGGAGCGCCGGTTACGGATGGAATAGCTGGGTAGCAGTGTGCAGAAGGCCTGTGGCCTGGTCCGGGAGCAGGCTGACGGCGGCGAGCAGCGCGATGGCGCGCAGGGTTCGCTTCGTCGAGTTCAGGGTGTCGTGGACCAGCGTGATCAGGCTGTGCTCGGTGTCGGCATCATGGGGTCGCATGAGGCTCAGCGTGACCGGCATTTCCTTGCTGTGTAAGAGGTTTCCTGTTTCCAGCTGAGACCGATCCGCCGAGGAGGGCGGTTGGTCGAGCCGCGCCGTGGGCGTCCGCCGCTCGCGTGAGCAAGACAAGGGGCACGATTCGGCCCGAGCCATGGTCGACTGCCATGTCCACGGGGGCGCGACGTCGACGACGAGGCGGGAGGCGTTCACCGCTGCGAACGCCTCCCGCCTCCGACGCGGCGTGTTCAGGCCGTCGGCGGTGGGAACGACATCATCGGGCCCCGGGCGCTGAGATCAGTGGCTCGGGCCGTGGATGCTGGCCGCCACATCGGCCAGAACGTCGGCCCGTGCCCGACCACGAACGTTCCGCGGCCGACGAACCCGTGCCGGGAGTACAACGCGGTCAACCGCAGACTGGCCGCCTCCAGGTAGGCATCCCAGGCCGGATAGGTCCGAAAGTGGTGCCGCAGCAGGGCAGCTCCGGCGCCGTGGCCCTGCGCGCTGGGCAGTGTCGCGATGTGGGAGAGGTGGTGGTGTTCGCCGCTCGGGTGGTGCTTGGCGAAGGTCGCCTCGAGTTCGGTGAAATGGGGCGCGTCGGGACCGCACACCTGACGCAGCTGCTCGGCGTAGTCGTCCGGGGCGGGTCTCCACCTCCGTCACCTCGTGCCACACCGCGACGGCGGCGCGGTCACTGGTCATCTCGATCATGGCGCCGGGCAGGTGCAGGCCCGTGTAGGCCGCTTTTGAAGACTCGCCGGCGCCGGGTGTCATCGGGTACCAGCCAACGGGTGGGAGCCAACGAGTCGAAGGCGACCGTGATGACATCGGCGACATGGCGCAGATCGTCTGGCCCGGCGGGCACGACGGGCACGGTGGAGTAGTCGATCATCGGAAGTCCTCACTGTCGACGCGCGCCAGGAGGGCGCCGATCGGGCTGGGGGTTGAGCTCGTGGCGCTGCCGCGGCCGATCCGGGCGTAGACGTCGGTGTTGGTCTTGGACAGCACCACCGCCCGCACGAGGCCGACGAGGCCGACGAACAGGAGCAGACCGGGAAGGATCCAGCGCCACGGCGAGTTCGGCTCGACGCCCAGCAGCATCGGGAAGTACCACAGTGCGCCGGCCCCCGCGATGGTCAGCAGCACCGCGGACACCGCCGGCGCGATCACGCCGCGCCACCAGTTCCCTGCATCGCGCTTGAGGAAGTAGGCGGCGATCGCCGCGCTGGTGAGGGCCAACAGCGCGAGCACCCCGAATCCGCCGGTGGTGCCCAGCTTGTAGAACAGGTCGTTGACCGGGTCGCCGCCGCCGATCGCGAAGCCGGCGATCACGACCGCCCCGATCATCGACTGGGTCAGCGATCCCCACAGCGGGGCGCAGCTGCGCGCGGTGACGGTGCCGAACCAGCGCGGCACAACCCCTTCGCGGCCCAACGCGAACGCGTACCTGGCCACGGAGTTGTGGAAACTCAACGCGGCGGCGAACACGCTGGTCAGCAACAGGACGTGCCCGACGCTCGCGAACGCCGGCCCCAGGATCGTCCCGGCGAGGTTGAACACCAGCTCGCTGCCGTCGCCGTCCGCGCCGGAGCGACGCACGATCTGATCCGGGCCCGCGGCCACGGACAACGCCCACGCCGACACCGCGTACACCGCCATGCTTACGACCACACACAGATAGGTCGCTGCCGGCACGGTCCGCTCCCGGTCGCGGGCCTCCTCCGCGTAGTAGGCGGCACCCTCGAACCCGGTGTACCCGGTGATCGCGATGATCAACGCGGGCCAGATGCCGCCGCCGTGCAGGGCGTGTGGCGACAACGTCGTCAGGGAGATCACCCCGCCGGCGGGGTGGGTCAGACCGGCCACGGCGAACACGATGATCAGCGTGACCTCGGCGAGCATCAGCACGCCGAGGACCGAGGCGTTCATCTCGATCTTGAGCAGGCCGAGCACGGCGACCAGGCCACAGCACCCGGCGGCGTAGGCCCACCAGGCCCAGTTCACTCCCAGCAGTGGGTTGAGCAGCGACTGGGCGACCGCGCCGGCGAGGCCGTAGGCGGAGACCTGGAAAAAGTTGTACGCCAGCCACGCCACGTACGCGGCGGCCACGCCGGCCTTCGGGCCCAGGCCGGCGGAGATGAAGGCGTACAGGGCGCCGGCGTTGGTGATCTGGCGGGACATGGCGTTGTAGCCGACGCAGAACACCAACAGCACCATGCCGACGAGAACGAACGCGATCGGGATGCCGAGCACACCGGTGTTGGCGTAGCCGGAGGGGATGATGCCGCCGACGACGACCAGGAAGGCCGCAGCACTTGCCGCGATCTGCAGGATCCGCAGCGTGCCAAGCTTGCCCGCGGCCAACGCGAACGTCATGTTCTTGGCGCGAGCGGGGGATGAGCGTGTCATAGCGTCGTCCTCCACGATGGACAGTCCTCGGCAGACCTCGCCGGGGGACGGACAGGGGTCAGCGCGCTCGGTTGAGCGCCACCGCGCCGATGAGCGCGCGGACTTCGTCGATCAGGCATGTCATGGCGGGCGGAAGGTTCGCGCGCACCCAGCCGAGGTAGGCATCGCGGTGCCGCACGTCCTGGATGAGAACCCGATGTAGCGCGGTCTCCGCGGCGAGCCCGAGCAGCAACGCGTCCGACGGCGCGGGCTGTTCCCATCGGTTGGCCAGGCCGGAGACGCGGATGGTGACGAGATAGCTCTCGTTGGGATCGAACGGCTGGTACACCCGGTGGCGCCGCAGAAGGCCGGTCTCCACTTCCCGGACGACGTCGGCCCTGACCAGCCTCTTCTCGACCCGGGAACAGGCATCCAAGGCGAGAAAGTCAAGCCAGTCCCGGATCGATTGGCCGGTGGCGTGCTGCAGTTGGTCGAGCACCTCGTGGGCGAGCGGGCATGCCGGCGGGCGGGGATCGCGCACTGCAGGAACGAGCACGCCCGCGTGGTCCTCGATCCGGATATGCTTGTGCACCAACAACTCGCCCAGCATCGCACCGGCCAACCCGACACCCAAAGCCGGCCTGCTCAGGCGCGGCCGCCCCGTGTCTTCCCAGTGCGCCAACAGATAGAAGCTGTCTTCCACATGCGGAAGTGGTCGCGTATCGCTCATGATGGGTCGGTTCTCTCGACGGGACGGTCGGATCCGTGTCGGCAGCTGTCGCTGCCTGCACTGCTGCTGTGCCGTCGACCGCTTCGAGCTGGAACCCCCAGCGACCAGCCTCAGCACGCACGAGTCACGTTCAGGCCACAACGACTCGGGACGGACTCGGTGGAGACCGTTCACGACGACGCCGCGTCGTCTGCGCGCCCGCCTTGTTCTTCTCTCCGGTGGGCATCGCCACTTCTCCGTCAGGGTCGGGCCGGGGCGAGCGGGACTGCCGTGTCCGGTGAGGCCAGCTGGCGGGATGCGGCCACGCGTCCGTTCTCGCGGCGCAGCGTGATCAGCCCGGCCGCGCTGGCGGCGCTCACGGTTACGGCGCCGCGCTTGTCGTGCTGCATGTCCCACGTGACGTGGAACTGGTCGCCGGCCAGGCCCGTGAGGGGGTGGACCAGTTCGCATGCCACCGTGGGTGCGTCGCGACCATCTCGCCAGGACACAGCCACGCCGGGGGAGCCGCCGCTGATCGCCATGCTGGTGGCCTTGCCGAGGATGTGGACTCTGCGCAGCAGCGCGCTGAGATCCGCGTCGTGCGGATTCGCGATCGCGTCGCGCTCCGGCGCGAGCAGGGGGCGGTTCGTGTGGTCGGGGTCGACGAGCGAACCGGGTCGCCCGGCCATGTCCGCGGTGGCCTTACGCAGGATTGTCTGCCCGATGCCGTGCACGTGGACCGTCGCGTTGCTGTCGTCCGCCAGGCACAGGCGCACTCCGATGGTCATGGTCGTCGGCCGCACGCGCACCCCCGCAGCGCCGATCACCTGGTCGCGGTCAACGCGGGGAAGCAACGCCCGCAGGAACTCGGCGCCGAGATGCTGCGAGAGGACCAGGTCGATCCGGCCGTCGCCGTGCAGGTGGATCCGGGGCACCACACTGCGCCCGGCCAGGCGGACGCCGCGCGGCTCGCTCAGCGCCTGCCCGAGTGCGAGCAGCACCTCCGCCTCCAGGCGTTGCTGCTGCGCCGTGCTCGCCGCCGGGAGCAGTGCGTGACGGGTGTGCTCGTCGACGATCTGTGTGCCAGCTCCGAGCAGGCGCGTTTCGAACCCACGGCTGAGTGCGGCGTCGACAGCGGCGCGCTGGTCCGCGGCGAAGGTACCCACCACCGGGGCCAGGCGCTGGGCAACAGCGCGGGGGTCCTCGCCGGTGCAGCGAGCGCGCTGGGCCGCGATCCGATTGAGCAACGACTCGTCGGTCGACGACGGCCGGCGGCCATACGGTGGTTGCCGCACGACGAGCAGGTAGCTCTGCGCGACCTGTTTGATCACCACGCCGGCGGTCGCGTCGTCGGGGTCTGCGCGAACCTGATCGGCGAACTCCTCGACGAGCCGAGCGTGGATGGTGGTCAGCCGTGCGGCCGACAACGCGGTCAGATGCGCGCTGTAGCGCTGCTCCAGGTGGTGGGAACGCCGGCCAGAGATGTCCACGCCGGCACCGTCAGCGCGGGCCGGCCCAGCGTGCCCGCGCACACCCCGCGAACGAGCACAGCGAGCAGGTAGGCGTCCGTCGATACTGGGCCACGGCGCCGCGGGCTCGCCGCGATCGGCCAGCGCGTGATGGACTCGCACCAATTCGGACGACCATCCCCGCACCACACTTCCAGGTCCATCGCCTCCCGCAACCGCCTGATCAGGCCTGCGGCACGGTCGAGCAGGTGCTCGGTGTCGGCCGTGTAGAGGTCGAGCAGTTCCACCATCACGACCGTGGCGTCATCGCGCTGTTTGCCACGACGGCGTGCCAGCTCGGCCGCGGTCTCGTCCCGCTCGGCGTCGCGGATCCGCTGCACCACCCGGGCGGGGCCCGCGAACTCGATGAGGTCGAGCAGTTGGGCGTGATCAAGCTGTCCGAACCGGTCGCTGAGCCGGGCACCGCCGTCGCTGGTCACGGCCGCGCGCGCCACCATCGCCCGCGGCACCCTGCCGTACACCGCGAGGTCCACGACATCGGGATCGGCGGCCGCGACCACGAACCCGCCGGGCGCGTTGCGCCGGCTCTGCACGAACGCCGGCGCGAAGTGGGGCAGTGCGTCGGGCCGGCTGTCGGTGATGGTGCGGACCGCGTCGTCGGCCTCGATCAGCACCAGCACGTCGCCGATCACCAGATAGTCCAGGTCGGCGTCGTGTTCACGCAGGACCGCGAGCATCGCCGATGGATGCTGGGGGTGAGTGAGGTCGCAGCTGTCGCGGTGGGAGTCGGCGACCTCCGTGATGGCCGCCCGGGCCAGGTCGGGAAGCCCACTGTCCGGGGCGGCCCGCAGCCTGGCAGCGAGCGCGGACACCAAGGCCGTGGTGTACCACTGGGTTCCGTGCTTGCAGCCGGACCGACCAGGCTTGGGGGTGACGCCGTCGGCGACGACGACCCACGAGTCGCCCCCCTCGACGACGTCGAGGTTGGCGCGGTCGGGTTGAGCCGGTTCGGTGTAGGGGGTCAGACGCACGTGCAGTCCTCGGATCGGCGGAGCGGGCAGACGCGATGAACGCCCGGCCAGGTGGTGGGAGGTGGTTGTCGGTCAGGTTGATCGTCGGCGCCCGCGCGTCGGTCGCCACGCGCTCGAGGGCACCCGGGGCTCCGCGCAGCGCCAGGCGCGGATTCACCCGCTGTCGATGGCCGTCGCCATGTGCAGCTGCAGGGCGTCGGCGAGGTCGTGGCGCCCGACCGTGCGGTAGCACTGGACCGCTTCCGCACCCGCGGCTCTCACCTCCTCGGGCCGGCAACCATCAGCCAGCAGAGCTAGGCACCGCTGATGGCAGGCGTCCGCGAGGTAGGCGGGGTTTCCGTGGCGGCGCAGCACACGCAGCGCGATTTCGAGAAGCCTCAGCGCTTGGGCCGGTCGGCCTTGCGTTGTCAGCACGGAGGCCAATGCAACCTCGGCTCGGGCCTGCCCGACATCGTCCCCGAACGCGGCGAGCAGCCCGGTCGCCACCGTGAGATGCACCGCGGCCACGTCTGTCGCCGACAGATCCCGCAGTGCCGAACCCAACGCGAGTTCAAGCTTTCCCACGACCCGGGTGTCGCCGCGGCCCTGCGCGATCGTGAGCCCTGCTCGCAGATCTTCAACCGCAGCGGCGGCCTTGCCGGCGAGTGCAAGCACGCGGCCCCGGGTCGCGAGGACCAGACCGGTGACCCGCAGGTCACCGGCGTCTCGGGCGAACCCGACGGCGGCGTCGAGTTCGTCGACCGCGGCCTCCACGCGGCCGCGGTCGGCCAACACGCTGGCGAGGCGGGCGCGAAGGACCGCGGCAGTGCGGGCGTCGGCCTGGGGGACCGCCTGCAAGCCGAGTCCCAGCGCGGCATCGGCATCCTCGATCGCGCCGGCAGCGCGGCACAAACCCCACAGGGCTTCGGTCAGCGCCACCGCAAGCGCGGTGGTGCCGGTGCGCCGGACACCGGCGCCCGTGCCGGGGATCGTGGCCACCAGTGAGTGCAGCAGGTCCAGCAGTTCCCGCCTGCGTGGCCGGAACCATGCCCTGACCTCGTCGACGGCAGGCACCTGGACGTGCAGGTCCTGATACACGGCGGACAGCCGCAGGGAGTGTGGATTGAGCACGCGGTCGGCGAGCGCGGCCTCACGCACCCGCCAGGCGTTGCACCGCTGAAGGTCCTCGGGTGTGGGGAAGGCGTCGACGTCGACGCCTGCCGCGATCACGTATCGGTCTGGGCCGCGTTCTTCGGCGAGCCGGCTGTCGAGCAGGGCGGCGACGACGTTCTCGGCGTCGCAAACCGTAAGGTCCAGCGTGGCGGCGACGAGGTTGACGGTGAAGTCGATCGGCTGGGCCATGCGTTGTGTGAACGTGGCGACGGCGCGCTGAAGGGCGGCCTCGTCTGCCGTGGTCCGTGCCCGGCTGCCGGCGCGGCGCAGCGGCTGTGGCCGCTCTGCAGTCATGTCGCCGCCGCCGTGCACTTCGCGGCCACTGCGCCCAGAGCGAGTCCGACACTGGGGTCCTTGTCGCCGTCCATCGGGTTTTCCGGGCACCAGCTCGGGGTGTAGACCAGACCAGGCTCATCCAGCGGGCCGAACACGTGCGCCAGCTCCTCGATCTCGGCGTACGAGCGCAGGTGGGCCGGGTCTTGACTGGCCTTGTAGTGCCGTGCTGCCTTCGTGGTGCCGTGGATGTCGGCGAGCACGTGGGAGAACGCGAAACGACTGCCGCCAGCGAGCGCGTCACGGTACTGGGCGATGATGCCGGCCGGATCGTCGCTGTTGGGAACGAAGTGCAGGACTGCGGTCATGATCAAGCCAAGCGGCTGGGAGCGGTCGATAAGCCGCTGCACGTCGTCGCTGGACAGAATCGCATCCACGTCCTGAAGCCAGCCCAACACGAATCCGACATTGGGCAGCTGGGCGTTGCGCAAGAAGAGGTCGGCGAAGGACGTCGATATCGGGTCCTTGTCCACATAGACCACGCGACACGTCGGGTCGAACCATTGCGCGATCTCATGCACGTTGCCAGCCGTGGGCAAACCCGACCCCAGGTCGAGGAACTGGGTGATGCCAAGGGAGACCATGTGCTTGACGGCGCGACTCACGAACCGTCGGTTCAAGACCGCGAACAGCGGCGCGGTCGGCGCGTCCTTCTCCACCTTGGCCGCCAGGTCGCGATCGACCTCAAAGTTGTGCGCACCACCCAACCAGTAGTCGTAGACTCGCGCAGCGCTAGGCATGTTGATATCGACCGCTGGTGTCGGTCTGGTTTTCATGCTCGGTGGTGAGGGTTTCATGTTCGTCCTCGAAAATGGGGGTACAACGCTACTGTAGACCCGAAAAAAGCGCGTCTAAGCCGTCACGCGACCCTGAAGGGTGGCGTGTGAGAGGCAGAATAGGCTGTGCGCTTGCTAGCGAATATGTCCGTTGCTCACCGAGAGCACCCCCAAACGTGTCGCGCACGGTCGGTCACAGTGCGCAACCCTAGCGGAGATTCGGGTAGAAATTTTTCCAATTGGGAAAAGTCTCTTAGCTGGGCCTGAGACGACTCTTCAGGCTGCTCAGCGCGAAGGACGACACCGGCGCCCGCTCATCCAGAACATCCAGAAGTTCCGAGGCGGTCGGGTCGAGCCGGATCCGCTGCGGAGCGGCCTGAACCGCCAGGTCAAAGTGACGGATGGCGGCCAGGTCACGCGTGCCGTTGACAGCGCTGGCGTAGGCCTTGGCAAGGTCGAAGTGCAGCGCGCCTTTCCGGTCAGCCGCGTAGAGGGCCTGGGCGTACCCGGGTATGGCCTCGATGCGTTCCGCTACTTCGACACCGTTGCCGAGCTCGACGGCGCCACCGAGTTCCCATGCCCGGACATTGGCCGGCCCGAAGCTGTACCAGAGGGTGTTGCGCTCACCGGTGTGCTGCGCCAATTCCCGCGCCGCGCTCCAGTGGTCCCGAGCAGTGCTGCCGTCCTTGTTCTTGGCGGCGATGTGCGCTCGAGACAGGTGCAGCATTCCCAACGCCTCGGCGGCCCGTGGGTCCTCGGCACTGGGGTCTGCGAATCGCTCGACGGCGGCGATCGCTTTGTCAGCTGTCCGCGTTGCCGCGCCCCTGGCAGGAATGCGGGAGAGCGTGCCGACCCGTGTCATGTTGGCAAAAGCCGCGAGTGCCGGGTCCTCTAGTCGGATCGCGGCGTCATGCGCTCGAGTTGCTGCCGTGAGGGCGAGGTCCGGGTTGTTGAGGCTGCGCGCGATACCAGCGGCGGCCAACGAAGCCTCGTGCACAACCCGCAAGGCCGCCGCCTGCTGCTCGCCACTTCCGGCCACCGCGTGCACCATCGACTCGATCACCAGGTCCGACATGTCAGTCCCAGCCAGGAAATACAAGCTGTCCGCGCACCTCGCGTTGGCCTCCGAGGCGGCCTTGGCCAACGCTGACACGGAACGCGGCGCCATATCCGGAACGTCATCCCAGGTGGCTTCCGCGAACGCGGCACTGATCGGCATCAGGATCGCGATGGCGTCGGCGACCATGCTGTCGCTGGACACTGTCTGCCCGGTCAGGTCAGCGACAGTGACACGCAGCGCCGCGGCGAGTGCTTCGAGGGCGCCGCGCTCGGTGAACCGGAACTTCCCATGGAGGTACTTCCACGCAGTGGAGGCCGAACAGCCCATACGGGCCGCAAGCTGTTCGTAGGTCAAGCCTCGGCTTTTTCTGGCCTTCTCCGCCCGCTCCGCGATCTTCGCAGGGGTGCGTTCAGGACTGCGCTCCGAAAAGACCATCGGTGACCACACCCCATGTCGTCCTGCACCTCTGGCTAGGTTAGCTCGAACTGACGACGCCACCCTGGGCCGCCAGCGCACGACGTGTGGGGACCGCCAAACCCACCGGAGATGCAGGGGTTCCACTGCCTCGAGCAGGCGTGTGACCTGCGGCTATCCTGCGAGGCTGGGCCGAACGGGTTACTTTCGTCAGCGGCGGCCCGCGCGCCCGACGAGCTCCTCACGGCCGCCTCGCTCGAAGGGAGGCCGGCATGGTGCATGCAGCCCACGGCACCGACACTGGTGTCCCGCCGTGGATCGAGCCGATGCTGGCCAAGCCTGATGGCGGCCGGCTCGCAACCGGGCCCGGCTGGGCGTACGAGTACAAGCTGGACGGATACAGGGCGGCGATGCGCATCGCCCCGGACGGCACCACGGTCCTGACCAGCCGCAACGGCATCGACTTCACGCCGGAGTTCCCCGCCCTGGCTGGACTGCTCGACCCAGACCGGCGTGGAGTGCTCGCCAGCGCACTGGATGGCCAGGCGGCGGTGCTCGATGGGGAGATCGTCGTCTACAACCCGGATGGGCAGGTCGACTTCGGCCTGTTGCAGGAGCGTCGCGGCCGCTACCGCCGCCACCGCGGAACCGACCCGTTCATGGATCCGGTGGCGGTGCGCTACCTCGCGTTCGACCTACTGCGGCTCGGCGACCAGTTGCTGCTGCGCGAACCGTACGACCGGCGCCGGCAGCTGCTGACCAGCATCCCGATGCCCGACCCGTACCTGGTGTCGGTGGTGCCCGCGATCACCGCGCAGGACCTGGCCGCAGACCGCCTCACGCCGCAGAAGCTGCTCGATCGCATCGCCAGTGAAGGCCACGAGGGACTCGTGGCCAAGAACCGGGCAGCCTCATATTCGCCGGGCAAGCGGACCGACGCGTGGCTGAAGCACCCGTTGATCCAGACCCAGGAAGTGGTCGTTTGCGGCTGGCGCCCGGGCCAGTCCCGGCTCACTGGATCGTTGGGCGGGTTGCTCCTGGGTGCCCACGATCCAGCCACGGGGGAGCTGGTGTACATCGGCGATGTCGGGACCGGGTTCAGCGAAGCGGAGCGCCGAGCCTTGTTGGAGCGGCTGGCGCCGCTGCGGCGGGACAAGCCGCCCTTCGCCGCCGCACCGCCACGCCAGGACGTCCTGCGGGCGCAGTGGGTCGAGCCCCGGTTGGTGGGGGAGGTCCAGTTCCGGCAGTTCACCCGCGGCGCCGGCAGGTTGCGCCACACCAGTTGGCGCGGGGTTCGGGAAGACCGCTCGGTGGACGAGGTGACCGTCCCGACGCCAGGACGGCGGGCGTCGTCATCGGCCGCGTCACCGGCTTCGGACGCGACGCCAGCCAAGGCCGCGGCCACGCGGTCGGCGTCGCGGGGGACCAAGGTCGTTGTGCAGGTGGGAGAACGACAACTCACACTGTCCAACTTGGATAAAGCGCTCTATCCCGACGGTTACAGCAAAGCCCAGGTCATCCAGTACTACACGCTCATCGCACCGGTCCTGCTGCCGCACCTGACGGGTCGGCCGGTGACCTTCATCCGCTTCCCTGACGGCGTCGCCGGCCAGCAGTTCTTCGAGAAGAACGTCTCCGAGGGCGCCCCACAGTGGCTGCGCACCGCCCGGCTGCCGCACAGCGGGTCCCGTGGCCGCGAGGGCGACATCACGTACCCGCTGATCGACGACCTGCCGTCCCTAGTCTGGGCGGCGAACCTGGCCGCGCTGGAGTTGCATGTTCCCCAGTGGACGATCGGGCCCGGTCCGGTCCGCCGTGCGCCGGATCGGCTGGTGCTGGACCTGGATCCCGGGCCGGGCGTCGGTCTCGTGGAGTGCGCCCGGGTCGCTGAGCGCCTGTACGACGTCCTCGTCGCCGACGGGCTCACGCCAGTGGCCAAAACCAGTGGCGCGAAAGGGATGCAGGTCTACGCCGGGATCCGGACCCGAATTCCTGATCGACCCTCGCAGTACGCGAAGGCGTTGGCCGAGCGGCTGGCCGTCGAGACTCCGAAGCTGGTCACGGCGAAGATGGCCAAGGCGCTGCGCTCCGGGAAGGTGTTCATCGACTGGAGCCAGAACAACCCGGCCAAGACCACAGTCGCGCCGTACTCGCTGCGCGGCCGCGAGCACCCGACGGTGTCGACGCCGGTGACCTGGGACGAGGTGCGTTCCTGCCGACATGCGCGGGAGTTGATGTTCACTGCGGACGACGTCGTGGCCCGGGTCGAGCGGTTGGGCGACCTGTTTAACCCGGTCGCAGGCATGCGGGCGGTGCTGCCGCGGCGGTAAACCGATCGCGGTGGGCCCTCGGTGGTCAGGTGAAGCAATACGTCCGCGTTCGGTGGTCAGGAGGAAGCCACGGTAGCCGGTGCTGGAGCTGGCCTCGAGCGAGTCGTACTGGTCCTTCGGAACCGCCACGTCAGACACAAGCCTGATCGTGCCAGCGGGTTGGCTTCCCGGCTGCGCGACGCCCTCGTGCGTCGCAGTGCGGCCGCTGGGGACGCAGGTGTGGGATGTCAGCGTGACTGCCTGCGGCCGCGACCGCCGCCGCGACGTCCACGCGGGTTGTTGCCGGTGCCGGCGCTGCACGGATTCGTCCCGGCATGCCAGCCATGGAACGGGTGCCCATGGTTGACGTCGAACCGAGGACCGGACCGCGGCCGGTCGGCAGCACCGGTCGAACGTCGTCAGCGCGACCGTAGCCCGGATGGCGGAGTCCCGGTGGATAGTACCTGCTGAGCAACACGGAGGGGCTACCTGAGCGGCGTGTGGGTGATCCGATCGTGAAGCGCTACGGCGTGTCGTCACCTCCCCAGCGGCGAAGCGTCGCGGACCCGCGGCGCGCCGGATGAGAGGCCTGCGGCCTCGGCGCGATCTCGGCGTAATGCCTGCTCTCGGTGCGCGGGCCCAATGGGGCGTCGGATGCCAGGATGTGGGGGTGAGCACGCGTTGGGATCTGGTGTCTGAGGACAAGATGACCGTGGACTTGGCCGGGGCGGCCGTCTATCGGGAGATCAGTCCGCTGGTCGGCGGCCTCTGGCATGTGCTGGGGGACCAGGTGTGGCATCAGCAGGCCGAACCGGCAGACCCTGGCCAGGTGGATGACGAGGCGGATGCGGCGAAGCTTGATGGTCCGGATCCTGCCGCCGGGGAATCGGGCGCGCATGGCGCGCCGGTCTTGTTCAAGCCCAGCCTGCTGTCGCCGGAGTCGTTTCAGGACACCACGTGCTGGGTTGTGGTCTCGCCGTCCGGGTGACTGACCGCCGATGAGGGGTGTAGTCGCCGTGTCGTCTGGCGGCGTTCGGCGCCTCGCTGTGGCCACTGCAGTTCGTCGGCTGTACGCCGCGGATCAGTGCCCAGCGTCTGGCCGAGGTGAGGTACGCAGGACGTGACGGCGTTGCGCAGCCAGCCCACCAGCACGGCCGTCTCGGCCTCAGTCGCCCTGTCCCATGCGACTTCCAGTAGCCACAGCAGCCGGAACCAGCGCAGCAGGTCATGGGCGTAGCTGCGGCACGTCAACGGGCTGACGTCGCCTAGCATCCGGTCGCGCAGGTAGCGGTTGACCGGCGCGATCTCCGCGCCAGCCTGGTCAACCACGAGGTACGGCGTCAACGGGGTCGCCCCCTCGATGACGGCCCCTTGCCTTGCGAACTGACGCCTTCCCAGCATCAGCTCCTGGCGGAGGTACTTGTCAGCGGTCTCGTCCAGCTTCCGCCGAACCCTAGGGCCGCCAGCTCTACCTCCAGCGAGATAGTGCAGTCAACGGAGCTGATGTGGCTGTGCAACGCGGACAAGGCGTTCGCGTAGCCGGGCTGGGCGGCTGCGTGGAGCACGAACGCCACCGCCGGGACACCCCGGTACAAGCAGGCGACCTGCGGGTTCGCGGTCACCGCCCTCGCCGGTCATGGCCTTGGCCCACCTGCGGGCGGTGGCCCAGTCTGCGTTGTTGGTGTGGGCGAGTTCGGTGTGGGGCAACGCGATTCCCGCCGCTCCGTCCGCCAGGGACTGTCACCCCGGCCTGGCCGCAGGCGGGGGCGCCGCCGGCCGCCGTCGTCGTGCCGGGCTGTCCAGGCCAGGCCGGCGTGGCGGGCCAGACCCAGTCCGCGACCCGGCGTCGTCTGCGAGCGTCAATGCGGCACCCACGCTCCGGCTCACCGACGCCATCGACTGCGCAGGCTTCTTCCGCTCGGTAGCCCGCCTTGCCGCGGACGCCTCCGCAGCGCACCTCGGAACCGAGCCTCCTACCTGGCAAACGGTGCCGCCGCCTGCGGTCGGACTGCGCGTCTCGCAGCTCTGATGCGGTACGCGGCCATGATCCGTCGCACCAGATGACGGTGCCCCTGAGACCGTGTTCTGACGTTCGGCGCCATCATCCGAACACCGCATCTCGTGCCGCTGCGGCAAGAACGCTCTGGGTCTCGTAGGACAGGCCGAGTCGATTCCAGTGGAAGATCACATGGTGGGCGAGGACCGCACGAAGGCCGCGTGTGAGTTCGCCGCGTCGGCTGAAGCCGCCGAGGTCCTTGCCCGCCTCGTGGAAGGTGTTGATCCATCCAGCGATGTCCGCGAGCTGGCCTTTGGGCGCGGCCAGCGGGCTGCCCGGGCCCGCATCGACACTCAGCAGGCGCCGTAGTCCGGAAAAAAGGCTCTGCAACTGATCGCGCCGACGCTGGTGCAGCGGCCGGTTGTCGGCCACGCGCGCCCACACGTCGCCCTGCTCGTACCAGTCCTGCCCAGCGGCGCGCATCATCACGCCGCACAACAGGATCGTGTGCTCGCGCCGGTGGTCGCTGGGTCCAGCTGGGCGAGCGAGGATGTGCTGGCTGTCGTGGTGGAACAGGCGGTGCGCTGTAGCCATGCCGTCGGTGCCGCCGAAGGCGTGGACTTCGGGCTCGTAGATCGTCGCGACCCAGCTGGCGACGGTGCCATCGTCTTGCATGCCTTCGAGCGCCTGGATGACGGTGTCGCGGAGCCTGGCCTCGGTGGCGGACCGTTCGGGCAGGTAGCGCAGCCGCCAGCAGGGGGCCTTGCGGATGTACCACCACGATCCGGCGACGCAGTTTCATGATCGGTTGTAGCCGTTCGGCGGTGATCTGTTCGGCGTGGGTGTAGTCGGTGAACTCGACGGTGACCTGTTGCCAGGCGGGGGGCGGTCCCGGGGGCTGACCGGCGGGGACGGTGTTCATGCGGGTTCTCCCGGTGTCGGGGTTAGGCGAGCAACAGGCAGGAATCCCAACGCGAGCGCGGGGCCATGCCGGTGGCCGCCGTGTGTAGGGCAAGTGCGGCGCCGGTGCTGCCTTCGAGCAGTTCGCTGTTGCGCGGCGCGATCGTCACCTGGTCACGTAGCAAGGCCGCGAGTGTGGGTAGGTGGTCGGCGAGATCGTTGGTTGCCGCGTCGGCGGCAACGCGGCAGGTGGTGTGCAGCAGCCCGGCGGCACCGTGGCAGAGGCTCGGGTCGATGATCTGGGCGAGCTGGACCGGGTCGGTCAGGCAGCCCAGCAGCGCCGCCTCGGCGGTGTGCTGGCGAGCGGTGTCGCCGGTGGACAGCGCGGCGAGCTGCTGGGCGCGGGCGATGCCGGGCGTGCCGTAGCACCACGACGGCTGAGCCGGTCCCGGCTGGTCGCACCGCCCGGAATGCACTTCGGACAAGGTGATCGTGCGCGGCCACCACGGACCGGTCGGGTGGTGGCGCTGCCAGGCGTCCAGCCAGGCGCAGATGCGGGCGATTGCCTCAGCCTGCCCGTCGACGGCGATGCCGGCGCGCAGCCCGAGCGCGAGCAGGGCGAGCGGGCCGGCGATGCCGTGCGCCATGCCGAAGTTGCCGTGCCCGCCGGGATAGTCGGCCGGTGGCTGGCCGGTGGGACCGTACTCGGTCCACCACCCCGGCAACTCGTCACGGCTAGGCAGGGGCGTGGTGAGCCGGACGAGGTAGGCCAGCACGTCGGCGGTCACCGGGTGCTCGGGCGCGTGAAGCAGGTGGTAGGCACCCAGCCCGGTCAGGCCGCGGATCAGGTCGAACTCCGCCAGCACCGGGCGCTCGCCACGATCGATACGGGCATGTGCCGCCGCGAGCCGGACCCGAGTGATCTGCTGGGTCGCAATATCCAGCTGGGCCAAGGCGCGCTGGTAGCCGCCGGTGGCCTCGGCCGCCGCGTGGGTGAGGAACGCCAGCGCGGGCACGCCGAAGAACAGGCACGCGCCGGGGCCGCCGTTGAGGTCGCCGCGTGTGGCGGCCGACAGCCAGGTGTGCGCCGTGGCCCACCGGTCGGGCTGGGCGAGGGCGCGTTCGATGTGCAGCAGGGCAACTCCGGCGCTGCCGCCGGCCAGCGACTGCGGTCGTGGGGTGTGAACGCTGGTATGAGAAGCGGTGGCGGTGTCGGGGTCGGTTAGACCTGCGGCGAT
>NZ_KK037166.1:11577625-11614241 GCF_000568255.1 Kutzneria sp. 744
CCGACTGCGACTGGTGGTCGCTCATCGACGGCCTTTCGGGTGGGTCTGGCTCAGGGCGGCGGCGCGGGCCAGCCGGTGGGAGATCCGCTCGATCTCCGGCGCGATCCCGGACGTGCGAACGCTGTGCAGGTGCAGCAGCGAGGCCAGCACCGAGTCCGGCGCGGGCGTTCCGGCGCGGGCGAGGGCGGCGCGGTAGGCGGCCAGCGCCGTGCGCCGCGCCGCCCACGCGGCGGCGATCTGCTCGCCGCTGGCCAGGCCACGTACCGTCGCGAGATCGTCGCGCGGGTCGGCCAGGTGCAGCGCCTGGTCGTAGACCGCGCGGTCAGGCGCGGGGACCGGGCCGGTGGTGATGTGGTCGATCAGCCAGGCGTTGCCGGTGGTGTAGTCGCCGCTGAACGCGGCGGCGAGGTCGACCAGGCTTGCGGCGGTCAGCGCCCAGACATCGGCGGCATCGGGGCCAGCGGCGAGGTGTGCGCGTTGGGCGAGCGCGGCGGCGGAGTCGGCGGCGAACACCTCCTCGGCGGCGGCCATCACAGTGCCGTGCCCGAAGCGGCCGGTCTCCGGGAGGTAGGTGTCTAGCTGCATCGTCGCGATCAACCCATGTTGGCGCAGTCGCGCGACCCATGCGCCAAGGTGGACGGCGACCGTGCCGAAGCAGTCGGGCGTGGCGAGCTGGATGCGCAGCCGCAGGTGATTGTCCGGATCGCGGTAGGGCAGGAACCACCACCGCACCGGTTTGTCCAGTGTGGACAGCAGTTCCGGCAGATGGGTGGTGAGCAGGGCGGTGTGGCGGTCGGGGTGGCCGTAAAGCTTGCAGAACAGCCACTTCCCCGCACCGGGAAGGTGTCCGTCGCTGGCGGTGGTGGCGGTGATCGGCGCGGTGCGGACCGGCAGCGGGGGCCAGATGCGGGCCTGGGTGGAGGCGAGCGGGACGACGATTCGTGGGCGTGGCCGTCGATCCAGCCGAACGCGCCGGCACCGGGGGCTTCCTGCACGGTGGCGTGCCCGTCACGGTCGAGCTGGGCGCGCAGCAGGTGCAGGTGCGCGGACTCGTCCAGATCCAAGCAGGCGCTGGTCGTTGGCGCCGAGGTAGACCATGGCGGGCACCATCGCCCGGACCCGCCAGTCGGCCACGGCCACCGTCCATTCCGGCCAGGAGACGTGCTTGCCGGGCAGGTCGGCCGCCGTCAGCGTCCAGCGCGCCGGCGAGAGGACGGTGCGGCGGTAGGTCAGTCGGGGCAGGAACGGCAGCTGCGAGGCGATGCCCCACGCGAACGGCCCCCACATGGCGGTCCTCGCGGTGGTCAGCTCGCAGGCCAGCCGCAGCAGCGGGTGGGAGAAGTTGGTGAACTCCACCGCGCTGAACACCTCCGGCTCCACCGGCCGCGCCGTCGAGCGCGACCACACGGTGAACCGGTGCGCGTCGCCGACGACCACCAGGTCCTGCGGCATCAGCACCGTGTCGGAGCCGAAGCGGTGTTCGGCGATCGAGAGCAGGTCGGGCAGGACCTGCGGGTGGCGGGCGACGTTCTCGGTCTCGGTGTAGAGCGGCGGGCAGGACACCTGCACCCGCAGCGCGCCGTCGTTGACGGTCGGCAGCCTGGCGTACGCGCGGGCCATGCGGTCGCGGTCAGCGTCGTCGAGTAGGTCGAGGAAGCGGCCGGCGGTTGTTCCGGCGGCGCGGAACGCGCCGGCCACGACCAGCTGGAACTCGCCCCGGTCGAGCGCGTCCCGGCTGGGCGCGTGCACCCGTACCGCCAGCTCGGTGTGCGCCGGCCACTGCGCCTGTCCGAGGGTGTCCGTCTCAAGCTCGGTGATCGTCGCGTCGTAGAGCACGACCTCGACGTGCCGGTTCACCGCCGCTGTCTGCGCCAGCCGCAGCAGAGCGGTATCCCGGTCGCTCACCCTCGCGTTGGGGCGTTCCAGCTGGGAATCCCGGTAGCCGGCGGGGTATCCGAGACCGATGTCGGGGTTGACCAGCTCCACCAGCGGCACGGCCGCGCCGACGCCGTAGCGCTCCAGGAACCGGGCGTGGTAGTCCCGCCAGACCGGCGTGCCGAACGGTTGCGGGGTGAGCCGGGCCAGCACGCTCGCCGCCCGCGTGACCTCGGTGGCCACGCTGTGGGGCAGCACGACCTGGGCGTCCGCGCGCAGATCAACCCTGTCCGCCGGCCCGGGGCCAGTGTGGTCGCGTAGTCGGGCGAGCGTCCCGGCCGCAGCCGGGACATCCTCGGCGCGGACGTCGGCCAGGGCGGCCAGGACATGCCGGAGCGGGTCGGTGACCGTCATCGGCGGGCGCAGGCCGGTGAGCAGGACGCGCTGCTCGACCAGCTGGATCAGCATCGCGGTGATCACCGGGACTGGCGTGTCGGGGAACGCGACGGCGAGCCGGTCGGCGAGATCGCCCAGGCGGATCGGCGTCCGCGCCGCGTGTACGACCAGCTCCACGGGCCGGGTGTGGCGGATGGACACCTCGGCCGGATCGGTGCGGGCTGCGGCCGGGTTGGGGTGCTGGCGCAAGCCGATGACCAGCCGGCCGTCGCGTACCGTCGCGGTGTTGTTCACCACGACCGGCAACCGCTCAGCCAGACCGTGGCAGCGCTCCAGCTCGCCCACCAGCCCGGACAGCCACACGGCGTCGGCCCGGCCGGTGACGCGGTGGCCATCGCCGATCCGGACTGTGGTGGCTGGTCCGAACTCGGCGGGCGCGACGCCGGCGAACAGACCGAACGGGGTGGCCCGGCTGGATGACCGCAACCGGTAGCGCAGCAGCGACACCACTGCGCCGCGCACCTGCCGGGGCCGCTGCTCGCGGCCGGCGCACACCGCGACCACGCGGCGGGCGAGGTCCGGGCTGGCCGCTCGCACCGCGCCGGCGAACGGCTCGTCCGCCCAGGTCCGGGCCAGCCAGTCACGCCACTGCGGCACGTGATCGCCGCTCAGATCCGGCCACGTGTGCTCGTCCACATCGGACGGCTGGATCGCCAGCCGGAGCAAGGCCGCGTCGACGACAGTGAACACCTGCAACAACCCCCTTCACGCGAAAGACGGCCTGGTGGACAAGGCGCTCGCCTCTGCCTACCAGGCCGTCATCGGTCAGCTCGCCGTGGTGTGTCAGCCGCAGGTGCTGTTGGAGCAGGCACTCTGGCAGGTCTGGCCGCAGTTGTCGTCGGTGTTGCGCATCAGGTCGGCCACGACCGGCCCGGAGGCGACGATCGACACGTCGAGATCGAACTCCATGCCCGCCACTGCGGGCGTCTGCGTGTGCTGCAAGGTCATAGCGAATCTCCTTTGCAGGGTTGGTGAATCGTGCGGATGGGACTACTTGGCCGCGGCCGTCATGACGAGGCCGGCCAGGAGATCAGGACGCGAGTGTGCTTCTTGTCGATCAGGCGGCCCTCGCCGATCTCGGCGTCCGGGGTGCCGGCCGGGAAGACCTCGATCCGCGCGCCGGGACCGCCCCGGTGCGCGCGGTCCCACTCGCGGATCACCTCCACGTACCGGTCAGCGACCGTCTCGGCGTCTGGGCCGTGGCCGTAGACCATGAACTCGAACGACGTGCGCTCCTCCGAGGTCGCCCGCGAGGCCCGGTAGGCGAAGCTGCCGCCGACCAGGGTGGTCTTGGCGCCCATGCGGGTGGAGCGTTCCACCAGGCCGGACTCAATCCCGGCGGGCGTGGCCACCAGCAGCCCGAAGTCGTCCAGCGCCGTGGCCAAGAAAAGGTCCAGCTCGTCGAACGGCTCGAACCCGCCGACCTCCACGCCGGAGGGGCGCACGACGCGCGGCGAGGTCAACGCGGCGCTCAACGCCTCGCCGTCCGCGGTCTGCCCGCCATCCAGCCGCAGCGCGATGTCCTCGCCACGCAGCAGGACCAGGCGCTCGGCGTTGGCCCCGGAGCCCTGCATCGAGACGAACCCGCACAGCTGGTAGCCCCGGCTGACCAGGTGCCCGTCTTCGCGGACCAGCGCCACGGACCGGGTGAGCCCGCGCATCCGCAGCGGGACGACGAGCACGCCGTCCTCGGCGAGCTGCTCGGTCCAGGCGGGCGGGATGTCCGCGGCGCCGGCCGTGACGATGATCCGGTCGAACGGCGCGTGCTCGGGCACACCGCCCTCGGCGTCAACCAGCAGCACCCGGACCTGCGGATACCCGGCCTCAGCGAGGTAGCGCTCGGCGCGGTCGACCACGAACGGGTCAATGTCGACGGTGGTGACCTCGCCGTCGGGGCCGACCAGTTCCGCGATGAGCGCGGCGTTGTAGCCGCCGGAGCCGATCTCCAGCACCCGCATCCCGGGCTGGATGTCGGCTTGCTCCAGCATCATCGCCTGGATGCGTGGCGCGGACACCGAGCTGAGCGCGAGGCCGTTCTCGTCCCGCTTGGTGATCACGACGTCGTCGCGGTCGTAGACCTTCTCCAGCGGGGCCTCGGGCGCGAACGCCTCACGTGGCACGGTGGCGAAGGCCCGGATCACGGCGTCGGTCCGCAGCTCTCCCTGGGCGCGCAGCTGCTCGACCATCGTCGCGCGCAGCGCGGCGGCATCCTGCTGAGTAGCCTTGGTGTCGTTGTCTCGTACGGTGTTCACTCGGTCACTCTTCCAGTTGTCGGTGCGGGTTCGGGGCCGTACGCGCCATGGGGCTGAAGATCATCACCGGTCGGGTTGGCACCGGACGGGTCCGTGGTGTCCAGCGGCGGCGCTACAGCCTGCGCAATCCGGCAAGCACGCGCTCCAGCACGACCGGATCGCGCGGGTTGAGCAGGATCGTGGGGTCCTCGCCAACCGCGATCGGCTGCGCTCGTGCGGGCGCTGGGCCGAACCAGTCGAACGGTTCGACGGCTGCGTCCTGGACCGACACTGGCGCCGTGATCGGCTCGGCGTGGTCGTCACCGACGGGCTGTGCGGGGACGAACTCGATGGGGGGGTGTCTCCCAGCGACGGCAGGAACAGCGTCTGCTCGGCACGGTCAGGGGCCGCCGCTGGTGTCGGTTCGCCCCACAGCATCGTCTGCATCGCGTGCTCCCCCTGAGTCGATGTGCTGATAGTGCTGCGGTTGTTCGAGGTAGCTGGCGGGGGCCGGGTTTGTGAGCGCCCAGGTCAGTCGACGGGCTTCGTCGGGATGCAGCAGCCGGACCGCGTCGGCGTGGGTGACCCACTGCCAGGCCGCAACGCCCTCGCCGGGCCAGAGCTCGTCCTCGATCGCGGCCGCGTCGTGCTCGCCGCAGTCGAACAGCAGGACCAGCTCGGGCTGCTCGCCGACCGCGGTCGCGCGCCGATAGGCGGTCAGGTAAAGGCCGCGGACGGGGACCTGGATGCCGAGCTGCTGGTAGACCACGTGCCGCAGGGACTCCGCCGGGCTGGCCGCGTGGCCCAGATCGCCGCCGGGCAACCACCACACCTGCGCCGCTTCGGACTGGCCGACCGACGGGTGGATGATCAGCAGTCGCCCGTCCCGGCCGGTGATCAGCCCGGTGACGGTCACCAGGTGGACCGGTGCGGTCATGATCGCGTACCCCTTTGATCAACCGGCCAGCTTGGCGCTGCTTACAAATGTGCGAACGTATGACACCTTATACGTAACAAAAGAACACGCTCCTAACATGGAAACCTTATGTTATTGTCCTTAACTATCGCGTGACATCATCTACACCTCAGGCTCCCCTTGCCCATTTTATATGTATACTGGATCTCGTCCACCCAAGAGCAAGTGGTCGGGAACTAAAGTTGACGTCCTGGACTTATAGGGAATCGCACAGCTATCTGGGAGCATGCCGCCGTGGAAACTGCGCCGCGTCCCCGTCAGACCGTGGGGACCTCGCCGGCCGCCGGGTCGAACTCGCTGGGCAGCGCGCTGGTGTCCAGGTCGCCGCCGTAGAGCCGCTTGGTGGCCTCCGCCGCCCAGCGCCAGCGGATCGTCCATTCCGGGGGCGCGGCCCTGGTGTGCCAGCGCAGCACCTCGTCATGGGTGTGCTCGGCCAGCGTGCAGGCAACGATGCGCTTGGCACGCTCAAGACTCATGTCCGCGCAGGACAGAGGATTTCCCCAGCCGGCCAGCACACAACCGATGATCATCGCTTCGGACGGGCCGATGCTGCCGGCCCTGCTCGCGGCGGGCGTGCCGTCGGTGCCGATGACGCTGGTCATCGCAGTCCACCGCCAACCGTGTCGAGATCGGCGAGATGGTCGACGACCTGGCGCCGCAGGCCGTGTACCTCGGTGCGCTTGGCGATGATCTCGGTGATCCACTCGGCTGCCTCGGGCATGCGTGTGGCCATCTCGTAGTCCGCGTTCAGCTCGCGGATCTCTTCGTCCAGCATGCCCAGGTCCCGACGCAGCAGATCGGCGCTTCCGGCGCGGTCGGGCTCAACGACGGGCGGACGGTCCAGCGCTGCGGCCATCAGGGCTCCTCGGTCCCGTCGGTGACGGACGCGATCTCGCTGGCCAGGACTGTGCTCAGACCGCGGCGAGGTCGGTCCGGGTGCTGCTGGCCGCCTATGGCGCGCAGGTCGCGCAACCCCCCAATCAGCACGGCGATCAGTTCCTCGGCGCCGGCTTCGGTGGCCGCCAGCAGCACCGGTTGGGCGCGCGTGGGCAGCTTGACGCACACCCGCTCGCCGCTCTGATCGAGATAGGAGGTCATAACGGTGGTGGCGCAGACCTCCAGGACGATCGCGGGCGGTCCCAGTGCGTTCTGCTTGTCGTGCGTGGTCAACAGAGACTCCTTGATGCGGCGGAGGGGTGGTGACAATGACGAGGTCGTCGGCGATTCCGGGTGTGACCAAGCCGAGCGCGGACCGGGACGCACGGCGCGAAGCGGCTGGCGACGGACAGCAGGATGCGTTGTTGCCGACGAGAAGTAGCGGCGGCTGGGGCGGCGAGGTGTGGTCGTACTGACCGGGAATCGACTTGCTCGGCCGCGATTGAGGAGGTCAGCTTTCACGTCCGATACGGCAGCCCTAGGTGGTTAGTGCCCGCCTCGGCATCACGCTGAGCCCGCCCACCTCTCCCTGCTAGGCGGCTGTGGCTGAACCAGCAAGCAGGACTGGGCCGGGCCGGTCTAGGCGGACCGAATGTCGGTCGTCGGTGGCCAAACCAACGTGTGCAGATCTCGCGGCACCATGTCCATCAGTTGGACACCTGCCCCGTGGATCTGCCGCGCTGCTTGCGCCCATCGAGGACATGGCCAGGGATGCGAGCACAGCGGACAGGTCGTCTGATCCGTGACGTGCGGCGGGACGTGCGAAGCGAGGTCGTCGACTGAGAGGGCGACACGGCCGAGCGGGCTGTCCTTCGGCACGACCAGGGAAACGACATCGCGAAGGTGGTCGGCCGGAGCTGAGCTGGGAACGGTCACCTTGTTGGCGTCGATCGCAGTGGTCACGGCGTTGTCCTCCAGCGTGGTCGAGCGAACGACGTCCTCGTCATCCGCACCTATCCAGCCTGGCCCGATCATGGCCGAATGACCTCCCGTGGGGCCGGGAACATTTCCTCGCCCACCTCGGTGGCGCTGAACTGCGAAAACAGCGCTAATGGGGGTGAAAACTTCCAGCAATTGCGGCAGATCGCGTCGCCGCACGGGGCTCTTGGGAGCTACCGTTCGTCGCGGACACCGCAGGCGTCGTGCACACGGGAGGTTGGTCGGATGCCCAGGAGAGTCGGGGCCTCGGACAAGGCCAATCGCGATACGTTGCGCGACCAGATGCGCGGCCTCGGATGCTCCGTCGCCCAGATCGTGGCCGAGATGTCCCGCCGGTTCAACCTGCGGCCCCGTGCCGCCTGGCGGCACGCCCTCGGACTGTCGCAATGGCAACTAGCACAGAGATACAACGCCGATCATCCCGCTGCCGGGCTCCGTGACAACCGCGTCAGCGAGTACGAGAGCTGGCCACACGGCGGGATGGCACCGCCCGTGCGCTATCTAGCGAATCTGGCCGTGACGTACGGGCACGGATGCACCCCGTCCCAACTCGTCGACGCCGACGACATGCAACATCTCAGCCCGTCAGACCGGCTTCTGTTCGCTCCGTCAGCCGACGGGTTCTCCCGTCCAGTAAGGATCCCGTACACGCCGAACCCCCTAGCAGTTGAGGCGGCCTCGTATGCGGATGTCTCATGTACCACTGAGTTCCCGGCCCGCCGGAACCCCGAGGACGGCGGCAGCCGGAGCCGTCGGCGCATCGTGCGGTGCGACGCAGCCGGTCTGCCGACCCGTGAGGAGGTAGCCATGGCCGCTGAGGAATCTGCGCGATTTCGACGCTTCAGCGCCACCACGAACATCGACGACGACGTCCTGGAGCAGTTGGACGCCGACGTCGCTGACATCGCTTCGTGCTACCTGACCGATCCTCCGGCCACAGTGTTCGCGCGCCTGATCGGCGGCCGTGATGACGTTTTCGCCTTGATCGAGGGCCGCCAGTCGCCCCGACACGCAATGCACCTGCACAAAATCGGTGGGCAGATGTGCGCGCTGCTGGCCCACGCCTCCGCTGACCTGGGCCACGCGCATGCCGCGAACACCCACGCCCGGACCGCACTGCACTGTGCGGAGGTGGCCGGATACGGCCCTCTCCACGTGTACACCCGCTGGGTCCAAAGCAATGTCGCCTACTGGGCGGGCCGGTACAAGGAGGCGGCGGCATTGGTCGAGGCGGCGCTTCCGTTCGCTACGACCGGCACGAGCCTGCTGCGGCTGTCGAGCCAACAGGCGCGGATCAGCGCCGCTCGAACTGAGTCCTCGGAGATGAATCGCGCGCTTGCGGTGGCAGGGTCCGCGCCCATCGAGCCCAGCGCTGACGAGCCGGGTGTGTTCGCGTTTCCGACAGGCAAGGCCGCTTACTACGCCAGCGAGGCCTATCGCGGGCTTGGCGGTCTCAACCACCTTGACGCCGCGGTGACCTGGGCGCAGACAGCGGTCCAGGAATTCGCTGGTGAACGGGAGCCCAACGTGCAGTTCGTCGCCGCCGCGCGGATCGACCTTGCCGGCGCTCACCTGGCTCGTGGTGATCTCGACGCCGTTGGCGAGCACCTCGCGAAAGCATTGAGCTCCACCGTTGTCGGGCATCGCACCGTGCCGGTGATCAGTCGCGCGCGAGCGCTGAACACGACGTTGACGGCGCTGCCCACTGCGGACCCATCGAAGGTGGCAGCCCTGCGGAGCGGACTTGACGAATTCTGCGCCACCCCGGCGGCCGTTCCGGCTGGGCTCGACAACTCCGACACGAACTGACAGACCACATACTGATCAGGAAGGTACCGCCCGTGCCGATACAGGTGGCCGTCTGCGGCCCGCGCCACTGCACCGAGCAGGACGAGGCCAATGCCCTCGAGGTGGGCCGCCTTCTGGCGCAGGCCGGCGCCATCGTGATTTGCGGTGGCGGCATCGGCGTGATGGCCGCAGTGGCCGCGGGCGCGCGATCTGAAGGCGGACTGGTCATCGGCGTACGGCCGGGTGACTCGTCCGAGGACGCCAGCCCTGACCTGTCCGCCGTGCTCGTGACCAACATGGGAGAGGCGCGCAACGCGATCATTGTCTGGTCCGGCGACGCCGTGATCGCGGTGGGCTGCTCCTGGGGGACCTTGTCCGAGATCGCACTGGCGAAACGACGCGGCGGCGTCCCTGTCATCACGCTGGGCGGGTGGGAGATCCGCAACCACGACGGTACTGAGCTCGCCGATCCGGTGACCACTGCCGCGACCCCGCAGGAGGCGGTGGATCTCGCTCTGACCTTCGCCAGTGCCGCTCGATGACCTCGCGGTGTACCCGGACGCCGGAACCGTCGTAGAACGCCGGCGGGTACCGGGTAGTAGCTGAGGTGCGTGACCGAATCCACCGCGACCACGTTCGCGCCGTCGGCGACGTGGTCCGAGCCAACCACGGTGAGCTTCCAAGTGATGAGCTCACCGATGCAGGCCTGACCCAGCAGGCGCTTTTGCCCGACGAAGTCCCGTCGACCACTTCGATTTCGGCGAGGGCCCTGCCTACGAGAGCCTCCGCGACGACCGATTCTGACCGTTCTGGCTAGCGCCCGCCATACTGGGCGGGCGCTAGCCAGCCGCTGGCGTGCCGTCCTCACGCTGCGCAGCCTCGAGGAGGTCGCAGTCGTCGAGCCAGCGCGCCAACAGGCTTAGCGCGGCCAGCCGCTCGAGCGCGGCCTGCTCATCAAGGTCGATGTTCGCGTGGGCGGCGCTGTTGCGGATCGTCAACTGCACGCCGGGGGCGAAGAACCGCAGGCCGGCGTTCATCGTGCTGACGTCCTGGTCGGCCGGGTCACCCGGCCAGCGCAGCCGCGACTTGCCCGGCTGCGGCGGTTTCTCGGAGAAGACCTCCTGCCACAGCCCGGTCGCGGGCACGTTGTTGCGCCCGGTGCGGGCCCGCACCACCGCGACCACGGCCTCGCACGCGCCGGCCACCGCCTCCCGGAAGTGCCCGTCACGCCACAACCGGCCCGCCGCGCCCCACATGACCGGGTGCATCGCTTCGGCACCGATCGCCGGTGGCCGCTCGGCCTCGGCCCGCACGACCATCCCTTCGAGGCGTCCGAGGGCCTGATCGCAGGCGTCGAGGACGTCAGAGGCTTCCAACAGGGGCTTGGGGCGGGTGATGGTCTGCCACGCGGTGATCGGGTCGATGGTGCCGACGCCCTGCACGCCGATCGAGATGCCGGTCAGTGGCACTGCGGCGGAAGCGCGGCCGGCCAGCTGGGACACTTTCTTCCGTCGTCGTGCGATCTCGTCGGGGTCAGCGTCGTCGCGGGGGAACACCGCCGGGGCGATCCCGCGCGCCACGCCACCCCAGCCGCCGGGCCTTCGTTGGGTACGTGCAGCTCGAGGAAGTCGACCAGCGCGGCGCGGAACTGCTCGACCGCCGCGGCGACCGCGGCCAGGTACTCGGGGTTCTTGCTCAGCTGCATCTGGCAAGCCTGCCACGTCACCGCGCGTTCCCCCGACGTGTTTGTCGCCCCCTGCAGGCACCGGGCGGTGGGGCAAGCCGTTCCCCGGCAACCCGCGGTCGGGAGGGTCGTGCGTGTGTTGCTGCGTTGGATCCTCATCGTCGGCCGTGCCATCACCGAGGCTGTGCGCCCCGCTGACGCCGCCCGTGAGATCGTCTCCCTCGTCCACCGACACCCTCGACACCCCGGAAGGTGAGGAAACCTCGTGATCATCAAGCCGCTCCACCAGGACATGATCGGCGAGGTCATCGACCTCCTCAGCCAAGGCTCGCCCTACATCTGGCCGAGAACCGCCTCCGACTATTGGCTGTACTCCGCCCTGTTCTCCTCAACCTGCCCCGTCGCACCACACGAGGACACGATCACCGGCGTTGTCATCGCCATCCGCAGCCAGGACCACCCCGACGACATCTACATCCAAGACGTCATGACCCACGCCCACCACCGGCGCCAAGGCATCGCCAAGGCGCTGATCAACAGCGTGTGTGCTCAGGGCGAGGCCTGGGGGTGTGGCCGTTTGTACCTCACCTCCGAACCCGAGAACACCAGCGCGCACCACGCCTGGGGCGCGCTGGGCTTCGTCAACGTCCCGGGGGACCACCGCGTCAACGGCGTCGAGGTGATCACCGACTTCAAAGGGCCGGGCAAGACCCGCGCGGTGTACGAGCTGCACCTCCGCTAGACAGCCACCCGTTGTGCTATGTCGATCTGAATCATTCGGAGCGATGCGTGAATGATCTCGTCGATAGGGTGCCGTCGTGGCGGCGAATATGTGCGCTGGTGCGGGTGAGAGTCCCCGGGTACGTCGCACACCCCAGGGGATCTTTCATTATCGCCTTTCGCTGTACGACAAACTGGACCAGCGCAAGTCGATTTCTCTTAAGCGCCACCGACAGGGTGGCGCTATCAATCAGTAAAGCCGGGGGTAGAGGTGTGCCGGAAGAAGGGTCTGCGGCGACAATTCGGTTGGTTTCACTGCGGGCGATGCCGTCGATGCAAATAAGGTCCGTCAGGCCGAGTGCGGAAATCGATCTACTGGACAGTAGTGCAACGCTCGTGGAAGCGATAAGCGAGTGGTCGACACCGGCGGTGGAAGTCGCCGAATCGGGCTCAACCTTCCAGTGATAGTAGTCGACGAGTGGTATTCTCGGAATGGGGAGGTTTGCGGGTCGCTCATGTGGCCGCAAGGGCGAGCAGTCGCACTTGTTGTAATTCTGCTGCGCATGGTTAGTGCATTCCGGACTGGCGGGCCATTCGGTGAGAAACATGTTCGCAGTGAGAAGGTTCGCTGAGATGGGTACGGTGCCGAGTCCGCTGAGCGGTGTTTCTATGAGTGTTACGGCATCCGCCTCGTTAATGAGTACTGAGGACAAGGAGACTGTGAGCTGTCGGTGCGGGGAGGCCTCCTGTTGCCCGGCGCGGGTTATTGGGTGCCCGTCGGCTGACCAGTCAGTTGAATGACGTGCATGTAGTACGACATAGTTTCTGTCATTTGTTGCCGGTGGCGCTTGCGTGCGATTGTGGGTCCAGGTGTCCAGATCGGCGGTGACTGTCAAGAGAGGTGTGGGGTCAATGAGGTCATCGTCCTGGTTGACCCATTCTGCTTGTTCGTGTGTCCACGCAACCGCGAGTTCTGCTGTACTCGGCAATGCGCGTCGGGTTGAGTGTATCGTGGGAGTAACCGGAAACCACCATGGTCCCTGCGGCCAACGAAGTTCATGCTCTGGGAGATCCCGCCCTAGCCACGTTCGGCTGGTCATACGATCCGTCTCGGTGGTGAAAGTGGCTCTCGCGGCGGATGTGTGCGATGCCCTCACGATGGTGGCGAGCATCGGCCCGGCCAGGAGGTGATCGGGATAGTCGGGGTATTCGTGGCAGATCTCGGCTGGTATGTAGGGGAACCGCGGATGCATCTGCACTGTAAGCCAGTCGAGACAATGGGTCGGATCGAAGTCACGCGCACCGATTTGCCATGCGCCGCGGTAGGTGCGTTCCTGGCCTGGGTCATCCTGGCGTCGCAGTCGATGAGTGTCGGATAGACGTGCGGTGGTTTCATGCCACGCGATCCACTGGTATTTCATCCCAAACCGTTCCGGCTTGCCAGGTGACCGAGCGCTGTTGTGCTCCTGGGCCAGTGCGGCGTCGATCTGTCCGAAGTGTTCGGGGCGCCACCCCAAGTCGAGCACTCGGGTAAACACCCAGGGAAGCAGTGCAGAGGTATCGACGGGAGTGACGTAGCCGTTATCGGGTTCAGAGAGTCGTTGTGCTGCCCAAGGGGTTGATGTGCGGTTGACGAATTTCATCACATGGTGACCGAAGTGCCCGTTGGTCAGAGACGAGATGATGGTGGCGTAGCTGTTAGCTGTGGGAGGCAGCGTGTGTGCTGGATCTGTGTTCGTGCCCAGGGAAGCTTCCCTGCGTGCTGCTGCGAAGCGGTGGTGTAGGTCTCCGAGGTCGTTGCGGCCAAGGAAGGCCGACCAGGCAGTGTCGTAGGGAGGGCAGGATTTGCCCAACATGGACTGGTCGAGGGTGCCGTGCGCGTGAAGATGTTGAGCGGCGCAGGCCAGGTAGTCCCGGGCAAGTACGTGGGTGGGAATTCCGAGGCGGTGCACGAAGGTGCGCAGAGTATCGGCATAGCCGGCCAACCGGATCGGATCGCGCGTTCGTGTGGTGGCGCCGCAGAGTACCGCCAGTGCACGTTCGACGATGTAGGGGTCATCGACGTTGGACACCAGGGTGACAAGGTCGGTGGCCACACGAGGGTCGTGATCGCTCAAAGCCACGAGGGTCCGCGTCGTGTCGTCGCGGAGGCATCGGTCAGGACTTGCCAGAGCCCACATCAGAGCGGCGACGGCCTCAGTGCTGGTTGCCGTCGGCCGCTGCGGGCTACTGCCGGACGCGGCTGGTCGGGCAGCCCAGTCGCGCAGCCAATTCAGGAGAGGCTGGTACGGACTGTAGTCCTTGCGCCACCGGCCCGCGCTCAGCCCCGCTGTGAAACAGCGGTCTCGCTCCGGCATGGGCAACGGGGCCAGGATCTCGTGCAACCACAGCGGGCCGAGCGGCACCGCCGGGTGCATTGCCAAGGTCAGTGCGACGGCGATGGTGTCACGTCGGGACTCGGAAGGGGGCCACGTCGGGGCTTCCGACGGTTCGACAATCGCGCGGCGCAGCCGGTCTCGCGCCGTCGCGGTGACGCTCCGGGGGGCCCGCAGCAGCAGGCTGTCGAGCCAGGTGTCGTGCTCCCAGTCAGTGTCAGGGAGTTCTGTGAGTTGACCGTCTTCGGCGAGCGCGCAGAAGAGAGTTGCGAGTTCGACGCCGACGCGTTCGGGGAGCAGCACTGCGAGGGCTGCCAGCACGCCGCGCGCCGTGGGGCTGTTGGCTAACACGCGGATCGACTCTGACGTCCGCAGGCGTTCGAGCGTCCAGGTCGCTTCCTCGTCTGCGTTCGTGCCAGCGGCAGGTGTGAGGGAGGCCAGTTCTTCGTCGAGGATTGCTGTCGCTATCAGGTGATCGCCAAGGCGCTCGAAGGCAAATCGCACCACCTGCTGCGTGGCGCCGCGTTCGTCGGCCAGGGCGTCCTCTGCGAGCACACCCTCGTGGATCAGCGCGAAGAGCAGGGACGTTGAATAGCCGGACGAGACGTGTAGAGGTGTCAGCAGTTCGGTTGCTTCCGCGCGGGACAGCCAGTTTCGGCCGCGGGCTCGGAGTGACCGCGCGAGCTGGCTGCAGGCACGCTGGGCGAGTTGCGCGTGGTGGTCGGCGTCGATCGTGGTCGACACGTGCTGGTTTGCGGCGTCCAATGCGGCCTCGATTACCGCGTTGAATCCCGGCGCGGGGGAGTCGAGCAGGTGTGGTGCTGAGCCGGCGGCCGTGCAGTACAGCCTCAGAAAAAGTGGATTGGTGAACTCTGGTAGCAGCCCCAGCGGCGCAGTAGGCAGCGGTAGTCGGTAGTGGGCGAAGTAGGTCGCGATTGCGTTGAATTCGACGTTGATGAACCCGTCGTGGGCGACGCGGAGCAGGATTTTGCTGTCGAGGTGGTCGCTGACAATGCTGCTTGCGAATGTGTCGCGAACACTGAGAATGACGCCAATCCAGGGATACTGGCGCGCGGTGGCCAAGAACCCTGCAAGGGTGTTGCGCCACAGAACAGGCCCGTTGTTCTCGTTGAGTGCATCGATTATCAGCAACGCTCGCTGACCGCATGCTTCCGCGCGTGCGGACAGCGACTGAAGGAATTCTTCCGTAGAACCGGTGAAATCGAGTGCGGAAAGAATCTGTTGCCATGGATGATGCGGGCCGAGTTGTTGCCCGAGCACTAGTATGCTGGGCTGTCCGCGATCCAGGGCGATTCGAGTCATGTCACACAAGAGATGCGTCTTGCCGCTACCCGCTTTTCCGGTGATCAACAGGGCTGGTGACTCGTAGGCTTTAGCGTGAACCGTCAACAGGTGCTCGGCGCGTTCGGACTGCGACAGAATGCCTCCCGCTATATCCCCACCTGCTAATTGTTTTTCCTGAGATAGATGTGCCGCTGGGGTATCTCTCGGTGTCTCCTGGCACAGCCAGAGGAGGTGGCCTCCACCATTCTTTACGTCGTCCCATGCTTGCGCCCAGTCGTCGAACGGCGGAACATCGACGGCCTCGAGGCGTATTCTGGCGTCGACGTTATGTCCGGCCGTCAGTGAGCTCGTCAGGTCCGAATACAGTGGTTGTGGCAGCTCTTGGCATGCGGATTCGAGTTCGCTAATGACGCCTTCGGGAATGCCGCGACGGCGAAGGCGTGTTGGCGCAGTGACAACATCGTCACGCAAGAGCTGAAGTTCCCTGAGCAAGCGCGGAGAACGAGAAAACGCTTCCAACGTTTCGCCGATCGGTACAGCAATGTGTAACTGCGGGTTGTAGCGGGGGCCGGCATTCGCGCGCGCCTGTGCCCATCGGTTAGCTAGCCAATCGTCGGAAATAAAACTGCGATTGAACCACCACTGGTATCGGCCGACATGTTCGGCTCGTGTCAGCTCTGTGAGCAGTTCCGACTTGCCGAAAAACTCAAACTCCACCGACATTCCGCGTCTTTTTGCAAGGGTGGTCCAGCGTGTAACGTGCTCATTCCATTCATCCATGAACCACTGTTCACCCTGGCGTCGAGGGTCGGCGCGGTCGACGGGAAGTGCAATCTCAAGTTGTATCAGCCGTGGATGTGTTGACAGTGCGCGCTCGATACTCGCGGTGAGTTCGCGCCATTGTCCGGGTGTAGGCTTGCCGAGGAAGAATTTTGCCTGAAGCGCGCGTTCGTTGCCGGCAGTGTCGGAGGCGTACCCCTCGATGCCTCCATCGGGTGTTCCAAGTCTCACGAACCGATCGCCGCGGCCGTCAGCTCGTGCCCGGGCGATCTGGCAGCACAACTCCTCAAATCCGCCAGCCTGACTGCCACCCCATGGCCGCAATGAACTGAAGTCGACATCAACACGCACTGAAGTAGCATAGTGTCCAGGACCTATCCTGAGCCGCGGGCAGGCACCTGGTTTCCGGCCGCCCAGTCGCGACGAGAGCGGACTGTTGTCGTGGTGGTCGTGGTCGTGGAGGGGCGCCGCCGAGTGCGGTCTCTATCGTCAGGAGGCCAGCAATGCGGTGCCGGTCGCGCCGCAACACGAAGCCAGCGAGGAGCGCGTGTCGATGGCGATGGTCCGTTCAAGGGCAGCGGGCCGTCCGGCTTGCTGGGCGACGTTACCCGATCGGCGTAATGGCGAGCGGGTGCGTTCGGTGCGATATCCGACGGGATGGGTCGAATGAGTGGAGGGGAGCCCGAACGCCGTCTCGATGTCGACAACGTCGTCAGCGGGACCGTTGTCGGCAATGTCGTGCAGGTCGGGTCTGCGGGCAGTGTTCACGTGGGCCGGCTGGATCAGCGTGGAGCCGCTACCGGGAGCAGGTCGAGGCGATCGCTCCCGACCGGCTCGTCGGCCGGCAGGACGAACTTGCACTTCTGACAGCGTTTTGCCTGGCACCGACGTCATCACGATCGCATGGCGAACCTGCTGCGCATCGCGTGGCGGTACCGGGACATCGCCGGGTTCGACGCCGAGGGATGGGCGACGTACGCCGACGACGCCCCTGAGCCGGGTGGCCTGTTGGCCGTAGACGATCGGCTGGGGAGGATCTGGTCGAAGCCCGAGGGCGAGTCGGGCGCGGAGTGGGCGCTGAACACGAACCCGTCGCAGCGGCGAGCCTGGACGCAGTTGCCGGCCGAGTACGGGCCGGTGAAGCCACGGGCATGCAGCGGCCAGCCCTGAGATGCACGAGGCACTGTAGATGCTGCCCGCGCGCCCCCAGGCGGCTGCGCCGGCACTTCGAACGCGTCACCTTGACGGCGGGCATTGGGATTCCCCTGGACCTGGCCATCGCCACGAGGTAGCCCAGACCGCGCCGTGCTGGTCACTACCGGCTGCAGCCGGTAGTGATGCCAGTGTCGGAGGTCATTCTGGTCGACCACGACACGTTCGCCGACGGCGGTCTGACCTGGGACGAGAACACGGTTCGCTGGGTTCGACTCGGGGTGACGTCGTGCCGGCGGCGGCGCGCGACCGGCTGCGGGCCGCACGACCGGTAGTTCGCGGGCTCACGAGGGTGAATGCTGTCGCCTGGTCGGGTTGACGCTAGGGACGGGTCTCCCGCCTGGGTGCAGGGGCGGAACATCCTGGAGGTACGGCGAGGACACAGCAGTGGCTGGGGCGGATCGGGGTCGGGCTCGCGGGTCTGGTGATGGCGGTGGCGGTGGTGCCGGCGGCCTACGCGGCCGGCGGGACGGCCTTTGCCTACAAGGGCAAGCTGGCCAGTAACGGGAGTCTGGTCGTGACCGGGAACCTGCGTTGTTCCCAGCCCCAGACGGTCTCCCTGGAAGTGGTTGCCGCCCAGACCGTCCAACAGGAAGGAGACACCGTTCCCCGCGGCAAGGTCACGAAGTCGGGGCTGTCGTGCACCGCGAAGATCACCGACTGGACCCTGACGGTGCCAGCCACCGACGTGAAAGACCCGTTCCGCCACGGAACAGTCGCTGTCGTGATGTCCGCGACCAACGGATCCGAACTCAGCAATAAGGGCGAGTTCCTTACCGTGTAGGGCCGCACCGACAACACTATCCTGGCGACGTTCACCGGTTCGATGGCTGACCTGCGGCCTAGGTGTTCGAAACCACGGGCGACGGGGGCATTGGGATTCCCCTCTGCGCAGGTCAGACGGCAGTACGGCACACATAAGCGAGCGGCGCGTGAGGTGGGGGAGTGGGTGTGACGGCCATCGGTGAGACGGGTGGTCAAGGGGGCACCGGCGACACCTCCTTCGGGCCGGGACAAAACGGCCATGGAGGCTAGGTCGTGATTCGCTGGTGGCTTGAAGGATTCCACGACATCGTGGGACGCGTTCACCGGCACGGTGGTGGTGGCGCCGCGCGCTTTGCGTTACGCAGGAGCAATGAGCGACTCGGAGATCCTCACCGCGAAGATCAACCATGGTTTTGATCACCTCGACGCCGACGGCGATGGCCAGCTCACAGAACACGATCACGTGCTGATGGGCCAGCGTGTCGCCGCCGCGTTGGGCCACGCGCCCGGCTCCGACTCCGAGGGCCGCATTGTTGAGGCCTACGTGCGGATCTGGCGGGAGCTGCACCTGCCGCACATCCCCGGCGGGGGCACGACCATCGTCAAGAAGCAGTTCCTGCGCTCAACCCTGACACTGGCCTCCGATCCCGCAGCCGCGCAGGCCACGGTCGGCGCGTTGGCCGAGGCGTTCCTGGCCATCACCGACACCGATCAGAACGGCCAGGTCAGTCCGTCGGAGTTCCGGGCCTTCGTCGCCGGGCATTTCCCGGGATTGAGTGAGGCCGAGGTCGAGCAGGCGTTCACCCACTTGGACACCGACGGCGACGGACGCCTGTCCGCCGGGGAGTTCGTGCGAGCCACCATCGACTACTGGACGAGCAGCGACTCGGACGCGCCGGGCAACTGGATCATGGGCACGCCAGTCTACCTTCGCTGACCCCGGCCACGAACTGCGCCGTTGGCCCTGGAGTACGTCGCTCCGGCGGAGGTGAAGGCGTTGAGTCGCCGATGCGGATCTTCGATGAGGCGTCGGCGGCTGAAGTCGGCAAGATCACTCATGAGGGTGATCGCGCGAAGTCCTGCGATCACCAGCTCCGGGAACGCGGCACTGTCGCTGTCCACTCCGCACCGCCGAAGTTCCAGGAGAACATCCGCCGGTCGGCAAGACCGGCAGCACTCGGTGCTGGGCGCGCCGGCGACGTGTCCAGGGTCGCGAAACGGGGCAGGCCACGGCCGTCCCGAACCGCGCGGGCAGCCACGAACAAGGCGAACTCGTAGACCTTGACCACGACAGCGGCGCGGTCACTCTCGTCGTAGCAGTCCAGTGCCTGACGCGTCAGCTCCACGACCCGCTGGCGGTCACCGGACTGCTGGGCAGCCACCGCCCGCGCGAGAACGCGGACGCCCACATCCGCTGAGTCGGTTGCGTCCTCCTCGGTGTTCCCATCGTCATCGAAGCTGCGCACCCGAATCGGCCTGTTGTCCGGATGCTCAGCGCGCAGTGCGGTAACCGAGGTCTCGATCAACGCGGTAAGCAGAATGTCCCACTTTCCCGCGGAGGAGTGCTCGGCGGTCGTCGCGATCGCGGCCTCCAGACCGCCCTCGACGCCAGCCCGCAGCACGTCCCGAATCACCCGGCGCATGCGAGCCGCCGCAACCTCGTGCACCTGCGCTACCCCCGTGTTGTCGCAGGTGTCGACCGTAGACGAGACGATCACATACCGCCGCCGATTTGCGATAAGGCGACCTCTGTGTGGCTGGCCTCGATCGCTCGTCCAGCCAGAACGGCGTGTGATCAGGCTGGAGGCGATCAGCGTGCTGACCTGCACAGTCCGCTCGACGGCCACGGCCCCATACCCCTACGGTCGGTGGAATGTCCATGCAGGAGGTGATCACGGCTCTCCACACCACGTTGGCGCACCTCGAACGCGCACGTGAACGCCTCGCCGAGGGCCGGCGTGAGTGGGCCGGTGCCGCCCAGCTCTACGTGGACACCCTGCACGACTCGACGCAAGCAGAACCCGTCGCGGTGCGGCAGATCGCCAAAGATCTGGACCAGACGATGTTTCCGCGGCTCTACGTCATCTTGTTCAACGCTCAGGCGGCCATCAAGAAGATGCTGCGTCTGTACGGCGCCGAACCACCGCCCCGCACCCCACCCGCGCCACCGCGCCAGCCTCCGCCCGGCGGACGACCAGCGCCCGGACAGGCACCGCCGAGCGGGCCGGCGGCGGTCACTAACCGGCACGGCGATCGCTACCCATCCGAGGCCGCCGGACTGGTGGAGAATCTGCCGCCTCGTGTCGTCTCGGGCGCGGGAGATCGGACCGTCGGCGTGCCGCGTGTGGGCGGGCGGGCCGCTGCGCCGATCGAGTCCGGCTACGACCCCGAGCTGAGCGAGGCGATCTCCGCCCGGCTCGCCGAACTGGGTGTCCGGGATACGTACCTGCGGTTTCACGCCGAGCTGAAGGTCGCTCAGATGATGGTCCAAACCGGACACCTGGAGGTGGAGCTGGCGATCAACAACGTGCCCTGTGGGATCGAGACGCAGCGCAACTGGGCCGATACCTGCGACAAGGTCCTGGACCGGTACCTGCCGGCGGGCTCCCGATTGACCGTGTACGGCACGACCCGGGACAATCGTCCCTGGCGCAGAATCTACGGATCCAGGAGGTGAGCAGCCTGACCACGATGGCCCTGCTCGACCTGGTCGACGACGGCGGTGCCGACATCAGCGACGTCGACGACAGCCAGACCGCCCTCGAACTGTTGCGCGCGGCCGCCGCGGCGGGCCCCAACCAGACCTGGACCCTGTTCTCCGGCGCGGTCAGCGAGCGGGAGACCCCGAGCCTGGGCGTGGGGTTGAGCGAGGACGGCACTCACGGATGGCTGTCGTGGTGGGACGGCGCGCACAGCTTCACGCCGGCCTCGACCTCCCGCACCGGCCGCTGGGTGGACTACTGGTGCGCAGGCCAGCACATGCAGGTCGACGAAGGCCGGCAACTGCCCACCGACACGGTGCTGAACGCGGTCCAGGAGTACCTGACCACCCACCAGCGCCCGACCAGCGTCGCGTGGAAGCGCGAGGACTAGCTGCCCGAATTGTCCGGCCAGGGGGATTCCAGGCCCGCATCGATCGCGCGGTACACCAGCCGTAGGTTGTGCGCCGTCGTGTTGACCAGTTCCAGCATCACCGGATAGTCCTCGGGTCGACAGCGGCGCATCGCTCGGTCAGCGCGCCTGCTCAGGACCCTACGCCGACGGGTCGCCCACCAGTTCCCGCCTACGGGGATGCGCTCCAGCTCGACGATCAGCAGGCCAGCCCTTCGCGCCGCTCGCTCACGCAGCACGTAGGCCGCTGGCCGCTCCGGGTCGTCGAGATCGACCAGCGACAGCAGCCGTCCCTCACGAAGCCGGCCAGCCCCGGATGTACGACGAACTGGTACTGGCCGGAGCCACGGTAACGGTGGACCCCACGCGGCGCTGGGTGCTCGGCAGTGACGTCTTCGTCGACCTGCTGGTCTGCGCCGCCGCCGGTGAGGTGCGGGTCCGTACCAGCGGCGGCGATCAGTCAGCGACTTCACCCCACGTAACCGCCGTGGTGATCAACTTCTATCGGCGCAGAATCGAGGAATGCGATCGACGTCGGCCCGACGACGAGTAGACCCTCACCGCGCTCGGCAGCGACGTTGGCGGGCCCGTCGTTTAGCGGGCGAGGCACCTAACCTCCCGCGCCCCCTGGGGCGTCCTCGCCCGCGCTGCGACGTGGTGCCGCTGTTGGCGGGCCTCTTCGTGGGAGCATCGTCCGATGTTGGTCTCCCCGCTGCGGGGCGTCGACCCGTCCGACCTTGCGAACTTGCTGCGGACCCTGAAGTCCGAGGTGGACAACCTGCACTCCGTTGGAGGGGGTGCAGATCGCGGTTCGTTCCGACGCATGTGGGAGTACCTGGAATGGGTGGACTACGCCGTCCGTCGGCTTGGTCAGAAGGTCAGTACGACCACCGCGGATCGTCTGGTGCGCACCCGCAGATACGAGCTACTGCTCGCCAACTCGGTCGCGATGAGCGCCACCCCTGTGGTGGACGTCTACCAGGAGCGGCTGCTCAACACCATGGTCACCAACGAGCTGACCGCCCGCTCAGACGCATTGGAGCGGGCAATCACCGAGCTTGACGGCGCGAAGCGGTGGCGGAGCTGGAGCTGGCTGGTGGTGCTGGACACCAACGTGTACCTGGAACACGAACGCAAGCTTGAGGACCTGGACTTCGGCGACATGATCGGCGCCGGCGACCAGTCGGTGCAGCTGCTGGTGCCGATCGCGGTGGTGGATGAACTCGACAGGGCCAAGCGCAACGACAGGACCAGGTGGCGGGGGGCCTACTCGTTGGCGCACATCATCAGGACCGTGAACGAGAACGACGGCGTGCTGCGCGACACAGATCCCAGCTCCGCACGCGACCAGCCGCGACACGGCCGGGTCACCGTCGAGATCGTCTCCGACCCACCAGGCCACCGCCGTCTGCCCGACCCGGACGACGAGATCGTGGACCGCGCTCTGGACATCCAACTCCGGGCCGGCGCAGCGGTCACGATGGTCACCTAGACACCGGCATGTCCTGGCGCGCGAGTAGCGCCGGTCTCACCGTGATCGCGCTCGACCTCGATCCCGGCCCGGAGCCCCCGCCCTCGTCGCGGACGACATCCCGTCGCGCGAGCCGCGCGTCCCGATCCTCGAAGTGAACCAGCTGGGGCGGGCGGTGGAACGGTCGGCTGCCATTGGTGGCATGGAGGCGGCAGCCGGCCGGACCTGGTGGATCAGGGAGCGTTGTGCAGCCGGACGTCGTTGTCGTCGCCAAGCGCGACGGCCGCCTCGATGGCCTGGTGATGGAACCACGCGAAGCGCTCGATCAACAGCTTGACGCTCTTGCGATTGTCATCGGTGTCGAGATGTGGGTTCTTCAGGCAGCTGCGTACCCACACCAGCAGCGCGGCGAGGCCCATGACCTCCTTGACGACGAAGCGTTGCCAGGCATGGATGTTGCGAGGAAGGCCGTCGTCCGTCTACGGCGGGCGGATGTAGCTGCGGAGGTCCAGGGCGGTCTCGATGAATCCCGTGCCGCCGCCGGCCTTATCCCAGGGCTTCCGCGCGACCAGCAAACTGGAGGTGGCCTGGTGTAGGTGATCTCTGGTTGTCAGCTCGTCGTCGCTTGCCGGTGTGAGTCCGGTCCGGGTAGTTGCCAGGAAGCCCGGTAGCAGACTGGCGGCTCGGCGGGGAAACCTGTCGGGTCGAAGCCCAGTGTCAAATGCCCTTCAAGGGGGAGCAACTGAGCGGTCCGTAGCATCACGCGAAGCCTGCGGCGTCGTTAGAGGTCCCGCCCGTGGGTGGGGTGCAGGGAGTGCCGAGCCGCCGAAAACACGGTGAAGGCCATGGAAGACGCTGAAGACCTGGAAGTGCAGGCGTCGAAGGACTCCCCGGCGTATGGGGCTCGGAACGTTCAGACAGTGGCGGCGGGAACTGGTGAGACCCTCCCCGGCCCGGCAACCTGCGGACAGGTGTTGCCGGAGCGCGGCGCTCTATAACCGATGACCTCGGGAAGTGAGCTGCCAGCTGGAAGGGAGTCGGAGGCGGCAGTAGTACCGCTTGAGCCGACCGGACAACATAACCGGCGGTGAGGGAAGGGCCGCTACTTCGTCGACGCGTCTGTTCGTCAAGGAAGGGCTCGGTGAGTGCCGATGTCGGCTAGTCCCACCGCTGCGGGACGTTCTCCCGCGGATCCGGTTCGTGCCTTGCAACATGCGCTGTACCGGACGGCCAAGGCCGATCCCGGACGACGGTTCCATGCGCTGCGGGACAAGGTTTTCCGCAGAGACGTCCTGTGGCGCGCATGGGTCGCGGTGCACCGTAACGGCGGTGCGCCGGGCATCGACCACACCACCCTGGCCGCCGTGCAGGAGTACGGGGTGACCCGGCTGTTGGACGAGGTGGCCGTTGAGTTGCGGGAGGGCCGGTACCGGCCGTTGCCGACGCGTCGGGTGTTGATCCCGAAGCCGGGCAACAAGGCCGAGTTGCGGCCGTTGTCGATTCCCGCTGTTCGAGACCGTATCGTGCAGTCAGCTTGCAAGATCGTGCTCGAGCCGATCTTCGAGGCCGACATGCTGCCGTGTTCGTTCGGATTCCGACCGAAGCGCAGCCCGCACGATGCCTTGCAGGTCCTCGTGGATGAGGCGTGGCGGGGCAGACGGTGGGTGGTTGAGACGGATATCGCCAACTGCTTTTCGGCGATTCCGCACGAGAAGTTGATGCAGGCGGTCGAGGAACGCGTCTGCGACCAGGCCGTGCTCAAGCTGCTGCGCGCGATGCTGCGCTCGGGGGTGATGAGCGACGGGGTGGTGCGGCGTGAGGTGACCGGGACCCCGCAAGGTGGCCCGATCAGTCCCTTGCTCTGCAACGTGTACCTGCACCGGCTCGACCGGGCATGGGACGTTCGCGAGCATGGGGTGCTGGTCAGGTTCGCCGACGATGCCGTGGTGATGTGCCACTCTCGGCGGCAGGTGGAGGCCGCGCTGGCGCGGCTGACGGAGTTGCTGTCCGAACTGGGCTTGGAGCCGAAGGCGGCCAAGACCAGGATCACGCACCTGACCGAGGATGGCCCAGGCGTGGATTTCCTGGGGTTTCACCATCGGTGGGTGCGTGCCGAGGGACGCACCGGCGGTAAGGGGGTTGCCTTTCTCGCTCGCTGGCCTGCGGACAAGGCGATGCAGCGTGCCCGTGACCGGATCCGTGAGTTGACGGACCGGCGCAGGATGTTGCTGCGTGTTGAGGTGATCGTGGAGGATGTCAATCGCTTCCTCCGTGGCTGGGCCGGGTATTTCCGTTATGGGAACTCGGCTTTGCGCTTCGAGAAGATCAGGAGCTATGCGGTGATGCGGCTGGCGGGTTTCGTGGCCAAGAAGCATCGCCGCACCCGAGCGTTCGGTCGCTGGGTGATCGCCTTCGCGTCCGACAACCAGCTCGGCCTGATCCGCCTTGATGGAACCGTTGTTGCACCCAGGCCGTTTCGGGCCTGGCGGGTGGTGTCGAATGCCGGCGGTGAACGGCGTCGGTAAGCCGTGTGCGGGAGAACCGCATGCACGGATTGACGGGCGGGAGCTGGAAACGGAGCGCCCTGGCTATGGACACGGAGAAGAACAGCCCGGCGGGAAACCGTTGGGCCCCAACGGCTCCGGGACCTACTGTCGGGATACGCCACCGCGCCAGCTCTCGACCCTCCATTCTTCCGGATACGAGCCGGTGAAGTCGGCGTTGTGTCGGACGTTGAGCAGCCATTCGCGGTAGGCAGGTCGCCACGGTTCGCCAGGGTCGCGGTCGCCGTCGTCGGGCACGTAGTGGCGTAGAACTTCGCAGATCGCGATGCCGAGCAGGTCGAAGCTGTCCGCGGTGATATTCATGAGGAATGCTCATTCTTCGGTGATCGAGTGGGAGTCGTCGCACATCTGCTTGGTGTCGCCCAGCCACCGCTCGACCTGGACGCGCAGTGTCGCGTTCCTCGACCCACAGCCGGAGTCCTGGAAGGTCTCACGTAGCGGAGGCATAGGGATCCCATCTGAAGGCGATACCAGCCCCGCGCCGCAGGGAAATCTGAGTTGGGATACTACCGCCGGACGAGTCACCGCCAGGTTCGCTTGCAGGGACCTATGTACGGGCGTTCGGCGCCGACAACCCGTACACCCTGACGGCGCAACACAATCTCGCCTCGTGGCTCGATGAGGCGGGGGACGCGGCGGGTGCGGTGCGGGCTCTGGAAGCCGTTGTCGCCAATGACCGCCGCGTATTGGGCGCCGACCATCCTGACACTCTTCTGGCGCGTAACAACTTGGCGTTTTGGCGTGGCGAGGGCGGGGACACGGCGGGTGCAGTGGCTGAACTGGAGGCCGTTCTCCCCGACCGTCTACGTGTTCTGGGCCCTAACCATCCCGACACCGTCGTGACGCGCAGCAATCTTGCTCGCTGGCGCTCTCAATGACGCGACCGTCACTCGTTCTGCGGTATGTCAGCCGGCCGACAACTTGCCGGTTGAGTTTTGTCACCTCGACAAGCAAGTCAGGCACCTCAAGGCCGCAGGTGTCCGCCATGGACTGCAACGCCCTGGCGTGTTGCGGCAACACGAGAGTATGACCGTCTACACGCGACATTCGGGCTCGACTCGGCGGCCGTCACGGTGGGCACGGTGCTGAGTCCGGATTACTCGCACCACATCGGTTCTGCCCGTTCGTGCTCACACCGCCGCCGCGCACGAACCGACCGACACCGCAGCCGGCTGTCCCCACCGTAGACGCCGCTCACCGCCGCGCGGCTCCTCATACAGAACGCCGCCCAACAACCCTTGCCCCAGCAATCTCGGTATCCGCTCCGCGTCGACGGCATGTCATGTGGACTTGACGGCAATCGGTTCGGCCTGGTTCTGCTGAGTTTGCGCAGGCAGACCGCCTCGTTGGTGACGGGTGGTGGTGCTACGACCGCAGTGCGAGATCGTTGGCTACGTGGTGTGGTGTCCCGCTCCTGGGCTTGACAGTGGCCGCTCCTCTGGCTCATTGTGCCGAACAGGTGTTCGATGACGGTTCTGGGTTCGTCCGCGGCTTCCTCACGCGGCTGTCTCCGGTGCGGGTTCGTGGTGCTGGAGGTGGAGTGCTGGAGGTGGAGTGGTGGCGGTGCCCAAGGCTCTGGCGGGCTTGGCCGCAATCCCCGGGGTGCGGACAGCGGCGCAGCTGCACCCCGAGACGACAGCATCCACTGAGTCACTGATGGTCTTGCCCGCATTGACCCGCCTGTTCCCGGCGGGTGGGTTACGGCGTGGGTGCACGATCTCCGTCGCCGGGTCGACCTCGTTGGTCTTGGCGCTGCTGGCGGCCGCCACCACGTCTGGTTCCTGGGCGGCGGTGACCGGTCTGCCCGAGCTCGGGTTCGCCGCGGCGGCCGAACTCGGGGTCGACCTGGACCGGCTCGCGCTCGTGCCTCGCCCCGCCGCTGACCTGGTGACCGTGCTCTCTGCACTGGTCGACGGGTTCGATCTCGTCGTGGTCGGCCCGGTCATCACGCGCGGCATGCAGCCGCAGGTCGCGCGGCGGATGTCCGGACGGGTCCGCAGCCGCGGCGGTGTGGTGATCACGGTCGGCGCTTGGCCGGGCGCGGACCTGCAGTTGCGGGTCTCGGGACGGCGCTGGCGCGGTGTCACCGCTGACGGTTACGGGTATCTGCGGTCCTGCGAGGTGGTCGCGACCAGCCGTGGCCGCGGTGGTGCGGCCCGCCCGGTGTCGGTCTCGCTGCAGCTGCCGGGGCCTGATGGTGTCCTGGCCGTGGCTGAGTCAGTCGGCGCCCGGGTCGGTGGGGGCCATGTCGAGGTGCTGGGTGAGTGGTGTCTCGGGGCCGCGGCTGCTGGTGGTTTGGTGTTCCGGGACTGGCCGGTCGTGGCGGCCGGGCGTTCGCAGCGGGGGACAACTTCGAACGGCCCCCGGCCGCGGGTTTTCTTCGGCGAAACCGGGGTCGTTGGCGTGTTTCGGCGGCGGGCGCGGCCGCCGGCGGGGGTACGGCGTAGGATTGCGGCCGCCCCGAAGGCCCAAGTCGCGGTGGTCCCGGGGCTGGGTGGTGCATTCAGCATGATCCTGATCGGGATGCGGCGGTTGTTTTGAGCCGGGTCGCCGCCCGTTCGTGGAACGGCAGGCCGTGGGGCGTGGAAGGTGGTGCGCCCCGGGATTCGTCGCGGTTCCCCCTTCGCTGGCGCGGCGGGTTATTTTCGGAGGTGGAGGACGCGCTGGTCGAGTTGCTGCTGGACGAAGTGGCGGCACGCACGGGTGTGGAGTGTCAGATCGGGATTGCCGACGGGTTGTTCGCCGCGGTCCTGGCCGCTCGCCGGTCGGCGGTGGTGGAACCCGGTGGCGCTGCTGGGTTTCTGGCGCCGTTGTCGATCACCGAGCTGGATCAGCCGGGGGATGATCGAGGCGAGCTGGTCGGCGTGCTCCAGCGGCTGGGACTGCGCACTCTCGGGGCGTTCGCCGCCCTGGCCGAGCGGGATGTGGCTGGCCGGTTCCCGCAGGACGCGATCCTCGCGCACCGGCTGGCGCGTGGGTTGTCCCAGCGGCCACCGCTGCGGCGCCGCCTGCCCCCGGAGCTGACGGTGACCGAGGAATTCGAGACACCGCTGGAGCGCATCGATGAGGCTGCGTTCGTGGCGAAGACGCTCGGGGAGCGATTCGTGACCGGCCTGGCGCGCCACGGAGTGGCGTGCACGCGACTGTCGATCGTGGCGGTGACCGAGGCGGGCCAGCAGCGGGTGCGGGTGTGGCGCAGCGCGGAACCGTTGACCGCCCGCGCCACTGCGGACCGCGTCCGATGGCAGTGCGAAGGCTGGCTGACCGCCCGCGACAGCCCGACCGCGGGAATCGTCCGGCTACGCCTAGAGCCCGAGGAGGTCGTCGGGGGGCAGGCGCTGCAACTGCAGCTCGGTGCGATGGGCCGCGACGCCGACGCCGCGGACCGCGCGCGCCGCGCCGTGGTGCGGATCCAGGGCGTGCTCGGCCCGGACGCCGTGCTCCGTCCGCTGCTGGATGGAGGCCGTGGCCCTGCTGAGCGGGTCCGACTCATCCCCTGGGATGAACCCCGTGCTGCCACTGCGATCGACGCGCCCTGGCCTGGCGGATTGCCCGCCCCGTCACCCGCGACAGTCCCGCAGCGTCGCGTGCCCGCGGTCGTGCGCGACCACGGCGGCAACGTCGTGGGCTGCACGCAGCGCGGCGACCTCAGCGCACCGCCCGCCGTGGTGGCGATCGAGAGCGAGTCGCCACGGACAGTGCTGGGCTGGGCAGGTCCCTGGCTGCACACCCCGCCACTGCCACCCTCAGATGAGCGCCGGACCGTAGCGCGATTGCAGGTGGTGCTCGCCGCCGGGCAGGACGACGAGGAAGGTGAGCGGGCGCTGCTGCTCACGGTGACGGTCGGCCCAGAACCACAGTGGACTGTGGAAGGCGTGTACGACTGACCGGGACGACCGCTCACAGGCGCAGTGAATCACGCCATCCGAAGGGCTCCGGTGCCGCACGGAGGCGTGCTGGGTCGTTGACCAGCGGTTACGGGCGTCGGGCCGGGTTGACAGGAGCGGTTTCCTCCCTCAGGATCAGCACTGTCGATCGTACTGGTGTTCGAATATAAGTCGCTGGCTTCCCCACAGCGCGCCTGGTGTGGTGGGAGCTGGAGTGGCGTTCAACAACCCCAACGTGCCGTGGTCGGAGGTCGAGCGGGTCGCCTCCGGCCGCCCGCCGGTGCTCGGCGATGGCAACGACTCCCCGGCCTGGAGCGGTAAACGCGAGGGCTACCGCGCACCGCACGATCTGGATGGCCCTCGCCGCCCCCGCGACGACGGCGGGGCGCGGGTGCCGTACGCGGAGCTGCACGTCCACTCGAACTTCAGTTTCCTCGACGGCGCATCCCACCCCGAGACCCTGGTGGAGCAGGCCGCTCGGCTGAAGCTGGACGCGATCGTGCTGACCGATCACGACGGACTGTATGGGGCGGTGCGGATCCACGAGGCCGCCCGCGAACTCGGGGTCCGGGTCGGGTTCGGCGCTGAGCTCTCCCTCGGCCTGCCCAGCCCGCAGGCCGGACAGCCCGATCCGGCCGGGACGCATCTGCTGGTGATCGCCCGCGGGCAGGCGGGCTACCACCGGCTGTGCCGGGTCATCTCCCACGCCCAGCTCGCCGGAGGCGAGAAGGGCCGCCCCGTCTACGACCACACCGAGCTGGTCGACGAGCTGGCGGGGCATGTGCTGGTGCTGACCGGGTGCCGCAAAGGCGCCGTCCGTCAATCCCTGGCCGAGGGCGGACCGGGCGCTGCCCTGGGCGAGTTGCGGGCGTTGGTCGACCGGTTCGGTCGCGACCACGTCGCGGTCGAGCTCTACGACCACCGGCTGCCCCTGGACTCCACCCACAACGATCACCTGACCGCGCTCGCGAACGAGCTCGGGCTGCCGACGGTGGTGTCGAACAATGTGCACTACGCGCGCCCCCGGGACGCCGTTGTCGCCGACATGCTCGCCGCGGTCCGTGCCCGCCGCGCCGCCGAGGACCTCGAGGGCTGGCGCCCGCCGGGTGGGCAGGCGTTCCTGCGCTCCGGCGCGGAACAACACGCTCGGTTCGAGCGCCGCTACCCCGGTGCGGTGGGTCGCGCCGCGCTGCTCGGCGGGGAGGTCGCGTTCAATCTGAACCTGATCGCGCCGGACCTGCCGCCGTTCCCGGTGCCCGACGGACGCGACGAGATGGCGTATCTGCGGGACCTCACGTGGCGCGGCGCCGCCACCCGCTACGGCCACCGCGACGACAACCCGACCGCGTACGCCCAGCTCGACCACGAACTCGACATCATCGACAAGCTGGGCTTCCCGGGCTATTTCTTGGTGGTCTGGGACATCGTCAGGTTCTGTCGCGAATCCGGCATCCTCTGCCAGGGCCGCGGCTCCGCCGCCAACAGCGCGGTCTGCTACGCCCTGGGCATTTGCCATGCCGATCCGGTCCGCTGGGGCTTGTTGTTCGAGCGATTTTTGGCGCCGGAGAGGGACGGGCCGCCGGACATCGACGTCGACATCGAGTCCGACCGCCGTGAAGAAGCGATCCAGTACGTCTACCAACGCCACGGCAGGCTGCACGCGGCGCAGGTCGCCAACGTCATCACCTACAGGGCCCCGTCCGCCATCCGCGACGCCGCCAAAGCGCTGGGCCACAGCCCCGGCCAACAGGACGCCTACAGCAAGACCATCGACCGGTGGGGCGGCGTCGCCGCCACCGCCGCCCAACCCGAGCACGGCATCCCCACCGACATCCTCGATCTGGCCGCGCGGATCGAGGGCTTCCCGCGCCACCTGGGCATCCATTCCGGTGGCATGGTCATCTCAGACCGGCCGGTTTCCGAGATCGTCCCGGTCGAGTGGGGGCGGATGCAGGACCGCAGTGTTCTGCAGTGGGACAAGGACGACTGTGCCAGCATCGGTTTGGTCAAGTTCGATCTGCTCGGTCTGGGCATGCTTTCGGCGCTGCACTACATGATCGACCTCGTGGCCGAGCACGACCAGACCACTGTGGACATCGGCACGCTCGATCTGGCCGATCCGAAGGTGTACGAGATGCTGTGCGCCGCGGATGCGGTCGGGGTGTTCCAGGTCGAGTCCCGCGCGCAGTTGGCGACGCTGCCCCGGCTGCGGCCGCGGAAGTTCTACGACCTGGTCGTGGAGGTCGCGCTGATCCGGCCCGGCCCGATCCAGGGCGGCTCGGTGCACCCCTATATTCGGCGTCGCCGTGGCGACGAGCAGTGGGAGCACGCGCATCCGCTGCTGGCGTCCAGTTTGGACCGCACGCTCGGGGTGCCCCTGTTTCAGGAGCAGGTGATGCAGATGGCCGTCGCCGTCGCCTCCTTCACCCCCGCCGAAGCCGACCAGCTCCGCCGCGCCATGGGCGCCAAACGCTCCGGCGCCAAAATGCGTGCCCTGCGGGCACGTTTCTTCGACGGCTGCGCCGCCAACGGCCTCGACGAGCCGTTGGCGGCCCGGATTTTTGAGCAGATCCACGCATTCAGCGGCTACGGCTTTCCTGAGGCACACTCAATGAGTTTCGCTTTGCTCGTCTACGCCTCCGCGTGGTTCAAGCGGTACTACCCGGCCGCGTTCTGCGCGGGGCTGCTGCGCGCCCAACCGATGGGGTTCTACAGCCCACAGTCCCTGGTCGCCGACGCCCGACGCCACGGCGTGCACGTCCACGAACCCGACATCAACACCAGCCTCACCCACGCCACCCTGGAACCCGACCACGACAGCATCGGCGGCCAGGCGGTCCGCCTCGGCCTCGCGGGCGTCCGCCACCTCGGCGTCACCGCAGCCGATGCGATAGTCGCCGACCGCGACGGGCGCGGCGTATTCGCCGGAATCGGCGACCTCACCGAACGGGTGCAGCTGACCAAAGCCACTCTCGAAGCCCTGGCTACGGCGGGCGCCTTCGCATGCTTCGGGACGGACCGCCGCCAAGCTCTGTGGGCGGCCGGCGCCGCCGCGACCACCCGGACCGGGCACCTGCCCGGGCTCGCCCCAGGACTCGACGCCCCCGCGCTGCCCGGCATGACCCGGCTCGAGATCACCGCCGCCGACCTGTGGGCGACCAGCATCTCGCCGGGCAGCCACCCAATGCAGTACCTACGCGACCTGCTGACCCAGCGAGGCGCGATCACCACCGCCGACCTCACCCGCGCAGAGAACGGCACCCGGGTCTGGGTCGGCGGCGCCGTCACCCACCGGCAGCGCCCCGCCACCGCCGGCGGCATCACGTTCCTCAACCTCGAGGACGAGACCGGGATGGCCAACGTGCTCGTCTCACCCGGACTGTGGACCCGTCAACGCGTCCTCGCCCGCGCCAGCGCCGCGCTGCTCATCCGCGGCCAGGTGCAAGCCGTCGAAGGCGTCGTAACCCTGGTTGCAGACCACCTGGAACCTCTCGACCTGACCATGGCCACCGGCCCCTCCCGCGATTTCCGCTAACGGGCCTGCGCGATGACCGACCCCACCAGCATCGTCGGCGGACCACCCTCGGGAGCCCGCGGCGAATACGGCGACCTCATCCCCATACGCCCCACCATCCCCGGGAGACCCATGGCATGCCTGCGCGGCCACCGTCTCGAACTCGGCGGGATGACCGCCACCTACAACCACCGATACCGGCTGCACGCCACCCTGTGCGAAACCTGCCGCACTCTGGAAGCGTGCACCCCCACAGCACGCCGCCGCGCCGAATGGGCTCACCTCGATGTCGCGCGCCAGCACGCCGCTGACGCCGCGCCGACCGGAGGCTTGGTCTTGATCGCACTCCCGCCTGCCACGGGTGCGATGACCGGACACATCGAACTTCGACTCGACGGCGCGACGGTGGGCGCCGCGACCCTGACCTGCTGCCTGTCGTGCCACACCGGCACCCTTGACGACGTCCACGTCACACCCGACCACCGTCGCCTCGGATACGGCCGCACCCTGGTTGCCGCCGCCTTCGCCCGCGCACCCGCCTACACCTGGACCGCCCCCATTCCGGGCAGCGCGGTCGGTCTGGCCTTCCGTACTCGGATCGAGGTTCCTCGCTCTGGCGTGGTGTGCGTGCATCGGGTGCCTGAGCCTCCTTGGCTATGCGACTGATGCTCACCACTGGCCGTAGCCACAGGGTTGGAGGGTAATGGGGTCGACGGGATCGTCGAGGTGGTGCCCGAAAAGCACGTCGCACCGAATGTGGTTCTTGAGGCGACGTCCGCTTCGGCTGCAGACGGTGAGCCTAGACCGTATGGTGCATGACCGTGGACGCGGCCGGGCGTCATAACATCGCATTGTGGACGGATGGTGCAGGAAATTCGCCTGGTAACACAGTCGATGGACGTCCTGGCGTTCAGCACCATCGAGTTGTTGACGCTTGCCTGTCAGGAACGGCGGCTTGACGACAAAATGTGGGCCCGGATTGTCCAGCGCTCGTCCGCGACTGCGTCGTCGACCTCCCGCACTATACCGACGTCCAACCGTCGACGGTCTGATGGTCGGCCGGGTGCGGTACGTGACGATCAAGTTTCTTTACGCCCTTCGGCGTGAGGTCCGACTGAACGGTGGAAATGACGACAGAGCGAGCCAGGGGGACAACTCCCGTTTCTATACGCCCTTCGGCGTGAGGTCCGACTGAACTCGAGCTCACGCTCAGGAAGCCGCACGCGGACAAGCACTGGGTTTCTATACGCCCTTCGGCGTGAGGTCCGACTGAACCCCTTCATAACTACCAGGGCTCCGACCAGGGACGATACAGCGGTGCTGCACGCGAGGCCAGACCGACAGTCCCCGCTGATCGTCTTCTTCCACCAGAAGGCGCAAAGTGGCTGGTCCTGGCGTCGCACGCGAGAACGGTATTCGATCTCCACGCCACCCTCCCCGAATGGAGTACACCTCAGAACACAGACCAGCACGGTTTGTTCGGTTCGCGATCAGCCTCGCCGAGCGCCATAGCCCGGGCCGGAATGTGGTGCACGCTAGCAGGACGTGCATCGGATCGATAGAAGGCTCAATCATTGCCGCAGGATGATCGGTCACCGTGGTCCGTTCAACGGACGCTAGTGGGCCACGCTGCGCTGCATGCGTGAAGCGCGGTGCTCGGACGTTCAACGGACGCGATCTCAACCTGACCGTGGATGCAACCCCCGGGGGCGTGACCTCGCCTTCCATCGGGTCCGCTACGTCAACGAGGTCATACCGGGACAGCTGTTTCTGCAGGTCCTCTGGCGTGACCTCGCCAGCTTCCCTTGCGCTTATGTGCCGCCGTTGGGCTGCGGTGTCGTGCGCGCGGTGTGTCTGGCCGCGGGCACATGACGCCGTCGCGGCGCACGTGGAGGACCCGTTACGCCGTTCGAGGCATCTGTGTGGGCCTGGGATGGATCAGCTATGGCGAATCCCCTTGATGGAGTAGTAACGCGCGGAGTCGCCGTGGCAATGTGCGGAGGGCACACGGTGTGGCACGCATGGCGTGCTACACGTGCAGATACAAGGCGGCGGCCGCGCGTGTCAATTAGATCTACCACGTAACGACGACCATCAGGGTCGCGATACTCCGGGCGCTCGCCACGGACAAAACCTGAAAAGAGGCGGCGCGGTGCGGGACGGTGCCCCGATGGATTTGGTACTTATCGCGATCGGTGGTGTGCAGAAATTTATCGCCGAGTCGCGATCCACCGCTGACGTCGCAGGTGCCAGCCTGACAGTGCAGGAACTGGCCCGGACCGTGGCCCGAACAGTCGAATCAGCGCTGGGAGACCAGCCCTCGCCCGCGGGTCTGGTCGTCCCCGAGCCCACGGCCATCGGCACCGACGGCGTGACCAGCCGGATCGTGTTCGTCGCCGAACACCAACAGGGACCGCCGATCGCTATGCAGGCCGCGGATGCAGTCGCGGACGCCTGGCGGAACAGACTGGCCCGGGTCTTCCGAGGCGCCGTCGAGGCGCCGACTACACCCGGTTTTCCCGACGTCTGCTGGGTCTGCGTGTCGGGGCCGCTGGACACCGATGCGGACTACCGCCAGTTGTGGGACGCCGGCCGGGCGGCGCTGCTTCAACGCCGCCGCAGCCGGATCTTCACCCACACGACGGTCCGCAACCAGACGTTGTGCCCGCAGTCGCCGCAGTTCGCCGCCGTCAGCACGCCCCCCGTGGACGCCCGATCACACGAGAAGGACCGCGGCGAGATGTTGTCCGCCGCCAGTTGGCTCAAACGGCTTGCGGCGCGAACGCAGACCCAGGACGGGTTTCCGTCGACTGCGGCGATCGCATCGGCCTCCTATCGACGCGCCCTGATCACCACCACGGGGATCCAAGCGGACCTCGCCGTGCCAGTGCGAGAGCTGGCCCGTGCCGCGGCCGCCACCGGTGGCGCTGTGAACGAGCCGGAACTGGCGCAGACTGAGGTCCCCGACACACTCCGGCCGTTGGCCGCCGGATTGGGTGCGTGGGTGCACCCCGACGCGTGGGACCTGCACACCCTGCGCCGCGAGAACCCCCGCGTGTCCGCCCAGACCGTCACCGCCGGGTACCAGGCCGCGACCCGGATCCACGCACTGGCAGTCGCCGCGGGTGCCCCGGCGCTGACCAGCTACTACGCGATCGTCGTGCAGGACATGGACAAGCTGGGCACCGCGCTGGGCCGGCTCGGTCGCGACGAGCAGCAGGCCGCCTCCCGCGCCCTGCTGGAACTAGGACACGCCGAACGCGCCACCGTACAAGGACGCGACGGGTTCACCGTCTACGCCGGCGGCGATGACCTGCTGGCGTTCTGCCCCGCCGCGCAGGCACTCGCCCTGGCCGAGGACCTGCGCCGGCTGATCGCCCACACGCTGCCCAGGACCCCGCTGGCCGCGCGCGGACCCGGTGGCGCCGAGGTGACCGCGTCGACCGCGGTGGTGTACGCGCACATGTCCAGCCCTCTCGGCGAGGCGATGGCCACCGCACGCGAAGCCATCGAGCAGGCCAAACACAGCGGCCGTGACGCGGTCGCGGTCGTGGCGCGCCGGCGAGGCGGTGAACGCGCTCGCACCGTCCAGCCCTGGCACATCGACCGCAGTGGCCGTGAGGGCGACGGCAACGCCGCCCAGCTGCTGCGTGCGATCACGCCGTCCGCCGAAGAGTTCTCCCCGGGCTTCGCCTCCGATCTGGAACGGGACCGGCGCGGCCTGGTCGAGCTTGCCGAACACGCGCCTGCTGTGCTGCTCAAGGAATTGACCCGACTCATCGCGCGTCACGGCACACCCAACGAGCGCGCCGGTCAGCGGGCGCGGGCGATGCACTGGCTGGCGATCCGGGAACGACACCGCGCCACAGCGGGCTTTGATCCGCTGCCCTCGGCGCTGCTGGCACGGTTTCTCGCCCAGGAGTGCCGATGACCACGACCTGGTTGCGATTTCGGCCGCTGGACACCGTCATGGTGCGCGACGGCCGTGCGTTCGACGCGGGCCTCAACGCCCGCGCGGCCGCGACCG
>NZ_KK037166.1:11614341-11616326 GCF_000568255.1 Kutzneria sp. 744
CGGCCCGGAAGAGTTTCCCGGGGGGCGGCTGGCGGTGCTGCTGGTGACACCCGCCCTGGTGTCCGACGTGTGCTGGCACCCGCCCCAGACGCAGCTGGCCGCGGTGGCGGTGGCGGGCCCGCAGCCGATCGCGACCGCCACCGACATCGAGGGCCGGTTCCTGCACAGCCGACGCCTGGATTGGGCGCTGCCCGCCGGGACCGTGATCTACCTGACCTTCGCCGAAGACGCGGCGGCGCGGACCTGGGCGCGGGCACAGCAGACCGCGCTGTGGCCGGGGTCGGTGCCCGACACGATCGCCCGAGCCGGGTTCGGCACATTCCTCGTGGGGAGATGGTGATGCACCGCAGACTGTTGCTGTTGTTGGCCGAAAGCCCGGTCCATGCCGGCGGCTCCGAGGCCCGGGGCGCCGTGGATCTGCCGATCCAACGGGAAGCCGGGACCGGGCTGCCGGTCATCTGGGGGCAAAGCCTCAAAGGCGCGCTGCGGCAGACCGCCCGCGACGCCGGCTGGGCAGAAGCCGAATGCACCGCGGTGTTCGGTTCGCCACCGCCCCGCCGCGATGTCCCCGCCGCTGGCACCTTCCCGACCGGCACCGCAGCCAATGACGGTGTGCCCGCCGCGAACCCCGCCCCGCCGCGCACACCTGCGGCCCCGATGGCGCCACCCTCCCGGGTCCTGACCAAAGGCGCGGTGTCGGTGGGAGACGCGCAGTTGCTGGCCTTCCCGGTCGCGACCCTGCGCAACCTCTACGCGTGGGCGACCGGCGAGCTGCTGCTGTCGCGGCTGCGCCGCAAACTCGCCCTGCTCGGCGTGCCCGACACGGCCACCACGGTGATAGGCGGTCCGGCCCTCGCAGACGGGGCCGTGGCCGGGGCGAGCGGATGGGCCACCAGCCACGCCCAGGTGCTGGGACCGTTCCTGGCCACCGTCACGCACGAACCCGCCGTCCGGTCGCTGGGGGCCGCGCTGGCGAACCTGACCTGCCCGACCTCCCCGGTGTTCGAGTTCACCCGCACCAAGATGACCAGCGACCTGCTGGTCGCCGACCACACCACGCTCGGCGAGCTCACCCAGACCGGCACGGACGTCGTCGCACGGGTGCAGTTGTACGAGAAAGCCAAGACGGTCGCCAACGGCCCGTTCTACTCCGAGCACCTCCCGGCGGAAACCGTGCTGGCCGCGGTGCTCGCGGGGACCTCCGCCGAGCTCCTGGACCGGTTGTGCACGCTGGTGGACAACCAACCGATCACCCTCGGCGGTGACGAAACCATCGGCAAGGGCCTGCTGTGGTGCCGCGTCCACACCGCCGCCACCGCGACCACCGCCCTCACCACCGACACCGAACCGACCACAACAGCGACGCCGACTGCGACAAGCAGCACTGCCGCCGACACGGCCAACGCGCCGGCGCATCCTGCGCCAGCGCCGACCCGTGCGATGCCGGCCCCACCCAAACCCGGACCGCGTCCCGGCGCCGGCGCACCACAGGCCGGCGGTGGGCGCCGTGGCTGACCTTCCTCGCCTGGACCAATCCCTGGCCGCCGCCGCAGCACAGGCCTTGGCCGGCGGCGTCGACGACACCCTGCGCACCCGCATGCGCAGCCTGCCGGCCCTGGTGCACACCAGCGGCCTGACCGCCACCGCCGCGTTCCTGCTAGCCCCGCTCCGACAACGACACCGACGCCTACCACAAACGCAGCCCCGCGCCCTGCTCAATGACGCCGGCACACAACCGCCGGGGCTTACCAGGTCGCCGGCCGACGCGCGGCAGACGCTGGGCACGGGTCGGCCGGCCGCCACCGGGCCCCCAATTACCTGCTGGCCGAAGCCCGCGCCCGGCTGATGGCCCGGGCTGGCTGTCGCGCCTGGCCGACGCCCTCTACACGCCGGCCGCCACCGCGGAGCAAACCCGGTGACCCGCTACGGGGCACTCGCCGCTGTGCCCGACGACAGGCTGCGCACGGGCCAACGCCCACCTGCTG
>NZ_KK037166.1:11616426-11626754 GCF_000568255.1 Kutzneria sp. 744
CAGTCTTGCAAACAGCACGTGGGTGCCGAGCTCAGTCCGGTGTCCGGTTACCATGCGTCCTGAAGACTTGCTAAGGTCTGCAATTGTTGAGTCCTGCGGAAGCATGTGGTCGGTCCTCGTGCCGAGGGCGGACGAGGAAGGATCGACGACATGACGACGATGGACATCGGCTCCCGCGAGGGGCTGGCATGAGTAGGCCGCTCTATCAGCTCAAGGCCGAATTCTTCAAGACCTTGGGACACCCGGCGCGGATCAGGGTGCTGGAACTGCTCAGCCAACGCGAGCACGCCGTGGCCGAGATGCTGCCCAAGGTGGGCATCGAGGCGGCCAACCTGTCCCAGCAGCTGGCGGTACTGCGACGGGCCGGCCTGGTGGCCACCCGCAAAGAAGGCTCGAACGTCTTCTACTCCCTGACCAGCCCCAGGGTGGCCGAGCTGCTGGCGGTGGCCCGCGCGATCCTGACCGGCGTGCTGTCCGGGCAGGTCGAGCTGTTGGAGGACCTACGCACCGCCCCTTCCCCGATGTCCGCACCGGCACCAGAAACGGACACAGCGGAGCCGGCGGCGCGGGTTTAGTGCTAATATCTACCCTGGACTCCCGACCAGGCCGAGGCCGACCAGCGCGGCCGCCTCGGCGATCTCACCCTCGTCCGGCAGGCCGCGGCCGCTGTTCCGGACGCCCACTTGATCGCGCTGCAGCAGCGCCGCGCCGCCGCCGCCCGCGCGCTGGCCGCCCGCCACACCACCGAGGCCCCGCGTGTCGCGATCGGCATCGACCTCAGCCCACTGTGGCGCCTGGTCGTCGGCCACGGCGAGGACACCGTCCACGAAACGGGCCTGAGCATGTCCCCGACCTACGGCGTGCCGATCATTCCCGGATCCAGCCTCAAAGGCCTCGCCGCCCGCAGTGCTAAGCGCACCGAGCTCATCCGAGTGTGCGGCGCGCCCCGTCCCCGCCCCGACGAACCGACCGGCACCGCCGACACCAACGAGTCCGCCCAGCGCGGCACCGTCACCATCACCGACGCCCTGCCCCTGACCCCACCGCGCCTGGTCGTCGACGTACTCACCCCGCACGTCGCGACCTACTACCAGTACTTCCAGAACACGCGCCGCGAGGGACCGCCGCCCGCGCCCGCCGAATACCACCAACCCATCCCGGTGCACTTCCTCGCCGTGCAGGACACCACCTTCCGCTCCTGGCTGATCGGCCCACCCGACGACGTCCACCTCATGATCGACTGGATCACGTCCGGAGCCGATGACCGCGGCCTCGGCGGCAAGACCGCCGCCGGCTACGGCTACTGCACCGTCCACAGCGTCGACGCAGGAGCCCCATGATGACCCGGACCCTGCATGTTGTCCCGGTCGGCACCTCCGTGCTGGCCCACCTGCCGAAAGGCCGTCTGCACAATCCCACCGGCACCCTCGCCGCCGCACCCACCCCCGAGCAGCCCACACCGCCACCGGTGCGTGCCGTGATCCGCGAGGCCACCGGCGCCGACGCCACCCTCGACCTGGCCCACCTGCTGGGCCCGGACACCCTGGCCGCCCTGCATGTCGCCTGCGGCACGCTGGCCGCCGAGTGGACCTCCACCGACGCCGCCACACGACAGGCGCCGCTGTCCACCCAGCGCGACACGCTGCTGCTGCTGGCCTCCGACACCGATGACGGACTGAAAGCCGCCACTCTGGTCGCCGCCCGCTACGCCGGCCTCGGATTCCGAGCCCACTACGCCGACACCCCCGGGGACCAGCCCGTGTTGCAGCCGGGCGAGCTGCACCTGTGCCGGCTGCCCGGCCTCAACCTCGCCAGCGGGCAACCCGCCCCCAGCACCTGGCACGCGCTGGGCACGATCGGCCGTCACCTGCGCCGGGCCTGCGAACGCGGCGAGGACCGCCGCATCCTCATCCACCTCAACGGCGGCTACAAGCTCCTCACCCCACACCTGCTGATCATGGCGACCGCGATCAACACCGCATTGGCCGAACCCGGCCGCAGCCTGTCTCTCGACACTGTCCGGGCATTCGTGCTGCACCAGGACAGCACCGCACTGCCCGACGGCATCGTGTGGATCCCTATCGGCAGCCTGCCTCCGACACAGTGGGACACCCTGCGCGCCCTGGCCGCCGAACCGGTGATCACCAGAGATCGGCTCGACTCCACCTGGGATGGTGACCTGCTTGGCCAGTTCATTGCCGCCGACGGAGACCATCGCAGCCTCACCGCCGCCGGCCAGATCACCCTCGGCGTGCTATGAGCACACCCCTGGACGACACCGCCGCCGCGGCCTTCGCCGCCCTGCTGCGCATCCTCAGGCGCACCGGCGACGACCGCGCCAGTGATGGTGCCGACGCGGACCGGATCGAGCCGCCGCAGCGGCCGGAACGGATGCGCACCGCCGATGTGCGCGCCGCGCTGCAGCACCCGGACCGGCTTCTCGTGGGCGCCGACCACCTCCCGGTCCGGGTGCGGCTGACGCCACTGCTGCGGTTCGCGGTGTGGCTCGACCAGGGACCCGGGATTCCACGCGAACTGGCCTCACAGGCCGCACGCTTCCAGTTCCTGGTCTGGAGCTTCCTGCCGCGGCTGGACCCCGACGTGGAACGCCACGCCTGCCCCGGGCACGTCACGTGGTCACCCGAGACCACCGGAACCGCCCAGATCACGGTGGACCGCGACGAGGTCCGCGATCGAGCGCGTGCAGCCCGCCAGCAGTGGCTGGAATTCCTCACCGCGTGGGAAGACGATCCCTGGCTTGCGGGACTGCACCACCAGGCAGACACCCGCATCGCCCACGACGTGCTGTGGATCGCGTTGCGCGACCCGGCATGCTCCAGCCGCCCGCTGGACCTGTCCGCCACCGGCACCAGCCAGCGGGCGGCTCGCGCCGAACAACGACGGGTCGCCGCCGATCTCGCCGAGATCCACGCCCTTCCCGCCGGCAACCTCGCGCTCGCCGCGCGCCTGCAAAGCAGACCACTCGGGCTGGGAGTGCTGCTGGCCGCCGTCCTGCCCGCGGCCGGCATCGCCGACACCGTCGTCCTACTCACCGCCGGCGGCGCCCCGGCGCGGATCCTCGCCCTCACAGCCCTCGCCGTCCCGATCCTCGGCGCGCCGCTGCTGCCGCCGCGACTGGACTCCCTGGCCCTGCTGCGCGTGCCCGCCGCCGTGGCCGCCGGGCAGATCGTCCTGCTTGCCTTGACCTCCCGCTGGTGGCTGTCGCCCGACGGCTGGCTCATCGGCGCCGGCTTGATCGCGTTGTCCTACCTGTACCTGGTCATCGAACGACGCCTGCACGGCGCCACCCGCCGGGCCGCTGTCGGACACGGCGCGACACTGACCCTGTTCGGCGTGCTCACCTCGATCCTGCTCAGCGTCACCTCCCTCGGGTTTGTGGTCCCAGCCATGGGCGAGCACGGCGAATGTCTGGCAGCGTGGTGGACCAAACCCGTCACCGCCAGCCGACCGCTCAACGACCACTGCCTGGCCGCGCTGAACCTGCCACCTGGTGCGCAAGCACCACCCGTCCTCGGCGTGCTGGTGTTGATGACCGGGTTCTGCCTCGCGGTCGGCTTGGCTGCCCAGATCCTGTGGGACGACCGACCCGTGACGGCTCCGTTGGGCCGAATCCGTCGAGTCCGAGGAGGACCGTCATGACCTCCCGCTGGGTCACTTTCCACCTGCGCACCATGACGCCACTGTTCAGCGGCGACGACCCGAAGTCGGAGACCGGGGACAGCCCGATCCGGGTGCCATCGATCCGTGGCGTGCTGCGCTACTGGTTCCGTGCGGTCGCCGCCGGCCACGGCATCACAGCCGCTGAGGATCTGTGGACGGCGGAGGAAGCCGTCTTCGGCAGCACCACCACCCCGTCCCCGATCGCACTGCGAGTCAGTGGCTGTCCAGAAGCGACCGGACGAAACACCACCCCGGAATGGGCGCGGTCCAACCACGTCAAGTACCTCCTCGGCCAGGGCCTCTACGTCCGGGACAAAGACCCCAGGTTGTCAGGATTGACCCGGCCCTACGTGGATGTCGGAAAGCCGGTCAACCTCGATGTTCGGCTCAGCGCAGACGACATCGCCAATCGACGTTTTCTGATGGCGATGTGGGCCTGGCTCACCTACGGCGGACTCGGCGCCCGAACTCGCCGCGGCTTCGGCAGACTCGTCTGTGACGGTGTCGACGGTCCGCTCCCGTCGTCCTGGATAGACAGGATGTTCACGCCACCCCGCACCACAGCGGCATGGCAGTCACTCCTCGATCAGGTCTACCCGCGAGAGCTGCAGAACCCGCAGCACATCGGTCTGCCACAGATGCCTGCTGATCGACCGGCAGACGCGCCCTTGGCCACGTTCCCCACCCTGCACCTGGACTCGTGGCGGGGCCGGATTCTCGGCGGCTCCCAGAGAGGCTGGAAGGACGCCATGGCGTTCGCCGGCGAAAAGTGGCGTGACTACCGAACCATCGAGGACTCCTCGCAAACCGACGAGTGGCAGCCAACTATTCGTCACGCAGATGGCAGATTCCCGCTGGCCGCCCTCGGCTTGCCGGTCGGGTACTTCCTGGCCGCCAGACACAACGATGGCGTGGAGTACAAAGCCGTCGTCGAACCACGGTCTGGCGTTGCCCCGCTCCGGCGGGCATCGCCGATGTGGCTGCTCCCCGTCAAAACGGACAGGGGGTGGGCAGTCGTGTCGCACTGCTTCTGGGCCGAGCTGTTGCCTGACGGCGTCACCTTGCGCCTGGACGTTCAGAGCGGGGGACCAAGCAAGGACCTCACACTGCCGGATCGAGAAACGATGGAGGCCGCCTGGGACGGCTGGTTCGACGGCTATCCGCGGCTCCCCGACAACTATTTTCGGCAGGGCTGAGCGATGCCGAGCGTGTGGCGGTGGCGGCTGACCGGCAACGACATGCCGGAACGCCGGATGGTGCACGGGGCTCTTGCCCGATGCCTCGACGACGACCACCACGCGGCTCGCAAGGCGTGGTCGTGGACCGCGCACCGGGGGCCAAGCGGGCTCGCCGTCGATATCGGCTTGCTGGACGACGCGCTCGCAGACCGATTGATCGCCGGCACCGACCGGCTACGCGGCCTGCTGCCGCTAGCGGGTGTCGAGCAGGTGAGTGGTTGCGACTGGGCGGGCCTGCTAGCCGGCCCCAAGCTCACCGAATGGACGGTGCGGTTCGTCAGCCCGGTCACGTTCCGCCGTGGCAACAGGTTCCTGCCCTGGCCGTCGCCCAGCGCCGTGCTCGGCAGCCTGCGCACGTCTTGGCGGACGTTCGCGGCGCCGCACGTCGGTGACGTGAGTGTTGACCTCAGCACCGATCCGGTCGTGGTCGCCAGCATCGAGGGCAGTAGCCCGGTTGAGCGGGTGGTGCTGCACGACCGCCCAGACGCGGCAGGCAAACGTGGCCCGGTGACGGTGTCGGTAGGCGGTTTCCAGGGACAGGTGCGTTTCGTGGCGGACGCCCCCGGCTTCGACCCCACCGGTGTCAACGCGCTGGTTCGACTGGCCCAGTTCTGCGGGGTTGGCGCTTACACCACGCGCGGGTTCGGCGGAGTACGACTGCCTGTGCCGGGGGCTCCGGCGGCGTGCGATGGGTGAGTTGTTCGCCTTGGCTTTCGACCGGCGTTCCCTCGCGCAGGCGTGGGAACAGGTGCGTGCCAAGGACGCCGAGGACGATCAGTTGTCCGCCGGAGTGCGGACATTCGGTGATGAGGCCGACCAGCGGCTGGCTGGGCTGGCCGAACAACTCGCCGGCGGCATGTATCTGCCGGGTGTGCTGACCGAGTTGGTGATGGTGACCGAGGACGGCGGCCAACGGGTGCTCCGAGTGCCCGCAGTGCGTGATCGGGTGGTGGAGCGGGCGCTGCTGTCCGTGTTGAGCCCGCGCCTTGATCCGTTGCTGGGTCCGGCTAGTTTCGGTTTCCGGCCGGGATTGGGCGTTGTCGACGCCGTGCAGGCGCTCGCCCGGCTCCGGGATGAGGGTTTCGGTTGGGTGCTGCGCACGGATCTGCATGACTGCTTTCCCAGTGTGGACCTGCGGCGCGTGCGGCGACTGCTGGAAGTGCTGACCAGTGACGGGGACCTGCTCGGCGTGCTGGATCTGTTGCTGGCGCGTGCCGCACGCCGTCCGGGGGAGCAGACACTTCGGCCTGCGCACGGACTTCCGCAGGGTTCGTCGTTGTCGCCGCTGCTGGCGAACCTGGTGCTGGAGGACTTCGACGACCGAATGCGGCACGCCGGTTTTCCACTAGTTCGGTACGCCGATGACATTGCGGTGCTGGCGTCGAGCGAACGCGAGGCGTGGGAGGCGGCGCGGGTCGCGTCAGCGGCGGCGAAGGAGATCGGCATGACACTCGGTGCGGACAAGACGGAGATCATGTCCTTCGACGGCGGCTTCTGCTTTCTGGGTGAGGACTTCGGCCCCCGGTACCCGCCCGTGGTGGAACTGCGGATTGAGGTGCCCGAACAGCGGACGCTGTATGCGGGGATCCAAGGCAGCCGGGCGCGGATCGAGCAAGGACGGGTGGTTGTCGAGCACCAGGACGCCGAGGTCCTCGACGTGCCCGCGGGGCATGTGGCCAGGATCGTCTGTTCCGGCGCGGTAGGCGTCAGCTCCGGGCTGCGCAACTGGGCGCTGTCGGGCGGGGTGGAATTGGTGTTCTGCTCGCAGCGGGGTCGTTACCTCGGTCAGACGGTGTCCGGTCACCTCGGCAGGGTGGAACGCCTGCGCCGGCAACTCGCCTGTGCCGACGACCCGGAACGTCATCTCCCGCTGGCCCGCTCGATCGTGGACATCAAGATCCGCAAGCAGGCGGTGCTGCTGCAACGGCTGACTCGGCGGGAACAGGCGAGGGAGCTCTCCGAGGCGGTGGCGGCGATGCGCGGCTATGCGGCGATGGCGCCGCAGGCCATGTCACGTGCTGAGGTGATGGGCCTGGAAGGAGCTGCCGCACGCGCGTACTTCCAGGCATGGGCGGCGATCGTGCCGGAGCTCGGTTTCTCGGGGCGTAACCGGCGGCCGCCGTTGGCCGTGGTCAACAGCGCGTTGTCGTTCGGCTATGCGGTGTTGCTGTCCGAGGCTGTAACCGCTCTTGCCGCCGCCGGCATGGACTCATCGGTGGGGTTCTTACACACCGAGCAGGATGGCCGTCCGAGCCTGGCGTTGGATCTGATGGAGGAGTTCCGGCCGTTGGTGGTCGATCAGGTCGTGCTGGAACTCGTGCGCCGCAACCGGTTGGGGCCGCAGCATGGCCACCGCGACGAGGAGCGTGGCGGGGTCCTGCTGACCAGGGCCGGTCGGGAGGCGCTGCTGGATGGCTACGAGCGGCGGATGCTGACAGTGACGCGCGGGGCGTTGCCGGGCTTCGCGGGGAGCTTGCGTCGTCACCTGTATCGGCAGGCACAGGTACTGGCGGCGTGGGTCGACGGTGTCGGGCCGGGCTTGGTGGGGTTGTCATGGCGTTGACGGTGTTGGTGTGTTACGACATCTCCGCGGATGGCATCCGCGCGCGGGTCGCCGCCTACCTGCAGCAATGGGGTGACCGTATTCAGCGCAGCGTGTTTGTCTGTTCGCTGGCGCCTGAAGACCTCATTGAGGTGATCGCCCGGCTCACCGCGATGGTCGAACCGGCGACGGATGCGGTGCATATCCTGCCGGCGTGCGGTACCTGTTGGTCCAGGCTTGTCGCGATCGGCCAGGCGGACCGGGAACCGGACAAACCGTACTGGGCGGCGCTCTGATGCTTACTCCATTTGGGGAGGGTGTCGTGAAGATCGACAGCGGTTCTCGCGTGCGAGGCCGGGGTCAGCCGCAATGCGCATGCCGCCATGAGAAAACGATCACCCGAGGCTCCCGATGCAGCCTCGCGTGCGACGCCGCTGTATCGTCCCCGGCCAGAGCCCATCAAACTATGTAGGGGTTAGGTCAGACCTCACGCCGAAGGGCGTATAGAAACTAGGTCCCACGAATAATGTCCATGAGACGATTGAATTCGAGTTAGGTTAGACCTCACGCCGAAGGGCGTATAGAAACCCCATCGTCACGACGAGCGCCAGGCAAAGCAGGACGGGTTAGGTCAGACCTCACGCCGAAGGGCGTATAGAAACTGGAGCAGGGAGTCGTAGGGACAGTTACAGATCGAGTTAGGTCAGACCTTACGCCGAAGGGCGTATAGAAACGTGTCGGTTGGAGTTGTGGTCCGGCGGGAACAGTAGTGCCGGTTAGGTTCGACCTTACGCCGAAGGGCGTATAGAAACCATGGCGCTGATCTTCTTGCCGAAGTCGCCAAAGACCCGGTTAGGTCCGACCTCACGCCGAAGGGCGTATAGAAACGATCTGCTTACGCAAGTCTTTCGGCAGTTGCTTGCGCGTTAGGTCAGACCTCACGCCGAAGGGCGTATGGAAACTTGACGTGGCGGTCCCCGACGCTGGTCAGGTGTATGAGCTCAGTCAGTCCTCACACCGAAGGGTGTATAGAAACAACTTGCCGTCGTCGCCGAGGCCGAAGGCCACCACGTCGTTAGGTCAGACTTCATGTCGAAGGGTGTATAGAAACTGTGGCGCGTCAGGGTACTGGCAGATCCTGAGCTGGTTGGGGCAGACCTTACGCCGAAGGGTGTATAGAAACACTTCGTTCTTGAACCGAAGGTAGGTCATCGTCAGGTTGGGTCGGACCTCACGCCAAAGGGCGTATAGAAACCATAGGTCACGCGGCGACGGTTTCGACTGTCGGGTGGAATTTGGTAAGACCTCACGTCGAAGGGTATACAGAAAAAGTCGCTTGATCCAGATCCAGGCGGCGATGAAGGCTAGGAGTTGGGCAAGGCCTCACGCTGACGTCCATGATCGAACCGGTGACGGATGCGGCGTATATCCTGCCGGCGTACGCTGGCTGCCGGTCTAGGCTTGCTGCGATCGGCCAACGCGGACCGGGAACTGGACAAGCCGTACTGGGTGGCACTCTGATGCTTACTCCGATTGGGGAGGGTGTCGTGAAGATCGACAGCGGTTCTCGTGTGCGAGGCCGGGAACAGCCGCAATGCGCCTGCCGCCATGAGAAAACGATCACCCGAGGCTCCCGATGCGGCCTCGCGTGTAACGCCGCTGTATCGTCGCTGCTCAGAGCCCCGCCAAGCCGTATAGGGTTGGGTAAGACCTCACGCCGAAGGGCGTATAGAAACCCGAGAGATACGCCCACGCGCATAGCCGCCATGTCGGACGTTGGGTAAGACCTCACGCCGAAGGGCGTATAGAAACGGTGGCGTAGACGGCGGCCAGTCTCGTCGTAGCCGTGATAGCCCTTGTCGCCCAACGCGATCAGGCTGGCGTCGCGTAGCGCGGCCAGGATGTTCCAGATCCGGGCGGCGGCGGTGTCATGCGTGCTGCCCGGCAACTGGCCGGACACCCACAGGATCGTGCCGTCCGGCGAGGCGATGACCTGCAGGTTCACCCCGTGCCTGCGATGCTTGCCCGAGTAGAAGGGCCGGTCCACGGCGACACGATCGATCGGGATCAGCGTGCCATCGATGATCACGTAGGCCATGCCCCGCCGCTTCGCCTTCCGCAGCGCAGCCCGCAGCTTCGGGGCCTACTCGGCGAGCAACTCGACGGTCTCGTTGACATACCGCCAGCACGTCGTGGTCGAGACGTCGAACCCGGCGCCGACCTCGGCGAACGGCTCGCCCTTGCGCAGGTACACCAGCACCAGCAACGCCTGCTGTCCCGGGTTGAGCGTGCGCCATACCGAGCCCATCTGCTGGCGGTGGGCGCGGATGAGGTCGGACACGAAGGTCAGGGTCTGATGTGACAACGGCGGCGCGGCACGGTAGAACAGCATCTGAAGCCCTTGCGTAGGATATGGATCTTGGTCGATCACCGTCCTACCAGGGGCTTCGCCTCGTTCCGGGGACCGACACGCGGACGGTCAACCGATCTCTGGCATGCAACCCTTACCGGCCAACACATCCAGGTCAGGATGAAAAAGGCTCAGTCAGACCTCATGCCAAAGGCGCGCGAAAAACCGCAGCCGTGCCGCCCGTCACGACGTGGGACGAGTCCTCGCGACCGGCGAAGCCTACAGCCGCCCCGGGGCACCACAAAAGGGCGCCAAGCCAAGACGAACGAGCTATACGACAACCTGAGAGGCTGTCACATTATTCCCTGGCGGATCGCGAAGAGTTGCCGTTCTCCACGAACTCGGAGCCAATGTGGAGTCGGCGGCGAGCAGCCCACAGGCGTCGGGCACCTCAGCTATTCGTCGCGTCGTTGGAGGTCGACGGCGCGGCGGTCTCCGGCGCCGGCGAGCCCGTCGA
>NZ_KK037166.1:11626854-11639646 GCF_000568255.1 Kutzneria sp. 744
TGCTCAGCAAGCCACGACACGACGAACCAGCAGCGCCCGGCGAACCTGTCGTACCGGTTGTCGATAATGCTTTCAAGCCAGGTCAGTCCTTCCGTGGCCTGCCAGTCGTGCGACGCGGTGCGCGCGAAGCTCGCCACCGCGTCTGCCGCGTCGGGTTCGCCGACGGCCAGCGCGATCCAGCGGTCAACGAGGCCGTCCAGCGCTGCGGGCGCGAGCCAGTCGGCGCGTGCGCGTCGTAGGGTGCCGTCGAAGTCGGGGTCCGCTGGTCGTGCCTGCGGGGTGGGCAGGAGCGCACCCAGCGCGTAGTCGACCCAGTGCCGGTTGCCCAGAAGGTCGGCTCCGGCGTCAACGGCGTCGAGCACGGTGCGCAGCACCAGCGGCCACACAACCGGCAGGTCGGCGCGGGCCTGATCGTCATACGTGAAGACGCGCGCGAGGTCGTCGAGCACGGTGTGCAGCGCGTTGGCATTGCTCGCGAAGGTCTGCAGATGGGTGACCAGGTGCTCGGGTTCACCCTCGACCGTCAACGTAATCAGCGCGCGGGCGACCAGGGCACGCTGGTCCTCCTCATAACCGGCGTAGCCCTCGGTCATCCAGTGGTCGAACCCGCGGCAGTGCCCTTGCAGCATGACGGGCAACAGCGCGGATGCCTGGGGCTGTGTGCAGGCCGCCGAACGGGCGGCCGTGGCGCAGGCGATCGGTGTTGAGAGCCGGTCCACCAACAGATCAGTGGTCGGCACAAGCGCCAGCGACTCCGCGTAGGGAGCCGTCAGGGGGAGAACCTCCCTGCTTTGCGTTTGGGGGTTCCACGGACCGAGCCGGCAGTCGGACAGGCCGGTCTGCACGGCGGTCCACAGTGGAGCGTGGCGCTCGCATCCCGTCGGTGACACGTCGTCGTCGATGCAGGGCGCGCCCCAGACGGGAACGCACCCAGCCGCGAACGTCCGACGGACTTCGTCGAACATGCTGACAGCGAGTGAAGTCAGTGCCCCGGTGAGTCGGGTGCGGTCAACATCGACGTGGTGGAGTACCGGCAGCAGCAGGGAGGGCAGCGCGCGGGCGGCTGCGCGGTCCGCCGCCATCGGGTAGATCGTCGACTCGGCGTCGAACCTGCCGACAGTCGGCTCCGCGGCCGCGGTGAGCAGCGTGTCCGCCGCCCACTGGAGGTCAGCCTCGGACACCGTGGCCAGTTGCCGCGTGTGGCTGACAAGCGCGGCTGCTGCTACGGCTGCCACTGAATCGGCGGCGCGCACGGCAATGCTCTCCGGCGGGTCGGCCGCGAGGTGTTGTGCGACGGCGATGTCGGCGGCGAGCGCGTCGGTGGGCCAGTCTGCCGGGTTGGTGCGGGCGCCGTAGGTGATCTGCAAACGCAGCGCTTCGTTGCCTGCGTCGAGCTCAGCGGCCGATCGGGCCAGCACGGCTGCCACAGGCTCCGGAGCCTGATACTCCACTGCGACGGACCCGTCCGGCATCGGCTGGGTCCGGTAGTTATCCGGGCGAAACCCCGCTGCCCAAACTTCGACGGCGGCCAGGTTTTCCTCCCGTTCAGGGCCGTCCGGCTCGGCGGCTCGGGCGGCGGCGAGCAGGTGGTCGCCGACCGTGGACAGCACGTTCAGGCGGGCCTGGTCACCCGCCGCGACAGCGCGGATCGTCATCTCGGCCGCGACGTCACGTGGCGTGAGCCGTCGGCGATCGCGACCGATCACATCGTCCGCATCAGGGACCTGAGCGTGGTGGAGACCCTCCTGCGTGGCGCGGCCGAACTCCAGGTGCCACACGCTCGGCTGCGTCAACCACTCGTCGAGCTGATCCTCGGCGCGGTTGAGGTGGCGCACCAGGAGCCCGACAACAAGACCCGGCATCGCCAGGCTGTGGCTGTCACGCAGCAGCCACTGCACGACAGCCTTGAGTGGAGCCTCGCGATTGATGAGTAGGTCGGCGAACCGCTCGATCGCCAGCAGCGCGCTCATACACGGGTAGGGGCCAACGCCCGATCCGCGATACCACGCCCACACGTGACCGTCACCGACATAGTGGCGTGGACCCAGGCCCGCGACGTCGAGATCGAGTCCGGCAACGCCGGTGTCCGGGACCGTGCCCGCAGCGCCACCGCTTGCGGTGAGAGAGCGCACTCGGTTCGTCGCGGCGTGGTCGAGCATGCGGTTGATCATGGCGATGGTCGGGGCCGGCAGCCGGTCGAGCAGCCCGAAGAAGGGACCGAAGTACCAGCCGGCGAAGGGATGCCCGATGTTGTGGCCGTGCCGGTCGTCGCGGATGCCGTCGCTGAGCGCGTGCACGCCGTACCGGGCGTAGTCCGAGTCCGCGCGCTCGATGTAGTACGCCTCGGTGAGGTCGAGCAGCAGCTGCGGACGCACGGCGGACATGCTCATGGCGACGCCGAACGACTCGATCGCCGGCTGCAGCCGGTGCGGCCAGTCGACGGCGACGGTGCGCAACCACTGCTCGGTGCGGTCGTCCAGGTCGGCGCCCAGCATCGCCAGCGCCTCCACCGCGAACTCGTCGGTGTCGTCCGGTTCGGCGTCCAGAATTCGGTCCCGCACCTGCTGCCGCAACGGATCGGGGCCCGCCGGGCCGGTGGCCAGGCCCCGCAGCCACGCGAGCACGAGCTCGTGCATCGTTGCGGTGAGCCCCCGCCGGGCGTACGGCTCGGCGTCCCGGCCGAGATCGTGCGCGCTGGCGTAGGTGACCGCGACAACCGGGGCGAGCACGTAGCGGTCCCCGACGGTTCCCTTGACGTAGCGCAGTTTCGCCAGGCGCAGCAGGGTTGTCAGCCCGGCGAAGTCCTCACTGACGAGCGTCTCCCACACCTTCTCGATCGCGGTCTTCGCGTCCCACAACGTCAGCAAGGCCTCGAAAGGGATCTCGGACCACCGCTGGCCCTGGGCGTCACCGAGATCGTCGAACACGCGTCGCAGGGCGCCCCACGCTGTGGCCTGATCAGGATCGAGCAGCCTGACCTGGCAGGCCAGCCGTGCTGCGCGGATGGCCCAGCGGGGAGCGTCGGCGTCGCGCAGCGGCTGCCAGCCCCTAGCGAGGAAGAACCGGCAGAGCGCGAGATCACGGATCAGGTCCGTGGCGAACTCGTCACCGCCCGGCGCCAGCGCCGGATTGGCCGGCGACTGGAGCACGCCATCAGAGCGCAGCTCAGCGCGCACCGCTCCACCGGGCGACGCCGTGTCATGGTGGTCCAGGAGGCGGCCGGCGGCAGCCAACACGGCCTGCTCCCGATCATCCGGTGACGTGCCGTTGGGCGTGCGTTCCTCGTGGTTGCGGACCAAACCGTTCCATACCGCGACGAACACGTCGGCCTCGGAGAGCAGGTCGCTGGACTCGACGACCCTGCCCACGCGCAGCAGCAGGTCGACCAAGCCCGGCCTGCCGACCAGCCATCCGTTGCGCTCATCAGCGCTGAGCCGCAGCAGCGACCGGAACGTGTCGACCAGCGTCTGCTGCTCCTGCGGAGTAAGGCGGCCCACGACGTGCTCGCGCGGTGCGTCCGCTCCGCCCACGAGCGCCGTCGCCGCGCGCAGCACCTCCAACACGCGGCCGGATCCATCGGTGCGTGTCACGGCGACGACGCCGACACCGGCCCGCAACGCCGCTGTTGCCAGCTCCCGCAGCAGCTCGCCGCGACCGTCCAACACGGATTCCGCACCGTCCACGACGAGCAGGCGGACCGGCCGGGTCGGGCTGCCGCCGAGCACGTCCGCTATCGGCACACCGCCGAACAACCGCTCGACCTCGACCACCGAGGCAGGCAGATCACGCAGACTCAGCGACATCACCGCCGCGTCCCCGGCACGAAGATCCTCGAGGACCCGCAGTGTGAGGGCCGTCTTGCCGACATCCGGCTCGCCAGTGACCACCACGGCCGTCCCACGCCGGCCGGCGTCCTCGAGCACATCGTGGAGCCGCGTGCGCTCCTCGACACGCTCAAGCTCAAGGCGGACCTCACCGGCGACGAGGTCTGGCCGGACGGCGTCCCGCAGCCGGCGCCCCAATCCGTCGAGCGTGGACCACGCCTGCGGATACGTCGGCGAGCGGTCGATCGGGTAGCCGCTGAGCGCACGGCGAATGAGCGCCTCATCGAGCCGGGCGCCGGCTGAGGCCCACCCACCGGTCCGTTCGGCCAGCGCGGCGAAGACCGCATCAGCGACCTCTGCCGACCCGCCTGCCGCGATCGGGCGCAGCTCGGCGACGGCGATCGTGCGGTCGGTCTCGTCGACCCCCTCCAGCCGCAGCTGCCGTATCCGCAGCGCGGACAACCACCGCCACGTCAGTTCATCGGCGTCCACGGCACCGAGCTCGGGATCTCCAGCGATGGCTTGCTGCACGAGCGCGACCAGGTGGACCAGTCGGTTCCGGACGTCCTGGTTGGCCGCCGCAGGCCTGCCGACAGCGTCTCGGAAGTCGTGGGGCGAGCTGACGCCCTGCGCGATTCGCGCGAGTTCGTTGGTCTGGGGACAGCGGGGCTTTCGCGGCCGACCGTGTACCCAGGACCACTACTACGAAGAGGGTGTACGAGGTAATAGATTTTATCATCTGGTGGCATGTCCGTACTAGAATTCTATAATATTCGGGAGACCCATTTGTGAGTTGTTTTCTGAAGCAGGAGACCAATAGCTATTTGTCTCATTGTAGTTCGCTACAGGACCTACACGCCACCTGTTAACCCCTTGGTAACATGGGGACTTAGCTCGGGGTCGGATCCCAAGCAAGAGAAAGCAGAGTGAAAAGCGCAATGTCGTCCGTAGCGGTGTTCCAGGCGAACACCGCCGCCCCCTGTCGAGTACGGCGAGGCAGCGCTGGCGGGCACTGGTCCACCCTACGGCGGCCTCGCGCGGCCGGCGCGCACGAACACGCGACCGGCACTGCTGCCGCTGTGTCACCGACGCCGCCGAGCGACGCGCAGGCCACCGATCCGGCAGCGAACCCGCGCCAAGGAAGGAGCTGGCCGCGGCGACTGGACCGGGCGGACAGCTGCCTGGCACCAGCCGCGACCGCGTACGGGCCTCGAGATGACCAGCTCTACATCGCCGCCGCCCACAGCGATCAGAGTTCCCCTGATCGTGTCACCACAGCTGCCATACTGCCGCGTACACCGTTGCGCTGCGCCTGGTCGGATCCAACTCCCGGCACGGCGACGCGGTCCCTTCTCAACTCCCGTAAAAGGGGACCCTGGCTCGGTCTTACCCGCTCTAGACCCGTCTTCCGCACATGGGCGTGAGTGGCCTGGTCGGGCGGCCCGGTGGCTGCCTGACCAGGGGGTCTGCCAGGGTGTCCGGTCGTGGGTCAACATCGACGGCAGGCTCGGTATGTCGCGGCAAGGGTGGAGAAGGCGCTGGGTGCGTTGCCGGTGGTGGCCGACTACTGCCGCCGTCTGGACCTGGCCGGGATCATCGACCGGGTCTGCCCAGTGCGTGATCTCGCGCATCTAAGCCACGGGCAGGTGATCGAGGCGCTGATCGCCAACCGGCTCACCTCACCCGCACCGCTGGTGCGGGTGTCGCAGTGGGCGGATCAGTGGGCGGTCGAGGAGGTCTTCGGCATCGCCGCCGAGTGGTTGAACGACGACCGGATCGGACGGGCGTTGGACGCGATCGCGCCCGAACTGGAAGGGATCATCGGATCGGTAGGCGCCCAAGCGATCTCGGCGTTCGGCTTGGACGTGTCGCGGCTGCACTGGGACATGACCTCGATCTCGCTGCACGGGGACTTCCAGGACAACGACGAGGACTACCCGGCCCCGAAATACGGACACCCCAAAGACCGCCGCCACGACCTCAAACAGATCCAGGCCGGACTGGCGGTCACCGCGGACGGCGCGATCCCGGTGTTCCACCGCGCCTACGACGGCAACGCCGGCGAGGTGACCCAAGTCGTCGCGACGATGACCGCGCTGACGAAAATGGCTACACCACGGGATTTCTTACTGGTCGGAGACTCCAAACTGGTGTCCTACGCCAACTTGGCGGCAATGACCGACGCCGGTGTCACATTCCTGGCGCCCGCGTCCAAGATCTACGTGCCGGCCGCTGTCCTTGCCACGCTGGACATCCACGCCACCGTCGAGGTCGGCCACGTGGCCGAACGAGACCTGGGCAAGGCCCCCGCCGAGCGGGGCCGGTGGCGGGTGATCGAGGACACCATGACGTTGACCGGGCCGCGCAAGAAGGATCCCGTGCTCACGCTGCGCCGGGTGTTCGTGCACTCCACCGCCCGCGCCCAGGCTGCCGTCACCGCACGAGAGCGCAAACTCGACCAGGCCCGCGACGACCTCACCCGGCTGCAACGCGGGCTGGGCAGCCGGCACTACCCCGACACCGCGTCGGTCACCGCCAGGATCGCCGCGATCAGCCGAGCCCGCAGGGTGAGCGCCTTCCTGCAAACCACGGTGGGCATCGACCCCACCACCGGCAAAACCACCCTGGCCTGGACGTTCGACGAACAGGCCCTGGCCGCCGAGGCCGCCCTCGACGGTTGGCACGCGCTGCTGACCAACCTCGATCCCGCACACGCCGACGCACCCGAGGTGCTGCGCCGCTACAAGGGCCAGGAGGCAGTCGAACGCCGATACGGCGCGTTCAAGGGACCATTGGCGGTGGCGCCCATGTTCCTCAAGAACAACCGGCGGATTACCGCATTGATCACCGTGATCTGCCTGGCACTGCTGATCTTCTGCCTGATCGAACGCCAGGCACGGCTGGCGATCGTCCCGCAGACCACACTCGACGGACTCTACGTCGGGCGACCAGCCAAACCCACCGGCCGGCTGATCTTCGAGGCGCTGGCCCGGCTCCGGCTCATCCCCGCCACCGCAAGCGAACCTCCCGGCATTCCACAACCACCACCACTACAGGCCAGACTCCTGGCCCTGCTGGAGGTTGACCCGACCAGGCCAAGATGATCGAATCAGCCACCTCAGATGATCACCAGCGTTGATCAACCCGCATGTGCGGAACACGGGTCTAGAGCGTTGGTCAGCGGCGGGGGAGAGCGCGACCGGCAGTGAGTTCGGCCTGCGCGCCCAGTACAGCACCTGGGCACCCACCGCCGCGAAGGACTGAGCGTCGAGAGGCTGGAGCTGCGGTCGAGTCTTGGGCGGTCAGCGCGAGGCCGATGGCGGCGTCGATCAGGGTTGGTCGTCGGCATGCCGACGCGTAGGACGATCCCAATCTCAGCTGGGTCTAGGGATGGCCGCAGGTTCCTCTCGGACGCGCGGTACCTGCTGGCGATGGAGGACGGGCGCCGCACGGCCGATGTCAACGGCGGGGATTCGAGATGCCGTGCTGCCAATCGCAGCACGGCAGGATCATGGATGGGTGATCGCCGAAAGTGTGGTGCGGATCGAACAGCCGGTCACCGAGCAGTTGGCGTTGCGGTGGGTTTCTGAGAAGAAGGCTGACAGAGACGCGGCCGTGATCTGCAGCGGCTGATCAGATCTCGATGTCCCAGTCGTTGACAGGAACGACGTCCTCGAAGCGCTTCTGGAGATCGAAGACGATGTGGCCCGCAGCCTCGAACCTGAGGTTGCTCAGGCCGCGCGTGGTCTCCCGGACGCGAGCGGCGCTCAATGTTGGCAGCCGTCTTGGATACGTTGGGTTGCCGGCATCCAAGACGCCGGCGTCTGCGAGGTCGGTTTGCAGATGCCTATGCGGACAAGTCGAGCAGCAGTTGCTGTTGTACGCCGACGGGGGAGCGGTCTCGACGAGCCGGTCTGGTCGATGGGGCGGCGCGATGCGCGGTGGTGGCCGCTGACTGGCATGCGGCGCGCTGGCACGATGCCGGCTCGGTGGTCGGATGCATGCGGTCGAGGTTCCATCCGCTGATGCCGATACGGCATGCGGGTACAAGGATCGGGACTCCGCCGATCCACTCCGCGTCGACGACCGCGTGCACGGTGTGGCTGCGCCCGATGGTGCAGCGTAGGCGCGAGTCTGCGGCGCCGAAGCGGACGCGCTGGCGGCGGCTGACCCCTTCGAGAAAGGCGCGGGCATCCATCATGGTGAGCGGGTCGTCCTGACGGTTCACCTCATCCATGCTGTTGAGCATGCCACCGGCCCCTGACATTTCCTGTTTGGCGATTTCACTGGTCAGCTGAGCTGTCTGCCGACGTCGACCGAACATTCCGGCGTTGCGGACTGTCCTTCGCGGGACTCAGCCGGTCGTGGCGACGGCGTTGCTGGGGAGCCCGAACTCGACCAGCCGCCACCGGTCCATGCTCTGCCGGTGCAGCACCGACGCCGCCCGGAGTTCGCCGGCGCACGGTGTCGGCGAACTCCGGGCGTAGAGGCACGCCCGGGAACGCCATCCCATCGGTGCCGGGTATGATCACGTCGCGTTTACCACCCACGCGGCCGGTCGGACCTCGTCGGCCAGGTCGAGCAGGAAACCCTCCACGTACGTCAGCTGGTGTTCGCGCGCGTAGGTGGCGACACCGGAGAATCCGACCGCCGGCAGGGGCGCCAGGTGGGCAGGTACCAGCGGCCGGCCTGGATCACCGGGTCCTCGACTGATCCGGACGCCCACAACGCCTCCTGGGCTTGCTCCCGGGTCGGCTCGCCGCGGTGGTCGAGCTCGGCCAGCAGCAGTGCCTCCGCCGCGGACCGGCCGTGGTCAGGCGGCATCGGCGTGCCTCTGGTACCAGTCCAGGTCGATCTCGGCGGCCTCTGCCGGCAGCTGGTCGGCCTGGCCTGCGGGCAGTGTCCAGGTCGGCGGTCATGGCCACCGGCAGCTCGATGTAGTGGGGCCGGCTGCCGAACATGCCGGCCGCGACGGTGGGGTCGTAGGTGACCGGCACGCCGGCCAGCAGCAGCCGCTCATAGAGGTCGCAGGTCTACCACCGCTCCAGCTCGGCGCCGTCGGCCAGCGCCACGACGTCGAAGCCGACCGGGAACCTCCACACCACCTGCACACGGTCCATCGTGGCTGCTCAGCAGCATGCCGCCAGTCGACACGATCGGGCGGTCACCCGCCGTCGTGAACGTGTCCACCGCAGTGATCAGCAGAGATGACGCCAGGCACGGAGATTCGGGGGATTGACATGGCGGCAGCGACCGGGGTGACGGCGGAGGACTACGAGAAGAGCGCCCGCGACTGGTGCGACCGCCACCGTGGGCCCGTGCTCTCCGTGACCGTGCGACTGGCGTAGTCATACACAGCGCAATCTACCTCTGCATGAACGGGGCCTAGTCTGCAAACGGCTCGGTGGTCCGCGGCCTGAGATGTTCGTACCGGCCGTCGTCCAATTCGACCTTGTACGGACGTTGTGCCTTGACCATCACCAGCACCCAGGTGTCATCGGGCCGCGTGCAATGTGGGCACCGCATCACGATCAGGCGGTGTTCCCCAGGCCGGTCGACAAAAGCGTGCGTGTAGCCAACGACACTCAGATCATGGCCGCCGAGCCTGCACGTGCGGGGGAGCAGGCCGTGGAGCTGCTGAATACCGTCGTAGTAGAACTGGACATCCCCATGTGGCGTCGAGTCAACTGTGCTGCCACCCATACCAGCAGCGTATACGGCGACGCCTCGGTCGGTCCTCCACGCGTCTCACCGCGTGGGAGTGTCGGGCGAGGCGCAGGCCTCGCAGTTCAGAGTTCGCGTTGCTGGCGGTCTTCAAGCATTAGGTTAGCGTGCCGCTGAGCGCGGGTGACCCGGCTCGGTCTGGGGGCGGGCGCGGCGAAGTCCGCCACACCCGCCGTCCACAGGGCTAATGGGCGGCCTGGAATTTCGCCACCAGCTCGGCCGGGATGCGGCCTCGGTCGGAGATCTTCTCACCCTGGCTGCGGGCCCACTCACGAATGGCCTGGTTCTGCGCGCGGTCGCCGCCCGCCTTCACGGCCGTGGCGGCAGTACCACGCTGCTTGCGGCCGCCGACTCGCTGCGCCTTCTCGACGAACGAGGACAGGCCCTCACGCAGCTGTTTCGCGTTCACCTCGGACAGGTCGATGGTGTACTCGACACCGTCGAGACCGAAGGACACGCTCTCGTTGGCCTCACCGCCATCGAGGTCGTCTATCAGCTGGACGATGGTCTTCTGTGCCATTGAGAACTCCTTGTCCGCCGAAGCGAGCGCCGTGAAACCGAACCCAACACGCGACGTCAGTGAGGTCACCTTACCTCATCGAGGAGTGTTTATGCGCCGATCCGTCGGCAGCTGATGCGGAAGTTACGGCGAGCGCTTACTGGCGTTTAACACTCGCGCCCTTCGTAGGCTGTGGCTGTACTCCGTCGCCGGCCGTCCTCCAAGGCTGCGCATCCGCCAGACAGCGGCGAACGACTGGCACGCGTATCGCCGCACGTTGCGCCAGGTGCACACCTACAGCAATTTAGTTGGGTGGGCGTCGTGTGGCGGTGTTGGACGGCCGCCGTTGGTGCCGCGAAGCCTGGCAAACCGCATAGCCGGGTTCAGCCGATACAGCGTGAGCGCTGTCGACAAATTGGACCTGTGGAGCAGCAAACTGATCGGGTGACCCGCGCCGCTACCACGCTGGCGGCTGCCGGTCCGGCCACACTTGCCCGCTAGTCTCAAGGCCGTGTAGTTATGCGGTTGTGGTGATTGTCAAGGGTCTGCCGGTGTCAGGATGTCGATGCTCACGGTGGCCTGGTAGCTGGTCCGGTCGATGTTCGGTCCTCGGGCCTGGTACTTGGAGATGGCGCGTTTGACGATGCGGGGACAGACCCGGAGCCGTCGGGCGGTCAGGAGGTTGGCCAGGATGTGCCGGCCGATCGTGCCGACCAGGTCGATGACCGTGCCAGCGATGATGTTCGTGGCCGCGACGATCTGGTCGCGGGCGGTGTGCCAGGCGATGGTGAAGCTGGCCCGGTCCGGATCGGTATCCGGTCGGGTGCTGGTCGCGTCGGCCATGGCGGTGCGGAGCAGGTGGTAGGTGACGAGCAGGGCGTAGATCTCCTGCTCGATGCCGACCGGGGTGCGGGCGCGGAGCACCCGGCCACCCAGGATGGACGATTTCAGTTCCAGGTAAGCGGTTTCGGTCTCCCATCGCTGGTGGTAGAGCCGGATCAACTCGGCCGCCGGGTAGTCGTGGGGGTCGAGCAGGGTGGTGGTCAGCCGGTAGATCCCGGTGTGCCGGCCGGCGGTGGTGGCGATGGTGATCTCGCACTCGATGACGCGCACTCGCAGGCCGCCCAGGATTGAGAGGTAGGAGCCGTCTCGGTAGCGGGTCAGGATCGGCATCGTGCGGCCGTTTTTCAGGCGTACCAGCAGATCGGCGCCGGTGGTGGCGATCTGGGCGAGCAGGCCGGCGGCGCCGAAGTTGCGGTCGCCCAGCAGGATCATGCCGGCGTGCAGGCTGCGTAGCAGCTGTGGGGTGTAGGTGGTCTCGCCGGTGGTGGTGGGGCCGAACACCGCGTCGATGAGGGTGCGGGTGCCGCACGCGAGCAGTGCGACCAGTCGGATCTGGGGGTAGCCGGTGCCGCCGTGGTTGCCGCGTTGTTTGGTGAATCGGGTGAGCGTGCGGGGGTTGTCGGGCACGGTCAGGGTGGTGCCGTCGATGGCGCAGACCAGCAGGCCCCGCCACCAGGTTCCGGGTTGTCGGCCGGTGGGGGCGGGGCCGCGGAGCAGGTCGAACAGCCACCGCAGGGGTGCGGCACCGACCCTCTGGCGGGCGGTGGCCAGTCCGCTGGCGGTGGGGGTGGCGGTGGGCAGGCCGTCCAGGGCGGCGGTCAGCTTGCGCCAGACACCGGAGTATCCGACCTCGGGGAACAGGCAGGCGGCCAGGAGCAGGTAGACCACCACCCGGGAGGGCAGGTCCCGCAGGCGGTGTTGGGTGGTGCGGGTGGCGGTCAGGGCCTCGTCGATCATCTCGAAGGGGAGGTGTTGGGTGAGTTCGCCGAGGTGGCCGGGCGCGTATCGGCCCCCGGCCACGGTGATCGTGCGGGTGATGGAAGACTGTGTGTTCAACGGAGTTTCTGCTGTCTGGTGATCTTGGTCGACACCGTTCTAGCAGGGACTCCGTTGCCTTATTCAGCGGGCTTGACAGCCGCACCCACCCACTAACTACACGGCCTTGCCGCTAGTCTCAGCCCAATTGCCCCATGCTCTGAAGTTCGGCCAGCTGGGTTCAGACCATGTCCGGATGTCGGCGCGGGGGAGTGGTGCAAGCGCCGCTGACGGAGAAGTCGGAGTGGCCGGCCACACTCGGCTTCGGCAGCCACTTCGGCGACTAGGCCTTCGGTCGGGTCATCTGGGACGAACCGGGGCGGTGGCTTGGGAGCCGGTGACCACGGAGTTCGAGCGCTCGACGCCGCATGCTCTCAAGGTGGATGTAGCCACTATCGTTTCAGTGCCGACTAAATCCAGCACACTAATAACACAACCCCCAACCAATCCCCGACAGAACCGACCGCCGCTGCAGTCCCTCGACGCCGCGCAGCGTGATGCTTCGGGGTCTTTGGTGGTCGGCGCCGGCTCGGTTGTCGACCCACCGGCGGATCGCTGGCGTGGTGTCATCGTCGAGCAGGCCGAGGTCGTCGAGCACCTGGGCCAGGAGCGTAGGTGGGTTTGCGGTGGGGCAGGTCCGACAGCCGGATCTTCTGTCCTTGCGGGTGGCCGTCCAGCACGACGAACAGCCCGGATGCGACCCGGGTGATCAGGTCTTGCGTCCAGCCGTGTGCCTTGCCGATCTCGACCGCGCGGAAGACCGCTGCGCGCAGCGTTGGGGCTCGGATGGGTTGTCCAACCAGGACTGCGGCTGCACGAGGGTGCCGCTCGTCGACCGGCGACAGCTGTGGCAGTAGCGGCGGTTCC
>NZ_KK037166.1:11639746-11646492 GCF_000568255.1 Kutzneria sp. 744
CGGCCCCGGCTCGGCGGCCGACTTCGGGGGCTGGCGCGCTGTCCGGCTCGGCCTCGATCAGCTCGTCGATCCGGCAGTCGAGCACGGCGCAGAACACGTCCAGCTCCTCGGGGCGCAGGATGAACGCCTGGCCGGACCACAGCCCGGACAGCTTGCCCACGCTCATCTCCACGCCCCGGTCGCCGAGCATGCGGCGCAGGTTGCTGGCCTTCCAGATGCCGCGATTGGCGGCGGCCAGGCGCAGGTTCCACTTCATCGGACGAGTCCTCCCCAACGGTCGGCGGCGCGGGGATCGAAGCTCTCGCAGATCACGCACTACTGCCAGCGCCAACCCACGCCTCTCAAGTTCACCCACGCTGAAAAGTCATCAGCGAGAGCGAGATCTTTTCACTCCGGCTGACCCTTGATCATTTGGGGTTCGGAAGACGATCGGGAGGACGAGGTGCTGGTGTGCAGGGACGATCGCGGCGGCGGACGGCCCGGCGGCGAATTCGGGAACCTGACGACTGTCCTACTTGAAGACCGGGTGAGCTAGCTGATGGCTGGCTTGCCTGAAACGTCCTACACGGCAGCCATGGAGTGCGGGCGACGGTGGATACGGGAGACGAGGAGGCGCGCACCCAACGATCAATGAGCGTCCACAGTAGATAGTCGGTGCTGTTCGGGCCAGTGGGAGTCCTCAGCCTATGCCAGTTCGCCGTCGAAATCGCTGAGGCGTACATATTCGCACCGCATTGAGACTGGTGCTGTTGTGGCGACGGGGCGGAACTGACCGCCTGGCACGCGCTGCCTTCAACCTGAGTTCTGGTGTTGGGGGAGTGGTGTTGTAGACATGTCCGCCCTGGTGGCTGGTAGATCGGGAACGCCGCGCTGCGGCATATCCTGTGGGCGCCGTGTAGCTGTTCGAGTCGGTTGTCGAACTGCCCGCCAGGCGGCGCATGGAACGGACCGTGATCCTGAGGGTGTCGGCCGAGGTGCCTGCGGAAAGTCGGTGGCAACACCGCGTGATCGATTGAACGACCTATCGACCCGCTGTCCTGGCCCCTACGTGTGAGGCGGCGGTGGAGTTGGAGCAGTCGGGAGCGGCCGCGCGGGAGCCCGTGGCCATGGAATTCGTCCGTCCGACACCGCGTACTCTCTAGTTGGATAATATCACTATAGTGTCAGTGACAACTAAATACAGCACTCAAACGAGCGCAAAAGCACAACCAGGCTCACGACAGGGGATCCGCTACACGAGCATCGCGAAGGCCTCGGCGTCGAGGGCCTGATGCTGCGGTCCGGTCCGCGTTCCACCAGCCGCGGTCGACGGCGTGCTGGAGCAGTGCGGCGGGTAGCGAGCCGCCGAGGTGTTCGCGGCGTTCCGTCCAGTCCAGACAGTCCTTGAGCGGCGGCCGTCGGCCGCCGGGCAGCTTGATCTCCAGATCCTGCCGGCCCGGGCCTGGACAGGCTGCCCGGCGAGCTGGCGGAGCGACGTGGCCGAGCGTTGTCCGACGTCGCCCGTGTCCGGATCGCGTTGCGCGATGAGGTCGGCGCGCTCCACTCGGTGCTCGAGGCCGAGCAGCACGCGCCCGAAGAGGTCCAGCACCACCGCCACACCCGCACGCTGGCGCGTCGGCTGGCTCCGCATGAGGACGCCGGATCGGGGCTGCGTGAGTTCGTCGGTCGCTGCGGCTGGACGATGGACCAGCTCACCGCGTGATCGGCGTCCTCGGGGCGGGATACGTCGGGGTGGCGTCCGGATCGGATCGGGCGCCAGCTCAGGCCGAGCTCCTAGTAGAGCCGCACCGCGGTGGTGTTCCCCGCGTCCGCCATCAGGGCCACGCGGCCGCGCTCGGCACACAGCCATGTCAGCACAGCCGCGCACAAGGCCCGTCCGAGGCCACGGCCGCGCGCGTGCCGGGCCACCGTCACGCCGGCCATGACGCCCAGGTCGGGCGCGGACCACGCCTCGCACGCCGTCGCGACCAGCTCGCCGGCCTCGCGGATGCCCGCCCACCGGCGCACGCCGCAGCCGCCCGGCTGGGCTTCGGCGTCCGGGAAGCTGTTCGCCAGCAGACGCGCCACCTCCGTATCGGCCTGTTCGGGCAGCCACTCGACCACTGCCTCGATCGGTTTCTGGGGCTGCCGCAGGGTTTCCGGTGCCACCTGCATCCAGCCGAACGTCTCGGAGACGCCCAGATCGGGCCGGACCCGGGCGACAGCGGTGATCAGCTCGGCGTCGCCGGTCAGGCGCACCGCCGGGTGTGTTCGGCCCAGACGTGGTTTGCCAGCGCGGCCACGGCCTCTGGCCGGCCGGCGACCATGAGCCGGTCACGTTGCGACAAGTCGGTTCTGAGCAGGCCGATCGTATAGGCGCATACCCAACCGAACCGCTCTCGGCGGGCCCCGGCAGCCCAGGTGAATAGCGGGTCATGTCCGGACCTGGCAACGACATCCTCGACCGAGTCGGCGCCGCGGATCACCAGGTCCCCGTCCATGAGCAACACGATCATCCACCAGACCGAGGTTGTCCACAGACCCCGGCGAGACGGTCCTCGACGGCTGCGTGGGCACCAGCCGGCACGACCGCTGCACCTGCCAAGGCCGACTGAACTGACCGCTAGTCCGGTCCAGCCGCAATCAGCCTTTCCAATCCATGGTCTCCCCGGTCGCCGTCACCCGTGATGTCTCGAAGGGCATCCCGTGAGCGTCTACGTCAGATCAGGCTACCGGCGACCTCGGCTCAGCAGCCTCGGCGTCGAGCACCCACAGACGCTTCGCGTCAGGGCGACTCGACGTCGTGTGGATCGCCACGATCGCGTCGTGGCAAACACGCCGAGCAGCACGGATTCCCGTCGCCCCAACGCCAGGAAGAGCAGCCCAAGGACCGCCACGAACAGGATCGTCACGATCATTGGGATCGCCACGTACAGCACCCGCGGCGCGAGCGTGGGTGTGCGGGCCATGGCCCCCTCCACTGTGGACACCGCTGTACCTGGTTCTTCGGCTCGTAGGGCAACCGCGTTACCTCGCCCGGACCGACGGCGAGCTGGCACCTACGACATGCGGTGCTTCGCCCCGCCCACGAGGAACGGCAACAGCGCCAGCCGGATCTCCCGCGCCGGATCCCCGTTGGCGTGCACGACGACATCCACGCGGTCCTCGGTGCGGATCGCGCCGGCCCGCTTGAAGTTCATACCCGACACCGTGGACATTCTGGACGTGTGAGGCGCAGGTCGCTCAACGGCCCCAGATGACGTCGGGGTCCTGCGATGATGGGCCAGTGGTGAACTCCAGTGGGATCAGGCTGCCCGTCGTGCGGGCGCTTGTGGACGAACTGGACGCCGCAGCCAGTCTCCTAAAGACCGCTGTCGAAATGCTCGGGCGCTACCAGTCAGCGGCGCACGACGCTGACCCGCTGTTGGCGTGCCTGTCCATCGGCGTCGAGAAGACGACCAAGCTGACGCTGGGCATGGCGGGCATCCAAGACAGCGGCTGCTGGCCCGACAAAACCACCATGAAGGACTCCTGGGGCCACCGCGTCGTGTTGCTCGATCGGAAGTGCCGGGAGCACATGGCATCGCATGCCGATCAGTCCAGCGTCGCACCACTCATCCGGAGGATGCTGGACGAAGTCGCCCAGGACCGCGTGCTGGCCGCAATGCTGGAAACCCTGGACCGCTATGGCACCCAGGGCCGCTTTCACAACCTCGACGCCCTCGCGGAGAGCCCGCAAGCCAAGCCCTCACCCCGGGAACTATGGACCACGACGGACAACCTCGTCTGGAAGAGCGACCCGACACTCCTCGCGACCATGGGTGGCCCGGGCTACGCGCAGTCCAGGACACGGGTGAACGAGATCATCTGCGCGTCGATTACACGGTGGCAGGAACTGTACTTCCGTGCATGGACCACAGGTGTCCTCGGTGCCGATGCCCGCCAGTGGTCAACCTACCTCGTGCCACGGTCCTGATCCGCCCAGCATTCGCGGCCCATGCGGCTGCGGACAGGTGCACGAAGGATCTGCCGGCTGCTGGCCCGGCTCAACTGCCGACAGACAGACCTCCACCAGCCGGGCCTGGTGCTCTCGGACGCGTCAGGCATTGACAAGACCACGGCGCTGCCCGGCTCGGGCGGCGCCTGACCACAGCCCGAACGCTCCGCGAACCAAAGCGCGCAGGTGCACGACACGCCATGCCGCAAATGGCATTCGATTGCAAGGTTTAGTGATCTGATGTCGGGCCATGGGAAGACGACTCATCGATCCCGGCGACGCCGCCAACTTCATGCGCGACAAGGGGTTCGAGCCGCTAGTGTCGTATCCGGGGGCGAACGAGCCGTGGCTGTGTCGCTGTCTGCGGTGCGGGGCCGAGGTCAGACCGCGATACGCCACCGCGGTCAAGGGGCACGGGTGCCGGGTATGCGCTGGGCAGGTCATCGATCCGGACCAGGCAACGGCCCTTATGCGCGAGCGGGGCCTGGAACCGCTGGCGCCGTATCCAGGGGCGATCAAGAAGTGGTTGTGCCGCTGCCTTCGCTGTGGTGAGGAAGTCACGCCAACGTATCACTCGGTGAAGTCCATCGGCTCATCCGGCTGCAGACACTGCGGCACGCGGGGTCGTGCGGCGACCCGTCGTTTGGACCCCGAGAAGGCTGCTGCGTTGATGCGCGAGCATGGCTACGAACCTCTGGCGCCCTACCCGGGGTCCGGTACTCCGTGGCCATGTCGCTGCTTGATGTGCGGCCATGAATCGACGCCGACCTATGACAATGTGAAGCAGGGTTTCGGCTGCCGGGCGTGCGGACGTCGCCGAACTGAGGCCGCGCACCGACTCGATCCGACCGAGACGGCAGACGTAATGCGCGCGGCGGGGTTCGAGCCATTGGTGGACTACCCAGGTGCGGGGGAACCCTGGCTGTGTCGCTGTACGACCTGCCAGCGCACGGTTTCGCCGACGTACCACAGTGTTCAGGCCGGGGGCGGTTGCCGGTACTGCTCGGGTCACACTGTGGACCCCGCCTCGGCGGCGGCGCTGATGCGGGAGCACGGGTTGGAGCCGCTGGTGGACTACCCAGGTGCCGGCGAGCCGTGGCTGTGCCGCTGCAAGACGTGTGGAGAGCAGACCACCCCCCGCTACACCTATGTGCGAGCGACCGGATCCGGTTGCCTGCCGTGCGGGCGTCGCCACGCCGCCGTCAGTCGTCGGCTCGACGCCGACGTGGCGGCCACGCTGATGCGGGAGCACGGGTTGGAGCCGCTGGTGGAGTATCCGGGTGCCGATCAGCCCTGGCTATGCCGCTGTGGAACTTGCGAGCGCGAGTGCGCGCCAAGCTACAGCAGCGTGCGTTCAGGCCGCGGCTGCCGATGGTGCGGATTCCAACGGATCTCTGAGGCACTCCAGCTCGACCCGGACGCGGCTACGGCGTTCATGCAGGGGCACAGCTTGGAGCCGCTGGTCGACTACCCGGGCGCCGGCAAGCCCTGGCTATGTGAATGCTCGGCGTGTGGCCGCACGGTGAGCCCCAGGTACAACAGCATCAAGCAGGGGCAAGATGCCTGCCGGTACTGCTCTGGAAAAACCGTAGATCCCTCCGCCGCAGCGGCGCTGATGCGGAAGCGCGGCTTGGAGCCGCTGGTGGAGTATCCGGGTGCCGATCAGCCCTGGCTATGCCGCTGTGGAACTTGCGAGCGCGAGTGCGCGCCAAGCTACAGCAGCGTGCGTGCCGGGCACGGCTGCCGATGGTGCTGGGAGAACCGGCGCGGAGACGCTCTCCGCCTGGATCCCGAGGCCGCTACCGCCGTGCTGCGCGCAGCTGGCCTGCAACCACTGGTAGATTACCCGGGCGCCAATGCACAGTGGCTGTGTCGGTGCGAGAAGTGCGGGAAGGAAGTGTCGCCGTCGTACAACTCGGTGCGCGATGGACACGGATGCCGGTACTGCGCGGCTTTACAGCGCGGCGATTCTCGCCGCTTCCCGCACGAGTTGGCGGTTGCGTTCATGCGGGAGCAGGGGTTTGAGCCGCTGGAGCCCTACCGCAGCGCGTTGGCGAAGTGGCGTTGCTGCTGCCTGACCTGCGACCGGGAGGTCTCGGTCAAGTACGCCAAGGTTCGCAATGGCTCCGGCTGCCGGTATTGCAAGAAGCCGGGCTTCAACTACAGTGCACCGTCCCTGGTGTACGTCGTGATCCACATGGGCGCTAAGGCGGTGAAGCCGGGGATTGCGAACATCGGTACGCGCCAGGATCGGATCGCCTCGCACCACAGGGAGGGGTGGGCCCTGTTCAAGACCTTGCCGTGTGCGACCGGCGAAGAAGCCTGGCTCGTCGAGCGTGCCACCCTCGTACGGCTGTGGACGCTAGCCGGACACAAACGTGGCTACCTCACCGCCGAGGAAATGCCGCAATATGGCTGGACCGAGACCTTCGATCGCGACGAGATCGGCGAAGACCTCGTATGGTCGATCGTGCAGGAAGAGTTTGCCCGTCTACGCAGCGCCGACGACAACAAAGATGATGCCGGCTGAAGTGTCGCCGACAAGTAGGAATCGCCCGTGATTCCACACACGACCTTCGACGGCACGATCTTGGCATGCCATCGCCGACATCTTTTCTGCGGTCGCTACTGACAGAGTTTCTGCGTTCAACACCGATGGCGCAGCAACCGTTAAGCCCGAGGCTTCTGCCAGTGGCGACTCGAGATCCCTGTCAGTGGGTGTCGATCTCCGCAGTCGCCTGCATGGATTTCTCAACTCCCGTGCACGCTG